>CAWBFI010000015.1:0-121996 GCA_963788075.1 uncultured Actinomycetota bacterium | reverse complement strand
TATCCGCAGGTAGCTGGCCTAGTGGCCTGCACCGTGGCAACAACTTCAATCCCAGTATCGCGCACTAGCGTTTTTGCAGGGACGCGGACTCACTGGTCGCCCAATGTCGAGTAGTTGCGTCGAAACCCGTGGATTTGCGCAACAACTCGACGTTGGACGGGGTTAGCAGTGAGCCGCCCAGCACCGCTGGTTGGGGCAATAGGTCGAATGCGCGATGCGCACCATGGATCCGACGTCTCCCAACGAAACGTTTCTCGGGTCCAGGGTGGCGTGGATCTGCTGGGCGATCTGGTCATATGTCCAACCCCACCCGAGATCGTCGCAGATGAGACGCCCCATGCCGGTGAGGCGGCCTCGTGGTCCGGCGGCCAAGTGAAGCCGGCGGCCCGCAGTTGAGCGAGGTATGCGTCATCGGCGGGATCGGCATTCGCCGTCGCAGTGCCGGTAACCAAGGCTGCGCCGGCCATAACGGGGATGATCAGTCTGGCCAGCCAGCGAGGTGAGACCATTTGATGCGCTTCCTTTCTTCGGGGCCCAAAGCGGCATGAATACGAACAATAGAGATTGCTGGGGAAAATGCAGCCTATGGAAAGGTGAATAATCGGCTTTTTGGGCCTTGCCCTTGGAATTGGGCCAGCCGATGAAACTCATCGGGGCACTCGCAAAGCGAGGTAGTACGAGTGCTGTCGGCTGCCGTCGACCGTATAGCCCACCGCCTTTGAAGCGGCATCATGGTCAGACGCCAACCAGCGCTCGGTGTGCTGGCGTTCAAACTCGGCCCAGGACGTCACGGTGAACCGCTCCACGACAATTTCGGGATGCTCGGCGCTGCGATAAAGCCGCCAACTGTGGCCGCCCGTTCGCAGGCGCGATAGCCTGACCGCGCTCATCGCCTCGACAAAGTCTCTTAGGTTCTCGGCCGGCACCCGGTAGCGGACCGTCACCAGCACCGGTCCGTCGTGAGGCTGGGGTTCAAACACCACCGTCGGCGATGTCCAACACGTGGATATGTCGCGGCTCAGCTTCCCGGTGGCCGCGCGCAACGGAAGCACGGCCACGCTGAGAGCGGCGACGCCCAGCAACACCGCCGAGCCGATCAGCGCGACCTCGAGCCCCGCCCGCATGGCAACGACACCCCACAGATATGAGCCGAGTGCCTGCGATCCCGTGAAGACCAGCAGATATAACGATAATCCGCGGGCCCGAACCCATCGCGGCAAGTGCAGTTGCGCGGCCGCGTTCATCGTCGCCAAGGTGATCAGCCAGGACATCCCCGACAACACCAAAATGGGCGCCGCCGCGGCGAACGGCAGCCAGGCCACCGCCAGCGGCGCCAAGCCGTACACCGCGGCGCCCGTTGCCAGCAGCGCGTTGGGCGACATTTTCGCACGCAACCGCGCGCCAAGCCCGACGGCGAGCAGCGCGCCAAAACCTATGGCCCCCAGCGCCAGACCATAGCCGCTGGCTCCCAAGTGCCATGTGTGGGCGGCGGCCACCGGCAAGAGTGCCAACAGAGCCGAGGCGGGAAACAGGAAAAGGACCGCGCGCAGCAAGAGCCTGCGGAAAATCGGACTGTTCACGGTGTAAAGCAATCCGGTGATGATCGCGTGGCCCACGTGTTCTCGCTCGATTGGCGCGATTTGCTTGGGACGTTTCCACGCCAGGAGCGCAACGATTATTCCCGCAAACGATATTGCGTTGATCGCGAAGACCGCCGCGGGGCCTGCCAATGCCACGACGACGCCGCCAATCGCCGGTCCGATCGCTTGGGCCGCGTTGGATGAGACGCTCGACAGAGTCGCGGCCGCCGGTATCTGCTCGCGCGGGACAACCTCCGGCTGCATCGCCTGCCAGGCAGGCGCCGTCAGTGCCGAAGCACAGCCGATGGCCACGGTGAACAGCAGCAGGGTTGCGGGGCTGAGGCGGCCGAGGTAAGTCAGCACCGCCAGGGCTATCCCCACCAGTACGGCGTACGACTGCAGAAGCATCAGTAGGCGGCGCCGGTCGAACAGGTCGGCAAGCACCCCCGCGAGCAATCCCAGAAGGAGCGTCGGCCCAAGACTCGCCGTCTGCACCAGTGCAACGACGACGGCACTACTGTGTGCTTCTACCAAAAACCATTGTGCCGCCACACTTTGCATCCACGTCCCGATGTTGGAGACGAACTGCGCGACAAACAAATTGCGGTACAAGCGAGTGTGCAACGGCGTCTGCGCCGACGATTGCTCCGCCTCGCCGCGCTGCCGACCGTCAATCACCATGGAACCGATTGTCGACAGGGCTTCTGCTCGGCCAGGCCGCCAGGCAAAAGGCGTTTGATGTCTGACATACGGGCAACGCCTTCGCGTTGGGCACGGGTTGAAGTCTAAACAGTCAACGGATGCTTCCGGCACCGCGGAGCAGGGCGGCGCGAACGCGACCTCGAATAGCCTCGAATAGCCTCGTGGCGGCAGCCCTCAGAACCCGCTGTTTGAATCGCCGGAGTCGAACCCACCGCCGCCGAAGTCCGACCCGCCGAAGTCCGACCCGCCGAAGTCGAAGTCGCCGCCGCCGGAATCGGACCCACCGGAACCACCGAAGTCGAATCCGCCGCCACCAGAGTCGTAGCCGCCGCCGAAACCGACGTCGCCCTGCTGGCTGTCGTAGCTGGCGCTTTGTCCACTGTCGAAACTGGTGTCCGCGAACGCTGAATCCCGGCCGGCCTCGAAGCCGCGGTCGTAACTGCCGCCCCAACGGTCGTCCAGCAGCGCATCCATCAACAGAACGTCGGTGAGGGCCCATCCCCAGCCCGGACCCCAGAACGCGTACGGGTAATAGCCGGGGTAGAAGAACATTCCGTTGTAGTAGCCACCCGGGTAGTAGTGCGGGTAGCCGGGCTGCTGCGTGGCGCTGTAGTTGTTGTTGTTGATCGTCACGTACTCGCCGGTGTCTGGGTTCTTCGCCCGCACGGTCGCCTGCTTGCGATCCTCATCGCGCACCGACATAACGGCATCGACGTCCGGCGCGGGTTGCCCCGGGTTGAGCTTCCGGTTGGCCTTGACCACGGTGGACCGCACATTCCGCAGGTGCGCCAGCGCCGCGGTGTAGTCCCCTCCCTGGTAGGCCTTGCGGGCATCGGAAAGGCTGGAGTTGGCCCTCAACGACTCGGCGCTGACATCTGCGCCCGCGTTGTTGATCACCGCGCTATCGAGCTCGGCCACATCGGACTCTGCGGCGATCAACTCCTGCTTGATCTGGTCTCGCGCCTCCGCGTCCTTGCGGCGCTTGCGGTTTCGATTGACGGCGAACAAGACCAGGCCAGCCATACCGATGATGGCCAGCAGCACCCACAGCCAGGTCCAACTGGTGTGCTTCGCGCTCCTGGCGGGTGCGACGTTCACCGGCCCACGGGCCGCCACGTCCACGCCGGCCAGCTTGGAGACAAACTCGCTGGTCGCGCCGTAGGGGTCATTGCGGTGATCGTTGGCCGACTGACCCATGAATGGGTCGACGCTGTCGGCGATCGCCTTCGGCACGTTGTAGGCGCGCACGTGGTAGCCGCGGGAGTCGATCACCAGGATGACTCCGCTGAACTCGGGATCGCGACCGCGAATGACGTTGTGGACGGCGTCCGGCGTGGTCACACCGGTCTGGCTGGGCGCCACCGCCGCCACCCAGACCGGCGGTGCCGGGCTCCAGGTCCAGCGGCTGGTGAGAATCTGCTGGTTCAGACTTTCGGCGTTCTGCAACGGCGGTCTCGCGGCGGGGTCTGCCACCACGTGCGTCTGGGCGCCGAACCTGGCCACCACCTGGTCCGTGTAGGTGTCGGCCCACGCGGACGGCGCCGACAGTACCCCCAGCGCCACGATGACCGGGGCCACGAGGGTCCCGCCAAGTCGTACTGTCACGTTTCTCCCGATCTTGTCCTAGATTCGTTCGCGATTTGTTCGGCCGCACCTTTACCGCCCAATCATGCCGATAAACCACATGGTCCGCCCCTAAGATCCGGCGCTAATCCGATTACCCGCCGATTTGGCGGATCCGGCAATGCTCCGCCATCGTGGGAGCGTGAGTGTTGCGGCCCTTGTCCTCGGCATCGTCGGCATCGTGTTGGCAGCATGTTCGCTCACCTGGAATGTGGCCTCGTTCTTGATCTCGGGTCCGCGTCCCAAGATCACGCCGATCGTCGGTGTGCTTGCCGACGGCAGCCTGAACGCGGGTCCGGCGACCAACGATCCCACTGCCGCCGTGGCGAGCGCAGCCGAACGGGCGCCCGGCCAATACGTCATCGGCGTCGAAGTCACCAACCGCGGGCGAGCGCCGTTCCACGTCACCTGCTGGTCACTGATGGCCGAACCGGCAGAAGTCGCCGCCGTGGTGGTGGCGGCTCAACCGACGGATTCGACCCCGCCTTGCGACATTGCACCCGGCGCGACCGAAACTTTCGTCACGGAACTTCAGGAAGCTCGCGCCCTCGCCGCCGCCGTGCAAACCGTCGATTCACGACCACAGCGCATCAGGGCCGCAATTACCAGCGGTGGCCGTGTTTACAAGTCCAAGCCGATACACCCGGCGAGCCTACTGATCGGCGCTTGAGCGGCGAAACCGTGGTGTGAGCGGGAGAATGGGCAACCAACGACCTCAGCGTGAGGGGGTGCCGGGCGTGAACATCGACATCGACAATCCCTATTGGGAGATGGTCAAGAACTGCGTCGAGACCGATAGTTTTCGGGGCAACCCCGTCGTCGGTGAATTCCGCTTGGACCGAACGGTCGAAGAGAACATGGCGCGCTCGCCGAACCGCCAGAAGCTAGTCAGGAAATACTGCTGGACCATTCCCGATCCCGACACCGTGGCCTTCGTGGCCGCGCACGCCCGGGGCGGCCTGGTGGATCCGATCGCGGGCACGGGCTATTGGGCCTACCTTCTCGCGCAGGTCCGCGTCGATGTCGCCTGCTACGACCTGAACCCCGGTAAGGAGCTGATCACCAATGGTTGGCACGACGAAGTCCTCTACGCGGAGGTATGCGCGAAGGACTGCGCCGAAGCGGCTGCAATGCATCCGGACCGGACGCTATTTCTTTCATGGCCGCCCTTTCAACAGGATGTTGGCGCCCGAATAATGCTGGCCTACAAGGGAAAACGCGTCATCTACATCGGCGAGGGCCAGGGCGCCACAGGGGATGAGGAATTGCGCCGCATACTCGATTCAGATTGGACAGAGGTCGATTCCCACCGGCCGGTCCAGTGGTGGGGCGTCCAGGATCGCGTGACGGTGTACGAACGTTGACCTAGCGCCGATAGCCCGCATATCGGGTTGAGTGACGCCGCTGACGCGGGCATGCTTCGGGTATGCATGTGATCACCGGAGTCCGGGACCCGGCGGCGAGCTTCCCCCTCGATACCGCAGCCGACGACGCGAGCGAGCGTCGCCAGGCCAACCGTGCCGTCGCTGTCAGCGCCGTCGGGTTGGCGTTGACCGGGCTCGTAGAACTGGCCATCGCACTTGTTTCCGGATCGGTCGCATTGCTTGGCGACGCGCTGCACAACCTGTCGGACGTCTCGACCAGCGCCCTTGTGTTCGTCGGGTTCCGGGCATCGCGCAAGCTGCCCACCGAGCGTTACCCCTACGGGTACGAACGCGCCGAAGACCTCGCCGGCATTGGTGTGGCCCTGGTGATTTGGGGCAGTGCCCTCATCGCCGGCTTCGAGAGCGTCTCCAAGTTGCTCCGCCACGGCGGCACCGGTCATTTGGGGTGGGGCATCGCCGCGGCGGCCGTAGGCATCGCCGGCAATCAGCTCGTGGCCCGCTACAAGCTGGTCGTGGGCCGGCGGATTCGCTCGGCAACGATGGTAGCCGACGCCAAGCATTCCTGGCTGGACGCGTTGTCCTCGGCCGGGGCGATGCTGGGGCTGATCGGCGTTGCAATCGGGTGGGGGTGGGCCGACGCGGTCGCCGGAATCGTGGTGACCGGATTCATCTGCCACGTCGGCTGGGAGGTCACCGCCGACATCGCGCATCGACTGCTCGATGGCGTCGACCCCGAAATCGTCGCCACGGCCGAAACCGCCGCCGCCACGGTCCCCGGCGTCCTGCATGTGCACGTCCGGGCCCGCTGGACCGGGCGGACCCTGCGCGTCGAGGTGGAGGGCTTCCTGGCCCCCGAAACTCCACTGGCGGCAGCCGATGAAATCGGTCGCAACGTGGCTTCTGCCCTGGCGCCACAAATTCCCGAGATGCACAGCTTCAGCTGGACCGCGCGAGCCGTGCCTTAAGTAAGCGGTATCCGACGACCTAGACGAACGATCAGGGGCCGACCGCCGTCAGGCGGGCATTCCGCTCTTGATGGCGGCATCCTGTTTCTTGCCGAGATCGAGGACGAAGTCGGGCTGCACCGGATCGTTCGGGGGGCTTTCGAATTCGAGGACCGTGAAGACCTTCCCCTCGGTGAACATCACGATCGCTTTCGCCTTGGAGCCGTCCGGGGAGGGCCCCACCGCCATCTGTCCACCAGTGCCCACATCGGCCGGTGTGGGCGGGGCCTTCACGCTGAGCTCCTGAAGGCCTTGGCGCTCTGGTCAAGCGCGGCTGACGCAGCGCCGGCGTCGGGATACACGTAGATCGTGTCGTCGATCTTGCGAGAGCCGCCCTGGTTCGTGAACACGCCCTCGACTCCCGCCGGGTTGGGTACGGGCAGCGTCTGGAACAGGGTGAAGGTGTCGCCGGGCACGACGATGTCGGTGGGCTTGATCAGCAAATTGCTGTAGTCGGAGGGCTGCGTCGCACCGCTGCTCGACGTCGGTGATGGCGGTGCGGCGGAAATCGACGTCGACGTGGACGTGGACGTGGACGTCGACGTCGACGGGCTTGACGACTTCTTGCTGCCGCAGCCCGTCAGCGCCACACCAACTATCAGCGCGCTCGCCGTCAAGCCGGCCGCCATAACCGATACCTTCGTCACCTTTGGCTCCTTTGGGGTGTGGTCGGGAGTTGCCGACGTCTCGCGCAACGTAGCGGACGGCTTGAGCCGCGGGGCGGAATTCATGTGAATCTCAGATGGAGTGGCGCGGTATCTCCAGCGCCGCTCAGCCGCGCCGAAATCGCTCGCGCAGTTGCGGGTCGTTCTCCCACCACAACGCCGACGAGGGCGCGGCATCGTCACGCTCTGCCACTTCCGCCGCGTCGAGCTCGGCGTCGACCTGCACCGCATGGGCCTTCTCGTCGCGGGACAGCGCGCGCATCAGCAACAGCACGAAAGGCAATCCGACCACGTCCCCCAAGATCCACAAGACGCCGGCACCGATGGTCTGATCGAGCCGCTGGTCGGGTCCCCACGATCGATGCAGCGCCGAGTAGTACGCCGCGCCGATCAATGCTCCCTGCCATATGACCAACCCCAGCACACCGTCCCCGAGCGCCTCGACGACAGTGATCAGCAGCGAGATCAGCTGGGGGTACCTGTGGGGAACGGGGTCCGCTTGCAGACGCGCGTAGAAATATCCAAATCCCACGGCTACCAAAAGGATCCGAGTGGGCGCGCCGATCCATTCGTTCTCGAGGGAGGCGGTGTACCAGGGAGTCAGGTAGAGCAGCCACGGCGTGCCGAGCATGGCCAGCGACGTCGTCGCCGGATGCGCGAGCACGCCGGCGACCCGGGTCGCCAGCAACCGATCGACGCGCTCACGTCCTGTCGAACCGAGCGCATCGCGCACAACAGTGACCGGTTTGCCCAGCGCGATGAACAACGGAACGACGTAGAGCAGGACCAGCACCTGCAATGCGCGCATCCAGAACAGGGTGTAGGCGTAGGCGCCGATCGAGCCGAGCGTGGCAACCGCCCACAGCGCTATACCCGCCCCGAAGCACCAGGCCTGCGCCGGTTCGACCGGGTGCTCGGCGTTTCGGGTGCGCCGGTAGCACCAGGCGTATGCGACGGTCACCACGGCCATCACCGCTGTCGAGGTCACGTCGGGTTGCCAGGTCTGCACCGCGGCGGCCCATGTCAGCGGCCCGGGATCGACGCGCATGTTCACCAGCGTATTGCGCCGTGTCCCCGGTCGGCCTATTCCTTGCTCAATGGCCGACGGCTATCAGCCGCCCCCGGCCGTGGCGCTCGGCGGCAGCGCCTCGGGGCAATACACCTTGGCGGCGATCGCCGTGAACCGGGCGGCGTTGTCCCCGTGGAGCCCGGCGTTCTCGTCCTGGATCGCCTTGACGACATCCACCATCTGCCTGCCCTGACCGACCGCCTGGCACACCCATTTACCCGCGCCTATCACCCGGGCCGGGTCGGGAAAGGTGATGCCGGCGGCCCGAAGTGAGGCGAGGAACGTGTCGTCGTTGCTATCGGCGCGCGCCGGCACGGCCGCGCCGACCGCGGCGGCGAGGCCTATCAGCGTCAGAAGCAGGCGTTTCACGGTTCCCCGATAGTCCCAGAGTGGCGACGAATTCGCATCCCTTGCGCACCGGCGGCCGTAGGCGCCCGGCTCGTCAACCCACGGTTGACACAGCAGCGCGGCTGAGTCGACAGAACCTCGATCGCCCAGACCTTGCGCGCCGCCGTGACGCTAAGGGGGCCTGCGCCGAGCCGCCGGAGCTGATCGCCTTCAGCAACTACATCGGCAGCGAACACATGCTGCTGGCATTGCTGGAACTCGAGGACGGGGGCCGGTCCCCTGCACCGGGCCGGCGTCGACAAAGGCCGCGTCGAGGCCGACCTGATCGCCGAACTGGAATCGCTGACCAGCGGCGACAACCCCTCCCCATCGCCGTAGCGCGTATGCGATCATGCGAACATGCACCGCTGGCTGGTCGTCCTGTCCGCCTTGCTCGTCGCCGCCGCGAGCCTGACCGCTCCTCACGCGTGGGCCGGCGACGCGCCCATCGGCCACATCGGCGACACCTTGCGGGTCGATACCGGCACCTACATCGCCGACGTCACCGTCAGCAGCGTGGCCCCCTGCGACCCTCCGCCCGGATTCGGCTACACGCGCAGTGGGGTTCCGGTCAAAAGCTTTCCCGGCAGCACCGTTGACCGAGCCGACGTGACCATCCGCGCGATCCGGGTGCCCAATCCGTACATCATGGCGACCGACTTCAGCTTCGACGGCGTGACGCCATTCGCCGACGCCTACAAGCCTCGGACCACCGATGCGCCCGACGCGCTGGACAACGTGCTCGTGAATGCGCCCAACGGAGCGATCGTGCGCGGCGGGGTGTATTGGGACGCTTACCGCGATCCCGTCTCCACCGTGGTCCTGCTGGACAAGAAGACGGGCTACCACCTGGCGCAGTGGAATCTGTGACGCTGGCGGTACGCGTCGTCGCCACGGGTTCCGTCGACACCGAAGAGCTGGCTGCTGTTGCCGCCCAAACGTTTCCGTTGGCATGCCCGCCCTCGACGGGTCCGGAAAACATCGCGTCGTTCATCGACGCCAACCTGTCGGTCGAACGCTTCCGGGAGTATCTGGCCGACCCGCAGCGCGCGATCCTCACCGCGGCGCAGGACGGCCGAATCGTCGGCTACGCCATGCTCGTTCGCGACGTCGTCGGCGACACCGCGGAGCTGTCGAAGATCTACGTGCTGCCCGACTATCACGGCAAGGGCGTCTCGACGGCGTTGCTGGCCCGCACGCTGGCCGTCGCCGAAGAATGGGACGTGCGCCGCCTGTGGCTGGGCGTCAATCAGAAAAATCAACGCGCACAACGCTTTTACGCCAAGAGCGGCTTCCAGGTCAACGGCACCAGGACGTTTCAAGTGGGGGGCCGCCGCGAGAACGACTACGTCATGGTTCGCGAGCTTGGTTGATCCCGGCCGACCCCAATGCGGTCAGCGCCACCAGCCGTGAAGTGGCCCGCAGGTACTTCTTTCGATACCCGCCGGCGAGCATCTCCTCGCTGAAGATGGCGTCGAGCTTCGCACCGGAAGCCACCACCGGGACGCCGGCGTCATAGAGCCGGTCGGTCAGCGACACCAGCCTCAGCGCGACGTTCTGGTCGTCGACACCGTGCACGCCGGTCAGAAAAACTGCGGTCACGCCCTCGATCAGCGTCAGATACCGCGACGGGTGCATGGTGGCCAGGTGCGCGCACAGCTCGTCGAAATCGTCGAGCGTCGCCCCGTCAACCCGCTCGGCGCGGGCTCTTACCTCCTCGTCGGACAGCGGCGGCGGCGCCGGCGGCAGGCCGCGGTGCCGATAGTCGGGTCCCTCTATTCGCACCGTGGTGAAAATGCCTGCCAGAGTGTTGATCTCGCGCAGAAAGTCCTGAGCGGCGAAGCGGCCCTCGCCCAGCTGCTCGGGCAAGGTGTTCGACGTGGCGGCCACCGACACGCCCCGCTCGACCAACGACGAGAGCATCCGCGAGATCAGGGTGGTGTTGCCCGGATCGTCGAGCTCGAACTCGTCGATGCACACCGCGGTGAAATTGGCCAGCATCTCGATGCATTCGACGTAACCGAACACCCCGGCGAGCTGGGTGAGCTCACCGAATGTCGCGAACGCCTTGGGAGGGTCCGGGGCGTCCGGCGCGCCATCCGGTCCGGGTCCGGGCAGCTGATAGTAGGCCGAGGCCAGCAGGTGGGTCTTGCCAACGCCGAAGCCGCCGTCGAGATATAGGCCGACGCCGGGCAATGCCGCCCGCTTGCCGAACAGTTTTCGGCGGCCGGCCCGGCGCTCGACGGCCTGCCGGCAGAAGTCCTGACAGGCCACGACGGCCGCCGCCTGGCTGGGTTCCGCCGGATCCGGCCGATACGTCGCGAAGCTCACGTTCGCGAACGTGGGCGGCGGCCTCAATTGGGCGATCAGCCGCTCCGGGGACACACTGGGATGCCGATCCACCAGTCGAGCCACTCGGCCGGACGTGGACCCGTGCATGCAGGAACTGTAGCGGCGTGCTGCAATCAAGCTCATGGCGCTGATGCTGCTCGGGTCGATACGCGAACTCGACGACGGCGAACTCTCCCAGCTCTACAGCTACCCGGAAGGGGACGGGAGGTGGGTCAGGGCGAATTTCATCGCCAGTGTCGACGGCGGCGCGACCGCGGACGGCAAGACCGGCGCAATGGGGGGACCGGGCGACCGGCTTGTTTTCCACCTGCTGCGGGAGCTGGCGGACGTCATCGTGGTCGGCGCGGGCACGGTGCGGATCGAGGGTTATTCCGGCGCGCGACTGCGCGTCGCGCAGCGGCAGCGGCGACAGGCCCGCGGGCAAAGCGAGGTCCCGCGGCTGGCGATCGTCACCAAGTCGGGCCGCCTTGACCGCGACATGCCGGTGTTCACCCGGACCGAGGTGCCGCCCCTAGTCCTCACCTGCACGGCGGCGGCCGCAGAGACGGGCCGTCGGCTCACCGACATGTGCGAGGTGGTCGACTGCTCGGGCGGCGATCCCGGCAATGTCGACGAGGCCGTCCTGCTCGCGGCTCTCGGGGCTCACGGAATGCGCCGCATCCTCACCGAAGGCGGCCCGATGCTGCTCGGCGCGTTCATCGAGCGCGACATGCTCGACGAGCTGTGCCTGACAATCGCGCCGTACCTCGTCGGCGGCCTGGCTCCGCGCGTCGCGACGGGCCCGGCGCAACTGCTAACCCGCATGCGCTGCGCCCACGTCCTGACCGACGATGCCGGTTACTTGTACACCCGCTACGTGAAGGACTGACAGGCAAAGTCGGGCGGGATGGCTCTGGATGGCTACTGTGGTCGGCATGAGTCGGCAGATCACGTCCGCCGCCGCCCGGGGGGCGCTGGCCGTCGCGGTGATCACGGTGCTGGCCGCCTGCGTCCCGGGCCTGGCCGCGGACCCGCGATTCGCCACCAATTCCGGCGCCCGGCCGCAAGGCGCGGCCCCGACGAAGCCCCCTCCCAGCGGCCCACCGCCGATCGCCAAACCCAAGAACGACCTGTCCTGGCGCGACTGCACCTCGCTCGTCTTCAACGACGCCGCCGTCCCCCCCGCCCCGGGCGTGCAACTGGAGTGCGCGACCTACGACGCCGACCTCGACCCGGTCAACGGCGGCTCCGGAAGCCTGAGCATCGGCGTCGTTCGCGCGCGCTCGAATCAGACACCGGGCGATGCGGGACCGCTTGTCTTGACCACCGGCTCCGACCTGCCCTCCTCCACGCAGTTGCCGGTATGGCTGTCCCGGGGCGGCACCGACGTGCTCCAAACGCATCCCGTCGTCGCCGTCGACCGCCGCGGCATCGGGATGTCGAGCCCGATCGACTGCCGGGACCGCCTCGACCGTCAGGCGATGCGCGACCAGGCGCAGTTCCAGCCCGGCGACGACCCGGTTGCCAACCTCTCCGAAATCTCTAACACCGCCACCACAAATTGCACGGACGCGCTGGCGCCCGCAGGTGACGCCGCCTACGACAATTCCCACGCCGCCTCCGACATCGAGCGGCTGCGCAACATCTGGGACGTGCCTGCCGTCGCGCTACTCGGGATCGGCAACGGTGCCCAGGTGGCGCTGGCCTACGCCGCGTCGCGGCCCGACCGGGTCGCCCGACTGATCCTGGACTCCCCCGTTGCCCTGGGCGTCAACGCCGAAGCGGCCGCCGAGCAACGGGTGAAAGGCCAGCAGGCGGCGCTCGACGCGTTCGCGGCGCAGTGTGTCGCCGTGAACTGCAGGCTGGGGCCCGATCCGAAGGGCGCCGTCAGCACGCTGCTGGCCGATGCCCGCGCCGGCAAGGGACCCGGCGGGGCCTCAGGAGCGTCAGCTTCAGTGGCCGCGGTGGCCAACGCCATCACCGTCGCCCTTGGCTTCCCCTCCGGCGGCCGTGTCGAAGCCACCACCAACCTGGCCAACGCCCTGGCGGCCGCCCGCTCGGGGGACACCAGCCAGCTGAACAACTTGATCAACCACGCCAACGCGGTCGACGACACGGACGGCCAGTTCGTCAACTCCTGCAGCGACGCCATCAACCGCCCCACGCCCGACCGCGTGCGCGAACTTGTAGTGGCGTGGGGCAAGCTCTATCCCCAATTCGGCACCGTAGCGGCGCTCAACTTGGTCAAATGCGTGCACTGGCCCACCGGTTCGCCGCCGGCGCCGCCCAAGGACCTCAAGGTCGACGTCCTGCTGGCGGGCGTGCAGAATGACCCGATCGTCGGAATCGAAGGGGTCGCCGCGACCGCGGCGACCATCATCAACGCCAACGCCGCGAGCAAGCGGGTGATGTGGCAGGGCATCGGTCACGGCGCCAGTATCTATTCGCCGTGCGCGGTCCCGCCGCTGATCGGCTATCTCAACAGCGGCAAGCTGCCGGCCACCGACACTTACTGTCCCGCCTGAGAGTTCGAGGCCGGCCCCGGTGTACGGTGCGCTGGTGACGGCAGCTGACTCGACCCGAACCGGCTTGCGTGATCGGATACTCAGCGCATTTCGTCCGCGCACCAGCGCACCGACCGCGGCGGTGGTGTTGCGGTCGGTGTTGTGGCCGCTGGCGATCATGTCGGTGCTGCACCGCAGCATCATTCTCCCGCTCAACGGCAACATCACCGACGACTTCAAGCCCGTCTACCGGGCGGTGCTCAACTTCCGGCACGGGTGGGACATCTACAACGAGCACTTCGACTATGTCGATCCGCACTACCTGTATCCCCCCGGCGGCACGCTGCTGATGGCGCCCTTCGGGTACCTGCCCTTCACCCCGTCGCGCTACCTGTTCATCCTGATCAACGCCGTGGCCATCCTCGTCGCCTGGTACCTGCTGCTGCGGATGTTCAACTACACGCTGTCCTCGGTGGCCGCGCCCGCCCTGCTGCTGGCCATGTTCTGCACCGAAAGCGTGAGCAGCACGCTGGTGTTCACCAACATCAACGGCTGCGTCCTGCTGGCGGAGATGCTGTTTTTGCTGTGGCTCCTGGACGGGAAGGTCAGCCATCAGTGGTGGGCCGGCCTGGCGATCGGCCTGACCATGACACTCAAACCCGTGCTCGGTCCGCTTTTGTTGCTGCCGCTGCTGAACCGCCAGTGGCGCGCGTGGGTGACGGCCATCGTGGTTCCGGTGGTGATCAACCTGGCCGCCTGGCCATTGGTCAGCGACCCGAACGACTTCGTCACCAAGACCCTGCCGTACATCGGCGGCACCCGCGACTACTTCAACAGCTCCGTGGAGGGCAACGGCGTCTACTTCGGCCTGCCCACCTGGCTGATCGTGTTCCTGCGGCTCCTGTTCACGGTGCTCGCCATCGGGGCCCTGTGGCTGCTGTACCGCTATTACCGGACCCGCGACCCGCTGTTCTGGTTCACCGGCTCGTCGGGGGTGCTGCTGCTGTGGTCGTGGCTGGCGCTGCCGTTGGCCCAGGGCTACTACTCGATGATGCTGTTCCCCTTTCTGATGACGGTCGTGCTACCCAACTCGCTGATCCGCAACTGGCCGTCGTGGCTGGGCGTCTACGGCTTCTTGACGCTGGACATCTGGCTGCTGTTCAAATGGATGCGGTTCGGCCGCGCGCTGCAATACCTGAAGATCACCTACGGCTGGTCGCTGCTGTTGATCGTGGTCTTCACCGTGCTGTACTTCCGCTACCTGGACGCCAAGGCCGAAAGGCGGCTGGACGACGGCATCGATCCGGCGTGGCTGACGGCCGAACGCGACCGCGCTAGCGTGGACGCATGAATCCGAAGCTGCAGCTGACCGACGACGAGTGGCGGCAAAAACTCACTGCGGAGGAGTTTCACGTGCTCCGTCGCGCCGGCACCGAGCGGCCGTTCACCGGTGAATACACGGACACCAAAACCGAAGGCGTGTACCAATGCCGCGCCTGCGGTGCCGAATTGTTCCGCAGCACAGAGAAATTCGAGTCGCACTGCGGGTGGCCGTCGTTCTTCGACCCCGCGAGCTCCGACGCGGTGATCCTGCGCCCCGACCATTCACTGGGCACGACGCGCACCGAGGTGCTCTGCGCGAACTGCCACAGCCACCTGGGCCACGTGTTCGCCGGTGAGGGCTATCCCACCCCGACCGATCAGCGCTACTGCATCAACTCGATTTCGCTGCGCCTGGTCCCGGCGAAGCGTTAGCGGCGCGCGCCGCCGGTCGGCTATGTCCCGGGCATCCCGGGCGCGCCGATCAGACTCCCGGCGGCCCCCCCGGTGCCCGGCTTGCCCGGGGTCGCGCCGGGCCCGCCTTCGGCGCCGTTGCCGCCGTTGCCGATCAGTTCGGCGTTCCCGCCGTTGCCGCCGTTGCCGCCGATAACCAAGCCCTCCCCGCCGGCGCCGGCAATCCCGCCGTTGCCGATGAACCCGGCCTTGCCGCCCGACCCACCGTCGCCGCCCCCGATGGTCCCGAACCCACCGACGCCCCCGGGGCCACCCGTGCCGTTGAACGTGGCGCCGTTGCCGCCGAACCCGCCATCCCCGCCCGTGGTGGCGCCGAAGCCGCCTCGGCCGCCGGCCCCGCCGGCGCCCTGGAAGGGGTTGGAGTTGCCGCCGTTACCGCCGTTACCGCCGTGGCCCGTGACGCCGGTGCCGCCGGCGCCGGCGGGACCGCCGTTGCCGGAGATCCCACCCGCGCTGCCCCCCGCACCGCCGGTACCGCCATTGACGTTGCCGGAGCCTCCGGCCCCGCCGAGCCCGCCGGAGCCTTCGAACCCGCCGCCGTTACCGCCGCGACCGCCGTCGCCGCCGTCGCCCGTGGTGCCGGTGCCGCCGGCGCCGCCGGCCCCACCATTGCCCCATCCCAAGCTGGTCCCGCCGGCCCCACCGGGCCCGCCGGTCGCTCCGGTACCGCCGGTGCCACCGAACCCGCCGGAGCCCAAGAATCCGCCGGCCCCGCCGGCCCCACCGGACCCGCCGGTCCCCGCGGAGGCGCCGCCGGCGCCGCCCGGGCCGCCGTGGGTCTGATCGGGTCCGCCGAAGCCCACTAGCCCGCCGGACCCGCCGGCCCCGCCATTACCGCCGTGGGTCAAGCCGTACCCTCCGTTGCCGCCGACGCCGCCGGCGCCGAACACCCCGCCGGCGCCCCCTGCCCCGCCGTTACCGCCGACGCCGGCGGGGTTGGACCCCCCGGCACCGCCCGGGCCGCCTGCGCCGAACACCCCGGCCGCCCCGCCCGTACCGCCGGGCGCTCCGGGAGCGGTGCTGTTCCCGCCCGCCCCGCCGTTGCCGAGCAACAGCCCGCCGGGCCCTCCGGGCTGCCCCACCCCGTTCACGGTGCCCCCGTTGGTGCCGTTGCCGATCAGCGGGCGGCCGAGCAGCGCCTGGGTGGGCGCGTTGAAGACGTCGAGCAGACTCTGCTGGGCGCTGGACTCGGCGCCCGCATATGAGGCGCCACCCGAGGTGATGTTCTGCACAAACTGCGCATGAAAGGCCGCGGCCGTCGAGCTCAGCCCCTGAAATTTCTGGCCGTGCCCGGAGAACACCGCCGCAATGGCCGCCGACACCTCGTCGGCGGCCGCGGCCAGCACGCCCGTCGTCGGGGCCGCCGCGGCCGCGTTGGCCTCGCTGATTGTCGAGCCGATACCCGCCAAATCGGTGGCCGCCGCCATCACCCCGTCCGGGACCACGGTCAGAAACGACATCGGACACCTCCCAATATCCCAATGCGCCACGATCGATAAGTCATGTCCCCCGGGACCGCCGGTCACCATCGGACGATCGGCAGGAGCCTACGCGACCCGGCGGCGCGATATCCCAGCTTCGCGAGAGATTCGCCGCGGGAGTCAGTCCGCCCGGGTGGCGTGTACTTCCCAGAACGGGGCGTGCACCCGGCCGTTGACCAGCCACGGCTCCATCACCCGGAACCGTTCGAGCAGGGTCTGCACTTGGTCGGCCATATCGGGGTTTCGTGCGGCCATCATCTCGATCGTCGCAACGCTCAAGTTGACCTGATAGGTCGTCGGACCCAGGTAAGTGATCTCCCAGCCGCCGAGTGGCAGCACATCACGAAAGTCGTTCTCGGACAACGACCGCATCATCTTGAAGCCGTTGACGTCGTGCTCGCCGAACTCGTACATGTACAACCGCGCTCCAGGCCTCGTGGCGCGGCGCAGCGCCCGAACATACGACTTCTGCAGGTCGGGATCGGTGCTGAAGGTGTGGTAGAACGCGCAGTCGACGACGGTGTCGAACCGGCCGTCCAGTCCCTCCAGCTTGGTGGCGTCGGCCAGCTCGAAGTTCACCGACACTCCGGCCTTCCGCGCATTCGCCCGCGCCCGCTCCAGGGCGCCGGCCGAGCCGTCGATGCCGGTGGCCGAGAAGCCATACTATGCCACACAGTGTAAATGACTAAAGCACTGGTAGGGGCTCGGGTTTCTTCTATGCGAGGCGATGGGAAGACATCGCACATCACCCAGCGGAGCAAAGGAACAGCTTACGCCGAGTCACAGGGCTGGGAGGTCGTCGGGGCCTTCGAGGATCTCGACGTGTCAGCTATAAAGCTGTCGCCGTTCGAGCGACCGGACTTGCGGGTGTGGTTGGAGGATCGTGCCGAGGACTGGGACGCGCTGATCTTCGCCAAGACCGACCGGGTGTTCCGGTCGGCGGCTGACTGCGTCCGCTTGGCAGAGTGGTGCAAAGAGAATCGCAAGATCCTCGTCCTCGTGGACGATGGGATCAAGCTGGACTACTACAACCCCGAAGAGTCGAAGGACGCCTTCGCCGGGGCGATGTCGAAGGTGTTCCTGATCCTCGCCTCCGTCTTCGCGGAGATCGAGGGGCAGCGGTTCGTGCAGCGGGCACGGGACCGCGTGGCGTACCTGCGCCACACCGACCGGTGGGGCTACGGAGTGGCCCCGTTCGGGTACCAGGTAGTGGGATCACCCGTCCGGGAAGGGAAAGGCCCTAGATCACGATCTGGAGGCCCAGGCGGTGCTCTCCAGCATGGTGACCCGGTTTCTGGCTGGAGACTCGCTAACGAACATCACAGCTAGCCTTTTGGAGGCTGGAACGCCCTGCCCCCGGGACTGGGCTCGCATCCGGGCGGGAGACCCGCCCCGGGGGGAGCGGTGGACTACGACCACGGTGCGGAAGATCCTGCTGAGCCCATCGACGCAGGGGATCAAGATGGCGGGCGGTAAACCGATGTTGGGACCGGACGGAGAGCCCGTCCAGGTAGGCCCACCGTCCTTCGATCAGGAGACGTGGGGCAGGCTTCAGCGGGCGATGAGCCAGAGGGTTGGGAATCCACGCGAACGGCGGCACTCGACCAATCCCCTTCTCGGGGTGGCGAAGTGCGGGGTCTGCGGGAAGAACATGAGGCAGCATGGCCAGAACACCAAGGCGGGGGTGTACCACCGATACTACCTTTGCAACGCCACGCCCCGGGCGTGCCGGGGTGTGTCGATCGTTGCCGACGTAGCCGAGGAGTTGGTGGCCAAGGAGTTCCTGAGTAGCTACACCGACCGCAAGGTCAAGAAGACTGAATGGCAAGTGGGGTCGGACTATTCGGCAGAGCTGGAGCAGACGACCCAGACCATCGAAGCTCTCCGCGAGGACCGCGCCCTCGGCCTATTCACCACCCCGGAGGACCAGGAGATGTACCGGCAGCAGATGGCGGCGCTCGTGGCCAAACGTGATGCGCTGGCTGAGCTGCCTTTCCAGAAGGCGGGCTGGGTCGAAGTGGAGACGGACCAGACGTATGGCGAGGTGTGGCCCGACGCCAGCGTCGAGGAGCGTAGGAAGATGCTGACCGACGCCGGGGTAGTCCTCCGGGTCATCCGCCCGAACCATGTAGAGCTGTACACCGACTTCGCTCGTCTGTTAGGGGGAGGACCGTCCGGTCTGGAGGTGTTGGAGGCTGAGGAACGGCGTGCGTCTGCGGAGAGGAAGCGGTGGGGTATCCCGGAGGACGAGGACCCTCGGCCAGTGCGTACGCGAGAAGCCATCGCCAGGCATAACAAGGAAACGCGAGAAGCCATCGCTCGGCACGAACGAGACGGAGCCCCTACGACGACTGACTGACCGGCTCTGCGGGACGAGGCCCGGGGACCGCGCTTATCGCGTGAGGCTTGCTCACCACATTAGTTCCAGCTGCCAGCGCACAAGGTCGAGCGCCGCTCTCGCGGCGGGATCGTCGGGGTCGAGCCTTTTGGCTCGAACCGCTTCGCGTTCGTCGGTCTTCGATGCCGGTTCGACGTTGCTAGTCCGGGCCTCTAGAGCGTTCTTCAGCCAGTCGGTGTCATCATCTCATCAAGACGATTCTCAGTTAAGACATTTAGACGTGGTTTACTGCTGATCGTGACCGTAAAGCTTGTTCAACGCTGGCGCCGTGATCTGAGCACCCTACGCATCGTCTCAACTGACACAGGCCCAAACTCCTGCGCCTTGCGCTGAGCAGCAGCTTTGATCTGCTGCAACTGCTCCGCCGGAAGTTCCTGCTCGCCATCACGCATGCTCGTTTCCCTTCCGTGATTTTGAAAAACGATTGACCGGCGCGTCTTTCCGCATCCGACAGCCGAGAATCCGCCGCTCGGTATCCCCCAGCTTTCGCTGTTTTTCATATTCGTGTCCGCACAATGACGGCTCTTCAACCTTTACCGGGCAGGTCGGCCCGTTGATCTTGTTCGGCGTGTCTAACGGCTGAGGGCCCTTGGCCTTCTGAAGTCTGAGTGTCGCGAAGCATCCAGACCGAGGAAGGAGCCAAGGGCTGTGCCTGACGCTACGACAGTGTTGTTCGGGCTGCCAGGAGTGCGGGTTGAGCGTGTTGAGCGCCGGGCCGACGGGACCCGGGTGGTCGACGTGGTCACCGATGAGCCGACGGCGGCGGCGTGCCCGTCGTGCGGGGTGGTCTCGACGTCGGTGAAGCAATACGCGGTTACCTCGCCGAAAGATATCCCTTACGGCGAAGGCCGTATCGTGGTGCGCTGGAACAAAGTTCGTTGGCGATGCCGAGAAGACTACTGCAAGCGGAAGTCATTCACCGAGGCCATCACCCAGGTGCCCGCCCGCGCCCGCAGCACCTTGCGGCTGCGTGTGCAGATGGCCGAAGCGGTCGGTGACGCGGCGCGTTCGGTGGCCGAGGTCGCCCAGGCCCATGGCGTGTCCTGGCCGACGGCGCATCGGGCGTTTGTCGCTCAAGCCGAGACAGTATTGCCCGAGCCGGCGCCTACCCCGGTGTTGGGCATCGACGAGACCCGCCGGGGAAAGCCCAGCTGGGAGTGCTGCGCCGAGACCGGTCGGTGGTTGCGGGTCGACCCATGGGACACCGGGTTCGTGGACCTGGCTGGTGATCAGGGCCTTTTGGGGCAGCACGAAGGCCGCAGCGGCGCGGCGGTGGTGGCCTGGCTCAAAGCGCGCACTCCGCAGTTCCGAGAGGGCATCAAGTAGTTGCCATCGATCCCGCCGCTGCCTACGCCTCGGCGATCCGCACGCCCGGGCTGCTGCCCAACGCCAAGCTCGTGGTCGACCACTTCCATGTGACCAAGCTGGCCAACGACGCGCTGACCAAGGTGCGCCGCCGGGTGACCTGGGAGCTCCATGAGCGGCGCGGCCGCAAGATCGACCCGCAGTGGGCCAACCGGCGCCGCTTGCTCACAGCACGGGAACGCCTGTCAGACAAAAGCTTCGCCAAAATGTGGAATCGGATTAACGCTGAGGATCCCAGCGCGCAGATCCTGTCAGCCTGGATCGCCAAAGAGGAGCTGCGAACCCTGCTGTCGACCGTGCGCGTCGGCGGGGATCCCCACCTGGCCCGCCACCGTCTGCACCGCTTCCTGGCCTGGTGCATCGACTCGCAGATCCCCGAACTGCTGACCCTGGCCACCACCATCGACAGCTGGTGGCCCGAGGTCAACACCTTCTTGGTCACCGGCATCACCAACGCGCGCACTGAGGGCTACAACCGGCTGCTCAAACAGGTTAAACGCGTCGGCTGTGGGTTCCGGAACCGTGAGCATTCGACCCGGCGGATACGATTCCACTGCACCCGCAAACAGCGGGCCGTAACCCAGATTTCATGCCGGTTGCCCGGCTAAACTCGAAGAGCCACAATGACGGCACCGTTAACGCCAAGAAGAAAGAAGGCGCATCAAATGCTCTCACCTCGCTGGCTGGCCAGACTCACCGTTCCCATTGTGGCTGGCGCTGCCCTGGTTACTGGCTCTGCGATTGCGACTGCCGATCCCGTCAATGACGGGTACCTCACTCAACTGCAGGGCCTCGGCTTCACTTGGCCGCCGGGCCACGAGGAGGCTCTCATCGGGATGGCGCATCTAATCTGCGACGATCTCGGGTCGGGTTTTACGCGCGACCGAGTTGCCCAGGACATCCACTCGAACTTGGACGGCAGGGGCATTCACTACGGACAAGTCGAAGCCATGGTGCACCTCGCACACTCGACCTATTGCCCCAACGCGACGTGCTGGGTCGCTCCAGGCAGCGGGGCAAGTTGGTGCTGAGCGCGCAGAGTCTCTGCCCGGACATTCTCGGCATGCTGAACCTGAGCCAGCCGTTCGGCTTGGGCGCGAATCCGGGAGTGCGATCCGCACCATCTTCGCCCAACCCGACGCCGAGCACGTGCGCGAGCAGCTTGACACCATCGCGCACATGCTGGGCCGCCAACTGCCCAAGGTGGAGACCATGCTGCGCGAGGCGGCCGAGGACATAACCGCGTTCGCTGATTTCCCTGTGCCGCACTGGAAGAAGATCTGGAGCACCAACCCGCTCGTTATCTGGAGTCCTGCGGGCGGTGTCCTTGATGTCGGACACGAGGCGTTGAGGTCCCAGGTTCTGCGTGGTGGACGTGCTTATCTGCAGTCGTCCAGGAGGCAAGAGCCTGCGGAGGGGCGATGCAGATTGCACGAGTTATCTCGCCGGTCTCGTTGCGTGAGTCGTGGACCGTTCTCGGTGACGACGATGCTCCGGTAGCACCGGTCGACCGGTATCTGGCGTATCTGACCGACATCGAGCGATCACCGAACACGGTCAAGGCGTACGCGCACGATCTCAAGGACTGGTTCGGTTTTCTCGAAGAGCGTGGGCTGGACTGGCGCACGGTGCGGCTCGATGACATCGGTGAGTTCGTGGCCTGGCTGCGGCTTCCTCTACAGGCCCGGCATGGGCAGGTCGCGGTGTTGCCGTCGGTGCCGCATCATTGCACGGAATCGACTGTGAACCGCAAGCTTTCGGCGGTCGGGGCGTTTTACACCCATGCTGCACGAGATGGGGTGGATGTCGGCGCTTTGCTGACCTCGTGGCAGGTCGGCGGTGCGCGTGGTGGTTGGAAGCCGTTCTTGCACCACATCAGCAAGGGCACGCCGAGGTCGCGGCGGGTGATCGCGTTGAAGACGCCGAAGAAGCTGCCGCGCGTGCTCATGCCGAACGAGGTGCAGGCGATCCTGGATGGTTGCGGCCGGCTGCGGGACCGATTGCTGTTCGCCGTGCTCTACGACACCGGGATGCGGATCGGTGAGGCACTTGGTTTGCGGCACAACGACATCGCCGCTGCCGAGCATGAGGTGACGGTGCGGCGACGCGATAACGCCAATGGCGCACGCGCCAAGTCGCAGACGATCCGCACGATCCCGGTTAGCAGCGCGTTGATCCGATTGTTCGCCGACTACCTTCACACGGAGTACGGCGATCTGGACAGCGATTATGTGTTCGTCAACCTGTGGGGCCTTCCGCCGGGGCATCCGCTGAGCTACGCCGCGGTCTACGACCTGGTGCGGCGGCTGCGCCGGCGGACCGGGATCGACTTCGACCCGCACTGGCTGCGACACACGGCCGCAACCCGGCTGCTGCGCGACGGAGTCAGTATCGAGGTGGTCGCGCACCTGCTCGGACATGCGCATGTGGCGACGACGGCCATGACGTATGGGCACCTCACCGTGGAGGACGCTCGACGCGTCATGGAACAGGCGGGCTGGTTCACCGATGGGCAGGTGCGGCTGTGAGCGCGCCGTCGTTGAAGCCTGCCGGTCCGGCGGGGCTACTCGGCAAGCTGATGGCCGAGGTCCGCGACGAATTCCGCAGCGATGTACTGGAATTCGGGCCCGAGGATCCGGTGTTTGGTGGAGCCGAGTGTCGGGTTGAGGGGTGCGGGCGAACCGCTCGTGGACGTGGCCTGTGTGAAGGACATCGGCAACGGTGGCATGAAGAGGGGCGGCCGTCCCTGGAGCGGTTTGTCGTGTCGACCGATCCGCGGTGGCGGCGGCGACAACCGAACCAGCGTTGCCGGGTGCCCGGTTGCGGTTACGGCTCTGCCCGGGGCGGCATGTGCGGGCTGCACGCACAACGATGGGAACGCGCCGGGCGCCCCAGCCTGGCCGGATGGCTGGCCGAACCACAGCGGTTCAAGCAACCAGCGGCGGGCGCGACCTGCCGCATCCCGCACTGCGAGCTCTGGCCGCAGGGCACGTCTGCGTTTTGCCAAACCCACACCAATACCTGGAAGGTCAACGGCAGACCCGACATCGACGAGTTCGCCGACCACTTCGCCGCCGAAACCCCGCTGGCCAGCGAGCAGATCCGGCTCGACCGGCTGGCCGGTCAGCTGAAGCTGGAACTGCAGTTCGTGTTGCAACGCCGTCGCGACGATCGGCAGGGCAAGCTGACCCCGGACGTAGTCATGCGCGTGGTGAAGGCACTGGCGGCAGCCGGCGTGGGCTCGCTGCTCGACCACGATGAGGACACCTGGCAAGGCTCAGCTCGGTCGACGATCAATGACACTCGCTCCCGTGGGTTCCTCAGCTACGCCTCCCGGGTGATCGCCGACCTGGCCGAGGCCGGCGGCTGGGACGCCGAATACCCGCGCGATATCTGGCGCATGCGCCGGCTCGGCTACGACGGGGACCGCACGCTGCGGTTCGACGGTATTCCGCAGCCGTGGCTGCGGGATCTGGCCAAGCGGTGGGTGCGGTGGCGGCTCTCGACCGGATTGGGCCTGGAAGCCGGCGGCGGCAGGCCGGTCGTTGTGATCACCCGCTTCGCTGGGTTCCTCGCCGACATCGGCGTCGAGAGCATCGACCGGATCGACCGGCCGGTGCTGGAGCGCTATCTGGCCAACCTGCGCGGCGACTCCATCGGTGCCCAACGCCGCGGGACCCATATCGGGCTGCTCAACCGGTTCTTCGCCTCCGTTCGCCAACACCATTGGGACACAGACCTTCCCGCAGACACGATGTTCTTCACCGAGGACTACCCGAAACGCGACGAACGGTTGCCTCGGGCACTGGCCGAACAGGTCATGGCCCAGCTTGAGGATGCTGACCACCTTGCCCGATTCCTCGATCCTGCCCACCGGTTGATCACGATCATCTTGATGCGTTGCGGGCTACGGATCACTGATGCGCTGCGGCTGCGCAGCGACTGTGTGGTCGCCGACGCCGAAGGTGCTCCGTATCTGCGCTACCTCAACCACAAGATGAAACGCGACGCGTTGGTGCCCATCGACGAGCAGTTGCGCGAGCTCATCGCCGAACATCGCCACCACACTTCCCAGCGTTGGCCGGCAGGCACGCCGGTGCTGTTCCCACGGCCGACGAAGAACATTGACGGCACCCACCCGATCGCGAGTCCCACCTACCGGATGGCGCTGTTGCGCTGGCTGTCTGTCTGCGATATCCGTGACGAGCACGGCCAGCCGGTGCACCTCACCCCGCACCAGTGGCGCCATACCCTGGGCACCCGGCTGATCAACCGCGACGTCCCGCAAGAGGTCGTGCGACGCATCCTGGACCACGACTCCGCGCAGATGACCGGGCACTACGCCCGCCTGCACGACACCACCGTGCGCCGCCAGTGGGAGGCGGCTCGCAAGGCGACATCCACGGCTCCACAATCATTTTCGACCCGTCCGGGCCGATCGCGGAGGCCGCCTGGGCCAAACAACGCCTCGGCCGAGCCACCCAGGCCCTACCCAACGGCTACTGCGGACTGCCGGTGCAGCAGAGCTGCCCGCATGCCAACGCCTGTCTGACCTGTCCGATGTTCCTCACCACCGCCGAGTTCCTGCCCCAGCACCACCAGCAGCGGCAACAGACCCTGCAGCTGGTCACCGCCGCCGAAGCCCGCGGTCAACAACGTCTGGCCGAGATGAACCGCCAAGTCCTGCACAACCTGGACAACATCATCACCGCCCTCAACGATCCACAACCAGGGAAGGCCAAAAATGCGGGCTGACAACAGCATCCACCTCATCCACGCCGCCCAGCAGCGGCACGAACACACCCGCGCCAAGGCCATCGCAGCGATGCACGAACTCGACCGGACCGGCGCCCTACTCACCTTCGAATCCGTCGCCCGCCACGCCGGCGTCTCCCGCTCGTGGATCTACACCCAGACCGACCTCAAAGACGAGATCCGCCGACTCCGCGCCCAGCACCGGCCCGAGCCGAGCACACCACTACCTGCCCGACAACGCGCCAGCGACGACTCCCTGCGGCAGCGCCTCGAAATCGCCAACTGCCGCAACCACGAACTCGCCGACGAGAACCGGCGGCTACGCCGCCAACTCGCGTGCGCCCTTGGCCAACTCCGCGACGACACCGGCCGACACCGCGAACCAACACATCACACTTCGGTAACGATCGGGCCGTGCTGACCGCCAACCGATATCGATCTCCAGCCGCGTCATGGATACCCTCCACGACACAAACCTCGAGGTCACAGCAGCTATCGCGGCCAGGACTGCAGATAACCATCGAGCGGCTCAACAAAGAGATTAAACGGCGTACCGATGTGGTCGGCGTGTTCCCCAACCCTGCCGCGCTGCTGCGGCTGGCCGGCTCTGTGCTCGTCGAAGCCCACGACGAATGGCAAGTCGCCGACAAACGCTCTCCGAAACCACCCTGGCCCTGCTCAAGCCCAATGACAACGCGACCGAAACCGTTGCAGCCACAGCCGCTCTCACGGCATAGTGGACAACCACAGAGCCTCAGGCGAAACGCCTGCTCGACTTACACCACTCCACGGGGCGCTACCCTAGTCCGCTCTCGGTTCCGCCAAGGGTCGCTTACCGCTTCACCCTTGCTCGCACCGCCAGAACGGCTAGTGCAATCAATGCGGGCACAGCGATCCGCAGGATCAGTTGACATACCTGGGCTGGCACACTGTGGTGGTCGGCTGATCCAGATAGCGACAGACCCGATTGCAAGCAGCGCGTGTTGGCCGGGTAGCCAGGCTCGGGGGTAGCCAGGCCTCCTAACTCGCGGCCCAAGGTGTCAACGAGCTTTCGATTACCGCCGTAGAACCCCGGTGACCTCTAGCTCTTCCCGATCTCCCTCTGATCATCCCGCGCTATGACCCATCCCAACGGATCCTCATCGGCATCTGGATTGACGTCGCGACGCACTTTGTCGTTGTCCCGCTCCCGTGCTTCCTGCTGCCGTTGCTCCCATGAGACGTCCTTCACCCAGATGTCGGGTTCGCGCTTACGGCGGTCACCCGGTATCTTGAAGACGTCTCCGACTGAGGTTGTCCCGTTCTTCGTGGAATTTGAGGTGGCGGTCCCTCACCTGAGGCCTGCCTGATGGTAGGTCTTCGGGTGAACGACCAAGAACACCCACGAAGGAAGGGACCGCCATGAGAACCGTACCTACTGTCCGCCTCGCTGAGACGACTGACGCCGCCGTACTGCCCGATCTGCCGGAGGAGATCGTCCTGGCGCTGACCGACATCGCTGGTGCGGCCCGAGAGGGGCTGCTGGCGATGAGCGTGGCCGCCGGGATGGCAGTGATGCGGGCACTGTTTGAGGCCGAGATCGCCGAGGTGGTCGGACCGAAAGGCAAGCATGATCCGAACCGGGCCGCGGTGCGTCATGGCGGCGGGCGCGGCTCGGTCACGCTGGGCGGGCGTCGGGTGTCGGTGGATCGGCCGCGGGCCCGCACCTGCGATGGGCACGAGGTGCCGCTGGCCTGCTATACCCACTTCGCTACCGAGGATGTGCTGACGGCCGTGGTGATGGAGCGGATGCTGGCCGGGGTGGCCACCCGCCGGCACGCGCGGGTCGCCGAGCCGGTTGGCACCGTGGTCGACAAGGAGACGAAAGCGACTAGCCGCTCGGCGATTTCGCGCCGATTCGTCAAACAGACCGAGACTGCGCTGGCCGAGTTGATGGCCCGCGACCTGGTGGGCGAGGACATCAAGGTGCTCATGCTTGATGGTGAGCACATGGCCGAGCGCTGCGTGGTAGTGGCGCTGGCCATCACCGCCGACGGAACCAAAAAGCCGGTCGGGCTGTGGGACGGTTCCACGGAGAATAAGACCGTGGTGCGTTCGCTGTTGGCCGACCTGGTCGAGCGTGGCCTGCGCTTCGATGACGGGCTGTTGGTGGTCGTCGACGGCGCCAAGGCGCTCGCGGCCGCGGTACGAGAGGTGTTCGGCGCCAAGGCCATCATCCAAAGATGCACCCTGCACAAGCGGCGGAATGTCGCCGAGCACCTGCCCGACAAAGACAAGCAGTGGGTAGATGCCAAGCTAGTCAAGGCATTTGGTCATGCCGACCCAGACACCGGGCTGGCCAACGCCAAAAAGCTTGCCGCGCAACTGGATAAGAGCTACCCGGGCGCGGCCGCCTCACTGCGTGAAGGCCTGGAGGAAATGTTCACCGTCGCGCGGCTGGGCATCGAAGGCCGGCTGGCCAAGAGCCTGACCACCTCCAACCCGGTCGAGTCGATGATCTCGATAGCCCGCACCACCAACCGTAATGTCACCCGCTGGCGCGACGGGCAGATGGTGCTGCGCTGGACCGCGGCCGGCATGCTCAACGCCGAACGGTCGTTCCGTCGCATCAAGGGCTACAAGCAGATGCCCCAGCTCGCCGACGCCCTGCGCCGACACGCCAACCCCGACACCGTCGGTACCGCCGCATAGAGTTCACCATGGATCGCCACCAAAAATCCACGCGACTCGGGACATGCTCCTCCGACTTCTTCGACACGTTTGCTGAGGAACGGGCGGGCGCTGTCTACTGACACACCCGCACGTCCTGCAAACTGCTTGGTAGTGAACCGTTCCCCGCGAGGTATGCGGGGGACGTAATGAATCATCTTCTGCTGAGCAATTCCCCTGGTAACACGTGCCGAAGAACAGGGGGATGTACTTATACCCCCCCTTAGGGGGAGGGGAGAAGGCCGTGTTGAGTTCCCAGACTCTAACCGGCCTAGGGCGCCCCGGTAGTCGTCTTTCGGTCACAGCCAACACCGGGCGGTCAGGCCCGGCGTTAGCTGCCAGTTGCCTTAGCTCGTCCTCAACGACACTCCTCCTGCCACCGACCCGTTCGTAAACCTGCTTCACGGATGCACTCACCGGGTTGAGTTCTTCCTCCAGAGCGATCTCGATGATCGCCTTAAGAGCCGGGGTAGCCGAAGACAGCAGCCACACCAGGGCTGCTGTCGTTGGCACGTCCAGCCCCGGCGACTGATACCCGTAGTCGTAGTTGTCCTCGGCGAAGTCCCAGGCTCGCTGCACGCGCCTGTTGAACCGCTGCCGGTCTGTGGGGCGCTTCCGCGGTTCCTCCCCCCGGAGCCGGTACCCGATCTCCGACTCGTACAGCAGGTCAGCATATTCGTCGAACGTGAACTCAGCCCGGATGCACCGGGTTGCCATCGAGCAAGCTGCCGACCACGCCGACTTGTCGGAGTCCCCGTCCAAGACTGCCAGGTCTGCGAGGTGCAGCCTCGCCCGCAGGTCCATCCTGCTAGCAGGGTCTGTCATCGGTGGCACCCGCCGGTGTGAGTTTGGCGACGATTCGCGAGGAGACGCCGCCCAGCTTATGTGGTTGACGTCGACGGAGACGACCTCGGCCCTCACGGCTGGCGATGGGATCAGAAGGAACTCGTACGTCAGTTGGGTCTGATCTGGCTGACGATCACGCCGCGTAGTTGTAGGTAGTTGTAGACGGTCTGGCGGCTAATGCCGAACTCCTTGGCCAGTGCGGTCACGGACTCGCCCCTTGTCAGACGAGCCCGAAGCTCGTCGGCCCGTTCATCGGTGAGGGCCGCTTTCCGGCCCTTGTACTTCCCGGCAGCCTTCGCGAGGGCGATTCCCTCGCGTTGACGTTCAAGGATCATCGACCTCTCGAACTCGGCCACCGCGCCCATCACCGACAGCATCAGCACCGCGCATGGGTCACTCTCGTCGCTGCTGAACGTCAGACCCTCCTTGACGAACCGAACCTGCACGCCACGCCGGGTCAGCTCGTCAACGGTAAGGCGCAGGTCGACCAGTGACCGAGCCAGCCTGTCCATGCTGTGGACCACCAAGGTGTCACCATCCCGGACATAGTCGAGCGCACGAGCCAGCTCAGGGCGGTTCGTGTCCTTACCGCTGGCCTTGTCGGTAAATACCTTGTCCAGCTCGACACCATCGAGCTGCCGTTCTGCATTTTGGTCTACGGTGCTAACCCGCTGGTATCCGATGCGCTGACCCACAGTTGCATCTCCTATCCCCACCCGGACTGTCAACTTAGAATCTAGAATGCCAGTGGGCGTTTGTCAAACAATGCGGGATCAGATCCTAATTGGACACAGTCGGAGCGTCCTTCCTGCCGCCTAGCATGGGTATACCCCAGATGGACATTCGGCCGTCAGCGTGGCCGCTAGAGGCCGGTACGGAGGCGTGCTACGTGGCCCGGTAGTTGTTAGGAGACACTCCGGTTCCGGGTGTCAGGGGGCCAGGGCAGGGCAGGTGCACGGGCAGGGCCTGCCCTGGGCACAGGCGACACGGGGGGCGCAAGGTTGGGGAACGGCACCTCGGGGCCGGGCCTACCGGGTAGGGCACCCCGGGCAGGGGTGCCGGGTGCCGGGCACTCCGGGGTGCCGGGCAGGCACCCCACGGGGCCTACCCCTCCCCCGGGCGCATCCCGACCGGTCGGTAATGCGTCTGCCCGGTTGTGTACGGGTTCCGGGTCGATGAGACCGAATCGTTACCAATTCGAGGAGAAAGCAGATGTTGCATGGTTCCCAGGGCCGAAGAAACCGCTTACCACGTAGGCGCGGCACTGGCGTGGCTCGTCGCGCGGATGGAGACGTGAGGTAATACAGGGCTCTGACGTGGGGCTTTTGTTGATAGGGCGGGCGAGGCTCGAACCCGCGACCAACGGATTACTAAAAGGCACTTCGTGATCGGACCAGATATCGACTCTAACTGTCGGCTGCCAGGAAGAAAGGACCAGCTCGGCGGGGGTTTTGCCATGAGCATGGGACCACCTGTTTGCCAGTGATAGGACCACCTGGGTAGCTGTTTTGCCAGTTATGGGACCACCCGGCGGGGCGTGCAGACTACACATTGATGAGGAACTGCCAGGCTCCTGATTAAGTCATGTCCGCCCTGCCGGGTGTCCATGGCCATGAGAAAGTCCCCATTTGTGGACAGTAGGAAGTCACCACTGGTGGCCATGTAGAAGTCCCCACTCGTTTGCGGGCTCGTCGTGTCATTACCGGGAGCTGTGGGCCTGGGCGGTGACGGTGATAGCGCCAACTGTCACCTGATCACCGCCCAGGGAGCTTCTATTGAAGTCTGCAAGGGAGCGTATCAACATCATTTCGGCGTATCACCAAGTCGGGTCGTATCGCGGCGCGGCCGAGCTGTGCGGAACCACTCATAAAACGGTCAAGCGGGTCATCGAGCGGGCCGAGGCCGGCGGTCCGCCGCCGCGGCGGTCGACACCGCCATGCCCGCAGCCAGACACACGGCCAGTACGTCCAGGCTGGACGCGACCGCGAGGGGATCTGGGCTTCGGGCCGACTGCGGTCGCAGCCGATGTGCGCGGGCCGGCATCCCGGCGCAGGGTGAGGAGCAGCTCGGCTGCCCCGGCGACTGGCTGGTGGTGTCCTCGCTCGGCCCGGTGTACGTCTGTCCGGACGCGGTGTACCACGGCCGGTTCCCGGCCTGACCCAAACCAAAAGACCCCCCTCTTCGGAGGGGGCTTTTTTGCGTTTCAGGTGCCGGTATCGTCATCGCATGGCGAAGACACCGAAAGACGAGTACCAGGCGGTCCGGTCGTACAGGGGCGGAGCGGACGCGATGATCGGAGCCACCCTGGAACAGGCTGAGCGGCAGGCTGCCGAGTGGACGGCTGAGATGCGCTGAGAGGGCGCGGCTTCCGCGATTCGCCGCGTGGCCGTTGAGGTCTGGCGGAAGGACGGCCACATCATCCGCTCATACCCCGAGAAGCGCCCGGTGCTGTTCGAGGCGTCCTACTACGACCCGGAGCAGGGGCTCACGGACGACCAGGCGTACGCCACTCGCGTCCACGAGTGGCACGCGGGCCACGACGCGTTCAACAGGGAGTCGAAACCCAAAGCTGTGCCCACAACCGGGAAGTACGCCAAGTACGCCGACCAGGCGAAGTACGTCTGGACCCGCACGGTCGAGCTGTACGGCAAGTGGTCAAAGGAGTGGGGACCTAGGCCGACCACTTGCCCCGCGTGCGGTCAAACCGTCGACCCCCAGGACCGCTTCGACCCGCAGTACCCACCTTTTGGCACGGCGGCTAGGCCCCGGCCAGCTAAGTATTTACGAAGTGTTGTCGAGTAACCCTTGGAGGCGTAGTAGATCGCGTGGTGACCGGGGCCGGTGCCAGGGTCGAGCACCTCACCTTTCACCGCGCCCAGGGCGACCAACTGCTGGACCACCGGCTGCGGTCCCCCGATGTCCCAGGGAGTGGCGGCCGGCAAACCGTGCGCCATGCGGTCGTCGCGATACATCTCCTCGAAGCGGGTGGGATCGGTCGGATCGAATTGCGCGGTCATCTGTCCCCCTCGTTTACGGTAGCGAGTTCACCAGCTGCTCCACCGGAACCCTCGGCCCGGTGAAGAACGGCGTTTCAGCGCGGGTGTGCCGGCGGGCGTCGGTGGCGCGCAGCTCGCGCATCAGGTCGACGATCCGGTCCAGTTCGGGGGCCTCGAAGGCCAGGATCCATTCGTAGTCGCCCAGCGCGAACGCCGGCACCGTGTTGGCGCGGACGTCCTTGTACTCGCGGGCGGCCACGCCGTGCTCGGCGAGCATTCGGCGGCGCTCGTCGTCCGGCAGCAGGTACCACTCGTAGGAGCGGACGAACGGGTACACGCAGATGTAGGCGCCGGGCTCCTCGCCCGCGAGGAACGCCGGGATATGGCTCTTGTTGAACTCGGCCGGCCGATGCAGCGCCACGCTGCTCCAGACGGGCGAACACGCGCGGCCCAGGGTGGTGGTGCGCCGGAAATCGGCGTAGGTGGCCTGCAGCGCCTCGACGCGCTCGGCGTGGGTCCAGATCATGAAGTCGGCGTCGGCCCGCAGGCCGGCCACGTCGTAGAGGCCGCGCACCACGACGCCGCGCTCCTCCTGCAGCTTGAAAAAGGTCGTGGCGTCGTCGGTCACGGCGTCGCGCTGCTCACCCAGCTCACCCGGCCGCACCGAGAACACCGAGAACATCAGGTAGCGAAGCGTCGAGTTCAGGGCCGCAAAATCCAGTTTCGCATCGAGTTTGGCCATGGAACCTATCGTGCCATTTCGGTGTCGATGTCCTCGAGGACTCTCATTACCGCGCGCCCGGCCGATCCGACGCATGCCGGCACGCCGATGCCGTCCAGGTAGCTGCCGGCCACGGCGAGCGTCGGCGGCAGCCCGGCGCGCACCTCGGCGACCAGGTCGGCGTGGCCGGGGCCGTACTGCGGCATCGCGTCGATCCAGCGCTTTACCCGAGCGTCGACGGGGTCGACGGTCAGGCCGAAGACCGCGGCCAAGTCGTCGACCGCCCAGGCCAGCAGGTCGTCGTCCGAGGCGGTGGCGGCGACGTCGTCGCCGAACCGTCCGAACGACAGCCGCAGCAGCTGCGTGTCCCCGCGAGCGCCCCACTTGCGGGAGGACAGGGTGATCGCCTTGGCGCGCAACGGCTCACCCGTGGCCACCAGCACGCCGGAATACTCCGGAAACGGGGTGTCGGCCGGGACCGCCAGCGCCAGCACCACCGACGACGCGCTCTCGATCCGGCCCGCGGCCGCCGACGAGCGCGGGGCGATGTCGCGGACAAGGCGTGCCAGTCGCGGGGCCGGCACCGCGAGGATCAACCCGTCGGCCTGCCAGCGGGCGCCGGTGTCGTCCAGCAGCGACCAGCCCGGTCCGGCGGGGTCGACCCGCTGCACCGCGGCACGGACCCAGCGCGGCCGGCCGCGCTCGACGAGCTCGTCGACCAGCACCTGGTAGCCGCCGTCCAGCGCCCCGAACACCGGCGCGCCGGTCGCCGGCGGCAGCCCCTGCCGGACCGCGTCGGTCAAGCTGCTGGCGCCGCGGTCGAGGGCCGCCGCCACGCCGGGGGCCGCCGCGCGCAGGCCGATCGTCGCCGCGGAGCCCGCATACACCCCGCTCAGCAGCGGGTCCACCGAGCGGGCCACGACCTGCCCGCCGAACCGGTCGCCCACCAATTCGGCCACCGCGGGATCGCCGCCGGATCGCCAGGCCAGTGGGCGGCTCGGTTCGGCGTCGATGCGCGCGATGGTCGCCTCGTCGACCAATCCCGCCACCGAACGGGCCCACGAGGGGATCCCGACGACGGTGTCGGTAGGGAGGGGATGCAATTCCCCCTGGCTGTAGATCCGGGGCCGGGCGGCTGTGGTCGACAGTTGGCGCGCCGACAGGCCCAGTTCCGCCAGCAGCGCCGGCATCTCGGGCCGGCGCAGCACGAACGCCTCGGCACCAAGGTCCATCGGCCGCCCGCCGACCAGCTCGGTGCGCAATATGCCGCCGAGCCGGTCGGCGGGCTCGAACAGCGTGATGGTCGCCTCGTCACCGGCGGCAGCACGCAGCCGGTATGCCGCCGTCAGCCCCGATATCCCGCCCCCCACAACGCAATACGACCAATACGAGCGGGCCGTCATAGCGAGTGGACCAGCGAAACCAGCTCGGTCAGCACGCCGGGATCGGTCTCCGGGAGCACCCCGTGGCCGAGGTTGAAGACGTGGCCAGCCGCACCGGCGTCGACGGCGCGGCGTCCGTCGTCGACCACGGCCCGCGCGGCGCGGTCCACCACGGGCCAGCCCGCCAGCAGGACGACCGGATCGAGGTTGCCCTGCAGCGCCGTGCCGGCCTCGACGCGGGTGGCCGCAGCCGCCAGGGAGGTTCGCCAGTCCACGCCGACGACCGTGGCCTGCCCGGGCCTGATTCCGCACTTGAGGGCCCCCGACATCGCGCCCAGCAGTTCGGCGGTCCCCACCCCGAAATGCGTCATGGGCACGCCGTGTTCGGCCAGCGCGGCGAACACCCGCGAACTGTGCGGCAGCACGTACTGGCGATAGTTGGCCAGCGACAGCGTCCCCGCCCACGAGTCGAACATCTGGATGGCGTCCACCCCGGCCTCGATCTGGCTGCGCAGGAACCCGACGGTGAGATCGGTCAGCTTCGACATCAGCGCGTGCCAGCTCGCCGGTTCGGCCAGCATCATCGCCTTCGTCCGGGCGTGGTTGCGGCTGGGGCCGCCCTCGACGAGGTAGGACGCGAGCGTGAACGGCGCACCGGCGAATCCGATCAGCGGAACGTCACCAAGCTCGGCAACCAGCAGCGACACGGCCTCGCGCACCGGCTGGATCGCTTGCGCATCAAGGGGTTTCATCGCCTCGATGTCGGCGTCACTGCGCACCGGGCGCTCGATCACGGGTCCTACGTCGGCGACGATGTCCAGTTCGACCCCCGCCGCGCGCAGCGGCACCACGATGTCCGAGAACAGGATCGCCGCGTCGACGCCGTGCCGGCGTACCGGCTGCAGCGTGATCTCGCAGGCCACCTCGGGCTCCAGGCACGCCGCCAACATGCTGTGCCGTTCGCGCAGCGCCCGGTATTCCGGCAGCGAACGACCGGCCTGCCGCATGAACCACACGGGCACCCGGCTGGGCTTGCGCCCGGTGACGGCGGCGAGGTATGGCGAGTCGGGAAGCTCCCTACGACTGCTACTCATTGGCCTCAATGCTGCCACGGGGACCGGCCCACGCCGCCGGTGCGTAACATCACCTCGGTGCCGAAGATGCCGATCGATTACGCCGAGTTTCCCAGCCTGCGCTGCGAAACGGGCGAGAACGGCGTGCTGACGCTGGTTCTCGACGCCCCGGGGCTGAATGCGGTCGGCCCACAGATGCACGGCGACCTGGCCGACATCTGGCCGGCGATCGACCGCGATCCGGCCGTTCGTGCCGTGCTGGTCCGCGGTGAGGGCAAGGCGTTTTCCTCCGGCGGCAGCTTCGACCTGATCGAGGAAACCATCGGCGACTACGAAGGCCGGGTCCGCATCATGCGCGAGGCCCGCGATCTGGTGCTCAACATGGTCAATTTCGACAAGCCGGTGGTCTCGGCGATTCGGGGGCCGGCGGTCGGGGCGGGCCTTGTCGTGGCCCTACTCGCCGACATTTCGGTGGCGGGCCGGACCGCGAAACTCATCGACGGGCACACCAGGCTCGGGGTGGCGGCGGGTGACCACGCCGCGATCTGCTGGCCGCTGCTGGTCGGCATGGCCAAGGCCAAGTACTACCTGCTCACCTGCGAGACGCTGCTCGGGGAGGAAGCCGAGCGCATCGGCCTGGTCTCCACCTGCGTCGACGACGACGACGTGTTGCCCACCGCAACCCGCCTCGCCGAGAGCCTGGCGCAGGGCGCGCAAAACGCGATCCGCTGGACCAAGCACAGCCTGAACCACTGGTATCGCATGTTCGGCCCCACCTTCGAAACGTCGCTTGGTTTGGAATTCCTCAGCTTCGGCGGGCCCGACGTCCGGGAAGGCCTCGCCGCTCATCGCGAGAAGCGCCCGGCCCGATTCAACGGCGGATGAGCCCTCATAACGGCCCTCATAACGGCCCCCATACAGCTTGGTCGCGACGCGCGCTCGGCTCGGCGCGCCTGTGGCGGCGTGTCGGCCGATGGGTCTAGCGTCGAACGCTGTGACCCCCGCCACCGATGATGCGGCGGGCGGACGGGAGCGACGAGGAGGAGCGGCGCCGTTGACGTCAGCTGAACCGGCCGTGTTCCGCGAGGCGGTGGCGGCAATGAACGCGGTCACCGTCCGGTCGGAGATCGAGCTGGGGCCGATCCGGCCGCCGCAGCGGCTGGCGCCCTACAGCTACGCGCTGGGAGCCGAGGTCAAGCATCCCGAGCTGGAAATCATCCCCGAGCGATCCGAGGGCGACGCGTTCGGCCGGCTGATCCTGCTGTACGACCCGGACGGTGCCGACGCCTGGGACGGAAACATCCGCCTGGTCGCTTACATCCAGGCCGACCTGGATCCCAGCGAGGCCATCGACCCACTGCTGCCGGAGGTCGCGTGGAGCTGGCTGCTCGACGCGCTGCAGTCGCGGATGGAGCACGTGACCGCCCTGGGCGGCACCGTCACCGCCACGACGTCGGTGCGCTATGGCGACATTTCGGGGCCGCCACGCGCCCACCAGCTGGAGCTACGCGCATCATGGACGGCGATCACCCCCGAAGTCGGGGTGCACGTCGAGGCGTTCTGCGAGGTGCTGGAGCACGCCGCGGGTCTACCGCCGGCCGGGGTCACCGACCTGGGCTCGCGCTCACGCGCCTGACATGCGCGAACCGTCGGCCCAAGGGCCCGGCAGCACCGCGCCCGGCGAAACAGAACCCGGACCCACCCCGCTACTCCGCCCGAGCGATGGCATTCCCGACATTTCCGTGACCGTCCGCCAGATCGAGGCGGCCGCGCATCTCCTGGACCGCGGGCACGGACCCTTCGCGGTGGACGCCGAGCGGGCATCGGGTTTCCGGTATTCCAACCGGGCCTACCTGATTCAGATCCGGCGGGCCGGCGCCGGCACCGTGCTCATCGACCCGGTCAGCCACGGCGCCGACCCGCTGACCGCGCTGCGGCCGGTCGCGCAGGTGCTCGCGGGAGACCAATGGGTCCTGCACTCCGCCGATCAGGATCTACCGTGTCTCGCCGAGGTCGGCATGCGGCCGCCGGCGCTGTACGACACCGAGCTCGCCGGACGACTGGCAGGGTTCGACCGGGTGAACCTGGCCACCATGGCCGAGCGGCTTTTGGGCCTCGGGTTGGCCAAGGGCCACGGTGCGGCTGACTGGTCCAAGCGCCCGCTGCCGACCGAATGGCTGAACTACGCGGCCCTGGACGTGGAGTTGCTCATCCAGCTGCGCACAGCGATTTCGGACGTGCTGGCCGAGCAGGGCAAAACGGAATGGGCCGCAGAGGAATTCGACTATCTGCGGACGAAAGCAGGAGACGCCGCCGGGGAGCTGGCGCCGGTTGCGCGACGCGACCGCTGGCGCCGAACCTCGGGCATCCATCGGGTGCGCAACCGGCGAGGCCTGGCCGCGGTCCGCGAATTGTGGCTGGCGCGCGACCGTATCGCCCAGCGCCGCGACATCGCGCCCCGCCGGATCCTGCCCGATTCGGCCATCATCGAGGCCGCCATCGCCGATCCGAAGACGGTCGATGACCTCGTCAAGTTGCCCGTGTTCGGGGGCCGAAACCAACGCCGCAGCGCCGAGATCTGGTTGGCGGCCCTGGAGGCGGCCCGTCGGGACCAGGATTCGCCGGACGAGGTCGAGCCGCCGAACGGGCCGCCGCCGACCGCGCGGTGGAGCAGGCGGAAACCGGAGGCCGCGGCCCGGCTCGAGGCGGTCCGGGCGGCGCTGGCGCAGGTGTCGCAGCGGGTGGGGGTTCCGGCGGAGAACCTGGTCGCGCCCGACCTGGTGCGTCGGCTGTGCTGGGACTGGGAGCCCGCGGCGGACCCCGACGTGGCCGTCGACGATTTTCTGCGCGCCGGGCAGGCGCGGGCGTGGCAGCGGCGGCTTGTGGACCCGGTTCTGGCCCGGGCGTTGCAGCAACCGCCAGAAGACACCAGCGCCGAGATCAACGGCAGCGCGGAAAAGTTCGAGTGAACCGCGCGCTAACGCCGATTTCGGCGCAGCACTTGGTCGCCGTTAATCGAGGTGCTCGCGGATCTCCGCTTCGGTAACACTGCTGCCCAAAGCCGCGACCCAGCCGGTGATCCGGCGGGCCACGTCCTGGTCGGTCAGCCCCAGATCGGCCAGCACCTCGCCCCGCGAGGCGTGATCGTAGAACCGCTGCGGCAGCCCGACGTCGCGGCACGGGACGTCGATCTCCGCATCCTGCAGCGCGGCCGACACCGCCGAGCCCACCCCGCCGTTGACGCCGTTGTCCTCGAGGGTGACGAGCAGTTTGTGCTGCGCAGCCAGTTCGAGGACCCCGTTGGACACGGGAAGCACCCAGCGCGGGTCGATCACCGTCACGCCGATGCCCTGGTTGTGCAGCCGCTTGGCCACCGCCAGCGCCATCGGCACGAACGCGCCGACCCCCACCAGCAGGACGTCGTGGTTCAACCCGTCGGCAGGCACCGCGAGCACGTCGACACCCGATATGCCCGTCCCGCGCCGCTCCAGCGCCGGAATGTCTTCGCCCACATCGCCTTTGGGGAACCGTATCGCCGTCGGACCGTCGTCCACATCCAGCGCCTCGCCGAGTTCCTCGCGCAAGCGGGTGGCATCGCGGGGTGCGGCCACCCGGATGCCGGGCACGATGTTCAGCATCGACAAGTCCCAGATGCCGTTGTGGCTGGCGCCGTCGTTGCCGGTGATTCCGGCCCGGTCGAGCACCATCGTGACGGGCAGCTTGTGCAGCGCCACGTCCATCATGATCTGGTCGAAGGCCCGGTTGAGGAACGTCGAGTAGATGGCCACGACCGGGTGCATGCCGCCCATCGCCAGCCCGGCCGCCGACGTGATCGCGTGTTGCTCGGCGATGCCGACGTCGAACAAGCGGTCCGGGAACCGTTGCCCGAACGCCGTCAGCCCGGTGGGGCCGGGCATCGCCGCGGTGATGGCCACGACGTCGCGCCGCTTTTTCGCGTAGCCGATAAGCGCGTCCGAAAAGGTGGCGGTCCAGCCGGGGCCGGCGATCTTCGTCGCCCGGCCGGTGGCCGGGTCGATTACGCCGCACGAATGCATCTGTTCCGCCTCGTCGTCCTCCGCGGGCGCATAGCCCATGCCCTTGCGGGTAACGACGTGCACGATCACCGGCCGTCCGAAGCCGCGGGCGTGGCGCAGGGCGACCTCCACGGCCCGTTCGTCGTGGCCGTCGACCGGGCCGACGTACTTCAGGCCGAGGTCGGTGAACAGCAGCTGCGGTGACAGCGAGTCCTTGATGCCGGCCTTGACGCTGTGCATGAAGCGGTAGGCGAGCTGGCCGACAAGCGGCAGCGAGCGCACCGCGTCGCGGCCCTTTTCCAGCACGTGCTCGTAGGCCGGCTGCAGCCGCAACGTGGCCAGATGGTCGGCCACACCGCCGATCGTCGGGGCGTAACTGCGACCGTTGTCGTTGACCACGATGATCACGGGCCGGTGCGAAGCGGCGATGTTGTTCAGCGCCTCCCAGCACATGCCGCCCGTGAGCGCGCCGTCCCCCACCACCGCGACCACGTGCCGGTTGTGGTGCCCGTTCAGCTCGAACGCCTTGGCCACGCCGTCGGCGTAGGACAACGCCGCGCTGGCGTGGCTTGACTCCACCCAGTCGTGCTCGCTCTCGGCGCGCGACGGGTACCCCGACAACCCGCCCTTCTTGCGCAGGCTCTCGAAGTCATGGCTGCGTCCCGTCAGCATCTTGTGGACGTAGGCCTGGTGGCCGGTGTCGAAGATGATCGGGTCGTGCGGTGAGTAGAACACCCGATGCAGCGCCAGCGTCAGCTCGACGACGCCGAGGTTGGGCCCCAGGTGCCCCCCGGTGGCAGCGACCTTATGGATCAGGAACTCGCGGATCTCGGCGGCGAGATCACGCAGCTGATGTTGGGAAAGGTGCTGCAGATCGGCGGGCCCGCGGATCTGTTCCAGCATCCCGTGAGTCTACGCAACGACCGCAGGATCACTACTTGGCCGACGTATTGTCTCTCTATGCGCGCCGCGGAACTCGCCGAGGACTTCCCGGTCGTCACCGTCGACTCCGATGCCCTGGCCGCCGCGCGCCTGCTCGCCGAGCACCGCCTGCCCGGGATAGTTGTCACCGACGGGTCCGGAAAACCCTTCGCGGTGCTGCCGGCTTCCCAGGTCGTCCGGTTCATCGTGCCGAAGTACGTGCAAGACGATCCCTCGCTGGCCGGTGTCCTCAACGAATCCACGGCCGACCGTGCCGCGGACAAGTTGGGTGGCAAAACGGTCGGGGACATGCTGCAAGAGCATCTGACCGACGTGCCATGGGCGCATGCGGACGACACGATCATCGAGGTGGCCGCCGTCATGGCGCGGCTGCGCAGCCCGCTGCTCGCGGTGGTCAAGGACGAAGCATTGGTCGGCGTCATCACCGCGTCCCGGCTATTGGCTGCGGCACTCAAACACTGATACCGCCAAAGCGTTGAGCACACAGGACAGTTCGATGAGCGTCGTCGCGGTCGTCGTGTTCGTCGTCGCGTATGCGCTGATCGCCAGTGACCGCATCAACAAGACACTGATAGCGCTGGTGGGCGCCGCGATCGTGGTCACGTTGCCGATCATCAATTCCGATGACGTCTTCTACTCGCGCGACACCGGAATCGATTGGGATGTCATCTTTTTGCTGCTGGGCATGATGATCATCGTCAGCGTGCTTCGCCAGACCGGTGTGTTCGAGTACGTCGCGATCTGGTCGGCCAAACGCGCCCGTGGCTCCCCGCTGCGCGTCATGATCCTGTTGGTATTGGTCACCGCCATCGCGTCGGCCCTGCTGGACAACATGACCACGGTGTTGCTGATCGCCCCGGTAACGCTGTTGGTCTGTGACCGCCTGGCGATCAATGCGGCGCCGTTCTTGATGGCCGAGGCGTTCGCGTCGAACATCGGCGGCACGGCGACGTTGATCGGCGACCCGCCCAACATCATCATCGCCAGCAAGGCGGGCCTGACGTTCAACGACTTCCTGATTCACCTGGCACCGATCGTGATCATCGTGATGACGGTCGTGATCGCGTTGCTGCCGCGCCTGTTTCGTGGGTCGTTCACCATCGATCCTGACCGGGTCGCCGAGGTCATGTCGCTGGAAGAGAAGGAGGCCATTCGCGATCGCAGGCTGCTCATCGCCTGCGCCGTCGTGCTGGTGGCGGTCTTCGCGGCTTTCATCGCCCACTCGTGGGTGCATATGGAGCCATCCATCGTGGCGTTATTGGGCGCCGGCATCCTCATCATCGTTTCCAAGTTGGAGCATTCCGATTACTTGTCCAGCGTCGAGTGGGAAACCCTGCTGTTCTTCGCCGGCCTGTTCATCATGGTCGGGGCGTTGGTGAAGACGGGCGTCGTCAAGCAACTGGCGCATCTCGCGATTACCGCCACCGGCGGCAACACTTTGATCGCGACCATGATGATCCTCGCCGCATCGCTCGTGATCAGTGGCTTCGTCAACAACGTTCCGTACGCCGCGACAATGGCGCCTATCGTCGCCGATTTGGTGCCCGCCCTGGGAGATCACGTCAATCCGGGCGTCCTGTGGTGGGCTCTTGCGCTTGGCACCGACCTCGGCGGCAACCTCACCGCCGTCGGGGCCAGCGCCAACGTCGTGATCATCGGAATCGCCCGCCGCGCCGACAGTCCCATCTCGTTTTGGGAATTCACCCGCAAGGGCGCGGTCGTCACGGCGGTGTCGGCGGCCCTGTCCGCGCTGTACCTGTGGTTGCGGTATTTCGTGTTGGCGTGAGTCTGCGGGCACGGTGTCCGAAAGGGCTGGACCCTAACGGGTCAGCAGCGCCACGCATTCGATGTGATGGGTCAGCGGGAACGCATCGAACACCTTGATTTTCTCGACCGCGTAGCCGTGGCTGCGGTAGAGGCCGATATCGCGAGCGAAAGACGCTGCCTCGCAACCAATGTGGACGATACGCGGGACGCCGGCAGCGGCCAGCAGGTCGATGACCTCGCGCCCGGCCCCGGCCCGCGGCGGATCCAGCACGGCGACGTCGGCGCCGGATCGCTGCGCCGTCAGCGCCCTTCGGACGGAGTCGGTGATGACGTCTACGTGTGGCAGATCGGCCAGTGCGGCGCGCGCGGCCCGCGTCGCCGCCCGCGAAGTGTCGACGGTCACAACCCGCCCCGACTCCCCCACCGCGTCGCCGAGCGCCGCGGCGAAAACGCCCGTCCCGCCGTAGAGATCCCACACCGTCATGCCGGTACCGGGTTGCGCCCAGTCGGCGACCAGACTGCTGTAGGTCGCCGCCGCGTCCCGGTGCGCCTGCCAGAACGCCGTCACCGGCACCCGCCAGCTGCGCGCCCCCACCCGCTGCACGGCTTCGTAGCTGCCTTCCACCACCTTGGTGGCGGTCCGCTTGCCCTGCCGCAGGGTGCGCACCACGTGGCGTTCGCCATCGTCGTCGAGGGCCACGTGCAGCTGGGCGGCCGGCGACAAGTCGGCCTCGAGCAAGCCCGGCGCCAGTCCGTCGAGCATGCCGGCCGGCAGCTGCGCGCAGCGCAGGTCGGTCACCAGCTCGTCGCTGTGGTAGCGGTGAAAGCCCGGCCGGCGGTCCGCGCCCACGTCCAGCCGGACTCGGGTGCGCCAACCAGTGGGGCCGGATTCGGAGAGCGGTTCGGCCCCCGCGTCCTGGCCGCTCCAGGTATGCCCGCCCACGCGTTGCAACTGGTTGGCCACGACTTGCGCCTTGAGCACCCGGGCCGCCTCCGGTGCGGCGAACGCCAGATCGCAACACCCGGCACCGTCGGCCCCGGCGATCGGGCACTGCGACGGCACCCGATCGTCCGACGGTTCAATCACCTCGGCGACCTCTGCGTGCCAATAGGAACCGCGGTCCGCGGTGACCCGCACCCGCACCCGCTCGCCGGGCAACGCATAGCGGACGAACACAACCCGGCCTTCGTGGTGCGCTACGCAGCTGCCACCGTTGGCGGGCGCGCCCGTCACGACCGTCAGTTCCTCGCCAGCCGGTCCCGCCGGCGCCTCGGTGCTCAATCGAAAATTCCGCGACGTGCGTCGCCGGGGGCCCCATGGGGTTCGAACGCCCTGAGTCGCTCCGACGAATTCAATTGCCAGGGAACGGAAGTCACCATCACGTTGGGCATGAACAGCAACCGGCCCTTGAGCCGCAGCGCACTTTGATTGTGCAGCACTTGCTCCCACCAATGGCCCACCACATACTCGGGGATGAACACCGTCACCACCGTGCGCGGCGAATCCTTGCTCAAGCGTTTGACGTATTCGAGTATCGGACGGGTGATTTCACGGTACGGCGAGGCGATGACCTTGAGCGGCACGCTGATGTCGCTGTCCTGCCATTTGTGCACCAGTTCACGGGTTTCCGCGTCGTCGACGCTGACCGTGAGAGCCTCGAGGCTATCGGGACGAGTCGCCCGCGCATACGCCAGTGCACGCAGCGTCGGCAGGTGCAACTTCGACACCAGCACCAGGGCGTGATTGCGGCTGGGCAACACCACGTCGTGTTGCCCCTCTTGCTCCGCCAATTCCCGGCTGACAGTGTCGTAGTGCCGGTGGATCATTTTCATGATGACGAACAGCGAACTCATCGCGAAGAGGGCGATCCATGCACCGGCGAGAAACTTGGTGACCAATACGACCAACAACACCGCGCCGGTGGAGAACAGTCCGACCGTATTGACCACCCGAGAGCGCATCATCTTGCGCCGCACCCGCGGCTCGGTCTCGTTGCGCAGCAACCGGGTCCAGTGCCTGACCATACCGATCTGGCTGAGCGTGAACGATATGAACACGCCGACGATGTACAGCTGGATCAGCGCGGTGACCTCTGCGCGGAAGGCGATGATCGCCAACAGGGCCGCCCCCGACAGGAACAGGATCCCGTTGGAGAACGCCAATCGGTCCCCGCGCGTGTGCAATTGGCGCGGCAGGTAACTGTGCTGCGCCAGGACCGAACCGAGCACGGGGAACCCGTTGAATGCGGTGTTGGCCGCCAGCACCAGGATTAGCGCGGTCACCGTCGCGATGAGTAAGAACCCGATGTGGAAGCTGCCGAACACCGTCTCGGCCAGCTGTGTGACCAACGTTTTCTGGTAATAGTTCGGCGGGGCGCCCGCCAGTTGTTTGGTGGGATCCTCGACGAGCTGGACCCCAATCTTCTCGGCCAGCACGATGATGCCCATCAGCAGCGTCACGGCGATCCCGCCCAGCAGCAACAGGGTCGTCGCCGCATTGCGCGACTTGGGTTTCTGGAACGCCGGCACCCCGTTACTGATTGCCTCCACGCCGGTCAGCGCCGCGCATCCCGACGAGAAGGACCGCGCCACCAGGAACGCCAGCGCGAAGCCGACGACCTGGCCGTGCGCGGCATGCATCTGGAAGCCGGCGGATTCCGCCCGCAGCGGGTTGCCCAACACGAAGATCCGGAACAGCCCCCAACTGATCATGACGAGGATGCCGATGATGAACGCATAGGTTGGGATGGCGAAGGCCACCCCGGACTCGCGTACCCCCCGCAGGTTCAACGCCATCACGAGCAGGATCGCCGCCACGCAGAACCAGACCTTGTTGTGAGCGACGATCGGGATCGCGGAGCCGATGTTCGACATCGCCGAGGCCGTCGAAACAGCAACGGTAAGAACATAATCCACCATCAAGGCACTGGCGACTACCAGGCCCGCGGTGCCGCCGAGATTGGTGCTGACCACCTCGTAGTCGCCACCGCCCGATGGGTACGCATGTACGTTCTGCCGGTAGCTGGCCACCACGACAAGCATGACTGCGGCCACCGCAAGGCCGATCCAGGGCGTCATCGCGTAGGCGGCCACCCCCGCCACCGACAGCATCAGGAAGACTTCCTCGGGCGCGTAGGCCACCGACGACAACGCATCGGAGGCGAACACCGGCAAGGCGATCCGCTTGGGCAGCAGGGTGTGACTCAGCCGGTCGCTGCGAAACGGCCGACCGATGAGCAACCGGCGCGCGGCGGTTGAAACTTTTGACACGAGAGCCAAGGGTAAGCGCGCCGGGGCTTGATAGCGTTTCGTAGGCGAAACTTAAGAACACAGGACGCGGCCGAGAGGACCTCAAGTGCGCGTGGTTGTGATGGGTTGCGGCCGGGTGGGCTCGTCGCTGGCGGACGGACTCTCCCGAATCGGCCATGACGTCGCGGTCATCGACCGCGACAGCACCGCGTTCAACCGGCTCAGCCCGGAGTTCGCGGGCGAGCGGGTGCTGGGCCAGGGATTCGACCGAGACGTTCTGCTGAGGGCGGGCATCGAGGGAGCCGACGCGTTCGCCGCCGTGTCATCCGGAGATAACTCCAACATCATCTCGGCCCGGCTGGCGCGGGAGACCTTCGGCGTCCAGCGCGTCGTCGCCCGGATCTACGACGCCAAGCGCGCGGAGGTCTATGAACGCCTGGGCATCCCGACGATCGCCACGGTGCCCTGGACCACCGACCGCCTGCTCAACGCGCTCACCCGGGAAGGCGAGACCGCCAAGTGGCGCGATCCGACCGGCACCGTGGCGGTGGCCGAGGTCGATCTGCACGAGGACTGGGTGGGGCACCGGGGCACCGATCTGGAACAGGCCACCGGCGCCAGGGTGGCGTTCTTGATTCGGTTCGGAACCGGTGTGCTGCCGGAACCGAAGACCGTCATCCAGGCCGGCGATAAGGTCTATATCGCCGCGATATCCGGCCGGGTCGCCGAGGCGGTCGCCATTGCCGCGTTGCCGCCCAGTGAGGATCTCGAGACGGGAGGCCTCAAATGAAAGTAGCTGTCGCCGGGGCCGGTGCGGTCGGCCGCTCGGTCACTCGCGAGCTGGTCGGCAACGGCCACGAGGTGACCCTGCTCGAGCGCAACCCCGACCACGTAGACGTCGACGCCATCCCCGCCGCGCACTGGCGGCTGGGCGATGCGTGCGAACTGAGCCTGCTGCAGTCGGTGCACCTGGAGGATTTCGACGTCGTCGTCGCCGCCACGGGCGACGACAAGGTCAACGTGGTGCTCAGCCTGCTGGCCAAAACCGAGTTCGCGGTGCCCCGGGTCGTGGCCCGGGTCAACGATCCCCGCAACGAATGGCTGTTCACCGACGCCTGGGGTGTGGACGTGGCGGTGTCGACGCCGCGCATGCTCGCTTCGCTCATCGAGGAGGCCGTCGCCGTCGGCGATCTGGTGCGGCTCATGGAATTCCGCACGGGCCAGGCGAACCTGGTCGAGATCACCCTGCCCGACGACACGCCGTGGGGTGGCAAGCCCGTGCGCCGATTGCAGCTGCCGCGGGACGCCGCGCTGGTGACGATCCTGCGGGGGCCGCGAGTCATCGTGCCGGAGGCTGACGAGCCGCTGGAGGGCGGTGACGAGATGCTCTTCGTCGCGGTCCCCGAGGTCGAGGAGGACTTGCGCAAGCTGCTGCTGCCGAACGGGCCGCGGCCCGCCGACTAACCGCGACCGGTATCCGGGTCGATTCGGCCGGCGCCTGCAGCGGCGGTAGGGCCGCTGTCCGCGTCCGCGTCCCTGCCGGAATTGCCGGCGTCGCTGCGGGAATTGGACAGGGCGCGCTGCGCGACCTTGATCGCCGCATAGGTCGCGAGGGCGGCCAACACGGTCAGCGGCCATCCCATCGCGATCCGCGCCACCCCCAGCCAACCGGTCTGATCGGCGTCGTAGAGGAGCCGCTGAACCACGAAGCGGGCGCCGAAAACCAGCGTCCAGCACAGGGTTGCGACGTCGAACGCATAGACGGCCCGGGGCACTCCGCGCCAACCGCGATCGCGGCCCCCGGCCCAGCTCCAGGCGTAGCCGACGGCGGGCCGACGGATTACGACCGACACCGCGAAGACGACCGCCCACAGCAACGACATCCAGATGCCCAGCAGGAAGTAACCCTTGGACTGCCCCACCAAGTAGGCGATCAGGGCGCACACGGCGACCCCCATAAACCCGGATAACGCCGGCTGCGTGGATTCCCGCCGGATCAGCCGCCACAGCAGGACCAGGGCCGCCACGCCCAGCGCTGACAAGATCGCGGGGGGCAGCAAGCCGGACAGGCTGGAGACGGCGACGAAAACGACCACCGGCAGCGACGAGTAAATGACGCCACTCACCCCGCCTGCCTGTGCCAGCAGGCGGTCTGCGCTGAGGCGATTAGTCGTCGCGGGCCGCCCCAAATCGTCGGGGACGGTCACCGCTGAATTTCGTAGTGCGGGTTGTAGATCGCCTTGGCGCCGTTCTCCAGCTTTCCCAGCCGGCCCCGCACCCGCAGCTTGCGGCCCGAGTCGATGCCGGGGATGCGGCGCTGACCCAACCAGACCAACGTGACGGCGTCGCTGCCGTCGAAAAACTCGGCGCGAACTCCGCCCGCACAACCCTTGCCGTTGCATTCGACGCTGCGCAGCGTGCCCACCATCGTCACCTCCTGCCCACGTTCGCAGTCGATCGCCCGCTGCGCTCCGGCACTGGCGACTTCGTCGGACAACTCCTCGGAGTCACGCTGTTCCGGGTCCTCCGTCAACCGACGGGTAAGGCGGCGCAAATAACCTTGGGCCTTCATGGCCACTCCTGACACTGCTGTAGCAGGCTGTAAAAGTCTCGGTGCTTCTGCCTATGCCAACGGACACCGTAGACCTCAAGGTTCCCCGGCGCCAACCCGAATCAAACGCGATGTTGGGGACTGTAGGCCGGCCCGGCAATATCGAGGGATGGCTGTCGATCTGCGGGATGTCGCGACCGTGCTGTTGCCCGGAACCGGCTCCGACGACGACTACGTCCACCGGGCGTTCTACGGCCCGTTGCGCGAGGCCGGCGCGTTGCTGGTGGCCCCGCCGCCCCAGCCGGACCGGTTGATCGCCGGGTATCTGTCGGCGCTGGACGCCGCCGCACGCGAAGGCCCCATCGCCGTCGGCGGCGTCTCGATCGGTGCCGCGGTGGGGGCCGCGTGGGCCCTCGCGCATCCCGATCGCGCGACGGCCGTCCTGGCCGCCCTACCGGCCTGGGTGGGGGCACCCGGATCGGCGCCGGCCGCTCTCGCGGCGCGGCATTCGGCGTCCCAGCTCCGCGCCGACGGCTTGGCCGCAACGACGGTGCAGATGCGGGCATCCAGCCCGCCATGGTTGGCCGACGAGCTGGCCCGGTCCTGGCGCGGCCAGTGGCCACGGCTGCCCGACGCTATGGAAGAAGCGGCGGCCTACGTTGCGCCGAGCCGCGCCGACCTGACCCGGCTGACCGCGCCGCTGGCGGTGGCCGCCGCGGTCGACGACCCGATCCACCCGCTGCAGGTTGCCGTCGACTGGGTGGCCGCCGCGCCGCGCGCGGTATTGCGCACCGTGACGCTGGATCAAATCGGCGCTGACCCCGCGGCGCTGGGCGCGGCGTGCGTGGCCGCCCTCGCCGACCTCTAGCGTCGCGGCTAACCGCCGGTTATGGTGCGCAGCTGCTGCATCGCCGATCCCTCGGCGCTGCGCCGCGCCGCCGGTTCACTGGGCGGCTGTTGGGCCCCCTCCTGCTGCTGGGCCTGCTGCGCGGCCGCGGCTGCCCGCAGCTGTTCGGCCATCGGCTCCGGCAGCTGGACCGGCAGGGGCGTCCGGACGGGCAGCGGCGTATCGCCGCGGCGAACCACGGTGTCCGCCAACGCTGCACGCGCCTCCTGGTCCAACGCGTCGATGCTCTCGGGTGAGCCATTGACGACGCAGCGGATCATCCAGCGGTAGCCGTCGACCCCGATGAAGCGCACCACGCCGGACGCGGTGCCGACCACCTCACGACCCCAGGGGCCGTCCTTGATGCTGACTTTGGCCGAGTCCTTGCGCAGCGACTCGGCGAGCTCGCCGGCCACCTCGCGCCACAGGCCGCCTGTCTTGGGTGACGCGTAGGCGGCGATCGTGAAACGACCGTTGGGCGTGACGACCCACACCGCGCTCGGGACACCCGTTTCGGTCAGCTCGACCTGTAGCTGGCCGGTCTCCGGCATCGGAATGAGCACCGAGCCCAGGTCGAGTCGGGCCAGCTCGGCGATCGCCGGGTCGTCGAAATCGTCGATGTCAAACGGCCCCTCGAGCTCTTCTTCGCCGTCTTCGCCGACTTCCGGGTCTTCGGGGCCTCCCGGGTCTTCGGGGCTTTGGTCCCGGGCGGCCCGCGCCCCGATTTCGTCCTCTGGTTTGTCCTGCTCGCCGGCCGGCCCGACGGACGTTGGGTCGTTGTCGCCTTTGCCTGAGCGCCTACCGAATGCCATCACAGACTCGCATGTCCCCCGGAGGAACCGTGACCACCGTCGCCACGGGATGTCTCGGCCAGTCCCGCCACGTCGAACGATGAGACCTCGACGAGCTCCACCAATTCGACCCGCTGCACCAGCAATTGGGCGATGCGGTCGCCGCGGTGGACCACGATGGGCTCGACCGGGTCGAGATTGATCAACGCGACCTTGATCTCGCCGCGATAGCCCGCATCGATGGTGCCCGGGCTGTTGACGATCGAAAGCCCCACCCGCGCGGCCAATCCCGAGCGCGGGTGGACCAAGCCGACCATTCCGAACGGAATGGCGACCGCGACGCCCGTCCGCACCAGGGCCCGTCGCCCCGGATCGAGCTTGACGTCTTCTGCGCTGTAGAGATCCACCCCCGCGTCGCCCTCGTGGGCGCGGCCGGGCAGGGGCAGTTCGGGGTCGAGGCGGACAATGGCCAGACTGGTCGACACGGGGCCACAGACTACCCTTGACCGCGTGTCCGGGACGCGCGTCGCGCCGCACAGCGTGCGATATCGCGAACGACTGTGGGTGCCATGGTGGTGGTGGCCACTGGCCTTTGCGCTGGCGGCACTGATCGCTTTCGAAGTCAACCTCGGGGTTCGCGCCCTTCCCGACTGGCTACCATTCGCGACGCTGTTCGTGGTGGCGGCTGGGGCGCTGTTGTGGCTGGGGCGCATCGAGATCCGCGTCACGGCCGGCTCGGACGTCTCGGATGGGGTGGAGCTGTGGGCAGGGGAAGCGCACCTGCCGGCAAATGTGATCGCCCGCTCCGCCGAAATAGCGCCCTCTGCAAAGTCCGCAGCCCTCGGCCGTCAACTCGACCCGGCGGCGTATGTGCTGCATCGGGCGTGGATCGGCCCGATGATTCTGGTGGTCCTGGATGACCCAGACGACCCGACGCCGTACTGGCTGGTGAGCTGCCGTCACCCGGAGCGGGTGCTGTCGGCTCTGACACGCTGAGTGCAGCTATCAGGCCGCGCAGTCGGTGCAAATCATCACGCCGTTTTTCTCGCTGGCAAGCCGGCTGCGGTGTTGCACCAGAAAGCAGCTCGAGCAGGTGAACTCGTCGGCCTGCTTCGGGATGACGCGAACCGACAGCTCTTCACCGGACAGGTCGGCGCCGGGCAGCTCGAAAGATTCCGCGGATTCGGATTCGTCTACGTCCACTACGGCCGAGGCCGCCTCGTTCCGCCGTGCTTTGAGTTCCTCCAGGGAGTCTTCCGAGACGTCGTCGGTCTCGGTACGCCGCGGAGCGTCATAATCGGTAGGCATTTCTATCCCCTGCCCTATCCCTCAACAAGCCTCAGTTACCTCAAGCAACGCTTTTTACCAGCGTCGAACGCATCGACCAAACGATTCGTGCCCGTATCGCCGACCATTCCAGTGTGATTTACGTCACACCGCTTATCTAGCCCTTTTCTTACGTCTTAATCACTGCGTTTAGAGTGCAGCTGTGGTCGCACAAATCACCGAGGGTACCGCTTTTGACAAGCACGGTAGGCCCTTTCGGCGGCGCAATCCCCGACCCGCCATTTTCGTGTTGGCCTTCCTGGTGCTGGTGACGGGCGCGGTGTGGACGGTCGCGCTGACGCGACCTGCGAAGGCGCGCGAGGCGGCGGTGTGCAACCCGCCGCCGCAAACCGCCGGGTCGGAACCGGCCCAGCTCGGCGAGCAGGTGTCGCGGAGTGCCATGGTGGACGTCACGCCGGCCAAACTCAGCGATACCAAGGTCCGCGTCCTCAACGCCAGCGGCCGCGGCGGGCAAGCCGGCGACGTTGCCGGCGCAATGAAAGACCTGGGCTTCGCACAGCCGACCGCCGCGAACGACCCGATCTATGCCGGCACCAGGCTGAACTGCCAGGGCCAGATCCGCTTCGGCACCGCCGGGCAAGCCACCGCGGCCGCGGTATGGCTGGTGGCGCCGTGCGCAGAACTGTTCAACGACAGCCGCGCCGACGACTCGGTCGACCTTGCTCTCGGTACGGAGTTCACCGCGCTGGCCCACAGCGACGACATCGATACGGTGCTCGCCAGCCTGCGCCCCGGCGCCACCGAGCCGGCAGATCCCACCCTGCTGCAGAAGGTTCACGCCAGCAGCTGCTGATCGCTCGGTCGCCTCCGGCTCACTCCGGGATCGGTTCCAGACCGTCAAACCGCTCCAGGGCCGCCAACAGCTCGTCGGCGATTCCGGGCGCGGCAGCCACCACCAGCCCGGCACCGCCGGCCGCGCCATTTGACGCCGGCACCACCACCACGCGGGCCCCGGCCTCGGCCGCGATCAGTGCACCGGCGGCGCAATCCCAGACCTGCAGTCCGTGCTCGTAGTAGGCGTCCAGCCGACCGGCCGCGACCATGCACAAGTCCAGCGCGGCGGAACCTATGCGACGCACGTCGCGGACCACCGGCAGCATCTGCGCCAGCAACGCCGCCTGCGTCGCGCGGCGCCGCCGTGAGTAACCGAAGCCAGTGCCCACCAACGCCATCGACAATTGTTCGACGGCGGTACACCGCAACGGGGCTGTTCCCTGTTCGTCGACGACGTGCGCGCCGAGGCCGGCCGCCGCCGAGTACACCCGGCCGGCCACGACGTCGGCTACGGCGCCGGCGATCGACACGCCGTTGATCTGTGCGCCGACCGAGACCGCATAGGCCGGGATGCCGTAGACGAAATTGACTGTGCCGTCGATGGGATCGAGCACCCACGTCACCGCGTCGGCGGGCGGAGCGCCCGAAGACCCGGCATCGGCGGGCCCGCCGCCCTCCTCCCCGAGTATCGGGTCACCCGGCCGCAATTGCGCCAACCGATCCCGCAACAGCCGCTCCGTTTCGGTGTCGACGATGGTGACCGGATCGGTCGGCGTGGTCTTCGACCGCACCACGCCGCTGGGCGGGGCGTTCACGGGGCCGGCCTCGGCGCCGAACACCTCCGTGCGCCGACGCCTCGCGAACCCGGCGGCCTCGGCGGCCAGCCTTTCGGCCACTGAACGCAGCCGCGCGGGCTCGTCGTCAGGTCGCATCACCGGTCTATCGCATCACAATTCCCGGCGGCGACTCAGACAGCCCAAGGCGCATCGTCGCCAGGATAAGGTGAGCGGACAGCCCCAGTCTCGCTGAGGAGTTTCGATGACCAGCACTGACTCGACCACCGACACGCCCGGCACCGACGCGATCGCCGGCACGCCGCAGCGGCGTGGATTCGGCGTGGACGTCGGTGGCAGCGGCATCAAGGGCGGCATCGTCGACATGGACACCGGCCTGCTGATCGGGGAGCGAATCAAGGTGTTAACCCCGCAGCCGGCAACCCCGTCGGCGGTCGCCAAGGCCATCGCCGAGGTCGTCAACGGCTTCGGATGGACCGGTCCGCTCGGGGTGACCTATCCCGGCGTGGTGACGCATGGCGTCGCCCAGACGGCCGCCAACGTCGACAAGTCCTGGATCGGGACCAACGCGCGCGACGTCATCAGCGCCGAACTGGGGGGCCGGGAGGTCACGGTTCTCAACGACGCCGACGCGGCCGGGCTCGCGGAGCAGCGCTACGGGGCGGGCAGAGACCAGTCCGGCCTGGTTGTCCTGCTGACCTTCGGCACCGGGATCGGCTCCGCGGTCATCCACAACGGGACGCTGATACCCAACACCGAACTCGGCCATCTCGAGGTCGGCGGGAAGGAGGCCGAGCAACGCGCGGCGTCTTCGGTGAAAGAAAGGAACAGCTGGAGCTACGAAAGGTGGACCAAGCAGGTTACGCGGGTCCTGGTGGCCATCGAGAATGCGATCTGGCCGGATTTGTTCATCGCGGGCGGCGGCATCAGCCGCAAGGCCGAGAAATGGCTGCCCCTGCTCGAAAACCGCACCCCGGTGGTGGCCGCGACACTGCAAAACACCGCCGGCATCGTCGGCGCCGCGATGGCTGCGACCTCCGACGTGACCCACTGAATTTCGCCCGCTAGGCCGGTACCAGCGGGCACTGTCGTTACAATGGTCCCCAGCGGTCCTCGGCGGCCGCCCGACTGAAAGCGTGTGAGTACTGACGCTGAAACCAACGCCGACATTCGACATAGCAGACACTTTCGGTTAACCATGCCCAAACCCACCGAAAGTGAGTCCGACCGAAGGGGTGTAAGTGGCAGCGACCAAGGCAAGCCCGGCAACCGATGAGCCGGTGAAACGCAGCGCCACGAAATCTCCAGCGTCTCCAGCCAAGCGATCGGCGGCGAAGGCCGCCAACGGCGCCGCCCCGGCGAAACGCGCGACCAAGACGGCCACCAAGGCGACGCCGGGGGGCACCAAGTCCCCCAAGGGGTCCCCCAAAGAACACGAGGCCGCGGCGGCCGCAGGCGTCGGCGACACCACAAAGAAGACCCGTTCCCCCGCCAAAGACGGCCGCGCCAAGGCGCCGTCTGCCCGAGGTACGAAAGCGGCATCCAAAGCCGCCGCTCCGGAGGCTCCCGTCGCCGGCCTCGAAGCCCTCGACCCCGACAGCTCACACGTCGAAGTCGAGGATCTCGACACCGAACCGGACCTCGACGGTGAGCCGGCCGAGGACCTCGATATCGACGCCGACGTCCTCAATCTCGAGGAGCTTGTGGACGAGGTGGCGCCGGATGCCGACGAGGCGGACCCGGAGCCAGTCGTCGACATCGAGGACCCCGAGGAGGACGTTGCCGCGACGGCCGCCGCCGCGCCCGGCGAGACCGCCGCCGATGAGGACGAGGAGATCGCCGAGCCCTCCGAAAAGGACAAGGCCTCCGGCGATTTCGTCTGGGACGAAGACGAATCAGAGGCGTTGCGTCAGGCCCGCAAGGACGCCGAGCTCACCGCCTCCGCCGACTCGGTTCGCGCTTACCTCAAGCAGATCGGCAAGGTGGCGCTGCTCAACGCGGAAGAAGAGGTCGAGCTGGCGAAGCGGATCGAGGCCGGCCTTTACGCCACCCAGCTGATGAGCGAGATGGCGGAGCGCGGCGACAAATTGCCCGCGGCGCAGCGTCGCGACATGATGTGGATCTGCCGCGACGGCGACCGCGCGAAGAATCACTTGTTGGAAGCCAACCTGCGGTTGGTGGTGTCGCTGGCCAAGCGGTACACCGGCCGCGGAATGGCCTTTTTGGACCTCATCCAGGAAGGCAACCTGGGCCTGATCCGCGCGGTCGAAAAGTTCGACTACACAAAGGGCTACAAATTCTCCACGTATGCGACGTGGTGGATCCGCCAGGCCATCACCCGCGCCATGGCCGATCAAGCCCGCACCATCCGCATCCCCGTGCACATGGTCGAGGTGATCAACAAGCTGGGCCGCATTCAGCGTGAGCTGCTGCAGGACCTGGGCCGCGAGCCCACGCCTGAGGAGCTGGCCAAGGAGATGGACATCACGCCCGAGAAGGTGCTCGAGATCCAGCAGTACGCCCGCGAGCCGATCTCGTTGGACCAGACCATCGGCGACGAGGGCGACAGCCAACTCGGCGACTTCATCGAAGACAGCGAGGCGGTGGTGGCCGTCGACGCGGTGTCGTTCACGTTGCTGCAGGATCAGCTGCAGTCCGTGCTGGAGACGCTGTCCGAGCGTGAAGCCGGCGTAGTACGGCTGCGCTTCGGCCTCACGGACGGCCAGCCTCGTACCCTCGACGAAATCGGTCAGGTCTACGGCGTGACCCGCGAGCGCATCCGCCAGATCGAGTCGAAGACGATGTCAAAGCTGCGGCACCCCAGCCGTTCTCAAGTCTTGCGCGACTACCTCGACTGAGTGGCCCTCCGTTTTTGCCGTCTGGTCTGCGGTAATACTGAGCCACAGGCCGGTCGACTACGAGAACCCAGTCGAAGCAGCCGAAATCATCCAGTTGGCCGACCTGCTGCTCCGAATCGCCCGGCGCAATAGTCAGCGCCGCTGACCTGAGGATCGAGTATGAGACTCAGGTCCTTCGACGGCCCCACGCACTCACGATAGTGGACGTGCGGAAGGTTACACTCGGATCCCGAAGTCTCCGTTGCGCGTCGGCGAGATCATCGCCACTGGCACCCAGTGCGTACATCCTCTGTTCATACCGCAAGAACGTATCAGCCACCATTCGTGCGAAGACTGAATTTCCGCGCACGTAGCGGCCGACCATCTCGACCTCGAAGTCTGCGAGATCGAGTGCCTCCACTTCTGTCGGCATGCGCGCGCCGTAGCCAGGATCCCAACCGCCGCAGACCATGGCGTCGTTGAAAACCGTCAACGCCCGACACCAAGCCGGGCTCGATGGCGAGACGGCCAAAGTGTTCATATCGGTCTCGCACATGGCGAGCCATCCCCCGGGTCGAACTGCCGCAAGCAAACGCCGCACTGCGTTTAGCCGCGTGGGCAGGTGCATGATCAAATTGCGCGCGTGTACCAGATCGAACGCCGCTTCGGGAAGGGGATCGTTGAGCAAATCATGGCGGCGTACCTCGACGCGTTCACTTGCAAGCGGTTCCAAAAGGCGGATGTCGAGGTCGACCGATACGACCGAGCCCGTATCCCCCACCCGCTCGGCGAGCAGTCGCGTCGCCGAACCCCCGCCGGCACCCACGTCAAGACAACGCCAGCCCTCGCCAACGCCGATGGCATCGAACTGCCGGACCGTTTGGGGATCGAAAACCGCCTCAAGGAGCGCGAGCCGCGCCCGTTCGAACTCCTCTGCCCCCTCCTGGCTTAGCGTGTATTTCGCCATCTCGCACCCGACTCCGCTGGTGTCTGGGACGAACCTGCGTGTGGGCTCTGTAGATCCCTGACGCTGGCTGACTATAGGCCGACGGCCGCAACGTCGCGAGAATTTGGCAGGAACATCTGGAATCCCGCACAACTCTCCGAATGACGCACAACTCTCCAAATGAGCTGTAAAGGAACTGCGACCGGCCTGATCTGAGCAGGCCATCTTTGGCTGGGTCGGTGTGGTCGGCACCACCCACCGTCGTCGGATCAAGTCTGCCAATTGGTGCTGCTTGTGGTGACCTGGACGCTGGCGCCACTTGCCGATCGTGTGACCATTAGGCGCGCTCTCGTCAGTCAAAGATATTCGGACCTACACCGCTTCGCGCCCAGCAGCGTTGATCCCGGTGAAGCACAGCGCACATCGGTCCCTAGTGCGCGACTACCTGGATTGAGGACGAGCACTCAACCCGGCTCGACTCGTTCCAGTCGTCCGCTCGGGTCGTAGTACAGCTCCTGACGGGCGATCCGGGCGTCGCGATAGCGATAGATCACCACGTAGATCGAGCGGAGACGCTCCGCACCCTGGGTCCAATCGAACTGCACGCGTACGAACGCCGCGTCGGCGCCGGGGGTGATGGCGTGTTCCACCGCCCGGTAGCGGATGTCCGTGCAGCCACGGATGGTTAGTGCGATGAATTCGAGCGTGCGCTCGATGCCGTCGATACGGTCCGGCCAATCGAAGAGGCGGACCGTCGGGCTCACGTACACCACATCGGATTGATAGAGGTCACGTGCGACCCCCGGATCGCCGTCCGCGAATGCCCGCGCGAAGCACGCTTCCTGCGCAAGCAGCGCCTCCTCCGAGATGCCCGGCGTGGTCATCGACGCTCCCTCCCCTAGAGCGGCCAGTCTACTGTGCGGCAATGCCAAGCTGCGATTCTCATTGCGAGGCAAGCCAAGTCGTGCTGATCCGGGCTGCGCCGGGAGAATTCGGCCGCGCCCGCTGCGCCGCCGTCGTACTGTGACCGCATGTCAGCCAACCGCAAAGTTGTCCTGTCGGAATCCGACTTCGAATCGGCGGTCGGTTATTCGCGCGCCGTTCGCGTCGGCCCGCACGTGGCCGTGGCCGGGACAACCGGCGCCGGCCCCGCCGGCGATATCACGGCGCAGACGCGAGACGCCTTGCGCCGCATCGAGATTGCGCTGGGGCAGGCGGGGGCCGCGCTCACCGACGTGGTCCGCACGCGGATCTATGTCACCGATATTTCGCGGTGGCCAGAGGTTGGAGCGGTGCACGCGCAGGTTTTCGGCGGGATCCGTCCGGTGGCGACCCACTAAATTTCGGGGTCGAGGTTTCCGCGTTGATCGCGCCCGACTTGCTGGTGGAAATCGAGGCGGACGCCTACGTGGAGTCGGCTGGCGCGGCCGGCGGGAACGTGCCGTCGGGGCCCGGCGGGTAGGCGGTGACGTCGACGACAGCGCGCACGGGCAGCGGACCGTACAGATGCGGGAACAACATCGACGCCGGATCCGTTGCCACTCCAGTCTCCCAACGCACGGGTGAGTCCAGCCGCGCCGGGTCGATGTGCAACAGAACGAGGTCGTCGCGACCGCGATAGAGCCGGTTGGCCGGCAGATGCACCTGCTCAGGCGCCGACAGATGGATGCACTCGGCCGGTTCGGGGCGAATTCCACCCCGGTCGCGGGCGCGGGACCACTGCCCGATCCCACACAGGTGCACCAGCACGTCAGGAGCGAAGGTCACAGTCGGTCACCTTAGGCAGCCCCGCTGGACGGGCGTGAGGAAGTCGTGAGAAACGACACACCCTATAACGATCGGGGAACAACGCGAAAACCGTATACGTCTGAGACAGTGAATGTACGAGAACGGAGAAGCCATGAATGCAACTCTGACCGCCGAGCTGACTAGAACAGACCGCTGCGACCGCTGCGGAGCCGCGGCTCGCGTCCGTGCCAAGCTGCCTTCCGGACTTGAGCTTCTCTTCTGCCAGCACCACGCCAACAAGCACGAGGCCAAACTGGCCGAATTGGACGCCGTCATCGAGGTCAGCGGTAACTAACTCGACCGAAACTCACCCATCCTCAATGTGGGTACGGGAGCGGTCATCGGTAATGCTGGACGGGTATGAGCGCTCAGGTCGCAAAGCCGTCCCGCCACCACATCTGGCGAATCGGTCTTCGGACTCTGGCAAAAAGCTGGGACGACTCCATCTTTTCCGAATCAGCGCAGGCCGGCTTCTGGTCGGCCTTGTCGCTGCCGCCGCTGCTGCTGGGAATGCTGGGCAGCTTGGCCTACGTGGCGCCGCTATTCGGCCGGGACACGCTGTCCGCGATTGAAAAGGGCATCGTTTCGACGACCCGCAACTTCTTCTCCCCCAGCATCGTCAACGAGATCATCGAGCCGACCATTCGCGACGTCACCGCCAACGCTCGCGGCGAGGTGGTGTCGCTGGGTTTCTTCATCTCCCTGTGGGCCGGATCGTCGGCGATCTCGTCATACGTCGATGCCGTGGTGGAGGCGCATGACCAGACTCCGTTGCGCCATCCCGTACGGCAGCGGTTCTTCGCGCTGTTCCTGTACATCCTGATGCTGATGTTCGCGGTGGTGGCCCTGCCGGTGGCTGTCGTCGGCCCACGCAAGGTGAGCGAGCACATTCCGGCGGGCACTCAAAACCTGCTGCATTTCGGCTACTACCCGGCACTCATTTTCGGCCTGATGGCCGGGGTGACCGTGCTGTACCGGGTGGCGCTGCCGGTTCCGCTGCCGACGCATCGGTTGATTCCCGGCACGGTGCTGGCAGCGGTGGTATTCCTGACCGCTACCCTGGGCCTGCGGTTCTATCTGCGCTGGATCGGCAGCACCGGCTACACCTACGGCGCGCTCGCCACTCCGATCGCGTTCCTGTTGTTCGCGTTCCTCGGCGGCTTTTCGATCATGATCGGGGCCGAGCTCAACGCCGCCATCCAGGAGGAATGGCCCGCCTCCGCGACGCATGCTCACCGGCTGCGCAAGTGGGTCCTGTCGCGCGCCCCAGCCCTCAAGCAGGTGGTGGGATCGCCTTCCCAGCACGCGGCGCAACCCGACACCGCGGCGGCAGAGCCGCCGGCGTGATCACTCTTTCTTGAGCATTTCGTAGATCCGCTTGCAGTCCGGGCAGACCGGCGAACCGGGCTTGGCCGCCCGGGTGACGGGAAACACCTCCCCACACAACGCCACCACGTGGGTGCCCATGACCGCGCTCTCGGCGATCTTGTCTTTCTTTACGTAATGGAAGTATTTGGGGGTATCGCTGCCGGTCCCGTCATCGACGCGTTCGTCGGTATCGGTGCGTTCGATCGTCTGGGTGCGCATACCCACATTGTGCCTCCTAACTCGTAGATACCGGAATCGATTAGTTGTGGAAGAGTGGACCTATGAGGCACGGCTCCGAGCCGGCTTTCGACGACGACGGCCGCCCGGTTTTGATCACCACAGCCGCTCTCTCCTATGAGGCGGAGCATCGCGCCCGGGTGCGTAAGTACCTGACCCTGATGGCGTTTCGGATTCCGGCGCTGATCCTCGCCGCCATGGCCTACGGCGCCTGGCACAACGGCCTGGTCTCACTGCTGATCGTTGCGGCGTCGGTGCCCCTGCCCTGGATGGCGGTGCTGATCGCCAACGACCGACCGCCTCGTCGCTCCGACGAGCCGCGGCGATTCGAGGATGCCCGGCGCCGCACACCGCTGTTCCCGAGGGCTGAGCCGCCGGCGCTCGAACCTCCGCGATACCAGGACCCGCGACCGGGGTATGACCCTGACGGCCGCGAATAGTCGCCGTCGGCAAAGGTTCCCGTAGGTTCCGACTACGCGGACGTTATTCCCACTTCTCAGGACATTCTCAGGTCGTCGGAACATTTGTGCACGTCAAGGCGTGTGATATGGCTAAGCGGCGGGAACTCCTAGGGCGGATTTGTCGTTAAAGCACATGACAGTACAAGCCGATCGGGAGGTCGCTATGGCGAATGCCACCACAAGCCGGGTTGACAGCGATCTGGATGCTCAGAGCCCCGCCGCCGACTTGGTGCGTGTGTATCTCAACGGCATCGGCAAGACGGCGCTGCTCACCGCCGCCGACGAAGTCGAATTGGCCAAGCGCATCGAGGCCGGGCTGTACGCCGAGCACCTGCTGGAAACCCGTAAGCGCCTCGGCGAGAACCGCAAACGCGATCTGGCGGCCGTCGTCCGCGATGGCGAGGCGGCGCGTCGCCACTTGCTGGAGGCCAACCTGCGCCTGGTGGTTTCGCTCGCGAAGCGTTACACGGGTCGGGGGATGCCGCTGCTGGACCTTATCCAGGAGGGCAACCTCGGCTTGATCCGCGCGATGGAGAAGTTCGACTACACAAAGGGATTCAAGTTCTCGACCTATGCCACGTGGTGGATCCGTCAGGCCATCACCCGCGGCATGGCCGACCAGAGCCGCACCATCCGTCTGCCGGTTCACCTGGTTGAGCAGGTCAACAAGCTGGCGCGAATCAAGCGCGAGATGCATCAGAACCTGGGGCGGGAAGCCACCGACGAGGAACTCGCCGCCGAATCCGGCATACCGGTCGACAAGATCAACGACTTGCTCGAGCACAGCCGCGACCCGGTGAGCCTCGACATGCCCGTCGGCTCCGAGGAGGAAGCCCCGCTGGGTGATTTCATCGAGGACGCCGAAGCCATGTCCGCGGAGAACGCGGTGATCGCCGAGCTGCTGCACACCGACATCCGCAGTGTGCTGGCGACTCTCGATGAGCGGGAGCACCAGGTGATCCGGTTGCGTTTCGGTCTGGACGACGGCCAGCCGCGCACTTTGGATCAGATCGGCAAGCTCTTCGGCCTGTCCCGCGAGCGGGTCCGCCAGATCGAGCGGGACGTGATGTGCAAGCTGCGCAACGGCGAGCGCGCCGATCGGCTGCGGTCGTATGCGAGCTGAGGCCGCCCACTAGAGCCAGGTAGCAAGACGGTATGCCCGCCGCGTCAGCGGCGGGCATACTGCTTGCCTGGGCAGCGTTGCACCAATTCGCGCAGCTGGCGAAGTAGACTCAGCGTCAATGGAGGGTGCTGAATGAACGAGCTGGTCGACACCACCGAGATGTACCTGCGGACCATCTATGACCTCGAGGAAGAGGGCGTGACGCCGTTGCGCGCCCGGATCGCCGAGCGCCTCGACCAGAGCGGCCCCACCGTCAGCCAGACCGTATCCCGTATGGAGCGGGATGGCTTACTACACGTCGCCGGCGACCGCCACTTGGAGCTCACCGACAAGGGCCGGGCGCTGGCCATCGCCGTGATGCGCAAGCACCGCCTGGCCGAACGATTGCTCGTCGACGTCATCGGAGTGCCCTGGGAAGAAGTGCACGCCGAGGCATGCCGGTGGGAGCACGTGATGAGCGAGGACGTCGAACGCCGACTGGTCAAGGTGCTCAACCACCCGACCACCTCTCCGTTCGGGAACCCGATTCCCGGTCTTTTGGACCTGGGGGTGGGCCCGGAGTCCGGCGCGGACGACGCGAATCTCGTGCGGTTGACGGAGCTGCCTGGCGGGTCGCCGGTGGCCGTGGTGGTCCGTCAGCTCACCGAACATGTCCAGGGTGACATCGATCTGATCACGCGGCTGAAGGACGCCGGCGTCGTACCCAACGCGCGCGTGACCGCCGAGAACAGCCCGGCAGGTGGCGGGGTCACCATCCTCATACCGGGCCACGAGAACGTCACGCTGCCGCACGAAATGGCGCATGCCGTCAAGGTCGAGAAAGTCTGACTCGAGAAAGGTCGCTGCTACCCCGCCCGGCGGCCAAATGCCCGTCGCGGCGGTAGCCGCACACCGAGGCGCTTGGCCAGTCGATAGCCGGTGGCGGCGAGTTCCCGGATGTCCTCGGGCCGCAGGCCGGATTGCAACGCCGTGTCCAGCATGCCCGCCATCCGATGTTCCGGCTCGCAACGCAGCGCGGCCTCCAGCGACACCCCGGCAAGCGGCCCGTCGCCGCGCGCGTAAGCGCTGAACGCGAGCAACACCAGAGCCTCGACCCGCCACGGCTGAGGCAGGGTGCGCGCTAGCAGTGCCCACAACGACTCGGCCTGGCCGGCGGTCTCCCCGACCGCAAGGGCATACAGCGTGTCGCGCACCTGTCCGTCGCTCAGCGCACAACCCAGGTCCGCCAGCTCGGCATCCGACAGCGTTAGGCCGCCGGCGACGCGGGCGGCGGCCGCCATCGCGTTTTCCACGTCGCGGCGGCTGCGGCCCTCGGGATCGGCGCGGTGTGACACCGTCCGTGTGGCCGCCTGCCGCCTGACCGCCTCGGCCAACTCAGCGGTGTGCGCCGGGTCGTCGACGGCGATGACGGACTGCAGGTCGGCGCGCCGCGGGTAGAGCCGCCTGCCGTCCAGCACCGCCGCTGCGGCCAGCGGCGAGGCCGAGGGGTCGTCGACCTCGCCGGACGAGCCGCAGCCGTCCACGCAGTGCCAGCGCCCGCCGAGCGCTACCCGATCCACGACGTGGGCGGCCCACAGCTGAATCCCGTGCTGTGCCAACGCCTCCGCGAGCGCGTCGCACAGGCGCCGGTATTCCTCGTTGCAGCCGGGACAGCGCGCGCCGTGGTCGTCGACGATCACCGCTATCGCGGCCTCGGGCTCGGCCGCCGCCGCGACCTCGGCCAGGTGCCCCACCCGGTCGACGAGCTCCTCGGATAGGTCGACCCGCAGCACCGCCCCGAGTTCGCCGCCACCCAGCGACACCAATACCAATGAATTTTCCGGAACGAAGCCCAGAACGGCGGGTAGCGCGCCAATCAACGCCCCGGGGCGGTTCAGTTGGAAATCTCCTCCATGCGTCTTCATGGGCACCAACGCTGACGGCGCCCACCGTCAGCCGGTGCTCACGCAACGGGATTGGGCCGCCCGTCTGTGGAGAAAGTCTCGACTGTGGGCCTTATCGTCTATCCCATGGGTTCGATGCAGGAATACGACATCGTCGTCATCGGCTCGGGACCGGGCGGCCAGAAGGCCGCCATCGCCTCGGCCAAGCTGGGCAAATCCGTAGCCATCATCGAACGCGGCCGAATGCTCGGCGGCGTCTGCGTCAACACGGGCACCATCCCGTCAAAGACGTTGCGCGAGGCGGTGCTCTACCTCACCGGTATGAATCAGCGCGAACTCTACGGGGCGAGCTACCGTGTGAAAGACCGGATCACGCCCGCCGATCTGCTGGCGCGGACCCAGCATGTGATCGGTAAGGAAGTCGACGTGGTGCGCAACCAGTTGATGCGCAACCGAATCGACCTGCTGGTCGGTCACGGCCGGTTCGTCGACCCACACACCATCACCATCGAAGACCCGGGCCGCCGAGAAATGACCACCGTCTCGGGCGAGTACATCGTCATCGCCACCGGCACCAGGCCGGCACGACCGTCCGGCGTCGAGTTCGACGAAGAGCGGGTGCTGGACTCCGACGGGATCCTGGATCTCAAGTCGCTGCCCGCCTCGATGGTCGTGGTCGGCGCTGGTGTGATCGGCATCGAGTACGCGTCCATGTTCGCCGCGCTGGGCACCAAGGTGACCGTGGTGGAGAAGCGCGACGACATGCTGGACTTCTGCGACCCCGAGGTGGTCGAAGCGCTGAAATTCCACCTGCGCGACCTGGCGGTGACATTCCGGTTCGGCGAGGAGGTGACCGCGGTCGACGTCGGCTCCGCGGGCACCTGCACCACGCTGGCCAGCGGCAAGCAGATTCCCGCCGAGACGGTGATGTACTCCGCGGGACGCCAGGGCCAGACCGACCACCTCGACCTGCACAACGCCGGCCTCGAGGTCGAGGGCCGCGGACGGATCTGGGTCGACGAAAGGTTCAAGACCAAGGTGGACCACATCTACGCCGTCGGCGACGTGATCGGCTTCCCCGCGCTGGCCTCGACGTCCATGGAACAAGGACGACTGGCCGCCTACCACGCGTTCGGGGAACCGACGGAAGGCATGACCGAGCTGCAACCCATCGGCATCTATTCAATCCCCGAGATCTCCTATGTCGGAGCCACCGAGGTCGAGCTGACCAAGAACGCGATTCCCTACGAGGTGGGGGTGGCGCGGTACAAGGAGCTGGCCCGCGGTCAGATCGCCGGCGACTCCTACGGCATGCTCAAGCTGCTGGTGTCCACCGAGGATCACAAGCTGCTCGGCGTGCACATCTTCGGCACCAGCGCCACCGAGATGGTGCACATCGGGCAGGCCGTGATGGGCTGCGGCGGCACCGTCGACTACCTGGTCGACGCGGTGTTCAACTATCCGACGTTCTCCGAGGCCTACAAAGTCGCCGCGCTGGATGTGACCAACAAGATGCGGGCCCTCAGCCAGTTCCGCCGTTGATCGGCCCGTCCTACTGACAGCTGTCGTCGAGGTCGTTCGGCACCGCATCGCCGGGACCGCCGGCGTCTGCGCGGGCCAGCAGTTGCGAGGTTTGTTCGTCGAACGGTGCCGAGTACGACACGTTCGGTGCGCACCCGCCGCGCTCGAAACCACCGATAAGCCCGGTGAGCGTGGTGCCGCTCACCCATGGCCCGCCGCTGGTGCCGTCCACCAGCCCTTCGCACGGCAACGAGGGAAACCCGCTTTCGTTGATCGAGGTGCTGGCCTGGCAGCCGATCGGGGAGCCACCCACCCCGGCCGGGTAGCCCATGACCGTGACGCGACTGCCGGGAGGGGGTGCGGTGCCCAGCGTCAGCGCCAAGCCGACCTGCGACTCAACCGAACCACCCGCCGCGTTGCTGACCCGCGCGATCGCGTAATCCGCATGGGGGTCCTTGGCGGCAGTCCAGCGCGGATCGAGGTAGACGGCGTCCGCCTTCCACACATCGGTGGGCGCGGCATCGCCGGCGAAACCGGGAACGAAGGCTATTTGTGAGGCCCCCGCCAGGCAGTGCGCCGCGGTCATCACCAGGTTCCCGCTCGCCGAGTGCACGACGGATCCCGTGCAGACGTGCAGGTTGCCACCATTGAGGAAGATGGCGCCCACGCGCTTGTCCGGGTCCACCGTGCCCGCGACTGCCTTCTGCTGGGGCTGGCTGAGCCGCTGCACCGGCGCGGTCGCCACGGAAGCCGACACCGTCGGGCGCGCAGCATGATTGGAGGGCGGGCCGCACGACGTCACCAACGTCGCCAGACCGACCCCCGAGTTCAGCAACACCGTCGATATGCGCATCTGGTGTACATCATGCCCGACCATCGATCGCCCGGCAGACCGCGGCGCGACACCGTGCGATCAAGCGTTTGCTGGCCGACCTGCCGCCGCGGACGGAGCGGTGCCCGGATTAGGTTCAGGCGTTATCGCGTTGTGTACGTCAAGACGCCGAAGAGTTCGCTGTTTCATCGTTCGTGCCCGTAGATTCGGGGGACAATTGTTTGGGCACCCTGGAGAGACCCCCGAGAGGAGGAAGCCCCGATGGCCCGCCACCAGAGCCCTGACGACGAGGAGGACTACCAGCCGGGGCAGCCCGGCATGTACGAGCTCGAGTACCCGGCCCCGCAGTTGTCGGCGGCCGACGGGCGCGGTCCGGTTTTGGTGCATGCCTTGGAGGGCTTCTCCGACGCCGGCCACGCGATCCGGCTGGCCGCTACCCACCTGAGGGCAGCCCTGGACACCGAGCTCGTCGCATCATTCGCAATTGACGAATTGCTGGACTATCGATCGCGGCGGCCGCTGATGACCTTCAAGACCGATCACTTCACCAATTACGACGATCCGGAGCTGAGCATGTACGCGCTCCGCGACAGCGTCGGCACGCCGTTTTTGCTGCTGGCCGGCATGGAGCCGGACCTGAAGTGGGAGCGCTTCATCACCGCTGTGCGCTTACTCGCCGAGCGGCTGGGCGTGCGGCGAACCATCGGCCTGGGCACCGTCCCGATGGCGGTTCCGCACACGCGGCCGATCACGCTGACCGCGCATTCCAACAACCGGGAGCTGATCGCCGACTTCCAGCCGTGGATCTCGGAGATCCAGGTTCCCGGCAGCGCGTCCAACTTGCTGGAATACCGGATGGCACAACACGGTCATGAGGTCGTCGGGTTCACAGTCCACGTCCCGCACTACCTGACGCAGACCGACTACCCCGCCGCCGCCCAAGCCTTGCTCGAGCAGGTGGCCAGGTCGGGCTCGCTGGAGCTGCCGCTCGCGGCGCTGTGCGAAGCGGCTGCAGAGATCGGGGCCAAAATCGACGAGCAGGTCCAGGCGAGCGCGGAGGTGGCTCAAGTGGTGGCCGCGCTCGAGCGCCAGTACGATGCCTTCATCGACGCTCAGGAGAACAGATCGTTACTAACTCACGACGAGGATCTGCCTAGCGGCGACGAGCTTGGCGCAGAGTTCGAGCGCTTCTTGGCCCAGCAGGCCGAGAAGAAGTTCGACGACGACGATCAGGCTTGAGCTTTTCAGAACGCCCGTAGGCAGGCCCGACGACAAGGTGGGCGAAATGACCGAGCGGAAGCCCAAGCGCAACCTTCGCCCGGTGCGCGAAGTCACGCCGCCCAGGCTGGAGTTTCGCACCATCCATGGTTATCGGCGCGCGTACCGGATCGCCGGTTCCGGGCCGGCGATCCTGCTGATCCACGGCATCGGCGACAACTCCACCACCTGGAATGCCGTGCAGGCCAAGCTCGCCCAGCGGTTCACTGTTATCGCCCCGGATCTGTTGGGTCACGGGAAATCCGACAAGCCGCGCGCCGACTACTCGGTCGCCGCGTACGCAAACGGGATGCGCGACCTGCTCAGCGTGCTCGACATCGAGCGGGTGACCATAATCGGTCATTCGCTCGGCGGTGGGGTGGCCATGCAATTCGCCTACCAGTTCCCGCATTTGGTCGAGCGGCTGATCCTGGTCGCCGCGGGAGGCGTCACCAAGGACGTCAACGTGGTCTTCCGTTTGGCCTCGTTGCCCATGGGCAGCGAGGCGCTGGCGTTGCTGCGGCTACCCCTGGTGCTGCCGGCAGTGCAGCTGGCGGGCCGGATAGCCGGCCTGGCGATCGGATCGACCAGCCTGGGCCACGATCTGCCCAACGTGCTGCGTATCCTGGATGACCTGCCAGAACCGACGGCCTCTGCGGCATTCAGCCGGACTCTGCGGGCGGTGGTGGACTGGCGTGGGCAGATCGTCACCATGCTGGATCGATGTTATTTGACGCAGGCCATCCCCGTGCAGATTGTCTGGGGCACCAAGGATGTGGTCGTCCCCTTTCGCCACGCACGGATGGCGCATGCCGCGATGCCCGGCTCCCGCTTCGAAATCTTCGAAGGCTCCGGCCACTTCCCGTTCCATGACGACCCGGCCCGCTTCATCGACGTCATCGAGTGCTTCATCGACACCACCCAGCCCGCCGAATACGACCAGGCCGCGCTGCGCCAGTTGCTCCGCACCGGCGGCGGCGAGAAGGCCGTCACGGGTCCGGCAGACACCCGCGTCGCCGTGCTGAACGCGATGGGTTCGGACGAACGCAGCGCCACCTGACCGGCCACCCGACCGGGGCCGTACAGTCGCTCCATGGGCATCGACGTGGCGGTGGTGCGGGTGTTCACCGATCCGGACGGCAATTTTGGTAATCCGCTCGGTGTGGTCGATGCCGGGCGGGTCAAAGCGTCCGACCGGCAGCGGCTGGCGGCCGAACTAGGCTATAGCGAAACGATATTCGTCGATCTTCCGGCCGCCGGCTCGACCACCGCGCACGCCACCATTTACACTCCTCGGACGGAACTTTCGTTCGCCGGGCATCCGACCGTCGGCGCGTCGTGGTGGCTGCGCCAGAAGGGTTGGCCCATCAAAACGCTGCACGTGCCGGTCGGCATCGTGCAGGTCAGCTACCAGGGCGAGTTGACGGCCATCAGCGCGCGCTCGGAATGGGCCCCGGAAGTAGCCATTCACGAATTCGATTCGGCCGACGACCTTTTCGCCGCGGACCCCGCGGACTTTCCGGACGACACCGCGCACTACCTGTGGAGTTGGATCGATCGGGCCGCCGGATCGCTGCGCGCCCGAATGTTCGCCGCCAATCTGGGCGTCCCGGAGGACGAAGCGACGGGTTCGGCAGCGATGCGGATCACCGACTTCCTCAGCCGCGACCTGCGCATCACCCAGGGCAAGGGATCGCTGATCGAAACCACGTGGAACCCCGAAGGTTGGGTATTGGTGGCCGGTCGCGTCGTCGACGACGGTGTCAAACGCGTCGACTGACGCCGACACTTCAGCGCTGCCGGCGCAACACCGCGGCGAGGTGGTCCTGCAGGGGTTGCCCCACCGCGCCCATCCGTACCGAGTATGAAAACTCGTCGCCGTCGATACGCAGCGAACGGCCAAGGGCGGTCACCTCTTTGGCGGTCGGAGTCAACCCGATCGCCGTGGCGGAAAGCTCCACGTCGATTCGGTCGCCGGTCACCGAATAGGTGCCGACTTCGATTTCCGTGATGCCGCTCGGGTGGGCCAAAACAAGCTCGACGCGGCCGGGTTGCGGCACGCGCAGGTATCCAGTCTCGGCGTGCAGAGGCTTTCCGTCGGCGACCGCCCTGGTCTTCTGCGAGTAGGCCAGAAACGGCTTGCCCACATGGGCGAACACGACTTCCTCGAGGTACTGGAAGGGCTGAATCGTCGGGTAGCTGCCCTCACCCTGACCTACCCATGTTCCCAGCAACGGTGCCAGGGCCCGGAGATCGGGATGCAGGTCCGCTGGCATGAAAGCAGCCTAGCCAGTGGCCGAAACGCGGAATTTGTCAGCTCGGGGCCGATACCTTGCGGTGCGCTCGGAGCGCCTCGATCTCGCGCTCGAAATCGTCCGCCGATGAGAACGACCGGTACACCGACGCGAACCGCAGGTAGGCGACCTCGTCGAGCTCGCGCAACGGTCCCAGGATCGCCAGGCCGACCTCGTGACTCGGGACCTCCGGCGAACCCGCGGCGCGCACGGTGTCCTCGACTTGCTGGGCCAGCAGGTTCAGCGCGTCTTCATCGACCTGGCGCCCCTGGCAGGCCCGTCGGACGCCCCTGATGACCTTCTCCCGGCTGAAGGGCTCCGTCACACCGCTGCGCTTGACGACGGCCAATACCGCGGTTTCCACGGTGGTGAATCGACGTCCGCACTCGGGACATGAGCGGCGGCGCCGAATGGCCTGGCCTTCGTCCGTTTCCCGCGAGTCGATCACGCGGGAATCGGGATGACGGCAGAACGGACAGTGCATGACCGCTCCTTCGCCGTGCTCAGATACTCCGGTCGCAGAACACTCCGAGCGTACCTGTGCGGTCGCGCCCGCGGCTAACGCGTGCGCGCGTCATGGAGCGCTTTTCGCGATGCGCCGGTCGGCCTGCGTCAGCCGATCGGCGCGATCAGCGTCTGGCCCGCGACCAGCGTCGGTGAACTCAGGTCGTTGAGTTCGCGGATGCGCTCGGCAACCTGGCGCGCCGGGGCATCCGGCGCCACCCGATGCGCGACATCCCGGAGGGACTCCCCCGGTTCAACCCGCACGACGGCGAGCCGGTCCGGTACCGGTGCAGCCGATCCCGTGGAATCGCCGTTGACCACCTGCCCGACATTGGCGACGAGCCCCAGCCACAGGGTGATCATGCCCGCGGCCAATGCCAGCCCCAACGTCGTCGCCAATGTCACCGGACGCCCGCGATGAGGCGCGACGGACATCGCGACGCCGGTACCGCGGTAGCGTGGCGGAGCGCCCGCCGGCCTCGACGGAACAGGCCTGCGGGAGCCAGCCAGCCCATCTCGGCCGGGACGGAGGCCCTGTACCGGTCCGTTGAGCGGGCGGCGAAGACTGCGGGTGCGCGGCGAGACTTCGTGGATGGTTGACATCTGCATTCCTCCGGTCAACTAATTCTCGCTCGTGTGTTCGACTATAGTCGCTCGTCTGTTCGATAGCCGAACATTTGAGCGAAGCGTGTCGATGAGCAAAACGCTAGACCACACCACCGACAAGCTCGTCGGTGCAAGCTCTGACATGCGACTCAAGTACCCCACCGCGCGGAGAGTTACACCTTTGTTATTCACGAGGTCGCGGGCGGCCCGGCCGTCGGCACCACCGCGACACGCCAGTCGAACACATGTTTGATTCTCGTCGGTCGTGGGGCTACATTCAGTGCATGAGCGACAGCAACGACACTCCCTCAGCTAGCGCGTCCGTCGGCTCAGAAGGCCGGTTGCATTCGGTGGACCCATCGCTGACGGAACGCCAGCGCACCATTTTGAACGTCATCCGCGCGTCGGTCACCAGCCGCGGCTACCCGCCGAGCATCAGGGAAATCGGGGACGCCGTCGGTCTGACGTCGACGTCGTCGGTGGCTCATCAGCTACGCACCCTCGAGCGCAAGGGATACCTGCGCCGGGACCCGAACCGCCCGCGAGCCGTCGACGTCCGCGGCACCGAAGAGACGGCCGCCGCAGCCGGTGCCGCCACCGAAGTCGCCGGCTCGGACGCCCTGCCGGAACCGACCTTCGTCCCCGTCCTGGGGCGCATCGCGGCCGGCGGGCCGATCCTCGCCGAGGAAGCTGTGGAAGACGTCTTCCCGCTGCCGCGTGAGCTGGTCGGCGAGGGCACCTTGTTCCTTCTCAAGGTGGTCGGTGACTCGATGGTCGAGGCGGCGATCTGCGACGGCGACTGGGTGGTCGTGCGGCAGCAACGCGTCGCCGACAACGGCGACATCGTCGCGGCCATGATCGATGGTGAGGCCACGGTCAAGACGTTCAAGCGGGCGGGCGGTCAGGTGTGGCTGATGCCGCACAACCCGGCGTTCGACCCCATACCGGGTAACGAAGCAACCGTGCTGGGCAAGGTCGTCACGGTGATTCGCAAGCTTTAGCGGTTTAGCGGCTGGCGGCGCCGCGGGCGGTCTTCCTTCGGGGCCGGGCTCAGTCGGCCTTGAGGAACCCGTTGGCTTGCGCGACTTCTTCGCTGGACAACCAGATTTCGGGGAGCGTGTCGTGGTACAGCTCGCTCCCCGGGGTGTAGTACAGGCCGAAGCGAGCGCTGGCCTTGATCGGATACCCCTCGGGCACCTGATACGGGTCGTCGAGCGGCAAGTGGATTGTCGGCCGCCCGGCGGGAGCCGCGTTGCCCGCGCTCGAAGTGAATTCCGAGTCGTCCTCGATTTCTACGGCGGCGTGTCGCCCGGTTCTCGGCTCCGGGCTGGACACGATGGCGTCCGGCACGACCGCGTCTTCGACGTCGACTTCCGCGGCGGTACCGTCCGGATACGAAACATCCGGAGCGGCATGCGGGACGGCAACGTCCGGGTACTCGGCATCCCGGTCAGCGGTATCCGGGGCGCCCCCACCTTGGTAGGCGGCATCCGGCGGGGTATGCGGGACGGCGATGTCGGGGTACCCGGCGTCCGCATAGCCCTCGTCCTCGTCGGCGACGCCCGCGTAGTCGGCTTCTTCGTGGCCGGCTTCTTCGGGGACCTCGGGATAGCCGGCCTGCGATAGAAGGCCGTGCGAGGCGACGGGTATGGAATCGGTGTCCACCGCGTCGGGATTTTCCTCTTCGATCCCGACCGGCCCCTCGCCCTCGAAATGGCCGTCGAAATATCCTTCGCCATCATGCGATTCGGGCGGCCGGTCGCCGCCGTACTCCCCGCCATGCTCCCCGGCGGGCTCGACCCCCTCGGCCTGGCCGGCGGCGCCGGTTTCACGGCTCCAAGCGACCGGCGCCGCGGACTCGTCATCTGGCGGATGCCGGTCTTCGGGCGGGTGCAGATCGCCGACCGGGAGGTGCGCGCGGGCGAGGTCGGCGTCATCGTGGCCCCAGTGCCCCTCGGCCGCGGCGCCGTAGCCGGCATCCACGTCGCGGTTCCGCTCGAAGACCGCGGTGGCGCGGCGGGAGCGACGCCGACGCCACCCAACCGCCAGCAACGCCGCCAGCACGACCAATACCAGCGCCGCAACCCCCGCCAGCAGCCACCACCATTGCCAGGCGAACTTCTTGCCATGAGACGGCATGGCGGACGTACTTGGCTGGTTCTGCCCTGGAATTTGCAGGCCGGACAACAACGGAGCCAGGTTGGACGGGTCGGTGGTGAACGCGTTTTTCGCCCGGTTCCACGAGATCTTGCCGCCGGTGAACTGCTGCGAAACCACGTCGCCGTCCACCGCCTGATCGCCAACCGGGGCGCCCAGTTTTCCGGTCGGACCCCGGAGCTTGTCCCAGGCCGCCTTCATCGCGCCCCGGACGACGAAAGCACCGTGGTCAGAGGTCCAGAAGATCACCGGCTTGTCGGCCGCGGAGAACGTGGCGATCCGGCTCGAAGGTGGAATCCCGCCGTCGGATTCGTTCGCGGTGGGAAATCCGAGATCACTGCCGACCGGCCCGCCCAGCGACTCGTACTTGGCGAGGATGTCGCTCTCGACGGCATTCGCGCCGGTGGCCGGGCTGAAGTACACCTTGCCGCCGGCGAAGTTCTGCGCCACTCCATCACCGCCGATGGGGTACGGCCCACCCTGCTTGGCGCCCAGCGGCCCGTTGGCGCCGCCGGCCGCGCGCCAGGCCATGTTGATGGCTGCGGCGGGATCGATGGCTACCTGCAGACCCTTCAATTGGTCGGCCAGGGCCGCCGGGTTAGTGGTGAACTCCTTGGTTTTCCGATTCCACGAGATTTCGCCGCCGCTGAACTTCTGGGAGACCACCTCGCCGTCGTAGGTTTCATCCGCGATCGGCGCACCCAGCACGCCGCCGGAGCTGCCGAGCTTGTCCCACCCGGCGTTCATCGCGCCGCGCACGACGAACGCGCCGTGGTCGGACGTCCAGAAAATCACCGGTTTGTCGCTGGCGGAGAAGGTAGCCACCCGGCTGTCGGGCCCCGCGAGGCCCGGGACTTCGTTGATGGTCGGAAAGCCCAGATCGCTGCCTGCGGGACCGCCCAGCGATACGTATTTGTCCAGGATCGGCCCGTAGACGAATCTGGCACCAGTATCCGTGGTGTAGAACATCCTGCCGCCGTCGAAGTCCAGGGCGAACCCGTCACCGACGGGATAGACGTCGCCTTTCCTGGCGCCAAGCGGTGAACTGTCGCCACCGGCTTTGTCCCACGCGGCCATCATCGCGGCCTCGGCGTCTCCTATGGGAGACGCGGCAACGGCGGGCGCCAGCAGTGCGGCAGCCACCACCGTGGTCGCCACGCTGACCAGCGCGCGCCCCACCAGCTTGCGCATTCGACCTCTCTGCCCGTTCACCAAGCCTCCCAGCCGATGGGTAGGCCCCGGTCTCTGGCCATACCCGCACCCTGCGGACCCTGCGAGCGGGTCGTAGCCCACCGTAAGGAAGTAACCCCATTACGACTCGTATTATCGCCGGGCTCGCATAACTTTGCCCCGGCTGACGATAAATGCGAAGTCGAATCAGACATATTACGGAAACGGATACTGCCCCGATGTCGAAATGATGCCGGGCCGTGCCCTCGGGGAGTCCCGCTTCCGAGGCCGCCCGGAGACTGACTATCGTCGCGGTCGCCGGCCTGAGGCTGCGCGACTACACGGTCGACATACGGTAAACACATGCGCCGACGGTACGCGAGGCCGTTCGCTGGCCGGCGATCTACCCGCCGGGGAACGAAGTTATCCCATTCAATCAATTTGCGGCCAGCCAAGTTGCCGGACCGCCGCCGCGGCCACCAATACTGGTCGCTCACCACCAATTCTTTTGTGCTACAGCAGGTTTGGACCGCGAACGGACTAGACCCCGAGGCTGCGGCCGATGATCTCCTTCATGATCTCGGTCGTGCCGCCGTAAATCGTCTGCACGCGAGCATCCAGATAGGCTCGGGCGACCGGGTATTCGCGCATGTAACCGTAGCCGCCGTGCAGCTGCAGACAGCGGTCGATCAACTGCACCTGCTTCTCGGTGGAGTACCACTTGGCCATTGCGGCCTGTTCGGCTGTCAGCTTCTCCTCGAGGTGCAGCCGGATGAATTCGTCGACCATGACGCGCACCACCGTGGCCTCGGTCGCGAGCTCGGCCAGCACGAAGCGGCTGTTCTGGAAGCTGCCGATCGGCCTGCCAAAGGCTTTGCGCTCCTTGGTGTATTGCAGCGTCTGCTCCAAAACCTGCTCCATCGCCGCGGCCGCCATGATGGCGATCGAGATGCGCTCCTGCGGCAGGTTTTGCATGAGGTAGACGAACCCCATGCCCTCTTCACCGAGGAGGTTTTCGGCCAGCACATGCACGTCGGTGAACGACAATTCGGCGGTGTCCTGCGCCTCCAGTCCGATCTTGTCAAGGTGGCGGCCGCGTTCGAATCCCTTCATACCGCGTTCGACGACGAGCAGCGAAAAACCCTGCGCACCCTTGTCCGGGTCGGTCTGCGCGACAACGATCACCAGGTCCGAATTGATCCCGTTGGTGATGAAGGTTTTCGAACCGTTGAGCACATAGTGATCGCCCTGCTTGACGGCACGGGTCTTGATGCCCTGTAGGTCGCTGCCTGTGCCCGGCTCGGTCATCGCGATGGCGGTGATCAACTCTCCGCTGCAGAACTTGGGCAACCAGCGCTGCTTCTGCTCTTCGGTCGCAAGCCGCAGCAGGTACGGGGCTACCACGTCGTTTTGCAGCCCGAACCCGATCCCGCTGTAGCGCCCGGCGGTGGTTTCCTCGGTGACGATCGTGTTGTACCGGAAGTCGGGGTTGCCCCCGCCGCCGTACTCCTCGGGCACCGCCATGCCGAGAAAGCCCTGCTTGCCGCCCTCGAGCCAGACGCTGCGGTCGACGATCTTCGCCTTCTCCCATTCGTCGTGATAGGGCGCCACGTGGCGGTCCAGGAAGGCGCGGTAGGACTCGCGGAACAACTCATGCTCGGGCTCGAAAAGAGTGCGCTGGTACTTGACGGCACTGCTCATGAACAACCTCCGCTGACCTCCGGGCGAACGGGAACTCTGCCGCCCAACATATACCAACCAGACGGTTGGTCGGCAGTAAGGCGCTGCGACACCGCCACCACGCACACGCCACGCCGACGCAGGTGTGGCTAGTTGGAGTTTCGGCGCGGCACGCCCCGGTTTAGTCGGCGGAGAACTCCCGCAGGCTGGCGGCCAGCGCCACCGGGACACGGGCCTTGATTCGCGTGCCGTCGGCGTTGTGCTCCTCCCGCTGGACGCGCCCGCCGGCGTGCAGGCGGGCCACCAGGTCGCCGCGTTCGTACGGGATCACCACGTCCACCGCGGTGTCATTGGGTGCGGCCATGGCGGCCATGCGCCGCCGCAGGGCATCGATGCCCTCGCCGGTGCGCGCGGAGACGAACACCGCGCCGGGCAGCGCATGACGAAGCTTGGCGAGCATCAGGTCACTTGCGGCGTCGATCTTGTTGACCACGAGGAGTTCTTGCGGCGCATCGCCGCGATCCACCCCGTGATCGGCGATCACCTCGGCGACCACCTGGCGGACGGCATTGATTTGGGCCAGCGGGTTGACGTCGGAACCGTCGACGACATGCACCAGTAGGTCCGCGTCCACGACTTCCTCCAGCGTGGAGCGGAACGCCTCGACGAGCTGGGTGGGCAGGTGGCGCACGAACCCGACGGTGTCTGTGATCACGAACGGCCGGCCGTCATCGAACTCCGCGCGGCGGGTGGTGGGTTCCAGGGTGGCGAACAAGGCGTCCTGTACCAGCACGCCGGCCCCCGTCAGCGCGTTGAGCAGGCTGGACTTGCCCGCGTTGGTGTAGCCGACGATGGCGATCGACGGCATGTCGCTGCTCAGCCGGCGGCTGCGCTGGGTGTCGCGGGCCTGCTTCATGTCCTTGATGTCGCGGCGCAGCTTGGCCATCCGTTCGCGGATGCGCCGCCGGTCGGTCTCGATCTTGGTCTCACCGGGACCGCGCAGCCCGACTCCGCCGCCGCTGCCGCCGGCGCGGCCGCCGGCCTGCCGTGACATCGACTCGCCCCAGCCGCGCAGCCGCGGCAGCATGTACTCCATCTGGGCAAGCGACACCTGCGCTTTGCCCTCTCTGCTGGTGGCGTGCTGGGCGAAGATGTCCAAAATCAGCGCGGTGCGGTCGATGACTTTGACCTTCACCGCCTTTTCCAGCGCGGTCAGCTGCGCCGGGGAGAGCTCACCGTCGCAGATGACGGTATCGGCGCCCGTTGCCAGGACCACCTCGCGCAGCTCCTGCGCCTTGCCCGAGCCGATATAGGTCGACGGGTCGGGGCGGTCGCGGCGCTGGATGAGGCCTTCGAGCACCTGCGAGCCGGCTGTCTCGGCCAAGGCCGCCAGCTCGGCCATGCTGGCCCGGTTGTCGGCGGCGCTGCCCTCGGTCCATACCCCCACCAACACCACGCGCTCCAGCCGCAGCTGGCGGTACTCGACCTCGGAAACGTCGGCCAGTTCGGTCGACAAGCCCGCGACCCGGCGCAGCGCCGATCGGTCTTCGAGGGCGAGCTCGCCTGCGCTCGGCTCCGTAACTGGCGGTTCGTAATTGGGAAATTCGGGATGTGTCATAGGCAATAACAAATGATGCACGGCGCATCGGTGTCGTGCATCCGAATTAACGCTCTTGTGCGTGCCACCATTCCTCGCTGATCTCACCGCGGGCCACCAGTACCGACGGTCCGCGCAGGTAGCTGGTGGCGTCGGTGATGGTGACGACGACGTCACCGCCGGCCACCCGCACGGTGAGCGTCCCGGTGTCGGCACCGGCACCGGTCAGCGCGGCCACCGCTGCCGCGACCGTTCCGGTGCCGCACGAGCGCGTTTCACCCACCCCGCGCTCGTGGACTCGCATCCGAACAGATCCCCCGCCCGGGCCCCAGACCGGCGACGTGAGCACCTCCACGTTGACGCCGTCCGGGAACCGGGCATGGTCGTACTCCACCGGCGCGGCCACGTCCAGCGCGGCAAGCTCCTCGACGCTCAGCTCCGGATCCACGCACGCCAGGTGGGGGTTGCCCACGTCCACCGCCAGGCCGGTGAACCGCCTGCCGCCCACGACAGCCTCCCCCGTGCCGAGCCGGTTGGCCTTGCCCATGTCGACGGTGACATCGGCGTGGGTCTCCCCCACGTGATGCAGCACGACCGGCCGCGGGCCGGCCAGCGATCCGACGACGAACTCGTCCCGTGACTCCAAACCGCTGGCCCGTAGACAGTGCGCGAACACCCGCGCGCCGTTGCCGCACATCTGCGCGGTCGACCCGTCGGCGTTGCGGTAGTCCATGTACCAGTCGTCCGCGCCGACGCCGTCAGGCAGGCGCTCGAGCACACCGGCCGTGGCGGCGGCGCCCGCGGTGGTGATCCGCAGCACCCCGTCGGCGCCCAATCCCCGGCGCCGGTCGCACAGCGCGGCCACCCGGGCGGGGGTGAGCGTCCGCTCCGCGTCGAGGTCGGGCAACAGCACGAAGTCGTTCTCGGTGCCGTGGCCCTTGGCGAACATCACCCCTTCAGGGTACTTGCCGCCACACGCGCAACGCGGCGTCGACGAGGCCCTCGCGGTCGGTGGCGTCGAGCCGGTGCACCCGGTCGTCCCGACGAAACCACGACCGCTGGCGTCGCACGTAACGCCGGGTGCCCACGTAGGTCTGCTCCCGCGCGTCGCGCAGTTGATCCGGCCCACCGCCGGCGTCCAGCGCCGCGAGCACCTGCGCGTAGCCCAGGGCGCGCGAGGCGGTGACCCCGTCGCGCAGGCCCTTCAGCAGTAGTCCGCGCACCTCGTCGACCAGGCCCCGATCGAACATCGCCCCGGTACGCCGAGCCAATCTCTCGTCCAGAACCGTGGTGTCGCAGTCCAACCCGACGATGGCGGTGTCCCAGCGCGGGGCGCCGATGCGCGGCGCGGACGCGGCGAACGGCCGCCCGGTGAGCTCGACGACTTCGAGCGCGCGCACCGTGCGCCGGCCGTCGGTGGGCAGGATCGCCGCGGCCGCCGCCGGGTCCCGGCGGGCCAGCTCGGCGTGCAACCGGCCCGCCCCCACCTCGGCGAGCCGCCGCTCCCAGCGCGCCCGCACCGCCGGGTCGGTCGCCGGAAACGACCAGTCGTCGAGCAGCGATTGGATGTAAAGCATCGAGCCGCCCACGATCACCGGCACCGCGCCGCGGGCCGCGATCGCTTCGATATCGGCGGCGGCCGCCCGCTGATAACGGGCGACGGTCGCGGTCTCGGTCACGTCCAGGACGTCGAGCTGATGGTGCGGAATGCCGCGGCGCTCTTCGATGGGCAGCTTGGCGGTTCCAATGTCCATACCGCGGTACTGCTGCATCGCGTCGGCGTTCACAATCTCCGCGCTGACCTCGCCGCCGAGCCGCTCGACGACATCGAGCGCTAGCTGCGACTTGCCGGTGCCGGTCGGCCCGATGATCGCCAGCGGTCGCGCGCCCGGTTTCACAGCTGCCAGGCGCCGGCGAAGTAGCCCACCCCGTAGGGAGCCCCCCGGTAAAGCTCCCTAGCAGATCGCGGCCCCGGCTCCGCCAGGCCGGCCAGCACCTGGAAAGCGCCGCGCCCCAGGATCCGCGGCGGCAGCCGGGTCAGGGCGGCGACGTCGCCGTCGGCCAGCGCGTCGTCCAGGGCCAGCTGCGCGTCGGCGTCGCCCGGGTGGTGGCCGCCCGGGGCGCCCGGCGTCAGGGTATTGGCGCCGTCGGCCACGACAAGCACGCCGATCGGATCCGGCTCCCGGTCGAGCTCGGCGCGCAATCGCCTGCCGCGGTCCAGCGCGACGCTCGCGTCATGATCGCCGCGGTAGACGCGCACCTGCACGCTCGCTTCGGGGCGGGCCTGGCCTCTTACCCAGGCGGCCAGCAGCGCGCACAGGGGCAACTCGAGCGGCGGCTCCGTGTCGTCGACGGCCTGCGGGGAGAGCCGAACCCGCACGTCGGCGCCGAAGCCGGCGAAGGTGCCCCAAGAGTTTTGGCCATGGGCGTCCACCACCTGGTCGGCCCGGCCCGTCCCGATGGCCAGCCAACGCGGTGGCAGCAACGCGACCGCGGCCAGCACGGCCGCGGTCGCGTCCGCTATCTCAGCGGCGGCCGCTCCGGCGAGTTCTGGAACAAGCACCGGCGCGGAGGGAACGATCGCGATGGCGCTCAGCACGCCACCAAACTAACGTCTTGGCCGCTCGCGCATCATGGCGAGCGCCACTCCCTAAGCAACGAAAACGCCACCCGGCCCGGGATCGTCGCCCACGACGGGTTCGGGGGGCGCATCGTGGGAGGCGGTGACTTCCGGGTCTTGTTCCGGTGCGGCCTCCATGGAGGTGGCCTCGCCGCGCGCCAGGGCGACCGTCGCGATGACGACCATCGCCACCGCCGAGGCCAGCACAAGCGCCGCGGGGCCTTCGGCGCTGAGCGTCTCGCCAAGCACGGTGACGCCCAGCACACCGGCCACCACGGGCTTGGCCACGGTCATCGTCGGCAGCGACGCGGTCAGCGCGCCGGCGCGGAAAGCGGACTGCTGGAAAATCATTCCGCACAGCGCGACCACCAACCAGGGATAGAACTCCGGCGCGCGCAGTACACTGCCGAGGCCGCCTTCGGCCACCTCGACGACTCCCTTGGTCAGCACCGCGAAAAGCGCCAACGACGAACCCGCGACCAGCGCCAGCAGCACCGCCGCGACCGGACGACCGGACCAGATCCGCGCCCCCACCACGCAGAGCACCAACGTGGGACCCATCACGAGGGCCACGACGAGCCATGTCGACAGCGGCGCCCGATCGTGACCGGACTTCGGGTCGCCGACGGCGATGACCACCGCGAGCGCGCCAGCCAGTACGACCGCCCACACCCACTCCCAGCGGGTCACCCGACAATTGGCGAGCCGCGCGTGGATCGGCAAGGCGAACAGCAGCGCGGTCACCTGCAGCGACGTCACCAGCACCACCGAGCCCCACGCCAGGGCCGCGGCCTGCAGGCTGTAATTGACGATCGCTGCCAAACCGCCGAACCACCAGCGCCTGTCGCTCAGCGACATGCGGAACAGTTCGAGGTGGCCGACCTTTTTGTCGGTGATCTCGTGCGCGGAGCGCTGACGGACCACATCCCCGACCGCGGATGCCAGCGCCGCGCACAACGCGATCAGCGCCGCTACATCGACTTTCGTCATGCGGACCCCCTCAGCAACGTTCCGACCAGCGTTCCCCCCGACAGCTGGATGTACACGTTCTGTTTGACGGCAGTTCAACGAACACCGTACGGCCCCAGGTCTGGACCGCGCGGCTGCGGCGCCCGTCACGAATCACCCTGAGAGCCTATGCCGCACCCGGGTGGCGCTTTGTGAAACCGAGATATCCGCCTTCCGTATTGCGGTTTCCGCCTCGGGCCCCAGCTGTACCAGAGATAACGCCTCGTCTCCGTCACCGTACCGGGCCGCGCGACCGCGCCCCATGCTCCGCGCAACGGTGGAACCGAACTGTTATCCACGTGGGCGCGCACGGTCGGCCAAGCTGCTTGAATACTGTTGGAACCGGTTTTAGGAGCTCGCGACGGCGGCACGACCGCTCGAGACTCCCAGACCGTACGGGTGCCGCTACGCGCGGCAGGTGCGCGGGACACTCCCGCGCGAAGGGTAGGTAACGACGGCATGACGGCTGACGAGCCCCACAGCAACGATCCACCCAAGCCGGCGCCGCGTCCCGGACCTCGTCCCGGCCCCCGGCCGCCGAGCTCGGCCGCCCTTCCGGTGACAGCGCACCCGCCCAGCGATCCACACCGGTTCGGACGCGTCGACGACGACGGCACGGTGTGGCTGATCAGCTCGGCCGGCGAGCGCGTGATCGGCTCGTGGCAGGCCGGCGACCGCGAAGCGGCGTTTGCCCACTTCGGCCGGCGATTCGACGATCTCAGCACCGAGGTCACGCTCATGGAGGAGCGGCTGGCGTCGGGGACCGGAGAAGCCCGCAAGATCAAGACCAATGCGTCCGCGCTGGCCGAGGCGTTGCCGACCGCGTCGGTGCTGGGCGATATCGACGCGCTCGCGGGCCGCCTGGCCCGCCTCGTCGAACGTGCCGACGCCACCGTCGCCGCGGATCGCTCGCGGCGGGAGGAGCAGCGGGCCTCCCAGACGGCCCGCAAGGAGGCGCTGGCCGCCGAGGCCGAGGACTTGGCCGCCAACTCGACCCAGTGGAAAGCGGCCGGTGACCGGCTGCGCGCGATCCTGGACGAGTGGAAGACGATCACCGGCCTGGACCGAAAAGTCGACGACGCGTTGTGGAAGCGCTATTCGGCGGCCCGGGAAACGTTCAACCGCCGGCGGGGATCCCATTTCGCCGAGCTGGACCGGGAGCGATCGGGGGTCCGGCAGGCGAAGGAACGGCTCTGTGAGCGGGCCGAAGAGTTGTCCGATTCGACGGACTGGACCGCGACCAGCGCGGAATTCCGGAAGCTGCTCACCGAATGGAAGGCCGCGGGGCGGACGGCCAGGGATGTCGACGATGCCCTGTGGCGCCGCTTCAAGGCCGCCCAGGACGCGTTCTTCACGGCCCGAAACGCCGCGGCCGCGGAAAAGGACACCGAGCTGCGGGCGAATGCCGTGGCTAAAGAGGCGCTGCTGGTAGAGGCGGAAAAGCTGGATACGAGCAACGTTGACGCCGCCCGGGCGGCACTGCGATCCATCGCCGAGAAGTGGGATGCAATCGGCCGGGTGCCGCGGGAGCGGTCCGCCGAGTTGGAGCGGCGGCTGCGCGCGGTCGAGAAAAAGGTGCGCGACGCCGGCGATGCGGACTGGTCCGATCCGCAGGCGCAGGCGCGGGCCGAGCAGTTCCGGACTCGTGCCGAGCAGTACGAGCAGCAGGCTCAGAAGGCGGCCGCCGCCGGCCGGACCAAGGAAGCCGAGGAGGCCAAAGCGAATGCCGAGCAGTGGCGGCAGTGGGCCGAAGCGGCCGCCGAGGCGCTGACCCGCAGGCCCTAATCCTCGCCGTCCCGAGCCGTCCCGGTGTCCGGTTCGCGGGGACGATCGCGGTGGTCGCCTTCGGTCGGGTCATTGAGGCTGTCCAGGAGGGGCATCGACTGATGCTGCGCGGCAACCCGCCGCCGCTGCTCCTCGGCCGCGAGTTGGACGACGGTGCGCGACCACACCACGCGGGCCCAGTGAAACGTCAACAGGATCACGGTGATCCACGCAACGATTAGCCCCACACCCGGTCCCGGATGCCCGGGGGCAACGGTCTGGCGCGACCAGACGGCCAACAGCCCGGCGGCCGACGCGATCGCCGACCCCGCCAACGCAATCCACGCCAGCGCCCAGCGGCGCGTCAGCAGCGCCAGCACCGAAAAGCCGACGCCGAACACGAGCGCCAACCAGGTGAACACCCGCGAGGGAAGGGCCACCGCGGCGGCGCCTGCGCCGTGGCTGCTGAACAGCACATCCCATCCCCGCACATCGCCGGTGTGCGGCAGGACGAACGAACCCAGCAGCACGAACACGAGTATTGCGACCACGAGAGCCCTTGCGCCCGGCTCGATCTCACGCGCCACTCGGCGTTCTGCGGCCTCGATCTCGGTCCGCAGAGCGTCGAGATCCGACTGTTCTTTCTTCATCGGGCACATCCCAGGTGTGCTGTGGAATCTGTGGGGCCTGTGTGGTCTGCGGGGCCGACCGCCGGCCCGACGGTCGGCATGCCAAGGCCGATGCTGCCCCGGCACCGCCCGGCGGCGTGCGCGTCACCCGCGCGGGTGCGACGTTGGGTCAGGATGCCCGCGTCCGCGATGAGGTGGTGCGGCGCCGCCGCGGTGACCACCGTCGTGATGATGTCGCCGGGCCGCACCTCTTCGTTCGCGGCGAAGTGGACCAAGCGGCCGTCGCGTGCCCGCCCGGTCATGCGCGCCGTGCGGGTGTCCTTGCGTCCTTCACCGGTGGCGACCAGCAATTCGACGGTCCGGCCGAGCAGCGCGCGATTGCCCTCCAGCGAGATCTGCTCCTGCAGCTCGACCAGCCGCTCATAGCGTTGCTGCACAACGGCTTTCGGCAGCTGCCCGTCGAGTTCGGCGGCGGGGGTGCCGGGCCGCTTGGAGTACTGGAACGTGAAGGCCGCCGCGAACCGGGCCTGCCGCAGCACGTCGAGGGTCGCGGCGAAGTCCTCCTCCGTTTCGCCCGGAAATCCGACGATCAGATCGGTGGTGATGGCCGCGTGCGGCATGGCCGCCCGGACCCGCTCGACGATGCCCAGATAGCGCTCGGCGCGGTAAGAGCGCCGCATCGCCCGCAGCACCCGGTCGGACCCCGACTGCAGCGGCATATGCAGGGCCGGGCAGACGTTCGGGGTCTGCGCCATCGCGTCGATGACATCGTCGGTGAACTCGGCCGGATGGGGCGAGGTGAACCGCACGCGTTCCAGCCCGTCGATGCCTCCGCAGGCGCGCAGCAATTCGGCGAAGGCGCCGCGATTGCGAGGTAGCGCCGGGTCGGCGAAGGAAACCCCGTAGGCGTTGACGTTCTGACCCAGCAGGGTGACTTCGAGCACGCCGTCGTCCACCAGTGACCGCACTTCGGCGAGGATGTCGGCCGGGCTGCGGTCGACCTCCTTGCCCCGCAGCGACGGGACGATGCAGAAGGTGCAGCTGTTGTTGCACCCGACCGAGATGGAAACCCAGGCGGCATAGGCGGATTCGCGGGCGCCCGGCAGCGACGACGGAAACTCTTGCAGCGTTTCGGCGATCTCCACCTGGGCGACTTTGTTGTGCCGGGCCCGGTCGAGCAGCGTGGGCAGCGATCCGATGTTGTGCGTGCCGAAGACGACGTCGACCCACGGCGCCTTGCGCAGCACCGTGTCCCGGTCTTTTTGGGCCAGGCAGCCGCCGACGGCGATCTGCATGTCGGGATTGCCGCGCTTGCGGGGGGCCAGGTGGCTGAGGTTGCCGTACAGCTTGTTGTCGGCATTTTCACGGACGGCGCAGGTGTTGAAGACCACCACGTCCGCGTCGGCGCCGTCGGCGGCCCGCCGGTAGCCCGCTGCTTCGAGCAGGCCAGCCAGCCGCTCGGAATCGTGGACGTTCATCTGGCAGCCGTACGTGCGGACTTGATAGGTGCGCGCCGGCGCGGTGTCGCCCGCCACGGCCTCTCTCGCCACCACCGAAGTCACGGGGCCATGGTACGGCGACGGGGGCTTATGGGATTAACCCGCAGCTAGACCCGGCGACGGTCCCGTTCGGCTGCCAGCTCGGCGAGGACCACCTCGGACGCCAGCGTCTGGCTGTACCCGCGGCGCGCCAGCATCGCCACCAGCCTGCGACTCACCCGCCAGTCGTCCTCGCCCAGGGCCTCCCGCCGCAGCTTGGCCCGCACCAACTGCTCGGCGCGGTCGCGCTCGGCACCGGCGTCGATGCCCCCCAGCACCGTGGTAATGACGTCGCTGTCGACGCCCTTGGTCTGCAACTCGGCGGTCAAGGCGCGCCGGCTTTTTGTGGCGTTTGCCCGCCTGGAGTGGACCCAATGTTCGGCGAAGTCGGTGTCGTCCACCAGGCCGGCGGCGGTCAGCCGGTCGAGCACGCGATCGATGACGTCCGCGGAATACCGGCGTTTCGCCAGCTGGCGGTACAACTCGGCCCGAGTGTGCGATCTCGCGGTGAGCAGGCGCAGGCACAACGCCCGCGCCTGCTCTTCGCGGGCTGGCTCAGAAATCGACGGGGGCGGGGAGGACATCGTCACCTGAGGGGCCATCGGTCACGACCGCGCCAATGCCGAGCTTTTCCTTGATCTTTTTCTCGATCTCGTTGGCCACGTCGGCGTTTTCCATCAGGAAGTTGCGGACGTTCTCCTTGCCTTGGCCTAGTTGCTCGCCCTCGTAGGTGAACCAAGAGCCGGACTTGCGTATGAAGCCCTGTTCCACACCCATGTCGATCAGCGAGCCTTCCCTGCTGACGCCCCTGCCGTAGAGGATGTCGAATTCGGCCTGTTTGAAGGGCGGGGCGCAGTTGTGAACGACAACGCCCTCCGCGACGAGGTTGTGCAATTCCTCGACCTCAAGGTCGAACGTCCGTACCTGCCGCGTTGGCAGTACTTCTCGGATCACCGAGTATCGGAGTTCTTCCGCCAGCACATCATGCAGAAACTTGTCATCCAAGGCATCCGCGAGCGCCTGCACACGATCTCTACGGAGACGGCCGGCTCCTAGGACCTGCTTCATTCCGCCACGGGGGTTCCCGGCGCCCGCACCGATCATTGCTGCGGCCTCCTGCGCGGTCACGCCGCGCTCGCCTAGGTAATTCAGAACGGCATCGGCCACCTCTGCGCCCAGATATGTCGCCTGCGATCCACGCCGCCGCCCCAGCATGGCCTCTGGAATCGCCTGAATAAGAGCGATACCGCGCGGGCCCCACATGGGGACTGATTCCGCGAATGCCGTGACGTTCTCCATACCTGAGACCCGGACCTCGAACACTTGACGCTGGCTCTGGATCCGTCGGCCATTCACGATACTGGGCCGCTTCTGGGTCGTATCGTAATCTCGAACGGTGCTCACGATGCCGAATCGCAGTAGCAGCCAATGAATCTGGTGCGCGAGCTGTTCAGAGGTCGTCGTGTAGCCGACCCGAAGCGCTCCGGTCTGTTCCCGGCTTACCCACCCGTCGCTCTCGAACAGGCCGAATAGCAGGTTACCGACAATATCGGCCGCGATGTCTGGCGCGAAGAACCAGCTCGGAATCGTCTTCTCCCATGCGAGCTTGCCGTAGATACGGGCCTGCCGACAAAGGTCTACGACACCGTTGCGCTCGCCAGGTCGATGAGCGATCGCAAGCGATATACGCCCCTGTGGATGGGCCACGCAACCGAGCTCCGCAGCAATTCGGGCCACGTCATCAATGAGTGCTTGCCGAACATTGATGAAGTTGATCGGAGTCTTGCCGCCCACGTAGCCATCCCCGATCAGATAGCCAAGCAAGCGTGCATGATCCGCCGAAATCGGCGCACTGTCGCCGAATCCATCGAAGCGCCGCGGTTGCGCCACCCGGTCTCCCTTACGGAGTTCCCCGGCCTGGCGCCAGCCGTACTCTGTCAGCACCTTGTGATCGGGTGTCGCCCACACGGTTGCGCCACCGGCGATCCGCAACCCGATCACATCTTGCGTTCCCTGATCGAACCAGGACACAACGGGCCGCGCGTGCAGCGTTCCGTCCTTGGCCGCAGCTACTACATGAATTTGCTTCCGCCCATCGACAACATCCTCGATGCGATGTGTCGTACCGGTGACCGGGTCGAAGATCTTAGTGCCCTCTGCAAGGCACTTGTTCTTGACGACCTTGACACGGGTGCGGTTGCCGACCGCATTGGTGCCGTCCTTGAGCGTCTCGATCCGGCGCACGTCCATGCGCACCGACGCGTAGAACTTCAAAGCCTTTCCGCCCGTTGTGGTTTCGGGCGAGTTATGCACCATCACTCCGTCAACGAAATAGTTGTGATTGCCCTCGACCTCGATATCGAAGCGATTCATTGACCGGGTGTGCGGTTTGACATGCACATCGAGAACACGGGCTGGCACTAACCGCTGCGTGGGTTCGACGAACTGTGGCGTTACCCTCCCTTGACCACGGAACCGCGGCAGCAGCTTGTACTCCATGGACGGCGCCATGTATGGCGCGACCAGTTCCTGAAACTTCGCCGTGGCCGCTGTCGAGAACACCAGCACCGCCTTACCGGCCGAGCCCGCATGCCTCAGGCGCACATCCAAGCCGTACGCGTCAAACAGATAGTCGCGCAACCGTACACGTGTGCCTTCGGTCATGGCCTCGACACAGATCTCAATGCGGCCGCTGCCACCAGCGGTACGTTCCTGCGACCCTTTGGAACGCAAGGTGAATGAACCGTCATCCATGTACCAAATGGCAAGAGCCAGTGGCGTTAGCGCCTTGAGATACTCCTCGGAAAGGAATTTCTTTCCGTCTCCGAGATAAACCGCGCGCTGTAATTCGGCGAGCTCCGGCAATGGGATGAAGTCGACAAAGTTCGCGCCCTTGGCGTTTTCCCGTACCGCATGCCGAATGTTGCCCATTAATGCGGTCTTCCACCGCAGGTACTCCGACTGCTTGGCGCCGTGTCCCAGCCGGAAACGGACTCCGTTGCGATCGCTGCGATCGCTCCGATTGGGCGAGAGATTCCCGTCGCCCATCAGCGACCCCAACACCACCTGGAACTGCTGATCACTGAGGAGTTGCGGTTCGGTGGCCAGCACTCGGTCACCGGTGAAGAGATCGCCGGCTTCTTTCCAGCCGCTCGGTGTGCGAATGAGGTGGTTGGGCGTCGCCGCGAATTGCGACTTACCGTTACCACTGGACTTTTCGACAGTAAATTGGAGAAACTGTTCGGCCGGCCCATTATTGAACCAGTTCACTACCTTGCGAGGCACAATTCTGTCCGTCTCCGGGTCATAGGACAGCACTTCGACGTCCATCTTGTTGTTGACGATCTTGCCGATCTTTTCGGTGGAGCCGTCGGCCAGGGTCACTCGGGTCGAATAGTTCATGCAGCCGAACATCACCCCGATCTTTTCGCGGAGCTGGTTGATGAAGATCGCCGTGGTTCCCGAATTGTTCAGCGCGCCGGTCATTTTCCGCAGCGCCTGGCTCATCAGCCGGGCCTGCAGGCCGACATGGCTGTCCCCCATCTCGCCTTCGAGTTCCGCTCGCGGCACCAGGGCCGCCACCGAGTCGATGACCAGGATGTCCAGCGCGCCGGAGCGGATCAGCATGTCGGCGATCTCCAGGGCCTGCTCACCGGTGTCGGGCTGACTGACAAGCAGCGAATCGGTGTCGACGCCAAGTTTCTTGGCGTAATCCGGGTCCAGGGCATGCTCGGCGTCGATGAACGCCGCGACGCCGCCGGCGGCCTGAGCGTTGGCCACCGCGTGCAATGCGACGGTGGTCTTACCCGAGGACTCGGGTCCGTAGATCTCCACCACGCGGCCACGTGGCAGACCGCCGATGCCCAAGGCCACGTCCAGTGCGATCGATCCGGTCGGGATGACCGAGATCGGCTGACGCATCTCGTCGCCGAGACGCATCACCGAGCCTTTGCCGTAGCTCTTTTCGATCTGCGCCATCGCCAGTTCGAGAGCCTTCTCGCGGTCGGGGGCTTGCGTCATGGTGCCTCTCCTGTAGTCGGTGTTCAACGATGTTTAGTGACCGGTATCGGTCGGTTGGCCGTGACACTAGAGAAGGCCACCGACAAGTCGGCCTCTCCGAATGATCACCACAGTAGACGAACACGTGTTCGATTCAAGTACGACACGCCGCACCGCCGACGAGTGTGCGGCCACGGCTTTCAGTGGGCGCTGAGGGTGCGATTTTCGGGCGATTTACCGGCCCAGGCCGCCCACTCAATCCGGAAGCGACCTCACCACTGCTCGCGGGGCACGTCGAAGTCGACGCACAACGCTCGCCAGACGTCGCGGGGGTCGACACCATCCTCGATCGCCTGGGCTGCCGTCCGGCCGCCGAACCCGGTCAGCACATGGTCCACCAGCACAGATGCGCCGTACGCGGCGCCGAACCGCAGTACAACCCGCTCGTTGAACTCCGTCCGCCGCACGTCAGCCAACATACTGGGCCACCCGGCCCGCTAGCCCGCACGAGCCAGCGCTTCGTGGCACACCCGCACCGGATCGGCGACGCCCGCGATGCTGGCCGCGGCTTTTTCGGCGGCCTCCCGGTAACCGGGGGACGACAGCACCTCGTCGACGGCGGACACCAGCGCGTCGGCGGTCAGCGGGCGGATCAGCCGGCCACTGCCCTGGCGTACCACCCGGTTGGCAATCTCCCACTGATCCCCCCCACCGGGAACCGCGACCAGCGGCACCCCGGCCAGCAGCGTCTTGGCCACCATCCCGTGACCGCCGCCGCAGACCACCAGGTCGGCATGCCTCAACAACTCAGACTGGCGTCCCAGCCCCACCACCGCCCAGGGCGGCACCCTGAGATCCGCTCCGCTCAGGCGCGACACCACCAGGCGCGATCCCGCCGGCAGCGTCTCCCCCGGCACCAGGCAGCCCAGCGCGACTTCGGCCAGGCCGACGGTCCCGGTCAACGCGGTCGAGGGCGCGATGACCACCACCGGGCCGGTGCCGGGCGGGATCTCGAGCACCCGATCGGTCGGCTCGAAGTGCAATGGCCCCACGACGACGGCCTCGGCCGGCCAGTCCGGGCGCGGGACCTCCAGCGCGGGCAGCGTGGCGATCAACCGCCGCAGCGGGCCGGGGTCGGGGGCCGGCAGCCCGATCTCGGCCCGCACGGCCGCACGCTGTCGCAGGCCGGCACGCCAGGACCGCGCCGTCAATGCCCGCATGGTGGCATCGCGCAGCCGGCCGCGGAGGCCGGTGCCCGGCGCCAATCCGGTGCCTATCGGCGGCAGTCCCTTGGACGGCAGGTACAGCGGATGCGGGTTGAGTTCGATCCACGGGATCCCCAACAGCTCGGCAGCCATCCCGCCGCAGGCGGTGATGACGTCGGACACCACCAGGTCGGGTGCGAGGTCGCGCAGCGCGGGCACGTTGAGCACCGCCATCCGCGCCGCGCGCCGGTGGATTCTGGCCCCGGCGTCGAGGTCCGGGTCGGTGGCCGCGAGCCCGTCCAACTCGACGGCGTCGACGCCTGCGGCGCGGGCGGCCTCGATCCATTCCACGCCGGTGAACAGCATGGGCTCATCGCCAGCCTCGCCGAAGCGTTGGCACAGCGCGATCGCGGGAAACGAGTGCCCGGGATCCGGCCCGGCAACCACGGCGACACGCATCGGCCTTACCCTGCCACAGCACTGACCCTTGGGACCCACCGTTAGGCTGGCAGCCATGACCGAGCTGACCGACACAACCGTTGCGAACATCCGCACGGTCGAGGGTTTTTTGCACGCGCTGCAGGACGCCGATTACGACGCGGCCGACGCCGCTTTGGACGACGACCTGGTCTACGAAAACGTCGGGCTGCCGACGATTCGTGGCCGCGCCAGAGCAATGAAGCTGTTTCGTCGACTGGACGGCCGCGCCGCCTTCGAGGTGAAGATTCACCGCATTGCCGCCGACGGCGCCGCGGTGCTCACCGAACGCTCCGACGCGCTGATCTTCGGGCCGCTACGGCTGCAGTTCTGGATCTGCGGCGTGTTCGAGGTCCACGACGGGCGAATCACGCTGTGGCGGGACTACTTCGACTTCTTCGACATGTTCAAGGCGACCGTGCGAGGTCTGGCGGCGCTGGTATTGCCGTCGCTCAAGGCGACGTTTTAGCGCGGGAGACGCTATTTTCGGGGCATTCCGCCCAGTTCGTCGAACGCCTGCGCCCAGCCGAGCAGCCGGTCGGTAGCCCCGACGAGCTCGGCGCGGTAGCGCTGCTGGGACGCGGCCAACGCGGCCCCGGTGTCGCCGCTTGCCGATGACACCAACTGCGCTGCCGCGGTGACCATTTCGTTGTACTGACGGACACCGGCACCCAACTGCGCTGTGAAGGCGTTGATCGTGGGCACCAGGTACGACCGCGACGATTCGGAATACTGAGCCGCGCGCTCCATGGCCACCACCTCGGCGGCGCTGGCCGCCATCGCAGCGGAGGTCCTGTTGGCCGCCGCGGTCAGGTCCCGGATTTCGTCCGGCGGCAACATGGCGCCCCGCTCGATCACGCCCAACAAGGAGAAAAACCCGCGTTCGGAGGCACCCAGGGCGTACATCGCCGGTCGCGCGGCGGAGCCGGGCGGGGGCAGCCGACGAGTGTTGGCGGGCCGTTGTGCCGGCAGCGGCTCAGACCGAAGCCAGCGGTACCGAAGCAGCAGCAGCGTCGCGGGAATTGACATCACGACCGCGACGCCGCCGGTGAGCTCCAGCAGCAACGCGAACCAGCCCCAAGCCGCCAGCAGCGCCGTCACCACCGCCCAGAACAGGCATCCTGCCGCAAATATCAGCCCCCACCGCAGCGCGCGGCGGCGACGGCGCAGCAGCCGGGCACGCGGATCGTTGGCGGCGCTGATCTTTTGGGCCAGGAAGTCGGAAAGGTCGGCAGCGGTGTCCAATCCGCGCTGCAGCAGCACGCGCCACGGCCCGCGCTCAGTCGATCTCACCGCCATCGCCGACCGTCCGCCGTGTTACTGACCGAAGGGCTTCTCGGCGACCTGGCCACCGCCGGCCTCGGCGGGGGTGGGAGCGGCAGGGGCGGCTCCGGCGGGCGCGGACGTCCCCCCCGTGGGCAACGCTTCGCCACGCATCGACGCGCGGATCTGCTCCAGCCGAGAGTGACCGGCCATCTGAACGCCGGCCTGCTGGACCTCGAGCATGCGGCCCTGCACGCTGCCCTGGGCGAGTTCGGCCGCGCCAATTGCGTTGGCGTACCGGCGTTCGATCTTGTCGCGCACCTCATCGAGGCTCGGAGTGTTGCCAGGGGCGGCGATCTCGCTCATAGAGCGCAGCGATGCGCTGACCTGTTCCTGCATCTTCGCCTGCTCGAGCTGGCTGAGCAGCTTGGTGCGCTCGGCGATTTTCTGCTGCAGCACCATCGAGTTCTGTTCGACGGCCTTCTTGGCCTGAACCGCCGCGGACAGCGCCTGATCGTGCAGGGTCTTGAGGTCTTCGACGCTCTGCTCGGCGGTCACCAGCTGAGCGGCGAACGCCTCGGCGGCGTTGTTGTACTCGGTCGCCTTGGCGGCATCACCCGAGGCGGTGGCCTGGTCGGCCAAGGTGAGGGCCTGACGCACGTTGACCTGCAGCTTTTCGATGTCCGCGAGCTGCCGGTTGAGTCTCATCTCCAGTTGCCGCTGATTGCCGATCACTTGCGCCGCCTGTTGGGTCAGCCCCTGGTGTTGGCGCTGCGCCTCCTCGATGGCCTGTTGAATCTGCACTTTGGGGTCGGCGTGCTCGTCAATCTTCGCGTTGAACAGCGCCATGAGGTATTTCCACGCCTTGACGAACGGATTGGCCATGAGTTAGCTCCACCTTCGCTTCTTGTGCCGGCGGGGCCTTGGATGAGGCCCCGGATTGGCTCTGCGCTTGCCCTGTCGCTCAATTTAATGGCTTGGCGACGATCACCCCACCCCTGGCGCGGGATCCGATCGCCCGATGCCCACCGCGCTCAGGCCACGGCCAGCGACGCAACGGGCGGGATGACAACCTTGGTGCTGGCGTCGATGGTGGTGCCGGTTGCCCCGCCGGCTGGCGCGGTTTGGGCGGTTTGTGCGGTTTGGGCGGTTTCAACGGTGGCCATCCGCTCGCCCGCGTCGGTGAGAACAGCCGACAGCGGTACGTCCAAGGCATCGCAGATCGCGTTGAGCAGCTCGCTGGAGGCCTCCTTGCGGCCACGCTCCACCTCCGAGAGATACCCGAGGCTCACCCGCGCCGAATCCGACACCTCCCGCAGCGTCCGGCCCTGTGACGTCCGAGCACGGCGCAAAACGTCGCCGATAACCTCGCGCACCAATGGCGCCATCCCGCTCTCCTTCGTCCACTCGGCCTGGTCAGGGCCTGCTCAGCGGCCTGCTCAGCACGTATAACCGTAATTCTCGGCAGGCGCTCACTAGGTGAACGCGGGCAGCGGTCGTGTTGGTTCCCGTTCCATGACGACAATCGCGGCCCGGGCGGGCCCGCCGCTTCCCGGTCAGCCGGTCCGGCGAACCGCCCTGATGGTCCTGATGGTGGACGCCACATAGTCGATGCCGGTGACCACGGTCAGCAGGATCGCAATGCCCATGACCACGGACGCCACCACGCGGAACGGGCCCTCCAACGGCAACAGGAACAAGCCGATCGCCAAGGCCTGCACCACGGTCTTGAGCTTGCCGCCCCAACTTGCCGGAATGACTCCGCGTCGTATCACCGCCAACCGCAGCAGTGTCACCCCCAGTTCGCGGGTCATGATCACCACCGTGACCCACCACGGCAAGTACCCGAGCATCGACAGGCCGATCAGCGCCGCCCCGATCAGAGCCTTATCCGCAATCGGGTCTACGAACGCGCCGAATTCGGTGGCCATCCCGTAATTTCGCGCCAGCAGACCGTCGAACCGATCGGTGATGCAAGCGATCGTGAAAATCACGAAAGCCGCTACGCGACCGGCGATTTGGTGGCCATCCCCAGCAAACAGCGCGAGCAGGAAAATCGGGACCAACACCAGCCGCAAGAGCGTGAGGACATTGGCGAGGTTGGCGATGCGGGCGCGGCCTGTCGGTCCTGTTAGTGGACCCGTTTGAGGCTGCCCCGACACTGCAACAGAATAGCGGTTGACCAGGGAACCCATCCGAGATGCCGATACTGTTACCCGTGACCGAGACTTCGCGGAGCTACCGGCCGGTGGTCCGGCGCGCGCGAACCTCGGATGTCCCCGCGATCAAACAACTCGTCGACACGTATGCGGGAAGGATCCTGCTGGAGAAGAACCTGGTGACCCTCTACGAGGCCGTTCAGGAATTCTGGGTGGCCGAGCACCCCGATGTTCCAGGCAAAGTGGTCGGTTGTGGGGCGCTGCACGTGTTGTGGTCCGACCTCGGCGAGATCCGTACCGTCGCGGTCGACCCGGCGATGACCGGCCACGGCATCGGGCACGCGATCGTCGATCGGCTGCTGGATGTCGCTCGCGAGCTGCAGTTGGAGCGGCTGTTCGTGCTGACCTTCGAGACCGAGTTCTTCGCCAAGCACGGCTTCACCGAGATCGAGGGCACGCCGGTCACTGCGGAGGTGTTCGAGGAGATGTGCCGCTCGTACGACATCGGTGTGGCCGAATTCCTGGACCTGAGCTACGTCAAGCCCAACATCCTGGGCAATTCCCGGATGCTGCTGGTGCTGTGAACTGGCCGAGCAGACGCAAAAGCCCCCGACGGACACGCCGATGAATTGGGCGTTTTTGTGTCGGCTCGCGCTACTCGGGGGCGCTACTCGGCGCCCCCGTCGGAGCCGCCGACCCCGCGGATCGCGGCCAGCGTCGCGGCCAGCTCGTCGGGCTTGACCAGCACCTCGCGCGCCTTGGATCCCTCGCTGGGCCCGACGATGTCGCGGGTCTCCATCAGGTCCATCAGCCGGCCCGCTTTGGCGAAGCCGACGCGCAGCTTGCGCTGCAGCATCGAGGTCGAGCCGAACTGGCTGGACACCACCAGCTCGACGGCCTGCATGAACAGGTCCATGTCGTCGCCGATGTCCGGGTCGACGTCGGTGCGTTCGCCGGTGGGCTTGGCGGTGGTGACGCCCTCGGTGTATTCGGGTTCGGCCTGGTCCTTGCAGGCGTTGACGACGGCGTGGATCTCCTCGTCGGAGACGTATGCGCCCTGCAGCCGCAGCGGCTTGTTGGCCCCCATCGGCAGGAACAGGCCGTCGCCCATCCCGATCAGCTTTTCGGCACCCGCCTGGTCCAGGATCACCCGGCTGTCGGTGAGCGATGACGTGGCGAAGGCCAGCCGGGACGGCACGTTGGTCTTGATCAGCCCGGTGACCACATCGACCGACGGCCGCTGGGTGGCAAGCACCAGGTGGATGCCGGCGGCGCGGGCCTTCTGGGTGATCCGGACGATGGCGTCCTCGACGTCGCGTGGGGCAGTCATCATCAGGTCGGCCAGCTCGTCGACGATCGCGACGACGTAGGGGTAGGGCCGGTACTCACGCTGGCTGCCCAGCGGCGCCGTGATAGCACCGGATCGCACCTTCTCGTTGAAGTCGTCGATGTGACGCACCCGGGACGCCTGCATGTCCTGGTAGCGCTGCTCCATCTCGTCGACGAGCCAGGCCAGCGCGGCCGCCGCCTTCTTCGGCTGGGTGATGATCGGCGTGATCAGATGCGGAATGCCCTCGTACGGCGTCAATTCCACCATCTTCGGGTCGATCAGGATCATCCTGACCTCTTCCGGGGTGGCCCGCGTCAGCAGCGACACCAGCATGGAGTTGACGAAGCTGGACTTGCCCGATCCGGTGGAGCCTGCGACCAGCAGGTGCGGCATCTTGGCCAGGTTGGCCGAGATGAAGTCCCCTTCGATGTCCTTGCCCAGCCCGATCACCAGCGGGTGGTGGTCCCGACGGGTCGACGGCGCGGTGAGCACGTCGGCCAGCCGCACCATTTCGCGGTCGGTATTTGGCACCTCTATGCCGACGGCTGACTTGCCGGGGATCGGGGCCAGCATGCGGACGCTCTCGGTGGCCACCGCGTAGGCGATGTTCTTTTGCAGCGCGGTGATCTTCTCGACCTTGACGCCGCGGCCCAGCTCGACCTCGTATCGGGTGACGGTGGGCCCGCGGGTGCAGCCGGTGACGGCCGCGTCGACGTTGAACTGGGTGAGCACCTCCCCGATCGCGGTGGCCATGATGTTGTTGGCGGCGCTGCGCTTTTTCGGTGGATCCCCCGCGATCAGCAGGCTGAGCGCGGGCAGCGTGTAGGGGCCTTCGACGACTCGGTCCAGCGCTTCTGCCTGCCGTTTTGCGCGACGGCGGCCACGCGCGATCGCGGGCTCCGGAACCGTGGGAATGTCGTCTTGATTCTCGAGGGACACCGCGGAGTCGGCCGCGGGCCAGGCCGGTGGCTCCTCGTCGGGGTTGAGCGAACTCTCGTCGTAATAGCCGTCGGAGAAGTCCTCGGGTTCGTAGTCAGCTTCGTAGCCAGCTTCGTCATCACCGAGCAACCGGGCGCCGAACATGCCGCGCACCACCTCGGGCACCTCCCGGATGGTGGTCCCCGTCAGTAGCAGCAGGCCGAACATGAACCCGATGAACAACAGCGGCGCGGCGATCCAGGCCGTCAGCCCGTCCGACAACGGCCCGCCGATGGCAAACCCGATGAATCCCGCCGCGCGGCGGCGCGCTTCCGGGTCTTCCGGCGAACCCGACCACAAATGCCGCAGGCCGAGCGCCGAGAGGGCGATCAGGGTGGCGCCGAGGATCAGCCTGGGTCTGGCCGCGGGATTGGGCTGGGTCCGCATCAGGGTCACCGCCACAGCGGCGGTGACGACCGGGAGCGCCAGGACACCGGCGCCGATAAAGGTCCGCAACACCGTGTCGACCCACGCGCCGAGCGGCCGGGCGGCGTCGAACCACGAGCTCGCGGCGACCACGACCGAAAGGCCGAGCAGCACCAGCGCGATTCCGTCGCGGCGATGTGCGGGCTCGATCTCCCGGGCCCGCCCGATCGATCGGGCCGCCCCGCCGGTCCCGCGCGCCGCCAGCAGCCAAGTCGCGCGCACGGCCCGGCCGCAGGTGAGCCCTGCGGCGATCAGCAGGGGCCGATTGCGGCGTTTTGCCGGCCCGCGCACGCGCCTGCGGGTTGCTGCCGGTCGCGCACCGCGGGACCTGCCCGGCGAAGTGGCCCTTGACCTGCTCGTTCGGGTTCCGGAGCGGGCGGCGGTCTTACTCGGCATGAGGGCAAGCGTAGTCGCAAATACATCTTCTACACCACCCGCCACACGGGTAACCCGCTTGGCCGCGGCGCGATGGGGCGGGCCGACGGCGAGAAGCCGTGAGTAGGGTGGCAACCAGTGACGAAAGTCACGTGTGACCACCCCCCGAGTTCCCAGGAGGCCCGAGCATGCCCGTCGTCGTCGTCGCCACCATGACCGTCAAACCCGAATCGGTCGACACCGTCCGCCAGATCCTCACCAGCGCGGTCGCAGAAGTGCACGACGAGCCGGGGTGCCAGTTGTATTCGTTGCATCAAACGGGCGAGACATTCGTCTTCGTCGAGCAATGGGCCGATCGCGAGGCGCACAAGGCGCACAGCACGTCGCCGGCGATCGGCAAGATGTTCGAGGCCGCCGGCGAGCACCTGGCCGGGGCGCCGGACATCAAGAGGCTGGAGCCGATTCCCGCGGGCGATCCGGACAAGGGGCAGCTGCGCCGGTGACGGAGCGGCCGCTGGACGGAAAAGTCGCGCTCGTCACCGGTGCGGCACGGGGACAGGGCCGCGCACACGCGATTCGCCTGGCCGCCGACGGCGCGAGCGTGATCGCGGTCGACCTGTGCCAGCAGATCGCCAGCGTCCCCTATCCACTGGCCACCGCGGACGACCTGGCGGCCACGGTCAAGCTCGTAGAGGACACCGGCTCCCGCATCGTGGCCGCACGTGGCGACGTGCGGGACCGCGCATCGCTGACGGCCGCGCTGCAGAAGGGCCTCGACGAGTTGGGGCGCCTGGACATCGTGGTGGCCAACGCGGGCATCGCTCCCATGCAATCGGGTGCCGACGGCTGGCGCGACGCCATCGACGTCAACCTCACCGGCGTTTTCCACACGGTGGAGGCCGCGATACCGACCATGATCTCTCAGGGCAGTGGCGGATCGATCGTACTGATCAGTTCCGCGGCGGGTCTGGCCGGCATCGGCAGCGCCGATGCCGGCTCCATCGGCTATGCCGCCGCCAAGCACGGGGTCGTCGGGTTGATGCGCGTGTACGCGAATCTGCTTGCGCGACATAGCATTCGGGTCAACTCGATACACCCGTCCGGCGTCGACACCCCGATGATCAACAACGAGTTCACCCGGCAGTGGCTTGCCCGGCTGGTCGCCGAGTCCGACTCGCCGCCGGACATGGGCAACGCGCTGCCGGTGCAGGTCATGGAATGCGATGACATCGCCAACGCGGTGGCGTGGCTGGTGTCCGACCAGGCCCGCTACATCACCGGCGTCACGTTGCCAGTCGATGGGGGCTTCCTCAACAAGACCTAGCCGCGGCGTCAGACCTCGATGACCGTCGGCACGATCATCGGCTGCCGGCGATAGGCCTCGCCGACCCACTTGCCGACGGTGCGGCGCACCCCCTGGGCGATCCGCACCGGATCGGTCACGCCGGCGGCGGCGAGCTGTTCGAGCTCCGCCTCGACCTTGCGCACCGCGGGCTCGAGCGCCTTGGGGTCTTCGGAGAATCCGCGCGAAAACAGTTGCGGCGCAGCCGCCGGACGGCCGGTGCCGCGCCTCACCACGAGGGTCACCGCGACGAAACCCGACGACAGGATGAGCCGCTCGCCCAGGGTGATGTCGCCGACGTCGCCGGTGATCAGTCCGTCGACGAACATCTTGCCGACCGGGACGGCCCCGGCGATGGATGCCTTTCCGGCCACGAGGTCGACGCTGACGCCGTTCTCGGCCAACAGGATCGACTCCTCCGGCACCCCGGCTCGCGCCGCGAGCTTGGCGTTGGCGCGCAGCATCCGCCAGGTGCCGTGCACCGGCATCACGTTGCGCGGCCGCACCCCGTTGTAGAGGAACAGCAGCTCGCCCGCGTATGCGTGACCGGAAACATGCACGCGGACTTGCTGATTGGTGACGACGCGGGCCCCGATCTTGGCCAGCGAGTCGATGACCCCGTAGACGGCTTCCTCGTTGCCTGGGATCAGCGACGACGACAGGATCACCAGGTCTTCCGATGTCAGCGTGATGCTGCGGTGCTCGCCCCGCGACATCCGCGACAGGGCGGACATCGGCTCGCCCTGAGTTCCGGTGGTGATCAGCACCACCCGCTCGGGCGCCATCATCTCCGCGGCGGCGATGTCGATGAGGTCGGAATCCTCCACCCGCAGGAAGCCCAGTTCCCGCGCAATGCCCATGTTGCGGACCATCGATCGCCCGACGAATGACACCCGCCGGCCCAACGCCACCGCCGCATCGATGATCTGCTGCACCCGGTCGACGTTGGAGGCGAAGCACGCCACGATGACGCGGCCGTCGGCGCCCCGGATCAGCCGGTGCAGCGTCGGGCCCACTTCGCTTTCCGACGGCCCGACACCGGGGATCCCGGAATTGGTCGAGTCGCACAGGAGCAGGTCCACGCCCGCGTCACCCAGCCGCGACATGCCGGGCAGGTCGGTGGGTCGGCCGTCGAGCGGAAGCTGGTCGAGCTTGATGTCGCCGGTGTGCAGGACGGTCCCGGCGCCGGTGTGGACGGCGATGGCCAGCGCGTCCGGGATCGAGTGGTTGACGGCGAAGTACTGGCAGGCGAACACGCCGTGAGTGCTGTGCTGCCCCTCGGCGACCTGGACGAAGACCGGCTTGATGCGGTGCTCGCGGCATTTCGCGGCGACCAGCGCCAGAGTGAACTTGGAACCGACGACGGGGATGTCGGGGCGCAGCTTGAGCAGGAACGGAATCGCTCCGATGTGGTCCTCGTGCGCATGGGTCAGCACCAGCGCCTCGATGTCGTCGAGCCGGTCCTCGATGTGGCGCAGATCGGGCAGGATCAGATCGACGCCGGGCTCGTCGTGGGTGGGGAACATCACCCCGCAGTCGATGATCAGCAGCCGGCCAAGATGCTCGAAAACCGTCATATTGCGGCCGATTTCGCTGATGCCGCCCAGCGCGGTGACCCGCAATCCGCCCGGAGCCAGAGGACCCGGTGGGGCGAGGTCTACATCCACTTGTCAGCCACCCTTTGGCTTCACTTCAGGCTCACCGAAGCACCGACGCGGCACGCATATCGGCGGCCAGCGCATCGATTTGCTCGGGCGTTGCCGGCATCTGCGGCAGCCGTGGCTCACCGGCGTCGATGCCCTGCAGCCGCAAGCCCGCCTTGGACATCGTCACCCCACCCAGGCGTGCCATGGCGTTGCACAGCGGGGCGAGCGCGCCGTTGATCTTGCGAGCCGTCGTGATATCCCCGGAACTGAAGGCGGACAACAACTCTCGCAGCTGGCCCGCGGCCAGATGCGAAATCACGCTGATGAAGCCGGTGGCACCCATCGCGAGCCAGGGCAGGTTCAGCGCATCGTCGCCGGAGTAGTAGGCCAGGCCGGTCTCCGCCATGATCTGGGCACCGCCGTGAAGATCACCCTTGGCGTCTTTGATTCCGACGATGTTGGGGTGTTTCGCCAACACGTGAATGGTCTCCGGCAAAATCGGTATCACCGAGCGCGGCGGGATGTCGTAGAGCAGCACCGGTAGTTCGGTTGCGTCGGCGACGGCGGTGAAGTGCGCGATGAGACCGGTCTGCGGCGGCTTGGAGTAGTACGGCGTGACCAGCAGGAGCCCGTGCGCGCCCTCCGTCGCGCAAGCCTTGGCCAGCCGGACGCTGTGCGCGGTGTCATAGGTCCCCGCGCCGGCGATGACCCGGGCCCGGTCACCCACCGCTTCCAGCACGGCGCGGAGGAGCTCGCGCTTTTCGTCGTCCGTGGTGGTCGGCGACTCGCCGGTGGTTCCCGAGACCACCAAGCCGTCGCATCCCGCGTCCACCAGGTGGTTCGCCAGCTGCGCCGCGGCGGTCGTGTCGAGCGAGCCATCGGCGCTGAAGGGGGTGACCATCGCGGTCAACAGCGTTCCCAACCGTGCGGGGGCATCGAATCCGACCGTGCTCACGGTGTTTAGGTTACCTGGAGGCACCAAGGGCATTCGGCACCCGCGCGAGCGCGCGTGTTTGTCCGCCGACACGCCGCGTGTGCCGTGCATCTGCGGACGCTCGAGCACCAGGGGCTGGGCGCCGGCTCACGCCTCGGTGGCCAAGGGGCTGGTGGCGACCTCGGTGCCGTCGGCCAGGGTGGAGACCTCGAAGTCGGCGAACACCGCGGGGGCCACGTCGACGAGCTGGCGTAGGCACTCGATGGCCAGCCGCCTGATTTCGACGTCGGCGTGCTCGCTGGCCCGCATCGCGATGAAGTGGCGCCACGCCCGGTAGTTTCCGGTCACGACGATGCGGGTTTCGGTGGCGTTGGGCAGCACCGCGCGCGCGGCTTGACGCGCCTGCTTGCGCCGCAGGATCCCGAGCTTTTCCGCGGGCTCGCCCGCCATGAACCTGGCTTCCAGCTTGGCCAGCAGCTCGATGTAGGTGGCGCGGCTGGCGTCGGCGGCCGCAGTCAGGATCTGCCGCAGTTCGGGGTCGTCTTCCATGCCGGGAGGGACGACGATCTGCGAGTCACCCTCCGGCACGTAGCGTTGCGACAGCTGCGAGTAGGAGAAGTGCCGGTGCCGGATCAGCTCGTGCGTACACGAGCGGGAGATGCCGGTGATGTAGAACGACACGCTCGCGTGCTCGAGCACCGAGAAGTGTCCGACGTCGATGATGTGCTTGATATAGCCGGCGTTGGTCGCGGTTTTGGGATTGGGCTTGGGCCAGCTCTGATAGCACGCCCGCCCGGCGAATTCGACCAGCGCGGGGCCGCCGTCGGCATCGGTCGTCCACGGCACGTCGGGCGGCGCCAGGAACTCGGTCTTGGCGATCAGCTGCACCCGTAGCGGCGCGATCTCGGCCACGGCGCTCACCTTAGCCGGGCGGCCCAAGACCCGTAGGTGGCCCCGGCCGCGCCCGACATCAGCAGCGGCAGCATCACGTCGCGGAAGGCCGACAAGCGCGCGCACTCGTCGCGCCGCACATGACACAGCGCACCGAGGTCCGCGACCGCCCGCGCAGTCTCGGGAGGCAAGCGACGCACATCCCGAACCGGAATCTCCATGAGATCGCGCGGCTGAATCCGCTGGCGGCTTCGCGAGGTTCCGGCGACCTGCTGGCGCAGCGTTTCCGAGACATCGGGCTGTCGCAACGTCGACCACAGCGCCGACGTGCCGACGCCAAGCGGCCGTAACACGATGAATTCGGTACTCGTCACCGCCATTCGGTCGGGCAGGCTGACCACGTCCCAGACCCGCGGGATTCGTGGGTTGAGCTTCGAAACCAACACACACGGGCCCGTCAGGGCCAACTTGCCGCTCCTGATCGATCGGGAATCGACAAACTGCGGCCACGCGCCTTCGTCGAACGCCGAGAAGCTGAAGTGGGCAACCGTGTCGTCGAATCCTTCGGCGTTGACGCCTGCGCTGGACCGACTCGCCAAGCTGCGCAACGGAACGTAATCACGCAGCGACTCGACGGCGGCAACCATGAGGGCCTCGGCTGCATCGATGACGCGCAGGTTAGCCGTTATTTTGTCGTCGAGGGCACCGAGTAACCCGGCGATGTGCCGGCGCTCGTGGGCGGCGGCACTGCGCACCTCAATGTCGCGAAGGACCCGCTGGTTGAGCAGCGGCTGTCCTGACCCGGTTCGGTGCTCATTGAGCCGGCAGGTCTGCAGCAGGTAATACCAATATCGGGTCTCCTCAGGGTCTTTCGCGCGGCACACCAGTGCGTTCTCGGTAACCCAGATGTCGGAATCGCAGTAACGTAGGCTGCCGCAGTGCGATCCGACACGGCCGACGACGATCGCTGGGCCGACCGCATTGCACTCGGATGCGTATCCAATTGGACCGTTAGCCCCGTATACGCGAAATCGCCCCTTCGACTGTCGCGGACGTGAACCGCTCCCGTTGCTGAAGTCGAGATGATCGCCCAGCTTCACCTGCACCGCAGGCGCTCCACTTGCTCACGGACGACGCCGTCCATTCGAGCCGACTCGTCGAGGGCCGTCAAAAGTTCCTTCGTCAACCGCTCGACCTTGTCGGCGGCGGGTTCGCCGTCGTCCTCGGCCGCGGGGGCATCCACATACCGTCCCGGTGTCAGCCTGTAACCGGCGGCCCTGATGTCGCGGAGCGTCACCGACTTGCAGAAACCCCGAACATCTTGGTACGTGACACCTTTCGCCGCGGCCGAACTCGAGCCGCGCCAAGCGTGATAGGTATCGGCGATCCGGACGATCTCCTCGTCCGTCAGCGCCCGCTGAGCCCGGTCCACCAGGTAGCCCAGCTTCCGGGCATCGATGAACAGGACCTGCCCCGAGCGGTCGTTCCCGGCTGCTGCCCTGTTCAAGGCGAAGAACCACAGGCACACCGGAATCCCGGTGCTGCGGAACAGCTGCGCGGGAAGCGCGACCATGCACGAGACCACATCTGCCTCTATGATTCGCGCGCGAATATCCTTTTCCGCGTTTGTATTAGACGACATCGAGCCGTTTGCCATCACCACCCCGGCCTGGCCGCCGGGTGCCAACTTGGACAGAATGTGCTGTAGCCAAGCGTAATTCGCGTTGCGCGCGGGCGGAACGCCGAGACGCCATCGCGGGTCATGCTCGTCGCGGGCCCAATCCTTGATGTTGAACGGCGGATTGGCCATCACGTAGTCCATCTGCACGCCGGCGTGCTGGTCGTCGACGAACGTATCGCCGCGGCGCACGCCCAGCCCCGCGTTGTCGATGCCGTGCACGGCGAGGTTCAGCTTCGCCATCCGCCAGGTCTGCTCGACGCTCTCCTGGCCGTAGATCGAGACACCGGTGGCGTCGCCGTCGCGCTTTGCGACGAAGTTCTCGGTCTGGACGAACATTCCGCCCGAACCGCAGCACGGGTCGTACACCCGCCCGCTGGATGGTTGGAGGACCTCGACGATCACCCGCACGACGCTGGGCGGCGTGAAGAATTCGCCGCCCCGCCTGCCTTCCGCACGGGCGAAATTGCCCAGGAAGTACTCGTACACCTCGCCCATCAGGTCCCGGGCGCGATGGCCGCCCCGCGGGCTTAATCGCGCGGTGTCGAGCAGGTCCACCAGTGCCCCGAGCCGACGCCGGTCGAGGGTTTCGTAGAGCCGCGAAAGCGTGCCGTCCAGCGCGGGATTGGCCGTCATCACGGCGTCCACCGCGTCGTCGATCAGCCGACCGATGTTGGCGGCTTTTGCATTGCCCGCCAAGAACTTCCAGTCAGCGATTCCCGGCACGGCGAAGGTGCCGAGGTCATCGCGAGCATCCGAGAGGTACTTGAGGAACACCAGCCCGAGGACGACGTCCTTGTACTGGCCGGCCGCAAGGGACCCGCGCAGCTTTTCTGCCGCCTTCCACAGCGTGGCTTTGAGCTCATTGGTCGTGGACGCGGCCATCAGCTGGCCCGCCTGCCGGCCGCGGATAGCTCTTTGGCCAAATCACCGCGGCCGGACACGCTGAACCCAGCCAGGCCCAGCCACGACGCCATCGACTCCAGTTCGCCGCCCAGCGCCGCGGCCATACGCGCTCGCGGAACTCGGCCAGTATGCGACGGCTCACCGAACGCACCCGCGACGCGCAGCGTGTTGGTGGCCCGGTCCGCCTTGAGGTCGACCCGTGCCACCAGCCGGCCGTCCAGCAGCAGCGGCCAGACGTAATAGCCGTACTGGCGCTTGTTCGCGGGCACGTAGATCTCGATGCGGTAATGGAAATTGAACAGCCGCTCGACCCGCGGGCGGAAGAAGATCAGCGGGTCGAAGGGACACAACAGCGCGGTGCCGCGGTCCTGGCGCGGCACCGGCCGCCCTGCCCGCACGTACGCCGGCGCGGACCAACCCTCGACGTCGACCCGCTCGATCTCACCGGCGGAGATCAAACGGGCGATCGCGGGCTTGACCTGCTGGGCCGACAGCCGGAAGTAGTCGCGGATGTCAGCCTCGGTGCCGATGCCCAGCGCGGTGGCGGCCCGCAGCGTGAGCTCGCGGATGGCCTCGTCATCGTCGACCTGCCGGGCCAGCACGCTCGCTGGCAGCACCCGCTCCACCAGGTCGTAGTGGCGAGCGAAGCCCACCCGGGTGGCGGTGGTGAGAACGCCGGAGGCGAACAGCGCCTCGGCGACCCACTTGGTGTCGCTGCGGCTCCACCAGGTGCCCTTTTTCCGGCGCGGCTCGGCGGCCAAATGCGCCTCGATCTGCCCCGCGGTGCTGGGCCCGAGCTCTGCGAGGGCTGCGACGATGTCGTCGGCCAGCTGCGGATTGGCCTTCACGATATGGGTGCCCCAGCGACCGTGGCGGTACTGGCGCATTCGCCAGCGCAACAAGGGCCAGTCGTCGACGGCCATCAGCGCGGCCTCGTGCGCCCAGTACTCCACCAGCAGCCGCGACGAGGGCTGGCCCCAGGCGGCGCGGTCCAAGACGTCACGGTCGTAGGGGCCGAGCCTGCTGAACACGGGCGCGTAGTGGGCGCGCACGGCCACCGACACCGAATCGAATTGCAGCACCTGGATCCGTGATATCAGCCGCCTCAGATGCGCGCGGGTGATCGGACCGCCCGGCTTGGACTCGCTAAATCCTTGGGCCGCAACGGCTATCCGCCGGGCTTGCGCGGCGGTCAGGCGACGGTAGGCGGTCGACACGGCGCCGAGAATACCGGTCCTTCTCGCCCGCGCTCGGCGGCGACGCCTACCCCGTGCTGACTTTCTGGTCCAACGGCACCACGATGCTCGGCTCCGGCGAATTCCGTTGTTCTTGGTATGCCGACTCAAGAGCGGCCGGGACCTCTTTGAGGTCGCGATATACGTTCATTAGCTGCTCGAGGATCTTGATTCGCTGCTGGCTCGCCTCGTCGGCGGCCCGCCGGGCCTGCTCGCGATAATGATCGGCCTCCCGACGCGCTTCCCGCCATGCGTCGTCGATTGCCGACTGTGTTTCAGCGCGCATGCCGGCCAGTTCCGCCTCGAGCTTTTCCTTGGCTTCCGCGTACTCGACCTCTAGGGCCTTTCGCTGTGCGGCCAGCTCCACCAGCAGCTCCTCGTGCTTGCGCCGGGAGTCCTCGGCCTCGGCCTCGGCGGCCGCGATCAGAGCCTCCGCCTCGGCGCGCGCCTCGGCCTGCATCGCCGAGACCTCGTCGACCGCACGCTCCAGCATCTTCGCCATGCGCTGCTGCACCGCGTGGGGCGATGGTGAGGTGTCCGTCAGGAGCGCCACCTCCTTCCGCAACGCGGCTGCTTCGTCGCCGGATCCCTTCAGCCTGGCCCTTAGGTTCTCGACGTCATGGATCAGCAACTGCTGCTTGGTGGTCAACATCTCGATGTGGGCATCAACCGCGGCCGGATCGTAGCCCCTGAACATGCGAGAGAACTTCTTTGCCGGTTCGGTTATCACTGCCAACTCCCCCTTCTTTCACGATCACCATTGCTCACTGCCGACAGTAGCTGTGAAACCGGTACCGCAACCCTGTGCGGCTGGTCACCCACTCCCCCGTCTTGCCCAGCCACGACTCGTCGAGCACCGGGGCCAGTGCATCATCGTCGTCGCGCCGCAGGTCGATTTCAACCTCGGTGGCCTCGCAGCGGGTGGCGAACGGCAGCGCGAGCAGGTAAATCTCTGCGCCGCCGATGACCCACGTTTCGGGCTCGGTTTCGGAGCTGGCCTCGGAACTGATCTCGGAACTCGCCAGGGCCCGCTCGAGCGACCCAGCCACCTCCGCCCCGTCGGCCGCGTACTCAGAATGCCGGGATAGCACGATATTCCTGCGGCCCGGCAGCGGCCGAACGTTGGGCGGCAGCGACTCCCAGGTCCGCCGGCCCATGACCACCGTGTGGCCCATGGTCACCCGCTTGAAGCGAGCCAGGTCTTCGGGCACCCGCCATGGGATGTCGCCGCCGCGCCCGATGACCCCGGACGTCGACTGAGCCCAGACGAGGCCCACGAGCGTCATACAGCGACGGGAGCTTTGATCGCAGGGTGCGGATCGTAGTTCTTGACGACGACGTCGTCGTAGGTGTAGTCAAAGATCGAATCCCGTTGTGCCAGAAAGAGTTCCGGGTATGGCCGGGGCTCGCGGCCGAGCTGCAGCCGCACCTGCTCGACGTGGTTGTCGTAGATGTGGCAGTCGCCGCCGGTCCAGATGAACTCGCCGACCGACAGACCCGCCTGGGCGGCCATCATGTGGGTGAGCAGCGCGTAGCTGGCGATGTTGAACGGCACACCGAGAAACAGGTCCGCGCTGCGCTGGTAGAGCTGGCAGCTCAGCCGCCCGTCGGCCACGTAAAACTGGAAGAACGCGTGACACGGCGGCAGCGCCATCCGCGGGATGTCGCCCACGTTCCACGCCGAGACGATGATGCGCCGCGAGTTCGGGTCGGTGCGCAGCAAATCCAGCGCTGCGCTGATTTGGTCGATGTGCTCGCCCGCCGGGGTCGGCCAGGACCGCCACTGCACGCCGTAGATCGGCCCGAGATCGCCTGTGCTGTCCGCCCATTCGTCCCAGATGGTGACTCCATGCTCGTGCAGCCAAGCGATGTTGGAGTCGCCGCGCAAGAACCACAGCAACTCGTAGACCACCGATTTGAAATGCACCCTTTTGGTGGTCAGCAGCGGAAAGCCCGCCGACAGGTCGTAGCGCAACTGCCGGCCGAACAGGCTGCGGGTGCCGGTGCCGGTGCGGTCGGATTTGGCCGCGCCCTGTTCGAGCACCAGTCGCAGTAGGTCCTCGTAGGGCGTTGGAACGGGCACCGCGATCGGCATGCGTTTAGCTTAGCGGCGATCGCAAGCGCGGCGAAGCCGGGCGCGGCGGGTCGCCGCCGATAAATCCAGCGGCGATCGCAAGCGCGGCGAAGCCGGGCGCGGCGGGTCGCCGCCGATAAATCCAGCGGCGATCGCAAGCGCGGCGAAGCCGGGCGCGGCGGGTCGCCGCCGATAAATCCAGCGGCGATCGCAAGCGCGGCGAAGCCGGGCGCGGCGGGTCGCCGCCGATAAATCCAGCGGCGATGGCGGGGAGTACAACGGAGGGCATGCCGAAGCTCACCGACACCGTGACCACTCCCGATGGCTCGTGCCCCGTTCGCCTTTTCACGCCCGAAGGGCCCGGCCCCTGGCCGGGCGTCGTCATGTACCCCGATGCCGGCGGGGTGCGCTACACCTTCGACCAAATGGCCGCCAAATTAGCCGGATTCGGCTACGCGGTGCTACTCCCCGACGTCTACTACCGCAACGGAGACTGGACCCCGTTCGACATGGCCACCGTCTTCGGCGACGAGGGGGAGCGCAGGCGCCTGTTTACCATGATCGGCAGCATCACCGGAGACAAGATGGCCGAGGACGCCGGCGCGTTCTTCGACTATCTGGCCGCTCGGCCCGAGGTGGCCGGCGAGCGGTTCGGCGTGTGCGGCTATTGCATGGGCGGGCGGACCTCGATGGTGGTGGCCGGCCGCCTTCCCGACCGCGTCGCCGCGGCCGCGTCCTTCCACGGCGGAGGCCTGGTGACCGACGCCGCCGACAGCCCGCACCTGCTGGCCGACCGGATGAGCGCCACGGTCTACGTGGGCGGCGCCGAGAACGACGCGTCCTTCACGCCCGATCACGCCGAACAGCTCGACAAGGCGCTGACGGCCGCCGGTGTGGCGCACACGATCGAGTGGTACTCGGCGGCTCATGGGTTCGCTGTCCCGGACAACCCGCCCTACGACGCCGCTGCCGACGAGCGGCACTGGGCGGCGATGACGGAGCTCTTCGGTTCCGCGCTACCCCGGTGACGCGGCGGCCCCTTCCCGGCCGATCTTCTCGAGCAGCAGCGCCGCGGCCACCGCCGCCCCGTCGGCGCGGATCTTGCCCGACACGGCGCTCGCTCGTGCGCGGGTCTCGGGGGCCAGGACCGCGCCGAGCGCCGCCGCGAGGGACTCGGTGGTCAACGGCAGACCGACGTGTGCCGCCCCGATGCCCAGGTCGGCCACCCGGCCGGCCCAGTAGAGCTGGTCCCTTCCCTGGGGTATCACCACCTGCGGGGCTCCGGCCCGCGAAGCCGCGGTCGTCGTGCCCGCGCCACCGTGGTGCACGACGGCGGCCACCCGGCCGAACAGCGCCTGCTGGTTGACCTCGCCGACGGCAAAGCAGTCTTCTTGGTCGTCGACCAGACCCAGGTCGGCCCAGCCGCGGGCGACGATCGCCCGGCGTGCTTGCGCGCGGATCGCGCCGATCGCCACCCGGGCGGTGTCCTTCGCGGCCCGCACCGGCATGCTGCCGAAGCCCACGTACACCGGTGGCGTGCCGGCGTCCAGGAAGGCGAGCAGGTCGGGCGGGAGCGGGCGCTCGTCCTGCAGGAGCCACGCGCCGGTTTGGACGACGTCGAGGTCGGCGGGCTCCGGCCGCGGGCCCAGGACCGGATCGGCCGCCAGCCACGGGCGCTCGGTGAGGGCGTAGTCACGGAGTTGGTCCACCGGCGGCAGGCCGATCGACGCCCGGTGGGCGTTGAGGGTCGGGCCGATCAGCTTGTTCAAGGATTGCGCGTCCAAGTCCCACAACACCCGGTTGTCGGGCATGAGTTGGGGGAACGGCACGCCCCAATAAGCCGGCGGCGGGTGGTACGGCGAGGGCAGATGGTTCGGGTGGTAGGTCGCGTATACGTAGCGGATGCCCAGCTTTTCGGCCACCGACCGCGCGCCCGCCGCGGTCCACGGCAGAGTGGTCGCCACCAGCGCATCGCACCCGTCGGCCGCGGCGGCGATCGTGTCGAACTGTGCGGCCACCAATTCGTCGACGTGGCGGCGCAGGTCCGCCTCCGAAGGCGGCCCCGCCGACCTCGCGGCGGTCGTCATCGCGCGCACCGACTCGCCGAAGGGGACCAGCGCCACGCCGACACCGGCCGCCCGCCGCGCGAATTCGTCGTCCGGCGGCGCACACACCAGCGCCTCCGCACCGAGCGTCCGCAACTGAACCGCGAGACTCATCAGTGGCTCCACGCCGCCGCGCGAATCGTATGTCGACAACAACACACGCATTCGCGACTCCTGATTCCCGGACGGTGACGGTCTCGGCAAAGGATTCTGCGGCACCGTCGCGCACGGCGCGAACCTACGACAGGGTCCAGGCCTTGATGGACGCGGCCCTCATCAGCAAGTCCCCTCGCGGTCGCCGGGATCGTGGCTCGCCATTCGCTGCGATACATACATCGATCGAGTTTTGTGCCGTTGCCCGACAACGCAACAATTGCCAGGCCGCGTTTCCACATTTGCTGGGCTCGCGCAGCACGTCACTCAACCTCATACAGACCGGCTGTTCAGCAAATCGACTGCGGAGGTGCAAAATTCGGAAAGATGCGGCTTATTTACGCGAGAAATAATTATGCATGCGGCTAATAGCAAAGGAGGCCAGCGAACTGTGGACTAACCACTGGGCTTACCAGTAGCATTTGCTGTCAGCCCGTTTTGACAAAAGCGAGCCCTGTGGCGCTGGAGGCAGGAGCGCCGGGCGACGATGGGGGGATACGTGATCACGAAACCTCAAACAGCCGCTACCGGCCGACCCATTGAGCGTCGACGCCCGAGGCCGCCTGACCTGTTGCCCATCGACGAACTGCATCGGATGCCGGCGCTGGTCGTGCTGGACCGACTACCGTCTCCGGCGCTGGCGGCCGACCGCGCCGGAACCGTGCTGTTCGCCAATCGCCCGTTCTGCGACATGGTGGGCTACTCGTCCGACGAGCTTCTCGCGATGAATTTCGACGATTTTGTCTACGGGCTGCCGGTGAACGACCCCTGGGGTGCGCTGGTTGGCACCGGCGCCGAGCACCTCGTCGAATTGCGGCACAAATGCGGCCACTCGGTGTGGGCCAGCATGAGCGAGTCGGCCATGCGGCGCAGTGACGACGCCGTCGCGCTGCTCACCTTCCGCGACCGCACCGAAGAGCTGTGGGTCAGCGGCGTCGAGCCCGATCACGGCACCGGCAGGTCGACCAACTGGGCCAATCGGGCGCGGTGGCGGTAGCCGGTGCCGAGGGCCAACTGGTCACTCTTGGCCCGCTTGAGGTACAGGTGCGCCGGATACTCCCACGTCATGCCGATGCCGCCGTGTAGTTGGAGGCACTCCTCGGCCGAGTGCACGGCCACGCCGCTGCAGTAGGACTGCGCGATGGCCGCCGCGGCTTCGGCGTCTTCGTCGCCGCGGGAGCACGTGTCGGCGGCGTACCGGGCGACCGCCGTCGCCGCGCTGACCTCAAACCACAGATCCGCCAGTCGGTGCTTGATCGCCTGGTAGGAACCGATCGCGCGGCCGAACTGCTTGCGCTGCTTGGCATAAGCCAGTGTTGTCTCGAAACACCACTGGGCCACACCGAGTTGCTCGGACGCGAGCAGGGCCGCGCCCGTCCCAAGCGCTTCCGCCACGGCGCCGTCCGCCGGGCCCACGCGCGACGACGCCGCATCTGAAAACTTCACAGTCGCAAGGGGTCTCGTCATATCCAGCGCCAGGAGCGGGGACACCTCGACGCCCGGGGCGCTGGCGGAGACGGTGTGCAGCTCGAGTCCGCCGGCGCCGGCGACCGGCACGACGAGCACGTCGGCTTCGCCGGCGCCCGCGACACTGCTCTCCTGTCCGGTCAGGCCGTCGGCGCCGACGCTCACCCCTGCGATCGGATCCCCCGGGGCGGTCGCCAACGGCACCACTAGCGCCGCGGTCAGCGCGCCTTGCGCAAGCGCGGAAACGGTCTCGGTGTCACCGGCACGCAACAGCGCGACCGTTGCCAGCACCGCGCTGGACAGGAACGGCACCGGCGCGACGGCCCGCCCGATCTCCTCCATGACGACCGCGGCCTCGCGAGCGCCCACGCCGGCACCGCCGAGCGATTCGGGCACCAGCAGTCCGGCTGCGCCGAGCTCGCCGGCCAACGTCTGCCAGACACCTGAAAAGTCTTGTGGCACCTGGTCGTAGGCGCGGGCCACCGCTTCTGGTGGGCACCGGTCGGCGAACAGGTGACGAATGCTGTCCCGCAATGCCTCCTCGGTGTCGGAGTACAGCAAGTCGCTCACCGGTGCAGGTCCTTCCAGGCAATGTCCTTGTCGACGCGGTGCTCTCCCGGCAGGCCGAGGATCCGCTCGGAGATGGTGTTGCGCAAAATTTCCGAGGTGCCGCCCTCGATCGAGTTGCCGCGGGCACGCAGGTAGCGGTACCCGGGGCCCCGCCCGATCAGGTCGACGACTTCCGTTCTGCGCATGGTCCAGTCGTCGTAGTGCAGCCCGGACTCCGCGTGCAGCTCGATGTCAAAACCCGAAATGGCTTGCGCCAGACGGGCGAAGGCCACTTTCATGCCCGCGCCCTCCGGTCCGGGCTGACCCGCGCTGGCCTGCTGTCGCAGCCGTTCACCCGCCAGCCGCAGGACCTCGGCGTCGACCCACAGCCGCATCAGCTCGTCGTGCATGGCGGGGTTGCGCAGCGCCGGCTCGTTGCGCCAGGCTTCGGTGACCTTGCCGATGATCCCGCCCTCCCGCGGGGTTCCGGCGCGCGTGCCGATGGCGACGCGCTCGTTGTTGAGCGTGGTGGTCGCGACGCGCCAGCCCCCTCCTTCCGGGCCAAGCCGATTGGCATCCGGCACCCGGACGTCGGTGAGGAACACCTCGTTGAACTCCGCCTCGCCGGTGATCTGGCGCAGCGGCCGGACTTCGACGCCGGGTTGCGTCATGTCGCACAGGAAGTACGTCAGGCCGGCGTGTTTTGGGACCGCCGGGTCCGTGCGGGCGACCAGGATGGCCATCTGCGCGTGCTGGGCCATCGACGTCCACACCTTCTGCCCATTGACGATCCAGTCGTCACCGTCACGCACAGCCCGGGTGGCCACGCCGGCCAGGTCCGAGCCCGCGCCCGGCTCGCTGAACAACTGGCAGTAGACCTGCTCGCCGGTGAACAACGGGCGCAGGAACTTTCGCTTCTGCTCGTCGGTCCCGAAGGCGGCGATCGTCGGCGCGGCCATGCCCATACCGATAAAGTTCTTGACGGTTCCCCCGACCGGGGCACCCGCGGCGGAAAGCTCGGCGTCGACGAGTTCCTGGGCTTTCCGTGGCAGACCCAGCCCGCCGAAACCCTGGGGCAGGTGCACCCAGGCAAGCCCCGCGTCGTACTGCGCGCCGAGGAATTTTCGCGGCTCGGTGGTGGCCGGGTCGTGCTCCTCCAACAGCGCCTGCACCAGCGGCTTCAGGTCGGCCATTACGTCGTCGGAGCTCATTGCTTGCCCTTCGGTAGAGACTGGAACCCCTGCGCGGGGCCGAGCAACATACCCCCGTCGATCACCATCGTCTCGCCCGTGATCCAGCTCGCGGCATCCGAGACCAGGAAGGCGACCGCACCCGCCACATCGGCCGGCTCACCGATGCGGCCCAGCGCCACCGTGGCCGCCAGCGGGTCCTCGTGGTCCTTCCACAGCGCCTCGGCCAGCCTGGTGCGAACCACGCCGGGGCAGATCGCGTTGACGCGGATACGAGGTGAAAGTTCCAGGGCCAGTTGCTTGGTGACATGGATCAGCGCGGCCTTGGTGGCGTTGTACATGCCCATCGCCGGCGACTGATGCATCCCACCGATGGAGGCGGTGTTGACGATCGCACCGCCGTGCTCGCCCATCCATGACTTGACGACGAGCGAGGTCCACAGCAGCGGCGCCCACAGGTTCACGTCGAAGATCTTGGTGAAGCGGGCGTGGTCCTGGTCGATCAGCGGACCGTACGCCGGATTCGTTCCCGCGTTGTTGATCAGGATGTCGGCGCTGCCGAACCGTTCCAGCGTGAGGTCCACGCAGCGGCGCGCGGCGTCCTCGTCGACCGCATGAGCGCCGACCCCGAGGGCCTTCTCACCGACCTGCGCCGCTGCCGCCTCGGCCGCCTCCTGCTTGCGGGCGGTGAGCACCACATTGGCGCCGGCGGCCGCCAATTGCTGCGAGATCGCCAGCCCGATGCCGCGCGAGGCACCGGTGATGATGGCGGTACGTCCGGTCAAATCCGATGAGTTCATGGCGGCACCCGATCTCGAGCGATGTTTGGACACGTGTGCGCGTGGTATGCGACGCGCATGGTAGCGAAATTAACCCTCGTGAAATCAGTCGTGGTGTCCGGGGCCATTGCGGGGGCTTTCGCCGCCGCACCAGCAGCGGCCACTGCCGATACTTTCGCGGCCGCTGCCGATACTTTCGTGGCCGCGCCGGCCGCGCAGGCTACGAACGCGACCGCGCCCATGCACGTCGTATTCAAGGACGACCCGGCCGGTGGCGGCTGCGACGCCAATGGCAACTGCGGCTCCGGCGGCCAGAACGGCGGCCCCGCCGGCGGCCCGGGCGGCCAGGGCTGCGTCGCCGGCGTCGGTTGCGGCTCCGGCGGGCAGTTCGCCGGCCCCGGCGGCGTGGCGGGCGGCCAGGGATGCCTGCCGGGCGTCGGCTGCGGTTCGGGCCACGGATAACGGATCGACCCTCAGCCTCGCTGAAGCCTGGTGATCCAGGCCCGGGAGTCCGCAGGGTCGATGACGTCGTCCAACTCGAACGTGGTGGCCGACCGCAGCGCCTTACCGTGCTCGTACGCGGCGGCCAAGAGCTTGTCGAATAGTTCCTGGCGTTCGGCCGGATCGGCGACGGCGGCGAGCTCCTTGCTGAACCCAAGCCGTACAGCGCCTTCCAGTCCCATGCCGCCGATCTCCCCTGTCGGCCAGGCGACCGTGAACTGAGGGGCGCGGAAGGAACCGCCGGCCATCGCCATTGCGCCGAGACCGTAACCCTTGCGCAAGATGATCATTCCGAGTGGCACCGTCAACCTCGCGCCCAGCACGAACATCCGGCCGAAGCGGCGGACCGCGGCCTCTTTCTCCGCCTCCGGCCCGACCATGAATCCCGGCGTGTCGCACAGCGAAATCAGCGGCAGCCGGAACGACTCGCACAACGCGAGAAAGTCGCCGGCCTTGTCCGCCGCCTCGGCGTCGATGGCACCGCCGAGATGGTGGGTGCTGTTGGCGATCAGCCCGTATGCCACACCCTCGACGCGGACCAGCGCGGTGACGATACCAACGCCGTAGTCGGGGCGTAATTCCAGGGCGGAGCCGACGTCGACGATCGACTCGATCGCCCGGTGCACGTCGTAGGCCCGTAACCGGTTCTCGGGCACGACATGTCGGGCCAGCCGCGGATCGGGTGCCTGCCAGTCGTCCCTGTTGTTCAAGCTGCCCTGGAAATACGACAGATACTGCTTGGCGAGAGCTACCGCATGCGCCTCGTCGCGGGCAACCAGGCTCACCACACCGTTGTGTCGCTGCACATCGATCGGCCCGAGCGCCTCCGGCGGGTATAACCCCAGCCCCCCTCCCTCGATCATCGCCGGCCCGCCCATCCCGATGTTGGCGTCGGGGGTCGCGATGATCACGTCGCACACACCGGCCAGCGCGGCGTTGCCGGCGAAGCAACGCCCGGACACGATCGACACCAGCGGAACCCGGCCGCTCAGGCCGGCCAGCATCCGGAAGGTCGGCACGTCCAGGCCGGCGGCGCCGCCGACGTCGGTATCCCCGGGCCGCCCACCGCCGCCCTCGGCAAACAGCAGCACCGGCAGCCGTTTTCGCGCGGCCAGCTCGAAGACGCGATCGGTCTTGGCGTGGTTGCGCATGCCCTGCGTTCCGGCCAGGACGGTGTAGTCGTAGGACAGCACGACGGCTTCGGCGGCCGCTCGCCCGAATCGATCCGCGCCGATCGTCGCCAGGCCGGCAACCAGGCCGTCGGCCGGCGTGTTGGCGATCAGGTCGGATTCCGAGCGTCGGCTGCGCTGCGCTGCTATAGCCAGCGCGCCGTATTCGACGAAACTGCCGGCATCGACCAGATCGGCGATGTTCTCCCGCGCGGTGCGCCGGCCCTGGGCGTGGCGTTTGGCGACGGCGGGCTCACGGCCCTCGTCGAGGGCGAGCAAATGCCGCCTGCCCACCTCGTCGAGGTCGGCGCGCGGCCGGTCGAGATCCACTGCGGCCGTGTCTGATTGGCCATCGGCCCCGGCGCCGGAACGGGTGAAGACCAGCAATGGATCTCCCGTCCCGACGACCTGGCCGGGCGTTACGAGACCCCGAACCGTTCGCAGCGCATCCGGCGCAACGAGCACATGCTGCATCTTCATCGCCTCGAGGACGACGAGTTGGCCACCGGCATCGAACTCGACGCCTTCGGCCGCCACCTCGACCACAGTGCCGGCCAGACTCGCGCGCAGCACTTCCTCACCCGGGTAGAGCTCGACCGGCGTGACACGGATGTCGGGCCGGCGAGACGACGCCGCAGCCGCCAACTCCGGAAGCTTTCCGTCAAGGAAACCCGTCGTTACCCAGCCGGACTCGACCTGGCTGTCCGACAGCAGCTCTCGCAGAAATGCTGCATTCGTGCGAATGCCCTCGATGCCGAATTCGCCCAGCGCTGTTTGGGCCTTGCGAACCGCGGCCTGCAGCGATTGTCCGTTCACGTGGGTGATGACCTTGGCCAACAGTGAGTCGTACCGAGGACCGACGGTCAGGCCCGGCCGGCCATACGTGTCGACGCGCACCCCGGGACCGCCCGGCGGCGAGAACACCGTCAAGGTCCCCGCCGAGGGCGTGACGGACCCGTCGGCGGCAAAGGTCTCAGCGTTGACCCGAGTCTGGATCGCAATACCGCGTCGCGCGGCCGGCTCGCCGATGACTTCGCTTCCGTCGGAAGCGATTCCCGCCGGGAGCCCCAGCTGGTAGTACGACGCGCCGCCGGCGATGGCCAGCTGCACGGCCACCAGGTCCACCCCGGTCGTCTCCTCGGTGACCGTGTGCTCCACCTGGATGCGCGGGTTGATCTCGAGGAAGACGAAACTTTCACCGGTGACAAGGAATTCGACGGTGGCCAGTCCGCGCAGCCCGACCCTGGCGCACAGCCGCGCCGACGCCCGATGTAACTTTCGACGCAACCCGTCCGAAAGCCCTTGGGCTGGTGCGATCTCGACCAGCTTCTGATAGCGCCGCTGGATGCTGCAGTCGCGGTCGCCGAGGGACAACGCGTGCGTCTGGTGCCCGGCCGGTGCGCCCACCACCTGCACCTCGATGTGCCGCGCGGCGTCGAGGGCCGCCTCGGCGAACAGCGCCGGATCGCCGAAGCCGAGCCGCGCCTCAGCGGCGCACTGTTGGTAGGCGCTGTCGATCTGGTCGGCGCTGTCCACCCTTCGCATTCCCCGGCCGCCGCCGCCGGCGAGCGCCTTGATCATGATGGCGCCGTCCCTGGCGGCGAAGAAGGCGCGCACCTCTTCCACGCTGCTCGGCCCCTCGGTCGCGGGCAGCACTGGAACCCCGGCGGCAACCGCCGCACCGCGGGCCGACGACTTGTCGCCGACCAACTCCAGCGTGTCGGCGTCCGGCCCCACGAACGTGTAGCCGGTCGCCGCGGCGGCGCGGGCGAATTCGGCTTTCTCGCTGAGGAACCCGTAGCCCGGATGGATCAGCCCGGCACCCGTTTGTTTGGCCGCCGCGAGCATCGCGGGCTGGTCCAGGTAGGCCTCCGGGCCGGCGCCGGGAAGGCCGATCGCCTCGTCGGCGGCATGGACGTGGGGGCTGTCGGCGTCGTCTTCGGCGTAGACCGCAACGGTTTGGATTCCCAATTCGGTTGCGGTTCGGATGATTCGAAGTGCGATCTCGCCGCGGTTGGCGATCAGCAGGGTCGCGCTCACCGGAGCGGGTCACCCCATTGGACCCGCTCGCGGAGCTTGCCCTTGAGCAGCTTGCCGCCGGCGTTGCGCGGCAAGGCTTCGTCAACCACGGTGACGTATTGCGGAACCTTGAAGTCGGCCAGCTGCCCGCGGCAATGTTCGAGCACGGCGGGCACGTCGATGCGCTCCGGGCCGCCGAAAAGGACGGCGCCGACCTTTTCCCCCATGACGTCGTCGGACACCGCCAGCACGCAGGCGTCCACGACCTTGGGCGCGGCCAGGAGCACGGCCTCGACCTCGACGCTGGATACGTTCTCGCCACCCCGGTTGATGATGTCTTTGAGCCGATCGATGATGTGCACCCGGCCCGCCTCGTCGACCCGGACCACGTCGCCGGTGTGCAGCCAGCCGTCCGCGAAGGTGGCCGAGCTGGCTTCCGGCCGATTCCAGTAATTGGCGGTCACGTTCGCACCCCGCGCCACCAACTCGCCGACACCCGGCTCGTCACCGCGGAACGGGGCTATTGCCAGGTCCACCGAGGGAACCGCATACCCGACCGAGTCGGCGTGTTCGACGGCGTCCCGGTCCGGCAGCACGGTCATCAGCGACGCCGTTTCGGTCATGCCGTACCCGTTGAACACCTTGGCCGCAGGAAAGGCCTCCTTGACCGACCGCACCAAGGACGGCGCGATCGGTGCGCCACCGTAGGCCACCCAGCGGATGCCGGAGACATCTGCTTTGGCAAAGCCCTTGTGCTGCAACAACAACGAATAGATCGCCGGCACGGTTACCATGGCCGAGATGCGCTCGCCGCTCAGCGCGGCGATCAGCTCGTCGAGGTTGAGTGCGGGCATGATCACCGATGCTCCTCCGACCCGCGCGGCCGCCAACAGCTGTGAGTTGCAACCGGTGACATGGAACAGCGGAACCGAGATGAGAGTGCGCATTCCCTCGCCGAGATCCCTTGGCTGTTCTAGGCACCGGACCGCGTTCTCGGTATTGGTGAGGAACGCCTCGTGCGTGGTCGGCACCCCCTTGGGGTGGCCGGTGGTGCCCGAGGTGTAGAACAGGGCGGCCGTGTCCGCGCGTTCCAGCCGTTCGGTCACGTACGGGTGCCCGTCAGGCAGCGGTGTGTCCGGCGCAAGATCCACCCGCGCACCCGAGTCGGACAAAACGAACTCGATCTCCGGTCGCGCCGATCGCGTATTCACCGCCACCGCAATGGCCCCGGCCATCACGGTGCCCCAGAACGCCAGCGCCCAGTCGATTCCGGCGGGGTAGCGCACGGCGACGCGATCGCCCGGTCGCACGCCGGCCGCGGCCAGCCCGCCGGCCACCCGCGACGCGCGGTCCCACAACTGCCGGTAGGTCAGTCGCCCGGCGCCGCCCGCCGACAGTTCGACCAGGGCCTCGCTGTCCGGGCGACGCTCGACCTGCTCGTCGAGCATCTCCAGCAACGTGGCCGGGAGATCCTCATAACGCGGGATGCCGTTGGCATCGCGGGAGACACCCGTCAGCGGGAAGGGGTTGTGGTCGCGGGAAACTTCCATCACTGCAGGCATGCCCGGTCCTTACTATCCTTCTGCCCTATCGTGATAGCGGTGACGATCGAGGATTCCGCCATCATGCCCGAGGCGTTCTTCACTGTTGACGGCGACTCCTACCTTCCGGGCGCGACGACGCGAGGACCATGGGGCGCGGCGATGGGGGGTCAGATCGTTGGAGGCCTGTTGGCCTGGGGGATAGAGCAATCCGGCATCGATCCCGACTTGCAGCCCGCCCGTATCACGGTCGACCTGTTGCGCCCTGTCCTGCTCGAGCCGGTGCGGCTTCAGACCTCGGTGCAGCGCGAAGGCCGGCGCATCAAGCTCGTCGACGGCATCATGCAGCAGAACGGCAAGATCGTCGCGCGGGCCAGCGCGTTGTTCCTCCGGCGAGGCGACCATCCCGACGGCGAGGTGTGGTCGGCCCCGGTGCAGATGCCGCCGCTTCCGGCGCACTCCGAGGGGTTTCCGTCGGACATGCCGTTCCTCATCTGGGGGTATGGGGCCACCCTCGAAGGCACCCCGGGCATCACGGCGGGCGAGTGGGCGCAGTCCCACTCGCGAAAGTTCGCGTGGGCGAGGGTCTTTCGCCCGATGGTGCAAGGCCACCCCCTCACGCCGTTTACCCGCCTGGCATTCGTCGGCGACATCACCAGTTCGCTCAGCCATTGGGGCACTGGCGGATTGCGCTACATCAATGCCGACTACACCGTCACCGCGAGCCGGCTGCCCGACGGGGAATACCTCGGGCTGGCGGCCCAAAGCCACTACGGCACGGCCGGTGTGGCCACCGGCGCCGCAACCCTGTTCGACCGGCACGGGCCGATAGGAACCAGCTCGGCGCTGGCCTTGGCCCAGCCCGCCGAGGCGTTTCAGCCGTCGTATACCTAGGCACGGCAGGACATCCATACCGCTGGGCCGCGGCGCTACTTCAGGTCGGCGGCGACCCGCTCCAGCGCGGCGAGGTGGTCGTCGACAGTGGCCAACCAGGCCTTCATGGTGTTCACCGACAGGTGTGTCGCACCGGCGGCTTTCCAGGCGGCGATGTCCGCGGCGGCCTTGTCGCGGTCGCCGGCCCAGGTGACCCGGCCTTCCATGCCGAGGCTTTCGGCGTCCCGGCCCGCGGCTGCCGCCGCGCGCTTCACCTGCTCACGCGCGTGGTCGAGGCCGGCTCCGGGCGCCATCATCGGGAACCAGCCGTCGCCGAGCCGTCCGGCGCGTTCGTAGGCGCGATCGGAGGCCGCACCGAACCACACCGGGATGGGCCGTTGCGTGGGCAGCGGGGCCAGGCCCGCTCCGGTCACCGTGTGGTACTTCCCGTTGAAGGTGACCGACCGCTCCGTCCACAGCTTCCGCATGAGCTCGACCTGCTCCTCGGAGCGCCTGCCGCGGTTGCTGAACTTCTCGCCGAGCGCCTCGTACTCGACGGCGTTCCAGCCCAGCCCGATGCCGAGCCGGAACCGCCCGCCGGTGAGCAGGTCGACCTCGGCGGCCTGCTTGGCCACCAGCACGGACTGTCGCTGCGGCAGGATGATGACACCGGTGACGAGTTCCAGTGAGGTGACCGCGACCAGGTGGCCGAACATGACGAACGGCTCGTGAAACGTCGACTCGATGTCGTAGGGGCCCTGCCAGTCCCGGTGCACGGTCGGGTCGGCGCCCACGAGGTGGTCGTAGGCGAGGATGTGGGTGTACCCGAGTTCCTCGACGCCCTGCGCGTACACGCGTACGACTGCGGGGTCGCCGCCGAGCTCGGTCTGCGGGAACACGACTCCTATGCGCATTCACCGTTCAACCGCGCCGCACGCCAACTGCTTCCCGCCGATTATGGCCGGGGCGACGGTTGACTGAGGGGGGGTATTCGACCTCGCGCTGGATGCGGCCGAAACTGCCGGCGCCGCAACGGAAATCGTCAGCTCCCGGGGGGCGCGTCTGTTGGTGGCTGGTGCCGGCTCTTGCGAATGCTCGTTGTGCCGGCGTCGAGCGGGTCAGCAACACAACGACCGGGCCCGGCGCACGCCGCGCGAACGCGATAAGATCCGCCAATATCTGGGGCTTGGTCCGGTGAGGGCGGTAGTTGGTGGTCGGCGATCGGGCCGCGGGCCCGTTGACATCGTTGTATGGGCGGGCCAGCGAGTGCGCGGCGCTTGACGGCCTGCTGCATCAGGTGCGTGGGAGTCGCAGCGCCGTGATGGTGCTGCGAGGTGAGCCGGGGATCGGCAAGACCGCACTGTTGCGGTATGTGACCGATCGGGCGGCGGACTTCAGCGTCGCGCGGTGTATGGGCGTCGCGTCGGAGATGGAGTTGGCGTTCACCGGGCTGCACGACCTTTGCACGCCGACGCTTTCGCATCTGGATGCGTTGATCGAACCCCAGCGTGAGGCGCTGAAAGTGGCGCTAGGTCTGGCGTCCGGGGAGCGCCCCGAGCTGTTCCTGGTCGCGCTGGCGGCGCTGAACCTGTTGGCGAAAGCCGCTGAGGACCGCCCGCTGCTGTGCGTGGTCGATGACGTGCAGTGGCTGGATCAGGCCACCGCTCAGGTGCTTGGGTTTGTGGGGCGGCGGCTGCTGGCCGAGCCGATCGGAATGGTTTTTGCCGCCCGAACGACAACCGCCTCGGAGGACTCACTGGCGGGCTTCCCCGAGGCTCGGTTGTCCGGGCTAGATGAGGGCTCCGCGCGGGCGCTGCTGGCGTCGGCGACCACGGCTTCCCTCGATGAGAGCGTGCGCAGATGCATCGTGGACGAGACGCAGGGAAACCCGCTGGCCCTGCTGGAACTGGGTGCGGTGGATTTCGCCGGTGGGTTTGCGATGCCCGATTGCGTCGGTGTTCCGCGCCGCATCCAGGATCGGTACTTGACGCGGTTGCGGGGGTTACCGCGGGCGACTCGGACGCTGGTGTTGCTTGCCGCCGCCGATCCGGTCGGGGATCCGGCGCTGCTGCAGCGCGCGGCTCACACGCTGAATCTGAGCATCGACGCGCTGGAGTTGGCGGTGGATGCCGGGCTGCTAGACGTAGGTGCGGCCGTGCGGTTTCGGCACCCATTGCTGCGCTCGGCGGTGTATCAGGCTGCCGACGACGAGGAGCGGCGGGCGGCCCATGCCGCGCTGGCCGAAGCGACCGGGCCGCAAGTGGATCCGGACCGACGGGCCTGGCATAGCGCCTACGCGGCGCGCGCCGCCGACGAGGAAGTGGCCGCTGAGCTGACTGGATCGGCCGATCGAGCGGCCCGCCGCGGCGGGGTCGCAGCGGCCGCCGCGTTTTGGGAGCGGGCGGTGGCGCTGACCCCGGATCCGGGCCGGCGGGCAGCGCGTGCGCTGGTCGCCGCCGAAGCCAAATACGCCGCCGGAGATTACGTAGCCACCGAGAAGCTGCTGACGGGTGTCGACATTGGTTTCCTGGGCAAGCGGGACCATGCGCGACTCGAGCGTATGCGCGCGCAGCTGAAATCCGGCCTGCACGTTGCATTTCTGCTCAACCGCGGCGGCGAAGCCCCGCTGCTGTTGCTTCAGGCGGCTCAGCGGCTGCAGCCGCTGGATGCCATGCTGGCGCTCGAGACGTTGTTCGAAGCCTTAGTGGCCGGCATGTACGCCGGGCGCCTCGCCGTCGGAGACGGGTCAGCCGAGGTGGCGCGGGCCGTCAAAGCTCGACCGTTGGGGCCCGAGCCGCCCCATTCCCTGCTGCTGCTGCGCGGGTTGGCGGTGCGGGTGCTCGACGACTATACGGCCGCAGCACCGCTGCTCAAAGAGGCGCTGCGCCAATTCCGCACGCAACCTGCGCAACTCGATGCGGTATGCCACCCGTACTACTTCGTGGCTGGAGAGCTGTGGGACGACGAGGCGTGGTTCGAGCTTGCCGACGGCCAGGCCCAACTCGCG
>CAWBFI010000014.1:0-131195 GCA_963788075.1 uncultured Actinomycetota bacterium | reverse complement strand
AATGTCCATGATGGTCTTCATCTGCACGCCACCCCATTTGGCAACGCCGGACCACGCTTGGATGCAGAAGTGCTGGCTGATCTGGTCGTGGTAGGGCATCGCCTTCAAGTCGTCGAGCGAGAACTCTATCGGGTGCTCGACGAGGCCGTAGACCTTCAGCCGCCAGTCGCGAAAGTCGTTGCGCTCCAACTCTTTGTACTCGACGGTCTCGGGAAGGCGGCCGTTGCGCCAGTGGTGCGGCGAGATGTCTTCTTGGGTGAAGGCGCCCGGCTTGGGGTCCAGCTGCTCGAGCATCCGCTGGAACGGGCCGACCAGCGCGTAACCAACCCGCTGGACGACGCGCGGATGCCGAATCGTGAACGGAGTGGCCCAAACCCATGCGATGGCCGTCACCACCATCGCGGCGGCGAAAATCCAGAAACCCATCCAGCTGTTGTCGTCGCGCGCGGCGAATATGTGGTTGAGGTTTTTCAGCGCGCTGGTCGCGAACACCAGCGTGACGTGCACCAGGATGAAGAACAAGAAGTACACCAGCACCAAGAAATGCAGCGAGCGCGCATGCTGGATGCTCAACCGCTTGCGCTCAGCCAATGCACGCGCTGCGACAGGGCGGGCGACATACCGAGGCCGGTGATCAAGGCTGCCGGGGCGGCGATGAAAACGGTGGTGAAGTACGCCAATACCTGCAGGCCGTGGTAGGCCACCCAGCCGTTGTCCGCCGGCCAGTGCTCCACCGACAAGTACTGAATCGCCACAGACAGCGCGCTCGGGAAAACGTCCCAGCTGGTAGGCACGATGTGACGCCACTGCCCGGTGGTGAACAGCAGCACGTAGACGACCGCCCCGTTGAGCAGCCACAAGACGTCCATGCCGAGGTGCCACCACCGGGCCAGGCCGATGGAGTGGCGGAAGGGCAGCCCGAATTGCGGCGGCAGCGCGACGGTGTCGGCGTTGGCGGTCCACAGCTCGTCGTCGGGTACCGGCGGGCCCACGCGCAGCCACTCGTCCTTACCGGGAGTGGCATTGCGGCTGAAGTACAGCCGCGGATGGTCGCAAAGAATCTGAATTCCGGCCCTGATGATGAACGTCATCATGAAGAGGTTGAAATAGTTGTCGCCGCAACCGCATCATGACCGCGCTGTTCTAGCCGCAAATGCGGTTCTGGGCGCTGACTCGGAGTTTGGGCATAACATCCTGGACGACGCGCTCAGTCCGGGTCGCGCGGCAGCAATCGGCGCACCGGCCGGGTCTCGATGGCATTGATCGTCAGGGCCCGTCGGGCGATGCGCCAGCCGGCGTCGGTCAGCTCGTAGTCGTCGTCGTAGCGCAGATGCCAAACCGCGTCGACCACCTCGTCCCCGCGCTGACTCCAGTGGTGCGCGATACACGCAATGCGCCCCCGGGCGGTGCCGCGCGGCCCGGCCTCTTCGTAGACCTCGCCGACGATCGCGTGTTCGGTCCGGGTGACCGCGGCGACGGCGCCGACGGCCGCGGCGATGGCCTCCTGACCGCGGTGGGAATGGATCGGTTCCAGGGCGGCCGGCGGCCCGGGCACCGACAATTCGGCCGTGACAGTGAAAAGGCTTGCCGCGACGTCGAATTGGCGATCGTCAACGTTGGCGGCATACCGGTGTACCAAATCGCGCAGCGCCGCGCGGTCGTCGGTGGAAAGGGTCATCGCGCGCTCAGGCCGGGTTCGAAGGCTTCACCACCAGCGACAGCCGCTGCGCGCAGGCCGACAGCATGTCTTTGGCCTGGTCGATATCGGTGGTCGGCGGCATGGCCAACACGATCCGGTCGGCGCCCTGATCGACGAGGCTGGCCGCGCGCTCGGCATCGATCTTGCCGACCGCGTGTCCCAGTGACACCTCCAGCGCCGCCGGGTCGCGGCCCGCCGACGATGCCTCGTCACGCATCAGGGCAATCAGTGCCGCGAGTTGCGGACCGGTCACACCGAGCGGCTGGAGGCCGTCCCCCAGGCGCCCCGCGCGGCGGGCGGCGGCCCGGCTGTGGCCGCCGATGTGAATCGGAAGGCGTTCACCCGCAACCGGTTTGGGGTAACACATCACGTCGTCGAAGCTGAAGAATTCGCCGTGAAACGACGCCCCTTGCGGCCGGTCGGCCCACAGCTCCCGCAAGACCGCCAACTGCTCGTCGGCCCGCCTGCCCCGACTCTCGAACTCCACCCCGCACGCGCCCGCCTCTTCCTTCAGCCAGCCCACGCCCACGCACAGCCGCAGCCTCCCGCCCGAGAGCGCATCGACGGTCGCCGCCCGTTTCGCGAGCACCACCGGATGGTGGTTGGGCATTACCAACACACCGGTGGCCAACCCGAGCCGGCTGGTGTGTCCGGCCAGGAAGGCCAGCAGGTCGAGCGGGTCGGGAATGGGGCAGTCGGCCGGCAGCCCAACTCGTCCGGAACTGTCATACGGATAGACGCTGTCGTAGCGGGTGGCCAGGACCGTGTGCTCGACGACGACGATCGATTCGAACCCGCAGCGTTCGAGGTGGCTCGCGAAGCTGACCATCCAGTCGGGATCCGCGGTGACACCGTCGGCGACCGGGGCCATGACCCCTATTTTCGGGGAAACCGTCATGGCACCCGAAGCTAACAGGTAGGCGCTACGTTCCAGGCGCGATCTCGGCGCGCACGGCCTCGGCCAGGGCGGCCGCCCTGCGATCGGTGAACACATCCTCGAGCAACAGCTGTCGGCCGTCGGGGCCCGTCAGCGGAACGCGCCAGTTGGGGTATTGGTCGGTGGTGCCCGGCTGGTTCTGAGTCCGGCGGTCACCGACCGCGTCGGTCAGGGCCACCCCCAACAGCCGCGACGGCGTTCGGCCCAAATACCGGTACAGGGCGAGAACGACCAGTTCCGGGTCGTCTTGCCCGTCATCCAGTAATCCAACCCGGCGCAGCTCGGCCATCCAGGCCGCCAGCTCGGCCCGGTCGGACTCGAGCTCGTCCTCGACCGGCCGGGTCAGCAGTCCCAGGGACTCGCGCAGGCGCACGTGGTCGCCGGCCAGATATCCGCCGGTCGGCGGCAGATCGTGGGTGGTGACGGACGAAAGGCAGTATTCCCGCCAGCGCTCGGCCGGCAACGGCCCGCCATTTCCGTCGCGGTCCAACTCGAACCAGAGGATCGAGGTGCCCAGCAGGCCGCGCAAGAGAAGGTAGTCGCGCACCCAGGGCTCGACGGTGCCGAGATCCTCGCCGACGACGAGTGCCCCGGCCCGGTGCGCCTCCAGGGCGACGATGCCGATCATCGCCTCGTAGTCGTAGCGCACGTAGGTGCCCTGAGTGGGCGGTGCTCCGCGCGGGATCCACCACAGCCGAAACAAACCGATGATGTGGTCGATGCGGACCCCGCCGGTATGCCGCAGCACACCGCGGACCAGTGCGCGAAAGGGTCGATACTCCTGGTCGTCCAGCCGGTCCGGCCGCAGCGGCGGCTGTGACCAGTCTTGGCCGAGCTGATTGAACTCGTCCGGAGGGGCCCCCGCGGTCACGCCCAGCGCCATCACATCCTGGAGGGCCCAGGCGTCGGCGCCGTCGGGGTGCACACCGACCGCCAAGTCCCCCATGACGCCTACCGCCATGCCGGCCCGTATCGCATGCGACTGCGCCGAGGCCAGTTGCTCATCGAGCTGCCACTGCAACCAGCGGTGGAAATCGACCGCGTCCGAATTCCGTTCGACGAAGCCGGCGACACCGGCAGTGTCGGGATGCTGCAGCGACTCCGGCCAGCGGTGCCAGTCGCCGCCGTACTCCTCGGCAAGCGCGCACCAGGTGGCGAAGTCGTCGAGCGCGCGGCCCTCGCGGGCGCGGAATGCGGCGTAGGCCAGGTCACGGCCGGCCGATCGGGAGACCGAGTGCAGCAGCTTGAGCGCCGCGCGCTTGGCCGCCCATGCGCCGTCGCGGTCGATGGTGTCGAGCCGGCGGGCTCGCTGCTGGACGTCGGACCGCAGCCGCCGCACCCGCCCGCGCTTGGTCAGGTCGGCGAATTCGGGAATCGCCTCGACACGGAGGTATAACGGGTTGACAAACCGCCGCGAGGTCGGCAGGTAGGGTGACGGCTCCATCGGCGAGGTCGGGGCGGCCGCATGCAGCGGATTGACCAGGACATAGTCGGCGCCATGGCGGAAGGCCGACCACACCGCGAGGTCGGTCAGATCGGTCAGATCGCCGACGCCCCACGACTGTCGGGACCGCACGCTGTAGAGCTGGACGGCCAGACCCCACGCTCGGCGGGCGCCGAGCTGCTCCGGCAGCCCGAGCCAGTCCGGCGTCATGATGAGCGCGGTGCTGGTCTCGGAGTCGCCGGAGCGCAGGTGCACGCGGTGGTAGCCCAGCGGCAGGTCGGTGGGCAACACGAAGCTGGCCTCACCCACCCAGCGCCCGTCCAGTTCGAACGGCGGCGTGAAGTTGTCGACCTGCTGCACGCCGCCACGTACCGTGCCGTCCTCGAACTGCAACCACACTTCGGCGGCATGACCGTGCGTCACGTGCACCCAGAATCGCGTCGGCGCACCGGTGCGGCCGACGATGGTCGCCGGCAGCCGGCGTTCCCAATGCGACCGTGCCCGCGCGGTGAGCGCGGCGTTGCGCTCTTGTTCTGTGCCGGCGTCGACACCGAGTGCGGCGAGCACCGCAACCAGCGTGGCCTCGGAGACAGGCACGCGGCGGCCGGTCCAGTCCTCGTACTCGGTCGCGATGCCGAACCGTCGCGCGAGTTCGCTCAGCGAGGGCGCGAGCTCAGTCATGTCGCCCATCTTGCTCGCATCAGGTGGCCCCCGCCGCCTCTGGGCGGGCGAGCGTCCCGATAGAGCAGGCAGCAAACGTAGCGGCGGTATGGGCATTCAGCAGGACGAGTCGGCCTTCCGCGGCTACGATGCTTGTGAGCACACGAAGAATCCAGCCGGGGGATCAGTGCGCAAGACCATGGAGTGCCAGCTCGGCGGCGGGTGGGATTCGTCTACATAGCGGGATGTGAACAAAAGTTAACGCGCACGGCGACGCGGTGGCGAGGTCCGTGCGCGTCCCTTACGGTTGTCACGGGTTGTCGGAGTAATTCGCGCGATGGATACCTTCAGGGACGGAATCCAGGCGTTCTAGCAGACCGGATGGTGAATTAGTGGCGGAAGAGAGTCGCGGGCAGCGGGGGTCGGGGTATGGCCTCGGGCTGTCTACGCGGACCCAGGTAACGGGCTATCAGTTCCTTGCTCGCCGAACGGCGATGGCGCTGACCCGGTGGCGGGTCCGCATGGAAGTCGAGCCGGGACGGCGGCAGAACTTGGCCGTTGTGGCGTCGGTGTCCGCAGCCTTGGTGATCTGCCTCGGCGCGCTGCTGTACTCGTTCATCAGCCCGGCCGGCCAGATCAACGAGTCGCCGATCATCGCGGACCGTGACTCGGGCGCGCTGTACGTCCGGGTGGGAGACAAGCTGTATCCGGCCCTGAACCTGGCGTCGGCGCGGCTGATCACCGGGCGGCCGGACAATCCGCACCTGGTGCGCTCGAGCCAGATCGCGAACATGCCGCGCGGGCCGCTGGTTGGCATCCCGGGCGCGCCGACGCAGTTCGCACCCAAGAGCCCGCCCGCCTCGTCCTGGCTGATATGCGACACGGTCGCCACCTCGACGGGGGCCGGGGCGCCGTCGGGCGTGACGGTGACCGTGATCGACGGCACCCCGGATCTCAGTGGGCACCGTCGGGTGCTGACCGGGTCGGACGCGGTGGTGCTGAACTACGGCGGGGACGCGTGGGTGATCCGCGAGGGACGCCGGTCACGAATAGACGCGACCAACCGATCGGTGTTGTTGCCGCTGGGGTTGACTCCGGAGCAAGTCAGCATGGCGAAGCCCATGAGCCGCGCCCTGTACGACGCGTTGCCGGTGGGCCCCGAATTGACCGTGCCGGAAATCCCGAACGCCGGCTCTCCGGCGACGTTCCAGGGGGCGCCCGGGCCGGTGGGCACGGTGATCGTCACACCGCAAATCAGTGGGCCACAACAGTATTCGCTGGTGCTGGCCGATGGTGTGCAGACGCTGCCCCCGTTGGTGGCTCAGATCCTGCAGAATGCCGGCGGCCCCGGTAACGCCAAACCCGTGACCGTCGAGCCGGCCGCGCTGGCGAAGATGCCAGTGGTCAACAAGCTGGACCTCTCGTCGTACCCGGACAACCCCTTGAACGTGATGGATATCCGGGAGAATCCGGCGAACTGCTGGTGGTGGCAGAAGACGTCCGGTGAGAACCGGGCGCGTGTCCAGGTGGTGTCCGGCGCGAGCATCCCGATCGCGCAGGAGGACCAGAGCAAGGTGGTGTCACTGGTGAAGGCCGACACGACCGGCCGCCAAGCCGACCAGGTCTACTTCGGCCCTGACTACGCAAACTTCGTGGCCGTCACCGGCAACGATCCAGGCGCCAAGACAACGGAATCGCTGTGGTGGCTGACGGATGCGGGCGCCCGCTTCGGAGTGGACGACACCCGCGACGTCCGCGAGGCGTTGGGTCTGAAGTCGACGCCGAGCCTGGCGCCGTGGGTGGCGCTGCGGCTGCTTCCCCAAGGCCCGACCCTGTCACGAGCAGACGCCCTAGTCGAACACGACACCCTACCGATGGACATGAACCCCGCAGAGTTGGTGGTACCGAGATGAAACGTGGATTTGCCCGGCCGACACCGGAAAAGCCCCCGGTAATCAAGCCCGAGAACATTGTCCTGCCCACACCGTTGAGCATCCCTCCACCGGAGGGCAAGCCCTGGTGGCTGATCGTGGTGGGCGTCTTGGTCGTCGGCCTGATCATCGGCATGGTCGCGATGGTCTTCGGCAGCGGATCGCGCGTGTTCGGCGGCGCCGGCGCTATCTTCCCGATCTTCATGATCGGCGGCGTCGCGATGATGATGTTCGGCGGCCGGTTCGGCGGCCAGCAGCAGATGAGCCGGCCGAAGCTGGACGCGATGCGCGCCCAGTTCATGTTGATGCTGGACATGCTGCGCGACACCGCGCACGAGTCGGCCGACAGCATGGACGCCAACTACCGGTGGTTTCATCCGGCACCCACCACGCTCGCGGCCTCGGTGGGGTCGTCGCGGATGTGGGAACGCAAGCCCGACGGCAAGGACCTCAACTTCGGGGTCGTCCGGGTCGGCGTGGGCATGACTCGCCCCGAGGTGACCTGGGGGGAGCCCCAGAACATGCCGACCGACATCGAGCTGGAGCCGGTGACGGGCAAGGCGCTTCAGGAGTTCGGGCGCTATCAGAGCGTCGTCTACAACCTGCCGAAGATGATCTCGCTGCTGGTCGAGCCCTGGTACTCGCTGATCGGAGAGCGGGAGCAAGTACTTGGCCTGATGCGGGCGATCATCTCCCAGCTGACGTTCTCGCACGGACCCGACCACGTGCAAATGATCGTGGTCAGTTCGGATTTGGAGCAATGGGATTGGGTGAAGTGGCTTCCGCACTTCGGTGACCCGCGGCGTCAGGACGCGGCGGGTAACGCGCGGATGGTCTACAGCTCGGTGCGGGAGTTCGCCGCGGAGCAGGCCGAATTGTTCGCCGGCCGTGGGTCTTTCACGCCCCGGCACGCCAGTTCGTCGGCGCAGACTCCGACGCCGCATACCGTGATCATCGCCGACGTCACGGATCCGCAGTGGGAGTACGTGATCAGCGCCGAAGGTATCGACGGGGTGACGTTCTTCGACCTGACCGGCGGTTCTATGTGGTCGTCCGTGCCGGAGCGCACGTTACGGTTCGACGAACGGGGCGTGATCGAGACGCTGCCGCGCGACCGCGACACCTGGATGGTCATCGACGAGAAGCCCTGGTTCTTCGCTCTGACCGACCAGCTCAGCATCGCGGAATCCGAGGACTTCGCGCAGAAGCTCGCGCGCTGGCGGCTCGCCGAGGCTTATGAGGAGATCGGTCAGCGGGTAGCCCACATCGGCGCCCGAGACATCATGGCCTACTACGGGATTGACGATCCGAGCGATATCGACTTCGACTCGCTGTGGGGCAACCGTACCGACGCGATGGGCCGGTCGCGGTTGCGGGCACCGTTCGGTAATCGGTCCGACAACGGCGAGTTGCTGTTCTTGGACATGAAGTCGCTGGACGAAGGCGGCGACGGCCCGCACGGTGTCATGTCCGGCACGACGGGTTCGGGTAAGTCGACACTGGTGCGAACCGTGATCGAATCGATGATGCTTGGCCATCCGCCGGAGGAGCTCCAGTTCGTCCTGGCCGACCTCAAGGGTGGATCGGCGGTCAAGCCCTTCGCCGGGGTGCCGCACGTGTCGCGGATTATCACCGACCTCGAGGAAGACCAGGCGCTGATGGAGCGGTTCCTGGACGCGCTGTGGGGCGAAATCGCACGCCGCAAGGCAATATGCGACAGCGCCGGCGTCGACGATGCCAAGGAGTACAACTCCGTTCGCGCCAGGATGCGCGCTCGGGGCCAGGACATGGCGCCGCTGCCGATGCTCGTGGTGGTCATCGACGAGTTCTACGAATGGTTCCGCATCATGCCTACCGCGGTCGACGTTCTTGACTCGATCGGGCGTCAGGGCCGCGCCTACTGGATCCATCTGATGATGGCGTCGCAGACCATTGAGAGCCGAGCCGAAAAGCTCATGGAAAACATGGGTTACCGGTTGGTGCTGAAAGCGCGTACCGCCGGTGCGGCGCAGGCCGCCGGCGTGCCGAATGCGGTGAACCTCCCCGCCCAGGCGGGCCTCGGATATTTCCGCAGGAGCCTCGAGGACATCGTCCGGTTCCAGGCCGAGTTCCTGTGGCGGGACTACATCGCCCGCGGCATCACCGTCGACGGCGAGGAAGCGCCGGCTTTGGTGCACAGCATCGATTACGTTCGCCCGCAACTGTTTACCAACTCGTTCACGCCGCTCGAGGTGAGTGTCGGGGGCCCCAACGTCGACCCGTTGGGCATCCACTCGAATGGCGAGGTGCTCGAGCTGGCGGACGCCGAAGGCGAGGACGAAGACGGGGAAGGGATCAGGACCCCGAAGGTGGGGACCGTGATCATCGACCAGCTGCGCAAGATCGACTTCGAGCCCTACCGCTTGTGGCAGCCTCCGCTGACCGAGCCCGTGGCCATCGACGAATTGGTCAATCGGTTCCTCGGCCACCAGTGGCACAAAGAGTACGGAACCGCGCGGGATCTGGTGTTCCCGATCGGGATCATTGACCGCCCGTTCAAGCACGATCAGCCGCCGTGGACCGTCGACACGTCCGGGCCTGGCGCCAACGTCCTGATCCTGGGCGCCGGTGGTTCGGGCAAGACCACGGCGCTGCAGACGCTGATCTGCTCGGCCGCGCTAACCCACACGCCGGAACAGGTCCAGTTCTACTGTCTGGCCTATAGCGGCACCGCGCTGACCACGCTCGCCCGTTTGCCACACGTCGGTGAGGTTGCCGGTCCGACCGATCCTTACGGCGTGCGCCGCACCGTGGCCGAGCTGCTGGCGCTGGTGCGGGAGCGCAAGCGTAGCTTCCTCGAATACGGGATCGCCTCGACGGAGGTGTTCCGGCGCCGGAAGTTCGGCGGTGAGCCCGGTCCGGTGCCCAATGACGGGTTCGGCGATGTCTATCTGGTCGTCGACAACTACCGGGCATTGGCCGAGGAAAACGAGGTGTTGATCGAGCAGGTCAACGTGATCATCAACCAGGGTCCGTCGTTCGGGGTGCACGTCGTCGTCACCGCCGATCGCGAATCGGAGCTGCGGCCGCCGGTGCGTAGCGGTTTCGGTTCCCGGGTCGAGTTGCGCCTGGCGGCGGTGGAAGACGCCAAGCTGGTGCGTTCCCGGTTCGCCAAGGAGGTTCCGGTCAAGCCCGGGCGCGGCATGGTTGCCGTCAACTACGTCCGCCTCGACTCCGACCCACAGGCCGGTCTGCACACACTGGTGGCCCGGCCCGCGCTGTCCAACACACCCCGCCATGTTTTCGCGTCCGACAGCATCGTCGAGGCGGTCAGTCGCCTCACGAGCGGCCAGGCCCCGCCGGTGCGCCGGCTGCCCGCGCGGTTCGGTGTGGACCAGGTGCGGGAGCTGGCCGCCCGGGACACCCGTCAGGGGATTGGTGCCGGCGGAATCGCTTGGGCCATATCGGAATTGGACCTGGCGCCGGTCTATCTCAATTTCGCGGAGAATGCGCACTTGATGGTGACTGGCCGCCGCGAATGTGGGCGTACCACGACGCTGGCCACGATCATGTCCGAAATCGGCAGGCTCTACGCGCCGGGCGCGAGCACCGCACCGCCGACGTCGCGGCCCTCGGCCCAGGTATGGCTGGTCGACCCGCGCCGACAGTTGCTGACCGTACTGGGCTCCGACTATGTGGAGAAGTTCGCCTATAACCTCGACGGCGTCCAGGCGATGATGAACGACTTGTCCGCCCTGCTGGCCAGCCGTGAACCACCCCCCGGTCTATCTGCGGAAGAGCTGTTGTCGCGGTCGTGGTGGAGTGGGCCGGAGATCTTCTTGATCGTCGACGACATTCAGCAGATGCCGGCAGGCTTCGATTCGCCGCTGCACAAGGCAGCCGCCTGGGTTACCCGCGCCGCCGACGTCGGTTTGCACGCGTTGGTGACCCGTACCTTCGGCGGCTGGTCTTCGGCGGGCAGCGACCCGATGCTGCGGGCACTGCACCAGGCGAACGCGCCGTTGCTGGTGATGGACGCCGACCCCGACGAGGGCTTCATCCGCGGCAAGATGAAGGGTGGCCCGTTGCCCCGTGGCCGAGGCCTGCTGATGGCCGAGGACACCGGCGTGTTCGTTCAGGTGGCGGCCACCGAGTTCCGCAAGTAGGACGGATACCGCTGCGCTGGGGTTGGCTCCGGTCGACCGGTGATCAACTCCAGTGCAGCGGAAGCTCCTTGAGCGCAAACGTCTTCGACGGAAACTTGATTTCGGGCGTGTAGTCGGCGGGTACGTCGAAGTCGGGGATCTGCTTGAGCCATTCCGCGACGATGATGGTCAATTCGATCCGCGCCAGGTGAGAACCCAGGCACCGGTGCGGTCCGCCGCCGAACCCCCAGTGCCGGTGCACCTTGCCGTCCATGACCAGATCGTTTGTGGACATCGCGTCGCTGTCATCGCGGTTGATCGCGGCCATGCACAACCGCACCGGGGTGCCCGCGGGCAGCATCATGCCGCCGACGGTGACCGTCTCCGTCGTCACCCGCGGCGCCACCGGCGCCGATGGCTCCAGGCGGACGATCTCTTCGATGAAAACCCTGATCTGCCTGGGATTGTCGCGCAACGCGTCCCGTAACTGCGGTCTGCGCGCCAACTCGAAAAGTGAGAATCCGATCGCGGCGGTCACGGTATCCAAACCCGCGAGGATCAACAGGTGGCTCATGCCCAGCAACTCGAGATCGCTGAAGTCGCCCTCGCCGGTCATCACTCGGGACAACATGTCGGAACCCGGGTTTTGCCGGCGTTGCTGGATCAGGTCGCTCAGATAGGCCAGCAGCTCCTGCCCCTTTTCCAGGTCCTCCCGGGAGAGATAGGGCTTGTCGGCGACCACCGCGTCCTTCCAGTCGATGACGCAGTCGAGGTCCTCCAGCGGCAGACCGTACAGGTCGAGGAATACCTGAAACGGGTACAGCCTCGCGAAATCCGCCATCGCCTCGCACTTGCCCCGGCCGGCGAGGGCGGCGATCATCTCGGTGGCGTGGCGCATCAGCACCGGCCGTGACTTACTCAATCCTTGCGGGCTGAAGTACGGCTGCAGGATCTTGCGGTAGCGGGTGTGCTCCGGCGGGTCGAACGCCAGTGGGACAACCGGCAGCGGGTAGCCCGGCGGCTGCAGTGCCAGTCGGGATGAGAAGACCTTCGGATTGCGCAGCGCGGCGAGCACGTCCTCGCGACGTGTCAGGTAGTAGTGGCCGTTCATGAACACCACCGGCCCGGCGTCCCGCAATGCCTTCCATCCGACGCCACGGTCGGCGGCCATTGGCAAATTGGCGTACTCAAGGCGCGGTAGGTGGAACGCGCCCGGCTGGCCTTCGCCAACAGTGCTCATGAGCTCTGATCTCCGCTGTCTCTATAGCTTTTCGGGTTGTAGTCCGCGACGCAGCCAGGCCGAGCTGGAACCTTGTCGTCACCGGTTTGCCGGTGGCACACCAATATCGCATGTTCGGCGAAGGGGCACCAATCCGGCTGTGGGCGGATGCGATGTCCAGTGCGGCGGCCACCGCCGGCGACCATCTTTTAGACTTTATCGACCGACCAGTCCACCCATCTGGGTGCTTCCCGAAGCCGCCGAAGAAGGAAACGTCGTGAAGGTTCGTCTCGAAAAGTCCAGATGCGTCGGCCATGCGCAGTGTTACGCGGTCGATGCGGACCTGTTCCCAATCGATGCCTCCGGCTACTCGATCCTCGAAGAGCGCGAGGTGCGGCCCGAGGACGAACAGCTGACTCGAGATGGCGCGGCGTCATGCCCGGAAATGGCGCTGATCATCGAAGAGGACTAGCGGTTCTAACTCCCCCTAAACAAAACCACGGGTGAACATTCAGTTGTCACGAGTGAACTGCGGTTGGCCGGGAGTGAACATTGGTTTGCTTGGAGTGAACAGTTGGCGTCCCCGGTCGGCGGGCCCGGTGTGACCGGCTAATGTCATTCGCGAGCGGCAGTTCAGGCACAAAGCGAGCTGTCGCTCGGTTGCTGGCAGCGGGTAAACGAGGCATATTGTGCATGTCGTTCCTGACCGGACGTCCCGGAATCGTGGCGGCGTAACGCCCTTCCGGGCACAGCGAACGAGTGCGCTCTGGTGCCCGGCTACCCGGCAGACCGGGTTTGCTGGTCGAGAGATCCGAGCGTGTCAGCGACATCCCCTAGGTCAACGGGGGCCAGAGATACCGGTTGTGCGCGAGGTCGTGACCACGGCCACCATTAGTTCTTATGTGACAGCCGAGATCGCCACCGCGATCGCGGCCGACTGAGGAGGACACGGTGTTCGACTTCGGGGCGTTACCGCCCGAGATCAATTCCGGTCGTATCTATGCGGGTCCGGGTTCAGGGTCGATGATGGCCGCGGCAACGGCCTGGGACGCGCTGGCGTCGGAGTTGGCGACTGCGGCCAGTGGCTACAGTTCGGTCATCGACGAGCTGACCGGCGGGCCGTGGGTGGGGCCCTCCTCGGCGCAGATGCTGGCGTCGGTGGTGCCGTATGTGAGCTGGCTCAGCACGTCGGCCGCGCAGGCCGAGGAGAGCGCCAGCCAGGCTCGGGCGGCCGCGGCTGCCTTCGAGACGGCGTTTATGTTGACGGTGCCCCCGCCCGCGATCGTGGCCAACCGGACGTTGTTGATGGCGTTGGTCGCGACGAATTTCTTCGGTCAAAACACCCCGGCGATCATGCTTACCGAGGCGCAGTACGTGGAGATGTGGGCCCAGGACGCCGCGGCCATGTACGGTTATGCCGCCGCGTCTGCGACCGCCACGGTGTTGAGCCCCTACCACCAACCGCCCAATACCACCACCCCGCAGGGACCCTTGCAGCAGGCCGCCGCGGTCGCCGAGGCCGCCGCCCAGCCGGCCGGCAACTCCGGGCACACCGCGGCTGCGACGTCCTCGCAGCTGACCTCGGCCGCCACCGTCCCTCAGGTTCTGCAGCAACTCTCGACGTATTGGCCGTTCTCGATGCTGCAGAGCCAATTCCAAGATCTGCTCAAGTATGGGCTCCCTACTCCGATGAACGACTGGTTCGGGATCCGGAACAACGGGTTGACGTTCCCCGCCAGCGGAATAAGTCCTTTGTACAACGAGGCGCGGCAGTTCCTGCAGGCGTACTTCGGGGTTGGCCTCGGCAACTTCGGTTGGTCGATCGGGCAGCAGACGACCTTCGGCCCCGGCGGTGCGACGGCCGGTGCGGGCGGTGCCTGGTTCCCGACGCCGCAATACGCGGGTCTGCACCTGGGTGGCGCGTACGGTGTGAACGCGGTAAGCGGCGGCGGCGAGGGAGCGGTGTTGGCCGGTGCCGGTCAGGCCGGCAAGGTCGGAATGCTGTCGGTGCCGGCGAACTGGACCACCCCGACATCGGAGGCGACCGTCACGATGGCCGCGATGGACGAAACCCCAGCAAACGCCGGCGGGGCGGCAGGTGGATCAAACGCCCTGCTGCGCGGCATGCCCATGGGGGCCGTGGGACGGCGCACCGCCGGCTACGGCTACACCAACAAATACGGTTTCCGCTACAGCGTGCTGACACGCCCCCCGTCGGCCGGATAGTGAGGCGCGAGAATGATCTTCCAGTTGCGCGGATATCCGCCCAGGACTGCCCGAAATGAACATCAGTTGTCCACCAATGAACAGTTGGCGCTAAGGAGGCGCGTCCAGTCCGGATTCATTTAGTCTCGCTACCAAGCTGTGTCTGCAGTGAGCTTCCAGCAGCAAAGCGTTCCTTGAAGGTCATCTCGAGCCTGAGGGTTAAGGAGGAAAACAAATGTCGTTTGTGACTGCGCAGCCAGAGGCATTGGCGGCTGCGGCGAGCGGTTTGCAGGGTATCGGCTCGGCGTTGAGCGCTCAGTATGCCGCGGTGGCGGCCCCGACGACGGGGGTGGTGCCCGCGGCGGCCGATCCCGTGTCGGCGTTGACGGCGGCGCAGTTCGCCGCGCACGCCCAGATGTATCAGGCCGTCAGCGCCGAAGCTACGGCGATTCACGAGTTGATGGTCAACACCTTGAGCACCAGCGGGCTGTCGTACTTGGTGACCGAGGTGGCCAACGCGGCAGCGGCCGGCGCGGCCGCGGCCGGCTAAGGGGGTCATTGTGGCTGATTTGGGTTCGTTACCTCCGGAGGTGACCTCCGGGATGATTTACGCCGGGCCGGGTTCGGGGTCGTTGATGGCGGCGGCCTCGGCCTGGAATGGGGTTGCCGCCGAAATGACTTCGGCCGCGCTGGGCCTTGACCAGATCGTTACCCAGCTGTCCGGCGAGGAGTGGCTGGGGCCGGCCTCGGCGTCGATGGCCGCGGCGGTGCAGCCGTATGTGGGGTGGATGACGACCACCGCCGGTCAAGCCGAGGAGGCCGCCGCCCAGGCCCAGTCGGCCGCGGCGGCCTACGAGACGGTGCTCGCCTCGGTGATACCCCCGCCGCTGATCATGCTCAACCGCACCGAGCTCTCGCAGGCGATGGCGACCAACGTGTTGGGTCAAAACAATGGGGTCATTGCGCAGTTGGAAGCCCAGTACCAGGAATTCTGGGCGAACAACAGCTCGGCGATGTACAGCTACGCGAGCCAATCCGCGGCGGCGGCCAACGTGACGCCGTTCAAGAGCGCGCCCGCGGTTGCCAACCCGGCTGCTGCGGCCACCCAGGCCGCGGCCAACACGAGCACCCCGGCCGCCTCGATCCAGCAGACCCTGCAGAGTTACCTCGGTCAGATCCAGACCGCGCTGGGCCAGCTTGCCACGCCCAAAGGGACGACTGCCCTGGCGAACCAGATCTCGGCTGAGCAACCCTTGCTCACCGAGCTCTGGTTCCTGATCAGCGGGCAGACCGTGCTGCCGTCCAACATCGGCACGTTCCTGGCTGGCTACTCGAACTACGCGAGCTTCTTCTACAACACCGAGGGTCTGCCGTACTTCAGTGTCGGTATGGGCAACTTCGGGGTTCAGATCTCCAAGACGCTGGGCTGGCTTACCGGGGCGGCGGCGCCGGCCGCGGCCGCGGTCCCCAAGGGCTTGCCCGGGCTGGGCGGCCTGCTGGGCGGCGGCGCCGGTGCGGCCGCGCATCTGGGCAGCGCGACCTCGATCGGCAAGTTGTCGGTGCCGGCGACGTGGGCCGGGTCAGTGCAGGCGGCGGCGCCCCATGCCACGGCCATTCCGGTCAGCAGCGTCAGCGCCGCCCCGGAGGCCGCCGGACCCGGAAACCTGCTGGGCGGCATGCCGCTGGCCGGCGTGGGCTCCGGCACCGCCGGCGGCGCCGGTCCCCGGTATGGGTTCCGCCCGACCGTCATGGCCCGCCCACCCCTCGGCGGGTAACCGTCCTTCGCGTTCAATCGGATGTATCGGTCCGGCACCGCTTACGGTGCCGGACCGATACATTTCTTCGGCAGGTCTTTCGGTACGCCAACGCGCTTTGCGGGCCCTGAATTGAGCCCCTTGGGATGAAAGAGTCGATGGCCTTTATCTCCGGCCGGATTTTATCTGCCGTCCGAGTTTTCTCCCAGCCGCCTTACCCGTGAAGAGCCCGGCGGTCACCGTCCACCAACCGTCGACTGAGCCCGTGTCGTCGACCCATTTCCGCAGGTGATAGCCGTCTGTTCGCAAAATCGCCAACGACGCATCGCGCCTTGGTTTTCTCCAGGGTCGCCTTCTGAGTAACGGGCGCTGCCTTGCGAGCGGCCACAGCGAGCGGCGGCGGCGGGGGATTGCGGCGATTTAGCCTCACAGCAAGCCACCTCGGTGGTGGTAGTCGAGTGAAGACAGCTTGCGAGGAAGCACATGTCGTTCGAGTCCGGCGGTTCTTAGAGCATGGACTTAGGGGCGTTACCACCGGAGATCAATTCCGGTCGCATCTATGCGGGCCCGGGATCCGGGCCGATGATGGCTGCCGCGACGGCCTGGGACGCACTGGCGGCGGAATTGGAAACCGCGGCTTCGGGCTACATCTCGGTGATCGACGAGCTGACCACCGGGCCGTGGGTGGGGTCCACGTCGGCCCAGATGCTGGCGGCGGTGGTGCCGTATGTGGGCTGGCTCAGTACGGCGGCCGCCCAGGCCGAGGAGAGCGCCAGCCAGGCTCGGGCCGCCGCGGCGGCCTTCGAGACGGCGTTTTTGTTGACGGTGCCCCCGCCGGCGATCGTGGCCAACCGGGTGTTGTTGGCGACGCTGGTCGCAACGAATTTCATCGGGCAGAACACCCCGGCGATCATGCTCACCGAGGCCCAGTACATCGAGATGTGGGCCCAGGACGCGGCCGCCATGTACGGCTACGCCGCCGCCTCGGCCGTCGCCACCCAGTTCGCCCCGTACCAACCACCGCCCGATACCACTACCCCGCAGGGCATCTTCGACCAGGCCGCCGCGGTTGCCCAGGCCGCGGCCACGCCGGCGGGCAACTCCGGGCAGACCGCAGCGGCGACGAGCTCGCAGCTGACGTCGGCCGCCACAGTGCCTCAGTTACTGCAGCAACTCTCGACATACACCTTCTCAAACTGGCCGTTATCGATGCTTCAGAGCCAATTCCAAGGTCTCCTCAAATACGGGCTGCCCACCCCGACCAACAACTGGCTGGGGCTTCCGGCGAACTGGGCCAACCCGGTACTCAAACAAACCCTGCAGGCCTACTTCGGGGTTGGGCTCGCAAACTTCGGTTGGTCGATCGGGCAGCAGTTGACTTCCGGGCCCGGTGGCGCCACGGCCGGTGCCGGTGGTGCCTGGTTCCCGACGCCGCAATTCGCCGGTCTGCACCTGGGCGGTGTGTACGGGGTGAACGCGGTGAGCGGCGGAGGCGAGGGAGCGATGTTGGCCAGCGCAGGCCAGGCCGGCAGGGTAGGGATGCTGTCGGTGCCGGCGAACTGGACCACGCCGACATCGGAGGCCACCGTCACGCTCACCGCGATGGAAGATACGCCGGCAAACGCCGGAGCCGAAGGGGGGCCCAACGCGCTGCTGCGCGGCATGCCGATGGGGGCCGTAGGCCGGCGCACCGCCGGCTACGGCTACACCAATAAATACGGATTCCGTTACAGCGTGCTGACACGCCCACCGTCGGCCGGATAACCAGTCCGGGCGTCGGACAGCGTCGCTAAACAGCCTTTATCCGCGACGGGATTTTATCCCCGGGCCGGAGGGTTGCGGACCCGGCATGTCAAGAAGCGTGGCGCTTCCCTCCGGTTGCCGGCCCGGTAAGGACATCGAAGTCCAATCTATATCCGCAGGTCAGCGCTACGAACCAGAGCAACTGCCCGCGCCTCGGTCAACCTTCGTTCGCTTGGTCATCGCCAATGAGGAAGGGACGGTCCTACTCGGCGGGCGCTTACTCCGACCGGGGATTCAGGCGGAAGCCAATTACCTTCAGTCATCAGAGCCAATCGGGGCGAGTGGAGGAGCCGATCAGATGTCGTTTGTCACTGCGCAGCCTGACGCGTTGGCCCCCGCGGCCCCGACGACGGGTGGGACGCCAGCGGCAGCCGGTTTGGGAGGTCAATTGTGACTGAGTTGGGTTCGTTACCTCCGGAGGTCACCTCCGGGATGATTTACGCGGGGCCGGGTTCGGGGTCGTTGATGGCGGCGGCCGCGGCCTGGAATGGGGTTGCCGCAGAACTGAATTCGACCGCCCTGAGCTATGGCAACATCGTCACGACGCTGTCCGGCGAGGAGTGGCTGGGGCCGGCCTCGGCGTCGATGGCCGCGGCGGTGCAGCCGTATGTGGAGTGGATGACGACCACCGCCGGTCAAGCCGAGGAGGCCGCCGCCCAGGCCCAGTCGGCCGCGGCGGCCTACGAGACGGTACTCGCCTCGGTGATACCCCCGCCGCTGATCATGCTCAACCGCACCGAGCTCTCCCAGGCGATGGCGACCAACGTGTTGGGTCAAAACAATGGGGTCATTGCGCAGTTGGAAGCCCAGTACCAGGAATTCTGGGCGAACAACAGCTCGGCGTTGTACCGCTACGCGGGCCAGTCCGCGGCGGCGGCCAACGTGACGCCGTTCAAGAGTGCGCCCGCGGTTGCCAACCCGGCTGCTGCGGCCACCCAGGCCGCGGCCAACACGAGCACCCCGGCCGCCTCGATCCAGCAGACCCTGCAGAGTTACCTCGGTCAGATCCAGACCGCGCTGGGCCAGCTTGCCACGCCCAAAGGGACGACTGCCCTGGCGAACCAGATCTCGGCTGAGCAACCCTTGCTCACCGAGCTCTGGTTCCTGATCAGCGGGCAGACCGTGCTGCCGTCCAACATCGGCACGTTCCTGGGTGGCTACTCGAACTACGCGAGCTTCTTCTACAACACCGAGGGTCTGCCGTACTTCAGTGTCGGTATGGGCAACTTCGGGGTTCAGATCTCCAAGACGCTGGGCTGGCTTACCGGGGCGGCGGCCCCGGCCGCGGCCGCGGTCCCCAAGGGCTTGCCCGGGCTGGGCGGCCTGCTGGGCGGGGGCGCCGGTGCGGCCGCGCATTTGGGCAGCGCGACCTCGATCGGCAAGTTGTCGGTGCCGGCCACGTGGGCCGGGTCAGTGCAGGCGGCGGCGCCCCATGCCACGGCCATTCCGGTCAGCAGCGTCAGCGCCGCCCCGGAGGCCGCCGGACCCGGAAACCTGCTGGGCGGCATGCCGCTGGCCGGCGTGGGCTCCGGCACCGCCGGCGGTGCCGGTCCCCGGTATGGGTTCCGCCCGACCGTCATGGCCCGACCACCCCTCGGCGGGTAGCTTGTGGGCGGGTCGACTAACCCTGATGTCACTCCATCCCGTGACCGGTCTGGCGGATTGCTGTGACCGTCCTGAATGGCCACCGTGGCGGATCAGACGCTGTTACTGTGGCGTTACTAAAGGTGAACTCGCCGTGCCATCCAGTGAACAATTTCAAACAGGTGGCCTCGGAGCCAGCTTGAAACGGATGTTGTCATCTACGCTCATGCACAGAGCTGTGCCGGAGGAATTCGAATCGAGGAGGGGTAAGTATGTCGTTCGTGACCACACAGCCGGAAGCTTTGACCGCAGCGGCCGGGAGCCTGCAGGGTATCGGCTCGGCCTTGAACGCCCAGAGCTTGGCTGCGGCTGCTCCGACAACCGGGGTGGTTCCCGCTGCCACCGACGAGGTGTCTGTGTTGACTGCGGCGCAGTTCGCCGCGCACGCGCAGATGTACCAGGCAGTCAGCGCCCAGGCCGCGGCCATCCACGAAAACTTCGTCAACACGCTGAGCATGAGCGGGGCATCGTACTTGGCGACCGAGATTTCCAACATTGCCGCCGCCCGCTGATCGGGTTCAGCGTTTCCAGGGTTGAACGGGGGATCGACCCGACATATTCGGCTCGGCGGTGCGGGTAGCGCCTAACCGGTCCGACCATAGTCGTCCATGACAAACCAACACCGCAGTAACTATTAATAAGGAGAAAGGCAACATGGCAACACGTTTTATGACCGACCCGCACTCGATGCGGGCGATGGCGGGGCGTTTCGAGATGCACGCGCAGACCGTTGAGGACGAGGCCCGCAGGATGTGGGCGTCCTCGATGAACATCGCCGGCGCGGGCTGGAGCGGGCAGGCTCAGGCGACCTCGTACGACACCATGGGTCAGATGAACCAGGCTTTCCGCAACATTGTGAACATGCTGCACGGGGTCCGCGACGGTCTGATCCGCGACGCCAACAACTACGAGACGCAAGAGCAGGCCTCGACCACGGCCCTCGGAACCTAGCCAAAACTTTCCAACTTAGGAGGACGTAAACATGACCATTAACTACCAGTTCGGCGACGTGGACGCCCATGGTGCCACGATTCGCGCCCAGGCCGCCTCGCTGGAGGCCGAGCACCAGGCCATCGTCCGCGATGTGCTGGCCGCCGGTGACTTCTGGGGTGGCGCCGGTTCGGTGGCCTGCCAGGAGTTCATCACCCAGTTGGGTCGCAACTTCCAGGTGATCTACGAGCAGGCCAACGCCCACGGGCAGAAGGTGCAGACCGCCGGCAGCAACATGGCCAGCACCGACAGCGCCGTCGGCTCCAGCTGGGGCTAACTCGCAACCTCAGGCGCGGCAGCACAGCACGGGTCGGTGTGCTGCCGCGTCCTGCGGTTTCCCTGCACTTCGACCACCGCTGAGGGATTAATGGACCAACAGAGCACTCGCACCGACATCACCGTCAACGTCGATGGTTTCTGGATGCTTCAGGCGCTGCTCGACATCCGACACGTCGCGCCGGAATTGCGGTGCCGGCCATTCGTGTCCACCGACTCGAACGACTGGCTCAACGAGCACCCCGGGATGGCGGTGATGCGCGAGCAGGGCATCGTGGTCGGCGATGAGGTCCAGGAACAAGTTGCCGCACGAATGCGGGTTCTCGCGGCGCCCGACCTCGAGGTTGTCGCCTTGCTGTCGCGGGGCAAGCTGCTCTACGGCGTCGTTGAGGACGAGAATCAGCCGCCCGGTTCGCGCGATATCCCCGACAACGAATTCCGGGTGGTGCTGGCCCGACGCGCCCAGCACTGGGTGTCAGCCGTACGGGTTGGCAACGACATCACCGTCGACGATGTTGCCGTCGCGGATAGCGCCTCAATTGCCTCGTTGGTGCTGGACGGTTTGGAGTCGATTCACCACGCAGAGCCCGCGGCGATCAACGCGGTGAACGTACCGCTGGAGGAGATGCTGGAAGCCACCAAGTCGTGGCAGGAATCCGGTTTCAACGTCTTTTCCGGCGGTGATCTGCGGCGAATGGGCATCAGCGCCGCCACGGTCGCCGCGCTGGGACAGGCGCTGTCGGACCCGGCGGCGGAGGTTGCGGTGTACGCGCGTCAGTACCGGGATGACGCCAAGGGCCCCAGCGCCTCGGTGCTGTCGCTCAAAGACGGTTCCGGTGGGCGCATCGCGCTCTACCAACAGGCGCGGACGGCGGGTTCCGGGGAAGCATGGCTTGCCATCTGCCCGGCAACCCCACAGCTGGTGCAAGTGGGCATCAAAACCGTGCTCGACACGCTGCCCTATGGCGAGTGGAAAACCCATAGCAGGGTTTGACATGCATGTGAAACATAAACTTCACCAACGCTTTTGCGCATAACATGCGGTCGGGACGCGAAGACGGCATACTTCTCTAGAATCGTTAGCAAATCTCAAACCAGTGTCACCACGACTTTTTATCGCAAGGCGAGGCAGATGAAATTCGAATTGGTCGAGCTACACCTCCCGGAGGGCCACAGCGCCTCCGTAAGTAGAGCGACGAAGGACGCCACCCGGCTGGCGACACGGGGTAACACATTGACCATGGCAGGGGGTGCAGGGCGATGACCGCAGTGGCTGCTGCCCTACAGGCACAGGCAGATATCGAGGGAATCTCACAGCCTCGGGCGGTAGTCGTCGGCGTCATGGCCGGCGAGGGTGTCCAAATCGGCGTTCTGCTGGACGCCAACGCCCCGGTCTCGGTGATGACCGACGCGCTGTTGAAAGTGGTCAACAGTCGGCTCAGGGAACTCGGCGAGACCCCGCTGGATGCCACTGGGCGCGGCAGGTGGGCGCTGTGCCTGGTGGACGGTACGCCATTGCGGGCCACCCAATCGCTGACCGAACAGGACATCTACGACGGCGACCGATTGTGGATCCGGTTCCTCCCGGACACCGAGCACCGATCGCAGGTCATCGAGCACATCTCCACCGCTGTTTCGGCGAACCTGAGCAAGCGCTTCGCCGCGATCGACCCGATCGTCGCGCGGCAGGTCGGCGCGTCGATGGTGGCGATCGGGGTTACCCTCGCGGCCGGTTTGCTGGGCTGGTGGCGCTGGCACCACAATTCCTGGCTGCCAACCGTTTACGGCGCAATCATCGCCGTACTGGTGTTAGCAGTGTCCATCATGCTGGCAATGCGGGCGAAGACACAGTCGGATCGACGCGTCGCAGACATCATGCTGTTGAGCGGCCTCGCGCCGCTGACGGTGGCCGCGGCGGCGGCGCCGCCGGGTGGCGTGGGGTCCCCGCACGCGGTGTTGGGGTTCGGCGTACTCACCATCGCCGCGGCGCTCGCCCTGCGCTTTACCGGTCGCCGGCTGGCCATCTACACGGCGATCATCACCATCAGTGTGGTGGCGCTGATCGCCAGCCTGGCGCGGATGGTCGCCATGACCAGCGCGGTGACGAACTTCAGCTGCGTGGTCCTGCTCTGCGTGCTGGCCTACCAGGCCGCACCGGCTATGTCTCGCCGATTGGCCGGCATTCGGCTGCCGGTGTTCCCGTCGGCGACCAGCCGGTGGGTGTTCGAGGCGCGACCGGATCTGCCCACCACTGTGATGCGCCCCGAAGGTGGTCCTCCGGTCCTCGAGGGGCCCGCGTCGGTCCGCGACGTGGTGTTGCAGGCCGAGCGCGCCCGGTCATTCTTGACGGGCCTGCTGCTGGGGCTGGGCGTGCTGATGGTGGTCTCGCTGACCGCGTTATCGGACCCGCACACCGGGCAGCGCTGGCTGCCGCTGTTGCTGGCCGGGTTCAGCGCTGGCTTCCTCATGCTCCGGGGCCGCTCGTACGTCGACCGCTGGCAGGCGATCACCCTGGCTGCGACGTCCGTGATCATCGTCGCCACGGTGGTGATGCGGTACGCGCTGGAGCTGCAATCGCCGCTGTCACTGTCGATCAGCGTGGCGATCCTGGTTCTGCTGCCGGCGGCCGGGCTGACAGCCGCGGCAGTGGTGCCCAACACCGTGTACAGCCCGCTATTCCGCAAGTTTGTGGAATGGATTGAATACCTCTGCCTGATGCCGATTTTCCCGTTGGCATTCTGGCTGATGAATGTCTATGCGGCGATCCGTTACCGCTAGCGGCAAGGTGTGGCGCGGTCGCACGTCTCGTGCGACCGTCGCTGCACTCCTACTCACTTCGGGCGCGTTAGCGGGTTTGCCGCCCGCATATGCGATTTCGCCTCCGACGGTTGATCCGTCCGCGGTACCGCCCGACGGTCCGCCCGGACCGCCGGCGCCGATGAAGCAGACGTCCTACTGCACCGAGGTTGGGGTTCTACCGGGCACCGACTTTCGGCTGCAGCCGAAGTACATGGACATGCTGAACTTGCAGGAGGCATGGCAATTCGGCCGTGGCGCAGGGCAGAAGGTCGCCGTCATAGACACCGGTGTGACTCCACACCCCAGGTTTCCGCACCTGATTCCCGGCGGCGACTACATCATGTCCGGCGACGGATTGTCGGACTGCGACGCGCACGGCACGATCGTGGCGTCGATGATCGGCGCAGCGCCGGCCAACGGCGCAACCGCGCCGCCCGCGTCCCCGCGCAAACCGGTCACGATCCCCACCACGGAGCCGCCCCCGAAAGCACCGCCGCCACAGACGGTGACCTTGTCGCCGTTGCCCCAGACCGTGACGATGGTCCCCCCCGCGCCGCCGCCCCAGTCGGAAGCGCCTCCCCCTCAGGGACCGTTCGGGCCGCCGCCAGCGCAGCCACAAGCACCGACAGCACCGGGACCTGGTCAGGCAGCGCCGGGAGCTGGTCAGGCACCGTCAGCCAACCGCGCCGGCGGAGGCACGGTGACCATACCGACCTTCTCCGGCGGCCGGCGCGTGGTCGCGGTGGACAGCCCGGGCGGACCCCGTCCACTCGATCCGCCCAAACCGCCGCCCCCACCGCCGGCGCCGGCGAATGCGCCAGACGCTTATAGCGGAATCGCGCCGGATGTCGACATCATCGCGATCCGCCAGTCCAGTCAGGCCTTCGGCCTGAAGGATGCCTACACCGGCGATGAGGATCCGCAGACGCGCGCGAAGGTCGACGACGTCGAGACCATGGCGCGTGCCATCGTGCGCGCGGCCAACATGGGAGCGACGGTCATCAACATCTCCGAGGTGACCTGCATGAGTGCGCGCAACATCGTCGACCAGCGCGCGCTGGGCGCCGCGGTGCGCTACGCGGCGGTCGACAAGAACGTCGTCATCGTGGCCGCGGCAGGCGACAGCAGCAAGAAGGACTGCAAGCAGAACCCGGCCTTCGATCCAATGCAACCCAAGGATCCCCGCGACTGGGCCGGTGTTACCACAGTGGTGACGCCCTCCTGGTTCAGCGACTACGTCCTGACGGTCGGGGCGGTCGACGAAGACGGCCGCCCGCTCACCCAAAATGGGGGGCAGGGTTCGTCGAGCATCGCAGGACCGTGGGTGGGTATCGCCGCGCCGGGGACCGACGTCATCGGGCTCTCCCCCCGGGACGACGGCCTGATCAACGCCATCGACGGGCCCGACAACACGCTGCTTGTTCCGGCAGGCACCAGCTTCTCGACAGCCATCGTGTCCGGGGTGGCCGCCCTCGTCCGCGCCAGGTATCCCCAGCTATCGGCATACCAAGTCATCAACCGGTTGGAACGCACCGCCCGGGCTCCGGCGCGCGGCGTGGACAACCAGGTCGGCTATGGTGTTATCGACCCGGTAGCCGCGCTGACCTGGGACGTACCGGAGGGTCCAGCAAAGCCGCCCCAGCAGCTGTCTGCACCGCTGAACATGCCTAAACCGACCCCGCACCGCGATATGGTGCCAGTATGGGTCGCGGCCGGGGGATTGACCGCAGCGTTACTGATCGGCGGCGCAATGTTCGGGATAACAGTGTTCTTGAAACGAACGCGGAAGCAGCAGTAGGGCGGAGCAGTAACAGCAATGAAGGCTCAGCGCAGGTTTGGATTGTCTTTGTCGTGGCCGCGGGTAACCGCGGTGTTTCTGGTCGACATCGCGATTTTGTTGGTGGCCAGTCACTGCCCAGGCTCGTGGCAGGGTGATCACCACATCGCGTTTTGGGTTGGTGTCGGCCTCGCGGCGCTGGTCACCCTGTTTTCACTGGTCACCTACCACGGCCTCACGGTGACCTCCGGCTTGGCCACCTGGCTGTGGGATTGGTCCTCCGACCCCGCAGCCGCGCTGGCCGCGGGGTGCACGCCCGCGATCGACCACCAGCGCCGATTCGGGCGCGACACGGTCGGCGTGCGGCAGCACGAAGGCCATCTGGTCACCGTGATCGCGGTGGACGGCGGCGACGACGACGCCCCGGGGCGCCACCGCCATCGCACGACGCCGGCTACTTTGCCGGTGCACGCGGTCGCCGACGGACTGCGCCAGTTCGATATCCACCTTGAGGGCATCGACATCGTCTCGTTGAAGGTGCGCAGCGGGGGGCCCGAAGTCAGAGCCGCGGAGAAGTCGAAGCTGGATGACTGGGGGCCCGAAGAGTGGGGCGTGGTCAGCGATCAACCCTCCTCCTACGTGCGGCGCACGTGGCTGGTGCTGCGGATGAACCCGCAGCGCAACGTCGCCGCAGTTGCGGCCCGTGACTCGTTGGCCTCGACGCTGGTGGCGGCCACCGAGCGGCTCGCCCAAGACCTCGATGGACAACGCTGTGCGGCCAGGCCGTTGACGGCCGAGGAGCTCGCCGAGGTCGACAGCGCCGTGCTGGCCGATCTGCAGGCGACCTGGAGCCGTCCCGGGTGGCGGCACCTCAAGCACTTCAACGGCTTCACGACCAGCTTCTGGTTGACACCGTCGGACATCACCACAGAGACCCTGGAACAGCTGTTGCTGCCCGATCTGGGGGCCACCGTGATCACGATCCGGCTCGTCACGAGCGGCGGCCGGCCCCAGCTGTCAGCCTGGGTTCGATACGACAGCGACGGTCGGCTACCCAGCGAGGTGTCGTCCGGGCTCAATCGGCTCACCGGCCGCCAATTAGCAGCGGTCCGCGCGAGTTTGCCCGCCCCGGCCGCCCACCCCCTCCTGACAGTGCCCAACCGCCCCTTGCTCGATGACGATGATTTGGTGCTCTCGGTCGGCCCGGCGCGTGAGGGCTCAGCGAGCGTGCCCGTAGCGCAGTGACGCGCGCGCAATCGACCGCCGAAGACGCCCGTAATGCCATGGTCGCCGGCCTACTGGCATCGGGAATCTCGGTCAACGGACTACAGCCCAGCCACAACCCGCAGGTGGCGTCGCAGATGTTCAACACGGCGACCACCCTTGATCCGGGAATGTGCGATGCCTGGCTAGCACGGATAATGGCCGGCGAGCAGAGCATCGAGGTGCTTTCCGGGGCGTGGGCGGCAGTCCGGACGTTCGGCTGGGAAACCCGCCGCCTCGGGGTCACGGACCTGCAGTTTCGTCCCGAAGTCTCCGACGGGTTGTTTCTGCGGCTGGCGATCACCAGTGTGGAGTCGCTGGCTTGCGTGTTTGCCGCCGCTCTCGCCGAGGCCAAACGCTACGAGGAAGCGGCCAAACTGCTCGACGGAATCGATCCCCGCCATCCCTTCGACCAGGAAGTTGTCGATTACGTGCGGGGGGTCCTGTACTTCCGCACCGGGCGTTGGCCCGACGTCCTCGCCCAATTCCCCGAGGGAAAGATCTGGCGGCACCCCGAACTGAAGGCCGCGGGCGCCGCGATGGCGACCACCGCGCTGGCGTCGCTGGGTGTCTTCGAGGAGGCCTTCCGGCGCGGCGAGGCCGCCATCGAGGGGGACCGGGTGCCGGGGGCTGCCAATATCGCCCTGTACACCCAGGGCATGTGCATGCGGCACGTCGGCCGCGAGGAGGAGGCCGTCGAACTTTTGCGGCGGGTGTATTCGCGGGACCCGAAGTTCACCCCGGCCCGTGAAGCGTTGGACAACCCCAACTATCGGCTGATCCTGACCGACCCGGAAACGATCGAGGCCCGCACCGACCCGTGGGACCCGGATAGCGCGCCCACCCGCGCGCAGACGGAGGCAGCCCGCCACGCCCAAGAGGCCGCCAAGTATCTGGCCGAAGGGGATGCGGAACTCAACGCGATGCTGGGCATGGAAAGAGCCAAACGCGAAATCAAGCTCATCAAGGCGACCACCAAGGTCAACTTGGCCCGCGCCAAGATGGGTCTGCCCGTGCCGGTCACATCGCGTCACACCTTGCTGTTGGGGCCGCCCGGCACGGGCAAGACGTCGGTGGCGCGGGCCTTCGCCAAGCAGCTGTGCGGGCTCACCGTGTTGCGCAAGCCGCTGGTCGTCGAGACGAGCCGCACCAAGCTGTTGGGCCGGTATATGGCCGATGCCGAGAAGAACACCGAGGAAATGCTCGAGGGAGCGTTGGGCGGGGCGGTCTTCTTCGACGAGATGCACAGCCTGCACGAGCGCGGGTACCACCAGGGCGACCCCTACGGGAACGCGATCATCAACACGCTGCTGCTGTACATGGAAAATCATCGCGACGAGCTGGTGGTCTTCGGGGCGGGTTACGCCAAGGCCATGGACAAGATGCTCGAGGTGAATCAGGGTCTGCGACGGCGCTTTTCGACCGTCATCGAGTTCTACAGCTACACCCCGGACGAACTGCTCGCGCTGACCAAGCTGATGGGGCGGGAAAACGAAGACCTCATCACCGACGAATCGGCCGATGTGTTGTTGCCGTCGTACACAAAGTTCTACCTCGACGAGATTTACTCCGAAGACGGGGACCTCATTCGCGGCATCGATACGCTCGGCAACGCCGGCTTCGTGCGCAACGTGGTGGAGAAGGCCCGTGACCACCGCAGCTTCCGGCTGGACGATGAGGACCTCGACGCGGTGCTGGCCAGCGAGCTCACCGAGTTCAGCGAGGATCAATTGCTCCGGTTCAAGGAACTGACCGCCGAAGATCTGGCCGAGGGCCTGAGGGCGGCTGTGGCCGAGAAGAAGACGACGTAAATCGGGTGCCGCCCGTCACCGGTAGCGGCGGCCGCCTTGGCGACGCGGTATCGGCGGGGCTCGGCCATGCAGCGACGGGCTACGTCACTCGGGTGCACGCCACTGACGCCGCCCCCTGCGGTGGCAGCGGGCATGCCCGGGATGCCCTTCGCAACCATGACCGGAGAGCCCTATGACGGGCGCCGTCCCACAGTATGGGTTCCGCCCCACAAAATAAGTCAGTAGCTAATCAGCCAAATGGCAGCGTGCCACCGCGGCGATTAAAGTCGGCGCCAATAAGCGCTATACCGCACGGTGAAAGAATATTTGTCGTCCATTTAGATAATGCCGTCGGTAATCAATCAATCAATCAATCAATACTGTGGGAATCACCCGTTGTCGCGGCCACTGCGGGTTCGCCGGCTCGAATGCGGTAAATTAGGCCGCTTTCTTCCTGGTTGCTGAGAACTAGGTACGAATTCGTTGTGCACATACTTACCACAGCCATGGGTTAGCTGATCGGCAGGGGTTTCACAGGACTTTCGGCCGTCACGGCATTCGCTTTTGACCTTATTATTGCGCCGCGGGAACGAGATACAGGCCGCCACTGAAGCGGTTTCGTTTAGGGGAGTGAATTGTGCGAGGGCGTCAATTCAGGGGAGCGGGGGGATAGATGCTGGATTTCGGGGCGCTACCACCGGAGATCAACTCCGGCCGGATGTATGCCGGACCGGGATCCGGGCCGATGCTGGCGGCCGCGGCGGCCTGGGACGAGCTGGCGACGGAGTTACAGTCGACGGCGGCCTCGTATGGCACCACGATCCATGGCCTTGCGGCCGGCCCGTGGACGGGCCCCTCGTCGATAGCGATGGCGGCCGCGGCCGCACCGTACGTGACGTGGATGAGCGCCACTGGTGCCCAGGCCGAGGAGGCGGCCACCCACGCCAAGCTCGCCGCCGGCGCCTACGAGACGGCGTTTGCGGCCACGGTGCCGCCGCAGGTGATCGCCGCCAACCGCACCCTACTCACGGCGTTGATCGCGACTAACTTCCTGGGCCAAAACAGCCCGGCGATCGCTGCCATCGAAGCCCACTACGCCGAGATGTGGGCCCAGGATGCGGCCGCGATGTACGCCTATGCCGGCTCGTCGGCTGCCGCCACACTACTGACGCCGTTCACCGAGCCGCCGCAAACCACCAACGGCGGCAGCGTGAGTGGGCTGAACATCGGAACGCAGCTGTCCCAGCTGGTCAACTCGCTGCCGACCGCGCTGCAAGGCCTGGCAAACGGCATCCTTGGGTCCCCCGAGTCGGCGTCGGGCAACCTGTTGTCAGGACTCGACTTGCCGCGCTTGATCTCGTCACTGTCGTTGCCGGCCGGACTCCAGGCCGACTTGGTCAACTGGGACACCCTGACGTCGACCATTGCGTCCGGGCCGTACTCCCTGCAAGGCCTGGCGTCCATCCCCGGGGGCCCGTTTCTGTCGTTCGGGCAGGCCTACGCGTGGGGCCAGAACGCTCAGGGAGCGGCCGCGTATCTCGCCGGCCCGAAAGCCATCACCGGGGCGTTGGCACCGCTGACGCAAGGCCCCGGCCCCGTGAAGCCGATGCTCAGCTCCGCCGTTGGCGGCGGGCCGGTCGCGGGGGCCATGGGCAAGGCGGCGATGGTCGGAGGGGTGTCGGTGCCGCAGGGCTGGACCGAAGCCGCGCCGACGATCCGAACGCTCGCGCTCGCCTCCGTGTTGCCCGGCAACCTGGCAGCGGCGCCCGCCGCCTCGCTGGCCGGCGAGGGGGGCGTATTCGGCCAGATGGCCCTTTCGAGCCTGGCCGGACGCGCCGTGGCTGGCGCCGCATTCCAGTCCGCGGGCAGTGGCGGGTCCGCGGCGACCGCACTCGGCGATGCCGTCGCCGAGGTTGATCCCGCCGCAGCCACCATCATTGTGATCCCGGCGCTCGAGGAATGAAATCCATGAGGCGCAGCTACCCGGCACAGTCGGGCCGGGCGCAGACGACCAGGCAGGGGGTGTAGCCGTGTTTTACGCAGCGTTCCCGCCCGAGATCAATTCGGGCAGGATGTACGCCGGCCCGGGCTCGGGCTCGATGCGGGCCGCCGCGGCGGCCTGGGAGGCACTGGCGAGCGAATTGCAGTCCACCGTTTCGTCGTATTCGTCGGTGATCGACAGCCTGACCAGCGGGGCGTGGGCGGGCCCGTCTTCGGTGAGCATGATGGCCGCGGTTACGCCCTACCTCAGCTGGATGCAGAGCACCGCCGGCCAGGCCGCCGAAGCGGCGACCCAGGCCACCGCGGCGGCAGCCGCCTATGAAACAGCGTTCGCCGCGCACGTGCCGCCGACCGAGATCACGGCCAACCGACGCCGCCTGGCGTCGCTGGTGGCGACGAATGTCTTCGGGCAGAACACCCCGGCCATCGCGGTTACCGAGATCCAGTACGCCGAGATGTGGGCCCAAGACGCCCTGGCGATGGACGGCTACGCCGCGTCGTCGGCGGCGGCGTCCAAGGTCGCGCCGTTCACCGCGGCGCCGCAGATCGCGAGCTCGGGTGGGGTGGCCGGCCAGGCCGCCGCGGTGACCCAGGCCGCCGCCAACCCCCTCGCCGACGGCAATCCACTGCTGGCGGCGCTGGCAAACCTCAGCACCGACTACACGGCGACCATGAGCGGACTGCTGAACTCCCTGTTCGGGGCCGGCACGTCGACGCTGTATACCAACGTCTACAACGCCGTGAAGGTCCCGCTCGGCTTCACGACCGGTTTCAACGACGTGGGGTTGCTGACCAACTTTCCCGTGTCGCAGTGGCTCAAGTTTTCCCCGCCCGTCCCGTACGGCGCGCTCCCCAAAGACGCGCTGGGCGCCGGCCTCGGGGCGTCGGGCTTCGGTCGGGGCACGCTGTACAACGCGGTATCGGCCGGCATGGGGAATGGCGGCACGCTGGTCGGAAAGCTATCGGTACCGCCCAGCTGGGCCGCGGCCACCCCGGCCGTCAGGACGGTCGCCGCCGCGTTGTCGGCCGCCGGGCCGAACGCCGTGCCGGCGCCCACCCTCTGCGAGGGTGGGCTGCTCGGTTCGATGTCGCTGGCGGGGATGCTCGGCAGCGCCGTGGGCGCCGGAGCGCCCAGCGCGCTAAGCGGCACCGGCGTCCGTGGCCGCATCGCCCCGCTCAAGAACCTCAAGGACCAGAACTCGCCGGAGCACTTGAAACGGTTGGCGGCACAGATATCCGAGAAGCCCGAAACCGTGCAGCACCACAACGTCGATCAAGAAGGCCTGGACGCTCTGCTCGAACGGCTGGCGAAAAAACCCGGTATCCACGCGGTGCACCTCAAAAACCGCGGCAAGCGACAAGTCGTGCCGTTCGATGCGCAGTTGGGTTGGGGCGCAACCTCATTGGGAGAGTGATGAATCATGAGACTGTCGGTAGCGGTGGTCGGCGTTGCGGCGATCCTGGGCTTTGCCGCCCCTGCAGCCGCCGATCCTCCTTTTCCCGACGGTGACGACGGCGGCTTCCTCGCCGCTCTGCGCCACGCCGGCATCAGCTATTCCAGCCCGGGCGCGGCCGTCGCCTCCGGCAGAGCGGTGTGCACATGTCTGAACAACGGCGAATCGGGCCTGGAGCTGGTGCACGACCTAAAGAGCCACAACCCGGCATTCGATATGGAGAGCGCGTCCACTTTCGCCATGATCGCGGCGAAGTTCTACTGTCCGCACCAACTCTCGAAGTCGTAGCGCACGCTTGTGACGGCTCGCGCGCTTGAAAGTTAACGACGGGCAGCCGGCAGGCTCTACCGGTTTCCCGGATGTTGCTGCGGGGCCAACGGCATCGGCTCCGGTCCACCTGTTGTTCATCTAAGGGTGCTTAGCTGCCGCCGACGCGCGGGTGCGAAGGGAGTGCGGTGCCATGCAGACGCTGAGCGTCGCCGATTTCGCGCTCCGGCTCGCCGTCGGGGTGGGTTGTGGCGCCCTCATCGGCCTCGAACGCCAATGGCGGGCACGCATGGCCGGCCTGCGTACCAATGCACTGGTCGCCGCCGGTGCGACGCTGTTTGTGCTGTACGCGGTCGCTACCGAGGACAGTAGTCCCACGCGAGTGGCGTCGTAGGTGGTGTCCGGGATCGGATTCCTCGGTGGAGGGGTAATCCTGCGCGAGGGGGCCAACGTCCGAGGCCTCAACACCGCGGCCACGCTGTGGAGCTAGGCGGCGGTTGGCGTGCTGGCCGCCTCCGGCCACCTGGTGTTCACGTTGATCGGGACCGGAACCGTCATCGGCATCCACCTGTTGGGGCGCCCGCTCGGCCGGGCGATCGACCGCGGCGACACCGCCGACGAGGACGAAAGCCGGCGGCCCTACCTGGTGCAGGTGATCTGCCGCCCCAAGTCGGAAACGTATGCGCGGGCCCAGATCGTGCAACACGCGAGCACCAACGGCATCACGCTACGGGGTATCCACACCGGTCAGGCCGCCGGCGACGAGATCAGGTTGACCGCGCACTTGCTCATGGACGGCCATACGCCGGCCAAGCTCGAGCGGTTGGTCGCGGAACTCTCCCTGCAACCGGGGGTTCGCGCGGTGCAGTGGTACGCCGGCGAGCATGCGAAGGCAGACTGAGCCTCAACGCGGACGGTCACGGGCGGGCCTGCAACTCCGGCACCGCGGCGGCGAGCAGCTCGCTGCGGTTGCCGGTCAGCGGGGGGTAGATGCGTCGGGTATTGATGGTCTGCTTGGTCGCTTTGGCCGCGGCGCCCGTCGAAACCACGGTCCGGTCCCACCCCTCGGTGTAGACGGCACCGGCCGGCCCGAGATCGAGAACCGTGACGTACCAAGGGATTCGAAGAGCCAGCAGTGGCTCGCCCAACAGGTCGCTGATGACGTTGTAGCCGGCGTAGCGGCCCATCGGGCGCCCGTGTTGACACGACATCACCGACAGGTGCTCATCGTCCATCCGCGCAACGGCTACGTCGCCCGCGGCGAACACCGAGGGCACGCCGACCACCCGCAGATAGTCGTCGACCTCCACCCGGCCGAGCGGGTCGCGCGCCACCGGTAGCTGCTCGGTCAGCGAGCTGGCCCGCATACCGGCGCACCACACCACGGTGGCCGCGTCGAGCCGCTCGCCCGAGGACAGCGTCACACCGCGCGCGGTCACGGAAGCGACGCCCACCCCGGTTCTCGATTCAACCCCGTTGTCCGCCAAGGCCCGTTCGATCACTGGACGCGCCGATGCGCCCATGTCGGAGCCAACGATCGGGTTGCGGTCGATCAGAATCACCCGTGGCGTGACGCTTGCCCGTGAGAACAATGCCCGCAGCCGTTGCGGCAGCTCGCACGCGGCCTCAATGCCGGTGAGCCCCGCCCCGACCACCACGACCGTCGCCGCCCCCGGTGCCGGCGGATCGCCGGCCAGCTTGAGCAGGTGTTGCTGCAGCGCAAGGGCGCCGTCATGGGTGTCGACGTCAAAACCGCACTCCCACAGGCCCGGTATGTCCGGTTTAAGTACCTGACTGCCTGATGCCAATACCAGCCGGTCGTAACCGTACGCCTCGCCGCTGGATGCGGTGACGGTGCGGGCGCCGGTGTCGATCGCGGTCACCTCGGTGGCGACGTGCGCAATGCCGACGGGGTCGAGGAGTTCGGCGAGGGGGATCCGGCAGGAGCTCAGATCGGTTTCGTAATTGCGGACGCGGATGTCGTGAAATGGTTTGGCGCTCAACACGGTGATGTCGACCTCGCCCGCCGCAACGGCGAGCTCGTCGAGTCGCCGGGCCGCGCCGAGTGCCGCCCACAATCCGGCAAACCCCGAGCCGATTACCACCACAGCGGTCAAGTGCTCAACACCTCGTCTATCTGAGGTCGATCTGGGCCGTCCGCGCGCGTCGGCCGATGGGTCGTAATCTATCCGTGTGAATGCCGTCACGGGGTTCTGGTCCGCGCTGCCCCCGCAGCTGCGGGACCCGGTGCTGTTCGCCATTCCTTTCTTCCTGTTGCTGCTGATTCTCGAGTGGACGGCGGCCCGCAAGCTGGAGCGCCTCGAGGCCCCCGCGGACCAACCACAATCACGTCCCGTGTCCGGCGCTTACCTGACCCGTGACTCCGTGGCAAGCATCTCTATGGGGCTGGTTTCGATAGCCACCACCGCCGGCTGGAAGACCCTGGCCTTACTCGGGTATGCCGCGATCTATGCGTACGTGGCTCCCTGGCACCTTTCGCCGACCCGGTGGTACACGTGGGCCGTAGCGATCCTCGGCGTCGACCTGCTGTATTACGCCTATCACCGCATCGCTCACAGGGTTCGGTTGATCTGGGCCACCCACCAGGCCCACCACTCCAGCGAATACTTCAACTTCGCAACGGCGCTGCGCCAGAAGTGGAACAACAGCGGCGAGATCCTGCTGTGGGTCCCGTTGCCCCTGTTGGGGCTTCCGCCGTGGATGGTGTTCTTCAGTTGGTCGCTCAACCTGATCTACCAGTTCTGGGTCCACACCGAGCGGATCGGCAAGCTGCCGCGGCCGTTCGAATTCGTCTTCAACACTCCGTCACACCATCGGGTGCACCACGGCATGGACGAGGTTTACCTCGACAAGAATTACGGCGGCATCTTGATCATCTGGGACCGGCTGTTCGGCAGCTTCCAGCCGGAGCTGTTCCGCCCGCATTACGGCCTCACCAAGCACGTGGACACCTTCAACATCTGGAACCTGCAGGTCCGGGAATACGTCGCGATCGCCCGCGACTGGCGAGCGGCGAGCCGCCTGCGCGACAGACTGGCCTACGTCTTCGGACCGCCGGGCTGGGAACCGCGCACGGCCAGTCAAACCCACGACGCCGTCCCGCTGGCCACGTCGCCGTAACGCCGGACCCGGACGGTGCGAAAAGGTCAGCGTGGGCGTTGGTTACGCCGTAACCTCAACCTGCGGTCGGCATTTTCCCCCGACGGATCGGAGTTCATGGTGCGCCGCCTGGCAATGCGCGCGTTCGCCGCGCCGGTTTCTGTCGCGGCACTCGCATCCTGGCTGCCGCCAATGCCGGCCGTGCCGGCCAAAGCGGACCCCCCACTGGTATTTCCGGGCATGGAAATTCACCAAGACAATCGCGTCTGCACCCTGGGCTACGTCGACCCGGCCCTGAAAGTCGCGTTCACCGCGGGGCATTGCCGCGGCAATGGCGTCGTTTATGACCGGGAACGCAACGTCATCGGCCGTCTCGCGACGTTTCGCGACAACACCCCCAGCGGCACCACCGTGGCCACCGACCAGATGATCTCCGACTACGAGTCGATAGTGCTGGACAGCAGCGTCACAGCCAACAACATCCTGCCTGGCGGGCGCCCACTTGAATCGAACCCATCGGTGTCGCTTCAGCCCGGCGAAGCGGTCTGCCATTACGGCGTTATCACCGGTGAGACTTGCGGGACGGTGGAAAGCGTCAACAATGGTTGGTTCACCATGTCCCACGGCGTCCAGAGCCAGAAGGGCGACTCGGGGGGGCCCGTCTACCTGGCGCCCAACGGCGGTCCAGGTCAGATCGTGGGAATCTTCAACAGCGTATGGGGGGATCTGCCCGCGGCGGTCTCGTGGCGCGCCACCTCCGACCAGGTCCGCCAAGACCTCGGGGCGTCGACCAACATCCGTTGATGTCGCGCCTCTCCCCCTCAGGAGGCGGGCTCGAGCGCGAACACCGGAATTCTCGTTGCCCCGGCGAGCAGTTGCTCGTCGGTGGAGTCCGGCGTCAACCCGCCGACGTAGTCCTTGACCTGCCAGTACCACCGGGCCAAATAACGCCTCAGCAGTTCGGGCTTGGCCGCGTTGTCCACCTCGCTGGCCCGGGCGCGTCGCCTACGCCACCGCGGCCCCACCTCGACGACGCCGGCGGCTCTGACATTGCGGGCCCACTGGGTGTTGCCACGCGGTGAGACGAGATAGTCGACGCCGTCGACGGTCAGCAGGTTGATCACCACGGCCCGCTGTTTTCCCGACTTGCGGCCCCGGACGCGCAGTGCGCGGGTGCCGACGATGCTGATCCCCAGTTCGGCAAGCCAACGGATCACTGTGTTGGCGGCGCGGGCGGCCCGGTTCGGTTCTTCGTAGCGCGTGGTCATCGTGCGTCCTCCCTGAAAGCTGACGAGAGCAGTGCTCTCTGCGCTGGCCACGGTGCCACAGCCCCCGCCAAAAAGCAAGAGCAGTGATCTCGGTTGTGTCAGACTGGAGGCGTGGGCAAACGCCACGAATCGCGGGAGCAGATCGAGACGCGAATCGTCGAGCTCGGTCGCCGCCAGCTGGTCGATCGCGGCGCCGCCGGGCTTTCGTTGCGTGCGATAGCCCGCGATCTGGGCATGGTGTCCTCGGCGGTGTACCGGTACGTGGCCAGCCGTGACGAGCTGCTGACCTTGCTGCTCATCGACGCGTATTCCGACCTGGCCGACGCCGTGGACCTCGCCCGCGAGACCGTCGGTGACCTGTGGAGCGACGACGTCATCGCCATCGGGCGGGCGGCGCGGCGGTGGGCCGTGGCCCACCCGGCTCGCTGGGCCCTCCTGTACGGCAGCCCCGTTCCGGGGTACCAGGCGCCCGCGGAGCGCACGGTCGCCGTCGGTACCCGCGTCGCGGGGGCGTTCTTTGACGCCGTGGCCGCCGGAATCGCCACCGGCGACATCAGGTTGACCAGTGATGTTGCCACGCAACCCATGGCCTCGGATTTCGAACGTATTCGGCAGGAATTCGGCTTTCCCGGCGACGATCGCGTTGTCGCCAAGTGCTTTTTGCTGTGGGCGGCGGTCCTGGGCGCGATAAGCCTCGAGGTGTTCGGGCAGTACGGCGCCGACACCCTGACCGACCCCGCGGCGGTGTTCGACGCGCAGCTTCGGCTGCTCGTGGACGTGCTCAGCCAGCATTGACCGCGCACAATTAGAACGTGTTCATCGGGCCCTCCCGCTCCGGGAGCGGATGACTGAGGCAAAGCCTTTTTGGCCCTTTCTGGCGGCCAGCAGGCTGGGCTATCCTGCGAGACGATGACCCTTCCCGTTCAATCCCCGACGCAGATCGCATGGGTTACCCCTGACCTGGATGCCACAGAAACGGCGCTCACCGGCCTGTTAGGTGTTCGGAAGTGGGTTCGGATACCGGACGTGCACTTTGCTCCGGACACCTGCAGCTACCTTGGCAAGCCGGCCGATTTCGTCGCGAGCATCTCCCTGAGCTATCTCGGGGACATGCAGTTGGAGCTGATCTCACCGGTTCGCGGGGAGAACATCTATAGTGACTTTTTGCGAGAAGCTGGGCCGGGTTTGCACCACATCTGCGTGGAGGCGCAAGACCCTGAGCGATTCGACGCGGCGTTGTCCGATGCCGCCGACCATGGTGCCGCGGTCGTGCAGCAGGGCCTGATGCCCGGCGGGATTCAGTTCGCCTACGTATCAGCGCCGCAAGCGGGAGTGCCGTTTCTGGAGATCGCTTACATCCCACCGGAGATGAGGGCGTTCTACGCCTACATCAAGCAGGAGCAGCGGTGAGCACCGAGATACCGGCAACGGTCGATGCGGGCGACGTGTCGTCGTGGTCGGATGACGTCGACGTGGTGGTGATCGGCTTCGGCATCGCCGGTGGCTGCGCTGCGGTGAGTGCGGCTGCCACGGGTGCACGGGTGCTGGTGCTCGAACGCGCCGCCGTGGCAGGCGGCACCACTTCGCTTGCGGGAGGCCACTTTTACCTTGGTGCTGGCACCGCAGTTCAGCAGGCGACCGGTCACCCCGATTCTCCCGAGGAGATGTACAAGTACCTCGTCGCGGTGTCGCGGCAGCCGGACGAGGCCACTCGGGCCAAGATCCGCGCGTACTGCGAAGGCAGCGTCGAGCACTTCAACTGGCTGGAGGACCTGGGTTTTCAGTTCGAGCGCAGCTACTTCCCGGGCAAGGCCGTGATCCAGCCCAACACAGAGGGATTGATGTTCACCGGCAACGAGAAGGTGTGGCCCTTCTTGGAAAAGGCCGTGCCGGCGCCCCGCGGCCACAAGGTGCCCGTGCCCGGGGACACCGGCGGGGCCAGCATGGTGATCGACCTGCTCCTCAAGCGGGCCGCGAGCCTGGGCGTACAGATCCGGTACGAAACGGGCGCCACGCAGCTCATCGTGGAGGGTTCGAGCCCGGAACCGCGGGTGACCGGCGTGGTGTGGAAGCATTTCGCCGAAACCGGTGCGATTAGAGCAAAGTCGGTCATTATCGCGGCCGGGGGATTCGTGATGAATCCGGCGATGGTAGCGAAGTACACCCCGAAATTGGCCGAGAAGCCGTTCGTGCTCGGCAATACCTACGACGACGGCCTTGGCATCCGGCTGGGAGTTTCGGCTGGCGGCGCGACCCAGCACATGGATCAGATTTTCATCACGGCTCCGCCGTACCCGCCGTCGATCCTGCTCACCGGGGTCATCGTGAACAAGCTCGGACGCCGGTTCGTCGCCGAAGACTCGTACCATTCGAGAACCGCCGGCTTCATCATGGATCAGCCGGACAGCGCGGCCTTCCTGATCGTCGACGAGGCGCATCTGGAGCACCCCAAAATGCCGCTGGTCCCGCTGATCGACGGTTGGGAAACCGTCGGCGAGATGGAAGCCGCGCTCGGCATTCCGCAGGGCAACCTGGTCGAAACGCTGGACCGCTACAACACCTACGCCGCGCGAGGCGAGGATCCCGATTTCCATAAGCAGCCCGAATTCCTTGCGCCGCAAGACAAAGGACCGTGGGGCGCCTTCGACATGTCATTGGGCAAGGCGATGTACGCCGGATTCACCGTGGGCGGGCTGGCCACCTCCGTGGACGGGCAGGTGCTGCGCAAAGACGGCACGGTGGTGCCCGGCTTGTATGCGGTGGGGGCATGCGCTTCGAACATCGCCCAGGACGGCAAGGGCTACGCGAGCGGGACGCAGCTGGGGGAGGGCTCGTTCTTCGGCCGGCGCGCCGGAGCGCACGCGGCCCGTAACCGCTAAACCGGCGCGGGTTCCTTCTCCTCCACGGGGCCCAGCCGCCATGGGCCGCCGCCCAGCAATTTGAGCTTCTGTTCGTGGTGCTGCTCGACGGTTGGCCGATGACTGACGCTGACCACGACGCAGTCCGGCAACTCCGTCCGAAGAAGTTGGTACAGCGCGTATTCCAGCCCCTCGTCCAGTGCGGAGGTGGCCTCGTCGAGGAAGACCGCCTTTGGTTTGGTGAGCAGGATGCGCGCAAAGGCAACACGCTGCTGCTCACCAGGGGACAGGACCTTGGCCCAGTCCTGCTCTTCGTCGAGCCGGCCGATGAGCGGCGCCAGGGCAACCTTGGTCAACACATCCCGCAGCTCGTCATTCGAGATGCCGTCCGGCGAGTTGGGGTAGCAAACCACGGTGCGCAGACTCCCCAGCGGCACGTACGGCAACTGCGACAAGAACATCGTCGCGTTGTCGCCGTCGGGGCGGCACAGGGTCCCTGAAGCGTACGGCCACAATTCGGCCAGGCTCCGCAGCAGCGTGGTCTTGCCGGCCCCCGAGCGCCCGGTGATCACCAGCGAGTCGCCTTCGCCCAGCTGGACGTCCAGCGAGTCGATCAGCCGGTCCCCGGCAGGCGTGCGCACTTCGACATCGCGTAGCTCGACCGTCGCCTCTTCACTTGGTTTGACCAGCATCGTGGGCAGCGCGCGACCCTTTTCGTTGGCGTCAACCAGCCCGTACAACCGGATGATCGCCGCCCGGAAGGCCGCGAACGCGTCGTAGTTGTTGCGGAAGAACGACAGCGAATCCTGAATGTTGCCGAATGCCGTCGCGCTCTGGCCCACATCACCGAAGTCGATCCGGCCGGCGAACAACCGCGGCGCCTGGATCACCCACGGCAGGGGAACTATCGCCTGCGACACCGACCAGTTCCAGCCGTTGAAAATGATTGTGCGCCGCACGAACTTGCGGTAATTGTCGATGATCGGAGTGAAGCGTCGCCAGAGTTGCGCCCGCTCGACCCGCTCACCGCGGTAGAAGCCCACCGCTTCGGCGGCGTCCCGCAACCGCACCAGCGCATAACGAAACGCGGCGTTGAGTTTCTCGTTGTTGAAGCTCAGCTGAATCAGGGGATGACCCAACCAGATCGCGACCACCGTCGCGACCAGCACGTAGACGAGAACCGTAAAGAACATCGCGCGCGGCAACTCCAAGCCGAAAAGGTTCAGATTTCCGGAGAGGTTCCACAAGATCGCCGCGAACGAGATCACCGAGGCCACCGCGTTGACGGCCCCGAACAACAAGGTGCTGCCGGTTCCGTTGGACGGGATGTTCGGCGTGCCACCGGCATTGGCGGTGAAGATGTCGATGTCCTGCTGGATGCGCTGATCGGGGTTGTCGATGGTGTTGTCGATGAACAAGTCTCGGTAATACGCCCTGCCGTCAAGCCAGTCATCGGTCAGGTGGGCGGTCAGCCACATGCGCCAGGCGATGATGAATCGCTGCGTCAGGTAGATGTCAATCATGAACCGGATGACATACAGGACCGCGAGCACGCTGAAAATGACGATCGACATCCAAAAGCCATGGATCCCAGATTGTTTGACATTGTCATCGCCCGCCGCAATGCCCTGGACAGCTTTCTGCACCGCCGTGAACAAGTCGTTGCCCTGATAGCTGAGCAACACGGTGAGACGCACCGAGAGGAGCACGGACAGCAAGAGCACGCCAAGCATCAGCCAGACCTTGACGCTCGCCGGACCGACGAAATATCCGCGAGTGATTCGCCAGAATTGTCGGCCCCACGGCGTGAAAAACCGGAACGCAAGAAGCACGGTGAGCAGACAAACGGCCCCGATCACCCACGCTATGGCGAGCCACCGCAGCGAATCCATGGGTGCCGCCGACCAGTTGATCGACGGCGTAAACAGCTTCGGGCCCATGGTCAATCTCTCCTTACGGTCGAGGCCTCAACGAAATCCTCCGGCGAAGGTACCGGAAAGTTCTGGATAAGCTGCGGCTATGAGTACCGAAGCCGTCTCCACACCAACGTTGCATGCCGGCCGCCTGATCGCGCGACGGCTCAAGGCCAGCGGCATCGACACCGTCTTCACGTTGTCGGGCGGCCACCTGTTTTCCATCTACGACGGGTGCCGTGACGAGGGAATCCGGCTGATCGACACCCGGCACGAGCAGACCGCGACGTTCGCGGCCGAGGGCTGGTCGAAAGTGACCAGGCAGCCGGGCGTGGCCGCGCTGACCGCCGGGCCGGGCGTCACCAACGGGATGAGCGCGATGGCGGCGGCCCAGCAGAACCAGTCGCCGCTGGTGGTGCTAGGCGGCCGAGCCCCCGCGCTGCGATGGGGAATGGGCTCGCTGCAGGAGATCGACCACGTCCCGTTCGTGGCCCCGCTGGCTCGATTCGCGGCCACCGCGCAGTCGGCCGCCGACGCCGGCCGGCTCGTCGATGAAGCGTTGCGGGCGGCGGTCGGCGCCCCGTCGGGTGTGGGGTTCGTCGACTTCCCGATGGACCACGCCTTCTCGATGTCCGACGACCCAGATATTGCGGGCCGGCCCGGCGCCCTGACCGACCTGCCGCCGGGCCCTGCGCCCGACGGCGAAGCCCTGAACCGTGCCGCCGGCCTCCTGTCGGCGGCGCGCCGGCCGGTGATCATGGCCGGCACCAACGTCTGGTGGGGTCACGGCGAGGCGGCGCTGCTGCGTCTTGCCGAGGAACGCCAGATTCCGGTGCTGATGAACGGCATGGCCCGCGGCGCGGTGCCCGCCGACCACCCGCTGGCATTCTCGCGCGCGCGAGGAAAAGCGTTGGGGGAGGCGGACGTCGCGCTGGTCCTCGGCGTGCCGATGGACTTTCGGCTCGGCTTCGGCAAGGTGTTCGGGCCACAAACCAAACTCGTCGTCGCCGACCGCGTCGCACCGGAGCGCAAGCATCCGCGCGCGGTCGAAGCTGAGCTCTACGGCGACCTCCTGTCGATCCTCGCGGCACTGGCCGCCGGGACTAACACCGACCACCAAGACTGGGTCAGCGAACTGCGGGAGGCCGAGAACGCGGCGCGCGACCTCGAGAAGTCCGAGCGGGGCGACGACCGGATCCCGCTCCATCCGATGCGGGTGTACGCCGAGCTGGCGCCGCTGCTCGATCGCGACGCCATCGTCGTCATCGACGCCGGCGATTTCGGGTCTTACGCCGGCCGGGTGATCGACAGCTATCTGCCGGGCTGCTGGCTGGACAGCGGCCCCTTCGGGTGCCTGGGTTCGGGCCCCGGCTATGCCCTGGCCGCCAAGCTGGCCCGGCCGGAACGTCAGGTCGTGCTGCTGCAGGGCGACGGCGCATTCGGGTTCAGCGGCATGGAATGGGACACCCTGGTACGGCACAAGGTGCCGGTCGTGTCGGTGATCGGCAACAACGGGATCTGGGCTCTCGAAAAGCACCCGATGGAGGCGCTGTACGGCTACTCGGTGGTGGCGGAGTTGCGCCCGGGCACGCGCTACGACGAGGTGGTGCGCGCCTTGGGCGGCCACGGCGAGCTCGTCGGCGCACCCCACGAGCTGCGCCCGGCGCTCGAACGCGCCTTCGCGAGTGGCCTGCCCGCCGTCGTCAACGTGCTCACCGACCCGAGCGTCGCCTATCCACGCCGTTCCAACCTGGCGTGACGGGCCGGCTCGTCTCACCGCGTACCGTTGACCTGTGTCAAAGTCCACGCGCACGCAGCCTGGCCGCCTGAGCAGCCGATTCTGGCGACTGCTGGGCGCCAGCACGGAAAAGAACCGGAGCCGGTCCCTCGCGGACGTCACCGCCTCGTCGGAGTACGAAGGGGAGGCCGCCGATCTCACCGACGAGAAACTGCGCAAGGCCACCGGGCTGCTCAAACTCGACGACCTCGCGGAGTCCGAGGACATCCCGCAGTTCCTCGCCATCGCACGGGAGGCGGCCGAGCGGGCGACGGGCTTGCGGCCCTTCGATGTTCAGCTGCTCGGGGCGCTGCGGATGCTCGCCGGCGACGTGATCGAGATGGCCACCGGGGAGGGCAAGACGCTGGCCGGCGCGATCGCGGCGGCCGGATACGCGCTGGCCGGGCGGCACGTGCACGTCGTGACCATCAACGACTACCTGGCGCACCGGGACGCGGAGTGGATGGGCCCGCTGCTGGAGGCCATGGGGCCGACGGTCGGCTGGATCACCGCGGAGTCGACGAGCGAGGAACGCCGGGCGGCCTACGGCTGCGACGTCACCTACGCCTCGGTCAACGAGATCGGCTTCGATGTGCTGCGCGATCAGCTGGTGACCGACGTGGCGGACCTGGTGTCGCCCAACCCCGACGTGGCGCTGATCGACGAAGCCGACTCGGTGCTGGTCGACGAGGCGTTGGTGCCGCTGGTGCTGGCCGGCACCACCCACCGCGAGACGCCGCGGCTCGAGATCATCCGGCTGGTCGGTGAGCTGGAGGCGGGCACCGATTACGACACCGACTCCGACAATCGCAACGTCCACTTGACCGATGCGGGCGCACGCAAGGTCGAGAAGGCGCTCGGCGGCATCGACCTGTACTCCGAGGAGCACGTCGGCACCACGCTCACGGAGGTCAACGTCGCACTGCACGCGCACGTGCTCCTGCAGCGCGACGTGCACTACATCGTGCGGGACGACGCGGTGCACCTGATCAACGCGGCGCGCGGCCGCATCGCGCAACTGCAGCGCTGGCCGGACGGGCTGCAGGCCGCCGTCGAGGCCAAGGAGGGCATCGAGACCACCGAAACCGGCGAGGTGCTCGACACCATCACCGTGCAGGCGCTGATCAACCGCTACGCGACCGTGTGCGGCATGACCGGCACCGCGCTGGCCGCCGGCGAGCAACTGCGCCAGTTCTACAAGCTCGGTGTCTCGCCAATTCCCCCGAACGAGCCCAACATTCGTGAGGACGAGCCCGACCGGGTCTACATCACCGCCGCCGCCAAGAATGACGCGATCGTCGCCCACATCGCCGAGGTCCACGAGACCGGGCAGCCGGTGCTGGTCGGCACTCGCGACGTTGCCGAATCCGAGGAGCTGCACGAGCGGCTGCTGCGCCGGGGCGTGCCCGCGGTCGTGCTCAACGCGAAGAACGACGCCGAGGAGGCGAAAGTGATCGCCGAGGCCGGCGAGTTCGGCACCGTCACGGTGTCCACTCAGATGGCCGGGCGGGGCACCGATATCCGGCTCGGCGGATCCGACGAAGCCGACCACGACCGGGTCGCCGAGCTGGGCGGCCTGCACGTTGTCGGCACGGGTCGGCACCACACGGAGCGGCTCGACAACCAGTTGCGCGGCCGCGCCGGACGCCAGGGCGATCCCGGGTCGTCGGTGTTCTTCTCCAGCTGGGAAGACGACGTCGTCGCGGCCAACCTCGACCGCAACAAGCTGCCCATGCAGACCGACGAGGACGGCCGGATCGTCAGCCCCAAAGCGGCGGGGCTGCTCGACCACGCCCAGCGCGTCGCCGAGGGCCGGATGCTGGACGTGCACGCCAACACCTGGCGCTACAACCAGTTGATCGCCCAGCAGCGCGCCATCATCGTCGATCGGCGAAACACGTTGCTGCGCACCGCGACCGCGCGCGAGGAACTCGCCGAACTGGCGCCGAAGCGGTACGAGGAGCTGTCCGAAGAGCTGTCGGAGGAACGCCTCGAGAAGATCTGCCGGCTGATCATGCTGTATCACCTCGACCGCGGCTGGGCCGACCATCTGGCCTATCTGGCCGACATCCGCGAAAGCATCCACCTGCGTGCGCTCGGGCGGCAAAATCCGCTGGACGAGTTCCACCGCTTGGCGGTCGACGCGTTCGCGTCCCTGGCCGCCGACGCGATCGAGGCGTCTCAACAGACATTCGAAACGGCGAACGTGCTCGAAGAGGAGCCGGGGCTCGATCTGTCCAAGTTGGCACGGCCGACGTCGACGTGGACATACATGGTCAACGACAACCCGCTGTCCGATGACACGCTGTCGACCCTGAGCCTGCCCGGGGTGTTTCGCTGAGCTGGAAGTCAGCCGGGCGTAACGCCACGGCGCAAAATCGCGGCGGCGAAAACCGCCGTGATGTTACGTACGCGCGCGGGTGCGCGCAGTCCGCGCTGCGGACCGCATCGTTGGCGGGCTAATGTCACGGCTCATGGAGCCGGTGCTTCCGCCCGACCGGGTGCTGACGGTGCCCAACGCCCTGAGCGTCCTCCGCCTGGTGCTCATCCCGGTGTTCGTCTACGTCTTGCTGTTCGCGCACGCCAACGGCTGGGCGGTAGCGATCCTGATGTTCAGCGGGTTCTCCGATTGGGCGGACGGCAAGATCGCCCGGACACTGAACCAGTCGTCACGGTTGGGCGTTCTGCTGGACCCCGCCGTCGACCGTCTCTACATGGTCACCGTTCCCGTGGTCATGGCGCTGGATGGGGTCCTGCCGTGGTGGTTCGTCATCACGCTGCTGGTGCGCGACGCGCTGCTCGCCGCGACGCTGCCGCTGCTCCGCAGTCGCGGGCTGTCGGCGCTGCCGGTGACCTACGTTGGCAAGGCCGCGACTTTCGCGCTGATGTCCGGCTTTCCGCTGGTGCTGCTCGGGACCGGGGGCGCGGCGTGGAGCCGCGTGCTGCGGGCGTGCGGCTGGGGCTTTTTGGGTTGGGGTTTGTACATGTACCTGTGGGCGTTCGTGCTGTATGCGGTGCAGATGATGTTGGTCGTGCGCCGGATGCCCAAGGTGAATAACGTTGCCGGTCAGCCGGTCGCCCGCAAAGCGGGCGAGTGTGGCTGACGGCGACCGCCTCCTGGGCGGCTACGACCCCAACGCCGGCCGCAGCGCCCACGCCGCGGCGCGGCCGCAACTGATCCCGGTGCCCTCGCTGCTGCGCGCCCTGCTATCGGAGCATCTGGACCCCGGCTATGCCGCGGCCGCCGCCAAGCGAGGCGAGCCCGCCGCACCACAGCGCGCGCGGCAACGCGCGCTCGGCTGGCTCTGGCAGGCCCTCGCGGCGCTGCTGATTGCCGCGGTCTTCGCCGCGGCGGTCGCGCAGGCCCGCTCTGTTGCTCCCGGGGTGCGCACCGCGCAGCAACTGCTGGTGCGAAGCGTGCAGTCGTCGGAGGCCAAGGCCGCTACCCTGAGCGAGCAGCGCAGCGCGCTCTCGAGGAGAGTCGACGACGTGCAGCGCCATGCGCTGGCGGAGAACGCCCAGGGAAAGCGGCTCCTGAGCCGTCTCGACGAGCTTGCCCTGGCGGCGGCCAGCACGCCGGTCATCGGCCCCGGTCTCACGGTCATCGTCACGGACCCCGGCGCCAGCCCAAACCTGTCCGACGTGTCCAAGCAGCGCGTCACCGGCAGCAGGCAAATCATCCTGGACCGTGATCTGCAGTTGGTCGTCAACTCGTTGTGGGCGAGCGGTGCCGAAGCCATCTCGGTCGGTGGCGTCCGGATCGGGCCGAACGTGACGATCCGGCAGGCCGGCGGCGCGATCCTGGTCGACAACAACCCCACTGGCAGCCCCTACACAATCCTCGCGGTCGGGCCGCCGCATGCGATGCGAGACCTCTTCGACCACAGCCCGGGTCTACAGCGCATGAGGCTGCTCGAGGCCTCCTACGGGGTGGTCGTCGCCGTGAACGTCGCCGATGGTTTGTCGCTGCCAGCCGGATCGATCCGGGATGTCAAGTTCGCCAAACAGATTGGGCCCTAGTGAGACGAGTCTTTCCGAGAGAGGTCGCCCCGGCGGGAATGGGACACCGAGCATGATCGGTATCGCGGCGCTGGCGGTCGGCATCGTGCTGGGCTTGGTGTTTCACCCCGCCGTCCCCGTAGTCATCCAGCCCTATTTGCCGATCGCCGTGGTGGCAGCGCTGGACGCGGTGTTCGGGGGGCTGCGGGCTTACCTCGAACGGATCTTCGACCCCAAGGTCTTCGTAATCTCGTTCGTGTTCAACGTCTTCGTGGCTGCCCTGATCGTCTACGTCGGCGACCAACTGGGCGTCGGCACACAGTTGTCCACGGCCATCATCGTCGTCCTGGGCATCAGGATCTTCGGCAACGCCGCCGCGCTGCGGCGCCGGCTGTTCGGGGCGTGACGGTGAGGAGGTCATCGTGAGCCAGGACCCGCCCGAACGCCGGGCCGACGACGGCCGCGACGCGCCAACTGGGAGCGACCACCCCCACGCCGAGCCCAAGGGCCGCCACGAATTGCCGGCGCACAGCCCTCGCCCCCGGGTCTCCGCACTGCTGCGCGGTGGTCGCTCCCGTCTGGTCTTCGGCACGCTGGCGGTCCTGTTGTGCCTGGTATTGGGGATCGCGATCGTCACCCAAGTCCGTCAAACCAAATCGGGTGACTCGCTGGATACCGCCCGTCCCGCAGACCTGTTGGTGCTGCTGGATTCGTTGCGGCAGCGGGAAGCCACACTCAACACCGAGGTCAGCGAACTTCAGAACACGCTCAATTCGCTGCAGGCCTCCGGCAACACCGATCAGGCCGCCATCCAAAGCGCCCAGGCGCGGCTGGCCGCGCTGTCCATCCTGGTCGGCTCCGTGGGCGCGACCGGGCCGGGCGTCACCCTCCGGATCGACGACCCCGGGCCCGGCGTGTCACCGGAAGCGATGCTCGACGTCATAAACGAGTTGCGTGCCGCCGGCGCCGAGGCGATCGAGGTCAACGATGCACGCCAATCCGTGCGGGTAGGCGTCGATACCTGGGTAGTCGGGACGCCCGGCTCGCTGACCGTTGACACCAAGACGCTGACGCCGCCGTATTCGATTCTGGCGATTGGGGATCCGCCCACGCTGGCGGCGGCCATGAACATACCCGGCGGCGCCGAGGACAGCATCAAGCGCGTCGGTGCGCGGATGTCGGTGCAACAGGCCGACCGCGTGGACGTGACCACCTTGCGACAACCAAAACCGCACCAATACGCTCAGCCCGTCAAGTGAACTAGCCCGGTCAGACGCGACGAGAACAGGAATGCCAGTGAGCGATATCCCGGCCGATCTGCGCTACACCGCCGAACACGAGTGGGTTCGACGAAGCGGTGACGACACCGTGCGGGTCGGAATCACCGACTTTGCGCAGTCGGCACTCGGCGATGTCGTTTTCGTTCAGCTGCCCGATGTGGGCAGCGAGGTGACCGCGGGGGAGTCGTTCGGCGAGGTGGAATCGACGAAATCGGTGTCGGACCTGTTCGCGCCGGTGTCCGGCACCGTATCCGCGGTCAACGGCGACCTGGAGGGCAGCCCGCAGCTGGTCAACTCCGACCCCTACGGCGCGGGCTGGCTGCTGGATGTCCAGGTTTCGGATGCCGCCGAGCTCGAGTCGGCCCTTTCGTCGCTGCTCGACGCTGAGGCCTACCGCGGAACACTGACCGAATGACGATTGCTAATGTGCCTGCCAGCCACGCGCGGCGACGCGGGCGCCGCAGCTGGGGCGGTGGCCCGACCACCCGGCTTCTAACCTCAGGTGGTGGGCACATTCCGGACCGGTGCGCGGTAACGTCGACACATCAGGATCAGCAGGATGAGAAGGTAGTAATCACCAGCACGGGGTGAGGAAACCCCACGGGAAGCCGGCCAAGCGGCCCGGTCAGATGACGCCACAGCGGCCAGTGAGGAGCAGCGCGTGACGGAGATGGACTCAGGACGACAGGAAGACCAGACTTCTGACGAAGTCACCGTGGAGACGACTTCCGTCTTCCGTGCCGACTTCCTCAACGAACTGGACGCTCCCGCCCAGGCGGGGACCGAGAGCGCGGTATCCGGGGTCGAAGGACTCCCCGCCGGCTCGGCGCTGCTGGTCGTCAAACGAGGCCCCAACGCGGGATCCCGGTTTCTACTGGACCAGCCCATCACGTCCGCGGGCCGGCATCCCGACAGCGACATCTTTCTCGATGACGTCACCGTCAGCCGTCGCCACGCCGAATTCAGGTTGGAAAATAACGAATTCCACGTCGTTGACGTCGGTAGCCTGAATGGCACCTACGTCAACCGTGAGCCGGTGGATTCGGCGGTGCTCGCAAACGGTGACGAAGTGCAGATCGGCAAGTTTCGCTTGGTGTTCTTGACCGGGCCCAAGCAAGGAGAGGACGACGGAGGATCCGGAGGCTAGTGAGCGCACCCGATAGCCCGGCGCTTGCCGGGATGTCGATCGGGGCGGTCTTGGACGTGTTGAGGCCGGATTTCCCCGATGTCACGATCTCCAAGATTCGTTTCTTGGAAGCTGAGGGACTGGTGACGCCGCGGCGCGCCGCGTCGGGGTACCGGAGGTTCACCGCATACGACTGCGCCCGGCTGCGGTTCATCCTCACAGCCCAGCGCGATCATTACCTGCCACTGAAGGTGATCAGGGCACAGCTGGACGCCCAGCCCGACGGTGAGCTTCCACCGATCGGAACGCCTTATGGTATACCGCGATTGGTGCCGGTGGCGGCAAGCGGGGAAGCGGGTGCCGCGCCGGATGCCGGGTCCGGGGTTGCAGGGGCCGCGGCCGCGGTGGCCCCCACCCGCATCCGGCTGAGTCGCGAAGACCTGCTGGAGCGCTCCGGAGTGGAAGAGGAACTGCTCACGGCGCTGCTGAAGGCCGGGGTGATCACCACCGGCGCGGGCGGTTTCTTCGACGAACACGCCGTAGTGATCCTGCAGTGTGCGCGGGCGCTGTCCGAATACGGCGTCGAGCCGCGGCATCTGCGCGCCTTCCGCTCGGCGGCCGACAGGCAGTCGGATCTGATCGCCCAAATCGCCGGCCCGGTGGTCAAAGGCGGCAAGGCCGGCGCCCGCGATCGTGCCGACGACCTGGCGCGTGAGGTGGCCGCGCTCGCCATCACACTGCACACGTCGCTGATCAAGTCTGCGGTTCGCGACGTTCTTCATCGCTGAGGATTAGACTTCGTTGGACAGCTTGGTGTTCGGCGGCGTTCAGAGACATGACGCTCGACCGCGTCGTCGCGCCTACTGTGACTGAGAGTATGGCGGCATTGCGGAGGGCAGACACAAATGGGTGAAGTTCGTGTTGTCGGCATTCGCGTCGAGCAGCCGCAGAACCAGCCGGTGCTGTTGCTGCGCGAAGCCAACGGTGACCGGTACCTCCCAATCTGGATCGGTCAGTCGGAGGCCGCTGCCATCGCGCTCGAGCAGCAAGGTGTCGAACCACCTCGTCCGCTGACGCATGACCTGATCAGGGATCTCATTGCGGCGCTTGGGCATTCGCTGAAAGAGGTGCGGATCGTCGATCTCCAGGAAGGCACCTTTTATGCTGAGCTGGTCTTCGACCGAAACATCACGGTATCCGCCCGCCCGTCGGACTCGGTCGCGATAGCACTGCGGGTCGGCGTTCCCATCTACGTCGAGGAAGCCGTGCTCGCCCAGGCCGGCCTGCTCATCCCCGACGAGAGCGACGAGGAATCCAACACCGCCGTCCGGGAGGACGAGGTGGAGAAGTTCAAGGAGTTTCTCGACAGCGTGTCTCCTGACGACTTCAAGGCCACCTAGTCAGAGATCGACGTCACGGATGTATCTCATCTGCCACCGCGATTGTCGACACGCTGGCGAATAGCGCTCCCAGTTAGGCCCGCGACGGCCATACTTTTATCACGACTTGAGGCACGGCGGCTATTAAAGCGTAAGCTCTCTAGCACTCGGGCCTGAGCAAATGTGGCTGCGGCGCAGCCAGTAACGAAGCGCGATCGGCGAGAGGAACCACCGTGAGCGAGCAGCCACGTCAAGAGCAGCTGGACCTAGCTGACCCCGCGAACGCCGCGAGCGGTGACCGCGACGTCGCCGCACCGAGCGCTCCCGTGCAACCTGGGCTGTTCCCCGACGACTCCGTTCCCGATGAGCTGGTGGGCTATCGCGGGCCGAGCGCCTGCCAGATCGCCGGAATCACCTACCGCCAGCTGGACTACTGGGCGCGCACGTCGCTGGTGGTTCCGTCGATCCGCAGCGCGGCGGGCTCCGGCAGCCAGCGGCTCTACTCGTTCAAGGACATCCTGGTCCTCAAGATCGTCAAGCGGTTGCTCGACACCGGTATCTCGCTGCATAACATCCGGGTCGCCGTCGACCATTTGCGTCAGCGCGGCGTTCAGGATCTAGCCAACATCACCCTGTTCTCCGACGGCACGACGGTTTACGAATGTACCTCGGCCGAGGAGGTCGTCGACCTGCTGCAGGGCGGCCAGGGCGTGTTCGGCATCGCCGTGTCGGGCGCCATGCGCGAGCTGACCGGCGTTATCGCCGACTTCCACGGCGAGCGCGCCGACGGTGGCGAGTCGATTGCGGCCCCGGAGGACGAGCTGGCGTCCCGTCGCAAGCACCACGACCGCAAGATCGGCTGACCCCGCGCCGGGTAGATCCCGGTAGGATAGGTCACGCATCGCACTCGCGCGGGAGAGTTCCGTGACGGCCAGCCACGGACGCCGAAGGAGCAACACCTCTCCGTCAACCTCTCAGGCACCCGGACCGCGCGGGTTGACGATGCCTCTGGAAAGCGGTGGAGATCCGTAATGGATCCTCACCCGCCGATGGGGAAAGGCGCCCGGGCCGTACCCGGCGCCGAATCTCTCAGGCGCCTGGCGAGCGGGTGAAGACAGAGGGAGAGGGCCACCAGTCCTCTGCCTCTGCATGCCCGTGCATGCCCGCCAGTCAAGGAGTTTCGCCAGTGACCGACCAGCCAACGTTCGCCGCGCGGCACATCGGCCCCGACAGCCAGGCCGTTGCGGCCATGCTTGCCGTCATCGGCGTCGACTCGTTCGAAGAGCTGGCGGCCAAGGCGGTCCCGACGGGGATCCTCGACAAGCGCACCAACGGCGGCGCAGCGCCGGGGCTGGACAGGTTGCCGCCGGCCGCCAGCGAGACCGAGGCGCTGGCCGAGCTGCGCGCGCTGGCCGATGCCAACACCGTCGCGGTGTCGATGATCGGGCAGGGCTACTACGACACACTCACGCCGCCGGTGTTGCTGCGCAACATCATGGAGAACCCCGCCTGGTACACCGCCTACACGCCCTACCAGCCGGAGATCAGCCAGGGCCGGCTGGAAGCGCTGCTGAACTTCCAGACAATGGTCGCCGACCTCACCGGCCTCGAGGTCGCCAACGCGTCGATGCTCGACGAGGGGACCGCCGCCGCCGAGGCGATGACGTTGATGCGGCGTGCGGCTCGTGGCACGACGAACCGGGTCGCCGTGGACGTCGACGTATTCGCCCAGACGGCGGCCGTCCTGGCCACGCGGGCCAAGCCGTTGGGCATCGAGATCGTCACCGCCGACCTGCATGACGGCCTGCCGGAGGGTGACTTCTTCGGCGTCATCACCCAGTTGCCGGACGCAAGCGGCCGGATCACCGACTGGGCGGCTTTGGTGGAGCAGGCGCATGACCGAGGGGCGCTGGTCGCCATCGGCGCCGACCTGCTGGCGTTGACCGTGATCACGCCGCCCGGCGAGATTGGCGCCGACGTCGCGTTCGGCACCACCCAAAGATTCGGTGTGCCAATGGGATTCGGCGGACCGCACGCCGGGTACCTGGCGGTGCACACCAAACACGCCCGTCAGTTGCCGGGGCGGCTGGTCGGCGTGTCGATGGACGCCGACGGCTCACCGGCCTACAGGCTGGCGCTGCAGACCCGCGAGCAGCACATCCGTCGCGACAAGGCGACCAGCAACATCTGCACCGCCCAGGTGCTGCTGGCGGTGGTGGCCGCGATGTACGCCAGCTACCACGGCGCCGACGGGTTGACCGCGATCGCCCGCCGGGTCCATGCCCACGCCGGGACAATTGCCGCCGCACTGGGCGACGCGCTTGTGTACGACAAGTACTTCGACACCGTGCTGGCCCACGTGCCGGGGCGGGCGGGCGAGGTGGTGGCCGCGGCCAAGGAAAAGGGCATCAACCTGTGGCGCGTGGACGACGACCACGTGTCGGTGGCCTGCGATGAAGCCACCACAGACGAGCACGTGGCGGCCGTCATGGATGCGTTCGGCGTGGCGCCCACCGAACCGGCTCGAGCCGACATCGCGACCCGCACATCGGAGTTCCTCACCCATCCCGCGTTCACGCAATACCGCACCGAAACGGCGATGATGCGCTACCTGCGCGCGCTGGCGGACAAGGATATCGCGTTGGACCGCAGCATGATTCCGCTCGGCTCGTGCACGATGAAGCTCAACGCGGCCGCCGAGATGGAGCCGATCACCTGGCCGGAATTCGCCCGCCAGCATCCGTTCGCACCGGCATCCGACACCGCCGGACTGCGTCGCCTCATCGCCGACCTGGAGAGGTGGCTGGTGGAAATCACCGGTTACGACGCCGTCTCGCTGCAACCCAACGCCGGCTCACAGGGTGAGTACGCCGGCCTGCTGGCGATCCACGAGTACCTCGCCAGCCGGGGGGAACCGCACCGTGACGTCTGCCTCATCCCGTCCAGCGCGCACGGCACCAACGCCGCATCGGCGGCGTTGGCCGGGCTGCGGGTGGTCGTGGTGGCCTGTCGCGACAACGGCGACGTCGACCTCGACGACCTGCGGGCCAAGGTGGCTGACCACGCAGACCGGCTGGCGGCGCTGATGATCACGTATCCGTCCACCCACGGCGTTTACGAGCACGACATCGCCGAGATCTGCGCGGCCGTGCACGACGCCGGCGGACAGGTCTATATCGACGGTGCGAACCTCAACGCGCTGGTCGGACTGGCCCGGCCGGGGAGGTTCGGCGGTGACGTCAGCCATTTGAACCTGCACAAGACGTTCTGCATCCCGCACGGCGGCGGCGGCCCCGGCGTCGGGCCGGTGGCAGTGCGTTCGCACCTGACCCCGTTCCTGCCCGGTCACCCGTTCGCCCCGGAATTGCCCCAGGGACCGCCGATATCGTCGGCGCCCTACGGGTCCGCCTCCATCCTGCCGATCACCTGGGCCTACATCAGAATGATGGGCGCCGACGGCCTGCGGGCGGCCTCACTGACCGCGATCGCGTCGGCGAACTACATCGCCCGCCGGCTCGACGAATACTTTCCCGTTCTGTACACGGGCGAGAATGGCATGGTCGCCCACGAGTGCATCCTGGATCTGCGGGGCATCACCAAGTCGACCGGGGTGACCGTCGACGACGTCGCAAAGCGCCTGGCGGACTACGGCTTTCACGCGCCGACGATGAGCTTCCCGGTGGCCGGCACGCTCATGGTGGAGCCCACCGAGAGCGAGACTCTCACCGAGGTCGACGCCTTCTGCGACGCGATGATCGCCATCCGCGCCGAGATCGACCGCGTCGGCGCGGGGGAGTGGCCCGCCGACGACAACCCGCTGCGCGGCGCCCCGCACACCGCCGAGTGCCTCATGGTCGCCGGCTGGGATCACCCCTACACCCGGGAAGAGGCCGCTTACCCGCTGGGCAAGAACTTCAGGCCAAAAGTCTGGCCCCCGGTTCGTCGCATCGACGGCGCCTACGGGGACCGCAACCTGGTCTGCTCGTGCCCGCCGGTGGAGGCGTTCGCCTAGCCTGTCGGCACCCTCTTCTAATATCGCACGTATGTTCGAGGCTTTGGTGGCGGTGGATGCGTTGGCGGACGAATCCGCGCTGGTGGAGCGGATTGCCGAGTTGGAGCGGGTCAAGTCTGCGGCGGCGGCGGGGCAGGCTCGGGCGGCGGCGGCGTTGGATGCGGCGCGGCGGGGCGCCGAGGCGGCCGCGGGTGTTCCCGCGGCCCGGCGTGGGCGCGGTGTGGCCGGGGAGATCGCGCTGGCGCGGCGGGATTCCCCGGCGCGGGGCGGTCGGCATCTGGGGTTTGCCAAGGCCTTGGTGCACGAGATGCCGCACACGCTGGCGGCGCTGGAATGCGGGGCGCTCTCGGAGTGGCGGGCCACCCTGATCGTGCGCGAGAGCGCGTGTTTGGCCGTCGAGGACCGCCGCGCGCTGGATGCCCAGTTGTGCGCCGAGCCGGCCCGGCTGGACGGAATGGGCGATGCGCGGGTGGCCGCGGCGGCCAAGGCGATCGCCTACCGGCTGGATCCGCGCGCGGTGGTCGAGCGGGCCGCGCGCCGAGCAGGACCGCACCGTCACCATTCGCCCCGGCCCCCGACACCATGTCGTATGTGACGGCGTTGTTGCCGGTGGCCCAGGGGGTGTCGGTGTATGCGGCGCTGCGCCGCGAGGCCGACCTGCGCGGCGATGGGCGCTCCCGCGCCCAGGTGATGGCCGACACCTTGGTCGAGCGGGTTACCGGCCGTGCGGCGGCGGTGCCCGCCCCGATCGCGGTCAACCTGGTCTTGACCGATGAAACGCTGCTGGGTGCCCACAGCGCGCCGGCTCAGGTGTGCGGGTATGGGCCGATCCCGGCGGCGGTGGCCCGCGCGCTGGTCAGCGGCGCGGTCACCGACCGGCGATCGCGGGCCACGCTGCGTCGGCTCTATGCGCATCCGCGTTCGGGGGCGCTGGTGGCCATGGAGTCGCGGGCACGGCTTTTCCCGCGCGGTTTGGCCGCCTTCATCGAGCTGCGCGACCGGCGCTGCCGCACCCCCTACTGCGACGCCCCGATCCGACACCGCGACCACGCCCAACCCTGGGCCCGGGGCGGGCGCACCACCGCGCGCAACGGGCTGGGGACCTGCGAGCGCTGCAACTACACCAAACAAGTGCCCGGCTGGCGGGTCACCACCAGCACCGACGAAACCCACACTCACACAGCCGAATTCACCACACCGACCGGCAAAACCTACCGCTCCGAAGCACCCCCACGCGCACCCACCATCACCATCACCGAACTCGAAGTGCGCGTCGGCATCACACTCGCCAAGCACGCCGCCTAGTGGTCCGAGCAGCGCCGGTCCGCAGTTCAGCCGAACCGCTCGATGATTGCCGCGGCGATCCGGTCGGGGGCATCCTCCTGGATGAAATGCCTGGCGTCCGGCAGCTCGACGAGGATGTGATCGGGAAAAGTGGCGCGCATCCGTGGAATCATCGGGCCGGGTCGGAATGCGAAGTCCTTCATGCCCCAGAGCAACAACGCGGGCTTGGCACCCAGGTTGGCCGGCACTTCCGCGGCGAGCCGTGCCAGCAGCGGGCGGGCGGTTAAGATCTGCTTCGGCATCTCGGCTACGCCTTTCCGCGCGTCGGCACTGGGCTGCACCGCCCGGTAGTGCTCCATTATCGCGGCGCTCAGCCGGTGCGCTGTTCCCGCAGGGATCAGTTGTTCGACAAAGAAATTCCGCCGCAGGATGGCGTATTGCATTGGCGGGCTGGACATGACCCGGCTGAAGGCCTTCATCGACAGCGTGTCCGCCGGCCAGAACCAGGTGTTGCCCAGCGCGATGCCGCGCACCCTGTCGGCGCGCTCGACAGCGACCGCCATGCTGATCGGCCCGCCCCAGTCCTGGCCCATCGTCAGGTAACCGTCGAGGCCGAGGTGATCGACGAACTCGCCGACCACCCGCGCGTGCTCATCGATCTTGTACCCGAATCCAGACGGGCGCTCCGAGAGTCCGAAACCAAGGTAATCCGGTGCGATGCAACGGAACCGGTCGCGCAGCGCGACGATGATGTTGCGATACAGGAAGCTCCAGGTCGGGTTGCCGTGGCACAAGAGCAGTGGCGGCCCGTCACCCTCGTCGACGTAGTGGACCCGGCCGTGCGAGCTCTCGAACCAGCGGGATTGGAACGGATACAGCTGGGGATCCGGGCTGAAATCGATGTTCATGACTAGCTCAAAAACGTGTTGAGGGCCGCGGCGAGGTCGGGCGCCGCCGAGCTGGCGGGGTTCTGGTAGCCGCCGCCGCTGAGCTGGGCGACGGCCTGCCAGGTGGCCCGGTCCGGGTCGGCGCCGAAGTCGATGACGTTGACGGCGATCGGTTTGGCCGGGTCGGCGGCTTTGCGGATGAAATCCTGCAGCCCCGGCCCGTCCAGGGTCTGGTCGGTGTGCGGCCCCGCCGTGATCACGAGAATTGAATTCGCTTGGCCTGCACGGTAATTGGTTTGGATGTCTTGGTAAAGGAGGCGCAGCGTCGTGAAGGACACCGCCCCGCCGGCCGACGAATACTGCTTGTCCAGCGCGGCCGCCAGCGCGGCCGAGCGCGGCTGGCCGTTGACCGGGTCGGCCAGCGGTCCGCTCGGCACCTCCGAGCGACCCTCGCGGCCGTCAAACGTCCACAGGCCGATGGAGGCGGTGGGCGGCAGCGATTTGAACTTGTCCTGAAGCGCCCCAATCACGTTGGCGAGCCTGGTTTTTCCGCCTTCCTGGGTAGCCATCGACTGGTCGAGCATGATGGTCGCGGCGAGGCTGCTCGACGGGGCGGCCATGGCTTCGGCCAGCGTGGCACGCGTTGCGTCATCACCCACGGAGAGGGTGGAGGGCAGCGACGGGAAACTGGTGACCGGGCTGCTCGGCGGTTTGACCCCGTTGACCCGGAAGCCGGGCTTGGCCAGCTTCGCGAGTTGCTCGGGTTTGCGCATGAAGCGGGCGAACTCGCTGGCCGCCGAGTTCTGTTCCTGCGTCAGCCATGACCCGCTGAGCAGCACCGTGGGATAGTCGGCAACCGGGGCCGGCCCGGGCGGTAGCCAAAAACCCAGCTTCCCCTTGGCATCTGGCAGCGACTGGCCGCGCTGGAACAGCTGCTGCTCGGTCGTGATCACCGCATGCACCGGTGCGGTCGCGACGTCGCCGGGGTTGAGCAGCGCGTTCATCGCCTCCGCCAGCGAGTTGTCGGCCAATTTGGGTTGCGCGCCTAGCAGCGCACGCACGGCGCCGGTGCCCTGCGTTGCGGGTGCACCGGCCGGTATCGACGCGGCTGCCACCGCCTCCCCGGCCAGGAAAGAAGCGTCACCGTTGCCGTTCATCGGCAGGGCCAGTCGCAGCGATCCCCACGTAGGCAAGTTCAAGCCGGCCAACGAGTTCGGGTTGGTTTGCAGGCCGGGTAGCGCCGCCCAATTCTGGTTCGCCAGGGCCGGCTCGAGTTCCGGCCGGACGGCGAGCACGACGGGCGACGTCACCAGGGAACGGCTGTCGGTGATCGTTTTCTGCCCCGCGGCCGCGGCGAGGCGCGCCACCGAGATCGAGCTGCCCGGAATCCACAGTGCCGGCTGGCCGCCCAGCTCGGCGGGCCACTTGCCGATGAAACCGCCGAGGACGGCGTCGGAGCCGGCCGGCTTGACGCCGACCACCATGCAGTGGTCACCGATCGGGCCGGCCGATGAGTTGTACGTCTCCGCCAGCTGTTGCACGGTATCGGCGATCGACGGGTCGGCAATCACGGCGACCGGTTCATTGCCCCCCACACAGCGCGCCGCGGCGTTGTGCGAGCGGTTCGAAAGGGCGTCACCGAAGAAGGTCCAGAGGATCACGGTCCCCACGACGACGACGACCGCGACGAGGGCGACGATCACCCCAATGCTGACGCCTCGGCGCCCGCCCTCGCTGCGATGACCGCCGCGCCATTCGCCGAGTCCCCGGTGCCCCCCATGGGGAGAGGACGCCACGGAGGCCGGGTGCTCCGAACTCGCCTCGCCCGCTGGCCGCGGAGGAAAGTCCGGGTAATCGTCGGCGGTGTCGGGCGCGACCGTGTCGTCGGCGGAGAAGTCAGAGGGTTCATCGACGGAATCCTCAGGGTCGGGCATGCTGTGCCTACCCATACCGCTTCCCGCCGCCTTTCCGTCGATCCATCATCATCAGGGCATTACCGCATGTCAACCGGTTTCAGCCAGCGGCGGCGCGAGCCTTGAACTCGCGGCGACGCCGATGCAGGATCGGCTCGGTGTAGCCATTGGGCTGCTGTCCCCCGGACAGGATCAGCTCTTCGGCGGCCAGGAAGGCGATGTTGTCGTCGAAGTCGGGCGCCATCGGCCGATACGCCGGGTCGCCGGCGTTTTGCTGATCCACCATCGGGGCCATCCGTTCCAGGCTGGCGCGGACATCCTCACTGGTGATCACGCCGTGCCGCAGCCAGTTGGCCAGCAGCTGACTGGAGATCCGCAGGGTGGCGCGGTCCTCCATAAGCGCAACGTTGTGGATGTCGGGCACCTTCGAGGACCCGACGCCCTGGTCGATCCAGCGCACCACGTAGCCGAGGATGGACTGGCAGTTGTTGTCCACCTCTTCGCGGATCTCCTCGGGGGCCCACGCCAGTTCCTTGGCCAGCGGGATCGTCAGCAGCTGGTCGATCGTGGCGCGCTTCTTGCCGGCGAGCTCCTTCTGCACGGCGATCACGTCGACCTTGTGGTAGTGCATGGCGTGCAAGGTGGCCGCAGTCGGTGAGGGCACCCAGGCGGTGCTGGCGCCGGCCTTCGGCTGGGCGATCTTCTGCTCGACCATGTCGGCCATCAGCTCCGTCATGGTCCACATCCCCTTGCCGATCTGGGCGTGACCGGCGAAGCCGGCCGCCAGACCGGTGTCGACGTTGTTGTCCTCGTAGCCCAGAATCCATGGCTGGCTCTTCATGGTCCCCTTGCGAACCATCGGACCGGCCTCCATCGAGGTATGGATCTCGTCTCCGGTGCGGTCCAGGAATCCGGTGTTGATGAAGACAATGCGGTCGGCGACCGCCTTGATGCACGCCTTCAGGTTGACGGTCGTGCGCCTTTCCTCGTCCATGACGCCCACCTTGAGGGTCGCCTGCGGCAATCCGAGCACATCCTCGACACGACTGAACAGCTCGGCGGTGAACGCGACCTCGTCGGGACCGTGCATCTTCGGCTTGACGATGTAGATGGAGCCGGTGCGGCTGTTGACCAGCGGGCCGTTGGCGTCGGTCGCCTTGAGGCCGTGCACGGCGCAAAGGCCCGTGAACAGCGCGTCCTGGATGCCCTCGAAGATTTCGCTGCCGTCGGCGTCGAGGATCGCGTCGTTGGTCATGAGGTGGCCGACGTTGCGGACGAACAGCAGCGCCCGCCCGGGCAGCACGAGCTCGCCGCCGTCGGGAGTCGTGTATGCGCGGTCCTGGTTGGGCACCCGGGTGAACGTCTTGCCGTCCTTGTCCACCTCGGCGGCCAGGTCGCCCTTGTTCAGGCCCAGCCAGTTGCGGTATGCGCGGGTCTTGTCGTCGGCGTCGACGGCAGCCACGGCGTCCTCGAAGTCGATGATCGTGGTGACCGCCGACTCCAGGACGACGTCCTTGATGCCGGCGCGGTCGGTCTTGCCGATGGGCGACTCGGGGTCGATCAGGATCTCGATGTGCAGGCCGTTGTTGATCAGCAACACCGACCAGTTGGGGGAGCCGAGCTCGCCGCTGTATCCGACGAACTTATCCGGGCTGGCCAGCCCGGTGGGCTCGGCGTCCACGGTGATCTGCAGCTGGCCGTCGGCGATGCTCACCCCCGTCGCGTCGGCCCACGAGCCCGAGGCCAGGGGGACGGCCTGGTCGAGGAACTCGCGGGCATAGGCGATGACCTTGTCGCCGCGGACCTTGTTGTAGCTGGTGCCTTGTTCGGCGCCGTCGGTCTCGGGGATGACATCTGTGCCGTAAAGGGCGTCGTAGAGCGAGCCCCACCGGGCGTTGGCGGCATTGAGCGCGAACCGGGCATTGGTCACCGGCACAACCAACTGGGGGCCTGCCGTTGTGGTGATTTCGGGGTCGACGCCGGCCGTGGTGATGGTGAAGTCGTCGGGTTCGGGTTGCAGATAACCGATCTCGGTGAGGAACCCGCGGTAGGCCTCGGTGTCGATCGGCTCGATGACCCGTTGCCGGTGCCACTTGTCGATCTGGGCCTGCAGCTCGTCGCGGCGGTTCAGCAGTTCCTGGTTCTGGGGAGTGAGGTCGGCGACGACCTTGTCGACACCCGCCCAGAAGCTGTCCGGGTCGATATCGGTGCCTGGCAGCGCCTCGTTGTTCACGAAGTCGTAGAGCACTCGGGCGACGCGCAAGTTCCCCACCGACACGCGATCAGTCATGTTTCTCCTCCGTAATGGGCCACGTAGCAACTCGCGGGCCCCCAACAGGCGTCAACAGGCGTTGGCGTCAGCCTACCGACCAGCAGCCAAAGCAGGTCCAGCCCTCTTTTGACTGGCGACCGTTGGAGATCATACGGGCTCCACGCAGCCCTACCCGGGCCAGTGGCGCTACGCGTCGCGCACGACGCCGACCAGGTCCTCCACGAGGTCTTCCATCGCCACCATCGCCACCACAGCGCCCGCGTCGTCGGTCACCAATGCCAGGTGGCTGTTGCTGCGGCGCATTCGCGACAGCGCATCGGCCAGCGGCAGCGAACTGGGGACACGCGGCAGCGGTCGCACCAAGGCCAGGTCGATCACCGTCTTGGGGTCGTCGTCGAGCGTCAACACATCCTTGATGTGCAGGTAGCCGATGAACTTCCCGCCGAGGTCCACAACGGGAAACCGGGAGTAACCACTCTGGGCCAGGGCCTGTTCGACCGCGCCGACCGTCGGCCCGGACCCGGCCGCCGCCACCGGTATCGCCCGAACGTCGGCGAGCGGAACCGCCACCTCGCCGACCACTCGATTGCGAATCTGCAGCGCCCGGGTCAACCTGGTGTGCTCCTCGGGATCCAGCAAGCCTTCGGACACCGATTCGGCGATCATCTCGCTCAGCTCGAAGGTGGAGACCGCGACGTCCAGTTCCTCCTTCGGCTCGACCCCCACGGCCCGCAGGACCACGGTGGCGCACTTGTTGTAGAAAGCGATGAACGGCCGGGCGGCGCGCACATAGACAAGGTACGGCGGCACCAAAAGCATCGCCGTGCGCTCCGGGCCCGCCAGCGCGATGTTCTTCGGCACCATCTCGCCCAGCAGCACATGCAGCGTCACCACGATCGCCAAGGCGATCGCGAACGACAACGTGTGCAGGAGCGCCGGGTGCATGCCGGTCAGCCCGAGCGCGGTGCGCAGCAGGTCGGCGACCGCGGGCTCCCCGATCCGGCCGAGCAGCAGCGAGGCGACCGTGACGCCCAATTGGGCGCCGGCCAGCATGGCCGGCAGCTGCTCACCGGCGCGGATAACGGTGACGGCCCTGGCTTTGCCCTGCTCGGCCAACGCTTCCAGGCGGTCGCGCCGGGCCGAGATCAGCGAGAATTCCGCCCCGACGAAGAACGCGTTCACCCCGATCAGCAGGATCGCCAGCAGCACCCCCAAGGCGTCGCTCATCAGTGGCCCCGATCTGTGGCGGGGTCGGTGCGACCACCCAGTTCGGTTAGCTCGAGCAGGTCGATCCGGCGTCCGTCCATCCGAACCACGGTCGCCCGCCAGCGCATCGAGCTGTCCGGCAGGCCGTCCGGATCCAACGCCGGCAGCTCGACGGTTTCCCCGGCCACCGGGATATGGCCGAGTTCGCGGAGCACCAGGCCCCCGATCGTCTCGTATGGCCCCTCGGGGGCCCGATATCCGATGGCGGTGGCGACCTCGTCGATGCGCAGCAGGCCCGATACCCGCCAGCCGCCGCCGGCTACGACCACATCGGGGGTGGCGTCGTCGTGTTCGTCGCGGACGTCACCGACGATCTCTTCGATTAAGTCCTCGACGGTCACGATGCCGGCCGTGCCGCCGTATTCGTCGACGACCATGGCGGTTTGCAGGCTATTGGCGCGGATCTCCGCCATCACCGCGTCGCCGTCCAGAGTTGACGGGACCACCGGGACGTGTTGCGCGAGTGTGGTCAGCAGGGTGTGCGCGCGATCGGCCGGCGGAACCGCGAACACCTGCTTGACGTGCACGATGCCGACGGTCTCATCAAGGTCGCCGTCGACGATGGGGAACCGCGAGAAGCCGGATTCGGCGGCCGCGGCAACCAGGTCGGCAACGGTGTCGTTGGTCTGCAGCGCCACGATCTTGGACCTCGGTGTCATCAGCTCCTCGGCGGTCAACGTGCCGAACTGCAGCGATCGCCGCACCAGTGCGGCGGTGGCGGCGTCCAGGGTGCCGCTGCGCGCCGACGTACGCACCAGCGACAGCAGCTCCTGCGGTGACCGGGCCGACCGCAACTCCTCGGCCGGCTGGATGCCCAGCTTGCGAACGATCCAGTTGGCCGCGCCGTTCGTCAGTCGGATGACCGGTGTGAACACGGCCGAAAACAGCAGTTGGAAGCCCGCGACGGCGCGGGCGGTCGACAGCGGGCGCGCCACAGCGAGATACTTCGGGACCAGCTCACCGAAGACCATCGAAACCGACGTCACGATCACCAGCACCAGGAACGCGATGATCGCGTCGGCCAGCCGGTCCGGTATCCCGATCGCGCTCAATGCCGGATGCGGCAGGTCGGCCACGAGCGGTTCGGTCAGGTAGCCGGTGGCCAGTGTGGTGATCGAGATGCCCAGCTGAGCACCCGAGAGCTGAAACGACAGGCTGTGCTGGGCGCGCTGGATGAAGCGGTCGCGACGGCCACCGCGGCGCGCGTTGGCTTCCACGATGCTGCTGTCGAGGGCGGTCAGGGAGAATTCGGCCGCTACGAAGACCGCGTTGCCGAAGATCAGCAGCGCGATGGCCAGCAGACTGGTGACCGTGACGGTGACGTTCATGACGGGCTCGGTCTGGACGCTGCCCGGGGCACCGTTGACGCTGCCGGGCGTAGCTCCGTCTCGAAGGCCCAGTTCAGTATGGGGGCCTCGGCGCGTGCCTGCGGCACGTCAACCCTTTCCCTCGAAATCCGCGTGAATTCACATGGTAGCGATGTCGTCGGGTGCCCAGACCCTCGCGTCACCAACCCAATGGGAGCGGATGGCCTTCGGCGAACCCCGCGGCCGACTGCACACCGACGACGGCCCGCTCGTGCAGCTCGGTCAGCGTCGAGGCGCCGACGTAGGTGCACGTGCTGCGCAGGCCGGAGGTGATGTGGTCGATCAGGTCCTCGACACCGCCGCGTTCGGGGTCCAGCCCCATCCGCGCCGTCGAGATGCCTTCCTCGAACAACGCCTTGCGGGCGCGGTCATACGCGGTGTCGTCGCCGGTGCGGGAGACCACCGCGCGTTTGGACGCCATGCCGTAGCTCTCCTTGTACGGCTGGTTGTCGCGGTCGCGCATCAGGTCACCGGGCGATTCGTAGGTGCCCGCGAACCAGGAGCCGATCATGACGTTCGACGCCCCGGCGGCCAGCGCCAGCGCCACGTCCCGCGGGTGCCGGATGCCGCCGTCGGCCCACACGTGAGCGCCGAGTTCCCTTGCGGCCGAGGCGCATTCGACGACGGCGGAGAATTGCGGTCGGCCGACACCAGTCATCATCCGGGTGGTGCACATGGCCCCGGGGCCGACGCCGACCTTGACGATGGTCGCCCCCGCGCCGAGCAGATCCCTGGTGCCGGCCGCCGACACCACATTGCCCGCCGCCAGCGGCAAACCCCAGTCCAGCTCGGAAAGCACCTCTGCCACCAGCTCGATCGCTTCCAGCGTCTTGACCTGATGCCCGTGCGCTGTGTCGACGACCAGCATGTCGACGCCGGCCTCGGCCAGCGAGCGGGCCTTGGCCCCGACGTCGCCGCTGATGCCGACGGCCGCGCCCACCCGCAGCCGCCCCCGCGCGTCGGTGGCCGGGGTGTAGAGACCGGTGCGGACCGCCCCGGTGCGGCTCAGCACCCCGGCCAGCGTCCCGTCCGGGTGGGTGACCACGGCGACGTCGATCGGCGCGTGCTCGAGCAGGTCGAAAATTTTGCGCGGCTCGGTGCCCGCCGGTGCGGTCACGAAGTCACTCACGGCGACATCGCACACCCTGGTGAAGCGGTCGACGCCGAGGCACGACGTTTCGCTGACCAAACCGATCGGGCGTCCCTCGAAGAGGACCACGGCGACCCCGTGCGCGCGCTTGTGGATCAGCGCGATCGCGTCGGACACCGAATCGTCGGGCGCCAGCATCACCGGCGTGTCCAGAACGAGGTCACGGCTTTTGACGAACTCCACCGTCTGCTGCACGGCCGTGATCGGAAGGTCCTGCGGCAGGATAACGATGCCGCCCCGCCGCGCCACCGTCTCGGCCATCCGTCGCCCGGCCACCGCGGTCATGTTGGCGACCACGACCGGAATGGTGCAGCCGGAGCCGTCGATGGTGGACAAATCGACGTCGAAGCGCGACGCGACCTCGGACCGGTTCGGCACGATGAAAACGTCGTTGTAGGTCAGGTCGTACCCGGGTCGATGCCCGTCCAGAAACCTCATGTCAGTCGACTTGCCCCCTTTTTCGCCGTCCTACACGGAAGCCACCGTCAGGCGGGCACTTCGCTGCGGTCTCCGCTCCACAAGGTGTGGAACCGCTTGTCCGGGTCGTCGTCGATGCGGCCGTAGGTGTGCGCGCCGAAGAAGTCGCGGAGCCCCTGGGTGAGCGCGGCGGGCAGCCGCTCGGTGCGCAGGGCGTCGTAGTAGGACAGCGCCGAGGAGAAGCCCGGGATCGGGATGCCCAGCTGCGTGGCGGTCACGACGACGCGACGCCAGCCGTCGATCGCGGCCTCGATCGCGCTGCGGAAGTATGGCGCGACGATCAGCGTCGGCAGATCCGGGTCTTCGTCGAACGCCTCCTTGATGCGGTTGAGGAACTTGGCCCGGATGATGCAGCCGCCGCGCCAGATGGTCGCCAGGTCGCCCGGCGTGATGCCCCAGTCGTATTCGGCGCTGCCGGCCTGAATCTGGTTGAACCCCTGCGCGTAGGCGATGATCTTCGACGCGTAGAGGGCCTGCCGGACATCATCAACGAATTGCGTTGCGTCGGTGGGCTTTTCGCCTAACCGGCCCGAGGCCAGCCCGGTGGTGGCCTTGCGCTGGGTCACCGAACCCGACAGCGCGCGGGCGAACACCGCCTCGGCGATGCCGGTGACGGGCACGCCGAGATCCAGGGCCGACTTCACCGTCCACCGGCCCGTGCCCTTCTGTTCGGCCTCGTCGAGGATGACGTCGACGAGCGGCTTTCCGGTCTTGGCGTCGGTCTGGCGCAGGACCTGCGCGGTGATTTCGACGAGAAAGCTGTCCAGGTCACCCTTGTTCCACTCGTCGAACACGTCGGCGATCTCGTCCGCGGTCTTGCCGAGCGCGTCGCGCAGCAGCTGGTAAGCCTCGCCGATCAACTGCATGTCGGAGTACTCGATGCCGTTGTGCACCATCTTCACGAAATGGCCGGCGCCGTCGGGGCCGATGTGCGTGCAGCACGGCACCCCGTCGACGTGCGCGGAGATCTCCTCGAGCAGCGGGCCCAGCGACTCGTACGATTCGGCCGGACCGCCGGGCATGATCGACGGGCCGTTGAGTGCGCCCTCCTCACCGCCGGAGATGCCGGCGCCGACGAAATGCAGGCCCCGTTCGCGCATCGCCTTCTCGCGGCGGATGGTGTCGGTGTAGAGAGCATTGCCGCCGTCGATGATGATGTCGCCCTGCTCCATGGCGTCGGCGAGCTTGTTGATGACCGCGTCGGTGGGGTCGCCGGCCTTCACCATGATCAGCACCCGCCGCGGCTTCTCCAGCGCGTCGAGGAATTCCTGCACAGTCTCCGACCGCACGAACTTGCCCTCGTCACCGTGCTCCTTGAGCAGCGCGTCGGTCTTGGCGACCGACCGGTTGTGCAGCGCCACCGTGTAGCCGTGATGGGCGAAATTCCGCGCGATGTTCGAACCCATTACCGCCAGGCCGGTGACGCCTATCTGCGCGGTAGCAGTCGTCGAGTCCGACGAACTCATGTCTTGCATTCCAGAGGGGCCTCTCAGGTGGGGAGAACTTTTACCTAAAGCTTTTTCGCAAGCAAATCCGACCACACTGTGTCACAGCGGACCAGTGGCCCTCCAACGGGTTTCGCTTCCCTTGCCTATCCCTTGCCTAGAGGTCGAACAGCCGCTGCAGCTCCGTGAGCCACGGTACGGCGAGCGCGATGGTGGGCACCACGAACACAGCCGCCGCGGCAAGGTAAGCGGCGGCCGACAGCATCGGGCTGTTGCCGCGCCCGGAAAGTCGGCGGACCCGCAGCACGGTGCTGGGACCCCCCGCGGCAAGCGCGCCGGACGGCGCGCGCCCGGACGCACAGGTGACCAACGCCCTTGCCAGCGGCGCGCGCCCGGTCGCGCGCACCGCGGCGTCATCGGCAAGCAGCTCCACGAGAAGTTGCACCGCGCGCAGCGCATTGGCGCTGCGGACCAGCCGCGGGAAGGCGGCGTGCACCGCGGTGAACGCTTCCAGCACAAGGTCGTGGCGGGCTCGCAGATGGGCGCGCTCGTGGGTGAGGATGGCCGCGACTTCGGCGTCGGTGAGCGTGTTCAACATTCCTTCGCTGACCACAACCCGGCTGCGCACGCCCGGCAGGCAGTAGGCAAGCGGCTGCGGAACGTCCAGGACGCGAAGGTCCCGCGTGCGGGCGCACGGCGACGCGATGGCGGCGTCGTGTCCTACGGAGACCAGGTCGACCACCATGCGGTGGTGGGCGCGCCTTCGCCGATTGGCGATGGCCACCAGCACCACCGCGATCATCAACCGGGCGCCGACCAGCACGGTCAGCGCGAAGACTGCGATGTAGGCCGTCCATAGCGGCCACCCGAGCCGGCCGGCTGCGCCGATGATGCTGGCCGTCGGGCGCCCATCGGGCCCCGGCATCAGCACCCGGGTGGCGATCGCGATGCCTGCGCTGAAAGCCGAAAGGACGGCGGCCAGCGCGACGGCCTGCCACAACACCATCGCCGCGCGGGGGGCGCGCAACGGCCACGTCGATTGCGCCAGCAGGGCCGGTGCGGGACCGACAAGCAGCACCGCGAGGATGCAGAAGGCCAGCGCGGACACGCTGCCAGTCTCCCTCAGCCCTCCGCCGTAGCGCCAGCGGATGGCGTATCGCGTTGGTTTGCTTCCAATTCGGCGAGCGCGCGCCGGAGCGCGTCCGCCTCGTCGGCCCCGACCCGCTCGACAAAGTGCACGAGCGCGGCCTGCCTGCTGCCGGAATCCTCTGCCTGGGCCAGCGCATCGACCATCAGCCCGGCGACGAGCTCGTCGCGGCCGTGGACTGGCGCGTACCTGTGTGCGCGGTCGTCGCGAATCTGGGAGACCAGATTCTTCTTAGCCAGCCGCTGCAGCACGGTCATGATCGTCGTATAGGCAAGGTCGCGTCGCGCCGACAACGCCTCGTGGACCTGGCGAACGGTTTGGGGTTCCGGCGTGGACCACAGATGATCCATCACGGCGCGTTCCAGGTCCCCTAGCCGGGTCAGCTTGGCCATAGTTCGTTCATCTCCATCAGCGTTTGAACCAGTTTACTCCGGTTTACTACCGACTGTCGTAACCCAAGCTAGCCGATGCCGCGTCCGCGGAGCGGCGAAGGCCGCGAGCCGCGGGTCGGCCGTCGACGCTTGCAAAATTAGGGCAGCCTTGCCTATTCTAGTGTGGTCGAGCGACAACGACCGCGGCAGAGTCCTGAGGGCTGCAGTGACCCCCGGTCTACTCGATCGGCGGGCCCCGCGCCTTGGTTGCGCGGGGCCCGCCCGTTTTTCCGGCCCGTAATGCGCCCTACCGTCGCCGATTCGCCGATGGTGTAGACAGAGGAACGTGCCATCGCCGCCGAACGCCTTCGTCCCACGTGATTTCACCGCGCCGTTTGACGGCGAGTTGGGGCTGCAGTACACCGAGATCGGCCCCGACGGCGTCCGCGCACAGCTAGAGGTCACGCCCAAGCTGTTGCAGCCGATGGGCCTGGTACACGGCGGTGTCTACTGCTCGATGGTCGAGAGCATGGCGAGCCTGGCCGCCTACGCCTGGCTCAACGCGAGCGGCACCGGGGGCAACGTCGTCGGCGTCAACAACAACACGGATTTCTTGCGATCCGTCAACTCGGGCACGGTGAACGGCAGAGCCGAACCCATTCACCGCGGCCGGCGTCAGCAGCTGTGGTTGGTCACGATCACCGACGCCGACGACCGCGTCGTCGCCCGGGGCCAGGTGCGGCTGCAGAACCTCGAGGCGTAGCCGCGGCGGTGCGGTGAGCAGATGGTGGCGCTGGCCGCCCGGCTGGCCGCTTAGCTGGCCACCCGGCTGGTTCCGGCCGAGCCACGGGCCTCGGCGGCCAGCTCGGCCAGTTGTTCTAGCCGCGTTCGCGCGAACGCCTGCTGGTCGGTGATTGTGAGCTGGCCACGCCGGGTGCTCAGGAAGGTTACCGTCCATGACAGGAGCGTAGTGATCTTGGTCTTGAACCCGATCAGGTACACCAGGTGCAGCACCAGCCATATCAGCCAGGCGATGAAGCCGCTGAACTCCAGTGGGCCGATCTTTGCCACGGCGGAGAACCGCGACACCGTGGCCATGGAGCCCTTGTCGAAGTACTGGAACGGCTCACGCTCGGCCGGATCGGCACCCCCGAGTTCGGCCTTCACCGTGTTGGCGACGTACTTGGCGCCCTGGATGGCGCCCTGCGCCACCCCGGGCACGCCCTCGACGGCAGCCATATCGCCGATGACGAACACGTTCGGATGCCCGGGGATGGACAGGTCGGGAAGCACTTTGACCCGGCCCGCCCGGTCGAGCTCGACCGGCGACTGCTCGGCGAGGTCCCTGCCCAGCCCGCTCGCCTGGACCCCCGCGGACCATACCTTGCAGGCGGACTCGATGCGCCGGACGGTGCCGTCGGAGTCCCTGACCGTGATGCCGTTGCGGTCCACGTCGGTGACCATCGCACCCAGCTGAATCTCCACGCCCATCTTCTCCAGGCGCGCGGCCGCGCGCTGACCCAGCTTCTCGCCCATCGGCGGCAGCACCGCGGGAGCGGCGTCGAGCAGGATCACCCGCGCCTTGGTCGAGTCGATGTGCCGGAACGCGCCCCTCAAGGTGTATTCGGCCAGCTCGGCGATCTGCCCGGCCATCTCCACCCCGGTGGGGCCGGCTCCGACCACGGTGAACGTCAACAACTTCCTTCGGCGCTCAGGATCGCTCGAGCGCTCGGCCTGCTCGAAGGCGCTCAAGATGCGCCCCCGCAATTCGAGCGCGTCGTCGATCGACTTCATGCCCGGTGCGAACTCGGCGAAGTGATCGTTGCCGAAATACGACTGGCCGGCGCCGGCGGCGACGATCAGCGTGTCGTAGGGAGTCTCGTAGGTGTGACCGAGCAACTCCGATACGACCGTCTGGCTGGACAGGTCGATGTGGGTGACGTTGCCCAGCAGCACCTGAACGTTGCGCTGCTTGCGCAGCACGACCCTGGTGGGGGGAGCGATCTCTCCCTCCGAGATGATCCCGGTGGCCACCTGGTACAGCAACGGCTGGAACAGGTGATGGGTGGTTCGGGCGATCAGCTTGATATCGACGTTGGCGTGTTTCAGTTTCTTTGCCGCGTTGAGTCCGCCGAACCCCGATCCGATGATGACGACTTGATGCCGACGTTCCGGTTGAGCTGTGGCTTCTGGCTGGGGGCTCATGTTTTTGACTGCTCCTGACGAGGGCTTCTGCGCGCAATTTCAGTTAGCCATCACGCTTCTAACACGCTACTTATGCCAGTACCAGAAACCCAGGCGCAAGCATGAGTAATCAACCACATCGCGGCATCGCGCCTGGTCAGCCGACGTGATGCTGGTCATGCCCGACCGACCCTCCGGCTGATTCAGCCACGCTGTCTATCGTAGCGATCCGCAGAGCGGCCTTGACAGGCCTGAATGGGTATAAGTCAGCTCAGGCGAACTGAGCGAGAGCGCCGTGGCTGACGTGGAGCGTCTGGCCGGTGATGTGACGAGCCGCCGGGCTGGTGAGGAAGAGCGCCAAGCGGGCTACCTCCGCCGCGACCGGCGCCGGCGTGCGCGAAAGGCCGTCGTAGCCGGCCTGAACACTGCGCCCAGTGGCCACGGCGTTGACGGTGATTCCGCGAGTGCCGAAGATTTCCGCTTGCCCCGCGATCCAATTCGACAGGGTGGCCTTGATCGCGGCGTCGATGCTCCCGGCGGGCGGATTTTCCGCTACCACACCGATGATCGAGCCACCGGAGCGCAGATGGTCACCTACGGCCTGCACGGTCAGTACTCCCGAAAGCACCGTCGCGTCGAGGGCATGCCGCCACGCTTTAGCCGTGTCGGACAGCGAGTAGGTGCGAGGGTCGCCAGCATCCCACGACGGCGCCGGCACGTTGACGATGGTGTCGAGGTGGTGGGGGAACACGCCGCGAGCCTCGGAAAGGCTGGCCGGGTCGGTGGTGTCGCAGACAATCGCGTCCACGTCCAATTCCTTGGCGACGACTTCCAGGTCGCTGCGGCGCGCGCCCACAAGGGTCACCTTGTGACCGTCATCGCGAAAGCGCTCGGCTACCGTGCGCCCCAGCTCCGTGTCTCCGCCGGTGACCAGCACCTCCACTGCCATGACCTCCTCGTGTTCACTGCATGAGATGTCAGCCCGTTGTGGCGTCAATCCCCGTAGATGTTACTGGACGGTAGCTAGTCCGCGAAATTCCGGATGCCACGACGCGCGGATTGTTTCCATAACTTTTCGACCGTCACTTTTTTGCGGCGATTCAGCCCCTAACTAACCGCATCTTCGGCGCGTTAGGGTTCTTTCGTGGGTCGGATCGCGATCGTCGCCGGTTTGGTTACGACGATTATGGCGGCGGGCCTGCTCGGCTGCGGGTCACAATCACCCTCCCAGCCGGCCCGGGCCAGCGGAAAGATTGTGGTGTTGGCCGCGGCATCGCTGAAGTCCGCATTCACCCAGATCGGTCAGCACTTCAAAGCCCAGGATGCGAACAGCGGCGTCGATTTCGAGTTCGCGGGCTCCTCGGAGCTGGCCACCCAGTTGACACAGGGCGCGACGGCGGACGTCTTCGCCTCGGCGGACACCGCGCAGATGGGCACGGTCGCCAGGGCGGGGCTACTGGCCGGCGACCCGACGAACTTCGCATCAAACACGTTGGTGATCGTCACCGCGCCGGGCAACCCGAAGGGGATCGGGTCCTTCGCCGACCTCGGAAAGCCGGGGCTCAGCGTGGTGATCTGCCAGAAGCCGGTCCCGTGCGGATCGGCGACCCAGCGCGTCGAAGACAGCACGGGCGTGCACCTCAACCCGGTGAGTGAGGAACTCAGCGTGACCGATGTCCTCGACAAGGTCACGACCGGCCAGGCGGATGCCGGGCTGGTGTACGTCACGGATGCGCGCGGCGCCGGACGCCAGGCGACGACCGTCAACTTTCCGGAGGCCGCCGGCGCCGCGAACGTCTATGCCATTGCGGTGTTGAAGAAGGCGCCGCAACCGACTCTGGCGCAGAGGTTCGTGGCCATGGTGACCGGCGACACGGGTCAGAGCATCCTGGCCCAGTCGGGCTTCGCCAAACCCTGAGCACTGACCATGCAACGGCCTACGGATCTACCACGGTGGGTATACGTGCCCGCCGCCGTGGGGATCGTGTTCATTGGGCTGCCGCTGGTCGCGATCGCGATCAACGTTGACTGGCCGAATTTCTGGTCGCTGGTGAGCAGCCCCTCGTCGCGGACGGCGTTGCTGCTGAGTCTGAAGACCGCCACCGCCAGCACCGTGCTCTGCGTCGTGCTGGGAGTGCCGATGGCGCTGGTGCTGGCCCGCAGCCGTGGGCGGCTGGTCCGGGTGCTGCGACCGCTGATCCTGCTGCCGCTGGTGCTGCCGCCGGTGGTGGGGGGTATCGCCTTGCTCTACGCGTTCGGCCGGCTCGGGCTGATTGGACAGCATCTAATGGCTGCCGGCATCAGCGTCGCGTTCAGCACGACCGCCGTGGTGCTGGCACAGACCTTCGTGTCGCTGCCATTTCTGGTGATTTCCCTCGAGGGCGCCGCCCGCATCGCCGGCACCGACTACGAGGAGGTGGCGGCGACGCTAGGGGCGCGACCCAGCACCGTCTGGTGGCGGGTGAGCCTGCCGCTGCTGCTGCCGGGCATGACGTCGGGAGCGGTGCTGGCGTTCGCCCGCTCGCTGGGGGAGTTCGGCGCGACGCTGACATTCGCCGGCTCCCGGCAAGGGGTCACCCGAACCCTGCCGCTGGAGATCTACCTGCAACGGGTGACCGATGCCAACGCGGCGGTGGCGTTGTCGATCCTGCTGGTGGCGGTGGCGGCGTTGGTGGTGTTGGGTCTGGGCGCGGGCCGGCTGACCGGGACGGACACGAGGTAGCCGGCCATGAGCGGGTTGCAGCTTCGCGCAGTTGTCGCACAGCGCCATCTGGATGTGGAGTTCTCGGTGTCTGCGGGCGAGGTCCTCGCCGTGCTTGGACCCAACGGAGCGGGCAAGTCGACCGCCCTTCACGTCATCGCGGGGCTCGTCCGCCCCGATGAGGGAGTGGTGCGGTTGGGGGACCGGCTGCTGACCGACACCGCGGCCGGGGTGAACGTGCCAACCCACGAGCGTCGCGTGGGGTTGCTTCTGCAGGACCCGCTGCTGTTCCCGCACATGAGCGTCGCCGCCAACGTTGCCTTCGGACCGCGCAGCCGCCGCGGGAGGTGCCGGTTTACTCGCGCCGACAAGAACGCGACGGCGCTCCGCTGGCTGCGCGAGGTGGGTGCCGAGCCCTTCGCCGACCGAAAACCGCGGCAGCTGTCCGGGGGACAAGCCCAGCGGGTGGCGATCGCGCGCGCGTTGGCGGCCGAGCCCGACGTCTTGCTGCTCGACGAGCCGCTGACCGGACTCGACGTCGCCGCGGCCGCGGGGATCCGCGCGGTCGTGCGCGGCGTCGTAACCCGAACCGGCTGCGCAGTAATCCTGATCACGCACGACCTGCTCGACGTGTTCACGCTGGCCGATCGGGTGCTCGTGCTCGAATCCGGAAGGATCGCCGAGATCGGCCCCGTGGCGAACGTGCTGACGGCGCCACGAAGTCTTTTCGGGGCCCGGATCGCCGGCATAAACCTCGTCAACGGGACGATCGGCCCCGACGGGTCGCTGCACTCCCGCACGGGCGAGCACTGGCATGCGGCACCCGCCCGGGAGGCGGACGACCAGCTCGCCCCGGGGCACGACGCGGTGGCGGTATTCCCGCCCACGGCGGTGTCCGTGTATCCCGACCGGCCGCACGGCAGCCCCCGCAACACGGTCGAGGTGACCGTGGCCGAGCTGGAAGTCCGCGGGTCAGCCGTCTTGGTGCGCGGCCACGAGCAGTCAGACGGCGCCCCTGGCCTGGCCGCGGAGATTACCTCCGACGCCGCTGCTGAGCTGCGGCTGGCGCCCGGGCATCGCGTGTGGTTCTCCGTCAAAGCTCACGAAGTGGCGCTGTACCCCACGCCTTGATGACCTGCGCCGACGGGAGTCAGGTTGCACATCGGCAACATCAGAAAAACCTCATCGCATCGGCCGCACGGCAACCTTGCGTCACAGCGGTAACGGGGTAGGTTCGTCGCCATGGATCAGGTGGACCCGAACTCGAAAGGTCGCAAAGGACCGTGGGCGACGCTGACGATCGCCGCAATGGCCAGTGCCGTTGCGGCCGCCATCGCATTACCGGCGACCTCCAACGCCGATCCGGAGCCCGCGCCCCCGTCACCCACGACAGCGGCCCCGCCGCCGGCCGCGCCCGCGTCGCCGCAAGCCCAGCCGGGCGCGCCCGCCTCGCCACAGGGCCAGCCGGGCGACCCCAACGCGGCGCCGCCACCGGCCGTCGATCCGAACGCGCCCCCACCGCCGGCCGCCGACCCGAACGCCGGCCGGATCGGGAATGCCGTCGGAGGATTCAGCTTCGTCCTTCCCGCCGGCTGGGTGGAGTCGGACGCGTCGCACCTCGACTACGGCTCCGAGCTGCTCAGCAAGACCACCGGCCAGCCGCCCGCGCCAGGGCAGCCGCCGCCGGTTGCCAATGACACCCGCATCGTGATGGGCAGGCTGGACCAAAAGCTGTACGCGAGCGCCGAAGCCAACAACGCACAGGCCGCGGTCCGGCTGGGCTCGGACATGGGTGAATTCTTCATGCCGTATCCCGGCACCAGGATGAACCAGGAGACCACCCCGCTGACCGCCGCCAATGGCATCACCGGAAGCGCGTCGTACTACGAGGTCAAGTTCAGCGATCCGTCCAAGCCGAACGGTCAGATCTGGACCGGCGTTGTCGGCTCCGCCTCGTCCACGCCCCCGCACCGGTGGTTTGTGGTCTGGCTCGGGACCTCCAACGACCCGGTGGACAAGGGCGCGGCCAAGGCGCTGGCCGAATCGATCCAGCCGTGGGCACCGGCGCCGAACCCCACACCGGCCCCCGATGCCACCGCGCCGGCTCCGGGTGCACCGGCTCCCGGAGCGCCGGCTCCCGGAGCGCCCTCACCGGCCCCGGCTGCGCCGGCTCCGGGAGCGGCCTCGCCGACACCCGCTGCGCCGGCTCCGGGAGCCCCGTCGCCTACCCCGACGCCGGGCCAAGCCCCCGCTGGAGAAGTCAGCCCGACTCCGGCACCGACGCCGCAGCGGACGCTGCCGGCCTGAGCCGGCGAGCGCTCTTGGAGTGGTTTCGTGGCGTTAAGCCCCTCTTGGCCAAATGGGCACCCGATGCATTACGCAAAGCGGGTAGATGGCATCCGTGGCCCAGCAGTCGAGCTGGGCTTTTGCTAGCGATTCAAGGAGACCCGCATGGACCTCATGGCAGCAACCGAGTTTCTGGCCCGCTCCACGACGCTGACCAGCGTCGGTTGGATCGGCTATATCATCATCGGCGGTCTGGCGGGCGCGCTGGCCAGCCGGATCGTCAAGGGCAGCGGCGCCGGCATCCTGATGGACATCGTGATCGGCATCGTGGGAGCGTTGATCGGCGGCTTCATCCTCAGCTTTTTCGTCAACACCGCGGGCGGCGGCTACATCTTCACCTTCTTCACGGCGCTGCTCGGCTCACTGATCCTGCTCTGGGTCATCGGCATGCTCCGGCGGGCCTGATCCGGTAAACCGTTGCGGCCGTGACAAAGAGCGGCATGATGGACTGATGCCGCCAGCGGTGACCACGACCATGCGCGCGTGGCGAGTGCGCCGGCCCGGGCCGATGGATACCGGCCCACTCGAACCGGTCACCGCTGACGTGCCGCGTCCCCAGCCGTCGGAGTTGCTGGTCACCGTGCGTGCATGCGGGGTGTGCCGCACCGACCTGCACGTCACCGAGGGCGATCTGCCCGTGCACCGCGAGCGGGTGATCCCCGGCCACGAGGTGGTGGGCGAGGTCGTCGAGGTGGGCTCAGAAGCGGGCATGGGGGCCGGTAGCGAGTTCAAGGTGGGGGACCGGGTGGGCATCGCCTGGCTGCGCCACACCTGCGGCGTGTGCAAGTACTGCCGTCGGGGCAACGAGAACCTGTGCCCCGAGTCCCGCTACACGGGCTGGGACGCTGACGGTGGATACGCCGAATACGCCACAGTGCCAGCCGCTTTCGCGCACCGCCTGCCGAGCGGCTACAGCGACAGCGAACTGGCGCCATTGTTGTGCGCCGGCATCATCGGATACCGCTCCCTGCTGCGCGCCGAGCTGCCGCCGGGGGGACGGCTCGGCCTGTACGGCTTTGGCGGCAGCGCCCACATCACCGCGCAGGTCGCGTTGGCCCAGGGCGCCGAGGTGCACGTGATGACCCGCGGTGCCGAGGCGCGCAAGCTGGCGCTGGACCTCGGTGCCGCGTCCGCACAGGGTGCCGCCGATCCGCCACCGGTGCCGCTGGATGCCGCGATTCTGTTCGCGCCCGTCGGTGAGCTGGTGCTGCCCGCGCTAGCGGCGTTGGACCGCGGTGGGACCCTGGCGATCGCGGGGATTCACCTGTCCGATATCCCGCCCCTGAACTACCAACGCCATCTGTTTCAGGAGCGCCAGGTCCGGTCGGTCACGTCAAACACCCGGGCCGATGCGCGGGCGTTCCTGGACTTTGCGGCCCGGCATCACATCGAGGTCACCACGCCGGAATACCCCCTTGGACAGGCCGATCGGGCGCTGTCGGATCTGAGCGCCGGCCGCATCGCCGGTGCGGCGGTGCTGCTGGTGTAACCGGCTTCAGGTCGACAAGTGCCAGACCAGCGCCGCGGCCAGGGCGCCGAGCCCGTTCAGTGACCAGTGCAGCGCGATCGGTGCGATAAGGCTGCCGCTTCGTCGGCGCAGCCAGCTGAAGACGAACCCGGCCGCTCCGGTGGCCAATACCGCCACGGTCACCCCGGCCAGCATCCCGACGAACCCGCCGCCGAAGATCCGGGTAAAGCCGACATTGTTGCTGGTCAGGCCCAACGAAGTGGCGATGTGCCAAAGACCGAACAGCAGGGAGCCCGCCAGGGCGACGCCGCGAAAACCCCACGCCCGGTTCAACGCACCGTGCAGCACACCCCGGAAAGCCAGCTCCTCGGGGATGACTGTCTGCAGCGGGATGATGACCATCGACGCGATCAGGGCGCCGGAGATCGTGGCGTAGTGGTGGTTCAGGAACATCGGCCGGGTCGTCGGGAGCAGCACCCCGAGCGCGATCACCGACGCCACGACGGCCACCGCCGCCAGCGCGTAGCCCAGCCCCGACTTCCAATGTTCGCGGCCCAAGCCAAGATCGGTCCAGTCCAGACCGTTGGCGCGCATCAAAATCGCCAAACCCACGGCGGCGGCCGGGACGGTCGCGATGCTCGCCCACGGCGTGGTGAAATGCGCGACCAGGTTCGTGACCGCCAGCACCACGACCACCACGGCGATGTCGAGATGGATGCGGAACCGGTGCAGCGCCGCGAGCTGCGACACCACCGGGTGGGTGTCGGCGGCAACTGTCCTGTCGAGCATCCGGCAAGTTTACCCGCGGACCGCGTTCGCCCCGCTCACGTCGGTATCCCAGGTCCAGCCGGCGATCTGCGGGTCGTCCTCGCCGTGCTCGCGGGTGTAGGCGCGCGCGGCAAGGCGGGCGTCGGCCATGCGCTGACGCAGCAGGGCGGCCTGACTGGCCAGCCCGTCCACCCGGTCGATGACGTCCATGACCAGGTGGAAGCGGTCCAGGTCGTTGAGCATCACCATGTCGAACGGCGTCGTGGTGGTGCCGCGCTCCTTGAAGCCGCGCACGTGGATGTGGTCGTGGTTGGTGCGGCGATAGGTGAGCCGGTGGATCAACCACGGGTAGCCGTGGTAGGCGAAGATGACGGGCTTGTCGCGGGTGAACAGCGCGTCGAACTCCCTGTCCGGCAGGCCATGGGGGTGCTCGGATTCCGGCTGCAGCCGCATGAGGTCGACGACGTTGATTACCCGCACGGCCAGGTCGGGCATTTCGCGCCGCAGGATGTCCGCGGCGGCCAGGATCTCCAGCGTCGGGACGTCCCCGGCACAGGCCAGGACCACGTCCGGTTCGGCGGTGGCCGTGCTCGCCCACTGCCAGATGCCCAGGCCGCGAGTGCAGTGCGCGATGGCCTCGTCCATGTCGAGGTAGACCAGCGCGGGCTGCTTGCCGGCGACGATGACGTTGACATAGTCGCGGCTGCGCAGGCAGTGGTCTGCCACCGACAGCAGGGTGTTGCCGTCCGGCGGCAGGTAGACCCGCACCACCTCGGCCCGCTTGTTGGCGACCAGGTCAATGAATCCGGGATCCTGATGCGATGCGCCATTGTGGTCCTGGCGCCAGACGTGAGAGCTCAGCAGGTAGTTCAGCGACGCGATCGGCCGCCGCCACGGCAATTCCCGGCTGGTGGCGAGCCATTTCGCGTGCTGGTTCAGCATCGAGTCGACGATGTGCACGAACGCCTCGTAGCAGTTGAACAGGCCATGCCTGCCGGTCAGCAGGTAGCCCTCCAGCCAGCCTTGGCACAGGTGCTCGGAGAGCACCTCCATCACGCGGCCGTCGGGCCCGAGGTTCTCGTCGTCGGGCCCGATCTCCGACATCCACACCTTGTTCGTCGCGCCGTACACGGCGTCGAGCCGGTTGGAGGCCGTCTCGTCGGGGCCCATGAGCCGGAATCGATCCCGATTGCGGGCGATCACGTCGCGCAGAAACATGCCCAGGATCCGGGTGGCCTCATGCATGTCGCCGGCGGGCTGCGGCACCGGCACCGCGTAGTCGCGGAAGTCGGGCAGGTCCAGGTCGTGCAGCAGCAGCCCGCCATTGGCGTGGGGGTTGGCGCTCATCCGGCGATCACCCCGGGGGGCCAGCGCCCGCAGCTCGGGGCGCAGGGCGCCGTTGCCGTCGAACAACTCCTCGGGCCGGTAGCTGCGCAACCATTCCTCCAGCTGCGCGCGGTGGGCGGGATTGTCGTGGGTTTCGGCCAGCGGCACCTGATGCGATCGCCAGGTGCCCTCCACCTTCTTGCCGTCGACCACCTTCGGCCCGGTCCAGCCTTTCGGGGTGCGCAGCACGATCATCGGCCACACGGGTCGCGTCGCCTGATTGCCGCTGCGGGCGGCACTCTGGATGGCCGCGATGTCCTCGAACGCGTCGTCGAGTGCGGCCGCCAGCTGCCGGTGCACGTTGGCCGGGTCGTCACCGGCGACCGTTATCGGGCGGTAGCCGTAGCCGCGCAGCAGCGATTCCAGCTCGGGATGGGGGATGCGCGCCAGGACCGTCGGGTTGGCGATCTTGTAGCCGTTGAGCGCCAGGATGGGCAGCACCGCGCCGTCTTTGGCCGGGTTGAGGAACTTGTTGGAGTGCCAGCTGGCGGCCAGCGGCCCCGTTTCGGCCTCGCCGTCGCCGACGACGCACGCCACGACCAGGTCGGGGTTGTCGAAAGCCGCGCCGTAGGCGTGCACCAGCGCGTAGCCGAGCTCGCCGCCTTCGTGGATGGAGCCGGGCGTCTGCGCAGCCACGTGACTCGGGATGCCGCCGGGGAACGAGAACTGCCGGAATAGCTTCCGCAGTCCCTCGGCGTCTTCCTCGATGCCGGTGTACACCTCGCTGTAGGTGCCTTCCAGGTACGCATTGGCAACCAATCCGGGGCCACCGTGACCCGGCCCGGTGACGTACATGACGTTGGCGTCACCGTTCCGGATGATGCGATTCAGGTGCACATAGACGAGGTTGAGCCCGGGCGTGGTGCCCCAGTGTCCCAGCAGCCGGGGTTTGACGTGCTCAGCCGACAGCGGTTGGGTCAGCAGCGGGTTGTCCAGCAGATAGATCTGGCCGACGGACAGGTAATTGGCGGCGCGCCAGTACTTGTCGATGAGGGCAAGTTCGTCGGCGGAGAGGTCGTGGGACGCGGTTGTTGCGGTTTCTAGGCTCACCCGGCCGATTGTGCGCGCCTCTGATGAACGCCGCCCCTCGGCGCCTATTCCTCGCCGCGAGCCCGAGCCTCGTAGGCCCTGCGCTTCTCGACGTCGACGTCATCGGTGAAGACGTGCTCGCCGCCCAGTGCCCGGTTCATCGCCTCGGCAACCCTCCGCGGCATGAACTTCTGCGACGCGACAACCGCGCCGGCCGCCCTGGTGACCCGCACCCGCGGCCTGGGGCGGGCGACGAGCCCGACGATGGCGTCGGCGATCTCCGACGGTTCGGCGTTCCTGAAGCCCCGGGCTCCCTTGGTGCCCGAAGTCAGTTCGGTGTTGACGAATGACGGCAACACCATCGAGAACTGCACACCGGCCGACCGGTACTCGAGCCTGGCCGAGTCGGTGAACGCCACGACCGCATGCTTGCTGGCGCAGTAGGTCGCGAGCCCGACGGCGTAGATCTCCCCGGCAAGGGAGGCGACGTTGACGACGTGGCCGGATCCGCGGGGAACCATGCGCTCGACCGCGAGCTTGCTGCCGAGGATCACGCCGAAGACGTTGATGTCCAGGATGCGCCGGGTGACGGCGTCGGGTTCGTCGACGATCCGGCCGACGGGCATGATGCCGGCGTTGTTGACCAGCACGTCGATCGGGCCGAGTTGGCGCTCCACCTGATCGAGGAAGCTTGCGAAGGACTCGCGGTCGGTTACGTCGAGCTTTCCGTAGACGTCGAGGCCGAGGGCGGCGCCCGACTCCTTCACGCGCGCCTCGTCGATGTCGCCGATCGCGACCCTGGCACCCAGGTTGTGCAGCGCGGTGGCAGTGGCCAATCCGATCCCCCGCGCGCCGCCGGTGATGACGACGACCTTGTCGCGGACCTTCATTCCGATGGAAGCAGTGTCTGCCATCCGGTAAGCACAGCACTCGCCTTCCGGCCACGCAACAACCGATGGCAAAGCTGACCGGGTGCGCCGATACTGCCACGGTGACGGGGTGCGCGCGGCTGTCCCGGCGCACGCGGGTTCGTGGCCGTCCGCGTTCTATGAACCTTAGGGCGCAACACGACGGGCCTTGCTGCACAGCCGCTTTCGGTAACCCGCCGGTGCGGCAAGCTCGGTATACATGCACCCCGGGGTTGCGGGTGCGGTTGCGGATACGTCTTCAGGTTGCGTCTTGATTGCCCGCCTCGGCTTCGCCTGGTATATTTACAGCGATAACATCCCAGGAGGTGCGCAGCGGTGAAGGTCATGATCGACGCCGAGAATCGGGCACCAGGGGCGCGGTCACCCGCGGACACCTACCCGTCGGTGTGGTTGCAACTACAAGTGCGGCGGCTGGGCCATCTGCCCGCCTTCGCCGCGGCGATACCGTCGGTGATAGCGCACGCCAAAGCATTTCCCGGGATGATTCGCTTCGGGTTCGACATCGACTGGGACCGCGCGCGGTTTCGAACGTTCGGTGCCTTCGATACCAAAGCGTCGCTGCAGGCCTATGTCACCGATGGCGCTCACGGCGCCGTGTACCGGCGGCTCGGCGGTCGGCTCGGCGAGGCGATGGTCAACTACGGCGCGCTTGCCGCGACGGGACTGCCGACGACCTGGGACGACATACCCGAATCGCGCTTCACCAGAGGCCAGACCCCGCACGCCACGCGGCGAGGCGGCCCTACATAGGCACTGCGGTGAGTCGTGTGATGAACCGCGGGCGGCGATGTCACCATAGCGCTATGCCACGACGGCCCAACGCACCCCTGACCCGGTCGTCCACCGGCACCTACCATCACGGGGACCTTCGTAGGGCGCTGCTGGACACCGCAGTCGAACTGGCCCGCGGCGGTGGCCCGGACGCGGTGGTCATGCGCGACGTGCAGCGCCGGGCCGGGGTGAGCAACGCGGCCGCCTACCGCCACTACGCGGATCGCGACGAATTGCTGGCGGGGGTGATCGCGTACGCCCTGCAACGGCTGGCCGCGACGATGCACGAGTCGCTCAGCGCGGTGCCCGAGCGCGGCAGCCGAAAGCGCCGGGCGTTGGCCCACTTCCGCGCCACCGGTCAGGCCTACATCGACTTCGCGCTGTCCGAACCCGGTCTGTTTCGCACCGCTTTCGCGGCTCACCCGAGCAGTCGCCAGGCCGTCCGCGGCACCGAAACCGTTGCGGTGGAGGACCATCCATTTCAGGTATTGCGTCGTTGCGTCGACGACCTGGTCGAGACTGGAGTCATCGCGCCTCGGCAGCGGGCCGGCTTGGACGAAGCGGCGTGGGCCGCCGTGCACGGCTTGGCCACGTTGTTCCTCGACGGCGCGCTGAGCGGCCTGGACAAGCGCCACAAACAGCAGATCACCGACCGCCTTCTCGACACCTTCCAGCGCGGCATTGGCTAACGCCCGCAGCACCAAAGTGTTGACGGCGCTAACATAGCGCCCTAAGCTTCCGAGTGTGAACGCCGTCAACATTGCGCGCCCGAACCGTCTCCCCAGTCGTTACGGGCCGTGGGCGGTGATTACGGGGGCCAGCGACGGCATCGGCCACGCGATCGCCGACGAGCTTGCCCGCCGCGGTGTCAACGTGGTCCTGGCGGCCCGGAACCGCGAGCGCCTCGACGCGATCGCGCGGAAGTTGAGTGCGGCGACTGGGGTCGAAACACGGATCTTCGCAACCGATTTCGCCGATCCGGGCGCGACCACCTATCTGGCCGACGCGACCAGCCACCTCGACGTCGGCCTGGTCGTCCTGGCCGCGGGTTTCGGCAGCACCGGTCCGTTCCCCGAATTGGCACTCGAGCCGGAGTTGGAGATGATCGCGGTCAACGTCGCCGCGGTGACCGCGTTGGCGCACGCGTTCGCCCGGCGCCTCATCGGCCGGGGAAAAGGCGGCATCATGCTGTTCGGGTCGATCACCGGGTGGCAGGGCGTTCCGGGCCAGGCCACCTACTCGGCGACCAAGGCGTATGTCCAGAGCTTCGCCGAAGCGCTGCACGGCGATCTGCGCCCACACGGGGTGGACGTGCTGTCGGTGGCACCGGGCCCCGTCCGCACGGGCTTCGGTGCCCGCGCCGGGCTGACCATGAGCTCAGCCGCCTCGCCCGAGGTGGTCGCGAGGGCCGCCCTTGCGGCCCTGGGTAAACGGACCACCGTGGTGCCCGGGCTGCAGGCGAGATTCCTCACCGCATCGCTGATGGCGCTGCCCCGGCGCCTGCGCAGCATGATCCTGGCGCGTGTGATGCGGCGCATGCGCACACCGGTGAAGGTGTCCGCCTGATCATGACGTCCGCCTGTTCATGAGGTCAAGCGCGACAACGGGCCACAAGACGGTCACCAACCCGCCGACCCCGGAACTCCCTTGAACGGACCCGTAACCCAGCTGGTGATCCAGCCACCGTAGAAGCCGCCCGGTTGCGGCACGACGACCTCGCCATTGACCGTGCAGCGGTCGACTGCGGCTGCCATGACGGCGACCGCGCCGGCGATCGACTCGAACCCCGGTGTCGGGTCCAGGTAGCTCCACGCGGCTTTCGCGGCGACGACGCCGCCCCCGCCGACCAAATCGTAATAGGTTGCCTGGCCTTTCCATTCACACCAGGAGCCGCCGGACGCCGAGCGGAGGGCCCCGTCGGCGAACGCCAGGCGCGGAAGGTAATAGGTCGGCGGATGACTTGTCTCGAGCACCCGCCATGACTGGTGAGTCGACGCGATCACTTCACCACCCAGCTCGACGGTGACCAGACCGGTGAACGGCTCGACGCGGGGAGGGCGGGGGTAATCCCACACCGACTCGCGCTGGGGTGCGCCGCCTCCGGATCCGGACCCTCTCATGCTCCTCGCTTCCGGCTCGTCGATCCTTTGTACCTCGCCCGCGCGTTTTCAGTCGCGTCGAGGCGCGGCCGTCGAGTCCTCAGCGCAGGGTGAGCCATGCCAGGCTGCCGGCGCCGGCCAGCGCACAGTAGACGGCGAACGGCGTCAGCGTTTTGGTCTGGAAGTAGCGCGTCAGGTACCGCACTGCCAGGTAGGCGCAGACGAAGGACGCGAGGGAACCGGCCAGGACCTGACCCCGGATCCCCGAGCCCTGCGGCCCGAAAAGATCGGGGATCTTGTAGACCCCGGCGGCCAGGATGATCGGCGTCGCGAGCAAGAAGGAGAAGCGGGCGGCGTCTTCGTGCGACAGGCCGCGCCACAGCCCGGCCACCATCGCGATGCCCGACCGGCTGATACCGGGAAGCAGCGCCAGGATTTGGGAGGAGCCGATGAGCAATCCGCGGCGCATCGGCAATTCGGCCAGCCGGTTGTCGATCGCCTCGCCGCTGTGGTCGGGGTGCTCCTCGTCGCCCGCCGGCGAGACCCGGCGGCGCAGGACCTCACCCGCATACAGCGCAACGCCGTTCAGCAGCAGGAAGACCGCTGCGGGAATGGGTTTGCCCAGCGTGGTGCGGAAGAGGTGTTCTAGCGCCACCCCGGCCAGCCCCACCGGGATGGTGGCGACCACGATCAGCCAGGCGAGCCGCTCCCCGGGCGTCTGGATGCGGCGATTGCGCAGCGACGAGATGAGCCCCGCCACGATGCGCAACCAGTCCCGCCAGAAAAACACCAGCAGGGCGGCGGCTGTCGCGACGTGCAGGCCGACGATGAAAGCCAGGTAGGGCGATTCGGGGGCGGAGACGCTGAGGTCCTGGGCCCATCGCCCCCCGACCAGCGCCGGCACCAGCACCGCATGTCCGAGGCTGGAGACCGGGAACAGTTCGGTGACGCCCTGAAACGCGCCGACTACCACGGCCTCGACGTAGCTCAAGTGAGCGGTCATGGATTGGGGCCCTCCATCCGGGGGTCGTCGACACGAACTACCGAGAGTAGCGGGTCGGCCATCTTGGCCCGAACCGGCTTGGGCGGCTGGACAATTGACCGCCGCGGAACAGCGCGCAGTTAGCTGCGTGCAGGCCCGGTACGGTGGGCAGATGGTCGCCAGGTTGCTCGATGCCGTGCGCGTCCTCGACCTGTCCAGTGGCAACGCCGACGCGGTGACCCGACTGTTCGCCGACCTCGGTGCCGACGTACTGAAGGTGGAACCCCCGGGCGGAAACCTCGGGCGTGACGAACTGCCAACGCTGGCCGGCGCGAGCATCTCATTTGCGGTGCACAACGCCAATAAGCGCAGCGCCGTGCTGGACCCGCTCGACGAAGGCGACTGCGGCCGGTTCCATGATCTCGCCGGGTATGCCGACATCGTCGTGGACAGCGGGCTGGACGGGCTCGCCAGCGCGTTCGGAACGTCCGGTGCGGAGTTGGTGACTCAGTACCCGCACCTGGTGGTGCTGTCGATCACCGACTTCGGGGCGACGGGTCCGCGGTCGTCATTGCGCGCCACAGATCCGGTGTTGTACGCAATGGGTGGCTCGCTGTCTCGATCCGGTCCCGCCACCGGCACACCTGTGTTGCCGCCGGACGGGATCGCCTCGGCGACGTCCGCGGTGCAGGCCGCATGGGCGGCGCTCGCCGCTTACTACAACCGATTACGTTGCGGCACCGGGGATTACATCGACTTCTCGCGGTTCGACGCCGTCGTCATGGCGCTCGACCCCGTATTCGGCGCGCACGGTCAGGCCGCCGCCGGCATCCGCCGCACCGGCGAATGGCGAGGGCGCCCGAAGAACCAGGACGCTTACCCGATCTATCCGTGCAAGGACGGTTACGTCCGGTTGTGCGTATTGGCGCCGCGGCAGTGGCGCGGCCTGCGGCGCTGGCTGGGGGAGCCCGAAGACTTTCAAGACCCGAAATACGACGCGATCGGCGCCCGTTTTGCGGCGTGGCCGGAGATCAGCGCGCTGATCCGGGGCCAATTCGCCGAACGGACCATGAAAGACCTGGTTGCCACCGGACAGGCCCACGGGGTGCCGATCGCCGCGGTGCTGACGCCGTCACGCATCCTGGGCTCCGACCACTTTCGGGCCGTGGGCGCGGTCGCCGATGCCGAGCTGGTCCCCGGGGTACGCACCACCGTGCCGAACGGATATTTCGTCGTGAACGGGCAACGCTCGGGTTTTCGCGCGCCGGCCCCGGCCGCGGGACAGGACGAACCCTGCTGGCTAGCCGCTCCACCAGTGGTGCCGTCACCGTCGGGCAAGCTCGGCGACTACCCGTTTACCGGCCTGCGGATTCTCGATCTGGGCGTCATCGTCGCCGGCGGCGAGTTGGGCCGGCTGTTCGGCGATCTCGGCGCCGAGGTCATCAAAGTCGAAAGTGCCGAGTACCCCGACGGACTGCGGCAAGCCCGTGTCGGCGACGCCATGAGCGAGACATTCGCTTGGACACACCGCAACCAGCTCGGATTGGGCCTGGATCTGCGCAGCCCCGAGGGCAAGGAAATCTTCGGCCGGCTGGTCGCCGACGCGGACGCGGTCTTCGGCAACTTCAAGCCGGGAACCCTCGCCTCGCTGGGGTTTTGCTACGAAACGCTGCGTGCCATCAACCCGCGGATCGTGCTCGCGGAAAGCAGCGCGTTCGGCAACTCGGGGCCGTGGAGCACCCGGATGGGCTACGGCCCGTTGGTCCGCGCTGCCACCGGCGTAACTAGCCTTTGGACGTCGGACGATCCGGAGAGCCGCCCTGACGCCGGGCGGCAGCACGCTTTTTACGACGCGACAACGATCTTCCCGGATCACGTGGTCGGTCGGGTCACCGCCATCGCCGCGCTGGCCGCGCTGATCCACCGCGATCACACCGGCGGCGGGGCCAGCGTCCACATCTCGCAGGCCGAAGCCGTGGTCAATCAGCTCGACACCTTGTATGTCACCAAGGCCGCGCGCGCGGCGGGCATCGCCCGGATCCGCGACGACACCAGCCTGCACGCGGTCTACCCGTGCGCGGGAGACGACGAATGGTGTGTCATCTCAATCGGCACCGACGACGAATGGCGCCGCGCCACATGGATTTTCGACCGTCAAGAATGGGCGGACGACCCACGTTTCGCGACGGGCAACTCCCGTCTGGACAACCGGCGGGACTTGGTGGAGCTGGTCTCAACCTGGACCCGGATGCGCACCCCGGCGCGGGCCGCCGAACTGCTGCAGTCGGCCGGGGTCGCGGCCGGACCGATGAACCGCCCGCCGGACATACTGGAAGACCCTCAGCTGATCGAGCGGAACCTGTACCGCGACATGGTGCATCCGCTCATTGACCGCCCGCTGCCGGCCGAGACGGGTCCTGCGCCGTTTCAGCACATTCCGCCGGCCCCGCAACGCCCGGCGCCGCTGCCCGGCCAGGACACCCGCGAGATTTGCCGAAACCTGCTCGGGATGAGCGCCGAAGAGACCGAGCGGCTGATTCGCGAACGCGTGCTGTTTGGACCCGATTCCTAGCCGCGCTAAGTTCGTCCCATGACGGTCGATCCCAGGACGCCGGTGTTGATTGGCTGGGGCCAGGTCAACCATCGGGACGAAATCGATCCGGCGGCGCGGTCCGTCGAACCGGTTGACCTGATGGCCGCCGCGGCCCGTCAAGCCGCGGATCCCCGAGTGATCGAGGCCGTCGATTCCATCCGCGTCGTCAACATCTTGTCGGCGCGGTACCGCGATCCGGGCCTGTTGCTCGGCGAGCGGATCGGGGCCGCCGACTTCACCACCCTCTACGGCCCGGTCGGTGGCAACGTGCCGCAATCGCTGGTCAATCAGGCCTGCCTGGACATCCAGCGGGGCCGGGCCGGCGTCGTCCTGCTCGCCGGCGCCGAAACATGGCGCACCAGAACGGGGCTGAAAGCCAAAGGCAGCAGACTTGAGTGGACGGTTCAGGATGAATCCGTGCCGGCGGCCCAAGTGAGCGGCGACGACGTGCCGATGGTCGGCGAGGCGGAACTCAGGATCGGGCTGGGCCAGCCGGCCTCCGTCTACCCACTGTTCGAACAGGCGCTCCGGCTCGCGAACGGCGAATCCGTCGAGGACCACCTCAAGCGTGTCGGCGAGCTTTGGGCGCGCTTCAACGCAGTCGCGGTCGCCAACCCGCATGCGTGGATCCGCAAACCGGTGACCGCCGAGGAAATATGGCGGCCCAGCCCGCAAAACCGGATGATCAGCTGGCCCTACACCAAGCTGATGAACTCCAACAACATGGTCGATCAGGGCGCCGCGCTGATCCTGACGTCGGTCGAGCAGGCAACGCGCCTGCGGGTTCCCGCCGAGCGTTGGGTTTACCCCCACGCGGGCACCGACGCGCATGACACCCCGGCCATCGCGGAGCGTGACGAGTTGCACCGTTCGACGGCCATCCGGATCGCGGGCGTGCGGGCCCTCGAGATTGCCGGCCTGGGCATCGACGACGTCGACTACGTCGACCTGTACTCCTGCTTTCCCTCCGCCGTTCAAGTCGCGGCGGGGGAGCTGGGGCTCAGTGTCGACGATTCCTCGCGCCCGCTCACCGTTACGGGCGGGCTGACGTTCGCGGGCGGCCCGTGGAGCAACTACGTGATGCATTCCATTGCGACCATGGCCGAATTGCTGGTGACCAATCCCGGACGGCGCGCCCTCATCACCGCCAACGGCGGCTACCTCACCAAACACAGCTTCGGCGTGTACGGCACCGAGCCCCCGGCCGAATTCCGTTGGGAGAACACGCAGCTGGCGGTGGATCGCGAGCCCACCCGGGACGGCTTGGTCGAGTGGGAAGGCGTCGGCACCGTCGAAGCGTGGACAACACCGTTCAACCGCGAGGGCCAACCGGAGAAGGCCTTCGTGTCGGTGCGGACGCCCGATGGGTCGCGCACGCTGGCGGTCATCGCCGATCCGGCCGCGGCCGAAGTAACTGTGCGCGAAGACATCGGGGGCGTCAAGGTTGCCGTCGCCGCGGACGGCAGCGCCACACTGCAGTAGCCGCAGGGGGCATCTGTCGAGGTAGCGAGCCTTGCCGGTGCCTTTGTGGCGGTAACGGTCGCACAAGTCGGGCCTATTTGCCTATTGTCGAGTTGGACGTTGGGAAGGGAGCCCAGTTGCAGATCCTGGTGACCGACGCCACCGGCGCAGTCGGGCGCCTGGTCGCGCGGCAGCTGATCGCGGCTGGGCACGCGGTCCGCGGCATCGCCGCGCGCCCGCACCCCTACCTCGACGAGGGCGTCGAGTTGGTTTGCGCGTCGCTCACCGATCCCATCTTGCAAGACCTGGCCGACGACGCCGACGCGGTGATACACCTGGCGCCGGTCGATACCGCCGCACCCGGCGGCACGGACATCGACGGAGTCGCGTATGTGACCAACGCGGCCGCCCGTGCCGGTGCGCGCCTGCTGTTCGTGTCGCACGCGGCGGGCCGCCCCGACCTGTATCGGCCGGCCGAAAAGCTCGTGTCCACGAGCCTGGGGCCGAGTTTGGTCATCCGGATCGCACCGGCGGTGGGCCGCCAGCTCGACTGGATGGTGTGCCGTACCGTTGCCACGCTGCTGCGCGACAAGGTCTCGCCACAGCCGATGCGAGTGCTGCATATCGACGACCTGATGCGCTTCCTGATCTTGTCGCTGAACAGCGACCGTACCGGCGCGCTGGACCTGGCCACCCCGGACACCACCAACGTGATCACCGCGTGGCGCCTGCTGCGTTCCGTCGACACCCGTTCCCGTCTGCGCGGGATTCCCAGCTGGTCACAGCTGATTCCCGAGATGGATATCACTGCGGCGCAAGAGGATTGGGCGTTCGAGTTCGGCTGGCAGGCGCTTGATGCGGTTGCCGACACCGCGCGCGGACTCGTCGGGCGCCGGGTCCGTGCCGCCGGCGCGGCCACCGACGGGCGCCAACTGGCACTCCCGGTGGAGATTCCCCCGCGCCCTAGGCCGTCGGACGAATTGCAGAGCGCAGCCCCCGACGGCATCGACGGTGAGTTCGACGACCGGATAGACCCTCGGTTTCCGGTCTTCAGCGCGACCCGCCTCGCTGAGGCGCTTCCCGGACCGCTGACCCCGATAACGCTGGATGTCCAGTTGGGTGGCCTGCGCACAGCCAGTCGGGTCATGGGTCAAGTCCTCGCACTCGGCCGCGTGGTAAGCGACGAGTGGGGAAGCAGGGCCGTAGCGGTCTTCGGTCATCGCGCCTACGTCGGGGTGTCGGCGAACGTCGTCGCCGCCAGCCAGCTGCCCGGCTGGGACCAACATGCCGTCGCTCGGCACGCCCTGGCCGGCCAGCCGCACGTGGGGGAGGTGCTGCCGTTCGGTGAGCCCAGGCTGGCCGGGGGAGCGCTCGGCTCGATCGCCAAGGGTGTCGTCGCCGCGCGGTCGCTCGCCCTGTTGCGACACCTCAGGTCCGACACCAAGGCGTACCGTGCCGCCGCCGAGGCGGAACACCTCGACGCCGAACAGCTCACCGCGCTGCCGGCCGCCGGGCTGGAAGTTCGGGTTCGGCTGCTGCGGGATCGCATCCACCAGGGCTGGATTCTCGCGGCGATGTGGTTGATCGACACGGGCCTCGCCGCGGCACTAGACCCCAGGCGCGCGGCGTCCAGCGTGTCGGGACTGGACATGATCATGGAAAGCGGTCTCATCGCGGCCGAGACCGCCGAGCTGGCGACGGCGCTGCGCGGTGACCCGCCGTTGTGTGCGCTGGCCCGCGAAGGCAACGTCGGCAGCATCCGGGCGTTGTCGGCGAGCACCGCAGGATCCTTGGATGCCGCGGTCGCGCGGATCGGGCACCGTGGGCCGGGGGAGGCCGAGCTGGCCAGCCCCGTGTTCAGCGACGATCCGGCGATGTTGCTGATGGCGGCCGCTGAAGCCGCTGAAGCCGCTGAAGCCACTGAAGCCGCCGAAGCCGGTGCCGGGCCCATCGGGCCGGCGCCGCGGGCGACGCCAGCCCGGCGATTTGCCACCAACGCCCGCAGTTCGCGGGACTTGGCCCACGACGCCACCATACGGTTCACGCACGAGCTGCGAACGACGCTGCGGGAGTTGGGATCTCGACGGGTCGCCGCGGACCTGATCGACCTTGCCGACGACGTGTACTACCTGACCTGTGACGAACTGGTCAGCATGCCGGCCGACGCACGACTGCGGATCAAGCGGCGCCGCGCCGAACGCGAACGCTTGCAGGTGCAGCGTCCACCCGACGTCATCGACCACACCTGGGTGCCCGCCGAGCGATCGTCAGTCCAAGAGATCGGCTGACGGGTACTCCAGGTCGCGCTGCGGCTCAACGCAACAGCCCTCGCAACGTCAGCGCATTCCGGACCGCGTGGCCGCCGAGGTCGTTGTTGAAATACATCCACACGTCCCTGCCGTCCGCGTCCCATTCGGCGATGTGGTCCGCCCAGCGCCGCAGCTGGTCGTCGGAGTAGCACCCGGCGTAGATCGCATCCTGATCGGGACCGTGCATCCGGACGTACACCAGGTCCGTGGTGGCCCGCGGGACGCAGGCCAGTCCCGCGTCGCTCATCACCACGTACGCGGCGCGGCGGCGCTCCAGTAGCCGGTAGACGGCCGGGGCGTTCCAGGACGGATGCCGAAGCTCGACGGCCACGCGGATCGCCTCCGGCACGCTTTGAAGGAAGGAATCCAACCGCGCGTCGTCCCGCTGCTGCTCGGGGTGCAATTGAACCAGCAGCACTCCCTGGCGATCACCCAACAACTGCCAACAGCGCTCGAACCGCTCGATCCAGGGCTCGGGTGAGGAGAGCCGGCGATAATGGGTCACCCCCCGATGCGCCTTGACCGACATTTTGAACCCGTCCGGCAGCTGCTCGCGCCACCCGGCGAACGTCGAATCCTTCGGCCACCGATAGAAACTCGCGTTGAGCTCGACGGTGTCGAAAACCTCGACATAGCGGGCCAACCGGCGCCCGGCGGGCAGCCCGGGTGGGTAGAGCACGTCCGCCCAATGGTTGTAGGACCAGCCCGATGTGCCGATTCGGACTGTCATGGCCGGATCAACCGGTCACGCGCAGGCGCACGTCGTCGTCCAGCGACACCCGGACGAGCGCGGCCGCCAGCCGTGCATTATCTTGCGGCGCAAGGGCTCCCAGCTTCGTCGGCTGAGTGGGCAAGCCCAGTTGCCTCGCGGCGGCGACGGCGCGGTCGTCGAAGTAGGGCCGCACCCAGGTCCACACGTCTTGCACTTCGCGTAGGAAGATGTCCGCCCCCGTGTCGCCAATCCCTTTGAATTTCTTCAGCATTCGTTTGGCAGCGGCGGCATCGTGGCCGCTGCGCTCGGCGAGGGCGCGGAGGTCGCCGCCGTAGTCCTCCCGCACCAGCTCGGCCATGTTGGCCAGGCGGGTGGCCGAGCTTTCGTCGTAGCGGACATAGTGGGCACGACCGAACGCGCTTATCATGGTCTTCCTGTCCGATGCCAGCACTGCTTTCGGCGTGCGCAGGCCCGCCCTGAACAATTCACGCGCGGCGCTCATGGCGATGGCGGCATCGATCGGCTTGCTGGCGAGCATGCACAGCACCAACAACTGGAACAGCGGCATCGGCTTGTCGCTGATCTTGATGCCCGCCTCGGCCGCATAGGTCGTGCCGGCAACGTCGAGCAACCGTCGCACCCGCTCGTCCATATCGCACCCCGTACCCGCGGCGCCTCCCGGCTAACCGGGTGCCTCACTTCGGCGGCAGGCTGCGGGCGTAGCCCACGCCGCGCGTGACCCAACTCTGAAGCTGGCGTTTGGTTCGCACGCCGTCGGCGTCGACGCGCAACCAGCCGCGGGCCTCCCGCCCTGCCATCACCATGGGGCTGACATGTTCGCGCCCGAGCAGCTTGTCGGTGTCGTCCGGCGGCACCCTCACCAAGAGGCCGCCCTGGCCGCTGGCCGCGACGGACATGTTGCCGTTGATCAGGAACGCGAGGCCGCCGAACATGCGCTTTTCCTCCAGGCCCGGCTCGGAACTCAGGAGTTCGCGGACCATGTTGGCCAGATCTTCGTCGTAGGCCATGTCAGTCCAGGTCGATCCGAATGGTCAGCAGGTCGCTGCCCATCAGGCGCACCACCGCGCTGTTGAGCCGCGGTAGGTTGCCCAGCCGCCGCAGCGGGTCGTCGTCGGGCAACAGGTGAGCCGTTCCGCTGCGCCACTGCCCGCCGATTCGCACCCGAACGGCCGGGTTGGCCTTGATGTTGCGGACGTAGTCCGAATGTTCACCATGCTCGGAGACCATCCAGAACTGGTTGCCCTCCACGCGGCCGCCGACGGCGGTGCGCCGCGGCTGACCGCTCTTGCGGCCGGTGGTTTCCAGGATTACCCCGGGCATCTTCCGGCCCACCGGGTTCACGAGCAGCCGTTGAACGCGGTGGACCACTTGCCGTTTTAGATTCCGATAGTCGGTCATATGCCGTGATTCTGCCGCATGTCCGGCGAACGCGATGCGGGGCAGCAACGGCGAAATGCGAACAGCCGCCCCGTAGCGGGGCGGCTGTCGCATTGCAGCGTCAGCTACCGGGTTCCAACCCCGCCGCCGACCTGGCCTCCGGCCCCGCCTGCGGGCGTGTACACCTGGAAACCACTCGACGTGTTGACGCCCCACGCGCCCGCGTCCGGGTTGTATACGAGCGGAAGCTGGGCCCCGTCGGGGTCACCCACTGGCGGAACCCAGGTCGGCGGGAGCCCGTAGCCGACCGGGTCGTTGTAGTGTCCCGGCGGCGGGGCGCCGTGCTGACCAGGCGGCAGAGGAGTGCCCGGACCGTTGCAGTTAAAACCCGGGCCCCCGTTACAAATCGGCTGCGCCGGCACGGACGGACCCTGACCCGGTCCATCCCGGTCCGGCACGCCCGGCACGTTGGGGCCCGGCACGTTCGGCCCCGGCCCGGGGCCATGCGGGTCCGCTTGCGCGAAACCGGCACCGACACCGAGTGCCGCGGCCCCCAGGCCACCGGCCATAGCCGCGGTGGCGGCGATCTTGTTGAGGTTCATGTGAACTCCTTGTCCAGCTTGGCTGCGACGCACGCAGCGCAACAGCATTGACGGTGTTGTTCAGTTGTCCACCCAGCTCCTTGTTTCGGCTGAGCCAGAGGGATGAGCCCCCCTGGCTCTTCGGCAACCCCTGCCGGGAAGGACGAAAACCTCACTCGCGCCCAATTAATCCCTGCCAGTCCAGGTACTCGGCATGCGAATAGCAGGCTTGACCCGGGCAACCGGCTCCCGTGCGGCTGACCGGGGGTTTTAGGCCGCGGCGGTCGCGGTTTGCGCCACCGGTTCCAGCGCCTGCGCGACGATCTGGGCGACGTCGGTCATCGGCCTCACGTCCAGCGCGTCAAGCACCTCTGCGGGGACGTCATCCAGATCCGGCTCGTTGCGCGACGGGATGAAAACCGTTGAGAGCCCGGCCCGCTGCGCGGCCAGCAGTTTCTGTTTCACGCCGCCGATCGGCAACACCCGGCCGTTCAGCGTGACCTCGCCGGTCATGCCGACGTCGGAGCGGACCTGACGCCCCGTAGCCATGGAGACCAGGGCGGTGACCATCGTCACCCCGGCCGACGGTCCGTCCTTCGGGACGGCACCGGCCGGCACGTGCACGTGGATTCGTCGGTCCAGCGCGCTTGGGTCGACGCCGAGCTCGCGAGCGCGCGAGCGGACGTAGGAGAGCGCGATCTGCGCTGACTCCTTCATCACGTCGCCCAACTGGCCCGTCAACTGCAAGCCCGCGTCGCCGTCGGTTGCCCCGGCTTCGATGTAGAGCACGTCGCCTCCCAGGCCGGTGACGGCCAGGCCGGTCGCCACGCCGGGCACCGCCGTGCGTTCGGCCGATTCCGGTGTGAACCGCGGCCGACCCAGGTAAGTCACCAGGTCCGGCTCGTCAATGACGAGCGGACCCGCTGCGCCATCCGATCCGGGGGCCAGCTTCGTCGTCACCTTACGCAGCGCCTTGGCCAGCAGCCGCTCGAACTGCCGCACACCCGGCTCGCGGGTGTAGTCGGCCGCGACCTTGCGCAGCGCGGCGTCGGTGACGACGACCTCGGCGTCGGTCAGCGCCGCCCGCTCCCGCTGCCGGGGCAACAGGTAGTCGCGGGCGATCGCGACCTTGTCGTCTTCGGTGTACCCGTCGATCTGCACCAGCTCCATGCGGTCCAACAGGGCCGATGGGATGTTCTCGATCACGTTGGCGGTGGCCAGGAACACCACATCGGACAGGTCCAGGTCCAGATCCAGGTAGTGGTCGCGGAACGTGTGGTTCTGCGCCGGGTCGAGCACCTCGAGCAGCGCCGCGCTCGGGTCGCCGCGGTAGTCGGAACCGACCTTGTCGATTTCATCCAGCAGCACAACGGGATTCATCGACCCCGCCTCGCCGATCGCGCGCACGACCCGGCCCGGCAGTGCGCCCACGTAGGTGCGCCGGTGCCCACGAATCTCGGCCTCGTCGCGCACACCGCCCAGAGCGACGCGCACGAACTTGCGGCCCAGCGCCCTGGCCACACTTTCGCCGAGTGACGTCTTGCCCACCCCGGGCGGGCCGGCCAGCACCATCACCGCGCCGGAGCCCCGGCCACCGACGACCTGCAGCCCGCGTTGCGCGCGGCGGGTACGCACGGCCAGGTACTCGACGATGCGGTCCTTGACGTCCTCGAGCCCGTGGTGGTCGGCGTCCAGGATCTCCCGCGCGGCCTTCAGGTCCGTCGAGTCCTCGGTCCGCACGTTCCACGGCAGGTCGAGCACGGTGTCCAGCCAGGTGCGAATCCAGCCGCTTTCCGGGCTCTGGTCGCTGGCCCGTTCCAGCTTGCCGACCTCGCGCAGCGCGGCCTCGCGCACCTTCTCGGGCAGGTCGGCGGCCTCGACGCGGGCACGGTAGTCGGCCGACCCTCCTGGACCGTCCGCTCCCTCCTCGCCCAGCTCCTTGCGGATGGCGGCCAGCTGTTGGCGCAGCAGGAATTCCTTCTGCGTCTTCTCCATGCCCTCGCGGACGTCCTCGGCGATCTTCTCGTTGACCTCGACCTCGGCCAAATGCGAGCTGGTCCAGTCGATCAGCACGCGCAGCCGCTCGGCCACATCCACGGTCTCTAGCAGCTGCCGCTTCTGCGCGCCGGTCAGGTAGGACGCATAGCCGGAGGTGTCCGCGAGCGCCGAAGGATCGATCAGCCCGTTGACGTAGTCGACGATCTCCCAGGCTTCCCGCCGCTGCAGCATGGCCAGGAGCAGCTTCTTGTACTCCGCCGCCAGCGCCTTGGTCTCGTCGGTCGCCGGCGTCTCGGGCACCTCGGTCACCTCGACCCATAGCGCCGCACCGGGCCCGGAGGCCCCCACCCCGATGTGGGCCCTGCGCTGACCGCGCACCACGGCGGCGGTGCCGCCGCCCGCGATGCGCCCGACCTGCAGGATCTTCGCGATCACGCCGTGGGTCGGGTACCGGTCGTCCAGCCGCGGAGCGATCAGGAGCTGCGCCGACTCGCTGGCCTGCGCGGCGTCGATCGCCGCCCGGGCGGCGTCGTCCAGCGCAATCGGGACCACCATGCCGGGCAGCACGATCGTGCCGGTGAACAGCACCGGCACCGATTTGGCTTCAGCCATCAATCCTCCAAAAGTTGAGTCTGATGCACTAAACCCAGCCCGCCGCCGGTTTGTTCCCTCGAGGCCGCCGTGGCCGAATGTGCGGCCAGCTTCACACTCGACGCCGAGTGCGCGGCCAGCTTCACGCTGGTGGAGGTATGGGCCCGAGCCGCCGCAGCTGGGTCACGTGCTTCGGGGACAGCTCCTCCAGGCATGTGACGCCGAGCAGCGCCATCGTGCGCATCAGCCCGCCCTGCAGGATTTCGATCGCTCGGGCCACGCCCGCCTCACCGCCGGCCATCAGCCCGTAGAGATAGGCCCGCCCGACCAGCGTGCAGCGCGCCCCCAGCGCGATCGCGGCCACGATGTCCGCGCCCGACATGATGCCCGTATCAAGGAGGATCTCGGTGTCCTTGCCGAGCTCGCGCGCCACCGTGGGGAGCAGGTGGAAGGGCACCGGGGCCCGATCCAGTTGGCGCCCGCCGTGATTGGAGAGCACGATGCCGTCGACGCCGCGATCGACGACGGCGCGGGCATCGTCGAGCGTCTGGATCCCCTTGACGACGAGCTTGCCCGGCCATTGAGCCTTGATCCACTCCAGGTCGTCAAAGGTGAGGCTGGGGTCGAACATTGTGCTCAGATACTCGCCGACGGTGCCCGACCAGCGGTCCAGCGACGCAAATGCCAGCGGCTCGGTGGTCAACAGGTCGAACCACCATTTCGGGTGCGGCACCGCGTTGAGCACGGTTCGCAGCGTCAACGTCGGCGGGATCGTCATCCCGTTGCGGTTGTCGCGCAGTCGCGAGCCCGCGACCGGGACGTCGACGGTGGCCAGCAGCGTGTCGAATCCCGCGTCCGCCGCGCGCTGCACCAGTGCCATCGAGCGCTCGCGGTCCCGCCACATGTACAGCTGAAACCACTTGCGGCCCTGCGGAACAGCGGTCACCAGGTCTTCGATCGCCGTGGTGCCCAACGTAGAGAGCGAGAACGGGATCCCGGCCCTGGCCGCGGCGCGTGCGCCGGCGATCTCGCCCTCGGTGTGCATGAGCCGGGTGAATCCGGTGGGCGCGATCCCGAACGGCAGGACCACGGGTTGGCCCAGCACATTCCACCCGGCGGTCACGTTGGTGACGTCCCGCAGGATCATCGGGTGAAACTCGATGTCGCGGAAGGCTTGTCGCGCGCGCGCAATGGACAGCTCGTCGTCGGCGGCGCCGTCGGCGTAGTCGAACGCCGCCCTCGGCGTGCGTCGCTTGGCGATGCGCCGCAGGTCCTGGATGGTGAAGGCGGCCTCGAGGCGGCGCTTCGTCGCACTGAGCTGGGGTCGTCTGAACTGGATCAGCGGCGCCAGGTCGCGCACTTTGGGCACTCGTCGATTGACTGCCATATGTGCAACCGTAGTCACATGGCATCGGCGAGCGACCCCTTCGACTTGAGCCGCTTCGTGGACGCGCAGGCCCCGGTCTACCGCAACGTCGTCGACGAGTTGCGCGGCGGACGAAAACGCAGTCACTGGATGTGGTTCGTCTTCCCGCAACTGAGCGGCCTGGGCGCCAGCCCGATGGCGGCCCGCTACGGCATTTCCTCGCTCGACGAGGCCCGCGCCTACCTGCGCCACGACTTGCTCGGCCCACGGCTGCACGAGTGCACTCAGCTGGTCAACCGGGTGCGGGGCCGTTCGGCGGCGGAGATCTTCGGTTCGCCCGACGACCTCAAGCTGCGGTCGTCGATGACGCTGTTCGCCCGCGCCACCGACGACAACGGCGACTTCGTCACGCTGCTCGACCGGTACTACGGCGGGGAAGAGGATCCGTTGACGGTGGCCCGGCTGACCGGACCCTAAACCGGGCCCTAGACCGCCCTAGACCGGCCTCAATATCCGCCAGCCATGGGGCTCCACAACGACGGTGTCGACGACCTCCGGTGGCGGCGCGGCTGATCCGCCGACGACCTGTGCGCGCATCGTGCCGAGCTCCGGCAGCACCAGGCGCAGCGGCGCGTCGTCGATGTTGAGCGCCACCAGCAGCGCGTTGTCGCCACTGCGGGTCTCGTAGACGTAGCGCCGATTGTCCAGGCGCAACGCCGTGGTCGATGCCGCATGCAGCCAGGGGTGCCGGCGCCGCAGTCCGATGAGGTACTGGTGCAACGCCCACACGTCGGCGCCAAACGCATCCGATTCCAAGGGGGGAGAGCCGAACTCGGGGCGCACCGCATCGTCGCCGCCGTGGCGCTCCTCCTTCACACCGCGAAAGCCGAGCTCGTCGCCGGCGTACACGCTGGGCACGCCGCCGACGGTCAGCAGGATCGCCAGCGCATGGCCCAGATGCTCGGGCCGTTCGAGCCGGCTGGCGATGCGGGTGACGTCGTGATTGCCGACGAAGGTCAGCGGGGCAAAGCTCTGCAGAAAACCGTTGTGCCGCTGCATCGCCCAGTCCAACTCGAAAAAGTTGCCGTCGTTCAGGCCACTCCAGATGGCCTTCCACAGCTCGTACTGGGTGGCCGAGTCGAACGTGGCCGCCTCGACCACCGCGGCGTAGTCGCCGTGGATGAGCTCGCCGACAAACCAGGCATCCGGGTACCGCTCACGGACCCTCGGTAACGTTGCTGCCCAGAACCGTTGCGGGACGGCGTATGCCGCGTCCAAACGCCAGCCGTCCGCGCCTCGTCCCAACCAGTGCGCCAGCACATCTACCGTGTAGTCGACGACCTCGGGGTTGTCGTGGTTGAGGGTGATCAGCTCGGAATGGCCCTCGAAGGTCTCGTAACTACCGGGGCGACCGCGAAACCAGGGCGCCGAGGCGTCGTTGTCGGGTGCCTCGCGATAGCGCGGGAAGTCCAGGCCGACGTGATTGAACACGCCGTCGAGCAGGATGCGCAGCCCACGGCGATGGGCCTCGCCGACGAGGTGGTCGAAGTCGGCGTCGTCACCGAGGCGGGGATCGATGCGGTAGTGATCGGTGGTGTCGTAACCGTGTGTGCGAGAGGCAAAGATGGGCCCGAGGGCAATCCCCGATGCCCCCAGTGCTATCGCGTGGTCGAACCAGCCGGCGAGCCGCCGCAGCCGGTGTTCGGCCGGCTGCGGCGGCTTGGCCGACTGCGGTGCGGGAAAGGCGCCCACGAAGCCCAGGGGATAGACCTGCCACCAGATCGCGTGCTCGATCCAGGCGGGTCGGGCCGGGGCATGAGCCACGAGACCGCGTCAGCCGGCGGTAGCCAGCGTCTGGGAGGCGACGATCGCCTGTGCCACACCGGAAACGATCGCGGCGGCCTTCAATGCCTCGAAGATGCTCTCGCGGTCCAGGCCTGCCTCACGCAGCGTGTGCTCGTGGGCTACCACGCAGTGCGAACAGCCGTTGATCGACGACACCGCGAAGGACCAAAGCTCGAAATTGGCCTTGTCCACGCCCGGGTTGGCGATGACGTTCATCCGCAGTCCCGGTCGCAGGTCGTCGTAGCGCCCTTCGAGGAAGCCGCGCCCGCGGTAAAACACGTTGTTCATGCCCATGATGGACGCCGCCCCCAATGCCGCCTGGTATGCCTCGGCGGACAGGTGGTCGGCCGCTTCGGCGCCAATCTCGGCAAGCACCTGCGCGTTCCGCGTTGCCGCGGCACTCGCGAGCAGGGTGCCCCAGAGCTGCTCCTCGTTCAGCACGGGGCTCCGGGTTATCGAGCCCAGATTGAGCTTCAGGTCCTTGGCGTACTCGGGCAGCGCTTCTTTGAGATTCTCGACGCTCATCTTGATACTCCTATCAGGCCTTCTCAGGCCTTGTCAGGCCTTGTCAGGCCTTGTCAGGCAGAAGCCTTGAGCAGTTCACCGGCGTCGATGGTCGGGTCGCCCTTGCGCCAGTTACAGGCACACAGCTCGTCGGACTGCAACGCATCCAGCACCCGCAGCACCTCGTCGACGTTACGCCCCACGGATCCGGCCGTCGCAGAGACGAACTGGATCTCGTTGTTCGGGTCGACGATGAAGGTCACGCGGTCCGCGACGCCCTCGTCGTTGAGCACGCCGGTTGCCAGCGAAAGTTCCCGCTTGATGTCCGAAAGCATCGGGAAGGGCAGCTTCTTGAGGTCTTCATGCTGTGCGCGCCACTGGAAGTGCACGAACTCGCTGTCGATCGAAACGCCGAGGACCTGCGTGTCGCGGTCCTCGAACTCGTCATTGAGCTTGCCGAACGCCGCGATCTCGGTCGGGCAAACGAACGTGAAGTCCTTGGGCCAGAAGAACACCACCCGCCACTTGCCGGGGTGGTCCTCGCTGGTGATGGTGGTGAAGTAGTCGCCGGGCTCCTGCGCGTCGACCTTCGACAGATCGCCACCGATGAGCGCAGTCAGCTGGTAGTCGGGGAATTTATCGCCGATGGTCAGCACGGACATATCGTCTCGTCTCCTTATCTGGATCTAATCAAGATTAGCTGTATGTCCACGATGATGCCGCGAACTCCGTTTGAAGTAAAGGTGATATATCACACTATACTTATAGCTATGACCGATAAGAGCTATCAGCCCACCGTGGCCGGGCTGCGGGCGTTCGTGGCGGTGGCTGAGAACCAGCAATTCAGCAGCGCCGCAACCACTCTCGGCGTGAGTCAATCAACTCTGTCGCAGGCGCTGGCGGCTCTCGAGACGGGCCTCGGGACCCGGCTGGTCGAGAGGTCGACGCGGCGTGTCTTCTTGACGGCGGAGGGCAAGCGGCTGCTCCCGCACGCCCTGGCCGTGGTCGAGGCGGTGGAGACGTTCACCGCCGCCGCCGCCGGGGAAATCGATCCGCTGCAGTCCAGCATGCGCCTGGGGTTGATCCCCACCGTGGCGCCGTACGTGCTGCCGACCCTGCTGGCCGAGCTGCCGCAGCAACTCCCTTCGCTGGCCTTACGGGTGATCGAGGACCAAACCGAACGGCTGCTGACGCTGCTGCGCGCCGGGGCATTGGATGCGGCGCTAATCGCATTGCCCGCCTCTGAGGTGCCGCCGGTAGGAATGGCCGCAATCCCGATCTATGACGAAGATTTCGTGCTCGCGCTACCGCCGGGGCACCCGCTCTCGGGCAAACGCCGGGTGCCGACGACGGCGTTGGCCGAGCTACCGCTGCTGCTGTTGGACGAGGGGCACTGCTTGCGCGATCAGGCTCTGGACGTCTGCCAGAAGGCAGGTCTACGCGCGGAGCTGGCCAATACCCGTGCGGCGTCGCTGGCAACCGCGGTGCAGTGCGTGACCGGCGGCTTGGGGGTAACACTGATTCCGCAGACCGCGGTGCCGGTCGAGGCGGCCAGGAGCCGCCTCGGGCTCGCGCAGTTTGCGACGCCACGCCCCGGGCGGCGAATCGGCCTGGTGTTTCGCTCATCGAGCGGTCGCGATGAGTCTTACCGGCAGCTGGCCGCGCTGATCGGAAAATTGATCGGTCAGGAACACCGAGTACGCCTGGTCAAATAACCGTAAGTTCGGCGTATGGAGAAGGTGATCGCCGTGCTGATGCGTGGCGACTCAGATGAGGACTGGTGTGCCCGGCAACGGGGCCCGATCGCCGAGGCGTTGCTGAACCTGGGCCTGCCCGGGCTGTCGGTCAACGTTCGCGACGACGCGGTGCGCCACTCCCTGATGACGCTGACGACCCTCGACCCGCCGGTTGCCGCGGTGGTCAGCCTGTGGACCCAGCAGTGCTACGGCGACCAGATGGCGGCAGCGCTGACCCTGCTCGAGGCCGAGTGCGAACAACTCGCCGCCTACCTCGTAACCGAGTCGGTCCCGCTGCTCGGGCCGGCGACCCAACCCGGTCGCCGCACAACGGGTTTGGCCAACATAGCCATGCTGCGCCGGCCCGCCGGCCTGGACGCGGCAACCTGGCTCACGCGTTGGCAGCGCGACCACACGTCGGTGGCCATCGCGACGCAGTCGACATTCGGCTACACGCAGAACTGGGTGGTGCGAACGCTGACCCCTGGCGCGCCGGGAATCGCGGGCATCGTCGAAGAGTTGTTCCCCGCGGAGGCGATCACCGATCTGAAGGCGTTCTTCGGTGCCGCCGACGACAACGATCTGGAGAACAGGATAGGCCAGATGGTCGCCAGTACAGCCGCCTTCGGCGCCAACGAAAACATCGACACCGTGCCAACCAGTCGCTACGTCTTCAAGACGCCGTTCAAGGATTGAGGAACCCCATGACGACACTCGACGCCGCAGTGGCGCTGGCCAAGGGAGAAAGCGGTCTCGCGGTGGTCTCTACCGTGCGGGCTGACGCGACGGTGCAGGCCTCGCTGGTCAACGTCGGCCTGCTGCCGCACCCGGCAACCGGTGAGCCGGCCTTGGGCTTTACCACCTACGGCAAGGTCAAGCTCGCCAACCTACGCGAGAGGCCGCAGCTGGCCGTCACGTTCAAGAACGGCTGGCAGTGGGCCACCGTCGAGGGCCGCGCGGAGCTGGCCGGTCCCGACGACGCGCAGCCTTGGCTGAAGGACGCCGACCAGTTGCGGCTCCTGCTGCGCGACGTCTTCACCGCCGCGGGCGGCACGCACGACGATTGGGACGAGTACGACCGGGTGATGGCCAAGGAGCGGCGTGCGGTGGTGTTGATCGCCCCGACCCGCGTCTACAGCAACGGCTGACGGGTGGCTGACGGGTGGCTGACGGGTGGCTGAGCGGTGACTGAGCGGGTAGGTCCGCCGCCAGGCTGACCTGCGGCTAGGCTGCAGCCGTGATCCTGCAGATCGACGACGACAAACGGGTGCGCACCCTCACGCTGAATCGGCCCGAGGCGCTGAACGCCTTCAACGAAGCGCTCTACGACGCCACATCGGAAGCGCTGCTCGAGGCCGGCGACGATCCGGAGGTCGCGGTCGTCGTGCTGACCGGCAGCGGTCGCGGCTTCAGCGCAGGGACCGATCTCGCCGAAATGCAGGCACGCATCACCGATCCGAACTTCACGCCGGGAAAGCACGGCTTCACCGGCCTGATCGATGCGCTCAGCGCGTTTCCCAAGCCGCTGATCTGTGCCGTCAACGGTGTCGGCGTGGGCATCGGCGCCACCATCCTCGGCTACGCCGATCTGGCATTCATGTCGTCGACGGCCCGGCTGAAGTGCCCCTTCACCAGCCTGGGCGTGGCGCCCGAGGCGGCGTCGTCGTATCTATTGCCGCAGCTGGTGGGGCGGCAAAACGCCGCGTGGCTGTTGATGTCCTCCGAATGGGTCGGCGCCGACGAGGCCTTGCGGATGGGTCTGGTCTGGCGGGTCTGCGACCCGCAGGATCTGCTGCCCGAGGCCCGGCGGCATGCCGAAATCCTTGCCGCCCGGCCGATCTCGAGCCTCATGGCCGTCAAGCACACCATGCTGGAACCGATTCGCCCGGAGATCGCCGCGGCCAGCGCGCGGGAAAACGCCCACTTCGCCGAACTGATGGGCGCCCAGGCCAATGCGGCGGCCCTCGCCGGTTTCAACAGACGACGCTGATCCGCTATCGGGACGGCGCGGGCTCGAGTTCCCGCGTGGCAGCGATGATCGCGCGGAGCGTGCGCCGGCAACGTCCGCAGTCGCGGCCGGCACCGCACGCGGCGGCAACCTCTTTCGACGTCGACGCGCCCCGCGCGACGGCGTCGGACACCGTTTGATTCGTGGCCCCGACACAGAGGCATACGTACATCAGCGCACTCCCCGCACGTGGACGTAAGCCGACACCAGCCGCATATTAGTGGAGTCTAACCTAAGTAGGTTAGCGGAGTCTAACCTAACCGTTCGTGACGTACGTCATCAGCGGATCGCTGATAGCTCCCCCGCCGCGACACGCTGAGCCCAGCCATACCTTGCTGGAACAATCGAAAATGCCATGGCAAAGTGCTGCTAGAGGCAGGCGCGGCGCGTCAGCCCAGCCACTTACACGCCTAGGAGTGATCGTGCAGGGTGATCCGGACGTTCTGCGCCTGCTCAACGAGCAGTTGACCAGTGAGCTCACCGCCATCAACCAGTACTTCCTGCATTCGAAGATGCAGGAGAATTGGGGCTTCACCGAGTTGGCGGCGCACACCCGCGCGGAGTCCTTCGACGAAATGAGGCACGCCGAAGAGGTCACCGACCGCATCCTGCTGCTCGACGGGCTGCCCAACTACCAGCGCCTCTTCTCGGTACGCATCGGCCAGACGCTGCGCGAGCAATTCGAGGCCGACCTCGCCATCGAATACGAGGTGATGGACCGGCTCAAGCCGGGAATCATCATGTGCCGGGAGAAGCAGGACGCCACCAGCGCCAACCTGCTCGAGAAGATCGTCGCCGACGAGGAGCTGCACATCGACTACCTGGAGACCCAGCTGGAGCTGATGCAGAAGCTGGGGGAGGAACTGTACTCGGCGCAGTGCGTCTCGCGGCCCCCCACCTGATCATCGCCCGCGGCTGGGCGGAGTAGCCCCGCCACCGCCAGCTCTCCCCGGTGCAACCGGGGCCATTTCCATCGTTGCCCCCACGGCAAGCTCGTGACCTGTTCGGCGACGAACCCCGGCTTCCCAGTCGGTTTGGTTGCCGCGGGTTGACCCTGGGCACTCATTAGCATCGGACGCCGACGGAAGGCTCGCATGACGAGGGCGACACCATCAGCGGTTCCGGCCAGCCAAGCTGCCGAATCCGCGCCGAGCAACATCGCGGTCGACGCGCAGCGACGGAATTTCGTTTTCGTGGCCGTCTTGCTGGGCATGCTCATGGCCGCACTGGACCAGACGATCGTGGCGACCGCGCTGCCGACAATCGTCGCCAATCTCGGCGGGGCGGGCCATCAGTCGTGGGTCGTCACCAGCTACCTGCTGGCGTCGACCATCACTACCGCGCTCGTCGGCAAGTTCGGTGACCTGTTCGGCCGCAAGAGGGTCTTCCAGGCGGCCGTGGTGTTCTTCGTCGCCGGGTCGGTGCTGTGCGGGCTTTCGCATTCGATGGGCATGCTGGTGGCATCGAGAGCGCTCCAGGGCATCGGTGGCGGCGGGCTCATGGTGACCGCCATGGCGCTGATCGGCGAGGTGATTCCGCTGCGGGATCGCGGCCGCTACCAGGGAGCGATGGGCGCGGTGTTCGGCGTGACCACGGTGATCGGGCCGTTACTCGGCGGCTACTTCACCGACCATTTGACGTGGCGCTGGGCGTTCTGGATCAACGTGCCGGTTTCGATCGTGGTTTTCTTCGTGGCCGCCGCGGCGATACCGGCGCTTTCGGACCGCAAGAAACCCGTCATCGACTACACCGGGATCCTGTTCGTCGGCCTGGGTGCCGCGGGCCTGACACTGGCCACCAGCTGGGGCGGCACCACCTATCCGTGGGGCTCGCCGACCGTCGTGGGGCTGTTCGTCGGCTCCGCGGTGGCCCTGGGCGTCTTCGCCTGGGTGGAAAGCCGCGCGCCCGCGCCGATCCTGCCGACGCGGCTGTTCGGCAGCCAGGTGTTCACGGTGTGCTGCGTGCTGTCCTTCGTGGTCGGGTTCGCGATGTTGGGCGCCCTGACGTTCCTGCCGACGTACATGCAGTTCGTCGACGGCGTCTCGGCGACCACGTCGGGTCTGCGCACGCTCCCGATGGTTGTCGGGATGCTGACCACCTCGATGGGCAGCGGTGTCCTGGTTGGCCGCACGGGCAGATACAAGATCTTTCCCGTCGCCGGCACGGCGGTGATGGCGGTGGCGTTCTTCCTGATGTCGCGAATGGACCCATCGACGTCCGCCCTGCTGCAGTCGCTGTACCTGGTGATCCTCGGCGCCGGGATCGGGATGTGCATGCAGACCCTGATCCTCATCGTGCAGAACACCTCCAGCTTCGACGACCTCGGTGTCGCCACCTCGGGGGTGACCTTCTTCCGCACGATTGGCAGTTCGTTCGGCGCCGCGATATTCGGCTCGCTGTTCACGAACTTCCTGCACAGCCAGATCGGTCCCGCCATGGCCGCCAGCCGCGCACCGGCCGCGGCCGCCGCGTCACCCGAGGCACTGCACAGGCTGCCGCACAGCGTGGCCGCCCCGATCGTCGCCGCCTATGCCCACTCGCTCACCCATGTGTTCCTCTGGGCCGTGCCGGTCGCGGTGGCCGGGTTTGTGTTGGCGCTGTTTCTGCGCGAAGTGCCGCTGCGCGGCATCGGCAACAACCGCGGCGACATCGGCGAGGCGTTTGCCATGCCCACGAACCAGTCGCCCGACGAGATGCTGGAGGCCGCGATCGGCCGCCTGCTGCGCGGGGCTCCCGGCATGCGGCTGCGCAGCATCGCCATGCGACCGGACTGCCCGCTCGACGTGGCGCAACTGTGGGCGCTGTTGCAGATTCACCGCAACTCGCAGGTGTTCGGCGCGGCCCGGCTGTCGAATATCGGCGATCAATTCGGCTTGCCGTACGAGGTCCTCCAGCCGGCCTTCGACCGCCTCGTCCACGGTGGCTACGCGATGCGGGACGTCGATGACCTCTGGCTCACCCCGCTGGGCATGCGGGAGGTCGACTTCATCACCACGCTGATCCGGGAATGGATCGTCGACAAGCTGACCCGGTCTCCCAGCTTTGAGGGACGGCCCGACCGGGCCCAGGTCCAGGCCGCCCTCGACCGGATCGCCCACCGGGTGGTCGCTCAGCGGGACTGGCGCGAGGACCGACGAGAGCTGGCCACCCTCGAGACCCAGAGGATTCCCGTAGCGGTGCCGGCGGGCGGCGTACCATCTCGCCATGAGCCGAATCGGAACCTTCGCTGACGACGACGTCTACAGCTGGGCCGCGAAGTCGCCTCACCTCGGCGGCGCGATCGCCAACTTCAGCCAAGCGGTCTACGCCAAGAACCGGCTGCCGATGCGCACCCGGGAACTAGCCCGGGCGGTGATCGCCCATGACAACGAATGCACCGTTTGCTTGAACACCCGCGACGCCGACGGGCCCGCCGCCGGCGTCGACGAAGAGCTCTATGAGCACGCGCTGGAGTGGCGCACCTGGCCGGGGTACAGCGAACAGGAGCGCCTGGCGGCCGAGTTTGCGCACCGCTTCGGCACCGAGCACACCAAATTGCGCGACGATGAAGACTTCTGGAGCCGGTGCAGCGAGCACTTCTCCGAAGAGCTGCTCGCCGACCTCGCGATGTCCTGCGCCCTGTGGGTCGGCATGGGAAGGATGCTCCGGACACTGGACATCGGCCAGGCCTGCAAGCTGACCTTGCCCAGCCGCGCATAGCGCGGTTCCTGGGCCGCCATGGGAGCCACCCCGCTCGCCGCCGCCGCGATCGCGCAGCTGGAGGCCGAAGGCGTCGACACGGTCATCGGCACCGCCGTGAACCCCGCCGGTCTGACGCAGGCCAAGACGGTCCCGATCCGGCGGACCAACGCGTTCGCGGAACCCGGCCTCGGCGCCAGCCCCTCGTGGCATGCCTTCGCTATCGACCAGACCGGCATCGCTTTCACCGAAGACGTCGGCGTCGTCGGCGACCAGCGCCTGCGCATCGACCTGTCGGCTCTGCGCATCGTCGGCGACGGGTTAGCCTGGGCGCCGGCAGCATTTTTCGAGCAGGACGGCACCCCCGTCGCAGCGTGCAGCCGCGGCACACTGGGCCGGATCGAGGCCGCGCTCAAGGAAGCCGGCTTGCAGGCGCTAATCGGCCACGAGATCGAATTCCTCCTCGTCGGACCCGACGGCGGCCGCCTGCCGGCGGTCCTCTGGGCGCAGTACGGCCTCGCCGGAGTGCTCGAGCACGAGGCGTTCGTCCGCGACGTCAACGCCGCGGCCACGTCGTCCGGCATCGGGGTCGAGCAGTTTCATCCCGAGTACGGGGCCAACCAGTTCGAGATCTCGTTGTCGCCGCTGCCGCCGGTGGCCGCGGCCGATCAGCTGGCATTGACCCGGCTCGTCATCGGCCGGGCCGCCCGCCGTCACGGGCTGCGCGTCAGCCTGTCACCGGTGCCCTTCGCGGGCAGCGTCGGATCCGGTGCGCACCAGCATTTCTCACTGACAAGGACGGAAGGGGAGCCGGCCGGGCCACTATTTAGCGACGGAGCGGCTGCGTCGGGCATGACGCCGGAGGGGGAGAGCGCGGTGGCCGGGATACTTCATGGGCTCCCCGAGGCTCAAGGTGTCCTATGCGGATCGATCGTCTCGGGGCTGCGGATGCGGCCGGGTAACTGGGCCGGGGCCTACGCGTGCTGGGGCACCGAGAACCGGGAGGCCGCAGTGCGATTCGTCAAAGGGGGTCCGGCCAGTCCCCGGGGGGGCAATGTCGAGGTGAAAGTCGTCGACCCCTCGGCCAACCCATACCTGGCCTCCGCGGCGATCCTCGGCCTTGCCCTGGACGGAATCAAGCGCCGAGCGGCGCCGCCGCCGGAGACCGCCATCGACCCGGCCAACCTTTCCGACTCCGAGCGCGACCGCGCCGGCATCGTGCGGCTACCCGAAGCTCAAATGGAAGCGATTGCAGCGCTTGATACTTCGACGCTGATGCGGAGCATCCTGGGCGACCCCGCGGTGGACATGGTGGTCGCCGTCCGCCGCCTGGAACACGACCGGTACGGCAACCTGGGCCCCGAGCAACTGGCGGACAGATTCCGGATGGCGTGGAGCCTGTGACGGTGCCCGGCTCGTCTGCGCTGGCCCATCACATCCACGAAGCGACTCTGATCGACCAGCACACCCACGGATGCTGGTTGGCGTCAGGGGACCGGCAACGGTTCGAGAACGCCCTCAACGAGGCCAACACCGCGCCGCTGGTGGACTCGGGCTTCGACTCCCAACTCGGCTTCGCGGTGCGCGCCCATTGCGGGCCTCTGCTTGGCGTGCCCAAACATGCGGAGCCGCAAGCATATTGGGCCCGTCGTCGACAATACGGCGAGACCGAGCTGGCCCGGCTGTTTTTGCCGGCCGCCAAAGTGAGCGACTGGCTGGTGGACACCGGTATCGGCGATGACCCGGCCGTCCTGGCCGACCCAGCCGACATGGCCGCGTTGTCCGGGAACCGCGCCCACGAAGTCGTCCGTCTCGAACAGGTGGCCGAGCAGGCCGCGCAGGCGCCGGGCGATTACGCCTCGGCGTTCGAGGAGATCCTGCACCGGCGCGCGGCCACAGCGGTCGGCACCAAGTCCATCCTGGCCTACCGGGGCGGGTTCGACGGCGATCTGACCGAGCCGTCGGCGTCGGAGGTGGCCGAGGCGGCCAGCCGTTGGCGCGACCGCGGCGGTGTCCGGCTCGTTGATCACGTGTTACTGCGTTTCGGGCTACATCAGGCGCTGCGGCTTTCCAAGCCGCTGCAATTCCACGTCGGCTTCGGTGACCGGGACTGCGATCTGCACAAGTGCAACCCGCTTCTGCTGCTCGACTTCCTGCGGAAGACCGAAAACACCCCGATCGTGCTCTTGCATTGTTACCCCTACGAGCGCGAGGCGGGATACCTGGCGCAGGCTTTCGACAACGTCTACCTCGACGGCGGCTTGAGCGTGAATCATCTGGGGGCTAGGGCGCCGGCGTTCATCGCCCGGCTGCTGGAAATGGCGCCCTTCGGCAAGATCCTGTACTCGTCCGACGGGTTCGGCCCCGCGGAGTTGCATTTTCTCGGGGCCGCCTTGTGGCGCAAGGGCATTCACCGGGTGCTAAACGGATTTGTCGCCGACGGCGACTGGAGCGAGAGCGATGCGATCCGCGTGGTCGACCTGATTGCGCACGACAACGCGGCCCGCTTATACGCGTTTGACATCGGGTGATACCGGGGTATACGGCCCCTCATGGCGACCGTGGGGGACGTGCTCGAGTGGGTGCGCAACCAGGTGGTGTCGCGGGTCCCCAAGGCCGACCTCGACCAGCGGGATCCCGACTACATCCGGGACCAGCTGCCGGGGACCTGGCTGCTGGCGTCGCTGTACTTCAGGGCCGACGTGCGGGGCTTAGATCGAATTCCTCGCGAAGGGCCGGTGCTGCTGATCGGCAACCACAGCGGCGGGAACGTCCCTCCCGACACGTTCGTCTTCACCCTCGCGTTTTGCTCCTACTTCGGCGTCGAACGGCCGTTCTACCAGTTGGCCCACAATCTCGTCGTCTCCGCGCCCCCGCTGGGCTGGCTGCGCAAGTTCGGCACCGTCGCCGCCAATCGTGAAAACGCCCGGCTCGCACTGGAATCCGGGGCGGCGCTGCTGGTCTACCCGGGCGGGGACTACGAGGTCTTCCGGCCGTCGTGGGAGCGGCACAAGGTCGACTTCGGCGGCCGCATGGGTTACGTGCGGCTGGCCCGGGAGGCCGGAGTGCCGATCGTTCCCGTTACGAGCGTGGGCGGGCAGGAGAGCGCGCTTTTCCTCAGTCGTGGGCAGTGGCTGGCCAAGCTGCTGATGACCGATAAGTTGCTGCGGCTCAAGAGCGTCCCGATATCGCTGGCGCTGCCCTGGGGCCTGAACATCAGCGACCTGGCGGGCCACCTTCCGCTGCCGACGAAGATAGTGATCGAGGTTCAGGACCCGATCGAGGTCGACGGTGACGACCAGGCCGTGCACGACAAGGTGATGGCCAGCCTGCAGGGCGGGGTAGACCGCCTGGCCGCCGAACGTCGATTCCCGGTGATCGGCTGATGCGCGTCGAACGCCAATGTGTCGTGAAGGCGGACCGTGACGCGGTCTGGAAGGTCGTTAGCGACCCGGACTGCTACCCGTCGTTCATGACCAACCTCGAGCGCTGGGAGTCGTCGAACGACCTGGATCGCGGCATGCGTGCGCGCTATACCGTCCACTGGAAGATCGGCTCGGTGCCGGTCGGCGGCGTGATCGAGGTGGTCGAATTCGACGAAGGCCGCGACATTGCCTGGGTGGGAATCACCGGCATCAGCCTGCGCGGGCGGTTCCGGCTGCGTGATTGCGGGGAGGGCAAGACGAAGGTGACCTACCGGCTTTCGTACCAAGCGCCCGGCGGAATACTCGGTTACATCGCCGACCGCGTCGCCGTGCGCCAGGTGGGGCGCACGCTGGCGGCGGACCTGAAATGCCTCAAGAGGCTCGTCGAGTCTTAGCCGGCGCCGATTCAGACCAGGCCGGTGGCGTCGAAGATCCAGGACGTGTCCCCAGTCGCAAGGCCCTCGAAGTGATTGGGAGGCGCGAGACTGACCAGGCTGTTCATGTCCCAATAGTCCTTCCAGAGGGCGATTTTCGCCTCACCGTTTTGCATGACCACCTTGTGCACGGTGACGAATCTCAGTACGCCCTGCTCGCCCGTCGGGAAGGTCCAGGTCTCCGAATGCTCGTAGATGACGTCGGTGCCGTTGGAGCGCAGCAGCCCGTCGTGGTTCTCGTAGGCCGCCAGCGGCTCCACCGCCATCTTGAGCTTCTTCACGATGTCCTCCGGGCCGCGTGCCGACAGGGCGGGGATTGGCATGTCGACGTAGAGGCAGTCGTCTGCCAGGAACGTCTTCACCGCGTCCAAGTCGCGCCGCGAAAGCGCCCGCCACAGCCCGAGCACGACATCCTCGACCGCGACCATCGGGACCTCCGTCATAGCGGCCAAATAAACTAGGTTGCCAGACGCGTGTCAACTAGGACTTCGCCACGGCATACTTCCAACGTGACCCCGTTGCAGCGCGATACCGCCGACGAGACCGTGGCAGATCACATCGACGCCCAGCTGACCAGAAGGCAAGCCATGAGACGACTGGCGCTACTCGGCGTGACCGCTACCGCCACTGCGCTTAGCGCGGGCTGTTCAGGCAGTAGGTACTGGCCGAGCCGGCGACGGCGGCGTCGCCGCTAACGGTGACGTCGCGCCCTTGAGCGACAGCCCCTAGGTGTACTGACCTAGGCGTCGACCGGAGCCATCGACCGCGCCGGCCCCAATGCCACGGGCAGCGTCGACCAACCGCGCAGCACCCGCGTGTCCCGCCGGCTTCCGGTTCCCGCCGCGCGCGCCTCGGGGAAGCGGTCGAAGAACGTGCGCAGCCCCACTTCGCCCTCGGCGCGCGCGAGGGCGGCCCCAAGGCAGAAGTGCCGGCCGCCGGAGAACGCGAGATGCCTTCCGGCATTTGATCTTTCGATATCGAACCGGTGAGGATCTCCGAACACCGACGGATCCCGGTTCGCGGCGGCCAGGTAGATGATCACCAACTCGCCGCGTTTGACCCGCATGCCCGCCAGCTCGACATCCCTCTGCGCCACTCGCGCGGTGAGCTGCACCGGCGAGTCCAGCCGCAAGATCTCCTCGACGGTGTTCGGCCACAACTCGGGGCGTCGACGCAGCGTGTCCAGATGCTCGGGCGTGTCCAGCAACATGCGAATCCCGTTGCCCAATAGGTTTACCGTGGTCTCGAATCCGGCGGCCAACACCAGACCCGCGATGGCCTGCAGTTCGCCCTCGTTCAGATGCGTTTCGGCGGAGCCGCTTTCGGCCATCTGGATCAACTGACTCATCAGGTTGTCGCTTGGGGCGCGTCGCAATTCCCGCAGATGACCGGCAAGCCAGAAGTTGAATCCGGCGATCCCTTCCTGCACCCTCCGGTACTGCCGCCACGGCAATCCGATGTCCAGGCTCGGTGCGGCCAGCTCGCCGAACTGCAGCACCAGCGGCCGGTCCCGCCCGGGCACCCCCAAGATGTCGCTGATGATCGCGACCGGAAGCTGCGAGCAATAACCCCCGACGACGTCGATGACTCGGGCGGCGCCGGCCTGGGCGGACAGCTGATCGAGGAGATTGGCAGCGGTCTGCTCGACCCGATCACGCAGCCCGGCGACCGCCCGGGGAGTGAACACGGCCGACACCGTCTTGCGGTAGCGGGTGTGGTCCGGCGGCTCGACGGCCAGCAACGACGGTTCGCGCAGCGGATGCAACAGATCGTCGCGAGTGCGACGTTCGAGCCAGCGCAGCGGCGCCGGCAGATTCGAGCCCATTTTGACCACGCGGAAGTCCTCGGACCGCAGCAGCTCATGGGCCAGCGCGTGATCGGTCGTCAGGTAGTTGACGCGGCCCTTCACCAGCAGGCCGAGCGCCCGTAGTTGGTCGTAATACGACACCGGGTCGGAGGCAGCCGTCGGATCGGCGATCAACCTCGCCTGCAAGTCACCCCGCCGCAAACCTATCGCCGCCACCCCGCGGATGAAGCCGTGCATCATAAGCCAGTGCAATCTCTCCTTCACCGGTCCTCCATCACCTCGGGTCGTCTCCACCAGCGTAGGCCTAGGCCGGACCCGCAAAGGGCTCAGCACTCAGCAGTGATCTTGAAGTCTGTAGTCACCACTTTGTTGGGATTGCTGCTGTTGATCCCGTAGGCGCTGCCGGTCATTGTGTAGGCGCTGTTGATGACTTCGGCGCGCGCGTCTCCCACCCCGCCCTGCCAGAAGCTGCCCGTGAACCCGTCGACGTTGCGGATCTTCACCCACTGAGGGATCGCACGGTTACCGCTGAGCACCACCACGGCTTCGATGTGACCGTTTGGATCGCCGATGTCGATGGTTCGGTACGACTGGAGTTGGCTGCACGCCGCGGGAGGTGTCGTGTGAGTGGCGCCGTCGATGGTCACTCGGGCGGCTTTCCGGGGCGTCGTCTGCGCCTGCCCGCACCCAGCCACGCCGGCGACGGCGATGAAAGCAACTGCTAGCAACCGGTTTTGCACCGGGTCACCTCCTTTACTGCCGCTTCGGCATCAGCGCGGGCAGGGACTTGACGATGCGGCCTCGCACGAATTCCGGGTTCAGGCCCTTGAGCACGTCGATCAAGCGAATGCTCTTGGGTACATACCAATGCAACCGCTTCGGGTTGTGGTAGGCCTGCCACGCGGCCTCCGCCACGCTGGTCGCGGGCATCAGCCGGAACATGCCCTTCTTGGGCGCGCTGGCGCGGAGTTCCTCGGCGGACATGGTCCGCCCGGCGTCATCGGAATGGTTGATCGTCGTGGTGAGGATGGCGGTGTCGATCAGACCCGGGAGTACGTCGGCGACCCGCACACCGTGGCGCTGCCATTCCACGCTCAATGCCTCGGTCAATCCCTTGACCGCATGCTTGGTCGAGGAGTAGACCGCGATCCGCGGCATGCCGTAGGTGCCCGAGGAGGACGACGTCGAGAACATCAGACTGCCAGGTGTCTTCTTGAGGTAGGGCAGCGCGGCGTAGGCACCGGCCAGCACGGCCTTGAAGTTCACGTCGACGACGCGCATCGCGGCTTCGTACGGCACATCCTCGAACCAACCGGATTCGCCGATGCCGGCGTTGTTCCACATCATGTCGAGGCCACCGCCGGTGTTGTCGCCACAGAAATCAGTCAGCGCCGCTTCCAACGCGGCCTTGTCCGTCACGTCGACGCAGCCGGCCCACAGCCGATCGCCACCCAATTCCTGGGTTAGCGTGGTCAGGCCGCCGTCATCGCGGTCCACCGCACCGACTCGCCAACCCCTGGCATGGAAGAGTTTTGCTCCCTCGCGGCCCATGCCACTCCCCGCGCCGGTGATGAAGACCGATTTCACCGACGGTCAGCCCGCCTCGGCCACACTTTTGATGCGGTTCAGCGTCTTGGTCATGTCTCGGATGTTGCGTCGCTTGCGCAGGAAGCCGCCAAACAACCAGTACACGCCGAGCCAAGGCGCCGGGGTCAGCCGAAACGACTCGGTGACGTCGGTGCCGCCGGCACTCGGTGCCAAGCGGTAGTGCCAGTTGTTCACCGGTCTGTCGCCGAGCAGAACCGCGAATCCAAACTCACGACCGGGTTCGCACGCGGTGACCTCGCACGTCGTCCAATAGACCGGTCCGATCTCATTTCGCCGAACGTGGCCGCGGAATTTGGCGCCCAGTGCCGGTCCGGTCGCGCCGCCCAGCCACTCCGCCTCGAACACTTCCGGGGAAAATCGTCCGGTATTGCGAATATCTGCGATCAGATCCCAGATCCTGTTCGCAGGCGCCGCCATATGAACAGTCGCCGAACCTTCCATGGCCTGATCCAAACACAGCTTCGGGCTGTCTCATAGCCCCACCGGGACCACGGACGACACAATCTATTAGTGGGGTACGGCGGCCTGAATGAGCCCGTTGATCATCTGCTTGATCCCCTGTGCGGGATGCGAATACCACGCGACGGGAAGGCCAGAGGAGGAACCGCACTTCGGCCACGGCTCAAGCCCCTCTTGGGCGAAAACCCGGTTGGCCACGGCGATTTGCTGTTCCCTGGATGCGGCCGCCGGGTTGCCGGTACCGCCGTATTGGGCCCAAGTGCCTGGCTTGAATTGCAGCCCACCGTATTCGCCGTTCCCGGTGTTGGCCTGCCAGTTGCCGCCGGACTCGCACTGCGCGACCGCGTCCCAGTTAGGGGCCGCGGGGGCGGCGCCGGCCACACCGGCGAACGAAGTCAGCGACGCTGCAACGATCCCGCCCACCATGGCGGATTTGACGAGAGGCTTGCAGAGTTTTTTCATGTCAAGCAAATCGCCGGGCGTTTCCGAAGCGTTACCGATTCGAAAATCCCACGAGATAGGCCGCCTATCAGCGGAAATCGGCTCTACAGCGGCGGACCGGCAATTTTAGAAATTGGTGAGAAACGGATGAATCAGCCTTGGCAATACGACTGGGTCGCCGAGGAGAGAGCCCGCTGATAAAGCGCGTCGAGTTGACGAGCACGGATGACGTCGCTCCTGGCGGCATCGAGCTGCTCCGAGCACACCGGCGAATGCACCAGGTCCCAGTTGACCATGATCTGGGCAAGCATCGTTTGGTTGAAACCATCGATGGTCGACCGCGACGCCGAGAGGTCCGGCGGCGCAGCCGGCACGCCGTTCGGGTTCAACTTCCAGTCCGCGAACCGGCTGTATTCGATTGCCTCGGTAGCGCTGATCTGGTCACCGAAGACGCGGGTGACGTAACCGGGGTCGATGTGCCGAGCGGTGGCATCCGCGCTTAGCTTGCTCAGTTCCTGCTGCACGCGGCCCGGATCTTCAATGGAACCGTGCGAGTTCCACTTGAACGCGGCCACCGGCTCGGCGACCGCCAGCCGCTGCGCGGCGGCGTCAACCAACTCGGTCAGCGGGCTGGCGGGATCGGCTCGTGCCTGCGTCGCAAGCAGTGCCGCGCCCAGCACCGCCAGCACACCGGCCGTGCGACACGAAGCAACCAGGGCAACCAGGGCGGCATGGCAGGGGCCGGTCACAGTCACGATTCTGGCCTGTTTGCGGCTTCGCCGGAGTTAACCTGGCCGCTGATGTCTTGTACTACCGACAATCGCCGTCCAGAACCCATTGGCCGCAAGCGCGGGGAACGGTTGCGCTCGAAGCAGGTTCGCGCGCTGACCGCCGCCGCGCTCACGATCTCCCTGCTGCTGGGCGGAGCTGTCCTGTTGGTGGACACGCTCCACTCCACGCCCTCCGACGCAATCGACCATCCCGCCAATCCGGTCACGGACGATCAATCCGAGGCTCAGGTGCTCGACTCGGCCAAACAAATCGTCACCCTGACCGGACTGCAGACGTCGTCGGCCGGCTACACATTGATGTCCTGCAAGAACCGGGACGACCCGCCCTATCAGGGCGCGATCTATTTGACCTTCGCGCTGCCCGCCGCGGCCCGGCCGGATACCTACTTCCCGACGATCGGGGCAACGCTGGTCGCCCATGGCTGGACGGAGGGCATACCGCCCAACGACCACGCGTTCGCCAAGATCCTCTCCAAGGATGGCCTCACTGTGATCGTTTATAGCCAGAGCGATGAGCCGAGCGTGGGTGTCGCGCGCGTTTACGGCCAGTGCCGGAACATCAGTGATCACCGCAAGGACACGACGGCCTGGATCGACATCACCGACCAGTTCACGAAGGCCGGCTAGGGACCGGTTAAGGGCCTTAACGCGCTACTGCGCCCGACGAGTTGTCATCAGGCGCAGTAGCGAACTCCCGGGGGCTGGTTATCCACCGCCGCCGGGGGTAGCACCCAAGCTGCTCTGCAGGTCGCCCTTCATGGCGTTGAGCTGAGCTCCCCAGTACTCCCAGCTGTGGGTTCCGTAGGGGGGGAAGTTGAACACGGCGTTGTGGCCGCCGGCGGCGTTGTAGGCGTCTTGGAACTTCTTGTTGATGCCGATTATGAAGTTGCTCTCAAGGAACGTAGCCGGCAAATTGGCACCGCCCAGTTCGTTCGGAGTCCCGTTGCCGGCGTACACCCAGAGCCGGGTGTTATTGGCGACGAGTTGGCCGACGTTGACCAGGGGGTCGTTGCGTTGCCATGCAGGATCGCTGTCTGGCCCCCACATGTCTTCCTTCTTGTAGCCGCCGGCATCGCCCATCGCCAGACCTATCCAGCCCTGCCCGGTGGATGGGCTGAGGTAGCCGGACAGCGAACCGGCGTAGACGAACTGAGCAGGGTGGTAGATCGCCAGATTCATCGACGATGCACCCGCCATTGAGATCCCGACCGCGGCGCTGCCGGTGGGCTTGACACTCCTGTTGGCAGACAGCCATTGCGGCAGCTCGCTGGTCAGGAACGTCTCCCACTTATAGGTCGAGCAGCCGGCCTTGCCGCAGGCGGGGCGATACCAGTCGGCGTAGAAGCTGGACTGCCCACCGACCGGCATGATGAGCGACAGGCCGGACTTGTAGTACCACTCGAACGCGGGTGTGTTGATGTCCCAGCCGTTGTAGTCGTCCTGGGCCCGCAACCCGTCGAGCGCGTAAACCGCCGGGGAGCCATTTCCGCCGCTCTGGAATTGGACCTTGATGTTGCGGCCCATACTCGGGGACGGTACCTGCAGGTATTCGACGGGCAGGCCCGGGCGCGAGAACGCTCCCGCCGTCGCCGCCCCGCCGGCAAGACCGACCAGGCCCGGCAGGGTGACGGCGGCTGCCGCACCGACCAAAAGCCGGCGCCCCCAGGCCCGGAACTTCTCGCTCACGTCTGTCATACCTGCGCCCCTTGTCGTTAGGTCGTCGTAACTCTCGGCAGGAATTTACCGTGTGAATACGCCAAATGTCGATTTGGACGCGAAGTCATCTCGGTCTGGTATCGGTTTCCGCCCCGAATTTCGCAACCTGGATAACAGAAGCGCTGAGGTTGCACTGGCCCGCCAGCAACCCACGCGGTCGTCGGGATGCGTCCGAAAATAGCAGGTAGCGGGGCCCGCCCTGCGCGGGGGCAGCCACGGCTGCGGCGTACGGTACGGCTTCGGTTACAGAACCCCGCTACTCAAATTGAACCAACCGATTTCGACAAGCCGAGCCATGCGACATCTCTCGCTCGCAACCGCTGGCGCAGGCGATGGTCGCCCAAGCGTTCGATTGCTGCCGCGGAACTGCCGGTGCCGAAACCAATTTCTCGGCACGGTAAAGGCGGGTCGGTGTTCGGGGGTCGATGACCTGCCAAATTGAGGGAGGGGACACCATCGCGCCGGACTCAATTGCGCGGCCGCCGGTGGGATGAGGCCCGAGTCGGCGCTTCCGCCGCGCGTGACCGGTGTGTTAGACAGATGTCGGACAGGCCGAGCCGAACTTGCGTGGACCGCGTAGGCTCTCACAACAGCAAGCCGATGGAGACCACAGCTATCCCGTCCGTTCCGGCTCTCACGAATCACCGCAGCACCGGGCTTCATGGTGCGCGACAGTGGGGCGAGGGCAGCGGAGGTCGGGGGCCGATTGAGGTGCGAATTTGTACACGGTACTAGGGCTATCAGTGACGCCGGCCAGCGTCGGATGGGTCCTCGCTGAAGGACACGGCGCGGACGGCACGATTCTGGACCATCAGGAGCTCTCGCTGCCGGCCGGCCGTGGGGTGCGCGCCCTGAGCACCGCACAGCAGGTGGCCGACGAGGTGTTGCGGGTGAACGCGGTGGCGGCCGCGAGCGATCGTCATGTGCGTCTCATCGGGCTGACCTGGAACGACGAAGCGTCCGCACAGGCGGCGCTGCTGGTGGAAGCGTTGACCGACGCAGGTTTTCACAACGTTGTCCCCATTCGCTTGCTCGAGGCGGTCGAGACCCTGGCCAGGGCCATCGCACCGGTGATCGGCTACGAGCAGACCGCGGTCTGCATCCTCGAGCATGAGTGGGCGACCGTCGTCATGGTCGACACCCATGACGGCCAGACTCAAACGGCCGTCAAGCATGTTCGTGGCGGCTTCGACGGGCTGAGTGGCTGGCTGCGGGGGATGTTTGAACGACGAAATGGGTGGCAGCCGGGCGGGGTGGTTGTCGTCGGCGCGGACAGCGAGATCAATGGATTCTCTTGGCAGCTCGAAAAGGCTTTGCCCGTGCCGGTTTTCGCGCAGACCATGGCCCAGGTGACGGTCGCACGCGGCGCGGCGCTGGCGGCGGCCCGAAGCACTGAGTTCACCGACGAGGAGCTCGTGGCCCACACCAGTGAGCCCGCCGCCGAGCCCGTCGCGCCCCGCAAATTGCCCTACACCGGGGCCATGACCGCACTGGCCGCCGGCGTGATTACGTTCGTCGCTTCGCTATCGGCCGCCGTCGGTATTCAACTTGCTCCGGTGAGCGAGCCCGCCCCGACAAAGCACGTGGTACACGCGCCGGCGCCGGAAATCGCCGAGGCCGTTGCGCCCGCCGTTGCACCGCCCGCAGTGGGCGCACCGCCCGCTCCCCCATCAAAGGCGCCCGCCGGCGAGCGGGCCCAGGAGGCAGGCGTGCCGGGGGAGCGGGAAGGGGCTCCCGCCGAGCAGCAACCGGACCCGAATGCTCGACAGCCCTACTTGACCAGGGTGCTTGAGCACATACCCGGCGACACAGGTGAATCAGCGGGTGACGCTGCGACGCACGCGCCGACGCCCTAGTTCAGCTTTCCCACGACGGAGTTCACGGTCAGACCAAGTTTCCGTTGTGACGTCAAGTGACCGGGCGTAGCGTGGCAGTGGCTCCTTCGGATCGCCAACGCTGCGACCAGCCACTTTGTGTGGCCTACAGCCGGTTTATCGGGTCGGTGTCCTTGCTGGAGAGAGCCGGGGACGTGATCTCGTAAGGCGGGAGCGTCCATAGGTCGGCCAGGTTCAGCCTGGTCGACCGTGGGTGATGCACGCCCAGAAACCTGCTCGCCGACTCGGCGGTATGAGGACGCTCGCTACGCCTAGCTAGGGGCGCCGCCGGGATCAATCGTCCTTGGGGTGCACCGCGGTGAACGACACAGACACCTCGTCGGCGACCTGCACCGAGCCCATCAGCAGCGAGTGGGGCTTGACCCCGTAATCAGTTTGTCGAACGCTGGTTTCGGCGGACATTCGCCACGACTCACCGAGATCCTCTGTGCGCAAATCGATTACGTGCTCGCGGGACTTCCCGCGAATGAGAAGCTTTCCGGTGAGACGGTACCCGTCGTCGGCCTTGTCAATAGTGAGTGCGGTGAATCGGATCTCGGGATAGCGCCCGGCGTCCAGTGACTTCAAGGCGTTCGACTTCACCAGTGTCTTTTCCGGCCCGGACAACCCCTTGATCCCACCCTCGCCGCGCAGCACTTCAAGCGAGTCGACCTCCACGACCAGCTCCGCGCTGACCGGTTGGGCGCCGGCCCAGCCAACCGAGGCATGCCAGCGCTTCATCGCGATGGTGAGCCGATGGCCCATTCGCGCCGCCCTGCCGGTGACACCGGTGCGAATCAACAACTCACCGTCGGATGCGTCGAGGGTCCACGAGTCGGTCACAGACCGACTGTAATCACATCGTCAGAACGGTGCGGTAGTGTGAGCGCCCCTGCGCCATTGCCGCGTAGCCGTCGGGGGCCTGAGACAGCGGGACCTCCTCGATCCACGCCCGCACACCGGACAGGACCGCGAAATGCATCGTGTCTTCGACGTCTTTCGCCGTACCCGACGGATGGCCGATACGCTGAGCCCAGGCGTTATGAGCTGTACTGGACTGATCGGCAGCGGGTCGGCGGTTTGCCGCCGATGGTGATCAGCTCGCCTTGGGGCTGGAGCCCACCGACCGTGTCGGCCATGGCCGCGGAGTTGCCGGCGGTGCCCGGCACGACCGCCGCGCCGCCCAGGGCCCGCAGCGCCTCCGCGACGTCGACGCTGGTGGAGTCGATGTAGTGATGGGCGCCGAGTCTGCGGGCGTCCTCGGCTTTACCGGCGCCGCGGGCGATCGCGATCGCCTCGAAGCCCATCGCCCGGGCGAACTGGACACCGAGGTGGCCGAGCCCCCCGACGCCGAGAATCGCGACCCGGTCACCGGGCAGCGCCTTCGTGTGTCGCAGCGCGTTGTAGGTCGTGACGCCGGCGCATCCCATCGGCGCGGCTTCGGCGTCGGAGAGCTCGGAGGGTATCCGCGCCAAAGCGTTGGCCGGCACCGTCACCGATTCCGCGTAGCCGCCGGGATAGTGCCAGCTCGGGACCTTCCCGTTCACGCAGTGAATGAAAATGCCCTTACGGCAAGGATCGCACTTGTTGCAACATCCGCCGAACCAGCCGACCGCGACGCGATCGCCAACCGCGAATTCGTCGACACCCTCACCGAGTTCGGCCACCGTTCCCGCGATCTCATGGCCGGGGGGTCAACGGCCATGACATGCCCGGGAATCCGCCGGCGACAAAATGCGCGTCCGTGCCGCATACGCCGCACGCGGAAACCGCTATTCGCACCTCGTCCCGACCCGGCGGCGTCGTTTCGACCTCGACGAGGTCCAAGGGAGCGCCTGCGGACGGCACGTGGACTGCGTGATGACTGGGCATTGGGAAAACCTAATGCGCGACAGGGCATTTCGCCACCCCGTCGCTGTGGTAGTCGACCTGCCAGTGCTTGATCCCGTTGAGCCATCCCGACCGCAGCCGCTCGGGTTTGCCGACGGATTCCAGGTTCGGCATGACGTCGGCGATCGCGTTGAACATCATGTCGATCGTCAACCGCGCCAGGTTCGCCCCGATGCAGTAATGCGCGCCGGTGCCACCAAATCCCACATGCGGGTTGAGGTTACGCAAGATGTTGAACGTGAATGGGTCATCGAACACGTCCTCGTCGAAATTGGCCGAGCGGTAAACCATCACCACCCGCTGCCCCTTCTTGATCTGCACGCCGGACAGTTCGTAGTCCTCGAGAGCGGTCCGCTGGAACGACGTGACCGGGGTGGCCCACCGGACAATCTCGTCGGCCGTCGTGGCGGGGCGCTCCCTCTTGTAGAGCTCCCACTGATCGGGAAAAGCGGTGAAGGCCATCATGCCTTGGGTGATGGAGTTGCGGGTGGTCTCGTTACCGGCCACCGCCAGCAGAATCACGAAGAAGCCGAACTCGTCGTCGGAGAGCTTGTGGCCGTCGATGTCGGCCTGGATCAGCTTGGTGACGAGGTCTTCGCCCGGGCACTTCGCCCGATCGGCGGCCATCTGCATGCCGTACATGATCAGTTCGACGGAAGCGGTGATGGCGTCGTTGTTGGCAAACTCCGGATCCTGGTCGCCCACCATCTGATTGGACCAGTGGAAGAGTTTTTTCCGGTCTTCCTGCGGCACACCCATCAGTTCGGCGATGGCTTGCAGCGGCAGTTCGCACGACACCTGTTCGACGAAGTCGCCGGAACCCTCGGCCGCGGCGGCCTCGACGATGCGCCGCGCGCGCTCGTTGAGATCGTCGCGCAGGCGCTCGACCGCTCGGGGCGTGAAGGCCCGCGAGATGATCTTGCGCAACCGGGTGTGCTGCGGCGCGTCCATGTTGAGCAGGACGAACTTGCCCCTTTCGATCTGTTCGCCGACCGTGCCGTCCTTGTAGCGCGGCAGGGCCGTCTTCTTCAGGCTGGAGAAGACGTCACTGCGCAGCGAGATCTCCTTGACGTCTTTGTGCTTGGACACCACCCAGAAGCCGCCGTCGTTGAACCCCCCCACGCCGAGGGGCTGCTCGTTCCACCAGATCGGTGCCGTCCGGCGCATCTCGGCCAGTTCCTCCACCGGCAACCGTTCGGCGTAGATGTCCGGGTCGGTGAAATCGAATCCGGGCGGCAGATTCGGGGCCGGCTTGGCTGCTGGCTCGACGGTTGGCTTCGATGTTGACAAGGCCCACTCCTTCGATACGAAGTCGTCTAGTCGTCCTCCTTGTGCCAAATAAACCACCGCTACACGACAGTTGGGAAGAATTGGAGCAATATCGCTGACCGGAATTGCAACATGTTCAGCGCCGATGAGTTTTCGGCGCCTCGCCAGTCTCCATGGGAGACCAAGCACCGGAAGGAAAAGGCGGCAAGATGCGCATCGTTCTCAGCCACTTCATAAGCCTCGACGGAGTAGTCCAATCGCCGGGCGGCCAAGGCGAGGACCCGGATGGGGGATTCGCGCACGGCGGCTGGTCGATGCCGTACTTCCATCCAGAAACCATGGGACCCGCCATTGCCGAGACCATGGACGACACCGACGCCCTGCTGTTCGACCGTCGCACCTGGCAGACGATGGCAGCCGCCTGGCCCGGCCGAGCGGGCGACCCGTTCGCCGACCGCATGAACGAGATCCCCAAGTACGTGGCGTCCCGCACACTCACCCAGAACGACCTCACCTGGCCCGGCTCGACCCTGCTGCCCGCCGCAGACGCGATCGGCGCGATACGCGAGCTGCGCGGACGCGATGGTCGGTCGCTACAACTGATGGGCAGCGCGTCGCTGGCGGTGCAGCTGATCGAGCATGACCTGGTAGACGAATACCGGCTGATGACCGAGCCGATCCTGCTCGGCGGCGGCAAGCGAGTGTTCCCTTGCGACGGCCGGGCCCGCGCGCTGGAGCTGGTTTCGGCGACGACGACCGGGACTGGCGTAATCGTCTGCACCTACCGGCGTCGCTGAGCTCACGATGGGCCGCGGGAAACGACCTTGTGGCCCGCGGCACAATCGATATGCTTTTGTCCAGGTCACCGGTAACGGGAAGGGGTGGAGCGCATGATTCGCGAAGTACTCGCCGTCGCTGCTATCACGGGTGGTGCTATCAGCGTGGCGCCGCCTGCGGCCGCCGGTTACGAGGGCGACGTACCGAACATGAACTATCAGGCCTCGTTGGGTGCGCCGTGCGACAACTACGAGCGGTTTATCTTCGGCCGGGGACCCAGCGGCCAGGCTGAGGCCTGCCATTTCCCGCCGCCCAACCAGTTCCCTCCAGCCACCATCGGGTACTGGGTGATGTCCTACCCCCTGTTCGGAGTCCAGCAGTCCGGCGCAAAGTGCCCGGGCCCACAATCCGCGGCACAGTCGGATCGCGGGCTTCCCATGCTCTGTCTGGGAGCTCAAGGCTGGCAAGAGGGATGGTTCACCGGGGCAGGATTCTTCCCCCCTTCGTCATGACCGGCTGACGCCATGACCCGCGCTGAGCCGGCCGAAGCCACGATCCCGCGCTGGCTGCGCTTTGTCCTTGCGTCCGACAGAGCCGGCTCGGCCTGGTACATCGGCACGGGCTTCTTCTTCGCGCCGGTGCTCGCCATCCTTTCGCCGTGGCCGGCGGTCACCGCCGTGCTCTGGGCAGTCATCGCACTGGCCGGGCTGTGGCTGGGCCTGCTCGGCATCGCGATGGCCGTCGGGCTGGCGAGGATATTGCGGTCCGGCGCCGAGATCCCCGAAGGCTACTGGCGCACCTTGGTGAACTACTGACAGGCGCATGGCGGGGTCTAGAGTCGTACCAAAGACCCTGCGACAAAGGAGATTCCGATGGGCTTCAACCCCAAAGACGCCGTCGACGCGGCGCGGGACATTGCCACCAATGCCGTCGAAAAGGCCTCGGACATCGTCGAACACGCCGGCGACATGATCCGGGGCGACATCTCTGGCGGTGCCAGCGGCATTGTTCAAAACTCGATCGACATCGGCACGTACGCGGTGGACCGGGCGAAAGAGGTGTTCACCGGTAGGGACGAAGTCGACGAAGCCTAGCCGCCATCAGACGGCGGCGGCCTCGTTCAGTTCGTCGAGCCTGGCGGTCGCCTCGAGGTACTCCCGTACCCAGCGCTCGATGACCGCGGACGTCTTTTCCACCTTGACGAACTGCCCGACGACCTGGCCGACCGGGTTGAAGGCGACGTCGACGGACTCGTTCGGGTACCTGTTCGTGGCCCGCACGGCCATGCCGGAAACCATGTACTGCAACGGCATGCCGAGCGGCTTCGGGTTGTCCGGTTGCTCCCAGGCCTCGGTCCAGTCGTTACGCAACATCCGGGCCGGCTTGCCGGTGAACGACCGGCTGCGCACGGTGTCCCGGCTGGACGCCTTGGCATATGCCGCTTGTTGAACGGGGGTGTTCGAGGCTTCCTCGACCATCAGCCATTGGGAGCCCGTCCAGGCCCCCTGGGCACCCAGCGCCAGGGCCGCCGCGATCTGCTGGCCGCTCCCGATACCACCCGCGGCCAGCACCGGTACCGGCGCGACCTCCTTGACCACCTGCGGCCACAACACAATTGAGCCGACCTCGCCGCAGTGGCCGCCCGCCTCGCCGCCCTGGGCGATGATGACATCGACGCCGGCGTCGGCGTGCTTGCGGGCCTGCGATGGTGAGCCACACAATGCGGCCACCTTGCGACCGGCGTCGTGGATGTGCTTGATCATGTCCGACGGGGGAGTGCCCAGCGCGTTGGCGATCATCGCCACCTTCGGGTGCTTCAGCGCCACTTCTACCTGGGGCGTCGCGGTCGCCTCGGTCCACCCAAGCAGCTGCAGGCTGTCCTCGTCGGCGTCCTCGACGGGGACACCGTGATCGGCGAGGATTTTCTTGGCGAAGTCCAGGTGCTCCTGCGGCACCATCTTGCGCAGCGTCTCGGCCAGCTCCTCGGCCGACAGGTGAGAGTCCATGCCCTCGTACTTGTTCGGGATGACGATGTCGACGCCGTAGGGGTGGTCGCCGATGTTCTCGTCGATCCACTTGAGCTCGATCTCGAGCTGCTCGGGCGTGAAGCCGACGGCGCCCAGCACGCCGAAACCACCGGCCTTGCTGACAGCGACAACGACATCGCGGCAGTGGGTGAAGGCGAAGATCGGAAACTCGATACCGAGGTCGTCGCAAATGGGGGTGTGCATGCCTGCTCCTGGGAACGCTCGCCGACGTTGGAAGAATTGAAACGTGTTCTAGTTTAGTACGGAGCTCGTTGACGTGGCCAGCCGGCGGCTTGACTCACGGAAACTGCCCGCGAAACACCCTCGGTGCCTCACGTAAGAATGCCCGCGAAACGGTGACCGTCGTGAGGCATGGAGAGTGGGTTATCGATGACGTCTCGGGCCGAGATCACCACCAGGTACGCCAAGGCGTATGTGAAGGCCGCGAAGAAGGACAAGGGAAAGGTCCTAGACCAGGTGGTGGAGGTGACTGGGTGGTCGCGTGACAATGCCCGGCGCAGGCTTACCGCGGCGGCGATGCGGCCGCCGGGATCGGGTCGCAGCAGCGCGAAGCGGCCACGCAAGCCGAGGGCGCCGAAGTATTCCTACGACGCGCTCAAGGTGCTGCAGCGGGTCTGGGCCGCCTCGGGTGGGCAGTGCGGGAAGTATCTGGCTGCTTCGATGCGGCTGCAGCTCGACGGCCTGCAACGCCACGATGAGCTGGCCTTTGGTCGTGACCGCTACAGTCCGGCCGTGCGTGAGGAGCTGCTGGAGATGAGCGCGGCGACGATTGACCGGTATCTGGCGCCGGCGAGGGCCAAGGACCAGATCAGTGGTGTATCGACGACGAAACCTTCACCACTGCTGCGGAATTCGGTCAAGGTCCGTAAGGCAGGCGATGAGGTAGAAGACGAACCCGGTTTCTTCGAGGGCGATACGGTCGCGCATTGCGGCCCAACACTGAAGGGCGAGTTCGCCCGCACCCTCAACCTCACCGATGTCCATATCGGCTGGGTATTTACCCGCACCGTGCGCAACAACGCTAACGCCCACATCCTGGGTGCACTGAAAGCAGGGGTGCACGAAATACCTTATGAGGTAACCGGTTTGGACTTCGACAACGGCACGGAGTTTTTGAACAAGGCTGTCATCAAGTGGGCGGCGGAGATGGAGATCTTCTTCACGCGATCGCGGCCGTACAAGAAGAACGATCAGGCCACCATCGAGTCCAAGAACAACCATCTGGTGCGCAAGTACGCGTTCTACTACCGCTACGACACCCCTGAAGAACGAGCCGTGCTCAACCGGCTCTGGCCACTGGTCAACGACCGGCTCAACTACCTGACCCCGACCATCAAACCCACCGGGTACACCAGTAGCGGTGACGGCCGGCGCCGACGCCTCTACGACACACCGCAGACCCCATTTGACCGGCTCCTGGCCGCCGGCGTCCTTTCACCAGCACAGCAGGCAGAACTGACCGCCTACCGCGACAGCCTCAACCCCGCCAAAATCGGCCGCGAGATCGCCGATCTGCAGAACCGGCTTCTCCTGCTGGCCAAGGAGAAGACCGAGCAGCTCTACCCGGCCAGCATCCCCACCGCCCTACCCGACATCCGCAAAGGTATCCGGACCAAGGCCAGCTGATCCGCCCGTTTCGCGGGCATTCTTACGTGAGCGCCAAGTTCCGTTCCCGGGACGCCTCGCAGGCGTGAAAATGGGGTCGAGTCGCCCGCCGACGCCGACGTTTCCTTGGGACCACTAGCCCGCACGTGAGCCTGGGCGCCGGGGCCCGACCTGGAAGGGTCACGCACTGTTGCTTCGAGCACGCCGGTCAGATTTTCGGTTCCCTTGACCGAGGCCCCCGGGCAACCCGTTCGATGATGAGCACGGATCGACTGGAGGGCAATCGAAGTGAAACAGAAGCACAGCCCGGCGCCGCAGGAGATTCCCGACGCCGAGCATGAGTTGGTCATCGAGCATGTGTGCGCTATCGATGTGGCCAAGGCGTTCGGCAAGGTCTGTGTGCGCACCCCGCGGGAGCGTCGGCGGGTTAGCAAGGTGTGGGACGTCGAGGCCACCAGCGGAGCGGTCACCGAGCTGGCCGCCCAGCTCATCAACCTGGGCATCGAGAAGGTCACCATCGAGTCGACATCGGATTATTGGCGGATCTGGTACTACCTGTTGGAGGCGGCCGGGCTCGACGTGCAGCTGGTCAACGCCCGCGATGTCAAGAACGTACCGGGACGACCCAAAACCGACAAGCTCGACGCTGTCTGGCTGGCCAAGCTCACCGAAAAGGGGTTGCTGCGGCCAAGTTTCGTGCCGCCGCAACCAATCCGGCAGTTACGCGATTACACCCGACTTCGCGTCGACTTGACGCGGGACCGGTCCCGATACTGGCAGCGGCTGGAGAAACTGCTCGAAGACGCCCTGATCAAGCTGTCGTCGGTGGCATCCACACTCGACACGCTCTCGGCGCGCGACATGATCGAGGCATTGATCTCCGGCGAACGCGACCCGCGCCGACTCGCCGACTTGGCCCGGGCCCGGATGAAGACCAAGCGAACGGAGCTGATCAAAGCGCTCGACGGACGCTTCGACGAACACCACGCCGAACTGGCGCGGATGCTGCTCGATCAGATCGACACCCTCACTGCGCAGATCCGCACGCTGACCACCCGGATCGACGACCTGCTCGCGGCCGCCGAACCTGCCGAAAACGACGGTCCCGGCAACCCCAGTGTCTACGCCAAGCCTGCCGATAGCGGGTTGTCGGCCGTCGAACGCCTCGAGGAAATCCCCGGCATCGGCAGATCCGGGGCACAGATCATCCTGGCTGAAATCGGCCTCGACATGACCCAATTCCCCACACCCGCGCACTTGGTGTCCTGGGCGAAGCTGTGCCCGCGAACCGTACAGTCCGGACCCGTGACGCGCGGCGGCAAGACCGGCAAGGGCAATCCCTACCTCAAGGGCGCACTCGGTGAGGCCGCCGCGGCCGCCGCCAAGACCGACACCTTCCTCGGCGAAAGGTATCGGCGCATCGTCAAACGCCGCGGCAAGCTCAAAGCCCTGGTTGCGGTCGCCCGCTCCATCCTCGTCATCATTTGGCAACTCCTTTCCGACCCCGCCGCCCGATTCTTCGACCTCGGGTCCGACTACCACGCCAGTCGCATCAGCATCGAACGACGGCTGCGCAACCACATCGCCCAACTCTCCGCGATGGGCTTCCGCGTCACCGTCGAACCCGCCGCCTGAACACCACACAACACAGCAACGAAACCCGGCTCCGCAAGCTCCGCCGGGTCGCCTTCGGGCTGCCCGCTCACCTTGGGGATTTTCCGGTCAGCAACCTGGGCCGCTGCGCTCGGCCGCCGTGGAGGCGGGAAAATGGGGTCGCGGTCGTCCGGGACACCGGATTTCCTGTGATGCCCTGAGCTCGTCGGTCAGCATGGTGTTGGGAGCCACCGACAGGAACTGTCGATTGTTGCGGTGAGCACGCGGACCAGATTCTTTAGGCCCTGTGGTTCCTCCGGACGGTCGTACCTGGTTGGAAGTTGTTGTTTCCGGAAGGAATTCGATGGAACTGCTGCATGAGCGCTGCGCTGCGCTGGATATCGGCAAGAAGGATCTCAAGGCGTGTGTACGCACACCTGGCCCGAAGGGCAAGCGGTCACGAAGCCAGGAGATTCGCACCTATGCCACCACCACCAACGCGTTGCTGGAGCTACGGGACTGGCTGATGGCCGAGCGGGTGTCTTTGGTGGTGCTGGAGGCCACTGGCGATTATTGGCGTGGTGCGTTCTACCTGCTGGAGGACGACCTGAACGTGATGTTGGTCAACGCCGCGCATGCCAAAGGGTTGCCTGGGCGCAAAACCGATGTTTGTGATGCTGCTTGGTTGTGTCAGTTGGGTGAGTGTGGGCTGTTGCGGGCTTCGTTCGTGCCGCCCGAGCCGATCCGGCAGCTGCGGGATTTGACCCGCTACCGCACCACGCTGACCGCTGAGCGCAGCCGGGAGGCCCAACGGTTAGAGAAGGAGCTCGAAGATGCCGGGATCAAGCTCTCGTCGGTGGCCACTGACATTCTGGGCGTCTCCGGGCGGGCGATGTTAGCCGCGCTGATCGACGGCGAACGAGACCCGCGGGCGCTGGCCGAGCTGGCCAAGGCTCGGATGCGGCCCAAGATCCCGCAGTTGGTGCAGGCGTTGAACGGCAACTTCGGTGACCATCATGCCTTCCTGTGCCGGCTACACCTGCAACGCATCGACCAGCTCACAGTGGCCATCGGGGAACTATCGAAGCGCATCGAGGAGCAGATACGCCCTTTTGCCCGCCAGCTCCAACAATTGGCGACCATCCCGGGCGTGGGCCAGTCCGTCGCTGAGGTCATCATCGCCGAGACCGGCGCTGACATGAGTCGCTTTCGCACCGCCGCACACTTGGCGTCGTGGACCGGGGTGTGCCCGGGCCATCACGAGTCGGCCGGCAAACGCCGGTCCGGCAAGACCCGTCACGGCAACCGATGGCTTACCGGCGCTTTGGGCACCGCCGCGATGGCCGCGGCCCGCACCAAAGACACCACCTACCTCGGGGCCCGATATCAGCGCCTGGCGCCCCGCCTGGGTAAGACGAAAGCCATTGTCGCCATCCAACACTCAATCCTGACTGCGGTATGGCACATGTTCACCGACGATGTCGACTACGCCGATCTCGGCGGTGACTACTTCGCACGGCTGGATCCCGAACGCGCCATGCGCCGCATCGTGCGCCAAGCCAACATGTTGGGTTTCACCGTGCGCTTCGACCCCATCCAAGCCGCCTGACCAGCACGACCTCGGGCGCAGCGCAACAAACACCAATCACCCTGGGAGCCGCGGCTCA
>CAWBFI010000013.1:0-84563 GCA_963788075.1 uncultured Actinomycetota bacterium | reverse complement strand
CTCTACCCGGCCAGCATCCCCACCGCCCTACCCGACATCCGCAAAGGTATCCGGACCAAGGCCAGCTGATCCGCCCGTTTCGCGGGCATTCTTACGTGAGGCATCGACTAATTTTCGCGGGCATATTGACTTGAGGCATCACGGATAGCCCCATGAGCCACCCCGGCACCCCAAGCACCTTCGTAGCGCGGGCGCTATCGCATTCGCGGGCCACCTGTTGGTGCTCTGAGTGAATGTCAGAAGCGCGAGAACGCGATTTCCGGTTTTGTTGAATGGTGTTGTACCTTTCAGTGAGCGCATCACTCTGCCGCGGACTGTGGATGATCACTGGAGGATCCCTCGATGCAGAAGGCACTCGCCCCCGAAATCTCCACCTGGCCCGACGAAAGCCCGCAGTTGATCGGCAGCCGTTGCGGCAATTGCGGGGCCACGACGTTTCCGGTGCAGCAGTGGTGTCCGCGCTGCAGCGGCGGTGAGATGACCGAGGTGTTGTTGCCCCGCCGGGGAACCCTCGTGTCGTGGACCACCCAGGGGTTCCCGCCGGGGGCTCCGTACGCCGGGCCGACCGGCGAGGATTTCGTGCCGTTCGGGGTGGGCCTTGTCCAGCTCGGCCTGGGAGAAGACGCGGTGATCCGGGTCGAAGGGCGGCTGACCGAGAATGATCCGGCCAACATCAAGTTCGGCCAGGAGGTCGAGCTGACGATGGTGCCATTTACCACCGACGAAGACGGCAACGAGATCGTCACGTTCGCTTTTGCGCCGGTCTGAAAGGAGCCTGTAGATGACCAACGATGTCGCCATCATCGGCGTGGGCCTGCATCCGTTCGGCAGGTTCGACAAGACCGCGATGCAAATGGGGGCCGAGGCGATTCAGTTCGCGCTGAAGGACGCCGGGTGCGAGTGGAAGGACATCCAGTTCGGCTTCGGCGGTAGCCACGAGGTGTCCAATCCGGACGCGGTGACCCGCCTGGTGGGGCTGACCGGGATTCCGTTCACGGATGTCTTCAACGCCTGTGCCACCGCGGCCAGCGCCATTCAGCAGACCGCCGACACAATCCGGTTGGGCAAGTACGACATCGGCATCGCCATCGGCTTGGACAAACACCCGCGGGGCGCGTTCACCGACGACCCCGCCAAGCTGGCGCTGCCGCAGTGGTATGCACAGAACGGGCAGTTCGTCACCACCAAGTTCTTCGGAATGAAGGCCAATAAGTACCTCCACGACCACAACATCTCCCAGGCCACGCTGGCCAAGGTGGCCGCCAAGAACTTCCGCAACGGCGCGTTGAATCCAAACGCGTTTCGCCGCAAGGCTATCCGCGAAGACGAAATTCTGAACTCGGCCGTGCTCAACTACCCGCTGACCCAGTACATGTTCTGCGCGCCGGACGAGGGCGCCGCCGCGGTCATCATGTGTCGCGGTGACCTTGCGCACAAGTTCACCGACAAGCCGGTGTACGTGCGCGCCTGCGAGATCCGCACCCGGCGTTACGGCACCTACGAGGTGCACGCCACGTCGGCGCCGTTAGACGAGGACGCCTCGCCGACGGTGTACGCGGCCAAGGCCGCCTACGACGCCGCGGGTATCGGGCCCGAGGATGTCGACGTCGCCCAGCTGCAAGACACCGACGCCGGCGCCGAGATCATCCACATGGCCGAGACGGGCCTGTGCGCCGACGGTGAGCAGGAGAAACTGGTGACCGACGGCGCCACCGAGATCCACGGCTCGATGCCCGTCAATACCGATGGCGGGTTGATCGCCAACGGTGAGCCGATCGGCGCGTCGGGCCTGCGGCAGATGCACGAACTGGTTCGCCAACTGCGGGGCGAGGCGGGGGAGCGTCAGGTGCCGGGCAACCCGCGCGTCGGGCTGGCTCAGGTTTACGGCGCACCCGGCACCGCGTCGGCGACGATCGTGTCGCTCTAGTCTGCTCGCGGTTAAATGGCGGGGCCCAGCAGGTCATCCGCGTCGCGAATGATGTAGCCGTAGCCCTGCTCGGCCAGGAAGCGCTGACGGTGCGCGGCATACTCGGCGTCCAGGCTGTCGCGCGCCACCACCGAATAGAAGATGGCGCCGCCGCCATCGGACTTGGGCCGCAGTAGGCGGCCCAGCCGTTGTGCCTCCTCTTGGCGCGAGCCGAACGTCCCCGAAACCTGCACGGCCACAGAGGCTTCCGGCAAATCAATGGAGAAGTTGGCGACCTTGGACACCACCAGAGTCGACACCTCGCCGCGCCGGAAGGCGTCGAAGAGCGCTTCCCGTTCCTTGGTCCGGGTCGATCCCTGGATCACCGGGGCGTTGAGCTCGGCGCCGAGCTCGTCGAGCTGATCGAGGTAGGCGCCGATCACCAGGGTCTGCTCGCCGGGGTGCTTCTCCAGGATCGATTTGACCACAGCAATTTTGGTGTGCACCGTCGAGCACAGTCGGTAACGCTCTTCGGGGTCCGCGGTGGCGTACATCATCCGCTCGTTGTCCGTCATGGTGACCCGCACTTCGACGCACTCCGCCGGTGCGATCCAGCCCTGCGCCTCGATGTCCTTCCACGGCGCGTCGTAGCGCTTCGGGCCGATCAGGGAAAACACGTCGCCCTCGCGGCCGTCTTCGCGGATCAACGTGGCGGTCAGCCCCAGCCGCCGCTTGGACTGCAGGTCGGCGGTCATCCGGAACACCGGCGCCGGCAACAGATGCACCTCGTCGTAGATGATCAACCCCCAGTCGCGGCTGTCGAAGAGTTCCAAGTGCCGGTACTCGCCCTTGGTGCGGCGGGTGATCATCTGGTACGTCGAGATCGTGACGGGCCGGATTTCCTTGCGTTCCCCGGAGTATTCGCCGATCTCGTCCTCGGTCAGCGAGGTGCGCGCGACCAGTTCGCGCTTCCATTGCCGCGCGGCGACGATGTTAGTGACCAGAATGAGCGTCGTCGCACCGGCTTTCGCCATCGCAGCCGCGCCGACCAGCGTCTTGCCGGCGCCGCACGGAAGCACCACCACCCCGGAGCCGCCGGACCAGAACGAGTCCGTGGCCATTTTCTGATAGTCGCGGAGTTGCCAGCCGTCTTGGCGCAGGCTGATCGGGTGCGCCTCACCGTCGACGTAACCGGCCAGATCCTCGGCGGGCCAACCGACCTTGAGCAGCATCTGCTTGACCCGGCCGCGCTCGCTGGGGTGGACGATGACCGTGTCGTCGTCGATGCGGGCGCCCAGCATGGGCGCGATCTTCTTATTGCGCAGCACCTCCTCGAGCACCGCGCGGTCCAAACTCACGAGCGTCAGGCCGTGCGCCGGGTGTTTGACCAGTTGGAGCCGGCCGTAGCGGGCCATGGTGTCGACGATGTCGACCAGCAGCGGCTGGGGCACCGCGTAGCGGGAGTAACTGACCAGCGCGTCGACCACCTGTTCGGCGTCATGTCCGGCGGCGCGTGCGTTCCACAGCGCCAGTGGCGTGATGCGGTAGGTGTGCACGTGTTCGGGTGCGCGTTCCAGCTCGGCGAACGGCGCAATGGCGGCGCGTGCCGCGCCGGCCAGCTCATGGTCCACTTCGAGCAGTACCGTCTTGTCGGACTGCACGATCAACGGCCCCTCGGTGCTCAACAGCGCCACTCCTCCACATCGCTGCGTCCGCCGCAAGCAGGCGGTGCTCCCAGCACCGCGTCGTCGCCGGCGCGCATGGGACCCATTATTCAGTCGTCGGCCGACACCACCGACGTGATGCGGTGGATGGCGAAGTCGCGCAGCCGCCCCGAGGCCGAATCGAAGGCCACCAGCTGCCCGCCCCGGACCGTGATCGGGGACACCACCCGCTGGGTGGCCACGCCCGCGGCGTCAAGGTAGCCGATCACCAACGTGTCCTGATCCTTAGCCGCGCGCTGCAACATCGCCATGGTGGCCGCGGGATCGACGCGGATGTTGCCGAACGGCGCGGCGGTCACCTTACGCAGAACCGAGACGACTGCGTTGAGTGTCTCGCCGCTTGGCCGCGCCGGGAGGCGGTAGGCCCGGCGGCGCTGCGGTGTGGAAACCCTGGCCCCGCGAGGGCGGACATCGACGATGGAGCCGGACGAATCTTCGGCGGCCGGGGCGAATCCCGCGCCGCGCAACGCGGCGAGCACCTCGGCGATCGGCGCGGGCGACACCGCCACCGTCGGCGCCAGGGCACGCAGCTGCAGCCGTTCGGCGGCCGCCGCCACCGCCTGGGCCAGCAAAGTCGGGTCCTCGCACCGCACGAAGGAAGCGGCCATGCCGATTCGAAGCTGGCCATGCCGCCGTGCGACGTCATCGATGAGGTAGGTGAGCCCTTGCGGCACAGGAGTTTTCGAGTGCCTGCTGAAAAGTTCGTGCATCCAGTCGCGGGTCTTGCCGATGTCGAGAGCATGCCGTATGGACTGCTCGCTGATGCGGTACACCATCGCCGTGCCGGCCGACTCGACGGTGGCTACCGCGGCCAGGTCGCCGGCGAGGTCGCGGCGTAGCGGCCCGGGCACGACGACGGTCAGATCGGCCTGCACCAGGAAGTGGTCTATCGGCGCGGGCATCGCCCGATTCATCGCCTGGACCGCAGGCTCCGGGTCGTTGGCCTCGTCGAGCAGCGCGCGCCCGGGCGTGCTGATCGCCCCGCGACCCACCAGACCCAGCGACTGGCTCTCGGCCAGCAGATCGGCGACGGGTTCCGGCTGCAGCCGCCGGGCCCAGCGCGGACGCCGCCAGATCAGTGCGGCGGAGGCCGACGCGGCGTCGACGCCGGTGCCGGGCGCCAACTCGGAGAGCAAGCCCAGCAGCAAGCGGCGATCCAGCGGTGCGGCCGTCGAGTACAACGAATCCGTCAGGGCGCCATAGGTTTTGGAATCGGGACCGCGACTGCCGATTAACGCGGGCCGGGCGGGCAAGTCGAGCCAGGTGCTGGCCAACAGGTGCCAACGCTCGCCGGCGGACATCGCGGAGAAGCGTTCGGTGGCCTGGGTTGGCGCCCAGTACGGTCCGTCACCGTCAGCCGGCTCCGGATCCGGCATGCCGCTGGCGATCAATCCGGCCGCGGCGGCGACTTCGAGGATCAGGCCGAGCCGCGGCTCGTCGATTCCGGTCGCTTTGGCCAGCCGCTTGACGTCGCGAATCCCCAGTCCGCCGCTGCGCAGCTCGGGAACCGGTGCGGCGCCAAGGGTTTGCAATACTACGTCGAGTTCTCGGAGCAGGTCGATGACGGCTCCGGCCGCCGCCGCATCGACGTCGTCTGCGGTGGTGGTCGACACCACCGGATCGGGCGCCGTCAGCTGCATCGGACCGGGTCGTTCCGCGCGCAGCACCTGCCCGACGTGGCGGGGCAAGATGACCGTCTCGGCATCGATGCGTCGCAGCAGGCCCAGCGCCAGCAGCCGAGGCACCGGACGCTGGGCCGGCGCACCCGGGGCGGCGTCGCGGGTGCGGCCCATCGGGGAGCCTTCGAGCAATTTCTCCAGCACCTCGCGCTGAGCGTCGTCGAGGCCGTCGATGAGATCGGCAATCTGCTCGCCGGTGCGAGAGGTGTCCTCAAGCGTGACCTGCCCCGGATGCCATGGCAACGCCGTGCCGGCGTCGGCGGCCACCCGGACCGCGGTCTCGCCCCAGACCACGGCGCGCTCTCTGAGGTCGTACAGGGCGCCGACTATGTCGGCTTCGGGCGCGCGGTCGCCGATGAGCGCGAGCAGCTTTGTGGTTGGCACCGGCGTTGAATCGGCCTGCAGCACCAGCAATGCATCGAGCACCGCGAGCTGCAGGAAGTTGAGATCGTCGGTGGCGGCCTTGACCGACTGACGCGCCTGTGCGCGCGCGGCGAGCGCGGCGATGCTGCCGGGCGGCGGCTGGGCGAGGTCCGGCCGTAGTTCGAGCAGTCGAATCAGCCGCTCGTCGGGCAGGTCGGCCAGCCAGGACCCCAGCGGGATATCCGGGGTGTTGTCGGTCATCGCTGACCAGCGTAAAGCAGTCCGCGTACCCCAAGGCCACGGTCGGGAGTGACGGACCTTGCGCCACGCACGCGCGCGCGACCTGTCAGAATGTACCCCGTGGCTGACATTGCTGATGGCGTTGATGGCAAGGAACGCAGAACCAGGTACGTCGACAACGGCTGGCCGACGACGGACCCGGACGACCACGCGGTGAGCGAACTGGTGACCGATCGCACGGGAGCGTTATCGCCCTTCGGCGAACTCGTGTTTCCTGTTCCCTCGACCGACCTGCCCTACGTCCACCCGGTAACCGTCGTCAACCGGTAGGTCGCTCGGATGGCTGGGGCATCGGGGGAACCCCGCCCGGACACGCTGTCCCACCTCGACGAGCGCGGGGCAGCCCACATGGTCGATGTCACGGAAAAGTCGGCCACTAAGCGCACCGCCGTCGCCGCGGGTGCGTTGCGTACCTCGCCGCACGTAGTGGCGTTGATCTCCAAGGGTGGCCTGCCCAAGGGTGATGCGCTGGCCACGGCAAGGGTGGCCGGAATCCTGGCCGCAAAGCGCACCGGCGACCTGATCCCGCTGTGCCATCAGCTCGCCCTCACCGGCGTGGACATCGATTTTACCGTCGGCGAGTCGGACATAGAGATCACCGCGACGGTGCGCAGCACCGACCGGACGGGGGTGGAGATGGAGGCGCTGACCGCCGTCAGTGTGGCCGGGCTCACGCTTTACGACATGATCAAGGCGGTCGACCCGGCCGCTCGGATCGATGACATTCGGGTCCTCCGCAAGGAGGGCGGCAAAAGCGGAATTTGGGCGCTGCAGTGACCGTCCACGGCGCCAGGTCCGCCCGAGTCATCATCGCCTCGACCCGCGCGTCGACCGGCGAGTACGACGACCGTTGCGGGCCGATCATCGCGGAATGGCTTGAGCAGCACGGTTTTTCGTCCGTTCAGCCGGAGGTGGTCGCGGACGGGGAGCCGGTCGGCGAGGCGCTGCATGACGCGGTCGACGCCGGCGTCGACGTAATCCTCACGTCGGGCGGCACGGGCATCTCGCCCAGCGACAGCACCCCGGACCAGACCGTGGCGGTGCTGGACTACATGATTCCCGGGCTGGCTGACGCTATTCGCCGCTCCGGGCTGCCGAAGGTGCCGACGTCGGTGCTGTCGCGCGGTGTGTGCGGTGTGGCCGGCCGGACGCTGATCGTCAATCTGCCGGGTTCGCCCGGCGGGGTGCGCGACGGCCTCGGGGTGTTAGCCGACGTGCTCGACCACGCGCTCGACCAGCTGGCCGGCGGGGATCACCAAAGATGACGCGCGTCTTGCGCGCCGCCATGACCGAAGAGCCGATCTTCCTGGCCGAGCACGAAGAATTGGTGGGCCATCAGTCGGCCGGAGCCGTCGTTGGCTTCGTCGGCATGATTCGCGATCATGACGGTGGCCGCCGGGTGGTCCGGTTGGAGTATTCCGCGCACCCGTCGGCCCCCCAGGTCATTGCCGACGTGGTAGGCGAGGTCGCCGAGGAGTCCAGCGGGGTGCGTGCCGTCGCTGCCAGCCACCGCATCGGCGTGCTGCGCATCGGTGAGGCGGCACTGGTGGCGGCGGTCGCCGCCGACCATCGGCAGGCGGCATTTGAAACCTGCGCGCGCCTGGTCGACACCATCAAGGCCCGGCTACCGGTGTGGAAGCACCAGTTCTTTGACGACGGAACCGAAGAGTGGGTCGGCTCGGCCTAAAGCGCGCCGAGCCCGACCCGTCTCCGAACCCCTCTCCGAAACGGCCAGTCGCAGGCGTCAGTTGCCGCCGGACGGCTGCGCGAGCGCGTCCAGCGCATCGTTTCCGTGAATGTCCGCGCCTCGGATCGCTTCCCACAGTTGACCTGTGTAGCCGACCGTCGAACCACGCGGTGATTGATCCGCCGCGGTGTTGAGATCGGCGGGCGGTTGCACTGCGTCGGCAGGAGGCGCGGGCGGCACGGCGTCGGCAGGAGGCGCGGGCGGCACGGCGTCGGCAGGAGGCGCGGGCGGCACGGCGTCGGCAGGAGGCGCGGGCGGCACGGCGTCGGCAGGAGGCGCGGGCGGCACGGCGTCGGCAGGAGGCGCGGGCGGCACGGCGTCGGCAGGAGGCGCGGGCGGAGCCGGGTCCGCCGGCGGTGCGGGGGGCGCGTCCGGAGCGGGCGCAGGTTGCCCAAAGGAGGCCAGCTGTACCGGGGCAGGCGGGGGAGGAGCGTCTGGCGGCGGCGCGTCCGCGGGCGGAGGAGCGTCCGGCGCCGACGTGCCGTTGACCCCCGGAGCGTCCAGCGGGGCGTTCGTCCCCGCCGGGGTTGTGGGAACGTTGCGCGGGCTCGGACCCGACAGCGGACCACCGCACACGGGCCACGCGCCGCGACCCTGGGTCGCCAGCACCCGCTCGGCTACCGCGATCTGCTGTTCCTTGGTGGCCAGTTCGGCCGACGGGGCGTACTGGCCGCCGCCGTGCGAGGCCCACGTGCTGGCGCTGAATTGCACACCGCCGTGGTAGCCGTTTCCGGTGTTTATTCCCCAGTTGCCGCCCGACTCGCAGCGGGCTACTTGATCCCACTCGCTGTCGGTGGCCGCGGCGGCCTGACCGGCCATGGCGATGCTGCCGCCGCCAAGCACCGCCCCGGTAAAGGCGATCTTGGCGACGCTGATGCTGGAAGTGGTGGGCTTACGGTGACGTCCACTCATACGCGCAGAAACATTCCTCTCTCGTAACGCGCCTGCGAGGTCAGCTGTCGGGTTCGGTTGGAGAGGCCACCCGGCCGGCGCCGTACTCCACATGGGAGACGAAGTCCGCTTCACCCCAAGGAGCCGCAAGCGGCCCCAGTCCGGTCACGGTGAACCGATGGGTCCCCCGCCTCCATCCACTTCGGTGTCCCCTGCCTACTGGATGGAGCTCGGCGCGATAGGAGGGGAGGAACGCCATCGGTTAGGTTGGCGAGCCTCCGGAGACGGTAGCGGTTTCTGTTTGTCTCGTCACTTTCGGGGAAACCCGGCGTTTCGCCCACGGCGATCCGCCAAAATCCCAGGAACATCAGGGATTTGCGCAGGTCACACCCGTCGAGACCGGAGCGTGTCCGGGCCGTTATCTGTTCGTTACGTGAGGTATCTCACATTCTCATCCGCCGGCGAACGGTGGGAGAACGTCGAGGGTGTTACCGGAGTGCAACGCTGCCGTGTCGTCGCGAACGGCGATTCCGTCGCACAGATAAGAGCATCGGCTCAATACTGTGGCCAGACGAGTTCCCCGGACCGCCAGTCTCTCGACCAGTTCCGCCACCGTGGTGCCCGGGCGCACCACCACCGTCTCCGATTCGGCTCCGGCGGCCGCGCGCGCGGCCGCAAAGTAGCGGACCGTCACCGGGATTCCATCTGCTTCGAGAGGCACTTGACCCATCCGGCTAGCCTCCGATCGCGCTCATCGGGCGATCAGGCTGGATGAAATTGGGGTCGTTGATGCCGTGGCCGGCGGGCTTTCGCCACATTGCGGCGCGCCACGCGGCCTCGATCGTGTCGTCGTGCGCACCGGCCCGCAGCAGGCCGCGGAGGTCTGTCTCCGTAGCCGAGAACAGGCAGCTGCGGATTTGGCCGTCGGCCGTGAGCCGGGTGCGATCGCACGCCGAGCAGAATGCATGCGACACCGACGCGATGACCCCGAACTTTCCGCTCGGCGTGTTGGGGCCCGTGTCGGCCAGCCAGAGTTCGGCGGGCGCCGAGCCGCGCGGCGACGGGTCCGGCCGCAGCCGGAAGTGCGGGCGCAGCGCGGCGAGCACGTCGTCGGCGGTCAGCGTGGCATCGCGGCGCCACCGATGCCCGGCGTCGAGCGGCATCTGCTCGATGACCCGCAATTGATAGCCGTGTTCGAGGCAGAACCGCAACAGCTCGACGACGTCCTCGCGGCCGGTGGCGGGATCCAGCACGGCGTTCACTTTCACCGGTGTCAGGCCTGCCTTCGTGGCCGCCGCCAAGCCGTCGAGCACGTCGGCCAGCCTGTCCCGGCGGGTGATGGCCGCGAAGTGATTGCGATCCACGCTGTCCAGCGACACGTTGACGCGATTCAGGCCCGCCCGGGCGAGCGCGGCGGCCCGCCGCGCCAGTCCGACGCCATTAGTCGTCAACGAGATCTCGGGGCGGGGCCGCAGGCCGGCCGCCGCCGCGACCACCTCCTCGAGGTGTCGGGACAACAAGGGCTCCCCACCCGTGAACCTCACGCTCGTGATGCCGAGCCGGGTGACGGCGATACGCAACAGCCTGGCCAGCTCGTCGGAGCGCAAGAGTTGCTGCCCTGGCAGCCAATCCAGGCCCTCGGCCGGCATGCAGTAGTTGCACCGCAGATTGCAGCGATCGGTCAGGGACACCCGCAGATCCGTGGCTGCCCGGCCGTATGTGTCCAGCAGTGGGCCGCTGGTGGGAACCTCTTGAGCGACGGCATCGTCGGTGCGGCTCGGCACCGTAGGCACGCCCAATGCGGTCAGCGTCATGCGGCCACCGGTGCGAACCGGGTCGGCGAGCCGACAGGAACGATCTCTTTGCCCAGCGGCATCAGCGACACCGGGATCAGTTTCAGGTTGGCCAGCGCCAGCGGAATGCCGATGATCGTGATGGCCATCGCCGCCGCGCTGACCAAATGGCCGATCGCCAGCCACATCCCAAACAGCAACACCCAGATGACATTTCCGATCAGGGCGCCTGTCCCGGCGGTCGGCTTGTCGACGATCGTCCGGCCGAACGGCCACAGCGCGTACGACGCGATGCGCAGCGATGCAAAGCCGAAGGGGATGGTGACGATGAGCAAGAAGCTGACAAGCGCCGCCAGCACGTATCCGGCGGCCATCCACAGGCCGCCGAAGACCAGCCAGATGACGTTCAGGATCAGGCGCATATCTCCTCCAGCGGTATGTGCCAGCCTACCGAGTGACGAGTAACAGGGGTGCTTGCCAGGCGAGCACCCGAGTAGGATCAGGATTCAACATCGCGTCCTGCGCTGGCGGGACGCTTCTTGCGTTGCCCACCCTAGTGATCCGTCAGACAAGCAGGTGAGACCAGTGCCGACCGGCAAGGTTAAGTGGTACGACGCCGAAAAGGGGTTCGGCTTCCTGTCGCAGGAGGATGGCGAGGACGTCTACGTCCGCTCGTCGGCGTTGCCCGCTGGGGTCGAGGGGCTCAAGGCGGGACAGCGGGTGGAGTTCGGCGTGGCCTCCGGTCGGCGCGGACCGCAGGCATTGAGCCTCAAGCTGATCGACCCGCCGCCCAGCCTTTCCAAGACGCGCCGCGAGGCGCCCGTCGAGCACAAGCACAGCCCCGACGAGTTGCACGGCATGGTCGAGGACATGATCACGCTGCTGGAGAGCACCGTGCAGCCCGAGTTGCGCAAGGGTCGCTACCCGGATCGCAAGACGGCTCGTCGGGTCTCTGAGGTGGTCAAAGCCGTCGCCCGGGAGTTGGACGCCTAACCGGGCGGTGACTCCGAACGTATCGGTGCGCCGGGAAGCTACCAGGTGGTAACTTCGAGATCCGTAGGACGTGGTATTCGGGCCGGCAGCGGATACTCACGCGTCGATGTGACTCGTTAGCAAGGAGGCGGCGATGGCACAGCAAGCGCAGGTCACCGAGGAACAAGCGAGAGCTCTCGCCGAGGAATCCCGCGAAAGTGGTTGGGACAAGCCGTCCTTCGCCAAAGAATTGTTTCTCGGACGGTTTCCGTTAGAGCTGGTCCATCCATTTCCCAAACCCTCCGACGCCGACGAGGCGCGCACCCGCGCGTTCCTCGACAGGCTGCGGGAGTTCCTCGACACCATCGAGGGAAGTGTCGTCGAACGCGATGCGCAGATTCCCGACGAATACGTGAAGGGCTTGGCCGAACTGGGTTGCTTCGGCATGAAGATACCGACCGAATACGGCGGGCTGGGCATGTCGCAAGTCGCCTACAACCGGGCCCTGGTGATGATCGCGTCGGTTCATGCGAGTCTCGGTGCGCTGCTTTCGGCCCATCAGTCGATCGGGGTACCCGAGCCGCTCAAGCTTGCCGGGACTCCCGAACAGAAGCGGAAGTTCTTGCCGCGCTGTGCTGCTGGGGCCATATCGGCGTTCCTGCTCACCGAACCGGACGTCGGCTCCGACCCCGCACGACTGGCGTCGACGGCGACACCGGTCGAGGACGGGAAGGCGTACGAACTCGAGGGCGTGAAGTTGTGGACCACCAATGGCGTCGTCGCCGAACTGCTGGTGGTCATGGCGCGGGTGCCCAAGAGCGACGGGCACCGCGGCGGCATCAGCGCGTTCGTCGTCGAGGCCGATTCGCCCGGGATCACCGTGGAGCGGCGCAACAAGTTCATGGGGCTACGCGGCATCGAGAACGGTGTGACCAGGCTGCACCGCGTGCGGGTGCCCGCCGAAAACCTGATCGGCCGGGAAGGCGACGGCCTGAAAATCGCGCTGACCACGCTCAATGCCGGACGGCTGTCGGTGCCCGCGAGTGCGACCGGGTCGTCAAAGTGGGCGCTGAAGATAGCGCGCGAATGGTCTGGCGAGCGCGTGCAGTGGGGCAAGCCGCTGGCCAAACACGAAGCGGTCGCGTCCAAGGTCTCGTTCATCGCCGCCACCACCTACGCGCTGGACGCGGTTCTTGAGCTGTCCGCTCAGATGGCCGACGAAGGTCGCAACGACATCCGGATCGAGGCGGCGTTGGCCAAACTCTGGTCCAGCGAGATGGCTTGTCTCATCGCCGACGAGCTACTGCAGATCCGCGGCGGGCGGGGCTATGAGACCGCGGAGTCGCTGGCCGCGCGCGGGGAGCGCGCGGTGCCGGTCGAGCAGGTGTTGCGCGACCTGCGGATCAACCGCATCTTCGAAGGATCGAGCGAAATCATGAGGCTGCTCATCGCTCGGGAGGCCGTCGATGCCCACCTCTCCGCGGCCGGTGACCTCGCCAAGCCCGACACGGGTTTGCGCCAGAAGGCCGCCGCGGCGGCGGGCGCGAGCGGGTTTTACGCAAAGTGGTTGCCGCAGTTGGTTTTCGGCGAAGGGCAGCGGCCGACGGCCTATAACGAGTTCGGCCCGCTCGCGTCGCACCTCCGGTTCGTCGAACGCTCCACCCGCAAGCTTGCCCGCAACACCTTCTACGGGATGGCGCGTTGGCAGGCCAAACTCGAGCAAAGGCAGGGCTTCCTGGGGCGCATAGTCGACATCGGTGCCGAGTTGTTCGCGATGACGGCGGTGTGCGTGCGCGCCGAGGGCCAGCGGTCCGCGGATCCCATCGTCGGCCGGCAGGCGTACGAGCTGGCCGAGGCGTTCTGCCAGCAGGCGACCCTGCGGGTGGAGGCCCTGTTCCAGGCCCTATGGTCCAACACCGACAGCAGCGACGTGCGGCTGACCCGGGATGTGCTCAAGGGCCGCTACACCTGGCTGGAGGAGGGGATCGTCGACCAGTCCGAGGGCACCGGGCTGTGGATCTCGCACTGGGAACCGGGGGAGTCGCCCGAGTCCAACCTGGCTCGACGTTTCCTGACCTAAGGCATCCTTGCCGAACGTCGACTTGATGGGCAGACCCACGGGAAACGGCAACCACAAGTCGACGTTGGGCGCTGCGGCAGAATGTCGTCATGGCCACCTATGTCGCTGGCGCCGGTGAATTCACCCGCGACACCAACTACATCACCACCCGCGTCACGGCCGACGGACGCGACGGCTATCCCGTAGAGCCCGGCCGGTATCGGCTCATCGTTGCCCGCGCGTGCCCGTGGGCCAACCGCGCGATCATCGTCCGGCGATTGCTCGGGCTGGAAGATGTACTTTCCATCGGGTTTTGCGGTCCCACGCACGACGAGCGCAGTTGGACCTTCGACCTCGATCCGGGCGGTGTCGACCCGGTTTTGAAGATCCCGCGGCTGCAGGACGCCTACTTCCAGCGCTTCCCCGACTACCCCAAAGGCATCACGGTTCCGGCGATCGTGGACGTGCCGACGGGCGCGGTGGTCACCAACGATTTCGCGCAGATGACGCTGGATTTCTCGACGGAGTGGACGGCCTACCACCGCGACGGCGCGCCCCGCCTATACCCCGAACCGCTGCGGGCCGAGATCGACGAGGTAAGCAAGCGGGTCTATACGGAGATCAACAACGGCGTCTACCGCTGCGGGTTTGCCGGGACCCAGCAGGCGTACGACGCGGCGTACGACCGGCTGTTCACGGCGTTGGATTGGGTGAGCGAGCGCCTGGCCAACCAGCGATACCTGGTGGGCGACACGATCACCGAGGCGGACGTGCGGCTCTTCACCACCCTGGCCCGGTTCGACCCGGTCTACCACGGGCACTTCAAGTGCAATCGAAGCAAACTCAGCGAAATGCCGGTGCTGTGGGCCTACGCGCGCGACCTGTTCCAGACGCCGGGCTTCGGCGACACCATCGACTTCGTCCAGATCAAGCAGCACTACTACATCGTGCACGCCGACATCAACCCCACCCGCATCGTCCCCAAGGGACCGGACCTGGCCGGCTGGCTGACCCCACACGGCCGGGAAGCGTTGGGGGGCAGGCCTTTCGGGGATGGAACGCCTCCCGGCCCGCCGCGCGAAGGCGAGCGGGTGCCGGCTTAGCCTTTTCCGCCGAGCGTCGACTTGTTACGGCAAATCGCGGGTTTCCCGCCACAACTCGACGTTCGGCGCTAGGGACTAAGGCGCACCGACCATTCGGCGTGCGGCACAGCGCGGACCGTCGTGGCGTCATTCGGTTGGCTGTTGTCGACGACCAACGTCAGCAACTGCACGACTATCCCGGTCAGCCGTCCACGCTGAGGGTCCACCGACGGAATGGTGACGGCGAGCCGGGTGCCCGGCCGAAACATCGTGGTGGTGGTGTCCGCCGGGTCCTCGTACACCTGCAGTAGCCGCCAGGGTGCGCGGGAGATGGCTTCGGGAACCGAAAGTTGCACCGGGTAGTGCTCGTTGAACGGAAGGTCGCCCTGGGTCTGCGGTGTCTGGCACTCGTTCAGGTCGAGCACGTTGCAGTACAGATATGGCCCCACCCGCGTCAGGTGTCCGTGCGAATACGCGCTGATCTCGGGTTGCTGTGGACCGGTCCGCCACACCAGCAGCCAAGTTCCGACGCCGGCGCCCACGGACAGCAGTATCACCAGGGCCGCGAGGGCCAGTGCCACACCGCGTTTCACTTCGGCACCGCCGCCACCCTGCCGGCACCCCGGCGCATCCCCTCCTGCTCGACCATGACGGGGCGATTACCTCCGAGGCCCGGGATCAGCGAGTTGCCGCGGAAGCTGACCAGGGTCTGGGCCAGCCCGAGGATGAGGAGGGCGGTGACCGCCGTGAAGCCGATCCACAGCTCGGTGTACACCAAGACGCCCAGCGCCCCGCCCAGCACCCAAGCCAGCTGCAGCGTCGACTCCGAGCGCCCGAACCCGGAAGCCCGCGATTCCTCGGGCAGATCGTGTTGCAAGGAAGCGTCCAGCGAGGCCTTCGCGATCGCGCTGGACCCCGAGGTGACCAGGGTGGCTATGACGGCCGCGATCAGGGTGCCCGCCACCGAGGCCGCGACGGCCACGGCGCACACCGCCACCGTGCAGCGGACCACGAGCACGGCCGGCCTGCCCAGCTGCAGGCGCGCGCTGGTGAAGTTGCCGGCGAAGTTGCCGATGGCGGCGGCGGCGCCGATCGCACCCAGCATGCCCAGTTGTACCCAGCCGTTGGCCTTGTGTGCCTTGGCGACAAACGCCGGGTACAGGAACAGGAAACCCACCATCACCTTGATGGTGCAGTTACCCCACAGCGAGGTAATGATGTTGCGGCCCAACGGTTGTCGAAGCGTGCCGCCGACCTTCTTGACCTCTTCCGGCCAGCTTAGCCGCGGCTGGCCGCTGTCGCGGCGGTAGCTCAGCGTGGCCGGCACCTCACCCTCGGTCACCTCGACCCAGCGCGGAATCCGCATCGACAGCAACGCGCCGGCAACGGTGACGGCGACGACGACGAACAACGCGCCCGGCAGCTGAAACAGGTGGGTGCAGGCGAACTCGACGCCGCCGGCGATGGCGCCGCCGGCGATGGTGCCGCCGAGTAGGCCGAACACGGTCAGCCGGGAATTGACCCGCACCAGGTCGATGGTCGGCGGCATCACCCTCGGCGTCACCGCACTGCGCAGCACGCTGAACGATTTCGAGAACACCATCATGGCCAGCGCGCACGGGTAGAGCACCATCGAGGGATAGCTCCCCGCGGCGCCGTCGTAATTCATGATCAGCACCAGCGCCAACGCCGTGCGAAGCGCGAACGACGTGGCGAGCGCGACACGGCGGCCATGCTGTAGCCGGTCCAGCGCCGGGCCGATGAGCGGCGCGATCACGGCGAACGGCGCGATCGTGATCAAGAGGTAGAGCGCGACCCGGCCCTTGCTCTCCCCGGTCGCGGCGGCGAAAAACAGCGTGTTGGCCAGCGCGACGGCCATCGCGGCGTCGACCGCGAAGTTGGCCACGACAGGCCACGTCAACGCGGTCAGACCGGACTTGTCTGCGCCGTCGGCGGTGGCGGCCCGCTGCACCATCCAGTACATCCGGGAGCCCATTTCGCGGCTTCGCTGCGCCGCGGCGCGGGTGACGGTGATGCGTTCGCCGGGTGCGGAACCCGGCGGCGGCGTGTCGCCACTGCGGTCCGGCTCCGGCTCCTGGCCCAACGGCGGCAGGTAGCGGTTCGCGCTCGGCATCGGCGGTGGACGGCGCGACCGGCGATAGTCGGAGTCGTCGGCCGGGTAGTTGGCCATCCCCGGATGCTGGTTGGCCGACCCGTTGAGGTTCGGGCGGCTCCGGCGGCCCGGGTTGGAGGTCCCCCGAGCCGGATCATCACGTCGCCGCCCAGACACGAATCAATTCTGTCCTATGCCGACGGGCAACCGGGCGTGGCTCGCCAACCTAGTATTGGAGGCGCATTGCAGAGAGATGACATGTGAGGAGGACCCCCTCGGCACAGACGCTCGATGATATGGGCGTCAGAAAAATGTTTCAGGAGCTCGAGGAGGTCCCGATGACGATGATAGGCGGGTTGGACGTGCACCGACAGCAGCTCACGTTCGATTACGTGGACAGCGACGGGCTGGTGCGCTGGGGCCAGGTCCGTCCGGCAACGCGCGATACGTGGCGAGGCTGGCTGGTCGAGCATTGCCCCGACGGGGATGCGGAGTTCGCGTTGGAGGGCTGCACCGGGTGGCGGTATGTGGTCGAAGAATTGGCGGCCGCAGGGGCGGTGGCGCATTTGGGTGATCCGGCCGAGATTGCGGTGTTGCGCGGCCCGAAAAAGCGCGCCAAGACCGACCGTGCGGATGCGCGGCTGCTGCGCAGTCTGTTGTTGGAGGGCCGCTTCCCCGAGTCGTGGATCCCGCCGGCGCACGTACTGGAGGTTCGGACCCTGGGCCGGTTGTACGGCTCGCTGATGGACGAGCGGCGCGCTTGGCAACAGCGCATCCACGCTCAGTTGTTTCACCAGGGCTGCCCACCGATCAAAGCGCTGCTCTCCCAGGCCGGTCGCGATTCGCTCGCCCGTGCCGAGCTATCGGCAGCTGGACGTCAGTACGTCGACACCGCGCTGCGGCGGATTGATGAGCTGACCGCCGAGATCGAGCCGCTGCGAGCGCAATTGATCAACTTCGCCCGCCGCCAGCGGGGCTGTCAAGCACTGCAGGCCCGCCTCTACGGTGTGGGGTGGTTGTGCGCGGCGATCATCTGGGCCGAGATCGGTGACGTGCGCCGGTTCTCCAGTTCTGATCAGCTGGTGCGATTTGCCGGGTTGGATATCACCGTGCACTCCTCGGATCGCAAATCCTCGCCGGGGCATCTGTCGCGACAAGGCTCACCGGAGCTGCGCTGGGCGGCGTATGAGGCGGCCAAGTGCGCGGCCCGCCGCGGCTCGCCCGATTACGCCTACTACCACCAAGTCGCCGCCCGCCCCGGCAACGGCAAGGATCCGACCCTGGCGGTGGAGCGCAAGCTGCTGCGTCGCTGCTATCACACCCTGCGCGAACACGGCGATGCCGCGTTGGCGGCGGTCGCCCAACCCAAGGAGGTGGCGGCCTAACCATGCGTTGCGCGCGTGCCCTGCCCATATTTCAACTGATGCCCGCGGTCAGCTCCTGCAAGTCCCCTGCCGCCACCCCAATGCGGGGTGGACGCCCCGGAGAGAATGAGCGGCCGCACTCACTTCGGGAGCCCGCACATGTCGGGCACCCCATCGATCATCATGTTGCCGGACCATTGTCCGTGGACCCAGATAAGGCTGGGCGCCGGCACGCCCGACGCATCTCCTGCACTACGTTCTCTCACCGGAGGCACCAGATGGCTTGAACCAGAAACGTTTTCGCCTCGCTCCTCGCCGGCCAAGTCTGCAGCGGATCCTCGTCGGCCTCAAGGTCGTTCGTCCTCGCTGCGCTGCGGGCGCTCCACCTTGACCCCGACTGCGGCTCCACCGGTCTCAAGCACGGGCGAGAACGAGGCACCAAATAACGAAAAACCACCCGGATCCACCCTTTACCGGGGGTCCGCATCACAGATAAGGGGACAGCGTGACCGGATCCAGCGAGGAATCCGCCGCGGCGACCGTGGCCGAGTGGCCCGACGAGTTGGGGGCGGTGCTCACGGGTGCGGTAGACCGGGCCAGGGCCGCAGTCGAGGAGTTCAGCGACGCCGATGCGGTCGGAGATTACCTGGGCGTCACCTACGAGGACCCGAATGCCGCCACCCACCGGTTCCTGGCGCACCTGCCCGGTTACCAGGGGTGGCAGTGGGCCGCCGTCGTCGCCGCCTATCCGGGCGCCGAGCACGCCACGATCAGTGAAGTCGTGTTGATCCCGGGGCCGACGGCGTTGCTGGCGCCCGAGTGGGTGCCCTGGGAGCGGCGGGTGCGGCCGGGGGATTTGAGCCCGGGAGACTTGCTGGCGCCGGCGGCGGACGACCCGCGGTTGGTTCCCGGCTACACCGCGAGCGGTGACCCGCAGGTCGACGAGACCGCCGCGGAATTCGGGCTGGGCCGGCGCTGGGTGATGAGCGCATGGGGGCGCGCTGAGGCTGCCGAGCGATGGCACACCGGGGACTATGGTCCCGACTCGGCGATGTCGCGCTCGACCAAACGGGTGTGCCGCGATTGCGGTTTCTTCCTGCCGCTGGCCGGGTCGCTCGGCGCAATGTTCGGCGTATGCGGTAACGAGTTGTCCGCCGACGGGCACGTTGTGGACAAGCAGTATGGCTGCGGCGCGCATTCCGACACTCCGGCCCCGGCGGGCAGCGGCTCGCCAAAGTATGAGCCTTACGACGACGGCGTGCTCGACATGATGGAGAAGCCGGCGGAACCACAGTCCGAGCCGCCGGAGCCGGCGGACTAGCTTTTCTCGGCGGCGGCTTTGATGTTTGCCAGCGAGGTGTTCATGCCCTCGAGCAATTCGCGCTCGAACTTATCGGTCCCGCCGAAGAGCGCGTTCACGGACAGGTTCGAAAATGCGGTGACGCCGTTTTCGGCGTGCCGGCTCTCGATGACCCGGGTGCCCTCGCCGTTGGGTTCGAGCTCATAGCTCCAAATTGTGCGGTTGGCGTTGACCCGGAACGCCAGCTTCTTTTCGGGGATGACCTCGACGACGGTGCACGTGGTGGTCCAGAACAAGCGGTTGCGGCGGTTGAGGTTGAGGGTGCGGGTGCCCTGGCGCAACGGACCGAGGGGCTTCATCGATCGGCACTGCGGGCTCCACTGGGGCATCCGCCGCAAATCGGATATCAACGCCCACACTTTCGCTGCCGGTGCGTCGATGTCGATTTGCGCTTGCAGTAGCGGGGCTACCATCGCTCCTCCATTATGTGCGGTCGAGATAGGTTTCGAGCCCGGCTTGCGCACCGCGTGCACCGCGGCGGGCCGCGGCGAGCTGCCACACGAAAATGCTCGTACCGATCAGCCCCACCCCCAGGCCGCCCAGCGCCACCGGGCGCCAACTCTGCAGGGCGGGTACGAGGAACGCGAGGGCCGCGGCGATCAGCCAGCCCAGGAACCCGGCCGCGACCACAGGCCACACCTGGAGCAGGGCGGGCGGCACGGGGGGCGCCTCGCGGTTCTGGCCGGATTCGACAGACATCGTGATTAACATAGCCCGGCGAAGATCCGGGCCGCCCCCTGGGAGCTATGCGGGCGCGGTGCCCCCAGGCGGCCGAAATTTGGCGCGGCGCAGCGCAACGACCGGAGTCCGTCGTTCGCCATTTCGTATGCCGAGTTTCTTGCGTTCCGTGTAACCTCGCGCCATGCCCGACAGCGATGCGCGGCTGGCCAGCGACTTGTCGCTGGCCGTCATGCGGCTGGCGCGCCAACTGCGGTTCCGCAACCCGTCATCGCCGGTGTCGCTGTCCCAGCTGTCGGCGTTGGCGACGCTGGTCAACGAGGGCGCGATGACTCCCGGTGCGCTGGCGATTCGGGAGCGCGTCCGGCCGCCGTCGATGACCCGGGTGATCGCCTCGTTGGCCGAGATGGGTCTTGTGGAACGCACTCCGCATCCCGTCGACGGCCGACAGGTGCTGGTGTCGGCGTCCGAGTCCGGTGCCGAGCTGGTCAGGGAAAACCGTCGCGCTCGCCAGGAATGGCTGACCAAGCGGCTCGCGGCCCTCGACAGCGACCAGCGTAACACCCTGCGCGGAGCGGCCGATCTGATGCTGGCCTTGGTCGACGAAAGCCCGTGAGCGGCCGGGAGTGTGTTGCCGGCGTGGATGTTCAGGACGTCAGCGACCCCGACGATCCGCGTCTCGACGACTTCCGCGACCTCAACAGCGTCGATCGTCGTCCCGACCTGCCGACCGGCAAAGGGCTGGTGATCGCCGAAGGCGTGCTGGTCGTGCGGCGCATGCTCGCGTCCCGATTCACCCCCCACGCCCTGCTGGGCACCGACCGCAGGCTGGCCGAGCTCGAGGACGAGCTGGCTACCGCCGAGGCGCCGTTCTACCGGGCGTCCGCCGATGTGATGGCCCGGGTGGTCGGGTTCCACCTGAATCGCGGCGTTCTGGCGGTCGCCCGGAGGGTGCCGGAACCCGGCGTTGCGCAAGTCGTCGAGGGCGCTCGTACCGTCGCGGTGCTCGAAGGCGTCAACGACCACGAGAACCTGGGCTCGATCTTTCGCAACGCGGCGGGTCTGGGCGTGGACGCGGCGGTGTTCGGCAGCGGCTGCGCCGACCCGCTGTACCGTCGCTCCGTCCGGGTGTCCATGGGCCATGCATTGCTGGTGCCGTATGCGCGGGCATCCGACTGGCCCGCAGATCTTGTGCTCTTGCGAGAACACGGATTTCGGCTGCTGGCGATGACGCCGCACGGCGAGGCCATCACGCTGGCGGAGGCGATGGCGGCCGCGAGCGGCGAACGCGCCGCCATTGTGGTTGGGGCCGAGGGCCCGGGCCTTTCGCCGGCCGCCCTGCGGCTCAGTGATGTGAAAGTGCGCATCCCGATGTCGCGGGGTACCGACTCGCTGAACGTAGCGACCGCGGCGGCTCTGGCGTTCTACGAGCGGGCTAGGCTTGGTTCGTGAGCGACGAGCGCGGCCAATCTCCGCCCTGGGCAACGGGTTTGACGGTCTCGGGGTTCGTCGCCGCGGTCACGGGAGTCGCCGTCGTGGTGCTGAGTCTTGGCCTGATCCGGGTGCATCCGCTGCTGGCGGTCGGCCTCAACGTCGTGGCGGCCGGAGGACTGGCGCCGACGCTGTGGGGCTGGCGACGCACCTTGGTCCTGCGCTGGTTCGTGCTGGGCGCGGGCGTGGGCGTGGCGAGCGCGTGGCTGACGTTGCTCGCGCTGACGCTGTCCGGGAGTGCTTAGCGGTGGCCGCCTGAGCGCACACCGAGCAGCACATCCTCCCAGGCCGGAATGACGGGCTTGCCGCGTCGGGTGTGCACCGGCTGTTCGGGAGGCGGGGTGACCGCCGGCTTTGTTTCCTCTTCTTTGAAATCTTCTTTGAAGTCTTTGCAATCGTCGAAGTCCAGTTGCGCCACCCGCGCGATCGGCCGCAGTGGACGCTCGAAGTTCGGATCGATCAGCTCACTGGCCGCATCGTCGATCGCGGTGACCGTTCCCCCATGGGCACCGGGACAGAAGGTGAAATGTGCGATGTTGTCCGAACGACCGACCTTCCAGGCAAGCTGCACCGTCCAGCGGCTGTCTTCGTTACGCCAGGCGTCCCAGCTGAGTCTGTCGGGTTCGAGGCCGCGCGAAACCAATGCGGCGCTGACGGTCTCCAGCAGGGTCAGAACCGAGGGGCCGTCGGCGAGCATTGGATGAGCGGCCGTTGCCAGCTCCGCGGCGCGAGCGCGTTCCAGCAACACTGGGTGGGCAAAGCGGCGGATCCGCGCGATATCGGAACCCGACGCCGCGGCAACCTGCTCGACCGACGCACCGGCGCGGATCTTCGACTGAATCTCTCTGGGGCTCAACATGTTCGTGACATTGATATCGAGCTGCGGTTGCTCCGGTGGCAGCGGTTCCCCGCGCAGGGCGGTCCGCAGTCGGTCGTCTACTGCCAGCTTGAACTGTTCCGCGGGTTCCGCACCCTCACAGACGATGAATTTGCCGTCGTGATCGAGCCCAACCACTTTGAGTTCCCGCATGGCTTCTCCTCGCAGGCTCCGCGCCCGCTCAGCGACGGACCCGTCAGGTGCGCACTTTAGTGCAGCCAACGCCGATAACCCGCTGTGACACGCTGGCCGGTTGCAGACTGATGACAGGCGGGTTAAAGGCGCTCGACGACCCAGTCGATGCACTGGGTGAGGGCGCTGACGTCGTCGGGGTCGACGGCGGGGAACATCGCGACCCGCAACTGGTTGCGGCCGAGTTTGCGGTACGGCTCGGTGTCGACGATGCCGTTGGCCCGCAGCGTCTTGGCGACGGCCGCGGCGTCGACGTCGTCGACGAAGTCGATCGTGCCCACGACCTGAGAGCGCAACGCGGGGTCGGCGACGAACGGCGTGGTGTAGGGCCGCTCGTGCGCCCACGAGTACAGCCGCTGCGAGGAGTCCGCCGTGCGCTTGACCGCCCAGTCCAGGCCGCCGTTGCCCAGGAGCCAGTCGAGCTGTTCGGCCATCAGCGCCAGCGTGCCGATCGCCGGCGTGTTGTACGTCTGGTTCTTCAGGCTGTTCTCCACCGCGATCGGCAGCGACAAGAAGTCGGGAACCCAGCGACCGGACGCGGCGATGGACTCCACTCGGGCCAGCGCGGCAGGGCTCATGACGGCCAGCCACAACCCGCCGTCGGCGGCGAAGTTCTTCTGCGGCGAGAAGTAGTAGACGTCTGCCTCGGTGATATCCACCGGTAGACCGCCCGCGCCAGAAGTCGCGTCGATGGCGACCAGGGCGTTGTCGGAGCCGGCTGGCCGGCGGATCGGCACGGCGACGCCGGTCGAGGTCTCGTTGTGCGCCCAGGCGATCACGTCGACCGACGGATCGGCCTGCGGTTCCGGGGCGCTGCCGGGATCCGACTTGATGACTATCGGGTCGCCGATGAATGGGTTCTTGGTGACCGCGGAGGCGAACTTCGAGCTGAACTCGCCGTAGGAAAGGTGCAGCGAGCGCTTGTCGATCAGTCCGAAGGCCGCGGCATCCCAGAACGCGGTCGCCCCGCCGTTGCCGAGAATGACCTCGTAGCCGTCCGGCAGGGAGAACAGCTCGGTGACGCCCGACCGAACCCGGCCCACCAGGTCCTTGACGGGCGCTTGCCGGTGCGAGGTGCCGAACAAAGCGGCCGCGGTGGTGGTCAACGCCTTCAATTGCTCGGGTCGGACCTTCGACGGTCCGGAGCCGAAGCGGCCATCGCGGGGTTTGATGTCAGCGGGAATCTCGAGCCGGTCAGCCATATTGCTCAGCCTAGTGAGCGGTACCCAGGCGGTGATGCCGCGGGCCTGATAAGGCCTGGCGGCTCGCCTGCAAGGGCTCATGGACGTGAGCCAGGCCACAGCAACCGGGTGACCACTGGTCAGCGCACAGTGCCCTCGACGGCTATAGAGAATATCCGGTACCTGCGGTACTGTCTGGACACAGCACGCCCGAATGTAAACCTCGCTGGGGAGGCTCGGAATGGACGGGACGCGAATGGTCCGGCGTTGGCGCCGCAATATGGAGGTGCGCGACGACGCCGAGTACGTGAACATGCTTGCCACACTGTCTGAGGGGTCTGTGCGGCGAAACTTCAATCCCTACACCGATATCGACTGGGACACAGCGGAGTTCGCAGTCACGGAGAACGATCCACGGTGGATCTTGCCGTTGACCGACCCGTTGGGGCGCCATCCCTGGTACCTGGCTCAGTCCGAAGAGCGCAAGATCAAAATCGGGATGTGGCGCCAGGCCAACGTGGCCAAGGTCGGGCTGCACTTCGAATCGATCCTGATCCGTGGCCTGATGAACTACACGTTCTGGGTGCCCAACGGGTCACCGGAATATCGGTACTGCCTGCACGAATCGGTCGAAGAGTGCAACCACACCATGATGTTCCAGGAGATGGTCAACCGCGTCGGAGCCGACGTCCCCGGGATGCCGCGGATGTTGCGCTGGATCTCTCCGTTGGTTCCGCTGGTGGCCGGTCCGTTGCCGGTGGCGTTTTTCATCGGGGTGCTCGCCGGCGAGGAGCCCATCGACCACACGCAGAAAAACGTTCTGCGCGAGGGCAAGTCGCTGCACCCGATCATGGAGCGGGTGATGGCCATCCATGTCGCCGAGGAAGCCCGCCACATTTCGTTCGCCCACGAGTTCCTGCGCAAGCGGTTGCCGGAGTTGACCAAGCGGCAGCGGTTCTGGACTTCGCTGTACTACCCGCTGACGATGCGCGTCTTGTGCCAGGCGATCGTGGTGCCGCCCAAGGCGTTCTGGGAGGAGTTCGACATCCCGCGCGGCGTCAAGAAGGAACTCTTCTTCCGCTCTCCGGATTCACGAAAGTGGTTGAGGGACATGTTCGCTGACGTCCGGATGCTCGCCCACGACACCGGCCTGATGGAAACGCGCTCGGCGCGGTTGATGTGGCGGATCTGCAAGATCAACGGCAAGCCGTCCCGCTACCGCAGCGAGCCGCAACGTCAGCACCTGGCCGCGGCGCCCGCCGCCTAGCGGTTTCAGGAGTTTCATGCCGCACGTTATTACCCAGTCGTGTTGCAACGACGGGTCCTGTGTTTTCGCCTGCCCGGTGAATTGCATTCACCCGACCCCGGACGAGTCGGGGTTTGCGACCTCGGAGATGCTCTACATCGATCCGGCGGCCTGCGTGGACTGTGGTGCCTGCGTGAGCGCCTGCCCGGTTGGCGCGATCGCGCCCGACGCCCGACTCGACCGCAGGCAGCTGCCGTTCGTCGAGATCAATGCATCTTTTTACCCGGAGCGCCCCGCGGACGTGAAGCTGCCCCCGACATCGAAGCTGGCCCCGGTGATCCCGGCCGCGGAGGTGCGCGCCAGCCGCCAGCCCCTGACCGTGGCGATCGTGGGCTCGGGGCCCGCGGCCATGTATGCCGCCGACGAACTGCTCACGCAGCACGGCGTGCGGGTCAACGTCTTCGAGAAGCTGCCCACGCCCTACGGATTGGTTCGTGCCGGCGTGGCGCCCGATCATCCAAACACCAAACGGGTCACCCGGCTCTTCGACCGGGTGTCCGGCCATCGCCGCTTCGGGTTCTATCTCAACGTCGAGATCGGCAAGCATCTCAGCCACGCCGATCTGTTGGCCCACCACCACGCCGTGCTGTATGCGGTCGGTGCGCCCGACGATCGCCGCCTGGACGTCGACGGTATGGGTCTCCCGGGCACCGGTACCGCCACCGAGTTGGTCGCGTGGATCAACGGCCATCCCGACTTTGCCGATCTGCCAGTCGATCTCAGTCACGAGCGCGCGGTGATCATCGGCAACGGCAACGTCGCCCTCGATGTGGCCCGGGTGCTCACGGCTGATCCCGACGACCTGGCAAAGACCGACATCTCCGACCGTGCGCTGGAAGCCTTTCGCGGCTCGGCGGTGCGCGAGGTGGTGATCGCGGCCCGGCGCGGGCCCGCGCAGTCGGCGTTCACGTTGCCCGAACTGATCGGGCTCACGGGTGCATCCGAGATCATGCTCGATGCCGCCGACGACGAACGGGTGGCACGCGATCTGGCGACCGTTTCCGACCCGCTGACCAAGAACAAGCTGGAGATCTTGACCAAACTGGGCGACGATTCGGCGGCCGCTGAGCGCCCACGGATCCGGCTGGCCTACCAATTCACGCCCAAGCGCGTGCTGGGTCGGCAGCGGGCGACCGGCGTGGAGTTCTCGGTCACCGGCACCGACGAGGTACGCGCGCTCGACGCGGGCCTCGTGCTGACGTCGATTGGCTACCGCGGCAAGCCGATTCGCGACCTTCCGTTCGACGAATCGGCGGCTGTCGTGCCCAACGAGGGTGGTCGCGTCGTCGAACCCGACTCGGGCCGACCGGTGCCCGGCGCCTACGTCGCAGGGTGGATCAAGCGCGGACCGACGGGGTTCATCGGCACCAACAAGTCCTGCTCCTTTCAGACCGTTCAGGCGCTGGTGGCCGATTTCAACGCCGGCCGGTTGCCTGACCCAGCGGCCAGGCCGGAGGCGCTCGCCAAACTCGTGCGCGCGCGCCAGCCCGACGTCGTCGACGCCGCGGGATGGCGTGCCATCGACGCCGCGGAGATCACGCGCGGCAGTCGCGACGGGCGTCCGCGCAACAAGTTCACCGACGTCGCCGACATGCTCGCCGCGGCCGCAACCGCGCAACCGGCGCCGCCGCTGCGACGCCGGTTGCTGGCCGGGCTCCGTGACTTCTAGGCGACTTCTAGCCGCTCGCCTGCGCGGACATTGCCGCCTGGATCTCGTCCATGCTGACCTCGCGCACCGGCTGTCCCAGTGACCAGTGGTGGCCGAACGGGTCCTCGACCACGCCGTAGCGGTCACCCCAGAACTGGTCCTCCAACGGGGCTACCACGGTGGCTCCCGCGTCCAGCGCCCGCTGGAACTTGGCGTCGACGTCGGTGACCGTCAGATGAATGGTGACCGGGGTTCCGCCCAGCGACTTGGGCGTCATCGACTTGCCACCGCAGGTTTCCGGGAAGTCGTCGTTGAGCATCACTGTGAAGCCGTTGATGCGCAGCGCGGCGTGGATCAGCCGTCCGTCGGGCCCGGGCACACGTCCCAGCTCCTCGGCCCCAAAGGCCTTGACGTAGAAGTCGATCGCGGCTGCGGCGTCGTCAACCACGAGGTGGGGGGACAGTGCGGGTTCAATGTTGATCGCCATGGTGGTTTCCTTGCTGTCGGTCTGTACCAGCCCCAGGCGCGGGCCGGCTCACGGTTATTGACTCGGCCGGCGACGCAAACTCATCGCGGCCGAAATCATTTAACCGGCGGGCACCGACAACTGCCGCCAGCGAGCGTAACGCCGGCGCGAAAAATTGGGCCGAAGTTCGCGGTGGCGTTACGTTCGCGCGCGCCCGCCGGGAGCGCGCTCAGGCAGTCGTGAGAACCCGGTCCCAGCCCTCGACGGATTCCGGGTCGCGCGGGCCCGGTCCCACATAGATGGCCGACGGGCGAACCAGCTTGCCCAGCCGCTTCTGCTCGAGAATGTGGGCGCACCAGCCCGCGGTGCGTCCACAGGTGAACATCGCCGGCATCATGTTGGCCGGTACGCGGGCGAAGTCCAGGATGACCGCGGCCCAGAACTCGACGTTGGTCTCGATGGCCCGGTCCGGACGCCGCTCCCGCAGTTCGGCCAGCGCGGCCTGCTCCAGCGCGAGCGCGACCTCGTAGCGCGGCGCGCCCAGTCGTTGCGCGGCCGCCCGCAGCACGCGCGCCCGGGGGTCCTCCGCCCGGTAGACGCGGTGCCCGAATCCCATCAGCTTGTCGCCGCGGTCCAGAATTCCCTTGACCAGCCCCCGGGCGTCGCCGCTGCGCTCGACCGCCTCGATCATCGGCAGCACCCGGGCCGGCGCCCCGCCGTGCAGCGGGCCGCTCATCGCCCCGATCGCCCCGGACAGCGCCGCCGCGACGTCCGCGCCGGTGGACGCGATCACCCGTGCGGTGAACGTCGACGCGTTCATGCCGTGCTCGGCGGCCGACACCCAGTAGGCGTCGATGGCCTCGATATGCCGGGGGTCCGGTTCGCCCTGCCAGCGGGTCATGAATCGCGCTGTGATCGTTGGGCATTCGTCGATGATTCGCTGCGGGACGGCCGGCTGATAGATGCCGCGCGCGGATTGGGCAACGTAGGACAGGGCCATCACCGAGGCCCTCGCCAGCTGATCGCGCGCAGTGGCGTCGTCGGTATCGAGCAGCGGCTTGTATCCCCAGATGGGGGCCAGCATCGCCAGGCCCGCCTGCACGTCGACGCGCACGTCGCCGGTGTGGATCGGCAGCGGGAACGGCTCGGCGGGCGGCAGCCCGTGGCCGAACTTGCCGTCGACCAGCAGCGCCCACACGTCACCAAATGTGACCTGCTGTTTCACCAGATCTTCGATATCGACACCGCGGTAGCGCAGCGCACCGCCGTCTTTATCCGGTTCGGCAATTTCGGTGGTGAACGCCACCACGCCTTCCAGGCCGGGGACAAAGTTATCGGGGACCACAGTCATGGGAAAATTCTCGCACCCCACCTCCCGGCCAACGCTACCGGCCGGTAGCACCCGCCCGGTAGCGTTGGCGCAATGGCGGGACCGGACCCCCGAGCAGGAAAAGAGCACCTGCAGCGGATGCGTGTGGAGTACGGGTCAGTCGAAAAGGATGGCAGCCCCGACCTGGACGTGGACTGGTTGGCCGACGGTTGGCTTGCCTTGTTCCGCAAGTGGATTGACGACGCGGAACGCGCCGGGATAGCCGAGCCCAACGCCTTCGTGCTGGCCACCGTCGCGGAGGGCAGGCCGGTCAGCCGATCCGTGTTGTGCAAGAGCGCGGACGAGGCCGGGATCACTTTTTTCACCAACTATGACTCCGCCAAGGGGATCGAACTGGCGGCGACGCCGCACGCGTCGGCGACCTTCCCCTGGTTCCAGCTGGGACGGCAGGTCCACATCCGCGGTCCCGTGACCAAGGTCGACCCGCGGGTCACGGAGGACTACTGGTCGAAACGGCCACGCGGCTCACAACTGGGTGCGTGGGCGTCACACCAATCGCGGCCGATCGCGTCGCGCGCGGCGCTGCTGGACCAGCTGACGGAGGTCACCGCCCGCTTCGCCGACGTGGAGAGCGTCCCAGTGCCGCCCAACTGGGGTGGATACCTCATCGCTCCGGAGGTGGTCGAATTCTGGCAGGGGCGGGAAAACCGGGTGCACAACCGAATTAGGGTCGTCGGCTCCCATGTCGAGCGCCTTCAGCCCTGAGCGCGCCGCGGCGGTGAGCGCCGGCGGTCATCCGTAGCCCGCGGCGGGGCGCGCGATCGGCAGACCCGACCCCGGGCAGGCGCTTCATCGCGATAACGACTACCTTCAGCTATACGCACCTAGCCAGGGCAGCCATACCAGCCAGAGCGCAAAGGGGTTCTCGTGGCCGACACCGACGACACCGCAACTCTGAAGTACCCGGGGGGCGAGATCGACCTCCAGATCGTCCACGCCACCGAGGGAAACGACGGTATTGCTCTCGGCCCGCTGTTGGCGAAGACCGGGTACACGACGTTCGATCTCGGCTACGGCAACACCGCATCCACCAAGAGCTCCATCACCTACATCGACGGGGACGCCGGCATTCTGCGCTACCGCGGCTACCCCATTGAGCAGCTCGCGGAGAAGTCCACTTTCCTCGAGGTCAGCTACCTGTTGATCTACGGCGAACTGCCGGACAAGGACCAGCTGGCCGAGTTCACCCACCGGATTCAGCGGCACACCATGCTGCACGAGGACCTGAAGCGCTTCTTCGATGGCTTCCCGCCCAATGCCCACCCGATGCCGGTGCTGTCGAGCGTCGTCAACGCGTTGAGTTCCTACTACCCCGACTCGCTCGACCCCATGGACAATGGTCAAGTCGAGCTGTCGACGACGCGCCTGCTGGCGAAGCTGCCCACCATCGCCGCGTACGCCTACAAGAAGTCGATCGGGCAGCCCTTTCTCTACCCGGACAACTCGCTGTCGCTGGTCGAGAACTTCCTGCGCATGACGTTCGGGTTGCCGGCCGAGCCCTATCAGGCCGATCCCGAGGTCGTGCGGGCGCTGGACATGTTGTTCATCCTGCATGCCGACCACGAACAGAACTGCTCGACGTCGACGGTTCGGTTGGTGGGCTCATCGCGGGCCAACTTGTTCACCTCGATTTCCGGCGGCATCAACGCGTTGTGGGGCCCGCTGCACGGCGGCGCCAACCAGGCGGTCCTCGAGATGCTCGAAAGCATCCGCGAGAGCGGCGACGACGTCGGCGAATTTGTCCGCAAAGTGAAGAACCGCGAAGCCGGCGTCAAGCTGATGGGCTTCGGCCACCGCGTCTACAAGAACTACGACCCCCGGGCGCGGATCGTCAAGGAACAGGCCGACAAGGTCTTGGCCAAGCTCGGCGGCGACGACGACCTGCTCAGCATCGCCAAGGATCTCGAAGAGGCGGCGCTCACCGACGACTACTTCATCGAGCGCAAGCTCTACCCCAACGTCGACTTCTACACGGGCCTGATCTACCGGGCCCTCGGCTTCCCGACCCGGATGTTCACCGTGCTGTTCGCGTTGGGCAGGCTGCCCGGCTGGATCGCGCACTGGCGTGAGATGCACGACGAGGGTGACAGCAAGATCGGCCGTCCGCGCCAGATCTACACCGGCTACACCGAACGCGACTACACCACGATCGACGCGCGCTAGCACGCCGGGTTCAAGCCCCGCAATCGAACCCGCGATCACAGCGAGCCCAGTACCGCCATCGCCGCGTTGTGGCCGCCGATGCCAGATACCGCCCCTCCGCGGCGGGCGCCCGAGCCGCACAACATGATTCGATCGTGGGCGGTGGCGACTCCCCATCTCCGCGCCGGAGTGTCCAGCCGGTCGTCGTCGTCGGCGAACGGCCACGCCAACCCGCCGTGGAAGATGTTGCCCGCGGTCATGCCCAGCGTGCGATGCAGATCCAGGGTGGTGGTCGTCTCAATGCACGGCCGGCCCTGGGCGTCGCTGATCAGTAGGTCCTGAATGCCTTCGGCCAGAACGGAATTCAGCGACGCCAGCACCGCGTCGGTGAGCCGGTCACGCAGTGCGCCGGAGTAGGTGCCGTCGAACAGCGAGTGCGGGGTATGCAAGCCGAACACGGTCATCGTGTGAACCCCCGCGGCACGCAGCCCGGCCGACAGGATGCTCGGGTCGGTCAGAGAATGGCAGTACGCTTCGCACGGCAATGGGTCCGGTAGGTGACCGGCGACCGCCCGCGCATGGGCCGCTTCGAGCTGGGTCCACGTCTCGTTGACGTGGAAGGTCCCGGTGAATGCCTGCTCGGGTGTGACGCTGTCGTCGCGCAACCTAGGCAGCCGCCGCAGCACCATGTTGACCTTGACCTGTGCGCCCTGGGGCGGGGTCTCCGGCCGTTCGCCGAGCAGTCGGTCCAGGACTGCCGGTGTGACGCCGGCCAGAACGAACCGGCCCTGGACGAGGCGCTCGTCGTCGCCGATGCGGTAGTGCACCCGCCCATTCGATTCGACGGCGAAAACCTCTGCGCCCGTGGTTATCTCGGCACCGTGGTGGACGGCCGCGGCCGCCAGGGCCGTCGTCACCGAGCCCATGCCGCCGACGGGCACGTCCCAGTCTCCGGTGCCCCCGCCGAGCACGTGGTACAGGAAGCAAACGTTCTGCCGCAGCGACGGGTCGTCGACCCGAGCGAAGGTGCCGATCAGCGCATCCGTAGCGATCACGCCGCGGATCAGGTCGTTGCCCACCGCGTCGGCGATGGCACGGCCGATCGGCTCGTCGACCATGGCCCGCCATGCGGCCGCGGCATCCGGATCGCCACCCGCCAGGACGTGCCGACGGGCCTCCTCCCGCGTGCGCAGCGGTTCCACCAGCGTCGGCCACAGGCGTTCCGTCACCAGCCGACAGCGACGGTAGAACTCGGCGAAACCGCGCTGATCACCGGGGGAGCCGATCGCGGCGAACGCGCCGGGGCGCCCGACCAGCAGCCCCCTGCGGCCGTCGGTCGCCGGGTCAGCCGTGTACGACGAAAACCGCCGCCTGGCCAACCGCACCGCGGCGCCCAGGTCGTCGACGATGCGTGGCGGCAGCAAGCTGACCAGGTAAGAGTATCGCGAAACCCGGACGTCGACGCCGTCGAAAGCCTGCACCGAGATCGCGGCCCCACCGACCTGCCCCAGTCGCTCCAGCACGCGCACCCGAAGGCCCGCCCGGGCCAGGTAGCCGGCCGCGACCAGCGCATTGTGGCCCCCGCCTATGACGACGGCGTCGACATCCTCCGCGCGCTCGTTCAGCCCTGGTAGTCCTCGACCTGGTCCGCCGGGCGCACCTGCGCCTCGCGCGGGTCACCGCCGGTTTCGCGCAGTGCCCTGCGCTGACGCAGCAGGTCCCAGCACTGGTCGAGCTCGACCTCCAGCCGGCGCAGCTTCTCGTGCTCCTCCGACGCGGTGATGTCGCGGTGTTGCAGCTGGTCCCGCAGCGCTTTCTCCTCGGCGACCAGCTCGCGGATGTGCGCCAGGGTCTCGCTGTCGGTCGGGTTCTTGCCGTTGCCCATCGCTCCAGTGTGCCCGACTTGAGAGGTGTGGCGGCGTCGACTCGGTAGGCTGCATATCGCCTGCATGACAGACAAGTCCTGGCAATGAAATGAGGGGAGGGGCACGAGTGGGGTTAGGGGCGGGTCTGCGGCAAGCGACCGCAACCACGGGCTCGCGGCGAGCTCCGGAATTTCACCGGCCGTCGCTTGGCCTTCCCTGGCTGATTGCCCTCGTGGTTATCCCGTTACTGATTGCGGCAATCGGCTACGGTGCCTTCGAGCGACACCCCTCCGCTCACGGCCCGGCCGGTGCGCATCCAAAAGTGACACCATCGAGCAGGTCTGGTGCCCCGAAGTTTTCCCTGGCGCCGCTTTCGATTACCCGCAACGGCAACAACATTTCGGTCAGCGGCGATTTTCCCGACGACACCGCCAAGGCGGCTTTGATGAAGGCGCTCGGCGGCTCACTGGCCCCCGGCGTCGGCATCATCGACCAAATCCATATCAACCCCACCGTCGTTGCGCTGGATTTCTCAAACGCTGGGCCCATTTTCCGAGACAGCGCCTCCATCCCGGATTTCAGTCTCACGGCCAGTGGAGTCACCGTCACCCTGGCCGGCACCGCCGCATCGCAAGACCAGAAGACCACCGTCGAGCAGGAAGCGGCGCACACCTGGTCCAACCTGAATGTGGTTGGAAAACTTGCGGTTAACGCGCCGGTTACGCCGGCGGCACCACCAGCGCCGCCAGGCCCACCGCCGCCCCTCGCCCCTGCGCTGTGCACCAACCTGCAATCGGCCATCAACGCCGTGACGGGCGGCCCGATTAACTTCGCGAACGACGGGTTTAGCTTGACCCCGGCCGACAATACGATGCTGCCTCAGGTGGCGGACAAGCTCAAGGCATGTCCGAACGCGCATGCGACGCTTAACGGCTACACTGACAATTCCGGCACCGAGGCGATCAGCGTTCCGTTAAGCCTCCAGCGAGCCCAAACGATCGCCGACTTTCTTGTCGCCCATGGCGTTGCCCCCGACCAGCTGGTTGTCAAGGGTCTGGGTCCGGTCAACCCCGTCGCCCCCAACGACACCGCCGAGGGTCGGGCCAAGAATCGACGCGTCGAAATCGTTGTCAGCTAAGGAGATCCGGTGGATTTCGTGATCGAGTGGTTATGGTACTTGCTCGCTTTCGTGGCGGGCTCGGCCATCGCCTGGATGATCGCCAACGTTTTGAACAAAAGAGTCAGCGATGAAGCCGTCCCGTCTGAGTCCGCCCTGCCGGCGGTAGGAGAGGATCGATGAACCACGTGAATTGGTGGCTCTTCGGCCTGTCCTTCGTGATGGGATTGGCGTTGACGCTCGCGCTCTCGGTTCGCCCCCTCAAACGCCAAGCGCCTGCGGGGGTGGCCGCGGCTCGGTCGGGCGCAGAGGCGGACATCCGGTCGGAGCCGCCCACGACGAAGCATGTGGTGGCCAATGAGTTCTTCACCACCAGCATGCCGACCGAAGACGAGCCGCCGTCGGCTCCGTTTACCGAAGAGCCCTCCGCGACGACGCATGCAATCGACGATGAGTTGCCTACCACCCGCATCCTGACCGCGGACGTGCCACCGCCGGCGAGCGTGTTTCCCGTCGAACAAGGGCCGTGGCCGACGCCGGAACAGGCGGTCGCCGATGACTTCTTTGCGATCGGCGTTCCGACCGAGGAGGAGCCGCCGGCGAGCGCGATTCCCGTCGAACATGAGCCGTGGCCGTCGTCGGAGCGGGCGGTCGCCGATGACTTCTTCCCGACCGGCGTCCCGGCCGAAGAAGAGTTGCCGATGAGCGTGACTCCCGTCGAAGATGAGCCGCCGGTGGCACCGGTTACCGAGGAGCCGTCGGTGGCGGAGCCCGCGATCGCAGATGAGTTCTTTGCGATCGGCATTCCGACCGAAGAAGAGTCGCTGACGAGCGTGACTCCGGTCGAACAACAGCCGCCGGGGGTTCCGGTTACCGAGGAGCCGCCGGCGGAGAACCATGCGGTCGCAGATGAGTTTTTCGCGACCAGCATGCCGACCGAAGACGAGTCGCCTCCGACCGAGGTTCCCGTCGAACAGGAGCCGTCGGCGACGGCGGTTTCCGTTACCGAGGAGCCGCCAGCGACGAAGCACGCGGTCGCAGATGAGTTCTTCACGACCAGCATCCCGACCCAAGAGGAGTTGCAGGCGCAGGAGGTTCCCGTCGAACAAGAGCCGCCTGCGGCGATCGAGGTTCCCGCCGAACAAGAGCCGTCTGCGACGAATGTTTCTGCTACTGACGAGCCGCCGAGGGCGAAGCATGCGGCCCCAGATGAGTTCTTCACGACCGGTATCCCCGCCCAAGACGAGTCGCAGGCGACCGAGGTTCCCGTCGAACAGGAGCCGCCTACTGCGGAAGTTTTCGCTACCGAAGAGCCGCCGACGGCGAAGCACACGGTCCCGGAGGAGTTCTTCACGACCAGCATTGCGACCGAACACGAGTCGTCGACGACCCTGGATCCCGTCGAACAGGAGCCGCCTATGAGGGAGGGTCCCCCTACTGAGGAGCCGCCGTCGACGAAGCATACGGTCGCAGCGGAGTTCTTCACGACCAGCACCCCGACAGAAGACGAGTCGCCGACGGCCGTGGTTCCTGTCGAACAAGAGCCGCCTATCACGGAGGCCCCTGTTAGCGACGAGCCGCCGACTGCGAAGCATGCGGTCGCCGATAAGTCCTTCGCGACCGACATCCCGCGCGACGACGAGTCGCCGAGGACCGTGCTTCCCGTCGAACAAGAGCAGCCGGCGGCGAAGCAAGCGGTTGAGGATGAGTTCTTTGCGGCCGACGTCCCGATCGAAGAAGAGTCGCCGGCCGGGATGTTCTCCGCCATACCAGAGGCGCCTGCGACGGAGGCTTCAGATACCGACGAGCCGCCGGCGGCGAAGCATGCGGTTGCGTCGCTGACGCCGGTGGTTCGCGAACAAGAGTCGCCCGCGTCGGAGGATTCCCGTAACGACAAGACGCCGGCGGCGAAGCATGCGACCCGCGACCCGATCGAAGAAGAGTCGCCGGCAGGCGTGTTCCCCGTCATTCCAGAGGTGCGCACAACGCGGGCTTCAGATACCGACGAGCCACCAGCGGCAACGCATCCGGTGACGAAAGATTCGCCTCCGACCAAGGTTCCGTTCATCAAAAGGTTGCTGGGGAGGAAGCACGAGGCGCCTGTGACGGAGATTCTTCCCATTGCGGAAGAGCGGCCGCCGGTGGGGCGGCCGGTCGCACAAGAGCCGCCGACGACCGAGATTCCCGTCGAACACGAGCCACCGACCACAGAGATTCCCATTTCTGACGATGCACCGACGGTGGAGCATCCAGTCGCGGAAGCGCCGGCGACGAAGGTTCCGTTCCTCAAGAGATTGCTGGGAGGCAAGCCTTCGACCCCCAGTGAGTCCCGGGCGACCAAGCATCCGGCAGGGAAAAAGGGTCCGGCCGCGAAGAAGGTGCCGCCAAAGAAAGCCCCATCATCCAGGTTTAGGCCGGCGAAATACGTTCCACCCCCGACGGAGAGGCCGGCGAAGAAGACCCCACCGGGGGAGCGGCCGGCGAAGAAGGCTCCACCCGCTGGGAAGCGTCCGGCGAAGAAGGCCCTGCCCCCTGGGAAGCGGCCGGCGAAGAAGGCTCCGCCCCCTGGAAAGCGGCCGGTGAGGAGGGCTCACGCCGCGGACGAGTCACCGCCCTCGAACAGGCCCAAGTTGCCATTCGAGCCCTTTGGCCCAGGCTCCGCCCGCGCCACCCCGGATGGCGGCGGACCGTCAGGATGGGTGGTGAAGGGCCGTTCCGATACCAGGCTTTACTACACCCCCGACGATCCGGCGTACGACACCACCGTCGCCCAGGTCTGGTTCAAGGACGAAAAATCCGCTGCTCGTGCCCTTTTCACCCCGTGGAGCAAGAGCTCAAGGAAGTGACGCGCGGTACCGCGCTAGCTGGGACCGGGGAGCCGCAACACTAGCCGAGCACCGCCCAGGGGGCTGTCTTCGAGCGAAGCCGTGCCGCCGTGCAGGTGGGCCTGTTGGGCCACCAACGCCAAGCCCAGGCCCGACCCCGAATGCGAGGCCGTCGAGCCGCGGGAGAAACGCTCGAACACCACTTGGCGTTCAGCCTCGGGCACACCGCCGCCGTTGTCGTCGATGGCTATTTCGACGCCGGCTCGGGAGCTGACCGCCGACAGCTGGACGCTTGTGGCGCCGCCGTGTTTGACGGCGTTTGCGATGGCGTTGTCGACGGCGAGGCGCAAACCGGCCGGCAATCCCACGATGATGCACGTCGGCGATGGGACCAGCGAGACATCGAGGTCCGGATAGATCCGGATCGCGTCGTGTGCGGCTCGGTCGAGCAGCTCCGTGATGTCGACGGGCACGTGATCATCCGAAGTGGACAGCTCGCCCTGGGCCAACCGCTCCAGGGCGGTCAGGGTGGCCTCTATTCGCGACTGGGTGCGGATGACGTCGTTGAGCACTTCCTTGCGCTGGTCGTCCGGCAGATCCAGGGTGGACAGCACCTCGAGGTTGGTGCGCATCGCCGTCAGCGGTGTGCGCAGCTCGTGGGAGGACACCGCCGCGAAGTCGCGGGCCGAAGCGAGCGCCTCTTTGGTCCGGTTCTGCTCGTCCCAGATGCGCCGCAGCATGCCCCTCATCGCCTCGGCGATCTCGACGGCTTCGCTGGCGCCGTGCACTTCGACCCGCGGCGCCTCGTCTCCCGCATCGATCAATCGGGTCTGCTGAGCGAGCTGTTTGAATGGCCGCACCGCGAACGCGGCCAGCAGCCAGGCGAATACCGCCGCGGCACCGATGGCGAACCCGCAAATCAGCAGCACCCGGCGGTGCAGGTTGTTGGTTTCGGCGATGGTTGCGTCATACGTCGCCCCTACCGCGAGCGACGTCGGGACCGGACCGGGAATCTCCACCGTGCGCACCCGGTAACGCACCCCGCGGACGTAGGTGTCGGCGTAGTCGACGTTCAGTTGGGGCAGCGTGACGTCGGAATTCGACTTGACCAGGTCGCCGCGGCGGATCGTCACGATGGCGTCACGGTCGTTGGGGGAGCGCGGGATTTCGTCAAGACCGCGCGGCAGGAACGGGATGGCGAAACCCGCGGCTTCGTCGAGCCGGCGGTCCAGTCGCTCCTTTCGGTCGTTGGTGATCCCGACCCAGACGACGGTGCCCACGATGAGCACGGGAATCGCGGCGCCGATTACCGTCGCGACCACCACCCGGGTCCGCAGCGATGGCGTACGGGCGAAAATCCGGGAAAGGATGTTCATGGCCGCTTCAATCTGTCACTGCATGAGTTACTGCATCCGCAGCACGAACCCGACTCCGCGCACGGTGTGCAGCAGCCTTGGGCCGCCGTTCGCCTCCAGTTTGCGACGCAAGTACCCGATAAACACGTCGACGACGTTGGTGTCGGCGGCGAAGTCGTAGCCCCACACCAGCTCCAACAGCTGCGCGCGGGACAACACCGCGGTCTTGTGCTCGGCCAGCACGGCCAGCAGGTCGAACTCCCGCTTGGTCAGGTCGACGTCCACGCCGTTGACCCGGGCCCGGCGGCCCGGGATGTCCACTTCCAGGGGGCCCACCGTGATGGTTTCCGAGGAGGACGTCGCGGTGGACCCGCGGCGGCGCAACAGCGCCTTGACCCGCGCGACGAGCTCGGCCAGCACGAACGGCTTCACCAGATAGTCGTCGGCACCGGCCTCCAGGCCGGCCACCCGATCGTCGACCGAGCTGCGCGCGCTGAGCACGCAGACGGGGACGTCGTTGTCCATGGCTCGGAGCGCCGTGACGACGCTGACGCCGTCCAGCACGGGCATGTTGATGTCGAGCACGATCGCATCCGGCCGCGTCTCGGTGGCGCTCCGCAAGGCCTCGGCGCCGTCCACCGCAGTCGACACCTCGAATCCGGATAGGCGCAGGCCGCGCTCCAGGGAGGCGAGCACGTCGGAGTCGTCGTCAACGACCAAGACGCGAGGTGAGGTGGCGCCGGTGTCCATGCCGTCCATTTTGCCGGATCGTCGCCCCCGGCGGTGGGAGGATCACCGCCGGGTCGCGGGGAGAGTCGCCGCGCGAGAAGACGCAGAATCGCGTCAAACCGGCGGGTTTGTGCGATTCTGCGTCGTCTCTTGAGTGGCTGGGCGTCACCCGCGTCCCAGGCCGCTCAACTGCACCGCCAGCTGTCGCCGCACTTCCGGAATCCGCGCGGCCAGCCGCATCCCCGAGTTGCGGACCGGGCGTAACGGGCGCGGCAGCGTCGCGATCCGGGTCAGCCGTCCGGTCAGTTTAAGCACCTGCTCGGCCCGTCGCCGCTGGCCGGCGGCGTAGGCGTCCAACGCGGTGTCGGGACCGCCTCGCAGGACTTCGGCGAGCGCGTCGGCCAGAAAGATCGCGTCGGTGATCCCCAAGTTCATGCCCTGACCGCCGGCGGGGCTGTGCACATGGGCGGCGTCACCGGCCAGCAGCAATCGGCAGGCGCGATAGCTGTCGGCGACGCGGTGGTGGATGTGGAACCGCGTTCCCCACTGCAGGTCGGTGACCACCAGGCTTCCCGGCCCGAAGGCCCGCGTGTCCAGCAGCGACTGCACGAAGCCCCGCGACGGCACTTTCGGTGCGTTCGCGGCCGGTGCGACGATGCGGAAGATGTCGCCGGGCAGCGGCGCCAGCACCGTCAGGCCTTCCTTGGCGTAGAACAGGATCACCTCCTGGCGGGGCGCCTCGCCGGCCAACCGCACGTCGGCGAGCGCGAAGGATTCGGCGAATTCGCCTCCGGCGAAGCCGATTCCGGCTTGTTGGCGCACCGTGCTGTGCATGCCGTCGGTGCCGACGACGTAGCCCGCCCTGATGGTTTCGCCGTCGTCGAAGGTGGCAGTGACGCCGTCCGCATCCTGCCTGACGCGGCTGAGGGTCTTGGGCCGGATCACTTCGCCGCCCAGTTCGTGCAATCGCTCCAGGAGCAGTCGCTCGGTGTCGGCCTGGGACAGCATCAGCGTGTACGGGTGCTTCGTCGGCAGTTGGCTGAAGTCGACGAGGATCAGTACCTGACGGCCCTCGCGCATGGTGAATCGCGGCGCAATCAGCCCCGCTTTGACCATTCGCCGGGACACGTCGAGGTCTTCGAGCACCTCCAGGGTTCGGGCATTAACGGCGGCAGCGCGTGACGTGTTCTGGCCCTCCGCCAACTTGTCGACCACCACAGCCCGGGTTTCGTGGGCGATCAGTGAAGCGGTCAGTGCGAGGCCGGTGGGGCCGGCACCTACCACCAGTACGTCGGTCTCGTTCATGGCTGGCTCCTCTCCAGGTTCATCCGGTTAGTCAACGCTTGTTGGCATACACCAATGCTTGCGCGCTGCAATCGCAATGTCAACAGTTGTTGGCCTACAATTGTTGACATGAGGAGATCCTCGGACGAGACCAAGGCCGCCATCCTGGCGGCGGCCCGCGAGCGGTTCGGCTCGGCCGGTTTCCAGGCCGCCACCATTCGCGCGATCGCCGCCGACGCCGGGGTCGATCCCGCGATGGTGATGCGGTACTACGGCAGCAAGGACAAGCTGTTCGCCGCCGCGGCCGAGTTCGACCTGAGGTTTCCCGATCTCACGGCGACCGACGCCAAGCAGGTCGGGCGGTCGTTGGTTCGGCACTTTCTCGAACGCTGGGAGGGCGACGAGGCGATGGTGATCCTGCTTCGGTCCAGCGCCACCAACGGCGAGGCCGCGCAACGGATGCACGAGATTTTCGGAACACAACTGCAGCCGCTGGTTGCGACGCTTGCGCCTGCTGAAGAATCCGCCGTCCGGGCGGGGCTGATCGCCACCCAGATCCTGGGTATGGCGTTGTGCCGCTTCGTGTTACGGCTACCGCCCGTGGTGGCGATGACCCGCGACGAGATCGTCGAGTGGCTCGGCCCGACGATCCAGCGCTACTTCGGGCTGCCCGACGACTGACGCCCTCGAGACTGACACCACGCACACGTCCTGCGGCGCGTCGTGTGCGTGGCGCAAGTGTCGCGGACCGCTCTAGACGCCTAGCGGGGCAATCCGATGCGCCTATAGCGCCGTAATCGCGCGTCCAGCCGCTCGCCGGCCGCAATCCTTCGCAGCGCCGCTACCTCGGCGGCTATTGCGTTGGCCAGGCGTTGGGAGAACTCGGCCGGCTCGTCGGCGGCGTCGGGGTGCTCGGGCACAATGGCGTCGACGATCCCGGACGCCAGCAGGTCCGCCGACCGGATGCCTTGGGCCGCAGCGAGTTCGGCGGCATGGGCGGTGTCGCGGAAGACAATGGCGCTGGCACCCTCCGGCGGAAGGGGTGCCAGCCAGCCGTGCAGCGCGGCAAGCACCCGGTCGGCGGGGACCATCGCCAGCGCCGGCCCGCCGGTGCCCTGTCCCAGCAGCACCGAGACCGTCGGGGTGTCCAGCGTTACGAGCTCGGCCAGGCACTGTGCGATCTGCCCGGCCAGCCCGCCCTCCTCGGCTTCGGCCGACAACGCGGGCCCGGCGGTGTCGATCACCAGGACCAGCGGCAGGCGCAGCTCGGCGGCCAACGCCATGCCGCGCCGGGCCTCGCGCAGCGACGCGGGCCCCACCCGGCCCGCTTCCACCCCGCCAGCTCCTCGCTGTTGGCCGAGCACCACGGCGGGCTGTCCGTTGAATCGGGCCAGCGCCAGCAGGGTGGTCGAGGCTTCGCCCGAACCGGTCCCGGACAGCAGCACGCAGTCGGTGGCGCCGTGTCGCAGGAGATGGCCGACGCCCGGCCGGTCGGGCCGCCGCGACGCCAGCACGGAGTCCCACGCCGGCACGTCGGGCGTCGGTTCGGGCGGCCGCGGATCGGGCAGCGGCTCGGGGGCATCGGCAATGACCCGCAGCGCGCGATCGAGCGTCCGGCGCAGCTCGGCAAGCGCAACGACGCCGTCGATCACCCCGTGCCGCTGCAGATTCTCGGCCGTCTGAACGCCCTCCGGGAACGGTTCGCCGTAGAGCAGCTGGTACACCCGAGGCCCGAGGAAACCGATCAGTGCGCCCGGTTCGGCGACGGTGACGTGGCCCAGCGAGCCCCACGAGGCGAACACCCCGCCGGTGGTCGGGTTGCGCAAGTAGACCAGGTAGGGCAGGTGTGCCCGTTTGTGGAGCGTGACCGCCGCTGCGATCTTCACCATCTGCAGAAAGGCGACGGTGCCCTCCTGCATCCGGGTGCCCCCCGAACTCGGCGAGGCCAGCAGCGGCAGCCGCTCGGCCGTCGCGCGCTCGACGGCCGCGGTGATCCGTTCCGCAGCGGCCACCCCAATCGAGCCGCCTAGAAAGCTGAATTCGCAGACCACCACCGCCACCCGCCGCCCGAAGATGCGCCCCTCGCCGGTCAGCACCGCTTCGTCCAGCCCGGTGGCGGCTCGGGCGCCGGCCAGCTCCCGCGCATAGGACTCCGACATCGGCACTGCCGGTGGATCGGTGTCCCAGCTCACGAAGGAGCCGTCGTCCAGCACCGCGTCTCGCAGCTGCCTGGTCGTGATACGAGTCACGCGACGAGGCTATATAGGCTTGGCTCATGATCGGTGTTACCCAGGCCGAAGCCGTCATGACAATCGAGTTGCAGCGCCCGGAGCGCCGCAACGCCCTGAACTCCCAGCTGGTCGACGAGCTGCGGGAGGCCATACAGAAGGTTGGCGACGACGGGTCGACCCGCGCGATCGTGCTGACCGGCCAGGGCACGGTGTTCTGCGCCGGCGCGGACCTCAGCGGGGACGCATTCGCCGCCGACTATCCCGACCGGCTCATCGAGCTGCACAAGGTCATGGACGCCGCTCCGATACCGGTCATCGGGGCCATCAACGGGCCCGCCATCGGTGCCGGCCTGCAGCTGGCCATGCGGTGCGATTTGCGGGTCGTCGCGCCGGACGCGTTTTTTCAGTTTCCTACTTCGAAATACGGTCTGGCCCTTGATAACTGGAGCATCCGCCGACTGTCTTCACTAGTAGGTCATGGGCGGGCCCGGGCGATGCTGCTGACCGCGGAAAAGCTGACCGCCGAGGCGGCGCTGCAGACCGGAATGGCCAACCGCATCGGGACGCTGGCCGACGCCCAGGCCTGGGCCGCCGAAATCGCCGGGCTGGCGCCGCTGGCGATACAGCACGCCAAACGGGTGCTCAACGACGACGGCGCCATGGAGGAGCAGTGGCCGGAGCACAAGGAGCTCTTTGACAGGGCGTGGGCCAGCCAGGACGTCATCGAGGCGCAGGTCGCCCGGATTGAGAAGCGACCACCGAAGTTCCAGGGGGCCTGACAGCCATGCTGCGGGGGGCGCTACAACTGGCCGCCGGCACGGCGTCGCTGGCGGCCGGCAGTTGGTTGCTGCGTGCGCTGCACGGCGCGCCGGCCGAGCTCGGGGCTTCCCCCGCTTCGATCCGGGCGGTGGCCGAGGGGTCGCCGAACTACTCCGGCGGTGTCTTCGTCAACCTCGACCCCGCCTCGATATACAAGATGGATCGCGAGCAATTGCGGCTCATCGTGTGGGAGCTTGTGGGTAACCGTGGCGGGAGCCGGCCGGCAGCACCGATCCCGTTGGCGGCGCCCGAAATTCTCGACGGTGACCCGAGCCGGCTCGCCGTGAGCTGGTTCGGCCACTCGACGGCGCTGCTGGAGATCGACGGTTACCGGGTGCTCACCGATCCGGTGTGGAGTGACCGATGCTCGCCGTCGGACATTGTCGGACCGCAGCGGCTGCACCCCCCGCCGGTGCAGCTCGAGGGGCTGCCGGCCGTCGATGCGGTGGTCATCAGCCATGACCATTACGACCACCTCGATCTCGACACGGTCATCGCGTTGGCCCACACTCAGCGGGCCCCGTTCTTCGTGCCGCTCGGCGTCGGAGCCCACCTGCGCGCCTGGGGAATTCCCGAGCACCGCATTGTGGAACTCGACTGGAATCAGAGCGCCCAGGTCGACGAGCTCACCGTGATTTGCATGCCGGCGCGGCACTTTTCGGGGCGCTTCTTCGATCGCAATACCACGCTGTGGGCGTCATGGGCGTTCATCGGTAAGAGCCACCGCGCGTATTTCGGCGGCGACACCGGCTACACGAAAAGTTTCACGCAGATCGGAGCCGACCACGGCCCGTTCGACCTGACCCTGCTCCCGATCGGGGCCTACAACACGGCGTGGCCGGACATCCACATGAATCCGGAGGAAGCCGTTCGGGCGCATCTGGACGTCACCGACTCGGGTTCGGGGCTGCTGGTCCCGATCCACTGGGGCACCTTCCGGCTGGCGCCCCACCCGTGGGCCGAGCCGGTCGAGCGCCTGCTGGCGGCCGCGACGCCCGCTGGGGTCGAGGTGGCGGTCCCGGCGCCGGGTCGACGCATCGATCCCGCCGCGCCGCGCAGATTCAACCCGTGGTGGCGGCTCTAACTCACGTTAGAGTTCCGCCATGACGAAACGCGCGGCAAGAGCCGCTGTCGTGACGGCCTTGCTTGCGTTGACGGGATGCGGGCCCGCGCAGCCGGTATCCGGGCCGCCGTCCGCACTGTCTGAAGCGCCGCCCAACGAGGTCTCCGGTCTGCAGATCCCCGCCGGCCGCATCGACGACGCCGTCGCACGAGTCGATGGCCTCATTGGAGACCTGATGAAGAGCACCGGCATCCCGGGCATGGCCGTAGCCGTCGTCCATGGCGGAAAGACGGTGTACGCCAAGGGTTTCGGCGTCAGAGACGCAACCAAAGGCGGCGGACAAGACAACAAGGTCGACGCCGACACCGTCTTCCAGTTGGCGTCGGTGTCGAAATCGGTCGGTGCGACGGTGGTGGCGCACGAGGTCACCGACAACGTCGTCACGTGGGACACGCCCGTGGTCTCGAAGCTGCCGTGGTTCGGGCTGAACGATCCCTACGTGACCGGTCATCTGATCGTCGCCGACCTGTATTCGCATCGCTCCGGGCTGCCGGATCATGCCGGTGACAAGCTGGAGGACCTGGGCTACGACCGTCGGCAATCGCTCGAGCGGCTGAAGTACCTGCCGCTAGCCCCCTTCCGAATCAGCTACGCCTACACCAACTTCGGCGTCACCGCCGCCGCCGAGGCGGTCGCGGCCGCGGCGGGCAAACCGTGGGAGGACCTGTCCGACGAGGTGCTGTACCGCCCGCTTGGGATGGCGTCCACGAGTTCGCGGTTCGCCGACTTCACGGCCAGACCGAACCACGCGGTCAACCACGTCAAAGTCGGAGACAAATGGGAGCCGCGGTTCCAGCGCGATCCCGATCCCCAGTCCGCCGCGGGCGGGGTGAGTTCGTCGGTCAACGACATGGCGCGCTGGCTGATCATGCTGCTGGGCAACGGAACTTACAACGGCCAGCGCATTGCGTCACCGGAAGCCTTGCTACCCGCCAACACCGCGCAGGTGATCTCGGTTCCCGCGACGACGCCGAAGGCGCGGTCCGGCTTCTACGGTCACGGTTTCAACGTGTCGGTGACGTCTTCCGGGCGCACCGAGTACAGCCATTCCGGCGCCTTCTCGTTGGGCGCGGCGACGAACTTCGTGGTGTTGCCGTCCGAGGACGTGGGCATCATCGCACTGACCAACGCCGCACCCATCGGCGTGCCGGAGGCCTTGACCGCCGAATTCATGGATCTGGTTCAGTACGGCCAGATTCGCGAAAACTGGGCCGATCTCTACAAGCAGGCGATGGGCTGGATGAACAACCCGGAGGGCTCGCTCGTTGGCAAGCAGCCGCCGGCCAACCCAGCGCCGGCCAGACCGCTGAGCGACTACGCCGGCGTCTACGCCAATGACTACTGGGGTCCGGCCACAGTGACCGAACGCGACGGCGCGCTGCAGCTGACGATGGGGCCGAAAAAGCGAACGTTCACGTTGGCGCACTGGGACGGTGACACCTTCACGTTCCCGATCACGGACGAAAACGCGCCGCCCGGCACGATTTCGAAGGCGGTCTTCTCTCCGAACACCTTGAACCTGGAGTACTTCGACTCGGACAAGCTGGGAACCTTCACCCGATGACCCTTGCCGGCACGCTGGGCCTGACCGATGCCGAGGTGGCACAGCGGGTCACCGAAGGCAAGAGCAACGCCGTTCCGGACCGCGCCACCCGCAGCATCGCTGCCATCGTGCGGGCCAACGTCTTCACCCGAATCAACGCCATCCTGGGCGTGCTGCTGGTGATCGTCCTGGCGACGGGCTCGCTGATCAATGGGCTGTTCGGCCTGCTCATCGTCGCCAACAGCGTAGTCGGCATGGTCCAGGAGATCCGGGCCAAGCAGACGCTGGACAAGCTCGCGATCATCGGACAGGCGAAACCGTTGGTGCGCAGGCAATCCGGGACTAGGACACTGATGCCGGGGGAGGTCGTGCTCGATGACATCATCGAGCTCGGCCCGGGGGATCAGGTCGTCGTCGACGGCGAGGTCGTCGAGGAAGAGAACCTCGAGGTCGACGAATCGTTGCTGACGGGTGAGGCGGACCCGATCGCCAAGGCGCCCGGCGACGCGGTGCTGTCGGGCAGCTTCGTCGTCGCCGGCATCGGCGCCTATCGCGCTACCAAGGTTGGCCCGAAGGCGTACGCCGCCCAGCTTGCCGAGGAGGCCAGCAAGTTCACCCTGGTGAAATCCGAACTGCGCAATGGCATTAACCGGATTCTCCAGTTCGTCACCTACCTGTTGGTGCCGGCCGGTCTGTTGACGATCTACACCCAGCTGTTCACCACGCACGCCGGGTGGCGGCAGTCCGTATTGCGGACGGTCGGTGCGCTGGTGCCCATGGTTCCCGAAGGCCTGGTCCTGCTGACGTCGGTCGCTTTCGCGGTCGGCGTCATCCGGCTGGGCCAGCGCCAATGCCTGGTGCAGGAGCTGCCCGCCATCGAGGGGCTGGCGCGCGTCGACGCTGTATGTGCCGACAAGACCGGCACCTTGACCGAAAACGGTATGCGGGTCTCCGAGGTGTTAGAAGTCGGGGACGTGGCCGGGCGATCCGAAACCGTCGGCGACGTGCTGGCCGCGCTGGCGGCGCCCGACGCGCGCCCCAACGCGAGCATGCGGGCTATCGCCGAGACCTATGACCGGGCGCCCGGGTGGGTCACGACCAACACTGCGCCTTTCAAATCCGCCACGAAGTGGAGCGGTGTGTCCTACCGCGATCACGGCAATTGGGTGATCGGTGCGCCCGACGTGCTGCTCGACTCGGCAGCGGCGGCCGCCGAACGGGCCGAGCAGATCGGTGCCCGTGGAATGCGGGTATTGCTATTGGGTCGTAGTGAGATGGCAGTGGACCACCCGGACGCGCCGGGCCGGGTCACACCGGTTGCGCTGGTGGTACTCGAGCAGAAGGTGCGCTGCGACGCCCGCGCGACACTGGATTACTTTGCAGCCCAGGATGTTTCGGTCAAGGTGATCTCCGGTGACAACGCGGTGTCCGTTGCAGCCGTAGCCGGCGAGCTCGGACTCCGCGGCGAGACGATGGACGCGCGCCAATTGCCGGCCGACCCAGCCGAATTGGCCGACGCACTCGAGTCCTATACCACCTTCGGCCGGGTGCGGCCCGACCAGAAACGCGCCATAGTGCACGCCCTGCAGTTGCACGGGCACACCGTGGCGATGACCGGCGACGGCGTCAACGATGTGCTGGCGCTCAAGGACGCCGACATCGGTGTGGCCATGGGGGCGGGCAGCCCGGCGTCGCGCGCGGTGGCGCAGATCGTCTTGCTCGACAACAGGTTCGCCACACTGCCCTATGTGGTCGCCGAGGGCCGGCGGGTGATCAGCAACATCGAGCGGGTCGCCAACCTGTTCCTGACCAAGACGGTGTACTCGGTGCTATTGGCGCTCTTCGTGGGCACCGAGTGCTTGTTCGCCAAACTCCTGAAGGTGGACCCCCTGTTGTATCCGTTTCAGCCGATCCACGTCACCGTCGCGGCCTGGTTCACCATCGGCATCCCGTCGTTCATCCTGTCGCTGGCGCCCAACAACGAACGCGCTCATCCCGGCTTCGTGCGGCGGGTGCTGACGTCTGCGCTGCCGTCCGGACTCATCGTCGGCGTCGCTACCTTCGCCTCCTACCTCGTGGCCTACCACGGCCGCCACGCCACTTTCCAGCAACAGGATCAAGCGTCGACCGCCGCGCTGATCACGTTGCTCGTGACCGCGTTATGGGTGCTCGCGGTGGTGGCGCGGCCCTACGAGTGGTGGCGGGTCGCGCTGGTCGTTGCCTCCGGGTTGGCCTATGTGGTGATCTTCAACATTCCGCTGGCCCAACAGAAATTCCTGCTCGACCCGTCGAATATGGTGGTGACGTCGACCGCGCTGGCGATCGGAGTGCTGGGCGCCGCGGCCATCGAGGCAACGTGGTGGGTACGGTCCAAGATGCTGGGTGTGCAGCCGCGGTTGTGGCGCGAGCCGGAGAACGCCGCCAAGTAGGATTCCGGGGGATCCTCGGGGAAGGGACGCGAAAATGGGATTCCTGGACAAGGCGAAGGCCCTGTTGTCGCAAAACGCCGACAAGGTCGAGACGGCGATCGACAAGGCGGGCGAGTTCGTCGACGACAAGACGCAGGGCAAGTACTCCGACACCATCCACAAGGTGCAGGAAGAGGCCAAGAAGGCCGCGGAGGGCGCGGCAAGTGCGGCACCGGCGGCGAAGGACAAGCAGAACTAAAGCGCATGGCGAAACTATCGGGATCAATCGACGTACCGCTGCCGCCGGAGGTGGCCTGGAAGCACGCCTCGGACCTCTCGCGGTACAAGGAGTGGCTGACCATCCACCGGGTGTGGCGCAGCAAGTTGCCCGACGACATCGAAAAGGGGACGGTCGTCGAGTCGATCGTCGAGGTCAAGGGCATGTACAACCGGATCAAATGGACGGTTGTGCGCTACAAGCCACCGGAAGGCATGACGCTCAACGGCGACGGTGTCGGCGGCGTGAAAGTCAAGCTGATGGCCAAGGTTCAGCCCGCGGAGGAGGGTTCGGTCGTGGGCTTCGACGTGCACCTCGGCGGCCCGGCACTGTTCGGGCCGATCGGCATGATCGTCGCCGCCGCGCTGCGGAGCGACATCAGCGAATCGCTGGAGAACTTCGTCCGGGTGTTCGCGGGGCCCGATCCGAGCACCAACGGAAACGGCGGCGCCCATCGCTGATCACCTCGTCCGATGAGTTTTCGGGTCGGCGCCAGTCGATATGTGTGAGCCCCTCCGGGGCCCACACGACCGGAACACTTCAGGAGACTTTAGGAGGAGGTCATCGTGCCCATCCGTGATGGCGTGCCGTTGGGCGCTCCCTGCTGGATCGATCTGACGACGTCCGACGTCGACCGCGCCCAAGATTTCTACGGCACGGTATTCGGCTGGACGTTCGAGTCCGCCGGACCCGAGTACGGCGGGTACATCATTGCCGCCAAGGACGGCCACCGCGTCGCCGGGTTGATGGCCAACCGGCCCGAGCCTCAGGCTCCGGACAATTGGGCCACCTACTTCCATACCTCCGACGTCAACACGACCATGGCTGCGGTGAGCGCGGCGGGCGGCTCGGTGTGCATGGGACCGATGGAAATACCGGCCAAGGGCCACATGGCCCTCGCGACCGATCCCTCCGGTGCAATCTTTGGGTTGTGGCAGCCGCTCGAGCATCGCGGCTTCGAGGTGATCGGCGAGGCCGGCTCGCCGGTGTGGCACCAACTGACAACGCGCGATCACCGAGCCGCGGTCGATTTCTACCGCGAGGTCTTCGGATGGCGCACCGAACAGGTTTCCGACACCGATGAATTCCGTTACACCACGGCGTGGTTCGGCGACCAGCAATTGCTCGGCGTGATGGACGGCTCCGGCTGCCTGCCGGACGGTGTGCCGTCGAATTGGACGATCTTCTTCGGCGCCGAGGATGTCGACAAGACGCTGCGGGTGATCGCCGACAACGGCGGCGCCGTGGTGCGCGCAGCCGAGGACACCCCGTACGGCCGGTTGGCCGCGGCTACCGACCCGACGGGCGTGATCTTCAACCTGTCATCCCTGCAGACGTGACGATCGCAGGCGCGGCGTCGCCGGGCGCAAGGCGGGTCCACGTCGACTAACCTCGCAACCATGACGAGCCGGCTGCGCCCTGGTTGGCTGGTGGCGTTCTTCGCCCTGCTTGTCTCGGCCAGCGCCTGGATGCCGTGGCTGACCACGGCGGTGAACGGCGGCGGCTGGGCCAACGCCATCGGCGGCACCCACGGCAACCTGCTGCTACCGAGGGGATTCGGGGCAGGCCAGCTCATCGTTTTGCTGTCGTCGACGCTGATGGTGGCTGGGGCGATGGTGGGCCGCGGCCTCGCGGTCAGGCTGGCTTCGGTTGCCGCGCTGATCGTTTCGCTGCTGATCGTTGCGCTCACGGTCTGGTACTACAAGCTCAACGTCAACCCGCCGGTGTCGGCCGAATACGGGCTGTACGTGGGTGCGGTCGCCGCGGCATGTGCGGTGGTGTGCTCGGGGGCGGCGTTGATCGCGGCGCTGACTTCTGGCCGATCCCACCCCTGAGGCCTCACGCCGACGGGAACTCGTGCTTCCCCGAGGTTGCGCCGCCGCCGGGCTCGTTGACGCCGTACACAAAAGGTGCGAACACGACCTCGCGGCCATCCGGGTCGCGATAGCTGACCGCGCCCGTCGCTTCCCAATAGGGGTGCTGCTGCACGGTTCCCGTGCCCGCCGCCTGAAGGCGTGCGAGTGCTAGTTGCTGCGCCTCCTTGTCGGGGAAGTACAGGCACAGCTGTTCATGGTGGTCACCGGCGACCGGCTCCGCGGACTCGACGATTTCCAGCGTCAGGTTCCAGCTGGGCAGGCCGAATATGGCACCGTTGCTGCCGTAGCTGTCCTCGAACTTTTCGTAGAGCGGCAGCCCCACCAGCTCGTGGTAGAACCGCACCGTTTCTGCGAAGTTCGACGACCGGCGAGCGAAGCGGATTGCGCCGATCGACGCCAACTGCGCGGGCCAGTGCGTACGGTGACGCCCTGCTTCCGGGTACATCGTCACAGCCCCACAGCGGCGGGTGCCGAGTCCCCGGTATGCCAGCGCCGCAGCTCCGCGCCGGGCACCCAAGTCGAATGCGTGCCGCTTGAAATTCTTTCCGGCAGTTGGAGTTTGCACACCGGGCCGTCGCCGACGCGGGCGGCGTCGAAGACCAGGCAGTAGGAGGCGTCGGCGTTCATATCGGTGGTGAGGGTGACCAGGTAGCCGTCGTCCTCGGCGGTGCTCGGCGAGCGCGGAGCCATCTGAGCCTCACTTCCGTAGACACCGTCACCGAACGGGTAGCCCTCCTGGCTGCCGGTGAGCACATCGTGTTTGACCAGGCCGTCGAAGAGGAACCAGCCCGGTTTGCCGGTCGCGGCATAGGTGTAGCGGTAGGCGGCCGCCGCATACTCCGCGTTGATCGTCCCGAATTCGGTGATTGATTCCGACAGCCGTTCTTCTTGCACCGCGCCGGTGACCAGGTTGAAGCGCCATCGGTGCAGCCGGGCCTGCAGGCGATCGAGCGCGAGGAACCGAAACAGCTTGTCCCACTTGGTTCCGCCGGTATCTAGCGGCTGGGGGTCGCTTTCGAAGAAGCCGTCGAGGACGATCTCGTCGCCGACCTCGTAGGCGTTGACGAAGTGCAGCACGAAGGTGGGGTCCGCCTCGAACCAGCGAACGTCGTCGGTCCCGCCACGCCGTGGTAATACCGCGAAGCGCGACGGGATGTCGGGGTAGAAGCGCGGCAGGTGCACATCGTGCTCGAGCAGCCTCGGATCCCAGAACAACGGGAAATCGTTGAGGATCACGTAGTTTTGGGTGAACGCCATGTCGTGCGGCAGCCGCGGCCCCGGCAGCGGGACGTCGACGTAGTGGGCCAGCTCGCTGCTCTCGTCGACCACGCCGTAGCGCATATACGGCTCCTGCTTGCTGTAGTTGAAGAACAGCAGCTCGCCGGTCTTGTTGTCCACCTTCGGATGCGCCGACACGCCCCAGTCGACCGGGAACCGTCCTCGCCAGGTTTCCTTGCCGAGCGTGTTGGCCGAGTACGGGTCGACCCGGTACAGATCGCCGCACTGGTAGAAACTGGTCAGCGCGATACCGCGGTGCACGATCACGTCGGTGCTCGACGCGTCCTTCATCCGCGTCCGGGCGCCCCAGCCGTCCTCCCGTTTGGCCAATTGCACCGGCTCGGCCAGGCCCGGCCACAGCGGCTCACCGGACTCGTTCTCCGCCAGGAAACCATCGGTGCGGATAAAGCGGTTGCGGTAGAAGGCATTTCCGTCGCGGAAGCCGACCACGTGTACCATGCCATCGCCGTCGAACGGGTGATAGGTCTTGAGCGCCGGGTGCAGCGGGTTCTCCGTGTTGCGCAGGTAGATGCCGTCGAGGTCGCGCGGGATTTCTCCCTCCACCGCGAAGAGGTCGTCGGCCTTCCACTCCGTCGTCTGCGGCCGCCAGGGGCCGGTTCGGTAGGGGTGGTCGTCGTCTTCGGGCAAAGTCGACAGGAACTTGCCGACGATCTCAATATCCATGGTCACGACCCCTTGGCTGCGGTCACAACGAAACTGACGGTGGTGGCGGTGCTGCCGCCGAAATTGAGGGTGCCGAACGCCTTCGCGCCCTCGACCTGGTAGTCGCCGGCGGCGCCGCTGACCTGTTTCGCCGCGTCGAGGAGCATGCGCACGCCGGAAGCCCCGACCGGGTGTCCGCCGCCGATCAGCCCGCCGCTGGGGTTGATCGGCAGTCGGCCGCCGATCTCGATCTCGCCGTTTTCGATGGCCTTCCACGATTCGCCCGGTCCGGTCAGACCGATGTGGTCGATGGCCAGATACTCGCTGGGTGTGAAGCAGTCGTGCACCTCCATCCCGTCGAGGTCGTCAATGGTCAGCTGTGCGCGGCGCAACGCGTCGAGCACCGCGGCGCGCACGTGCGGTAGCACGTAGGGGGCCTGATCGCCTGGCGCGGCGCGGTCGAGTTTCTGCCGCAGACCCAAACCGACGGTGCGGTGTCCCCAGCCATCGATGCGCCCGATCGGGCCGGCGTCAGGGTGCTGCCGCAGATACGTGTCATTCGCGAGGACCAATCCCGCCCCGCCGTCGGTCATTTGGCTGCAGTCGAATCGGCGCAGCCGGCCTTCGGTGATCGGGTTAATCGCGTCGTCGTCCGTGATGGGGTCGGGAACCGTCCATGCGCGCGTCTGGGCGTTGGGGTTACGCCGGGCGTTGGCGAAGTTGAGCTGCGCGATGGCACGCAGATGTGCGTTGTCCAAGCCGTAACGCCGGTCGTACTCGTCGGCGATCTGTGCGAACATCGACGGCCACAGGTAGCGCGCGCCCGTCCCTTCGTGTCCGGTCCATGCGGCGGCACCGAGATACTGCGCTGCGGTGTCACCCGGCACCGTTTTCTCCAGCTCTAGCCCGACCACCAGCGCGGCGTCGTAGGCGCCGGACCGCAGATCGGCCATCGCCGACAGCGTCGCTACGCTGCCCGACGCGCACGCGGCTTCGTGCCGCGAGGCAGGGGTATCCCAGAGGTCGTCGCACACCGTGGCCGGCATCGCGCCGAGGTGACCCTGACTACCGAACATTTCGCCGAAGGCATTGCCGACATGGACGACTCCGATATCGGTGGCGTTCACCTTGGCCGCGGCGAGCGTCCCGTCGACGACCTCAGTGGTCAGAGCCGCGAAATCGCGACCCTCTTTGGCGAGGTTGCGAGCGAAATCGCTTTGGTAGCCGCCGAGAATCCACACGCCTGTCGAGCCGTCCATACGCGGCACGCTACTCCTGGATGAATTGCCCGTTCGGCATTAGCAGACGAGCGGTCCCGTCGGCTCTCGGGCTGAACCGACGGGACCTCGGTGAGTGCGAAGGCCGGCCAACGCAATCACCTCTTTTGGAACATTGCCCCCCGCGGCGGTCGACAAACATGCCGACGCGACCTCGACCCGACGGTTGCAACCGGCGCCGACGTCAGCGGGCCCGGCGTCGAGCCAGTTCGGGCGCGCTCGCGATTAGACGGCGCGTTCGATCAGCTCGGTCGGCTCGGGCCCGTCCGGGCGGCGCGCGACGACCGGATCTTGCCCAAGACGGCATGCGTCGGCGACGTCGATGGATGCCAGGTCGATGCCCTTGGTCTCGCGAGCGGCCAGGGCGGCCACCGCGCTTACCGCCGCGGTGGCCGCAAGGTACCACGAAATTGGGACGGCGGATTTGTAGATCTCGAGGAGGCGAACGGCGATGATCGGAGCCAACGAACCGGCCACGATCGAGGTGACCTGATAGCCGAGCGACACCCCTGAGTAACGCATCCGGGTCGGGAACATCTCCGCCATGGCCCGCCGGCTGGACCGCGTACATGAGACCGTGGAACACCAGACCGATAACGATCGCCGCCAGGATGATCCCGTTGCGACGGCTGTCCATCATGGGAAATGCGAAGAACCCCCAGGTGCAAGCGCTGAGCGCGCCGACGAAATAGATTGGGCGCCTGCCGAATCGGTCGCTGAGACCTCCGGCGAGCGGGATGACCGCAAAGTGTACGGCATGGGCGGCCAGCAGCCACCACAGGATGACCTTGGTATTGGCGTGCGCGTGGACTTTGAGGTAGGTGATGGAAAATGTGACCACTAGGGACCCTTGGTCGCTAGGACTTTGAGGGTTGTCTTGAGTTTTCGCGCCGCTTTGGTTGGGATGCGAGCGTTGTCGATGCATTCGGCTATGCGAGTTTCGATGGTACGCAATGCGTTTCACAGTACTGGTGGCGCGGGTGGGCCTTTGAGGATGGCCTTGGTCTTTAGCCTGCCTTTGGCAAGATGCGAGCGTTGTCGATGCGTTCGTTGATGTGAGTTTCAATGGTGCGCAATGCGTTTCGCAATGGTGGCGGCGCGGGTGGTTGGTTTGCTGCCATGAGGGGGCAAAGCAGGCGGTTGTACAGTTTGGTGTAGAAGATCGCAAACCGCAGCCCGTCGCCGGTGAGCCGATACAGGTTGCGGCCCGGGATGCGGGTGATCAGGCCGTTGACCCGTAAACGGGCCAGGTCGTAGCTGGCCTGGTTGATGGTGTAGGCGGTGCCGTCGAGCAGCCCGGTCATCAAGGCACGCAGGCTCTTGTTGGTGATGCCGGTGACGGCGAGCATCGTCGTACACAGCGCGCCGGCCAGGGCTTGGACCCGAAGATCGCCGAACCTTAAGGCCGGGGTCTTCCTGCCATCCTCGGTGAGGGTGGGCCGCGCGATCCGCGCAAAGGCTGGACTCGCAAGGACGCAGCCCTGGCCGACACGTTCAGTATCAAGCAGCCGGCGATTAACCGCACGCCCGCGGGCGGCCAGTTCGTCGAGATGGACCAGGCGACGGTGACAGCGCAGGTCGTCGGGTGAGTTGACGACGGTTTCGATCCGCAGCGCCCGCCCGTCCTTCAAATATTGTTTGATGCGGGAGCTCTTGTAGAACGCGTTGACGGTCACGTCGGTACCGCGGGTGACGACCCTTGTTCTGGGCATGCAGTCGAGTTTGACGGGCCTGCCCAGGTGTCGGGGCCCGTGGAAGAGCAGCTCGACACTGTCGGGGCGGCCGATGTCGAGATTGTCGGCCACCAGGGCTTCGAAGAACCCGCGGGCGTGGCGTGGGGCGTCGAATACCAAGGTGCGTGAGATCTCGACCTGACGCATCGACAGTTCCCACCAGTAGCCAGCGGTGCGATCGGCTTCGGTTAGCGGCAGCGGCAGCCGGCTCATCCAGCGCTCGAAGAACACCTCGATACGGCCCGGACCCAGCCGGTCACAGATCGCCTGCAGCGCGGCGGGATCGGCACAGGAGGCAAACCCGTTGGACAGCTCGGTGAACCCGATACCGGCCTGGGCGGCCTGGCGTTTGGCGTACTCGTGGCCGTTGATCCACACCTTGATGGGGTACGGGAAGTACGTGCAGATCTTGATGAACGCTGGCCCGAAATCGATGTCCCAGACGTAGAAATAAAAGCACGTCACGCGCCGGTCGGCCTTGTCAAACGAAAACCACGGGACACCATTGTCGCCTTTGTGTTTTGCCGACACGAACACGTTCTGGAACTCTTGGGCAATTCCGATCGCGGCCACCCCGCAGTGGCCAGTGCGTGCCTGCCCAGCCAAATAGGGGCGCATCATGTCGATCTTGCGGTCATCCCTACCGAACCTCACCACCGGGATAGTGTTGTCGACAGCAAAACGATCCACCGCCTTGCGAAACGCGGTGCCCATCTTCTCGATAATCGCCGGCGAGGGGATCGGACAACCGAGATGCGCGGTCATAAACGACACCACCTGGCCGCCCACCTGCAGGTTCGGCACATAACCGTTGAGATAAATCCGATCCATGCACTCCAAATCCAGGACAACGTGCCCATCGAGCACATCGTTGATCGTCACTTCCGCAGCCATGACCATCAGCGTGCTCAGGCAAACCGATCTTGACCAGGGCCAGGTGGTGACAGTGCCGGGGCGTGAGGGCAGGCTCGGACCGCGTATCAACCAGCAGCCAACCGCAACGAACCCGCACAACCGGGCCACCCGCCTGGGCGGTCCGAGGCTGGCCTCACTGGGTAATACATCGTGTTCTCGCCGAAACGTAAGCCCATTGCGGTGAAAACACCACGCGGGTAACGCCTTAACACCTCAAGAGCGCCCAGCCGCGTCGCCTTGGTGCGCTCGGCCTCTCGCTGCGCTGCGAGGAAGATCGGTGCGTCGGTCACCTTTGTCCGGATGTAGTAGCCGATGAGAACGACGACCGCCGACAGCCAGAAGGCGACGCGCCAGCCCCAGCTGAGGAAGGCCGCGTCCGATAGCGTCGAGGTGAGCGTCAGCAGTATCGCCGTTGCCAGTATGTTGCCGACGGGCACAGCGGCCTGCGGCCAGCTCGCCCAGAAACCACGGCTGGGATTTGGGCTGTGCTCGGCGACGAGCAGAACGGCGCCGCCCCACTCGCCGCCGACTGCGAAGCCCTGGACGAAGCGCAGCACCACCAACAGCGCTGGGGCCCAATACCCGATCTGGGCGAAAGTGGGCAGACAGCCCATCAGGACGGTCGCGGCGCCCACCAGCAGCAGACTGAACTGCAGCAGCTTCTTGCGACCGTACCGATCCCCGAGCTGCCCGAAGACCAAGCCGCCGATCGGGCGCGCCGCGAACCCGACGGCGTAGGTCACGAAGGCTGCAAGGATCGCGTCGAGTTCGTTGGCGCTGTGTGGAAAGAAAACCTTGCTGAACACCAGCGTCGCGGCGGTGCCGTAGAGGAAGAATTCGTACCATTCGACGACGGTGCCGGCCATCGACGCGGCAACGACTCGGCGAAGAAAGGCCTTCCCTTGGAATGGGTCGCGCCCCGACCCATTAAGGCTCATTACGGACACTCATTCGGATGTCCTCCTTGGCGGACTGTCGCGGATGGGAGCGTACCGGGCCGCGCGACGGGTTGCAGGGTCGGTACCAGCGCGTTCGGCGTCGTCGCGGCCCTCGATGCGCGCACGCGCCGTGAAACCGAAGCGTTGCGACACGGTCACGGATGCATACCTATCCGCATCTCACTGGTCACACCGGCCACGTGGATAACTATCGTCACATGAGCCGACTGCGGGCGTCAATGCGGCGGCCCCGCTCCTTGAAAGGTGTGACATTGACGGCGATTCTCCGGATCGTGTCGCTATCGGTGGCATCGCTGACCGCCATCGGTTTCTTCATTGCGATCGGCCCCGCGCCGTTGGCGAACGCCACCCCCTGCAGCGCGCCCGAAGCCAACGCGGACCCACCAGCGGCTCCGCCCCCGATGCCCGCGCCCCAGCCGGTCGTCCAGCCCCCGACTGGCCGCAGACCGTCTAACACCAATGACCGCGCGCCGTTGCCCAGGTTGGGTCCGCTGATTTCTTCATTGCTCAAGCCGGGATCGCCCGGTAGTCGATACTCCGCGCCGATACAACAGCAAGCGGGGGTAGTGCCGCCCGGGCCCAATCCCCCCGCGCCGGGGTTCCCGCAGCCGCCGAATGCTGCCCCGTTACAGCCGAACGCGGCACCGGTGCAGCCGCAGCCGGTACCGCAGCCGGCGCCGCAGCCGGCCCCCCCGCCTCCTGCCTCGATCGCGGGGGCACCTACGTCGCTCGTCGACTGGGTAACCGGGACAAACGGCCCGAACAAGACTCTCCAACGGTTCGGCATCTCCGGCACCGACCTCGGAATCGCTTGGGACAATGGAGATCCCGCGAACCGCCAGGTCCTGATGGCCTTCGGTGACACATTCGGTTATTGCAAGGTCCACGGCCAGCAATGGCGATACAACACATTGTTCCGCAGTTCGGACCATGACCTGTCGCACGGAATCCACATTGCGGACGGCGTACCCAACGACAGATACTCCGGCTCACCGGTGTGGACGACCGGCCTTTCCAAACAGGTCGTCAATACCATCCATCGGGCGGCGCACGAGACCGGAATCATTCCGACCGCCGGCATCTCCCTCGGCAGAACCCAATACCTGAGCTACATGTCCATCCGGCAGTGGGGCCGCGACGGCGAATGGTCCACCAACTACTCGGCGATCGCGAGGTCCGTCGACAACGGCCAGAACTGGGGGATCTTCCCCAGTTCTATTCGCACGGCCTCGGCGGATGCTGTCCCGGGAGTCGGGTTCACGCCAGGAAATGAAAACTTCCAAATGGGCGCGTTCATGAAGGGTAACGACGGCTACCTCTATCAGTTTGGGACGCCTTCGGGACGTGGCGGTGCGGCATTTCTCTCGAGAGTTCCACCGAACGCCTTGCCGGACCTTTCCAAGTACCAATACTGGAACGGCGACGACGGGGGACGCTGGGTGCCGGCCAACCCGGGGGCCGCGACGCCGATCTTCCCGGGCCCCGTCGGCGAGATGTCGGCCCAGTACAACAGCTATCTCAAGCAGTACCTGGTGCTCTACACCAACGGTGGCAGCAACGACGTCGTGGCAAGGACCGCGCCGGCTCCGCAAGGACCGTGGAGCCCGGAGCAGCCGCTCGTGTCGTCATTCCAAATGCCCGGTGGCATTTATGCGCCGATGATCCATCCCTGGTCATCGGGCAGAGACTTGTATTTCAACTTGTCGCTGTGGTCGGCGTATGACGTCATGTTGATGCACACGGTTTTGCCGTAGCCTGCGCGATCGGGTCGACGCCCCGTCCGGGCCGAACTCGCCGGAAAGGCGGCGTGGGACAGCAGGACTTTGTAGAAACGCGCGGCCCACCCTGTAGGCCTCCGGTATGGTTTGGCAATTCCACTCATGTCGACCAGGCGGTCCGCAGAACCGATGAGCACCAATCCTTTCGACGACGACACCGGCAGCTTTTTCGTCTTGATCAACGACGAAGAGCAACACAGCCTTTGGCCGGCCTTCGCCGAAATTCCAGCAGGCTGGCGGGTGGTCTACGGTCAGGCGCAACGCGCTGCGTGCATTGACTACATCGAACAGAACTGGACGGACATACGTCCCAAGAGTCTTCGGGAAAGGCTGGCCCGGGGCCCGAATTCTGATACGTGACCCGTCGTGCGCATCATCTGACCAGCGCTGCGCTCTGAACCGTGACCTCGGAAATGTCGGAATGGCTCTTCCCGCCAGTGGTGCCCAGAGTGTTTATCCAGACCAGTACGAACGTTGTCGGGGCGGCGGAGCCATTGATCGGGATGACGTTGTGGCCAGGTCGCAGCGGGGTGGGCGGGCTGAGTTCAGCGGTGTCGCTGAGCTTCGCGGGCGTCGCGTTCGCCGATGATCGTATTTGTGCCACGGTGCCGGTGCTGTCTAGGTCGATCGTGACGGCATGTAGCGACGTCGGTCCGGGAAGCTGCAACAACAATCCGACACCGTCCTTGAACTTAGGGAAGGGTTGGGCGTCAAAGTAGGTGTCCGTCGACCACGCAGTGGCTGGGTCACCGTCGATTGCCAACCTCGCCGAGCTTGGGCTATCCGGCGATCCACCGGGTGAAAAGACTGAGGCTTTGAGCGGCTTCACTGTTCCGGCTTGAGCGGCAGGTGGCGGTGCTCCTAGGGGCGCCGGCGAAGCCGACGTCGGCGACGGGAATGCCCTCGGCGACGTTGTCTGGAGCCCCAGCTTGCTCTCGTTCATCGTCGCGTCGGTATTGATAGTGCCTACTATTCGACTGATTGTGTTGGCAAAAGTCATCAGCAAAACGAGGGCGACTGCCCCCGCTATCCCGAGAAATGTCTTCAAAAGTTGACGGCGAGCGTATTCGGCCTTTTCGGCCGGCCCGAAATTGCGAAAGCCGGCATAGCAACCGGGCGGTCCAGGTACGGGCAGTTCGCGGGTGGTGGAGGGCGCCGCGTAGTTCTTGGCGTCGTCGCTGGCCTCGCGCAGCAAGGTCGAAATCGTCTTGGCACTGCGGATACCGTTGCCATCACGCACCAGCCCCGCCGCGGTGGATGAAATCAGGAACGGAACGCGTGGGTTGAGGACCGCGGGTTCTTGGATTCGGCCTTCCGCATCAATCTCGACGGTCCCCCAATCCTTCGACGCGCTCCTGCCGTGGAAGGGCCAACGGTTGACGAGCAACGCATACATGACCGCGCCGATGCCGCGAAGGTCATCCCGCGGCGTTGTATTCGGCATCGTCGCTGGAAAAGCCAGCACGACCCGCCCGTCAGCGCTGACCCGGATTCGCTCGGGATGGTCGATCGACAACGCCAACCCGGCCCCGTGCACCACGTCGGCAGTCTCAGCCAGGGATAAGACAGCGTCTGCAACACCGATGGGCGACGGCGCCGTATTAGCGACTTCTTTCAACGTGGCCCCACGCGTCCAATTGGAAACCACTACTCCGCCGCAATGGTCGCGGCCCACGTCAATCACTCTCGCTAAGCCGGGCGAGTCGATGCCCCGCAGACTTGCGGTCTGGGAAAGAATCGCATCGACAGTTGCAGTCGGCAGAGCGTTCTCGGGGTCGACCACCGTGACCGCCAGATGCTGTCCTGTCAGCGTGTCGGCAGCTTGCCAGAACTGGAGATGCGGCGCATCGCCGTAGAAGATCATCAGCCGGATCCGGCCGCCCGCGATCGTAGTGCCGGCGACGAGGGGAGTCTTTTCTCCGTTGGGCGAATATGGTGGTCCTGCCCAGTAACGAGGAATGTCCGTCGTAGGCGTGTCAGGTGCGGCGGGTTGGGTGGCGGTCATAGCTTCGTCTCGCTCCCGCAGTGCTCACCGCCCGCATCCGTCGGATGCGAGCGGATGCTGAATTTGTCCCCACTGAGATAGCCGGGCCGCGACACTCTCAAACCGTCGGATCACCACGCGAAACGGCCCGTTCGCACCTACCCTCGTCGCGTGGGGCCAATGGGGCCACTGGGTTGTGGCGCCGCCTAACCGGCGCATCCGCCGGATCAGCATGACGCAGAACGAGTGCGTGACCCCCGGCCGCCTCCACGCCGCTGTTGCCGGACCGCTTGAGCGCGGCCTCATCTAGGGAGTGTCAAGGTCAGCCGAAAATCGTTGTCGGGCATCACCCGAATGGAAATGCAAGCATCAGCCGAGGTCAAAAATGAGTCTGCTTGGGGTTTCACCGGCGGTTGGTTCTCAACGCAACGGGCAGGTCTCTGCCGATTGCCCTAAGAGACGCGGTGTGGCAGGTCGGTGATGAACGCAGTGAGCAGTCGAAACGGCTTGGCGCTCGTTGCCTCGAACTTACCGCGCAACAGCAGCCGCATCAGTTCCTGGTAGGCGCGGTCGAGGTCCGGCTCTTCTGGGGGGTCGGGAGACATCGTCATATGACTTACCGTTCTGCGGCGGCTGAAACCACCGTGCCGGGGTCGATCTATCACTCCCGCAAGCCGTGGTGGGCGTGCGCCTTCCTTCTCATCCGCCTGACGGAGGTCGCCGCATGATGCTGCCAAAGATCGGCGGTCCATAGCCTTTCTCTGCCGGCTTATCCTGCTGGGCCTTACGTGCTCCCGGTGGCAACGGCGGGACGAACATTGGGATCAGTGGAGCGCCGTCGGCTGTCGTGGGAGCCAATGGTGCTTCTGCGGCAGCCAGCTGGATCGGGGAGGTGACCGCCGAAGGCGGGACCACCAGGTTGCCGACGTACATTCCTTTGCCCAAAGAAGCGGTGACCGAACTCTCCACTGCACCGGTCGCATTGAGAATCTTGCTCACGAGATAATGGTTGTCACGCCCGACCTGCCCATTCCAATGACCGGCATGGACGACAATCCCGGTCAAGTCAATGTTGGGAAAACACCGGGGTCGCTCATTTTGCAGCATCACGATTCGACCGTGCTTACTCGTCGGCCCGCTCGCACTCGCCGCAGGACCAGCAGCCCTGTGCGCCGTCCGCCGCCATGTGCTTCCCTCACCGCTCGACAAGCTGCGTCCGGGCGTCGGTGCAGGTGTCGTTATAGACCGTTGGCGGTGCTGCGGACGTTGACCGAGGGCGGTGACCGCTGGGGCTGTCGGCACAACGTTGAGCCTTTCGGCCCTAGGTACCCAAGAAGGAAAAAGCGGAAACTACGCTATGGCTGAATGGGACTATGACGGCGGGCTGGGCTTGGCGCAGCTAGCTGTGGGCGCTCAGCCGATAGGCATCGTTGAAGCACTGCGTTTGCTGGCCAGCGTCAGCTACGGGCGCATCGTCTTTACCCTGAAGACCCTTCCCGCGATCCGGCCGGTCAATCACATCGTCGACGAGGGACGAATAATTATTCGCACCCGGTTGACTTCGGTGATCTCTACCGAAGCGCGATCCCACGATGGGGTCGTAGTCGCGTACGAAGCCGACAGTATCGACCCTCAGGCTCGGGAAGGATGGAGCGTTGTTGTTACAGGGCGGGCGTATACGCTCAGGGATCCTGCCCAGCTTTCGCGGTACGAGCAACTGTTGCAACCGTGGGTAAATCACGCCGACACCGTCATCGCGATCGAGCCTGAAATTATCAGCGGCTTGCGAATTGCCAGCGGCGTCTGAAGTTCGGTCCACCGTCAAATAAGCCCGCCAGCAAACCCACCTTGCGCAACGGAATCAAGCACAGACCCAGCGGGCTGTTCTTGAAAACCTCTACCTGTGCAACCGTGGTGCTGGGTATTCACCGACTGCCACGTTAGTCAGTATCCGACGAGCCCGACGAGCCAAGCGGAAACACTTCGCGCGCCGTAGGTTCCAGAGGCTACTGACAATGTTCAAGTCAACAATCCTTCCAGTGAGCGCGCCTAAATGCGTTGCGGCTCAACGTATCTCTGTTCATCTGCGGCCGGTGGCCGGGGCGAGGCGGGCCATCCCGCGGACGATCCACGGTGCGCGCCTCGCGATCACCTCCGCGGCGCGGTCCGAGCGGCGCATCGCGGTCCGACGGCCAGGAGTGGGCATTGACGCCAGTTCCGCCTCGGCCGATACCGCCCGCGGGCCATGGCGATCGACCGCCGGCAGTTGCCACCTGCCGGGCACGCCGCGCAGCTCGACGCTGCCGCGGTCCTCGAAGCCCGTGCCCAGCCGACGACCAGGTCACGCACGGCGCGGGAGACGAGGATTTCACCGGCGCTGGCCTGGGTAAGGATCCGCGCCGCGATGTGTACCGCGATCCCGCCGATGTCGGTGTCCAGCAGTTCGCACTCGCCGGTGTGATCGGCTGGCGCGGGATTTCGGGCTCGGCGCTCCATCGACGTGTGTTCCGCGTGGACGGGCGGATGCCTACAATGACGTGCACTGCAGTGGCAGTCCAGTAACGGTAGACAGGACACCCCGTGCGGCGCTCAACCGGCCGATTTGATGTCGGCGGCCAGCGGCTCGCAACTTCGCCGATTCGGGGCCGGGCGGCCGAGTTGAAGGTGATCGGCGCGCTGGTGACGGAGCTAGTGCAGGGGCGCGGGGGTGTGCTGGTCATCGAGGGCCCGCCGGGCATTGGGAAGAGTCGGTTGCTGACCGAGGTGATGGCATTGGCCGACAAGTGCGGGGTGCGCACCTTGTTCGGTGAGGCATTTGAGTATCAGCAGACGGTGCCCTTTTTTTCGCTGTTCATGGCCACGCTGCGCGCTGATCCCCCGGTTGGAGACGCCGACGCGTTGCGCCGGCTGGGCGGCTCGGCGGATCTGCGCTACTGGGTGGTGCACGATCTGGCCGACGCGATTCATGCGGCTGCGGAGACCCCGCTGGCGATTGTGCTGGAGGACATCCACTGGGCCGATAACGGCACGCTGTTGGCGCTGCGGTCGCTGGCCACCGCGCGGCCGGATGTGGCGGTGCTGTGGGTTCTGACTGCGCGCACAGGGGCCGGTGGCCCGGCGGTGCAGGAGACCTTGTCGGTGCTGCAACACGCGGATGCCGCATTTGTCCGGGTGGCGGCTATGTCGCCGAGCGCGGTCGACGATATGGTCTGCGACGTCGTGCGGGCGAACGCCGATGAGTCTTTACTGAATCTGGCCGCCAAGGCGCACGGAAATCCCTTCCTGGTCCGGGAGCTGGTCGGGGGCCTGGGCGAGGAGGGCCGGCTCAACGTGAGCGCCGGACGTGCGGTGGCCAGCGGACACGCGCTCCCGCGCCGTTTGGGCGCAAGTATGCAGCAGCACCTCGACCTGCTCTCCAGCGGTGCTGGCGAGGTGGTGCGGGTGGCCGCGGTGCTGCCGGACAGGTTCTCGGCTGGTCTGCTGGCCGCGATGCTGGAACGCCAGCCGGCGTCGTTGATGTCGGCTGTCGAGGAGGCGGTGCGCGCGGATCTGCTCGTCGAAGACGGTGAGCAGCTGAGGTTTCGGCACGACTTGCTGCGCGAGGCCACCCGACAGTCCTTAACGCAATCGGTACGGCGCGCGATGGAGCGCCAATCGGCGTCGATCATACTGAGTCTGGGCGCGGCGCCGGCCGAGGTGGCCACGCAGCTGGCGCGCAGCGCCGAGCCGAGGGACAGGGAGGCGATCGGCGCGCTGCGGCATGCTGCGCAATCAGTTGGCCATACCGATGCGAGTGCGGCCGCGGACTTGAGCAAGCGCGCGTTGGAGCTGTTGGCCGCCGATGACGCTGACCACGGGTTACTGGTCGCCGAAACGGTGGAGTTGCTCAACCGGGCTAGCCGCTATCACGAGGCCGAAGAGTTGGCCGTTGCGGCGCTATCGGAGGTGGCGTCACCGCAGGAGGAGGCCGAGATTCGTCTGCGCCTCGCGACGCTCAATAAGCACAGCACTCAGCGGCGCGTGGAGGAGAATCGACGAGCGCTGCAGTTAGTCGACATCAGCGAGGTCACCCGGGCACGACATCTGGCGTGGTTGGCCTACAGCCTTCTGTTTCAGAAGCTCGGCGGGCAACAGCGCGCAGCGGCCAACGATGCTGCCGCGGCCGCGGCATCGACCGATGATCTCGAGTCGAAAATCGTGGCCAACCTCACCCTCGCTTTGCTCGACTGCGGCGACGGGTACGCGGGCCGCGCCGTACGCCGCCTCGAGGAGGTTTGCGCGCTCGCGCGCACTCGTGATGCGACCGCAGCTCATGACTTGGCCGCAATGCACTACGCGCTGCTGCTGGCGGTGGTCGGCCGATTGGACGACGCTGCGGCCCAAGTCGCTGACGGAATCGAGCAAGCCCGCCGGGAGGGCAACGCGATGGCCCTTGCAATCTGGGCCGCTGACGACGGGGTTGTCCACTTAACTGCGGGCCGGTTGTCTGCCGCGCGCGCCGCGATCGAATCCCTGCCGTCCCCACAGCGGACAGCTATGAGCGAGCCGGACATGATCCGCATGGTGATTCTGACCGAGGTGGCGGCGCGTACGGATGACCGAAAGTTGTTGCAGCAGATGGTAAATGACGCGCGTGACGCCTACTCCAATGGCTCATCTGCGGTACGTCGGGGAGCGGCGCATGTGCTCGCGGTGGCGGCGTGGCAGCGCGACGACGTCCATGACGCGATGCGCTGGCTGGGCGGCGACATCACGCTGTTCCAGACTCCAATCTGGCCCCAGGTCTTAGATCGGGTGATCTTTACCGCGCGGGTAGCCTCGGCCGGCGGCGATGCCGGCCTGCGCGCGCGTGCTGCAGGCCTGCGAGGTGCTCGAGCGTGAGCGGCCAGCGATCCCGCTGTTCTCGGGGGTCGTCCGGCATGCCCGCGGAATACTCGAACGTGATGCCCGGGCGCTAGTGGCTGCCGCGCACGTGCTTCGCTCGTCGTCGCGGCCGCTTTTTTACGCTGGAGCTGCCGAGGACGCTGGCGGTGAACTCGCGCGCACCGACCACCCTGATGAGGCGGTGGATCAGCTGAGCGCCGCATTCGACTCCTACGTGCGCCACGAAGCGCTCGCCGATGCGCGCCGCGTGGGCGGCCAGTTGCGCCGGTTAGGTGTGGAACGTCGCATTGTCAGCCAGCCGCGGGCAAAAATGGGCTGGGACAGCCTCACCCAATCCGAGCTCAAGGTAGTCAACCTGATCGCACAGGGCGTGACCAACCGCGACGTCGCCACACAGCTGCACCTTTCCCTCCATACGGTGAAGACCCACGTCCACAATGCGTTTGCCAAGCTGGGTATCAACTCCCGTACCCAGCTAGCGCCGCTCATGCGCGGGGCTGATTGAGCAGCCGTCAAATACCGGGCCCGCCTAGCTTGGCTTGGCTAGATCCGGCACAGCCGGAATTTTGAGTCAAGTTTGGCGTGGTAGGTTAGGTGGTTGGTGTTAGGCGGCGAGTAGTGTTGTGCGGCTGAGGTTTTCGAGGGCGTTGTTGTAGGCGCGAGAAGCTGCCTGCAGTGGTGGCGCGGTGGTGTCGTCGGCCAGGTGTGCTAGTCCGGTGGGCAGGAATCGGTCGTGTATGCAGGTCAGGAAGTGCGCGGTGTGCAGGCCGTGGTCGGTGACGGTGTAGCGGTGGGTGTGCGCGATGCGGGTTATCAGGCCGCGGGATTTGAGTCGGCGCAGGTCATAGGTGGTCTGCCCGGCGGTGACCGTCCCGCGCGGCAGGCCGCGCAGCTCGGTGGTGAGCGTGCGTAGGTCACGGTTGGTGAATCCGTTGGTTTGGCAGCCAAACGTCAGTAGCGACTGAAGCAGGGCGTGGGTGCGCCGCTGGGCCAGGCGTAGTCCGGGCACGCGGGCGCCGGTGGCGGTGGTGACTGTGCCGGTGATGGTGGCCAGCGCGTCGGCGCCGGTGATCGGGTCGTGGCTGAGTCGTTGGACGTGCAGCAGACGTCGGTTGGCCGAAAAGCCGATCTCCCGCAGCGCGGGCAGATTAGTCAGCCGTTTGCCGATCGAAAAGTCGGTGGTGTCATTGATTGTGGTTTCGGTGCGCAGCGCTTTTCCTTCCTTGTGGTACTGCTTGATGCGGGTGTGTTTGTAGTCCACATGCAGGCTGGGGGTCACACCCTCGGTGATCACCCGGGTGCGAAACAACCCGGGTGTGCGGCGTGGGCCGCGGCCTATCAGCTTGCGGTCGAAGACCAGGGCGATCTGGTTGGGGCGACCGATATCGAGGTTGTCGCGGATGACCTGCTCGAAAAACATCCGTCCCGCCACCGGTTTGTCCAGCATCTGGGTCAGCGAGAACTCAGCCTGCAGGATCGACAGCTCGTAGTGATAGCCCGCGGCCCGGTCGGCGGTGGTGAACGGGTGCGGCAGGATCGCCAGCCACTTGCCCAACAGCGCCTCGATCTGGGCGGGCCCCAGACTGTCGCAGATCGTCTGCAGCGCGGCCGGGTCGTCGACCGCGGCGAACCCGTTATCCAAAGCGGTGAACCCGATGCCGGCCTTGGCTGCCTGCCGCTGGGCCCAATGGTTGCCGTTGACGCACAGCTTGGCGTTGTAGGGGAAATAAGAGCAGAACTTCATGAAGAACGGACCGAAATCGTCATCGACGCAGTAGAAGTAGAAGTGATTAACCAGCCCAGTCGCCGGCACGATCCACGGGTAGGCATCACCGTTGGCGTCGCGGCGTTTCTCGGTACGAAACAGCTTGGTCTTCTCCTGCGCCCGACCGACGAACAGCACTCCTTCCGTGTCGGTGAACTCCGCCAGGTACTGCTGGGCGATGTCGTCTTTGCGTTGCCCCTTGGCGAAGTCCACCCAGGCCAACCCGTGGTCGCGGGCAAACCGGTGCACCGATCTATCGAACGCCTCGGTGATCCGGGCCAGCGGCGCGGTTGAGGCGATCGGCAATCCCAACTGCCGACGCACATAGCCCACCAGGCCAGCCGCGTACTGCAATCCCGGCACGTAGACGTTGCAATACATCCGGTCGATGCACTCCACTTCGAACACCACATGCTCGATAAGGACATTATCGACAGATCGCGCTACGGTCATCACAGGGCTCCGATCGGACGGGCGGCCAGTTCAGGCCAACCAACCGCGCTATGCGGTTCATACACCGGACCGGTCCTTCGGTCACGGTCTCACCCCCGTCCGACCGGAGCCTCTAACCCAAGACGAGCACGGCATGCCTCGTCGGGCTGGGGCGAAGCCCCGTTAGCACTACATCTATGCGGCCCTAAACATCAATCCTCGGACTATGGTGCTGGGCTGCGCGCGCGGCGACCGTAGTAGTCATCAACTAATCACGTTCACCCGAGCGACGAACGAGGCGAAGCCTCACACCCCGCCGGTGAGCACGCCAGAAAAGAGCAACAATGCTGAATGCAACCCTTGGAATGCTGCCGATGCTGCCGGTGGCGTTCGGTGTCGCTGGGTACGTCACGGTGTTCCGATGACCGCAAACTTGCCCAGCTCGGTCGCCGAATCAGCAATTAGTACTATCGATGCAGCAGAAAAGCTGCGAAAGAATTAAACGCCAACTACGACAATCCATTACAGAGCAGCACGATAGACGTACCCGCATATGTTGAGTCATTTCCATGGACTCCGTTGGGTTCGTGGCAACCAAGCTGGCTCTAACCCCGGAGTGAGCTCAAATCGAATTGGAAAGGACAACCGACATGAGTAGCGTTCGGCAAGCAACTATCGATCTGTTCCGCAGGCACGGGCTGACCACATGGTTCGGCAATCCCGGCTCGTCGGAGCTGACCCTGCTGGAGAACTTTCCTCGAGATTTCCGCTACCTGCTGGGACTGCAGGAGATGGTGCCGGTGGGGATGGCCGATGCCTATGCGCAAGTCACCGGTCGACCCGCTGTGGTGAATATTCACACCGCACCCGGCCTGGGCAACGCGCAGGGCGCGCTCTATAACGCGTTCGTGAATAAGACCCCGTTGATTATCACCGCCGGAAATCAGCGCCGCTTCATGCAGAACCAGTACTGCTTGCTGACCAACATTGAGCCGACGACGGTGCCTAAGCCGTTCGTGAAGTGGGCGGCTGAACCGGCAATCGCGAGCGAGACTCCTGCTGTGCTCGCTCGTGCCATCCACCTGGCTACAACGCCCCCGATGGGGCCGGTGTTCGTGTCTTTGCCGATGGATGACATGCAGGCCGAACTCGACGACACCCAGGCTGCGGACGTTGCCGTGGTGCGCGACCGCAAAGTTACCCATGCCGTCGGCTTTTCGGCAGATCTCGCCGAGCAGATCTGTGCGCGCATTGAGGCCGCAACCTCGCCGGCGCTGATCGTGGGCGGCGATGTGGAACGCTACGGGGCGTGGGACGCCGTGATCGGGTTGGCCGAACGCACCCAGTCTGTCGTTTGGACGGCCCCGCTGACCGGGTGGAGCGGATTCCCCGAGAATCACCCGTTGTATCAGGGCATGCTGGCGCCCGGTGCGGGATGGGTCTCCCAAGCGTTAACGGGCCGTGACTTGGTGGTGGTGATCGGGGCGCCGGTGTTCCGGTATTACCCGCGCGTCCCCGGACCCTATCTGCCCCCGGGCACAAGCCTGATCCACATCACCAACGATCCCGATGAAGCCGCCCGCGCCCCAGTGGGGGACGCGATCATCGCCGACGTGCATGCCGCGGCCCAGGCCCTGCTCGCTGCCGCCAAACCATCCCAGCGGTCTGCTCCACCGCCGCGGGCCCCGATCCCCGACGTCGAGCACGCAGAAACACCGCTCAAACCCGAATCACTTTGGGCGGCCGTCGGGCAGGCCGCACCCGCAGACACGCTGTGGGTCAGCGAGGCCGGCAGCAATGAGCTCGCGATCACCACCGCTATTCGGGCCGCCCACCCAATCTCGCACTTAACGGCCGCCGGCGAGGGACTGGGCTTTGGGCTACCCGCCGCCGTGGGCGCTCAACTCGCCGCGCCGGATCGGCCCGTGGTGGCGTTAATGGGCGACGGTTCCATGCATTACGCGATCACAGCGTTATGGACGGCGTCCCACTACCGGATCCCGGTCACAATCGTGGTGGCATCCAACGCCGAATACGGCGTCCTCAAAGAGTTCGGGAAGTGGGAGAAGACCGCCGGTGTTCCCGGCCTGGACCTGCCCGGTCTGGATGTTGTAGGCACCGCCGCGAGCTACGGCGTGGACGCCCACGAAGCACACACCACTGACGAGGTCATCAAGTTCGTAGAATCCGGTATTGCCGATCGCGAACGACCTACACTTATCAACGCACGCACCCTACCTGTCGACGCCTAAATCGTTGGCACAGTGTGGGATTGAACACCTACGGTTGAGTTGCAGCAGCTCTTGGCTGCGCTAGAGCTGCCGGAAGCGCAGCCGGACAGCAGTAGCGTGGCCGAGGCAAGCGGCACGATCGCCCCCTCATCGCCGAGTGCCGCTGAACAGCAGCCGTAGCCGCTCGCGCTGACGGCCCGTCAGGCGGCTCAGGAACAAGCGCCGACCAAAACTTGAGGCGATAGTTGAAGCAGCGACAAGGCGGTGCGCTGGTTAGCGCTGGCAGATGGTGCAAAAGATTGCACACAGATAGCACGAACCGCTCCCGGTAAGTGCCCAAAATGGCCTCTACCAGGCGTTTCGCGGCCTGTGCCCCCGGCAGGATTCGAACCTGCGACACCGGCTTTAGGAGAGCCTGTGGGCCCGTCTGCTTAAGACGCCGAAAGGGCATCTGAACTGGCCATATAGCGCCATCGCACACCAAGCGAAACCACGGCGTGTCGCGGATTCACCGACCAAGCACCGACCACAGGAGGGCGTCGGCCATCCTGTTCTAGAGCTGCTCGGTGGCGGGGTCTGGTGACCCGAATCGCCGTCGACGGCCATCACACCGCGGGGCCGCACCCTGATGGATATCAGTGGTTATCCATGAACGTGTCAACGGATGCCGTTAGCATCGTCGCTGGTTCGATCCCAGCCGGGACCACCAGGTCAGGGCATTATTGCGCCTTTTTGCACAACGTCTGCACAACAACGGCCGCTTTTAGCAGCATGCAGTGCCGTCTGTCGCCGACGGCTGAGCCCTTGTGTGGCCCCAGGGGCTGAGCACTTCCCAATGATGCAGTCATATTTCGGGTTGCGAGAAGGGAAGCGCGTACTACGAGTACGACGCCGGTGTGCTCGGCGTTATCGACACCAACCAATGCGGCGATCCACACCATTGACTTAGTGGTCGACTGCATAATTACAGTGACGTAATTTAGTGGTCCCACACTTCCATACGGTTACGTGAGATGGTTCCCTTGACGAAGGGAGCAGCATGCCACGAACCAGCCCGTACAGCATCGCTTTGGCCGAAGCCGAGCGGACAGAACTCGAAGCCCGCGCGCGCCGATATACGTCAGCGTATTCCGAAGTTGTGCGCGCCAAAATCGTGCTCTACGCCGCCAACGGCCTGGGCAACGACGAGATCGCCGCACGCCTAGGAAACCTCTGAATAATTCGTTCAACGCTGGTGGTGTCTGACGGCTGCGCGCCGTGTGGCGTGTGATGATGTTGTGGTGCAAGGGATTACGCGGTCGGATCGGGAGTTGTTGGACGCGCAGGCGCTGGTCGGGGAGCTGGTGCCGCCGGGCAGCGTGTTCGCGTTCCTGGCTGAGCACCGCCATGAGCTGTTTCCTGATTCGTTCATCGCTGACCTGTTCTCCTCGTCGAGGGGGCGGCCGTCGCTGCCGGCGGATCTGGTCGGGTCGGTGCTGGTGCTCAAGGAGCTCTTCGATCTGTCCGACCCGCAGACCGCGGACGCGCTGCGCTTCGACATCCGGTGGAAGGTGGCGTGCGGGCGGTCGCTGACGCAGATCTCGTTCGATCCGTCCACGCTGGTGTACTGGCGCAAACGGATCGCCGCCTCCGATCGTCCGGACCGGGTGTTTGACGCGGTCGCGCAGGTCATCGCCGAGACCGGGATTCTGCGCGGGCGCCGGAAACGCTGCGTGGATTCGACGGTGTTCGACGACGCGGTGGCCACCCAGGACACGGTGACCCAGCTGGTGGCGGCGATGCGCAAGGTGGCGCGGCTGGTTCCCGGCGCGCAATCGGTGATCGAGCGGGTCGCCGGGCGTGACTACTCGATACCGGGAAAGCCGGACATCGACTGGGACGACGCGGAGGCCAAGGCGGCGCTGGTGTCGGACCTGGTCAACGACGCGGTGGCGGTGCTGGCCGAACTCACCCGCCCCGACGCGCCCGAGCGCGAGGACAAGGCCGCGGACGCGTTGGGGTTGTTGGCGCTGGTCGCGGGGCAGGACGTGGAACCCGCCGACGGCTCCGATGGCACCGACGGGGGCTGGCGCATCGCGCGGCAGGTGGCGCCGGATCGGGTGATCTCCACCGTGGACACCGAGGCCCGACACACCCGCAAGTCGAAGTCCGCGCGGCGCGACGGTTTCCGCGGGCATATCAGCACCGAGCCGGAAACCGGGCTGATCACCGACGCCGAGCTGACCAAAGCGGCCGGCGAGGACAGCAGCGACCCGGTGGTCGGGCAGGCGATGATCGCGCGTGACCGCTTCCACCGCCCCGAAACCCAGACCGCGCACCCGGAAACCGGCGGCGACGCCGTGCCCGCCGACGAACCGCAGGCCGATCAGCCCGGCGGCGGTGAAGCGGTCGCCACCAGTGATGGCGGTGAGATCACCACCGGCCGAACCGATTCCGCGGAGGCGACCGCCGCGGCTGGCGAGAAGGGCGTGGACCTGCGGGTGTACGGCGACTCGGCCTACGGCACCGGAGCCGCCCGCGCCGCCTATCGCGACGCCGGTCACCAGACGGTGATCAAACCCAAGCCGCTGCGCCCGGCCGTGCCCGGCGGGTTCACCCTCGACGATTTCACCATCGACGAACCAGCCGGCACGGTCACCTGCCCGGCCGGGCACACCCGGCCGATGAGCCCGAAACGGACGGTGACCTTCGGCAGGCTGTGCGCGCACTGCCCACTGCGGCGGCGCTGCACCACCGCCGCCGACGGCCGATCGATGAGCATCCACAAACACGAGCAGCTGCTGCGCGCCGCCCGCGCCCAGGCCCGTACCCCCGAATTCAAGCAGGACTACCCGACCCGATCGAGCGTGGAACGCATCATCGCCTGGATCGCCACCCATCGGGGCCGACGCGTGAAGCTGCGCTACCTCGGCGTCGCCAAAAACCATGCCTGGCTGCGCAACCGGGCCGCCGCGATCAACCTGCGCACCCTCGTCAACGCCGACCTCACCCGCCACCACGGAGCCTGGGCACTGACTTGACCGCCGGGGCCGTAGCGGGCTCTTGATCGGGACCCCGCCCTTGCCCAAACTGGTATCGGCGGGAAGAACGACCACGTTGTCGACCAATCAGGTCTGACCTACTGCCGAAAAACGGCCTTGTCGACGTTCTTCCCGCCCCTACGGCATTCATTGTTCAGAGGCGTCCTAGACACGCCGCGGCAAGTCGTCTCCAAATGGCGCAAACGCTTCTTCGATCAGCGTCTGGCCGGACTGACCGATCTGCCTCGGGGAGGACGGCCCCCGAGTTTCCCCCCTGACGTCGTGGTCGCCATCAAGGCGCTGGCCTGCGAATTCCCGGCCAAGGCCGACAAGAGCCAGCCGTTGGCTCGCTGGCAGTGCCCCGATCTGGCCCGCGCCGCCGTCGAGCAAGGCATCACCGCCTCGATCTCGGGCACCACGATCTGGCGCTGGCTCAGCGCCGACGCGATCAAGCCCTGGCAGCACCGCTCCTGGATCTTCCCCCGCGACCCCGACTTCGCACCCAAGGCGGCCCGGGTGCTCGACCTCCACGCCCGCCGCTACCGCGACACCCCGCTGCGGCCCGATGAGTACGTCATCTCCGCCGACGAGAAGACCTCCATCCAGGCCCGCATCCGCAAGCACGCCACCACACCCCCGACACCAAGCCAGCCGGCGCGCGTCGAGGCGGAGTACTGCCGCGGCGGCTCCCTGGCCTACCTGGCAGCCTGGGACGTGCACCACGCCAAGGTGTTCGGGCGCTGCGAGGCCACCACCGGCATCGACCCCTTCGACCGGCTGGTCAACCAGGTCATGACCACCGAGCCCTACGCCACCGCGCGTCGAGTGTTCTGGGTGGTCGACAACGGCTCCTCACACCGCGGCCAGGCCAGCATCGACCGGCTCCAGCATCGCTGGCCGAAACTCCGCCTGATCCACCTGCCCGTGCACGCGTCTTGGCTCAATCAAGTGGAGATCTACTTCTCCGTCGTGCAACGTAAAGTCCTCTCACCGAACGACTTCCACACCCTCGACGAGGTCGAGGCCCGACTGCTCGACTTCCAGCAGTACTACGAACAGATCGCGACACCGTTCGAATGGAAATTCACCAAAGACGATCTGAACGCCCTACTCGAGCGCATCGCCGCCCACGAACACGCCGCCCTCACGCCCGCCGCATAACGGGCCCCACGAATACGTCACCGAAATTCCGTGCCAGACCACTTAGTTGGCTCGCCCGACACGGTCACCATCAGTCTGGACGGAACGACGATCTACGCGACGCACTATGACCACCTGTGCGTGTCGCTGATCGATCTTGCCTCGTTTCGCGTAGCGTGTATTCCCTTGGGGGACAGTTCAATTGGGGTGACAATTACGCCGGATGGTTTGCAGGCGTATGTGACCAAACCCGGTTCGCTGTCGGTTATCGACACGGTGGCCGACGAATCGGCGAGGATCGCGGTCGGCGACCTGCCGCGGTGCGTGCGGACCAGTCCCGACGTAAAGCACGCCTACGTCAGCAACTTTGGTGAGCGCAGCATGTCGGTCATCGACACCATCGCCCAGTGCGTGACCGATACCATCGATGTCGGGGGCCATCCCGAAGCGCTGGCGGTAAGCCCGGATGGACATTGCCTCTATGTCGGCGATTATTGGTTCCGACACCGTCACCGTGTTCTCGGTCCAGCCGTGATGTGTGGATGACCGGTCAGCACATCGATTCCCGGGCGCGACGCAGCCTTGCCAGCTCGCATGCGATCCCCGGGCTGATGTCCACCGGGTAAGAGTACCCGGTGGCCTCCAGGGAACGAAGATAAGGCGGAAGCCGATCGAGCTGCTGGCGCGCCCAGTTTCGCGACGCCGGTAAACCGGGATCGTGAACGCGCCGGCCATTTTTCATGACCAGCACCAGTAGCGGGTCGCCGTCGAGGTGTTCGTCGGACTCACCGATCGTGTCGCCGGCGAAGACCCCGTCATCGAGCTGGCGTACCACCTGTTTGCGCCCCGGATAGATCACCTTGCCGCTGGAGAATTTGGTCCGCCCGATCCCGTCGTACTCCACGAGCTTGTACGCCATGTCGAGGGCGGGCGCGTCCTGTGCCACAACCACTTTGGTGCCCACGGCGAACGCGTCGATCGGACAGCCATCATCCATCAGCGCCGCTATGCGGTACTCGTCCAGACCCGACGACGCGAAGATTTTGATCTGGCTCAATCCCGCCGCGTCGAGCTTTGCCCGTGCCGCTTTGGATAGGGCACCGAGATCCCCGGAATCGAGCCGGACCGCTGCCACGTCGAGGCCCTGACGCTTAGCGAGTTCGATGACGTGGTCGACACCGCGCAACGTGTCGTAGGTATCGACGAGCAACGTTGTGCCCGGATAGAGCCGGGCGAACGCGTCAAACGCGTCGGGCTCGTTGTCGAAGGCTTGAACGAAGCTGTGGGCCATGGTGCCGAACGCCGGGATTCCATACTCGCGGGCGGCAAGCAGATTGGACGTGCCCGCCAGGCCGGCGAGATAGCTGGCCCGCGCCGCCTTAAGCGCGGCGTCGGTGCCGTGCGCGCGCCGCGCCCCAAAATCGATGACCATCCGGCCGCGAGCGGCTTCGACCACACGGGCGGCTTTGCTCGCGATCACGCTCTGCAGGTGGATCTGGTTCACCACGAAGGTTTCGGCGAGTTGCGCTTCCATGATCGGCGCGATCACCTGCACGATCGGCTCGTTGGGAAACACCACCGTCCCTTCCGGCACGGCCCACACGTCTCCGGTGAAGCGAACCGCGGAGAGCACCTGCAGGAATTTCTCAGTAAACAAACGCAATCCGCGCAGGTAGTCAATGTCCTCTGGCTGGAATTGAAACGCCTCGAGGAAGTCGAGCACGTCCGACAAGCCGGCAGCCATCACATAGGATCGACCGTGGGGCAGTTTGCGATACATGGTCTCGAACACGGCCGTTCCCGACATGTGTTCGGCCATATAGGCCTGCGCCATCGTGATTTCATAGAGGTCGGTGAACAGCGCAGGTGAGTGCCCGGGCGTATTTCTCACGCTGACGATTATTGACGATTATTCGTACAGTGCCGAGAGGCGGTCTGCGAACTTCTCGATGACTATCTTGCGTGTTGCTCCTCAGATAGTTGTGTGGAAACTAATTCCTTCGCATGTGTTACCCGGCTGCAAACAGTTCTTGTTTGGAGGCGTGCACCTGCGCGTCGAACCGTAGGGTCGTCACCGCGGGTTTCATGCGGTCAAGCAGGGGCCTACTGGCTGGCTGGGGCGTGCGGTGCGCTGATCTTGCTCGGCTCGCTGCTGGCCCACGAACTCACGCACGCGATCCTCGCGCGCCGTGCCGGTGTCAAGGTGTTCGACGTGACGCTGTGGCTGTTCGGCGGCGTGACACGCCTTGGGGGCGAAGCGAAGACACCTAGGAGGCGTTCCGGATCGCGGTATCGGGTCCGCTGATGAGCCTGGCGCTCGCGGCGGTCTTCGCCGGCGGGGCTTATGGACTCGGCGCACTTGGGGTCGCACACATCGTGGTCGGCGTCGCGTGGTGGCTCGCTGGCATCAACCAGCTGCTAGGCCTGTTCAACCTGTTACCAGGCGCCCCGTTGGACGGCGGGCGGGTCCTGAAGGCTTACCTGTGGCGCCGCTACGGCGATCCCGTGCGCGCCGGTGTGCGCGCCGCACGCGCCGGGCGGATACTCGCGTTCATTCTGATCGCGCTCGGGCTGGCGGAGTTTCTGGCGAAGGCGTTCGTCGGTGGCGTGTGGTTGGCGTTTATCGGATGGTTCATCTTCGCCGCTTCCCGCGAAGAGGAGGCACAGGTGATCACCCGACAAGCCATCGCCGGTGTCCGCGTCGCTGACGTCATGACCGCCGATCCCCACACAGCTCCCGCCGACATCACCATCGAGGATTTCATCCAGCGCTACCTGCTGGGCGACCGCCACTCCGCGTATCCGGTCGCCGACCGCGACGGATCGATCATCGGGCTGATCACCCTGGCGCAACTGCGCGGCATCGCACCGAGCCAGCGCGCTGCCACCTTGGTGCGCGAGGCCGCGATACCCCTACCCCGGGTGCCCACCGCGGCACCGCACGAACCGCTCACCGCACTGCTGCAGCGTCTGGGATCAGACGCCGGTAACCGAGCTCTTGTCATCGACGCGGGCCGTGTGGCCGGCATCGTCACCGCCACCGATCTGAGCCGACTGATCGACGTGTACCAGCTCGCCTCTGCACCAGCGGGTGCCGCTCACAGGCACCGATCGTCCACCTTGTTCGAGTAACTTACGGATGTTGCGGGACAAGGTCTTTCGGGTCAGGAGCAACGGCAAGGTCACGATGCACCACCCAACTCCGTACGCTCGCGTGCACGTGTCGAACCCTCGAGCGGGCAATGTGACCTTTGGGCGCACCCTTGAAGACGCTTGGCCCCTCGCCGCGGGTGCGACCTTGGCGGTGCCGGGGAAACCCAGGGCCCGTCCTGAAATACGGTGTTGGTCTGAGAAGTTCGAGGTGGGCGGCCGTCAGGAGCTCGCAAACGACCTCCGTGGCCGCGATCGTTCGGGTCAAGCCTGTCCAAGGCGCCACCCGGAATCTTTCGAAATGACCTGCCTGTCCTGGTTATGACAGCGGCGCCGACCAGCGTAGCCGGGTGCCTCCTTGGGGAACGGATTGGATGGTGAAGGTACCGTTTGCCTCTTCGGCACGTTGGCGCAGGTTCGCCAGCCCGCTTTCGGTGATCTCGTCGGGGATGCCTTTGCCATTGTCGATGACGTCGATGCTCAGCCCGTCTGCGACATCGACATGGATAGTGAGCTGGCCGGCTTCGGCATGCCGGACGGCGTTGCTGACGGCTTCTTCGACGACGGCTTCGGCGTGATCGGCCAGGATGGCGCCGACTCCTGACAGCGGACCGCTGTATTGCACGGCAGTGTGTAGCTGCGACCCGACTAATGTGGCGATCGCCCGATCGAGGCGCTGGTGCAGCCGGGTGGCACCCGAGGACGCGCCGTGCAGGTCGAAGATCGCGGTGTGAATGTCGTGACTTACCCCTTGTAGGTCATCCACCGCCTGCGACAGCCGCTGCTGCACTTCCGGCGACCGCGCCCGCGGGATGGTGCCTTGCAGCGCCAGTCCGACCGCGAAGAGGCGCCGGATCACATGGTCGTGCAGGTCGCGGGCGATGCGGTCGCGATCGGTCAGCACGTCAAATTCGCGCACCCGGCGTTGGGTCACCGCGAGCTGCCAGGCCAGTGCGGCCTGGTCGGCGAAGGCGGCCATCATGTCGAGTTGTTCGTCATTGAACGGATAGGCCCCCGTGCGGCGCAGTATCACGATGACACCAACGACGGTGTCGGTGGTGCGTAGCGGCAATACCAATGCCGGGCCCGCAGCGTTGATCAGCCCGCCGTCAACGTCAAAGGTGTCCAACCGCTGCGGGCTGCGCTGCAGAAATGCCCGCCCGATCGAGGTGTCGGCCACCGGCATCGTCTCTGCGGCCGCCGCATCGGGCGCGCCGGGGCCGGCTAGGTCAGCCACCACCAGTTCGGTGACTTCAGAATCCGGCGCCTCCGGGTCGGCGGGCACGACGACCAGGGCGAGGTCCGCGCCGGTGAGCGTGACCGCCTCCTGGGCGATGAGCCGAAACACCGTCGCCGGATCGGCTCCGGCCAGCAGTTGGGTGCCGATATCGCGGGTGGCCGCGATCCAGGATTGGCTGGCCTGGGATCGCTCATAAAGGCGGGCGTTGTCGATCGCGATCCCGGCGGCGGCGGCCAACGCCTCCACCAGGACTTCGTCGTCGTCGCTGAACGACTGCCCGTTTTGCTTCTCGGTCAGATACAGGTTGCCGAACACCTCACCGCGGACGCGCACCGGCACCCCCAGGAAGGCACGCATCGGTGGATGATGGGGCGGGAACCCCACCGAGGCCGGATGCTGAGCGATGTCATCCAACCGGATCGGCTGTGGATCATCGATCAGCACCCCCAGGACTCCGTGGCCCGCCGGCAGCGTCCCGATCATCTCGCGGGTGTGCGCGTCCATGCCCTCGTAGACGAATGCGAACAGTTCCTGGTCATCACCGCGCACACCCAACGCCCCATAGCGGGCGTCGACCAACTCGATGGCAGCGTGCACGATGGTGCGCAGCGTCTCATCAAGCCGTAGACCCGATGTGACCGCCAGCATGGCCTCGACCAGCCCGTCGAGCCGGTCGCGGGCATGCACGATTTGGGCGATGCGATCCTGGACCTCGCTGAGCAGTTCCCGCAGATGCAGCTGCGACAACGTCTCCCGCATCACATGACCGCCGGAATCCCCCACCGGCGAGACCTCGCTCACCATCGTGAGTACCGTTGCTCCACCGCCCGGACCAGCGGCACCCTATTACGATTGACATAGCTACTGTTGAGGCTGACGATGTCCACGATCCGGAATTCGCCGTTGTCCCTTCGGAACTCGGCGTGCCGGCGGCTCACGGTGCCGTCGTCGAAGAAAATGTCGCTATCGGGACGCCGGCCAGCAGATATGACGGCCTGATCCAGGCCGAACCGCGATCCCGCGCTGGGCCCGCGCTTCACAACAAGCAGGGCCGAGCCACTCGGCAACCCTTCGACTTGCCCCCTCCCCGCCTCGGAGGCGCCAGAGGCCGAAGCATCGAACTCACCGAGAAAGTCGGCGCCGAAACGGGAGGCGGTGTCCTCCGTGCCCTCTTGGGACGTCTGGTCGTTGCCCTTTTGGCTCACTTGCTGCCCTTGTTACGCCGTGGAACTGTCGGGTTGGTGGTCATCCGTGGCCGGGCGCAGCTGCAGTGCTGAAAAGGTGCGGTTGATCGACACATCCTGGACCGCCTCAACGCCGTATTGGCGAAGGGCTCGGACAAGCCAGTCCCGGCGAAGATCGGTCCCCGGCTGACCGGGGCTGGGGTAGATCAGCCAGGCCAGGCGGCCAGCGCGGGCCGCCGCATATACGGACCTGAGCCACGCCAGGTCCGCAGGCCGGACTGCAAAGCCAATGACCACATCAGCCTGATCCGGGTTCGAGCCTGCAGTCCTTAGCAGCCTCAACCTCGATTCGGGTGGCGCATTGACCACCGCCACGCTTTGGCCGGGCTTTATCTGCAGCTGTTGCTCAAGCTCTCGGGCGCCGGGCACGTCACCTCTACCATCCGCAAACAACATTCACTACGAATCTAGCATTCATCGTGAACGTAGGATGCGAGGGGCACGTTGACACAGGCATCACACGGCGCGCGGCCGGCGCTTATCACTCGACCGCCACGCTGGATGCCAGAATTTCCCCCAGGACCATTCACTCGACATTCACCGCGGATCTATCATTCATCGTGAACGTAGTATGTGTGAGGCGCACCGTGACACAGGGCAGCACGCGACGTGACCGGAACGCAGAAGCGACCCAGCAGGTGATCATGCAAGCTGGCCGGGAGCTGTTCGCTACCCAGCCCTACTCTGAGATCACCGGTTTGCAGATCTGTGTGCGGGCCGGGGTCACCCGCGGTGCGCTGCAACACCACTTCGGCAGCAAACTGGGACTATTCATGGCGATATTCGACGGTCTGCAAGGCGATGGCGTCAGCCGCGTAGCAGATGCTCTCGCCGATCACGATGATCCATGGGAGCGGGCACGGGCGGTCCTCGGGGTGCTCCTCGACGTCTACACCGATGCGGAATACCAGGCGGTGATCTTGAAGGAAGCCCCCGCGGCGATCGGGTGGCAGCGATGGCGCGAACGTTACCGGGACAACTTCGCAGACGTCGTCAGCGAACTAATCGGCAGCTTCGTCGCTGCGGGCCTGGTCAAGCATTCACCCGTCATGTTGACCGCCACAATGAACGGAGCGCTCATCGAGTTGTCGTTTGAGATCGCGCGGTCCAACGATCCACCACACACACGCAGACTGGCGCTGGCCCTACTCGACGAAATGATGTCCAAATTCCGCGAACTCGTCTCGGATTCACCGCGACAAGAGCCAGGCCCCAATCGTCGCCGTCGCGGCGATCGCTGACATATAGGCAACGACGCGACGCCGAAAGGTGCACTTCGGCGTTAACGAAACCCGGCGTAGGCACGTGCTCGCGCGCGCATTCGATAGCGGCCAACGGGCGTGTGAGATGCACGGGCCGCTGGCCGATTGAACCGCCCCGGGGATTCCGGAGTCTCCGGACATCCCGGGGCGGTTCAGATAAACGTTCCTGCGCTCAACCGGTCAGCGGATCAGTTGAACGAGAGTAGCTGTCCCTGGTGTAGCGCAAGCGGACGATTGGGAAGCGCGTCCAATCCGGGCCGAGGTCCTCGCGCCAGGGTGGTCGGCATTCGCAGATGGTCAGATGCGGTGGGGCGATGTCACATTCGATGCGGATCTCGGCGCGGAGGTGCTCGGGACCTAGTCCGAAGTTACTGCCGCCAAGATAGGTGAATCACCAGGTTGACCTGGGGTTTTGCTGATTTCGGTGGGTGGTTGTTCTGGCTACGCGGCGATGGTGAGTGGGATCGGGGTATCGATGAGTTCAAAGGCGCGGCGCTGGGTGGGGGTGGCGTCGGTGAGTTTGTCGATTTCGATGTTGGTGTCGTGGTAGCGGATCCGGTCTCGGGTGAGGGTGGCCAGGTGAGCGAGCAGATCACGGAAGCCGCGGACTGGGTTGCCGGCCGCGTCGTGTTTGGTGGAGGCCTTGGCGTGGGCGGCTGCCGAACGCTGCGCGGGCGCGACGGGGTTGTCGCGGGTGGGGGGTGTTTGGTCGGTGAAAGTTAGTGGCGCCCAGGCCTTGCGTAGGTGCCAGCTCAGGTAGCAGGCGAGCATGCAGATCAGCACGTGGGATTTGACGCGGTCGGTGAGGCGGTGGTGGATCGGCCGCAGATCCAGGTCGTCGGATTTGATGATGCGGAAGTCGCGTTCGATGTTGGCGAGGTTCTTGTAGCCGGCCACCACGGCGGCGGGGTCGAGCACCTCGGCGTCGACGCTGGTGCGCAGCACGTAGATGCCGTCGAGGGCGGCTTCGGCGGCGATGCGGTCGCGGTCGCGTTCGAAACTGAATGTGCTGTCGGTGATGGTGATGGCAAAGTGCTTGCCCATCTTGTATTTTCCGGCATCTTCGCCGACGGCGATGCCGATCTTGTCGGCCCCGCGCAGGGTGCCGGCCTGTACGCGCTTTTTGATGGCGGCGAGCTGTTTTTCGGTCGCTTGCAGCAGGTCTTGGCGTTTGCGGGCGCGTTCGACGGCCAGGGCGGTGTTGCGGCAGGCGATCAGGCGTTCGCCGGGGTAGTCGGGGTGGGTGATCTCGGCCAGGTCCTGGGTATCGAACAGGCTCATTTGCAGCGGCCCGTCGTCGCGGGCGAGTTTGGCGATCGCGGGTGCGCGTAGCGCGGTGATCCAGTCGAAATCTGTGCGGGCCTCGGGGTTGTTGTTGAGTTCGCGCAGCTTGTCGATGCGGGCGGAGGTGATCATGCCGCGATCGCCGACCAGCACCAGTTGGGTGATGCCGAGCTTGTCCTTGACGACCGTGACGATCTCGGTGAACGATTCCGGGTCGGCGGTGTTGCCGGAAAACACCCGCACCGCGACCGGGCGCCCCGCCGGGTCGCAGAGCACCCCGTATTCGATCTGCTCGCAGCCCTTCTTACCGTCGCGGGAGTAGCCGCGCGCAGCCAGCTCGCAGCAGCGGCCAGTCACCCACGCCGAGGTCAGATCAAACAACGCCATCCGCGACGGATTGGCTTGCGGGCCAAGGTGTTTGTCCGCGAGCTTTTTTTCGATCCTGTCCTGCCGGGCGGCCAGCCAGTCCATCGCCGCATAGATCTCGTCGGTGGATGCGTCGGCCACCTCGAGGTCGACGCCGAGGGTGGTGTTCGACCACCAGCCCAGCGTGGAGAGCTTCGACTTTGGCCGCACCACCCGCGAGATGATCAACGCCAGGACGATGTCGCGGGCCCGGCACGCCGGGCCAATCAGCGCCGCCAGCTCGAGCTTGCGCGCCATCGCCGCCACCGCCGCGACGTCGCCGTGCGGCAGCGACCGCGCCTTGCTGAACTCGCTGCCGGCCGCGATCAGTGTCTGCCCCTTCAACGTCGCCTCGATCGCCGCGACCAGCTCCGGCGGGAGCTTCGACAGGTTCGCCAGCGTCTGGTGCTTGACCTTCTTCCCGTCGCGGAAGGTGCGCCGCAGTAGCACCGACTGGTAGACCCGCTGCTCACCGGACTTTGCCACATAAGAACTCTTGTTCCGGGCTACGTGCATCGCACCGCTGTATGCCGTCACATGTTGAATTCTATCGTGATCTCCCTCGACACTATCTCACCGACACGCTACTTCAGTGGCTACACATCCACGCCGAACCGCCACCGTCGATTCAGGTCAGACCCACAATCCCACCGAAAACGACGCTTAACTTCGGCCTAGTCGGCGCACCAGCGCTGTATACGCACGGACCTCGAGCTCGGGTTAACGTGACGCCTGCATGGGCCGGCATGACTCGCGGGCGACGATCACCACCGTCCCCGCCGCATGCGTGACGGCCGTGCTCACCGAGCCCAGCAGCATGCCGGCGAATCCGCCGCGACCGTTACTGCCGACGACGACGAGTTGTGCGGACTCCGAGTGCTCGACAAGTTGACGAGCCGGCTGATCGCACACCACCACACGTCGCACCGTGACATCGGGGTAGCGCTCCTGCCATCGGGCGAGCCACTCGGCCAGCGCCTCTTGTGCCTGCCCTTCCATGGCCGCGAAATCCAGACCTGGCACTTCCGAGATGCTGACGTCGGACCACGCATGCAGTGCTACCAAGTCCACACCCCGGCGGAAGGCCTCGTCAAAGGCGATCTCCGTCGCCAGTTCCGATGCGGGCGAACCATCGATTCCCACCAGCACCGGTGCCTGCGCGGGCGGCGCGGCCTCATCATGGACGACCGCGACCGGGCAATGCGCATGGTTCACAAGGCCGGTGCTGACCGAGCCGAACGGGACCCGGCCAAATGCGCCTTCTCCCCGGCATCCCACGACCATCATGTCCGCAATCTTGGACTCATTGACGAGCGTGGAAACGGTCGGGCCATGTACCACCACGCTGTGCACGAACGGCGGGCCGTGGTCGGCGGTGCTGTTGGCGACCGCCCTGCGCGCGTCTTCGAGAATTCGCCTCGCTTTGTCGTCCTGCCGCTCGAAATAGTCTTGAGGTATCGGAATCTCCGGCCACGGCGCAACCGCCAGCACAACCGGCGCGATGACGTGCATGAGTGTGAGCGAAACATTGCGCATCGCAGCATCGCGAGCCGCCCAGTTGACGGCCGCCATCGACGACGCTGATTGGTCGACGCCGACCAAAATGCCACGATGCGTTTCGGGACCGGACATTTCGATCTCCTGCTCGGGTCGTATTGGGAGCTTCACGCATGACCCTAGGATGACCTTCGCAGAAGATCAGGTGGCGATAGTCATCGATTCGCCGGACTAACGGCCTTTAG
>CAWBFI010000012.1:0-197499 GCA_963788075.1 uncultured Actinomycetota bacterium | reverse complement strand
GCCCGTCGAAAGCCCCGGCCTCAACTCTCTGGGCGTCCTTCGGGCCTGCCGCACTCAAGCCGGACTTCAGAATTCCGCGGCCGGCGTTTCTGCAGCCCAAATCGTACCTGCAAAACTACAGGCCGCCCGGGGATCCGGTGGTCCCCTCGCGATGACCACGAGTGGTGGCCTTGGACGTGCCGCGCACTGCGTTGACGACAAAGTTTCTGCTGCGATTCTGCGCGGGTTCACGAATTTTGAATCGGCATGTTGCAGTTGACGATTCGATAATAGGAGCTGAGACGCAAGTAGCTGCTACGCTCCTCCGCAACCGGGTTCCTGCGGCGCCGCGCTTGGCATGGGCCATTCACGGCGATCGCTCTCCGACGATGTACGGGCGAACTGCCTGGAACGAAGCCCCGCACCCCGTACGTGAGACAAGATCCGATCACTCCCGAATCTCTAGGAGATTCGAGGCATGAGAGGGCTGATCGGGAAGCCGCTGGTCGAAGAACCCCGATTAGCGTCTCGCACGGGTACTGCTGTCATCGGGCACGGTATGCGTCCGCGCGGCTGAACACGCCGACGACGGTGACTCTTTCGTTCTCGTCATCGATCCTGTAGATCACGCGGTAGGTGCCGCGGCGGGCGCTGTCGCGGTCACTCAAGGGTGATCGTAGCTGCCTGCCGACGCGGTGGGGGTTATCAAGCAGCGGAGCGGTGATGAACTCATAGGCAGCGAACGCTACCGATTCCGGAAGCTGTTCGGCTAGTTGTCTCTTCGCGGTCGGGGCGACTACCAACTCGTATCGTCGGTCGGTCACGTCCCAGCTCGGCGTGCTCGCATCGCCGCGGCAAGGCTATTCTGGTTCTCCCCTTCTCCACGGGCTAGCTCAGCATCGGCCTCGTTGAGCGCCTGCAGCGCTGCTGCGTCGGACAGCACCGCGATGGTTTCCTCAAGTGACTCCAGATCCTCGACGGCAAGAAGGACCGCCACCGGGCGTCCGTGCACCGTGACCATGATCCGCTCGTGCTGATCGCCGACACGGGCCACAAACTCCGACAGATGCGCTTTCGTCTCGGCGAGTGTGCTGACCTCAGACATAGTCATAAGTATGACCAATAACTCGCGCGGTGTCGAGCGACCGGCTTGACTCACGGAAACTGCCCGCGAAACACCCTCGGTGCCTCACGTAAGAATGCCCGCGAAACGGTGACCGTCGTGAGGCATGGAGAGTGGGTTATCGATGACGTCTCGGGCCGAGATCACCACCAGGTACGCCAAGGCGTATGTGAAGGCCGCGAAGAAGGACAAGGGAAAGGTCCTAGACCAGGTGGTGGAGGTGACTGGGTGGTCGCGTGACAATGCCCGGCGCAGGCTTACCGCGGCGGCGATGCGGCCGCCGGGATCGGGTCGCAGCAGCGCGAAGCGGCCACGCAAGCCGAGGGCGCCGAAGTATTCCTACGACGCGCTCAAGGTGCTGCAGCGGGTCTGGGCCGCCTCGGGTGGGCAGTGCGGGAAGTATCTGGCTGCTTCGATGCGGCTGCAGCTCGACGGCCTGCAACGCCACGATGAGCTGGCCTTTGGTCGTGACCGCTACAGTCCGGCCGTGCGTGAGGAGCTGCTGGAGATGAGCGCGGCGACGATTGACCGGTATCTGGCGCCGGCGAGGGCCAAGGACCAGATCAGTGGTGTATCGACGACGAAACCTTCACCACTGCTGCGGAATTCGGTCAAGGTCCGTAAGGCAGGCGATGAGGTAGAAGACGAACCCGGTTTCTTCGAGGGCGATACGGTCGCGCATTGCGGCCCAACACTGAAGGGCGAGTTCGCCCGCACCCTCAACCTCACCGATGTCCATATCGGCTGGGTATTTACCCGCACCGTGCGCAACAACGCTAACGCCCACATCCTGGGTGCACTGAAAGCAGGGGTGCACGAAATACCTTATGAGGTAACCGGTTTGGACTTCGACAACGGCACGGAGTTTTTGAACAAGGCTGTCATCAAGTGGGCGGCGGAGATGGAGATCTTCTTCACGCGATCGCGGCCGTACAAGAAGAACGATCAGGCCACCATCGAGTCCAAGAACAACCATCTGGTGCGCAAGTACGCGTTCTACTACCGCTACGACACCCCTGAAGAACGAGCCGTGCTCAACCGGCTCTGGCCACTGGTCAACGACCGGCTCAACTACCTGACCCCGACCATCAAACCCACCGGGTACACCAGTAGCGGTGACGGCCGGCGCCGACGCCTCTACGACACACCGCAGACCCCATTTGACCGGCTCCTGGCCGCCGGCGTCCTTTCACCAGCACAGCAGGCAGAACTGACCGCCTACCGCGACAGCCTCAACCCCGCCAAAATCGGCCGCGAGATCGCCGATCTGCAGAACCGGCTTCTCCTGCTGGCCAAGGAGAAGACCGAGCAGCTCTACCTGGCCAGCATCCCCACCGCCCTACCCGACATCCGCAAAGGTATCCGGACCAAGGCCAGCTGATCCGCCCGTTTCGCGGGCATTCTTACGTGAGGCATCGACTTATTTTCGCGGGCATATTGACTTGAGGCATCACGGCGACCGACGGCGCAACGTGCAGATCGCGTCCGCCGTGTGATGTCACCAACTGCGGGGCCCCCGGATAACTCTTGGCACGGGTCCATGACAGAAACCAGTTCGTCACATCCGGGCACGGACCTCACGTCGGCCTCTAATGTAAGCTCTGCGAGCTACTTCCATACCGAGCGAGGACCATGCCCAAGGAATTACCGGTCGTTGCGGCCATTCCGAACTACAACATGGGCGCGAACCTGCGCAGGCTGCTCCCGCAAGTACTGGCGCAGCATTATGATGCGGTATTTGTCCTCGATGACGCCTCGACCGACCACACCGTAGACGTGGTAAGGGAGTTCGGCGCCGACGTGAAACTCGCACGGAGCGCCCAAAATCGGGGCGCGGGAGCCAATCGCAATCAGATCATCGACCACGTCTCAGACGGGGCACTGATCCACTTCATCGACGCCGACATGGACTTGGAGACCTCCGAGACTCCCGCCGTTGCGCGGGAGGTTGCCGGACGCTATGCCGATCGAGGAGTCGGCATGATCGGCGGGTTGGTCACCCTGGCCGATGGCCGTCAGGAATGGTGTAACCACGGTGCCGTGCTTTCGCTGTGGGGGAACGGTACAGGGTTTTTGCAATTCTCGATCGACCGGATGAGAGAAAAACCACGCCTTGCCGGAGCCGTTCGGCGAGTCGTTGCACCTGCCATCAAGGACTGGCCCAACACGCTGGAACCGCCGGCTCCGGCGCCCGCGTACTGGGTGCACGAAGGAAACATGCTTGTTTACTCCACGATATTCAGGTCGATTGGCGGGTTTGACCCCGCGCTACGGGAGCAAGAGATTCAAGATGTGTCAATCCGCTTGGAAAAGAGGGGCATCAAGCGACAGTTCGATCCCAGCATCAAGGTGGTTCATCACCACATTGATGTCAGGGGCAAAAATCGTCGTCAGTGGCAGAACCGCGCCACGCGCTATCTCATACGCAAGCACGGACTATACCGTTTTCTGACCGACCACTAGCCGTTTATTCCGGCGAATCCACTGGTAGGCCCGGCGGCCTCCGTCGGATTCGTAATGGCCGCCGATTCCACGCTCGCTAGGTATAGGTACAGCGCTACATCGGAGGCGATCGGCTGGCCGACCGCACTCATGAGTCCCGCAACAGGCTGACCGTTGACCGCTTGGTAGATCCCGTCGAGGAACAGGGTGAGGTCATAGTTCGGAATACTGATCACGGCGGCATTGAGTATGTCCGCCGTCGGAAGAAGAACGGTGTAGGGGTAAGCCACCACTTTTGAGATCGCGACAGGGAGGTGAAGGAGTGCGGATTCTATAGCCGCAGGGTCGGATAAAAGCTTTGGCAGCCCCGTCAGCAGTGAGCCGATCGACGAGATGGAGGTGGTCGCCGCGCTAGTTGCCGCCGCCGACGGATATAGCGTTGAGATCAGCGACGTCGGGTTCTGTAGCAGTGAAGTCAGCGAACCCAGTGTCGGCAGCGTTACGGGGTTCGGCCCGGTACCCATGAAATCGCCGACGAAGTCATGGAAACCCTGCTGAACTCCGCTTGCCATAAGCCCTGGCAGCATTTGGAAGGAACTGAGGGGCGGCAACAGCCCGGCCGGCGTAGGCACATTGGCCGGCCCGGTTGACCAGCCATAGCGCGGGTCGCCGTAGCCGAGGTTCACCAGATAAGTCATGTCCGGTTGCACCAGATCGGCGAGGGGGTTCCCGATGATCGGGAGGCCACGGATCGGACCCAACAGTGGCAGGTTGTTTGCCGGAATCATGTAGTAGTTGGTCGTAGTGGGGCCCGAAGTCGGCAACTGAATGGCCATACTATTCAGCTGCTGCGGCGTGAGAACGTGGTAGTAGAAGTGGTTCTCGCTCGCGAGGGCGTTCATGTCGGCCAGGAAGTTGAGGGGGTAGCGCGGGAAGTCGGCATAGCCGTCGTATTCGATCGTGTAAATGTTGGTCGGGTACGGACTGGCTGGTGTCGCGCCGTAGAAGTCCATTCCCAGACTCGGCAGCTGCAGACCCGCGAATCGCTCGTAAAACCCGCCATTGGGATTCATCGGATCGCCGACGATCGTGAAGCTGACCGGCGAGTTCGGCCCACCCGGCACGCCCGCCGCTTGAAGCTTCGCCATTTCCAGCGACGCGACGACCGCGCCTTGGGAGTAGCCGTAAACGGTAACCGTGTTCCCTTGCGCGAGTTGCTGGTGGACCGCGCCGTCCAAAATTTGAAGGCCCTCGTTCACGGACTGCGTGAAGGTCAGTTGCTTGACGCCCCCGAAAGGGTAGGCATTTTCTGGGATCCCGCCGGCCCCGTCTACCACCACCTGTTGTGCGGCGACAGGCGCGTCCGCGCCGGTCCGAAACAGAGCGGCCGCGCTGGCGCTCTCAGCGGCCACATACGATCCGGCACTGGCAACTACGGCCTGCACAAACCGGTCGTGAAACCCTGCAGCCTGCGCCGCGATGGCGTGAAAGTCTTGGGCGTAGCCACCGAACAGCCCCGCGATGACGGCCGATATCTCATCCTCGGCGGCGGGCAACAATTGCGTGGTCGAGGCCGCCGCGGCGGCATTGGCGTCGCTGATCGTCGCGCCGATATTCGCCAAATGCGGAGCCGCTGCCGCCACCACATCCGGACTCACGATCACAAACGACACAGCGTCCCCCAAAGACCACGCCTGCCAGGCCAGCCCCGGCACCACGTGCGGTAGGACGAGATTCTATCGAGGATGCCGGCGCGCCAATGTGCGTTTGGGAAAGATTTGCATGAGGTCACCGATCACCTGCGCGTGAGGACTCCGGCTCGGGCGCGGCTGAGGATGTGCTGAGAGCACCGCCCGGCGAACCCTCGTGCCTCTGGCCCGGATCGGTGCGATCCGAAGAATCCCGTCTCCGCGCGTAGGAGACGATGATCACCGCGCACGCAATCAACCAGACGATCGGCACCAGAAACACCGTGGTGGCAACGAGCGGCCGGGTGCCGACCACCCCGAGGACTCCTGGCTGTCCCAAAATCTGTCCGTAGACCGGTTCGGGAAACGGCCGGCCCGGGAGGGCGACCTGAGCGATGCTCAGCGCTACGGCCACGCTCACACAGATGCCGACCGCACGACGGCGGCCCCCGTAGGCAGCAAGCCGGTCGAAAATCCCTTCCCCAGGCGGCCCGTCGGGGTCTCGGAGAACCAACGCAGCGATCGGCAAGACGAATACCAGGTAGTAATGAAAGACGAGGGCGGGAAAAAGTGACGCAGTGGTCAGCATGATGACGCCCGTCAGGACTGGGGGAATGCGCGCCCCTAGCGCCAGCACGCCGACGACGATGATGACGAGAGCGGCGTATCCCGCTAGCGATCGCGGACCAGCGAGGAAGCCCTCGGGTATCTTGCCGCCCATTTGGGCAGCCTTGATCCCATCTGGAATCAGCATGAGCGCTCTGCCGAATGATACGTTCCGGAACCCGACAGCCAATTCAGGAGAGCCATAGTTCAGCGTGTTGTGGATCGATTGGGCGATTGTGGCCGGAAAGTCGCGCGGCCACAGTAGATACGCGGCGAGACTGGACGTCACCGCGCCGGCGATGGCGACGCCGCCCATCCGCCATTGCCGGGCCGCGAACAATGCGACGGCCAACACCGCGAACTGTGGTTTTAGCAGCGTAGCCAGGACCACCATGATCGCGACGAGGCCCCACCGGCGTCGGCGGAGCGCCACCAGGAAAACGAGGCCGACAGGCGCCAACAACGCCACCGAGTTGGCCCGATCGAGAACCATCCAGGCCGGAATGGCCACCGCGCCACAGGAAACCAAAACCAGCATCCGTTCAACACCGCGTGCGCCCCGAGCCGCCCAGACGGCCGGTGTAAGGACCGCGATCGTGAGCGCGAACAGGTAACCCAACAATCCCAGTTGCGGGGCGCCCAGCCATTTGGCCAAAAGGGCAAATATCAACTGCGGCACCATCGTGGCCGCCGGGTAGTTAGGGTGCTCCGGCTGGTAATCCGGCGGCCAGAACAGCGGGTAGGGCGCCCAGGGGTTGGGGCGCATTCCCCAGCTCACCGTGAGGTTGTAGTCACTGAAGCAATGCCTGCCAATGTGCGGAACCCAATTGAGAAGGCAGTCTTCCGGGTTGGAAACCACAGAGGAAAGCACGTCGACCGAGTAATACTGGGTGAGCACGTAGGCGACCACCGCGGAAATCGCGGCGAGCAGTAACACGCAGTTGAGCAGGAGTGCGCGCTCGGGCTGGTTGGCGACGGGCCAAATTTGGTTTCGGAGCGCGCAGACGCCACCTTCGAGCAGCTCGATGGGTCGCTTCACACGCATCTCCCCTACCGATTGAAAGTGGGACTTTTCGCCCCCAAGCTCAGCCGCCCGGCAGTGTAACCCAAATCGCATGCTCTGGACCTACGATCCTGAAACACTAACGCCAGCAGGCCTTTTCGATGGCACCGCCTGGCGGGCCTGGGGTCATCGTGAGAACTGAATTTGGCCACCGTCGGTGCCGGCGTCGACCCGCATACGCCTGCCAAGCCAGCGGTAAGCGGCGCGCCGGCCGTAGGCGTTCGCACGGGCCCGCAAGCCGCCGAGCAATAGGTGGCGCGCACCGAGTAGGCCGGGGTGTGCCCCGGCGAACTCGCGACTGAAGCCGATGGCCTGCTCGGCCTGTGCGCGGACCAGCTGCACACTCCATTGCGATTGGCTGACCCGGAACGCGGCCAGTGAGCGGGGTACCGCGACAAGGCTTCCGCGCAGCAGCACAGCGCAGTAGGTCGCCTGGTCGATCAGATAAGGGAACCGAGAGTCCCAACCGCCCGCGTCGACCAACGCGGTGCGTCTGAACAACACCGAGGCCGGCTCGCCGAAGATATTCGTGCCGGCCAGCACCGTGCGCCGGATAGCCTCGGCGCCGTCGACTTCACCGCGCAACCCCGCCAGCCCGCGGTTGCGCAGTACTGGTGCGCCCGCGGCATCGATGACGTGCCTGGGACTGGCGGCCATCGCCGCCGACGGGTGCGCTTCCAACGCGGCCACCTGCTCTGCCAGGCTGTCCGGCAAGAGGAGGTCGTCGCCGCACACCAACTTGATGAATTCGCCGGTCGCGAGATCGGTGACGGCATTCCAATTCGCCGCCGCTCCACCGCCAGAAGCCAAGCGGCTCAAGCGGACCCGAGAATCAGTGGTGAATCGTCGCAGCGCCTCCCAGGTGCCGTCGGTGGAGCTGTGATCGGAAACCACCAACTCGAACTCGGTGAAACTCTGCCCCAGAATCGAGCGCATCGTGGCGTCGATGAACGCCACGCTGTTGTATGCCGGAACGACAACCGATACCCGTGGCGTCACGTCTACGCTTGCCGTTGCTCAGCCAGCCCGAGCTCAGCGGGGCTGCGGTGAAACGAGAATCCGCGGTGAGCAAACCAGCTGTACACCACGGCCATGCCGACGATAGCCAACTGCGACACCAGCACCGGCCATGCGAACACCTCCACCAGCAGCGGCAGAGCCGCGGCATTGAAGCCGAGAACGGAAAGGTTGACGAACTCGAACCGGACCAGGTCACGCAACATGTGGCCGGTCACTCGGAATACAAACGTGCGGTAGAGGACGAAAGCGCACAGCACCGACGCGACGTGCGCACAGACCAGCGCCCCCAAATATCCGACAACATTTCCGAACAACGAGAAGAGCACTACGAACCACCCGGTCCCGATCACGGTGTTCATACCGCCCACGATGAGGAAGACCACCCGCTGGTCTCGGACCAACCGAAACAGCGGACCGGGAACGCCGTCCATTCCCGCCGGCGCACGGATCTGCGCGTCGTCACCCGCAAAGGGGTCGAGTGTCATCGGCGGCCTGCTTAAGCGGACACCTGGATCGGCGGGATAGCCGGTTGACTGGCCGGCCCGCTCGCCGGCGCCGATTCTTCGGACCGTCCGACCATGTCGCGGATCAGGAACAGCGGCCTGCCCTTGCTCTGGTCATACAGCCGACCCAAATAAGCGCCGATAATGCCGAGCATCAGAAATTGAGTACCGGTCAGCAGGCCGATCGCGGCCATCAGCGAGCTCCAGCCAGGAACCGTGTGCCCAAGCATTGCGCCGGTGATCGAATTGATCGCAGCGGCAAAGCCGATGGCCGCCATCACCCAGCCGAGTATGACCGAGAACCTGAGCGGCACCATCGAGAAGGAGGTGATGGCGTCGGCGGCGAAACGCAGCATCTTGGTGAACGGATACTTGCTCTCGCCGGCGGCCCGCACCTCGCGGTCGTAGACCAGCGGCACCTGCTTGCCTCCGATCCATGACACCATTCCCCGCACGAACCGATGGTGCTCGGGCATGGCGACCAGCAGATCCAGCACACGGCGCGTGATCAGGCGGAAATCGCCCGTATCGTACGGGATATCGACATCGGTTATGCGGCCGATGACGCGGTAGAAAAGCGCAGCGGTCGCCCGCTTGAGCACGCCCTCGCCCGCACGCCGGCGGCGCTGTCCATAGATGACGTCTGCGCCCTCGTCCATCAACGCCATCATTTCGGGCAACAGCTCGGGCGGATCCTGCAGGTCGGCATCAATAATCAGCACACGTTCGCCGCGGCACACGCTTAGTCCCGCGGTCAACGCGAGTTGATGGCCATGGTTGCGCATCAACCGCACGCCGACGACGCGCGGATCCTCCACGGCCGCCTTCTCGATGATCTCCCAGGTCCGGTCGCGCGAACCGTCATCGACTAGAACCAACTCATTGGTTCCGCCTAACTTGTCCAGCACACCCCCGACCCGGCTCAGAAACAGCGGCAGCACATCCTCCTCGTCGAAGCAAGGTGCCACCACTGAGACTCCCGGACCAACCATCACAGTCATGGGCGTTAATGTAGTTCTCAGGTTCGCTTCGCGCCGGTATTTCGCAAATATCCCACGACGATTTCAGCAACGCGTAACACACCGGTACGGCAGTCTGTCGATGCCGTTCGTCACGCAGAGCGGGTGGGGCTTCACTCAACAGCTGAGCGGCGGGGTGGCCGGTTGGCAGGTCCCCGATAGTCGGTCCACCTGGTTTTGGAGCCAGGTTGTTGGATACCGATGTCAGTTGATCTCGCAGGCCACGGGGTGATGGGTGTGGCTGCATTGGGCAGCGTACTTGGCGGGGGTAAGGTAGCCCAGCGCCGAGTGACGATGCCGGCGATTGTGTTCGTGCTTGAAGTCGCCGATGACGACGCGGGCTTCGAGCAGGTTGGTCCAATGGTTGCGGTTGAGGCACTCCCTCCGTAGCCGGTTGTTGAACGATTCGATGTAGCCGTTGTCCCAAGGCGCCCCGGGCGGGATATAGGACAGCCCTACGTTTCCGGCGCAAAACGATTGCAGCGCTTGGGAAATCAGTTCGGGGCCATTGTCCATCCGCAGCACCATCGGCGGGCCGCCGGCCGCGGTGAACACCTGCTCTAACTCGGCGATCAGCCGCTCGGCGGTGATCGAGCGCTCCACGATGTTCAGCAGCGATTCGCGGGTGTGCTCGTCGATCATCGAGGCGATTTTGACGGCCTTTGCCGTCGATGGTGGAGTCGACCTGGAAATCCAACGCCCACACCACCTTGGGTGCATCGGCAGCCACCTCGGCCGGCCACGACGACACACCTGCTCGCTTACGCGGACTGTGCACCCGCCGTTGCAGCCCCTCTTCCTTCCACAACCGGTGCACCTTCTTCTTGTTCACATCCCGGTGCTCGTCATGGCGCAGCGCCGCCCAGGCACGCCGAAACCCATGGCACGGATGCTTAGCCGAATAGTCACGCAGCCAAGTGCGCAGCTCAGCGTCGGGATCAGCGGAGCTCTGCGCGACCGTTATGCGCCGGTAGGAGGAACGGGCAAGCCCGACCGCCTTGCAGGCCAGCCGTTCCGACATGCCCAAGACCTCTTTGAGCATGTCCACGGCGCGGCGCTTGGCGTCCGGGCTCAGAATCTTCCCTCGGCTACCTCCCGCAGGGCATCCTTTTCCAGCTCGGCCTCGGCCAGCAGGCGCTTGAGCCGGGTGTTCTGCTCGCGCAGCTCTTTGAGCTCTTTGGCCGCGTCCACATCCATCCCGCCGTAGGCACGCCGCCAGTTGTACAGCGTCGCCGCCGACACCTGCAGCTCGGCGATCTCTTCGTTGGTCTTGCCCGCCGCGGCGAGCTCGTCGGCGCGACGCAGCTTGCGCACAATGTCCTCAGCGGAATGCTTCTTCCGGCCAGCCATGTAATTCATCGTCCCTTCCGGCCCCCATCCGGGGCCACAGGACTCTAAAACAAGGCGGACTCATTCACCGGGGGCACGCCACTGTGATCACGGTAGGCAAGCGGTCGTCGACTAGTCGGTTTCGGCGCTGCTCTGCTTGGCCTTCTGACTGTTCGCAAGAACCGTCCTCACCAAGCCGATGCCCTGGTTTGGGTTCATGATGTCGGCGGAGATGCTGATGATGCGACTTAGGTTGAGCAGACCTGATAGGCGGCAATCGCGCATTCTCGACGGCACCGGGCTGTTCGCCGTGCTCCGTCCAGTGTGGCGAGTCGTCACCGCTGAGGTTGTCGGCCGGAACAGTGGTGTAAATAGCAGCCTTCCTCCAAAATCGCTGGATATCCGCCCGAAGAAAGGACATGGGTTAGACTGCCGGGCAACTTAACTGGGGGGCCGCTACCGTTTCCGGCAGATCCAGGACAAGGCGGTGAACCGACCCGTTGAGGCGCTACGAGGTGCTTTTCTCGGTGATGCGGGAGCGGCTATTGGTGATCGCTAGCCAATCCGAGCGAGCGCACCATCCTGGCGTCGGTGATTTCGGCTGTCACAGGGTTTGTGCCTCACCCAGTATTACTCATTCGATGTGCTTTCCTCGTTCGTTGCCGTCCCCGAGGGCTGCCTCATCGATTGGGGCAAGCCGATCGGCCGGCACTCTTTCGCGACCACACATTTGTGGTGGGCGTGGGAATGCGGCCCAATCCCTGGGAGCCCTATTTCTTGTACCTCCACTCGGGCGTCACTCTGGTTTATAACAACTATTCTCCGGCCGGGATGTTGCCGCGCACGGTCTGCGGGGTTTCTGGGAAATGGCTGCATGCTCCGCGACTGGGGCTGCTGGCCTATCTGCTCGCTTTGGTGACCACGTTTCTTACTCTCGCGGTCTGGGCGGCACGGGGAGCCGCGGGCGGGAGCGGGTCGTGGTGTTCGTGTCGTGCGGCGTCGGTGCCACTCCGGCGGGGGGCAATCGATCGGGGCAATTCCGTGGGCTTCCTCGCGCCGATCGCGCTTGTGTCTCTTGTTGCCCTGTGCCGACGGCGCTGGAGACTGGCGGCCACCATGGTGGTCCTCGCAGCGGCACTGGTGAGCCTATTGGCGGCGTTTCGTTTTGATGCGTTTATTTTCGCTTAAAGTGACGAAAACGCGGGATCTAATCCGCGGGGCAGTGCGCCGTATTAGGCTCATGTTCACTTTCACGAATCATCAATGGGACCCCATCCAGGCGCTGGGAAGAGAGGCTCATGATGTGGCTGTTAGTCCAATGCTGCCCTTGGTGTCGCCCGGCTGCGAAAGAGCAGAACTAATGCTGATGGCCATACCAGAGCGCCACCGATTCGGCCACGGCATGTCCGCACCTGCCAGCGGCACTCAGATGCCGCTGATCCATGACCACCAGCCGCGCGCGGTATCTTCCGTGCAAGCTGGGCCCGCGACGGCTCGGCGCGTCGAACGATGACGACCACCAGCGCTCGCTGCCTCTGCGCGGACGATATTCGCGCCTCGCGCCAACGACTGCTCAAGATGCACTATGAAAGCGGCGTCGGCCATATAGGCGGGGACCTTTCCTCCCTCGACGCGACGATGGTCGTATTTCATGAATACCTGCGTGAAGAAGACAAGTTCGTCCTTTCAAAGGGCCATTCGGCGGGCGCACTCTACACGACACTTTGGAGCCTCGGCCGACTGAACGACCGCGACCTCGAGTCATTCCACAGCGACGACACCCTGCTCCCCATGCACCCGCCGGCCGCGGGCATTCCCGAAATTGCTTTCGCGACGGGGAGTCTGGGGCATGGGGTGTCACTCGCGGCCGGGACCGCGCTGGCCTTCCGGTTCAAGCACAGCGATGCGCGAGTCGTGTGTCTGACTTCCGACGGCGAATGGCAGGAAGGCTCAACTTGGGAAGGCCTGATCTTCGCATCGCACCATCGGCTGAACAAACTGACCATCCTGGTCGACCACAACGGGCTTCAAGGATTCGGATCGACCGCAGAAGTCGCCAGCATGTCGCCATTGTGGAAACGATTGCAGGGAATTGACATCGACCTTCACGTCGTCGACGGGCACGACACGGGCGTGATACGCACCGCACTCTGGGCCCCGGCCGACCAGGTGAAGGTGGTCATCCTCCGCACGGTCAAGGGTCACGGCGTCAGCTTCATGGAAAACCAGATGAAATGGCACTACCTTCCGTTAACGGCGGAGCTCTACAAGCAGGCGATGGACGAGATCAGTAGCCAATGAGGAAGCAGCTCTGCGACGCGTTGGTCGCCCGATCAGCCAAAGATGACATGGTCTTTCTCACGGGTGATCTCGGCTTCATGGCTCTGGAGCCGCTGAAGGAGGCCATGGGCGAACGGTTCATCAACGCTGGCATTGCCGAACAGAACATGATCACCGTCGCCGCAGCACTCGCTGCACAGAACCTGGAGGTGTGGGTCTACAGCATCGCCCCCTTTGTGTACGCGCGACCGTTCGAGCAGATCCGTAACGACATCTGCTTCCACCAGCTGCCGGTGAAGCTGATCGGCAACGGGGGCGGCTATGGCTACGGAGTGCAGGGGCCAACGCACCACGCCATCGACGACTACGGCGCGTTGCTCACCCTGCCGGGCATGACCGCGTTCGTTCCCGCGTTCGACGAGGACGTCGGAGCGATCGTTGCCCGCGCTGGTTCCACCGATGGTCCGGCCTACCTCCGCCTAGGCCTCGGCGAGCCGCCACCAGGATGGGCCGTTCCTCTATTTCAACCGTGGCGGGAACTGACAGCAGGAGACGGTCCGATTCTAATTGGGGTCGGCCCCGTCGCCGGCACCTACATCGGGTGCTTCGAGGCCATGCCGGCTGAGGAGCGGCCGAATCTGTGGGTCGTCGGCCAATTGCCCCTCGAACGGAATCCGATCCCGGAGAAGCTGCTCACAAAAGTCGACTCCTCAGGCAGGCTCGTCGTCGTCGAGGAACATGTACGTCAGGGGTCTTTCGCATCGCAGCTTCTCCTAGATCTAGTCGAACGCGGGTGCGTGCCGAAATGCTTTGCACACTTGTGTGCCCGTGCCCATAACTACGGTCGCTACGGTTCCCAGAAATTCATGCGGACGCAGTCCGGGCTCGACCCGGCATCGATGTTGTCTGCGCTGGCGAGCGTCTGAGAATGGATGCGCTCGAGCCGAACATTCGCGCTCTCAAAGGACCGATCTTAGTGACCGGTGCCGCGGGTTTTGTCGGCGCGAACCTGTTCAAGAAGCTGTACGAAGTTCGCGACGACGTGTACGCGATCGTGCACGGCGAGAAGGGGTGGAGGCTCCGCGACATCCCGGACGAGCAAACCATAGAGGTCGACTTGAACGACTACCTGCTGACGAGGCACCTTGTCGATAGCTCGGCGCCACAGACGGTGTTTCACTGCGCCGCCTACGGTGCCTACTCATTCGAGGACGACGCCACCCTGATCTATCAGACCAACTTCCAATCGGTCGTCAACCTGGTCGACCGCCTGGCGTCGCGGCCCTTCACCGCGTTCATCAACGCGGGCAGTTCTTCCGAGTACGGCACGAACTGCACCGCACCGCCTGAAGACAGCCTCTGCAAACCCAACAGCCCGTACGCCGTGTCCAAAGTGGCGATCGCCAACTACCTCCATTACATGGGTAAACAGCAAGGTTTTCCGGCGGTGAACCTGCGGTTGTACTCCGTGTATGGCCCGCTCGAAGACACCTCTCGTCTCCTCCCGACGCTGCTACGGGAAGCGCTGTCCGGAAGACTGCCGCCCTTGGTCGATCCACGGACGTCACGCGACTTCGTCTACGTCGACGACGTTTGCGAAGCCTTCGTTCTGGCCGCGACGCGGATGCACCCCGGACTTCACGGCGAGAGCTTGAACATCGGGACAGGAGTCAGGACCACCATAGGCGACCTCGTCGAGCAGACTCGCGAAACGTTTCACCTCGAAGTCGAACCACAATTCGACACGATGAAGGGGCGGGCATGGGACCTGCCCGACTGGTACTCCGACCCCACTAAGGCCCGGCGAGAGATCGGCTGGAGCGCGCGCACCGCCCTGAAGGACGGGCTGGTGTCGATGTCGAAGTGGGTCGACACTCTCACCGATCGGCAGATGGCGGCGGCTTCCAAAAAGGGAAGCGGCGGGCGCCGGCGCAGCGTGTCAGCGGTGATCGCCTGCTACAAAGACGCCCAGGCGATACCGGTGATGCACAAGCGGCTGTCCGAGACATTCAGGCAACTCGACGTCGACTACGAACTCATCTTCGTCAATGACGGCAGCCCAGACGATAGCGCCGACGTGATCCGTGAGATCAGCGTCGGAGACCCACACGTCATCGGGATCACCCACTCGCGAAACTTTGGATCGCAGATGGCATTTCGGAGTGGCATGGAGCTGGCGACGATGGACGGCGTCGTCCTGCTCGACGGCGACCTACAAGATCCACCCGAGCTGATTTCCGAGTTCTACGCCAACTGGGAGCAAGGCTACGACGTCGTGTACGGCAGGCGGGTGAAGCGGGAGATGCCGTGGCACCGGGGGTTGGAGTACAAGCTTTTCTATCGGCTGTTCGCTCGCTACAGCTACGTAAACATCCCGCTCGACGCGGGCGACTTCTCGCTGATGGACCGACGCGTGGTCAGGTGGTTGCTCAACTGCCCAGAGCGCGATTTGTTCATGCGCGGATTGCGCGCCTACGTCGGCTTCAAGCAGACCGGCGTCGACTACGTGCGTCCCGAGCGGATGTTCGGGCGCTCGACGAACAGCTTGACGAAAAACATCGACTGGGCCAAGAAGGCGATCCTTTCCTTCAGCAGCTCACCACTGACGATGCTGACCAACACTGGGATCATCTCGTTGGCCATTTCGTTGGTGATGGCGGTGGCCGTCATCCTCCTGCGGGTGTTCCTACCCGACCTCGCACCGCGGGGCATCACGTCAGTGTTGCTCGTAACGCTCATCTTCGGCTCCTTGAATCTCTTCGCCATCGGTCTCGTCGGGGAATACGTATCCAAGGTCATGACCGAGGTGAAGGGTAGACCCCGGCTGATCAGGGCCTCACTGATCCGGAATGGAGAGCGGACGGAGTTGCTGCCGGACGGCAAGGCAATGGAGTTCTCGGCGAGGGAGAACCAACGATGAGTCCGAAGCGATCCTGCCCCGTCTGCGGAGCGGGACCGCTCGAAGCCAAGTCGTTCCTCAGTAGCACCGTCGATCCAGCGCGGTTGGACCAGTTCAGCTACGCGTCTCGCAAGACGCCGGAATACATGAACCTCAACCTCGTGCAGTGTCTGAGGTGCGACTTGGTGTACGCCGACGAACCGCCAAGTCGAGACGATCTCGCACACGCGTACCACGTCGCCGACTACGACAGTGCCGAAGAGGCCGACGATGCGGCCGCTACCTACATACGCTCCATGCAACCGCTGTTGGACACGCAGCCCAGGCGCGAATCGGTGCTCGAAATCGGTACTGGCACCGGAGCGCTACTAGAGCACCTCGCGCAACAAGGATTTACCGACTTGGTCGGCGTGGAACCGTCCGCTGCCGCCATCGCCGCTGCCCCGCGGCATCGCCGGGCATGGATTCGTGAAGGTGTGTTCGAAGAGCAGAACTTCGCACCCGAGTCGTTCGACCTGATCTGCTGCTTCATGACCATGGAACATGTACTCGATCCGAAAGTCATCGCGCTCGCGGCATTTCGGCTGCTTCGTCCGGGTGGGGCCTTCGTCACGGTGACCCATGACTATCGCGGTCGGCTGAACCGTCTGCTCGGGAGACGCTCGCCGATCATCGACATCGAACACATGCAGTTGTTCTCCGACCCCAGTATCCGAACGCTTTTCGAGACAACCGGGTATCGCGAAGTTCGAGTCCAACGGTTAATCAATCGTTACGCGTTCCGCTACTGGTGGCGGTTGGCGCCCGCACCCGGTCCCGTCAAACGAGCGGTTGCCAAGTGCTCCGAAGCAGTCCGTCTCGGCGGGGTCAAGCTCGGGCTGAATGTGGGCAACAGTATGACGAGCGGCGTCAAACCCACTTAGCGCGACGCGGTCGTTCGCTCCGGGCGTGAGTGGAGGCGGATGACCTCCAAGCCGTCCGGAGAGCTCTCGAGGACCTGGAAGTCAAACCGCTGCTGCAGTTCCCCGAGTGCGCGTTGCAAGATCGGCAGGTCGGGTCGCGACCCGAGCGTGGACGTCAGGAGGATCGTCCCGTCCGGCGCCGCGTCGATGGCCCCGACTATCCTCGGCCACACACGCGAGATGGTCAGATTTTCCTCTAGAGGCTCGCCAATGGGAAGCAGATTGACGCGACGCGCCTTCAGGAGGATGTCGGGAGCCTGCGGGAGCACCACCAGCGCCGGCCCGTCGCCGGGGTCGTATTGCTGCAGCAGCAATACGCCATGGTCAACGAGGCTGTCGTCGACGGTCTGGGTCGAAGCCGATGACCCCGCTCGTACGGTGCCCCCCCAGAGTTCGACGAGCGAGGTGCGCAGCGACGGCCCTCCGTGGCCGGGCAGGTGCCCGTCGGCGAAGGGCACGGCCTGCGCGAAAGCCGTCTGTTGCCACCTGTCCACGGCGGAGGGAAAGCCGAACGCGGTCAGCGACGCGGCGACGACGAGCACCAACGCGACTGGCACCACGCGCCAGGCGCGATAGTCCTGTCCCCGTGGCGGGAGAAAAACACTCGCCCATAGGCAGCCCAGGGCGCAGACGGGCACGATCAGGACCAGGATGCAGTTCGGGTGCGAACGACCCAGGAAATACGTGAAGGTGGACGCGGCGAAGCCGGTGAAGCCGGCAAGTCCGGCGAGTACGGGTCCGGAGGCTGGGACGCGTTCGTCACGTGCCACCGACACAACCCCGACTGCCGACAGAAAGATCACGGCCGCCATCAGCGGGGCAGGCGACCAGAAGTCGAGGGGAAGATTCCACAAGTCGCCCTCCGAATACATACGGAGATACGCGAAGTAGCCGGTCCAGTCCGGCCACGCGCCGACCGCGACACGGGTACCGATCGTCAGCGCGAACACGGCCCCGACTGAGACGGCGGTCGCTGCAGCCAGCTGTCGCACGAAGACCCGCAGTCCCGCCCGCGTCCGGTCGAAGGCCCACAGAGCTGCTAACGCGAACCACGTGACGGCCGTGTATACGAACGTCTCGAAACTCCACACCGCCGCGATTGCGATCACGATCAGCTGTCCCACCCGCATCGCCCGCGCGTGCTGCGGCCACCGCGCGGCGGCCACCGCCGCGGCCACGATCAGGTATGGAGGCCCGAAGCGCATGGGCCCGATGCTGGGATACCCGGCGTACGCGCCCAGGTTGGCGAAGACATTGGCCATGACGGCCGCTCCCACCGACGCGATCACCAAAGCCTGGGACCGGACGGCGGTGCGCAGTGTCGCATAGACGAGGACATACTGGGCGGCCATCAGGGTGCTCAGCAACAGCACCAAACCGCCATGGTTGAACGGCAGCACCCTGAGGGCGGCGAGCAGCGCGTAGTAAACGCCGACACCGTACTGACCCCAGATGTCGACGAGCATCGTGCGCCCGTGCGCCATGTCGTAAACGGGCGCGAGGTAGAAGTCTTGGTGGACGACAAAGGCGGGCGCAGTGTTGGCGATCGGTAGCATGTCGGCCGGCGTGAGCCCCACCTCGAAGACGACCAGCGCCAGCACGACGCAGAGCCCCACGTCGAACAGGCGACGGCGCCAAGCGCGCGGAGTCCTCCGGTCAAGGACGAGCACCGCGGCGAGTGCGACCCCTGCCACCACGGGCACGGCCGCGAACGCGACCCCGACCTGCACGAGTGACGGTTGAGGCCGGTCGCCCCGCACACCGGAAAGGAAGGCGCCGGGGGTCGCGAGGAACAATCCGATCATGATCACAATCGCGCTCACGCCGACCGCGACAGGCGCCCAGGCCGGGCGTGCCTCGAGCCGGCCGAATATCGCCGGACGGCGAGTGGCCAGTTCGGTGACCCCATACGCCGCCACCGCCAGCCACCCCAGCACGGGGAGCTGCGCGCCGCCCGTGCCGAGGAACCGGAGCAGCACGAGCCCAAACATCAGCAGCGAGGCGCCGAACGCGAGCGCCCAGCGGGTGATCTGCTGCGGGATTGCGGCGAGCCGGCGGTCTTGACGGGCGCCGAGAAACGTGCCGAGGGGAAGCGCAACCGCAAACGCCAAGACCCATAGTCCCGTGTCAAGCTTCTTGGATGGGCCACCGCTGAGCACCAGCACCGCGCAGGCGAGCGCGACGAAGGTGGCCGCCGAGGACAGGACGTAGACGGCGACTTTCTCTACGGGCTTGAGCCGGCTCTCGGTGGCGACGGGGGGCGGCACCTCTGAACTCGTCGCGCGCAGCGCCGTGGGTGCGTCGGTCACCGGCGACGCACCGCCCGGGTACTCTGCAGCATCTGGCAGGTGGCAAACAACAGGCCCTCCTCGGGCTCGTTTCACGATGCGCGGAACTAGAAACAGACAGTAGCAAGCGCGCGTTTCACTGCGACGCCTTTTCCTTCCGCGCGCGGAAGAACAGGTCGAACACGGTCAGTTGCTCCGTTGGATGACCGTGTCCGTGCCGCGAAAAGCACCGGCCAGCAGAACTTCCGGCTGCAGTACGTCGATCCGAGCCGCATCTGGTCGGCGATCATGCAACAGCTCCCTGCCAAACATACGCAGGTATTAGAAGCGGGCGCCTATGACTTCCGGTACAAGATGAGATTTGTTCCGCATGTGACTTGACGAATCAGTGGGGTCGATTCGGCTGCCGGTTCTAGCCTCGCCAGGAACTTCGCCGCCGAAGTTGGGAAGAAATAGGGGACCAGGCAAAAATACCGCTGCGCTATAACGGACATGCCGGCATTCAGAAACCAGCGGTTGAGCGCCGGTGGCCAATAGGACTTTTCTCCATGTTCCCGGTGGTAGGCAGACACCTTCTCAATCACCTTCAGCGCTGGATTGAAGCCGTTGGGTTCGAGCACCAGGATCGAGTCGAACTGGGTTGCCAGGTGGTTGATTGCATCCTGGGGTCGGTCCAAATGGTGTAGAACTCCAAAGATTACCGCTACATCTTCGCCTTTGGATTCGACGTCGTAGATATTTCCGACTTCGAACGTCACCGAATCGGCAGCGTCGGGCGGGATTCGCTGCAGGGCCGCAGCAATCGCGTTCGACGCCGGGTCAACGCCTCGCACTCCTGCCGGGCCGAAACGCCGGAAAATCTCCAGGCAGTGCGTACCGTCCCCGCAGCCAATATCCGCCAATCGGATGGACCGCGAAAAGTTCTCCGTCAGCACGCGAACTAGTTCGTCAGTCTGCCGCCCGCCGGCGTGCTGCGACGACCAGCGGTCATTCGTTGTGTAGACGTAGCCCCCGAGCTCGGAAGTGTCCGCATTGAACGCGGCGACGCTGCTCTCAAGAGGATGATGCGATTCTCCGGTCATGGTTGTGAAGCTACCCCGTATAGCGGCCACGCGGGCGAGTTCTCAATTGATGGACAGATGCGTCGTCAGACGATTGCTGAAGTGCCCATAGCGCGATCTGTTCATGCCCGGTTGCGCGCCTGCGTCGGCTTCAGGCAGACCGGCGTCGAACCTCACGCGGTTTTCCCGCCTCGGGCCTCGGGCATCACGACGTGTTGCTCGTCACGCCTATCTTCGGCTCCTTCAAGCTCTTCGCGATCAGAACGCTTTTCGAGACGACTAGCTATCTCGGCGTTCGAGTCGAGGTGGCAGCTGGCGCCGGTGCCGGCGCCGTTAAGAGGCCGGTGGCCAAGGTTTCCGAGGCAATCCATCTAGACGCAGTGCGCCTCGGCCCGCCTAACCCGACTTGGCGAACACGGTATAGCCAAGACAATCGTCTCCGCCTTGTCGGCGCAGGCTGCTTTGGCCAATGACTGCGACGGTGAGCAGCAACGGCGCCAAGGTCACACCGAACAGGCGACGCAATAGGGACAGCCCTTCTCCCTGCGGTAGCAGGAAGGGAAGGATCAGAGCCATTACCTTGGCGCAGGCAACGGTCAACTCGTTGCCTCGGGCAAGCACCACGACGTCACAGAAACCGTTGCGCTCCAAGAGCATGCGCAGGGCCGACGGAGTGAATCGCCAGTAGTCGTAGGGAACGTAGTGCCAGCGTGCAGAAAAAGGAACCGTGAGGATGAGTTGCCCGTCATCGCGAAGCACCCGTCGGGCTTGGGCAAGAAAGGCGTCGGGATCAGCAATGTGCTCTAGCGTCTCGGTCGCCAGTAGAAGATCGATCGTGCGATCAGCTACCGGCCAATCGTCGCCTGAAAAATAGACGGTGCCGGGCATGTCGTAGCCGAATCGCTCACGCGCGTCTCCGGTATCGATGGCACGATAGGTCGCGACGCGATTGATGAGTGGCCGGTAGGGCTGGGCGCCCGCACCTACATCAAGGACAGTGCCGGTAGCGTCGCCCAAGGGCGACTTGAGATCCCGCCAAATGGACGCAGCTTGGAGATCAAGCAGACGACGAAGCCTGGACACGAGCCTGCCCCGTAGGGTCGTTATGTCGGCGAATGACGGGGGCTGCCAACGCTCGTCGTTCCGAAGCGCCTCATTGCGGCGGACGAGGGCAGACATCGTGCCTCTTCCTTAGCAGGGACGTAGTCGTTAGGTCCTGAATGGCGCCTGCCATGTTCGGCGGGTGCAGGCCCACCGTACCTAGTTGGAGGTCAATATAGAGGCCATATAGAGGAAAGCTGTGCAATCACATCTACCGCGTGATCTGAGATTGCCCGAAAGCTCACCGACCAAGTCGACGCGGCCATCCGCAGCGGTGTGGCGCGAGCGGCGCCATTGCACACCTCCACGTGAGGATGAAAGTCGGCTTCCGCCTGGAAGATTCGTACTCCAGTATGACAAATTCCGATCATTGAGACGTACCGACGACGCGGTCCGCCTTCCCTTGTGCCCGGGCGGCTCAGTCACAGCGGTCGCGCTTCAGCGGCAATCGAGTAAGCGCCTCCAACCGACGCAGACGTTTTCTGGGGTTAGTTGACCTGTTGTGTGACGTTGCGTGGACCGGCGACACGGGCCGGTTGTGCAACAGATCTCCCGTCTGCTCAGCCGCCCGGCAGTCTAACCCAGTAACCTCGTCATCGACCCGGCATCCAGAAATTTTCCGCCAGCGGCCCCGGGTGTCGCTGCACTGGTCGCAGCCTCGCGCGGGCCGACTTGTCGCAGGACCACATCGGATTGGTCTGCCCACGTCTATTCACTTGCGCCCTAACGTTGCACGAGGCGAGGTGTCGGCGTTCCCCGCGGTTTGAGCATCGTCTTCTAGCGGCGCAGTTCAACGACCCAATCGCGACCACCAACCTTCGAGATCACTTGTCGGCAAACCGGTTCACCACGATTCACGCATTGCTGTAGTGGCGTTAGGTCCGAGCGGTACTCGTACGGCGGGGGAGCAAAGACATGCAACATTGCTCCCGTCCCCACCGCTAACCACGCTATCGCAGCCTTCGCCCATCGGCGCGCACCGATCACCGCCACGAGCAACACGATGACAATCGCGGTAGGGACCACAAAATGGCGCTGCCAATCGGTTGGCCCGTGCATGTAGCCGTAGGCCATCACCGGCGCGGCCAGCAGCGTGAAGTGCAACAGCCACAACGCTATAGCGGTGCGTCGTAACACCACGACCGTGATCACGACCGTCCCGACGCACCAGACCACTGCCCCCAAAACCTTCATCCACCACGGCCAAATCGGTGGCCCCGTGTCGCCGAACAGCCAACTTAGCCCGATGCGCTCAACCCACACCCTCGGCAGAAAAATCAGGCTCCCGCCTGACTCTTTGCGGTCTGACAGCAGGAAGGTCACACCCTGAACCGACGCCGTCACCAGAGCCACACCGACCACGACAAGACTGTGGCGCGACCGCGTCCGCCGCCACCGCCAGACAAACCACGGCACGAAAAACACAATCAATGGCCCACTCAAACCCAGCGCCGCCACCGCGGCCAGTTCACCAACCCTGCCGGCGTCGCTGCGCGGATCATCCGACAGCATCAGCAAAAGCAGACTGATCCCGCCCACGAAAATCAGATTCGCGATATTGCCCAGCACTTCCCACATCGGCGGCATGAGGCACAGCAACGCAAACAACACCGCCCGCAGCATTTGGCCGGGAATGATCCACTCGAGCCGCGCCGACAACGCGGGGGCCAACATCGCCATATGAACCAAAAGCGCAGCAATGGCATACAGAGCAGGTGCCGCAATAACCGGAAACGGCTCAAGCAAGGCGGCAATGATCCGCGGAATCAGATGCAGATATCCCGCGTAAGGCTGCACGAATGCCGCCAAGCCCATGTTGTGTGCCTGCGAAAGAAAAATCTGACCGTCTTCATGGTGAAGCGCGGCATACTGTAGCCGCAGACTGGCGCGAAAAAACAATAGACAGGCGGCTGACACCGCGACGACGGTTGCGTAGGAGAGTCTATTTTTCGGCGGTGCCTCTACTGACTTCACTAAGCCTCCGTGTACGGCTTTGCTGTGTCGGCGTACCGAGCCCCCGCAGTTCCAACCGCCACGCCCGGTATGGAGCCGGCGACGAACCCGGTAGTGATGCGGCGCCACGACAGTACCTCAACCCTGCCGACATCGTCGGTAAAACCGGCTACCATCACCGGACCAAACGTGGCGCCTAATCCTCGGGCTAAGCAGCAAGCTAAATACCCACCGCTCAGACCTTGGTGAAAACGACTCGATGCCGAGGAATTACGGTTAAACTGCCGGGCGGCTGAGCCGAGAGCCATGCTTCCACTACCGTTTCGACAGACCGAGGAGAAGGCAGTGAGCCGACCCCCCGAGGTGCTACGGGGTGCTGTTTCTGCGATCCGAGAGCGGCTGTTAACGGCCGCCAAGCAATCCGAGCGCACCATCCTGCTCGGGACTGTCCTGCTGGCGTCGGCGGTTTCTGCTGTCACTGGCTTTGTGCTCAGCCAGTACTACTCGGTTGACGTGCTCTCCTCTCTGGTTTCCGTTCCTGAGGATTGCTTGCTCGATTGGGGCATGAACGTCGGTCGACACTGTTTTGGCGACTATGCGCTACAGGCGAACATCGCTGCGCGGCCCAATCCTTGGGAGCCCTACCACGTTGTGGTTTCGGGCCACTCGTTGCGCCAGCTAGGCACTAATTATCTGGCGGCGAACACGGTTCCGCATCTCACCTTTGGGCTGCTCGGCCGATGGTTGCACGCGCCCCGGCTGGGGCTGTTGGGTTATCTGCTGGCTCTGACAATCGCGTTCCTTACTCCCGCGGTCTGGGCGGCGCGGGGAGCACGCGGGCTGGAGCGGATCGTGGTCTTCGTGGCGTGCAGCATCGCGGCCACTCCGGCGTGGATGGCAATCGATCGGGGCAACTCAGTAGTCTTCGTGGTGCCGATCGCGCTGGTGCTTCTGGTGGCGCTGTGCCAACAGCGCTGGCGACTGGCGGTCGTCATGATCATCTTGGCGACGCTGGTGAAACCACAGTTCGCGGTGCTGGTTTTCGCGTTGTTCGCGGCCCGGCAATGGCGATTGGGCAGCCTGACGGTGGCCGGGGCCGCGGTCTGCAATATCGCGGCGTATCTGCTATGGCCGCCAAACTTTCCAGAAAAAATCACGCAGTCGATCCGTAACATACTCGACTACGGTTCGCCCGAATCCCGCATAGATCTCTATAACGTGTCCTTCGCTAAAGGCCTCCTCTGGATCCCCGACGCCCTCAAGGCCCAGGGCCCGGGCGGCATACCGGGAGGCTTCCTCGCCGGTCCACGATCACTGCTCGGGTATGCCGTCCTATTTCTCGTCGTCGTGTCCGTTGTGGCTCTTGGCCGGCGCATTCCGCCTGTCATGGTGGGTATCGTGCTCCTAGCCGCCGCCTCCCTCTTTCCCGCGGTGAGCAGCCGCTACTACCTCATATTCGTATTACCTATCGCTGCGCTGCTGGCCAGGGACCCAGACGGGCCGCCGGGATCAGGAATCTTCGATCGACTCGAGACTCTCGGCGATCGCCGCCGTGCAGTTGGTATCTGCGTGAGTCTGGCCGCGGCGCTAACCATCGCCCAAATCGCCTTGCCGAGCCCATCGACTTATGCGCCGATCCCGGGGCAGATGGGGGCCGGCGGTGTAGTCGGCGCCACGCTGGTGGTTGCCACTACGGTAGCCCTCGCGCCGGTCCTGTGGCTCGTTGCGTGCGCGGCAATTGTCGTCTCGTACGCGCGCAAGCCGGCTCCCTTACGTCGCAGTGACCGGTCACCGGATCGGGAGGGCTCCCAGAATACTGTTGCTGACAGCTCGCTACCCACAGCCGTGCAAACGACATAGAAGTCCCAACCCAACCAGCTCCGAGCAATAGTCAATACCTACTTATCCGTAAACGGTGCACCAGCGGCCCGGGACATCTGGCCAAGACAGGACCGCGGGTAGGTCTATCCAGAGGCTTGTGTAGGAACGTCGGTGCACCGTTCGCCGGCTGACCGTGGTTTTTTACCCCGATCTTCGGCAACGGGGCCGTAAGCACCCCGCAGAATACTAACAACCCGGGCGCAGCCTCGGCCCAATCCATCGCAAGATACTCACCCGGAGTCCACACCGCTGGACGACAAGTATGCGCGTTAGCTTTGCGCCACAACACTTTCTGTTCAGCAACCAACCGACGAAAGTTGCGAGGCGATCCCTCATAAACCAGGGGCCCGGGCCACCGGCGGCGGCCGGTTTTGGCAACGAGGTTGCCGAGCCTGAGGTACGGTCATGGGGCCGCATCGCTACCGGATTCTTGGCCGTGTGGCGGTTGGGATTGCGTGGGCTCGGTACGCCGACAGTAAGGCTGCACACGGAGGCTCGGTGAATTCAGCAGAGGTGCCGCGGACGAATCGAGTCCTGAACGCATCCGCGGTCGCGGCGTTGGCAGCTTGTTTGTTGTTTCTGCGCGGCATTCCGCGGCTATGGCACGCGGCACTTCACCATGAAGACGGTCAGATTTTTCTCTCGCAGGCGCATAACGATGGTGTTGCGGCGTTTGTGGAGCCTTACGCGGGATACCTCCATCTGATTCCGCGGATTATTGCCGCTGTGCTTGAGCCGTTTCCGGTTACTGCGGCTCCCGTCCTGTATGCCGTTGCTGCGCTTTTGGTTCATGTGGCGATGTTGACGCCGGCGTTGTCGGCGCGGCTTGATTGGATCATTCCCGGCCAGATGCTGCGGGCGGTGTTGTTTGCGTTGCTATGCCTTATGCCGCCGTTGTGGGAGGTGTTGGGCAATATCGCGAATCTGATTTTCGTGGGTGGGATTAGTTTGCTGCTGCTGATGCTGTCGGATGATCCGCGCAGCGGCGTTGGCAGGGTTGGTGAACTCGCCGCGGTGGCGGCTTTGGGTTTAAGTGGCCCGTTAATCGTGTTTTTCGTGCCGTGGTTTATCTGGCGGTGGCGGCGGACGCGGTCACGCCACAGTCTTGTTGTGGTCGGTGTGGCTGTGGCGGCGGCGTTGGTTCAGAGTGTGATCTTCCTGCTGTCGCCTCGCGAAGTGCCGCGGGTGCCGCCGGTGCCGCCGGTATCGGTCGGAAGCTTGGTTTATGTGCCGCGGGTGTGGGTTGAGCGCATCGGGTGGGGTTGGCTGTTTGGCGACATGAGCCTACCGGAATCGCCGTGGATAGCGTTGTGGTTGGCGGGATCGGTCTGGTGTATCGGGGCGGTTGTGATCACGGTCGTGGTGTTAAGAGGCACCGCGGTAGCGTTGTGGCTGTTGCACTTCACGCTGCTGACCGCACCCGTGTTGGCCTACGGCTACCTGCGTGGACCATGGTGGTGGCAGCGCCATTTTGTGGTCCCGACGGCGATTGTCATCGTGTTGCTCGTGGCGGTGATCGGTGCCCGCCGGTGGGTGACCGCCGCGGTGGGGTGGTTAGCGGTTGGGGTGCCAGCAATGGTGACTGTCATTGCTCCTGCGCCATACCCGTCTCGGCCCGATCTGACCCCACTACAACAGTGTGTGAATCGCGGCGAACCGGTTTGCCGACAAGTGATCTCGACCAGTGGTGATCGTGAGTGGGTTGTTGAATTGCGCCGCTGAAGGGCATGTTTCGATGCTTAGCGAACTCCGACGCCTCGTGCAGCGTCCCAGCGAGAGATGACATGTGAGGAGGACCCCCTCGGCACAGACGCTCGATGATATGGGCGTCAGAAAAATGTTTCAGGAGCTCGAGGAGGTCCCGATGACGATGATAGGCGGGTTGGACGTGCACCGACAGCAGCTCACGTTCGATTACGTGGACAGCGACGGGCTGGTGCGCTGGGGCCAGGTCCGTCCGGCAACGCGCGATACGTGGCGAGGCTGGCTGGTCGAGCATTGCCCCGACGGGGATGCGGAGTTCGCGTTGGAGGGCTGCACCGGGTGGCGGTATGTGGTCGAAGAATTGGCGGCCGCAGGGGCGGTGGCGCATTTGGGTGATCCGGCCGAGATTGCGGTGTTGCGCGGCCCGAAAAAGCGCGCCAAGACCGACCGTGCGGATGCGCGGCTGCTGCGCAGTCTGTTGTTGGAGGGCCGCTTCCCCGAGTCGTGGATCCCGCCGGCGCACGTACTGGAGGTTCGGACCCTGGGCCGGTTGTACGGCTCGCTGATGGACGAGCGGCGCGCTTGGCAACAGCGCATCCACGCTCAGTTGTTTCACCAGGGCTGCCCACCGATCAAAGCGCTGCTCTCCCAGGCCGGTCGCGATTCGCTCGCCCGTGCCGAGCTATCGGCAGCTGGACGTCAGTACGTCGACACCGCGCTGCGGCGGATTGATGAGCTGACCGCCGAGATCGAGCCGCTGCGAGCGCAATTGATCAACTTCGCCCGCCGCCAGCGGGGCTGTCAAGCACTGCAGGCCCGCCTCTACGGTGTGGGGTGGTTGTGCGCGGCGATCATCTGGGCCGAGATCGGTGACGTGCGCCGGTTCTCCAGTTCTGATCAGCTGGTGCGATTTGCCGGGTTGGATATCACCGTGCACTCCTCGGATCGCAAATCCTCGCCGGGGCATCTGTCGCGACAAGGCTCACCGGAGCTGCGCTGGGCGGCGTATGAGGCGGCCAAGTGCGCGGCCCGCCGCGGCTCGCCCGATTACGCCTACTACCACCAAGTCGCCGCCCGCCCCGGCAACGGCAAGGATCCGACCCTGGCGGTGGAGCGCAAGCTGCTGCGTCGCTGCTATCACACCCTGCGCGAACTCGGCGATGCCGCGTTGGCGGCGGTCGCCCAACCCAAGGAGGTGGCGGCCTAACCATGCGTTGCGCGCGTGCCCTGCCCATATTTCAACTGATGCCCGCGGTCAGCTCCTGCAAGTCCCCTGCCGCCACCCCAATGCGGGGTGGACGCCCCGGAGAGAATGAGCGGCCGCACTCACTTCGGGAGCCCGCACATGTCGGGCACCCCATCGATCATCATGTTGCCGGACCATTGTCCGTGGACCCAGATAAGGCTGGGCGCCGGCACGCCCGACGCATCTCCTGCACTACGTTCTCTCACCGGAGGCACCAGATGGCTTGAACCAGAAACGTTTTCGCCTCGCTCCTCGCCGGCCAAGTCTGCAGCGGATCCTCGTCGGCCTCAAGGTCGTTCGTCCTCGCTGCGCTGCGGGCGCTCCACCTTGACCCCGACTGCGGCTCCACCGGTCTCAAGCACGGGCGAGAACGAGGCACCAAATAACGAAAAACCACCCGGATCCACCCTTTACCGGGGGTCCGCATCACAGATAAGGGGATCACCAGTCGAGATGGCGACGAAGATGGTCGAGGTGCCGCGGACGAATCGAGTCCTGAACGCATCGGCGGTCGCGGTGTTGGCAGCTTGTTTGTTGTTTCTGCGCGGCATTCCGCGGCTACGGCATGCAGGGTTGTATGCTGAAGACGGTCAGATTTTTCTCTCGCAGGCGCATAACGATGGTGTTGCGGCGTTTGTGGAGCCTTACGCGGGATACCTCCATCTGATTCCGCGGATTATTGCCGCTGTGCTTGAGCCGTTTCCGGTTACTGCGGCTCCCGTCCTGTATGCCGTTGCTGCGCTTTTGGTTCATGTGGCGATGTTGACGCCGGCGTTGTCGGCGCGGCTTGATTGGATCATTCCCGGCCAGATGCTGCGGGCGGTGTTGTTTGCGTTGCTATGCCTTATGCCGCCGTTGTGGGAGGTGTTGGGCAATATCGCGAATCTGATTTTCGTGGGTGGGATTAGTTTGCTGCTGCTGATGCTGTCGGATGATCCGCGCAGCGGCGTTGGCAGGGTTGGTGAACTCGCCGCGGTGGCGGCTTTGGGTTTAAGTGGCCCGTTAATCGTGTTTTTCGTGCCGTGGTTTATCTGGCGGTGGCGGCGGACGCGGTCACGCCACAGTCTTGTTGTGGTCGGTGTGGCTGTGGCGGCGGCGTTGGTTCAGGGCGTGATCTTCCTGCTCTCGGATCGCGAAGAATCGGGCGGGAGCCTGGTTTATTTGTCGAGGGTCTGGGTTGAGCGCATCGGGCTAAGTTGGCTGTTTGGTGACAGTCAGCTGGTGGCTTCGCCGTCGTGGGTAACGTCGTGGTTGGCGGCGTTGGTCTGGTGCATCGGGGCGGTTGTGATCACGGTCGTGGTGTTAAGAGGCACCGCGGTAGCGTTGTGGCTGTTGCACTTCACGCTGCTGGCCGCGGCCGTGCTGGCCTACGGCTACATGCCTCCACCATTCACTTGGCAGCGCCATTTTGTGGTCCCGACGGCGATTGTCATCGTGTTGCTCGTGGCGGTCATTGGTGCCCGCCGGTGGGCGATCGCCGCGGGGGGGTGGTTAGCGGTTGGGGTGGCAGCAATGGCGCATGACTTTGCTCCCGAACCGTACCCGTATCGGCCCGATTTAACTGCCCTGCAACAGTGCGTGAATCGCGGTGAACCGGTTTGCCGACAAACGATCTTCGGGAATCGCTGGTCGGTCCAATTGCGCCAATAAGTGGTTAGTGTTCGACCGTGGAGAGACTCCGACGTCTCGGCCTGCGAAGTTGGTCTGGTCCGCGCCAAGTCGTTGCACCCGGTTTAGATCCCTGGCTCGAATCCCAGCCGCTGGTGCACCTTATGGCACTGCCAATCGGACGTGAGTCCCCCGGGGACGCGCCCCGCGAGAACAGTCTCAGCGCCTGTGACGTCATCCGATCCCGCGTACACCTCGGGCTCGAAGCCCGCCTCGCGCACGTAGTCAACGATGTCGCGGCCGAACTCGGTGAACGTCAGCAAGTCGGCTCCCACCGGGATGAATCGGTACGCGCCGCTTCCCTTTCCGTGGTAAAGGGCCGGCATTAGGTGAATGATCTCGCCGTCGTCGCCTATCCGGGCGCGTGCCTCGGTGGTGCTACGCGTCCAGACGACGGGGACTGTGAAGATGTGGCGCCCTCCGGGACGTAGCACTCGTCGCGTCTCGGCCAGTGCGGCGCGGAAGTCGGGGACATGCTCCAAGGTGTCGGAGGAGAGGACGATGTCGAAGCTGGCGTCGGAGTAGGTAAGTCGGCAGACGTCCTCGTTACGTGCGCCGTTTACGAGTTGTCCAAGCCGCTCGGGGCCCCGATAGTCCGAGAAGGCCAGCCGGGGCAGCTGCTGCAGCAGAGCGTGCATCGACCCTATCGATCCGATCGTGTTGATTTCGGCGATGTCGAGGTCGCGGAATGTCGGGTTTTCGGTCAACTGGGCTAACGAAGCGCACCCCGGGGGCCCGTACAGCGAGACCAGGACCTCAGCGATCCGCCTTACCCGCAGGCTCCCGCAGCAGAACCGGCAGAACATACTCTCGCGTCGGGTGTAGGCGTGCGACACGCTCGGATCGGCCCAGAAGGCGCGCAAGTCGTCCCCAATGGTCCACGAGTTGAATGCGAACGTAGTGTCAGCACCGCACGCCACGCAGCGGCCGGCCTCATCGGCGCGGCGGTCGCGCCGGCGACGCACGTTGAGCAGCACGGGCCGCCCAACGCGGGCCTTGACCGCTGCTAACACGCTCACCAGCGGGAGGCCCTCATGGGCATGGTCGGCGTTACCGAACGCGGCGCCTGGTGTCGGGCCGCAGCATTGGCGGTGATCATGCATCTCCCTGTTTGAGGCAGACATCAGCGTCAACACGTAGTAGGGCCTGCCGACACACAGGTGTCGATGAGGTTCGAGCGTCGTCAGCGAAGCCTGCAGGTCCTGGTTGTCTAACGACTCTGCGAGATGCCGCCACCTGTAAGACTTTGGTAGCTACAGGATCACCCACGGGTTAAATCCCCCCCGATAATCGCGAAAGGCCCGCGGCACACGAGCCTGGTAATTACATTAACGCCCATGACTGTGATCTGTCGCCCGGCGGTGTCGGTGGTGGCGCCTTGCTACGACGAGGAGGACATGCTGCCGCTGTTTCTGGGCCGGGTTCGGGGTGTGCTGGACACGTTGGGTGGCACCAGCGAGGTCGTTTTGGTTGATGACGGTTCGCGTGACCGGACTTGGGAGCTCATCGAGAAGGCGGCGGTGGAGGATCCGCGGGTGGTTGGAGTGCGGTTGATGCGCAACCATGGGCATCAACTGGCGCTGACGGCGGGGCTGAGTGTGTGCCGTGGTGAGCGCGTGCTGATCATTGATGCCGACCTGCAGGATCCGCCGGAGCTGTTGCCCGACATGATGGCGTTGATGGATGAGGGCGCTGATGTGGTCTATGGGCAGCGCGGCCGGCGTGCTGGTGATGGCATGCTCAAGCGGGCCACTGCGGCGCTGTTTTATCGTGTGATTGGCCGCATGACCGAGGTAGATATCCCGTGCGATACAGGTGATTTCCGTTTGATCACGCGTCGGGTGGTGGATCTGCTGGTTGCGATGCCTGAGCGGCACCGGTTCGTCCGCGGATTGGTGTCGTGGATCGGCGGCAACCAGGTTCCGCTGGTTTATGACCGTGATGCGCGGGCGGCGGGGAAGAGCAAGTACCCGTTTGCCAAGATGTTGCGTTTCGCCACCGATGCGATCACCTCGTTTTCGATGGTGCCCCTGAGGTTGTCGGTGATACTGGGCTGGATTATGAGCGCCATCGGTTTTGCTGCGGCCATCAACTCGATTCAGGGCGCGCTTCTTGGGCAGACGGTTCCTGGCTGGAGCTCGTTGATGGCCGGAATCGGCCTGCTGACCGGTACGCAGTTTTTGATGCTGGGCATCATCGGGGGCTATCTGGGTCGGCTGTATGACCAGAGCAAGGGTCGGCCGCTGTTCCTCATCCGTGACATGGTGGCAGGCCCCGACGGGTCGGTCGCAGCCCAAGAGCCAGCTAGTGCGCCGATGCCCTCGCCAGCCTAACTTGTCCACCTAGACGGGCTGGCGATGACCCTGGACGCCTTTGGGGGCGACGACGCCCAGATTCGTCCGCCGGCGGGGATGGCCAGCTGTTCCGGTTTCCGATCACAGTTCCAGCGACGGCACCTAGTGACCCTTGGTCGCTAGCCGCTTGAGACTTGTCTTGAGTTTTCAGGCTGCTTTGAGCGGCAATCTGGCGGCGTCGATCCGTTCTGCGATGTGAGTGTCGATGGTGCGCAATGCGTTTCGCAATGGTGGCGGCGCGGGTGGCTGATCGGCGGCGAACAGGGGACGCAGCAGTCGCTCGTGCAGTTTGGTGTAGAAGATCGCGAACCGCAGCCCGTCGCTGGTGAGCCGGTAGCGGTTGGTGCCGGGGAGTCGAGTGATCAGCGCGTTGAGGCGCAGCCGGGCCAGGTCGTAGCTGGCTTGGTTCATGGTGTAGACGGTGCCGTCGAGTAGCCCGGTCATCAAGGCGCGCAGGCTCTTGTTGGTGATGCCGGTGACGGCGAGCATTGTCGTGTATAGGGCGCCGGCCAGGGTGGACCTCCCCCGAAACCGTGGAGGCATGCACTATGAGGAATAGGTATGTCAGAGACACGGAGGAAGTTCGATCTTGAGTTCCGGGAGGGGGCGTCGAATCCACGCAGCGTTTCCGGCGCCCGCGCAGACCGGTCCCGGCGATGACCTGCGCGACCGCGTCAAACACCCGGTCCGGACGATCGGAGGCGGCGATCCGTTTGCGCCAGTACACCAGCGTGGACGGATCGAACGAGATCTGCGTCAGCGACCGCCCGCACGCCACCTTCCACCGGATGTCGAAGCGCAGCGCGTCCGCGGTCTGCGGGTCGGACAGATCGAAGAGCTCCTTGAGCACCAGCACCGACCCGACCAGATCCGCCGGCAGCGACGGCCGCCCCCTCGACGAGCAGAACAGGTCAGCGATGAACGAATCAGGAAACAGCTCATGGCGGTGCTCAGCCAGGAACGCGAACACGCTGCCCGGCGGCACCAGCTCCCCGACCAGCGCCTGCGCGTCCAACAACTCCCGATCCGACCGCGTAATCCCTTGCACCACAACATCATCACACGCCACACGGCGCGCAGTCGTCAGACACCACCAGCGTTGAACGAATTATTCAGAGGTTTCCTAGAACGCCCAGTGATCCAACGCTGCCAACTGCACAAGATTCGGATTAACCGGCCCTCGTGGCCGGGGTCAAGAAGGCAGGTCGGTCGAGCGGTCGCGGCGTAGGCGTTGGAGGTGTTGATCGAGGCTGGCCGCGACGCGTTGGTGCCTTGCGGCCTCGTCGTGCCAGCCGCGGGCTTCGGCATCGGCCTGCAGGGTGCGGATGTCGTCGAGTTGCGCGCTGATCGTCGTGGTGCCCGCCGGGTCCGGGACGAAAAAGTCGCACTGTTCGCAGATGTTGGCGTAGGGGCAAGGCCCGGCGGCTTTGGGGCGGGCGCAGAAGCCGTGCGCGAGTCGGGTTTTGAGCATCTCGGCGTGCAACCAGGCGACCTTGTCGGGCACCGGCGGCGCGGCGTTGACGGCGGTCAGTGGGAGCAGTTGCCCGGCGCGGACCTTGTCCATCGCCGCCTGATAGGCACTGCGGATGGTCGGTGTGGCGAGCTTGGCGTAGCGCAGCGTCATCTCCGGGGTGACGTGACCCATGAGCGCCATCAGCGCGGGTAACCCGATGCCGCCGTTGATCAGGCTGGTGCCGAGGGTGTGCCGCAGCTGGTGTGGGGTGATGTGCAGCAGCTTTCCGTCGCGGCCGCGCAGCTCGGCGGCGGCGACCGCGTCGAGCAGGCCCTTGCGCAGCCGGAATGACGTTGGGCGGCAGCCGTGTTCGAGGAACAAGAGATCAGTCAGCCGGCCGTCGCGGGGGTGAGGCAGTGCACGCTGGCGGCCGCGTTGGGCGATCCAGGCGTCGATCACCTGGACGGTGTCCGGGTCCAGCGGCACCATGCGTTCGGAGTTCAGCTTGCCGACTGGCACTCGCAGCCAAGTGCCGTGCCCGGCGAAGTCCAGCAGACAGTCCAGTTCCAAGTCGAGCAGTTCGCCCATGCGCATGCCGGTGGCGCGTAGCAGCAGGCCGGTACGTACGAGTGCGTCATCGAGGTTCGCGACGGCGGCCATCAGCGCACGGTCGACGTCTGGGGTCAGCGCTCGGGGCAGCGCGTCGGGAGTGCGTGGGATGTCGGCGTAGAACAGTAGCCGCCGCGGCGGTGCCGATGGCCAACCCCAGCCGGCGATGTCTTCGAAGAAGCAACGCAGATCGACCACGTCTTGGTGGAACGCAATCACGCCAATGGTGCGGCGCTGGCGGTTCTTGCCGCGCCACGGCCGGGTCCTTGCCCATGCCAGGTAGGGCTCAATATGGCGGGTCCGTTCGATCTCCTCCAGCCGAGTCACCTCGGGGTGGTGGTCGGCGAGGTAGTCGAAGAACACCCGCAACGCCTTGGTTCGCCCGGCCACTGTGTAGGGGCGCAGCGTGGTGGTGATCGTCTGCACGTAGCGAACGACCTCGGCACGGATCAGCGGCTGGCGGACACCGGCGGCATGAACGGGTGGCCCGACCGCCACGGGCCCGCTCTGCCGCGGCGGGGTGGTCAGGCTGCCGAGCTGGTAGCAGGCCTGCTGTAAGCCGAACAGTCGCGTGCGGGCGTGGTGACGCGCCGAGGCGGACAGCGCAGCCGATCCATCCAGTTGTCCGAGCACGGCGACGAAGTCGTCCTCGGTCAGTTGCCGGACGGGCTTTCCCACGTGCAGGCAGATCGTCGAGGCGGCCAGCAGCCCGACCTGGCGCCGCCAGTTGCTGCTCCAGCCCAGCACCGCGGCAGCTTCGGCGACCGCGGCCAAGTTGTCCGGCTCGTGCTCGGCCCACTCGACCGGCAGCCCACACCCGCCGGGTTTGGCCAACAGTAGCTCCACGTCCGGGACCAGGTGCCGCTGCACGAAACACCATGAGACGAACGGCCAAGCTTTTAGCCGGTGCAGATCCATCAGCCGGGCCGGGGTCGGCCGGCGTATCCACACTGCCGGGTCGGGAAAGCGGTCCACGAAGCGGCGTGCGCTGCGACGCCGCGCGAACCGCTCGCTCGCGCAGAGCGGCATCCTGTCGACGTGCGCGTCATAGGCGGCGATCATTTCGGCTGTGCTGAGCAACGGGGCGGCATCGGCCGCGCCGGCCGCGACACTCACCACGGTGACTCCTTGCGTGCGGCGATGTACTCCGCGGCGAGGGCCTCGGCCGACAGATGCACATACTTTCCCGTTGTCTCGGGGCTGGCGTGCCCCATCAAGTCCCGCAGCACCAGCAGGTCGATCCCGGCCGCGGCCAACTGCGTGCCATAGGTGTGCCGCAGCCGGTGCGGGCGCACCCGGGCCGCACCCGAGCGAGCCCGGTGGGTACGGAAGATCCGACGCATCCCAGCCTCGGTCAACGGCTGCCCCGCGGTCGGCCCGCGCAGCACGACAAAACACTGCTCGGTCTCGCAATCCGCCGGCCGCTCCAGCCGTAGATAAGCAGCCAGTTCAGCGAAGAACGGCCGGTCCACCGGAACCACCCGTTCGCGGCCACCCTTGCCGACCACACGCACCTGCCGGCGGCCCACATCCACCTCGGCCAACAGCAGACCGCGGACCTCGGCGGCGCGCAGTCCGCCGAGCAGCATCAGCAGCACCACCGCGCGGTCGCGGTGGGTGCCCAGGTCGGTCAGGAACGCCTCAACCTCGGCCAGCTCAAGGCTTTCCGGCAGTAGCCGCTGCTCGCGCACCAGCCGGCCACCCGGCCTTCGGTGACGAGCCGGGATATGACCCAACAGGCCCCGACGCGCCCGAAGCCCGCTAGTGCGCCGCGGCGCCGGCACCGGGCTGGTCATCACCATGCCGGTGATCACCGCGAACTCAAACAGCCCGCGCACCGCGGCGATCCGCCGGTTCTGCGTCGCTGGGGCGGCGCCCCGCCTCTCGGACAACCGGACCACCGTCGAACCCGCGGTGCGCTTGGGCTGAGTCTGCCAGTCCAGATAGTCGAACAAGTCGGTCGGCCGCACCTCGGCCAGACCAACGCCCTGCCCGGCGAGGAACCGCAGGAAGTTCAACGCGTCATACGCGTAAGCGCGCCGCGTCGCCCGGGCGAAGTTCCTGCCCTTCAGGTGTGCCAAAAACCGGTTCACCATTGCGATGTCGTCGTGCTGCCTAGCGGCGACATCACCAGCAAGGAGGAAGACGTCTCCGTCGCCGGCTACCCGAAGCCCCATCGGCACCTCCAAGCGGAAACCCACCGACCTCCAGTGTCAGCACCCACATGCCTCGCTGGTGGGACCTCACATGCACCGAGCGTGTCGCCCTGACGAGGGCCGGTTAACGGATAACGTGAAAGATCATCTGCCGCAACGCCTTCGGTCCACCGTCGGCCGGAAGATGACCGACGCCTACCATGCCGGATCGGCACTGGAGGCCGAGGCCGCGTTGCTGGCCCTGGCCACCGAACTCGACCGCACCCACCCCGGGGCGGCGGCCAGCCTGCGTGAGGGCCTCGACGAGACACTCACCGTGCTGCGACTGGGCGTGCCACCCACCCTGGCCCGCACGCTGCGCTCGACCAACTGCATCGAGTCGATGATCTCCGTGTGCCGCGAACACGCCGGCAACGTCAAACGCTGGCGGGACGGGCAGATGGCGCTGCGCTGGTGTGCCGCCGGGATGGTCGAGGCCGGCAAGCAGTTCCGCCGTGTCAACGGTCACCTGCACCTACCGACACTCCGCACAGCTCTCGAGCGCCAGACCGCCGAACCTGTCGGCACCATGGTGCACAATGACGAGGTGAGCGCAGCCTGATGCTCACCGGACCGCCACCGAAGTTCCACGGAACCTGGGACATCCTCCAGGAGGGCACAGGTGAAAAAATTGAAAATGGTGTTCGTTGCGCAAGTCGCGGGAATGGCTATCGTGATCGCGGCATGCGGTGTCTCCTACCAGTCCGGCTATGACCATGCAATCCGAGACCGTGCTACTCTTCGGAAATTCATCAACGAGGGTCGTGCTACTCCTCGATCCTACTGCCAGGACCTGCTTACTCTGGTCAGGAAGAGTAGCAACGCGAGTGACGTCGACGGCTCAGATTTCTTGAGTGGTTGCCTAGACGGCGTGGAGCGTGCCCTCGACGGTAGTTACTCCTACCAGTCCGGCTATGACTATGCAATCCGAGACCGTGCTACTCTTCGGAAATTCATCAACGAGGGTCGTGTTACTCCTCGATCCTACTGCCAGGACCTGCTTACTCTGGTCAGGAAGAGTAGCAACGCGAGTGACGTCGACGGCTCAAATTTCTTGAGGGGTTGCCTAGACGGCGTGCAGCGTGCCCTCGACGCAGGGTGATGTTCCCCGCCGATCAGCACGCAGGGCTTGGCTCGCGTGGTTCATGCCGTGATCTCACTCCAAATGACGCCGGTTGCTCAGCTGGCGGTTGAGTCTGCGTCCAAGGCTCGCTAGCGGCGTCGCAGCGTTTCGCGTCGTGAAACCGCGTGGTCTTCTCCCGCACGCGGCCCGCCGACAGGACCCCATCGGCCGAGCCGAACCGGGCACAGCGCGCATGCACAACGTTCGGAAGTCCCTGGCTGCTAGTGGTGTGTCCTGCAATAAAGTGGCTGTAGGTTCGCTATGATCTCGCCATGAGACAACCCGTGCCTGCGTTGGAGATGTCGGCTGGACAACGTGAGGTGCTTGAGTCGTTGGCTCGGTCGCAGTCGGGTGCGCATCGGGAGGTGGTGCGGGCCAAGGCGCTGCTGATGGCGGCCGATGGTGTGGCCAACACGGCGATCGCGCGGTCGTTGTCGGTGTCGCCGGCGTCGGTGAAGAGCTGGCGTGAGCGGTTCACCGAGGAAGGGTTGGCGAAGCTGGGTCAGGTCCGCAAGGGTCGTGGCCGTAAACCGTCGATCCCGCAATCCAAGATCGACGAGATCCTCGATCTGACGCAGAACTACCGCCCGAAAGGTGAAACCCATTGGAGCTGTAGGACGATGGCTGCTGCGGCGGGGGTGTCGAAGTCGACGGTGCAGCTGGTGTGGCACGCGCGGGGGCTCAAACCGCATCGGGTGAAGACGTTCAAACTGTCCAACGACCCGCGTTTCGAGGATTCTCCGGCTAATCGGGCTTCGGGCTCCGCCGCGGGGTAGCTGCTCGACGTTTGAGCGTGCGGAGTTCTTCTTCTTGTCGGCGAACTTTGGCTGCGACGGCGTCGAGGGCTTGGGTGAGGTTGTCGAGGCGCTCGGCGAGTCCGGTGATGGTGAGCATTTCGCCGTGGCGGGATCGGTAGGCGTCGATGACGGCGCGGAGTTGCCGGTTGCGGTAGCAGGTGGCGCGGCTGATGCCGCTGTGCTCGGCGACGGCGGCGAAGGTGACGCCGCGTCCGGCGGCGAGCAGTTGTTCGCAGGCGCTGCGGACGCGGTCAGTCGGGTTGTCGCTCATCGTGTTTCGGCCCGGGTTTGGCTGATCAACTCATCAAGGCGGTCGGCGAGGCGGCGGTGCCGTTCGGCTTCGGCGCCCCAGCCGCGTGTTTCGGCGTCCGCGGCCAAGGTGAGCGCATCGGCGTGTTGGGCGCCAAGAACGGCGAGGTAGCCGGTGTCGGTGCGGAAGTTCGGGCAGTGCTCGCAGATGTTGGCATAGGAACAGGATCCCTGAGCCGGGGCGCGTAGGCAGAACCCGCCGGCCAGGCGGGACTTGATGGTGGCAGTGTCCTTCCAGTCGGCTCCGCCGGTGATCGCCACCAGCGGTAGCGGTCGGCCAACTACCGGTGGCGACGAGGCGGCTGGTGCTGGCGGTGCCGTCGCGAGTTGTGCTTTGGTCTGGGTCAGGGCGCGTTCGTATTCCTCACGCACGGTGGCGTCAAACAGCCGCCCGTACCGAAGGCTCATGTTCGCCGAGAGGTGCCCGAGTAGTTGCATCAGCGCCTGCAGTGAGCAGCCCGCATTCACCAAGGCCGTGGCGAAGGTGTGTCTGAGGGCATGGGGAGTGATTTTGCCGAGACCGGCGGTGTCGGCGGCGCGGGCGAGTTCCTCGCGTAGCGCGCAGGCCGAGATGCGTCGGCCTTGGTGCACGAGCAGGAAGTCGACCAATCGTGCGGTGCGCGGGTGCGGCAGCGCCCGGCCGGAGGTGCGACGGGCGACAATGCGGTCAATCACGGCGACGGTTTCCTCGTCCAGGGGCACCATCCGTTCGCTGGCCAGCTTGCCCAGCGGCACTTTCAGCCAGGTGCCGTGCCCGTCGATCTGATGCACACAGTCCAACTCGAGGTCGCGCAGTTCGCCGATGCGTAGCCCCGTAGCGCGGACCAGGAGCAGCGCGTCGGCGTGTAGCCGCGTCAACACCGTCGGCCCGTTGTCCGACATGTGCCGCAAGGCGGCCTGCAGGGCCCGATCGGCATCCGGGGGCAGGTAGCGCGGCAACGGGTGGGTCAGGCGGGGCAGGTCCCGGGAGAAGATCAGGGTGCGCGGCGGGGCAGCAGGCCAACCCCACTCGGTGATGTCGGTAAGGAACTGCCGTACGGCGATGATCCGGCCGCGGCGGTAGCCCAGGGACATGGGGTTCCCGTTACGCAGTCGGGCGGCGGCCAGCGCCGCAAGCCACGCCTCGATAGTGGCGCGGTCGAGTACGGCCAGGTCGGTGACCGGCGGGTCGCAGGCGGTGAGGAACCGGCCGAAGCCGGCCAGGTGGCCGGCAATCGCTTTGACCGTGGTCGGCGCCCGGGTCGCGGCGGCCTGCGTGCAGTAGTCCATGAACACCGTGCGCAGTGGTTCGACCACGCCGCTGTAGTGACCACTTAGGCCTGGCCTGCACCTTGGGTCCGGCGGAGGCGTGTCGAGGATGCCGAGGTGGAACAGCACCCGGTGGGCTGTGCTGATCATGGCGCGGTCGGCGTTCCAGGCGGCGGGTTTGCCGCCGGTCTGGGCGTGTCGGTGCAGCGCCGCGGCCAGCTCGCCGAGGTCGGCGGCGCGCAGCTGCGCCAGCGGTCGGCCGGTCTGGATGAGCAGCCGGACGATAACGCGTTCGGCGGCGCAGCGCACGGTGTGGGCACTGTAATCCAGCTCGGTCGCCGCGGTAGTGAACGCGGCGATCTCGGCGGCCAGCGGGCCGCGGCCAGCCTGGGCGAGCAGCCCGCCGATCTTGCGGCTCAGGTAGTCATAGCCGGGCCGTAGCCGCCCGGTGACCATCAGGTAGGTGACGAACGGCCGTTGCGCCACGCCCAAACTTTGCTGCACGTCGAGCGTTTCCACGGCGAATCGAGCCAGGTCGGGCCAGCGCGCGAGGAACGACCACGCCGCGTTGCGGTAGGACAACGACCCTCGCCCGTCGACAGCCAACCACGCCTCGTAGTCGCCGACCAGCTCGGCCGCGCCGGGCACGTGCGCGGCGCGCCGTTCACCCCTGGCCACGTTGCCTGGCCCGGGCGGCGTCGTAGGCCGCGCGGACCCGTACCGGCGCCAAATGGATGTAGCCGACCGAGGAATCGACATGGGCGTGACCAAGCAGCGCCTGGATGACTGCAAGATCTACCCCGGACTCGGCCAACGCGGTACCGAAGGAGTGCCGCAGTGCGTGCGGGTGCGCGCCGGGCACCTCGGAGCGGACCCGGTGGTAGCGGAAGATCGTGCGCAGCCCGGCCGGGGTGAGCCGCTGCCCGCGGTGCGGTCCCTTGGCGACCACGAACAACGCACCGGCCTCGGTGTCGGGTCGTTCAGCGAGCAAGTACGCCTGGATCCAGCCGACCACCTCGCTGTCGACCGGCGCCCGTCGTTCCCGTCCGCCCTTGCCAAGCACTCGTGCCCAACCGGCGCCGATGTCCACATCGGCGACATCGAGGGAGAGGACCTCGGCGCTGCGCAGGCCGGAGAACAGCATCAGCCCGGCGATCGCCTTGTCTCGCCAGGTCCGCAAACTCGCCAAGAACGCGTTGACCTGAGCGTGCTCCAGGCCGCGAGGCAACCGCTGCGGCTGGCGGGCCCGCAGCGGTGAGCGTGGCTGCGGTCGGGCCAGGTGACCCAGCAGTCCGCTGCGCTGTGACGCCGAAACCCGGCGGCCGGCAGGACCTTTCGGCATCGGGTTGACCGCGGCCGGATCACGCATCGCCCGAAACGTGAACATGCCGCTGATCGCGGCCAACCGCCGGTTCACCGTCGCCGCCGCCAACCCATCACACGATGTGAGGAACCGCAGCACCACAGCGGTGTCCACCTCGTCTAGCCGCAGATGCTGCTCCTCGAGCCACCGACACAACGCGAGCAGGTCGAACGCGTACGAGCGTCGGGTGCCCGGCGCGTAATGCCGATCGCCGAGATAGCCGAGATAGTCATTGACCAGCTGCAGGCCCACCGCTGACGGGCCAGTCACCACCCAGCCGTCGTCACGCGCCTCGACACGAAACTCGCTCACCGATGTCATGCGACATGTATCCCACAAACACGTCACTAGTCCCGGAAACCCAGTCAAACACGGCGTGTTGAGCTATCGCAGTAAACATTATTAGCCGGTAAAAGGGGAGAAACTGGTCGACGTGGTCGGTCTGTACCTCAGTCCTCCCGAGAAGGCGATCGTGTTATGCGCCGACGAGAAGTCCTCGGTGCAGGCATTGGACCGCACGCAGGCATCGCTGCCGATGGTCAAGGGGCGAGGCGAGACGATGACCCACGACTACAAGCGGCACGGCACCACCACCTTGTTCGCTGCACTGGACGTGTTGACCGGCATGGTGATCGGACAATGTATGCCCCACCACCGGCATCAGGAGTGGTTGAAGTTCCTCAAGACCATCGACCGCGAAGTGCCCGAAGACCTGGCGATCTGTGCTTCCCCCGCTTTTCCGGAGACTTCCAAACCGGGTTTGCTGTTGTAAGCCTGGAGGGAGGAAGTCTCAGTGGCAGCGAACAGGAAGTATCCGGCCGAGCTGCGTGAACGCGCGGTGCGGCTGTATCGGGAGTCGACTCCCAAGCCGGTGATCGCGCAGCTGGCGCGTCAGCTGAACGTGCATCCGGAGGCCTTGCGGAATTGGATCCGCCAGGACGAGGCTGACCGTGGTGCGCGGCACGACCGTCCAACGACAGAGATGCTGGAGGAGAATCGCCGGCTGCGTGCCGAAGTAAAGCAACTGCGGGCCGTCAACGAGGTACTCAAGGCGGCGAGTGCGTATTTCGCCTCGGAGATCGACCCGACCCGGAGGCGGTCATGAACTTCGTTGATGCGCATGACTTCTCGGTCGGTCTCGTACTACGGGTCCTGGGTATCGCAGCCTCGACCTACTACGGGTGGCGCAAGGCGCGCCAGCAACCGTCGCGGCGGACCCGTGAGGACGCCGGGCTGCTGACGCTGATCGATGAGATCCGCGGCTCTCACGAGTTCGCCGCCACCTACGGCTCACCGCGGGTGTGGCTGGAGCTGCGCCGCCGCGGGGTGTGGGTCTCCCGCAAGCGGGTGGAGCGGATCATGCGCGTCAACGGCCGCCGCGGCGCCTATCTGCGCAAGGGCTGGAAGCACGGGTCCACCCGGCAAAACCCCAAGCACACGGCCGCGCCGGATCTGCTCGACCGCGACTTCACCGCGACTGCACCCAACCGCAAGTGGGTGGCCGATCTGACTCGCATCCTCACCGGCGAGGGTGTGCTGTGGCTGGCCAGCGTTCGTGATGCGTTCTCCAACAAGGTGGTTGGCTGGCGCAGCGGCCCTCGCGCGGACACCGACCTGGTGATCTCGGCGCTCGACTACGCGATCTTCTCCCGCGATATCTGTGACGGTCAGCTGGTCCATCATAGCGATTATGCCGAGGTTTGCTTTAAGCCGAGGATCTGCGGAGATGGCCTGCGCTCGTGGGGGGTGTCGCTGGATTTCTCGGCTTAACGTTTCGGGTGGTGGTTAGCGTCCGTCGTATCTCTACGTCTGTGGAAGGAGACGGTCATGGATACGACGGTCCGTGGGATCGGCGCGGTTGTCGTGGCGGAGCTGCGTGCGGCCGGCTACATGGAATCGACAGTTGGTCAGTACGCGAAGACGATCAAGGCGCTGACTGAGTTCGCCTTGGGGCGTGAGTATTCCACCGGTCTGGGTGCGGAGTTCGCCTCGATGACGACCAGTGTGCGCACCGGTCGGTTCAGCCCGCAGCGCCGGTTCGATTACCGGCGTCTTGTTACGGTGTTCGACTCGTATGTGCAGACCGGGCGGGTGGACCTGGCGGTTCGTGGCCGCGGCGGCGGAGGTCCACGGCCCGAGAGCAGCGACTTCGTTGCACTGGACGCCGCCTGGCAGGCCGAGATGGGCCGGCGCGGTCTTGCGCCGGCCACCCGCGAGGCCTATGGAAGGGTGGCGCGTAGCTACCTGGTGTTCCTGGAAGCACGCGGGATCGCAGTGCTGGACCGGGCGGATGGCGCCAGTGTCCTGGCGTTTTTGGAATCCCTACTGGACCGGTGGGCCAGGTCGTCGCTGTTTTGGGTGGTGTCGAACTTTCGTCCGTTCCTCAAGTTCACCGGCCGCACCGACCTTGTCAATGCGCTGACTCTGGCTGGCATCAAACGCTTTCACGCGATAGTCCCCGCCCTCGGCGATGGCGACGAGGAACGGGTTGTTCGGGCCTGTGCGTCGGGGGTGGTCAGCGCGCGAGACGCCGCGATCACCTTGCTCGCATTATCGACGGGATTGCGGGCCTGTGACATCGTGGCGCTACGGATGGGTGACGTCGACTGGCGTGGGCACACAATCGGCCTCGTGCAGCAGAAGACGGGCAACCCGCTGACGCTGCCATTGCCGGCCTTGCTGCTGGGCAAGCTGGCCACCTATGTTCTCGACGAGCGTCCCAGCTCCGGCGATGATCACCTATTCCTGCGTTCGGTAGCCCCACACACCCGGCTGGGCGATCACGCGACGGTGCACCGGGTGACCGTTGAGACATTCCGGAAAGCGGGGGTGAACAAGCTGAAGGCGGGAACCCGATTGCTGCGCCACAACGCCGCATCCCGGCTGCTGGCCGCAGCGGTTCCGCTACCGACGATCGCGGCAGTGCTCGGCCATTATGCGGGTGATCTTGTCATCCCTGAAGGGGTGGGGTTCTGTCAAGACGTTGGCGACCTGGGATTGTGCTGGCTTTCGGCCTCCGTGTAGGCGGCATCGGGTAAGGGCCGGGGTCAAGACGGAGCGCCCGCAGCGTAGCGAGGACGAACGGTCTTGACCCCGGACCGGGCCGATGCATGCTTTCGACGGACGTCGGGAAGATCAGCCGGGCGGATGTGTGGTTGTGGGCCTTCTCCAAACCGTGATGGTGCAGATACTTTGGGGCAGGGCCGGACTGTTCCGGCTGCCGGTCATCCCTTCGCCCAGCTGTGGTGGGCATGGAGCGGTGCGGTAGCAACACGTGGGGTCAATCAAGCGGGCGACCACGCCGTTGGGGGGTCAGACAAAAAAGCGGCCGCGCACGGGTTGCGTCCGGAGTGCTCACGCTGCGCTGGCACGGTCGAGCGCGCGGATGTGGCCGTCGCGCAGCCCGTAGTAGACCAGCGTGAGTAGTTTGCGTGCCGCGGCAACCTTGGCGATGTTTTTGCCGCGGCGAGCTTCGATGCGGTCTTTGTCGGCCGCGATCTTGGCCGTCGTCGGGTGGCGCTGCACCGCCTCGATCGCTGCCCAACGAACCAGTTTGGAGCCCTGTTTGGTGATATGCCCGCGGTGTACGACGGTGTCGGATTCGCGGTGGCGCGGGGTCAGTCCGGCCCAAGAGCACAGTTGGGCTGGACCGGTGAAGCGGCCGGCGTCACCAATCTCGGCGACAAAAACCGCCGCCAGCGTCACTCCGATACCGGGTACCTGCTGGATGGCTTGATAGCCGCGGTCAGCGTCGAGCCGTTTGGCGATCAACGCGGCGAAACGTGCCTCGTGGCCATCGAGGGTATCGATCAGTTCCAGCAGTGAGCGGACCCGTTCGGCGTAGGCGGTGGCTAGCGGCACCTTCGCGAGTCGCTTGCGCCCACCGACTCCGAACAGGTCCGATACCGCAATCAACACCCCGGCTTTGGCCAGTACGGCATGGACCTGGGCTTTGAGCCCGGATCGGATCGCGACCAGCTTGGCCCGATAGCGCACCAACTCCCGCAGCTCGCGTGTCGCCGGTGGTGCGATCCAGGCCTCGGGCAGTCGACCCATCCGCAGCAGATCAGCCAGATCGCCGGCGTCGCGCACGTCGTTTTTCACCCTTCTGTACCGAAACCCTTTGACTCCCAATGGGTGCGCCAGATGTACCTGCGCTCCGTGGGCTTGCAGCACATCGACCGCCCAGTACCATCCATACGTTGCTTCGAGCACCACCTCGGGGTCGGAGCCGGCGTCCTCGAGCTGCAGTCCCAACGCGACCGGGTCGTTGACGATCCGTACCGCTGAGAGCTGCTCACCGGACTCCGATTGGCGCACGATCACCGACCGCTGCCGATGCAGATCGATCCCGACGAACTGCTTGCCGTCATACTCGTTCATAGGGGCCTCCCATGATTCGTGGAAAGTGAACACCCCCAGCATCCGCCGGGAACGTCACGAGGAGCGGAGGCCCCGCCCCTTCATCGCATCAAGTGCGTCTTGTCAGGAGGCGGTCTGATCGAGTCGGGCGAGCAGTCCGTCGAACACTTTCTGGCGGCCGAGTTGTCCTTTCTCGGCGGCGTCGTCGCGTTGTGCCTGCAGGGTCGGGCGGAATTCGATGGTGGTCTGGAAGAAAGTGCAGGATTCGCAGATGGATTCGAAGTGGCAGTCCAGGCCGACGGGTCGGGCGCAGTAGCCGTTGCCGAGCATCCGGCGGTGCATCTCGACACGGAGCTTGCGCATTTCGGCGCCTTCGGCGTCGGCGGGCAGTGCGCGTGGTTGGTTGTAGAGGGCTTCGACCTTTTCGCTGACGGAGAAGTATTCGTCGGCGACGGTGCGGGTCGGCGATTCGGGCGTACACGAGGGTCATCCGCATCGATCGGTGCCCCAACAACGCGGCCAGGGCTTCGAGGGTCATGCCGCGGTTGATCGCCTGGGTCGCCAAGGTATGCCTGAGGCGGTGGGGCGAAACACGGCCGATGCCAGCCGCTTTCGCGGCTTTGGCTACTGCCCGGTCGACGCGGCCTTCGCCGATGCGTTGGCCGTACTCGACGAACAGGTAGCGGCTGCGCAGGCTGGTGGGTCGAGTGGCGATCCAGGTGTCGAGGAGATCCTTGAGTTGGGGATGCAAGGGGATGTAGCGGTCGGTGCGCAGTTTGCCGAGCGGCACGTGCAACCAGTACGCGGCGCCGATCTGCACGACGGAATCGACTGTGAGGTCGAGGAATTCGCCCTTGCGCAGGCCGGTGCGGGCCAGGAACTCCACGCACAGTCGCACGAACGGGTCGTCGTCGGCGCGCGCGGCCTGCAGGAGCTTGGTGAACGCGGCGTCGTCGAGGAATCTGGGCAGCGGGTCGTCGCGCAGCGGCAGGTCGCCGGGGAACATGAGCACGCGGGCGGGGATGTCGTCGCCGTCCCATTCGGTGAGCCGCTCGAAGCAGGTGCGCAGGGTGCCAAGGTGTTCGGCGAGACTGATCTTGGACAACCGGCCGCCGCGGGCCGAGGGCCGGGTGGACAGGTGCAGCTTGTAGGCCTCGATGTGTGCCCGACGCAGATCGGCGACGCAGAGCACCTCGGGGGCGTTGACGGCCAGCCAGCCGGCGAACTCCCGCAGCACGCCCTCGACGCGCACCATTGTCGAGGCCCGCAGCGACAGCCGTGTCTGGGCGATGTACCCGGTGAGGGTGGTGGCCAGCCGTGGCGGGACCGCCGCCCACTGGGCGGCCCGCTCGGCCGAGCGGTCTGGGGCTGTTTTGCGGGGAGCGGTGTCAAGGACGCCGAGGTGGAACAAAGTGGTCTGCGCACCGAACAGCGCCGCGCTGAGCGCCTTGGCGCCGTGGCTGTCGGGTCGGTGGCGAGTTATCGCGGCGGTCAACGCTTTTCGCTGTGCGTCGATCACCGGCTGGGTCAGCCGCTGGGGAGTCAGCCCGGCCAGCGCTGCCACCTTGGCCAGGGCGGACCACTGCAGGCGGGTCACGAGGGAATCAAACCCGAGCTCGGCGGAGGTCGCGGTGAACCGTTCGTGGAACCTGCGGTGATGATGGGCGGCGACTTCGCCGAGGTAGGGCCGGCACGCCACGAGATAGTCGGGGCTGGGCCGCAGCCGTCCCGTCACGATCAGCCAACCGACCACCCGTCGGTCCTTCAGCGGCAATGCGCACTGCGATGCCAGCGGCAACGCCGACCAGCCGGCCACCCCAACGCGGGTGAGAAACGTGCGCGCCACCGAGGTCACCGGGTGTCCGGCGAACATCCCGGCCGCGACGAGGTCGGCCCGATACGCCTCGACGAGCTCCTCGATGTCGTGGCGATGTGCTGGTGACCGGTTCATTCCTCGGCCGCCTCGCCGGACGCGACGACCTGCGCCTCGATCGCTTCGGCGGCTCGCAGGTACTCCCGTTCCAACCAGTCGTTGGCCAGGTGCAGATAGATGCGGGTGGAGTCGATCGAGGCGTGGCCGGCCTGGGCTTGGATGGCCTCCAGTGCCATCCCGGCCTCCCGCAGCCGGGTGAAACAGGTATGCCGCAGCTGATGGCACGTCGCCTGAGTCAGCCCGGCGCGACCGCGCGCACCGTCGAGAATCTCATCCAGACCCGCCGCAGACAACGGCTCACCACGCCGCGGCCCCTTCAACACCACGAACACCCGATCACTCGACCCTCGCGGCCACTCCTGATCCAGATAGTCCCCGAGCGAGGCGAAAAACCGCGCCGATACCGGCACCATCCGCTGCCGACCGCCCTTGCCCTCGGCCACGAACACCCGCCGCTCGCCGACGTTGACGTCGTCGAGGCGCAGACCGAGCACCTCGCAGCGTCGCAGGCCACCCAGCAGCATCGCCTCGACCATGGCCCGGTCGCGATGAGTGCGCAGCACCGCCCGCAGCGCGTCGACCTCGCTTGGCGCCAGCACCCGCGGCAGCGTACGAGGGGTGCGGATCAACGGCACCCCGCCCTTGCCGCGCCGAGCACCGGGGCGGCGGGCGGCCAGGCTGGTCGGAACCGGGTTGCGGCTCACGCCGGTGTCACCCCGGGCCGCGAGATAGGCGTACAGGCCACGCACACTGGACAACCGGCGGGCGATCGTGCGCGCCGCCAGGCCCGGCTCGCCGTCCTCCAATCGCACCACCCGCTCGCCCAAGCGGGAAGTACGTTGAGATGCCAAGAACGCGAAGACATCTGCAGCGTTGACCTGCGCTGGCTGCTTAGCAACCACACCAAAGAAGATCTTCAAATCCGACGCCACCGCCAGCCAGGTATTGGTCCTGGCACGCGCCGCAACGAAGGCCAGATAGTCATCCAGCAGCGGATGCCCCAGGGTGATCGCGACGAGCTCCACCCCACGATGGTGACGGATCAAGCACGGCATAAACTGGTCCATCGGGGTCTCCTCGCTCGTCGGTCAACCGACCCACGCCCGGGTGGTCGACCCGCCTCAGATCACCCGTATATCAAACACGCCAGCGAAGAATCGACGAACCTCTACATGAGCGTCGACCGGCTACGTCTGCTCGACTGCGTCCTGCCGGTCCCAGAAGCCGTGCGGTCATGAGTGGCCACGGCTTCACCAGCGCGTTCGCCACCGAGTTGGATGCGTACCTGGCGTTCAAGGCGAACATGGGATTCACTGGCGCTTCCCGCATCTGGTACCTGAGGAAGTTCGACGCCTACTGCGCCGAGCACGACCGCACGGTGTTCGACAAAGAAACTGTCGAAGGCTGGGTCGGTGTTCAGCTGCAACGTTGCGGCCGCTACCGGTCCTGGATGTCCTACATCCGTGACGTCGGCCGGTGGCTGAATACCAACGGGGCCAACGACGCCTATGTGCTCTCCGACCGGTGGAAAGCCTCTTTCGTTGCCGCGCATGCCTATCTGTTGGCCCGGCGTGAGATCGAGTTTTTCTTCACCGCCGCAACACAACTACAGGCACCATCCCCGTGGCGGTGGCAGGCGGTCGCGTTCTTCACGCTGATGCACTCGTGCGGGCTGCGGACCGGCGAAACCCGCGCTCTGCAGACCGGTCAGGTCGACCTTGATGCCGGGCACATCGACATCGTCTGGTCCAAAGGACATCGCAGCCGCAGGCTGCCGCTGACTGATCGGGTTATCGAGATCCTCGACACGTGCGACCGGACGTCGCGAGCACATTTCGCCTCGCGTCGCACGTTCTTCGTCTCTGCTACCGGTAACCAGGTCAGCGCGGCAACGGTCGGGAAAATGTTCGGCCGCATCTGGGACCAGGCCGGGCTGCCCCGGCCCGCGGCCGGCCAACAGCCACGCCCCTACGATTTCCGGCATCACTTCGCCTACGCCAACATCCAGCGATGGATGACCGCCGGCGACGACGTCACCGCGATGCTGCCCTACCTGTCTCGTTACATGGGCCACGCAACCTTTGAGAGCACGTACTACTACGTGCACACGTCGCCCGATTTCATGGCCACCTACGCCGGCATCACCCGACAACGCCAGTCCCTGCTACCGCAGGTGGGATTCTGATGAGACGCGACCCACATACCGGCGCACCGGACTTCTTCAGGTTCGCCCGCGATTATCTGCACGCCTACATGCCCAAGACCAGAGGACTGTCGCCGAAAACGATTGAGGCCTACCGGATCAGCCTGGAGTGCTTCCTGGACTACCTCGCCGAGGCCGAGCACATCGGACGTGAGCACGTCAGCTTCGATCACTTCGACCGCCGGCACCTGAAAGGATGGCTGACCTGGATGACCGATCAGCGGCACTACACGCCCAAGACCGTCAGGTTGCGTCTGAGCGCGGTCAAAGCGTTCCTGACCTACGCGGCCTACGAAGATCTCACGCTCGTCGCGCTCAGCCAATCAGCCAAAGCACTCAAAGCGCCGGCTGGCCCCCGCAGGCCCATCGAGTACCTCACCGAAGCTCAAACGCGTGCGATCCTTGCCGCGTTCACCGGGCAAACAGCGAAATCTCGGAGGAACCGGATGCTGCTGATCCTGCTCTACGACACCGCGGCTCGCGTGGGCGAGATCACGGGCTTGACCCTGCAGGATCTGTGCCTGACCGAGCCCGGGCACATCCTGCTTACCGGCAAGGGCAACAAGACCCGCGTCGTACCGCTCACCGAGAAGACCGTCGAGCACCTGCACGTCTACCTCGATGAGTTCCACCCGAATATCACCAAACTCCCCGCGACCAGGCCATTGTTCTACAGTCTGCACCGCGGGCGACCTGCCGAACTGTCCGCTGACACGGTCGCCGCCGTGCTCAAGCAAGCCGCCGAATCCGCTCGTGCTCAATGCCTTTCGATCCCGGCGAACATCCACTGCCACCTGCTGCGCAAAACCAAGGCGATGGATCTCTACCAGCAGGGTATCCCGCTGCCGATCATCATGCGCCTCCTCGGCCACGAAAACGCTTCCACCACAGCAGCGTTCTATGCCTTTGCGACCCTGGACATGATGCGACAAGCCATCAACGCCGCCACCCCCGCCATCAACACCGCGGCCACCGAGCCACTCACCGAAGACCAACTCCAAACCCTCTACAGCCTGCGATAGCCGCGAAACGTTAAGCCGAGAAATCCACCAGCAACCACCACGAGCGCAGGCCATCTCCGCAGATCCTCGGCTTAAAGCAAACCTCGGCATAATCGCTATTAAGCCGGATCCGGCTTAATAGCGACAAGGGCTGTCAATATACTGCGGTCCGGTTCACCCAGCGACTGTGCGACTCCGGCATCGCCCCCTCCACCGGAAGCGTCGGGGATAGCTTCGACAATGCGTTGGCGGAAAACCTGTGGTCAACCCTGAAAATCGAGCTAATATACTGGCCTGCAATCACTTTCGCTACCAGAGCGGAAGCAGAAGCGGCACTGTTCCGCTACATCGACGGCTGGTACAACCCGCGCCGCATCCAAGCCGGTCTTAACGGACTTTCACCCGACGAATACGAGGAGGCCTACTACACCGAACACGACGAACACCAACCGGATAGGCTCCAACCCGAGCCAGCCGAATCCAGATAGAAAAGTCTCCGGAGAACCGGGGGAACTTTAATCCACCTGATCTGCGACAACTACGCCACCCACAAACACCAAGACGTCCGCACCTGGCTGGACAATCATCCTCGGTTCCACCTGCATTTCACCCCGACATCCTCATCCTGGTTGAACCTGGTGGAACGGTGGTTTCGCGAGCTGACCGACAAGGCGTTGCGGCGCGGGGCATTTCATTCCGTTCCCGACCTGATCGCCTCGATCCAGGAATACATCGACGCACACAATGACGACCCACGGCCTTACGTGTGGACAGCGACCGCCCAATCCATCCTCGATAAAGTCGCACGCGGCCGCATCGGAGCATGTCCCGAGTCGCGTGGATTTTTGGTGGCGATCCATGGTGAACTCTATGCGGCGGTACCGACGGTGTCGGGGTTGGCGTGTCGGCGCAGGGCGTCGGCGAGCTGGGGCATCTGCTTGTAGCCCTTGATGCGACGGAACGACCGTTCGGCGTTGAGCATGCCGGCCGCGGTCCAGCGCAGCACCATCTGCCCGTCGCGCCAGCGGGTGACATTACGGTTGGTGGTGCGGGCTATCGAGATCATCGACTCGACCGGGTTGGAGGTGGTCAGGCTCTTGGCCAGCCGGCCTTCGATGCCCAGCCGCGCGACGGTGAACATTTCCTCCAGGCCTTCACGCAGTGAGGCGGCCGCGCCCGGGTAGCTCTTATCCAGTTGCGCGGCAAGCTTTTTGGCGTTGGCCAGCCCGGTGTCTGGGTCGGCATGACCAAATGCCTTGACTAGCTTGGCATCTACCCACTGCTTGTCTTTGTCGGGCAGGTGCTCGGCGACATTCCGCCGCTTGTGCAGGGTGCATCTTTGGATGATGGCCTTGGCGCCGAACACCTCTCGTACCGCGGCCGCGAGCGCCTTGGCGCCGTCGACGACCACCAACAGCCCGTCATCGAAGCGCAGGCCACGCTCGACCAGGTCGGCCAACAGCGAACGCACCACGGTCTTATTCTCCGTGGAACCGTCCCACAGCCCGACCGGCTTTTTGGTTCCGTCGGCGGTGATGGCCAGCGCCACTACCACGCAGCGCTCGGCCATGTGCTCACCATCAAGCATGAGCACCTTGATGTCCTCGCCCACCAGGTCGCGGGCCATCAACTCGGCCAGCGCAGTCTCGGTCTGTTTGACGAATCGGCGCGAAATCGCCGAGCGGCTAGTCGCTTTCGTCTCCTTGTCGACCACGGTGCCAACCGGCTCGGCGACCCGCGCGTGCCGGCGGGTGGCCACCCCGGCCAGCATCCGCTCCATCACCACGGCCGTCAGCACATCCTCGGTAGCGAAGTGGGTATAGCAGGCCAGCGGCACCTCGTGCCCATCGCAGGTGCGGGCCCGCGGCCGATCCACCGACACCCGACGCCCGCCCAGCGTGACCGAGCCGCGCCCGCCGCCATGACGCACCGCGGCCCGGTTCGGATCATGCTTGCCTTTCGGTCCGACCACCTCGGCGATCTCGGCCTCAAACAGTGCCCGCATCACTGCCATCCCGGCGGCCACGCTCATCGCCAGCAGCCCCTCTCGGGCCGCACCAGCGATGTCGGTCAGCGCCAGGACGATCTCCTCCGGCAGATCGGGCAGTACGGCGGCGTCAGTCGTCTCAGCGAGGCGGACAGTAGGTACGGTTCTCATGGCGGTCCCTTCCTTCGTGGGTGTTCTTGGTCGTTCACCCGAAGACCTACCATCAGGCAGGCCTCAGGTGAGGGACCGCCACCTCAAATTCCACGAAGAACGGGACAACCTCCCGCATCGCCCTTGAAAGAGTCAGCTAAATCCAGGACACAGCACTAGGTCAGTGATGAGGGTATCGGGTTAGACTGCCGCGCAGCCGAGCTGCGGCGCTGCTTGCGTCACCGTGTCGGGTAAACGGGAGGAAAGGCAGTGAACCGACCCCTCGAGCTGCTCCAGGGTCCAGTCTCGGCGATCCGGGGGCGGCTGTTGCTGGTTGCCAGCCAGTCTGAGCGCACCATCTTGCTCGGCACTATCCTGCTGGCGTCGGCCGTTTCGGTTCTCACGGCCTTTGTGCTCGCCCGTTACTACTCAATCGATGTGCTTTCCTCTCTTGTTTCTGTCCCTGAGGATTGCCTCCTCGATTGGCCCATGAAGGTCGGCCGACACTGCTTTAGCGACTATTCGATGGTGCTGAGCTTGGGGATGAGACCCGACCCCTGGGAGCCCTACCCTCTCCCCAACTTCAAGTCGGCTGACAATAACTACTTGGCCGCTGGGATGTGGCCACACATGTTCTTTGGGTTTGTGGGCAATTCACTGCATAACCCCCTACTGGGGCTATCGGACTATCGGCTGGCTTTGACGACGGCCTGCCTAACTCCCGCGGTCTGGGCGGCGCAGGGGGCTCGCGGTCTGGAGCGGGTGGCCGTGGTTGTGGCGTTAGGTCTCGCGGCCATGCCGGCGTGGATAGCAGTCGATCGGGGCAACTCGGTGGGCTTCTTGGTGCCCATCGCGCTGGTGTTTCTGGTGGCGCTGTGCCGACGGCGCTGGAGGCTGGCGGCGATCATGGTGGTCTTGGCAGCGCTGGTGAAACCGCAGTTTCTTGTGCTGGCGGTCGCGTTGTTCGCGGCACGGCAATGGCGGTGGGGCGGCCTCACCCTGGCCGGAGCCGTAATCACCAACCTCGTCGCCTATCTGCTGTGGCCGCGGGACTTCCCGACGACAATCCTGCAGTCGATCCACAACACCCTCGGCTTCGATGAGTTCGAATCTCATGCAGATATTTTTAACGTGTCCTTCGCCAAGGGGCTCCTCTGGATCCCCGATATGATCAAGGCCCATGGCCCGGGCGCCATACCGAACGGCTTCCTCGCTGGTCCGCGATCAATGCTCGGGTATGTCGTGCTGGTTCTCGTCGTGGTCTGCGTTATGGCTGTCGGGCGGCGCATCCCGCCTGTCATGGCGGGCATTGTGCTGTTGGCCACCGCTTCGCTTTTTCCGGCCGAGAGCGGCCGCTACTACCTCGTATTCGTATTACCAATAGCTGCGCTGCTGGCCCGGAACCCGGATGGGCCACCAGGATTCGGAATCTTCGATGGACTCGAGCCTCTCAGCGATCGCCGCCATGCAGTCGGCATCTGCGTGAGTCTGGCGGCGGCACTCAGCATTGTCCAAATCACCCTGCCGAATTTGGTGATCCAGGCGCCGATAGCCGGCCAGAACGGGGCGGGCGGCATAGTCGGCCACATCCCCGTGGCAGTCACCACAGTGGCCCTCACGCCGGTCCTGTGGCTGGTTGCGTGCGCAGCAGTTCTTGTCTCGTACGCGCGCAAGCCGGCTCCCTCACGTTGCATTGACCCGTGGCCGGCCGGGCCCGGCCCGCACCTAGACCGGACTCCTACTCGGCTTCCTTGCGATCCGAAGTTCCCCCTGATCGGTTGGCGAGCGTGCCTTGAGCTGTGCTTTTGGGTGTGGGTGGTGTGGCTTACTACCTCCGTGTAGCCCAAGCGGTGAGAGACGCCGAGGCCTCCGAAGGCTCTAAGCTGCAGCGGGGTAAGGGTGGTGGTCTGCGTGAATGCCGGCATGTTCTCGATGGGTTGAATCTGGTTGGCGTAGATGCTGGCCAGGTCGGCGAGAGCAATGGTCAGAACCTGTGGATGAGCACACAGACTATTGACCGGTCGACGAGCGGGCTGTGCGGTACGTGCGGCTTTCCTGCGTGCTTAGTCAGAGCGCTGGGCGGCGAAGGCGGTGGCCGCGGCGGCGGGTTGTCGTTGTCCTGGAATAGGACCCGCGCCAACGCCTGTTTCGTGTGCCAGCTGAGGTAGTAGCACAGCGTTGACGACGCTCGCTGAATTTCCCCACTGACGCTCATCGAAATTCCCCACCCGTGTGGCTCCGCCGAGAAGGGCGGGCCTCCTTCGATGCTGCTGGTGTCTGACGCCAGTTGCCGTGTTGAAGGAGGCGCGCTTTCTCATGCTCACATGGGAGGACGATGTGGAAGTACATGCCCTGCGCAAACGTGGTTGGTCGATCTCGGCGATCGCCCGCCACACCGGGTTCGACCGTAAGACGGTCCGCCGGTATCTCAACGGTGAACAAAAACCGGGGGTGCGGGCGCGGCCGTCGCCGGACCCGTTCGACCCGTTCGTCGACTACGTCACCGCCCGCCTGGTCGAGGACCCGCATCTGTGGGGCCGCACCCTGTTCGACGAACTCGAGGACCTCGGGTTCGAGCTGTCGTATCAGAGCCTGACCCGCAACATCCGCCAACGGAACCTGCGTCCGGTCTGCGAGGCCTGCCGGACCGCGACCGAACGACCCAACGCCGTGATCCCGCATCCACCCGGGGACGAAACCCAATGGGACTGGCTGGAATTGCCCGATCCGCCGGCATCCTGGGGGTGGGGCAAGACCGCGTACCTGTTGGTCGGGTCGCTGGCCCATTCCGGGAAGTGGCGGGCGGCGTTGTCGCCGTCGACCGATCAGCCGCACCTGGTCGCCGCGATCGACCGGGTCGTGCGCGGCCTGGGTGGCGTATCGCGGGTGTGGCGCTTTGACCGGATGGCCACGGTATGTGACCCCGGCAGCGGGCGGGTGACCGCGTCGTTCGCGGGGGTGGCCAAGCACTACGGCGTGTCGGTGGCGATCTGCCCGGCGCGGCGCGGCAACCGCAAGGGGGTGGTGGAGAAGGTCAACCACACCGCGGCGCAACGCTGGTGGCGCACTCTGGCCGACGATGTGGCGGTCGAGGCGGCCCAGGCCGGCGTGGACCGCTTCGCGCGGGTGCGTGGCGATACCCGCATCCGTGCGACCGCCGATGGGCGCTCGTCGGTGGCCACCGTCGCCAAATCTGAGCCGCTGTCCCCACCGCCGGCGGTGCCGTATCCGGTGATCGTGTCCGAACAACGCACCGCCTCGCGCCAGGCGATGGTGTCCTACCGCGGTAACCGCTACTCGGTGCCACCCGAACTGGCCGCAGCCCAAGTGGTGGTTTCGCACCCGCTCGGCGGTGAATTCTGCGATATCGCCACCCCCAGCGGGATCGTCATCGCCCGCCATCGGATGGCCGCTGACGGGCTCGGGGTGATGGTCCGCGACAGCGGGCACGTCATCGCTTTGGATGCCGCGGCGATGGCCACCGCGGCCACCGGCCGCCCGCATCGACGCAAGGAACGCATCCCACCGGGCCCGGTGGCCAAAGCCGCCGCCGCCCAGCTGCGTCAACTGGCAAGCATCGATCCATCTGTTATCGAATCCTTCACCCCGTCAACCGATTCCACTGTCATCGACCTGTCCGCCTACGAGCGGGCCGCCCAGAAAAGGACCCTGCAATGACCCCCACCTCACGCACCGGCAAAACCGCCCGCAGCGCCGCCGAATCGCCGTCGGCCGCGGCCAGCCGGTATCAGGCACTGCGCGCGCATCTGGCCGAACTCAAACTCACTGCCGCCGCCGAAGCCTTGCCGGCCGTGCTCGACGAGGCCACCGCCGAGGGCCTGTCGCTGACCGTGGCGTTGGAGCGGCTGTTGGCTGTGGAAGTCGACGCCAGCACCGCACGGCGATTGGCCGGGCGGCTGCGGTTCGCGTGCCTGCCGACCCCGGCCACGCTGGCTGACTTCAACGTCGATGCCGCCGCCGGGATCGACCGCGCGATGATCGACGAACTGGGGACCTGCCGCTACCTGGAATCAGCGACCAACATTTTGTTGATCGGCCCGCCGGGGACAGGCAAGACGCACTTATCGGTCGGTCTGGCGCGAGCGGCCGCACACGCCGGGTATCGCACCTACTTCACCACCGCCGCAGATCTGGCCGCCCGCTGCCATCGTGCGGCGATTGAAGGACGCTGGGCCACCACCATGCGGTTCTTCGCCGGGCCCACCCTGCTGGTCATTGATGAACTCGGGTATCTGCCACTGCCGGCCGAGGCGGCCTCGGCGTTGTTTCAGGTTGTCTCCCAACGGTATTTGAAGACCTCAATCGTGATCACCACCAACCGCGGCGTCGGGGCCTGGGGAGAGATCCTCGGCGACACCACCGTGGCCGCAGCCATGCTCGACCGCCTGCTGCACCGCTCCGTGGTCATCAACCTCGACGGCGAGTCCTACCGACTCCGCGACCACCACGCCGCCGCCGAAACTCTGCGCCGCGCCACCACCGGCACCCGCCAACCACTACACTGACCGATGCTCACAGGTGGGGAATTTCAACGAGCACACCTGGGGACTTTCGATGAGCGCCGTCAGCGTGCGCAAGGACATGTGGGCACCGACCCGGTCGGCCAGACGATGCCCGGCGGGTCGCACGTCGAGTTCGCTGTTGAACGCGCGAAGACCCGCTCGACATCGGCGAGGTTTTTGTAGCCGCCCATCACATCGGATTCGGTGAGGGTGTCTGTGGGATGTTTAACAATTCCCGGCCGCAGTCGTGCTCTGTTCCCCAAGCTCGGGGGCACACAAACGAGGCCGGTGATGGTGGTTAGGACTCGGTCGTTGGCACGGCTATGCGGCGGGGTGGGGTGTTGGCAGCAGTACCCTGGGAGCTTTTGGGTTCCGGCCACCGGTCACTGCGCTGTGATGGAGCTGGCTTGCGCGCGTACGAGACAATGATTGCCGTGCAGGCAATCAGCCATAGGACCGGCGTGATTCTCACCGAAACGACGAGCCCCAGTATGTAGTGGGCTATAGCCTCGCCTCCCATCTTCTGGCCAATGAAGACCACGTCGACCGGCATCTGGGCGATGGAGAGCGCTGCGGCCAGACTCACGCAGAGACCGACGACACGACGGCGGCTGCCGAGAGTCTCAAGTCGATCGAAAATACCGGATCCTGGTGGCCCGTCGGGGTCTCGGGCAATGAGCGCCGCCACTGGTGGTGCGAATACCAGATAGTAGGCGGCGACCACAGAGGGAAAAAGCGAGGCGGTGGCCAGCAGCACGATACCCGCCATGACAGGCGGGATGCGCCGCCCTAGAGCCACAACGCAGACCACGACGAGAACCAACACGACATACCCGAGCATTGATCGCGGACCAGCGAGGAAGCTGTCCGGAACGCCGCCTGTTTCATAGGCCTTGATGTGGTCGGGGATCATTAGCAGTGCCTTGGCCAAGGACACGTTAAACGGATCTACGCGGGATGCGGACGAACCGAAGCCGAGGGTGTTGTGGATCGACTGCAGGATTGTCGTCGGGAAGTCCCGCGGCCACAGCAGATAGGCGACGAGGTTGGTGATTACGGCTCCGGCCACGGTGAGGCCGCCCCACCGCCATTGCCGTGCCGCGAACAACGCGACCGCCAGCACAACAAACTGCGGTTTCACCAGCGCTGCCAAGACCACCATGATCGCCGCCAGCCTCCAGCGCCGTCGGCACAGCGCCACCAGAAACACCAGCGCGATGGGCACCAAGAAGCCCACCGAGTTGCCCCGATCGATTGCTATCCACGCCGGCATGGCCGCGACACCTAATGCCACAAACACCACCACCCGCTCCAGACCGCGAGCTCCCCGCGCCGCCCAGACGGCCGGAGTCAGGCACGCGATCGTCAAAGCCAGCAGAAAGCCCAACAGCCCCAGTTGCGGCGCGTGCAGCCATTTACCCAGAAACCCAAAGGACACCTGCGGCACCATCCCGGACGCCGAGTAATTGTTGTGAGCCGAGAAGGCACCTAGATCCTGACCCATCTGCTTCAAGTTGGGGAGGAAGTAGGGCTCCCAGGGGTTGGGCCGCATCGCCTCGTCTGCTGTCAAACCGTAGTCGCTGAAGCAGTGTCGGCCGACCTGCGTGCCCCAGTTCAGGAGGCAGTCCTCGGGGGCGGAAACGACAAGATGGGAAAGCGCATCGACCGAGAAGTACTGGGTAAGAACGAAACTTCTTGCCGCCGAAACCGCCGACACCACGAGGATAGTGCCGAGCAAGATGGTGCGCTCAGACTGACCGGCGGCCACCAACAGCTGCCCCCGGATCGCTGAGGCCGCGGCAGAAAATACCTCGAGGGGTCGGTTCACTGCCTTCTCCTCGGGTCGGCGCGAAACGGTAGCGGTAGCAGGGCGCCCCAGCTCAGCTGCCCGGGAGTCTAGCCAATACCTTTATCACTGACCTGGAATCCAGACATGTTCCGCAACCGACGCCATGCGCCGACTCAGCAACGCAACGCGCGGGTGGCCGCTGGGAAGCTAAGCGGTTACACAACGTGCTCGAGGACGCCGGAATCAAGCTGAACTGTGGTCACCGACGTCTGGGGTAGGTCGCCCCGGCCATGCCGGCTGCCACAAACCATGAGCTCATGCAACACACGCCCCCACCCGGGACACCCGGCTCATGGGCTGTTGGGTGCCACCGCGGACGGCACTTCGGGGTCCGGCAAGCATGCAAGGCCGTCGCAGTGAACTGCAAGTCGCTATCGTCATGTATCACGCCGGTGCTTTCTGAACGAGTCAAGGGGACGACCGTCAGATGAGCTTCCGGCAATCCCGGTCACGCAGTAGGTGTGATTGCACAGCCTCTCTCTGTGCGGCCTCTATATGGACAAAGGTTGGGCGATTGTCCGGGGTCCGTCGTGAGGTCCGGAGTTTGTCCGGTTGTGCTGCCATTCGCCGAAGATGTTTGCGTAATGCCGCCGAGAGCCCGCTTCGCCCCTCCGAGCTACTGGTCGTTACCAGCAACCAGAAGGTATTCGCCGGAAGCGCCGCATTTTCGTGGGGATTCTCGTACGCACCAACACACACACAATCTATTTACCAACGTCAACCGCGGACGGGGCCGGTGACAATGACCGGAGGGGAGCCGTTCGCGTGTCAACTCAACGCGCTAGGCGGATCTCTATCGTCGCCGGCGCCTTCGCAAGGCGCGCTGACCTCGCGCCCTACATCTGCCGTGACGGTGCCGACGCGCTGCCGTCGCCTTGTCGCCTGCCATGAGCTTGGGACCACTGTGACCTGATTTTTGCCAGGGTGATGGGACCACCTGGATTGCCAGTTATGGGACCACCGGCGCGTCGCGTCGGTGGTCTTTTCGTTTGTTCGTTCGATCGCCGTGACAGCTCAAGTCACGGAGGTCGGCGGGCATGGCTTTTCGGGAGGTCAGTGTGAACGAGATCAGGGAAGTACTGCGGGTGTGGTTGGGGGTGGCGGGGTTGCCGGCGCCGGGGTACCGCACGATCGCCGCGCATTGCGGCCTGGACCGCAAAACGGTGCGCCGCTACGTGGAGGCCGCGCAGAGCGCCGGCCTGTGCCGAGACGACGATGCCAGCGCTGTCGATGACGAGTTGATCGGGATGGTCGCCGAAGCGGTGCGTCCAGCCCGGCCAGATGGTCATGGCGCGGTCTGGGAGCAACTGCTGGGGTTCGAGGGGCAGATCAAAGCGTGGGTGGCGGGCGAGGGTGAGCAACGGCCGTTGACGATCACCAAGATCCACACGCTGTTGGCCCGGCAGGGGTGTGTGGTCCCGTATCGGACGTTGCACCGATTCGCCAGTGAGCGTTGCGGTTTCGGACGCAAAGACACCACGGTGCGGGTCGCGGATGGCGATCCTGGAGTGGAGTGCCAGATCGATTTCGGCTATCTGGGGATGCTCACCGATGGTGCTGATGGTCGACGCCGCAAGGTGTATGCGCTGATCTTCACCGCGGTGTACTCCCGGCACATGTTCGTGTGGTTGTCCTATTCGCAGACCCTGGCGGCGGTGATCGCCGGATGTCAGGCGGCGTGGGAGTTTTTCGGCGGCGTGTTCGCGGTGCTGATCCCCGATTATGTGGCGCGCCACATAATCCGGGTTATGTGCCCGGCTGCGTTATGTGCCCGGCCGCCGGTAATCCTCACTGGTGCAATGCCGATGGGTTGAGATCGGGCACATAACGGTCACAGTGAGTCGAGCCAGTTGAGGAGGGTCTGGTCGGATCGCCAGATCGGCGTGCTGCGGTGTCCCGCCGAGGTAGTTGGCGGCTCACAGGCGCGAAGGGCCGCCAGTTTCGTTTTGGTGTTGATCTCGGCGTAGCGGTTGGTGGTGGACAGGTCGGCGTGACCGAGCCAGCCTCGGATTACGTTGACCTCGACGCCGGCCTCGAGCAGGTGAACGGCGCAGCTGTGCCGGAAGGTGTGCGGGCTGATCCTGCGGTCGATTTGAGGTTTGTCGAGTTCGGACGCGTGTCGTCGCACGATCTTGTAGATGCCGAAACGGGTCAGGGGTCTCCCACGCGTGGCGAACACCGGCGTCAGCGGCGTCGGCGGTAGGGCCGCAGAGTCCAACAGGTCGCGCAGGAGTCGTGCGGTCTGGTGCCACAGCGGGCAGGTGCGCCACTTGTCGCCCTTGCCGTGCAGGCGCACGAGTGGGTGCGCACCGAGGTCGAGGTGCCCGACCCGCAGATCGGCCACTTCTTGCACCCGCGCCCCGGTGTTGTAGAGGAACAGCAGCAGGGCTTGATCCCGCAGCGCAAGGCGACCTTTGCGGGGCAGTTGGTGCAGTAGGCGTTCGATCTCGTCGCGTTCGAGGAACCGGGTCTGGGGGGGTGCTGCGCGTTTGGCTGGGATGGCAGCCACCCTTTGGCAGACGCCGAGCATCTCGGGGTCCCGGATGGCGATGTAGTCGAACAGGATGTGCACCGCTGCGAGTCGTTGGTTGCGGGTACGGGTGTGGTTGCCGCGGTCCTGTTCGAGGTGTCGCAGGAATCCGACCACCCGATCGAAGGTGAGGTCACCCGTTGTCAGGCGCGTGATCTTGCAGCCCTTGTCGGCCGCGGCGAATACCAGCAGCAGCCGGATCGTGTCGCGGTAACTGCGCACCGAGGCCGGGCGCAGACCCTTGACGGTGATCAGGTGGTCGACGAAAAACGAGTGCAGCAGTTGGCCCAGAGCCGGGGTTGAGGTCATCGCGCGGCCTGCCGCCATACCGGTTCGGTGAAGGCTTCGAATCGCTGGTTGGCCTGGCCCAGCAACCCGGGCGTGACGGTGAGGTAGACCGCCGTGGACGCGGGGTCGACGTGACCGAGGAAGGTCGCCAGGTGCTGCAGCCGGGTTGATGGGTCCAGCCCGTCGCGATACCAGCGCAACAGGCACCCGACAGCAAAGGAGTGTCTGAGATCGTGTAGCCGCGGTGGCGAAACACCCTCGGGGACAGTGAGATCGAGTACGGTCACCAAGTGGTGGAACACCTGGCTGGCGGTGCCCGGATGCACGCACCGGCGGCCGTCAAAGCTGAACAGCGGGGCGTCGTCTGCCACAGTGCCGTCGGCACGGCGGCGTGCGAGCTGCTCGGCGATCAGCTTGCCGATACGCGGACCGTGTGGGACGAGGCGGGTCTTGCCGAACTTGCCGCCCCGCACGACCAGCAGATCTCGTCGTGGGTCAATGTCAGCTAGGCGCAGCCGGCAGGCCTCACCGGCTCGTAGCCCCAGCCCGTAGCAGAGGGCGAAGATCGCCCGGTAGGTCGGGCCCCGCTGCCGGGCTCGCGGGTTGTCGGGCAACGCGGCCGCGGCGTCGAGCAGGCGACGGGCCGCGGCGACGTCGAACACGAACGGGATACGCGCGGTGGTGGCGCGGCGTCGCCGGGTGTGCAGCGGGGAGGCCTGCAGCAACTCGTAGGTCACCGCCCAGTCGAGCAGGCCACGCACGACACCCAGCAGGTGGTTGAAGCTGCGCGGACGCGGCCGGGGCCGGGACGCCAGGAAGTCGTCGAGCAGCGCCGCTGTCAGTTGGTCGAGCCGGTCGGCGTGACGGTTCTCGGCGAAGCGCACCAGCAGCCGTAGCTCGGCCTCCTCGCTGTGGTACTTGCGGCCCAGCGTCCGCTTGTGCGCCAGGAAGCGATCGACCACGCAGCCCAGGCTCTCGGTCATCGCAGCACCTCCTCGCCGTCGCCCAGGGCGACCCGACGCAGCGGTTCGACGGCGACCTTGCCGTAGATCTGGGTCGATGCCGGCGAGCGGTGACCGACGAAATCGCCGATCGTCTTCAAGGGGAAGTCGGCGTCTACCAGACGTTGCACACAGGTGTGGCGCAGCGTGTGCGATCCCGGGCGGGGCACCTCGACACCCGCCTTGAGCAGGTAGTGGCGGGCGCGGGAGCACACCGCGGCCGCCCCGATCGGCTGGACCGGAGCCATCGTGCGAAAGAACACGTGCCGGTCGCTGCTGTCCGGTCGAGCGTGCCGCAGATAGTCGACCAGCGCCGCGCCCACCACCGTGGACAGCGGGAACGCCGTCGAATGCCCGGCCTTTCGTTCCGGGACAGCCAGCCGCTCCCGTTTCCAGTCGATGTCGTCCAGCGTCAGTGCCGCGAGACCTCACGGCCCCGCAGGCCGTAGCTGACCAGCAGCAACAAGATCGCGTAATCCCGCATCCCGCAAGGGGTGCGGCGATCCACACCGGCGAGCACCTGCTCCACCTCGGCCCACGAAATCGACCGCGGAACATCGGAGAGCCGGTAGACCTGCGGCCACTGCACCGTATCGCTGAGGTCCCGGCCGAGCACGCCTTCGCGATATGCGTAACGAAGGAACACCCGCAGCACCCCGCAGGTCTGCCGAACCGTCGTCTTGGCCAGCCCAGCCGCGCGACGATCGGCGACGAAAGCGGCAAGCACCGTCGGTGACACCTCCGTCAACTCCTTGACACCGATATGGGTCAGGTAGTCCTCGAAGCGGTCCAAATGGTGCTGGTAGGCACGAATCGACACCGGCCGAAGACCACGCTCGGTGGCCAAGTACTCGAAGAACCCCGGTGCCACGTCGGCGAACGGCACCCGTCGGTGGGGTCGGCCGCTGCCGTCGAAACCGGGAACAACCAGACGCAGCAGCTGCTCGATCGGACCGCGCACCTCCCTGCCCACTCGATCGTGGTCACCACGACGATGAGCACGTTGCTGACCCGCGGCCCACCGCGCGACGAACGCATCGACATGAACAGGTAAGTCCTCCAACGTATTAGCGCCGCGGGCGCGAGCAAACTCACCGAACCCCACCAGCATCGGCACCCTATGCCACACCGTACGGGCCGCATACTCCCGCCCACACAGCCACTCCACATACAGTTCGACCTCCGCGCCGATCCAGCACGCGCGAACCCGATCAACGGTTTGCGGCTTCACGAAATACTTCTCCAACATGGCGACAACTTCCTTTCTGCAGACATAGCCAGGAAGCAATCGTGTTGCCATGACTCTTCGTTATGTGCCCGATCTCAACCCATCGGCATTGCACCAGTGAGGATTACCGGCGGCCGGGCACATAACGCAGCCGGGCACATAACCCGGACAATTTGAAGCCGGTGATCGCCGCCGCTGATGCGGTCAACCCGCAGTTCACCCGCGGGTGGCTCGACTATGCCGGTCATGCCGGGTTCGTCACCGACCCGGCCCGGGTGCGCTCCCCGAAAGACAAACCTCTGGTTGCATACTGCACTCCTTTGCATTGATGGGAATGTGATTTTTGTTTGTGCTGGTCAGCGCGTTTTGACCGGTCGTCCGCGTTTGGGTGGTTGGGGCGGGTTGGTGGGGTCGGGCCGGTGGTAGAGCATTTCGCCTTTGTCGTTGTAGCGCAGCCCGCTGACAAGTCCGGCACGCCACCAGTCTTTGACTGTGCCGGGTCGGATGCCGAGGTGGTCGGCGAGTTCGGCGGCGGTGAGCATGCCGGCGTCGCGTAGGCGTTGGCGGCGGCTGGGTAGCCGGTAGGTGTGGATGATGTTGTCGATGATGTTGCGGTGGAACGGTTCTCCGGTACCGGAGAGGATGCCGCGCTGGTTGAGGGTGTCGGCGATTTCGCCGCTGACGTGGCGATCGAGCAGTTCGTTGATGGCGGTGACGACCTCGGCTGGTGTTTTACGTTGTTCGGCAGCGGTTTTCGGGGCGGGCATGGTCAGGGTGGTGTGTTGACCGGCGCGGAAACGCAGGTGGGCGGTGATGGTGTCGCCCTGGCGCTGCACGGTGACGTCGGTAAGCAGCAGCCGGGCGATGCGTTTGCGTTCCCGCGCCGGGGTGGTGGGGTCGTGCCAGATCGTGGGCAGGTCGGTGACGAGCTGGTTGATGCGGGCGCGCTGTTGATCGGTGAGTTCGCCGCTGTGTTGGTCGCGGGCCTGCTGGTAGGTGTGTTGGGCGTCGCCCAGTTCGCGCAGCGCGGTGTTCCAGTCGGCTTCGAGGCTGTCGGCGACGAGCCGGTTGGCCGGGTCGACCGCCAGGTAGCGGCGGCGGGCCAGATCGGCGTGGTAGCGGGCGCGTTCGACGTGGGCGGCGCGCATGCGGTCGGCGTCGGCGGCACGCTGGTGCAGCTCGTTGGCCACGGTCAGTGCGGCCTCGACGGCCAACGGAGTCAATGTGTCGAGCAGCAGTTGCCCGATCCGATCATCGAGGTCGGCGCCGGGGATCGCCGCGCAGATGGGTTGGGCTTTATCGATGCCGTCGCGTTGACACACATAGGTGGGCAATTCTCGGCCGCCGCGGCGGTGGTAGCGCACGGTCATGCGGTTGCCGCAGCGGCCGCAGACGATGATGCCTTGCAGCAGGGCGGCGCCTTCGCGGGCCGGACCCGATGATCTGTCGCGGCCGTGGGCGGCGGCGTTGGCGGCCAACTTCGTTTGGTTGGCCTCGAACTGGGCGAGGCTGATGTAGCCGGGGTGGGCGTCGGGGATGAATGAAACCCATTGATCGCGTGGCAGTTTCACCGATGACGACTTGCCGTTGGGTCGGGGCTTTTGGGCGCAGCGCCCGTAGACGAACGCACCGGCATAGCGCGGGTTGTGCAGGACCCGCAGCACGGTGTGATGGCGCAGCGGTTTCCAGTCCAGCTCGCCCTTGCGCGGGCCTTTGAGGTGGCGCCACGGGAATAGCAGATCGGCGTTGCGGAAGGCCTTCACGCAGGCGGTGGCCGACCCGGTGGCGGCGAAGGTGTCGAACAGGTGGCGCAGCGCCTGTTGGACGGCGGTGTCGGGGTCAAGGACCACGTGTGCGGATTGGTCATTGACCAGTCCGACCGGCAGCGGCATCTGCAGTTCGCCGCGGCGGGCCTTTGAGAGCACCCCACCGCGCAGGCGGGCCTTGATGAAGTGCAGTTCGGCCTCGCTCATTTGGCCCTTCATGCCCAGCAGCAGTCGGTCGTTGAACTGGCGCGGGTCATACAGGCCATCTTCGTCGCAGATCAAGGTGGCGGTGACGCCGCATAGTTCGAGCAGCTGGTGCCAGTCGGCGGAGTTGCGGGCCAGCCGTGAGCATTCCAGGCCTAACACGATCCCGGCGCGGCCCAGCGACACCTCGGCGACGAGGTGCTGAAAGCCTTCCCGGTCGGCGGCGCTGGCCCCGGACTGGCCCTGGTCGATGTCGATTACGGTGATCTGCTCGTCGGCCCAGCCCAGCGCGATCGCCCGGGAGCGTAGATCGTATTGGCGGTGCGCGGACTCGGTGTGGTGGATGACTTGTTTGAGGGTGGATTGGCGCACATATAACAGCGCCGGCTTGGCCAGATGCGCCGCGGTCACTTTGGATGCGGCGGTGTCGGTAAACACCGGTATGGGCTCCTTTCGCGGCGAATAGACCTGTGGTGCAACGTATTTCGGTGATGGACAGCAGCGTCGCGGTCGGGCTGGGTGCCTGCGAGGGTGACCGCGGCGAGCGCGTCTACCAGCTCGGCGCTGACCGCTGCTGGCAGGCTCGAAGACGCCAGCGCCGGCGAGGCGGGCATGACGGGTGTGGCTTGGTTGGCGCTCACTTCTTTAAGGGCGCGTTGCCACCCGGTTACGCCCCGGCGGGTGAGCACGGCGAAGCCGAGGGGGAACGCCTCCGCGCGGGCGTGCAGCGCGGCGTGGCGAAGCGCTTCGTAGCGGGCGTCCAGCCCGCTACCGCGACCACCGCGCTCGTTCACCATGGCCTGCTCACCGGAGGAGTCAGTGACTTTTGGACTGCTGGTCTCGGTAGCGGGTCAACGCCCGCTCGATCGAGCGGGGGTGCACCCGCACGCCGAACCGTTGGGCGATCGTGTCGACCAGGTCCGCTGGCCGCAGTGCCGGGTCGGCGCTTAGCTGCTCTTCGGCGAATGCGCTGACCTCCGCGGTGATCTTGTGTCCGCCACGCGGGCCCGGCTTGCTCGCGGTCAGCCCGTCGAGGCCCTGCTCATCGAGCGCGGCGGCCGCCTGATAAAACGAGGGACGCGAATACCCGAACGCCTCGGAGGCCGCTGACACCGACACCCGGTCGACCCGAACACGTCGCACCATCTCGTATTTGACCTGCACCGCGTCGCGGGCGTCGAAGAACTCCTGGGAGCTAAACAACTCGTCGGTCACCGCCTCAGGGTGCGGATTCAAACACCGCGCCTGCCGCAGCGCCGTCAACTTGGGGTCTTCGACCTCGCGCCGTCGCGCCATCCCGCCCTCCGATTTGTCGTACTGTTAGACGAATTATGCCGTATCGGCCTGACGGACTGCGCATGACACGCCAGCTACAGACATACATAGCCTGCAATAGCACAGAATTAGCGCCCGAACCGGAGTAACCCACTGCTCATCGCGGAGCGCATCACGGCGTAATCCACCTAACACTTACGGCGTAATCGTCTTGACAGCCCGCCCAGCCCGCAAGCCCTCGACCAGGTCGGCGACCGCGAGCAACCCGTCCACGGTAAATGGACACCGCCCGGCGGCGATCACCACGAACGGATCCACCGCCTCGGTATCGGTCCAGCCAGCAGGAAGCGAGAATAACCGCCCATCCGCGTCGCGCATGTGCACCCGGTCCTCACCCCAATTCTGCCGATGCTCCACGAACTCGAACTCACGACCAAACAACGGATGAAACCGATGCGTCACACGCACTATCTGGAAGCGATCATCGGGATCCGGTGTAGTCGACGACGTTGTCCAAGCCACGAGTGGAACGCACGGTGCAGTACGTGCGTGGAAACTTCTGGAACGGAGAAACATTCACCGATCTAGACCAAGCGCAGCAGGCCGCCGTGACATGGTGTCTTGACAGTGCCGGTACCCGCATCCACGGCACCACCTGTGCGCGTCCAGTGCAGGTGTTCACTGACACCGAGCAGCCGGTGCTGCTGCCCGCACCGGGGGTCTATGACGTGCCGGTGTTCAAAGCGGTCAAAGTGCACCGCGATTTCCACGCCGAAGTCGCCAAGGCGCTGTACTCGCTGCCCGCAACAGTGGATCGGACACACCCTGGACGTGCGCGCCGATGCCGAGCTGGTGAAGTTCTACCACCACGGTGTCCTGGTGAAAGTCCACCCCCGCCAACCGGCCGGTGGGCGCAGTACCGACCGTGCTGATCTGCCCGAACACAAGACCGGTTACGCGTTGCGGGACCTGGCGGCGTTGATCGCAGCGTGTACCGCGCACGGCCCGAATATCGGGATCTACGCCGAACGCATCCTCGATGACCGGCTGCCCTGGACCCGGATGCGCACCGTCTACCGACTCCGAGGCCTGGTGCGCCGCTACGGCGCCGACCGCGTCGAACGAGCATGCTCACTGGCGCTGGACCTTGACGTCGTCTCGGTCAACAAGATCGCGTCCATGCTGGAACGCGCCACCGAGAGCACCACCCCGGCACTGCCGCAGGCAGTCGGCCAAACCTCAACGCGGTTCTCACGCGATCCGTCCGAATTCACCTACACCCACCACACCATTGACTGTCATAGCCAACACCGAGGCCGAGGAGACCTGCTGATATGACCCCCCACCGTGCACCCGCCGACCCGGTCGGCTGGGCTTCCCCCGAAAACGTGAAGGCTTCCTTTATGCGGCCTCCGGTCGGATGGTCGCGATTTTCTCGTAGTCGACGGGTGGTAGCAACCCGGCCGAGCTGTGCCGGCGTCGGGTGTTGTAGAAGTCGTAGCACCAGGCGGTGATGACCTCTCGGGCCTGTACCTTCGTGGCGAAGTGGTACCGGGACAAGACCTCGTGTTCGAGGGTGGAGAAAAACGCCTCGTAGGCGGCGTTGTCGAAGCACGACCCCACGCGTCCCATGGACTGCCGTACCCCGAGCCTGCGGCATAACCTCATGAAATCATTTGCGGTGTAAGTAGATCCGCGGTCGCTATGGAAAACCACACCATCGATCACGGCGCGTCCGCCGCGCACCGCGGCGGCCATCTTCATCGCGTCGCTGGCTAGCTCGGCGTCCGGATGCTCCGACATTGGGCAGGCCAGCAGCCGGCGCCCGCACAGATCCAGCACCGAGGCGAGGTAGAGCTTGCCCTCATCGATGGGGATCTCGGTGATGTCGCCACACCACTTCAGGTTCGACGCCGCGGCAGTGAAGTCACGTTTCAACAGGTCGGGAAACTTCGCCGCCTTCTTGTCCTGTCGGGTCAAGCCCCTGCTCCGCTTTGGTTTTCGCCCTGCAGGCCCTGCCGGCGCATGGACTCCGCGACGGTGTTCACACCGACCTTCCAGCCCTCGTCGAGCAGGTCGGCGTGGATGCGCGGCGAACCGTAGCTGCACTTGCAGGCCGCGAACAGCTTGGCCACCCGCGTGTCCAACTTAGCCCGCCGGAGCTCCCGGTTGGTGGGCTCGCGATCCACCCACTTGTAGAACCAGGAGATACTCACGCCCAGGATGGCGCAGCACACCGCGTGTGGCACCCGATAGAAGGTCCTCTGGTCGGCGATGAAGCGGGCCACGCTCACCTCGTCGCCTCCTTCACCCATTATGCCGAGCGTTTGAGGACATCACGCTCCATGGCGAGCTCGGCGTTTTCCGCGCGCAGCCGCTTGAGTTCCTCGCGCTCACTTTCCTCAAGCCGCCCATCACCGCCCTCCCGGGCGCGCCGCTCGCTATTCACCCAGTTACCCAGGGTGCCGCCATTGATCCCGAGCTCGCGGGCGACCTGCGCAATCGGTTTGCCGGTCTCCCGCACGATCCGAACCGCACCCTCCTTGAATTCCTCGTCGAACTTTCGCCGTGCCTCCATCGCCGACCTCCTCATTGGCGATGTCTCCACGATATGAGGGGAATCCCACAGTAACCGGAAACGGCTCAAGCACAGCGGCAATAATCCGGGGAATCACATGCAGGTATCCCGCGTAAGGCTCCACAAACGTGCCACCGGCTCCCGCAACGCCACTGTTGTGCGCCTGCGAGAAAAAAATCTGACCGTCTTCATGGTGAAATGCCGCATGCCCTAGCCGCGGAGCACCGCGCAGAAACAATAAACAAGCTGCCAACACGGTGACGACGGTTGGGTAGGAGATTCGATTCTTCCGCGGCACCTCTGCTGAATTCACTGAGCCTCCGTGTACGGCTTTACTGTGTCGGCATACCAAACCCGCACAATCCCAACCACCACACTAGATTCGACACCATCATGAGATCCGCTCGTAATACGGCCCCCCGAACGTACCTCAGACCCGACGACGTCGCGGCAAAGGGTCGGTCACCGTCACCGGATCGACAAGCCGCACCCAATCCGCAGCCTAACTATCCACCACTACCCACCGCGCTAAAGCCCTTCGCCGCCGAACATCGCAGACAACATACACAGAGTTCGCGCCGTGGGCCACGCCCCGCTCCTAGACCGCCATGACGTGCATCGCGGCTGAGGCGACACATGGACTTCCATGGAAATTCCCACATGTCGGCTTGAGGGCGACGGTATTGGGTTAGGCTCCCGGGCGACTCAGCTTGGAGCGCCCTGCTTCGGCTACCGTTTCGGCCTGACCCGAGGAGAAGGCAGTGAACCGACCCCCCGAGGTGCTACGCGGTAGTGTCTCAGCGATTCGGGAGCGCCTGTTGAGGGCCGTAAGCCAATCCGCGCGCACAATAATGCTTGGCACCGTCCTGCTGGCGTCGGCGGTTTCGGCTGTCACGGGCTTTGTGCTCACCCAGTACTTCTCGGTTGACGTGCTTTCCTCTTTCGCTACCCTCCCCCAGGACTGCTTCTTCGCGTGGGGCACGCAGATCGGCCGGCACTGCTTCAGTGACTATGCGGTTGTGGTGCGCTACGCGACGGTGCCCAACCCTTGGGAGCCCTACACGCCGTACCACAACTCGAGCGTCGGGCTGGACTCCATTGAATATCCGCCAGCCGCGATGGTGCCGCACATGATCTTCGGGCTCCTGGGGAAATGGCTGCACGCCCCACGACTGGGACTGTTGGCCTATCTGCTCGCTCTGACGATCGCGTGCCTTACTCCCTCGGTTTGGGCGGCGCGGGGCGCTCGCGGTCTGGAGCGGGTGGTGGTGTTTGTGGCATTGGGTGTCGCGGCCATTCCAATATGGACGGCAATCGATCGGGGCAACTCGGTGGGCTTCGTGGTGCCCATCGCGCTGGTGTTTCTCGTGGCGGTGTGCCGACGGCGCTGGGGACTGGCGGCGGTCATGGTCGTGCTGGCGGCCATGGTGAAGCCGCACTTTGTTGTGCTGGCGGTCGCGTTGTTCGCGGCCCGGCAATGGCGATTGGGCACCCTCGCGGCGGCCGGAGCCGTAATCACCAACCTCGCCGCCTATCTGCTGTGGCCACGGGACTTCCCGACGACAATCGTGCAGTCGATCCACAACATGTTCGGCGTCGGTCCTTACCAAGCCCTCGTAGACCCCTTCAACATTTCTTTCGCGAGGGGGCTCCTCTGGATCCCTGATGCCTTAGCGGGCAATGTCCGCATAGTGGACGGCATCCCCCGTTTCGGCGAAGTAAACGGCTTCCTCGCTGAGGAGCGATCGCTGATCGGGTACGTGATCTTGCTCCTCGTCGTCGGCTCCGTTGTGGCTCTCGGGCGGCGTATCCCGCCTGTCATGGCGGGCATCGCGCTGCTGGCCACCGCCTCGTTCTTTCCCGCCGTGAGCAACCGCTACTACCTGGTGTTCGTGTTACCTGTCGCGGCGCTGCTGGCCAGGGACCCCGACGGGCCACCGGGATCGGGAATATTCGATCGACTCGAGACTCTCGGCGGCCGCCGTCGTGCAGTCGGCATCTGCGTGAGTCTGGCTACTGCGTTAAGCATCGCCCAAATCGCCCTGCAGGTCCCGCCGATCGACGCGCCGATAGCCGGGCAGAATGGGGCCGGCGGCATAGTCGGCCACACGCCCCTGGCAGTCACCACAGTGGCCCTCACGCCGGTCCTGTGGCTGGTTGCGTGCGCAGCAATTATTGTCTCGTACGCGCGCAAGCCCGCTCCCTTCCGTCGCAGCCACCGGTCGCCGGATCCGGAGGGCTGGCAAGACACTGCGGTCAGCACCTCGCCGCGCGCAGTCGTGTCAACCGCAGAGTTCTAATTTGCGTCACCGGCGCCAGCGGCGTTTGACCGTGGTTGGGGCCGGAGCACGACCGCGGCGAACCCATTATTTTGGGCTTCCAACCCGATGCCGGCCTGCTTGTCGACATTTTGGCCCATTCGTAAACGAGCTAATAGCCGCCAGCAGCCAGCCGCCCGGAATGGCCGCGAAGTCAGCTGCTCCAAGGTAGTGGCCGACCGCGCCCTCGAGGTCGGGCGGGTCGCTCATCATTGCTACCACGGTGTTGGCTGCCCCGATGTGCTCGAGACTCTAGCCTCGAAAAGCAGCGATCTCGTAGGGCAGCGGGTTTCAAGGCCCAGTCGCGCAGCAGAGCGGCGTCGGCCCCGAGGCCGGAATACCGTTGGGTCATTTCGTCGACCACCGGTTCGGCAAGGTGGCCGGGTCGTTGGTGACGGTCGGCATCCCGCATGTACTGAGCGAGTTATTCGCGTTCGTGATGTACCGGCGGTTGTGTTTCGCGTCCGGGGCCAGGCGCTGCGCGATCTTGTCCGCTTCGAGAGCGTCTACCTCACCGCGTTGGGCATCAATGCCGTCGCGTTACCGGTGCTGGTCGAGTTGGGTCTGCCCCGCATATCGGCGCAGGCAACATCAGCGCGGGCACCACGCTGCTGAGCTACTTCGGCCACCGACACTTCTCCCTTCCGGCGCAGCCCCGCCGATGCTCAGGACGGGAGGTCGCGCGCGTAGAGCGCCCGGCCACTAGTCCCGGCAATGCGCAGCGCGAACAGCGCCTTCATTGCACAAAATTTGGTTGACTTTCAAATCCCGAAGTCGCCCGGCGATCGGCCCTCGTGGGGATGAGGGTGGAACTCCGAACTAGTTCGCGCCCTGCGTTTCTCTCAGTTCTGACCCGAAGCGACTGATCACTAGGTATTTTGCTAATCATGGGCCTCGGGGAGGGCATGACCGCGTACGCCAAAACAGAGGAAGCGCGTACGAAGCTGCGCTACGTGGTCGTTGCGGCCGCCTTCCTGCCGATAGGCCAAGTCCTCCTCCAGGTCTTAGGCCCATGGCTCGACGATTACACCGCCGCGTCGCTGTTGGCCGCGGCCATTGCCACGGTCCCCAACTTCTTCGCCAACAGGTACTTTGTCTGGCGGGTCAGATCGGCGAAGAACCTACGCAACCAGATGCTCATTTTCTGGGTGGTTGTGATGCTGGGTGTCGCGTTGGCCACGTTCTTCACCTACTTCGTCGATGGCGTGACAGCCGATCGGACAACGCTCGTCCGTGGCACAGCCGTGTTCGTCGCCCAAGTGCTTGGCTTCGGCATCGTCTGGGTCGGCCGCTTCCTGATCCTGGACCGGCTCTTTAAGCACACGCACGACTCACGCGAGCAGACAGCACCCACGAACTCATTGGCGATATCTCGAGCTGATCCGGCTGGCTGACACTGACCCGCCATGCTGCGGGGGCAGCTTTGCCCGAACGTAGCGCGATGTTTAGGTCGGACAATCGAGATCGGACAACCATTTTGGCATATAGAGTTTTTGTGTACAGGCCACAAAACCGATTGTGAAAACCAATCACACCCATCTACCCACACGAAACTTCGCTTCCGCCTGGAAGATTCGGAGCGTTAGCCGGCGACGGCCCCCGGCTCGGAGAACGGCGACCCGAACTCGGTCACCCGCCGGAACCCGTGTTTGCGGGCCTTCGCGGCCGCTTGGCGGATCAGCGCGTAGATTCCGACGAACGCGGCGTGATCCGTCATCACAAACGGTGTCAGCAGCCGGTTGTGCACCAACGCGAACGCCACTCCATCCGCGGGGTCGGCCCAGCCGACCGAACCGCCCAGCCCGACGTGACCGAAGCCCGGCATCACATTCCCGTAGGGCAAGCTGTGGTAGCCGAGGTGGAATGCCAACGGCACGAACAGGTTTCGATCCGGCCGAAGGCTACGTCGACCGGTCAGGCCCGCAACCAGTTCACGTGACAAAAATCGGGTGCCGTCGATCTCGCCGCCGTTGGCGATCGCACCGTACATCCGTGCCAGCCCGCGGGCCGTCACCACCCCATTGGCCGCCGGGATCTCGGCGTCGAGCATCGGAATCTCACCCTGGACGGCAGCGATCACACCTGGGAAGTACATCGACCGCCACCCGCCGGACAGCTGGTGTGCGACCTTGCGCGTCACGCAGTCGATGACCGGGTTGGCGGCGATATTCTGCGGCATGACGATCTCGGCGGCCCGCGTCGGCGACCCGGCCGGCGGCCGGCCGAGGTGAAAGCCGTCAGTGCCCAACGGTTCGGCGAGCTCCTCGCGAAACAGGACGCGCATGTCTTTTCCGGTCACCGCCCTGGCCAACCCCGACATCAGCCAGCCGAAGGTCAGCGCGTGGTAGGCCGATTTGCCCAGCAGCCGTCCCGGCGCCGCCGCGGCTAGCCGCTCCTCCATCACGACGTGATCCAGCAAGTCTTCCTTGGTCGCGCCACGCAGACCCGACAAGCCGGCGGTATGTCTCATCACCTGACGAACGGTCAGGGCTCCCTTGCCGTTGGCTGCGAACTCCGGCCAGTACTCGGCAACTGGGGTCTCGTAGTCGATCAGCCCCCGGTCGGCAAGCCGGTGGATGACCGTAGCGGTCATCCCCTTGGTCGCCGAAAACACCATCGCGGCGGTGTCCGCCGACCACGGCAGGTGGCCGCCCCGGTCAGCCCACCCTTTCCAGACGTCGACGGCGGGTTGGCCGTCGACGTACACCGCCAGCGCCCCGCCACCGAAACGGCGCCCGGGGAACATGGTGGAAAAGCTACGAACGACGCAATCAAAGTGTGGATCCGCCGCGCCGAACACACGATGACGTGCGTCAGGGACATCGCGGGGAGGGATCGCGCGGCAGCAGAACCTCGCGTCCAGCAGCGGCAACCGTTTCACCAGAACTGTCCCGAGGCCCGCCTCGACTACTCGCGCTGGGCACGATGTCAGCGGGGGACCACTGGACCGCCATGCAGGAACGCGGTCACCTGCTCGACAAATTGCTCAAGGTCACGCAGGTTCCCGAGTCTGGACACCACGATCTCGTCCGACACCTCGATGTACTCGTGCACGAGGATATTGCGGAATCCAACGGCCTTACGCATGGCATCGGATACGTCGGCCGTGAGTGTTCCATGGCGCCCAAGCACTTTCATGGCGTCGCCGTTATCCGCCGGCGGCCCCCAACCGTGCGCCGCGCAGATGTGCTGGGCGACGTCGATACACGCTTCGATGGAGGTAACAAAGGTGTACTTCACGCCGCGTAGCCACATCGGATCAGCGCGACGCTCTTCATCAGCATCGGATTCCTGATGTAAAACACCGAGATCGTCGGTGATAACGCGCAGCAGCCTGAGAACGCGGACTTCATCCACCACGCCGCAGCACCGCTTCCGCGAAATCCCGGTGAGCGCAATTCAGCCGCGGCAGCTCGTCGAGATAGATCTTGCGTGTCGTCGCCTCCCAGACCACACGAGCACTGGGATCTCGCTCGAAAAGGAGTTTTCCGTAAAGGGCGACCCGGCCCGCAAGTTCGAGAGGAGCACGATTCAGCACCACAAGGTCGACGCCGGCGGGCAGAAGAACCTCGAAGGCCTCTGGGGGTTGTCCGTCGAAATAGGCGGCAATGTCGACATCCGAATCTGGGCTGGCAGTGCCCGAGGCTCGACTGCCGTGCAGATAGGCAAAAACCGCCCCATGACGCTGGAGCGCCCCGATTGCTTCCGCAATTCGCTGGTCAACCTCATCCACCGTCCGATTGTCTCACCGCACCACAGACTCGTGGGTATGCGTGACACTTCGGACGACCCCGGCCATCGTGGACTCTGCTTTCCATATGTGGTATCTGACGCTGCTCTTGCCTGCACCAACCTCGACCGCAATATCCACTCGGATGGCAACCTCCAAATCCACGGACGTCGCACCGACCGTATGAACCTGGCGCGGTTTTCCGAACCGACGTTCAGCCGCCGCAGTGAGGGGGCTGTCCAACATGCCCCCGAACACCGGGGGCCAGACGGTTGGCTTCGTGACAACGAACTGCCAGACCAGTTCTGAGCCCGTACGCGGCCTGGACTTTCAGGTACCGATGAAAGTCGACTCGCGTCAAGAACATTCGCAGGTCAGCCAGCCACCGCTCCCGGTTCCGAGTATGGCGCTCCGAACTCGGTCACCGGGCGGAGGCCGCGCTTGCGGACCTTCGCGGCGGCGTCCCGGATCAGCTTGTAGATTCCGACGAACGCGGCGTGATCCGTCATCACGAACGGTGTCAGCAGCCGGTTGTGCACCACCGCGAACGCCACTCCGTCCGCAGGATCGGCCCAGCCGACCGAACCGCCCAGCCCGACATGACCGAAGCCTGGCATCACGTTGCCGAAGGGCAGGCTGTGGTAGCCCAGGTGGAAAGCCAACGGCACGAACAGGTTCCGATCCGGTCGCAGGCTCCGTCGACCGGTAAGACCCGCAACCAGCTCACGGGACAAGAAGCGGCTGCCGTCGATCTCGCCGCCGTTGGCGATTGCGCCGTACATTCGTGCCAGCCCGCGGGCCGTCACCACCCCGTTGGCCGCTGGGATCTCGGCGTCGAGCATCGGAATCTCACCCTGGACGGCAGCGATCACACCTGGGAAGTACATCGACCGCCATCCACCGGACAGCCGGTGTGCGACCTTGCGCGTCACACAGTCGACGATCGGGTTGGCGGCGATGTTCTGAGGCATGACGATCTCGGCGGCCCGCGTCGGCGATCCGGCCGGTGGGCGGCCGAGATGAAAGCCATCGCTGTTCAACGGCTCAGCGAGCTCCTCGCGAAACAGGACGCGCATGTCTTTTCCGGTCACCGCCCTGGCCAACCCCGACATGAGCCAGCCGAAGGTCAGCGCGTGGTAGGCCGATTTGCCCAGCAGCCGTCCCGGCGCCGCCGCGGCTAGCCGGTCCTCCATCACGACGTGATCCAGCAACTCTTCCTTGGTGGCGCCACGCAGACCGGACAAGCCGGCGGTATGTCTCATCACCTGACGAACGGTCAGGGCTCCCTTGCCGTTGGAGGCGAACTCCGGCCAGTACTCGGCAACTGGAGTCTCGTAGTCGATCAGCCCTCGGTCGGCAAGCCGGTGGATGACCGTAGCGGTCATCCCCTTGGTCGCCGAAAACACCATCGCGGCGGTGTCCGCCGACCACGGCAGGTGGCCGCCCCGGTCAGCCCACCCTTTCCATACGTCGACGGCGGGTTGGCCGTCGACGTACACCGCCAGCGCCCCGCCGCCGAAACGGCGCCCGGGGAACATGGTGGAGAAGCTGCGAACGACGCAATCAAAGTGTGGATCCGCCGCGCCGAACACGCGATGACCTGCGTCAGGGGCATCGGCATCGTGGGGAGGGACCGCGCGGCGATCTATCCGAGACTCCATTGTCACGCTATCGAATTTACTTGGATTTCATACCTTCCGTAGGGCAAACGTCGATTAAGTTACCTTCTCGTTAGCGAGGCCCAGCGTTCAAGATTTGCTGGGCCGCGAGCGCGGGGGTCAGCTCCCCTTGCATCTCGGACGTCAAACAGTCTGTACGTCTTTTAAGTACCTGAGTGGTACGTTATTTCTGTACATGAAACTAGGGAAGGACCGCAATGAGCATCAGCGCAAGCGAGGCCAGGCAGCGGTTATTTCCGCTCCTCGAACAAGTCAACACGGACCACCAGCCCGTGCGCATCACCTCCAAAGCCGGGGATGCGGTGCTCATGTCTGCCGACGACTACGACTCGTGGCAAGAGACGGTCTACCTGCTGCGCTCACCAGAAAACGCCAGGCGATTGATGGAAGCGGTCGCCCGAGACAAGGCCGGGCACTCTGCAATCACCAAATCCGTCGAGGAGCTGCGGGAGATGGCCGGCGGCGAGGAGTGAGAAGCATCCACTTCGATCCCGGCGCCTGGGAGGATTTCCTATTCTGGCTAGCCACCGACCGCAAAACCGCCCGCCGCATCACTCGCCTAATCGGCGAGATCCAACGCAATCCGTTCAGCGGTATCGGTAAACCGGAACCACTCAAGGGCGAGCTGTCAGGATACTGGTCCCGCCGGATCAACGACGAACATCGCCTGGTGTACCGAGCGGGAGGCGACGCCGCCAAACTTCTCAAGGCGCGATACCACTACTAGAGATGCGATCGTCACGGCGAACAAACCCGATAACGAGCCGTGCGCGCCAGCGTAACGCCACTTGGGCTCGAGCTCTCGACGATCAGCAGGCCGACGATGCGGCGACATCCGCACTCGACCCAAGTTGGAGGTCTGACGATCAGCGAGACGCCGGTTGTCGGCGGACACCGCTACGGTCCTATTCATGGATTCTGGGGATCTCGAATCACGCGTCGACGCTCTTGAGCACCAGATGCGTGACCTGGCCGGGCGAGTACAGGTAAGCGAGCAGGACGCTGCGGCCGCTCGTGTACTCGCAGGAGCCGCCGACCGCGACGTCAGCGGATTTCGCGATGACCTCCGCGAGTTCCGCCAGGCCACAACGGCGAGCTTCAATGCCCTCCGGGAGGACTTCGTTGACCTCCGATCGGACTTCGGCGCACTCAAAGAGAATTTCGGCGCACTCCAAGGCAATTTCGGGTCGCTCCAAGAGCATGTCGACCAGGGATTCATCGAGATGCGCGGCAAATTCGACGCCGCAGCCGCCGGACAACAGCAGATCGTTGACCTTCTTCAGACGATCGTCACGGATCAAGGACGTAACCCACCGACCGAATGAGGTCACGCCGTTCGGACGGACGGCGGTGTTGCCGAGCACTGAAATTGGTGACGACGCAGTCTGTTTCGGTGCTCACCAAGGTGGTCTTGGCATATGGTCACGCTGAGGGTGTCGTGGGCTCGGTGACGGACAGCGAGCCAGCGGCCGCCGGAGTCGCGCGGACAGGGTCGATCGGCTACGGCTGTTTTCCATTGTTGTATTCGGCTGAACCCGTGGGGATCAGACGCCGACGATGGTCAGGAGGTGTTCGAGCCCGCGGAAGTCATCGACGTTGCGCGTGTAGAGCGGGAGGTTGGCGGCCGCGGCGGTGGCGGCGATCAACAGATCGACGGCTCGGGGGCCGCGTGCCTTGCGCCCCGTCGCGATGATCGCGGCGTAGACGCGTCCGTAGGCCCTCGCCGAGTCGCTATCGAACGGCAGTGGATCGAAGCTGGCCTCGGCTCGTTGTAGGCGATCTTGGCGTCGTGCTCGCTCGCCGGCATCGGCCGTCGTGTGAGGGCCGGCGGCGAGCTCAGCCATGGTAAGGGCGCTGATGGCGATGGCCATTGGGAGGTGCTCGGCGTCGATGTGCTCCAGATCGATCACGACCGAGGTGTCGATGAGCCCCTGCGACGGACGAGGAGCCTCAGCCACGAGGAGCGATCTCCTGGCTGGCGGCCCCATCGAGATCTGCTCGGAACCGGTCGAAATCCACCCGCGGAGCGCCCCGGAACGCGGCGACGGCCGCCTCGGCGCTGATGAATCGATGCCGGCGCAGCGGGGAAAGCTCGCCGACCGGGATTCCATTGCGGGTCACGACGAACGACTCACCTTGGTCAAGCTGGCGCATAATGTCGCCGCTGTTATTGCGCAGCTCCCGCTGGGTGATCTGTTTGGCCACACTCGAGTGTAGCACGCGTGCTACGGTGTCCATCCACTGGACCAATCACCTCAAACGGCGAGCGTGGTTGCACGGGCGGAGTCCGGCGTAGGCCGACGGCTCCCGGGCCGAGGCGGACTCCACCGTCGTGGGGGCTTGTGGCGCAGATATGCCGTGACTGCCTTGCTGCGCACCGCCTTTCATCGCAGCCGACGGAATCGATCATCCGCACGTAGATGATGCACACCGTCGCCGAGGCCCCCAGTCGTCGTCGTCATAAACCTCGACGATGCGCCCTTCGCTGGTGGTCATCCACAGTGACGTTCAACACGGCGGCCGGCTCACGCAGATGGCCGGCGACGTGCGAGCCCTTCCGCGAATGCGTCGAGGGCACCCAGCACCTAACCCGCGCCAGGCGCGGTTGCGGTGCAATCAGTGAGCCCGACGACGATCCAGGCTTCGGTAACCGGGCTCCGGTAACGGCGCGCCGGTCACACCAGTGCCCGATGTGTGACTGCCGTGCAGGTAGGCAAAACAGCGCCGCGCTTGTCTCCACAATTCGCATGTCGATCTGATCCAGCGTCCGTTTGTCCCCACCGCACCCCGAAATCGTGGATATGCGTGACGCTCCGGCTGATCACTGCCTGGCGCGCCAGCGAGCGGGCCCGTCAATCCGATGCAGCCGCCAGTATTTGCTGGGCCGCCAGTGCCGGGGTCAGCTCCCCCGCTTTGACCTGACGTTCCACCTCGGCACGAATTCTGCGGACGTCCGGGTTGGCCAGCACCCGGTCCAAGACCGTGTCGCGGACCATCTGCCAGGTCCAGTCGACCTGCTGGGCTCGTCGGCGCTCGTCGAACTCTCCGGCGTCGCTAAGCACCTGGCGATGGCGCTCGATGGTGTCCCACAGCTCCGCCAGGCCGGTCCCCTCCGTCGCACTCATCGTGAGAACCGGTGGCCTCCAGAGTATTTCGCGCGGATAAATCAATCGCAGCGCTGCCGAAAGCTCACGCGCCGCCGAGCGCGCCTCCGCCAGGTGCTCCCCGTCGGCCTTGTTGACCACCACGACGTCGGCCAGCTCCAGCACGCCCTTTTTGATGCCCTGCAGCTGATCGCCGGCGCGCGCTAGGGTCAGCAACACGAAGGTGTCGACCATGTTGGCCACGGCCACCTCGGACTGCCCGACGCCGACGGTTTCGACGAGGATCACGTCGAACCCGGCGGCCTCCAGCAGCACGATGGTTTCCCGGGTGGCCTTTGCCACGCCGCCCAGCGTGCCCGACGTCGGCGACGGCCGGATGTAGGCGTCCGGGTGCACCGCCAGCCGCGCCATCCGGGTCTTGTCGCCGAGGATCGATCCGCCGGTGCGGGTCGACGACGGATCGACGGCCAGGACGGCCACCCGGTGGCCCTGGTCGATCAGCCGAATACCCAGGGCCTCGATGGCGGTCGATTTGCCCACTCCGGGGACCCCGGTGATGCCAACGCGATGGGCATCACCGGCATCCGGCATCAACGCCAGCAACAGCTGCTGGGCCTGCTCGCGATGGTCGGCGCGCGTGGACTCCAGCAGCGTGATGGCTCGCGGCAGCGCCGCGCGGTCGCCGCTGCGTACCGCAGCCGCCAATTCCTCGACCGTGTCTGTCATGTTGAGCGCGCCGAGCGTAACGCCACTGCGAAAAAATGAAGAGAATTTCGCCGTGGCGTTACGCTCGCGGGAGAAATTTCACTCACTGGCCCAGGTCATACCCCAGCCGCTCAGCGAGCTTGTGCAGCAAGCCGATTGCGGCGTCGGCGATCACGGTGCCCGGCGGGAAGATGGCGGTGGCCCCGGCGGCGTACAGCTCGTCGAAGTCGCCGGGCGGGATGACGCCGCCGACCACGATCATGATGTCGGGCCTTCCCACCTCGGCAAGCGCGTCGCGCAGCGCCGGCACCAGCGTCAGGTGGCCCGCAGCCAGCGACGACACCCCGATGACGTGCACGTCGTTGTCGGCGGCCTGGCGTGCCACCTCCTCGGGCGTGGAGAACAGCGATCCGACGTCGACGTCGAACCCGATGTCGGCGAACGCCGTCGCGATCACCTTCTGCCCACGGTCGTGGCCGTCCTGGCCCATCTTGGCCACCAGAATCCTGGGCCGGCGGCCGTCGGCCTCGGCGAACTTCTCGACCAATTCGGTGGCGGTTGCGATGTTGGTGGCCTTTCCGGCTTCGTGACGGTAGACCCCGGCGATGGTACGGATCTGCGCCTGGTGACGGCCATACACCTTCTCCAGCGCGTCGGAAATTTCCCCCACGGTGGCCTTGGCCCGGGCCGCGTCGATGGCCAGCGCAAGCAGATTGTTGCCCAGTCCGTCTTCGCCCGCGCGCCCGTTGGCAGCTGCGGCGCGAGACAGCTCCGCCAAAGCGGCGTCAACGGCCGACTGGTCCCGGTTCGCCCGCAGCTCTTGCAGTTTGGCCAGCTGCTCGGCGCGCACCCGGCTGTTTTCGACCTTGAGTACCTCGATCTCGTGATCCTCGTCGACCCGGTACTTGTTGACCCCGACCACGGGCTGCTGGCCGGAGTCGATGCGGGCCTGGGTGCGCGCGGCGGCCTCCTCGATGCGCAGCTTGGGGATGCCGTCGTCGATGGCCTGCGCCATGCCGCCGTGCTCGGCGATCTCGGCCATGTGGGCGCGGGCCCGCTGCGCCAGTCGATGGGTCAGCGACTCGACGTAATAGGAGCCGCCCCAGGGGTCGATCGGCCTGGTGGTCCCCGACTCCTGCGCCAGGAGCAGCTGCGTGTTGCGCGCGATGCGGGCGGAGAACTCGGTGGGCAGCGCGAGCGCCTCGTCCAGGGCGTTGGTGTGCAGCGACTGGGTGTGCCCCTGCGTCGCGGCCATCGCCTCGATGCAGGTGCGCGCGACGTTGTTGAAGGCGTCCTGGGCGGTCAGCGACCAGCCCGAGGTCTGCGAATGTGTGCGCAGGGACAGGGATTTGGGGTTCTTCGCGCCGAACCCGGCGACCAGCTCGCTCCACAGCAGCCGACCGGCGCGCAGCTTGGCGACCTCCATGAAGAAGTTCATCCCGATGCCCCAGAAGAACGACAACCGGGGCGCGAACTTGTCGATGTCCAGCCCGGCGTCCAGGCCCGCCTTGATGTAGTCGACGCCATCGGCCAGCGTATAAGCCAGCTCCAAATCCGCTGTGGCACCGGCTTCTTGGATGTGGTAGCCGGAGATCGAGATGGAGTTGAATTTCGGCATTTTCGCGCTGGTGTAGGCGAAGATGTCGGAGATTATGCGCATCGACGGCTTGGGCGGGTAGATGTAGGTGTTGCGCACCATGAACTCTTTGAGGATGTCGTTCTGGATGGTGCCGGCCAGCTTCTCCGGCGGCACTCCCTGCTCCTCGGCGGCCACCACGTACAGCGCGAGGATCGGCAGCACGGCCCCGTTCATCGTCATCGAGACCGACACCGCGGACAGGTCGATGCCATCGAACAGCTGGCGCATGTCGATGATGGAATCGATTGCCACGCCGGCCATTCCGACATCGCCCTGGACGCGCGGATGATCGGAATCGTAGCCGCGGTGGGTCGCCAGGTCGAAGGCCACCGACAGGCCCTTCTGACCGGCCGCGAGGTTGCGGCGGTAGAAGGCGTTGGAATCCGCGGCGGTGGAGAACCCGGCGTATTGGCGGATTGTCCAGGGCTGGTTGACATACATCGTCGGGTAGGGGCCGCGCACAAAGGGAGGCTCGCCGGGGAAACTGTTCAGCGGATAACCGTCGGCCGCGGCGGCAGCGCGGTCGGCGGCTATGTACGTCGGTTTGACGTCGATGCCTTCCGGCGTTTGCCAGTGCAGCTGCTCAGGTGTGTACCCCTGCGCGGAAGCGGCGGCGGCGACGTGTTCTTCCACCGCGGCTTCGGTCGGCGGCGGCGATTCGCGTTCGCAGTTCAGCGGGATCTTGGAGAAATTGCCGACTGCAGGTGTCGTCATCGTCATCGCGGCTAGGCTCCCAATCGGGTGAGCAGGTTCGACAAGGCTTCGACCGCATTGATTTTCGCGGTGAGGAACTCGTCCGGCCGATGCGGGGCGTCGCCCACCGCTTGCTCGGGCCCCGCGAGATAGACCCTCGTTACACCGGCGACTCGGGCCGCCTCCACTACTTGTGACGCCTCGTCGCGATAGCGCTCGTCGGCGCCGCAGATGACCGCCACGGCCGGCGACCCGGCGGCGGCGACCACCGCCGCGACACCGGCGGCGTCCACCGGCCCGGGGTTGATCGCCTCGATGCCGCCCGACGCGAGCAGGTTCGACGCGAAAGTCGCGCGGATGTTGTGCTCGGCCAACAGGCCCAAGGGCAGCAGAAGCACCGTCGGGCGCGCATCGGTGCGTGCCAGGTAGGCGTCCGAGCGGTCCCGCAGCGCTTCGAACCCCGCTGCGTATGGCCGCAGGGCGGCCGGCGAATCACCTTGCGGCAGAGGCACTTCGGCCAGATTGGGGTATTCGTTGACGCCGGTGACCGCGGTGCGGCGATGAGCGATGTCGTCGGCGCGCCGCGCGGCTACCTCGGCGATCTGCTCGCCGATGTAGTCGCGGGCATCGGCGAATCCGCCGCGGGCCGCCCGCTCTTCGGTGGCCTGGAACTGCTGCCACGCCCGCTGGGCCAGCTGCTCGGTGAGGTCCTCGACGTACCACGACCCGCCGGCCGGGTCCAAGACCTGCCCGACGTGTGACTCCTCCAGGAGCAGCAGCTGGGTGTTGCGGGCGATGCGGCGCGCGAAACTGCTTGCCACGCCGGGAAAGCCGCCCCGGATCGCCACGTCGAACGGGAACACCAGCGCGGTGTCGGCGCCGCCGACCCCCGCGCCGAAAGCGGCCACCGTGCAGCGCAGCATGTTCACCCACGGATCACGGCGGGTCATCATCGGCAGCGAGGTCTCCGCGTGCACGACGGCCGCTCCGCCCTCAGGGTCGCCGACGACCTCGGCGACGCGTGCCCACAGTCGACGCGCTGCCCGCAGCTTGGCGATCGTCATGAACTGGTCGTCGTCGGCGGCCAGCCGGAAGCTGATCTGCCGTAATGCGTCGCCGGCCGCGATCCCGGACTCGGTAAGCACCCGAAGGTAGGCCACCGCGGCCGCGAGGCTGCCCGCGAGCTCCCATGTCGCGTTGGCACCAAGGTTGTGAAAGGCGGGACCGTCGACGGTGATCGCGCGCACGCCGGGCTTCCCGGCGACTCGCGTCGCGACGGTGACCACGTGCTCCATCGACGGCGCCCCCCGGCCGCTCAGCTTGGCGGTCAGCGGGTCGGCGCCCAGATCGATCGAAATCCCGTCGCGCTTGTCTCCTGGCTGGTCCACCAATGCCAGGAGGGCGTCGCAGGCCTGCTCGTAGTCGGCGCCGGCGTCGAGGATCACCGGCACCAGGTCCAGGTACACGCCCGAAAAGAGTTGCTCGAGCTCGCCGGGCGCGACCCCGGACTCCCCCACCCGGATCAGCAGCGCGCTGACCCCTTCGGAGAGGGCGTCCAGGACCGCCGCGTTGTGGTCGTCGGCGGTGTAAGGAAATGCCTCGGCTACCTTCCAGCCGGCGTTGACGTCGCGCAGCGCATGAGATTGTGGGCCGCCACGCACGTACGGCCAGTCGCCGGGCAGCGGCGGTTCCGACAGCTCGTCGAGCGCGGTATACAGCGCCCGAATGGCGAACCCGTCATAAGTGGGGGTTTCCAGCAGCCGCTCCGGCCGGTCCCCGAACCGCTCGGGGTCCGTCCGGGTGCTCTTGGACAGCACGCCCGCGACCGCGGTGCGCCAACGCTCGCGACCCTCTTCCAAGTCGGCGAGCTCGGGTACATCAATGGACACCGATTGCTCCCTTTTTCCTAATCAGGCTAAATGATTGGGGCGGTCGCCTGAAACCGCGCGGTGCCGTGCTTGGGGGCGCGTCGCCGACAAAACGCCAGGGCCGAGAAAATGAGTTATCGCCGCGCGCCACGTAACCTTGACAGGCGTGACGGCTTCCGCCACCTGCAAAATCCCGGAGATGCTGCGCGACCTTGGTTGTGCGCTGAACGCGACCGTGCGCCAGCTGTGGCGGCCCCGGACGGTCGCGACAGTGGTGGTTATCACAGTTCTGGTCGGGGTGGCGCTGCTGGTTCCGCTGCCGACCCCGGTGCAGTGGCGCGACTGGGCGGAATCGGTGGGCCCGTGGTTCCCGTTGGCGTTCTTGCTGGCGCACATCCTCTTCACGGTGGTGCCGGTCCCGCGTACGGCGTTCACCCTGGCCGCCGGGCTGCTGTTCGGTCCGGCCTTGGGTGTCGTCATCGCGGTGGTTGCCAGCACCGCGAGCGCGGTCATCGCGATGCTGCTCGTCCGCGCGGCCGGGTGGCAACTGAATCGCCTGGTTCGCCACCGATCCATCGACACGGTCGACGAGCGGTTGCGCAAGCGCGGCTGGATGGCCGTCTTTTCGCTGCGGTTGATACCCGTCGTGCCGTTTTCGGCGATCAACTATGCCGCGGGCGCATCGGCCGTCGGGGTGCTGCCTTATATGTTGGCCACGCTGGCCGGTTTGCTGCCCGGTACCGTTGCCGTGGTGATCCTCGGCGACGCCCTCGCCGGTCGCCCCAGCCCGCTGCTCTATGAGGTGTTCCTGTGCACAGGAGCCTTGGGGGTGACGGGGCTGGCCATGGAGATCCGTCACTATTGGCGACACCACCGCCGCAAGGCCCGGCCGTAACCGAATCTGCACTATGCCTGCATCGCTGCTAATATGCAGGCATGGTCGCGATCACCGTCCGAGACATCCCCGACGACGTTCGCAATGAACTGGCCGCGCGTGCCGCACGAGCCGGCCAGTCACTGCAGGAATACCTGCGCACCCTGCTCGTCGCGACGGCGGACAAGCCGACGGCCGGCGACGTCATCGCGCGCGCCCGCGCGCGGGTGGATGCGACCGGCACACGCCTCGACGCGGCCACGATCCTTGCCGCCAAAGACACCGACCGTCGGTGAGGGAGCGGGTCGTCTGCGACGCATCGGCGGTGCTGGCCGTATTGCTGGACTCCGGCAGCGACGGTCGATGGGCAACCGCGCGGTTGGCCGAGGCGGAACTCTTCGCACCGACCCTGCTGCCTTACGAGTGCAGCAACGTGCTCAGGCGAGCGGAACTCAACGGAGCCATCCGTGCCGACCAGGCCCTTCAAGCCCACGCCGACCTCCTCGACCTCGCGGTGGACCTCTGGCCATACGAGGTGCTTGCGACCCGCGCCTTCGAGCTACGGGCCAATTTGTCCAGCTACGACGCCGCCTACGTGGCGCTCGCCGAAACTCTGGGCGTTCCACTGGTGACGCTCGATCAGCGCATCTTGCGAGCGTCGGGCATCACCTGTTTGGTGTCCGTCCCCGGCGCCGACCAGTAGCGTCCTCAGGTACAGCCAACCGATGCCAACCGACGACCTGGAGAGCCGCATGACCTCCGACGACACCCGCATGGGCCGGCGCCATTCCACCGCTCTGGTGATTGGCATCGGGCTGGCGGGACTGGTGCTGGGCGCGATCGCCGCCTTCGCGATAACCGGCTTGGTCTGGACCGTCCGCGTCCAACTCCCCCCGCCGCCCTATCCGCCACCGCTGTCGTCGAACGGGCCGGGTTGCGTCTACCCGGCTCCCCCGGCGCCAGGCACCGCGCCAACCCCTGCGCCCGGGTTCGCGCCGGCTCCGCCGTTGCCGCCGCTACCGCGCTGAAGCGACGGTGCAGAACCCGGCAATGGCTTGCCGGCCACTTCCGGAGCGAAGAACAGCGTGACGGTGCCGACCGCCCCGGCGAACATCAGCATGTACGCCGGCGCCATCGCGTTGCCGGTGCCGGCAACCAGCGACTCGGCGATCAGCGGTGTGGTGCCGCCGAACGCCGACACCGCGATGTTGAATCCGATCGACACCGCGCCGTAGCGGACGCTGGTGGGGAACAGTGCCGGCAGGATCACCGGCTCGAGACTGCTCAAGAACAGCATGGGCAGGCCGACGAGCAGCACGCCGAGGAACTTCGTCGGATACGCCCCGCCGAACCGCATCAACGAAAACGCCGGTATCGAGACGGCGACGAGGAGGGCGCACCCCGTCCACATCAGCGGCTTGACGCCGATGCGGTCGGACAACATCGCGACGGCCAACACGCCGACCGTCAACAGGGCCAGCACCACCAGGACCATCACGAGCGCCGGGTTGTCCGCCACGCCGGCGGTCTTCTTCAGGTAGGTCGGCACATAACCGCTGACCATGTAGCTGGTGTCCGTGACCGCGAGTTCCACACCCAGGCAGATCAGCAGCCCCTTCCACTGCCGCACGACCGTCTGCACAAATTGCTGCCGGCCGGAGGTCGGCTCCTGGCGCGCATGCATCGCCTCGTAGTCGGGCGATTCGTCGATTCGCGAGCGCAGGTAGACGGCGATGAGGCCAAGCGGAGCGGCCAGGAGAAACGGGACGCGCCAGCCCCAGGCCAGCATGTCGCCGCTCGGCAACGCGGCCTGCAGCCCCGTCACCAGCGTGGCGCCCACCACGAATCCAGCCAGCGTGCCCACCGGCAGAAAGCCGGCCATCATTCCCCGCTTGTGGTCGGGGGCGTGTTCGGCGATGAACGTCATCGCGCCCGCGTATTCCCCGCCTGAGGAAAGGCCCTGACAGACGCGAATGACCGTGAGCAGGATCGGTGCCCAGATCCCGATGGTGTGGTAGACGGGCAGCACGCCGGTCGCGGCCGCGGACACCGCCATCAGCGAGATCGTCATCACCAGCACGGGCTTGCGCCCGATGCGGTCGCCGAGGGGGCCGAAGATGACCCCGCCGACGGGCCGCACGACAAACCCAGCCGTCATCGTGCCGAAGGTGGCGATCAGGTTACCGGTGCCGGAATTCTCTCCAGGGTAGAACTTCTGCGCGAGGATCGTGGCGACGAGGCTGAACAGGGTGAAGTCGTAGGCCTCCATGAAGTTGCCGATCGCCGTGCCCTCGATCGAGCGACGTGCCGCGCCGGCATCGACCACGCTGATCTCCTCACGCGTTTGCATATCGAGGGTGTGGCATACCCGAATCTCCCGAAGCCTATGCGGTCGTCGCAGCTCCACCATGCTGGGAGGATGGGAGCCGTGCCGGAACCGCACTCCTCATCCCTGCTTGCAAAGGCCGGCGGACGGCTGCTGCGCTGGCGCCGGCTCGTGCGGGCGCCGATCTGGATCTGATGCTCGAACACGTCGGCCGCAAGTCGGGCGCACCCCGCTATGCCGTGTTGGAGGTCGTCGACCACCCGAGCCCTGACACCTACGTCGTCGCCTCCGGCTTCGGCCGAAAAGCCCAGTGGTTCCGCAACCTCCAGGTCAATCCGCGGGTCCGCGTCTACGCCGGCAGCCAGGCGCCGAGGCGCGCCACCGCGCGGGTCCTCGACCGACAACAGGCCGACCGTGCGCTGGCCGCCTACCGGAGCCGTCATCCCCGGGCGTGGGAGCGGTTCGGGCCGGTATTGGAGGAGACGCTCGGTCAGCGGATCACCGACACCGATACCCCGCTGCCGATGGTCGAGTTACGGCTGGACTAATCCCGGTCCAGGCCCTTCACCGTCATCGCGGCGAACGTGGCCAGAAACGCCGCGGCCGGAAGGGCGTTGACGACCTTGTCGCGTGCCCGGATGTGCGCGCCGACGGCCAAGACGAAATACAACGTCAGCATGGCCGTCGTGAGCCGCGCCAGGGCGGGAAACCGGCCGACCGACAGCAAGCCGATCGCGGCGGCGGCCTTGACAACGGGCAGGACGGGGCGGATGCCTTCCGGCACGCCCAGGCTGTCCAGGGTCTTGGTGATGGGCGGCAGGGGTATCGCACACGCCACCGCATCGCCGGCCTGAAAGGCGGCCAGCGCCGCGTAGGTCTTGGGTGAAGTCAGGATGCTCATAAGCAGATCCCTACGGAGTCAACTGCGGCGGTGTGCCCATCGTGCCGTCCACCTGCGGCCGGGGTATCACCTCGGTGTTGGGACCGGCCTGCGCCGCCTGTGCAATCGCCGGGTCGGTTTTCGTGAAGAACCAGTCCGCGACTTCTGGGTCGTCGTCGTTGTCCGAGGCGTGCTTGGGCACATCGTCAACCGGCGACGGCTGGAACCGGAACACCCCGTCCTCGCCCGGTGTGCCCAGGAGTCTGGTGAACCCCTGCAACGCCGCGCTGAAGTCGCTGGGCACCACCCACACCTTGTTGGCGTCACCGCGGGCCATCTGCGGCAACGTCTGCAGGTACTGGTAGGCCAGCATCTCCGGGGTGGGTCGGCCGGCCTTGATCGCGGCGAAAGTCTTCTCGATGGCCTTGGCCTGCCCTTGTGCCTGCAGGTAGGTCGCGGCGCGCTCGCCCTGAGCGCGCAGCATCTTGGACTGTCGGTCGGCCTCGGCGGCCAGGATCGCGGCCTGCTTGGCGCCCTCGGCGGCCAGGATCTGCGCCTGCTTGGCGCCTTCGGCCTGTGTGATCGCGGCCTGCCGGTTGCCTTCAGCGGTCAAGATCATCGCCCGCTTCTCCCGGTCGGCCTTCATCTGCTTTTCCATCGAGGCCTGAATCGACGGCGGCGGGTCGATGCTGCGCAGCTCCACCCGGGCCACCCGCAGGCCCCAGCGGCCCGTCGCCTCGTCGAGCACGCCGCGCAACTGGGCGTTGATCTTGTCGCGCGAGGTCAGGGTCTGCTCGAGCGTCATGCCGCCGACTACGTTGCGCAGGGTGGTCGTGGTGAGCTGCTCGACGCCGACGATGTAGTTGCTGATCTCGTAGACTGCCGCCTGCGGGACGGTGACCTGGAAGTACACCACGGTGTCGATGTTCAGGGTCAGGTTGTCCTCGGTGATCACCGGTTGCGGCGGGAACGACACCACCCGCTCGCGCAGGTCCACCCGGGCGCGGATGCGGTCGATGAATGGCACCAACAACGTCAGCTGGCCGCTGACGGTGCGGCTGTACCGACCCAGCCGCTCGATCACCGCGGCCTCGGCCTGTGGAATCAACGCGACCGACTTGGCCACCACGACGATCGCGAAGATCACCAGGACCGCTAAAAACACCAAACCAGCTACCGCACCTTGCATCAGAGTTCCTCCTATTTCTCCGGCAGGGATCACATGTCCTTGAAGACCACCGCGGTGGCGCCGTTGATCTGCATGACGGTCACCCGTTCTCCGGGCTCGAACACGTCGTTGTCGTTAAGCGGGCGCGCCGTCCACACCTGACCATCCAATTTCACTTGGCCTTCATCGCGTGCGACCCGGTCGAGCACCAGCGCACTTTTGCCCTGCAGCGCCTCGATGCCGGTCGGCAGTCCCCTCGCGGGCGTGAGCCGCCGCCGTAGCGCCGGCCTCACCACCACCAGCAGCAAAACCGAGACCACCAGGAACACCGTTGCGTCGCCCCACACCGGCAAGTCCAGCAACCAGCTGCTTCCCGCCGCGGCCAGGGCGCCGCCGGCGAGCATCAGCAAGAACAAATGGCCGGTAAGCGCCTCTCCACCGGCGAGCACCAGCGCGAATATGAGCCAGATCACCGCGGCGGGCATGCGGTCAGAATACGCGTGATCGGCCTTTGCCGGGACAAACAACTACACTCCGAGATCATGTGGTGTCCGAGTGTTTCGCTCTCCTTGTGGGCCAACGCCTGGCTCGCGGGCAAGGCCGCGCCCGACGACGTCTTGGACGCGTTATCTCTTTGGGCTCCAAAGCAATCGGTCACCGCCTATGACGCTGTCGCCGCGGGTCACACCGGCCTGCCGTGGCCCGACGTCCATGACGTCGGGACGGTCTCGTTGTTGCAGACTCTGCGCGCGGCGATCGGCCGGCCGACGTCGCCGTCCCTTGGCATCCCGGGTCGATTTCGCGGGACGATCAACGTGGTATTGCCCGTGCCCGGCGATGTGCGCGGGCTGGCCGCGGGTACGCAGTTCGAACGTGATGCGCTGACCGCGCGCGAGGCGGTCATCATCGCCAGCCCCGACAATCCCGCCGCCGCGGTCGGGCTGGTGCCCGAGTTCTCCTACGACAACCTCGAGGACGCCGAAGACGAGGCCGGTCTGCCCGAATTGTGTGCACTGTCATGGACGGTATATTCACTGCCGGGCGCACCCCAATTCGACCACTACGAGCTCGGCGATGCGGAATACACGCTGCGGTCGGCCGTGCGCTCGGCCGCCGATGCCCTCGGGGCCATCGGCCTGGGCGCCGCCGCGGCCGACATCGACGATCCGCGGGGACTCGTCGAGCAGCTGCTGGAATCGGCACGGCAGCACCGGGTTCCCGACCATGCGCCGTCGCGCGCAGTGCGTGTGCTGGAGAACGCCGCGCACGTCGACGCGATCATCGCCGTCAGCGCCGGGCTCAGCCGGTTTCCGGACTCTCCGCCGGGACGCATCGTTGGCGGGATGGGAACGCAATCCTCGTCCCAAGCGCGAATCGCCACCGATGCGCTGCGGCCGCTGCCCGCCGTGGTGCGTTCGGCGCGGATGGCGGCGGTGAACGCAATCCTGCACTCGGCGTGGGCTGATTGAAGGCTGATTAACGGCCGACTAATCACCTTCCCCTGCAACGCAATGCGGCGGACGGCAGAGCGCGCCGTTGACGCTGGCGAGGCATCCCGGCACCGGATCGGGTCCGCTCACCCGATCGGGCGTCCGCCCGTAGCGGAGTTCGTCGATCAAACTCGCGGCCAGCCGGGCGAACCGCGGTTCGGCGTTGGGCGTGGCGACCCGGGCGAAAGCCAGCCCCGCCGCCTCGGCCTGTGATCGCAACTCGTGGTCGAGATCCCACACGACCTCGATGTGGTCGGCGACGAATCCGATCGGGCAGACGACGACGGCCTTGACGCCGGCTCCGGCCAGCGCGGCAAGACGATCGGCCACATCGGGCTCCAGCCAGGGAACTTGGGGCGGGCCCGAGCGCGATTGCCAGGCCAGATCGTAATCGGTGTATCCGGCGGCCGCCGCGACAAGCCTTGTGGCATAGGCGACTTGGCGACTATATAGCTGCGGGCCGCAGCGCCGGTCGGCGGCCACGGGAACGGAATGGGCCGTGAACACCAGCCGCGCGTCATCAGGCAACGTCGTGGCCGCGGCCGCGATGTTGCCGGCGAACATCTCGACAAAAATGGGGTGGTCGAAGTAGGGCCGCAGCTTGACCAACTCAGGGGCGTCCGGCCCGGCGACCCGGCGGGCGCGGGCGATGTCTTCGACATACTGCGTGCAGCTGGAGTACCCGCTCCAGGCCGAGGTGGTGAACACCGCGGCGCGACGAACGCCGTTGTCCCGCATCGCCTTGACGGTGTCTTCGACGTATGGTTCCCAGTTGCGGTTGCCGAAATAGACCGGAAGGTCCAGTTCGGCTTCCAACTGGGCGACCAGGGCCCGGTTGATCCGGTTGATCGGCGACACCCCGCCGAAATGCAGGTAGTGCCGGGCGACTTCGTCAAGGCGTTCCGGCGGCACGTTGCGGCCGCGGGTGACGTTCTCCAAGAACGGCCGCACCTGCTCGGGCCCCTCCGGCCCGCCGAAGGACAGCAGGAGGACGGCGTCAAAATCCATTGCGCATTACAGCAATTGGGTACTGGCGCCGCCATCGGCGAAGATGACGGTGCCGGTGGTGGACGGCAGCCACTCGGAGAGCAGCGCGCAGACCGTCTTGGCGACCGGCGTCGCGTCCTTCATGTTCCAACCCAGCGGAGCGCGCTGATCCCAGCCCTCCTCGAGCAGGTGTATCTGGGCGCCCGCCTCTTCCCCGAGCGCGCCGCCGACGATCGCACTCATCGCCAACGTCCGGATAGGCCCTGCGGCAACGAGATTGGAGCGCACGCCGTACTTGCCGGCCTCGCGGGCCACGAATCGGTTCACCGACTCCAGCGCGCTCTTGGCAACGGTCATCCAGTTGTAGGCCGGCATCGCACGCGACGGGTCGAAGTCCATGCCGACGATGCCGCCGCCGGGGTTCATGATCGGCAGCAACGCCTTGGCGAGCGAGGCATACGAGTACGCGGAGATGTGGATGCCCTTGGAGACGTCCTCGTAGGGCGCGTCGAAGAACGGGTTGATGCCCATCCCGGTCTGCGGCATGAAGCCGATCGAATGCACCACGCCGTCAAGCCTGTTCCCCTCGCCGATCACCTCGGTCACGCGATCGGCCAGTGTGGCCAGGTGCTCCTCGTTTTGCACGTCGAGCTCGAGCAGCGGGGCTTTCCGCGGCAGCCGGTCGGCGATGCGCTGGATGAGCCGCAGCCGGTCGAATCCGGTCAGCACCAGTTCGGCGCCCTGCTCTTGGGCCACCCGCGCGATGTGAAACGCGATCGACGAGTCGGTGATGATCCCGGTGACGAGAACCCGTTTGCCGTCGAGCAGTCCTGCCATGTCCGTCCTCAAAATCCTTGTGTCGTGGTTGAAATCAGTGGCCCTTCAGTGGCCAATCAGTGGCCCATGCCCATGCCGCCGTCGACCGGGATGACCGCACCGGAGATGTAGCTCGCATCCTCGGACGCCAGGAAGCTGACCACCCCGGCGACCTCGGCGGCGGTGCCGACCCGCTTCGCCGGGATGAATTCCAGTGCGCCCTTCTGGATCCGCTCATCCAGCGCCCGGGTCATATCGGTGTCGATGTAGCCCGGGGCCACCACGTTCGCGGTCACGTTGGCCTTCGACATTTCCCTGGCGATCGAGCGGGCCATGCCGATCACACCGGCCTTGGACGCTGCGTAGTTGGCCTGGTTGCCGATGCCCCAGGTGCCGGAGACCGAGCCGATGAAGATCATTCGGCCGAACTTGTGTCGCTGCATGCTGCGCGATGCCCGCTGAGCCACCCGGAAGGCGCCCGTGAGGTTGGCGTCGATGACCTTCGCGAACTTCTCCTCGGTCATCCGCATGAGGAACGCGTCCGCGGCCAGGCCGGCGTTGGACACCAGCACCTCGACCGGACCCTGGTGCTCCTCGACCTCTTTGAAGGCGCGGTCGACGGCGTCGTTGTCGGTGACGTCGCATTCGACGCCGAACAGCCCGTCGGGCGCCCCGGATCCGCGGTGCGTGACGGCCACCTTGTGGCCGTCGGCGGCCAGCCGCCGTGCGATCGCCAGGCCGATCCCCCGGTTTCCGCCCGTCACGAGGACGGAGCGGGATACGAATGCGGGTCTGCGGTAGTCGGCAGCGCTTTCGGTGGTGTTCTCCGTGGCCGTGTCAGTCACCCCGACAACCTAGCGCCTCGGCGGCTCCCCACTTCAATCGGCTCGGCGCCAGCGTAACGCCAGTGCGAAAAATCGAGGCGGATTTCGCAGTGGCGTTACGCTGACGCGGGATGTCGGAGGACGCTGGCACACTTCCGCCATGATCGACCCATTTCTGGGAAGCGAGGCCTTGGCCGCACGCCGCTTAACCCCCTACGAGCTGCGGACCCGGTATGTGGCCCTGCATCAGGATGTCTACATCCCGCGGGATTCCCAGCTGACGGCGGTGTTGCGGGCCAAGGCATGCTGGCTGCGGTCGCGTCGCCGCGGCATCCTTGCCGGCTTCTCCGCGTCTGCTCTGCATGGCGCCAAGTGGATCGATCCTGCCCGGCCCGCCGCGGTCATCGACACCAATCGCCGTGCGATTCCGGGGATACAGGTGTGGGAAGAGCGCATAGAGCCCGACTAGATCAGCGTCATCGACGGGATGCGTGTCACCACGCCGGCAAGGACGGCGCTGGACCTCGCGCGTCGCTACCCGACCGACATCGCCGTCGCGGCCATCGACGCCCTCGTGCAGGCGACCGATTTGAAGATCGCGGACGTCGAGCTATTGGGCGACCGATACCGGGGGCGCCGGGGCATGAAGGCTGCTCGAGGCGCCATCGAACTGGTCGATGGCGGCGCCCAGTCTCCGAAGGAAACGTGGCTTCGCCTGCTATTGCTGCGTGCCGGATTCCCGCGGCCCCAGACGCAGATCGCCGTTCGCAACGAATGGGGTTGGCCCGAGGCGTATTTGGATATGGGCTGGGAGGAAATCAAGGTCGCCGTCGAGTATGACGGTGATCACCATCGATCGAACCGGGCCCAATACGTCAAGGACATTCGCCGCCTCGAGATGCTCGAGGGCAACGCATGGATCGTGGTTCGAGTCGTCGCCGAAGACCGTCCCGACGACATAATCCGCCGGGTGGCCCAAGCACGTGCGCGCCGAGCGTAACGCCACTGCGAAAAATCGCGCCGAAATTCGCAGTGGCGTTACGCTGGCGCGGGCAGCTAGCCCGGCAACCGGCGGTTGATCAGCAGCGCCGCCAGCGCGGCCGCCGCCAGTACCAGCGCACCCAGCCGCAGCCATCCCGCGCTGGCGTCGCCTTTGATGGTCTCGTAGCCGATCTGCTGCTGCAGCGACGCGTAGACGGCGTTGAGCTCGGCCAAGCTCCCGGCGTTGTACCAGTTTCCACCGGAGAGCTCGGCGACCCTCTTCATCGTGGAATCGTCGACCGGCACGGGCTGGCGCTGGTCGTTGATGTCGACGAACCCGTACGGGGTGCCGAACGAGATCGTCGAGATCGGCACGCCCTGGTCCTTGGCGGTGCGCGCGGCGGTGAAGGCGCCCTTGGGGTTGTCCGGGTTGGTCGGCATCGTCTCCTTGCCGTCGGAGAACAACACGATGCGCGCCGGTGGCGGCTTGTCGCCGCCACCGATCACCGCGCCGACCGTGGCGATGGCCTGTAAGGCCGTGAAGATGCCCTCCCCGGTGGCGGTGCGGTCGGCGAACTGCAGCTTGTCCAGCCCGTTCTTGGTCGCCTCCCGGTTGGTCGTCGGTGACACCAGCACCGTCGCCGTGCCCGCATACTCGATCAGTCCGAGATTGATTCCCGGCGTCAGCTCGTCGGCGAACTGCTTTGCCGCCTCCTGCGCGGCGGCCATCCGGTTGGGTGGGACGTCGGTGGAACGCATCGACTGCGACACGTCGATCACCAACATGACCACCGCCCGGTTGCGGGGAATCCGGACGTCATTGGTCGGCCCCGCCATCGCAATGGTGAACAGCACCAGCGACAGCACCAACAGGATCGCCGGCACGTGCCGCCATCCGGAGGGCCGCTTGGGGGCCACGCTCTCCAGCAGCTCCATGTTGGCGAACCGCAGCATCCGCCGTTGCCGCGCCAGCTGCAGCACGATGTAGAGCGCGGCCACCCCGAACACCACGAAAAGGAAAAGGAAGAACCACGAGTGGGCGAAGCCGGACAGCGTCATTGGGCCCAGCAAGGGCACCGTCATTGCCGCGTCACTGCCGCCCCGCCAGTGCCCCGCGCCGACGGGACTCGACAAAACGGACGATGTCGGCGATCCAGTCGCGGTCGGTGCGCAAGCTCAGTACCGGGGCCCCGCAGCCGCGGATGGTGCGCGACACCTCGGCGCGGTGCGCCGCGGCGGCCTTGGCGAAGTCGTCGCGGAGCTGGGCGTCAATGGTGAACTCGCGCACGGCGCCGGACTCGGCGTCCTGCAGCACCACGTCGCCGACGTCGGGCAGTTCGACATCGCGGGGATCGAGCACCTCGATGGCCAACACCTCGTGGCGGGCCGCAATGGCCCGCAGCGGCCGCGTCCAATTGATCGGGCCGAGGAAGTCGCTGATGATGACCGCCATCCCGCGTCGGCGCTCCGGCCGGCGCAGCGCGTCGATGGCCGTCGCCAGATCCCCGCGGACCCCCATCGGCGCCCTGGGCGTCGTGGCGATGGTGCGCAACAGCGTCTGCTCATGCTGACGTCCGGACCGCGCCGGCACCCGTTTGATGGTCGCGCCGTTGGCGACGATCGCGCCGAGCCGGTTGCCGCCGCCGCTGTTGAGGTACGTGATCGCGGCCGCGGCCGCGACGGCGAGATCGCGCTTCTCGCAGACCGTGGTGCCGAAGTCCAGGCTCGCCGACATGTCGACCACCATCCAGGTCTCCAGTTCGCGGTCGGCGATCATCTGCCGAACGTGCGGATGCGTCGTGCGGGCGGTGACGGCCCAGTCCATCCGCCGGACGTCATCCCCGGGCTGATACTCGCGAGACTCCCCCGGCTCCGTACCCGGCCCGGGGATCAGGCCCAGATGATCGCCATGCAGGACGCCGTCCAGCTTGCGTTTGACCGTGAGCTCGAGCGTCCGCAGCGCCGCCGACAGCTTCGGGTCGTCGATCTGCCCGCGCTCGAACGAAGGGGGGTGGCGCACCGCCGGCTTCTGAGGATCGGTCACCGACCGCTAGCCGCCACGGTCTGCATCACCGGGGGAACCGAATGACCCTGTTGCGGAACGGCGTTCACCTGCGGCAGGGCCACCGTCTGCAGGACCCGGTTGATGACGATCTCCGGCGAGATCTCATCGGCCAGCGCGTCGTAGGTGAGTATCAACCGGTGCCGCAGCACGTCGGGAATGATCTCCACGACGTCCTGCGGGATCACGTAGTCGCGGCCACGCACCAGCGCCAGCGAGCGAGCACCGGCGATGATGCCCAGCGAGGCGCGCGGGGATGCACCGAACGAGATCCAGGTCTTGACGTCGTTCATCCCGAGCTGCTCGGGGTAGCGGGTGGCCATGACGACGCGCACCACATAGTCCACCAGCGCGTGGTGGACGAAGACGTTGGACGCGATGTCCTGCAGGCGCAGCAGGTCACCGGTGTTGAGGACCTGCTTGGGCACCGGTGGCTTCACGCCCATCCGGTAGATGATCTCCCGCTCCTCCTCCGGCGACGGGTAGCCGACGTTGATCTTGAACAGGAAGCGGTCCCGCTGGGCCTCGGGCAGCGGGTACACACCCTCGTGCTCGATCGGGTTCTGCGTCGCCATCACCAGGAACGGGTTGGGCAGCGCGAAGGTCTTGCCGCCGATCGACACGTGGCGCTCCTGCATGACCTCCAGCAGCGCCGACTGCACCTTCGCCGGCGCACGGTTGATCTCGTCGGCGAGCAGGAAGTTGACCACCACGGGGCCGAGCTCGGTGTCGAACTCCTCCTTGCCCTGCCGGTAGATGCGGGTCCCGATGATGTCGGTGGGCACCAGGTCGGGCGTGAACTGGATGCGCGCGAACGTCCCGCCGACCACCCGCGCGAAGGTTTCCACGGCGAGCGTCTTGGCCACGCCGGGAACACCCTCCAGCAGCACATGGCCCCTGGACAACAGGCCGACCAGCATCCGCTCCACGAGCTGGTCTTGGCCGACGATGATCCGTTTGACCTCGAAGATGGCCCGCTCCAGGGTGTGGACCTCGGCGGCGAGCCCATTACCGCCGCCGGGAGATCCTTCATGAGCGGGCGGCCCCGAAGGTGCCCCCGGCCCCGAGTAACCGCTGGCGCCCGGGGGCGGCCCACCTGCTGATGTCATCAAGAACCCTCCAAAGCTCAATCGGACACGACTGCCGGGCAGCGACGTGCCCGCGTCCAACTATTCCAGGCCCGCCCAATTCCGTCGACGTTGCCGACCCGGACCGGGCAGCAGGCCTGGATCAGTATTCGATGATCCTAGTCAGGAACGGCGTCATGCCGGGCGTACGAACCGGGCTGACGGTGACTTTGCCGGCGAGGCTCGAGGCCTCCAGCATCTGGCCGTTGCCCAGGTACATGGTGACGTGCTGGCTGCCGCCGGGCCCGTAGAAGATGAGGTCGCCGCGCCTCGCCTCGCTGGGCGGAATGTGGCGGCCGAAGTTGTACTGGTCGCCGGAGAACCGCGGAATCAGCACGCCGACCCCGGCGAACATGTACCGCATCAGCCCGGAGCAGTCGAAGCCCGTGATGTTGGCGCCGTCGCCGACCCCCTTGCTGGGACCCTGCAGCGTGCCGCCGCCCCAGGAGTACGGCACGCCTATCTGTGACCCGCCGCGCTTGATGACGTACTCGATGGCCTGCCGCCCGTTGGCCCGCGGGATTCGGCTGGGGCTGGTGGCGTTGGGGTCGGCGGCGGGGGCGGCGTTGCCGCCGAGGTTGATCCCCAGCCCGCCGAGAAACTGCCTGCCCAAGTCCAGCGTGGTCTGGGTAGCCTGCGCGGTGGCTTGCAGCGACTGGTTGGCGACGGCGAGCGGATCTCCCGGCGCGCCGGCGCTGATGGTGGCCGGCAAAGTCGGGTCCCACTGGCCGGGATCGGCGCTGGCCAGGGGAGCCGGCGCCGCGACAGACAACATCAGGCCGGTCACCACGGCGGTGATACAGGCCAGGCCTATCAGGCGAAACCCCTTGCGGCGCATAGCTCCTCGTCTAGTACTCAATCGTCACCACTCGATGTAGCGGACCACAAACGGCGTCATGCCGCTGGTGCGCACGGGCGCAACGCGGACCTTCAAACCGATATCCGGGGCCTCGAGCATCTGGCCGTCGCCGAGGTAGATCGTCACGTGCTGGCTGCCGCCCGGCCCGTAGAAGATGACGTCACCGCGGCGCATCTGCGAGGACGGGATCTTGCGGCCCAGGTTGTACTGGGAGCCCGAATAGTGCGGCAGCTTGATGCCCACCCCGGCGAACGAATACAGGACCAGCCCCGAACAGTCGAAGCCGGTGATGTTGGCTCCGGAATCGATTCCCTTGCTCGGGCCCGCGGCATTGCCGCCACCCCAGGAATACGGCACCCCGATTTGCGACATGCCGCGCCGGATCACGTACTCGGTGGCCTGTCTGCCGTAAACGCGCGGAATGCGCGACGGTCGGCCCGGGGCGGGGTTGGTGATCCCGGTGTCGTCGGGGCGCAGGATGCCCAGCTGCTGCAGGAAGTTGCGCCCCATGCCGGCGGTGACCTGCGTCGACGTCGCCGAGATGCCCAAAACCTGGTTGATCACCGCGATCGGGTCCCCGGGGACATTGGCGCTCGGAACCATCGGCAGCGTCGGATCCCACGCGCCGTCCCATCGACGACCCCCGGTGGGCGGCGCGCCTGCCGGTGAACCCGGATCCCACCGGTCTCCCGACGCCGGGACGCCAGGTTGGCCGGGTTGGCCCGGTCCCGCCGACCATCGCGTGGCGGCCTCGAGCCTCGCCGCCTCGAGCCTGGCCTGTGCCTGGTCGCGCTCGGCGCCGAGCCGAGCGACCTCTTCGCGCTGTTCGTCGAACTTGCGCTTGGAGTCGGTGAGCGCCGCGACCGCCGCATCCTGGCTGGCCTTCGCGTCGGCGGCGGCCTTGTCCGCCTTCTGCTTCGCCAGCCGGGCCGCCGATTCCTTGTTCACCTGTTCCGTCCTGGCGCGCTGCAGCCGGTCCATCACCGTTTGGGAACTCGCGGTCAGGGTCCGCGACGCGGTCTCGGTGGCGATGATGTCCTCGGGGCTGGTCGCGGTCAGGTAGCTGCCCGACGGGCCGTTCATGTAGGTGGCCGCCGCGAAGGTGTCGAACCGGCGTTGGGCCGCGGCGATCGCCGCGTTGGCGTCCTTGACCGCCTGCTGGCTTACCTCGAGGTCGTGGGCGGCCGCCGCGGCGTTATCCCGAGCGGTCTCCACGTCGACCAAAGCCTTGTTGACGCTTTCCTGCTCCGCTTGGATTTCGGCGCTCATGTCTTCCAGACGCTGGTTGGCCTTCGCGACATTGGCGATCAGCGCGGCCATGGCGTCGGCGGCAGGGTCGCCGTGCGCCAGCCCGGGCGTGCACAACAGCACCGCCACGCTGAGAACGGACGGTATGAGCCGCCGGACCAGCCGATTGACCGGTCGCGCGGAGGAGGCCCGGAGTGCGCGTCTCATTCGACTTAGGTCTCCTAGGGCTCAACGCGGACGGGCGGCGCCAGGCACAATTTCCTCTAGAGGCACCAAAGACAACACAAGCATCATTTGCACCGTACGTCACAGGAGACGGCGTGCAAGCGCCGACGAGAAACTGCGCTCTGGACGTGCGTTTAATGTGACCGAACGGTGACCTACAGTGTTTGCCGCGGTGATCCGCGGCGGGGCGACCGACCAGACCGGCCGAGCCTGATACGCGTGCTTAGGCGGTGTTGGTGGGCGTCACTTCCTGCGCGCCAGCCGCGTCCGTCGGCGTTGCTGTCCGTCGGCTTCGCAGCTGCAGGAACCGGGTCGCGACCGCGGCCGCGAGTACCCCGATGAGGAGAAAGATGGTCAGGCCGGTCCAGGGGAATTCGGGGGTGCTCAACTCGTTCAGGAAATGCTGTGCCGAAACCACAGGGTTTCCCGTCTTGGCGATGTCCTCGCCGGCCTCGAGCGTGACCCTCGGGAATTGCGTGCTGTAGCTCCCGACGAAGTTGGGGCTGAGGGTCAGGACGGTGGCGTCGTGGTAGTCGGCGCCGACCACGGTGGAGATGTCGCGCAGGGGCGTGTCGTTCGGAGGGTTGTGGTCGAGCAGCACGATCTTGAGGTTGATCCCTTTGCTATGGGCCTGGTTGACCACGTCGAGCAGCCCCGGCACGGCCGCCGGTGCCGCGCTGACGCCATCGGCGGCCACCTGAGCCTTGACTGCGGCCATGTCGACGTCCACCGGAATGTAGACGGGGAGAAACGAGTGCCCGGTCATTTGCGCCCTCCTGCCCTGATGCTAAAGGCACCGTACGCGACCTGACGGCAGGGGCTTTAAACGAGCGCCGCTCGCGACAAGACTGAAACAACGGGTGCCGCCCCTATTGCAGGACAAGCGTACTGTTAAAGTGGCGGTGCTCGATTGAAGCACCGCCAACACGGCTCGTCGGCGGCAGAACTTAATCCTCGGGAGTTGAAGTGACTAGCAAAGAATCTGTGAACTCGTTCGGAGCCCGCGACACCCTCAAGGTCGGAGACAAGAGTTACCAGATCTACCGCCTCGACGCCGTCCCCAATACCGAGAAACTGCCCTATAGCCTCAAAGTCCTCGCCGAGAACCTGCTGCGCAACGAGGACGGCAGCAATATCACCAAGGACCACATCGAGGCGATCGCGAACTGGGATCCCAAGGCAGAACCCAGCATTGAGATTCAGTACACGCCGGCACGCGTCGTCATGCAGGACTTCACCGGCGTTCCGTGCATCGTCGACCTGGCCACCATGCGCGAGGCCATCGCCGACCTGGGCGGCAAGCCGGAGAAGGTCAACCCGCTGGCGCCGGCCGACCTGGTGATCGACCACTCGGTGATCGCCGACCTGTTCGGGACGGCCGACGCGTTCGAGCGCAACGTCGAGATCGAATACCAGCGCAACGGCGAGCGCTACCAGTTCTTGCGCTGGGGCCAGGGCGCATTCCGCGACTTCAAGGTGGTGCCGCCGGGCACCGGCATCGTGCACCAGGTCAACATCGAGTACCTGGCCAGCGTCGTGATGGAACGCGACGGGGTGGCGTATCCCGACACCTGCGTGGGCACCGACTCGCACACCACGATGGTCAATGGCCTCGGCGTGCTCGGCTGGGGTGTGGGCGGCATCGAAGCCGAGGCGGCGATGCTCGGTCAGCCGGTGTCGATGCTGATCCCGCGGGTCGTCGGCTTCAAGCTCACCGGCGAAATTCAGCCCGGCGTCACGGCGACCGACGTCGTGCTGACCGTCACCGAGATGCTGCGTAAGCATGGCGTCGTCGGCAAGTTCGTCGAGTTCTGCGGCGAAGGCGTGGCCGAGGTGCCGCTGGCCAACCGGGCCACCCTCGGCAACATGAGTCCCGAGTTCGGTTCCACGGCAGCGATTTTCCCGATCGACGAAGAGACCATCTCCTATTTGCGGTTCACCGGCCGCAAGGAGGAGCAGCTGGCATTGGTCGAGGCGTACGCCAAAGAACAGGGCATGTGGCACGATCCCAACCACGAGCCCGCGTTCTCGGAATACCTCGAACTCAACCTGTCCGACGTCGTGCCGTCGATCGCCGGGCCCAAGCGGCCGCAGGACCGCATCGCGTTGTCGGACGCCAAATCCACGTTCCGCCAGCAGATTCCGGACTACGTCGGCGACGACCCCGACAAGACGGAGTACTCGAAGCTGGACGAGGCGGTGGACGAGTCCTTCCCGGCCAGCGACCCCGGCCAGCCGCAGAACGGTCACGCCGACGAGGCTCCCAGGGCCCCGAAGGAGTCGGCCGCGAAGCACGCGAAGGGCCGGGTGAGCAGCCCGGTGACGGTGAAGTCCGACGAACGCGGCGAGTTCGTCCTCGACCACGGCGCGGTGGTCATCGCCGCCGTCACCTCCTGCACCAACACCTCCAACCCGGAGGTGATGCTGGGCGCGGCGCTGCTGGCCCGCAGTGCCGTCGAGAAGGGGCTGGCCTCCAAGCCCTGGGTGAAAACGTCGATGGCGCCGGGCTCCCAGGTGGTCAGCGATTACTACGAAAAGGCCGGCCTGTGGCCGTATTTGGAGAAGCTCGGCTTCTATCTGGTCGGCTACGGCTGCACCACGTGCATCGGCAACTCGGGCCCGCTGCCCGACGAGATCTCGAAGGCGATCAACGACAACGACCTTTCGGTCGCGGCCGTGCTGTCGGGCAACCGCAACTTCGAGGGCCGCATCAACCCGGACGTGAAGATGAACTACCTGGCGTCGCCGCCGCTGGTGGTCGCCTACGCCCTGGCCGGGACCATGGACTTCGACTTCGAGCACGACCCCCTCGGCACCGATAAAGACGGCAACGACGTCTTCCTGAAAGACATCTGGCCGTCGCAGAAGGACGTCTCCGACACCATCGCCTCGGCGATCAGCCAGGAGATGTTCACCAAGAACTACGCCGACGTGTTCAAGGGCGATGAGCGCTGGCGCAACCTGCCGACGCCCAGCGGCAATACCTTCGAGTGGGACCCGAATTCGACGTACGTGCGCAAGCCGCCGTACTTCGAGGGGATGTCGGCCGATCCCGAGCCGGTCAGCGACATCGCGGGCGCCCGGGTCCTCGCGCTGCTCGGCGATTCGGTGACCACCGACCACATCTCCCCCGCAGGCAGCATCAAGCCCGGTACGCCCGCGGCGCAGTACCTCGACGAGCACGGCGTGGACCGCAAGGACTACAACTCCTTTGGTTCCCGGCGGGGAAACCACGAGGTGATGATTCGCGGCACGTTCGCCAACATTCGGCTGCGTAATCAGTTGCTCGACGACGTGGCCGGCGGGTACACCCGTGACTTCACCCAGGAAGGCGGCCCGCAGGCGTTCATCTACGACGCGGCGCAAAACTACGCGGCACAACACATTCCGCTGGTGGTGCTGGGCGGCAAGGAGTACGGCTCCGGTTCGTCGCGGGACTGGGCGGCGAAGGGCACGCTGCTGCTGGGCGTGCGCGCGGTGATCGCCGAGTCGTTCGAGCGCATCCACCGCTCCAACCTGATCGGCATGGGTGTCATCCCGCTGCAGTTCCCGGAGGGCAAGTCGGCGTCGTCGCTGGGGCTGGACGGGACCGAGGTATTCGACATCACCGGTATCGAGGCGCTCAACGACGGCAAGACGCCCAAGACGGTGCACGTCAAAGCCACGAAGGACTCCGGCGACCCGATCGAGTTCGACGCGGTGGTGCGCATCGACACCCCCGGTGAAGCCGACTACTACCGCAACGGCGGCATCCTGCAGTACGTGCTGCGCAACATGCTCAAGTCGCGCTAGCGCCGGAGAACCGAAGCGACTCGTGCCCAAGGTCAGCGAGGACCATCTGGCGGCGCGCCGCCGTCAGATCCTCGACGGCGCCCGCCGCTGCTTTGCCGAATACGGCTACGACAAGGCCACGGTGCGTCGGCTGGAGAAAGCGGTCGGGATGTCCCGTGGCGCGATCTTCCACCACTTCCGGGACAAAGACGCGCTGTTCTTCGCGCTCGCGCACGAAGACGCCGAGCGGATGGCCGACGTGGCGTCCCGCGAGGGGCTCATCCAGGTGATGCGCGACATGCTCGCGGCGCCCGACCAGTTCGACTGGCTGGCCACCAGGTTGGAGATCGCACGCAAGCTGCGCAACGACCCGGTGTTCAGCCGTGGATGGGCGGAGCGTTCCGCGGAACTGGCCGCCGCGACGACCGATCGGCTGCGCCGGCAGAAGGAGGCGCACCGCGTGCGCGACGACGTTCCCGGCGACGTCTTGCAGTGCTACCTAGAACTCGTTCTCGACGGCCTGGTGGCCCGGCTGGCATCCGGCGAGGATCCACGGCGGCTGGCCGCCGTGCTCGACCTGGTGGAAAAGTCGGTGCGCCGCAATAACTCTGGGGCGCGAACGTAACGCCACTGCGAATGAGGGGAAATAATTTCGCAGTGACGCTACGCTCGCGTGGCCTGGCGCTGACGAGAGGTGTGGTTGGGGCCGCCGCGGCCGCGCAGTGTGGTGCCCGACTCGAGCAGCATGCTGTGAATTGACCCGTACGACCTGCCCGTGGTGGCAACCAGATTGCGGATGCTGGCCCCGCCCTCATAGGCGCTGCGCAGCTCGAGCAACAACTGGTCTCGCGTCTTCTTCGGCTTGCGGGCTGCGTTTCTCACTGGTCGCCTCCAGGCTTCAATTCGATCCCAAGCACTTAGAGTAAGAACCCAGGTGTCGGCCGCGGGCCGCTTTGGCCGAAATCGCCTGCGGCCATATACGCCAGCGCTATGCCAGCGCTATGCGAGCTCTATGAGGTCGCGGTACTCCTCGGACCAATAGTCCTCAGTGCCGTCGGGCAGCAGGATCACGCGTTGCGGGTCAAGAGCCTCGGCCGCCCCGGGGTCGTGCGTGACCAGCACCACCGCGCCCCGATAGCTTCGCAGCGCGTCAAGCACCTGTTCCCGCGACGCGGGATCGAGGTTGTTGGTCGGCTCGTCGAGCAGTAACACGTTTGCCGTGGACGCCACCAAACCAGCCAGCGCAAGCCGGGTCTTCTCGCCGCCGGACAGGGTGCCCGCCGGTTGTACGAGCTGCGGACCGCTGAACATGAACGCGCCGAGCAGGCCGCGCAGATCCTGCTCGCCCGATTCGGGTGCGGCGTGCCGGATGTTCTCCCAGACGGTCGCGTCGTTGTCGAGCGTGTCGTGCTCCTGCGCGAAATAGCCAATCCGCAAACCGTGTCCGGGCTCTAACGCTCCGGTGTCGGGATCCTCGACGCCCGCGAGCAACCGCAGCAGCGTGGTCTTGCCGGCTCCGTTGAGACCCAGCACGACCACGCGCGAGCCGCGGTCGATGGCCAGATCGACACCGCTGAACACTTCGAGGGACCCGTACGACTTGCTGAGTCCGGTGGCCACGAGCGGAACGCGCCCGCACGCGGCCGGGGTGGGAAACTTGATGCGGGCCACCTTCTCGGCGACCCGCTCCTCGTCAAGTGCGGCCATCATCCGGTCGGCGCGACGCAACATGTTCTGCGCCGCAACGGCTTTGGTTGCCTTGGCGCCCAGCTTCGCGGCCTGTGTGCGCAGCGCGGCGGCCTTGCGTTCGGCGTTGGCACGTTCCCGGCGGCGGCGCTGCTCGTCGGTGGCGCGGGCGTCCAGGTATTTCTGCCAGCCCATGTTGTAGACGTCCATCTCGCCGCGCACGGCGTCGAGAAACCACACCCGGTTGACGACATCGGCGACCAAATCGACGTTGTGGCTGATAACCACCAGCCCGCCTGTGTGCGCGCGCAGGAAATCCCGCAGCCAGCCGAGCGAATCCGCGTCGAGGTGATTGGTCGGCTCGTCCAGCAATAGCGTCGTCGCCGAGCCGGCCCCGGTATCCGACGCGGCGAACAGGATGCGCGCCAACTCCACCCGGCGGCGCTGGCCACCGGACAGCGTGCGCAGTTTCTGGGTGAGCACCCTCTCGGGCAAACCGAGGCTCGCGCAGATGCGCCCGGCTTCGCTTTCGGCGCCGTAGCCGCCCAATGCCACGAACCGCTCCTCCAGCTGCCCGTAGCGACGGATCGCGCGGTCCCGCGCATCGTCGTCGGCGACCTCGGCCATCAGCGCCTGCTGCTTCTCCAGATCGGTGAGCAGCACGTCCAGGCCCCGGGCCGACAGCACTCGGTCGCGGGCCAGCACGTCGAGATCGCCCTCTTTGGGATCCTGTGGCAGGTAACCGATTTCGCCGGTGTGGGTGACCGATCCCGCATAGGGTTCGGTCTCGCCGGCCAGGATGCGTAGGGTCGTGGTCTTGCCCGCGCCGTTGCGACCGACCAGCCCGATGCGGTCGCCGGGCTGCACGCGCAGGTCCGGGCCGTCCGGTGACAGCAGAATGCGCGCACCAGCGCGGACCTCGAGGTCCGTGGCCGTGATCACATCTACTCCCGTCGCTCCCTTTGGATGCTGCTATTTGTCGTCGGTGAACACCGGTGGGCGGCGCTCGGCGCGCGCGGCAACCGCTTCTTCGAAGTTGGCGGTGAGCAGGCGGACGAAAAGCTGTCCCAACCCTTCGGCTTGCATGTGCCCTTCCAGGCTACCGGCGTCCAGTCCACTCCACAGTGTGCGTTTGGTCAACTCGATTCCCGGCCGCGAGAAGGCCGCTATTCGCGCGGCGATCGCGTAGCAGGTATCCAGCAGCTGTCCCTCCGGCACCTGACACGACACCAGCCCGATGCGCTCGGCTTCCTCGGCGGTCACGTCGCGACCGGTCAGCATGATCTCGAACGCGCGCGACGATCCGATGGCCCTGGGTAGCAGATAGCTCAGACCAAGTTCGCTGGCGGTCAGCCCGTTGTTGATGCCGGCGGCCCGGAAGTAAGCGCTGGACGACGCCACCCGGATGTCGGCGGCCAGCGCGAGGCACAGCCCGCCCCCGATGGCCGGGCCGTTGACGGCGGCGATCACCGGTTGATGCAGCCGCCGCAGCATCAGGATGACGTCGTCGAGGAGCTCCATGGAACGCAGCGCATAGGTCGGGCGCGTCAACCCGTCGATGTTGGGGACCGTCCCCGCCGACTTGTGGTCGGCGCCCGAGGAGAATCCTCGGCCCGACCCGGTCAGCACGACCACGCGCACCGAATTGTCGTACGTGACCTTCTCGAGGGCCTCCTTGAGCGGCACCATCACGTCGAACGCCATCGAGTTCATCCGCTCGGGCCGATTCAGGGTTATCAGCGCGACGCCGGGCCGCGGTTGCTCTACCAGTACCAAACTCACCCGTGAAAGGTAGCGCGACCGCAGAACGCGCTATGTCTCAACGCGCTATGTCTCAGACGTGGCCCAGGCCGCTGGTCATCAGGAAGACCCCCAGCACGGCCACGATGAGGCCCAGGACCGCCCTCCTGCGGGCCAGCACCCAATCATGCACGTGGGACATCACCGCGCGGGTCCGCGCCGGCGCCGCCAATTGGCTGGCGATGGGGATCTCGGCGAACGCGAGGCCCAGGACCGTGTACACCGCGGCGGCACTGACCTGGGTGCCCATGGCGGCTCCCGACGCCAGGATGGCCGTGAGCGCCGCCAGGTATCGAAAGTCGGTCGAAATCCCGACTCCGACAAGGAAGGTGATCCAGGGGGGACCTGCTTCCAGCGCATGCAGTGCGCGGGTCGACAATCGCGAGAACGCGGTCGGCCCGGCCTGGCACGACAAGTTGTCGGCCGGCATTGCGACGGGTGTGCGTTGACGCACCGAAAAGCCGACCGCGATAGAAGCCGCGACCACCAGGGCGAGTACGCCCATGACGATCTGAATGTGCCCCGCCGTGGAGCTCGTGGTGGCCAGCTGCACCCGATGCATGACCCCCAGCGCTACGTCGTGCAGCCCGAAGAGCACACCCAACGCCAGCACGATGCCGACTACCACACCGCCAAGCCACAAGGCGACGAGGTGCAGCACCGGCCGCTCACGGGCAAACAAAAGAACGGCGATCCCGATCCGCACGGGGTCAGCGCCCGCCACCAGCGCCAACACCAGCACCGTGCCCCACATGAGCAGGACTCTACCCGCAGCGGGGCACCCCGTTTGGGCTTCCAGACGATTCCCAGGCGCATCATCTGTTAAATCCGGGTTTCCACGATCGGTCCGTGCAGCGAATATCTCCAATCCGCCTGCTTGGCCTGGTTTTGTCTGCTATGTTGACACACCGTTGAGCACTTTGTGAGCTACGGCCCAATGGCCAGCCTTGGTTGGCTGCGGAGAGCGACAGCGGCGAGGGCTCCGACGTGGAAGCATTGTACCGCAAGGGGATCCGACCCGCTGGGAGGGGGTAGATGCGCCATCGGCAACGCCACGATGGCCGTGTCGGCGACCTTGAAATCCGCCATACCCAGCCGCTGAAGCATTAGGGAGGAAACGTGTTCGTCCCAGGAGAGGAGGCGTTCGGGTCCATCAGCGAATGGGCGCCGGACCCCGGTGCGGTGGTGTGCTGGCACCCATCGCCCGCCTCGCTTGCCAAAGTCCGGAAGGCCCCGACAAGCGCTGTGCCGCCCAGCCCGCAGCAGGCTCGGCACCTCCGTAACTTTCGCGACCACGTGGCCCGTGGGGTTCAGATGTCGCGGCTTTGCATCGGCAGCTGGGACATGCCCGGCCAGTGCGACATCCGGGTCCTGACCTACGTCATCAACGCGCATCTTCGCCGGAATGACACTTATCACAGCTGGTTCGAGTTAACCGATGCCAACCAGATCGTTCGGCACAAGCTTCGCAGTCCCGCCGATATTCAATGCGTTCCCATCAAGCATGGTGAGATGACGCCGGCCGCTTGGCGGGAGCACCTCCTGGAAACGCCGAGCCCGTTGGAGTGGAATTGCTTCCGGTTCGCGATCATTCAGCGCGCGGACCACTTCACCTTCTGTTTCGCCATCGACCATCTCTACATCGACGCGCAGTTCCTCGGCGCCCTTCGCGTGGAGCTCTATCTGATGTATAACTCCCTGCTGGCGGGCGGCGCGCCGGTCTCGCTTCCGCCGGCGGGCAGCTACGAGGATTACTGCGTCCAGCAGCACGAGCACACGTCCGCACTGACGTTGGACTCCCCGCAAGTGCGTGCCTGGGTCGACTTCTTCGAAAGCAACGACGGAACCCTTCCGGATTGCCCGGTGTCACTCGGCGACGGATCGGGGTCCACCGACTTCATGTTCGTGCGGGTGATGGACGAGCGACAGACTGCCGAATTCGAATCCGCCTGCATTGCGGCGGGCGCCCGTTTCAGCGGTGGCGTGTTCGCCTGTGCCGCGCTTGCGCAATGCGAGTTGACCGGCGCCGAAACCTACTACGGGCTCGTCGCGACTGATACCCGCAGCACCCCGGAGGAGTTCCTGACCCTCGGCTGGTTCACCGGCTTCGTTCCGATCACCATCCCCGTGAACGCATCGTCTTTCGGCGATACCGTCCGCGCCGCGCAGGCCTCGTTCGATTCGGGCAAAGCGCTGGCGAACGTGCCTTTCAACCGCGTGCTGGAGTTGGCGCCTTGGCTGAGGATGCCTCACGGCCGCGTTCCCCTGCTCTTTCACCTCGACGCGAGCAGCCCCCCGCTTTCAACGATCGTCAAGTCCGAATGGGGCGGGTCGAATATCAAGATCCACCACGACGGCGGGGTCCCGGCTCGATTCGATTTACGAGTGAATCGGTACGAGGAGGAGACGCAGGTGATCGTCTTCTTCCCGGACAACCCGATTGCCCGCGAATCGGTCATCCGGTATATCGCGACCCTGAAATCCCTGTTCCTTCGCATCGCCGAAAACCGTGGTGCCTCGGCGCCCATACCCGACCGCGCCCGGTTCCAGCGTCAACTGGTCTGACCCGTCCGCCGTCAGGCTTGCTCGGCTCGTCCGGCCTGGGCTGCCTCGATGTCGAATGCCTTGACTTGCTGCACCAGGTCCTCGAGCGCCGCCGGTGGCAGTGCCCCGGCCTGGTTGAACACCAACTTGCCCTTCTTGAAGGCCATCAGCGTGGGGATGGACCGGATCTGCGCGGCCGCCGCCAACTGCTGCTCGGCATCGGTGTCGACCTTGGCGTACACGACGTCGGGGTGCTTCTCGGACGACGCCTGGAAGGTCGGCGCGAACTGGCGGCATGGCCCGCACCAGGAGGCCCAGAAGTCGACGAGCACGATGTCGTTGCCCTCGATGGTTTCGTTGAACTGCTCAGCAGTGAGGTCGCGTGTGGTCACAACCGCCCTAACGCCTCGGCGGCCCATGGTGTTCCCGGGCAAGGTTACGGTTGCGTACGTTTTCCCACGTCGGACAGACTGACGGCTGACGATCCGCCTGCTACGGGACCAGTGAGGGAATCGCGTGGGTCACTACATAGCTAACGTCCGTGATATCGAGTTCAACCTGTTCGAGGATTTGGATGTAGGCGCCGTCCTTGGCACCGGATGCTTCGGCGACCTGGACGAGGAGACGGTCAGAACGATATTGGCCGAGGCAGCTCGGCTGGCGGAGGGGCCGGTCGCCGAGTCGTTCGCCGCCGCCGATCGCAACCCCCCGGCGTTCGACCCCGTTGAGCACACGATCAGCGTGCCGTCGGAGCTGGCCAAGACGGTGAACGCGATCAAGGAGGCCGGGTGGTGGCGTCTGGGCCTGGCCGAAGAGATCGGGGGCATGGCGGCGCCGCCGCCGCTGGCCTGGGCGGTCAACGAAATGATCATCTGCGCCAATCCTTCCGCGAACTTCTTCTGCCTGGGCCCTTTCATGGCTCAGGCGCTCTACGTCGAGGGCAACGAACAGCAGAAGCGGTGGGCCGCAGAAGGCGTGGAGCGCGGCTGGGCGGCCACCATGGTGCTCACCGAGCCCGACGCCGGATCCGACGTGGGGGCGGGCCGCGCGAAGGCCATTGGACAACCCGACGGCACCTGGCACATCGAGGGCGTCAAGCGGTTCATCTCCGGTGGGGACGTGGGCGATACCGCCGAGAACATCTTCCATCTGGTGCTGGCCCGGCCGGAGGGCGCAGGCCCGGGGACCAAGGGGTTGAGCCTGTTCTACGTTCCCAATTACCTAATCGACCCCGACACGCTCGAACTCGGTTCCCGCAACGGGGTTTTCGTCACGGGGCTGGAACACAAGATGGGTATCAAGTCCTCGCCGACGTGCGAATTGACTTTCGGCGCAACCGATGTACCCGCCGTGGGCTACTTGGTCGGCGACGTGCACAACGGGATCGCGCAGATGTTCACCGTGATCGAGCAGGCCCGCATGACGATCGGCGTGAAGGCCGCCGGCACCCTGTCCACGGGCTACCTGAACGCGCTCGCCTTCGCCAAGGAGCGGGTCCAGGGTGCGGACCTCACCCAGATGGCCGACAAGGCCGCGCCGCGCGTCACGATCATCCACCACGCCGACGTGCGTCGCAGCCTGATGACCCAGAAAGCGTACGCCGAGGGTTTGCGAGCTCTGTACATGTATGCCGCCGCGCACCAGGATGACGCAGTGGCGCAACGGGTTTCGGGCGCCGATCACGACATGGCGCACCGCATCGACGACCTGCTGCTGCCGATCGTCAAAGGCGCGAGCTCGGAGCGCGCCTACGAAGTCCTGACCGAGTCACTGCAGACGCTTGGGGGCTCGGGCTTCCTGACCGACTATCCGCTCGAGCAATACATCCGCGACTCCAAGATCGATTCGCTCTATGAGGGCACCACCGCCATCCAGGCGCTGGACTTCTTCTTCCGCAAGATCGTCCGCGATCGCGGCCAAGCGCTGCAGTTCCTGACCGCCCAGATCACCAACACCATCGATACGTGCGCCGAGGCGCTGAAACCGCAAGCCGAGCTGCTGCAGACCGCCCTCGAAGACGTCACGGCGATGACAGGCGCGCTGACCGGATACCTCATGTCCGCCACGCAACATCCCACCCAGATCTACAAGGTGGGGCTCGGATCGGTGCGATATCTGCTCGCGGTCGCGGACCTGCTGATCGGCTGGCGGTTGCTGGTGCAAGCCGCGATCGCGCGCGCGGCACTCGATAAGGCGCCGTCGAAGGGCGACGAAGCGTTCTATCGGGGCAAGATCGCGACCGCGAAGTTCTTCGCCAAGAACATGCTCCCCAAGCTGACCGCGCAGCGCAGAGTCATCGAGTCCATCGACGACGAGATCATGCGCGTCTCCGAAGACGCGTTCTAACGGCGACCAGTTACACAGTTCACGTACAGCTTGAGCGGGTATCTCTTTTCGTGGCCCACCCACGATTGGAGAAACGCTGATGCCCGCCAGCTGTCATCAACCTCGGCTCGCCCGGTTCGCCCTCCTCGCCGTTACGGGCGCCACCGCGCTGTCCGTTGCCGCGTGCGGCTCGTCGAACAACTCGAGTCCTTCGAGCTCTATGTCAACATCGACCTCGACTTCGACGGTGACCTCGACGACCACATCACCGGCGCCTGCCCAAGGCCAAGCCCAGGTCAGCGGCCTGATTGCGTCGGTGGCGGGCAACTCGATCCAGGTCACCAAGCAAGACAACACCAACGCCGCCGTGAACTTCACTTCCACGACCAAGGTCACCGAGGTGGCGCCGGCCACGCTGAGTGACGTGACGTCGGGTAGCTGCATCACCGTTCGGCCGACCCAGGAAATCCAAGGCTCGCAGCCGGTCACCGCGGCATCGATCCGGGTCAGCCCCTCCGTCAACGGCACCTGCCCGCCCGGCAACGGGTCCGGGCAGGGTTCCGGCGGCACCAGCACTCCACCCTCCGGCTCACCGACGCCGGGGCCCGCCAAGCCAAAGCCGTTGCGCGGCTCCGTTGCCTCGGTGACGGGTAACACCATCACCGTCGCGGGTGCCGACGCCAGCGGCAACACCAGGCAGACACCCGTGACGGTCGACGACAAGACCAAGTACTCCAAGCTGACGACGGCCACACCCGACGCGATTGCCCAGGGCAAGTGCGTCAGCGCGCGCGGAACCATGGATAACGGAGGCACCCTGCAGGCGACGACCATCACCCTACGACCGGCCAACGACGGCAAATGCGGCAAGCCTCGCGGCCAAGGCGGGTGATGGCGGACCGCGCCTTCCCACCCCCAAGGGCACTAGGGCCGGGCCAAATTCAGGGCAGGCTCAGACGGTGAAGCCGAGGGCGCGTAATTGCTCCCGCCCGTCCTCGGTGATCTTGTCCGGGCCCCACGGCGGGTTCCATACCCAGTTGATCCGCAGATCGTCGACCAGCCCGCTGCCGACCAGCGCGCTGCGCGACTGGTCCTCGATGACGTCGGTCAGCGGGCAGGCCGCCGACGTCAGGGTCATGTCGATCAGCGCGACGGTCCCTTCGTCGCCCTCCTCGACGTTCAGCCCGTAGACCAGCCCCAGATCGACGACGTTGATGCCCAATTCGGGGTCGACGACGTCGCGCATCGCCTCCTCGAGATAGGCGAGCAATTCCTCATCCGGTGCGGCGGTTTCGCTCATCAGTCACCCTCCTCGACAGCTTCGTCCTTAGAACTGGCTTGGGCCAGCGCGTCCTTGAACGCCATCCACCCCAGCAACGCGCACTTCACCCGCGCCGGGTACTTGGCCACCCCGACGAACGCGACCCCGTCGCCCAGCACGTCCTCGTCGCCGTCGATCGTGCCCCGCGAGGACACCATCTCGGTGAACGCGGTGACCGTCTTGAGCGCCTCGCCGACGCTGTGCCCGATCACCTGCTGGGTGAGCACCGAGGTCGACGCCTGGCTGATCGAACAGCCCTGCCCGTCATAGGAGACGTCGGTGACCGTTTCGCCGTCGTCCGACAACGCGACCCGCAGGGTGACCTCGTCACCGCACACGGGGTTGACGTGATACACCTGCGCGGCGAACGGCTCCCGCAGCCCCCGGTGCTGCGGATGCTTGTAGTGGTCGAGGATCACGTCCTGATACATCTGCTCGAGGCGCAACGTCAGACTCTCCCAAAGAAATCCAGCGCGCGTCGCACGCCGGCCACCAAACGCTCGACCTCGTCGGCGGTGTTGTACACGGCGAACGACGCCCGGGCGGTGGCCGCGAGGCCGAACCTGCGGTGGAGCGGCAACGCGCAATGATGCCCGACCCGCACCGCGACGCCATCGTCGTCGAGCACCTGCCCGACGTCGTGTGCATGCACGCCGTCGACGACGAATGCCACCGGCGAGCCACGGTTTTCCATCGACGTGGGGCCGACGATGCGCACGCCGTCGATGCCGGACAGGCCCTCGATGGCGGCGGCGACCAGCTCGCGTTCGTGGGCTTGGACGGCGCCCATGCCGATGGCTCCGAGATAGCGTGCGGCCGCGGCCAATCCGACCACCTGGGAGGTCATCGGCGTGCCGGCCTCGAAGCGCTGCGGCGCGGGGGCGTAGGTGGACGCCTCCATGGCCACCGTCTCGATCATCGATCCACCGGTGAGAAACGGTGGCATCTGCGACAACAGCTCACGGCGCCCGTACAGCACACCTACCCCGTTGGGCCCCAGCATCTTATGCCCCGAGAACGCGGCGAAGCCCACGCCGAGCGCATGCAAGTCGACGGGCTCGTGCGGCACCGACTGGCAGGCGTCCAGCACCGTCAAGGCCCCGACGGTCCTAGCCCGGGAGACCAGCTCGGCCACCGGCGCGATCGCGCCGGTCACATTCGAATGATGACTGAAAGCAACGACTTTGACCCGCTCGTCGAGCTCCAGCGAGTCCAGGTCGATGCGACCGTCGTCGGTAACGCCGTACCAGCGCAGCGTGGCGCCGGTGCGCAGGGCGAGCTCCTGCCACGGGATCAGATTGGCGTGGTGCTCGAGCTCGGTGGTGACAATGACATCGCCGGGTCCGACTGGACGCTCAAAGCGCTTGTCGCCCAACACATATGACACGAGATTGAGCGCCTCGGTGGCGTTCTTGGTGAACACCAGCTCGTCGGTGTGGGCGCCGACGAAGGCGGCGACGTCGGCACGGCCCTGTTCGTACGCATCGGTGGCCTCCTCCATCAGCTGGTGAGCACCGCGATGCACCCCTCCGTTGGAGGTCGTCACGAATTCGCGCTCGGCATCGAGCACCTGCAACGGCCGCTGCGACGTCGCGCCGGAATCCAGGTACGCCAACTGATTTCCACCGCGCATGACGCGCTTCAAGATGGGGAAATCGGCGCGGATCGCCGCGACGTCCAGCGAGGTAACGGCCATGGTCAGGCCCCAGCGGCCGCTTGGGAAAACCGCACGTAGCCGTTCTGCTCGAGCTCGTCGGCCAGCTCCGGCCCACCGGATTCGGCGATGCGGCCGCCGACGAACACGTGCACGTATTCCGGATGGATGTAGCGCAGGATGCGGGTGTAGTGCGTGATCAGCAGGATGCCGCCGTGCTCGGATTCGGCGTAACGGTTGACTCCGTCACTGACCACCCGCAGCGCGTCGACGTCCAAGCCGGAGTCGGTCTCGTCGAGGATCGCGATCTTGGGCTTGAGCAGTTCCAGCTGCAGGATCTCGTGGCGCTTCTTCTCCCCGCCGGAGAAACCCTCGTTGACGCTGCGCTCGGCGAAGGCCTGGTCGATCTCGAGCGACGTCATCGCCGCCTTGACCTCTTTGACCCAGTGCCGCAGCTTCGGGGCCTCCCCGCGGACGGCGGTTGCGGCCGAGCGCAGGAAGTTCGACACCGAAACCCCGGGCACCTCGACGGGGTACTGCATGGCCAGGAAAATTCCGGCCCGCGCGCGCTCGTCGACGCTCATCGCCAGCACGTCCTCGCCGTCCAGCGTGATCGAGCCCGAGGTCACCCGGTACTTCGGGTGACCGGCGATGGCGTAGGACAGCGTCGACTTGCCGGAACCGTTGGGTCCCATCAATGCGTGCTTCTCACCGGATTTCACGGTCAAGTCGACACCTTTGAGGATGGGGATCTCCCGTTCGCCCTCGGGCGCGTTGGGGTCGTCGACGCTGACGTGCAGGTCTTTGATTTCCAAAGTGGTCATAGGGCTGCTGTCTTCTCCGTGATTTCCAGTTCGTGTTCGATGGCCGCCGCCAGGCGTTCGCGTACCTCGGGCACAGCGATCTTGGAGATGATCTCGCCGAAGAAGCCGCGGATCACCAGCCGGCGGGCCTGCTCTTCCGGGATACCGCGCGAGCGCAGGTAAAAGAGCTGCTCGTCGTCGAAACGCCCGGTGGCACTGGCGTGCCCGGCGCCGACGATCTCGCCCGTCTCAATCTCCAGGTTGGGCACCGAGTCGGCGCGGGCACCGTCGGTGAGTACCAGGTTGCGGTTCACCTCGAAGGTGTCGGTGCCGGTGGCCTCGGCGCGGATCAGCACGTCGCCCACCCAGACGGTGTGCGCGTCGGGCAGGTGGGAGCCCGGATCTCCTTGCAGGGCACCCTTATACAGCACAAACGACTTGCAGTCGGGCTGCGCGTGGTCGACCAGCAGGCGCGACTCGAGGTGCTGGCCGTCGTCGGCGAAGTACAGGCCCAGCAGCTCGGCGTCCCCGCCGGGTCCGCAAAACCGTACGTTGGCCGACATGCGCACCACCTCACCGCCCAGCGTGACGGTGACATGACGCAGCACGGCGTCCTTGCCCAACGTGGCGTGGTGGGCGCTGAGGTGAACCATGTCGTCGGCCCAGTCGGCGATCCACACCACGGTGAGCCGGGCGGCGTCGTCGACGATTAATTCGACGTTGTCGGCGTAGGTTCCGCTCCCCCGCTGGTCGATGACGACGACGGCCTCGCCGAGCTCTTCCACCCGGATCTGCAGATGCCCGTAGGCCACCGCCCCTTCGCCGGGCCCGGTGACGGTGACGTTTACCGGCTCGGCGATGTGGGCGTCCCGTCCGACGGTGACCAGTGTCGCGGAGTTGAACGACGAAAACGCCTGGGCGGCAACGCGGTCGGTGGGCGCGCCGCCCCGGCCGAGCCGCTGGTCGCCGCGGCGGACGTTCTCGACCCGCACGCCGGGCTGCTCGGCGACGTCGATCCGCGCCCGGCCGGTGGCCTTCGCCGAGCCGTCGTGCAGCCCGCGCAGCCGTCGCAGCGGGGTGAACCGCCAGATCTCGTCGCGTCCGTGCGGAACCTCGAAGGCGTCGACGTCGAACGAAGAGAACAACTCTGCCTTGGTGGCAGCGGCCTTGACAGGGGCCACAGTCATCCGACCGCGCCCTCCATCTGCAGCTCGATCAGCCGGTTCAGTTCGAGCGCGTACTCCATCGGCAGCTCTTTGGCGATCGGTTCGATGAAGCCGCGCACGACCATCGCCATCGCCTCGTCCTCCGTCAGCCCGCGGCTCATCAGGTAGAACAGCTGGTTCTCGCTGACCTTCGACACGGTGGCCTCGTGACCCATCGTGACGTCGTCCTCGCGGATGTCGACGTACGGGTAGGTGTCGCTGCGGCTGATCGTATCGACCAGCAGCGCATCGCATTTCACGCTGGCGCGCGACCCGTGTGCGCCCTTGTTCACCTGGACCAGCCCGCGGTAGGAGGTGCGGCCGCCGCCGCGGGCCACCGACTTGGACACGATGTTGCTCGACGTGTTGGGTGCCAGGTGCAGCATCTTGGCGCCGGTGTCCTGGTGCTGGTCTTCGCCCGCGAACGCTATCGACAGGACCTCGCCCTTGGCGTGCTCGCCGGTCATCCAGACCGCCGGGTACTTCATGGTCACCTTCGACCCGATGTTGCCGTCGACCCACTCCATGGTGGCGCCGGCCTCGGCGCGGGCCCGCTTCGTGACCAGGTTGTAGACGTTGCCCGACCAGTTCTGGATGGTCGTGTAACGGCAACGGCCACCGGGCTTTACGACGATCTCGACCACCGCGGAGTGTAGGGAATCCGACTTGTAGATCGGCGCGGTGCAGCCCTCGATGTAGTGAACGTAAGCGTTCTCATCGACGATGATCAGCGTCCTCTCGAACTGGCCCATGTTCTCGGTGTTGATCCGGAAGTAGGCCTGCAGTGGGATGTCGACGTGCACACCTGGAGGGACGAGGATGAAGCTGCCGCCCGACCACACGGCGGTGTTCAGCGCGGAGAACTTGTTGTCCCCGGCCGGGATCACGGTGCCGAAGTACTGCTTGAAGATCTCGGGGTGTTCCCGCAGACCCGTGTCGGTGTCGAGGAAGATAACCCCTTGCGCCTCAAGGTCTTCCCGGATCTGGTGGTACACCACCTCGGAGTTGTGCACAACCAAGCCTTCGGCGACGAAATTGTGGGGCCCGTCGACCTCGATGTCGTATACCGGCTCGACTGCATACGGCTCCACCGACTTGACCCGCTCGAAGCCCAGCCAGTCGTTACAGTGGACGCGAATCGTAGTCCCGTGAGCACCATTGGACGAGTGGAAGTAGCCACGACGACCGAATCGCTCCGTTCGCTTCGGGTTGCGGCACCCGAGCCGCTCGAAATCGCCTGAAATCCCTAGCCGCCAGGCAATCTGCATGCGCTCTGGTGCGTGGCGATAGGGCTGAGTAAACGACCACGGGCCCCCCGTCCGCAATCCGGACAGCTGGGCCAATTCACGCGCTTGACCGATCAGCGCCTCGTTCGCGCAGGTCAACAATATCGAAGCACTCTTGTCCGGGCTCACGTAGCCGTCGGCGTCGACCCAGCCGCCGAGGAAGGCCAGCCGCTCATCCACGGGCAAGCCGTAAACCCAATCTGGCACCCGCTTCGTCAGCGACACACCGCCGAAGCCGAGCTCGACAATCAACTCGGTTAACGCCTTGGAGTTCACCACCACGCGATACTCGTCAGCTTCGATGCAACGAAGCCCAAACAAGTCGTTCACGACGCGCGCCACCTCGGCCCGCAGCTCGATGTCCGTTGCGGGGATGGCGAATTGAACCCGATACGTCTTCGTGGACAGATGTAAGTTGCCGTCGCCTACATACAACCCCAGCAGCCACATTAGGTCGACGGAACTCGTTGACGGTGACATGAACCCGGTAACGCTCGGAAGGTCAACACTGGCACCAAATTCGGGCACCTGCCGTGGCACGGCAATGAAATCGCCGGGCTTGATCTCGCCGACGGTCACCCACCGCCGCGCATACCGGCTACGCTGGCGACCTGGATTACGCTCGTCACGCAATACCAACATTGGATGGTTGTCAGTTGCGCGGATGCTCCGCCGCGTCGTCTTGACCGTGTAAGTGAGCCGGGTGTCAGTCTGCGCCGACGCCTTGACCGGCGCCACCACGAATCGTTCGGCCTCTTCGTCGTAAGAAAACACCCGATCACCGAACTGCACATCCTTGATCGGAACCTGGCCGCGATTGGCGGTCCACACCAAGGTGTCGCTGGCGAGGCACTCGTACTGAGCCGCTACTCCAGCAACCAGCCGCTGCCGTTCGGCTTCCGGGATGCCGAGCCGGTCGTAAGTATTCCGAATATCCTCCGGCAAATCATCCCAAGTCGCAGCCTGCTTCTCGGTAGACCGCACGAAGTACTTGATGTTGTCGAAGTCGATGCCCTCGAGGTTCGAGCCCCACGTCGGCATCGGCTTGCGCTCGAAGATGCGCAGCGCCTTCAGCCGGTTCTGCAGCATCCACTCCGGCTCGTTCTTCTTCCCGGAGATATCGCGCACAACCGCCTCCGACAGTCCACGCTGGGCGCCGGCCCCGGCGACGTCCGAGTCCACCCAGCCGTAGCCGTAACGGCCCAGGGAGGCGATCGCCTCTGCCTGGGTCAGCGGCTGGGCAGGGGCCTTGCTGGCCTCTGGTGTGAGTGTCATACGGACGCTCCTTCGATGCTCGTAGTGTCGCGGCGCGGGCTGGGCGCCGGCGTAAGCGGTACGTGGGTGGTGCAGGCGCAGTTGCCGTTGACGATGGTCGCCAACCGCTGCACGTGCGTTCCGAGCACCTCGGCGATGGCCTGTTGCTCGGCTTCACACAACTCAGGGAATTCCTCGGCCACGTGGGCCACCGGGCAGTGGTGCTGGCAGATCTGCACTCCGTGGATCGGCCCGCCGACCCGCGTCGTCGTGGCGACGTAGCCAGCCTGGCTCAGCGCCCCGGCGACCCGCTCGGCGGCCGCCTCTACATCGGCGTCGTCGGCGCTGTCGGGCGCCGCCACGTCGGCCAAGATCGCGTCGACGCGCCGCCGGGCGAACGTCCGGACGGCGTCTTCCCCGCCGATTTCCCGCAGTTGCCGCATGGCCGCCGCCGCCAGGTCGTCGTACGCGTGGTCGAGTTTGGCCCGACCGGCGCCGGTCAGCCGGAAGCGCTTCGCGGGGCGTCCGCGGCCAACCTGCTGCCATGCCGCGGCCGGCACCGATTCGGCATCGCCGGCCTCGATGAGCGCGTCGAGATGGCGCCGCACACCGGCGGCCGCCAGGCCCAGCCGGTCACCGATCTCGCTAACCGTGATCGATCCGGATTCCAGCAGCAAGCGCACGATGGCTCGTCGGGTGTGACCATCCGGCACCGCCGCGGCGACCGCACCCACGGCGGCGTCAGTGCCCTCAGAGGCGCTGGTCCGGATTTTCACAACACCAGTGTGACGCAATTCCCGGGATCGGTCCAGCAAGGGTCCCCTTCGCGGCCGTTGCGCTTGGTCACACCGTCGGCGCTGCCACGCGGATCTCCGGCAGGCGGCTACGCTGCTCTGATGGCAGCCCGCCACCACACGCTCAGCTCGTCGATCGCCAGTTTGCATGGCGACGAGCAGGCCGTGGGCTCGCCGCTGAACGATACCGAGCTCACCGCGCTGCAGCGCACCCGCCTGTTCGGGGCCACCGGCACCGTCCTGATGGCGATCGGCGCGCTGGGCGCCGGCGCCCGCCCCGTCGTTCAGGACCCCACCTTCGGGGTCCGATTGCTCAACCTGCCGTCGCGGATCCAGACCGTGTCGTTGACGATGACGACGACCGGGGCCGTCATGATGGCGCTGGCCTGGTTGATGCTGGGCCGGTACGCGCTGGGCAGCAGGCGGATGTCGCGCGGCGACCTGGACCGCACCCTGTTGTTGTGGATGCTGCCCCTGTTGCCCGCGCCGCCGATGTACAGCAAGGACGTCTACTCCTACCTCGCCCAGAGCCAGATCTCGCTCGACGGGCTCGACCCGTACCGGGTCGGCCCGGCGTCCGGGCTCGGCCTGTCCCACATCTTCACGCTGTCCGTCCCCACCCTCTGGCGGGAGACGCCGGCGCCCTACGGCCCTCTGTTCATGTGGATCGGGCGCGGAATCTCGGCACTGACGGGGGACAACATCGTCGCCGCCGTGCTGTGTCACCGCGTCGTGGAGCTGATCGGCGTGGGTCTGATCGTGTGGGCAACCCCACGGCTGGCCCGGCGCTGCGGCGTCGCGGAGGTCAGCGCGCTGTGGTTGGGGGCGGCCAATCCGCTGCTGATCATGCACCTGGTCGCGGGCGTCCACAACGAGGCGCTGATGCTCGGGTTGATGCTGGCCGGCGCCGAATTCGCGCTGCGCGGTGTCTCCGATATCAAAGCGCCGCGCCTGCTGCCCAAGTCGTGGCGGCCCGGGCCGGACTGGGAACCGCTCGGCATGCTGATAGCGGGTTCCATCCTGATCACGCTGTCGTCGCAGGTGAAGCTGCCCTCGCTGCTGGCGCTGGGCTTCGTCACGATGGCCCTGGCGTACCGCTGCGGGGGCAACCTTCGCGCGCTCGCGCTGGCGGCCGGCGGAATGACGGCGTTGTCGTTGGCGGTGATGGCCGCCGTCGGCTGGGCCAGCGGCCTCGGTTTCGGCTGGATCTACACACTGGGCACCGCCAACGTGGTGCGCAGCTGGATGTCGCCGCCCACGCTGCTGGCGCTCGGGACCGGGCAGGTCGGGATTCTGCTGGGCCTGGGCGATCACACCACCGCGGTGTTGGGACTCACCCGCGCCATCGGTGTGCTGATCATCATGGTGATGGTCGCCTGGTTGCTGGTGGCGGTTTTCCGCGGCCGGCTACATCCGATCGGCGGCCTGGGCGTCGCGCTGGGCGTCACCGTGCTGCTGTTTCCCGTCGTGCAGCCCTGGTACTTGCTGTGGGCCATCATCCCACTGGCCGCCTGGGCTACCCGCACCGGCTTCCGGGTGGCGGCGATCCTCGTCACGCTCATCGTCGGCATCTTCGGCCCGACGGCCAACGGCGACCGTTTCGCGCTGTTTCAGATCGTGGACGCCACCGTGGCCAGCACCCTGATCGTGCTGGTGCTCATCGCCTTGACGTACACCCGCTTACCCTGGCGGTCGCTCGCGTCGACGCTGGAGGGTGGCAAACCGAATCGCCCCTCGGCCATGGATACCGTGCCTGCCGTGGCGGCGCCCGACGCCTACGCTGATTCCACGTGAGGTCGGCCCCGGACATCCTGAAAGTCCCAGAAACAGTGGTGCGGCTCCGCGAGGTCAGCAAGCGCTACGGGTCCAACACGGCCGTCTTGAACCTCGACCTGGATGTGCGGGCCGCCGAGGTGCTCGCCCTGCTGGGCCCCAACGGTGCCGGCAAGACCACGACGGTTGAGATGTGCGAGGGCTTCGTGCGGCCGGATGCCGGGACGATCGAGGTGCTCGGGCTGGACCCGATCACCGACAACGCGCGGTTGCGTGCGCGCATCGGGGTGATGTTGCAGGGCGGTGGCGGCTACCCCGCGGCGCGCGCCGGTGAGATGCTCAACCTCGTCGCCGCCTACGCCGCCGATCCGCTGGACCCGGCATGGCTGCTGGACACATTGGGCCTCACCGACGCCGCCCGCACCACCTATCGACGGCTCTCCGGCGGGCAGCAGCAACGGCTGGCGCTGGCGTGTGCGCTGGTCGGCCGGCCCGAACTGGTGTTCCTGGATGAACCCACCGCGGGCATGGACGCCCACGCGCGGCTGCTGGTCTGGGAGCTGATCGACGCGTTGCGGCGCGACGGCGTGACGGTGGTGCTGACCACCCACCAACTCAAGGAGGCCGAGGAGCTGGCCGACCGGCTGGTCATAATCGACCACGGGGTGACCGTAGCCGCGGGCACGCCGGCGGAACTGATGCGCACCGGAGCCAAAGACCAGTTACGGTTCACCGCCCCGCCGCGGCTCGACCTGTCGCTGTTGGCCGCCGCCCTCCCCGAGGACTACAAGGCCACGGAGCTCACGCCGGGCGAATACCTGGTCGAAGGCCCGGTCGACCCGCAGGTGCTGGCGACCGTCACGGCCTGGTGCGCGCAGATCGACGTGCTGGCCACCGACATGCGCGTCGAGCAACGCAGCCTCGAGGACGTATTCCTCGACCTCACCGGCAGGAAGTTGCGACAGTGACCGAAACCGCTGACAGCACCGCCCCGCTGTTTCCCGCGGGAACCTTCGCCCCCGACCCGCGGCCCAATGCCGTGCCGCGGATGCTCGCCGCGCAGTTCAGCTTGGAGTTGAAGCTGCTGCTCCGCAACGGCGAGCAACTCCTGCTGACCATGTTCATCCCGATCACGCTGCTCGTCGGGCTCACGCTGCTGCCATTCGGATCATTCGGTCACAACCGCGCCGCGACGTTCGTTCCCGTCATCATGGCCCTGGCGGTGATCTCGACCGCGTTCACAGGTCAGGCCATCGCGGTCGCGTTCGACCGTCGCTACGGCGCACTCAAAAGGCTGGGGGCCACCCCGCTGCCGGTCTGGGGCATCATCGCCGGGAAGTCACTCGCGGTGGTCGCCGTGGTGTTCTTGCAATCAATTATATTGGGCGCCATCGGTTTTGGGCTCGGCTGGCGACCGGCGCCGGCGGCGTTGGCGCTGGGCGCAGCGGTCATTGCCCTCGGCACGGCGGCCTTCGCGGCCCTCGGGCTGTTGCTCGGTGGGACGCTGCGCGCTGAGATCGTTCTCGCTGTCGCCAACCTGATGTGGTTCGTCTTCGCGGGGCTGGGCGCTCTGACCCTGGAGATGAAGATGATCCCGACCGCGGTCAAGTGGGCGGCCCGGGTCACCCCGTCGGGCGCGCTCACCGAGGCGCTCTCGCGGGCGATGACCCTGTCGGTCGACTGGTTCGGCGTCTTGGTTCTCGCGGCGTGGGGTGGCGTCGCGGCGCTGGCCGCACTGCGCTGGTTCCGCTTCACCTGAACGGTCCCCCGGCGGTGCCGTTTGTACGCGACACTTGCACCACGGCGACGACACGCCGACGAACGTGTGCCTGGTTGCAGTTTGGCGGAACGCGGCCAGGCCCTACTACAGGCCGTAGTTTTCGTTGGCTTACCATCGGGCGGTGCCCGTCGGACGAACGCTACTGCGCTTGGTGGACCTGCTCCCCTGCCCCAGCGTGCGGGTCCAGCGGGTCATCGCCGCAATCGTCATCGTCACCCAGGGCGGCATCGCCGTCACCGGCGCGATCGTTCGCGTCACCGCGTCGGGCCTAGGATGCCCCACCTGGCCGCAGTGCTTCCCGGGCAGCTTCACCCCGGTGGCCGTCGCCGAGGTGCCCCGCGTCCACCAGGCCGTCGAGTTCGGCAACCGAATGGTCAGCATCGCGGTCGTTATCGCAGCGGCGCTGGCCGTGCTGACCGTGACCCGGGCACGCCGGCGCACCGAGGTGCTCGTCTACGCGTGGCTGATGCCGGTGTCGACGGTGGTGCAGGCGGTGATCGGCGGCATCACCGTGCGCACCGGGCTGCTGTGGTGGACGGTTGCCATCCATCTGCTCACATCCATGGCGATGGTGTGGTTGTCGGTGCTGCTCTACGTCAAGGTCGGCGAGCCCGATAATGGCGGGGCCGGGGTGGTCCGCGACCGGGTAGCCAGGCCGCTGCGCGCGCTGACGGCGCTGGCCGCCGTGGACTTGGCCGCGGTACTGGTAACGGGGACGCTGGTCACCGCCGCCGGACCGCACGCGGGCGACCGCAGCCCCAACCGGACGGTGCCGCGGCTGAGGGTGGAGATCACCACCCTGGTGCACATGCACTCGTCGCTGCTGGTCTCCTACCTGGCGCTGCTGGTCGGGCTGGGCTTCGGGCTGCTGGCGGTGGGCGCTGCCCGGGCGATCCTGCTACGGCTCGGCGTGCTGGTCGCCCTGGTTTGCGCGCAAGCCGCCGTCGGCACCACGCAATACTTCACCGGGGTGCCCGCCGCGCTGGTCGCTGTCCACGTTGCAGGCGCCGCGGCGTGCACGGCGGCCACCGCGGCGCTATGGGCCTCCATGCGGGAACGGTCGCCGGAGCGGGCCGAGCCCCAGGCGCTCCAAAGCTGACTCCACCGCGAGTGCGAACCGGCGCTGGGCAAGCTCACGAGTGCGGTCGTCCAATCGCCGCCAGCCCAGCGACGGGTCGACCAACTGCAGTTCCACCAACCGGGCGCCGTCCAGATGCGCTCGCGCGTAGAGCAGCTCGCCCGCGTCGATGCCCAGTTCGGCCGCCGCAGCCGCGAGCGCGCCGGCGCCAACGTCCCAAAGTTCGAAGTCTGGCTCGGGCGGGAACGCGTGCGACGGCTCGCCGCCCAGGAAAACCAGCTCCGTCTCGGTGGCCGACGCGGCGGGTTGCACGAACACGGCGGCGTGCCGCTCCCTGATGAACGCGGCGGCGGCTGCCCGGTCGCTGAAACGCCGAGCGCCGGTGCCGACTGCGGGGCCGACGAACACGTCACCGGTTCGCGGCAGCCTGACCCGGTCGCCCGGCGCAAAGACCTCACCAGCCACCGTCGGCACCCCGCGGTTTGCCAGGTCGGCCAGGTAGCGCCGGTGCGCGTTCCAGGCGACGACGGCCGGGGCGTTCAGCAGGTTGGCCACGCCGGTGGTCCAGGCCAGGAACTCGTCGAGCCGTTCGGCGTAGTCATGGGTGGCCCGCAGTATGACCAGATCCGCGCGCCCGGTTTCCGGATCGTCCCAAGCCAGCCAGCGGGCGTGCAGACCGCGCTGTCGCAGCGCGGGCAGCAACCCGGCATCGTCTCCGTCACCGGTGACCTGGCGCGCGCAGCCCGCCAACACGATGCGGGGATGGAAGACCTCCGGCCGCGCCAGCTTCATGCCCGGGCATGATATCCACATGCATGCAATCGAAGTCAGCGAAACCGGCGGCCCTGACGTCCTGCGCTACGTCGACGCCCCAGAGCCCAAGCCCGGTCCAGGCGAGGTTTTGATCAAGGCCGAGGCCATCGGCGTCAACTTCATCGACACCTATTTCCGTTCCGGGCAGTATCCGCGAGAGTTGCCGTTCATCCTCGGCACGGAGACCTGCGGCACCGTCGTCGCCACCGGCGACGGAGTCGACGGGTTCAGCGCGGGAGATCGAGTGGGCACCGCGGCGGCGTCCGGTGCTTACGCCGAATTCTCCACTGCCCCAGCGCTTCTGACCGCAAAGGTGCCCGACGGCGTGACGTCCGACGTGGCCGCCTCGGTGATGTTGAAGGGCCTGACCGCGCATTACCTGCTGAAGTCCGTGTATCCGGTCCAAAAAGGCGACACCGTGCTGGTGCACGCCGGTGCCGGTGGCGTCGGGCTCATTCTGACGCAGTGGGCGACGCTGCTCGGGGCGCGCGTGATCACCACGGTCTCCACCCCGGAGAAGGCGCGGATGTCCAAGGAGGCCGGCGCTGTCGAGGTGCTGGACTACCCCGACGACCCCGCCCAGTTCGGCCAGCGGATCCGCGAGTTGACGGGAGGAGCCGGGGTGGCGGCGGTTTACGACGGCGTGGGCGCGACGACCTTCGACGCCAGCCTGGCCAGCCTGGCCGTCCGCGGCACCCTGGCGCTGTTCGGCGCCGCCAGCGGACCCGTTCCGCCGTTCGACCCCCAGCGCCTCAACGCCGCGGGCTCGGTTTACCTGACCCGGCCGTCGCTGGCGCACTTCATCCGCACCGGCGACGAGTTTCATTGGCGCGCAGGCGAACTGTTCGAAGCGATCGCTGGCGGAGCCATCACCATCGAGGTGGGCGGGCGTTATCCGCTCTCCGAAGCGGCGCGTGCCCACCGGGACCTGGAGGGCCGCAAGACCGCCGGCTCGATCGTGCTGCTGCCTTAGCGGTGATCACACTCGACGCGGCTCACAGCAGCGTCGGCAGCGCGATGGCCGAGTCGACCGCCAACGCGCAGAACACCACCGCCAGGTAGTTGTTCGACTGCAGGAACAGCCTCAGCGGCTTGACCGGCTCGCCGGCGCGAACCCCCGCGTACAGCTGATGGGCCATCGTCAGGAACCACGCCCCGGCCACCACGGCGACCGCGGCGTACAACCAGCCGGTGGCCAGCGCCAGCGCCAGCGTGGCGAGCACCGTCAACCAGGTGTAGATCAGGATCTGCTTGGTGACCTGGCGCTCGGTCGCCACCGCGGGCAGCATCGGGACCCCGGCCAATCTGTAGTCGTCCTTGTAGCGCATCGCCAGTGCCCAGGTGTGGGGGGGCGTCCAGAAAAAGATGATCGCGAACATCACCAACGCCGGCCAGCCGATGGTGTCGGTGACCGCCGACCAGCCGATCATCACCGGCATGCAGCCGGCGGCACCTCCCCACACGACGTTTTGCGACGTGCGGCGTTTGAGCAAGAGCGTGTAGACGAACACGTAGAACGCGATGGTGGCGACGGCCAGCAGACCCGACAGCAGGTTCGTCGTCCACCAGAGCCAGAAGAACGATCCCACGCTGAGCACCAGCCCGAGCACGAGGGCATTTCGCGTAGGCACGGCCTCTCGTGCCAGCGGCCGGCGCGCGGTCCGCTTCATCACCTTGTCGATGTCGGCATCGGCCACGCAGTTCAGCGTGTTGGCGCCGCCGGCGGCCAGCATCCCGCCGATCAGCGTGTTGACGATCAGCAGCGGGTTCACGGTGCCGCGGTGGGCCAGCAACATTGCGGGTATCGCGGTGACCAGGAGCAGTTCGATGACCCGCGGCTTGGTCAGCGCCAGGTACGCCAAGACGGTGCCGTGCACTCGGCTCGGTACTCCGCTCGGCGCGACGCGCCCGCGAACGCTCACGCAATAACTCCTCGGGTCGCAGCAGCGCGCGGCATCTACTACGCACGATGGTAGACCGCGCACCCACCGCGGCTAACCCCTAGGGTCCATTCACGCAGAATTTCCCGATTGCGCGACCGCTCGCAAGGTCGCGGTCGCCTGCGCGCCACGTTTTCGGCGGGGGCGAGGGATACCCGGAATCCCGCACTGCAAACGCCGGCAATCGCGCACTAGGGTGAGGATTGATCGGCTTGATGACCCCAAGGAGTGAGTCTGTGACCACACTCGAAGAGATCTCCACGCTGACCCAACAGCACCTTCCCGACGACTGGACCGAGATCGACTCGGCCGCGGTCGACACCATCCGGGTGCTGGCCGCCGACGCGGTCCAAAAAGTCGGCAACGGTCACCCCGGCACGGCGATGAGCCTGGCCCCCCTGGCCTACACCCTCTTTCAGCGCACGATGCGCCACGACCCCAGCGACACTTATTGGCTGGGCCGCGACCGGTTCGTGCTGTCGGCGGGTCACAGCAGCCTGACGCTGTACATCCAGCTGTATCTCGGCGGCTTCGGCCTGGAGCTGTCCGACCTCGAATCGCTGCGCACCTGGGGATCCAAGACACCCGGGCACCCGGAGTTCAGGCACACCAAGGGCGTTGAGATCACCACCGGCCCGCTCGGCCAGGGCTTGGCGTCGGCGGTCGGCATGGCGATGGCGTCGCGCTACGAGCGCGGTCTGTTCGACCCGGACGCCGAACCGGGAACCAGCCCGTTCGACCACCACATCTACGTGATCGCCTCCGACGGGGACATCGAGGAAGGCGTGACCTCTGAGGCATCCTCGCTGGCGGCGGTGCAGCAGCTGGGCAATCTCATCGTGTTCTACGACCACAACCAGATCTCGATCGAGGACGACACCAACATCGCGCTGTGCGAGGACACCGCCGCCCGCTACCGCGCATACGGCTGGCACGTGCAGGAGGTGGAGGGCGGCGAGAACGTCGTCGCCATCGAGGAGGCGATCGCCAACGCCAAGGCCACCACCGACCGCCCGTCGTTCATCTCGCTGCGCACCATCATCGGCTACCCGGCGCCCAATTTGATGAACACGGGCAAGGCGCACGGCGCGGCCCTCGGGGACGACGAGGTCGCGGCCGTCAAGAAGATCCTGGGCTTCGATCCCGAGAAGAATTTCGAGGTGCGCGACGAGGTCATCGCCCACACCCGCAAGCTGGTGGAGCGGGGCAAGGAGGCCCACGAGAAGTGGCGGCAGGACTTCGACGCGTGGGCGGAGCGCGAGCCGGAACGCAAAGCGCTGCTGGACCGGTTGACGGCCGAGGAACTGCCCGACGGCTGGGACGCCGACCTGCCGCATTGGGAGCCCGGATCCGACCCGGTGGCGACCCGCAAAGCGTCCAACGAGGTGCTCAACGCCGTGGGACCGAAACTGCCGGAGCTGTGGGGCGGCTCGGCCGACCTGGCGGGCAGCAACAACACCACCATCAAGGGCGCGGATTCCTTTGGGCCGCCGTCAATTTCGACCAAGGACTACACGGCGCACTGGTACGGCCGCACCCTGCATTTCGGCGTTCGCGAACACGCGATGGGCGCCATCCTGTCCGGCATCGTGCTGCACGGCCCGACCCGGGCCTACGGTGGCACGTTCCTGCAGTTCTCCGACTACATGCGGCCCGCGGTGCGGCTGGCGTCGCTGATGGACATCGACACCATCTACGTGTGGACCCACGATTCGATCGGTCTCGGTGAGGACGGTCCGACCCACCAGCCCATCGAGCACCTGTCGGCGCTGCGCGCCATCCCCAACCTGTCGGTCGTGCGCCCGGCCGATGCGAACGAGACGGCGTTTGCGTGGCGGACCGTCCTGGCCCGCGGCAACGGCAGCGGGCCGGTCGGCCTGATCCTGACCCGCCAGAACGTCCCGACCCTCGAAGGCACCAGCTTGGAGGGTGTGGCCCGGGGCGGCTACATTCTCGGCGACGACGGGGGCTCTGAAGACCAAGAGCCGGACGTCGTGCTGATCGGCACCGGCTCGGAGGTCCAGCTCGCGGTCAAAGCGGCGAAACTGTTGGCGGACCAGGACATCATCGCGCGGGTGGTGTCGATGCCGTGCGTGGAGTGGTTCGAGTCGCAGTCCGAGGAGTACCGCGACAGCGTGTTGCCGCCGACGGTCTCGGCCCGGGTGGCCGTCGAGGCCGGCATCGCGCAGTCCTGGCACAAGCTGGTCGGCGACACCGGGCGGATCGTCTCGATCGAGCACTACGGCGAATCCGCCGACTACAAGACGTTGTTCCGTGAGTTCGGGTTTACCGCCGAGGCCGTCGCGGCCGCCGCGGAACAAGTAGTGGACAATTGAGAAAGGTTGAAGCACATGGCAAGTCAGAACCCTAACCTTGCGGCGCTCAGCGCCGCCGGGGTGTCCGTTTGGCTGGATGACTTGTCGCGGGAGCGGCTGCAGTCGGGCAACCTGCAGGAGCTGATCGACACGAAAAGCGTTGTCGGCGTGACCACCAACCCGTCGATCTTCCAGAAGGCGTTCGCCGAGGGCGACGCCTACAACGCCCAGATCGCCGAACTGGCCGAGCGCGGCGCCGACGTCGACGCCACCGTGCGCACCGTCACCACCGACGACGTCCGCAGCGCCTGCGACGTGCTGCGCCCCCAGTGGGAGGCCTCCGACGGCGTAGACGGCCGGGTGTCGATCGAGGTGGACCCGCGGCTGGCCGACGAAACCGACAAGACCGTCGCCCAGGCGGTCGAGCTGTGGAAGATCGTCGACCGGCCGAACCTGTTCATCAAGATCCCCGCAACCAAGGCCGGCATCCCGGCCATCACCTCAGTTCTGGCGGAAGGGATTTCGGTCAACGTCACGCTCATTTTCTCCGTCGAACGGCACCGCGCGGTGATGGACGCCTACCTGGCCGGGTTGGAGAAGGCCCGCGAGGCCGGACACGACCTGTCCAAGATCCATTCCGTGGCGTCGTTCTTCGTGTCCCGGGTGGACACCGAGGTCGACAAGCGGCTGGAGAAGATCGGCTCCGAGGAGGCGCTCGGGCTGCGCGGCAAGGCCGGCGTCGCCAACGCCCGGCTCGCCTACGCCGCCTACCAGGAGGTGTTCGAAGGCGGCGATCGCTACCAGGCGCTCAAGTCCGACGGCGCCCGAGTGCAGCGCCCGCTGTGGGCCTCGACCGGCGTCAAGAATCCCGACTACTCCGACACCCTCTACGTGACCGAGCTGGTCGCGCCGAACACGGTGAACACGATGCCGGAGAAGACGATCGACGCGGTCGCCGATCACGGCGAGATCAGGGGCGACACCGTCACCGGCACCGCGTCGGCCGCCCAGGAGGTGTTCGACAAGCTGGAGGCGGTCGGGGTCGACCTGACCGACGTCTTCGTGGTGCTGGAGAAGGAAGGCGTGGAGAAGTTCGTGGAGTCCTGGTCGGAGCTGCTGGAGGAGACGCAAAAGCAACTGGACTCCAACGGCAAATGAGCCCGGCAAGCTCCAAAGGGGGCGCCCGCGGCGGCGCGGCGGAGTGGCGAAACCCGTTGCGCGACAAGAAGGATAAACGGCTGCCCAGGATTGCCGGCCCATGCGGAATGGTGATCTTCGGCGTCACCGGAGACCTGGCCCGCAAGAAGGTGATGCCGGCCATCTACGACCTGGCCAACCGCGGGTTGCTGCCGCCCACCTTCTCCCTGGTGGGCTTCGCCCGGCGGGACTGGGAAACCGAGGATTTCCGCAAGGTGGTCCACCAGGCCGTCAAGGACCACTGCCGCACGCCGTTTCGGGAGGAGAACTGGGAGCGGCTGGCCGAGGGATTCCGTTTCGTCCCAGGGTCTTTCGATGATGACAAATCGTTCGGCCGCCTCGCCGAGACGCTGGAGAAGCTGGACGCCGAGCGCGGCACCGGCGGCAACCATGCCTTTTACCTCGCGATCCCGCCCAAGTCCTTCCCGGTGGTGTGCGAGCAGCTGCACAAGTCCGGTTTGGCCCGCCCGCAGGGCGACAGGTGGAGCCGGGTGGTCATCGAAAAGCCCTTCGGCCACGACCTTCAGAGCGCGCAGGCCCTGAACAAGGCGGTCAACGCCGTCTTCCCGGAGGAGGCCGTGTTCCGGATCGACCACTACCTCGGCAAGGAGACGGTCCGCAACATCCTGGCGCTGCGGTTCGCCAACCAGTTGTTCGACCCGATCTGGAACGCCCACTACGTGGACCACGTGCAGATCACCATGGCCGAGGACATCGGGCTCGGCGGACGGGCCGGCTACTACGACGGCATCGGCGCCGCCCGCGACGTCATCCAGAACCACCTCATGCAGCTGCTGGCGCTGACCGCGATGGAAGAGCCCGTCAGCTTCAATCCCTCGGCGCTGCAAACCGAGAAGATCAAGGTGCTCTCGGCGACTCAACTCGCCGAACCGCTCGACGAGACCACCAGCCGGGGCCAATACACCGGCGGCTGGCAGGGCGGGGAGAAGGTCGTCGGGCTGCTCGACGAGGAGGGGTTCGCCAAGGACTCGACCACCGAGACTTTCGCCGCCATCACGCTCGAGGTCGACACGCGCCGCTGGGCCGGCGTGCCGTTCTACCTGCGAACGGGTAAACGCTTGGGGCGCAGGGTGACCGAGATCGCCCTGGTCTTCAAACGCGCACCGCACCTGCCGTTCGACGCCACGATGACCGACGAGCTGGGCGCCAACGCGATGGTCATCCGCATCCAGCCGGACGAGGGCACTACCCTGCGGTTCGGCTCAAAGGTGCCGGGCACCGCAATGGAGGTCCGCGACGTCAACATGGACTTCTCGTACGGTTCGGCGTTCGCCGAGGAATCGCCGGAGGCCTACGAACAGCTCATCCTCGACGTGCTGCTCGGCGAGCCGTCCTTATTCCCGGTTAACGCGGAGGTCGAAATGGCGTGGGAGATCCTCGATCCCGTGCTCGACAACTGGGCGGCGCACGGCAAGCCGGATCCCTATGAGGCCGGCACCTGGGGTCCGGAGTCAGCCTTCGAAATGCTGCGCCGCACTGGCCGGGAATGGCGGCGGCCGTGATCGTCGATCTGCCCGACACCACGACCACGGCGGTCAACAAGAAACTCAGTGAGCTCCGCGAAAAGACCGGCGCCGTCACGATGGGGCGAGTGCTGACCCTGATCGTCGCGCCGGACAGCGAAGACATGCTCGAGGAATCGCTCAAGGCCGCCAACGACGCCAGCCACGAGCACCCGAGCCGGATCATCGTCACGATGCGTGGTGACCCGTATGCCGACGAGCCGCGCCTGGATGCGCAACTGCGCACCGGCGGCGACACCGGCGCCAGCGAAGTGGTGATGCTCACGCTGTCCGGGGCGCTCGCCGGCCACGCCGCCAGTGTGGTGATCCCGTTCCTGCTGCCCGACATTCCGGTCGTGGCGTGGTGGCCGGACGTCGCCCCCGAAAAACCGGCGCAGGATCCGTTGGGCAAGTTGGCGATTCGGCGCATCACCGACGCCACCAACGGCGTCGATCCGTTGTCGGCGATCAAGGGCCGGCTGACCGGATACACCGACGGCGACACCGACCTGTGCTGGGCGCGCATCACCTACTGGCGGGCGCTGCTGACCTCCGCAGTCGACCAGGCGCCGCACGAACCGATCGAGTCGGCGCTGGTTTCGGGCCTCAAGACCGAACCCGCGCTCGACATCCTGGCCGGCTGGCTGGCCAGCCGCATCGACCGTCCGGTGCGCCGGGCGGTCGGCGACCTCAAGGTCGAGCTGGAGCGCAAGAGCGAGACCATCGCGTTGAGCCGGCCGCAGGACGGCAGGACGGCCACGTTGAGCCGGACGGCGAAGCCGGACGCCTTGGTTCCGTTGGCGCGCAGGGAAACCGGTGAGTGCCTCGCGGAGGATCTGCGACGACTCGACGCCGACGAGATTTACCTGGCAGCGCTGGAGGGGATGAAGAAGGTGCAGTACGTATGAGCAAAATCGTCGAGGTTTTCCCGGACAGCGAGACCTTGGTGGAAGCCGGCAGTAGGCGACTGGTCGATGCCATCGATGCCGCAATCGCCGCTAGAGGGCGGGCGCTGATCGTGCTGACCGGTAGCGGCAACGGTATCGCGCTGCTGCGCTACCTCAAACCACCACAGCAGATCGACTGGTCCAAAGTGCACCTATTCTGGGGCGACGAACGCTACGTCCCAGAGGACGACGACGAGCGCAACGACAAGCAGGCGCGGGCTGCCTTGCTCGATCACATCGACATCCCCTACAGCCAAGTGCATCCCATGCCGGCCAGCGACGGTGAATTCGGCACGGACCTCGCCGCCGCGGCGCTGGCCTACGAGCAGCTGCTTGCCGCGAACGCCGAAGCCGGCGATCCAGCGCCGAATTTCGACGTCCACCTGCTAGGCGTGGGGCCCGAGGGCCATATCAACTCGGTCTTCCCGAACACCCAGGCCGTGCGCGAAACGACCCGCATGGTGGTAGAAGTCGACGATTCTCCCAAACCGCCGCCACAACGAATTACCTTCACAATGCCGGCCGTCCAGCGTTCCCGCGACGTCTTGCTGCTGGTTTCCGGGGCGGAGAAGGCCGACGCCGTGGCCGCTGCCATCGGGGGCGCCGATACCGTTGCTGTACCGGCCGCCGGGGCCGCCGGTCGTGAGAATACGATCTGGCTGCTCGACGAGGAGGCCGCGGCCAAGCTTCCGGGCTGATCACCGCCGCACACCCACTTGGACGCGCGCTGGTCACCGCAAGGACGCGTAGGGGTAATAATGACCGTCATGGCAGACAGAACCGTGCGCGGCGGGCCCGAGCGCAGCCGGCTCAAGACCCTCACCCAGGCCGCGTTGAACGCCGACAAGACGGTAGAGCAGGTCGAAGACGTCCTCGACGGCCTGAGCAACACCATGAAAGAGCTGAACAGCTCGCTGACGTCCCTGAACGCCACGGTGGAACGCCTGGAGGGCGGACTGGATCATCTTGAGGGCACACTTCAGAGCCTGGACGATCTCGCCAAACGGCTCATCGTGCTGGTCGAGCCGGTGGAGGCCATCGTCGAGCGGATCGACTACATGGTGAAGGTGGGCGAGACGGTGATGTCGCCGTTGTCGGTCACCGAGCACGCATTCCGCGGTGTGCTGCAGAGGCTGCGCAACCGGACGGCGCAGTAGGCAGAACCCGCTGCGGGCCGGGTGTCATCCGCTGTTTCGCAGCGCGCTCGCCAGACCATTCATGGTCAGCAGGATGCCGCGCTGCACCAACTCGTCGTGATCGCCGGAGCGGTACCGGCGGAGCAGCTCCACCTGCAGGTGGTTCAGCGGCTCCAGATACGGGAAGCGGTTGAACACCGAACGGGCCAACGCCGGGTTGTCGGCGAGCAGGTCGTCTTGGCCGGTGACGAGCTTGTGCATGGCGATGGTCCGCCGGTGCTCGTCGACGATCATGTCGAACACCCTGTGGCGCAACGCTTCCTCGGCCACCAGCTCGGAATAGCGCGCGGCCAGGCCCATGTCGCTCTTGGCCAGCACCTGCGCCATGTTCGACAGCACGCTGCGGAAAAACGGCCACCGCTGATAGAGCTCGCGCAGTGTCTGCACCCGCTCGGCTTCACTTTCGGGGCCGGCAGCGATCCACTGCTCGAACGCCGATCCGGTGCCGTACCAACCCGGCAGCATCACCCGCGACTGGCTCCACGCCAGCACCCATGGAATGGCGCGCAGGTCCGCGATCGACGCGGTGGGCTTGCGTGAGGTCGGACGGCTGCCGATGTTCAGCGACCCGATCTCGCCGACCGGTGTGGAAGCCATGAAGTACTCCACGAAACCCGGTGTCTCGTGGACCAATTCGGCATACGCGCGGTGTGCGAGGGCGGCCAGCTCGTCGAGCACCGCGTACGCGGGTTCTGCCGTGTCGCCCAAGCCCTCCACATCCAGCAGGGTCGATTCCAGGGTGGCCGCCAGCAGGCTCTCCAGATTGCGGCGGGCCAGTTCCGGTTCGGCGTACTTGGCGGCGATGATTTCACCCTGCTCGGTCAGACGCAGGGAGCCGTTCACCGCCCCCGGAGGCTGCGCCAGGATTGCTTGGTAGCTGGGCCCGCCGCCGCGCCCGACGGTGCCGCCGCGACCGTGGAAGAGCCGCAACCGAATACCGGATTTGCGGGCCACCTCGACGAGGGTGAGCTCGGCGCGGTAGACGGCCCAGTTGGCGGCCAGATATCCGCCGTCCTTGTTGGAGTCGGAGTACCCGAGCATCACTTCCTGGCGTCCGCCCCGAGCGTCGACGAGCGATCGATACAGCGGCAGATCCAGCATCGCTTGTAAGATCGACGCCCCGTTGCGCAGGTCCTCGATCGTCTCGAACAGCGGCGAAATGCCAACGGGGCAACAGGGTTCCGGTGCGGAGGCGTCCAACAGGCCGGCCTCTTTCAACAGGATCGCCGCCTCCAAGACGTCCGACACCGACTGACACATCGAGATGACGTAGTTGGGCACCGCGGCCGGACCGTAGAGCTCGACGGCCCGGGCGGCGGCCGCGACGACACCGAGCTCGCCGCGGGCCAGGTCGGACAGTTGGGCGGCACGATCGCCGACCAGCGGGCGGCGGGTGCTGAGCTCGCCGGCAAGCAGGTCGACCCGCTCGTCTTCGGGTAGCGATCCGTAGTCCGGATGCACCCCGGCCCAGGCCAGCAGCTCGCCGACCACCTCTTCGTGGACGTCGGAGTTCTGCCGCATATCCAGGCCGGAAAGGTGAAACCCGAAGACGTGGACGCTTTCTCGCAAACGGGCCAGACGATCGTTGGCCAATAGCGTGGCGCCATGGCTGCGCAGCGAGCCGTCGATGACGTCCAGATCGGCCCTTAGTTCGGCGGGCGCGAAATATGCCGGCAGCGCCAGGTCGAGCCGGTGCTGCGGTTGCCGGTCGAGGATCTCGGCGGCCGTCGCGGTGAGCCGGCCGCGGATCGCCCGAAGGGCCCGCCGGTAGGGCTCGTCGGCGCGGGCTTTCTCGTCACAGCAGTCGGCCAGCGCGCTCAATTCGGGGGTGACGGTGATGAGTCGGGCCGACATCGACAGTTCCCGCTCGAGGTCGGTGAGCTCGGCCAGGTAGCGCGCCAGGGCGGTGAACGCGGCGCTGCCGGTGGCCCGCCGCACAACGTCGGCGGTCACGTTCGGGTTCCCGTCGCGGTCTCCGCCGATCCAGGAGCCAGGTTGCAGTATGGGCGCCTCGATCAGGTCGGTGTCGGGCCAGCGCGCCCGCAGAGCGTCGCGCACCTCGGCATTAACCTGGGGAATCACCTTGAACAGCGCCGCCTGGTAATACCTCAGCCCGGCGTCGATCTCGTCGGTGATCTGCAGTCGGGAGACCCGGATCAGCGCGGTCTGCCACAGCGTCAGGACTTGACGGCGCAGTTCGAGTTCGATGTCACGGCCGTCGTCGGTCTCGGTGTGTCCCGCGGCGTGCAGCCGCATCAACTGGGTGATGCGGTGCTGGGTGACGAAGACGGTGCGCCGGCGGGTCTCGGTGGGATGGGCGGTGATCACCGGGGAGACCAGGGCGCCGTCTAGGGCGTCGGCGACGGTGGACGAATCCAGTTGTGCCAGAGCGAGTTTCGCGTAGGTCGCGGCCAGGCTGCTGTCCTGCGGCGGCTCGCCGGCGGCGACGTGGATCGCGCGCCGCCGCTCCCGGTGGATGTCTTCGGCCACGTTGGCCAGCAGTGCGAAGTGGCTGAACGCCCGGATGATCGGGATTGCCAGGTGAATGTCGATCCCGGAGAACATCCGCGACATCTCGGCCCGGTCGATCTCGGAGCGCCGCACCCGGAAGGATTCCACCCGCGCGCGTTCCACGAGGTCGAACACCTCATCGCCGTTCTGCTCGCGCACGGTGTCGCCGAGGATGGTGCCCAGCAGCCTGATGTCGGCGCGCATGGGCTCGGTCGCCTCTCGACCCACACGGGTCCGCTGGACGGCACCGATTCGTTCGAGCGCGGTGTCGGAAACCTCAACCATGCGTCTCAGTATCGGTGCGGAGCGCTTGGTCCGCCCGTCGACGGCTCGGGGTCGAACGCCGTGTCAGCGGTACTTGATCAGCAGGGCCATGCCGATGATGCACACCAGCCAGATGCCGGTGATGAACAGCGTCAACCGGTCGAGGTTCTTCTCGACCACCGTCGACCCGGACAGGCTCGACTGAACGCCGCCGCCGAACAACGTCGACAGGCCGCCGCCCTTGGCGCGGTGCAGCAGCACCAGGAGCACCACGAGGATGCTGGTGACGACCAGGGTGATCTGCAGGGCCAATTTCATGAAGTGCAGCTTACCGGCGGCGCGGCGGTGTCACGGCAGCGGCCCACCGGCGGCGATCGCCGCCAGCGTCGCGAACTGCTCACCGTCCAATGACGCCCCGCCGACCAAAGCCCCGTCGATGTCCTCCTGGGCAACGATGTCGCCGATGTTTTTCGCGTTCACCGACCCCCCGTAGAGCACCCGCACGGCGTCCGCGACCTGCGGCGACGCCAGCGAGGCCAGCTCCTTTCGGACCGCGGCGCACACCTCCTGGGCGTCGTTGGCGCTGGCCACCCGCCCCGTGCCGATCGCCCAGACCGGCTCGTAGGCGACCACGACCTTGCCGATCTGCTCGCTCGACAGGCCGGCCAGCGAGCCGCGCAGCTGCTCCTCGCAGTGGCCGACGTGCTCACCCGCCTCCCGAACGTCCAGGTGCTCGCCGATGCAGACGATCGGGGTGAGCTCGTGCCTGAGCGCGGCGGCGGCCTTCGCGGCCACCAGCGCGTCGTCCTCGTTGTGGTAGGTGCGCCGCTCGGAGTGCCCGACGACCACGAAGCTGCAGCCCAGCTTGGCCAGGAAGGCGCCGCTGATGTCACCGGTGTAGGCGCCCGAGTCGTGCTGGGACAGGTCCTGCGCCCCGTAGGTCAGCCGCAGCTTGTCGCCGTCGACCAACGTTTGCACGCTGCGCAGGTCGGTGAACGGCGGGATGACGGTGACGTCGACTTTGTCGTAGTACTTGTCCGGCAGCGCGAACGCGATCTTCTGCACCAAGGCGATCGCCTCGAAGTGATTGAGGTTCATCTTCCAGTTGCCGGCGATCAGCGGCTTGCGGCTCACGAGTCTCCTGCCCCCTTGTTTTGATCGGGCTGGGGCCGACTCAGCACCTCGATGCCCGGGAGCGTCTTGCCCTCCAGGTACTCGAGGGATGCACCGCCGCCGGTGGATATGTGCGAGAACTCGCCCTCCGGGACGCCGAGCGCGCGCACCGCGGCCGCGGAGTCCCCGCCGCCCACCACGCTGAAGGCGCCCTTTCCGGTCGCTGCGGCGATCGCCTCGGCGACGCCCTTGGTCCCGGCGGCGAAGGCCGGGAATTCGAACACACCCATCGGGCCGTTCCAGAAGATGGTCTTGGCGTTGGACAACAGCGTGGCGAACCGCTTGACCGACTCCGGTCCGATATCCAGGCCCACCTTGTCGTCTGGAATGCGGTCCACCGCGACCGTTTCCGGCGGCGAATCGGCGGCGAACTTCTCCGCCATCACGACGTCTACCGGTAGGTGCAACACATCGTGATAGGTGTCCAGCAGCCTGCGGCACGTGTCGATCATCTCAGTTTCCATCAGCGATTTACCCACCGAAAGACCATGCACCGCAAGGAAAGTGAAGCACATGGCGCCGCCGATGACGATGCTGTCGGCCTTCGTCGCCAGCGACTCGATGACTCCCAGTTTGTCGGACACCTTCGACCCACCGAGCACCACCGCGTAAGGACGTTTGGTCGAGCCGGTCAGCTGCTCCAGCACCCGGATCTCCTCGGCCACCAGCGTGCCGGCGTAGTGCGGCAACAGGGTGGCGATGTCGTACACCGATGCCTGCTTTCGGTGCACCACGCCGAAGCCGTCGGAGACGAAAGCGCCTGTCGGCCCGACTAATTCAGCCAGCTGCCGGGCCAGCGCCAGTCGCTCGGCGTCGTCCTTGCTGGTTTCGCGTGGGTCGAAGCGGACGTTTTCCAGCAGCAGGATGTCGCCGTCGGTCAGCCCCTCGGCCCGGGCCAGCGCGTCGGTCCCGACGACATCGCCGGCCAACTGCACGTGCCGGCCGAGCTGTTCGCCGAGCGCCGCGGCGACCGGTGCCAGCGACAACTTGGGGTCGGCCCCGTCTTTCGGACGACCCAGGTGCGCGGCGACCACCACCTTGGCGCCGGCCTCGAGAAGCGCCTTCAACGTCGGCACCGACGCGGTGATGCGGCCGGGATCGGTGATCGCGCCACCGTCATCCAGTGGGACGTTCAGGTCGGAGCGCACCAGCACGCCACGACCCGAAACGCCTTCATTCAGAAGGTCTTCGAGCGTGTGAAGCGTCATGGCTACAGCGACTTGCCGACCAGGGCGACGAGGTCGATGAGGCGGTTGGAGTAGCCCCATTCGTTGTCGTACCAGGACACAACCTTGGCCTGGTCGTCGATGACCTTGGTCAGCCCCGAGTCGAAGATCGAGCTGTGCGGGTCGGTGACGATGTCGGAGGACACGATCGGCGCGTCGTAGTACTTCAAAATGCCCTTGAGCCGGCCCTCGGCGGCGGCCTTGAAGGCGGCGTTGATCTCCTCGACGCTCGCCGACTTGGACAGGTCGGCGGTCAAATCGGTCACCGAACCTGTGGGAATGGGCACCCGCAGCGCATACCCGTCGAGCTTGCCCTTGAGCTCGGGCATCACCAGGCCGATCGCCTTGGCCGCACCGGTGGAGGTCGGCACAATGTTCAGCGCGGCCGCCCGCGCCCGGCGCAAATCCTTGTGCGGACCGTCCTGGAGGTTCTGATCCTGGGTGTAGGCGTGGATGGTGGTCATCAGGCCCTTGACGATGCCGAACTCGTCATGCAACACCTTGGCCAGCGGCGCCAGGCAATTCGTGGTGCAGGAGGCATTGGAAATGATGTTCTGACTGCCGTCGTACTTGTCCTCGTTGACCCCGAGCACGATGGTGATGTCGGGGTCGGTGGCCGGCGCGGAGATGATCACCTTCTTCGCCCCGCCCGCCAGGTGGCCCTTGGCCTTGGCGGCGTCGTTGAACCGGCCGGTGGATTCGACCACGACGTCGACACCCAAATCGCCCCAGGGCATCGCCGCCGGGCCCTCCTTGACCTCGAGCGCCTTGATCGTGTGGTTGCCGACCACGATCGCGTCGTCGCCCTCGAGGCTCACCTCGTAGGGCAGCCGGCCCAAGATCGAGTCAAACCTGAGCAGGTGGGCCAGCGTCGCGTTGTCGGTGATGTCATTGACGGCGACCACCTCGATCTCCGGGCCGCCCCCTTCCTGTTGGGCCAACAAGGCCCGGTAGAAGTTGCGTCCGATTCGACCGAAGCCGTTGATGCCTACTCGGACAGTCACTGGTCTCTCCCTGTCTGCTGATGTCTTCCTGAGTCCGCTGATGAGCGCTCGCCGTCAGCCTAGATCAGTGGCATGCGTCGCCGCCCGGCGGTAAGAGTGCTGGACCTGTCACACCGTCGTGACGTCACCATTTGGAAACGGCGCGGTGCGGCGCGGCTCGCGGTCGACGTGGGCTGCCGACAATTAGCCCGGTGTCGAAGAGCGACCTCGGTAGGGCTAGGCGGTTCGGCTGCACCGTTTGATTGCGGAAAGACTTGAGTGCTGAAGGAGTCGACGTTGATGAGGGCCTTTGATCGGTTCAACATCAAAGTGGTTGGCATCGCCGGATTGTGCGGAGCCGCTTTTGCGTTGAGCCCAGATGCCGCAGCCGCGCCCCCGCTGAAAACCGGCGGCTACGCGTGCGTGCAGGGAATGGCGGGCGAGGCTGTTGCGCCGGAAGCCGGCGGACCGGCAGTTGGCGGACCGGCAGGTGCGGGCGGACCCGCAGCCGCAGGGGGACCGGCAACCGCAGGCGGACCGGCAACGGCGGCGGCGTGCCGGTGCGTCACGAGCGCCACCGAAGGCGGACCGGCAGCAGCAGGCGGACCGGCCGCGGCGGGCGGACCGGCAGCAGCAAGCGGACCGGCAGCAGCAGGCGCATCGGGAGGCGCAGGCGCCCCGGCGGCGGGCGGGCCGGCAGCAGCCGGCGGCGGGCCTGCAGGCGCAGGCGGACCGGCAGCCGCAGGCGGACCGGGTGCCGCCGGCGGACCTGCTGGCACCTCGGCGGCGGCGAACGGGTGCAGTGCGCCTTTGACTGACATGTCTGGTGTTCCGCTGGTCGCGCCCGGGCCGGTTCCCGTGGTGCCGGCGGGTGCGCCGCTGATTGCGCTTGGTCCGCCGGTCCCGGCGGGTGCTCCGGTGCCCGCGGCTGCGCCGGTTCCGGTGGGTGCGCCACTGCCCGTGGGTGCGCCGCTGCCCGTGGGCGCACCGCTACCCGTAGGCGCCCCGCTACCCGTGGGCGCCCCGCTGCCGGTAGGCGCCCCGGTTCCCGTGGGCGCGCCGGTTCCCGTGGGCGCCCCGGTTCCCGTGGGCGCCCCGGTTCCCGTAGGCGCGCCGGTTCCCGTGGTGCCCGTTGGTACTCCGCTGATCGCGCTGGGGCCGGTCTTGGCCGGTGGTCCCGCGGAGGCTCTGCCGGCCGGTGCTCCGATCATCGACATGGCCGGGACCGGCAAGGGTGCGCCGACCGGTCCGGCGCCGGCGGGCGGGCCCGTGCCCGGTCAGCCGCTTCCGCCCGGTCCTTCGGGTGCGGGCCCACGCTGAGGCCGATCCTCCGACGGCCGGCCCTCGCGCGGCTCGCATCCCGCGATTGCGGGCCGGCTTTCGGTGTGCGGTGACGGCGCGGCCGGGCGGCGTGTCGCCGCCGTGGGCGCACACGGTTCGCCGCCGATCGTCCGAGACCCGGCGGCTGTCGGCGCCCGCCGGTCTATTCCTTGACGATCACCGGGTCGCCGACGTTGACCGTGTTGAAGTACCACTCGGCGTCCGCGGGGCTCAGGCTGATGCAGCCGTGGCTGACATTCTCAAGCCCCATCGCGTTGACGGCCCACGGAGCTGAATGCACGTAGAGGCCGCGGCTGGTGATACGGACGGCGTAATCCACCGGGATCCGGTACCCGTCGGGAGCGTCGACGGGGATGCCGACGCTGCTCGAGTCCATGACCACCGAGTGCTCTTTGGCCAGAACGGTGTAGGAGCCGACGGGCGTCGGGAACTCCGGCCTACCCATCGAGGCCGGTATCACCCCTTGCTCTCCCCAGTGGGGTCGGTGGTGCGGCGCCGGTAGTGACGGCGGCGGTCCCGTTTCCACTCCGTCGATGCTCACGGTGAATGTGTGATCCGAGACGTTGGCGACGCCGACGACGGACGGACCCGTTTTGAAGTCCGTGGCCAGGCCGGCGACCGAAAGCGCCACCGTGCTGTGCGCCGGCCAGAATCGGTCGGGAATCCACTGCACAACCTTGTCGTCGAGCCACTCGTACCTACCGGACATCGCGGGCGCCGATTTGACATCGATGGCACGCGCGGCCGCGTGCCGGTCGGCCAAGTTGGTTATGGGCGCGCCAAACGTCACCACCACAGGGTGCGCCACACCCACCACCGCGCCCCGCGTTGGTTGAACCGACGCGATGGCGAACCCATGGGACTGGTTCGCCGCCGCCAGGCTCACGCCGGCCGGCCCGGCAACCAGACTCGTGGCGATCGGGATCACCGCAAGAACACACCGAACAACCGCGCGCATGGCTCCAATTCCCTACTAACAAAGTTGTAATTCCGATGGTAGGGGCGCGGTGAAAAGCGGAAGTGCAGGCGCGCGTTAGCAATCGATCAAGCGGCTGTCACGTTTCGGCTACGGCGAGCCAATCCGAAGCCGGCGCAGCGCCGACGCCGCGGCGTGGTAGCCGCAGAGCCCGTGGATGCCGGCTCCCGGCGGTGTGGACTGCGAACACAAATAGACGCCCGGCACGCCGGTCGCGTAGGGGTTCACGGCTATGCGCGGGCGCAGGACGACCTGCAGCCGGTCGTTGGCGCCGCCGATGATGTCGCCGCCGATGTAGTTGGGGTTGTAGGCCTCGAAGTCGGCGGTGCTGGTGCTGACGGTTGCGACGACGTGGTCGCGGAATCCCGGCGCGAACCGCTCTATCTGGTCGACGATGGCGCGGGTGGCGTCACCGGTGTAACCGAACGGCACGTGGGCGTAAGACCATATCGGGTTGACATCGCCCGCCGACCGCGACGGGTCGGCCAGGTACTGCTGCCCGACGAGAACAAACGGCCGCGCTGCCATCTTGCCTTGTGCGCGTTGACGTTCGGTGTCCGCGATCTCGGCGAACGTGCCGCCCAGATGCAAGGACCCGCCACGTCGGCAGTCGGGGTTCGTCCACGGGATGTGACCCTCGATGGCGAAGTCGACCTTGAACGCCGACGAACCCTCGCGGTAACGCCGATACGACCGCTGGATGCGGGCAGGCATGGCATCGCCGTAGATCCTCAGCGCCGCGGCAGGGCTGAGGTCGAGCATAACGACGTCGGCGTCGGGGATGTCTTTGCGGCTAGCGACGGTCACCCCGGTCGTCACCGTGCCGCCGTGCGCCTTCAGGGCGGCGACCAGGGCGGCGATGATCGACGCCGATCCGCCCTCGGCGACCGGCCATCCGTACCGGTGCCCGCCGGCCAAGAACATCAGCCCCATCGAGGCCGTCAGCGGCCGGTCCAGCCGGGTGAAGATGTGCGCGGCCGCGCCGCCGAAAACCGCGCGGGCCTGCTCGGTGCGAAACCAACGGGCCATGACGGTGGCCGGCAGCAGCGCGCGCGGCCCGAAGGCCGCGAGGCGAATAGGGTGGCGCGGGACGTTGAGCACCGGACGCAGCAAGTCCTCGGCGAGCTGATCGAACCCCGCCACGAGATCGCCGAGGGCGGCGCGCCAACGTTTGCCATCCGGGCCCATGCCGGCCGCCGTTTGGTCAACGGACTGATACAGCACCCCGGCCGTCCCGTCATCGAGCGGGTGCGCGCAGTCGATCTCGGGCCACTTCCACACCAACCCGTAGCGTTGGAGGTCGATCTCCCTCCAGAACGGCGAGCCAACGCCCAGCGGGTGGAATGCCGAGCAATGATCGTGAATCACCCCCGGCACGGTCAGCTCGCCCGAGCGCGCGCCCCCGCCGACCGTGTCGCGCGCCTCCAGCACCTGCACCTCGACACCGTTTCGGGCCAGCTGGATCCCCGCGGCGAGACCGTTGGGCCCCGCGCCGACGACGACCGCCCTAGGCATCGACGGTCATCGAGTCGCGTGCTGGGTGGTGACATGGACGGGAAACTCGTCGCCGGGCTCCGGCCAGGGCTGGCGGGTCAGCATGTCCGCAACGTCGACGTGGCCGGCCTCGATCACCCCCGCCTTGGCGTCGAGGATGCGGTACCACTGCTTTTGGATATGGATCGGTTGGCCTTCGAGCACGATGACGCGGACGTCGCCCTCCTCGAAGTGGCAGCGCCGTTGCACCGCTTCCAGCAACTGCTCGTTGTGCAGGTGGCCCTCGCCGAAGTTCCAGCCGACAAGGGGCCCGGCGACGATCTCGCCCTCACGCACCTTGTAGTCGGCTTCGTTGGCCTCGCCCCCCAAAGCGCGGGGCAGCAGCGCGTTGAGCGCCCGGCCATGTACGTGCATCGCCCGGAAGGCCGCCGTCTTGTCTGCCATGATTTCGGCGGTCTCCGGGTCATAGAGCCTGGCCAGCTGATTGACAACGAGGGCAGAGCTTTTGACGATGTCGGCGTCGATCTTTTCCTCGACCCCCGGCCGAAAGCACCACACGCTGGTGGCCCAGTTGCCGGCGTAGTAGCGCATCGCCGGCAGGAACGAAATCTTTTCGGGGAACATGTTTCCCGCGATCACAACGGCTACCGCGGCGAGCACGAGGGCCAGCAGTAGCGGGGACCGAAGGTCGGTGGCCTGGATCGCGGCGTAGTGCCCGAACAAATAGAACAGCGAGAAGATGAAGAACACGTTCCATTCCAACGGGACTCCCATCGGGAGGTTGGAAATGATGTTGAGGTGGAAGATCACCATGAAGCCGATCAGGAACCACCGCCACGGCTGATCGCCGGCAATGAACACGAGCACCCCCGGGACCAGGAATTCCGCCGTGGTGCCGCCCACGTGTGCCATGAGCTTCGGCAACCAGGAGGGGCGCAGGTCGTCAACCGGGTCCAGGTAGAGCATGCGCTTTATCGGATTGAACAGCTTGGGCCGCAGCAGAGCGTTGTTGCTCGTCATCACCGACACGACGTACGGGAAGTGATGGTTGAGCTTGGAGGTCGCCGCCCCCCACCAGAGGCACAGCATGATGAGCTTGAATGCCGCGATCTGATCGGTGAACGGGAAGAAGAAGACGAATAGCTTCAGCCAATAGTGCTCACCACGCGCGGCCAGGAAGATGGTCTTGTCCCGTAGACCCAGCAGCGCCAGGGCGACGATCGTAGGGATCACCACGACGGGGTTGAGCAAACCGACATCGCCGGCAGCGGTGACCGATCCGCCGTGACCCGGCGATAACAGCGCCCACACCCCGCCGATCAACACAACGGCGTAGAGGGCGACGTCGACCCAGGTTCGGGTGTCACCGCGGGTAAGCGGAACCTTGCCCGGCCACGCGGGCAGCCGAATCGTGTTGGGCCGCAACCAATAAAGGAACCCACCGATGGGTGGCATGAACCGCCCGGTCAGCGGGCCGGATCCGCAGCCTAAGCCCAGGACCTCGAACAGCAGCGTGAAGACGATGAACTTCTGGTACACGATCGGTTGCGTCCACCAGTCGCCGATGCGGCCCAGCCCGCCCAGGCCCGGGGTCAGCGAGATGATCGCGGCGGGAGCCGCGACGTACAGGGCGATCTTGATCGAGTAGAGGAGGTACACCGCGTACGGCGTGCCGAAGCCGTGCTCCGCCCAGTGCCGGGTCACGATTTGCAGTCGCGTTGTCCGCGGCAGGGTCTGCCAGGTGTGGGGGTCGACGACCGGAAGCTCCGGTGACATGAATCCCATGGGTGGCCTCGTTCCTGTCGGATGTGCAACCGCTAGGTCAATACAATCCATCTATCGGCACGCATCGCAATACCCCAATATTGAGCGCCTACACTCGCGGCGGTTGGCACGCCGAAAACGGCTGCGGCGTGGCTCAATTCGCGCTAACGGGCCGCTAGGCGCGCACCCGTACGGGCCTGGCGGCCTGGCCCGGCGCCCGAGCCGGGAACCGCCGGCGCAGATTTTCGATGAGGCGGTCGAGGGTTTGCCGTTCCTGTTCCTCGGCGCAGGCCACGTGCCGCAGTCCGCTGGCGCCTTCGGCGTCGCCGGCGGCTTCCGCGAGGGCGATTGCCTTTTGGCATGCGCCGATCCGGTGATCAACATGGTGGCGGTTCTGAACGAGCAGACGAAGAAAGTACTCGGCTTGACGGTGATCCGCCGTCTCATGCGCCTCGGCCAGGGACTCCCCTCCCTGCCGTACCTTGACCGGGCCGGGGTGCACGGCGCTGGTGCCCGGTCTGTGCCCGCGTCGGTCACGAGCGCCACCCAACCGGTGCGCCCCGATCGAGCGTGCGCCACGCTCGTCGGACGTGCCTGCGGAATCCATCTCGTCTCTTTCGGCTGGGATCGGGCCTGGGGATTGGGGCTTGGATTGGGCCTGGGGATGGGGCCCGGGATCGACCTTGATATTGGGGCCTTGATATTGGGCCTTGCGCGTGCGTAACGATAACCCCGGAATCCGGTCGGCGCCACATGCCCGAGCGACGAATACCCCGTCGCAGACCGGCCCAGACTTGCTTGGATCCCAGCTAGCTACCATCGAGGGGACTCGACGCCGCAAGGGAGCAACGTGACCGACAGCGACAGCCTGGATATCGGGGACATCGGCAAATTCGACCCCGGCCTGACGAAACGCCTGATCGGTGTGATGCGCCCCTTCTTGAAGACCTACTTCAGGTCCGAGGTGCACGGCTTGGATTCGTTCCCGCCCGGCGGCGCGCTGGTGGTCGGCAACCACTCGGGCGGCATGTTCCCGATGGACGTACCGACCTTCACCGTCGACTTCTACGACAAGTTCGGCTACGACCGGCCGGCCTACACGTTGAGCCACGACATTCTGTTCATGGGCCCGACCGCGCCGCTTTTCCGGCGCACCGGCTACATCCGTGCGAACCGGGAGAACGCGGCCAAGGCCCTGCGGTCCGGCGGCGTGGTGGTCGTCTTTCCCGGCGGCGATTACGACGCATACCGGCCCACGCTGTCGGAAAACGTCATCGACTTCAACGGCCGCAAGGGCTACGTCAGCACGGCGATCGAGGCCGGGGTGCCCATCGTGCCGGCGGTGTCCATCGGAGGGCAGGAGACCCAGCTTTATCTGACGCGCGGCACCTGGCTGGCCGAGCGCCTGGGCTTAAAGCGATTGCTGCGCAGCGCCATCATGCCGGTGTCGTTCGGCTTCCCGTTCGGGCTCAGCGCCGTGATCCCGCCCAACCTGCCGCTGCCCAGCAAGCTAGTGACGCAGGTGCTCGAACCCATCGACATCACTCAACAATTCGGCGAGGACCCTGACATCGACGAGGTGGACGCACACGTGCGGTCGGTGATGCAGGAAGCCCTCACCAACCTCGCCGCCCAGCGCCGCCTACCGGTTCTCGGCTGACCATGGCATCGCGCCTCAGTCAGACCCTCGGGATTGTCAGCACCCTGAGGCGCGCCGGAACTATCGCTCCCATGCGCCCCGACCGCTACCTGAAGATCGCGGCGGCCATGCGTCGCGAAGGCATGGGCATGACGGTGGGGTTCGCCGGCGCGGCGCAGCGCTGCCCGGACCGCCCGGCCTTGATTGACGAGTTGGGCACGCTCACCTGGCGGCAGCTCGACGAGCGGATCAACGCGCTCGCCGCGGCGCTGCAAGGCCTGAAGGGCCGGGCCGGGACTCCCGGGGTCGTCGGGATCATGTGCCGCAATCACCGGGGTTTCGTGGAAGCGCTGGTGGCCGCCAATCGGATCGGCGCCGACGTCGTCCTGCTCAACACATCGTTCGCGGGGCCGGCGCTGGCCGACGTGGTCAACCGCGAAGGCGTCGACACCGTCATCTACGACGAGGAGTTCACCGCGACCGTGGACCGCGCGCTGGCCGACAGGCCGGACGCCACCCGCATCGTGGCCTGGACCGACGGACAGCATGAGCTGACGGTCGAGGGACTCATCGCCGACCACGCCGGCCGGCAGCCTGAGCGGACCGGCCGCAAGGGCAAGATGATCCTGCTGACCTCCGGCACCACCGGAACCCCCAAGGGCGCCAACCAATCTGGCGGTAACGCAGGACTGGGGACCCTCAAGGCGATCCTGGACCGCACGCCTTGGCGGGCCGAGGAAACCATAGTGATCGTGGCGCCGATGTTCCACGCGTGGGGCTTTTCGCAGTTGGTGTTCGCCGCGTCGATGGCCTGCACCGTAGTCACCCGGCGCAAGTTCGACCCGGAGGCCACGTTGGACCTCATCGACCGCCACCGGGCGACGGGCCTGGCGGTGGTGCCGGTGATGTTCGACCGCATCATGGAGCTGCCCGCCGAGGTCCGGAACCGCTACAACTGCCGGTCGTTGCGCTTTGCCGCGGCATCGGGTTCGCGGATGCGCCCCGACGTCGTCATCGCGTTCATGGACCAGTTCGGCGACGTGATCTACAACAACTACAACGCCACCGAGGCCGGCATGATCGCCACTGCCACCCCGGAGGACCTGCGGGCAGCACCCGACACCGCCGGCCGGCCCGCCGACGGAACCGAAATCCGCATCCTGGACAAGGAATTCAACGAGTTGCCCACCGGAGAGGTCGGCAGCATCTATGTCCGCAACGACACCCAGTTCGAGGGCTACACGACCGGCACCAGCAAGGATTTCCACGCCGGTTTCATGTCCTCGGGCGACGTCGGCTACCTCGACGTGAACGGAAGGCTGTTCATCGTCGGCCGCGACGACGAGATGATCGTCTCCGGCGGCGAGAACGTCTACCCGATCGAGGTGGAGAAGACCCTGGCGGCGCACCCCGACGTGGCGGAGGCCGCGGTGGTCGGCGTGGACGACGAGCAGTACGGCCAGCGGCTGGCGGCCTTCGTGGTGCTCAGCCCGGGCGCCCAGGCCACCCCGGACACGCTCAAGCAACACGTCCGCGAGAACCTGGCGAACTACAAGGTGCCCCGCGAGATAGCGATCCTCGACGAGCTTCCGCGCGGCAGCACCGGCAAGATCCTGCGCGCCGAGCTGCAATCACGAGCCGGCGGCTGATGCGGCTTGCACGGGCGCGCCGTCCCAGGCCCCTGGCACGCGCACTGGTCGAATTTGCCAACGCGGCCAACGGATTACGTCCGCTGGCCCGCAAGGGCTACGCCACGGTTTTGGTGTTCTGGTTCGGGTGGCCGACGTCGGAGGTGCCGGGCCTCTACTTTTCCGCCTCGGTGCTGGACGCGCTGCGGCGCGGGCGCCGTGGTGACTTCGCCGGGCCGCGGGGCAAGGCGGCGCTGGTCGTGACGGCGGCCTCGTGGGCCATCCTGGCGGTAATCCGCTACCGCGGTGTCACCACGCCCGGCCCCGTGCTGGAGGCGGGTTTGCGTGAGCAGTTGGGGCCCGACTACGCCGACGAGCTGGCCACCCTGCCCAACGCGCCGGCGAAGAGGGGGCGCCGCGACCTGCCGCTGCGCACCACCGTGGCGCGCCGGCGCTTCGTCGACAAGTCCAACATCGTCTCCTACGGCCCGCACGGCCGCGCGAACCTGGCCGACATCTGGCGTCGCCGCGACCTGCCGCGCGACGGCAAAGCCCCGGTGCTGGTGCAAGTGCCCGGCGGCGCCTGGGTGATCGGGTGGCGCCGCCCACAGGCGTATCCCTTGATGAGCCATCTTGTTTCGCGCGGTTGGATCTGCGTCTCGCTGAACTACCGGGTGTCGCCGATACACACCTGGCCCGACCACATCGTCGACGTCAAACGGGGCCTGGCGTGGGTGAAGGAGAACATCGCGGCCTATGGCGGAGACCCGGATTTCGTCGCGATCACCGGGGGGTCGGCCGGCGGTCACCTGTCGGCGCTGGCGGCGCTGACCCCCGACGATCCCAAGTTTCAGCCGGGCTTCGAAGAGGCGGACACCTCGGTGGTCGCCGCCGTCCCGATATACGGGCGCTACGACTGGTTTTCGACCGACGGCGACGGGCGTCGCGAATTCATCGGCCTGCTCGAGAAGTTCGTGGTGAAAAAGAAGTTCGCCGCGCACCGAGACGTCTACGTCGAAGCATCGCCCATCTGCGAGGTGCGGCCCGACGCACCCCCGTTCTTCGTCTTGCACGGGCACGACGACTCCCTGATCCCGGTCGCCGAAGCGCAGGAGTTCGTCGACGAACTGCGGGGGGTATCGAAGACCCCCGTCGCCTACGCCGAATTACCCCACGCCCAACACGCTTTCGACATCTTCGGTTCCCTGCGCGCGCATCAATCCGCGGAGGCGGTAGCCCGGTTCTTGTCCTGGGTCTACGCGACCCGCTACCTCAACCGCGACTAGCTGCCCGCCGCATGCTCGAGCTCGGCCATCGCCGGCTCGATGCGGTCGGCCATGTCGTCGATGTCGTTGGCCACCTCGGGCGTCGTCACAAGGCCGAAGTCCAAGTAATCCTGATAGGAGAAGCAGGTGATGTTCAGGGCGACGTCCATGACCGGCGGCCCCAGCAGCACCAGCGACTCCAGGCGGGCGCCCGCCATGTACAGCGGGCACGACGGGCCGGGGACATTGGAGACAACCAGGTTGATGGGGGCCAAGTTTCGCGACAACCCGGTCGCCGTGTACGCCCGCGCGGCCAGGTGCAGCAGCCCCGGCGGCGTGGTCTCGGTCAGTCCCATGATCTGATGCGCCGACAGCGCCTTCGCCATCTCTTTGGCGCTCTTGGTGCTTTCGTGGATCGCCCGCAGCCGCTCGGCCGGGTCCTCGATGTCGGTGGCAAGGGATGCGGTCATGGAGCTGATCTGGTTTCCGACGTCGCTGGCGGTCTGGTCGGTGCGAGTCGAGACGGGGATCTGCGCGATGAGCGGTTTGACCGGCAGCTCACCCCGCTTGTCCAGGTAGTCGCGGGCGGCGCCGGCGACCAGGGCCAGCACCACGTCGTTGAGCTTGACGCCGAAGGCGTCCTTGACGGCCTTGGCCCGGGCCAGCTCGACGCGGCAGCCGGTCACCCGCCGGTGCGGCGACACGGGCGCGTTGAACCGGGTCTTGGGGGCGTCGAAGTATCGCGGCGGCCGGCTGCTGACGCCCAACGCGGCGACCTGCTGCCGCAACGTCTGCTCCACCAGTCGGGCGATCCGGAAGGGCGTCTTGACGCCCACGTTGATGAGGGTCCCCAGGGCGCGCCGTTCCAGCCCCGGAAGCTGGAAGCCCACCAGCGACCCGACCGTTTCCTGTTGCGGCGGCCGGGGTTCCGGCGTGACATCCAGCAGGATTTCACCCAGCCCGGCGCCCGAGACCCCGTCCACGATGGCGTGGTGCATCTTGGTCAGCGTCGCGATCCGCCCGCCCTCGACGCCCTCGATCACCCATAGCTCCCACAGCGGTCGCGAGCGGTCCAGCTTGTAGGACATCAGCCGGCCCACCAGTTCTTCGAGCTCGCGGCGACCGCCCGGAGCGGGAACGCCGACGCGACGGACGTGGAAGTCGACGTCGAGTTCGGAGTCCTCGACGAACCACGGCCGGTCCAGCCCGAGAGGCGCACCGGTGACCCGCCAGCGCAGCTGCGGCAATTCCGGCAGTCGCTCGATGATCAGTTCGCGGAGGCGCTGAAAGCTGTACTCGGGCGCGTTCGTGGGGTCGCAGACCGCCAGGGCGCCCACATGCATGTGCCAGCCCGCCGTCTCCGCAGACCAGAACGCCGCATCGACGCTCGATAGCCGTTTCATGTCCCGACCGTAGCCCTCCCCCGCACGCCGCAAATAGCTAACCGGCCAATTCGTCGGCATGCTGGTCAGTGGTCAGAACAGACGGATCGGCCGCGAGGAGGGAGCGTGGCGAGCAAGGCAGCAGGGCTCATGGCCGACGACATCCCCGTCGCCCACACCCCACCCGGCGGCTATGGCGATGATTTCCCGCCGCCGATACTGGCCGGATGCACCGAGCCTCTCGCGGCCGGAGCGACTGACCTTAGGGGTACTTGGAGAGTCGTCTCGGCTACCCGTGGAGGTGCGCCGGTGCCGGAAGGGGACCCGCTACTCGGGTACACCGAGAGGATCGAACAGTGCGGTAACCGAATCGTCGACTGCGGTGGCGGGACCATAGCCGATGCCCGCGCCGACGGAACCCAGAGGAACGGCGTCCACGACGTGTCGGTGTTCGACTTCACGACCCCCATCCATGTGGTCGCCTCCTACGAGGACGGGGTGTTCGTCCCGCCACCGGTCGGCCCGCCCGGCGTCGAGGTCACCCGGCGCCTCGACGAGGATGGGCACCTGATTTGGACCCGACCCGACATGGGCTGCTTGCGGGCCGTGCTGGAGCGGATCACCGAACCGCCCTCCTGAATTAGGCATCCTCCAGCAGGTCGGGCGTCACCGCCGACTCCGTGTCGGGGATGCCATCGACCTTCGCCTTGCGGTCGGCCATGGACAACAACCGCCGGATACGGCCCGCCACAGCGTCTTTCGTCATCGGCGGGTCGGCGAGGCGGCCGAGCTCCTCCAGGGAAGCCTGCCGGTGCTCGACGCGTAGCTTGCCGGCCGAGGCCAGATGTTCGGGGACGCTGTCGCCGAGGATCTCCAGCGCGCGCTCCACCCGGGCGGCCGCCGCGACCGCGGCACGCGCCGAGCGGCGCAGGTTGGCGTCGTCGAAGTTGGCCAGCCGGTTGGCCGTTGCCCGCACCTCGCGACGCATCCGGCGCTCCTCCCAGACGAGCCGGGTGTCCTGGGCGCCCATCCGCGTCAGCAAGGCACCGATCGCCTCGCCGTCGCGCACCACCACCCGGTCCGCGCCACGCACCTCGCGGGCCTTGGCGCTGACCCCGAGCCGGCGTGCCGCGCCCACCAGCGCCAGGGCGGCCTCCGGGCCGGGGCAGCTGACCTCCAACGCCGACGACCGTCCCGGCTCGGTCAGCGACCCGTGCGCCAAAAACGCCCCGCGCCACGCGGCTTCCGCGTCGGCGACGCTGCCGCCGACGACCTGGGCCGGCAGGCCGCGCACGGGGCGCCCCCGCATGTCGAGCAGCCCGGTCTGACGCGCCAGCGCCTCGCCGTCGTTGGCCACCCGCAGCACGTACCGGGTGCTCTTGCGAATCCCGCTGGCCGACAACACATGCACGACGGCGTTGTATCCATACAGCTCGAAGATGTCCTTGCGCAGTCGGCGCGCGATGTTGCCCAGGTCCACCTCGGCCTCGACGACCACCCGGCCACCCACGATGTGCAAGCCGCCGGCGAACCTCAACAGGGACGTCACTTCCGCGCGACGCGCGCTGACCGATTTCACCACCAGACGGCTCAGCTCGTCCTTGACTTCGGTCGTCATCGCCACGCGTCGTCACCCCTCGTTTCACCGTCGACCCGAAGCTGTGTGGTGGTCCTCTCGGAAGGGGCTCCCGGGCCTTCCGGACCACCTGAACCACCTTTGTGGCCCGCTCGGACCCCGTCCAGCGCCGCGGCGAGCTTGCCCGGGTCATGTAAAGGTGTACCAGGTCTCGCCACGTCCGCGAAGTGGACGTCGGCTTGCAGCAGCGTAGCGGTGCGGCGCAATTGCTCCCGTTCCCGCTCACTCGGCACTCGTTCGGCGTCGATGATGATGTCGTGCACGGTGAATCCGGGCGCGTGCTGGACCAGCACATGCAGATGACGCTCGACCGAGAAACCGGCCGTCTCCCCGGGCTCGGCCACCAGGTTCAGCACCAGCGCCCGCCGGGCGGTGGTGGCTCGCAGCGCCGCCGCCAGCCCCGGCACCAGCACGTGCGGGATCACGCTGGTGAACCAGGACCCCGGCCCCAGCACCACAAGGTCGGCGGCCATGATCGCGTCGACGGCCTGCCGGGTCGCCGGCGGGTCGGGCGGAAGCAGCCGCACCCGCCGCACCTTGCCCGGTGTGGTGGCGATCGCCACCTGGCCGCGGATCAGCCGGAATATCCGCGGGTCGGCCTCCAGGCCGGACACATCGGCCTCGATCTGCAGCGCGATCGGGCACATCGGCAACACCCGGCCTTTGACGCCCAGGATCCGCCCGAGCTCGTCGAGGGCGGCGACCGGATCGGCCAGCACCTCGTTGAGGCCGGCGAGCAAGAGATTGCCGATCGGATGCCCCGCCAGGGCGCCACTGCCGCCGAATCGGTGCTGCAGGATGGTCGCCCACAGCCGTCCGTACGGGCTGTCGGATGCCAACGCCGCCAAGGCCATTCGCAGATCGCCCGGCGGGACCACGTCCAGCTCGTTGCGCAGCCGGCCCGACGACCCACCGTCGTCGGCCACCGTGACCACGGCGGTGACGTAAGGGGTCAGCCGGCGCGCGGCGGACAGCGTCGCGTACAACCCGTGGCCGCCGCCCAGCGCGACGATGCAGTGGTTGGTGGGGGGGCTTGTTGGTTCGCTCATTCGCGGCCCAGATCCCGGTGCAGCACCCGCACCGCCAGTTGCGGATTGCCCGCCAACAGCTGCATCAACGCCTCGGCGATCGCCACGCTGCGATGCTTACCGCCGGTGCAGCCGATGGCGACCGTCATATAGCGCTTGCCTTCCCGGCGGTAGCCGTCGACAACCAGGTTTAGCAGTCGATGGTAAGCGTCGAGAAACTCGGCCGCGCCCGGCTGGTCCAATACGTAGTCACGCACCGCCGGGTGCTGGCCCGTGAGCGGGCGCAGATCGTCCACCCAGTGCGGGTTCGGCAGGAACCGCACGTCCATGACCATGTCGGCGTCCATCGGCAGGCCGTATTTGAAGCCGAACGACTCGACGGTGACGCTGGTCGACGCGCCGGTATCGCCGCCGAACGCCCGCTCGATGCTTTCCCGTAGGCCCCGAACGGACAGCGTCGACGTGTCGATGATCAGGTCGGCGGTGGCGCGGACCGGAGCCAGCATCCTGCGTTCGGCGGCGATGCCCTCGGCCAAGGTTTGCGCACCCTGCAGCGGGTGGCTGCGGCGATTCTGTTCGTAGCGGCGCACCAACATGTCGTCGGATGCCTCCATGAACACCACCCGCGGGCTGATGTTGCGGGTGGCCAGCTCCGTCCGCACCTCGTCGAGGTCGCCGGTGAATCCACGCGACCGCACATCCATCACAACCGCCAGCTGCGTGATCCGCGACCCGGCCGCCAGCCCGAAATCGACCATCCGGGTGATCAATTGCGGCGGCAGATTGTCGGCCACATACCAGCCGAGGTCCTCGAGCACCTTGGCCGCGGTCCCCCGCCCGGCGCCGGATAATCCCGTCACCAGTACGACGTCGATGCCGGCTCCGGCATCGCCCTGCTGGTGATCGGTGAACTCCCCCTGCCTCGTCATGCCGAGCCACCGGATCGCTCGGGTCGCAGCGCCTCGAGGACGGCCGTGGCGGTGGCCACGCCGATACCCGGAACCGCGGTGATCTGGTCGACGGTGGCCTCCTTGAGGCGGGCTATCGATCCGAAATGGGTTACCAGCGCCTTGCGGCGATGTTCTCCCAATCCTGGCACCGAATCCAGCGCTGAGGCGGTCATTCGCTTGGATCGCTTGCTGCGGTGGTACGTGATGGCGAACCGATGCGCCTCGTCACGAACCCGCTGCAGCAGATAGAGTCCCTCGCTGTTACGGGGCATGATGACCGGGTCCGGCTCGGACGGCACCCATATCTCTTCCAGCCGCTTGGCCAAGCCGATCACCGCGACATCGGTGATACCGAGCTCGTCGAGCACGGCGCTGGCCGCGTTGACCTGGGGTGCGCCGCCGTCGACGACATAGAGGTTGGGCGGGTAGGCGAACCGGCGCGATTTCCCTTCCGGGGCAAGCATGTTGGGATCGGCCTGGTCGCTCAGGTGCCGCAGGAACCGGCGGCGAGTCACCTCGGCGATGGAGGCGACGTCGTCGGAGCGTCCCTGCCCGGCGGCCTCCCGGATCGCGAAGTGGCGGTAGTCGGACTTGCGCGGCAACCCGTCCTCGAACACCACCAGCGAGGCCACCACATCGGTGCCCTGCACGTGGCTGATATCGACGCATTCGATGCGCAGCGGCGCATCGGCCAGTCCCAGGGCGTCCTGGATGCTCTGCAGCGCAGCGGATCTGGCATTGAAGTCGCCGGCTCGCTTCAGCTTGTGCTGCTGCAGCGCCTCTTTCGCGTTGCGCTGCACGGTTTCGGCCAGCGCGCGCTTGTCGCCGCGCCGCGGCACCCGCAGCGTGACCCGCGAACCGCGCAGACCGGACAGCCAGCTTGTGAGCTCGTCGGCGTTCGACGGCAGACACGGCACGAGGACCTCGCGGGGAACGGGGTTGGTGGATTCGTCGGCGGCGCCATCCAGTTCGGCCTGCTCTCCGTAAAACTGCGTCAGGAACTGCTCGACCAACCGCTCCTCGCCGGATTCGCCTGGGCCGCCGGACTTCTCGACGATCCAGCCGCGCTGGCCGCGGACCCGGCCGCCGCGGACGTGGAAAACCTGCACCGCCGCTTCGAGCTCGTCGTCGGCGAATGCCACTACGTCGGCGTCCGTACCGTCACCGAGCACCACGGCCTGCTTCTCCATGGCCCGCTTCAGCGCGGACAGGTCGTCGCGAAGCCGTGCGGCCCGTTCGAAATCGAGTTGCTGGGACGCGGCGTTCATCTGTTGTTCCAGGTCGCGGGCAAACCGATCGGTCTTGCCGGACAGGAAGTCGCAGAAGTCTTCCACGATTTGGCGATGCTGCTCTGCGCTGACCCTGCCGACACACGGCGCCGAGCATTTGTCGATGTAGCCGAGCAGACATGGACGGTCGATCTGCTTGTGCCGATTGAACACTCCATTGGAGCAGGTGCGCGCCGGAAACACCCGGGTGAGCAGGTCCAGCGTCTCCCGGATTGCCCACGCGTGCGAATACGGTCCGAAATACCGGACACCCTTGCGCCGCGGGCCGCGATAGACCATCAGCCGCGGAAAGTCCTCGTTGAGGGTGACGGCCAGGACCGGGTAGGACTTGTCGTCGCGATAGCGGACGTTGAAGCGCGGATCGAATTCCTTGATCCAGTTGTATTCCAGCTGCAAGGCCTCGACTTCGGTGGTGACCACCGTCCACTCGACCTTGGCCGCGGTGGTCACCATCTGCCGGGTGCGCGGGTGCAGGCCGGCGACGTCGGCGAAGTACGACGTCAGCCTGCTGCGCAGGCTCTTGGCCTTGCCGACGTAGATGACTCGCCCGTGCGCGTCCCGGAATCGGTAGACGCCCGGCTCGACCGGAATGGAACCGGGCGCAGGGCGATACGTTGCGGGATCTGGCACGTAACCAGGCTAGTCGGCCGTCAAAGTCAGCCGTTGCAGTCGTGGAGGCCGATCGTCGACCCGGGTCCCGCACCGCCCAAGGCCGCCGCATCGGCCGCGTCCAGGCTGAACGCGACCCGCGCCGCTACCGCTTTCCCGTCGCTGCTCTCCGCAATCGCGAGACAACCCAGCCCCGACGTCAGCACCTGGCAGTCGTTGGTCTTGCCCATGACGTCGCACCACAAGACGGCCGCGTCCTCCGCCTGGTTTCGCGTCCGGTAGTTGAGTCGAATGGCTTCTTCTCCGGTCGAGGGAGACGCCGCGATCGCGCCCCAGCACCCTGGCCTGCAGTAAAAATCGATATCGGCCTTGGCCGCCGGCGCTGCCAGCAACGAGCCGGCGCCGACGAGGACGCCGATCAGCGCTGCCAGCGCAATGTTTCTCATGGTCACGACCGCATCTACGCCGCCGATAAACGACTTTCACATTCGCAGCCACAGCTCGGAAGGGAGTGAGAACTGACTCTGAGGACCGTGAGAACGCCACCCATCCCAGGTTGGTGGCCATCAGGACCGGCTCGAAATCCCCACTCTGTGCACTCCGGCTGACAAGCACGGAAAGTTCAAAAGGGAAGCCTTGAAAACCTGCAGGCGCGTCAGAGTGGTTAGGTCGTCGATCGTTTCCGTGTCGAGGGGAAAGTTCGCCGTGGTGGCGGAGACCACCTCTCGGCCTTCGAGAACGCCGATTCCGACGTGAACTTCGCTGCCCTGCGTCACTGAGCCGGCGAACGACTCCTGGCCCACCTTGGGCGACGGCAGGGGGCTAAATCCCGGGACGGCGGAGCTCTGTTGTTTGGCCTCGTCAAATGCAGTCAGCGCGCTCTGGTGGTTTGGGTACAGGTCCACGGAGAGTGTCACCTTTTGGCCCTCCGCATTTTGGTAGACCACCAGCCTGGTGGCCACCGGGTGGCCCGGCGCGCTGAGATTCGGGCCGGTACTGCCGACCTTGGTGATGCCAGGGAAGAGCGCGCGAACCCCAGGGAGTCCGACGATGACGGCTCGGGGCAGTAACCGCTGACTGCTCTGAGCAACTGCGCCAGTCAGCTGGTTCTCGATGCCTTGAATCGGCCGGGCGACGGGGCCAAAGCCGTCCTGCGCGGTGAGCATGGCCTGCCGGACGTTGGCGGCCTCGGTACTCGCGTAGGCGCCCGTGGCCGAATCGAGGGTCCGCACAAACTGGGAGTGGAACTTCGCGAGCTGGGCGCTTAGCGCCTGAAACTCCGACCCGTACCGAGAAAACAGCGCCGCGACCGCCGCCGACACCTCATCACCAGCCGCCGTCATGACCGCGGTCGTGGGCGCTGCCGCCGCCGCGTTGGCCGCGCTGACCGTCGAGCCGATGCTTCCCAAATCCGTCGCCGCCGCCGCCACCATATCCGGCGCCACGATCACAAATGACATCTAGCCCCTTCTGTCGTGCCCGGCGAAATGGCGCCTTTCGCTGTCAGATAGCTCGTGCAGGCGGAGCCTATTGTCCCGGCTCAGCCGTCGATGTGCGTCGGTGGGTCGGCGAAGGCGACATCCCCAGGGTGCTGGTCAGGGCCCATGGAATCGCAGCGCCTCTCGGGCACTAGGTAAGAGCTGGCGCCGTGAGGAATCCACTGGGGAACTGCCACGCAACGTTGCCAGGTTCCGTCAGGCTGGACGGCTCCATCGCACTTGCTGAGAACCGGTCCTCCGTACAAGCAGCCGGCGCTGGCCGGCGGCGCTGAGGTGATCAGTTGTGCGGCCATCAGCAGGGCAGCCAATCCTCCGCCGAGGCAGCGCTTCATGGTCGTCTCCCGTCACATCGCAGCTGGGGCGTTGCCGAGTGCTCGGGGTAACAAATACCGTCGACAGCCCAGCTGGCAACCAATGACGCTACCGCTTGAGTAACTGCTTTTTCAGGACTATGAACGCCGCCCAGGGCGCCCAGGGCGGCGAGGGCCGATGCGTAGGCGGCGGAGGATTGTCTCCGTCCCAAATAACTGGCGCGACATGGGCCCGTCAGGCGGTCCGGCGATCGATCTGGGCGCGCCGCTTCGCCGCCCACTCGGTCATCGGGAATCCGGGCTTGGTGTCGCAGGCCGAAAGCATCAAGGCCACCCGCGCCAGCATTGCCAGCCCGTAGTCGCATGTCCAATCCGGACGGGTCATGGTCCACACCAAGATGTCGTCGTCCGTTGTTCCGGAGAAGCTGAGCCGCATGGGCCGAAACTCCCCGAGGGGCGCCACCCCAACGGCGTCTCCGCGGCACTGGGAGAGGGCGACGAAATCCTTCGAGACCACCGCGCGGGTCTTCAGGGCTTTGTCGTAGACATCGACGGACTCGGCATAAAGCCCCGGGCCGTCGACGCGGTAACCCGACTCGGCGCGGACCGACTTGCCGGCGGGCAGCACCGGCGAACCCTTGAACAGCAGTGCTGCTGAGCATTCCTTCGGCCGAACGCTCACGAAGTAGCTGTCGCCCACCGAAGTCGCGGTCACGCGCCCCAGCGGAGTCGCGTCGCCCTCCTGCAACAGCAGGTCACGCGCCGAGATCGCCGCGCGCACCGGCGTCGGACCAGGCGGCGTGCCGGGGGCCCGAATAGCCGTGCCGGTCACCGATGCGGCACAGGCACTCAGCACCAGGGCGGCGACGACCAACGCGCCAGTCGCCCACACATGCCGTGCCATCGGGCGATCGTAGCCCGCTCAGCGCAGGTCCGGACGATAACGCGCCAACAGCGACCGCACGGTGTCCATGGCGTCGACGGCGCGCTCCTTGTCCGCGGCCTGGATGGCCATCAGGGGGATGTATTCGTCGTCGGGCAGATCGATTCGCGCCCAGCGCCTGCCGGGCGGAAACGACACATCGACCACTTCGGACCATCGAACCAGCTTCTCGCCCAGGAGGTTCCGCACCAAAAGGCCGTCCGGCCCCGCGCGCAGCCGCGGCCGCGCGAACAGCAGCACGGCGCCCGCAATGACCAGGCCCAGCACTGCGATCGCCACCTGGTCGGAGGTGTGGATGATCGCCCCACTGGGCCTGATCTTGAGCAGCAAGCCGACAACGATATGAGCGGCGGCGATCAGAAAGGCTGCGGCATAAATGAATAGCGGCGAGCGGTGGGGACGCAGCTCGACATCCCAGACCTCACCGTGCTGCGGCGGACTCACGACCGAGAGCGCAGGTCGCGCAGGGTCAGCGCGGCCGTGAGGGCCGCCCCGGCCGCCTGGGCTCCCTTGTCCTCGGCCGATGTCGGAAGCCCGGCCCGCGCCAGCGCCTGCTCCTCGGTGTTCGTCGTCAGCACTCCGTTGGCAACCGGCGTCGAGGCGTCCAGGGAGACCCGCGTCAGCCCCTGGGTTACCGCGTCGCAGACATACTCGAAATGCGGTGTCTCACCGCGGATTACGACGCCCAACGCGATGACGGCATCGTGGTTGCTGGCGAGCTCCTGCGCCACCACCGGAATCTCGATCGCGCCGAGGACGCGGACCACCGTCGGGTTATCGATGCCCGAATTGGCGACTACTTTGCGCGCGCCGGCCAGTAGCGCATCGCAGATTTCGGTGTGCCAGGTGCTTGCCACGATGCCGAGCCGCAGACCCGATGCGTCAACCGCCGGTATCTCCGGCACGCCGGCGCCACCGCTCACAAAGCACCGCCGAATTCTCCTGGCAAGTGGACGGATTCGTGAAAGTCATCCAGCCCGGCCAGGTCGTGACCCATCCTGTCGCGTTTGGTCATCAGGTAGCGGATGTTCTCCGCGTTGGCCCGTACCGGCAGCGGCACCCGTTCGATGATGTGCAGCCCGTACCCGTCCAGCCCGACCCGCTTGGCCGGATTGTTGGTCAGCAGGCGCATCGAACGGACCCCGAGGTCGACGAGGATCTGGGCGCCGATTCCGTAATCCCTTGCATCCGCGGGCAATCCGAGTTTGAGGTTGGCGTCGACGGTGTCGGCGCCGGCGTCCTGCAACTGGTACGCCTGCAGTTTGTGCATCAGGCCGATGCCGCGGCCCTCATGGCCGCGCATGTACAGCACGACGCCGCGCCCCTCACGCGCGACCATCGCCATCGCGGCGTCCAACTGGGGGCCGCAATCGCACCGCCGGGAACCGAACACGTCGCCGGTCAAGCACTCGGAGTGCACGCGGACCAAGACATCGTCGCCGTCGGCGTTGGGCCCGGCGATCTCGCCGCGGACCAGCGCGACATGTTCGACGTCCTCGTAGATGCTGGCGTAGCCGATGGCGCGAAACTCCCCGTGACGGGTCGGAATTCGGGCTTCGGCGATCCGCTCGATGTGCTTCTCGTGTTTGCGCCGCCATTCGATCAGGTCGGCGATGGTGATCAGGGCGAGATCGTGCTCGTCGGCGAAGACCCGCAATTCGTCGGTCTGGGCCATCGAGCCTTCGTCCTTCTGGCTGACGATCTCGCAAATCGCGCCGGCGGGTTGCAGCCCCGCCATCCGGGCGAGATCGACCGCCGCCTCGGTGTGGCCCGGCCTGCGCAACACTCCGCCGTCCTTGGCGCGCAACGGAACCACGTGACCGGGGCGGGTGAAATCGTCGGCAAGGCTTTCGGGATCAGCCAGCAGCCGCATCGTGGTAGCCCGGTCGGAGGCCGAAATCCCGGTGCCCACACCCTTTCTCGCGTCCACGGTGACGGTGTAGGCGGTCCCGTGCTTGTCCTGGTTCACCGCGTACATCGGCAGTAACCCCAGCCGGTCGCAAATCGCGCCGTCGAGCGGCACGCACAGGTAGCCCGAGGTGTAGCGGACCATGAACGCCACCATCTCCGGCGTCGCCTTCTCGGCCGCGAAGATCAGGTCGCCCTCGTTCTCTCGCTCCTCGTCGTCGATGACGATGACGGCCTTACCGGCCGCAATGTCGGCAACCGCCCTCTCGACGGAGTCCAACCTCGTCATCTCTGCTGCCTTGCTGTCGTACGGCCCGAACGTAGGAAGCCGAAGTGCTGCATTCAGTATGAACCACCGCGGCGGCCCCGTTATTGCCATAGCCGCCAGCAACGTCGGATATTGCGCAGGCGTCAAACTGTGTGTTTCAAAGCTGAAGACAGAGGATGGCCCGAAACCGCTTCTGAGCAGCACAAACGGCCTCCGATGCGACGGCGCGACCCGTGTAAGCCCCAGCTGTGCCGTAATTTGAGTGCAACATTTGAGGCTCCCGGCGAACGAGGTAAGGAGTTTCGAGCCCGAGCCCAAGGGGAATGCGGGGGGCATGGATACAACCAACACGACTACCAAGAAGCAAGCACGGCCCTGGCTTCGCCTGTGCACTGGCGCACTGGCTGCCGGTGGCGTGGCCGCCGGCATGCTCGGCCTGGCGTCGGGCGCTGCCCAGGCGGCGCCTCCCCCGGCACCCATGTATCACCACCACTGGTGCCCGGGCGAGCGTTGGGAGCCAGGCTGGGGCCCGTACCAGAACTGGAACAACTGCCGTGACTGGGACGACAACTACGGCGGGCCGGCCGGCTACGGTGCGCCTCCGCCCTGGGCGCGGCCGATGCCGCCACCCCCGCCGTGGGCGCCGTGGGCCCAGGTCGTGTGGAACGCCGACGCAAATGGCTGGGGATTCTGGAACGGCGGAGTCTGGGTTCCGCTTTAAACCAGCGCCTATTCCGATAACAACCAGTTGAAAAGCAGGCCGCTGCAGCGGAGGACGCCACCGCTGTCAGCGGCCTGCTTTCGGTTCATGGGCCATCAGCCGCTCAACGTATTTGGCGATCACGTCGACTTCGAGGTTCACCCGCGTGCCGACCGGAGCGCTCCCGAGGGTGGTCAGTTCGCGGGTCGTCGGGATCAGCGAGACCTCGAACCAGTCGCTCGGTCCGGCGCCGAGCGCGGAGACGGTGAGGGAAATGCCGTCCACGGTGATCGATCCCTTCTCGACGACGTAGCGCGCCACCGCCGCCGGAACCTCGATCCGGACGACCTCCCAATGCTCGGAGGGTGCCCGGGCTACCACGCGGCCGGTGGCGTCTACGTGCCCCTGCACGATATGCCCGCCCAGCCGGCTGTTGACGGCCGCGGCGCGCTCGAGGTTCACGCGGCTCCCGACCTGCAACTCGCCGAGGTTGGACCGCTTCAGGGTCTCCCCCATCACGTCGGCGGTGAATCGGCCGTCCGGCAGCAACTCGGCGACGGTCAGACACACGCCGTTGACGGCAATCGAATCGCCGTGGCCGGCATCGGCAGTCACCACGGGCCCGCGAATGGTCAGGCGCGCGGCGTCGGCGAGGACGTCGCGGCCGGTCACTTCACCAAGTTCCTCGACAATTCCCGTGAACATCGCACCAGGTTAATCGCCGGATGCGCGCCGAAGCGGGCCCCGCGTTCGAAGGGCCGGTCGTCGCCACCCTTTACGATGCTGGGTATGCAGACCCGCCACCGTCTATTGGCCGTGCTCGCTTTCATGACCTTCGCCGTCGCTGTGATCGCCGGATGTTCGTCCGGCTCCAAGCAGAGCGGCGCGCCACTACCCGACGCGACGACACTGGTCAAGCAATCCGCCGACGCCACCCGGAACGTTAAGAGCGGCCATCTCGTGTTAACGGTGAACGGAAAGATTTCGGGAATGCCGATCAAGGTGCTGTCCGGTGACCTCGCCACCGCCCCAGCCACGGCCGCGTCCGGGAACGCCACCATCACACTCGGGGGGTCTGACGTCCAAGTCGACTTCGTGGTCGTCGACGGCGACCTGTACGCCACACTCACGCCGAACAAGTGGAGCAATTTCGGTAAGGCCTCCGACATCTACGACCCCTCGGTGATCCTCAATCCGGACTCCGGCCTCGCCAACGCGCTGTCGAACTTCAGCAACGCCAAGGCCGAGGGCCGCGAAACCATCAATGGGCAGACGACGATCAAAATCAGCGGCAACGTCTCGGCGGATGCGGTGAACAAGCTCGCGCCGCCCTTCAACGCCTCACAGCCGGTGCCCGCCACTGTGTGGATCCAGGAGACCGGCGACCACCAGCTCGTCCAGGCGAATCTGCAGAAGAGCTCGGGCAACTCGGTTCAGATGACCTTGTCCAACTGGGGCGAGTCGGTCAACGTCACCAAGCCCCCGGTGAGCTCATGAGCGCGCAGGCGGGACGCCGGGTCGCGATCAGCGCGGGCAGCCTCGCGGTGCTGCTGGGCGCCCTCGACACCTACGTCGTGGTCACGATCATGCGCGACATCATGCACGACGTCGGCATCCCGGTTAACCAGCTGCAGCGGATCACCTGGATCGTCACGATGTATCTGCTGGGCTACATCGCCGCCATGCCGCTGCTGGGCCGGGCCTCCGACCGATTCGGCCGCAAGCTGCTGCTGCAGGCCAGCCTGACCCTGTTCATCGTCGGGTCGGTGGTCACCGCGCTGGCCGGGCAATGGGGTGATTTCCACCTGCTGATCGCCGGCCGGACCATCCAGGGCGTCGCCAGCGGCGCGTTGCTGCCGGTCACCCTCGCCCTGGGTGCCGATCTGTGGTCGCAACGCAACCGCGCCGGCGTGCTGGGCGGCATCGGCGCCGCGCAAGAGCTCGGTAGCGTGCTGGGTCCGCTGTACGGCATCTTCATCGTCTTCTTGTTCCACGACTGGCGCTACGTGTTCTGGATCAACGTGCCGCTGACGCTGATCGCCATGGCGATGATCCAGTTCAGCCTGCCGTCGCGGGAACGCACCGACGAGCCGGAACGCATAGACCTCGTCGGTGGCCTGCTGCTCGCCATCGCGCTGGGTCTCGCCGTGATCGGGTTGTACAACCCCAACCCCGACGGCAAACACGTGCTGCCGAGCTACGGGCTGCCGTTGGTGATCGGGGCGGTCGTCGCCGCCGTGGCGTTCGTGGTCTGGGAGCGCTTCTCTCGCACGCGGCTGATCGATCCGGCCGGCGTCCAGTTCCGGCCGTTCCTGGCCGCGCTGGGCGCATCGTTGTGCGCGGGCGCGGCGCTGATGGTGACGCTGGTCGACGTGGAGCTGTTCGGGCAGGGCGTGCTGCAGATGGATCAGAACCAGGCGGCCGGGCTATTGCTGTGGTTCCTCATCGCCCTGCCGATCGGCGCGGTCCTGGGCGGCTGGATCGCCACGCGGGTCGGCGACCGGATAATGACCTTCGTCGGGCTGCTCATCGCCGCGTATGGCTACTGGCTGATTCACTACTGGCGCGAAGACGTCATGGACCACCGACACAACATCTTCGGGTTGGTCAGCGTGCCCGCATTGCACGCCGACCTGCTGGTGGCCGGGCTGGGACTCGGGTTGGTGATCGGGCCACTGTCGTCGGCCGCGCTGCGGGTGGTCCCGGCCGCGCAGCACGGCATCGCGTCGGCTTCCGTGGTCGTGGCCCGCATGACGGGCATGCTGATCGGCATCGCCGCGCTGACGGCCTGGGGGTTCTACCGGTTCAACCAGATCGTGGCCGGGCTGACGGCGGCGATCCCGCCCAATGCCACATTGTTCGAGCGGGTGGCCGCGCAAGGGTCGATGTACCTCGAGGCTTTCGCCCTGATGTACGGCGACATATTCAAAGTCACCGTCGGCATCTGTGTCGCGGGCGCGCTGCTGGGCCTGCTGGTCGGCGGCCGCAAAAAGCACCCCGAGGAACCGGAAGTTCCCGAGCAGGAGGCCGCCACAAATCCAGCCCCGACCCACTGAGGGGCTAGCCGCCGTGCGGCACCAGGCTGAGCACCAGGTCGGGGCCGGCGCGCTCGACCCCGTCGAACTGCCAGCGCAACGCCCGCGTAATGGTGGGGACCCCCACATCGTCGACCGCGGTGATCGGGCCGCCCACCAGTATCGGCGCGAAGTAGGCCAGGATGCGGTTGATCGCCCCGGCCCGCAGGAAGGCTCCGGCGAGGGTGGGGCCACCCTCCAGCAGGACATCGGTGCGGTCCGAAAGCGCCTTGATGACCTCCATGGGGTCGTGCGTACGAATCACCATGGTGCGCGAATCGTCGTTGAGAACCTTTGCCTCGGGCGGTATCTCGCGCATGCCCACCACCACCCGCAGCGGTTGCCGCTCCGCCAGTGAGCCGTCGGCCCGGCGGGCGGTCAACGCCGGATCGTCGGCCAGCACCGTCCCGGTACCGACCACGATCGCGTCGGCGATGGCCCGGCGGCGGTGCAGGTCGAACCGGGAGGCCTCGCTGGAGATCCACTGGCTGGTGCCGTCGGCGGCGGCGCTGCGGCCGTCGACGCTGCTGGCGTACTTCCATGTCACGTGCGGCAGCCCGGTCCGCACCTTGTGCAGCCACTCCCGCAGGGGTCCGGCGGCCACGTGGTCGGCCATCACCCCGGACCGAACCTGCACACCGGCCGCCTGCAATCGGCCCCCGCCGCCGCCCGCAATGGCGTTGGGATCTGCGACGCCATAGACGACCATCGCGACCCTGGCTTCGACCAGGGCGTTCACGCACGGCGGGGTCTTGCCGTAGTGATTGCAGGGCTCGAGAGTTACCACGGCGATGCCGCCGGCCGCCAGGCTGCCGGCCCGCCGCAGGGCCAAGATCTCGGCGTGGTCGCCGCCCGCGGGCGCGGTGCCGCCTACGCCGACGACCCGGCCCTCCTGGTCCACGATGACCGCCCCGACGGGGGGATTCGGATAGGTGCTGCCCTTGACCAGGTAGGACTGTTCGATCGCCAGGCGCATCGCGGCGTCGAGGCTGTTGACCGACTGGGGCTGGTTCATGCGCGCAGATGCGGCGACGCGGCGGCGGCCTGTCGGCGCAATGCCTCGAGCGCGGCCTCCGGGTCATCGGCACCGTAAACCGCCGAACCGGCGACAAAGCAGTCGACGCCGGCTTCGGCCGCCTGTTCGATGGTGTCCTCGTTGATGCCGCCGTCGATCTCGACCAGGATGGTCAGCTCCCCCGCATCGATCATCTTGCGCACGGCACGGACCTTGGACAGCACCTCGGGCATGAAGCTCTGGCCGGCGAAGCCGGGCTCTACCGACATGACGAGGAAGGTGTCGAAGTGCGGCAGGATTTCCAGGTATGGCTCCAGCAGGGTGCGCGGCTTCACGCTGATCCCCGCCTTCGCGCCGGCGGCGCGGATGTCGCGGGCGACGCCGACCGGATTGTCGGTGGCCTCGGCGTGGAACGTGACGTTGTAGGCGCCCGCCTCGGCGTACGGCGGCGCCCAGCGGTCGGGATCTTCGATCATCAAGTGGCAGTCCATCGGGATGGTGGTGGCGGCCAGCAGGCTCTCCACCACCGGCAGGCCGATGGTCAGATTCGGCACGAAGTGGTTGTCCATCACGTCGACGTGCAACCAGTCGGCGCCGGCAACGGCGGCGGCTTCGTCGGCGAGCCGCGCGAAATCAGCGGAAAGGATCGACGGCGCGATGAGAGGTCCCGTGCTGCGAGGCATGAGCGACAGACTACGCAGACCCGCGGTCAAGCTCACGTCAGGCGACGCAGCGCGGCGGCGAACATTGCGTCGGTGCCGTGCCGGTGCGGCCAGAGCTGCACATATGGGCCATCCCCAAGGCCCCCAACCGGTTCCTTATCCAAGGGCTCGAACAGCGGCCGGGTGTCCAGCGCGCACACCGGCTGCCGGCGCAGCGCGTCGCCGACCACTCCGACGGTCTCCGCCAGGTGCGGCGAGCACGTCGCGTACAGCACCACACCGCCGGGCCGGGTGAGCGCGATCGCGGCGGCCAGCAGCTCGCGCTGCAGCTTGGCCAGCACCGGCACGTCCGACGGCTGGCGCCGCCAACGGGCCTCGGGCCGACGCCGCAACGCTCCCAGGCCGGTGCACGGCGCGTCGACGAGCACCCGGTCGAAGCCCGGCTCGAGACCGGTCTGCCGCCCGTCAACCCGCACCACGTCGACCGGCAGCCCGCGGGTGTTCTCCGCCACCATGTTCGCGCGACGCGGCGACGGCTCCACCGCCGTGACCCGGGCCCCGGAAGCGGCGTGCTGGCCCGAGGCCAGGGCGGCCAGGAGGGCGGTCTTGCCGCCCGGCCCAGCGCACAGGTCCAGCCATCGTCCGGTGTCGCCGTCGACCGGTGCCAGCGTCAGCGCGCGGGCCACCAGCTGACTGCCCTCGTCCTGGACCAGGGCGGCGCCGTCGCGCACCGGTGCCAGCCGCCCGGGATCCCCGCCCGGCAGGTACACCGCATACGGCGAATAACGGCCGACGGTGCCACCCACCGCATCGGCCAGCTCGGCGGCGCTCAGCACTCCCGGGCGCGCCGCCAGGTGCACCTGGGGCCGTTCGTCGTCGCTGGCCAGCACCGCGTCGAGTTCCGTCGCGGCCGCGCCCAGCGCGTCGGCGAACGCCTGGGCGATCCAGCGCGGGTGCGCGTGCACGAACGCGGCGTGCCCGATCGGATCACGGGCCGGGTCGGGGGCCAGCTCGTCGACCCAGGACTTCTCGTCTCGGCCGGCGATGGTCCGCAACACGCCGTTGACGAAACCCGCTCGCGCCGAGTCGAATTCGATGCCCGCCTGTTCTACCGTGGTGGACACCGCGGCGTGTTGGTCGACCCTCGTGCGCAGCAGCTGATACGTGCCGAGCCGGAGTAGGTCGAGCAGCACCGGGTCGATAGCTTCCGGCGATCGCCCGGCGGCCGCACCGATGACCGCGTCGAGCAGGCCACGGGTGCGGCAGGTGCCGTAGGTCAGTTCGGTGGCGAAAGCGGCGTCGCGGCCGCTGATTCCGCGTTCACGCAGCAGCGCGGGCAGGGCCAGGTTCGCGTACGCGTCGCGCTCGCTGACGGCGCGCAGCACCGCGAAGGCGGCGGCGCGCGCTGGGTCCAGCGGTCGGCGCCGCTTGCCACGCCCTCGGTCCGGCGGCCGGGGCGGGCTCATGACGCTCGCGCAGCGGGGTCGAGCCGGGCGCCCCGCGCCCAGTCGACCGCGTTCATGAATTTCTTTCCGGGCGGCTGGATCTGGCCCAGCCGCACCGGTTCCGAGCCGGTGCCGATCCACACACCCTGGCGGTCGACGTGAATAGCGCCGGGCCCCAAGGGCTCTGGAAGCCCGGGGCTGCTATCGATGTGCACCGGCCCGAGCTTGACCCGCAGCTCACCGATGAGCGTCCAGGCTCCCGGGCTGGGTGTGAAGGCGCGGATCCGACGCTCCACCACCGATGCCGGCAGGTCCCAACGCACCCGGGCCTGCTCGACGGTGACCTTCGGGGCCATGCTGACCCCGTCGGTCGGTTGCGGTCGCGGCGTCAGGGTTCCGTCGGCGATTCCGTCCAGCGTGGCCGACAGCAACGCCGCACCCGAAAGGGCAAGCCGCTCAAGCAGATCCCCCGCGGTGTCGGTCGGACGGATTGCCTCGGTGACGACCCCGTAAATCGGTCCGCTGTCAAGGCTCGGCTCGATCCTGAAGGTGGTCGCCCCGGTGACGGTGTCCCCCGCCGCGATCGCGGCCTGAACCGGTGCCGCGCCGCGCCAGGCGGGCAGCAGCGAGAAGTGCAGGTTGATCCAGCCGCTTTGGGGTACCGCGAGCAGCGCGTCCCGCAGCAGCGCGCCATAGGCCACGACCGCGCAACACTCCGGCGCCAACGCCGACAGTTCCGCGACGAATTCCGGCGAATTGGGCCGCGCCGGGCGGAGCAGCGTAATGCCGCGGGCGAGCGCTTCGCGGGCCACCGGCGAGGGCTCCGGCTTGCGGTGGCGGCCGGCGGCGGCGTCGGGCCGGGTCAGCACCGCGATCACCTCGTGTCGGGGTGAGTCGATGAGGCGACGCAGCGCGGGCAGCGCGGGTTCCGGGGTGCCGGCGAAGACGAGACGCACGGGCACAGTCTAGGAAGCGGGCGGCGAGCGAGGCCCGTCGATGGACGACTACAAGTCGATATCGGCGTCCAGCCGTACGTCGGGCTCGCCCCCGGCGGCGGTGAACGCCGTCAGGGCCCCCACCAGCCCACGGCGCTCCGGCGGCGGCATCTTCGCAACGATGGCGGCGATCTCGGCACGCCGGTGCGCGGTGACCCGCCGCACCACCTCGCGGCCACGCTTGGTCAGCGCGGCGAGGAGTTCCCGCCGAGACGTGGGGTGCGGCAGGCGGTCGATCAGCCCGGCGGCGACCAGCCGGTCGACCATCCGGCCCGTAGCCGAGGGCTGGACACCGAGCAGACCGGCCAGCGTGGCCAGGTTGATTGGACCCCGGTTCGCCAGGATCACCAGGGTCCGGAACTGCGGGATGGTGATGGTCTCGTCGACCTGCCCGATCGAGCGAGCCGAGATGGCCACCAGCAACCGGGAAGCCGTCATCAACGCATCGGTGATCACGTCGAGCGACTCGTCGGCCGCCGTCGCGTTGTCCGCTGCCATCGCGCCTCTCCTCCACGCCCTTCCCTGGACTTTCTCGGACCATCCGCGGGCTAAAGAGTAACAGCCTTCCAATATCGAAGTCAGTGATTATTTCCGACACATACTATCGCCATGGGGATTGATTAGACACGGGAAGTTAGCCGATGTGCAACGGGTCTATCTGCACCCGAACCGGCTCGTGGGTTTGACGCGCGCTGAGCACCGCAACGCCGCTTCGCAGGCTCGCGGCCAGCGCCAGGCCGTGCTCGCGGCGGACCCGCACCAGCATTCTGGTGACCGGTACGCCGGCGGGGATACCCGCCGGGCGGCGCACGCCCGGCGGCGGATTCACCGGGCCGAGCAGCTCGGCTTGAAAGGTTTGCCCGTCGGGCAGCCGGGCTTCGTCGAGCAGCTCCGCCACGGCGCCGGCAGTTCCATCCAAGGCCGCCATGTGCACACTGGGTGGCAAGCCGACCTCGGCTCGGCCCGCCAGTTCGGCCTCCGCGTGACCCACCGGATCCCAGCGGATCAGCGATTGCACTGTGGGAATGGACGATTCGGCGACCACCAGCACGACCCCGCCGTCGCCGCGGGCACGCACCAATACGGCGGCGCTCATCCACCGCCAGAGGGCCTCCTCGGCGGCGCGCAGATCCTGCCGGCCAAGCAGAGCCCAGGTATCCAGCAGCAGCGCCGCCCCGTACCCGCCCGCCGCCCGGGGCTCGGCACCCGGAGTGGCGACCACCAGCGCCGGGCGGGCGGCGACCTCCGCGACGATCGCGTCGCCCGCGGAGGTGACGACCGGGGTACCGGCAAACGCGCGGCCGAGCTCTTCGGCCGTGCGCCGGGCCCCGACGACCACCGCGCGAACCGCATCGGATCCGCAACGCGCGCACCGCAACGTCGGTTCGGCACGCCCGCACCAACGGCAGACGGTGCCGGGGCCGCGCTCCTGTAAGGACAGCGGCCCGGTGCAGTGCCGGCAACGGGCGATGGTGCGGCAGCGCCCGCACGCCAGCGACGGGATATAGCCGCGCCGCGGGACCTGCACCAGCACCGGGGCTCCGGCATCCAGCGACGAGCGGGCGGCGCGCAGCGCGACGGACGGGATGCGCGCGGTGCGCGCCGCGGGGTCGCGTTCGTCGGCGTAACCGGTGTCGTCGAGGGCGACGACCCGCGGGGTGCGGGCGCGCACCACCGGCCGAGCCGCAACTATGTCATGCGCCCATCCGCTGCGCACCAAAGCGTGAGCTTCGGCGGTCCGCGCGTAGCCGCCGATCAGCGCCGCGCACCGCGCCTGATGCGCGCGCAGCATGGCCACCTCCCGGGCGTGCGGGTAGGGCGCCCGGGGCTCGGCCAGGGAGTCGTCGGCATCGGACCACACCATGACCAGCCCCAAGTCGCTCACCGGCGCGAACACCGCGCTGCGGGTGCCGATGACCAACCGTGCCGTGCCTCGCAGCGCGGCAAGCCAACGCCGGTACCGCGCAGCCGGCCCGAGGCCCGCCGAAAGGGCCACCACCGTGTCCTCGTCGATCAGGGTCGTCGCGGCCAGCCACAGCGCGTCCAGATCTCGCTGATTGGGCACGATCGCCAGGACCGCCCGTCCCGTCCGGATGGTTCCCGCCGCGGCCTCGGCGAATCGGTCGGCCCACTGCTCGTCCGGCAGCGCCTGCCAGACGGCCCGCGCGGCCCGGGACTCGGCCAGCGTGGCCAGGAACCGCCCACCGCGACCGTAGCGGTCCCACCCCGACGGGTCGACGGGCGCCGGAATGGATGCGGGCAGCTTGGGCGTCGCCACCACTTCGCGCTCCACCCCGGCGTGCCGGGGCGGGACCGCCAGCCGCAGCACGTCGGGCCGGGTCCCGGCGTAGCGGGCCGCCACCGCGTCGACCAATCGGCGGATTTCCGCGGTCAGCACCGGTTCGGGCGACACGACGCGATCGAGCCAGCCCAGCTTGCCCGCGTGGTCCGTGTCGTTGCGGCGCTCCAGCAGGAACCCGTCGACCAGCCGGCCGTGGAACCGCACCCGCACCCGCACCCCGGGCTGGGCATCGTCGGACTGCTCGGCCGAGACCAGGTAGTCGAATTCGCGGTCCAGGTGCGGCACCGACAGCATCGGCAGCACGCGGGCGATCGGTTCCACCTCGACGGGAGTGCGCGCACCGCCGGCCCGCGTCACCGCGCCCGCCGACGACTATTCTTCGTCAGACTCGGCCTCGTAATCGGCGTCGTACTCGCCTTCATAATCGGCGTCGTACTCGGCTTCGTAGTCGGGTTCGTAATACATATCCACTCGCCCGAAGAAGAACCCGGCCGTGATCAGGATCTGGGCCGCGGCGTACAACCACCAGATGGGCACCCCAAGCGCGTCGTTGTACAGGATGAACCGATCGATAGCGATCATCGCATCGGACGCCGCGAAACACACCGCCCCCACCGCCGTCCAGATCGTCGGCAGGTCGGCCAATAGCGCCATACACACCATTGCGGTCAGCACGATCATGTAGAGCGTCACCGGAAGCGTCAGCGCGTCGCGGTTCAGGTGCGGCCAGAACCACACCAACAGCGACACGGACCCCACGCACGTCAAGGCGACGGCGGTCACGCGCACCCGAGTCGGCTGGGCCAGGGGAACCAGTGCGGCCACGAAACAGAGCTGCGCCAACAGGAATGCCGTCAGCCCCAAGCCGAAAGCCATTGTCCACCAGGGGATCGCCAACAGAAAGTCGCCGACGGCCGACAACAGTAGCGCCGGCACGAGCCACCGCCGCTCGCGGACGATGGGGTGCGCCACCGCGGCGGCGGTCAACAGCAACGCCATCGATGCCTTGAACGCCGGCTGCAGGAACCAGTGCCCGGTCAATCCGGTTCCCGGCGGCGAGCGCAGGGCGAGCACCGTCAGGTACACGCCGTAGGCGACGCCCGCCCAGCCGGCCAGCACCCAGGCTCCGGACACCAGGCGGGGTGCGTACGGTACTTCCATGGCCAGCCTGGACAACGCAGCCGACGAGAAACCCGGTATCGACCCCACTCTGCTGAAGGTACTTGATGCGGTTCCGTTCCGGCTATCACCCGACGATGGCGTCGACGCGGCGCGGCAGCGGTTCCGCGACCTGCCGCGCCGTGCGCTGCACCCCGAGCTGCGGGTCGAGGACCGGTCCATCCCGGGTCCCGCCGGTCCGATCGGCATCCGGATCTATTGGCCGCCAACTCATCCGGCGCGCAGCGCGGGGGCTCCCGTCGTACTGTATTTCCACGGCGGCGGCTTCGTCGTAGGCGACCTCGATACCCACGACGGGGTGTATCGTCAGCACGCGGTGGGCGCGGACGCCATCGTGGTATCCGTCGAGTACCGGTTGGCGCCCGAGCACCCCTACCCCGCTGCCGTCGAAGACGCTTGGGCCGCAACAGTGTGGGTCGCCGGTCACGCCCACGAGATCGGCGGCCTGATTGACAAGGGGACGGCCCGCATGGCCGTCGCGGGGGATTCGGCTGGCGCTACCATCGCCGCAGTGACGGCGCAACGCGCGCGTGACGAAGGAGGCCCTCCGATCGCGTTCCAACTGCTGTGGTATCCCTCCACGCTGTGGGACCCGTCGCTGCCGTCGTTCAGCGAAAACGCCGCCGCGCCGATCCTCGATGCCAAGGCGGTAGCCGCCTTCTCCCGTTGGTATGCAGGCGAAGTCAACCTGTCCGACCCGCCGTCGGGCATGGCGCCGGGCCGCGCGAGAGACCTGGGCAATCTGCCGCCCGCCTACATCGCCGTCGCCGGTCATGACCCGCTGCGCGACGACGGCATCCGGTACGGCGAGCTGCTGGCCGACGCCGGCGTCCCCGCCGAGGTGCACAACGCCGAGACGATGGTGCACGGCTATCTCGGCTATGCGGGTGTGGTTCCCGCCGCCACGGCGGGGCTTCGGCGCGCGCTCGCGGCGTTGCGGAATGCGCTGAATTAACGGATCGGAACGGTAGGGTGAACGCATGATTGAGCCCACCATCCCCCGACCGGGCATCGACCCGACGTTGAAAACGTTGCTCGACACCTTTCCGATGACCTTCAACGCCGACGACGGCGTCGAGGTGGCGCGCTCGAGGCTGCGGCAACTCAAGGTCCCCCCGGAACTGCTGCCGCAGCTGCGGATCGAAGAGCGGACGATCGGTTACCACGAGCTCACCGACATCCCCGTCCGGATCTACTGGCCGGCCGACGACAATGAGGTCGGTCGGCCCGCGCCCGTCGTGGTCTTCTACCACGGCGGCGGGTTCTCGCTCGGCGATCTCGAAACCCACGATCCCGTTGCCCGCGTACACGCCTTCGGAGCCGAGGCCATCGTCGTGTCGGTCGACTACCGGCTCGCTCCCGAGCATCCGTTTCCCGCCGGGGTGAACGACTGCTGGGCGGCGTTGCAATGGGTTGCCGAGAACGCCTCCGAGCTGGGCGGTGACCCGACGCGCATCGCCGTGGCCGGCGACTCCGCGGGCGGCAACCTCGCCGCGGTGATGGCGCACCTGGCCCGCGACAACGCCGATCAGGGCGGACCGGCGCTCAGCTTCCAGCTCCTGTGGTACCCGGTCGTCACCGCCGACATGTCGCTGCCGTCGTTCACCGAGAACGCCTTCGCGCCCATCCTGGACCGCGACGTCATCGACGCCTTCCTCTCCTGGTATCTGCCCGATCTCGACATCACGGACCCCGCTGCGTTGCCCATCACGCTCGCCCCCGCCAATGCGGCCGATTTGTCGGGTTTGCCGCCCGCGTACATCGGAACCGCCGAACACGATCCGTTGCGCGATGACGGGGCCCGCTACGCGGAGCTCCTCAACCGCGCGGGTGTGCCCGTCGAGCTGAGCAACGAGCCGACCCTGGTGCACGGTTATGCCAGCTTCGCGCCGGTGATACCCGCAGCCGGCGAGGCCACCAACCGCGGGATCGCGGCGCTGAGGAAGGCGCTGCACCCTTAGGGCCCGCGGCGCGAATATGCGCTGGGCGCCACGCCATGCCAGCGTTTGAACGCGTGCGAGAACGTCGAGACCTCGGTGTAACCCAGCCGCGTCGACACCTCCTCCACGGTCAGCCCGACATTGCGCAACAAGTCGACGGCGACCGTGGAGCGCGCTTCGTTCCACAGCGCGCGAAACGAGGTGCCCTCCTCGGCGAGCCGGCGGCGGAGCGTGCGCGGATGAATGCCGAGGTCGGCGGCCACGTCGGGAAGCGTTGGGAACACACCGGAATCGCGGAACAGCTTGCTGCGCACCAGCGCGGTGATGCCCCGGCGGGACTCGGTGCTCTGCATCAGCACGTCGCACTGCGCCATGCACGTTTCCAGCGTGTGGCGGTCGGCCTGGGGCAGCGGCTCGTCGAACATGGCGCGCGGGATGTGCACCCGGGTGTGCGCCCGGCCGAAGGCAACGTCGTGCACCGGCACGAGTTCCAGCAGCGGCCGCAGCGGTTCCTCGTCGACGGCCAGCTCCCCCGATATCTCGTCGGCATACTTCTGGGCCACCGGCAGGGCGAAACTCATTGTGGTCGTGATGATTCCGGCGATGTCGCGCTCGATGAAGAAGCCTCGCACATCGGCGGGCAGGTGGTCGGCGTCGAGCTCGATGACACAGTCCTCGGCGGTCTCGAACAGTGTGAGGCGGATGTGCATCGTGGTCAGCGCGAAATAGCGCATCGCGATGGAAAACAATTCACGAAGGGTGCCGCACGACATCACCGCAAACCCGAACAAGCCCAAGTGGGTAAGCGTGGACCGGCTACCCACATCCACGCCGATGCCGCCCTGGCCCGGAAGCCGGGCCAGCAGCTGACGCACCGTGATGATCTCGTCGGCCGCGCTGACCATCGTCTCCGGCTTGTCGAGATCGGCCGGGTCGATCGCGGTGCCCGCCAACACCTCGCTGGCCGGCACCCCGCGCTCTGTAGCCACTTCGCATAGCACCCGGGTCGCATGCACCGGGTGACTCAACGTTGACGCGGGAGGTGCCATCACCTGTCCTAAAATCCCAACTCTGTGTCCGATAATCTCATTACTCGCGGCGGGCGTCATCCCTACAGTTGGAGTCATGGCGACCCTCACCGCTGAGCGGCCCCTGGCGGGACCCGCCAGACGCCTGAGCTCTTGGACGATGACGCGCGAAGCCCTCACCGTCGGCTTCGATGTGGGCGACGGATTCATGAGCCGGATATCCGGCAGCGATATCGCTCGATTTCGTTGTGGGGGAAGGCGATTCGTTTCGCTCAGCCACCCCGACTACGTCGACCACGTGCTGCACGAGGCACGGCTGAAATACGTCAAGTCCAACGAATACGAGCCCATACGGGCCACCGCCGGCATCAACCTGCTCACCGACGAGGGAGATTCCTGGACCGCCCACCGCGGCCTGCTGAACCCGACCTTCGCCCGACGCAACCTGAACGGGATAGTCGATCTGATGATCGATCCGATCACGGCCGTCACCGACGCCGTGCAGACGGGTACGCGATTCGACATGCACGAGACGATGGTCGAGGCGACCCTGCGAGTGGTCGCCAATTCCCTGTTCAGCCAGGACTTCGGGCCGCTGGTCGAGAGCATGAACGACCTGGCGACCCGCGGGCTGCGGCATGCCGAGCGGCTGCAGCGACTCGGGCTGTGGGGCCTCATGCCGCCTCCCGTCTACGACGCGCTGCATTGGCTGGCGTTCTCCGGCGTCCGCATGCCGCCGCCGCTGCGCGACATGCAGGGCATCACGCTGACGCTCGACCGTGCCGTCAACGCGGTGATCGATCACCGACTGGTGCACCCCACCGACTCCGCCGACCTGCTCAACGTTTTGCTCCGCGCCGACGGGGGAAGATGGCCCCGCCGGCGGGTCCGCGACGAGGCCCTGACGTTCATGCTCGCCGGTCACGAAACCACCGCCAACGCCATGTCCTGGTTCTGGTACCTGATGGCGCAGCACACCGAGGCCCGCGACCGGATGCTCGCCGAGATCGACGATGTGCTGGGCGCGCGCCGCCCCACCGCCGACGACCTCGGCGGGCTGCCGTGGACCACCGCCTGCCTGCAGGAGTCGCAGCGCTACTTCTCCGCGGTGTGGACCATCGCGCGGCGGGCCATCGAGGACGACGTCGTCGGCGGGCACCACATCCGCCGTGGCACCACCGTCCTCATCCCGATCCACCACATTCACCATGACCCGCGCTGGTGGGCCGACCCGGAAGCCTTCGATCCCGGCCGGTTTTACTCGCCGGACAAGGACCGTCCGCGCTCGGCCTACCTCCCGTTCGGCGGCGGGCGGCGCATCTGCATCGGGCAGAGCTTCGCGCTCATGGAGATGGTGCTGATGGCGGCGATTATGAGCCAGCGCTTCACTTTCGACCTCGCGCCCGGCCATCCCGTCGAGCTAGAGGCGACGCTGACCCTGCGGCCCAAACACGGGTTGCACGTCATCGGAAGCAGGCGCACATGAGCGCCCGAATGGAACCGCCCGATTACCACGCGCTGATCGTCGGGGCCGGATTCTCCGGCATCGGCACCGCCATCGAGCTGGACAAGGCGGGTTTGCCCGACTACCTGGTGGTCGAGGCCGGCGACGGAGTGGGCGGCACCTGGCACTGGAACACCTATCCCGGTATCGCCGTGGACATTCCGTCGTTCTCCTATCAGTTCTCCTTCGAGCAGAGCCCGCACTGGTCGCGTACCTACGCGCCGGGCCACGAGCTGAAGGCGTACGCCGAACACTGCGTCGACAAATACGGCATCCGGTCGCGGATTCGGTTCAACACCAAGGTGCTGGCCGCCGAATTCGACGACGAACGCCAGCTGTGGCGGGTGCAGACAGACCCGGGCGGCGACATCACCGCCAGGTTCCTGATCGGCGCGAGCGGCGTGCTCACCATGCCCAACCTGCCCGACATCGACGGCGTGGACTCCTTCGCCGGCCTCACCATGCATACCGCCCGGTGGGATCACAACCAGGACCTCATCGGCAAGCGCGTCGCCGTCATCGGCACCGGCGCCTCGGCCGTCCAAGTCATCCCCGAGATCGCACCAATCGTCAAGCAGCTCACGGTCTTTCAGCGGACCCCGATTTGGTGCTTCCCCAAGTTCGACGTGCCGCTGCCCGCGCCGGCCCGCTGGGCGATGCGCATCCCCGGCGGGGGCCGCGTCCAGCGGCTGATCAGCCAGGCCTTCGTGGAGTTGACCTTTCCGATTGCGGCGCAATACTTCACGGTGTTCCCGCTGGCCAAGAGGATGGAGTCGGCGGGACGCGCCTATCTGCGGCAGCAGGTCCGCGACCCGACCGTGCGCGAACAACTCACCCCGCGGTACGCGGTCGGCTGTAAACGCCCCGGCTTCCACAACGGCTACCTGGCCACCTTCAACCGCGACAACGTGCGGCTGGTGACCGAGCCGGTCGATAAGATCACTCCCTCGGCGGTGGCCACCGAGGACGGCGAAAGCCACGAGGTCGACGTTCTGGTGCTGGCCACCGGTTTCAAGGTGATGGACACCGACAGCGTCCCGACCTACGCGGTCACCGGGAGCGGCGGTAAGTCGTTGAGCCGGTTCTGGGACGACCACCGGCTGCAGGCCTACGAGGGCGTCAGCGTTCCCGGTTTCCCGAACATGTTCACCGTGTTCGGCCCGTACGGCTACGTCGGATCATCGTATTTCGCGCTCATCGAGGCCCAGACCCACCACATCGTCAGGTGTCTGAAGCGCGCCCGGCGCAACGGAGCGACCCGCGTCGAGGTCACCGAGGAGGCCAACGCCCGGTACTTCGCCGAAATGATGCGCAAGCGGCATCGTCAGGTCTTCTGGCAGGACAGCTGCCGGCTGGCCAACAGCTACTACTTCGACAAGCACGGCGACGTGCCGCTGCGCCCCACCACCACGCTGGAGGCCTACTGGCGCAGCCGGCGGTTCGACCTCCACGACTACCGATTCAGCCGTTAGACGGCGCGCTTGAGCTCGTCGACCATGTTGAGCTGCTCCCAGGGCAGCTCGATGTCGGTGCGGCCGAAGTGACCGTAGGCGGCGGTCTGCGCGTAGATCGGCCGCAACAGGTCCAGATCGCGGATGATCGCGCCGGGCCGCAGGTCGAAAACCTCCGGGACGATCTTCTCGATCTTGACCGGGTCCACCGTCGCGGTGCCGAACGTCTCGACGAACAGGCCGACGGGCGCCGCCTTCCCGATGGCGTAGGCGACCTGCACCTCCACCCGCTCGGCCAGGCCGGCGGCAACGATGTTCTTCGCCACCCAGCGCATCGCGTAGGCCGCCGACCGGTCCACCTTGGACGGGTCCTTGCCGGAGAACGCTCCGCCGCCGTGCCGGGCCCAGCCGCCGTACGTGTCGACGATGATCTTGCGGCCGGTCAGCCCGGCGTCGCCCATCGGTCCGCCGAGGACGAACTTGCCGGTCGGGTTGATCAGCAACCGCGTCGACGACGTGTCCAGCGTCTCGTGCGCCAGGTCGTCCAGCACCGTGTTGAGCACCTTTTCGCGGATGTCGGGCGTCAGCGTGTTGTCCAGGTCGACATCGGCCGCATGCTGGGTGGAGATCACCACGGTGTCCAGCCCGACCGGCACGTTGTCCTCGTAGGCGATGGTGACCTGGGTCTTGCCGTCGGGACGCAGGTAAGGCAGCACGCCGTTCTTGCGGACCTCGGTGAGCCGCCGCGACAGGCGATGCGCCAGCGCGATGGGCAGCGGCATCAGTTCCGGGGTGTCGTTGATCGCGTACCCGAACATCAGGCCCTGGTCACCGGCGCCCTGGGCGTCCAGCGGGTCCGCGGTGCCCTCGACGCGCGCCTCGAAGGCGGTGTCGACGCCCTGGGCGATGTCGGGCGATTGGGCGCCGATGCCGATGTTCACCCCGCACGACGCCCCGTCGAAGCCCTTTTCCGACGAGTCGTAGCCGATGTCGAGGATGCGCTTGCGGACCGTGTTGGTGATGTCGGCGAAAGCTTCCTTCGCCGTCGTCGTGACCTCACCCACAACGTGCACCTGCCCGGTGGTGACCAGCGTCTCGACCGCGACACGTGAGCGGGGGTCCTGGGCGATAAGCGCGTCGAGGACCGAGTCGCTGATGGCGTCACAGATCTTGTCGGGATGCCCCTCCGTCACCGACTCACTGGTAAACAGACGACCCTTTTCGCTCACAATCCCGATCCTTCCGATAATTAGCTTGACGAATTATATCGTTCCGCGGGGAACCCTCCGGCACCGTCCCGGTGCCATGTGGAAGCCGACCCCGCTACTCGCCCTCGCCATGCAGAAACGCGACGATCGCATCCACGATACGACTGGCCATCAGCGTCTTGGACCCGTGTTGTAGCGCCGACTCGGTCCCGTCGGACGCCAGCAGCCAGCCGTCGTTGCTGTCCACCTCGAATGCCCTGTTGTCGCCGACGGCGTTGACCACCAACAGGTCACACCCCTTGCGCCGCAGCTTTTCCCGGGCGTGAAACAACACGTCGCCGTTGGCGTCGCCGGTCTCGGCGGCGAAGCCCACGATGGCCCGCATGTTGGGCAACTGCCCATGCGCGCGGGCCCGCACCGCGCCGGCCAGCACGTCGTCGTTGCGCACCAGTTCGATCGCCGGCGGTTCGTCCCTGTCATCCGGGCCCTTTTTGATCTTGGCGGCGGCGACCTGCGCGGGCCGGAAGTCGGCGACCGCCGCCGCCATTACCAGCACGTCCGCATCGGGTGCGTGCTTGGACACCGCGTCGGCGAGCTGCTGAGCCGAGCTGACGTGCACGACGTTGACGCCGGCGGGGTCGATCAGCCCGGCGGTGTGACCCGCGATCAGCGTGACCTCGGCGCCGCGCTGGGCGGCGACCCGCGCCACCGCATAGCCCTGCTTGCCCGAGCTGCGGTTTCCGACGAAACGCACCGGATCGATCGGTTCGCGGGTGCCGCCGGCGGTCACCAAGAGCCTCCAGCCGGCGAGGTCGTAGGGCAGCGCGTCGTGGCGCTCGAGGAGCAGGTGGGCCAGGGTGGTGATTTCCTCGGCCTCCGGCAGCCTGCCCGGACCGCTGTCGGCGCCGGTGAGCCGCCCGGACGCGGGCTCGAGCACCGCCGCGCCACGCCGTCGCAGCGTGGCCACGTTGTCGACGGTGGCCGGATGCAACCACATCTCGGTGTGCATGGCCGGCGCGAACAACTGCGGGCATCGCGCCGTCAGCAGCGTCGCGGTTAGGAGATCGTCGGCCCGGCCGTGCACCGCCCGGGCCAGCAGGTCGGCGGTGGCGGGCGCCACCACCACCAGGTCGGCCTGCTTGCCGAGCTGGACATGCGGCACGTCAGGAATGTCGTCGAAGACGCCCGTGCGCACGGGCTGCCCGGAAAGCGCCTCAAAGGTGGCGGCCCCAACGAAACGCAATGCGGATTCGGTGGGGATGACACGGACCTCGTGACCGGCTTCGGCGAGCTGGCGGACGACGGTACACGCCTTGTAGGCGGCGATGCCCCCGGAGACGCCGACGATGACCTGTTTGGGGATCCGCTTGCCGTCCACAGCGCGCCCGGCCCTGTCCCGCTACTCGCCCTCGGTGTGTTCGAGCAGGTCGGCGTGGATCTCGCGCAACGCGATGGACAGCGGCTTTTCCTGCAGCCCCGGCTCGACCAGCGGGCCGACGTATTCGAGGATGCCCTCGCCGAGCTGGTTGTAGTAGTCGTTGATCTGTCGTGCCCGCTTGGCCGCGTAGATCACCAGGGCGTACTTGCTCGACACGCGGTCGAGCAGCTCGTCGATGGGCGGATTGGTGATGCCCAGCGGGGTGTCGTAGGCGCCCTGCCCACCTGCCGACGGGTCGAACTGGTCCACGGCGGTCAGCGACGCGTCGGACTGGGGAGTACTCACGTAAGTCATTCTCCTGGCGGCTCAGAACGGTTGAAGATTTCTCGATGCTTGGCGGGTCCCGCGAGGCGGTTCATGCCGGGCCCGAGACACCCGGGGGACCCGGGGGACTTGCCACCAGCAAGGATACCAATTCGGCGCAGGCAGACTCCAATCGACTGTTGACCACGACCTCGTCGAAGTCGGCTTGGGCTGCCAGTTCGACGCGGGCGGTGTCGAGGCGGCGCCGCATCGCCTCGGGTGTCTCGGTGCCGCGACCGACCAGCCTGGCCTCCAGGTCTTCCCAGCTGGGCGGCGCCAGGAAAACGGTGACGGCCTCGGGCATGGCTTTCTTGATCGCCCTGGCGCCGGCCAGGTCGACCTCGATGAGCACGGGAAGTCCGGACGCGGCGGCGGCCCGCACCGGTTCAGCCAGGGTGCCCGATCGGTGGAGCCCGCCGTGGATCTCCGCCCACTCCAGCAGCTTGCCCTCGTCGATCAGTTGCTGGAACCGGGCGGGGCTGACGAAGTGGTAGTCGACGCTGTCGACCTCGCCGGGCCGCGGTGCCCGGGTCGTGGCCGAGACGCTGAAATGCAGGTTGGGAATCCGGTCGCGCAGACAGCGGACCACCGTTGACTTGCCGACCGCGGAGGGACCGGACAGCACGACCACACGTCCCTTGCCCGTTGGCTCGGGACGTGCGCCGTCGTCGATGTCCGGTCCCCCGCCGGCGCTCACCGGCGCCCCTGGGCCGGTCGGCGCTCGGCTAGGAGCCGAACTTTTCCAGCAGGGCCTTGCGCTGCCGGTCGCCGAGGCCGCGCAGGCGGCGGGTCGGAGCGATTTCCAGCTCGGTCATGATTTCCTGCGCCTTGACCTTGCCCACCTTCGGCAATGCCTCAAGCAGCGCAGACACCTTCATCTTGCCAAGGACTTCATCGCTTTCGGCGTCCTTGAGCACCTGGGAGAGGTTGGTGCCGCCACGCTTGAGCCGGTCCTTGAGCTCTGCTCGTGCTCGACGTGCGGCAGCCGCCTTCTCCAAAGCGGCCGCGCGCTGCTCGTCGGTCAACTGGGGAAGGGCCACGATTCCTCCGTATCTGATCAATCGATCAAATCGATCACTTGTTGTCTTCGCCGGGTACTTCTGCCAGCGCAGACGACCGTACTCAGCCTTCCTGACGAAATCTAACCCGCCCCCCTGGTTAATTGCGCAAACGTCCAGCATGCACCCGGCGCACGCGCCCGGCCACCGGTCCGCGATGCGTCGCTGACACCGGCTCGGCGCCGCGCCGTCGCGGCGGGGCCAACGCCGTCGCTACGACGCAAATCTGCCTCCTGCCAGCGGTTTTAATGTCGTGAGGGAGCACCGGACGCGGCGGCGGCTGCCACGGGAGAGGCCAGTGACGGACGGCCGGGAGCACCGGTGCTGCGGATCACGCATTTTCCGTGGCGTGTCGCGCGTGTCGCGCCGCGCGGTCAACCGGCAGGTCGGGGCCCCGGTTTACCATCGAGCCGTGCCCAACCTGCGCATCCGTCAGGCGGCCGAGTTGCTGGGCGTCAGCGACGACACCGTCCGGCGATGGATCAACCAGGGCACGCTGGCGGTCAGTCACGACGCGGCCGGCCGCAAAGTCATCGCCAGCGAGGATCTGGCCGAGTTCTCCCGCAATAACGCGCCCGCCCCGCCGCCGGATCCGCTGAGCATCGGCAGCTCGGCCCGCAACCGCTTTGTCGGCCTGGTCACCAAGGTCGTCAGCGACAACGTGATGACCCAGGTCGAGATGCAGTGCGGGCCCTTCACCGTCGTTTCGCTAATGAGCACCGAGGCCGCGGCGGAGCTGAAACTGCGGCCCGGCAGCGTCGCCGTCGCCGTGGTCAAGGCCACCACCGTCATCGTCGAAACCGCCAGACCCGGCGCGCCACCGGCGTCGGACCTCGAGCATGGGCCTTAGCCTGAATCCGTGGATGGGCCCGGTGATCTGATCGGCGTGTGAACAGCGAAAATGCCTTCTGAACTGGGACAATACGAGTGCTGATATCGTGTTGTCCTGAATTCAAGAAGGCATTTCCGGTGCAATCATCGTATATGTTCACGGTCGGGTCGGCGGTGTTCGACGAGCGGAATCTGGTGTCGGCGGCGGGTTTGGTGCCGGTGCTGGAATTGGCTGAGCAGACCGGTCTTTCGGAATTGATCGGCGAGCATGTGGATCTGCCGTCGACTCGGGTCAAATCCGGGGCGGTCAATCCGGCCGGCAAGCTGACCACGATCATCGCGGGCATGATGTGCGGCGCGGACAGCATCGATGATGCCAACGTGCTGCGCGCCGGCGGCACGCCGCGGGTGTTCGACGAGGTGTACGCCCCCTCGACGTTGGGGATCTTCTTGCGCGAGTTCACCTTCGGACACGCCAACCAGCTCGCCGCGGTGGCCCGCGCGCATCTGGTGGCGCTCGCGCAGCGCACCGCGCTGCTACCCGGCAGCGAGCAGCGCGTGTTTGTGGACATCGACTCGCTGCTGCGCCCGGTCTACGGGCACCACAAGCAGGGCGCCTCGTTCGGGCACGCCAAGATCGCCAGCCGCGCGCTGCTGCGACTGGGCCTGTCGCCGCAGATCACCACGCTCTCCACGGCAACCGCGCCGCCGGTGATCGCCGAGGCGCAGCTACGCAGCGGCAAGGCCGGCTCCGGGCGCGGCGCCGCCGCCCAGATCAAACGGGCGATCACCAGCGCCCGCGCGTGCGGGCCCACCGGGACGATCATGCTGCGCGGCGACTCGGCGTTCGGCACCAAGAAGGTGATCGCCACCTGCTGCGCGGACGGCGCCGAGTTCTCCTTGTCAGTGAGCCGCAACAAGCGCATCACCGCCGCCCTCGAGGGCATCGATGAGGCCGCCTACACCCCGGTGCACTACCCGGGAGCGATCGAAGACCCCGACACCGGGGCGTTGATCTCCGACGCCGAGGTCGCCGAAACCCCCTACACCCTGCGCCTGGGCCGCGGCCGCACGCTCACCGTGCGGCTGGTGGTGCGCCGCGTCAAAGACGCCCGCTACCCCGACGCGCTGTTTCCGGTGTGGCGCTATCACCCGTTTGTGACCAACTCCGCACTGCCCACCGCCGAGGCCGACATCACCCACCGCCGCCACGCCATCATCGAGACCACCTTCGCCGACCTGATCGACGGCCCACTGGCGCATATCCCGTCCGGGCTGTTCGCCGCAAACTGCGCCTGGCTGGCCTGCGCGGTGATCGCGCATAACCTGCTGCGCGCCGCAGGCACCCTCGCCGGTGGTAACCACGCCGTGGCCCGTGGCGCCACCCTGCGCCGCGACCTGGTCAACGCACCCGCCCGCTTCGCCGCCCCGGCCCGCAAACCCGTCTTGCACCTACCAGCCCACTGGCCCTGGCAAAACGGATGGAAAACCCTGTGGCACAACGTCATCAGCTACCCGACCGCACAACCCCGCGCCGGCTGACCCCCACCGACCACCCCCTGTCCGCCCCGCCACCCCAGGCCCGACCCGAGGAACCTCGTAACAAGGAAAAGCTGGTACCGGCCAGCAGATCACGCATGCCCACCGCACACACACCCGGCCGCAGATCCGGGCAACCACGTCGACGAACACGCGAAAGCACCCATCCACGGATTCAGGCTTAGGCCTAGTCTAGGGACCAATTCGAGGGTGTCCGGGTACTTCGGGTACTTACGCCCCACGCTCGGCGCAGTGGGACCGAGCGTCGCGCTACCGGGCGGACAGATAGGCGACGGCATCCAGCATGCGTTCGCCCGCCGCGCGCAGGTCCGGCACGCCGGGTCCGGCCCGCAGGACCTCACGGGACACTGTGGGCAGCAGCTGGCCGGGCGCCGCCCCGCCCAGGCCGCCGAGGTCCTCGGCGCGCCCCCCCTGCACCCCGAGGCCGGGCACCAGCACCGGTCCGCCCAGCTCGCTGACGTCGGGCGGCTCGAAGACCGTCGCCCCCAGAACCACGCCCACGGAACCCGGCTCGGATCCACTGGCCGACCGGTTGACCACCGCGGCCTGGTCGATGATCAGCTGGGATACGGCACGGCCGTCGAAGGTGGCGCGCTGGACCGTCGCGCCCTCCGGATTGGAGGTCGCTGCCAGCACGAACACGCCCCGGTCGTGCGCCGCGGCGGCTTCCAGCAGCGGCCGTAGCGAGCCGAACCCCAGGTAGGGCGAGGCCGTGACCGCGTCGGCCGCCAGCGGCGAATCGCCCGCCCATGCGGCGGCGTAGGCGGCCATCGTCGACCCGATGTCCCCACGTTTGGCGTCGGCCAGCACCAGCACCCCGACCGAACGCAGCGCGGCGATGGTGCGTTCCAGCACCGCGAACCCGGCGGCGCCGTAGGCCTCGAAGAACGCCACCTGGGGCTTGACGACGGCGAAACCGGAGAATGCTTCGACGCAGACATCGCAGAACGCGGCCAGCCCGTCCGCGGTGGTCGGCAGGTCCCAGGACCGCAGCAGCTCGGGGTGTGGGTCGATGCCCAGGCAGAGGGGCCCGCGACGCAGCTTCGCCTCGGCCAGCCGCGCGCCGAACCCGCTCATGGGGCTCTCTCATCGGTCGCGCCGCCCCCGATGGCGCTGTGCAGCTCCTGCAGCGAGCGGACGCCAATATCGCCGCGGATCCCCGCTTCGATTCCCTGCACGGCGGCGGATGCGCCCTGCACCGTCGTGACGCAGGGGATGTTGACCGACACCGCGGCCGAGCGGATTTCGTAGCCGTCGATGCGCGGACCCGAGTTGCCGTAGGGCGTGTTGATCACCATGTCGACCTCGCCGGCCTTGATCACGTCGACCGCGGACATCGCGGGGCGGCCCGGCTGGGGCGGCTCGAAGTGCTTGCGAACCTCGTCGCAGGGAATCCCATTGCGGCGCAACATCTCCGCGGTGCCCTCGGTGGCCAGGACGCGAAATCCCAGGTCGGCCAGCCGCTTGACCGGGAACACCAGTGACCGCTTGTCCCGGTTGGCGACCGACACGAACACCGTGCCCTCGGTCGGCAACGATCCGTACGCGGCGGTCTGGCTCTTGGCGAAAGCGCTGCCGAAGTCGCGGTCGATCCCCATCACCTCGCCGGTCGATTTCATCTCCGGGCCAAGCAGTGAATCGATGAAAGCCCCGTCGGCCCTTCGGAACCGGTGAAACGGCAGCACGGCCTCCTTGACCGCGATCGGGGCGGACTGGGCGGCGTGGGCGCCGTCCCCGGAAGCGGCCAGCATCCCCTCGTCACGAAGCTCAGAAATTGTGGTGCCCAACATGATACGGGCGCATGCCTTGGCAAGGGGGATCGCGGTTGCCTTGGAGACGAAGGGCACCGTGCGGCTGGCGCGGGGGTTGGCCTCCAGGACGTACAGCACGTCGTCCTTGAGCGCGTACTGCACATTGAGCAGCCCGATGACGCCGATGCCGTGTGCGATGGCCTCCGTGGCGCGGCGCACCTTCTCGATGTCGCTGCGGCCAAGCGTGACCGGCGGAAGCGCGCAGGCCGAGTCGCCGGAGTGGATGCCGGCCTCCTCGATGTGCTCCATGATGCCGCCGATATAGACCTCGGTGCCGTCGCACAGCGCGTCGACGTCGATTTCCACCGCGTCTTCGAGGAAACGGTCGACGAGCACCGGGTGCTCGGGCGAGAGCTCGGTGGCCCGAGTGATGTAGCCCTTCAGCGTCTCCTCGTCGTAGACGATCTCCATGCCCCGACCGCCGAGCACGTACGACGGCCGCACCAGCACCGGATAGCCGATCTCCTCGGCGATCCGGCGGGCCTGGGCGAAAGTCGTTGCGGTGCCGTAGCGCGGGGCCGGCAAGCCGGCCGCGGCCAGCACGTCGCCGAATGCGCCGCGATCTTCGGCCAGGTCGATCGCCTCCGGCGGGGTGCCCACTATGGGAACCCCGGCGTCGAAGAGCCGCTGCGCCAGCCCGAGCGGGGTCTGGCCGCCGAGTTGCACGATGACGCCGACGACGCCGGGACCGCCGATTCCCGAACGGGTTTCGGCGTAGAACACCTCCAGGACGTCCTCGAATGTCAGCGGCTCGAAGTAGAGCCGGTCGGCGGTGTCGTAGTCGGTGGACACGGTCTCCGGGTTGCAGTTGACCATCACTGTCTCAAAACCCGCTTGGGACAAGGTCGTTGCGGCATGCACGCAGCTGTAGTCGAATTCGATGCCCTGCCCGATCCGGTTCGGTCCCGATCCCAGGATCAACACCTTCGGCTTCTCGGTCTGCGGCGCCACCTCCGTCTCGGCTGCCGGGTCCAGTTCATAGCTGCTGTAGTGGTAGGGCGTCTTTGCCTCGAACTCCGCGGCGCACGTGTCCACCGTCTTGTACACGGGGTGGATGTCCAGCCGCTCGCGCAGCGACCGCACCCCGCTCTCCCCCGCCAATTCCGGTCGCAGCGCGGCGATCTGGCGGTCGGACAAGCCATTGTGCTTGGCCCGCCGCAGCAGGTCCGCATCGAGCACCGGGGCGGCGACCAGCTCGGCGCGCAGCTTCACCAGCTCGCCGATCTGCGCGACGAACCACGGGTCGACGCCGGAGGCCTCGGCAACTTCCTCGATGGATGCGCCGAGCCGCAGCGCCAGCTCGATGTCGTAGAGCCGGCTCTCGGTTGGGGTCTGCAGCCGGGTCAGCACCTCTTCGGCTTGACCTTCTGCGCCTGCCGGGTCCGCCTTGGTCCAGAAGCCGGCGCGGCCGCTCTCCAGGGACCGCATCACCTTGCCGAGCGCCTCGACGAAGTTGCGGCCCAACGACATCGCCTCCCCCACGGATTTCATCGTGGTCGTCAGGGTGGGATCGGCGCCGGGGAACTTCTCAAACGCGAACCGCGGCGCCTTGACGACGACATAGTCCAGGGTGGGCTCGAAGCAGGCCGGCGTTTCCTTCGTGATGTCGTTGACGATCTCGTCGAGGGTGTATCCGATGGCCAGCTTGGCGGCGATCTTGGCGATCGGAAAGCCAGTGGCCTTGGAAGCGAGGGCGCTTGACCGGGATACCCGCGGGTTCATCTCGACGACGATCAGCCGTCCGTCGCGCGGGTTGACCGCGAACTGGATGTTGCAGCCGCCGGTGTCCACGCCCACCTCACGCAGGATCGCGATGGCCAGATCGCGCATCCGCTGGTACTCCCGGTCGGTCAGCGTCATGGCCGGGGCGACGGTGACCGAGTCGCCGGTGTGCACGCCCATCGGATCGACGTTCTCGATGGAGCACACCACGACCACGTTGTCGTGGCCGTCGCGCATCAGCTCGAGCTCGAATTCCTTCCAGCCGTAGATCGATTCCTCGATGAGCACGTTGGCGCTGGGCGAGGCGGCCAGCCCGGCGCCGGCCATCCGGTGGACCTCCTCGGCCGAGTGCGCCATGCCGGAGCCCAGCCCGCCCATGGTGAAGCTTGGCCGCACGACCACCGGCAGGCCAACTTCTTCGACCGTCTCGCGGACCTCGGCAAAAGTGAAACACACCCGGCTGCGGGCGGATTCACCGCCGACCTTGGCGACGATGTCCTTGAACCGCTGCCGGTCCTCGCCGCGCTGGATGGCGTCGAAATCGGCGCCGATGAGTTCCACACCGTAGCGCTCCAGCACCCCGTTCTCGTACAGCGCGACCGCGGTGTTGAGCGCGGTCTGTCCGCCCAGGGTGGCCAGCAGGGCGTCGATCTTGTTGCCGCGCTCGGCCTGCTGGGCGATCACCCGCTCGACAAACGTCGGGGTGATCGGTTCGACATAGGTGAAGTCGGCGTATTCGGGGTCGGTCATGATCGTGGCCGGGTTGGAGTTGACCAGGCTGACCTGCAGCCCCTCGGCGCGCAGCACCCGGCAGGCCTGGGTGCCGGAGTAGTCGAATTCGCACGCCTGGCCGATCACGATCGGCCCCGATCCGATCACCAGCACGTGGCCCAAGTCAGTCCGCCGCGGCACTAGCGGCCCCCTTTCCCGGCACGAGTGTCCGCAGTTGTACGGGTCATCGGTGGGCCGCCATCAGGTCGACGAAACTGTCGAAGAGATACTCCGCGTCGTGTGGGCCGGCGGCGGCCTCCGGGTGGTACTGCACCGAGAAGGCTTTCCCGTCAACGAGTTTGACGCCCTCAACAACCCCGTCGTTGGCGCAGGTGTGGCTGACGATCGCCGGGCCGAACGGGGTGTCGAAGGACTGGCCCGCCTCGCCCTCCAGCGCGAAACCGTGATTCTGCGCGGTCACCGCGACCCGCCCGGTGGCGTGGTCGATGACCGGCACGTTGATCCCGCGGTGCCCGAAGACCATCTTGTAGGTGGACAGGCCCAGCGCCCGGCCCAGGATCTGGTTGCCGAAACAGATGCCGAACAGCGGGATTCCGGCGCCCAGCACTTCACGGGTGAGCGCGACGACGTGGTCGGCGGTGGCGGGGTCGCCGGGACCGTTGGACAAAAACACGCCGTCCGGCTTGATTTCGGCGACCTGCTCGAAGGTCGCCGACGCCGGCAGCACGTGGCTGCGGATGCCGCGCCGCGCGAAGTTGCGGGGGGTGTTGGTCTTGATGCCCAGGTCCAGTGCGGCCACCGTAAACCGGTGCGGCCCTTGCGGTTCCACGATGTAGGTGTCGTCGGTGCTGACCTCGCCAGCGAGGTCGGCGCCCAGCATCGACGGCTGCCCCAGTACCCGCTGCAGCAGCTCGGCCGGCTCGGCCAGCGAATCGCCGGAGAACACCCCCGCCTTCATCGAGCCCCGAGTGCGCAGGTGGCGCACCACGGCGCGGGTGTCGATTCCGGCGATCCCCACGATGTGCTGGCGTGCCAGCTCGTCCTCGAGCGTGCCGGTGGCGCGCCAGCTGGAGGCGCGCGGCGACGGGTCGCGCACCGCGTAGCCGGCGACCCAGATCTTGTCGCCGCGGCTCTCGGCGTCCTCACCGTTCCAGCCGGTGTTGCCGATCTGCGGCGCGGTGGCCACCACAATCTGCCGGTGGTAACTGGGATCGGTCAGCGTCTCCTGATAGCCGGACATGCCGGTGGAAAAGACGGCTTCCCCGAGCGCCTGTCCGACCTTGCCGAACGGTGTGCCCGTGAAGACGCGGCCGTCTTCGAGCACCAGCACGGCTTTGCTCATGCTGCTCACGCGGCTCCCTCCTGCGGGGACTCGAGCCAGGCGTCGTAGTCGCCGCGGTGGTTTGCGCGGAACCCGATATCGACCTCGATGCCCGACGGCAGCCGCCACCGGATGGCCAGGATCCCGATGCGGGCGGCCACCTTGCCCGCGATGCCGCGCTCCATGCGGATGGCCGTAATCGACTCCCGGGTAATCCAGATGGGGTTGGCACGCACGCGTTCCAACAGGATTCCCTCGGGATAGCGGGTCAGCACCGCCTTGCTGCGGTAACCCAGATCCCCGGCCGTGATCCGGTCGTTCCATTCCGGCGCCATCGTGCAGCCGCAATAGTGGCCGCGGGCGGTGACTGTCGCGGTGCCCACCTTGGCGGGCACGTCGGGCAGGTTGCCGATGATTTCCTCCTGCCGCTCCGCGCGACGCCGCCAGGCGCGCATCATCAACTGAATCACCACCGCGATCACCACCACCAGCACGGCCGCGAAAATCAGCGACCCCACCAGCGTGCCCGAGTTCATGCCGGGCTCTTCCCGTCCCGCGCGGTGACCTTCCCCCGCAGCAGGGTCGCGGTCACGGTGGCGGGCAAGGTCATCGACTCATACGGCGTGTTGGCCGACCGGCTGGCCAGGTCCGAACCGGCGACCGTCCAGGTGGCCTCCGGGTCCACCACGGTGAGGTTGGCCGGCTCCCCAACCTCCAGCGGACGCCCGTGATCGGGCAAGCCGGCGATGCGCGCGGGATTTTCACTCATCACCCTCGCGACATCGCGCCAGGTCAACAGTCCGGGGACCACCATCGTCCGCACCACCACGGACAGCGCCGTCTGCAATCCCAGCATGCCGGGGCGCGCCGCCGAGAACTCGACGCATTTCTCGTGCTCCGCGTGCGGGGCATGGTCCGTGGCCACACAGTCGATTACCCCGTCGGCCAGCGCCTGACGCAACGCGGCCGCGTCGGTGGCCTCGCGCAGCGGCGGGTTGACCCGGTTCAGCCCGTCGTAGCTGGCCAGCCTGCTGTCGTCGAGCAGCAGGTGATGCGGCGTGACTTCGGCCGTAATCGAAATGCCCTGCGACTTGGCCCATTTCAGGATCTCGACGGTGCCCGCCGTGGAGGCGTGGCAGATGTGCACCCGGGCGCCGGCGTCGCGGGCCAGCAGCGCGTCGCGGGCGACGATGGATTCCTCGGCGGCCCGCGGCCAGCCCGCGAGCCCAAGCCTGGCGGCCGTGGGCCCTTCGTGGGCGACGGCGCCGACCGTCAGCCGCGGCTCCTCGGCGTGCTGCGCGATCAGCACCCCCAGGCCGGTGGCGTACTCGAGGGCGCGGCGCATCACCAGCGGGTCGTGCACGCAGATGCCGTCGTCGGAGAACATCCGCACCTGCGCGGCGCCGGCCGCCATCATGCCCATCTCGGTCAGCTCGGCCCCCGCCAGTCCGACCGTCACGGCGCCGACGGGGTGCACGTCGACCAGGCCGACCTGCTGGCCACGGTGCCAGACGTGGTCGGTGACCACGGGGCTGTCGGCGACCGGGTTGGTGTTGGCCATCGCGAAGACAGCGGTGTAACCGCCCAAAGCCGCTGCCGCGGAACCGGTCTCGATGTCTTCGGCGTATTCGCGGCCCGGCTCGCGCAAGTGGGTGTGCAGGTCGACGAACCCGGGCAGCAGCACGTGGTCGGTGGCGTCGATGACGTCCGCGAATTCCGGGATCTCAAGGCCCGGGCCGATTTCGGCGATCTGGCCGTCATCGACTAATACGTCGACGCGGTCTCCTTCACGGTAGGGACGCACGCCGCGGATCAGCACGCTCATGCCGCGATCTCCTGCGCCCCGACCAGGACGTGGAACAGCACCGCCATCCGCACCTGCACGCCATTCGAAACCTGTTGCAGGACAGCAGATTGCGACGAATCGGCGACAGAGGATGCAATCTCCATGCCGCGCACCATGGGCCCGGGGTGCAGCACCACGGCGTGACCGGGAAGCATCGCCTGGCGCCGGTCGGAAAGCCCGTACCGAACCGAGTACTCGCGCACCGACGGGAAGAATCCGCCGTTCATCCGTTCCGCCTGCACGCGCAGCATCAGGACGGCGTCGGCGGCGGGCAGCTCGGCGTCGAAGTCGTAGGAGACGGTGGCGGGCCAGCCGTGGACCCCCACCGGCAGCAGCGTCGGCGGCGCGACCAGCACCACCTCCGCGCCCAGCGTGGCCAGCAGCATGACGTTGGAGCGGGCGACCCGGCTGTGCAGGATGTCGCCGACGATCACGACACGGCGGCCTTCGATGCTGCCGAGCCGCTGGCGGATGGTCAGGGCGTCCAGCAGCGCCTGCGTCGGGTGCTCATGCGTGCCGTCACCGGCGTTGATCACCGACGGGCCGTCATGTTTTTCATCGGTCCACTCAGCGAGCAGGTGCGCGGCGCCCGACGCCGGATGGCGGACGATCAGCGCGTCGGCGCCGGCCGCCCGCAGCGTCAGCGCGGTGTCGCGCAGCGACTCGCCTTTGCCCACCGAGGATCCGGCCGCGCTGACGTTGATCACGTCGGCGCTCATCCACTTGCCGGCCACCTCGAACGACACCCGGGTACGGGTCGAGTTCTCGTAGAACATCGTCACGATGGTGCGGCCGCGCAGCGTCGGCAGCTTCTTGATCTCGCGGCCCACCAACGCCTGCGCGAACCGGTCGGCGTCGTCGAGGATCGCGGTGGCTTCGTCGCGGCTCAGGTCGCCGGCGGCCAGCAGGTGTCTGCTCATCGGGAGATCACCACGCCGTCGCGTCCGTCGTGCTCGCTCAGCAGCACGTGGACGCTCTCGCTGCGCGACGTCGGCACGTTCTTGCCTACGTAATCGGCGCGCAGCGGCAGTTCTCGGTGGCCGCGGTCGACCAGCACCGCCAGCTGCACAGCCCGCGGCCGGCCCACGTCGCGCAGCGCGTCGAGGGCCGAGCGCACCGAACGCCCGGAGTAGAGCACGTCGTCGACGAGGATCACCAGCGCGTCGTCGATGCCGCCGGCCGGGATCGACGTGGCCTCCAGCGGCCGCGGCGGCTTTTGCATCAGGTCGTCGCGATAGAGGGTGATGTCCAGGGCGCCGTGGGCAAGGTCGACACCGCTGTATTCGCCGATGTTTGCGGCCAGGCGCTTGGCAAGGATCACGCCGCGGGTGGGGATTCCCAGCAGCACCACCCGAGGCGCATCGGGCCCGTCGAGCGCGGTCTTTTCGATGATCTGGTGCGCGATGCGGGAAATGGTGCGGCCCACGTCGGCCGCCGACATCAATTCCCGGGATCCGCGGCCGAAGCCGGTGTCATCCGCGGCGCCCATGCGTGATTTGACCTCCTTCTCCGCCTCGCCGGACGGATCGTTAAAG
>CAWBFI010000011.1:0-267811 GCA_963788075.1 uncultured Actinomycetota bacterium | reverse complement strand
GTGGGTGAGGTGGGTCTGCACGGTGCGCGGTGACACGAACAGCCTCGTGGCGATGTCGTTGTTGGCCAGTCCCTCGCTGACCAGTCGCACGACGTCGCGCTCGGCTGGCGTGAGCGCGGCCCAGCCGCTGGTGGGTCGTTTGCGTTCGCCGCGGCCGCGCTGCGCGTAGGCGATAGCCTCCTCAGTGGACAACGCCGCCCCCGGCCCACGCGGCATCAAAGTCCTTCTCACCCATCGCATCTCGCAACGCCGCCACCGAGGCCTCGCAGCCGGCGTCCCAGACCTTGAACCGGACCGCGCCCCACACACTGCCGAATGCCGTCTACCGCGCCGAAGAGGCGGGCCGCTTCGCGGTGACTGCCGTCCTCGCCGGCCGACGTGGCGAGACATTCGAGGATGTCGGGAATGAGCAGGTACGCCTTGATCTCGGCGGCACCCGTGAGCGCCTCGTGGGCGTCGCGCTCGGCCTGCTCCGGCTCCCGTTGCGTGATCGCCACGCGGGCGCGCGTGGTCAACGCATCCATCCGCCACCAGCCGGTCGTTGTCGACACGGCCTCGTCGGCCCACGCCTGGACACCGTTGACCCGGCCCCCAACGACGGCGGTGCGATGATGTTCGGTGCGGTCGCTTACCGGCACGGATGGCCGTGCGTCGTCGGTGGAAGCGCCAGGCTGGCCGACGGACTGGCCAGCCTGGTGCGCTCCATGGGTGGGCGCATCGAAACCGGCATCACGATTGACTCCGCCGCGCAGTTGGCCGGTTTTGACTATGTCCTGTTCGATACTGGCCCGAGCCTGCCGCTGAAGTTGATCGGCCCCAAGATGCCCGCGCGCATCCGGCATGCGCTGTATCGGCACCGGTATTGGACGGCCGCCTTCAAGCTCGACATCGCCGTGCACAGCGAGATCCCCTGGGCCAACCATGACGCACGAGCTGCGGCCACGGTCCACGTCTGCGGCAGCTATGAGGAAGTGGTCGCCGCTGAGCGCGACACCTTCGCCGGGCGCATGCCCGAACGACCCTTCATCATCGTGGCCCAGCACGTGGACTCCTTGCGGTCCGGTACCGCGAGTGTGGCGGCCCGCCAGGGGGCCAGCCGGTTCGCCACAGTTTCTCGGCTCCATAGGCTGCACGTCCATAGTACGTGAGACTTCACCACTTCACGTTCAGCACTCATTGAAGCTCGTTGTTGGGCAGATGGTTTCGTGGGAATGCGCGGCCGTACTGTGGAGGGTGAGCGAGCGTGATGCCGAAATGGCTTGCAGCTTCACGGATCCAAGTCGGGTTGCGCAGGAGAACGCGCGCTAAGAAGACCGCATCTGCTTGTCCGCCCATCACGATGGCTTCCGCTTGCTCGGGCTCGATGATCATTCCCACGGCGGCCGTGGCTATCTCGGCCTCAGCTCGCACCTTCGCGGCGAATGGTACTTGGTAGCTTGGTCCCACGGGAATTTTGGCGTCAGGTGCTGAGCCGCCTGTCGAGACATCTATCAGATCGACGCCAACGTTCTTCAGCCGTGATGCGAGTTGGATCGTATCCGCTAGAGTCCATCCGTGCCGAGGGTCATCGGTGTCGCCGGCCAGCCAGTCGGTCGCTGAGACCCGGAAGAATAGCGGCAGTTGTTCGGGCCAGCGTTTGCGCACCGCCGTTGCGACGTCGAGGGCGAACCGCATTCGGTTGTCCAGGCTGCCGCCGTATTGGTCGCCGCGGGCGTTGGAATGCGGCGATAGGAATTGGTGGATCAGGTAGCCGTGGGCTCCGTGCAGTTCGAGCACTCGGAAGCCGGCCGTTGCGGCGCGGTGAGCGGCAGCAGCGAAAGCCGCTACGACAGAGTTAATTTCGTCAATGCTGAGTTCCGCTGGACTCGGCAGGTGCCCGAATGGCAGCTTGCTTGCGCCGACCGTCGGCCAGGTTTCTGGGTCGCGCGACGTGTCGGGCCAGGGGCGTCCGGTGGATCCTTTACGGCCCGCGTGGACCAGTTGTATACCGGGAATGGCACCCTGAGCCGAGATGAAGGCGGTGATCCGCCGGAATGAGTCGGCCTGGTTCTCATTCCAGAGGCCGAGGTCGTAAACGCTGCTGCGGCCGATGGGATCGATGGCGGTGGCCTCGACCATGACCAGCGCAGCGCCAGCCACCGCGCGTGATCCAAGGTGTTGCAAGTGCCAATCGGTGGGCGAACCGGTGTCTGGGCCATCGGGTACGGCCGAGAACTGCATCATCGGCGACATCCAAGCCCGGTGCGCGAAAGTGATGTCCCGCAGCGTTAGTGGTGTGAACAGGTGCACGGTCATGCTAAGTGTTGATATTGCTGTTCTTGTGTGCACATGCCCAAAAAGGACAATGCGGCCCGGATGAGGGCCCGGGAACCAGGTCCGTGTTCGACGGCGAACCTGGCCGGATTGCACTCGGCCATGTCGAAGGGGTAGTCACTACCGCAGACGATCTTGTCGGTACCGGCCAGTGCGCCCAAAAGCGTGAGTTGCGGGGACCCTAACGTGACCGTGTCGAAGTACAGTGCGCGGAACCCCTCGGCAGGGGATCGCTGTGTTTGGCTGTTGACGTCACTGCGCATTTCCCATCCGCGGGTCCATCTTCCCAGTAGGCCCGGGGCGCAACCACCGCCGTGCACAAAACAGATCCGCAATTCGGGTAGTTCGTCTTTCAGGCCGCTCAGGAGCAGCGTGGCCACTGCCGTGGCGGTTTCGACGGGATTGCCGATGAGGTTGGTCAGGTAGTACCTGGACCATTCCGGACGTTCGAGCTGCATGGGGTGTACCAGTACCGCGAGATCCAAACGTGTTGCCTCGTTAAGGATGTGCCGCAGTGGCCCGCGATCGAGCGAGTTCCCGCCGATCAGTGGCGGCACGGTGACGCCGACGATGCCCTCAGTCTCAGCCATTGTCTCGAGTTGGCGGGTCGAGTATGCGCTGTCGGTGACCGTGACCATGCCCATACCGAGCAGCGCGCCATCCGAGCGGGCGACGACGTCGCTGAGCGCGGTATTGAAAGCCTCGGTGTAGCTGTTAGCTTCGGGGCCCGCATCGAGGCTAAACGCAAATGGGGGGGCCGATAACACTCGGACTGCGATGCCGGCGCCGCGCATGTCGGCGAGGATGGCGGTTTCGTCGCTCATTGCGACGCTGGAGATCGACAGCGGCAGGTCACCCAGATACAGCTGCCCGCTGCGGTCATGCATCGCGCCGTACGGGGCGCCCGGCGGCAGGCCGAACAGGTGCGACGGCAACCAGTGGGCGTGGACGTCGATGATGCCTGGCGCAACGGGCGCCGTGATCACCGCGATCCGTCCCGGCCGCGACTTGATTGCTGTAAGTCCAAGGGTGCGTTCGCGCTGTCGAGGTGTTCGACGGTGGTGAACACCAGGTCGGTCCGGCCGATGTTCTGAATGTCGTGAAGCAGATATTCCCCTTCATTGAAGTGGAAGTGGCGTGTCTCGCCCGGCTGATACGCCACTTCACGGACGGTGCCGTCGTGGGTGTGCTGGCGGCTGTTTCCTGCGGTGACGGCGGTCCAGAAGTAGTCCAGAACGTGGCGGTGGGCATGCCAGCGCTCGCCGGGGGCGAGTCGGATCTCCCAAACGCGAACCCGATCGTTCTGGCTGAGCAGCCGCGATCCGACGTGACCGTCGTAGGCATGTTCGGCGAATTCGGTTCTCAGCCAGTCAGGCCAGCCCTCGAAATTGCTGGCGATGAGTTCACCGGCTAGTGGGAGGTCGCTCAGGAAGCTGTTGTCGGTCAAGGCTTTTCCTTTCAAGTCTGATGGGCCTTAGCGACCGGGGCCGTAGAGCCCGAACCGCAGGTTGGGATCGTCGGGTATCCAGGTATCGCGGAATTGGGAGCGTTCGCCCATGTCTACGACGCGTCTAAGTAAGTTGTCGCTGAGCTGCAGCTGCGCGGGTTCCCATGTGGTGAGGGCGGACACAATGTCTCCGCCGGAATCCCGCAGTGCTGCGGCCAGTGTCCAGCCGTCGGCAGCGGCCTTGGCGGTGCCTGCGGCGGCGTGCGGCCGCGCGGCGCATGCGGCATCGCCCATGAGTGCAACCCGGCCCTGTGCCATTCGGGTGGAGCGAACGTCGGAAATAACTTGCAGATAGGGGTTTTCGGTGGCCAACACCACCTCCGCGACCCCCGGCGCCAGCAGATCGGCTGCGGCTTGGCGCAGCTCTCTGATATAGGGTTCCTGGACCTGTCCGGGGTGGACTGAGACGGTGCCGACGAATCCGTTTTTGCCGGTAAGCATTTCAGTCAGATCAGGACCTGCGGGAGCATTGCGGTACCACACATAGTTCATTAATCGATGCTGTGCATCGAGGCCGTCCTCGCCCGGAATGGGGTACATCATGATGTGCGAATGCGGGATGAGGTTGTAGGTGATGGCATCCTGCAGTGCGGTGCGCGTCGAGGCGCTGAGCTGCGATTGGGGGACGGTACCGCGCCATCCGATGTAACCCGAGTAGGTGGGTTTGGCGTTGGGATCAAAACGTTCTCGGGCGCTCGATGTGATGCCGTCCGCGAAGACAACGAGGTCGGCCAAAGCGGTCGTGTCGTCAACGAAGCGGACAGTTACGTGGTCTTGGTCCTGGCTGAACCCACAGGCGTACTTACCGTAGTGGTAATGCTCGGTGCCGAAATCGGCGAGTAACGCACGGTAAAAAGTGCCCCAGGACGTGTAGGTCCAGGTGCTGTTCTCGCGATGCACTATCTGTCCGCGACCGTCGAAGTACTGCACGTACGAGGTCGAGGTGTGCAGGTCGGCGAGGTTCCGGGTGCTGCGGTCGGTGAACCACCGCACCGTGTCGGGTTGCAAGACAATCCCACTGCCCCGCCCGTCGAGCGGGGTCGCGGTGCGCTCGTAGACGTCGACACGGAATCCCAGATCGCGTAGCAGCAGCGCCACGGTGAGGCCGCCGATGGATCCGCCGACGACGATGGCTGTTGCGGTGGAGTAGTCCTTCATGACACGTTTTTCTTGATCAGTTCAACCGTTGGGGGTTTTCGTCGCCGTACCAGTCGAGGTAATCGGCGGCGGTGCGCACGACGATGGTCTTGATCCAAGAGAAGTCGTCGAAAGATTCGATTCCGGCTTCTTTGCCGATTCCGGACTCTTTGACACCACCCCAGGGCAGCGACGGCTCCAATTTGTGGTGATCGTTGATCCAGACCATGCCGGCTAGGATGCGTGAGGCGACACGGTGCGCGCGGCTGACGTTAGTGGTCCATACTCCGGCTCCCAGTCCGTAACGGTTGTCGTTGGCCATCCGTACCGCGTCGTCCTCGTCGTCGAACGGGATGACCACAGCGACCGGACCGAAGATCTCTTGCCTTGCCACGGTCATATCCATGGTGGCGTCGGCGAGCACGGTTGGTTCGACGAAAAATCCGTCCCGCAGATGCGGCGGGAGATCCGGGACACCACCTCCAGCGGTAAGTCGCGCGCCTTCGGCGACGCCGGTGTCGATGAGGGCCCGCACCTTGTCGCGCTGCCGGGCGCTGACAAGCGGACCCATCTGCGTCGTGGGCAGCAACGGATCGCCGACACGGATCGTGCGTGCTCTCGCGGACAAAACCTGCACGAAGTCGTCGTAGGCGCCGCGCTGCACCAGGAAACGCGAACCCGCAACGCAGGATTGGCCAGCCGCCACGAACGCTGCGAACGCGGCCCCCTCAGCCGCTGCGGCGGGGTCGATGTCGTCGAAGACCACGATCGGCGTCTTGCCGCCCAGTTCGGCGGTGACGCGGGCGAATCGCGGCGCTGCTGCGACTGCCGCGGCCCGGCCGGCCTCGGTGCCGCCGGTCAGCGTGATCTTGGCGACGTCGGGGTGAGCGGTCATCCGCTTGCCGGCGTCTGGCCCACCAGTGACGACGGTGACTACACCGTCGGGCAGACCCGCCTGTGTTAGGAGGTCGGCTAAGGCCAACGTGGTGAGCGGCGTCATCTCCGATGGTTTGACAACGACGGTGTTGCCGTTCGCGAGAGCGGGGGCCAAGCTGCGGGCGAGGATGAGCATCGGGTGATTGAACGGCGTGATGATGCTGCACACGCCGAGCGGCAGGCGCTGCTGGTAAGTCAGATACGGGCCATCGCCGGGCAGTACGGCCGGGCGTTGCGCCGCCAGCAGGCCCGCGTTGTAGCGAAACCACTCAGGTACCCGTGACAACTGGGCTCTCGTCTCGGTGATCGGGCGGCCGTTGTTGCGCGCCTCTAATTGATAGAGCTGTTCGGATCCCGCTTCGATGGCGTCGGCGATACGCAATAGCACCCTGGCACGTGCCGTTCGCGGCATCTGCGGCCACAGCCCGCTATCAAATGCCCTCTGCGCCTTGCTAACCGCGATGTCAACGTCGTCGCCGAACTGCTCGGGGACGGTGGTGATGACCTGGCCGGTGGCCGGGTTGATGATGTCGCGCTCGGCACGCGCGGCGGCGCCGCCCCGCTGGCTTTGTCCTGAGGTGTCGGTGGTGGGGAGATTCATTGGCGGCCTGGCCTTCTCATCGATAGGGGTTGGGCGCGGCAGTAGCACGCCAGACGCTTGTTCTCACCAATCAGCCCAGGGTGGTAGCTAAGAAGTTGAAGACGGTCTGGTGAAGCTGATACATCGCACCTTCGTGGCAATGTGCGCCTGCGCCGTCGGCGCTGCGGAGCACGACGTGTTTATGTGGTGCCTGCAGTTGCTGCGCTAACGCCGCAGCCTGTCCCTCGAAAACCTTGTCGTCCTCGCCTTCCAGGATGAGGACAGGGGTTCGGATGCTGCGAATCATCTGTTCGCTCAGGGTGTAGTCGGCGGTTTTGCGAACGTAGTCGGCGGCGGAGTCGACACCATAAACCCAGACGCCATTCTGCAGGCCCCAGCGGGCATTCGTGTCAGTCCGGGCCATTTCGTCGAGCAGCGGCAGCGCTTCGTCATCCCGGTTCTGCTCAATCAAATTCAGCGTCGCCTTGGGAATCGGCGGGTAGGAGGCGTAGAAGGTGATCAGGCCGTCGTTGCAGATAATGGCCGCCGAGCGATGATCGCGTGCGGCGTAGCGCGCCACCAGGTAGCCACCGAGGCTGTAGCCGAAATGGACGATCTTGCTGTCATCGATCTCTGGGGTGGTCAGCGCGAAGTCGACCACGGGGCCGAGAACGTTTTCCCAATCCGGGCGGTAGACCACATTTCGTTCCCGGATCATCCAACCTTGCCCCGGCCCGTCGTAAGCCAGGAAGTTGTAGCCGCGCCGCAAGGCGGCGGCACCGATGACGAAATAGCCTTCTTCCGAAGTGGAATCGAAGCCGTTCGTGTAGATCACCGTTGGTCGTGGTTGGCCACTGTTGTCGACCAGGTACAGATAGCCGGGCAGGTCGGTGTCCGCGAATGGAATGAGGACCTCTGAGAAGGGCCCGTCCAGTAACTTGCTGCCCTTCACCAAATACTGCTTGGACAACCGAGATAGCTCGAGGACCCGAGGATCGTGAAGCGGATCTTTGCGGCAGTAAAATTCCGCGGACCGATAGTAAGCGGAAGCCCGTAAGAACGCCTCCCGCGCGCTGACGGTGTCTCCTACAGAAAGTGACGCCTCGCCACGCTTGGCGATGCGCTCAGCGGTGGCTCGCCATTCGCTCGTCCATCCCTCTTCGTCTCCTTCGGAGATCCGAGACGTTGTCGCGATGACTTCGCCGATATCCGCACCGGCGTCGCCGGCGAATCCGGCAGCGCGCAACGTCTCAAACTTGAATGCCTCGTCTTTGAAAACGAACTCCACGAACTGCGCCCTTTCCGCCATACCCGACAACGTGTCCCACGTTGCCCCATCGACACCGATTGTCCGGCGCAATCAAAATCTGGGCATCAGTCAAGCGACTGATGACTGCTCACCGGATCATGCCGTTGAGTAAACGGCACAGTCAGGCGAGCACACCGTTGACGCCGTGCGCAGGCCCCGAACGGAGCAGCAGATGACTCGCAGATGCCACCCGGCGGACGAGACACCACACGAGGTGGTGCTGGACCCCGCGATCACCAAACTGCTGGCCGCCATGTCGACCCCGCCAAACCTTCAGCAACTCGGCCCGCACGACGGTCGCGCAGCGCTGCGGGAAGCTCAGCGAGGTAGCACCGCCGTCAGAGACACCGACGCCGAATTCCTCACCTGCCCGGTCGGGCCGTGCGGATTGACCGGGTTCTGGCGGATCCGGCCCGGCGGACTCAGCGGTCGACTGCCCGGTGTCGTGTACCTGCACGGGGGCCGGTGGATGTTCGGCGACGCCGATACCCACGCTCACATCATCGACGAGGTGGCACAGCACTGCAGGGCATGCCTCATTGTCCCCGAATACACGCGCACCCCGGAGGCGCGATATCCGGTGGCTCTCGAGGAATGCTACGCGGTAGTGACCTGGGCGCACCGCCACGCCGACGAGCTCGGGATCGACCCCAGAAACCTTGCAATAGCAGGTGATTGCGCGGGCGCGACACTCGCGATCGCCGTGTGCCTGCTGGCCAAGTCTCGGGGCGGCCCGCGCCTGCGCGCCCAACTGCTTTACTACCCGCCCACCGACGCGTCCTGCAGCAGTGCATCGTACGACATCTTCGCCGACGGATTCCTGCTCAGCCGTGACGAACAGCGCTGGTACTGGGACCAGTACTGCGATGATGACTGCTGCGTTGCAACGGTGTCACCGCGATACGCCACGACCGAAGAGCTGGCCGGGCTGCCCCCGACGATGGTCATCACCGCCGAAGCCGACGTGGTGCGCGACGAAGCAGCGGTGTTCGCCGCGAAACTGCGCGCGGCCGGCGTAGCAGTCACCTCGATCCGCTATCTAGGCACCATCCATGACTTCGTAGCGCTGCGGCAGCTCAGCAGCACCCCACCCACCCGTGCGGCGCTGGCGCAAGGCGTGTGGTTTCTCAGCACGGCGCTGCGGCGCACCGTCGACTCCGAGACATAGCCGACCGAGGCCGCGAAATACGACGGCGACCACAACACCTTCGCGAACCGACGTAAGTGCGGAAATTCAGCCCGCAACACCCGCGCAGTGCGCCCTTTGAACGCCCGCACCACCGCCGCCGGCGAATCGGTAGGTCCGACCCGCACGAATAGGTGCACGTGATCGGGCATACCTTCGTGAGCCACGATCTGCCAGCCGTGCTCGTCGGCGACCTGCACGATCAGTTCGTCCAGGCGGTGGGCGACCCGTCCACCCAACACCCGCGACCCGTCCACCCAACACCCGACGGCGGTACTTCGGACACCACACCAGATGCAGCCCCAGCAAACACACGCCTCCCGGCATGAGACGAAACCGCTGACCCGACATGCCGCGCACGTTACGAGACGGGACCGACAAAACCCACCAAGCGCAGCTGGTCACCTGCCCCGATTCACCCGACGGCTAAGGCCGGCGGTCCCCCTCGGGGCACACTGATGGAACAATACGCCGCATGGCGGTCGCCACGCCCAGGACGGGAACCCATCTCGCGTTTCGCCTCGTTGGGCGTTCCGACCTGCGGCAGCTCACCGCCGCCGTCGCCGGGCGCAGCGACGGGGCGCCAGCAGCGCTGTTACTGGTCGGTGAGGCCGGAATTGGGAAGTCGACGCTGTTGCTCGACGCCGTCAGCGCGGCATCCCGCGATGGCATCCGGGTACTGTTCAGCGCCGGCGGTCAACCCGACCTGCTGCCAGCGTATGCGTCGCTGACCGAACTCCTTTGGCCGATAATCGATTTCGCCGACGCGCTTGCCCCAGGACTGCGTGACACGCTCTTCGATGTGGTGGGGGCCAGCGCGCAACCCACGCCACGCGGACCGGTGATCATCCGTCAAGCACTGCTGGCCTTGCTCAAGGCCGCCGCCGCCGAACAGCCGTTGCTACTTGCCGTCGACGACATCGACGCGGTGGACCGCGACTCGCGCGAGGTGCTTACCTCTGCCGTTCGCTGGCTAGTCGATGCTCCGGTGTCAGTGTTGATGACCGCGCGCCGTCGAGACACTCTGCCGGGAATCGACGCCTCGACCGCGGTCCTTGAAGTACCGCCGCTGACCGACCGCGAGGCAAGTGACCTGCTTGAGGCTCAGTCTCCGCCCCCACAGCCCAGCGTGCGCGGCGAGATCATTCGCTGGTCTGGGGGCAACCCACTGGCTTTGATCGAAATCGCACGGGTATACGGCCGCACCGGGGCCACCGTGTTCCGCGCAAACAGTGTGCCCGGCTATAGCGGCGCGCATTCTATGTTTTCGTTGCAATTAGCCGCCCTCGGCGCCGGCACCCGCAAGCTCCTGCTCTACGCCGCGGCAGGTGCCGGCTATGAAACCATCGACACCATCACCCAAGCCGCCGGCTATCACACCGATTTCTCGGGGTGGCAGTCCGCGCAGACCGCCGGCCTGGTGAGCTTCACCGCCGACAGGCGGATCACATTTTGCCATCCACTGCTACGCACGTTGGCCTACACCGAAGCCAGCCTGACCCAGCAACGCGAGGCACACCTGGCGCTGGCCGAATCACTATTGCTCGACACCTCATGCCGCGCTTGGCATTTAGCCGCCGCAACATCAGGCCCCGACGAGACCATCGCGACGGCTCTCGAACAGTCCGCGCACCTCTCGCAGCGCCGCGGCGGCTATCTACAGGTGGCCCGGGCGCTGCACCGGGCCGCCGAACTCAGCCCCCAGCCCGGTGACGCTGCGCGTCGATACGCTGAGGCGGCGGCCGCGGCGAACTTCGGCGGCGACCCGGCATGGGCGCTCATTCTCAGCCAGCACGCGTCTCTGCTGGCCGCCCACCCCGACATCATCGGACACGCGTCACTGACCCGGGCTTCGATTCAACTGCAATCGGCACAACCTGTCGAGGCTTTCGACCTGGTACGCCGCTGCCTCGACCACGCGACACCGCCCATCGGTCGACTTGCGCTGGCCTTGACCTACCTGGGCGCCTCGGCGTCGTACTACTCCGGAGACATCGCCCATCGCAGGGCACTACCAGGATGGCTCGACCGCGTGCGCGACACCGACGAAAGCGCCGACGGACGGCCCTCCGCGGATCTCCTCACCTTCCCGCTGGGCGCCACCGCCCTGCAACGTGCCTACATCGGCATGTATGCCGCCACCGCGGCTTCCGATACACGCCCGGCCGGATTCGACAAGCGCTGGCTCACCCCGCAGTCGCCGACTCTGGAACCGTTTCGGTATCTCGTGGTCGGCGTGATGGCCGCGGTGACCGAGGAAACCGCACTGGCGGCACAATTACTTCACGAGGCAGTCGAGTCGCTGAAAGCCTCCGGAGGGCTGCGCGGCTTCACCTACGCCATCGCCCCGTTGGCGTGGGCCCTGCTCGACACTGGGCGCTGGGGCCAACTCGACGAACTTCTCGACACCGCTGCCGATCTGTGCGCCATCCACGAACTCAAATTGCTCGAGGGCGAAACCACAGCCTGTCGAGCACAACTGCTCGCCTATCGCGGCGACATCGAGGCCGCCGCGCAGGCGCTCCGCGATGCCGGTGCGAACGCCATCGGCGCGACGTCATCTCCCACCCGGACGGCACTGACGCGCGCGGCCGGGTGGAACGCGATCGCCAGCGGCGACTTCGACGGCGCCTACCTACATCTGCGCGAACAGTTTCATCCCGACGGGACGCCCACTCATTTTGTCGTCTCGGACCGCGCCGTCGCCGAGATGGCATGGGCAGCCGCCCGCAGCGGTCGGACCGACGAAGCGCAACCACTGATCACGAGGATTGGACACCGGCTCGGCCCTGAACCCCCGGTGCGGCTTCAGCTCCTGCACCATCAGGCGCTGGCGCTGGTGGCGCCGGCACGGGCCGCCGAAACCCATTTTCGATTAGCAGTGTTCAACCCGGACGGCGACCAATGGCCGCTGGAACGCGCGCGGGCACGGCTGCACTACGGCGAGTGGCTACGCCGGGCGCGTCGTCCCGCCGACGCCCGCCCGCTGCTCACCGCCGCCCTAGCGACGTTCGACCGCCTAGGCGCCAAACCACTGTCGGCCCTAGCCCGAGCCGAGCTGCGCGCGGCCGGCGTGACATCTAAGAATGAGCGAACAACGGGGACTTTCGCTGCGTTGACCGCCCAGGAACGCCAGATTGTTCGGCTAGCCGCCTCCGGATTGACCAACCGCCAGATCGGCGAGCAACTAAACCTCTCACCGCGCACAATCGCCTCGCACCTCTACCACGTCTATCCCAAGCTCGGAGTCAGCCGCCGCCACGAGCTGCGTGACCTCGCCGACTAAGCCCGCTCACCTGCGTTGCAGGGCGGCTGCGAGCGTCATCGCCGCCTGCGCCGTGGCCGCCTTGGCCGCACCGGTGTCCTTCAAGGCATTGAGCATCACAAAATCGTGGATGATCCCCTCATAGCGCACCGCGGTGATTGGCACCCCCGCCGCGCGCAACTTGGCCGCGAACGCCTCCCCCTCATCGCGCAGCACGTCTGCTTCGGCGGTGACGATCAGCGTCGGCGGGAACCCCGCCACCTCCTCGACGGTCGCCCGCACCGGGGACGCCGTGATCTGCCCGCGCTCAGCCTCGTCGGTGGTGTACTGATCCCAAAACCACTTCATGGTGTCGCGGCGCAGCAAGTAGCCTTCGGCGAACAATCGATACGACTCGGTCTCGAATGTGGCGTCGGTCACCGGGTAAAACGCCACCAGCTGCGCGAGGTGAAACTCTTTGCGCTGCAGCGCCAAAGAGGTCAACGCGATCGCCATGTTTCCGCCCACCGAATCGCCTGCGACTGCGATGCGCGAGCCGTCAACGCGGTCGCTGGCACCGCCGTGCGCCAGCCACGCCGCGGTCGCATAAATCTGCTCCAATGCCGTTGGATACTTCGCCTCCGGCGATAGGTCGTACTCGGGAAACACCACCGCGGCACCAGACTGCACAGCCAACTCGCGCACCAGCCGGTCATGCGTGTGTGCATTGCCGAACACCCACCCCGCCCCGTGGACATACATCACCGCCGGCAACGGGGCCGCCGCATCGGGTGGCGTGACGACGCGCACCCGCACCGACCCTGTGGGACCACCCTCGATCGTCTCCCACATCTCCTGCACTGCGATGTGACAGAGATCCTTCTGGACGTCGTTGACCACTTCGCGACCCTTGACCGGACCGAGATCATGGAGGTGCGGGCACGCATCAGCGGCCTCCACCAAGGCCTGCGCCGCCGGGTCGAGCACCAACCTGTGCGGGTTGGCCACCATCTTCACTCCTCCCGGCTCGGCTGCCACGTATCTATCACCCTCAGGCACAGTGGAGCCGACGTCATCAGTCACCTCACTGAGACACAGCGCCGACACCCACAGGTACTGGCCGGTGATCAGTCGGTTGACTGATGACGGGACGATTCCGACACCGGAAACATTGCGCAGGTGGAAGCCGACCGGGAGCAGGGCACGTGACGCACCCTTTCAGCCCGTTGACGATGCGAGGTGACGTTCGCCCGTTGCGCGTGGATGTCGCCGATGATGCAGTTCGCGGAGCTACCCGACGGGGACGACACCGGGACAGCGACGGACTAGCACCTGCACCGCCTGCGTTTCGCGCGGTGGCCGGCGCCGCGCTGGTCATGGTCCGGTTCGTGAAAAGGATTGTGACAGTTTGACTCTAGGTCCTGATGCTCAGAGGGGTATCGCGCTCGTCCAGTGTGGTAACGGCTTCCAGTTCGCCAAGCAGAATCCACTGGCAGTTCAGATCGGAGGGGACGAGGATGGCTGACTTGAAGGGCAAAGTCGCGATCGTGACAGGCGGCGGATCGGGGATCGGCAGGGCGGCGGCAATGGCTATGGCAAGGGCCGGAGCCACCATTGTTACTGGCAGCCGGGATGCCGCTAAGGGAGAGGCCGTGGTTGAGGCCATCCAACAGGGCAGGGGTCGGGCGATCTTCCAACCAACTGATGTGAGCAAACCCGCCGAGGCCAAGGCGTTGGTCGAGCGGGCCGTCAGCGAATTCGGTCGTCTGGACATTGCGCACAACAACGCCGGTGCAGACGGCGAGCAGGTCCCGCTGCACGAGCAGGACATCGACGGGGCGTCGCTGCTCTTCGACGTGAACATCAAGGGAGTGTTCTACTGCATGAAGTACGAGATCGAGCAAATGCTCAAGACCGGTGGCGGGGCGATTGTGAATACGTCCTCGATCTTCGGACTGAACGGCTATCCTGGCTGGTCTTTGTACACCGCCACCAAGCACGCCGTAACCGGTATGACCAAGGCGGCGGCTTTGGACTACGCCAAGCAGAACATTCGGGTGAATGCGGTCGGCCCCGGACCGGTGGAAACGGCTCTACTCGCGAAAGGGACAGGCGGCAACCCGCACAGCTATGCCGCTTTCGTGCCGATGGGGCGAATCGGCCAGCCAGACGAGGTTGCCGACGCCGTGGTGTGGCTGCTGTCCGACGAGGCGCGTTACGTTACCGGCCACACGCTGCCCGTCGATGGCGGCGTGTGCGCGCAGTAACCGCGTAAAGAGCCAGTGACGGTTCATGCGGTGATAAAGGGCCACCTCGAAGTTAAAGACGCCGCTGGAAAACTCTTGAGCGTCCGAGCGTCGGCGACCTATAGCCGCCGCACCTGTGTGCAGCTCCGCCGCGAAGGTTGTCGATGTGCACATGATGTGTGGCGGTGCCTGGCTCCGGCTTGGGAATCAACATCGGCGCGCTACGCAGTGCCAACGGACAATCGCCTGAACGTCATTTGCCGAATGGGGCACAGCACACCTTCCGACCGGCCAGATAGGGGCAGCCATGACCGAATCGACCGTCACCCATGCCAGCGAGCGCAAGCGCTACGAGATCAGCGTCGATGACCGCCGGGCTGGGCTCAGCGCCTATGTCGACACCGACACGCAGCGCATCTTCTACCACACCGAGATCGGCGATGAGTTCACCGGCCAGGGTTTGGCGAACAAACTCACCGCGGCGGCGCTCGCCGACACCCGGGCGGCAGGCAAACGCATCGTGGCGATCTGCCCGTTGGTCGCGGCCTACGTCGACAAGCACGACGACTTCGACGACATCCTCGATCCCGTCACTCCGCACGCTCACGCCGTGGTGCGCGCGGAGCTGGCTACCGATGCCTGACAACGAAGCCGATGCGGGCACCGGCCCGTTGCAGCAAGTGACCGACACCGGACGGGTGGAGGCCTTCAGCGACGGCGTCTTCGCCATCGTGGTCACCCTCCTCGTGCTTGACCTCAAAGAACCCGAGCACGCCCCGGGGGAGCTGCTACAAGCCCTCGTCAAGCAATGGCCCGCGTATCTCGGTTACTTTGCGTCGTTTCTGTATGTCGCGGTGATTTGGCTGAACCACCGCCAAGCGTTCGTCGCGATCCGGCGCGTTGACCGAGGCGTACACCTGGCGAACCTGACCCTGCTGTTCACCACGGCCCTGATCCCGTTTCCCACCGCGGTACTCTCGCAGGCATTCATGGGCGGAGTCGACAGCACCGACGCACGAGCGGCGGTAGTGCTATACGCGGGCATCGCAACCGCGATGTGCGCAAGCTGGCTGTTGCTCTACGACCAGGTTCATCGCCGCCGCAGCCGCCTCGTCGAAACGGGAATCGACCAGGAAGCGTTTGGCGCCAACCGGATCCGCGCGGTGACCGGGATCGGCGCCTACCTGACAGCAGGGGTGACCGGGGCGCTGTGGCTACCTGCGGTGGCGCTGGTCGTTTTCGTTGCCATGCCAGTGTTTTACGCGCTTACCACCGAACGAACAAAGCCTACTGGTAGGCAGGGGTCATGACACCGAACACCGACAACGATGCCGGTATGCCGACGCGGCGTTTTGACGGGCTACGAGCGCTGTTCATCAACGCAACCTTGAAGCGCTCCCCGGAAGTCAGCCACACCGACGGGTTGATACGCCTCAGTTCGCAGATCATGCGTCAGCACGGCGTCCAGGTCGATGAGCTGCGTGCCGTCGACCACGACATCGCCACTGGCGTGTGGCCGGACATGACCGAACACGGTTGGGCCACCGATGAATGGCCGCAACTGTTCACTCGGGTACTCGATGCACACATCCTGGTGCTGTGCGGCCCGATTTGGTTGGGGGACAACAGCTCGGTGATGAAGCGGGTGATCGAACGCCTTTACGGCTGCTCGAGCCTCCTCAACGAGCATGGTCAGTACGCCTACTACGGCCGGGTCGGCGGATGTTTGATCACCGGAAACGAGGACGGAATCAAACACTGCGCGATGAACGTCCTCTACAGCCTGCAGCACCTCGGCTACACCATCCCGCCGCAGGCTGACGCCGGCTGGATCGGCGAGGCTGGGCCGGGCCCGTCATACCTCGATCCGGGTTCCGGCGGCCCGGAAAACGACTTCACCAACCGCAACACCACGTTCATGACGTACAACTTGCTGCACCTGGCACAGATGTTGAACGCGGCCGCGGGTATCCCTGCCTACGGCAATCAGCGCAGCGAGTGGGACGCCGGATGTCGACCGGACTTCGCCAATCCCGAACACCGCTAACCATCGAACCCGAGGAGTGATGATCGATGGCGCAACACACCAACGCATGGCCAAGCTTGCGAGTCGATGACTGGACTGCGACGCGCGACACCTTGCACATGTGGACCCAAATCGTCGGCAAGATCCGGCTTGCTCACTCGCCCATGGTTAATCATTGGTGGCAGGTCACTTTGTACGTCACACCGCGCGGTCTGACGACCTCGGCCATCCCCCATGAGACCGAAGCCTTCGACATCGAGTTCGATTTCATCGACCACAAGTTGCTGATAAACAGCAGCAGGGGCGCAACCCGTACCGTGGCACTGGAGCCCAAATCGGTGGCCCAGTTCTACTCCCAAACCATGCAAGCGTTAGACGACCTCGGATTCAATACCCGCATCCAGTCACACCCCAACGAGGTCGACCCAGCCCCCCGGTTCGCTGAGGATGTCGAACACGCGTCGTACGACCCCAACGCCGCGCATCTGTTCTGGCGCCAGCTACTCCAGGCCAACCGGGTAATCGGCCGGTTCCGGTCTCGCTTCATCGGAAAAGTAAGCCCTGTGCATTTCTTCTGGGGTGCCATGGATCTCGCATGCACCCGGTTCTCCGGCCGTGGCGCGCCGCGTCATTCCGGCGGCGCACCGAATGTCGGTGACTGGGTGATGGTCGAAGGGTACTCGCGCGAACTAAGCAGTTGCGGGTTCTTTCCAGGCGGCGGTGACGAGGGCGCCTTCTACGCCTACGCCTACCCCCAACCCGACGGCTTCGCCGACCACCCCGTCAGCCCCGCGGAGGCCTACTACAGCAACGATCTCGGTGAATACCTCCTGCCGTATGAGGTCGTGCGGCAGTCCGGCGACCCCGATCAGGTGCTCCTCGAGTTCTTGCAAGACACCTACGAAGCGGCGGCGATCCACGCTGACTGGGACCGCGCGGCGCTTGAAGACAACCCGGATCGTTGGAAGGCATACCAAACCCGCGCATGACGAGCCGGCGCCCGTGTATCACACACACGCGCGCAGCTTTACCGTTCATCCACCGCCCGTCGTCCACGCCGATCGCTCGTGACGAATTTGCCCAAGAGCCTCGCGGTCTTCGGCGTCGAATTTGGCTGCCTCGTCGAGAACCCGGTCCAAGCTCCCGGGAGGGATTACCACCGCGCCGGCCGAATCAGCGTAGACGTAGTCTCCCGGCGCGATCAGCACCCCGCCGACCTCCACCGCAATGTTGGCCGCATACGGCATTACGGTGTCGCCGCCCCAACGGGTGGCCGCACCGCGACACCAGACAGCGATGTCATACGATCGGTCCGCAGTCCGCTCCATGTCGCATTTGCGGAACCACGAACGGCACATCGAGAGCGACGACTGTCATCCAGAGTGAACTCGACAGCGGCTGTCCCGTAAGACTGGTTCGTGGTACGTCCCGATGAAGGGGCGCTAACCGGCATACTGTGGGTGATCGAACTCAAGATCCGAGCAGACCCGACAATTGGCTGCGGTACTGGGTCGCTTCAGCTCAAATCAACGTAAGTAGAGCGGATCCGCCGTGCTATTCGGACACTTCCTATACCGCGCGTTGCCAATTACACAGGCAAGCCCCGCCGACCCCCACCTCATCCATAACACCATGTGCCCGGTGGACAGCCACGCATGCAAAGCATTACCGCCAACACTCACCAAAGCCGCGGAGCTAAGGACACCCCACAGGAAAACCCGGTTCCAGAACTGATCCCGATACGGCGCCAGTGACACAATTCCCAGCGTCGCCAGGACGATCGTCCCGTCGATAATCAACGGCCATAGCCACGACGGCCAGCCGGGCCACGCCGCCATCGCCGCCAACTCACGCAAGGACGTAAACGACAGCACAAAGCTGACCGTCGCGATCCCGATCGTCAACCCCCCAGCAGCACGGCGACTTCTGCGAACAAGGTGTAACGTGCGGATCTCGTCGTCGGTCTGATCTGCTTCCCTCGCAAGCCGCGGCTTAATCGCCGGCCGCCCGCGACGACGCGAGTTGGCCTGCATACGGCCGCTGGGCCCGGCCGCCGGTGCCAGGTCGTCCATCGGCTGAGGCTCAACGCCGGTTTGTGCTGCTACCGCGGCACCGTTTCGACGGGTGTCAAGCGTGGTCACTGCGAGATTTCCTTCGCATAAGACGGACGGGCGGAACGGGCGATCACCGTGGGAGAGGCCAGAAAAGCGGCGTTGAGTCTTCCGTTCAGGCCTGCAGTGGTTGGGCTTACAGCTGAAACATACAGCCGGCGGCGGCGTTACGCGTCGCTCGGCGGCTGCGGATTTTCAATCCGACTCGCAATACCTTGTGACACCGTGCCGCTGGGCGGCTTCGACCTGGGCCGGCAACACCCATCGCCGCAGCGATTCCGCACCGACGCCGACCTTCGGGCCGATCGACTGGCAGGCGGCATACACCGACCGATACTCCTGAAGGTGACCACCTTCACCGCGCGCTCACGCTGCTCGACCGGGTAACGCTTGGCCATAGTCGCCATCCTTCACACACAAGGAAGCGGCACCAAACCCGGGATGCTTCTATATCTTGTCATCCCTGAAGGGGTGGGGTTCTGTCAAGACGTTGGCGACCTGGGATTGTGCTGGCTTTCGGCCTCCGTGTAGGCGGCATCGGGTAAGGGCCGGGGTCAAGACGGAGCGCCCGCAGCGTAGCGAGGACGAACGGTCTTGACCCCGGACCGGGCCGATGCATGCTTTCGACGGACGTCGGGAAGATCAGCCGGGCGGATGTGTGGTTGTGGGCCTTCTCCAAACCGTGATGGTGCAGATACTTTGGGGCAGGGCCGGACTGTTCCGGCTGCCGGTCATCCCTTCGCCCAGCTGTGGTGGGCATGGAGCGGTGCGGTAGCAACACGTGGGGTCAATCAAGCGGGCGACCACGCCGTTGGGGGGTCAGACAAAAAAGCGGCCGCGCACGGGTTGCGTCCGGAGTGCTCACGCTGCGCTGGCACGGTCGAGCGCGCGGATGTGGCCGTCGCGCAGCCCGTAGTAGACCAGCGTGAGTAGTTTGCGTGCCGCGGCAACCTTGGCGATGTTTTTGCCGCGGCGAGCTTCGATGCGGTCTTTGTCGGCCGCGATCTTGGCCGTCGTCGGGTGGCGCTGCACCGCCTCGATCGCTGCCCAACGAACCAGTTTGGAGCCCTGTTTGGTGATATGCCCGCGGTGTACGACGGTGTCGGATTCGCGGTGGCGCGGGGTCAGTCCGGCCCAAGAGCACAGTTGGGCTGGACCGGTGAAGCGGCCGGCGTCACCAATCTCGGCGACAAAAACCGCCGCCAGCGTCACTCCGATACCGGGTACCTGCTGGATGGCTTGATAGCCGCGGTCAGCGTCGAGCCGTTTGGCGATCAACGCGGCGAAACGTGCCTCGTGGCCATCGAGGGTATCGATCAGTTCCAGCAGTGAGCGGACCCGTTCGGCGTAGGCGGTGGCTAGCGGCACCTTCGCGAGTCGCTTGCGCCCACCGACTCCGAACAGGTCCGATACCGCAATCAACACCCCGGCTTTGGCCAGTACGGCATGGACCTGGGCTTTGAGCCCGGATCGGATCGCGACCAGCTTGGCCCGATAGCGCACCAACTCCCGCAGCTCGCGTGTCGCCGGTGGTGCGATCCAGGCCTCGGGCAGTCGACCCATCCGCAGCAGATCAGCCAGATCGCCGGCGTCGCGCACGTCGTTTTTCACCCTTCTGTACCGAAACCCTTTGACTCCCAATGGGTGCGCCAGATGTACCTGCGCTCCGTGGGCTTGCAGCACATCGACCGCCCAGTACCATCCATACGTTGCTTCGAGCACCACCTCGGGGTCGGAGCCGGCGTCCTCGAGCTGCAGTCCCAACGCGACCGGGTCGTTGACGATCCGTACCGCTGAGAGCTGCTCACCGGACTCCGATTGGCGCACGATCACCGACCGCTGCCGATGCAGATCGATCCCGACGAACTGCTTGCCGTCATACTCGTTCATAGGGGCCTCCCATGATTCGTGGAAAGTGAACACCCCCAGCATCCGCCGGGAACGTCACGAGGAGCGGAGGCCCCGCCCCTTCATCGCATCAAGAGGTCGCCGGGACGGGGTACGCACCGGCGAGGGTTCGGAACAGCTGTCGGGTGATGTAGCGCTTGAGCGAGCGCATGATTTCTTTGGTTGTTCGGCCTTCTTGTCGGCGGCGCGCGACGTAGGCCCGTGTCCGGGCGTCGGTGCGCATCCTGACGATCACGATTGTTGTCAGCGCTCGGTTGAGTCGTCGATCTCCGCCGCGGTTGAGTCTGTGGCGCAGGGTGTTCCCCGATGATGCCGGGATCGGGCAGGTGCCAGCTAGTGCAGCGAAGGCAGCTTCGGATCGGACTCGGCCTGGGTGAGACCATGCCGTCAGGACGCACGCGGCGACGACAGAGCCGACTCCGGGCAGTTCACATAGTTCTGGCGCGGTGTCGTCGACGGCGCTGTCGAGGGCCTTGCGGTTGTCGGCCAGCTCGGCGTGCAATGCGATGATGCGCTTGGCCAATCGAGTGGCCTCGCGCCGGCAGGTACGGACAACGGAATCCTCAGCGCGGGAGCGCCATGTAGAGATCGCCTTGATTTGACTGTGGCTCAAGGGTTTCCGGGTATCGATGCCCAGATCGACGGTGCGCAGCAGCGCGGTCAGCGCGTTGATCGCCCGGGTTCGCTCAGCCACCATCTGCTCGCGGGCAACAACGAGGACCCGCAGTGCCACTCGTGCACCAGTGGCACGAGGCCACCGCAACCGCGTCGTATCAACACCCAAGACCGACCGTGCGATCCGGACCGCATGCAAGGCGTCGGTCTTACCGACACCGCGGCGCTGCCCGGCAGGCATCGATGCAGGTTCGGCCACGAGCAAACCGGCACCCCCGACGCGTTCCGCCAGACCGGCCCCGTAGGAGCCGATGCCCTCGATGACCACCAGCGCCGATTTCTCGCCGACTCCGCGCGTGATCCAGGCCAGCGCTCGGTCCAGACCCGCAGGCGTCGTTGGGAACACCGCCTGGTCAACGACCGCTCCGGTAGCGGCGATGATCAGGGATAACGAGTGGCTGCCAACATGGGTATCGACCCCGATGACAAATGCATATTGCTCTGCGACGATGGGCATTGCGACTGAGTTCCTTCCCATGGGCGACGTCGTACCGGCGTCGGCCCGGAAGAAAGCACTTCGAGGCAGGCCTGTAACGGGCCACGACCCGCGGCAACGGATCGGGCAGGCTTCTAATCAAGCCACCGAAGCAGGACCGGGCCGGCGTCGCCGCCTTGACCAGGTGGACAGATCCCGGGAAGAGCACCCACAACAGGGGCCACACGGTTCATGAGTCACACCCAGCCAGACGGCGACACCGATCCTGTCAGCCAGCACCGGGCCAGCCACCACAAACACTTACAGACGGTTCTCTCACCGCCTTCTGACCTTGACGACTCCGGCCACGGCCACGCGACGGTACAGACGCGTCAGTTTGGGGCGCGATCGGCCTCGCGTGGCGGATTTCTCACGAGGTACCGATCGACCGGGAAACATCGAGAACTACTGGTGCACAACGACTACATCCGCACTGCGCATCGATGCACTCAACGACTTTTCTCTAGCGGGGAGTAGGCCATCGTCGGGTTATGTCGGCGCTCGTGCTCCGACATGATTGCCGCCCTGGTGGCGATGAGCTGCTCCCTCCTTCTCCGCGACCAGTGACACAGTCGATAACCGCCGAGCCGCTCTGTCTTTCACGATGTTTCACTGCGCTCCGGTCAATAGCGGTAAACGGAAACACGACGACGCAAAACCCGCCAGAGATTTCTCAGACTGGCTGTGGCGCAGCGCAATAACACCTCTTAGCGTTCTAGATATGAAACGACCCATTACGAGTGAGTGCAGGGACGAACCCGCCGAAACTCTCCGCAACGCGCGATCCTCAGCCCAGGCATAAAGATGAGCTGGGGTGCGCTCGCCTGGGCGACGGACTTAGACGTCAGATCCTCGGCGGCGAAGTTCATCCTCATACTCCTAGCGAATAAGGCGGATGAGAATTTCTCGTGCTATCCCTCGATCCGTACTCTGATGGCTGAGTCCAATGCCGGGAGAAGCACGGTCCTGCGCGCACTCAGAGACCTGGAAACGCGTTGGCTTCATCAGTCGCCATCCACAGTTACACGACTCCGGGGCGCAACGCTCGACTCGCTACTACCTGAATCACCCCTTGGCACCACATCTTTCGCACCGTCCCGATCCGGGACCCCCCGTCCCGATCTGGGACCCCCCGTCCCGATCCGGGCCCCCCCGGTCCCGCTGCGAAACGCCCCCCATCCCACTGCGGGACGGCGACCGTGTCAGAGTGGGACCCTCCGGGGGTCCCACAGCGGGACCCCTTGAATCCATCAATTGAATCCCCATCCGAACCAAGCGATGCCGCGGCGCGCATCTTGAAGGCTGTCACCGAAGCGTGGACGCTGGGCACCCGCGAAGCTCGTAGTCTCCAAGCGGCCGTCGAGTCCGCCTTGGCGCACGGATGGCCGGCGGCAGAACTCACCGACCACCTGATCCAAAACCCCAACCCGGTGCGTGATCCGGTGAGGGTGCTCGCCCCGCGCCTGAACGATCTCCCACAGCTACACGACCTACATCCCCAACTGTGCCGTGGTGTGGTGAATGCGAAGACACGCACTCTCGCACCATCACCGTCACTGCGCCCGACGGAACCGAAGCTGCGCAGTCTTGCCCGCGGTGCAGCCCACAGCTGCACAGGGCACATCCATCCAGAGAAAAATCCTTCAACATACCGAACAGTGGTGAATTATCTTGGAAAATAACGTGTTCAGTGAACTCCCACTTCTGCTTGCGGTACCTCGCGCAGCTCAGCTGCTGGGAATCAGCCGTGCCGCGGCGTATCGCCCGGTGGCCTCCGGCGAGCTGCGAGTTCGTCGGCTCGGCGGACACGACTCTTCGGAGGGTGGTGAATGAAAATGGAAGACAACGTGTTCAACGATCTGCCCCTTCTGCTCGCGGTGCCCCGAGCCGCGCAGCTGCTGGGAATCAGCCGGGCCGCGGCCTACCGTCTGGCGGCCTCCGGAGACCTGCCGGTCCGCCGGCTCGGCGGTCGCGTCTACGTGGTGACCGCCGGCCTTCGTGAGCTAGCCTCGTGAAAGGCTCGGTGTACCAGCGGGGTCCCAGGTGGTTGCCACGTGGCTGGAGCACCGCGACCGAGGAGACCGACCAACATGAGCACTGACACACCGTTTTCCAAGGCCGAACAGGCCAACCGCACCCGTCGCGCTGAGCCGATAACCCAGCACATCGCCAAGAACGGCACCGTGTCCTACTGGTTCCAGGCCGACGTGGGCACCAAGCCCGACGGCAGCCGGGACCGCCGACGATTCACCTACCGCACCAAGGCGGAGGCGCGCCGCGAGTATCGGCGCATCACCAGCGAGGTGGCTGCGGGCACCTACACCCGGCGGACGGCCATCACCGTTGACGACGCCTGCGACCAATGGTTAGACGGACGGCGCGGCATTCGGCGCGTGACACTGGAGGGCTACCGAAACGACCTCAAACCGGTACGCCGCTACCTCGGCGGTAAGAAACTCCAGCAGATCGTCAAGGCCGACGGTGACGCCCTCGTTGAATTGATGCTGACCGAAGGCCGCAGGTCACCGAAGCACTACCAGCCCGGCAGCCTGTCCAGCCGCGTCGCCGAACTGATCGGGCAACGCCCCGAGGGCATCTCGGCGTCGGCGCTGGCCGCCGCGTTCCCTGGTGAGGACGTACACACCTGCCTATCCGGCCTGGTGCGCGCCGCGCGAGTCACGCGGCCACGCCGGGCGGTGTACATCCTGGCCGACCCCGCCGAGGTGGACACGGCCGCTCGCGGCGTCAAGCCGGTCACGGTGCGCTCCACCCTCACCACCTTCGGCATGGTCGTGCAGTCGTTCGTAGATCAGGGCATGTTGCCTCGCAACGTTATTGCGCTTGTCGAGCGACCAGCCGACGCGACGACCGACGAGGAAGCCGCCCACCCGGCGAAGTCGTGGACGGTGGACGAGGTGGAGGCGTTCCGCGAGTCGGTGCGCGATGAACGCCTGTTCGCGTGCTGGTTGCTGAGCTGTTACGGGTTGCGCCGCAGCGAGGTGCTGGGCCTGCGTTGGTCTCAGCTCGATGATCATGCGCTGCGGGTGCGGCGAGGCCGGGTCGCCGTCGGCAGCGAGACCGAGGAAGGGCTACCGAAGTCCCGGCGCAGCCGTCGCGACCTCCCACCGCCGCCTGAGCTGGCTGAGGCGCTGCGCACACTGAAGATGTGCCAGAAGGCCGAGGCGCTGGCGCTTGGCGTCGCGTGGTCGGATGACCGGCTGATAGCGGTGCACGAGGACTCGACACCGGTACGGCACGATTGGTACTCCGACGAGTTCCAGCGGTTGCGCGAAGGGGCCGGACTGCGCCGTATCCATCTCAAGGGGCTACGGAACACCAGCGTGAGCCTCATGCTCACGTCGGGCATCCCGGTGCACATCGTGGCGGCCTGGCACGGCCACGACCCGGCGGTGTCGCTGAGGATCTATAGCGACGCACAGCCCGACGACTTACGCGCCGCCGCCGCGTCGCTGTTCGGCTGACCCGGAAAGCACGCTGTCCGACGTCTCTATCGTCACAGCCGTTCAATGTGATCTATGGCGTTGCGCGGCGTTTCGTTCACAAATCCGTTCACAACACAGCAGGAGCAACTACGTCCGCCTCGCGAGGGAAACTGGTAACTGCCACGAGGCCTAACCTCTCAGGTCGGTACACCCCACACTCCGAGCTGACGATTGATGCGTTCCCAGTCAAGACCCGTCCCCTCGCTCGAACTGGTCGTCCACAAAGCATCCCGTATTACGACACCGATCATGGATAACCGCTGATATCGACGAAAAAGGTCTCCGTTTGCATCTGATGAATCAGGTCGGCCCTCGTCTATACGCCACGCACCAGTGGGTACGTTCGGCCAGGATTGCCTGTCGCAGTGTAAGTTTCGATCAATCGCATCTGGCGTGACACAGGGCCGGCCCGGCGCCGCGGCCGCCAGCTGCGCATGACGGCATGCGAGCTCATCGATCGCGCGGGCCAGGCTGAGATGTGCGGCCACGGCTACCCCGTCTTTTCGGCGAATCGGCGCCGGCCGAGGATGTTGAGGCGCATGCTGTAGGTGAAGACCGATCCGGCCCGAGGAGTGTGATGGCTAGACAGCGTCTCATCGACAACGTGAAAGAGGCGCTCGGCAACGTCGCGAGCCAGACGCGCGCGGTAAGCGGGCGCGCCGCGAAAGCCGTTGGCTGGCAAGCACCTAAGAAGGGTGGCGCAACGAAGGCTGCGGCCGGCAACCGATCCGCCGCCAAGCGGACTTCCATCAAGCGGGCCGTCGCCAAGGAGGCCCCGGCGCAGAAGGCAACAGCCGCCACGCCCGGCGCCCGGAAAACCGCCGCAAAGAAGACGACGGCCAAAACGCCCAGCCGGGCGAAAACCCCGGCCCAGAAGACCGCGGCCAAGGCTGTCGCGAAGAAGGCTCCTGCCAAGAAACCCAATCAGAAGTAATGAAAGCCACCCCCAGATCGCGTGATCGGGTGATCAGCCGCCCCATAAGGCCAGGCGGCAGTTCTGGCGGTGTAGGCGCTGCTCATCAGTGTCGCCTGCCTTACCGGTAACCCGTCGTGAGCTGATTCGCCGCGCTCCAGATCGCTGGATCAGCAGGTGACGTGAAGGACCGCGCAGACCTCTCGTCGCTTGAGGCCCGTGATCAGCCGGCAGGCTTGTTCCGTCGGGACAGCGACAAGCTCGACGTTTCGGTGCGCAGCCTCCGCCGCCACCTCGGGCATGATCGGCAACGAGCCGTGGGCCCCGGTGCCGATGATCAACCCGGGTCCGCCCCCGGGAGCTCCTCGTCGGCCGAGAGCGGAGTGTGTCCGAACTTGTCGCGGTATGGCTTCGAGGGCTTCTTGCTCCGTTTGCGCACAGTACCTCGGTCGATGACGACGTCGTGCTCGTACGCTTGTCCCTCGACCTCGATCGACCCGAACCCACGGAGTCGCACATCCATCACAACTCCCTTCCGCGCGGAAATTCAACACTTCGGAAACTACGCCCATTGCCAGTGCGCAGGAAGCCGTTGCGCCCGATGGTGCCGACCATGACGATGACCTCGCAAGCTGCTCCCTCGTCCCATGACGGGACGAATACGGCGGAATATGGCGGGTTACCGGTACTGCCTTGCGCAGCTCGACGTGCGTCCTCTTGCCGAGCAAGTTACGTAATAGGGCTTCGGTCTTGGGGGCCGTGGCCGATTTCGGCCGTTCACAATCTGCCGCCGCATACCGTCAACGACTACGGTCTGGGCATAGCCACGATGTCGGTTCGACGTGAGGCCACCAACGTAGACCTGCGTGGCGTCCCGAACCAGGGAGCGACATCAGAGCCGCGTTTCTCATCGAGATCGGTGGCGGACCGATTACTCGACCTCAGACCGGGACAGCTGAAGCATCACGAGGGGCGCCCACTAGTAGTAGGGAAGCAACCCAGCGATCACAGGCTGACAGTGCGTCGAATGCGCGCCGCCCGGGAGCACCCACGTCCGCTGACCGACGCCTGGCAAGTTCTTGGCAAGCTCGGGGCGATTCGGCGACGTGACCAAAACATCGAAACCCGCTCCGGTACTGGTCAGAGCGGGTTTTCGTGTGTCGGGCTGACAGGATTTGAACCTGCGACCACTTGACCCCCAGTCTATTTTTTGGTGTTAGCACGTGTGAGCGGGTGACAAGTCTGCGCAGGCCAGAACAGGTTTACTCGTCATCGGCTGACAGCCGCTAACACCCAAGAACCGGGAGTCGTTGCGCTACCCGTTGCGCTACAGCGGCCCACTCCAGCGGCTTTCCGATTGAATAGGAGCGTGACCGGAGACGATGCGAATGAAGTCGTGTACTACCGCGCAGACGTCCAGGGACTCAGCCCCGGACAACCAACCACCAACATGCTTGACCCCTACGACCAGTGGGTGAGCACCTACGCAACCACAAGCCTTGACGCTGCCCGCGCATTCGCGGTCAAAGCTTTCGGCGTAACCCGTGACCAGGAACGTTCCGTCTACAAGGTCACACTCGATGACCCGATCCTCCCCGACCTCGATTTCAGGTCCGACGACGAAGTTCAGTTCGTCAGATCCCACTGGGGGACCGTCGTTGAGCTCGTGGAAGCAAACGTGTCTATGAGCATCGCAGAGGCGAACGCGGTAATGGCTCGTTATGCCCAGTGGGGCGACGGTTCGCCTATCTACGATGACGAGGGTTACGCCACCGTTCCGCCCAAGTACCTGCTGGACAACAGATACGACAGCCACAATCACGAGAACATGCGTCACGAACTCGAAACTCTTGACATCTATCCCGACCCTGAGACGATTCTCCAGTTTCTGGAGCAGCGCTATAACTAGACGCCGAACGCTTCGGCCGCCAGCCGATGCACATAGACCCGGCGCCGCCGCCCATCACACGACAACGTCACCTGCGCGAACCTCGTGCCGGTCCGCGGTATCGGCTTCAAAGATCCGTTCTTTGACGCGCCGGGTGGCGCCGGCGCGGCACAGCACGTCACGCTTCAAACTCCGCACCCGGCCCTGATCGGAAACCTCGTAGGCGTCCTCGTAGTCGACGACCGGCCGCCATTGTTCTTCGGCCACACCGAACCTCCCGCACCTACGCGAAAGTCGGTCGAGGGGCGCGTCGACCGACTTCCAACTTGGTCACGTATACGTGACCTCGGCGGCGCTGGAACGGCTAGGCGGAGTACATCATTCGCCATCAAGACCGCCCATCGCCGACCAAGGCTGCGGGTTGCCGATCCCCTGCTATCCCCCTTCCGAGGGTGGTATCAGAACCCCGCAAGCCCGGCCGGCGGTTGACGCCGCCGAGGAAACCTAGCTAGCTGCTCCAGTGAGTCGGACCCTGGTTCAGGTTGGTCACGATGTTGATCGCCTTCGGATACGCGACCCCGATCGTCACCCGCTCCTCACCGCGGAACTGCACCGCGTTATGCGAATACGCCCAATCCCCATAAGGATTGAACATGATCTCAATCCCCATCCGGGTGAACGCCAGCACCGCGATCTTCGTATCGAGCACCACGGCCGTGCCGAGCGGGCACTTCGTGGTCAACGCTACCGGGACACCGAAAATGTTGTCGATGCCGCCGACCTCGTTCGCCTCCGTCGCGTTGAGCACGAAGCTGCCCAGGCTGTTCTTGATGCGGCGGATGTCGTCCCACTGCTCCGGGTGCATCACCACAAGGTCGGCGATCGCGAACGCCGGCCCCGACCGCAAATCGGTGAAAGACTGCACCAGGCAATCAATCTGGGTGTAGGCGACGTCGGACACCGTGGGGCACACCCGCGTCAACGTGGACGACTGCCCCAACAGACCCAGCATCTCCGGCGAGTCACCGGACCCGTTGAGCACCAGGTCGTTCTCCGCGTCGATCACCGCCCGCTGAAGCTCATGCGGCACCGTCGAGGCCCAGTTCGGGAAGTCGTCGAAGAACTGCCGCGAGACCGAGATCATGCCGGCGATCGTGGAGAAGCTGGCGGTGTGCGCTTCGACCAACGGCCCCAAATCCGGCTTCTTGTCCAGCTCGGCGACCGCCGCCGCGGGCAGGGTATTACCGGTGTGCTGAATCCAAGAGATGCTTTGGGTCTCAGCCTGCGAGCCGATGAAATAGTCGAACAACCGCGTCGGCTCATACCGCATCCACCACGCTTGCGGGATGAGCTGCGCGGGCAACAGGGAGCCGGGTGTGCCTTCGGCCAGCCCGACCGGCGGCACCCAATCCTTCGTCCGAACACCACCGCTCCAGGAGCCGGCGTCTTTGAGGCGGGTGTCGCCGGTGCCGACATGGGTGGAGAAGCCCTTCATGTTGGAGCGGCCCGCCTCGAACAGCGACCGGACCTGGTCGTCGGTGGCGTCGAACACGCTCGGCGGGTTCCACTTCTTGCACGCCACCCGCGGGTTCTGCTGCGCGCTGGGATCCCACTCCGACGAGCGTTCACCCCAGCCGCTGACCTCATCGGGGCCCTTGAGGAACTGGTTCGCCCGCCGCCGCGACTTGAACGCGATGCTTATCTGCTCGTTCTCAGCCTCGGCGCGATCACAAATCTGATTGAACTGTTTTTCGCTAACCTTGCCGGCGACAAAATCGTTGTACGCCTTGTCAACGCGGGCGGCAAGCTCATCGCTGCGCCGTTGCGCCGTTTCACGATCCATGATGGATTACCTTCCAAAGATGTTGCCGCCCAACCGAGGACAACCTCCTCGAGGGCGCGGAAAAGTGGGGGACGGCAGCGCGACCAGGTTTGCGCTGCTCACGCGACCTGCACCGCTCACGTCGAAGGGGTCGCCCACCCGCGGGGGACGGCGCCTGGGCCCGGGGGTGGAGGGTTGCGCCCACCCGCAGGCGGCGGCTCCTCAGCGCCCGGTCGAGCGCGAAATCGCTGACATCAAGTCTACGACAACGACAACGCGGATTGTCAGCCTTCGCCGCGAATCTCAGCCAACTCATCCAGCGCCGACCGCCACGCCGCGTGATCCGCCGCCGCATCGCCCAGGAGCCAGTCCGGCATGTCCTCGGCGCTGTAGCGGCCCCGCAGCACCCACGTCAGAACCCACTCCTCAGTGGTCCAGATGGCGCGCTGCAAGCACAGCATCTCGGGGGTATCAGCGTCGGCCACCGCCGGCCGCAACGTCGCACACACCTTCGCCACGTCGTTCAGGTACGCCAGCGGCGCCTCCTCGACGCCTTCCAGGCGCTTACAGCACGCCAGCAGCACGTCGGCGAGCTTGCGCTGGTCCTCGTCCACAATGGGTTCCTTTCGTCGGGGTTTGCTGGATTTCGCGGTCGTTTGCGGCGTTATTGACACCTGTCAGCACCGCCCTGACCTGCACGTCTTCAACAGCCAGAATGCGCCTTGACCTGCGGTTATAGGCTTGCGCGGGTTTGTTACATCGGGGCCGGGTTTGCTGTAGCACGCGTTACGCCAGGATCGTCGCCGCTAGAAGAGAAGTTGCCTGGCAGCGTGCGCAAACTCGTTTGCTAGAGATGCGAATACCCCCCCTGAGCTGCGCAAACGCTCTCTTGACACGTTGCTGCAAGCGGTGATTTGGGTCAAATGTATGGTGGGTCACGAAAACCGCGAGCCTCTGACCAGCAGGAACGCCCGAGTCACGAGCAATCTCAGCATCGGTGCTGGTAGAGGCGGTTTGCTGGAAATGTACTACCGGGGGGTATGCGGTGTGCGGGGTGTGCTGGCCGCTATTCCACACCCGAAACGGGACGGTAGCCGGGACGGGCCCGGGCGCTGGGAGGGTTTGCCGGACGGTCACTGCAAGCCGCGTCGACGGCGCTGCGCGTGGAACCGCTCGCCGGCTGCCTGCTCAGCTGGGCTGCCGGGCCAATCCGCTTTGACCCAACGTCCGAAGCCCTCTGGTGGTGGGGGCTGTGGTTGGGGTGCGCGGGCGCCCCGAGACCTATTGCAAGCCCGATGAGAGGCGCGGAACAGGCTTTCAACCCACATCAAATCCGGGCGCTGACTAACAGGAACAGCGTGATCCAGCTCGAAACCTAGATCCGCGCCTGGCTCGGCGTCGTATTCGATGGGTGGGCCGTCCGGCGGGCAGAGCCAGCAGGGTTCTCGGCGGGCTTTGCATTGGGCTTTGTAGGCGGTGGCGGTTTTGTGCCATTTTTTGCCGGCGCGGGCGTTGGGGTTGCGTGGCTTGCTCATGTCGGTTGCTCTTTCGGGTGGCGTTGGTCCCAGGTGAGTCGACAATCAGGGCAGACGGGTTGGTCGACGGGGTGGAAGCGGTTGCCGCAGGATCGGCAGAGGCGGGCGCGCGGCTGGTCGGTCATGCGGTGGCCTGGGCCTCTATCGAAGCAAGGATGAGCTGCCAGCAGTCGGACCCGATGCCGCGTGCTTTTGACTCAGGGTCGTCTAGTCCCCGGCCGCAGATATGGCAGTGGGTTCCAGGGGTGAGCGCGCCGCCATTCTTGAGGCGCTGCGCGACCTGGTACACGTTCCGCTCTTTGCGCTGCCGATGTGTGTCGGCCGATTTCTTGGCTGCAACGCTGGCGCGTTCGTGGCGTCGTGCTTCGGCTTTAGAAACTGCGGCGCGGACGATGTCCTCGGGGTAGCCGTGCGGATTGTAGACAGATCCGTCCTGATCGACGCCGAGGTCGCGGTAGACGTCGCCGTCGTAGCGGATGTACTTCCAGCGGCTCATTTGCGGGTTTCCTTTCTGTGCCGCCTATTTGGCGGTCGTCTTGGTGGTGGTGCAGTCGGCGCGGTGCCGGCCGTAGACGACGTGGTGGTAGCCGCAGCCTTTGCACCAGGTGTCGGGCCGGTCGTGGTCGGCCGTAAAGACTTGACTCCACCGGTCGCGCGGCTTGGACTCTTTACTCATGCGGTGTCACTCTGTTGCTGGTGATTTGTGTTGTGGCCGTTGACGTTTGGCCAGCATCGGTCGCAGGTGCCGCGGTCGGTTTCTTGTTCGGTGATGAGTTCGTGTTCGCCGCAGGTGTCGCATACGGTGTCGGCGACGATCACGTCGGGGCTTCCCGGCGGCGGTGCGGGTGGTGGTGGGGTGTTGATGCCGGCGGCGGCTTTCATGCGGGCGTCGTGGTGACCGAGGAACGCTCGTCGGGTGGCTGAGTTGTAGCAGGGTTGGCCGACGCCGACGTTGCAGTGCGGGCAGGGCACCGACCGCAGGCTGGTGACGCCGCGGCGGGTGTATTTCAGTGCGGTGTCGATGGATTTGGCTTCGGCGAGCTCGGTGATTCGCGGTGTCAGCCGGTCGTTGTGGGCTTCGATCTGCTCGAGGGGCTGCCGCATGGCGCGGTCGCGCCGGATAGCGCGCACGCCGGCGACGATGTGGCCGGGCTCCAGCCAGACGCCGGGCTGCTCGCGGACGTGGTCGAGGACGGCCTGCATGGCGTCGTCTTTGGGTAGGTCGCCGATGATTTTGTGCCAGAGGATCACGTCGTTTTCGCCGATGGTGCGGCGGTCGGCGGCGGCGATGACGGTGAGGATGTCGATGATGTCGTTGGGGGTCATTGGAGTTCCAGTGGTTTGTTTCGGAATTTGGCTTTGAGGGCCTGGGCTTGGGCGACGCGCTGATCGGTGGTGCTGTATGTCGGCCGGTGGTTGTTGTTGCGGGGTGCTCGTTTGGCTTCTGTGCGGACCCATCTGCGCCAGGTGGCGGTCCAGTCGCGTTTGGTGGCATCGCGGCCGGTTTTGGCGGTCCAGTAGTCGCGGAAGTCTTCGAGGATTTCGTCGAGGTCTAGGTGTGGGTGGTCGGCGCGCTGTTGCGCGACAACTTCGGGTGGGGGTTGCCAGTTAGCCGGTAGCCGGGCGCCGCGAGCGTCGGCCGGCGGGCGCGCGCCGGCGCGCGCCACAGCCCCGTCAAGAGAACCGTCAAGAGAACCGTCAGACATACCGTCAAGCGCGCCACCCTGGGTGGCGACAGCAAGTGCGATTTTGGCGACAGCAAGTGGCTGTTTTGGCGACAGCAAGTCCGATTTTGGCGACAGCACATCGCCTTGTGCATGCGCCATCTTGGGTGGCGCGTGCACATACAGCGCAGACAGCTCGTAAATGGTTGCTAGCGACGGCGCCTCATGCGACTTGTAGCCGTGTTTGACGATTCGGACAAGTCCGGCGTTCTTCAACTCGCGGATCGCGCGGCTAACGGTTCTCGGTGAGTTGCCCGCGTGGATCGCGGCCTGGATGCGGTCCCTTCGCACCGAGCCTTGTCGGGTGACGTGGTGACATCTCTCGGCGATCGCCAGCAGCGCGGCCACCGCCGCGCGGGATAGTCCGTCGAGGTGGCCGGCTTCAGCGGCGTCGAGGACTTCACCGACGAGTTGGCCGCTCACTTCACCCGACCCCGCGGAGGCGGCCGACCATATCGGCGTTCAACTGCAACGCTTCGCGCTCGCTGTCTTCAGCCACCCGCAGAATCCGCAGCCGCTCGGCGTCTATCCACTGCTCGATGGCTTCACGCACCAACTCCCGCAGGGTTGTCGAGGGGATGGCGTCGACTTCCACCGATTCGCCCGCGAATTTGGCTGCGCGAGGGTCGGATTGCTTTGTCGGGCGGGTGGGCAGGTTCATCGAGACGATCTGCTCGGGGGTTACCGCGATCCGCTCGAACACCAAATTGATGTCGGGATCGACGAATCCGCGCAGTTTGTGCTGAATGTCGCGCCATGCGTCCACGCCGCTGGGGTCATGGTCTCCGAGCTGATAGATGACGGCGTCCTTGCCTTGGGCGTTGATTTCCTCCGATGTCTCGTGCAGGAACGTGGCAGAGCTGTATCCGCGTGCGATCATCAGCGGCACGTCGTATTCCTCGGTGACCGGGTAGACGACGCCGCGGATGGCGTCCTTCTCGGTCCAGATTTCGACGTGCACGTCGGCGTCGATCCACAGGTCGCGCCGGTAGAGCTTGGCGGTGTTCTCCAGGGCTGCCTGCGCGCTTGACCATGTGGCGGGTTTGAGCCGTAGCCGGGAGCCGTCGGTGATCCAGCCATAGGGCAGGACGCCGGCCCGGCGCAGTTTGAGGGTCTGGCGTTGGACGACGCAGTAGCCTTTTTCGCTTTTTTCCACCAGGCCGCGCGACATGACCCGGTAGAACAACCCCCGCACGGTGACAGGGCTCTCGGCTTCGGCGACATCGAGGATGGCGGCGTCGATCACCGCTAGTTCGGCGTTGGTGCGCCGGTAGCGGCGGCCGTCACCGTTTAACGTATTAGCCTCATAAAACCCGTCGGGTGTCGGTGAGCCGGCACCGCTAGAATCGGCGGTGCTGGTAGGTGGCGAAACCTCAGCGTTAGACGGGCCTCGGGTGTGGGGCCCGTCTTCTATGGGCGGGCCCGTCATGCCGTCGCGGCCTCGCTGAGCCGATCGACGTAGGCGGCCAACGATTCTCCGGTGATGAAGCCGCGCCGGCCGATGTTGACCTTGACGAGCTGACCCCGGTTGACGAGGTCGTAGACGGTGGTGCGGCTGACGCCCCCGAGTTCCGCGCAAACGGTGGGAATCGGGATGAGTAGCCGCTGTGTGGTTTCAGCCATTGAAGCTCTCCGTGGTTGTTGGCGGGTGACGGCCTGTGTTTTGGCTGCCATTGACAGCATGAGGTATTAATGGCATGGTTGCCATATCACTAACCGCGCGGCTTTCTGATAGGGCGGCCTGGATGCCAACCAGCGTCACGACGCGAATACCGATCGAAGACATCGACGGCCATCTCGTCGGCTGGGTGGTGTACGAGATGCTCCAAGACTTCGTAAAAGTCGAAGACGTCTACGTTCCCGCCGAGTACCACCTACGCTGCCCGGGCGACGCACAGCAGCCGTCGCTGCTCATCACATTTCAAGTTCGCGACGGCGCACCGGTCTGCACCACAGTCAACATCGAGGCGAAAAACGAAGGCCGCCAAGTACTTCCGAGAGACTTCGAGATAGTCCGCCGCAAGCTCAACAGCTGGAGCGAAGTCGCATTCAAACAGGTGATGCACGCCGGCCAGGAATCCGGCGGCGAGAAGGCAATCAGCATCGGCCCTGTCGACCCGGCGGTGGCGCGTAAGGCGTACAACGCCGCGCAGAAACGCACCCGCGCGAAGGTCACCGACAAACTGCTGCGAGAGGCCGCTGAGCTGTACCGCGACAACGTCGACGAAGGCGCGTGGCGAGTGATCGCCGAACGATTCAGCGTGTCTGAGTCAACCGCCGGCCGGTATGTGCTGCTGGCACGCAAGGCCGGTTATCTACCACCCACCAAACCCGGGAAGAAGAACGCATGAGGAACGCCAACGGCGAAGGCTCGATCTACCAGTGGAAGCGCGACGGCAAACCCGACGGCTACAAGGGCGCAATCTCGTATAAAGACGAGCACGGCAACACGAAACGCTATGTGGCGTATGGCCGTACGCGCCAACAGGTTCGGGACAAGCTCGACACGGCGCGGGATCGGCTGAAAGTCGGGGCGCCGGTCAAAGACGCCAACCGCAGCGTCGCTGACTGGTTGGCGCATTGGCGTGCGACGACGTTGGCTGTCAGTGACCGCAAGGAGTCGACGCGTGCGCTGTATGCGACGTTGTGCCGCAAGCATCTGGAGCCGGCGCCGTTCGGCGCGATAACGCTGGACAGGTTGCGGCCGTCGGACGTCGAGGCGCTGGTGCTCGCGCTGCGCGATAAGGGGCTCTCTGACAGCACGATCCGCCAGGTGTACACGATCGTGCGGGCCGCGCTCGACGGCGCCGTGCGTGACGGCCTGGTGTCGCGTAATGCCGCCGCTCTGGTGAAGCGGCCAGGCATCGCGCGCCGCGAAGCTCGGCATCTGGACGCCGCGGGTGTCGCCGCCGTGCTGAAGGCCGCAGAGGCTTCGCGCTATCACACGGCGCTGGTGTTGATCGCGGCGACCGGGCTGCGCCGCGGTGAGGCGTTGGCGCTGCGCTGGGATGCCGACGTGTTTAACCTCGACGAGGGCTGGCTGAAAGTCCGCAAGACGATCGGCCGCGTCGGCACCGAGCTCGTCTTCTCTGAACCCAAGACGCCGCGCGCACGCCGCACGGTGCCGCTGTCGCCGGCCGTTGTCACGATGCTGCGGAAGCACCGCACGGCGCAGAAAGCCGAGCGGCTGCGCATGGGTGACCAGTGGCATGACAGCGGCTTGGTGTTCACCACCGAGTTCGGCGGCCCGGTCGACCCACGCAACCTGTTGCGTGTCGTCGAGGCTGCCGCCGCCACGGCCGGCGTCGACGGTGTCGGCGTGCACACGCTGCGGCATTCGGTCGCGGTCGGCTGGCTCGAATCCGGCGTGCACATCAAAGCGGTTGCTGATCTGCTCGGGCACAGCTCGATCAGCGTCACCGGCGACATCTACGGCCACACCACCGACACGGCGGCGCGCGGTGCTGTCGACGGGTGGAGCGGCGCGCTCGGACTGTGAGCAAACAGCCGTTGCGCTATCTGTTGCGCTACATACCGTCGGTGGGTATCCGATTTTCGGCTGATTTCACCGGCTGAAAAGCTTCTGACCTGCGTGTTCTCTTGTCGGGCTGACAGGATTTGAACCTGCGACCACTTGACCCCCAGTCAAGTGCGCTACCAAACTGCGCCACAGCCCGGTGCCGCCTCGATCATTGGCAGCAGGTCGACAGCCTACCGCAGACAACACCGCACCTGGCCGCCGCATGTCATCACCCGAATGCGGCGTCCACCTTCCGCACCCAGTCCTTCAGGGCCTGAGCGAGTTCGGATTCACGGCGGTAGAAGCGCTGCCCCGGGACCGGCACGCTCACGGCCACCATCTGCTCACTCACCCCATGCAGCACGGCGCCCACCGCGCAGACTCCCTCAGTCTGCTCCTCGCGGTCGAACGCCACGCCGTCCGCGCGGACGCGCTCAAGCTCCTTGCGCAGCGCCGCCGGAGTCGTGATCGTATTGGCCGTGAGCTTGGCGAGGCGTGTGGGCACCGCCCGGGCCTGCTGCTCGGGCGGCAAATTGGCCAGCAGCGCCTTGCCATTGGCGCAGCAATGCGGCGGAAACGACTCCCCCACCGCACTGATCGCCCGCAGCCGGTGCGGCGAGACGACCTGGTCGACGAACGTCACCCGATCCCCGTCGAGGATCGACAGGTCGACCGTCTCCCCCAGCTCTCGCGACAGCTCCTCCATGAACGGATGCACATCCATGACGACGCCCAGGCGTACGGTGCCGGCCATGCGGGCGATCTCCGGCCCCAGCCGATACGGGCCGCGCGCCCCGCGTGCCGCGACCAGACCCTCGCCTTCCAAGGCGCTCAAAATACGGCTCACCGTCGAGCGGGCCATGCCCAGACGCTCGCCGATGTCGCCCTGGCTGACGCCCGCGGGGTGAGCCTGCAGCAGCCGCAGTATCTCGGCCGCACGCGCGATGACCTGGATGCCCCCGCTGCGTACGTCCTCGGCACTATCGGTCATTACGCCGCCTGGCCCGTCTCAATGCGGTAGGTCCCGGTGGGATCGACGATGGCGACCAGGCGCACGATGCAGCCGTCGCCACCCACCCACCGCCAGGGAAATGCGGCGAAGGTGACGCGCTTGCCGGTGACCTTGTCCAAGTCTCCCCCGACGTTCTCGAAGCCATAGATGCCCTTGGACAGGATCGCCCGATGGCACGGCTCCCACTCCGGGAAGTCGTCGAGCACAGTGCGCCCCGTTTCCTCCTCGTATTCCCTTACCGCCCAGGGCAAGAGACCGCCGGTGTGTTCGGCCGGGCCGTGCGGACCGATGGAGGTGGCCATTGGGTGGTCCAGCGCTTGCGTGTCGGTGCCGACGGCCTTGACGCCCTTGGCGGCGAACCACTCTCCTGCCTCCTTGTAGAAGCCCGGCGAATAGGCGTAGTACTCGGCGCTGTCGGCGTAGGTGTGATGCCAGCCGGTGTTGACGATGACGATGTCACCGGGCCGGATCTGCGGGGTGGCTCGTTCAAGGTCCTCGGGGGTGACGACCTCCCACTTCTTCTTCGGGATCGAGACGACGACGCCGGTGCCGAAGAACGCGCTGAGTGGGATCTCGTGCAGGAACGGCGTCCCCTCGACGACGTGCGCTGGTGCGTCGATATGGGTGCCGGAATGCATTACGGTGGTGATCTTTTGGGTCAGCACGCGGCTTCGGGCCATGTTGTGCAGCCGCTCGATTTTCACGTCCTCGAAGTACGGCCACGCCGGCACACCATGCCCCCATGGATGGGATAGGTCGTAGAACTCCAACTTCGACTCGGCCTCGCCCAGAGGCCAACTGGCGCTCATATTCTCGTCGTTCCTTCCTTCGGAGATGGTCAGCATGAGGTGTAGCCGCCGTCCAGGTACATGACCTGGCCGGTGTAGAAGCTCGAGGCGTCGCTGAGCAGATAGATCAGCGCTCCGACGAAGTCCTCCGGCTGGGCGAAGCGCCCCAACGGGATTCGGGCGAACATCGCCTCGCGGGTTCGACGTCCCTTTTCGTCGTCGGCGTACATCCACTCGGTCAGCTCGGAACGGAAAACCGTTGGGGCCAGCGCGTTGACCCGAATGCCATCCGCGCCCCACTCCGCCGCCAGGCTCTTGGCCAACAAGTCGGTCGCGCCCTTCGACGGGCAGTACACGCTGTAACCGGCGCCACTCCCGAGGGAACCCCGCACCGACGAGACGAGCACCACGCTGCCGCCGGTGCCCTGCTGCAGCAGAACCCGACCGGCCGCCTGGCACACCAGCCAGGCGCCGCGCGCGTTTGCGCCCATCACCTTGTCGTAGTCCTCGACGGCCATCTCGGTGATGGGTGCGACGTGGTTCATGCCCGAAGCGACCAGCACCCCGTCAAGGCGGCCGTGCCGGGCGACGGCCGCCTCCACCATGGCCTGCGCGTCGGGAGGGCTCTCCGGGCGGCTTGTGACCATCGCGGCGTCCTCGATGCCGGCCTCGTCGATGAGCCGGGCCAGCCCGTCGGCGTTGCCGCCCGCGAGGGTCAGTCGCGCCCCGGCTTCGGAGAGCGCCCGGGCCGCCGTGCTGCCCAGGGCGCCGGTGGCACCGGTGATCAGTATCGACTTTTCCGCCACACTGAACCGTGCCGCTGCCGTCGTGCCCACATTTCCTCCATTTATTCCTACAATGCGGTTATATTCACCCGCTATACAAGAGACAGTAGGGATGACCGAGGCGACAAGTCAATACCAAATCTTGTGATGTAGGTGTCAGTGCCCGCATCGCGGTATCACTGGAGCCGGTGGTATCACGCCGTCTGCCGCCTTCGCAGCGACAGGGGCTTGGCCTGAAATGACCTCAGCGGTGCTTGGCTCCCCGCTTCTCGCGCACCCGCACGTTGATCCGGATCGGACTGCCCTCGAACCCGAACGTCTCGCGAAGTCGCCGCTCCAGGAAGCGCCGATAACCGGCCTCGAGGAAACCGGTGGTGAACAGCACGAACGTAGGCGGTCGGGCGGTGGCCTGGGTGGCGAATAGGATGCGGGGCTGCTTGCCGCCACGCACCGGCGGCGGGGTGGCCGCCACCACTTCCTTGAGCCAGGTGTTCAGGGGCCCGGTCGGGATCCGCGCGTCCCAGGACGCCAGCGCGGTCTCCATGGCCGGCACCAGCTTCTGCACCGCTCGTCCCGTCTTGGCCGATATGTTGACCCGCTGGGCCCACCGCAGCTGCGCCAGTTCGCGATCGATCTCGCGCTCCAGCAGCTCGCGCCGGTCCTCGTCGACCAAATCCCACTTGTTGAAGGCCAGCACCAGCGCACGCCCCGCCTCGACGACCATCGACAGCACCCGCTGATCCTGTTCGGTCAGCGGCTCGGAGGCGTCGATCAAGACGATCACCACCTCGGCCGCATCGATGGCCGAGTGCGTGCGCACCGACGCATAGAACTCGTGGCCCCTGGCCTGCCCGACCTTGCGCCGCAATCCGGCGGTGTCGACGAAACGCCAGACCTTGCCGCCCAATTCGATGAGCGAGTCCACCGGGTCCACCGTGGTCCCGGCGACCTCGTGCACCACCGAGCGCTGGTCGCCCGCAAGCTTGTTCAGCAACGAGCTCTTGCCGACATTCGGCTTGCCGACCAGCGCCACCCGCCGAGGACCGCCCGCCGCGGGTGCCACTTCTGACACCACCGGCAGCGCCGCCAGCACCTGGTCGAGCAAATCGGCAACACCGCGACCGTGCATGGCGCTGATCGCGTGCGGCTCACCGAGCCCCAACGACCACAGTTCCGCCACGTCGGCTTCGGCCTTCTCGCTGTCAACCTTGTTGGCGGCCAAGAACACTGGTTTACCCGAGCGCAGCAGGATCCGGGCGGCAGCCTCGTCGGCTGCGGTGGCGCCGACGATGGCGTCGACCACCAGGATCACCGCATCGGCGGTGCGCATCGCCACCGACGCCTGGTCGGCCACCAGCTGCTGCAAGCCCTTGGCGTCAGGCTCCCATCCCCCGGTGTCCTGCACGACGAACCGGCGCCCGGTCCACAGCGCGTCGTAGGAGACGCGGTCGCGCGTGACGCCCGGAACGTCCTGCACCACCGCCTCGCGCCGGCCGAGGATCCGGTTGACCAGCGTCGACTTGCCGACGTTGGGTCTCCCCACCACCGCGACCACTGGCGCGGGGCCGGGCGCGTCCGCCTCGTCGAGATCGGAACCGACTGTCTCCCAGTCGCTCTCGTCGGCCCAGGTGCCGTCCTGAGTCACCGCACCGCCCCGCTTCGCTGCTTGACCAACTCGAGCAGGTGCGCGATCACCTGCGCCTCGGTCATCTCGCTGGTGTCGACCACCACCGCATCGGGGGCAGCCCGCAGCGGCGACACCGGCCGCGTGGAATCGAAATGGTCGCGGCGGCGCACGTCGGCCAGCACGCCCTCGTAGTCATCGGGCAGGCCCAACGCGACGTTCTGGTCGTTGCGCCGCCTGGCCCGGGTTTCGGCCGATGCGGTCAGGAAGATCTTCACCGGCGCGTCGGGCAGCACCACGGTCCCGATATCACGGCCCTCGACGACGACGCTGCCCGGCCCCTCGGCCATGGCCCGTTGCAGCCCGACCAGCCGCGAGCGCACGGCCGGAACCGACGACACCGCCGAGACCGCCCGGGTGACCTCGTCGCCGCGGATCTCGGCCGAAACGTCCTCTCCCGCAAGGCGGTAGCGGTCTCTGGCGGGGTCGTAATCCACCGACATCTGCACCGTCGACGCAATCTTCCCGACCGCCTCGGCATCCGCGGGGTCTATGCCGGCGCGTAGCACCGCCAGCGTCACGATCCGATACATCGCCCCGGTGTCCAGGTAGCGCGCGCCCAGCGCGCGCGCCAGTCTCCTTGAGACCGAAGACTTTCCGGTGCCGGCCGGCCCGTCGATGGCCACCGCGACGCCGGAGCTCACAGGCCCACCGCCTTGTACAGCTGCCCGATCTCGTCGCGGCGCAGCGCGCGAATGCTGCCCGGGCGCTGCTCACCCAGCGACACCGCGCCGATGTCGGTGCGCACCAGCGCCTCCACCGGGTGGCCCGCGGCCGCCAGCAACCGCCGTACGATGCGATTGCGCCCCTCGTGTAATGTCAAGCGCACCAAGGTCTTACCGGGAATCGCGTCCACCACGGCGAAGTCGTCCACCCGCGCCACCCCGTCGTCCAGCTCGATGCCGGCCCGCAGTCTCTTGCCCAGCCCGCGGGACACGGAACCGGTCACCGTCGCCAGATAGGTCTTGGGCACCTCATGAGAGGGATGCATCAACCGGTGCGCCAGCTCGCCGTCGTTGGTCAGCAGGATCAGGCCCTCGGTGTCGGCGTCCAACCGCCCGACGTGAAAAAGGTTCTTATTGCCGCGGACCCGCCGTTCGACCAGGTCGCCGATGCACGGCCGGCCACGCTCGTCCGACATGGTCGAGTGCATGCCGCGCGGCTTGTTCAGCGCCAGATACACCAGCGAGTCGTCGACGACCACCCTGGCGCCGTCGACGCGGATCACCGAGGCGTCGGGGTCGACCCGCGTCCCCAGCTCCGTCACCACCTGCCCGTCCACCTCGACGCGGCCGTCCATGATCAACTTCTCCGCGGCCCGGCGCGACGCGACTCCGGCCTGGGACAACACCTTTTGTAAGCGGACCCCTTGATTGTCGTCCATCAATCCTGGTCCACGTCGAAGGACAGCGACTGCTCGGGCGTGGATCCGCCGGCGAGTTTGATGAACCGCGGCTCGCTGTCCAGGGATTCGCTCAGGTCCTCGATCGTGTCGACGTCGGGAAGCAAAGGGGCGATATCGGGCAGATCGGCCAGCGACGTCAGCCCCAGGCGCTCTAAGAACAGCTCGGTGGTGGCGAAGGTCGTCGCGCCGGTGTCTTCGTCGACGCCGGCCTCGGTGATCAGGCCGCGCGCCAACAGGGTTCGCATCACGGCGTCGACGTTGACGCCGCGAACCGCGCTCACCCGTGCGCGCGTGACCGGCTGGCGATAGGCCACCACGGCCAGCGTCTCCAGCGCGGCGCGGGTCAGCTTGGATCGCGCGCCGTCCAGCAGCAGCTTCTCCACGTAGGGCGCGAACCGAGCGCGGGTGTACATGCGCCAGCCCTCGCTGGTTTTGCGCAAGTCGATGCCGCTGTCGCGTTCGGTGAGCTCGTCGGCCATCTGTTGCAGCTTCGCCGCGATCCGGTAGACGGGTTGCTCGCTGGCCGCCGCCAGCGCCTCGGCGGTGACCGGGGTGTCGACCACCAGCAGCAGCGCCTCGAGCACGGAACCTAGTTCGTCGGCGTCCATCGGCGCCGCCTCGGCGATGTCGATACCGAGATCGACGTCGGGCATCTCGTCACTCATGATTTGTCCCGCACCTCTATCAGGGACTCGCTGTTGGGACGTTCCCCGGTCCACGAAATCCGGAGCACGCCGAGCGGCTCTGACTGGTCGAATGCTACCGTCCGGGTCCGATACAGCTCGAGCAGCGCCAGGAAGCGACCGACCACCTCCATCGGCGCCCCACAGTCGGCGACCAGCTCGGCAAACGTGGCCCATTGGCCGCTGCCCCGCGCTTCCAGGACCGCCAGCAGTTTCTCGGCCTGCTCGGGGATCGAGACGAACACATCGTGCAGATGCTCGGTGGCCACAGTAGGGACCGGCCGCGGGGTGAACGCGATCGCGGCGATCTCCGCGAACCGTTCGGCGTCGACACCGAGCATCACCTCCGGGAGGAGTTCGGTGAAGCGGTCCTCCAGCGACACCGCGCGCGGATAGCTGCGCAGCGCGGCGGCCTCCAGTTCGGCGAAAAGGTCCGCGACGTGCTTGAACGCGCGGTATTGCAGCAGCCGGGCGAACAGCAGGTCACGCACCTCCAGCAGCGCCAAATCCTCTTCGTCGTCGACTTGCCCGGCCGGCAGGAGGCGGGCCGCTTTCAGATCGAGCAGCGTCGCGGCGATCACCAGGAAAGCGGTGGTCTCCTCCAGGCCCAACTGGGAGCCGATCTCCCGGGTATAGGAGATGAAGTCGTCAGTGACCTGGTGCAGCGCCACCTCGGTGACGTCGAGGCGATGGGCGAAGATCAGCTGCAGCAGCAGATCGAACGGCCCCTCAAAGTTGGTCAGCCGGACCCGAAAACCATCCGAGAAGCCGTCCGGGTTGCCGTTCTTGGAGGGCAACTCACCGTTCACTCTGCCCTTCACGCGCCGAATCGGTCGATGACTTCACGCGCCAAGGCGCGATAGGCAACGGCGCCCGTCGACTTCGGCGCCCAGGTGGTGATCGGTTCGCCCGCCACGCTGGTCTCCGGGAATCGGACGGTCCGGGTGATGACGGTGTCGAACACCAGGTCACCGAACCGCTCCACGACGCGGGCCATCACCTCGCGCGCGTTGACGGTGCGCGGGTCGTAACGAGTGAGCAGGATGCCGCTGATTTCCAGCTTCGGGTTGAGCCGGTCGCGCACCTTTTCGACTGTGTCGGTGAGCAGGGCCAGGCCGCGCAGCGAAAAAAACTCGCACTCTGTTGGGATCAACACCCCGTCCGCGCAGGCCAGCCCATTGACGGTGAGCAGCCCCAGCGACGGCTGGCAGTCGATCAGGACGTAGTCGTAGCGGTCCAGCACCGGATGCAGCGCCCGGGCCAGGGTCTGCTCGCGGCCCACCTCGTTGACCAGCTGGATCTCGGCGGCCGACAGGTCGATATTGCTGGGCACGAGGTCCATGTGCTTGATCCGGGTGGAAAGCAGCACGTCGTCGATCGAGACGCGCGGCTCCACCAGCACGTTGTGGATGGTCTTTTCCAGCTCGTAGTGCGGGACGCCGAGGCCCGCCGACAGCGCGCCCTGCGGGTCCATGTCCACCAGCAGCACCCGCCTGCCGTACTCGGCGAGCGCGGCGCCCAGGTTGATCGTCGAGGTGGTTTTCCCGACGCCGCCCTTCTGGTTGCACATGGCGACGACCTTCGCCGGGCCGTGCGAGGTGCGTGGCCCGGGCTCGGGGATCGCCCGCGGCGGACGCCCCGTCAGCCCGATAACGACATCGCTGTCGGGGTGGTCGGTCATGCCCGGGGCGGTCGGGAGGTGAACATCGGGGGCAAGTCTAACCGCTTCGCACGCCTAAACCGGATGACGCGCAGGCGAGATAACCAGCCAATATGGGCGAAAATCCCTCACGGAGCGCCCAACCGTGCGCAGCGTTAACATCAGCCACACCAGCACCATTCGGGTGCTGGTCTTGTGTGCGCTCGGGGCGGCGACACGCCGATGACACCGCGCCCTGTGCGCACCGTCAACGCCGTGAGCGCACACGCTTGTGAATCTCGCCCGCACTATCGTGGCCCTATGGACCTCAAGCGACGACTGCCCATGCTGCGCTGGTCGGTACTGCGGATGGCCACCGCGACCCGCAACATCACCACCACCGGCCAGATCGGCGACGGACGGGAAGCCGCCGCGGTCGAATACGTCCTCAAGAACGCCCGGCCCGGCGACGTCGACCACGCGCTGGCCACCATCGACAAGTTCGCCTACGAGAAGTCGATACTGATCAACGTCGGCGACGAAAAAGGGCTGCTGCTCGACGCCGCCGTCCGTCGCGCCAACCCCGCGCTCGCGCTCGAGCTGGGCACCTATTGCGGCTACGGCGCCCTGCGGATCGCCAGGGCCGCTCCCACCGCCAAGGTCTACTCCGTCGAACTCGCCGAGGCCAACGCCGTCAACGCCCGGCAGATCTGGGCTCACGCCGGCGTCGCCGACCGGGTGACGTGCGTAGTCGGCACCATCGGTGACGGCGGGCGCACCCTGCACGCACTGGCCGACGAGCACGGATTCGCTTCCGGCGCACTCGATTTCGTGTTCCTCGACCACGACAAGGACGCCTACCTGGACGACCTGATGAGCATCCTGGACCGGGGCTGGCTGCATCCGGGTGCGATCGTGGTCGCCGACAACGTCAAAATCCCGGGAGCGCCGAAATACCGCGAATACATGCGCCGGCAGCAGGGCAAGCTGTGGAACACCGTCGAGCACAAGGCGCACCTCGAATACCAGTCGCTGGTGTCCGACCTGGTGCTGGAATCGGAATATCTCGGCTGAGATCCGGCGCCGGGCGTCGAGTTGATGTCGAACTTCCGGCGTGATTGGCCCCACAAGTCGACGCTCGGCGCAGGGTTATTGCGCCCGGGGGTGGGCGCCGGCCCACACCTCGCGCAGCGCGTGCACGGTGACCAGCGTGTAGATCTGCGTCGTCGTGACCGAGGCATGACCCAGTAACTCCTGCACGACGCGGACATCCGCGCCGCCCTCGAGCAGGTGGGTGGCGAAGGAGTGCCGCAACATGTGCGGCGACACGCCCGACGTGATGCCGGCGCGCTCGGCGGCGTCCTGGAGCACTTGCCAGGCGCTTTGCCGCGACAACCGCCCGCCCCGCGCGTTGAGGAAAATCGCCGGCGTCGCGAGCCCTCCACGGCCGCGGCGCGCCAGTTCCGGGCGGCCCCGCACCAGAAAGGCGTCCAGCGCTTGCACGGCGGGACGCCCGATCGGCACCAGCCGCTGCTTGCCGCCCTTGCCGCGCAGCAGCACCGACCTGGCCTGAGTGTCGATGTCGTCGATGTCCAGGCCGACGGCTTCCGAGATCCGCGATCCGGTGGAGTACAACAGCTCCAACAGCGCCCGGTTGCGCAGCGTCAGCGGGCCGTCGCTCGGGCTGTCTCCGCCGGCCGCCTCGAGCAGCGCCAGCACCTCGTCGATCGTGAGGCTTTTGGGCAGCCGACGCCCGGGCGTCGGGGGCCTGACGGCGCGCGCCACGTCGAGCTCGGCGAGCCCCTCGGCGGCCGCGAAGCGATGGAGGCCGCGCACCGCGATCAACGCCCGCGCCGCCGACACCGCGGACAGCGCCGCGGCGCCGGAGTCGGGATCGCCGCGCCGCAGTGCGACCAGGAACTCGCTGACGTCGTCCTCGCCGACCTTGGCCAGGTCGTGGATTCCGCGGTCGGACAGATGCTTCGTGTAGCGGCGTAGGTCGCGGCGATAGGAAGTCAGCGTGTTTTTCGCGACGCCCCGCTCGATGGTGAGGTGATCGAGGTAGCCCTGCAGTTGTGTCTCCAGCGCCACCGTCGTCATTGCGCGGCCTTCCCCGCTTTTCGAGCGGCGAACGCCGTCGGCTTGTCGATCCACGGGCTGTCCACCGGTCGGGGCTGCGCGAAGCCTTCGGTCACCGTGTGAGTGGCCAAAATCCCTGCAACCGCAATGGCGTTGACGATTTCGCCGCTGAATACCCGGCGGGCCGCCTCCGCGATGGGAAACCAGCGCATCGTCATGTCCGCTTCCTCGTGATGCGCCTCCGGGCGGCCGACCTCAGTCAATCCGGTGGCCAGGTAAACCCGCACCGACTCGTCACTGAATCCCGGCGCGGAATTCAGGTCGACCAGCACCTGCCACGTGCTGGCTTGCAGACCGACCTCTTCCGTTAGTTCCCGGACGGCCGTCAGGTGCGGTGGCTCCCCCGCGACGTCGAGCAACCCGGCGGGCAGTTCCCACAGCCGTCGACGGAAGGCATGGCGGTACTGATAAACCATCGGGACGTTGTTCAGGTCGTCCATCGCCACGATGGCGACAGCACCGTAGTGCTCGACGACTTCGCGCACCGCGATCGCGTCGCCGGGCATTCGCACCCGGTCGCTGCGTAGCGCGAAAATCTTCCCGGTGTACAGCGTTTCGGATGACGCCGTCTCGAAAACGTGATCAGCCACGGGCCGCGGGCTGGGGTAGCGGCCGCTGAACTTCATCTCGATGCTGATTGCCGTTGGGCGAGCGGTCGGGAATTTCCACCGGCAGTTGCTCGCCCGCCTTGTAATCAAGTGCCGCCCCGACGAATGCGACGAACAGCGGGTGGGGCCGGGTGGGCCGGCTCTTCAGTTCCGGGTGGGCCTGGGTGCCGACGACGAACGGGTGAACGTCCGGCGGGTATTCGACGAACTCCACCAGGTGGCCGTCGGGCGAGGTCCCGGAGAACCGCAGGCCGCTTTCCGCGATCCGTTCGCGGTAGGCGTTGTTCACCTCGTAGCGGTGCCGATGTCGCTCGGACACCTCCGTCGTTCCATAGGCTTGGGCCACAATCGAATCCGGCTCCAGCACCGCGGGATAGGCGCCCAGCCGCATGGTGCCGCCGAGGTCGGCCTCGCCGGCCACGATCTGCTCCTGGTCGGCCATCGTGGAGATGACGGGATCCGGTGTGCCCGGCTCGAATTCGGCCGAGTTCGCTTGCGTGAGACCGACCGAGCGCGCGGCTTCGATCACGATGCACTGAAGGCCGAGGCACAGCCCGAGCACCGGCAACCCCCGCGCGCGGGCGTGCCGGATGGCGCCGATCTTGCCCTCGATTCCGCGGATGCCGAATCCGCCGGGAATCAGCACACCGTGTACGTCGCCGAGGGCGGCCACGGCGCCGGCCGCGCTCTCGCAGTCGTCGGATGCCACCCAGACCATTTCGACCTTAGCGTTGTGCTTGAACCCCCCGGCGCGCAGCGCCTCGGTGACGGACAGGTAGGCGTCGGAAAGCTCAACGTACTTGCCTACCAATGCGATTCGCACCGTCTCTTGCGGCTCGTGAACCCTGCGCAGCAGATCGTCCCACTCGCGCCAATCCACGTCACGGAACGGCAGGTTGAGCCGCCGCACAACGTAGGCGTCGAGCTCCTCGCGATGCAACACCTTGGGGATGTCGTAGATGGACGGCGCGTCCGGGGTGGAGATGACGCCGTCGATATCGACGTCGCACATCAGCGCGATCTTGTCTTTCAGCGCCTCGGGGACGTCCCGGTCGCAGCGCAGGATCAGCGCGTCCGGGGTGATACCGATGCTGCGCAGCGCGGCCACCGAGTGCTGCGTGGGCTTGGTCTTGAGCTCACCCGACGGGGCCAGATACGGCACCAGCGACACGTGCAGAAAGAAGACGTTTTCCCAGCCGAGGTCGTGGCGAACCTGCCGCGCCGCCTCGAGAAACGGCTGCGACTCGATATCGCCCACCGTGCCGCCGATTTCGGTGATGACGACGTTCGGGCGGTTGCCGTCGGCGTCGGGTTGCGCCATCGCCAGGATGCGCCGCTTGATCTCGTCGGTGATGTGCGGGATGACCTGGACGGTGTCACCGAGGTATTCGCCGCGTCGTTCCTTGGCGATAACGGCCGAATACACTTGCCCGGTAGTAACATTCGCCGAGCCGGAGAGATCGCGATCCAGGAACCGCTCGTAATGACCGACGTCGAGGTCGGTTTCGGCACCGTCCTCGGTGACGAACACCTCCCCGTGCTGGAACGGGTTCATCGTGCCCGGGTCGACGTTGAGGTAGGGGTCAAGCTTCTGCATCGTCACGTGCAACCCGCGGGCGGTGAGCAATTGCCCGAGGCTGCTGGCGGTCAGGCCCTTGCCCAGTGAGGAGGCGACGCCGCCGCTGACGAAGAGGTGCTTGGTGGCGGCTTGCGGGTGCTTACGCACTGGCGACCTCCGTGAATACGGGCAGGGCTTAGATTTTTCTAGCCTTAACCAGCTGGGCCTGCCGACCCACGGAAACCCACCCTAACACCCCACCACGCCATGCCGCCGCGAACACGCCCTAGCGCCGCCGCGCGGCGCTTGTTGGGGCTTACTGGGGCTTACTGGGGCACAGTGATCGAGGTGGCCCCGTGGCCGGTGCCGTACTGCCCGACATGGCCGCCGTTGAGCAGATCGTGCAGGCCCAGTACGGCGGTGATCCGTCCGGGAGCGGTGTCGACGTCGTCGACGGTGCTGATCGAGGAGGACATGCCGGCGTCGGCGCGGGCCACCGCGACCGCGGCGCCTCCCGTCGCCGAACCGTCGCGCCCGGCCAGCAGCGTGCCCGAGCCGTGCGGCGCCAGCGCGGCGGAGAACCGGGCCACGCTGACGCCCTGATTGCCGGCATCCTGCCCTAGCGCGCCGCCAGTGATCACCAGCGCGGCGTTCGCTGCCGGCAGGCGATCGGCCGGCTGATAGGTGATGAACCCCGTGTCGCGCAGTGCCGCCAGCACGGCATCCCGCTGGGGGTCATCAACGGGCGGCACGGCCGGGTTGGAGTTGATCAGCATGGCGATGCCCAGCAGGTCGCCGGCCTGCGAACCCTGATCGACGAGCTTGGTACTCAATTGCTGACCCGCGGGCAGGATGGACGAGTTCACCACAGTGCGCAGTTTCTCCGCGGAGTTGGCATCGACGAACTCCTGCGTCAGCGACACCGTTCCGGTGACCGTGCCACCGGCCTGGCCAACCAATTTGGAGACCGCGGCGACGTCGTCATCCTTCGCATCCGGGGTGCGGAACACGACCACCGATTTGCCGCCAAGCGCGTCGTGCACTATCCGGCCGACCAGTTGGTTATCGAAATTGTTTGCCGCAGCCAGCTTTTCGTTCAGCACATTCTTCTGGTCGTTGAGCCAGTCGATCTGTGAGTAGAGGTCATGTTTCTCGTCACGCAGGCTGGACAACAGGGTGTCCGACAAAAACCCGGAACCCAGCACGACTCCCACGGCCAGCGCCAAGAAAACGGCCGCCAGCGATAAAGCGTGTTGGCGTAACGAGATCATTTAATGCACCGTCCTCGACACACTACGTGACCACGTGCTGCACCCAGAGAGTGAAGCGGTTCCAGTAGTCGACGATCCAGTGCACCACCAAGCCGTCAGTCCGGGACACCCAGAGGGCGACGATGACCGTGATCAGCATCGTCAGCGCAAGTAGCGCGATCGCGCCCCCCGAGATGTGGTTGCGGTACAACGTGGCGACCGCCTTTGCGTCCACCACCTTCTCGCCTACCCGCAGCCTGGTCAGGAACGTGGAGGGGTTGCTTTGCGTGCGGGTCCGGTCGAAGAACGTCTCGATGTTGGCGGTGTGGCCGGCCGTCACGAGCAGCGCGGCGCCGTGGTGGTCGGCCAGCAGCAGGGCGAGGTCGACCGCCGAACCCGCGGCCGGAAAGGTCATCGCCCCGACACCGAGATCCTGGATTCGTTCCAGACCCGGCGCGTGGCCGTCTGCATCGGCGGGCAACACCACCTGGGCGCCGCACTTGAGGGCTTCGGTGCTGATCTGGTCGGGGTCCCCGACGATGATCTGGGGACGATAACCGGCCTTGCGCAGCACATCGGCGCCGGCACCGACACCGATGAGGGCCGGCTGGTACTCCTTGATGAACGGCTTGAGGGATCGCAGCTCTTCTTCGGCGCTGGGCTCGTCGGCGACGATCACCACATGCCGGCGACGCAGGTCTACGTCGATGTCGGGGATGCCGATACCGTCGATCAACAGCGGGCTTTCGCTCTTGATGAACTCAATCGTGTTGCCCGCGAACGCCTCCAGGTGGGCGGCCAGTCCGCTCTTGGCCTCGCGCATCAGGTCGGCGATGTCGTGGTCGGTGCGTTCGGTGCCGCGGACCAGCCGGCGGTCACCCGAGTACACCCCGCCTTCGTAGAGGCGAATCTTGGCGCCGTCCTTGACCTTTTTGAAGATGTCGGGCCCGGTCTCGTCGATCAGGGTGACGCCGTTGTTGACCAACACCTCGGGCCCCAGATTCGGGTAGCGGCCGGAGACCGACGGCGATGCGTTGACGACGGCGGCGATGTCCGCTTCCACCAGCGCGTCCGCGGTAATGCGGTCCAGGTCCAGGACGTCGAGCACCACGATGTCGCCGGGGCAGACTCTGCGCAGCAGGCGGTCGATGTTCCGGTCCACCCGGGCGGTGCCGGTGAGGCCCGGCCGGTGGGTGTTACGCGATAGCAGCCCAGACATCTTCATGGGGGCGATTCTGTCGGTGAACCGCGGATGACGCGTGGAGGCGCGCCGTAACATTAGCCTCAGAAGTTATCTAGAGTCACACCTGTCACAGAGGCGTAGCGATATGGTCTCGAACGTCGAGTTGTTGGGCGGTATGAGCTTTGGTGCCGACAAAAGTCGACGCTCGCGGGCCTAGATCCCATCGTTCTGGGCCGCTTCGAGGAGTTCGCGGGCGTGCGCGCGTGCGCTGTCGGATTCGCCCAGGCCGGCGAGCATCCGCGCCAGCTCGGCCACCCGGTCGTCGCCGGTCACCGTGCGCACCACGCTGGTTCCCTTCGGCCCCGCGGTGTGCACCACGAGATGCACGTCGGCGTAGGCCGCGACCTGCGGCAAATGCGTGACGACGATGACCTGGTGGGTGCGAGCCAGCCGGGCCAGCCGACGCCCGATCTGCACCGCCGCCCGCCCGCCCACGCCGGCGTCCACCTCGTCGAACACCATGGTGGTGCCCGCGGAAATCCTCCGGGACGCCGCCAGGACCACCTCGAGCGCCAGCATCACCCGGGACAACTCGCCGCCGGAGGCGCTCTTTGCCAGGGGCAGCACCGTCATGCCGCGGTGGGCGGCGAAGCCGAACTCGACCTGGTCGATGCCGTCGCCGCCGGCCCGGGCCAGCTCGCCCGACGGCAGGGCGAGGGCGCTGGGATCGTCGTGGCTCGCGGCGACGTCGGTGGTCACGCCGATCGTGAATTCCGCGTCGGCCATCGCCAGCCCGGAAAGTTCCGCGGTCACCTCCTTGGCCAGCCGTTTGGCGGCCGTGCGCCGAACCCTGCCCAGATTCGTTGCGGCGTCACATAATTCGCGCGCCAATTCGTCGACCCGTCGCTCCAACGCGATCACCGCCTCTTCGGAGACGTCGAGTTGGGTCAGCCGTTCCCGGGACTCCTGTGCCCACCGCAGCACCCCGTCGATGTCCGCGGCGTACTTGCGGGTGAGCGTGCGCAGTTGGGCCTGACGGGCCAGCTTGGCTTCCAGCGCGCTGGCGTCGACGGGCAGGTCCTCCAGAAAGCCGCCGAGCTCACCGGCCGCATCGACGACGACCGTCAGCGCCTCACCGATTTGGCCGGCCAGCGCCTGCAGGGTCGCATCACCGGTCGATTCCAGTGCCGCCCTTGCCCTGCCCAGGCTGTCGGCGGCGCTCAGGCCGGACCCGTCCGCATCCTCCGCGGACAATGCCGCCCGCGCAACGGCCGCGGCTTCGCGAAGCGTGTCCAGTTCGGAGAGCCGCAGGATGTCGGCGACCAGCGCATCGTCTTCCCCGGGTTGCGGGTCGACGGTGTCGATCTCGTTGAGCGCGAATTTGAGCCGGTCCGCCTCCTGGGCGAGTTCCCGCGATCGGTTGCGGCGGTCGATGAGGTCGCGCCGCGCCAACTGCCACGCGTCGCGCAGTTTGCGGTAGCGCTCGAGCGCCTCGGCGGCGCCCGCGAACCGGTCCAGCGCGCCCCGTTGCTCCTCGGGCCGCATCAGCCGCAGCTGGTCGTTCTGCCCGTGCAGGGTGAGCAGCCCGGTGGTGAAGTCGCCCAGCGACTTCGCGGGCACGCTGCGACCGCCGAGGTAGGCCCGCGACGGCCCGTCGCGGCTGACCGAGCGCAGCACGATCACGCTGCCGTCCTCGTCGCGCTCCGCGCCCGACGCGTCCAGCATCTCGTCCAAGTGCGCGACGGCGGCGTCGTCGAGATCGGTTGTAGTGAAACGGCCTTCGACGACCGCCCGCTCGGCACCGGAGCGCACGCGGGCGGGGTCGGCGCGGCCACCCCCGAGCAGGTGCAGCCCGGTCACCACCATGGTCTTGCCGGTGCCGGTCTCGCCGGTCAGCACGGTCAGGCCGCGGCCGAACTCCCCCACGGCCGCGCTGATCGCGCCGAGCGACTCGATGCGGATTTCGGTCAGCATTCGGTCAGCATTCGGTCAAGCACGTTCCAGGGCCGTTACTTTCCGCGCCAGCCGGTCACCGGCAACCGGAACTTGCGCACCAGGCGGTCCGTGAACGGCGCGCTGTCCAGGCGCGCCCATCTCACCGCCGTGTCGCATCGGGTCACCTCGAGCCGGCCGCCGGCGGGTATTAGCATTTCGCGTCGGCCGTCGCAGAACACCAGGGCGTTGTGGCCCTCCGCTTCGATTTCGATCGCGACGGTGGCCTCGGGGCTGGTGACCATGGGCCGGCCGAATAGCGCGTGAGCGTTGTTGGGCACCACCAGGATTGCCTCGAGGTCGGGCCAGAGCACCGGGCCGCCGGCGGAGAACGCGTAGGCGGTGGATCCGGTCGGCGTCGACACCAGCACCCCGTCGCACCCGAACGTGGACACCGGGCGCCCGTCGATTTCCACGACCACCCCGAGCACGCCCAGCCGCGGGCCCTTTTCCAGGCTGGCCTCGTTGAGCGCCCACCCGTGGTTGATGACGCGGCCGCGGTGGCGCACCACGATGTCCAGCGTCAGGCGGTTCTCCACCCGGTAGTCGCGGGCGACGACGTGGTCGAGAACCTGGTCGATGTGTTCGGCTTCGGCTTCGGCCAGGAAGCCGATGCGGCCCAGGTTGACGCCGAGCACCGGGATGCCGGCGTTTCGGGCAAGTTCGGCGGCGCGCAGGAAGGTGCCGTCGCCGCCGAGCACCAGCACCAGTTCGCAGCCCTCGGCCGCGGACGGGTCGGCGTCGACCACCTCGATCTCGACGCCCATCGCGCGCATATCGTCGGGGGCCAGGTGCAGCGATCCCCGGTCGACGGCCTCGGCGGAAAGCACGCGAAGCGCAATCCCGTTGTCGCCCAGCACCTTCTGCACACGGCGCGCGGTCTCCGTGGCTTCGTCGCGGCCGGTGTGGACCACCAGCAGGACGGTGCGGTGCTCGGTCATCGCGGGCCCTCGTCGACGGCACGGCGCACCGCGTCCACCAGCCCGTCATCCGACAGCGGCCGCTCGGTGTCGGCGCGCAGCCACACGAAGTATTCGACGTTGCCCGAGGGGCCCGGCAGCGGGCTGGCAGCGACGCCGACGGGGTGCCAGCCCAGTTCCGCCGCGCGCCGCGCAACGGCCAGCACCGCGTCGGCACGCAGGTCGGGGTCGCGGACCACTCCGCCGGCACCGACCTGGCCCTTCCCCACCTCAAACTGCGGCTTCACCATGGGAACGATATCCCCGCTCGGCCAAGCGCACCCAGTCAGCGCGGGCAACACGGTGGTCAGCGAGATGAATGACAGGTCGGCCACCACCAGGTCGACCGGCCCGCCGATCGCCTCGAGCGACAGGTCACGGGCGTTGGTCCGTTCGACCACCCGCACGCGCGCATCGGTGCGCAGCGACCAGGCCAGCTGGCCGTAGCCCACGTCGGCGGCCACCACTTCGCCGGCCCCCCGATCCAGTAGCACCTCGGTGAACCCTCCCGTCGACGCGCCGGCGTCCAGGCAGCGGCGGCCGGTGACGGGAATCCCGAAGGCGTCGAGCGCACCGATGAGTTTGTGCGCGCCGCGCGACACCCAGGCGCGTTCGCCATCGTCGACGACGGTGAGGGCCGCGGTGACGGCGACCGCGGTGCCGGGCTTGCGCGCCGGCATGCCGTCGATGCTCACCTTCCCGGCATCGATCAGCTCGGCGGCCTGCTGACGAGATCGCGCGAGCCCGCGGCGGACGAGCTCGGTATCGATGCGGGCACGACGTGCCACCGCCGCACTCAGCCCTTCTCCGCCGACTCCAGCGCCCGCAGCAGCGCGTCGTGCGCCTCGGAAAGACGCCGTGCGATCTCTTCCAGCTCGGCGAGCGACAGGTCGTGTTCCGCGTCGGCCTCCGGCACCTGGGCCACCAGGGCGTCGATTTCAGCGCGAAGCTGATCGGGATCGATATTCATTGGGTTCCCACGGTAGCCACCCGTCAGTCGGCCTGCACCAGGGACCAGCGCCGCAGCGCGTCGCGGGCCCGGTCGTCGGCTGCCTCGATGCGCACCGGCCGCCCGTTGTCGTTGCCCGGAAGGCCCCATACCGCGGCGGCGACGGCGCGGACGATCGACAGCCCGTCCCCCCCGTCGGTGCCGTCGGCGCCGTCGGCGCTGACGGTTATCGCCCCGTCGCCGACGTCGACGCGCCAGCCGGGCTGCGGCCCCACCGCGAGCAGCCCGCCGTCGGCGTGCAGCGAGCGCAGATCGTGGCCGATGTAGGTGGGCCGGCGGGCGGGTTCGGCGTACACCGCGTCCCGGGCGGTATTGACCCCGGTGAGAACCATCAGGCTGGGCAGCTTGGCGGCGTTGGCGCCCTCGATGTCGGTGTCCAACCTGTCGCCGATGACCAATGACGCGCGGAAGTCACCCCGGGCGGCCGCATCCTGAAATAGTCGTGGTGCCGGTTTGCCCGCCACCCGCGGTTCGGCGCCGGTGGCCGCTCGCAGGGCCGCCACCAGTGATCCGTTTCCGGGCAGCAGGCCACGCTCGGTGGGCAGGGTGGGGTCGACGTTGGCAGCCACCCACAGCGCGCCGGCTCTGATGGCCAGCGTGGCCTCGGCGAGGTCCGGCCAGCCGATGGTCGTGGAGAGGCCCTGCACTACGGCGGCCGGGTTGTCGTCGTACCGGCGCACCGGACGCAGTCCGACGGAGGCGATTTCGTCGGCCAAGGCATCGGTGCCCACGACCAGCACCGGGGACTCCGCCGGTAGCTGATCGGCCAGGAGGTGGGCCGCGCTCTGGGCGCTGGTGACGACGTCCGCGCCGCTGGCCGCGAAGCCGAGATCCCGCAGGTGCGACGCCACCTGGTCGGCGCTGCGGGAGGCGTTGTTGGTGACAAACAGCTTGCGGCCCTGCACTTCGTCCAGCGACCGCACCGCGCCGGCGGTGGGCGAAGCGCCGCGAAATACCGTCCCGTCCAGGTCTATCAGCAGGCAATCATATTCCTGCGCAAGGGTTTTCACGGCCGGCCCGTCACTTCAGCCGAGTTCGCTCGCACGGTCTTCGGCGTCGGTGACGCCTTCGATGTCGGCGGCCGCGGAGTGCAGGAACCATTGCAGCGCCTCGTCGTCACGGCCGAGCGCCAGCAGGGTGTCGGCGTAGGCGTAGAACAACCGCGCCGCCGTCGAGCCCACGCTGCTCGGGTCCAGCTGCGGAGTCGACAAGAGGGTCAGCGCCTGCTCGAACTGCCCGAGATCCGAGCGCGCGCCGGCGGCCACGATGCGCAACTCGTCCGCGTCGTCGCCGCTGAGCTGGGCCGCCTCGGGTCCGCGCGCCAGCTCGATCGCCCGCTCCGGACGGCCAAGTCCACGTTCGCAATCCGCGATCAGCGCGAGCAACGAGGACTTGCTGCCCATCCTGCGCGCAGCCCGCAATTCGGCCAGTGCCTGGGCCCAGTCGCCGCAGTGATAGGCGGCGATGCCGACGGCTTCGCGGACCGCGGCGATCCTGCTGGCGCGAGCCCGCGCCGCGCGGGCGTGACTGAGCGCGGCTTCGGGGTCCTCCTCAATCAGCTCGCCGGCGGCGACGAGGTGGCGCGCCACCGCGTCGGCCGTGGCGCGGTCCAATGTGCTCAATTCGCGCCGGATTTCGGGTGCCAGCTGCCTGGCCTCCACCCCGGGCGGTATCGGGGGCCTGTCCTGCGGCGCGCGATCGCCTTGGATGCCTTGGCCGGCGCCCTCCGGCTGGACCGGGCGCGCACGGCCGGGGCCCGACCAGGCGCCGGACGCCGAGCGCGGGCGTCGTTCACCGCGATGCCCCTGCCTGTCGTCCGCCACGCTGCCGAGGATACGGGCACCCGGGCGGCGCTCGGCGACACGCTTTAGGCCGGCGCCCGGTCGGCCAGCAGCGGCGCCAACACCGCCGGGCAATACGTCGCTATCGCGACGATGGTGAAGACGCCGGCCACATCCTGGGACATTCCGTGGCCGTCGGCCACTGCGGCGATGACCGAGTCGAAGGACCCGCCGGGCTCCACGAGCATCGGACAGACCGACTGCCCCAGCGCCATCGCGGCGTCCGGTTGCACAACCGGAACACCGGCATTCGTGAGAGCCCTCAGGAACGCGTCACCCATCAGGTCGGCATGGACGGGTACCGCCAGCACCGTCGTCAAACCAGCCAGACCCGCGCTCACCACCACCACCCGCAGTACCCGAGTCGCGCCACTCACCGTGACCACAGTGATCGCCGACGGTCACGTCGACGACACGGCGCGGTAAAGGTTTGGGCTACCCGCCGACCTTCTCTATCCCGGCGATGTTGCGTTTGCCGCGGCGCAGCACCAGCCACCGGCCGTGCAGGAAGTCCGAGGCCTCGGGCACCCACTCCTCGCTCTCGACGCGCACGTTGTTCACCGAGACGCCGCCCTCGCCGATCGTGCGCCGGGCGGCTCCCCTGCTGGCCGACAGGCCGCTGGCCACCAACAGGTCGACGATCCCGTCGGGACCTCCCGGCTTGAGCTCGGCGACCGACGTCTCCCGCAGCGCGGCCGCCAGCGTCGCCTCGTCCAGGCGGCTCAGCTCGCCCTGCCCGAAGAGCGCCCGACTCGCGTGCTCCACCGCCTCGGTGGCCGCCTCGCCGTGCACCAGAACGGTCAGCTCGCGGGCCAGCCGTCGTTGGGCCGCGCGTTGCTGCGGGCGCTCGGCCGTCGCCTGTTCCAGCTCGGCCAGCTCCTCGGCCGACAGGAAGGTGAACCAGCGCAGGTAGCGGATCACGTCGGCGTCGGCGGTGTTGACGAAGTACTGGTACCAGGCATACGGGCTGGTCAGCTGCGGGTCCAGCCACAGGCTGCCGCCCCCGGTGGACTTGCCGAACTTGGTGCCGTCGGCGGCGGTCACCAGTGGCACCGTCAGCGCATGCACGCTGGCGCCCAGCTTCTGCCGGACCAGGCGGACCCCGGCGATGATGTTGCCCCACTGATCCGAGCCGCCGATCTGCAGCGTGCAGCCGTGGCGCTGGTGCAGTTCGACGTAGTCGTTGGCCTGCAGCAGCATGTAGCTGAACTCGGTGTAGGAGATTCCCTCCCCGTCCAGCCGGCGCCGGATGGTGTCGCGATCCAGCATCACGTTGACCGAGAAGTGCTTGCCGATATCGCGCAGGAAGTGGATCGCCGACAGGCCCTGGGTCCACTCGAGGTTGTTGACGACGATCGCGCCGGTAGCAGAGGCCCCAGAATCCGAGAAGTCGACGAAGCGTTCCAGCTGTCCGCGGATGCGCTCGGTCCAGTCGGCGACGGTGTCCTCCTCGTTGAGGCTGCGCTCACCCACGTCGCGCGGGTCGCCGATCATTCCGGTGGCACCGCCGGCGAGCACGATGGGGCGATGCCCGGCGCGCTGAAACCGACGCAACGCCAGCAGCGGGACAAGGTGCCCGGCGTGCAGGCTCGGCGCGGTCGGGTCAAAGCCGGCGTAGACCGTCAACGGCCCGCGCCGGGCTTCGGCGGCCAGCGCGTCGAGGTCGGTGGACTGGGCGATCAACCCGCGCCAGCCCAGCTCGTCGAGGATCATGGTGTACGAGTCTTCCAGCGTCGACTTGTGGTGCGGTTTCGGGGCGGATTCCCCACAACTCGACGTTCGGGGCGGTTTAGTCGCTGGCGCCCGGCGCCGGGGCCCGGGGGCTGCGTCGGTAGGCGGAGACTTCGGGTCGACCCGCGAGCCAGAATCGCCACGGCCGGTCGGCGGCCTGGCTGACGCCGACGCGGGGACCGGGCACCGCGGTCAGCGGGGCGTTGATTTCCAGCGTCACCGGGCTGTCCGGGTCGAACAAGTCAATCCCGTTGTCGCCCATGCCGATTCCCATGGCCGAGCACAGGTTCCCCGGACCGCGGGCCAGCGCCGCCGAACGGACCAGCTCACCGCGCCGGGCGCGCGCGACGTCGACGCCGTCCTCGACGGCGGCGGCCCTCAGCAGAACGGCCGCCGCGATCCCGTCCGGTGCGCACGAGACGTTGGCGCAGACGTGAATGCCGTGGCTGCGGTAGGTGTAGAGGCGCCCCGGCGGCCCGAACATCACGGCGTTGCGGCCGTTGGGGCCTCGGTACGAGTGGGCCGCGGCGTCCGGCCAGGGGCCGTCGGGAACCCCGCCGTAGGCCTCGACTTCCACGACGATGGCCCGCACGCCCCGTCCGGTGAGGGTGGCGCCGAGCAGCCGACGCGCGGCCTCGACCGCGTCGGCGAGCACCTGGCCTGCAACCACCCACCGAACCTACCGAGACCCCCGACATGGCAGTATCCCGGTTGCCGCGTTGGCGAAGGAGCCAGAACTATGCATGCGATCGACCCCGCCGCGACTGCGTGGCTGCTGGCGAGCACCGCGCTGGTGCTGCTGATGACCCCCGGCCTGGCGATCTTCTACGGCGGCATGGTCCGCACCACCGGGGTGCTCAACATGATGATGATGAGCTTCATCTCCATACCGCTCGTCACGGTGGCGTGGCTGTTGGTCGGCTACACCATCGCGTTCTCCCAAGATTGGGCCGCCGAGCTCGTCGGCAACCTCAGGCATATCGGGCTGCTCGGCATCACCCCCGAGACCGCCCACGGCGCGGTCCCCGAACTGCTCTATGCCACCGTCCAGTTAACGTTCGCGATCATCACGGCCGCCCTGGTCAGCGGAGCGATCGCCGATCGCGCGAAGTTCACGGCCTGGATTGTGTTCGTCCCGGCGTGGGCGATCGTCGTGTATTCCGTTGTCGCGCATTGGGTATGGGGGCCCGGTGGCTGGCTGGCCAAGCTGGGCGTGCTCGACTATGCGGGAGGCCTCGTCGTCGAGATCGTGTCCGGTTGCTCCGCCCTGGCTCTGGCCCTGGTCCTCGGGCCCCGCATCGGCTTCAGGAAAGACGCCATGCGGCCGCACAATCTGCCGTTGCTCTTTGTCGGCGTCGGGCTGCTGTGGTTCGGCTGGTTCGGATTCAACGCCGGTTCCGCCCTGGCCGCCAACGGAACCGCCGCGGCCATCTTCCTCAACACGCTCGTCGCCGGCTCCCTGGGCATGCTCGGCTGGCTCACGGTCGAGCGATTCCGCGACGGCAGGCCCACCACCTTCGGCGCGGCCTCTGGTGTGGTCGCCGGCCTCGTCGCCATCACACCGTCGTGCGGAACCGTCAACACGCTCGGGGCGGCGGTCGTCGGACTCTCGGCCGGCATCGTGTGCTCATTCGCGGTCGGCGCGAAATTCCGTTTCAACTACGACGATTCGCTCGATGTGGTCGGTGTGCACTTCGTCGGCGGCGTCGTTGGCGTATCGTTGATCGGGCTGCTTGCCACGGCGGTCATGACGTCGGGTCCGCGGGGACTCTTCTACGGGGGCGGCTTCGCCCAACTGGGCAAGCAAGCACTGGCGATCGTGGTAGTCGCGCTCTATGCGTTCAGGGTCTCGTTCGTTCTCGCGAAGATGATCGACCGGGTGATCGGCTTCCGGCTCAGCGCAGACGACGAGACCACCGGCGTCGACCTCACCCAGCACGCCGAATCCGCCTACGCCGAAGGCGTGCATGGACATTTGCCGCAGAGCCACCCGGGATTGCCGGAACGCTGAGCTACCGCCCGGTGTGAATTCCGCGACGCCATGACGGCGTAGTCGCGTCGCGGATCGCACGCTCGCGCCGATGTCGCGGCGGATTGCGCCCTTGACAAGCCCGGCCGCCAGGCGCATATTTCATCATATGATGAGTTCATCGAGTGATGAATTACTCGCAAAGGGTCACGCCCCGGCCGTCGACATCGAGCATCTGCGCGTCACCCGATTCAAACGGCCTGTTCTGCATGACTTTTCGGTCCAGATAGCCCAGGGAACCATCACCGGCATGCTCGGCCCCTCCGGCTGCGGCAAGACCACGCTGATGCGGTGCATCGTCGGCACGCAGATCGTCTCCAAGGGCACCGTCACGGTGCTCGGCCAACCCGCCGGGAGCCCGGCACTGCGGCGCCGGGTCGGTTACATGCCACAGGACCCGACGATCTACAACGACCTGCGGATCGTCGACAACGTCCGCTACTTCGCCTCGCTGTACGGCTTCGACAACCGCGCCGCCGATGTCGCCATCGACCGGGTCGGCCTGACGGATCACCGGACCGCCTTCTGCGGCAACCTCTCCGGCGGTCAGCGCACCCGGGTGTCGCTGGCATGCGCGTTGGTCTGTCAACCCGATCTGCTGGTGCTCGACGAGCCCACCGTCGGCCTGGACCCCGTGCTGCGCGTCGACCTGTGGGAGCAGTTCGCCGACCTCGCCCGCGGCGGGACGACGCTGCTGGTCTCCAGTCACGTGATGGACGAGGCCGACCACTGCGGGGACCTGCTGCTGATGCGCGAGGGCCACCTGGTCGCGCACACCACCCCGACCCAACTACGAGAGGACACCGGATGCACCTCACTGGAGGACGCGTTTCTGACCGTCATCACGCGCAGCACGAGGCTCCAGGCCGGTTAGGCCTGCGGGGGTACGCGGCGACTACGACGCGGATCCTGCGCCAATTGGCCGCCGACCACCGCAGCATCGCGCTGATCCTGCTGGTGCCGATCCTGGTCATCACGCTGATGTACTTCATGTTCGAAAACGCTCCGCACCGCCCCGGCACGCCGTCACCGTTCCACAACGCCTGCCTGATCCTGCTGGGCCTTTTCCCGCTCTTCGTGATGTTCATCATCACGTCCATAACGATGCAGCGCGAACGGGCCTCCGGAACGCTCGAGCGCATCCTGACCACTCCCCTGCGCCGGCTCGACCTGCTCATCGCGTACGGCACCGCGTTTTCGGTTGCTGCTGCGGCCCAAGCCATTTTGGCGTGCATGGTGTCGTTTTGGTTGCTGGGCTTCGACACGGCGGGCAGCCCGGTGTGGGTGTTTGTGATCGCGATCGTCAACGCCGTGCTGGGGGTGGGCCTGGGCCTGCTCTGCAGCGCGTTCGCCCGCACCGAATTCCAGGCCGTGCAATTCATACCGCTGGTGATGGTCCCCCAGCTGCTGTTGGCCGGCATCATCGTTCCCCGGGCGCTGATGCCGCACTGGCTGCAGTGGATCAGCAACGTGCTGCCGGCCAGCTACGCGCTGGAGGCCCTGCAACAGGTGGGCGCGCACCCGGAGCTGACCCACATCGCGGTGCGCGACATCGTCGTCGTGTTGGGTTTCGCGCTGGCGGCCCTGTGCCTGGCCGCGGCGACGCTGCGCCGGCGGACCCCCTAGGTGCGGGCCACCAACACCGGGCGCAGGCGGCCCGGGCGGCCGGCGGGTAGCTCCGACACGAAGGATCGCATCCTGACCAGCGCGCGGGAGTTGTTCGCCCGCAACGGGATCGGCAACACGTCGATACGCGCGGTGGCCGCCGCGGCCGGAGTGGATTCGGCGTTGGTGCATCACTACTTCGGCACCAAGGAAAAGCTGTTCGCGGCGGCCGTTCGCATCCCGATCGACCCGATGGACGTCATCGGCCCGTTGCGCGAAGTGCCCGTGGAGGAGCTCGGCTACCGCATTCCGTCAATGCTGTTGCCGCTGTGGGACTCCGAGCTGGGTACGGGGTTAATGGCCACGCTGCGCTCGATCCTGGCGGGCTCTGAGGTGAACCTGTTTCGTTCCTTCATCCAAGACGTGATCGCGGTCGAGGTGGGTGGACGCGTCGACGACCCCCCCGGCAGCGGCGCCGTCCGAATCCAGTTCGTCGCGTCGCAACTGGTTGGCGTTGTGATGGCGCGCTACATCTTGGAATTGGAGCCCTTCGCGTCGTTGCCGGCCGAGCAGGTCGCGCGAACCATCGCGCCGAACCTGCAGCGCTACCTCACCGGCGATCTGCCGGACGTGCTCGCGCCATGAGCCGGGCATGCTCGTCGTCGTCGACATCGCGGGCCTCGTCGATCAGCAGCACCGGGATCCCTTCTTCGATGCGGTAGGCGCGCCGCAGCCGCGGGTTGTACAGCAGCTCCCCGTCGCCCGGGTCCACCAGCACCAACGGACCCCGGTCGGCCGGGCACACCAGGATGCTCAGCAGCGCATCGTCAAGCATGGGCGCCGCTCAGCTCGGACCGCGCGCCCGGGGTCAGCCGGCGGAACTCGTTGCTGCCGGCGTCGAAATACCAGGCCTGGCGTCCCGGCTTGGGGATCCCCGCGGCCCGCAGTGCGCTGACGGTGGGCCGGTAGCTGGCGCTCAGTGTCAGCTTCGGGCAGACGTGCACGATGTCCGGTCCCACCCCGACGGGCATGCTGGCGACCGCTTCGGTCAGGTCGGCCGCGGTGATGGTGGCCCCGGGCAGCAGCGTCACCGCCGATACCGCCACCTGCCCGCCGCCCACCGGCACGTTGTACGTCACCGCGAGGTCGACGCCGTTGACGCAGCTCAGCGCGTCTGTGACAGGTTCGGCATACACCGGCCCGCGTGCGGTGTGGACCACCGAGCCGCGCCTGCCTGCCAGCCAGTAGTCCCCGTCGCCGTCGCGGTAGAACAGGTACTCGGTCGATATCCAGGTGTCGGCGGGAGCGAACACTCCGCGCTTGACCGAGGCGGTCGGATCGATCGGCCCGTTGGACTGCGCGAGCAGCACCCCGACCTGATTGGGCTCGGCGACCTGGACGAAGCCGCGGTCGTTCTCCAGGATCAGGTCGTGCTCGGCGTCGTAGGCGCCCAGTTCGACGCGCCCCACGCCGGGCAGCGGACGGCCCTTGCTGCCGATCTTCGCGCCGGAGACGTTGGCCAGCACCGCTTGTCCGTCCGTGGTGGCGAAGAACTCGACGACGCGGGCGGGCGTGAACGCGTCGAGAACCCGCTCCCACAATCCGGTCGGCATGCCCGAGCCGATGAACAGCCGGACCGGATGGTTGCCGTGCAACACGAATGCGGGATCGTCGACGACGTCACGCAGCATGGCCCAGGTGTACGACACCACGGTGACGCCGTACTGCCGTACCTCCTGGACGAACCGGTCCGTCCGCAGGCCGCGGGACAGCGCGATGCGGGTGCCACCGACGACCGCGCCGCCCAGGCTGACCAGCAGCGCGGACTCGTGGTGCAGCGGCGTCAGGCAGTACACGGTGTCGCGGCGGTCGAGGACGGCCGTCGAGGCGGTCCCGAAGGCCGACACGGCCCACCGGTAGTTGGTGATCTGCTTGGCCACCAGCTCGCCACCGGCGGCGTTGAAGGCGATGAACGCCAGGTCGCGCGCCAATCCCGGGTTGGGCCGGTACCACGCGGGCAGCTGGACGGCATCCGGGTCGATCTGCTCCATGTCGATGACTTGGCCCGACTCGGAGGCGTCCTCGGGCAGATGCAGATCCCGCGACTCGCCGCCGCCGAGCACCAAGACCTGCCCCGGCAGTTGTCGTGCCGCGTCGAGATTGGTGGGATCGGTGATGATTTCGGTTCCTCCGCCGAGCCGGACTGACGCGGCCAGGTCGGCGTCGGGCCGCATCACGACGGCGACGGCACCCAGCCGCGACAGCGCGGCGATGGCGACCAGCGCGCTGGGCCGGGTTTCCATCAACACGCCCACGCGGTCGCCCTGCCGCACACCGACTTCGATCAGGCCGCGAACGACGTTGTTGATGCGCCGGTTGACGGCCTCGTAGGTGTGCACGCGCCCGTCGAACAACAGGAATTCGCCCTGCGGGGTGTCGTGTGCCTGCTCGTCGATGATGCGGCCCAACGAAACTCGGGTGTGATCGTTGATCTGTCCCATCCGGACAAGGCGCGGCAGCGTCCGCACCGTCTCCACGGCCAACGTCCGCATGGATTTGTTGGCCGCGACGACCGTGTTGGCGGCGCCGCGCACCATCCCCAGCGCCGCCTCGGAGACCTCCCCGATGCCATGCGTGAGCCGGGAACTGAACGCGACGCCGCTGTCGGCGTGTTCGATCGGCTGATCGGCCATCAGGTCTATGCTTTCCGGCTTGTCGCCGCCGGTGGAAAGCCATTGCACCCATTCGGCGACCGTCGGCCAACTCTGGCGCGCCGCCCTGGATCCCACGACCAGGCCGAAATGCCCTGTGCGGATGAGACATTCGTACACCTCGGCGTTCGGCGCGGCCCTCCGGATGCCACGCACAGCCGCGGGCTGGCCGATATCGTCGACCTCGCCGACGAACGCCAGTATCGGGCAGGTGATGTCGGTGAGCGTCACCATTTGGCCGTTGATCGCGAAACCGCCGGTCATCATGCGATTGTGCGCGATGAACTGCTTGAGTAGCTCCGAGATCGCCGGGCCCGACCAGGCGATCCACCCCTCGGACTCGAGGAATCTGCGTTGCTGCTCGCGCGGCAGCAGCGCCTCACGGTCGTGCAGTTGGCGCACGAAGTCAACCCTGGCCTTGGCGGTCTTCAGCGGATCCATCATCTGGAAACCGGTGCGCGCCAACCAGCTTGGGATGCTCAACCGATTGAAGACGTGATCGGCCATGAAGTCGGCCATGGCCGGAGCCAGGTTTGGCGGCAGGCCCATGGGCAGCGCGGCCAGGGTGTCCACCGGGGAACCGAACGCCACGATGCTGGCGACGTTCTTCGAACGCCGGTAGGCCGCCACCTGATAGCACCACATCCCGCCCTGCGAGTAGCCGACCAGATGGACATCGTTGCCGGTGACGTCCTTCACCGTGTCGATCGCCTGACTGAGCGCGACGATGTGATCGGCGAGATTGCGGCGCATCCCGCCCTCGATCTTGTCGGGCGAGCCGAAGTCGATGACCCACGGATCCAGCCCGCTGGCGTGCAGGATCCCCACAGCGCCGTCCTCGCGGGTGACGTCCCACATGTCCGCCGACATCATCATCGGGTGCACCATCAACACCGGCGGTCCCACCGGCGGCTGTCCGGGCCGGCTATCCGGTGGAAAGTACCGTCGCAGCTTGTACATCGGCACGCTCTCCACGATCTGGGAGGGCGACGGGACACTCCCCGTTTCCAAGCCCCCCAGCCGCAAGACCTCCAGCCCGTTCTGCGCCGTTGCGACCAGACGCCCGACCGGTCGCGTGATTACCGAAAAATTGAGATCCACCGCTGCTCCCTGACTCTTGACAGCGTGGACATCATGGCACATGTGCGCGCTTGGCGGTTTTGGTCAGGCTGTTCGCCGGCCGGCTTTATTTCGGTAGCCAGAATGGCGGTGATTTCGTCGTCGTCGGGCGGTGAGCGGCCGGCGCCAACCCGACGACGTCTTGAGCAGACGAGGGTGTCGGATCAGCGAAGGACCCTTTGCCCGGATGCGGTGGCAAGAGCGCTGGCGAGTTTCGTCAATGGCACCAAGCGGGCAGTCAAGGCTTTTGATGTCGGCCCGCCACCCGGGGATGTCGGGCCGACTTGTATGCCGGGTCAGGCAGCCTTGGTGACGGTCACCGGGCCGTTGCTCTGCTGGCATACAGTCGTGGGCGCACCGGTCTGACTGACCTGGTATACCAGCGCATTGACGGCAGGCAGGTCGACGCCGCACGCATTGGCCACGACTGCGGCGGCGGCATCCACGTTCACGTTTGCCGCGACGTTGACGTTACCAATGGACACATTAACCAGGCCGATCTGAGTCGTGTCTGCTCCTGCGACACCGATGCCGGCCGTGAGCAACGCCACTCCGCCGAGGACCGCGCCGGCTACGGATTTCTTGACAAGGTTTCTCATAAGGTATTCCCTTCCCGTCCGGGAGCGTCGATCCGGCCCCCCGACGAGGCCCGATCTCGCGCCGACGGCGGGAATCCCGTATTTAGAGGTCCTTGGCCCCCTGCTCCTTGCGGGGGGCTACCCCTCTACAGCAAAGTCCTAAACCGGTGCCGATTGACCATTTGCACGGGGGTGCTCGCGTGCGCAGTCGGGCGATGAAGCCGGCGAGCATCTCCGATTCGACGGGTGGGTGGCCCCGTCACGAAGTCGTCGAGTTCGGCCGACGGGGTGTGTCCGGGCTCGGGGGTCAAGCGCTCGTTCCAGCGGTCGCGAACACCTTTGCGGTCACCCCGCCATCCGACCCCGACACCGTCACCGCCACAGCAAAACCGATTGGTTAGACCCCCAAAAAACGGGGTACGTTCCGGACGCGCAATGGTCGCGACGCACACGTTGGTGTCGGCGCGATCACCTCGGTTGAAACACGCAGCTGGGCGCTTTACCAGTTCTCTGGCAGCCATCTCGACGCGTTGTTCGCTAGACGGTGTCCTCCGGTGGCCGCCCGAGCGTGTTTCTTGCCAGGAATGGGGTGGCCTCGTGGGCATGACTGCGGCACATTTTCTCTGTGAGCGGCTGGCGGGGGCTGATGGTCGTGGAACCAGCGCGCGACGTCAGGTAATCCCAATTCACATATGCCGCGAGGCATTCGATATATCTCCTTCGATGAGTTGGCCGGGCCCGATCGGCTGGTGGGGCATCCGGGCCGAGCGCTCGGAAGAGACGACAAGGCGTTCGTGAAGGCACCCAAATCGCAGTCGGGATAGGGCAGGAAGGAAAAGAAATGATGTTGGTAGGCAACGTCGGACGGCGCCGACGCGGCAGCCGAGGGATCGGCAAGGCCGAACATCTGGCCGAGCGGGCGCTGTACGACGTCGCGCACGGTCGCTTCGAACGCTCACTGGCCGGGCTGACCGCCATAGCGGCCCTCGTCACGACGGCGGAAATCTATTTCGAGCACTACAAGGCCAGTTTCGGCAACAAATGGATGTGGAGCCCGATCGTGGTGACCCCGCCGGTGGTCGTCGCCGGAATCGGCGGGGTGTTCTCGCGGCGCTGGGCCAAACTCTGGCTGCCGATCACCGCCGGCATCTACACGGCCAACGGCTTGATGGGCGAGTATCTGCACGCCCGCGGAGTCGCGCGCAAGCCGGGCGGGTGGAAGCACGCGTCCTACAACGTGCCGATGGGCCCGCCGATCGCGGCGCCCGGATTGATGTGCATGGTCGGGGGGATGGGCCTGCTGGCCTCGATCCTGCGCCGCGAACGGTTCCGGGGATAGCCCGGAGATAGCGAGGTATTTCTACGATGGCCGACACCTCACTCCCCGACCACCTGCCCAATTTGCGCCCCGGCGGCCGGCCCCCGCACCCGTCGTGGCTGCCGAGACAGCGCCGCGGCACCACCCCTCAGATGATCGGGCGCTACCCCGACTTCGATGTGCTGGAAAACGCCGACACATGGGACGAGGCCACCAAGAAGGTGGTGCTCGGAAGGCTGGAACCGCCCGGGCCGCTGCGGTTTTTCACCGAGGACGAGGAGCCGTGCCTGCGCGCGTTCTGTGACACGGTGCTGGCGCAGGACAGCGAGCCGCGGGTGCCGGTGGCCGAGTCGGTCGACGGCAAACTCGCGGATGGCCGCCTCGACGGGTACCAGTACGCCGACATGCCCGACGACCGCGACACCTGGCGGCTGGTGCTGCGCGCGCTCGACGAAACCGCGGCCCGCCGCTACGGCAGGGCCTCGTTCGCCGACGCCGAGGCAGCCATCCGCGAAGCGATCATCGACCAGTTCTCGCAGGGCCTCCTGGAGGGCGGAACCTGGGACCGCTTGAACGTCAAGCGCGCCTGGTCGGTTTGCATGCGAATGACGCTGTCCGGCTTCTACTCCCACCCCTGGGCGTGGAACGAGATCGGGTTCGGCGGCCCCGCCTACCCGCGGGGGTTCATGCGTCTCGGTGGTGCCACGGGGCCGGCCGCGGCGCGCGAGCCTTTCGAGACCCCCGGCGCCACCGACGAGGACCCGGTCCGCGTGGTCCAAAGCGGTGAGCTGTGATGGGCGACCTCCTGCGTGGCCTGCTCAAGGGAGCGATCGGGCCGAAGGACAACGATTCCCGGTTCCTGCTCGACGTCCATTCGCGCGACTTGCCCGGCGAGAAGACCATGCGCCGCTACGGCGACGACGACGAGGTGGACCTCGTCGTCGTTGGCGCCGGCGCGGGCGGCTCGGTGCTCGCGCAACGGCTGGCGCGGGCCGGCTGGCGGATCGTCATCCTCGAGGCCGGGCCGTTCTGGCACCCCGACGAGGACTGGGTATCCGACGAGGCCGGCTCCCACGCCCTGTACTGGACGCAGAAGCGCATCATCGGCGGCGCCGACCCGATCGAGTTGGGCAAGAACAACTCCGGCCGCGGCGTGGGCGGCTCGATGGTTCACTACGCCGGCTACTGCCCGCGGTTCCACCCCAGCGACTTCCGGACCCACACCCTGGACGGGGTCGGCGCGGACTGGCCGATCGGCTACGAAGACATTCGACGCCACTACGAGCAGATCGAGCTCGAGTTGCCGGTGGCCGGCCAGAACTGGCCCTGGGGCCACCCGCATAGGTATCCCTTTGCGCCACATCCTATTTCCGGCGCCGCGGGCAAGCTCTGGGAAGGCACGCTGCGGCTCGGCATCGAGATGCGTGTCGGGCCGGTCGGCATCGTCAACGGCACCTTCGGCAACCGCCCGCACTGCATTTACCGCGGCTACTGCCTGCAGGGCTGCAAGGTCAACGCCAAGGCGAGCCCGTACGTCACGCACCTGCCCGACGCGCTGGCCCACGGCGTGGAGATCCGCGCCAACTGCATGGCCGCCCGCGTCGAGCTCGACGAGGCCGGCGCCGCGCGCGGGGTGGTCTATTACGACGAGGCCGGCGGCAGCGAACGGCTGCAACGGGCCAAAGCCGTTGCGGTCGCGGGGTATTCAATCGAGACTCCGCGCCTGCTGCTGAACTCCGTCAGTGATCGCTTCCCGAACGGGCTGGGCAACAACGACGATCAGGTTGGGCGCTATGTGATGGTGCAGGGCGCGACGCAGTCGGCGGGCCGGTGGTCCGAGGAGGTGCGGATGTACAAGGCGCCCCCACCGGAGGTGTCCTCGGAACAGTATTACGAGACCGACCCGTCGCGTGGGTTCGCCCGCGGTTTTTCCATCCAGACCGTTTCGCCGCTGCCCATCGGCTGGGCCGAACACGTTCTCGCCGACGGGCATTGGGGCCGCGCCCTGCGGGAGTACATGCGCGACTACAACCACTGGGCGACCATAGGCGTGCTGAACGAGCTGCTGCCGCTGCCGGAAAACCGGGTCACGCTCGCGGACGAGGCGGACCCGTACGGCATCCCGATCGCCCGCTTCGACTACACGCTGTGCGACAACGATAAGGCCAATATGGCCTACTCCACGAAGCTGATCGGCGACATCCTGCACGCCGCCGACGCCCAGGACGTGCTCACCATCGAGCGCTTCGCCCACCTCATCGGCGGCGCGCGCATGGGCACCAGCCCGGAGAATTCGGTGGTCGACTCCGATCACCGGGTGTGGGGCGTGCCGAATGTCTTCCTCTCCGACGGCTCGGTGTGCCCGACGCAGGGCTCGGCCAATCCGGCGTTGACGATCATGGCGCTGGCGTCGCGGCTCGCGGAACGACTGGCGACCGGGAAGATCCGCACCGACGCGGCGGCCGGCGCCCGCGCGGGACGGTCCAAGGCGGGGGCCCGTGGCTGAGCAGACGATCGACATCGCGGCGGCCTTCCCGCCGCGGGTGCTGCGCGAGTACGCGTTGCTTGCCGACGGCGAGCGCGGCGCGCTGATCGGGCCGCGGGGCGAGGTCACCTGGATGTGCGCGCCCCGCTGGGAATCCGACGCCGTCTTCTCCAACCTGATCGGCGGCGGCGGGATCTATGCGGTCACCCCGACCGATGTGCGGCACGTGTGGGGTGGTTACTACGAACCGGGGACCCTCATCTGGCGCAACCGGTGGATCACCCAAGACAGCATCGTGGAGTGTCGCGAGGCGCTGTCATTTCCCGGCGATGCGGACCGGGTGGTGCTGCTGCGGCGCCTCGTGGCCTGCCGCGGGACGGCGCGGCTGCGCGTCCTGCTGCAACCGAGCGCCGGGTTCGCTCGCCACGGCCCCGGCCGGCTCAGCCTCGATAACGGCGTCTGGAGCGGTCGGTCGGGAAAGTTGCGCTGGCGGTGGTTGGGCGGATGCGAGGCACACGCCGAGCGCGCCACAGGTAGCGGAAAAGAAGTACTTGCCTGCAACATCACCATCCATGAGGGCCAGCAGCACGATCTCGTGCTGGAGCTGTCCGAACGCCCGCTGCCCAACCGGCCGCCCGACCCGAGCCTCAGCTGGGATGCGACCGAAGACTCCTGGCACCGCGACGTGCCGCGGCTCGACTGCGCCATCGCGCCCCGGGACGGGCATCACGCGTACGCGGTGCTGCGCGGGCTGACCAGTTCCGCCGGCGGCATGGTCGCCGCCGCCACGATGAGCCTGCCCGAACGCGCTTACACCAATAAGAACTACGACTACCGCTACGCCTGGATCCGGGACCAGGCGTATGCCGGTATTGCGGCGGGGGCCGCGGGGGCGACCGAGCTCCTCGACCGCGCCGTCGAGTTCGTCGGTGCGCGACTCCTGGAAGACGGCCCGAACCTCAAACCCGCCTACACGGTCACCGGCGGTGCCGTGCCCGGGGAACAAGCCCTCGATCTGCCCGGCTACCCCGGCGGTACCGACAAGCTCGGCAACAGGGTCAACGAGCAATTCCAGCTCGACACCTTCGGCGAGGCGCTGCAGCTGTTCGCCACGGCGGGATCCGTCGACCGGCTCGACTCCCAGGGGTGGCGCGCCGCGCAAGCTGCGATCGGCGCCATCGAGAAGCGCTGGCGGGAGCCAGAGGCCGGGATTTGGGAAATCGATGACCAGCACTGGACGCAATCCCGGCTGGCGTGTGTCGCGGGGCTTCGCCGCATCGCCGAGGCGGCGGGCGGCGGCCCCGAGATCGCCGCATGCACGTCACTGGCCGACGCGATCCTGGCCGACACCGCGGCCACCAGCCTGAACCCACAGGGCGGATACTGGCAACGCAGCCCGCAGCTTGCCGACGTCGACGCGTCGCTCGTCTTACCACCGCTGCGTGGGGCGCTGCCCGTTTCCGACCCGCGCAGCCGCGCCACCCTCGATGCCGTCCGCACCCAGCTCACCCATGACGGGTTCGTGTACCGCTTCCGCCACGACGAGCGCGACCTGGGCGATGCCGAAGGGGCCTTCCTGCTCTGCGGATTCATGATGGCGCTGGCCGAACACCAATTGGGCCATGGTCACTGCGCGATGCGCTGGTTCGAACGCAACCGAACCGCGTGCGGGCCCCCCGGCCTGTTCTGCGAGGAATACGACATCAGGCAGCGCCAGCTGCGGGGCAACCTTCCCCAGGCGTTCACGCACGCCTTGCTGCTGGAATGCACGGCCACCCTCGCCGAGGGTGCTGACCATCACGACTGACCGCCAAACGGACGAAAGGCGAACCCCATGACACAGACAGTGGTGATCACCGGAGCCAGCGCCGGCATCGGACGCGCCACGGCCCAGCTATTCGGGCAGCGCGGCGCGAACGTCGCCCTGCTCGCCCGCGGCGCCGCCGGGTTGGAAGGCGCGGCCCGCGATGTTGAAGCCGGCGGCGGCAAGGCGCTGGCCATCCCGACAGATGTGGCCGACCATTCGGCCGTCGTCTCCGCCTCCGACGAGACGGAAGCCGCCTTCGGCCCCATCGACACCTGGGTCAACGTTGCGTTCACGTCGGTGTTCGCGCCCTTCTGGGAGATCACCGCCGAGGAATTCAAACGCGTGACCGAGGTCACCTACCTCGGGTATGTGCACGGGACCATGGCGGCGCTGGCCACAATGCGGCCGCGCGATCGCGGCACGATCGTGCAGGTCGGCTCGGCGCTCAGCGAGCGGTCCATCCCGCTGCAGTCGGCCTACTGCGGCGCCAAACACGCCGTCAACGGGTTCACCGAATCGGTGCGCTGCGAGCTGCTGCACGAGGGCTCGAAAGTGCGGATCACCGTTGTCCAGATGCCGGCGGTCAACACCCCTCAGTTTTCCTGGGTGCTTTCCCGCCTGCCGCGCCACCCCCAGCCGGTACCGCCGATCTACCAGCCGGAAGTTGCCGCCCGCGGCGTCGTCTACGCCGCCGACCATCCGGAGCGCAAGCAGTACTGGGTCGGGGACAGCACCGCGGTGACCCTGGCCGCGCAAAAGTTCGTGGCGCCGCTGCTCGACCGCTACCTCGGCCGCACCGGCTTCAAGTCCCAGCAGACCGATGAACGCGTCAATGGCCAACGGCCGCACAACCTTTGGCATCCCGTCGACCAAGAGCCCGGCACGGACCACGGCGCCCACGGCGAGTTCGACGAGCAGTCCCACGCCCACAGCCCTGAGGCGTGGTTGTCCCGGCATCCCGTGGTCGGCGGCACCGGCGCGCTCACCCTCGGACTGGGTGCGCTCGGTGCGCTGGCGACCCGGCGGCGGTCGCGATGATGTCGTGGGCGCGCATCGCCTACGGGATGGTGCTGCTGGCCGTCCCGAACCCGGTGCTGAGGTTGGCGTCCGGCCAGGCGGCGACCGCGCGAGAGCGGGCGGTGACCCGCATCCTGGGGGCCCGGCTGCTCACCCAGGGCGCGGTGACCGCCGTTCGGCCAGACGCCGTAAGCCTGGCGTTGGGCGCCGAAACCGACTTCGTGCACGCCGCCACGATGCTCGCGTGGGCGGCCGTTGACCGGGGGTCGCGACGATTGACGCTGCTGAACGCCGCCACCGCGGGTCTGTTGGGCGCCGCCGGGGCCGTGCAGGCTTTGCGTGCGCCCGCGGTTCCGCCGGTGCCCGCCGACGACGCCGTGGCCACCCTGATCCGCCTTCGCCATCAGGCCGCCGTCGCCGTCGCCCGGCGCACGCTGCCCCGCGCCGTGCGCGTCGGCTTGCAAGCCTAAGGAGCACCCATGTCTGCCCACGTCGACGCCCGCATCGACGAGGTCACCGCGCAGGCCTACGAAATCCCCACCGACGCACCGGAAGCCGATGGCACCCTGGCGTGGTCGACGACCACCCTGGTCCTGGCCGAGGCGGTCGCCGGCGGTAAACGCGGGATCGGCTACACCTACGCCGCCGGGGCGTGCCGCGAGCTGATCACCGGGCCGCTCGCCGGCGCCGTCACGGGACACACCGCCCTGGACATCACCGGGGCGTGGGCGTCGATGGTCCGGGCGATCCGTAACAACGGGCGCCCGGGACTGGCGTCGTGCGCGATCTCGGCGATCGACACCGCGCTGTGGGACCTCAAGGGCAAGCTCCTGGACACACCGGTGTGCCGCCTCCTCGGAGTGGCGCATCGCGAGGTACCGATCTACGGCAGCGGCGGCTTCACCACCTACGACGACCGTACGACCCGCGCCCAGCTCGAGCGCTGGGTCGACACGTGGAAGATCCCGCGCGTGAAGATCAAGATCGGCGAATCCTCGGGCTCGGAAGAACGCCGCGATTTGCATCGAATCGCGTTGGCGCGCAACGTGATCGGCCCCGACGCCGAGCTCTACGTCGACGCCAACGGCGGCTACCGCCGCAAGCAGGCGATCCGGGTGGCCCACGCCATGGCCGAGCACGACGTCACGTGGTTCGAGGAACCCGTCTCATCCGGCGACCTCGCCGGACTGCGGGAGGTCCGCGACCAGGTGACACCGGACGTCGCCGCCGGTGAATACGGCTATGACCTCACGTACTTCAACCGGATGCTGGCCGCCGAGGCGGTCGACTGCCTGCAGATCGACGTCACCCGCTGCGGCGGCATCACCGACTGGCTCCGGTCCGCGGCGGTGGCCGCCGCGCACAACGTCGAGGTGTCCGGGCACTGCGCGCCCAACCTGCACGCCCACGTCGCCGCCGCGATCCCGAACCTGCGGCACCTGGAGTACTTCCACGACCACCACCGCATCGAGCACATGCTGTTCGACGGCGCGCTGTCCCCCGAGGGCGGAGCGCTGCGTCCGGACCTGCACCGGCCCGGGCTGGGGCTCGAGTTCAAGCACCGCGACGCCGAGCAGTACCGGGTGCGCTGACCCGCGATCGCCCCAGGCGCCTGCGCAGTCGTGATTTCGGTCGCCAACAGGCATAAACATGCCGGATAATGGGCACTGGAAACAGTACGGCACGGCAATGATGCGGTTCAGCGAGAAAGGCAGTGCGCGATGACCGTGAACTTCGAGGACGAAGCAGTTTGTCGTGCCGACGAGTCGCTGCGCCACGACGGTTCTCCGGCGTCGGCGTGCGAGGTGCTCCTGTCTACCGCGGTCGAAGCGCGCGGACTGGACGCGGTCGACCTGGTGTTGGGTCTGGGGGAGCCCCAGACAGTCGGCCGGTTCCGTTTCTTCGTGGACGGTCGGCGCTGGGAGTGGTCCGACGCCGTCGCCCGCATGCACGGGTACAAGCCTGGAACGGTCGAGCCCACCACGGAACTCTTGCTGCAACACAAACACCCCGACGACCGGGAGCGGGTTGCGGCCGTGCTGGACCGGGTGCTCAACGGAAAGCCGTTCAGCAGCCGGCACCGCATCATCGACACCGCCGGGCGTACCCGCTGCGTCATCGTGGCGGGCGACCGCATGGTCGATGACACCGGCGCCCCGATCGGAACCTCCGGATTCTATGTCGACGTCACCGACTCACTGCACTCCGAAATCAGCAATGTCCTGTCGGCCGTCGCGGAGGCCCGCGCACGGATCGAGCAGGCAAAGGGGGTGCTCATGGCCGCCTACGGCATCTCCGCGGAGCGCGCGTTCGACGTTCTGGTCTGGCGTTCGCAGGAAACCAACATGAAGGTGCGCGACCTCGCCGCCCGCTTCCTGGATGCGGTGGCCGGCACGGCGTCTCCGGACACGCGGACGCACGTCGACCACGCCCTACTCACTCTCGGATGACGTGGGGATCCGCGGTCCGTCGGCCATTTCCCGCAACCGCTCCGCCATCTGCCGGTCGGTCTCCGCGAACTCCCGGTGACGCGCCGCGCGCTTAAGGTATTCCTCGCGGCGCTCGCGATGCCGGGCGTGCTCCGCGAGGTCCTCGTATGACTCGGCCGTTCTTTCGTGACTTTGCGCGGATCTGCGCACGCTGTCGGCCGCGGCACGCTGCGCCGCCCTCGTGTGTTGTCTGACTGCGTCGGCTTGTTGGGCGACGCGGACGGCATCCTCCATGGTCCACGGCTGCCCACTGCTTCCGCCCCCGTGGCCGCCGATCATCTGGCCCATGAGCGATTTCCTTCCCGATCGACCACAGGATTGACACTGCCGGCGCAGCCAAACCCGGAGTTTTAGCGGCCCGGCGAACGGCAAGCTAGCGTCGACCCGGTGGCGCACCTACTGGGAGCCGAGGCCGTCCGCCTGGAATACCCGACACAGGTGGTATTCGGGTCGGTCACGCTCGGCGTCAACGACGGCGCCCGCATCGGCATCGTGGGCCGAAACGGGGACGGCAAGTCCAGCCTGCTGGGCCTGCTGACCGGTCAGCTGCGGCCCGATTCCGGCCGCGTGACGCGGCGCAGCGGACTGCGGGTCAGCGCGCTGAGCCAGGCGGACACGCTGAATTCCGGACGCACCGTGGGCTTTACGCTCGTCGGCGACCAGCCCGAGCACCAGTGGGCCGGTGATGCGCGGATCCGCGATGTGGTCGGTGGGCTGGTGTCCGACATCGATTGGGACGCAACCGTTGCCACGCTCAGCGGCGGGCAGCGCCGACGAGTGCAACTCGCCAGGCTGCTGGTCGGCGAATGGGACGTGATCGCCCTCGACGAGCCCACCAACCATCTCGACATCGAGGGCATCACCTGGCTGGCCGGGCATCTGAGGCAGCGCTGGGCGCGCAATACCGGCGGGCTGCTGGTGGTCACGCACGACCGCTGGTTCCTCGACGAGGTCGCCACCTCGACCTGGGAGGTGCACGAAGGGATCGTCGAGCCGTTCGAAGGCGGCTACGCGGCTTATGTGCTGCAGCGCGTCGAGCGCGACCGGCTGGCCGCCGCGGCCGAGGCCAAGCGTCAGAACCTGATGCGCAAAGAGCTGGCCTGGCTGCGCCGGGGTCCGCCAGCGCGGACCTCCAAGCCCAAGTTCCGGATCGAGGCCGCCAACCAGCTGATCGCCGACGTGCCACCGCTGCGGAACACCGTCGAGTTGGCCAAGCTGGCGACCGCCCGGCTCGGCAAGGACGTCATCGACCTGCTCGATGTTTCGGTTTCGTTCCCGTCTTCCGGGGGCCGCCCAGTGCTGCGCGACGTCGAATGGCGAATCGCCCCAGGCGAACGCACCGGCATCGTCGGGGCCAACGGCGCAGGGAAGTCAACGCTGCTCGGCCTGATCGCCGGCACCGTTGCCCCGGACACCGGGCGGGTCAAACGCGGCAAGACCGTCCGGCTGGCGGTGCTCGACCAGCGGGGCGAGGACCTCGCCGCGGTCGCCGGTGACCGGATCGCCGACGTGCTGGGCCGCTTGCGCGGCGGCTATCAGGTCGACGGCAAGGAGTTCACGCCCGCCCAGCTGTTGGAGCGACTCGGGTTCGCTCGCGGACAGCTCTCCGCGCGCGTCAGCGATCTCTCCGGTGGTCAGCGCCGGAGGTTGCACCTGATGCTCACGTTGTTGTCCGAGCCCAACGTGCTGCTGCTCGACGAGCCCACCAACGACGTCGACACCGAAATGCTCACCGCTGTGGAGGATTTGCTCGACTCCTGGGCGGGCACCTTGATCGTCGTCTCGCACGACCGATACCTGCTCGAACGGGTCACTGATCAGCAGTACGCGATCCTCGACGGCCGGCTGCGGCATCTGCCCGGCGGCATCGACGAATACCTGCGGCTGGCCGCCCGTCGGGCGGGCGCCTCGGCCGGGTCGGCCAGCTCGGCAGCCTCGCGGTCGGGCGCCGCACAGTCGCCCGTCGAGTCGGGGGCGATCACGGGCGCGCAGCGACGCACCGCCGAGAAGGAGCTTGCAGCGGTCGACCGTCAACTCGCACGACTCGCCGATCGGATCGCGGCCAAACATCGCGAACTTGCCGAGCACGACCAATCCGACCACGTCGCCCTGACGCGGCTGACCCAAGAGTTGCGCGGCCTGGAAGACGAGGTCGCAGCAACCGAGAGCCGGTGGTTGGAGCTCTCGGAGACCCTCGAATGATTTCCAGTGTGGATTCCGGCATTGAAGGCCCTGAAGGCTTAGACGCGCCGGGGGCGCCTCCGTGACCGGGTTGGTGCGTTACCCGCCCGGCGAGGCGTTGCTGGCGCTGTATCGGCGCCGAGGCCCGGTGACCAACTCCGGAATCAGCCGGCACGGTTACACCTACCTGCTGGGCCCAGACGCGAACAAGTTCGTGTTCGCCAATGCCGACGCGTTCAGTTGGCGGGAGACGTTTCAGAACCTGGCCCTGGTGGACGGGCCGACGGCGCTGATCGTCAGCGACGGGGACGATCACCGGCGGCGGCGCAGCGTCGTGGCACCAGGCCTGCGGCACCGGCAGATCCAGGACTATGTGGCGACGATGGTCGCCAGCATCGACAACGTCATCGACGGGTGGCGCCCCGGGCAGCGGCTGGACATCTACCGGCAGTGCCGTTCGGCGGTCCGGCGCAGCACCGCCGAAAGCCTGTTCGGCCCGCGCTTGGCGGTTCACTCCGACTTCCTGGGCGAGCAATTGCAGCCCTTGCTCGACCTGACCCACCAGCTCCCGCAGGCGGTGACGCTGCAGCGGCGGATCAACTCCCCGGCTTGGCGACGGGCCGTGGCCGCCCGGGGGCGCATCCACGACCTCGTCGACGCCGTGATCGCCGACGCGCGTGCCGAGCCCCGACCCGACGACCACATGTTGGCCATGTTGATCAACGGTCGCGGCGACGAGGGTTACGCCCTGAGCGCCAACGAGATTCGTGATCAGATCATTTCGCTTGTCACCGCCGGTTACGAGACCACCGGCGGCGCTATGGCGTGGGCGATCCACACGCTGCTGTGCCTGCCGGGCGCGTGGGACACCGCCGCCGCCGAAGTGCGTCGCGTGCTCGGTGGCCGGCCGCCGGCCGCGGGCGACCTGGACGCGCTGACCTACCTCAATGGTGTCGTTCACGAGACGCTTCGGCTGTATCCACCCGGCGTCGTCTCCGCCCGCAGGGTGATGCGTGACCTTTCGTTCGGAGGGCATCGGATCCGCGCGGGCCGGGTGCTCATCTTCAGCGCGTACGTCACCCACCGGCTGCCCGAAATATGGCCCGAGCCAACCGAATTCCGGCCCCTGCGCTGGGAACCCGGCGCACCGGGCCACCGCAAGCCGGCGCCATATGAATTCGTTCCGTTCAGCGGGGGCCTGCATCGGTGCATCGGAGCCGCCATGGCCACCACCGAGATGACCGTCACGCTGGCCCGGCTGGTCGCCAGGACCTCGCTGCGGTTGCCCGCTCAGCGCATCCGGGCGCGTAACCTGGCCGCGCTGTCCCCGTGGCCGGGGCTGACCGTCGAGGTCACCGACTCAGTGCCAGCGCAGTAGGACCAGCTCGGAGCAGAATCCGGGACCCATCGCCAGCATCAGACCGGGACTTCCGCTGGGCGGCGGCTTGGCGATGGTGTCACGAAGGATGTGCAGCACCGAGGCCGACGACAGGTTCGCGATTTCGCCCAGCGAGCGCCAGGTCAACTCGAGCGCCTCGGGGCCAAGCTCGAGGGCCCTGGTGATCGCGTCGATGACCTTGGGACCGCCGGGATGGCTCACCCATGCGCCGATGTCCTCCTTCGTCAGCCCGTGGGCGGCGAGGAACCCGTTGACGTCGTCGGCCAGATACTGGTCGATAACCGTCGTGAGCTCGGGGGACAACACCAACTGGAGCCCGGCGGAGCTGACGTTCCAGCCCATGATGTGCAGCGACTCCGGGTACAACCGGCTGCGCGAATCCAGAATGTCGGGCCCGCCGGCGTGAACCTTTTCGGCGCGACGTCCGCCGACGGCCACCACGGAAGCTGCCCCGTCGCCGAACAGCGCGCTCCCGACCAGTCCCGACACCGTCGGTTTGACCGCCGGGTAGGTCAGCGAGCAAAGCTCGACGGAGATCAGGGCCGCGACGTCGTCGGGCGCCCCGCGCAGGTAGTCGTGCAGCCGGGCCACCCCGGCCGCGCCCGCGACGCAACCCAGGCCGAACAGCGGCACCCGGCGCACATCCGGGCGTAACCCGAGCCGTCCGGCGATCCGGGCATCCAGCGACGGCACGGCGACGCCGGTGACCGTGGTGGTGACGATCATGTCGACGTCTTGGGGCTGCAGACCCGCCTCGTCGAGCGCGCCCATCAGCGCCTCGCAGCCAAGATCCACGCCCTTCTCGATGAAGATTTCGTTGGCCTCACCGAAGTCGGTCAGTGAGGGGTAGCGCTCCAGCGGCAGGACGAAGTGGCGGCTGTTGACCTTCGCGGCGGCGTGCAGACGCCGAACGATCTCCTCGTGTTCCTTCAGGCCGGGAAAGTCGACGAAATATTCGGTGATCTCGCCCTGGCTGTAGCGATGGGGCGGCAACGCACCGAACACCCCAGCGATGACGCTCATGCCCCTGCCTTCTCAAGTGCACACCAGCCGAAAATTACTATTTTCAGCCTGACGACCCAAATCAATATCCGAAGTTTATGAGTTTTGGCACCGACCCGCAAAGCTGTTGATATTCAACATCTGTCGAATTTTCCCGCTGGGCACTTTTGCGTAACCCGATCCGCGAGCGCCGATTTGGTCATTCAAAAGCGTCAGCAGGAGTTCCTCGAGCAATCACAGCAGCAACCGCCTCGGCGGCGCTGCCGGCGGGCGCCTCCGGCCTGCTAACTGGCTTGAAGCGTCAGGGCCCGAGTTCGTCGTCCAGGATCGCGAAGAGTTGGCTTTCGGTGGCGGTATTGAGGTCGTCGAAGGTGTCGACGGGGTCGGGGTGAGGCATCGTCAGGGCGGTCAGCATGTTCTGAATGCGGGCGGCCAGGCGTTGTTTGTCTTCGGTATTCCAGTCGGGCTGATCGATCAGCGTTTGGAGTTCGCGGGCGAGGTCGTCGAAGCGAGCCATCCGGTCCGGCGGATCATTGGTGGTGCCAGCGCCCAGTTGGGTCTCGAGGTGTTCGGCCAGGGCGGCGGGCGTGGGGCAGTCGAAGATCGCGGTGGGCGAAAGGGTAAGCCCGGTAGCGGTTTTCAGACGGTTGCGCAATTCGACGGCGGTCAGTGAGTCGAACCCGAGGTCTTGGAAATCGCGTTCGGCGTTGATGTCTGACGTGCTGTGTCCGAGCACGGTGGCGGCGTTGCTGCACACCAAGTCCACCAACTCGCGGTGTCGCTGCTCGGGAGTCAGGCCCTCTAGCCGGGCCCGCAAGCCCGTCATCGATGCCATCGTGATCTCGGCGTGGTCGATGATCCGTCGTGCGGGGCGGCTAGCCAACTGCCTCAACAGCGGGGGTAGTGCAGCGCGGTTGCTGGCGAGTGCGGCCGTATCCAGGCGGGTGGCCACCACGACGGGGTGCTCGACCGCCAGCGCGGTATCAAACAATTCGAGCGCTTGCTGGCTGGACAAGGGCGCCAGTCCGACCCGGCTCATCCTGGCTTTGTCGCGCTCGCTGAGGTGCTGTGTCATCGCCGACCCTTGTTCCCACAGCCCCCAGGCCACCGATAATCCGGGCAGGCCGCCGGCACGCCGGTGCGCGGCAAGGCCGTCGAGGAAACTGTTGGCGGCCGCGTAGTTCCCTTGACCCGGGGCGCCCACGATTCCGGCCATCGACGAAAACACGACGAACGCCGACAACCCCATGCCCTGGGTCAGCTCATGCAGATTCCACGCCGCATCCACCTTGGCCCGCAACACCGTATCCATCCGGTCGAGCGTCAATGACCCAATCACCGCATCATCGAGCACGCCGGCGGCATGAATTACCCCGGTCAACGGATGCTGCTCGGGCAGCGCTGCCAACAACTCCGCCAGTGCCGCACGATCACTGACATCACAGGCCACCACCTGTACCTGTGCGCCCACTTGCGCCAGGTCAGCCACCAACTCATCGACACCCTCGGCTGCCTGGCCACGCCGACTGGCCAATACCAGGTGACGCACTCCGTACCGACTCACCACATGACGAGCCAAGAGCCCGCCAGCCATCCCGGTACCACCGGTGATCAACACCGTGCCCGCAGCCAGCCCACCACCGGGCCAATCGGGCAGGGTCAACACCACCTTGCCGATATGGCGAGCCTGGCTCACAAACCGGTAAGCCTCGGCGGCGTGACGCACGTCCCAGGTCTTCAGCGGCAGCGGATGCAATACATCGGCCTCAAATAACTCGACCAGCTCGGCCAACATTTCCTGGATATGCTGCGAGCCGGCCTCCATCAGATCAAACGCCCGATACCCCACGCCTGGATGCTCGGCGGCGATGGCCTCGGGATCGCGAAGATCGGTCTTGCCCATCTCGATGAAATGCCCACCGTTGACCAGCAATCGCAATGATGCATCGGTGAACTCGCCAGCCAGCGAGTTCAGCACCACATCGACCCCAGCCCCGCCGGTGACCGACAAGAACTTCTGCTCAAACTCCAGCGTCCGCGAATCGGCGATATGGTCATCGTCAAAGCCCATTGCGCGCAACGTATCCCACTTGCCGCGACTGGCAGTGGCGAAAACCTCTGCACCGCAATGCCGCGCGAGCTGCACCGCGGCCATCCCCACGCCACCAGCGGCCGCGTGCACCAACACCCGCTGCCCGGCCCGAAGACCCGCCAAGACCGACAACCCGTACAACGCCGTCAAAAAGACCACCGGCATACCCGCGGCCTCTGTGAACGACCAGCCCTGCGGCTTACGCACAACCAGCCGCTCGTCAACCACCGCCTCGGAACCGGCCAGCCCCAGGATCCCCAGCACCGCATCGCCGACGGCCACCCCGGTCACCCCCGGGCCGACCTCGACGACCACTCCAGCACCCTCGGCTCCCAGCTGCGCGGCACCCGGATACATTCCCAATGCGACCAACACATCCCGGAAATTCACCCCGACCGCTGCCACCGCAACCCGCACTTGCCCGGCATTCAGTTCGACGCGCGGGCACGTCTGCACGACCAAGTCTTCTAGCGTGCCCCCACTACCGGCGGCCAAGCGCCACTCCTCTGCCGGCAGCTCCAACACCGAGCCAGACCGCACCGGATTCAACCGGCCGCGATGGGCCACGCCCTTGCGCACCACCAATTGCGGCTCACCACAACCGATTACCGCATCAATATCTAGAGATCCGTCCGAGTCGACCAACACCACCCGACCCGGGTGCTCGGCCTGTGCCGACCGCGCCAAACCCCACACCGCGGCCCCGGCCAAATCCGTGATGTCCTCACCGGGCAATGCAACGGCCCCGCGTGTCAGCACCACCAGCACGCCAGCCCGATCACCGGTTAGACACGACTGCAGCACCTCCAGCAGCTCATGAGTGGACGCATGCACCGCTTCCACCGCACCGGGGCGCTGAGCGCCCGGCTCCCACACCATCACGCCATCGTCAGTATCAGAACTGTTGTCGCTCAACGACACCGGTGACCACACGACCTCGAACAGCCCGCCGCCAACTGGACGAGCCGCAGCCGCCAACAACTGCTCAGCCGAGACCGGGCGAACCACCAACTCCCGCACCGACAGCACCGGCAAACCTGTGGGATCTGCCAACTCCACCGACATGGCACTCGCTCCCGCCGGTGCTATCCGGACCCGCACCCGCGACGCCCCCGCCGCGTACAAAGAGACTCCCTGCCAGGAAAATGGCAGTACGGTCTCGGCCTGCTCACGGGCCATCCCCAGCGCGTGCAGTGACGCGTCCAGGACAACCGGATGAATACCGAACCCACCCAGGGTCACACCGGCGTCCTGCGGAACGGCGACCTCGGCGAAGGTCTCAGACCCGCGCCGCCACACCGACCGCAACCCGCGAAACGCGGGACCGTACTCGTAACCGCGCCCGGCCAACTCGTCATAAACTCCGGTCACATCCACCGCTACGGCACCCACCGGCGGCCACACCGACAAATCCGTGGTCGGCTCCACCGACGCCGGGCTCAGCACGCCCTCGGCGTGTAACGTCCATTCAGATTCCTCTTGAGCAGCAGACGAATACACCGATACCGCGCGGGAGCCCGACTCGCCGGCAGCACCCACCACCACCTGCACCCGCACCTTGCCCGTCGCCGGCAGCACCAGTGGCGCTGACAATGTCAACTCTTCAATCACCGAACAGCCGACCTCATCGCCGGCCCGCAGCACTAGCTCCACAAACCCGGCCCCGGGAAAGAGAACCACCCCGCCCACGGCATGATCGGCCAACCACGGCTGCGCACCTGCCGACAGCCGGCCCGTCAGCACTACCCCGCCCGAATCAGGCCGCTCCACCACCGCGCCCAACAAGGCATGCTCGGCTCCCACCAAGCCCAGGCCACCCACATCGCCCGACCCCACCATCTCGGCCGGCAGCCAAAAGCGCCGGTGCTGAAAGGCATACGTGGGTAGATCGACGCGCTGTGCACCCTGACCGGAAAATGTCGCGGCCCAATCGACCGGCACTCCGCTGGTGAACAGCCGTGCGGCCGCGGTAAGCAGCGAGTCGATCTCCGGGTGGTCTTTGGCCATGGTGACCACCGACATCGCCTGATCGCCGGCAAGGCTCTGTTCCACCGAGGCCGTCAACGCCGCACCGGGACCGACTTCGACAAAAACCGCCGCCCCCAATGACTCGGCCGCGCGTACGCCATCGACAAATCTGACTGGCGCGCGCACGTGGTCGACCCAATACCGTGCCGACCCGTACCCAGGCCGCACAAACTGACCAGTCACGTTGGACACCAAAGCAATCCGCGGCTCGGCGACCTCCACCCCGGCCACCACTTGAGCGAACTCCTCGAGCATGGGCTCCATCATGGACGAGTGAAATGCATGCGAGACCGCCAGCCGATGCAGCCGCCGGCCCCGCTGTGCCAACCGCTCTGCCACCGCATCCACCGCGGCCCGCTCACCGGACAACACCACCGCATTCGGGCCGTTGACCGCAGCGACAGCCACCCCCCGAGTGAGTAGCGGGCTGACTTCGTCCTCGCTGGCGGCGACCGCCACCATCACCCCGCCCGCGGGCAGCTCCGCCATCAACCGGCCCCGCGCCGCGACCAACTTGGCCGCATCCGGTAACGACAACACCCCCGCCACGCACGCCGCGGCGATCTCCCCGACCGAATGCCCCATCACCACATCGGGCACTACACCCCAGGACTGCAGCAACGCCGCCAACGCCACCTCGACGGCGAACAACCCCGGCTGGGCAAACTCCGTGCTTTCCAACAGCTTTGCGTCATCGCCCCACATCACGTCGCGCAGCGGGATCCGCAGATGGCTATCCAACGCCGCGGCGGCCTCATCAAGAGCCTGCGCGAACACCGGAAAGCGGCCGTACAGCGCAGCGCCCATGCCTAAGCGCTGCGAGCCCTGACCGGAAAACACCCACGCCGTCTTGCCGACCGACCGAGCCCGCCCCACCACGGGCGCGCGCGGCTCACCGCCAGCCAGCTCCGCCAACCCGTTGATCAAGGTGTCGCGATCGGCGCCCACCACCACGGCCCGATGCTCAAACATCGCCCGCGTCGCGGCCAACGACCACCCCACATCCACCACACGCATGGCCTCGTCGGCGCTCACATGGGCCACCAACCGCTGCGCCTGATCGGCCAACGCCTGCTCGGAACGGGCCGACACCACCCACGGCACCACCGGCGCAGAGTCATCACGCGCCGCCACAACAGGTTCCACAGGCGGAGCCTCCTCGACGATCACATGCGCATTCGTCCCGCTGATCCCGAACGACGACACCCCGGCGCGGCGCAACCCTCCCCCCTGGGGCCACGGCTGCGGCTCGGTCAGCAATGACACCGCTCCCGCCGACCAATCCACGTGCGGCGTAGGCACATCCACATGTTGCGTCTTCGGCATCACCCCATGTCGTATCGCCTGCACCATCTTGATCACCCCGGCCACGCCTGCAGCGGCCGACGTGTGACCGATGTTGGATTTGATCGACCCCAGCCACAACGGACGGTCGACCGGCCGGTCCTGCCCGTAGGTCGCCAAGAGTGCTTGCGCCTCGATCGGGTCGCCCAACGTGGTCCCGGTTCCGTGGCCCTCCACCACATCCACGTCGGCCGCGGTCAACCCGGCGTTGGCCAGGGCCGCTCGAATCACTCCCTGCTGCGATGGCCCGTTGGGTGCCGTCAATCCGTTGGAGGCGCCATCCTGATTGACAGCCGAACCCCGCAGAATCGCCAACACCGGATGCCCTAACCGCCGGGAGTCGGCCAGCCGCTCCAGCACCAGCATTCCCGCGCCTTCGGCCCATGAAGTCCCATCACCGGCACCGGCGTACACTTTGCAGCGGCCGTCCGGCGCCAGCGCGCGTTGGCGGCTGAACTCCACAAATCCAGCAGGTGTGGCCATCACGGTCACGCCACCGGCCAGCGCCAGATCACACTCACCCGAGCGCAACGACTGCGCCGCCAGATGCATCGACACCAGCGACGACGAGCACGCGGTATCCACCGACACCGCCGGGCCTTCCAACCCCAGCACGTACGACACCCGGCCCGAGGCCACGCTCAGCGTCGAGCCCGTGAACCCATAGCCCTCCAGCTCGCCCTTGACCTCGCCGCCATAGCTGGCGTGGATAACCCCGGCGAACACTCCCGTCGCTGAACCGCGCAACTGAGTCGGGTCAATCCCTGCCCGCTCCAATGCTTCCCAGGAGATCTCCAACATCAACCGCTGCTGGGGATCCATCGCCAAGGCCTCGCTGGGCCCAACACCGAAGAATCCGGCATCAAAATCGCCCGCGTCTGCCACAAATGAGCCGTGGCGAACGTACATTTTGCCCGCGGCATCGGGATCGGGGTCGAACAACCCGTCGATGTCCCAACCGCGATCCACCGGGAATTCGGACACCGTGTCGCGGCCTTCAATCACCAACTCCCACAATGCTTCCGGCGAATCCACCCCACCCGCATAGCGGCAGGCCATCCCCACCACTGCCACCGGCTCGGATTGCTTACCTTCTAGCTCCAATAGACGTCGCCGGGTGCGCCTGAGATCTGCTGTGAGGCGCTTTAGGTAATCAACATGCTTGGTGGTGCTCGGCATTGTCATTCCTTGCGGGGGTGTCAGTGGCCGAGTTCTTCGTCGAGGATCGCGAAGAGTTCGCTCTCGGAGGCGGCCGCAATATCGTCGTCGAGGTGTTCGGAATCGGGTTGTTCGGTGGCGCTTAGCGTGGTAAGCAGGTTCTGGATGCGCGCGGACAGGCGCGCTTTGTCTTCCGGCTTCCAGTTCGGCTGGTTGAGCAGCGCTTCCAGTTCCCGGGTGATGTCGTTGAAGCGGGCCATCAGGTTGGGCTGATCGGTGCCGCTCGGGATGGCTAGGTGCGCGTCGAGGTGTTCGGCCAGCACTGTTGGGGTGGGGTAGTCGAAGATCAGGGTGGGTGAAAGATTAAGTCCGGTCGCGGTTTTCAGCCGGTTGCGCAGTTCGACGGCGGTCAGTGAGTCAAACCCCAGATCTTGGAACGCGCGCTCCGCGTTGATCTCTGCGGTGGTGTTTCCCAGCACGGTGGCGGCGTTGCTGCAGACCAGGTCTACCAGCGTGTAATGGCGCCGCTCGGTAGAGAGACCTTGCAGGCGTGCGGCCAGGCCTGCCGTGGAAGCGGCGGTGTCGATGTCATCGATGACGCGTCGTGCCCGACGGGTGCTCAACTGGCTCAATAGCGGCGGCAGCGCAGCGGCGTTGTCGGACAATGCGGCTCGATCCACCTGGGCGGCCACCACCAAAGGACTCTCGCCCAGCATGGCGGTGTCGAACAGTTCGAGCGCCCGCTCGGTGGATAGTGGGGCGAGCCCGACCCGGCTCATGCGCGCCTTGTCGCGATCGGCGAGATGGGCGGTCATTGCCGAGGCTTGTTCCCACAGTCCCCAGGCCAGCGACAGACCCGGCAATCCATGCGCTCGTCGGGATGCGGCCAGCCCGTCGAGGAAACTGTTGGCTGCCGCATAGTTGGCTTGGCCAGGGGTGCCGACGATTCCCGCCATCGAGGAAAACATCACGAATGCCGATAAACCCCGATCCTGGGTCAGTTCATGCAAATTCCAGGCCCCATCGACTTTGGCCCGCAACACCGCGTCCACGCGCTCCGGAGTGAGTGACGAGATCAACCCATCATCGAGAATCCCTGCGGCATGGATGATTCCGCGCAGCGGATATGTCGTCGGGACCCGTGCGAGCATCGCTGCCACCGAGTCACGATCGGCCACATCGCAGGCCTCCAGCGAGACCTGTGCGCCGGCCTCGTGCAATTGGCCCACCAACTCCACGGCGCCGTCGGCGTCGGCACCGGCCCGGCTGACCAGCACCACGTGGACCACCCCATAGCGGCGGACGAGGTGACGGGCCAGCGCCGAACCGGCCATGCCGGTGCCCCCGGTGATCACTACGGTGCTCCCAGCCAGCCCGCCACATCCACTGAGCATCTCACCGGGCCCATCTGGAATCGTGAGCACGACTTTGCCGATATGGCGGGCCTGACTGACAAACCGATACGCCGCCGAGGCGCACCGCACATCAAAGGTCTTGACCGGCAGTGGTTGTAAGGTGCCGCCCTTCAGCAGCTCCATCAACTCGGCCAGCATCGTCGCGGTACGGTCTGGGCCCGCTTCGATCAAATCGAACGCCCGATATTCCACCCCGCGATGCTGTTCGGCGATTTCGCGCGGATCACGAAGATCGGTTTTGCCCATCTCGATGAAACGCCCGCCCCGAGGCAACAGCCGCAATGACGCGTCAGTGAACTCTCCGGCCAGCGAGTTGAGCACTACGTCGACCCCTGCCCCGCCGGTGGCCGAAAGAAACTTCTCCTCGAATTCGATCGTCCGCGAATCACCGATATGGTCATCGTCAAAACCCATCGCCCGCAGGGTATTCCACTTGCCGCGACTGGCAGTGGCGAAGACTTCGGCGCCCCAGTGCCGCGCCAGCTGTACCGCGGCCATACCGACCCCGCCGGTGGCGGCGTGCACCAACACCCGCTGCCCGGCCCGCACGCCCGCCAGCACCGACAACCCGTACAGCGCCGTCAAAAACACCACCGGCACAGCCGCGGCGTCCACCAGCGACCACCCCGACGGCACCGCGGTTACCAGCCGCTCATCGACCACCGCCTCCGAGCCCACCACCCCTAGCAACCCCATTACTGCATCGCCGACGGCCACCCCGGTCACGCTGGGGCCGACCTCGACAACCACCCCAGCGCCCTCGACCCCCAGCTTCCCGCCGCCGGGATACATTCCCAACGCCACCAACACATCCCGGAAATTCACCCCGACCGCGGCCACCGCCACCCGCACGTGCCCGGCAGCCAATTCCACCCGCGGGCTCGGGCCCACCACCAAATCCTCTAGCGTTCCCCCGGCGCCGGCGTCCACGCGCCATTCCCCTGACGGCAGTGTCAAGACCGAGCCTGCTCCCGCCGGCATCAACCGGGCGCCATACACCGCGCCATGGCGAATCGCCAATTGTGGTTCGCCACAGTGGATTACCGATCCGACATCGATCGATCCGTCCGAATCCACCAGCACTACCCGATCTGGGTGCTCGGCCTGTGCCGACCGCACCAAACCCCACACCGCCGCAGCAGCCAAATCCGCGACATCTTCACCGGCAAATGCGATCGCCCCATGAGTCAGCACCGCCAACACCCCTGATTGGTCGCCGGCCAGCCACGACTGCAACACCCCCAGCGCCTCAGTGGTGGCCGCGTGCACCGATGGCACCACATCCCCACTGGCAGCCGCCGGCTCCCACACGACCACGCGATCGTCACCGTGACCGCTGCCACCGCCGCTCGCCAACACCACCGGTGACCACGCCACCTGTAATAGACCCCCTTCGCGTGGACGAGCCACCGCCGCCGCTAACTGTTCAGCCGACACCGGCCGCATGATCAACGACCGCGCCGTGAACACGGGCAACCCCGTCGCGTCGGCCATTTCCACCGACACCGCGCCCGCACCCGCCGAGGCGATGCGCACCCGCGCACGCGATGCACCGGCCGCGTGCAAGGACACGCCCTGCCAGGAAAACGGCAGGACGGTCTGGGCGCGCTCGTCGGCCACCCCAATCGCATGCAATGCGGAGTCCAACAACACCGGATGGATCCCGAAGCCTCCCGACATCACTGCGGCGTCCTGCGGGACAGTGACTTCGGCGAACACCTCGCTCCCCCGTCGCCACATCGCCCGCAATCCCCGGAAGGCCGGGCCATATTGGTAGCCCCGCCGCGCCAAGCAGTCATAAGCGCCGGTCACGTCCACTGCTACCGCGCCTGCGGGCGGCCAGACCGACAGATCCGTGCTCGGCTCCACCGACGTCGGGCCCAACACGCCCTCGGCGTGCAGCAGCCACACCGAACCCGGCTCAGCGCCAGCCGAATACACCGACACCGGCCGCGAGCCGGAATCACCGGCGACACCGACTACGACCTGGACCTGCACCCAGCCCGCCGGGGGCAGCACGAGCGGCGCCGACAACGTCAGCTCCTCGATCACCGGGCAACCAACCTCATCACCGGCCCGGCTGGCCAACTCCACAAATCCCGCCCCCGGGAACAACACCACCCCGGCTACCGCATGGTCGGCCAACCACACCTGGGCCCCTGACGACAACCGGGCTGTCAGCAGCACCCCGCCGGAATCGGGCAGCTCTACCACCGCGCCCAACAAGGGATGCTCGGCCACGGCCAAGCCCAAACCACCCAAATCCTCCGAGCCGCCCGACCCACCTGGCAACCAAAAACGCCGCCGCACAAACCCATACGTCGGCAGTCCCACCGGCCGCCCGCCCCAGCCGGCGAAGGCCGCCCGCCAATTCACCGCCACACCCGCAACATGAGCCTGTCCCGCCGACAGCCAAAACCGTTCCAGACCACCGTCATCACGGCCCAGCGACGGGATGACCACAGTGTTGTCGGCGGAATCGCGCCGGCAATCGGCGACGGTTTCTTCGATTCCGGCGATCAGCACCGGATGTGGACTGGACTCGATGAACACTCGATACCCGGCGTCGCACGCGCTCCGCACTGCCTGCTCGAACTGCACCGTCTGCCGGATGCTTCGATACCAGTAGTCGGCACCCAAACCGGCGGTGTCCATGCGCTCACCGGTCACCGTTGAGAAGAAATCCGCTGAGGCAGAACGGGGCTCGATGCCGGTTAGCGCCTCGGTTAGATGCTCGCGAATCGCATCGACCTGCATCGAGTGAGAAGCGTAGTCGACATCGATCCGGCGGGCGCGAACGTTGTCGGCCGCGCAACGTCGCATCAGCTCCTCAAGTGCGGGCACCTCTCCGGACACGACCACCGCCGAAACGCCGTTGACAACAGCTATATTCAGCCGTCCCTCGTACTGTGACACCAGCTCCTGCGCTTGCGGCAGCCCACAAGCCAGTGAAATCATGCCGCCGGCACCCGACAACTGCAGCAGCAGTCGACTTCGCAGTGCGACCACCCGGGCGGCATCCTCGAGCGTCAGCGCTCCCGCCACGTATGCCGCTGCGATCTCGCCCTGCGAATGACCGATCACGGCGTCGGGCACCACACCGACCGAGCGCCACAGCTCAGCCAGCGACACCATCACCGCCCACAGCGTCGGCTGCACGACATCGACCCGGTCCAGACCGGGCGCACCTGCCGCTCCGCGGATGACGTCGATCAACGACCATTCCACGTGCTCGCCGAGCGCTTTGTCGCACCGGAGCATGTAGTCGGCGAACACCGTTGAGGTATCGAGTAATTGGGCTCCCATGCCAGCCCATTGCGAGCCCTGCCCGGGAAACACGAAAACCGTCTTGCCCACCGAGTGCGCGCGCCCCACGACCACACCCGCACCCGGTTCACCGGCGGCCAACCCTGCCAGACCCGCCAGCAGCTGCTCGCGATCGGCACCCGCCAGCACCGCCCGATGCTCGAACACCGACCGCGTCGTGGCCAGCGACCACCCCACATCGATAGCTCTCAAGCCCGGGTCGGCGCCGACCCACACCAACAACCGCTGCGCCTGGTTGGACAGCGCCTGAGAGGAACGACCCGACAACACCCACGCCACCGCCGGGGTGGGCTCATCACGTTCCACCGCAATGCTTTCCGCGTCCGACGAAGGATCCGCCGGGGCTTGCTCGACAATCAGATGCGCATTCGTCCCGCTGATCCCGAAGGACGACACTGCGGCCCGTCGCGGTCGATCTGTCACCGGCCACGGTCGCCGATCGGTCAGCAGGGACACCGCCCCCGCCGGCCAATCGACTTGCGGCGTGGGCACATCCACGTGCAGCGTCTTCGGCATCACCCCATGCCGCATCGCTTGCACCAATTTGATCACGCCAGCGACGCCGGCCGCGGCCTGCGTGTGACCCATGTTCGATTTCATCGAACCCAGCCACAACGGCCGATCCGCCGGGCGGTCCTGCCCGTACGTCGCCAAAATTGCCTGGGCCTCAATCGGATCCCCCAACTGGGTCCCGGTTCCGTGGCCTTCCACCAGGTCCACGTCGGCCGCACTCAACCGGGCATTGGCCAACGCCGCCCGAATCACTCGCTGCTGCGAGGGCCCATGAGGTGTCGCCAGTCCATTGGAGGCGCCATCCTGGTTGACCGCCGATCCCCGCACCACAGCCAATAGCGGGTGCCCCAGCCGACGCGCATCCGCCAGCCGCTCCAACACCAACATTCCGACGCCTTCGGAAAACCCGGTCCCATCGGCGGCACCGGCATAGGCCTTGCACCGGCCGTCAGCGGATAGCGCGCGTTGGCGGCTGAAGTCGACGAATATCGCCGGGGTGGCCATCACGGTCACACCTCCGGCCAGCGCCAAATTGCACTCCCCCGAGCGCAGCGACTGCGCCGCCAGGTGTATCGCAACCAACGACGACGAACACGCCGTATCGATCGACACCGCCGGGCCTTCCAAGCCCAACACATAGGCCACCCGACCCGAGGCCACACTCAACGTCGAACCGCGCAGACCGTAGCGCTCCAGATCCCCGGGAACGCGGCAAGCGCCGCCGTACGAACCATGGAAGATGCCGGCGAACACGCCGGTCGCCGAACCCCGCAACGTCGTCGGGTCAATCCCGGCGCGCTCCAACGCCTCCCACGAAACCTCCAGCAACAAGCGCTGCTGCGGTTCCATCGCCAGCGCCTCGCTAGGCGCAATCCCGAAGAAAGCGGCGTCGAAATCGGCGACATTCGTCAGGAAGCCGCCGCACCGACTGTAGGACTTTCCTACCGCGTCGGGGTTCGCATCAAATAGCCCCGTCAAATCCCAACCACGGTCCGTCGGAAAATTCGACACCACATCGCGGCCCTCTGCCACCACTTCCCATAAACCCTCCGGCGAATCCACTCCACCCGGATACCGACAACCGATTCCCACCACCGCTACCGGTTCGGTCGGGCTCTCGGCGATCGAGGCGAGGTACTCGCGGTTCTCGCGCTTCGGCCGCTCTTTTTGAGTGCTGTCCATGGAACCCCGGCCTTTCGTATTACTCAAACGAACGGGTGAAGGCCGCGACGGCATCTGCGCAGCGAACCAGCTGATGAACAGAAAAATCCGCGGACGAACAGCGCGAAGTCGGCAGTGTGAAACCCGCCGGCGTTGCCAGGGTCATATGCGCCGTCCATCACGGATCACGGAAGTCCAGAGGCACACAAACTCAATCTAGTCAGTGGCGAATCAGTGCCAACGCAGCAGTACGAGTTCGGAACAGAACCCCGGTCCCATCGCGATCATCAGGCCCGGGCTTCCGCTCGGCGGTGGTTTGGCGATGGTGTCACGCAGGACATGAAGCACCGAAGCCGACGAGAGGTTGCCGATCTCGCCGAGCGAACGCCAGGTCAGTTCCAGCGCCTGCGGCGGCAGGTCGAGGCTCTCGGTGATCGCGTCGATGATCTTTGGACCACCGGGGTGAGTAACCCAGGCACCGATGTCCGTCGTGGTCAGGCCGTGTGCAGCCAGAAACGCAGTGACGTCATTGCCCAGATACTGCTGAATAACATTGGCCAGATCCCGCGACAGGACGAGCTCGAACCCGGCGGTGCCGATGTCGTAGCCCATGGTGCGCAGCGAGTCGGGGTAGAGATGGCTGCGCGAATCGAGAATATCGGGCCCGCCGGCACCAACCTGTTCGGCGCGACGCTCGCCGACGGCCACCACCGCCGCGGCTCCGTCAGCAAACAGCGCGCTGCCGACCAGGCCGGCCAGCGACGGCTTGTACCCCGGGTAAGTGAGGGAGCAAAGCTCGACTGAGACCAGGGCCGCGACGCCGTCCAGCGCACCGCGCAGGTAGTCGTGCACGCGCGCCACCCCCGCCGCCCCGGCCACGCAGCCCAGGCCGAACAGCGGCACCCGCCGCACATCGTCGCGCAGCCCGAGCCGCCCGGCGATGCGGGCATCCAGCGACGGGACCGCAAGACCGGTAACCGTGGTGGTGACCAGCACGTCGAGGTCCTGAGGTTGCAGGCCCGCCTCGTCAAGCGCGCCCAACAGCGCCTCACAGCCAAGGTCCACGGCTTTTTCGATGAAAATCCGATTCGCCACGCCGAAGTCGGTCAGCGTCGGATACCTCTCCATCGGCAGAACCAGGTGGCGACTATTGACCTTGGCGCTGGCATGCAGCTGCCGAACGATGTCTTCGTAACCCTCGAAGTCGGGAATGCTGAGGAAAAAGTCGGTGAGCTCTCGCTGGGAATAGCGATACGGCGGCAACGCACCGAACACTCCTGCGATGACGCTCATTGGTCCCACCCCTTGGTAACGAAGATCTAGGTCGAAGGGTTCGCCCGGATCGCTTAGATGATGGAAGTTTAGTCTGCTGGGAACTGCCCGGCAAAGAAACCGCTGGTCTCGTCAGCTACTGCTGCAGCCGGTCCCTGAGTTCCGCACAGCTGGTCAGGACCGCATCGAGTTGCTCGGCGACCCGGGTCGGCGCGGTGCCGCCCCTGGCATCACGCGACGACACCGAGCCCTCGATCGTCAGCACCTCGCGGACCCGCGGCGTCAGCTCGGGGCTGATGGCGGCCAGCTCGTCGTCGGTCAGGTCGTCGAGTCCGACGCCGCGCTCCTCGGCAGCGCGCACGGCCGCCCCGGCGGCCTCGTGCGCGGATCGGAACGGAAGACCTTGGCGCACTAGCCATTCCGCAATATCGGTGGCCAGCGTGTAGCCGGCCGGGGCCAGGGCCGCCATCCGCTCGACGTTGAACGTCAGGCTGGCCACCAGCCCCGCCATCGCCGGCAGCAGTAGCTCCAGTTGGGCCACCGCGTCGAACACCGGCTCCTTGTCTTCCTGCAGGTCACGGTTGTAGGCCAGCGGCTGGGCCTTCAGCGTCGCAAGCAACCCGGCCAGGTTTCCGATCAGTCGCCCCGCCTTGCCGCGGGCCAGCTCGGCAATGTCGGGGTTCTTCTTTTGCGGCATGATCGAGCTGCCGGTGGACCAGGAATCGTGCAACGTGACGTAGCCGAATTCCGTCGAACTCCAGATGATGATGTCCTCGGCCAGCCGGGACAGGTCGACGCCGATCATCGCGAAGATGAACGCGGCCTCGGCGGCGAAATCCCGGGCCGCGGTCGCGTCCACGGAATTGTCGGCGGCGGCGATAAAGCCAAGTTCCTCGGCGATGGCTTCGGGATCAAGGCCGAGCGACGAGCCGGCGAGCGCTCCCGACCCGTACGGGGACACCGCGGCGCGCTCGTCGAAGTCGACGATTCGGTCCACGTCGCGCAGCAACGGGTGGGCGTGGGCGAGCAGATGGTGGGCCAGCAGGATCGGCTGAGCGGACTGCAGGTGGGTCTTGCCGGGCATGATGGCCGTCGGGTGCGCAGCGGCCTGAGCGGCCAGTGCGCCGACGACTTCGAGCGCTCCGGCGGCGACCCGTCGCACCGCGTCGCGAAGCCACATCCGGAACAGGGTGGCCACCTGGTCGTTGCGCGACCGCCCGGCGCGCAGCCGGCCGCCCAGGTCGGGCCCGACGCGGTCGATCAGGCCGCGCTCCAGGGCGGCGTGCACGTCCTCGTCGGTGACCAGCGGGCCAAAGCTGCCGTCGGCAACGTCCTCGGCGAGGCTGTCCAACCCGGCCAACAGCCCGTCGCGCTGTTCTTCGTTGAGGAGCCCGGCCCGGAACAGAACGACGGTGTGGGCCCGCGAGGCGATGATGTCGTAGGGCGCCAGCACCCAGTCGAAGTGCGTGGACTTGCTCAGCGCGGCCAGCGCGTCGGACGGGCCATCCGCGAACCGCCCGCCCCACAGTGATCCCTCGCGAGTGCTCACGTTTCGTGCAACCCCGCGAGTGTGAATGTGGCGACGCCTCGTCGGCGTGTCGCGTCGCACAATTCACACTCGCGCCAGGATAACGCGCTCACCGCAGGTCCCGGCGGGCCGCGATCTTGGACGACAACCCATGCACATAGACGAAGCCCTTCGCGGACGACTGGTCGAAGCTGTCGCCCTCGTCGTAGGTGGCCAAATTGAAGTCGTAGAGCGACTCCGCGCTCCGCCTACCGTTCACGGCAATGTGGCCGCCGTGCAACGCCATTCGCACCTCACCCGACACATGCTCCTGCGTCTTGGCGACGAAACTCTCCAGGGCGGCCTTAAGCGGCGAATACCACAGCCCGTCGTACACCAACTCGGCCCAGCGCTGGTCGGTCTGGCGTTTGAACCGGCCCAGCTCGCGCTCGAGGGTGACGTGTTCGAGCTCGGTGTGCGCGGTGATGAGCACCATCGCCCCCGGCGCCTCGTAGATCTCGCGGCTCTTGATCCCCACCAGCCGGTCCTCGACGACATCGAGACGCCCGACGCCCTGCGTCCCGGCGCGCGCGTTGAGTTCCTCGATGGCCTGCAGCATCGACACCGGTTTGCCGTCGATCGCGACGGGCACACCGCGCTCGAACCCGACGATCACCTCGTCGGGTGTGCTCCAGTTCAGCGTGGGGTCTTCGGTGTAGGCGTAGATGTCCTTGGTGGGGGCGTTCCACAGGTGTTCCAGGAAACCGGTTTCCACCGCGCGGCCCCACACGTTCTGGTCGATCGAGAACGGCGAGCGTTTGGTGACGTTGATCGGGATGGCGTTCTCCTCGGCGAACGCGATGGCCTTCTCTCGCGTCCAGGCATAGTCGCGGACCGGCGCCAGCACCTCCAGATCCGGTGCCAGTGAAGCGAATCCGACCTCGAACCGCACCTGGTCGTTGCCCTTGCCGGTGCAGCCGTGCGCGACGATGCCGCCGCCGTGCTCGCGCGCGGCCGCGACCAGATGCTTGGCGATCAGTGGCCGGCTGATCGCCGACACCAGCGGGTAGCGGTCCATGTACAGCGCGTTGTTCAGCACGGTCGGCAGGCAATAGCCCTCGGCGAACTCGTCGCGGGCGTCGACGACCACCGCCTCCACCGCGCCGCAGTCCAGCGCCCGCTGGCGCACCACCTCCATGTCCTCGCCGCCCTGGCCGAGGTCGATGGCCACCGCAACGACCTCGCGGCCGGTCTCCTTGCCGATCCAACTGATCGCCACCGAGGTGTCCAGACCGCCGGAATACGCCAGGATGACGCGTTCTGACATGACTCTCCTTAGGTTATTTGAGGCTTTCGAGAGCGTCGGCCAGCTCGGCGCCGGTCATCGGCTCTCGGGCCGCCACGAAGACCGTGTCGTCGCCCGCGATGGTGCCGACGACGTACGGTAGCGCCGCCCGGTCGATGGCGCTGGCCAAATAGTTGGCGCCGCCGGGCGGGGTGCGCAGCACCGCGAGGTTCGCGCTGGCGTCGGCGGACACCAGCAGCTCGCTGAGCAGCCGGGACAGCCGCGCGGTTCCGCCGGACACCCCGCGCACCGGGCTGCCGTCCTCGGGAACGACGTAGACCCCGACGCCGCCGTCGGCGGCGCGCAGCTTCATCGCGCCCAACTCCTCGAGGTCCCGCGACAGCGTCGCCTGGGTGACGTCGATGCCGTCGTCGGCCAGCCGGGCCGCCAGTTCGCTTTGGCTGCTGATCGCCGAAGACGACAGGATCGCCACGATGCGGGCTTGGCGGCCGGCCCGGGTGGTCTCGGGGGTGGCCTTGCTACGCGTCATCGCGACCGCTCCAGCAGCCACACCAGCAGCGCCTTCTGGGCATGTAGCCGGTTTTCCGCCTCGTCCCAGACCGCGCTCGCTGGCCCGTCCATCACCTCGTCGGTGATCTCGTCGCCGCGGTGGGCCGGGAGGCAGTGCAGCACAACGGCTTCCGGGTCGGCCAGCGCCAAAAGCCGCGCGTTGACCTGGAACGGGCGAAACGGCCGCACCCGGTCCAGCCCGTCGTTCTCCTGCCCCATCGACGTCCAGGTGTCGGTGACGACGACGTCGGCACCCTTAGCGGCCGCGTCCGGGTCGGCGGTCACGGTCACGGAGGCACCGGTCGTTTCGGCCCGTTTCGCGGCCGCGGCCACCACGACGGAGTCGGGCGCGAAGCCGTCGGGCGCGGCGACAGTGATGTGCATGCCGGCGGTCACCCCGCCGAGCAGCAGCGAATGAGCCATGTTGTTGGCACCGTCGCCGAAGTAGGACAACCTCAAGCCGCGCAACGATCCCTTGCGTTCGGCGATGGTCTGCAGGTCGGCGAGCACCTGACAGGGATGGAACTCGTCGGACAGCGCGTTCACCACCGGTACCGTCGCGGACGCGGCCATCGCTTCCAGCCGATCCTGGCCGAATGTCCGCCAGACGATGGCGTCGACGTACCGGGACACCACCCTTGCGGTGTCGGCCAGCGTCTCCTCCCGGCCCAACTGGGTGCTGCGGCCGTCGACGACGACGGCGTGCCCGCCGAGTTGGGCGATGCCCATCTCGAACGAGAACCGCGTGCGGGTGGAGTTCTTGTCGAAGATGACCGCGACCCCGCGGGGCCCCTCGAGGGGACGGCGTGCGAACGGATCCTTCTTCAGTTCGGCGGCCAACTCTAACACCTCGGCCTGCTCTTCGGGCGACATGTCGTCGTCGCGCAGGAAGTGTCGAATCATGTTGTGGCCCCGGCTTTTACCGCACCGTCGAGGATGCCCGGCAGGGCGGCGAGGAAGCTCTCGATCTGGGCTTCGGTGATGATCAACGGCGGCGCCAGCCGGATGACATTGGGCGCGGCGGCGTTGATGAGGAACCCGGCGTCTCGGGCGGCGGCCTCGGCGTCCTTGGCCCGTGGCTCCGAAAGCACGATGCCCCAGAGCAATCCGCGTCCGCGCACGTGGTCGATCAGGGGGTGGCCAAGCTTTTCGACGCCGTTCCGCACCGACTTTCCGAGCATCTCGGCGTGCCGGACGAGGTCCTCGGCCGCTATCGTCCGCAACACTGCCAGCGCCGCGGCGGTGCAGACCGGGTTGCCGCCGAAGGTGCTTCCGTGCAGCCCGGGCGTCAGCAACTCCGCGGCCGGCCCCACGGCCAGGCACGCACCGATGGGCAGCCCGCCCCCGAGCCCCTTGGCCATGGTCACCACGTCCGGGGTGATGCCGTCGTGCTGGTGGGCGAAAAACGCGCCGGTGCGGCCCATTCCGGTCTGCACCTCGTCGAGCACCAGCAGGGCGCCGTGCCGGGCGGTGATGTCCCGCGCGGCGGCGAGATACCCCTCGGGCGGGACGACGACACCGCTCTCCCCCATGATCGGCTCGAGGAACACCGCGGCGGTGGCATCGTCGACCGCGGCGGCCAGCACGCCGGTGTCCCCGTACGGAACGTGCGTGACGTCACCGGGCAGCGGTTCGAACGGCGCCTGTTTGGACGGCTGACCGGTCAGCGCCAGCGAACCCATGGTGCGGCCGTGGAAGGCCTCTTGCGCGGCAACGAGTTTGGTACGGCCGGTGAGCCTCGACAGCTTGAACGCCACCTCGTTGGCCTCGGTGCCGGAATTGCAGAAGAACACCCGTGCCGGGGCGTCGGTTTCTCCAGACGCAGCCAGCAGGCCGACCAGTTCCTCGGCCAGCGCGATACCCGGCTCGGTCGCGTACAGGTTGGAGGTGTGGCCCAGCGTCGACATCTGTTGCGTGACGGCCTCGATGACGGCCGGGTGGCGATGGCCGAGGACGTTGACCGCGATGCCGCCAAGCAGGTCCAGGTAGGTCTTGCCGTCCACATCGGTGACCACTGCGCCGTCACCGCTGGCGAGAGCCACCGGCGGGGTGCCGTAGTTGTTCATCATCACGGCTTCCCACCGCTGCCGCATCGCGTCCGTGCGCGTCATGCGGATACTACCTTGGTGCCGGTGCCCGCGTCGGTGAAAAGCTCCACCAGCACGCAGTGCTCGACCCGACCGTCGATGACGTGCGCGCTGGGGACACCCGCGTTGACGGCCCGCAGACACGCTTCCACCTTGGGGATCATGCCCGCCTCCAGCGTGGGTAGCAGTTGCGCCAGTGTGGCGGTGTCGATTTCGCTGACCAACGAGTCGCGGTCCGGCCAGCTGGTGTACAGGCCTTCGACGTCGGTGAGCATCAACAGCTTTTCGGCCCCCAGGGCTTCGGCCAGCGCCGCCGCGGCGGTGTCCGCGTTGATGTTGTGCACCACTCCCTCGGAATCCGGCGCAAGTGTCGACACCACCGGGATGCGGCGTGCGGCAATTAAATCGAGTACCGCGGCCGTGTTGACCCGAGCAACGTCTCCGACCAGGCCGATGTCGGTGGCCACGCCGTCGACGGTCACACTGCGCCGCACGGCGGTGAACAATTGCGCATCCTCGCCGGTGATCCCGACGGCGTAGGGTCCGTGCGCGTTGATCAGGTTGACCAGTTCGCGGCCCACCTGCCCGAACAGCACCATCCGCGCCACGTCGAGCACTTCCGGTGTGGTGACCCGGAATCCGCCCTTGAAGTCGCCTTCGATGCCCAGCCGCCGCAGCATCGCGGTGATCTGCGGTCCACCGCCGTGCACGACGACGGGATGGATGCCACAGTTGCGCAGAAACGCCATGTCGGCGGCGAAGGCGTGCCGCAGGGTGTCGTCGGTCATGGCGTTGCCGCCGTATTTGATGACGACGATCTTGCCGTGCAGCTGCTTCAGCCAGGGCAGGGCCTCGGCCAGGACCTGCGCCTTCGCGTCTGTCGACAGCGCGTCGACATTTGTTGTCATGAGCTGTAGGCCGAATTCTCTTCGACGTAGCCGTGCGAGAGGTCGGTGGTCCGGATCGCGGCTTGACCGTCGCCGACACCGAGGTCGACGGTGATGTCGATGTCGGACCCCGAAAGGTCCACCTCGCGCGCGCCCGGCACCCCGACCCCGTCGATGCACACCGCGGAACCGTTGAAGGACACCGTGATTCGATCGACATCGAGGGCAACCGGCGCCATGCCGACGGCCGCGAGCACCCGGCCCCAGTTGGGGTCTGAGCCGAACGCCGCAGTCTTGACCAGGCTATCGCGGGCGATCACCCGGGCGGCGGCCAGCGCGTCGTCCTCCGAGGCCGCTCCGGTCACGGTCACGTTGAGCCGCTTGGTAACGCCCTCGGCGTCAGCTTGCAGCTGAGCGCACAGATCGTCGCAGACCCGCAGCACGGCCTCGTCGAGATCCGCCTGGGTCGGCGTGATTTCACTGGCCCCCGACGCCAGCAACAGCACCGTGTCGTTAGTCGAGCAGCAGCCATCGATGTCGAGGCGGTCGAAGGTGCGGGCGGTGGCGCGGCGCAGCGCTCGGTCGAGCGCCGCCGGCTGGACGGCCGCGTCGGTGGTCAGCACGCAGAGCATGGTGGCCAATGAGGGCGCCAGCATCCCGGCGCCTTTGGCCATCCCGCCAACCGTCCAGTTGTCGGGGTGGTGCAGCGCAACCTGTTTGGGGACCGTGTCGGTGGTCATGATCGCCTGCGCGGCGTCCTCCCCGCCGCTCAGCCCGCCGGCCATCTCGTGCACGATCTCAATCACACCGGCGAGCACCTTGTCCATCGGCAGCCGGTCACCGATCAATCCCGTGGAGCAGACCGCGACCTCGATGGCTCCCGTCTCGGTTCCCCAGTCCGACAACGCGGCCGCGACCGCCTCCGCGGTGGCGTGGGTGTCCTGGAAGCCGGCCGGCCCGGTGCAGGCGTTGGCGCCGCCCGAGTTGAGGATCACCGCGCGCAGCCGCCCCGTGGTCAGGACCTGCTGAGTCCACACCACCGGCGCGGCTTTGACCTTGTTGCGGGTGAACACCCCGGCGGCCGCATAGTCGGGCCCTTCGTTGAACACCAGTGCCAGGTCGCGGGCCCCCGATGCCTTGATTCCGGCGGCGATGCCGGCGGCCCGAAACCCGGCCGGGGCCGTGACGCCCTGCTCCCGCACCAACCGCGCGGACACCGTCTGGGTCATGGCGCGACCCCGATCACGGATAGTCCCTCTGTCTCCGGCCAACCGAGCGCCAGGTTCATCGACTGCACCGCCGCCCCGCCCGTGCCCTTGACCAGGTTGTCGATCGCCACAATCGCCACGAACGTCTCGGCCGCCTCGTCCACCGCGACGGCGATGTGCGCCGCGTTACTTCCGATCACCGCTCCGGTGCGGGGCAGCTGCCCTTCGGGCATCAGGTAGATGAAGGGCTCTGTGTCGTAAGCCTTTTCGTAAGCCGCTCGCAGTTGTGATAGCGGCGATCGGGTGCGGGCGGTGCAGGTTGCCAGGATGCCGCGGGACGTCGGGATGAGCACCGGGGTGAACGACACCGTGACGTCCCGGTCGGTGAGGGCGCCGAGTCCCTGAGCGATCTCGGGGGTGTGCCGGTGGGCGCCGGCGATGTTGTAAGCGCGCGCCGATCCGATGACCTCCGAGCCGAGCAAGTCCGTCTTGGCCGCGCGACCGGCTCCGGAGGTGCCGCTGAGGGCGACCACGGTGACGGCGGGCTCGATGAGGTCTTCGGCGACGGCGGGCCACAACGCCAGCAGTGCCGCGGTGGGATAGCAACCGGGCACGGCGATGCGGCGTGCAGCGCGCAGGCGCTCCCGCCCGCCGGGCAGCTCGGGCAGCCCGTACGGCCAGCTGCCGGCGTGCGGGGATCCATAGAACCGCTCCCAGGCGTCGGCATCGGCGAGCCGGAAGTCGGCGCCGCAGTCGACGATCAGGGTTTCGGGGGCGAGCTGTTGGGCCAGCGCGGCCGAATGTCCGTGCGGTAAGGCCAGGAACACCACGTCATGGTTGTCCAGTACGCCCCGATCGGTCGGCTCAACCGTGCGCTGGGCCAACGGAATCAGGTGCGGGTGGTGGTCACCCAGGGTGCTGCCGGCACTGGTCGCGGCGGTCACCGCGCCGATGGCGAGCCGGCCGTCGGCGTAGGCCGGATGCCCCAGCAGCAGCCGGAGGATCTCGCCGCCCGCGTAGCCCGTGGCACCGGCAACCGCCACCCTCAATCCGTCGGCCATTCCGACGATTCTGCATGGTTATGCAGAACTTTGCAACTTCATGCTACGAGCATGCGCCAAGGCTATACGGCGGCAGCCCGGGCAACCCCCGCCAGGCGCAGTCCGGCTTGATGATCGCCTCGAGAAAGCTAGGCCGTAATGAGGGGTAAGTCGATCAGTGGCGGCGGTGACGCAACATCGAGTGGATACCTGCCAAACTTTGTGCTGCCGTCTGAACCTGCTCCGGTACCGCGACCACGAACGACATTCCGATCTCCCATCGGCCGATACGACGGTTGTTTGCCCGAGACCCATTCGAGGTGATGTGAGCTTAATCACGGCGCCCTAACCCCGTAGCGGAACCAAAGATTTTTGCTTTGGCAGCGCGACCAATCATCACGGCGATCGCGGATCGGCGACCGGGCTAGAAGGCGGCCGGGCACTGGGTAAGGCGTTCGCGGTCCGGCCTCGATGACGTTTTATTTTCATCGTGTTGCGCCGAGTGCCGGCGCGAGCTCATTGAGCAACAAGTTCGGCATCGCAAATGAGTCCGCGGATCAGTGACAAAAATCGTGAACCGGGCTGCCCCTCAAAACGCTTGCGGCATCTACGGATGCGCCGCCCCGCCGTTAAGGAACGCTCGAAAAAACACCGAAAACGCACGGTTGAAGGGCCCTAGGCACGCAGTTCGCCGCCGACAACCTCGGCGGCGCGCCGCACCGCCGCATCGCGAGCGGCGCTGGCCTCGTCTTCGGTCAGGGTGCGATCGGGCGCGCGGAAACGCAGGGCGAAGGTCAGCGATTTGCGATCCTCGCCAATCTGGGGACCGGTGAAGACGTCGAACAGTTGGATGTCTTCCAGTAATTCACCGGCACCCTCCCGGATAGCGTCCGCGACCGCCTGAGCCGGCACGTTGGCGAGCACCACGAGGCTGACATCCTGGAAAACGGCCGGGAACGGCGACACCCTGGGCGCCGGCAACGCCTCGACGATAGGAATCGCATCGAGGTTGAGTTCGACTGCGCAGGTGCCTTTGGGCAGGCCGGAACGCTCGATCACGGCCGGATGCAGCTGGCCCGCGTGACCGGCGGGCGTCTCGCCGACGATGACTTCGGCGCATCGACCCGGATGCCAGGGCAGGCATTGGACTGCCCGGAAACGGACGTCGATCCCGCTGGCGCGCGCAACGATTCGCACCGCCTCGAAGGCGTCGGCTGGTTCAGCTGGCCGGCCGGGACCCCACGGGCCGCGCCGTTCACGCAGGCCGGCAAGCACCGCGGCGACGTGCTGAGGTTGCCGGGGCAACGACGCGTCCAGCATGGCGATCTCCGTGTCGGTCGGCCGGCGGTGCACGGGAATGAGCTCTATGCCGCGGGTTTCCTCGGTCGGCTGGACCACTTGCGCCAGCGCATATAACGCGACGTCGACGAGACCACGGGATACGTTGCGCACCAAGGCTTCCAGCAGAGCCGGCAGCAGCGTGGTCGCCAGGTGCGGACGGTCGGCCTCCAGCGGATTGAGCACTTGCGCCGTTGCGCGTCTCGGGTCATCGGCCGGCAAGCCCCAAAGGTCGAAGACGCCCGCGGGCAAGAACGGCGTGGGCAGGATCTCGACGTAACCGGACTGCGCCAGTGCCTTACCGATTGCCCGGCGGCGCCTTTGCACCGCGGAGAGCCCCTTTCCCGCCGGGGCCGAGGGCAGCACAGAGGGAATGACCTCCAACCCCTCCAGCCGCATGACCTCCTCGACAAGGTCGGCCGACTGCAGCAGGTCGGGTCGCCAGCTCGGCGGCGTCACGGTCAATACGTCGCCCTCATGGGCTGCCTCTGGGGTGACCAGGGCCCCGATCTGGGACAGGCGCCGGGCGGTCGTGCCCGGGGCATAGGCCACGCCCGCGACGCGGTCCGGCAGGTCGACGGCGATCCGGACGGGCGGCAGCGACCAGTCGTCGCGCGGCGGGTCACCTCGCCAATCCGTCAGCGTCGGCGATACGGCTCCCCCGGCGATCTCTGCGAGCAGCGCCGCACACCGGTCCAGCGCGGCGACCGAAATGGCCGGGTCCACCCCACGCTCGTATCGACGGGCAGCCTCGCTGGGGAGGTGCAGCCGCCGCTGCGTGCGGGACACCGCGGCCGGGTCCCACACCGCGGACTCCAGCAGGACGTCGGTGGAATCGGCGCGCACCTCGGTGCTGGCCGCCCCCATCACTCCTGCGATCGCAGCGGTCGACACGTCGTCGACGATGAGGACGTCGACCGGATCGAGCCGGCGCTCGATGCCGTCGAGGGTGACGACGGTCTCGCCCGTCCGGGCGAACCGCACGCCCAAGCTCCCGGTGATGCGGTTGCGATCGTGGGCATGCATGGGGTGGCCCAGTTCAAGCATCACGTAATTCGTCACGTCCACCGCCGGGGACGTCGCGCGGATGCCGGACAGCAGCAACCGACGCTGCAGCCACCACGGCGATACCGCGGCGGGGTCGATCCCGGTGACCGGGCGGAGCGCGAACCGGCGCACGCCCGTTTCGGCCTCGACGCTCAGCGGCCAGGCGTCTCCTTCCACCGGCAACGGCTCGACCACGTCGTTGCCGGCCGGGTCGACGAAGTCCAGCTGGTATGCGCACGCGACCTCGCGGGCCAGGCCGCGCACCGACATGCAGTAGCCACGGTCGGGGGTGATCGCCAGGTGGAAGACGACGTCGTCCAGCCCAAGAACAGCGGCACCGTCGGCTCCCGGCGCGGCGGCTCCCGGCGGCAGCACGAGGATTCCGGAGTGATCCGCGCCCAAACCAAGTTCGGCTGCCGAGCAGATCATTCCGTCGGAGTTACGGCCGTAGGTCTTGCGGGCCGTGATGGCAAAGCCGCCAGGCAGCATGGTGCCCGGCAGGGCCACGACGACGAGGTCCCCGACGACGAAATTTGTTGCGCCGCAAACAATTTCGCGCTGCCGATCCTCGCCGACGTCCACCAGGCAGGCCCGGATCGGCTTCTTGAACTCGGTGAGCTCGTCGATAGCGGTGACTCGCCCCACGGCCAGCGGCCCATCGACCGGGCCGAGGGCGACGACCTCTTCGATCTCGTGACCGATGCGCACCAGCGTCTGCTCGAGATCGCCCGGGGCGACGTCCCAGCCCGGCGCGCCGCCGGCCACGACTTCGCGCAGCCAGCTATACGGCACGCGCATCAGGCACCCACCCCGAACGGCAACGAAAACCGGACATCGCCCTCGACCATGTCGCGCATGTCGGGGATCCCGTTGCGGAACTGCAGGGTGCGTTCCAGGCCCATTCCGAACGCGAACCCCGAGTAGACGTCGGGGTCGATCCCGGCGGCCCGCAACACGTTTGGATGGACCATTCCGCAGCCGCCCCACTCGACCCAGTCGGGGCCGCCCTTCTTGTCGGCGAACCAGACGTCGACCTCGGCGGACGGCTCGGTGAAGGGAAAGAAGTGTGGCCGGATCCGGGTGCGCGCGGAAGGACCGAACTCGGCCCGCGCGAACGCGTCCAGCGTTCCTCGCAGATGCGCCATGGACAAGCCGCGGTCCACCGCCAAGCCTTCGACCTGGTGGAACACGGGAGTGTGCGTCGCATCGAGTTCGTCGGTACGGAACGTGCGGCCGATGGAGATGATGTAGACGGGCAGCTCGTGCGCTAGCAGCGTGCGCACCTGGACCGGTGAGGTATGGGTGCGCAGCAGCTGCCGCGAATCCTCAGGCGCGACATAGAACGTGTCCTGTTCACTGCGCGCCGGGTGGTCGGCGGGGAAGTTGAGCGCATCGAAGTTGAACTGCTCGGTTTCGACTTCTGGCCCCTCCGCCAGCTCCCATCCCATTGCGATGAAGGTATCGGCGATGTGTTCGGCCAATATCGTGATCGGATGCCGGGCGCCGGGCGGCTGCCGCGTCGACGGCAAGGTGACATCGATCCCCTCGGCGACCAGCACCTCCGCGTCGCGCTCGGCACGCAACGTCGCCAGCCGTTCGTCGTAGCTGCGTTGGGCCTCGCTGCGCGCGGCGTTGACGCGCTTGCCGGCGTCGGCGCGCTCGTCCTTGGGCACGCTGCCCAGCGCTTGTCGGGCCAATGCCAGCGGCGAGCGGTCACCGAGGTGCTCGGTCTTGACGCGCGCCAGCGCGTCGAGATCGTCGGCAAGTGCGACGGCCTGCTGCGCGGCGGCGAGCGCCTTCGCCAAGGCTTCCGGCGACAGGTCGACGGGTTGATCGCCCACGCGGCGGCACTCTCCTTGCTGACGAGGCTGTTCAGGCTGCGGACACGAGCGTGCGCAAGTGCCGATCATAAGTTATTGGGTCCACGGCGCTCAGCGCGTGCGTCGAAGGTCGCCGGCGAGGTGGTTAGCCGGCCAAGACTGGCTGCGGACCCGTCAGCGCGCCGTCGGGCGCCGGCACAACCGGCAGCGCGTTGCGCCCGGTGACCAATTGGACGATCTTGTGGGCCACCAACGCGCCGAGGACACCGAACACCGCCGCGGCCGCCATTGTCCCCCAGTGGTGAGCCAATATCAGGAACCCGAACCCCGAGGACGCCGCCAGCATCAGCAACCGCACCGGCGTCCACTGGACCGGCTGACGGAAACGCAAGGACACCAGCACGCCAAGGACCACGGCGACGGTATGACCCGCGTCCGTGAAATCGCCACCGCTGATCGCTGCGGCCACCCCCGCCGATACCCACCAGCCGACCCACGCCGCCCGCCAGCGGGGCGGAATCACCGCCGTCATCGCTCCCAGGGCGGCGAGAGCGCCATAGCTCATCCCCACGTCGCTCGCCCGGGTGATCGACGACGGCATCCAGCCGAATTCGACCGCCGCGGCCAGAGCAGCGGCGACCAGCAGCGTCGCGCCGATATGGCCGACGAGGAACGCCACGAGCAGCCGGAAGGTGCGCAAATGCAGCTCGGCGAGTGCGAGCAGGCAGGTCAGGAAGGGCAACCAAAAGTAGAGCGGACCGGCGTCGACGACCAGCGCGCTGCCCAACAGCGTTCCGATGTGGCCGTGGGCCAGGTTGTGCAGGTTGGTACTGGCGCGCTGAACGAGCACGTCATGCGCATGCGGACCCAGCATCAGAATGGCGCAGCTGATGCCAAGCAGAACCGCCACATACCCGACGGTGAACTGAACCCGGGCCAGCCGGGAGAAGATGCCCCCAATCATTGACATCCATTATGTCGGCTAGTTTGTTTCGGAAGTGTGATCAGAGCCTGTCAACTCCTTAAGAGTCCTGAGCCGATAGATTCCCAAGTCTGCGGGGACCCCAGCGGTTTTGGCAGCGAAAACCGGTTTACGTGCACGTTTGGCGACGACGCCCAACGCGTCCAGCTCGCTTTGCGGTATCAGATCTAACGTCGAGCTCGAGATCATGATTCCGCCTTTTGTGGCGCGTTCCATAACCCGCGCGGCGACGTTGACGTCGACGCCCAGCCAGTCGGCGGCCATCCGCTGCGGCCGTCCGGTGTGTATCCCGACCCGGATTCGCGGTGTGTAGCCCGCGACCTCGACCGATTTCAGGGCCTCCTTGGCGGCCAAGACCGCCCGCAGGGCGACCGTCGGATCGCGGAACACCGCCATGATCCCGTCGCCCATCCGTTTGACGATGTGCCCACCGGCATCGAGCAGGGGCGGCTCCACGGCGCGCGCCACCTGGCGAAGCAAGCTGAGGGCCGCCTCGTCCCCGGCTTGCAAGGACCATGTCGAGAAGCCGACCAGGTCGGTGAATACCAGCGTCACCTCCTGGTTTGCCGGCCGCCGCGAAACCCGCTCGGTCATCGCCTGCCAGACCTGCAACACGCCGAGGCTGAGCTCGCGAGACGCCGCGTCGCGATCCCCCAGTAGCCGGTCGGCGGCTCGCGCCGCGGCACGCGGACCACCCTCGCCGGCGGTGGACAGCGGGTCACCGAACTCGGGATCCCCCGGCAGCAGCCGTCGCGCGCGGCGGACGAACGCCACCACACCGGGGCTGTGGTTTCTGCTGCTCAACCACTCCGCCGCGGAGTGAATTGACCCGGGAGAACGTCGCTTCGCGGCCGGGGGCGCCGCCGTCTTCACCGCTGCTTCGGACTCGCCCGGGTCCGGATCGGAAGGCGCGAGTTCCACCTGGCCAGGGTAGGTGGTTTCGGGAGAAGCGGGCAATGAGAGTCGCCGCGCATGTGTCAGAGCTCGCACCGCGGGCGCCACAGCCGAGGCGGTCGAGAACCCGTAACGGCGCGCGCTAGAACGAGTCCGGTGGGCAGGCATTCGGCTCATCACGACGGACGCTGGACCCCGATCGCCATCAACGCTTTGGTCCCGCTCGCCGAGCGGATGACTCGGGTACCGGTTACGGCGGGTCTGCAACTCGACAACACCTGTGGGGACATCTGCCGAAATTGTAGACAACGTGCGTTGTCAAAGTTATCGTGAGCGCAGTTAGGCGCAGGAGGCCGAGATGACCGCCATTCCAACGACATCCGCGACATCCGCGACATCCGCCGATCCCCTCGGACCCGACTCGCTCACCTGGAAGTATTTCGGAGACCTCCGCACCGGAATGATGGGCGTCTGGATCGGCGCGATCCAGAACATGTATCCGGAACTTGGCGCGGCCGTCGAAGAGCATTCGATCCTGCTGCGGGAGCCGTTGCAGCGGGTGGCCCGGTCGGTGTATCCGATCATGGGCGTCGTCTACGACGGCGACCGCGCGGCCCTGACCGGCCAGCAGATCAAGGGCTACCACCGCACCATCAAGGGCGTCGACGCGGCCGGGCGCCGTTACCACGCGCTCAATCCGGACACCTTCTACTGGGCGCATGCCACGTTTTTCATGTTGGTCATCAAGGTTGCCGAGTACTTCTGCGGGGGCCTGACCGATGCCGAAAAGCGGCAGCTATTCGACGAGCACGTGCGGTGGTACCGGATGTATGGCATGAGCATGCGGCCGGTCCCTCAATCGTGGGAGGAATTTCAGCAGTATTGGGATCGGGTGTGCCGCGAGGAACTGGAAATCAACCAGGCCACGATGGACATCTTCCGGATCCGGATTCCCAAACCCAAGTTCGTGCTGATGCCGACGCCCGTCTGGGACCAATTGTTCAAGCCGTTGGTGGCGGGACAGCGCTGGATCGCGGCGGGGCTGTTCGAGCCAGCGGTCCGCGAGAAGGCGGGGATGCACTGGACGTTGGGTGACGAGGTGTTGCTGCGGCTGTTCGGCAAAGTCGTCGAGCTTGCTTTCCTGGCCGTTCCCGACGAAATCCGACTTCACCCCCGCGCGCTGGCCGCCTACCGCCGCGCCCAGGGACGGGTTCCCAGCGACGCGCCGTTGGTCGAGGCGCCGGCGTTCATGGCACCGCCGCGCGACCGCCGCGGGCTGCCGATGCATTACTTTCCGCCCCGGGCCCGCTCGGCTTTCGACCCCGCCCTCCAACCCGCTCGAATCCTCATGGAACGCGCCGGCTCGCTGGTACACACCACGCTCTCGCTAGCGGGACTCCGGGCCGTCCGCGGCCCTGGAAAGGCCGCGTAAGGCCGCGTGAGCCCTCCGGCCGCCTGAGAACGCCAAGAGGCTGCCCGGGGCCGCGCGTCATCGAGTCTGCGCCGAGAGCGCGATCTCCGGGGGCGGGCTTTCAGTGACGCTGGGCGCAGAGTCGAATCCGTCACCCGAGGCCGCTCAGCGGAGGCGGCCCAACGCCTGGGCGCTCTGGTACAGACAGATGGCCGCCGCCGCGGCCACGTTGAGGCTCTCGGCGCCGCCGGACATGGGGATGCGCACGCACTGGTCTGCCGCCGCCGCGATCTCGGCCGACAATCCGTGCGACTCGGCCCCGAACACCCAGGCCGTCGGCGCGGAGAGGTCGGCCTCGTCGAGGCGCGCCTTCGCATCGACCGTCGTGGCCAGCACCCGCAGACCGGCGGTGCGCAGGGCGCCGACCACGGCGCCAGCGTCGGGCGCGGTGACGACCGGAATCGAGAAGGTGCTGCCGGCCGACGCCCGCAGGCACTTGCCGTTGTAGGGGTCGACGCCGTGCCCGCCGAGGATCACTGCCCCGGCGCCCATGGCGTCGGCGATGCGAATCAGCGTCCCCGCATTGCCGGGCTCGCCGATCTCGACGGGAACCGCAACCAGCTGAGGCGAGCCCGCCAGCACGTCCTCCAGCCGGGTGGCGGGCATGTCGCAAACCGCGACCAATCCCGCCGGAGTGACAGTGTCGGAGAGCGCTTTAGCGGCCCGCTCGCTGACCAGGTGAACCGGAAGCCGGTGCCCCGCATCCAGGGAAGCCAGCAAGGTCGCGTGCCGTTGCGCCGCGAGTTCGGTGGCGAATACCTCCCGGGCCAACCCGCGAGCTGATGCGGCCTCGACCAGGTGAGGGCCTTCGGCGAGAAATCGCCCCGCGCGCCGACGGCCGACGTGCCGATGCAATTTGACGGCCGCGGCCACCGCGGCCGACCGCTCGGTGAGCACCGCCATCGGCGACGGGCTAGGCAGCCTCTCCCGAATCCGACGGTGCGTTGACGTCCTCGGGCAGCGCGGCGCGCGCGACGTCAACCAGCGCGGTGAACGCCGCCGGATCGGTGACCGCGATATCGGCGAGGTTCTTGCGGTCCACCTCGACGCCCGCGGCCTTCAGGCCCTGAATCAGCCGGTTGTAGGTGATGTCGTTGGCGCGCGCGGCCGCGTTGATCCGCGAGATCCACAATTTACGGAACTCGCCCTTGCGCGCGCGGCGGTCGCGGTAGGCGTACTGCAGCGAATGCAGCTGCTGCTCTTTGGCCTTTCGGTAGAGCCGGGACCGCTGGCCGCGATAGCCCTTCGAGGCCTTCAGGACGCTGCGCCTCTTCTTGTGGGCGTTGACTGCCCGCTTCACGCGTGCCATGGATGTTCCTACTCTCGTTCAGACGTGCTCTCGTTCAGACGTGCTCTTGTTCAGACGTGCTCTTGCTCAGCCGTTCAGCAGCGAGTTGACCCGCTTGGTGTCGTTGGCGGAAACCGTCGTGCGGCCGTCCAGCCGCCGGGTACGTTTGGTCGGCTTGTGCTCGAGCAGGTGCCGACGATTGGTCTTCTGGCGGGCGATCTTTCCGGTGCCGGTGCGGCGGAACCGCTTCGACGCCCCGCTGTGGGTCTTGGCCTTGGGCATGTGTCCTCTAGTTCTCGCTGTCTGGTCAGTTGGGTGCGGGCTTGCTGTCGGTGCCCGCATCCGAATCCGGGGCCGGACCGGCTCCCGGTGTTTCGGGGTGCCGTGCCCTGGCGCGAGTCTTCGCGCCGCGGTGCGGTGCCAGCACCATCGTCATGTTCCGGCCGTCCTGCTTGGCCGACGTTTCGACGAACCCGTACTCGGCGACGTCCGCGCCGAGCCGCTGAAGCAGTCGATAGCCCAGCTCGGGCCGGGACTGCTCACGTCCGCGAAACATGATGGTGACCTTTACCTTCGATCCCGCCTCCAGGAAGCGGACGACGTGACCCTTCTTGGTTTCGTAATCGTGATCGTCGATCTTTGGTCGCAGCTTTTGTTCTTTGACGACGGTCTGCTGCTGGTTCCGGCGGGATTCGCGCGCCTTCTGCGCCGCCTCGTACTTGTACTTGCCGTAGTCCATGATTTTGCAGACCGGCGGTCTGGCGTTCGGGGCAACTTCGACGAGGTCGAGATCGGCGTCCGCGGCGACGCGGAGTGCGTCTTCGATGCGCACGATGCCTACCTGCTCCCCCCCTGGGCCGATCAATCTGACTTCAGGTACGCGGATGCGCTCGTTGACGCGGGTCTCAGTGCTGATGGGGCCTCCCTTGTTGGGCTTATCCAGCGGTGGAAGCACCACACCATCAGCAAAAAGGCCCTGCACCAAGCAGGGCCCAATGCCGACCGATCCGCGGCTTGAGACTGCTCAGGCCGCCCGCGCTTTACGCGGAACAGGCATCCACGATGCCTGTGACCGGACCGCATGGCCTTGAAAGAAAGTCGTGGCCAGCGGTGGGAGTGGGACTCCACTTACTGTCCCCGGCCTTCGCCGGGATGGTCGCGATCGCTAGTTTAGCAGTCATGAGGCGTCTTCCAGCACTTCCGCGGCCGGTCGGGCGTTTGGCGCGCGCTACACCCCTTCGGCAACCCCGGTCAACTGCTCCTCGTGGCTCTTGGCGCTTCGTCAGGATTTTCACGGGTTGAAGGCATATCCTCGCGGTCTGTGACAGTCGCTATGTCCCGTTCGCTCCGCCAGTCGAACTCCCGGTATCGCTGGGTACCGGCGGCGGCCGGCTGGACCGTCGGCGTCATCGCCACGCTGTCGTTGGTCGGCAGCGTGTCACCGCTGTTCCGGTGGCTGATCAAGGCCCCCCGGGAATTCATCAACAACTACCTCTTCAACTTCCCCGACACCAGCATCGCGTGGTCGTTCGTGCTGGCCTTGCTGGCCGCGGCGCTCACCGCGCGCAAGCGCGTCGCCTGGGTGCTGTTGCTCGCCAACATGGTCCTCGCCGCGGCGCTGAACGCCGCCGATATCGCCGCTGGGGACAACACCCCGGCCGAGACGTTCGGCGAGAACCTCGGCTTCGCCGTGCACATCGTCGCGATCGTCCTTCTTGTTCTGTCGTATCGGCAATTCTGGGCGAAGGTCCGCAAAGGCGCGCTGCTGAAGGCGGCCGCGGTGCTGGTCGCCGGGGATGTGATCGGAATCTTGGCATCCTGGGGCTTGGTCGAAATGTGGCCGGGAACCCTCGCGCCGGATTCGCGCTTCTGGTACGTGGTCAACCGGGTGGTGGGCTTCTCCCTCGTCGATCCCGACGCCTTCACCGGCCGGCCGCACGTCGTACTCAACGCGGTCTTCGGGTTGTTCGGCGCGCTTGCGCTGATTGCGGCGACGATCGTGCTGTTCCAGTCCCAGCGCGCCGACAACGCGTTGACAGGAGAGGACGAGTCCGCCATCCGCGGGTTGCTCGAGCTGTACGGCAAGAACGACTCGCTGGGCTATTTCGCCACCCGTCGCGACAAGTCGGTGGTGTTCGCGCAAAGCGGCCGGGCCGCGATCACCTACCGCGTCGAAGTCGGCGTCTGCCTGGCCAGCGGCGACCCGGTGGGCGACCCGCGGGCCTGGCCCCAGGCCATCGACGCGTGGTTGGGGCTGTGCCAGGCCTACGGCTGGGCGCCCGGGGTGATGGGCGCCAGTTCGGAAGGGGCGCAGGCGTTTCGTGAGGCCGGCCTGAACGCCCTGGAGCTGGGTGACGAGGCGATCTTGCGGACGTCCGACTTCAAGCTGTCCGGCCCCGAGATGCGCGGCGTGCGACAGGCGGTGACGCGAGCCCGCCGAGCCGGCCTGACGGTGCGCATCCGGCGACACCGCGACATCTCCGCCGAGGAAATGGCAGACACCATTACGCGCGCCGACGCCTGGCGCGACACCCAAACCGAGCGCGGCTTTTCGATGGCACTGGGTCGCCTCGGTGATCCGGCCGACGGAGACTGCTGGCTCGTCGAAGCGGTGGACCACGGCGGCCAAGTGGTTGCGATGCTGTCGCTCGTCCCGTGGGGTCACACCGGCGCCTCCCTGGATGTGATGCGCCGTTCCCCGCAGTCCCCCAACGGCACCATCGAGCTCATGGTCAGCGAGCTGGCCCTGAACGCCGAATCCCTTGGGATCATGCGGATCTCGCTGAACTTCGCCATGTTCCGATCCGCCTTCGAGCAGGGCGCCCAGCTTGGTGCCGGCCCGGTTGCCCGATTGTGGCGCGGGTTCCTGCTGTTCTTCTCGCGGTGGTGGCAGCTCGAAACGCTGTACCGATCGAACATGAAATACCAACCGGAGTGGGTTCCGCGCTACGCATGCTACGAGGACGCCCGGCTGGTCCCCCGCGTCGGCGTCGCGTCGGCTCTCGCCGAGGGATTCCTCGCATTCCCGTTCAGCCGACGCAAGACGCACACCGGCCACCACCCGGCCGTCCCAGCCAGGCTGGCGGAGTCCGGGCTGCTGCACGAAGACGGGTCGGCGCCCGACGTGAGCGGGCTGCGACGCCGAGCCGGCGTCGACGCGGAGGCGTCGAGATCCCGTCTTCCCGAGCAGGTGCGGGTCCGCCTGACCAAGCTGAAAACATTGCAGCGCAGCGGGATTGACGCCTACCCGGTGGGATCCCCGCCCACCCACACGGTGGCCCGGGCGCTTGACGCGGACGACCACGAAAGCATCTCGGTGTCCGGCCGGATATTGCGAATACGCGACTACGGCGGCGTGATGTTTGCCCAGTTGCGTGACTGGTCGGGCGAAATGCAAGTGCTGCTTGACAATTCGCGCCTGGAGCACGGCCGGACCGCCGATTTCACCGCGGCCATCGACCTGGGTGACCTGGTCGAGATGTCGGGGCACATGGGCTTCAGCAAAAACGGCACGCGGTCGTTGATTGTGCGCGACTGGCGGATGATCGGTAAGTGCTTGCGGCCGCTGCCGAACAAGTGGAAGGGGCTGACCGACCCCGAGGCGCGGGTGCGGACCCGCTATGTCGACCTCGCCGTCAATCCCCAGTCGCGCGAACTGCTCAAGGCCCGCAGCAGCGTGTTGCGCTCCGTTCGGGAAACGCTGTTCGCCAAGGACTTCATCGAAGTAGAGACCCCGATCCTGCAGCAGGTCCACGGCGGGGCCACCGCCCGGCCCTTCGTCACCCACATCAATACCTATGACATGAACCTGTTCTTGCGCATCGCGCCGGAGCTCTACCTCAAGCGGTTGTGCGTCGGCGGCGTGGAGCGGGTGTTCGAACTGGGCCGGGCATTCCGCAACGAGGGCGCCGACTTCAGCCACAACCCGGAGTTCACCTTGCTGGAGGCCTACCAGGCCCATGCCGACTACAAAGTGTGGATCGACGGCGCCCGCGAAATCATCCAGAACGCCGCCCAAGCCGCCAACGGTGAACTAATCGTGCTGCGACCACGCGCCGACGCCGACGGCACCGCGACCCGCCTCGAACCGATCGATATCTCGGGCGTCTGGCAGGTCAAGACCGTGTACGACGCCGTGTCCGAAGCGCTTGGGGAACGCATCGATCCCGACACCTCCCTGACCGCCCTGCGCAAGCTGTCCGACGCCGCGCACATTCCCTATCGGGCACATTGGGACGCCGGGGCGGTGGTGCTGGAACTCTACGAGCACCTCGTTGAGGACCGGACCGCGAAACCGACCTTCTACATCGACTTTCCGACCTCCGTGTCGCCGTTGACCCGTCCGCACCGCAGTCAACCCGGCGTCGCGGAGCGGTGGGATCTGGTGGCGTGGGGCGTCGAGCTGGCGACCGCCTACAGCGAGCTGACCGATCCGGTCGAGCAGCGCCGCCGTCTGCAGGCACAGTCGCTCCTGGCGGCCGGCGGGGACCCCGAAGCGATGCAGCTCGACGAAGACTTCCTGCAAGCCATGGAATACGCGATGCCGCCCACCGGGGGGCTCGGTATGGGGATCGATCGGCTCGTCATGCTCATAACGGGCCGCAGCATCCGCGAGACGCTGCCATTTCCGCTGGCCAAGCCGCATTAGCCGAGCGCGGACCCGTGCCGACCGTTGTGCGCATGCGGCGGGCGGTATTCGCGCGGCACTGCAATCCCTGGAGCGCGTGGACACGATGGGCGAGCGCACCGTTGCCACTCGTGCCCGCGTGGACGCGGCGATGGAGCCACGCGGTTTTGATCGCGCTGTGGCTGGCCGTCAATCCGTTCGTCTTCGGTAAACCGGCGCACGAGCGAGCGTGGTCGACCCGGGCGATGCTCGGCGAGGAATTGTGGATCAGCCGTCGACCGCGGGATGCGGCCATGCTCGTCAGCGCGGTGACGTCCGTGGCCGCCCTGACCGCAATCGTCGCCGCGCGCCGCCATCGCCTGCTCCCGGCGGTCATCGCGACCGCGGTGCAGATGGGCCTGACGCTGGTGTACTGGGGGCAGATGGTGCGCTATCTCGAACGCCGGTCGCAGTAGCGTGGCGCCATGCCCGACGAACCGATGCCCGCCAAGTCCACCGAACCCGACCCCGGGTACGACGCCGCCGGTGTGCCCACTTTCGAATCCGTCCGCGAGAAAATCGAGTCCCGGTACGCGACGTCACAGGGCGCCGCAGAACTCGACGCCGAAACGGCCGAGGGCCGCTCCGTCGAAGAGCAGTACGAAGAGCGTCAGCGTGCGGCGGCCGAGCGGCTGCAAGAGATCCGCGAGTCGATGCGCTCGGAGGACGGCTGACCGGTGCGGGCTTTCACCATCGCCGAGCGTCGTAAGAGCTTGGCGCGCCGGCATTTTCTGACGAAAATGAGCCGCGAAACTTGCACCAGGGCGGGGTTTCCCGGCGTGTCGTGTGCGTGATGCAAGTGTCGCGGCGGTACCGGCGGGCTCGACGCGCCGTCAGCCGCCGACGACTTCGGCGAGGAACTTTCCGGTGTAGCTTTCCGGCACCGCGGCGACATCTTCGGGAGTGCCCTCGGCGACCACCGTTCCCCCCTCGGCGCCGCCCTCCGGCCCCATGTCGATGATCCAATCGGACGTCTTGATCACGTCGAGGTTGTGTTCGATGACGATGACCGTATTGCCTTTGTCGACAAGGCCGTTGATGACCTTCAGCAACTTGCGGATGTCGTCGAAATGCAGCCCGGTGGTGGGTTCGTCGAGGATGTAGATGGTGCGCCCGGTCGAGCGCTTCTGCAGTTCGGCGGCCAGCTTGACCCGCTGGGCCTCGCCCCCCGACAGCGTCGGCGCGGGCTGGCCCAGCCGCACATAGCCCAGGCCGACGTCGACGAGCGTGCGCAGGTAGCGGTGAATGCCGGTGATCGGCTCGAAGAACTCCGCGGCTTCCTCGATCGACATGTCCAGCACTTCGGAGATCGTTCTGCCCTTGTAGTGGACTTCCAGGGTTTCGCGGTTGTACCGGGCGCCGTGGCAGACCTCGCACGGCACATAGACATCCGGCAGGAAGTTCATCTCGATCTTGATGGTGCCGTCACCGGTGCAGGCCTCGCAGCGACCGCCCTTGACGTTGAACGAGAATCGGCCCGGTTGATAACCGCGGACTTTGGCCTCGGTGGTGGCCGCGAACAGCGTGCGGATCTTGTCGAACACCCCCGTGTAGGTCGCCGGGTTGGACCGCGGCGTGCGCCCGATCGGCGATTGGTCGACCCGCACCAGCTTGTCCAGGTGATCGAGCCCGGTGACCCGGGTATGGCGGCCCGGGACCTGCCGAGCGTTGTTGAGCCGGTTGGCCAGCACCGCGGCCAGGATGTCGTTGACCAGCGTCGACTTTCCGGAACCCGACACCCCCGTCACCGACGTCAGCACGCCGAGCGGAAAGGACACGTCGATGCCGCGCAGGTTGTGCTCGCGGGCGCCGACGACCGTGAGCCGGCGCCGCCGGTCCACGGGGCGCCGGACCGCCGGCATTTCGATGCTCTCCTTGCCGGACAGGTAGGCACCGGTGATCGAGTCCTCGTTGGCCAGGAGTTCGCCGTAGGTTCCGCTGTGCACGATGCGGCCGCCGTGCTCACCGGCCCCTGGGCCGATGTCGACAATCCAGTCGGCGTGCGCGATGGTGTCCTCGTCGTGCTCGACGACGATCAGCGTGTTCCCCAAATCCCTTAAGCGAGTGAGGGTTTCGATGAGACGACGGTTGTCGCGCTGGTGCAGACCGATGGAGGGCTCGTCGAGCACGTAGAGCACGCCCACCAGCCCCGACCCGATCTGGGTGGCCAGCCGGATGCGTTGTGCCTCACCGCCGGACAGCGTGGCCGCGGCGCGCGAGAGCGACAGATAGTCCAGCCCCACATCCAGCAAGAAGCCAAGCCGCGACTGGATTTCCTTGAGCACCTGCCCGGCGATCGCCTGCTCGCGCGGACCCAGCGTGAGCGCGTTCAGAAAATCCGAGCAGTCCGAAATGGACAGCTCGGAGACTTCCGCGATGGACTTGGCGCCGCGATCCCCCGCCGCCAGCGTCACCGCCAGGATCTCCGGCTTGAGCCGCGTGCCCTCGCACACCGGGCAGGGCGCGTCACGCATGAAGCCCTCGTAACGTTCCTTCATCTGCTCGGATTCGGTTTGGGCCATCTTGCGCTGCAGGAACGCCAGCACGCCCTCGAAGTCGGCGTAGTACGACCGGGTGCGCCCGTACCGGTTGCGATACCGCACATGCACCTGCTGGTCGGACCCCTCGAGGATCGCCTTGCGGGCCTTGGCCGGCAGCTTGCGCCACGGCGTGTCGACGTCGAATCCCAGCGCGTCGCCGAGCCCGGCCATCATCCGGATGAAGTACTCCGCGGTGTGACCCGTCGACCATGGCGCCACCGCCCCCTCCGTCAGCGTGCGATCGGGGTCGGGGATCACCAGGTCTGGGTCGACCTCCTTGCGGATGCCCAGGCCGGTGCATTCGGGGCAGGCGCCGTAGGGCGAGTTGAACGAGAACGACCGCGGTTCCAGGTCGTCAACCGCCAGCGCGTGCCCGTTGGGACACGCCAGCTTCTCGGAGAACCGCTGCTCCCGGTGGTGATCGGGTTCGTGAGCTCCGTGGTCCGGGAACTCCAGCACCACGATGCCGTCGGCCAGGTTCAGCGCGGTCTCCACCGAGTCGGTGAGCCGCTGCTTGGCGGTGGCCTTGACGGTGAGGCGATCCACCACCACCTCGATGTCGTGCTTTTCCTGCTTCTTCAGCTTGGGCGGATCGGTCAGCGAATGCACCACGCCGTCGACCCGCACCCGGCTGTAGCCCTGCGCGTTGAGCTTCTCGAACAGGTCGGCGAACTCGCCCTTTCGGGTGCGCACCACGGGGGCGAGCACCAGGAATCGGGTGCCCTCCGGCATCGCCAGCACCTGGTCGACGATTTGCTGCGGTGTCTGGCGGGCGATCCGCTCCCCACACACCGGGCAGTGCGGTGTGCCCGCGCGGGCGTAGAGAAGCCTCAGGTAGTCGTAGACCTCGGTGATCGTTCCGACCGTCGATCGCGGGTTGCGGTTGGTCGACTTCTGGTCGATCGAGACCGCCGGGGACAACCCCTCGATGAAGTCGACGTCCGGCTTGTCCATCTGGCCCAGGAATTGGCGGGCGTAGGCCGACAGCGACTCCACGTAGCGGCGCTGGCCCTCGGCGAAGATCGTGTCGAAGGCCAGCGACGACTTACCCGATCCCGAAAGCCCGGTGAAAACGATCAACGAGTCCCGCGGCAGGTCCAGGTCGACGCCGCGCAGGTTGTGCTCGCGGGCGCCCTTGACGATCAGGCGGTCAGCCACGCTGTCCTCTTTCGGTGAATCTTTGACGTACCGCAGCCGTTAATGCGCACGGCGCATTCCATGCTATGTGCCCATACCGACAAGCAAGTCTTGACCAGTAACGTGGCCGCTATGACCGCCTCGATTGAGCCAAGCGACCATTACACGGGACATGTCGACCCTGGTACGTCGGCCCGCCGGACCCTACCCGGCGCCACGATTCTAAAGGCGTCGGTCGGCCCGATGGACAACAATGCGTATCTGGTGACATGTTCCGCTACCGGCGAAACACTGCTGATCGATGCCGCCAACGACGCCGAGGTCCTCATCGACCTCATCCGGCGCTACGCCCCGAAGCTGTCGCTGATCGTGACGAGCCATCAGCACATCGATCACTGGCAGGCCCTCGAAGCCGTGGCCGCTGCCACCCGAGCGCCGACCGCCGCCAGCCCGATCGACGCCGGGCCGCTGCCCGTGAAGCCGGAGCGTTTGCTGGCGGGTGGCGACACCGTGCATATCGGCAACCTGACGTTCGACGTCATACACCTGCGCGGGCACACGCCCGGATCGATCGCCCTGGCCCTGGACGGGCCCGCTACCGGCGGAGTCACCCAGCTGTTCACCGGCGACTGCTTGTTCCCCGGCGGTCTGGGGCGGACGACGAAGCCGGCGGAGTTCGAGTCGTTGTTCGAGGACGTGAAGACGAGGGTGTTCGACCGGTTCGGCGACGAGACGGTCGTCTACCCGGGTCACGGTGACGACACCACCCTGGGTGCCGAGCGTCCGCATCTCGAGGAGTGGCGCGAACGGCGGTGGTGACGCGCGACCTAATTCGTGGTGTGGACGATCAGCACGTCGACCTTGGCCCGACGCGAGACGTTGGCCGGCACGGACCCCAGCAGCCTGCCCGCGATCGTGCTCAGCCCGACGTTACCGACGACCAGCAGATCGGCCTTTTCGTCCTCGGCCAGCTTCACCAGCGCGTCGACCGGAGCTCCCTCGATCGGCCGCTCTTCCACGTTCTTGGCACCCGCCTTGTGCGCCCGCTCCTTGGCGTCCTGCAGAATCGCGTAAATCGGACCGGCGCCCGACACCTTGTAGCTTTCCTGCCGCAGCGCATCGGCGGCGCGGGTGTCCTCGTGCTGGGGGAGATACGCCGACGCGATGATCAGCTTGGCGTCGTCCCCGGCGATTGCGGCCGCCCGGTCCACCGCACGAAACGATGAATCCGAGCCGTCGGTCCCGACAACCACAGTCCGATAGGCGCTCATTTACCCTCCCAGTTTCGGTTGGTCAGCCAACCCAAGACAGTATCGCGTTTGCCGGATTTAGCGGAGAAAGACTAACCACACATTCGCGGCACGGCGCAACCAGCGTTTGTCGGGCCGCGCCCCGTCAACCGACGATAGTCCTGATGAAATGCGATTCAACCCCTTAGTCCCGCGGTGAAATGCATTGCATTGGGCGCCCTTTCGCGCAACGAACCGAATGGTCCTGGCGGGCGCGGCGACTCGTACCGGCGGATGCCGGACTTTCGGTGGGCCGGTTCATCTCGCGCGCCCTACAGTGACAGGCATCATGTCCATGCCGACCCTTGAGCAGCGCGCGACCGACGCCGTTGACGAGCGCGCGCCCGCACGCCCGCGCGGCAGGTTGATCGACCCATGGGCGATAGCCGTGTTGGCCGCCGTTATCAGCGGCGCCTGGGCCTGCAGGCCGTCGTTGTGGTTCGACGAGGGTGCCACGATCTCGGCTTCCGCGAGCCGCACGTTGCCCGAGCTGTGGAAACTGCTGGGCCACATCGACGCCGTTCACGGGCTGTATTACCTGCTGATGCACGGTTGGTTGGCGATATTTCCGCCGACCGAATTCTGGTCACGGGTGCCCAGCGCCCTGGCGATCGGGGCCGCGGCCGCCGGGGTCACGGTGTTCACCAAGCAGTTCGTCCCTGGGCGTACGACGGCGCTGTGCGCCGGTGCCGTCTTCGCCATTCTGCCGCGCACCACCTGGGCGGGCATCGAAGCGCGCTCGTATGCGTTCGCCGCCGCGGCGGCGGTCTGGCTGACGGTGTTGCTGGTCACCGCCGTCCGGCACAACAGGCCGCGATTGTGGGTGACCTATGCGCTGGCGCTTGTGCTGTCGATTCTGCTGAATCTCAACCTGGTCCTGCTGGTGCTCGCGTACGCCGCGATGCTGCCGGCGCTGACGAACGAGTCCCGCAAATCTCGCGTGATCCGGTGGGCCGCCAGCTCGGCCGTCGCGGTCGGCATCATGACGCCGTTCATCGTGTTCGCCCATAACCAGGTGTGGCAGGTCAACTGGATCTACCCCGTCAGCTGGCATTACGCCTTCGACATCATCCTGCGGCAGTATTTCGACCACAGCGTTCCGTTCGCGATTCTCACGGCCGTCCTGATCGTGGCAGCGGTCGCGGCCCGCCTGAAGGGAGCACCGGGCCCAGGCGGCGACACGCGGAGCCTGTTGATCGTCTGCGCGGCGTGGACCGTCATCCCCACCGCCCTCGTCGTCGTCTACTCGGCCATCAGCGAACCGATCTACTACCCGCGCTACCTGATCTTCACGGCTCCCGCTGCGGCTGTCGTCATCGCTGTCTGCGTCGTCACCATCGCCCGCAAACCGTGGCCGATTGCGGCTGCGATACTGCTGCTCGCCGCGGCGGCGGTGCCGAATTACCTCTTTATTCAGCGCTGGCCTTACGCCAAAGAGGGCTGGGATTACAGCCAGGTGGCCGACCTGATCAGCTCCCATGCCGCGCCCGGTGACTGCCTGATGGTGGACAACACAGTGCCGTGGCGGCCCGGGCCGATCCGCGCTTTGCTGGCCGCCCGCCCGGCGGCCTTCCGGTCGCTGATCGACGTCGAACGCGGCGCCTACGGACCCAAGGTCGGTTGGCTGTGGGACGGTCACGTCGCCGTCTGGTTGACGACGGCCAAGATCAACAAATGCACCACCATCTGGACCATCACCGACCACGACAAGTCGATGCCCGATCACCAAGTCGGGCCGTCGTTGCCGCCGGGCACCGCATTCCGGCGTGCACCGGCGTTCCGATTCCCGAGTTACCTCGGGTTCCGCATCGTCGAGCGTTGGCAATTCCATTACTCGCAGGTCGTGAAGTCGACCCGCTGACGGGCGCGTAAATCACCCCGTTGTGGGTATTTGGCGTGGATGCAGTTATGGCTGGCCGGCCCGCTGCTTGGCGGCGATGTGCAGAACGTGCGACACGCCGTCGAGCTGTTGGCCGCGTTCGGGCTCACGGCGTTGGTCGGCCTCGAGCGCACCATCCAGGGCAAGAGCGCGGGCCTGCGGACCCAGACCATCGTCGGCACATCGTCGGCCTTGATCATGCTGGTCAGCAAGTACGGCTTCGGCGACATCCTGCACGAAGGGACGATCGTGCTGGACCCGTCCCGTGTCGCGGCCCAAATCGTCTCGGGCATAGGCTTTTGGGCGCCGGGATCATCATTACCCGGCGTGCGGTGCACGGGCTCACCACGGCGGCGGCGGTGTGGGAGTCGGCCGCGATCGGGATGGCGGTGGGCGCCGGGCTGCTCATGCTGGCCATTGCCGTCGTGGCCCTGCACTTCGTGAGCGCGCTCGCCTTCCATACCGTGGAGCGTCAGCTCATGGCCAGGCTGCGCGGGACCATGCGGCTCAACATCATTTACGAGAATGGCCGCGGCGTGCTTCGGGAGGTACTGCGAATCTGCGGGCAGCGCAACTGGCAGCTCACCGAGCTCGACGCCGACGCTCGGGATGTCGACGAGGGTGAGGTCAGGGTCACGATGACCCTGTCGGGCGCCAAGATGGGCACCGCGACGGGCGTTCTTGCCGACGTCGACGGGGTGGTCGCTGTCCTGCGCGCCGGCGACGAACCGGACTGAGCTCAGCGGTCGCCGCGGCGAATAGCTTTGAGGCTGGCGATGACGCCGGTCGCGGTCGCCGCGGTGAACACGGCGAACAGCCAGCGGGCCGCCGTCACGTCGCCGCCCCCGGCCGTGTTGACCACGACACCGGCCAAGCCCGCGCCGAACGCCGCGGAGATGAGCTGCACGGTATTGATGGCCGCAGCCGCCGCGCCGCCCTCGGCTGGGTCGTCGACGGAATCCATTGCGCGAACGGACAAATGGGGCCAGGCCATCCCGATCCCGACGCCGGCGACGAGCAGCGCGAGCGTCCACGCCACGACGATCCCGGCCGACGGGTCCTGCCGCTGGGTGATCGCCCCGAGCGCCAGGCCGGACGCCACGACCACCGGCGCCGCCACGATCACCCGCCCGATCGTGCGCGGGTTCTCCGCCGAGGCGCTGACGATCTCGGAGACGGTCCAGCCGACCGCCAGCGCCGCTCCCAGGAATCCGGCCGCCACCGGCGTGAGGTGCGCCAACCGCTGGCCGAACAGCGGTACGTAGGTGTCCACCATCGCGCCGATCATCAGCACGCCCATGGTCAGGTACAGCCACTTGAGCGGGCCGGGGGCGAACACGCTGGGCGGCAGCACCGCCGCATGCGCCCGCCGGTCGACGACCAGGAACAGACCGACCAGCAGGACGCCGGCGGCGAGCAGCGCGGCGGTCGCGCCGAGGTGGTGCGGAATCTGCGCGACGCTGACCGCCAGCGCCGCCGCACCGATCAGCGCCAGCGACCATACCGGCACCCGTAGCGCCGGCGCCTCCGCGCTCGGCCCGACCCGGCGCGCCGGCAGTGCGACCGGCACCAGCGTGGCCATCAGGGCCGTCAGGATCGCCATCGCGGCGAACGCCCAGCGCCAGAGGCCGAACTGCGCGAACAGGCCGCCCATCGCGGGTCCCACCACCGTCGCGACGCCCCACATCGCCGATACGAGCGCCGAAGCCCTTGTCCATAGCGAGCGGGGCAGCGCCGCGTTGATGACCGCATACCCGAGGCCTGCCAGCAGACCGCCGGCCACGCCTTGCAGGGCGCGCGCCCCTATGAGGGTCTCCATGTTGGGAGCCGCCGCGCACGCCAGGCTGGCGACACCGAACAATGCCAACCCCATCAGGTATGACGAACGGGGTCCGACGCGCAGCAGCATCGGGTTGACGAGCGTCGCCGCGACCACCGACCCAACCAGGTAGAGCGTCGTGACCCAGGCGTAGAGGCGGCTACCACCGATTTCGGCGACCGTGTTCGGGAGCAGGCTGATGGTCAGAAACTCGTTGGTGGCGTACAGCGCAACGCCGCCGGCCAGCACGACCGACGTCCCCAGGTAGGTGGCGCCGAGCAGCTCACGCCAGCTGCCGGTGATGCCGGTAGTGTGCGTCACTTCAGGCCGGCGGCGTCCATCCCGCGCAGTTCCTTCTTGAGGTCGGCGATCTCGTCGCGGAACCGGGCCGCCAGTTCGAACTGCAAATCGCGCGCCGCGGCCATCATCTGCTCGGTCAGGTCCTTGATCAGGTCGGCGAGTTCGGCGCGCGGCATGCTCGCGGTGTCGCGACCCTCGAACACACCGGCGCTGACCGCGCGGCCCGGCTCACCCTGTGCGCGCCGGCCGCGGGAGGCGTTGCGTCCCGATCCGCCGACCCCCACCGTTTCGCTTCCTTGGGTGTCAGCGGCCTCGCGGTAGACCTGGTCGAGGATGTCGGCGATCTTCTTACGCAGCGGCTGCGGGTCGATGCCGTTTGCCTCGTTGTAGGCGATCTGCTTCGCGCGTCGCCGTTCGGTCTCGTCGATCGCCTCCTTCATCGAGTCGGTGATCGTGTCGGCGTACATGTGCACTTCGCCGGAGACGTTGCGGGCGGCGCGGCCGATGGTCTGGATCAGGCTGCGCGACGACCGAAGGAAGCCTTCCTTGTCAGCGTCGAGGATCGCCACCAGCGACACCTCGGGCAGGTCGAGGCCCTCGCGCAGCAGGTTGATCCCGACCAGCACGTCGTAGTCCCCCAACCGCAGCTGGCGCAGCAGCTCGACGCGGCGCAGCGTGTCGACCTCGGAGTGCAGGTAGCGCACCCGGATGCCCATCTCCAGCAGGTAGTCGGTGAGGTCTTCGGCCATCTTCTTGGTCAGCGTCGTCACCAGCACCCGCTGGTCGGCCTCGGCGCGCGTGCGAATCTCGCCGATCAGGTCGTCGATCTGACCCCTGGTCGGCTTGACCACGACCTTGGGGTCCACCAGCCCCGTGGGCCGGATCACCTGTTCGACGAACTCCCCGCCGGTCTGGCTCAGCTCGTAGGGCCCGGGCGTGGCCGACAGATAGACCGTCTGCCCGATCCGCTCGGCGAACTCCTCCCACGTCAGCGGGCGGTTGTCGCATGCCGATGGCAACCTGAACCCGTACTCCACGAGGTTGCGCTTGCGCGACATGTCGCCCTCGTACATGCCGCCGATCTGCGGCACGGTGACGTGCGACTCGTCGATGACGAGCAGGAAGTCCTCCGGGAAGTAGTCGAGCAGGGTCGCCGGCGGGGAGCCCGGCCCCCGACCGTCGATGTGGCGCGAGTAATTCTCGATGCCCGAGCAGAATCCGACCTGGCGCATCATCTCGATGTCGTAGTTGGTGCGCATCCGCAGTCGCTGGGCCTCCAGCAGCTTGCCCTGGCGCTCGAATTCGGCGAGCCGCTCGGCGAGCTCCTCCTCGATGGTGGAAATAGCCTGTGCCATCCGCTCCGGACCGGCCACATAGTGGGTGGCGGGGAAGATCCGCAGCGAGTCGACCTGCCGGATCACCTCGCCCGTCAGCGGGTGCAGGTAGTACAGCGCCTCGATCTCGTCGCCGAAGAACTCGATGCGAACCGCCAGCTCTTCGTAGGACGGGATGATCTCCACGGTGTCGCCGCGCACCCGGAACGAGCCGCGGGTGAAGGACAGGTCGTTGCGGGTGTACTGCACGTCGACCAGCAGGCGCAGGAGCGCGTCCCGGGGCACCTCGGTGCCCACCCGCAGTTCGACGGATCGGTCCAGGTAGGACTGCGGGGTGCCCAGGCCGTAGATGCACGACACGGACGCCACCACCACCACGTCGCGGCGCGACAGCAGCGACGACGTCGCGGAGTGCCGCAGCCGCTCCACGTCGTCGTTGATGGAGCTGTCCTTCTCGATGTAGGTGTCGGTCTGCGCGATGTAGGCCTCCGGCTGGTAGTAGTCGTAGTACGACACGAAGTACTCGACGGCGTTGTGCGGCAACATCTCTCGCAGCTCGTTGGCCAACTGGGCGGCCAGCGTCTTGTTGGGCGCCATCACCAGGGTGGGGCGTTGCAACCGCTCGATGAGCCAGGCCGTGGTGGCCGACTTGCCGGTGCCGGTGGCGCCGAGGAGCACCACGTCGCGCTCCCCCGCCCTGATCCGCCGCTCCAGCTCCTCGATGGCGGCCGGCTGATCGCCGGCCGGTGAGTGCGGGCTGACCACCTCGAAGCGGCCGCCCGCGCGCACCACCTCCTCGACGGCGCGATATTCCGAGTGCGCTACTACCGGATGTTCAGTGGCGAAAGCCATGTCACCAGGGTAGAGGCAGGTGCCGACAAGCGTCCCGGTGCTGGTCTTACGGTCGGGTCGATGACCAATTGCGCAAATTGGTCATAGTGGATTTCCGTATAGGCGGGGCTCTGTGACGGGCCGATCCTGATTTCGCTTGTGCTTGGCCGAGCATGTTGCCGTCGATGGCGTATACCGGTACCCCTCGGGAATGTTGGACGGGCGCTCTGGGAGACCGGTGTGCGGGTGTCCCCGCCAGCGGATGGTGTCGGGCTCGCCTGGCCGCCGGAAGAACGCAGATGGCTGGTTCTCTTCGAGATCGCACAGGTAGTAGAAGAGGACTGCCTCACCCAAATCCACCCACGGACTCGGGTCAACGATCGACTCTCTGGTGTCGCGTACCAGCCCCCAGGTTCTGTCTGACGGCGGCGCCGTATACACCAGATACATCATCGGCCCCTCGGTCCACGCGTGGGAGACCAAGTAGGGATCATGTCCGTTGCTGTTCTCAGCTTCTATGTGCAGCAACAGGTTTCGCAGCACGTCTGCGGCGAAGGCGTCTTGCGCGTCGGTCGCTTCAGTTGACGGGCACATTTTTGTTCACCCAGGGCGGACACAGCGTCCAGTCCTTTTCCACTTCGACCACTCCACTACCACCCGCAAGGGGATACATCGAGATGACCCCTTTCTGTCCGCCATCCGGAATACCGGAACGTCCTTCGTTGATGTTCGCCACGATCCTCATTGTCACGCTCTCAACAGTGTCCTCGCAGTCGACAGATCCCAGCGGTCCCTGCGTGCAGTGCACACGGTTGATTGGTACCTCATAGACCAGTGTCCCGTCCTGACTGCTTATCGGTCGACTGTGTGAAATCAGATCTTTGAAGACATTGGGGTTGGTTACGTGGTGCCTCCAGTACGCCTTGTCCCATCCGAACCCCTTTTCCGTGGTCTCCTCGTAGTAACCGCGCCGGAGGACCACGTGGTTCCCGTCGAGATCGGTGGCCTCGGCGATCACCTCATTGATCGGGTACGACGGTGGCGGTGGCGGATTCTTTTTGAAGGTGTGGTTATCGACGGCCTGGATCTCGGATTTCTTGGACGGCAGCCGTACAGCCCATGTCTTCGAAGCCGGCTCCCGCTATATCGCCGATGAAGCTTGTCTCGCAGCGAAAGTCAGTCAGGCGGTCAGTGAGGCATCTCAGTCACATCCGCCACATCAGTACCCGAAGTACCCGAAGTACCCGACAGCAACCACCACTCGATTCGCGAACGCGATAGCGCCGGTGATAGCGCATTTCAAAGTCGCCTATCGGTCGCCCGACGCCATCGCCTGGGCTCGCGCGACGCTATCCGGCGGGGCGGGTCCACGTCCGGGTGACCGGATCGCACTGCAGCAGGTACCCATCGTTCGAGGTGGACATGGCGAACACCGAGGTGTTCGGCCGGTCGCACGAACTGGCGGAGGCGTGCACCCCCACCGTGATTGGCGCTTTGGCCCACATGTTGCCTTCGCACACGACCTGCTCGTTGTTGGTCGGGTCGTAGGCGAGCTTGTCGACGTCGCCGCACGACCCGCCCAGCACGGGCGCTACCGGCTGGGACGGCGTGTTCGAAGAGCTGATCAATTCGTTGGGATCGGCCACCGTCACACCCGCCGGCGCATCACCGACCCGAGTGGCCACCATGGGCACCCGGACCACCGCCCCCTGGGCACCGCACTCGTTGCTGAGCACCGTCTCGGTTTGCGTGCCGCGCAGGGAGCCGTCGGATTGCGGCGCCAACGACCATGCGACGGTTTCTTGCTGGGTGGCGGCTTGTCCGTTCGCCGGAGTGCAGCTCACGCGCTCCTGCTGAGGAGTGCCCTGCCAGTAGCCGGAGATGAAGTGCAGCGTGTCCGTGTGGCCTCCATCGGTGGTACTGGCGACCTGGTGGTCGACGTCGTCGAGCTGGGTCCCGGTGGCCGTGCACCCGTTGCTGGTGCACACCCAACGGAAGGCCCACCAGGCGGTGTTGGCCCCGTCATGACGGACCGGAATGCCGTTGCCGGTCAGCTTGCTTCGGTCGAAGGTCAACCGGAAGGTGCCGTTGGCTACGGGTCCCCCGGGTTTCGCAGGCGCGGCACTGGGCGCAGGCGCCGCGGGTCTCGAGGCCAGCGACGGGTTGGCCGGCGAACTCTCCGGCTGAAACGAGTACAGCGTCGACCAGGTCGCCGCGATGGCGATCAGCACCGCGCAGACCAGCGCCGTCGCCCATCGGGTCCGCGAGGAAAACCGGCGGCGCGTGGGCAGTTGCGCCATCGAAGCGGCGTCGCTGTCCGCATCCAAAACCGCGTAGACCCGCGTACTGACCGCCTCGGCGAATGCGCGGCACCGCTCGAACCTGTCCTCGGGCTGTTTGGCGAGGGCTTTGCAGAACACGTCGTCGAGGTGCGCCAAATCCGGGCGGTAATCGCTGAGCCGGGGCGGATCCTCGTGCAAGTGCTGGCTGATCACGGCGATCGGGTTGGAGTGCTGGAACGGCGGCGCGCCGGTGAGCAGGTGGAAAGCCGTTGCGGCCAAAGCATATTGGTCCGCCCGACCGTCGATGTTGCAACCCGTCAGCTGTTCGGGCGCCGCGTAGGCCACTGTTCCCACCGCGACATTGGTCTCCGTGATGCCGCTGATGTTCCCGAGGTGGCGCGCCACGCCGAAGTCCGCCAACAGGATTCGGCGTTCACCGCCCTCGGGATGAGTGAGCAGGATGTTGGCGGGCTTGACGTCGCGGTGCAGCAAGCCGCGATCGTGCGCGTAGTCCAGAGCGCCGGCGACGGCCTGCAGAATGGCGCACACCTCATGGACCGGCATCCCATCCGGGTAGCGCTCCTTGACCAGCCGGGCGGCATCGGTGCCCTCGACGTAGTCCATGGATATCCATAAGTGACCGTCGAATTCGCCGCGATCGTGGACTCCGACGATGTGCGGGTGCCACAGCGTTGCGGCGAGATCGGCCTCCCGGTTGAACCTCTCGCGGAATTCCGGGTCGGCGGTGACCGCCTCGGCCAGAACCTTGATCACGTCGCGACGCGGCAGCCGGGGATGCAATGCCAGATAGACCTCGGCCATGCCGCCCGCGCCGAGCTGCCGCAAGATCGTGTAGTCGGCGAATTTCGCCCCGCTGCTCAGGACGCGGCATGACCCGCTGGCCTCGCCGCTGAATTCGCCGTCGTCCCCTACTGCAGGAGACTCGGCGTTCGGGGTCGAGCTGACGGGCGGAACGCGGCGAAACAGGTGCACGACGGTCGCCGAGGGCAGGGAGTGAAAGCCCGCGCGCAGGGCTTCGCGGGCCGCACGCGGGTCGCTCAACAGCCGTCGCCCGGCGTCGATGCGCCGGATCGTCCCCCTATGCTCGTCCATCAAATATTGCCCCCTATTTCGCCGGCCCTACCTGCGAATACCGCCGCAACCCGAGACGGGGCGAATCGCCACGGCCGACACGGTTGTGCGCCCGGCGCATCCGAACACAAATCTCTTAACTCGCGTCACATAGGAATCATGCCGAATCTCGGTGGGCGACGCGTCTCAGCAGGCTATGAAACAGCTATGAGTGGCCCATCCGAAATAAAGACAAATCACAGGCGGGTCACATGGAGCCCACTCCAGCCGCCGACCGATACTTGAGTAGTGAGTCGACCCGCTCCCCCTGTCCTGACAGTTCGGCTCGACGGGTCCCAACGTTCCTTCGCGGCGGGCCACGAGGTGGTCATCGGGCGCGACGTGAACGCCGACATGCGCATCGCCGATCCCCGGATTTCGCGCTCGCACCTGATCCTGCGGTTCGATCGAGGCCGGTGGCTGGCAATAGACAACGGTTCGCTCAATGGGACCTACCTCAACGGCTACCGGATGCCGGTCATCGACATCCACGACGGTCAGAGCATCAACGTCGGGAACCCGCGAGGGCCGCGGCTGACCTTCGCAATCGGACCGCAGCAGGGCCGGTCCACCCGACCCGCCCAGCCGAGGCCGGCGCAGGACTCCGGCCCGCCCACTTTGGCCTGGTCCGCGATCCCGGAACAGACCAACCCGCCAGAGCCGCCGTCGCCGCGGCGCGACCAGACCGGGAGCCAACCCAGGAACCGACCTTGGGGCGGTCCCAATTTCGCGCCGCCGCGCCCGATGCCGCCCAAGCAGCCCCGGATTTCACCCGCAGGGCCACCGAGCCCGCCCCCGCCGAGGCAGCCGGTTTCACAGCCGCGCCAGGCACCGGCGCAGCGGATTCAGACATCGGGGATGCCGGCCCCGGCGAGGCCGCCTCGTGGGACGCCGCCCGACCAGCTGACCGTGGTCGACGCGGATGCCTCGGCCCGGCAGGAGTCCGCGCCACCGGCCGAGTCCACCGTGATCGACGTCAAGACGGCCGACGTGTCGAACCTGGCGACGCGCTTCGTGAAGTTCCTGACGCCGCGGCCGTCGTCAGCGGTCAACAAAGCCGGCGTCATCACCATCGGCCGCGCGGCCGACAGCGACATCGTCGTCTACGACGTCTTGGCCTCGCGGCAACACGCGACGTTGGCGCAGACGCCACTCGGCACCGAGATCCGGGACAACAGCATCAACGGGACGTTCGTCAACGGCACCCGGGTGGGGTCGGCGATCCTGACCGAGGACGACGTCGTCACCATCGGCAACGTCGACCTGGTGTTCCGCGATGGAACGTTGATCCCGCGCAGCGAGGCCGCGACGCGCGGCGGCGGTCTCGAGGTACGCAACGTCAAATACGTCGTCGACAACGGCAAACAGCTGCTGGACGACATCTCGCTGTCCGCGAGGCCCGGCACGCTGACCGCCGTGATCGGTGGCTCGGGCGCCGGGAAGAGCACGCTTGCCAGGCTGATCGCCGGCTACGCGCGCCCCAGCTCCGGCTCGGTCACCTTCGAGGGCCACGACATCCATGCCGAATACGCGTCGCTGCGCAGCAGGATCGGCATGGTCCCCCAAGACGACGTGGTTCACCGCCAGCTGACGGTCAACCAGGCACTGGGTTACGCCGCCGAACTGCGCCTGCCCCCGGACACCAGCAAGGCCGACCGCGCCAAGGTGGTCACCCAGGTGCTCGACGAGCTGGACCTGAGCAAACACGCCGACACCCGGGTCGACAAGCTGTCCGGCGGTCAGCGCAAGCGCGCCTCGGTAGCCCTCGAATTGCTCACCGGGCCATCGTTGTTGATCCTCGACGAGCCGACGTCCGGTCTGGACCCGGCGCTGGACCACCAAGTGATGACGATGCTGCGCCAGTTGGCCGACGCCGGTCGCGTGGTCATCGTGGTGACGCACATGTTGTCGTACCTCGACGTCTGTGACCAGCTGCTGCTGGTGGCGCCGGGCGGCAAGGCGGCCTACTGCGGCCCGCCCGACCAGATCGGTGAGGCGATGGGGACCACCAACTGGGCCAAGATCTTCACAAAGGTAGGCGCCGACCCCGACGAAGCCAACAGGCGCTTCCTGGCCCAGCGCGAGGCGCAGAAGCGACCCCAGAAGCTTGTGCCGGACAGGGCCGACGAACCGGGCGACCTGGGCGAGCCGGTGCATACCAGCATGCGGCGCCAAATCTCGACGGTCGCCCGCCGCCAAGTCCGCCTGGTCGTCGCCGACCGCGCCTATTTCATCTTCCTGGCGCTGTTGCCGTTCATCCTGGGCGCGCTGTCGCTGACCGTTCCCGGGAACAGCGGATTCCGCGCCCCCGAACCGCACGCCGGCACGCCCGACGAATCCGCGCAGATCCTGAACCTGCTACTGCTCGCCGCGGCCTTCATGGGCACCGCGCTTACGATCCGCGACCTGGTCGGCGAACGCGCCATCTTCCAACGGGAGCAGGCGGTCGGATTGTCCACCTCGGCCTACCTGCTCGCCAAGACGGCGGTGTTCTGCGGGTTCGCGATCCTGCAGTCGGCGATCACCACCACGATCGTCGTGGCCGGCAAGGGCGCGCCGACGCAGGGGGCCGTCGTGTTTGGCCACGGAACCGTGGGCGCGACCGCTGAGCTGTTTACGACCGTGGCCGCGACCTGTGTCGCCTCGGCCATCCTCGGCCTGGCGATTTCATCGCTGGTCCGCTCAAGCGAGCAGATCATGCCGCTCTTCGTGGTGTCGATCATGGCGCAGCTGGTGCTCTGCGGCGGGATGGTCCCCGTGACCGGCCGGCTCGCGCTCGACCAGCTGTCCTTCGCGATGCCCGCGCGGTGGGGCTACGCCGCGGCGGCGTCCACGGTCGACATACGGCACCTGGTACCGGGTTCGCTGGTCCCCCAAGACCGGTTCTGGGAGCACACCTCCAAGATCTGGCTGATCGACATGGGCATGCTGGCCGCACTCGCCGTGTTCTACGCCGGCTTTGTTCGGTGGAGAATCAGGTTGCGCCGATAGGCTGTCGTCATACATCCGCCCAAACACGAAACGTTCAACCTGGTCGCCCGCACCAATACGGACCCCAAGGGCATCGTGCGGGCGGTCGACGAGTACGTGGTGCGCCCGTGGGGGCTCTATGTTGCCCGTCCGACGCCGGGCCGGGCGCAGTTCCGTTACCTCGAATCGTGGCTGCTGCCGTCGTTAGGGTTGCGCGCCACCGTCTTCCACTTCAATCCGGGCCACGAACGCGACCAGGACTATTACCTCGATGTGGGCGAATTCACGCCTGACCCACGAGTGTGGCGTTCCGAAGACCATTACCTCGACATCGAGGTCCGCACCGGCTCAGGAGCTGGATTGTCCGACGTCGATGAGCTGCTGGACGCCGTGCGGCACGGGCTGCTGGCCCCCGAGGTTGCCGAGCTTGCAGTGCGCCGCGCCGTGGCGGCCATCGACGGCTTGGCCCGCAACGACTACGACCTTTCCCGGTGGATGGCCGCCCAGGGCATGCAGCTCACCTGGCGCGGGTCCTGACAGTTTTCCCGTCCGTCGCGCGGGTATGCCTTCCGCATGCGCTTGAGCGACTACCGGCGCAGCCGCCGCTTCGGGTATCGCCCCGGGCCGCGTGGACGATCGCGGCGCGAGCGCCGCGGTTCCGATAACGCGCCGCGTTTCGTCGTTCAGTACGATGCGGCGCGCAACGACCACTATGACTTTCGCCTCGAGATTGACGGCGTGCTCGTATCCTGGGCGATACCCAAAGGGCCGTCGATAAATCCCAAGGACAGACGCATGGCGCGCCGCACCGAGAACCAGCCGCTGGACGACGCGTCGTTCGCGGGCGTGATCACCGACGGGGAGTATGGCGCCGACGGCGCCATCGTCTCCGACCACGGCACGTACACCAACACGATGCAGCACGACATGGCCGAAGGCCTTGAGCGCGGCCATCTTTCGTTTCGCTTGCACGGCCAGAAGCTAAGCGGAGGCTACGCGCTCACCCGGATCAGGGAGGGCAAGGAGACGTGGCTGCTGATGAAACGCAGGGACGAGGGCGTGGCAGCGCGGCATGAGCCGCTGCGCAGCCAGCCGGAATCCGTGCCGTCAAGCCGCGCACCGGAAGAGCTGGACGAACTAGCATGACGGACTTCGCCGGTCTGCCCGGGCAGGTGCGTGCGGCGCTGCGCGACGAATCGGTGCCGGACTGGCGAACCCCCACCCTGGCCACGCTGACCGACAAACGGTTTTCCGACCCGCACTGGATCTTCGAGCGCAAATTCGACGGTATGCGCTGCCTGGCGTTTCGCGACGGCGACCGAGTGCGCCTCCTTTCGCGAAATCGCCAGCCGCTCAATGGCACATACCCGGAGCTCGTTGACGCGCTCGGCGCTCAACACACCACCCGGTTCGTCGTGGACGGGGAAGTGGTGGCGTTCGAGGGCCGCCGTACCAGCTTCGCCCGCCTGCAGGGTCGTCTGGGCATCACCAACCCCGACGTGGCCCGTGCGTCGCCGGTCCGCGTCTTCTACTACCTCTTCGACCTGCTGCACCTCGATGGCAAATCCACGATAGAGGTGCCGCTGCTGTGGCGTAAGAGGCTGCTGCGCAACGCCATTGACTTCGATGATCCGCTGCGTTACACGACTCACCGCGTCAAGGACGGCGTCGGCGCCTACCGGGCCGCATGCGAGCGCGGCGACGAGGGCGTGATCGCGAAGCTGGCCGACTCGAAGTACGACGACCGGCGCTCGCCGAATTGGTTGAAGTTCAAATGCGTCCGCGACCAAGAGTTCGTCGTGGGAGGCTACACCAGCCCAAAAGGCAGCCGGATCGAGTTGGGCGCACTCCTGCTCGGCTATCACGAAGGCGGGGACCTGGTCTACGCCGGCAAGGTGGGAACCGGCTTCGACGACGCCACGCTGCACCGCCTGCACGAGCGGCTGTCGCCCATCGAGCAGGACGAGCCTCCGTTCAGCCGGGGCCTGGTGCGCGAGAACGGCGCCCGCTGGGTACGACCGGAGCTGGTGGCCCAGATCGGGTTCACCGAGTGGACCCGCGACGGTAAGCTGCGCCATCCGCGCTACCTCGGGCTGCGCACCGACAAGGACCCCGCGGACGTCGTGCGGGAGACGCGCTGATGCCCCGCATCGAGGTCGAGGTCACCCACGCGGAGCGGGTGCTGTTTCCCGATGATGGGATCACCAAGGGTGAACTCGTCGACTACTACGGCGAGGTGGCCCAAACGATGCTGCCGCACCTCAAGGGCCGGGCACTGACCGTGCAACGATTCCCGCGCGGCATCCATGAACAAGGATGGGTGCAACAGGATTTCGCCGATTCGCTGCCGGACTGGATGGGCCGCGTCGAAGTCGCCAAAGAGGGCGGCACCGTGGTGCATCCGCTGGCCGAACACCCGGAGGCGTTGCGATGGCTGGCCAACCAGAACTGCATCGCGCTGCACGTGTGGCAGTCGCGCCGGGGACGGCTGCACAACCCCGACCGGCTGGTCTTCGACCTCGACCCATCCGACGCCGACTTCGCCGTGGTGCGAGCGACCGCCCGGGCGGTAGCCGGGGTGCTGGACGACCTCGGGCTGGCGTGTTATGTGCAGACCACCGGCTCGCGTGGACTGCACGTCGTGGCCCCGCTGCGCGCCGACGCCGATTTCGACACCGCCCGCCAATTCGCCCGGGAGGTAGCCGAACTGGTGGCGAGCGACGACGCGGCGCACCGCACCGTCGAAGCCCGCAAGGACAAGAGGGGCCGGCGGGTGTATCTCGACATCATGCGAAACGCCTACGCGCAGACGGCGGTTGCGCCGTATTCGGTCCGCGCCCGCAACGGGGCGCCGGTGGCGACCCCACTGGAGTGGGATGAATTGGACAGCCGCGGCTTGCGGGCGGACCGATTCACGATCCGCGACGTCCGCAAACGCCTTGCCGGGCAACCCGACCCATGGGCCGATATGTACCGACACGCCCGTTCACTTACCGGGCCCGCTCGGCGCCTCGCGAAGCTTCGTGCCTGAACTACCTGACGTGGAAGGGTTTCGGCGCGAGCTGGCCGACACGCTGCCGGGCCGCAGAATCCGCCACGTACTAGCAGGCGATGCCGGCGTTCTGCGAAACACCACCGCGGAAGCGCTCGCGCGCCGGCTTGAGGGCAGGCGTTTCGCTTCCCCGCGCCGGCACGGCAAGTGGCTGATCCTCCCCACGGACGGCCCCGCGCTACTGATACACAGCGGCATGACGGGCCATCCGTACTATGCCGCGCGCGGGGCCGACCCCATGGGGTATGAGCGGCTGGTGCTGTCCCTCGATCGAGGCGAACTGCGCTACGCCGACCTCCGCAAGCTGCGCGGCGTCTGGCTGGCGGACGGGGAGGACGACATCGCGCACGTCATGGGTCCGCAGGGCCCCGACGCGCTGGGGATGAGCCTGCGGGAGTTTCGCGAGGTGCTGGCTGGTCGCCGTGGTGGGCTGAAACCGACGCTGATGGACCAATCGGTGATCGCCGGCCTGGGTAACCTGCTCACCGACGAGATCTGCTGGCGCGCACGGATCGCGCCGACGCGCCCGGTCGCCGGGCTGGACGGCGACGAGGTGGAGCGCCTGCACGCCGCGATGCCCGGGGTGCTGCGCACCGCAGTGCGACATGGCCGGGTTCCCGGCTTGGCGCGGTGGCTCACCGGCGTGCGCGACGAACCTGACCCGAGTTGCCCGCGCTGCGGCAGCCGTTTAGCTCGTCGTCGCGTGGGGGGCCGGACCTCCTTGTGGTGCCCGCGGTGTCAGCCCGGCCCCGCCGACGATGCGGTTCCGCTTGCGGACCGTTGAGGAGCCGGGCAGCCAAACCGAGTAATCTCGGCAATCATGAGTTCCAGCAATCACAGGTGGATTCCGGTCGCGGCGTTGGTTATCGCGGTTGGCTCGCAGCTGAGCCCGGCAACCGCCCGGGCGGACCTGCACAACATCACATACCGCGCCAGGATCGACGGGGTGACCACCGGGAGCCAGGCGACCTTCGTGATCAACGGCGGCCAGACGAACACCACCGGCCTTCCTTCGATGCCGGGCAACGTGTTCGAAGCCAACACCGTGCTGCCCGACCCGCAGCAGGCCGGTCTCCGAATCGTGCTTCGATTCCCCTACTCGGCGAACGTGCATTGCGAGATCGACGTGGACGACAACGTTTTCACGCAAGCCGACCAAATGGTCAGGCCAGCGCTCGGTAATTCCGATCCCAATAACGGTGCCCTGCAGTGCGGCGCGCCGTTGCCGGCCTAGCCTAGCGCCCCGCGCCAATCGATAAGTGTCGGTCAGTTGGCGAAGCGCGCCACCGCATCGGCGACGACGGGGCTCCCGGTGTGACCGGAGTCCTCGATAACCTTCAGTTCTGCGTCGGGCCACGCCTGGGCGAGCTCCCATGCGGTCAACAACGGCGCGGACAGATCAAGCCGACCGTGGATGAGAACGCCGGTAATGCCTTTGAGCCGGTGGGCATTTCGCAGCAATTGCCCGTCTTCCAGCCATGCGGCCTGGGCGAAGTAGTGCGTACATATCCGCACAAATGCCAGCTTCGCGCTGTCCGGCCTCGCGCTGTACTGGCCCGGACTGCCGAGGGCTTCGTGCGCAATCGCAGCGTCCTCCCACGCGCACCAGTCGCGCGCGGCCTGTGCCCGCACGGCCGGATTTGTGTCTTCCATTAGCCCGAAGTTCCCCCAATGGGGGGAACTTCGGATTAGCCGTCGATACGCCTCGACGAGGTTGCCATCCCGACCCTCCGCGGGCACCCCGTCACGAAAGCGCTCCCACTCGATCGGCAGCAGGAGACGCAAACCGCAGTAAAGCCAGTCGATCTCGCGTGGCCGAGTCATCGTCACCCCGACCAAAACGATGCCGTGCACTCGGTCTGGGTGCCGCTCGGCGTACGCGAGGATCAGCGTGGACCCCCACGACCCGCCGTAGAGCAGCCATCGCTCCACCCTGAGGTGCCGTCGCAGCGCTTCCATGTCAGCAACCAAGTGGTCGGTAGTGTTGTGGGCCATGTAGGTGCCGGGATCGGCCGCATGGGGCACGCTACTCCCGCACCCGCGCTGGTCGAACAACACAATCCGGAAGGCAGCCGGGTCGAACAATTTGTGGGCATTGCGCGGTCTCCCGCTACCCGGTCCACCGTGCACGAGCAGTGCCGGCCGACCCTGTGGATTTCCCCTGGTCTCCCAATAGACGCGATTGCCGAAAGCAACGTCCAGCATCCCGCAGTCGTACACCCTTGCCTCGGGGAACGGTTGAGGGTCACACACAATCCGCAACGATAGTTCCGCCTCGTACCAACCGGCCACCACGAGCGCACCAACCGGCGGTGACTCGAGTGACCCTCGCGATCGGCGCCGTCGGGTCCTAGGGCCGCCACCCGGTTGAGTCAGCCCACTCCCAGGCCCGCCGGTAGGCGTCGAGATACCACGGCTCCTTGACGGCGACATAGGACGCGGTGTCACCGCCTGCCCGCTCCTCGGCTTCGCGCTTGACCGCCAGGTAGTCGGCGCGCACATGCGGGTTCGCCGCCAGCCAGTCGACGAAGAGTAGGGCGAACTGCTGATTGGGCCAGCCGTCCACCCGGACATGCACGTTGGTCGGCCGACCCGGATCGGCTGAGACGTGGATCCGCTTGTGCCACAGAGCCGGATCGTCACTGTGGTCATAGCGCTCGACGGTACTCCGGGCATCGGCCTTGACGACGTCCCCCGTGATCCGCTCGATCCGAGGGTAGCCGGCGGATAACAAGGGGTCGGCGAGTTCGTCGGCGACCGCAAGCGATTCGATGGTGACCTGAACGTCGATGACGTCCTTCGCTGGGAATTCCGGCACGGCAGTCGAGCCGATGTGGTCGACGCGCAACGCCCGATGGCCGCAGGCGGCTTTCAGGCGGGCCACGATTCGCCGCGCCTGGTCCGGCCAAGCGGGGTCGGGCGGCACCAAACGCGCCGGCGCCCGGGCGAAGTCACGCGCGCTCAGGTTATGGGCGAACGGCAGGATCCGGTTGTTCCACACGTCGAGCGCCCGCTGCTCCAATTCCGCGGGGCTGCCGGAGTTGTCTAGCCAGATGTCGGCGACGGCGCGGCGCTGCTCGTCGTCGGCCTGAGCGGCGATCCTGGCGCGGGCGTCTTCTTCGGACATGCCGCGTTGCTCGACCAGCCGCCGCACCCGCACCTCGACATCCGCGTGCACCACAACAACCAGGGGGAACAGCGGGGCCATCCCGGACTCCACCAGCAGCGGAATGTCTTCCACGACAACGGAATCGGGTGCTACCGTTGCGATGATCTCCGCGCGGCGCTTGCCCACCAGCGGGTGGACGATGCCGTTCAGCTTCTTGCGGGCGTCGTCATCCCGAAAGGCCTTGGCCGCCAGCGCCGGACGATCCAGCGATCCGTCGGGAAGCAGGATGTCGTCACCGAACGCGTCGACGAGCGACGCCAGGCCTTCGGTGCCCGGCTCGACCACCTCGCGGGCGATGACGTCCCCGTCCACAACGACCGCGCCGCGCTTCGCGAAGGCGGCCGAGACCGCGGACTTGCCGGCGCCAATGCCGCCGGTCAACCCGATACGCAGCATCGGTGAACGGGTTTAGGCGTTGCCGGCGAGCTTTTCCCGCAGCGCAGCCAATTGGGCGTCGCTCGCCAGCGACCCGCCGGCCGCCTTCTCCGGAGGCGCGCCGTTGCCGGGCGACGGTTCGCTGCTGCCGTGCCCGGCAGCGTCGGCCGCGGCGAACTTCTCCATCTGCGCGGTGTGCATCTTGTGCCGGCGCTCGGCCTCCGCGTAGCGGGCTTCCCATTCGGCGCGCTGCTTTTCGAATCCCTCCAGCCACTCGTTGGTTTCGGAGTCGAAGCCCTCGGGGAAGATGTAGTTGCCCTGCTCGTCGTAGCTGTCGGCCATGCCGTACTTCGCCGGGTCGAACTCCTCGGTGTAGTCCTCGTTGGCCTGCTTGAGCGACAAGGAAATCCGGCGCCGCTCGAGGTCGATGTCGATCACCTTAACCATCGCGTCGTCGCCGACGGCGACCACCTGGTCGGGCACCTCGACGTGCCGCTCGGCCAGCTCGGAGATGTGCACCAGGCCTTCGATGCCCTCCTCGACGCGGACGAACGCGCCGAACGGAACCAGCTTGGTGACCTTGCCCGGGACGATCTGGCCGATGGCGTGCGTGCGGGCGAAGTGCCGCCACGGGTCTTCCTGGGTTGCTTTGAGCGACAACGAAACCCGTTCGCGATCCATGTCGACGTCGAGCACCTCGACGGTGACCTCGTCGCCGACCTGTACCACCTCGGACGGGTGGTCGATGTGCTTCCAGGACAGCTCGGAGACGTGCACCAGGCCGTCCACTCCGCCGAGGTCGACGAAGGCGCCGAAGTTGACGATCGAGGAGACCACGCCCTTGCGGATGGCGCCCTTCTGCAGCTGGTTGAGGAACTCGCTGCGCACCTCGGACTGGGTCTGCTCCAGCCAGGCCCGTCGGGACAGCACGACGTTGTTGCGGTTCTTGTCCAGCTCGATGATCTTGGCTTCGATCTCCTTGCCGATGTACGGCTGCAGATCGCGGACGCGGCGCATCTCGACCAGCGAGGCGGGCAGGAAGCCGCGCAACCCGATGTCGAGGATCAGGCCACCCTTGACGACCTCGATCACCGTGCCCTTGACGGCCTCGTCCTTTTCCTTGAGCGCCTCGATGGTTCCCCAGGCGCGCTCGTACTGTGCGCGCTTCTTGGACAGGATCAGGCGGCCCTCTTTGTCCTCCTTGGTGAGAACCAGGGCCTCGACCTCATCGCCCACGGAAACGACCTCGCTGGGGTCGACATCGTGCTTGATGGAGAGCTCGCGGGCGGGGATGACCCCTTCGGTCTTGTAGCCGATGTCGAGGAGCACCTCGTCCCGGTCAACTTTGACGATCGTGCCTTCCACGATGTCGCCATCGTTGAAGTACTTGATCGTTTTGTCTATTGCTGCGAGAAAGTCCTCGCTGGAGCCTATGTCGTTGACGGCTACTTGGGGCGAGGTGACGGAGGGACTCGGCATGTTGTTGGGTTGCTCCGGACAGGTGGGGTCGTCGGGACAAAATGGGATTTACCTGTTGAGGCTACTCGACGGTGTACACGCTGGACAAACCGCACCATCCGGCGACGCCGCAGTGAGCGTAACGCCATGGCGAATTCCGGCCCAATTTCTCGCCATGACGTTACGCCCGCGGCGGGGTGACCAGCTAGTGAGCCGCGGCGTCCCAGCTCCGGCCGTAGCCCACCGACACCTCGAGGGGGACGTCGAGCGGGTAGGCGCCGCCCATCTTTTCGCGCACCAGCGCCTCGACCTGTTCCCGCTCGCCCGCGGCGATTTCGAACAACAGCTCGTCATGGACCTGCAGCAGCATGCGCGAGGCCAGCCCGGCTTGTTTGAGCGCCTGGTCGACCTCGATCATCGCCACCTTGATGATGTCGGCCGCGCTGCCCTGGATCGGCGCGTTGAGCGCCGCCCGCTCGGCCGCCTCGCGCACCTGACGATTGCTACTGTCCAGCTCGGGAAGATAACGCCGGCGGCCCAACACCGTTGAGGTATAGCCGTCCTTGCGAGCCTGTTCCACCACGTCCATGAGGTAGTCCCGTACGCCGCCGAATCGGGCGAAGTATTGGTCCATCTGGACTTTCGCCTCCTCCGTGGAGATCTTCAGCTGCGCGGCCAGGCCGTATGCGCTCAACCCGTAGGCCAATCCGTAGGACATCGCCTTGACCCGGCGGCGCAGATCGGCGGTGACTTCCTCGATCGGCACGCCGAACGCACGCGAGGCGACGAAGGAGTGCAGGTCCTCGCCGGTATTGAAAGCCTCGATGAGGCCTTCGTCGCGGGACAAGTGCGCCATGATTCGCATTTCGATCTGGCTGTAGTCGGCCGTCATCAGCTCGGACATGGGTCCGTTGGGACCCTTCCCGACCACGAACGCGTCCCGGATCTGGCGGCCGGCGTCGGTGCGGATCGGGATGTTCTGCAGGTTGGGCTCGGTCGATGACAACCTGCCGGTCGCCGCGATCGTCTGGTTGAACGTGGTATGAATCCGGCCATCTGCGCCGACCGCTTGCAGCAGTCCGTCGACGGTGACCTTCAGCCGAGTGACGTCGCGGTGGGCCAACAAGTGCTGCAGGAACGGATGTCCGGTCTTGTCGAAGAGCGACTGCAGGGCATCGGCGTCGGTGGTGTAGCCGGTCTTGGTCCGCTTGGTCTTCGGCATTCCGAGCTCGTCGAACAACACCACCTGCAGCTGCTTCGGCGAGCCCAGGTTGATCTGCTTGCCGATCACCGCGAAGGCGGCCTCGGCGGCGTCGCGGATCTGGTCGCCGAATTGGCTTTGCAGCTCTGTCAGCAGCTCCAAATCGACGGCGATGCCAGCGCTTTCCATGTCCGCCAACACCCGCTGAACAGGAAGCTCCATCTCACCCAGCAACGCCGTCGAATCGATGCGGTCCAGCTCTGCGTCCAACGCATCGGCCAGGTCCACCACGGCCCGGGCCCGCAGTATCAAAGTCTGGACGGCTTGCTCGTCCACCCCATCCAGGTCATCGAGTAACGAAAGCTGTTGCTGCTCAGCAGCTTCCGCGCGTAGCTCGCGGCGGAGGTAACGCAGGGACAGGTCGTCGAGGGTAAAGCTGCGCTGCCCCGGCCGCACCAGGTAGGCCGCCAGCGCGGTGTCGGAGGTGATGCCGTTCAGCGTCCACCCCCGGCCGGCCACGTCGTGGATGGCCAGCTTGGCTTCGTGCAGCGCTTTAGGTTTCGCCGGATCGGCGAACCACGCCGCCAACGCGGCATCGTCGTCGGGGGTCAACGTGGTGGTGTCGATGTAGCCGCCTTCGCCGTCGGCGGCGGCGATGGCCAGCGCGGTCGCGTCCCCGCCGTACGGCAGATGGGTGCCCGCGACGGCCAGCCCGGCCCGAAGCCCATCGCCGGCGTGCTCGGCCAGCCACTGCCCGACGGTGCCGGGCTCCAGCGCGGCGCCGCGCACGTCGAAGCCCTCGTCGACCTCGGGCTCGATGGCCACCAGCGTCTCGAACAACCGGTCCCGCAGCACCCGGAACTCGAGGTCGTCGAAGAGCCGGTGGATCTGGTCGCGATCCCACGGCTGCAGCCGCAGCGTGTCCGGCGTTTGTGCCAGCGGCACGTCTTTGACGAGATCGGTGAGCTCACGGTTGCGAATCACGCTGGCCAGGTGGGCCCGCAGGGCGTCACCCACCTTGCCGCGGACGGAGTCGACGTTGTCGACCAGCCCCTGCAGCGAGCCGTACTCGACGATCCACTTGGAGGCGGTCTTCTCCCCCACACCGGGAATGCCGGGAAGGTTGTCGCTGGGATCGCCGCGCAGCGCGGCGAAGTCGGGGTACTGGGCAGGGGTCAGGCCATACTTTTCCACGACGGCCTCGGGCGTGAACCGGGTGAGTTCGCTGACGCCCTTGCGCGGATACAGCACCGTCACGTCGTCGCTGACCAGCTGCAGGGAGTCACGGTCACCGGTGACCACCAGCACCCGGTAGCCCTCGTTCTCGGCCTGGGTGGCCAGCGTCGCAATGAGGTCGTCGGCCTCGAATCCCGGTTCCGAGAGAACCGTGATGCCCAGTGCGTTAAGGACTTCCTTGGTGATGTCGATCTGGCCGTGGAATTCATCCGGCGTCGATGACCGGTTGGCCTTGTACTCCGGGTAGCGCTCCGACCGGAACGTCTGGCGCGACACGTCGAAGGCCGCGGCGATGTGTGTCGGGGCCTCGTCGCGCAGCAGATTGATCAGCATCGCGGTGAAGCCGTAGACTGCGTTGGTGGTCAGGCCGCCGCGGGTCTTGAAGTTCTCCGCCGGTAGGGCGTAGAACGCCCGGAATGCCAGCGAATTGCCGTCCAACAGCATCAGCGTCGGCTTGGCGGAATCCTCGCTGGCCTCGATGACAGGAGTCACGGCTCACACTCTAGGCACCGGGTGCGACGTGCACCTCGGCCCGGCCATCGGCAGAAACTGCAACACGTTTCAGTTTCGTGTCGACGCTCGGTAGTCTGGCCCAGTGCCCGACGTCACCAGCCAACAACCCGCGATCGACGGATGGTTCGCCACCGACGACACGGGCAACCCGCACCTAATCGGCAGCAAGTGCCCGCGATGCGGCACCTATGTCTTCCCGCCCAGGAACAACAACTGCCCCAACCCGGCCTGTGACAGCGACACACTAGAGGCCGTCGCGTTGTCGACCCGGGGAACGCTGTGGAGCTACACCGAAAACCGTTATCCCCCGCCGGCGCCCTACCCCGCACCGGACCCCTTTGAGCCGTTCGCCATCGCCGCGGTCGAGCTCGCCGACGAGGGGCTGATCGTGCTGGGCAAGGTGGTCGAGGGCACGCTGGCGGCGGATCTGAAGGTTGGCATGGAGATGGAGCTGACCACGATGCCGCTGTTCACCGACGACGATGGCGTCACGCGCATCGTGCACGCATGGAGGATCGCCGGCGACGATGAACAGGGCGGTGCGATCGGGGAAAGCACGGAGGAGCGGTGCACATGACGGCGATCATGAGCACACCGGAGCCGCTCTACATACTCGGGGCCGGTATGCACCCGTGGGGCAAATGGGGCCGCGACTTCACCGAATACGGTGTGGTGGCCGTGCGCTCCGCGTTGGCGGAGGCCGGCCTGGACTGGCGGCAGATCCAACTGGTCGCCGGGGCGGACACCATTCGCAACGGGTACCCCGGCTTCATCGCCGGGTCGACCTTCGCCCAGAAGCTCGGCTGGAACGGCGTCCCGGTCAGCTCCAGCTACGCCGCCTGCGCCAGCGGTTCGCAGGCCCTGCAGAGCGCCCGCGCCCAGATCCTGGCCGGCTTCTGCGACGTCGCGCTGGTGATCGGCGCCGACACCACCCCGAAGGGCGCGTTCGCTCCGGTTGGCGGCGAACGCAAGAACGACCCCGACTGGCAGCGGTTCCACCTGATCGGCGCGATGAACCCCGTGTACTTCGCGCTGCTCGCCCGCCGCCGGATGGACCTGTACGGCGCCACGCCCGAAGACTTCGCGCAGGTGAAGGTCAAGAACTCGCGGCATGGCCTGCAGAACCCGCATGCCCGCTATCGCAAGGAATCCTCGGTCGAGGATGTGCTCGCCAGCCCGGTCGTGGCCGACCCGTTGCGGCAGCTGGACATCTGCGCCACCTCCGACGGCGCGGCGGCGTTGATCGTGGCCAGCGCGGACTTTGCGCGAAAGCATCTCGGCTCGCTTGAAGGGGTGCCCTCGGTGCGCGCGGTCAGCACGGTGACCCCGCGCTACCCCCAGCACCTGCCCGAATTGCCCGACATCGCAACGGATTCCACCGCCGCGGTGCCCGCGCCGGACCGGACGTTCAAGGATCAGATCCTCGACGCGGCCTACGCAGAAGCGGGCATCGGGCCCGAGGACGTGAGCCTGGCCGAGGTCTACGACCTGTCGACCGCCCTGGAACTCGACTGGTACGAACACCTGGGGCTGTGCGCCAAGGGTGAGGCCGAGGCGTTACTGCGCAGCGGTGCGAGCAGCATCGGCGGCAAGGTCCCGGTCAACCCGTCGGGCGGGCTGGCGTGCTTCGGCGAGGCCATCCCCGCCCAGGCCATCGCCCAGGTGTGCGAGCTGACTTGGCAACTGCGTGGCCAGGCCACCGGCCGGCAGGTGGAGAACGCGAAGGTCGGCATCACCGCCAACCAGGGGCTGTTCGGGCACGGCTCATCGGTGATCGTGGCCCGGTAGGCGCCGCGGACCGGCGGGTGTGAAACCTCGGCTTTCACTGTGTACCGACAGTGGCCGTCCGCGGCGTGTCCCCACCCCGAGTTCACACTCAACGCGGTGAGCGCACGCGACGCGGCCACATGCGAGGCCAGCTAGCCCGACTCCTCTTTAGGGCCGTCCCCGAGCGTCTCCAGGACGACTTCGGCCACCCGTTTCATGGTGGTCCGGCGGTCCATCGCGGCACGCTGTATCCACTTGAACGCCTCGGGCTCGGTCATGCCCTGTTTGGTCTGGAGCAGACCCTTGGCGCGTTCGACCAGCTTGCGGGTTTCCAGCCGGTCGGACAGCGTCGCCACTTCGCGTTCCAGGGCGGTGATCTCACTGAACCGACTCAGCGCCAATTCAATGGCCGGGATGAGGTCGCTGATGGTGAAGGGCTTCACCAGGTAGGCCATGGCCCCGGCGTCGCGCGCACGTTCCACCAGGTCGCGCTGGCTGAACGCGGTCAGCACCACGATCGGCGCAATGCGCTTGCTGGCGATCTCCGAGGCTGCGTCGATCCCGTCGCGACGCGGCATCTTCACGTCCATGATCACCAGGTCAGGCTGATGCCGCTCGGCCAGTTCGACGGCTTCCTGGCCATCGCCGGCCTCGCCGACGATTTCGTAACCCTCCTCTCGCAGCATCTCGGCCAGGTCCAGTCGGATGAGCGCTTCGTCTTCGGCGATCAGGACGCGGCGCGGCGCGGCGGCGTCGTTCTCGGTCGTGGGGCCTGCCATGACCGACATTGTGTCGTGAACGCCTGCGACCAGCGAACTCGGGGCGGTGCGAAACCGGCGACCACTGGGATCCTCTATGGTGGGAGGCTGCCTTAAGGTGGGAGGCCGGACCCCTCTCCTTAAGCCCTCGTATCCCAACTGGCAGAGGAAACGGACTCAAAACCCGTCCAGTGTGGGTTCGAATCCCACCGAGGGCACCACAAAATAGCAGGCGCTGATAAGCATCATCGTCACGCGGTTACCCGCCGCTAAAGCTGGGTATTGATGTGACATGCGTTACATCCACGCCGCCGGGGTGGTCGGCACGGCCATGGCCGCCCAGTTCATCGCACCAGTTCTGCTGACGGGTGTCTCGCCTGCTCAGGCGGACACCGGTGTAAGCGGTTACCTCCATTGCGTAAACGAAGCGGGGGTCCCGCCGCGGCCAAGCGCAACGGATTGGCTGCCCACCATCCAAGTCATTGAGCACGACCTCAATTCCGCGGAATCCCCTGCCGAAGCGGCTCAGAGATTAACGGCCATGGGCGTCAAACGGAACGATGCCGTTGCCGAAGTGCAGTGCGTTCTGGCCAACCAGCCCGTTGGAAGTTTCGCGTTCGGCAAATAGACACTCGCGGGGCCGCTTCAGACAATCAGTAGCGGCAAACGGGGCACTCCGAGATAGTGCTCTGTACACCATCGGCCACGGCGCGAAAACCGCCCGTGAACTCACGGCCTCGCTTCGCCAACACGAGATCACGTTGCTGGTCGACGTGCGCAGCGTCCCCGGCTCGCGCCGCAACCCCGACGTGTCAAAAGAGGCGATGCCCGGCTGGCTGGGCACCGCCGGGATCGCCTACCGGCACGAACCGGACCTCGGCGGACGACGCAAACCCCCCACCAGCCCCGCGCCGCGTGACCAGTGGTGGGAAAACCGGTCGTTCGCCAACTACGCGGCGCATACCCGCACGGCCGGCTTCCAGGCGGCGTACCGCCGGCTGCTGCGCGACGCCGACGCCCGCAACGTGGCCGTGATGTGTGGGGAACCGACCTGGTGGCGATGCCATCGGCGGATGATCGCCGACCTTGCCGCCCGCGACGGGCACGCCGTGCAGCACATCATGCCCAACGGATCGCTGGCGCCGCACCACCCTTCCGACTGGCTCACCCACGATCTAGGCCAGGCGGCCGACAAACATCGAGGTCAGCGGTTACGCTTTGATTGTGGCGGCTAAAAAGTGCGGAGGCCCACCCCGGTCATACGGCTCGCCGAACCGCCCGGACTGCGTCGCCGCGGTCCGGGAGCAGACCCGCGACCGCAACCAGCACTACGCCCGCAGCGCCGCGCGCCGGGCCCGCGTGCTCACCATCGCCGCCGGGCTGGCCGTGGCGATCCTCGCGACCTTCTTGCTTGTCCAGATCGTCGCCGGGTCGTGGTCCTGGCGGATCAACTCGATCAACATCGGCGCCGCCGTCGCCTTCTCGATCGTGCCGTGGCTGCGGCGCTTCGGGGACCTCGTTGCGCCGGTTACGTTTATCTGTGCCGCCTACGTCTCGATCGTCGCCAGTTGCCTGGCGATCGGCACCGGTTCGGGCGGTCAATTCTTCTTCTTGGTCGGCGCGTGCCTGGTGGTGCTGCTGCTGGGGATCGAACACATCGTGTTGGCGGCGGCCCTGGCGGCGGTGGCCGCCGGCCTCATCGTCGCGGTGGAATTCCTCGTTCCCCGCGACACCGGGGCTCAGCCGGCCTGGGCTACCTCGATGGGCTTCGTCGTCACGACGGTGTCCGCCGTCGTGATGGTGGTCGTGACGATGTGGTACGCACTGCGTGACACCGCGCGCGCCGAGGCCGTGATGGAAGCCCAGTACGACCGCTCCGAGGCACTCCTGGCCAACATGTTGCCGGCCAGCATCGCCGAACGGCTCAAGGAGCCCGGCCATAGCGTCATCGCCGACAAGTACGGCGAGGCCTCGGTTTTGTTCGCCGACATCGTCGGATTCACGGAACGTGCCAGCGGCACACCGCCGGCGGAACTGGTGCGCTTCCTCGACCGGCTCTACGGCGCCTTCGACGAGCTCGTCGACAAACACGGCCTGGAAAAGATCAAAGTCAGCGGCGACTGCTACATGGTGGTCAGCGGGGTACCGCGCCCGCGCTTCGACCACGTCGAGGCGCTGGCGGATTTCGCGCTCGACATGGCCAATGTTGCGGCGGGAGTGAAGGATCCGGAGGGCCACCCTGTCGCGCTGCGGGTGGGCATGGCATGCGGGCCGGTGGTCGCGGGTGTGGTGGGTTCCCGCCGGTTCTTCTACGACGTGTGGGGGGACGCGGTCAATGTCGCGTCCCGGATGGAAACGACCGACTCGGTGGGACGTATCCAGGTGCCCGAGGCGATGTACGCGCGCCTCAAGGACGAGTTTGTGCTGCAGGAGCGTGGCCGCATCGAGGTCAAGGGCAAGGGTCCCATGCGCACGTGGTATCTGATCGACCGCGCGGCACCCGAGGACTCCGCCGCCCTGCTCGCCGTGGAGCCCCGCACGGCGCACGTCTGACCAAAGTCCCTACACCCGTACGGGCGCTTGTGCCAGACTGCGGCCATGACTACCTCCCCTGGAACCTCCCCGGTTCCAAGCTTGTTGCCGCACTTGTGGAAATCCGCACTGATATCGGGAATTCTGTCGCTGATCGTCGGCGCGGTGATCCTGGCGTGGCCCGGGATTTCCATTCTGGCCGCGGCCATCGCGTTCGGCGTCTATCTGTTGATCACCGGGGCCGCACAGGTCGTCTTCGCGTTCAGCCTGCATGTCTCGGCGGGCAGCCGGATCCTGTTGTTCATCAGCGGGGCGGCGTCACTCATCCTGGCGGTCTTGGCTTTTCGTCACTTCGGGCAGGGATACGCGGTCCTGCTGCTGGCCATCTGGATTGGCATCGGGTTCATCTTCCGCGGCGTGGCGACGACGGTCTCGGCCATCAGCGACCCGGCGCTGCCGGGACGGGCATGGTCGATCTTCGTCGGCGTGATCAGCCTGCTCGCCGGCATCGTCGTCCTCGCGTCGCCGTTCGAATCGATTGTGACCCTGGCGATCGTTGTCGGCGTGTGGTTCGTCGTCATCGGCGTCTTCGAAATTGTGTCGTCGTTCGGCATCCGCAAGCAATCACGAACGCTTGGCGTTTAAGAGGAAGCAGTGCCGCTAGCACCGACCCCGAACCACCTACTACAATCCGTCGTAGCTGCTTGATCAGCTCCGCAGGTTGGGAGATGACAGATGAATGTCGTCGATATTTCGCGGTGGCAGTTCGGCATCACGACCGTCTACCACTTCATCTTCGTGCCGCTGACCATCGGATTGGCTCCCCTGCTCGCGGTCATGCAGACGGTGTGGGTGGTCACCGGTAACGCCGCGTGGTATCGCCTCACGAAGTTCTTCGGCAAGTTGTTCCTGATCAACTTCGCCATCGGCGTCGCGACGGGGATCGTGCAGGAATTCCAGTTCGGCATGAACTGGAGCGAGTACTCCCGGTTCGTCGGCGACATCTTCGGCGCGCCCCTGGCGATGGAGGGCCTGTTCGCCTTCTTCTTCGAATCCACCTTCATCGGGTTATGGATCTTCGGGTGGAGCCGGCTGCCCAAGCTCATACACCTGGCATGCATCTGGATCGTCGCGATCGGTGTCAACATGTCCGCGTTCTTCATCATCGTGGCGAACTCGTTCATGCAGCACCCGGTCGGCGCGCACTACAATCCTGCGACGCGACGTGCAGAGTTGAACAGCATCGGCGCATTGCTTTCGAACAACACTGCGCGCTGGGCGTTTTTGCATACCGTCAGCGGCGCCGTGCTCACCGCCGCAACGTTCGTCGCCGCCGTCAGCGCGTGGTGGCTGGTTCGGTCGCGCAATCCCGCCTCCGCTACCACGGCCGCGGAATCGAACGGCCGCACCATGTTTCGCCCGGCGGTCATCCTTGGATGTTGGGTCGCGTTGGTTGCCGGCATCGGCTTGTTCTTCACCGGTGATTCGCAAGGCAAGTTGATGTTTGTTCAGCAACCGATGAAGATGGCGTCGGCGGAATCGCTGTGCGACACCGAAACCGACCCGGATTTCTCCGTCCTGACCATCGGCAGGCACAACAACTGCGAAAGCATCACCCGCGTCATCGAGGTGCCCTACGTGTTGCCATTCCTGGCCCAGAGCCGGTTCAACGGCGTCACGTTGCAGGGTGTGCGCAACATCCAACAGCAGGACGAACAGCGATTCGGGCCAAATGACTACCGGCCCAACCTTTTCGTCACCTACTGGTCGTTCCGCGCGATGATCGGGCTGCTGGCCATTCCGCTGCTGTTCGCGCTGCTTGCGTTATGGCTCACCCGCGGCGGCCGGATCCCCGATCAGCGGTGGCTCTCCCGGCTGGCGCTGCTGACGATTCCGACACCATTCCTGGCCAACATCTCGGGGTGGGTGTTCACCGAAATGGGCCGCCAGCCCTGGATCGTCGTTCCGAACCCGACCGGTGATCAGCAGGTTCGGTTCACCGTTCACGAAGCGGTCTCCAGCCATGCTCCCGGCATGGTCGTCACCTCACTGGTGACGTTCACCTTGGTGTACGCGGTGCTGGCGGTGATCTGGTTCTGGTTGCTCAAGCGCTACATCGTCGAGGGGCCACTGGAGCACGACGCGGAACCGGCTGCGCCGCAAGCACCCAGCGATGCCGAAGTCGCGCCGCTGTCGTTTGCCTACTGATTGGGCGTGGCCCGGAAAGGAGCTGACCGGTGGGATTGCAAGAGTTGTGGTTCGGCATCATCGCGATGCTGTTCCTCGGTTTCTTCATCCTGGAGGGCTTCGACTTCGGCGTGGGCATGTTGATGGAGCCGTTCGCCCGCGTCGGCACGGGGGATCCGGAGCTGCACCGTCGCGCCGTGCTCAACACCATCGGCCCGGTGTGGGACGGTAACGAGGTCTGGCTGATTACCGCCGGCGCGGCGATGTTCGCCGCGTTTCCCGGGTGGTACGCGACCGTGTTCTCCACGTTGTACCTGCCGCTGCTGGCGATCCTGTTCGGCATGATCGTGCGCGCGGTTTCGATCGAGTGGCGCGGCAAGGTCGACGACACGAAGTGGCGTCGCTGGGCCGACTTCGGGATCGCCGCGGGATCCTGGCTGCCCGCCGTGTTGTGGGGTGTGGCATTCGCCAGCCTGGTCCGCGGCCTCCCGGTGGACGCACGCGGCCACGTTGACCTCTCGGTCACCGACGTGCTCAACCCCTACACGCTGCTGGGCGGTCTCGCCACCGCCGGGCTGTTCCTGTTCTACGGCGCTGTCTTCGTCGTGCTGAAGACCGCGGGCACGGTCCGCGAGGACGCACAACGGTTCGCGGTGTGGCTGTCGCTTCCGGCCACGGGACTGGTTGCCGCCTTTGGGCTTTGGACGCAGCTGGCGTACGGCAAGGGCTGGACCTGGCTGGTTCTGGGCGTCGCGGTGGCCGCCCAGCTCGCCGCGGTGCTGTTGGTGTGGCGGCGCCGATCCGACGGGTGGGCGTTCGCGTGCACTGCGGTGGTGGTCGCGGCGGTGGTGATTCTGCTGTTCGGCGCGCTGTATCCCAACCTGGTGCCCTCCACGCTGAACAAGGAGTGGAGCGTGACGATCTACAACGCCTCGTCGACCCCGTACACCCTCAAGATCATGACGTGGGTGGCGGGGTTGATGGCACCGCTGACGGTGGTCTACCAGGCGTGGACGTATTGGGTGTTCCGGCAACGGATCTCGGCCGAACGGATACCGCCTCCGATCGGTCTGGCGAGGCGCGCCTCCTGAGCGCGAAGGACCCGGCGAGCACTCCGGCGCCCCTGGACCCGCGACTGTGGCGGGCATCGGCAGCGCTGCGGCGTTATCTGCTCGCCGTGGTGGGCTGCGGAGTGGTGATCTCGGGCTGCGCCATCGGCTCGGCGATCGTGCTGGCGGCCATCGTCGCGCGCACCGTCGGCGATCCGGCGGCTCGCAGCCCGCGCGCCTGGCTTGGTCCGGTGTCGATCCTGTTGGCGCTGTGGACGATCCGCGCAGTGACGCACTGGCTGCAGGCGCGCTTGGGCCAACGCGGCGCCAGCGCGGTGATCGCCGACCTGAGCGGTCAGGTGCTGACGGCGGTGACCGCGCGGCAGCCCGGTGAGCTCGCCGGGCAGCGCGATGCCGCCGCTGTGGTGGTCACCCGCGGCCTGGACAGGTTGCGCCCCTACTTCACCGGATACCTGCCCACCTTGCTGCTCGCCGCGGTCCTGACCCCGGCGACCGTCGCCGTGATCGCGCTCTATGACCTGAAGTCGACGCTGATCGTCGTGATCACCCTGCCGCTGATACCGATCTTCATGGTGCTGATCGGGCTGGCTACGGCCGAGCGATCCGCGGCGGCGCTGGAAGCCATGACGACCCTGCAGGCGCGGCTGCTCGACCTGATCGCCGGCATCCCGACGCTGCGGGCGCTGGGACGCGGCCGCGGTCCCGAACATCGCATCACCGAACTCGCTGCCGCGCACCGGCGTTCGGCGATGGCGACGCTGCGGATCGCGTTCCTGTCGGCGCTGGTGCTCGAGTTGCTGGCGACGCTTGGGGTGGCGCTGATCGCGGTCGGCATCGGCCTTCGCCTGGTGTTCGGTGAGATGACGCTGGCGACCGGGCTGACGGTGCTGCTGCTGGCACCGGATGTCTATTGGCCGCTGCGGAAGATCGGCGTGGAATTCCATGCCGCCCAGGACGGCAGAACCGCCGCCGACAAGGCGTTCGCCCTCATCGGCGAGCCGGCCGCCCGGAGGGGGGATTCCCGGGCGGTCGTCGCGCGCGGCGCCGAGATCCGCCTCGAGGCGCTCAGCGTGGTGGGCCGCGACGGCCACGCCCCGCGCGACCTTACCGCGGTGCTGGAACCCGGCCGGGTCACGGTGCTGACCGGGCGCAACGGTACCGGCAAGAGCACCACCCTGCAGGCGATCGCCGCGCTCACCGTGCCGTCGTCGGGCCGGGTCACCGTGGCCGGAGTCGATGTCAGCGACCTGGATCCGGCGGCGTGGTGGCGACAGCTCTCGTGGCTACCGCAACGCCCAGTGCTGGTGCCCGGCACCGTGCGCGACAACCTCGCGCTGCTGGGTGATCTCGATGACGCGGAAACCGCCTGTGCTGCATCGAAATTCGACGCGGTCCTGGCCGACCTGCCCGACGGCATGGACACCGTGCTGGGGAGGGAAGGCGTCGGCCTGTCGCTGGGTCAGCGGCAACGGCTCGGGCTTGCCCGCGCCCTCGGCTCGTCGGCCCCCGTGCTGCTGCTCGACGAGCCCACCGCCCATTTGGACGCCCACACCGAGGAACGGGTCTTGCGCGCCATCGTCGAACGCGCCCGCGCCGGCGCGACCGTGGTGGTCGTCGGCCACCGCGAGCCCGTCGTCGCGATCGGCGACCGGGTCGTCGAGGTGACAGCAGAGAGTGGGGTGCGCCATGCGCCGGTCTGATCCCCTCCTGCAAGCCTTCGACCTGCTGCGCCCACGTCTGCCCCGCGTCGCGGCGGCCATCGCGCTGGGCGTGCTCTCGCTGGGCAGCGCGCTGGCTTTGGCCGGCGTATCGGCATGGCTGATCACGCGGGCCTGGCAGATGCCGCCGGTGGTGGACCTGTCCGTTGCGGTCGTCGCGGTGCGCACCTTCGCGATCTCGCGCGGCGTGCTGCATTACTGCGAGCGGCTTGCCACCCACGACACCGCGCTGCGCGCGTCCGGCACCGCGCGGGCCGAGATCTATCACCGGCTGGCCCACGGACCGGCGGCGGCCGCGGCCCGGCTGCACAGCGGTGAGCTAGTGGCACGGGTGGGCGCCGACGTCGATGAACTGGCCAACGTGGTGGTGCGCGCCCTGGTGCCGATCGGCGTCGCGGCGATCCTTGCGCTGGCGGCAATTGCCGTGGTCGCGGCCATCTCACCGCCGGCCGCGGCGGTGCTGGGTGCCTGCCTCATGATCGCCGGCTGTGTCGCCCCCCGGCTGGCCGGAAGGGCCGCCGCCTCGCAGGAAGAGGTTGCGCGCCAACACCATTCCGATCGCGACACCGCGGCGATGCTCGCCCTCGAGCACGCGCCGGAACTACGGGTCGCCGGTGCGCTGCCGGGCATCATCGCCGAATCGCAACGCCGCCAACGCGCTTGGGGTGACGCCCTAGACGCCGCGGCCAGGCCGGCCGCCGTCGCCGAGGCCATGCCGACCGCGGCGATCGGGGCCAGCGTGCTCGGCGCGGTGGTTGCCGGGATCGCGTTGGCCCACGCCGTCGCACCCACCACGCTGGCCGTGCTGATGTTGTTGCCGCTCTCGGCGTTCGAGGCGACGACGGCGCTACCGGCCGCCGCCGTCCAGTTGACGCGGTCGCGGCTCGCGGCGCGTCGCCTGCTCGACCTGGCTCCTCCAGACCGCCCGGGCGAGCCCGGCGAATCGCCATTACCCGTCGGCCCCGGCCGGCTCTGCGCCGACGTCTGCTCCGGGCACGCGGGTGCGGCGCCCCCGACCCGGGTGCGGCTCGACCTGCCACCGGGCGCGCGGCTGGCGGTCACCGGCGCCAGCGGCTCCGGCAAGACGACGCTGCTGATGACGCTCGCCGGACTGCTGCCCCCACTCGACGGGCGGGTGCTGCTGGACGGGACGGACATCGGCCGGGTCGAGGACGACGAATTGCACAGGACCGTCAGCTTTTTCGCCGAGGACGCGCACGTCTTCGCCACCACCGTCCGGGACAACTTGCTGGTCGCGCGCGGGGACTGCCCAGACGACGCGTTGACGGCGGCTTTGGATACCGTCGGCCTCGGCGGGTGGCTCGCCAGCCTGCCCGAAGGCCTGTCAACGGTGTTGATCGGTGGCGCGCAGGCGGTTTCGGCGGGCCAGCGCCGACGGTTGCTGCTGGCGCGGGCGGTGATCTCGCCCGCCCGGATCGTGCTGCTCGACGAGCCCACCGAACACCTCGACGCGGCCGACGCCGAACGGCTCCTGCGCGACCTATTGGGCACGAATTCGCGGCTCCTGTCCGGGAATCGGACCGTGGTGGTGGCTACTCACCACCTTCCCAGCGGGATTCGCTGTCGCGAACTACTTGTCTGAGCACGCGCTCCGTTCAGTTTTCGGCGGCCAACACGTCACGCACCGCGGCGTCGACGATGCCCAGCAGGTCAGGATCTATGCCGGCGCGGCCGCGAACCAAGATCGATGCGCAATTGGCGGACGGCAGTCCCTCGGCCGGGCACAGACCATCGGGATGCTTTCCGATCATCGGCAGCAGCGCCACTCCGAGTCCCGACCGCACCGCGGCGTAGAGTCCGGATAAATCCCCGCACTCGGCCGCGATCTCGTAGGCGATGTGGCGTTTCTCCAGAACGGAGAACGCCGGCTCGCGCAACGTGCACGGCTCAGAAAAAACCACCAGCGGCAGCGGATCCCGCGTCGAGGCGGTGAACGTGCGCGCCGAAATCCATTGCAGGCGGATCAGTCCCGACGCGTTGGCCCGATCCAAGCCCGCCCCGTCGAGCATGATCGCCAAATCCACCAGCCCGCGTTCGATCGAGTCGGCCAGTGAGACATTGCGATCAAGCCGGAAGCGTATTCGCCGGTCGGGAAGTCGCTCGTGCAACGCGCTGGTCAGGCCCGCCAGCATCACGTCGGCGCCGTGTTCGGTGGCACCGATCGTCAACAGCGCGTGTTCGGTTGCGCCCAGGTCGTCCAGCGCCGCGTCGTGCGCGGCCAGTATCGTCCGGCCATGCCGCAGGACTTTGTGACCTACCTCGGTGAACACGACGCCGCGGCCCGAGCGTTCGACGACCGGCTGGCCGACCACGGCTTCAATTTTGCGCAGGTGCTGGCTGACCGCGGACTGACTCAGGTGCAGGGCGGCGGCCGCCCGGTGGAATCCGCCGCAGTCGGCGACCGCGACCAGGCTGCGCAGCGGCGCGATATCGAGCACCTGGGCCATACCAGCACCATAGTCCGATTAGTCCTCGCGATCAATTTGTGCGGCGTGCGTTTGAAAAACGATAAGGCAGCTGCCTACTGATAAGCATTAGCGATCGGTAATGACCGCCAATAATCGTTGGACGGCATGAGTCAATCCGGCGAGCATGGGTGGCATGGATATGAGGCGCATGCCCCTGTCGACCGCCTCGGCGGTGACGTTCTTCTACGCGCTCGGCTACCCCATCGGAGCCCTCGCGGTTTCCGCGATGACGCCGATGGCCGCGCTGGTGCTGCGGTTCGCTTTGGCGGGAACGATTCTGGCGGCCTGGACGGTCCTGGTCAAAGCGCCCTGGCCGCGGGGCGCACAGTTCGGTCACGTCGTGGTGGCCGGTCTGCTGATCCAAGGCGTACAGTTCTGCTGCCTCTACCAGGCTCTTGAGCTGGGAGCGCCGGCCGTGCTCGGTGCGGTGGCAATTGCCATGAACCCAGTGACCACCGCGATTCTCGGCGCTGCGTTCCTCCGGGAGCCCCTCGGCCCACAGCGGTTGGCCGCGCTGGGCCTCGGCGTCATCGCGGTGCTCGCGGCATGCGCCAGGAGGCTCATGAGCACCCACGGCGTGGACCCGGTCATCTTGCTTCTTTTGGTTGCGCTGCTTGGTCTTTCGGCTGGCGGCGTCTACCAACAACGATTCTGTTCCGGAGTGGACTTTCGGGCGATGAGCGCGCTGCAGAATGCGGTGGCGCTGATCCGCAGCGGCACTTGCGATGCTGACGCCCCCGGCGGTGCACGACGCCGCCAAGGCCGCCATCGCTGGCGGCGGCATAGTGCTGTTGAACGCCACGCTGGCGGTCAGCCTCTACGTCCGCGCGATCAATACCCACGGCGCGGCGGCGGTGGCGATGCTGTTCGCCGTCATTCCCGCGGTCGCCGCCGTGCTGTCGTGGCTGATGCTGGGCCAGCGCCCGGATGCCGGTGTCGCGGTGGGCCTGGTCGCCGGGGGGCTCGCGTGCTGGCTCAACAGCAGGGCATCGGGCCGGCGCCGCGCCGCGACGGCGGGCGCAGAACCGGCGTCGGCACCTGCCGACGGCGCAGCGTTGCGGCCGCTCAGAGGTGTCGCCGACGCGGCATGAACTCCAGCGTCAACAGCACGATCACCAAGGGAATCAGCTGCGTCAGCGATATCAGCGCATAGCGCCGGGTGTCCATCGCGCGGAACTTGCGCACGTATCGGTACAGCGACTCGAGCGCGATCAAGGGGTCGAGGACGTGGATCAACCGGTAGAAGACCCGTTCGGCGAGGCTGTGATCCTTGTCCTCGAAGAGCTCGGGGAAGGCCGCGAAGGAAAGCGACACCCGCTGCGCGCCGGCTTCTTTGGCGGCCATGATCATGTCGACGCTGAGGCGTTCATCGACGCCGTTGGGGGCCCCGCGGCGGCGCCACGGGACGTCGAGGGTGATATCGCTGCCGCCACCCGCGGTCGCGTACCGATGAAAGCCCTGTGCCCGCCCCGAGGCGTCCCTGGCGATGATCAGCTGGATGCCCGGGAACCGGCCCTCCAGCACGCCGTCGAGGTTCATGTAGAAACCACGATCGGTGTGGGCGCCGCTGGGCGACGCGCGCACCACGTCAGTCAGCTCGGCGAGCAGCTTATCGTCGAGCTCCTGCTCCGCCACGATCTGGGTGGTGATGCCGCAATTGTGGGTGCGCTTAACCGCCTGACGCAGGTTACGGAACTTGCGCCCCACCATGTCGAAGCTGGACACGTCCACGACGACGTCGCGGCCGATCGGTATCGCCCGCAGCGATTGCCCGATGACCGCTGGGTCGTTCCACAGCCCGAGTCGCTTCTCGCCGCAACCCACCACCGCGATCCGCCAGCCGTGGGCACGACACATGGCGGCGAAGTCGGCGACGAGCTCGGGGAACTTTGCCTCGTCACCGACGGGGTCCCCGCCGACGACCGCAAACCCGATCCGGGTGCGATACGCCAGCGCGGCGCTGCCGTCCGCGGTGAAGTGGTAGCACTTGCCGGTCTGCATGGCGAACGGCGCCAGCGGGTCGTCGCTGGTGGCATCGATCAGCGCCCAAATCCGCGGCAGGTCCTCGGATCGCGGATGCGACGACGTCGGCCACATCAACATCAGCCCCGAACCGGCGATCAGCAGATTACCGAGCAGGTCGAAGGAAAGCACGTGTGCGCCGAGCCCGGCCAACACGAAAAAGGCGGAAGCGGTGGCGTGCAAGGCCGTCACCGGACGGCCCAGGAAGATGCCGCGAGCGATAAACGCCACAGCGCCCAGGATCGCCAGCGACCAGCCCAACCGATCGGCGTAGTGCCACGCCGGGTTGTGGTGGTGTCGGGCGAGTACGACGACCAGCCAGCCCACGGCGCAGACCAAAGCGAAGGACCCGATGCAGCGGGCCGCAAGCGAATCAACATGGACGACAACGCGTTCGCGCGCGCGGGGCCTGGCTGCGACGTCGACCGGCGACCCGTTCACATTCACCTCCCGATGCGCTGACCTTCAGCTGGGCGGCTTGCGCCACCTCTGCACCGAATACTCGGCTGATTGGGAACTTACGCTGATCACGGCCGTTTAGCGCCGAAATCGGACGGTTGTCCTGCGGGTATTCCGTCGAGGCGTCTATCGGCGGGAAGGGGGAAAGTATTTCAGCACACCCTCTTGCACCACCGTCGCCATGAGTTGCCCGGAGCGATCAAAGAAATGCCCGGTGCCCAGCCCGCGTGAATCCGCTGCGACGGGGGACGACGTCGAATACAACACCCAGTCGTCGAAGTTGACCTGCCGGTGAAACCACACGGAATGGTTGGTGGATGCGGCGAAGATGCGGTCGAAGCCCCACGACAGCCCGTGGGTGGTGATGACCGAGTCCAGCACCGTGGTATCCGAGGCGTAAACCATGGTCGCGGTGTGCAACACGGGGTCATCGGGCATCGCTCCCAGGGCCTTGACCCAGACCCTGTTGTGGGGAAGCCGCTCGCCCTTGTCGCGCATCACCCAGGCGGGGTCATTGGTGTAGCGCCACTCGATCGGCTGCAGGGCGTTGACGAAGTGCGGGACGGTCTCCTCGTAGCCGCGCAAGAGCTCGCCGATCGGTGGCTGCGTTTCGGGCGGCGCCACGTCCGGCGGGTCGACGGCGTGTTCCAGCCCGCGACCGCCCGACATGTAGGAGATCATCGCCGAGGACAAAAGCACGCCGTCCTGCATCGCGTCGACGCGCCGGTTGGCGAAGCGGCGCTCGTCCCGCAGGCGCACCACGTGGAACTCGATGTCCTTGGCGGTGTCTCCCCCGTTGATGAAGTGCACGGACAACGCGCTGGGCGGCAGGTCGTCCCGGACCAGCGTGCGGCTGCTGGCGACGAACGACTGCGCCATGAGTTGGCCGCCGAAGGTCCGCATCGGGTTCTTGCTGGGATGGGATCCGATGAACAGGTCGTCGGCAACGGGGTTGAGGTCCAGGACCGCCAGCAGTTCGTCGAAATCGCGTGCATTCCGCTGTTCGCCCGCCGGCACCGGTTGCCCCCTAGCTTTGATCGCCCGCCTAGACGTCGTCCTCCCCGATCCGGTGCACATGGATCAGGTTGGTCGAGCCTACTGTGCCCGGTGGCGCGCCGGCGACGATGACCACCAGGTCACCGCGCTTGTAGCGGCCGAGCTCGAGCAGCGACTTGTCGACCTGGCGGATCATGCCGTCGGTGGACGTCATCATCGGGACGATGAACGTCTCGGTGCCCCACGTCATGGCGAGCTGGCTGCGCACCTCGGGCCACGCCGTGAAGGCGAGCAGCGGCAGCGGGGTATGCAGGCGCGCGAGCCGCTTGACGGTGTCGCCGGATTGGGTGAACGCGACCAGGGCCTTGGCGTCGAGTCGCTCGCCGATGTCGCGGGCGGCGTAGGAGAGCACCCCCCGCTTGGTGCGCGGCACATGCGCCAACGGCGGGGCCGCGGTGGAGTTCTCCTCGACCGCGCACACGATTCGTGACATCGTCCGGACAGCCGCCAGCGGATATTTGCCCACCGAGGTCTCCCCCGACAGCATCAGAGCGTCGGCGCCGTCGAGCACGGCGTTGGCGACATCGGAGGCCTCGGCTCGCGTCGGCCGCGAGTTCTCGATCATCGAGTCGAGCATCTGGGTCGCCACGATGACGGGTTTGGCATTCTCCCGGGCCATCTGGATGGCCCGCTTCTGGACCAGCGGGACCTCTTCCAGCGGCAGCTCGACGCCCAGGTCGCCGCGGGCCACCATGATGGCATCGAAAGCCAGCACGATGGCTTCCAGGTTGTCGACGGCCTCGGGCTTCTCCAGCTTGGCGATCACCGGGACCCGCCGCCCGATCCGGTCCATCACCTCGTGCACCAGCTCGACGTCGGACGGCGAGCGCACGAACGACAACGCGACCAAGTCGACACCCAGGTTCAGGGCGAAGGACAGATCCTCGATGTCCTTCTCCGACAAGGCCGGTGCCGAAACATTCATTCCGGGAAGCGACATGCCCTTGTTGTTGCTGACCGGGCCGCCCTCGACGACGGTGCAGACCACGTCGTCGCCCTCGATGGCATCGACCACCAGTCCGACCTTGCCGTCGTCGACCAGAACCCGGTCGCCCGCCGCGGCGTCCTTGGCCAGCCTCTTATATGTGGTCGACACCCGATCGTGGGTGCCTGCGCAGTCGGCGACGGTGATCCGTATCTTCTCGCCGTCGGCCCAGAAGGTGGGTCCGCCGGCGAAGCGCCCCAACCTGATCTTGGGGCCCTGAAGGTCGGCGAGCACACCGACCGCGCGGCCGGTGCTGTCGGACGCGGCGCGGACCCGATCATAGGCGGCCTTGTGATCGGCGTAATCGCCGTGACTGAAGTTCATTCGGGCGACGTCCATTCCGGCCTCTACCAGCGCCAGAATCAGCTCGTCGGAGTTAGTTGCAGGGCCAAGGGTGCAGACGATCTTCCCGCGTCTACTCACGGCGAACCAGCATAGTCGCGCGGGGGCAGGACGGCCCGCGGTTAACCACTGAGAGTGGTCGGAACCAACGGAAAGCCAGGAAGATTGCGGACCACCGTCCACGCCGCCGCCGCGAGGGCGATTGTGACCCAGGCCAGCATCGGCAGCGACGCCCGGCCCTGGCGCCGGCGCATCAGAACCCAGCCGGCCAGCATCGGGGCACCCACCAGGAGGAATACGTTGTCGTTGATGCTGGCCGCCAGATCGCCGTGCAGCACGTCATGCGCCATCCGAAGCCCGCCGCAGAACGGGCAATTCCAGCCGGTGAGCCACTTGAAGGGGCACAGCGGATAAACCGAATTCGTGTTGTGCGGGTCGACCAGGCCGATGTAGCCGAGCCCGCCGGCCAGCAGCACGCCGCCACCGGCCGCGAGGTAAAGGCGATGACGATGCCGACCGTGCCGACGGCACCGCCCCGATGGTGGTGAAGCCGCGTTAGATTCCATCGCGCAACGGGCGACCTTGGGGGTCGGGGACCTTGTCGGCCAATATCAGCACCGCGTCGACGATGCTCCAGATCAGGCCGATTCCGCACGTAAGCCAGCCCACGAGCAGTTGTGCGACGCCGACTCCGATGTCCCCGATGTACAACCGGCCGATCCCGCCGACGCCGATCAAGCTGAGCAGCTGCAAAAGGCCCGCGGCGGTCTTCGATTTGTCCGAAAGCGGCTGCCCGGTCACCGGATGACGGCCAAAGGGGGCGGCCGGGTCGAAGTAGGGGCCCGGTGATGGGTACTGCGGATACGGCGAATGGCCGTACGGATATCCGGGCGGTGGTGGCGGTGGCGAGCCATATCCCGCAGCGTCGTTCCACGGCTGCTCAGTCACGTTGTCAGCATGCCCCACCAGTCGCCGAACGTCGACTAGTTGCGTGGAACCGGGGGTGTGGCGCAACAACTCGACGTTGGGCGAGCCCGGCTGCTAGCGGCCCAGCCGGTTTCGCAGCCGAAAGCTCAAACGCCGCCGGACCGCGCCGGCAGCACCCGACGTCGTCGTGTCATCAGCGGGGGTTACGGGGGTTTCGGGTGTCTCCTCGGTAGCTTTTTCGGCCTCAGCGGCTGGCTCAGCGTCCGGCGTTGCGTCCGGCTCGGCTTCTGCGTGGCCATCTTCCGCCGCCACCTCCGGCTCCGCTGACCCTGACTCGGCTTCCGGCTCTTCGACTTTGGGCTCAGCGACGTCGGGCTCGCCTTCGAGCTCTTCGGCTTCGAGCTCTTCGGCTTTGGGCTCCGCGACTTTGGGCTCCGCGACTTCGGCTTCCGCGGCTTCGGTCACGATGGCCTCGCCCTGCGCGTCGTCGGCCTCCGCATCGTCCGGCTCCACCGCCTCGGCCACGGCTGCCTCAGCCTCCTCGGCCTCGGGCTCCGCCACCTCGGGCTCCACGGCTTCTGGCTCGACGGCCTCGGGCTCCACAGCCTCCGGCTCCACATTCGCGGCCTCGAGTTCTTCCTGCTCGGGCCCTTCGGCCGCGGGCTCTTCAACCGAGGGCTCTTCCGTTTCGGGCTCCCGCACCTCGGCCTCGGCCCCCGTCGGCTCGGATTCCGCGGTTTCCGGGTCGGCCGGTTCATCGTCCTTCCCGGCAGGCGCCGGGGTCGCGGCAGTAGCCGCCGCAGCCGAGGCGACGGTCGCGAGTTCTTCCGCCGGCTTGTCTTCCGCCGGCTTGGATTCCGCCGGCTTCTCTGCAACGTCGCCCTTTCCGCGCAGGCTCGCGGGGTCCTCGCGCCCCTTCGGCGCCAGAATGACGTACACCACGGCCCCGATGAACACGAAAGTCGATGTGAACACGTTGATCCGGATTCCGGCGATGAGCGTGGCGGTGTCGTTGCGCAGCAGCTCGACGCCGAAGCGCCCGACACAGTAGCCGGCCACATAGAGCGCGAACAGTCGCCCGTGGCCAAACTTGAATCGCCGGTCCACATAGATCAACACGACGAAAACCAGGAGGTCCCAGAGCAATTCGTAGAGGAACGTCGGCTGCACGACGTACGCGAGCTGGCCAGTCGAGACGCCGTCGAGGGAGTGCGGGTCGACGTAGCCGGAAGGATCCCGACGATAGAAGATCTCCAGGCCCCACGGCACGGTGGTTTCCCGGCCGTAGAGCTCCTGGTTGAAGTAGTTCCCGAGCCGGCCGATGGCCTGGGCCAGGACGATCCCCGGGGCGATCGCGTCGCCGAAGGCGGGGAGCGGAATTCCGCGACGCCGGCAGCCGATCCAGGCGCCGACGCCACCGAGGGCTACCGCGCCCCAGATGCCCAAGCCGCCGTCCCAGATTCGCAGCGCCGCGCCGAGGCCCGCCCCCCCGGGACCCCAATAGGTCCGCCAGTCGGTGGCCAGGTGGTACAACCTGCCGCCCACCAAGCCGAAGGGAACCGCCCACAACGCGATGTCGTAGACCACGCCGCGCTGACCGCCGCGGGCCTCCCAGCGGCGGTCGCCGATCACCAGCGCGGCAACGATGCCGATGATGATGAACAGCGCGTAGGCGCGGATGGGCAACGGGCCAAGATGCCACACGCCCCGTGGCGGGCTGGGGAAATAGGTGGGCAACATCGTCATGACGCGGCCGCCCTTTGACGCACGCCGATCGCCAGTTCCTCGGTCAACGCGCGCAGTGCGGCCAAACCACCGTCGGTCAGCGCCGACACCAGCGCCGAGCCGACGATGACGCCGTCGGCGTAGCCGCCGATCTGCGCGGCCTGTTCTCGCGAGCGCACCCCCAAGCCGACGCCGACGGGTATATCGGCAACCGCCCTGACCCTGGCCACCAATTCGGGCGCCGCCCGCGACACCGCAGCGCGGGCCCCGGTCACACCCATCGTCGACGCCGCGTAGACGAATCCGCGCGACGCCTCGACCGTTGTCACCAGTCGCTGCGGCGTCGAGGACGGCGCCACGAGAAATATGCGATCCAGCCGATGTTTCTCGGACGCCGCCAGCCACTGCCCGGCTTCGTCGGGGATGAGGTCGGGAGTGATCAGACCATGCCCACCGGCCGCCGCGAGGTCCCGCGCGAACGCGTCAACCCCGTAGCGCAGCACCGGATTCCAGTACGTCATCACCACAGCGCGCCCGCCGGCCTGACTGATCGCCTCGACCGCGGCCAGGGTGTCGCGGACCCGCACTCCGGCGTGCAGCGCGGCCTCGGTGGCCCTGGCGATGGTCGGGCCGTCCATGCCCGGATCCGAATACGGCACACCGACTTCGATGATGTCGCAACCGGATTCGACGAGCGTGATCATGGCCTCCACCGAAGTCGGCACGTCGGGGTAACCGGTGGGCAGGTAGCCGATCAGTGCCGCGCGATTGTCCTTGCGGCACGCATCGAACGTGGGGCCAAGCCTGCTGGCTGCGCTCTGTTTCACCGTCATGGCTTACCCCGGCTTACCCTCGTCGCCGGGAGAAAGCAGACCGAACCACTTCGCGGCCGTCTCGACGTCCTTATCGCCACGACCCGACAGGTTCACCACAATGACTGCGCCCCTTCCCAATTCATCGCTCAATTGGGGGCCCAGCTGCAGGGCACCGGCCACGGCGTGCGCGGATTCGATGGCCGGGATGATGCCTTCCGTGCGGCACAGCAGGGCGAAGGCTTCCATCGCCTCGGCGTCGGTGATGGGCCGGTATTCGGCGCGCCCGGTTTTCCGCAGCCAGGCGTGCTCCGGACCTACTCCCGGATAATCCAGACCCGCTGATATGGAATGGGATTCGATGGTCTGACCATCCTCGTCCTGCAGCAGGTAGGAGAACGATCCCTGGAAGGCACCCGGCGAACCGCCCGCGAAAGTCGCGGCGTGCCTGCCGGTCTCGACGCCGTCGCCGGCGGCCTCGAACCCGACCAGCCGCACCCCGGGGTCATCGATGAAAGCGTGGAAGATCCCGATGGCGTTGGATCCGCCGCCGACGCACGCCGTGACCGCGTCGGGCAACCGTCCGGCCTGGGCCTGGATCTGAACGCGTGTCTCCAGGCCGATGATGCGCTGAAAATCGCGCACCATGGTCGGGAAGGGATGCGGTCCCGCCGCGGTGCCGAAGCAGTAGTACGTGTTGTCGGCGTTGGTAACCCAATCCCGAAACGCCTCATTGATGGCATCCTTGAGGGTCTGCGAGCCGCTCTCGACCGAGACCACCGTGGCGCCCAGCAGCCGCATCCGTGCCACGTTGAGCGCCTGCCGCGCGGTGTCGACGGCGCCCATATAGATCACACAATCCAGCCCGAGCAGCGCGCATGCGGTGGCGGTGGCCACGCCGTGCTGACCGGCGCCGGTCTCGGCGATCACCCGGGTCTTGCCCATTCTCTTTGCCAGCAGCGCCTGGCCGAGCACGTTGTTGATCTTGTGAGAACCGGTGTGGTTCAGGTCTTCTCGCTTCAGGAAGATGCGCGCCGAGCCGGCGTGCTCGCTGAGCCGGGTGGCCTCATACAGCGGTGATGGCCGGCCCGCGTAGTTCCCCTGCAGCTCGTCGAGGGTATCGAGGAAGTCAGGGTTGACGCGTTCCTTTTCATAGGCGGCGGTGACTTCTTCGATCACCGCCATCAACGCCTCGGCGACGTAGCGACCACCATAACCACCGGGGCCGCCGAAATGACCGCCCGGATCGGGGTCGTGGCGGGTGGGTTCGGCGACGGCCGCACTCGAAAGCGGAAGCTCCGGGCGGGACAGGTCTACCATCACCAATTCTCGACGCGGGGACGGCTCATCGGCGGCTAGCGAGACGGTTTGGGACAGGACGGATGGGTGCCCGCGGTGACCAGGTCGGCGACCGCCGCGCGCGGGTCACCGCTCTTCACGAGGCCTTCACCGACCAACACCGCATCGGCGCCGGCTCCGGCGTACGCCAGCAGGTCTCCGGTGCCGCGGACGCCGGACTCGGCGATCCTGATCACCTTGCTGGGCAGCCCGGGAGCGATGCGCGCGAAGCAATCCCGGTCCACCTCCAGCGTCGCGAGATCGCGCGCATTGACGCCGATCACGTTGGCCCCCGCCTTAAGCGCCCGGTCGGCCTCTTGCTCGGTGTGCACTTCGACGAGGGCCGTCATGCCAAGTGATTCCGTGCGGTCCAGCATGGACACCAGCGCCGACTGCTCCAACGCGGCGACGATGAGCAACAACATGTCGGCGCCATGTGCGCGCGCCTCGTGGATTTGATATGGCTGCACGACAAAGTCTTTGCGCAACACGGGAACCGAGACCGCCGCCCGCACCGCATCGAGGTCGTCGAGCGAGCCGCGAAAGCGGCGCTCCTCAGTCAAGACGCTGATGATCCGGGCACCACCATCTTCGTAGGCCTGGGCCAGCTTTGCCGGATCGGCAATGGGCGCTAGCGAACCCGCCGACGGACTGGCGCGCTTGACCTCGGCGATGACACCGATGCCGGGCTCGCGCAAGGCGGCCATCACGTCCAGCGGTGGCGGCGCCGCCGCGGCGGCGGCTTTGATCTCGGCCAGCGGGATAAGGGCCTCGCGCGCGGCAACGTCGGCCCGGACCCCCTCGAGAATGGAGTCAAGCACAGTTGCCGAACTCATGCCCGTCGTTTCCCTTCCTGGTCCCAACCCACTGCCACCCGCTGTCACTCACGGTTCGCGGCCGATAACGACGACGTTCATGAAGGGTAGCGGCCGTCGGCCGACGGCCGTTCACCGACCCTCGCTGTCGGACTCGCGCGCCCGATCGGTCGGGTCCCGGCCCTCGTCAAGCGCGTCCCAGATCATCCGCTCCGACATCTCCGTCGTCGCCGACCCATCCAGCATCGCCCCGTCGGCGCCTTCCCGTAGCGCATTCGACCGGCGGGCCGCGGGCGCCGCGTACTTCCTTGCGCTCTCGCGCGCCGACCTAGAATCCGAAGCCGATCGCATCAGCAGGGCGGCCGCTATCAAAGTGCACACGGAAGCGCCCACCGCGACACCCGCTCCCCAATGGTGGCGCTCGCTTCCCACCAGCGTCATCACCGAGACATGTGCCAACTCGGCGCCGCGCAGGGCCACGTCGGGAATCACCCAGAGACCGATCCCCAGATAGCCGACCGCAAGGCTGGCCGCCGCCACCAGCCCCGCCAGCACCCGCAGCGGCCAGCCGCGCACCGCGAGCGCGGCAACGGCCGTCGCCAGCGTGAGCAGCGCCAACGGAAGCAGCGCCGTCGACCACCCCGCTCCCGACAGCGTCACCTCCTTCGGCGGGCCCAGCCCGTCAAACGACCGGATGACGACCCACGGCAGCCGTGAAGCCATCCACAGCGCCCCGGCGGCAACCACGAGCAGGATCTGGGCCATCCCGATCGCCATGCGACCGGTCAGTCGGCGGAGCCGAGCCGAACCGCCATCAGCCCTGCCATCAGACATTGCGGCTTGCATCCGGAGCGGTCAGCGTCTCGGCCGCGGCGATCGCGTTCAGCACCGCTCGCGCCTTATTGGTGGCCTCGGTGAACTCGTAGGGGCCGTTGGAGTCGGCTACGACCCCCCCGCCGGCCTGGACGTAGGCGGTGCCGTCGCGCATCAACGCGGTGCGGATCGCGATCGCGAAGTCGGCGTTGCCGGCGAAGTCGAGATAACCGACCACGCCGCCATAGAGTCCGCGGCGCGTCTTCTCCACCTCTTCGATGAGCTCCATGGCCCGCACCTTGGGTGCGCCCGAGAGCGTGCCGGCCGGGAAGCAGGCCGTCACCGCATCCAGCGCGGTCCTGCCCTCGCCGAGCATCCCCGTCACCGTCGATACCAGGTGCATCACGTGGCTATAGCGTTCGATGTGGCTGTAATCCTCGACGCGTACGGTGCCCGGCGTGCAGACCCGGCCGAGGTCGTTGCGGCCCAGGTCCACCAGCATCAGGTGCTCGGCGCGTTCCTTCTCGTCGGCGAGCAGTTCGGATTCCAGCAGCTGATCCTCTTCGTCGGTTTGCCCGCGCCACCGGGTGCCGGCGATCGGGTGCGTCGTCGCCCAGCCGTCGGTGACCGTGACCAACGCCTCCGGGCTGGACCCGACGATCGAGAAGTCCGTAGCCCCAGCGCTATTCGGCACGTGCAGCAGATACATGTAGGGGCTCGGATTGGTGACCCGCAGCATCCGGTACACGTCGATGGGATCGACGTCGGTGTCCATCTCGAAGCGCTGCGAGGGAACCACCTGAAAGGCTTCGCCGGCCGCGATCTGCTCGACGAGGTAGTCGACGATCTTGCCGTATTCCTCGGCGCTGCGCTGCATGCGATGCCGGGGCTCGGGCCTGCTGAACGTGGCGACCGTCGAGGGCAGCGGCTGGCCCAGCGCCGCGGTCATCACGTCCACCCGGGCCACCGCGTCGTCGTAGGCCTCGTCGACCCGCTCGTCGGTGCCGTTCCAGTTCACCGCGTTGGCGATCAGCGTGATGGTGCCCTCGTGGTGGTCGACGGCCGCCAAATCGGTGGCCAGCAGCAGCAGCATGTCCGGCAACCGCAGGTCGTCGACGGCCAGCGCGGGCAGGCGTTCCAGGCGCCGCACCAGGTCATAGGCGAAGAAACCGACCATGCCGCCCGACAGCGGCGGCAGCCCCGGCATGGCGGCGGTGGCCAACAGTTCAAGGGCCGCCCGCAGTGCCCGCAGCGGATCGCCGCCGGTCGGCGCGTCCTGCGGCAAGGCGCCCAACCACACCGCTTCGCCGTCGCGAACGGTCAGCGCCGACGGCGCCCCCACGCCGACGAAAGACCACCGCGACCAGGATCGGCCGTTCTCCGCGGACTCCAGCAGAAACGTGCCCGGCCGGTTGGCGGCGAGCTTGCGGTAGGCCGACACCGGCGTCTCGCTGTCGGCCAATACCTTGCGGGTCACCGGAACCACACGGTGCTCGGCCGCCAGCCGGCGGAACTCCTCCCGGGGGGTGGTGGCGGCGAGGTGGGCGTGCACCGAACCATCCTCCCAGATCGGGTAAGGCCGCTCGCGAGCGTAACGTTCCTGTGCTTTTGTGGCGCCGAAATTCTCCGTGGCGTTACGCTCGCGGCATGAAAACCGGTGACACCGTGGCCGACTTCGAACTACCCGACCAGACGGGAACGCCGCGTAAGCTAAGCGCCCTGCTCGCCGACGGGCCCGTCGTGCTTTTCTTCTACCCCGCGGCGATGACGCCCGGCTGCACCAGGGAGGCCTGTCACTTCCGCGACCTGGCCGCGGAGTTCGCCGCCGTCGGGGCCAACCGGGTCGGCATCAGCGCCGATCCCGTTCCAAAGCAGGCCAAGTTCGCCGACACGCAGAAGTTCGACTACCCGCTGCTGTCGGACACCGAGGGCAAAGTCGCCACACAGTTCGGCGTCAAGCGCGGCCTGCTCGGAAAGCTGATGCCGGTCAAACGCACGACCTTTGTCATCGACACCGATCGCACGGTGCTCGACGTCATATCCAGCGAATTCAACTTCAACTCGCACGCCGACAAGGCACTGCAGACGTTGCGGGCTCGGTCGTCCGCATAGCCGGCACCGGCACCCCTCGCGTACGCCTCACGGGATGATCGCCAGAAACACGTAAGCGGCGAGCAACACCAGATGCACCTCGCCCTGCAGCCGGGTGGCACGCCCCGGTACCACGGTCAGCACACTGATCACCACGGTCAGCGCTAACAGCACAATCTGGGTGGCGCCGAGGCCGAGCAACAGCGGTCCCTGGAGCCAGATTGAGGCCAGCGCGATCGCCGGGATGGTAAGCCCGATGCTGGCCAGCGAGGAGCCGTAGGCCAAGTTGAGGCTCCTCTGGATGCGGCCCTGCCGCGCCGCCCGCGCCGCCGCAAGCGTCTCCGGCAGCATCACCAGCGTCGCGATCGCCACCCCGACGAATGTCGGCGGGAACTGGGCCGCCGACACCAGGTGCTCGATCGCCGGCGACTCCTGTTCGGCCAGGCCCACCACCGCCAAAAGCGCGACAAACAACAGACCCAGGCTGGTCAGTGCCGCGCGCCTGCTCGGCGGCTCCGCGTGGCTTTCGTCCTCGAAGAAGCTCTTTTGCCCCTTCTGGGTGATCGGCAGGAAAAAGTCGCGATGCCGCACGGTCTGAGTGAACACAAACAGCAGGTAGAGCCCCAGCGAGGTGACCGCGGCGAAGATCAACTGGCCGGGTGAGAACTCCTTACCCGCGTGGCTGGTGGTGAACGTGGGCAGCACCAGGCTCAGCGTCGCCAGCGTGGTGAGGGTGGCCAGCGCCGCCCCGCTGCCCTCGGCGTTGAACAAGGTCACGCCATAGCGCCGGGAGCCCAGCAACAGCGAGAGGCCGGCGATGCCGTTGGTGGTGATCATCAGCGCGGCGAACACGGTGTCCCGTGCCAGCGTCGCCGCCTCGTTCCCGCCCGACGCCATCAGCGTGACGATCAGGGCCAACTCGATGGTCGTCACCGCGGCGGCGAGCACCAGCGACCCGTACGGCTCGCCCACCCGGTGCGCCACCACCTCGGCGTGGTGTACGGCGGCCAGCACGGCGGCGATGAGAAATGCCGCCTCCACCACGGCAACTGCCGGACCTGGCTTCATTCCCAACGTAAGAACCAGCGCGAGCAGGGCCAGCGGCGGCGCGACTGTGGTCCAGGAGGGCCAGGAGGGCCGGGAGGGCCAGGACAGCCGTTTCAGCATCGCCCGCCATTCTCATCGAAGTCGGCCGCGGGCGCGCCCCGAGACAGGCCCCGCTGGGTAAATTCAGGCCTCCCACGGACGTTGCCTCAGTAGCATGCTCACATGCCGATAAGCGATGGCCGCACCGAAGGCCTGCAAGAAGGCCAGGTGTTCGCCGGATACACCATCATTCGGCGCCTGGGGGCCGGCGGCATGGGCCAGGTGTACCTGGCGCAGCACCCTCGGCTGCCACGCCGCGACGCCCTCAAGATCCTGCCCGCCGAGCTCACCTCGAACGACGAATTTCGCCAACGCTTCAACCGAGAGGCCGATTTGGCGGCGATCCTGTACAACGAGCACATCGTCGGCATCCACGACCGCGGGGAATACGAAGGGCAACTGTGGATCTCGATGGACTACGTGGAGGGAACCGACGCCGCCAAATTGGCGCGCACCAAGTATCCGTCGGGGATGCCGAAAGCGGATGTCGTCGCGATCATTTCGGCCGTGGCCGACGCGCTCGATTACGCCCATTCGCGCGGGCTGCTCCATCGCGATGTCAAGCCGGCCAATATCCTGCTGACCGATGCCAGCCCCCGGCGACGGATCCTGCTCGCCGATTTCGGCATCGCCCGCGAATTGGGCGACATCAGCGGTCTGACCGCCACGAACATGTTGGTGGGGACCACCGCGTACTGCGCGCCCGAACAACTGCAGGGTGCGGATCTGGACGGACGGGCCGATCAGTACGCGCTCGGCTGCACCGCCTTCGAACTGCTGACCGGGTCCGCCCCCTTCCGTCACTCCAACCCGGCGGTGGTCATCACGCAGCATCTGTCCACGCCCCCGCCGCACATCAGCGAGCGCCGACCCGAACTGGCCGACCTCGACGGCGCACTCGCCAAGGCTCTGGCCAAACGACCCGAGGACCGCTACCCGAAGTGCGCGGATTTCGCGGCGGCACTGGGTAGTCAGCTCGACACCGCCGCGGCCGAGGCGCCCGGAGCGACAGCGGGCCCCACCGAAGTCCTCGCGGCGGGGGCCGCCGCACCGACGGAAGTGATCGCGCCGCCCCGCACCGCGGCGCCGTCCTCGCAAAGCGCGCAGCAGCGATCGGCGGGGGCCGGCAATGGCCATCGCGGCGGTCGTCGCCCTCGCGCTGGTCGCGGTGGGAGCCTACGTCGGAGTCCACATGCTCGGCGGCCGAACCCATCAGCACAGCGGCAGCAACGGCGGCGGCGGTCCTTCGCCGTCGGTGGCGGCGCCGCCCCGTAACGGCGCTGCCCCGCCGTCGACCGCGGGTATCAAGCTGTCCAGCCAAATCACCGATCAATCGAACGTGCTCGGCCCTCTCGAGTACGACGCGGTGAACCGGGCGGTCAACAACCTCTACAACGGGCGCGGCACCCGGCTGTGGGTGGTTTACGTCAACAATTTCGGCGGCCTCAAGCCGTTCCGGTGGGCCGAGGACACGATGCGCGCCAACGGTTTCACCGACACCGACGCCATTCTGGCCATCGCCACCGACGAACCCGCCTTCTCCTTCCGGGTGCCGGGCGCGGTGACCAACGGCAAGGCCATCGATGTCGAGATGATCCGCCGTGACCGCATCCAGCCGGCCGTTTTCCGCCACGAATGGGCGCGGGCGGCGATCGCCGCGGCCAACGGATTGGATGTCGCGCCCAGCTAGGCCCGGCTAGTTCCGGCTAGGCCCGGCCAGGCCCGGCTAGTTCTCGGGTTCCAGCAGCGCGTCGGCGTCGAAGCAACTGTGGTCACCGGTGTGGCACGCGCCGCCGACCTGGTCGACCGTCAGCAGCACGGTGTCGCCGTCGCAGTCCAGTCGCACCGAGTGGACGCGCTGGGTGTGGCCCGACGTCGCTCCCTTGATCCACTGTTGGCCGCGCGATCGCGAATAGTACGTGGCCTCACGGGTTTCCAGCGTGCGGGCCAGCGCCTCGTCGTCCATCCAGGCGACCATCAGCACGTCGTCGCTGCCGCGCTCCTGCACGACGGCGGTGACCAACCCTTCGGGGTTGCGCTTCAGGCGCGCGGCGATGTTCGGGTCGAGCGTCATCGCACGGTGATCCCTTCTGCGGCCATGGCGGCCTTCACCTGCGCGATCGTCAGCTCGCGGAAGTGAAAGACGCTGGCCGCCAATACCGCATCGGCACCGGCGGTGACCGCGGGTGCGAAGTGTTCCGCCGCGCCGGCGCCCCCGCTGGCGATCACCGGCACAGTGACCGCCGCGCGCACGGCGCTGAGCATCGGCAGGTCGAAGCCGGCTTTGGTGCCGTCGGCGTCCATCGAGTTCAGCAGGATCTCCCCCACCCCGAGCTCGGCGCCGCGCGCCGCCCACTCGACCGCGTCGATGCCGGTGCCGCGGCGGCCTCCGTGGGTGGTGACCTCCCAGCCCGACGGTGTGGGCGCCGATCCGGCGGGCACCGTGCGGGCGTCGACGGACAACACAATGCACTGGGAGCCGAATTGCGCCGCCATTTCCGCCAGCAGGCCGGGGCGGGCGATCGCGGCGGTGTTGACGGCGACCTTGTCGGCCCCCCCGCGCAGCAACACGTCGACGTCGGCCACCGTCCGCACGCCGCCGCCGACCGTCAGCGGGATGAACACCTGCTCGGCGGTGCGGCGCACCACATCCAGCATCGTCACCCTGCCCGACGACGACGCCGTCACGTCCAGAAAGGTCAGCTCGTCGGCGCCTTCGGCGTCATAGGCAGCTGCCAGCTCCACCGGATCGCCCGCGTCCCTGAGGTTTTCGAAATTGACGCCCTTGACCACCCGCCCGGCGTCCACGTCCAGGCAGGGGATCACGCGCACCGCGAGGCCGGTACCAGAGTACATCTCAGTAATCCTCCGGCTCGCCCACGCTGCGCAGGATTTCGAGGACCTCGCCGTGCGCGCCGGGCGCCGCGGCCAGCACCGACCGCGCTGCCGGGGTCCACGGTCGGCCGGCCAGGTCGGTGACGATGCCACCGGCGGACCTCACCTGTGCCACCCCGGCGGCATGGTCCCAGATGTGACCGCCGAAAGTCACTGCCGCACCGAGGATCCCGTCGGCGACGTAGACAAGGTCGATCCCGGTCGACCCGTGCATGCGCAGCCGAGAGGACACCCGACTGAGGTTTTCCAGGACCGCCAGGCGGTAACGCCCCGGGAACCGGCCCCGGGAGTCGGCGCTGAAGGCTCCGACCGCGACCAGGCTGTCGGCCAACTCCGCGGAAACCAGCGACGGTTGCGGCTCACCGTTTTTCACCAGCGGGCCCCCCGCGACGGCGGTGTAGCGCACGTCGATGAACGGCAACCACGTCAGGCCCGCCACCGGGTCGCCGTCGTGTAGCAGGCCCAGCAGAATCGCGGCCATCGGCGACCCGGCCGCGTAGTTGAACGTGCCGTCGACGGGATCCAACACCCAAACCCAGGGCGAGTCGACGTCGGTGCCGCCGAACTCCTCGCCGTGCACGCCGATTCCGGTCGCCTCTTCCAACGCGGCGACGACCTGGCGCTCGATGGCAAGGTCGACTTCGGTGGCGAAGTCGTTGCCCTTCTTGGAGACCGCCGAATTCGCGCGGTGCCCTTCCAGGAACCGCGGCACCGCCGCATCCAGGATCGCCGACGCCTGGTCAACTACCGCCTCCAGATTCATGGCGACGCTACTCCCGCACCGCGGCCAGTGCCTGCGGCAAGGTGAACCGTCCCGCATAGAGGGCTTTGCCGACGATCGCGCCCTCGACCCCGCGCCTGGTGAGGGTGGCGAGGTTGTTCAAGGCGCGCAGGTCGTCGAGGCTGGACACGCCACCGGACGCGATCACCGGCGCCTCGGTGCGTTCGGCCACGGCGGCCAGCAGCTCGAGGTTGGGGCCGCCCAACGTGCCATCCTTGGTGACATCGGTGACCACGAATCGCGAACAGCCTTGGCTGTCAAGGCGTTCCAGTACCTCCCACAGGTCGCCGCCGTCGGTTTCCCAGCCGCGGCCGCGCAATCGGTGCTCGCCGGCCGGATTGCCCTTCTCGATCCGGACGTCCAATCCGACGGCGACCCTGTCGCCGTACTCGCCGATCGCCCGCGCGCACCATTGCGGGTTCTCCAGTGCAGCCGTTCCCAGATTGACCCGCGCGCAGCCCGTGGCCAATGCCGCGGCCAGCGAATCGTCGTCGCGGATCCCGCCCGACAGCTCCACCCGCACGTCGAGCTTGCCCACCACCTCGGCGAGAAGCTCGCGGTTGGAACCGCGGCCGAAAGCGGCATCCAGGTCGACCAGGTGGATCCACCCCGCCCCGTCGCGCTGCCAGGCCAGCGCCGCGTCCAGCGCCGAGCCGTACTCGGTTTCACTGCCCGCCTTGCCCTGGACCAGGCGCACGGCCCGGCCATCGACCACGTCGACTGCCGGCAACAAAATCAACACGGCCCCTCCTGCGCCCCGGAGTCCCTCACAGTCCCCCGACCCAATTGCTCAGCACGGCCGCACCGGCGTCACCGCTCTTTTCCGGGTGGAATTGGGTTGCGGCCAGCGGCCCGTCCTCGACGGCGGCCAGGAACGGCACGTGATGGTTCGCCCACGTCAGCACCGCCTCCGGGGAACCTTCCCAGCCCTGCGCGGCGTAGGAGTGCACGAAGTAGAACCGGGCGCCGGGGGCCAGCCCCTTGAACAGCGCGCTGCCCTGCCCGGAATGCACCACGTTCCAGCCCATGTGCGGGACCACTGGGGCGTCGAGCCGGGTGACGGCGCCGGGCCACTGCCCGCAGCCCTTCGTCTCGACCCCGAATTCCACGCCGCGCGCGAACAGGATCTGCATGCCGACGCAAACGCCCAGCACCGGACGTCCGGCGGCGACGCGCTCGGCGATGATCCGCTCACCGCCGATCTTGCGCAGGCCCGTCATGCACGCCTCGAAAGCGCCGACGCCTGGTACCACCAACCCGGCGGCGGCGGCCGCGGCCTCCGCGTCGGCCGTCACCTCGACCGACGCGCCGACCCGCTGCAGCGCACGCTGGGCCGACCGTAGGTTGCCTGAACCGTAATCCAGGACGACGACGGATCGCTTTGTCACAGAACACCTTTGGTAGACGGCACGCCCGAGACCCGGGGGTCGGGTTCGACCGCCTGACGCAGCGCGCGGGCCACGGCCTTGTACTGCGCTTCGGTGATGTGGTGGGGGTCGCGGCCGTACAGGACGCGCACGTGCAGCGCGATGCGGGCGTTGGAAGCCAGGGTTTCGAACACGTGCCGGTTCACGACCGTGTGGTAGGGCACCAAGCTGCCGGCAATGGTGGTGTGCTGCAGGTGATCCGGCTCGCCGGTGTGCACGCAATAGGGCCTGCCGGACACGTCGACCGCGGCGTGGGCCAGCGCCTCGTCCATCGGGATGAAGGCGTCGCCGAACCGGCGGATGCCCTTCTTGTCGCCGAGGGCCTGCCCGATCGCCTGCCCCAGCGCGATGGCGGTGTCCTCAATGGTGTGGTGCCCCTCGATCTCGACGTCCCCGGTGGTGCGCACCGTCAGGTCGAAGCTGGCGTGGCTGCCCAGCGCCGTCAGCATGTGGTCGTAGAACGGCACACCGGTGTCGACCTGAACCTGCCCGGTGCCGTCGAGGTCGAGCTCGATGACGATGTCGGATTCCTTGGTGCGACGCTCGATACGCGCGCGACGCGTCGCTTTCCCTGCTTCGGTGGCGGTCACGGTGCTCCTACGGGGGCGGTTGGGGCCAGTTCGGTGGCCGCGATCTGGGCGCTGGCCCGGAGGAACGCATCGTTCTCGTCGGCCAGTCCCATCGTGGCGCGCAGGTAGGCGGGTATCCCGACGTCGCGGATCAGGATGCCGGCGTCCAGGTAGCGCTGCCAGGTGGCCGGCGCATCGGCGAATTCCCCGAATAGGACGAAGTTGGCGTCGCTGGGAATCACCCGAAATCCCATGCCCCGCAAGGCGCTGGAGACGCGGTCGCGTTCGGCGATCAGCGTGGCCACGCTGCCCAGCGTGTCGTCGGCGTGCCGCAGCGCCGCCCGGGCCGCGGCTTGCGTGACCGACGACAGGTGATACGGCAGGCGCACCAGCAGCATCGCGTCAATCATCGCCGGCGTGGCGACCAGGTACCCGAGCCGTCCGCCGGCGAACGCGAACGCCTTGCTCATGGTGCGGGTGACGACGAGCTTGGCGGGATACTCCTCCACCAGCGTCACCGCGCTTTGCTGCGAGGAGAACTCGCCATACGCCTCATCGACGATCAAGATTCCGGGCACCACGTCGAGCAGTCGCCGCAGGTCCGGAAGCGAAACGCTCTGTCCCGACGGGTTGTTGGGGCTGGCGACGAAGACCACATCGGGCCGGCGGTCGGTGATGGCGGCGACGGCCGCATCGACGTCGAGGCTGAAGTCGCCGGCGCGGGCCGCCTCGAGCCATTCGGTGCGGGTCCCGTCGGCGATGATCGGATGCATCGAGTAGGACGGGACGAAGCCGATCGCGGTGCGCCCCGGCCCGCCGAACGCCTGCAGCAGCTGTTGCAGGATCTCGTTGGAACCGTTGGCGGCCCAGAGGTTTTCGCCCGTTAGACGGACGCCGGTTTGCGTGGTGAGGTACGCCGCCAGGTCCCGGCGCAGGGCTACCGCGTCGCGGTCGGGGTAGCGGTGCAGGCCCGCGGCCGCCTCGCCCACCGACCGCACCACGTCGTCGACCAAAGCCTTGGTGGGCGGGTGCGGGTTCTCGTTGGTGTTCAGGCGCACCGGAACCGCCAATTGCGGTGCCCCGTAAGGCGACTTGCCGCGCAGATCGTCGCGCAGCGGCAGGTCGTCCAGCGTGGGTTCCGGCCCTTTAGGCGCGCTCATCGTTCGAACCTCCGACGTACCGCCTCGCCGTGGGCCGGCAGGTCCTCCGCCTTGGCCAGGGTGATCACGTGCCCGGAGACGTCTTTGAGGGCCGCCTCGGTGTAGTCGACCACATGAATGCCGCGCAGGAACGTCTGCACCGACAGGCCGTTGGAATGCCGGGCACAGCCCGCGGTCGGCAGCACGTGGTTGGATCCGGCGCAGTAGTCGCCGAGGCTCACCGGCGAATACGGTCCGACGAAGATGGCTCCGGCCGAACGTATTTCACCGGCCACCCGCGGCGCGTCGACGGTCTGGATCTCAAGGTGCTCGGCGGCGTAGGCGTTGACGACCCTGACGCCGGCGTGCAGGTCGTCGACCAGGATGATCGCCGACTGGCGTCCACTCAGCGCGGCCGTCACCCGCTCGCGGTGCACCGTCGTTTGCAGCTGCGCGGCCAATTCGGTGTCGGTGGCGGCGGCCAGGTCCTCGCTTGGGGTGACCAACACGCTGGCCGCCATCTCGTCGTGTTCGGCCTGGCTGATCAGGTCGGCGGCCACGTGTGCCGGATCGGCGGTGTGGTCGGCGAGGATGGCGATCTCGGTCGGCCCGGCTTCGGCGTCGATGCCCACCCGCGAACGGCACAGCCGCTTGGCGGCGGTGACGTAGATATTGCCGGGCCCGGTGATCATGTCGACCGGCGCGAGTTCCGTTCCGTCGGTGTCGATGCCGCCGTAGGCCAACAGCGCCACGGCCTGCGCGCCGCCCACGGCCCAGACCTCGCCGACCCCCAGCAGCCGGGCCGCGGCGAGGATCGTCGGATGCGGCAACCCGTCGAAGCGGGCCTGCGGCGGGCTGGCCACCACCATCGAGCCGACTCCGGCGGCCTGCGCCGGGACCACGTTCATCACCACACTTGACGGGTACACGGCGTTGCCGCCGGGCACGTACAGCCCGACCCGCTCGATGGGCACCCACCGCTCGGTGACCCTCGCGCCGGGGGCGAGCGTGGTGGTGACGTCGGAGCGGCGCTGATTGGCGTGCACCGTGCGGGTGCGGTCGATCATCACCCGCAGTGCTTCGCCGACGTCAGGATCCAGTCCTGCCAGCGCCGCCTCCAGCGCGGCGTCGGGGACCCGTACGGCCGCGGGCCGCACCCCGTCGAACGAGGCCCCGAACTCCAGAGCCGCCTCGGCCCCGCGCTCGGCGACGGCCTGCACGATCGGCCGCACCCGGGGCAACACGGTCTCCACGTCGGCGCCACCGCGGGGCAGTTCGGCCCGCAATCCGGCGGCCGTCAGCTCCGCACCCCGCAAGTCGATGCGGGCCAGCACGGGTCGCGGAGTGTCAGTCACAACCGCCATTGTCCCAGAGCAACTCAAGTCGATATCCGACCGGTAGTGTGGCCCACACGCGAATTTGCGAAAGGGAGCCAGCATGTCCGCAAAGGATCACCCGAATAACGCCCCGGGCTTCCCGATGGTGTATCCGCTGTGGTTCGAGAACTTTCAGGTCAAGTACCTCAACCCGGCGCTCAAACCGATCGCGCGCTTCCTGCCCGGCACTGCCACCATCGAGCACCGCGGCCGCAAGTCGGGCAAACCGTACAGGACCATCGTGGCCACCTACCGCAAGGGCAACCAGCTGTCGATCGCGCTGGGCCATGGGAAGACGGACTGGGTCAAGAACGTGCTGGCTGCCGGCCAGGCCGACGTGCACTACACCCGGCGCACGCTACACATCACCAATCCCCGGATTCTGCCCGCCGGCTCCTCCGGCGGCGGCGAAGGGCTGCCGTGGCTGGTGCGGCTGCAGCTGCGCCGCATGGCGGTTTTGGTCGCCGATATCGCCTGAGCCCCCGCGATTACGCCCGCGTGAAGACGGTCTTGCCGGTCATCGCCGGCCAGACCGCGGGAGCCTCCTCCCACGCCACTACCCGGTCGACGGCCGGCGACAGGTCGCACCCGCCGGCGAGCAGCTCCAGCACCTGGGGAATGGCGGCGCGCGCGTTCACCCGACCCGTGACGAACCGCACGCCGCGCGTGTAGATGTGCAGCATCGGCATCTCGACCGTGGGTTCGTAGTAGATCCCGGTGTCGGTGCACACGCCGTCGGGCCAGGTCGCGCGGAGCGTAGCGGCCAAGAGCGACGGGTCGGCGGAGGTGTGTGCGGTGACGGGGTAGGGATCCCACGACTTGTCCGGCTTGACCCCATCGTGGGCAACTGCGCCCAGCTTTTCCGCGGCCGCCAGCCGCTGCGGGTCGGTGTCTACGTAGTTGACGTGGGCCCCCACCGCGACCGCAAGGGCCGCCGCGTACAGGCCGATCGAGAGCCGCCCGACGACCAGGACGCGCCGATCGGCGGGATCGAGCCGGGCCAGTTCCGCCGCGTAGGGCCCGACGGCCCGCCAGCCGTCGGGAATGTTGTCCGACAGCGACGCGATGGCGGCGGGTTCGACCGCGTCGGGCACCGCGATGAGCATCGCGTCGGCGTATGGCACCAGCACCAGGTCGGACATGAATCCCCCGCCATTCAGCCCGGCGAGCGGACCGAGCCCGTACATGGCCATCAGCGGCACCGATCCGCAGGAGCCCGTCGCGCCGCGCCGGCACTCGCGGCAGGTGCCGCAGCTGATCTGGAACGGAACCACCACGCGGTCGCCGGCCTGGACGCTGCTGACGCCCTCGCCGACCGCGACGACCTCCGCCAGCCCCTCGTGACCGACCGCGTACCCGGGCGGCAGCGGCGCCCGCCCCTGCGCGACCGCGACGTCAAGGTCACAACAGGCCACCGCCAGGGGCCTGACCAGCGCCTGCTCCGGCGCGGTGAGTTGCGGGTCGGGTACCTCACGCCACGCGTATCGCCCGACCTCTTCGTACATCAGTTGCCTCATCTCAGCATTCTTGAGTGATTATTCAAGTATTGTCAACACTGTGCCGAGACCGGACCGCAGCCGAGCCGCACTGATCGACAGCGCCGCCACCCTGTTCCGGCGCCAGGGCTACGCGGCGACCGGGCTCAACCAGATCCTCGACGAGGCGCGCGTCAAACCCGGTTCGCTGTATCACCACTTCCCGCGGGGCAAGCAGCAGTTGGCCGCCGCGGTCGTTGACCACCAGGGGGCCGGCATCGAGCAACTGCTGCGCCGGTTTCTGGCCACGGACCGATCGGTGGCCGACATCGTCGATCGGTGGGTCGACCTCCTGGCGGCGGGGCTGGGCGGGGACCAGCGCGACGGCTGCCCGATCGAACCGATCGCCACCGAGTCGGTGAACGCGAGTCCCGCGGTGCGGGAGGCGTCGGCGCGCGCCTTCACGAGCTGGTGCGGGGCGGTCGAAGAGCGGCTGCGGGCGGACGGCTGGCCGGACCACGACGCGGGAACCGTGGCGCTGGCGGTGATCTCGCTGATTGAGGGGGCGCTGATGCTGTCCCGCATCGCGGGCGACGCCGCCGCGCTCAACGCCGCCAAGTCCGCGGCGCGCGTATTGCTGCGCGAATCGAGTGTGAGCTGAGAGCTTCGGGTCCGCGGTCGGAAGCTACATGTCGAGGCCGATGTCGAGCGCGCGCACCGAGTGGGTCAGCGCGCCGACGGCCAGGTAGTCCACTCCGGTCGCGGCGTAGGTCGCCGCGTTCTCGAGGCTGAGCCCACCGGACGACTCGAGCAGAACGGCGGGTGCGCGCGCATCGCGACGCTGCACGGCCATCTGCGTCTGCCACACCGGAAAGTTGTCCAGCAGGATCAGCTCGGGCTTTTCGGCCAGGACGGCGTCGAGCTGCTCGAGCGAATCCACTTCGACCTCGCACGGCAGATCGGGGGCGGCCTCGCGCACCGCCCGCAGCGCTTCGACCACCGAGCCCGCGGCCGCGACGTGGTTGTCCTTGATCAGCGCCGCGTCGCCAAGGCCCAGGCGATGGTTGACGCCGCCGCCCACTCGCACCGCGTATTTCTGCAGCACCCGCAGTCCGGGGAGGGTTTTGCGCGTGTCGCGGACCTTGGCCTTGGTGCCCCGCACCGCCTCGACCCAGGCTGCGGTCGTGCTGGCGATCCCCGACAGGTGGCACATCAGGTTCAGCATCGTCCGCTCTGCGGTCAAGAGGCCCCGGGTATCCGCCTGCAGCGTCAGCAACGACGCACCCGGCTGCAAACGGGCACCGTCCTCGACGCGATCGAGCACCCGATAGGCGCCGGCCCCGAGCACCTCGTCGAGCACCAGCAACGCGACGTCGACCCCGGCGATCACGCCAGGCTCTCGGGGCACCATCGACGCCGTGGCGACCGCGCCGGCGGGCACCGTGGCCAACGTGGTGACGTCGGGCCCATAACGCAGATCCTCTTGCAAAGCGCGCCGAATGGTGTCTCGAGCGGCGGCGAGTTCGCAGTCGGAGAGCATCGTCAACCCACCGCCTCGAGCGCCTCCACCCGCACCGAATTTTGGTCGTCGGCCACCCGGAGGACGCTGCTGCGGGCCTGTTCCGGCGCGGCGTCCGGGTATTCCGCGCGGTGGTGGCAGCCCCGGCTTTCGTCGCGCGTCAAGGCCGCCGCGGCCACCGCCCGGGCGGTCAGCGTCAGCGCGACGTCCTCGAAATCGCGGCGGCCGGCCACGCTGCGAACGTGCGCCCCGGACAGCTCGTCGCACAATCGGGTCAGGCCGGCGGCGTCGCGCACCACCGAGGCGTCCCGGCTCATCGCGCGTTGCAGTTCGCCGCGCTCCCACGCGGTGTAGGTGATCGGCTCGGGCGTCCTGGAAGGCACCGCGCGCGAGCGCCCCGCCGCCACCGCATGCGCGGCCGCGGCCTTTCCGGCGCGCCCACCGACCACCAAACCTTCCAGCAGGCTGTTGGACGCCAAGCGGTTGGCGCCGTGCATGCCGGTCCGGGCCACCTCGCCCGCGGCGAACAGCCCGGGCAACTCCGTCTGGCCGCATACGTCGGTGACGACGCCGCCGCAGCTGTAGTGCGCGCCGGGAACGACCGGGATGGGTTCACGGACGGGGTCGACGCCGGCGGACCGGCAGGCGGCGGTCACGGTGGGGAACCGGCGGTCGAAGCCCCCGATGCCGCGCGCGTCGAGAAAGACGCACGGATCGCCGGTGGCCTTCAGCCGAGCGTCGATGGCCGCCGCGACCACGTCGCGCGGCGCCAGATCGCCCATCGGGTGAACGCCCGCGGTTACCGAATTTCCTTGACTGTCAATCAAATTCGCGCCCTCGCCGCGGATGGCCTCGGTAACCAGCGGACGACGCCCCCCGGCCCCCCGGCCGGCGCCGGCAGCGTAGAGCATGGTCGGGTGGAACTGGATGAACTCGAGGTCGCTGACCGCGACACCGGCCCACAGCGCCAACGCGGTTCCGTCGCCGGTGGAGCCGTCGGGATTGGTGGTCGCACCATAGAGATGCCCGAGGCCGCCAGAGGCCAGAATCACCGACGGCGCGCTGACGATCCCGTACCCGTCCGGGTTGCCCACCAGCACGCCGGTCACCCGTTCTTCGCCTGAGGCACCGTCGTGCAGCACTCGCAGGGCCACGTGCCTGGTGCGGATGTCCAGGATGGCCGCGGCGCGGTCGAGGGCGCGCTGGACCTCGGCGCCGGTGGCGTCCCCGCCGGCGTGCACGATGCGCCGCCGGGAGTGACCCCCTTCGCGCGTCACATCCCAGCGACCGGGCACGGATTCGTCGAACCGGGCCCCGTCGCACACCAATTGGGCCACCGCGCGGTAGCCGTCGGCGACGATCGAGCGCACCGCGTCGGGATCGCACAGGCCGGCGCCGGCGGCCAGGGTGTCGGCAACGTGGGCATCGACCGAATCGTCGGAGTCCGGCAAGACGACCGCGATGCCGCCTTGCGCGTAGTGCGTGGCGGTCGCCCCGCGCGCCTGATCTGCCTTCGACAGCACGACGACCTTGCGGCCGGCGCGGTGGGCCGCCAGCGCGGCGGCCAATCCCGCGACGCCCGTGCCGATGACCACGACGTCGGCGGTATCGGTCCAATCCGGACGGGCCATCACTCGCCGCCGCCCGGCTGGCCGATTTCGATCATCCGTTGCACGCTGCGCCTTGCCGCCGCCGCTATCTCCGGGTCGACGTGAACTTCGTCGGCACCCTCCACCAGGCAACGCAACAGGGCCGCCGGGCTGATCATCTTCATGTACTTGCACGACGCCCGGTCGTTGACCGCGCGGAAGTCGACCTGCGGAGCCGCCCGGCGCAGCTGGTACAACATGCCGACCTCGGTGGCCACCAGGACCTTGCGCGCCCGCGTCTGGTTGGCGGCCTCGAGCATGCCGCCCGTGGACAGGATCTTGACCCGCTCGGGCGGGAAGGCGCCTTCTCCGGCGAGGTACAAAGCCGAAGTGGCACAGCCGCATTCGGGATGCACATAGAGTTCGGCATCGGGGTTCGCCCGGGCCTGGTCGCGGAGCTCGTCGCCGTTGATGCCGGCGTGCACGTGGCACTCGCCGGCCCACACGTGCAGGTTTTTGCGACCGGTCACGCGCCGCACGTGGGCGCCGAGGAATTGATCCGGGCAAAACAGCACCTCGCGGTCCGGGTCGATGGACTCGACGACGTCGACCGCGTTGGACGAGGTGCAGCAGATGTCGGTGAGCGCCTTCACCGCGGCCGTGGTGTTGACGTAGGAGACGACGACGGCGCCGGGGTGCTCGCGCTTCCAGGCGCGCAGGTCATCGGGGGTGGTCGAATCGGCCAGCGAACAGCCGGCCCGCTGGTCCGGAATGAGCACCGTTTTGTCCGGACTGAGGATCTTGGCGGTCTCGGCCATGAAGTGCACGCCGCAGAACACGATGGTGTCCTCGGGCGCGTCGGCGGCGATCCGCGAAAGCGCCAGCGAGTCTCCCACGTGGTCGGCGACATCCTGGATGGCGGGCAGCTGGTAGTTGTGGGCGAGCAGGGTGGCGCCGCGCAGCTTCGCCAGCCGGCGGACCTCGGCGGCCCACTGCTCATCACCGTCGAGGCCGACGTAGCCGGTGGGCGTGTCCGTGATGCGGTCCGTCATGTCGCCCGCGAGCGTGTCCATGCGAGTCAAGACCGTCATGGCGGCTCCTTTCGCGCCGGGAGGTTTTCGACTTACAATCGAAAACATGGGCCATACTAGCACTGAACACGAGGTGCTTGCGGTGGTGTTTCAGGTGCGCCAGGTAACGGCGCCCCCGCGAAAACAAAAACCGCAGCTGAACGTGCTGTTATGGCAACGTGCCCGCGATCCTCAACGCGGCGCATGGTCGCTGCCGGGCGGCCGGCTGCGCAACGACGAGGATCTGACCACGTCTGTGCGGCGCCAACTGGCCGAGAAGGTCGATTTGCGAGAGCTGGCTCACTTGGAGCAGCTCGCTGTGTTTTCCGACCCAAACCGGGTGCCGGGCAACCGCGTGATCGCGTCGACCTTCCTTGGACTGGTGCCCTCCCCCGCGACCCCCGAGCTGCCGCCCGACACCCGCTGGCATCCGGTGAACGCGCTGCCGCAAATGGCGTTCGACCACGGCACCATGGTGGCCCACGCCCGCACCAGGCTGGTCGCCAAGATGTCCTACACCAACATCGGATTCGCTTTGGCGCCAAAGGAATTCGCGCTATCGACCCTGCGCGACATCTACGGGGCAGCGCTGGGCTATCAAGTTGACGCAACGAACCTGCAACGGGTCCTGGCCCGGCGCGGGGTCATCACCCAAACCGGCACCATCGCGCAGTCCGGCCGAAGCGGTGGGCGGCCGGCGGCGCTGTACCACTTCACCGACTCTCAACTCCGGGTGACCGACGAATTCGCCGCATTTCGGCCACCCGGCTAGCCTCGAACCGACGAAAGCCGCCAATTGCGCAAACACGGGTTGCCGCCCGCGACACGTGAGTAAATTGACGACGACACCCCGCGGGTGAGCTAGAACAAGTGACGAGAACTGGCTCACAATGCGGCGATTACGTTTTGGCTACCGCTCGTTCATGCGCGACAATGCCGGGTGGCCAAGAAGGGACCCTCAATGGTTGAACTCGGCAATCTGGCAGGAGCACGCGGCGCGGAGTGGATCGGCCGGCCGCCGCACCAAGAACTGCAGCGCAAGGTGCGGCCGCTGCTGCCCACGGATGACCCCTTCTACCAGCCTCCGCCGGGCTTTCAGCACGCCGAGCCGGGGACGGTTTTGCGCTCGCGCGACGTCGAGCTGGCCTTCCTGGGGCTGGTACGGCATCCCGTCACAGCGGTGCAGCTGCTCTACCGGACGATGGACATGAACGGGGAGCCCGAGGCGACGGTCACCACCGTGATCGCTCCGGCCGGGCTCGCGCCGGGACAGACCTGCCCGCTGCTGTCATACCAGTGCGCCATTGACGCCATGACGTCCCGCTGCTTTCCGTCCTATGCGCTGCGGCGCAGGGCGAAGGCCCTCGGGGCGTTGAGCCAATTCGAATTTTTGCTGATCAGCGCCGCTGTCGCCGAAGGCTGGGCCGTCTCCGTGCCGGACCACGAAGGCATCCACGGCTCGTGGGGGGCGCCGTACGAGCCCGGCTATCGCGTCCTGGACGGGATTCGGGCCGCGCAGAGCTCTGAACGGGTCCGGCTGTCCCCCTCGGCGCCGGTAGGGCTGTGGGGCTACTCCGGCGGTGGGCTGGCCAGCGCCTGGGCCGCCGAGATGTGTGGCGCCTACGCGCCCGAACTGGACATCGTCGGGGCGGTCCTGGGCTCACCCGTCGGCGACCTGGGCAACACCTTTCGCCGGCTGAACGGCGGCCTCCTCGCCGGTCTGCCCGCCGTGGTGGTGGCCGCCCTCGCGCACATATATCCGGACCTGGACCGCATCATCAAGGAGCACGCCAACGAAGAGGGGCGCGCCCTGCTCGAGGCGCTCGAGACTATGACGACCGTCGAGGCGGTCCTCCGGATGGCGGGCAAGGACATGGGCGATTACCTCGACGAACCGCTCGAGGACATCCTGTCCACGCCCGAGATCGCGTATGTGTTCGACAGCATCCGATTGGGCGCGGCGGTGCCGACGCCGCCGGTGTTGATCGTGCAGGCCGTGCACGACTACCTCATCGACGTCAACGACATCGACGCGCTGGCCGACGCCTATTCGGCCGGGGGTGCCAGGGTCACCTACCACCGCGACGCGTTCAACGAACACATCGTTCTACACCCGCTGTCCGCTCCGATGACGCTTCGCTGGCTCACGGACCGGTTCGCCGGCCGACCATTGACCGAACACCTGATCCGGACGACGTGGCCGACGATGTTCCACCCGATGACCTACGTCGGCATGGCGCGGCTGGCGAAGATCGCGGCCAGGGTCATCACCGGGAGGAAAGTCCCGCACCGTCCGCTATAGGTCCGCCTTAGGTCCGCTATGACACCGCCGCTTCCGGGGCCTCCGGTTCCATTGGCCGCTGCTGCGGAGGGGCATCCGCCGCCGGAACTCCACCGAGGTCGTCGCGGGCATTCGCGGCCGCAAGCACGGCATAGACGAGCGCGGCGATGGCGGCGGGCCACAGAAGGGTGATCGCCACCTGGAGCGGCCCGCGGGAGAAGAACACCGGCGGGGCCTGGAGGACGTAAGCCACCGACGGCTTTCCCGACAGCGGCACGGCGTCGAAGTTCAGGGCGCCGTAGGTCAGGCGAACCAACGCCGCTCCCGTCGCGCAGGCGGCGGCGGCGGCGATCACCATGCCGATTGAGATCCCGATGACCATCCCCGGGCCGCGGTGCTCACGCCACTGCCATACCAGCACCGAGCCCACCACCGCCAGCACGGTCAACAATCCCAACATCAGGCATGGCGCGTCGAAGAAGTGCTGGGACTCGGCGCCCAGGTAGTCATGAACCCGTTCACCCGAACGAGTGATCGCCACCACCGCCCGAATCGGCGGCGCGATGAATGCCCACAGCCCGCCGAGCACCACACCGGTCACCGTCACCCCCAGCGCCGCGATGACGATCGCTCGCCGCCGGGACGTGCGGTGGGCGCCGGCAGGCTCGGAGGCCTCGGACACCGCGTTCTCAGTCACCGCTGCGCCTCCAAGTCGGCAGAGTCCACTTGTCCGTGCCTCGAGCAGTGCGCCCGCCAGCCGTCGGGACGAACCTGGACCACCATCCGGCGTCCGCATTCAGCGCAGAACCGAGGCGGCTCGAGGCCCAATTGGGCGGCTGTCGGCACGGCGGTTCCCCCCAACTCCCCGGTGTAGACGTTGTAGGCGCCGCCGCTGACCGGAGCGCCCAGTTCCGGAACCACGCTTCCCAGTGTCTTACAAGCTCGCGTTGAGCGCCTTGATCGGCATCTGCAGATTTTCGAGCAGCTCCAGATCGGCTTCGGCGGGGCGGCCGAGCGTGGTCAGGTAGTTGCCGACGATGACGGCGTTGATGCCGCCCAGAATGCCCTGCTTGGCACCGAGGTCGCCCAGGGTGATCTCGCGGCCCCCGGCAAAGCGCAAGATCGTGCGGGGCAACGCCAGGCGGAAGGCGGCCACCGACTTCAATGCTTCGGTGGCCGGCATCACCGCTAGGTCGCCGAATGGGGTGCCCGGCCGCGGGTTGAGGAAGTTCAACGGCACCTCGTCGGGACCCAGTTCGGCCAGCTCAGCGGCGAATTCCGCGCGCTGCTCGAAGGTCTCGCCCATGCCGAGAATGCCGCCGCAGCACACCTCCATGCCGGCGTCGCGCACCATCGACAATGTCTGCCAGCGCTCCTCCCAGCTGTGGGTGGTGACGACGTGGGGGAAAAACGAGCGGGCGGTCTCCAGGTTGTGGTTGTAGCGGTGCACGCCCATCGCGAAGAGCTGCTCGACCTGCTCGGCGGTGAGCATCCCCAGCGAGCAGGCGATGTTGATGTCGACCTCGTCGCGAATCGCCTCGATCCCCGCCGCGACCTGGGCCATCAACCGCTCGTCGGGTCCCCGCACCGCGGCCACGATGCAGAACTCGGTGGCACCCGACTTCGCGGTCTGCTTGGCCGCCTCGACCAGGCTCGGGATGTCGAGCCGGGCACTGCGCACCGGCGACGAGAATAGGCCCGATTGCGAGCAGAAGTGGCAATCCTCCGGGCAGCCGCCGGTCTTCAGGCTGATGATGCCCTCGACCTCGACCTCCGGCCCGCACCAGCGCATCCGCACCTCGTGGGCCAGGGCCAACAGCTCATCGAGCCGGTCGTCGGGCAACTGCAGCACCCGCAGCACCTGTTCGCGGCTCACTCCCTGGCCGGCCTCCAGCACCTGCTGTCGGGCCACCTCCACGATGTCGGCCGAGCTGTCCGCGCCGCCGGCGTCGGCTGTCGGTCGCGTTGCCGCTTGAGTCACGAGGTAACCCCCCTGCATCTGTCCGCGGCCGCGCGCGACCGTCCCTGCCACGCTGGTGACAGCCTGGATAAAAGTGTTCAAAGTAGGGTAACGGCCGAAGAACACCGTGATTACCGGGGTATGCCAGCACGATGATCTATCCAGCGATCTATCCGGAGACTCATGCGCACGTCTTGTACGTGTCCCACCACATGCTCCTACTGGCGATTCCCGCCTTCCTGCCGGCGATCGTCGTCGTCGCCGTCATCCTGTACGTCGCGCTGAAAGACCGCCGCTCGGGCGGTCAACCGGATGCACCTCAGCAAAGCGACGCCCCCACCGAAAAGGGTGATTGACGGGCCCTGGATCGGGGCATTCCGGTTCCTGCGAGTTGGATCACATCTCGTGAGGCCGGGGGTTTAGGAGGGTTTGACGATGAAATCGGCGGATCTGACAATCGTTGCCGAGGCACCGGCCCGCGGTGCGGGACTCAACCAGGTGATCGGGCTGTCGATCGCCGCGGTGGTGATCACGGTGCTGATGCTGTGGGTGGGTCATGCGCACCGCAGTCACCGCATCGAGTGGCTGACCAGGATCGCCGACAAAATGGGCGAGAAATTCCACCGCCCGAATTGGGTCGCCCTGCCGGTTCTTGTCTTCACCACCTCGATCATCTGCGCCCTGTTCGGGTTCATCTGGGACGTCAGCTGGCACATAGGCAACGGGCGCGACCCCGGCCCATTGGCCAACCCGGCGCACTACTTCATCATCATCGGCCTGTTCGGCGTGTTCCTCGCGGGCATGGTGTCGGTCGTGCTGCCCTTCGATAAGCCCGGCGCTGCGGCGGTGCGCATCACGCGTAACTGGTACGCGCCGGTCGGCGGCGTGCTGATGGCCGCCTGCGGCCTCTACGCGATGATCGGTTTCCCGCTCGACGACATCTGGCATCGGATCTTCGGTCAGGACGTCACCCTCTGGGGCCCGACGCACCTGATGATGATCGGCGGCGCCTGCTTCTCCCTGTTCGCGGTGTTGATGCTGGAACGCGAGGGCGAGGCGGCGCAGGCCGCGGAGGTCGCTTTCGGCGCGTTCATCACCTTCCTGCGCTACCTGTCGTTCGGCGGGCTGTTCATCGGCCTGTCGGTGTACCAGATCGAGTACGACTTCGGCGTCGAACAGTTCCGCCTGGTGCTGCAGCCGATGATGATCGCCGCGGCCTCCGCGCTGGCGGCGGTCGCCGCCCGGATCACCATGGGGCGGGGAGCCGCGATCGTGGCCGCCCTGTTCGCCATCGCGCTGCGCGGCGCGGTCGCACTGCTGGTGGGACCCATCCTCGGGGCCCCGATCAACTGGTTCCCGCTCTATCTGGGCCCGGCGCTGGTCGTCGAGCTGGTCGCGCTGACCCCGTTGTCCAGGCGGCCCATCGCGTTCGGCGCCGTTTCCGGTCTCGTCGTCGGGACGGTCGGGCTGTGGCTGGAGTCGCTGTGGATCGGCGCGGTGTACCACTACCCGTGGCCTGCGAGCATGTGGGGCGAGGCCCTGGCGATGGCGGTGCCGGTGGCCGTGCTGACCGGGACCTGCGGGGCGCTGTTCGGGATGGTGCTCACCGGCCAACGCCTCCCGAGCCGCACGGTCGGCATCTCAGTGGTGGTGGCGACCGTGTTGGTGATCGGCGGCGCGGTGGCCAACGGGTTGCACATCGTCGTGCCGCGACAGAACACGGCCACGATCACCCTGAACGACGAGCCCAGCCCTCCCGGCCAGCGCATGGTGACGGCCGATGTGCTGATGACGCCGCCCACCATGGTGAGCGATCACCCTGAGTGGCTGACCATCCTCTCCTGGCAGGGACGGATGCAGAACCACCGCGGCCTGGTGATCGACCGGCTCGAGAAGGTCGGACCCGGGCACTACCGGTCCACCCAGCCGGTTCCGGTGTGGGGATCGTGGAAGACGCTGCTGCGGGTCCAGGACGGCTACACGATGACGGCGGTGCCGATCTACGAGCCGGCCGACGACGCCATTCCGGCGGCGGAGGTTCCGGCGCTGGCGTCGACCGTGCGACCGTTCGTTCAGGAGATCACGATCCTGCAGCGCGAACGCGACCAGAACGCGCCGGCCTGGTTGTTCACCGCCGGCTCGATTGTGGTGTTGTTCTTGTCGCTGATGGTGATCGCAGCGCTCACCTGGGTTGCGGGCCGGATCAACAACTCGGTCACCGAGCCGGAGCCGGCCGAGGAGAAACGTCCCATCCCGAGGGCAGCATGACAAGCCCATGACAAGCCCATGACATTGCGCGGGAACCTTTTTGCGGCCTGGGTGGCGGCACTGGTTTGCGGCCTGGTCGCCTGCGGCTCACCTAGCAAGCCCCCCGCGGCGGGCCTGGACGTGAACGTCACGATCGCGCACGGGCAAGTCACCCCGACCAACGCCACACTGCAGGCCAAGGTGCGCCAGCAGATAACCCTGCACGTGACCAGCGACGCCACCGACGAGCTGCACGTCCACTCCACGCCCGACCACAAGTTCCAGGTCGCGGCCGCACCCAACCAAACTTTTCAGTTCAGCGTCGACGTTCCGGGCAACGTCGAGGTGGAGCTGCACCATCTCGACCGCACGATCGCGACGATCCAAGTTCAACCGTGAGCGCCGGCGGCGCGACGGTGGTGCTCGCGCACGGTCTGGGCGGTTCCGGCGACCTGCCGGTGCCGTACATGTACGCGATGGTCGGGGCCGCATGGGCGTTGACGTTCACGTTCGCGCTGGTGGCGTTCGCGTGGCGGCGGCCGCGGTTCGACCCGCTCAAGCCGGGCCGCCCGCTGCCCGGGTGGGTGACCGCGCTGGTCGACGCCCGGGTGACCCGCCGGATCGCCGCCGGGATGGCGCTGGTTTTCGCGCTGTGGGTGGTGCTGTCCGGCCTGTACGGTCCCCAAACGGAGTCCAACGCGCTGCTCGGGGCGTTCTACGTGCTTCTGTGGGTCGGGCTGGTGGCGCTGTCGCTGGCTTTCGGACCGGTCTGGCGGGTGTTGTCCCCGACGCGCACGGTGTACCTGTTGCTGCGCCGCATTGCGCCCCGGCGACTCGGCCGGCCGCGGCGGTCCTATCCGGAAGGCTGGGGATACCGCCCGGCCGCGCTGGGCCTGTTCGCCTTCGTCTGGATGGAGCTGGCGAGCCCGAACTCGGCGTCGCTCACCTGGGTCAAGGCTTGGCTGCTGGCCTATGCAGTGCTGATGCTGGTCGGGGCGTGGCTGTGCGGCCAGCGCTGGTTGGCCCGGGCCGACCCGTTCGGCGTGTACAGCATGGCGGTGTCCCGCCTGTCACCCTTTCGCCGCAACCCGGCCACGGGGAAGATCGTCGTCGGCAATCCGCTCGACCACCTGCCGTCGCTGCCGGTTCGGCCGGGCGTGATCGTGACGCTGGCGGTGCTGCTCGGGTCGACGGCGTTCGACAGTTTTTCGTCCTCACCGACTTGGCGGGGCTTCGCCGATCGCCTCTCGCGCGCCCTCGGCCTGGCCTCGGCGCTGTCGTCGTCGCTGTTGCGAACCGTCGGCCTGATTATCTTCATTTCCGTTGTGGCACTGACCTTTTCGCTTGCCGCCCGCGCTACCGGCGGCGTCGACCACGAGCAACGCCGCGCCCTGCCCGGGCAGATGGCGCATTCGCTGATCCCGATCGTGGTGGGCTACGTCTTCGCGCACTACTTGTCCTACCTCGTGGAGCGAGGGCAGCAGGCCGTCTTCGCCCTGGCCGACCCGTTCGGCCGCGGCTGGAACCCGCTGGGGTTGGCGCATTTACACGTCGCCTACGTCCTTTCCACGCACCCGCCGGTGCTCGCCGGAATCAAGGTGGCAGGCGTGGTCACCGGGCACATCGTGGCGGTGGTCGCCGCCCACGACAAAGCGCTGCGCCTGCTGCCCCCGGGCCATCAGCTCACCGGGCAGCTCACGATGATGCTGGTCATGGTCGGCTACACGTTCACCGGCTTGTACCTGCTGTTCGGCGGCTAAACCCGGCTAAACCAGGTATTCGACCTTCTTATTCCCATCCCAGCGGCGCAAACCCGCGAATCGGCCGTCGATCTGCGCCGGTCGACCCGCAATGCGCAAAGCACGCCCGAGTTGGTGCCCACCGACCCGGCGGGCCAGCGTGACGTGTGCGGTCCACTGACCGGGCAGGCTGTTGGGCATCGGCCCGGGAGCCAGATGCGGAAGGCAGAGCCGGTGCACCTCGGCATGCAGGACCAACAGCTCGCTCGTCGGCACCACGAGCCGCGCAAAAACCACGTTCGCCCGGCCGAACAGCACCGGTGCACCGACCGCGCAGCCCAGCGGCAGCCGTCGGCCGACCGGAGCCAGCAGTTCGTCGACCTGCGCGGCGATGCCCTCTGCGACGACCAACGTCACGTGCGGTCGGCTGGCCGGCGCCTGGCTGGGTATCCCGGCACTCGCCAGCGCCGCCCAGATGTGACGGATCGCAGCCTCGGTGTCGGGATCGAAGATCAGCTCGATCGAATGAACCATCAACGCGCCAATGTGGTGACCCAATCGCGGTCGAACGCCTCGGCGCTCAGCGCCGCGAAGCCGGCGGCGTCCATCGACCCGGCCCCGGCGGGCAGCGCGCCCCGCACGGGAGCCAGGCGGCCCAGTGCGGACCGATTCGAGGTCTCCACCAACCCGGGGCAGGCCGGCCAGCTCCCGATTACCAGGCCGGCACACGAAACCTTATGCGTTGCAAGGGCTTCCAGCGTTAGTGCGGTGTGGTTGAGGGTGCCGAGTTCGGCGGTGACCGCGACCAGCGCCGCCGCACCCAGCTCCGCGGCTAGATCACGCAACGTGACGCCCCCGCCGGCGAGTTCGACCAGCAGCCCGCCGGCGCCTTCGACCAGGGTCAGCCGCCCCGGGCGGTCCAGGCCGGCAATCAGCCGCACCAGCTGGTCGGCGGTGGGCAGCGCCCGCCCGGCCTGCTCGGCGGCCGGGGCCGGGGCCAGCGGCTGCGGATATCTGGCCAGCGTCGCGAGCTCGCTCACCCCGGACAGCCGGGCCACCTCGGCGAGGTCGTCGTCGCCGGAGTCCGTGCCGGTCTGCACCGGTTTGCACACGGCCACGTCGATTCCGGCCTGACGGGCGTAGCTGGCCAGCGCCGCGGTGACGACCGTCTTGCCGACCCCGGTGCCGGTGCCCGTGACGACCAGGACGGTCAAGGCGGCCCCTAGAACGACCCGGCGAGCACATCGGCCAGCACGCGGCGCGCGAGGTCGAGTTCGGCCGCGTCCAGCGACGCGCGCGCGGTGAGCCGCAGCCGCGACGTGCCGGCGGGCACGGTCGGCGGACGGAAGCACCCCACCCTGACGCCGGCGTCCAGGCAGGCGGTCGCGGCGGCCAGCGCCGCCTCCGGATCGCCCAGGATCACCGACACCACCGCCGACTGCGGTACTTGCGATACGCCGCAGATCTCAGCCAAAGCGTGCGCGTGCCGCAGCACCGCTTCCGGGCGCCACGGTTCGGCCCGCAGGACGGTGAGCGCGGCCCGCGCGGCGCCCACGGCGGCAGGGGCCAGGCCGGTGTCGAAGATGAACGGGCGGGCCGCGTCGATCAGGTGGGCGCGCACCGCCGCCGGCCCGAGAACGGCTCCGCCCTGGCTGCCCAGCGCCTTGGACAACGTGGTGGTCATCACGATGTCGGGCGCACCGCCAAGCCCGAGCTCGTGCAGCAGGCCACGCCCGCCGCCACGCACGCCCAGGCCGTGGGCCTCGTCGACGATGAGCAGCGCGCGGTGGCGGCGACAGACCGCGTGCAGCTCGCTCACCGGGGCCAGCGCGCCGTCGGTGCTGAACACCGTGTCGGTGATGACGACGGCGCGCTCCTCGTCGCGGGACCCGAGGGCGGCGTCGACGGCCGCGACGTCTCGGTGCGGCGAAACCACGACCCGGGCGCGCGCCAGCCGGCAGGCGTCCACCAGGGATGCGTGCGAATGGGCGTCGGACACCAGCAGCGAACCGGGGCCGGACAAGCCGACGACGGCCCCGAGGTTGGCCGTGTATCCCGAGGAGAACAGCAACGCCGAGTCGGCGCCGACGAACTCGGCGAGCGCCGATTCGAATTGCTGGTGCAGTTCGGTGTCGCCGGTGACCAGCCGTGAACCGGTCGCCCCGGCCCCCCACACCCGGAGGGCGGCCACGCCGCCCTCGATGACGTCGGGGTGTTGAGAGAGGCCGAGGTAGTCGTTGGACGCCAGATCCAGCTCGGTGGCGACGGCGGGGCGCGGCCGCAGCGAGCGACGCAGCCCGGCTTCGCGGCGCCGCCGTTCCGCGGCCTCGAGCCAGGCCAGCGGGGATGTCTCGATCGGTGCCCGCGGGACGGCGTTCATGAGTCCTCAGCCTACGAGGCGCGCGACCTCGACCATCGCCGAGGTGATCTGGGATATTTCGGCGGGCGGGCAGATGTACGGCGGCATCGCGTAGATCAGGTTGCGGAAGGGTCGCAGCCAGACGCCGTGGTCCAGCGCCGCCGGGGTGGCGACGGCCAGGTCGACCGGCCGGTCGCATTCGATGACGCCGATGGCGCCGCGGACCCTGACGTCGGCCACGCCGGGCAGCGCCCGGGCCGGTTCGAGCCCGCCGGCCAGCCCTGCGGAGATCTCGGCGACCCGCGACCGCCAGTCCTGACCGAGCAGCACCTCGATGCTGGCCACCGACACCGCGCAGGCCAGCGGATTGGCCATGAACGTGGGCCCGTGCATCAGCGCACCGGGCTCGCCGGAGCTGATGGTGTGCGCGATCTCGGTGGTGCACAGCGTGGCGGCCAGACTGAGATATCCGCCCGTGAGCGCCTTACCGACACACATGATGTCCGGGCTCACCGCGGCGTGGTCGGCGGCGAAGAGCTCGCCGGTGCGACCGAAGCCGGTCGCGATCTCGTCGAATACGAGCAGCACCTCGTGCCGCCGGCACATTTTCAGCAGGTCAGCGAGGTACCGGGGGTCGTGGAAGCGCATCCCACCGGCCCCCTGGACGACGGGCTCGACCACCACAGCCGCCAGTTCGGAGCGGTGTTGCGCCAGTAGCGCCTCGAACGCGGCGCTGTAGGCGGGGTCGTAGTCGCGTGGTACCTGCGGGGCGAACACCTGCTCGGCCAGGATGTCGGTCCACAGCGAGTGCATGCCGCCCTCGGGGTCGCAGATGCTCATCGGGGTGACGGTGTCTCCGTGATAGCCGCCCCGCCAGGTCATCAGCCGCCGCTTGCCGGGCCGGCCGCGGCCGCGCCAGTACTGCAGCGCCATCTTCACCGCGACCTCGACCGACACCGATCCCGAGTCGCTGAAGAACACCGTCTCCAAGCCCGCCGGGGTGACGTTCACCAGCAACTCCGCGAGCCGCGCCGCCGGCTCGTGGGTCAGGCCGCCGAACATGACGTGGTTCATCGTGCCCAGCTGGGTGGCCAGCGCCGCGTCCAGCTCAGGGTGGCCGTGCCCGTGAATGGCGGTCCACCAGGAGCTCATCGCGTCGAGCGCCTCGATCGGTTTGCCGTGCCGGATCAGCGTCAACCAGGCGCCGCGGGCGGCGACCGCCACGATGGGCGCTACCGATTCGCCGCCGATGGTGCTGTAGGGGTGCCACACGTGAGCGGCGTCGATCGCGCTGATTTGTCCGGGCGTCAACCCGGCCCTCGCCGCGGGCATAGAGATCGAGGGTAAAGCAGCCGGGTCGCACAAATCGCGGCCATCGGGGAGCATTTGACGGCATGGCTTCGCCGCATCAGCCCGCCGACCCTCGCTCGAGTCACCCGACGGCCTCCCCGCCGGCGCCCGACGAGTCCGAGGGGTCCGGCCGGGAGTCCCCACGGGTACTTCGGTTACGGGTCTCCCCCTGGGACGTCGCCGCCACGGTCGTCCTGTTGGCACTGCTGGTCTATCTGGCCACGGCGACCAACTGGCCGACGCGGCTCTTCGGCTTCCTCGCGAACGTGTGCGAGGGGGAAACGTGTGGCCCGGTGCCTTTCGGCGTCGATTACTACATCCGCCCTGTGGTGTGGGGCGGTATCGGTGCCGCCCTCGCCGCGGCCGGAATCGGCCCGTTCATTTCGCTCTTGAAGGGCTGGTACATGTCCTTCTGGCCGGTCCTTGCTCTGGCCATCGTCATGGTCAGCTCAGTTGCCGGTTCCATGCTGACCATCTTCAGCGAGCGCTACTGGCTCTGACCGCGCGCCGGCGGTCGCCGGGCGGACGCCTGCGACCTTTCGCTTGAGACCGAAATCACAACTGCGCACACAGAATTGGGCCAGCCCAGTCACCGTCCGGTCACGGTACGACAAATAATCCTCCGCCGGCCTCACCAGCTATTTCCCCGCGCAGACTTCTGTTGTAGAAGTGTCTGTAGTGACTGGTGTGAATTCGGTCGGTTCTCCGGCGGGGTTCACGTTCCAAGCCATGCAGCGGCGTTCGGCCCCGACGCGAAGGCCTTCGCGCCCTGCACTAGCGGCCGATGCGCGAAGTCACCGCGACGGAGGCCCAGGACCCAGAAGGTGGGAATCCACATGAAACGCATCTACGCCTTCGCGATTGGTTTCGCGATGCTGGTGACCCCGCTGTTCACCGCCGGCATCGCGACCGCCGACCCCGGCGCCAGGACGATGGACTACCAGCAGGCCACCGACATCGTCATCATGCGCGGTCTGTCGCAGCGCGGCGTGCCGTTCTCCTGGGCTGGCGGCGGCGTCAACGGCCCCACCCTCGGAAAGGGCACCGGCGCCATGACCGTCGGTTTCGACGCCTCGGGTCTCATGCAGTACGCCTATGCCGGCGCGGGGATCAAGCTGCCGCGTTCCTCCGGCGAGATGTACCGCGTCGGTCAGAAGGTCCTGCCGCAGCAGGCGCGCCGTGGCGACCTGATCTTCTACGGCCCCGAGGGCACGCAAAGCGTCGCGATGTACCTCGGGAACAACCAGATGCTGGAGGTGGGCGACGTCGTCCAGGTCTCGCCGGTGCGTGCCAACGGCATGGCGCCCTACCTGGTCCGGGTTCTCGGGACCCAGTCAGCGCCGGCGCTGCAGGCGCCACCGCAGCAACTGCCGGCACAGCAGGCGCCGGCCCAGCAGGCCCCCCTGCAGCAGGCGCCAACGCAGCAGGCACCGTTGCAGCAGGCGCCGGCACAACAGGCCCCGCTGCAGCAGGCGCCGGCCCAGCAGGCCCCAATCCAGCAGGCGCCGGCCCAGCAGGCCCCGCTGCAGCAGGCGCCTGCGCAGCAGCTGCCGGTGCAACAGGCCCCGCTGCAGCAGATGCCTTTGCAGCTGCCAACGCAGCAGGCGCCAGCCCAGCAGCCTCCCGTCGGCATCAGCCCGCAACCCGCTGGGTAACTTCTCGGCCCCGACGCCCGCCACTTGCTCCTCCCCGACGCGCTGACGCTCGGCGAGGAACAAGTGGCGGTTTTGGGTAAATTGGCAGTCAATCATGCAGAGCCCCCCGCCGCCACATCCACCGATCGCCACCGCGAACGCGGAGGTAGCGGGCCCGCGGGCTGCGGTGTTCCAGGGGTCCTATCGTCACGATCTCGACGGCTTGCGCGGTGTCGCGATCGTGCTCGTCGCCGTTTTCCACGTCTGGTTCGGCCGCGTTTCCGGCGGGGTGGACGTGTTCCTGGCGCTGTCCGGCTTCTTCTTCGGCGGCAAGATCCTGCGCGCCGCCCTCGACCCGGCCGTTTCACTTTCGCCGGTGGCGGAGGTGGTCCGGCTGGTCCGCCGCCTGCTTCCCGCGCTGGTCGTGGTTCTGGCCGGCTGTGCGGTGCTGACCATCCTGGTGCAGCCGGAGACCCGCTGGGAGTCGTTCGCCGACCAGAGCCTGGCCAGCTTGGGCTACTACCAGAACTGGGAGCTCGCCAACACCGCCTCCGACTATTTGCGAGCTGGCGAAGCCGTCAGCCCGTTGCAGCACATCTGGTCCATGTCGGTGCAGGGCCAGTTCTACCTGGCTTTCCTGCTGCTGGTGGCCGGGTGCGCCGCCCTGTGGCGGGCCCTGTTTCGGGGCCGCGAAACAGGTAGGCGCAGGCGCCTGCGGACCGTGTTTGTGGTGCTGCTGAGCGCGCTGACCATCGCGTCGTTCGTCTACGCGACGATCGTTCATCAGGACAACCAGCCGATCGCGTACTACGACAGCTTCGCGCGAGCGTGGGAGTTGCTCCTGGGCGCGCTCGTCGGTGCATTGGTGGCCTACATCCGGTGGCCGAATTGGCTGCGCACCGCCGTCGCCGCCGGCGCGCTCGCGGCAGTCGTGTCGTGCGGGGCGCTGATCGACGGCGTCCGGGAGTTCCCGGGTCCCTGGGCATTGGTGCCCGTCGGAGCCACCATGCTGATGATCCTCGCCGGGGCCAACCTGCGCAGTCAGCGCGGCGACGGTGACCTGATGCCGCTGCCCAATCGACTGCTCGCCGCCAGGCCGCTGGTGGCGCTGGGCACGATGGCCTACTCGCTGTACCTGTGGCACTGGCCGCTGCTCATCTTCTGGCTGTCCTACACCGGTCACCGGCACGCCGACTTCCTCGACGGCTCGGCGGTGCTCTTGGTATCCGGATTGCTGGCCTACCTGACCACCCGGCTCGTCGAGGATCCTCTGCGCTTCCCGGCGCGCGGCGACGCGTCCCCGGCAACCGTCCCCTCGGTCCCCTCAGTCCCCTCGCGTCACTTAGTCCCCTGGTCGCTGCGTCTGCGCCGGCCGACGCTGGCGCTGGGCACGATAGTGGTGCTGCTGGGTGTCACGCTGACCGCGACTTCCTTCACCTGGCGCCAGCACGTCACGGTGTTGCGCGCCGCCGGCAAGGAACTCAGCGTGCTCAACCCGCAGGACTACCCGGGCGCACGGGCCCTCACCGACCACGTGCGGGTGCCCACGCTGCCGATGCGGCCCACGGTCCTGGAGGTCAAGCAAGATCTGCCGGCCTCGACCAGGGACGGCTGCATCAGCGACTTCGTCAACCCAGTGGTGGTCAACTGCACCTACGGCGACGTGGCCGCCACCCGGACCATCGCACTGGCCGGCGGCTCGCACGCGGAACACTGGCTGCCCGCGCTGGACCTGCTTGGCCATCTGCATCACTTCAAGGTGGTGACGTACCTCAAGATGGGCTGCCCGTTGTCCACCGAGGAAGTCCCGCTGATCATGGGGAACAACGCCCCGTATCCGCAGTGCCGCGAGTGGGTGCAGCGGACGATGGCCAAGCTGGTCGTCGACCGTCCCGACTACGTGTTCACCACGACGACCCGGCCGTGGAACATCAAAAGCGGCGACGTGATGCCGGCAACCTACATCGGCATCTGGCAAACGTTGTCCGACAACAACATCCCGATCCTCGGGATGCGCGACACCCCGTGGCTGGTCAAGAACGGCAAACCGTTCGACCCGGCTGACTGCCTGGCCAAGGGGGGGAACGCGCAGTCGTGCGCGGTCAAGCGCTCCGACGTGTTGTCCGATCGCAATCAGACCCTCGACTTCGTGACGCAGTTCCCGCTGCTGAAGGTCCTCGACATGTCGGACGCGATATGCCGGGCCGACGTCTGCCGCCCGGTCGAGGGAAACGTGCTGATCTACCACGGCGCTCATCACCTGGACCCCACCTACGTTCGCACGATGGCCACTGAGCTGGGCCGCCAAATCGCGGCCGGCACCGGCTGGTGGTAGGGGCCGGCTGTTGGCTTGACACTCGCGGCGCGTCGGCCGCGGATAAGGTCGAGTGATGCCGACCAACCATCCAGCCTCGGAAACGGGCTCTGCGGCACGCGACGCCGGCAGAGCCCAGCCCAGACTGGCCACCGTGTGGCCGGGGGACCCTTATCCGCTGGGTGCCACCTATGACGGGGCGGGCACTAACTTTTCGGTGTTCTCCGAGATCGCCGAGAGGGTCGAGTTATGTCTGATCGACGATGACGGCGGCGAGTTCCGGATCTCCCTCGAAGAGGTCGACGGACACGTCTGGCATGCCTACCTGCCGAACATAATTCCGGGGCAGCGCTACGGATTTCGCGTCTACGGCCCCTTCGATCCGGCGGCCGGGCACCGTTGTGACCCGAGCAAGCTGCTGCTGGACCCGTACGGGAAGGCTTTCAACGGCGATTTCGACTTCGGCCAGGCGCTGTACTCCTACGACATGGCGGCCGTCGACCCCAACGACGACGCCAATGGGGCCGACCCCGGAACTCCCCCCATGCTGGACTCGCTCGGCCACACTATGACCAGCGTGGTGATCAACCCGTTCTTCGACTGGGGATCCGACCGGGCGCCGCTCACCCCCTACCACGAGACGGTCATCTATGAGGCCCACGTCAAGGGCATGACACAGACCCATCCCGGCATCCCCGAAGAGCTTCGGGGCACCTATGCCGGGCTGGCCCATCCCGTGATCATCGACCACCTCAAGTCGCTCAACGTCACCGCGATCGAATTGATGCCCGTTCACCAGTTCATGCACGACGAGCGGCTGCTGGACCTGGGATTGCGGAACTACTGGGGCTACAACACATTTGGCTTCTTCGCCCCGCACAACCGGTACGCGGCCAACCAGCGGTCCAGCGTCGCGGAGTTCAAGTACATGGTGCGAAGCCTTCACGAAGCGGGGATCGAAGTCATTCTCGACGTCGTGTACAACCACACCAACGAGGGCAACCACCTCGGCCCGACGATCAACTTCCGCGGCATCGACAACGTCGCTTACTACCGGCTCGTCGACACGGACCTGCGGCTGTACAAGGACTACACGGGAACCGGCAACAGCCTCAACGCCCGGCACCCGCACGTGCTGCAGCTGATCATGGACTCGCTGCGCTACTGGGTGCTCGAGATGCACGTCGACGGGTTCCGCTTCGACCTGGCCGCGACGCTGGCCCGCGAGTTGCACGACGTCGACCGACTGAGCGCCTTCTTCGACCTGGTGCAGCAGGACCCGGTGGTCAGCCAGGTCAAATTGATCGCCGAGCCGTGGGATGTCGGCGAGGGCGGCTACCAGGTCGGAAATTTCCCGGGTTTGTGGACCGAGTGGAACGGGAAGTATCGCGATACTGTGCGTGACTACTGGCGGGGGGAGCCCGCAACCCTGGGCGAGTTCGCTTCCCGGCTGACCGGGTCGTCGGACCTGTACGAGGCGACGGGCCGGCGCCCAAGCGCCAGCATCAACTTCGTCACCGCCCACGACGGATTCACGCTCAACGACCTGGTCTCCTACAACGAAAAGCACAACGAGGCCAACGGCGAAGACAACCGGGACGGGGAGAGCCACAATCGATCGTGGAACTGTGGCGTCGAGGGACCCACCGACGACCCCGACGTCATGGCGCTGCGCTGCCGGCAGAGGCGCAACTTCTGGGCCACGCTGATGGTCAGCCAGGGCACACCGATGATCGCGCACGGCGACGAGTTCGGACGCACCCAAAACGGCAACAACAACGTCTTCTGCCAGGACTCCGAATTGTCCTGGATGGATTGGTCGTTGGTCGACAAGAATTCGGACCTGCTGGCGTTCGCCCGCAAGGTCACCACCTTGCGCAAGAACCATCCGGTGTTTCGCCGACGCCGCTTCTTCGAAGGAGAGCCGATCCGAAGCGGCGAGGGAGTGCACGACCTCGCCTGGCTGACGCCCGGCGGCCGGGAAATGACACATGAGGACTGGGGGGAAAGCTTCCACAAGTGTGTGGCGGTGTTCCTCAACGGCGACGCGATCACCGCGCCGAACGCACGCGGTGAGCGGGTGATCGACGACTCATTCCTGTTGTGCTTCAACGCCGATGAGCAGCGGGTCGAGTTCGTCATGCCGCACGCCGACTATGCCCAGGAGTGGACCGTGGAGCTCGACACCAACCATCCCGTCGGCGACGCTGACCAGGTGGTGAACGCCGAGGAGAAGATCTCGCTGCCCTCCCGTTCGCTGCTGATACTGCGTAAGACCTTGTGACGCATGGCCTTACCGATTCTTTCCACCTACCGACTGCAGCTGCGCGGTGAGTCCAGCGGATTCGGTTTCACCCTCGCCGACGCGGAGGGCCTACTCGACTACCTCGACGACCTCGGCGTGAGTCACCTGTACCTGTCCCCGATCATGACCGCGGCCCGCGGGTCCACGCACGGATACGACGTCACCGACCCGACGACGGTGTCGCCGGAACTGGGCGGCCTGGCGCGGTTGGCCGCGGCGGCCCACGCGCGCGGCATGGGCCTGGTCGTCGACATCGTCCCCAACCACGTCGGTATCGACCAGCCGGAGCAGAACCCGTGGTGGTGGGACGTGTTGCGGCACGGCCGGGCTTCGCCGTACGCGGCGCACTTCGATGTCGATTGGGACCTCGACGAGGCCGGCCGAATCGTCTTGCCGATCCTGGGTTCTGACGACGATGCGGCGGACCTCAAGGTCGACGGCGAGCTCCTGCGCCTGGGCGACCTGGCGCTGCCGATCGCCCCGGGCACCGGGGAGGGAACGGGCCCGGAGGTCCACGACCGCCAGCACTACCGGCTGGTGGGCTGGCGCAACGGGGTCTGCGGTTACCGCCGCTTCTTCTCGATCACTTCGCTGGCCGGGCTGCGGCAGGAGGATCCGGCGGTGTTCGACGCCAGCCACGCCGAGGTCGCCCGCTGGTTCAGCGAGGGCGTCGTCGACGGCGTCCGCATCGACCACCCCGACGGGTTGTCCGATCCCTGCGGGTATTTGGCCCGCCTGCGGGAGCTGGCCGGGCCGGACGCCTGGATCGTCATCGAGAAGATCCTGGCAGTCGACGAGGCGCTGGAGCCCACGCTGCCGATCGCCGGCACCACGGGCTACGACGTGCTGCGGCAGGTGGGTGGGGTCTTCGTCGACCCGGCCGGCGAACCGGCGCTGACCGCGCTTGTCGACTCCGCCGGCGTCGACTACCAAGCCATGCCGCAGCTGCTCGCCGAGCTCAAGACCCGCACCGCCACCGACACCCTGGCCAGCGAGCTGGCCCGGCTGCGGCGGGCCATCGTGGCGGCGGCCGGCGCCGACCACCGGCTGCTGCCGGAGGCCATCGCCGCGTTGCTCACCCACATCGGGGTGTACCGCTGCGACTACCCGGGCCTGGTCGCGTTGCTGCCCACGGCGCTGGCCGAAACACAGGCAGGCGCGCCCGAATTGGGGCCCGCGCTTGCGGTGCTCGCCGCGGCGCTCGCCCGGGGCGGCGAGCCGGCCACCCGGCTGCAGCAGCTGTGCGGCGCGGTGACCGCCAAGGCCGTCGAGGACTGCCTGTTCTACCGCGACGCCCGGCTGGTGTCCCTCAACGAGGTGGGGGGCGAACCGCACCGCTTCGGTGTCGGCCTCGCCGAGTTCCATCATTGCGCCGCCGACCGCGCCCGGTTGTGGCCGCAGACGATGACGACACTGACCACCCACGACACCAAACGCGGCGAAGACGTGCGAGCCCGGATCGGCGTGCTTTCCCAGGTGCCGTCGCTATGGACTGAGTTCGTTGCCCGCTGGGAAATCGTGGCCCCCTCCCCCGACCCCGCGACCGGACGGTTCCTCTGGCAGAACATCTTCGGCGTGTGGCCCGTCGGCGGCCTCGAAAGCGGGAGAGTCACCGACGAGCTGCGCCGGCGGCTGCACGGCTACGCCGAAAAGGCCATCCGGGAAGCGGCCTGGCGCACCTCGTGGGCCGACCCGGACGCCGGTTTCGAGGACGCGGTGCACCGTTGGCTGGACAGCGTCCTCGACGGCCCGGTGGCCGGTCAACTGACCGAGCTTGTCGGCCAACTCAATCCGCACGCGGCGAGCGATGCGCTGGGCCAGAAGCTGCTCGCGTTGACCGTGCCCGGGATACCCGACATCTACCAGGGCACCGAGCTTTGGGACGACAGCCTGGTCGACCCCGACAACCGCCGGCCCGTCGACTACGCCGTTCGCCGAGCCGCCCTGAAAGCGTTGGATCACCCGAAGATTCGGGTGGTCACCACGGCGCTGCGGGTGCGGCGCTCACACCCGGACACGTTCCTGCGGGGCGACTACGTTCCGGTGCTGGCCGACGGCGAGGCCAGCGATCATGTCGTGGCGTTTCGCCGCGGCTCGGACGGCCACGACATCCTGGTCGCCGTGACCCGCTGGACAGTGCGGCTGGCCGAAAAGGGTTGGGGCAATACCGTGATACCGCTGCCCGAGGGCACCTGGGCCGACGCGCTCAGCGGCGCCATCGCGGACGGGCCGACGTCGGCCGCCGAGTTGTTCGCCGACCTGCCCGTCGTACTGCTGGAGCGCCATCGTGACTGAATTCCGGGTGTGGGCGCCGAGACCCGCGCTGGTGCGGCTCGACGTGGACGGCCAGGTGCACGCGATGACGCGCTCGGACGACGGGTGGTGGCACGCAAACGTCGAGGCAGCGCCGGGCGCTCGGTACGGCTACCTGCTCGACGACGACCCCACCGTGCTGCCCGACCCGCGCTCGCCCCGCCAGCCCGACGGGGTGCACGCGCGGTCGCAGTTGTGGGATCCGGCCAGTGCGAGCTGGACCGACGGCGACTGGCCCGGCCGGTCAATTGAGGGGGCGGGCGCGACGATCTACGAGCTCCATGTCGGCACCTTCACGGGCGCAGGAACCTTCGACTCCGCCATCGAAAAGCTGGACTACCTGGCCGATCTCGGCGTCGACTTCGTCGAGCTGATGCCGGTCAACGCCTTCGCCGGCACTCACGGCTGGGGGTACGACGGCGTGCTGTGGTACAGCGTGCACGAGCCGTACGGCGGGCCCGACGGCCTAGTCCGGTTCGTCGACGCCTGCCACGCGCGTGGCCTGGGGGTGCTGATCGACGCGGTGTTCAATCACCTTGGCCCGTCGGGCAACTACCTGCCGCGGTTCGGCCCGTACCTGTCGTCGGCGAGCAACCCTTGGGGGGAGGGCATCAACATAGCCGACGCCGACTCCGACGAGGTGCGGCGCTACATCATCGGCTGTGCGCTGCGCTGGATGCGCGACTTCCACGCCGACGGCCTGCGGCTGGACGCCGTACACGCCCTCGTCGACACGACGGCGATCCACATTCTCGAGGAACTGGCCTCCGAGACCGACTGGCTGTCAAGGCAACTGGGGCGCCCGCTGTCGCTGATCGCCGAGAGCGACCTCAACGACCCGCGGCTGATCACCCCGCGCAACCGGGGCGGTTACGGGATGACCGCGCAGTGGGCCGACGACATCCACCACGCCATCCACACCGCGGTATCCGGGGAGCGCCAAGGCTACTACGCCGACTTCGGTTCACTGGCCACACTGGCTAAGACCCTGCGGCACGGCTACTTCCACGCCGGCACCTATTCGTCCTTCCGGCGCCGCCGCCACGGCCGGCCGCTGGACACCACTGAGGGCACGGGGATCCCCGCCACCAGGCTGGTCGCCTATACCTGCACCCACGATCAGGTCGGCAACCGGGCCCTCGGAGATCGCCCGTCGCAGAACCTTTCCGGCGGCCAACTGGCGGTCAAGGCCGCGCTTGCGCTCGGCTCCCCCTACACGGCAATGCTTTTCATGGGCGAGGAGTGGGGGGCATCCACCCTGTTCCAATTTTTCAGCTCGCATCCCGAACCCGAGCTGGCCCGGGCCACCGCGGAGGGGCGCAAGGCCGAATTCGCCGACCACGGCTGGAATGCCGACGATATCCCCGACCCACAGGACCCGCGCACATTTCAGCGCTCGAAACTGAACTGGGCCGAGGTGGACGCCGACGGGCACGCCCGCCTGCGCTGCGTCTATCGGGAGCTGATCGCGTTGCGGCACACGGAGCCGGACATGGCCGACCCCTGGCTGGAACACCTCACTGTCGACTATGACGAAGAGGAACGGTGGATCACGTTGTGCCGCGGCGGTTTGCGCATCGTGTGCAACCTGAGCGCCGAGTCGGTGAAGGTGCCCGTCGCCGGCGAGGTGGTCCTCGCCTGGGGCGAGCCGGCGGTCGATGCAGAGAGCACCCTGCTGGAGGGGCATTCGTTCGCCATCCTGTCCGCGCCCGAGCAGACGTAAAAGCGGGGAGCCGGCGCCCAACGGTATGCGATACTGCGCTGTGGACAGCGCGGCGGACAAGCTCCGGTTCAGCCGAGACGAACTTCAACGCTTCAGCGGCAACACGCTGCCGGACCTGATATCCGATCGAGTTCTACTGCTGTTCGTCGGGATCAATCCCGGCCTGAGAACCGTTGCGGTGCAAGCTCATTTCGCTCCTCGCGGCAATCGGTTCTGGCCGGCGCTCTACCGCGCCGGGATCACCGATCACCTGATCGACGCCTCGTCCGGGTTTACCCCCGCAGACCGGGACTATTTGTTGACTCGGGGAATCGGCATCACGAGCCTCGTTGACAGGGCGACCGCGAGCGCGGACCAACTCACCATCGCCGAGTTGGTCGAAGGCAGACGGAAACTGGACGAAACGGTCCGCGACTACTCGCCCCGGGTTGTCGCCATCATGGGGATAACCGCCTACCGCGACGCCTTTGACGACCGCAGAGCGAGGCTTGGAAAGCAGTCGACGCCTTATCCCGCAACCGAACTGTGGGTAGTCCCCAACCCGAGTGGACGCAACGCCCACGTGTCATTGCCGGACCTCGCGGCCGCCTACGGCGCAGTCGCCCAAGCCGCCGGCATCCCTACACGCTCGCACGGCCGGTAGCCAGCACCGCCTCCGCGATCGCGCCGGCGAGCGAATCGATCTCGTCGACGCCCAAATCGGCGACCGTCACCCGTATTCCGGGTGCCGAGCGAATCCGGAAACGCGATCCGGGCGCCGCTGCCCATCCCGCCCCGAGCAGTCGGGTGATGGCGACCGTCTCGTCGGGTACCGGCACCCACACGTTGAGCCCCGACCGGCCGTGGGCGGCGACCCCGCGCTCGGCCAACGCGGCGCACAACCGGCCACGGGTCTCGCCGTACCGCCCCTCGGCCTCGCGCACGAGCCGCGACGCCGCCTCGTCGCGCCACAGGCCCACCGCGAGGTCTTGCAGCAGGTGGCTCACCCAGCCCGGGCCCAGCCGCAGGCGACCGTGCACGCGCTCGACGGTGCGGTAGTCCCCGGCCAGGGTGGCGACGCGCAGGTCGGGACCGTAGGCCTTGGACGCCGACCGCACGAAGGCCCAATGGCGGGTCGACCCGGCCAGCGTGCGCAGCGGCGCACCGGCGATTCCCGCACAGTGATCGTCCTCCACGAGCAGCAGATCGTCGCCATGGCCGGCCAACACTCCACGCAAGGCCTCCGCGCGATCCGCCGACAGCGCCGCACCGGTCGGGTTCTGCGCACGGTTCGTGATCACCACCACCCGCACGCCGCGATCCAGCACCCGGGCCATGTCTGCGACCAGCGGCCCGTCATCGTCTACCCGCACGGGTTCGGCCGAAAGGCCAAGCGCGGCAACGAGGTCAAGCAGGTTGGCCCACCCGGGGTCCTCGACGGCCACCCGGTCCCCCGGGCGCAGATGCGCGGTCAGGGCCCGCTCGATGCCGTCCAGCGCACCGCTCGTCACCGCCAGGTGATCGGCCGGGACGCCGTCTTCCGCCAGCGCGCGACGGGTGAACTCCGCCAGCCCCGGCGACACCGCCGGCTCCCCGTACAGCACGGGCCTGGCCGGTGGGACTCGGGCGAAACCGATCGGCAGCAGGGCCGGGTCGGGGTTTCCGGTCGACAGATCGCGCACGCCGGGCGGGACGTGGATCCCCAGCAGCGAGCGGGGGGTGGTCGCCGGGCGGTGCCGCACCCGGGTGCCGCGCCGCCCACCGGTTTCGACGGCCCCCCGGTCGCGCAGCAGGCGGTACGCCGCGGCCACGGTGTTGGCGTTCACGCCCAGCTGGCCGGCCAGTTCGCGGATTGGCGGCAACGCGGCGCCGGGCGCCAGGACGCCTTGGGAGATGGCCTCCTCGACGTTGGTCGCTATGGATTCCGCACCCGTGCCGGTATATTGTACTGTCACGAGAGATATTATGAACTAGTGCAAACTCCGAGGCCAATCCGTTGGAAACCGCATACCGCCGCACTCCCCGCACCACACCCACCCGCTACCGCGAACGCGCCCGCTACGACCGCGAAACCGTCCACGGCATCCTCGACGAGGCCCTGATCTGTCACCTGGGCTACCTCAGCGGTGGCAGGCCGGTGGTGTTGCCCACGACGCACGCGCGCCTCGACGAGATTCTCTACCTGCACGGTTCCACCGGGAGCGGGCTGATGCTGGCCGCCAAGGCGGCCAAGGAATCGGGGTCGGGCCTGCCCGTTTGCGTCACCGCCACGATCGTCGACGGGCTGGTGCTGGCCCGCGCGGCCATGCACCATTCGGTGAACTTCCGCTCGGTGGTCGTCCTGGGTGCCGCCCACCTGGTCGAGGATCCGGCGGAGAAGTCGCAGGCTCTGCACTGCCTGCTCAACCACATTAGGCATGGGCGCGCGGCGGACTGCAGGACCCCGAACCCGCGCGAACTCGCCGCGACCGGGGTGCTGTCCCTCGACCTGGTCGAAGTCTCGGCCAAGGTGCGCGCCGGCGGTCCGGTCGACGATCTGGAGGACAGCACCCTGCCGCACTGGGCCGGCGTGGTGCCGCTGAGCCTGACGGCCGGGACACCGGTGCCGGCCGATGACCTCGATCCCGCGACCCCGCTACCGCCGTATCTCTAGCGTCGAGCGTCGACTTGTTTGCGTCGTTCTCGAGTTTTGGCCCCACAACCCGACGTCGACGGCCTGGAACTACAGCAAATACCGGTATGCGGGCGAACCGGGCTGGAGGGTCTCGACGTGGAGTTCGGTCGCCCGCATCCGGGCCAGCAGGCCATCCAGATCCGCCGCCGATCCCAGCTCGATCCCGACCAGCGCCTCACCGGTTTCCCGGTTGTTGCGCTTGACGTACTCGAACAAGGTGATGTCGTCGTTGGGCCCGAGCACGTCGAACAGGAACCGGCGCAACGCTCCCGGCTCCTGCGGGAAGTCCACCAGAAAGTAGTGCTTGAGGCCGAGGTGCACCAGCGAGCGCTCCAGCACCTCGCCGTAGCGCGACACGTCGTTGTTGCCGCCCGAGATGAGGCAGACCGCGGTGGACCCGGGCTCGATGTCCGCTTCCAATAGGCCCGCCACGGACAGCGCACCCGCCGGTTCGGCGATGATGCCCTCGTTTTGATACAGGTCCAGCATCGCGGTGCACACCGCTCCCTCGTCGACCGTGGTGATCGACACCATGTCACCGGCGGCGGCCAGGGCGGCGTAGGTCAGAGTTCCCGCCCGTTTAACCGCGGCGCCATCGACGAACTGGTCAACATGGTCCAGCGTGACCGGCTCCCCGGCCGCCAGCGCGGCCATCATCGCGGCCGCCCCGGCCGGCTCGATGCCCAGCACCGAGGTCCTCGTCGTCCGCTCGGCCAGATAGGTGGTGATGCCGGCGATGCAGCCGCCGCCGCCCACCGGGACCACCACCAGGTCCGGCTCCCCAACCTGCCGCGCGAGTTGCGCGAGCACCTCGACGGCGATGGTTCCCTGACCGGCGATCGTGCGCAGGTCGTCATACGGCGGTACCAGCGTGGCGCCGGTGCGCTGGACATCGGCCAACGCCGCCTCGGCTGCCAGATCGTAGGTCGTTCCCCCCACGATCAGCTCGATGAACTCGCCGCCGTGGTAGCGGACCCGGTCACGCTTTTGTTTGGGCGTCTTGGCCGGCACATACACGCGCCCGTGCACACCCAGCGTCCGGCACGCGTAGGCGAAGCCCTGCGCGTGGTTGCCCGCCGACGAGCAAACCACGCCCGCGGCCAACTCCTCATCGGAGAGCTGTACCAACAGGTTGTAGGCGCCCCGCAGCTTGTAGGAGCGCACCACCTGGAGGTCTTCGCGCTTAAGGTAGACCTGTGCGCCGGTGATCGCCGACAGCCGATCGCTCAACTGCAGTGGGGTGGGCGTGACCACCGGGGCGATCCGCTCGGCCGCCGCATCGATGTCGTCCGCGCACAGCGGCGCGGAGTTCCGAGCACTCGTGCTCTGGCTCAATTCAGCGGACACCGATCAATGGTGCCATGCCGCCGAGCCAGGGGTTTCAGCTCACCGGGGTCAGCACGAACACCGGGATCTGGCGTTCGGTCTTTTTCTGGTATTCGGCGTAGTCCGGCCACGCCTCGACGGCGCGCTCCCACCAGGTCGCCTTCTCTTCCCCGAACACCTCGCGGGCGTCGTACTCGCGGGTGACGGCGCCGTCCTGCAACTCGACCCGCTGGTTTTTGACGACGTTGTGGTACCAGACGGGATTCTTTGGCGCTCCGCCGAGGGAGGCGACGATCGCGTACTCGCCGTCGTGCTCGACCCGCATCAACGGCGTCTTGCGGAGTTTGCCGGTCTTGGCCCCGATTGTGGTCAACAGGATGATGGGCTTGCCCTTCATGGCCGCGGCCTCGGTTCCACCCGATTCGGCGTACTTGTCGGCTTGTTCGCGGGACCAATCCCAGGGGCTGGGTGCGTATTCACCTGTAAGCGGCATAGTCCCACCCTAAAGCGTGCCGAGCCGGTGGCGGCCGCTAGCCGACGGCCGAGCCATGCCGCGTCCTGGCCAGCTCCGCTATGGTGTTGACCCGCCGGATGGCCGTAGCGATCTCGTCGGCGAATTCGCGCCGGCGTTCGGCAATATCCGGGTCCTCGAAGCCGTCCACCAGCTCCCGGTGCCGGGCCAGTCGCAGCGCGGTCTTGAACAGTTCCATCGACCTCGACTCGGCGCTGGCGATCCTGCGCTGCAGCTCCCACTGCTTGCCCACCTCGAGGCACTCCGAAAGACAACCCCCCTCGTCGAACGATTCGCCCTCCAGCGCGGCCAGCCGATCGGCGACGATGTGATACGCATCCAGGAACGGCCGCAACACCAGATGCGCCAACAGCAGGTCGGCCCGTTCCAATAGCCCCCGCACGTCGGCCGCGTTGGCGGCTTTGGTGGTGTCTACCGGGTGCTCTGCCGGTCCGATCAGCCGCACTTCGTCGGCGAGGTCCTTCTCAAACTGTGCGCGTGCGGAGAACAAGAACTCGAACTTTAACAACTCGCGAAGCTTGAGCGCCTCGTCGCGCACGGTCGCGGGCAAAACGGAGCCGTCCGCACAGTTTTCGGTGGCGGCCAGCAACGCCGTCTCGGCAATGGCGCGATCGACCAGGATGTGGATGGCCGTGTTGCGGTAGAACGCCGCGACCAGGTGCTGGTCGGCGCCGATGCCCCAGACCGGTTCCGTGCCGGCGTCGTAGACGGTCACTACGCCGGAAGCGACCAGCTGGTGCAAGGTCCACCGGATGGTGGAGCGATTCGTCAGGTCGGCCGCCCCGGCCACCGCCCAGTTCCGTGCCGCGATGTAGCTCGCCAGCGGTTGCACGGTGGCCAGTACCTCGCTGATGGACAACGAGCGGTCCGCCCCCAGCAACGCCAGGCTGACGACCGCGGTCGGAGTGACCGGGGTCGCGCGGTTGATCCGGTGCTCGACGTCGAGTGCGATACGTTCGATTTCGGTCCCCGTGCCGGACTCGTCGGCCTCAGCTCGTCGAGGCGCTTGCGCAGCGGCAGCGGTTCGCCGAAGTCCAGGTATGCACGGCCGAGCCGCCGGCCTTGCTGTCGAGCGAGGTGGATCAGGAAGCGAAGGTCTTCCGGCCGTTTCGCGGCGCCGTACGCCTCGGTGGTCATGGCTTCCACCTCGTGCAACTGGTCGTACACGATGGAGGTGGGCACCAAATACACCTCCGGACCGTCGATTTCGTCGACGGCGTCGGTGATGTAGCGCAGGATCCCGAACACCGGAGGTCGCAGCTTGCCGGTCCGGGTCCGGCCCCCCTCGATCGACCAGGTGAGGTTGGCGTGGTTCTGCACCAACTGGGCGGCGTACGCGCGCAACACGAACCGGTATACGGGAAGGTCCTTGGTCTGGCGCCGGATGAAGATCGTCCCGGTGCGCTTGCCCCAGGCGCCCATCGGAAAGAAGTTCAAGTTGGCGCCGCCGAAGGTGAGCGCGGGCGAGAGCCGGTTCGCCTGGATCACCTCGGGCAGCAGCATGCCGTCCAGATAAGAGCGATGCGAAAAGGCGAACGCCAGCGTCGCTTTGCGATCCAGCCTGCGCAGCTGCGTGATCTGATCCTCATCGACCAGCACGTCGTAAGCCCGCATGAACCAGCGGCTGAAACCGCGCCAGGCCTTCAGCGCCCGCTCTTCGAGCGTTGGCGCCATCTCGCGCAGGTAGCACGCGGCCTCGGCGCGCACGCTGTCGGGGTCGCGCCCGAGCTCGGCCGCCAGCTTCATCAGCCGCTCTTCGTACCACGGCGCCGCCAACAGCTGCACGACCTCAACCGGGTCGGTGGGCAGCGGAGCCGCCGATTCGTCGACTATTCCGCTGCGCTGCAGCACCTTTCGCAACCCTGCGCGCCCGGCCGCACGCGCAGTCGCCGTCCGCCCGCCGCTCATGCCGGCTGCACCGTCGCGGCCTTGGGCTCGTGGACCTCCGGATGTAGATCACTGGAATACAGTTCCTCGATCTCGGAGGCGTATTTCGCCACGATCGGCTTGCGCTTGAGCTTCATCGTGAGCGTTATTTCGTCCCCGCCGGGCTCCCACAGCGTCGGCAAGATCCGGAAGCGCTTGATCTGTTCAACCCGAGAGAGTTTGACGTTGCCCTCGGCAACACCCGCGGCGATCCGCGCGACCACTTCCGGGTCGGCCGCCAGTGCCGCGGGAGAGGGGTCGGCGAGGCCGTGCCGGGCCGCATAGGGGCCCACCGAGTCGGCGTCGAAGACCATGAGCGCGGCGTTGTACGGTCGCCCGTCGCCGATCGTGATCATCACGCCGACCATCTCGCATGCGGCCAGGATGGTGTTCTCGATGTTGGCCGGCGACATGTTCTTCCCGGCCGCATTGATGATCAACTCCTTCTTGCGGTCGACCACGCGCAGATAGCCGTCCGAGTCGACGTCGAGGATGTCGCCGGTGTGCAGCCAGCCGTCGGCGTCGATCGCCTCGGCCGTCTTCGCCGGTTCCTTACGGTAGCCCTTCATCACCAGCGGCCCGCGCACCAGGAACTCGCCGTCGTCGGCGATCCTGCCCCCCAGCCCGGGAAGCAGCTTGCCGACGGTGCCCAGGCGCGCGTCGCGGGGATGGCTCACGCTGGCGACGCAACTGAGTTCCGACATCCCCCACACCTCGGCGATCGGGATGCCGAGCCCGAGGAAGAACGCCAGGGTCTCCTTGGGAATCGGAGCCGCACCGGATACGCCCCAACGAAGTTCGCCGAAGCCGAGCCGCTCGCGAAGCTTTGACAACACCAACTCGTCGGCCTTGGCCCATTCGGCGGCCAATTCGCCCGACATCGCGTCACCGGCCAGAAGCGTCGCGGCGCGCTTTGCGGCCACCGACATCGCCCACTGCAATGCCTGCCGCTTTGCTTCGTCCGTCTCGTGGCCGACGGCGAATTCGATTCCGGCCTTGAGCTTTTCCCATACGCGCGGCACCGCGCCCCATATCGTGGGACGCACGTCGGGCAGCGCGGCGGCGATGGCGCGGGCGTCCGAGACCACCGTCACCTGGGCGCCGAACACCTCCAGGGCGTACAGCGCCATGACGCGGTCGGCGATGTGCGCCGACGGCAGAAATGACGTGACGCGATCGCCGAACCGGATCGGGAGGACCGCATCGAGGGCGGAAGCCTCGAACAGCAGGTTGGTATGGGTCATCTCCACGCCCTTGGGGTTTCCGGTGGTCCCCGAGGTGTAGATGAGGGTGACGACGTCGTCGGGCTGCACCGCCCGCCACGTGGAGTCGAAGTCGAAATCCTCGTGCGCGGCGGCGTAGAGGTCGTCCACCGAGATGGTGCCGGCCGGCGAACCGTCGATGCAGACGATGTGCTCGATGGGCGCACCGCTGGCGCGGATGCGGTCCACGTACTGCTCCTCGCAGATCGCGACCTTGGTGCCGGCGTTGTCGAAAAGGTAGGTCAGCTGCTCGGCCGGCAACGTGTTGTACACCGAAAACGAAGTGGCGCCGAGGTGTTGGGCTCCCACCTCGAGCGGATAGAACTCGATTCGGTTGGCCATCATCAGCGAAACCGTGTCGCCCCGCCCGACCCCCAAGCCGGCCAGGCCGGCGGCGACCTTTCGCACCTGCGCCGCAAGCTCTCGCCACGTCAACGTCTGCGTGTTGCCGGGCGTCCGGAGCACGACGGCATCGGGATCGATCGACGCCGTGCGCTGGAACGCCTCGCACATCGTGGCCGGACGCTCTGTCGTCATTTCGGTTCTCCTTAGCGCCGGGTCAGCTCTGACCGCACATCGGTGAGCGTACGTCCGCGATCAGGGGCGGCGGAATACATCACCCTGCATCGGGGCGCCAGAGCTGCACGGTGGTTGACGCGCCGCCGGGCAACTCCACGAGCTCGATCGGGGTGGCGTCGGGGTCGTAGATGAAGAACATCCGCACTCCGCCGATATCGACGGGCGGGTCGGCCCGGACGTCGGGGTGGTGGCGCCGAACGTTGTCGTAGGCGGCGTCGAGATCGTTGACCCGGAACGAGATGTTCGTGTAACCCAGGTGCGGCCCGCTCGGGCATTCGGGCACCTCTCCCAACGACAGCAGCTCGACCATGGCGCCCCCGATCAGCCCGCCGATCATGCGGCCTTGCTCCGCGGCTCCGCCGGTCACCGAGTCCAATCCGGCTCCTGCCAGTTCGACGTCGAAGACCACGTCCATGCCCAGCACCGCGGTGTAGAACTTGCACGACGCCCCGATGTCGGAGACACCGATGCAGACGTGGGAGAAGTTCTGCACGGCGATTGGATGAGGTCGGCCCATGCGCTGCTCCTCTGTTACGGCGGCTAGCCGTAGCGAGCGTCCTCATACCGCCGAGTCGGCGAGCAGGTTTCTGGGCGTGCATCACCCACGGTCGACCAGGCTGAACCTGGCCGACCTATGGACGCTCCCGCCTTACGAGATCACGTCCCCGGCTCTCTCCAGCAAGGACACCGACCCGATAAACCGGCTGTAGGCCACACAAAGTGGCTGGTCGCAGCGTTGGCGATCCGAAGGAGCCACTGCCACGCTACGCCCGGTCACTTGACGTCACAACGGAAACTTGGTCTGACCGTGAACTCCGTCGTGGGCAAGCTGAACTAGACGCCGAGGCACCCCGGACCGAGCAGCGCCTTGAGGTCGCCCATCAGGGCGGGCGAGGGCGTCACCCGCAGCGACTGGTCCAGTTCCAGTGTGGTGATCCGGTCACCGCTGATGAGCCGCAGGTGCACCTGAGAGGTTCCCGGGTGGCGCGCCAGCACCTGCTTGAGCGCGCTGACCTTGTCGAAGGTGCACTGCCGCGTCGGCATGCTGACCGCCAGCGGCCGATCCGCCTGCGCGGTGGAAAAGTCGGGCACCACAACGTCGTTGGCGATCAAGGCGATCCGGTCGTCGCGGATCGCGACCTTGGCGTTGATCAGCACGACCGCGTCATCGACGATGTCAGCGCCGAACGTGGAGTAGGCGTGCGGGAAGAACATCACCTCGATGCCGCCGGTAAGATCTTCCAATTGGGCTGACGCCCAGGGCATTCCGTTCTTGTTGACCCGGCGGTTCACCGATGCCAGGATGCCGCCCACCCGCACCTGGGTTTCGTTGGGGATATCACCGTCAAGGATCGCGGGGATCGCCGTGTCGACCTGGGTCGCGAGCAGGTGCGCCACCCGGTTGAGCGGGTGCCCGGACACGTAGAGGCCCAGCATCTCCCGTTCCAGCGCCAGTTTGTGCTTGTCCTCCCATTCGTCGTCGGGCACCTTGATCGTGAACACGGGGTCTCCAGCGTCGCCGGCCTCCCCGGAGCCGCCGAAAAGGTCGAACTGCCCCATCGCCTCGGCCTTCTTGGTGCCCAGTACCGAGTCGACGGCGTCGGTGTGGACCAGGAAGAGGCCTTTGCGGGCATGCCCCAGCGAATCGAAGGCGCCGGCCTTGATCAGTGATTCGGTGACCTTCTTGTTGCATGCCGAAATATCGATCTTGTTGAGGTAGTCCGAGAAGTCGGTGAACTTTCCTTTGTCACTGCGGGTTTTGATCAACGAACTCACCACGTTGGCGCCCACGTTGCGCACCGCACCCAACCCGTAGCGGATGTCGGCGCCCACCGAGGCGAAGTTCAGGCCGGACTCGTTGACGTCCGGCGGCAGCACGGTGATGCCCAGCTTGCGGCAGTCGGCCAGATAGACGGCCGCCTTGTCCTTGTCGTCGCCGACGGAGGTCAGCAGCCCCGCCATGTACTCGGCGGGATAGTTGGCCTTAAGGTAGGCGGTCCAGTAGGAGACCATGCCGTAGCCGGCGGCGTGCGACTTGTTGAATGCGTAGTCGGCGAACGGAAGGATCGTGTCCCACAGCGCTTTGATGGCGGCGGGGGAGAATCCGTTGGCCTGCATGCCGGCCGAGAAGCCCTCGTACTCCTTGTCGAGCACCTCGCGCTTCTTCTTTCCCATCGCCTTGCGCAGGATGTCGGCTCGGGCGAGCGAGTAGCCGGCCACCTTCTGCGCGATGCGCATGATCTGCTCTTGGTAGACGATGAGGCCGTAGGTTTCGGCGAGGATCTCCTCGAGTGGTTCGGCCAGCTCCGGGTGGATGGGCCGAATCGCCTGGCGCCCGTTCTTGCGGTCGGCGTAGTCGTTGTGCGCGTTCTGGCCCATTGGCCCGGGCCGGTAGAGCGCGATCACGGCGACGACGTCTTCGAACCCGGTCGGCTGCATGCGGCGCAGCAGGTCACGCATCGGGCCGCCGTCGAGCTGGAACACGCCGAGGGTGTCGCCGCGGCCCAGCAACTCGTAGGTGGCCTTGTCGTCCAGCGGCACCGACTCCAGGTCGAGGTCAATTCCCCTGTTGGCCTTGATGTTGTCGATCGCGTCGCCGATGATCGTCAGGTTGCGCAGCCCCAGGAAGTCCATCTTCAACAGGCCGATGGCCTCGCACGACGGGTAGTCCCAGCCGGTGATGATCGCGCCGTCCTGCGGTCGCTTCCACAACGGGATGGCCTCGGTCAGCGGCTCACTGCTCATGATCACCGCGCAGGCGTGCACCCCGGCGTTGCGGATCAGGCCCTCCAGGCCGCGCGCGGTTTGGTAGATCGTGCGGACGTCCGGGTCGGTTTCGATCAGGCTGCGAACCTCGGCGGCTTCCTTGTAGCGCTCGTGGTTCGGATCGGTGATACCGGACAGCGGGATGTCCTTGGCCATGATCGCCGGCGGCAGCGCCTTGGTGATCCGGTCGGCGATGGCGAACCCGGGCTGGCCGTAGTGGATTCGCGCAGAATCCTTCAGTGCCGCTTTGGTTTTGATCGTGCCGAACGTGATGACCTGGGCCACCCGGTCGTGGCCCCACTTGTCGGCGGCGTAGCGCACCATCTCACCGCGGCGACGGTCGTCGAAGTCGATGTCGATGTCGGGCATCGAAGTGCGCTCGGGGTTGAGGAATCGCTCGAACAGCAGACCGTGCGGAATCGGGTCGATGTCCGTGATGCCCAGGGCGTAGGCCACCAGCGATCCGGCGGCCGAGCCGCGGCCCGGCCCGACGCGGATGCCCACGGAGCGCGCGTAGTTGATTAGGTCGGCGACGATCAGGAAGTACGACGGGAAGCCCTTGGCGCAGATGACGTCGATCTCGTAGGCCGCCCGCGCGTCGTAACCGTCCGGCGGCCCGGCGGGAAAGCGCCGGCTAAGCCCGGCGTTCACCTCGTGACGCAGCCAGGACGCCTGGTCGTGCCCCTCGGGCACCGGAAAGACCGGCATCCGGTCGCGCGGCGCCCACACCTCGGCGTAGGACTGCACCCGCTCGGCGATCAACAGCGTCGAGTCGCAGGCGCCGGGCACCTCGTCGTCCCAGATCTGGCGCATCTCGGCGGCCGACTTCAGGTAGTAGCCGTCGCCGTCGAACTTGAAGCGGTTCGGGTCCGACAGCGTCTTGCCGGTCTGCACGCACAGCAGCGCCTCGTGGTTGTGCGCGGCGTCGCGGGTGACGTAGTGGCAGTCGTTGGTGGCCAGCGGCCGAATGTTGAGCGCGCGGCCGATCTGTAGCAGCCCGTCGCGGACCCGCCGTTCGATCGTCAGCCCGTGGTCCATCAACTCGAGGAAGTAGTTGTCCGCCCCGACGATGTCCCGCCACTTGGCGGCCGCGTCGAGCGCCTCGCGGTCCTGCCCCAGACGTAACCGGGTTTGCACCTCCCCGGACGGGCAGCCGGTAGTGATGATGATGCCCTCGGCGTGTTCGGCGATGAGCTCGGCGTCCATTCGCGACCACTTGCTCAGCTGACCCTCGAAGGAGGCCAGCGAGGACAGCTTGAACAGGTTGCGCAGGCCGGTCGCATTCTCGGCCAGCATCGTCAAGTGCGTGTAGGAGCCGCTCCCAGAGACGTCGTCGGCCTTCTGACTGGGGTCCCCCCAGGTGACCCGTCGGGTATCGAAGCGCGAGCCCGGCGCTATGTACGCCTCGACGCCGATGATCGGCTTGATCCCGGCCTTGGTCGCCGCGTCGTAGAACTCGCTGGCCCCGAACATGTTTCCGTGGTCGGTCATCCCGATCGCGGGCATACCCAGCCGCTCGACCTCGGCGAGTAACGGCGTGATCTTCGCGGCGCCGTCCAGCATCGAGTACTCGGTGTGGTTATGCAGGTGCACGAAGGACCCCGAAGATGAACCGCTCATAGGGACGCCAGTCTATGACCGAGCACCGACGGGTTTCGGGCGTGTCGCGAAGTGTGTCTTGAACTCCGCCCGCGCAGGCCGCCCTCGTAGGCCGCCCTCGTAGGCGCCGGATCTATGGTGGGCGCTATGACCCAGACCGCCGATCAGTGCGCGGCGGCATCACCGTGGTCGCCGCGAGAGGCGGAGTTGCTGGCGGTGACGCTGCGATTGCTACAGGAACACGGTTATGACCGGTTGACGGTCGACGCCGTGGCCAGCGCGGCCCGCGCCAGCAAGGCGACGGTGTACCGGCGCTGGCCTTCCAAGGCCGAGCTGGTGCTGGCCGCCTTCATCGAAGGCATCCGCCAGGTCGCCGTCGCGCCGGAGACCGGCACCCTGCGGGGCGATCTGCTCCAGATCGGCGAAAAGGTCTGTGGGCAGGGCCGCCGGCATGCCAGTACCATCCGCGCGGTGCTCGTCGAAGTGTCGCGCCACCCCGCGCTCAACGCCGCGCTGCAGCGCCAGTTCCTCGATCAGCGCGAGGCCCTGATCCGGCACGTTCTGCGGCAGGCCGTCGACCGCGGCGAGATCGCCGAGGCCGCCATCACCGACGAGCTGTGGGACCTGCTGCCCGGGTACCTCATCTTCCGGTCCATCATGCCCGGCCGGCCGCCCACCCGGCGGACCGTGCAGGCGCTCGTCGACGACTTCATCCTTCCCGGCCTGACTCGGCGCGGCTGATATCAGGAGGATTGATACGCAGTGTACGGTCACGTCTCTTGTGCAGTACGGATCAGTACCGTACTGTCATACCCAGCGGTCATTCGCAGCGGCACTGGCCCGAGACTGATCGTATCGCCCGCGCATCGAAAGGCCAACGGGTGAAGGGGTTTTCACTTGCGCCACTGGTCAGGCGGCGGTGGATGGCGCTAGTCGCAATCGTCGTGATCGCGGCCGCGGGATTTGCCATCTATCGACTGCACGGCATCTTCGGTTCGCACAACGACACCTCGGCCAACGGCGGCCTGTCCAACGAGATCGTCCCGTTCAACCCCAAGCAAGTGGTCCTCGAGGCCTTCGGCGCACCGGGCGCGCTGGCAACGATCAACTACCTCGACGTCAACGCCCAGCCGCAGCAGGTCAAAAACGCCCCCTGCCCTGGTCCTACACGATCACCACCACCGAGCCCGCGGTGGTCGGAAACGTCGTCGCCCAAGGCAACGGCGACACCCTCGGGTGCCGCATCACCGTCAACGGTGAGGTCAAAGACGAACGCACCGTCAACAAGGCCGACGCCTACACCTTCTGCCTGGACAAATCCGGATGAGCAACGATCAACCCTCGCGCCCGTTCGTGCCGCGCACCCTCCGCCTGCTCGCGCTGCCGATCCTGCTGTTATGGGTGGCGCTGGCCGCCATCACCAACATCGTGGTGCCGCAGCTGGAGGACGTCGGCAAAGTCCACAATGTGGCGCTGAATTCCCGCGATGCGCCCTCGCTAAAGGCGATCAAGCGCATCGGCCAGGTGTTCGGCGAATTCGACACCGACAGCTCGGCGATGGTCGTGCTGGAAGGCAGCCGGCCCCTCGGCGCCGACGCCCACCGCTATTACGACACGATGATCCGCAAGCTCGAGCAGGACAAGAAGCACGTCGAGCACGTTCAGGACTTCTGGGGCGACACCCTGACCGCCGCGGGATCGCAGAGCCCCGACGGCAAGGCCGCCTACGTCCAGGTTTATCTGGCGGGCAATCAGGGGTCGGCGTTGTCCAACGAATCGGTCGGCGCCGTCCGCGACATCGTTGAGCACACGCAACCGCCGCCGGGCGTCAAGGCCTACGTCACCGGCCCGGCGCCGCTCATCTCGGATCAGTTCGACGTGGGCAGCAAGGGCACGGCGAAGATCACCACGATAACCATCGGGGTGATCGCGCTGATGTTGTTCTTCGTCTACCGTTCGGTTTTCACCACGCTGCTCGTGCTCTTCACCGTCCTGATCGAGGTGGCCGCGGCCCGCGGCATCGTCGCCTTCCTCGGGAACGCCGGGATCATCGGGCTCTCGACCTATTCGACGAATCTGCTCACACTGCTGGTCATCGCGGCGGGGACGGACTACGCGATATTCGTCGTCGGGCGCTACTAGGAGGCCCGCGGTGCGGGCGAGGACCGAGAAACCGCGTACTACACCATGTTTCGCGGCACCGCCCACATAGTCCTGGGATCGGGCCTCACCGTTGCCGGCGCCGTTTTCTGCCTGAGCTTTACCCGGTTGCCGTATTTCCAGAGCCTCGGCATTCCCGCCGCCCTGGGCATCCTGGTAGCGCTGTTAGCCGCGCTCACCCTGAGCCCGGCCGTGCTGACCCTGGGTGCTCCCCTGGGTGTCTTCGAACCCAAGCGCGCGATGAGGACCCGCGGATGGCGGCGCATCGGCACGGCCATCGTCCGTTGGCCCGCCCCCGTTCTTACTGCGGCGTGCGCGCTGGCCCTCGTGGGCCTGCTCGCGCTGCCCGGGTACAAGACGAGTTACGACACCCGTCCCTACATGCCCGCCAGCGCGCCGGCCAACGTCGGGTACACGGCCGCCGAGCGGCATTTCTCTCGGGCCCGGTTGGAGCCAGAGCTGCTGATGATCGAGACCGACCACGACATGCGCAACCCGGCCGACATGCTGGTGCTGGACCGGGTGGCCAAGGCGGTGTTCCACGTGCCCGGGGTTGCCCAGGTGCAGACCATCACCCGGCCATTGGGAACCCCGCTGGACCACAGCTCGCTCGCCTTCGTGATCAGCAATCAGAGCGCCGCCCAGCAGGAAAACCTGACCTACCAACGGGATCGAGCCGACGACCTGCTGAGGCAAGCCGGCGAACTGTCGAAGACGATCGGCATCTTGAAGCAGCAGTACGCCCTGCAGCAGCAACTCGCCGCCGCCACTCACAGCGAGACCCAAAGCTTCCACGACACGGTGGACACGATCAGAGACCTGCGGGACAAGATCGCGAACTTCGACGACTTCTTCAGGCCGATCCGCAGCTACTTCTATTGGGAAAAGCATTGCTTCGACATCCCCGTCTGCTGGGCGATCCGCTCGGTCCTGGACGCGCTCGACGGTATCGATCAGCTCACCGAGAAGTTCGAAAACCTCACGGCCACCTTGGATAAGCTCGACGATCTGCAGCCGAAACTGTTGGCGCTGATACCGCCGCAGATCACCAGCCAGGAGACCAACCGGGAACTGACGCTGGCCAGCTACGCCACGCAGTCCGGCATTTACGCCCAGACGGCGGCAGCGATCGACAACGCGACGGCGCTGGGACGCGCCTTCGACGCCGCCAAGAACGACGACACCTTCTATCTGCCCCCCGAGGTGTTCAACAATCCCGATTTCAAGCGCGGCCTGAAATTGTTCCTCTCGCCGGACGGCAAGGCCGCTCGCATGATCATCACCCACGAGGGCGATCCCTCGACACCGCAAGGTATTTCGCACATTGACCCGATCAAGAACGCCGCGCACGAAGCGGTGAAGGGCACTCCCCTGGCAGACGCGAAGGTCTATCTGGGCGGCACCGCGGCGACGTACAAGGACATCCAGGACGGAGCCAGGTACGACCTGATGATCGTCGGGCTCGCCGCGCTGAGCCTTATCTTGCTGATCATGATGATCATCACCCGAAGCCTGATCGCCGCGCTCGTCATCGTGGGCACGGTGGCTCTTTCGCTCGGCGCCTCGTTCGGGTTGTCGGTGCTGGTTTGGCAGTACATGCTCGGAATCCAGCTCTACTGGGTAGTTCTCGCGCTGGCCGTGATCCTGCTGCTGGCCGTCGGGTCCGACTACAACCTGCTCCTGATCTCCCGTTTCAAGGAAGAAATTCCTGCCGGGCTCAAGACCGGCATCGTCCGCGCGATGGCCGGCTCCGGCTCGGTGGTCACCTCGGCCGGTCTCGTTTTCGCGGTCACCATGTGCGCCTTTGTGTTCAGCGGCTTCCAGGTGCTCGGCCAGATCGGGACCACCATCGGTCTCGGCCTCTTGTTCGACACGCTGATCGTGCGCTCGTTCATGACGCCTTCCGTGGCAACGCTTCTCGGGCGCTGGTTCTGGTGGCCGCAGCGGGTGCGCCCCCGTCCGGCCAGCACGATGCTTCGGCCCTACGGGCCGCGCTCGGCGGTGCGGCAATTGCTGCTGTGGGAGGACGGCGACACGGCGGTGATGCCTAGCCGTACAGCTCCACAAACTGCTGCAGTGACTTCTGCATGTCGCCCTTGACGGCACGCGCCGCGGCCGAACCCACCGGACCGAACAACGGACGCCCGCCCAGCTCCAGCCGCAGGCCAAGGTTGGACCCTTCTTCGGCGGGCCGCACGCTGAGCCGGACGGCGTATTTCGCTCCGCCCTTGCCGGACCCCTCCATCGCGACCTCGTGCGGCGGGTCCCACGTCGTCACCGTCCACGTGACGCGGTTGCGCAGCCCCTTGGACCGGGCGACGCCGACGATCTGGGTGCCTTGGGTGATCTCGTCGGGCAGCTCGCTGCGCCACCCCTCGTGCAGGACGAGCCAATCCCCCAGGCCCGATAGCTCCGAAACGCGGTCCCACATGTCCTGCGGGGTCATCGGCATGTCGGCGGTCATGTCAACGGCGGCCATCAGCGGCCGGGCCCCCCGCGGAACCGGTTGCCGATCCGGATGCCGGGCAGCAGCAGGCTGCGCGGGGCGAACCTGCCGCCCGCGCTGACGACCTTCGGCACGAGTCCGGGCACGACGCTGCGCTTGCCGGTCAGCATCCCGCCGATCGCCGCCTCGGCGACGTCGCGGGGCGAGACCTGCGCGAGGGGAACGCTGAAGCGCTCGGCATTGGCGATCTCGGCCCACTCCGTCGGCACCGGGCCCGGACACAGCGCCGTGACCGACACGCCGGTGCCGTGCAGCTCCTCGTGCACCGCTTCGGAGAACGTCTGCACGTAGGCCTTCGTGGCCGAATAGACCGCCATGTAGGGAACCGGCTGAAACGCGGCGATCGAGGCGATGTTCATCACCGCACCGGCGCCGCGCTCGACCATGCCGGGCAGGACCGCGTGGGTGAGCTCCGTCAACGCCAAGGCATTGAGGGTCACTTCTTCGCTCTCGCGTTCAAGCGGCAGCTCATAGAAGACCCCGCTGGTGCCGAAACCGGCGCTGTTGCACAGGCCGGCGATCGGTTCGCTGCGAAGCCGCTCCGCCAGTTTTGCCCGGGCTCCCCCGTCGCCGAGGTCCAGTGGCATGACCTCAACCGCGACCGAATATTCCTTGCCCACCTCGTTGGCGAGATCGTCGAGGCGCTCCCGGCGCCGGGCGACCAACAGCAGCGGAAAGCCGCGGCGCGCCAGGCCGCGAGCCAGCTCGGCACCGATGCCGGATGAGGCGCCGGTGATGACGACGGTCGTGTCGGTGTCCGGTTTCGGAAGGCTCATGATGTCACCAATGGATCCCTCGGGTCGCGCGCACGAACGTCTCGCTCCGTCTATCGAAAGGCTTTGTCTCGTCGTCGGATTCGCCGCCCTTGGCCGCGTCGGAGTCTGCGAACATGGTGAACGCGCGGTTGCGCAGGCGGTCCATGACCGCCGGGTTGACGGCGTCGGCGACGGCGGCAAACTGCCCGAACGGCGAGCTGGCGCGCCGAGGCCGGTGCACAATCGCGTCGGTGATCACACCGGCCGCCTGATCCGGCGTCAGCGCGGGGAACTTGTCGTACATGGTGGTCGGGCTGATCATCGGCGTGCGTACCAACGCCATATGCACAGTAGTGAATTTGACATTGTCGTTCACGACTTCGGCCTGCAAAGCATCGCACAGGCTGTCCAGGGCGGCCTTGCTGGCGATGTAGGCCCCGAAGCGTGGTGCGCGGGTCTGCACGCCGACCGAGGAGACATTGATGATCTGCCCGAAGCCACGTTCCCGCATTCCGGGGATGAACTTGAGGATGAGCTGAACCGCGCCGAGGTAGTTCAGTTGCATGGTCCGCTGATAGTCATGGATCCGGTCGTAGGACAGCTTCAGCGAGCGCCGGATCGACCGCCCCGCGTTGTTGATCAGAATGTCGACGCCGCCGAGGTCGTCGAGCACCTGGTCGGCCATCGCGGCGATCGCGTCCATGTCGGACAGGTCGCACGGGTAGATGTGGGCGGTTCCCCCTTCGCCGCGGATCTCGTCGGCGACCTTCTCGAGGTTCTCCCGGGTCCGGGCGACCAGGACCACCTCGCCGCCCGCCTCGGCGATCTTCTTGGCGGCGGCCTCGCCGATGCCCGACGACCCGCCGGTGATGAGGACGGTCTTGCCCTGCACGGCATCGCTGAGCGTGCGCCCCTGCACCGCGTCGAGCAGATTCCTCAGATAAAACGGCCGGTACCGCCCAGCCGAGTTCGGAGTATTGATGATGCTGGAGACGACCGCGATCGGCTTTTCCACCAAGCTCGTCAAGTCACCAATCAGATTCACCGGTTCCCCCTCTATGTTCGTCCACCGCGGGCGCTGTGCCGTGGGTCATAAGACCTAACCTAGGCCATCCGCGGACCACCAGAGGCAGGGCGCCGCCAGGGAAGGGGGTCTATGGTCTCACGCGGCGGCCCGCGTCGTGCCCCACGTGAGGGCAATCCGCCTGTTACACAGGGTAATCCGCGCGTGACCGCAGACTAACTGACGCGCAACGCCGGAATGTTCCAATCGTGGTTATGAAAATCCTGGCACGCTTCCGCAACCCCGGGCCGACCACGATTTACGCGCGGATCGGCTGCTACGAGGCCATCGAAGGCGTGGTCGAGGACTTCTACGCTCGAGTGCTTGCCGACGAGCAACTCCGCGGCTTTTTCGCCGGAACGAATATGAACCGGCTCAAAGGCAAACAAGTCGAGTTCTTCGCGGCCGCTTTGGGCGGGCCCGAGCCCTACACCGGCGCGCCGATGAAGCAGGTGCACCGGGGGCGCGGCATCACCATGCACCACTTCAGCTTGGTTGCCCGGCACTTGTCCGACGCGCTCGCGGCGGCCGGGGTCCCTGCCGAGACGGTGACCGAAATACTCAGTGCCATAGCGCCACTGGCTCCCGACATCGCATCGACCGAAGACCCCAAGGCCAAGGTCTAGCGCGCTCGTCATCGGTGCGGGACCGCGCTGACGATGTGGCTGAGCACGTCCCGTACTGCGCCGGCGGGCGGGGTGCGTCCGCCAACCCAGATGGCTTGAAGCCGGCGGCGCAGGTCCAACTCGGGCACGGTGACGGCGCGCAGCCGACCGACCGCCAGATCGTCGCCGACTGCCAGCCGGCTGATCACCGCTGGTCCCGCGCCGGCGAGAACGGCGGCGCGCACGGCCGCACCGGATGACAGCTCAAGTGCCGCGGATGGTTGCTGCATCTCGTCTCCCAAGGCCTCCCGCAGTGCCGTGGTGAGTGAATCGCGTGTTCCCGAGCCGGCTTCGCGTGTGACCAAGGGCGTTTGGGCGAGTTCGGAGGCGCTCAGGGCGCGTGACCGTCGCACCCATTTGTGATCAGGTGGCACAATGACAACCAGTTCATCGTGTGCCACGACGCGGCTGCGCAATCCCCGAGGAGTGCCAGGGCTTTCGATGAATCCGAGATCGGCGGAACCATCGCGAACCGCAGCGATAGCGTGCTCGCTGTTGGTGGCGGTCAGGATCACGTTGGGGGCGGTAACGCCGCGCCGGGCGGCGGCAGCCTGCAGGGATACCAGCCAGCGGGGCATGAGCTGTTCGGCGATCGTCTGGCTGGCCACCACTCTGGTTTGCTGACGCCTTTGGGTTCGCAAGGAACCCAGGCCCGCATCGACGTGATGGGCGACATCGAGCAGGCGCGCCGCCCACTCGGCAACCGCGAGGCCGCCGGGAGTGAGTTGTGAGCCGCGGGCCGTGCGCACCGCCAGTTGCACTCCGGTCTGCGCCTCCATCGATGCCAGCCGCGCCGACACCGCCTGTTGGGTCAGCCCGATTTCGCGGGCGGCGGCGCCAAGGCTGCCCGTCTTGGCGATTGCGAGCAAGACTTCGAATGAGGCGAGTTCGGGCATGCGCGAGCTGAGCGGCATGACCGATGTAATCACAAACCAGCTTCCGGTCGGAGCCGCCGGTTGCGGACAACTGCTGGCAGGAGGGGCCACAAAGCGGTTTGGTGGCCCCACAAGATCAAGGCCGCTAGTCCAATGTCCGTTGCGCGGCGAACCATCAAGGCATGAGCCGCCGTCTAACTACAAAAGGAATGAAGGAAGGTCCACAATGTCCGCCGCTAAAAAGTCCACCGCAAAAATGTCCACCGCAAAAATGTCCACCGCAGACCCAGAACAGGCACCGACGGTCCGCGTAGCGAGACGCCGGCACCGCCTAGTGATCACGAAAATACTGGTCAGCGCGGCTATCGCTCTCGGAGCCGGCGTCGCGGCAGCAGTACCGGCGGCGGCCGACCCGAACGCGATCGGCACCGACCCGAACCCGTTTGGCACCCTTGGCTGCAACTGCCAAGGGACGGCACCAGGAGAGAGCCCGGACTTGAGGCAAGAGATAGCTCTCGGAATGCGCGAGGGTCTGTCTGTCTCGGTGCCGGGTCTGCCCGCACCGGCCCGGCCAGCCCAACCGCGGCCCTAATCGACGCGCGTACGGCCATTGGTCAGAATGCAATGCATGTGTCGCAGTTTCGAAGATCTCGTGGCCGAAGCCGACTCGGTGCCCGTCGACGGCTGGGACTTCTCCTGGCTCGACGGCCGCGCGACAGAGGAAAGGCCGTCCTGGGGCTACCAGCGGATGCTGAGCAGTCGTTTGGCGACGGTCTCGGCCGCGCTGGACATTCACACCGGAGGCGGGGAGGTGCTGTCGGGCGCGGGACCCTTCCCGCCCACCATGGCGGCCATCGAGACGTGGCCCCCGAACGCGGCGCTGGCAACCGAACGCTTGCATCCGCTTGGCGTGGTGCTCGTGGCGACTCGTGACGAGCCGCCGCTGCCATTCGCCGACGAGGCGTTCGACCTGGTGACCACACGTCATCCGATCTCCGTGTGGTGGACCGAGATCCGTCGGGTGCTCCGGCCGGGCGGCACGTACTTCGCGCAGCACATCGGGCCCGCCACGATGGGCGAGTTGGTCGAGTACTTCATCGGGCCGCAACCTGAGAAATGGGCCGAATTCCATCCGGACACCGTGACCGCACAGGCGCAGGGCGCAGGCTTTAAGATCCTGGATTTGCGCATGGAGCGGCTGCGGGCGGAGTTCTTCGACATCGGCGCCGTTGTCTACTTCCTGCGCAAGGTGGTGTGGACCGTCCCGGACTTCACCGTGGAGCGCTATGTGGACCGGTTGCGGGAACTTCACGAGCAGATCGAGGCCGAGGGGCCGTTCGTCGCGCACGCCACCCGGGTGCTCGTCGAAGCCCGCAAGCCGGAGTGATCAGCCGTCACTTCGCAACACGTCCAGCGCGCGCTGCAGGTCAGGCGGGTACGGGCTGACGATCTCCATCCGCCTGCCGTCGGCCGGGTGGGCGAACGACAGCGACCGCGCATGCAACCACTGCCGTTGCAGCCCAAGCCTTTTCGCCAGTTTCGGGTCAGCCCCATACACCAGGTCGCCGCAGCAGGGGTGATGCAGCGCCGAGAAATGCACCCGGATCTGATGCGTGCGGCCGGTTTCCAGGTGCACATCGAGCAGGCTGGCCGCGACGAACGCCTCCAGGGTGTCGTAATGGGTGAGGCTGTACCGGCCGTTCCGGGTGACCGCGAACTTCCACTCACCACCGCGGTGGCGTCCGATCGGCGCGTCGATCGTCCCGCTGGACGGATCCGGATGTCCCTGCACCAGCGCGTGGTAGCGCTTGTCGACGGTGCGCTGTTTGAACGCCCGCTTGAGCGCGGTGTAGGCGCGCTCGGAGAGCGCCACCACCATGACCCCGGAGGTGCCGACGTCGAGGCGGTGCACGATGCCCTGCCTCTCGGGTACGCCCGACGTGGTGATCCGGTAACCGGCGGCGGCCAAGCCGCCCAGGACCGTGGGCCCCGTCCAGCCCACCGAAGCATGCGCGGCCACCGCCGCGGGCTTGTCGACCGCGACGATGTCCTCATCGGAATACAGGATCCTCATGCCCTCGATGTCGACGGGAGTGTTCTCCGGCGGCGCGGGCGCGTCGGGCAGACTCACCTGTAGCCAGGCGCCGCTTGTCAGGCGGTCGGACTTTCCGGCCTGAACGCCGTCCAACTCGACGCCGCCGTCCTCGGCCAGTGCCGCCGCGGCGGTGCGCGAGAGTCCCAGCAGGCGTGCCAGCCCGGCGTCGACGCGCATGCCCGCCAGTCCCTCCGGGACGGTCATCGAGCGGTCGGTCATCGGCGCTGGTCGGCCTTGCGCCGCCCCAGGTCCGGCTTGCGCCGGCCAACGGTGTCGAAGTCGTAGCCGAAGATCGACAGCACCACCAGCAGGATGGCCCCGCCGACGACCGACGGGTCGGCGACGTTGAACACCGGCCACCAGCCGACCGACAAGAAGTCGACGACGTGGCCCCGCAGCGGCCCGGGCGCCCGGAAGAAGCGGTCGACCAGGTTGCCCATAGCGCCGCCGAGAATCATCCCGAGGCCAACCGCCCACCAGGGCGACACCAGCCGCCGGCCCATCCAGACGATGCCGACAACCACGCCGGTCGCGATCAGGGTCAGCAGCCAGGTGTATCCGGTGGCCATCGAGAATGCCGCGCCCGAATTGCGCACCAAAGTCCAGGTCACGGTGTCGCCGATGATCGACACCGGCTGGCCTGGGGGCAGCAGCTTGACCGCTAGCACCTTGGTCACGATGTCCAGGGTCAGAACCACCGCCGCGACCGACAGCAGCAGGCGCAACCTGCGCGGCGGCGCGGCGGTGGCCGGTTGGGCCACCTGGTGGGCGTCGCCGGCATCCGCCGGCTCGGCCGGTCCTATTCGTCGTTCGTCGGGCACTGTCCCATCTTCCCCTAAATGCGGATGCTGCCTCGCCGGAGCCCGCGGGCGAGTGCGCAATGATTCCACTATGACTTCCTCGAAGGCGACCTCCTCGAAGGCGACCTCCTCGAAGGCGACCTCCTCGAAGGCCCGCCTCACCGTCATCGCCACCGGGGGAACGATATCGACGGGCGCGGGCGTCGACGGGGTGCGCCGACCGGCCTATAGCGGGGCGGACCTGACGGCGGGCCTCGACGTCGATGTCGTCGACCTGCTGGCGCTCGACAGCTCGCAGCTGATACCGGCCGATTGGGACCGGATTGGGCGTGCCGTGCGAGGCGCGATCGATGGGGGCGCCGACGGTGTGGTCATCACCCACGGCACCGACACCATGGAAGAGACCGCCCTGTGGCTCGACCTCACACACGCCGGGAACGTCCCGGTCGTCCTTACCGGCGCAATGCGCAGCGCCGACGCCTCCAACGCCGACGGCCCGGTCAATCTGCGGGATGCGCTGGCGGTCGCCGCCAGCCCGGCCGCCCGCGGCCTGGGGGTGGTGGTCTGCTTCGCCGGCCGGGTGCTGCAGCCGTTGGGCATGCACAAGGTGGCGACCGAGGACCTGAGCGGTTTCGCGGGCGAGCTGGTCGGCACGGTCGGCGGCGGCGTGACGCTGACCGGCGCCAAGACGCGTCCGCACCTGGGGGATCTTTGCGCCGCGGACGCGCCGCGGGTCGACATTGTCGCCGCCTACCTCGGCAGTGACTCCGTCGCGCTGGACGCCTGCGTGGCCGCGGGCGCGCGAGGGGTGGTGCTCGAGGCGCTGGGTTCCGGCAACGCCGGAGACGCGGTGGTCGACGGGGTGCGCCGCCACTGCCGAAATGGGGTGGTTGTCGCGGTCACGACCCGGGTCCCCGGCGGGCGGGTTAGCGCGAGTTACGGTCCGGGCCACGAGATGGCGGCCGCCGGCGCCCTGATGGTGCCGAGGTTGCGGCCACCGCAGGCTCGGGTCCTGGTGATGGCCGCCCTGGCCGCGGAGCTACCCGTCGCCGATGCCATCGACCGCTGGGGCTGAAAGGGCGTTAGCCTGCAGCACGCCGACATAATCGGGCCAGTCCAGGGAGTCGACCGGGTTGGCGCCGATGAGGTCGCCGGTATCGGCGGGGAACGTCCGCGCATGGCCCGGGCCCGAACCGCGGGTCTCGAACCGCACGGTGACCACTCCGTGGCCGGCGCCCTGCACCCAGCCGTGTCCGAATTCACGGTGCGCCACGTCATCTCCCACCCGCCACCGCACGTCATCTCCCACCCGCCACCCCGAATCATGTCCCACCCGCCAGGGCGACGCTTCGCCGGCCGGCGCGAACATGGCCTCCGTTGCGGTCTCGGCGGGTGACCCCTCCTGGGTCTCGCCCGCGAGCTGCAGGTCCGGGAACAGCGACTCCTGGCGCACGTCGCTCAATCCCGAAAAGCCCACACCGAGTAAGCGAATCGGCCCAATCTCACGCGGGTCCAGCAGCAGCCGGCGGGCCACCGCGATCAGCGCGCCGGACTCGGTCGTCGCGTACGGTAGCGTCGCCGAACGGGTCAGCGTGCTCATGTCCGACTTCTTCAGCTTCACCGTGACGGTTCGGGCGCCGCGGCCGTCGCGCACCAGGCGCTCGTGCGCATGCTCGGCGATCGGGTCGATCGCTTCGCGCAACTGCTCGAGGCTGGTCAGGTCGACCGCGAAGGTCGATTCGGAGCTGATCTGCTTGGCCTCGGCGCGCTCGGCGACGGGGCGGTCGTCGATGCCGCGGGCCAGCCGATGCAGCGCGGGCCCGACCGTCGCACCCAGGATGTTGGCCACCTCGGCGTCGGTCAGCGCGGCCAGCTGCCCGATCGTCTCGATGCCGAGCCGATTCAGCTTCTCCTCGGCAACCGGGCCGATGCCCCACAGCCGCCGCACCGGCAATCCGCCGAGCAACAATTGCTCCTCGGCGCGCCGGACCACCCGCACGCCGTCGGGTTTGGCCAGGCCCGACGCGATCTTGGCGATCTGCTTGCCCGAGCCCGCTCCGACGGAGGCGACCAGACCCGTCTCCTCTCGGACCCGTCTTCTCAGGCGCTCGCAGTACGCCTCGACGTCCTCCGCGGATGCCCCCGCAAGTTCGGGCGGTTCACCGAAGCCCTCGTCGAACGACAATTGCTCGACCACGGGCACCATGCTGCGCACGGTGTCGAACACGCGCCGGCTGGCCACCCCGTACACCACGCCGCGCGGCGGCAACACCACCGCGGTCACACCGATGAGCCGGCGGGCCTGATGCATGGGCATGGCGGACCGGGCGCCGAACACGCGCGCTTCATAGCTGGCGCCCGCCACCACGCCCCGACCACCCAAGCCGCCGACCAGCACCGGCCGGCCCCGCAGCGTCGGCCGGGTGAGTTGTTCGACGGAGGCGAAGAACGCGTCCATGTCCAGGTGCAGCACCCAGCGGGACTCCACACCTGCAAATGCTATTGGTCTAACGTCGTTGAGTATGAGCATGAACCTTTGCCACAGGGTGTGCTGCAGCTCGAACCGCTGGGCAAAGGAGGTCGAAGACCATCTGCTGCCATGGGTGCTGGCCGACGTCGACCTGGGCGACAACACGCTCGAGATCGGGCCGGGCTACGGCGCGATTCTGCGGGTGCTGGTCGACAAGACTCCCAAGCCGACCTCGGTGGAGATCGATCCCCCGATGGCACAGCGACTGCAAAGGTTGTACGGCGGGCGGGCCCGGATCATCAACGGCGACGGCACGAACACCGGACTTCCCGCCGATGAGTTCAGCTCGGTGGTGTCGTTCACCATGCTGCACCACGTGCCGACGGCGGCGCTGCAAGACCGGCTGTTCGCCGAGGCGTTCCGGGTGCTTCGGCCCGGCGGTGTCTTCGCCGGCAGCGACAGCGTGCCGTCCCTGCGGTTCCGGATGCTGCATTTGCGCGACACCTGCAACCCTGTTTCGCCGGAAACTCTGCCGGAACGCTTACGAGCGGCGGGCTTTCGTGGCGTCGACGTCGAAGTCCGGGCCCGCAGGCTGCGCTGGCGCGCGGTCAAGGCCGGCTAGTGGAGCCCGAGCTCTCGTCGCGGTCGGCGCGCCTACGCCAACAGTGGGGCGAGCGGCTGGAACCCGGCGAACAGGCCACGGTTCTGGCGTGGGCATCGTTCACCCTCACGTTCGCCGGGCTGCGCGCACTGACTCACTGGATCCGCGCCGGGCACGGGCCCTCCGGTGGCGGTATGAAACTGGGCGGCAAGCACTTTCATCACTACAACATCGGTATTGCGATGCTGGCGACGGTGGCTGGATTGGGGCTGCGGGGAACGGAAAAGCAGCGGAGGCATCCGGCGGCGGCGGTAGCTTTCGGTTCCGCGAACGCAATGATCGTCGACGAACTGGCCTTACTGCTAGACCTGAAGGACGTCTACTGGGCGCAAGACGGCCGCGAGAGCGTCGACATCGCGGTCGGCCTCGCGACCGGCGCGACCGCTGTGGCCGGCATGCCGTTCTGGCCGCATGCCCGTCGCGCGCTGCGGTCCGCCAGCAGTCGGCCGCGGGTGAGACCGGACTCATCGTCCGGCCTCACCCGTCCCTGAACTTCCGGATGGCTCACTTCTTGCCGGGAGTCGGCGGGTGCTGGCACGGAATGCAATTCACTTGGCCGCCGCCCAAGACGGGCCCCGGGTGAGAACCACCGGGCTTGCTGCCACTGGGGTTGCCACCGGCCGGCTGACCGCTGCCACCACCCGAATTGCCACCGGCCGGCTGACCGCTGCCGCCCTTGCCGCCCTGCTGACCGCCGCCGCCCTGCTGACCGCCGCCGCCCTGCTGACCGCTGCCGCCCTGCTGACCGCTGCCGCCCTGCTGACCGCTGCCGTGCGGCGGCACAGGTACCGGTATGGGCACGGGCACAGGCACGACTACCGGCGGAACATTGACGGTCACGGAGGGCCCCGCCGGTGGCGTGCCCGGATCGGCGGGGGGCGCGGGATCGGCAGGCGGAGCGGGATAGGCCGGGGCCGCTCCGACGACCGGCGCCGGAACCGGCGCGGGAAGGTTCCAGACTGGTGCGCTCCCACCGCCGACTGGTCCGCTCGACGGTTGCCCGGCGTCGGGGGCCGCGGCCACGGACGGCGGCGCGGGCGCCGGGGGCGGCGGGGCGACCGAGCTCGGAGACTGAGGCGTCATCGAACCGACGCTGGAGTTCGGAACCACCACGGCCGGTTTCTGCTCCTTCGAACCGGTCGAATTAACGAGCATCACGCCAAGTCCGGAAACCATTCCGAGCGCGGCGACGACGGCCGCGACCACCAGAACGTTCGACTTCCGCGATCGCGGCTGCGCAGTCACAGTCGTCGGCGGGAAGTCCTCGACGTTTGCGGGCTCCGACATGGATCCGTCTTCGATCGCCGGGTCGCCCAGCGGGCTCGATGCCCAGGCCTCGCCGACTGTCAGGTCTTCGTACGGTACGGCGGCAAACGTGGTCGACCGGAAGTCTTTGATCGTCGGGTCGCCCAGCGGGCTCGACGCCCAGGCCTCGGCGACTGTCAGGTCTTCCTGCGGAACGGCGGCAAACGTAGCCGACTGGAAGTCTTCGATGGTGCTCATGGCGTGTTCCTTAACTGTGGTCGCAGCCCCCGTTGGGCCGCTGTCACAGGTAGGAGCGGCCACCCCCCGCGGCTCGGACACTTTTCCGGAAACTTTTTTGGCGAGAGTGCAGTTACCGACGCCGGCTCTCGGGAAATGGGTCGCTAGCTGCACCTTCGCGGTCAGCAGAGACAGCCCGCGGCGCGCAGTGCTTCGCGGATGCGGGCTACGAGAATGTCGGGTCGATTGCGCAACAGGTCGGCACTGACCCGAATGATGCGCCAGCCCCGCCGCTCCAACTCGGCGGCGCGATCGATGTCTTTGGCACGGATGCGCGGGTCCGTCCAGTGTTGCGCGCCGTCGTATTCGACTCCGACGAGCCACTGCTCCCACCCCATGTCGATGCGCGCCAGCACGGCGCCCCACTCGTTGTGCACCGCAATCTGGGTCCGCGGCCTGGGTAATCCCGCGGAGATGATCACAAGCCTGGTCCTCGTCTCCGGTGGCGATTCTGCGCCCGCATCGACCAGAGCGAGCACCCGTCTCAACTGCTTCACGCCGCGGGCTCCGTGATGGACCTCGACCATCCGTTCGACCTCGCCGACGTCAAGGCCGGTAGCTCTCGCCAACGAATCGATAGCGACTACGGCGGCAACCATCCCCGGACGCCGTCCCAGGTCGAACGCGGTGCGGGCGGGCGACGTCACGGCAACGCCGTTGACCACGGTGAACTCACCCGCCAACAACGTTTCGTTTCGGGTGACAATCAACGGCGGCGGACGTTTCCGACCGCTAATGAGTTCCGCCGGTGCCCAGGGATCGACCCACTCCGCGCCGAGTAGTGCAGCCGCCGAGTTCCCGGCGACTACCGCCTTCTTTCCCGACCACAGCCAGGCGGCCACCGCCCTGTCCTTCCCGGTAAGCGCGCTTCCGGCCCGTTGGTACACATTCCGATAAATCCGTGTGCAGGACCGTCGCAGCTCACGTTCCGTGAATGTGCCGGCATCGACCGCTTGCGTGCCGACGAACGGTCTCCCCTGCCCCATGGTGGCAGATTGCCACGGCCCTCCGACAACGCGCGAAAGTGCAACTACCGACGTGCGTACTCGGAAAATGTGTCGCTAGTTGCACTTTCGCGGCTCAGGCTTTGGCGATGCTCACCCGGACGCCGTCGCCGATCGCCACGGCCTCAGAGCCCTCGGCTGCGGGGTCGCCGAACTCGAAGCTGGTGGCGAGGATCTCCCCCGCGATAAGATCGCGGTGCGTCTGCGCCCAGTCGGCCCGCTCGGCGGGCACCGACATCACCACGCGGATGCGATCGGACACATCCAGCCCCGTCGACTTGCGCAGTTCCTGCAGCTCGCGAATCCGGTCCTTGGCCCAACCCTCGGCCTCCAGCTCGGGGGTCACCGTGCCGTCCAGGACGACCAGGCCGGAACCATCTGGCAGCGCCGCCGTGTACTCCGGGTCGGCGGCTACCAGTCGTGAGCTGTACTCATCGGGTTGCAGGACCGCGGGGCCCGCGCTCAGGGTGCCGTCCGGGTTCAGAACTCCGCCGCCCGCCTTGACCGCCTTGATGGCAGCCTGCACGTCCTTGCCGAGTCGCGGCCCGGCCACTCGCGCGTTGACGGTGAGCTCGAACCGACCGTAGTCGTCGATCGCGTCGGTCAGTTCGACGCGCTTGACGTTGAGCTCGTCGGCGATCAGCTCGGTGAATGGCTCCAGCCGCTGCGGATTCTCCACTGCCACAGTCAATTTCGGTAGCGGAAGGCGCACGCGCAGCTTCTTGGCCTTGCGCAGCGATGACGCGGCCGAGCACACTTCGCGCACCTGATCCATCGCGGCGACGAGGTCGGGGTCGGCGGGTAGTTCACTCGCCTGCGGCCAGTCGGTCAGGTGAACGGACCGCTCAAAGGTCAAACCCCGCCAGATGATCTCGGTCACCGACGGCAGCAGTGGTGCGGCCAGCCTCGCGGTCACCTCCAGCACCGTGTGCAGGGTGTCGATGGCATCGACGTCTTCCTCCCAGAACCGCGAACGCGACCGTCGCACATACCAGTTCGTCAACGCCTCGGTGAACTGGCGCAGCTGCTCGCAGGCCCCGGAGATATCGCAGACCTCCATCGACTGGGTGAGGTCGTCGCGCAGCCCCGCCAGCTTGGCCAGGATGTAGCGGTCCAGCACATGCGCCGAGTCGGTGCGCCAGTTACCGACTTTCGGTGCGTAAAGCGCGAGGAAGCTGTAGGAATTCCACAGCGGCAGCAGCACCTGGCGCACGCCGTCGCGGATACCCTGCTCAGTGACGATCAGATTGCCGCCGCGCAGGATCGGTGAGGCCATCAGGAACCACCGCATGGCATCGGAGCCGTCGCGGTCGAACACCTCGGTGACGTCGGGGTAGTTGCGCAGCGACTTGCTCATCTTCTGGCCGTCCGAGCCCAGCACAATCCCGTGTGCCACACACGTTTTGAACGCCGGTCGATCAAACAGCGCGGTCGCCAGCACGTGCAGCGTGTAGAACCAGCCGCGGGTCTGCCCGATGTACTCGACGATGAAGTCGCCCGGATAGTGGCTGTCGAACCACTCTCCGTTCTCGAACGGATAGTGCACCTGGGCATACGGCATCGAGCCCGAGTCGAACCACACGTCGAGGACGTCGGGGATGCGGCGCATCGTGCTGCGACCGGTGGGATCGTCGGGATTCGGGCGGGTCAGTTCATCGATGTAAGGTCGGTGCAAATTGGTGGGCCGCACGCCGAAGTCGCGCTCCAGCTCGTCGAGGCTTCCGTAGACGTCGATGCGCGGGTGCGCCGGGTCGTCGGACTTCCAGACCGGAATCGGCGTGCCCCAGTATCGGTTTCGAGAGATCGACCAATCGCGCGCCCCCTGCAGCCATTTGCCGAATTGACCGTCCTTGACGTGTTCGGGATACCAGGTGATCTGCTGATTCAGTTCCACCATGCGGTCCCGGAATTCGGTGACCGCGACGAACCACGACGAAACCGCCCGGTAAATCAGCGGATTGCGGCACCGCCAGCAATGCGGGTAGGGGTGCTCATAGGTTTCGTGCCGAATCAATACCGCGCCGTTGGCCGCCGCCGAACCGCTTCCGTCCTTCAGGTCGCGGATGATCTGGGCATTGGCGTCAAAGACGCGCTGCCCCCGGTAATCCGGGACCGTGGCATCGAAGCGGCCCTTGGAATCGACGGGTGTGACCGGCAGGATGCCGGCCGCCTCGCAGACGGCCATGTCATCCTCGCCGTAGGCGGGCGCCATGTGCACGATGCCCGTGCCATCCTCGGTGGTCACGAAGTCGCCCGGGAGCACGCGAAAAGCGTCGGCCGTGTCCATGAAATAAGGAAACGGCGGCACATAGCGCGCGCCGACCAGGTCCGCGCCGCCATAGGTGCCGAGCAGCTCCGGTTCTTCGCCCAACTCCCGGGCGTACGCGGCCAACCGCGTCTCGGCCAGCACGAAGCGACGATCCTCGACCCTGACTTGCACATACGTCACATCGGGATTGACGGCGACCGCGAGGTTCGACGGCAGCGTCCACGGCGTCGTCGTCCACACGAGCAAGTAGGCGCCATCCAACGCACCGCCGACGACCTTGAAGCCCACCGTGATCGCCGGGTCCTGCCGGCTTTGGTAGACGTCGTCGTCCATCCGCAATTCGTGGTTGGAGAGCGGGGTTTCGTCGCGCCAGCAGTAAGGCAGCACCCGGTAACCCTCGTACGCCAGACCCTTATCCCAAAGCTGCTTGAAGGCCCAGATCACCGACTCCATGTAGCTGAGATCCAGTGTCTTGTAGTCGTTGTCGAAGTCGACCCAGCGCGCCTGGCGGGTCACGTACGCCTGCCATTCATCGGTGTAGCGCAACACCGATTCCCGGCACGCTTCGTTGAATGCGGCGATGCCCATGTCGTCGATCTGGGACTTGTCGGTGATGCCGAGCTGACGTTCGACTTCCAGTTCGGCGGGCAGCCCATGGGTGTCCCAACCGAAACGGCGCTCCACCTTGTAGCCGCGCATGGTGCGGTACCGGGGGACGATGTCTTTCACGTAGCCGGTCAGCAGGTGGCCATAATGCGGCAGCCCGTTGGCGAACGGCGGCCCGTCGTAGAACACGTACTCCGGGGCCCCGTCGCGGCGGGCGATGCTGGCCCGGAAGGTGTCGTCGCGGGCCCAGTAGTCGAGGACTTCGAGCTCGAGGGCCGGGAAGTCAGGCGCCCCACCGGCCAGCTTCGGATAAGCCTTGGGGTCGGCTTTGCCGGTGGTCGAGTGGGTCACGATGTGCGTCGTCTCCTGCGCCCGTCTTGGTCAGGCCGGGGACGACGACGCGCCATGTGCGCGAGCGCCGCGGTACCACCCCGCTTGCCACGCTGACGCGTGGCCGCTCGTTTGACGGCTGTGACGGGCCTACCCGTTCGGTTCTACAGGGCCGAGCTGGCCGTTCTTCCGAAGGCTCCCCGGTGATCGCCGGATCGATGCCGTTACGTCGATTCTACGGAACACCGCAAATCAACCGTGCGCCCCAAGGGGCTACCTGGCCTCAGGCAGGACCTGCGGCCGGGTAGCCCCTTGGAGCCGTCGTCGTTGGCCGTCCACGGCGACTCAGGCCTTGACGTCGAGCACACCGGCCCGCCACAGCGCCGCGTACATGTGGCGCAGCGGAATGCTGAGCAACCGGGCGGCGCCGTCCACCAGCGGGTCGCCGCCGGCAAAAGGCCCCGGGGTGTCTGCCCGGCGCGCCACCTTCTTCGGCGCGGTCGGCCGAGTCGCGGTGTCGTCGCGCACCACCGTCAGCTTGGGGGCGGCCGCTACGGTTACCACTTCGTCGTACAGAACTGCGGTCATGATCGCCTCCTAGAGGAATTCCAATAACGAGCACTTAAAAGGACTGACGTGTCCCGTCCCGCACTGGTTCCGATCGCAGATGGCTTGGCCGCTAGGCTATTTAGCGCTGCTACGAGCTAGCCGAGGGCGTTGTGCCGGGAGACCGGATGGGGATGAAACATAGCCCGGACTTCGGTCCGGACTATCGCTGGAACTCATACGTCCCTCACCTCCTCGAAGGTCACGACGCGCGCGGTTACCCGCACCGTCTGTGCCCACTAAAGGAGTACAGGAACCGACGACCGTCGGAGATCCGCACCCCTCTCGTCAGAGCTTTGGCACTACACGACGTGTCCGGTATTCCGGAAGCCACCTGGGCTCAACCCTTAAGCCGGGAGGAGCTGTCCTGACCCGGGGCGTCTTTCGACGTTCGGGGTCAGTGGCCTGTATTCGTGTAGACGCCTCACCTAACGAGGTGCATACGGGACCGATAATGCACGACCGGTGTGAGGCGGTCAATGTGATCTGTGCCGTGTTTCCCAATCTTTATGGAATCACTACGTGCCGCGTACGCCTTTTTGAGCAGCGGCGACGCCACCGGTCCGGGCAGACAGCCCGCTAACCGGCCGCCCGTGGACGCACGCCGTCAAGCACCAGCGCAACGACGAAGTCGGCCACTTGAGCCGCGGTGACGTCGTCTTCAGTGCTCAGCGGCCGGTGTGCGAACTGCCCGACCAGCGCCGCCAGGGTGTACGCCACCATTCGGGCCGGGGCGGACACCATCTCGCCGCGCTCCTGGGCGGCGACGACGAAGGCTTCGATGTCGTCGACGAACCGCTCGTAGATCCCGCCGAGGTGCTTCTCGAACCCCTCACCGAGCGCATAGGGGTCGCGGAGCAGCAACTTGACGGTGGCCTTGTCGGACTCGAAGTACTCCAACGTCGCCGTCACGGAGCTGTGTAAGAAATCCCGCAGCGGGGCCTCGGGCGCGAACTTTTCCGACGACCCCCCCGGCGCGGTCAGCGCCGCCGCGACGTGGTTTCGCAGCGCACTCTCCTCAGCGGCCATCAACGCGTGGAACAGCTCGTCCTTCGAGTCGAAGTACCAATAGACCGAGCCGTACGCGAGGCCGGCCTCCTTGGCGATATCGGCGATCGTGGTCGCATGAAAACCCTTGCGGGCAAACACATTTTTGGCAGCGGTCAGGATTTCGTCGCGCCGCTGCGATTTGTCCTCGTCACTGACCGCGCGGCGCCGGCGGGCCGGACTGGTCACTTATCGACCAGGCTCTCGAGCCGCCCCACAGTGTCGATGAACTCCTCGACCATGTCGAGCACCACCGACCGCGCCGGCCTGACCCGATCGAGCGAGCCGACCACCTGACCGACGAAGTAGGTAGCCAGCTCGCGAGCCTTGGCCCCGGGGTGGACGGCAGCGCGGTTGATGCGCACCTGCGGTTCGGCGACCAGTGCGGTCTGCAGCGGCATACCCAGGGGATCGGGGCTGTCCGCCCGCTCCCACTCGTCGGTCCAGGCCGTACGGAGCATGCGGGCCGGCTTGCCGGTCATCGACCGCGATCGCACCGTGTCGGAGGAGCTGGCGGCCAGGAACTTATCCCTGACGACGGGCCCCGTCTCGGCTTCTTCAGTGGTCAGCCACACCGACCCGCACCACACTCCCTCCGCTCCGAGGGCCAGGGCCGCGGCGACCTGGCGGCCGCGGGCGATCCCGCCGGCGGCGAGAACGGGCGTGGGCGACACCGCGTCGACCACGTCGGGGACCAACACCATCGTCGACACCTCGCCGGTGTGCCCGCCGGCCTCGGTGCCCTGCGCGACGATCAGGTCGACGCCCGCGGCCGCGTGCCGACGCGCGTGTTGCGTGGTGCCGGCCAGCGCGGCCACCAGCACGTCGCGGTCGTGAGCGCGCTCAACCAGGTCCGCCGGGGGCGGGCCGAGGGCGCTGGCGATCAGCCGAATGTCGTGAGCGAAGGCCACCTCCAGCAGCGGCTCGTAGCCCTTAGGCGAGATGTTGAGGCCGCCCGAGGACGCGCGCGGCTCGTCGGCGGGCGCCTCGATGCCGTAACGGGCCAGCAAGTCGTCGACGAACGCACGGTGTTCCGCGGGCAGCAGCTCCCGAACCTGCTTGGCGTCGATCCCGCCCCGGTCGGCGCCGACGTATTTCGGCGGCAGCAGCAGGTCAACCCCATAGGGCTTGCCGCCAGTCCGCTCCTCTATCCAGGTCAGCTCGTTCTGGAGCCGTTGGGGACTGTGGGCGACGGCGCCGAGGACCCCGAGGCCGCCGGCGTTGGTCACCGCGGCCACGACGTCGCGGCAGTGGCTGAAGGCGCATATCGGAAACTCAACGCCAAGCATCTCGGCGACTCTGGTTTGCATTGCCCGACGCTAGAAGTTACTGATTGATAAGTCAATCGATTGCGGTGGTCTGCAACTCATGCGTCGCCCACGTGCGGAGCTACCGCAACCTGAGGTCTACGGCGACCGGCCGTCCGGCGGCCAGCTGGACACGCCATCTTCCAAGGGCACCTCGAGGCTCTGCAGGATCGACGCGACCATCCGCCACGCGCCGATGGCGGTCACGAGCTCGATGAGAACCGTTGTGTCGTGGCGCAACTCGCGTGCGCAGGCGGCCCAACTCTCGGCACTCACCGCACCGTCACGCACCACGTCGTCGGTGGCCGCCAACACCGCCCGCTCGGTAGGCCCGAACCCGTCGTATCCCCGCCAATCCCGCACGGCGAGCAGATCGTTGGCCGTCACGCCCAAACCCGACGCGACCCGCCAGTGCTGTGTCCACTCGTAGTCGCAAGCGGTGAGCCAGCCGATCCGCATGATCACCAGCTCGCGCAATCGCGGGTCGAGGGCACCGTGCCAGAGCATGGTGGCGAGCAGGTCGTTGATGGCGCGCGCGAGCTGCGGATGGTTCAGCAGCACTTGGAAGATGCTGAGTTCGGCCATGTAGTCGGGCACGGCGGCTTCGTCGGCCGCGGCTTTGGCTTCGTCGGGCGGCAGTTTGGGCACCCGAGCTTGGCCAACAGGTGGGGTCATGGCGTTAGCACTCCGTGTACTGGCGGGCAACCGTCGCGTTCAACGGCCATGGTAGCCAGCAATTCCTCGGCGTCTTTGAGGCGCGCGCAGCACCGCGGCAGGCTTTCGGGCGGTAGCGTCCGGAGATCAGCAGGTCGAGCGCCGCGCGGTAGGCGATGACGTCCACGCCCAGGGCGCCGATGACGCGCATTTTCCTGGGAACGACTATGTCGGGGCAACGAAGGTTCCGGCCGGGCGCGCTAGCGCGATCGCCGGCGTGAAAGCCATTGGCGTCTTGGCGGTTACATCGACGACGACATCCGCGGATGGTGCCGACCGTCTCGTGTCCGGCGATAACCGCAAATCCGCCGGCGAGTTCGCCCGTGCATTGCTCGTGGTCGGTCCCGCACAGCCCGCACGCCACAACTCGCACCGATGCGTCGTCCCCGCCGACGACGGAGCCTCCGGACTCCGGATTACCAGACTGCACGGCGCTCCCAATACCAGTGCCGTCGCCACCGCGCCGTCCGACATATCAGCACACCCTTAGTCGCAGACACGCCGACGTCCGTCCGCAAGTGGTTGTGATTTAAATTGCACTCGCAACGATCTCAGCGATTTTCCTGCGGGCTTTCGCAGCAACGCGTAACATAACCTCACTACGCATCACCGATGCAGCGGGTGCGCGCGCCCGATCGGCGTTTACCTGGACCCTCCGTGGTCGGACCCGGTCATGGTGTGCCGCCGCCGGATGGTTGACAACGCCTATGGTCGACTTGCGATTTCAAGGTTGCATCGATGTGGGGGGCGCCTTGGGGGACAGCACCTTAGGGAGGTTTCCGACCCCGGTGCACCCCGACACGTAGATGCGGTCCGAAAAGTATGCGACTGACCGGTCGCCAAGCCTCGTGTCGGCGTGGGGCCGGGCCGAGCTCTGTTAAATTTTTGTACGTTCGCACGAATTTTCCACGCGTGTGGAGCAAAGCGGTTACGCTGCTGATCGCGCCATGTTCTTACGGTGGGCTTCGATTGCGGGGGTCGTGGGTTTGTTCGTGCGTTGCTCCGGAGTTGGCAGCTCGCACAGAAAAATTCGGCGATATTTCTCGAAGCCCTGATAAGAGCATGCGTCAGTGATAGGAACTTGGGGATAGGGAGAGGTGGAGGACAGCGTGGATAGGGCAGGCAGCGTTACTCCGGTTGCCGTCATTGGGATGGCATGCCGGCTGCCGGGGGGGATCGACTCCCCTGACCTCTTCTGGGAAGCGTTGCTGCGCGGGGACGACCTTGTCAAGGAGATCCCCGCCGATCGCTGGGACGTCGACTACTACTACGACCCCGAGCCGGGTGTTCCTGGCCGGTCGGTGTGCAAATGGGGCTCGTTCCTGCACAACGTCGGCGACTTCGACCCCGAGTTCTTCGGCATCACGGAAAAAGAAGCGATCGCGATGGACCCGCAGCACCGTTTGCTGATGGAAACCGCGTGGGAGGCCATGGAACATGCCGGTCTCACGAAAGACACCATCGCCGACCAAACCGGTGTCTTCGTCGGTCTGAATTATGGCGACTACCAATTCGTACACGCCGCCACCGATGCCTTTGACGGGCCGTACGGAAACCCCGGCACCATCTCCTGCATGGCATCCGGGCGGATCGCTTACGCGCTCGGGCTCCACGGTCCCGCGGCCACGGTGGACACCGCATGCTCTTCCGGCTTGTTCGCGATCCACCAGGCCTGCCGCAGCCTGAATGACGGAGAGAGCAGCCTCGCGTTTGCGGGCGGGGTCAACGTGATGATGGAGCCGCGCAGGTCTGCCTCGGCATCGGCGGGGGGCATGCTGTCGGGCACCGGGCACTGCCACGCGTTCGACGTCAAAGCGGATGGCTTCGTGTCCGGCGAGGGCTGCGTCGTGCTGTTGCTCAAGCGCCTGGCGGATGCGCAGCGCGATGGCGACCGCGTCTTGGCCGTTCTGCGGGGCACGGCTGCCAACCAGGACGGCCACACGATGAACATCGCGATGCCGTCGGGCGAGGCGCAGGCCGCGGTGTACCGCGCCGCGCTCGCCGCGGCGGGCGTGGACGCCGGCACCGTCGGCATGGTCGAGGCGCACGGCACCGGTACCCCCGTCGGTGACCCGATCGAATACGCCAGCCTCGCGGAGGTGTACGGCATCGACAATCCCTGCGTGCTCGCAGCCTCGAAGACCAACTTCGGGCATACCCAGGCGGCCGCCGGTGCGCTGGGGGTGATGAAGGCGGTCCTCTCCGTCCAGCACGGCGTGGTCCCCAAGAACCTGCACTTCGAGACGCTGCCCGACGAGATGGCCCGGATCGACACCGGCCTTTTCGTGCCGCAGGAGATTACGCCGTGGCCGCTGAACGGCGGGCGGCCGCGGCGTGCGGCGGTGTCGGCTTACGGAGTATCCGGCACGAATGTCCACGCCATTGTCGAGCAAGCGCCCGAGCCTCTGTCGCCCAACGGCGCGGCAACCAGGCCGGCCGGCGACGGCACGCTGCTGTTCCCGCTGTCATCCTCGTCGGTCGACGGGCTGCGGGACACCGCCGCCCGGCTCGCTGACTGGGTCGAGGCACGCGCCGCGGAACTCGCGATAACGGATCTCGCCTACACCCTGGCTCGCCGGCGCGGGCACCGATCGGTGCGGACCGCCGTGCTGGCGAGCAGCAATACGGAGCTGGTAAATGCACTCCGTGAGGTCGCCAACGGTGACGCCCTGTTCCAGGACGTGGTGGGTCAGGAGGAGCGGGGTCCGGTCTGGGTGTTCTCCGGCCAGGGTTCGCAGTGGGCCGAGATGGGCGCGGACCTGCTGGCGAACGAGTCCGCATTCGCGGCGGCCATCGCCGAAATCGAGCCGTTGATCGCCGCCGAATCAGGCTTCTCGGTGACCGAGGCGCTCACCGCGCCCGAGAAGGTGACCGGTATCGATCGGATACAGCCGACCCTGTTCGCCATGCAGGTAGCGCTGGCGGCGACGATGAAGTCCTACGGCGTCCGGCCCGGCGCGGTCATCGGCCATTCGATGGGCGAGTCGGCGGCGGCTGTCGTCGCGGGGGCGCTATCGCTGCAGGACGGGGCGCGGGTCATCTGCCGCCGCTCGCGACTGATGACCAAGATCGCGGGGGCCGGCGCGATGGCGTCGGTGGAATTGCCTGCCCAGCAAGTACTTTCGGAGCTGATGGCTCGCGGCGTCAACGACGCCGTGGTGGCGGTGGTGGCCTCCCCGCAATCCACGGTGATCGGCGGCGCAACCGAGACGGTTCGCGAATTGGTGGCGGCGTGGGAGCAGCGCGAGGTGCTGGCCCGGGAGGTGGCCGTCGACGTGGCATCGCACTCGCCGCAGGTGGATCCGATCCTTGACGAGCTGTACGACGTGCTGGCCGAGGTGGAGCCATTGACCCCAGAGGTGCCGTACTACTCGGCCACCTCGTTCGACCCGCGCGAGGAGCCCTACTGCGACGCCAACTACTGGGTGGAAAACCTGCGTCACACGGTTCGATTCTCGGCGGCGGTGCAGGCGGCCCTCGAAGACGGCTATCGGGTCTTCGGCGAGTTGTCACCACACCCGCTGCTGACGCACGCCGTCGACCAGACCGCCAAAAGCCTCGACATGACGGTGGCGGCTCTCGCCGCCATGCGACGCGAACAGCCACTGCCCCACGGGCTGCGCGGCTTCCTGGCAGACGTGTACGCCACGGGCGCCACGGTCGATTTCTCGGTCCTGTTCCTCGGTGGGCACCTGGTCGACGCGCCGCTGCCGACCTGGAGCCATCGCACGCTGCTGTTGAGCCGCGACGGTCACAGCTCCCGGGCGCTGAGTTCCAGCGTTGCGGTGCATCCGCTGATGGGTCAGCACGTGCGCCTGCCCGAGGAGCCCGAGCGCCACGTGTGGCAAGCGGACATCGGCACCGCGACGTTGCCCTGGCTGGCCGACCATCAGGTTCATGGGACGGCCACCCTGCCGGGCGCGGCCTACTGCGAGATGGCGCTGACCGCGGCCGGCACCGTTTTCGGCGAGCAGTCCGTGGTCCGCGATGTGCGCTTCGAGCAGATGCTGCTCCTCGATGAGGAGACCCGAATCAGCCTCACGGCAACCGCGGAGGTGCCCGGCGCGCTCACGTTCGTGGTGGAGACCAACGAGGACGGGATGCAGTTACGCCGCGCTTCGGCGGTGTTGCACGACCTCGACAACGAGGACCGGCCTGCCGCCCACGACATTCAGTCCCTGCTGGCCGCACACCCAAGCCGTCTGGAAGGCGCTGACCTTCGGGATGCCATGGATCTGTGCGGTATTCAGTACGGCCCCGCCTTCACCGGCCTGGCCGTTGCGCACACCGCCGAGGGAACCGGCACCACCGTATTGGCCGAGATGGGACTGCCCAGTGTGATCCGAACACAGCAGGCCAGTTACGGCGTGCATCCGGCGCTTCTCGATGCCTGCTTCCAGTCCGTCGCCGCCCACCCCAGTGTGGCGAACGCCAGCCTCGGCGGTCTCCTATTGCCGTTGGGGGTGCGCGAGCTGCGGGTCCACGGCCCCGTCCAAACGGCCCGCTACTGCTACTCGTGGGTGACCGCGGCGACCGGCGGAGCCGTCGAGGCCGACCTTGACGTATTGGACAAGCAGGGGAACGTCCTGTTGACCGTGCGCGGACTGCAAATGGGCACCGGAGTCTCGCCGAGCAGCGAGCGGGCCCGGGTGATGGCCGAGCGGCTGCTGACCGTGGAATGGCAGCAGCGGGCCCTGCCCGAAGTGGCCACCGCGGACACCGGAGCGTGGCTGTTGGTTAGCACCTCCGATGCCGCCGATCTCGTGGCGACAGCGTTCGCGGACGCGATGAAGCTCCACGAGGCGGAATGCACCATTCTGTCCTGGCCTCAGCAGGCCGACCACGCAACCATCGCCGCCCGGCTGCGCGGTGAGATCGAGAAGGGTGGTTACGCCGGCGTGGTGGTCGTCACCGAGCCGAAGAACGGCAACCCGGATGAGGAAAGTACCGTGCGTGGCGGCGATTACATCCGCCACGTGGTTCGCATCGCCCGCGAGCTGCCCGACATCCAGGGCCAATCGCCTCGGCTGTATGTGGTTACCTGGAACGCTCAGAAGGTGCTGTCGGAGGACGTTCCCAACCTCGAGCAGGGCGGGCTGCGCGGCCTGTTGCGGGTGATCGGTGCCGAGCACCCGCACCTGCACACCACCCACGTCGACGTTGACGAGCAAACCGGCGCCGAGCAGGTGGTGCGCCAGCTTCTGCTGGCGGGACCGGGTGAAGACGAAACGGCCTGGCGCAGCGACGAGTGGTACACCGCTCGCCTGTGCCCGTCTCCGCTGCGCCCCGAGGAGCGGCAGACCACCGTCGCGGTTCACCAACGCGACGGCATGCGCATGCAGATCCGCACGCCGGGCGACCTGCAGACGATGGAGTTCGCCGCGTTCGACCGGGTTCCGCCGGGCCCCGGGCAGATCGAAGTGGGGGTCACCGCGTCGAGCATCAACTTTGCCGATGTGCTGAACGCGTTCGGCCGCTACCAGAGCCTCGACGGCATCCTGCCCCAGCTGGGCACCGACTTCGCCGGCGTGGTGACGGCCGTCGGACCCGACGTCACTAACCACAAGGTCGGCGACCACGTCGGGGGTATGTCCCCCAACGGCTGCTGGTCCACGTTCGTCATCTGTGACGCGCGCCTGGCCACGACGCTGCCCGCGGGACTGACCGACGCGCAAGCCGCTGCGGTGACCACCGCACACGCCACCGCCTGGTACGGCCTCAGCGAGTTAGCCCGCATCAAGGCCGGTGACAAGGTGCTGATCCACTCCGGAACCGGCGGCGTGGGACAGGCCGCGATCGCCATAGCGCGGGCGGCGGGAGCCGAAATCTACACAACCGCCGGCAATGAACGGCGTCGAGAGTTGTTGCGCGACATGGGAATCGAACATGTATACGACTCGCGCAGCATCGCGTTCGCCGACCAGATCCGTCGCGACACCGATGGCTACGGGGTGGATGTCGTACTCAACTCAGTGACCGGCGCCGCGCAACTGGCCGGCATCAAGATGCTGGCGCTGGGCGGGCGGTTTGTCGAGATCGGCAAACGCGACATCTACGGCGACACCAAGCTGGGCCTCTTCCCATTCCGCCGCAACCTCGCGTTTTGGGGTGTCGACCTAGGGTTGATGTCGGTCAGCCACCCCCAACAGGTCAGCCAGATCCTGAGCACGGTGTACCGGTTGACCGCGGAGGGCGAGCTGCCGATTCCGGACAGTACGCACTACCCGCTCGCCGAGGCGGCCACGGCGATCCGGACGATGGGCGCGGCCGAACACATCGGCAAACTCATCCTCGACATCCCGCAGGCCGGTTGCAGCAGCGTGGTGCTGCCGCCCGGGCAGGCGCCGGTCTTCCGGCCCGACGGCTCTTACATCATCACCGGCGGTCTCGGTGGGCTGGGGCTTTTCCTGGCCGAGAAGATGGCTGCGGCCGGCGCCGGCCGGATTGTGCTCAGCTCTCGTTCCGAGCCCACGGTAAAGGCGCTCGAGACGATCGAACTCGTCCGTTCGATCGGATCCGACGTGGTGGTGGAGTGCGGTGACATCGCCCAGGCCGACACCGCGGAGCGATTGGTGGCGACGGCGACCGCAACCGGACTTCCGCTGCGTGGGGTACTGCATGCGGCCGCCGTGGTCGAGGACGCCACCTTGACCAACATCACCGATGAACTGATCGACCGTGACTGGGCGCCCAAGGTATACGGCGCCTGGAATCTGCACCAGGCGACCGCATCTGAGCCGCTGGACTGGTTCTGCACGTTCTCCTCGGCGGCCGCCCTGCTGGGCTCGCCGGGCCAGGGCGCCTACGCGGCGGCCAACAGCTGGCTCGACGCATTCACCCACAGGCGGCGCGCGCAGGGCCTGCCGGCCACGGCAATCGCCTGGGGAGCCTGGGGAGAGATCGGCCGCGGTGCGGGGTTCGCGGAAGGCACCGGCGCCGCGATCACTCCAGACGAGGGTGCCTACGCGTTCGAGGAGCTGCTGCGCCACAACCGCGCGTACACCGGCTACAGCCCCCTCATCGGGACACCCTGGATAGCGTCCTTCGCGGAGCGAAGCAAGTTCCTCGAAATGTTCAAGTCGGCGGGTGAAAAGCGTTCGGGTTCAAGCAAACTGCGCGCCGAGCTGGCCGAGCTGCCGCTCGATGAGTGGCCAACCCGGCTGCGGCGTCTGCTCGCCGAGCAGATCGGCCTGATTCTGCGTCGCAACATCGATCCGGACCATCCGCTGTCCGAATACGGCCTCGACTCGCTGGGCAATCTCGAATTGCGCACTCACATCGAGGCCCAAACGGGGGTACGTATCACCTCAGCCGACATCACCACGGTGCGGGGTTTGGCGGATTACCTGTTCCAGAAGCTGGCGCCCAGTGAGGAGAACGCCACGACACCTGCGTAACAAGGGTCCTACGTCAAAGTCGACTGCGTTGCTTAGGCCGGTAATAAGGAGGGAAACGTGTTCATAGGTGGTGGCTCTGAGCACGACAGGCTGCGAGTTGGCAACGCCTACGACTGGGACTCGGGTCCGGGATCAGTCGTGACCTGGCAGCCGACGCCCGGCTGCGTTGCGAAAGCCCGCCAGGCGCCCGTGAGCGCAGTGCCGCCCAGCTCGATGCAGATATCCCATCTCCGTGGCTTTGTGGAATTCCGCGAGCGGGGGCTCGACTATTCGCGGGCTGTCATGGGCTCCTGGGATGTGCCCGGCCGCTGCGACATTCGTGCCATGACCTATGTCATCAACGCGCACCTTCGCCGCCATGCGACGTTCCACAGCTGGTTCGAATACAAGGATGCAAAGAACGTCGTCCGGCATACCCTCGAGAACCCCCGCGATATTCAGTTTGTCGCCAAAGAGTATGGCGTCCTGACGCAGCAGGAATGGCACGACCACGTCCTGGCTACACCCGATCCGTTGCAGTGGGATTGCTTCAGGTTTGGCATCATTCAGTACGAAGACCGCTTCGCGTTGTATGCGGTTGTCGACCATCTGCATTGCGACCCGATGTGGATCGCCGGGTTGTATGTGGAGATTGTGATGAACTACAACGCCATCCTGGAGGGCAAAGCGCCCGTCACCCTGCCGCCGGCGGCCAGCTACGACGATTTCTGCACGCGGGAAAGCGAATGCGTGTCGGGCATGACCCTGGAATCGCCTGAGGTTCTTAAATGGATCGAATTCGCCGAAGCCAACGGCGGAACTTTGCCGGATTTTGCGCTGCCACTCGGTGACCAATCGATACCCTGTGGCGGGGATGTCCATGTGGAGCGGCTGTTGGGCCCCCAGCAGACGGCTCAGTTCGAGGCCCTCTGCCAGCAGGCGGGTGCCCGGTTCAGCGGTGGTTTGTTCGCCTGCGCGGCGCTGGCTCAATACGAATTGACCGGCGCGGAAACGTATTACGGGCTCACCCCTATCGATAAGCGCAAGTGCCCGGCGGATTTCATGACGGTGGGGTGGTTCACCGGCGTGGTGCCGTTCACCGTTCCCGTCGATCCGAACTCGTTCGCGGAGACCGCCCGCGCCGCTCAGGCTTCCTTTGATGCGAATATGGACTGCGCGAACGTGCCGTACGACCGCGTGTTGGAATTGGCGCCCTGCTTGCGCAGGTACGGACCCCAGTTCACGATGATGAGTTACATGGACGCGGGTCTCCCTCCGCTTTCTGCCATCGTTGCCACCGCATTGGATGGCGTCAACGCGACCGCATTCACCGATGGCAGGAGTCCCGCCTACATGTACTCGACGGTCTTCCGTCTGTTCGATGAGGTCTCCATAATGGTGTCCTACCCGAACAACCCGATCGCCCGAGAGTCCGTGACCCGCTATACGGCGGCTATGAAATCCGTGTTCGACCGGGTAGTCGCGGGCAGCTTGGCAACAGTACCGGTTCGGGTAGCCAGGTAGGCATCCAAGCATTCACCCACGCGGACCGCGACCGAAAGTTGCGCCGATGAAGTTTGTCCTGGCCGCCCATGGGACACGCGGCGATGTCGAGCCCTGCGCCACGGTAGGTGTGGAGCTGCAACGCCGTGGACACGAAGTTCGAATGGCGGTCCCGCCCAACCTGGTTGGCTTCGTCGAGTCGGCCGGGCTTTCCGCCGCCGCCTACGGACCCGACACGCGAGAGCAAGTAGTCGCGGTCGCCGATTTCACGCATAACGCCTTTAGCGTCCAGAATCCGGTCAACTTCGTGCGGGCCGCACGGGAGCTCTTCGTCGAGGGCTGGGCGGAGATGAGCCGGACGCTTACGTCACTTGCCGACGGGGCCGACCTGCTGCTGACGGGCCAGACCTACCACGGCATCGTGGCGAATGTCGCGGAATACTACGGCATTCCGGTTGCGGGACTGCATCATTTCCCGGTGCGGGTCAACGGGCAAATTGGGCTTCCCTTCCTCCCGTCGCCTAGGCCCGCGGTCCGAACGACATTGAAAGCCGGCTGGTGGCTGTACTCACACGTCATCACCAAGGCGGACGAGGACGCCCAACGGCGTGAGTTGGGCCTGCCCAGGACAACGGCCCCCGCGGCGCAGCGGATGGCCGAATATGGATCGCTCGAGATCCAGGCCTACGACCAGGCGCTGTTTCCCGGGCTGGCGGCGGAATGGAACGGCCGGCGGCCCTTTGTCGGGGCGCTGACGTTGGAATTGGGGGCGGATCCCGACGATGACGTGGCGTCATGGATAGCCGACGGAAACCCGCCGATTTACTTCGGCTTTGGCAGCACTCCCGTGCAATCCCCTACCGACAGGGTGGCCATGATCACCGAGGCCTGCGCAGCGCTAGATGAGCGGGCTTTGATCTACTCCGGCGACATCGGCAACGAGTCTTTCCCTCATCCCGACCACGTGAAGCTCGTCGGCCAGGTCAACTACACCACCACCCTCCCCACGTGCCGCGCAGCGGTCCATCATGGTGGCGCCGGTACCACGGCCGCGAGCCTGCGAGCCGGACTGCCCACGTTGATCCTGTGGGATGTGGCCGATCAGTTCATCTGGGCGACTCAGGTCAAACGGCTGAAAGTCGGTTCCGCCAAGCGGCTTTCGAACATCACCCGTAAATCGCTGGTTAGGCGGCTCCACAAGATCCTGGCGCCGGACTGCGTGACACGAGCTCGCCAGATCGCCCCGCGAATGACCAAACCCGCCGTGGGCGTTGCCACCGCTGCGGATCTTTTGGAGCAGACGGTCCGCGTGGGCGTCTGAGTCTCCGTTTCGCCGGTCAGCCAAAACGCCCGCGGCGCACCGTATCTTCCAACAGGTCGGCAGCGGTGGTAACGCTAGCGGCAGGTTTGGTCATCCGGCTCGCGATCTCGCGCGCTCGGGTGACATATTCCGGAGCGAGAATGCGGCGGAGGTCCGCCACCAGCGATTCGCGGGTCGTTCTCGAGAAGCGCCGGGAGGTGCCCACCTTAAGCCGTTTGACGACGTCCGCCCAAATCGGCTGATCGAACGCGATCCAGAGAACCAATGTGGGGATTCCGGCCCGCATACCTGCCGAGGTGGTGCCCGCGCCACCGTGGTGAACGACCGCGCGGCACGCGGGAAAGATGGCGGCATGGTTGAGCGCGCCCACGACCTTCACGTGGTCGAAATGCGGGGAACCGGTGAAGTCCGTCCCACCGGAGCCCAGCAGTGCCCGCTCGCCTAACTCCGCGCAGGCCTCGCTGATCATGGCGATGGTGTCGGCGGGGGACTCGACCGGCATGCTGCCGAAGCCGAAGTAAACCGGCTTTGTTCCAGCCGAAATCCATGACGCGATCTCGTCGTCGGCGTCCGTCGGCAACTCCATCGTCAGCGCGCCGACAAAGGGTCGCCGCGTGCCCCATTCCGCTGCCACTTCGGGGAAGCAGAAATCCTCATAGGTCTGGATCTCGAGCGATCCGCGTTCCGTGATGCGCCGCGACGAAGGGCCTGTCGCCTTCGGCAGGCCCAGTTCACTGCGCTGCGCGTCCTCCGCCCGCTTCGTCAGGCGCCAATAGACCCAGTCGGCCACCGTCATTCCCGAGCGCAGCAACGACGGAGGCAGAGCGAAGGGCAACGGCGGAATCGAAACGACATAGCCGTTGGCCCGCTGCGGGAAAGTGTGCAGCGAAGCAAACGGAATGTCGTAATACTCCGCGACGTTGGCGACAACCTCCTGGTAGGGAATGCCCGTCAATACCAGCTCGGCGCCGTCTGCCAGCGACATCAGGGCCGCGCTGACCTCTTGCCACGGCTTCGTAACCGGGTCGATAGCCTTGCGCAACAACGTGATTGGATTCTGGACTTGCCAAGCCTTGCGGAAGAGATCCGGTTCCATCAGCTCCACGAAGTTCGGCCCATAAGGGACCGCCGCCAGCCCTACCGACTCCACAAAGCCAACGAGGTTGCTGGGGACGGCCATTCGCACTTCATGGCCGCGGCGCAGCAGCTCCACGCCCACAGCAGCGCACGGCTCGATGTCGCCGCGAGTTCCGTAGCTCGCCAAGGCAAATTTCATCGACGGAGACTAGCCTTTCGATTCTGTCCGCCCGAGATCCGCATCAATCCTTCGCGAAGCAATACACGCGGTAAGAAAACCCCCCGGCGCGCCGCAAATCCCAGTCCAACACACCCACACCGTAACGGATTAGAGAGTTCATGACCGCCGGCAAACGGCCGCTGATCCGCTCCTGCGTGCGCTGCGTGTTGGCCGCCAGCCCGCGCTTGGCCTGCTCGTCTATGGACCTTTCGGAGATCTTTCGCAGCGCGGCGTCGGCCAACGCCGCCTCCCATTCGGCGACGACGGGAGCACGGCGGGAATCCGTGTACAGGAAGTGCCCCCCGGGGCGAAGCACGCGCGCCACTTCGGCCAGGAATCGGCGAAAATGCGGATACTGGTGCGAGGCTTCGACATTGATCACCGCGTCGAATGATTGGTCGGGGAAATGCAGGTTCTCGGCATCGCCCTGCACGAATTCCAGGCCCGGCAGCTTGTGCCTTTCGCGGCACTTGTCGATGCTGGCCGGATTCAAATCCAGTCCCGTGTAGGAGGCCGGGCCCAGGTTGCGCATGATGTACGACGCTCCCCCGCCGGCCCCACAACTGACCTCGAGCACCTTTTTGCCGGTGAGATCGACCTGAGTGGCGGTCACGTGGTAGAGCTGGATGCAGTATCGGTTTGGCTCATCGGACGCCGTCAAGGTCAAGCGCATCGGCGGGTCCTCTTCATAACCGAAGTTGAAGAACACGACGTCTTCGCCGACCTGGCGAGTACCCAGGGGCAACAAATACTTCGTGGTGAGCTTTCCGACGAACGGGTTGGATTGCAGGCGGTATCCGAGGGCCATGGGGAGAGTGTTGCACGGTCCCCGGCGCCGCATTACCAAATGATCGGCGATCACCGGGTCAACCAGCGCAAGTAGCCGATGAGCCCGGTTGCGCCACAACGAAACGCAAGATCAGTTGCCGGGCCGCACTGTCGCAAATCTGCCCTGCCCAGCGAGCCTTGTCCAGGCGCAGAAGGTAGTCCTGAGCTGCGGATTCCCGCCAGGGTCGCAGCAGGATCATGATCACGACCAAGATCGTGATTAGCCCACGCAAAGCGGCCCGTGAATGTACGGTTGATTGCGTGTCAAGCCGGACCGGCGCCGGTGAGGTGGCGAAACCTGGAGGGGTCTTCGACCGCATCGGCGATGTCGTCGTGCGGTGGCCGCTGTTGGTCATCGCATGCTGGATCGCGCTCGCGGCCGCTCTGGTGCTGACGCTTCCACCGCTGCCCGCGCAGGCCGCAAAACGGGACCAAAAGCCCCTCCCGGAAGACGCGCCCACGTCGATCCTCGCCAAACAGATGGCGGATGCCTGGGCGCAACCACCCGCGCCGCAGGCCAAACCTACCGGCGCGCCCCCCCCAGCCGGCGCGACCCCGCCAGCCGCCGCGGGCACCCCAGCCGGCGCCCGGCGCGACGACGTGGCGCTGAGAGACAAACCCGGCCCGGACCCCAAAGCCGCGCTCGCCAAAGCCGCCGGGGGCTCCCAAGGGTTCATCATCCTGACCGATGAAAATGGGCTGACACCCGCCGACGAGGACGTCTACCGGAAAGTGGTCCAGAACCTGCAGCAAGATATGCAGGGCAAAGTCGGGGTGCAAGACATCCTCAGCAACCCGCAGATGCGGGACCTTCTCACCAGCAAGGACGGCAAGGCGATCACCCTGCCGATCACCTTTCCCGATGCGGCCGTCTCACCCACAACGGTTGCAGCGTTCCACCGGGTCAAAGACATCATCAAACAGACCACATCGGGAACCACGCTGACGGCCTACGTCAGCGGACCGGCGGCCACCGTGGTCGACGCCACCGCCATGGCCCAGGACGACGCGCATTTCATCGAGATCGCGACCGTGATCAGCGTGCTGATCATCCTGATCGTCATCTATCGAAACATCGTCACCATGTTCGTGCCGCTGCTCAATATCGGTGCGTCCCTGGCGACCTCGCAGGGCGTGTTGTCCGGGCTATCCGAACTGGGCTTGCCCGTCAACATGCAGACCGTCGTCCTGATGAGCGCGGTGATGATCGGGGCGGGAACGGATTACGCGGTCTTCCTGATCAGTCGCTATCACGATTATGTGCGGCAAGGCCAGGATTCGGATCAAGCGGTCAAGAACGCGTTGATGTCGATCGGCAAGGTGATCGCCGCGTCGGCGGCCACGGTCTCGGTCACTTTCCTCGCGATGGTCTTCACCAAACTGGAGGTGTTCTCGGCCGTCGGTCCTGCAATCTCGATTGCGGTCATCGTGGCGTTGTTGTCGGCGCTGACGCTGCTGCCCGCCTTGCTTGTGCTCACCGGACGACGTGGCTGGATCAAGCCGCGTCGCGACCTGACCACTCGTATGTGGCGCCGTACGGGAACGCGCGTGGTACGCCGGCCACGTATCCACCTCATCGGGAGCCTAATCCTCCTCGGCACCCTCGCTGCTTGCACGAGCGTAATGCGCTTCAACTACGACGATCTCAAGACGATGCCGGATTCGGTCGAGAGCTCCAAGGGATATGAGGCGATGAATCGCCATTTCCCGACGAACGCGTTGACCCCGATGATCCTTTTCGTCAAGTCATCCCACGACTTGCGTACGCCGGACGCCCTGGCCGATCTCGAGCAGATGGCCAGCCGGGTGAGCCAAGTGCCAAATATCACGATGGTGCGCGGCTTGACGCGGCCCAATGGAGAGCCGCTGGAACAGATGAAGCTGTCGTGGCAAGCCGGCCAAGTCGGAGACAAACTCGACGAAGCGTCCAACCAAATCACGAACCACGGCGACGACCTGGACAAGCTCGTCAACGGTTCCAATCAGTTGGCAGACGCCCTGGCCCAACTTCGGGATCAGGTCGCCACCGCCGTTTCCAGCCTCAGCGGAGTGGTCGGGCCACTGACGGCTATGGAGCAAGCGGCGGGAGGCGATCAGACTATCGCCGCCCTCAACTCGGGGGCCGCAATCACCGGGCAGATCAAGTCACTCAGCGAGAACCTCAACGCCTCCACCGCTACTGCTCAAAACATTGCTGTGTGGGCCGGTCCGATGGTGACGGCCCTCAATGCCAGCCCGGAATGCAACGCGGATCCGGAATGTGTGAAGTCCCGTGCGGGGTTGGCGGCGATGGTGGAGGCAAGCAACAACGGCACCCTCAACTCGATCAAGATCTTTGCCAAGAACCTCGGGGCGGCCCAGCAAGCGCAGACCATCGGCCAGACGCTGGATAAAATCCAGCAAACACTGACCGGGGCCTCCACTGCCATGACGACCATCAAGAACATGCAATCCACGATGGACCACGCGCGGGAGGGCACCCAGGCCCTCGCGGACGGCAGCCGCGCACTGGCCGGTGGTGTGAAACAACTGGTCGATTCGACCAGACTGCTGGGCGGCGGCCTCACTGAGGCATCGGCTTTCCTCTTGGAGATGAAGCGCGACGCCGAGAAGCCCACCATGTCAGGCTTCAACCTTCCACCAGAGATCACGACGAAGGACGAGTACAAGCAGGGCGCGAAGATTTTCCTGTCACCGGACGGGCACGCGGCACAGTACTTCATCCAAAGCGCAATCAACCCATTCACGACCGACGCCATGGATCAGATCGACAAGATCGTGAAGGCCGCCTATTCGGCGGAGCCGAATACCGAACTGACCGGCGCCACCATAGCGGTCGCCGGAATTCCATCGGCGCTTAAGGACACGCGCGACTTCTACAACAACGACATCAACTTCATCGTGATCGCGACCATCCTCATCGTGTTCCTGATCCTGGTCGCGCTGTTACGAGCGGTCGTCGCGCCGCTGTATCTCATCGGGTCCGTCCTGCTTTCGTACTTGTCGGCGATGGGCCTTGGCGTCTTGGTGTTCCAGATAATCCTCGGCCAGAACCTGCACTGGAGCCTTCCCGGACTGTCCTTCATCCTGCTGGTCGCGGTCGGCGCGGACTACAACATGCTGCTCATCTCGCGCATCCGCGACGAGTCACCGCACGGTGTGCGCGTCGGCGTCATCCGCACTGTGGGCACGACCGGAGGCGTGATCACATCGGCCGGTCTCATCTTCGCCGCGTCGATGTTCGGCCTGATGACCGCCAGCATCTACACCATGGCCGAGGCCGGTTTCATCCTCGGGATGGGCATTCTGATCGACACATTCGTCGTACGCACCATCACGGTGCCGGCCTTGGCCGCGATGGTTGGCCAGGGGAACTGGTGGCCCTCGCACCTCGGAAAGAGCCCGGCCCAGGTTTACCAGGCCCACCAGAGGAAGCAGCAGCAAAGGGACCACTTGGCCGGCCGGTTGGTCCGGATGAAAGTCATCCCGGAAACAAAGAGTCCGCCCCTGCCGCTACCCGAAGCCCCCTCAGCAAAGGCGGGGGAACGGCCCGGGACCTTCGAGGACTTATTGGTCCGGCTCAAGCTCGTCCCCGGCCGCAAAAAGCAGACCTCGGTTGCTGCGGCGACGGCCAACTCCCGGCCGAGCGCGAACGGCAAACGATCGGTCAACCGTCCTCCCAAACACTCGCTTCCCCTGTTCGACCTCAGCGGCGTGCAACATCGCCTGACCGACGATGTGAGCGAATCGGCGAAGGGTTCGTCAAAGCCCGGCAACGGCAACGGCAACGGCAAGCGCAAAAGCGACCGTTATCTCGGCCACTCGCTGCCGCTATTCGGGAGCGACATCCTGTCATCTCAGCCCGTCCTCGTCGGAGCCAATGGCAACGGTCGTTCGAACGGGAACGGGAAGGCCCAGCAATCGCCCGAGGATGACTCCACCAACCCGCTTCCGCTGTTCGGTACCAGCGGCCTGCCGCATCAGGCCACCGACGGCAACGGCAACGGCAACGGCAAACACACATGAACCGCAAAATCCGCTAGCACGGGTAATAGCGCTTTCAAAAGTCGCCTAAAACCTACGCGTCTAACCGCACGAACTCGTCTTGCCGGTAAAGCTCGACGCACTGCGACCGCCTGATCTTGCCGCTCGTGGTGATAGGAATCGAACCAGGCGATACCAGAACCAAATCCGCCACGCTCAACCCGTGCGACTTTGAAATCGCCGACGTGACTTCACGTTTGACGATGCGCAGTCTGTCCGTCGCCTCCTCATCCGAGTCACCGCGCTTCTTCAGTTCGATGATCGCGACCAGCTTTTCAACGCCCTTGTCCGGAACCGCTATTGCCGCACAGCGGCCCGCGGTGATCTCCTGAATAGTCGCCTCGATGTCGTCCGGAGAGTGGTTGCGCCCGTAGACAATCAAGAGGTCCTTGATGCGGCCGATTATGAACAGCTCTCCATTGGAGAAAAAGCCCGAGTCGCCGGTTCTCAGCCAGGGACCTTCGGGTGTGCCCACGACGGGTTGAGAAGCCTTGCACCGAAGGTATTCTGAGTCGCTTCGGGTTTCCTGCCAATAGCCGGCGACCACGTTGTCCCCATGCACCCAGATTTCGCCGACCGTCCCTTCCGGACGCTCGCGATCGGTCTCGGGCTCGACGATCCGCACAGTCATGGGTTTCGTGGCACCGTAACTGACCAGCGGTGTGCCGCTTCCCGTTGCGCACCGGTTCGCTTGGCCGGTTGGCAGTTTCTCGGAGTCGAAGTGGACCATCTCGGGCGGTTTGCCCAATTTACAGCTCGCTATGTACACCGTCGCTTCAGCCATGCCATTCGACGGCCGGATCGCCTTTGGGTCAAAGTTGAAGGGGGCGAACCGCTTAGTGAACCGCTGAATGGTCGCGGGCTGCACTCGCTCGCTACCGTTGAGAATCGTGTACACACTCCCGAGATCGAGCCCAGCCACGTCGTCGTCTGACATCTTGCGCACCGCAACCTCGTAAGCGAAGTTCGGTCCCGCCGAAATCGTGCAACCGTTGCGCGCCAGCAATTGCATCCAGCGGGCCGGCCGCTGCAGGAATCCCACGGGGCTCGACAGGAGCGAGTTTAAACCCGCCAGAATCGGCATGATGACTCCGATCAGAAGACCCATGTCGCGGTAGAGCGGCAGCCAAGACACCACGGTCATGTCGGCAGGGGGAACCCCGCCCTCGGCCGGGAAGAAGTCGGCCATGATCTGCTCGAAATTGGCGAAGACATTTTTGTTGTTGACCACGACACCGGCCGGCGTGCGCGTAGACCCCGAAGTGTATTGCAAATACAAGAAATCCGGGCTGTCGTTAGCTGTGGCGCGAGGTCTCGGCCCGGCGGGCCTCTGTCGGGAATCCAAATCCAGCAAGTCAACTTCGACGATCGACGGCGCGGATTGGTCCTGCTGTGACTCCACGGCGCCCTGACGGGGTCGATGACAGCCGGCGTCGTGAGGATGACGGCCGGTGAAGTATCGGCAAGCACCGAAACAGTACGTTCGTCGTGGGCGCCGCCATAGGGAACGGAAAGCGGAACCGCGAGGAGCCCTGCCTGGAGTGCGCCGAGAAAGCCAATCACGCGGTCGAGCCCTGGGGCGCCAGGATCATTGGCCGATCGCCGGTCGATCCGTGGAGCCGGAGCTGCTCACCAAGGTTCACCACTCGCCGATACAACCGCGACCACGTCAGGGTGACGCCAACGCGGTCCCACTCTTGGTCGTAATCAACGTATGTGAACGCCGGGTCGTTGGGCTGCAGGCTGGCGCGTTCGTGCAGCACAGCAGGAATTGAGGACTCAACCACGGACATCGGGTTACCTTCGTCGGAAGCGTTGCTGACCGGGAACGGCGAGGTGTAACGGTACCAACTAGTCGCGCCCCGCCGTCCACCGCGCAGCGCGGCCCTCCCCGGGTTCGGCCGGTACGTATGATCGGGCCCGCGGCAAAGCGCCACGCCATGCAGCGCAAATGAACTACCGTGTAGGCGGTGGACAATCGACTCGCACACATGGACCAGGCGTCATTTCTCGGTCTGCGGGCGCTTGGCTATGGGGCGCTCGCGCAAGCTACCTGGATATACAACCGGCCCGTGGATATCGATGGGTTACGCCGTTTCCATTACAATCTCGGACACGGGTTGTTGGGACGACGGGTCGAACGGTCTCCCCTGGCTTTCGCGCGTGATAGGTGGGTCTCCTCCCGGGGCCCGGAGGATATCGATATCGCCGAAACACCGCGGCGACGCGCCGATCTGAGCGCATGGTTATACGAGCGGGCGCGCCTACCCATTGATCCGGAGTTTGGACCCAGCTGGCATCTTGGGGTACTCCCGCTAGAGGACGGCGGGACCGCGGTTAGCCTGGTGGCTTCGCACACTGTCAGCGACGGGCAGGCGCTCGCCCAGGCGATAGTCGATGCCTCGAGCGGCCGGACACGATATCTGGGGTATCTACGTCCCGGTTCGCGCACACGTAGGCGGGCTCTGTTGGAGGATGGCCGGCAAACCATCGCGTCGGTGCCAGAGCTGGCGCGGGCACTGGCAGCGACAGTGCGCTTCGCTCGCGAGAGCCGTCAGGAGGTCGCCGCATCGATCGCATCGGCACCACCTTCCCCGCGGGTAGCTGGCGACGATCAGCCTGTGGTGGTGCCTTCCCTGACCGCGCATCTCGACTTGGTGGAATGGGATGCACGTGCGAAAAGCCTTGGCGGAAATGGCAACACACTCCTCGCAGGGTTCGCGTGCAGACTCGGAGTGAGAATGCGGCGCGTTTGTGACGATGGAGCAGTCACCCTATCGTTTCCGATAAGCGGACGCACCGAAAACGATACGCGTGGGAACGCATTGATGTTGCCCACCGTTTCTGTCGACCCGACGCACTTGTCGTCGGATCTCGGGGAAATTCGCGTCAAGGTCAAGCAAGCACTTGCCGACCTGGCGGAGACCTCCGACAAGTTGCTGGCGCCACTGCCACTGGCATCGATGACTCCGAAGTGGGTGGCCCGGAGGGCAGCGGGGGTAGGTTTGGGTGCCACCGGCCTCCCCGTCGGTTGCTCCAATCTTGGTGACCTGGAGCCGGTGTTGAACCGCCCGGATGGCACCGATGCCGACTATTTTTCGGGACGATTGATCGAGCCCGGCATCAGCAAGCGCACCCTCGAACGCATAGGTGGCCAGCTGTATGTGTTTTCGACACGGGTCTGCCGGAAGATCTCCATCTCGGTCAACGCATACCTTGCGGGCCAGACAAACTCGCAAGATGCGTTGCGCGAGGACACGGTAGCCACGCTGGCCGAATTCGATCTGACCGCCGAAATTCACGGCTAGCACCAAAGCGAGAGTTGCGGTCGTGGGCTCCGTCACCAACGGCCACTCTCGCCACACGGGTGTCTCGTTCGCCCGCCACCAATTCGTCAGTAGTACCACCAGATCCGTCGCAAGACGGTAACGTTCCACCCATGTGGGGCGCCATCCTGATGGTGACGTTCGTGGCTGCGGTAGACCCGGTCCGTTTGGCCGTCACCCTCCTCATGATCTCCCGGCCCCGGCCAATGTCCGGCCTGCTGGCCTACTGGGTCGGCTGCGTCATGGCGAGTGTTCCCAGCGTCCTGGTTCCGGTGCTGGTGCTGTACTACGTACCGGTGTTCAGGCCGTTTACCGAGGGTTTGGCCAACACCATCATGGGCGCACTTTCCAGCACCACCGGCCGGCACGTGCAGCTTGGCATGGGTGCGCTCGCGCTCGTGGTCGCCGCGCTGATGGCAGTGCGTTACGCCGCACGTCAGCGAGCGCAGCTGCCGGTAACTGTCGGCCCGTCGGCCTTGATGACGCAGCCGCGCCACCCGGTGTTTTATCTGTTTGGACGTGCCGCTGACCCGTCGCGGCGAAACGAGTCAGCAATCTGGCGGCTTCTGCTCCGCGCTCACACCGCATGGGAAAACGGGTCCTCCCGCATGGCGTTCGTGATCGGCTTGTTCTCGGGGCCGCCTCCGCTCGAGATGCTAGTGCTGGTCACCGCCGTCGTGGCGTCGGGGGCAGCACTCGGCATGCAGGTCACCGCCGCCGTCGGCTTCGTCATCGGGATGCTTGCGGTCATCGAGTTCATTCTCGTCAGCCATCTAGCGGTACCCGCGAAAACCGAAGCGATGATGCAACGGCTGCACGAAGCGTTGCGCGCCAACCAAAGGTGGGTCTTCGTGGCCCTCTCGGCGGGCATGGGGTCCTGGATGGTGGTCGGCAACATATGAGCCGGCTGGCCGCGACGTGGCCTGATCGAATGCTCAGTCGATCGGGTTCATGACGCGCCTACAGGACCCGTTGGTCGCCTATCTCGGCTGGCACGGCAGGGGCAACCTCGGCGACGACGCGATCTACGACGCCGTCCGGTCCCAGTTGTCCGGAGCGACGTTTGTCGATATGCCTTGCCTCCCACAAGAGATGATCCGCGCCGTCGCAACGGGTGTGAATCGGTCGCTGCGGCGCAGCACGCAAGTGCTGGGCGGCGGCACACTGATTGGAAGGCGCTTCTGGAGGCGATTGGTTACTCGGGGGATGGCCCTCACCAGAACCGAAGGAAGCTACGCGATCGGCGTCGGCGTCGAAGACCCCGCCTTCCTCGGGCGCAATAGCGGCTCGGAAAAGGATGAGTTGAAACGTTGGGCGCCAATGCTTTCAGAGTTTCGGACTGTTTCCGTGCGAGGTCCCCGAAGCGCTGACCTGCTTTCGGGCATCGGTCTGAGCGTGCAGGTGTCCGGTGATCCGGCGCTCCTTCTCCCCCGACCCGACGTGGTCCCAGAAGATGGCTTAGTCGGGTTGAACCTCGGTTTCGGCGACGATCTTTGGGGACACGATCCAGCGAGGCTGGCCGACGAGATGTCGGCCGCGGTGAAGCAACTAGCGTCACAAGGGTGTCGGTTCGTTGGGATACTGATGAATCCGGAAGACAAACGGTGGACCGAGGTGGCGCTCAAGGATGTCGCCGCGGACATCGTGCTTCCGGTCGACGCCCAGGGCGCGGCACGGGAGCTGGGCCGCTGTTCTGTCGCGATCGTCAGCCGGCTGCACGCGGGAATTCTGGCAGCGGTTTCCGACACACCTGTCGTTTCGCTCGAGTACCAGCCCAAGTGCAGAGACTTCGCGCTGTCCATCGACGATGAACGCTCCCTTATCCGTACCGACAAACTGAGCAGTGTCGCCTTAGTCGACCGAGTGGCCGAAGCGCTCGCGGACTCATCGAACATCAGGAAGAAGACGCACGCCGCCGTCGCGCGTCTTCGGCAACGCCTCCAGGCAGAGTACGCAGATCTTGGACGGCACTTGGGACTTGAGGTCGCGTGACGTTTCGGCGCATGGGTGCGACACCATGTTGAGGGTGATTACCACCGTCTTCAAGAAGACTGACCGCAGGCGGTGGTCCGATCCCCGCAATCTTTACGCGTCGTGGGAATCTCGGAACGAACAGCTTGCGGCGCTTGTGCCGCGCAATAGCCGGGTCATCGAGTTCGGGGCCGGCAAGCGGGTTCTCGAGCGGTACCTCGATCCGTCGTGTACCTACGTGCCGTCCGACATCATCGACCGGGGGCCGGGAACGATCGTCTGTGACCTGAATCAGAGACCTCTTCCGGACCTTGGTCCAGACGTGTATGACGTCGCCGTATTCAGCGGGGTTCTCGAATATGTGCGCGACGTCCCCTCCATGCTCGATTGGTTGACGAAATACGTCACGGTCTGCGTACTCACGTATGCCCCGGCGAGGGCCAACGGCCATTCGGCGCGAGATCTCGTCGAGGCGATTGGCCGCCTGAGGCACGGCTGGATGAACCGCTATGGCGTAGAGGAGCTTCGGGCACTGTTTCGCGCGCGCGGTTTCGAATTGGCGCAACAGGAAGACTGGGAAGAGCAACGCTTGTTCGTATTTTCGCGGCGCCCCTAACGGCGATCAACTAGGCTAAATCGTCGTCAAGGCGGATCCGCCCGCAGGTTAGCGAGGAGCACAAAACGGATGCTGGCGTTCATCACGACCTTGCGTCACCCACAGAACGCCGCAGATTACGGCCGCGTCGAAGCGCTGCTGCAAGACACCCTGGCGTCGCTCACCCAGCAGTCGTGCGACGACTACGTGGTGATTATCGTGGGCAATCGCCGACCGGCGTTCCCGCTGCCGAAGCGCGTCGTCTTTGTCGAAGTCGGCTTCCCGCCTCCCTCCGACCTCAAGGGTCCCCGCACCGGCCCGGCCTCAGTCATCTGGGACAAGGGCACCAAGAACGGTATCGGTCTTATCGCCGCTCGCGACTTCCGGCCGGAATACGTGATGTTCGTGGACGCCGACGACTTCGTCCACCGAGAGCTCGCGGCGTTTGTCCACGCTCGCCCCGGCCGTGCCGGGTGGGTGGTCAAGCGTGGGTTGATGTACTCGCGCAGGAGGAACGCTTACAAGCGGCTGAGGCAGTTCTACCGCTTCTGCGGAACATCGTTCGTCATGCCATTCGAGGCGTATGACGTTGCGCCCCATCTGACCGTCTCGGCCACGCAGCAGGACATTGCACAGGCCTTCGGTGAGCGGCTCGAACACGTTCTGGAGCACGGGTGGGCGTTCGACTGGTGGCGGAAACACGGGCGCGTTCTTGAACCGCTGCCGTTCCCAGGCGCCGTCTATCAGGTCGAGAATGGTGAAAACCATTCCGATAACCGGCTTTTCGGTCCCGCCTTACCATACCGCTCCCGCCTGGACCGCGACTTCGCCATTC
>CAWBFI010000010.1:0-218037 GCA_963788075.1 uncultured Actinomycetota bacterium | reverse complement strand
GATGTCGACTGCCCGGGCAGCGTAGCACTTCCGGTCTGCGGGTTCGCACTGCGGTCAACGTGTCGGCGGCGCCGTTTACTATCGAAACTATGTTCGAATCAGGAGCCGATCCACGGGCCGCCGAGGCCGCGCTGATCGCGCGGATCGCCGAATTGGAGGCGGTCAAGTCGGCGGCTGCCGCGGGCCAAGCGCGTGCGGCGGCGGCGCTCGACGCGCTGCGGCGCTCCAACGAGTCCGACGCGGGAGTGCCGGCCGCCCAGCGCGGCCGTGGGGTGGCCAGCGAGATCGCGTTGGCGCGACGGGATTCCCCGGCCCGCGGTGGCCGGCATCTCGGTTTCGCGAAGGCGTTGGTATACGAGATGCCGCACACGCTCGCCGCGCTGGAAACCGGGCTCTTGTCGGAGTGGCGCGCCACGCTGGTCGTGCGGGAATCAGCTTGCTTAGACGTTGACGATCGCCGTGCGCTGGACGCCGAGCTATGCGCCGACGGGTCGAAGCTGGAGGGTATGGGTGACGCGCGGATCGCCGCAGCGGCCCGCGCAATCGCTTACCGGCTCAATGCGCAGGCGGTGGTGGATCGCGCCGCCAAGGCCGAATCGGAGCGCACGGTGACGATTCGGCCGGCCCCCGACACCATGACCTACGTGACGGCGTTGCTTCCGGTGGCCCACGGTGTGTCCGTATATGCGGCGCTCAAGCGGGCCGCCGACACCACATTCGATGACCGCACCCGTGGCCAGGTGATGGCCGACACGTTGGTCGAGCGCGTCACCGGACGGCCCGCCGATGTGCCGCAACCGGTCGCTGTCAACCTGGTCATCGCGGACGAGACGCTGCTCGGCGACGACGACACCGCAGCAGTGGTCGACGGGTACGGCCCAATCCCTGCGGCGGTGGCCCGCAACCTGGTGAGCAACGCGGCCACCGATGCCCGGTCGCGGGCCACGCTACGGCGGCTTTATCGGCATCCGTCATCGGGGGCGTTGGTGGGCATGGAGTCGCGGGCGCGCCGCTTCCCGAAGGGGCTGGCGTCCTTTATCGGATTGAGGGATCAGCGCTGTCGCACGCCCTACTGTGATGCACCAATCCGGCACCGCGACCACGCCCGGCCCCATCACCGCGGCGGCCCGACCATCGGGGAGAACGGGCTGGGGTCGTGTGAGCACTGCAACTACGTCAAGGAAGCGTCCGGCTGGCGCGTCAGTGCCACGGTGGACGAAACAGGCTCGCACACAGCCGAATTCATCACTCCCACCGGGATGCACTACCACTCCACCGCGCCGCCGGCGCCCGGCCCGCTCAACATATTCGTCAGTGAGGTAGAGGCGCGGATCCGTGTTGCACTCACCGACCTCCACGCCGCATAGGCTGGCGAGCATGACAGGTCAATTCCCGCATCTCGATTTCGACGCCCTGTACCGGGGTGAAAGCCCGGCCGAAGGCATGCCGGCGGTTACCACACCCCCGTGGGATACCAAGGCGCCCAAGGACAATGTCATCGCGTGGCATAACGGCGGCTGGATCCATGGAGACGTGCTGGACATCGGCTGCGGGCTGGGCGACAACGCCATCTATCTGGCCAAGAACGGCTACCACGTGACGGGGTTCGACATCTCGCCGACCGCCCTGGTCACCGCCGAGCGGCGCGCTCAGGACGCGGGCGTCGAGGTGAGATTCGCAGTGACCGACTCCACCAAACTCGAGGGCTACACCGGCGCGTTCGACACCATCATCGACAGCGGCATGTTTCATTGCCTGGACGAAGACGGCAAGCGCAGCTATGCCGCCGCCGCACACCGGGCGACCCGGCCGGGCGCCACGCTGTTGATGAGTTGCTTCTCCGACGCCCAGCCCGCGGACGAGGAGTGGCCGCGGCCCGCAGTGTCCGAGCAGACGCTCCGCGACGTCCTCGGGGGCGCCGGCTGGGATATCGAGTCTCTGGAGCCCGCAACGGTGCGCCGCGAAATGGACGGGAATGAAATCGAAATGGCGTTCTGGTACCTCCGGGCGCAACGGCAATAATAACTGATTCGTGCTGTTGGCTGATGCGTTAGGGCGCTGATTGCAAGCCGTGTAATTCTGAGTTTCAGAGCCGGAGTCGTCGATTACCAACCCATTTGGGCGTAGGAAAGCACGGGAAGTATGACGGTCGTTCGTGCGGAGCTCGCTCGACAGTTCTACTTTGGCGACGACGCGGTGTTGTTGGTCATGGACACCGATGGTGTGAAGACTTTTCTCTCGACGGTGGTTCTTGCGCAGCAACATGGGGCGTCGCGGCTCGAGAGCGACGGAACGGTTCACGATCTGTTCATTGAGCCCAATGCCGCCGACATCGAGCTGCACGATGATCGCGTGGTGTGGCGGCTCGATCCTGTCAAGGCCACAGAGATCATCGAGTTGTTGTCGGCGATGACGCAGAGCACCCCTCGTGCGGGTCATTACTACGTCGACATCTCCACACCGGCTGAGACGTTGGTGCTCTCACACAATGAGCATGTCTAGTGATCGGCTCTGCGGGACCGTACTACTCGAACTCTCGGCGTTTTCCCACGGGTCGTCTTGTCCCAGGATTGGGAAATGATGGGGGATGCTGCGCGGCGGGTGAATGGCATGAGGACCTAACGGCGTGGCGGGTCCGCCAGGGATCATCGCCATTCCTCCGCCTTCTGGCGGTGCCGGTTTGGGCGCAGGCATTGCTTCAACCGGAGGTGGTGCCGGACGCGGCGCGGGCGCGGGCTGAGCGGCCGGCGCAGGCGATGAAGCGGCTCCCGGCGCGCGCACCTCGGGTACTGCTTGACTCGTGTGCGGCGGAAGGTCGCCTACCTGGATGTTCTGCCATTGGGAGAACTTGGTGTCGTGCGGGTTGTAGTCCCAGTGCGGGTTGTGCCACTGGTTGGTGCCCGGGTCATATCGCCACTCACCGCCTTTGTCATCCCACAGACTCAGACCGCCCTTGGCCTGTTCGGTTGGGCGGCTAGCCGGTCCTACGGTCAGGATCCCCTCGACCGGAGGACGAACCCCGTCGGGTGGCAAACCGCGGATCGGCGGCGGATCGGGTTCTGGATTCGGCGCCTCTTTGCACGTGTATTGGTCAACGGCCTGGACTCTGTTGCGCTTGTCGTCGCCGACGATGGTGTCGTCGATGCCCGGTTCTTGGAAACTAAGCGCGTCGATGTCCTTGGTAGCGGCGGTGATGCGCGCGGCGAGCTCCCGATCGCTGGTAACCAAGGCAGCCACTCGATGGCGAACGAAGCTCGCGTGGCCTTGAGCGACGGCAAAACGCGCAGCCCGAAACTCGGACGTGCCGCCGCGTAAGCGATCGGTGACCGAATAGTCCTCACCGACGCTAAAGCCATCAGCGCGTGCGTCTTGGACGGCCTCTAGCACTGCCGCTCTGCAGGCCTGCAACTGCTGGTCTCCGCGAACAGCGACGGCCGCCGCGCCATGCAGCTGATCGGACGCCCCCCGAACCGTAACCAAATCCACATACGAGCGTTCCTGCGCAGCGGCCGCCGCCTGACCTTCCCATGGGCTCGCTCCGGGGCTCGCCAACCGCTCGTGAACTTCGGCGAACGCGTGCTCCCACAGATTCCCGGTGTTCGTCCAATACTGCGCCGCCGCACGCAGATATGCGGTATCCAAACTCCTTACTTGCGACAAAGTGGGCAGCGCTGGGGTCGCCGCCACCTAGCACACCGTCGCCGAATTGAGCGCGCGAAACTCAGCTGCCGAAAGAGCTTCGTTCTCGCCGTAACCGACAGAAGCCGCAGCCAGCTTGACGGCCGTCGCTTGCATGCGAGAAGCGCACCTGATCCCGGCCGCGACGATGTCAGCGTGTGCGGCACTCACCGCAGCCGAACTGGTCAGCGCCGACGTTCCGGCCGTCGTCGGCGCGCTGGTCCCCGCCAGCCTGTCCGCCAAGGACGCACACCAGCCGGCTTCCGCACGCAACCCATCCTCACTGACCTGCAATCGGGCCAACTCCGTGCGCGCAGTTTAGGAGCGACGCCCGTTTGGCACAGTTCAGCACGGCGCGCATTACCCTGAACCGGGTGAATCGCTCGACCCTCAGCGCCCGTTTGGCACAGTTCAGCACGGCGCGCATTACCCTGAACCGGGTGAATCGCTCGACGCTCACCGCCAACGCGGCCTCCATCCGCGAAGTGTGCGACGCCGGCCTCCTCGCCGGTGCGGTGACGGTGGTCTGGCAGCGCGGAGAACTGCTGCAGCTCAACGAGATCGGCTATCGGGACGTCGACGCGGGCCTGCCGATGACGAGGGACACGCTGTTTCGCATCGCGTCGATGACAAAGCCGGTCACGGTCGCGGCGGTTATGAGCCTGGTCGACGAGGGCAAGCTGGCGCCGAAGGACCCGGTCGCACGCTTTGCGCCGGAGCTGTCCGACGTGCGGGTGCTGGACGATCCGCACGGTCCGCTCGACCAGACGCATCCGGTGAACCGGGCGATCCTCATCGAGGACCTGCTGACCCACACCAGCGGCCTGGCCTACGGATTTTCCGTCTCCGGACCGATCTCGAAGGCGTACATGCGGCTGCCGTTCAATCAGGGGCCGGACGCCTGGCTGGCCGAGCTGGCGAAGCTGCCTCTGGTGCATCAACCCGGCGAGCGGGTCACGTATAGCCACTCCGTAGATCTGCTGGGCGTCATCGCCTCACGCGTCGAGGACAAGCCGTTCCACCAGGTTCTCGACGAACGGGTCCTGGCTCCGGCGGGCATGACCGACACCGGGTTCTTCGTCTCCGCCGAAGCACGGCGACGCGCCGCGACCATGTATTCGCTCGACGACAACGAACGGTTGCGGCACGACGTGATGGGACCGCCGCACATCACCCCGCCCTCGTTCTGCAACGCCGGGGGCGGGTTGTGGTCCACCGCCGACGACTACCTGCGGTTCGTGCGGATGCTGCTCGCCGAAGGGACGGTCGACGGCGTGCGGGTCTTGTCCCCGGAGTCGGCCCGGTTGATGCGGACCGACCGGCTCACCGACGAACAGAAGCGGCACAACTTCCTCGGGGCGCCGTACTGGGTCGGCCGCGGATTCGGGTTGAACCTGTCGGTGGTGACCGATCCGGCGAAGTCGGCTCCGCTGTTCGGGCCGGGCGGCCTTGGGACTTTCAGCTGGCCCGGCGCCTACGGGACGTGGTGGCAGGCCGACCCGTCGGCGGACCTGATCCTGCTGTATCTGATTCAAAATCTGCCCGACCTCACCGTGGACGCCGCCACGGCCGTCGCGGGTAACACGTCGCTGGCGAAACTCCGCACGGCGCAACCGAAGTTCGTCCGCAGCACCTACCGCGCGATCGGCCTCTAGCACCATGGTCGATTACCCGCCTGACCGCATCGCCGGGCCGCGAGTGGTGTTGCGTCCACCTGTGCTCGACGACGCCGGCGCGCTCTTCCAAAGGGTCGCCCGCGATCCCGAGGTCACCAAGTATCTGCTGTGGGCACCGCATCGGGACGTGGCGGCGACACGACGGGTGATCACCGAGAAGATGAATGTCAGCGACGACGAGCGAACCTGGGTGATCGAGCTGAAGCACAGCGGCGAAGTCGTCGGGCTGACCAGTTGCCGGCGCGCGGTGCCGCATTCGGTGGAAATCGGTTACTGCCTGGGCCGGCGTTGGTGGGGCAAGGGCTTGATGTCAGAGGTGCTCAGCGTGCTTCTGGACGGGCTGGAGGCCGACCGAAAGGTGTATCGCGTATGGGCAACCTGCAGCCCCGACAACGAGCGCTCGGCGCGGTTGCTGGAGAAGGCCGGTTTCGTCCTCGAGGGACGGCTCGCCCGCCACGCCGTCTACCCCACCACGGGATCCGAGCCGCAAGACAGCCTGCTGTACGCCAAGGCGCTGAGGTAGCGCGAGCGACGGGTTTTGCGGGATTGGTTAGCGGGCATCCGACTCGTGTCATCGGTGTGTCGGCGCGCACACAACGCGAGTAATACAGGGAGAGGGTGGCCCATCCATGACCACCTACACGGGTGCCCGGCCCCACGACACGTTCGGACGCCATGAATTGCCCAGCGGCCGCCATGAACTGCGGCGCTCACGCCGCCACCGCGCGCGCGTGCCAGGGGCTTTGCTTTGGCTGCGATCCAGATTTGCGGTCATCGTCGGCACCGCGGCGGTCGCGTTGTTCTCCGGTGCCGCGGGTGCCGTCGCCGCCCTTGAACTTCGCCCGGACGCGGCGACCGCCGGCGGCCCCGCGGACTCATCTGCCCTTACCCGGCCGTCGGCCGCAACCATAGAGCAGGCGGCGGCCAAGGCGATACCCAGCGTGGTCAAACTCGAGACGGCTTTCGGCAGCCAGATCGAAGAGGGCTCCGGCGTCGTGCTGAGCGCAGACGGGTTGATCGTCACCAACAATCACGTGGTGTCAACGCCCGGCCCGGGCCCGGCGGGCCCGGCGGTGAGCACCGCCGCGACCTTCGCCGACGGACGCAGCGCGCCGTTTGCGATCGTCGGCGCCGATGCCGCCAACGACATTGCGGTCGTTCGCGTTCAAGGCATTTCGGGTCTCAAGCCCATAACGATGGGGTCGGCAACCGGCCTCCACGTGGGCCAGAAAGTGGTCGCCATCGGCGCTCCCCTTGGGCTGGACAGCACGGTCACCACCGGCGTCATCAGCGCCCTGCACCGCCCGGTGTCGAGCATCACCGGCCCCGGCGGCAGCAACACCATGCTCGACGCAATCCAAACGGACGCCACGATGAGCCCGGGCAGCTCTGGAGGCGCATTGGTCGACTCGGCCGGCGCACTGGTGGGACTCAACTCCGCCATCGCAACAACGGGAGCCGCCTACCCCGGCGCCCCGGCCGGCTGGATCGGCGTGGGCTTCGCCATCCCTGTCGATCAGGCCAGGCGCGCTGCCGATCAACTGATCACGGCCGGCAAGGTGACGAACGTTTCGCTCGGCCATAGCTGAGGGCCCCACGAGATCGTCCTGATCGCAACCGGATCCCGCTGAGCGGAATCTGGCACTAGGTTGGTTCGAGATGACTGTGCGTAGCGCGCCAACCTGGCTCACCCGAAACCTGATGGTGCTTTCTCTGGTGTCGCTGCTGCAGGACGCCGCCAGCGAGTTGCTCTACCCGCTGCTGCCGATCTATCTGACAACCGTTCTCGGCGCGCCGCCGTCGGTCGTCGGGGCGGTGGAAGGCGCGGCGGAGGGCGCCGCGTCGCTCACCAAGGTCGTCTCCGGGCCATTGGGCGACCGGTTTAACCGGCGCCCCCTGATCGCGACCGGCTACGGGATGGCGGCCCTGGGCAAGCTCATCGTGGCCGCCGCCGGCGCATGGCCGCCAGTTCTGGTCGGGCGAGTCGTCGACCGATTGGGGAAGGGACTCCGGGGCGCGCCACGCGACGCGTTGCTCGTCGACGGCATCAAGCAGGCCGAGCGTGGTCGCGTGTTCGGGTTTCACCGCACGATGGACACCCTGGGCGCGGTCATCGGGCCGCTGCTCGGACTGGCCGGATACGAGCTGTTCGACCACCAGATCCGTCCAGTGCTCTATCTTGCCGTGATCCCAGCTGTGCTCAGCGTGTTGCTGATCGCCTGGGTCCACGAACGACCGAGGGACACGCGGCAAGCCGCCCGTACCTCGATGCTCGCCGAAACCCGGCGGCTGCCCCGCCGATACTGGCGGGTGGTCTCATTCTTGGTCGCCTTCAGCGTCGCCAACTTTCCCGACGCGCTGCTGTTGTTGCGGCTCAAGGAGATCGGCTTCTCGGTAGTCGGCGTCGTCCTGGCCTACGTCGGCTACAACGTGGTGTACGCGCTGGGGAGCTTCCCGGCGGGAGCGCTTGCCGACCGCTTCGGCCGGCCTGTGGTCTACGGGGTGGGGCTGGTGTTCTTTGCCGTCGGCTATCTCGGTCTGGGCATCACCACGAACGCCGCGACCGCGTGGGGGCTGCTCGCCGTGTACGGGCTTTTCACCGCCTGCTATGACGGCGTCGGGAAGGCATGGGTCTCAGGGCTTGTCGGCACGGAGCTACAGTCCGGCGCCCAGGGCGTCTTCCAGGGTCTGAGCGGGTTCGCGATGCTCGCCGCGGGCCTTTGGGCCGGTTTCCTGTGGGGTGCCGACGGGAGGCTGCCGCTGCTGATCTCGGGTGCCGTCGGCGCGACGTTCGCTGTCGTGCTGCTCGGCGCGGCCGCCGGCGGGCCCCGCAGGCGAGGCTCCGCCGATCCGGTTTGATGCGGGTGTCGGCACCAGCGGAACGGCGGCCAACGGAAACAAGCCGCAAAGCGCCCAGGCCGCCGGGTATGCGCCCGTCATCATCAGCGCCCCGAAGAGCGGAGGGCCGGCGGCCGCCATCAGCCGCTGGGCCGTGTTCTGTATGCCCAGCGCGCGCCCGCTCCAAAACGGCCCGGCGAACTCGGTGATCGCCGTGGCCTCCAGCCCGTTGTCGAGCACCGCGATCACGGAAATGGCGACCATCAGCAAGACGTCATAACCGGAACCGGCGTTGTCGGTGAGGGCAAGCAGGAACAGCACCGCGGCGGCCGCGATGGCGATTGTGCGGACCGGCCGCAGCCGCGAGCCGACGCGATCAGACCAGCGGCCGACCGCGATTCGTCCGACCGCGCCCAGCATCTGGGAGCACGTGATCAGTCCGCCGGCGGCACCCACCGACCAGCCGTGGTGGTGCATCAGCCACACGAGCATGAACGTCACGGTCACCGTCTGCGGCATCATCAGCAGGCCGGCCACCGCGTGGATTCGCCACAGCACAAGAGATCCGCGATACGGACTGGCAAGTTCCTCCCGGGTCGCGATCTTGCGGGATTTCCTTGGGGGATCAACGATTCCGAGCGTGCTGGCCAGCGCCGCCGCCGTGCACATCAGCGCGAGGAACATCAATCCCGCGCGGGGCCCGCGTTCGGCCAGCTCCGGTATGACCAGCGCCCCGAGGGCGATTCCCAACGGTTGCGCGGTCTGGCGGATTCCCATTGCCAGGCCGCGTTGTCGCGTCGGAAACCACGCGGCCACCAGCCGGCCACCGGCGGTGTTGCAACTGGCCGCGGCCATCCCGCCGAGGAACAGATAGATACCCATCCACACCATCGAATGCGCCGACGCCGCCGCCAACGCCGCGACCGCGGTGAGCGCCGAGCCCACCGTCAGCACCGTCCGTTCGCCGACGCGGTCCAGCACGTAGCCCCACAGAACCAGCGTGAGTACCATGCCCCAACTGGGCATCGACGACAGCAGGCTGGCCTCGGTCAGCGGAATGCCGCGGCGAGCCTCCAGCGAAGGGATCAGGAACGCGACCCCACTGATGAAAAGGAAGGAACTTGCCGTTACCCCCAACGAGACGACCATGATCGACCAGCGCGCCCTCGCGCCGACTTGGGGCACGGTGCTGCCCGCGTCGTTCAGCATCCACCCATGGTGGCACCACAAAAGCGCCGTAACTTATTGAACGTTAAGCTAATTGCTAACCAGTCTTCAACATTCGAGCATCGGTTTGTTCTGGTGCGCATCGCTGAATGCGTTGAGCGCCTTCGCTTCTGGCCCGAGATGGCATTTTTGAGTCATCTTCTGGCCCCATCGCGGTTTCGGCGCAATTCACAGCTGCAATATAGTTGGCTCTCAGGGCACACCGGAACGATGGAGACCTCATGGACGACAACGAGACGGGAAGATGACCACCCTGGTGAATGACAATGAATGACGTTGGGAAGCAAGCTTTGACCAAGGTGCCGGCCGTCACGCTGGGCTTCTGGGTCATCAAGATCTTGGCGACCACATTGGGTGAGACGGGCGGCGACACCGTCACGATGACGCTGAATTGGGGCTACGCCGCCGGGGTAGCGCTTTTCGGCTTCGTGCTGGTGGCGCTGGTCGCCGCGCAGATCTTCGCCAAGCGTTTTCATGCGTCGCTGTACTGGGCGACGATCGTGGCCTCGACGACGTTCGGCACCGCGCTGGCCGATTTCGCCGACCGGTCGCTCGGGATCGGCTATACCGGCGGATCGCTCGTGCTTTTGGCTTGCCTGCTGGCCACCCTGGGTGCCTGGCGGTGGTCGGAGGGAACGGTCTCGGTGAGCACCGTCTCGACGCCGAAAGTGGAGGCGTTCTACTGGACGACCATCACCTTCTCGCAGACGCTGGGCACCGCGCTGGGCGACTGGCTCGCCGACACTCGCGGTTTCGGCTACGAACGCGGCGCGTTGGTATTCGCCGCGGGCCTCGCCGTGGTCGTGGCCCTGTACTACTGGACCGGCGTGTCGCGCGTCGCCTTGTTTTGGGTCGCCTTCATCCTCACCAGGCCCCTGGGCGCAACGCTGGGAGACTTCATCGACAAGCCGGTCGCCGACGGCGGCCTGGCCCTGAGCCGCCCGCTGGCCTCGGCCGTCATCGCAGCGGTTCTCGTCGCACTGATCGTCGTCCTACCGCAACGCCCCGGACGCCACCCCGGCGACCCGAAAGACAAATCGGCAGAGCGGGCGCCTACGCGCCTTCGGTGACCGCGCGCGGGTTGCGGTCGCCGTTGAGGCCCCCACCCAGAGACCCGCCCAAAGACGAGGCATCCGAAGGGATCTCGAATGCCGGGAACGCGGAACCGACCGCCGCCGTCGCCGCGCTCCGCTGGGCCTCCATTCGTGCCAGCGCGGCCTCGGTGAAAACCGACAACCCCAGGTCGGGGTTGTAGCCGTGGATTTCCTTGACGTCGAGTTGGGCGAGAAAGTAGACGATCTCCTTGGAGACCACCTGACCCGGCACCAGCACCGGGAACCCGGGCGGGTAGGGCACGACGAAGGTGGTGGACACCAGGGTCTTGCCCTCGGCCAGCCGTCGCCCCGCGCTGCCGATCAGCACATGCTCGCGGTCCGACTCTTCATATCCGGCGTAGAAGGCCGACCGCATGTCGCCGAACGTGCAGGCGTCGACGGGGCGGAACGCCATGTCGAACTCGCTGAAATCGGGGAGGTGGGGCAGGTCCTCGGTGATCTCCTCGACGCGGCGCTGCTGCAGGGCGAGGTCGTCCTTGCCGCACGCGTTGCGGCTGCGCTCGAAGTCGATTGCGATCCGCCGCAGCACGTCGAGCAGGTAATGCACGCTCGACCAGGTGACCCCGATGGTGAAGATCAGCAACACGCTGTTGATCGAGGTCTTGTTGATCTGGATGCCGAACCGCTCCATCAGGATCTTCTCGCGGAAGTCGTACCCGTTCATTCCGGTCTTGCCGACGAACAGGGTCGCCCGCGTCGCGTCCAGCACGAACTGATCGGACCGCCACGCCTCGTTCCACTCGGCCAGCGCGCCCTGCCGGACCTGACGGTACGAGCTCACCGACGACGCGCGGAACTCGTCGGGCACCAGGTCGGACTCGTCGAGGATGCGGAACCACTTGCTGATCAGCCGGTCCTTGCGGACACGGTGCCGGAACACCAGCGCCATGTTGTAGACGTTGCGGACCAACTCGAACCCTTCGATGTCCACCTGCCGGCGCGCCAGGTCCAGCGACGCGAGCAGCTGCTGGTTCGGCGACGTCGACGTGTGGGTCAAAAACGCCTCACCGAACTCGTCCCGCGTCAGCGCGTTGAAGTCCTGGTCGCGGACGTGGATCATCGACGCTTGCCGAAACGCCGACAGCGACTTGTGCGTGGAGTGCGTCGCGTACACCCGAACTCGCGCGCGGCGGGGATCGGGAAGCAGCCGGCGATCAACCCACTCCGACCGATCGACCCCTTCCATCTCCGCGGCCCAATCCCGGTATTGGGCAGCGTATCCCGGGGATGCGAGCATCTGCTCGAGGCGCTCGGCGGACACCATCGCGGTCCGCTGCCGGGCCCACGGCACCGCGGTCGCGAACGCGTACCACGCCTCGTCCCACAAGAAACAGATGTCCGGCTTGATCGCCAGCACCTCCTCCATCACGCGGCGCGGGTTGTACACGACGCCGTCGAAGGTGCAGTTGGTGAGCAGCAGCATACGGACCCGCTGCAGTTGCCCGGCGGCCTCGAGGTCCAGCAGCGCCTTCTTGATCGTGTGCAGCGACACCGCCCCGTAGATCGCGTACTCGGGCAGCGGATAGGCGTCCAGGTACAGCGGGTAGGCCCCGGCCAGCACCAGGCCGTAGTGGTGCGACTTGTGGCAGTTGCGGTCGATCAGGACGATGTCGCCCGGGCGCGTCAGGGCTTGCACCACGATTTTGTTGGCGGTCGATGTCCCGTTGGTGACGAAGTAGGTGTGATTGGCGTTCCAGGTCAAGGCCGCCTTGTCCATCGCCGCCTTGATGTTGCCGTGCGGGTCCAGCAGCGAATCCAGCCCGCCGGAGGTGGTCGACGTCTCGGCCATGAAGATGTTGCGGCCGTAGAACTCCCCCATGTCTTGCAGGGACTTGGAGTTGAAGATGCTGGCGCCCCGCGCGACGGGAAGCGCGTGAAACTGGCCGACCGGAGCCGCCGCGTAGGCACACAGGGCGTCGAAAAACGGTGTGGCGAAACGGTTCCGCAAGCCGGCGAGCACCGTGCTGTTCAGGTCGGTGACGTCGTTGAGCCGGTAGAAGGTGCGATCGTAGACGTCGGGTTCGTCCTGGGTGTCCGCGGCGATCGACTCGTCGGTGAGCAGGTAGAGGTCGATGTGGGGCCGCAGCTCCCTGATCCATTCCGCGCATTCCACCCAGTCCTGCGTCTCGGTCGTCACCACATCGTCGCCGGCCGCACCCAGCAGGGTGTTCATCAACGGCACCCGGTCGTGGGAGCGCAGCGGCAGGTCGTGGCGGATGATCGCCGCCTGGATCTCACCGTTGAGCGCTACGGCGGTGATGGCGTCCTCGATGCTCGCCACCACCAGCAGCTCGTACTGCACGTCGGCGGACGGGTTGCGCAGCGCGCGCAGGCACTCGGCCAAGGAGTCGGGAGCCGTCACCGGGGCGTCGTCGGCCAGCAGCACCGTATAAAACTGCTGCTGCTTGGCCTGCGCGACCAGCTCCTGCTCGGCCAGCGGCGCCGACGTGTCGAACAGCCCGGCGCGATCGCCGTATTCGGACAGCAGGCGCACGGCCAGCGACACCTCCTCGGCCAGCCGCACGGTCGACAGCGCCTCGAGGTGTTCGCGGAAGGTCGCCAGATTGTGCGCACCCGGGTACAGCCAGTACCGCTCGTAGGCCCGGAGGCGATCCATCAGCCGCCTCACGCGGGACACGTCGTGGTCGATCGGCAGCCCGGCGCGGTCGACCTCGGCGAGGTGACGGCATACGTCGTCGAGCAGGTTCCACGTGTCCAGGCGCGTGTACGACGGGTTGGCGACTGCCGCCAGCGCGGACACGCGCAGTCGTCGCGGCTGGGCACTGTCTCGATTGATCCCGCTCATCCCGCCATTGTGTCCCGCCCGCGCGCGGCGCGGGAATCATTTACCCGAGGTCGCTCAGCGATGCGTCCCCTCTTCGCCGGCGTCGGTCTCGTCAGCGTCGAGGACTCGCCGGTTGGCACGGGTGCCGTCCATCCAGCGCAGCACCGGAAGCTCCCAGCCCCGCGCCGGCAGATCGGTGACATCGCTGAGCGAGCGCACCACGGCCTGCGTCAGGCCCATGATGGCGGCCATCACCGGCAGCAGCGGTTGCAGCGGCTTGGCGGCCGATCGGACCGTGCTGATGCGGCGGGCCACGACCAGGCGTTCGACCGAGTGATACAACCAGGCGCCGACACCGAGCGCGTAGATCGCGAGCGCCGAGGCGACGATGGTCAGCCCGTACGCGGCGCACACGACGGCGCCCATCACCACCGTCGCGGCCAGGAAAGCGGCGATGGCGGCGCGCAATTCCAGCCGGGTCACGACTGCGGCTCCTGACCCTCCGGCGTTCCGGCCGCGCCGGAACGGACTGCCCGGGCGGCCGCCCGGATCTGCGGCGTCACCAGCATGACCTGGCCCAGCACACCGTTGACGAACCCCGGCGAGTCGTCGGTGGACAGCTCCTTGGCCAGCTCCACCGCCTCGTCGACTGCGACCGGCTCGGGCACGTCGTCGGCGTAGAGCAGCTCCCACACCGCGACCCGCAGAATGGCCCGGTCCACCGCGGGCAGCCGGCCGAGCGTCCAGCCCTGCAGATGCGAGCTGAGCAGGTCGTCGATGTGGGCGGCGTGCTCACTGACCCCTCGAGCCGCCGCGGCCGTGTACGGGTGCAGCGGCGCCACATCCGGTTTCGCCTCCGACAGGGTGGTACGGACATCGACCACCTCCGCGGGGGTAAGCCCGCGGGCATCGGCCTCGAACAGCAGGTCCACGGCGCGCTTGCGGGCCTGATGACGTCCCTTAACGGGCCGGCTCACGCGTTGACGCGTCCCAGGTAGCTGGCGTCGCGGGTGTCGACCTTGAGCTTGTCCCCGGTGTTGATGAACAGCGGCACCTGGATCTGGGCCCCGGTCTCGAGGGTGGCCGGCTTGGTGCCGGCGCTGGACCGGTCGCCCTGCAGCCCCGGCTCGGTGTGGGTGACCTCCAGCTCGACCGACACCGGGAGCTCGATGTACAGCGGCGCGCCGTTGTGGAACGCGACCTGCACCGGCATGCCCTCCAGCAAGAACCGGGCCGCGTCGCCGACCAGCGACTCCGGCAGGGGGTGCTGCTCGTAGTCCTCGCTGTCCATGAACACGAAGTCCGACCCATCCCGGTACAGGTAGGTCGTGTCGCGCCGGTCGACGGTCGCGGTGTCCACCTTCACGCCGGCGTTGTAGGTCTTGTCGACCACCTTGCCGGACAGCACATTCTTCAGCTTGGTGCGCACGAACGCCGGCCCCTTGCCGGGTTTGACGTGCTGAAAGTCGACGATCTGCCACAGCTGGCCGTCGATCACCAGCACCAGTCCGTTCTTGAAGTCGGCAGTCGTTGCCACGGTCGGTGAATCTCCTAAAGGACGGCCAGTTATCTAGGGAACAGGTGCTCGCCCGATCCTGGTATGGCTGAACCATAAGTCGCCGACCTCCGGTGGTGTCCGGAGGGCGAGCATCCGTTTGAGCTTACCCGCGCCCAGGTACAGCGCCATATGGCCGAGCTCACCGCGGCCGGGCCATCTGGAAAACGGGCAATCACCCGTTCGGAGACGCTACCGCCGTCGAGTGGGTTGCGACGGCGCCGCCGAACGCCGCGGTCCTTCGCCGTTCAGGTAGCGGCGCTCCAGGCGGTCAATGAGGATCTGTGCCTCGTGAACGTCTCGCCGCAGCGCAGACGCTTCGCACCGGATGGCGGATGCCCGGCCGTTCGTGCCGCCGGCATCCTGACATTCGAGCCGCGCCAGCTGGCGGGTCATTCCGTGCAGTTGATCGCGCAACGCGCGCACCAGCTCAACGGCCTGGGCGGCATCGCGTTCGTCCACGGTCGGATCGTCGCATCACCGGCCTCCTCCCGTGAGCGAAATGGGCACTTCACCCAATGGTCGTCTTCCAGTAACCTCCCGCCATTCCGTTTCGTGCGAGCCATCATGCTCGGGCACAATATTGAACTGTGACGACCGCGCCCACCGAGCAGGCCGAATCACAGGGGTTGCTGCTGCAGCTGATGGACCCGGCGAACCGGGCCGACCCGTATCGGCTCTACGAGCAGTTTCGCAACCGGGGGCCGCTCCACCTCCCCGAAGCCAACCTCGCTGTCTTCTCGACTTACCGGGACTGCGACGAGGCTTTGCGCAACCCCGCGACTAGCAGCGACCGGTTCAAGTCGACGATCGCGCAGCGCATCCTGCAGCGCTGGCCGACGGTGCGGCCACTGGGCCCGCCGGGATTTTTGTTCATGGATCCGCCCGATCACACGCGGCTGCGCAAGTTGGTCAGCAAGGCATTTGCGCCGAGGGTGGTGAACGCGTTGCAGCCCGATATCGCCGCGGTGCTGGATGGGTTGCTTGATCGGATCGCCGATGAGGGCCGGTTCGATGCCGTCGAGGACTTCGCCTACCCCCTGCAGGTGGCGGTCATCTGCCAGCTGCTCGGTGTGCCGCTCGAGGACGAACCGCAGTTCAGCCACGCGACGGCCCTACTCGCGCAAGCGCTGGACCCGTTCGTCGGATTCGCCGGCTCCCTGTCGAGCGGCTTCGAGGAGCGGCCCTCGCTGAGGAGGCTTGCCGCCTTCTTGAAGGCCACCCGGTGGAGCCACGGATATTTCCACTACCTGATCGAACAGCGCCGGTCCCGGCCCGGCGACGACATCATCTCGGGCCTGATCGCGGTGGAGGAGTCCGGCGATCAGCTGGCCGAGGACGAGATCATCTCCACCTGCAGCATGCTGCTCATCGCGGGACACGAGACCACGGTGAACCTCATCGCGAATGCCGTCCTGGCTATGTTGCGCAACCCTGTGCAGTGGACGGCCCTGGGCGCCGATGCCGGTCGCGCGCCGGCGATCGTGGAGGAGACCCTCCGTTACGACCCGCCCACGCAATTGGTCGGCCGAGCTGCCGCCGAAGACATGACTATTGGGGGAATCGAGGTGCCCGCGGGCGACGCGATGCTCCTTCTGCTGGCCGCGGCCCAGCGTGATCCCGCCGAGTTCGACCGCCCCGACACCTTCGATCCGGATCGTGGGACGTTGCGGCACTTGGGCTTTGGTCGCGGCACGCATTATTGTCTGGGCGCGCCGCTGGCGCGGCTGGAAGCCGGCATGGCCCTGTCGGCGATAACAGCGCGCTTCCCGAACGCGCGGCTGGACAGCGAGCCACAGTACAAGACGAACGCCACGCTGCGCGGTTTGTCGGAACTGAGGGTCGCGGTGTAGTTGGAATCTGGGTCGTTTGTTGAGCACGGAGCGAATTGTGAATACGGAGTGTTTCGAAGCGGTCTTCCAAGCGGTCATCGTGGGGGCCGGCTTCGGGGGGATCGGCGCTGCGATCCAGCTCAAGCGCCTCGGGTACGAGAACTTTGTGATTCTCGACCGGGAGGCCGACCTGGGCGGCACCTGGTATGTGAACCGATACCCGGGCGTGGCCGTCGATATCCCGTCTACCACGTATTCGTACTGGTTCGAGCCCAACCCGCACTGGTCACGCTTATTCGCGCCGGGCGCTGAGCTCAAACGCTATGCCGAGCACGTCGCCGACAAGTACGACGTGCGCCGCCACATGCGGTTCAACCGGATCGTCGAAGGCGCCCGATGGGATGAGGACGCCCACGTGTGGCAGGTGGCGCTGGCCGGCGGCCAAACCCTGACGACGCGGATTCTCATCACCGCGACCGGCTTCCTGTCCCAACCGCGCATCCCGGCCATCCCCGGGATCCACAGCTTCGACGGCAGGGTGATGCACACCGCCGCGTGGGACGGCGGCTACCGCTTTGCCGGGCGTCGGGTTGGGCTGATCGGGACCGGGGCGACCGCGGTGCAACTCATCCCCGAGCTGGCCAAACAGGTCGCCGATCTCACCGTCTACCAACGCACCGCGATCCACACGGTGCCCAAGGTTGATTTCGCGATCCCTGCGGGGATGCAACGGCTGTTCGCACGACTGCCCTTGGCGCAGCGCCTTTTCCGCTGGATGACCGACACCTTTTTCGAGCTGATCACGGTGACCGCGATCTACTACCGGCAGTTCCGCCGACTGCGCGTCGACGGCGGCGACTTGGCCATGATCAGCCGGTTCGTGTCGGTCCGCGACGCGGAGCTGCGCCGCAAATTGACACCGGACTACGACTTCGGTTGCAAGCGGCCCACCTGGTCCAATCATTACTACCCCGTCTTCACCAAACCGCATGTGCATTTGCGGACACAACCGATCGAGCGGATCGAGCCGGACGGCATCGTCACAGCCGACGGCCATAAGGACGTCATCGACGCCCTCGTGCTGGCCACCGGTTTTGACCTGTGGGACGCCAACTTTCCGGCGATCGAGGTGATCGGCCGCCAGGGCCGCAGCCTGGGAAAGTGGTGGCGCGAGAATCGGTTTCAGGCATACCAGGGTGTGTCCGTTCCCCGCTTCCCCAATTACTTGAACCTGGTCAGCCCTTACGCGTTCTCCGGGCTGTCCTACTTCAACACCATCGAATATCAGATGCGGCACATGGATCGGCTGCTCGGCGAGGTCAAGCGCAGGGGCGCAACCACTTTCGAGGTAACCGAAGAGGCCAATGCCCGATTTCTCGATCGGGTGACACGGTTGCTGAGCGACTCCGTGTTTCGTTGGGGCAACTGTGCCACGTCGCGGTCGTACTACTTCAACCACAGCGGTGAAGCAACGCTGCTACGGCCGACGACCACACGAAATGCGGTGCTGGAAGCCGCGACCTTCCCGCTGGACGACTACACGATCGCCTAAGTCAGGATGGCCAGGTCTTTGGGGAACCGGGTCAGCAGCTCCGGGGTCTCCCCGGCGATATGTGACGGCCCATCGGCCACTGCCAGCGTGTCCTCGATGCGGACACCACCGCGGCCGGGTAAGTAGACGCCGGGCTCCACGGTCACGACGGAGCCCGCACGTAGTGTACCGGCGGATGTGGCGCCGATTCCCGGCGCTTCGTGGATCTGCAGGCCGACGCCGTGGCCCAGACCGTGGCCGAACTGCTCTCCGTAGCCCGCGTCGATGATCAACTGCCGCGCGGCGGCGTCCACGTCGCGCAGGCCGGCGCCCGGCTTCAGCGCCTCGCGGCCGGCGCGCTGCGCTTCGGCGACCAGCTGATAGATCTCGAGCTGCCAGGCCGCGGCTTTACCGGCCTTGCCCAGCACGAACGTGCGGGTCATGTCGGAGTGGTAGCCGGCGACGAGCGCGCCGAAGTCGATCTTCACGAAATCGCCGTGCGCCAGTACCGCGTTGGTCGGGCGGTGGTGCGGGATGGCGGAGTTCGGCCCGGCTGCGACGATGGTCTCGAACGAGATCCCATCCGCGCCATGGTCGAGCATCAGGCCCTCCAGCTCGCGGCTCACCTCGCGTTCGGTTCGGCCCGGCCGCAGGCCGCCCCGCGCCACCAGATCGGCCAATGCGGCGTCGGCCGCCTCGCAGGCCAGCCGCAACAGCGCCAGCTCGCCGGCGTCCTTAACCTCACGCAGCGCCTCGACGATCCCGGCGGCGCGCACCAGCTCGGTTGACCCCTTTCGCTCGTCGACCTCGCTGGTCAGCGCGTCGAAGCCGTCGACGGTCACCACATTGCTTTCGAAACCCAACTTGCTCACGCCGGCGTCGGCGGCCCGGCCCACCAGGTGTCGCGCGACGGCCCGTTCGATGGCGACCTCCAGCCCGGGCGCCTGCTCCGCGGCCTGGGTGCGGTAACGGCCGTCGGTGGCCAGCACGGGGTCCAGATCGTTGAAGTCGTCGGCGAAAACCAGCAACGCGCCGTTCGACCCGCTGAATCCCGATAGATAGCGCACGTTGACCAGGTCCGTGACCAGCATCGCGTCCAGCCCGCTGGCACCGATCTGCGCTTTCAGATTGTCTCGACGCTGCGAATGTGTCACGACCCTTGACGGTACTCGCTAGGCTTTTCCCCCATGAGGAACTGGATGCTGCGCGGATTGGTGTTCGCGGTGGCGATGATTGTCGTCCGCTTGATTCAAGGAACGTTGATCAATGCGTGGCAAACTCAAGCCGGACTGATCAGCGTGGTGCTGCTGCTCCTGTTCGTGATCGGCGTCGTCGTGTGGGGGGTGAGCGACGGCCGGGCCGACGCCAAGGCTACTGCGGATCCGGATCGCCGCCAGGATCTGGCGATGGTCTGGCTCCTGGCCGGCCTGGTGGCGGGGCTGGTCAGTGGCCTGGTCTCCTGGATCATCTCGATGTTCTACCAGGGGCTGTACGCCGGGGGCCTGATCAACGAGCTGACGACGTTCGCGGCGTTCACCGCACTCCTCGTTTTCGTGCCGGCGATCATCGGCGTGACCTTCGGCCGCTGGCGGGTGGACCGCAATCCTCCGCCCGGCCGGCCGGGCGCACCGGAAGACGAACGGGCCGACACGGACGTCTTCTCCGCCGTTCGCGCCGACGAGACCCCGACCGGCGAACTGCCGGCGCAGACCGCGGCCGGGCCCCACGCCGAGGAACGGACCGCTTCGGTGGCCACGGCCGAGCGCGAAGCACCCACGGAAGTCATCCCGACGGGCCGGGGCGAAGCCACGACCGAATCGATCCCCGGGGCCAGAGACGACGACGACGCAAAAACCGAGGTGATCCGCACGGACACCGACGCAAGGCATGCCAAGCCCGGTTCGGAGCCGGAGCGGGGTTAGCCCGTATCCCGGCCAGCCCAGGCCAGGTACCGCAGGGCCAGCAGGTAGCCCTGGATTCCCAGCCCGACGATCACGCCGGTCGCGACCGGGCTGATGTAGGACTGGCGCCGAAACTCCTCCCGGGCATGCACATTCGAGATGTGCACCTCGATGAGAGGCGCGCTCAGCTCGGCGCACGCATCGCGCAGGGCCACCGATGTGTGGGTCAGGCCGCCGGCGTTGAGGATCACCGGCTGGCGGGCATCGGCGGCCAGATGGATCCACTCCAGCACCTGGGCTTCGCTATCGCTTTGCCGCACAACCGCTTTGAGCCCCAGGGCGACGGCTTCGCGCTCGATCAGCGCCGCCAGCTGGTCATGCGTTGTCTCCCCGTAAACGTCGGGTTCGCGCCGCCCGAGGCGGCCCAGGTTCGGGCCGTTGATCACACTCACCGTGATGGTCACAAGGCTTCGGCTTCCGGGTAAATCCCCGCGTAGGCGGCCGCCAGCAGCGACGGGTCCGGGCCCGTCAACCGGCCGGGCTTGGCCAGTCCGTCGAGGACCACGAACCGCAGCACGCCGGACCGCGTCTTCTTGTCTCCTGCCATGTATTCCAGCAGCCGCGGCAGCGCGTCGTTGTCGTAGCTGACCGGCAGGCCGAGCGAAGTCAGGATGGTGCGGTGCCGCTGCGCGGTGGCGTCGTCCAGCCGGCCGGCGAGCCGGGCCAGTTCCGCGGCGAACACCAGGCCTACGGACACGGCGGCGCCGTGCCGCCACCGGTAGCGCTCGCGGCGCTCGATCGCATGTCCCAAAGTATGGCCATAGTTCAGGATTTCGCGCAGCTCCGACTCCTTCTCGTCGGCGCCGACGACCTCCGCCTTGACGGCAATCGCGCGCCGGATCAGCTCCGGCAGCACGTCACCCGCCGGGTCCAGCGCGGCCTGCGGGTCGGCCTCGATGAGGTCGAGGATCACCGGGTCGGCGATGAATCCCGCCTTGACCACTTCGGCCATCCCCGAGACGAGTTCGTTGTGCGGCAAGGTTTCCAGCGTCGCCAGGTCGACGAGGACGGCGAGCGGCTGATGAAACGCGCCGACCAGATTCTTGCCCGCCTCGGTGTTGATGCCGGTCTTGCCGCCGACGGCCGCGTCGACCATGCCCAGCAGCGTGGTGGGCACGTGCACGATGTCGACGCCGCGCAGCCAGGTGGCGGCCGCGAAACCGGCGACGTCGGTGGCCGCGCCGCCGCCGAGGCTGATCAAAGCATCTTTGCGGCCGATCCCTATGCGGCCCAACACTTCCCAGATGAACCCCACCACGGGGAGCTCCTTGCCGGCCTCGGCGTCCGGGATTTCGATGCGGTGGGCGTCAACGCCCTTGTCGGTCAAGCGGCTTCGGATGGCCTCGGCGGTGTGCGCCAGCACCGGTTGGTGCAGGATCGCGACGCGGTGCCGGCCCGAAAGCAGTTCTTCGAGCTCGTTGAGCAACCCGGTCCCGATCACCACCGGGTACGGCGGGTCGACGGCCACCTCCACGGTGACCGGCCCGGTGCCGTCGCTCATTGGCCGGCCGCCGGGATGTTCTGGGGGGCTTGCAGCCGCGACAGGATCTGGCGGACCACCGCGCCCGGATTGCGGCGGTTGGTGTCGACCCGGAGGGTCGCGACGCGCCGGTAGAGCGGAATGCGCGTCGCCATCAGGGCTTTGAACTTGGAGTATTTCTCGGCCTCATTGCCCCCGGCCAGCAGCGGTCGCGCGGTGTTGCCGCCGGTGCGCCGCACCCCTTCCCGGGCGCCGATCTCCAGGTAGATGACGGTGTGGCCGGCGAGCGCCTCGCAGACCCCCGGGCTGGTGACCGCGCCGCCGCCCAGCGAGACCACACCGTCGTGGTCTGCCAGTGCGGCGCGCACCACCTCCTCCTCGATGCGGCGGAACTCCTGCTCCCCGTCGGTGGCGAAGATGTCGGCGATGCTGCGCCCGGTGCGCTGCTCGATCGCCACATCGGTGTCCAGCAAGTCGACGCCGAGCGCCTTCGACAGCCGCCGCCCGATGGTGGTTTTGCCCGAGCCGGGCAACCCGACGAGTACCGCCTTGGGTGCCATCACGCGGTCCCCCGGGCCGCCGGCGATTCCCGGTCGGCGACCGCGCGCCGGTACGCCTCGATGTTGCGGCGGGTCTCGGTCAGCGAATCGCCGCCGAACTTCTCCAGCGCCGCGCGGGCCAGCACCAGCGCGACCATCGTCTCGACGACGACCCCGGCGGCGGGCACCGCGCACACGTCCGAGCGCTGGTGGATGGCGACGGCCTCGTCGCCGGTCGCCATGTCGACGGTCGCCAGCGCCCGCGGCACGGTGGAAATGGGCTTCATCGCGGCCCGTACTCGCAGCGGCTGGCCGTTGGTCATGCCGCCCTCCAGCCCGCCCGCCCGGTTCGTCGAGCGGACGACGCCGTCGGGCCCCGGGTACATCTCGTCGTGCGCGCGGCTGCCGCGGCGGCGCGCGGTCTCAAAACCGTCGCCGATCTCGACGCCCTTGATCGCCTGAATCCCCATGACCGCGGCGGCCAGCTGGCTGTCCAGCCGGTTCTCGCCGCTGGTGAACGATCCCAGCCCGATCGGCAGGCCCAGCGCCACGGCCTCCACCACGCCGCCGAGGGTGTCGCCGTCCTTCTTGGCCGCCTCGATCTCGGCGATCATCGCCTGTTCGGCGGCCTTGTCGAAGGCCCGCACCGGGCTGGCGTCGATCGCCGGCAGGTCGTCGGGCCCCGGCGGCGGGCCGTCGTAGGGCGCCGACGGGCCGATGGCGACGACGTGGGAGAGCACCTCGACGCCCAGCGCCTGGCGCAGGAACGACCGGGCGACGGTCCCCGCGGCGACGCGGGCGGCGGTCTCGCGGGCGCTGGCCCGTTCCAGGACCGGCCGCGCGTCGTCGAACCCGTACTTGAGCATGCCGGCGTAGTCGGCGTGGCCGGGCCGCGGCCGGGTGAGCGGGGCATTGCGCGCCGAATCTTCCAACTCTTGTGCCTTTGAGGGGGTGACCGGGTCGGTGGCCATCACGGTTTCCCATTTCGGCCACTCGGTGTTGCCGATCTCGATGGCGATGGGCCCGCCCATGGTGACGCCGTGGCGTACCCCGGACAGCACGGTCACGGCATCGCGCTCGAACTTCATCCGCGCGCCGCGGCCGTAACCGAGGCGGCGGCGGGCCAGCTGTTCGGCGATTTCGGCGGACGTCACTTCCACGCCGGCGACCATGCCCTCGACCACAGCCACCAGCGCTTTGCCGTGCGACTCTCCGGCGGTGATCCAGCGCAACACCCGACCATCTTCCCACGCCCTCATGTCAGCAGGGCCAACCCCGCCGCGCCGGCGGTGGCCAGGCACATCGAGGGGCCGTGCGGCACGCTAGCGGCGCCAGCGCCGCCAACGAGCCGGGCCACCACACCCACCAGCGCCGTCAGCAGCGGCGCGGCCAGGGCCGCCACCAACCACGTCCCGGCGCCGAAGCAGCCCGCCAACCCGCCCAGCCCGATCGCCAGCTTGACGTCGCCGGCTCCCATCCCGGCCGGCGCCACCAGGTGCACCAGCAGATACACGCCGGCCAGCGCCGCGGACCCGGCCAGCGCGGGCAGCCCGCGGCCGGCCAGGGCGGCCGCCAGCAGAATCGCGCCGGCGCCGGGCAGTGTCAGCGCGTTCGGCAACCGGCGTTGCCGGACGTCGCAGATGCTCAGCGCGCCCATCCACAGCAACACCACGCCGGCCGCCACGCGCGGCAGGTTAGCGCAATGCCGCTTCCATCGCCGCTCGCGGCGCGGGCATCCCGGTGAACTGTTCCACCTGGGCAAACGCCTGGTGCAGCAGCATCTGCAGGCCGCTGATCACCCGACCGCCCGCGGACCCCACCGCTCGAGCCAGCGGCGTGGGCCACGGATCGTAGACGGCGTCCAGCAGCACGGGAATTGCCGCCAACGTCGACGCATACCGCGCGGCCACGTCCGCCGGGATGGTGCTGACCAGCACCTCGGCGCCCGCCACCTCGCCGGCCAGCTCGCGGCCGTCCAGGGCGCAGAACCGGGTCGCCACGCCGATCCGCGTTCCAAGGTCCACCAACCGGGCCGCCTTCTGCGGGTCGCGCGCGACGACCGTGATGCCGGTGACGCCGAGTTCGGCCAGGCCCACGACGGCGGCCGGCGCGGTGCCGCCCGATCCACAGACCAGCGCGCGTCCAGAGGCCGACCCCACGGCACCGGCCACGCCGTCGACGTCGGTGTTGTCGGCGCGCCAACCGGTGGCCGTGCGCACCAGGGTGTTGGCCGATCCCACGAGCGTCGCTCGCTCGGTGCGCTCGTCGGCGAATCGCAGGGCGGCGAACTTGCCCGGCATGGTCACCGACACCCCCACCCACTCGGGCCCGAGGCCGCCGACCACGCCCGGCAGCTCGTCGGCGCCGCACTCGATGCGCTCATAGCTCCAGTCGCGCAGGCCCAGCGCGCGGTAGGCGGCCAAATGCAGTTCCGGGGACCGCGAATGGGCTATGGGCCGGCCCAGCACCCCCGCCTTCCGGGCCGGGCTCCTAGCGTGCCGAGTCGAGGACACCGTTGCGCTTAGCCAGCTCGATATTGGCCAAATGCTGCTGATAATCCTTGGTGAACAGCGTCGTGCCCTGGGCATCGATGGTGACGAAGTACAGCCAGTCACCCGGCTCGGGATGCTCTGCGGCATGCATCGCGTCGACGCCGGGTGAGCAGATCGCCGTGGCGGGCAGCCCCTGCGCCACGTAGGTGTTCCACGGGGTCCGCTGACCGCGGTCGGCGTCGGTCGTGGCCACCTCCCGGCGGTCCAGCGGATAGTTCACGGTCGAGTCGAATTCCAGCGTGTGGCGATTCTGCAGGCGGTTGTAGATGACCCGCGCCACCTTCGCGAAATCCTGCGCATCGGCTTCCTGCTGCACCAGCGACGCCACCACCAGGATGTCGTAGGGCGACAGGCCCATCGCCTGGGCCGAATCCAGCAAACCGGACTTCGTGTACTCGACGGCTCCGGCGCTGATCAGGCTCGTCAGGATGCTTTGGGCCGACGCCGACGGGTCGATATTGAAGGTCCCCGGCGCGATCAGCCCCTCGATTCGGCGATGGTCCTTCCCCAGCTCGTTGACCGGTTCGATGGCCCACGGCGGCACCGCCAACGCCACGGGACTGGTGTCGGCCGCGGCCGCACGCAGGTCGTCCACCGAGACGCAGCGCCGGTTGCCGTCGAGATCCACGCAGGTGGCGCGGGAGATCAGGCTGAGGATGCCGGGATTCACCCTGTTGGTCTTCATGTCGGTGGTGTCGTCGAGCTGACGGCCTTCCGGGATGACGAGCCGCCCCACCCGGTTGTTCGGGTCGGACAGCCGCGCGACGGCGTTGGCCGCCGGGATTTCGGTGCGCATGCGGTAGAAGCCGGGCTGGATCGCGTTGATCGCGCTGTTGCCGTGCGCGGCGTTGACGAACGCCCGGACCGTCTTGACCACCTGCTGGTTCTGGAGCGTCTGCCCGACCATGGTCGTCGAGTCGCCGTCTTGCACGTGAATCACGACGTCGCGCTTGCCGTTGCCGGTGTAGTCGTCACCGGACCCGAAGACGGTGTTCCACAGCCTGGTGCCGACGAAGACGACGACAACCATGATCACGACGAGCAGCACGAGCGCGGCGCGAGTGGCGAAGCGCCGCCGCCGGCGGCCGCGTTCGGCGCGATGCCGGGCGACGCGGCTCATCTTGTGCCGCGGCGGCCCGACCGCCTCGGGCTCGGCCCGTTGGCCGCGTGCGCTGTCAACCATCGGCGACCCCCCTTGTCACCGCCCCCTTGGCCAGCAAGGCGCGGCGTTCGTCGAGCCAGCTCTGCAGGATCGCCACCGCCGCGGCCTGGTCGATCACCGCCCGTTGCTCTCTGGCGCGCACCCCCGCCGCGCGCAGTGACCGCTGGGCACTGACGGTAGTCAGCCGCTCGTCGGCGAGCCGCACCGGGGTCGGGGCGATCCGCCGGGCAAGCGTCTCGGCGACCTCGATCGCATCCTGGGCCGATGGGCCGGTGCGGTCGGCCATGGTGCGGGGCAGGCCGACGACGACCTCGACGGCCTCCAGCTCGGCGACCAGCTCGGCCAGCCGGCGCACATGCTTGCCGGAACGGTCGCGGCGCACCGTTTCGACCGGGGTGGCCAGGATTCCGCCGGGATCGCTGGCGGCGACGCCGATGCGCACAGAGCCCACGTCGATGCCGAGCCGTCGACCGGGGCCGGGGTCCTGGTCAGGGTCGCCGGGCCGATCGGGTTGGCGGTGCTGTGCGGAGACCACTTAACCGACCCGCGCAATCCCGGCGATCTCGGAGCGCACCGCGTCGAGCGCCGCCTCTATGCCGGTCGGATCCTTTCCCGAGCCCTGCGCCAGGTCGGCCTTCCCGCCGCCGCGGCCGTCGACCGCCGCGGCGACCTGTTTGACAAGGTCGTTGGCGCGGATACCGAGGTCCTGGGCGGCCGGGTTGGCCGCGACCGCGTACGGCACGCTCTTGCTGTCGCCCTCGGAATTATCTGCGATCAGCGCCACCACCGCGGGCTCGCTGCCCAGCTTGCCCCGGATGTCGCCGACCAGCGAGCGCAGGTCGGCCGCCGTCATCCCGCCGGACATCCGCTGCGCCACCACACGCACGTTACCGATCCGCACCGCGCCGGCCACGGCGTTGGTCGCGGCGGCCCTCGCACCCGCCAGCCGGGCGCGTTCGAGTTCTTTCTCGGCGGCCTTGAGCCGCTCCACCAGGTTGGCCACCCGAGCGGGCACCTCGTCGGACGGCACCTTCAGCGACGACGCCAGGCCGGCCATCAGCGCGCGCTCCTTGGCGAGGTGGCGGAACGAGTCCAGGCCGACGTAGGCCTCGACCCGGCGGATCCCGGAGCCGATCGAAGATTCGCCCAAGATCGTCACCGGACCGATCTGGGCCGAGTTGTGCACATGCGTTCCACCACACAGCTCCAGGGAGAACGGTCCGCCGATCTCCACCACCCGCACCTCGTCGGGATAGGCCTCGCCGAAGAGCGCCATCGCCCCCATCGCCTTGGCCTTCTCGAGCTGCTCGGTGAAGGTGTGCACCTCGAAGTCGGCCTGGACCGCCTCGTTCGTCACCTCTTCGATCTCGGTTCGCTGGTCCTCGGTCAGCGGTCCCTGCCAGTTGAAGTCGAAGCGGAGGTACCCGGGCCGGTTCAGCGATCCCGCCTGAACCGCGTTGGGCCCCAGCACTTGCCGCAGCGCGGCGTGCACCATGTGGGTGCCCGAGTGACCCTGGGTTGCGCCCCGCCGCCAGCCCGGGTCCACCGCGGCAATGACGGTGTCGCCCTCGACGAACTCCCCGGACTCGACGTTAACCCGATGCACCCAAAGGGTTTTGGCGATCTTCTGCACATCGGTGACGGCCGCGCGGGCGCTCTCGTTGGCGCCGGTTCCCCCGATGGTGCCCTCGTCGGCGATCTGGCCGCCCGACTCGGCGTAGAGCGGAGTGCGGTCCAGCACGAGTTCGACGCGCTGCCCTTCGCCCGCTCCACCGGCCAAGCCGTGTGCGACCACCGGAACCCGCTTGCCGTCCACGAAAATACCGAGAATGGTTGCCTCGGAAGCCAATTCGTCGAAGCCGGTGAACTCTGTGGGCCCCGCGTCGACCAGCTCGCGGTAGGCGCTCAGGTCGGCGTGCGCGTGCTTGCGGGCGGCGGCGTCGGCCTTGGCGCGACGGCGCTGCTCGGCCATCAGTTCCCGGAAGCCGATTTCGTCGACCTGCAGGCCGGCCTCGGAGGCCATCTCGAGGGTGAGTTCGATCGGGAAGCCGTAGGTGTCGTGCAGGGTGAAGGCGTCCGAACCGGAAATCGCCGGGGCACCGGCCGCCTTGGTGGCGCCGGCGACCTCGTCGAACAGCTTCGATCCGGATGCCAGCGTGCGGTTGAACGCCGTCTCCTCGGCGACGGCGATGCGCCTGATCCGGTCGAAATCGGCGACGAGTTCGGGGTACGACGGGCCCATCGCATCGCGCACGGTGGCCATCAGGTCGCCGACGATCGGGTCCTCGATGCCCAGCAGCTTGGCCGAACGGATCACCCGGCGCAGCAACCGGCGCAGGACATACCCGCGTCCGTCGTTGCCGGGGCTGACGCCGTCGCCGATCAGGATCGCCGCGGTGCGGCTATGGTCGGCGATGACGCGGTAGCGCACGTCGTCCTCGTGGTTTCCGGCGTCATAAGGGCGCGGGGCGCGCGCGGCCACCGCGTCTATCACCGGCCTCAGCAGGTCGGTCTCGTAGACGTTGTGCACGCCCTGCAGCACGAACGCGACCCGCTCGACACCCATGCCGGTGTCGATGTTCTTCCGGGGCAGCGGCCCCAGGATCTCGAAGTCGGTTTTGCCGGTGCCCTCGCCGCGTTCGCTCTGCATGAACACGAGGTTCCACAGCTCGACATAGCGGTCCTCGTTGGCGATCGGGCCGCCGCCCACGCCGAACTCTTCTCCGCGGTCGTAGTAGATCTCCGATGACGGGCCGCACGGTCCGGGAATGCCCATCGACCAGTAGTTGTCCTCCATGCCGCGGCGCTGGATCCGCTCGGCCGGCAGCCCGGCGATCTCCTGCCACAGCCGCAGGGCCTCGTCGTCATCGAAATAGACTGTGGCCCAGAGCCTTTCGGGGTCCAGGCCGTACCCGCCGTCCCCCAGGCTGTTGGTCAGCAGCGACCAGGCCAGTTCGATGGCCCCGCGCTTGAAATAGTCGCCGAACGAGAAGTTGCCGGCCATCTGGAAGAAGGTGTTGTGCCGGGTGGTGATGCCCACCTCGTCGATGTCGGGCGTGCGGATGCACTTCTGGATGCTGGTGGCCGTCGCGTACGGCGGTGTGCGCTGTCCGAGGAAGTACGGCACGAACTGGACCATGCCGGCGTTGACGAACAGCAGGTTGGGGTCGTCGAGGATCACCGATGCGCTCGGCACCTCGGTGTGGCCCGCCTTCACGAAATGATCGAGGAATCTCTTCCTGATCTCGTGTGTCTGCACTTCGAGTCCGCTTCTTCCTTTTGCGTCGACGTAAATTCCCAGCCTAGGGGCCGCTAACCCTCCAAAAAGCTCAACCGAACCGACCTCCGCGGATTGTCCCGGTTGAGGTCGACCAGCACGATGCTTTGCCAGGTGCCCAGCTGCGGGTCGCCACTGGCAACCGGCACCGTTACCGACGGCCCGACGATCGCCGGCAGCACATGGTCGGCGCCGTGGCCCGGGGAGCCATGCGCGTGGCGGTAGCGGTCGTCACGTGGCAACAGCCGTTCCAGCGTGTCGACCAGGTCGTCGTCGGAGCCGGCGCCCGTCTCGATGATCGCGACCCCGGCCGTCGCGTGCGGGACGAACACGTTGCACAGACCGTCCCCGTAGCTGAAGCAGAACCTGCGCACCGCGTCGGTGAGGTCGACGATGCGTCGCCGGGCGGTGTCCACTTCCAGTACATCGGTATGCACCTAAACAAGCCTACGGCGGGGCGGCTGAGCCCAGCCAATCCCCGAGGGCATTGCCAGTGCTGACCGGTAGGAGGAAGGTATCTGTTGGGACCGGTGGGGCCACCGGGGCCCGGCAAATATAAGCCCCGACATAGGAGGGTCGATCGTGTACGCACGCTCTACCACCATTCACGCGCAACCTTTGTCGGTCGACATTGGCATCGCGCACGTCCGCGACGTCGTCATGCCCGCTCTGCAGGAGATGGACGGGTGCGTCGGGCTGTCGCTCCTGGTGGACCGCCAGTCCGGCAGATGCATCGCCACCAGCGCGTGGCAGACCATGGAAACCATGCGCGCCAGCGCCGAGCGGGTAGCGCCCATCCGCGACCGCGCCGCATTGATGTTCGACGGCAGCGCGAAAGTCGAGGAATGGGACATCGCCTTGCTGCATCGCGACCACCGCTCGCGGGAGGGCGCGTGCGTGCGGGCCACCTGGCTCAAGGTGGTACCCGATCAGCTCAGCCGATCCCTGGATTTCTACCGCACGTCGGTGCTACCCGAGATGGAGCAACTCGACGGCTTCTGCAGCGCCAGCCTGATGGTCGACCACCCGGCATGCCGGCGGGCGGTGTCCTGCTCCACGTTCGACAGCATGGACGCGATGGCGCGAAACCGTGACCGGGCCACAGAGCTGCGCAGCAGGCGCGTCCGGGATCTGGGCGCCGAGGTGGTCGACGTGGCCGAGTTCGAGCTGGCGATCGCCCAGTTGAGGGTGCCTGAACTGGTCTGACTAGGGGAGAGCGTCCCCGGGGAATCCGCGGCAGGAGTGCGCCTCGTAGGTGAAGACCCCCGCGGCGACCCCGGGGTCGTCGTCCATGATCGCGGCGGCCTCGTCGACCGTCGCCGCGAACACGCAGACGCCGCATACCTCGGACCCGTCGGTGACCGGCAGCACCACGGCCATGACGCCGTCGTCGCGCAGCCCGAAGTTGCGTCGGCCGTGCTCCCAGATGATGCCCGGCGCGGTCTCGTCGTCGAAGTTCGGGCCCTTCCTGAGGATCACGATGCTATAGGGCTTGGCGGTGGGCAGCAGCTCGCCCATCTCCTCGTCGGTAAAGGTTTTCATGGCTTTCTCCCCTTACGGATGATGGCGCGCAGCCGGTCCAGCCGGCCGGCCATGTCACGTTCACCGCCGCGATTGGTGGGTCGATAGTAATCCACGCCGACCAGCTCATCCGGCGGATATTGCTGGGCCACAACACCGTCCGGTTCGTCGTGGGAGTACCTGTAGCCCTGCGCGTTGCCCAGCCCGGCCGCACCGGAGTAGTGGCCGTCGCGCAGATGCGCCGGCACCAGACCGGCCTTGCCCGCCTTGATGTCGCCCATCGCCGCCGCCAGCGCGGTGGTGACCGCGTTCGACTTCGGCGCGGTGGCCAGATGGACGGTGGCGTGCGCCAGGGTCAGCTGGGCCTCGGGCATGCCGATCAGCTGCACGGTCTGGGCGGCGGCCACCGCGGTCTGCAGCGCGGTCGGATCGGCCATGCCGATGTCCTCGCCGGCCAGGATCATCAGCCGGCGCGCGATGAACCGCGGATCCTCCCCGGCGACGAGCATGCGGGCCAGGTAGTGCAGCGCGGCGTCGACGTCGGAGCCGCGCACCGATTTGATGAAGGCGCTGACGACGTCGTAGTGCTGGTCGCCGTCGCGGTCGTAGCGGACGGCGGCCTCGTCCAGGGATCGCTCGATGGCGTCGAGGGTGACGCGCTCGCCCGCCGCTTGGACCGATTCAGACGCGACTTCCAACGCAGTCAACGCGCGGCGCGCGTCGCCGGCGGCCAGCCGCACCAAAAGGTCGACGGCGTCGGGTTCCACCCGCACCCGCCCACCGAGCCCGCGCGGGTCGTCGATCGCCCGTTGAACCACGGTGCGGACGTCGTCGGGGGTCAGCGGCCGCAGGCGCAGGATCAACGACCGCGACAGCAGCGGCGCCACCACGGAGAACGACGGGTTTTCCGTGGTCGCGGCCACCAGCAGCACGATTCGGTTTTCCACCGCCGAGAGCAACGCGTCCTGCTGGGTCTTGGAGAACCGGTGCACCTCGTCGATGAAGAGGACGGTCTGCTCGCCCCGAAGGAGCCCGCCCCTTGCCTGTTCGATGACGGCCCGCACCTCCTTGACGCCGGCCGACAACGCCGACAGGGCCTCGAACCGGCGGCCGGTGGCCTGCGAGATCAGCGCGGCCAGCGTCGTCTTGCCGCTCCCGGGCGGGCCGTAGAGGATGACCGACGCCACGCCCGAGCCCTCTACCAGGCGGCGCAGCGGCGACCCGGGTGCCAGCAGGTGGTCCTGCCCGACCACCTCGTCCAGCGACGCCGGGCGCATCCGGACGGCCAGCGGTGCACCGGCCGACACGCCCAGGTCACTGCGGTTTGACTGCGGCGCGCCGGGGACGTCGAACAGACCGTCGGACACGGCTTCAGGCATACCACGCCCGGGCGACCGCGTGCGCCGGCCGCGTTGAGAAGAAATTAATCACGCGTCCGGGCGACTTATTTGCTAAGTTCCGGTTTGCCAAGTTCGGTGCGCGTCCCCACAGGTTGAATCAAACAGCTAGGACGGACATGAGCCAGCCTCCCGAGTATCCGGGCACCCCGGCCGACCCCCAGCGGGGAAACCAAAACCCTCCGGGCTACCCCCCACCGCCCGGTTACGGCGCACCGCCCCCGGGCCAGGGGTACGGTCCACCGCCCGGGGGGTATGGCCCTCCCGGCCAGCACCCTGGTGGTTCGCAGCCGCCCGGTTACGGCGCACCTCCTCCACCTCAAGCCCCACCGCCCGGCCCTCAGCCGGGCTATGGCGCGCCGCCGGGCGGCTACCCTCCGCAGCAGGGCTATGCAGTCCCCGGCGGGCCCGGCGGGCCCGGTGGCCGGCCCGCGGCGCAGTTCAACATCGGTGACGCAGTCAGCTGGTCGTGGAACAAGTTCACCTCCAACGCGGTGGCGCTCATCGTTCCGGTCCTGGTCTACGGCATAGTCATCGCGGTTCTCGGCTTCCTCATCGGTTTCCTGCCCGCGGTCCTCGGCCAGCAGTCGAGCACCACGTACACCGACTCCTACGGTCAGACCTACGGAAGCACCAGCGTGACGCTTGGGCCGGCCTCGATCGCCGTCATGATCGTCGGCTACATCCTGATCTTCCTGGTGGCGACCTACATGGCCGCCGCGCTCATCACCGGTGCCCTCGACATCACCGACGGAAGGCCGGTGAGCATCGGGTCGTTCTTCAAACCGCGCAACCTGGGACCGGTGTTTCTGACCGCGCTGCTTATCGGGCTCGCGACCTCGATTGGATCGCTGTGCATCATCGGCGGCGTGATCATCGGCTTTATCGTCCAGTTCGCCATCGCGTTCGTGGTCGATCGATCCTTGTCACCGGTCGAATCCATCAAGGCCAGCTTCGAGACGATCAAGTCCAATTTCGGCGGCGCTCTGTTGTCGTGGCTGGTGCAGTACCTGATCTTCTTCGTCGGCGCCTTCGTGTGCGGGATTGGTCTGCTCGTCGCCGCTCCGCTCGCCCTGCTCATCCACACCTACACCTACCGCAAGCTGTCAGGCGGCCAGGTCGTCGCACTGGAGCAGCCGGGTTACCCACAGGGACCGCCGCCGGGGCCACAGCCCTACGCCACCGGCTAACCGGGCCTAACCGGGCCGGTCACGCGGGTTCCGCTGCGCTGCGGCTTCGTGGTGCTTGTGATTCGATCAGCGGATGAGCATCAAAGTTGCGCTGGAGCACCGCACCAGCTACACCTTTGACCGGCTGGTTCGGGTGTATCCGCACATCGTGCGGCTGCGCCCGGCGCCCCACTCCCGCACGCCCATCGAGGCCTACTCGCTGCGTGTCGAGCCGAGCGACCACTTCATCAACTGGCAACAGGACGCGGTCGGCAACTTCCTTGCCCGGCTGGTGTTTCCGAATCCCATGAGCCGGCTGACGATCACCGTCGGGCTCATTGCCGACCTCAAGGTGATCAACCCGTTCGACTTCTTCATCGAGGACTGGGCCGAAACGTGGCCTTCCGGTGGGTTGACCTACCCCAGGGAGCTGGCCGATGACCTCGAGCCGTACCTGCGGCCCGTCGACGAGAACGGCGAGGGGTCGGGGCCTGGTGAGCTCGTCCTCGAATGGTTGCGTAACTTCACGGTGCCGGACGGTACCCGCACCATCGACTTCCTGGTCGCGCTCAACCGCGCCGTCAACGCCGACGTCGCGTACAGCGTGCGGATGGAACCCGGCGTCCAGACACCGGATTTCACGCTGCGCACCGGCATCGGCTCGTGCCGGGACTCGGCGTGGCTGTTGGTGTCGATCCTGCGCCAGCTGGGGCTGGCGGCCAGGTTCGTGTCCGGCTACCTGGTGCAGCTGGCGTCCGACGTCGAGGCGCTCGACGGGCCGTCGGGGCCCGCCGCCGACTTCACCGACCTGCACGCGTGGACGGAGGCGTACATCCCCGGCGCGGGTTGGATCGGCCTCGACCCCACGTCCGGGCTGCTGGCCGGCGAGGGCCACATCCCGCTGGCGGCCACCCCGCACCCGGCGACCGCGGCGCCCATCAGCGGAGGCACCGAGCCCTGCGAATCGGTGCTGGAATTCTCCAACACCGTCACCCGTATCCACGAAGACCCGCGCGTCACACTGCCCTACACCGACCAGGCGTGGCAGACGATCTGCGACGTCGGTCACCGCGTCGACGAGCGGCTGGCCGCCGGCGACGTACGGCTGACCATCGGCGGCGAGCCGACGTTCGTGTCGGTCGACAATCAGGTCGACGACGAGTGGACGACCGCCGCCGACGGTCCGCACAAGCGGCAGCGGGCATCCGATCTGGCCGCACGCCTGAAGGCGGCGTGGGCCCCGCAGGGGCTGATTCAGCGTGGCCAGGGCCGCTGGTATCCCGGAGAAACGTTGCCGCGCTGGCAGATTGCGCTCTACTGGCGCACCGACCTGCGACCGCTGTGGACCGACGACACGCTCTTGGCCGACCCCTGGACCTGCGAGCTCAACCAGGCCGACCCAGTCGACAACGAGGCCGCCTACCAGGTGCTGGAAGGGATCGCCGACGGCTTCGGGCTGCCGCTGTCACAGGTGCGGCCTGCGTACGAGGACCCGCTGTCCCGGCTGGCGGCCAAAGTGCGGCTGCCCCAGGGCGATCCGGTGGACCCGGCCGACGACCTCACCCCCGAGCTGCTGGCGCGCCTCGACGAATCCATTACGGACCCAGCCGCTTTCGTGCTCCCGCTGCACCGCCGCGACGACGATCTCGGCTGGGCCAGCGCGGACTGGCGGCTGCGTCGCGGCCGCATCGTGCTGACCGAAGGCGATTCGCCGGCGGGCCTGCGGCTGCCGTTGGATTCGATCAGCTGGCGGCCGCCGCGCGCGTCTTTCGTGGTCGATCCCCTGTCCGCGGCGAGCGAGCTGACGGCGGAAGCCGCCGTCGATGCCATGGTGACCGACCCGGACGGCGCGCCGCCGACCGCGATGGTCGCCGAGGCGCGGGGTGGGATGGTGTACATCTTCATGCCGCCCACCGAGGCGCTCGAACACTTCGTCGACCTCGTCGCCCGGGTCGAGGCCGCCGCGGCCAAAGCCGACTGCCCCGTGGTGCTCGAGGGCTACGGGCCGCCGCCGGACCCGCGGCTGAAGTCGGCGACGATCACCCCCGACCCGGGTGTCATCGAGGTCAACGTGCCGCCGACCGCCACTTTCGCCGAGCAGACGCAGCTCCTGGAAACCCTGTACGAACAGGCGCGGCTTGCTCGGCTTTCCACCGAGTCGTTCGACGTCGACGGCACCCACGGCGGCACCGGCGGTGGCAACCACATCACGCTCGGCGGCGTCACGCCCGCGGATTCGCCGCTGCTGCGCCGCCCCGGCCTGCTGGTGTCGCTGCTGACCTACTGGCAGCGGCACCCGTCGTTGTCGTACGTGTTCGCCGGGCGATTCGTCGGCACGACGTCGCAGGCGCCGCGGGTCGACGAGGGCCGCACCGAGGCCCTTTACGAGCTCGAGATCGCGTTCGCCGAGATAGCCCGGCTCTCGGCCGGCGGTGCCGCGAAACCCTGGGTCACCGACCGCGCGCTGCGGAACCTGCTCACCGACATCACCGGCAACACCCATCGCGCCGAGTTCTGCATCGATAAGCTCTACAGCCCCGACGGGCCGCGCGGCAGGCTCGGCCTCTTGGAGCTGCGCGGCTTCGAGATGCCGCCGCATCTGCGGATGGCGATGGTGCAGTCGCTGCTGGTCCGCTCGCTGGTCGCGTGGTTTTGGGACGAACCGCTGCGCGCCCCGTTGATCCGCCACGGCGCCAATCTGCACGGGCGATACCTGTTGCCGCACTTCTTGATTCACGACATTGCCGACGTGGCCGCCGACCTGCGTGCACACGGGATCGCCTTCGAGACCAGCTGGCTGGACCCGTTCACCGAATTCCGCTTCCCGCGCATCGGCACCGCCGTCTTCGACGGCGTGGAGATCGAGCTGCGGGGGGCGATCGAACCGTGGACCACGCTCGGCGAGGAGGCCACCGCCACGGGCACCGCCCGCTACGTCGACTCGTCGGTCGAACGCATCCAGGTCCGCATCATCGGCGCCGACCGCCACCGCTACGTGGTGACGGCCAACGGATACCCGGTGCCCCTGCTGGCCACCGACAACCCCGACATCAATGTCGGTGGCGTGCGGTTCAAGGCCTGGCAGCCGCCGAGCGCGCTGCACCCCACCATCACCACCGACGTCCCCCTGCAGTTCGAACTGATCGACCTCACCACCGGGACGTCGCGCGGCGGCTGCACCTACCACGTGGCCCATCCGGGCGGGCGCGCCTACGACGAGCCGCCGGTCAACGCCGTCGAGGCGGAGTCGCGCCGCGCTCGCCGTTTCGAGGCGACCGGCTTCACCCCGGGCAAGATCGATCTGTCCGCCATCCGGGAGAAGCAGGCCAGGATATTCACCGACATCGGCGCGCCCGGCATCCTCGACCTGCGACGCGTGCGTACCGTGCAGCAATAATGGCGTCCGCAGAACCGCTTCCCTCACCGCAGTACGACACCGACCGGCTGCTGGCCGGGTACCGGACCGCGCGGGCCCAGGAAGCGCTTTTCGATCTGCGGCACGGGCCGGGGGTCGGCCCGCAAACAAGCTACGACGAATTTGTCGACCGCGAGGGAAACGTGCGGCCGGCATGGTCTGAGCTGGCGGACGCGGTCGCCGAGCGCGGCAGGGCAGGGCTGGACCGGCTGCGTTCGTTGGTGAACAGCCTGGTCGACAGCGACGGCATCACCTACACCGAGGTCGACCACGGCCCGGACGACGCATCCGCGCCGCAGGCCCTGGAGCCGAGACCGTGGAGCCTGGACACCCTGCCGATCGTGGTCTCCGCGGCCGATTGGGAGACGTTGGAGGCCGGGCTGGTGCAGCGATCTCGCCTGCTCGATGCCGTGGTCTCCGACCTGTACGGGCCACGCAGCCTGCTCACCGACGGTGTCCTGCCGCCGGAACTTGTGTTCGCCCACCCCGGTTACGTGCGCGCCGCCAACGGAATCGAGGTGCCCGGGCGCCACCAGCTTTTCATGCACGCGTGTGACCTGAGCCGGCTGCCGGACGGCGGATTTCAGGTCAACGCCGACTGGACGCAGGCGCCGTCGGGCGCAGGCTACGCGCTGGCCGGCAGGCGCGTTGTGGCGCACTCGATTCCGGACCTGTACGAGAGGATCGCGCCTCGGCCGACGACGCCGTTCGCTCAGGTGTTGCGGCTGGCGCTCATCGACGCTGCGCCCGATGTCGCCCAGGACCCCGTCGTGGTGGTGCTCACCCCGGGCATCTACTCGGAGACCGCCTTCGACCAGGCGTACCTGGCTACCCTGCTGGGGTTTCCGCTGGTGGAAAGCGCCGATTTGGTAGTGCGCGAGGGCAAGCTGTGGATGCGCTCGCTGGGCACCCTGAAACGCGTTGACGTGGTTCTTCGGCGCGTCGATGCCGAATACACCGACCCCTTGGATCTGCGCGCCGATTCCCGGCTCGGCGTGGTGGGTTTGGTGGAGGCGCAACACCGCGGGACGGTGACCGTCGTCAACACGCTGGGCAGCGGCGTCCTGGAAAGCCCGGGGCTGCTGCGTTTCCTGCCCGATCTCGCCGAGCGCCTGCTCGGCGAGCCCCCCCAGCTGCATTCGGCGCCGGTCTACTGGGGCGGCATCGCCGGCGAGCGCTCCCATCTGCTGGCAAATCTGTCGTCGCTCTTGATCAAGTCCACCGTCGGCGGGAAAACCTTTGTCGGACCGACGCTTTCGTCTCAGAAGCTGGCGGACTTGGCTGCGCGGATCGAGAGCATGCCGTGGCAGTGGGTCGGCCAGGAACTGCCGCAGTTCTCGTCGGCGCCCACCGACCACGCCGGCGTATTGTCGTCGGCCGGGGTCGGCATGCGGCTGTTCACGGTCGCCCAACGCAGCGGCTATGCGCCGATGATCGGCGGCGTCGGCTACGTGCTGGCGTCGGGCCCCGCCGCGTACGAGCTGAAAACCGTTGCGGCCAAGGATATCTGGGTGCGGCCGGCCGAGCGTGCGCGGGCGGAGACGGTCACGCTCCCGACCGCGCCTGCGCCGGCGAAGACCGCCGCGGGCACCTGGGGGGTCAGCTCGCCGCGGGTGCTGTCCGACCTGTTCTGGATGGGACGCTACGGCGAGCGCGCCGAGGAGATGGCGCGGTTGCTGATCGTCGCCCGCGACCGCTTCCACATCTATCGGCACCAGCAGCACACCGAGGAAAGCGAGTGCGTCCCGGTGCTGATGGCCGCGCTCGGCCGAATCACCGGGACCGACGCCGGGGCCGGTAGCGGAGCCGATGGTGGCGCCGATGATCAGGCCGAGATGATCGCCGTGGCCCCCTCGACGCTGTGGTCGCTGACCGTTGACCCGAACCGGCCCGGCTCCCTTGTTCAGTCGGTGGACGGACTGGCGCTCGCCGCCAGGTCGGTGCGCGACCAATTGTCCAACGACACCTGGATGGTGCTGGCCGGGGTGGAACGCGCGGTGGGGCTTCGGCCCGACCCACCGGACTCCCTCGCGGAGGGCGACGCGTTGCTCGCGTCGGCCCAGGCGCAGGCGTTGGCCGGGATGCTGACGCTGTCGGGGGTGGCCGGCGAGTCGATGGTGCGTGACGTCGGGTGGACGATGATGGACATCGGCAAGCGCATCGAACGCGGCCTGTGGCTGACCGCGTTGCTGCGGGCGACGCTGACCACCGTCCGCAGCGCCGCGGCTGAGCAAACGATCATCGAGTCGACGCTGGTGGCGTGCGAGTCGTCGGTCATCTACCGGCGCCGCACCGTGGGCAAGGTCAGCATCGCCGCGGTCACCGAGCTGATGCTCTTCGACGCCAAGAACCCGCGGTCGCTGCTCTACCAACTGGAGCGGCTGCGCTCGGACCTCAAGGACCTGCCCGGCTCGTCGGGGTCGTCGCGCCCGGAGCGGTTGGTGGAGGAAATCAGTACCCGACTGCGCCGGTCACATCCCGAGGAGTTGGAAGAGGTCTCCGCCGACGGGCAGCGCGCCGAGTTGGCGGAACTGCTCGACGCGATACACGCCGAGCTGCGCAATTTGGCCGAGGTCATCACCGCGAAGCAGTTGGCATTGCCCAGCGGCATGCAGCCGCTGTGGGGTCCCGACGAACGGCGGGTAATGCCGGCCTAGCCTGCTACAGCGGCCGGCCGCCTGGACTCCGACGTCACCTCGTCGATCACCGTGTGGATGAACTGCATCTTCTCCAGCACCGCGGCGGGCAGCACGAACGGGTACAGGTCGTCGTGGCCCATCGACCGGTTCACCATGTTCAGCGACCACGACAACGGCAGCCACAGGTCGATGATCGTCTGAAAAGCGCTGGGACCCAATGGTGGCCGGTCAAAGGTCGCCGTTGCCGGCGCCAGGCCGCACCATGCGCAGGTGTCCAGCGCGTCGCGGATGTGCAGGTAGTGGGCGAACGTCTCGGCCCAGTCCTCGGCGGCGTGCATGGTCGCATACGAGGACACGAATTTCTCCTGCCAGCCCTCGGGTGCGCCGTCGCGGTAATGCCGGTCCAGCGCCTCGGAGTAGTCGGCGTCGGGGTCGCCGAACAGCTCCTTGAACCGAGCCAGGTAATCGCTCGAGGGGGTGATCAGCCGGTAGAAGTAGTAATGCCCCACCTCGTGCCGGAAGTGCCCGAGCAGGGTCCGGTACGGCTCGTCCATTTCTACCCGCAGCTGCTCGCGGTGGACGTCGTCGCCCTCCGCGAGATCCAGTGTGATGACGCCATTCTCGTGCCCGGTGAACACCTTCTCGTGCGCGCTCGAGAGCAGGCGGAACCCGAATCCGTAGTCCGGATCGCGGTCCCGGCCGATGATCGGCAACTTCAGCTCGTGCAGCTCGGCGATCAGCCGCCGCTTGGCCGCCTCGGCGCGCGCGAAAGCGGCCAGGCCCTCGGTGTCCGCGTCGTTGGGCCGCTCGAGCGTGAGAGCGCACGACACGCACAGGCCGCCGCGATCATTCTTGGGGACCAGCCAATTGCATTCGGCCAGATGGAGATTGGCGCAGAGCTGGTACTCGTCGGCGTCGACCGCGCCGGCGTGCTCGCTGCCGTCGCCCTTGGCGATCACCAGCAGGGCCATCTGCTCGAGGGAAAACCCCAGGCAGCTGCCGCACGACAGGCATTCCGAGTTCTCGAACGTCAGGCGCTGGCCGCAGTTGGGGCAGTGGAAGTCACGCATGCTGAAAATCGCCTTCCATAGGGCCGTCGAAGGGCACCACGTCGACCGCGACGTCGATCACGCTGCGCTCGGAGTTGGTGTAGATGATGCCCCGCAGCGGCGGCACGTCGGCGTAGTCGCGTCCGCGCCCCACGGCGATGTACCGGTCGTCGACCATCTGGTCGTTGGTGGGATCGAGCCCCAGCCACTCGAACCGTCCGGGCTGCTCCGGGGTCCACACCGTCGCCCACGCGTGGGTGGCGTCGATACCGATCATCCGATCCTTTCCCGGCGGCGGGTCGGTGGCCAGATAACCGGACACGTAGCAGGCCGCCAGCCCGTTGGCCCGCAGGCATGCGATCGCCAGCCTTGCAAAGTCCTGACATACCCCTTCCCGGGCCGCCAGAACCTCATCGACCCCGGTCGATATCGTCGTCGACCCCGAGCGGTAGGTGAAGTCGGTGAAGATCCGCGACGCGAGATCGCGTAGGACGTCGACCAGCGGGCGTTCCGGGACGAAGCTGGGCGCCGCGTACTCGCGCACCGCATCGGTGATTTCGGGCGGGTTCAGATCCAACGTGAACTCGGCCGCGAGCGCTCCCCGTCGCCCGGCGGGCCGCGCGTTCTCCCACGGCTGCACCGCCGGGCCGCTGGTATAGCGCCCGGGAGCCGCCGGATACACGTCGACGATGGAGTCGCTGGTCACCGTCAGGGTGCGGTGCGGCGCGGTGACGTGGAAATAGGAGCTGACGTTGCCGTAGCTGTCGTGGCTGGTGGAGCTGTCGGCGGGGGCGGGCTCGATGTTCAGCCGATGGGCGATGCGGCGCTGGCGCGCGGAATCCCGGGGCGTGAGGAAACCGCGGCCGTAAGAAATGGTCACGACGTCGGAGTAGCGGTACTCGGTGCGGTGGGTGACGCGATGCCGGCGGGCTGGAGTTTCTGGCAACTGAGCCTGCGCTTCCACCGGCTGATCACACCACAAACCCCCGATCAGCAGCCAGGGACGCCATCGGCGGCGCACAATCGAGAGGTGGCCACGTGGAACGACGTCGCCCGAATCGTTGGTGAGCTGAGACTCACCTCGGAGCCGTCACCGCACGACTGGCGGGTCGGCAAGAAGTTGCTGGCGTGGGAGCGGCCCCTGCGCCCGTCGGACCGCGAAGCACTGGCAGAAAGCGGCGTGGAGCCCCCGGAGGGCGACATCCTCGCCGTGCGGGTGTCCGACGAGGGCGTCAAGTTCGCGTTGATCGCCGACGAACCGGAGCTCTATTTCACCACTCCGCATTTCGACGGCTACCCGGCGGTGCTGGTCAAGCTGGCCGCGATAGACGCCCGCGGCCTCGAGGAGCTGATCACCGAGGCGTGGCTGACGCAGGCGCCGCGCAAACTCGTCCAGGAGTTCTTGGCCGGCTCACTGTGAGCGCAGCTCGATCACCCGCTGCAGGTCGTCGACGCAGGCCGCGACGACTTCGGCGAGCACCACCTCGGCTCTCTCGCGGGCATCCGATTCCAGCGCCGAGCTGCTGTGGCGCGCGGCGGCGGCGTACGCGGAGGCCCCGGCGGGATCAGAGTCGGCGAGGGCCGTGGCCGCCGCGAGTTGCACCAGCGCGGCCTGAACGCGCGGATCGCCGGGCGCAACGGCGCGGGCCAGCTGCAGCACTGAACCGGCGAACAGGGCCACGTGCACCGCCTGGTGATCGGCGGCGCGCACGGAGTCGCGCATTCCCCATCGCCGCGGCGCGATGCGTACGACGTGACGGGCGGTGGTGCGCGCCTCGACGAGCCCGCCCAGTTGTTCATGCACCCGATCGACCGCCGACAGCGGCCAGTCGGTTGGGGCCTCCCGTCGTCCGCCAGCGAGATCCGCGGTGCGCGACAGGACACCTTGCACGACGCCCAGCACGCCGACGCGCGCGCTGCGCAACACCTGCAGGGGGTCGGCGGGAAACAGCAAGGCGGCGAAGACGATCGCCACTACACCGCCGATCAACGAGTCATACATGCGTTCGAGGCCGACGTTGGTGCGGTAGAGGGCCAGCACCAGGATCGCCGAAACGACGGTCTGGTTGGCGAACATCATCCCCTGGCCGATGAAACCGTGACCGATGAACACCGCGACGAACAACGCGATCAGGGCGGCGACCCCCAGGGATATGGCCCCGGGTCCGAGCAGCTCCTGGACGAAGGTGCCCGCCCCGATTCCCACGGTCACACCGATCATCATCTGGACGGCGCGTTGCGCGCGTAGCACGTTGCTGATCGACAAGGACACCGCGGCGGCGATCGGCGCAAAGAACGGCTGGGGGTGACCGAGCAGGTCGTGTGCGACGTACCAGGACAGGCCCGCGGCGACCGAGGTCTGCACGAGCGTGAACCACACCGCGCGCATCCGTTTGAAACCCGCACGTGCGAATTTGTTCGCAGCAGATGGCAGTGTCTGCAGCGAAGTGCTCACGGACCTAAGTTAGACCCGCTGCAACTCGAACAGCGGAATCACCCGGCTGGTCTTGGACTGATATTCGGCGAAGCCCGGCGCCACGGCGGCGATCTTCGGGAAGAGCTCGTCGCGTTCCGCGGACGGGAGCTCGCGGGCGGTCGCGTCGAACACCTGCACCCCCGATGGGGTGCCGATTTCGACGCGCGCCTGCGGGTTGGCACGCAGGTTGTGCACCCAGGCGGGGTTGACGGGAGCGCCGGCGAAGGACCCGATGATGATCAGCTTGCCCTCGATGCGGAAATAGGCCAGCGGCGACACCCGGGACTGGCCGGACTTGGCGCCCGTCGCGGTCAGCACCAGCAGGTTGGCATTGGCGAACTGGCCGCCGACCTTGCCGTCGTTGGCCCGGAACTCGTCGATGATGCCCTTGTTGAACGCGTTTACGGTCTCATAATCCGGCGTTTCGGTCATGCCTGCTCAACCTGTTTGGGCACGGCGTCTATTCCGGACTCCCTACTGGGCCTTAGTTGCGCTTAGCTGTGTTGGTATCGCGATGGAACCGCAGGTGAAACTGTTGTGTCTGTTGGTCGCGATAAGTTGCGAGAAAATCTGCTGCGTACCCACTGCGTACCCGGCCACGCCGGGCAGCGGCTTTCAGATCTACTCCACCACGTAGGAGGCGCCCGTAGGGTCTGTTTCGCATCCTTCTGTTGATCAGCGTCATCGCGAAGCTATGGCCCGTGATCGTCGGCGTGCTCGTGTTCGCCGTGCTGTGCGTCGTGCTGTGGTGGTTTGTGCGCTGGCTGGATCGTCGACTGGGCGCGCGAGATGCGCGGCGCGCCGCCCGGGCGGCCAAACTCGCCGCGATCGCGCGCCGCGCCGACGTACAGCACGCGCAAGTGCTCGCCGGCGACGACCGCGGCGTCTACGGCGAGTACACGCCCATGAGGGTATGACACTCGAAAACAGCACAGCCGCCGCCAAAGCCATGTCAAAAGTCAGGCTGGCACTGTCCTAAACGGCCAAGCGAGGGTCCGCTGGGTGCGGGACGGCACCGGGCTGGTTAGACCGATGCCCGACCAATGGCACATGTCTATGCACGTCGTCGGACCACTCGAAACAGCCCGAGCAGGATCACCGCCCCGAGGACGGCGGCCAACAAGGTGAACCACCACCCCCCCTTTTCGGTGTTGACGAAGAAGCTGAGCAGGAATCCGCCGATTAGTGCACCGGCGATGCCGATCAGGATGGTGACCACGAAGCCCTCCTGGACGTGCATGAGGTGCTTGGCGATCCATCCCGCAATCGCGCCGATGATGATGTATCCAATCCAGCCGACGCTGGTCAGCGTGGTTGAACGGGCGAGGAATTCGGTGGCTGCCATGGTGTCCATCAGGACCTCCTTGCTCTTGCCGGGCGAGATCATCCCGTAATACTCCGCGCATGTAACGTTTCCACCCTTTTTTGCATCAGATCGCGGTTACAACCCGATTGCAGGCTCAGAAAGATCACCAGATGCAGAATCGTCGATGCCCCGAAACGAGGGAAGAATCTGTTCCCTCACACAGCTATTCGGACAAACCAACTGACGTAGTGCGCCGGTTTACGGGCCGCTGAGGGTCAGGAACCGGCCTCTCCGAGCAGGCGTAGTCGGGCCGCCGCTATCACTGCCTCGGCTTCTACAATTACTGCTTCTGCCGCCGCTGCCTCGGCTTCTACCTCGGCTTCTGCTGCCTTGGCTTCTGCTGCCTCGGCGCGGTGCGCCGCGTCTCCGCGTGCCACCGCCAGCGCGTAAATCAACACCCCGGCGCAGGCTACGACGGACACCACCGGCCCCGCTGCGGCGGTGACGATGAACGCAAAGGAAAAGCTCAAGACAATGAACCAAATGAGCCTCCTCATCATCATGGACGTTAAGTCGGCTGGTACCGCATTGACGTTACCCAGGACCCGCAGGAGATCCGCGACCTCGACGACCATGCGCGAACTGGTCTCCAAGGTGCTGGCCGTTGGATTCCACCTCAAGGCAGCCAACGGCGAGATCATCGCCGCCAGCCAGGGGTATGACACTAAGGCCGGTGCCGAGAAGGGCATCGAGTCGGTCAAGACAAATGCTCCGGGCGCGAAGGTCGTGGATCTGACCGAACGGGAGCCCGCGCACAACTAACGCGCGTCGCCGTTCATCGTCGCACGCGGCGCGAAACGCCGTGCGTGCGTGAGGAACTCATGCGCAGGGAACCTAATCGACCTTGTCCGCGTCTGAGTAGTTGATCGGGGCGCCCCTCCTCTCCTCGGGGGCGGCCCGATCGGTGTCAGACGGCCTGGCGGGGCGGCGTTCAATGAGCACCATGACAGCGGGGCCGTCGCCGTTGAACTGAAAATCTCCACGGCCGTGAACCCTTACAGTGGAGCCGGCCCCGGACCAGGAGGCGACTGGGGCCGGCCCCACCCTCGACGCCGGGATAACCCGCTCGCCACGATCGACTCGGGCTGAACCGCCTTGCGATGAAGTTGCGGTCGAAGACCAAGGGCTAGGGGCGGGCGCTATGGGGTTTCGACGCCGCGATGGCTGGCCAGGTGTGCCATTTGGCTCACGTCCCATGCCACACTGACCGGCATGGCCTTCAAGGTGGAATGCAACGCGCCCGAACCCAGCCATACGTTCGACGACGACGACAAGTTCGAGTTCATGGACGGCGGTGTGCTGAAAGTCCGCCGATCGAACGAGACGAATCTTTACTTCAGTCCCGCGGTATGGAGGACCATCCACGAGACTTCGCCGCGGTTTACCACCTCAAGGTCGTCGGGCCACGGGTGTACGCCCTTGGGCCCTTTCTAAGCGAGCTACGCCCGCGCCCGCCGTCGCGTCGCAGTGACAGCACGTTCCCGCCCGACAGCAGTTCTGTAGTTCTGGGCCAAACTGTGGCCGCACACTCGCACTGAGGTGATGTAAGCGGGATCCGGTGACCTTGGTGGTGCAGCCTAAGCGCTGAATGCCACGCATCGAAACGGCGCATGCTCCCACCACGGCGACATATGCGCAGGGTCAGGTTCGCAAAAGGCCAGACTGACCATGTCTCTTGCGTGCGAAGCGCGTTAGGACCATCGGCGCTGATCGATCAGCAGCACGCGCGTGGGTCCTCGCCGGCGACGACCGCGGCATCTACGGCGAATACCCACCAAAGCAAATCGCGATTGATGCTGGTAGTATCGCCCGCAAGAGGTTGTGCACTTCAGAGGCCGTTTTCGGGCCTTGGGACTTGTAGCGTGAACTACCTGTGAACTACTCGGTGGCAACCCCCGAGGAAGAAGTACACGCATGCGCAACAACAACCTCACCATCATGCGCAGCATCGCACCAAACCCGGCCGACGCACCCGCTACCGGCTGGGTCGGGTCGATCGTCACGGTCGTCGCCGGTCGAGTCAGGGGTGAAGTGATTCGTTCCATCGGCGATCAGCCGGGTCCGCGCACCGTTACGCATAAGGCACACATCGCAATCGACGGGCACGACACCGGCGTCCGCTTCGCTGACATTCAGATAGGCGACGCGCAGACCCTGCGCGACCTCGCCGCGGTCGCGGCGTTCCTCGCCAACGAACTGGCCAGCGCGCAGGCCCATCAGACCGCGATCGATGCCGCTATCGCCCGCCATCCAGCGGGGTCAGCGCGACGGAAGAAGGATCAAGAACGAAAACGTCCTGTCCGCGGTGCGCCGGCCGGCCATTACCCGCCGGCCCGAACTCAGCAAACGGGTCACGCCAGCGGACAATGACCCATGGGGAGAGGTCTTGGCCATCGTCGCCGTGTTCGAGTCGGCCGACCGGCGAGTGAACGCACATACCGCCAGTGCTCCAACTCATACCGACCTGAACTTTCGTCGGAACCAGATCGCCTCAGTCCACGTCTGAATAGTTGATCGGGCCGCCCCGCCGCTCTCCCGCGAGCGGGGTGGGCCGCTGCCGTCGATAGCCGTGGCGGATGCGCTGCTGGATGAACGTCGCGAGTTGGGCCGAAGCTGACTGCGCTACCTAATCGCAGCAGTTACTCCGCGAGCATCCCGAACTATTCACATAAACCATGAAGCCCAAAGCCGATTGCAAATCAAGGCAACTTGCCGAAACTCATATGACCTCATCACAAAGTGCGACACTGTGTCGGTGGCGATAACACGGCGGCCATTAGGGGGTTCAGGAACGGAAGAGCTGATGAAGAAGGCACTAATACTAATGGGCGTGTCGGCGGCAGCGGTCATAGCACTGGCATACCCCTCTGCATCCCACCAGCACAAGCACACGCCGACGATCCCTGTGTCAGCATCACCGATCCCGCTGCCCACCAGGCTTGCATCGACGAATTCCTGCGCGATGACCCCGTGCACAGATACCAAATGGGCGATTGCCAGGCGAGCCCCGATTACGGAGCGGAGGGCCAATTTTGTCGGAACTTCTGGGTCCGAAAGTCTGCGCCCCCGGTTTTAATACTTTCCGCATAGCCCGCCCTCCATTGGGGCGCGCGCCCGTCCCTGCTCTCCTCGGGGGCGGCCCGACTGACTTAAACGTCTGAGCAGTCAAGCTGCTTAGCTCTCTTCTGCCGCTGAGCGCTCTTCCAGCAGCGCGTCTTTAGGCACCGAGTTGCTGGTCGATCTGCGGCCAGTATCGCAATCCGCTGGGGGTGAGCAGAACCCAGTCGTGAATTTGGCCGCGGGCCAGTACGAAGCTGATCGGGGCCCCCTGGGCTACGGCTGCTTGCTGGAGGACAAACGCTTCGGCTGAGAGTGAATCCATCGAGCCCGAGTAGACATACGTCGGCGGAAGGCCGCTAAGTGACCCGTACAGCGGACTCACCAGATAGTTGTTCACAGGAAGATTGCCTGCCCACACCTTGCCGATCTGCCCCCCGTGCCCTAGGTCTAGCCAGGGGGACAGCAACACCATGGACGCCGGTACCGGGTCACCCTGGCTCACCATGTATTGGACGGCCGCGAGTGCGAGGGTGCCGCCCGCGGAGTCACCGATCACGCTGACGTCGGAGGCCCCGTGTTGAGCGATTTCCATGGAGATGAGGCCAGCCATTGCGGGTACCACCGTGCCGGCGGTACCTCCTTGCTGCACCAACGGGTAGATCGGCACTTCAATGGTCGCGCCGGTCTGGTAGGCCATCACCGTGTAATCGATCCAGTGGAAGATTGAGGGCGGAAAGATAAAGGCGCCACCATGAATGGCCACCACGTAGTGGCCGTCTGGATGAGCCGGCGTGATCTGTACGACGCTCATCCCGTCAAATGTGGTGTGCTGGACCGTTTCTCCCAGCGGCAACGTCAAGAACTTTGGCGGGGAGTTGCCGATAAACAGCGATAATGGCGGGGCGTTACTGGCAAACAGCGCTAAAAGTGGTGAACCTGGCTCTGAAAATAGAGAACCGAGTTCGTGGCTGAGTCCGGCGGCCAGTGTTGTGGGGATCTGCTGAATTTCCTGCTGAACACCGAGCACCGCCTGCTCAAAGACCGCCAAAGGCGATGCGTTGGTCGCCTCAGCGGCGGCATACGCACCGGCCGCGCCGGTCAACGCCTGCACAAACTGGTCATGAAACGCCGCCGCCTGCGCACTGAGTGCCTGAAAGCCCTGACCGTGCGCGGAGAACACCGCCGCAATGGCCGCCGACACCTCATCCTCAGCCGCGGCCAGTACCCCCGTCGTCGGGGCCGCCGCCGCCGACTTGGCCGCGCTAAGCGTCGAGCCGATGTTGGATAGATCCGTTGCCGCCGACGCCAAAAACTCGGGGGCCACCGCCAGAAACGACATCGCCAATCCTCCCGCCAGGTCGTCAACACACATCGGCCAATCGGACGAATATGACACAAGTGTCGAATAGGGTAGGCCGATTCCGACCGATAGTCAGCCCTTCGGCAAACGTTCACCGCTCGCGTTAGGACCACGCCCGAGCGGCTAGTCGGAACCGCACCGCCCTCGACGCTGCCGCGTCTGCCTAGTTGATCGGGCCGCCCCTGCTCTCCTCGGGGGCGGCCCGAACTCTGCTGAGCGCCGCCGCGGTGGCCGACGATTGGCGGCTCGATTCGGCGTTGGCCCGCGAGTAGAATTGTTGTCTGCCAGCTAATCGGTGAGTCCCGTTCTTGGTGTCAGCACAAAGGTCTCGGAGGGAAACTCCCTGATGATGATTTCACTGCGCTCGGTCCGGGGGGCGGCGGCTGGCGCATTGGGTACTGGCGCCCTAACCGGAGCGATGCTGTTCGGCGGTATCCCCGCTGCACAGGCCGCCCCCGCGCCCGCTCCCGCCACAAGTTTCGAAATTGCTGGGCCCCACGGCGGCGCACCGCTCGGCCCAGGCGTGATTCCGACCCGCCCCGGCGGTGGAGGAGGCCACGGCGGAGGAGGGCGCGGCGGAGGAGGCCACGGCGGTGGCTGGGGCCACGGCGGAGGAGGCCACGGCGGCTGGGGCCACGGCGGCTGGGGCCACGGCGGCTGGGGCCACGGCGGCTGGGGCCACGGCGGCTGGGGCCACGGCGGAGGAGGCCACGGCGGCTGGGGCCACGGCGGCTGGGGCCACGGTGGCTGGGGCTGGGGCCACCCCTGGTGGGGCCATGGCGGATGGGGCCACCCCTGGTGGGGCCATGGCGGATGGGGCCACTTCTGGTGGGGCGATGACGACGGCTGGGGCGATTACGACGGCTTCTGGGAACCGGGGGGCTGGTGGCAACCGTGGCACTGGTGGAACTGGTGGTGGAACCCGCGGTGGAACTGGTGGTGGTGAGCCACCATCACCGCGTGGCTGCTGGCCAGCGTGTCGGTAAAGCGGTGCTGCGATGAGCCGCCGGGCATGGTTCGTCGTCGTCGCAGGGTCGACACACTGGCGTCGACGAGATTGAGGAAAGTGGGGAAATTCCCCACTTTTCGGAACCCGCGTTCAATGGCGCCACCCGAAACGGCAGTGGACGAACAGGGGTGGTCCCGCGCGTTCGGTGCCACTCAAGACTGAGGGCAGCACTCAGCCGATACCGATTCCGCGCGACCTGGCGTTGCTGCTGTCGGCGTCGGTGCAGAAGTACCCGTCCGACATGATGGTCACCGCGGGACCGGGCACCGACCGATGCAGCCTGTGGGTGATCGAGCAGGCGATGCGTAAAGTTCGCGGCAAGATCGAGGGGCTGCCGGAGTCGTTCAGCTTCCATGATTTGCGGCACTATCTGGCGTCGCTGCTCATCGCGTCCGGTGCCGACATCAAGACGGTGCAGGCACGGATGCGCCACGCGAGCGCCACCACCACGCTCGACACCTACGGGCACCTGTGGCCGGACGCCGATGAGTCCACCCGCACGGCGATCGGTGCGGTGATCGCGGAGCGGATGAAAACTACTGCGTACCCACTGCGTACCGAGAGCACCTGAGCGCAATGTCTTTGCAGGTCAGCGGTGTTAGCCGGGGCTCGGTTTGGCGTCTATTCCGGACTCCTTGCGCTGCTGGGCGGTGATCGGCGCCGGCGCCTCAGTGAGCGGGTCGACGCCGCCGCCGGTCTTCGGGAACGCGATCACCTCGCGGATCGAGTCCATCCCGGCCAGCAGCGCGGTGATCCGGTCCCAGCCGAACGCGATGCCGCCGTGCGGAGGCGCACCGAACATGAACGCCTCCAACAGGAATCCGAACTTTTCTTCCGCTTCGGCCTTGTTCAGGCCCATCACCGCGAACACCCGCTCCTGGATGTCGCGGCGGTGGATACGGATCGAGCCGCCCCCGATCTCGTGACCGTTGCAGACGATGTCGTAGGCGTCGGCCAGCACGCTTCCGGGATCGGTGTCTACAACGTCTTCGTACTCCGGCTTGGGCGACGTGAACGCGTGGTGCACCGCCGTCCACTCCCCCGAACCGACCGCAACGTCACCGGCGGCGGTCGCCTCCGCGGCGGGCTCGAACAAGGGCGGGTCGACGACCCAGACGAAGGCCCACGCGTCGGGGTCGATCAGGTTGAGCCGCTTGGCGATCTCGCCGCGCGCCGCACCCAGCAGCGCCCGCGACGACTTCGGCGGGCCCGCCGAGAAAAAGATGCAGTCCCCGGGGTTGGCCCCGACGTGTGCGGCCAGCCCGTTGCGTTCGGCGTCGCTCAGGTTCTTGGCCACCGGACCGCCTAGCGTGCCGTCATCATCGACGAGCACATAGGCCAGTCCCCGGTGCCCGCGCTGCTTGGCCCACTCCTGCCAACCGTCCAGCGTGCGCCGGGGCTGAGACGCGCCGCCGGGCATCACCACCGCGCCGACGTAGGGCGCCTGAAAGACGCGGAATGTGGTGTCTTTGAAGAACTCCGCGCACTCCACGAGCTCCAGGCCGAACCGCATGTCGGGCTTGTCGGAGCCGAACCGCCGCATGGCGTCGGCGTAGCTGATTCGCGGGAGCGGCGTCGGAAGCCGGTAGCCGATCAGCTCCCACAGCGCGGTCAGGATCTCTTCAGATACGGCGATGATGTCCTCGGCGTCGACGAAGCTCATCTCCATGTCCAGCTGGGTGAATTCGGGCTGCCGGTCGGCGCGGAAGTCCTCGTCGCGATAGCAGCGGGCGATCTGGTAGTAGCGCTCCATCCCGGCCACCATCAGCAACTGCTTGAAGAGCTGCGGGCTCTGCGGCAGGGCGTAGAACGAACCCGGATGGAGCCGGGCCGGCACCAGGAAATCGCGCGCCCCCTCCGGGGTCGAGCGCGTGATCGTCGGCGTCTCGATCTCCACGAAGTCGTGGCGCGCCAGCACCGCCCGCGCGGCGACGTTCACCTTGGAGCGCAACCGAATTGCCGCGGCCGGGCCGTCGCGCCGCAGGTCGAGGTACCGGTATTTCAACCGCAGCTCCTCGCCGGCGGGCTCGTCGAGCTGGAACGGCAGCGGCGCACTCTCGCCGAGCACCGTCAGCGACGTGGCGTTGACCTCGATGTCGCCGGTCGCGATCTCGGGGTTGGCGTTGCCTTCCGGGCGGATCTCGACGACACCGGAGACCGCGACGCAGAACTCGGCGCGCAGCCGGTGCGCCTGGGCGAGCACTTGAGTGTCTTGGGGGTCGCGGAAAACGACCTGCGCGATGCCGGAGGCGTCCCGCAGATCGATGAAGATGACGCCGCCGTGGTCGCGGCGGCGAGCCACCCAGCCGGCCAACGTCACCTGCTGGCCGGCGTCACCCGCGCGTAGCGAACCGGCAGCGTGGCTGCGCAGCACAAACACTCCCTTTCACCCCGTTGGAACGAGTGACCAGTCTAGAGGGAGGTAATTTCGGTCTTATCGTCACCAACATCGCACTGGTCGGTCCCGGCGCCGTCGGCACGACGGTTGCGGCGCTGCTGCACAAGGCGGGGCATTCGGTCCTGGTCTGCGGCCGTACCCCCCGCCCGCCTTTTCGAAGCATCGAACTGCGCCCCGACGGCGCGGATCCGATCGTGGTGCCGGGCCCGGTGCGCACGGATCCCGCTCAGGTGGGCGGCCCGGTCGACCTTGTGGTGCTGGCGGTCAAAGCCACCCAGAACGAGGCAGCGGCCGGCTGGCTGGCACGCCTGTGCGGGGAACACACCATCGTCGCCGTGCTGCAGAACGGCGTCGAGCAGGTCGACCAGGTCCAGCCGCTGTGCCCGTCCTCGGCCGTGGTCCCGGGGATCGTCTGGTACGGCGCCGAGACCCAGCCGGGCGGGTGGGTGCGGTTGCGCACCGAGGCCGCCCTGGTGCTGCCTTCCGGACCGGCTGCGGAGACGGTCGCCGAGCTGCTGCGCGGCGCCGGCTGCCGGGTGGACTGCGACCCGGACTTCGTCACCGCGGCCTGGCGCAAGCTCCTCGTCAATGCGCTCGCCGGATTCATGGTGCTGACCGGGCGGCGTTCCGGCATGTTCCGCCGCGACGACGTCGCCGCGCTGTCGCGCCGCTACGTCGCCGAATGCCTGGCCGTCGCGCAGGCCGAGGGTGCCCGGATGGACGACGGCGTGGTCGACGAGCTGGTCGGCATGTTCCGTCGCGCGCCGGAGGACATGGGCACCTCGATGCTGGCCGACCGGGAAAACCACCGGAGGCTGGAATGGGACGTCCGCAATGGCGTGATCATCCGCAAGGCCCGCGCCCACAACCTTGCGACGCCGATCAGCGATATCGTGGTGCCGCTGCTGGCAGCGGCCAGCGAGGGGCCGGGATAGGTTATTAGCCATGTTTCCCTGCGAGCGCGTCGACCTGAGCTTCATCGACTCAGATTCCGTCAAGGGCCGATTCCTCTTCCGGAACAGCGTCGACCTGGCCGTCACCCCGGAGCAGCTGTTCGAGGTGCTCGGGGACGCCGAGTCCTGGCCGCGCTGGGCGAGCGTGATCACCAATGTGACCTGGACCAGTGCCGAGCCGCGTGGCATCGGCACCACGCGAACCGTCCACATGCGCGGCGGCATGGTGGTCAACGAAGAGTTCCTTGCCTGGGAGCCATTCACCCGCATGGCCTTTCGGTTCAACGAATGCTCGACCCAAGCGGTCGCCGCCTTCGCCGAGGACTACCGGGTCGAGGTCATCCCCGGCGGCTGCCGGCTGACATGGACCATGGCGCAAAAGCCCGCGGGTCCCGCGCGGCTGGCGATGGCGGTGGTCGGGCCCCTGCTGAACCTCGTCCTGCGCCGGTTCTTGCGCAACCTGCGCAGCTACACCGACACCCGGTTCGCCGCCACTCGGCAACGATAGGAGCCCGCGATGACCTTCAACGAGGGTATGCAGATCGATACCAGCACCGCCTCGTCGTCCGGTGGCGGTGGGTTCGGCGGCATGCCGATTGCCATCGGGGGCGGCGTCGGTGGGCTGCTGATCCTGATCGTGGCGATGTTCCTCGGGGTCGACCCCGGCGGCATCACCAGCCAGCAGCCGGCGGACAACGGCGGCGTCGTCGCGCCCGGATTCGACCTGAGCCAGTGCAAGACCGGCGCCGACGCCAACAAGTACGTGCAGTGCCGCGTGGTCGCCACCGGCAATTCCGTGGATGCGGTCTGGCACCAGCTGATGCCGAATTACACCCGCCCCCACGTCCAACTGTTCACCGGTTCGGTGGACACCGGCTGTGGCCCGGCTACCACCGCGGTGGGGCCGTTCTACTGCCCGGTGGACCAGACGGCGTACTTCGACACCGGCTTCTTCCAGGAGCTGGTCGACAAATTCGGGTCCAGCGGTGGACCGTTCGCACAGGAATACGTGGTCGCGCACGAATACGGCCACCACGTGCAACAACTGCAGGGGGTTCTGGGCCGCTCCCAGCAGGGCGCGCAGGGGGCGGGCGGCAACGGCGTGCGAACTGAGCTGCAGGCGGACTGCTACGCCGGCATCTGGGCCCACTACGCGTCGACGGTCAAGCAGGAGAGCACCGGCGTCCCATACCTAGAGCCGTTGAGCGACAAGGACATTCAAGACGCACTCTCGGCCGCCGCGTCGGTGGGTGACGACCGCATCCAGAAGGAATCGACCGGGCGCGTCAACCCCGAGTCGTGGACGCACGGTTCGTCGGCGCAACGGCAGAAGTGGTTCACCGTCGGATACCAGACCGGCGACCCGAAGCAGTGCGACACCTTCGCCGCGACGAACCTCGGCTAGGCCCGGCTACCCGGCTACCAGGGACGCGTCGCGCAGGTTACGGCAGAGGTGGCGTCTTGCTTGACGACCACCTGGCCGTCCACGGCGATCTCGCAGTGAAACGAAGCAGGGCCATTGGCCGAGTCGGGCCAATGCAGGATGCCGCTGGCGGTGACGATCGCCCATTGGTTCGGGTTCGCCAACGTGGTCGAGTAAACGACCGGTTGCCCGCCGCTGAGGGGGGCCTGCACGTTGTTCATGAACTTCGACGAGTCCGCGTTGTAGGCCGCCTGGCTGGGCGGGTCGGAGTTCATGTACTGAACGGTGGCGGTCACCGTGTTGGGGCTGCTGACCGTGTAGGTCACCTGGTGGCCGGCCGGGTCCGCATGCGAGGTCCCGGATGTGACAGCGGCCACAGCGGCCGCCGCAAACGTCGCCAGCGCGACCACCCTGGTCACATTTCGCACGTTCGTCATATCGGAAACGCTACCGGATCCGTTACCTGGCTCAGGTATGAAGCATGCATGGCAAACGATCCCCCCACCGGCATCAGCCGCCGCAGGTTGCTGACGACGAGCGCGGTGTCGGCCGCTCTCGGGGTGGGCGTCGGCGGCGGGGCCGCGCTGGTGTGGTCGCATCACGCGTACCCCACAGGCCCTGCCTTCTGGTACCAGCCGGACAGCAACGGCGCACCGCCGGTGAGCGGTCTGCACCTGCAATTCGGCCAGAACGCGGGCACCGAGGTGGTGGTGTCATGGCACACCACCGAGGCGGTCCGCAATCCGCGCGTGATGCTCGGCACGCCCGCATCCGGATTCGGGCGCACCGTCGCGGCCGAAACCCGAACGTACCGGGACGCCAAGTCCAAGACCGAGGTTCGCGTCAACCACGCCCGGCTGACGGGCCTGACCCCGGACACCGACTACGTCTACGCCGCACTGCATGACGGCGCCGAGCCGGAGAGCGGAACGGTGCGAACCGCGCCGTCGGGACGAAAGCCGCTGCGCTTCACAAGCTTCGGTGACCAGTCCACTCCGACGCTGTCCACGTTGCCCGACGGTAATTACGCCAGCGACAACATCGGGTCGCCCGCGGCCGGGGACACCACGCTGGCGATCGAACGACTGGCGCCGCTGTTCAACCTGGTCAACGGCGACCTGTGCTATGCGAACCTCGCGCACGACCGGATACGCACCTGGTCGAATTGGTTTGAGAACAACACGCGTTCGGCCCGGTTCCGGCCATGGATGCCGGCGGCGGGCAACCACGAAAACGAATTGGGCAACGGGCCGATCGGTTACGCCGCCTATCAAGCCTACTTTGCGTTGCCGGATTCGGGTTCCAGCTCCGCGACCCGCGGGCTGTGGTACTCGTTCACGGCCGGCTCGGTGCGGGTGATCAGCCTCAACAACGACGACGTGGCCTTCCAGGACGGCGGCAACTTTTACGTGCACGGGTACTCGGGCGGAGAGCAAAAGCGTTGGCTGGCAGGGGAACTGGCTGCGGCGCGCCGCGATCCGGATGTCGACTGGATAGTCGTTTGCATGCATCAGACCGCGATCTCCACCGCCGACAAGACCAACGGCGCCGACCTCGGGATCCGTGAGGAGTGGCTGCCGCTGTTCGACCAGTATCAGGTCGATCTGGTGGTGTGCGGCCATGAGCACCACTACGAACGCTCGCATCCATTGCGCGGGGCTCTAGGTACCGATACCCGCACGCCGATACCCGTCGATACCCGCAGTAACCCCAGTGACGTCATCGACGCGACCCGGGGAACGGTGCACCTCGTCATCGGCGGGGGCGGCACCTCCTTGCCGTCCAACGGGATGTTCTTCCCCCAACCACGGTGCCGCGTGCTGACCGGCGTCGGCGCGTTCGATCCCGGGCTCGGGCGCAAGGCGCCGATCTATGTCGTGGAGGACGCGCCGTGGTCGGCGTTTCGCGACCGCGACAATCCGTACGGCTTCGCCGCCTTCGACGTCGACCCGGGCCAGCCCGGCGGCAACACGTCGATCAAGGCGACGCATTACGCGCTGAGCGGGCCGTTCAGCGCGGTGACCGTGGTGGACGAATTCACGCTGACCAAGCCGCGGGGCGATAAGCCCGCCTAGCTCAAAACAGGGTCTGCTGAACGAGTTCCGGCTCGGCGGCTTTGGGTGCCCGCTGGAAGGCACGGTGATCACCGGTCAGCCGATGCTTGGCGATCAGCGGCGCGGCCCGTTCGCGCAGCGCGTCGCGGTAGCTCGGCGATAGGTATGCGCCTCGCCGGTACAGCTCCCGGTAGCGTCCGACGAGCTCGGGGTGCGAGCGCGCCAACCAGGTCATGAACCAGCCGCGGGTCGAGCCACGCAGATGCAGCCCGAAAACCGTCACACCGGTGGCGCCGGCCGCTTTGATCTGGCCGAGCAGCCGGTCGAGATGCTCGCTGGAGTCGGTGAGGTGCGGCAGCACCGGCGCGACCATCACATGACAGTCCAGGCCGGCGTCGCGGATGGCGGTGATGAGGCCCAGACGCGCCTGCGGTGTCGGCGTGCCCGGCTCGACGTCCCGGTGCAGCTCCGGATCGGCGACGGCCAGCGACACCGCAACCGATACCGGAACGCGTTGGGCCGCATCGGCGATCAGCGGCAGGTCGCGCCGCAGCAGCGTGCCCTTGGTCAGGATTGACAGCGGCGTGCCGGATCCGGCGAGCGCGCGAATGATGCCCGGCATCAGTTTGTAGCGGCCTTCGGCCCGCTGGTAGGGATCGGTGTTGGTGCCCAGCGCGACGGTCTCGCGCTGCCACGACGCCCGGTGCAGCTCTCGGTTGAGGACTTCGACGACGTTGGTCTTGACCACCACCTGCGTGTCGAAGTCGTTGCCGCAGTCGAAGTCCAGGTATTCGTGGCTGGGCCGCGCGAAGCAATAGCGGCACGCGTGTGAGCAGCCGCGGTAGCCGTTGACCGTGTACCGAAACGGCAGTGCGGCCGCGTCGGGCACTTTGTTGAGCGCGGACTTGCACAGCACCTCGTGGAAGGTGATCCCCTCGAACTGCGGCGCACGCACGCTCCGGACGAAACCGATCCGCTGCAGCCCCGGTAGCGCCCCGTCGTCGACGGGTGCCCCGTTGACCGCCACGGCCTGGCTCGCCCAGCGCATACCTCCATTCGAACTGACGTTCGACCGGATGTCAAGTGACAAGATCTCCGTATGGCACCACCCCAAGTCGCTCCCTACGGGCAGCTGCGATCCCAAGAGATCGCCGGCAAGCGAATGGCCTACGTCGACGAGGGTCAGGGTGACGCCATCGTCTTTCAGCACGGCAACCCGACGTCGTCGTACCTGTGGCGCAACGTGATGCCGCACCTGGAGGGGCTGGGCCGTCTGGTGGCATGCGACCTTATCGGGATGGGCGCGTCGGACAAGCTCAGCCCTTCGGGTCCCGACCGCTATCACTATGCCGAGCAACGAGAGTTCCTGTTCGCGCTCTGGGACGCGCTCGACCTCGGCGACCGGGTGGTCCTCGTGCTGCACGACTGGGGCTCGGCGCTGGGCTTCGACTGGGCCAACCAGCATCGCGACCGGGTGCAGGGGATCGCATTCATGGAGGCGATCGTCACCCCGATGACATGGGCGGACTTTCATCCCAGCGTGCGGGGTGTGTTCCAGGGCTTCCGGTCGCCGGAGGGTGAGCGGATGGTATTGGAGCAGAACACCTTTGTCGAAGGGGTGCTGCCCGGCGCGATCCGGCGGCAACTGTCCGAGGAGGAGATGGCCCATTACCGGCAGCCGTTCGTCAATGCCGGCGAGGATCGGCGACCGACCCTGTCGTGGCCACGCGACATTCCTATCGACGGTGAGCCCGCCGATGTTGTCGCGGTCGTCGACGAGTACCACAGCTGGCTGGAACAAAACGACGTGCCAAAGCTGTTCGTGAACGCCGATCCAGGCGCGATTATCACCGGCCGCATCCGCGACTATGTCCGGACGTGGCCCAACCTTCGCGAAACCACGGTTCCCGGCGTGCATTTCATCCAGGAAGACAGCCCAGACGAGATCGGCTTGGCCATCGCACAGTTCGTCGGCGAACTCCGGGCGACTGGCTAGAAGGGCGGGACCCGCTGCTCGGCTTAGACTTCTGCGGTGTTCTCGGAGAATCAAATGATGGCTGCGATTGCGTGAAGAACGCTTAACCGTGCCAGCCCGGCGGAGTGCCGCCCGGGTTGGGGCAGAACATCAAGCCGCAATTGACGTGCCCAGGATTATCAGGCGGTGGATTGTCTCCGTCCCAAACATTCGAATCGTGCAGCGTCGGCTGCCCGGCCTCGATGTGGGGAACATTGCCCCACCCGTCGGCGACGACGTACCAGGTATGGCACACATTCATATCCCAGACATATGGCGCGGGGACACCTCGGGACGAATTCGGCCCACTCGGCCACACCATGGACTGCCCTGGGCACCAGGTGAATGGGCCCTTGGTGGCATGAGCGGTACCCGCACCCAGCCCTATTCCGCCCACCGCAATGCCACCCGACAGCAGCACGCCGACAATGGCTTTCGTCATGCCGGTGTCCATAGCGCCTCCTTTGCGTCGGGTCGCAAAGTAACGCCTACTTCTTGCGAAATTCTTGTGTTTGGTTTCGGTCCAGCACCCTGCGCGACCTGGTGACCGGCCGTCAGAACGGGGGCGGGTCGTCGTCGGTGTCGGCGGGTGGGGCGGGGCCGAAATAGCTGGGGGTTGTGGCTTTTCGGGCCGTTCGGGCTTCGCGGTTTTGTTTGCGTTCGGTGGTGATGCGCTGGGCGCGGTTTTGGGCGCGGGTGCGTCGGCGTTTGGGCATCATGGCGCTGCGCTGGTCGCAGTGATCGGGCGGGAGGTCGGCCTCGGGGGCGGCAAACCCGCCGACCGCGCGGCACAGGCTGGGGAACAGCAGCGCGCTGCCCGGGGTGGTGACATGGGTCTGCCCGTCGGGTGCGGTCAGGATCAGGGTCCCGTCGGGGAGCTGGCGTTCCTGCCACCCGAAGAAGGTCTTCACCAGATGGTGGGTGCGGCACTTACAGGTCAGGTTCCCGGCGTGGGTGGCGCCGCCCTTCGCGTAGGGGATGGTGTGGTCGAGGTCGCAGTCCACCGCGGGGTGATCACAGCCCGGCCAGCGACACGTCAAATCCCGGCAGCGCACGAAATCGGCCAACGCCTTCGACGGCACATAGCCGCTCTCCGGCGGCGCGTCGCCGGGATGGATCAGCGGCACCAGTTTGGCCGAGGTGGCCAGCTCGGCCACCAACTCCGCCGGGATCAGCCCGTCGGCGCCGATCTCGGATGCCGGTGCTTCACTGGTACCGTTGAGGGTGGCCTGCTCGGCGATCACGTGGATGACCACCGGACCCGCCGGCGAGCGGGCCCCGGCCGCGCACTCACCGCGGCGCCCGCACCGACAGCCCAGCCGATCCGCGCCGGCGGCCAGCGCGCCCAGGGCATCGGCGCGGCGCTGGGCGTGGCTGCGCGGATCGTGGGCGCACACCGTGGCGGCCAACGTATCCAACCGCTGGTCCAACGCGTGCGCATCGGTGCTGAACAGGCTGGCGTGAATCTGGGAGACACCGCCCTCGACGAGATCGCTGATCCAGACCTCGCGGTCACCCTGATGCTGGCGGCGCCGACGCACCGCATCCGCGTCAACCTTGGCGACGATCTTGTCTACCTGGGCGGCCAGCCGGCCCCGGCTCATCGAGGGCCAGCGCACCACATTGACCGCCAACTGCGCATCCACCCCGGCCAACACCGAAGGGTCGGTGATCAAATCGGTGCGATACACCAGGGTCTGAAACATCCGGTAGTCGATGTCGCCGGCCCGAAACACCGCGGCCACCCGCGGGAGCCGCTCACGCATCGCCAGCGCATAGCGCAACGAGCTGCCCGCCATCGCCAGGCTGATCCGCAACGCCGCGCCCACCTCGGCGCCCACCGCCGCCCAGGTATCCACCGCCCACTCGGCTTGCTCACCGCGCTGGGCGCGGCGCAGCTCGAACAACTCCCCGATCGCATCCAGGCGGTCAGCGGCCGCGCGCGCCTCGGCCCGCCACGACCCGCACATCCGCTCCACCAGCGCCCGTGACCGCTCGCTCTGCGGGGGATCCCAGTGCTCATGCAACCGCTTATCGAACATAGGTTCGACTATGCCACCCCCCTACGACACCTTTTGGCGCGGTCGCGACACCGGAAGCAACCGCACGTCGCCAACACAAGGGCCACGGGCGAGCGGCCCGGTCGCCGACTGTTCTGAGGGCTGCTTGCCGTTCGCGAAGCTGCGGGTGTCCCAAGCCGCCGAGCACCCACGGCCAACGCGGCATCAGAATCGCAACCGCGAAACGACCTCGGCCACAACCGAATCTATCGGCACCGAAACCTGCTCGCCGGTCGCGAGGTCCTTCACCCCGACTGTCCCGGACTCGATGTCACGGTCGCCGACCACCAACGCCAGCCGCGCACCCGACCGATCGGCCGCCCGCATCGCTCCTTTGAGCCCGCGGTCCCCGTAGGACATGTCGACGCGCACCCCGGCGGCGCGCAGCTGCGCGGCGAGTACCGCCAGTTCGAGCTTGGCCGGCTCGCTGAGCGGCACACCGAACACGTCGCAGCGCGCGGTCTCCCCCACCTTCTTGCCTTCGGCGCGCAGCGCCAGCAGGGTCCGGTCCACGCCCAGCCCGAATCCGATGCCGGACAGGTCTTGTCCCCCTAGCTGGTGCATCAGGCCGTCGTAGCGACCGCCGCCGCCGATGCCGGACTGTGCGCCAAGCCCGTCGTGGACGAACTCGAAAGTGGTCTTGGTGTAGTAATCCAAGCCGCGCACCATCCGCGGGTTGAGCACGTACGGAACGCCGAGCGCGTCCAGGTGCGCCAGCACGGTGTCGAAGTGCTGCTTCGCGACGTCGGACAGGTGATCGAGCAACACCGGCGCATCGGCGGTCATCGCCCGCACCGCGGGCCGCTTGTCGTCGAGCACCCGCAGCGGATTGATCTCCGCGCGCCTGCGCGTCTCCTCGTCGATGTCGAGCCCAAACAAGAAGTCCTGCAACAGCTCTCGATACTGCGGGCGGCAGCTCTCATCGCCCAGCGAGGTGATCTCCAGCCGGAACCCGTCAAGGCCCAGTGAGCGGAAACCCGCGTCGGCGACGGCGATCACCTCCGCGTCCAGCGCCGGGTCGTCGACGCCGATCGCCTCCACGCCCACCTGCTGCAGCTGGCGATAGCGGCCGGCCTGGGGCCGTTCATAGCGGAAAAACGGTCCCGCGTAACAGAGTTTCACCGGCAGCGCGCCGCGGTCGAGGCCGTGTTCGATCACCGCACGCACCACCCCGGCGGTCCCCTCGGGCCGCAAGGTCACCGAGCGGTCACCGCGGTCGGCGAACGTGTACATCTCCTTGGACACCACGTCCGTGGATTCGCCTACGCCGCGGGCGAATAGGCCGGTGTCTTCGAAGATCGGTAGCTCGATGTCGCCGTAACCGGCCCGGCGGGCGGCGGCCAGCAGTCCGTCGCGCACCGCGACGAACTGCGCCGAGTCGGGCGGGACGTAGTCCGGGACCCCCTTGGGCCCGGAAAACGCGGTGAAGGACTCCGTCACGGGCTCAGGCCTTCGAGGAACGGATTGAAGCGCCGCTCGGCGCCGATGGTGGTGGGATTGCCGTGTCCCGGCAGCACCACGGTGTTGTCGTCGAGCACCAGGAGTTTGTCGATGATCGACGTCAGCAGGTCCCGCCCGCTGCCGCCGAACAGGTCGGTGCGGCCCACCGAGCGCTCGAAGAGCGTGTCACCGGTAAAGACCACATCCTCATCCGCCGGGCTTGCCTGAGAGACGCGGAAACACACGGAGCCGCGGGTGTGGCCCGGGGTGTGATCCACGTTGACGGTCACGCTGCCCAGGTCGAGCTTGTCGCCGTCGCGGTCCAGCTCGACCACCTGCTTGGGCTCGCGAAAGAAGGCGCCCGCCACCACCTGCGCCAGCCGCGGGCCGAAGCCGTAGATCGGGTCTTTGAGCATGAACCGGTCCTCGGGATGGATATATGCGGGGCAGCCGTAGGTGTCGGATACCTTCTGGGCGGACCAGATGTGGTCGATGTGTCCGTGGGTGAGCAGCACCGCGGCCGGGGTCAACCGGTTCTCGTCGAGGATTCGCCGCAGCGGGCCCATCGCACGCTGGCCGGGATCCACGATGACGGCGTCCGTTCCTGGCCGCTCGGCCAGCACATAACAGTTGCACTGCAGCGCGCCGGCGGGAAATCCGGTGATCAACACGGTTCCCAGTTTCCCATCCCCGGTTGACACGGGTCGCGGCGGCCACATTAGCCTGGGCTGGCTACTGACGCCTTTTGCGGGCCCGACTTACCGACCATGGAGGCATACCGGCCGTGCCGACCAATGAACAGCGACGTGCCAACGCCAAGCGCAAACTCGAACGGCAGCTGGAGCGCCGCGCAAAGCGAGCGCGGACGCGGCGGATCCTGGTGATCGCCGGTGGCTCGGTTGTGGCCGTGGCCGTGATCGTCGCGGCGGTGATCGCCATCGTCAACACCAAACACGAGCACAAGAGCAATACGGCGGCAACGACCAGCACAACGGCGCCCAGCAGCTCCGCCGACACCACCCCGCCCGCGACCCCCCAGACGGGACCGGTTCCGCCGTTGCCGCCGTTCAAACCGTCGGCGAACCTCGGCGCAAACTGCCAGTACCCGGCGTCGTCAGACCCGGCCGCCAAGCCCGTCAAGCCGCCGCGGACCGGCAAGATCCCCACGGACACGGCCCAGGTGAGCGCGAGCATGGTGACCACCCAGGGCAACGTCGGCCTGATGTTGGCGAACAACGAATCACCTTGCACGGTCAACAGTTTCGCGAGCCTCATCGGCCAGAAGTACTTCGACAACACGAAATGCCACCGGCTGACCACCTCACCCGACCTGGGCGTCCTGCAATGCGGCGACCCCAAGGGCGACGGCACCGGCGGCCCTGGCTACGGGTTCGGCAACGAGTACCCCACCGACCAGTACCCGCCGAACGACCCGAAGGCGCAACAGCCCGTTCTCTATCCGCGCGGCACACTGGCCATGGCCAACAGCGGGCAGCCAAACAGCAACGGCAGCCAGTTCTTCATGGTCTATAAGGATTCGCAGCTGCCGCCGCAGTACACCGTTTTCGGCACGATCCAAGCCGATGGGCTGGCCACGCTGGACAAGATCGCCAAGGCCGGCGTTGCCGGGGGCGGCGACGACGGGCCACCGGCCGTCGACGTCACCATCAAGTCACTGCTGCTCGACTAGACGGTCGAGTAGCCCGGGGGAATCGCACCCCCGGGCTCTCATAGAACCGTGCGTAACAGTCTCCTGTTACACGGCTCCTGTCGTCTTGATCATCAGCGGGTAGGTCACCTGTGCCCAATGGGCGAAGTAGCGGGGATAGGTCGTGGTGACGTATTCCCATTTCGCTCGGGCCTTGCGGGCAGGCCGTAACCGTTTGTATTTCTTGCGGACCCAACGCATCAGGTAGGTGTTGATGCGCGCAAGCAAAGTGGACAACGCCGACGGGTAAAACGCCCCGTAGTAGTTCATCCACCCCCGCACGATCGGGTTGATCATTCGGGCCAGACCAGCGAAGTCAAGATCGGTACGCCGGTGCACTTGCCACCGGCGCACCTCTTGACCCATCTTCTTCAAGGCGTCCTTGCTAACCGCAGGCAAAAACGACGTGAACACCACCCCGTTCTTGTTGCGCGCTCGGCGTGCGCGAAACGTGTAGCCCAGAAACGTAAACGACGTGTGCTCTGCCGCATCACGCCGATTAGCGTCCTGGCAATACACGATCCTGGTTTTGTCGGGATGCAACCGCAGCCCGACCTCGACCATCCTGTCCTCGATCGCTGCCCGCACCTGCTCAGCTTGTCGCTGGCTGTTGCAGTGCACGACGGCGTCGTCCGCGAAACGTTCGAACGGGACGTCCGGGAAGTTCCGGACCATCCACGCATCGAACGCATAATGCAGAAACAGGTTCGCTAACACGGGTGAGATCGCGGATCCCTGTGGGGTTCCACGATCTCGTTGCGCCACGGTGCCATCGGGCAGCTGGATGGGCGCGGCGAGCCACCGCTTCACATACAGCAACACCCACGGCAGATCGGTGTGCACGGCGACCGCTTTGACGACCAAATCCCACGAGACGCTGTCGAAAAACTTTTGGACATCCAAGTCGATGACCCAGTCATATTTCCAACAACGTGCCCGGCATGCTCCGACCGCATCCAACGGCGACCGCCCCGGGCGATAACCATAGGAGTCTGGATGAAAGATCGGCTCGACCTTTTCTTGCAGCCTCCCAGCTACCACTGTTTGGGCGATCCTGTCCGCGATCGTAGGCACCCCGAGCACCCTCGTGCCGCCGCCATGCGGTTTCGGTATCTCCACCGCACGCACCGCAGGGGGAAAGTAGCTCCCCGAAGACATCCGATTCCAGATCTTGTACAGATTGCTCTCGAGATCCGTCTCGAACGCCGCCAGATCCACACCGTCTACCCCTGGTGCACCCTTGTTCGCCCTGACCTTCTGGTATGCCTGCCAAACCTCCCACTTCGAGATCTCAAACGGTTTCGCTGACGACTTCAGCTCGCTCATACAGCTCCTCCCCGGGCCGCACAGGGCCCCGGTTGACCGGACAAACACAGCCACAGACGACCCGGCCCCTTCGCTCCACCCCCATTACAGGAGCATCACCACTACTACGAGCCGGTCCGCCAGCGCGCCCCGCAACGGTACTCACACCAGACTTGACGCCTGGCTGCTCCCTGTCGCCGACGAAACCCAGCCACACAGAACGTGTTTCGCCGCACAGCGTCGTGGCGCACCTTCCCACGTTTCCTGCAAGAGCCGCAGACCAGACTCATGCCGCCTCCATGCCGGACACCGCCTGGCCAGTAATCGGGACACCCACCAGGCCCTGCTCACGCAGTCCGCTACACGACTACGATTTCGGTGCCACTCGTACGCTAACGGCACGTCAACAGCGGTTCGGGGTTACTCATCTTCCTGGTCCCCACCTGACACCTCCAAGGATGCCTTTTCCACATCGCTCACCACGACGGTCTTCAGCCAACGCAGCATGTGGTGGTTTGAAGCCTCCGCCCGACCGGCGACTCCGAAGGGCCAACCTTCATCTCTTGCAGAACACCGATTCCCGGAAAAGTCTCTCCTACCTACATCAAGACCTCCGTTTCTCGTTCGTGGCACACGTAGCGAGCGTCCTCATACCGCCGAGTCGGCGAGCAGGTTTCTGGGCGTGCATCACCCACGGTCGACCAGGCTGAACCTGGCCGACCTATGGACGCTCCCGCCTTACGAGATCACGTCCCCGGCTCTCTCCAGCAAGGACACCGACCCGATAAACCGGCTGTAGGCCACACAAAGTGGCTGGTCGCAGCGTTGGCGATCCGAAGGAGCCACTGCCACGCTACGCCCGGTCACTTGACGTCACAACGGAAACTTGGTCTGACCGTGAACTCCGTCGTGGGCAAGCTGAACTAGAACGAGCCATACCCGGGTACGAGGTGGATGTACCCCAGGTCAATCGGATTTTCGGTGGCCTGGCGGCCGAGGCCGGACTGGGACTGATCGAACCCCCGCCGGCACTGTTCATCGCGACGGTGCCCCTTTACAAGCTTTGAGCGACACCGCGCTTCCACGGGCGGTTCGCATCGTAGGCGAGGTGCTCGAGGGGGCGGCCAAACCGGCCGGGAGCGACGCGGAGGGGTCATCGTCCTAGAGGATCAGCGCGAGTCCGAAACCCAGGTGGTGACAAGCGGCCTCAAGCGGCGGACGTCACCCGGTAGACGTCGTAGACGCCTTCGACGTTGCGCACGACATTGAGCAGGTGCCCCAGGTGCTTGGGGTCACCCATCTCGAAGGTGAACCGGCTGATCGCCACGCGGTCACCCGAGGTGGTGACCGACGCCGAGAGGATGTTCACCTTCTCGTCGGCGAGCACCCGCGTTATGTCGGACAACAACCGGTGCCGGTCGAGCGCCTCGACCTGAATGGCGACCAAGAACACCGACGACGCCGATGGCGCCCACTTCACCTCGATGATGCGCTCGGACTGCTGCTGCAGCGACGCGGCGTTGGTGCAGTCGGTGCGGTGCACGCTGACCCCGCCGCCGCGGGTGACGAAGCCCATGATCTGGTCGCCGGGCACGGGAGTGCAGCATTTGGCCAGCTTGGTCAGGACGCCCGGGGCGCCCGGGACCGAGACCCCGACGTCGTCGCTGCTGCGCGGGCGGCGCAGCATCGTCGTCGGAGTGGACCGCTCCGCCAGCTCCTCTTCGGCTTGGTCAATGCCGCCGAGCTCGGCCAGCAGTCGCTGCATGACGTGCCGGGCCGATACGTGCCCCTCACCGATCGCGGTGTATAGGGCGGACACGTCGGCATAGTGCAGCTCGCGGGCCACCGCGCCCATCGATCCGCCATTTACCAAGCGCTGCAACGGAAGTCCGCCGCGTCGAACCTCGCGGGCCATCGCCTCCTTGCCCGCTTCCAGCGCCTCCTCCCGCCGCTCCTTGGCGAACCACTGCCGGATCTTCGTCTTCGCGCGCGGTGACACCACGAACTGCTGCCAGTCCCGCGACGGCCCGGCATTGGGCGCCTTGGAGGTGAAAACCTCTACGACTTCACCGTTTTCCAGCTTGCGTTCCAGCGCCACCAAGCGGCCGTTCACCCTGGCGCCGATGCAGCGGTGGCCAACCTCGGTGTGCACCGCGTAGGCGAAGTCCACCGGCGTCGATCCGGTCGGCAGTGTGATGACGTCACCCTTGGGGGTGAACACGAAGATCTCTTGGACCGCAAGGTCATAGCGCAGCGACTCGAGGAACTCGCCGGGGTCGGCGGCCTCCCGTTGCCAGTCGAGCAGTTGGCGCATCCAGGCCATGTCGTCGATCTCCGCGGCGGCGTGCGGATGCGGAACGCCGTTGCGCCCCTTGGCTTCCTTGTAGCGCCAGTGCGCGGCAATGCCGTATTCGGCGGTGCGGTGCATGTCGCGGGTGCGGATCTGCACCTCCAGCGGCTTGCCCTCCGGCCCGACAACGGTGGTGTGCAGCGACTGGTACACGCCGTACCGCGGCTGGGCGATGTAATCCTTGAACCGCCCGGCCATCGGCTGCCACAGTGAATGCACCACACCCACGGCGGCGTAGCAATCCCGGATCTCGTCGCACAGGATGCGGATGCCGACCAGGTCGTGGATGTCGTCGAAGTCGCGCCCCTTGACAATCATCTTCTGATAGATCGACCAGTAGTGCTTGGGACGGCCCTCGACGGTCGCCTTGATCTTCGACGCGCCCAGCGTGTTGACGATCTCCGTGCGCACCTTGGTCAGGTAGGTGTCCCGGGAGGGCGCGCGGCCGGCGACCAGGCGGACGATCTCCTCGTACTTCTTGGGGTGCAGGATCGCGAACGACAGGTCCTCCAGCTCCCACTTGACGCTGGCCATGCCCAGCCGATGCGCTAGGGGCGCAATGACTTCCAGGGTCTCGCGGGCCTTGCGGGCCTGCTTTTCCGGCGGCAGGAAGCGCATCGTGCGCATGTTGTGCAGCCGGTCGGCGACCTTGATCACCAGCACCCTAGGGTCGCGCGCCATCGCGGTGATCATCTTGCGGATGGTCTCGCCCTCCGCCGCGCTGCCCAGCACCACCCGATCCAGCTTGGTCACCCCGTCGACGAGATGGCCTACCTCCTCGCCGAATTCCTCGGACAGCGCCTCGAGCGTGTAACCGGTGTCCTCGACCGTGTCGTGCAATAGCGCGGCCACGAGAGTGGTTGTGTCCATACCCAATTCGGCCAAAATGTTGGCGACGGCCAGCGGGTGGGTGATGTACGGATCGCCGGAATGGCGGAGCTGGCTGGCGTGCCTTTGGTCGGCGACCTCGAAGGCCCGCTGCAGCATCGACAGGTTCGCCTTGGGATAGATTTCCCGGTGCACAGCAACCAGCGGTTCCAGCACGGGATTGAGGGTGCTGCGCTGGGCGGTCATGCGCCGCGCCAGCCGGGCCCGGACCCGACGGGAGGCGCTGCTGCTCGACTTCAGGGTCTCGGCCGGCGGCTCCGGTGCATCGGAAACTGGCCCAGAAGCGGGCCCCGAAACCGGCTCCGGAATCGGCCCCGAAACCGGCTCGGGAGCGAGCGAAACTTCCGCGGGCGCCTCAAGAGCCTGCGCCGCGCTCTTCTCGTCCGCCACGTCGGTCACCTCCGACCTCGAGGATATCGCTTATTCGACCCGGTTAAGCCCTGCTCAAGCTGTGCACAGGCAACGGCGCGAGGGCCTCGCGACCGCCCAGCGCCGCGATTTCGACGACCACCGCGGCCGCGGGCACGTTGGCCCCGGCGCGCTTCAGCAACCGCGCCGTCGCGGCGATGGTGCCGCCGGTGGCGAGCACGTCGTCGATGATCACCACGGTGCGGCCCCGCAGCTCGATGCCGTCGGCGGGTATTTCCAGGGTCGCGCTGCCGTACTCCAGGTCGTACCGCTCGGCGTGCACCGGCGGCGGCAGCTTGCCGCTCTTGCGGATCGCCAGCACCCCGGTGCCCAGGCGCGCCGCGACGGCCGCCGCCACCAAGAAGCCGCGCGAGTCGATGCCGGCCACCAGGTCGGCGCCGGACGCGATCCCCGCCAACGCATCCGTCACCGCCGCCATGCCCGCACGGTCGGCGAACAGCGGGGTGAGGTCCTTGAACTGGACGCCCGGCTCCGGAAAATCGGCCACGTCCCGGGTCAGCGCCGCGATCAGCGCGGCCACCGGCGTAGTCCCGCTCACGCTCGTCACCGCGTCCTCATTGCATCAGGGCCCATCTGTCCATGTTCCAGCCCGCGCCCCAACGGGTCGGGTTTTTGCTGACTGCATACATTTTCTTCGACGTGAGCAGGGTGCGCTGCTGGCGGTACAGGGGCAACGTCGGCATGTCGGCCCAGAGCAGCGGGGCCGCCTGTGCTAGCAGCCTGACCCGCTCGGCGGCGTCGGCGGATACCGCGAGCGCACCGATCACGCCGTCAACCTGGGGATTGGTATAGCCGGACAGGTTGTTGCCGTTGCCGCTGTGCAGGTCGTAGGCATCCATCGCCGACGACCCGGTCGATCCGCTGCCGGTGGCTCCGCCGGTGCTGGCCAGCAGCGCGTCGATCTTTCCGTCCTTGAGAGCCTGGGGCCCCGAGGAGTCCACGGTGACGCTGGAAACGGTGATACCTGCCGCGGCGCAGGACTTCGTGATGGCCCCGACGGTGACCGCCAGCCGCGCGTTGGGACCCTGGTAACCGATCCGCACCGTCTGGGGTGCACCGCCCAGGGCGTCGCGGGCGGCGGCGGGATCGGCCTTCCCGAACGGTCCGGCCTCGGTTGCGCCGTCACCGGCGGCGACGGCGTCCTCGGTGGCCGGGTCCAGGCGAGAATTGGCGATCCGCACGCCGGCGTCGTGCGCGATCGTGTCGCGCGGCGTGCACAGCGCAAACGCGCGTCGGGCCTTGACCTGCGACAGCGGCCCCTGCGGCGCGAAGATCAGCTGCTCGATGCCGGCCGACGGCGAATCGGTGCGCTGGTAGTTGTCCGGGGTGGCCAGCGCTCCCGAGGAACCGGCCGCGACGTCGACGACGTCGACGCTGCGGTTGTTGACCCGATCCTGGATGTCGGGCCCCTGCGGCCACACGGTTATCCGCTTGGTGATCGCCTTGGGGCCCCACCAGCGGTCGTTGGCGACCAGCACCACCGCGCCGCCGTCCAGGACTTTTTCGATCCGGTACGGTCCCGACGACGGGAAGCGCTTCGCGACGTCGTCGGCTTTCAGGCCGGGCCGGAGGTCCCAGGTGGTGTTCCACAGCTTCGCGATCTGCTGCACCACCTGCCCGTTGTTGCTCAGCAGCGCCGCGGTCACGTCGACGTTCAGCTGGTCGGCGATGACGTGCGACGGCATCATCGAGGTCGCGGCGAACAGCTGGGTGTAGTCGACGACGCTGCGATCCGGGACGAAGGACACCCGCGCCTTCTTCTGGCCCGGGATGCACTCGATGTTGGCGATGTCGACGTAGCCGGCCTGGCTGGCGGCGTCGAAGCCGGGATACCGGCCGGATTGGGCCGCCCAGGTCAGGACGAGGTCGTCGCAGGTCACCGGCTTGCCGTCGGAGTAGACGGCGCTGTCGGCGATCTGGTAGTCCAGCACCAACGGCGCACCACCCACGACGGAGACGGTTCCGAAGTCGCTATCGGTGACCACCTGTCCGTCCGGGCCGTGATAGCCGAAGCCGGTGAGCGTGCGGGCGAACGCCTGCGCCCCGGCCGACGCGGCCCCCACAACGGTGTTCGTGTTGTAGGTGACCAGCTTGCCGTCGACCACGTAATCGATCTGGGGGGCGGCGCTGCCCGAACAGGCGGTCAGCGTCAACGCCGCAAAGAGGGTCGCGGCCAGCCCGACGGATGCGCATCCCCTGAGCCCCCGCCAGCCGGCCCGCAACATCTGGCCTACCGCCGGCCCGCGTTTCGCTTGCCGGTCGGGCGCCGGGTCCCGGTGGGCCGCACGGGGCGCGCACCCGGCGCGGGCTTGTTGGTTGCGGGCTTGCCGGACGAGGCCGTCGCAGAGCTCTCGACGGTCGCCGCCGAACTCTCCGTGATTGCCTCGGTCGTCTCGCCGGCCTCCCCGGCCGGTTCTTCGGGGGAAGCTTTCGGCTGCTCGGCGGCTTCGGCACCGGGGCGGCGCCGCCTGACGACCCGCCGGGTGTGCGTGCGCACCAGCTCGGTGCGTTCGCGGAGGGTGACGAGCAGCGGGGTGGCGAAGAAGATCGACGAGTAGGTGCCGATGAGGATGCCGACCAGCTGCACCAGGGCCAGGTCCTTCAGCGTGCCGACGCCGAGCAACCACACCGCCACGACCATCAGCGCGAGCACGGGTAGCACGCCGATCAGGCTGGTGTTGATGGAACGCATGAACGTCTGGTTGATCGCCAGGTTGGCCTGTTCGGCGAAGGTGCGGCGGGTGGTGTGCTGGAACCCGTGGGTGTTCTCCTCGACCTTGTCGAAGACGATGACGGTGTCGTAGAGCGAGAAACCGAGGATGGTCAGCAGGCCGATCACCGTCGCCGGGCTGACCTCGAAGCCCACCAACGAGTACACGCCTGCGGTGACGGTCAGGTCGAAACACATGGTCGTCAGGGCGGAGATCGCCATATAGCGCTCGTAGCGCACGGTGATGTAGAGGCTGACCAGCGCCAGGAACACGACCAACGCGATCAAAGCCTTCGTGGTGATCTGAGCACCCCAGGTCGACGAGACCGCCGCGTCGCTGATGGCCTGCTTGCTTGGCTTACCGTCGGTGCCCTTCGGCTGAAAGGCGTCGAACAAGGCGTTGCGCAGCTTCTCGGTCTCGTTGTTGGACAACGTTTTTGAACGAATCTGCACGGTGGCCGAGGCGCCATTGCCGACAATCACCACCGATTCGGGGTCGCTGCCGAGGGTCTTCTTGAAGACATCGGAGACCTGCGCGGTCTGAGCACTGCCGCGGGGCATCGACACCGTGGTGCCGCCCTTGAAGTCGACGCCGAAGGTGAAGCCCCGCAGGACGATGCTGACGATCGCCACCGCGACGATCGCACCGCTGATGCCGTACCACAGCCGGCGCCGGCCGATCACCTCGAACGCCCCGGTGCCCGTGTAGAGGCGGGTAATGAAGCTGTGGTGCGGCTGCCGGGTGGAGCTCTCGGTCAGCTCCACGGCTTGGCTGGTGGCCTCGGTTGTGGACTCGTTGGTGGCCTTATTGGACGCCTTCGAAACACTCACGCGCTATCCCCGTCCCGTCTTCACATCCGAGGAAGCCCGGCGTTCTCGGGCGACCTGTTGGACGGCTCCCAGGCCGTTGTAGGCCGGCTTTGCCAGCGTCGGAGACTTGGAGGCCAGGTATATCAGCGGCCAGGTCACCAAGAACACCACCACCAGGTCGAGGATCGTGGTGAGTCCGAGAGTGAAGGCGAACCCCTTCACCTGGCCGATCGCCAGGAAATACAGCACCGCTGCGGCCAGGAAGGTGACGGCGTTGCCGGACACGATCGTCTTGCGTGCCCTCACCCAGCCCCGCGGCACCGCCGACCGGAACGAACGGCCTTCGCGGATCTCGTCTTTGATGCGTTCGAAGAACACCACGAACGAGTCGGCGGTGGTACCGATGCCGATGATCAGACCCGCGATACCAGCCAGGTCCAGGGTGTAGTTGATGTATCGGCCCAGGAGCACCAGGATCGCGAAAATCATTGCGCCGGAAGCACTCAGCGACAACGCCGTGAGCAACCCCAGCACCCGGTAGTACAGCAGCGAATACAACAACACCAGGACCAAGCCGATGGCGCCGGCGATCAGGCCGGCCCGCAGCGAGGTCAATCCCAAAGTCGCCGAGACGGTTTGGGCCTCCGAGGACTCGAAGGACAGCGGCAGCGACCCGTACTTCAGGACGTTGGCGAGCTGGCGCGCGGTGGACGCGGTGAACGGCGGGTCCCCACCGGTGATCTGGGTCCGTCCGCCGGGGATGGCTTCCTGGATCACCGGGGCGCTGACGACCTGCGAGTCCAGGGTGAATGCGGTCTGGGTGCCGATGTGGGCGGCGGTGAAGTCCGCCCAGGTGCTCGCCGCCGCGGGCTTGAACTGCACGTCGACGACGTAACCGATGCCGTGCTGATTCATGCCGGAGGTGGCGTTTTCGATCTGGTCGCCGCTGATGATCGACGGCCCCAGCAGGTACGCCACCTTATGGTCGGTCGAGCAGGTCACCAGGGGCAGAGCCGGGTCGTCGTTGCCGGCCAGGATGTCATCTTTGTTGCACTGGGTGGCCTCGAACTGCAGGGCCAGGTACTGAATGCCCTGGCGGGTGCTCTGCCGCCACTTCTTCTCGTCGGCGATGCGCTCGGCGAGATCCTTGCGCGGGTCCGGCGGCGCGGGCTGATCGGCCGGCGGCGACTGCCCCGCCGGTGCTCCGGGCGCAGGCGCCGGCCCGGGCGGCGCTGGCGCGGGAGGTGCGGGCGGCGGCGGCGGGTCCTGCGGGTAGGGCCGCGGTTGGGCGCCCGGTTTTCCGGACGGCGCCGGTTGCCCCGGCGGGGCCCCCGGTTGCGTTCCCGCGGGCGGGTTGGGCGCCGGCTTGGGCTCAGCGCCCTGCGCCGGCAGCGAATTGAGGACCGGGCGGATATACAGGCGCGCGGTCTGTCCCAGGTTGCGGGCCTCGCTGCCATCGTTTCCGGGCACGGTGATGACCAGATTGTCGCCGTCGACAACGACCTCCGAACCGGACACGCCCAGGCCGTTGACCCGCGCGCTGATGATCTGCTGCGCCTGAGCCAACGCCTCCCGGCTCGGCGCCGAGCCGTCCGGGGTGCGAGCGGTCAACGTGACGCGGGTGCCACCCTGCAGATCGATGCCGAGCTTCGGGGCGGCCCGCTTGTCGCCCGTGAGAAACACGAGCAGGTAGACGCCGACGAGCAGTAACAAGAAAACCGACAGGTAGCGGGCAGGGTGCACCGGCGCCGAAGACGATGCCACGTTCCTTGTATCTCCTAAGAATCGGTTTCTATGCCGGCAGCTCCCGACAGAGCCTCCGAAAGCCTACGTGTCGCCCTTGATCGCCCGCGCCTGGTCGGCGGCGTCGGCGGACTCTTCCAGGTCGCCGGATGGTGCCAAGTCCTCCGCCTCGTCGTCGTCGTCCTCGTCGAGGTCCGCTTCGTCGTCGGGCAGGATCCGGTCGCGGATCGCCAGCTTCATCCAGGTGGTCACGACGCCGGTCGCGATCTCGAGATCGACGGTGTCGTCGGTGATCGCGACGACGGTGGCTTGCAGTCCGGAAGTGGTGTGCACTCGGTCGCCGGGCCGCAAGGATTCCTGCAGGTCGATGGTGGCTTGCATCGCTCGCCGCTGGCGACGCGACTGGAAGTACATCAAGCCGCCCATGATGAGCACGAACGGCAAGAACAAGATCAAACTATTCATTGACGCGCCTGTCTTTCCTATTCGGTGTTCGCTACTGCGCACCTCGTAACCGTCAGTCTGCCATCACCGCAGGTCGACTCTCGGGCCGCCTGATCCGCGGCCGACCAGATAGGCTCTATCCGCGACGTGACCGGCGCGCCGCGGTGAGGAGGATGTCGTGGCCAGCCTTGAGCAAAGTCGCCAGCTGGTCACCGAAATCCCCGGGCCCGCATCGCTGGAGCTCAACGAACGCCGAGCCGCGGCGGTGTCCGGTGGCGTGAACGTCTCCTTGCCGGTCTACGTGGCGCGCGCCGGCGGCGGCATCGTCGAGGACGTCGACGGGAACCGGCTGATCGACCTTGGTTCCGGCATCGCGGTCACCACGATCGGGAATTCTTCCCCGCGCGTGGTCGACGCGGTGCGCGAGCAGGTGGCCGACTTCACGCACACCTGCTTCATGGTGGTGCCCTACGAGGAGTACATCGCCGTCGCCGAAGAGCTCAATCGGATCACGCCGGGGTCCGGCGAAAAGCGATCGGTGCTATTCAATTCCGGCGCCGAGGCCGTCGAGAACGCCGTCAAGGTCGCGCGCGCCTATACCCGCAAGCCCGCAGTAGTGGCGTTCAACCACGCCTACCACGGGCGCACCAACCTGGCGATGGCGCTGACGGCCAAGTCGATGCCGTACAAAAGCGGTTTCGGTCCGTTCGCGCCGGAGGTCTACCGCGCGCCGTTGTCCTACCCGTATCGGGACGGCCTGCTCGACAAGGAGCTGGCCACCGACGGTGAAAAGGCCGCCGCCCGGGCCATCGACGTGGTCGAGAATCAAGTCGGCGCCGACAGCCTGGCCGCGCTCCTCATCGAGCCGATCCAGGGCGAGGGCGGCTTCATCGTCCCTGCCGAGGGGTTTTTGCCCGCCCTGCTTCAGTGGTGTCGCGACAACGGCGTCGTGTTCATCGCCGACGAGGTCCAGACCGGGTTTGCCCGCACCGGCGCCATGTTCGCATGCGAGCACGAGGGCCCGGAAGGTCTAGAGCCCGACCTGATCTGCACCGCCAAAGGGATCGCCGACGGGTTGCCGTTGTCGGCGGTGACCGGGCGCGCGGAGATCTTGGACGCCCCGCATGTCGGCGGCCTGGGCGGCACGTTCGGCGGCAATCCGGTCGCGTGCGCGGCGGCGCTGGCCACGATCGCGACCATCGAGAGCGACGGTCTCATCGAGCGGGCGCAGCAGATCGAACGGATCATCACCGAGCGGCTGCTGCGGCTGCAGTCGGGCGACGACCGGATCGGAGACGTACGTGGCCGCGGCGCCATGATCGCCCTAGAGTTGGTGAAGGCGGGAACGGCCGACCCCGATGCCGAACTGACCCAAGCACTTTCCACTGCGGCCCACGCGGCCGGCGTCATCGTTTTGACGTGCGGGATGTTCGGCAACATCATCCGGCTGCTGCCTCCGCTGACGATCAGCGACGAGCTGTTGATCGAGGGAATCGACGTCCTGAGCCAGCTCCTCGCCGACCTCTAGGGGGACCGCCGGGTGGGTGTGAGATGGCCCACCTTTTCGGGATGGCGCAGTTAGCAGGGAATACCGTTAGTTTGACTAACGTTCTTGTCGGTCTAGCGCAGCGTCGCGCGATCCGACTATTTGGCCCTCAAGCGACTAAAGGGAAGTGTTATGTCGACTAGCACTCAGGAAGAGCGGCTCGCACGCCGAGTCGACGACCTCACCGCCAACGACCCGCAGTTCGCGGCCGCCGGGCCGGACCCAGCCGTTGCCGCCGCCCTCGAGCAGCCCGGGCTGACCCTCCCGCAGATCATCCAGACGGCGCTGCAGGGTTACGCGCAGCGACCGGCGCTGGGCCGACGCGTCGTCGAGTTCGTGAAGGACCCCAAGACCGGGCGCACCACGCCGGAGCTGCTCCCCCGCTACGAGACCATCACCTACGGCGAGCTGGGCGACCGAGTCGGCGCGCTGGCGCGCGCCCTGACTCACGGCTCGCTGCAGGCCGGCGACCGCGTCTGCGTACTCGGCTTCAACAGCGTCGACTACGCCACCATCGACATGGCGCTGGGCGTTGTCGGCGCGGTTTCGGTTCCGCTGCAGACCAGCGCTGCGATCACCCAGTTGCAGCCGATCGTGGCCGAGACCGAGCCGAGCCTGATCGCGTCGAGCGTCGACCAGCTGCCCGACGCCGTCGAGCTGATCCTCAGCGATGCCGCGCCGGCGAAGCCCCGGAAACTCCTGGTGTTCGACTACCACCCCGAGGTCGACGACCAGCGTGAGGCGGTCGAAAGCGCCCGCGCACGGCTGGCCGGCGACGCCGTCGTCGTCGAGGCCCTGGCCGACGTGCTCAGCAGCGGCCGCGCGCTGCCCGCGACGCCGATCGCGTCGCCCCAGGAGGACGACCCGCTGGCGCTTCTGATCTACACCTCCGGCAGCACCGGCGCGCCCAAGGGCGCGATGTACCCGGCGCGCAGCGTCGGGAAGATGTGGCGCCGGTCGAGCCACAACTGGTTCGGGGAAAGCGCCGCTTCGATCACCCTCAACTTCATGCCGATGAGCCACGTCATGGGGCGTGGGATCCTCTACGGCACGCTCGGCAACGGCGGCACGGCGTACTTCGCCGCCCAGAGCGACCTCTCGACGCTGCTCGAGGACCTGGAGCTGGTCCGGCCGACCGAGCTGAACTTCGTGCCGCGAATCTGGGAGACGCTGTTCGGCGAATTCCAGCGCCAGGTCGAACGGCGGCTGTCCGACGGCGCCGACCCGCGCGAGCGCAAGGCCGTCGAGGCCGAGGTCCTCGAGGAGCAGCGGCAGTACCTGCTGGGCGGCCGGTTCATCTTCGCCATGACGGGCTCGGCGCCCATCTCGCCCGAGCTTCGGAACTGGGTCGAGTCCCTGCTCGAGATGCACCTGATGGACGGCTACGGCTCCACCGAGGCCGGGATGGTCCTGTTCGACGGCGTCATACAGCGTCCGCCGGTGATCGACTACAAGCTGGTCGACGTGCCGGACCTCGGCTACTTCTCCACCGACCGGCCGCATCCGCGCGGTGAGTTGCTGCTCAAGACGGAGAACATGTTCCCCGGCTATTACAAGCGGGCCGAAACCACGGCCAACGTGTTCGACGACGACGGTTATTACCGGACCGGTGACGTCTTCGCCGAGGTGGCTCCCGACCAACTCGTGTATGTCGACCGCCGCAACAACGTGCTCAAGCTCGCGCAGGGCGAGTTCGTCACCCTCGCCAGGCTGGAGGCGGAGTTCGGCAACAGCCCGCTGGTGCGGCAGATCTACGTCTACGGCAACAGCGCACAGCCCTACCTGTTGGCCGTCGTGGTGCCGACCGAAGAGGCCCTACGGCGCCACCCGCTCGACGAGCTCAAGCCGCTGATCGCCGACTCGCTGCAGAACGTCGCCAGGGATGCCGGCCTGCAGTCCTACGAGGTGCCGCGCGACTTCATCATCGAGACCACACCGTTCAGCCTGGAGAACGGCCTGCTCACCGGCATCCGAAAGCTGGCGTGGCCGAAGCTCAAGCAGCACTACGGCGAGCGGCTGGAGCAGCTCTACGTGGAGCTGGCCGAGGGCCAGGCCAACGAGCTGGCCGAGCTGCGCCGCAGCGGGGCCGACGCGCCGGTGCTGCAGACCGTGACCCGGGCCGCGGCCGCCATGCTGGGTACGGCCGCCACTGAGTTGGCCCCCGACGCGCACTTCACCGACTTGGGCGGAGATTCGTTGTCCGCGTTGACGTTCGGCAACCTGCTGCGCGAGATCTTCGACATCGACGTGCCGGTGGGCGTTATCGTCAGCCCCGCCAACGACCTGCAAGCCATCGCCGACTACATCCAGGGCGAGCGCAAGGGCACCAAGCGGCCGACCTTCGCGGCCGTGCACGGCCGAAACGCAACCGAGGTGCACGCCGGCGACCTCACGCTGGACAAGTTCCTAGACGCCGAGACGCTGGCCGCCGCGCCCAATCTGCCGAAGCCGACCGCCGAGGTGCGCACAGTCCTGTTGACCGGCGCGACCGGCTTCCTGGGCCGCTACCTGGCCCTGGAGTGGCTGGAGCGAATGGACCTCGTCGACGGCAAGGTGATCGCGCTGGTGCGCGCCCGCTCCGACGAGGAGGCGCGGGCACGGCTGGACCGCACCTTCGGCGTCGGCTCTCCTGAAGGCGACCCCAAGCTGTTGGAGCACTACCGTCGGCTGGCGGCCGACCACCTCGAGGTCATCGCCGGCGACAAGGGCGAGGCCAACCTGGGCCTTGACCGGCAGACCTGGCAGCGGCTGGCCGACACCGTCGATCTGATCGTCGACCCGGCGGCCCTGGTCAACCACGTCCTGCCCTACAGCGAGCTCTTCGGACCGAACGCGCTGGGCACCGCCGAGTTGCTTCGGATCGCGCTGACCAGCAAGCAAAAGCCGTACACGTACGTGTCGACCGTCGGGGTGGGCGACCAGATCGCGCCGGGCAGGTTCGTCGAGGACGCCGACATCCGCGAGATCAGCCCCACGCGCCAGATCAACGACAGCTATGCCAACGGCTACGGCAACAGCAAGTGGGCCGGCGAGGTGTTGCTGCGGGAGGCCAACGACCTGTGCGGGCTGCCTGTCGCGGTGTTCCGCTGCGACCTGATCCTGGCCGACACCACCTACGCGGGACAGCTCAACCTGCCGGACATGTTCACCCGTCTGATACTGAGCCTGGTCGCCACCGGCATCGCCCCAGCGTCGTTCTACGAGCTGGACGCCGAGGGCAACCGGCAGCGGTCGCACTACGACGGCCTTCCGGTCGAGTTCATCGCCGAGGCGATCTCGACGCTGGGCGCGCGGGCCGGTGAGAACTACCGGACGTACCACGTGATGAACCCCTATGACGACGGCATCGGGCTCGACGAGTACGTCGACTGGCTGATCTCGCCAACCAACGGCGCGGGGTGCTCGGTCGAGCGGATCTCCGACTACGGCGAGTGGCTGGCGCGATTCGAGACGGCGCTGCGGGCCCTGCCGGAGCGGCAACGCCAGTACTCGCTACTGCCGCTGCTGCACAACTACCAGAAGCCGGAGCAGCCGATCCGCGGGTCGTTGGCGCCGACCGACCGGTTCCGCGCCGCGGTGCAGGAGGCGAAGATCGGCCCCGACAAGGACATTCCGCATGTCTCGCCGCCGATCATCGTCAAGTACGTCAGCGACCTGCGGCTGCTCGGGTTGCTTTAACGCCCGAGTCAGCCCTGGGGATGTGGCCAGCGCAGATATGCGGCGTTCGGCGACCCCTGCTGGCGGCGACGCGATCCCCGGCCCAGCCGCGGCATGGTCACGGCACCCGACGACAGCTCGGGGGCCGGCTCCGGCGCGGGCTCGGGGACCGCTGCAACAGGCTCGAGGGGTTCCACATCGCGCGCCAGACGCACGGCCGTGCGCGCCAAGACGATCCCCGCCACGAGGATGATCAGCGCACCGAGGCCGGAGAAGTAGGAAACCTCGAGCGCGGCCCGCTTGCGTTCGGTAGCCGCGACGGGGTCGCCGGCCGACCCGATCCCCAGCAAGGGAGCGATCTGACCGCCGACAACGAACCATGCGCCGGCCAGGACGGCCAGCCAGCCGCCCAGCATCGCGCTGATGCGATTCCCGGAGACGATCAACAGCAGGCCACCGACCACGGTTGCCGCGCCGGGTAGCACTTCGAGCCATCCTCGGGCCGTCGTCCACGCCCAATCGTGGTCGGGCGTGTAGGCGAAGTTGAAATGGGGCCCTACGAACGGGATCAAGGCACCCCACGCACCTAAGATGATCAAGAGCAACCCGCCGACCGCGCCGCGGGAACGCGGCATGGTGAGTCCGCGGGAGTAGTCCTTCGCTGTGCCTCTCATTGAATCTCCTGACATCGCTTGGGTAGCCGGGCCCATTTCCGGCCGGGTGTGGATACCCGACCGCGCCCAGATGTAACCCGTTCCCGAGGAGTGGCCTTGGGAACGGTGTGGCAGTGGACGCCCCCGCGCTAAAGGCCGGCGTGGTGGCGTCGGCCGAACAGCCCGCCCCCGGTGCGACGGCGGAACAGGCCATGCCCGGCGCGTGACTCGTCGTAGGCGGCCGGTTGCTGTGCCGGCACTACGGCGCCTGCCGCGGGCGCCGCCATCGGCGCCGGTTCGGTCACGACGACGTCGCGCGCATGCCGAACCGCCACGCGCGCCAGCGCGGCTCCGCCCAGGAACACGATCAGTGCACCGAGACCGGTGAAGTACGTGACCTCGAGCAGGGCCCGCTTCAGGTCCGTCGACGCCACCGGCTGACCAACGTCGCCAATGCCCAGCGTCGACGCGAATGCCCTGCCGACCACGAACCAGGCGCCGCCGAGCACCGCCAGCCAGCCGCCGAGCACGGCGCTCCCCCGATTGCGGGAGACGAGCAGCAACAGGCCGCCCAATGCGGTGACTGCCCCGGGGAGCACCTCGAGCCAGCCTTTGGCCGTCGTCCATGTCCATGCCGGGTCGGCCATGTAGGCCCAATTGATGTTGGGTCCGAAGAACGGGACCAGCGCACCCCAAGCACCCAACAGGATCAGGAGCAGCCCGGTCACCGCGCCGCGGGTGCGTGGCATGGACGGCGCGCCAACGCGCCCATAGTCGGGGTCCGTGTGCCTCATCAGAATCGCCTCCAACAGGTAGTTACTGCTGGCTGGTTACCCGACCGTGGCGAGATATAACCGGGTCCGACTAGTCGAACAATCCCGGTTGGCCCAATCCGGTCGCCCCTGCCGGCGGGGTCATCCCGAGGTGCGTCCAGGCCTGCGCGGTGGCCACCCGGCCGCGCGGGGTGCGTGCGACCATGCCGGCGCGGACGAGGAACGGCTCGCACACCTCCTCAACGGTGGCCGCCTCCTCACCCACCGCGACGGCCAGCGTCGAAACCCCGACCGGTCCGCCGCCGAAGCCGCGGGTCAGCGCCGACAGCACCGCCCGGTCCAGGCGGTCCAGGCCGAGTTCGTCCACGTCGTAGACCTCTAGCGCGGCTTTGGCGACGTCGCGGGTGATCACGCCGTCGGCACGCACCTCGGCGAAGTCCCGGACCCGGCGCAGCAGCCGGTTGGCGATCCGCGGCGTTCCCCGCGAGCGCCGCGCGATCTCGGCGCCCGCCTCGGCGCCGAGCTCGATGCCCAGGATTCCGGCGGAACGCGCGAGTACCCGCTCCAGCTCGGCGGGCTCGTAGAAATCCATGTACGCGGTGAACCCGAACCGGTCGCGCAGCGGCCCGGTCAGCGCGCCGGACCTGGTGGTGGCGCCCACCAGGGTGAAGGGCGCCACATCCAGCGGGATCGAAGTCGCCCCGGGGCCTTTGCCGACCACGACGTCGACCCTGAAATCCTCCATCGCCAGGTAGAGCATCTCCTCAGCCGGCCGGGCGATGCGGTGGATCTCGTCGATGAACAACACGTCGTGCTCCACCAGATTGGACAGCATCGCGGCGAGGTCTCCGGCGCGCTCCAGCGCCGGACCGGACGTCAACCGCAGCGAGGAGCCGAGTTCGGCCGCGATGATCATGGCGAGCGACGTCTTGCCCAGGCCCGGCGGACCCGAGAGCAGAATGTGATCCGGCGTGCTGCCGCGGTTCTTGGCCCCCTCGATGACCAGCTGCAGCTGTTCACGCACCCGGGGCTGGCCGATGAACTCACGCAACGAGCGGGGCCGCAGACTCACGTCGATATCGCCGTCGCCGACCGTCAACGCCGGAGAGACTTCGCGGTCGGAATAGTCCTCCGAATAATCCGCGCTCATCCGGCCCTACCCAGCAATGACAGGGCGGCCCGCAGCGCGGAGGAGGTGCTCGCCGCCTCACCATTCTCGGAGCCGCCGCTCAGCACCCGGTCGGTGGCTTCCTCGGCCTGCTTGGCCGCAAACCCGAGGCCGACGAGGGCTTCCACCACGGGGCCGCGCACAGCGTGGCCGTTGACCGCCGACGGGCGCGGGGAGGACGCGAAGGCTGGACCAATCTTGTCGCGTAGTTCCAGCACCATCCGTTCGGCGCCCCGTTTGCCGATTCCGGGAACCCGGGTCAGCGCCGCGATATCGCCGTCGTGCAGGGCGTGCCTCAGCGTCGCCGCGTCGTGCACGGCCAGTGTGGCCATCGCCAGCCGGGGCCCGACTCCCGACACCGACAGCAGCGTCACGAACAGGTCGCGGGTCTCGGTGTCGGCAAATCCGTAGAGCGTCATCGAATCCTCGCGCACGATCATCGCGGTGATCAGCCGTGCCTCGCTGCCCTGCCGCAGCGTCGCCAGCGTCGACGGCGTCGCGTTCACCCGGTAGCCGACGCCGGCCGCCTCGATCACGACGTGGTCGAGTGCCACCTCGAGCACCTCGCCCCGTACCGAGGCGATCATCGGGCGGCCTTCAGCTTGGCTTCCAATTTGGCCCTGTAGTCGCGACGGTGCTGCGCGGCCCGCGCCTCGGCCGCCGCCATCCGAGCGATCATCGGGGCTCTCCAGCAGTGGCAGATCGCCAGCGCGAGCGCGTCGGCCGCGTCGGCCGGCGTCGGTTTGGCTTGCAGCGCAAGGATTCTGGTGACCATCGCGGTGACCTGTGCCTTGTCGGCGGCACCGTTGCCGGTGACCGCCGCCTTGACCTCGGTGGGGGTATGGAACTGCACGTCGATGCCGCGTCTCGCGGCCGCCAGCGCGATCACCCCGCCGGCTTGTGCGGTGCCCATCACCGTCGTCACGTTGAACCGGGAGAACACGCGTTCTATGGCCATCACGTCCGGCTGATGGGTGGCCAACCAGTGCTCGACGGCATCACTGATGGTCAGCAATCGCTCGGCCAGCGGCGCATCCGACGACGTACGCACCACATCTACGTCGAGCGCGACGATATTTCGCCCGCGCCCGCTTTCCACGACCGACAGCCCGCATCGGGTCAATCCGGGATCGACGCCCATCACGCGCATTACCCGCTCCTTCGTACGAACAGCTGTTCGAGAGCCTAGCGGGCCGGACCGACACTGTTCGGCAGGACACGCGGCCCCTACTGCGGACAAAAGCTGTTAACTTATAGCCCACGTTCGCTCTAGCACTGTGGCAACGGAAGGTTTGGTGTGGGAACACTCCTGCTCGTCCTCGCGGCAGTGCTCTTCATCGCTTCCATCGTTGTGCTGGTTATCGCGTTGCGGCGTCCGCGGCAAGGGCGGCAGCCGGGCCGGCCCGGCGGGCGTCAGGACCCCCTTTCCTTCAACGCGATGCCCCAGTTCGGGCCCCGCCAGCTCGGCCCCGGTGCCATCGTCAGCTACGGCGGCGTCGACTATGTGGTCCGCGGGTCGGTGACCTTCCGCGAGGGCCCGTTCGTGTGGTGGGAGCACCTGCTGGAGGGCGGTGACCAGCCGATCTGGTTCAGCGTCGAAGAGGACGACGGGCGTCTGGAGCTGGCGATGTGGGTTACCCGCAAGGACCTCAGGTTGCAGCCCGGGGACCAGTACGTCGTCGACGGTGTGCCTTTTCACGAGTCGGAGCGGGGCCGCGCCTCGTACACGACCGAGGGCACGACCGGGCTGCCGGCGGGCGGTGAAATGGAATTCCTCGACTGCACCAACGCCGATGGGTCCGCCCTCCTGTCGTTCGAGCGCTGGGCCCCCGACATGCCGTGGGAGATATCGACGGGCAAGTCCGTGCTGGCCGGCGAGCTCACCGTGTACCCGGCACCCCCAAGCTCCTCCCCGTAGACGCCAGAGGTTCAGGCAGGTGCCGCTACATCAGCTCGCCGTGACCCCGGCGGACGTATCCGGGGAATGGCTGGGGCTGGCGCTCAACGCGCCCGCGCCGCCGCCGCTGGCGGCGTGTTCGCTGCGGCATCCCGACGGCGGTGCGCTGCTGCTCGGCGTCCTCGGCGCATCGCACATCGTCTCGGTCGAGCACACCGCCGGCCGCTTTTCCGAGCAGGTTTCCTGTACCGCGCGCGGCCTCGGACGGGATTTGCCGGAGCGCACGGACGCGCCCGGCTACCGCCTCGAATCCCGCACCGAAACGCGCGACGAGGCGACCTTTCGCCGGCTGGCGCGCGAGCTCCGCGAACGTTGTGCGCGCGAACCGGGCTGGCTGGGCGGCACGTTTCCCGGCGATGACGCCGCGTTGACCGCGCTGGCCGCCGAACCCGACGGCGCGGGCTGGCGGTGGCAGACGTGGCACCTTTACCCGCGCAGCCCGTCGGGATCCGGCGGCGTGGTGGTCCACACGGCGAGCCGGTGGCGTCCATGAGCCGCAACCGCCTGTTCCTGATCTCCGGTGCGCTGGCCGTCGCCGCCGTGGCGTCGCTGGTTTTCGGAATCACCTTGCTCAACAAGAACATTTCGTCCTACATAGCGGGCCACTATCACGAGTACTCCCGCGACGCGAACGGAACGCGCTACGCCTGCACCGGATCACCCGCCCAGGTGGCGAACACGCTCGCCAACTATCAGGCCCCCGAGGCCCGCGCCGCCAACGGCGACAGCCAGTACCTGCGCTACAGCAACAACATTGTGATCGTCGGCCCCGACGGCAACCACCCGTGCAGCATCCGCGTCGAGCCCCTGAGCGCCGGATACAGCCACGGCGCGTTCATCTTCCTCGGCCCGGGGTTCACTCCCGGATCCCCCTCGGGAGGCGCCGGGGGTACCCCCGGCGGCCCCGGCGGAACCAAATAGCAAAGGAGGCAACCATGTATCTCGCCGTCGAGATCGGAAACGTCGACGTCAACCCAATCCTTCGCGGCGCCGTCGCGACGATCCTCTATTTCCTGGTCGGCATGGGCGTCCTGGTCATCGGGTTCTACATGGTCGACTGGCTGACCCCGGGCAAGCTGCGCCAACTGGTGTTCATCGATCGCCGCCCCAACGCCGTCGTCGTCGCGGGCGCGATGTACATCGCGCTCACCATCGTCATCATCACCGCCATCGCCAACAGCTACAGCCAGCTGGGCCAGGGGCTCCTCGGCGTGGCGGTCTACGGGTTGATGGGCGTGATCCTGCTGGGGATAGCGCTGTTGACCATGCACTTGCTGATTCCCGGCGACTTCCACGAGCACGTCGACGACCCCGCGCTGCATCCCGGCTCTTTCGCGGTGGCTCTGATCCTGCTCGCGGTGGGAGGCGTAACCGCCGCCGCGGTCTCATGACGTCGCTTGATTTGCCGACGCCCGGGATTTCCCCGTCGACCCAGTCGTCGGGCCGCTGGCGCGCCGTCCTGCTGGCCGCCGTGGCCGCCTGCGCGGCCTGCGGCATCATTTACGAACTCGCGCTGCTGACGCTGTCGGCGAGCCTCAACGGCGGCGGGATCGTCGCCACGTCACTGATCGTCGCCGGCTACATCGCCGCGCTCGGCGCGGGTGCGCTGCTGGTCAAGCCGCTACTGGCGCACGCGGCGATCACATTCATCGCGGTGGAGGCGCTGCTGGGCGTCATCGGCGGCCTGTCGGCGGCGGCGCTGTACGTGGTGTTCGCGTTCTTGGACGGAACGGGCAGCTCGACGTGGGTGCTGGCGGTGAGCACGGCCCTGATCGGCGGCCTGGTCGGCGCCGAGGTGCCCCTGCTGATGACGCTGCTGCAACAGAAGCGGATACGCCCCGGAATGGATCCCGCGGCGGATGCCGGCCGCACGCTGGCCAACCTCAACGCCGCCGACTACCTCGGCGCGTTGCTGGGCGGGCTCGTCTGGCCGTTCGCGCTGCTGCCGCAGCTGGGGATGATCCGCGGTGCGGCGGCCACGGGCATCATCAACCTGGCCGCGGCGGCCGTCGTGTCGATCTTTCTGCTGCGGCGCGTGGTTTCCACGCGGCAGCTGGTGACGGCGCTGTGCGCGCTCGCGGCAGCGCTGGGGCTGCTCGCCACCCTGCTGGTGCGGTCGGCCGACATCGAGACGACGAGCAGGCAACGGCTGTACGCCGACCCGATCATCGCCTACCGGCATACGCCCTACCAGGAGATCGTGGTCACCCGCCGCGGCAGCGACATGCGCCTCTACCTCGACGGGGGCCTGCAGTTTTCCACTCGGGACGAGTACCGCTACACCGAAAGCCTCGTCTACCCCGCGCTCGGCGCCGGCGCGAGGTCGGTGCTGGTGCTCGGCGGCGGCGACGGCTTGGCGGCCCGCGAGCTCCTGCGCCAGCCCGGCATCGAAAGGATCGAGCAGGTCGAGCTCGACCCCGCGGTGATCGAACTGGCCCGCACGACGATGCGCGACTCCAACGGCGGCTCGCTGGACAACCCGCGCGTCAAAGTCGTGATAGGTGATGCGATGACATGGCTACGCGACGCCTCCGACGCCGGCCGCTCGGGGCCCTTTGACGCGATCATCGTCGACCTGCCCGACCCCGACACGCCCGTGCTGGGCCGGCTGTATTCCACCGAGTTCTACGCGCTCACGGCACGCGCGCTGGCCCCCGGCGGGCTCCTGGTGGTGCAGGCGGGCAGCCCGTTCTCCACTCCGACCGCGTTCTGGCGCACGGTGTCGACGATTCGCACCGCCGGCTACGCGGTCACGCCGTATCACGTGCACGTGCCCACCTTCGGCGACTGGGGGTTTGCGCTGGCGCAGCGCGCGGACGCCGCGCCCGCGCCCAGGATGCCCGCCGACGCGCCCCCGCTGCGGTTCCTCAACCAGCGGGTGCTGGACGCGGCGACCGTGTTCGCCGGGGACATCGGGCCCCGCGCCCTCGAGCCGTCGACGCTGGACAACCCGCGCGTCGTCGACGACATGCGGCACGGTTACGAGTAGCCGGCGTTTTGCCCTTGGACGAGCCATACCGCCCCGCGGCCGTGTCGCTCCTCGTCAACACGCACGCCGACGAAGCCCGCCGCGCGGCATTGCACCGCGAAGGCCTCGGCCTGCTGCTCGGTCCACCCATGGCTCGCCAAGCCCGTGGCCCCGGGTTTCACCCGGCGCTCCATCACCAGCAGGCTCCCCGACGGCGCCAGCACACGTCGCAGCTCGGCAAGGCCGGCCGTGACGTCCTTCCAGTGGTGCACCGTCTTCAGAGACCAGGCGACGGTCGCCCAACCGTCGTCGACGGGCAGGGCTTCGGCGCCGCCCGGCGACCAAATGAGGTTCGAATCGTCACGCGTTGTGGCACGTGCGAGACGCAGCATCACCGGAGACGGATCCACCCCGATGACCCGCGCACCCCGCCGGGCGGCGGCCCTCACCGCATTGCCCGGGCCACAACCGATGTCGACGACGCGGTCGGCTTCCGACACCGAGGCCAGGTCGACGGCCAGGCGTGCGTTACGGCCACCGGTGATCAGTATGGCGAGGGCGGGCACCAGACCGAGGACGCCGCCAAAGCCGGGATGGTCGGCGTCATGGTTGACCGCGGGTAGCGACGAGTCGGTCACGTCACTCCTCGTCACTCCTCGTCGAAAGCGGCCAGCACCTCGTCCGAGAGGTCGACGTTGGTGTAGACGTTCTGTACGTCGTCGCTGTCCTCCAGCGCGTCGACGAGTTTGAACACCTTGCGGGCAGCGTCGAGGTCGACCGGAACGCTGACCGACGGCTGAAAACTGGCCTCGGCCGACTCGTAATCGATGCCGGCGTCTTGCAGCGCGGTACGCACCGCGACCAGATCGCCCGGCTCGGAGATGATCTCGAAGCTGTCGCCCAAGTCGTTCACGTCTTCGGCGCCGGCTTCCAGCACCGCGGCCAGCACGTCGTCTTCGGTCAGGCCGTCCTTCTCGCACGTGACCACGCCCTTGCGAGAGAAGAGGTAGGCCACCGAACCCGGATCGGCCATGGTGCCGCCGTTGCGCGTCATCGCAGTCCGCACCTCGCTGGCGGCGCGGTTGCGGTTGTCGGTCAGGCATTCGACCAGTACCGCGACGCCATTGGGCGCGTAGCCCTCGTAGGTGATGGTTTGCCAGTCGGCGCCGCCCGCCTCCTCGCCGGCGCCCCGTTTGCGCGCCTTCTCGATGTTGTCGTTGGGCACCGAGCTCTTCTTCGCTTTCTGGATCGCGTCGTAGAGCGTGGGGTTGCCCGCCGGGTCACCGCCGCCGACGCGGGCCGCAACCTCGATGTTCTTGATCAGCCGGGCGAACATCTTGCCGCGACGGGCGTCGACGACGGCCTTCTTGTGCTTGGTGGTGGCCCACTTGGAATGGCCGCTCATCGGGTCTCTACCTCTTCTGTTGCTTTCTGATGCATCCTTATGCTCGGTAAGTTCGCCAGACGAGTCTACGTGGCGCCGAGTGTGGGCCCTAAGTACGTGATCCGGCTTGACTTCGTCCGTAGGCCCCACACTCGATGGCCGCGTCTTCAGTGCTTTCCGTTGACGATGTCGACGAACAAATGGTGGATGCGGCGGTCGCCGGTCATCTCCGGGTGAAACGCCGTCGCCAGCACCGGGCCCTGCCGCACCGCGACGATCTGCCCCGCGGCGCGCGCTAGCACCTTCACGCCGTCCCCGACCCGCTCCACCCATGGCGCCCGGATGAACACCGCGCGCACCGGCTGGTCGAGGTCGGCGAACGGAATGTCGCCCTCAAAGGAATCGACCTGGCGCCCAAAAGCGTTGCGGCGCACGGTCATATCGATGGCGCGCAGTGGCAGCGCCTGCCGCCCCCGGGCCCCGGCGTCGAGGATCTCGCTGGCCAGCAGGATCATGCCGGCGCACGCGCCGTAGGCGGGAAGGCCGTCGGCCAGTCGCCCGCGCAACGGTTCGAGCAGGTCGAAGTCGAGCAGCAGGTGGCTCATCGTGGTGGATTCGCCGCCGGGAATGACCAGCCCGTCCACCGCGTCCAGCTCGTCGCGGCGGCGTACCGGCATCGACTCGGCTCCGGCTTCGCGCAGCGCTGCCAGGTGTTCCCGGGTGTCGCCCTGCAGCGCCAAGACGCCGATCCTCGGCGCGCTCATTGCGCGGTCATTCCTTCTGGCGGTGGTATCCGCGCGCGAAGCGGGTGAGACCCTCCTGCATCACCGCGGCGACCATCTCGCCGTACTGGTTGAAGATCTTGCCCTGGCAAAGCGCGCGTCCGCCGCAGGCCGACGGCGAGGACTGGTCGTAGAGCAACCACTCGTCGGCGCGGAACACACGCATGAACCACATCGCGTGGTCCAGCGACGCCACCTGGAGATGCTCGCGCACGTCGAGGTGAGTGACCTGTGCCGATCCCAGGAGCGTCAGGTCGCTCATGTAGGCCAGCGCGCAGATGTGCAGGACCGGGTCGTCGGGCAGCGGATCACGGTGACGGAACCACACCTGCTGCTGTGAGGCCTTGCCGGGCAACAACTCCAAGCGATCCCGCGGCACGATGCGTACGTCCCATTCCTCGAACTGACGGAATCCGGCGTCGTCGAACACCTTCATCGAGCTCAATCCGGGCAGGCCGTCCGGCGGCGGGGCCTGAGGCATCGAATCCTGGTGGTTGATGCCTTCCTGATCGGTCTGGAATGACGCCGACATGGAGAAGATGGTCTCGCCGTGCTGGATGGCGTTGACCCGCCTGGTGCAAAAGGAGCCGCCGTCGCGCGTGCGCTCGACGATGAATACCGTGGCCGCCTTGGCGTCTCCGGGACGCAAGAAGTAGCCGTGCAGCGAGTGCACCAGATAACGCGGGTCGACGGTGCGCACCGCGGACACCAGCGACTGGCCCGCCACGTGGCCGCCGAACGTTCGCTGCAAAAAACCCGAATCCGGGCTGAACACGCTGCCGCGGTAGATGTTGACCTCGAGTTGCTCGAGATCGAGGATCTTCTCGATCGACACGGAATGTTCTTACCAGCCGCGCTCGGCCAGGCGATGCGGCTGCGCAACCTGCTCGACGTTGATGCCCACCATCGGCTCACCCAGCCCGCGGGAAACCTTGGCCAGCACATCCGGATCGTCATAGAACGTGGTGGCCTTGACGATCGCGGCGGCGCGGTGCTCGGGGGCGCCGGACTTGAAGATGCCCGAGCCGACGAAGACGCCCTCGGCGCCGAGCTGCATCATCATCGCCGCGTCGGCGGGGGTGGCGATGCCGCCCGCGGTGAACAGCGTGACCGGCAGCTTGCCCGCCCGGGCCACTTCCACCACGAGTTCGTAGGGTGCCTGCAATTCCTTTGCGGCGACGTACAATTCGTCCTCGGACAACGACGTCAGTCGGCGGATCTCGCCGCTGATGGCCCGCATGTGCGTGGTGGCGTTGGAGACGTCACCGGTGCCGGCCTCGCCCTTGGAGCGGATCATGGCCGCGCCCTCGCTGATGCGCCGCAGCGCCTCGCCGAGATTGGTCGCCCCGCACACGAAGGGCACGGTGAACTTCCACTTGTCGATGTGGTGGGTGTAGTCCGCGGGGGTCAGCACCTCGGACTCGTCGACGTAGTCCACGCCCAGGCTCTGCAGGATCTGCGCCTCGACGAAATGGCCGATCCGCGCCTTGGCCATCACCGGGATGGTCACCGCCGAGATGATGCCCTCGATGATGTCGGGGTCGCTCATCCGCGACACTCCGCCGTGGGCGCGAATGTCGGCCGGCACCCTTTCCAGCGCCATCACCGCGACGGCCCCGGCGCCCTCGGCGATGCGGGCCTGCTCGGGTGTGACGACGTCCATGATGACGCCGCCCTTGAGCATTTCGGCCATGCCGCGTTTGACCCGCGCCGTTCCCGTGTATTTGGGCTGGCTCGACGCGGCGCTATCCGACGGCCTGTCCGCTGGCCGGTCTACTGGCTGTGTCTCTTCCTCAAACATTGCGCTTCCACTCTAGTGGTCGGCGACAAACGAGGTTTCTCGTGATCAGCGGATCGACTCGAGCAGGCCGGGGTTGCGAGCGCCATCGGCCAGCCGGTTGGCCGCCGGCAACAGTTCACCCAGCTGCAGCGGGTATACCTGCTCGCCGGCCGCGGTCAGCCGGGCAATGTCATTCGCGTCACACCAACGGGCCCCGTGGATGTAGCTCTGTTCCAACTCCGTCCGCCCCGAAAGGGACGGCTCGAAACGGCGGGTGCGGTGGACCAGGTAGAACTCCTCGCTCTCGATCAGCGAGCCGTTGAACTCGAAAACCTCGTCGCGCCGCCAGATGGGTCCGATCATGTCCGCCGGCGAGACCTGCAGGCCGGTCTCTTCGGCCAGCTCCCGCGCGGCGGCCTCGACCAGCCGCTCTCCTTTTCCCACTTCGCCGCCCACGGTGAACCACCACCGGGGTGCGGCCCCATCGTGAAACGCCGGGCTCGCCGGGTCCGACCCGCACAGCAACAGCACCGCGCCGGTCTCGTCGAGGAGCACCACCCGCGCCGACGTGCGGTGGTTCGGCACACCTGACCTGCCCGAGTCCCCGTTCGCCAACGCGTGCGGGCGCTCGACGATCTCGAAATAGCTTGGCAGCGCTGCTGTTCCGCCGAGGCGAAAGGCGCGCACCAGAGGGCGTTCGGCCAGCGCGAGGGTGTCCCGGACGGCGTCGTTGTGAAATCGGCGGGCCAGCACGACGCAGGCCTCGGCGTCGGCCAGCTCGGCGATCAGGGCCGCCGGCAGCGACGCCGGATCAACCATCGCCAACGCGGCCGAGAGCTCGTTCTCCGCGTTCTCGCGCGCCTGCCGGGGCGCGGCCTCCGCGGCATCGGCGAGCGCCGCCAGCCGCCTGCCTTCCGCCGCACCGCCGCCATAGGCATCGATCGCGACGGCACGCGCCACCACGGCACGCCGTGCCAGTGCACCGTCCAGCGCCTGCCACGACAGGTCATAGCGGACGTTGAGCCGGTCCAGCCGATTGGCCGTCTGAAACGCCCAGGCGCCGGCCACGGCGAGTACCGCGACCAGCACGGCCACCGCGACGATCAGCCAGGTCATCAGCTGGCCACCTGAACCTTGGCGCCCGACCCGGCGACCGTCTCGTACACCCGCATGATCTGGCTGGCCACCACCGACCAGTCGTAGCGGCGTACCGCCGCCAAACCCGCCGCCACATAGCGTTCGCGAAGCACGTCATTCTCGAGCACCTCGATGAGCGCATCGGCCAGCGCGGCGGCCTGCAAACCCGGAGGGTCGACCGGCACCAGCCGACCGCACTCGCCTTCCCGCAACACGCGCCGGAAGGCGTCCAGGTCGCTGGCCACCACCGGGGTACCGGCGGCCATGGCCTCGACCAAGACGATGCCGAAACTCTCCCCTCCGGTGTTGGGCGCGCAGTACACGTCGGCGCTGCGCATCGCTGACGCCTTTCCGGCGTCGTCTACCTGGCCCAGAAATCGTATGTGAGCCGCCAATCCGCTTCCCTGGCCGCGCAATTCGTCCTCGTCGCCGCGACCGACGACGAGCAGCTGCACATCGCCGAAGCGCTCGACCACCCGCGGCAGCGCGTCGAGCAGCACCGACATCCCCTTGCGCGGTTCGTCGTAGCGGCCCAGGAACAGCACCGTCTTGCCCGGCCGTGGATATCCGTCCAGCAGCGGCGCCGACGCGAAAGACTCGACGTCGACTCCGTTGGGGATCTCCACCGCGTCGCTGCCCAGCGCCTCCATCTGCCAGCGCCTGGCCAGGTCGGAAACCGCGATCCGGCCGACGATCTTCTCGTGCATCGGCCGCAGGATGCCCTGGAAGACCGTCAGCGTCAGCGATTTGGTGGTCGACGTGTGAAACGTCGCCACGATCGGCCCCTCGGCGATGTTCAGGGCCAGCATCGACAGGCTCGGCGCATTGGGCTCGTGCAGGTGCAGCACGTCGAAATGGCCTTCCGCGAGCCACTTTTTGACCTTGCGGTAGGTGGCCGGCCCGAACCGCAACCTGGCCACCGACCCGTTGTAGGGGATGGGGACGGCCTTGCCGGCGGAGACGACGTAGTCGGGCAGGGAAGCGTGCGGCGAAACGGGCGCGAGCACGCTCACCTCGTGCCCGCGGGCGCGCATCACCTCCGCCAGTTGCAGGACATGCGACTGCACCCCGCCCGGCACGTCGAACGAGTACGGACAGACCATCCCGATCCGCATCAGGTTTCCCTCAACCGGGCCTGCTTGGCATGCGACAGGTCGGCCAGCCACTGCGGCTGCAGCATGTGCCAGTCCTCGGGATGGGCGGCGATGTGCTTGGCGAAGTGGTCGGCCAGCGCTTGCGTGATAACGCCGACGTCACCGCTGGTGCAGTCCAGCGGCCGGTGGATCGAGAATCCCCAGCCGTTGCCCTCGAACCAGCCGTGCACCGGCAGCAGGGCCGCCCCAGTCTCGATCGCAAGCTTCGCGGGTCCCGTGGGCATCCGGGTGGCTTCCCCGAAAAAGTCCACCTCGACACCGGAGCGGGTGAGGTCTCGTTCGGCCATCAGGCACACCAGCCGGCCATCTCGCAGCCGCTCGCAGAGCACCTCGAAGGGGGGCCGATCCCCGCCGGACAGCGGCAGCACTTCGAAGCCGAGGCTCTCGCGGTAGTCGATGAAACGCCGGTACAGCGACTCGGGTTTGAGCCGCTCCGCGACGGTGGTGAAGATGCCGTACCTGTGCACCCCCCACACCCCAGCCATATCCCAGTTGCCGCTGTGCGGCAGCGCCACAACTGCTCCGCGCCCGGTGGCGAGCGCCCCGTCCAGATTGTCGACGCCCTGGAACGAGTCGTGGAGCTGGCGGGCCAGCTCGCGGTGGTTCATCGTCGGCAGGCGGAAGGCCTCGCGCCAGTAGCGAGCGTAGGAGGCCAGCGCGGCGCGCATCAGCGCGTCCGGCACCTCGTCCGGCGGCACGCCGATGACCCGGGCCAGGTTCTTGCGCAACTGGTCGGGCCCGCCATGGCGGGCCGCATAGCGCGCGCCGGTGTCGAACGCGGTGCGCGCGGCGGATTCCGGCATTGCCCGCACCGCCATCCAGCCGGCCGCGTACGCCCAGTCCGTCGCGGTACGCCTCAGCAAGCGCCGAGGCGCGCTGATCACGTTCCGGCCCGGCAAGGTGGGAATCACTGCTCGCTCTTTCCCACTGGGGGGTTCCTGGGGTCCCTGGGAGCCATGGGGTCACTGGCCCCGGTGGAGCTTCGCACGGTGTGCAACCGCTGCGCGCAGGTAATGAGGCTGGCCGCCGCCAGCAGCCACATCGCCACCGGCAGCGCCGGCGGCCACGCAACGAACGGAAAGTCCGATACGCCCGCCCCGACCAGGACGATGATCAGCCGTTCGGGACGTTCGATGATGCCGCCGTCGCCGCGCAGCCCGCTGGCTTCGGCCCGCGCCTTGATGTAGGAAATCACCTGCGAGGTGACCAGGCAGATCAAGGTCGCCACCACCAGCGGCCGGTCCCGCATCCCGAACGCTATCCACCACAGCAGCCCGCAGAACACCGCGCCGTCGCTGACGCGGTCGCACGTGGCGTCCAGCACCGCGCCGAAGCGGGTGCCCCCGCCCCTTTCCCGGGCCATCGCGCCGTCCAGCATGTCGAACAGCACGAAGAACCAGACCACACACGCACCGGCGAACAGCTTGCCCATCGGGAAAAGCGTCAGCGCCCCGGCCACCGACGCGGTGGTGCCCAGGACGGTGACGCCGTCGGGCGTCAGGCCGATCCGCAGGACGGCCCGCGCCACCGGAGTCGTGATCCGTGCGAACGCCGCCCGGGACAGGAAGGGCAGTTTGCTCATCGATGCCCCATGGCCGCACTCATGCTGCACTCACGGCTGCTTTGCCCACTCCGTGGCCAGCAGCTGGCGGGTCTCGCGAAGCAGCTGCGGGATCACCTTGGATCCCCCGATGATCGTGATGAAGTTGGCGTCGCCGCCCCAGCGCGGCACGACGTGGACGTGCAAGTGTTCGGCCAGCGATCCACCCGCCGACGTTCCCAAATTCAGGCCCACGTTGAAGCCGTGCGGCCGCGACACGTTCTTGATGACGCGAATTGCCTTCTGGGTGAAGGCCATCAACTCGGCGCTCTCGGCGTCGGTCAGGTCCTCGAGCTCGGAAACCCGCCGGTAGGGCACCACCATGAGGTGCCCCGGGTTGTACGGGTAGAGGTTGAGCACCGCGTAGACGACTTTGCCGCGGGCGACCACCAGCCCCTCCTCGTCGGGCAGTTGGGGAATCTCGGTGAACGGCTGCTCGGCTTTGTCAGAGGAATTGGGGCCGCGCTTCACCGGCGCCTCGGCCAGGTACGTCATGCGGTAGGGCGTCCACAACCGCTGCAGATGGTCTTGTTCGCCGACGCCCCTGTCAAGGATGGTGTCTTCGGTGCGGCCGACGCGCGCCGCATCCTCCCGGTCACTCACGGCTGGCGACCTTCATCAGTTCGGCTGTCGGAGCAGCGTTTTCGCGATCGGCGATCCACTTTACGATGGCATCGACCGCGCTGTCGCGGGCCACGCCGTTGATCTGGGTGCGGTCACCGAAGCGGAAGCTCACCGCCCCCGCCTGCACGTCGCGGTCGCCGGCCAGCAACATGAACGGCACCTTCTGGCTGGTGTGGTGAACGATCTTCTTCGCCATCCGGTCGTCGCTGGCGTCCACCTCGGCGCGCACACCGTGCGACTTCAGCTGAGCCGCAACGCCTTCCAGGTAGGCCACGTGCTCATCGGCGACCGGTATGCCGACCACCTGGACGGGCGCCAGCCAGGCCGGAAACGCGCCGGCGTAGTGCTCGGTGAGGATGCCGAAGAACCGCTCGATCGATCCGAAGAGCGCTCGGTGGATCATCACCGGGCGCCTTCGGGTCCCGTCGGGCGCCGTGTACTCCAGCTCGAAACGCTCCGGAAAGTTGAAGTCCACCTGGATGGTCGACATCTGCCAGCTGCGGCCCAGCGCGTCGCGGGCCTGCACCGAGATCTTCGGGCCGTAGAACGCCGCCCCGCCGGGATCGGGAACCAGCTCGAGGCCCGACTCCCGGGCGACCTCTGCGAGCGCGGTGGTGGCCTCTTCCCACACCTCTTCGGAGCCGACGAACTTGTTCGGGTCCTTGGTGGAAAGCTCCAGGTAGAAGTCCTCCAGCCCGTAGTCGCCGAGCAGCTCGAGCACGAACCGCAGCAGCGACGCCAGTTCGTCGTGCAGTTGCTCGCGGGTGCAGTAGATGTGCGAGTCGTCCATGGTGAACCCGCGTGCCCGGGTGAGGCCGTGCACCACGCCGGACTTCTCGTAGCGGTACACGGTCCCGAATTCGAAGAGCCGCAACGGAAGCTCGCGGTACGACCGCCCGCGCGAGGCGAATATCAACGTATGCATCGGGCAGTTCATCGGCTTGAGGTAGTAGTCCTGCCCCGGCTTGCGCAACGTCCCGTCGTCGTTGTACTCGGCGTCGAGGTGCATCGGCGGGAACATGCCGTCGGCGTACCAGTCCAGGTGCCCCGAGGTGTGGAACAGCTGCGCCTTGGTGATGTGCGGGGTGTTGACGAATTCGTACCCGGCCCCGATGTGCTTGCGCCGCGAGTACTCCTCCAACTCCCTGCGCACCACACCGCCCTTGGGATGGAAAACGGCCAGGCCCGAACCGATTTCGTCGGGGAAGCTGAACAGGTCCAGCTCGACGCCCAGCTTGCGGTGGTCGCGGCGCTGGGCTTCCTCGATCAGCTCGAGGTGGCGATCGAGCGCCTCCTGGGACTCCCATGCGGTGCCGTAAACGCGTTGCAGGCTGGCGTTGTTCTGGTCGCCGCGCCAGTAGGCCGCGGAGCTTCTGGTCAGCTTGAACGCGGGGATGTGCTTGGTGGTCGGGATGTGCGGCCCGCGGCACAGGTCGCCCCAGACCCGTTCCCGGGTGCGGGGATCGAGGTTGTCGTAGGCGGTGAGCTCGTCGTTGCTACCCGGGGGGCCGACCTCCATGACATCGGGGTCGCCGGACTTGTCGTCGACCAGCTGGAGCTTGTAGGGCTCGTTGGCCAACTCCCCGCGCGCCTGGTCTTTCGACTCGTAGACGCGCCGGTCGAACAGCTGCCCCTCCTTGACGATCTGGCGCATGCGTCTTTCCAGGGCCGCGAGGTCTTCCGGGGTGAACGGCTCGGCCACGTCGAAGTCGTAGTAGAAGCCGTCGGTGATCGGCGGCCCGATGCCCAATTTGGCTTGCGGGAACAGGTCCTGGACGGCCTGGGCCAACACGTGCGCGGTCGAATGCCGGATGACGCTGCGACCCTCCTCGGTGTTCGCCGCCACCGGGATGACCTCGGAGTCGACGTCCGGCGCCCAACTCAAGTCGCGCAGCTTGCCTTCGGCGTCGCGCACCACCACGATCGCGTCGGGCGTGCCCCGCCGCGGCAGTCCCGCCTCGCCGACGGCGGCGGCCGCGGTCGTCCCGGCAGGAACCCGGATCGGGGCTGCTGGGGCGGGCTGTGCGGCGGCGCTCATCGCGGTGGTTCTCCAGGTTTCCGGTGAGGTGATTGATCTTCAAACAACGAAGCAATGCTATCGGGAGCGATCGGGACCGGCCGGTCTCAGGGCTGGCCAGGCTTGAGCCGCACGAACAACGCTTCGGCTTCGGTCAGCAGGATCTCGCCGTCGGTCAGCCGCCCCGACACGAATATCTTGCGCCCGTCCACCCGGTCGACGCCCGCATCGAACTGCAGCTCTTTCTCGATCGGGACGATATGGCGGTAATCGATCTTGAGGTAGGCGGTGCGCTGGTAGGGGCCGCCGGTGAGCACCGACGACGTCAACCCGAGCACGGTGTCGAACAGCATCCCCAAGGCCCCGCCGTGCACTGCGCCGTTGCGTCCCAAATGAAAGCGGGCGAACCGCGCCCAGCCATGAATCCGGCCGTCCTCACCTTTACGGGCCGACATCGGGATCGTCAGGACGTTGCCGCGCATCGGCAGGTCCATCCGGCGCCCGGACGGCGACTCCCACTCGTCGGCGTCGTACGGACTCAGTAACAGCGACACCTTCTCCAGCATGTCCGCGGCCTCGGTGATCACCTCGTCCGGCGCGTCGACGGCACGGGCGTGATCCTGCAGCTTGCGCACGTCATCGACGAACCTGCCGTAATCGGGGCCGCCCTTGGTCGTCGGTTCCGGTGGGTTGAAACCACCGCCGGGGTGTTGCTGATGCGCGCCAGCCACCAGGACACCGTATCGGTGGGCGTCAACCGTTCACGGGCGCGTCGTCACGCAGATTCGTCTTGAAACACCGTCTGCAGCGGCGTCAAGTTGGCGGCTTCCGTACGGGCATACGCCCCCGCACCGGCATTCATGATCTGCACGAACTGCGCATGAAACGCCGCCGCCTGCTCACTGAGCGCCTGATAGGTCTGAGCGTGCGCGCCGAAGAGCGCGGCGACGACCGCCGACACCTCATCAGCTCCCGCCGCTTGCACCCCGGCCGCCTTCCCCACCGCCGCCGCGTTCGCCTCGCTCAGCGCGGAACCGATGTTCTGCAAATCCGTCGCCGCCGCCGCCATGAACTCGGGCGATGCATTCACAAACGACATTGCTGTCCTTCCACCGATTACTGCTTGAACGAGAGCCTGAACGAGAGCCTTCAGTATACGGGTCCGATCGTCCTCGGTTTACGAAGACGAGCATAGGGAAGAAAGTCCTCCCGACCAGCGACGACAGCCCTTGCGGTCAGACGGTCCGTTGGCCGCCGGCGGCCGCCAGGGCCTCGAACTCCTCGTCGGTCAGGGTGATCTCGGCGGCGGCCACGTTCTCCTCCAGATGGGCCACGCTGGACGTGCCCGGGATCGGGAGCATCACCGGCGAGCGCTTCAACAGCCAGGCCAGGGCCAGTTGCGACGGCGTCGCGTCGTGGTCGCCGGCGATGCGCTGCAGCGGTCCGTCGGGGGCGGCAAGCGGCCCGGCGGCCAGGGGGAACCACGGAATGAAGCCGATGCCTTGCTCGGTCGCGGCGTCCAGCAGCGGCTCGGCTCCGCGCGAAGCGAGGTTGTACATGTTCTGCACCGAGACGATCTCGGTGATCTCCTGCGCAGCGGCGAGCTGGTCCACGTCGATTTCGGAGAGGCCGATGTGGCGGATCTTGCCCTCGTCCCTCAGCCCGACCAGCTCGCCCACCTGGTCTTCGAGCGGGAAGTTGCGGTCGATGCGGTGCAGCTGGAAAAGGTCGATGGTGTCGACGCCGAGGCGGCGCAGGCTCATCTCGCATTCCTGCCGCAGGTAGCTGGGATTGCCCAGCGGGATCCAGACGTCCGGCCCGGTGCGCAGCAACCCCGCCTTGGTCGCGATCACCAGCCCGTCATAGGGGTGGAGCGCCTCGCGGATGATTTCCTCGGATATGTAGGGGCCGTAGGAGTCGGCGGTGTCGATGAAGTTCACCCCGAGTTCCACGGCCCGCCGCAACACCCGGACGCATTCGTCACGGTCGGCGGGCGGGCCCCATACCCCCTTACCGGTCAGGCGCATGGCGCCGAACCCGAGACGATTGACGGTGAGGTCGCCGCCGAGGGTGAATGTTCCGGATGCTTGGGCTGGAGCCTTCGAAGTTTGGCCGGTCACTTCTACGACCGTACGCCGCAAACCCGGCCGCGCTCCTTGGCGTGGCAAGCTGGGCGCGTGGACCTAGGAGCGCTCGAGGAGCTTCCGCTCACTTACAAAGAGGTGGGGGCGACCGCCGACGGCCGGCTGCCCACCGGGTACGACCATCAACACGTCGAGCGCCAGATCGGCACGGGCCAAGAGCGTTTCGAGCAGGCCGCCGACGCGGTCATGCGCTGGGGCATGCAGCGCGGCTCCGGACTGCGCGTGCAGGCCAGCTCGGAGGTCGCCGAGGTCGACGCGGTGCTGGTGGTGCGGATGGGTTTCCTGCCTGCGCCGTGCCGGGTGGTCTACGTGGTCGACGAGCCCGACATCCGGGGGTTCGCCTACGGCACGCTGCCGGGCCATCCGGAGTCCGGCGAGGAACGCTTCGTCGTCCGCCGCGACCCGAACACCTCCGCGGTGTACGCGGAGGTGTCGGCGTTCTCGCGGCCCGCGTGCTGGTGGAGCAAGGCGGGAGGGCCGCTGGTTCGCGTGGCCCAGCGCGTCATCGCGAGGCGCTACCTGCGAGCGGTGTGACGCGTCCCGTGAGGCCCGTTAAACCCTAGACGCCCCAACGCGTCAGCAGGCTTTGCGCGCCGGTGCACATCTGCTCGATGACCTCGCCCACCGGCGCGTCGTCGCCGATCATCTCGACGCCCTGACCCGCGTCGACCGGGGCGATCCGCCGATCGTCGGCGGCGATCGCGGCCGCCAGTTCGTCGCCGGCCGGTGGATCGAGCGCGTCCTCGCTGCCGGTCCAGCGCGCGACGAAGTCGTTGGCCAACACCCGCGACGGGAACCGGGCCGGCCAGGGCCGGCCCGCGGCGATGTCGAACACGCGCGTGACGGCGGTGTCGGTGGCCCGGGCGGCGATCAGCGCCCGGCGGCTGCCGCGGCCGGTCAGCGCCTCGGGACACGCCGCCAGGCGGGTGCCCACCCATGCTCCGCTCGCGCCGGCGGCGAGCACGGCGGCGAGGCTGCGCGGCGAGGCGATACCGCCGCCCGCGAGCACCGGCACGGTCACGGCATCCAACACGGCGTCGAGCAACGGCAGCGTCGCGAGCTTCACCTCGCCATGGCCGCCACCCTCGGACCCGCGCGCGACCAGAATTTCGACGCCGGCGTCGACCGCCTGGCGGGCACCGAGGCTGTCGTATACCTGTGTGACCGTGGCGATTCCGGCATCGTGCGCCGTCTTGACCCACGACCAGTCGGTACCGAAACTGACCGACAACAGGGCGGGGCGTGCGGCCAGGGCATCCTCGAGCAGCCCCGCCTCGCTGCGCATCACCCAGTCCACCAGGCCGATTCCGAACGCTCCACCCACGTGCCGCAACTCGGTTTTCAGCGACTCCCTGGTGCCGTCACTGCCCATCCCGACCATGCCCAGACCACCGGCTGCGCTGACCGCGGCGGCCAGCCGGCCACCGGCGACCCCGCCCATCGGCGCGTTGACGATCGGTACCCGCAGCCCGAAGCTTCGTGACCAGGGCGTGGACAGCATCCGGCTACCGGGCCGCGGGAAGGCTCTTCAGCACGGTCAGCATGACCACCGAGTCCTCGACCGCCTCGGCCAGCTTTTCGGCGGCGAGGCTGGTCAACGAGATGGATTCCATAATCGACCCCTTCGGTGTTGAAAGCCCCCGATCAGACGCTCAATAGCAGTATCCCGCCCACCAGCAAGGCCACCGCCTTGACCGCCTCCAAGCCGACGTAGGCGTAGTGGGCGCGAGAACGGGGGGCGTCCGATCCGGCGAGCACCTCATCGGAGCGGCGGGTCAGCCGTGGGCGCACCGCGATCAACTGGACGGCCAGGGCGACGATCGCGACGGCCGGCGCCACGACGATCCGCAGCGGCGTTGGCCGCGATGTCCCGATCGCCAGGATGACGAGCGCGAACGCGACCTCGACGGTGTTGAGCGCACGAAAAACCAGCCGGCCGATGCCGAGCCCGATCGGCAACGTCACACCGGGCGCGCGGAACTTCAGCGGGGCTTCCAGGAACGAGATGGCCAGCACCATGCCGAGCCAGACGAAGGTGACCGCGACGGCGATCGCCGGTCCGGTGCTCACCCGGCGGCTCCCAGCGAAGTGAGGTGGGCCAGGCACAAATCCGGTTCGACGAAGGCGTCGAGCCGATCGACGGAAACCGGCGCCCCCCACGTCTCCATGGCTCCCTGCATCAGCCCGAGGTGGATCGGGCACACGACGGACGCACGGCTTTCGGCGAGTTCGAGGAACGGGCAGTGGCGCAGGCCGATCTGCTGCGCCCCCTCCGAAGTCCGGCGCTCGGGGGCGAAGCCCAGTTCGTCGAGCGCCGCCACCAATTTGTCGATGGCCTCGTCGGCGCCGGTGGCCTCCGCAGGGGGCGATTCCAGCCGGGAATCCAAGCCCCGTCCCCACGCCCGCCCCGCGGCAATCGCCTTGGCGCGCGGATTGCGTTCGGCGGCCAGCGCCGTGGTCAGGATCTCGGCGAGCATTCGGTAATGTCGCGTTCCACCGCGGTCCATCTGGCGGACCGCGGTAAACATCAGCGGCGGCCGTCCCGGCCCTTTGCGGCCGTGCTCGACCTGCTCCACCTGGCCGTCGGCAACCAGACTCTCGAGGTGGAAACGCACGGTGTTGGGATGCACGCCGAGCTGGTCGGCAATCTCGACGATGCTCATGGGTTCGCCCGACGACCGCAACAACCGCAGCACCTCACGACGACGGCGACCGCTGGCTTCTCCAGACGGGCTGATGTCGCTCACGCTCCTTGTGGCTCGCCGATCACGTACCTCATCCTGCAGAGATTACACAAGGTCCATTGTAATAACCAAGGTTTCGGGCAGAGCCGGTGCCCTGCGACGAACTCCCGCAAAATCCTATGCGACAAGCGGGACTTCGGCTCGTCCGGTTGGTGACAAAGGCCCCTGATGAAGCGCGCCCACCCTCGATACGGTCGTGCATGAACGGTCAAGCCGACTTCGGCGGAGCCGACGAATACTTCAACGAATCGAGGACATGCCATGTCATCGCACAACACCCGTTTGGGAATCGTCGTCGGCATCGACGACTCGCCGGCCGCAAGGGTGGCGGTGCAGTGGGCGGCGCGCGAGGCCGAGCTTCGCAAGATCCCGCTGACGCTCGTGCACGCGGTTTCGCCGGAGGTCGCGACGTGGTTGAGGACGCCATTGCCCGCCGGGGTGATGCGTTGGCAGCAGGATCACGGGCGCCGACTGGTCGACGAGGCGCTCAAGGTTATCGAGGAGGCTTCGCAGGGCAGCGGTCCCGCCGGGGTCCACACCGAAATCCTGGCGTCGGCAGCCGTACCCACCCTGATCGACTTGTCCAAAGAAGCGGAGATGGTGGTCACCGGCTCACAAGGCAGCGGGCGTTGGCCCGGCCGGCGCCTCGGTTCGGTGAGTTCGGGGCTGGTCCGTCACGCGCACTGCCCGGTCGCGGTCATCCATGATGAGGAATCGCCGACTTTCCCTCCGGCCCACGCGCCGGTGCTGGTCGGTATCGACGGTTCGCCGGCATCCGAGTTGGCTACCGAGATCGCCTTCGACGAGGCCTCGCGCCGGCACGTGGATCTGGTCGCCCTGCACGCGTGGAGCGACCTCGACGTATCGGAGTGGCCCGAAGTCGATTGGCCGGCAACACAATCGATGGCCGAAGAGGTATTGGCCGAACGTCTGGCCGGTTGGCGGGAACAATATCCCGACGTGCGGGTGACTCGGACCGTCGTGCAGGCTCAGCCGGCGCGCCAGCTCGTCGAACAGTCCGACGGGGCCCAGCTGGTCGTGGTCGGGAGCCGGGGCCGCGGCGGATTCGCCGGAATGCTGGTGGGCTCGGTCGGCGAAACCGTCGCCCAGATGGCGCACGTGCCGGTGATCGTGGCACGCGAGCCGCTGGCGTAACTTCCCGGTGCTTCCCGGTGCTTCCCGGTGGATGAAGTCGCCTAGCGGACGACGAGCACCGAGCATTCGGAGTGGCGGAAGAGCGGGTGGCCGTGCGGGCCGACGAGCCGTGCCAGCTGACCGGCCTCCGCGCCGCCGATGACCGCAAGCAGAACTCGCTCGTCATTGGAGCTCAGAAAACTGGCGATCGCGTCCTTGGTGGTGATCGGGTAGGCGCGCACCTCGGGATAACGCTGCCGCCAGTCCCTTATCCGACGTTCGAACTCGCCGTCGGCATGCTCGGTGAGGTCCTCGGGCCGAGCGCCGAGGACCAGCATGGGCGCCCCGCGCAAGTTCGCCTCTGCGACAGCGTATTTGACGACGACGTCGTTGTCGGGTGCGTCCGTCATCCGGACCACGATCCAGTTGATGTCGGGCGAAGGCTCGATTTCGGTACGTATGACCGCGACCGGGCAATGCGCCTTGGCGGCGAGCTCGGTCGCCGTCGAGCCCAGAATCGAGCGGGCAAAGCGACCGATCCCGACGGAACCGACGCAGATCATCTCGGCATCGGGGGATTCATCCAGCAGCACCGGTGCCGCCGGACCGCGCGGGATGTCGGTTTCGATGGTGAGGGGCTTTCGGGCGGCCTCCACCGCCGATCGCGCCTCGCGAAGAGATTTCTCGGCGTGGGCGAGATCGCGCGCGTAGTCGTCCGGGGAGGGATGTGCCGGCTTGATGACCGAGATGAGGCGCAGCGGCGCGCCGCGGCTGATGGCCTCATCGGCACCCCAGAGCGCGGCCGCGATCGCCGCCGGCGAACCATCGATACCTACGACAATCGGTTTCATGACCGCTGGAACACCTCCGACCTTCTAACCATGTGCTGTCATAGCCGGCTGAGCGAGCCGGTATACGTCCATCAGCCGTGTGAGATCGCTCGGCGTGACGATGCCGACCACTCCGCTGCCGTCGGTCACCAGGGCACGGCTACGGGGACCCGCCGGTGCCATCCGCTCGAGCAGGGCTGTCAGCGGCTCCTGCGGTGTCGCGGTCGGCACCTCATGCAGCGGCAAGGCGATGTCACCCACGGTGGTGGTGCTCCGTCGGCTCGGCGGGACATCGCGGAGTTGGGTCAGCGTGACCAGTCCCACGATCGATCCATTCCGGTCGGCAACCGGGTAGGCCGAGTGACGGTCACCCAGCACATAGCGCTGGATGAAATCCTCGACGGTGATCCATCCGGGAGCGGTGTGTGGCCGGGCCGTCATCGCGTCCGAGACGCGTACCCCGGCGAAGATCTGTTGAGTCGATAGCCGGATCTCTTCCTCGCGACTGGCAACGAAGATGAACCAGCCGATGAAGGCCAACCAGACGCCGCCCACGACGCCGCCCGCCACAAACTCGGCCAATCCCAACCCGATCAGAATGAATGCGACCACCCGCCCGGCGTGCGCCGCGCCGATGCCGGCACGCACCATGTCGCCGTGGCGGCGCCATAGAAGGGCACGCAGAACCCGGCCACCGTCCAAGGGGGCGCCCGGCAACAGGTTGAACAGGCCCAGCAGCAGGTTGATAGCGGCCAACCACTGGGCGACGCCGACCACGATGGGGGCGGCGTGCACGGCGTGCAGCGCCGCGACCAGGGCGCCGAACGCCGCCGCCAGCGCAAGACTGGTGGCCGGGCCCGCGATCGCGATCCGGAAGGCCGCTTTCGGTGTCTTCGCCTCGCCGCCGAGGTTGGTCACACCGCCGAACAACCAGAGCGTCACGCTTTCGACGGCCACTCCCGAACGGCGCGCGACGATAGCGTGCGCCAGCTCGTGGGCCAACAGCGACGCCAGCAGCAACAGCGCGCCGCACCCTCCGGCGAGCCAATAGTCAAGGGGCGCATACCCTTTGACGGAGCCGGGCAGCGTGCTCGCCAGGCTCCACGTGAATAACCAGAGGATGACCAGCACGCTCCAGTGCACCTTCACCGTAAAGCCGGCAATTCGCCCTAGTGGGATCGCATCGCGCACCCGAAAACCTCCACAGCTGCTGGGGGACAGTATGTTTGGGCGGCCTCGGGGCCTAGCTGGTAATGGCCGCGGGTGAACAAATCGCCTTGACGAACTGCACGATCGCGTGCTCGGGCAGGTGCCGGGCGATGTCGGCTTCGGTGACGATGCCGACCAGGCGGTGCTCTTCGACGACCGGAAGCCGGCGGACCTGATGCTCCTCCATGACGTTGAGCATCTCCTGGATGCTCGCGCTCGTGTCTACGTAGTAGACGCTGTCCCGGGCCAGCTCCCCGGCCGTGGTGGTGTTCGGGTCCAGGCCCGCCGCCAGGCCCTTGACCACGATGTCACGGTCGGTGAGCATTCCGTGCAGCCGGTCGTCGTCGCCGCAGATCGGCAGCGCACCGATGTCGCGCTCGCGCATGTGTTGTGCGGCGGCGCTTAGCGTCTCGTGCTCGCCAATACAGGTCACACCGGGGTTCATGATGTCGCGTGCGGTGGTCATTGCATTCTCCTCAGGTTTCGGGTTTCACTCCCGGCTATTTCCGAAAGTAAGGCGACGCCGTGGCCGGGACTAGGGTCGTTGGACCTTCAGACGGCGGCCAATCGACCTGTACAGCAGCCCCGCGGCTGCTCACCCGCGGCTACCGGCCGCGAGCACGCTTGGCATGCCGTTGAATTCGGCGCTGCCTTGGGCCCGGCTTACCAGTCAGAACTCGCACACATGGCCGAGGCAGCCACCGCTGAACGTGGCGTCGGCCGAAAGCAGCGCGGGTGCGCGGGCCGGGAATGGGGAAGCGTAGGTCAGCACCTGCCCCCGCCGACTGCCGTAGCGGTAGACCGTGATGCCTTTGACTTTCGCCTTCCATGCGGCGACATAGATCACGCGGATGTCGTCGACGGTCGCGTCGGCCGGTAGGTTGACGGTCTTGGACACCGCGGCGTCGACGTGGCGCTGCACGGCGGCCTGCATCCGCAGGTGCCACTCCGGAGCGATTTCCGCCGCGGTCGGGAACGCCGCCCGAACCTCGGCGGGCAGGGGCGAATATCCGCGTACGCCGCCGCGTCGTGCGATCTGGGCGATCAGGTCATGGTGATAGAAGCCCCGGTCGCGGGCAAGCCGGTCGAAGCACGGGTTGACTTCCAGGAGGCGTCGCCCGATGACGTCTCGGGTGTAGGCGATCGCGAACATCGGCTCGATCCCCGCGGTGGTGCCGGCGATCAAGGAAATCGTGCCGGTCGGGGCGATCGAGGTGAGTTGGGCATTGCGCCGCGGCGCCGAGCCCGCAAATCGACTGTCCCCGAAGGCCGGAAACGGCCCGCGCTCCTCGGCCAGCCGCGCCGACGCGGCGTACGCGGCCTGCTTGATGCTGCGAGCGATCCGGCCCGCGAGAAGAACCGCTTGCTCGCTGTCATACGGGATGCCCAAGCTGGCCAGCATCTCTGCCAGCCCCATAACACCTAGCCCTATCTTTCGGGTGGCCCGGGTAGCGATTTCGAGTTCGGAGATGGGGTAGCGGTTGACGTCGATGACGTCGTCGAGGAAGCGCACGGCAAGCTCCGCAACCTCTGCCAGCCGATCCCAATCGACGCCCCCGCCGCTGACCATGCGGGCAAGGTTGATGGAGCCCAGGTTGCATGACTCGTAAGGCAGCAGCGGAACCTCTCCGCAGGGGTTCGTCGCCTCGATCCGGCCCCGTGCGGGCGTCGGGTTGGCGCGGTTGATCGTGTCGAGGAACACCAGTCCCGGATCGCCGCATCGGTGCGCGGCCTTGCAGATCGCGGTGAACAGGTCGGCGGCCGGCACCCGTGCGACCGTCTTTCCGGTTCGCGGGTTGATCAGCCGGTGCATGCCGTCGCGCGCGACCGCACGCAGGAACGCGTCCGTGACACCCACCGAGAGATTGAACTGGTTCAACTCTCCGGCGGAGTCCGCCTTGGTGGTGACGAAGTCGTAGATGTCCGGGTGCGAAACGTCGAGCACCGCCATGGAGGCACCGCGCCGGCGACCGCCCATCGCGATGACGCCCGCCGCGGTGTCGAAAAGCCGAAGAAATGACATCGGCCCACTGGCCGCACCCCCGGTTCTTGCCACCCGGTCTCCCGCCGGTCGCAAGTGAGCGAACGTATAGCCGGTGCCGCCTCCGGCCTGGTGAATTTCGGCACTGTGCGCGAGCGTGACGAAGATCGAACGCAGCGAATCTTCAATTGGCAGGACGAAACACGCCGAGAGCAGACCGAGTTCGGTGCCGGCGTTCATCAGCGTTGGTGAATTCGGTAAGAACTCGAGGCTGCGCAGCAAAGTTGAGAACCGCTCTGCCCACATCGTCGAAGAGGCGCGCCGAAAGCTCTCTTCGGCCGCCGCAACACAGTTGGCGACCCGGTCCATCATTTCGCCGGTTGACTCGGCCGGCCTACCGTGGTCGTCCCTTAGCAGGTAACGCTCGCCCAGCACGGTCACCGCGGCCACGCTTAACTTCAGCTCGTCGCGCACGCCTATGAGGGCTTTGGCGGCGCGCACCTCGGCGCGCTGCTGGCGATAGATAATGTATGCGCGCGCAACGTCATCCAGGCCCGCGGCCAAGAGTTCCGCCTCGACCAGATCCTGGATCTCCTCGACCGTGGCGACCTCACCGCGGGGCCGACGTGCCAGCGCGTCGGCCACGGACCTGGCCACCGCCCCCGGCGCTTCCGGGTCTCGGTGCCCCGCCTCATGTGCGGCCCGGGCGACCGCGGCCTCGATGCGGGCCGGGTCGAAGGGCACCAGGTGTCCGTCGCGGCGCCGGACACTCGCGGGCCACGTGGCAGTCCCCGGCGGACCGGTCATCACTTGAGTATCCCCGTCATTCACCAGCCTCTGCACACGACGCACCTTTGAGGACTTCGGTCCCTACCGCGGTCTCGGCTTGCGTGGTCGGATCTAAGGAGTCGATTCAGGCAACTCAGAACACCTCAGGAGAAGACAATGACCTCCACCCTTCCCGCGGCACAAAAGCCACATTCGCTGTTCCCCGAATTCTCGGAGTTCTTCGCTGGGTTCCCGTCGTTCGCCGGAATCCGCCCGATGTTCGACACCCGGCTGATGCGGTTGGAAGACGAGACGGTCGACGGCCGCTACGTTGTGCGCGCCGAGATTCCCGGCATCGACCCGGCCAAGGACGTCGACATCACCGTGCGCGACGGTCAGCTCACGATCAAGGCCGAACGCAGCGAGAAAAAGGAATTCGACGGCCGATCGGAATTCTCCTACGGCTCGTTTGTCCGCTCGGTGTCACTGCCGGCCGGCGCCGACTAAGACGACATCAAGGCCACCTACGACAAGGGCATTTTGACTGTCTCCGTGGCGGTTTCGAAGCCGGTTCCGGCCGAGAAACATGTGCAGGTAGCCACGAACTAGAGCAAGAATCCTGTCGCGCAATAGCGTGTAAACCTCGAAGACGCCTGCTGTTCATCCGAAAGCAAAGATCGTCAACCAGTTTCAACTGCCGGCCGCTGCTGCTGTGTCGGCGTTGCCACAGGCAGCCGCTCGACCCGATGCTTGATCCCGAGCAACAGACCCCGGGTGCCCAGGGCAATCGCCGGCCTGGCCAGTTCCATGGCAAACACTTCGCCCGGGCGGCGCAAGGCGATTCGGGCGCGGGTAAGGAGCCGGACCCGGTCTTCCCAATGCGGCTGCAGGTGGAATGACCACACCGCATTCCAGCGCAGACCAGGTCGCGTGGCATTCAGCGCGATGTACTTTTCGGGCACGATCTCCGCGACGCTCAACGTCACCCCGTCGGGCAGCCCCATCCAGCCTTCGGGAGCCAGGCGCACCACATCCCCTACCGCAAGGTGTTGCCATTCCGGATGAACCCGATCGACGTCATGATGGCGAGAGCCAAACAGGTTCTTGAGTCCCCCACACTCGTAGAAGCCGCCCCGATCTTGACCCATCTGCAAAAGCCACGGCCAGACCGCGGATACCGGCGCGTCGATGTACACCGCCTCGGTCGTCTGAATAGCCGGATCGGCCACCAATGCGTCGCCCGGCAGCAGCATCTGACACTCTGCCTTCGTTGTACCCCAATTGCGGTAGTACCGTCGCGCGGCATAAAGCAACCCGAGCAGCGTCGCCGTCTGGGTGATCCGTTTTGTTGCGTTGGCCATGGCGCCAGTCTGCGTGGGCGGACGCACCGTCCGACAGGGTCGATGGTCCCCGCAACCGCGCCAATGTGCCCCGCCGCGCGTGCCGCCGGCTCCCTTCGCTACTTGCGGCGCCCGCACCGTGGGTGACTTTGGACCCTATCCGCAATCTGTCCGTGACTGAATAATGACCTTGTCTGGCGTAATTTGACTGCGGCGGTTGCGGCTGATCAAAGGAGTAAAACGGTTATGGGTCCTAACCCACCGTTGTTATTGACCGATACTGACGTAGACGTCCTCGCACGCGAATTCTTGCGCTCGCGTTACCTCAGCCCCACCTATTCCGGCTGGTCACCCGACCGACGGCTCGACACCTTCCTGCGGCGGCGCGGCCTTTCCCGTGTAGCGGACGACGGCGATCTCACCAACGTCGTCCTGGATCGCATCATGGCCCAGGTGCGCGTCGCGCCTCGCAGCTAGCCAAGCCCGGGAACACTGGCACCACCCCTCGGGACCAAACGGCACTATCGATCCCCGCGTCGCACCGCGGATAGTGATGCCGATCAGCGTGGATCGGAGGTGACCGGCGGTGCAGCAGCTAACGACCTTGGAAGCCAGCTTTCTGGAGGCCGAGGATGCCGACCGGCACCTGAGCCTGGCGATCGGCACGCTGGCCATCATCGACGGACCGATCCCCGAACGGCAGCAGCTGACGGCGATGCTGTCCGAACGGATCCGGGCCGTACCCCGGTTCACGCAGCTGGTGCGTAAGCACACCTTCGAATTAGGGGCGCCAGAGTGGGTGGACGACCCCAAATTCGACGTCTCCCATCACGTGCATTGGGCGGCTTTGCCGCGCCCGGGCGACGATGCCGCGTTGTTTCGCACCATCGCCGACCTCATGGAGCGCAGGCTGGATCGCGACCACCCGTTGTGGGAGTGTTGGTTCGTAGAGGGCCTGCCGGACGGGCGGTGGGCCGCCTTGGTAATGGTGCACCACTGCATCGCCGACGGGATCGCCGCGGTGCGGATTCTGGAAAGTTTCGCCGACGCGGGCGCAGGTCCGACGTTCGCCACCGATATCCATGGCGCCAAGGAGCTGCCGTCGTCGATCGTTCTCTCGGCAGGACTCAGCCGTAACCCGCTGACTTGGGCCGGCGGACTGTGGCGCGCATCGGTAACCACCACCAGTACAGCAGCGCACACCGCAACGGGCGCAGCCGAATTCGTCACCGGCCTGCTGACTCCGGCAGCACGATCGTCGCTGCGCGGCCCGGTGGGCAGCATGCGCCGGTACAGCGCGGCGCGGGTGTCGCTGAAAGAAGTCGAAGCGGTGTGCGAGGCCTTCGGCGTGACACTCAACGATGTGGCACTCGCGGCTATCACGGACAGTTTCCGCACCGTGCTGCTGCGTCGCGGTGAAAAGCCGCGGCGCAACTCACTGCGAACGATGATCCCGGTGTCGGTGCGCTCGCCGAATGCGCTGGACCACAGCGATATTCGAGTATCGGCTATGCTCTCAACCTTACCGGTCGAGCAGCACGATCCGGTCAAGCGGCTGAAGTCCGTCCATGCACGGGTGGACCGGCTCAAAAAGAGCGGTGAGCGACAGGCCGCGAATACCTTTGTCACACTGACCAATTACCTGCCGTTCGCGGTGAGTGCATGGGCAATTCGGCTACTGACGCGGATGCCGCAGCGCAGCATTGTCACGCTGGCGACCAATGTGCCGGGTCCACGTCAGCGGCTGCAAGTACTGGGTCGTCCGGTGGAGGAGCTGTTACCGATACCGCCGATCGCTCTGCAGCTGCGCACCGTGATCAGCATGCTCAGCTATGTCGATGAACTGGTGTTCGGCATCACCGCCGACTACGACGCCGCTCCCGACGTCGATGAGCTTGCCAGCGGCATCGAACTCGGTGTCGCGCGCCTGGTGACCCGCGCCCTTTCCCGCAAGCCGACACGCGCCAGGCGCCGTCGGCCTTCCCGGCCCGCCGACTAGCTTTCAGCCTTTCAGTGCCGCAATGCCGGGCTTGTCTGCTGGTTCAGCGGGGTTCTTCCGAAGCTAGATAACGGCTCTGTACCGCTTGCACGAGCTGGTCGCGTATGCGTTCCACATCGGCGGCGCGATGAGCTGCTAGTTCGTCCTCCCAGGCTGCCACCCGTACCGCGAGGTCCTTGTCGGCGATGGTGCCGTCAAACCAGTGCGAAAAGTCTCCTCGTTCGAGATGGTATTCGAGTGCTTGTTGGTCGAGCTGCCTTATCGCATTGCTGAAGTCGTGCATCGTTGCGGCCGCAGCGATGGATTCGCCGCTGGTGGTGTGGAAGTAGAACCGCCGCTCCGGGGGGAGGTGGATATCGGCATATTTGTGGCGGTGCCGTACGTGTGTGGTCCGGCGGTCTGCGACTGTGAACCCACGAGGTAGCCCTGAGCCCAAACGTATGGTGGCCCGTCGCCGGGAAGCGATGTCTGTCGCGGTATCGCCATTCGTGAGCGTTAGCACGACGTCGGTGCCGTCGATCTCGTGGGCGGACAGTGCCGCCGGGGCGAATGAGCACAACACATAACCGCCGCGGCGCGCCCAGTGCGCTTGCTCGCCGTTGCCGAGGAGATGGGCCTCGTCATAGATCACCCAGTGCGGGAACCCATGCTGTTCGCGGTGCGCCTCGGCGGTCGACCGCAGCCGATGCACATAGTCGGCTTTGCTCGGCTCGGCCGTTCCCGACAGATCCACCACCACGCTTGAGTCCGGACGCAGCATGTTGACGAGCTCGGGCGGTTCGGGAACGTGATCGCCGTCAACAACCTGCACCTCGTTGAGCTGCTGCAGTTGCAGGTGGTCTCCTTCGGGGTCGATGACAAGAACGCAGTAGCCAGCCAGTATCCATTGCTCCGCGATCAGGCCGAGGAGGTAGCTTTTTCCCGATGCGGCGGGTCCGGTCACCAGGATGCGGCCCTGACTTCCGGGTATCCTGGCCGGGGTTCCGTCATCGAAGGCTCCGATATCGACCCAGCGGCGTGGCGGGCACCAGCGTTGTGCCCCAGAGAGATACGGGCCGGTGAGCAGCGCGGCGACACCGGCCCCATTCGGTTCATCCAGGACAACATCGGCAAATCGCCGAACTGACGGGACGGCATCGGCGACAGCGGCACCGATCTCGGCGACACCGAGTAACGACAAGTCGTTCTCGGCGTCGCCTACGGCCACGGTGTTGTGTGGGGACAGATTCATCTTCGCCAGTAGGGCACCCAGCCCGGTGCCCTTGGTGATACCTGCCGGCAGCACCATCAACGCGGCCCGGTTTCGGATGATCTGGTAGTCCATTCCCAGCTCGCCGAGCACCTCGCCGACGGCCGCAGCGTGTGGGCCGTCCACAGCCACCAACACCTCGCCCCGTCGATACGGGACCCCCCGGTCGGCGAGCGCATCGTCGAGAGCTCGATCCACTGGAGGCGCGAGCGCGTAGGTCTGTCCGTCAATTGCGACCACCGCGCCGTTCTCTAGTACCAACGCATCCACGTGGCCGGCAATCTGCGGGAACTCGGCACGCAATTCGGCCCCGATGCGGCCGGTGGCGAGTACGATTTTCAGACCCTCACGCCGCGCCTGGTCGATCGCCGCCACGGCTTCCGGGGCTAAATCGGCACCCGATGCAAGCGTGCCGTCGAAGTCGACTGCGACCACCTTGAAAAACGCCACAGCCATTCCCGTCTGTTGGCGACAATTGGCCTCAGAATATCCGACCCGTCGGTTCGCGACACCGCAAAACCTAGGGCCACCAGCACGCCTTCTGTAGGTCGTGAGACCTTCCTTCGGCGAGTCAATGCCCGGCCGTAGGTGACGATCTGTCGTCGCCGTCGGGACTTCCGTCCCTAGCGCGGGCAGCATTTATCCGGTCGGATATCCCCTATGGGACTGGAAATCTCAACGATGGTAGAGGTGCAGCCATGAGCTCTTCACAACAGATCCAGGCCAAGACGCGCATGTTCGCCCGCGTCATGGGCCCCTTCGTCGTGATCATCACCAGCACGGCGCTCGCACGCAGCTCGGATATGCGAACGCTACTGACCGAGTTCCGGGCGAGCTCCGTGTGGCCCTGGGTGACCGGCGCATTTGTCTTGCTGACCGGATTGGTCGTCGTCGCTCTTCACCAGTATTGGCAAGGCGCTGCCGCGATCATCGTGTCACTTCTCGGATGGGTGACATCGCTGAAGGGGTTCTTTCTTCTCGCGTTCCCGCAAAGCTACCTGTCGTTTGCCAGCACCGCGCTTGACACCGGCACCGGATGGCGGGCGGGCTTCATCGCCATGGCATTGGTCGGGCTGTACCTGACCTTCGTCGGCTGGGTTCAGGCACCGAGCCGGCCGACGGCACAACCGGCAAGCTCGACTCCGGAGCTGCCACGCGCCGCCTGATCGCGCAGGATTCGCGCCCCGACGGAAGGGACCTTACGCCTTTTCAGGTGTGCTCACACCCAGGCCAGCCTCAAGCTCGGTCAGACACTGTTCGGTCAGCGGTATCAGTGTGTCGATGTCGGGCAACGCGTCGGCGCCCGCGGCGTAGCCGAATCCGACCCGGTCGGCATACGAACACGTGGTTACGTTGAGTGCCTGACCGTCATAGACCGTCGACACGGGGTACATCTCCTCGATATGCGCGCCGTTCCAATACATTTCGGCGCGAGGGCCGGGGACGTGCGAGATCGGCAGGTTGTATCCGGTGCGTAGCTTCGGCGTGAACGGCAGCAGCGGGAAAAGCACCGTCGCAGCGATGCTTCCGGCCGTCGTCAACAGCGACGCGGCCGATCCGCGCTTGGCCACCCACTGCTTTCCCTCCGACATCGAGCGGTGGATCAGGTCCAGCCGCGCGACCGGATCATTCAGGTTCGTGCCCAGCGGGCACAGCCACAGACCGAACATGTTGCCATGCCGGTCATTTGCCGCATCGTGCTCGCGATCCCGCACCGTGATCGGGCAAATGGCCACCAGTGACTGTGTGGGCAGTTCCCCGCGGTCAACCAACCAGCGGCGCAAAGCGCCGGCGATCATGGCGGTCACCACATCATTGCCGGTGACACCGGCCGCCTGTTGCACCGCCTGGATGCGATCCTTGGGCCAGCTGGCGGCCGCGACGGCGCGCCCGCGCCCGAGACGACCGTTGAACCGCATGTAGGGCGCCCCGAACGGCAGCACTGTCGTGTGCCCGACCAGGCTGTCGACTACCGTTGATAACTCTCCGGTGACAACCCGCCCGATCAGCCCAACGCCCGATGCCGCCGCGCCGACCAGCGACCGCAGCGGTGCGACCAACCGCGGCACCAGCCCGGTCGATACCCGCGGCGGCTCGGATTCGTGATGGCGGTCGGCATAGAACGGCGGCGTCGACCGGCGCTCCGGATCGGCGCTCAGCGCGTCGGCGATCATCTGGAAACCGGCAACACCGTCGATGACGGTGTGGTGCACCTTGATATAGAAGGCGAATCGGCCACCGTCGAGGCCGTCGATCAGATACGACATCCACATCGGACGGGACCGGTCGAGGCGCTCCGCATCCAGCTCGCCGATCAGCCGCCAGAACTCGTCCCGGTCGCCAGACACCGTGCGGCGCCGGCAATGCCGGGCCAGGTCAACGTTGTCGTCGTCACGCCAAACCCACACGCCCCCGGTATCCACACCGCGGTGCGGATATCGGCGAAGCCTCGGATCGACCGGGGCGTCGGCAGCGAGCGCCTCTCGATATAGTTCGTCGACGTAGTTGGGGCCGGCGGCTTTCGGCGGTGACAGGATCAGCAAGACGCCGACGTGCATCGGGCTGGCCACCAACTCCGCGGCCATCATCGCCGCGTCCAGCGGGTCCAGCGCGTTCATTTGTTCGCACCTAAGCGGGGCGCTCTCGCCGCGCCGGTGGCCCGTCCAAGAGCCCCGACTGCTGCAGCGCGTCCCACACGAACTTCTGTACCGGCCGCGAGCGGAAGAATCCGGCGTGACCGCCTGGATACCACACGATTTCCGGTTTGCCCCAGTGCTGCCAGAGGCGGACCACCTGCTCGCGTGGATGCACGAGGCGGTCGGCGACGCCGGCGTAGATGAAGCGGCCCGGCTTGGGCACGAGCGGGGCGAGCGACAGCGGCGAGGTCATCCGCCCGATGGGTTCGGCCAATTCCATTGTGCGGCACCGGGGGTCATCGTGACTGAGGCCGGAGTGCCGGCCCAGCAACTGGGCCAGGTCAGCCACCGGAACACCGAGGATCGCGCAGGTGAGGCCCTTTTCGAGGCTGGCGACCAGCGCCGCGATGTAGCCGCCGAGCGAAAGGCTGTTCAATCCGATCAGCGACTCCGGCTCCTGCAACCGGATCCAGGACAACAACCGGCGAATGTCCCACACCGCCTGAGCCGTCGCGTGCACGTCGTCGAGCACATCCTCGCCGGGAAACACCGCGCCCTTCGGCAGGCCGCGCGCCCGCGGGCCGTGCATCGGAAGGACGGGCATGACGACGTTCAAACCGAGATCGTCATGCAGCTTCCCGGCGCGGAACAGAGCGAGGTCCAGCGCGGCCCGGCCCATCTCGGCTCCGTGCACACACACCAGCCAGGGTCGCGGTTGCGGGTGGCGCAGCATCAACGCGTACTCGCGCCTGTTCCCGTTATATCCCAGCCATCGTTGTGTACCCGGCTCGCCCGGCCGCGGTGTGTAACCGCTGTCGAAGAAGATGCGGTAGCAGGAACGTCTTTGTCCCTTGACTTTTCGGATGTTGACATCGGCAAGCGGTGGAGGGGGGGCGAAAAATCGCTTCGGCTTGTCCAGCCACCCTCGGTCCCCGTAGAACTTGAGTGCCGCGACCACCTCTTGGCTGATTCGCTCGAACTCCCGGGGCTTGCTGATCGGGCGGCGCGCCTTCAGGCCCAACAGGACGACCTCGTCACGAAAGGCCTGCGCCGCCAAGGCGATAGTCGGCCGTGCGATCGGGAGCTCATCCGGCTCTTTACCGAGGTAATCGCGCCACGATTGGGTGAAGTACAGCCCGGTGTGCATGAACGGTTCGACGGCCTGACCCAAACCCACGTTCCAACCAAAAGCGCCCGGTCGTTGAGCGTCGTCGCCCTCGGGTGCTGCCATGGCGGCACGTTAACACCTCATCGCGTCAGCGGGTTAGGGACCTACGGCCCGGCAAAAAGTCACGAAAGTCACCAAAGTCACGAAAAGTCATGGAAAGCCACGAAAAATCATTGACTCCCAAGTCGAGGAAGGACCTTAGGCACTCGTGTCGGTGGCGTTGAGACCATAGCGTTTGGTTCGGCAAGCGTTGCCGTTCGCTGCGAAATGATTTGTGGCGTCAGATCAGGAATTTTGAGGAGATTGATAATGACACAAACACCGGCAAAGACCGAGTCACGCTGGGCCGAACTGTCTGACGAGGTGCTCGAATCGGTCGAGGCAAGCCGCAAGCAGGCCATCGAAGCCGTCCGCAAGTTCGTCGACCAGGTGAGTGGAGACCTCCCCGATGCGTCCCGGCGCAAGAACGTCATCGACGCCGCCCTGGACCTGACTGAGGAGTTGGTCACCGGACGGATCGAGTTCTTCCGCAGCGTGGTGCGAAGCGCCGGCCAGGCGGTAGGCGGCAAACAGTCGTAACGGTTCAATGGTCGAAGGCCGATGGCCGAACGGTTGCCCGCGGGGCACCGCCCGGCCATCGGTCTCTTTGTCATTCGACGTCCGGCTCCCCCGAGAGGCATAAGAGCGCGTCTCGTGCGGCGCGCTGCAGTTCGACTGCCGCAGCCCAATCGGTGCCCGAAGGCCAGATCGGCTCACCCACCGCGATGTCGACGGCTCCCCGTCGCGGAAAATGGTGCTCTGGCCGCAGTATTGTCCGTGTCCCGCGAACAGCCACCGGAACGACGGGCACGCCGGTCTGGGCGGCCACCACGAATGCGCCCATGTGGAAAGGCCGCAACCCGGGGGCACGCGCCAGTCGGCCTTCGGGGAAGATGACGAGCGACTGCCCCGCTCGCACCAGGGCAGTCAGTCGGTCGGCGTCGGCCACGCCGTGTTCACGCTCGTGACGTTCGACGAACTGGTGGCCCAGCCGCCTGAGTACGAATCCGTTGAGCCCCTGATGCTCAAGCACTTCGGCGGCGACGAAGTGGAACGACTGAGGCATCACCGAGGCCAGCACCGGCGGGTCGATCCAGCTGGGATGGTTGGCCACCGCGATGGAGGTCCCTGCAGGCAGATGGTCGAGGCCATGCACACTGATCGCAGTCCCGGTAAGACGAGCCAGCAGGCGAACCGCTCCCCGGGCCACCCACCAGCGCCACTGCAGTCGCGGTAGCAGCAGCAGCAACACCGCGACCGACAACCCAAGGAGCGCATACACCATCCACGCGTAGAGGGCGAACGCCACAGCGCCCGCCGCGCGATGAGCGCGGCGCAGCGACGGCGCGGCGCCGCGGAGCCGAAGGCGGGCCAACTCCCACCACACCGCACGGGGTCGCGCACCGACCTTCCCGGCCCGGTAGATCTGCTGGCTGGCGGCCCGCCGGATTTTGCCGCTCGAGGTCTTCAGTACCGTGCGCGGTGGCGCCAAGACAACGTCGTCGGGGGGCACGCCCAGCAGATCCACTGCGGTGGCGGCGATTTCGGAGCGCAATGCGGCGCGGGCGTCGTCTCCGCTCGCTCGCGTCTCGGCCATGACGACGAGTCGTTCGGCGCCCCCCGATGGGTCGGGAGAGGCGAACACCGCCACGCATCCCTTGCGAACGCCTTTGAGGTTGCCCACCGCCTCCTCGAGCTCGGCCGGGTGCAGATTGCGGCCGGCCCGGATGATCACATCCTTGACCCTGCCGGTGACGTAGACGTCGGCGTCGGCCATATACCCGAGGTCGCCCGTGTTGAGCCAGTCGCCATGAAACAGCGAACGCGTCGCCGGCGCGTTGTTGAAATAGCCGGCGGTTGCCGAGGGCCCGCGGAACTCGATGCGCCCTTCGCGGCGATCACCCAGCTCGTTGCCGGCGGCGTCGACAACGCGGATCTCGTGGTCCGGCAGTGGCCGGCCGCAAGCGACGAAACGCAGGTCCGGCTCACCGGGCTTGGCAGGGTCGGCCCGCCCGGAACGCACGAATGCGTCTCGGCGGATTCGGTCGATGAGCGGACCGCGGCCCAACGGCGGGAAAGCCAGGCCCACCGAGGATTCGGCCAGCCCGTACACCGGCGTAATCGCCTCCCGCCGAAACCCATACGGGGCGAAGCGATCACCAAACCGCTCGATCGTCGCCGCGCTGACGGGCTCGGCGCCGTTGTACGCCAACCTCCATGAGCTCAGGTCGAGTCCTTCGATCTCGGCGTCGCGGACCTTGGCCAGGCACAACTCATACGCGAAGTTCGGGCCGGCCGACATGGTCGCCCGGTGGGCGTGGATCGCCCAGAGCCATCGTGACGGGCGGATCAGGAACGACTGCGGACTCATCACCACCAGCGGGACACCGAAATACATGCACCCGAGCCAGGCGCCGATCAGACCCATGTCGTGATATAGGGGCAACCAACTGAGGAACGTGTCCGCCCCTGACGCCGCCGCAGCCTGGCCCATCACCCGAATGTTGGCGAGCAGGTTCCGGTGCGTGAGCGCGACCCCCTTTGGCTGCCCGGTGCTGCCCGAGGTGTACTGCACCAGTGCGAGATCGTCGGCTCGCGGTCTTGGAAGGGATGGCAGCACATCTTCGCTTGCGTTCGTGAGGGATTCGGGAACGACGACGTGACGCAGGCTTTCGACGTTAGAGCGCAGCAGGTGCCCGAGGGTAACTGCCTCGGGCACGGTGACCAGCAGCGTGGCGCCGGCGTTCGCGAGGATGCCGACCGTGCGGCGCAGGTGGTCCGCCAGCTGGGACGGCCGGGCGGGCGGGTAGACCGGCACGGGTACGGCGCCGGCCAGGACCACACCGGCGAAGGTGACAAAATACGCGCGGCCGGTGGGCAACATGATGGCGACCCTCTCGCCCGGCATGACGTCGAGCCCGATCAACCCGGCCGCCACGGCGGCCGCCTCCCGGTGCAGTGCGGCATAGGTCAGGTCCGCGGGACCGCCGGCATCGTCGAGGATGCGGATGTGCGTTCGGTCCGGAGTCGCGCTGACATGCCAGTTGAGCGCATCGTTGAGAGTCGGCGCTGTTTCCGGCACCAGCCCGCCCGGCTCGGTGGCGGGGAGTGAAACCACGCCGCGGTCCTCCCCCACGGCAGGATGGCCATGGGCGGGGGTCGCTGAGAGGGCCGCCAGGAGGTCGCGCGGCGTCTCCGCACTGGCCAGGATGTGCGGCGGCAGCGCCACTCCGAACTTGTCCTGGATGCGCAGCAACAGCTCCGCCAACTCCAGGCTGCCGATGCCCAAGTTGTCGAACGTGCTGTCAAGCGTTATCGAGGGCGGTTTGGCGTGCGGGTGAACCTCGGTGACGAGGCCGCGGACCAGCGCGAGGATGGGAGGCGCGCTCTGTTCGCTTGCCATGGGTCATGAAGCGGCCTGGGAGCCGCCGGCCCGTTGACGAACACGTGCCGCGAATGCCGCGGCCCGTTCGAGGTCGTGGTCGTTCGGCCGTCCTCTGTTGATGCCGCCGATGAATCCGAAGGGCCCGACCGTGTCGAACCCGCGGCAGGAGAACGAACCGATCACCTCAAAGCCCTTCGATTCGAGGTGTTTCCGAACCGGTTTGTTGTAGTCCAGCAGCGGAAACTCCCGGGCGCCGCTGGTGAAGAAAGTGAACGCGCGGATGTGGTCGACGGTCGGTAGGCGCCGTATCAATTTGCCCAGCCTCGCGTCCACCGTCATGTAATAGATGCCGGACCCGAAGCCGACGAGGTCGTATTCGCAAACTTTTTGCGGATCGACTGACTCCGGTTCGACGACCTCGGCATCAAGCACCTCGGCCATCCGATCGGCCACCCGGCGGGTGTTGCCGTGCGATTTCGAGACGCAGATGATGAGCGCCTTCATTGCCCCTCTCCTTTCGGCGAACGCCGGACGGGTCCATGCTGCGCGGACATCTCGCCATCCGGTAAGGGCGCAAAGGCATGAAGGCCCGGGGCGTAAGTCACTTGCACGTGGCTTCCGGCCGCATCAGTCCAACGCGTGGATCACCTGGCGGGCCATGTGCTGGATCCGCAGTCGCGTGGCGCGATCGAGGGACAGGTCGTCGACGGCGGGGATGTCGCCCGTGGTGTTGATCACCCCGGGTTCCTCCTGCTCCCAGTGGGCGTTGACCTTGTCGCCCAGGGCACGGGCCGGCGGGTTGTCGGCGAGAACCTGGGCATGAAAACGCTTGACGCCATCGACGCGCGCGGCGACCGTCAGCGCGGCGAGCAGCAGTGTCCCGATTCCGCGGCCCTGGTAGGCGTCGGCCACGGTGAGGGCGACCTCGGCGGAGCTGGGGTCGTCTTCATCCCGGATGAAGCGGGCGTCGGCGACGACCGGGCCCTCCGCCCCGGCGGTGACCACCCAGACGAAGTGGTCGACGTAATCGACCTCGAACAGGTAGGCCAACCGTGCATCGCTCGGAGCACCACCTTGGTACCGCCGGTACAGGGTCTCCCGCGAGAACGACCCATTGCTCTTGAACCGCTCGGCATCACCGGGCAGGACCGGGCGCAACGACACCTCGGTACCGTCCCTGGCCGATAACGGGATCGGGGCGACGTAGGCGGCCAGCCGCTGCCTCGCGGTGCGGACCAACCGGTCGGCGAGGACCGGTATGGCCAACATGCACTCGAAGGCGCCGGCGTACCCGGCATAGCCGCACACGTCATCCTTCGCGATCACCGTCGCCGATCTGGATTCGTTTCGCAGCAAAGCGATTTCGCCGACGATCGTCCCCGGTGGCAGTTCGGTCACCACAGTTTGGCCGTCCGGCGCGACGTGCCGGATCTCGGCTCGACCGGACGTGATGATCGAAAACGACGTCGCTTTCTCACCCTGCCGCATCAGCACCTCAGCGGCGGCGGCATGCAGGGGCTCCAGGTTGGCGGCCAAGGCCGCAAGGTCCTGCCCCGGGACATCGGCGAACACATTCAGCGCGGCCAGTTCCTCGGGGTCGACGGCGTTCATGCCCTGCTTCATTACCCGATGTACGGTACGCGATCGGCGCCACCATCGCCCCGGAAGAAGGTCGGCAGGCGCTGTGACAAAAGGCCCTGCCGCGCCGGGACTTCGGCGGGTCCGAAGCGAGACTTAAGCATTACGGTAGTGGTGCTCTTCGCCCCTACGACTCGGCGCGCGGCAGTGGTCGAATGGATCGAGTAAGGGTGACCGGGAGACGGCGATGAAATCAGCGACATGGCGGCGTAACTGGCCACAGCACAAGTCGACGACTACAGTCTATCAATTGACCGATCGCCTGCACGACGGCCACGTGGCCCGGGTGCCGGCTCAGCAGATCACGGCCACCGTGACGGCGTGGCTGGCGGAGCTTGGTGCCCAGAGCCCGTTGGTGGGCGACCTCGCGCGCGCGGTGCGTCGCGGCGATTGGCCCGCAGCGTATGCCATCGGTGAGTGCCTGTCCGTTGAGGTAGCGGTTGCCGGCTGATAGATGTTCCATCCCGAGTACGCGGCTCGAAGGGGACGATTGCCTGTTACGCGGATGACTTTCGTCACTATCCCCAGGCCATGGTCGCGACGCAGTATCGACAGGATATTCGATTCGGCAGCAATGGAATAGCAACATGAACGCAGCACCGGCCTCAATGGAGAGGCCCGACTTCACCAAAATCGATAATCGCGCGCCGTCGGTGGCGCACATGTTCGTCAACCGCGTCGCCGCCACCCCGCACGCGGAGGCTTTTAGGTATCCGCTGGGCGATAGCTGGGAGAGCGTGACCTGGCAGCAGGTCGGCGAACGCGTCGGCAACATCGCCGGCGGGCTGATCTCGCTCGGAATCGCGCCGGAGGATCGGGTCGCGCTCGCGTCGGCCACGCGCTACGAGTGGGTGCTCGTTGACTTCGGCGTGATGTGCGCCGGTGCCGCGACCACGACCGTGTATCCCACGACGAACGCCGGCGACGTCGCCTACATCGTCGCCAATTCCGGAAGCCGGGTGGTGGTCGCCGAGGACCAGGTACAGGTCGACAAACTGCGTGAGCACCGCGCCGAACTGCCCGAAGTGAGCAAGGTGGTCATCATCGACGGCAACGGCGACGGCGACTGGGTGATCACGCTCGCCGAACTGGAGCAGTTGGGCAAGCAACTGCTCGCCGACTCCCCCAACGCCGTCAACGAGCGCGTCGCGGCCATCGGCCCCGATCAGCTCGCCAGCCTCATCTACACGTCCGGCACCACCGGGCGGCCCAAGGGCGTGCGACTGACCCACGGCGCCTGGACATACACCGCGGCGGCCATTGACTCCCTCAACATCCTCGGGCCCGACGACCTGAACTTTCTGTGGCTGCCATTGGCACACGCATTCGGCAAGGTGATGCTGGCGCTGCCGCTGCAGATCGGCTTCCCGACCGCGATCGACGGCCGCGTCGAGCGGATCGTCGACAACCTCGCGACCCTGCGGCCCACCATCATGGGCGCCGCACCACGCATCTTCGAGAAGGCGCATGCCCGCATCGAGGGCCTGGTTGCCGAGCAGGGCAGGCTCAACAAAAAGATCTTCGACTGGGCAATCGCGGTGGGCCTGAAGGTGTCGGAAGCCCGGCAGGCCGGGAAGAAGCCTTCGCTTGCTTCATCGTTGGCCTACAAGGTGGCCGACCGGCTGGTGTTCTCCACCATCCGCGAGCGGTTCGGTGGCCGGCTGCGGTTCTTCGTCTCCGCGGCCGCCGCCCTGGACCGTGAAGTCGCGCAGTGGTTCGACGCCGTCGGCATCGTCGTGCTCGAGGGCTACGGGCTGACCGAGACGGCGGCAGCGTCATTCATCAACCGCCCCAACGCCTATCGGTTCGGAACTGTCGGCTGGCCGTTCCCGGCCACTGATGTCAAGATCGCCGACGACGGCGAAATCCTGCTCAAGGGGCCGGGTTTGATGACCTGCTACCACGATCTCCCGGACGCCACCGCCGAGGCGCTCGACGAGGACGGCTGGTTCCACACCGGTGACATCGGGGAGATCGATCACGACGGTTTTCTGCGGATAACCGACCGCAAGAAGGACATGTTCAAGACGTCGCAGGGCAAGTACGTGGCGCCGTCGGCGATCGACGCGAGATTCAAGGGCCTCTGCCCGTATGTGAGCGAGCTTCTGGTCTACGGGGAGGGCAAGCCCTACTGCGTGGCGCTGGTCAGCCTCGACAGCGAAGCGATCACCGATTGGGCCGCTAAGCAGGGCTTGGCGGGTAAGTCGTTCGGCGAGATAGCGCGCCACGAGAAGACCCGGGAGCTGATCGCCGGGTACATGGACGCACTGAACCAGCAATTGAATCGCTGGGAGCAGATCAAGAGATTCGCGATCCTCGACCGCGAACTCTCCGTCGAAGCCGGTGACCTGACACCGAGCATGAAGCTGCGCCGCAAGCTGGTCATCGAGAAGTTCAGCGACCGCCTCACGGCGCTCTATGACCAATGAGGAGTGTGCGGCGAAAAGCTAAGCATTGCAACATAAGTACGAAAAGCAGCCGACAGCAGTCGCCGTGACGCCCCAAGGCTTTTCCGCGCTGTTCACCGACCTTTATGAGGTGACGATGGCGCAGGCCTACATGGCTGAACGCATGTCCGGAACGGCCGTGTTCGAGACCATGTTTCGCAAGCTCCCCAAGGGCCGGTCCTACGTGATGGCCGCTGGCTTGTCAGACGTGCTCGACTTCCTCGAAGCCTTTCAATTCCAGCCGGAGGACATTGACTACCTGCGCGGATTGCGCCTGTTTACAGACGAATTCCTGCACTCGCTCGCCGCGGTTCGATTCACCGGTTACGTGTGGGCAGTGCCGGAAGGGACGGTGGTCTTTCCCAACGAGCCGATCGTGCAGGTTATCGCGCCGATTCTCGAAGCCCAACTCGCCGAGACCTTCGTGGTGAACCAGATTCACCTGCAAAGCGTGATCGCGAGCAAGGCTGCCCGTGTCGTCGAAGCGGCTCGCGGACGAATGGTGGTGGATTTCGGAGCGCGACGCGCCCACGGCACGGACGCGGCGCTCAAGGCCGCGCGGGCCAGCTACCTCGCCGGCTTAGCGGGCACATCGAACCTCCTTGCGGCCCGCGAATACGGAATCCCCGCGTTCGGCACGATGGCTCACAGCTTCGTTCAAGCCTTCGATAACGAGCTCGACGCCTTCGACGCGTTTGCCCGGCTCTATCCCGGCGCCACCCTGCTCGTCGATACCTACGACACGTTGCGCGGCGTCGATCACGCCATCGAACTGGCCAAGCATCGGGAACGTCGCGATGTGGCAGCAGTCCGACTCGATTCCGGGGACTTGGGTGCGCTATCGAAGGCGGCCCGCGCAAAGCTCGACGCGGCGGGTTTGAACCACATCGAAGTCTTCGCTTCGTCGGGTCTCGACGAGTACGGCATAGCGGCGCTGATGGATGCCGACTGCCCCATCGATTCCTTCGCCGTGGGAACTAAACTCGTTGTGGCCCAGGACGCGCCGGCGCTCGACATGGCGTACAAACTCGTGGAGTACGAGGGCACCGGGCGGACGAAGTTCTCCAGCGGGAAGGTGATCTATCCGGGGCGCAAGCAGCTGGTGCGACGGCTTGACGACGGGGTCTTCGCCGGCGACACGATCGCTCGACCTGACGAACGACTCGACGGCGAGCCGCTGCTGGTGCCTGTCATGGAAAATGGCCGGCGCCTTCGGCAATACGATCCCGGGCTACAGGCGTCGCGGAACTGGGCGCGTCAGCAGATTGATCGGCTTCCGCCGCAGGTTCGGTCGCTGGAAGCGACCAGCTGGTCGTACCCTGTGGACGTCAGCCCGGGGATCGCAGGTGATCTCGAAAGGTTACGTCACGCTCAGCAATCGATGGGTTGATCGTTCTCCCCAGATCACGGCTAGACCGGGCCCGCATTGGGGGTCACCGGTGACCTAAGACTCCCATCTGGGGGCTAACGACTCTCCCGCAGCCAGGTTCGTCCTTCATACGGTTGCCACTGGCACACAAGCATTGGCGCAACAGCGGAGAGGGATGGCATGCAATCCGATCGCCTCAGGCGGCTAGTAGAGGCGCAAGGCCCATTCGCTTCCGTCTATTTCGACGACACACACGACACCGCAGATGCTGTCGAGCAACTCGAGGCAAAATGGCGCGATATCCGCAAGCATCTGGAGACCCTGGGAGCGAGCGGGGAAGTCATAGGCAGGCTTGAGGAAGCCGTGTTACACCATCGGCCCGCCGTGGGTCGGCGCGGCCGCGCGGTGATCGCGACGAACGAACAGGTGCTCGTCAACGAGCCCCTGATCAGCCCGCCACCGAATGCGGTGGTTCGCCTGTCGGATTACCCCTACGTCGTGCCGTTGATCGACCTGGAAATGCGGCGACCGACCTACGTTTTCGCCGCGGTCGATCACGCCGGCGCCGATGTCACGCTGTACCGGGGAGACGCCGTCAGCTCCACCAGCATCGAGGGCGCCGGGTATCCGGTGCATAAACCGGTCACCGCAGGCTGGAACGGTTACGGCGACTTCCAGCACGCGACCGAGGAAGCCAAACGCATGAACTGCCGCGCGATCGCCGACCACCTCACCCGACTGGTGGACGAAGCGGATCCCGACGTGGTGTTCCTGTGCGGCGAGGTTCGCTCGCGCACGGATGTGGTTGCCGAATTGCCGGAGCGGGTGGCCAAGCGAGTTTCGCAAATGCATGCCGGCACGCGCAGGACCGGGATCGATTCCGGAGAGGTACGCGACCTGACCGAGGCGGAGTTCGCCCGGCGCCGCGGCACCGAGACCGCCGAAACCGCCGACCGGTTTGAAGCCGAAATCGGGCGCGGCTCGGGGTTGGCCGCCGAGGGGCTCGCCGCCGTGTGCGCGGCGCTGGGTGACGGCGACGTCGACACGCTGATCGTCGGTGAGCTGGGCGACGCCACGGTGGTCACCGGCGAAGCGCCCACCACGGTCGCGGCCGATGCCGACGCGCTGTCCGACTACGGCGAGCCGGTGCAACGCGTGGCGAGGGCCGACGAGGCGTTGCCGTTCGCCGCGATCGCGGTGGGCGCGTCGTTGGTTCGGGCCAATCACCGGACCGCACCCGCGGACGGGATCGGTGCGTTGCTGCGGTACGTCGCAACAGACCGGCTTGCCGGCCAGCAGTCCTAGAGGACGACCCATGAGGCGCTTCAATGATCGTGCCGACGCCGGAAGGCAGTTGGCGTCGCGCATGGACTCTTTGCGCGGTCACGACGTAGTGGTGCTCGGCCTGCCACGAGGCGGGGTACCGGTGGCCTTCGAGGTCGCCAGGGCGCTGGGCGCTCCCCTCGATGTGCTCCCGGTACGCAAGCTTGGGGTGCCCTTCCACCCGGAGCTTGCCTTCGGCGCCATCGGGGAGGGCGGGGTGCGGGTCATCAGCGACGCCGTGGTACGCGAGACCCGACTCAGCGATAAGGAAATGAATGCGGTCGAAACCAGGGAGCGGACCGAGTTGCAACGCCGATCGGAACGCTTCCGCGGTGATCGTCAACCGATTTCGCTGAAGGGGCGAACCGCCGTGATCGTCGACGATGGCATCGCGACCGGAGCGACCGCGCGGGCTGCCTGCCAGGTGGCCCGCGCCCAGGGGGCCGGCCGGGTGGTGTTGGCCACTCCGATCGGGGGCTCCGACACCGTCGAAGAGTTCGCCGACTGCGCCGACGAGGTGGTGTGCCTGGAAACACCGGTGCCGTATTTCGCCGTGGGTCAGGGATACCGCAACTTCGCGCAGACCTCGGACGACGAGGTGATCGCCCTCCTCAATAGCGCCCACAACGGTTTTCGCGCCGCCACAAGCGCGCGCGCCGACGATCCGCCGCTGCGCGACGAGGAAATCCAGGTGGACACCGGGGCCGTGTCGGTGGCCGGGCATCTGACCGTCCCCGAGCGCCCGAAGGGCGTCGTCGTATTCGCGCACGGCAGCGGAAGCAGCCGGCACAGCCCGCGCAATCGATACGTCGCCGAGGTTCTCAACAACGCCGGGTTCGCCACCGTGCTTTTCGACCTGCTGACGCCCGACGAAGAACGCAACCGCGCCAACGTCTTCGACATCGGGCTGCTCGCCCGCCGGTTGGTCGACGTCACGGGCTGGCTGGCCGGCCAACCCGACACCGCGTCACTGCCGGTCGGTTACTTCGGTGCCAGCACCGGTGCGGGCGCGGCCCTTTCCGCGGCCGCACATCCGGGCGTGAAGGTCGCGGCGGTGGTTTCCCGCGGCGGGCGGCCAGACCTGGCCGGCGAGTCCCTGCGCGAGGTGCACGCGCCGACCCTGTTGATAGTGGGCGGGCACGACGAGATGGTCCTCAAGCTCAACCGGCAAGCACAAGCGGTGATCCCCGCCGAATGCAGGGTCGCCGTCGTTCCCGGCGCCACCCACCTTTTCGAGGAACCCGGCGCGCTGGAGCAGGTGGCGGTGCTGGCGCGCGACTGGTTCATCAAACACTTGGCTCAGCCAGAGCGATAGCGCGGGCGAAAAGCCATGGCGGACAGCGGTTCAGGGCACCGAGCCGTACCGCACACGGCGGATTTGCGGATCGAGGCCTGGGCACCGACCCGCGACGGCTGTATCCGGCAGGCGGTACTGGCCGTCGTAGAGAGCTTCTTGGACCTGTCATCGGCGCGTCTTCTCCACAGCCGCGTGCGCCGGCTGATTGCGGATCGCGATGACGATCTGCTGGTGGCCGTTCTTGATGAAGTCATCTATTTGCTCGACACCGTTGCCGAAGCGCCCGTCGATCTCGAGATGCACGACGTCGAGGGTGGTGTTGACGTCATATTCAGGATGGCCGATGCGAGTACGCTGAATCAGGTGGGTACCGTGCCTAAGGCGGTGTCACTCAACGAGCTTCGGTTTTCTCAGGACCTCGACGGCTGGCGGTGCTTGGTAACGCTCGATGTGTGACTGAGGGCTGACGCGTGAGGATTATCGAAGAGACCCCGTACCGGTTCCGGATCGAACCGGAGGGTGCGATGCGAGTGCCCGGAATAGTTTTCGCGTCGAGGTCACTGCTGCCCACCGATCCTGGTGACATGGCCCTCATGCAGGTGGTCAATGTGGCCACGCTGCCCGGAATTGTCCGGGCGTCGTATGCGATGCCCGACGTGCACTGGGGATACGGATTCCCGATCGGTGGCGTCGCGGCGACCGACATCGATCATGACGGGGTCGTCTCCCCCGGCGGTGTTGGCTTCGATATCTCTTGCGGCGTAAGGCTTTTAGTTGGCCGCGACCTTGACCGCGATCGGCTGCGGCCACGGCTGCCCGCGGTGATGGATCGACTCGATCGAGCAATACCACGCGGCGTGGGCACCAAGGGCGTGTGGCGGCTGCCCGATCGCGACACGTTGCAGCAAGTACTGACCGGTGGTGCCCGGTTCGCGGTGGAGCAGGGACACGGCGTCGCGCGCGACCTCGAGCGGTGCGAAGACGGCGGCGTCATGGCTGGAGCGGACGCGGTCGCGGTCAGCGACCGCGCGGTCGAGCGCGGACTCGAGCAGATCGGCAGCCTCGGCTCAGGCAACCACTTCCTCGAAGTCCAGGCCGTCGACGCCGTATACGACCCGGCCTCAGCAGCGCAGCTGGGTCTGTCTCCCGGCACGGTCTGCGTCATGATCCACTCCGGTTCGCGCGGCCTGGGGCATCAGATCTGTACCGACCACGTACGGCGGATGGAACAAGCCATGGGCCGCTACGGCATCGCGGTGCCCGATCGCCAACTAGCGTGTGTGCCGGTGCGCTCTCCCGACGGCCACGCGTACCTCGCGGCAATGGCGGCGGCGGCGAATTACGGACGCGCCAACCGGCAACTGCTGACCGAGGCAGCCCGTCGCGTGTTTGAGGAGGAATCCGGACGGACTCTGGATCTGCTCTACGACGTATCGCACAACCTGGCCAAGATCGAGGTGCACACCATCGACGCCCAGCCGCGCAATGTGTGCGTGCACCGCAAAGGCGCGACCCGCTCACTGCCGCCGCATCATCCGGAACTACCGGCCGATCTGGCAGTGGTCGGTCAACCCGTGCTTATTCCGGGAACGATGGGCACGGCGTCCTATGTGCTTGCCGGGGTCGCCGACAACCCGGCGTTCTTTTCCACCGCTCATGGCGCCGGGCGGGTGCAGAGCCGTCACCAGGCGGCCCGCCACACCAGCGGCGAGGAGATACGCGACCGCCTGGCAAAACGGGGCATCCTCGTCCGCGGCACCTCCCGCAGGGGGCTCGCCGAAGAAAAACCCGAGGCATACAAGGACATCGACGCGGTCGTCGAAGTCAGCCATCGCGCCGGCCTCGCCCGAAAAGTCGCTCGCCTCGTTCCCTTGGGATGCGTCAAGGGATGAAGCTGGGGCGGCGGTCCCGGAAGGGGGGGTTTCCGGGACCGCCGCGATATTCGAGTTGGTTCTGCCCGCGCGATGCGGCGCTCAGCTCGCCGGCGTGACGAGCCCGTAATGCCCGTCGTAGCGGTGGTATAGCACGCTGCCACGGTCCCGGGCGGTATCGACGAAGAATAAGAACGGCAGCCCAAGCAACCCGATCCGCTCGATCGCCTGGTCGACGGTCAGCCGCGGCGCCGGCTGCGGGCTGATGGTCAGGGGCATCTCGAACGGCGCCAGCCCGTCCGCGAGTTCCGGATTCACCAGTGCGAGGCGGTATTCGGAGGGCCCTTGGCGATACAGCACGCTGTCCTGCCGCGTGCCCTTCTCCGTGAAAAGGTGGAAGTCGTAGTCGAGAAGCTCCATCTCGAGCGCGGCCTCTTCGACGGTGCAGGTCGGCAGGCTGTACGACTTGTGCCGCATGATTCGGCGGTCGCTTTCGGGCCTGGGAAAATACTGGGGCCGGTGGGTGGGCTCGGACTGGTGCCGCCATTCGTGCGGACCGCCACGAGGGACGCCGCCCCGTTTGGCTTCCCAGTGTTCGGCGCTGCGTTCCAGTCGATGACGCAGCCGCGCCTCGAGTCGATCGATTGCCTCCTGCGCGGTGACGCCTTCGACCTGCGCGCGGACCAGTCGGCCGTTGACGTCGAGGTTGGCCTGCGCGATTACGCGGCGGGCCACCGCCGGGTCGCCGTGCTCACTCAATCTGACACGCGCGTGGAGCACCGGTTCGTGGGTGAGGCGACCCAGTTCGCCGATCTTTTTGCGTGCATAGTCCTCGGCGTCCGGCACCTGCCCGTCCGTCGTTACCTCCACGTCGAGGACGGCCGGTAAATCGGGTCTCTGTCTCATGATTCGTCGTTCAGCCGTGGAGGCCGGTGACCGGCTCGTGGGTGCTGGCCTGGATATCCGTCGACGTCAACGCGAAGAGCTGATTCGACAGATCCGCCAACGCCCGGGCGACCGCGAGTTCGTCGCCGATCTGGGCAACCGGCTGGTCGGCCGGATCGAGTCGCGCCAAACCGATACCGACCAACTTCCTGCCCGCCCAAGACAGTCGCGCCTTCGCCCGTGTGCGCTCTTCGTGTTCTTCGATCAAGACGTCGATTTGGCAACCCTTGCCGCCCTCATCCTTGTCCGTCATCGCCGGTTTCCTTCTCTTTCTTGCCCTCTGGCCCTCTTGCCGGATGCGTTTGCCCGAATAGATGCGACCATCCCCGGAGGGGTAGGAAGTAGAGGCGAAAGTCACCAGTCGCGCCCCAGCAATCACACAAGTCGGGGATACGGCAATGCGCCCGCCTGAGCGACAACCTTGCTGGGCTCACCGCTTGTCGCTGCGAGTCGGGCAAAAACCCGCTCCCTTCTTTCGAGAGACTCACGGCGCAGCCACGTGTCAGTGGATTTTCGGTCCGTTGGCCGGCCGACTTCTCAGCAAATTGGTCGATAAACGAGCCGTCGATATTAATCGACAATATTGTTGGTTTTGGTTTGCGTCTGACTTCGCCGCAGAGATCGGGGTGAGAAAATACCCAAGGCTGGCAGTCTTCTCGGGTGATCCGAGAGGAGTAATTCATGCCCGAATCCAGCAATGGTCGGCGGCCTCCGATGAACCTGTCAGCGGAGACGAAGTGGGAGATTTTCCTGCAGGTCACCGCCGGGGAGATCAGCCAGGCCGAGGCGGCCCGCAAGTGGCAGGTCGACGTGTCGACGGTGATCGGCATCCGGCGCACGGTCAAAGACGCTGCCTTGACGGCGTTGGCACGCAAGCCGGGACGGCCTGGCAGGCAGCGCGATTGGCAGCTGGAAGCGGCACGCGCAGAGATCGCGCAGCTGACCCAGGCGGTCAAAGCGCAGGCCATCGAGCTGGCCATCAGCCGGGGAAAAGCGCCCTGGGGCTAAGCGGGCCGGTGCCGGCGCGGGTCCCCGCCGAGGTCAAAGAAGCCGTCCTAAAGACCGTCGACGACGCGGTTACGGCTGGGTTCGCCCACACCTGGGCGTGCGCGCTATGGCAAGTCTCCGACTCCCGGGTGCATCGCTGGCGGAGGCGCCGCCGCGACACCGGTACCCTGCTCGACTGCGCACCGGGCGGGCACCCGGTGCACGCGCTGCTGGCTGAGGAGATCGCCGCGATCCTCGACCTCGCCGAACGCTGGGGCGCCATCGACAGCTCCCATCGCAAGCTGGCCCATCGCGGCTCCTACCAGAACCTGGTGTGGGTCTCGCCATCAACGTTGCGCCGCGTGTTGATCAACCACGGCTTGTCCCTGCCGCAACCGCAGCCTCGATCGCGCAGCGAGAAGCGGCCGTGGCCGGACTGGCTGGTGTGGGCGCCGAACCGAATCTGGATCTGGGACGCAACGCATTTCACCCGCGCCCGGCGGGTCTGCTTTGCGATCGTGGACATGGTCAGCCGCAAGTGGATCGACACGCTGGTATCCGTGGAGGAGACCGCCACCCAGGTGCAGGTGCTGTTCGAGCACGCCCTCGAGCTCGAAGGGCTGCTGGAGCTGCTGACCCACGAGCGCCTCGACTTAGACCCCGACGACCCCAGCCGTCCGATCCTGCTCGCCGTGTCGGACAACGGGCCACCGATGACCGCCCGGGCCACTCGCGTGTTCATGGCGCTGATGGCCATCGCCCAACACCACGGCCGCCCGCACACGCCGACCGATCAGGCCTGGATCGAGTCGTTTTTCGGTCACGTCAAGGACGAGTGGCCGCACCTGGAAGCCATCACCGATCCCACCACCCTAGAGGCCGAATTAGCCAGAGTGCGAACCGAATATAACGCGGTTCGGCTGCACGAGGCGATCGGGTACGTGACCCCGAACGACGAGCACGCCGGACGCGGTGAGGCCATCCGCCAAGCCCGCCGCGACGGCCTCGACCGAGCCCGGCAACGTCGCCTGGACTACCATCGCCGCACCAGCACTAAACCCACCGGAGAGACGCCATGAGTTGGGTAATTTCTCACGCCATCTCTGCGGTTAAGTCAGAAACGCCTCAGTTTTAACCAACAATTTCGTTGATGTATATCGACGTGCCCATAAAGTAGGCCACGTGTCCGACCGCCCGCGTCAGGCCGAGTACGTGCGCGCCTCCCGAGGCCGCCGTCCATCGCATCACTCGGGCGACGATCGCAAACAAGCCATTCTGGCGACCGCGGAGCGCCTCCTACAGGAGCGCCCGCTGGCCGACTTCTCCGTCGACGACCTAGCAAAAGGCGCCGGCATCTCCCGGCCGACTTTCTATTTTTACTTCCAGTCAAAGAACGCGGTGTTGTTGTCGCTGCTTGACCAGATGAACACCAAGGCACTGGCGGCGCTTACCGCGCTCGGCGCCAGGATGTCCGGTGACCCGGCGACGCTCTGGCGGGCGCGCATCGAGGCCTTCTTCGAGGTTTCGGGGTCACACCCGGCGGTCGCCGTGGCCGGCGCGGCGGCCAAGGCCACCAATCCCGAAGTCCGGCAGCTCTGGTCGACGCTCATGCAGAGGTGGATCGCTCACACCACGGCGGCGATCAAGGCGGAGCGGAAGCGGGGCGCCGCTCCGAACACCCTCCCGGTGGAGGATCTCTCTATTGCGTTGAACATGTTGAGCGAGCGGCTGATGGCGGCGACATTCACCGCCGAGGAGCCGGCAATCGCCGAAGACCGGGTGATCGACACGTTGCTGCACATCTGGCTGGCCAGCATCTATCAAGCCGACGGCAAGGCCTCCGCGGCTAACGGCTTTTGAGTACCCGCCGAGCCCGGTCGATGCTCTCGTCGATCAGACGGTCGACGGCGCCGAAGTAGGTCGGTGACGGGGCCTTTCCCGCCAAGCCGGCGATCGCCCGTTGCTCGCCCAATACATCGGCGGCGCTGAGGTTTTCGGCCATCCGCGCGGCATGTACCTGCAGCCCGGTCAGCAACTCGCCGCACTGGGATCCCGCGACGACGGTCCGCCGTGCCAGGATGCGCAAGGTGTCCCATTCGGCGTGCCATGCGCCGTCTGGTCGTTCATCGTTGGCGAGCGCGGCGGCGGAGTGCAGGGTCGCCGCCAGTTGCGGTGCCGACATGGCGGCCCGCCGGATCAAGATGGACAACACGGGGTTGCGCTTGTGCGGCATCGAGGACGATCCGCCGCGGGTTCCGGCGGCCGGCTCGCTCACTTCGCCGATCTCCGGGCGAACCAGGGTGACGACATCCGAGGCGATACGACCCCAGGCATCGGTGCAGCCGACGAAAGCGTCCGCGGCCGCGGTGACCGGCGTACGTGTGGTATGCCATGGCAACCGGAGGTGCAAGCCCAAAGTGGTTGCTGCGCTTCTTATCACGCGATCCGAGACCTCGGCCGGGTCGGTCGCCGCGGTGACCAGCGTCGCCAGTTCCGTGGTGGCGGCCCACGTTCCGGCGGCGCCGCCGACCTGGATCGGGGTGACCAGCGCATCCAGCTGCAAAAAGGCGTCGACGACCCCGTTCAACCAGCCGGCCGCCTTCGCGCCGAACGTGGTGGGAGCCGCATGCTGGGTGAGGGTGCGGGCCACCATGGGCGTGGCACGGTGGGCCGAGGCAAGTGCGGACAGCGTTGAAGCCTGTTCCGCGAGCTGGGATATGAGGTGATCGACGACGCCGCGCACCCCGAGCATCAGGGCGGTGTCCAAGACGTCCTGGCTGGTGAGTCCCCGGTGGACCCACGGTGCGAGGGCCGGGACGGCCCGCTTGCGCAGCAGGTCGACCAGGCCGATGACCGGGTTGCCGCCGTCCTCGGCGATCACCGCCAGAGACTCACAGTCGTTGTGCACCAGCAGCTTCGACAGGTCCGCGCCGGCACACTCGCCGGGCGCCAGGCCCGCGGCGGCCAGGGCACTCAGCCAGGCGGACTCCACCGCGACCATCGACTGCAGCACCGCCTGGTCCGTCATGTGCTGGCCGGCCCGGTGGTCTCCGGGCCACAACAGATTGGTCATCGCCCGCCACCTCGATACGCCAGGAACACGGTCTCGTCGGGGCCCTGCAGGTGGATGTCGAAACGATATGCCGCGCCCGCGCTTTCGGCGATGCACACCAGAGTGTCCCGTCGCCCGGCGCCGACGGTGGCCAGCAGTGGGTCGGCGTGCAGGTCGCCGTGGGGCAGGTAGGCGCGGGTGAACAATCGATCCAGCAGCCCCCGCGCGAACACCGCGACGGCGAAGAACGGCGCCCGCCCGGCGCTCGCCGAACCGGGTACCACCGTGGTGAAGCCGTACCTCCCGGCGGCGTCGGTCGCGGACCTGCCCCATCCGGTGAACACCATGGGGTCGCGCCGCAGCGAGCCGGCGTGTCGCGGTATGTGGCCGGCATGGTCTTCTTGCCAGAGTTCGACCAGCGCGTCCGGGACCCCGTTACCCGCGCCGTCGTAGACGGTGCCGTGCAACCGGGCGGCGCGCGGATGCGCGTCACCGACCAAGTCGGCGTCGCCGTGATACGTCAGTGCCGGGCCGAAGAACGGACCCACCGTTTGCCCTGGCGTGCAGGCGAATTCAGTCATCACCCTCGGTCCAGGTTCGGCGGCCGCCACAGACCACGATGTCCCAGCCGTAACCGGTCGCGTAGTCCGGTTGGGTGAGGTCGTGGTCGTAGCGGGCGATCAGCCGTTTGCGGACGGCGGGATCGAGGACCGATTGAAAAATCGGATCCAGATCGAACAGCGGGTCACCGGGAAAGTACATCTGGGTGACCAGGCGTTGCGTGAAAGCGGTTCCAAACACCGAGAAGTGAATGTGGGCCGGGCGCCAGGCGTTTCGGTGATTGTGCCAGGGATAGGGCCCCGGCTTGATGGTCACGAAGCGATACGACCCGTCCGGCCCGGTCAAGCAACGCCCGACGCCGAGGAAGTTCGGATCCAGCGGAGCCGGGTGCTGGTCGAGTTGGTGACGGTACCGGCCGCAGGCGTTGGCCTGCCAGATCTCGATCAGCTGGCCGGTCACCGGCCTGCCCGAGTCGTCGAGAAGCCGTCCGGTGACGATGATGCGCTCCCCGATCGGCTCCCCCGGATGGCCGGCCGTGAGGTCCGCATCAAGCGGGTCGACGTCCTGGCGGCCAAAGCACGGCGCCTGGCGTTCGACCTCCTCGGGCTCAACGACCAGGAGGGGATGTTTCGGATGCTGCAGGGCGCTGCTGCGGTACGGGGGGTAATCGAGCCGCGGCTGCGGTCCCCCATCACCCCGATAACCGGCCGCGAGCGCGGCGATCTCCGCCGAAATGTCGTCCTGGGACGCGACAGCCTCGGCTTTCATGAGCCGTGACGCTACTCCTTAGGGGGCGCGTGTCAGCGCAGCGCGGTTCCGCTCGTCGTCCCATTGACTGGTCCCATTGACTGGTGGTGAGGGGGTGCGGGATTCTGTATAGCGGAAATCATTTCTGGATGACAGAGGACCACGTGACCGATCTTGGGAAAGTTCTCGACAACGTCCGCCGGGGGATGATCCCGGCTCACATTTACAACGACAGGGAGCTGTTCGCGCTGGAGAAGGAGCGCCTGTTCAGCCGGGCGTGGACGTTCGTGGCCCACGAGTCGGAGATCCCCCAGGACGGCGACTACGTGGTGCGCCGGGTTCTCGACGACTCCTTCGTCATCACCCGCGATGCTCGCGCCTCCGGGGGCGGCGTGCGCGCCCTGTTCAATATGTGCCTGCACCGAGGCATGCAGGTGTGTCGCGCGGAGATGGGCAACGCCTCGAACTTTCGCTGTCCCTACCACGGCTGGTCCTACCGCAACGACGGCCGGCTCACCGGGCTGCCGTTTCACCGCGAGGCCTACGGAGGCGAAGAGGGATTGGCCCGCAGCGCCCAAACCCTGCTGCCCGCGCCGAATTTCGCGAGCTACAACGGTCTGCTGTTCATCAGCATGGACCCAGCCGCCGAACCGCTCGAGGACTTCCTCGGCGACTTCAGGTTCTACCTGGACTTCTACACCAAACAAAGCGTGGGGGGCCTGGAGCTGCGAGGACCGCAGCGCTGGCGGATCAAGGCGAACTGGAAGATCGGTGCGGAGAATTTCGCCGGCGACATGTACCACACGCCGCATACGCACGCATCGATCGTCGACATCGGCCTGTTCCGCGAGCCGAAAGCCCAGAAGCGCAAGGACGGCGCCACCTACTGGGCACGCCGCGGCGGCGGAACGACCTACAAGCTTCCGCCCGGCGACTTCGACGAGCGGATGCGCTACGTCGGCTACCCCGACGAGATGATCGGCCGGATCAAAGACGTCTGGACGCCCCGGCAGCGGCGAGTGGTCGGCGAGGACGGGTTCATGATCTCGGCGGCCACCTGCTTTCCAAACCTGAGTTTCGTGCACAACTGGCCCAAGCTGCCCGGAAGCGATCGGGTGCTGCCGTTTATCTCGATCCGGTTGTGGCAGCCCATCAGCGAGAACGAAACGGAGGTGTGTTCGTGGTTCGCGGTCGACTCCGCCGCGCCCGAAAGCTTCAAGAAAGACTCTTACAAGGCCTATTTGATGTGCTTCGGGTCGACCGGCATGTTCGAGCAGGACGACGTGGAGAACTGGGTCTCGCTGACCACCACCGCCGGCGGCTCGATGGCACGACGGCTGCTGCTCAACAGCCGGATGGGTTTGCTTTCCGACGACCGCCCGGTCGTCGATGCGCTGCCCGCCGAGTCTTTCCACGGGCCCGGACGCGCCCAGGTCGGCTACAACGAGCACAACCAGCGCGAGCTGCTCAACTTGTGGGCGGATTACCTGCAGACGGTGCCCGCATGAGAAAGGCGTTGCGCTTCAACGACATTCGGCACCTGCAGGCCCATCAGTTCCTGGTCGACGAGGCCTACCTGCTGGATGCGCAGCAGTACGACGCGTGGCTGGACACGTTGACCGACGACATCCGCTACGTGATGCCGGTCCGGGTGACCACCGCGCGCGGCGCCGGGTTCGACACGTCGCCGGAAAGGGGGCCGGGCATGGCGCACTTCGACGAGGACAAGTACTCGCTGACCCAGCGGGTCGCGCGCTTCGCCACCGAACACGCGTGGGCCGAAGATCCGCCGTCGCGGCTGCGCCACTTCATCACCAACGTGCGCACCTTCGAGTGCGAGGACCCGGGGGATGGTGCGCACCTCATCGTCGAATCGGCCGAGCTGCTGTTCCGCAGCCGGGGAGACGTCAACGAGAGCGCGCTGGTGTCATGCGGTCGCGAGGACCTGCTGCGCTTCAGCGACGAGACGAAAACGCTGAAGCTGGCCCGCCGCAATATCATTGCCGACGAGTCGGTGCTAAGGATGCAGAACCTGGCGGTGTTTCTTTGACATCCTCCACCGGTTTGAGCCGGTGGATTCCAACCCCGTCGCACCTAGGCAGGAGGACAGAGTTGAGGTTCACGGTTCACGGACCGGCTAGTGCCGAGGTCTCCCCGTGCTGTCACCGCCCGTCCGGCGGCGATGTGGCATGCGGCGTTCACGTCAGCATTCCACGGCCCCGCGTCGCAGGCGACGCACTGGAAAACCGCTTGGCTCTTACGGTTTCCTGGCGCGACGTGTCCACAGTGGGAGCATCGTTGCGACGTATACGCTGCCGATACGAATTCGAGCCGCCCCTGGGCTTTGTGCTTCAACCGGGCAACCAACAGACCCCACCCCTGGCGGCTGATCTGGCGGTTGAGGCCCCGTTTCTGTGCCACGTTGGTGCCCGGGCATTGTCGACTACCGCGCGTCGAGCGGGTCATCGCCTGCACATTCAAATCCTCGACGCGGATGGTATGGAAGCGGCGCGCCAAGTCGGTGGTGGTCTTTTGCACCCAGTCACGACGGCGATCGGCTTCGCGGGCGCGCACCCTGGCAATGGCCAGCTTCGTTCGCGCCCGCCGATTCGATCCGCGTCGCGCCCGGGCCAGCCGCTGCTGCAAGCGGCGCAGCCGCTCGGTTTCACCAGCACGAAGGCCAGGAACACGCAGCAGGTCCCCGGTGGACAGGGCAACCGATACCGCCACGCCGCGATCGACACCGACGACGCTGCCATCATTTGGTCCCAGGACAGGGTCGGGGATGGCGGCAAAAGCGATGTGCCAGCGCCCCGATCGATCAAGGGTGACTCGGTACGACTTCACGGTGTCGGGGATGTTGCGGGTCCAGCGGAAGCGCACCCAAGCGACCTTGGGTATCCATACCCGCCCATGGCGGCGGCTGAGCCGCTCGATGTGGCGCGGTTTGACTGCGACTTGGCGGAATCCTTCATGGGTGCCGGCCTTACGCCACGTCGGGCGGCGGTGGGTGCCGTTGAAGAAGTTGCGCATCGCTTGGGTGAAGTCTCGCAACGCTTGCTGTTGGACTGTCTGCGACCCGGCTGCCAGCCAGTCGTATTCGGCGCGGGCCGTCGTCAACTGGGCACACTGCTCGTTATAACCGGGCGCTTGGCGGCCTGGCTGCCAGTGCCGCTGTTGCTCGACGGCAAGATTCCATACAAACCGCGCGTGCCGACAGTGTTCGGCCAATGCTGTCGCCTGCTCAGGGCTGGGAAGCAACCGAAACCTGCACACAGCACCAACCTAGGCACGACCACCGACAACCCGTCGAAAGGAAGGAGACGGCGATTCCTCCCCTGGCTAAAGCCCGGGGTTTCCACGCCACAAATCTGATGACGGACGACCTCTCTCGGCTACTGGACGCCTCCGTGGGCGAACCCCTCACCATCGCCAATGAATTCACCGAGGTCGTGGTGCGCCGGGTGGACACCCGCAACGGATCGCGGCTGCTGATCACCGCGCCCAGAACCGGGCGCTGGATCAGCCTGGACGCGCTCGAGGTCGAGGCGCTGACGTGGCAGAACCCACGTACCCTGGCGGCCATGGTCGGCCATTCCGATGGACCGCTGCTGCCCGACGAAGGGGAAGCCGACGAAGGGGAAGCCAAGCCGTGACGGGCTGGCTCGAAAGCAAGCGGGCGCTGATCGTTGGCGCCGGTTCGGGGATCGGCCGCGCCGTGACAGACGCATTTCGCGCCGAGGGGGCTAAAGTCGCTGTGCTGGAACGTGATCCCGGCAAATGCGAACTGTTGCGCCAGGAGCTGCCCGGCGCACCCGTGGTTGAGGGCGACGCCACCACGCGCGATGCGAACCACCGCGCCGTCGCCGCAGCGGTTGATGGCTTCGGTGGGCTCGACACGCTGGTCAACTGCGTCGGGGTCTTCGACTTTTATCACGGCATAGGCGACATCGGCGCCGGCGACCTTGCGGTCGCGTTCGACGAAATGTTCCGCACCAACGTGCTGAGCCACCTGCAGTCCGTCAAGGCTGCTCTCCCCGCGTTAGGCGCCACGAGCGGCTCGTCGATCGTGTTGACCGAGTCCACCTCGTCGTACTTTCCCGGACGCGGCGGCGTGCTCTATGTGTCGTCAAAGTTCGCCGTTCGTGGATTGGTCGCGACGTTGGCTCACGAACTCGCACCGCGGATTCGGGTGAACGGGGTGGCGCCCGGCGGCACGCTCAACACCGACCTGCGCGGCCTCGCCAGCCTGGGGCTGGACAGCGTCCGCCTCGACGACACCCCCGACCGGGCACGCGACATGACGGCGCGCAATCCACTCAACGTGGCGCTCACCGGCGAAGACCACGCCTGGAGTTTCGTTTTCCTGGCGTCCGACCGGTCCCGCGGCATCACCGGCGAAACCGTCCACCCCGACGGCGGAGTCGGCCTGGGCGCACCGCGATGACCTCCCTGGACGAGGAACGCGCCTTGGTGGCGCAGGGCTGCCGGGTTGCCGCGGCGCGCGGCCTGGTCGACGGCATCCTCGGTCACCTGAGCCTGCGCATCGACGACGAACGCATGCTCGTCCGCTGCCGAAGCTACGGCGACACAGGGGTGGCATTCACCCGGCCCGCCGACATCCGACTCGTCCGGTTCGACGGGAGCGCCGGCGCGCGCGGCGAACTCGACGGATACCGCGTTCCGAACGAATTGCCCATCCACGCCGAAACCATGCTGGCCGATTCCCGGCACCGGGCCGTCGCGCATCTGCATCCGCCCGCGGTGGTCGCCGCCGACCTCGCCGGCATAGAGATCCGGCCCATCTACGGGGCCTACGACATTCCCGGCGCGGGGCTCGCACGCGGGGGCGTGCCCGTCTACGAACGCGCCGTGCTGATCCGAAACTCCGCGCTCGGCAAGGAGATGGTGGCGGCGATGCGCGGCCGGGTGGTGGTCATCTGCCGCGGGCACGGAATCACCAGCGCCGCCCCCACGGTGCAACAGGCGGTGCTGCAGGCGATCAGCCTCGACGCGCTGGCCCGCATGTCGTTGCGGGTGCGCTCCGCCGGCGGCGTCCTGCGGGACATCGCCGACTCGGACTGGGAGCACCTGCCGGACTTGGGAACCAGCTTCACCGCAGAGGCCGCGTGGCGCCACGAGGTGGCGCGGCTGCCGGCCGACCGGGCCTAGAGCAACGTCACAGGTTCATATCACCGGGCGACACTCGGCGGATCCGCCGGAATCGGGGTGGGCCGTGAGCTTAGCCTGCATTGGATTGCCGCAGAAACTTAGGAGTACACGCGTGGGCGAACTGGACCGGCGGCGGTTCCTGGTCGCGGTGGCCGCAACGGTGGCGGTCACCGGGATTTCGTGGTGCGCCGCCGGCGAGCCCAAGGAGCCGGTGGCGCGCGGGGATGTCGCCGGATCCGCGCCGCGCCCGAGCACTCCGGTTTTGCCGCCCCTGTTGCCCCCACCGGACCCCCGAACGCGCGTCGAGTTGCCCGGCGGTGCAGTGCTGAAAAAGCTTCCGGCCCAGGGTGATCTCGTGGCATGGACGGTCGATGACGGCGCCAGCTCCGATGTGGTGCGGCTTTACACGCAATTCGCCAAGGACTCCGGAGTCCGGCTCACCTATTTCGTCACCGGTGCCTATCGCTCGTGGACGGAGAATTCCGCCCTGCTTCGACCGCTGGTGGAATCCGGGCAGATCCAGCTGGGCAACCACACGTGGACGCATCCGGACTTGACGAAACTGTCGAAGGCCCAGATCGCCGATGAACTCAGCCGCACCGATGCATTCCTGCGGAATACGTATGGCGTCGACGCCGCCCCGTATTTTCGGCCGCCTTATGGCCATCACAACGCGGTGGTCGACGCGGTGGCGGCCGATCTGGGCTATCGGGTGACCACGCTGTGGTCCGGCGACCTACGCGATTCGGCGCTGCTTTCCGAAGACCAAATTGTCGCGATGGCGTACGAGTCCTTCGCCGCGCAGAACATCGTGATCGGCCACCTCAACCACGCACCGATCACCCATGTTTACGGGCAACTGGTCGACATCATCCGGGCGCGCAGGCTTCGCACCGTCACCCTCGACGACGTTTTCCTGCGACCGGAGATCCCGCGCCGGATATCGGGAGCCGCCGACTGAGGCGGCGCCTCAGCCCAGCTGATCGGCAATCTCCTTGGCGGCCTTGGTAAGTGCGGTGGCCACCGAAGGATAGCGGGAACTGTCGAGCCGGTTCTGTGGTGCCGCTGCGTTCAGCGCCAGCCGCAGACCCGGCGCCCGGGTCGGTATGGCGACCGCAACGGAAGCGACGCCTTCCTCGCTCTCCTCGCGGTTGACGGCGTAGCCCCGTTCGCGGATCCGAGACAGCTCGGCCTCCAGCTCGGTGCGGTCGCCGATCGAACGGGAAGTGATGCGTTCCAGCTTCGCGTGCGGAAGTAGTTGGCGCAGTTCGGCTTTCGAGAGCTGGGCCAGCATGACCTTGCCCGTCGAGGTGCAATGCGCGGGCATCGTCCGTCCCAGCCGGGACGCCACCCGGACCGCGGCCGGGCCCTCGACGGCGGCAACGAAATGGACGTTGGCACCGTCGAGCATCCCGACGTGAATCGATTCGCGGAGCTGTTCGCTGAGGTTGCGCATGATCGGCGCGGCGGATCGCTGAACGTCGAGGCGGCTGTGGATCGCAAACGCCACAGCGGTCAGCGAGGGCCCCGGCAGGTAGGCCTTGGACACCGGGTCCTGGCGGACGAATCCGCGGTAGGTCAGCATCGCCAGGAGCCGGTGCGCGGTCGACGGCGCGACACCCAGGTAGCGGGTCGCCTCGCTCAGGCGGATTTCGGGCCGCTCACCCAACAACAGGAGCAGCTTCAGCGCGTTGTCGACCGACTCGATCGGATACTGCGGCGCAAGTGAATCGGCGTCCGGCTTGCGCTTCTTCTGCATGGCTTCACGTTAATCACTTTCGCCACATGAGTCTCCCCGCCGCGGGGCCCCCCGCTTTCTGTCCGCCTCACTCGGAAATACGACGAATGCCCTGGTGAGCGTCCTGGGCATTGGCGCTTGGCGCCGAATTTCCCTCTGCGCACACCGGGGCGCAGCCCCCTGAACGCTCACAGCGACCAGTCCAGCGGGAGGCGACGCACCACCCACGTTGTCGAGTGAGGCGGGCAAGATCAACGCGCACCGGTCCCCGCAGAGACCGATGTGGCGAATGTGACAAGGTGCTTCGGTTGCAGGACGGGCGGCCACAGCGCCGCGCCATAACCCCCCGGAATTGACATTGCGGTTAGTCTCGGCTTCGTGCGCGGGGCTAGTCGAGCCGGATACAGCCAATACGTCGCCCTCGGTGACAGCCAGACCGAGGGCCTATGGGACGGCGACGACGCCGTCGGTTTCCTCGGCTTTGCCGACCGACTCGCGGCGCTGCTCGATTCGCTCTATCCCGGTCTGCATTACGCCAACCTGGCGATCCGCGGCAAGCTGGTGGCCGACGTGCTCACGGAGCAGGTCCCGCAAGCGCTGGCGATGCAGCCGGATCTGATCACCGTGTGCGTCGGGATGAACGACGTCATCCAGCCGGGACGATCTTTCGGCCGCGCCCTCGCCAACCTCGAATACGTCTACGCCGCGCTGGCCGAATCGGGGGCGACGGTGGTGACCACGACGTTTCCGAACGTAACGCAGTTCCTCCCACTCGGCCGGCTGGTGTCCGGGCGGCTTGCCCGCATCAACCACGCGATCACGGCGGCCGCCGACCGATACGACTTCAGGCTCGTGGACCTTTACAACGCGCCCTCGATGCGCGATTTGGACACGTGGGACGTCGACCGCGTTCACGCGTCCACCAAGGGGCACATCCTGTTCACCGCCGCGGCCGCCGAAGCGCTGAATTTGCCCGGAAGCAACCATGATTGGGCCGAGTCGAGCGGCAGTCCGACTCGGCTGCCGTTCAAATCCCGCACTTACGGACAGGTGCGCTGGACGCGAGAGAAGTTCATGCCGTGGGTTTGGCGACGTCTGCGCGGCCAATCCTCGGCCGATGGCCGAGTGCCCAAACGTCCGCGGCTGGAACCGCTCAGCAGCCCCAGCGAGGAATTTTACGGCGCGGTTTGGCGGCCGGTCAGGCATCCTTGACCCATGAATGTGGAGGCCCTGCTGCAATCGATCCCGCCACTCGCGGTCTACCTCGTGGTCGGCGGTGTGGTCGGAATCGAGAGCCTGGGCATTCCGCTTCCGGGCGAGATCGTCCTGGTCAGCGCGGCGCTCATGTCGTCGCACCACGACCTGGCCGTCAATCCGGTCGGTGTGGGCGTCGCCGCGGTGATCGGCGCCGCGGTGGGCGACTCGATCGGCTACGCGATCGGGCGCCGGTTCGGCATGCCGCTGTTCGAGCGACTCGGCCGGCGGTTCCCCAAACACTTCGGTCCCGGACACGTCGCCCTGGCGGAAAAATTGTTCAACCGCTGGGGAGTCCGGGCGGTCTTCTTCGGCCGCTTCATCGCACTGTTGCGCATATTCGCCGGGCCGCTCGCCGGAGCCCTGAAGATGCACTACCCGCGGTTTCTTGCGGCCAACGTGTCGGGCGCCATCTGCTGGGCGGGCGGCACCACCGCACTGGTTTATTTCGCCGGAATGGCCGCCGAACGCTGGATGGAGCGGTTCTCCTGGGTCGCGCTGGTCATCGCGGTGCTGGGCGGACTCGCCGCCGCGATCCTGCTGCGCGAACGCACCTCCCGGGCGATCGCCGAACTCGAGGCCGAGCACTACCGCAAGACGGATACCACCGCGGCCGACGCCGCCTGACCTTCCCGGCGGCGGGCTAACCCACCGCCTCGCCCGGGTCCGACGACGCGACCGGCCGGTGCTCTTCGATCAGCGCGGCGGCCATCTTGCGGGCACGCTCGGCGGCGTCCAGGTCACCCACGGCCGCCAGAATGATGGCGCCCTTCATCAGGATGTGCCAGGACGAGGCGAAGTCCTCGACATCGGTCAGCCCCGCCGCGAAGGCACGGTGGCGCACGATGTCGCGGACGCGGTCGATGTGCGCGATGCTGGCCCGTCCCGCCGGGTGGTCCGGCCCCAACTCGAGCAGCACGTTGATGAACGAGCAGCCTTCGTAGCCGTCGCGCAGCTGAAACCAGTCGTGCATGACGTCGAAAATCGCGAGCAGCTGTTCCTCGGGAGTATCGCCTCGTCGCCGCGACTGGTCTTCGATGAGACCGTGCGTCCACACTTCCTCGCGCCGCTGCAGGACCGCCAGCACGAGATCGTCCTTGGTCGCGAAGTGACGATAGAGGGTTGCCCGGGCCACGCCGGCCCGCTCGATCACCTCGTCGGTGCCGACGGCGCGGATACCGCGCCGGCTGAACAGCTCGTAAGCCGCAGTCAGGATGCGCTCGCGCGCAGACAGGGGTGGCGTCGCGACATCGTGGATTGTCATGGCGAGCCTTACCATACTCTTAGCGGTGACGGGTAGACAGACCGCCCTGTCTCGTTATACAAAAGAGATTCATTCGCTGTTAGCGAAGTCTGTCTTCAGACAGCAGGACGGGCATCCATCCCGGCGTCAACCGAAGCCGGTCGATCAGGGAGTCCATTATGAGCCCGGTTATTGCGGAACCTACGTCCAGCCCCCAATTGACACTCAGCACGCGGCTGGTTTACGAGCTGGGCGATCCACGCAGCACGCTGCGGGCAACCACCGATCGCTGCGGCGCGGCGGTGATCATCAGCGCGGGGGGCGAGATCGACGCCTGCAACGAGCGCACCTGGCGCCACCTGGTCAGCGAAGCGGCCAATGTCGTCATTCCGCCTGGGCCCTTCGTGGTCGACGTCACGGGCCTCGACTTCATGGGTTGCTGCGCGTTCGAGGTACTGGCCGACGAGGCGCGACGTTGCAAAGGGCGCGGCATCGAATTGCGTCTGGTGAGCTGCGATCCGCTCGTCACCCGGATCGTCGACGCCTGCGGGCTCAACCGCATGCTGCCCATTTACCCGACAGCGGACGCCGCGCTCGCGACGGCGGCTCGCTGGTGACCTGAGCGACTTTCCAAGTTTGGGGCCCGGTTCGGCGCCCACCTTCGGCGCGGAGGAAGAGTTTCTCCTGGTCGACCCGCGGACCGGCGAACCGGCCGCCCGCAACACCGCGGTGGCCGAGGAGGCGAAGCGCCGGGGCATCACGCTGCAGCTGGAACTGAGCAGCTGCCAGGTCGAAACCACCTCCACCGTCGCGACCGAGAGCGCGCAACTCGGGGAGGAGCTCACCCGGCTGCGGCGCACCGCGGCGCAAGCGGCCGAGGCGAGCGGGGTTCTCCTGCTGGCCTCGGCGCTTCCGCCCGCCACGCCGCACGAGTTCCCGGTGACCGACACCCCGCGGTACCGGCGGATCGGTGCCGAGTTCGGGATGGTCGCGCACGAGCAGGGCATCTGCGGCTGCCATGTGCACGTACAGGTACCCGATCGTGCGGCCGCCATCCACGTCAGCAACTGGCTGCGGCCGTGGCTGCCGTCGCTGCTCGCGTTGTCGGCCAATTCGGCGGTGTATCGCAACGCCGAGAGCGGCTTCGCGAGCTGGCGCAGCATCCTGTGGCGACGCTGGCCGGCTGCCGGACCGCCGCCGTTCTTCCCGTCGCCCGACGACTACGACCGCGCGGTGCGCATGCTGGTCGACACCGGGGTGATTCTGGACTCCGGAATGATCTATTGGGACGTGCGCCCGTCGGCGGAGTTCCCGACGGTCGAGGTGCGGGTGGCCGACGTGCCGGCGACGGTCGCCGAAACCGTGCTGCTTGCCACCATTGTCAGAGCCGCGGTCATGACGGCGCTCGACGCGCGTGACGAGGGCGATCTGCTCGGGCGCCTGCCGCCCGGTGCCCTGCGCGCGGCGTATTGGAAGGCCGCCCACGACGGGCTCGCCGGACGCACGCTCGACCTGATCCACGGCCGGGGAGCGGTGCCGGCGCGCGAGCAGGTGGGCGCACTGGTGCAGCGGGTGCGCCCGGCCCTGGAGGCCCTCGGCGAATACGAGCGCGTCACCGACGAACTCGACCGCGTCGCCACACACGGCAACGGGGCGATGCGGCAGCTGCGGGCATGGCGAAAACGCGAGCACGTGATGGACGTCATCGCCGAAGCGGCTGCCGCCACGGTCACGTCACCGTGACCAGCCGGTACAGCCCGATCAGGCCGACCACCACGATGGTGCCGCGCAACGCATTCCCCGACAGCCGACGCCCATACCGCGCCCCGTGCCACCCGCCGACCAGCGAACCCGCCGCGATGATCCCGGCGACCGGCCAGCTGATCCGATGGAACGCGACCAGTGAATAGCTAACCGCCGCAACGACGTTGACAACCAACGTCATGAGGTTCTTGGCCGCGTTCATGCGCTGCACCGACTCCGGCAGCAATGCGCCCATCATGCCGACCAGCAGGATGCCCTGAGCCGCGGTGAAATAGCCGCCGTAGACGCCGACGGCGAAGGTGCCGAGCACCAGTGCGGCCATCCGCCGCGGTGTGAGGTGTTCGGGCGAACGGCCCGCCGCTCCCCCGCAAGCGGGAGGTGCCCCCACGGCGCGCCGGCGCGCCCACGACTGAATCCGCGGCCCGATCACCACCAGCACCAGGGCGAGCACCAACAGCACCGGAACGATGTCGGCGAACACCTTCTCGGGCAAATGCAGGAGCAGGAAAGCCCCCAGCACGCCGCCGGCCAGTGATGCCGGGAGTTGCCACCGCAACCGATTCCACTGCCCGCGCAGCTCGGCGCGATATCCCCAGGTGCCCGAGATGCTGCCGGCGACCAGACCCACGGCGTTGGACATGGTGGCCGTGACCGGCGGATAGCCGAGGGCGACGAGCGTCGGGAACGTGATCAGGGTGCCCGATCCCACGAGCGCATTGATCGCGCCGGCGGCAAGCCCGGCCAGGCCGATCAAGACGATATGGGAGAGCAGCACTTCCGACGAGCCTAGCGTCCCGCGGTGCGCCAACCGTCCGGCGGCCGAGCGGCTTTCGTCACACCGGAGGCGCCTCGGCGCCGCGGTCCACGCCGGTGCGTAGCTTGACCGACGCCGAATAGGCCAGGGTGCGAAACCGAAGGACCGGGTCGTCGGAGGGTTCGATGCCGTCCGTCACGCGCATCGGGTCGAACACGACGATGTCGTCGCCGCGCTCGCGCTCTGTGTCGAGGCCGGTGATTTCGAGGGTGCCGACGAGGATGGTCTCGGTGCTGCGCCAGGCCGCCGACGGGTCCACCGTCGAGTCGTTCGGCCCGGCGACCTGAATGCGAAAGTCGAACAGGACCGGGGCGCCCGCCAGGCGGTGGTTGAGCTCCCGGTGAAGGAAGTCGGGATCTTTGCCCTTGGCAGCCGAGGCCGACAGGAACTGCTCGCCCGCCACCGGGTGAAGGTGGTACCGCACGAATCGTGAACTGCCATCGGCGGCTACCCAACGGAATGCGTGCAGCCCGTGGTACTCGACCGTGGCATAGCTCGCCGGAATCCTGTTCGCGTCGCGCAGGATCGGCAGCGCGCCGAGCAGCCGCGGGTGGGTGAGGAAATATTTGCCCATCCGAAGCGGCATCGTCGGACCGGGCCGCATCGCCTTGAGGAGATCGATGAACCCGTCCGGCGTGCTCGAGACGAAGAGCCGTGCGGTCTGCGTCGACACATCGGTGGTCGATCCGTCGGGTAACGACAGCTTCACCGCCATCCCCCGGACGCCGGGCAGGCCGTCTCGCTGGGAGGGGTTTCCGGACCCGTTGGAGAAACGGAACAACGCCGGGACCGTCGAACCGTCCAGGTGCTTTGCGCGTGAGAGCGCGGCCGCGTCGGGGCCGGCGGTGAACCTGCCGCGGTACAGCGTGCCTTTGGCGTGCAGCGCCCGACAGCCCGGCTGCGCACCGCCGGTGCCACGAATCGCGTCGATCGCCTCGTCCGGAGTGACCATCCGCGAATCCTAAAGGTTTATTCGGGAAAGCCGAAGAGTTTGACGACGCCGTGATCGCGACCCGCGGTGTAACCGCCGTCGACGGCAATCGCCTGTCCGCTGACGAACGAGGCGTCGGGAGACAGCAGGAAGGCCGCCACGGCCGCGACCTCCTCCGGCCGGCCGAAACGCTGCAGCGCGTGCTCTTTGGTGATGGAGGCCAGCGGATCCTCCATTCCCGGCAGGCCGAAGACGCTCTCGGTCATCGGTGTTTCGATGAAGCCGGGGCAGATGGCGTTCGCCCGGATGCCGCTCGGTCCATAGTCGAGCGCAATGTTTTTGGTGAGCAGAACGACTCCGCCCTTGGCCGCGTTGTACGAGCTGCCGCCCGCCGTGCCTTCCAGTCCCTCGATGCTGGCGACGGTGACGATCGAGCCCCGCTCACCGTCGACTCGTGGTTGCTCGATCATTCGTCCCAGGGCCGCCTTGGCCACCAGGAAAGTGCCGGTGAGGTTGATCCGGATCACCCGCTCCCATTCGGCCCGGTCCAGGAGGTGAACCGGGCCGCCGCCGGCAACTCCGGCCGCGTGGAAGACGCCGTCGAGGCGGTCGGGAACGGCGGCCAGCACCTCGGCCACGGCGGCGTCGTCGGTGACGTCGGCGGCTACGAAGCGGAACTCCCTGGAGCCGAGGTCGGGCGGGGAGGCCAAGTCGGCGCCGACGACGGTGCCCCCTTCTGCCAGCAGGCGCCGCGCGGTGGCCAGACCGATGCCCGACGCCGCGCCCGTCACGACGAATGTCCGGGACCGGGCACGATCGGCGCTCACCATGGCAGTCATGTTGACACACCGAATCGAGTCGGCGCCCATCGCGTTGGCTGTGAGCCCAGGGTGGGAAAGCTCGCCGGATTTGCGCCCCATCGACACACTCGAAACCGTCACTGCACACGCAAAATCGCATGCGTGTTTGAGTAGTGCCATGGGAGTAGACGCGCGGCGGCGTGACTTTGCGATCAGCGTGCTGGGCGGTCCGACGACCGTCGTGGACATCGCGGGCCGGAGGCTCGTGATGGACCCGACCTTCGATCCGCCCGGTGTGCATGCCTACCTCACTAAGCTCAGCGGGCCCGCGGTCGGCGCCGACGAGCTCGGCACAGTGGACGCGGTGTTGATCAGCCACGACCAGCATCCCGACAATCTCGACGAAGACGGCCGCCGGATGGCGCTGGGCGCGCCACTGGTTTTGACCCATCCCGGTGCGGCGGGCCGGTTGGGTCCGCCGGCGCTGGGCTTGGCGCCCTGGGAATCGTACGACCTGTCCGGCGGATCCGGACCCGTTGTGGTGCAAGCTGTTCCGGCGGTTCACGGCCCGGCCGACGGGCAGCGCGACGCGAGCGGCCACATCAACTGCGAGGTGACCGGTTTCGTGTTGTCCGGGCCGGGCCTGCCCACCGTGTACCTCAGCGGCGACAACGCCTCCATGGCCACGGTCAGGGCCTTCGCCGATCGCGTCGGCGAGATAGACGTGGCGGTCCTGTTCGCTGGGGCGGCGAGCGTGCCGACCAAGGAACGCGGGCGACCGTTGACGCTGACCGCGGCGCGCGCGGCCGCGGCCGCCGAACTGCTCGGTGCCAAGGTGGTGATCCCCGCGCACGTCGACGGCTGGGCCCACTTCAGCGAGGGCGTCGAGGAATTCGTCGCGGCGTTCGATCAGGCCGGGATCAGCAAACTGCTGCGGGTAGCCGCCCAGGGTGAGTGGGTCGACCTATAGCCGACCCTCGACGCGCAGGTCCGGATGCACCCAGTCCGGCGAGCGCCGCTCCTTGAAGGCGCGGAAGCCTTCCCTGGCCTCCGCGTCGCGCAGGCTGCTGGTCATGCCGATGCGGTCATACAAGCCGAGATAGTTGTCGATGCTGGACTTGATCACGCCGCGGGCGCGCGGCGCAGTCCGACAGCTTTGTGCCAGCAGCTCTTTCGCGGCGGTGAGCAGGCCCTCGTGGGGCACGACGCGGGTCACCAGGCCCCAGTCGAGGGCTTCGGCCGCGGTGAGCACCCGCCCGGTGAACATAAGGTCGCGGGTGCGGACCGGCCCGACGAGACGGACGAGCACCTGGCTGTAATAGGTGTCGGCGTAGCCGCGGAACAGCTCGGGCACGCGAAAGGTCGCCCGCTCGCTGACCACGGACAGGTCGCTGCACAACGCGATCTGCAGGCCGCCGCCCTGGCACAGTCCGTTGACCGCGGAGACGACGGGCTTGGGCGAGGTCCGGACCGCATCGAAGGGCGTGACGTCCATGCCCAGCGCGGCGCCGAAGGTGATCCAATCGTCCGTGCCGCCTCCCCCGCCCATGTCACCACCGGGCGCGAATACGTCTCCGGTCCCGGTGATCAGTAACCCGGCCAGCTCCGCGTCCTCGTTGAGACGGCCTACCGCGCAACGGATTCCGAAGTACATCGCGGGGGTCATGGCGTTACGCGCTTCCGGGCGATCGATCGTGCACACCGCGATCGGGCCCTGGCGCTCGAAGCTCAGGTACGGGGTGCCCAGCCAATCACCCTCGGGCGGGCGGGGCGTGCCGCGCGGTGGGGGAATCTGCGCCACGGGGCTCCTCTCTCACGTCGGCGCCGGGCTCGCTACAGATAGTTCAGCGTGGCGTTTCCGGTGACCGCCTCCACGTCGGCGACCACAGTGGCAAGTCTGGCCTGCAGTTCGGCCGTGGATTCGCCCACCGGTTTGTCGCAGAAGCGACAGTGCGTTTTGAATTGAGGCTGCTCGTCTTCGTCCGGCCAGTACCGGCGCGGCCCAACCGCGGCGCCCGGGTCGTACTGAACCGTTTGATGCGGGGCCTCCTTGAGGATCCGGCCCACGGGATGGGTTTGCGGGCATTGCAGTTTCAGCGTCCCGATCCCCTCTTGATTGCCTACCATCGTCCACCGTCCTTGCGGTTCTGCTCTGCAAACTGATTGTCGCCCCAATGGCTGGTTGCTGCTCGGGCCGTCCGCGCACCAGCCTTGCCGACCTGCCGGCCGAATGCCCGCCCTGTCGCGGCGGATCCCTTTAAGCTAGCCGGATGCCGGCTGGACGAGGGCCAAATGGCGAGGATGGCCCGTGGCGTACGTGCTAGCGCAGCCACAGGTGATGGCGACGGCGGCTGCGGATCTGGCGGCAGTCGGCGCGACGGTCAACGAGGCCGCGGCGGCCGCGGCGGGCAGGACAACGGGTGTGGTGGCGGCTGCCGCCGATGAGGTATCCGCGGCGGTGACGACGCTGTTCAACGCGCGTGCCCGCGAGTGGCAGGCGCTCATGGGGCGGGTGGCGGTGTTCCACAGCGACTTCGTCCACACGCTGGCCACGGGCGGCAACGCCTACGCCAACGCCGAGGCTGCCAGCGCGGCCGCGGTCGCCGACCCGCCCGTCACGTTCGTCATGGACGGCAGCGGAACGCCGACACCGCCGCCAACCTTCGTCGCCAACGTGGTCAGCAAGTACGTCTTGCCGAATTTCCCCGTTGGCCTCGTCCAAGCCCTGTCCATGCCGGCGGGGGAATATCCCGACAGCGGCATCAAGGATTTGCAACAGAACATTTCGATAGCCCGCGGCGTCACGATCCTGGACAACGCGATCCAACAGCAACTCGCCGCGGGAAACACCGTCAACGTTGTGGGCTACTCGCAGGGCGCCAACATCGCCTCGTTGGAAATGAAGGCGTTGGACCCCGGCGGCACGCCGAGCTCGCTACCGATAAACTTTGTGCTGCTTGGCAATTCGATGAACCCCAACGGGGGCTGGGACGCACGCTTCCCCGGTCTGAGCCTTCCGACTCTGGGGTTTTCGACCCTCGGCGCGGCTCCAAGCAACGACTTCCCGACCAAGGTTTACACCCTCGAATACGACGGCTGGGCCGACTTCCCGCAGTACCCGATCGATGTCTTTTCCGACTTCAACGCCCTTGTGGGCATGGCAACTGTGCACACGGGCTATGCGAGTCTGACTCCCACGCAGATTAATTCGGCGATCGTATTGCCGACGCAGGGACCCACCACCACCACCTACTACATGATTCCGACCCAGAATCTGCCGCTGCTGGATCCCGTTCGGTTTATCCCCTACGTCGGTAATCCGATCGCGGATTTGGTCCAGCCGGTGTTGACGCCCCTTGTGAACTGGGGATACGGCAATCCGGACTTCGGTTGGTCCACCGGGCCGGCCAATGTGGCTACGCCGTTCGAATTTTTGCCGCCGCTCAGCGACACGGTCGCCCTGGGACCCGCCTTGCTCAATGGGGTCAATCATGGAATCGGTGCTGCGATCGGCGACTTCTCTGCCGCGGGGTCCCCGCATCTGCCGTCGTTTGAGGGCATATCGCAGGCACTCACCTCGCTTTCGTCGGGGTCCGGGCCACCGGCGCTTCCCTCCGGGCCGCCGACCGTGAGCGGCATCGTCTTGGGCATAGAGACGGCGAACAGCCAGATCGTCGGCGCTGCGACGACTGCGGTCTCGACCGCCTACGCGACGCTGCTTCCGACAGCGGATATCACGGCCGCCGTGCTGGTCTCGTTGCCGTCCTATGACGGCAATCTGTTCTTGAACGGGGTGGTCCAAATGGCCAACGGTCAGCTCCTGGACGGGCTTGTCAACGCGATCGGCTATCCGATCGCTGCCGACGCTGGATTGCTCCCGCTCACGGCCGGTTTGGAATTCGTCGTCCTCGGGGAAGCGGTTGACTCGATCGTCACCGGGACGCCGTATCCGAGTCCTTGACCGATGCGGTGGCGCTGTGACATGGAGAAACACCGGTGGTCCCGGCTGGGATCGAACCAGCGACCTTCCGCGTGGTGAAGCTGAAGCGATGTCGAAAGCCAGGCGTTCATGCTGGTCAAGCTGGACGAACTGGACCAATCTTGGGGGTTCAGAACACGCGAGTCGAGCGGCGCGGCGGATGCGGAGCGGATGAAATCCAAGCTGTGATCCGCGGGCACGAGCGGCCGGCATGACCAGACATGATGGAAGCCCTTGCATGATGTAGCCGCAGCAATTCCCGGATCTGCGGCTCAACCGCATCCACCTTCGACCCACGAGCCGGCCGCTGATACTTCGGCGGCCCTTCAGCCGCCAAGGCCCGCCGCACCGTATTACGGCCCACACCCATCCCGGGCGATCGCCCTGATCGGCATCCCCTCCGACCAGTGCAACCGACGGATCTCAGCCCAATCCTCCACTGACATCACATCCTCAGCGTCAACGGAGTGGGGTCCAAATTCAGCCGACGCTCAAGGGTCAGTCTTCACCCGACGCCGACACTCCCGGAAGGACGATTCACGCTCCACTTACCCCGTCTCACACTGCTTAGGAGCAGGCAGAGTGCGTGACCAGGTACGATGATGACGTTTCGGCGTGGTAGCGGTGGTGGTTGAGGGAGCAACTGTCGTCACGGTTGTCGTCAAAATTGTCGTCAGTCAAACTCTGTTACGGTCGGCTCCCCGCATCCGCATCCGGCAGCGAGCCCTCCTGGTAGCTCCAGGAGCGCAGTTGTTCTGCAATCTCGTCAAGATCGGGCATTGCACCGGTGGCCACCCGGATCACAAAGTCGAAGCGCTCATCCTCCGGCGCGCTAATCCACTGAGCGTTGATGGCCAGGAACGTCCGGCAGGCTGTCCACGCAAGTCGCTTGTTGCCGTCCACCAGCGCGTGATTCCGCGCCAGGGAGTGCAGCAACGCGGCGGCCTTAAGGTGGAAATCTGGGTAGGCATCCTGGCCGAACACCGAGGCGCGGGGCCGCGCCAGAGCCGATTCAAGCAAGCCGTAGTCCCTGATCACGACATCCTTACCGACGGCCTCTCGGGCAATTTCCAACAGGTCTTCGAGATCCAGGTACTCAGTCACGCGTCCTTAAGGCGCTCCAAAACCCTGGCCTCCTCGCGGACCACGCGCTGCAGCGCCGCGGCGACCTTGACCTTGTGCGCCCGCCGGGCGATGTACTCGTCGATGGCCGATAGCGCAACAGCCTGCATCGACCGGCCTTCGGCGGCAGCCTGCCGGCGCAGCGCTTCTGCCTGCTGCTCACTGGGGCGCAGAGTCATTCCCACGAACCCGGATGATACCTGATTGATACCACCGTGCGCTGCGTGGACGCATTCACTATCAACCTGACTGTCGGATCCTGACGTGAAGCGCCGCCGACGAATACCGCACGTTTGGAATATGACCACTCCACCAGCAAGGGGAGATTGAGATGTGGGGCGACCAACGGATTCGGGTTTGGAAGTTCTTGACGCGTTTCGCTGATACCCGTTATTTCTCAGTGAAACAAGGGATTCCGGCGCCGTTCGGTTCCCAACGAAGGAGTGCGGATTCCGGTCGCTTCCTATTCATAACCGATGAATAAGGGATGACGAAATGTGTATGAATCGCCCTGGAAATGCTGGAGGCTCCTGACCTTGGAAACGAGGATGCGGGTATGCCGAAAGAACAGTCTCCTGGGAAGCCGACGACACGCCGATACAGTCCGGAAGAGAAGGCCGCCGCGGTGCGGATGGTGCGGGCGTTGCACGCCGAGCTGGGTACCGAGCAGGGAACCGTGCAACGGGTAGCCCGCCAGCTCGGCTACGGCATGGAGTCGGTACGCATGTGGGTGCGCCAGGCAGATATCGATGAAGGATTAGCTCCGGGGGTATCGACCGCAGAGTCGGTGCGGGTCAAGGAACTCGAGCAAGAGAACCGAGAACTCAAGCGCGCCAACGAGATTCTGAAGCGAGCGGCCAGTTTCTTCGGGGCGGAGCTCGACCGCCAACACAAGAAATAGTCGACTTCATCGACGACAACCGCCAAGAGTTCGGGGTCGAGCCCATCTGCACCGTCCTGCGATCAGCAGGGGTGTCGATGGCCCCGAGCACCTACTACGCGGCCAAGTCCCGCGGTCCGTCGCCGCGAGCCTGCCGTGACGCCGTCCTGGGTCCGGCCCTGGTCCAGTTGTGGAAGGACAACTACTGCGTCTACGGGGCACACAAGCTGTGGAAAACGGCACGCCGGGCCGGGCATGACGTGGGCCGCGATCAGGTTGCCCGGCTGATGCGGGCCGCCGGCATCGAAGGGGTGCGTCGCGGCAAACGGGTCCGCACCACCAAGCCCGACCCTGGCGCCGGGCGGCATCCCGATCTGGTCAAGCGCAACTTCACCGCGACTGCCCCCAACCAGTTGTGGGTCACCGACCTGACCTACGTCCCGACCTGGGCCGGCGTGGCGTACGTCTGCTTCATCACCGACGCGTTCAGTCGGATGATCGTCGGCTGGCGGGTCGTGTCGAACATGCGGACCACGATGGTGCTCGACGCGATTGAGATGGCCCGCTGGTCACGCGGCAATACGTTGCCGGGCTTGACATGTCACTCCGACGCCGGATCGCAGTTCACGTCCGTTCGCTACGGTGAACGCCTCGCCGAGATCGGTGCGGTGCCCTCCATCGGATCCGTCGGCGACAGCTTCGATAACGCCCTGGCCGAAACGGTGAACGGATACTACAAGTCTGAGCTGATCTACGGACCCGCCCGCACCGGCCCCTGGAAGACCGTCGAGGATGTCGAACTGGCCACCCTGAGCTGGGTGCACTGGCACAACACAGCGCGTCTGCACGGCTACCTCAACGACCTACCGCCCACAGAGTTCGAAGCCATCTTCTACGCTACGAAACGGACCGACCAACCCCTGGTCGAAATCCAATAGCCCGAGCCTCCACCGGAACCAGGGCGTTTCAGTATGGACATAACCACATATTTTGGAGTCGCGCCGAGGGTGACGATGTGGAGACAACCTTCTTGGGACTCCTCAACCTCGCAGGCATTCAAGCGTCTGCGATGTGATTCCGCCTGCCAATGGAACCTACAACTGGACTGTGGCCTTGAACACGCTGACCAAACTATTTCCAGGCCGAATTCCGCTGTGTTAGAATACAATTCGTAGTCAAATCACCTCAGACTTACACGGAATTCGTGACAGGCTCGGCCGGACTACGCCGCCCAATTACGTCGGCGGCGACCCCGCCCCGGCGACAAATGGCACCTCGACGAGGTCTTCGTGAAGATCAACGGCGCCACTCATTACCTGTGGCGCGCGGTCGACCAGCACGGCGACGTGCTCGACATCCTCGTGCAGTCGCGCCGTAACGCAGTGGCGGCTAAACGGTTTTTCCGCAAGCTGCTCAAGGGCCAGCGGGATGTGCCGCGCGTGCTGGTGACCGATAAGCTGGCCAGCTATCAGGTCGCTCACCGCGAGCTTTTGCCGTCTGTGACCCATCGCTTCTCGAAGTACCTCAACTCAACCGGGCCGAGAACTCCCATCAGCCGACAAAGAATCCGGGAACGGGTGATGACACGCTTCGCCTCACCTGGGCAGGCCCAACGATTCCCGTTGGCGTTCAGCCACATCCGACAGCACTTCCGTCCCCGTCGTCATCTGATCAGGGCACCCCAATGGCGAACCCAGATGACCAACCGCTTTGCGGTCTGGGATCAGATCACAGTCGCCGCAGCGGCATGAAAGACACAATCAGCCACTATGTTCCGCATACAGTCCACTCACATCGACTGAGCCACAAGCATTCCCAAATAACTTGACGATGCCGGTAGAGCGACCTAAAAGAGGTGGCCGGGGCCTCGTCTACTCGCAGGGGCCCCGGCCACTCGGGGCGCCACCGTCCGGGGGTCGGCGGCGGCTTTTAGCCCCGCAATCTGGTCACACGCGTACGGGAAGCTATACCAGAAACGCGTCAGGCTGGACGCCGTTTTTGAATACCTCGTGGGGTTTTGTTCAGCCCTTCCCTCGAGGGCCTTTCCACATCAGGTGGAGCAGGGACCATCGGCCCTATAGAACGCCGAGGTCGGAGCGCATTCTTGATGCCGAGTCATTCAAGACTCATTGCTGCATTCAATCCGTGAGGAGCGCGATTATGGCAGAGAACACCGAGAAGAAGACCGCGGCGGAACGAGCGTCAGACCTGACAGAACGAGTAGCAGGCCTGTCCGATGAAGTGCTCAAGTCGGTCGAATCCGGACAACGGACCGCGATCGATGCCGTGCGCAAGTTCGTTGGCGCTGTCGATGAGTCGATGCCCGCGCACGGCGACGACCATCCGTCGAGACGCAATACCATTGTCGACGCCGCCCTGGATATGGCGGACAAGCTCGTCGAGACGCAGTACGAGTTCATACGAAGCGTCGTGAGCAGCGCGAGCGAGACGCTGAAAAGGCAGGGTGACGCAAAGCCAGGTGCTGATTAGTCGCGCGAGGAATCGATGAGGACGACCGCCGGCACGGCGGACACCGGCAGCTACCCGACGCCGGCGGTGTCGGTGGCCCGGATGTTCTACGACCGGGTCGCGGCGACCCCCGAAGCCGAGGCGTTCCGTTTCCCGACCAACGATGGCTGGGCGTCGGTGAGCTGGAGGCAGACTGCGGAGACGGTCAAGGCCACCGCCGCCGGTCTGCTCGCGCTGGGGATCCAGCCCGAGGAGCGGGTGGCGATCGCGAGCGCCACCCGCATCGAGTGGCTGTACGCGGATCTCGCGATCATGTGCGCGGGCGCTGCGACGACCGCCGTCTACCCCTCGACCGGCGGCGAGGACGTCGCCTTCATCCTGTCCGACAGCGGATCGCGGATCGTCTTCGCCGAGGACGACACTCAGATCGCTAAGCTGCGCGCCCAGCGGGACCACATACCCGACGTGCTCCGGGTAGTCACGTTCGATGGCGAGGCGGACGGCGAGTGGGTGCTGAGCCTGCAGGACCTGCAGGCCTTGGGTGCCAAGCACCTCGTCGAGAACCCGACCGCAGTCGACGAGGCGGTGGCCGCTGTGCAGCCCGAGCAGCTGGCCACGCTGATCTACACGTCGGGGACCACGGGGCGGCCCAAGGGCGTGGAGCTGCCTCACCGCTGCTGGACGTACATCGGCGCCGGGGTAGAGGCCATCGACATCGTGTCGCCTAGCGACCTGCATTATCTGTGGCTTCCGATGTCGCACTCGTTCGGCAAGATGCTGGAAGCGGTGCAGTTGCAGATCGGCTTCCCCACGGCCGTCGACGGCCGCATCGACAAGATCGTGGAGAACCTCGCGGTGGTCCGCCCGACGTTCATGGCGGGGGCTCCGCGGATCTTCGAGAAGGTGCACGCGAAGGTCGTGCAGACCATCCAGGAAGAGGGTGGAATCAGGTACCGGTTGTTTACCTGGGCCTTCGGCGTGGGCAACAAGGCCTTGCAGGCCCGGCTCCGGGGCCGCCGACCGAGCCGGGTGGTCCAGGCGCAGTACGCGTTGGCCGACCGGTTGGTGCTGTCGAAGATCCGCGCCCGGCTGGGCGGCCGGATCCGCTTCCTCGTCTCGGGCAGCGCCACCCTCTCGAAGGACGTCGCCGCCTGGTTCGCCGCCGCCGGGATGCCTGTGCTCGAGGGCTACGCACTGACCGAGACCAGCGCCGCGGGCTGCATCGGCCGCCCCGAGGACCCGACGTTAGGGCTCGTGGGCCCGCCGCTTGTCGGCACCGAGATCAAGATCGCGGACGACGGGGAGATCTTCGTACGGGGTCCCGGGGTGATGCGCGGCTACCACAACCTGCCCGAGGCCACGGCCGAGGCGCTGGGCGCCGACGGGTGGTTCGCCACCGGTGACGTCGGCGAGATCGACGAGGCGGGCCGGCTGCGGATCACCGACCGGAAGAAGAACCTGATCAAGACCTCCGGCGGCAAGTACATCGCGCCGCAGGCCATCGAGGCCATGTTCCAGGCGATCTGTCCGCTGGCCAGCCAGATGCTGGTTCATGGCGACGGCCGCAACTACGCGACCGCGCTGATCACCCTGGATCCCGAAGCGCTGGTCCAGTGGGGCCGGGCGCGGGGCCTGAAGGCCACCGACTACCCCTTGCTAGCCGAGGACCCCGCAGTCCACAGGTACGTACAGGCATGCGTGGAGGAGCTCAACGGCCGGCTCAACCGCTGGGAGACCATCAAGGACTTCCGGATTCTCGACCACGACCTCTCGGTCGAAGAGGATGAGCTGACGCCCAGCATGAAGGTCAAGCGCAAGGTCGTCGAGGCGAAATACGAGTCGCTGCTCGACTCGATGTACGACGGACGGTCACGCGGTTGACCGCGGCGGGCGACGGCGCATCGCGCTGTGCCGGACGTCGCTCAGCGCTACCTTCAACATGCCCCCTCGTTCGTGTCGCCAGCGTGGCGTACAGGTGCGCGGCTCACGCGGTGGACACCCGCGTCGACCTGCATCGGTGATCGCGCCGATCTTCTAATACAGCCGTCCGGTTTGCTGTGCGTGACCGTGTTTTGGCCCGTCACGGGGGCCTATCCAGCTAAGTCGCAAGCCTCCACAAGTCATCGGAGATTGAACGAGAACCAACACTGAGCTGCGGCGATGTGCCGACTCGGAGGGTTGCGGAGACTAGCGAACGAGCGTGGGTGCGCCGAAGCAGCTTCCCAAGCTGAATACGCGGGTCCGATTCCCGTCATCGGCTCCAACTCTAAGCAGCGGAAACAGCGCTTACCGGCTTGCAGGGGTTAGGCGCGGTCCCGTAACAGTCCCGTACTCGCCGCATGGACGCCAGCCGTCCCAATAACGCTGCGCCGCGGACCCATACCGGCAAACCACCGGCCGCGAATTGACCGTCTACGATGTGCCTGGGCATCACCTGAACGGCTGCCGCACCGGCTGCGTTTTCACTCGCGAGGTAGTCCCGTTCGACAGAATGGGTAAATGAGCAACGCCGAGACAACGACCACCAACCAACCGGGCACTGAACCCCCACCGCCGAATGGCCTGGCATGGCCGGCCGTGCGCGATCGCCGCAGCACCACGCCGACCGCGACGGCGATCATCGCCGACGCCGTCCGTGACGTCGACGCGGGCCTGACCGCCACCGTCGAGCAGGTCAGCGACTGGCGACGGGACTACCCGAAGATCTTCCGCAAGCTCACCGAGCTCGGCGCCAGCAGCCCGGACGCAGCTATCCGCAGCGCCCGCAACGGCCTGGCGTCGATGCGTCGTCGGTTCACCTTCGTCCGCGACGGCGCGGAGACGAGCCTGGACGATGGGCTTCGCGGCTACACCGAGCCGGCCCTACGCACCGTCAGGATCACTGGTAGCGGCGCGCGCGAGGACGTCAACGGCCTCACTCTGCCCTACCACGGTGAGCGGCTGGCCGGCGGTGGCATCGCCCGCCTGGGCGAGGACTGGGTGCGCCGCGGAATCGTGGAGCCGTCTCTGGCCGACGCCCTGGACCTGGTCGTCGAGCACCCCGAGTGGCTCGATCTGCGCGACGTGACCGTGGTCGTGCTCGGCGCCGGTGCCGAAATGGGTCCGCTGGTGTCGCTACTCCGCTGGGGCGCCCACGTTGTCGCGCTCGACCTGCCGCGGCCGGCGACCTGGGAGCGGCTGATGGGGCTGGTCGCCGCCAGCGCCGGCACCATGTCGGTGCCGGTGCCGGTGTCCGCGGACGTGGCGGACGACACCAACGCCAAGGAGATCGCCGCGGTGGCCGGCGCCGACCTGATTACCCAACTGCCCGAGACCGTCACCTGGCTGCGCACCTTCGAGGGCCCGCTCACCGTCGGCAACTACGTGTACGCCGACGGTGGGTTGCACGTGCTCACCAGCGTCGCCGGCGACGTGCTGATGACCGCTATCGGCGAGGGCCGCCCCGAAGTGTCGCTGGCGTTCCTGGCTACCCCCACCGACGCGTTCGTGGTGCCCGAGGAGGTCGTCGAGGACAGTCGCCGGCGGGCCAAGCAGCAGGCCGGGCAGCGGCGCGCGATGCGGCGGGCAGCACAGCTGGCCAGCCTGAACACCCTGTTCCAGCCGAACTATCCGCGGCTGTACGCGATGGACGACGGCCGGCTGGTCGGCATCAACGACGCAATCGTGCCTCGGCAGGGGCCGAACTACCTGGTGGCGAAGCGGTTGCAGCGTTGGCGGGCCGCGGTGGAGCGGATGAACGGCCGCCTCGTGTCGCTGAACGTCGCGCCTCCCACGCGGACCCACTCGGTGGTGAAGAACCGCGGGCTGGCCGCCGCCTACGCGGGTGCCCCCAGGTTCGGGCTGGAGATCTTCGACCCGTCCACGAGCAACACCTTAATGGCGGCCCTGCTCGTGCACGACCTGCGCAACCCTAGCGCCCTGGCGAATCCGACGACGCCGCTGCACAACCCCATCGAATTGTTCTGGCAAGGTGCCAACCATGGCGGGCTGTGGCGTAACCCGTTCAGTGCCGAGTCGGTGCTGGGCATCGCCGTTGTCCTGGGCATGTTTGAGTCCCGGGCCTGACTCGGCGGCAAGGGCGCCGATTTGCGCCGATTCGTACATTGGGCATTGGCGCTGATCCGGCCATCACTGGGGAGCCTTCGGATGAACAGCCCAGGCTCAGTAGAACCGAACGGGCGGGCCCGTCACAGCCCCATGTGAGCAGCCGCGCGGCGCACGGAAAGCGGGGTGGTACCGGGGCGTTCTGCACGTAGAACCGCAGCAGGGGCAAGCCATGTCCGGCTTGCCGATCGCAGCGTACGCGTGGCCCGCGTGATATGCGCAGTCCAGGACATATTCGTCAGTCGGCGGCAGGTGTCTGCGGTAGTCGCGTCCGACGGCGTCGAAGAGCGCAGGGGCACGCGTGTATTCGCCGGCTATCGCTATGAGTGGCAACAATCGGCGGCTCACGCGAATCACCGTCGATGGTGATCCCCCGTTCCGGCCGACCTCGCCCTCAATGGCGGTGAGCTGCCCGGCTCAACCGCCACTGCCGCACGAGCGGTTAACGCCATCCCGGCAGTGTGCACGGCGAACCCGGCTGTTCTCAGCGCGCTCGACACGGCTGTAAGATTTTCGACAACTCCATCGCCAACGATCAAGCGAAAAGAGCCATGGTGACCGAGATGTCGTCCAGGACCCGTTCGCTGCTACGCTCTAGCCTCGAGCGCTATCTGCAGCGTTATCACCGCCACGAAATCCAGGTCGACGCCGAGGTTCCCGAACCGGCGCTGATCGTGAGCAATCACGGCTTTGGCGGCATCGTAGACCTCAACGCACTTGCGATGTACTCGGTGGAGCGAGCGGCCGGGATAAGCCGGCCGACCACCGCCTTGACCCACCAACTCGCATGGACGTTGCGTGCCGGCAAGATCGCCGAGGCAATGGGCGGGCGGCCGGCGTCAAAAGAAACCGCCAAAGAGGCGTTTGCCGCGGGCCATAACGTCTTGGTGTTTCCGGGCGGCGAGGTGGACGCCGCGAAAGCCTGGCGCGACCGCAACCGGGTTCAGTTCCACGGAAGATCCGGTTTTGCGCGCCTGGCCATGGATCAGGGTGTGCCGATCGTGCCTGTGGTTACCGCAGGTGCCGGTGAGTCGCTGTTCGTCATTTCCAACGGCCGTCGCATCGCCCAGTCGCTGCAGCTACCTCGCTTGCTGCGGATGAAGGCGCTGCCCGTGTCGGTCTCCATCCCGTGGGGTATCAATGTCGGCGTGGTCGGCATGCTGCCATATCTGCCGTTGCCCACCAAGCTGATCACTGCGGTGATGGCGCCCATGTACCCCGAGCCCGATGAGTCGCCAGCGGACTTCGCCGCCCGGGTGGAGGCCGCGATGCAAGCCCGCCTTGACGCCCTCGTCCACGAGCGCACACCACTGCTCGGCTGAACACCACACCTTCGAGCGCCTCTCAAAATCGCCGCCAAGAAAGGCCGAGGTCTAACGTCTCAACGCTGGCTGCGCCGAGCGATCAGCGATTTGCACGGCCACATCGGGATACCCCTGACGCAATAGGAACCACCCGTCCGAGTGGCCGGTGATCTATCAGTTTCGCTCTCGACCGCGACCCCGACACTTAGCTGCACTTTACGCAGCGAGCGATCCTTATCCCGAATCGACACATGATCTTGTGGATCGGTCCCGTCGAGCAACGCAAAAGTTCAGCCCGGGGACAGAGTGACGCTCGTCAGCGCGGGCGCCTGCGGCGGTTGACACAGGTCGACCGTACCGTCGGTACGCCGGTCCCGGTCCCGCATTCGTCCCGTGACCACAGCCACAATCCACTCGTACCGGCGCCATACCGCAACCGTGTGCCAACCGTACAGTGTGCACAGTGCCAACCGCACCTCATCCGCTGGTCATCATGGATTTCGGGTTTGCAAGCCAGGGCGGAGAGCAGGGGTTTTCGCCCACCGGTTCGGGCACCGAAACAGCTCCCAAGCTGAATACGCGGGTCCGATTCCCGTCATCGGCTCCACGTCTACCAGCGTGAATGCTGTTCGATCCGTTTGAACTGGCAGCGTCGATACCGCGTGTTGAGCGTCACTGGAAATGACGACCATTGCTGAGCGATTCGTCATCGAGGCTGACGACGACTCGTGACTGTTTGTGGCGATCGTGTGCACCATCAGCGTGCCGATGCTCCGGGGCCTTGCAGGAGGTCACAGCCGGTAGCGTCCGGGTTGAGTCGGCCTGAGGCGCGGTGCCGGGATTGGTGCACAGTCGTTTCAAACATGCTTCGATACACCCTCGCCGAGGGCCATTAGCGACAAGTAGTGCCCGGACGCCCAACCCCCGTCGTTAATCGAGCGGGCAGACATCGAGCTGAGCGTGCTACGAGTTCCCCGAGGACCGACCGCAGATGTGCTCATCGACGACGATCAGCTGCATCGAGCACCTCCGACACCGCCGACCCGCACAGGGTCATCGTTCGACCTCATCTTTGGGTGCGTGCTTAGCTGTGCACCCCGAAGATCCCGCCGGCGACCACCCCTACGTCGTAGCCACTCGGCTCGATCCCCACACCCCACCAATGCTCAGTGCCGCCTACAACCGACGTTGTTGCGGCCCGATCATCGCCTTGCACCCGCGTGAGCTTCCGCTAACGCCCGGCAGTAAAACGGCAGGTTCAGACCCATGGTCCGCCGGTCATCCGCCGCCAAATACCGAAAAAGTGCGGATTTTCGCCCTTTCGGATGCGATCTCGAGCCCACCAAGATCACAGAAATGCATACCTGACCTGCACCGTCTCGAAGTGGTCCCGGCTGCGCCTCGTAGATGACGGTGTCGGAGTACTCCCGTTGCGGCGGGCGGTCCACACCCCAGTCGAAGAACGGGTTGATGACCACCGCTTTGGGCATGCTGGAGGCCGAGTCGTCGTCGTTGCGGCTGTCCGGGTCGCCGAAGTTGTAGCCGAACAGTGACTGGTTCCAATCGAACGTGCCGTCGATGGCCTTGGAGTAGGGGTCCAGCAGCAGTTTGTTCGGGTTGCACCGCTGACCGGCGCCGGGGTCGTATGGCCCGTGCACTCGGTACCCGTACCGCTGGCCGGGTTCGATATTGGGCAGGAAACCGTGCCAGACGAAGCCGTCGACCTCCGGAAGCACGATCCTGGTTTCGGCGCCGTCAGCGTCGAACAGGCACAGCTCGATCCGCTCGGCTATCTCGCTGAACAGCGAGAAGTTCGTCCCGGATCCGTTGTAGGACGCCCCGAGCGGGTCCGCATTACCCTGCCATACCTCGGTAACAACGGGGCCTGCCGCGCGATGGCGTCGTCGTCTAGGTCGGTTGGTCACATCGGAGACTCCCTTGTCGTGGTGCGCCACAACAACGTAGCGAGTAACGGGCCATGGCGCGCGTCGCTGGCCCCATCAATTCCGACGGGACAGTCAGTCAGCCGCTCGATGCGGACCTACGTAGTACCTCAAGAACGCGCACGGCGATCCCGCCGAGGCGGTGAATCCGGTCGCCGCTTGATGCGATGAAGGGGCGGGGCCTCCGCTCCTCGTGACGTTCCCGGCGGATGCTGGGGGTGTTCACTTTCCACGAATCATGGGAGGCCCCTATGAACGAGTATGACGGCAAGCAGTTCGTCGGGATCGATCTGCATCGGCAGCGGTCGGTGATCGTGCGCCAATCGGAGTCCGGTGAGCAGCTCTCAGCGGTACGGATCGTCAACGACCCGGTCGCGTTGGGACTGCAGCTCGAGGACGCCGGCTCCGACCCCGAGGTGGTGCTCGAAGCAACGTATGGATGGTACTGGGCGGTCGATGTGCTGCAAGCCCACGGAGCGCAGGTACATCTGGCGCACCCATTGGGAGTCAAAGGGTTTCGGTACAGAAGGGTGAAAAACGACGTGCGCGACGCCGGCGATCTGGCTGATCTGCTGCGGATGGGTCGACTGCCCGAGGCCTGGATCGCACCACCGGCGACACGCGAGCTGCGGGAGTTGGTGCGCTATCGGGCCAAGCTGGTCGCGATCCGATCCGGGCTCAAAGCCCAGGTCCATGCCGTACTGGCCAAAGCCGGGGTGTTGATTGCGGTATCGGACCTGTTCGGAGTCGGTGGGCGCAAGCGACTCGCGAAGGTGCCGCTAGCCACCGCCTACGCCGAACGGGTCCGCTCACTGCTGGAACTGATCGATACCCTCGATGGCCACGAGGCACGTTTCGCCGCGTTGATCGCCAAACGGCTCGACGCTGACCGCGGCTATCAAGCCATCCAGCAGGTACCCGGTATCGGAGTGACGCTGGCGGCGGTTTTTGTCGCCGAGATTGGTGACGCCGGCCGCTTCACCGGTCCAGCCCAACTGTGCTCTTGGGCCGGACTGACCCCGCGCCACCGCGAATCCGACACCGTCGTACACCGCGGGCATATCACCAAACAGGGCTCCAAACTGGTTCGTTGGGCAGCGATCGAGGCGGTGCAGCGCCACCCGACGACGGCCAAGATCGCGGCCGACAAAGACCGCATCGAAGCTCGCCGCGGCAAAAACATCGCCAAGGTTGCCGGAGCATGTCCCGAGTCGCGTGGATTTTTGGTGGCGATCCATGGTGAACTCTATGCGGCGGTACCGACGGTGTCGGGGTTGGCGTGTCGGCGCAGGGCGTCGGCGAGCTGGGGCATCTGCTTGTAGCCCTTGATGCGACGGAACGACCGTTCGGCGTTGAGCATGCCGGCCGCGGTCCAGCGCAGCACCATCTGCCCGTCGCGCCAGCGGGTGACATTACGGTTGGTGGTGCGGGCTATCGAGATCATCGACTCGACCGGGTTGGAGGTGGTCAGGCTCTTGGCCAGCCGGCCTTCGATGCCCAGCCGCGCGACGGTGAACATTTCCTCCAGGCCTTCACGCAGTGAGGCGGCCGCGCCCGGGTAGCTCTTATCCAGTTGCGCGGCAAGCTTTTTGGCGTTGGCCAGCCCGGTGTCTGGGTCGGCATGACCAAATGCCTTGACTAGCTTGGCATCTACCCACTGCTTGTCTTTGTCGGGCAGGTGCTCGGCGACATTCCGCCGCTTGTGCAGGGTGCATCTTTGGATGATGGCCTTGGCGCCGAACACCTCTCGTACCGCGGCCGCGAGCGCCTTGGCGCCGTCGACGACCACCAACAGCCCGTCATCGAAGCGCAGGCCACGCTCGACCAGGTCGGCCAACAGCGAACGCACCACGGTCTTATTCTCCGTGGAACCGTCCCACAGCCCGACCGGCTTTTTGGTTCCGTCGGCGGTGATGGCCAGCGCCACTACCACGCAGCGCTCGGCCATGTGCTCACCATCAAGCATGAGCACCTTGATGTCCTCGCCCACCAGGTCGCGGGCCATCAACTCGGCCAGCGCAGTCTCGGTCTGTTTGACGAATCGGCGCGAAATCGCCGAGCGGCTAGTCGCTTTCGTCTCCTTGTCGACCACGGTGCCAACCGGCTCGGCGACCCGCGCGTGCCGGCGGGTGGCCGCCCCGGCCAGCATCCGCTCCATCACCACGGCCGTCAGCACATCCTCGGTAGCGAAGTGGGTATAGCAGGCCAGCGGCACCTCGTGCCCATCGCAGGTGCGGGCCCGCGGCCGATCCACCGACACCCGACGCCCGCCCAGCGTGACCGAGCCGCGCCCGCCGCCATGACGCACCGCGGCCCGGTTCGGATCATGCTTGCCTTTCGGTCCGACCACCTCGGCGATCTCGGCCTCAAACAGTGCCCGCATCACTGCCATCCCGGCGGCCACGCTCATCGCCAGCAGCCCCTCTCGGGCCGCACCAGCGATGTCGGTCAGCGCCAGGACGATCTCCTCCGGCAGATCGGGCAGTACGGCGGCGTCAGTCGTCTCAGCGAGGCGGACAGTAGGTACGGTTCTCATGGCGGTCCCTTCCTTCGTGGGTGTTCTTGGTCGTTCACCCGAAGACCTACCATCAGGCAGGCCTCAGGTGAGGGACCGCCACCTCAAATTCCACGAAGAACGGGACAACCTCGGTTGCCGCGGCACGCAAACTACTCACGCTGGTCTACTACGGGCTGCGCGACGGCCACATCCGCGCGCTCGACCGTGCCAGCGCAGCGTGAGCACTCCGGACGCAACCCGTGCGCGGCCGCTTTTTTGTCTGACCCCCCAACGGCGTGGTCGCCCGCTTGATTGACCCCACGTGTTGCTACCGCACCGCTCCATGCCCACCACAGCTGGGCGAAGGGATGACCGGCAGCCGGAACAGTCCGGCCCTGCCCCAAAGTATCTGCACCATCACGGTTTGGAGAAGGCCCACAACCACACATCCGCCCGGCTGATCTTCCCGACGTCCGTCGAAAGCATGCATCGGCCCGGTCCGGGGTCAAGACCGTTCGTCCTCGCTACGCTGCGGGCGCTCCGTCTTGACCCCGGCCCTTACCCGATGCCGCCTACACGGAGGCCGAAAGCCAGCACAATCCCAGGTCGCCAACGTCTTGACAGAACCCCACCCCTTCAGGGATGACATAGGAGCAACTTTCGGGCGGTGTACGCCCGCCCGCACTACCCCTCCTGCGCCAGCCAGACGACGCCCAACGGGGGAAGCGTCATAGAGGCCGAGTACTCCAGGTCGTTCCAGCCGATCGCCTCTGCGGTGAGGTCGCCGACGGTGACGCCGCTGCCGCCGAATTGGGTGCTGTCGGTATTGAGGATCTCGACCCACCGACCCGGCCGAGGGAGCCCGACCCGATGGTCATGCCGGACCACTGGGGTGAGGTTGGCGATGCACGCCACGACCCGCTGGTCGGTTACCGGGAACCGGACGAACGACAGCACGCTGTGGTCGGCGTCGTTCGGGTCGATCCAGTGGAATCCCGGCCAGTCGAAGTCCTGTTCCCAGAGGGCCGGCTGGTCGCGGTACACCGCGTTGAGTTGCCGGACCAGGCGCTGGACCCCGGCGTGCTCGGGGTACTCAAGCAGGTGCCAGTCCACGCTGGCGTTGTGCCGCCACTCGTCGCTCTGGGCGATCTCGCCGCCCATGAACAGCAACTGCCGTCCGGGATGGGCCCACATCCACGCCAGCAGCGCCCGCAGGTTCGCGAACTGCTGCCAGCGGTCCCCGGGCATCTTGGCGAGCAGCGAACCCTTACCGTGGGCGACCTCGTCGTGGCTGAGCGGCAGGATGAAGTTCTCGTGGAACGCGTACAGCAGCGAGAACGTGAGCTCGTGGTGGTGGAACCGGCGATGGACCGGATCCTTGCTGAAGTACACCAGCGTGTCGTTCATCCACCCCATGTTCCACTTGAACCCGAACCCCAGGCCGCCCAGAGAGGTGGGGCGGGACACGGCCGGCCAGGACGTGGACTCCTCGGCGACCATCATCACCCACGGGTGGTGCCGGTAGACCACCTCGTTGACTTCCTTGATGAAGCTGATGGCCTCAAGGTTCTCCCGGCCCCCGAACCGGTTCGTCACCCATTCACCCTCGCAGCGGGAGTAGTCCAGGTAGAGCATCGAGGCGACCGCGTCCACCCGCAGCCCGTCGATGTGGAACTCCTCGATCCAGTACAAGGCGTTGGCCAGCAGGAAGTTGCGGACCTCGTGGCGGCCGTAGTTGAACACCAGCGTGCCCCAGTCGGGGTGCTCCCCCTGTCGGGGGTCGGCGTGCTCGTACAGCGCCGTGCCGTCGAAGCGGGCCAGGGCCCAGTCGTCCTTGGGGAAGTGGGCCGCCACCCAGTCGACGAGCACCCCGATCCCCGCCTGGTGCAGCCGATCCACCAGGTATCGGAAGTCGTCCGGGCTGCCGAACTGTGCCGCCGGCGCGTAATACCCGGTCACCTGATACCCCCAGGAGCCCGAGAACGGATACTGTGCCAGCGGAAGGAACTCCACGTGGGTGAACCCGAGATCGGCCACGTACTCCGGGAGGATCTCGGCCGCCTCCCGATAGGTCAGCGGGCGCCACGACCCGTCGTCGTTCCGGGTCAGCCGCCACGACCCGAGATGGCACTCGTAGATCGAGACCGGGGCGCGCATGAGGTCCACGGTGGCCCGCTCGGCGATCCACTGCGCGTCCTGCCACTCGTGCGTGCTGTGGGTGACGATGCTGGCGGTGGCGGGCGGTGTCTCCGCGGCGAAGGCGAACGGGTCGGCCCGCAGGCTAAGGTGCCCGCCCTGGCTGACCACCTCGTACTTGTAGCGGGCCCCTGGTCCGACTCCCGGGAGGAAGATCTCCCAGACGCCGGAGCTGCCCAGCACCCGCATCGGGTGAACCCGGCCGTCCCAGCCGTTGAAGTCCCCGACAACGCGCACGCTCCTGGCGCTCGGCGCCCAGACGGCGAACGACGTCCCGCAGAGCCCCTGGTGGACGCGCACGATGGCGCCCAGGTGCCGCCACAGCCCCTCGTGCCGGCCCTCGCCCAGCAGGTGCAGGTCCATCTCCCCCAGCGTCGGCCAGCATCCGTAGGGATCGTCGAAGGACGTCGTCGTGCCGCTCCGGTCGGTCGACTCGAGGCAGTAGGCAGGGAGGGCGTCGGCCGCCAGCACGCCGGCGAACACACCGGCGGCATGGATGCGACGCATCTCGATCCGCGCCCCGCCGCTCAGCACCGCCATCCCCGCGGCGTCCGGGCACCAGCCGCGGATCACCACCCGAACCCGCCCGTCGCCGTCCTTCACTAGGTGCGGGCCCAGGATCTGGTGCGGGTCGTGATGATCACCCGCGACGAGCCGCTCGAGATCTGCCTGGTGGACCGAACCCTCGAGTCCGACCGGCGCACTCATGACCGTTCCCTCCCCGACCAGGCGCCGTAGGTCGCCCGACCCGTCGCACGGCACATCCCCCAAGCGCCGGAATGGTCCGTTCCCTGAGCTTTCCACGGCACGGTGGCGGTGAGAAGGTGCTGGGTGATCGAACGCACCATCGACTCGGTGAACGTCGCCAGCCCGCACTGTCTCGGGGGAAAGGTCCCCACGAAGGCGACGCGAAGCGCCTCTTCCCGGTCGGTACCGCCGTTTCTCAACGGCACGGGAATCGGGTCGATGCCGCGGTCACACACTATTTCGTCCGCCTATCCTGCATCCCGGCGGTCGACGTACAGCGCGGAAAGCGATCCGACCAATCAGCCACCGGGGCGCTCGTACTGCGCCGTGACGAGTTGAGCGGCCAATTCGATGGCGGCGTGGACGATTGTCCTGCGTAGCGGTTGGAGGTTCTCAGGAATCGCCTCATCGACTGTGCGATGAAACTTGCGCAAAGCCTCGCTCGCGCCGTGTTGTCCGGCTTTTGGCCGATTCGCGCACCTCGTCAACCTGGTCTACCGCTGGGGGCGCCTTTGGTCTTCTTTTCAGTGCTCTTCGCCATATCGGAATCCCCTATATCTCTGTCTCTCCGTTGTCCGCTAATGACTGCGGACGTTAATCGGCATTGGCGGTAAGCCAATAAGGGCGAAGGTCACAAAGTATTGAGCCGATGGTCCCTTCTGATGCGTTCGAGAAGTCACAGCCGCGGCTCGCGAGTTATCGTCGACCGGGATTTCGGCCCACCCTAGGTCGATTCCCGCACCTAGGAGGAGGCAGACATTGTGAACGGTGTGGATAAGGCGAAAAACAAGCTCGAAGAGCTTGGCGGTAAGGCGAAGGAAGCGATCGGCAAGGTTACCGGCGACAAGAGCACAGAAAACGAGGGGAAGCGCGACCAGGTGGAGTCCAATCTCAAAGACGCCGTCGAGAAACTTAAGGACGCCTTCAAAAAGAAGTAAATGCAGCGTCATCTAAATGACACCATTCAGCGCTTCGTAAAAGACAGGAAACCATGATCGTCGTTGGAATCATTCTGCTGCTCGTCGGCTACCTCACACCCCTACCCGTGCCATTCGACCAAATCGCCATCATTCTTGGCTGGATCCTCGTCGTTGTCGGGGTCATCCTGCTGATCCTCGGCGCAACAGGCCGGCGAGTCGCGGGCAGACGCTATTGGTACTGATGCTGACCGCCCCGCCAAGTAGACGTGTTTGGTGTTTGCGGTGGTGCGATGTACGGCCGCCGTTGACGGCCCGGTTGTGAGATCTTTATCGGCGGCGGCGATGCGCTGAGGCACGCCAGTCGGCAGAGTTCGTCGGCAGCCGCGATCAGCGCGGACCTAGCACCGTCAGTGTTGCAGGCGTGGAGTTGCGCGCTTGCACCCCTTCATCGCAGCGTCCTCAGGACGGTAAGCAGAGCTACCACCTCACACGCAGTGGTTCAAAATCGGCGATATTTATGTCAGTCAGTGAGCGATCTGCCGGAGTTCGACCCGGGCAGTAGACAGAACACCACGTTGTTCACCGCGTGCCCCCGCTGCCGTTACCGAGGCGGGGTAGCGTAGCACCCTTATTGCGGTATCGGTTCGAGCGTCGGTCGAGCACAGGGTGTCGTTCCGGCAAAGTCCGTGCTGGAGCCCGCCAAGCGGAAGGGGACCCAGCGCCGATGAACGACGATCCGCAAGTCGGTTGGCCGGTAGTCGACGCCGAGAACGAGCCGCGGCTGCAGCTCAAACCCGAGCCGCCTGCCTCCAAGTATCTCGACGGGGTGTGGTGGCCGCGATCAACGCAGTTAGCCAGCGAGCTACCTGGGTTGGTTGCGCGGTTGTCCGACCGGCTCGGGAAGGTCAGCATGGTGGGCTACCACCTCAAAGCGTGGACGGAGACGCCGCCGCAGGTCGAGATCGCCGGCCACACAGTCCAGTTACAGGGCTTCACTGCCGGCGAGCCGGCCAGTGTCATCGTGTTCGGTCGCGACGGTGATTACCTCACATTGCTTGTCATCCCGCCCGATGCCAGTGACCAGGTTGCACGACAAGAACTGGACGCGGCATCAAAACGCGCCGACGGTGGTATCGCGGTGAACAGCGAAGCCGAGCGGGCCGCTGTCCGAGCCATGACCGACGTGGCCGCCCGGCTGGCCCGCCGCGAGGGGGGCGGCGACGTCCAGCGCGCCGCCGAGATCACGCGGTGGTGCGAGGAGGCCGCCCAACAGTTCAGCAGTGCACCGATCCAGGCGTTCGTCCCAATCCTGGTTGAACACATCGTCCGCAAGCGTATGGACGCACCCCGCCCAGCGACCACATCGTAGGTACCGTGCGGGGAGACTGATCTCTACCTGACTCGAATGGTGGATTTGACTGTTTCCGACTTTGGGTTCGGGATGTAGTCGGATGTGGGGTTGATGGTGTTATCGGGATGACTGTTTCGGATGGGCAGGCTGGTGGCGTAGGGGTCGCCCGTATCGTCGAAATCGCTCGGAAGGAGCGGGATCCCCTCATTCGCCGTCGCCCGCCGTACCGGCGCCGTGGCCGAGGGCACGCTCGTCGAATCAGCACCAGCAAGGACACGCGGTGACAGCGATCGAGGATGAACACGCGGCGCTGACCACCGGGCTGGTGGGCGCCGCACCGGTGCCCGAGGTGCTGCGGCGGCTCGACACCTCGGAAGGCGGGCTGTCCAGTGCGGAGGCATCGGGCCGATTACTGCGCTACGGCCCCAATGCCATTCGCACTCACCGGGTGAGCGCAATCGCGGTGCTGGGGCGCCAAATGCGCAATGCGGTGCTGGGGCTGCTGGCGGCCACCGCCGTGGTGTCGTTCTTTCTCGGCGACAGCAAACAGGCGACCATCATCGGCGTCATCCTGGCCGCCAGCATCGGCTTGGGTTTCGTCAACGAGTACCGCGCCGAACGCGCCTCGGCTGCACTGCATTCGGGGGTACACCATGTGGCCGTTGTCCTCCGCGACGGGCACTACACGAAGGTCGATGTCACCGCCCTGGTGCGTGGCGATGTGATCCGGCTCGCGCTGGGCGAAGCGGTGCCCGCCGACGTACGGTTGATCGATGTCAACGGGCTGGAATGCAACGAGAGCATCCTGTCCGGCGAGTCAGCGGCCTCGGAGAAGTCACTGCCGTCGGTCAATGCCGATGCAGGCCTGACCGATTCGACCGATTTGGCGTTCATGGGCACCATCGTCAGCGCCGGCGACGGCGTTGGTGTGGTGTACGCAACCGGTGTGAACACCGAGTTCGGCCGCATCGCCGCCGGCTTGGGGGTACGGCAACCCGAGACGGAGTTCCAAGCCGGTCTGCGCCGATTCTCTTACCTGCTGCTGTGGGTGGGGCTGGCCTTGACCGTGCTCATCTTGGTCACCAACCTGTTGCTGGGTCGGTCGGTGATCGACTCAGTGTTGTTCGCGCTGGCGATCGCGGTGGGCATCACGCCGCAGTTGCTGCCCGCCGTGGTCAGCACCAGCCTGGCCACCGGGTCGCGGCGGCTGGCGCGACTCAAGGTTCTGGTCAAACGACTGGTCTGCATCGAGGACCTCGGTGACATCGACATATTGATCACCGACAAGACGGGGACCCTGACCGAGGGCCGCATCAGCCTGGTCGACGCCGTCGACCCCACCGGTACGCACGACGACACGGTCCTGCGTGCGGGTCTGCTGGCCACCGACGCCGACGCGGCATCAGGCGGTGTCAGCGCGAACGCGATGGACGCCGCACTGTGGGAGTCCCCAGCCGCTGAGGGCCTGCTGACAGCAAGCGTCCACCGAGTCGCCACACTGCCTTTCGACCATGCCCGCCGCGCGACCTCGGCACTGCTCGACGACGCCGGCCGCCGCGTGCTGGTGGTCAAGGGCGCACCCGAGCAAGTGCTGGAAAAATGCGAGGCGGTGCCCGATGCGGCGCAGCGCACGCTGGCCGCGCTGTTCACCAGTGGCCGCCGTGTGGTGGCGGTGGCCAGCAAACCCGCGCCGGAGCTGACCGGCCTTACCGCCGACAACGAATGCGGCCTTGTGCTGGAAGGCTTCTTGGTGTTCGCCGACGAGCCGAAGGCCGCGGCGCGCGATTCGTTGGCACAACTGGCGGCGCTGGGCATCGAACTCAAGGTGGCTACCGGCGACAATCCTAAGGTCGCCGAAAAGGTGTGCGCCGATTTGGGTTTGCCGTCCAAGGGCACGATCACCGGCGCCGAGATGGACACCCTCAATGACACCAGGTTCGACGACGCGGCGCGCGACAACACCATCTTCGCCCGGATCTCGCCCGAACAGAAAGCGCGGCTGATCGTCTCGTTGCGACGCACCGGACGGTCGGTCGCCTTCCTGGGCGACGGCGTCAACGACGCGCTGGCCCTGCACGGGGCCGACGTCGGGATCTCGGTGGACACCGCCGCCGACGTCGCCAAGGACGCCGCCGACGTGGTGCTGCTGGAGAAGGACCTGGGTGTGCTGGCGATGGGTGTGGCCGAGGGTCGGCGCATCTTCGCCAACACCACCAAGTACGTACTGATGGGCACCTCAAGCAATTTCGGCAACATGTTCAGCGCAGCCGCCGCCTCTGCGGTGCTGACGTTCCTGCCGATGCTGCCCAGCCAGATCCTGCTGAACAACCTGCTCTATGACAGCTCCCAGTTGGCGATCCCCACCGACCGCGTGGACAAGGAGCAGTTGCTCGCACCGTCGCACTGGAACATCGCGTTCATCCGCCGGTTCATGCTGACGTTCGGCCCGGTCAGCTCGCTGTTCGACTTCCTGACGTTCGGATTGATGCTCGGGGTGCTGCACGCCGGGCCGGTGGAGTTCCGCACCGGCTGGTTCGTGGAATCGCTTGCCACCCAGACGCTGATCATCTTCGCGATCCGCACCCGGCGGGTGCCGTTCTTCCGCAGCAGACCCGGTCTCGTGTTGACACTGGCCGCCTTCGCGGTCGTCGCCGTCGGTGCTGGGCTTACCGTGTCACCGCTGGCCCACAACTTAGGTTTCACGCCGTTACCGTGGCTGTTCTTCGCCGCGCTGGTCCTGTTCACGATCACCTACCTGGTACTCGTCGAGGTCACCAAGACGGTGTTCTACGCCGATCCGATGCACTTGGCCGGACAGCCACACCGCACCCGCGGACACAAGCACCGCATCCAGCGCCGCGCTGCCCGCTTCAGCCACAGCGGGCGGATCGCCACGCCACCTTAGGTAAGGACCCCTTCAAATAGAAGTAAATGCTCGGTGTCCCTTGTGGGTAAGTTCGATGACGAAGTCGTCATGGTCGGCGCTCGCCGACTATGCGAACCGCTGTTGATACCTCCTTTCAGGAGTCGACCGTGCACGCGGCCACCCGGTGGCCTTTGCGGCAGGTGCGCTGATCAATCCGCTGACGCCGATTTGTTGCGGTCCAGTATTGGCTGTGCCCAGTCCGCGTCGCGGGCGCTGTCGTCGCGCAGGCTCAACAAGTGCGATCGTTTCGCCACATTCCCGACCTGTTCTCCGAGGCCGTCTCGGGTGCGTCGTCGGAGGTGGCGGTCAGGAACCGATCCGGAAGCGTCAGCTTGGAAATGGTGCGAAAGGTGAGCAGGTACTGGCGAGCAAGCGGACCGGTCGTATACGGCAGGTCGTAGGTGGCGCACACCGCCCGAACCCGTTGGGCGATCTCGGCGTAGCGGTTACTCGGCAGATCAGGGAAAAGGTGGTGTTCGATCTGGTAGCAAAGGTTTCCACTGAGGAACGCCATCACCGGCCCGGCGTCAAAGTTCGCGGTACCCAGGATTTGTCGCAGATACCATTCGGGCTTCGTCTCACCCTCGAGCGCGGCGGGGGTGAATTTGTCTGCGCCGTCGGCAAAGTGCCCACACACGATCACGACGTACGCCCACACATTGCGTAGCAGGTTGGCGGCCACGTTCGCCGTGAGTGTGCGGCGCCATCGTCGAAGACTGAGAGCGGGAAAGAATACATAGTCCTTGCCGGCCTGCCGGGCCATCTTGCGGATCAGCGCTCGGGTATGCGCGGACTTCTCCGCGTCGGTCGCCGCGCGATCGTGCTCCGAATGCAAGCCGTGCATCGCGATGCCCCATTCGAACATGAGGGCCAACAACACATTTCGCAATGGTTGGAACAGAACACGCGGCCGCCACTCCTGGTCGCGGGTGACCCGCAGGACGCCGAACCCGAGGTCGTCGTCCACGCCGATGACATTGGTGAACATGTGGTGGCGATAGTTGTGGGAATACCGCCACTGTGACGAGACACCTGCCATGTCCCACTCCCACGTGCTGGAATGGATTTCCGGGTCATTCATCCAATCCCATTGACCGTGGCCGATATTGTGGCCGAGTTCCATGTTCTCGATGCTCTTGCCCACGGCGAGCGCGGTGGTCCCGAGCGCCCAGCCCACCTTGCTACGGGTACCGGCGATAACCAGGCGCGCGGTGACGTCGAGGCATCGCTGAAAGGCGATGGTGCGCTGGATGTATGCCCTGTCCTTTTCGCCGCGCGAACCCTCGATGTCGCGGCGGATCGCCTCCAATGCGACCGCGAGGGCATCGAGGTCCGGGGCGCTCAGATGGGCGCATTCGGCTACGTTTGCGATTGCCATCGACGCCTCACGGACATTCAGACGAGGTGGCTGCTGCCCCGCTCGTCGGCGATTCGAGTGCGGCAAAATCGTGGTCACATCCGACATTCACCTTCGCCTCGTTCTATGTCGTAGGCGACGCGCTGGTGTTGCAGCGCTGCACGCAGGCCGGCATCACCCGGGGGCGACGCCCCATCAGTGCGGTCCGCTTTCGTCGAGGACGACGAGGCCACGTTCACCGCTGAGGGCCAAGACATCGACGAGGCCATACCGTCACCGTCCGAAGTCCTCGTCCACCCGTCGAGGATCAACCCGTCAGTGGTGTTGAGGTTCATCGTGCTGCCGACTTCGGCATGTCGGGTGCCTGTGAGCCCGGATCTCCAACGCGTTCGCGCGGTCTCACTGGTCGTTGAGTTGGTGACGGGAGGTCGTTGCCTCGTTACGGTGGGCGGCGGCTTGCTGTTGCAGACCGGAGGCTTGGGCCGCCTTGACGTCGGCTTCGGCCTGCGCGGTGCGGGCCTTGGCGGCGGTCTCCTCTGCCAGTGCATGCTGCCAGCTGACGTGGGCCGTTTCGCCTTGGCTGCGCCGCGAACCTTGTCGGCTTCGACGTGGCGGTATTGGTTGCGTTTGGTGCGCGCCACCCACACAAACCCGATGATGAGCAGAACTGCTGCGACCGCGACATGGACGATCAAAAAGATAGTGCTGGTAGCCATCTCGGCTCCGTGGTTTGGTGGAGCGTGCTCGACGGGTTCATCGGCGGCGGAGCGCGGCTGTGGTCACGGCCACCGCGTCATTGGGGAGCGACCCGGGGGTTATTAACTGGGTTGGGGCACATGGCAGTTCGTCACTTTGGGGTTGACTCCGAAGTAGTTCAGGGGTCCGGCGATCACGGTCACCGCGATCGTCCCGGCGCTGGCACAGTTTTGTGCGGCGTGGGTGAAATACCCGCGTTGGCCGGCCGCGACGGCGCCGACGACGAGCCATACGAGCACCAGCAGTCCGACGACACGCTTCATGTCTGTCTCCTTGGATAGTCGACCGCCGGGAGGTCCGAGGGGCGAGTGGTGAAACGGGCGAGGGGGGTCATCTGGTGACTGCCGGGCGCGGGCTTGCGATATCTCGTCGCCGGGCCGCGGCGCGGCTTGCGGTCGTGTTCGCGGCGTTCATGTGCGATCGAATCAAATATGGCGCTTGGTGACGGTAACCGGTCAGTAGTAGTGGCGGCGGCCGCCGACCGCGTGTCCCATCGATCCCAATACCCACAGCACCGCTCCGATGACGATGAGGACGATCCCGATGGTCCACAGGATCGAGATTTTGAACACGAATCCGGCGATGAGAAGGACGATTCCGAGAATGATCAAGGTGTTTCCCTAGTTTCGATGTCGAGGCAGCTGTTCCGGGCCGGTTAGTCAGTGCTTGAAGACGTCTTTGATCTTGGCCCCTGCCTGTTTGGCGTTGGCCTTAGCCTGATCGGCGCGGCCCTCGGTGCGCAGCCGGCTGTTACCGGTGGCGCGGCCGAAATATTTCTTGGTGGCGCCCTTGATGGCTTCGGCCTTGTGCGCGAGCTTCTTACCGATGCTCATTGCGGTTTCCTTCCGTTTCGGTGGGCGCAGACCGCGACTGCGGGCTGACAGTGTCGACCCGGTCGACGTACGCGCTGCAGCTGGCTGTCAACGGCGTGCCCAGCGACCGAGTAGGGGAATGCTGTTGCGACGGGTCGTGGCCACCGCGGGGTTAGCGTTGCCGCCGTGCTGGTGTTCGAGCAGCGCGTCGCGATCCCGGTTCACCAACGCCGTTTCGCGTTGAGACCTCGCGAGGTCGCGTCTGGCGTCTCGGCCGCGGCCTGCGGTGCGCCGAGCACCGGCCAGCAGCACGCTCAGTCCCAGCATCGCCACCGCGCCGATCACGATCCCGAAGAGGAACAACGTGCCGGTCGACCCGGTGACGTGATAGCCGAACACCGAGAAGTTCTCGGTCAACGGGTGGGCGCCCCCCGAATTGCCCAGCACACCGACGACGGCGACGAGCACGGCGACGAGAAGAACGATCAAACCCACGATGACGAGCATGACGGCCGGCCCTCTGATCCTGATGGCAGATCTTGAGTAAACGCCGACTTGGAGCACCTGTCAACACTGTGGGCGTTCATCGTTAACACACGGCGTAGGATGCATTGACGAGCGCGGAAGAGAAGGCGCTGATCCGATGACGAAACAGGCAACCGGGCCCGATGGCGCCGCTGACGATGATGACCAATCCGCTGCGGCCAGCCAGCCCGACACCGGTCAGATCACGCGGCCGCTCATACTGCAGACCGCGTTGACGATCGTCGACCGCGACGGTGTGGACGGCTTGTCGATGCGCCGCCTCAGCGATGCGCTGGGCCGCGATCCCACGGTGGTTTACCGGCACGTGCCGAACAAGGCCGCACTGCTCGACGGTGTCGCCGAGATCGTCCTCGCACAACTCGCGGTAGACACCGGCGACCCCGACTGGGCCGGCCAGCTGCGCATCGTCGCCCACAACTTCCGCCAGTTAGCCCTGGCCCACCCGAACGTGGTGGCGCTGCTGGTCACCCGACCGATGTCCACCCCGCTCGGCCAGCGCCCGCCCGGAACCCTGCGGCACCTCGAAGACGTCCTCACGCTGCTCACCTCCGCCGGGTTCACCGGCGAGGATGCACTTCACATCTACCGGGTGCTATTCGCCTTCCTGCACGGCCACGTCCTGACCGAGTTGCAGGAGCTCGTCGAGCGGCCCGAGGAAACCGACCACGTACTGCGGCTCGGTCTGCACCGGCTGGCGATCACCGAGTTCCCCCTGGTGCGAGCGCTGGCGCCGGCCCTGGCTTCCTATGACGGCGCCGGTGAACTCGACCGCGGCCTCGATCTCCTGCTCCCCAGCCTCAAGGCAACCCTCACCCACCCACACCGATCACCCCGAACCCGGTGAGACGACGCGGCACCAGTGGGCCCTGGCCCGGTTCGACGGCACGGAGCTGTATGAGCACGCGGACCCACAGGGGGACCACCTCGACTGGGGCACGCTGGAGATCATTGACGACTTCATCGCGACCACAGCGTCAAACGCCGATCAGACGAATCCAAAACCGTGTTAGAAGCCCCCGCCGACTTCTCATTTCTCTTCCTGTCTTCGGTGTGCCTCAAGAACCTCTGAAGCAACGCCTGGCCGGGCGATTGAGACACTGTCGACGGCGCCGCATAAGGGGCCACGGCCATCTCGGCCCGACTATCCGCCGCCGGCGGGCGAAGTCGGCTTAGCCGGATCGGAGGCCACCTCGTTAGCAGATGCTCCCATCTTGGCGCAATGGTCGCAGGGCTGTGCGGTTCGTCATTATCTGCTGCCGCGCGTCGAGCCGCGTAGGCTAAGTGGTTCGCGAAGGCATTGGGGCAGGATCAAATCCGGATTGGGAATCGCTCTCACCTGCACGTCTGCCATACAGTCAGAAGCACGTGCGACTACGAACGGGGAGTCGATTGCACACAAGGCGCATTGCGTGACGTACTGCATAGGCGTAATGCTCGACAAAGGCATGATTTTCGCCTCGGACTCTCGTACGAATGCCGGGGTGGATAACTTCGCCAAGTTCTGCAAGATGACGGTATTCGAGCGTCGCGGCAATCGCGTTGTCGTTCTGCTGAGTTCGGGAAACCTGGCCGGAACTCAGGCCGTCATCAGCGTATTGACGCAGCGCTGCGCTGACGGCGACGCGGCCACCAATGTCTTGGGCGCCCGGACGATGTTCGACGTCGTAAGGCTGGTCTCCGACGCGACGCGCGATATCGAGAAACGCGACGCCGGGTACCTGGAAGAGAACAACATCCGCTTCGATGCCTCGTTCATCGTCGGTGGGCAGATCGCCGGCGAGCCGATACGGCTGTTCCGGACCTATGCCGAAGGCAATTTCATCGAAGCCGGGACCGACACGCCCTTTTTTCAGACCGGTGAAACCAAGTACGGAAAGCCGATCCTCGACCGCGTAATTACGCAACACACGCCCCTCGCAGACGCCACGAAGTGTGTCTTGGTGTCCTTCGATTCGACCATGCGCAGCAACTTGTCAGTGGGTATGCCGATCGACCTGATTTGCTACGAACGGGACAGCCTCGAAGTGCAGTGGCGGCGGCGATTCGATGACGGCGACCCCTACTTCACCGCCCTCAGCGACGAATGGGGCGAAGGTGTGCGGCAGGTGTTTCGCCATTTGCCCGAGCTGCAGTGGTGACGGGTTGTCATGGTGGATACCTTCATCATCACCTGTGAACACGGCGGTAACCGCATCCCCGCGCCCTATCGGCGTCTGTTTCGGGGGCATAGGGCGCTGCTGGATTCCCACCGTGGCTACGATCCCGGCTCGCTGGTCATGGCGAAGGCACTCGCCAGTGCCTGGCGGGCGCCGCTGGTGGCTTCGACGACCAGCCGTCTGCTTATCGATCTCAATCGCTCGATCGGCCACCCACAACTTTTTTCGGCGGCGACACGCGGCGCGCCGGCCGAGACCCGGGCGCAGATCGTCGACGAACATTACCGGCCCTATCGCGTGCAGGTCGAGGGTCTCGTCAGGCAAGCGGTGTCTCGCGGCCATCGCGTGATCCACATCTCGTCGCACAGCTTTACCGCGGAGCTGGACGGCAGGGTGCGCGGCGCCGACATAGGTTTGCTCTACCACCCCGGTCGGCGCGGGGAGGCCAAGGTGTGCGCCCGCTGGAAGGAATCGCTCGCGGCATCCGCTCCAGAACTTCGCGTACGCCGCAATTACCCCTATGCCGGAAAAGGAGACGGGTTGACCTCGCACTTGCGCCAGCGCTTCGCGCAGAGCGACTACATCGGAATCGAACTGGAGGTCAACCAGGGCATCGTCTTGACCGCGGGCCGACGCTGGACGGCGTTGCAGCACATGCTGATCGATTCGTTACGCACGGCATGTGCCGCCTGAACGCACCATGATTCACGCCCTGCGCCGAGTAGCCCGAGTGAGAACGCATCCCACCACCCACGCCGGCAGCCATCCGCGTCCTCACCTGGCGGAAACCGGAGACAAATATGCAAATTCGCGTCGGCTTCGAAATGATCTACGACTGCCCGCAGCCCACCCCGATAATATTCAACCTCAACGTCCACTTCACCCGCGTGTCCGACCTGGTCGGCCGTGACGACCTGGTGTTCGACCCGCCGGTCCCGATGTCGGCCTATCGCGACGGCTTCGGCAACTGGTGCACCCGCATCGTTGCCCCCAAAGGCCGCACGCGCGTCTCGGCCAATGCGCTCGTCAACGACACCGGACTCCCCGACGCCATTGTTCCCCAGGCACAACAGATTCCCGTGCCGGACCTGCCCGAGGAGACCCTTGTCTTCCTGCTCGGCAGCCGGTATTGCGAAACCGATCGGCTGTCGGAGACGGCGTGGAATCTCTTTGGAGAGACGCCAACGGGATGGGGCCGAGTTCAGGCAATCTGCGACTACGTTTACCGACATCTCACGTTCGGCTACGAGCACGCGCGCATGACACGGACGGCGCTAGAAGCTTTTTACGACCGGACCGGCGTCTGCCGCGATTTCACGCACCTTGCCGTCGCCTTCTGCCGCTGCATGAACATCCCCGCGCGCTACTGCACTGGATACCTTGGCGACATCGGTGTGCCCCCAGTGGACGATCCGATGGACTTCTCTGCCTGGTTCGAGGTCTTCCTCGGCGGGCAATGGCATACCTTCGACGCGCGCCACAACACCCCGCGCATCGGCAGGGTGTTGATCGCGCGCGGCCGCGACGCCGCCGACGTCGCGCTCAGCAACACGTTCGGCCCCAACACATTGACGAGCTTCAGGGTATGGACCGACGAGGTACCCGCCGGTTAAGTCAAGCAACCAAGCCGCCGACTGCGCGAGGTCTGCCAGGTCGCGGGCAGCAGCCGGCGGCGGTACCGCCGCATGCAGCTCGAGAGGCTTCTTGTTGTTCAGGTGCGGGCGGTGACGCCGGCATGACCGAACCGTGCGGCACGCCGATGAACGCGGTGGTGCCTGTCCCGGGTGCGAGGCGGCTGGGCCTGCGTGGCGAATCGACTCGGCGTAAACCACCCAGAAACCTCAGCCCGGGTCGACGTCTACAGCGTCATGACCCGCTACAGGTAGATGGCGAACAGGCTGGCGGTGCCGGCGAGCCCGATGCCCAGGAGCAGCAGGACCGGACCTAACCATGTGAGCCAGGTCCATTTGAGCCACGGGCGGCCGTCCCGGGTCCTGGACTGGTAACTAGCCAGGATGTTCGTCGCCCCCTCAAGCTTGCGGAACCGCAACTCAGCCTGGAACAACGGCTCATAGATTGATTCGACTCCTTCGGCGGCCCGGCTCGCCTGTTGCTCGGCGTCGACGTCGCCGATAGCGTGCTCGAGCTCTGCGAACCAGTAGTCCAGCCACGCCAGGTTCTTCTCGGCGCGAACCACATCGCGGACCACCAGGGCACCACCAGAGAGTTGGAACACCATCGCCGCACCCGACTGCACGTAGAGCCCATGTGAGGAGTGCAGCCAGTGCACCACCGCTAGCCAGGGCGCCGACCTAGCCACGAACATGAGCCCGAACGCCAGCCCGATGCCGCACAGCCAGCCGATGACCAACCGCGGGACCCTTCTCCTCATGCTCCCATGCTTCCCGGTATGTCGGTGCGCTCGCGTGCAGGGTGCCGGTCGCCCGTCAACCATGCTCATGTCCCCAGCGGGCGCACCACCTCGATGGGTGACTGCGGTGCCACGTGGACGGGCCGCCGGGTAGCCGGTAGCTGGCGCGTTGTTGCGGGCGCCGCCTTTGTCCAATAACGGAGGGACCGGGTCGACGTGACACGATTTAGACCGAAGTTCCGACTTGTATGTGTGTTAGCGGTTCGTGGTCCGGGTTGGCTGTCCCGTAGCGTGCCGTAGCGAACCGGAGGGCCTGACTCCCGAAGTTCCTGTCACCTCGTAGTGGGTTGACTCTCAGGGGGTGTGTCGAGCCCTCCGGTTCGCGTTCGCGGCGTGACTGAAGAGAGGCGTGACCACAAGTACGTGCGAGGTGGCTTGAAGTCGGATTGTCCGCCGCGGATCCCCCCGTTACCGCGCGAGAAGGGAATCCGTTGTCCATGATCGTCATCGGCGTTGACCCGCACAAGAGTACGCACACCGCCACCGCGGTGGATCCGGTCACTAACACCGATCTGGGTTCGCTGCGTGTCGAGGCCACGCTGGCCGACTATCGGCGGATGCTGGCCTGGGCCAAGCAGTGGCCAGATCGGCGGTGGGCGGTCGAGAACGCCGAAGGGTTGGGTCATCACTTGGCGCAGTGGTTGTTGGCTCGTGGTGAGGTTGTGCTCGACGTGCCGAGCACCGCAACCGCGCGAGTACGCGAACTGTCTCGCGGCGCGCGGCGCAAGAACGACCGCATCGACGCGGCCGGGGCGGCGTGTGTGGCCGCGGCGCAGGGCGATGCCCGCTCGGTAGTCCCTGAGGATCACGTCGACGCCCTCGCGTTGCTCGACGAGCGGCGAATGAACCTGTCGCAGAACAGAACCCGCGCCATCAATCAACTGCACCGGCTGCTGCGGGAACTGCTGGCCGGCGGTGTCCCGACCGACCTGACCGCCGCCAAGGCTGCCGCGGCGGTGCGCGGGTTTCGGCCCCGCAGCACCCCCGAGCGGGTTCGGCTGCAGCTATGCAAAGAGCTGATCACCGATGTCCGCCGCCTCGACCAGCAGCTGGCCGACAATCAGGCCGATACCACCCGGCTGCTCGACGAGCACGGCACGCGACTGCGTGAGATCGACGGCGTTGGCCCGGTGCTGGCGGCCCGCATCCTGGGCCGAACCGGTCACGTAACCCGGTTTGCCACCGCGGCGGCCTATGCCACCTACAATGGCACCGCCCCAGTCGAGGTCGCCAGCGCCGAACACCAATGCCACCGGCTCAACCGCTGTTGACCGTCTCTCTGGATGACGACCACAGGGGTCCTGTTCGTCATTGAGTTTGCCGATGTGGTCCTGGGCTTCATCGCTGGGTTGATCTTGTTCGTGTGCACCGTCAGTGTGACGAGGAACTGATTGGGTGCGCGACACCCCGCGGAGTCTTTGCCGGAACTGCGGGGTGCCGCGCTGTAGTGCTCGGAGGCACTGGTGGTGACGGTAGAGGTTGATCCTGTCCGCGTCGAGTCGCGGTTGGCTGTTGGGGAGATTGGGTGCCCTGATTGGGGTGGGGTGCTGGGCGGGTGGGGTCACGCCCGTGCTCGAAGGATTGCTGGGCTGGCTGATCCGGTGCGGCCGCGGCGGGCGCGTTGCCGGGCTTGCGCGGTGACGCACGTGTTGTTGCCGGCGACCATGTTGTTGCGCAGAGCGTATGCAGCGGAACGTCTTTGGGCTGCGTTGACCGCCCGGGCCGAGGGGTCTGGGCATCGGCGGATCGCAGCGGGTCTGGGGTGCCGGCGGCGACAGTGCGGGGTTGGCTGCGCCGTGCAGCGGAGCGCCTGGAGGCGATCCGGTCCTGGTTTATCGGTGTGGCAGTCGCTGCCGGGGTGGACGTGACGATCCCGGACGGGACGGGGTGCCCCTGGCGCGACGTGCTGGCCGCGGTAGCGACCGCCTCCGCGGCGATTCGGTTCCGATTCGGCGCCCTCGGGTTGGGCGGCGCGGTGATGCCAGAGCGGGTGGCGGTCGCGGTCAGTAGTGGACGGCTGCTGGCACCGGGGTGGCCGCCCGCCGCGTGGGCTGGGCCGCTGCAACACGAATCGCCCCTGACGTCGGGACCGGCTGATCGGTGATCCTCACCAAGGCGCCTGCCCGGCAATGGTTTCGGGCAGGCCTTCGACTGGAGAGGAGAACTGTTCAGGTGTCGTTGGAGGAACACAAGCGCCGTGAGCGGGCGCAGGCGATCGGGTTGTTCCGCTATCAGCTGATCTGCCCAGCCCTGGATAGCGGATTGTCAACCAAGCAGCGCGGCAAACTGGTACGCCAGATCGCCGCTGAGACCCATACCGACCCGTTCGGCAACCAGACCCGCATCTCGCGGGAGACGCTGGACCGCTGGATCCGCCGCTACCGCGGCGGCGGGTTTGAGGCGCTGGTACCCGAACCGCGGCGGCTGGCGGCGCGCACCGACGCGCAGGTGTTGGAGCTGGCGGCGTCGCTGAAGCGGGAGAATCCGACCCGCACTGTTATGCAGGTGGCCCGCATCCTGCGCATCGCCACCGGGTGGGCGCCCTCAGAATCGACCCTGCTGCGCCATTTCCACCGGCTGGAGCTGATGGGACCCGGTGCCGGCGAGGTCCCCGGCGGTGTTCGGCCGGTTTGAGGCCGCCGACCCCAACGAACTGTGGGTCGGAGATGCGCTGCATGGGCCGCGAGTTGGGGACCGCAAAACCTACCTTTTTGCCTTCCTTGACGATCACTCACGATTGTTGCCCGGCTACCGATTCGGCTTCGCCGAAGACACCGTGCGGCTGGCTGCCGCGCTGCGCCCCGCCCTGGCCGCCCGCGGTGTCCCAGCCGGGATTTACGTGGACAACGGCAGTGCCTTCGTCGATGCGTGGCTGTTGCGGGCCTGCGCGAAACTCGGTGTGCGGCTGGTGCATTCACAGCCAGGCCGGCCGCAAGGACGCGGCAAGATCGAACGATTCTTCCGCACCGTGCGCGAACAGTTCCTCGTCGAGGTCACCGACACCACCAGCGAGGACCTCACAACCGCCGGTGTCGACCACACCACCGCATTGTTGGAGCTTGAATCGCCCTGGAAATGGCACTGTCACGTTGGTGAGTGTGGGCGACCTGGGAGGATTCGTGGGGTGACCACCGCAACGCCGTCGTACAAGGGCCACCGCTACCCGGTCGAGATCATCAACCACTGCGTGTGGCTGTACTTCAGGTTCCCGCTCAGCCTCCGTGAGGTCGAGGAGCTGATGCTGGCACGCGGTGTCGCGGTGAGCTACGAGACGATCCGGCGGTGGTGCGCCAAGTTCGGGCAGGCCTACGCCAACCAGCTGCGCCGACGGCGCCCACGCCCCGGCGACAAGTGGCACCTCGACGAGGTGTTCGTCGGGATCAACGGCAGGCTGCGGTACCTGTGGCGCGCGGTCGACCAGCACGGCAACGTGCTCGACGTTCTCGTCCAGTCACGCCGAAACGCGGTGGCGGCCAAGCGATTCTTCCGCAAGCTGCTCAAGGGCCTGCGGTACGTGCCGCGCGTGCTGGTCACCGACAAGCTGGGCAGCTACCAGGTCGCCCACCGCGAGCTCATGTCGTCGGTGGAGCACCGGCGGTCGCGGCATCTGAACAACCGCGCCGAGAACTCTCATCAGCCCACCCGACAACGCGAACGGGCGATGAAACGCTTCAAATCGTTGCGGCATGCGCAACGGTTCCTGTCCGCCTTCAGCGGCATCTCCGCACACTTCCGGCCGCGACGGCATCTGCTCAGCGCGACCGAATGGCGAACCGAGATGGCCGACCGCTTCGCGGTCTGGCGTCAGGTCACCGCGCCCGACGCTGCCGCCTGACATGTGAACGACCCAACGGTGTTCCGTCGCGACTGCTTCAAACCCAACTGCGCCACTACACTTTTCAATCAACGTGACAGTGCCCACGCCAAGGCCTCAACCCAACACGACGCGCAGGGCAACTCGCTGCGCAGCTTCCGCGGCCTGCTCGCTCACCTGGCCACCCTCACCCGCAACCAGCTCCGCTTCACCGCCACCAGCACCGAGATCCCCATGCTCACCAACCCCACCGACGACCAGCGCCGCGCCTTCATGCTCATCGGCACACCCATCCCCCTCACCGCCGCGTAGTCAGACACCCAACGCCAAGAAACAACAAATCACCAGCTCAGCGCGGAATTCGCACTACCTCACCACCGCAACTTCGGCCTAAAGCCGCCGATCGCGAAAGGCAACGCCTTATACGCCAAAGTAGGCGAACGCTGCCCAATAGTAGGGTTCTGCAAACCGTTTCACCTCAAGGGATAACCCGCGAACGTAACGTCGAACATGCGGCATCCAGCGCGGTTCAGCCTCGGCAATCGTGAGAAGGTCGCGATTGGTTAGTTCTTTCAACCAATGGCCCGACGCGCTGACTGCGGCGGCTGCTGATAGTTGACCTTGCCACCACAAACGAAACATCTGGTCGATGAATAAGGCGGCGGCCAGATCGTCAACGGGCCACAGGGAGGCGACAATTGCCGGCGCGCCCAGGGCCAGAAGCAGGCTCCCGACGTCCATAGTTTCTTCTGGAACACTACGGTCTTGCCGGCCGCTGCTGCACGCGCTCAGCACCGCTAGTGACACGTGCGACAGTGACCCGCCGCCCCAAAGCTCCTTGAATCCCATTGATCCATCAGCAAGGTCGAGCCTGCTGCCCTCGAGCCCGTGTCCGACGCGACCGTGGCAAGCCAAGTGGACGACGTCGGCGTCAGCGAGATTGTCCAGCAGCGCCGCCCGGGTCGCCCCTGACCCGCGCAGCAGCAGCTTGTCGTCGCTCATCTCGCCGAGAAGCTCCTGCTCGAGCAGGCTGCAGGGCAGAGGCGGAAGCTTCGCTGGTGTGAGAGGATCCGCCAACGAAAGCAGCCGCATCGTACGCGGGGTGCGCGACCTCTCCTTGGCGGCAAGCAGCTGGCGCGCGCTAGGGGCGTACTTCAATGGCATTGCCGCGTGGATTTGCTCCGAATCCTCGTCGTAGAGGTATGGTCGCCATCCGTGGCAGGCTATGTGGGACAGTGAGCCCGACACCACCAGCGTCGCCAGACCCCACCTCCAACCCGTGTACTCCTCGGGCAGGTCTAGCTGCGCGGTGAGCAGCTCATGCATCAGGGGAGCGATAAGCCGCTCGACGATATGACTTGCTTTGGCGCACATACGCATCCGCGTAGATAGGTCGCGTTCTGCGTCCGGTTCGAGAGTGTCAACCCACTCACCGACAACCTTGTCGATGACCTCGCTGCCGGCTTCGAGTGTGGCGTGTTTGATAGATCCATCAGGCAAGATCAGCACCAAACAGGTGGCGAACTTTCCCGACCAGATATACAGGACCGGGCCGTCAGCGGCCGCCGCGATGATGTCTGACGATCCCAGTTTTCGTTGGAAGCGAGCCAGTCCGGGAATCGTCCGAATCTCCTCGAGGAGATCGACGACCCTGGCTTCGGCTTGTTTGTGGGCCTCGGTCGCCGCGGCGATTGAATCGGCGCCTTCAGCGCGAAAGCGCGCGGCCCGGGCTTCTTCCCATCGCGCTGACAAGGCCGTATACCGTTCGTGCATAACCGGATCACGCTCGGCGAGCAGTCTAAATTCGGCTTCGGTCTCTAATGTTCTAAAGAATCGCTGTCGGCAGTTCTCCACGGTCCGCACCGCTTCCCACACCCGGCCGGCACGCACAAGTGCGCTCGCCGAATCCAGCGACACGGCGCGATACTGCGCAACAGCTGAAAGGCGCTGATTCACCTCAACCGAGACAACGAGCTGATCGTATGCGCGTGCGGCCAGGTCTGAGGCGGTAGCAACCGCCTGCCACTGCCCCGCCGTCGCGACAAGCTGCGCCCACTTCGCCGCATTTCGAGCCATGTCTGTCATCAACGTTGGCGACCGAAGCTGCGCCAGCTGCTCGCGAATCCTTGTGCACCTTTCGATCACCGCGGCTGCCAGAGCGTCATCGCCGCCGCTTCGCCGTGCCAACGCGAAGTGCATCTGGTCATCGAAAAGTCTCAGACGGGCGGCGACCAGTCCGCTGACCGCGACAGTGTCCAGGGGTAGCCGCGACCAGACAGCGACCGCTTCGTCGAGCTGTGCCGGCTCGCCACGCGCCCAGTGCGTCGTTAGATGAATGTCGGCGAGATATCCGATGTGTTCGGCGAACCGGGCGGGATCGGTTGCCCATGTCGGGAGCGCGCTGTGGAGGTCTGCGACGACAGAGTTGCTGAGGTCGTTGGCCCGCACGACCGATACCACGTCACCGATGCGTGCCACTGTCCACGGCGGGCTCGAGCTCATTTGCATAACGCTAGGCCAACAGCGCGCATTACCATCGGGTCATGAGCGAAACGACGGCGGCTCCCGACGTCAAGATCCAGTTGAACCAGATGGTGCTCCCAGAGGACTTCGATGTTGACGAACTTGGCCTCATCGCTCGACGCGTAGCAGAGACGGGAGTTCAGGCCGCGGCCGACGTTGCCCCTGGCAGCGCGCCGCGCGACATCGAGGCCATCACTCAGAGCCTATTCGTCTTGCAGTTCTTCACCGCCCACGGCGCCGACATTGCCGTCGGGGTGACCGCCAGCGCCTTCTGGGACACGATCAAATCGGTGGCAAAACGCCTCCGCGGCGCCCATCCAGCTGGCGGGGCAACCATCGGCGTCCAGTACGCGAACGGCAACGTGGTGACGGTGGAGCTCGACGACGCATCGCAGATTCAGCAGGTACTGCACGAGCTGCGGGCCGCCGCCTCGAGCTCGAACGACTAAGTAGCGCTGCGCCCGCACCCCACAGCACGATCCCGGAGCGCCAGCAACCGGGTTTAACCCGATGCCGACACCGGGCCGAGCCGACGGGCAGACTGAGTGGGACCTTTAGCCTCGATTTTGCATGCGGCGACGTCCGGGAGTGATTCACCGGTTCCGGTGGGCTTGCGCCGTTGATTATTTGCAGGCGGGCATGACAAGGCGCCCGATGTCGCGTCGGGGGTGCGGGCTTTCCAGGGCCGGTAGGGTCTTTCGTCTCGTCGGGTCAGGGGGTTTGCGGTTAGGTGAATGCGGTGCGGATACGGCGCCAGGCGGTGGCGATTGCCTGTGCCCAGCGCCAGGTGGCGTCGATCGCGAGCCGGGTTTGTCGTGCGCTGCGGGTGATGCGGGCGGCGACGTGCAGGACGCGGTAGCGGAAGGTGTCGATTTCGCAGCGGGCCAGCTCGGGGGCCTCGGCGAAGCCGATGAGTTTCGTCCAGGCAATCAGATCGATTGCGGCCATGACGATTTCGAGCCAGGCCGCGTTGGCGTCAAAAGCGTTGAATGGCAAGTTACGCAGGCCGGTGGCTTTGGCCTCACGGATCCGGTCCTCGACGCGGGCATGTTGGCGGTGGCGCAGTTCCAGGCCGGCGAGTTTGCCGGGCACGACTCCGTCGGGGGTGTCGGTGATGAACCCGGTGACCCGGTGCCCGTCGGAGTCGGTGAACCGCAGCTGCGCACCCGGATGGGGGCGTTCCTTGCGCAGGATCAGCCGGGTCCCTTCCGGCCATGCCGACAGGTCCACCAGATCAGTGACTTCGGCGACCCACGCGCCGTCGCGGATCCTGTCGTCGGCGTCGATCGCCGGATACCACGCCGCACCGGTGTTGAGCACCTCCACGGCGTCGCGGATCCGGGCGTCGATCGCGGTGCCGAAGGAGAACCCGACACCGGATTCGCGGCAGGCAGCGGCGAAGGCGTGGGTGGCGCCGGCAGAGTCGGAGCGGATCAGAATCTTTGGTGCATCCGGGTTTTCGGGGCCCGGGCGGTACAGCGGCGGCAACGACTCCAGCGCCCAGCCGAGGACGGTAATGTGATCGGCGGCGGTGTTGCTGCCCGCATTCCCGCGACGCAGCAGCCCGGCCAGAGCTTCCCCGGCGGCGATGTCTCGCCGGTCCAGAAACACCAGCAGCGGGTGGAAGCCGAACGTGTGCTTCCAGGTTGCGGCGGCGTTCTCCTTGTTGTCGGAGTGATCGATGGTGATGGTGGCGTCGACATCCAGATGCAGCCAGCCGTCATGATCGGGAGCCGCTCCCGCGGCCCAGGCCTGTTCGCGGGCATACGCTCGCGCCCCGCGGATCCGCGGCAAATGCGTCGCGTCGATCCGCTCGTCGAGCAGCCGCCACAACGTGGTTCCCGACGCGACCTGCCCGAACACGTGGGACCGGTCACCCAACAGCTTTCCGACCCCGTCGACGCAATCCGCGCCGTCGGCCACCGCCGCCGCAAGATCGGCGAACACCTCCCCGGGCGCATGGGTCCACGGCCCGCGGTAGGTATCTGCCAACGCCCTGGTGACCTGCGACGACAGCCCAGTCAGATCGGCGAGTTCCCGCAACATGCCAACCGCGGCGTGCGACACCACACCACGCCCGTCCGCGCTGATAGCCAACCTGGATCGTGCTGCGCTACTCTTCACCTGGAAAGTGCCTTCCCGCTCGGAATCGTGGACCGTAGAGAAGTCTCATTCTTCCTTGCAGGACAGGCACTTTCGCCAATTCAAGGCCCGTGTCACACTGAATTTTCGCGCAAAATCTAGGTTAGATCGACGGTGGTCGGCACAGCTAAGCCTGAATCCGTGGATGGGTGCTTTCGCGTGTTCGTCGACGTGGTTGCCCGGATCTGCGGCCGGGTGTGTGTGCGGTGGGCATGCGTGATCTGCTGGCCGGTACCAGCTTTTCCTTGTTACGAGGTTCCTCGGGTCGGGCCTGGGGTGGCGGGGCGGACAGGGGGTGGTCGGTGGGGGTCAGCCGGCGCGGGGTTGTGCGGTCGGGTAGCTGATGACGTTGTGCCACAGGGTTTTCCATCCGTTTTGCCAGGGCCAGTGGGCTGGTAGGTGCAAGACGGGTTTGCGGGCCGGGGCGGCGAAGCGGGCGGGTGCGTTGACCAGGTCGCGGCGCAGGGTGGCGCCACGGGCCACGGCGTGGTTACCACCGGCGAGGGTGCCTGCGGCGCGCAGCAGGTTATGCGCGATCACCGCGCAGGCCAGCCAGGCGCAGTTTGCGGCGAACAGCCCGGACGGGATATGCGCCAGTGGGCCGTCGATCAGGTCGGCGAAGGTGGTCTCGATGATGGCGTGGCGGCGGTGGGTGATGTCGGCCTCGGCGGTGGGCAGTGCGGAGTTGGTCACAAACGGGTGATAGCGCCACACCGGAAACAGCGCGTCGGGGTCGAGTAGCCCGGGGGAATCGCACCCCCGGGCTCTCATAGAACCGTGCGTAACAGTCTCCTGTTACACGGCTCCTGTCGTCTTGATCATCAGCGGGTAGGTCACCTGTGCCCAATGGGCGAAGTAGCGGGGATAGGTCGTGGTGACGTATTCCCATTTCGCTCGGGCCTTGCGGGCAGGCCGTAACCGTTTGTATTTCTTGCGGACCCAACGCATCAGGTAGGTGTTGATGCGCGCAAGCAAAGTGGACAACGCCGACGGGTAAAACGCCCCGTAGTAGTTCATCCACCCCCGCACGATCGGGTTGATCATTCGGGCCAGACCAGCGAAGTCAAGATCGGTACGCCGGTGCACTTGCCACCGGCGCACCTCTTGACCCATCTTCTTCAAGGCGTCCTTGCTAACCGCAGGCAAAAACGACGTGAACACCACCCCGTTCTTGTTGCGCGCTCGGCGTGCGCGAAACGTGTAGCCCAGAAACGTAAACGACGTGTGCTCTGCCGCATCACGCCGATTAGCGTCCTGGCAATACACGATCCTGGTTTTGTCGGGATGCAACCGCAGCCCGACCTCGACCATCCTGTCCTCGATCGCTGCCCGCACCTGCTCAGCTTGTCGCTGGCTGTTGCAGTGCACGACGGCGTCGTCCGCGAAACGTTCGAACGGGACGTCCGGGAAGTTCCGGACCATCCACGCATCGAACGCATAATGCAGAAACAGGTTCGCTAACACGGGTGAGATCGCGGATCCCTGTGGGGTTCCACGATCTCGTTGCGCCACGGTGCCATCGGGCAGCTGGATGGGCGCGGCGAGCCACCGCTTCACATACAGCAACACCCACGGCAGATCGGTGTGCACGGCGACCGCTTTGACGACCAAATCCCACGAGACGCTGTCGAAAAACTTTTGGACATCCAAGTCGATGACCCAGTCATATTTCCAACAACGTGCCCGGCATGCTCCGACCGCATCCAACGGCGACCGCCCCGGGCGATAACCATAGGAGTCTGGATGAAAGATCGGCTCGACCTTTTCTTGCAGCCTCCCAGCTACCACTGTTTGGGCGATCCTGTCCGCGATCGTAGGCACCCCGAGCACCCTCGTGCCGCCGCCATGCGGTTTCGGTATCTCCACCGCACGCACCGCAGGGGGAAAGTAGCTCCCCGAAGACATCCGATTCCAGATCTTGTACAGATTGCTCTCGAGATCCGTCTCGAACGCCGCCAGATCCACACCGTCTACCCCTGGTGCACCCTTGTTCGCCCTGACCTTCTGGTATGCCTGCCAAACCTCCCACTTCGAGATCTCAAACGGTTTCGCTGACGACTTCAGCTCGCTCATACAGCTCCTCCCCGGGCCGCACAGGGCCCCGGTTGACCGGACAAACACAGCCACAGACGACCCGGCCCCTTCGCTCCACCCCCATTACAGGAGCATCACCACTACTACGAGCCGGTCCGCCAGCGCGCCCCGCAACGGTACTCACACCAGACTTGACGCCTGGCTGCTCCCTGTCGCCGACGAAACCCAGCCACACAGAACGTGTTTCGCCGCACAGCGTCGTGGCGCACCTTCCCACGTTTCCTGCAAGAGCCGCAGACCAGACTCATGCCGCCTCCATGCCGGACACCGCCTGGCCAGTAATCGGGACACCCACCAGGCCCTGCTCACGCAGTCCGCTACACGACTACGATTTCGGTGCCACTCGTACGCTAACGGCACGTCAACAGCGGTTCGGGGTTACTCATCTTCCTGGTCCCCACCTGACACCTCCAAGGATGCCTTTTCCACATCGCTCACCACGACGGTCTTCAGCCAACGCAGCATGTGGTGGTTTGAAGCCTCCGCCCGACCGGCGACTCCGAAGGGCCAACCTTCATCTCTTGCAGAACACCGATTCCCGGAAAAGTCTCTCCTACCTACATCAAGACCTCCGTTTCTCGTTCGTGGCACACGTAGCGGGCGTCTTTGACGCGGCGCACCACCAGCCGCACGGTGAGCGTGCGGCCGCGGCCCAGGCGCAGGGTGTAGGGGGTTTCGGCGACCTGGGCGTCGGAGATCAACGCCCCGGTGTCGGGGTCTTCGATCGCTCCCGGGTAGTGCACCGGGGTGTAGGCGGCCTCATCGATGCCCTCGAGGGCGGCGCTGATGCGCTTGTTGCGGCTCACTGACAAGGAGAACTCGGCGCCGTCCGCGCAGCAGGTGGCGATCACCTTCTTGGTGCCGAACGCCGAGTCGCCGCGCAGCATGATCGTCCCGGTGGGCCCGCACGCGCGGGCGGTGGTGATCGCCCGTTTGATCTGGGCGGCGGCGCCGCGCCCGGAGCCGGCCTTGCCGCTGCGTAGCTGCGCCTCGGCGATCACCGGCGGCGCGGTTGCCGTGGAGAGCGTGGTGATCTGCGGCGACAGGCCCAGTCGCAGCAGCGCGCGGCTGGCGATCTTGGCGTGCCCGAACGAGGCGCCCTGCTTGTGGTGCCCGTAGACCGGGCGCAGCAGCGAGTCGATGTCCACAAACACGCGCTGCTCGCTGCCGGGTAGCAGCGCGGTGCGCTGCGCGAGCGCCACCAGATGCGCGCGGGCCACCGCGGCGAGCTGGTTGGCGTGTCCGAAGGTGAACTCGCGCAAGAAGATCCCCAACGTCGAGGGGGCGTACACCTCGTCGAACACCCGCGGCGTGCCGCCGGCGCGCAGCACGTTGGCATCATCGATGCTGTCCGCGCCGCACATCATGCCCGCGATGATCGTGGTCAGCTTGCCGGCCGGATTGACCGCCCCGGATTTGACCCGAGTCGACGGCAGATCCACATGCTCGCCGATCAATTCCGAAAGACCGGTCTGCTCAGCCAATTCCAGCACCGGCACCAAACCCGCCGCCGACACCAGATTCCGCTCGTCGAACACCGCCGACCCGACCGTGAACATATACGATGATTGCACCGGAAATGCCTTCTTGAATTCAGGACAACACGATATCAGCACTCGTATTGTCCCAGTTCAGAAGGCATTTTCGCTGTTCACACGCCGATCAGATCACCGGGCCCATCCACGGATTCAGGCTAAGGCCACCGACCCCGCCGCCATGGGCTGTGTCCGGCCGGTCGCAGCTAGCCTTTCCGTCGCCTTTCCACCGCGGCCTGCACTCTGCGGAATTCAGCGATCGCTTCTCGGTCCCCCACTGCGATGCGATCCTTCAAATCCTCGGCAATGTTCAGAAGCGTGACCAGGTCTATACCGGGGTCGTCGTAGTCCATGGGCACATGGTAGAAGCGTCGCGTGCTGTCGATATGCGATTTCGCCGGCGTCGACAGAAGGACTTTGCCGGTCATCCACTGGGGGGACTTGCATCCTCACTGGATACAACAGCACCTAAAGATACTGCGCTACAACCAGACTCCATAATCAGCCAAGCACTGGTAGGCGATCTCACGCACAATTATTGCGCCTGCGTCGCTTTACAGTCCTTCACAATCGGGAGGTCCCGGATCTTGCCGCCACGAGGAGACGGCGCGCGCGTTGATGCAGCGGTAGACCCCGGCATGTTCATCAGATGAATCAGCCAGCAACTCCCCCGGTCATCACACCATTCGACCCACGTTTCTCCGTTTGGTCAGGAGCGCTGCAGCTTGGCGATCAGTCGTTCCGTGGCACGAAGAACCAACGCCCACATCGTCAGGTTGGGATTGACGCCGGGGCACGTCGGGAACACAGCGCCGCTGAACACGTAGAGGCCCGGCGTGTCGTGAACCTCGAGGCCGTCGTCGACCACCGACGCGCTCGGGTCGTCGCCCATCCGGCATCCACCTACGTCGTGGCTGCTGCACACACCGGTCAGGGCCGGCCCCTGCCAGGTTCGCGACGCACCCATGGCCTTCAGGCATTCCTGGGCCTTATTCATCATCCACGCCGCCAGGCGACGCTCGTTCTCCCGCAGGTCGTAGGTGATCCGAATCACCGGCAGCCCGACGCCACTGCGGTCGCGATGTACGGGATCTAGGTCCAGGGTGTGTGTCGCATACGGCAGCGCGTCGGATTGCACAGCGATGACACCGATGTGCTGCCACCCACGGATGAAGTCTTTCCACGGCTGCCCCCACGAACGGGTGCCGGGCGGGACGACTTCGCGGCTGATCTGGATTGGCAGCGCCTGGTTTTCGACGCCGAGCGTCGACCCGCCGATGAAACCGTGCTGCCACGAGTCAAACGTGTCGCTGATGAAATCGTCGACAATCACCGCCTGCGAATTCGGACCGGTGTGGCGGTTGAGGTACAGGTCGGGGAACTCGCCGTCGACACGTGCGAACTGCTTGGTCATATAGTGCTTTCCCACTTGCGAGGTGTTGTTGCCCAGCCCCTCAGGGTGGTGCTCGTCTGGTGAAAGCAGCAGCAGACGCACGTTTTCGAAGGTAAAGCTGCTCAGGATGACGGTGCGGGCTTTTTGCGTGCGATGGTCGCCCAAGGCATCAACGTACTCGACCCCGTCGGCATGTCCGGCGCTGTCGGTGCAGATCCGCACGACGCGGCAGTTGGTCCGCAGATCGAGGTTGCCTGTCGCCAGCGCCTGCGGAATCGATGACAGCGAGGGATTCCACTTGGAGCTGTCAAACGACCCGAAACCATTACTCCAGGCGGTATACGAGGTCGCGGGGCGACCGTCGTAGGCGACACTGTTCATGCCGACCGGCACCGGGTAGGGATGCAGGCCAAGGGATTCGGCGGTGTGCCGGAACAACTCGCCGATCCGGAACGGGCGCAGCGCAGGCATCGGGTAGTGCTGGCTGCGCGGGGTGAACGGGTTCGAGTCGTCGCCGGAGATGCCGGCAATCTGCTCCGCGGCGACGTAGTAGGGCTCAAGCTCTTCATAGTCGATGGGCCAGTCCACCAAACTGCAGTCGTCGGGAAGTACGTCGGTTCCCCACATCTCGCGCACCCGGGTCAGCGGCTTGAAGTGGAACGGGTGATAACGGCGGTTCCACGCACCGTAATGGATGACCGACCCGCCGACGCTGCTCATCATCCGGCCGAAAGAAATCATCGCGGGTACGGTGTCCGCGTCGTTGACATCGCGACGCCAGCGGGGGGTTTCGCTGTTGAACTTGCCGCTCATCGACGCCCGGCAGTAGAACGTCTCGCCCAACTCGTCGGGCCGAAAGTCGCTGCTGGTGCGCCACGGCCCGGCTTCTAGCGCCACCACCTTCAAGCCCGCTTTGGCCAGCAGCGGCGCGGCCATGCCGCCCATTGCGCCCAACCCCACCAACACAACATCGGCCGCGCCGTCCGGTTTCGCGGCGCCACGCTGAGGGTCATAGTGGCTCACCGCCGACGGTTGCGCGCCAGGCCATTTGGCGTGCACGTCCACGTCGGCCAGAGACTGAATGGCACCGCCCTTGGTGACCGGCGCCACCGAAAGATTCTCTTCTGCCGAGTTCTCCAGCCAGACACCGGGATGACCTAGCACCCGCCACCCGAGCTTATTGCGATTGCCTCCATACAGCGGATCGGAAAACAGGCCCTCGTGGGTATGCGCGAGCAAGAGGGCGAAGAAATCGCTCGGCGAGGGGACCTGCATCTGGGTCAATGCGCCCGACTCCATCGCCGCCAGCATCCCATCTTGCTGCTCGGGTGTGCATTCGGTGAAGCCGACGCCGAACTGTGAGCGGGTGGCATCCTCAAGCGCTGCCAGACCGAGCCGATAGGTGTCGAGGTCACCCTGGTAGGCGCCGGCCAGGGCGCGGTCAATAAAAGTCAGGACACCGATTTCGGTTGCGCCCGGGCCCGAAGCGTCAGCTGGGAAGAAGCGCTCCGCTATCGCGGCGACCATGGCCGCCTGTTGCGGGTTCAGCGCGAGCAGCCCGTCTCGATGCGAGGTTGCCGAGCCGGTTGCGGTCATGGTGATTCCTTCCCAAGAGGGCGTGCGGGCTAGCCGTTGACGACGTCGACGACGATCTCGGCGGGCTGGTCGAAGACCTTGACGAAACTGATGTGGATGTCGTCGTTGTGATACCAGGCAACGGAATTGGAGTCGGCGAGTTGGTCGGCGCGGCTTTCTGGTGTTCCGCCGGAGATCAGCCCCACGGGCTCGCCGTTGAGGCGGATCGTGGCGGGGACTGGCTCGGATGGGTCGTGCAAAACGGCGACAAAGAAAAAGTTCTCCGGCGGGGAGTAACGGTCGTGGTCGCGACGGATCGAGATGCGGCGCGCCCCGCCGGCCAGGCGGCTATGGGTAATGTGGACCGCGCGATACTCGTCGTTCGCGTCCTGCTCGCCGCCATAGCGACAATGCTCTTGCTCGGTGTCTGCGCGGCGCGGCGCCGATGAGCGGCTCACACCGTCGTCTAGATACATGATGTATTGCCCGTCACCGCCTGGATACACGTTGAGGGTCACCGGGTTTGGCTGGCCGTTGCGGTTGCGCTCGCCCACCCACTGCTCGAGTTCGATGGTGGGCAAGATCGCGCCGGCGCGCACGTAGGTGGGTAACAGGAAACCGACGTGTGCCCAGTCGTTAGTCAGCCGGTCATCGAGCCCCGCATCGAACTCGCGCACCGTGGTTCCGCCCTCGACCGGGCTGCTCAACGGCAGCCGGTTATCCATGAAGCAGTACCAGTTGTCGCCTGTCGGCAGATATACGTCACGGCGGCCGTGGGCGTTTTCCTGCGATTGCTGCTCCAGCACCGGGGCGATCAGCAAATCGTGACCGAGCATGAACTGGTTGTCCAGGAAGATCGCTTTGTCGTTGTAGAGCGCCTTATCCTGTGGGTCGGTCAGGATCAGCGAGCGACAGATCGGCATGCCGTTGAGGCAGTTCTCGAACATCGCGTCGTAGAACAGCTGCAGCAGCCGGTAGCGGCGCTCGATGTAGTGGCGGCACACCGGCAGCACCATTGGGTAAAACGGCCGCGCTGCCGGCGGGAAGACCGTGTTCGGGTCGACGCCCTGGTAGGCATACGGCTCCTGAAATCGCTTTCTGCCCTTGCGGACGTAGTGGTTACGAAACCACGGAAGAAACGCACCAGCGATGGTCCATCGCATCAGCAGCTCGGGATCGGCCCATTGTTCCCAGTCCTTGTCTTTCTCAAAGCCGCCGATGTCCTGGCCGCACAACGCGATTCCGCACAGGCCCAAGGACAAGACCTGCGCGACGTTGATCCGCAGGAAATCCCACGTTGAGGCGTTGTCACCGGTCCACAGGGCCGCAAACCGGTGCATGCCGCTGAAGCTGCCGCGCCCGACGATGAAGTTGCGCTTGTTTTCTCTGCCCCGCAGACCATCCAGCCCGTGATAGGTGGCCTTGTGCAGGTTGTAGGCGAACAGATTCCACACGCGGATCGCCAGGTCTAGCTCTTCCTCCCCCGAGGAAAGCCAGTCACTGGTGATGCAGAGCCGGAACGGAAACCCGCGCATGTCGCCACGGGTGTCGCGGATCGCCGGTGTGGTCATGTCCTGCCACACCATCTCCAAACCCAGGTCGAACAGCTGCTGGTATTGCGCTCCCCACCACTGGCGGACCTCCGCGCGGCCCAGATCAGGGTAGTGGCCGGTCGTGCCGCGCTCCCTGCCGTCGCTGTCGGTGCCGTAGAAGACCTCCCCGACATAGGGTGTGCTGCGGTTGCGGGAATTGAAATTGTGTTCGGGGTCGCCGAAGTAGGTGTGGCTCTCCGACCCGGAGTTGTAAACTTGGTAGCTCCGCCCGGCCGGATCGTCGGGGTCGTGGCGCCAATCAGCCACAAAGTAGCCCTTTTCCAGCCCCTCGGTGTAGGTCGAGTAGGTGTTGTCCTTATTGCTGATGATGGGCGTGATGTTGGTGCTGCACTTGATGCCCTGCTCACGCAGGGCGGCGAAGGCGGCGGCCGCGTTCGGGAACTTTTCCGGGCTCTCATCGACGGTGAACGTTTGATAGTTGTGTTGGATGTCGACATCGATGTGAACCCCGTCGATGGGGATTCGCGCCGCGCGGTAGGAGCTCACCGCCTGGTTAATGTCGTTCCAGTTTTCATACCCGTAGCAGCCCTGCTGGTAGCCGAGCGCGTAGCGGGGCTTTAGCCGCGAACGGCCAACCAGCTTGGTGAAATCTTTCAGGACGCACGCGGCGTCCGAGCCGGCGATGAAGTAATAGTCCAAGTCCCTAAACCGCGTACCCAGCAGGTATCGCTGCGAATTATCAAACCCGATGTCGACAAACGTCTGCGCCGGGTTGTCGATGTACAAGCCATACAAACTATCGGCTTCCGGATTGCCGTTGAACTCGACGAAGAGCGGATCGGAGTGATACAGCGGTTCGCGGGAGTCCAGCGGCCCCTGGTTGTAGACCTGCCGGTAGCGCATGTTGTCGAAGTTGAAGTAGTTGAGCTGCTCGGTGTTCTTGACCAACGACTCACCGCCCTGTTCACCGAACCCGATGTAACGCGCGGTGGCAGGCTTGCGCATCGCGCACACGATCGAAAAGTCCTGTGCCCCATTGGGACTGAAAAACAAGCAGTTGTGGTCGGTTTGCAGCAGCTTGCGGGTGGTGCCGCCATAGCTATCCGTGATGATCATCTGGAATGGCTCAGCGACGATGGACACGTCCAGTATCGTGCCGTGTTGTTCCCGCCGGGTAACGAACCGCACTTTCCCGGTGGCGCGATCCTGGGTGGCGTCCACGGTGAACGGCTGGTCTCGCTCCAGAACGGCCTGCAGCTCGCGCACTCTGTCCATCACGATGGCCCGGCTATTGAGGCCAAGCGTCATGGCTTGTGCCGCTTCCCTCTGCGGTAAGAACAGGAAGCGTAGGATGTTGGCCTGGAAGAACTGCAACCGGGCGACCGACACGGTGCCGTCCGAATTGCCCAGGTCCAGGCTCAGCGTTTTGCCGTCCTTATCGAAGGCCCAGGATTTCATCGTCGTAACCCGGGGCCACGACCGGTAGCCGGCGAAGAAGTCCTCGACTTTGACAAATCGGTAGACTGCCGAGTCCGGTTGGCTATTCATGGATCTGCCTTCTCACGGTGGTGTTCGAGGAGCGTGTCGCGGCGCGGGTTCAGGTCGCGGGGTGGTATTCGGCGGCCATCCAGATGCAGTCGGTGTCGGCGTAATACTGGTGCCACGGATACAGATAACGGCCGGGAGCGACGACGTCGCAGAACGGCACCGGTGTGCTGTATCCAGGACTCATCATCTCGTCGTGGTAGAGGGTCGAGTAATCCTGGGCACGAAATTTCTGCATACGCCCGTATCCGGTGATCTGGGAATGGATTTCGATGAACGGATGCTGATTGTGGATGAAGCAGTTAGTGTTGGCTGGCGCGAACCAAAAATTCACCTTGACCAGGAACCGGACGTCGCCCTGGGAGCCGCGGCTCTGTCCAGGCAGGGTCGCAGGATCGAACGCCACGTAACCGATCTCGTCCTGCGGCGAGCGCCACAGCGGTGTATTCGCCGGAAACGGCAGGGCAGCCACCGAGTCGGATTGCGGCGGGGAATCTGCGAGCAGGGTGCCGTACAGTGCCCAGCCCGGCTCGCAGATGATGTCGCCCAGATTTGTCAGGTCACACAACTCGAGCACGATGACCGATGCCGCACCAGCGATGTAGACGTCCTGCAGGATCAGCGATGAGAAGGGCGGAATAACGTTGGCGCGCAGCGCATCGATCACAACGTCGCTGCGATTGGGATTAACCACCACCGACCGCGCGCCAATGTAGTAGTCACGCACGCTGGACACGAACCGTGCGCCGATATGCGGCCCGGCGAAGTTAAGTTCCTTGATGCGGTTCAGCGATTCCATCGGTGATGCCTCTCAACGAGCCCGAAGGCTATTAGCAGCCTGTCTCGTTCTTGTAGACGACGATCTTGGCGTCCTTGGCGACGTAGTACTTCGCCACCGAGTAAGCGATCGTGGCGAAATCGATCTTCCCGCGGCCGTAGAAATCCCCCAGGGCGATGCGTGCCGCCGAATCGTCGGCGACACGCCAGCGCGCAAAGATGCCTTTCGGGGCGTCGATAGCCTTGTAGTACATGACGCCCTGCCACGGCCAGGGCCCGCGCAGAGCAACCAGGAATTCGTCGTCGCCATCGCCGTCGAAGTCCGCACACATGACGCAGTGTCCGGGTCCTTCGCCGTTCTCGTTGGGATCGCCGAAAACGTCGAGGAGATAACGTTTCCACTGCGCCTGCGCAACCGGCCCGTCCGTCTGCTTGGTGTACACAGCGACGGTGTTGCCGTGGAACGGTTCCACTGCCGCGACATAAGCGAACCGATCGTCACCCAAGCGCCCGACGTCGGCATCCCCGCTGCCGCGGAATCCGGTTTGTTCGAACTGGGTCAACTCGCCGGTTCCGATCGCAGTTTTCACCCACGTGCCGGTCTTTGCCTCGTAGTACAACCAGGTGATGCCTTCATCGGAGGCCATCAGAACGGAGTCCAAATCGGAGTCTGGAACGTAATTGACCTTGCGGATCACACCATGGATCATCCGAAAATAGCTGTCATCGACGGTGAACATCGGCCATTCAGGCGCGTTTTCGTAGTCATCAGGCTTCTGAAACAGAACTACTGGAAGCAGTGCGTGCACGTTCTCCTTCGCCACAATCGGGAATCCGAGGACCTCGATCTTTTCTCGCTGAGTGAAGTAGCCGACGCGAAGACGATGCATTCCGGTTGTGCGGCCGATGTAGTGGCGTTTCCAGCGGTGCTGGGTGTTCTGTGGATAGCCGGGGTTCTCAACCCAGTCGATCTTCCCGCCATTGGTGTCAGGATCATCGATACGGCCGCCGGGCCCGTACAACTCGTAGGCGATAACCGGATCCTGCCAGCCGTTGCCGGTGATGTCGCCGAAATCCATCCCGACGGGCATGTGCATACCGCTTGTGACGAGATGACGCTTCCACTCAGGTCCGTTCTCGTACCAATAGATTTCGCCCATGGCAAGGCCGTAACCGATCAGGTCGGGCTTGCCGTCGCGATTGAAGTCGGGAGCTTCCAGCCAGTAACCGTCCCGCAATTGATCGGCCACCACCTGCGGAGTGAACCTCGGGACGTCACAGGTCCACTTCGATGCGTCCGATGCATTCATGAACTTCTCCGATCCCTCGGGTCTAAATGAGGTCATTGCGGTGACTGGTTGTCATGCCGGCTACAGCGCCACTGATCTGTGCTACGTCGGCCAAACGGTCGACTCGCTGTCGTGAGTAGTCGACTAGCCGAATTGGCGTGCATTGCCTGCGGGGCCCGATCATGCGTCCCCCCAAGCAGGCCGTGTGGTCTATCCCTGCAGCAAGCTACGCCGTTCGCCTGCACAAGTGCGGGGATTATGCAAAATTTCAGTTGCTGTTCACAAACCGCCGGATGGCGTTTTAATCGGTGACCCGCGGCTATCTGCGCCCAGCGGGCCAATGACCTTTCCCACGCCAGATCACTACGTTCGGCAACACGCTACTACGCCGCGCTCTGCGCCGCCGTCAGGTTCCGCGCCGGCCGATTTCAGCGGGTTCGCGGCGCCGGGCCAGCCTGCATTATTTTGGCTGCGGCAGACACCCAAGAACCCGATGCTTGCTCAATCCGCACCGGCTGCCCGTTCAAGGCTGATCTGAGGCAATTGCGCTGCGGTGCATCAGATTAACAGAACGTTGGGTATAGGGCATCGTCAAGTTATTTGAGAATGCTTGTGGCTCAGTCGATGTGAGTGGACTGTATGGCGGAACGTAGTTGGCTGATTGTGTCTTTCATGCCGCTGCAGCGACTGTGATCTGATCCCAGACCGCAAAGCGGTTGGTCATCTGGGTTCGCCATTGGGGTGCACTGATCAGATGACGACGGGGACGAAAGTGCTGTCGGATGTGGCTGAACGCAAACAGGAATCGTTGGGCCTGCCCAGGTGAGGCGAAGCGTTTCATCACCCGTTCCCGGATTCTGGTCGGCTGATGGGAGTTCTCGGCCCGATTGTTGAGGTACTTCGAGCGGCGATGGGTCACCGACGGCAAAAGCTCGCGGTGAGCGACCTGATAGCTGGCCAGCTTATCGGTCACCAGCACGCGCGGCACATACCGCAGGCCCTTGAGCAGCTTGCGGAAAAACCGTTTAGCCGCCACTGCGTTACGGCGCGACTGCACCAGGATGTCGAGCACGTCGCCGTGCTGGTCGACCGCGCGCCACAGGTAATGAGTGGCGCCGTTGATCTTCACGAAGACCTCGTCGAGGTGCCATTTGTCGCCGGGGCGGGGTCGCCGCCGACGTAATTGGGCGGCGTAGTCCGGCCCGAACTTTGCACACCAGGACCGGATCGTCTCGTAGGTGACCACCACACCGCGGGCAACCATCAACTCCTCGACGTCGCGCAGACTCAGCGCGAAACGGTGATACAGCCACACCGCATGCCCGATGACCTCGATCGGATACCGGTAGCCCTTGTACCTCGCTGCAATCGCCACCGACCAATCCTGGCAGCACCACACAAGCAACAACTTGACGATGCCCAAACGCGGGCGCGGCTTCGGCTGGTCCGTGCTGGCCTACAAGTCGGCGGACCTCTGCGGGTTGCTGAGCCTGGATGGAACCGTGATCGCGCCCAGGGCTGCCACGCCCTGGCGGGGGAAGCCGAATGCCGGCGGTGAACGGCGTCGGTAAGCCGTGTGCGGGAGAACCGCATGCACGGTTTGACGGGCGGGAGCTGGAAACGGCACACAGATCGCACCAGGGCCACGGAGATGAAGGACACCAGGGGAAACCTTGCGGTCACCAGCGGCTCCGAGACCTACCGTCGATGCGCGTTACCGCGCCAGCTCTCGACCCTCCTACCTCGCTGCAATCGCCACCGACCAATCCTGGCAGCACCACACAAGGTCAACAACTTGACGATGCCCGTCGGTGACCCATCGCCGCTCGAAGTACCTCAACAACCGGGCCGAGAACTCCCATCAGCCGACCAGAATCCGGGAACGGGTGATGAAACGCTTCGCCTCACCTGGGCAGGCCCAACGATTCCTGTTTGCGTTCAGCCACATCCGACAGCACTTTCGTCCCCGTCGTCATCTGATCAGTGCACCACAATGGCGAACCCAGATGACCAACCGCTTTGCGGTCTGGGATCAGATCACAGTCGCCGCAGCGGCATGAAAGACACAATCAGCCAACTACGTTCCGCCACGCAATCCACTCACATCGACTGAGCCACAAGCATTCTCAAATAACTTGACGATGCCGTGTCGAGGCCGTCGATGTAGCCGAAGGCGTAGCCCGTAGTTGCCCCAGGATAGTCCGGCCTTTTCCAGCGCGGCGGGCAGCGACGGCAGCTGGTAGCGGCTGGCGGCGTTCGGGCGGTAGTGATTGTGAGGATTGTTGATGATCGGCGCGTCGGCGCAGATCAGCATCAGGTGATTGGGTGTCGATGGGCCGGCGACTTCGGAGAAGTAGTTGTCGCACAACGTGAACTTGGCTGCCAGGTCGAAATAGCCGGGAATGTTGGCCTTTCCGTACTGCACCCGGTGGACGGTCGGTCTGGATTGTCGATTGCACCGACATGCATACGGTTCATCCCTTTATCAAACTCGGACGGGCCCCGAAACGTCGGAAACTGCTCACCGGCCAGCATCGACATCGAAGCCCCAGCGCGCAACATTGATCCATCGGCAATCGTCTACGAGAACCGAACAACAGCGAACCCCAATGTAACCCTGCATCGGCGAGTCGTCACTCCACGGCGACAGGGCCCCGCGGTGCCTTACGATCACTCCCGGCCGAAGCGTTCGTCAATATCGTAAGAACGTTATCGGAGTAGAAGAATGGTTCGAGCTGGTCGCGAATCAGCTTTTCGAGCAGACCGTTTCGTTCGAGCGCTTCAATCACCGATGCGGCGAGCGACAGTGTGTGGTTCTTGACTATGTCGGGCTCAACCCCTAGTTCGCGCAAAGCCGGTCCGACGGCGCGATCGCTATAGCGGTCGAAGACCACGTCGACGAGTTGGTCCAGGACAGCCGCTAGGTAGTCGCCATTCGGATTTGCCAGGGCAAGGTCGTAAACGATTCGCGCCATGTCGCCAACCTCATCGGCGGTGACATACGAGCGTAGGCCGCTAACCGGCTCGTCGGCATGCAGGTCCCAGATCTCGAGGGCCGCTTCTTCGAGCGGGGCATCGCGGATCAGCTCTCGGATCGCATTGTTTGTGCGCCGCAATGCGTATTGAGCGCCGATCCCAGCGACGTCGCCGAGCAGCTGATTGAGGTTTCGGTCCGTTGCCATTCGCACTCTCGACGCTGCGAAGTCCCCGATCGACAACAACGAGGACATGCCGGGCAGCTTTTCGGCGAGTCTGCGGTTGGAATCCACGACGTCACCAACGATCTTGTTGACGAACACCGACGCGACTGTCGCCGCGATCGAGCTCTCGGTGAGTCGCTCGAGTGCGCGATCGGTCATTGTATCCATGCTGAGCACCTGGCGGATCAATAGCTGGATCCCATTGCGGTCGATGATGTCGCCCAGCCGGAACTCCTCATTAGCCGACAGGTCGTAGATCGCCTGCGCAAGATCACCGACGACATCTCTAATGTTCGGAGTGTTGGCGAGCTGTTCGATCGCGAATTGGGCCTGGTCTCGGAGGAGCTCGCGGTCGAACAGTTCGCCGAGCGTCAACCTGTCAGCGATTGCGAAGAACTCATCGACGTCACGAGCGACGACTTCAGTGAACGGGTCGCCCGTGAGCTCGCGGAGGAGGTGCTCGACGCCGGCGTCCAGGAGTCGGCTCGCAAGGTCCTTTTCGTCACCGGACATCGATGTTCCTTCGTCGGGGTGGTCTTCGATCAGCCAAGAGGCCGATTGAGTAACCGGTGCACGGGCCCGATGTGCCGACGTTCCTGGACCGAGTGGCGGCACTGCCGCCCCGGGTCCGTGACGGCATGTCCATGGTAAGTATCCACCAGATCCGCAGCGCAACGAGGATGGCGAAAATCGACCACATGAGTGCGTTGCTCATGGTGCATCACGTCTTCCTTGCCACGGTCACCTCGACGAACTGATCGATCAACGCAGCAAAACCCTAACGTTGATCGAAAAAACAGCGACCGGTCCGACGGCCGGATTCCCGTTGAACCGCAGCACCGTGTGGTCTTGGCCTGCTACGATCAACGAGAAGCACGCCTGGCTTCATTGTCGTAGCCCGCCGTTTTCAGTGTCTTTAGTTGTTCGGCTTGGTGAAGAATCGCTCATACACACCTTGGTGGGTTGTGGGCGCTTTCACGTGTTGTCGGACGGAGCAAAGGGATGCTGGTGTTCGCGGTTCACGCCGCACAGCCGGGGGAATGATTCGTGCGGTGCCTGATCATCGCGGCGCTGTTCGCCTTCCCGTGGCCCTCGATTGCACGGTCCAACAGGTCCTCGACGGCGAACATCTCCCACCGCCGACCGACCAGATTCGACTCAGCACGTCCGACAGGAGGTCGTTCTCCCATGGGCATCGTCAAGTTATTTGAGAATGCTTGTGGCTCAGTCGATGTGAGTGGACTGTATGGCGGAACGTAGTTGGCTGATTGTGTCTTTCATGCCGCTGCAGCGACTGTGATCTGATCCCAGACCGCAAAGCGGTTGGTCATCTGGGTTCGCCATTGGGGTGCACTGATCAGATGACGACGGGGACGAAAGTGCTGTCGGATGTGGCTGAACGCAAACAGGAATCGTTGGGCCTGCCCAGGTGAGGCGAAGCGTTTCATCACCCGTTCCCGGATTCTGGTCGGCTGATGGGAGTTCTCGGCCCGATTGTTGAGGTACTTCGAGCGGCGATGGGTCACCGACGGCAAAAGCTCGCGGTGAGCGACCTGATAGCTGGCCAGCTTATCGGTCACCAGCACGCGCGGCACATACCGCAGGCCCTTGAGCAGCTTGCGGAAAAACCGTTTAGCCGCCACTGCGTTACGGCGCGACTGCACCAGGATGTCGAGCACGTCGCCGTGCTGGTCGACCGCGCGCCACAGGTAATGAGTGGCGCCGTTGATCTTCACGAAGACCTCGTCGAGGTGCCATTTGTCGCCGGGGCGGGGTCGCCGCCGACGTAATTGGGCGGCGTAGTCCGGCCCGAACTTTGCACACCAGGACCGGATCGTCTCGTAGGTGACCACCACACCGCGGGCAACCATCAACTCCTCGACGTCGCGCAGACTCAGCGCGAAACGGTGATACAGCCACACCGCATGCCCGATGACCTCGATCGGATACCGGTAGCCCTTGTACCTCGCTGCAATCGCCACCGACCAATCCTGGCAGCACCACACAAGGTCAACAACTTGACGATGCCCGCCAGACTTAGTCTAGCAAGTATTGTCTTAATCTATGTTTCCAAACCCGGCCATGCTTCTATGCTCGTGAACATGTTGAGCGCGGCCGAGCCCTCCCTCGCGGGCCTCAGCGTCTCGACGCGGGAGGTGGTCCCCGCCCTCAAGAAGCGCGGGGAGGCCCGGGCCAGCGAGATCGCCGCGGCCCTCAGGATCACGCCGAGCGGCGTCCGCCAGCATCTCAGCGCCTTCGGGCCGACGGGCTCGTCGCTTACCGCACGATTCACGCCGGCCCGGGGCGGCCCAAGTTCGCGTACTTCCTGACCGAGCCGGCCGAGGCCGTCGACCTGAACAAATCCCGCATGCGCGACGCACTGCGCGCCGCCCTCGCGCTGGCGCCGGCGCCGAACGGATTCACCGTCGCCGAGTTCGCCGGAGGTGCACACCCTCACCGGTGTCGATCACCGCGGTTACAGCGTCCGCCAGGCGGCCTATGACCTGCGCAAGCTGCGGGGCAAACGGCTCGTCGACAAGCCAGGCCGAGCCCGCCGCTACCACGTCCCACCGCCGGGCTGATCATGTCCGAAGGAATCTTGATCAACCGCCGACTCGATCGGATTTCAGCACGTGCCAGGGCTTTTCACTGATGCGCGCAGCCTTACCGGTAACCCGTCGTGAGCTGATTCGCCACGCTCCAGATCGCTGGATCAGCAGGTGACGTGAAGGACCGCGCAGACCTCCCGTCGCTTGAGGCCCGTGATCAGCCGGCAGGCTTGTTCCGTCGGGACAGCCACAAGGTCGATGTTTCGGTGCGCAGCCTCCGCCACCACCTCGGGCATGATCGGCAACGAGCCGTGGGCCCCGGTGCCGATGATCAACCGGGGTCCGCCCCACGGGAGCTCCTCGTCGGCCGAGAGCGGAGTGTGTCCGAACTTGTCGCGGTATGGCTTCGAGGGCTTCTTGCTCCGTTTGCGCACGGTACCTCGGTCGATGACGACGTCGTGCTCGTACGCTTGTCCCTCGACCTCGATCGACCCGAACCCACGGAGTCGCACATCCATCACAACTCCCTTCCGCGCGGAAATCCAACACTTCGGAAACTACGCCCATTGCCAGTGCGCGGGAAGCCGGTGCGCGCGATGGTGCCGACCATGACGATGACCTCCGCAAGCTGCTCCCTCGTCCCATGACGGGACGAATACGGCGGAATCGATATGGCGGGTCACCGGTAAAGGTCGCCGTTTTCATCTGATGAATCAGGTCGGCCCTCGTCTATCCGCCCCGGACCAGTGGGTACGTTCGGCCAGGATTGCCTGTCGCAGTGTAAGTTTCGATCAATCGCATCTGGCGTGACACAGGGCTGGCCCGGCGCCGCAGCCGCCAGCTGCGCATGACGGCATGCGAGCTCATCGATCGCGCGGGCCAGGCTGAGATGTGCGGCCACGGCTACCCCGTCTTTTCGGCGAGTCGGTCGCCGGCCGAGGATGTTGAGGCGCATGCTGTAGGTGAAGACCGATCCGGCCCGAGGAGTGTGATGGCTAGACAGCGTCTCATCGACAACGTGAAAGAGGCGCTCGGCAACGTCGCGAGCCAGACGCGCGTGGTAAGCGGGCGCGCCGCGAAAGCCGTTGGCTGGCAAGCACCTAAGAAGCGTGGCGCAACGAAGGCTGCGGCCGGCAACCGATCCGCCGCCAAGCGGACTTCCATCAAGCCGGCCGTCGCCAAGAAGACCCCGGCGCAGAAGGCAACAGCCGCCACGCCCGGCGCCCGAAAGCCCGCGGCTAAGACGACGACCGCCAAAGCCGCCGGCCGCGCGAAGACCGCGGCGCAGAAGGCAACAGCCGCCACGCCCGGCGCCCGAAAGCCCGCGGCTAAGACGACGACCGCCAAGGCCGCCGGCCGCGCGAAGACCGCGGCGCAGAAGGCAACAGCCGCCACGCCCGGCGCCCGGAAAACCGCCGCAAAGAAGACGACGGCCAAAACGCCCAGCCGGGCGAAAACCCCGGCCCAGAAAACCCCGGCCCAGAAGACCCCGGCCCAGAAGACCCCGGCCAAGGCTGTCGCGAAGAAGGCTCCTGCCAAGAAACCCAACCAGAACTAATGAAAGGGCACTGTCACGTTGTCGAGCTCGCGGCAACTGGGAGAATCCGTGAGTGAGCACTGCTATGCCGTCCTACAAGGGCCACCGCTACCCGGTCGAGATCATCAACCACTGCGTGTGGTTGTACTTTCGGTTCCCGCTCAGCTTCCGTGAGGTCGAGGAACTCATGCTCGAACGCGGTGTCGCGGTCAGCTACGAAACGATCCGACGCTGGTGCGCCAAGTTCGGGCAGTGAAACGCCCTGGTTCCGGTGGAGGCTCGGGCTATTGGATTTCGACCAGGGGTTGGTCGGTCCGTTTCGTAGCGTAGAAGATGGCTTCGAACTCTGTGGGCGGTAGGTCGTTGAGGTAGCCGTGCAGACGCGCTGTGTTGTGCCAGTGCACCCAGCTCAGGGTGGCCAGTTCGACATCCTCGACGGTCTTCCAGGGGCCGGTGCGGGCGGGTCCGTAGATCAGCTCAGACTTGTAGTATCCGTTCACCGTTTCGGCCAGGGCGTTATCGAAGCTGTCGCCGACGGATCCGATGGAGGGCACCGCACCGATCTCGGCGAGGCGTTCACCGTAGCGAACGGACGTGAACTGCGATCCGGCGTCGGAGTGACATGTCAAGCCCGGCAACGTATTGCCGCGTGACCAGCGGGCCATCTCAATCGCGTCGAGCACCATCGTGGTCCGCATGTTCGACGCGACCCGCCAGCCGACGATCATCCGACTGAACGCGTCGGTGATGAAGCAGACGTACGCCACGCCGGCCCAGGTCGGGACGTAGGTCAGGTCGGTGACCCACAACTGGTTGGGGGCAGTCGCGGTGAAGTTGCGCTTGACCAGATCGGGATGCCGCCCGGCGCCAGGGTCGGGCTTGGTGGTGCGGACCCGTTTGCCGCGACGCACCCCTTCGATGCCGGCGGCCCGCATCAGCCGGGCAACCTGATCGCGGCCCACGTCATGCCCGGCCCGGCGTGCCGTTTTCCACAGCTTGTGTGCCCCGTAGACGCAGTAGTTGTCCTTCCACAACTGGACCAGGGCCGGACCCAGGACGGCGTCACGGCAGGCTCGCGGCGACGGACCGCGGGACTTGGCCGCGTAGTAGGTGCTCGGGGCCATCGACACCCCTGCTGATCGCAGGACGGTGCAGATGGGCTCGACCCCGAACTCTTGGCGGTTGTCGTCGATGAAGTCGACTATTTCTTGTGTTGGCGGTCGAGCTCCGCCCCGAAGAAACTGGCCGCTCGCTTCAGAATCTCGTTGGCGCGCTTGAGTTCTCGGTTCTCTTGCTCGAGTTCCTTGACCCGCACCGACTCTGCGGTCGATACCCCCGGAGCTAATCCTTCATCGATATCTGCCTGGCGCACCCACATGCGTACCGACTCCATGCCGTAGCCGAGCTGGCGGGCTACCCGTTGCACGGTTCCCTGCTCGGTACCCAGCTCGGCGCGCAACGCCCGCACCATCCGCACCGCGGCGGCCTTCTCTTCCGGACTGTATCGGCGTGTCGTCGGCTTCCCAGGAGACTGTTCTTTCGGCATACCCGCATCCTCGTTTCCAAGGTCAGGAGCCTCCAGCATTTCCAGGGCGATTCACCACCCGTCCCGAGCATCATCCCCCTAGAGATAGGTGTCCGAAGTGTCCGTTTGTGTTCTGTCCGTTCTTTATGGCTTTTGTGTCCGTTGTGTCCGTTGTGTCCGTTTCATTGGACACCTGTCCGGTGAAACGGACACTTCGGACACCCCAGCGCCTACGCGCGAGAAGTGTCCGTTTGGTGTCCGTTTGTGTCCGAATCCCTAGCCCAGGCAGCTCCAACAGCCGAAAGGAACCCGCATGACGCTGCGCAGCCCCGGCCTGCTGACCACCCGCCCCGCCCCGTTGTCCGGTCGCGGTGCGTTGACCGCGACCGCGCGCAAGCTTGTTCGGAAAATCGGTGCGGGTCGCTGTCGTCGCTCTGGCTGGTATCCGGACTTTCACGGTAGCCATGCGCCTGACTGCCACCGCATTGTGACGGGCCTGTCATCATGATCACCGCAGCGACCACGATTGCCTTCTCAGTGCCGGGCATTCTCAAGGTTCCAAGGCGTTCAAGGGTTTTAAGAACGGTCGGGCGATCCTGACCGAGGCGTCCGAGCATCTCGGCCAGTGGCGTGATCGGGTTGCGCTGGTGGCCCACAACACCATCACCCAGGCCGGCTGCCAGCTGATCACCCACGAGGTTGTTGACCTGCATGCCACCAAACGCCTCGCCGAACTCGGCGAGTCACCCGGAGTCACCGTCACGGTGACTCTGCACCGTGCGGCAAGGTGATCCCGCAAGGCCATGATCTGTCGCGTGGTGGCCCCGAACGTGGTGACCGTTTCGGTGGTCTTGCGACGGCCCGCGCCGTTGATACGGACGCAGACCTTGGCGTCCTTTTTGGAAGTGTCCAGGCCCGCGGAGCGCGAATGAATGACGTCCACAGCGCCGCTCCCTTCTCTCGTAGCCCACTGTGAAGGTGTCCGTCGTGGGGAGGGGGAGAGTCGGAAGTCTGACGCACGGGCTCAAGGCACCAATCCACGGTTCCCGTGGAAGCCCTCCGCCGCCATGCTGACTTACAGGCTCAAAGCACCAAGGTCTTTGCGGGGACAACCACGACGAACGCCCACAATGATCCCGCCGTGCCCAAGGTGAGCACAACAGGTGACCACCGCCGAATCTTCACCCCCCCACGGTGCGCCCACCGGGCGCTGGTCTGCTGACTTAGGGCCTGCGACAAAATAATCTAGGTGGTGTCCGGGCGTGTCGGCCCTACGGTGTAGTTCCACTCGCCGTGGAAGTCGTGGCGTGTGATCGGTAGGGCATCAACGTCTTTCGCTGTGTATTTGATGCCAGTGGGGTACCGGTCGGTGTCCAGGACGCAGTGGACACTGAGCCCGGTCGTGGTGGTCGGGTTGCCGATCAGGTCGACGATCATTCGGTGGCTCTCGAGCGGTCGTCCACGCCAGTTCATGGTGATCTGGGAGAACAGCCGGTGTTCGATCTTGTTCCACTTGCTGGTGCCCGGTGGTAGGTGGCAGACGGTGATGGTCAGCCCGGTCTCGGCGGCGAGGCGAGCCAGCTCGATCTTCCAGGCGCGGACCCGGTGGCCGTTGGAGCCGCCGCCGTCGGCGCAGATCAGCAGCTTCTCGGCCTGCGGGTAACGGCGGCGCCCGATGGTGTCCCACCAGGAGCGCAGCGTGGCCACCGCGAACGCGGACGTGTCGTGGTCGGTGCCCACCGACACCCAGCCGGTGTTGGTGGTGACGTCGTAGACGCCGTACGGGATCGCCTTGCCCAGTTCCTTGTCCATGAAATCGTGCACGTTCGTCGGCACCGGTGAGCCCTTGGGCTGGTACTCGCGCCCGCCGTTGGTGAAGTCACCGACCAGTTCCTTCTTCTTCGTGTCAACCGAGATCACCGGCTGACCGGCGGCGATGTGCTCGCCGACGCGCTGGTTGAGGTAGCGGAACTGGGCGTCACGATCCTCGTGCTGGCGGCCCTCGATCACCTTGGCGTTGGCCTGCAGGCTGAACCCCATCGCTTTGAGCATCCGCGCCACCGTGCGGTCGGAGACGCGATGCCCGGCAGCGGCCAGCGCGCCGGCCAGGTTCCGCGTCGACTTGGTCGTCCACACCAGCGGCGACATCGGATCGCCGCGGGTCTCGGGATCCACCAACGCCGTCAACGCGGCCGCCAGCTCCGGGTCGGTGTCGGCCAGCTTCTTGCGGCCACCACCGCGCGCGCGGACCCTCGCCGAGGGCTCCGGAATCCCCTCCAGCTCCCGCACCCCTCGTGCGACGGTGTCCGGGTGAACACCGGTCGCCCCGGCGATCGCCTTGATTCCGCCCAGACCCAGCTTCTGGGCCTCGACCCCGAGGAGCAGCCGCCGCTGCTTCTCGTCCAGGTGCGGGCGCAGCGCCGCGTACCTCGACGCCGCCGACTCGGCCGCTGCCGCCATGCCGGTCATTATCACAACCGTAGCCGCTGCGGACACGAAAACCTAAGTTATTTTGTCGCGAGGCCTTAGGACATTTTTCGGCGCTGGTCGTGGGTGCGGGTCGTTGAGCTGCGGTTTTGCTTGATGTTGAGCTGGAATGTGCACACTAAGCCTGAATCCGTGGATGGGCCCGGTGATCTGATCGGCGTGTGAACAGCGAAAATGCCTTCTGAACTGGGACAATACGAGTGCTGATATCGTGTTGTCCTGAATTCAAGAAGGCATTTCCGGTGCAATCATCGTATATGTTCACGGTCGGGTCGGCGGTGTTCGACGAGCGGAATCTGGTGTCGGCGGCGGGTTTGGTGCCGGTGCTGGAATTGGCTGAGCAGACCGGTCTTTCGGAATTGATCGGCGAGCATGTGGATCTGCCGTCGACTCGGGTCAAATCCGGGGCGGTCAATCCGGCCGGCAAGCTGACCACGATCATCGCGGGCATGATGTGCGGCGCGGACAGCATCGATGATGCCAACGTGCTGCGCGCCGGCGGCACGCCGCGGGTGTTCGACGAGGTGTACGCCCCCTCGACGTTGGGGATCTTCTTGCGCGAGTTCACCTTCGGACACGCCAACCAGCTCGCCGCGGTGGCCCGCGCGCATCTGGTGGCGCTCGCGCAGCGCACCGCGCTGCTACCCGGCAGCGAGCAGCGCGTGTTTGTGGACATCGACTCGCTGCTGCGCCCGGTCTACGGGCACCACAAGCAGGGCGCCTCGTTCGGGCACGCCAAGATCGCCAGCCGCGCGCTGCTGCGACTGGGCCTGTCGCCGCAGATCACCACGCTCTCCACGGCAACCGCGCCGCCGGTGATCGCCGAGGCGCAGCTACGCAGCGGCAAGGCCGGCTCCGGGCGCGGCGCCGCCGCCCAGATCAAACGGGCGATCACCACCGCCCGCGCGTGCGGGCCCACCGGGACGATCATGCTGCGCGGCGACTCGGCGTTCGGCACCAAGAAGGTGATCGCCACCTGCTGCGCGGACGGCGCCGAGTTCTCCTTGTCAGTGAGCCGCAACAAGCGCATCACCGCCGCCCTCGAGGGCATCGATGAGGCCGCCTACACCCCGGTGCACTACCCGGGAGCGATCGAAGACCCCGACACCGGGGCGTTGATCTCCGACGCCCAGGTCGCCGAAACCCCCTACACCCTGCGCCTGGGCCGCGGCCGCACGCTCACCGTGCGGCTGGTGGTGCGCCGCGTCAAAGACGCCCGCTACCCCGACGCGCTGTTTCCGGTGTGGCGCTATCACCCGTTTGTGACCAACTCCGCACTGCCCACCGCCGAGGCCGACATCACCCACCGCCGCCACGCCATCATCGAGACCACCTTCGCCGACCTGATCGACGGCCCACTGGCGCATATCCCGTCCGGGCTGTTCGCCGCAAACTGCGCCTGGCTGGCCTGCGCGGTGATCGCGCATAACCTGCTGCGCGCCGCAGGCACCCTCGCCGGTGGTAACCACGCCGTGGCCCGTGGCGCCACCCTGCGCCGCGACCTGGTCAACGCACCCGCCCGCTTCGCCGCCCCGGCCCGCAAACCCGTCTTGCACCTACCAGCCCACTGGCCCTGGCAAAACGGATGGAAAACCCTGTGGCACAACGTCATCAGCTACCCGACCGCACAACCCCGCGCCGGCTGACCCCCACCGACCACCCCCTGTCCGCCCCGCCACCCCAGGCCCGACCCGAGGAACCTCGTAACAAGGAAAAGCTGGTACCGGCCAGCAGATCACGCATGCCCACCGCACACACACCCGGCCGCAGATCCGGGCAACCACGTCGACGAACACGCGAAAGCACCCATCCACGGATTCAGGCTA
>CAWBFI010000009.1:0-372697 GCA_963788075.1 uncultured Actinomycetota bacterium | reverse complement strand
GGTTCACCGAGACCGCGGCCTGCATGGCATCCGGTCGGGTTGCCTACACCCTTGGCGTGCACGGTCCGGCGTTGACCTTCGACACGGCGTGCTCGTCGGGGCTGTTGGCCGTCCACATGGCGTGCCGCGGCCTGGACGGCGGGGAAACCGACTTGGCCCTAGCCGGCGGCGTCATGGTGATGGGCGAGCCGCGCAAGAACGCCTGGGCGTCGGCCCAGGGCATGCTCTCCCCGACCGGACGCTGCCGGGCGTTCGACGAGGCGGCCGACGGATTCGTCCGTTCTGAGGGCTGCGCGGTGTTGTTGCTCAAGCGGTTGCCGGACGCGCTGCGCGACGGTGACCGGATTCTGGCCGTGGTCCGCGGCACGGCCGCCAATTCAGACGGCCGGACCAGGAACATCGCGACGCCGTCGTTGGATGCCCAGGTGGCGGCCTGCCGGGCGGCGCTGGCCGCGGGCGGCGTAGACGCCGACACGATCGGCGCGGTGGAAGCGCACGGCACCGGCACTCCGGTCGGTGACCCGATCGAGTTCACCAGCCTGGCCCAGACATACGGCCGCACGGGCAAAGTCCTGCTCGGCTCGGCGAAGTCCAACTTCGGCCACACCGAGTCCGCGGCGGGCGCCTTGGGGTTCGTCAAGGCGATCCTCGAGCTGCAGCACGGTGTTGTTCCGCCGATGGTGCACTTCAACCGCTTGCCCGATGCTCTTGCGCAGATCGAGACCGGATTGTTCGTGCCACGGGAGATCACCCCGTGGCCCACCGACTGCCAGGCCGGACCGCGCCGGATGGCGGTGTCGTCCTACGGGATTTCCGGCACCAATGTGCACGCCATCGTTGAGCAGGCGCCCGAGACCCAATCCCCCGGACAAGACGCCGACGACGCGGTCGAGCGCCCCATGCTGATCCCGTTGTCCTCAAGTTCCGCCGACGAACTGCGGCGTACCTGCGGCCGGCTGGCCGACTGGCTGGAACAGCGCGCTGATCCGGTTGCGCTGGCGGACCTGGGCTATACCCTGGCTCGCCGGCGCGGGCACCGCACGGTGCGCACTTCGGTGATCGCAAGCGACATCAAGGAGCTGTGTGCCGCCTTGCAGGACGTCGCCGTCGGCGACGCGCAGTACCCGGCCCAGGTCGGACAGGATGACCGCAGCCCCGTATGGGTGTTCTCCGGGCAGGGTTCGCAGTGGGCCGGGATGGGTGCGGACCTTCTGGAAACCGAACCGGTGTTCGCTGACACCGTCGCGAGCATCGAGCCGCTGATCGCGCAGGAGTCCGGGTTCTCGGTGACCGAGGCGATGTCGGCATTCGAGACCGTGACCGGCATCGACCGGGTTCAGCCGACCCTGTTCGCCATGCAGGTCGCCCTGGCCACGACGATGGCGTCCTACGGGGTGCGGCCGGGCGCGGTCATCGGGCACTCCATGGGCGAGGTCGCCGCAGCCGTCGTCGCGGGATCGCTCTCGCTGCAGGATGGCGTGCGTGTGATCTGCCGCCGCTCGAAGCTGTTGGGTCGCCTGTCCGGGTCCGGCGCGATGGCGTCGGTGGAGCTTCCCGAGCAACGCGTCCGTGACGAACTGACGAGTCGCGGTATCGACGACGTCGTCGTCGCCGTGGTGGCGTCCCCGCAGACCACCGTGATCGGCGGCGAAACCCAGACGATCCGCGAGCTTGTCGCGGCCTGGGAGCAGCGTGAGGTGATGGCGCGCGAGGTGGCCGTCGACGTGGCTTCCCACTCACCTCAGGTGGACCCGATCCTGGTGGACTTGGCCGACGCGCTGGCGGATCTCGCCCCAAGGAGACCGGCGATTCCCTTCTACTCTTCGACCCAGGACGACCCGCGAGCGTTACCGCCATGCGATCCGGATTACTGGGTGGACAACCTGCGTACGGTGGTCCGCTTCTCCGCGGCGGTGCAGGCAGCCCTCGAGGACGGCTATCGGGTCTTCGCAGAGTTGTCTCCGCACCCACTGCTGACCCGCGCCGTCGAACAGACCGCCCAGGCTCTGGAGACCCCGGTAGCTGCGCTGGCCAGCCTGCGGCGCGACCAGCCGTCGCCGCACGGCTTGCGCGGCTTCGCCTCCGATCTGCACTGCGCCGGTGCCGCGGTGGACTTCTCCGTGCTGTATCCCGGCGGGCGACTGGTGGACGCGCCGCTGCCGACGTGGAGCCACCGCCAGCTACTCCTCGCCCGCGCCGGCGCCGACGGGCAGGCGCAGGGCCACCTGGTCGCAGTCCACCCCCTGCTGGGGGCGCATGTTCGGCTGTTGGAGGAACCCGAACGGCACGCCTGGCACGCTGACGTCGGTACTGCCGCACTGCCGTGGCTGAGTGACCATCAGGTGCACGACGTGTCTGCTCTGCCGGGAGCTGCCTACTGTGAGATGGCTTTGGCCGCCGCGGAAAGGTTGTTCCCCACGGGTTCCGAGGTGCGCGACATCCGGTTCGAAGACCTGCTGTTGCTGAATGCCCGCACCGAGATCGCCGCCGTGGCATCAATCGATGCGCCCGGTGTCGCGGCGTTCGCCGTGCAGACCGACGACGCCGTGGAACGGGTCCGGCGCGCGGCCGCAGCCCTACACGCGGTCGAGGACGGGCTCCAGCCGCCACGCCGCGATCTCAACGGTCTGCTGGCCGCGCACCCAGGCACGGTCAGTGGCGAGGAAATCCGGCTGTCCCTGGCCGCGCGGGGCATCGAGTTCGGTCCCGCCTTCACTGGTCTGACCCGCGTGCATACCGCGGCGGACGGCGCCACGCTGCTGGCCGAGATCGGGGCGCCTGCCGGTATCCGGGCCCAACAGTCCGGCTACGGCATCCACCCCGCAGTGCTGGATGCCTGCTTCCAATCCGTGGGCGCACACCTGCTGGTCGGCGGCCGGCGCGACGGCGGTCTGCTGTTGCCGTTGAGTGTCGGCCGACTGCGCCACTTCGGGTCGGGCCGCGACGCCCGCTACTGCCATGTCACGGTCACCAAAGCCGACTCCACGGCGATCGAGGCGGACCTCGAGGTTTTGGACGAAAACGGCAAGGTGGTCCTCGAAGTTAGCCGACTCCGGATGGGCAGCGGCGCTAGTAAGAGCAGCGACCGTGAACGCCTGCTCGCCGACCGACTGCTGACCGTCGCGTGGGAGCAGCGACAGCCGCCGACCGCCCCGGCCGTCGCCGGGGTGTGGCTGCTGATCAGCTCGGGTGACGCCGACGACGACCTCCCGACCGACCTGGCGGATGCGCTGGTGGCCGGTGGTGCCCAGTGCCGGACGGCGCACTTGGGCGCCGACACCAAAGTGCTCGCCCGCGATCCAGCCGCCGACGGCCTGACGGGCGTGGTGATCGTGACGGCACCGGCCGGCGGCGACCCGAACGAGGGCTGCCTCACGCGCGGCCGCGAACTCGTTCAGCAAGTCGTCCACATCGCCCGTGAACTGTCGGACACCGACGGGCAGCCGCCGCGCCTCTACGTCGTCACCCGCAACGCGCAGGCCGTGACGCGCCACGATCGGGTCAACCTGGACCAAGGTGGCGTGCGTGGGCTGGTGCGGGTGATCGGTGCCGAGCAGGCGCCGCTGCGTCCGACCCAGATCGACATCGACCCCCGCACCGCCGCCGATCAGCTGGCACAGGAATTACTGAGCGGCTCGGATGAGGACGAAACAGCGTGGCGAGAGGGATTGTGGTACGCGGCGCGGCTACGGCGGACTCCCTTGCGAGCCGAGGAGCGGCGGACCACCCTCGCCGACCCCGAATCCGACGGCATGCGGCTGCAGATCCGCACCCCCGGTGATCTGCAGACCCTGGAATTGGTCGCCGCCGAGCGGCCGACACCGGCGGCCGGACAGGTCGAAGTCGCGGTGAGCGCCTCCAGCATCAACTTCGCCGATGTGCTGGCCGCCTTCGGCCGCTACCCGACGTTCGACGGCAAGCAACCGCAACTCGGCCTGGATTTCGCGGGTGTGGTGGCCGCCGTCGGGCCCGGGGTCACCGAGCACCGGGTCGGCGACAAAGTCGGCGGTTTCGGCGCCGGAGGATGCTGGGGTACGTACGTCACCTGCGACGCACGGCTGGTCGCGCCACTGCCGGCCGGCCTGACCGGCGAGGAGGCCACCGCGGTCTCCACCGGATACGGCACCGCGTGGTACGCGTTGCAGGACCTTGCCCGGATCGGGCCCGGCGACCGCGTGCTCATCCACTCCGCGACCGGCGGTGTCGGTCAGGCGGCGATTGCGATCGCTCGCCAGGCCGGAGCCGAGATCTTCGCCACGGCCGGCAGCCCGGGTCGCCGGCAGCTGCTCCGCGATATGGGAATCGAGCACGTATACGACTCCCGCTCAACCGATTTCGCCGACGAGATCCGCCGCGACACCGACGGGTACGGCGTCGATGTGGTACTCAACTCGTTGATCGGTCCGGCTCAGCGCGCCGGACTCGAGTTGCTGGCCTTCGGCGGGCGCTTCGTTGAGATCGGCAAGCGAGATGTCTACGAGCACACCCGCGTCGACCTCTACCCGTTCCGGCGGAACCTGACGTTCTACTACGCCGATCTGGCATTGATGACCATCAGCGACCCTAAACGCATTGGGGCACTGCTGCGCAAGGTCTACGAGTTGGTTGGCGACGGCGTGCTGCCGGTGCCCGAGCACACGGCGTATCCGCTGACCGAAGCCGCCACCGCAATCAGGGCGATCAGCGCCGCCGAACACACCGGCAAACTTGTCCTGTCGGTGCCGAGGAGTGGATCCACCCGGGTGGCGGTGCCGCCGAATCGAGCACCCGTCTTCCGCAGCGACGGCTCCTACCTCGTGACCGGTGGTGTGGGCGGCCTGGGGCTGTTCCTGGCCGCGATGATGGCCTCCGGAGGATGCGGACGAATCGTCCTGACCTCTCGATCTCAACCGAATCCACAGGCGCAGAAGATGATTGCGCGGCTACGGAGCAACGGAGCCGACATCGTGGTGGAGTGCGGCAACATCGCCGACCCGGACACCGCGGAGCGACTGATCAGCGCCGCCACCGCCACCGGGCTGCCCCTGCGCGGCGTCTTGCATGCCGCGGCCGTCGTTGACGACGCTACCCTGGGCACTATCACCGACGAGCTCATCGAGCGGGACTGGGCACCGAAGGTTTGCGGCGCGTGGTATCTGCATCAGGCGGCCGCCAATCAGCCGCTGGACTGGTTCTGCAACTTCTCCTCGGCCGCAGTGCTGCTGGGCTCGCCGGGACAGGGCGCGTATGCGGCGGCCAACAGCTGGCTGGACGCCTTCACGTCATGGCAACGCAGCCAAGGCGTTCCGGCCAGCGCGATCGCCTGGGGCGCGTGGGCCGACATCGGCCGTGGCGCCGGTCTGGCACAACGCGGTAACGTGACGATGATCAGTCCGGAAGACGGCGGCTATGCGTTCCGGGCGCTGCTGCGTCACGATCGGGGATACACCGGCTACCTGCCGCTGACCGGAATGCCGTTGTTGACGGCGCTGGCAGCGCGCAGCCCGTTCGCCGAGGCATTCCGCGAGGCCGACGGCCACCACGCCGCCGGCGTCCCCACCGTGCTGGCCGAGCTCGCCGGGCTGGCCGCGGACGAGTGGCCGAACCGGCTGCGCAGTCTGGTCACCGACCAGGTCGGCCTGATCCTGCGGCGGGCGGTCGATCCCGATCGTTCGTTCGCCGATCACGGTTTGGATTCCCTGGGCACCCTGGAGTTGCGCACCCACATCGAGACGCAGACGGGTATCCGCCTCACGCCCAAGACCATCGTCAGCTACAGCACACCGCGTGCGCTGGCCGGGTATCTGACCGAGACCCTCGAGGCCGAAACCGGGTAGCTCAGCCGCCCACCAACCGCCCGGACACCGCGATCGACACCCGCCTGGGCAGCACCCGGGTGACGACGCGCGCGACGAAGGCATTGGCAGCGCCATCGACGAAGCTGGGTTTGCGGCCGGACAGCGCACGCATCGTGCTGTCGACGACCTGCTGCGGAGTGCGGGTGAGTCCCAAGGCCGCGGAACGTAACGCGCCACGGACCGCGGCGTCGCCTGCTATCTCGAAGAACGGGGTATCTGTCATCCCGGGGCACACCGCCAGGACACGAACACCATGCTTGCGCTCCTCTGCCCAGAGCGCCTCGGTGAAAGACAACACGAAGGCCTTCGTCGCACCGTATACCGCCATCTTCGGCAATGGCTGAAACGCCGCGGTCGACGCCACATTGATGATCGTTCCCGCACCCCTGGCCCGCATCTGGGGTAGGTAGCGGACGGTCGCGCCGACCATCGTCCGGCAATTGAGCTCGATCGCCTCCTCAAGGCGCTGCGGGTTGGCGTCGGCGACGTCACCGTGGGTGCCGAAGCCGGCGTTGTTGACCAGCACGGCGATCTCGAGGCCGAGGCGATTCGTCCGCTGCCACAGCTCGCCGGCAGCGGTGGGGAGCGACAGGTCCATCGCGAGCACGGTGACCTCCACGCCATGCGCCCCCCGCAGTTGTGCGGCGAGATCATTGAGCTTGTCCGCACTGCGCGCGACCACGACGAGGTCGTGGCCCCGTGCGGCGAACTGCCGGGCGAACTCCGCGCCGATCCCGGTCGACGCTCCGGTGATCAAGGTCACCATCGCCAGCTCCAATCAGGTTGAAACCACTGACCGCTTGACTGGCTCACGCGGCGCTGGTCATCCAGTGGGTAGTCATCGTAGATGCCCCCAAACACTGCGGATCGCCGGGCTGGTGACGTATTATCGCGGGCGTGCGAAGTCCGCAGAGGATGAGCGGACTCGATGCCAGCTTCCTCTACCTTGAGACTCCAACGCAGCCTCTGCAGGTGATTTCGGTGCTGGAACTGGACACCGCGACGATTGCCGGCGGTTACAGCTACGACCGCTTCCGTGACGCGCTGTCGGCGCGGCTCAGGGCGATGCCGGCGTTCCGGGAGAAACCGTCCGACAGCTTCCTGAACCTCGATCACCCCGTCTGGCTGGAGGACGGCGATTTCGACATTGACCGCCACGTGCGTCGGATCGGTCTTCCGGCACCAGGGGGACGGGCGGAGTTCAGCGAGATCTGCGGGTATCTGGCCGGTTTGCCGCTCGATCGTCGTCGGCCGATGTGGGAGATGTGGGTCATCGAGGGAGTCGGCGGCTCGCTCAGCGGCGGACGGCTGGCCGTCATGATCAAAGTCCACCACGCCGCGGCCGACGGTGTGACCTTTGCCAACATGCTTTCGCAGCTGTGCAGCACGGAACCCGACCCGCCGCCACCGGACCCGGTCGAGGGTACGGCGGACACCAACCCGCTGCGGATCGCGATCGGCGGTCTCGCACGGTTCGCGAGCCGACCCCTGTACCTGGCCGTCAAACTGCTGCCCGCGACCGTCAGAGCGGTGGTCGACACCGTCCGGCGCGCGGTGGCGGGCCGCGCGATGGCAGCGCCGTTCACCGCCCCGCGGACCGTGCTCAACGGCAGTCTCACCGCGGATCGCAAAGTCGCCTTCGCCCGGCTCGACCTCGATGACGTGAAGAAGGTCAAGAACCACTTCGGGGTCAAAGTCAACGACGTGGTGATGGCCCTGATCGGTGGGGTGGTACGCCAGTTCCTGCTCGACCGCGGTGAGTTGCCGAGGTCCTCTCTGGTCGCGTTGGTGCCGGTGTCGGTGCACGGACCCTCGAATCGCCCTGAACGAAACCAGGTTTCGGGCATGTACGCCAGACTGCAGACGCAGATCGCGGACCCTGCGGAAAGGCTCAGGGCGATCGCCCCGGCGAACGCCATTGCGAAGGAACACAGTTCGGCGATCGGTACGACACTGCTGCAAGACTGGAGCCAGATCACCGGCCCGGTGATCCTCGGTGTCGCAAAGCGCGTGTACGCGCGCCTAACCCAGTTCCGCCCGATGTACAACGTTGTGGTATCCAACGTGCCGGGTCCGGAGGCGCGTTACTTCGTGGGGGCCGAGATCTCGGCGATGTACCCGGTCGGGCCGGTCCTCCACGGTGCGGGGCTCAACATCTCGCTGTGGTCGGTCAACGGGAAACTCGACCTCGGGCTGATCTCGTGCCCGGAGCTGCTACCCGACCCTTGCCACCTGGCCGACGGTCTCGCCACGGGCCTGAACGAGCTGCTGGCCAAGATTAACTGACCCACAACAGCTTTCGTGGCGGTAGACGATTTCTTTCCTACTCCGTGACCCACCCGTATCGGGATGGGATAGCAGCCAAGAGGTCGTGGATCTCGCTGACATAACGATCGGGCCCGGGCCCGTGGCTGTGGTAGCTGATCACCAACCGACCGTCGTACGTTGCGGCGGAGTACATGTCGACGCCCGCCGACGTCGAGAACAGCACTTCGACGTCATATTGCTCGACCGTCAGATCGGGTGGTGTGCGCAGCGGCGGCAATTCCCCGCCATCCGTGGTCATCACGACGTCAGGCAGCCCAGGCGGGTTTCCCTGGTATTGCTGGCCGAAGTGCAGGAACGACTGTTGAATCACGCCCTCGGCCAGATCGGCGCGGAACGCCTCGACGATGTCACGGGCCAAGTGCATGATATCGGTGTTCGGGCGGATCTCGGCCAGGTACATCGCCATCCCTACCGGGTTGGTCGCCTGGGTCGCACCGACCGGCGGGGTCAGGAAGAAGCGCAGATCGACCGGGTACATGTAGGGGATCGGCAGGTGCGGCGTGTCCCGTATGGTCCACTCGGCCAACAGGATCGCGGCGGCGACCAGGGCGTTGAGACTGACCCGGCGGGCCGCAGAGATGTCGACCAGATCTTGGGTTTCCTGACGGGAGAGCCGGCAGGTAGCCGACGGTACGCGAGCCGACTGAGGGCCACCACGTCCCGCGTTTCGATGTGAGGGGGGCAGTTCATAGGCGAACATCGCGGGCAAGTAGCGCTCCAGACCGAACCGCTGAAGTTTGCCGATGCCGCGCTCGGAAAGTACCGTCTCCAACGACTCCGGGATGGGCTCGGCCTTGACCGGCCCGACCCCGGCACCGGTGACAATGTCGGTATACCAGCCGAACAACTTCTCTAGCAGGGCGAACTGGTGGTGCGCGTCGGCCAGCGCATGGTGTGTGTAGAGGGTGAGTTCGGACCGCTCCTCGCCTAGTCTCAATCGCAGATTGAGCAGCGCCTCGGACTGATCTGGCAGCCGCTGCGCAGACGTGTCGCCGATCTTGTCGAGCCATATCCCGGGATGCTCGTAGTCATCGACCATGATTTGGTGCCTGCCGTCGGCGCCAGGCCGATCCAGGTGACCGGCATGCGCGGGGTGTACCTGCAACAGCGTCTCGAAGGCCTCCGACATCGCGCCCACGTCCACCGGTCCGAGCAGAGTCAGGGTTATACCGATGAAGTTCTCAGCTTGCGCGTAGAACTCCTCGCTAGGCGTCAGATAGCGGATTGGCGATGAGCCAAACACCGTGAACCTTCCCTCTCGATGTCGCGCCGGGTCACGGGCTGGTGCTCGCCCTGCGGTAGCCCACGATGATTGGCCACAGGCACGCCGCGAGGATCGCGGCACACCACACCAGTGCGGTGATCATCGGCCACAGCACCGGCCCACCCACCGACAGTCCCCGCATCGCATCGACAGCCGGAGACATCGGCTGGTACCGGACCACCGGCTGGACCCAGTCCGGGTACCGCTCCAACGGCACGAACCCAGTGCAGAAGGTTGCACCCAAAATAATCGCCGGTTGCATCGCCTCCACCAGCACGGCTTTGGGCCAGTACAGCGCGGCCGTGGTGGCCAGCGCCGCAAATGCCACGCCGAAGATCACCGGAACGGCCACCCACAGCAATGCGCCGGCCACCCCGCGGTGGAAGCGGAACCCGAGGATGATTCCCGCGACCAGGATGACCAGCGTCGTGCCGAGCAGGCGTACCGTTTCGGCGGCCAGTCGCGACAGCAGTCCGGCGGCGCGATCTATGGGTAGCGCCCACAACCGGGCAAGGAACCCGTCAAGGCGCTCGGCGTTGATGCCGACCACCCCCGTTGTCGACCCTGACATCGTCGCCACCAGCGCCACCAGCGGCACGCTGCGGTAAAGCGCGTTCTCGCCCGTGATCGATGTGATCGAGTCACCGAAGACGACCTTGAGCGTGAGCAGGAATGCCACGGGCAACAGCAGGGCGTGGACGAGCGTCATCGGGTTACGACCCGACCGGACGAGCAGCCGCCGCGTGAGCACCACGGTTTGCGACAGCAGATTCTCCGAACGGGCCTCGGCGTCAACGGCCGCGTCGACGAGTACTGCCATCAGGTTCTCCGCCGGTAAACTGCTATAGCCCACGGCAAGGTCAGTGCGATCATGCCGACCATCCAGGCCAGAGCCGGTCCGATGACCGACCAGGTGACCGGTGCTACTCCCTCAGCGCTGTCACCGGCCAGTGCCTGCATGGCGTAGACGAGCCGGGAGATGGGCTGATTGTCGACGATCGGCTGGATCCACCCGGGAAAACGCTCCAGCGGTTGAATTCCCACCGACAGGAATCCAAAAATCAGCTGCGGCAACAGCAGCCACTGCGCGGTCGCTGCAGGATTTCGCGAGTTGGTGCCGATGGTATCTCCCACGAACGCCAGCGCCAGGCCGGCGAGCAACACCAGCAGACAGAACGCCGCGATGTCCAACGACCCACGGTGAAATCGGAAGCCGATCACATATCCACACGCCAGTGCCACGACCAGCCCGATCACACAGCGGTAGACGCTCGCTGTGATCCGGGCCACCAACGGCGTCAGCGGCGCGATCGGCAACGACTGGAAACGGCGACTAATCCCCTGTACCGAGTCGGTCGCGGCTCGAAAAGCGGTGGAGATCGATGCGAACGCAATGGCCTGCAACACGATCAGCGGCACCAGGTACTGCGCGTAGCTGCTCATCTTCAGGTCGGGGCCATCCATGAGCCGGTTCAGTGGGATGTAGAGACTCGCGGTCGCCGCCACCGAAACAACCACGCCCACCGCCACCTCGCCGTTGCGCAATGTGGGAACGATCAGCCGTGTCGTCAGCACCCACCACTGCTGCACTCCGGATGGGGCCGGTCGCGTCGCGGTCAACGCGGTCACGAGCACACCTCACCGGCCACGCGTTCTGTAGAGCGGTCGCTGGCCGCATCTCCAGTCAGCGAGAGGAATACATCGTCCAGCGACGGCCTGCGTAACACGATGTCGGCCAACTCGATGTTCGCCGAATTCAATCGCGACAGGGCTGCGGTCAACATGGCGGGTCCGTCGGGGGCGGGCAAACTGACCCGATCAGACTCCGGGCTGATCGCGGCCCGGCTGGTGGCCGGCAGCAGCGGACCCAGCGCCTCGACCAAAGCGTGGAGGTCAGCCGGGTTGCGGGGCACGATCTCGCAGTAAGTGCCTCCGGTGCGCTCCTTGAGTTCGTCGGCAGTTCCCTGCGCGACGATGGTGCCGTGGTCGATCACGATGATCCGGTCGCTCAGCGCGTCCGCCTCCTCGAGATACTGGGTGGTCAGCAACGTCGCGATGCCCGCCTCCTTGAAGGTGGTGACCAACTCCCAGATGGCTTGCCGACTGCGCGGATCCAGTCCCGTGGTCGGCTCGTCAAGGAACACCACCTCGGGGCGGACCACCAGCCCGCAGGCGATATCGACGCGTCTGCGCATACCGCCGGAATAGGTGCTGACCCGGCGGCCGGCGGCGTCCTCCAGATCGAACTCGCGCAGAAGATCGTCGGCCCTCGCCCGAGCCGCGGACTTGTGCAACCCCTGCAACCGACCGAACATCACCAGGTTCTCGTATCCGGTCAATATGTCATCGAGAGCGACATGCTGACCGGTGAGCATGATCGACCGGCGCACCAGCGCCGGGTGGCTGACTACGTCATGACCCGCCACTCTGGCGCGTCCACGATCCGGCGTGGTCAGCGTCGACAAGATCTCCACCGTGGTCGTCTTGCCGGCACCGTTGGGGCCGAGCAGCGCAACGACCTCACCGCGGCCCACGTCTAACGAGATGTCGCGCAAAGCGGCAACCGAACCGAACGATTTGCCGATGCCTTCGACATCCACACCTTTGTCGGACTGCGACATCGCGTCCTTACCTACTCATCGTCGTCGAGAATGGCTGCCGACAGGTCCACCAGGGCGAGCGCCTCGTCCTCGGCCTCGCTGCCATCACTGTCCTCGTCACCCGCAACCGCTTCATCGATCAGCGCGATCAGCGTGGCCGGGAACCGCTCCGCGAGCGCCTCGACAGTGCCGCCGCGCACCCGCCGACGGTCATACCACCAGTCCACGTGGAGCACGCCGCCGTGCCGATACGCCCGTAATTCGAGCGGATGGCCCAACCCTGGCAGGGTCTCCCGGACCGTTAGCTCGGTGTCACTGTCGAACTGCACCGGCGCGTCGCTCTCCCGCCATTCGGGGATCATGCCGAGATAGGAGACGAAAATTTCCGATGTGGCGGTGGCCCCCAGCAGCCCTGCGGTCGGAGCGTGAAGGTAACGTAGCAGCCCGTACCCGATCCCGTGGTGAGGCGCAGCCTTGACGGTCCGGCTGACCTCAGCGAGCAGCTGAACCGCGCTGGCACCCGGTAGGTCCATACAGGGCAGCGCGATCGGGTAGATCGTGGAGAACCAGCCAACCGTTCGGCGTAAGTCGACCTCCGGCCGCAGAACCGACCGCCCGGCACCGGCGAGGTCGACGGCCGCGACACCGTCGCCGACGGTGATCGCAAGGGTGCGCGCCAGCGCGGCCAACAGGATCTCCTCGGTCGACGACCGCAATATCCGGCGGGCGTTGTCGACCTGCGAAGTTTGCTCGGGGGTCAATGCGATGGCCAGTCTGGTCAGATCATCGGCTCCCGGCGCGCTGGCAATCTCGGCATCGGCCAGACTCACCGTCGCCTTCGCGGCATTGTCGATCCAGTAGTTTCGTCGGTCGAGCACCGCGGGGTGGGCGGCCAGCGCCGCACAGCGCTGCGACCACTCCCGCCAGCCGGTGGTGGCCGGTTCCAAGGCAATGCCGCCGCCGGCCAGCCGTTGCCCGAATGCGGTCAACAAGTCAGTCACCAGCACCTCGCGTGACGTGGTGTCATCGACCATCTCGTGCACGGTGAGCACCAGGAACCGTGGTTCTCCCTGCGCGTCGATGACGTAGGTGGCCGTCAACGGCCAGCTGCTCAAGTCCTGTCCTGCAATAGTGTCGGAGACGATGGCCGAGAGCGCTTCTCGCTCGTGCGGAGTGCCCGGCCGGGCATCGGCGGGCAGTGACCACTCAGCCAGATCAGCGAAGTCGCCGGGTTCGCTGATCTGCTGCTCCCACATTCCCGCCCGTTTGGCGACCCGCATCCGCAACGCGTCATGGTGGTTGACCACCGCAGTCATGACGGCCCGAACGTCCTCCGAACTCACGCACGAGTCAAGACGCAACACCAGCGGCGCCCGCCAGCGCCCCGGCTCGGCCAACCCGCTGTCGAGGAAACGGAGAATGTTCGGCGGGACCGGTGGACTCAGATCGTCAATGTCCTGGCTTGCCAGCCCGCCGGAGGCGTAGCGTGCGACGAGGGTGTCGGCCAGTGCGGCAAGGCTGTCATGGTCGTAGAGGTCCTGCGGAGTGAGCTCCACACCTTCGTGCGACGCGGTCATCGCGACGCCGATCGCCAAGAGCGAGTCGCCGCCCAGTTCGAAGAAGTTGTCGCCCGACGCAATCGACTCGACGCCCAGACACTGCGACCAGATCCGCTGTAACGTTGCCTGCATCTGCAAGCGGGCGTCCGTGGCGCTTCCGGCCTTACGATCCGCCGACTGCGGTTCGGCCACCGCTGCGCCGATCGGGGCGGAGGCATCGGCCGACCGCACGAAGGCGGCGGGCTCGATCCAATGGCGCTGCCGCGCAAAGGCATAGCCGGGCAGCGTCACTCGGTGGACCTGATCGCCCTGCAGGGCTGTCCAGTCCACGTCGACTCCGGCCGACCACAGCTGTCCCAGTCCAAGCAGGAAGGCGTCGCCATCGTCCCTGCTCTGTAACGGGTACCGCATCAGGCGAACCGCGCGGTGGGTTTCCGACCACCCGGGCAGGCGCACGACCGATCCGGTCAAACTGCCGCCGGGCCCCACCTCCACGAGCACCCGGTGCGTATCGCCGAGCAGTGCCTGAAGTTCATCGGCGAACCGTACGGTGGACCGGATGTGCTGGGCCCAGCGATTGGGATCGGTGGCCTCCTCGTCGGTCATCCACGTGCCGGTCACGTTGGACAGCATCGGGATTTGGGGCGCATGCAGCGTCAGGGTGGACAGGTATTCGGCAAACGGGGCGAGCACCGCATCCATCGACTGCGAATGAAAACCGTGTGAGGTTCGGACGCGTCGGGCCAGGATGCCATCAGCGGCAAGGCGATTGGTGAAAGCACGGATGGCTTCCTCGGGGCCGGCCACCACGCAGCTGCCGAGTTCGTTGATAGCGGCGAGGTCGACGTCGGCGGTCATATGAACGGCGATGTCATCGGGGCTGGACGCTACGGCGACCATGGCGCCCGCCGGTGCGGCGTGCATCAGACGCGCGCGCATCGATACCACCTTGATCGCCACCGCCAGGTCGAAAATCCCCGCCAGGGTGGCGGCCACGAGTTCGCCGATGCTGTGTCCGGCCAGCGCCGCCGGGGTGACCCCATAGGACATGACCAACTGCGCCAGAGCGTATTCCACCGCGAACAGAGCCGGCTGGGCCAGGTCGGTGGGCTCCAGGCCTGTCCCGTCGAACACCTCGGCCTTCAGGTCGATGCGGAGTTCCTGGGCGAATCCGGCGGCGCACCGGTCGAAGTTCTCCCGGAACAGCGGCTCGGTGTCGTAGAGACCGCGGGCCATGCCGACGTGCTGCGCGCCCTGCCCGGGAAACAAGAACGCCACCCGATTTGCGCCTGGCGAAATGCCCTGCGGGCACGGCCCGACCGAGACGTTGTCGTGCTCCGCGGCGGTCAGCACAGCGGAGGCATCGGCACAGTCAGCAACGACGGCTGCCATCCGGACCTCGTAGGCCCGCCGACCCGCGAGCGTGAACGCCACGTCGGGCAGCAACAGGTGTTCGTCGCGCGAGAACTCCGCGGCAAGCGCAGCCCTGGCATCCTGCAGGGACTCGGCGGTGCGGGCGGACAACAGCAGCACCTGCGGACCGTTCGGGGCCTTGACGGCGGAGGTCCGCGGCGCCTCCTCGAGGACGACGTGCACATTGGTGCCACCGACACCGAATGAGCTCACTCCAGCCCGGCGGGGTGCATCGGATTCCCAAGGTGCGTAACGGTTCTGAACCACGAACGGGCTGTGCTCCAGGTGTAGTTCGGGGTTCGGCGCGGTGTAGTGCAGGGTCGGGGGAATCGCCTGGTTCTTCAGACACAAGATCGTCTTGATGAGGCCGGCGACGCCGGACGCCGCATCCAGATGGCCGATGTTCGACTTCACCGAACCCAGCACGCACGGGCCGGACCGGTCCAGGTCCGAGACCTCGAAGGCCTGACGCAGGGCTTCGACTTCGATCGGATCGCCCAGCGGGGTACCGGTTCCGTGAGTCTCGACGAATCCGATGGTCGAGGCGTCGATACCGGCTACGGCGTGTGCTTCGGCGATGACCTCCGCCTGGCCGGCGAGCGCGGGTGCCGCATAGGTCACCTTCACCGCGCCGTCGTTGTTGATCGCCGAGCCGCGGATGACGGCGTGGATACGGTCACCGTCGTCGAGCGCTGCCTGCAACGGCTTGAGCACCACCGCCGCGACTCCACTGCCGAAGATCGTGCCGTCGGCCCGAACGTCGAACGGCCGGCAGTGGCCCGACTGCGACACCATCGCACCCGGCTCGTATCCGTAGCCGACGTGATGCGGCACCCGGATCGCGGCGGCACCGGCGAGCACCATGTCGGATTCGCCGGACAGCAGGCTCTGGCACGCTAGGTGCACCGCGACCAGCGACGACGAGCAGGCGGTCTGCACCGAAATACTCGGTCCGCGCAGGTTGAACTGGTGCGACACCCGCGTCGCGGGGTAGTCCTTGTCGTTCAGCAAGACCAGGTTGAACATTTCGACGGTGATGCCCTCGCCGACGAGGGCGTTCTGATCCCGGTGCGACATCAGGTTGTGCAACAGGTAGCCGCTGGCGGTACTCGATCCGAAGACGCCGATCGCTCCGTCGTAGGTGGCGGGGTCGTATCCGGAATCCTCGAACGCGTGCCACGCGGTCTGCAGAAACAGTCGCTGTTGGGGGTCCATCATCCGAGCGGTGTACGGGGTCATCCCGAAGTATTCCGCGTCGAACTCGTCGATCCCGTCGATCAGGGCCGCGCGCCGGACGTAGGCGGGATCGGCCAGCGTCTTCGCACTGACGCCTGCGGCGGTAAGCGCCTCTTCGGACAACGTCGTGATGGACTCCTCACCGCGGCACAGATTGTCCCAGAACTGTGTCACCGAGTTGGCGCCTGGAAACCGGCCTGCCATTCCAATGACCGCAATCGCGTTGGGCGGCAACTCATTCGAATCGGTCGTGTCATCGGTGTACATAGCTAGACCCCATGTCCTTTCCGTCTGCCCGCCTGAGCTTCCCGGCGGGCCCTGGCGCGCTGCTGGGCTCGTGCACCGAGGCCGGATCGAGCTTTCGCCGGGATTTCGGCCGCCGTCACGTAGCCCATCCGCTCACACAGCGCGTCGGTGAGACGCGAGATGGTCGGGTATTCGTAGACGACCGCTGCCGGCAGCGTGATGCCGAGGCTCGTGCCGAGGCTGCGCCGAAGCGAGACACTCATCAGCGAATCCATGCCGAGTTGGAAGAATCCCGCACTCGGGTCGAGAGTCTGCGTGGCAGGCAGCCCCATGACGTCCGACGCCAACGTGCCGATGTGGTCGGCCAGCAGCTCGCGACGCCGTTCGGGTGGGCACTCGCGCAGCGCTTTGCCGAATTCGCTCTCCGGCAATGCCGCCTCCGTCGCGTCGTCGTCGGCCAACAAGTCATCGACGATGCGCAACGCTCCGCGGGTGCGATACGCCGCCGCCAGTAGTGGCCAGTCCGCGTCCACCACGGTGGACCGCACAGGCGCATCGGAACCCATCACCAACGACAGCGCGCGAATGGCCACCTCGTCGGACATCGGCGCGAGCCCTGAGTTGGACATCACCTGGTTCGCGTCGGATTGCTGGTCGGCCAGCGATTTCCACAATCCCCAGTTCACGACGGTGGCCGGAAGACCGAGGTTGCGGCGGGCATAGGCGAAGGTGTCGAGGAAAGCGCTGGTCGCCGTGTAGTGGGCGAGCCACCGTGAACCGAGCAGACCCGAGATCGACGAGAACAGCAGGAACTGTCGAACGGCCGTTCGCAGCGAGAGGGTGTGCAGCAGCCCGAGCGCGTCCAGCTTCGGACCGAACATCGCGTTGACGTCGTCGTCGGTCATCCCGGACAACGCGACGGGTCCGCCGGCGAAGGCCGCCAGGTAGATGCCTTCGAGTGCAGGGAGTTCGGTGCCGAAGCGGTCGAACAGTGCCGCCATCGCGGTTTCGTCCCCTCCGTCGGCGGCCACCTGGACCAGCGAGGTCCCGGTCGACGCGAGTCGTGCGGCCAACTCGTCGAGCCGCCCGGCAGGGTTACGCGATACCGCGACGATGGTTCCGGCACCCATATCGGCGAGGTGCTGAATCAGATGTGGCCCGATGTGGCCGGTGGCGCCGATCACCAGGTGGCTGGTGTCCTGGCCGAGCAGACCGGTCGTCACCTGGAGCGGGGTCCGTCGTTGCAGACGCGGCACGTGCCGGGCACCTGCCCGGTAGACGACTTGGTCCTCGGCCTGGTCATCCGCGCGGCCTGTCCGCGCTTCGGCCAGCACACATCGCGCGGTCAACACGGCCGGCATCGAGTCGTCGACATCGATCACGCCGCCCCAGATTTCGGGATGTTCCAGGGCGAGCGTTCGGCCCAGACCCCACAGGACGGCGTGTGTCGGGTTGGCGCGATCGCCTTCCCTAACCGGCTGGGCATTGCGGGTGACGAAGTACAGCCGCGGCGGTGAAGGCATCGAAAGTAGTTCTTCGACAAGGCCTCTCGCCTCGTTGAACAAAGCGTATGCCGACGGGACATCGACAGCGGCGCCCCTGGCGGCCGGCGCGAGTAGCACGTTGTCCACCTCGTCCAGCGCGGTGCGCAATGCGGCCCAGTCCGTGACAAGGTCCAACCCGCGACCGAGTTCTGCACCCAGGTCGGCGTCCCCGAGAACCAGCCAGGGACCTACGCTCGCAGTGTCGGTCGCAGGTAGTGGCTGGCGGGGCCAGGTCGGCTCGTACAGCCAGTCGGCCGGGATGGGGCTGCTGTCGCCGGCCGGTAGCCGGTGCGTGCGGTGCACCCCAAAGCCGTTGGTGGACATGGCGGGTGGGGTGTCGATCCAATGCCGGGTGCGGCGCCACGGTGTGATCGGGATGGCGGGGTGCGGCTCGGGCTGGTGTTCACCGTGCGGTGGCCGGACGGTGTGGGTGGCGTTTCGGTTGGTGTGAAATTCGACGGTGTCGTGAGCATCGCGCTGCAGCGTGCCGAGGCTGTGGTGATGTGCGTTGCCGGTAGACGGGTGATCGAGGGTGTCGGAAATCGCCTTGGTGAGCAATGGGTGCGGGCTGATCTCGATGAAGGTGCAGTGGGTGGCGCCGGCGGTGGCGACGGCCTGGCTGAGCCGGACCGGGTTACGCAGGTTGGCCACCCAGTGATCGGCATCGAACAGCGGTGCGGCACCGGCATTCTCGACTGTGCTGATGACCGGGATGAGCGGCAGCCTCGGCGTCAGACCAGCCAACGCCTCCCTCAATTCCGGCAGGATTGGATCCATCATCGCGTGGTGAGACGCGACTTCCACGTCCACCCTCCGGGCGAATGTGTTCTGCTGGGTGGCCCTGGCGATGACAGCTTCGACGGCCTCGATTGGCCCGGCGACCGCAGTCTGGCTCGGCGAGGCATACACCGACACCGTCACCCCGGGGGAATCGGCGATCAACGCCTCGACGGCGTGCGCATCGAGCTCCAGCAGGGCCATCGCACCCTTGTCGGCGCGTTCGGCCATCAACCGCGACCGGGTCGCGATCACCTGCAGGCCCTGCGCCGGAGTCAGAGCGCCCGCGACCACCGCAGCGGTCACCTCGCCCATCGAATGCCCGATCACCGCATCCGGCTCGACCCCATGCGAGCGCCACAACGCGGTCAACGCCAGCTGAACGCCCACCACCACCGGCTGGATCCGCTCGATCCCGGTGAGCGCCTCAGCGCCCGCAAGCACGTTATGCAGCGAGAATCCCACCTGCGCAACGAAGTCCGGCTCCAGCGCCGCGACCGCGGCGGCGAACGCCGGTTCATCGGCGAGCAGCTGGCGACCCATCCCCGCCCACTGCGATCCCTGGCCCGAATACACGAACACCGTCCCAGAGCCGCACGGTCCCTGGTGTGGGTGGACCACGCCGGTGGCGGGTTCCCCGGCCGCGATCGCCCGCAGCCCGGCAATGGCCGCGGCGCGGTCGGCCGCGCAGACGGTGGCGAACGTCGCGTGCTGGCTGCGGTGATGGTTGAGCGTGTGCGCGACGTCGGGCAGCGGCACGAGCGCGCCGGCACCGATCATCCAGTCGGCCAGCGTTGAGGCGAGCACGGCCACGCGCGCGGCGTCCTTGCCGCTCACCACGAGCGTGGTGACTGCCGGTGCCACCCAGAGGTCGGGCACACCCACATCGGGTCCCTGTTCCAGCACCAGGTGCGCGTTGGTGCCACCGAAGCCGAACGACGACACGCCCGCCAGGCGCCGACGGCCGGTCACCGGCCACTCGGTCGGTTCGTCAACCACCTTCAGCCCAAGCTCGTCGAACGGGATATGCGGATTGGGGCTCTCGAAGTGCAGGTTGGCGGGGATCGTGCCGCGTTGCATCGCCATCGTCGTCTTGATCAGCCCGACGATGCCTGCGGCCGCCTCCAAGTGACCCAGGTTGGTTTTGACGGCACCGGCGAGCAACGGCGCGTTCGGTCGCCGTCCACGCCCGTACACCGCCCCGAGGGCCCGGGCTTCGATGGGGTCGCCGAGCAACGTTCCAGTTCCGTGCGTCTCGACGTAGTCGACCTGGGACGGCGCGACGCCCGCATCGGCGCAGGCGGCCCGCAACACTGCGGCCTGCGCCGCCGGGTTCGGCGCCATCAGCCCATTGGATCGACCGTCTTGATTAACCGCTGAACCTCGGACGACCGCGAGCACCCGGTCTCCGTCACGCAGCGCGTCGGAGAGCCGCTTGAGCACCGCGACACCGCAGCCCTCACCGCGGACGAATCCGTCGGCGGCGGCGTCGAAGGCATGGCAGGCGCCGCTTGGCGACATCGCTTCGGCCGCATCGAAGCTGCGTGTCACGGCAGGCGAGAGCACCAGGTTCACCCCTGCGGCGATCGCCAGCTCGGATTGGCCGGTCCGCAGGCTCTGGCAGGCCAGGTGCACCGCGACCAGCGACGAGGAGCAGGCGGTGTCAACGGTAAGCGACGGCCCCCGCAGGTCCAGGAAGTAAGAGAGCCGATTGGCGATGATGCTCAAGGCACCGCCGGTGCCCGTCCAGGCGTCGATCTGGCTGAGGTCACGCGAGGCCATGTACCCGTATTCGCTTACGCAAGCACCGGCGAACACCCCTGTCTGCGAGCGCTGGAGCGATTCGGCCGGGATGCCGGCATGCTCGAGCGCCTCGACGGCGACCTCGAGCAATAGGCGTTGCTGTGGATCGATGCGGTCGGCTTCCCGGGGCGTGATACCGAAGAAGTCGGCGTCGAAACCGGCGATATCGCTGAGAAACGAGCCCCACCGTGTGGTGCGCGCCAATGCCGCCGCGGCTTCCGCCGAGCCGTCGTCGAAGGCCTGCCACCGCTCGTCGGGCACGGTTCCCACCGCTGAGCGGCCCGCGGCCAGGAAGTCCCACAGCGCGTCGGGTCCGTAAATGTCGCCCGGCAGCCGGCAGCCCAGCCCGATGACGGCGATCGGCTCGTTCAGCGAGCTGCCGGTGGCACCGGGCACGGCGTCCGCCAGCTCTGCATCGGGATGGACCAGCGCGTAGGCCAGGCTATTGAGGGTCGGGTTCTGCCAGAAGTCCACCGGTGAGACCGGACGCCGCAACAACTCGGAGAGCTCACCCGACAGCACCACTGCGTCGCGCGATCCCACGCCCAACTTGTTCAGCGGTGCGTCGGGGTCGATCTCGTCGGGGCTGCAGCCGATGTTGGTGATGAGGTAGTCGACCAGCCAGTTACGAAGTTCGGCTTCCTGATCGCCGAACGACGTCATACCGCGATGTCCAGTCGTTGGAACTCACCCTGACGGTATAGCTCCCCACACGACGACCGGCGGATCTTGCCGCTGGTGGTGATCGGGATAGAACCGGGCGACACCAGCACGAGGTCGCCGACGCGGAGATTGTGGGATCGCCAGATCGCCGTCGAGACTTCATGTTTGACTTTGTCGAGCCGCTGAGCGTGCTCATGGGCGGACCCACGTTGCTTCAGCTCGATGATCGCCACGAGGTTCTCGGTGTCGTCGTCTTCGACGGCAATCGCGGCGACGCGGCCTCCGGTGATCTCCTGGATCGTCGACTCGATGTCGTCGGGATAGTGGTTGCGGCCGTCGACGATCAGCAGGTCTTTGAGACGGCCCATGATGTAGAGCTCGCCATTGCAGATGACTCCCAGGTCTCCGGTGCGTAGCCAGGGTGCCGCCGGTGTTCCGGCTGACGGATCTGTGATCCGTTCGCCAAAGGTGCGCGCGCTCTGCTCCGGTTTGCGCCAGTAGCCCTGGGCGACGTTGTCCCCGTGCACCCAGATCTCGCCGATCGCGCCCACCGGCTGTTCGATGCCGGTCTCCGGGTGCACGATGCGGATCAGGCAGGCCCGCGGCTCGCCATAGCTCACCAGCTCGGTGGTGCCGTCGCGGCCCCCGACGCGGGGACGGGCGAGTCCGGCCGAGAGTTGCGCGAGGTCGAAGCGGGCCGTCGTGATGGGCTTTCCGGGTTCGGGGGTGGCCACGTAGAGGGTCGCCTCGGCCAGGCCGTAGGAGGGCCGCAGGACGCGCTCCTGAAGGCCGAAGCGGGCGAACCGCTCGGTGAACCGCTTGATCGTCGCGTAGTGGACGCGTTCGGCCCCGCTGAGGATGGCCTGCACGTGCCCCAGGTCGAGGTCGACCATGTCGGCGTCGGACGTCCGCCGGACGGCCAACTCGAACGCGAAGTTCGGCGCGGCGGAGACGGCGTGGGGGTGGCTGGCCAGTTGCTGCATCCAGCTGGCGGGCTTGCGCAGGAATGCCAGCGGGCTCATCAGCACCGCGCTGCGGCCGGCCACCAGCGGCGCGCAGACACCCATGATGAGGCCCATGTCGTGGTAGAACGGGAGCCACGACACGACCACCGCGTGCTCTGGCGCGTTGCCGTCGTCGTCGAAGTAGTCCTGAACCGCCTGGCGCACGTTGGTCGTGACATTGCGGTGCGTGATGATCACGCCCGCCGGGGTCCGGGTCGACCCTGACGTGTACTGCAGGTACGCCGGACCGGGCCGGGACTGGTCGGTCGTGTCGAGCGGGCGGGTCGAATCCGAGTCGAGCAGGTCGACCTCGATCACCGCAGGTCCCTGTCGGCCACGGTGGCCACTCGCGTACTTGTTGAAGTCGGTGACCACCGACGAGGTCGTCAGCAGCGCGACCGGGGCGCTGTCCTGCAGTGCCGAGGCGACCCTGAGGTCGTGAACGCCGAACTCGGGCACTGGCAGCGGAACCGCGATGAAACCCGCCTGCAGCGCACCGAGGAAGGCGACGATGTAGTCGAGGCCTTGGGGCGCCAGGATCGCCGCGCGATCACCCGTCGTGCCGCACCGGCGCAGTTCCTCGGCCACGACCAGCGACCGACGGTAGACCTGCGACCAGGTCAGGCTTTCGGCGAAGCCGGTTCCGTCCAAGGCTCCGTCGATGAGGGTGTAAGCCGTGGCGTCGCCGTGCTCGGCGGCGCGCGCGCGCAGCAACGCAGGAATCGACAAGTCGGTGTGGGGCATGCTGGGTAACCTCTTCGCGTCTTCGCCTGTGTTCACAATCTGGTTGGGCACCCGAGCCGCATGTCCGACGGCCCGCGAACACGCGAAGGATCGCCTGCGATAGTCGCGAATCAGGGTTCCGCCCCAATATTAACAGCTCCGTCATCCACCTGGACCGGTTTCGAGCGCACAAAGTGCGCTTCCACATATAGCCCGTCCAGAACGTGCTACAACGCGCAAATAGGGCTTGCGCTGCTGGTATAGGCGCAAAGATCAACCCGGCGCTGACAGATGTGTTGCTATGAACACGTTCTGACAAATTGCTGAGCAAATTTTGGCAGCAGCCCCTGATTTTCCCTCGCTACCGCGGCGTTGACTGTCCGGCGCCGAGCGCCGGGCGCGTCGGCGGCGAGTGCCCACCATGATGGCCGGCTATCCGGTCGAGCACCGGACGAGGACGCGTTCTTCCACCCACTGCGCGAATTGCGGCAAATTGGCGTTGATGTAGAAATGATCGCCGGGAATGACGGTCAGGTCGAAGTCCGACGTCGTTCGTTGCGCCCACGGTGTCATCAGTTCGGCAGTGGCCAACTCGTCGTTGTCGGCCATTAGTCCGTAGATGGGGCACGAGACCTTCGCCTCGGGCGGGCAGTCGTAGGACGCGACGGCCTTCAGGCCGCGCAGGGTCGGCAAGATGGTGGCGGCGAACTGCTCGTCGTTGAGAAACTCCGGGTTGGCCCCGGTGACGTCGCTGACCAGGCTAAGCAGCTCGCGGTCGGAGCCCTGCAGACCGCTGCCGTGACGCATCCGGCCGGGTGCGGCAGACGCCGACGCGAACAACGCCGCGATGGGATTGCCGGCCTGCTCGAAGCGCAGTGCAACCTCGAAGGCCAGCAGGGCCCCCATGCTGTGCCCGAAGAACGCCATCTGACCCGCCGGAGCGTTGGCGGGCTTGAGCATCGTGCAGAGCCGGTCGGCCAGCTCCGGGATACTCGTGTATTGCGACAAATCCTTGCCGGCGCGCTTGCCGGGATATTGGACCGCCACACATTTGGTGCCGCCGCTGAACGCCCTGGCGAAGGGCACGTAGAAATCCGCCGAGCCGCCGGTGTGGGGAAAGATGTAGAGCCGCGGCTCGACCTTCGTCTGGTCGTGCTCTGTAGTCACGGGCCTCACGGTAGATGGACGCGGCGCCGGCGGCCAGGATGCCGCGCTGTCAGTTCCCGAGCGGGCGGTGGATCTTCAGCAGCCCGTCCACCGTAGCGGGCGGCGACCACCGACCCGTCCAGGACGGTGAACGCGGTCGGCTTAGATCGGGATCAGGCCGTGCTTGCGCTGCACGCCGCTGATCTGCTTGTCCCGAAGCAGTCGCAGCGACTGATGCAGCAGCAGCCTGGTCTGGTGCGGCTCGATGACGGCGTCGATGAACCCACGCTCGGCGGCGATGTACGGGATCGCCATGTTGAGGTTGTCGACGATTTCGACCGATGATCGCAATCCTTCAGCAACATCACAGAGCGACGCAGCGCAGTCGCCGAACCGGTGTAGACAGGGCAGCAACTCGGCACCAGCACATCCCTTCCGCGCAAAACTTGACACATGTAAAGTTTGGGCGCGTGGACAACATCGGTTCACTGGCTGGCCGCTACCAATCGGCTAAACGGAGCGCGGCCGCGCTTTCCGGCCCCGGCCAGCCTCCCGCGACACGCTATTCAGGAACGCGCCACGGTGCTGCTAGTCCTACTCAACCCACAAACCTCCGATCCATGGAAGTCTCAGCAAACATTCCGTGGCGATACCATCAGTGTGTCGGAGATGCCTCAGGTACCCCACATCTCCCGGCGGCCACCGCTCCGCTCCCCCGACCCACGAGGCGCCGCCGACCGCCCAATACGGCTGAATCTAATATGGCGGATTACCGGTAGAAACGCCGGATATTGCATCAGATGAATCAATGCTCTCTCCCATCTGGCCTACCGTTGCTGCCACCCAGTCACCATGGCCGCTGACGGCGGTTTCGACCGGCACGACAGCCTGGGAATCATCGCAGCTTCTGCGCGAATTCGATGATGTTTCCGTCCGGGTCGGCGATGTGGAGCCTCCTTTCATGCCATGGCCGATCCACCGGTCCGCTGAGGATCTCGACACCGAGCCCTCTCAACCGCTCCGCTTCCCCATCTACGTCTCCGATCAGGAAGCCGATCTCGCCGCACGGCGGGTTGCCGCCTTCGCGACCGATGAGCCCCGGCCGCTTCGACCGTTCGAAAAGCGAGAACTTGGTGTTATCCATGGCGAATTCGACGTAGCCGTCGCCCTCGATCCGCACCCGGAGCCCGATCACGTCGCGGTAGAACGCCACCGACCGCCCGAGCGACTCGACATAGTGGATTACGTAGTCCACGCGAGGCATGAATACACCGTATCGGCTCCCCCTGCGCCGGTCTGTCCTGGCGATCAGCGGAGAATCCGCACTAGCGTGCGACGCGCTGCTCAACGGCTCACGCGGAAGCACTTGAGCCGCGACGTCGTTCCGGATACCAATTCGACTCGACTTCTTGACAATTGAAGCTGCGCTGCCAGTAACCGGGTGACCGCGTCGTTCGCCTTGCCGTCAACCGCTCGCTCCTGGACGTAGATCGTCAGCTCACCGTCAGGACCGACCTCGACAAGGGGTCCGTTGCGACTGCCGGGCTTGACCTTGACGACGACGGAGTCGTTCATGCGGCGTAAGGCTACCGTCCGGACTCGTGTGCTTGAATCGCCCTGGAAATGCTGGAGGCTCCTGACCTTGGAAACGAGGATGCGGGTATGCCGAAAGAACAGTCTCCTGGGAAGCCGACGACACGCCGATACAGTCCGGAAGAGAAGGCCGCCGCGGTGCGGATGGTGCGGGCGTTGCGCGCCGAGCTGGGTACCGAGCAGGGAACCGTGCAACGGGTAGCCCGCCAGCTCGGCTACGGCATGGAGTCGGTACGCATGTGGGTGCGCCAGGCAGATATCGATGAAGGATTAGCTCCGGGGGTATCGACCGCAGAGTCGGTGCGGGTCAAGGAACTCGAGCAAGAGAACCGAGAACTCAAGCGCGCCAACGAGATTCTGAAGCGAGCCGCGAGTTTCTTCGGGGCGGAGCTCGACCGCCAACACAAGAAATAGTCGACTTCATCGACGACAACCGCCAAGAGTTCGGGGTCGAGCCCATCTGCACCGTCCTGCGATCAGCAGGGGTGTCGATGGCCCCGAGCACCTACTACGCGGCCAAGTCCCGCGGTCCGTCGCCGCGAGCCTGCCGTGACGCCGTCCTGGGTCCGGCCCTTGTCCAGTTGTGGAAGGACAACTACTGCGTCTACGGGGCACACAAGCTGTGGAAAACGGCACGCCGGGCCGGGCATGACGTGGGCCGCGATCAGGTTGCCCGGCTGATGCGGGCCGCCGGCATCGAAGGGGTGCGTCGCGGCAAACGGGTCCGCACCACCAAGCCCGACCCTGGCGCCGGGCGGCATCCCGATCTGGTCAAGCGCAACTTCACCGCGACTGCCCCCAACCAGTTGTGGGTCACCGACCTGACCTACGTCCCGACCTGGGCCGGCGTGGCGTACGTCTGCTTCATCACCGACGCGTTCAGTCGGATGATCGTCGGCTGGCGGGTCGCGTCGAACATGCGGACCACGATGGTGCTCGACGCGATTGAGATGGCCCGCTGGTCACGCGGCAATACGTTGCCGGGCTTGACATGTCACTCCGACGCCGGATCGCAGTTCACGTCCGTTCGCTACGGTGAACGCCTCGCCGAGATCGGTGCGGTGCCCTCCATCGGATCCGTCGGCGACAGCTTCGATAACGCCCTGGCCGAAACGGTGAACGGATACTACAAGTCTGAGCTGATCTACGGACCCGCCCGCACCGGCCCCTGGAAGACCGTCGAGGATGTCGAACTGGCCACCCTGAGCTGGGTGCACTGGCACAACACAGCGCGTCTGCACGGCTACCTCAACGACCTACCGCCCACAGAGTTCGAAGCCATCTTCTACGCTACGAAACGGACCGACCAACCCCTGGTCGAAATCCAATAGCCCGAGCCTCCACCGGAACCAGGGCGTTTCAGGATAAGACGATATCGAATGATGGTGGACGTATTGGACGTACTGGAATGTATGTGAGTACATCGCGGGAGAGGTGGCTTTCCAAAGACGCGCCAGCCACGCGCGGCACGCGGCACGAAAATAGTGCACGGGGAGGGCCTCGACGCGAATTACAGTGATGTCAGGCACCTCGCCTGAAGGGAAGTACCACGATGTCCGATTCCTTCAATCCCGAAATGATCGCCGACACAGCGTCTAACGCTGGCACCGTTGGCTTCTCGGCGCTTCTCATCAACTTGGAAGCGACCGGAGTTTTGTCGCCCATCCAGCGGCGGTGGCGCAGTCACGTTGGGCGTAGGGCTCTCAGAGGATGGCCTAACAGAATGCCCGAATCTATGACGAGGGGTGGTGAATGAATTGGACGACAACGCCTTCAACGAGCTACCGCTGCTGCTGGCAGTACCCCGTGCGGCCCAGCTTTTGGGAATCAGCCGTGCCGCTGCCTACCGCCTTGCTGCTTCCGGCGAGCTCCCAGTCCGGAGGTTGGGCGGTCGCGTGTACGTTGTGACGGCCGGGCTTCGCGAGCTGATGGCCTCGTGAAGGGCTCGGTCTACCCACGCGGGAAGACGTGGACCTATCGCTTCCTCGGCCCTGAAGCAGAACCCGCAACGGGCAAGTATCCGACGATCTCCAAGGGCGGCTTTGTAACCGAGAAAGAGGCCTGGAAGGCCTGCCGGGATGCAATGCGCGAGGCCGATCGCGGCCGAGTCGTGAGGCCTTCGATTCGGACCGTGGCTCAGTTCCTCGCGGAGTGGTTCGCCGCTGTCCAAGCATCGCTGGATGCCACAACGTGGCAGAACTGGAAAGACTACGCCGACGCCTACGTGGTCCCCCGGATCGGCGAGCAGAAGCTTCAGAAGCTCGACGAACCGCAGCTGTTGAAGCTCTACGCGACGCTGCTCGCTGAGGGCCGGGTCAAACGTGATCGAAATAGCGAGATGTTTCGCTACTGGTCCGCCCGTGTCGCGAAGGGCGAAAACCCGAAGCCCCTTGAGGTTTCCGAGGCCTGCGGGACAACAATCCACGCGGCGCGAACAGCGATACGTCGGTACAAGTCGGGGATACTTCCAACCGAACCACCACCGGGTCTCGCACCCAAGACCGTGCGCAACATCCACGCGATGATCCACCGGTCCCTCGTTGACGCGGTCGCTTGGAAGTACATTCCCTACAACCCGGCGGGCAACATCAGGCCTCCCAAGCGTCCGCGGAGGCGGCGGACGGTGTGGAATCCCCGTCAGATCCAGACCTTCCTCACGTCGGTGCAGCGAGATCGATTCGCCGCCCTCTTTCTGCTCGAGCTCACTACCGGCATCCGACGGGGCCAGATCTGTGGTCTTAAGTGGTCTGGGGTCGACCTCGATACCGGCGAGATCACCGTCCACGACAATCGAGTGGTCGTCGGTGGCCACGCGCGGGACAAGGCCGGCGGCAAAACCCGCAACGCCGACAAAACGATATCGATTGACCGGGCCACCCTTGCCGCGCTGCGCAGATGGCGCGAGCGGCAAGACGGCGAACGGGAACTGCTCGGCGCCGCCTATAACCCAGGCGACTACGTGTTCACCTTCGAGGACGGCCGTCCGCCGCACCCCGACACGATCAGACAGCGGTTCGACCGCTTGGCAGCAGCCGCCCGGCTCTCGCGCATCACCTTCCACGATTATGCCGACCTCTGCGTTATGCCGACCTTCGGTGAAAGGTGTTGTCGGCCGTTGTGATTGCCGTCTTGGGGTCGGCATAACGATATCGCTGTGATCATCTTCTTCTTTCGGTTGTCGAGAGAAGGAGACAAGGATGGCCGGGCCGGCAAGCAGGGTGAGCAGGGTTGTGATGACGGGGCCGCTGGCTCCGTTCGCTGGCGTCTACGAGCTGGAGCTGAGGCGGCGGCGCTATACACCGCTGACAGTGGTCAACCAGTTGCGTCAGGTGGCGCGACTGAGCCACTGGCTGAAGACGAACGGGCTGGCGGTCGCTGAGCTGACCGGCGACCGGGTCGAGGAGTTCCTGGCCTTGCAGCGGGCCAGCGGGCGTTACCGCGCTCAGTGGTCGAGTCCGGGCCTGCTGTGTCTGCTGGATGTGCTGCGGGGGCTGGGGGTGGTGGCGGTCGCGGAGCGGGCGCGGGCGGGTTCACCCGCGGAGGTGGTGCTGGCGTCGTTTGAGCGTTACCTGCTGGCTGAGCGCGCTCTGGCGACCGGCACGGTCCGTGGGTATGTGAGCCACGCACGCCGGTTTCTGGACGGATTGCCCTGTGGCGGCGAGCTTGCCGGCGTGATGGCCGCGGACGTGATAGGGGCGGTGCTGCGCGAGTCCGCCGCGGTGTCGGTGAGCGCGACCCAGTTCTTCGTGGCGGGGCTGCGGTCGTTTCTGCGCTTCTGCTTCATCGAGGGACTGGTCGAGGCGGACCTGTCCCAGGCGGCGCTGCCGGTGACAGGTCGGCGCCGCTCGTCGCTGCCGAAAGGGATCACCAAGCCGGATGCCAACGCCCTGCTTGCTTGCTGTGATCGTCGTTCGACGGTCGGGCGACGCGACTACGCGTTGATCACCACGGTGCTGCGGCTGGGGTTGCGGGTCAGCGAGGTGGCCGGGTTGAGGCTTGATGACATCGACTGGCGGGCAGGCGAACTGGTGGTGCGCGGCAAGGGCGCTCGATCCGACCGGCTGCCGCTGCCCGCGGATGTGGGTCGGTCGATCGCCTCCTATCTGCAGCGCGGCAGGCCCAGTGGCAACCGACGAGAGGTGTTCTTGCGGGCCAGGGCTCCCTTCGGGCCGATCGCGCCGGGCACCGTCTCCTCGACGGTGCGCCGGGCGTGCCGACGGGCGGGGGTGGCGGAGGTAGGCGCTCACCGCCTGCGCCACACGGTGGCCGGCGAAATGGTCTCTGCCGGCGTCCCCTGGTGCAGATCGCGCAGGTGTTGCGGCATCACAGCCTGCAGAGCACGGCGATTTACGCCCGCGTGGACGTCGACCAGCTGCGGCTGCTGGCTGCGCCGTGGCCAAAAGGTGCGCAGCGATGAGCGCGCTGAGCGGACACGTCGAGGACTACCTGCGGTTGCGCCGGGCGCTGGGGTTCAAGCTGGAGCGCGCCGGGCAACTGCTCCCACAACTGGTGGCCTACCTCGAGGCGGCGGGGGCAGCCACGATCACCAGCGAGCTCGCGATCGGGTGGGCGCGCCTGCCGGAAAGGGCACAACCCAACCACTGGGCGCAGCGACTCGCCATCGCCCGCGGATTTGCCCGCTACCTGCAGACGATCGACCCGGCGACCGAGGTGCCACCGCCCGGTGTGTTCCCGTCGCGCCGCCACCGCCCGGCCCCTACCTGTGGTCTGCCAGCGGGATCTGTCGACTGCTCCAAGAAGCGCGGGCGCTGCGCCCGCCGTTGCGGGCGGCGACTCACGAGACGCTGTTCGGACTGTTTGCTGCCTCGGGCATGCGCCTTGGGGAGGCGATAGGTCTCCAGCGCGACGACGTCGACCTGGTGGCCGGTGTCCTCATGATCCGGGAGGCCAAGTTCGACCGCTCCCGGCTGGTGCCGCTGCACCCGACGACCACCGAGGCGCTGCGCCGCTACGCGGCTGAGCGTGACCGGCTCTGTCCAAGACCGCGTTCGGGGGCCTTCTTCCTCTCCAGCGTCGGCACGACCCTCACCCGCAGCGGCGTAGACAAGACGTTCAGGCAGATCACCATCGCCATCGGCGTCCGCACCGCTACAGTGCGCCCGCGGGTACATGATCTGAGACATAGCTTTGCCGTCGACACCCTGATCCGGTGGTATCGCTCCGGGGTGAACCTCGATGCGCACATCGGCGTGCTGTCCACCTATCTCGGCCACGTCAGCCCGGCAGACACCTACTGGTATCTGTCCGCCGCTCCGGAGCTGATGGCCCTGGCCGCCGACCGGCTCCACTCGCGATTCGGAGCACAGCGATGAGCCCGCTCGCGCCTGTACTGCAGGCATACTTCACCGACCGGCTGATCGGCCAGCGTGCCGCGAGCCCGAACACGATCGGGGCCTACAAGGTCACCTTTCGGCTGCTGTTGGCCTACGCCGCCAAGCACACACGCAAGGCGCCGGGCACCCTCGACATCGCAGACCTCGACGCCACCCTGGTCGCCGCGTTCCTCGACCACCTCGAACGCGACCGGCACAACAGCGCAGCCACCCGCAACAACCGCCTGGCCGCGCTGCACTCGCTGTTCGGCTATCTGGCCCTGCAGCATCCCGAACACGCCGCCACTGTCCAGCGCGTGCTCGCCATCCCGCCCAAGCGAACCCAACGCAACCTCGTCACCTACCTCACCGAGCTCGAGGTCGACGCGCTGTTGGACGCCTGCGACCAAACCACCTGGACCGGCCGGCGCGACCACGCCATGTTCGCTCTCACCATCCAGACCGGCCTGCGGATCTCGGAACTCGCCGCCCTCTCTCGTGAGGACATCACGCTCACCGCCGGCGCCAACGTGCACACCGTCGGCAAGGGCCGAAAGGAACGACGAACACCGCTGGTGCCAACGACCAAGGCGGTCCTCAAGGCCTGGTTGGGGGAGCGTCCCGGCGCTCCCGGCGACCCGCTGTTCCCGACCACCACCGGGATGCGTCTCAGCCGTGATGCCATCGAACGGCGCCTCGCCCACCGCGTGGCCCTTGCCAGCACGAGCTGCCCCTCACTCAAGGCCAAGCACGTCACCATGCACACGCTGCGGCACACCGCGGCCATGCGTCTCCTGCTGGCAGGCAACGACGTTGCCGTGATCGCCCTCTGGCTGGGACACGAACAAGTCTCGACCACGAACGTCTACCTGCACGCCGACATGACCCACAAACAGCAAGCGATCGACCGCACCAAGCCGCTTGCCACCAAGCCGGGGCGATACCGACCCCCCGACCCCCTCCTCGCCTTCCTCGAGGCGCTGTGATTATGCCGACCCCAAGACGGCAATCACAACGGCCGACAACACCTTTCACCGAAGGTCGGCATAACGCAGAGGTCGGCATAATCGTGCTTATGCCGACATCGGCATAACCACGACCTGCGGCACTCGTACGCGACCAGCGCGCTGAAGGCCGGGCTCAGCCCGAAGGTGGTCAGCGAGAGGATCGGACACGCTGATGCCGGGTTCTTCCTGCAGACATACGCCCATGTCCTCAAGAACGACGACCGCGACGCCGCTGAGCAGGCAGCGTCTTTCCTGCTCGGGGCCGGCTGGGATTCAGATGATGAGCAAGGCTAACATTCACAAATTCGTTCACAAGTGACATGAAAACGGCCCCCGGAGACATCTCCGGGGGCCGTTTCCCCTGGTAGCGGGGACAGGATTCGAACCTGCGACCTCTGGGTTATGAGCCAACCCGCCGCGGTCTCCCCCACCGCGATCAGTCTCATACGTCCACGTCAGCCTCTTTTCGGCCGTCCAGCCTCTTCCGCTGCGTCGCGGTTGTTCGCATCCAATTCAGCCTGTTCTGTTCCCAAATCCGTTCCCAACACGGCAACCAGCAGCAAGCGCCGCCTCCCCGGTGCCTCCGGACCACCACGAAACCGAGCTTCGTATATGGATAGACTCGCCGACACGACCAGCCCACTACCGGTGCGGCGGCTCAGCCGTCACCACCACTGACTGCCACCCAGCCAGCCTCGGGGATCAGCGACCCACACGGCCGGTATGCCAACCTTGCTGCCGCGACGCCCGACCGGAAGCCGATCGGCCTTACCGCTGCAGCGGATTGCGTTGACGCCGAAACCGGCCAGGCCGGCTGGGGCTCGGGCGCCTCGATCTGCGGTTACCCCGCCGACCGCGTGCTTCGCGACGGGTCCCGAGTCCTATCCTGCGCGACGCACCTGTCGCCACGTTCGTACAGTCGTGCAGGTCGATACGTCTCGGATCATCGCAAGGATGGACGAGAGCCGCTCCCACTAAATGCACGCATCCGCCAGCTGGAAAAGCGTCTGTTCGAGGCGTGACCGAACCGACGATCAGGCACCAACAATCGCGCGTTCCCTGCCTGATGGTGTCGACCTTTCGACAATCTGTGTTGACTGATGGCGAAATTGACTGAGTGCACACGGAGGGCGGCTCGCCCAGCAGACACTTCCTGCTACAAGGGCGGCTCGTCATCGCGCTGCGGACTCTCGTCGATTTCGTCCTCGAAGCAGCCATACGGCACGCCGCCTGGCGTGTATCCGGCGACGAAGTACCGCCGGCCGTCGATCACGATCCAGTCGCAGAGGTCGTCCGGGCAGGCCTCGACCTTCCGCAAGCGATGTCTGCGCCGCCGCGAGCCCTTTCCCATCCCGTTATCCCGTGTGCCGCTTCGATCCCGATCGGGGCCGCGGAAAGATCTGCCCGTTGATCCCATCTTCTCAGGCGGGCCACGACTGCACCGCGGCCCGAGCGAACACGACCGCCCCGGGCGTCACGCGCTCCCGCCGATCCACCGCGCGAAGGCCGCAGTCCAACATGCGCAGTCGCTGCAGCACATCCTTGGTGCCCCAGGCGGCGCGCGAAGCGATCGACCGCGACAACGGCGCGCCGCCGCCATTCATCCAGCCGGTCACGCCGAGCAGGTCGACGGCAACGCCGTCCGGGTCGGCGTCGTCGGCCGCGACGCCGAGCAGATAGAGCAGACCCGCCTGCCGCTCGCACCGATCGTTCGATAAGGCCGGCATCCGCTCGGCCAGGTGCCACCACAGCGCAACGGGATCCCCGCACACCGCCTTGCCGCGAGCTGTGGCCAGCAGGCGGCCGCGATGCTTGCGGAGCAGCCCCATTCGCTGCGCGGATTCGCGCAGGCGCAGCACCGGGATGGTCTGGTCCTCACGGTTGCCTTTGCCGATCCATGCGTCAGGGAGGTCGAGTTCGGTGGACGCGGCCTCGACGTGGATCGGCGGCAGATAACCGGCCGCGGTCAGCGTGATCCCGTCGGCTCCGACGCGGTCGATCAGCCAGCGGTACGGCCGCACCGCCGCCGCGGCGGATTCCACCTCCACGAGCACCGGCGCCGCAAGCGCAGTGGCGATCAGTCGGCGCAGCCGCCGCTTGGGGGCAGCGGTGCGCACCGCGTCGAGCAGATCGGCTAGCGGTCCGGGAAGCTTGTCGACATCCAGCTCGACATCGAAATCGCGCAGTGCCCGGTTGATTTCGTCGATGTCGAGCGGGGTCAGGGTGTAGGCACCGGGGTCGAGGTCGCCGTAGAAATCCGCGAACGCATCCAGCGCGTCGGAGTCGGAATCGGCCGGTTCGGTCACCGCGGCGATCAGCTCGTAGCCCTGCACGCCGCCGCAGTCCTCCGGTGGACCGGGTCGGCGACCATCCGTGCACACCGCGCGTCCTGCCGAGTCGGGTCGCGGCAGCACCGCCTCCAGTTCGAGGACGTGCTGCCAGTCGTCGCCAAAGTCGTAGCAGTACCACAACCGATCGCCCACCTCGACCAGCACCTCGTCCAGGCGGACCTGCTCCTCCGGGATGCCGGTCTCCCCCTCGTGCACCTCGTACTCCATCAGGTAGTACTCGGTGTCGTCGCTGTAATACTTCGGGCCGCAACCGAACCGGTGCAGATGGCTGTCCGTCCAGCCGAACGCGACCTGGAGGATCTCGTGCACGTCGTCGAGGAACAGATCCGAGACGAGTTCGAGTCGGCGCCACACCGGCGGCTGACAGCCCAGCAGTTCGACGCGCACCCGATAGGTCACCGATTCGGCGCGACGCGGGCGTCGTCGCGACGGCGGCGGCTGGCGGACCACGTCGCTAGACGGCCGGTGCAAGCCAGCTGTAAACGATCGGTCACCGCGTGTCATCGCGCGCACCTTACCGTGTCATTCGGCCACGGCCAGATAGACCTGCCGCAACAGTCCGGTCGGCGCACGGCCACCTGGATGCCAACGTCCGGCAGCTGGTCGAGCGATACGGTGCTCGGTGTCAGATACCCTGTCGGCGCGGGCAATTCACCCTGGACCGCAAGGAACGAATTCAGCCACTCGGGGACACGCCGGCGACCGCTGACTGCCGCCGAGGACATCGATTGCGATGTTGCTTGGTAAAGTGCTGCCGTACAAGGATTTTCGGGCCACAGCTGCGCTCCTGACGCATATTGGCGGCTAGTCCTGATCGAGATTGCGCAGCAGTTCCGGGATGTCACGACGCTGATGCAGGACACGCAAAACATCGACATGGTCGGTGCGCTCCACGTACAGGACCGTATACGGGAAGTGTTGCAGCGCTCGTCCGCGCAGCCCGGGAATACCGAGCTCGTAGCCGTAGCGAGGCGAACCGATACCAGGGTGCCGTCCGATCAGGCGGTAGGCGGCCTGCAGCGCGTCGATCAGATCCGACGCGGCTTGCGCCGCTCCCTCGTCAAGGTAGTAGTCGATCGCGTGCTCGACATCATGGATAGCCTGATCGCGCGGGATGACCGGCTTGATCGTCATCCAGTGCGTCGGTGCCGGATGCGGGCACGCAGGCCGTCGAAGTAGGCATCGTCGGCGGGCTCGGCCGGTGGCGAGGCGGCGCCTTCGAGGACCAGGCGTCGCAGGGTCGCGCGGTCCTGGTCCTTGCGGATCAGCTCGCGGACATACTCGCTACTGGTGCCATACCCACCCTGGGCAACCTGCTGTTCCACGAACGCCTTGAGCGAGTCGGGTAGTGAGATGTTCATGGTGCCCATGAAGCGAGGCTAGCGAGTAATGGCAAAAATTGTCAAAGATCGTACGGATTAGATTCACGGCGCCTAAGCAACACGACCGGCGGGACCGACAACAACCGCATTCACCGCTGGCAGATCCTCGACACCGGCCACTGCTTGACCTGCTCGACACCATCGAGCGGCTGATCGCCACCACACCGCCGCTACGCCCCAGATAGCAGGCGGACCGCTTCCAAGAATCTGGCCGTTTCCACCGCGACTGCGCGCAGCCTGCGTTATCAATTGCACCGTCTCACCACCACGATTCGATCGCAAATTTCTTCGCCACAGTTCATTTGAGGGTGACGGCCATCAAAGGGTCCTGGACGGCGGGGCCGCCGCGCGCGCATGTGCGCCCAGGCGCGCACCGCGAATGAGATCTCATCTCGCGCCCGCTCGCGCAAACACACTACGCCTCCCACACGGGTTGGCCCGGGCCCATTTCACAGTCCTCCTACAGACCGATCCACACGAGCCAAACCCGGTGACCGCTAACCCGCCGGAGAGGCGGTCACGGTCCTGATCGGCGAAGACTGAAGTTCAGGCACCAAGCAAGCTAAACAATTAGCGATGCTCATGTTCCCAAATCCGTTCCCAAGCGGCATGAAAATGACCCCAGAGGTCGCACCTCTGGGGCCATTTCCCCTGGTAGCGGGGACAGGATTCGAACCTGCGACCTCTGGGTTATGAGCTAACCGTTCGCGGTTTCATCTGGTGCACCTCGTCTCATCGTTCCAGGTCACGGTGATTTGGCCGTCTAGCGTGTGTCGCCACGTCGCATCTGTTCGATGCGGTGCCGTCGAGTTCTGTTCCCAAATCCGTTCCCAACGCGGCAAATGGAACCTTTCGCCGACTTGGGATAGCTCGCCGGCCTATGGGGCGCATGGTTCGTAGCCAGAGCGAACCGGCCAGGCCCGCGGGGGACCTGACCGGCTGCTGGTGCGCTGGTTAGGCGGCGTCGTCAAACGCTCGGACATCAGGGCCCTGAAACCGTATCTGTCCTGGTGGAGCTAAGGGGACTCGAACCCCTGACCCCCACATGCCAGTGTGAAAGGGACTGTTCTGGGCCGTTCCGCAGTGTCTACAGAGTGGCGATCTGTACAGCGAGATGAACAATTCTCATGCTGATGTGTCCAGCGTGTGTCAGCGGGTCGTCGCGTGTCTTAGGACATCGCTAGGACGCGACGAACACGTGTTCGTAGTTTGTTGGCTCCCAGTTCTACACTCGGCCCGCACAGGCCTAAATCGAAGTTGATGCGGGCCTGTCGACATCCCGGACTGGAAAGCCCGGGTTCGACGTAGTCTCGCGTTCCTCACCGATCTCGACGCGAACGAACAGCGGTGGGCTTCCTGCATCGAACGTCACCGATCGGAAGTGCAAGACGCGCTCTCCGCGCTGCGCGGTTGATCCTGCTGTCGAGATGCAACGGAGATTAACAAACCGTACTTGGTTGTTAAACAAGGTTATTAGGCGATATAGCTAAATTCACGACACCGTCGGGCAGACCCTGTTGAGGCATCGAGAGGCTTTGTTTGCCAGGTGTGCTTAGACCATTCAGGGTGCGCTCGCCCTCGCCGCTAGCGTGAGCTTTGCACCAAGTCCGTGTCGAAGCGGTGAGGTACGTCGACCATCGGTGATGGTGGCGTCCTGCCACGACCGCTTGGAGGGGTTTACGACCTCACGGATGTAGGTTCCACTGGCCGCAATCCTGGGCCAGGACGTCGTTGACGTCGACCTCGAGCCCGCCGACCACCGGGCCTGGATTCGACGCGGTGCTCACCACGCGCTGGTATAGAACTGCGACGGGGTCGATCTGACCGCGAGACCAGGACCGGGTCTGCCAGGCCCACCGGTGGCCGGGCGTGCGCGAATTCCCGATGACGCCATCGGTGGCGGCCCATTGGCACACATTGATACCTCCGTAGACGCCGGTGCGCTGCACTCCAAGCGCCGAGTTGATTCCGCGAAACCACTGCAGCGCAACGGTGTTCCAGGTGTCGCGGTTGATGTCGTCGTCGATTGTGAAGAAGATCGGTGCACCCTGGCCGCCACCTGCCGCGGTATGCAGCTGCCAGGCGGTGCGAGCGTCGGCGACGCCGCCGGCGAACCCGCGCGTGAAGTCCGATGGTGCTGTCCCGCCCGGCTTGCCGTATTGGTAGTTGCTGACGATCACCAGCCCAGCGGCGGTCAGTGACTCGGCGTAGGGCCGGGTGATCGGCTTGGCGCCAAAGGACGAGCCGGGACGCGATAGCGAGACGTAGTTGACCACCCCGGAATAGCCAGCAGCTCGGATGTGCTCCGCTGGAATCTGGCGCATGGCGAAGTCGATCAGTTGGGGAGCGGCGGCCGCCGCCGTGGGGGTGCCGGCACTTGCTGATGCCGCACCCAGCCCGGCCAGCGCCGACACAGCGGTGACGTAGCGGAGTGCGTCACGCCGGGAAACCGGGCGTGATCGCCGAAGGCTGATAGTCCCCGACGAGTCCTGCATCGCGTGATGTTAACAATGCGACTGCTGTTAACGGTGTAGCCCTCGCTGGCCGAGTTCAGTTCGGGTTCTGCACCGTTTCATCGGCCGGCGTGGGGGCCGGGGGCGGTGGCCGCCGTTTCAGTCGAATCTGCGGCGAGCGGTGCGATTTCTGGGCGGCCACCAGCGGGGTACGGCAGAGGGCGGGTGCATCGAAGGCCCGTGGATAGTCGTTTCGTTTGCTGGACTGCCAGCGACCGGCGCGCCGCGCGCTTCTCTGAGTCGGGCGTGCTGTCTGGATGTCGGGTAGCCGTGGCGGGCGCGTGGGCTATGAACTGGGTGTTCCGAGAGATCAAGCAGGGGTGCGCCTGGATCGGAACTCCCAACCTTCTGATCCGTAGTCAGTCTCCCTGTGCCCTGGTGGGCGCGTCGTGCCGACGTGAAAATGGTGGTGGGTCGCCCGCGACGCCGACGCTTCCTTGGTAGTCGAGCCCGTTAGTCAGTCTGGCGCCGGGGCCCGACCAGAAGGGTCGCGCACTGTTGCTTCGAGGGCACTGTCACGTTGTCGAGCTCGCGGCAACTGGGAGAATCCGTGAGTGAGCACTGCTATGCCGTCCTACAAGGGCCACCGCTACCCGGTCGAGATCATCAACCACTGCGTGTGGTTGTACTTTCGGTTCCCGCTCAGCTTCCGTGAGGTCGAGGAACTCATGCTCGAACGCGGTGTCGCGGTCAGCTACGAAACGATCCGACGCTGGTGCGCCAAATTCGGGCAGGCCTACGCCAGCGGGCTGCGCCGACGCCGGCCACGGCCCGGTGACAAATGGCACTGCGACGAAGTGTTCATCCGGATCAACGGCACGCAGCACTACCTGTGGCGCGCGGTCGACCAGCACGGCAACGTGCTCGACATTCTGGTCCAGTCCCGCCGAAATGCGGTGGCCGCCAAACGATTCTTCCGCACGCTGCTCAAAAACCTGGAGTACGTGCCGCGGGTGATCGTCACCGACAAACTCGGCAGCTACCAGGTCGCCCACCGCGAGCTGCTGGCATCTGTCGAGCATCGCCGCTCGAAGTACCTCAACAATCGGATCGAGAACTCGCATCAACCCACCAGGCAGCGGGAACGAGCGATGAAACGGTTCACATCGCCCGGGCACGCGCAGCGGTTCTTGTCCGCGTTCAGTGGCATTTCACCGCATTTTCGGCCGGGCCGGCACCGACTGACCGCACCCGAATGGCGTACCGAGATGGCTGACCGCTTCACGGTCTGGCGGGAAGTCACCGCGACGGTCGTTGCCTGAAAGGTGAACAACCGAACGGTGTTTCATAGCGGCGGCTCCAAACCCAACTGTGCCGCTCCACTTTTCAACCAACGTGACAGTGCCGCAGTCGCGCCAAAGTGCTTGCGCGCCAATCTGCCAAACGGAGGCCGCCATGCCAGAACTCAAGGGCTTCTCCCATATCGATTTGACGGTCTCGGATCGTGAGCGAGCCGCAGCGTGGTGGCAGGACGTGATGGGCTTCACGGTCGTATCGCGTTGGCGCGGCGACAGCTTTGATGTCATCACCCTGATGCACCCCTCGGGTCTAGTCGTGTCGGTGATGACTCACGACGTACCGGGGAGCGGTGCGTTCGACGAACGGCGCATCGGTCTTGATCACATTGCTTTCCAGGTTGCGGATCGAGACGAACTCCAACGATGGGCGGCACATCTGGAGGCGAAGGGCGTAGCGCAATCAGGTATCGCTGACATGTCGTACGGGCCCACACTGGTGTTTCGTGATCCCGACAACATCCAACTCGAACTCTTCGTTACCCCGCTTGCCGAGCTAGCAGGGCGAGCTATCGCCGAGGCGGATCTCAGTCAATAACTGACGGTCGTCGCGGGCTCATCACCGATCCACTCCCACAGCGGTATGGTGCCCTGCAGCTCGGCGCCCTCGTGCGTGCAGGCGCGGTGTTCCACAAGGGCAAGCTGCTCGAACGACCCGTCGACATCACACCCGACGCATCAAACGCCGAGCCGTCAAACGCGGGATCGGAGGTCGCCTGAAAAACGCCGATCCACAGGTATTGACAATTTCTCCCGACCTCGGACCGCAAGGTTGCCGTGAATTCACGGCCACGAAAACCATTCTGTGGGAATGCGAGACAGCCACCAAAGCCGAAACTCTAGCTATTGAGCGCGATTGGATCATCAGGCTCGGCGCTAACAATCCCGCCATCGGTTACAACGGGTCGCCGCGCTTCCAGCCAACCAGCTTGGGTACCGTGGAACGTGGACGCTCAATCGTGCCCCAATGAGGGGAGTCGACATGTGGAAGCGAATCACCGCCAGCCTCGGAGTCGGAGCCGCTCTGGCACTCGGGGGAGCAATCATGATGTCCGTTGTGAGCATCATGGCGTTGATCCTGTTGTGCTGCACCACCCCCGTGGCCCATGCTTACCCAGAGCCGGGTACCCCCGCCATTACTGCCTGCCAAGCGATACGCGGCTACCATCGTGACGGTGTGCCGCTATCCCAAATAGACATCGATAAAGAGGCACAGACGCTTATGCGGTCACATCAGGGGAATGCCGTCATGGACCTAGGGGAAGCACGATACCTTATCAAACGGGCCATAAACAGCTACTACCTCGGTACAGACGATATGTGCGCGTAACAAATCCCCGTCAGAAATGGTGTTTTTCTTTTTCCGCCACCTAGGGAAAAGACCGCCCATTAAATTTGGTCGGCACGGGCCTGCCCATCAGCTCCCCGCAAGCGCACGCGGCTGCGGATCTGTTAGGACGGCACTACTCGACGCCCCGGCTCTTCCAGTCGCCGAATGACATCCCTTCCAGAGAAATCCACGCTTGACGGCCATTGCAGGACCGACCGAGGGCGACTGCACCGGCAGTCGATGGTTAGGGAAGACTATGTTTCGGGTCACGCGGCCTTTGCCAGGCGACCGCCATGATGATGCGGGCAACTTCTTGGACGGGCATGCCACCCGGATATCGATCGGCCAGGAGCCGGGCCGCGTCGAGCCCATCGACGAAGTCCATCGAGATCCACAGCTGCCCGTCTTCTTCGGTGACGTTTATGAACCGTCGCGGAAGAATAGGGTTCCGGTGCCATCGGCTTCTAAGGCAACAAGCTGCATCATGCAATAGGCGCTTCGTCGGCCAAATACCGGTAGAAGGTGGGCTCTTCTGACGTTGTCGTGGGCTCGCTGACCTGAGATTTGGGCGCAACGCCGTGTCCTGCTTACGTTTTGGACTGTCCAAGGTTCAAGACGAAGAAGGGTGTACGGCGTTGCGCATGTCCAGGGTATTCGCGACCGGTCTGGGTGACCAGAACATGGTGATCGAGGACGTGACGATCGAGACCGAGACCACGGGCCGGAAGCGGCCGACGACCAGCGAGGTGCTGGTGTTCTGGGTGCGGCCCAAGGCATCGCAGGCGGGCCGGTGCTCACGGTGTCGAAAGCGGTGCCCGGGCTACGACGCCGGGGGCCGGGACGGGGACGGGACGCGGCGCTGGCGCACCCTGGACGTGGGGACGACGAAGGCGTACCTGCAGGCCGCGGCGCCGCGGGTGACATGCGGCGAGCATGGGGTGGTGGTCGCGCACGTGCCGTGGGCGCGGCCGGGCGCCAAGCACACCTGGCTGTTCGAGGACACCTGCGCGTGGCTGGCCGCGCACACCGCGCTCAGCGTGCTCACGGTGCTGTTGCGCATCGCCTGGCGCACGGTCGCGGCGATCGTGACCAGGGTGGTGGCCGACGGCCGCGACACCAACGACCTGCTCGCGGGACTGTCCCGGATCGGCATCGACGAGATCGCCTACCGCAAGGGCCACCGGTATTTGACGGTGATCGTCGACCACACGACAGGCCGGCTGGTGTGGGCCGGTGAGGGTCGCAACCAGGACACGCTGGGCCGGTTCTTCGACGAGCTGGGGGCCGAGCGGGCGACGCTGCTGACCCACGTCAGCGCCGACGGCGCGGAATGGATCCACGCCCTGGTGCACCAGCGCGCGCCGCAGGCGCTGATCTGCCTGGATGCGTTCCATGTCGTGGCCTGGGCCATGAAGGCACTGGACAAGGTGCGGGTGCGCACCATGACCAACGCTGGGATCACCGATCGGCACGCGATGTGGGCGGTGCGCAAGAACCCGCCCGACCTGACCACCGAGCAGCGCACCAGCCTCGCTGAGATCGCCGACACCAACGCCACCCTGTACCGGGCGTATCTGCTGAAAGAGCAACTACGCGAGGTGTTTCGGGTCAAGGGCAGGCAGGGGCGGCAGCTGTTGGCCGGGTGGCTGTCGTGGGCGTCGCACTCGCGCATCCCCGAGTTCGCCGCGCTCGCCCGCAGCATCCGCCGCTACCGCGACCTGATCTGGAACACGCTCGACCACGGCCTGTCCAACGCCCGATCCGAAGCCACCAACACCCATCTGCGGGCATTGACCAAGCGCGCCTACGGATTCCACAGCCCGAACGCACTGATAGCCATGGCCCTGCTGACTCGAGGCGGCCTCTGCCCAGCACTACCAGGACGGAAATGACCCACGACAACGTCAGTAGATCCAGAAGGTGGCGCGGCTGACGCCGAGGTATTTCGCGATGTCTTTGCCGATGTGCTATTGCACGAGCGTCAAATTATATTGCGGCACAATGCTTTACCAATGTACTGATTACCCATCGCTTGACCCCACCAATTTCACAAGAGTCAAATTAGATTGCAGCACAACGTTTTACCAGTGTGCTGGTTTAGCCATCGCTCTAGCTGGGTATGGGAGTCACGCCGAACGACGCCGCTGTGGAAGTGCAGTGCGTTCAGGCCAACTGGCCGAGGTAGCCCCATAAGGGAGCCAGGGGGCGTGGAGATGGAGGGTGATGGCCTCCCGGCCGTCTCGTCCTCCGACCTACTGGTTACGGATAAAAGAAGGCGGAAGCTCCAATGACAACTGAGCGCCCCAACTGGGGCTGGGGAGAGCGCCGACCGGTGCCGGTGTTCATCGAGGCCGAGATCCGTTCGGCGTGCGCGGTGCGCGGGTTGTCCGTGAGGGCCACCGACGCCCTCATTGGTCACCTGAAGCAGGCCCACGAACGCCAGCTCGCGGCCGTCCCTCACCCCCAACCCCAATGATCTGCACCCCGCCGGGAAGAAAATGACATGACCGACTACCGAAAGGCCACCACGGTGGCGTTTCCCCGGACGACGGTACCGGCGAAAACGCTCGTTCCAGGTAGCGGTAGGGGCGATCTTGCCGATGCCAGCGTCCCGCCGATCGTCGCGGCACCCCACCTACAGCCTTTTATGCGGCGAGGCTAAGCGGCTTCGTTGGCGAGGTACCGGTAAAGGGTGGCTCGGCTGACGCCGAGGTACTTGGCGATCGCCTTGCCCGTGTGCCCGTCTTGTTTCATACGCTTGGCTGTGGCGAGGTCCTGGATTTCCCGAACCTTACGGGGCCGCCCGAACTTGGTGCCGTTGGCCCGCGAAGTCGCTCTCTTGAGAGCGGTGCGTTCTTTGATCAGCTCCCGCTCGTACTCGGCGAGGGACCCGAGGACACCGATCATCATGCGTCCGGCGGGAGTGGACGAGTCGATGCCGTCGCTGACCGACACAAGAGTGATTTCGCGGTCCGTCAGAGCCTTGACGGTCTCAAGGATGTGCAGGGTGTTGCGGCCCAGCCGGTCGAGCTTCCACACCACGACGGTGTCGCCTTCCCGGACGTACTCCATCAGCGCAGCCAGGCCTGGGCGATCATCCCGTGCCCCGGACATGGTGTCGGAGAACGTCTTCGTCGCCCCCGCCGCTTCGAGGGCCGCGTTCTGCTGATCGAGGGTCTGCGAGACCGTGGAGACACGGGTGTAGCCGATGCGAGCACCCGGACCGGTGCCGCCGCTTCTGGTATCGCGCGACTGTCTCATAAATGCTGAAACACCGTAGTTGAGACTGGTATTTCCGAGACGGACTTGTGAGACACCGCGACCTGGGCAATCGTGCGGGCTGCGCAGCAGGTCCCGTGCGTCGCATATGTGGTCTTCTTTGAGACGTTAGAAGCTAGATAAAAGTTGTGTCGCCATTGACAGACCGGTTCTTAGAACGAGATCCGCTTCACCCCCTCTGACGAACGCGGCCGAGCTTCACCGGGGACCTAAGTCTCTATCCGGCCGACTGATGGGTTCCTAGCGTCATAGCGGGGCCGATGCCGCCGACGCCGCTCGGCGACACGCTCAACAGGCGGAGGAATCCTCGAGCTATTCGACTTCGCGGCCCGAACGTATCCGGGGAGGTAGCGGCCGCATGGAGGACATCGAGGAGACAGGCGCCTCGGCTGCCGCGGCAGACGATGCCGACAAAGGGCAACTTGGCGTTCCCTACCAGCGGCCGCGCCGAGCCGGTCCGGTCCAGAATGCGCTCAGGCCGTTCGCGCGGACCGGCGGCTTCTACGCTCAGTCCTGGCGTCATTATCTGGACCGTCAGCCAGATGAGCTTCCGGTGGCACGACCCACCCTTGCGCTTGCGACGCAAGCGTTCTTCGACGAGATCGTGCTGGTGGGTCTGCGGTCGGTCCGGCCGGTCAGCTCGGACCCGGATGCAGTTGCGCGAGTGAAACGTAACGTGATCGCGGCTCTCGAGCTGTATGGGCAGAAGGGGTGGCTGGAGAACCCTGAAGGGTTCTTCGCGACGCCCCCGCCGCTGACCGATGTCACCGTCAGGCCCGTGAACAGCCAGGGCCGAAGCTACCAGCGCATGTCCTTCGACAGCAGGTACGAGCCGCATGCCGGCGAACCGGGCCGGGAACGGTGGCTGGGCTACACCGCCAACGACCGGGTGTACGCGTTGATGCTGCGACACCGCGAGCCAAGGCCGTGGCTGGTGTGTGTGCACGGCGCGCAGATGGGCCGGGCCGCCCTCGACCTCACCTTGTTTAGGGCCTGGCAGCTGCACGAAGATCTCGGCCTGAACGTCGTGCTTCCCGTCCTTCCCATGCACGGCCCTCGTGCGCGCGGGCTTCCGAAGGGCGCAGTGTTTCCTGGTGGGAACCTGCTCGACAACGTGCACGCTGCGGCTCAGGCGGTGTGGGACATTCGGCGCCTGCTGTCCTGGATCCGGTCGCAGGAGCCTGATTCGAAGATCGGGTTGAACGGCATGTCCCTCGGGGGTTACATCGCGTCGCTGGTCGCCAGCCTCGACGATGGCCTCACCTGTGCGATTCTCGGCGTCCCGGTCGTCGATCTAGTCGAACTGCTCGGCCGCCACGCCGGCCTCAGCCACAACGATCCGCGCCGTCAAGTACTGACGTTGGCGAAGCCGATCGGTCGGATGATCTCGCCGCTTGCGCTCACTCCCCGGGTGCCGATGCAGGGCCGCTTCATCTACGCAGGCATCGCCGACAGGCTCGTGCACCCACGCGAGCAGGTGAGCAGGCTGTGGGTACACTGGGGCAGACCCGAGATCGTCTGGTACAAAGGCGGCCACACCGGGTTCTTCCAGTCGCGGTCGGTGCAGCGGTTCGTCCAGGACGCGCTGGTGCAGTCGGGGCTTGTCGACCCGTCACGGATACGGCGCAAACGCTGATGCAGCCGCCGGTTGGCGCGATCTGTGACAAAGTGTCGGTCCGCGCCCGCCGTAGCCGCAATCCCAGCCCCGTCGCCCGCACCGCCCTTCGCCCAAGCGCCGCAACGACTTCCGCATCAGAACCGGCCACCCACACCTTCTTGCGGGGGCGCGTCACAGCGGTGTAGAAAAGCGCTCCGCGATCGCCGCCCGGCTGCAGGGGTTCCACTGCGCCATCGCCTACCACAACCGCCATCAGGTGCCCGGCTCGCCGTACCGCTATGCCGCGTCGCCCCTGGAACTCGCCGAATCCTTTGATGTGCTGATGGTTGCGGCCGCCGGGAAAAGGCACCGAAAGGCTGGTGAACCGTGCGGTTTTGGAGGCGCTCGGCGAGCAAGGATTTTTGATCAACGTCGCCCGCGACAGCGTTGTCGACCAGGGGGCACTCGTCCAGTTGCTCGCCGGCGGGTCCGTGGAACTGGGTTGGTTGTCGCCGGCCCGCAACTCCACGGTGCGTCGCGGTCCCGTGGGACGGGAGACATAAGCTCAGCGATGATCTGATCGAAACCGGCGTCGGCGAGATCGTTTCAGCTGCTCTCTCCTAAACCGTGATCTCTGGTGGTGGCTGGGCTGTGCCGGTGATGGGTTACCCATTCGCGCAGTTTCGTGTAGATCGTCGGGTGGTTGAGTAGGTCGAAGTGGTGTAGTCCCGTCAGCGTCAGTCCGTGTTCGGGTTGGAACGGGATTCGTCGCGTGTTGCCCCTGCCGCACGCGCTGTGTGGGCGCACGAGGTGGTCACCGACGAGGCGGCCGACCGCCGGAGGTGCGGCGGTGGTGGCGACGAAGTGGTAGCCGGCCCAGGAGAGGAACGGCACCTCCTGGCAGCGATCCTGCAAGAATTCGTCGGGATCGCAGTCTCGCCAGTCGTCCTCGATGCAGGCGCCGAAGCGCAGGTCCTTGATTCCTGCGCTGCGCGCGTTGAGGAAGCCGGCCACGGCCCGCGTTTCCGGCAGCCGGGCCAGCGCCCAGGACGCGATGTGCACCCCTTTTTCCAGGTGTGTTCCCAGGTGTGGGGAGCCTAGGCAGACCACGTGGCGCACCGCTTCGGTCCAGCGGTGCTGCTGCTGCTCGCCGTAGTAGCAGGCACTGCGCGTCACCAGCCCGCCCATCGAGTGGCCCACCAGCACGATCTCGTGGATGGGAACCGGCCAGAGCGCCTCGAGCCGGTGCAGCATGTCGGCCAGCGTTTGTCCGTTGTGAGAGATGTGCAGCCCGGTGTTGTAGCGCAGGTAGATGGGGGTGAACCCGTGCTCGTGATGCAGCCGCTGCCCGTAGCTGCGCAGATCCTCGCCGGTGCGCGGCGTGCGCCACCACGAGCGTTCGGTGAGAAACAACCCGTGAACGAATACGGCAAGGCGACCGGTGGCCGTCGGGAACGCCGCCGCCACCCCGTCGGCGGTGAGCGGGACGGCCGTCCCGTGGTGCCGGATCTGCATGCTTAGCGCGAACCCGTTGCGGTGTGCCGTCAGCTGATCTCCGTACAGCCCGTTGATTGCGGCGATGGCTGCGGCGATGGTGGGTTGGGATTGGAGCGACTCGTCCCCGTCGCGGCCCCACGCCTTCGATGCCAGCGCGCCGGCTACCCGGGTTCCCCCCCGAATCCCGCCGTCCACACCGCCATAGATGGTGCGGGCCACTGCGTCGTGGATGATTTGGGTGGGCTTCGCCGCCGGTCCTATCGCGCCGAAGACGCGGCTTGCGATACCCGCGTGCATGTCTCGTACCAGCGTCGTCAGTACGCCCACGGCCTCGCCGCCAAGGTCGGCGACCGACCTGATCTCTCGTGTCTGCACCACGCCTCCTTACGAACGCAGAGCGCCTAGACCTGCACAGCAGCTTCGATCTTCGCTCGGACCAGGGGCCACAGCAGCGACTTTCGGCCCTTCGAGTGGGCCAAGCCCGACGCGCGGCGACGGTTCCCCGGCGCACGCACCGCGAGGGTGCGGGTCGCCAGAGCGCGGGCAGGCACTGACGACCGACGAACCGCCCGTGTAGAAGCGGTGCGCGAGCGGCCAGCCGGCGTAGTTTCCGCCACCTGGGCAGGTGCCTGACCGGACGGGGTGCTGTGGGCTACCCCTCGTGGGCCAGCCAGACGACGCTCAATGGGGGAAGCGTGATAGAGGCTAAGTACTGCAGGTCGTTCCAGCCGATGGCCTCTGTGGTGAGGTCGCCGACGGTGACGCCGCTGCCGCCGAACTGGGTGCTGTCGGTGTTGAGGATCTCGACCCACCGACCCGGCTGAGGGAGCCCGACCCGATGGTTGGTGCCGGACCGCTGGGGTGAGGTTGGCGATGCACGCCACGACCCGCTGGTCGGTCACCGGGAACCGGACGAACGACAGCACGCTGTGGTCGGCGTCCTTCGGGTCGATCCAGCGAAACCCCGGCCAGTCGAAGTACTGCTCCCACAGGGCCGCTCGTCGCGGTACACCGCGTTGAGTTCCGCGACCAGGCCCTGGACCCCGGCGTGTTCGGGGTACTCCAGCAGGTGCCAGTCCAGGCTGGCGTTGTAGCGCCACTCGTCGTTCTGGGCGATCTCGCCGCCCATGAACAGCAACTGCCGTCCGGGATGGGCCCACACCCACGCCAGCAGCGCCCGCAGGTTCGCGAACTTCTGCCAGCGGTCCCCGGGCATCTTGGCCAGCAGCGAACCCTTACCGTGGGCGACCTCGTCGTGGCTGAGCGGCAGGATGAAGTTCTCGTGGAACGCGTACAGCAACGAGAACGTGAGCTTGTGGTGGTGGAATTGCTCCCGGCATCTTGGTGGGTGGGCGAGCGGCTCGGTGACCCGGCAGTTACTGTTGGGCTTCAACAATCCATTCGCGCGCTTTGCTGGCTTCAGCTTCCGGAAACGCCCGGTACTCCCCAGGCCACAGAAAGCCAAAGAACTCACTGAATTTCGCCACCTGTTTCGCCCATTCCACGTCGGTAACCACCGCGCAGCGCTCCCAGTCGAAGAAGCGACCGAACCCGAACTTCGTATCCTCCCAGACCGCACCGGGATCGAACCTGGCCAAATCAGGGGCGATCTCCAAGTAGATCCGCAGCTTCTTGTGCCGACGCAGTCTGTCGTCAAAGTCTGGTATCAGCACCGTGTCGTAATCGGCCTTCGTCACATGCCCGTGGAGCGCAAATGCGGTGACGTTATCAGGAAAGCCCTTCAGCAGGTCGATCACGATCTCCTCCTGAACTGAGATGGGGTCTGCAATGCGCGCGCCATCGTTTCCTTCAGCGAACGTCCCGTTGTAGAGGCCAAAGTCACCGATGATGCGTTAGTGCCCGACGCGCCGCTGTCATCAGCCGAACTGGTACGCCTCGCGTGCGAGGTGGAAGAAGTGGCCGGAGCCGGCGTCTGCCGTACCGTACGCGTGGCCAGTGGCCCGGTGCAGGGCGCTCGGGTGGTGCCCGCGCCGACGACCGGGGTGTGACCCAGACCTCAAAGGTGCAGAAGTTTGGCACCTATCCTAAGAGGAGTTTAAGATCACTCGCGGTGTCCAGTAGCGGTCCGGCCTTCTCCCCGTTGTCGCCCACCCGACGAAGTGGTGGGCAACCGTCGTACCGCGGCGACATCATTCGAGCAGGCGCGCGGGCAGCGCCCGGCAACTCCCCGGGCTCAACGCCTATACGCAATCGAACCGCTCCCCAATTGTGTGCGCGCGCCTCCTGGAAAGCACCTTCTAGCAGGCGGAACATTACATCCCGGGCCTTTGCGCTGCAGGCAAAGTCGCCGCAGCCGCGGCTTCGGGAACCCAGGAGGTTGTCGTGAGCAGATTCACCGAGAAGATGTACCGCAACGCCCTGACGACCTCCACCGGGATGGTTACCGGCGAGCCGCACGAGCCTGTGCGGCACACCTGGGCGCAGGTGCATCAGCGGGCTCGTCGGATCGCGGGTGGCCTGGCCGCGGCGGGCGTCGCACATGGTGACGCGGTCGCCGTGCTGGCCGGCACGCCGGTCGAGATCGCGCCAACCGCGCAGGGCGTCTGGATGCGCGGCGCCAGCCTGACCATGCTGCATCAGCCCACACCGCGCACCGATTTGCAGCGCTGGGCCGAGGAGACGACCGCGGTCATCAAGATGATCGACGCGAAGGCCGTCGTCGTCTCGGACCCGTTCATGGCGGCAGCGCCGCTGCTTTCCCAGTTGGGGATGCGGGTGCTGATCATCAAACAGCTACTCGACAGTCGCGCGGTCGAGCCGGTTTCGACCGACGACGAGGATCTGGCGTTCCTGCAATTGACGTCCGGCTCGACGGGGTCGCCCAAGGCGGTGCGCATCACTCACGCGAACATCGTCGCCAATGCGGAGGCGATGTTCGCCGGCGCGAAGGTCGACGCGGAATCCGACGTGATCGTGAGTTGGCTGCCGTGTTTCCACGACATGGGCATGACCGGCTACTTGACCGTACCGATGTACTTCGGCGTCGAGTTGGTCAAAGTGACTCCGATGGACTTTCTCCGAGACACGTTGCTGTGGGCCAAGCTGATTGACAAGTACAAGGGCACGATGACCGCCGCGCCCAATTTCGCCTACAACCTCTTCGCCAAGCGGCTGCGCAGGCAAGCGACTCCGGGCCAGTTCGATCTGTCTTCGCTGCGATGGGCGCTGTCGGGCTCCGAGCAGGTCGAACCCGCCGATGTCGAAGACCTCTGCGACGCCGGCGCGCCGTTCGGGTTGCGTCCCGAGGCGATCCTGCCGGCCTACGGCATGGCCGAGACGACGGTGGCGGTGTCGTTCACCGAGTCCGGCGCCGGCATGGTCGTCGACGAAGTGGACGCCGACCTGCTGGCCGTGCTGCACCGAGCTGTCGCGGCGACCAGGGGCAATACCCGCCGGCTAGTCTGCCTCGGCAGACCGCTGCAAGGCCTCGAGGTGCGCATCGTCGACGAAGACGGCGATTTGCTGCCGGCCCGCGGCGTCGGCGTCATCCAGGTGCGCGGTGAATCAGTGACTCAGGGATATACCACGGGGGCTGGTTTCGTCCCGGTACAAGACGAGCGAGGTTGGTACGACACCGGCGACCTGGGCTACCTCACCGAAACCGGCGACGTCGTGGTGTGCGGTCGGCTCAAGGACGTGATCATCATGGCCGGCCGAAAAATCTACCCGACAGATATCGAACGCGCGGCCGCCCGCGTCTCCGGCGTGCGGCCGGGCTGTGCCGTGGCCGTGCGGTTGGACGCCGGGCACGCGCGGGAGACGTTCGCCGTGGCGGTCGAGTCCAAGGCGTGGCAGGACCCCGCGGAGGTGCGCCGCATCGAGCGTCAGGTGGCACACGAGGTTGTTGCCGAGGTCGACGTCCGGCCTCGCAACGTGTTAGTGCTCGAGCCGGGGATGATCCCGAAGACACCGTCTGGAAAGCTGCGCCGCGCACACGCCTTGGCGCTGGTGAACTGATCGGTTTGTCACGCTGAGCGGCGTAAATTGTCGCTGACCATGGCCGACTACGACGCCCAGCCCGGCCGCAGGCCGCCGCCGCAACCGGAACTTTCCCGGGCACAGGGTGATGCCGGCTCGGCGCACCGCTGGCATAAGAAAGCGGCTGCCGCCAGCATGGTGCCTGCGGTTCGGTACCGTCTTGCCTCCGATGAGGCGCCGGTATTACTCATGCCACTTAGTCACGCTCTTGCGCTCTGGGCATGAGGATCAGGTACACCGATCCCGGCGCGCCCGATGGCCTCACCACGGTGCGCCGGCTATGCGGACTATCCCAACCCAAGTGAAACCCCTACAGCCGCGGACGGCGGTGCGCTGAGACGCTACCTGCCGAGTTCGGCCAATGCAGCACCTGCGCTTCGTTCGACAAGTAGCGGGACAAAGTCCCGCAGAGGTCGTCCGTCAAACTTGGCGTGGTTGTCGTGAACGACAATGACGACGGTCTCTGGTGGCACTGTCGGGTACTTGTGAGTAAGACAATCGATGACCGGGACTCCGACGCTTCCTGCGGGTGAACTTCGGGATCAACCCGTCCACCGGAACCGCCCGTCAGCGACGTGGATTCGGGGGTCTATACATACTCCAGCACCGTTACGTCGCGTAACACAGCGACGCATATCCGCAGTACAGAGAAGGCCAACGTAACAACGTGGATAAACAGAACGCGCATCTCAAAGCCTAAGACTGGCCCCCGGTCGCGTACGTTTCGCGTACGTGAAGGCGTTAGCTGTCATGGCCGGGGCGTAACCTGCACAGATATCGGTGATACCTGCAATGAGGAGTGTTGATGGCTGATCGCGTCATGAGGGGCAGTCGCCTCGGAGCCGTGAGCTACGAGACCGAGCGCAACCATGACCTAGCGCCACGTCAGATCGCGCGGTACCGCACCGAGAACGGCGAGGAGTTCGAGGTCCCCTTCGCCGACAACGCTGAGATCCCCGGCACCTGGCTGTGCCGCAACGGCAGGGAGGGCACCCTGATCGAGGGTGGTGAGCTGGCCGAACCCAAGAAGGTCAAGGTGCCGCGCACACCCTGGGACATGCTGCGGGAACGCCGCTCGGTCGAGGAACTCGAGGAACTGCTCAAGGAACGCCTCGAGATCATCAAGTCAGGCCGCCGCGGCAGCTAGCTTAGCTTTTGGTGTTTCCATCTAGGGATTGACGAGGCACCTCCGGGAGCCGGGGCCGTTGACCAACACTGGATGTATGGCAATACATGATGACCACGTGATACGGCAGCCGCCCCGGGCCGTAGGCCGACGCCAGCTTCTCGCGACCTCGATATCGGCAGCCGGTGTGATCGCCCTATCAGCATGCGGCGGCCCGCAGCCCAAAGCAGGCCAGCCCGACGCACCCGCAGAAGGGGAAGTGTCGGTCACTCCACCTGAAGACTTGATGCGTGAGCATGGAGTGCTCAAGCGCGTATTGCTGATCTATCGAGAAGGTATCCGCCGCCTGCAGGCTGGCGATCAAGCTCCCGTTCAAGCACTCAACGCGGGCGCGGGGATTATTCGAAGCTTCATCGAGGACTATCACGAGCAGCTGGAAGAAACGTACGTCTTTCCTAAGCTGGAACAGGCGAGCAAGCTCAACGACATCACCGTCGTATTGCGCACGCAGCACCAGCGCGGTCGCACGCTCACCGATCGGGTGCTCGCCGCCACTACTGCAGCAGCCGCGCCCGATCAGCCTGCGCGAGATGCCCTGGCGCGGGACATGGCGGCGTTCATCCGGATGTATGAGCCGCATGAGGCACGCGAAGACACCGTCGTTTTCCCGGCGTTGCGCGACGTGGTGCCCGCGAAGCAGTTTCGCGACCTGGCTGACATCTTCGAAGACGAGGAGCACCGCCGGTTCGGCCAGACCGGCTTCCAAGGGGTGGTCGACAAAGTCGCTGATATCGAGAAAAGCCTCGGCATCTACGACTTGAGCCAGTTCACCGCGACCTAGTACTCGACGCCGATGATGCCGCACGTCAAGCTAAGCGGTGTTTTTCGCTGGAATCCGGCGTTAGGCTCCCGGCATGACCAAACTCGCCGCCGTTGCCACCCTCTTGCTGGCGCTTCCCGTAGTGGCCGTGAGCGCATGCGGTTCGCCTCAGCATCCGAGCACGCAGCCGGGCACCACCTCACCGGTCAACAGTGGTTCACCAGGGTCGTCGGCGACGACCAGCCCGGCGCCCGGTGCCGGATCGCTTACCGCGCACCTGAAAACGGCTGACGGCCGGGACGTGGCCACGGCCACCTTCGATTTCACCAATGGCTATGCCACCGTCACCGTGAAGACGGTTGCCGCCGGAATCCTGGCGCCCGGTTTCCACCCCATGCACGTCCACGAGATCGGCAAGTGTGAGCCGAACTCGGTTGCTCCCACCGGCGGTCCGCCCGGCAATTTCTTGTCGGCAGGCGGTCACTACCAGGCGCCCGGACACACCGGGAAGCCCGAAAGCGGCGACCTGACTTCGCTTGAGGTACGTTCAGACGGCTCCGCTTATCTGGTGACCACCACCGATGCGTTTACCAGGGACGAGCTGCTGGCAGGGAACAAGACCGCTTTGATGCTCCACGGCACCTCTGGTGACAGCAGCGTGGGCGGCATGGGCGGCATGGCAATGGAGCGGGTTGCCTGCGGCGTCATCGGAACCGACTAGCCGACGCCGAGGGTAGATGCCCCTGGGGGACTGGCCCTCGCAGCCTCGTGTAACCCTCACCAGGGGCACAGCCCGTCCTGGCAACGGGGGTATAACGACATGGCCAGCACATTGCAGCAGTCCACTCAGGAGCGCGGCAGCCCACCCACCGAATCCCCCGCTAGCATCGTCACACTCTGTCGCGGCTTTATGGGATACATGCTGCGGAACGGCGCTGCGCCGTCCAATTTCAGCTCAGGCGACTACCTCGATGGCTGCAACGCCGCCGGACGGGAGAAATCGACCTTGGTGCCCGATCAGTGAAGGTCCGAGTTTCCCTCGCCCCGATTTTGTTTTGCAGATTAATTGGGCATCACGCACCGAACGCGCTCGGCTTCATCGATAGTTCCTACGGCATGGTCTTGTCTGACTCGCAGTCTCAAAACACATATGCGACATGCGCGGACCGGCTTCTGGGCCAAGCGATTTCCCAGGTCGGGGTGTCTCAGAAGTTCGTCTCAGAAATACCTGTCTCAACTGCGGTGTTTCAGCACTTATGACCCGACTTCGGCCAAATTAGCGCGCACTGTCCGGTGAGTTGATCAAGCGTTGGCGCCTGGGATGCCGCGCCGGAACCAGCATGCGCATCGCGATGTCGATGTGTCCGTGGTCCCAGAACTGGCTTCGTCTCGACCGCGGGAACGGGCCGCTCACCAAGCTGATCGGCGAGCGAGATTCAACTGGCGTCGCGATGGTTCGAGGCTGACGTCGTCAGGCCGCCATGAAAGCTAACAAGCGAGGAGTGAAACCAACGCCAGCACAAACCTGCGGCACGGCAAAGTGAGTGGCATGTACTACGTTGGGAACGGCGAGATTATCGCCACGAGCGAGGCATGCGAGTCGAAGACGTCCCAGGCTCCGATGTTCTCCGCGTTCAGCCAGCGTAGCGAGGCCTCAGCCGTCGTCCAGCGCGAAGTTGGCGCGGCGTTCCACCGGCACGAGGTCGAGATACTCGCGATGACGGTCGATGAAGCCCCGGACGAATGGGCAGTAGGGCAGCACCGCCAACCCCTCCGCTCGTGCGGTGTCCAGCGCGGCTTTGACGAGCAGTGTTCCCAGGCCCTCCCCCTCGTGCGCCGGGTCGATCTCGGTGTGAAGGAAGGTGATGACGCCGGGTCGGCGCCGGTACTCGGCAAAGCCCAAGACGGCCCCGTCGACTTCGATCTCGAAGCGTCTGCGGTCTGAGACGTCGGTGACGGTTGGCGCCATCGCGTCCGATTGCGCGCGCAACGTGGTCGCCACGTGCTCTGCCGCGGCCTCTGACCAGTTCGACAGCGCGTCGACCTCTTCGAGTAGGGCCGCCAGCCTGCTCGCCGCCGTGAAATCGCCGAGCCGGCCGAGGACGAAGGCGGCGTAGAAGCCTGCCCACAGCTCGTCGCGCACGCCTTTCAGGGCAGTCTGCTCGTATTCGTGGTGCGCTGAGCCCGCGGCGGACAGAGCCTCCGCGATGGCGGAATCGGAGGGCAGATCGGCCACGGTTAGGAGGAGAGCTGGAGGTAGCGATGCACGAAGGCGATCGCGATGCCGCCCTCACCGACGGATGCTGCCACGCGCTTCACCGATCCGGAGCGGATATCGCCGACGGCGAAGATCCCCGGGGCGCTCGTTTCGAGAGCGAACGGCTCGCGATCGGACTTCCACTGGCCCGCCTTCATCGCGTCGGGTCCCGTCAAGACGAAGCCGTGCTGGTCGCGCGAGATTTCCGAGGGGAGCCAGTCAGTCGCCGCTTCGGCGCCGATGAGGACGAACAGCGCCCTCGCATCCCGGCGAGATGTCGTGCTGGCCCTTCGATCGATGACCTCGATCGCCTCGAGTTGTTCGTCTCCGTGCACCGCGACAACCTCGGATCGCGTTTCCACCCGGATGTTCGCTTTCGTTGCGATCTGCTCGATGAGGTAGTGAGACATGCTCGCGGCGAGCGACTCGCCCCGCACGAGCAGCGTCACCGATCGGGCGTGGTTGGCGAAGAAGATGGCGGCCTGGCCGGCCGAATTGCCCGCCCCGATCAGATGCACATCGTTTCCCTGGGCCAGAGCGGCGTCGCTGCGTGCTGCGCCGTAGTAGACACCGGAGCCGACGAATCGATCGACCGAATCGACCTCGAGGCGCCGCCACTCCACGCCCATCGCGAGCACGATCGACCTCGTTCGGAGAAGGTCGCCGCCATCCAGCCTGACGGTCAGGTCGGCTGGGTCGATGCCTTCGACCCGGCGGGTCACGACGATCTCAGCGCCCAGCCGCTTCGCCTGTTGCAGCGCCCGGCTTGCGAGCTCGTCCCCGGAGACGCCGAATGGGAACCCCGTGTAGTTCTCGATCCGGGTCGAGGTGCCGGCCTGCCCGCCCGGGGCGAAGGACTCGATCAGCACCGTCTGCAGGCCCTCGGAAGCGCTGTTGACCGCCGCCGTGAGACCCGCCGGCCCGCCGCCTACGATCACCACGTCGTAGCGCGCCCGGCCTGGCGCCACCGTCAGTCCAGCGACCGTGGCAACGACACGCATCGTCGGGTCAAGTAGCCGAGTCCCGTCACGTAGCGCCACCACCGGATAGGGGCCGGCTATCGGGGCTCCACCTCCAAATCGTGCAACAGCGGCAGGATCGTTCGGGTCCAGGCGTTCGTAGGGAATCTGGTTGCGATAAAGGAAGCTGTCGCAGCCGTGCACTCCCGGGTCGACGGGCGGGCCGATTACGAATATCGCGGGCTCGAGCGGCTGCGCGGTGGCGTTTTTGAGCATCTCCAGGCGCTCCAACGCGGCGGCACCGACCGTTGCGGAGACCTCGGGGGCCATGGCGGCGAGCGTGTGGAACACCTCGACGGTCGCCTTCAGCACGCGCGACGGCTCAACGGCCCGCATGCTGGCGGGCAATGGCGTACCGAGCGTCATCGGGATCTCGCCCCCGAGCTCGCCTGGGAGCCGCACGCCGATCACCTGCTCGACGCCATTCACCAGCTTCGTCAGCTCGGTCTTCCCCTCGACCACGACCGCCAGGAACCGGCCTTCGCCCTCGTGGGCCACATACTCCCCGGGCGTGAGGTAGATGTCCTCAACGGCGCCGGCAAGGTACTCCAGCTCCTTCTGCGCGAGCGCCGCGAAGAGCGGAATCGTGGCCAGCTCATCGACAGTGAACACGATTCCCTGACAACCTCTTCCGCCTGGCGTTCCTGCCGCCCAAGCAACTCAGGCAACGATTACCGCAGGACAATACACCCGTGGGTGTTCCATCGATACCGTCAGGGAACGGGCACGGGGCCGCGTGCGCAGATGTCCTAGATCCTGGGGAGGGTCTTACGGCTCCGCCTGGTTGGTCGACCGGATGGGCGTCGGCGTGCCGCGGTGTTAGCCCTGAGACTCGCGGTGTCGACCTGAACGGAAGACGCTGCCGTGGCGCGAGTGTTCAGGAATGTTGTCTGATGGCAGGCGCTCACGGTCTAGCATCAGCGGCGGGGATAGAAAGCCAAGCATTGGCGGTGAAGGTCAGTTGAGACATACCTGATTGTCACTTGACTGACCAAGTACCCAGAGAGTGGTCCGGCGAATGGCCGGGAGCCGAGGAGGAGTCATGCCAGCGACTGATCCCACGTTTTACCGCAGCCCGCGCGCCGCTGTGGCGGCTGCACCCGAGCAGCTGGCCTATGTTGTCGCTTTCGACCCGGCCGGCCAGGCGAAGGATGCGCTCGCCGTAGTGGACTGCGACGCGAGCTCCTCGACCTACGGCGACGTGGTCGGCTGGGCCGAGCTGCCGACGGCGGGCAATGAGCTGCACCACTTCGGGTGGAGCGCATGCTCGAGTGCGCTGTGCCACGACGGGCATGGCGGCCACCACGCCGACGACCACGGGGAGGCCCTCGAGCGCCGCTACCTGCTCGTCCCCGGCATTCGCTCGTCGAACACTTATGTCTTCGACACCAAGCCGGATCCGCGAAGACCGGTGGTGACGCACACAATTGAGGCCACCGAACTGGCTGCCAAGGCCGGGTATTCGCGTCCGCATACGGTGCACTGTGGACCGGGCGGCATTTTCATGTCGGCGTTGGGTGGCCCCGACGGCGATGACGGTCCCGGCGGCGTCGCGCTGATCGACCACGACACGTTTGAGGTAATCGGACCGTGGGAGCTGGACCGCGGAGCGCAATTCTTCGCCTATGACGTGTGGTGGCACCTCAACTACGACACGGTGGTGACGTCGGAGTGGGCGTCGCCGTCGATGCTCGAGAACGGGCTCAATCCCGAGGACCTGCTCGGACGCAAGTTCGGACACCACGTGAACTTCTGGAGTATGTCCGAGCGGAAGCTAACCCAGCGCGTCGACCTCGGTGATCATCACCAGATGGTGCTTGAGCTGCGCCCGGCCCACGACCCCTCCAAGGCGTTCGGCTTCGTGGGTGTTGTGATCAGCGTCGAGGATCTGTCGGCGTCGGTGTGGCTGTGGCACCAGGACGGCGATCGGTGGGCGGTCGAGAAGGTGATCACCATCCCGGCCGAGCCCGCCGACGCCGGTGACCTGCCGCCGGTGCTGAAGTCCTTCGGTGCAGTGCCGCCGTTCGTCACCGACATTGATCTGTCGGTCGACGACCGCTGGCTCTACGTCTCGTGCTGGGGCACAGGCGAACTCAAGCAGTACGATGTCAGCGACCCGTTCCACCCGCGCGAGACGGCGTCGGTTCGCCTCGGCGGGTAGTGCCACGCGAGCCGCACCCGTCCGATCCGGGCAGCCCGCTTCGCGGTGGGCCGCAGATGGTGGAGATCAGCCGTGACGGCAAACGGGTCTATGTCACCAACTCGCTCTACAGGGCGTGGGACGACGTCTTATATCCCGACGGCGTTGGGGCATGGATGGCAAAGTTCGACGCCGACGCCTCCGCGGGCGGTCTTGTCCCCGATGTCCGATTCTTCCCGCACGGCGACGACTTCCGCGGCCACAGCGTCCACCAAACCCGGCTCCAAGGCGGCGACGCGTCCAGCGACTCGTACTGCTTCACCAGCTGAATGTTGCTGAACGTTAGCGCCTCCCGACTTCAGCCAAATTAGCGCGCACTGTCCGGTGAGTTGATCTTGGTGATGGCCTCGCGGAGATCGTCGGGTATGAGGTCGGCGGCGGTGAGGGTTTGTTGTCCGGCTCGGATCTGCATGGTGCGGTAGCGGCGCGCGTTGCGGACGAATTTCTTGATGCTCCAACCTGTTTGGTGCTCGATACAGTGGCTGACAGCCAGGGCGGCGAACACGATGTTGAGGTGCGCCTCGATGGACTCGGAGGTTGTCCCGTTCTTCGTGGAATTTGAGGTGGCGGTCCCTCACCTGAGGCCTGCCTGATGGTAGGTCTTCGGGTGAACGACCAAGAACACCCACGAAGGAAGGGACCGCCATGAGAACCGTACCTACTGTCCGCCTCGCTGAGACGACTGACGCCGCCGTACTGCCCGATCTGCCGGAGGAGATCGTCCTGGCGCTGACCGACATCGCTGGTGCGGCCCGAGAGGGGCTGCTGGCGATGAGCGTGGCCGCCGGGATGGCAGTGATGCGGGCACTGTTTGAGGCCGAGATCGCCGAGGTGGTCGGACCGAAAGGCAAGCATGATCCGAACCGGGCCGCGGTGCGTCATGGCGGCGGGCGCGGCTCGGTCACGCTGGGCGGGCGTCGGGTGTCGGTGGATCGGCCGCGGGCCCGCACCTGCGATGGGCACGAGGTGCCGCTGGCCTGCTATACCCACTTCGCTACCGAGGATGTGCTGACGGCCGTGGTGATGGAGCGGATGCTGGCCGGGGTGGCCACCCGCCGGCACGCGCGGGTCGCCGAGCCGGTTGGCACCGTGGTCGACAAGGAGACGAAAGCGACTAGCCGCTCGGCGATTTCGCGCCGATTCGTCAAACAGACCGAGACTGCGCTGGCCGAGTTGATGGCCCGCGACCTGGTGGGCGAGGACATCAAGGTGCTCATGCTTGATGGTGAGCACATGGCCGAGCGCTGCGTGGTAGTGGCGCTGGCCATCACCGCCGACGGAACCAAAAAGCCGGTCGGGCTGTGGGACGGTTCCACGGAGAATAAGACCGTGGTGCGTTCGCTGTTGGCCGACCTGGTCGAGCGTGGCCTGCGCTTCGATGACGGGCTGTTGGTGGTCGTCGACGGCGCCAAGGCGCTCGCGGCCGCGGTACGAGAGGTGTTCGGCGCCAAGGCCATCATCCAAAGATGCACCCTGCACAAGCGGCGGAATGTCGCCGAGCACCTGCCCGACAAAGACAAGCAGTGGGTAGATGCCAAGCTAGTCAAGGCATTTGGTCATGCCGACCCAGACACCGGGCTGGCCAACGCCAAAAAGCTTGCCGCGCAACTGGATAAGAGCTACCCGGGCGCGGCCGCCTCACTGCGTGAAGGCCTGGAGGAAATGTTCACCGTCGCGCGGCTGGGCATCGAAGGCCGGCTGGCCAAGAGCCTGACCACCTCCAACCCGGTCGAGTCGATGATCTCGATAGCCCGCACCACCAACCGTAATGTCACCCGCTGGCGCGACGGGCAGATGGTGCTGCGCTGGACCGCGGCCGGCATGCTCAACGCCGAACGGTCGTTCCGTCGCATCAAGGGCTACAAGCAGATGCCCCAGCTCGCCGACGCCCTGCGCCGACACGCCAACCCCGACACCGTCGGTACCGCCGCATAGAGTTCACCATGGATCGCCACCAAAAATCCACGCGACTCGGGACATGCTCTGGACTCGCGCTTGTGGTGGTAGATCGGTCGGGCCTGCAGGTCGTGTTTGGACATCCGGAAGCTCTTCTCGATCCGCCAGCGGTGGTGGTAAGCGTCGATGACGAACTCGGCCGTCGCGTCGTTCAGGTTGGCGGTGTAGCCCTTCAGCCCGGCCAGAGCGAGGGCTTTGGTCTCCAAGTCGCGGTTGACGGTCTTGGTTGCACCGGTGAGCTTGATGAACCGGTTGCCTTTCACCGGAGCCTTTCCCGCCACCGCGTTCTCGGCCTTGACGACCTGGTCATCGATGCCTCGCAGCGTGCGTCGCGCACGGTCGTGGCGGTACTGGTAGTAGATGGCCCTGTCCGGGATTCCTCGGGCCTTCTCGCTGGTGGTCGCCGGCCAGGGCTGGGCGAACACGTGCCCGTCGGGGATGTCGCGGCCGGGGTGCTTCGTGCGCCATTCGTGGACCACGTGGGGTACATGCGGGATCCTGGTGCCCAGGATGAACGACAGCCCGGCAGCCTGGATCGCCATCTGATTGGCCTCGGAGATCATTCCCGCATCGGCCACCACAGTCACCTCTCGTAGCCGGTGGGCGGCCATGAACGCTTCGATCACCGGCAGCATCGTGGCGGTCTCGGCCCTATTGCCCTCGAACGCCGCAACCGTCAGCGGGAACCCGGTCGCGTCGGTCAGCAGACCGATGGTTATCTGCGGTTCCAGGCGACGTTCCTTGGAAAACCCCGGTTCGCGGAATCCGTCACCGGCATCCGTCTCGAAGTACAGCGTGCTCACGTCATAGAGCACCAGCGACGCCGGGCCCAACCCGGCGTGGCGGGCGCACGCCGCCGACAACGCGTGGCGCAACGTGGGCTTGGCGAACACTGGCAAGCGACGCGTAACAGTCCGGTAAGAGACCGGCTCGACACCGGTCTCAGCAAGCACCCGCAACGAGTCCTGCTTGCTGGTCGGCTCGATGATCCTGGCCAGCACCAGATCCCGGAACACCTCGTCACCACCGACCGCACGGTCAAGCCCGAGCAGGTCATAGACCCGGCACAAAGCGTCCCAAAGATGCCCCGCGCGCGAACCGACGATTTCCAATGGCCCGCCAGTGATCTCGGTCGAATCCAGTCCGAGGTCGAATGCGCCCTGGCCCTCGGCGAGCCGCTGCCGGGCCGCAGCCTTGAGCGCCTCCAACTCCGACTCATCGTGGGCCGAACCTAGATGCTCGATGCGGCGAGAACCCCGCCGTGACGACCACACGATCTGCACCGCGATCGCCCCCGACCTGGTCTTCACCGTCCGCACATAGGCCACCACCGCACCCTACGAACCACCGGTTAGTGCGCACGTCCGCACGCGTCACCGAGCAAAACCCCAGATCAATGACCCGCAACCAAGGCCAGACTCGAAACGTGTCCTAACTCAGGTTTCAGCACTTATGAGTCAGGCGCCCGGTACGGGAACTAGCGGCACCGGTCCCAGCGCCTGCGTCGGTTACACCCGTGTCTCCACGGTCTCGCAGACCCTTGATCAACAGAACGACGCACTCGCCAAGGCCGGGGTCGCAAAGACGTTCTCGGACAATATGTCCGGCGCTCGTGATGACCGTCCCGGTCTGGCTGCGCTGATGGAGTACGTCCGGGAAGGCGACACCGTCGTGGTGTGGAAGCTCGACCGGCTAGGCCGCAACACACTCCACATCTTGGAGACCGTCAAAGCACTGACCGACCGTGGAGTGACGTTGATCTCCACCACCGATGGGATCGATTCGTCAACTGCGGCTGGCCGCATGATGATTGGCGTTCTGGGCTCCCTAGCCGAGTACGAGCGTGAGCTGATAAAAGAGCGTACTGCGTTGAAGCGGCAGGCTTCCCGCGCCAACGGCACCAAGTTCGGGCGGCCCCGCAAGGTCGACGGCGCCGAGCATGTTGCCACCGCTAAGAGGATGAAGGCCAATGGTCACACCGGCAAGGACATCGCCAAGTACCTCGGGGTCAGCCACGCCACCCTCTACCGGTACCTCACCAGCTCCGGTGCTGCCTGATCACTTTCCGGACCTCAGTTTGGCGAGTTCCTCCTCTAGAAGCGCGATCTGCCTAAGCATCTTCTCGACGTCCGCGACCAAGCCCTTCGCCTCGTAGCAATCCTTCAGCGCAGTCATCGACGCGATCACTCCCCGTAAACGCCGCCACAGCTCCTGCAACCCCTACTGCTGTGAGAACAAGGGTCGGCGCACCTATCACCGCGATGACTCCAGATCCTCCCAGCCCGGCCAATGAGCCCGCGAGAGCAAGTTTTTGACCGATGCAGACCATTATGCGTCCACCACGTCGGGGTGGGTGAAGTCGATGACCACCTCGGTGTTGCCCTCGGTCAACAGGCTCAGCGGATCACCCCCGTCCACCTCCGCGGACAGGGTCAGGTCCTCGGCGACCTGCACCGCGTTCACCATCGTCGACCCGACCCTGCCTTTGGCTCCCAGCACGCCTACCCGCATGGTTTTCACCCTAGACCGGGGAGTTGGTATGGGGGCTAGCTGAGGCCGAAGGCCTCGTGCTGCAAATTCATTCGTGGGTTGCCCGGTGCGGGTTGAACACTCGCAGGGGTAGAGCCACATTTGCAGAGGTGGTTTTCGGGGTGCCGGCAATAGGCCCGGTCGCTACCCGGTCCCTATCGCCTGGCGTTAGCTGCCCGCTGGCTGACGGGTGCGAAATTTGCTGGAAACTGTCACAGGCTGTCACCCGCTGGCGCTGCTGACCCACGTTGTGCGATTCCTCCGGGGTTGCGTTTGCCGACTGCGCCGCTAGACGGGCACCCAAGGTCAGCCAGCGAGTCCGTTCTTGATGGCCGCGTCTTGCTTTTGGCCGACGTCGGTGACGAAGTCCGGCGGCACGAGGACGTTGGGCGGGCCGTCGAATTCCAGCTCGGCGAACGCCTTGCCCTCGGTGAACAGCAACACTGTGACTCCCTTGGAGCCGTCGGGTGAGGGCCCGGCGATCGTTGTGCCGCCCGTGCCGATGTCGATCGGCACCGGTGCTCCGTGCACAGTGCCCTGCGGTGCGAGCGCCTTTCGTGACTCCAGCGCACGCGCAGCAGCGGCGGGATCCCACGCGATCAGGATGGAGTCGTAAATGACGTGCGTGCCGTCTTGGTTGCGAAACGTCGTCGCCACGGTCGCGAAGGCATTCGGGTTGATGTCTGGCGGGCTGGCCGTAAAGACTTCGGGCGCATTGATATCACTCACCTGGATCAGCAGCCTGGTGTAGTCGGTGGGCTGGGCCTGCGCCGAAGTCGACGATGAACCGTGGCTGGTCGCGGTCGAGGTCGCTGACCGCGACGTTGCCGTCGGTGACGTCGAATTCGTGCTGCAGCCGACCATCGACACCCCCGCCAGCATCGTCGCGACAACCGATCCGGCGACCGCCGTCAGATAAGTCCTCATCGCACCGCGCTCCTTTCCAGCGAAGTCGTCGACAAGCTCGTGTGAATGAGCCAAGCACGCAGCCCGCCAGGCCCGCGTGCCCCAGTACGCGAACGTTTCCGCACCATGGTGCTTTTGCCCGTATCGCACACCAGCGAATCGGCTGACGGCGTCATCACCCCAGCTGGTACGACTCGCGCGACACCCGGAAAAAGTGACCAGTACTGCTGTCGGTGCACGTCACACCCGAAGTCTCGCTAGCGCACGTGATCGCGCCGAGGGATCGCGTTTGGCCATAGTCGAGCGTCGGCCAGGGACCAAAGCCAGAATTGAGCGCAGAGTAAGTGCACGTGAAGTACGCCGGCTTGCCTTGGTCGAGCCGAACATCGCGACCCAAATCAGATCCATACGGGCAGGGCCCGCCGTCCCTCGCCGATCCCGGTGATGCCACGTAGGTGTGGTCCGAGATCTGGCATAAGGCCAACGGGGGTTGGGTGTTCGCTGATGCGAAAATGTCGCACCGGATGTGTCCCGACGGGGACTGAAACGTGATGGTGTCATCTGCGTGCGCGGTTGCCGCCAGGCCGATGGTTGCCGCGGCGGTCGCGATCGAGAGCGCCGCGATCATTGTGGTCTTCATTTTGTCGTTGCATTTCTTTCGTCATGCGCCGCCTGGTTGGTGTCGTCATTGCGGCAAGTACAGACCGCCGGCGCTGCTACCGATCCCAACAACAGCGCGGCGAATCATCGCACACAGATCGCACGCGCCGATCCCCGCTAACCGCGAAAACAATCTCTGCACAAAGACCGCGTGCCCCCGGCAGGATTCTCCCGGCAGTAAGCTCGGGCGATTCCCGCGAAGTCTGGTCCCGTGTTTTCGAGGGCACTTGCCACACCGGGGCGTGTCTACTGTCCCATGTCGGATGGGCACCGTGCTAGAGATTGGACCCCACCTCCGCTACCTTTACCGCCCATCTGAGCTGCGGAGACGCGCGCCGCAAGAATCTGCGAAGAATCCTTCAAGGCGTCCGCCGCAACCTTTACGTGACCGGCCACTACAGCCGACACTAGGGGAAGAAGGAACACGCGAATGAAGGCGATGAAGACCGCGATCGCGGCGGTGTGGATGGCAGCCGCCGCGGCGACGATTGGTTTCGCGGCGAGCGCGCACGCCGACGACCCTCCGGTGAACCTGCAATTGACCGATGACGTTGGTGCCCAGCTGGTGCAGGCAGGAGCCGTGCTGACCGGCCACCCTGCCTCGGAGTACACCGGTTTGCAGCCCGGCAAGACCTACTACGCCTACGACCCGAATAACGACACGTATTGGGCGGCGGCGGCCCTGTCCGGTCGGTCCCAAGACGTTTGACGCCGGGGTCATGCTGCAGGACCAAAACAGCTACATGATGTTCCACAAGTCGGGGCCGGCAGGGACATGGGTTCCGATCGCCGCCGGGTATGGTCCCATAAGTGCAGGTGAAGAGCCCTGCCCAATTCCATCGTCGGTTCGTGACCTCTGGCAATGGCCGACGGGCAAGTGCTATCCGCCGCCGGCCTAAACAAACTTCTCACGAAGGTGATGACCGATGGACCCCGAAGACCCCGAGAAACGCATCGCCGAGCTGGAACGTCAGCTGGCCGCGCAGAAGCGCATCGCCGAGCTGGAACGCCAGCTGGCCGAAGCGCGGGCGGTGCCCCACGAGGATCGCGTGGTTGAGCAGCCATCGCAGGTCTTCGATGCCCAGGCGGTTGCCGGCCAGGACGCCGTCGATGAGCACGCACGCCGGTTTGCACAGGCCTTGCGGGAGGCTTACGGGGGCGGTGGGCCTTCGGGGCCCGAGGTAACGCAGCTTCGAGAAAAATCAATACGTGCCGCAGTCGACGCGGGTTTGTCGCAAGCGCAGTACAACGATGCCCTACAACGCGCCGGCCTGCCGCTCAAAGTAGGGGGCACGGCCGCCGCCGCTCGGGAAACGGCCGGCCTGCACACTCCGATCGATCTAGCCGCTGTGGCCATGGGGCGCCAAGCCGCGTTTCGCCGCCAACGGCCGCGGGGCAAGCTCGGCCGGGTCATTCTTTTCGGTGTGCTGATCGGCCTCGGCCCCTTGTACGGTGTCGTGGCGGGAGTGACCTCAGCGTTCCCGTCGAGCGCATTGTGGATGAGCGGGATCATGTGCAGCAGCCCGTACCACCTGGAGCACTACAACTTGGGCTACAGATACGGGCGCGCGCCGGGGTTCCAGGACGAGTACCGGTGTGTCAGCGGCGCCAGCTCGTATCACGTCAACTTTTTCGCGATCAGCCTGCTCCAGACCTTGCTGGTCGTGCTCGTGCTGTGCGGTGCCGTGGCCGTCGGTGTCCTGATGCGGCGGCGCCTGTTGCGGAAGCCCGGGTGATCGCTTTATAGACGCTCTTCCGGAGGGATCACGCGGTGTTGACACCGATTGTCTAAAGAACCTTCTAACGTGAATAGGCGTCGAAATCACCAAACGATCACGGTCGGCGGGTATAGCAGTCAACGCCCGCTACGGCCAAGGCGCGCAACCAGGGCCGGGGAGGCAGAGCGGATTGTGAGCCGGCGGAGGAGGCGGCCCAGCGTCTGCCCAAATATAGTCACCAACATTGCCCTGCTTGTAGCCGACGATGTAGTAGGTGTGGCAGACACTCATGTCCCAAGAAAATAGGTGGGGTGTCCCGTCGGGATTCGACCCGTCATCCGGCATGCGTTGCCCTGGGCACCACTGATGTGCGGGCGGGACGGCCTGGGCGGTCCCTGCGGCCAGCCCCAACCCCGCGACCGCAACGCCGCCCGACAGCAGCGCCCCGGCGATCATCTTCTTCAAAATTTGGTCGTGAGACATGGCCCAGCACCTTCCCAGGCGGTTTGATACTGACGATCAGTATTCGCCTCCGCCACCGCCGTCACATCGGTAATTGGCTACTCGAATCAGTCGGACCCCACTCAACCTCCGCGTAAGGCGGGGTCGCGGCAAGTACACAAGGGGCGGTTCGCTACCGATCCCAACAAAATCGACGGCGCTACCCCCGTTCAGCAACGAGGTGCGCCGACCGCTCGTACTGGCGGGCATCCGCCATTCCTGCCCGGCGCGGCTTGCGGGTGGGACCATTTGCTGATGGACCAGGATGACCCCGAGAAGCGCATCGCCGATCTGGAACATCAGCTTGATGAGCAGAAGCGTGGTGCAGATCTGCCACCGGCGCAGCCCCCGCGGCAAGCGAATGTTGCGCCGGGAACAGCAAGTGGTAGCCGCAAGCCTGGGGTCGGGACGCGGATCGTGCGGGTTCTTGCCATCTTTTGTGTGGGCTTGGGCGTGTACTTCCTTCCCGTCGGGTGTCTCAACTACACAAGTTCGCTCCGCACACCGACCACCATCAGCCTGAGCGTGAGGGTGAGGGTTGGTGGTCTGGTGGTAGGCGGTTCCGGTGACGGGGCCGCCACCGTCATCTCTAGGCAGCATCATCAGCACCGCCATCGAACAGTCGCTCGTCGGCATCCAACAGCGCAGCGATCCTGGTCCGGACTTCCTCGGACGTCGGCGCCGTCTTGATGATCTTTGCCAATGTCTCTGCCAAGGTGCCGTCGCCCAGCGTCAGGGCCTCCAGCGGAGCGCCAGCGGGAGCCGAGGCCGTCTTGGCCTTCTGCTCGTCGAGCCAGCGTTCCCATTCCTCGCGGACGACGTATATTCTCCGGCCGATCCTGAGCCAGGGCGCAAATTGGCCTTCCCGTCGCAGCTTTTCTTGCACCTCTTTCGAGACACCCCATTTGTCCTGGATCTCGTCCGTGTCGATCAGCCTTTTTAAGACTTGTTCCATCGGTACTTCTCCGTCCTGGTGGGGACAAATTGCCCCTCCACCTATTGCTGGTGGGAAAGGTGGACGAACAGCACCCAGTGCCGCCATTTTGGTCAGGATCTTTACGGAATCTTTACGGCCTACTGACGTGATCAACCATCCGCGCCTGTTCGGTGTGCCTGTCATGGCTGCGCCGGGTCGTGCCGGTTGGCAGCCAGGAACGCGGTTATATCGCTGCGCAGGTAATAGACCCTTGAACCGAATTTCGTGTAGGGCAGACCGCGCCCAAGGTAGCGGTCGTTGGCCAGGCGCTCTTCGCTTGTGTAGAGAAGCTGCGCGACCTTCTTGGCGGGGATGGGTTCGTCGAAGTCGACGGGAGGGGTGTTGCTACTCACGCTTCACACTTTCGGGTTGCTCTGGATTTGAAAGTGGTCCGGCAATCGTTGTGAAGCTAATCGTTGTGAAGCGAGAGTGAGCAATTGTTAGGCCCGGACCGGGCCTATTACCTTAGGTTACCAGAGAACAAGTGAGATGATGGTCTAATGGCCAGCATCGAGCGCTATTAGAATGCCAGCGGGCAGACGCGCTACGCCGTCCGCTACCGCACACCGCAGCACCGGCAGACCCGGCGGCGCGGGTTTGCGACCAAACGGCAAGCCGAGCTGTTCGCCGCCACAGTCGAGGTCGCCAAGGCCCGGGGTGAGTACATCCCCACTTCGGCGGGCCGGATGACCATCGGTGAGCTGGGCCCCTCCTGGCTGGCACGCCAGCACGGGCACATGAAGCCGTCCGGGTTCCGGTCGCTGGACTCGGCATGGCATGTGCATGTGGCTCCGCGCTGAGGACATGTCCGTATTGGCGAGGTCCGGTTCTCTGATGTGCAGGCGTGGGTATCCGATCTTGCGGCCACCCGCCGCTCCACTGTTGTCAAGACCGCTCACAGTGTGCTGGCCCGCATCCTGGATGACTGTGTGCGAGACCGCCAGCTGGCGTCCAACCCGGCCCGCGGGGTCAAACTGCCACCCCGGTCTCCGCGCAAGCACGTCTGTTTGACTGCCGACCAGCTGATCCAGCTGGCCGACGAGTCCGGCCGGTATGAGTCGCTGGTGCTGCTGCTGGGTGTCGGGGGCGTGCGCTGGGGTGAAGCCGCCGCCTTGCGGGTGTCCGATGTCGACTTCCTGCGGCACCGGATCGAGCTGCACCGCAATGCCGTCAAGGTCGGCAGGGACTTCGCGGTCGGATCACTCAAGTCCAACAAGAACCGCACCGTCGTGCTGCCTGGGTTCGTCATCGATGCCCTGGCGCGAAGCGCCAAGGGCAAGGGCCATGATGATCTGCTGTGGCCCTCGACGTCAGGCGGCTATCTGGCCCCGCCGTCCTCCCACGATTCCTGGCTCTCCGGTGCGGTGGCCCGCTGCCAGAAGATGGACAAGTCCTTCCCCCGCGTCACGGCCCATGGACTACGCCACACCGCGGCCGGCCTGGCCATCAGCGCGCACGCCAATCCGAAGGTGGTGCAGCGGATGCTGGGGCATGCCAGCGCGGCCATGACGCTGGATGTGTATGCCGATTTATTCGAGTCCGATCTCGATGAAGTAGCCGTGACTGTGTCCAAAATGTGGCCACAGCAGGCAAATTAGCCCACCTGTTCGATCCTAAAAATGCCTTGACCAGCGCATATTCCCTCCACAACACCGTGCCCCCAGTCGGACTCGAACCGACACTGGACGGATTTTAAGTCCGCTGCCTCTGCCAATTGGGCTATGGGGGCCCGGCGGCGAATGTAGCGCGCGGAAGCCGGATCCGGGGCATGGCCTCCCACTCAAGATCGGCCAGATTCCGAACGCGCGTCCCGGCCAGGCTTCGAGTAGCATCCGCGCGCCGCGCGTCTTTTCCCGTGTTGCCGCCCGGGACCACGTGACACCGTCATTTCGCTAGACAGGAGCTTGTTAAAACTTCCTGCGTCAGCGTTAAGAAGCCGTAAACGGCTGTCACCCGAGCCCTTTCGTTCACGACTCTGGACGGCGGGATCACTAGCCTCATGCCAGTACACAGCGGCCCGTGCGCCAACACACAGTTTCCCGGCCCGGCGTATCGGGTCGGGAGGGTTTACACACAAGGAGCGATGGATGTCACTTCTGACAGCAGTGCCTGAAGAGTTGGCCGCTGCGGCGGCCCAGCTGACAGCGATCGTCAGTTCACTGACCGCGCAGAACGCCGGCGCCGCGGCCGCGACCACGGGCGTTGCTCCCGCAGCCGCCGACTCGGTATCGCTTCAGCAGGCAGGAATCTTCTCGGCGTACGGCAACCTGTACCAGCAGCTCGCCTCGGAAGCTCAGGCCATCCAAGAGCAGTTTGCGAGCACCCTGGGGCTCAGCTCCGGTACCTATTCATCCACTGAGGCCAGCAACGCGGCCCAAGCCGGTGGCGGGAACATACTCAACACCCTCTACGGCTTCCTCAGTGGCACCGGTCTGATTAACCCGTCAGGCGGCCCAGCCACCATAGGGCTCGTTGAGGGGGGGAACTGGGCCTCCGCTCAGTCGGACGACCTCGGGTTGATAACCGGCAGTCTTAGCGCCATAACGGCTCCTTCTGACGCCGCCGGCGACCTCACCGGGCTTTCCGGCGCGGCGGACCTCGCGGGCGCCACCGGGCCGGCCGTGCCCGGCATGGGCGGCATGGGCGCCATGGCCGGTCTGGGCGCGATGCCGATGACCGGGGGCATGGGCGGGGCGACCATGGTCGGCAAGTTGTCGGTGCCGCCGAGCTGGGCCGGAACGGTCACCACGGTGTCGAGTGTTAGCCCGATGGGGCTGCAGACCGGGGGCTGGACCGCCGCCGCACCGCAGGCCGGGCCGGGAACGATCATCCCGGGGATGCCCGGGGTGGGCGCGGCCGCACGCAACAGCGCCGGCTTCGGCGCCCCGCGCTACGGCGTCAAGCCCCTCGTCATGCCCAAACCGACGGCCGTCTAGCGATCGGGTGCCAACGCGGTCGCAGGTAGTCAACAAGAAACGACATTCGGTCAATAAGAGACGGGATACAGAAAAATGGTTTTGGATTTCGCAGGTATACCTCCGGAGATCACCTCGGCGCTCCTGTACACCGGTGCGGGCTCGGGGCCGCTGATGGCCGCGGCGGCGGGTTGGAGCAACCTGGCCGCCGAGCTGAGCACCACGGCGACCTCCTGGGAGTCGATAGTCGGCACGCTGACCGGCGGGCAGTGGCTGGGTGCGGGATCGGCGGCCGCGGCGGCCGCGGCGCAGCCGATCGTGTCCTGGCTAACCAACGCGGCGGCGGCGGCCGAGCAGGCGGCCTCCCAGGCGACGTCGTCGGCGGCCGCTTATGAGGCGGCGTTTTCGGGAGTGATCCCGCCGCCGGCGATCGCTGCCAATCGGGCGCAGCTGGCTGCGCTCGTGGCGACGAATTTCCTGGGCATCAACACGCCGGCGATCATGGCGACCGAGGCCGAGTACGCCGAGTTTTGGGTCCAGGACGCCATCACCATGTACCTTTACCAGGCCGCCTCGGCGGCCGCCGGGATCCTTCAGCCGCTAGCGCCGGCGTCGCCGAGCACCAACCCGGCCGCGGCGGGCATCCAGGGCGCCGCGACCGCCCAGGCCGCGGCGTCCACGCCCGCGCAGGGATTAGGCACTATTCTCTCTGGCCTGACGAGTAGCCCCTTCGGCGGACTGGCGACGCTTGGCGGCAATGTCCCGTCACTCGGCGAGTGGCTGTCGCTCCCGGTCGTCGAAAATAGCATTGCCCAAGTCGGTGTCACCGCGGCGTGGTTCCAGGGGAATTTGATTACAGTCTTGCCGAGCCTTGGACACCTCATTGCCACCACTCCGTCAGGCCTGACCCCGTTCGTCAGCGATGTCACCCCCCTCGGCGCCGGTTTGGGCATGGGCACAACGCTCGTGGGGTCAACAAACGGCCTCGGCGGGGGAGCGGCGGCGGCTATGGGCGAAGCTTCCGCGGTCGGCGGTCTATCGGTGCCGGCCGGCTGGTCTGCGGCCACCCCGGCGACGCTGGCTTCGTCTACCGCTCCGCTGGAGGGCTCAGGTTGGACCGCCGCCACCGAGGAAGCCGCGCCAGTCGCGGCGATGCCCGGCATGCCGGGGGCGGCGGCGGGGGCCAGGGGCGCCGGCGCCTACGGTGCCGGCCCGCGGTACGGCTTCAAGCCCACCGTCATGCCAAAGCAGGTTGTCGTCTGATGCGGGAAAAGAGAAAAGAAAGGGGATATGTCACCCATTTGAGGCGGGCAATTAACCGGTAGGCCGTAATCTATCCGTCATGCGGCTACCGCCGCAAAGACCACGACCGATCAGACTTCGAATCTAAGGCTTCGAGACAAAGGAGAAAGGCAACATGGCAACACGTTTTATGACCGACCCGCACTCGATGCGGGCGATGGCGGGGCGTTTCGAGATGCACGCGCAGACCGTTGAGGACGAGGCCCGCAGGATGTGGGCGTCCTCGATGAACATCGCCGGCGCCGGCTGGAGCGGGCAGGCCCAGGCGACCTCTTACGACACCATGGGTCAGATGAACCAGGCGTTCCGCAACATCGTGAACATGCTGCACGGGGTCCGCGACGGTCTGATCCGCGACGCCAACAACTACGAGACGCAAGAGCAGGCCTCGACCACGGCCCTCGGAACCTAGCCAAAACTTTCCAACTTAGGAGGACGCAAACATGACCATTAACTACCAGTTCGGCGACGTGGACGCCCATGGTGCCACGATTCGCGCGCAGGCCGCCTCGCTCGAGGCCGAGCACCAGGCCATCGTTCGCGATGTGCTGGCCGCCGGTGACTTTTGGGGTGGCGCCGGTTCGGTGGCGTGCCAGGAGTTCATCACCCAGTTGGGCCGTAACTTCCAGGTGATCTACGAGCAGGCCAACGCCCACGGGCAGAAGGTGCAGACCGCCGGCAGCAACATGGCCAGCACCGACAGCGCCGTCGGCTCCAGCTGGGGCTGACACCGCAGCAACGGGCCGGGGCCGCACACCGATCGGTGTGCGGCCCCGGTTTCTGTTTAGCGGCCACGGGAGAACCAGCGAGGAATTGGCGCCGACGCGGTCCGGGTCTAACCCATTGAGGCGACTATTGAAAGCGCTATTACCGGCGCTAGCGGATTTGCGGTTCGGTGTAGCCCCGCCTGCGCGCTGCCGACGTGCGCAGATTCCAAGAATCATTTCGGTAACAGCTCTTGCGCACCTATCCGGCCACGGGTGAACGGGGAATCACCGAGGCGCGGAACCCGACTCGCTGAACCGCACCCTCGGACTCGCGCCCGACCATGCCGCCCAACGGCACCTTCGAAACGGTGGTTCCGCTTACCGACGCCGGCCCCGCGCCCCACCCACCCGGCGCGGCGTTGGCGTCGAAAGCCGGCAGAGGTGCAACCGACGACACCGCCTCGGCCCAAGTCGGCGGCACCGACAAGGTCCCGAGCGAGGCCGCCTGGCCCACGCTCGCCGATGCGCCCGACTCAAGACCGGCAACAGAACCCAAGCTTCCCAAGCCGCTCGCGGCTCCCCCGTCGGCTCCCGTGATCGAGCCCAGCCCCGCGAAGTCCAAGGACAGGCCGTAGCCGTCGAAACCGAGGCCAGCGCCGTCTGAACCCAACCCCGCCCCATCGCCGCCCAGGCCGGCCAGATCGGAACCCAACCCGAAAACGTCCAAGGCCATGCTGCCCGTATTGCCGCTCAGCAGAGATGAGGCGCTCGATACCAACCCGGATAGGGCGCCCGTCCCCGCGCCGGCAGTCTTGGTGACCGTCTTGCCCGACGTGTCGGTGATGCTCGACAAGGCAGTGAGCGGAGCGGAGAGCCCGGACGATCCCAGTGACGCAACGCTGCCGCCGATCGCCGTCGGCGAGACCCCCAACGCGGACGACGAGCCGGGGGTCGCCAGGCCTTGCAGGGTCTGGGGCAGCGAGGAAATTATCTGCGCCGTTGCCGTGTGGGCCCTGGCACCCGCGGTTTGCGCGACCGCACCGGCTTGGCCGGCCAACCCGCCCGGATTGGTCGTCTGCGGCGGCGACGAGAAGGTGCTGAACGTTGACGCGGAAGCCGAATTGGCGGCGTAGTGGTACATCGCCGTGGCATCCTGCGCCCACATCTCGCTGTACTCGGCCTCGGTCGCCATGATCGCCGGTGTGTTCTGCCCGAAAATGTTGGTCGCGACCAATGCCACGAGCCGAGCGCGGTTTGCCGCGATGAGCGCGGGCGGCACGGTCATCGCGTACGCCGTTTCATAAGCCGTCGCGGCGGCGGTGGCCTGGGTCGCCGCGTGTTCACATTGCTCGGCGGTGGCCGTCATCCACGAAATGTAGGGCGCGACAGCCGCCGCCATCGACATCGATGTCGGCCCGAGCCACGACTCGTCGGTGAGGCTCGCGATCACCGACTGATAGCCGCCGGCGGCGGCGTTCAGCTCGGCGGCCAGTGACTCCCATCCCGCGCCGGCGGCCAGCATGGTGGCCCGGCCCGGACCCGAATACATCCGACCCGAGTTGACCTCGGGTGGCAATGCGCCAAAGTCCATCGCCTATCCCTATCTTTAGTCAACGCGGTTTCCGATGACGCGCTCACGACTTGCGTCACGAAAAACAGCTATCTCTAACGACATTCGTAACATCACGTATCTTTGAATTAACGAAAACCCGGACATCGTCGTCCGTAGCCGTCGTGCGTACGTGTCGAGCTCCGACGGCATCCGCTCGGGCGCGGCGTCTCCTAACCGATGAAATCCCTTAGTGTGCCGGTGATTTGGAGAGCGCCTTCTCACATAAGGTGGCGTCTCGTCAACCAATGACCATGCATCCCAGTATTTTTGGGAAATGACCTAGTCTCAACTTGGCTGATACAACACATATAGAACACATATTTTCCTCATGCCCCGATGTGATACAAGGAACAGAGTTATATTTGAGAACTCTATGAAGTTCGTGACAAGCGTATGTGTGCTTGCGAGAATGTAGGAACATGACCGCAATGTCGGGATACGCGAGCACCCAGCGGCCGCGCCAGGCCATTCTTGGACAGCTGCCCCGGATCTACCGTGCCGATGGATCACCGATCCGGGTTTTGCTGGTCGACGATGAGCCCGCGCTGACCAACCTGGTGAAGATGGCGCTGCATTACGAAGGCTGGGTCGTCGACATCGCCCACAACGGACGCGAAGCCATGGCGAAGTTCGAGAGCGTCAACCCCGACGTGCTCGTCCTCGACATCATGCTTCCCGATGTGGACGGGCTGCGGATCCTGCAGCGGATCCGCGAATTCGACGCCTACACCCCCACGCTGTTCCTCACCGCGCGCGATTCGGTCATGGACCGCGTCACCGGCCTCACCGCCGGCGCCGACGACTACATGACGAAGCCGTTCAGCCTGGAGGAACTGGTCGCCCGGCTGCGGGGGCTGTTGCGCCGCTCCACCCAGCTGACTCCGCCCGCCGCCGAATCCCTCAAAGTCGGCGACCTGCAAATCGACACCGCCAGCCGCGAAGTCATCCGCGACGGCACCCCGATCTCGCTTTCCTCGACGGAGTTCGAATTGCTCCGTTTCCTGATGCGCAATCCACGCCGCGCGCTGAGCCGCACGGAAATCCTCGATCGGGTCTGGAACTACGACTTCGCCGGCCGCACGAGCATCGTCGATCTGTACATCTCCTACTTGCGGAAGAAGATCGACTCCGGCAGAGGGCCGATGATTCATACCGTTCGTGGCGTTGGATACATGCTGCGGCCACCGGAATGACCCGCGAGCGGAACACCGCATCCAGGGACCTTCCGCGGTGGCTTCCCCGTTCGTTGCGCCGCCAGTTGCTATTGGGCGTGTTGGCCGTGGTCAGTGTGGTACTGGTGTCGCTCGGGATTGTCTCGGTGCTCAACCTGCGCGGCTACGTCACCGCGATGAGCGACGCCGATGTCGCCCAATCCCTTGAAGCACTGAGCAATTCATACACGAAATACCGAAATGGAGAACATACTTCGGCACAACGCGGCACCCCGCCCATCTCGCAGGCGATGCTGGAGTTCACCGATCAAACGCCGGGAAATGTCATCGCCGTGCTGCGCGATGGCGTCGTGATCGGCTCGGCGGTCTTCTCCGAAGCCGAAGCGCGGCCCGCGCCGGCTGACGTGGTGCGCGCCATCGAAGCGCAGCCGTGGCCCGAGCCCGACGCCCCGCCCCGAACCGCACAACTGGGCAGCCTAGGTTCATTCCGGGTCGACAATCGCGACGACGGAGCCGACAAGCTGGTCGCGGCGGTATCCCTTTCCCGCGCCAACCAGATCATCGCCCGTAAGAACATCACCACGACGGCACTTGTCGCGGCGGCTCTGGCGGTCACCGCGGGACTGACGGTTTGGGTGGTCGGGTACACCCTCCGCCCGCTGCGCCGACTCGCCGCGACCGCCGCGGAGGTCGCCGCGATGCCGCTTACCGACGGCGACCGCCGGATCAGTGTCCGGGTGCGGCCCCAGGACACCGACCCCGACAACGAGGTCGGAATCGTCGGGCACACGCTGAACCGGCTGCTGGACAACGTGGACAGCGCGCTGGCGCATCGCGCCGACTCCGACTTGCGGATGCGGCAATTCATCACCGACGCCAGCCACGAGTTGCGAACGCCGCTGGCGGCGATTCAGGGCTATGCCGAACTGACCCGACAGGACAGTTCGGCGCTGCCGCCGACCACCGAATACGCGCTGGCCCGCATCGAGTCGGAGGCGCGGCGCATGGCGCTGCTCGTCGACGAGCTGCTGCTGCTCTCGCGCCTGGGTGAGGGTGAAGATCTGCAGACCGCGGACGTGGACCTTGCCGAACTCGTCAGCAACGCGGTGAACGACGCGGCGGTCGCGGCGCCGACACACCATTGGGTCAAGGACCTGCCCGAGGAGCCGGTATGGGTCCGCGGGGATCACGACCGGCTACACCAACTCGTCAGCAACCTGCTGGGCAACGCCCGGGTGCATACGCCGCCCGGCGTCACGGTGACGACCGGAATCACCTGCCGGCGCGGCGGTCCCGAAGGGCGATACGCGGAATTGACCGTGGCCGACAACGGGCCCGGCATCGAGGCCGACCTTCTCCCCCGGTTGTTCGAGCGGTTCGCCCGCGCGGACGCCTCCCGATCGGACGGCTCCGGCATCGGGCTGGGCCTGGCCATCGTGAGTTCGATCGTCAAAGCCCATCACGGCTCTGTTACCGCCGAATCCGCCGATGGCCGAACGGTTTTCCGCGTGCGGATTCCACTTATCGAGGATCCGATTACGGAAACCAGCTAGCCACCGAGGCGCTAACGGCGGGTGATCGCCAGTTTCGTTATGCGCAACCGTTTTCCAGAATTTGGCCGCTTTCCGTGGTTGGCGGTCTTATACCGGCGAGCGCGCTTCTTGTCGGCCCGTTTGGACATGGCGTTGAGTCCTTTCCTTATCGGCGCAGCGCCGACTCGACGAGGTGATCGCTGAGTCTCGCCAGTCGGCTGCGGGCGCGCGGGTTCTCGACGAGCGCCGCGGCCTTCGCGAGGCTCAGGCCGTCGTAATAGCCACCGTCGACCACGGGATGTGTGGGTGATCCCAGCGTGGTCAGGATCGGTGCGGCCTCCTCGGCCGGTCGCCCGACGCGGCCGTACATGGGCAGCAGCCGCGTCCGGAAAACGCCGGGGTGAACGCTGACGGCGGTGAACGAATCTCCGCCGGCCTCCGCCAACGACTTCGTGTACATCGTCAACGCGAGCTTGGATTGCGCATAAGCCGCCAGCGGCCAGTACTGGTCGCCGGCCGGGTTCTTCCAGTTGATATTTCCGCCACGATGCATCATCGAGGACACGTTGACGACTCGTCCGCCGACGCTGGCGAGCCGGGGCACCAGTTTCGTGGTTAGCAGGTACGGCGCCAGATAATTGACCTGGAAGGTCAGCTCGTTGCCATCCTGCGTGTAGGTGCGTCGCTCGGGGGCAGCGACCGCGGCGTTGTTGACCAGGACATCGAGCACCGGCATGGTCGCGGCGAGCGCGTCGGCCAGGCCGGCGACCTCATCCAGGCGGGTGAAGTCGGCGACGACCAGGTTCAGGCGCAGCGGCTCCGCTCCGTCTTTCACCAGGCGCGTCATCGCCTTGTCACCGCTGTCCGCGTCCGGGGCATGCAGGTACACGGTCGCGCCTTCATCGACAAACCGGCGAGCAGTTGCATAACCGATGCCGTCGGTGGCGCCAGTGACGAGAACTGTCAGAGACTTAGAAATAAATTCGGACATAACAACTTTCACAAAGCTGAAGACACGACTGCAGAAATCGCGCGACACGGCGCGACAGCAGGTGAAATGAATTGGTTAGGGAAAAGACGAATCGAGAACCGGTGTGAACCGTCGAGCGCTTAATAGCCCGGTTCAGATGCTGATTCGCCTGCGCGACGGTGGTTCGTCATCCCAGCCCACGCCGTAACGCTCCAGCGCCAAGGGCACTGCGAAGGCAACAACAGTGGTGTGGGTCATAAGACGCATTTCAGCAGTCCGAGACCCGTTCAGGCAATGCCGCTTACGACTTCTTGACCTGACAGGGGCTGTCCTTGATGGTTTTTTGACGGCGACATGTGCATCGTCGTCGCCGTATTAACGTCACGAATAGACTCTGACACCAACGATCCGGCCGAGTTTGTTGCGACGACACGCTGCGGGCCTGGCCGTTCGAGCTTGGCACAGCGGAGACGTAGCCGACGCTAGGCCGGCCGAGGTAGCCGATGGCGTGGGGGCATCCTCAGGTGACGTCAAGATTGCATCAACGAAGACGGATGTGACGTACGGATTGCGTAACCGCCGCCATTTTTGGGCCGAGTGCGCGTAGTTTCTCCTCGGACGGCCGGGATTGGATCAAGGAGCATTCTCATCGACAATCCATCTCAGTGGGGAATGGCGGCCTGGCTTCAGGTCGCCGCCGTTGCCGCTCTGGTCGTGACCCTCCACGCACCGCTCGGCAACTACATGGCCAGCGTCTATGCCGATACGCGGCATTGGCGTGTCGAAAAGGTGTTCTACCGGATGATGGGGGCTCAACCCGACGACCGGCAGCGGTGGATGAAATACTGCACATCGGTGCTGGCATTCTCCGCCGTCAGTGTGCTGTTTCTGTACGGGTTGCTGCTAGCGCAGACGCGACTGCCGGAGCCATGGGGCCACAGGGGTATGACGCCTGCGCTGGCTTTCAACACCTCGATCTCGTTCGTCACCAACACCAGTTGGGCATAACTACCCCGGCGAAACCACTCTCGGGCACGTCGGGTTGCTGAGTGGTTTGGGTGTTCAGGCGTTCGCCAGCTGCGCGGTCGGAATGTGTGTCGCCGTCGCGTTGATCCGAGGACTTTTGCAGTACCGGAGCGAGCAAATCGGCAACTTCTGGGTCGACCTGGTGCGCACGGTGGTGCGCGTCCTCGTTCCGCTGTCGATCGTCGTCACGCTGATCTCGCTCGGGCTTGGGGTGGTCAACAATTTGCATGCGGCGCAAGACATCACGACCATAGCCGGCGGACGTCAGACGATTGTTGGCGGCCCCGTTGCCACGTGGGAATCGATCAAGCTGATGTCCGGTGACGGCGGTGGCGCCTTCAACGCGAACAGCGCCCATCCCTTCGAGAACCCAACGCCGCTCACCAACGTCGTCGAGATCGTCGCGATGCTATTGATTCCGGTCGCATTCATCAGAACCTTCGGGGTGATGGTCGGCGACAAGAAACAGGGTTGGGCGCTATTTGGCGCGGCGGCAATATTATTCGTAATGGGCACCGCCGCGATCGTCGCCACGGATCTGGTGACGAACGGCACCGTGATCCACGCCGTCGGAGCCGCGACCGAAGGCACCGAGACCCGCTTCGGCGTGCCCGGCAGCGCCATCTTCGGTCAGGCCGCGACTGCCAGCGCCGACGGCGCGGCGAACTCCTCGTATGACAGCTACGCCAGCGCCGGTGGAGCGGTGCTGATGCTGAACATGATGCTTGGCGAAGTGGCGCCCGGCGGCGCTGGCAGCGGGCTCTACGGCCTGCTGATGATGACCTTGCTCGCGGTCTTCCTCGGCGGCCTGATGATCGGACGGACACCGGAATACCTCAGGCAGCGGCTCCATTCCCGCCACATGAAGCTCATCAGCATCTACCTGTTGACCCTGCCCGCGGCGGTTCTAATCGGAGCCGCGGTGGCCATGGCGCTTCCCGGTGAACGTGCCTCAATGCTCAACGCAGGCCCCCACGGCCTCTCCGAGGTGCTGTACGCGTTCACCAGTGCCGCGGCCAACAACGGCAGCGCCTTCGCCGGATTTTCCGGCAACACAGTGTGGTACAGTATCGCGCTTGCCCTCGCGATGATGGTAGGCCGGTTCGTGCCGATCATCGCCGTGCTCGCGATAGCTGGGACATTCGCGGCCCAGCGAGCCGGGGTCATCACCGCCGGAACTCTGCGCACGCACCGTCCGACGTTTGTTTTCCTCATCGTGGGTGCGACCCTGATCGTCGTCGGGCTGGAGTACCTGCCCGCGCTGGCACTCGGCCCAGCGGCCGACGCACTGCCGAGATAGGCGGTTCGGTGAAGGGATCGGCGCCACGGCTAGCGCGTGCGGCAGGAAGTGGTTCGGCGTCTGCCGTATCGCATTGGTTTCAACCTCCGCGCTAATGCGGGTGGTCGCCGACCAGGCCAAGATTGGGAGCGGGGACTCCTCCCGGGGCCCCGCCTTCCCAGGTAGTAGACGGCCAAAAACACCGATGCCGCGGCGACGGCCTCCGGAATCTGCGACAACGTATCAGACATTGCTGATCGCCCCGAGCCGGTCGTAGGCCTTCCACCAGGTGGCCTCGTGCTCGACCAATGAGATCGCACCGGTCGCCAGCATACGGTCGGCCATGGTCAGGTTGTGGACCAGCATTCGCCATTCCGCGTACTTACATAGCTCTCGAATGTCGGCGCCTTCAGGCATGAGGATGATCGACATGGACCTGGCGCGCACGCGGGCGGGTCCGGCGCGCACGAAGAGCAGTGTGCCTATGCCCAGGTACAAGGCCGCGGCGTATCCCAGCACAGTGCCGGGTGAGGCGGCCACGTTGCCGAATATCATGACCGCGAGCAGAGCGAGCGTAGCGCCAGTTATCGGCCACCCGCGCCACAGCCGCGCCCACCGCCGGTCGGCGGCAGTTCTTCCGGGCGGATAGACGATCAACCGGTAGCGCCGAATTCCGTACCGGCCGACCGAGGCGTCAAACGATCCCCACGGGTGGGCGCCGTCGAGCAGCAGTGACCACCACTTCGGCGGTGCCGGTGCCCCCGTGATTGTTTGGGGAGCACCCGCTTCAACATGTCGGCGTTGGGTGTCTCGCATGAGTTCGGGTGTACGCCGAGCTCGCACAGCCGGCTGTAATCCAGACAGCATCCATACGGTTCCGGCGCCAACATTTACGAAACCTTATCGACGATTGGCAGAAACAACTTGCGCTTGTCTGAGCCCGCCAGTTAGATATCCGCCGTGGCGATGTGGCCGCAGTGGCAGCGAGAAGAGCTGCGCACCAATTTGTGGCTGGTTCCGACGATCCTCGTAGTCGGTGCGCTCGGCATCTCCGTGCTTACCCTGCGGTTGGACCAAGCCGCGTACCAGGGTCGGTTCCGGCCTCCCACATGGGTCATCAGTGGCAGCGCCGACACGGCGCGTCAACTCCTGACTTCGATCGCGGCATCGGTGATCACCGTCGTCGGGATCGTCTTCTCCATCACGATCGTGACGCTGACGCTGGCGTCGACGCAGTTCGGTCCCCGGATGCTACGCAACTTCATCCGCGATCGTGGCACGCAGATCACACTGGGGACGTTCGTGGCAACCTTTGTGTATTGCGTTGTCGTACTGGTATCGATCGGGCCCGGTGATAAGGGAGAGTTCGTACCCCATATCTCCATCACGACCGCTTTCGGTCTGGTGCTGATTGATCTTGCGGTGCTCATCTATTTCATCCATCACATCGCCACCCAGATCCAGCTGCCACAGGTCATCGCCGGCATCGCCAAAGACCTTGCCCAAGCCGTTGCGCTGCAGAGCAGCGACCAGCCGCGGTTCGGTACGCGAAGGCCCGAGCAAGGCCCCTCGCTCGACGAACTGCTCGCCAGGATCGAAACGTCCGGCAGCGTCATTCGCACCCCCAAAAGCGGCTATCTGCAATTTATTCGGCATCAGACGCTGGTCCGCGTCGCCAGCGCTTCGGACGCGGTGATTCGACTGCCGTATCGGCCCGGCCACTTTCTGGTTGAAGGCCGTGAATTGGCCGGCGTGTGGCCCCCTGAAGCCGCCGAGCGGGTGGCGCGGTACTTGGCCCGCGCTCAGGCAACCGGACCCCACCGCACCCTGACACAGGACGTCGCCTTCGGCGTCGATCAGCTCGTCGAGATCGCCCTCCGGGCGCTATCGCCTGCCGTCAATGACACCTTCACCGCGCTGACGTGCATTGATTGGCTCGGCGACTGCCTGTGCAAAATCGCGCCGGTATGGACGCCCACCCAAGTCCATCGCGACCATCGCGGCGTCATTCGCGTCATCTCCGATCAGGTCAGCTACGAGCGCCTGGTGCAGCGGGCCTTCGAAAAGATCCGCCAAGCGGGCCGGGGGATGCCCGCGGTGATGATCCGCCAGCTCAACGCCTTGACGACCATCATGGAACAAACTACGGACCCGCGACGCGCGCAGGTCCTGATGGATCAAGCGGCCATGATTCACCGCGCGGATGCTGAATCGGTTCCCGAGCAATCCGATCGCGCCGACGTCGAGCGCCGATACGTCGCATTGCGAGCCCTCCACGAACGGCTCAACGGGTAGAACCGGGGTGTCCTTGTCGCGGTGGGTGGGCGGGGCGTAAAGAAAACGTAAAGGCGCACCAGTGACGCCGTTAGGAAAGTGTCAACCAAAGGCCCTACCCGGCCGGTCCCATTTAGTTTCAAGCTGACCTTGCCTCCGAGACTGCGTTGTGGCTGATCTTGACGAGGCCGTTGAGCGTATGCATGACTGGCGGGAACGGAGACAAGATGGGCGTGTTGGTCTACGTCTTACTGACGATTGCGGTATTCGCCGTGCTCGGGCTGACGCAGAAGTTGGTCGAGCGGCTGTGAGCTACGAAAACATCATCGGCTTGGCGCTTTCCGTGCTCCTCGCGTTGTATCTCGCAGGCGCCCTGCTGTTCCCGGAGAGGTTCTAGTGAGCACAACAACAGCGGGGATCATCTTCCTCGTCGTCCTCGTCGTGGCGCTGGTGCTGGTGCATGTGCCGTTCGGCGACTACATGTACCGGGTCTACGCGTCGGAGAAGGACTCCGCCGTCGAGCGGGTGATCTACCGGGCGATCGGTGTCGATTCGCGCTCGGAGCAGACGTGGGGCGCCTACGCCCGAAGCGTCTTGGCGTTCTCGTCGATCAGCATCCTCTTCCTGTTCGTGTTCCAGCTCGTACAGGGCAAGTTGCCGTTGCATCTGCATGATCCGGCCACAGCGATGACCCCGGGCCTGGCGTGGAACACCGCCGTCAGCTTCACCACCAACACGAACTGGCAGGCCTACTCTGGTGAGTCGACGCAGGGCCATCTGGTGCAGATGGCCGGGCTGGCGGTGCAGAACTTCGTCTCGGCCGCCGTCGGCATGGCGGTGGCGATCGCGCTGGTGCGCGGGTTTGCCCGCAAGCGCACCGGCGATCTGGGTAACTTCTGGGTCGACCTGGTGCGCACGGTGCTTCGTATCCTGCTGCCGATTGCGGTCGTCGGCGCGATCGTGCTCATCGCAGGCGGGGCGATCCAAAACTTCCATCTGCACGACCAGGTCGCCACCACCCTCGGCGGCACCCAGCAGACGATCACCGGCGGCCCGGTGGCCAGCCAGGAGGTCATCAAGGAGCTCGGCACCAACGGCGGCGGGTTCTACAACGCGAACTCCGCGCACCCGTTCGAGAACCCGACGACGTGGACGAACTGGCTGGAGATTTTCCTGCTACTGGTGATCAGCTTCTCGCTGCCGCGCACGTTCGGGCGCATGGTGGGCAGCACCAAGCAGGGCTATGCGATCGCATCGATCATGGCGACCCTGTACGCGATCAGCGTGTCGTTCATGCTGTGGCTCCAGTTGCAGCACCACGGCACGGTGCCGACCGCCGTGGGCGCAGCCATGGAAGGTGTGGAGCGACGGTTCGGGGTTGCCAACTCGGCGGTGTTCGCCGACTCGACAACGCTCACCTCGACCGGTGCCGTCGACTCGTTCCACGACTCCTACACCAGCCTCGGCGGGATGATCGCGCTCTTCAACATGCAGCTCGGGGAGGTCGCCCCCGGCGGCACCGGCTCTGGCCTGTACGGCCTGCTGATCCTGGCGGTGATCACCGTCTTCGTCGCCGGCCTGATGGTGGGCCGCACGCCGGAATACCTCGGCAAGAAGATCAATCCCCGCGAGATCAAGCTGGCCGCAAGCTATTTCCTGGTCACGCCGCTGATCGTGCTGACCGGCACCGCGGTCGCGATGGCGCTGCCGGGTGAGCGCGCAGGGATGCTGAACACCGGACCGCACGGGCTGTCGGAAGTGTTGTACGCGTTCACCTCCGCGGCCAACAACAACGGTTCGGCGTTCGCCGGAATCAGCGTCAATACCCCTTGGTACAACACCGCCCTAGGGCTGGCCATGGTCTTCGGCCGATTCCTGCCCATGGTCCTCGTGCTCGCCTTGGCCGGCTCGCTGGCCAAGCAGGGCCACACGCCGGAATCGGTGGGCACACTGCCCACCCATCGGCCGCAGTTCGTCGGAATGGTCGCCGGCGTCACGGTGATCCTCGTTGCCCTCACGTTCCTGCCCATGCTCGCGCTCGGGCCTCTCGCTGAAGGAATCCACTGATGACCGCGACCACCGTCGACCCTGCTGCGGAGACGCAGCCCGAAACCCCCGCAAGCACCAAACGGGTCCAGGGCGGGCTGCTCGACCCGAAGATGCTGTGGAAGTCGACGCCGGACGCGCTGCGCAAGCTCGACCCGCGCACCCTGTGGCGCAACCCGGTGATGTTCATCGTCGAGATCGGCGCCGCGTGGAGCACCGCGTTGGCGATCATCAACGAAACATGGTTCGCGTGGTTGATCGTGGTCTGGCTGTGGCTGACCGTGGTGTTCGCCAATCTCGCGGAGGCGGTGGCCGAAGGCCGCGGCAAGGCCCAGGCCGAAACGCTGCGCAGGGCCAAAACCCAGACCCTGGCACGGCGGCTCAAGAACTGGCAGCCCGGCGCATCCGGTGTGGAGGAAGAAGTCGCCGCGCCGCTGCTGCAACAGGGTGACATTGTGGTGGTCGAGGCCGGGCAGGCGATACCGGGCGACGGCGACGTGGTGGAAGGCATTGCCTCCGTTGACGAATCGGCGATCACGGGCGAGTCGGCGCCAGTCATCCGGGAATCCGGCGGCGACCGTTCGGCGGTCACCGGAGGCACCACGGTGCTGAGCGACCGGATCGTCGTGAAGATCACCCAAAAGCCGGGGGAAAGCTTCATCGACCGGATGATCGCGCTCGTCGAGGGCGCCAACCGGCAGAAGACGCCCAACGAGATCGCGCTGAACATCCTGCTGGCGGCGTTGACGATCATCTTCGTGTTCGCCGTCGCGACCCTGCAGCCGCTGGCGATCTACTCCAAGATGAACAACCCGGGCGTCCCGGATACTCAGGCGCTCAACGCAAGTGGCGTCACCGGAATCGTGATGGTATCGCTGCTGGTGTGCCTGATTCCCACAACGATCGGCGCGCTGCTATCGGCCATCGGCATCGCCGGCATGGACCGGCTGGTGCAGCGCAACGTGCTCGCCATGTCCGGGCGCGCTGTGGAAGCCGCCGGCGACGTCAACACGCTGTTGCTGGACAAGACCGGCACCATCACCCTGGGCAACCGGCAGGCCGCCGCCTTCATCCCCCTTGACGGGGTCTCCCCTGAGCAGCTCGCCGACGCCACACAGCTCTCCAGCCTCGCCGACGAAACACCGGAAGGGCGCTCCATCGTCGTGTTCGCCAAACAGCACTTCGGGCTGCGCGCGCGCACGCCGGGCGAGCTCGCACATGCCCACTGGGTGGAATTTTCCGCCGCGACACGGATGTCGGGTGTAAACCTCGACCGGCACCTGCTGCGCAAGGGCGCGGCCAGCTCGGTCGCGGAATGGGTACGCGGACAAGGCGGCAACGTCCCCGCTCAGCTCGGTGAGATCGTCGACGGCATCTCCGCCGCCGGCGGCACCCCGCTGGTCGTCGGAGAGATCGTCAATGGCGATGCGGCGGTGCTGGGTGTCATCCACCTCAAGGACGTCGTCAAACAGGGAATGCGCGACCGCTTCGACGAGATGCGGAAGATGGGGATCCGCACGGTGATGATCACCGGCGATAACCCGTTGACCGCCAAGGCGATTGCCGACGAGGCCGGTGTCGACGACTTCCTCGCCGAGGCCACGCCAGAGGACAAGCTCGCGCTGATCAAGCGCGAGCAAGAAGGCGGCAAGCTGGTCGCGATGACGGGCGACGGCACCAACGACGCGCCGGCCTTGGCACAGGCCGACGTGGGCGTAGCGATGAACACCGGAACGTCGGCCGCCAAAGAGGCCGGCAACATGGTCGACCTTGACTCCGACCCCACCAAGCTCATCGAGATCGTCGAGATCGGCAAGCAGCTGCTGATCACGCGCGGGGCGCTGACCACGTTCTCGATCGCCAACGACATCGCGAAGTACTTCGCGATCATCCCGGCGATGTTCGTGGCGCTGTTCCCTGGCCTGGACACGATCAACATCATGCGGCTGCACAGTCCGCAGTCGGCGATCCTGTCGGCGGTCATCTTCAACGCGATCATCATCGTCATGCTGATACCGCTGTCGCTGCGGGGCGTGCGCTACACGCCGAGCAGCGCGTCAAAACTGTTGAGCCGCAACCTGTACGTCTACGGTCTCGGAGGCATCGTTGCCCCGTTCGTCGGCATCAAGCTCATCGACCTGATCGTCCAATTCGTCCCTGGGATGTCCTGACATGAAGTTCTCGAATTTCGTCCGCATGCACTGGGCGGCCTTCCGCGCGCTGCTGGTGCTTACCGTGATCACGGGTCTCGCCTACCCGCTGCTGATCTGGCTGGTCGCGCAGATACCGGGACTTCACGACAAGGCCGAAGGGTCGATCCTCACCGCCAACGGCAAACCGGTCGGCAGCCGGCTGATCGGCCAGCTGTTCACCGACAAGGACGGCAACGCGCTGCCGCAGTACTTCCAGAGCCGCCCATCGGCGGCGGGCAACGGCTACGACCCGCTGAACTCGAGCGCGAGCAACCTCGGGCCGGAGAGCATCGTCGACACCCCCGCGGATCCTTCGCAAATGGCGGCCGGCAAGTCCGCTTCCGATGCGGGCTTCAAGCCGAGCCTGCTGACGCAGGTGTGCACGCGCAGTTCCGCGGTGGCGACCCTGGAGGGTCTGGACAAAGAGGCCGGGTCGCGTCCGTTCTGCACGGGCGGCGGTGTGGGCGCGGTGCTCTCGGTGATCGGCCCCCGGGACTCCCGTGGGAATGTCGTCCACCCGACCCGGGTGGTCAGCGTGAACGAGCCGTGCCAATCGACGCAGGCGCCGTTCCTGGTCGTTTATGACGGTGTGCGGGTCGAGTGCGCCAAGTACGGCGAGGACTACACGATCGGCCAGATCGTGCCGATCCGCGGGGCCGCGCCCGCCAACCCGGCCGTGCCCGCCGACGCGGTCACCGCCAGCGGCAGCGGCCTCGACCCGCACATCTCAACGGCCTACGCCGACATCCAGGTCGCTCGGGTGGCCAAGGCCCGGCACGTCAGCCCGGATCAGATCCGTGCGGTCCTGGCGCAGTACCGCAGCGGGCGCGCCCTCGGCTTTGTCGGTGAACCGACGGTGAACGTGCTGGAAATCAACCTGCAACTCGACCACAAGTATCCGGTTACCAGCTAGCGCCGAGGGGGGATGATGGTTGACGTGAACGCGACCGACCACCCCCCCAAGCGCGGGGAATTGCGCATCTACCTCGGTGCGGCGCCGGGTGTCGGCAAGACGTACGCGATGCTCGGGGAGGCGCACCGGCGGTTGGAACGCGGCACCGACGTGGTGGCGGCCGTTGTGGAGACCCACGGACGATCGAAAACCGCCGAGCTGATTGAGGGCATCGAGGTCATCCCGCCGCGCTACATCGAATACCGCGGCGGCAGATTCCCCGAACTCGACGTGCCGGCCGTACTGGCGCGGCATCCGCAGGTGGTCCTGGTCGACGAACTCGCCCACACCAACATACCGGGCAGCAAGAACGAAAAGCGGTGGCAGGACGTCGAGGAACTGCTCGACGCGGGGATCACGGTGATCTCCACCGTCAACATCCAGCACCTGGAAAGCCTCAACGACGTCGTCGCCCAAATCACCGGTATCGAACAGCAGGAGACGATACCGGATTCGATCGTGCGACAGGCTTCGCAGATCGAACTCATCGACATCACCCCTGAGGCGCTGCGCCGCAGGCTCTCCCACGGCAACGTCTACGCACCGGAACGGATCGACGCGGCGCTGACGAATTACTTCCGCCGCGGAAACCTCACTGCGCTAAGGGAATTGGCGCTGCTGTGGTTGGCCGACCAGGTGGATACCGCGTTGGCCAAGTACCGCGCGGAGAACAAGATCACCGACATCTGGGAGGCGCGCGAACGGGTCGTGGTGGCGGTCACCGGTGGCCCGGAGTCGGAGACGTTGGTGCGGCGGGCATCCCGGATCGCGTCGAAGTCCAGCGCCGAGCTGATGGTCGTGCACGTCATACGCGGTGACGGGCTGGCCGGGGTGTCGGAGCGCAGGATGGGCAAGATCCGTGAGCTGGCCAACAGCCTGGACGCTTCGGTGCATACCGTGGTCGGCGACGACGTACCCACGGCCCTGCTGGATTTCGCCCGCGAGAACAACGCCACCCAGCTGGTGATCGGCACCTCCCGCCGGCCCCGGTGGGCGCGCATCTTCGAGGAGGGCATCGGCCCGACGATCGTCGAGCGGTCCGGAAAGATCGACGTGCACATCGTCACACACGAGGAATCCAAAGGCGGATTTCGGATAGCGTCGCTGTCGCCCCGCGAGCGCCGGGTCACGTCGTGGCTGGCGGCCGTAATCGTGCCGTCGGTCATCTGCTGGGTCACCGTGACCTTCCTGGACCGGTATCTGGACAACGGCGGCGAGAGCGCACTGTTCTTCGTCGGGGTGCTGGCGGTCGGGCTCCTAGGAGGCGTTGCGCCCGCGGCCCTTTCGGCCGTGTTGTCCGGACTGCTGCTGAACTATTACCTGATCGCCCCGCGGCACAGCTTCACCATCGCCGAACCCAACAGCGCCATCACCGAATTGGTGCTTCTCCTGATCGCGGTCGCGGTCGCGGTCCTCGTCGACGGCGCCACCAAACGCACCCGGGAAGCCCGGCGCGCATCTCAGGAGGCCGAACTGCTGACGCTGTTCGCCGGGTCGGTGCTGCGCGGCGCCGACCTGGAAACGCTGCTGGAACGCGTGCGCGAGACCTACTCGCAACGAGCGGTCAGCATACTGCGTGAGCCCAGCGAGGAAGAGCGCGCCGAGGGCAAGAAGAGCTACATCGTTGCCTGCGTGGGCAAAGATCCCTGTGTGAGTGTTGATTCCGCCGACACCGCGATCGAGGTCGGCGACGACGAGTTCTGGATGCTGATGGCCGGCAAGAAGCTCTCGACGCGGGATCGCCGCGTGCTGAGCGCGGTCGCCAAGCAGGCCGCGGGCCTGATCAAGCAGCGCGAGCTGGCGGAAGAAGCCAGCCGCACCGAGGCGATCGTGCGGGCCGACGAGTTGCGCCGCTCGCTGCTCTCAGCAGTCAGCCACGACCTGCGCACGCCGCTGGCGGCGGCCAAGGTGGCGGTGTCAAGCCTGCGCGCCGAAGACGTCGCCTTCTCCCCCGAGGACACGGCCGAATTGCTGGCGACCATCGAGGAGTCGATCGACCAGCTGACCGCATTGGTCGGCAATCTGCTCGATTCCTCCCGCTTGGCCGCCGGCGTGGTCCGACCGGATCTACGCCGGGTGTATGTGGAGGAGGCGGTGCAGCGCGCACTGGTCAGTATCGGCAAGGGCGCCACCGGGTTCTACCGATCCGCCATCGACCGCGTCAAGGTCGATGTCGGTGACGCCGTGGTGATGGCCGATGCCGGGCTACTCGAACGGGTACTCGCGAATCTGATCGACAACGCGCTGCGGTACGCGCCCAACTGTGTGGTGCGGGTGAACGCGGGACGGGTGGGCGACCGCGTCCTGATCAATGTCATCGACGAAGGGCCCGGAATCCCTAAAGGCACCGAGGACCAGATCTTCGAGGCGTTCCAGCGGCTCGGCGATCATGACAACACCACGGGCGTGGGCCTGGGGATGTCGGTGGCGCGCGGCTTCGTCGAAGCGATGGGCGGCAGCATCGCGGCGGGTGACACTCCGGGCGGCGGCCTCACCGTGGAGGTGGATCTGGCCGCGCCGCAACCGATCGATGCGCGATGACCCGGGTATTGGTGATCGACGACGAGCCGCACATCCTGCGCGCGCTGCGAATCAACCTGTCCGTGCGTGGCTATGAGGTCGTCACCGCGTCGACCGGCGCCGGAGCGCTGCGCGCCGCCGCCGAGCACAAACCTGACGTGGTGATCCTCGACCTCGGCCTGCCCGACATATCGGGCATCGAGGTGCTGGCCGGTCTGCGCGGCTGGCTCACGGCGCCGGTGATCGTGTTGTCGGCGCGCACCGATTCGTCGGACAAGGTCGAGGCCCTGGACGCCGGCGCCGACGACTACGTCACGAAACCCTTTGGGATGGACGAGTTTTTGGCTCGGCTGCGCGCCGCCGTCCGCCGCAATGCCGTGGCATCCGAGGTGGATCAGCCCATCGTCGAGACCGAGGCGTTCACCGTCGATCTGGCCGCCAAGAAGGTCATCAAGGACGGTGCCGAGGTGCATCTCACCCCCACCGAATGGGGCATGCTCGAGGTGCTCGTGCGCAATCGGGGCAAGCTGGTCGGCCGCGAGGAGTTGTTGAAGGAGGTATGGGGCCAGGCGTACGCAACCGAAACCCACTACCTGCGTGTGTATCTGGCGCAGCTGCGGCGCAAACTCGAAGATGACCCTTCGCATCCCAAACATCTGCTGACCGAATCAGGCATGGGCTACCGCTTCGAGGCGTGAGGTCACATCCGTCACTTTAGTCCCCGGACCGAGGCGATGCTCTTTTTGTCCACCTCACTCACTCGGAAATACGACGAATGCCCTGGTGAGCGTCCTGGGCATTGGCGCCGAATTTCCCTCTGCGCACACCGGGGCGCAGCCCCCTGAACGCTCATAGCGACTACTCATATGTCGTACCCCTGTGCGACGGTTCGTTGATGAACGAGCTTCACGGAATCGAGCTTCGGTACGTGCTCACGCTGCATCTGTTCCGGCATGGGCCGGCGACCATCGCCGAACTGATCGAGATGTTTGGCTGGGCTGGATTTCGCGTCCGCGGCAGGCCGTCGAAAGCGGTGTCGGACGCTTTGCGTTGGGAGATCGGACGGGGCCGTGTACGGCGGCTACGCCGCGGCCTGTATGGGCCAGCGTACATCCCGCACGCAACCGAATACCGGATCATCAACCGGGTGCGCGCTTTGCGCGAGGCCGCCAAGTTGTCGCGATGAGGTGGACAAGAAAGTGTGTTGCTTCCTGCCAGAGACTCCTGTGGCAGTTGTGACTCACCGGGCGATCGACAGCACGATCCCGTCCAGGATGTCGTGCTCGCTCACGATCAGCTCGTCGATCCCGGCGCGGGCGCGCAGCTCGCGCGCCAGCTCCTCCACCACGATCGCGCCGCCACCGATCACATCCGCCCGGCCCTCATGCATCGGCGGCAGCGCAGCGCGCTGGGACCGCGTCATCCCGATCAGTCGCTCACATACCGCGAGCAGATCGTCGCGCGGCACGCGCGAAAGATGAATCGCCGCAGAGTCATACGTCGTCATGTTGTGCGCAAGCGCGGACAGCGTGGTCATCGTTCCGGCGAGCCCGACCCAGCTCCGCGCCCCCTCGACGGGCACCACACCCAGCGCGACCGAGAGGCGCTCGCGCACCACCAGGCGCGCCGCCTCCACCTCCTGCGGGGTCGGCGGGTCCGAATGCAAACAGCGCTCGGTCAGCCGGACGCAGCCGATGTCGGCCGAGTAGCTCGCCACCACCGCATCCGAGCCGAGGACGATCTCGGTAGAGCCGCCTCCCAGGTCGACGACCACGAAAGGAGCGGCGCCGCTGTCCAATTCGCCGACGACCCCGCGGAAGGACAGCTCGGCCTCCTCGCCCCCGCTGATCACCTCCGCGACCGCCCCAGGAACTACGGCGCCCAGCACATCGGCCGTCATCGCAAAGAAGACATCGCGATTGGCCACGTCCCGGGCAGCCGACGTGGCCACCATGCGCACCCGCTCGACACCGTGCGCCCGCAGCAGCGAGGCGTAGTCGGCCAGGGCGTCCCGGGTGCGGGCAATCGCTTCCGGCGCGAATTCGCCCGTCGCGTCGACTCCCTGACCCAGCCGCACGATCCGCGTCTCGCGACGCACATCACGCAGCCGCCCGTCGCTGGCGTCGGCGATCAGCAGCCGGATCGAGTTAGTGCCGCAATCGATTGCGGCCGCCCTCACCGCCACCGCTCCCCCACCAATACCGCGGCCATCCCCGGCTCGCGGGCCAGAATCGCCAATGCCTCGTCGCCGAGCGGATTCACGCCGGGACCCTTGGCCAACGAGTGCGCGATCAGCACGTGCAGGCACTTGACCCGGTCCGGCATCCCCCCGGCCGAAAAGGTGGTGCCCAGCGACTCGATCGCGTCACGCTCGGCCAGGTACGACTCGTGGGCTCGCCGATACGCCGCCGCCAGTTCGGGGTCCTGCTTCAACCGCCCGGTCATCTCGCGCATCAATCCCGCCGTCTCCAGCCTGCTCGCCGCCGCGGTGAGCACCGGATGCGTGAGGTAGTACAACGTCGGAAAAGGCGTGCCGTCAGGAAGTTTCGGCGCGGTCTTCACCACACCGGGCTCACCGTTGGGGCAACGGTAGGCGATCTCAAGCACCCCGCGCGGCTCCCGCCCGAGCTGACGCGCCACCGCTTCAAGGTCGGCACGATCAACCACCGGGAGTGGTGGAACTCGGCGCGGCCGCCGGCAGGTGCGGCGCGTCGGCGATGGTGTGCCACAGCGAGGTGTACCAAGGGTTGTTGTTGGCCGGCTTCGCCGCCTCCGCTCCCGGTTGCGGCGATACCGCCGACGTCGGCGGAAGTTGAACCTGAAACGGGATGTCTCCCGGCATCACGAAGCCCAGGCGCTCGCGGGCCTGCGCCGCAATGTAGGCCGGGTCGCCGAGCTTGCCCTTCTTCTGCTCGAGGTCGGCAATCTGATGGCGCAGCGCGGCCTCGCTTGCAGTCAACTGGTCCATCTCCGTGCGCTGCGCGAAGTAGGTGCGCACCGGCCCGGCGATGGTCAGGGTCAGGACGCAGACGACCGCGGCCAGCACCGCGGCGCGTCGCGCGGTGAACCCCAGCCGCTGGTCCGACCGCAGCTCGACCGACTCGGCAACCTGGCGCTTGATGGGTTCCACGACGCGCTCACGCAGCGTCCGCGTCGGATTCCCGCCGCGACGGCGCCGGACCGAATCGCCGGCCCGCCCCGGCCGCGGTGCCGGGGAACGCCGCTTCGGATCAGGCTTGGCTGTCAAGCTATTCCAACCTACTTCTGATCCAGCGCGTATCGCGGGAACGCGAGGTCGCCGGCGTACCGTGCGGCGTCACCGAGGGCCTCCTCGATCCGCAAGAGCTGATTGTATTTGGCCACGCGCTCGCCGCGGGCGGGCGCGCCGGTCTTGATCTGACCGCTGCCGACGGCCACCGCCAGGTCGGCGATCGTGGTGTCTTCCGTCTCACCGCTGCGGTGGCTCAGCATCGTGCGATATCCGCTGTGGTGGGCGAGCGCGACGGCGTCGAGCGTCTCGGTCAGCGTGCCGATCTGATTCACCTTGACCAACAACGCATTTGCAACGCCCTTTTCGATACCCTCCTCGAGGCGCTCGGGATTGGTGACGAAGATGTCGTCGCCGACGATTTGCACCCGGTCACCAATCGACGCGGTCAGTGCAGCCCAACCGTCCCAATCGTCTTCGGAGAGCGGGTCTTCGAGGGACACCAGCGGATAGGAGCCGAGCAGGCCGGCGTAGAACTCTGTCATCTGCTCAGCGGTACGGGTGCTGCCCTCGAACGTGTAGCCGGTACCGTCGGCGTAGAACTCGGTGGCCGCCGCGTCGAGCGCCAACGCAACGTCGGAACCCAGTCTGAAACCCGCGGATTCGATGGCCCGGCCGATCAGGTCCAGCGCCGCGGTGGCGCCGGCCACGTCGGGAGCGAAGCCGCCCTCGTCACCGAGGCCGGTGGAGAGGCCCTCCTTCTTCAGCACCGATTTGAGCGCGTGGTACACCTCGGCGCCCCAGCGCAGCGCCTCGGCGAAGCTGGGCGCGCCGATCGGGGCCACCATGAACTCCTGGATGTCGACGGCGGTGTCGGCGTGGGCGCCGCCGTTGAGGATGTTCATCATCGGCACCGGAAGGATGTGTGCGTTGGGCCCGCCGAGGTACCGGAACAGCGGCAGGTCGGCGGAGTCGGCGGCCGCTTTGGCGACGGCCAGCGATACACCCAGGATCGCGTTGCCGCCCAGCCGTGACTTGTCGGGGGTGCCGTCGAGGTCCACCAGCGCCTGGTCCACCAACCGCTGATCGTCGGCGCTGAGCCCCACCACGGCCGGACCGATCTCGTCGAGCACGGCTTGGACCGCCTGCTTCACGCCCTTGCCGCCGTAACGCTCACCGCCGTCACGCAACTCGACGGCCTCGTGCTCCCCGGTCGACGCGCCCGACGGAACCGCGGCGCGGGCAAACGTCCCGTCCATCAGGGCGACCTCGACCTCGACCGTCGGGTTACCGCGGGAATCCAGGATCTCGCGGGCCCCCACCTGTTCGATAATCGGCACTGGGCTCTCCTTGTGGTCGTAGCTTCAATACATCCTGCTACAGCGGGTGACCCGCCGCGTAGGCGGTCGCCCAGTCCCGCACGGCCCGCGCGTAAATGCCGGAGTTGTTGTAGGCCCTCAACGCGGTGATCCACCCTCGCGGTGTCGCGAGATCTTTTCCACGCCAACACAGATAGCCCGCCGCGGCGAGCGCCGCATCGTCGATGTTGTCCGGGCTGACCACGCCGTCGTTGTGGGCGTCGACGCCGTACAACCGCCACGTCTCCGGAATGAACTGCATCGGTCCCATCGCGCGCACGGTGTCGCCATCCGCGCCGTCCTGGGCGTCGACGATGCGCAGGGTGCCGCCACTGCCGTCCAGGCGAACACCCCGAATGGGCGGACTCACATCCCCGTTCGGTGAGAGCGTCGCGCCCCGGTAGGTGCCGTGATGGCTCTCGACCTGCCCGATGCCTGCCAGCGTGGTCCACGCGATATGACACTTCGGGTTTTCGACTTCGGCCACCCGCGCGGCGTACGCGTAGGCCTCCAGCGCTATGACCGGGATTTCCAATGCCGCCGACCGTTGCTCGGCCCATTGGCGCAGCTGATCCGCGGGCCGGCCGCTGGCGTGGGTGTCCACCGGCGGCACCGGATCCCCGGCCGGCGGCGGGACGCCCTCGGGGATGAAGAGGCTGAGCTGCCAGGTGCAGCTGGAGGCCAGAAGCATCGCGGTCGCGCCGATCACGGCGGCCGCGCGCAACCAACGTCTCGGCGACACCACGCTCCTAGAGCTCCCTAGATTCCCCTGCACCAACTTCAGCCATGACCATCGTCCCATGGGTATCGGGGGTATCTGGCTGATTTGCGCCCCGCGCGCAATGAGGCGGCGCCGATACCAGCTAATCATCGGTTAGCTGCCAGCAACCATGGCTAGCGCAGTCCGAGGAATGCCAAACAGGCGGATTCGCAACTCACAGGCGACATTACCCCGGACCGAACGACAGACATGGCAAACATCACGGTAATCGCGGCGGCGCGGCTGCCCCGAATCCGCGCTTTGCCTGCCTTATCGCCGCCCTCGGCGCCGCTTTGAGCCCCCTGCTGACGCTTTGGGGCCGGACCCGGCCTTATCGGTAGCTTCCGATTGGGCAGCGCTCTCATCGGCGGCGCCGGCGGCTTCATCCGGCGCGTCGCCCACGGCGGTCGCCTCGTCCGCCCCGGCGGACTCCGCCAGCTCGCCGTCGACCCCCGCCACGCACGATGGCCAGTGCTCACGCCACTCCTCCTCGGTGACCTCCCCCAGCGGGCCCGGAGGGGTCACGTCCAGCTCCTCCGGGACGCTGTCCCCGCGGCGGGCGACGGCGATCGCCCTCTCCGCACCGCGGACCGTGTCCACGAACTCCAGAACCGCTGTGCGCAGGGCGCTTTCTGCGTCAACATCGGCCGAGACGGAGACGGAGGTGATATCGGCGGGAATCAGGTCGGTCGGGAGACCCGCCTTCTCTGCACGTTGAATCACCTTCTGCGCCAGCGATAGTGCCGGTTGACCGGTGTGGACATCGTCCATCACCGAGTACCGCGGCTTTTCGGCCGCCTTGCGCTCTTCCCACTGGGCCAATTGGTCTTCCAGCGAAATCTCTTGGCCCGCAAGTACTCCCGGCACTCTATTGCCTAGCTTCCGCATCAGCGTCGCGGCGACGTCGTCGATGGTGAAGGGGAACTGCGGCGCGTCCTCCGCGATGCGGGCGTGAAAGAGCACCTGCAGCAAGACGTCTCCGAGTTCCTCACGCAGCAGGTCGGCGTTGCCGCTGCGCACCGCGTCCAGGAGCTCGTAGGTCTCCTCGAGCAGGAACCTGCGCAACGAGTCGTGGGTTTGCTCGCTTTCCCACGGCCCGGCGGTTCGCAATTTGTCCATCATCGCGACGGCGTCGACCAGGCGTTCGCCGCGCGGCGCCTCCGGCGCCGAGATCAGCCGGGCCCCCGCCGCCAATCGAGCCGTGACGGAGGGGTGGTCCGGATCGGACGACAGCAACACCGGCGCGTCGTCCCCGGAGTGCACCGGCCGCGCTGCGGGCAGCGACCAGGGCACCGCGACGGGCATCTCCTCGGTGTACCGCACCTCACCGGTGAGGTGCTCGATGGCTTCGACGGGCACCAGCGATGGGCGGCGAGGGTCGAACAAGACGACGATCATCAGCGCCGCTTCTCCTCATCGCATCGTCGCCCGCAAGCGGGCGGTGCCCCCACTGCATCGTCGCCGGCGCGGATCATCGCGCTTGCCGCTCCCCTGACATCGCTCCGCCTGATCGCCCGACTCCTCGTCGGGCCGGTTCTCGGCCCGCGCCGCCGTCGCGCGGCGCTGACGAACCCGTTATACCAACGTCTTGCTGTGGCTTTCCCTGCAGTGCCGTCACCAGGTTGGCCACCATCTGGACCAACTCGACGTCGCGCAGGCGTGGCGAGCCGACTCCGCCGGCCCGCGGAATCGGGACCTGCACCGTGGCCGTCGTGGCGCGGTAGTGCGCCGCGGGATACATCCGTTTCAGCCGCACCTGGGCCGAATCCGGCAGCGTTATCGGCGAGAGCTTCACGGTCGCCTCGGACGGTGCGCTCACTTCGGTGATGCCGGCGTCGCGGCAGAGCAACCGCAGCCGAGCAACCGCCACCAGCCGCTGGGCCGGTTCGGGCAGCGTCCCGTAGCGATCAGTGAGCTCTTCCACGACGGCCGCGACCGCCGCGTCGTCGCCGGCAGCCGCCAGCCGCCGGTAACCCTCTAAGCGAAGCCGATCGCTGGCGATGTAGTCCGGCGGCAGGTGTGCGTCCACCGGCAGGTCGATTCGCACATCCTTGGCCTCCTCGGGAGTCGTAACCGTTTGACCGTCGGCCGCCAACCGGTACGCCTCCACCGCCTCGCCCACCAACCTCACATACAGGTCGAACCCCACCCCCGCGACGTGCCCGGACTGCTCGATACCCAGCACGTTGCCGGCACCGCGGATCTCGAGGTCCTTCAGCGCGACCGCCATGCCGGCTCCCAGCTCGTTGTTCTGCGCGATGGTCGCCAGCCGGTCGTACGCCGTCTCCGTCAGCGGCACGTGCGGGGGATAGAGGAAGTAGGCGTAACCACGCTCGCGGCTGCGGCCGACCCGGCCGCGGAGCTGGTGCAGCTGGGACAGGCCGAAGGTGTCGGCGCGCTCGACGATGAGCGTGTTGGCGTTGGAGATGTCCAGGCCCGTCTCCACGATCGTGGTGCACACCAGAATGTCGTATTCGCGGTTCCAGAACCCCTGCACGGTGCGTTCCAGCCGATCCTCGGGCATCTGCCCGTGCGCGACCGCAACCCGGGCCTCGGGCACCCGCTCGCGGACCCGGGCCGCCGCCCGGTCGATCGAGCTGACCCGGTTGTGCACGTAGAACGCCTGGCCGTCGCGCAGCAGTTCGCGGCGCAGCGCGGCGGCGACCTGCTTGTCGTCGTGCGGCCCGACGTAGGTGAGCACGGGGTAACGCTCTTCGGGCGGGGTCAGGATCGTCGACATCTCGCGGATCCCGGCCAGGCTCATCTCCAGGGTGCGCGGTATCGGGGTGGCGCTCATGGTGAGCACGTCGACGTGGGTGCGCAACGACTTGATGTGCTCCTTGTGCTCGACGCCGAACCGCTGCTCCTCGTCGACTACGACCAGGCCGAGGTCCTTCCACCGCACCCCGGTTTGCAGCAGCCGATGTGTGCCGATCACGATGTCCACCGTGCCGTCGGCCAGGCCCTCGATCACGGCGCGGGACTCGGCGGCGTCGGTGAACCGCGACAGGCCCTTGACGGTCACCGGGAAGTCGGCCATCCGCTCGGTGAACGTCTGCAGGTGCTGGTCGGCCAGCAGCGTGGTGGGCACCAGCACGGCGACCTGTTTGCCGTCCTGAACCGCCTTGAACGCCGCCCGCACCGCGATTTCGGTCTTGCCGTAGCCGACGTCGCCGCAGATCACGCGGTCCATCGGGACCGGCTTTTCCATGTCCGCCTTGACCTCTTCGATCGCAGTGAGCTGGTCGACGGTCTCGGTGAACCCGAAGGCGTCCTCCATCTCGGCCTGCCACGGTGTGTCGGGCGCGAACGCGTGCCCAGGGCTAACTTGCCGTTTGGCGTACAGCGACACCAGTTCGCCGGCGATCTCCCGCACCGCGCGCCGCGCCTTGGTCTTGGTGTTGGCCCAGTCACTGCCGCCGAGCCGGCTCAGCGCCGGCGCCTGCCCGCCGACATACCGCGACAGTTGGTCGAGGGAATCCATCGGGACGTACAGCCTGTCCGCCCGCTGGCCCCGCTTGCTCGAGGCGTACTCCAGCACCAGGTATTCGCGCCGGGCCCCGCCGACGGTGCGTTCCGTCATCTCGACGAAGCGCCCGATGCCGTGCTGGTCGTGCACCACCAGGTCCCCGGCCGTGAGCGCCAGCGGGTCGACGGTGTTGCGCCGCTTGGCCGCCAGCCGCTTGCCCTCGACCGTCGTCGCGCGGTTGCCGGTCAGGTCGGTTTCGGTGATGACGACCAGGTTGGCCCCCGGTATGACGACCCCGTCGTGCAGCGGGCCCTTGAGCACCCCAACCACCCCGCGCTTGGGGGCCGCGCCCTGTTCGAGCATCGCGGCGGGGGTGTCGGACTCGGCGAGCCGCTCCACGACGCGATGGGCGGTTCCGGTGCCGGGCGCGACCACCGCGGCGTAGCCGCCCGTCGTCACGTGCGCGCGCAGCATGGCGAAAATGCCGTCGATGTCGTGCTGATGCCCGCGCGCCGACGGCGCCGCCCGGGCGTCGAGCTCCACCGCCGACTCGTCGGACAGCTGGCTCAGGGTCCACCACGGATGACCCGACCGGGCCGCCGCGGCCCGCACATCATCCAGTTCGGCGAACCCCGACCCGCCGAACTGCGCGACGTCGACAGGCGCGTCGGTGCCCAGCGCTGCGACGGACCACGACGCCTCGAGGAATTCGCTTCCCGTCTTGATCAGGTCGGCGGCCCGGGTGCGAACTTTTTCGGGGTCACACAGCAGCACGGGCGTGCCGTGGGCCAGTTGATCGGTCAGCAGCACGTGTTCGCCGGGCCGCAACACGGGCAGCAGCGCCTCCATGCCGTCGACCGCGATGCCCTCGGCCAGCTTGGCCAGCATGTCGGTGATGCTGCCGGTGATGGCGGGCTCGGCACCGGAGTGCCGGGCGGCGAGGGCGGCGGCCCGCTCTCGCACGTCGTCGGTGAGCAGCAGTTCGCGGCAGGCTACCGCGACGAGCGGGTCGATTTCGATCTCCGGAATCGAGCGCTGATCGGCAACGGAGAACATGCGCATTTCGCTGACCTCGTCGCCCCAGAACTCGATGCGCACCGGGTGTTCGGCGGTCGGGGGGAAGACGTCGAGGATGCCGCCGCGGACGGCGAACTCGCCGCGGCGGCCGACCATGTCCACCCGGGTGTAGGCCAGCTCGACCAGCCGGGCAATCACGTCCTCGAAGGCGATCTCCTTGCCGACGCTCAGGGTGACAGGCTCCACCCCGCCCAGCTGCGGCGTCATCGGCTGCAGCAGCGAACGCACCGCAGTCACCACCACTTGCAGCGGCGGGCCCAGCCGTGCGTCGTCGGGATGAGCCAGCCGGCGGAGCACCGTCATTCGGGCGCCGACGGTGTCGACGCCGGGCGAGAGCCGTTCGTGCGGCAGGGTCTCCCACGACGGGAAGACCGCGACCGCGTCGGCGAACACACCCTGCAGTTCTGCGGCCAGGTCGTCGGCTTCGCGCCCGGTCGCCGTGACCACCAGCAAGGGGCCCAACCGCGCCAGCGCGCTCGCGACGAACACCCTGGCGCTGGCTGGCCCGACCAGGCGCAGTTCGGCGGGTCGAGCGGCCGCGCTCTCGATCAACTGCTGGAATGTCGGCGCGGTCAGCGCCAATTCGACGAGCCCCGCTATCGGGGTTTCTGGGCGAGCCGGCCCCGGTGCGGTCATGATGAGGCCATTCTAGGGGGCCATTCGGGGCACCGAACTTCGTCGACATTGCGTCCGGGGCCGTCGTGCAAACCGCCGGCTACTCGTCTTGCAGGCGCGGGTCCGCTTCCAGGTGGGTCAGGCCATTCCACATCAGATTGACCAGGTGCGCGGCGACGACTTCTTTCTTCGGCTCCCGGGTGTCAAGCCACCATTGCGCCGTCATCGACACCGAGCCGACGAGCGCCTGGGCGTACAGCGGCGCCAGATCGGGGTCCAGGCCGCGGCGGGCGAAGTCGCCGGCCAGGATCGAGCTGACCTGGCTGACGGCGTCGTTGAGCAGGCTGGAATAGGTGCCGGAGCTGATGGCGGCCGGCGAGTCACGGATCATGATGCGGAAGCCGTCGGTGCGTTCCTCGACATAGGTGAGTAATGCCAGCGCGACGCGCTCCACCCGGACCCGGGACCGGTTGTTGGTCAGCGACGAGGTGATGCCGTCCAGCAGCGCCGACATCTCACGGTCGACGACGACGGCGTACAAACCCTCCTTGCCGCCGAAATGCTCGTAGACGACCGGCTTGGATACGTTGGCGCGCAGGGCGATCTCCTCGATCGAGGTGCCCTCATAACCGCGTTCGGCAAACAGCGAGCGTGCGATGCCGATGAGCTGCTGTCGGCGCTCGCTACCGGTCATGCGGGCGCGCGGCGCCCGCACCTCTTTATCCGGCTTATCCGGCTCCTTGTCCAGAACGGCCACGTCAATGAGCGTATCGGTTTGCGGGCAAAGCGACCGGTCCGCTTACCGTCTAAAGTCACCGTGGGTATGCAATCCGTCGTGGTGTAATCGGCAGCACATCAGATTTTGGTTCTGAGAGTTCAGGTTCGAGTCCTGGCGACGGAGCACCGGGCGGTTTGTCGGAAAGTTGCGGATCGACTGTGTGGCTTATGCACGAATCTCGAGCAGCTTCCGAACTTAGGGCCCGCAGTCGGCGAACTGGCCTGAGCCGCCCACGGCGCGGTTTTTGCCTTCACCGCGCGTGAAATGACACGCTTAACGGCGTGTCGGTGTACAGACACGCGCGCTCGTGAGCTGAGGGAGAGCTGATGTCGTCTCGCGGTGACACCGCGGTCCTGGTTCTGGCGGCCGGGCCCGGCACCCGGATGCGGTCGGACACCCCAAAGGTTCTGCACACGATCGCCGGCCGCAGTATGTTGTCGCATTCACTGCACGCGATCGCCAAGGTGGCACCCGGGCATCTGGTCGTGGTGCTGGGGCATGATCACCAGCGCATCGCTCCGCTGGTCGCCGAACTGGCCGACACCCTCGGACGCACGATCGACGTGGCGCTGCAGGATCGACCGCTGGGCACCGGCCATGCGGTCCTGTGCGGCTTGCCCGCCCTGCCCGACGACTACGCGGGCACCGTCGTCGTCACCTCCGGCGATACCCCGCTGCTGGACTCCGACACTGTGGCCGATCTGATCGAGACCCACAGCGCGCAGTCGGCCGCGGTGACGGTGCTGACCACGACGCTGAGCGATCCCACCGGCTACGGCCGCATCCTGCGCACCCAGGACAACGAAGTCATGGCGATCGTCGAACACACCGACGCGACGCCCTCGCAACGCGAAATCCGGGAAGTCAACACCGGCGTCTACGCCTTCGGCATCGCGGCGCTGCGCTCGGCGCTGAGCCGCCTGAGCTCCAACAACGCCCAACAGGAGCTCTACCTGACCGACGTCATCGCGATCCTTCGCGGGGACGGGCAGACCGTGCACGCTCGGCACGTCGACGACAGCGCGCTGGTGGCAGGCGTCAACAACCGCGTCCAGCTGGCCGAACTCGGCGCCGAGCTCAACCGCCGGATCGTTGCCGCCCACCAGATGTCCGGCGTGACGATCATCGATCCCGCCACCACCTGGATCGACGTTGACGTGACGATCGGTCGCGACACCGTCATCCATCCCGGGACTCAGCTGCTCGGCCGCACGCAGGTCGGCGGCCGCTGTGTCGTCGGCCCGGACACCACCCTGACCGATGTCGCCGTCGGCGACGGCGCATCCGTGGTGCGCACTCACGGCACTTCGTCCTCGATCGGGGGCGGCGCCACAGTCGGCCCCTACACGTACCTGAGGCCCGGCACCATGCTGGGGGCCGACGGCAAGCTCGGGGCGTTCGTCGAGACGAAGAACTCCACCATCGGCGCCGGCACCAAGGTTCCGCACCTGACCTATGTCGGGGACGCTGATATCGGCGAGCACAGCAATATCGGTGCGTCCAGCGTGTTCGTCAACTACGACGGCGAATCCAAGTGGCGCACCACCATCGGCTCGTACGTGCGCACCGGGTCGGACACCATGTTCGTGGCCCCGGTGACGGTCGGTGACGGAGCCTATACGGGCGCGGGCACGGTGGTGCGCGAGGACGTGCCACCGGGGGCGCTGGCGGTGTCCGCGGGTCCGCAACGCAACATCGAAGGCTGGGTGCGGCGCAAGCGCCCCGGCAGTGCGGCGGCAGTGGCTGCCGAGAAGGCGGCCGAAAAGACTGCCGAACGGATGCCCGACCCCGATGAGACGCGGTGAGTTCGTTTTCTGGCAACCCGACCACTTTTCCGTACCATTCGCTACGTACGATGGGACCTTCCATTTCGATCCCGATACGGCGAGGGCAGCTCCGTGAGCCATGACTGGACCGATAATCGCAAAAACCTGATGCTCTTCTCGGGCCGCGCCCACCCAGAGCTGGCCGAGCAGGTGGCCAAAGAACTCGACGTCCATGTCACCGCCCAGACCGCGCGGGATTTCGCCAACGGCGAGATCTTCGTGCGCTTCAACGAGTCGGTGCGCGGCTGCGACGCGTTCGTGCTGCAATCGCATCCGGCGCCGGTCAACGACTGGCTTATGGAACAGCTGATCATGATCGACGCGCTCAAGCGCGGCAGCGCCAAGCGGATCACCGCCGTCATGCCGTTCTACCCCTACGCCCGCCAGGACAAGAAGCACCGCGGCCGCGAACCGATCTCGGCCCGACTGGTCGCCGACCTGCTCAAGACGGCCGGGGCCGACCGGATCGTGACCGTCGACCTGCACACCGATCAGATCCAGGGTTTCTTCGACGGGCCCGTCGACCACATGCGCGGGCAGAACCTGCTGACCGGATACATCAGGGACAACTACCCGGACGGCAACATGGTGGTGGTCTCCCCCGACTCCGGCCGGGTGCGCATTGCCGAGAAATGGGCCGACGCATTGGGCGGCGTTCCGCTGGCATTCATTCACAAGACCCGCGACCCGCGAGTGCCCAACCAGGTGGTCTCGAACCGCGTCGTCGGCGAAGTCACTGGGCGGACCTGTGTGCTGATCGACGACATGATCGACACCGGCGGCACCATCGCCGGCGCGGTGCAGCTCCTGCGGGACGACGGTGCCAGTGACGTGATCATCGCGGCGACGCACGGCGTGCTGTCCGACCCGGCCGCCGAGCGGCTGGCGGCATGCGGTGCCCGAGAGGTGATCGTCACGAATACCCTCCCGATCGGCGACGAGAAGCGTTTCCCCCAGCTCACGGTCTTGTCCATCGCGCCGCTGCTGGCCAGCACCATTCGCGCCGTCTTCGAAAATGGCTCAGTGACAGGGCTATTCGACGGAGACGCCTAGATGACCGATACCGTCATCTACCACAACCCCAAATGCAGCACCTCTCGTAAGACGCTGGATTTGTTGCGGGACAATGGCATTGAGCCAACCATCGTCCAGTACCTGAAGACGCCGCCGTCGCGTGCCCAGTCCCCCGCAAGCGGGAGGTTCCCCCAGATGAAGATGATCCGCGAAGCGGGCATCAACGTCCGGACGGCGGTACGCAAGCGCGAACCGCTCTACGCCGAACTCGACCTCGCCGATGCGACAGACGACCAGTTGCTCGATGCGATGGCCGAACACCCCATCCTGATCGAACGACCATTTGTCGTCACACCGAAGGGCACCCGACTGGCCCGGCCGATCGACGCGGTCCGCGAGATTCTGTGAGGTTCTTGTCCGCCGCTGCCGCGGTGGTTGCGCTGACGTTGAGCGCGGTCGCCTGTGAGCCGAAAGCTCCCGACTACCAGTCGATCTGGTCGAAGAGCTCGACCCCGACAACCACCGCCACCACGACCGGGAAGCCGGTTCCGCTGTCACAGTACCTGGAAAGCATTGGGGTCAACGGACAGCAGGTGGCGCCGGGCGCCCTGACCGATGTCACCGTGTCGATACCCACGCCACCGGGCTGGTCGCCGTATAGCAATCCGAACATCGCACCCGAGACGGTGATGATCTCCAAGGGCGGCAAGTATCCGACGGCGCGGCTGGTGGTGTTCAAGCTTCGTGGCGACTTCGACCCGGCCCAAGTCATCAAGCACGGCAATGACGATGCGCAACTGTTCGAGAACTTCAAGCAGCTGGACTCCTCTTTGGCGAACTACAACGGTTTTCCCTCGTCGATGATCCAGGGCAGCTACGACCTCGATGGCATGCGGCTGCACAGCTTCAACCGGATCGTCATCGCCACCGGATCGCCGCCGGGCAACCAGCGCTACCTGGCTCAGCTGACCATCACCAGCCTGGCCGACCAGGCCGCCGCGCAGTCAACCGACATCGAGGCGATCATTCACGGATTCGTCGTGGCCGCCAAGTAACTTTCACCGCGAAAGTGCAACTGGCTACGCATTTCTCGAGTAGCCCCGTCGGCAGTTGCACTCTCGCGGCAATCTTGATTCAACCTGCGCGCCCGGCCTCTTGGACGAGCTGGACGCGTGAGGTCACGCCGAGCTTGGCGTAGACGTGGGTGAGGTGGGTCTGTACCGTGCGCGGCGAGATGAACAGCCGCGCGCCGATGTCCTTGTTGCCCAGCCCTTCACGGACCAGACGAACCACATCGTTTTCCATCGGAGTCAACGACCCCCAGCCGCTGGTGGGGCGTCTGCGCTCGCCGCGCCCGCGCTGCGCGTAGGCGATCGCCTCCTCGGTCGATAGCGCAGCGCCTTCTGCCCATGCGGCGTCAAAGTCGTCCTGGCCCAAACCCTCCCGAACCGTCGCTACGGTGGCGTCGTAGCCGGCCTGATAAAGCGGTAAGCGGGCGTGCCCCATGCGGTGCCGGATGGTCTCCGCTGCACCCACCAAACGCGCCGCGTACGGATGGTTGGCGTCATCGGTCGCCAGACGGGCAAGGCATTCCAGGGTGTCGGCCACCCCCATGTATCCCCTGCGTGCGGGCCGCGACCGCGAGTGCCTCGTGCGCGTCGCGCTCGGCTTGGTCGGGCTCACCCTGCGCGATCGCGACAAATGCGCGAACCGTGCGGGCGCTTGCTTGGTGCCAGCCCGGTACCACCGCGACGTTGTCATCGGCCCAACTGCGAGCCGTGGCCAGATCGCCGGAGGCCAGGGCGGCCTCGACCATACGGTTGACGCTTCTGGTGAAGACTTCGCGCACCGGGGTGGTGTGCCGCCAGGCCGCCTCCGCGGCCTCTCTGGCCCGAACGGCGTCACCGGCAACCAGCGCGACATGAGCAGAAACTGCATTCAGCGTATCCCCGTAGTAGCCGCCCATCGCCTCGGAGGCTTCCCATGCGGATTCGATCGCCGCCTGAGCCGCAATCGCTTCCCCGCGGGATGCCAGTACCTCAGCACCGCCCACACAGCCGAAGGTCCGCATGGCGTGGTCGCCGGCTGCCTCGGCCTCCTCGATCAAACAAGCCATGACCTGATCGGCCTCGGCAAGGTTCCCCCGCATCATCAGCGCCATGGCCAGCCACGCTCGGCAGTGCCGTGAAAAGAAACCGAAGCCGAGTGCATCGGCGAGATCACGCCCTTCCTCCGCCGCCGCATGCGACGGGATTGGTTCACCAGCCACGCAACCCGTGAGCGCGCGATAACTGAGGATCTGGCACAGATTCCAGTGGTCACCGGTTGCGCGGGCCAGATCGACCGCCTCGGCGAGGCAGGGCACAGATATATCGGCCCGGTCGGTGGCGAGCATCCCGTACGCGATAAGAGCTTGAGTGATCAGTGCCGGGTCTTCGAGCTCGCGCGCGGTCGCCAGGGCGTCTCGTGCCCGATCCTGGCTCAGGGGGACGCCGCCCCAATTCGCGAGGATTCCTTGGTCGGCGACGGCGCGAACCCATATCGTCGGCGCGACTTCCGCGCAGCGCTCGTCGCTCAACACCGCTTCGAACCCGCCAGCCCTTCACGGAAGCGGCCGCGAACTATCCAGAACTGTTGCAACGATGATACGAGCCGGAACGCCGTCTCCAGGTCGGAATTCTCGAGGCTCCATGCGAACGCGGCCCGCAGATTGTCTACCTCGACTTGCATCCACTCCAGCAGCCGCTCATCGGCGGTGTGGACGTCCGAGTCCAACTCGGCCGCCCTGGCGGCGTAATGGTCACGGTGGCGGGTGCGCACGTCGCCGGCTCACCGGAGTCCCCCAGCTTTTCCTGCGCATATTGGCGCACGGTCTCCAGTAATCGGTACCGCATGCCCGCGCCCGTGTCGTCGGCGACCACCAGCGATTTGTCCACTAAAAGGCCCAGTTGGTCCATCAACTGGTAGCGCTCGATTTCGCTGTCTGCGCCGACCGCAATGGCGGCATCCAGATCGAACCCGCCCGCGAACGCCGCGAGCCGCCGGAACAACACCTGCTCGGGCTCGGTGAGCAGCGCGTGCGACCAATCCACGGATGCGCGCAGCGTCTGCTGGCGACGCACCGCAGTGCGCGCACCGCCGGTCAGTAACCGAAATCGGTCGTGCAGGCTGTCCAGTATCTGCCGCGCTGACAGGGTCCGAATGCGTGCTGCGGCAAGCTCGATCGCCAGCGGCATGCCATCCAGGCGCCGACATATCTCTTCGACCAGCGCGGTATTGCCCTCGCCCACAGCGAAATCCGGGCGCGCGCGCCGGGCACGGTCGGCAAACAACTCGATGGCCTCGCCGGCAATCGACAGCGACGGCACGCGCCAGCTCAGTTCACCGGCCACCCCGAGCGGCTCTCTGCTCGTGGTTAAAACCGTTAAGCTAGGGCAGGCCGCAAGCAGTTCGACGACCAGTGTTCCGCAGGCATCCAGCAGATGCTCGCAATTGTCGAGCAGCAATAACACTGTCCTCTCGCCGAAGAACCGCCGCAGCAGGTCCATGGTGGAGCGGCCGGGCTGATCGGGCAGGCCGATCGTGCGCGCCACGCACACCGGCGCCACAACAGGATTGGTAATCGGCGCCAGATCGACGTACCACACCCCATCGCTGAACTCGGTGGCCAGTTGTGAGGTGACCTCGATCGCCAGCCGCGTCTTGCCCGCACCCCGGCACCGGTCAACGTCACCAGCCGGTTGCCAGCAACAAGTTGACGCAACTCGACTATTTGATCCTGCCGCCCAACGAAACTCGTCAGCTGGGCCGGAAGGTTATGCGACACCACCGTCTGGCGAACCCGCAGCGGCGGGAACTCGTTGCGCAGATCGGGATGGCATAGCTGCATCACGCGTTCCGGGCGCGGCAGATCCCGTAACGGGTAGTTACCCAAATCGGTCAGCCACACCTCGTCGGGCAGCCGGTCGACGACCAACGATTCCGTCACGCCCGACAACACCGTTTGACCGCCATGGGCCAGATCCCGTAGCCGCGCGGTCCGGTTGATTGTCGGGCCGGCGTAGTTGGATTCGTCGCGCAGCTGTATCTCGCCGGTGTGGATCCCGATGCGCAGCCGGATCGGAGCCAGCGGGACGCGCTGCAGCGCCAGCGCGCAGGCTACCGCGTCGGATGCGCGGGCGAAGGCCGTAACGAAACTGTCGCCCTCGCCCTGTTCGAGCGGGCGCACCCCGTTATGGGCAGCGACGGTCTCGTCCACGGTCTTGTTCAGTTGCGCCAGCGCGGCGGTCATCTGTTCGGGCTGGGTCTCCCACAGCTGCGTCGAGCCCTCGACGTCGGCGAGCAGCAACGTCACCGTGCCGGTCGGCAGCAACTCGCCCACTCCCAACTCGCTCCAGGTAAGCGACGGTGTCTCCGCATGTTGGCTCATGGTAACCAGCATGGCGGTCGCCAACTACGCAAAACATCGGCCAGAACGCGCAGATAGCCACCGGCCGGGCGCGCGTTTCTACGCGGTCGACCGCGCAGATTTACGCGCTGCTGCGGATGGTCTTGATCCCCGGAAGCCGGATAGTCGACCTCGACACCGAGCGAGGAGGCCCGATGACCATCGTCCAGACAACCGAAGCCCCGAGCGTCTTCGACGCCGGGTTGCCCACAATCCGGTACGACCACCTCACGGATCCCGAGGAGGCGCATCGCGTGATCGCCGAGGCTCGCCGGCAGGCACCGATCGCGATCGGCGCGCATGGCCCCGAGGTGTTGAGTTACGAGCTGGTCCACACCGTGTTGCGCGACGGCCGGTTCGTCACCGCGCACGGACTCGGGCTCGACCTGCAGGGGATCACCTCGGGACCGCTGTGGGACAGGGCGAGCAGCAACATTCTCGGCCTCGACGGCGAGCGGCATCATCGGCTGCGCCGGATCGTGTCCAAGGCGTTCGCACCCCGCGGCGCCGAGCGGCTGCGCTCGGTGATCCTCGGGGTGATCAACGGTCTGGTCGACCCCGTCGCCTCCGTCGGGCACTGCGACGTCGTCACGGACATCGCCCGCCGCTACCCCACGCCGGTCATCTGCGCGCTGCTGGGCGCGCCGGCCGAGGATTGGCATCTGTTCTCCGCCTGGGTCGACGACATCAAGAAGCTGTTCGAGTGGAACGTCGCCGACGACGGCCCGGCGATCCTGGCGGCCTGGGATCAACTCGATGCCTACCTCGAGGATCTGATCGCCCGGCGGAGGGCCGCGCTGACCGACGACCTTATCTCCGACCTCATCCGCTGCGAAGACGACGGCGACCGGCTCAGCTACGACGAGCTGCTGATGCTGTGCGCCACGCTGCTGGCCGCCGGCACGGACACCACACGCAACCAGCTCGCGGCCGCGGTACAGGTGCTGGCCGGCCACCCCGACCAATGGGCCCTGCTCGCCCGGCACCCCGAGTTGGCGTCCTACGCGGTCCAGGAGCTAATGCGTTATCGCCCAGTAATTTTCGGCACCATCCGGCGAGCCGCCGAGGACGTCGAACTGGCCGGGGTCCGCATTCCCGCCGGGACCGTCGTGGGGGCCAACACCGCCTCGGCCAACCGCGACCCCGGCGTCTACGCGGACCCTGACCGTCTCGACATCACGCGAGAAGGCCAACCGCCGATGCTGACGTTCGGCGGCGGGGTGCACTACTGCCTCGGCTCGCACCTCGCGCGCCTCGAACTGACCGAAGCGCTTCGGGTGATCACCCGGCGCATGCCCAACGCCCGCCCGACCGGCCCCGCCGCGTGGCCGGCCATGGCGGGCATCGCCGGGCCCACCACCGTGCCGCTGGAGTTCGACGTCACTACTGTTGTCAGGCATGGCTGATTGGACCGCCGCGGATCTGCCGTCGTTCGCGGGTCGCACCGTGATCATTACCGGCGCCAACAGCGGGCTGGGAGCGGTCACCACCCGAGAGTTGGCGCGCAAGGACGCCAAGATCATCATGGCCGTCCGCAACACGAGCAAGGGGGAGGCCGCCGCGCGGCAGATGAGCGGTGACGTCGAGGTGCATCAACTCGACCTGCAGGACCTGTCGTCGGTGCGCCGGTTCGCCGACGGGGTGGACAAGGTCATGGACAAGATCGATGTGCTGATAAACAACGCCGGCATCATGGCCGCGCCGTTCGCGCTGACGGCCGACGGCTTCGAGAGCCAGATCGGCACCAACCATCTCGGCCATTTCGCGCTGACGAACCTGTTGCTGCCGAAGCTCACCGACCGGGTCGTCACGGTGTCGTCGATGGCGCATTGGCCGGGCCGCATCGAATTCGACGACCTGAACTGGAAGTCGCGGCGGTACTCGCCCTGGCTGGCTTACAGCCAGTCGAAGCTGGCCAACCTGCTGTTCACCAGCGAGCTGCAGCGACGGCTCGATTCGGTCGGCTCGCCGCTGCGCGCGGTGGCGGCCCATCCCGGCTACTCGCACACCAACCTGCAGGGAGCGTCCGGCCGCAAGTGGGGAGACGCGATAGTGTCCGCCGCCACCCGGATAGTCGCCACCGACGCCGACTACGGCGCCCGCCAAACCCTGTACGCGGCGTCGCAGGACTTGCCGGGCGACACGTTCGTCGGCCCCCGGTTCGGCTATGTCGGTCGCACGCAGCCGATCGGACGCAGCCGGCGGGCGCAAGACGCGGCTACGGCCAGCGCCCTCTGGGAGCTGTCCGAGCAGCTCACGAATATCAAATTCCCGCTCTGACGCGCTGCGGGTGTGCGCTGCGGGCGAAAGCCCATGAAAACGGTCGTAGCCTGATTTCCGCTCGTAGGTGCGCGTGCGCTAACCTAACCGAGCGTCACGGCGAGGGTGCGGCGAGCCAGAGCACCGTTATCGACGGAGACCGACTCACTGTCGCGACCCTGGCCGTGCCCCGGAACCACTGCACACAGGAGCGACGAAATGGCGAAGTCAGCAGTCAACCAATTGACGGCCACGGTGCGAACCGAGACCGGCAAGGGCGCGTCCCGGCGGGCCCGGCGCGCCGGGAAGATTCCCGCCGTCCTCTACGGCCACGGCGCCGATCCACAACATTTGGAACTGCCCGGGCATGACTTCGCGGCGGTGCTGCGGCACTCGGGCACCAACGCGGTGCTCACCCTCGACATCGCCGGCAAGGAGCAGCTGGCGCTGACCAAAGCGCTCGACATTCACCCGATCCGCCGCAGCATCCAGCACGCCGACCTGCTGGTGGTGCGCCGCGGCGAGAAGGTCGTCGTGGAAGTCACCGTGGTCGTCGAGGGCGAGGCCGCATCCGGCACGCTGGTCACCCAGGAGACCAACGCCATCGAGATCGAGGCCGAGGCCTTCTCGATTCCGGAGCAGTTGAGGGTGTCTGTCGAGGGCGCCGAACCGGGCACCCAGTTCACCGCTGGACGGATTGAGCTGCCGGCCGGCGTCAACCTGATCTCCGACCCGGAACTGCTGGTGGCCAACGTGGTGAACGCGCCGACCGCCGAGCAACTCGAGGAAGAGGGCGCCGGCGAGGTCCCCGAGAGGGAGGAAGCCGCCGAAGAGGCCGTCGAGACCGAGGCCAGCGCCGACGAGTCCGAGTAGGCGGTTCGCGACTTGGCCGAACCGCTGTTGGTGGTCGGCCTCGGCAACCCCGGAGACAACTACGCCCGCACGCGGCACAACCTCGGGTTCATGGTCGCCGACCTGCTCGCGGCGCGGCTGGGTTCAAAGTTCAAGGCGCACAAGCGTTCCGGCGCCGAAGTCGCCAGCGGAAGGCTATCCGCGCACTCGGTGTTGTTGGCCAAGCCGCGCTGCTTCATGAACGAGTCCGGCCGTCAGGTGGGTCCGCTGGCGAAGTTCTACTCGGTTGCCCCGGCCGACATCATCGTCATCCACGACGACCTCGACCTCGAGTTCGGCAGCATCCGGCTCAAGGTCGGGGGCGGCGAAGGCGGCCACAACGGACTCCGTTCGGTGGTGGCCGCGCTGGGTACCAAGGACTTTCAGCGTGTGCGCATCGGGATCGGCCGTCCGCCCGGACGCAAAGACCCGGCTGCGTTCGTCCTGGAGAACTTCTCCGCCGCCGAGCGCGCCGAAGTCCCCACGATTTGCGAGCAGGCCGCCGACGCCACCGAATTGCTCATCGAGCTGGGACTCGAAGCTGCGCAAAACCGCGTTCACGCCTGGTAGCGACACGCGGTCGTGTCGCGACCAGACGCCAAGGCCCCGCGACACGCCGACGCAAGGGGGCTTTTGCGACTGCTCGCGGAAAGAACTAGCTGACCAGGGTGACCGACGTGGATCGCCGCAGCTTGCCCGACGGCGTCTTCGGGATGGTGCCGGGGCCCAGCACCACGACGTTGCGCGGCCGCATGTCGACCTCGGCCACCACCTCGTGAGCCACCTGGTGCTCGATGCGGCGCACCTCGGCCGGGTTCTGCCAGGCGTTGGACTCGACCGCGACGGCGAAGGTCTCACGCGAGTGGCCGGCGTCCAGGCGGACGGCGACGGCGCAGCCGGGACGGACCCCCTCGACGCGGCACGCTGCCCGCTCGATGTCGGTGGGATAGATGTTGCGGCCCGCCATGATGATGACGTCCTTGACGCGGCCGCACACCACGACGTGGCCCTCCTCGGTGAGGTAGCCGAGGTCACCGGTGTCGTACCAGCCGTGCTCGTCCTGGGCCGGGATGAAGCCGCCCATGGTGAGGTAGCCGGGCGTCAGCGATTCGCCGCGCAGCTCGATGACCCCTACCCCCCGTGCGGGCATCACATTCCCGTTTTCGTCGACGATGCGCGCCTCGAGGTCCTTGAGCAGGGGGCCCAGCGTGGCCAGCCTGCGGGTGTTGCCCTTGGTGGCGGGTACGGCCCGGCGCAGGGCTGCCAACAGGTCGGCGTCGACCTCGTCGACGACCAGACCGGCGTTGCATTCCGAGAACGACACGGCCAGCGTCGTCTCGGCCATGCCGTAGGCCGGCAGGATCGCCGAGGGCCTAAGTCCGAACGGCTTGCCCGCGTCGAGCAGGTCCTCGACGTCGGCGGGTTCGACGGGCTCGGCGCCGGACAGCGCGAAGCGCAGGGTCGACAGGTCGAAGTCACCGGGCTTGGCGTTGCGGCGCAGCCGCTTGGCCAGCAGCGCGTAGGCGAAGTTGGGCGCCGCGGTCATCGTGCCCTCGTACTTGTCGATGAGCTTGGCCCACAACAGCGTGTCGCGGAGGAAGTCCATCGGCGTCACCTTGACCAGCTCGGCGCCGAAGTACATCGGGATCGTCAGGAAGCCGACCATGCCCATGTCGTGGAAGCAGGGCAGCCAGCTGACCATGACGTCCTTGTCGACGTCGTACCGGGCGCCGATGAACATCGCCTCGGCGTTGGAGTAGATGTTGCGGTGGGTGATCTGCACCGCTTTGGGAGAGCCGGTCGAGCCGCTCGTCAACTGCATCAACGCCAGGTCGTCCTCGCCGACGTCGACGGGGTCGATCGGGTCCGACGTCAGCAGATCCGCGACGGTGAGAACCTTGACGCCCTTCTCCTCGAGCACGGGGGTGGCGACGAGGAACGGCTCGGAGACGATGACGGCCTTGGCCTCGATCATCCCGATAACGGTCATGGTGTCCTCGGCCCACACGGCCAGGTCGGTGCGCGGCGTCGGCTGGTGCAGCATGGTCAGGCTGGCCCCGCGCATCCAGAGGCCCTGCGCCGTAGGAGCGATCTCGACGGGGAAGCCGGCCAGCACGCCGACCGCGTCGCCCAGGCCGATGCCCGCGCCGGCCAGGCCGCCCGCAATGCGGCGGGCGCGCTCGTGGACCTCGCCCCAGGTGTGCCGGACGGGTTCCTGCGGTTCACCGGTGACCATGCCCGTCGTGGCGGTTCGGGCATTGCGGTACATCTTCTCGGTAAACCTGCTCACAAAGACCTCCTCGGTTCCGGCAGTTTCCCCAAGGCCCGGAATCTCATATTCCGCCTGCTGGCTGCCACTTTGTAGCAGGCACGCGAGCACAGTTGGGCAGCGGTTCGGTCTCGAATCGATGATGAGCCAAAGAGTCCGCCGGGATGCCCGGCGGACGACGAAATCGAGTGGTCCTGCTTACCGCTGTTCGTCACCGCGAGCCATCTTAAGCTCCTCTTAAGTAACTGCCAAACTCTGACGCGGTTTGAGTGGGATTTCACACACCGTTCAGGCCCCGATCATCTGGGGTCATCGGAGCGGGCACCACGCGGGCGCCCGACACCGGTCCGCTCGCGACCCGAACCGCGCGGCAGGCGCCCGCCTCCGACAGTCGCGTGGCCACGTCGGCCGCCGACGCGGCCGACGTGCACAGGAACGCACAAGTCGGACCCGAGCCGGACACGATGCCTGCCAGGGCACCGGCCTCCACGCCGGCGCGCAGGGCACGTTGCAGGGTGGGGTCCAGGCTAACGGCGGCCGCTTGCAGTTCGTTGCCCAGCAGCGGCGCCAGTTGCTCGGGGTCGCCCGCGGCCAGGGCGGCCAGGACCGGTCCCGGCTCGGCAAGTCGCGAAGGATCCCCGGCCTCCCTGAGCCGGTCCAGCTCGGCGAACACCGCCGGGGTGAGCAGCTCGCTGTCGGCGAATGCCAGCACCCAGTGGAAGCTGTTGCGGGACAACACGGTGGCAAGCTCCTCGCCGCGGCCGGTTCCCAGCGCGGTGCCGCCGTGCAGAGCGAACGGCACATCGCTGCCCAGTCGCGCGGCAAGCATGCGCAGATCGCGGCGCGGCACGTTGAGCTCCCACAGTGAGTTGATCGCGACCAGCACCGCCGCCGCGTCCGCGCTGCCACCGGCCATACCGCCGGCCACCGGAATGGATTTGTCGACCATGATCGAGACGTCGGGCGCACGCCCGACGTGGTCAGCCATCAGCTCGGCGGCCTGCCAGGCGAGGTTGCGTTCGTCGGTGGGCAGCTTGTCGGCGCCCTCCCCGACCAGCTCGAGCGACAGCACGTCGGCATTGCGGACCGTAACCTCGTCGGCCAACGAAACGGCCTGAAACACCGTTGTCAGCTCGTGGTACCCGTCTTCCCGGCGATCGCCGACCGCAAGGTACAGGTTCACCTTTCCCGGGCCCCGAACCGTGACAGACCCGGTGGGCACCCACTGCGCGGCCGTGTTGCCGTCAGACATTGTTGTCAGTGCTGTCAGACACCGCAGCAGACTATCGCTGCCGGGGGCGAACCACACGTAACGGCGCTCGCGACCGCGCAAAGTTGCGCTCGGTAGCAGCCCCGGCCCGTGTCTACTTGACCGGCCACCACCGGCGACAGCGACCGAAAGGACAGAGGACTATGAGACGAGCAATCGTGCCGTTAGCAACGGCTGCGCTGCTGTCAGGCGGTCTGGGGCTGACCAGTTTGGGGCTGGGAACAGGCACCGCCGAGGCACAAGGATACGGCCCATATCACTGGTGCCCTGGGGACTCCATCTACTACCCGACAGGGCCGGGCCCTTACTACAACTGGGACTGGAATGTGTGCCACACCTATTACTGGGTCAATGGGAAGGGCAACGTTCCTTATCAAGGCAAACTGCCCAGCGATCTTTACGACGGAACAGATCCCCCACCACCGCGCGACAACCCTACGTGCCGTGTCATCCGGTGCCCGTAATATGCGCTGACCGCTGGAAGCATCGCGCCGCTCACCTGATCAAACTGACCCCTACCCGCTGACGACACCCGGAGATGTCTCCGTCAGCTGGCCGAAGCGTGCGGCATCGTGTCGTCACGATTGCCTGAGCGTCGCAGCAGCCGCACGAAGTCGTCGATCGACAGCGTCTCACCCCGCCGCGCCGGATCTATGCTGGCGGCCAGCAACCGATTCGCCGACTCGTTGCCCGAGCCCGCCCACTCGGTGAACGCGTTACGCGATGTCTTGCGTCGCTGGGCGAACGCGATGTCCACGAGTTCGAACACGCGGCGCCGGAAGGCTTCGTCGGTCGGCCACGGCGAGCTCGCGTAGCGGTCGATGCGGACCAGCCCGGAATAGACACGTGGAATCGGCCAGAAGACCGTCGGCGACACCGTGCCACAACGACGAACCCGCCCAAAGAAACGGATCTTGACGCTGGGCACGCCGTAGTCCTTGCCGCCCGGCTCGGCGGCAAGCCGTTCGGCGACCTCGGCCTGCACCATCACCGTCACGACCTGAATGGACGGAAACTCCGCGAGTAGGTGCAACAGCGCGGGAACGGCCACGTTGTATGGCAGGTTTGCGACCAAAGCCGTCGGGCCCGACGGCCCGGTCGCCAGCTCGTCACGACGAAGGGTCAACACGTCGCGGTTGCACACCGTCAACCGGTGGATTTCACTATGCGAGTGCTCGGCGACGGTCTGCGGCAGCCGACCGGCTAGCACCGGGTCTATTTCGACGGCGGTGACGGTGGCCCCGCGGTCGAGCAGCGCCAGCGTGAGTGATCCGAGGCCGGGACCGACCTCTAGCACGTGATCCGACCGGCTGACCCCCGAGGTGGAAACCACCCGTCGCACCGTGTTGGCGTCGTGGACGAAATTCTGGCCCAGGGCTTTCCGCGGCCTGAATTCAAGTTCCTTGGCCAGCCGCCTGATCTCGGTGCGTCCGAGTAGCCGGATGGTCAGCTTGCACCAGCCCTTCCGCTGCACACGGGCCACGCGCCCCAGCCCTGACGCTCCCGGGTCACCTCGGCAACCGTGATCTGTTCTTCGCGAGTAGCGAGGTCTGCCCGCGGGGCAAACCGCAGCCCGCCGTTGCGCTCCCAGGTGCCTTGGTCGAATTGCACCCCACCGTAATACCCGTTCCCGGTGTTGATAGCCCAGTTCCCGCCGGCCTCACAGCTCGCGATGGCGTCCCAGATGGATCCGTTGGTCACCGGGGGTACATCGGTGCCCGGCTTGGTGCCCACGCGCACTATGGCTTCACGGGCCGGCGTGATGACGGTGTTGGCGATGGGTATTCGCCCGGTTTCGACACCGTTGACCGTGGCCACCGCGAAGGTCACGTCCTGCATGCCCGGGCTACCCGCGTCCTCGACGACCTGCCGACTGATGTTCATGTCCGGGTCCTCGATCCGGCGTGAGCTCGGCGGCAGCGGCATTCGCTCGGTGACCCGCTGAATCCGGTTACGGGTCACCTGGATTTCCATCCCGTCGACGATCGGCGTCGCCGCGCCGGGCGTCGCCTGGTCGCTCTCGAGAAGCGGCGCGCCGGCGGCGCTCAGCAGCCCCGCGACGTTCGGCGCCGCCAGGTGCACGGTGCGCACCGCGCCGCCGTCGTTGATGTGGACTGTCTTGGCGCTGACGACCGGCAGCGCCATCCCGACCAGCGGAACGCGGCTGCCGCGAGAGGCCGCGGCGGGCGCGGTGTCCGTCATCGCGAGTTGGGCGAGCGCCTCGTCCACAGTGGAAGCGGTCGTCCAAACCTGCTTGACGTCGCGGCCGTCAGTCGAGATCTGCAACGGCCGGCTGCGGCGCAACACTATGTTCGCTGCGTCGCGAACCTCCACCTCGGCGGCGGGGTACAGGTCGTCGCGGTCGCCGACGGCGAAGCCATTTTCCTGGACGACGTCGATCACGCGCGATTTCATGGTCGTCACGCGCATCGCGATTCCGTCGACCGTCAACGTCACCGTCTTGCACGCAGAGACCGCGAACCCCCCGGCGAACGCCAGTACCAAAAGCAACCCCGCGACTACGAGCCGCAACATCGGTGATGAAGTTTGATGAAGCTTCGTCAATACACTCAACGCGCGTCTACCCCGACCTCAGCAACCATCAACGAACAATTCGGTAGAAAATGACAAATGGGCCCCAGGCCCGGCTTCGATCACAAGACGGTAACGAACCGGCCAATGTTGGGCAACTCCAGCGACACGGCGTTAGCGAAATCACCGGTCGACGCGGCCTATGAAAAAGCCAGTCGATAGACCCGGCGCGCATTGCTGCTGGTAATCCGAGCCAACTCTTCGGCACGGCGATTTACCAGTTCAGCGATCGCCCGCACCGTGTAGGGAAGGCAGTACGGCTCGTTCGCTGAGCCCCGGTAAGGGTGCGGCGTCAAAAATGGCGCATCGGTCTCCACCAGAAGCTGCTCCAGCGGTATCAGCGGGACGGCTTCGCGCAGCGCCCGTGCGTTGCGGAAGCTGACGGACCCGGACAGGCTGAGCAGCCACCCGGCGTCGACGCAGCGGCGGGCCATCGCACTGTCCGACGAAAAGCAGTGGAAGATCACGACGTCGGGGGCGCCCTCGGCCGCCAACACGTCGAGCACCTCCGCATCGGCCTCGCGGTTGTGGATCATCAGCGGCTTCCCGCACCGCTTGGCCAGCTCGATATGCCACGCGAAGGCTTCCCGCTGCGCGTGCGGCTGCGCGCAGCCCTCCAGGCGATCGGGCCAATACAGATCCATTCCGGTTTCGCCCACGGCCACCACTCGTGGATGGGCCGCCAGTCGCTCGATCTCGGCCCGTGCGGCGTCGTTCAGCGCGTCCGCGCGGGTCGGGTGCAACGCCACCGCGGCATACACGCGAGGATCCCACTCGGCGGCCCGCGTCACCCACCGCGCCGAGTCCAGGTCGTCGGCGATGGTGACCACCGCGCCAACCCCCACCGCCGCGGCGCGATCGACGATGGCCCGCACCCCGTCGGCGTCCCGTGCCCCGCACGCGTCGAGGTGGGTATGGGCGTCGATCAGGGGCGCCAACGGCTCGGGCGCTGGCGGCGCTTCTCGCTCACCAGAACGGTTGGAGGTCACGGCCACACAATAGGGTGAGTCTCGATGAGGCCCTACTACGTCACGACCGCGATCACGTATCCCAACGCCGCACCGCACCTGGGGCACGCGTACGAGTACATCGCCACGGACGCGATCGCGCGGTTCAAGCGGCTCGACGGTTTCGACGTGCGATTCCTGACCGGAACCGACGAGCACGGCCTGAAGGTGGCGCAGGCAGCCGCGGCCGAGGGACTGCCCACCGCCGAACTGGCCCGCCGCAATTCCGACGTGTTCCAGCGCCTGCAGGAGCGACTGAACATCTCCTTCGACCGATTCATCCGCACCACCGACGCCGACCACCACGAGGCATCCAAGGAGATCTGGCGGCGGATGTCCGCCGCGGGCGACATCTACCTCGACACCTACTCGGGCTGGTACTCGGTGCGCGATGAGCGATTCTTCGTCGAATCGGAGACCGCCGAGGTGGACGGGACCCGGATCGCCGTCGAAACCGGAACGCCGGTGACCTGGACCGAGGAGCGCACGTATTTTTTCCGGCTCTCGGCGTACGCCGACAAGCTGCTGGCCCACTACGAGGCGAACCCGGACTTCATCGCGCCCGACGTGCGGCGCAACGAGGTGGTCAGCTTCGTCTCCGGCGGCCTCCGCGACCTGTCGATCTCGAGGACATCGTTCGATTGGGGCGTTCAGGTACCCGACCACCCCGATCACGTCATGTACGTGTGGGTCGACGCGCTGACCAACTACCTCACCGGGGCCGGCTACCCCAATACCGAATCGGAGTTGTTCCGGCGCTACTGGCCCGCCGATCTGCACATGATCGGCAAGGACATCATCAGGTTCCATGCCGTCTACTGGCCGGCCTTCTTGATGTCGGCGGGAATCGAGCTGCCGCGAAGGGTTTTCGCGCACGGGTTCCTGCTCAACCGCGGCGAGAAGATGAGCAAGTCGGTGGGCAACATCGTGGCCCCGGATGCCCTGGTGGACACGTTCGGCGTCGACCAGGTGCGCTACTTCCTGTTGCGCGAGGTCCCGTTCGGCCAGGACGGCAGCTACAGCGAAGAGGCGATCGTCACCCGGATCAACACCGACCTGGCCAACGAACTGGGCAACCTGGCCCAACGGTCGCTGTCCATGGTGGCCAAGAACCTGGGCGGGGTGGTGCCCGAGCCCGGGGAGTTGACGGCTGCCGACGGGGATCTACTCTCGGCGGCCGACGGCTTGATGGAGCGAGTGCGCGCAAACTTTGACGCTCAGGCAATGCATTTGGCGCTCGAGGCGATCTGGCTGATGCTCGGGGAGGCGAACAAGTACTTCTCGGCGCAGCAGCCGTGGGTTTTGCGCAAGAGCGAGTCCGCGGCGGACCAGGCGAGGTTTCGCACCGTTCTCTACACCACCTGCGAAGTGGTCCGGATCGCGGCGCTGCTGGTGCAGCCCGTCATGCCGGAGTCGGCCGGCAGGCTTCTTGACCTGCTCGGGCAGCCGTACGACGAGCGGACGTTCACCGCCGTCGGCACCCGGCTTTCCCCGGGTACGGCGCTGCCGCCGCCTGCGGGCGTCTTCCCGCGGTACCAGCCGCCCGCTGCTGACTGAGTCGCCTTGTGCGCCGATCTGAGCGCCCTGGGCAAAAGCTCTGAAAAACGCCTGCAGTGGACAATAATCGGCCCTGTGGAGCGACGACGTAACCGGCAAAGCCAATCGCCGATAACCACCTTGAGGCAGCTGCCCGCATTGGTGGTGTTGGAGAGGATGTCGGTTCCCGTCCTCGCCATCGGGGACGACGGCGCTATCTTGTTCACCAACACCGCGTTTGCCCAAATGATGGGCTTCGAGCCCGAGGAAGTCATGTCGCTGCGGTTCCACGAGATCTTCCACGAGGCCCCCGAGTCGGAATCCCTGCTACCGGTGGTTCATGCCCTCGCCAACATGGTCGTCGAATTAGCTCACAAGGACGGTTCGGTCGTACGAGCTTTGATGAGCAAGTCGGCGGTCATGCGCGCGGATGATCGATTCGCCCTCGCGGCGTTCCAGGATCTGACGAAGCAGTTGTGGGAAGAAGAGGCCTAGCCCCTCCCCTCACATCACCTTGGGAACTGGGATGTCATCGCCGGGGGAAGACCCGCCGGGCCTGGAGTGGCGGAGGGCCTCGCGCGCGAGAAACTGGCGAAAGTAGGGCAGCGACTCGTCCGTCACCAGGACTCCTGACATGGAGTCCGTGCCCGGTCGGTAATTCCGTGCTCTGATCTGCGTATTCCCGGTGTGTCGGCGTGCGGTAGCGGCTGCGATACTCAATAATAAATAGAGTTGTTTAGATGCGCTGAGGGGTGGTGGATGATGGCCGTGATGACCGTGCAGCCGCCCCTGCCGCTGGTGCCGGGCGACGCGCGCCCGGTCGGGGCGGCCGCGGCGATCGTCGAGGACGGCGAGGGCGGCCGGGTGTTCGTGCATGGCAATTTGGCCTACGCCTGGGACGTCGACGACTCGGTGGCGCGCCGGTTCGCGGCGGTGTCGCTGATGCGGATCAAGGCGGCCACCCAGCTCGAGGTCGCCGAGGCGTTCGCGGTGAAACCGGCCACCGTGCGGCGTTGGGAGACCTGGCTCAGCGATGCCGGCGTGGCCGGACTGCTCGGGGAACGCAAAGGGCCCAAACGCAAGTCGAAACTCATCGCCGACACCGTCGCCCGCATCCAGCGGCTGCGCGACGGTGGAGCGTCGTACCGCGCCATCGCCGCCGAAACCGGTGTGTCCGAGGGCAGCGTCCGTAATGCGCTGGTACTCGCCGACAACGGCGCCCGTGCCGAGGAAGTGTGCCTGGCAACGAGGTCCGATGCTCCTCCCGAACCCGAACCCGAACCCGAGGGTGAGCCCGAGGTTGAGAAGGATTGCTCTGCAGCGATTTCCGATGATCCGCCCGGGCCCGTGCCCGGGGAAGTGCCGGTGTTGGCGGATCCGGTCGATCGCGGCGCCGAGCGGGCGTTGGCGGCGTTCGGGTTGATCCCGTACGCGCCGCCGGTGTTCACCGGGTGCGCCCGAGCCCCGCTCGCGGGACTGTTCCTGGCGCTGCCCGCCTTGACGGCAACCGGGCTGCTCGACACCGCGCACACCGTCTACGGCGAGTTCGGCAGCGGGTTCTACTCGCTGGATACGATGTTGTGCGAGGGCGTGTTCCGCGCCCTGCTGGGCCAGGCCCGCGCGGAGGGCGCCACCCGGATCGACCCGCCCGCGCTGGGCCGGGTGCTCGGGCTGGACCGGGCACCGGAGGTCAAGACGATCCGCCGCAAGATCGGGCTGCTCGCTGAGGCGGGCAAGGCCGGCGACTGGATCGCGGCGATGGCGCGCCGTCATGTGCAGGCCAGCCCCGAGCAAGCGGCGGTGCTGTATGTCGACGGGCATGTACGCGCCTATCAGGGCACCCGCAAGATCGCCAAAACCCATGTGCCCAGGCTGAAGTTCCCCGCCCCAGCCACGGTGGAGACCTGGGTGTGCGATGCGGCCGGGGATCCGCTGCTGGTGGTGATGGCCGAACCGGCCGCCTCGCTGGCCGCCGAGCTGCGCCGGTTGATCCCCGAGCTGCGCGACGTGGTCGGCGACGACCGCCGCGTGCTGGTCGGGTTCGACCGCGGCGGCTGGTCACCGGCGTTGTTCGCCGACCTGGACGCGGCCGGGTTCGATACCCTGACCTGGCGCAAGGGCAAGATCGCTGATATCGACGAGCACAAGTTCACCACCCACAGCCACACCGACGAGCACGGCAGAACCCACACCTGGCGGCTGGCCGACACCGAGGTCGAGTTGGACATCGCCGACGGCCCGCGCGCCGGCCAGGTATTCCGAATGCGGCAGGTCAGCTTGTTCAACACAGCCGGAACCCGGCAGATGCACATCCTGACCACCCGCCCCGACCTGACGCCAGGTGAGATCCGTTACCGGATGGGATCACGCTGGCGGCAGGAGAACCACTACCGCTACGCCCGCATCCATTTCGACCTCGACTCCCACGACATCTACCACGCCACCGATGACGACGCGGACCGGATGGTGCCCAACCCGGCCAAGAAGCCCGCCTACCACAACGTCGAAAAGGCCCGGCGGGCACTGCATCTGGCCGAAACCGCCAGCGACGCCGCGCTGCTGGCCGCCCACTCGCCGCAACCAGGAACGTCGGTGGTGCTGACCAACGAGATGATCAACACCATCAACGCCGACGTCCACACCGCCGAGCACGCACTCGAAACGGCGCTCGCCGCGCACCAGGCGATCCCCGCCCGGCTACCGTTGTCGCAGGTCAATCCCGGCCAGCAAGTCCTCGACACCGAAACCAAGCTGATCTACCACGCCATCCGCATCGCGGCATTCAACACCGCACAATCCCTCGCCCGTGCGATCGTCACGGCCACCGGCTACACCCGCGCCGACGACGAAGCCCACACCCTGATCCGCACCGCGCTGGCCGGCTCCGGCGACATCATCCCCGAAACAGCCACCAACACCCTGCACATCCGGCTCGATCCGCTCTCCGCGCCACGCCACACCGCCGCCATCGACGAACTCTGCCAAGCCCTCAACGACACCAACACCGTCTACCCCAGCACCGACCTCACGCTGCGCTACAGCATCAAATCCCACCAACGACCGCACACCAATTACTGAGCTATGTCAGGAGTCCTGGTCACGATGCCGCCCAACAGAAGTTCCCAGTATTGGTTTGTGCGGCCGACCGGATCCACGTTGCCGCCCCAGACCCGTCCCCCCTCACGGGGCCCCGCCAGGCCATTGGCGGATATCGCTTTGCGCAGCAATCGCGTTCCCACCATGACGCCGACGATCGACTCGCCGATGACCACCGGGTCCAGGTCCGCGCGCACGTCTCCCTCAGCGCTTGCGCGCCGGGCCTGAGCCGCCATCAGCTCTACCAATTCCGCGCAGAAGTTCGCAGCCGCTCGGTTGATTCCGGCTAGGGCGGCGGTCAATTGCCCTGCGCCGCAGGCCATTTTGTCGGAACTGAGCACATTTGCGATCGTGAACGTGCCATGGATCATGTTCTCCAGTGCCGGTGACGACGATCCGCACACGTTGCGGAACGCGCCAAGCACCGCGCCGGAACCTTCCTCGATGATCGCCGACGCCAGCGCATCCTTCGAATCGAAGTGGTGGTACAGGGCTCCCTTGGTCATCCCGGTCCGCTCGATGATCGTATTCCACCCGGCCGCCGCGAAACCGACCTCGCCGAACACATCGATTGCCGCGTCGAGAATTTTTCTGCGGGTGGCTTCAGATCGAACCTGGCGCCCCATGGCGTCTGTACCTCCGGAATTCCGTCGATATGCTTAGACCCCGGACCTCGGCGTCGTCAAATCGTCGGCCAGAGAACCAAGCCTAACAGCCACCGCCGCGTGGTTCGATTCTGCGAGCTGTGGGCCGCCTTAGCTGGAATCCGCCCCCGTCGAGCCGGCGGTGATGGCAAGCGCCGCGCGCCGCCTGAGAAATTGCCGGAAGTATTCGATGCGGTCCACTTCCAAGATGCCATTCAGCAGCAGCAGCCAGCACTTCTCCAGGTCGCGCAGAAACCGTTCCGGTTCTTCCAAATTGCTGGTTTGTCGCAGCCCCATGTGCAGGGAAACCATCAGGCGTCCCACATCCTCCGGATCACACTGCGGATCGATGTCACCCTCGGCGATGGCTTGCTCGACAACGACGGCCAGGGCTTTGGCCCAATTTTCCAACAGTTTCTTCTGCAGCCCTTCCGACCGGCCGACCGACTCGAGCAGGTTCAGTCCTGCCCTGACACCGTCGGTCTTGATGTCCCCCACGGCGACCAGATACGAAAAGTCGATGAGAGTCTCCAAGCCCGAGAGCCCGCGGGTGAGCAATTCCTCCACCGCGGCGCTGCCCGCGGCGATCTGCCTTTCGATGATCGCGACCGCCAAGGCGCGCTTCGAACGAAAATGGAAATACATTGCGCCTTTGGTCAGCTCCGCTTCGGCGAGGATGTCTTCGAGGCCGACATCGTGATAAGCCCGCCGAGCGAACTGGTGTGAGGCGGCACGCAAAACATGCCGCCGCGTGACGTCTGCGCGTCCGTCGGTTGGGTGGGTCGGGTGAGTCGTCATCGGGCGCCGCGGGCAGCATCCATCGCCAGCGCCTTCACGATGCATTCCTCGGGCAGGGCACAAACCTCGGTTCGTCAAAGGTCCAAAGCCAGCACTCTCCGGCGTGACTCGAGCGGCATTCGGGGCCGCTTCTGCAGGTTAGCAGCATGTCTTTGACGTGCGGCGTTGAATGCCTGGGGCACTATTAGGAGCTAGAAAAATCTGTACGGTACTTCGTGAATGCTCAGCGCGGTTTCCCGGCTTCTTGCGAATCGGTTGCCGTTGTGCGGCCGCCGAGTGGACCATGGGGCGGTTTTGCGCATCCCGGTGGACGCGACGCCTCATTGAACGTTTGCCGACGCCGACTCGCGCGGCAAGTCAAGCGTGGCAATCGGATACAGCCCCGCGTCGTCGCGGCCGTCGCGGGCCAGCGCCATGGGCGCGTAGTTCACCACGCGCGACGCGCCCGGCTTGTGCTGTTGCCAGTCAACCGACGCGCGCAGCATGTAGTGACCCGGTGCCAAGCCCGTCAGGTCAATGTGAACCGAGTCCGTCGACGATGCCGGGACCGCCTCCTCGCGTGACTGGCTGGAGTCGTCGTGAACCAGCGCCTTGAGGTCAACCGTCGCCGGCAGGCTCCGAATCACCGCCCCCGAGAAGTCCACCAGCTTGTATCCGGGCGCCCATCGCTCGGTGGCCGCCGCCGAGCCGTAGTTGGTCCACACGACGGATATGGTCGCCACTTTGCCCTGCAGCGACTGCGAACCCGTCCGAGCCTCGACCGAGTACCGGTAGCCGGCGGAGGTATTTGCTTGGGCCAACAGCAGATACAGCTTGTAATCCATCGTCGAGGTCGAGTCGCGATCGGGGAAGTTGACGCTCGACGTCATCGACACGTGATACCTGACGACGTCGTGCAGGCCCTTCTCGTAGTACGACCGGGGATCGGTTCCCTTGGGCAACTGGCACCATTCGGTGATCACCGGCGCCGAGGCCAGCCGCTGCTTGATCGCGTTGACGACCGCATCGTTGACCTGCACGTAATGCGAATCGTTGGAGTCGGCCCACGCGGGCAACGGCGCCTGTACCCCGAGACAATCCGAGCGGATGCCCACCGGCGCGGAGAGTTTCTTGGTCACGTCGTCGGCGAGCAGTTCGCGGACGATCTCGGGATTCTGCGGGGCGACCACCAATTGTGTATGGGGGAAAGCGTTTACGTTCGCCGAAACCAGCTTGCGAATGGACGCGGCGGTGATGCTCTGATCACGGAACTGGCTGTAATACCCCAGAGCGCTCTGGCTGTCCTCGGGCGCCGCGCCCGGGGCGCCCAACGCGTCACGCAGATAGGCGATGTGGTTCTCGCCAAAATCCCCGTACCCGGAGAACTCGAAAACGCTGAGGCGCTCGTCGGCGTCATAGCGGCGGCCGAGCGCTGCGGTCAGCTGTCCGAATACGTCGAGGTAACCAGGGTCGTTCCAGTTCGGCACCACCTGCGTCACACCGGGCGTGGGGCTGTTTGGCGGCGCGGGATAGCGAGTGGCAGCCGAGCGCATCCAGTCGGGGATCGCGATATTGGTGTTGCCCGAATAGGAATCGTCGCAACAGGACTTATAGACGTACACGCCAAGGGCCAACCGCATGTTGCGGTTCCCCAACTTCGTCAGAGCGTCATCGATCACGCCGAAGTTGAACCTGCGATCGTCAGGAGCGTCGGGCGGCAGCGTTCGAGGGTCGATTGGCTGCAGCTGCCGCCACGAGACACGCAGGCTGGCATCGTATGAAGCGGGCCATGCCGGATACCGCTGCTGCGCCGGATTGCCCTGCGGGAAAAGTGGATTCAGCAGATCCTCGTACTGGCCGCGCAGCGGATTCGACATCTCCTGAACGGTGGGCGGTATGGCCGGGAAGACCATCGCGGACAGTGGCCCCGGGTTGGTGTGGCCACCACATCCGTTGAGCACCAGCGTCATGCACACGACAGTCGCTATAGACGCCGCCATAGACGACGAAGAACCCCTCTTCAAAAAACGAAACATCGTCACCGGGGCTAGAACGCACCTAACGACAAAGCCTCGCGGTCGGCGAGGAACGGCATCGGCAGCCAGCGCGCGGCCAGTAACGCTTCCATTGCATCGCCCGGCACGGGTCGCGACAGCAAGAATCCCTGCGCCCGGTGACACCCGTGTTGCATCAAAGTCAGTGCCGCGGTGGGCGTCTCGACTCCCTCCGCGACCAGCTGCAGGCCGAAGGCCTCGGCGAGTCCGATGATCGCCCGGACGATGGCGAGGTCGCCGGCGTTATTGCCCAGGTCGCGGACGAACCCGGTGTCGATCTTGAGCATGTCGACCGGGAGGGATTTCAGGTGCGACAGAACCGCGTAGCCGGTGCCGAAGTCGTCGATCGCAGTCTGGACCCCGACCTCCTTGAGCTCCGCCAGGGTTTTGCGAGTGGTTTCGATGTCGTGTACCACGGCACGCTCGGTGATCTCCAGGCAGACCGATCCGCCGTCGATGCCGAACTCCTCGATCGTGTCGGCAACGCTGCGAACGAAACCGCGAGTGATGAGCTGGATGGGCGACACGTTGATGCGCAGGATCGCGCTCCGCCCCACGCCTTTGGATCGCCACCGGCTGAATTCCGCGCATGCGCTTCGCATCACCCAACGGCCCAGCTCTCCGGCCAGGTTGGAAGATTCGGCTACCCCGATGAACGAATCGGGCAGGAGCAGGCCCCATATCGGGTGCCGCCAGCGGACGAGCGCCTCCGCCGCCACGATGGCGCCGGTCCACAAGTCGACCTCGGGCAGATAGTGCAGCAGCAGCAGTGCTTCGCTGTCGATGTCGCCCTGCAGGTGCAGGTCGATGTCGTTGCGGAAGGCGCTTTTCAAGGACATGTCGTCGGTGGACAGCGCGACCTGGTTGCCACCCCCGCGCTTGGCCGTTAGCAAGGCCTCGTCGGCGCGGCGCAACAGGTCGGTGCTGTTGTCCTGCCCGGGCATGCCCACCGCCAGCCCGATGCTCACGGTGCGCGTGATCATGTGGCCGCCAATGGCCAGGCGCTCGCGCAGCATCGCCCCAAGGCGACGGGCGAAAGCCTCCGCGGTTCCCGTCGACATCGGCTGGTCCGGAATGACTACGAACTCATCACCGCCCAGCCGCGCGATCATGCACTGACTACCCGCACACGTCCGGATGCGTTGCGCGAAGACGCGGATGAACCAGTCGCCCGTGGTATGGCCGAGGTAATCGTTGTTGGGCTTGAGCCGGTCCAGGTCGAGATACAAGAGCGCGACGGGTCCGGGGCTTCCCACGGCGAGCCGTTCGGACAGGTGCGCGACCAGCGCCCGACGGTTGTGGAGGCCGGTCAGATCGTCGTGCTCGGCCAGATAGCGGAGCCTTTCCTCGGCCGCGATGCGGGCCTGCAGCTGTGCGAACAGCGCGGCGACGGCTTCCAGCGTGTTGATCTCTTCTTGCTTCCACTTCCGGGCGCCGTTCTTGACGAAACCGAGCACGCCGGTCGTCGTCTCGCCCGACACCAGTGGAGCGGCGGCTACCGCGGCCGCGGGGACCTGCCTCGCTCCCCTTCTCCAGCGCTGGAGCGGGCGGTTGGTCTGCTCCGGCTGGATCACGACCGGTTTCCTGCCGTGTTCGCACTGCGCCAGCACCGGGTCCGCGCTGGTGAAGTGGACGACGGCCAGCGGATCCGGGTCGGGAAGGTCGTTGCGCGGCGGCCATTCCGCGACCAGCACCGAGGCCCGAATGTCGTGGTCGTGGTGGCGCAAGAAACTGGCATCCAGATCGAACTGCTCGACGAGCTGCGCGAGTACCTTTTCACTCACCTTTGCCACGGTGGCGCCCGTCGCCTCCATCAGCTGGGTGGCGACTGACGTGACGACGAGATCCAGGCTGCGCGGCACGGGCTCCTCCGATATGGGGCACATGTCCCAGCTGGGCTTGGCCTTCTCGGGGAAGCCCAATCAGGGGATCTTCGTCTTCAATGTCGTTTTCAGAGTCGTTGCTTCTCCGATGCACACCTTCCCGCACCGAAGAGGCCCATACTTTGCGGTTATTCGGCCCGGGGCAGATCGAAGGGGTGTAACGAAGCGTATCATCTGCGACCTTTCCGCCACGGCAATCGCGGTTCCGCGAAGGGGCTTACCAGTGAGACAGCTCACAGTCGGTCCCCGACTGTCACGCCCGGCGCGCCTGCGGTGTCTCAAGGTCACAAGCACCGCGAGAATAGGAGACAGATATGACCGAGATGGAAACCCCGAGAACCCATGTCGTTGTCGTCGGCGGCGGATACGCCGGTACCCTCGCCGCCAATCATTTGCGGCAGCGCACCGATGTCGACATCACCCTGGTCAATCCACGTGCGGTGTTCGTCGAGCGTATCCGCTTGCACCAGTTGGTCGCCGACACGGGCGCCGCCACGGCCGATTTCGGCACGCTGCTCGGGGACGGAATCCGGCTGGTCGTCGACACCGTCGAGCGCATCGAGGCTTCCGACCGGCGCGTGCTGCTGGAGTCGGGCGCCGAGCTGGACTACGACTACCTGATCTATGCCGTCGGCAGCACCGGCGCGATGCCGCCGACTGTGCCCGGCGCAGCCGAATTCGCTTATGCCATAGCCGATTTGGAAAGTGCGCAGCGGCTGCACTATGCGCTGACCGACCTGCCGCTGGCCGCTGGCATCACGGTCGTCGGCGGCGGTCTGACGGGCATCGAAACCGCCGCCGAGCTGGCCGAGCGGGGACGGCGGGTGACCCTGGTCTGCGGCGACATCCTCGGCCCGTCGCTGAGCAAGCGCGGCCGGCGTTCGGTGGCCAAGCGACTGCGAGCCCTCGGCGTCAACGTGCTGGAATCCGTCGCCGCGGGCGAGGTGCGATGGGATGAGGTGGTGCTCAGTGATGGCGCCGTGCTGCCCAGCACGGCGACGGTGTGGACTGCGGGGTTTGCCGTGCCGGATCTGGCCGCGCGCAGCGGGCTTCGCACCGACGCCCTGGGCCGGCTGCTCACCGACGAGACGCTGACCAGCATCGACGACCAGCGCATCGTGGCCGCCGGTGACGCCGCCGCGCCGTCGGGTCAGCCATTGCGGATGAGCTGCCAAGCCGCCGGGCCGCTTGGCGTCCAAGCCGCCAACACCGTGCTCAGCCGCATAGCGGGAAGCGCGCCCGCATTGCTGAACCAGGCGTTCGTCGGGCAGTGCATCAGCCTGGGCCGCTCGCACGCGACCATCCAGCTTGCGCGCGCCGACGACACCCCGGTGAACGTGATCGTCGGGGGCCGGTTCGCGGCCTCCATCAAGGAAGCGGTCTGCAAGGGCACACTCTGGAGCATCCGGCGTGAGGCGGCCAGGCCCGGCTCGTACTTCTGGCTCAAAGGCCGCACACGGCCCGCGCAGCTGCCGGCCGACGAGCAGGTAGCGCTCCCATGACCACGCCGTCGGGCGCCGGTGAGCATGCCGAACGGTTCACGCACCTGCGGCCGCTGCTGTTCACCATCGCGTACGAAATCCTTGGCTCGGCAACCGAGGCCGACGACGTGCTGCAGGACAGCTACCTGCGCTGGGCAGCCGTCGACTTGCGCACCGTGCGCGACACCAAGTCCTACCTGGCCCAGTTGGTCACCCGCCAAGCGCTCAACACACTGCGGGCCGACGCCCGTCGCCGCGAGGAGTACGTGGGCCCATGGCTGCCCGAACCGCTGCTACTCGACGATCGCGACCCGTCGGCCGATGTCGTTCTGGCCGAATCGGTTTCGATGACGATGCTGGTTCTGCTGGAAACACTAAGCCCGGACGAGCGGGCGGTGTTCGTGCTGCGCGAGGTGTTCGGTTTCGACTATGGCGAAATCGCCGACGCGGTAGGCAAGCCAGCGCCGACCGTGCGACAGGTCGCGCATCGCGCGCGCGAACACGTCCGCGCACGACGGAAGCGATTCGACGCGGTCGATCCGGAACGCAACGCGGAAATCACCGCTCAGTTTTTGGCCACGGCGGCCAGCGGCGACGTGGAGGCGCTGATGACGATGCTCGCTCCGGACGCCACCTGGACGGCCGACAGCGGCGGCAAGGTCAGTGCGGCCCGCAGGCCGGTGGTCGGCGCCGACCGGGTAGCCAGGGCCATCGCCGGTTTGATGCGCAAAACGCGTGAGGTATGGGCGACGCTGCGCGTGGACATGGTGACCTGCAACAGCGCTCCAGCGGTGTTGCTTTACCAGAACGAACGGCTCGAGATGGCGATCACAGTGGAGATCGTGGACGACAAGATCACGAACTTCTACGTCATGCGCAACCCCGACAAACTCACGGCCCTAGCGGCCGCCCGCGACATCAGCCGAGGCTGAGCAGCAACGCCCGCGAGTGCGATATCCCGCACTCTGTCAAGCTAGGGCGGTGCGAATCGACCGGCTGGGCGACCTTGGCTCGGCGCCCCGGGTGTTGCGCGCCGTCGGTGAGGCCACCGACCGGCTCGATTTGCCGCCGCCTGCTGCGCTGACGGGCGACTGGTTCGGTGCGGCGGCAGTGATCGCGCCGAGCCTGTCGGCGCAGCAGGTCCACACCGACGGCGCGTTCGCGGTCACGCTCGGTGCGCAGACGCCCAGCACGGAGGCGGTGGGCGGTGGCTGGTTCGGCTACCTGTCCTATCCCGATCCGGGTGCCGACGGGCAGCCGAACAGAATTCCGGAGGCCGCGGGCGGTTGGACCGACTGCGTTCTCCGCCGCGACCGCGATGGGCCGTGGTGGTACGAAAGCCTCTCCGGTGCGCCCATGCCGACCTGGCTGACGGCGGCGCTTGCGGCGGCGCCTCCACCGGCGCGCGATTGCCGGATCGCCTGGGACGCCGCCGACCGCGCGGGGCACCGCGAGGGGGTGCTGGCATGCCTGGAGGCGATCCGCGCCGGCGAGGTCTACCAAGCGTGCGTGTGCACACAATTCACCGGGACGGTCACCGGCGCCCCCTTGGACTTCTTCATCGACGGGGTTGCGCGGACTTCCCCGGCCCGGGCGGCGTACGTCGCCGGACCGTGGGGTGCGGTGGCATCGCTGTCACCGGAGCTCTTCCTGCGCCGCCAGGGAACGGTCGTGACTTCCAGCCCGATCAAGGGCACCCTCCCATTGGATGCCTGGCCGTCGGCGCTGCGGGCGTCGGCGAAAGAGGTAGCCGAAAACATCATGATCGTGGACCTGGTCCGCAATGATCTCGGCAGGGTGGCGACCGTCGGCACGGTTACTGTGCCCGAGCTCTTGGTCGTGCGGCGCGCGCCAGGCGTGTGGCACCTGGTGTCCACGGTGTCGGCACGGATTCCGATGGAGCTACCGACATCGGCCCTACTGGACGCCGCCTTCCCCCCGGCATCGGTCACCGGAACTCCCAAACACCGCGCGCGTCAACTCATTTCGCGATGGGAGCATAACCGCCGCGGAATATACTGCGGCACAGTAGGTTTGGCCTCCCCGATCGCGGGATGCGAGCTGAACGTCGCGATCCGTACGGTGGAGTTCCACGCGGACGGCAGCGCCGTGCTCGGCGTCGGCGGCGGCATCACCGCCGACTCGGATCTCGATGCCGAATGGTATGAATGCCTTCACAAGGCGGCCCCGATCGTCGGGCCGCCTTGCATCGCGGCCGCCGCGTCTGTTGGCTAGTCGAAATTTCTATGCGTCGGGCATGAATGTTGGGGATAACGCCCGCATCGGGGGCCGGCTGCGCATAAGATTCAGGCATCGCGCTGGTCGCGAGTCAACTGCTAGAGGGGTTAGGTAATGAGAATCGTTCTTGCCGGCGCCGCAGCTTCTGCCCTGGTTGGTGGGACGCTGGCGGTCACGCCTCTGACTTCCGTCAGCGCTCCGCCTCCGCCCCCGGCTGGATCAGCGTGCGCCAACGGATGCGGCAACGCCGGGTCGGCCCTCATGCCGCAGACGCCCGCACCGGCGGAGCCTGCAGCGCAGGCGGGAGGGCCGCGGTTCTCGCCGGCGGCCAACCTGACGGAACCTCGGCAAACTGGCGGCGGGCCGTCGGCGGCCCGCGCAGAGCCCGGAGCAGCGTCATCGGGCGCCTCCCCCGCGGACGGTCCGGGTCTTGGTGGAGTGCCCGACGCGGGCGGGCCCGGGCTTCCGGCGGACGCACTGGCCGGCGCAGCCGGCCTGACTTCCATACCCCAAGACGCGCAGGCCATTCAGTCGGTCTGGGGCACCATCGTCGCCGTGCCAACATCCCTCGTGGGGCTGGCAGGCAGTACCGCCGGCGTTGTTAGCAGTCTGTCCCTATCGCTTTTCTATCTTCAGGCCGCGGGTTTGTTGCCAAACAACCTCCAGGTCCCGGGGCTTAATTTCCCCTCCTTCCCTGGGCTTAAGCAGATCTCCGGGACAGTCTCCTCCATCCCCGGGCTTAACCAGATCTCTGGGCTTAGTCTTAACTCGATCCCGGGGATTGGTCTCCCCTCGATCAGCGGGACCAATGGGCTAGGTCTTAACTCGATCCCTGGGATTAGTCTCCCCTCGATCAGCGGGATGAATGGGGTTAGCCTCACCTCGCTCCTTGGGCCTGCTGTCCCCTCCTCGGCGGCGAATATCCCCGCCGCTGTGGCGGCAATCCCCGGCGCGTCGGCGGCTATCCCGGCGGCCGCCGCGGCCGCGACAATGCCGACGGTGACGGCAACCCTCCCGGCGGCGGGTCTCCCGGCAGCGGGTCTCCCCGCGGTGGGTCTCCCGGCGGTGGGTGTCCCAGGGGTGCGCGTCCCGGCAGCACCCGCGCTGCCGGCCTTCCCGGCGGCACCGGCGCTGCTGCCGAGGTTGCCTGGGCCGCCCACTTCTCTGGCCGCGTTACGGGCGGGTTTGCCGCCTGCGCCCGCCGCACCGGGATGGCTCGCGCACCCCGCGCAAGCACTGCCGGCGGCGCCCAAGGCACCGGGGTGGCTCGCGCACCCCGCGCAAGCCCTGCCCCACCCCCACCTGCCGGGTCCGGCGGCCATCCTGAAGCCGCGGTGCATCGGCCCGCATCTCGGTCCCATCGGGCTGTGCATCCCCTGACGCTGACGGGCGGCTACTCACTCTGGCGTGATCGCAGGACCGCGTCATAGAGTTGGCGTGAGCGCACATCCGGATGCGCCGCGGCCACTTCGCTGCAGGCGTCTTTGACCCGCACCCCTGCCGCGACCATTTGCTCCACCTCTGCCAACAGTGACGTCAGGTCGGCGCGCGGGGTCGCGCCGGCGAGCACGACGGTGACCTCGCCGAGCACACCGCCGGCCGCCCACGTCGCGAGCTCCTCGAGCGAGCCGCGCGCGACTTCCTCGTGCACCTTGGTCAGCTCCCGGCACACCACTGCCCGGCGGGCCCCACCGAGCTGTTCCACGGCATCGCGCAGGCACGCGGGCAACCGGCGCGGCGATTCGAAGAACACGCAGGTGCGCTGCTCGTCGGCCAGCGACGCCAACCAATTCCGGCGCGCCGCCTTCTTGCGGGGGGCGAATCCTTCGAAGCAGTACCTGTCTGACGGCAGACCGGATACGGCCAGCGCGGTCGTCACCGCGGACGGCCCGGGCAGACACGTCACCGGAACGCCGGCGTCCACGCATGCCACGACCAGTGGATAGCCGGGGTCGCTGATCAGGGGCATTCCGGCGTCGCTGACGACTAACACCGTCGCCCCAGCCTTGATCGCGTCGACCAGGGCGGGCACCCGCACGGGCTCGATCCGGTCGTACAGGCTGACCACCCGGCCGGTGATCGGGGCATCGAGCGCCTTGGCCAGGTTTCGCAGCCGACGGGTGTCCTCGGCGGCCACCACGTCGGCGCGGCCCAGCGCGTCGATCAGGCGTGGCGAGGCATCCGACGGCTGTCCAAGCGGGGTCGCGCCCAGCAATAGGCGGCCAGAGGTCATGACGGACAGCCTACGATCGACGTGATGACCGCCCCGCCCCGCGAAAGCTCCGTCGCCTCGGACGAGGGCGTCGAGCGTGCCGTACCCGTGGTCAGCCCCGGGCCACTCGTTCCGGTCGCGGATTTCGGACCCACCGATCACATCCGCGGTTGGGTCGTGACGGGCGTGATCGCGGTGCTGGCCGCGGTGACCCGCTTCCTCAACCTGGGCTCCCCCACCGACGCGGGCACACCCGTCTTCGACGAGAAGCATTACGCGCCTCAGGCGTGGCAGGTGCTGCACAACCACGGGGTGGAAGACAACCCCGGGTTTGGCCTGGTCGTCCATCCGCCGGTGGGCAAGCAACTGATCGCGATCGGTGAGGCGATCGTCGGTTACAACGGGGTGGGCTGGCGGTTCACCGGCGCGCTGCTCGGCGTGGTCATGGTGACGCTGGTGATGCGGATTGTTCGCAGGATCAGCCGCTCGACCCTGGTCGGCGCCATCGCCGGCGTGCTGGTGATCTGCGACGGCGTGAGCTTTGTCACTGCGCGGACGGCTTTGCTCGACGGCTTACTCACCTTCTTCGTGGTCGCGGCGTTCGGCGCGCTCATCGTCGATCGTGATGAGGTACGCCGGCGAATGCATGTCGCGCTGCTGGAGGGCCGCAGCGCGGAAACCCTGTGGGGTCCACGTCTGGGCGTGCGGTGGTGGCGTTTCTTGGCGGGGGTCCTCCTCGGATTGGCTTGCGGCACGAAGTGGTCGGGCCTTTACTCCGTGGTCTTCTTCGGCGCGATGTCGCTGGCGTTCGACGTGGCGGCGCGGCGTCAGTACCAGGTGCCCAGCCCGTGGCGGGGCGTGCTGCGACGCGACTTGATTCCCACCGCGTATGCGCTGGCGCTCATCCCATTCGCGGTCTACCTGGCGAGCTATGCGCCGTGGTTCGCCTCCGAGACAGCGATCGACCGCCACGAGGTTGGCCAGTCGATTGGCCGCCACTCGATCGTGCCGCTCCCCGACGCCATCCGCTCGCTCTGGCACTACACGGCGAAGGCCTTCGAATTCCATGCGGGCCTGACCAATTCCGCCGGCAATTACCACCCGTGGGAATCCAAACCCTGGAGCTGGCCGATGTCATTGCGGCCGGTTCTGTACGCCATCGACCAGCAGAACGTTTCCGGTTGCGGCGCGCAGTCGTGCGTCAGGGCGGAAATGCTGGTGGGCACCCCCGCCATGTGGTGGCTGGCGGTGCCGGTCCTCATTTACGCAGGTTGGCGAACGCTGGTTCGCCGAGACTGGCGCTACGCCGCCGTTCTGACCGGTTATTGCGCGGGGTGGCTGCCCTGGTTCGCCGACATCGACCGGCAGATGTACTTCTTTTACGCGGCGACAATGGCCCCGTTCCTGGTCATGGCCATCGCGCTGATCTGCGGCGACATCCTCTACGCCCGCAAGCAAAGCTCCGAACGACGCACCCTGGGACTGATCGCCGTCTCCTGCTACGTCGCCCTGGTGGTGACCAACTTCGCATGGCTGTTCCCGGTGCTGACGGGTCTGCCCATCTCACAACAGACCTGGAACATGGAGATCTGGCTGCCCAGCTGGCGGTAACTGGCACCTCGCAGAACTAGCTGCGGACCCGACGGTCCATTGTTCCGGACCCCCGGCGGTGAGGGGCTCGGCCGCGATGCACACGGCAGCCTCGTCCAGCGGCACGCCACTACTCGGCGAGGGCGAGAATAGGTGGGCGACTGCGGCGGAGATCGGGGGCGTGCTCCGCCGCGAAAAGGACCTTGTCACGGCAGCCCTGGTGGCATGCTATGTGGCAGCGACCTATTAAGCGAGTTGGACGACCGAAGCGTCGAAAGTCACGTTCACCGTGCCTGAAGCTGGGCAGATTGACGAGGGGGTACTGAATTGCGCTGCCGCGCCGCCGGTTCCGACAGCTACCTGTCGCAGCCGGAGACACTGTTGATGCCAAACCCCCGCGAAGACTTGCCGGTACGCAAGCCACGATGATCGTCAGGCGCTACACGGCGGCTGATCAGGCCGCCTGGGATGATTTCGTGCGGAATAGCAAGAACGGCTGGTTCCTGTTCGAGCGCGGCTACATGGATTACCACGCCGACCGCTTCAGCGATCATTCGCTGCTCGTGTACGACGACAGAGATCGCTTGATCGCGCTGCTGCCAGCGCATCAGCGCGACGATGCGCTGATCAGTCACAACGGGCTGACCTATGGTGGATTCATCACGGGCGAGCGGATGAAAACGCCGGTCACCAACCTGCGCATCGATTTCCCCGATGATGAGTCGATGACGATCTCGCACGAGGCGATCTGCCAAGCGCTCTGGCAATCCCCTGAAACCGTAGAGACTTTGTTGTGTTGGGCTTGGTCGTGAGCGCCGTGCGGTCCGGCGGGCAGGGGCTTTGCCCCTGCCCCCTGCCACTGCGCGGTGAGGGGCCGTAGAGGCTCGGGGGTCAAGGGCGGGCCGCAGGCCCGTCGCGCAGCGATCGCGGTGGCGACCCTGGAGGCCGGAGGGGCGGCCCCGTAGCCGGCACGGCGCTTACCGGGAAGGTCAGCGGCGGCGAAGCCGCCTCCATTGTGGTTCATGCCGCCTCCGGGTCGCTGCCGGAGGCGGTGCTGCGTCGTTGAGCGCAGGCGTGTTCGTAGGCGATTGGGCTGAGCATGCCGTCGGTGGAATGCCTGCGGGCGCTGTTGTAGTCTTCGATCCAGCCAGCGACCGCGTGACGGGCCTGTCCGCGAGTCTGGAAGTGGTTGTTGCGCAGCAGTTCCCATTCCAGGTTCGAGTTGAACGACTCCGCGACCGCGTTATCTAGAGCCGATCCTGTGCGCCCCATCGACTGCGTGACGCCAGCGTCTCGACAGGCCTGGGCGAACAGCTCGCCGGTGTACTCTCCACCTTGGTCGCTATTAAGCCGGATCCGGCTTAATAGCGATTATGCCGAGGTTTGCTTTAAGCCGAGGATCTGCGGAGATGGCCTGCGCTCGTGGGGGGTGTCGCTGGATTTCTCGGCTTAACGTTTCGGGTGGTGGTTAGCGTCCGTCGTATCTCTACGTCTGTGGAAGGAGACGGTCATGGATACGACGGTCCGTGGGATCGGCGCGGTTGTCGTGGCGGAGCTGCGTGCGGCCGGCTACATGGAATCGACAGTTGGTCAGTACGCGAAGACGATCAAGGCGCTGACTGAGTTCGCCTTGGGGCGTGAGTATTCCACCGGTCTGGGTGCGGAGTTCGCCTCGATGACGACCAGTGTGCGCACCGGTCGGTTCAGCCCGCAGCGCCGGTTCGATTACCGGCGTCTTGTTACGGTGTTCGACTCGTATGTGCAGACCGGGCGGGTGGACCTGGCGGTTCGTGGCCGCGGCGGCGGAGGTCCACGGCCCGAGAGCAGCGACTTCGTTGCACTGGACGCCGCCTGGCAGGCCGAGATGGGCCGGCGCGGTCTGGCGCCGGCCACCCGCGAGGCCTACGGGCGGGTGGCGCGTAGCTACCTGGTGTTCCTGGAAGCACGCGGGATCGCAGTGCTGGACGGGGCGGATGGCGCCAGTGTCCTGGCGTTTTTGGAATCCCTACTGGACCGGTGGGCCAGGTCGTCGCTGTTTTGGGTGGTGTCGAACTTTCGTCCGTTCCTCAAGTTCACCGGCCGCACCGACCTTGTCAATGCGCTGAATCTGGCTGGCATCAAACGCTTTCACGCGATAGTCCCCGCCCTCGGCGATGGCGACGAGGAACGGGTTGTTCGGGCCTGTGCGTCGGGGGTGGTCAGCGCGCGGGACGCCGCGATCACCTTGCTCGCATTATCGACGGGATTGCGGGCCTGTGACATCGTGGCGCTACGGATGGGTGACGTCGACTGGCGTGGGCACACAATCGGCCTCGTGCAGCAGAAGACGGGCAACCCGCTGACGCTGCCATTGCCGGCCTTGCTGCTGGGCAAGCTGGCCACCTATGTTCTCGACGAGCGTCCCAGCTCCGGCGATGATCACCTATTCCTGCGTTCGGTAGCCCCACACACCCGGCTGGGCGATCACGCGACGGTGCACCGGGTGACCGTTGAGACATTCCGGAAAGCGGGGGTGAACAAGCTGAAGGCGGGAACCCGATTGCTGCGCCACAACGCCGCATCCCGGCTGCTGGCCGCAGCGGTTCCGCTACCGACGATCGCGGCAGTGCTCGGCCACGCCAGCGAAGAATCGACGAACCTCTACATGAGCGTCGACCGGCTACGTCTGCTCGACTGCGTCCTGCCGGTCCCAGAAGCCGTGCGGTCATGAGTGGCCACGGCTTCACCAGCGCGTTCGCCACCGAGTTGGATGCGTACCTGGCGTTCAAGGCGAACATGGGATTCACTGGCGCTTCCCGCATCTGGTACCTGAGGAAGTTCGACGCCTACTGCGCCGAGCACGACCGCACGGTGTTCGACAAAGAAACTGTCGAAGGCTGGGTCGGTGTTCAGCTGCAACGTTGCGGCCGCTACCGGTCCTGGATGTCCTACATCCGTGACGTCGGCCGGTGGCTGAATACCAACGGGGCCAACGACGCCTATGTGCTCTCCGACCGGTGGAAAGCCTCTTTCGTTGCCGCGCATCCCTATCTGTTGGCCCGGCGTGAGATCGAGTTTTTCTTCACCGCCGCAACACAACTACAGGCACCATCCCCGTGGCGGTGGCAGGCGGTCGCGTTCTTCACGCTGATGCACTCGTGCGGGCTGCGGACCGGCGAAACCCGCGCTCTGCAGACCGGTCAGGTCGACCTTGATGCCGGGCACATCGACATCGTCTGGTCCAAAGGACATCGCAGCCGCAGGCTGCCGCTGACTGATCGGGTTATCGAGATCCTCGACACGTGCGACCGGACGTCGCGAGCACATTTCGCCTCGCGTCGCACGTTCTTCGTCTCTGCTACCGGTAACCAGGTCAGCGCGGCAACGGTCGGGAAAATGTTCGGCCGCATCTGGGACCAGGCCGGGCTGCCCCGGCCCGCGGCCGGCCAACAGCCACGCCCCTACGATTTCCGGCATCACTTCGCCTACGCCAACATCCAGCGATGGATGACCGCCGGCGACGACGTCACCGCGATGCTGCCCTACCTGTCTCGTTACATGGGCCACGCAACCTTTGAGAGCACGTACTACTACGTGCACACGTCGCCCGATTTCATGGCCACCTACGCCGGCATCACCCGACAACGCCAGTCCCTGCTACCGCAGGTGGGATTCTGATGAGACGCGACCCACATACCGGCGCACCGGACTTCTTCAGGTTCGCCCGCGATTATCTGCACGCCTACATGCCCAAGACCAGAGGACTGTCGCCGAAAACGATTGAGGCCTACCGGATCAGCCTGGAGTGCTTCCTGGACTACCTCGCCGAGGCCGAGCACATCGGACGTGAGCACGTCAGCTTCGATCACTTCGACCGCCGGCACCTGAAAGGATGGCTGACCTGGATGACCGATCAGCGGCACTACACGCCCAAGACCGTCAGGTTGCGTCTGAGCGCGGTCAAAGCGTTCCTGACCTACGCGGCCTACGAAGATCTCACGCTCGTCGCGCTCAGCCAATCAGCCAAAGCACTCAAAGCGCCGGCTGGCCCCCGCAGGCCCATCGAGTACCTCACCGAAGCTCAAACGCGTGCGATCCTTGCCGCGTTCACCGGGCAAACAGCGAAATCTCGGAGGAACCGGATGCTGCTGATCCTGCTCTACGACACCGCGGCTCGCGTGGGCGAGATCACGGGCTTGACCCTGCAGGATCTGTGCCTGACCGAGCCCGGGCACATCCTGCTTACCGGCAAGGGCAACAAGACCCGCGTCGTACCGCTCACCGAGAAGACCGTCGAGCACCTGCACGTCTACCTCGATGAGTTCCACCCGAATATCACCAAACTCCCCGCGACCAGGCCGTTGTTCTACAGTTTGCACCGCGGGCGACCTGCCGAACTGTCCGCTGACACGGTCGCCGCCGTGCTCAAGCAAGCCGCCGAATCCGCTCGTGCTCAATGCCTTTCGATCCCGGCGAACATCCACTGCCACCTGCTGCGCAAAACCAAGGCGATGGATCTCTACCAGCAGGGTATCCCGCTGCCGATCATCATGCGCCTCCTCGGCCACGAAAACGCTTCCACCACAGCAGCGTTCTATGCCTTTGCGACCCTGGACATGATGCGACAAGCCATCAACGCCGCCACCCCCGCCATCAACACCGCGGCCACCGAGCCACTCACCGAAGACCAACTCCAAACCCTCTACAGCCTGCGATAGCCGCGAAACGTTAAGCCGAGAAATCCACCAGCAACCCCCACGAGCGCAGGCCATCTCCGCAGATCCTCGGCTTAAAGCAAACCTCGGCATAATCGGTGTGAAAGATCACCCCGGCCACCGACCCGCCGCGTACCGCGATGGCCATGCACAGCGCCGCGCGCGCCAACGCCGCGTCGTGGTGGACGTCCATCGCGAAGCCGGGGACCCGTCGTGAATGTAGGTCAATGATCGCCGCGAGCTGCAGTTTGCCCTCGTCAGTGGGGATCTCGGTCAGATCGCCCACCCACGCCAGGTTCGGTGTCGGGGGCGCGGTGAAGTCGCGGCCCAGCAGGTCGGGTGCCTTACCCGCGGACTTGTCCGGTTTGGTGCTGCCGCGCCGGCGCCGCGCGCGCCGGGCCACCAACCCCTGCTCGGCCATCAACGCCGCGACGGTGTTCACCGACACCCGCCACCCCATCTCCTGCAGGTCCACCACGATCCGGGGCGACCCATAGGTGCCCTTGTGTTTGGTGAACAGCCACGCGATCGTGGCTGCCAGCGCTTTGCGGCGATGCCGCTGCGGTGAGCCGTCGCCGTTGCGCCACTTGTAAAACCACGCCTGTGACACGCCCAGCGCGCGGCACGACACCGCGTGCGGAATGCCGTAGTTGGCCCTCTGGGTGGCGATCACAGCGGCCAGGCTCACCGCCGCATCGCTTCCTTGACCCATTATGCCGAGCACCGGATTATGCCGAGGACTCCGCCGAATCGTCTGCGGGGTAAGGGATCTGTGTCCACGCACTCGGCATAATCCCGGATCCTGTTGGTGATGAGACTTCTCTCTAGGAAGCGGATCTGGAGAGGAGCAGGTCATGAACACTAGAGCGAAGCGGGTACGGGTTTGTGGGCCGTTGGGCCCGTACTCGGACGGGTTCCGTACGGAGTTGGCCGCGCGGGGATATGAGCCGAGTTCTGCGGCGGGTCAGCTTCAGGTGATGGCGCACCTGAGCCGCTGGCTGGTCGATCGGGGCCTAGATGAGTAATTCCAAGGGGTCAGTGGTCGTATGCGGTCAGTGATCGCAGGATCGGCTTCTCGGTTCTGTCGTTGTGCCAGATGGCGGCGGTGAGGGCGAGGATGCGTTGCAGGACGCGTGCGGCGACTCCGGCGATGGTTCGTCCGCCATGGCGTTCAAGGTCGAGCTGGGTCTTGAGGGTGTTGTTGACTGATTCGATGACCTGCCGCAGCGGCTTGAAGAAGCCTTGTCCCGCACGGGGTTTCTCTCCCGCGCGGGCAGGGCGCAGCAGTTTGATGCGGGCGTCGGCGAGCGTGGCTTCGAATTGCCTGCCGTAGTAGTTCTTGTCGGCCATCAACGTCTGAGCGGGATGCGTCGCGAGCAAGTTCGGGTCGGCGTCGAGCATCCCGAGCAGAATTTCGCGTTCATCGGCCTTGGCGCCGGTCAGCGCGAACGCCACCGGCAGCCCCGACAGGGCGCATACCAGGTGCAGGCGCAGTCCCCAGAAGAAGCGCGAGTGCGACGCGCAGTACCCATACTCGGCCCAACCGGCCAGATCGGAGCGTTTCGCGGTCTCCCGCGATCGCCCGCATTCGACCGGAGTCGAGTCAACCACCCACACATCGTCGGTGCACCGCGAAGTGCACGCAACCAGATGCGCGATAACCGCACGCAGCATCCCGGTCGCTGCGCGCACCCGCTTATTGTAGCCCGATTGTCTTGGCAGATAAGGAAACAACCCACGCAGCCGGCTGTTCGCGTAACGCAACCACCGCGCCTCTGAGGTGAATCCGAGCAGCGCCTGTAGCACCACCAGGGTGACCAGTTCGGCGTCATCAAGGCGCGGGGTGATCCCGACCCTGGGACGCCATGGCCGATACTGCGGATTGCTGATCAGGAAATCATCGGCGGTGACGTACAGTGCGGTAGCGAGGGTGTCCAGGTCGGCGTCCACTTCGGCCTCCAGTGCCAGGTTGGGTTTGCAACGCCAATCCTGGACACCCTCACCTCAAATTCACAGCAGCCACACCAGTAACACCCCTTGGAATTACTCATCTAGACGGACACGAGCTCACGTCCAGTGTTGTGGAGGAGTTCCTGCGGGCCCGACGCGTCGCGGGCTACGGGCAGTGGCTCTCGGCGCGGGGCATGGCGCCGCTGCTGGATCATTTGCGTGAAGTTGGGGTGGCCCCGGTCTGCTCGCCGGCCGTGGCCGATAGCGCGGTGGAGGTTCTGCTTGCCGCCTACCGGGCCTATCTGGTCGAGGAGCGCGGGCTGGCCGCGTCGACGGTCCGCAACTACGTCGATGTGGCGCGCCAGTTCGTATCGGAGTATTGCGCGTCGGGACGTAGGGACCTGTGCGGCTTGACCGCGGGCCAGGTGAGCGAGTTCGTGTTGGCTGGGTGCAGGACGCGTTGTGTTGGGTCGGCCGCGATTCTCGTTGTCGGGATGCGGGCGCTGCTGCGCTACCTGCATCTGACGGGAATCACGGCGACGGGGTTGGCAGGTGCGGTGCCGTCGGCGGCATCCTGGCCAGCGAGCTGTCTGCCGCAGCCGATCGATCGGCGGCAGGCGGCGCGGCTGTTGTCTTCCTGCGACCGCCGAACCGCGTTGGGGCGCCGCGACTTCGCGGTGCTCACGCTGCTGCTGCGGCTCGGGCTGCGGGCCGGCGAGGTGGCAGCCCTGGAACTGACCGATGTGGACTGGCGTCACGGTGAGATCTTGGTTCGCGGCAAAGCCCATCGTGAGGAGCGGCTACCGTTACCGGCCGATGTCGGGACAAGCCGTCGCCGGCTGGCTGCGGCGAGGTCGGCCTCGGTGCGCCTCCACGCATGTGTTCACCACACTGATCGCCCCGCGAAGTGAACTGTCCGGCAAAGCGGTGTCGGCGATCGTCCGAAGGGCCGGACAGCGGTCCGGCGTGGTGGTGACGGCGCATCGGCTGCGGCACTGCGCGGCAACCGAGTTGCTGCGTTCTGGCGCCAGCCTGCCCGAAGTCGGTCAGGTCCTGCGGCACGCCAGCATGCTCAGCACTGCTATATACGCCAAGGTCGATCATGCCGCGCTGTCAACTGTGATGCGGCCGTGGCCGGCGGGTGCGCGATGAGCGGCCTGCGTGGCGCGGTGGCCGACTATCTCACCGTCCGTCGCACGTTGGGTTTCAAGCTCGTCGGCGCGGGGCTGCTGCTCGAGCAGTTCGTCGACTTCGCCGACGCGGCCGACACCGACACGATCACCACACAGCTGGCGGTGCAGTGGGCCACCCTCCCGCCGGGTAGCTCCTCGACCTGGCACGCGCAACGGCTCAGCGTGGTGCGCTGCTTCGCCCGCTGGGTGCAGGCCTTCGACCCGGCTGTCGAGGTGCCACCGGTGGATCTGCTGCCGGCCCACACCAGGCGCGCCACGCCCTATCTGTATTCCGATGCCGATGTCGCCGCCCTGATGGCCGGGGCCGGGCGGCTGCGCTCACCGCTGGCCGCCGCGACGATGCAGACGTTCATCGGGCTGGTGTTCGCCACGGGCGTGCGGCGCGGGGAGGCGCTGGGTCTGGACCGCGGCGATGTCGACCCGGCCACCGGCGTGTTGACGATACGTGAGGCGAAATTCCACAAGCCCCGACAACTGCCGTTGCATCCCTCCACCATGGCCGCGCTGACCACCTACGCAGCGCGCCGGGACCGGCTGTGTCCGCGTCCGCGTACGGACGCATTGTTGGTATCCACGACCGGTGCCCGACTGGCGGCCACCACGGTGTCGCAGACGTTCCGGACGCTGTTGCGCGAGAATGGGATCGAGCAACACTGCCCGGCGTGTCGCCCGCGCATTCACGACGCCCGACACACCTTCGCGGTGAACACTTTGCTCGGCTGGTATCGCGATGATGCCGACGTGCAGGCGCGGCTGCCGCTGTTGTCCACCTACCTCGGCCACACCGACCCACGTCACACCTACTGGTACCTCTCGGCCGCGCCGGAACTGCTCGCCCTCGCCGCCGACCGGATGCAGCGCCACGCCGGAGCGACGTCATGACCGCGCTCGCCCCGACCTTGCAGGCCTTCTTCACCGAACGCCTCGCCCGGCAGAAGAACGCCAGCCCGCACACCGTCGCCTCCTACCGGGACACCCTGCGGCTGCTGCTCGGTTTCGTCGCGGAGCGGACGGGCACACCGCCGGCCCGGCTGCAGATCGAGGACCTCGACGCCCCGCTGATCGGCGCGTTCCTCGACCACCTCGAAGACCAGCGCGCCAACAGCGTGCGCAGTCGCAACACCCGCCTGGCCGCGATCCACTCGCTGTTCCGGTTCACCGCACTGCAACACCCCGAGCACGCCGCGCTAATCGCTCGGGTGCTGGCCATCCCACCCAAACGCTACAACCGGGCGGTCGTGTGCTTCCTCGACGGTGAGGAGATCGACGCGCTGCTCGCCGCCCCGGACACCAGCCGGTGGATAGGCCGTCGCGACCACGCGCTGCTGCTGGTCGCGGTCCAGACCGGTCTGCGGGTCTCCGAGCTGACCGGGCTGTGCTGCCGCGACATCCATCTCGGAGCGGGGGCCCATGTGCGCTGTGTCGGCAAGGGACGCAAACAGCGCTGCACGCCGCTCACCGCCCAGACGGTCGCGGTGCTGCGGGGCTGGCTGGCCGAACGACGAGGCCGACCCGAGGATCCGTTGTTCCCGACCAGCCGCGGTCGGCCGCTCAGTCGTGACGCGGTCGCGCTGCTCGTCACCAACCACGCGATCACGGCGCGGCAGCGCTGTCCCTCGATCGACGCCAAGACGATCACCCCGCACGTCCTGCGTCACTCGACCGCCATGACCCTATTGCACGCGGGCGTGGACACATCTGTGATCGCTCTCTGGCTCGGCCACGAGAAAACAGACACGGTCCAGATTTATCTGCACGCAGATCTTCGCCTGAAAGAACGCGCCCTCGCCCGCACCACACCCCTCCATGCGGTTCCGGGCCGATACCGACCCCCCGACACGCTGCTCGCCTTCCTCGAGGCGCTGTGATTACGCCGAGTGCGTGGACACAGATCCCCTACCCCGCAGACGATTCGGCGGAGTCCTCGGCATAATCCGGTGCTCGGCATAATGGGTCTTATCCCGAGATCGGGATAAGACCCAGAGGGCGACCGAGCGTTTGAGGACATCACGCTCCATGGCGAGCTCGGCGTTTTCCGCGCGCAGCCGCTTGAGTTCCTCGCGCTCACTTTCCTCAAGCCGGCCATCACCGCCCTCCCGGGCGTGCCGCTCGCTATTCACCCAGTTACCAGGGTGCCGCCATTGATCCCGAGCTCGCGGGCGACCTGCGCAATCGGTTTGCCGGTCTCCCGCACGATCCGAACCGCACCCTCCTTGAATTGCTCGTCGAACTTTCGCCGTGCCTCCATCGCCGAACCTCCTCATTGGCGATGTCTCCACGATATGAGGGGAATCGCCACGGGACACCCCACCTATTCCGATAAGCAGCTGCACCTGATGATGACAACTACGAAGCCCACAAACGCGTCGAGATCGGCGACTGGATCACTGCCAACCCCCGCATCCACGTCCATTTCACCCCGGCCTCGGCCTTCGTGGACGAACCTGGTCGAAGCATGTTTCCCCATCATCGAACGCCAAGCCATCCACCGCGACGTCTTCGGCAACGTCCGCGAACTCACGACCGCCATCAAGAAATTCATCGCCGGCTGGCACCGGGCGGGCCCACCCGATCGTATGGACCAACCGCCGACAACATCTTCAAGAAAGCAAACGGTCAGCCAACTTTAAACACCGACCGCTAGGGACTTTGCCACATGATACAAAATGTATTTCCGATCGTAGTCTGTGAGGCACTGGTGGACCGGTAGATAAAAGCCACCCATGCCGTAGTATTGGGTGCTTTCCACTCCGGCCTCCACTAGGTCTTGCTTGAGCTTGGCGCCGTCGACTGCTGCCTCGAGACGCATAACGTAAGCCCCGGGAACGACTGAGGATGGCAGCGCGAAATAGGGTTCCATGCCGAACGGTCGCAGGCTTTGTGCAAACCACTGCCAGTTTCGCCTCCGGCTCTTGTTCCGACTTTCCCAGATCTGGGTCGCCTTGCGCAGTAGAGAAACGAGGAGAGCCTCGTGCCGGTCTGGGAGTTCTCCGGCGGCCCGCCTCGGATCGGTGTCTCGCCTGGAAGCGAGGACTCCGCCAAAAGGAATAGGGAAATGCTTCGGCAGACTGAAAATGGCGTAGTCGCCGAAGCAACCAACGGGAGCACCTTCCATGCGCGACCCGAGAGCATATGCGCAGTCCTCAACGACTGGGATTCCTCTTGCTTGGCACTCGCCTATCATGCTCGAGTCGCAAGGGAAGCCGAACTCGTGGATGACGAGAGCCATTCTGGTTCTGGGCGTGAGCTGTCGCGACCACGTGCAAACAGCCTCGATCGTATCCGTCACACAGGAGCTGATATACGGGCCCTGGGTCGTCGTGACGATCAGGACCTCATCTTCGCGCCCGAGGCGCTCCAGATTCAGGCAGGCCGCGATGGCCGCTCTGCCGCTCGCATAGAACCTCACCGAGTTAGCTCGGTTCAGCCATGCGGGTGGGTTCTCCAAGGCACAAGGCGTTTGATCAGCGTGCACTGCCAGGACGGTCTCGAGCATCGCAGCACTGAAAGGCGTGATCCGGATATGCGGACGCAGGTGAGGCAGAGGCTCGTACAGAGGATTGGGTCCGCCACGGTACGGGTTATTGTCAGCGGAAGTCTTCATGCGGTTGGCTAGGGCCTTCTGCAGAGCAGGTCTTCGCGGCGGTTGGCGTAGGGGAGATCTGGTCTCTGTGGAAGGATATAGGCATCAAAGCCTGCAGCGCGCGCCCGCATCATGAGGCCGATCAGGACGCTGTCGTCGATCTTGTCGAATTCCAGTGTATTGAATACGACCTCAGGGTCGGTGTCGGTGCCGATGAATGATCTGTGGAATGCTCTCCCGGCATCGCTGCTGAAGAACCGGCGGCGCATCGACTGGTTGGGGATATCGGCCACTAGGAGTTGTCCCCCCGGTGCGAGCAAATTGAGAGCTTTGTCGAGGAAGTCGAAGGGGTTTGTGTCGAGCACAACATAGTGGAGGACGCTGTACGCGATGACCACGTCCGCCTTGCCCGCCAGGTCCAACAGCGACGCAGCAGATTCCTGTGGGAATTGCCCGCCCACTTTGCGGACATGAGGCTCATCGGGCAGGCGTGCGAGGACCTCATCGGAATCCACGAGGACATGAAGATGCCCCATTTTTTTGCAGAGGGAGCTGAGTTCGAACACCAGGGCGCCGCATCCGCAGCCGATGTCGACGACTCGGCGTGCCGGCGTGTCCAGGTTGGACAACTTCGCCCTGATGTCCTGCAAAATGGCGTCTTGGCGGCCTTCAAGGTATGAATCGGGGGCGCCGATGCGCTCGTGGAGCGACAGACCCTCCTCGGTGGCGAGGGTTTTGAAATCGTCGTAACGCAGCTTTGCGAATCGGCTCGGATCGACCGGCATTAGGGGCTCCTCCTAGTGAGTTCCTAGAGACCTGCCATCGGTCTCGATTCGTATGTATTCGACATGCGCGCCTCAGGTCCCACAAGGTACTCAAGCCAGGCTGCCACACGACGCGGTGTCATCGGATCATCCCGACACGGGTTCTCCGGGGATTGCCCGCCCGCCGTTGGGCGACGTTCGCGGTCTGCGATGTTCACAGGATGCTCCACAAGCGCTCAACCTTGTATTAGAGCATGAGTGCCGCGTGACGGGCCGGAACCGTTTGGACAGGGCGGGTATCCTGCTCGACATCACGCTGTGTGGTCCGGCCGCTGAAGGGGAGCCATGAAAACGGTCTCGGTCGTCGTCCCGGTCTACTACAATGCCGAGTCGTTGCCGCTGCTGTTCACGGAACTGCAAAAAGTCGAGGGGCAGCTTCACGAACGCGACTGCGCCATGGAACTGGTCTTCGTGGACGACGGTTCGGGCGACGAGTCGATGATCGAGCTGATGAAGATCAAGCAGCAGCGCCCGGATACCCGGGTGGTCAAGTTGACGCGGAACTTCGGCTCGGTGCACTCCTGCAAAGTGGGGCTCAAATACGTCACCGGCGACTGCGCAATGTGGCTGAGTGCTGACCTGCAAGACCCGCCGGAACTGGTGATCGAGATGACCGATCAATGGCTGGCGGGGTCGAAGTTCGTAATTGCGCTGCGGGAACGCCGGGGCGATCCGCCGCTGACGACATTCTTTGCCGGAATCTATCACTGGCTGGTCAGGAAAATGATCAGCAAGGATTACCCGAAGGGCGGCATCGACATACTGCTGATGGACACCGCACTGCTGCCCTACCTTCGCGACAGCAACAAGAACATGGACCCCAGATTGCTGGCGCATTGGCTGGGTTACAAACCGGCGACCGTCCCCTACACTCGGCGGAAACGGCAGCACGGCAAGTCGCGCTGGACGTTCGCCAAGAAGCTGACCTATTTCATCGACTCGATCCTGGGTTTCTCGGTGCTGCCGATCCGGGTTATCTCGCTGATCGGTTTCATTGTCTCGCTGCTGTCGTTCGGCTTCGGAGCGGACATCGTGATCACCACGCTCTTGGGCTACCGGGACGCGGCAGGCTTCGCGACGGTGGTCGCGTTGATCAGCTTCCTGGTGGGCGTGGTGATCATCATTCTGGGCGTTATCGGGGAATACGTGTGGCGGATTTTCGATGAAATCACCACACGACCGGAAGCCGTGGTCGATGAGGTTTATTAAGCACGAGTCCGTCCGCTTCGCCATCGCGGGCGGCCTGAACACCCTCACCACTGGGGGGATAATGACATGACTTCTCACCACATGTCGGAAGATGAAATTCAAACCCTCAACCGGGATCTTCGGATACTTTTAGCGACGGATGGCACGCTCACGAGAATGCTGCGAATTGTCTATAATGAGGAAATTACAGTTAAGATTATCAACCAACAGATACGTCTTGCAGCACCGATTCACACACCTGAGTTCGACGGATCGATTGGACGAGTTCTTGATCGACAGATTCTGCTGTGCGGCCGGAGTTCCGGCACTCCATTTATAGCGGCCGAGTCGCTGATTGCAATTGATCTTCTACCAGCGTCAATCACAAAAGCGCTGACCGAGACGAATCGCCCAATTGGCGAGACTATCGCAGCTTCACGCCTCGAGACCTACAAGGAGCCTGTGACGGTCTGGATAGACGAGTTGCCCAGCTGGACGGGACTTAGGAACCACCCAAGGGAGCGGCCGAGGGCCGTCACGCGTCGTTACTGTATGACATCGGGTGGCCAGCCGGTCATTGTCATCACCGAATACTTTCTCCGTTATCAAGCTGAAGCCACAAACATCGAGTAGGTGACGATAAATGGTTCACAACAGAAATTTAGCGTCGGTGTTAGCGGAACGAGCGTCAAAATCTGGATGGTATGACAAACCCGCTTACCTCAATTTTGCATGCGACCTGATGGAGGGCGTGTGAACCGGCTGGCCGGTTGGTGATGTCGATTGTGGCATGGGGATGTGACAAGTCGTCCGGTGTCGCGCCGGTGGGGCGGGCTTTCCCAAGGCCGGTGGGGTCTTTCATCTCGTGGGGACGGTGCCAGGATCTCGGTGTTACGTGAACGCGTCGCGGACCCGGGTCCAGGCGGTGGCGATGGCCTGTGCCCAGCTCCGGGTGGCATCGATACGCAGCCGCAGTTGGCGGGCGCCGCGGGTGATGCGGGCGGCCACGTGCAGGACCCGGGAGATCGAGCCGCGGTAGACGCCTTCCACTTCGTGCTCGCCGACGACTTGAACACTGTCTCAGCATTGGGCCCGGAGGTCATACGTTGTTAGTTGTTGACCGCTTTCTTCCCCAGGAAAGCCTCCACCTATTTAATACCGAGGCGTTCTTCCGCCTGCACGCTGACGGCAAGGGCCATTATTTCCAGTGGCTGCTCGATGGGCACGCCTGTATTACAGCGCATTTCACCGAAGTGACGCCGGGAGTATTCCGCAGCCCGGCGCGCGGTACCTTCGGCGCGCTCAGTCATATTCCTGGGGTCGCGCTGGACGATCGGCAAGCCTTTATCTCGGAAATTTCGGCCTTCCTGCAGGCACGCGGTGGCAAGGTTCTGCAGGTAGTCTTACCTCCGTTGCAGCATGACCCCGCCGATGTCTCCGTGCAGTACTTTCTGTTCCGCGCCGACGGCTTCGCGGAATCCCTAGTCGACCTCAACTATGCCCAGTGTGTGGATGACCAGCCGTTCGTCGAGAAGATCAACTACGGCAAGCGCCAACGCCTGAACAAATGCCGGCGCGAAGGCTTCGAAGTTTCCGCCGTGGCCGCCGAACGGCTACCCGACGTCTACGCCACCATCGCCGAAAACCGCGCTTCCCGTGGCTACCCCATGACCATGGGCCTTGAACCGCTGCGGCAGATGCAGGAACTCTTCCCCGACGCCGTGCAGTTGTACGCGTGCGAGCACCAGGGGCAGATCGCCGCTGCCGCCATCGGCCTGCGACTGAGCCCGGATGTGCTCTACGCCTTCTACTGGGGTGACCGCCCCGGCTACAGGCAGTACAGCCCCGTGGTGTTGATCGTGGAGTATCTCTACCAGAGCTGCCAGACCCGCGGCATTAGCCTGCTCGACGGCGGCACCTCAACGGTGGACCTGCAACCTAATTTTGGGCTGATCAATTTCAAGCGGGAGCTGGGCTTCAGCGAATCGCTCAAATTCCAGTTGGAGAAGCGCCTTGAGCCGTGACGAATCTTATAGCCGCTCGTACCGCGAGCTACCGTTTGAGGCGACCCGGTCGGGGTATCGCCGCCGCGTGGTGCTGCAACAGATCGCCGAGTTCCGACCAGTGTCGCTGCTGGAAGTCGGCTGCGGTTTGCGACCCGCTGTTCATCGACCTCGAACCGGCCATCAGGGTCGCAGTGGTTGAGCCTTCCGCCGAGTTCGCTGGCAATGCCGGCGAACTGACCGCTGGCCGCGAGGGACTAAAAGGTGGTGGAGAGCGACACGCGATACAGTATCCGCCGGGGTACGTGGCGGGGCGAGCTGGTCAAGGAGCGGACCGCGCTCAAGCTGAAACCTCCCGTGCGAACGGCACCAAGTTTGGGAGTCCCCGCAACGTCGACGACTCTGAGCACATCGCCACGGCCCCTCGAATGGGGCTTGCAGCCGCACCGTTGATCTGTGCAAAACACCGACGACCTACCCACCCTCCTGCTAGTTTGTGCGATGATGCCCAATCACGCAGATCCGACCACAGTCGATCCTGAAGAAGCTCGCGAGTCCCAGCTGACCGCGTTCATTCGGTACTGTGAGCAGCGGACGGGGTGCCAATTTCCCTCCTATGCCGAGTTCGAGAAGTTTTCGATCGAACGATATCGATGCTTCTGGGCGTGTTTCCTGGACTGGGCGGAAATCCGGTATCAAGGTGACCCGACGCGGGTGTGTACTTCGGACGACTGCGAGAAGGCTGTATTCTTTCCTGATCTGAAGTTAAATTTTGTCGATAATTTGCTGCGGGTCCGTGGTCCGCGGGAAGGTGCGCGGCCGGCACTGACCTCGTGTGGACCGGGGCGGGAGCCGATCCGCCTAACCCGCGGCCAACTGCGAAGCCGAGTCGCGGCGCTCGGCGCAGCGCTGCGCCGATTGGGCGTGCAGCCGGGTTCGCGGGTGGCGCTCGTGGCGCAGAACGACAGCCAGGCCGTGATTGCGGCGTTCGGCGCCGCCTCCGTCGGTGCCCTGATGTCGACCGGCTCGACCGAGTTGGCGGCCCAGGCCACGATCTCGCGCCTGGAGCAGGTGCTGCCGACCGTGCTGTTCTGCCATCTGAGCAGTCCGTTCCCGAGCGTCGAGGGGGAACTCCGCCAGCGGATCGTCGAAATCGTCGGCGCCCTGCCGTCATTGAAATATGTCGTCGGTCTCGACGGCGGCACGGCACCGGATGGCCTCGCGCTGCCAGTCGTCGCAATGGACGACCTGATCGCACGCGAAGCCGACGTGCCGCTCTGGCCGTTGTTTCCGTTCAACCACGCGCACTCGGTGCTGTTCACTTCCGGAACCTCGGGCAAGCCGAAATGCGTGGTGCATGGTGCGGGCGGGGTATTGCTCGAACACCTCAAGTGCCACCGCCTGCACATGGATATCCGGCCGGACGACAGGGTGTTCTTTCAGACCTCAACGGCCTGGGTGATTTGGCAAAAACTGTTGTCGGCGCTCGGCGCGGGTGCGGAGGTCGTCCTCAACAGCGGTCCCGTATCGAGTCCGGAAGCCGTCTGGCGGATCGTCGCTGATCAGGCGGTCACCGTCTTCGGCACGAGTCCGGCCTACCTCGACCTCTGTGCCAAGCATGGTTACGTCCCCAGTGAGCGCGCCGATCTGCACGCGCTCCGGTCGATCGTATCGATGGGCGCGATCCTGCGCGAGCGGCATCAGGACTGGGTGCGGTCGTCGGTCAAACCGCTGGTCGTCACGTCGGACTACGGCTCCACCGAGATTAACGGCGCGCTGCTGCTGCCCAACCCCAATCTGCCCGATCATCCGGAGCAGTTGCAGTCGCGCAGCCTGGGCATCGACCTACGTGCGCTCCGGCCGGGCGAATGCGGCCTGCGCGATCCGATTGGGGAGGCGGTCATCGCCAACCCGTTCCCCTCCCGGCCGCTAGGGTTCCTCAACGATTCCGCTGGAGAGCGCTTCCACGAGGCCTATTTCGCCGAGAATCCCGGCTATTGGACCCAGGGCGATCTGGTCGAATTCACTCCCGAAGGCGGCGCTCGGCTGCATGGCCGCTCGGACGGCGTCCTCAATATTCGCGGCATCCGGCTCGGACCGGCCGAGATCTATGAGATCGTTGCGGAAATTCCCGGAATCTTGGGGGCGCTCGCCGTGGTGCAGGACCGGGCGGATGCGCAGGGCGGCGAGCGTCTGGTCCTGCTCGTCACGGTGGCGGCCGGGCTTCAACTCGAGGAAACGCTGATTCGGCATATCAAGCACGAAATCCGGCGATTGGCTTCGCCGGACCATGTGCCTGATCTTATCTTGGAAGTACCTGAGCTACCGGTCACTCATAATGGCAAGCTTTCAGAACGAAGCGCCGCCGATGCGGTGAACGGCCGCCAGATCTCAAATCGCAGTTCGCTGAGAAATCCGGAGTGCATTACGGGGATCGCCCAACATCCGCTGTTGCACAGCCGCGTCGGCCTCGAACGCGATGGAGCCGGTTATCTAAAGGATGACCCGACAGAAGTGATCGTTCGGGGGATCTGGCAGAAAGCATTTGGCCTGAGCGCAATCGGGCGGGAAGACGATTTCTTCGATCTGGGCGGCAACTCGCTGATCGCAATCGAAATTTTCGTTGAGCTGGAAACGGCATTCGGTAAGTCGCTTCCCCCGCCGATCCTTTATCAGGCTCCGACGATCGCCGCGCTCGCCGACGCGATTGATCGGCACATTACGCCGAAGCCATCTGTCCTGGTGATGCTGAAGAGCGGATCCGGGCCGGCCGGGGCCTTGCCGCTCTTCATCGTCCACGGTGCAGGCGGGAGCGTCATGGAACTTCGGCGCCTCGCGTCGTCCATCGAATACAGTGGCGCGATCATCGCGATCCAGGGAAAGGGGCTGTCGGGCGAGGCGGCGGTGGCCGGCGCGGTCGACGAGATGGCGCGCGACTATGTCGAGGCCATCCGCAGCGTCCGGCCCAGGGGACCCTACCTCCTGGCCGGATATTCCCTTGGCGGTCTCGTCGCCCTGGAAATGACGCGCCTGTTGTTAGCGGCCCGCGAGGCAGTGCGACCGGTTCTCCTCATTGATACGCCACTCAGCGAGAAGGTGTGGCCCGCCTCAGTCTGGCTCAGGATGTTGTGGCGGCGTTCGCTAGTCCACCTCTCCGCCATCCGGGGCGTACCGCTGCGGCGACGGTTCGGCCGCCTGTTCTACGGCCTCAGATTATTCGTCGGTCATGTTTTCGAGCGGTGTGACCCCAACGGGAAGAGGAGTTTCCGCCGCTATGACGGTTTCTATCTCGAGTTCCTCGGCTATGACATAGACAAGCTCCCCCGGGAGTACGGAGCTGCGGTCAAGGCCGGTTTCGCCGCCTGCGGGGCTTACCGGCCGCGATTTCTCGACCATCCCGTGCATCTGCTCAGGGCGCAGGACGGGATCTACCCATCCGATCCGACCGTTATCTGGCGACGCTTCGTCAGTCGGATCGAGATCGAGGTCGTGCCGGGCGATCATCAGACGGTGCTGCTGCCGCCCGGTCGCGAAGCGTTGGCTTCCGCGATCTCGCGGTTTCTCGAACGGCGCGAACCCAAGCGCGCCGACGTTGCCGAAACGAGCCCAGCTCCGGCCTCGAGCGTGTTCGAGTGTCGCGAGCTGCCATGGCAGCAGCCGTCCGCGTCGTTCGGCCATTAGGCGACGGATCCTTATCTGTGTTGAGGACCCCCGTAAAGGTGGATCCATTGGTCATTTCTTGGTTGTTTGGCCTCGTTCTGGCCCGTGTTAGGCGCGGTGGACCGCAGTCGGGATCGAGGTGGAGCGCCCGCAGCGCAGCGAGGACGAACGACCTCGAGGTCGGCGAGGATCCGCCGCATACTTCGGTCGGCCAGGGCGAGGCAAAGACGTTGTGGTTCAAGTCATCTGTTGCCTCCCGTGAGGTTGCGGCAGATTTGTGCGTTGCGCGTGCCGGCGCCCAGCCTGACCCGAAAATCGGATGGTGAGTGGGCAGGCCGAAGGCACCCGGCGAAGCCGGGTGATGTGGTATTGCTGCGGGTTTGGATCATGCGGCGGCATCGGTGATGACTGTTTTACCGTCGCGGATCACGATCTGCTGGCCGGTGAGTGCCTGTAGTTGGGTGGCCAGATCACGGGCACGGCGGTACACGTTGATGCGGGATTCCTAGTATCCAGGCCCGAGATCACAAAAAATGTGGCCTCGGGGTTGGAAAGCAGGTAGTAGACGACGGTCAGCACGGAGTTGCCGGTAGCGACGATGGCTTTCTGCTTGCCACGGCGTCGGGCCAGGCGCCGGTAACGGGCGCCCAGGAAGGTGTCGGCACGAGAAGAATTGGCGAAGGCGATGCGACCAAGGGTGCCCGCGAGCCATGGGTTGCCCCTACCGCGGCCCTTGCTTTTGGACTTACCGGCCGACTGGTGAGTCTGGGGGCAGAACTTGGCCCACGACACTAAATGCGTATCCGACGGGAACCGGGTCAAGTCAGCTCGGCGGCTGCCACGGCGTCGACACCGGGAATCTCAGTGAGCCTGGCCGCCTGGGCGGAGAAAGGGCCGATCTCCTCCTGGATATCCTGCCGCCGGGCATGCAGCAATACGTTTCGACTAGCCACGTTTCGCCAAGTTCGAAGGTAATTGTTTGGTGGTGGCAACGATTTTCGGAGGAACATTCTACGTATCCCATTTTCGCAAGTCAACGGGCATCGCTTGCCAGCGACACGGGATAACCGCCGATCTTTGCGATTCGCGTTCGTAGGGAGAGATCGAACCCCTCCTCGGGCGCGCCACCTACGAGCTGAAAAGAATTTGCGATCACTCGTCTTCGCACATGTCAACGCATTAAAAAGTATTTGCTGCGCCGAACACGGACCTGGGCCCACCCTGGACTGCTACCATGCTGCTATGCGGTGGCAACGTCAAGAACATGCTGAGCGGAGATCACATAGTTGGCGCACACACCTGGCACTGAGCCGACGTGAGGACAGGAACGCGGTCTTACAAATTGCCGCGGCGACATTTGAGTCCCTGCCGAAGCCATCGGTTCTCGTAAAAAGACTTAAGGTTACTTTTGCTCCATATTTTTACCAGCCGACGGGGTCAGAGCCAGAAGAATATCACAAGTGGTACTTCAACACTTCCGTGTGGGAGAAGACTACTTGGATGGGGATCGACTGCCTGAAATGGGTCGGTGATATGTGGAATTACCAGGAGATCCTGTTCGAGCTGAAGCCCTCTTTGGTGATCGAGTTCGGCACGTTTCACGGCGGCTCGGCGCTATTTTTCGCCAACATCATGAGGCAGATCGGCGAACCATTCAAGGTGCTTTCCGTGGACATGAGCCACGGACTTCTAGATTCAGCAGCGCGGCGCGATTCCGATATTTTGTTCGTGGAATCGCGATCCACGGTCCCGGCTGTTGCTGAGCATATCCAACGCCTCAAAAGTGAGTTCCCCGGCAAGATCTTCGCGATCCTGGACAGCGACCACTCAATGAATCATGTGCTGGCCGAGATGGAACTATTGCGGCCTTTACTCTCCGCCGGCGACTACCTCATAGTGGAAGACTCCAATCTCAACGGACACCCCGTCCTTCCTGGATGGGGACCGGGCCCGTATGAAGCCATCGAGGCATACGAGCATGAATTTCCAAATGATTACAAGCATGACGTGGCGCGGGAGAACAAATTCGGCTGGACATTTGCGCCCAATGGATACCTGATCCGCAACTAGCCTCGATTTTGCATGCGGCCTGATGGAGGGCGTGTGAACCGGGTTCTGGCCGGTTGGTGATGTCGATTGTGTCATGGGGGTGGGTCCGGGTCCAGGTCCAGGCGCTGGCGATGGCCTGTGCCGTGCCCAGCTCCGCGCACGACAAAATAAGGACACGGGAAAACGGCGGCTCACGCGGGCCTCGCGGCCAATCTCATCAGCTACCGTGCCGCCTTCGTCGGCTACCTGGGCGAATTGGTCCCAGGCTCCTTCGGCAAATACGGGGCCGTGCTCGGTTGTACGGCATCCAACCGACAACTTAAAAGCTCGGCCCGCGCCTTTTGCCATTTGCTGCCGATATCCCCGGCCCACCAGGAAGCACCGCAGTCACCAAAAGGTCTTCCCGTCAAGCACGCCAGCCGATACAACGCCATGGCCTCGACCGTGTTGCCACCGCTGCTTAGGACCTTCACCGCGACACATTTTTTCTAATATGGCAGTCCCACATAATTCTCGGCCAAAGACGTTTTGGCCGCTAGGGAGGATAGCACATAGATCAGTTCCCAGTGATGCACCCGATCCTGGAATGCATCGTCGGGACCGAAATTGTGCAAAATGGTGGTCATCCACCACGAGAAACGCTGGGCCTTCCAAATGCGGGCCAGGGCGCGTTCCGGGTACCGGTCCAGCAGATCGTCGCCCTTGCCCTTGTAATACGCCACCAAGGCGTTGGAGAGATAGAACACGTCGCTGGCGGCCAAGTTAAGCCCCCTGGCCCCCGTGGGCGGCACGATATGGCCCGCGTCGCCCGCCAGGAACAGACGGCCGTGACGCAGCTTCTCGCACACGAAGCTGCGCATGGGCGTGACGCTTTTTTCGATCAGTGGACCTGTCTTCAGGATCTTGAAATCGGGGTCGCCGATACGGACGGCCAGTTCTTCCCAGATCTTGTCATCGGGCCAATCGTCCAAATTCTCATCCGGGCGGCACTGGATGTAATGGCGCGACAGGGTGCGCGAACGCATGCTGCAAAGGGCGAAACCCCGGTCGTGCTGCGCGTAGATCAATTCGTCCGAGGGCGGCTCCACCCGCGACATGATGCCCAGCCAGCCGAAGGGATAAATCCTCTCGAAGGTCTTGAGCGCGGCTTGGGGGATGCTTTTGCGCGCCGCGCTATGGAATCCGTCGCAGCCAACGATAAAATCCGCCTGGATTTCATGCGTCGCGCCATCCTTTTCATAGGTCAGGCGCGGTTTGGCGCTGTCCAGATCATAAAGCGCGACGTTCTCGCATTCATACCGCAAATCGCCGCCCGCGGCCAAACGCACATCGCCCAGATCCTTGGTGATTTGGGTCTGACCGTAGACGGTGACGGTCTTGCCCACCAATTCCTTGAAATCGATGCGGTGGCGTTCGCCCTTGATGGCAATCTCGATGCCGTCATGGATCAGGCATTCCTTGTCCAAACGTGCGGCCGCGCCCATGTCGCGCAGGAAATCCACCGCGCCCTGTTCCAGGATGCCGGCGCGGATGCGCGCCTCCACGTAATCGCGGGAACGTTGTTCCACCACGATGGAGGAAATTCCCGCCACATGGAGGGCTTGCGACAACATCAGGCCGGAGGGCCCCGCCCCGATGATGGCGATCTGAGTGCGATCAGGCATTGTTCTTCTCCATTTCGGCATAAGGGTCCCTAGGCGGGCAATCTTCTCGGCCCGCGGGTCACGGCGCTTGCGACCGCGCGGCACCGCCAACCCGGCCAGCGCGCCCGCATCACGCGCCTTGCGCCCCTACACGATATGGCTGGGGTACAAGCCCTCGCGGCACAACAACGCCCCCTTCGTGCCCTCCGGCGCGGCGTCGTAGTCGGCCAGGATCTCCAACTTGTACTTGGCCGTGAATGTCCGCCGCTTCGCCCTCTCGGGCACCTCGGGATCGCGACGTTCCGTTCCAGCGTCATCCACCCGCCCAGGGTCTACGACCCTGGGCGCTCGGAGCAACGCGCTCCGTTTGCTTGTCATTCGGGGAATCTCGCCATCCCAACCCTCGGGTCACTAATTGTCAGTGGGCAGGTGCCTCAGGTGAGCTTGACAGAGAGGCTCGATACAGTATCCGCTGGGGTACGTCCTGCAATACGGGTCAGGGATCACACTGATGACGGCGTTCATCGACGGCTTGCAACCTCCACGCCGAATACGTGCCGGCGCCGGGACCGCGAGCCTTGAGACCTCCGCATCCTGGCTCAACCTGGTCGAGGTGTGGTTTTCCACGATCGAACGCCAAGCCATCCACCGCGGCACCTTCACCAGCGTGCGCGAACTCATCGCCGCCATCAGAAAGTTCATTGCCTCCTGGAATGACCGCGCCAACCCGTTCGTCTGGACGAAAACCGCCGATGACATCCTCAACAAAGCCAACCGTAAACAACTTCAAACACGGTCCACTAAGCTGCTATGCGGAGGTTCCCGCTGAACACCTGTTATCGCCCCGAGCACGGCCTCGCATACGTTAATCGACGTCGGTTACGACATCGTTTACCCTACGGCGGCGCCCTGCTGTTTCGGTCCGATCGCGCTCGAAGGCGGAACGACCTGCTGCAGCGGATCATCGACATTGACCAAAGCAGGGCACGCGATGATCTTGCCCATCAACGGCTCCGCGGCGGTAGTTGTGTTGCGGTCCTTCATGTTTGGGCCGGTCGACATCGAAAAGGCGCCGCCGTGGCCGACGGCGCCACGCGCCTGCCCGTGAATTACGCACGGCTCGATCGGCAAAGCGGCCGATCCGGGAGATGCGACTCTGCGCGACCGAAGTGCCGTCGCAGTGACTGAGGTCGGCGGTACTTCAGCTTCGATGGGAGCATCCACCGGGCCAATCGCGCGGGGCAGCGTCGCCCGGGTCGGCACGGCAATCGCGCTGGTGACTATCTGCGGCTACGCGGTGATCTATCTGGCAGCCCGCGACCTTGGCCCGGCTGGCTTTTCGGTATTCGGGGTGTTCTGGGGGCTGTTCGGCCTGGTCACCGGAGCCGCCATTGGCCTGCAGCAGGAAACCACCCGGGAGGTCCGCTCGACCAGCTACATCGATGTACTGCCCGACCCCAGCGGATCACGTACCCATCCGCTGCGAGTCGCCGCGATGGTCGGCGTGGCCGCGGCCGTCGTGATCGCCGGTAGCTCGCCGCTGTGGAGCGGGCGGGTATTCGTCGAACAGCGCTGGTTGTCAGTGGGGTTGCTCAGCGTCGGGTTGGCCGGGTTTTGCCTGCACGCCACCCTGCTGGGCATGCTGGCCGGCGCCAATCAGTGGACCCAGTACGGGGCGCTGTTGGTGACCGACGCGGTCATCGGGGTGGGGGTGGCGGCCGCGGCGTTCGTGATCGGATGGGGCCTGGCCGGATTCTTGTGGGCCACCGCCGCAGGCGCGGTGGCGTGGCTGCTCATGCTGATGGCCTCGCCCGCGGCGCGCGCCGCGGCCCGCCTGCTGACGCCCGGGGGCACCGCGACCTTCCTGCGGGGCACGGCCCATTCGATCACCGCCACTAGTGCCGCGTCGATTCTGGTGATGGGTTTCCCGGTGTTGCTCAAGGCGACCTCCAACCAGTTAGGGGCAAAGGGTGGAGTGATCATCCTGGCGGTCTCCTTGACCCGGGCGCCGCTGCTGGTGCCGCTGACCGGGATGTACAGTAACTTGATCGCTCATTTCGTCGACGAGCGCAGCGACCGGCTTCGGGCCCTGATCGCGCCGGCGGCGATCATCGGCGCCATCGGCGCGGTCGGAGTGCTGGCGGCGGGCGTCGTGGGCCCGTGGCTACTTCGGGTCGGGTTCGGGCCGCAGTATCAGGCCAGCAGCGCGCTGCTGGCGTGGCTGACGGGGGCCGCCGTGGCGATCGCCATGCTGGTGCTTACCGGTGCCGCCGCCGTGGCGGCCGCGCTGCACCGGGCCTATTCGCTGGGCTGGGTCGGTGCAACGGTGGCCTCGACGTTGCTGCTGCTGCTGCCGCTGCCGCTGGAGACGCGCACCGTGATCGCGCTGTTGTGCGGTCCGCTGGTGGGAATCGCCGTCCATTTGGCCGCGCTGGCGCGGCCACCCGGCTGACCTGCGGCGTACCTTGTGGGATCGACATGGGTTACCCTGACGACTGGCACCGAGCACTATGAGTTTCAGCAATCGAGGATTATGAATGCCTTAACACCAGCCGAAATTTGAGGGGCAGACGAGCAATGGTCACCGCCCACGACGGATGTGGATCCTTCCGTCCAGTTTGTGTCGCTCAGTGGGATATTTTGAACCCGTTTCCGGCCATCGAGCCGGACGAACCCGGGGATCAAGGAGGTGCACCGGTTCATCTGCTCGTGCGGCTAGGAACCGAGCCACTCGGGTACACCGACTTCGAATTTGAGGACATCACCGATTCGCTTTCAAACGCTGCGGCGGTTTCAGCGTCGCAGTCGTTTCTACCCCAGATAAATGCTCGTCTAGCCGAGAGCGGTCTACCTCCCATCAGCGAGATACCCGCCGACGGTTTACAGCTGGATCCGAATCAACTGGCATTCGTGGCTGAGCGCGAGCATTTGCTTGAAAATGCACCCGATATATCAGTGGTCGTAGCTACTCGAGACCGTCCAGCACGCGTTGCCAATTGCGTTCGTCAGCTTGCCCGCCAAGAGTACCCAAGCTATGAGATTATCGTCGTTGACAACGCGCCGGCAGATCCCGGTGCGGTGCCGGCCGTATTGGAACCGCTCAACCTGCACGTGCCCGTCCGGTATATGGTGGAAGCACGCAGCGGTGTTTCATGGGCCCGAAATGCCGGTTGGCGGGCCGCGAGAGCCGAGATTATCGCGTTTACAGACGACGACGCTCTGCCTGACAGATACTGGCTCGCCGAAATCGTACGAGGTTTCTCGGCGCAGTCAACGGTTGGATGCGTCACAGGTCCGGTTCTTCCCGCCGAGCTGAGAACTGAGCCCCAACAGTGGTTTGAAGAGCTTGGGGGGATGGTGCCAGGACGCGGATTCAATCAAGAGATTTTCGGACCCGGGCACTCGCAGAACGCGCTCTACCCGTATCCAGAAGTCGGCGCGGGTGTCAACATGGCCTTCCGCCGCGAAGTCTTGGTTGATATCGGAGGCTTTAACGTTTGTCTGGGCCCAGGCACGCCGGCCATGGCAGCCGAAGACACGTTCGCTTTCACTCTCACGCTACTTGCTCAGCATACCGTGGTTTATCAGCCGACAGCGCTAGTCTTTCATTATCATCGGGACACGCTCGCGGACTTAAAAAAGCAGTTAAATAGGAACAGTGTCAGTGCGCCTGCTTTCTACGCGGCATTAATCTCTTACCAGCCAAAGCTTCTACTTGCCATACTGCGGTTGGTCCCTACTAGCTATATTAAAGACAAATGGCGCGAAAAAGACTCAGCTCGAGCAGCAAGGTTACGTACTTCTTTTCCGCGAACGAGAACACTAGGCTGGCTGGGAGGGGTTCCAGCCTATGTTAGAAGTGTCAGGAAGCAACGCCGTTTGGCTGAAACAGACCCTACTTCGTGTTAAGGGTGCTCGCCGCGGTCACCCGGCTGAGCGAGCGATGCCGCCAAGGTCAAAAGCTCTGACCAGCTCGCCGCCGCCCTATCCCCTGCAGGTACCCGACTATCCAGCCTTCGGGGTCGGGCTCGAACGTGATGCCGAAACCCCTCTTGCTCGCCAGGCGCGATCAGCTCGCCGATCGCCAGCAACGTCTCGTCGTCGAAGCGATCGCCCTAGGATGCACCGCCGGCGCCACTACCGGCGGCTCCGGCGCCTGCCCAGACAGGGAATGCTCGCACCTGAGGCTGAGCGGCCGACGTCCCGGCCCCATATCGAGCGGGTTGCCCCGGCGGTCAGTTACCGGCAGCTTGTCGGGCCGCTGCCAGTTCGAGCCGGCGATGTCGACCCGCCGCCAAGCTAAGGGTGTTCACGAAGATGAAAATCCTCATGCCGAGAGCTGACCTGTAGCGAGCCAGTGGAGCGTCGCTTCATCCAGCTTCAGAGACAGTGTGGCCACGTTCTCCGAGAACTTTTCAAACGTCGTGCAACCGACCAAGGCAAACGGATGGAGCGGGTGGCACAGCACGCACGCGAGCGCAACCTGCGCGACGGTGACGTGATGCTCGCGCGCGAAAATCCTTGTGCGTTCTAGCCTTTGGATGTTCTCTTCGGTGCCGAAGTACTTTGCACACCATCGGCTCACGCGGTTGCCGTCTGGATTCTTCGGATCGTAGTGATTTGAAAAAAATCCGCGGGCGAGGCTGGAATACGCGAACACTGGGAGCCCGTGCGTCGAATACCATTCTCTTGCGGTACGCTGACCCTCGCCCCCAAGTGTCACAGCGTTGCCAGGCCACGGAGATCGCGTCCAGTCAGCAAGGCTGAATTGAACGCTCGACGCGCTAAATGGTTTCAAGCCCTTGCTTGCGGCAAACGTATTGGCGCTAGCAATTCGCTCGTGAGACCAGTTCGACGCACCTATCGCGCTGATCTTGCCTTCGTCAATGTGACGGTTGAGCTGTTCCATGACCGGTTCGACTCGCGCAGTGGGGTGGTCGAAGTGAAGCAGATACAGATCAATGTAATCAGTGCCGAGCGACTTGAGGGATGCGTGGAGGTCGCGCGACACATCAGACGCAGAGAGCCGCGGATGTCCTAAGAGGCTGGGATGACACCCCTTACTGATGACCACAACCTTGTCGCGGTTCCGGCGTCCCCGAATCCAGGCCCCCAGCGTCCGTTCGCTGTCCCCATACACGCGCGCCGTGTCGAATGAGTTGCATCCGAGCTCGAATGACCGATCCAAAAGCGAGAAGGCCTGTTGCTCAAGGGTTCGATTGGGCAGTCGAATGAGTCGTGTTCGGCCCCGCAATCGATCGGTGCCGAACACGATTCGGGCGACCGGCTTATCAATCCCGGTAACTGTCCCATAGTCCATTCAGTTCACGCACTTTGCATAGTCACGAACGATGAACCGACACGCTCGAGCCGTGAGGGCCATCATCGTGAGCGTGGGATTCTGGAATCCGGAGGAGACAAAGCATGCGCCGTCGGTCACGAACACGTTGTCAGCATCCCAGCACTGACAGTACGAGTTCAGCACCGAGTTGTCCGGTTTGTCGCCCATGCGCGCGCCGCCGGTCTCATGAATGGCTCCCCCAGGCCATAAGGCGCCGTAGTTCGCGCGGACCAGGGATCGAAGCAGTAACGCGGGGATGCCCCCGCGACCGAGATCGAGGTTCTTGTCGACCTGCAGACCGCCGGCGGCTGCAATTTCCGGAAGCGTCCGCTTCATGTGGGCAACCATATTGACTTCATCCTGAGAATGGCTGCACTCGATTCTGGCTACGGGGATTCCCCACGCGTCCTTGACGGTCGGGTCGAGTGACACGTGATTTTCGTACCGGGGCTGCATTTCGCCGAACGCGCCCATGTCCCACCTGGACGTGCCGCGGCCAATCCCGACCTGAATGCCGTAGCCGCCAGGGAAGTTCTTTGATTCGTTTTCGCAGAAGCTCGGAATGTAGATGCCCACTGTCGAAAAGTCGAACCCATCCTCGTAGGGAGCGGGCTCGACATCCCCTTCAGACACCATGCCGCTTTGCGCGTATAGAACGTGGTCGCACAGATAGCGGCCGAGATAACCCGACGATCCGCCAACACCTGACGGATGCTTCGCGCATTCCGAGTTCAGAAGGATCCGCACGCTCTCGATCGCCGACGCGCAGAGGACGACGACCTTTCCCCGCACTGCGCGCGTATTCTTTGTCAATCGCTCGATGTATTCAACGCCGGTCGCTTTCCCCGACTGCGCATCGATCAGCAATCGGCTTACGACGGCGTCTGTTCGGATCTCGAGGCGGCCAGTTGCCAGAGCGAGCCTGACGGGAAGCGGAACTCTTCCGTTGTCATACTTGACGATCCTGCCGTACGTCACGCGGACGTTCGGAAGTCGTTTCTCGACATTGGTCATGAACGCTTCTTCGATCTTTGTCGTTTTCGCGGGCCCGATGAACTGTCCGTCCGGACAGTTTGGAATGCCTGCGGGTTTACCGTAGACACCTAGCGTCCGCTCGACGATGTCGTAGTAGGGCGCCAGGTCTTCGTACAACAATGGCCAATCGATGCCGTCTCCACGGACGCTTGCGGCCTTGAGCTCGTAATTCGACATACGAGGTGCGTGTCTACACCACGTGTGAAGGCGGCCGCCGAGTTGCCGGCCCCTGATCCAGAGGAACGTATTTCCCCGCGCCGTCGTATAGGGATTCTCTCTGTCGCTGACGTAAAACTGCTTGGTGGACTCGGAGAACGATGGGCATCGCGCCTGAACGTGCTGGCCCCGAATCGCCGATTTTGCGCGCCCCATCATCCCCATCACGCCCACGTCTGCGTCGGAGGGGAAGTCATGGGCGATGTCCAGGTCCCTGCCAGCCTCGAGCAGGACAACCTTCAGGCCGCCCTCCGTCAGCTCCTTGACAGCCCACGAGCCAGAGGCTCCTGAGCCGACGACGATGGCGTCATACGTTGATTCACTTCTGCGCATACGTGCGTGCCTCGTTTCATGCGCGTTCGCTATTGGGAGCTGCCGTTGCCGCACTCGCACCTGCAGCTCTCAAAAGGGCATGCCTGTTTCGAGGTATTCTGCCCGGTCTGCAAGCTCTTGCTGGGGCGGCACTTTACACGACCGTCAAAGTCGTAGTCTCTCGAATCAGAACGTCGCCACAAAGCAGTCCGCCAGCATGCGGGCCACACTTGGTCACGGTGATCATCCAACAGGTCGCCTCAGGACGCACCGGTAGGTATTGCCACCGACACTGACGTAGTAACCGCGTCCCAGCCGAGTACTGAGGATGATTCCAGTGGTCGAGGCCACCAGAGGCAAAGTGACTATCGCCGCGCGATCCGTGACCCGGGCCTGAGCTGGGATCATGCGGTGGTGGCGTGCCGCGCGGGTTGGCTACCGAGGCCAGCCGCTGCGCGAGTTTGGTGCTGAAGTCGTGCGGCGAGATAAAGCTGCGACCCGGCAGAAACGACGTCTGGAGGTAGCCATTGGCTCGTTCGACAACGCCTTTGGACAACGTCGTCGACTACACCGGATCCCGATGATCGCTTCCAGATAGTGCGTGTGACGCATCGGTTTCATCCGTTGTTTGGTCGTGAGTTCGAGTTCGTGGAGCATCGGCAGAATTGGGGTGAGGACCGGGTGCACATGCGCGACGCGGATGGGCGGTTATTCTCGCTTCCTGCTGGCTGGACCGATACCGAGGCGGTGGATCCGTTCGTGGTGATCGCCGCCGGGCGGTGTCCATTTACCGTGGACGGGTTGCTCGCGGTCGCCGACCTGGTCGAGGGCTTGCGGGCTGGGCGGGCTGTCAAGACGATTACCCCGTAAGTGTTAGGTGGATTACGCCGTGATGCGCTCCGCGATGAGCAGTGGGTTACTCCGGTTCGGGCGCTAATTCTGTGCTATTGCAGGCTATGTATGTCTGTAGCTGGCGTGTCATGCGCAGTCCGTCAGGCCGATACGGCATAATTCGTCTAACAGTACGACAAATCGGAGGGCGGGATGGCGCGACGGCGCGAGGTCGAAGACCCCAAGTTGACGGCGCTGCGGCAGGCGCGGTGTTTGAATCCGCACCCTGAGGCGGTGACCGACGAGTTGTTTAGCTCCCAGGAGTTCTTCGACGCCCGCGACGCGGTGCAGGTCAAATACGAGATGGTGCGACGTGTTCGGGTCGACCGGGTGTCGGTGTCAGCGGCCTCCGAGGCGTTCGGGTATTCGCGTCCCTCGTTTTATCAGGCGGCCGCCGCGCTCGATGAGCAGGGCCTCGACGGGCTGACCGCGAGCAAGCCGGGCCCGCGTGGCGGACACAAGATCACCGCGGAGGTCAGCGCATTCGCCGAAGAGCAGCTAAGCGCCGACCCGGCACTGCGGCCAGCGGACCTGGTCGACACGATCGCCCAACGGTTCGGCGTGCGGGTGCACCCCCGCTCGATCGAGCGGGCGTTGACCCGCTACCGAGACCAGCAGTCCAAAAGTCACTGACTCCTCCGGTGAGCAGGCCATGGTGAACGAGCGCGGTGGTCGCGGTAGCGGGCTGGACGCCCGCTACGAAGCGCTTCGCCACGCCGCGCTGCACGCCCGCGCGGAGGCGTTCCCCCTCGGCTTCGCCGTGCTCACCCGCCGGGGCGTAACCGGGTGGCAACGCGCCCTTAAAGAAGTGAGCGCCAACCAAGCCACACCCGTCATGCCCGCCTCGCCGGCGCTGGCGTCTTCGAGCCTGCCAGCAGCGGTCAGCGCCGAGCTGGTAGACGCGCTCGCCGCGGTCACCCTCGCAGGCACCCAGCCCGACCGCGACGCTGCTGTCCATCACCGAAATACGTTGCACCACAGGTCTATTCGCCGCGAAAGGAGCCCATACCGGTGTTTACCGACACCGCCGCATCCAAAGTGACCGCGGCGCATCTGGCCAAGCCGGCGCTGTTATATGTGCGCCAATCCACCCTCAAACAAGTCATCCACCACACCGAGTCCGCGCACCGCCAATACGATCTACGCTCCCGGGCGATCGCGCTGGGCTGGGCCGACGAGCAGATCACCGTAATCGACATCGACCAGGGCCAGTCCGGGGCCAGCGCCGCCGACCGGGAAGGCTTTCAGCACCTCGTCGCCGAGGTGTCGCTGGGCCGCGCCGGGATCGTGTTAGGCCTGGAATGCTCACGGCTGGCCCGCAACTCCGCCGACTGGCACCAGCTGCTCGAACTATGCGGCGTCACCGCCACCTTGATCTGCGACGAAGATGGCCTGTATGACCCGCGCCAGTTCAACGACCGACTGCTGCTGGGCATGAAGGGCCAAATGAGCGAGGCCGAACTGCACTTCATCAAGGCCCGCCTGCGCGGTGGGGTGCTCTCAAAGGCCCGCCGCGGCGAACTGCAGATGCCGCTGCCGGTCGGACTGGTCAATGACCAATCCGCACACGTGGTCCTTGACCCCGACACCGCCGTCCAACAGGCGCTGCGCCACCTGTTCGACACCTTCGCCGCCACCGGGTCGGCCACCGCCTGCGTGAAGGCCTTCCGCAACGCCGATCTGCTATTCCCGTGGCGCCACCTCAAAGGCCCGCGCAAGGGCGAGCTGGACTGGAAACCGCTGCGCCATCACACCGTGCTGCGGGTCCTGCACAACCCGCGCTATGCCGGTGCGTTCGTCTACGGGCGCTGCGCCCAAAAGCCCCGACCCAACGGCAAGTCGTCATCGGTGAAACTGCCACGCGATCAATGGGTTTCATTCATCCCCGACGCCCACCCCGGCTACATCAGCCTCGCCCAGTTCGAGGCCAACCAAACGAAGTTGGCCGCCAACGCCGCCGCCCACGGCCGCGACAGATCATCGGGTCCGGCCCGCGAAGGCGCCGCCCTGCTGCAAGGCATCATCGTCTGCGGCCGCTGCGGCAACCGCATGACCGTGCGCTACCACCACCGCCGCGGCCGAGAATTGCCCACCTATGTGTGTCAACGCGACGGCATCGATAAAGCCCAACCCATCTGCGCGGCGATCCCCGGCGCCGACCTCGATGATCGGATCGGGCAACTGCTGCTCGACACATTGACTCCGTTGGCCGTCGAGGCCGCACTGACCGTGGCCAACGAGCTGCACCAGCGTGCCGCCGACGCCGACCGCATGCGCGCCGCCCACGTCGAACGCGCCCGCTACCACGCCGATCTGGCCCGCCGCCGCTACCTGGCGGTCGACCCGGCCAACCGGCTCGTCGCCGACAGCCTCGAAGCCGACTGGAACACCGCGCTGCGCGAACTGGGCGACGCCCAACACACCTACCAGCAGGCCCGCGACCAACACAGCGGCGAACTCACCGATCAACAGCGCGCCCGCATCAACCAGCTCGTCACCGACCTGCCCACGATCTGGCACGACCCCACCACCCCGGCGCGGGAACGCAAACGCATCGCCCGGCTGCTGCTTACCGACGTCACCGTGCAGCGCCAGGGCGACACCATCACCGCCCACCTGCGTTTCCGCGCCGGTCAACACACCACCCTGACCATGCCCGCCCCGAAAACCGCTGCCGAACAACGTAAAACACCAGCCGAGGTCGTCACCGCCATCAACGAACTGCTCGATCGCCACGTCAGCGGCGAAATCGCCGACACCCTCAACCAGCGCGGCATCCTCTCCGGTACCGGAGAACCGTTCCACCGCAACATCATCGACAACATCATCCACACCTACCGGCTACCCAGCCGCCGCCAACGCCTACGCGACGCCGGCATGCTCACCGCCGCCGAACTCGCCGACCACCTCGGCATCCGACCCGGCACAGTCAAAGACTGGTGGCGTGCCGGACTTGTCAGCGGGCTGCGCTACAACGACAAAGGCGAAATGCTCTACCACCGGCCCGACCCCACCAACCCGCCCCAACCACCCAAACGCGGACGACCGGTCAAAACGCGCTGACCAGCACAAACAAAAATCACATTCCCATCAATGCAAAGGAGTGCAGTATGCAACCAGAGGTTTGTTTTCCGGTTATCCGGCTAATCCCGTTATGGGCGAAACGATCGGCAGGCATCAATCACCCGGGTGACGTTTTCCTCCGACAGATGAGGACCGATGGGCAGGCTAAGGTGAGTCCGCGCCGCCCGTTCCGCGATGGGGAATGTTCCCTCGGTGAGTCCGAGTGGAGCAAACGCACCCGACAAGTGCGGCGGGATCGGGTAGTGGACCAGCGTTCCGATCCCTCTGGTGGCCAGATGGCTCTGCAGTTCATCGCGCGAGTCATGATCAACTACGTACACGTGCCACACGTGTTCGCGGCCAGGCGAGACGCTGGGCAAGCGTAGCCCTGGGATATCGGCGAGTTCTTGGGCGTAACGGTCTGCGATTGTTTGCCGCCGAGTGTTCCAACTGTCAACATAGTGCAATTTGATGCGCAGCACCGCCGACTGAATCTCATCGAGTCGCGAATTCCTCCCGAGGAGTTCATTCACGTATTTCTGGCTGCTGCCATAGTTGCCGAGTGAACGAACGCGTGCAGCGACACCCGGATCGTCGGTTGTCACCGCGCCTCCGTCACCGAGAGCCCCTAGGTTTTTCGCAGGATAGAAACTCCACGCAACAGCATGGCCGTGAGCGCCAATGCGTCGGCCGTCGTAGCGCGCCCCATGCGCCTGCGCGGCATCCTCAACCACCACCAATCCGTGTTTCTTCGCCACTGCCAAAAGCTCTGCGAGATCTGCAGGTTGGCCGTAGAGGTGCACCGGAACGAGGGCACGCGTTCGCGGTGTAATTGCGTTCTCTACCCGAGCGGGATCGAGGTTCCACTGACCACCAATGGGCTCCACCCCTACTGGCACTGCACCGGTTTGCGTTACCGCGATCCAGGTCGCGATGTAGGTATTCGATGGCACAATGACCTCATCGCCGGGGCCAATCCCAAGTGCCTGCAGCGCGAGGGCGATGGCGTCCAAGCCGCTGGCTACCCCCACCGCATGCTTCGCGCCGGTGAAGGTAGCAAACTCGCGCTCAAACGCTGCTGTTTCTTCGCCGCGTATGTACCAGCCGCTCCGCACGACTCGCTCGATGGCTTCCAGCGCCGGAGCTTCGACCTCCCGCGTGGCCGCGCCAAGGTCAAGAAAGGGGACGGCAACGGGAGGTTCGGTCATCGCCGACCCAATCCCAGACTCATGAGTTCCTACGATCGCCCTCAGCCCTATTCAATCCTGCGAGCCCTGGCTGAGTTCGCGGCGTCGGCCATAAGAGTATCGCTCAGGCGCCGGGGATTTGGAGGTTTCCCGCCTTCGCCGGATCCCCGGAATCGCCCCACAGCCGGCCAAGCGCCACGGTTAAGCTGCCTATTTTTGCCGGATTTACTCGGCTTTCGGGTTCGCCTCGTCGTAAAGCCAGTCGTTGACGGCAGCGCCCGTGATGGTTCGTGTCGAAACCCGGACACTACCGCCGTCGGCCGATCTTCATGGGCCCGCATTGTCTCGGCGCAGTTTCAGCCAGCGCCGGCCAAGTTGGCTGGGCTGCGGGCTGTCGCCAGGAACTCCTGATAGTCGCGGATGTAGTCGCTCTCGTCATAGGGCAGCGAGGCGAACACCAGGGATATAGCTCCCGTACAGAAGCCCGTGACCTGTGTCCAGATCAAGTTCGGCACGTATAGGCCATAGTAGGAACGGTCGAGCGAAACGGTTCGTCGACTTCGCCCATCGTCGATCGTGACCGAGAAGGCCCCCGAGGCAGCCACAATCATTTGTTGGAGCGCCCAATGTGCGTGTCCGCCACGATCGGCTCCGCCGGGGACATCGTAGAGATAGAACACCCTCTTAATTGCGAAAGGTATGTGGTCCTCACCGTAGAGCGGAGACAGGTTGCCTTTGGGACTCTCGAACTTTTCGAGTTGGATCAGTCTGCAGTCTTCGACTCGGCTCATTGCGTGCCCCTGAGCCGCAGGAAATCGCCGTAGTCAAGCACGTAATCGTCAGGCGCGAATGGGCCAGAGGCGAGGACGAGTGCCACCGAATTGGTCGAGAAGTTGATCATCTCCCGCCAGATGAGATTCGGAACCAACAGACCGTGATAAGAACGATTCAACGTGTGGCGAACTCGGCTCGCACCGTCGTCCAGCATGACTTCAAAGCTCCCAGATAGCGCCACGATGAATTCGTGCAACGTTCGGTACGCATGGCCCCCGCGCACCGAGCCGCCTGGGACGTCATAGATCCAAAAGGCCCTGTTTACCTCAAACGGCAAGTGCCTGCCGCCTTCGATAAAGGTCAGGTTTCCTCGAGGATCACGAATCTTGGGTAGGTCGATCAACCTACAGTCTTGGGTGCTGCTCACGCAGGGTGGACTGATCGGGTGCACTCTAGTTTCCATGTCGGCAGGCTTTTCGGTTCACAATCATTTGCGCGACCCCCCCAGCAAAGCGACCACCAGCTCGTGCTGGAAGAATACGTGCGATCGATCCCCGCCACACGGGAATACCCAAAATCTCGCTGGGCCTTGTCCTTGGGACGCCCTATTGCCTTGAGTTTGCACGTACAGCGGCAGGTGCCGCCGGGAGGCGGCCGGCCGCGTGGTAGCGCGGACTGCGCCATCCCGGCTCGGCCGCCGGTCACTGCGAGGTGCGGGAGCTGGGAATTTGCGCGTAGGAGACGATGATCGCAACGCACGCGGTCAGCCAGAAGAGCGCCATCAGTCCCGCCGTGGTTTCGACAACCTGCGCGGTGCCGATGACCCCTGTGGCCCGGTCAACGAGAGTCGGCCCGAATAGCCGACGTCACGGCTGTGATCTCTATCACTGTCGCGGCCATGGCGGCAGCAGCAGCGGCCGCTAGATCGGGTCACGGGCGACGGGACAGGACATGCACCGGGGACCGCCGCGGCCGGTGCCCAATTCCGACCCCGCGATGGTCAGCACTTCGATACCCGCGTCCTGCAGGCGCGCGTTGGTCTGCACGTTGCGCTCATAGGCGACCACGACACCGGGCGCCAGAGCCAACGTGTTGTTGCCGTCGTCCCACTGCTCGCGTTCGGCGATGACGGGGTCCAGGCCGGTGTCGATCACCCGCAGCTTGTCGATCCCCATCGCCTTGGCCGCGGCCTCGAGAAACGGGACCTCATCGCTGATCGTGACGCCATCGGGCGTGCGCTGGATCGTGAACGCCGAGAGCGTGTCGACGATGTTGGCGTACATCACCACGGTGTCGGTGTCGACCATCGTGCACACCGTGTCGAGGTGCATTTGCGCGCGCCGCTGGGTGATCGGCACGGCGAGCACAGTGTGCGCGAGGTCGTCGTCAAAGAGGCTGCGGGCCAAGGCTTCCGCACCTGCGGGGGTGGTCCGCTCACCAACCCCGACGGCGACCACACCGGGGCCGAGCAGTAAGACGTCGCCACCCTCGACGGGAGCGGTGCGCGACTCGTAGGCGCGCCGCACCCCGGTGAACCGGGGGTGGTGGGCATAGATGAGATCGGTCAACGACGCCTCGCGAACCCGGGCCCGCAGCGCCAGCGTCGGGATCACCACCCGCGGTCCGATCCAGATCGACGAGTCGCGGGTGAACACCAGATTCGGCAATGGGTCGATGACGAAATCCACCCCATGGTGCATGCGGAGCACCAACGACACGTCGGTCCTGGTGGCCGACGGCAGCTCGTTGAACGTCATGCCGGCCGTCAGCACATTGGCCAGCCTGACCGGGTCCAGGCCCCGCAGGTAGGCCGAAAGCTCTTGCGCCAGCGGCGCTCCGAGCCGACGCGCGTCGACTGCGGCGGCGACGCCCTGCATCCGGGCGGCCCCGCTGTGGTTGAGCGCCTCGGTCAGCAGGTCGGACAGCAGCAGCACTTCGACACCGCGGGAACGCAGCAGCTCGGCGAACTGGTCATGCTCCTCCTGCGCACGCGCGACCCAGGGCAACCCGTCGAACAGCAGTTGGTCATTGTTGCGCGGATTGAGTCGCGCCAGCTCGGCGCCGGGGCGGTGCAGGATGACGACCCGGAGCGCACCCACCTCGGAATTGGTGCCCAGCTCAACAACACCCATAGTGAAAACCGTAGCCGTCCCGCCTTCATCGAACGGGTGTGCGATAAACTGGCCGCCGTGGGGATCGCGGTGCAGGGCTCGCTGTTCGCGCACACCGAGCGCAGGCAGCTCAGTGACGGCGCCTTCATCGAGATCCGCGCCGGCTGGCTGACGGATGACGATTCGGATGGAGAGGGCCTGCTCGACGCACTGCTGTCGACAGCGCCGTGGCGGGCCGAACGCCGCCACATGTACGACCGGGTGGTCGACGTGCCGCGGCTCGTCAGCTTTCACGACCTCACAGTCGAGGACCCTCCGCATCCGCTACTGGCGCGGCTCCGGCGACGGCTCAACGACATTTACGCAGGAGAGCTCGGTGAGCCCTTCACCACGGTGGGCTTGTGTTGCTACCGCGACGGCTCCGACAGCGTCGCCTGGCATGGCGACACCATCGGTCGCAGCACCTCCGAGGACACCATGGTGGCCATCGTCAGCCTCGGCGCCACCCGCACGTTCGCATTGCGGCCGCGAGGCGGCGGCCCGTCGTTGCGACTGCCGCAGGCACATGGCGATCTGCTGGTGATGGGCGGATCCTGCCAACGCACTTGGGAGCACTCGGTTCCCAAGACGTCGGCACCCGTCGGTCCGCGCGTCAGCATCCAGTTCCGGCCGCGCGACGTGCGCTAGGTCCTAGTGCGCTAGGTCCGATTGCGCGACTTCTTACTCGCCCCGTCCCGGCGCGCGCCGTCGTCGCGCTAGGCGGTCAGGTCCGGACCGCTGCCACCGCCTTGACGAGCAAATCGCGGGCACGTTGGGTGTCGACCTTGGCGACCGGCTGGTCCGGGATGACAAGCGGATTGGCGACGACGATCACCTGGTAATCGCCGAATTGGGCCGAATAGTCGTAGAGCTCACCGGTGCGCGCTCCCCCGGTCACCACCGCCTGCAGGACCCGGTGGACGCCCATCGTGCGGGTGCCGTCGATGTGCGGCGCGTCGATTTCCTCGATGCCGCCCCGCACCCCGGCCCCGGCGAATGCCACCTTGGTGCAGTCCTTCCCGGGGTCGTTGAAGGGCAGGTCTTTCGAGGTTTCCACGGCGATCACGACGAACCGGTTGCCGTTGCCCTCGGCGGAGACGGCGGCCATATTCCCCTGCACGTCGGGCGGCATGTCCGGTCCCAACGCCACTTTGGCGCAGTTCGCGGGGTCGAAGGTCAGCCCGTCGGGCAACTTGTGTGCCGACAGCAGCTTCGGGTCGATCGCCCTTTCGGAAATGTCGGTGACTTTGTACTCGGGCCCGAAGCTCGACTTCACGTCGGCGACCTTGCCGATGTCGGCCCGCACCGACGACGGATCCGTACCCGATGAGCAGCCGGCGAGCACGCACACGGATGCGGTCGCGAGCAGCACGTTGAACATCGTGGCCAATCTACCCAACAGCGGACGCTCAGCTGCGCAACGCGGACACCGTTTTGACAAGCAGATCGGCGGCGAATTGCGGTGGCAGCGTTGGCAGCGCCGAACCGGGGTCGGTGGTCAGCGTGGTGAACGCGTAGTAGTTGCCCAGATACGCGGTGAATGTGTATACGCGCGAATCGATCTCGGAGCCCGCCTCGACGGATGACTTGGTGTCGGCCACCATGCCGAGGGTTTCGACGCCGTCGATCTGTGGGGGGTCGGTGAGACGAACAACGGCCGTGGTGTGCCCGTCGATCATGGTCCACCGACCGCATGCCGCGACGATGCCGTGGTCGAGGTCCACAGGCCCCGGCAAAGCGACCACCACCGCGTCGACGATGCCGCCGGCGCCCGACCCGGACACGCCCTGGGCGGTTTGATCGCGTCCGGTGCCGGGGTCGGCGAGCGCCGCGCATTGCGGCGGCTTGACCCTGAGATCTGAGGCATCGTGTTCCACGCTCCAGATCACCGGGGGTGAGGCCGCACTGGGGACGCCGGTGGTCACCTCATAGTTGGGCGGCAGCTCGCGAACGACCCGTTTGATGCTGGCGGGGTTGACGACGGCGCCACGAGCCGCCGGCGACATTGTGGGCGTGGCCGGCTGCGGGGTGGCCGGAGAATGCGCGCACGCAGCCACCAGCACTGTGAGCACTGGAATCACCGAACCAATCCACAACGGCCGCATACCCGTTCAGCCGATCGCTTTTATTACCTGCCGGGCAACGTGCTCGATCCGTTCCGCCATGTCACGACCGAAAACCAGTTGGCGGGGCACGTCGATGACGGTGGTGATGACGCCGACGTCCTCGCGCTGCCAGTCCGCGCCGTAGTGGTCCATGATCGCGCGCATCGGCGCATTCTCGGAAAGCATTCGCGCGGAGAATCTTTCGACTTCGTCCACCCTGGCGGCGACGGACAGCGCGCCGATCAGAAAGCTGCCGATCCCCCGCCCCTGATAGGCGTCGGCGACGGTGAACGCGATTTCGGCGACCGTCGGATCGCTCTCGTCGCGGACGAAGCGCGCGTCGGCCACCGGGTCGCTGCCGTCGGTCACCACCCAGACGAAGTGGTCGACGTAGTCGACCTCCGAGAGGTAGTGCAGCAACGCCGGGCTGGGAAGGCGGGCCGTCATGAAGCGCCGATATAGCGTCTCGCTGGAGAATTGGATGTGCCCGTGCATAGTCCGCTCGTCGTCGCCGGGGAGGACCGGGCGCAGCATCAGGTGGGTTCCGTCGCGAACCTGAATCGGGATCGGCGTGATGAATCCGGCGAGACGCTGGCGCACCGTGCGCAGCAGGCGCGGCATGACGCCCGGGATTTGCACCATCCGGTCGAACGCGTCGTTGTCGCCGATCCAGCCCGCCAGTGGTTCGGCCGTGGTGACCGTCGCCATCCGCGGTTTGTCGCGCAAGAGGGCGATCTCTCCCACGATCGTGCCGGCGGCCGCCTGCCCCAGGCCGACCGCACCGTCGCCACCCACGTGCTTGATCTCGGCGGTACCCGACGAGATGAGCAGGAAGGAAACGGCCCGCTCGCCCTGCTGCATCAGCACTTGACCAGGCGCGGCGCGCAGCGGCTGAAGGCGGGCCGCGAGTGGCACCAGGTCCTCGATGGCGCAGCCCTCGAAGACGTCCATCGCCGCAAGCTCTTCTGCGCGCGCGCCGGTCAGTTCGGCCACTGCGATGCCCCACCGATCCGTGTTGCCATCTACCGCGGCAGGCTGCAGCCTCCTGCGCGCGGTCGGACGTGCCCAGGTTATGGGTATGTTCCGGTCGCGGCAAGGACGCGGCTTGACTCACGGAAACTGCCCGCGAAACACCCTCGGTGCCTGGTCCGAAAATAATGGGTGAGCCGCGGCTCCCAGGGTGATTGGTGTTTGTTGCGCTGCGCCCGAGGTCGTGCTGGTCAGGCGGCTTGGATGGGGTCGAAGCGCACGGTGAAACCCAACATGTTGGCTTGGCGCACGATGCGGCGCATGGCGCGTTCGGGATCCAGCCGTGCGAAGTAGTCACCGCCGAGATCGGCGTAGTCGACATCGTCGGTGAACATGTGCCATACCGCAGTCAGGATTGAGTGTTGGATGGCGACAATGGCTTTCGTCTTACCCAGGCGGGGCGCCAGGCGCTGATATCGGGCCCCGAGGTAGGTGGTGTCTTTGGTGCGGGCCGCGGCCATCGCGGCGGTGCCCAAAGCGCCGGTAAGCCATCGGTTGCCGTGACGGGTCTTGCCGGACCGGCGTTTGCCGGCCGACTCGTGATGGCCCGGGCACACCCCGGTCCACGACGCCAAGTGTGCGGCGGTGCGAAAGCGACTCATGTCAGCGCCGGTCTCGGCGATGATGACCTCAGCGACGGACTGGCCCACGCCCGGGATGGTCGCCAATTGTTGGAGCTGGCGGGCAAAAGGGCGCATCTGCTCCTCGATGCGCTTCGATAGTTCCCCGATGGCCACTGTGAGCTGGTCGATGCGTTGCAGGTGTAGCCGGCACAGGAAGGCATGATGGTCACCGAAGTTGCCGTTCAACGCCTGCACCAACTGCGGGATCTTGGGCCGCATCCGAGCCTTGGCCAGCTCGGCCAGCGCCCGCGGGTCTCGTTCGCCGTCGATCAGCGCGGCTAACATCGCCCGCCCGGAGACGCCCAGAATGTCAGTGGCCACCGACGAGAGCTTGATCCCGGCATCTTCGAGCTCCTTCTCTAACCGTTGGGCCTCCCGGCTGCGCTCAGCGGTCAGCGTGGTGCGGTAGCGGGTCAAATCCCGCAGCTGCCGGATCGGCTCGGGCGGCACGAACGAAGCCCGCAACAGCCCACACTCACCCAACTGACACAACCAAGCAGCATCACAAACATCGGTTTTGCGCCCAGGCAACCCTTTGGCATGCGCGGCGTTGACCAACATCACGTTCAGGTCGTCCTCCAGCAGGTAGAACGCACCACGCCAATAATCGCCAGTGGCCTCCAGCACCACCAAAGACACCCGCTCGGCCATCAGCCAGTCCCGTAGCTCCAGCAACGCGTTGGTGGTGGTGGCATAGGTGCGAATCTCCTGGCTTCGTGACCGCTTGCCCTTCGGGCCAGGTGTGCGTACACACGCCTTGAGATCCTTCTTGCCGATATCCAGCGCAGCGCAGCGCTCATGCAGCAGTTCCATCGAATTCCTTCCGGAAACAACAACTTCCAACCAGGTACGACCGTCCGGAGGAACCACAGGGCCTAAAGAATCTGGTCCGCGTGCTCACCGCAACAATCGACAGTTCCTGTCGGTGGCTCCCAACACCATGCTGACCGACGAGCTCAGGGCATCACAGGAAATCCGGTGTCCCGGACGACCGCGACCCCATTTTCCCGCCTCCACGGCGGCCGAGCGCAGCGGCCCAGGTTGCTGACCGGAAAATCCCCAAGGTGAGCGGGCAGCCCGAAGGCGACCCGGCGGAGCTTGCGGAGCCGGGTTTCGTTGCTGTGTTGTGTGGTGTTCAGGCGGCGGGTTCGACGGTGACGCGGAAGCCCATCGCGGAGAGTTGGGCGATGTGGTTGCGCAGCCGTCGTTCGATGCTGATGCGACTGGCGTGGTAGTCGGACCCGAGGTCGAAGAATCGGGCGGCGGGGTCGGAAAGGAGTTGCCAAATGATGACGAGGATGGAGCGGGCGACCGCAACCAGGGCTTTGAGCTTGCCGCGGCGTTTGACGATGCGCCGATACCTTTCGCCGAGGAAGGTGTCGGTCTTGGCGGCGGCCGCGGCGGCCTCACCGAGTGCGCCCTTGAGGTAGGGATTGCCCTTGCCGGTCTTGCCGCCGCGCGTCACGGGTCCGGACTGTACGGTTCGCGGGCACAGCTTCGCCCAGGACACCAAGTGCGCGGGTGTGGGGAATTGGGTCATGTCGAGGCCGATTTCAGCCAGGATGATCTGTGCCCCGGATCTGCCGATGCCGGGGATTTCCTCGAGGCGTTCGACGGCCGACAACCCGCTATCGGCAGGCTTGGCGTAGACACTGGGGTTGCCGGGACCGTCGTTTTCGGCAGGTTCGGCGGCCGCGAGCAGGTCGTCGATCCGGGTGGTCAGCGTGCGGATCTGCGCAGTGAGGGTGTCGATCTGATCGAGCAGCATCCGCGCCAGTTCGGCGTGGTGTTCGTCGAAGCGTCCGTCGAGCGCTTTGATCAGCTCCGTTCGCTTGGTCTTCATCCGGGCCCGGGCCAAGTCGGCGAGTCGGCGCGGGTCGCGTTCGCCGGAGATCAATGCCTCGATCATGTCGCGCGCCGAGAGCGTGTCGAGTGTGGATGCCACCGACGACAGCTTGATCAGGGCGTCTTCGAGCAGTTTCTCCAGCCGCTGCCAGTATCGGGACCGGTCCCGCGTCAAGTCGACGCGAAGTCGGGTGTAATCGCGTAACTGCCGGATTGGTTGCGGCGGCACGAAACTTGGCCGCAGCAACCCCTTTTCGGTGAGCTTGGCCAGCCAGACAGCGTCGAGCTTGTCGGTTTTGGGTCGTCCCGGTACGTTCTTGACATCGCGGGCGTTGACCAGCTGCACGTCGAGCCCGGCCGCCTCCAACAGGTAGTACCAGATCCGCCAATAATCCGATGTCGACTCGATGGTGACCTTCTCGATGCCCAGGTTGATGAGCTGGGCGGCCAGCTCGGTGACCGCTCCGCTGGTGGCCTCGACGTCCCACACCTTGCTAACCCGCCGACGCTCCCGCGGGGTGCGCACACAGACCTTGCCGAACGCCTTGGCCACATCGATAGCGCACACATGCTCGATGACCAACTCATGCTCGGCGTCGGGAATCTCCTGCGGCGCCGGGCTGTGCTTCTGTTTCACTTCGATTGCCCTCCAGTCGATCCGTGCTCATCATCGAACGGGTTGCCCGGGGGCCTCGGTCAAGGGAACCGAAAATCTGACCGGCGTGCTCGAAGCAACAGTGCGTGACCCTTCCAGGTCGGGCCCCGGCGCCCAGGCTCACGTGCGGGCTAGTGGTCCCAAGGAAACATCGGCGTCGGCGGGCAACTCGACCCCATTTTCACGCCTGCGAGGCGTCACCGTGAGGCGATTGGGGGCTCACGTAAGAATGCCCGCGAAACGGTGACCGTCGTGAGGCATGGAGAGTGGGTTATCGATGACGTCTCGGGCCGAGATCACCACCAGGTACGCCAAGGCGTATGTGAAGGCCGCGAAGAAGGACAAGGGAAAGGTCCTAGACCAGCTGGTGGAGGTGACTGGGTGGTCGCGTGACAATGCCCGGCGCAGGCTTACCGCGGCGGCGATGCGGCCGCCGGGATCGGGTCGCAGCAGCGCGAAGCGGCCACGCAAGCCGAGGGCGCCGAAGTATTCCTACGACGCGCTCAAGGTGCTGCAGCGGGTCTGGGCCGCCTCGGGTGGGCAGTGCGGGAAGTATCTGGCTGCTTCGATGCGGCTGCAGCTCGACGGCCTGCAACGCCACGATGAGCTGGCCTTTGGTCGTGACCGCTACAGTCCGGCCGTGCGTGAGGAGCTGCTGGAGATGAGCGCGGCGACGATTGACCGGTATCTGGCGCCGGCGAGGGCCAAGGACCAGATCAGTGGTGTATCGACGACGAAACCTTCACCACTGCTGCGGAATTCGGTCAAGGTCCGTAAGGCAGGCGATGAGGTAGAAGACGAACCCGGTTTCTTCGAGGGCGATACGGTCGCGCATTGCGGCCCAACACTGAAGGGCGAGTTCGCCCGCACCCTCAACCTCACCGATGTCCATATCGGCTGGGTATTTACCCGCACCGTGCGCAACAACGCTAACGCCCACATCCTGGGTGCACTGAAAGCAGGGGTGCACGAAATACCTTATGAGGTAACCGGTTTGGACTTCGACAACGGCACGGAGTTTTTGAACAAGGCTGTCATCAAGTGGGCGGCGGAGATGGAGATCTTCTTCACGCGATCGCGGCCGTACAAGAAGAACGATCAGGCCACCATCGAGTCCAAGAACAACCATCTGGTGCGCAAGTACGCGGCTTGACTCACGGAAACTGCCCGCGAAACACCCTCGGTGCCTCACGTAAGAATGCCCGCGAAACGGTGACCGTCGTGAGGCATGGAGAGTGGGTTATCGATGACGTCTCGGGCCGAGATCACCACCAGGTACGCCAAGGCGTATGTGAAGGCCGCGAAGAAGGACAAGGGAAAGGTCCTAGACCAGGTGGTGGAGGTGACTGGGTGGTCGCGTGACAATGCCCGGCGCAGGCTTACCGCGGCGGCGATGCGGCCGCCGGGATCGGGTCGCAGCAGCGCGAAGCGGCCACGCAAGCCGAGGGCGCCGAAGTATTCCTACGACGCGCTCAAGGTGCTGCAGCGGGTCTGGGCCGCCTCGGGTGGGCAGTGCGGGAAGTATCTGGCTGCTTCGATGCGGCTGCAGCTCGACGGCCTGCAACGCCACGATGAGCTGGCCTTTGGTCGTGACCGCTACAGTCCGGCCGTGCGTGAGGAGCTGCTGGAGATGAGCGCGGCGACGATTGACCGGTATCTGGCGCCGGCGAGGGCCAAGGACCAGATCAGTGGTGTATCGACGACGAAACCTTCACCACTGCTGCGGAATTCGGTCAAGGTCCGTAAGGCAGGCGATGAGGTAGAAGACGAACCCGGTTTCTTCGAGGGCGATACGGTCGCGCATTGCGGCCCAACACTGAAGGGCGAGTTCGCCCGCACCCTCAACCTCACCGATGTCCATATCGGCTGGGTATTTACCCGCACCGTGCGCAACAACGCTAACGCCCACATCCTGGGTGCACTGAAAGCAGGGGTGCACGAAATACCTTATGAGGTAACCGGTTTGGACTTCGACAACGGCACGGAGTTTTTGAACAAGGCTGTCATCAAGTGGGCGGCGGAGATGGAGATCTTCTTCACGCGATCGCGGCCGTACAAGAAGAACGATCAGGCCACCATCGAGTCCAAGAACAACCATCTGGTGCGCAAGTACGCGTTCTACTACCGCTACGACACCCCTGAAGAACGAGCCGTGCTCAACCGGCTCTGGCCACTGGTCAACGACCGGCTCAACTACCTGACCCCGACCATCAAACCCACCGGGTACACCAGTAGCGGTGACGGCCGGCGCCGACGCCTCTACGACACACCGCAGACCCCATTTGACCGGCTCCTGGCCGCCGGCGTCCTTTCACCAGCACAGCAGGCAGAACTGACCGCCTACCGCGACAGCCTCAACCCCGCCAAAATCGGCCGCGAGATCGCCGATCTGCAGAACCGGCTTCTCCTGCTGGCCAAGGAGAAGACCGAGCAGCTCTACCCGGCCAGCATCCCCACCGCCCTACCCGACATCCGCAAAGGTATCCGGACCAAGGCCAGCTGATCCGCCCGTTTCGCGGGCATTCTTACGTGAGGCATCGACTAATTTTCGCGGGCATATTGACTTGAGGCATCACGGTACGCGTTCTACTACCGCTACGACACCCCTGAAGAACGAGCCGTGCTCAACCGGCTCTGGCCACTGGTCAACGACCGGCTCAACTACCTGACCCCGACCATCAAACCCACCGGGTACACCAGTAGCGGTGACGGCCGGCGCCGACGCCTCTACGACACACCGCAGACCCCATTTGACCGGCTCCTGGCCGCCGGCGTCCTTTCACCAGCACAGCAGGCAGAACTGACCGCCTACCGCGACAGCCTCAACCCCGCCAAAATCGGCCGCGAGATCGCCGATCTGCAGAACCGGCTTCTCCTGCTGGCCAAGGAGAAGACCGAGCAGCTCTACCTGGCCAGCATCCCCACCGCCCTACCCGACATCCGCAAAGGTATCCGGACCAAGGCCAGCTGATCCGCCCGTTTCGCGGGCATTCTTACGTGAGCCCCCAATCGCCTCACGGTGACGCCTCGCAGGCGTGAAAATTGGGGTCGGGTCGCCCGCCGACGCCGATGTTTCCTTGGGACCACTAGCCCGCACGTGAGCCTGGGCGCCGGGGCCCGACCTGGAAGGGTCACGCACTGTTGCTTCGAGCACGCCGGTCAGATTTTCGGTTCCCTTGACCGAGGCCCCCGGGCAACCCGTTCGATGATGAGCACGGATCGACTGGAGGGCAATCGAAGTGAAACAGAAGCACAGCCCGGCGCCGCAGGAGATTCCCGACGCCGAGCATGAGTTGGTCATCGAGCATGTGTGCGCTATCGATGTGGCCAAGGCGTTCGGCAAGGTCTGTGTGCGCACCCCGCGGGAGCGTCGGCGGGTTAGCAAGGTGTGGGACGTCGAGGCCACCAGCGGAGCGGTCACCGAGCTGGCCGCCCAGCTCATCAACCTGGGCATCGAGAAGGTCACCATCGAGTCGACATCGGATTATGTGCGACATGAGGGTGCATGAGTGAAGTGGGAGGCACCGTTTGGAGGTTCGGTTGATGCCGTAGGTGTAGTACTCGGGCCAGTGCGTGAGGGCCTGTCTCCGCCTCGGCGTGCTCTGCGGGTGACTGCAGGGTGCGAAGCCCGGGGTCCAAGCCGAAGCGGTTCCCGTTCCATCCGGGGGCTGCGGGCGAGGAGAAGACCGGCGGGAAGCCAGCGCGCTTCCCGGCTCCGGGGCGGCATCCGGTCGTCCTGGGGTGATGGGTGAACGTGAGTGAACCCCTGATGACGCCTCGTGAAGGTGACCCCCGCCGATGGGATGTGTCAGCGGGGCCGTAGGGACTGGCCGCTGGAAAGCGGCAGGTGCCGGCCGGAGGGTAGTCGCCGGCCGGGAGCGCACCACCGTCCCCGGGGTAAAGGGGGCACCCTGCCCGGTCGAATCTTGTTCATGCGCAACATGACAACCCCGTTGGGGTCCGGCGATCGTTTCCGCCGGTAGGCCGACCGTAAGGAAGGTGCAACCCCCCAGCGGGCGCTGGATGACCCAAGAAGCGAACGCCGACACGCCGAAAGGCGACGGGAAACCGGCAACCGCACGATTCGGCTCCTCCGCCGGATGGTTGCTGCATAACCGGTCGGATACGGGCGTGCTGCCCGGCCCGAAAGGGAGCCGACGTGGGTCGGGTGAGCCTGTGAAGACCAGACGATCGGGAGACGCCAGAACCGATGGGCAAGTTGGACACCGTGACGGTGAACGGACCTGAGGACGAGATCATCGACTGGGACGCCGTGGATTGGCGTCGGGTCGCGGATAACGTACGGCGGCTGCGGCGACGAATCTTCACGGCGACACAGGCGGGGGACCTGAAACGGGTCCGCAATCTGCAGAAGTTGATCACACACACTGCCGTGGCCGTCACCCAGACCGCATCGGCGTGTACCAGCACTCTGCCATCCCAACTGAGGAGCCTTCGGGGCTTGCTTGAGCCGGTTGCCTGGAAAGCGGGCACGGCCGGTTCTGAGGGGGCTCCGGCGCGGCGACGCGCCGGAGCTACCCGACTGGCGGATCTGGTACTACCTGTTGGAGGCGGCCGGGCTCGACGTGCAGCTGGTCAACGCCCGCGATGTCAAGAACGTACCGGGACGACCCAAAACCGACAAGCTCGACGCTGTCTGGCTGGCCAAGCTCACCGAAAAGGGGTTGCTGCGGCCAAGTTTCGTGCCGCCGCAACCAATCCGGCAGTTACGCGATTACACCCGACTTCGCGTCGACTTGACGCGGGACCGGTCCCGATACTGGCAGCGGCTGGAGAAACTGCTCGAAGACGCCCTGATCAAGCTGTCGTCGGTGGCATCCACACTCGACACGCTCTCGGCGCGCGACATGATCGAGGCATTGATCTCCGGCGAACGCGACCCGCGCCGACTCGCCGACTTGGCCCGGGCCCGGATGAAGACCAAGCGAACGGAGCTGATCAAAGCGCTCGACGGACGCTTCGACGAACACCACGCCGAACTGGCGCGGATGCTGCTCGATCAGATCGACACCCTCACTGCGCAGATCCGCACGCTGACCACCCGGATCGACGACCTGCTCGCGGCCGCCGAACCTGCCGAAAACGACGGTCCCGGCAACCCCAGTGTCTACGCCAAGCCTGCCGATAGCGGGTTGTCGGCCGTCGAACGCCTCGAGGAAATCCCCGGCATCGGCAGATCCGGGGCACAGATCATCCTGGCTGAAATCGGCCTCGACATGACCCAATTCCCCACACCCGCGCACTTGGTGTCCTGGGCGAAGCTGTGCCCGCGAACCGTACAGTCCGGACCCGTGACGCGCGGCGGCAAGACCGGCAAGGGCAATCCCTACCTCAAGGGCGCACTCGGTGAGGCCGCCGCGGCCGCCGCCAAGACCGACACCTTCCTCGGCGAAAGGTATCGGCGCATCGTCAAACGCCGCGGCAAGCTCAAAGCCCTGGTTGCGGTCGCCCGCTCCATCCTCGTCATCATTTGGCAACTCCTTTCCGACCCCGCCGCCCGATTCTTCGACCTCGGGTCCGACTACCACGCCAGTCGCATCAGCATCGAACGACGGCTGCGCAACCACATCGCCCAACTCTCCGCGATGGGCTTCCGCGTCACCGTCGAACCCGCCGCCTGAACACCACACAACACAGCAACGAAACCCGGCTCCGCAAGCTCCGCCGGGTCGCCTTCGGGCTGCCCGCTCACCTTGGGGATTTTCCGGTCAGCAACCTGGGCCGCTGCGCTCGGCCGCCGTGGAGGCGGGAAAATGGGGTCGCGGTCGTCCGGGACACCGGATTTCCTGTGATGCCCTGAGCTCGTCGGTCAGCATGGTGTTGGGAGCCACCGACAGGAACTGTCGATTGTTGCGGTGAGCACGCGGACCAGATTCTTTAGGCCCTGTGGTTCCTCCGGACGGTCGTACCTGGTTGGAAGTTGTTGTTTCCGGAAGGAATTCGATGGAACTGCTGCATGAGCGCTGCGCTGCGCTGGATATCGGCAAGAAGGATCTCAAGGCGTGTGTACGCACACCTGGCCCGAAGGGCAAGCGGTCACGAAGCCAGGAGATTCGCACCTATGCCACCACCACCAACGCGTTGCTGGAGCTACGGGACTGGCTGATGGCCGAGCGGGTGTCTTTGGTGGTGCTGGAGGCCACTGGCGATTATTGGCGTGGTGCGTTCTACCTGCTGGAGGACGACCTGAACGTGATGTTGGTCAACGCCGCGCATGCCAAAGGGTTGCCTGGGCGCAAAACCGATGTTTGTGATGCTGCTTGGTTGTGTCAGTTGGGTGAGTGTGGGCTGTTGCGGGCTTCGTTCGTGCCGCCCGAGCCGATCCGGCAGCTGCGGGATTTGACCCGCTACCGCACCACGCTGACCGCTGAGCGCAGCCGGGAGGCCCAACGGTTAGAGAAGGAGCTCGAAGATGCCGGGATCAAGCTCTCGTCGGTGGCCACTGACATTCTGGGCGTCTCCGGGCGGGCGATGTTAGCCGCGCTGATCGACGGCGAACGAGACCCGCGGGCGCTGGCCGAGCTGGCCAAGGCTCGGATGCGGCCCAAGATCCCGCAGTTGGTGCAGGCGTTGAACGGCAACTTCGGTGACCATCATGCCTTCCTGTGCCGGCTACACCTGCAACGCATCGACCAGCTCACAGTGGCCATCGGGGAACTATCGAAGCGCATCGAGGAGCAGATGCGCCCTTTTGCCCGCCAGCTCCAACAATTGGCGACCATCCCGGGCGTGGGCCAGTCCGTCGCTGAGGTCATCATCGCCGAGACCGGCGCTGACATGAGTCGCTTTCGCACCGCCGCACACTTGGCGTCGTGGACCGGGGTGTGCCCGGGCCATCACGAGTCGGCCGGCAAACGCCGGTCCGGCAAGACCCGTCACGGCAACCGATGGCTTACCGGCGCTTTGGGCACCGCCGCGATGGCCGCGGCCCGCACCAAAGACACCACCTACCTCGGGGCCCGATATCAGCGCCTGGCGCCCCGCCTGGGTAAGACGAAAGCCATTGTCGCCATCCAACACTCAATCCTGACTGCGGTATGGCACATGTTCACCGACGATGTCGACTACGCCGATCTCGGCGGTGACTACTTCGCACGGCTGGATCCCGAACGCGCCATGCGCCGCATCGTGCGCCAAGCCAACATGTTGGGTTTCACCGTGCGCTTCGACCCCATCCAAGCCGCCTGACCAGCACGACCTCGGGCGCACCGCAACAAACACCAATCACCCTGGGAGCCGCGGCTCACCCATTATTTTCGGACCAGGCATCGACTAATTTTCGCGGGCATATTGACTTGAGGCATCACGGGACGGCGCAACAAGGCAGTCACGGCCGTCGCACCGCGATCGCGGCGTCCACCAGCTTGAGGCCGCCACTGCAGGGCGCACTGCACGGCCGAAGCCGCCGGCGCGCTAGGAGGCCGCCTTGCACACGCCGAGGATTCGAACGACGGGCGTGCCCTCTTCACATTCCACGACCCAGGGATCGCCTGAGCTGGCTTCGGCTGTGAGGCTGAATATCACGGGTTGGCCGACCCGCTGCGACATTTGCGTGCATTCGACCCGGAACAGGCGATAGCCACCGTCTTGTTGAATGGCAAGAGAGAAACCGGGACGAACGGATTCGACGGGGACCTTCTGGAGGTAGTACTTGGTGCTCATTCATCGAAGGTAGAACCGCCCGACGCGAAATCCGCTGCCGCCATGCGTGTCTTAGCAAATGCGCAGCCAATTTTTGGGTCCGCATTAGCCTTCCCCTTAAGCATCAAGGGAATCGGCGATGTGGCGGCTAATGCGTTGTCCGCGAACGAATCCGGTGACCGAGAACGTCAAGTCGGGCCGTCGGGCTGCAGCACGAAGTCGACGATGATCCCCGCCATGGATTCGATCGCGCTGCGGAGCATGACCTCGTAGCCGTGCGTGCTCAACGTGGGCAGGCACAGCAATCCCGCGCGGGGCGTCAGGCCATTGGCCTTCGAGTGGGACGCATCGGACTCGAAAGCGCCCAAAACGGCCGCCTGCGGCCGCAACCCATGGTTGGTGGCGATCCGCATCAGCCGGTCGGCGACGTCCTTGTCATAAAGACACAGGGCGTCGCTGTAGCCGACGATGGGACCGCCGCCGACGGTGGTCGCATACTCCTGCTCGGTCGGCCCGACCTCCAGGGCCAGGGTGAGCGTGCCGGGCAGGCTGCCGCTGGCGTAAGAGCCACCCACCCCGCCGATCTCCTCGTTTGTGGTGAACGCGAGGTAGACGTCGTTGGCGGGTCGTTGCCCGCGTTCGCGGAGCAGGCGAGCGGCCTGCAAGAGGGCGGTCACGGCTGCCCGGTCGTCGAGGAAGTAACAGCCGACGTAGTCGCCCAGCTCGATCAGCGCTCTCTTGCTGCGGTGGACGCACACCCGCGTGCCGGGACCCACCCCGGCGGCCGTCAGATCCTCGCGGCTGCGGCCGGTGAAAACGTAGACATGCTCCCAGTCCAGCGCCCGGTCACCTTGGTCCGGTTTGGTCTGCCAGATTCGGTGGCTCTCCTTGGTGGTGTGCTCCGAGCCGAGCGTGAGCACGGCGGTGAGCGTCTCATGCTCGCCGAGCACGGCCACCGGCCCCAGCCCGAAATTGCCGGGATACATCGTTCCCAGTTGCGTCAGGTGGAGCGCTCCGTCGGGTTCGATCCGCTTGACGAGCATCGACAGTTCGTCCATGTGGGCCATGACCCGTGTCGCGGCGCTGGGACCCGCGGTAGCGGCCGAGCGGTGGCGGTGGTCGGCATGCTCAGCGGGACCGTCCGCGGCGACATACCCGATCAGGTTTCCGGCGTCGTCGGTCCACATGTCGTCGACGACGGGTTCCAGCTCCCGGGCACACACGTCACGAACCGCGTTCTCCTGGCCGCACGGCCCGTAGCTCCACAGGAGTTCTTGCAGAAGCGCGTCACTGGAGTCGCGATCGCCGCGCACCATCGAGTCCCTCCGTCATCCGGTACCGCATCGGCGGTGACTGGGGACCCGCCCTTAGGGCCTGCGACAAAATAATCTAGGTGGTGTCCGGGCGTGTCGGCCCTACGGTGTAGTTCCACTCGCCGTGGAAGTCGTGGCGTGTGATCGGTAGGGCATCAACGTCTTTCGCTGTGTATTTGATGCCAGTGGGGTACCGGTCGGTGTCCAGGACGCAGTGGACACTGAGCCCGGTCGTCGTGGTCGTGTTGCCGATCAGGTCGACGATCATTCGGTGGCTCTCGAGCGGTCGTCCACGCCAGTTCATGGTGATCTGGGAGAACAGCCGGTGTTCGATCTTGTTCCACTTGCTGGTGCCCGGTGGTAGGTGGCAGACGGTGATGGTCAGCCCGGTCTCGGCGGCGAGGCGAGCCAGCTCGATCTTCCAGGCGCGGACCCGGTAGCCGTTGGAGCCGCCGCCGTCGGCGCAGATCAGCAGCTTCTCGGCCTGCGGGTAACGGCGGCGCCCGATGGTGTCCCACCAGGAGCGCAGCGTGGCCACCGCGAACGCGGACGTGTCGTGGTCGGTGCCCACCGACACCCAGCCGGTGTTGGTGGTGACGTCGTAGACGCCGTACGGGATCGCCTTGCCCAGTTCCTTGTCCATGAAATCGTGCACGTTCGTCGGCACCGGTGAGCCCTTGGGCTGGTACTCGCGCCCGCCGTTGGTGAAGTCACCGACCAGTTCCTTCTTCTTCGTGTCAACCGAGATCACCGGCTGACCGGCGGCGATGTGCTCGCCGACGCGCTGGTTGAGGTAGCGGAACTGGGCGTCACGATCCTCGTGCTGGCGGCCCTCGATCACCTTGGCGTTGGCCTGCAGGCTGAACCCCATCGCTTTGAGCATCCGCGCCACCGTGCGGTCGGAGACGCGATGCCCGGCAGCGGCCAGCGCGCCGGCCAGGTTCCGCGTCGACTTGGTCGTCCACACCAGCGGCGACATCGGATCGCCGCGGGTCTCGGGATCCACCAACGCCGTCAACGCGGCCGCCAGCTCCGGGTCGGTGTCGGCCAGCTTCTTGCGGCCACCACCGCGCGCGCGGACCCTCGCCGAGGGCTCCGGAATCCCCTCCAGCTCCCGCACCCCTCGTGCGACGGTGTCCGGGTGAACACCGGTCGCCCCGGCGATCGCCTTGATTCCGCCCAGACCCAGCTTCTGGGCCTCGACCCCGAGGAGCAGCCGCCGCTGCTTCTCGTCCAGGTGCGGGCGCAGCGCCGCGTACCTCGACGCCGCCGACTCGGCCGCTGCCGCCATGCCGGTCATTATCACAACCGTAGCCGCTGCGGACACGAAAACCTAAGTTATTTTGTCGCGAGGCCTTAGCACCGGCCACCACGGCGACTAACCAAATCTAAATCAACGTGAACTTCCCAGCCCCGCCTGACGTCCTTCCCAACATAGGAGGCGGTAATGATGCGCAGCTCAGACCGAGCGTGGATGGCACTGGCCGGCGGCGTGGCAGCCTACGACCTGATTGCCACCGATGACGAGTTGCTCACCAACGCAGCCCGCCGGTACTTCAAGTCTCAACCGATTGCCACCGCGTCGATGATCCTGGTGACATCCCTGCATCTGGTCGGCGGCATACCGCCGTGGTGCGACCCGATCACGCTGACTTTCGCCGCGTATCGGCGGCTGCTGCGGAAGCTTTGGCTTCACCCGAGAGCAGAACAGGGCGATCGCCTGGTGGCCGCGACGGTCATTCGCAGGCTTGCAGCGTGAACGTGGCAGCCCATTCCCCGCACTTGACGCTCGGCCGGACGTGGGTGAATTGCATTGTATCGCAACAGCTTTCTCAGCAACGTGGCCAGCTGAAACCGTCTCAAGCCGTCCGTCGTCGGCTGGCCCAATCAACAGAAGAACCCCCGGCCGATGGCCGGGGAAATCTGTAACTTATGACGCGACTCATCACAGAAGTGGAGCCGAGGGGATTCGAACCCTGGTCTCTACCTGCGGAAACACCACCTGACCTGCAGGTTCACTCCGTCTCGTTCCGGTTCAGTCCCGTTCGTTACCTGCGGGTTTGTTTTCAGGTCTTGGCGGCGTCAAGAGCGGTCACCTACGCGTCGAAGACCACCCTCCACCACCTAGCCACAGCGGCGGCTCCTGGCCGTTGTACATGCTCTTGGGCTGCCATCGCTGTCTGCGCAACAGTCGACCGGCATGGTGCTCGGCCACGTCCTTTAGGTACTCGACGTCGTCGCTGGTCCACGGGTGCTGGCCGGTTCCGTCCAACCACCACCTCGGTTGGCCGTCCTGCTCGTAGCGGGTTATCCGGTAGCGCCAGGCGACGTGCCTGCCCTTGGCGTCAACCTGCCAGTCCAGCAGCCGCGGGCGGACGGCCTCGGGCGCCGGCCGGATAAATTCCCAGGTGTGGGTTATCCGGATTTCGATAAACTCCTCACCCACGAATTAACCCTACCAGGACGCGTGCTTGGATCAGTCGTTCTACCTGGACGCTCCTCGACCAGTTCTCACACACTTTGGGACTCATCGGAGATCGCACCAGCCTCCTTCCGCGCGTGAAATGGGTTGGGCTGCCTGCGGTTACGTTGGTGCCGGTCGGGACGTTTCAGGATGGCCGAATTCGGCGCGCTAGAACACTCCGTCCCGAAATTGGGCCCTCTTTTGGCCCACAGATGAGACGTTGAAGCTTCCGCCCTCGTCGGTAACTACCGCGCCAGCCGTACGCGGCACCACAACTCCGGACCGCTCAACCGTGGATCGCCTGGTGGGCGGTTATTTGAACCAGGCACCCACAACGGCTCTGCCCGACTGAACCGCACGCGGGTCTGGATCGTGTTACTGCTGGGAACCGAGGTCCTCGGCACCGAAGAAGACGGCAGGAGATCGTGGATGACAACAGAGACCGGAGACGGCCCCGAAGCCGTTGTGATTGGCGCGGGGCCCGCTGGTCTGGCTGTCGCACGCGAACTCGATCATCAGCATGGCATCAAAGCGCTCGTTCTTGACCGCGCCGCGGCCCCGGCGATTTCGTGGCGTACGCGCTATGACAACTTCCGCCTCAACACGACCGGGTTCTTGTCGCACCTTCCCGGACAACGGATTCCCTTGAACGCCGGCCGCTGGCCGACCAAGGAGGACATGGTCCGCTATTTCGATCACTACGTTCAGCAGCAGAACATCGCACTCATGCTCGGATGTGCGGTCCACCGCGTCGTCCGCGCCGACGGAGTCTGGCAACTTGACACGTCGTCGGGTGAAATCCGAACCCCGGCAATCGTTCTCGCCACTGGCAACTACAATGCACCCACCATCCCCCCCTGGCCTGGACTCAATGGTTTCAACGGCGAGATCGTTCACTCCGGGGAGTTCACAAACGCTTGGCCCTATCGCGGCCGCGACGTCTTAGTCGTTGGCGCGGGCAATTCGGCCGCAGACATCGCTGTTCAGCTCGCCAACGACGACGCGCGACGGATCTGGCTTGCGGTGCGCACACCACCGCACCTCGTGCGGCGGGCCATCGGACCGTTTCCATCGGATATCTTCCTCGAGCTCTTCTCGAGGGTTCCCGCACGCATGATCGATCCGCTAATCGCGCGAATGAACCGCCTGATGTTTGGTGACCTGTCGGCCTACGGCTTCCAGCGGCCAACGCTCGGACTGAAGGCGACGGTGGAGCAGCGAGGTCGTATCCCGACGCTGGCCGACGAGCTCATCGACGCCGTGCGTGTCGGGCGCGTCGACGTCGTCGGCGCGGTCAAGGCGGTCGAATCCGATGGCGTGATCCTCGCCGACGGCACGTCCGTAGCGCCGCAGGTGATCATCGCCGCGACCGGGTTCGGCACGGATCTAGACGGTTTGGTCGGACATCTTGGCGTCCTCGACGAGCACGGCAACCCGCGCGGCGGCTTTGCCTCGCACGTAGGCGACGGAATGTTCGCGATCGGATACGGCATTCCGTCGAATGGCCCACTCCGGGCGATCCGCCTCAACGCGACGCCGTTGGCCCGGCAAGTCGCCGCCTACCTGCACCGGATTGGTCCATCCGTCCGGGCGCCACGCGAATGTGCGCCCGCGGATTTCGTAGCGCCAGGGCAGCTCCTTGGCGATGCACGCTGAGATTTCGCGCGCGACACGCAAAGGAACACAATGATTTTACTTTCCACAGGAAAAGCCTTCTACCGTGGCACAGACGGTTACGAAACGGCCCGCCGGGCAACGGTATGGAATGGTCTTCTGCCGGAGCGTTTTCCGGATGTCATCGTGCAGGCGCACGACGCCGACGACGTGGTCGCAGCGATCCGCTATGCGCGGGCCAACGGACATCAGGTCGGCGTACGTTCGGGCGGGCACAGCTGGGTGGCCAGTCACCTGCGCGACGGTGGCCTGCTGCTGGACGTCAGCCGCCTCGATCACTGCACTGTCGAACCGGATCGGATGATCGCAGACGTCGGCCCGGGCAAGGTCGCCAGCGTCTTCGCGGCAGAACTGGATGCACAAGGGCTGTTCTTTCCCGCGGGCCATTGCGAAGGCATTTGCCTCGGTGGCTATCTCCTGCAGGGCGGATACGGCTGGAACAGTCCGGTGCTCGGGCCGGCATGCGAAAGCGTACTGGGATTGGAAGTCGTCACCGCCGACGGTGAACAGATCTACTGCGACCCCGAAAACCATCCAGACATGTATTGGGCGGCTCGCGGCGCTGGACCGGGCTTCTTCGGTGTGGTCACGTCGTTCAAACTGAGGGTTCACCCACGTCCTGCGGTCTGGGGCACCTGCCTGTACATGTATCCGATCGAGGTCGCCGACGAGGTGTTCACCTGGGGACGCTCGATCATTCCCGAGATCGACGACCGGGTCGAACTGCAGATCCACACCGCGCGCAGCCTTCCGGGAGCCGGGCTCAACCAGCCTGGCATCACGATCGCCTCGCCGGTATTCGCCGACTCGGAGGACGAGGCGATGAAAGCCCTTGCCCCGCTGGGCACTTGCCCGGTCATCGACAAGGCGATCGTCAATCTTCCTTATGCGCCAACAACCTTGGCCAATTGGTATACCGCCGTGATGACCAGCTACCCCAAGGGACACCGCTATATCGCCGACAACATGTTCACGTCGGCTTCCGCCGAAGAACTACTGCCGGGCATCCGCAAAATCATCGAAACCATGCCACCGCACCCCTCGCACTTCATCTTCACCGGCTGGAACACGGCCCCCGAGCGCGCTGACATGGTGTACGGCTTGGAAGACGAGATCTACATGGCGCTCTACACCATCTGGCAGGATCCGGCCGACGACGAACGCTACCGCGACTGGGCCGCGTCCAACATGGCGGCGATGTCGCATTTGGCGACCGGCATCTCGCTCGCCGACGAGAATCTGTGCCGGCGTCCGGCGCGATTCATCGCCGAACCCAACATGGCACGCCTCGACAAGGTGCGCTCGGCCTACGACCCGGATGGTCGATTCCACAGCTGGATGGGCGGCGTCTGACCGCTCCCGGCCGCTTGGGCACCGTGGCAGTGGCCAACCCGGTTAGCCGAGAGGCCAGTACCTTACCTCTGACCTAACCGTGGCCCGTGTGCCGTGTGTGAACCAAACAGGCGCTTCGATCGTTTCTCCAATAAGGAGGTGAATGGAGTGCCTATTCCAACCAGATCGCCGTGTGCGGAAGCCGAGCTGATGAAAGCGGCAACGAACGCTCGGCACGGGCCACGCCATTCACCTTCACCCGCAACATAATTCATTCGCGCGAGAGCCGCGCTGCACGGGTCCGCGACGATGGCCCTACTGACCATCCGAACGGCCGCCGGCTACGAAATATCTGACGTACCAGGAGATGTCCCAGGAGATGGGAATTACACGATGATGCCGCTATGGTGGCCCGGGACGCCGCATGACGGTGATCTATCCGGGCATGAAGAGTACGCGATGTGGGATGCCGCATACGTGCTGGGATCACTGTCGTCCAACGAACGGCGGGAATTCGAAGCGCACCTGACCGGCTGCCCGTTCTGCCGCAGCGCCGTTGGCGAGCTGAACGGCATGCCTGCCCTCCTGTCGCAGCTGGATCGCGACAAGTTGGTGGTGATCGACGAGGCCGACTGCAGTGGCCAAGAACCGCCGCTGCCTGACGAGTTGCTTCCGTCGCTGCTGGCCAAGGTGAACTGGCGGCGGCGCCGGTCGCGCATAGTGACTTGGACGGCTGGGGCCGCCGCAGCCGCGGTCCTGGCGATCGGTGTGCTTGTCGGCGTTGCGGGCCATTCCCCCACATCCGTGCCCACGCCGCCGCAGGCGAGCGTGTCGGTTCAGCCGATGGCGCAGATTGGGACGAACAAGCTGGCCTCAACAGTCTCGCTCAGCAGCCAGCGGTGGGGAACTTTCATCTCGATGAACTGCGTCTGCCTGGCCCCGCCGAACGCCAATCACGACACGCTGGCGATGGTGGTCGTAGGTCGTGACGGTAGCCGCACCCGGATGGCAACTTGGGTGGCGATCCCGGGCCATACGGCGACGCCGGCCGGCAGCATTTCGACGCCTGTCGATCAAATCACTTCTGTGCAAGTGGTTTCCGCCGACGACGGCCAGGTGCTCCTTGAGCGTTCCATGTGACATACGCCTCGGTGTGAACTGAAGTCACCCCCAGGTCGTGTTATTGACATCGAAATAAGTTAGGTGAGCGATGCACAGGCAAAACAGGGTGGTCGACCATATCGTCAAGCACCTCTCGGGAATCGACAGCCATTACATATTCGGCGTCGACGGTGCCAACATCGAAGATCTCTACGATGCAGCACATTTCAGTTCGGACATCACCGCGGTGTTGGCCAAGCACGAGTTTTCCGCGGCCACGATGGCCGACGGGTACAGCCGCAGCGGCGCCGGTTTGGGAGTAGTGGCGGCGACCTCTGGCGGAGGCGCACTCAATCTTATTCCCGGCCTTGGGGAATCATTGGCCAGCCGGGTGCCGGTGTTGGCATTGGTCGGTCAGCCTGCGACCACGATGGACGGTCGGGGCAGCTTTCAAGACACCAGTGGCCGCAACGGTTCGTTGGATGCCGAAGCCTTGTTTTCCGCGGTGTCGGTCTTTTGCCGACGGGTGGTGACACCCTCCGACATCGTTTCGGCATTGCCCGAAGCGATAGCAGCGGCGCGAACCGGTGGTCCGGCAGTATTATTGCTGCCCAAGGATATTCAGCAGGCGATGGTCGGTGTCAACGGCTACGGTGGTGACGACCGGGGTGACTTCGAGCGCCCGGCAGCGCGCACCGGTGATCCACATGCGATCGTGCGCGCTCTGCGCCGAGCGACTGGACCTATCACATTCATCGCCGGCGAGCAGGTGGCTCGCGATGACGCCCGATCCGAACTCGAGGAGCTGCGGGCTCTGCTGCGCGCGCAGGTGGCATGTGTGCCCGACGCCAAAGATGTAGCCGGCACACCAGGTTCCGGTTCGTCGTCAGCGCTCGGTGTGACCGGTGTGATGGGCCATCCCGGTGTGGCCGACGCGGTGGCAGCGAGCGCCGTATGCCTAGTGGTCGGCACCCGACTGTCGGTGACCGCCCGCGCCGGCCTCGACGACGCGCTGGCCGCGGTGCGGACGGTCTCAATCGGCTCGGCACCCCCATACCTGGCGTGCACGCACGTGCACACCGGAGATCTGCGAGGATCGCTGACGATGCTGACCCGGGCGTTGTCCGGGCCGGGCCGGGCAAGGGGACTGCGCGTGCCCGATTTCGTGGCGGACGCCGAACTCAGTCCACCCTCCTTCTCCGGTGCGGGCGTGCGCTACCGCGATGCCATGGTCGTGCTCGATCGCGTGTTGCCCGACGGAACCGACATCGTCGTCGACGCCGGCAACACAGGCGCAGCCGCAATCCATCACCTCCCCGTTCGCCGGGACGGTCGGTTCGCGGTCGCACTCGGCATGGGCGGTATGGGCTACAGCTTCGGTGCCGGTATCGGGATGGCCTTCGGCCGTGCGATGAACCGCGGGCTCGGCGGGCCTGCCCGGCGCACCGTGGTGATCGCGGGGGACGGCGCATTCTTCATGCACGGCATGGAGGTGCACACTGCGGTGCAGTACCGGCTTCCGGTGACTTTCGTACTGTTCAACAACAACGCCCACGCGATGTGCGTCACCCGCGAGCAGCTGTTCTACGACGACCTGTACAGCTACAACCGGTTCGCTCCCAGCCAGCTGGGGGCCGGTCTGGCGAGTATGTTCCCCGGGCTGTCTTCGGTCGACGTGGCCCACGTCGGCGCACTACCCGCAGCACTGGAACGGGCAATGGCCGTCGACGGTCCGTCCGTGGTCACCGTCGAGTGCTCCGCAGACGAAATCCCGCCATTCGCGGCATTCCTGAACCGACAACCTGCCAATCAGGTTGTCGAACAACAGATCACAACCCTTAAGGAGAACCGATTCCATGTCCCTAGTAGCGCTTGACGATATCGCCGTCCATAGCGGCACCACCGAGCCGATCCAGGGAGTGGTCCGTATCGAGACCTCGCCACTCGAGGAGACCGCCCCGATGTTCATGGAGAAGATGCGGTCGGTGTACCCGCACGAAGAGGTCTTCGGTAAGTACTGCACGGTCAACGACTACGTCGACTGCCCGCCCGACGAGCTGTTCGAATACTTGGCCCACACCCGCAGCCTCGAGGAGTGGACCTATACCCTGCGTGACTTCACCCCCACCGAGGAGTCCGGGCTCTGGCTGGCCTACGACCGGTTGCTTCCGGACACCACGATCTACACCCGCACGGTGGCCAACGCGGAGGCCCGTACCGTCGATTACCACTGCGCCTGGGACCAGGGCGAGCACCTTTGGATGATCTACCTGATGCGGGTCCTCGACGCGCAGGTGGTGCTCGGCAAGCCCGGTTCCGTTGTGCTGTGGACCAATTGCCGTCACGCGTTCTATGACAACAACCCGCATCCCGAGGCCGCCCCGCCACAGCGCACGGGCTGGGTCGGCGACTTCTGGGACTTATTCGGTGCCGGTCATGGGTTGGAGCTGAACAACCTCAAGTCAATCGCCGAGTACCGCCACCGCAACGGACTGCCGGTCACGCCGGCCTGGATGAGTGCATCATGAACCAACCCACCGTCAGCCTGACCGACGTCTCCACCTACCTGCCCGGCGAACCTGTCGGCGCCGACTACTACGCGCAGTTCGCCGGTTCGGACGACCTGGCGGCCAACCTGATGTTCCGTGCGCCTAAGTTCCGCCATCATGTCGGGCCGGACGAAACCGTGATCGACATGGTCGAGCGGGCCGCACATGGCCTCATCGAACGGCACGGCCGGGACGTCATTGCCAACGTCGACGTGCTGATCACCCACGCCCAAATGCCCGACGTGCCGTTCTACGGCGGGGGCGGCGGCATCGCGCACCGCTTGGGCATGCGTCCTAACTGGGTGCTGGATCTGCACAACGGCGGGTGCGCGGCATTCGTGCTGGGTCTCAAAGTGGCCCGTCAACTGCTCGCGTCCGGACAAGGGCGCACAGCGCTTATCGCGGTCGCCCAGAACGCGGCGGGCCAGATTTTCGACCAGCCCGGGGTGCGCCGCAAGGCGCAGTCGTCCGTGCCGGGTGACGGCGCCGCGGTTGGACTAGTCACCTTGTCGGACGAGTCGCCGATACTCGACATCGAGTGCCGCACCTACGGCGAATACGCCGGCGACATGACGCTCGTTATCGACCCGCTCCGCAAGTGGTGGCAGCCCGGCCCCGGTGAGGGCAGCATCGGGTTCACCGAAACCAACATCGCCAAGGTGCTTGCTCGCGGCAACCAGCAGGTCCCCGAAGTGGCGCTTACCGTCTGCGATCGAATTGGCCTGTCGTCCAAGGACATCGACCTGCTGGTCACCAATCAGCCAAACCGGGGTTTCCTGCGCAACTGGCGCGAAGCGCTCGAGGTGCCCGAATCGAGACACCTCGATACTTTTGACGAATGCGGCAACCTGTTCGGCGCCGGCATCCCGATCAACCTGGATCATGCGATATCCGACGGTCAGGTCAAGGCCGGCGACGTGGTGATGATGGCGGCCTTCGCGCACGCCGGCGATTTCGCGGGTGCGGCGGCGGTCCGGTGGGGCGGACGAAGCTGATGCTACCTCTCATGGAGGCGAGCGCTGTCACCGCGGAGATCCTCGACACGCTGCCGAACGCGACCGATCCATTCGCATTGTCGCTCAACGAGAATCCGTTTCCGCCGCTGCCAGCGGTGCGCCCGGCGCTGATCCGCTCGATCGATGTCGCCAACCGGTATCCGGAGTTCCTGCCCGAACGGCTGCGTCGCTTGATCGCAAGTCACATCGGCGTCCGCGACGAGCAGATCGTCCTCGGGGCGGGTGCGAGCGGGGTGGTGATGCAGGTTCTGCATGCGGTGACGCGGCCCGGTGATCGGATTGTGTTCAGCGAGCCGACTTTCGACGGGTATCCGATCTTCGCCCGGATGGCCCGCCTGACAGCAGTCACTGTTCCGCTCGACAAGCGCGGCCACCACGACCTAGAGGCAATGGCCGAAGCCGCGGCCGGCGCCAGCGTCGTCGTCTTGTGTCGGCCCCACAATCCGACCGGCACCCTGGAACCTGTCGCGGATGTGCAGCGATTCCTGCGGCGGGTGCCAGACGAGACGGTCGTGCTGCTCGACGAGGCCTACATCGAGTTTGTCGCCCCCCAGCACCGCATCGACGGACCGGAGCTGGTCCAGCACTTTCCGAATGTCGTTGTGCTGCGGACGTTCTCGAAGGCCTATGGGTTGGCCGGACTTCGTATCGGGTACGGGTTCGCGGCGCCAGAACTGGCCGCGATGCTGTGGGGGATGCAACTGCCGTTCGGCATGGGCATCACCAGCTTGGCCGCGGTCGCGGCGTCCTACGACGCCGAAGACCAGTTACGGCAACGCATTCTGCGCATCACTGGTGAGCGGGATTACCTGTCCCGGCGCCTTCGGGCTATGGGTGTGTACACCACCGACGCCCACGCCAACTTCGTTTACCTGCCGGCCGTCGGGCGACCCTGGCGAGAGGTATTCGGCGACACCGAGCTGAAGGCCCGCCATTACCCTGACGGCGCTGCTCGGATCACCGTGGGAAGCCGCGCGTCCACCCAAGCGGTGCTGGCCGCAGTGGCAACGCGGCCGGCTGACCAAATCGCGTCCTGAAGTGCGGGTAAGAAAAACGCGTGGCCGCATCCCGAATCCGACAAACCGATCGTTCGGGCGTTGGTCGACTGGGAGCGTGCCCGTCCGCCCGCGGCAATGAAAATGCGTACGCAGCAATGAGTTCGACGGCGTCCCCGACAAAGGACTTGTATCGCGGCCTCATTGGCCTCAGCGCAGCCTACTGGTCAGCCGCCGAGGTGCAGGCGGCGCTGCAGCCCTACTGCCGCCGCCGGGTGAACTTTTCGTCGAAGTCATGCGTGATAGCAGTAGGAGGTTTCGAGATGAATCCGTTACTGACGCTCTACTTTAGTGGGGGCATGTCGTTCGCTGGACTTGGCCTGCTGAAGCTGCAAGCGCGACTTGAGCGATGGGCTTACGAACGGCACGCAGAGGACTGATGTGAGTTCCGCGAACCTGATGCCAGTGCCCAACGCATCGTCGACCCGGTCGCTTCGGATCCTCGTTGTTGGTGCCGGGGTGGGCGGCATCTCCGTTGCCCGTGGATTATTGCGCGACGGACACGACGTCACCGTCTTCGAACGGCGCGCGGCTGTGACGGCAGGCGGCGGCGCCGTCACCATCTGGTCCAATGGCGCGACCGTTCTGGGGCAGCTGGGGGTCGATATGGATGGGGCCGGTCAGCCGCTGTCCACCGTGCGGGTGGTAACGGCCAGGGGCCGCCGAGTCACCACTATGGACTTGACTGCAATCGTGGACCGGCTAGGCGCACCGGTTCGGATGGTCCCACGTCGCGTCCTGCTTGAACGGCTGCTGGAAGGCTTTCCGGTCGATCGCATCTGGTGCAATGCCCGTGCGGTCGGGGTCGTCAGTACGCAAAGCGGAGTTCGGCTCGAACTGGAAGACGGCAGCTGGGCCGAAGGAGATCTGTTGATCGGTGCGGATGGCCTGCATTCGACGGTTCGGGACATCGTCGGCGCGCAACCCGCGGAGCCGACCGGCTGGTGCAGCTGGCAGGGACTGGTCACCCTTCCCCACGTCGCCGACAAGGATGTAGCACAAATGATTATCGGTGAGCACGGAAACATTGGCCTGTGGCCGGCTGGCGGTTCGGATGTGCAGTGGTGGTTCGACTTGCCATGGTCGCCCGACTTCGTCAGACCGGGACGTCCGATCGACATGATCCGGTCCACTTTCACAGGATGGTCCGACTCGGCCGATCGAGTACTCGCGACATTGGCTGACGAGGATCTGGCCCGTTCGCCGTTCCCGCATTTTCGGCATCCGATCCCCCGCCCGGGGCAAGGCGCGGTTACGTTGCTCGGCGATGCCGCGCACACGATGCCGCCCACCCTTGCGCAGGGGACCAATCAGGCGCTGCTTGACACGATGGTGTTGTGCAAGGCGCTGTCGGATTTCGTAACGGGCTGCAACGGCGTGCGCAGCGGCAACCGTGATCTCTCGAGCGCGCTGCGCTGGTACGAGAACACCAGGCGACGCAAGGTCAAGGCCGTGTCCTGGGTGACGACGCTGCAAGTGTCCCGCAGTGAGTCCGCGCTCAGGCCGGCGGCGATGATCTCGGACCGGTTCATGACCTGGGCACTGACGACGTTTCTGCGCGTGGTGAGTCACCGCCGGATGTCCAGGGAGATCAGCCGAGACCTCGGGGCCGCAACGACCACCGATCTCATCGACGCCAAATGACTAAGTCGACCAAGTCGGCCCCCACGGTGCCACCTGCCAAGCTGGCCCGCGTTGTCGAGTGGATTCGCCACTACCTGTATCGGCTCCATCAACGGCTGACACCCGCGCCGGCTGCGATGATGGAGATGATCGTTGCCACCTGGACATCGCAGACGATCACTGTTGCGGCCCAACTCGGTGTAGCCGATGCCCTGGCCAACGGCCCGCTGCCGATCGAGGAGCTGGCCGCCCAGGTGGGTGCGGACGCGGACGCGCTACGCCGGCTGCTGCGGGCCTTGATCAGCAAGGGCATCTTCCGTCATCGCCGCGACGGACGCTATGAGCTGAATTCCCTTGCCGGCACCCTGCGTTCGGACGCACCGATCTCGATGACTTGGGCGGCGCAGTTCTACGGGTCGGCCGAGCAGCGCGAAAGATGGACCCTGATGGTGGATTCGATCCGAACCGGAAGTACGGTCGTCCCGGCATTGCGCGGCAAGGAGAGCTTCGACTACTTCGCCGGGGAGCCGGAGCTTGCCGAACTCTTCAACCAGACGATGACGAGTGTTTCGGAATTGACGGACGGAACGGTGGTCGCCGGCTACGACTTCAGCGCCTACCCCATGATCATCGACGTCGGCGGCGGGCATGGCCCACTGCTGGCCGCCATCCTGGCGGGGGCGCCGGCTTCGCGGGGCGTACTGTACGACCTGCCGGGGGTTGTCGCGAGTGCTCCAAACCTATTGCGCGAGCACAAAGTCGCCGACCGGGTCCGTATCGCGGAGGGGTCGTTTTTTGACAGCGTCCCGGCCGGGGGTGACGCCTACATCCTCAAAAACATCATCCACGACTGGCCCGACGAAAAAGCGGTCCAGATCCTGCGCAACGTCCGCACGGCAGCCGGCCCACGCGCCACGGTGCTGCTGGTCGAGTTGGTCATCCCCAAGCACGACCGTGATTTCCCCGGCAAATGGGTGGATTTGGAGATGCTGCTCAATTTGGGCGCCCGCGAACGCACCGCCGCCGAGTACCGAGAGCTGCTCAGCCAAGCCGGATTCCAGATGACACGGGTGGTGCAAACCGCTTCGCCCCTCAGCGTGGTCGAGGCCCGAGCGGCGTAACTACAACCACCACGATGCTGGCAAGTGGGGTTAGCCTCTACGCCTGCACACCATGGCGCTCGTCGACGCGCTGGTCTCCGAGACACCCCGGCGTAGTGCCGATCCGGCAGGTGGGCCGATTGCTACGCACTATTGGGTGGCGGCAGCGGTGGGACTTAGGGCCCGCGCTGATATCTGAACGTTTCGGCGCTCCTCGTCGTATTCATGTCGGGGTAGGTGGTTGGCACCGCCATTGGCCTGCTGCCAAGCTACGACGGATATAACGAAGATATAACGAAGGAGCCTACGTGCTGGAGCGAATCGCCCGACTAGCCATCGCCGCACCACGGCGGATCGTCGCGATAGCGATCCTGGTGATGATCGGAGCCGCCATTTTCGGCATCCCGGTCGCCAATAGCCTATCGGCAGGCGGTTTCCAGGACCCGGGCTCGCAATCGGCCAAGGCGACACAGCTGCTGGGCGACAAGTTCGGCCAGGGCGACATGCAGCTGCTCATCACCGTCAGCGCGCCGGCAGGTGCCACCAGCGCGCCGGCCCGCGCAGTGGCCACCCACATCGTCGATCACCTGGCCGAATCTCCCCACGTCGCCAGTGTGACGTCGGCGTGGACCGCGCCGCCCGCGGCCGCGAGGACGCTGATCAGCAAGGACGGCACTTCCGGTTTGATCGTCGCGGGGATCGCCGGCGGCGAGAACAACGCCCAGAAGTACGCCCAGACGTTGTCTGACGAAGTTGTCCATGACCATCAAGGCGTCACTGTCCGCGCGGGCGGGATGGCGATGGTCTATGCGCAAATCAACCACCAAAATGAGCGCGACCTGTTGCTGATGGAGTCGATCGCCATTCCGCTCAGCCTCATTGTTTTGGTCTGGGTGTTCGGCGGGCTACTGGCTGCAGCACTGCCGATGGCCGTGGGCCTGCTGGCGATCGCGGGCTCGATGGCGGTGCTGCGCGCCATCACCTTCAGCACCGACGTGTCGATTTTCGCGCTCAACCTGAGTACGGCGCTGGGCCTGGCACTGGCGATCGACTACACGCTGTTGATCATCAGTCGCTACCGCGACGAGTTGGCCGCCGGCGCCGGCCGCGACGAGGCGTTGATCCGAACCATGGCCACCGCCGGACGCACAGTGTTGTTCTCCGCAGTCACTGTCGCGCTGTCGATGGGCGTGATGGTCCTGTTCCCGATGTACTTCCTGAAGTCGATCGCCTATGGCGGTATCGCCACGGTCGCATTCGCGGCGGTGGCCGCGCTCGTGGTGACGCCGGCGGTCATCGTCCTGTTGGGCTCCCGGCTCGATTCGCTGGACGTGCGCCGGCTGGTTCGCCGGCTGTCGCGTCGGCCCGAACCCGTCGCGCGCCCCGTCGAGCAACTGTTCTGGTACCGCTCGGCCAAGTTCGTGATGCGCCGCGCGGTTCCGATCGGGCTGGTGGTCGTTACGCTGCTGGTGCTGTTGGGTGCCCCGTTCCTCGGCGTCAGGTGGGGCATGCCCGATGACCGTGTGTTGCCTCGCTCGGCCTCGGCGCATCAGCTCGGCGACCAGTTGCGCAACGACTTCGGCGACAACTCCGCGAACGCTGTGACGGTCGTAATTCCCGATGCCCACGGCCTGACGCCGTATGACCTGAACCGCTATGCCGCCGATCTGTCCCGGGTACCGGAGGTGTCGGCAGTGACCGCCCCCAGCGGCACGTTCGTCGGCGGGAACCAAGTGGGGCCGCCCTCGGCTGCCACCGGGGTCGCACAGGGTAGTGCTTTTCTCACCGTCAGCACTACCGCGCCACTGTTCTCGGGTACCTCGGCGACTCAGCTCGATCGACTGCACGCAGTACCCGGGCCGGCCGGCAGGTCGGTCGAAATGACCGGTAATGCGCAGATCAACCGCGATAGCGTGGAGGCCATTACGTCGCGAGTGCCGTTGGTGCTTGGTCTGATCGCCGTCATCACCTTCGTGCTGCTGTTCCTGCTCACCGGCAGCGTCGTGCTACCCCTGAAGGCGTTGGTGCTCAACGTGTTGTCACTGACCGCCGCTTTCGGCGCGCTGGTGTGGATCTTCCAGGATGGCCATCTTGGCGCGCTCGGAACCACGCCGACCGGGACGCTAGTGGCGAATTTGCCGGTGTTGTTGTTCTGCATCGCCTTTGGGCTGTCGATGGACTACGAGGTCTTCCTGATGTCGCGGATTCGTGAGTACTGGGTGCGTTCCCAAGCCGCGCGGCCGGCGACAGCAGATAAGAGTGCCAGCAATGACGAGAGTGTCGCACTGGGTGTTGCTCGTACTGCGCGGGTGATTACCGCTGCTGCACTGGTGATGTCGATTTCATTCGCGGCACTGATCGCCGCTCACGTGCAGTTCATGCGGATCTTCGGCCTTGGTATGACGCTGGCGGTGGTGGTCGACGCCACACTGGTGCGGTTGGTGCTGGTACCGGCATTCATGCGAGTGTTGGGCAGGTGGAACTGGTGGGCCCCCAAACGGCTGGCCCGGCTGCACGAACGATTCGGGATCGACGAAGGTGGGATGGTGGCCGTCCACCCGGTCGAGCCGGACCCCTGTGAACCGGAGCGGGACCTGCATCCGGCGGGTACCGTGGCGACGGGCCGGCATCGGGCAACCGCAACACGTGTTGCGTTCGGACACGCCCGCCCACGTGCGCTTCACGACCTTTACCCCGAAGCTCTATCGCATCCCTGATGGGATAGGGTTGGGCGCGCCGGGCGATGGCGAGCCAAGCGGCCGTCCTGGGCGGATCGGACTCCTGCCCGCTGTCAACGACACCCGCAACGCTGCCGCGCGGTTTGGTTGTGGGGCCGATCTCTTCGGCGGTATCCAGATTCACCTGTTCCGCAGCATGGCGACCTCGTGCATATGCCGCTCGCCACCACCGGCAATTCGACGCTTGTACAACGAGAGCAGCAGCGATGGGAGTGACGGCACATCAGCGCGTCGGAGACAATGACTATGTACGAGGTTGAGTAGCCGAGATCCATATCCGACCATCGAAGTAACGCATCGAATTTGGATCATTCTGATCTGGATACCACCCCGGGGCCAGCCCGCTCATCTCGACCGACTGTTGCACGACAGGCTGCTGATGCGCTACGGGCGGTTCGCCGGGCGGAGGCGGCGGCGCGGCTGTCGACATCAATACCGTCTGCACAGCCACCACGATCACCGCAATGACGAGGATAAGAACGAGAAGCCAAATCAGCGGGTCAGCGAAGTGTCATCGTGACATCTTTCTCATCTCGTCGAATGGCGGTCGGCCCCGTCATCACCGCCAGCCCGTCGCCTGCCTGGGCAAGCGCCATGTCGGGCGAGTCTCATATTTTTAACTGGCGCGGCGCTAGCCGGGCCTGCGCGACCGGATGGGAGCCGGGGGGCCGCATTCCCGCTTTCCCGGATCGATGACGCAGCGTGGTCGCGGAAAGCATCGGCTCAAACATTTGGTCACCCGTCAGCGCTTCTGCGCGGCAGTAGAAGCACAGATCGGGGCCGACGGTCGGATAGCCGCACGCGGGGCAGACATCGATGCTCACGATCTGCACCTCCTACGACGTGTGTTCAATGCTTCGCCCGATACCTCTCATCGCCAACGCCATCCAGACGGGGGCACCGCTCCAGTGCTTACCCGATTGTCTGCCAGCTTTTCGGGCCAGCCAGCTACCGGCGAAGCAACCTGCTACGGCGGGTACGACGACCCCTCACGGCTTCCCAGATCGCGATCAGGATGACGGCAACGCCGACTCCGATGAAAAAGGGAATCCAGGCGATTCCGCCATTGGCATTGTGGTATCCGAAGTAGCTCGCCGCCCACGAGCCGATCAAGCCACCCAAGGCCCCGAGCACAACCGTCATGATCATGCCGATGTCTTGCTTGCCGGGCATGACCAGACGCGCCACCAAACCGATAACCGCGCCCACGACGATGGCGAGGATTATTGACCCGATCATTGCAACTCCTGTCGTAATGGCGCCCCGAGTGGGCGCCATCTTCGACTACGGGTTCCCTGAACCGACAGGTTTATAACACACAAGTCGAACGGTCGATGGTTACCGGCTACTTAGACGGGTAGTCCCCTGTTGGCGTTTGGGTTGAGTCGACAAGCCCAGGGCAGCGCAAAATCCACACGGCCATTCAGTGCTAGTTGGCCTGGCTTGCGAGTGAATGCTCTCCCCGGAAGTTCCCATGACTAACACCCTTCATCACGTTCTCACCCACACCGGGACTACCCCCATCACACCTGGAGGTCCTGGCCTCGGGGTGCGGCTATGCAGTTACCCCCGTCCTCCTGCCACGGTTATCGAAGTCGACGGCGAGATTGACGCCCATAATGCCCAACATGTCACCGACTACCTCGCGGACTTCACTTATGTTGTTCACCCCTTGGTACTTGATCTCAGCGGCGTCGACTTCCTGGGCACGTCTGGTTTCAGCGCGATCCTGCAATTCGGCGAAGAGTGCCGCCGAGCCGGACGGCACTGGGCGCTGGTGGGCAGCCACGCCGTGAAGATTCTTCTGCGTGTCGAACCCAACCATCGCCTGCCAACGGCGGGATCGGTGGACACGGCGTTACAGCGGTTCGCGGCAGTGCCGAAACCGGCGTGGAAACTTCGGGCGGTCACGCCCCCTGAGCGCAAGAGGCGTTAACTGCTGCACTTAAGCTTGCGGGCAATCAGCCCGCAAACGTCCATTCCCAGCGACGCATCCGCCACGCCTATCAACGGCAGCGGCCCACCCGCCCCGCTCATAGCGCGGCGGACTATCTGACAGCAGTGCATTGGCCACGTGTTGCGCGACAGGCCCAGCTGCCGTGCGATCGCAGCCTGCGACAGCTTCTCCGACCGATGCAGCCCGACGAATCTCGGCCCAATCCTCCACAGTGATCACTCTCCAATCGAAGCATGCTCACCTCCGACCGGAATCACCTGCTCACTTTTCGACCGGAACCGACAGTGTGACGGCGCTCATGTCTCCCCCTCGTTGGTTGACGGCGTTGCTGACGGAACGACAAGTCAATCTAAAATTACATAGCTGATCTGGTCTTTCCCGGTGGAGCTAAGGGGATTCGAACCCCATAGAGAAGCTGCAGAAATAGCCCGTGAGCTGGGGTGGATGTTCGATAGCGGTGTTACGCGACATGTCAGTTTCCTGCGGATATGCGTCGCTGTGTTACGCGACGTAACAGTGCTGCCCTGCGGTCAGATGCCGATGCGCGGATCCCCATGAGCGGCCCTCCGCTTTTCAGGCTGAGGCGAAGTCGGGCGCGAGACGTTTGTGCTGGTCAAGCTAGACGAATTGGACCCATCTCGAGGGTTCAGAGCATCCAGTACGAGCGGCTTGGCGGATGCGGAGCGGATGAAAACGAACCCGTTATACGTAGGCACGGGCTGATCATGTCCCGCGGTCGATCGCGTCGAAAACGTAGAAAGTTTGCTTAAACGGTGCGGAAGTGATGCCCAGCTGGTTCTCGAAGGGATGGTCGAGCCAGTAGACGATGAACAGCAGCAGGCCGAGCAGCAGTGCGACCGCGCTCGAGAGGATTAGGTGACCACGTCTGCTCTCCAGGCGCATGAAACCGCTGAGGCCCACCAGGACGACACCGCCTAAGAGCAGACCAGCCCACAGCAACCCGGGTCTTCGTGGTTGGGCCTCCAGGATTCGCTGATTCCTGTCGGACGCCAGGACAGTCAGCTGGCCGAGAAACTCCTGACTTATCGGGCTCGACGCGACGCTGGATTGCTCACCCCCAAGGACCCTGTACATCTGGGTGAGCGAGGCGGGTGCGGTGTCGCTTGTACCGCCAACGTCTTGCCCGTTCCATTCGGATCCCTCGACCGCCTGCGTGTATTTCCGGAGCAGTTCCCGCATCTGTGTCTGCTCTGGGACAGGCATGCCGACGGTCTGCCGGTACATCGTTGTCAAAGTCGACGCCTCGTTCGCGACATTAGCCTCAGCGGAGGAGAACTGTTGCCAGGCGACGACGATGGTGAATCCGAGCAGAGCGCCGTACACGAGCCCGACACAGGTCATGAACGGCGACAGCGTCGAATTGTGCTCTTTGGCAACGGGTTTGGAGAGGGTGCGATCTGCCAGCCACACACTCCCAGTCCCGACCAATATCGACGCGATGAGGACCACGGCCAGAACTAGCCAAAGATTCGCTCTCCCCAATTCGTTCATGGCTCACCTCCGCGGGTAGGGCGTCGACCACCCGTGCCGGCGGCTTTCGTCAGTATGTCTTGCCATCGCCCAAAAGGCCCGTTCATGCTCGCGCTGTCGAGCAGTATTGCAATACTGACTGAAGGAGATCGCACCACCGAGCGTGCATGACGACTTTTACCTCGTGAGAGCTGTTGGTGCGCTTGTATGTCCTACCAGGACTGGCAAGACTGGATCGATGGTGCATAGGTGAAACGCGCTGATCGGGGGACGCGGCGTTGTAGGGACGCGGCGTGTCGCGTTGTAGCCGTCGGCACCCGTTGAAAGGATGTGAGAAGGTGAGAGCGCCGGACGACCCACCCGGTCAGAGGGACTCGGAGCTTCTCGGCACGAGACGATCCTGCGTGGCGCGTTGCAACTTGCCGTGATGGCTAACGCCTTGGGCAATGTTCAGCCGATCGGGTTAAAGCAACGCCCGAAGGGTGCGACGGCGCTCAGCGCCGACCAGCTGCGCGAGCTGCTGGCGAAACTGCGGGCCGACGAATATTGCCAACAAAACGATCTCCTCGACCCGATCACCGTGTTAATCGCTACCGGGCTGCGCCGCTCTGAGCTGCTGGGGCTGCGGTGGGCCGACTTCGACGAGACAACAGGAACGATGACCGTCTTCGGAAAGGTAGTGCAGGTAGCTGGCAAGGGCCTCATGCGCATCGACGAGACCAAGACCGCCTCGGGGCGGCGCACAATTCCTTTACCGCGGTTCGCCGTCGAGACCCTTCAGGAGCGTCGCATCCACCCGTACTTTGGCGCGCTGACGATGATCTTCCCATCGACTGCGGGCACCCTGCGCGACCCGAACAACTTGGGCAAGCAGTGGCGCAAAGTGCGCGACCGGCTTGGCGTGCCGGGTGTGACCACCCACTCGTTCCGCAAGACGGTGGCGACGCTGATCGATGAGGAGGGGCGCTGCCGGCGCGGGTTGGCGCCGATCACCTCGGGCACTCGAAGGTGTCGATGACGCAGGACCGCTACATCTCCCGCGGGCGGGTGCACAGCGAAGTTGCGGCGCTGTTGGACCGGGCCATAAAGGACGAATAAAGGGTGGATCACATGCATAGGTCAGCTAATTACCACCTCTGACGTGGGGCGGGCGGGGCTCGAACCCGCGACCAACGGATTATGAGTCCCTACGCTGCGCCCCAGCCACCAGGCGAAACAGTTAGCCGAAGGTGGCCAAATCGCCTGCCTAGAGCTGATTTCAGGGTGTTACCCGTACGCCTACGGTACGGGCTTGGTTCGCTCTAGAAACGTCCCCGGACGCCGCCTTCGCGCCGCGACGGATCAGCGCGGAGCTGTTAACTATCGGGTTTGGAGACGCGGCAGGGCACGGCGCGGTGCACGCTGGCTGGATCAACTCGCGCAATGGCGCGTTGGAATGCCGATACCAGGACTCCTGACATAGCTCAGTAATTGGTGTGCGGTCGTTGGTGGGATTTGATGCTGTAGCGCAGCGTGAGGTCGGTGCTGGGGTAGACGGTGTTGGTGTCGTTGAGGGCTTGGCAGAGTTCGTCGATGGCGGCGGTGTGGCGTGGCGCGGAGAGCGGATCGAGCCGGATGTGCAGGGTGTTGGTGGCTGTTTCGGGGATGATGTCGCCGGAGCCGGCCAGCGCGGTGCGGATCAGGGTGTGGGCTTCGTCGTCGGCGCGGGTGTAGCCGGTGGCCGTGACGATCGCACGGGCGAGGGATTGTGCGGTGTTGAATGCCGCGATGCGGATGGCGTGGTAGATCAGCTTGGTTTCGGTGTCGAGGACTTGCTGGCCGGGATTGACCTGCGACAACGGTAGCCGGGCGGGGATCGCCTGGTGCGCGGCGAGCGCCGTTTCGAGTGCGTGCTCGGCGGTGTGGACGTCGGCGTTGATGGTGTTGATCATCTCGTTGGTCAGCACCACCGACGTTCCTGGTTGCGGCGAGTGGGCGGCCAGCAGCGCGGCGTCGCTGGCGGTTTCGGCCAGATGCAGTGCCCGCCGGGCCTTTTCGACGTTGTGGTAGGCGGGCTTCTTGGCCGGGTTGGGCACCATCCGGTCCGCGTCGTCATCGGTGGCGTGGTAGATGTCGTGGGAGTCGAGGTCGAAATGGATGCGGGCGTAGCGGTAGTGGTTCTCCTGCCGCCAGCGTGATCCCATCCGGTAACGGATCTCACCTGGCGTCAGGTCGGGGCGGGTGGTCAGGATGTGCATCTGCCGGGTTCCGGCTGTGTTGAACAAGCTGACCTGCCGCATTCGGAATACCTGGCCGGCGCGCGGGCCGTCGGCGATGTCCAACTCGACCTCGGTGTCGGCCAGCCGCCAGGTGTGGGTTCTGCCGTGCTCGTCGGTGTGGCTGTGGGTGGTGAACTTGTGCTCGTCGATATCAGCGATCTTGCCCTTGCGCCAGGTCAGGGTATCGAACCCGGCCGCGTCCAGGTCGGCGAACAACGCCGGTGACCAGCCGCCGCGGTCGAACCCGACCAGCACGCGGCGGTCGTCGCCGACCACGTCGCGCAGCTCGGGGATCAACCGGCGCAGCTCGGCGGCCAGCGAGGCGGCCGGTTCGGCCATCACCACCAGCAGCGGATCCCCGGCCGCATCGCACACCCAGGTCTCCACCGTGGCTGGGGCGGGGAACTTCAGCCTGGGCACATGGGTTTTGGCGATCTTGCGGGTGCCCTGATAGGCGCGTACATGCCCGTCGACATACAGCACCGCCGCTTGCTCGGGGCTGGCCTGCACATGACGGCGCGCCATCGCCGCGATCCAGTCGCCGGCCTTGCCCGCCTCGGCGAGCAGCCCGATCTTGCGGCGGATCGTCTTGACCTCCGGTGCCCGGTCCAGCCCGAGCACCCGGCCCAGCGCGGGCGGGTCGATCCGGGTGGCGCCCTCCGCGCGGGCCTGGCCCAGCAGGGCGCGGAACACGCCCTCGCACAACATCGTATCCAGCGAGTAGAACCCGCTGCCGAACTCGCCGTAGACGGTGTGCGCGGTGTCGAGCAGCCCGGTTGCCGTCAAGGCGGGCAGCGCCAGGAACAGTCCCGCGAGCGGGGCTCGGGCGCACCCGGTGAACACCGGCGGCGCGTACGGGATCAACCCGAACGCCGCCAACGCCCGCTCGGCGCCGCGATCGACCGGATCCGCCAACACCGGCACTTCCCCGGGCACGGGCCCGGGCGGATCATCGGAAATCGCTGCAGAGCAATCCTTCTCAACCTCGGGCTCACCCTCGGGTTCGGGTTCGGGTTCGGGAGGAGCATCGGACCTCGTTGCCAGGCACACTTCCTCGGCACGGGCGCCGTTGTCGGCGAGTACCAGCGCATTACGGACGCTGCCCTCGGACACACCGGTTTCGGCGGCGATGGCGCGGTACGACGCTCCACCGTCGCGCAGCCGCTGGATGCGGGCGACGGTGTCGGCGATGAGTTTCGACTTGCGTTTGGGCCCTTTGCGTTCCCCGAGCAGTCCGGCCACGCCGGCATCGCTGAGCCAGGTCTCCCAACGCCGCACGGTGGCCGGTTTCACCGCGAACGCCTCGGCGACCTCGAGCTGGGTGGCCGCCTTGATCCGCATCAGCGACACCGCCGCGAACCGGCGCGCCACCGAGTCGTCGACGTCCCAGGCGTAGGCCAAATTGCCATGCACGAACACCCGGCCGCCCTCGCCGTCCTCGACGATCGCCGCGGCCGCCCCGACCGGGCGCGCGTCGCCCGGCACCAGCGGCAGGGGCGGCTGCACGGTCATCACGGCCATCATCCACCACCCCTCAGCGCATCTAAACAACTCTATTTATTATTGAGTATCGCAGCCGCTACCGCACGCCGACACACCGGGAATACGCAGATCAGAGCACGGAATTACCGACCGGGCACGGACTCCATGTCAGGAGTCCTGGATACCGACCCCGTGCGCCGATCCGGCTGATTGCGGACACCTCGGTACGTAGTATTCGCGAGTGTCCGTTGGTGAACAGTGCGACTTGCACTGGTTCCACGGTGGATCCACTGGCGACTGGCCAGTTACGCCCCGGGCGGGGAGGTTATGTGGTGAACCTGCGACGCACCATGCGAGTGCCCCCGACCGATGTGGTGATCGAGCTAGACAATGCCGACGAGGTGTTCGCGGCCGATCCCCGCGGCCTGCTTGCCGGCGCGCACCGCATCGATAGCGGTATGGACGAACTGGTGGAGCGGTTACTAGCCCAGAAAGAGATCGCCGCTGACCAGCGCGTCGTTCTGGACATCGCCAGCGAGTGCTCCGACGAACTGGCTGCCAAGGTGGTGGCGGCCGTGCGCCGCTACTGCGAGCTGCGAATGCGCCGAGCCAACCGCGAACACGATCTGATCTGGCGCCAGGGCATGCGGTCGCTGGTCAGTGGCTCGCTGCTGTTCGCTATGGGCATCGCGTTGTCGTACGCGTTCAGGCGACCGGTGATGGGCGAATTTGCGAACGACCTGCTCGGAAACGGCGTATTCCTCGTCGTGGCGTGGGTTGGCCTTTGGTACCCGCTCGACCTGTTGTTTATCGCCCGGGAGCAGGCAAAGCGAGAGGTCCGCCTGCTCGGCAAGATGCTCACCTTGCCCGTCGTTGTTCGCGCCTACGACCGCACACTGCCCGTCGCAGTGATGCCCGGTTCACCGGTAAGCCAGGGTTTACCGCCAAGCCTGAATTCCCGATTCCGTCGTTTTCGTGGGCCATCCAAATCGGGCCTCTAGGACAGTGGGCGCGGCAACGTCGGCCTGCTCGTCCTAGCCAGCTGGCCCCCCATCCCGCCGACGGTCGACCCAAGGGCCGGGCCCCTGGACGGCGGTTTGAGCTCACCAAGTGTGGGCATGCTCCTTTTGACGGCACACGTTCCTGCTATAGCGTCGAGATCCTCAACGAGGTCGAAGCGGTATCGCGCAGGCGCACGACGTTCAGCTGTATCAAGTCCCGCCCGCATGGCGAGAGGCTGCTTTGGCGATCGGGCCGAACCTGGTGACCGCGGCCGCTAGTCTGACCGCATGGTCAAACCGGATGGTCCCGCGCCCGTTCCTTCGGCGGACCTGGCCGCGGCGCTCGCACCGTTCGGGCGATCGCGCATGCTGCCGCGGGAGGCCTACGTCGATCCCGAGGTTTTCGATTGGGAACAGCGCAACATCTTCTCTGGATGGACCTGTGTGGGCCATGCCAGCGATATCACTTCGGTCGGCGCCCAGCGAGCGGTCGGCTCTGGCGCGAACGCCATGCTGCTGGTGCGATCCGAGACCGAGGTAGTGCGCGCGTTCGCCAACACCTGCCGCCACCGCGGCCACGAACTGCTGGCGTCTGGCGCGGCGACCAAGAAGCGCAGCATCGTCTGCCCGTACCACTCGTGGTCCTTTCGGCTGGACGGCGCGCTGCAGAATGCGCCCGGCTTCCGCGATGTCGACGACTTCGACCTGGGCGAGTTCGGGCTCACCGAACTGCGCCTGGTGAACTGGCACGGCTGGCTGTTTGTCGACCCGAGCGGGCGCGACGCAGATTTCGCCGAGCACGTCGCGGGGCTCGAGGACATAGTCGGCCCCTACCGGCCCGAAGACCTGACGATCGTCGCCCGACACTCCTATGAGCTCGCCACCAACTGGAAGGTCATCGTCGAGAACTACCAGGAGTGCTACCACTGTTCGAGAATCCACCCGGAGCTGTCCCGGGTCAGCCCGCCGACCAGCGGCGGCGACCTCAACCTCGAGGGATCGTGGCTCGCCGGCTGGATGTCGATCGTCGAGGGCGCGGAGACGATGTCGCTCACCGGCAAGAGCGGCGGCGTCGCCATCGCCGGACTGTCCGAGCACCAGCTGCGCAGTGTCATGTACGTCGTCGGATATCCCAATCTGCTGGTGAGCTTGCACCCCGACTACGTAATGACCCACCTCATGATCCCGCTGGCCGTCGACCGCACGCACGTCGAGTGCGCCTGGGCCTTCCCGAAAGACGTTGCGGCCCGTGAGGATTTCGATCCTTCGTATGCGGTGGACTTCTGGGACCTCACCAACCGGCAGGACTGGGCGGCCTGCGAGTCGGTGCAACGTGGGCTCGCCTCACCACACGCCCGCCCGGGGCCGCTGGCCTTGGACGAGAAGGGGGTCTACCAGTTCGTCACCCGAGTAGCTAGGGCGTACTCCGGCGCCGACGGTTCCGCGGCGGAGAGCCGGTGACACTTTCAATCGACTTGGCGTAGGTGCCCACCGCTATTCCCGCTCACGATGTACATCGCCGATGAGGTGATCGAGGGCACGCTTGCGCCAGACGTTTGCCACGTGATCGACGACGACGGCGCTTCGCCTCATAGCGGGGCCAGCCACGGATGCGTCGTCTGCGGCGACACCCGGGGCCTTCTTGGGCGGCCTGCGAGACCGACAACCCATCGCTGATCATCGCCAACACGGCCTGGAGGCTGCGTGTCGGATCTGTTGGCTGACGCACCTGTTTGCTAGCGCGGCCCCCGACGGGCCGAGTACGTCGGATCGCCGCGGTGAGCACGTTGACAACGGCTGCCGGGTATGCACTAACTCGGCTCTTCAATTTTAAAGGGGCAGTTGTGATTTCGCTCTCATAGGGCGTGTCGTTGCATGAGGAGGCCCTTGGCCTTCCGAAGTCTGAAGTTTGCGGATTTCAGGCGGAAGGAAGGAACCAAGGGCTGTGTCTGATCTGACGGTACGACATTGTTGTTCGCGCTGCCAGGAGTACGGGTCGAGCGTGTCGAGCGGCTCGCCGACGGGACCCGGGTGGTGCAGGTGGCGACGGCCGACGAAACGGCGGCGGCGTGCCCGTCGTGTGGGGGTGGTGTCCATGTCGGTGAAGGCCCGGGTGATCACCTCGCCGCGCGACATTCCCTACGGCGAGGACCGGATTGTGGTGCGGTGGCACAAGACCCGCTGGCGCTGCCGGGAGGACTACTGCGAGCGGTCCTCGTTCACCGAGGCCATCGCGCAGGTACCGGCACGAGCGCGCACCACCCGACGATTGCGCACCCAGATCGGCGCGGCGATCGGTGACACGGCCCGCTCGGTGGCCGAGGTTGCCACCGCTTATGACGTGTCCTGGCCGACCGCGCACCGCGCCTTCGTCGCCCACGCCGAGGCGGTGCTGGCGAGCCGCACCCCACGGCGGTGCTCGGCATCGACGAGACCCGCCGCGGAAAGCCCCGCTGGGAACGGTGCGCGGCGAGCGGGCGGTGGGTGCGGGTCGACCCGTGGGACACCGGATTCGTCGACCTGGCCGGCGACCAGGGCTTGCTCGGCATCGGCTGCACCGGTTCCTGGCCTGGTGCATCGACTCGCAGATCCCCGAGTTGCTCACCCCGGCCGCCACCATCGACGAATGGTGGCCCGAGATCAACGCGTTCGTGCAGACCGGTACCACCAACGCGCGCACCGAGGGCTACAACCGGCTCGTCAAACAGGTCAAACGAGGCGGCTGCGGGTTCCGAAACCGAGAAAACCGGCCCGCCGGATACGATTCCACTGCACCCGCAAACAGCGGGCCGCAACCCAGACTTCATGCTGATTGCCCGGTCAAAATCAAAGAGCCACTAACTCTCCTGACCAGACCTTTTACCTGGGAGTGTCAAGGATCAGCCGAAACACTGTCAGACATCACCCGACGACGAAATGTCAGGCATCAGCCCAGGTCATACAAATCACTCTTGACTCCGCCGCATGCAAAAATCAAGGCTTCTTACCCAAGTGGCATGAAAAATCGAGGTCAGCCTATCTGGACAACCGCTTGCTCAAAATACTGATTATAGGCAAGGTAGACAGGTTTTTTCCCGGTCCAGTCCAGGAACTCCTGGAATGCCCTGAATTCATGTTCCTCGGCTTCGGGGTAATTATAAAATTCATCAAATACGATCACCGTGCCTGACACGATGTTATCGACCAACTGGTCGAAGATTTCTTTCGAGGATGCATAAATATCGCAATCGATATGCAAGAAAGCGATGGGGGTAGATTTCAGAACTTGTTTTTTGAATTGTGGAAGGGTCTCATGGAACATGCCCTTTACCAGGGTTACATTGTGAAGAACCGGTGGCATCCACCCCTCGACGTTAACCCGAAAAGTACCTTGAGGGACAGTAATATCGGTGCGAGTCCATTGGTCAGGAAGCCCGTCAAAGGAATCGAATCCCCAGATATGTTGCTCTGGATTGAGCGCCGCAATAAAATTGATCGTTCTTCCCGTACACACGCCCATTTCCAAAAACGCGCCGCGCAGCGTAACGTGGTCAGAGCCGAATTTGAGCACTGCGGCGTCTGTGTTTAGAGCCTTTGCATTGTCAAAGTAATTCGTTACCATCGCCAGCGCCGCCGGCGAATCTCGATAGTCCTTGTCCATCGGGTAAAAGTTAAGAACCTGGCGACCTTTGTTCCATTCTTCGTTCGCGGTGGGCATCTTTACCAATTGATCCCAGTTGAATCCGGTGCTATACGTATGATCTGATGTCATCGACAGTCTCTCTTCGTGTCAATCTAAAATGGCCATAAGTTCGGCCTATTGTTGTAGCTTTGATTCGCAGCGTGGCCGCAACCGTTCCAGCACATCGGCGATGGCGTCCGTGCTTAGTAGGATCCCGCCCAGCATCAACTGCTCCGCGGCCAGATCCTGCGGCAGGTGCCAAGCCGAACACGCACCCCACCACCATGCCGGTCGACACGACCGACGCCAAGGCGGATCGAAATTCCATGCGCCCAACCTCACTGCTGGATGACGCAGCTTGATTCATCGGCAGTGTAGAGGCTTGGCGGACTATTCACGCCGAAATTGTGAAAATCCGGCACCTTACCCAACCCCACACACGAAGGTTTGCCAGCGCTGGTTTGTATCAATAGTCGTACCACCGGATTGCTGCCGAAATGCTGCCCACGGAGCCGTTTTCGATGATCGAATCGGCTGCCAGCAAATCTCGAAACTAGATCTCACCTGCGGTTTTTAGTTGTGGGGCGGGCGGGGCTCGAACCCGCGACCAACGGATTATGAGTCCCTAGTGTCCTGTGACTCTGTTAGCTTTACATACGGTAGTCTGTTGGGGTGGAGTTGACCATGGATCAGCTCGAGGAGCTGCGTGAGTTGACTTACTGCGCAGACGTGCCGGCCACTGTAGGCGGAAGAGCGCGAATTGTGTTGTGGTATGCGGAGAATCGCCCGAAGAAGGAGATCGCCACGATGGCGGGGGTGTCGCGGCCGACCGTGGATCTATGGTTAGCGCGGTACGCGGCCGAGGGGGTCGCGGTCTGCTGGAGCGCAAGCGGGGCGCCGGACGGGAGCAGGTTGCGGCGCGCATCCGTGCCAGGATTCTCGCAGCAACCCGCAGCGCGCCGCCGGATGGGTTGTCGCACTGGTCGTCTCGGGAGATGGTGAAGTTCATCGCCCGCACCGAGGGGGTGACGGTGTCGCATCATTACGTGGCCGGGCTGTGGCGTGAGACCGGTCTCAAGCCTCATCGACAGGGCACGTTCAAGCTCAGCCGCGATCCCCGGTTCGCCGAGAAGGTCGCCGACATCGTGGGCCTATACATGGATCCTCCAGGCGCTGCGGTGGTGTTGTCCATCGATGAGAAGACGCAGGTCCAGGCACTGGACCGGACCCAGCCGCTATTGCCGATCGACTTCGGCGCCACCGAGAAACGCACCCACGACTACATCCGGCACTCCACAACGAACCTGTTCGCCGCACTGGACGTCGGCTCCGGCGAGGTCTACGGCGAATGCCGCCCGACCCGCGACCGCGCGCAGTTCCTCGACTTTCTGAAGAAGGCGGTGAAACCGCACGCGGGCACGGAAATCCACGTCATCCTCGACAACCTCTCGACTCACACCACACCGGACGTGCAGCAGTGGCTGGAAGACAACCCGCACGTCAGCTTGCACTTCACCCCGGTCGGCTCTTCGTGGATCAACCAAATCGAGACCTGGTTCGGCATCATCACCCGCCAAGCCATCCGCCGCGGCACCTTCACCTCGGTCAAAGCCCTTGTCAAGCAGATCCGCGACTACATCGCCCACTGGAACGCCGACGCCCGCCCGTTCACCTGGACCGCCACCGCCGAGGAGATCCTCGCCAAGGTCGCGCTCACACAGACCAACATCCGCAAGCTCGTCGACAACAATGCGAAGTAAATACAACAGAATCACGAGTCCCTAGACGGCGCTTCGTCGACCAGGCCAGATGATTACCTGTATCCAATCGAACCGCCATGTTAGCGCCATTTTTCACCGTTGCCGGTACGGTCGCGGTACGCCCTCGGTACGGCTACAAATCTCCCTCGGTCGTCGGGGTGACGCCGGGGTGAGATGCGGGGCCGTCGCGTTAGCGGGCCGTACGACACGGAATGTGACACGTCCAAGAACGTCGATGTTAACGATGCGCAGCACTTCGCCATCCCATGACCGCGTCCCGACCCAACTTGATAAAGATCCTGGAATAACAAAGGCATCGGCGGTATAGAATCCGACCGCCGCGCCGAACGCGCCCGATGACGCGTGTGTCTGGGGACGCTGACCTAGCTTGGCTAGATCCGGCGAAGCCAGAATTTTGAGTCAAGTTTGGTGCCCTGGGATCCGATTGTGGGTTCAGGCGGCCAAACCTGTTGTGCTAGCAAGGTTATCGAGGGCATTGCGGTAGGTGCGGGCGGCCGCGCGCAATGGTGGTGAGGTGTGCTCGTCGGCGAGCTGAGCCAGGCCTGTGGGTAGGAATCTGTCGTGGACGGCGGAGAGGAACATCGCGGTCGCGTACCAACATTATCGCAGTTCAGAGTATGTATTTAGGCGCGCTTAATAAATGATCGAGGCAATACCAGGACAACGGGGCAAGGCTGGCGCCGTGGCGTAGGTGCCGCCGAGCCCATAGCCGGGGGTACGGAACCAGATCGGCCCAGCCCGCGTCCGGACTAGTTGATCGGGCCGCCCCTGCTCTCCTCCGGGGGCGGCCCGACTGACTTAAACGTCTGAGCAGTCACGCTGCTTAGCTCTCTTCTGGCCGCTCAGCGCTCATCCAGCAGCGCCTTTAGATACCGAGTTCCTGGTCGATCTGCGGCCAATAGTGCAACCCGTCTGGGGTGAGGAAAATCCAGTCGTGAATTTCGCCATTGACCAGCGCGAAGCTGATCGGGGCACCTTGGGCTACCGCCTCCTGTTGGAGGACAAGCGCGTCGGGTGAGACCTCATCCAGCGAGCCCGAGTAGACATAGGTCGGCGGGAGTCCCTTCAGCGACCCGTACAACGGACTCACCTCGTAGTTGTTCTCGGGAAGATTGCCCGCCCACACTTTGCCGATATTTTGCGCTCCGCTCCCGAGCGGAGGGAGGTACGGGTCGTGGACGTACGCGATGTTCGGGTTGGTGTCCGACACGTCCAGCCAGGGAGACAGCAGAACCATCGACGCCGGAACGGCCTGGTTGTTGGCGACCAGGTACTCGACCGACGCGAGTGCCAGGGTGCCGCCCGCGGAGTCCCCGAGCACGCTGACATGGGAGGCCCCATGCGCGGTGATTTCCGTGGAGATCAGGCCAGCTATCTTAGGCACCACCACACCAGCGGTGCCGCCCTGCTGCATCAACGGGTAGATCGGCACCTCGATGGTCGCGCCGGTCTGGTAGGCCATCATCGAGTAGTCGATCCAGTGGAAGATCGTGGGCGGCAAGATGAACGCGCCGCCATGAATGGCGACCACGTAGTTGCCGTCTGGATGCGCAGGCGTGATCTGGACGACGCTCATCCCGTCATAGGTGGTCTGCTGGACCGTTTCGCCCAGCAGCAGCGGCAAGATCTTCGGCGGGCTGTTGCCCAGGATCAGCGATAGACCCGGGGCGTTGCTGACAAGCACCGCGAGAAGTGGGGAGTTCGGATGACCCCACTGGTTATAAACACCCGTGATGGTCAGGAGATCTTTGACCGGATACAACGCAGCGGTTTCGATCCTGGTTGCCAGCGACGGTGTGCCGGTAAATGTCGGGTTCAGCGAGGCCGGAATCGGCGTGATGGCCGGTGATGCGAAGATGTTGTCGGCGAGCGTGTTTCCCACCTGGGTGAATCCCGCGGCCAGTGTCGTTGGGGTCTGCGGAATTTCCTGCTGAACGAAGGCGAAACCGTTCCCGATAGCATTGGTGCCGATGAGCGGGTGCCCAGTAAGCGCCAGGAAGGGCGCATTGATCACACCCAGCACGTCCTGTTCGAGGGTCTGCGCCGGACTAGCCGTAAACGCCACCACATTGGCGGCCTCAACGCTGGCATAGGAGCCCGCACTCGCGGTCAACGCCTGCACAAACTGGTCATGAAACGCCGCCGCCTGCGCACCGAGTGCCTCAAGGCCCTGACCGTGGGCGGAGAACAGCGCCGCAATGGCCGCTGACACCTCATCCTCGGCTGCGGCCAGCACCCCCGTAGTCTGGGTGGCCGCCGCCGTGTGGGCCGCGCTGAGGTTCGACCCGATGGCTGCCAAATCTGTTGCCGCCGAGGTCATCATCTCCGGCGCCGCGATAACAAACGACATCCCGACCTCCAACCAATACAGCGACGGCCCGATCGCCACCGCATTAGTTAGTTAGAAGCAGATCGTACGGCGGATTCCGGAGCGCCGCGGAAAAACGGCGCGACATCCAGACCATTGATAGCGAGCTGCGATTGGTGGCTGCTGTTCGCATCGCGGCTCGGGAGCGGGGTGGGCCGCTCCCGGTCCAATGGTCCCGTGGACGAGTTGTTTGACGAACGCACTGAGCTGACCCGACCGCGCTACCCGGATTTGGCAACCTCGATTTTGTCGACCACCGCGGCGCCGGGCGCGTTGGTCTGCACTGATTTGATGCCGTTTTCCGCCGCCGCCCTCGACTTGTAGCCCTGGCTGGTGGCGATGATCTCTCCGTTGCCTGCCTTGTAGTGAAATCGGAACTCACCCGCGTGATCTTTGAACAACTCAAACTTGCCCGCCATGCTGGTTTCCTTCGCCGTGCTCCCGCAGCCGTCGCTGCCCACTGGGTACTTACCACGCATGTCGGTGACCAGCTAGCCGCTGGGGACAGCCAAGAATCATGAGCTAGCCGCTGGGTTTCGGGGATTTCGTAGGGGAGCTCGCGGACACGACCTTGCGGATCCGGCTGCGGTGCTCCAGGATCCGGCTGTTGGGGGCTTGCTCATCGTTGATTCACACCTACCTTGCTGTGTTGAGGTGCCCCAGCCTGGTCAGCAATATGCGTCCGGACTCTACGCCGAGCGCTACGCCCCTGAGGCAAAGAACGCAGACGGCACACTAGGGACGCCGCCCGATCCTAATGCGATCACGGCGAACACACTGGCGGTGTTAGGACCGCACGGGAAACCGGAGCACGCCAAGCACATACACGAATTAACTGCACTCGGCCCCCACATCGAACACATTCGGCTGCTGTGGACCGAGCGGAAGAGGCTATACCAGTAGTAAGCCCCCATCCGTCGCGCTCTTTCCGACTTTCGCGCAAATTTTCCGGTCGATAGATCAGCCTGACCGCTCCGGTCAGCCAGGACCCTCCAAAGAAAACCGGGATCGTCAGCGCGTCATCCGGCAGCTAGGTAGTGCCGTGATCCCATGTTGAAACGCGATGCGATCGAATCGCATCGTGACGTGTGTGCCCGTCGGGGTGCGAAGGATATCGACGCTGTTTGTCAGCTGCTTGATCAGGATGAGGCCGCGCCCCCCGTGTTTCGAGCTAATCGGGTGATGCAGCGAATGGATCCAGTGACCGGAGTCGCTCACACGCGCAATAAGGGTTTCATCGTGCACTGCTGCTTGTACGGACACGAGCTTGCTGTCATCGCAGCCGCTTCCGTGTTCGATCGCGTTGGTGACCGCCTCGTTGACGGCCAGCACGATGTCTTGTGCTCGCGACAGGTCAACGGCGATGTGATCGAGCCACTGGGCGAGCTGGTGGCGTGCGGTGGTGACATTGCCGGGCGCAGCGGCCAGGACATTCAGATGACTGGCGCGTTCTGGACGAGCGGGGCTGGGTGCTTGCGGAGGGTTCATGATGTTCCCCGCTGGCGGAGGGTTCCTGATGTTGCCCGGGGTAAACCCTTCGCCGATACGATCCCCTGGCAGTTGACTGCGTTTGTGCACACAGTAGATTCGACGGCGGCCGGTCTGATGCTGACTGCTTAACACCACAGTTGCACCAACGGTCATCTAGCGGCGAAAGAACGAACGCAACCGGCCCTAGATCCCGTCGCTGCCTCCCAGCGTATGCCTCTCACGGCTCAGAGAGAAGAAGGCGGCTTGACTCACGGAAACTGCCCGCGAAACACCCTCGGTGCCTCACGTAAGAATGCCCGCGAAACGGTGACCGTCGTGAGGCATGGAGAGTGGGTTATCGATGACGTCTCGGGCCGAGATCACCACCAGGTACGCCAAGGCGTATGTGAAGGCCGCGAAGAAGGACAAGGGAAAGGTCCTAGACCAGGTGGTGGAGGTGACTGGGTGGTCGCGTGACAATGCCCGGCGCAGGCTTACCGCGGCGGCGATGCGGCCGCCGGGATCGGGTCGCAGCAGCGCGAAGCGGCCACGCAAGCCGAGGGCGCCGAAGTATTCCTACGACGCGCTCAAGGTGCTGCAGCGGGTCTGGGCCGCCTCGGGTGGGCAGTGCGGGAAGTATCTGGCTGCTTCGATGCGGCTGCAGCTCGACGGCCTGCAACGCCACGATGAGCTGGCCTTTGGTCGTGACCGCTACAGTCCGGCCGTGCGTGAGGAGCTGCTGGAGATGAGCGCGGCGACGATTGACCGGTATCTGGCGCCGGCGAGGGCCAAGGACCAGATCAGTGGTGTATCGACGACGAAACCTTCACCACTGCTGCGGAATTCGGTCAAGGTCCGTAAGGCAGGCGATGAGGTAGAAGACGAACCCGGTTTCTTCGAGGGCGATACGGTCGCGCATTGCGGCCCAACACTGAAGGGCGAGTTCGCCCGCACCCTCAACCTCACCGATGTCCATATCGGCTGGGTATTTACCCGCACCGTGCGCAACAACGCTAACGCCCACATCCTGGGTGCACTGAAAGCAGGGGTGCACGAAATACCTTATGAGGTAACCGGTTTGGACTTCGACAACGGCACGGAGTTTTTGAACAAGGCTGTCATCAAGTGGGCGGCGGAGATGGAGATCTTCTTCACGCGATCGCGGCCGTACAAGAAGAACGATCAGGCCACCATCGAGTCCAAGAACAACCATCTGGTGCGCAAGTACGCGTTCTACTACCGCTACGACACCCCTGAAGAACGAGCCGTGCTCAACCGGCTCTGGCCACTGGTCAACGACCGGCTCAACTACCTGACCCCGACCATCAAACCCACCGGGTACACCAGTAGCGGTGACGGCCGGCGCCGACGCCTCTACGACACACCGCAGACCCCATTTGACCGGCTCCTGGCCGCCGGCGTCCTTTCACCAGCACAGCAGGCAGAACTGACCGCCTACCGCGACAGCCTCAACCCCGCCAAAATCGGCCGCGAGATCGCCGATCTGCAGAACCGGCTTCTCCTGCTGGCCAAGGAGAAGACCGAGCAGCTCTACCCGGCCAGCATCCCCACCGCCCTACCCGACATCCGCAAAGGTATCCGGACCAAGGCCAGCTGATCCGCCCGTTTCGCGGGCATTCTTACGTGAGGCATCGACTAATTTTCGCGGGCATATTGACTTGAGGCATCACGGAAGGTCTAAGCCTTAATCCGTGGATGGGCCGGTGATGTGATCGGCGTGTGAACAGCGAAAATGCCTTCTGAACTGGGACAATACGAGTGCTTAGGTCGTTTTTTCCCGATGTTCGAGAAGGCACTTTCGATGCAATCATCGTATACGTTCAGACCCGAGTCTGCGGTGTTCGACGAGCCGAATCTGGTGTCTGCCGCCGGGTTGGTCCCGGTGTTGGAATTGGCTGAGCAGACGGGCCTTTCAGAACTGATCGGCGAACATGTGGATCTGCCGTCGACCCGGGTGAAGTCCGGGGCGGTCAACGCGGTCGGGAAGCTGACCTCGATCATCGCCGCGATGACGTGCGGTGCGGACAGCATCGATGATGCCGACGTGCTGCGCGCCGGCGGCACTCCGCGAGTGTTCGACGAGGTGTACGCGCCCTCCACACTGGGGATTTTCTTGCGCGAGTTCACCTTCGGGCACGCCAACCAGCTCGCCGCGGTGGCCCGAGAGCACCTGGTGGCGCTGGCAGCACGCACGCCACTTGTGCCCGGGATCGAGGACCGCGCCTTTATCGACATCGACTCGTTGTTGCGCCCGGTCTATGGGCACCACAAGCAGGGTGCCTCCTTCGGGCACGCCAAGATCGCCAGCCGCGCGCTGCTGCGGCTGGGCCTGTCACCACAGATCACCACCATCTCGACCGCACAGGCTGCGCCGGTCATCGCCGAGGCGCGACTACGCAGCGGCAAGGCCGCCTCAGGGCGCGCGGCCGCTGATCGGATCAAGCAGGCGATCCGCACCGCCCGCGCCTGCCGGGCCGGCAAGATCCTGGCGCGCGGTGATTCAGCGTTTGGCACCAAGAAGGTGATGACGACCTGCGTGGCCGAAGGCGCCGAGTTCTCCCTGTCGGTAAGCCGCAACAAACGCATCAACGCTGCGATCGAGGGCATCGACGAGGCCGCCTACACCTCGGTGCACTATCCGGGTGCGGTGACCGACCCCGACACCGGCAAGTTGATCTCTGATGCCCAGGTCGCCGAAACCTCCTACACCCTGCGGCTGGGCCGCGGCCGCAGCCTTACCGTGCGGCTGGTGGTGCGCCGGGTCAAAGACGCCCGCTACCCCGATGCGTTGTTTCCGGTGTGGCGCTATCACCCGTTTGTCACCAACTCCACGTTGCCCACCGCCGAGGCCGACATCACCCACCGCCGCCACGCCATCATCGAGACCACCTTCGCCGATTTGATCGACGGCCCACTGGCTCATATCCCGTCGGGGCTTTTTGCCGCGAACTGCGCCTGGCTGAGCTGCGCGGTAATCGCGCATAACCTGCTGCGCGCCGCCGGCACCCTCGCCGGCGGTAACCACGCCGTGGCCCGTGGCGCCACCCTGCGCCGCGACCTGGTCAACGTGCCCGCTCGCTTCGCTGCCCCCGCCCGCAAACCGATGCTGCACCTGCCCGCCCACTGGCCTTGGCAAGCCGGATGGAAAGCCCTATGGGACAACGTCATCGGCACCCCCTACCCGACCGCCCAACCTCGCGCTGCCTGACCCACCGACCAGACCCTGTCCACCCCGCCATTCCAGGCCCGACCTTAGGAACCCCGCAACAAGGAAAAGCTGGTACAGGCCAGCCGATCACGCATGCGCCAGCGCGCCACACCCGACCGCAGTCCAGCACAACCACCCCGACGACCAACGAAATCACCCATCCACGGAATCAGGCTAAGCGCAGGACTTTTTGTTTCAGCGCCCTCGCCTAAACAACACTTGCTGCCCCCGAGAACCGGTGAAGATGTCGCAATCAACACCGACTACTTCAAATCCCAAGAGCCAAAGTAACGCGGTCCGATGGCACGCAAGCAGGTCTACAAGATCACCTGCGCCAACGGGAAGATTTACGTCGGAATGGATTTGACCGGCACATTTACTTACTTCGGCAGCCCCAGCCCCACCGCCACGCCGCAACGGAGAGCAGCACCGCAATGCAGCACCGCAATGCCGCGCCGTAGTCGCCGCCCTTGTGGCGATGTTGCCGACCGGCTGCTAGGCCGGTGGTGATGGTGAAGCGTGCCGCCCTGGCCGCTGATCAAGTGCAGCAACGTATTCGGGAGGTCGCCGAAGCGCCAGCCCCATTCATGATCCAACGAGAAGCGTTGAACGCCAGCCCGTATCGCGCTCAGTGTGTTGCTCGACCCCGATGGACATGGACCGCCGGTGAGTCCGTGCCACAACTGTCGTCTGAGGAGCTGTTCCTACGTCGTGGGTACTTTGGCGGCGATCTGATGCGCGATGTTGGCCAACGTTGCCACAGTTGTTGGACGCCGGGTTGCCGTTCACTGCTTGGTGGCAGTGAACGTCAGGACGCAGAGACTTTGGTCATGCTGTGTGCCGTCGCGAATGACCGTGCGTCCGCCTTCAGTGGCGAAGGCACCCCGCCAGGTCAGGACCCGTGGGCGTCAACGAGCACGGCAGTGCCCGCTTGGAAGACCGATTGCACGGTAGTGAAGTGGGTTCCGTTGAAACCGTGGTTGATGACCCGAGTGTCCAGCCGCAGCACGACAGGGGTGAGTTCGCGCAGGTAGGTCGGGATGTCGACGGCGGTGAGGGTGTGTCCGCCGCTCCAATACAGGTCGGGGTCACTGTTGAGTGCGTCGACGAACGCGCCAGCCTCTGAGGGGTGGTCGCCCAGGAAGGTGACGATCTTCTCGCGGTCGCATTCAGCGTTGTTAACGGTGCCTCCATAGAGGCCGTCGCGATCGCCGGGCGGCGGCTGGGTCGCCACAGTGGTGTCATCGCCGTGAGGCTGCAAGGTGGGCGCGGGCTGAGTGGAGCTCGGCGGCGGCGAGGCCGCGGGGGGCATGAACGCGTTCTCGCCAGGGTCGGTGGCCCCGCTAAGCATCAACTCCCCGCCGCTCGCCTTGTCATGACAGGACGTACCGGCACCTGCGGCCGCGGGGAAGCCCATTCACCACCTGTGAGCATTTTCGGGAGCTACCGTCCGTTCAAGGATGTCTCGAGGCGATGACATCGCTCGGTCGGCTCATCTTCTTCGACCAACCGGGCACGGGAGCCTCCGATCCAGTCGAGCCGGGCGCACTGCCGATCTTGGAGCAATGGGCCGACAGCATCACCGCGGTGCTCGACGACCTCGGGAGTCGCGAAGCGGTACTCGTCGCGTCGAACTCCGCGTTCGCGACAGCGGCGCTGTTCGCGGCGACACATCGCCAAACGCCGCTGATCACCCATAATCACTTGCCTCGCTTTCGCGACACCGCTCGGGGGGAAACCCACTGCCGGCGGGGTGTCTGTTGTCCGGTCGGTTCGCGCGGGTGACCCTCCCCCTACCCGATGCGGTTAGGGGCGGTGACCTGCTAGAACGTGTTCATCGCCTTGGCTCCGTATATCCGCTCAGCCAAGCACACCGACGCGGTGTGCGCCGGTCGCGCCCGGCCTGGAAAGCAGGCGAAGCAACATAGCGGCAGTAATCCTTTCCCCTTGAAAAACCCTACTATTCGGCTAGCGCACTGCTACAAATGCTGTCACCGCTGTAACCAGCGGCGGCAGAGTGCCGTCGTCTGCCAGAGAAAAGGAATCCCAACATGAAGACGAGAGTATTGATGGCCACCGCAGCCCTGGCCGCAGCTGTGATGTGGACCGCACCCTCGGCCTCGGCCAGCACCCCCTATTGCGATGCGCTCCCGCCCCGGGACGCTCACGAGTGCAACTGCGGCTTCGACTTCGCCCCGGGTAGTCAGGAGCTTCATGATTGCCTGTATGGAAATGCGGCTGCGCCCAGCCCGTAGAGCGGGTTCGACCACCTGACACACGCCGCCAAACCCACAGCGGCATCGGGGTGGGGGTCGTCGCCACTTGCCGGCGCTCATCGGTGTGATCGTATGGGCGGCCGAGCGCGGCGAAAAGCTGACAGGCTCCCCCCTTTGGCCCAGGATGGGTTGGTCGCCGCGAAGACCCCGCGAGTGATAACAACTCCCCGTCCGCGGAAGTCATCAGGCGGTGAGGTCAACCACGGCGAATGCGGGTGGCATCAGCACACCCACTTTGTTGGCCTCGTGGTCGGCGGGCGATCGGGCACTGCGCAGCAGCCGGTCAGTGGTGCGCGCGATAGCGACCTGTGCCGCAGTCATCGGCTCAGCCTTGCGCGCGGTCACACCTCCTAGTAGATCGAGGAGTGGACCAAGGGTAATCATGGCATCGGACGCGCCGGGGGGACCCTCTGTTGTCGCGCTTGGCGGGCACGCCCGCCCATGGGACGATAGGCCCCGTCACGCCGTCCGGACCGCGGCGGCGCTGTGCGGGAGGGAAGCACCACGCCGTCACGTCGCCCCGAACTCTCGAGCATGGCGGACGACTACGCGCGGCACGCCCTCTCGCAGCGCGCCTCCTTCGAGGCGACCCACCCGGCCGCGATGGCCGCCGCGGGGCGGCTGGCGAGCGAGCCCGTGCTCCGCGTGGCCGATCTGGGCGCCGCCGACGGCGTGAACTCTCACGGCCTCATCCGCGATCTCGTTGCGCAGCGCGCCGGCCGGCCGCTGATCTACGCGCTTGTCGATCTCCCGACGAATGTGTGGGGGGTCGCCGCCGCCCACCTGCGGGACGCCTTCGGTCCGGCGGTGGACGAGGGTGCGATGGTGGTGATCCCTGCGCCGGGCGAGGTCGGCCCCGGGGTGGCCGATACGGGCACGGGCGCCCATTACGCCTTGCCGGAGGCCCACGGCGAGGCCTGTCGGCGAGCACTCGATCGCGACCCGCCTCCCACCACGGTCGTCTCCATGGCCGGCATCCCCCTCCACCAGGCGCCCTCGCTTCCATTCGGCACAGTGCACCTCGCCGTGACCGGGACGACCATGCACTGGGTCGCCGACACTGCCGGCCTGGCCTCGAGCGGCTCCGTCTTCCCCGGCTACCCGGACCACGTGGACGAGGACGAGCGACGCGCTTGGCGCATCGCCGCGGAGCGGCAGTGGGAGCGAATGCTCGAGATGCGCGCAGTAGAGCTGGCGCCGGGGGGATGGTTTATCGCCGCCATCCCGGCCTCCCCCGCTCCATGCCCGGACAGGACGGGCCTCTACGTCGAGATTGTCGGGGACATGAACCTGCTGCTCGCCAACTGGCGCCGCGCGGGGCGCATCGGCGGCGCCACCGTCGCCGCGGCCGTCGTTCCGGTCTGGTCCCGCACACTCGACGAGTTCCGGGCTCCCTTCGACGCGGGCGGCGGGCGCTTCGCCGGCCTCGAGCTCGAGAGCGCCGAGGTGTTCCGTCTCGACAACCCCTACTGGCACGACAATCCCGCGGTGTTCGCGCGGGACTACGTCCAGAGCGTGACCGCATGGGGAGGGCCGCTCCTCCTTCGTGCCTTCGCCCGCGAGGGCGAGGAGCGCGCGGCCGGTCTCCTCGCCGAGTTCCTCGGAGAGCTTCAGGAGCGCGTCGCCAGCGCCCCCGACCGCTATCGCTGGGACTACATCGAGGCACTCGTTATCTGCCGTAAGGCTGACGACGCGCGGCGAGGCCGCGCCCCCGTCTCCTCGACCAGTTGACCAGCACATCGTTTACCTGCTTGTACTCCGCGCGGGTATCGCCGTCTTTGACTGGTGTGCCACAGCCTGACAAAACCGGGCACGCTCCAAAGGCTCAGTGCCACACGTCCGGCACGCTGCTACGGTCGTCATCCGACCCTCCGCCTATCCGGCCCCCGCGTCCTCTAAAGATAGCCGGGACCCTTCCCACGAGGCCCGTCGGCATCCACGGTGATTACGGCACGAGATTTTGAGACTCCCGAATGTCGTCTGTTCGGAGACGGGTGGCGCGGCCAGCTAAATCGCGTGCCGGGCGTGATCGCGAGTTCGTTCAGCAGTGCGGGGACCCGTTGTTCGATGTCGTTGCGGATCGGACGTTATCAACGGCTTGGCCTGCGGGGTCGCCTGCCTGCAGAGTTCCGAGAGCGAGGCTGCGCATCGGTCATTTTCAGATGCCGCCGGCACATCGTCACCACCAAGGCTGAGGTACGCGCGGCCAGTGTGTCATGCGATGCTCACGTGCACAACGAGGGCAAAGCCGTGGCCCCGATCGGGGATCCGAGCACGTCTCGAGTGATCGGCCCATACTGGAGGGGTATCGACGTTTCATCGGCTGTAAGTCGCCCGCACTCGCCGAAAAGCACTGACAGGTCTTGCCGAAGCGGAAGTGGAGGACATAATGATCATCTTTTACGCGCTGGCCGCAGCGTTCGGCCTTGGTGTTCTCTGGCTGGGCACAAGCGTTCGGGTCGTCAAGCAATTCGAACGAGGCGTCGTCTTTCGTTTCGGACGTGTGCAAACCGGTGTCCGTGGACCGGGGCTCGCGCTCCTGATTCCAATTGCCGATCGCCTCGAGAAGGTGAATATGCAGATCATCACGATGCCGGTGCCCGCGCAGGATGGCATCAGCCGCGATAACGTCACCGTGCGTGTGGATGCAGTCATCTATTTCAATGTTGCAGATCCGGTGCGTGTGGTTGTCGGCGTGCAGGACTATGTGTCCGCTATTGGCCAGGTCGCGCAGACATCGCTGCGTTCGATCATCGGCAAAAGCGACCTGGACGACCTCCTCTGCAACCGCGAGGGTCTCAATCAGGGCCTGGAGTTGATGATCGACAGCCCCGCGTTGGGTTGGGGTGTTCATATCGACCGCGTGGAAATTAAGGATGTAGTACTGCCGGATTCGATGAAGCGCTCGATCGCGCGCCAAGCCGAGGCGGAGCGTGAGCGGCGGGCTCGGGTGATCACCGCCGACGGTGAACTGCAGGCGTCTGCAAAACTGGCCCAAGCGGCCGAGACGATGACCGCGCACCCGGCTGCGCTTCAGTTGCGGCTCTTAGAAACCGTGGTCGAGGTCGCCGCGGAGAAGAACTCCACCCTGGTGCTTCCCTTCCCCGTCGAACTGCTCCGGTTCTTGGAACGAGCAACACCGGAAGCATCGGGGAGCCCTGACGACGTAGCCGCTATGCTCTCCACCTCGGCCGCGGCTTCGAAGAGCGAGACGCCGAAGCTGGACCCGCCACAGATCCCCGACGACGCCAGCGGTCTGGAAGTTGACACACGCATCGCGGGTCGGCATTCCGGCTGAACGATGCTGCGTGCGTGGGCCGCCGACTGTCAGTCCAGTCGGTGTCGAGAGCACCGTTGCAGACCGCCTAGAGCTGCGAGTGACTTTCGAGACTCTCGTATCTCGTCTGATTTGAGACATCCGCAAGGGCGTCACCCTACTTCACGCGCAGCCGGGCTTAATCGACGCGGTCGGTGGGGGACGCGGTCGTGAGTGTCGGTGCTGGCGCCGAGGTTTGCTTGGGGTCGGTCCCGGTAGACCGTGCCGAGGGTAGGGCAGCGAGCGGTTGGGGCGCGCGGCGGTCGCTGGACTCGACGGTGCTCAACGATGCGGGTGCCACCCAAGGACACGATCACCCAGCTCGCAGTGTGATTGCTTCGGCGAGCAGACCGCTACCGGCCACGGGAGTTCGGCATACACGAGTCGGACGGCGCTCCTGACGAAAGGAGCACCGTCCGAAGCACCAACCAACCTGGTTACCAAGCTGCATGATGGTGCGATGAAATGTGGCCTCGGCGTCAGGAGAGAGTTTCCCGCCTAACGCAAGCCCACCGCGCTGTGCCCAGTTGATGGGCCTTGCTTTGCGTGGGTGCCTAGTGATCGTGCTGGGCGCCACAGCCGAGAGGAGGAATCTTTTCTTCCGGTCCGACCTTGGTCTGCCGTGGATCCGTACTTTCAGTCTACGCCTATCCAGGTAAGCAACAGTCAATTCCTGTGCGCGCACATGTTCGGCCGGATCGACAGCATCGACGCCGATATCGCCCGACATCGACGAGCAGGTCGAGGCCCGTCTGGCCCCTTTTCATGTGGAAGACGATCCTGGACACCAGGGTCCTCATCGCCGAAGACCTGGGCGCAGCGCCGACACCCCTGGTGCTCGCGCCGGTGGAGTGCTAAACCGGAAGGAGCGCAGCCAGCCGACACCCGTCGCGATGGCGCGGTGCGGCAACCGAGATGTAGGAGGTGGTTGCTGTGCTTCATCCCGATCCATTCCGTGACATCGACAGACTCGCCGCGCAGCTGCTCGGTACATCGCCCGGATCCGCCCGAGTCCCACTGGCCATGCCGATGGACCTCTACCGCTCCGGTGATCACTACGTGCTTCACGCCGACCTCCCGGGCGTGGACCCCGCTTCGGTGGACGTCAGCGTTGATGGCGGCATTCTCACCGTGACGGCACAACGCAGCGAACGCACCGAACACGACGTGCAGTGGCTGACCTGCGAGCGCTTCACCGGCGGTTACATGCGTCGCCTGTCCCTCGGTCAGGACATCGACGCCGACCACATCGCCGCCACCTATCAGAACGGGGTGCTGACGGTAACCCTCCCGGTGGCGGCAAGGGCCAAGCCGCGCCGCATCGAGATCAGCCACGGGGCACGTGAGGAAACAAAGATCGTCGAGCCCAGCGACTCATCCGACCAGCACACCACGACCTAACCTCTCTTCACCTGACGGGGTCCAGGAGGGTCATGCCGGTCCGGCACCGCCTTTCTCCGGACACGGACGAAGTGGCATCGAGGACGAAACGACGGTGACACCACCATGCGCTTCCTGGCGGTTTTCACCGGTGCGAAGCACATTCCTCCCGTGCTTCACCCACCGGTGGGCGCGGCGCTGAGCTGAGACTGCGAAGCCTTCTGGACCCGCCCGCGGCGACCCATCGGGCGCCAATCGAGCATGGGAGGCCGCGCTGGCGCAGGGTACCCATCCCGGGGGCTAAAGAGCTCCGGGTGCTGTTGGCGCACTCGATGCGAAATAGGCATCACCAATTGCCAAGGCCCGCCGGGGCCTCAAAGCTCTGCCTACGGACTCGACCGCCTAATCGCGCGGTTCCGTCTCGTACGCGACCGTGTATTTCCTCATGCCTGGAGCGTTTTCCACGGCGTGGCCACCCCGCGGATCCCAGTCCACCACACGCAGGAGCTGCCTATCGGCGGGAAGTTGCGTTCTTACTTCCTCCTCAAGAGCCTCACGCAGTCGTTCCCGCTCGAATGGCGTGATGTCCTCCGTTACCAACGCCTCCGTAAGCTCCATGCGGGATCTCCATGCGGCGAATTGTGCTGCGCTCCGCGACCCGTTTGGGGTCGACCCGACGCGATTACTGGCTCGCGGCGGGCGCCGCCGACGTCGTCACGATGTCGTCTTTCGTGCTCTCGACGATCGCGTCGAGCTCGCCGCGCTCGCGCTCGGGCACGCCGAACTTCGCGAGGGTCTGGTGGAAGTCGTCCATGAACGCATCCCACTCCGCGCCGGAGATGAGCAGCTCGCGGTGCGCGTCTAGCATCGTGCGCCCCGGGTAGGTCTGCGGCCGCCCGCCGCCCAGCAAACCTGCTCGGTGACGTAGTACTTGAAACCCTGGGCCGAGACGCGGTGGTGCGCCTCGTCGGCTCGCGGGTTCGCGTTCAACCGCGGGTCGACCATGATCCGATCGATGAAGTCGTCGACGACGACGGCGATGGCGTAGACGCCTCCCAGCCGCTCGTACAATGACTGCGTTTCCGCAGCCACCACCGCGCCTTCCTCGCTTCCGATCGAGTGCGCGCCCATGATTTCGCCCCTTTCCCACGGCGGACCGCGCCGTTGGCCATGCAGAGCATCGCAGGTGCTCCTCGCTTGTCGTGCGGTCAGGCCATCTCGGGCACACGCAGGTGGGCGAGCGCTAACTCGAAGTCGCACTCGTCGAGCACCTCTGCAGCTACTTCCTGACTGCCCGTGGCTCTGATCCTGTCCAACTGGTCTCTGTCCCTCGCTTCGACGCTATCGAAGGTCGCCGAGGCCACGCCACGACCGGACGCTCGGTCGACCAGCAAACTGGCACTGCAAAATCCCTCGAGTTCCTCGAGGAGTCTTGACGTGGCTTTGGCGTCCGGCAGATTTAAGGCCTGTGACTTGCAGTTTTTCCGGTGGAGCTAAGGGGATTCGAACCCCTGACCTACTCGATGCGAACGAGTCGCGCTACCAACTGCGCCATAGCCCCTGATCGGTAGCAGGCTACCAGCCGCGGCACCAACCGCCGAACTGCCGCCGCTACTCGCCCACGGCGCGCGGCAGGTCCCGAGGCCAGCCGAAGGTCCGCATCGGCATCGCGTTCTCCAGATGCTCGAAGATCGGGTCCTCGTCGTCGATCTCCAGGACCACCGCGCCCGGCCGCCGCAGGCGCGAGGGGACCACGTCGTAATCGCGGTCGTAGGCATTCTCGACGCCGAGCCGCGCGCGCGCCATCCGCTGCATGCGGCGACGACGCACCTTCTCCTCGATCCGGGTCTGCCGACGCAGATAGGCCAGGTACAGCACGGTCACGGGGGTGGCGGTTCCGCAGAACCACCAGGCGGTCGGCGACACTTCGAAAGCGGCGGTCGCCGAGCCCACCAGCATGACCGCCATCACCATCAGCACCCGCTTGCGGAAGGCGTATTTCCGGGCGCTGACCGCGGCGGCGGTCTTGGTGTCGAATCGACGCCGCCGCGACTTGCCGGGGGCGACGAACGTCCGCGAATCCTCGCCCTCGCCGGGGTCCTCCTCGACGTATTCGTACCGGTCACCCTCGTCGGCCTCGGCGTCGCCATCCGACTCGGCCTCGTCGGCTGCGCGGTCCTCGTCGACGCCGTCGGCCTCGGGCTGGGCAATCCCGGCGCTGGCTCCCGCCGGAAGCGCGCAGGAGTCTTCGACGACGTCGACGTCCAGGTAATCGGGCTCGGCACTCTGGGCCACTGCCGCCTTTACGGCGACCGGACGCGCGGCCGGCCGATCGTCGGTGTCGTCTTCCTCCCGAAGATCACCGGGCTCCTCGTACTCGTCCCGCTCGGCCTCGGCGAGTTCGTCTTCGGCCGGCTCTTCCTCCGGTTTCCAGTGCGGGTCACTGCGATGACCCGCGGCCGGGCCACCACGCTTGAGCAGCCGGGAACCCGCACCGCCGTTGAGGACCCGGGTCGCCAGCGCCACGTCACTTGTGCGCCGCACGGCGTCGCGTTTGCTAATGAGCATCGGAACGAGGACGAACAGCCAGAGCACCACGAGCGAAATCCACAACAGTGACTGCGGGATGCTTGGCATGATGACCTGCTCCTAACTGGTGCGGCCCCCGCGAGGCTCTGGGTGGCCAACGCGGCCGGCCAAAGGTGACCAGCACAATTACACACCTGTAATTTGCCTCTCACAAGCACCAACGGTCACTCGTGTCGCGATAGAAACAATCACTCCCGGGCACTCTCGAGTGTGCGCGTCGGCCAGCCCCGAGCGATCAGGCCCAACTCGCGTGACCGGCGCGGACCAGGGTCGAGGCCACCGATCCGTGAACCTCTTCGACCGTGATGGCCATCAACAGGTGGTCCCGCCAAGCCCTGTCGACCTCGAGGTACCGGCGCAACAGGCCCTCTTCGCGGAATCCGACCTTTGCCAGGACGGCCCGGCTTGCCGCGTTCTCCGGGCGCACGGTGGCCTCCACGCGATGCAGCATGACCGGGCCGAAGCAGTGATCGAGCCCCAGCGCCAATGCCGCGGTGGCCACCCCGCCGCCAGTCGCCGACCGCGACACCCAGTATCCGATCCACGCCGACCGCAATGCCCCGTGGGTGACGTTTCCCACGGTCAGCTGACCGCAGAAGCGCCCGTCCAGCTCGATGACGTAGGGAAGCATGCGGCCCTTCCGGGCCTCAGCTCGGAGGCCGGAACACAGCGCCGGCCAGGCGGCAACGGTGTGGCGCATGGTCCAATCGCCCTCCGCGCTGGGTTCCCACGGCTCGAGATACGCGCGATCGGCCAAGCGGATCCGGCTCCACTGCGGGCCATCGCGCATCCGCACCGCCCGCAACCGCACGACACCCGCCGGGACCCGCAGCGGCCCTACATCGAGGGGCCAACCCGGATGACGAGAGTTGGGGCGCAACAGTTTCACGGGCGTGTGCGGTTGTTCCGGTCAGCCGCGCTGGGCCAGGAAGGCGACGTCGACGATCTCGCCGGTGCGAATCTGCTCGGCGCCGCTGGGAACCACGACCAGGCAGTTCGCCTCGGCCAGGGTGGCCAGCAAGTGCGATGACGCCCCCGGGGCTCCGCCCAGTGCCTGCACCAAATACTCACCGCTGTCCTGATCGCGCATCAGCTGGCCGCGAAGATACCCCTTGCGCCCGGCGACCGACGTGATCGGCGACAGGGCGCGCGCCTGCACGATCCGGCGCATCGGCTGGCGCTTGCCCAGCGAAAGCCGGATCAGCGGGCGGACCATCACCTCGAAGACCACCAGGGCGCTGACCGGATTGGCCGGCAGCAGGAATGTCGGGATGCCCTCGCGGCCCAACTGCCCAAAGCCCTGCACGGAGCCCGGGTGCATGGCCACCCGAACCACCTCCATTTCGCCGAGCTCGGAGAGCACCGACCGCACCGACTCGGCGGCCGCTCCCCCGACACCGCCGGCGATCACCACGATCTCGGCGCGATTCATCTGCCCTTCGACGACCTCGCGGAGTTCCTTCGGGTCGTTGCTGACGATGCCGATGCGGTTGACCTCCGCGCCGGCGTCCCGGGCCGCCGCCGCCAGTGCGTAGGAGTTGACGTCGTACACCTGCCCGTTTCCCGGAGTGCGCGAGATGTCGACCAGTTCGCCGCCCACGGCCATGACCGACAACCGCGGACGCGGATGCACCAGGACCCGTTCGCGCCCGACGGCGGCCAGCAGCCCGACCTGTGCCGCGCCGATGACCGCGCCGGCGCGCACGGCGACATCACCGGGCTGGACGTCGTCGCCGGCGCGGCGCACGTAGGCTCCCGACGGCGCGCCGCGCAGAATCCGCACGCGCGACGTCCCGCCGTCCGTCCACCGCAGCGGTAGGACCGCGTCGGCCAGCGTGGGCAGCGGCGCCCCGGTCTGCACCCGCGCGGCCTGCCGCGGCTGCAACCGGCTGGGAGTGCGCGCACCGGCCTCGATGGTTCCCATCACCGGCAGGACCAGACCCTCACGCGTGTCTTCGTCGCCGGCGGACTCGTCGGATGGTTCGCCGAGGACTTCAACGCCCACCTCGCCGACGCCCAGCACGTCGACGCTGCGCACGGCGTAGCCGTCGATCGCGGCTTGGTCGAATGCGGGCATGGGCCGCTCGGTCACCACTTCCTCGGCGCACATCAGTCCCTGCGCCTCGGCAATGGCGACACGTATCGGCCGGGGGGCCACCGCGGCGGCCGTTATCCGGGCCTGCTGCTCCTCCACAGAACGCACAAGCGCGCCTCTCTGCCGTCCAGCGGCTCGGGCGACCTCGGCCCGATCCGCCTCGTTCGCGGGCCCGGCCTTGACGCCCGGCTACTGCTCGGTCAGGCCCAACCGCGCCACCAACCATCGCCGCAAATCCGGGCCATAGTCGTCACGATCCAATGCAAAGTCAACCGCAGCCTTCAGGTAGCCGCCGGGATTTCCCAAGTCGTGTCGAGATCCTCGATGCACTACCACATGCACCGGGTGGCCCTCCTTGATCAGCAGCGCGATCGCGTCGGTGAGCTGCACCTCGCCGCCGGCGCCGGTGTCGATGCGGCGCAACGCATCGAAGACGGCGCGATCGAGGACATAGCGGCCCGCCGCCGCATACATCGAGGGGGCATCTTCGGTCTTGGGCTTTTCGACCATCCCCTTGACCTTCAGCACGTCGGGATTGTCATCAGCGGGGACCGGCTCGACGTCGAAGACGCCGTAGGCGCTGATCTCTTCGGGCGTCACCTCAATCGCACACAACACCGTGCCGCCGTAATCGGCCCGCACCTTTGCCATCGTCTCCAACACGCCGGCCGGAAGCACCAAGTCGTCGGGCAGCAGCACCATGACGGCGTCCTCGTCGGCCGCGAGCGTGGGCTCGACACAGCCGATGGCGTGTCCCAACCCGAGCGGCTCGTCCTGCACGACGGACTCCACCTTGATCAGCTGCGGCGCGCGACGCACCTTGTCGAGCATCGCCTTCTTGCCCCGCGCCTCGAGCGTGCCCTCGAGCACCAGGTCTTCGACGAAATGCGCGACGACGCCGTCCTTGCCCGCCGAGGTGACGATCACCAAGCGCTCGGCGCCGGCGGCGGCCGCTTCCTCGGCGACCAGCTCGATGCCGGGCGTGTCGACCACGGGCAGCAGCTCCTTGGGCACCGTCTTGGTCGCCGGCAGGAAACGCGTGCCCAGACCGGCCGCGGGGACGATCGCCGTGTAGGGGATCCGGACTACTGGTCGTGGCATCGTTCACACCATAGCGCTCATAGGCTCTGGTAACGCCGCATGGCAGGCCGAATACCCCTGCTGTCATGGTTGACGCATGGCGACCCCAGGCAAAGCCGCGTTGCGAAAACAGCTGCTTGCGGCTCGCAGCGGCGTTGCCGACGCCGTCCGGGCCGCCGAGGCCCGTGCCCTCAGCGAGCACTTGGAGCTCCTCGTGAGCAGCGGCAGCACCGTCTGTGCGTGCGTGCCGGTGGGCACCGAGCCGGGGTCCGTCGAGATGCTGGACATGTTGCTGCGCCGGACCCGGCGGGTCCTGCTGCCGGTTGCGCGCACCACCGGCACTGGCATGCCCCACGACATGCCCGTGCCGCTGCGGTGGGGCGAGTACCGGCCGGGCACCCTCGTTGCCGGGCCGTGGGGGCTGGTCGAGCCGCCCGAGCCCGTGCTGCCCGAATCGGCCGTGGGCGAGGCCGATCTGGTGATCGTCCCGGCGCTGGCGGTCGACCGTCGGGGCGTGCGGCTGGGCCGCGGGCGCGGTTTCTACGACCGCTCGCTGGCCGGCCGGGACCCGCAAGCGCGGCTGGTCGCGATGGTGCGTGACGTGGAGTTCGTTGACGAGTTGCCCTCGGAGCCGCACGACGTTCCGATGACCCATGTGATCACCCCGCGGCGGGGGATAATGGCCCTGGTTCCCGACGGACACGCTGGGGAATGAGGCGCCTCACCTGGCGGTTTTAGCACTTGACAAAGTAGAGTGCTAATAGGGCTGAAATCATCCGGAGGTTTTTGTGCCGACTTATAGCTACGCTTGCACCGAGTGCGGCGACCGCTTCGACATCGTGCAGGGCTTCTCCGACGACGCGCTGACCACATGCGAGAAGTGCTCCGGTCGGCTGCGCAAGCTTTACAACTCCGTCGGGATCGTGTTCAAGGGCAGCGGCTTCTACCGCACCGACAGCCGCGAGGACGGCAAGAAGCCGGCGGCATCGGCCAACGGGTCCTCGACAAGCGATGCAGCCGCGAGCTCCGGGGCGAGCGAGAAGAACGGGTCCAGCCAGAAGAACGGGGCGGCAACCGAGAAGTCGAGCAGCAGCCCCACGCCGTCCCCGGCGGCCGCGTCGACCTAGCCGCTGTCCACGCGGTTATCCGTCCGGTTATCCACGCGGTTATCCACAACGCGATTCCTGACCGGCACCGCCGGAGCCTCGCCGCGCTTACGGTTGCGGCGTGGGGGAACCATCGCTGAATCCGACGCTGTTGCGCCGGATATCGACGTCGCTGCGCCCGGACTGGACTCGCACCGTGCTGGCCCGGCGAGTGGCCGCGGGCGGGCTCGTCGCGTTGGCCGGCATCGCGACGCTGCGGTCGAATCCGGACGCCGACCGCGCCGAGGTGGTGGTGGCCGTGCGGGACCTGCGCCCCGGCACCGCGCTGACCCTCGACGATGTCCGGCTCGAAAACCGTTTGACCGCAATGCTTCCCGACGGCTCGCAAGACGATCTGGGCGCCGTCATCGGTTCGACGCTGGCCAGCCCGACGAGGCGCGGGGAGGTGCTCACCGACGTCCGGCTGCTCGGCAGCCGACTGGCCGAGTCGACGGCCGGGCCTGGCGCCCGCATCGTCCCGCTGCACCTGGCCGACAGCGCCCTGATCGATCTCGTCCGGGTCGGCGACGTCGTCGACGTGCTCGCCGCGCCGGCCACCGATTCGCAGCCCACGTCGGGATCCGCGGGCCAGGCGGTGAGCAGGGTCGTGGCAACCGACGCGGTCGTGGTGCTCGTGTCGGCCAAGCAGAAGGTCCAGGCCGCCGATAGCGACCGCGTAGTGTTGGTTGCGCTGCCGGCTCGCGTGGCGAACGCGGTGGCGGGCTCGGCGCTAGGCCAGACGGTAACGCTCACCCTGCACTGAGCGTCGGGCCGCTGCTAGGCAATTGTTCGATGGCAAACTCTGTCAGCCCAGGAAGGACATCTGAATGCTCAAAGGGTTCAAGGAGTTTCTCTCGCGGGGCAACATCGTCGACCTGGCTGTCGCCGTGGTCATCGGTACCGCCTTCATCGCACTGGTCACCAAGTTCACCGAAAGCATCATCACCCCGCTGATCAACCGAATCGGTGTAAAGAAGCAATCCAACGTCGGCGCCTTGAAGATCGACATCGGCGGCGGTCAGTACATCGACCTGAACATCCTGCTGTCGGCGGCGATCAACTTCTTCCTGATTGCGTTGGTCGTGTATTTCTTCGTCATGCTGCCCTATAACACGCTGCGCAAGCGTGGTGAGGTCGAACAGGCGGACGACGCCCAGATCGTCCTGCTCACCGAGATCCGCGACCTTCTGGCCCAAACCAATTCGGACTCGTCCGGCAGGCACGGTGGAACTGCCAAGGCACCCACGCCAAGCCACGGACCCCGCGCGGACGCCGAAAGCGGTTAGATCTCCAGGCTCGACAACTGGCCGATGATCTGAGCGGCGAGCGGATTCAGCGTCGCCATCCCGTCGCGCACCGCGTAGCGCGAGCCGGCGAGGTTGACCACCAGCGTGCTTCCGGAAACTCCGGCCAAACCGCGTGACAGTCCGGCGTCGATGATCCCCGCGGACAGCCCCGAGGCGCGGATGGCTTCCGCGATACCCAGGATCTCTCGATCGAGAATGTCGCGGGTGGCCTCCGGGGTGACGTCGCGCGGGGTGACTCCCGTCCCGCCGACCGAGACCACCAGGTCCACCCCGCCGATGACCGCGGTGTTCAGCGCGTTGCGGATCTCGACCTCGTCGGCCGCGACCGCCACCACGCCGTCCACAACGAACCCCGCCTCGGTCAGCAGCTCGGTGACCAGCGGCCCACTGTGGTCCTCGTCCCCATGCGCGGTGCGATCGTCGACCACCACGACGAGAGCCCGGCCGAGGACCAATTCCGCACCCGTTTCCATGGGTGCAACGGTATATCCGAGTTCCGACAATCCGGCCGCCGAGGGCTCATCGACTCTCATCACTGATCCGCCTTGCCGAGGGTGACCTGGACCGTACGCGTGCCGCCACCCGGATCCTGATAGGTCAGCGACACCTTGTCGCCGGGCGCTTTGGATCGCACGGCGGCGACCAATGCGTCGGCGCTGCTGATGGGGCGGTCGTCGACCTTGGTGACGACGACGCCCTTGGGCACCCCGGCGGTCGCGGCGGCCCCGCCCTGCACCACGTCGACCACCTTGGCGCCGGGGGTGCCCTTGTCGCTCGTCACCTGCACGCCGAGCGAGGCGTGCGTCGCCTTGCCGGTGCTGATCAATTCGTCGGCGATGCGCTTGGCCTGGTCGACCGGAATCGCGAAGCCGAGGCCGATGGAGCCGCTCTGGGCATCCGGTGAGTCGGCGCCGAGGGTGGCGATCGCCGAGTTGACGCCCACCAGCTGGCCGCTCATGTTGACCAGGGCCCCACCGGAGTTACCCGGGTTGATCGCGGCGTCGGTCTGAATTGCGTCCAGCACGGTGTTTTGGTTACCGGACTCGCCGGTGGTGGACACCGGCCGGTTCAATGCGCTGATGATCCCGGTCGTCACGGTTCCCGACAGACCCAGGGGTGAGCCGATCGCCACCACGGGCTGACCGACGCGCAGGTCGGTCGAGGAGCCCATCGTGATCGGAGTGAGGCCGGAAATGCCCTGCACCCGGATCACCGCGATATCGCTCGTGGGGTCGGCACCGACGACCGTGAACGGTGCGGTACGGCCGTCGGAGAAGGTCACCGTGGTCTTTGGTGCCGGGCCACCGGGCCCGCCGGGAGGACCGCCCGGCCCCCCGGGGGCGCCGCCCGGTGCGCCGGGGGCGCCGCCCGGCCCCCCGGGGCCGGGACCCGGCTTCACCGCGGCGGCGACCACGTGGTTGTTGGTCAGAATCAGCCCGTCGGCCGAAAGGATGATGCCGGAGCCCTCTTCGGACTGCCGGCCCAGGTCGGTCTCCAACATGACGACGCTGGGCACCACCCGGGAGGCGACCTGTTCGACGCTGCCTGGCGGCATGTTCGCGGCCGGGACGCTGGGAGCAGCGCCCGGGATGATCCCGTGGCCGCCGCTGGCCGCCGAATGCGTTCCCAGCTCGACGGCTGTCGCCGCGGCCCCACCGATACCGGCCGACACCACCGCGATCGCCAACGCGCCTACGGCCAACATGCCTGCGCGGGAACGCCTTTGGGGCACCGGCGCGTGCGGGGGGAGCATCGGCGGCAGCATGCCGGGTATCGGACCCGTCCCGATGCCATGGGGAATCGGGCCCACCCCGGTCGTGCCCCCGGGAGTCGGGCCCACCCCGGTGCCGCCCGGTAGCCCGACCGGCCCGGCACCGCTGAACGGCTCGTAGGGCCGGCGGTACTGCGTCGTCTGCAGGGGCTGACTGGGCTGACTCGGCTGACCTGGCTGGGACGGCTGATAGCGCCAATCGAACTGCTGGTTGTACGGCTGCTGGTGTCCCTGGGCATAGGCTGGGGGCACAGGCTGATTAGGCCCGCTACGGTATCCCGGCTGCTGCGGCGGTGGCGAATACCTCGGGTCATTCGTCATGTCGCTACGTCGCTCTTCCTCTTATTTCGGCCCCTGTCGGCCCCTGTCAGCTCGACTCGGCTCGATCCCAACACTAACTGCAGGACTACCTTGCCCGCGCGGACTGAGAGTCCACTGAGATAACGTTCGCCGAATCCCGAGAGTTCGCCCCGCTGCGCGCCACAGGCACGACGGGATCCGTCTCGTTCTCGATCTTACTGTCGGCACCGCGCGTTCCGCGTGTCGACACCGGCATCGGCCGGCCGGGAAGCAGCACGTAAATCGATGTGCCCGGGGGCTGCCCTCCCGGCACGGTGTCCTCGACGCGAAGCAGTCCCCCGTGGTTGAGCACCACCTTTTTGACGATCGCCAACCCCAGCCCCGAACCGGGCAACGCGCGCGCCGTCGTCGATCGGTAGAACCGCTCGAACACCAGACGGCGCTCGTGCGGCGGAATCCCCGGGCCGTGGTCGGACACCACCAGCTCGGCGTGCGACGGGTCGAGCTGCCTCATCCTGATACCGACACGGCCGCCCGGCGGGCTCCACTTCGCGGCGTTGTCCATGAGGTTGAGCACCGCGCGCGACAGGCCGGCGGCGTCGCCGTACACCTGCCAGGGGACCACCTCGACATCGAAGTGAATATCGTTGCGCCGCCGCCTAACTCGCTCAAGGCTGCGATCAATCACCTCGGACATGTCGACCGGCTCGTGCACCACCTGACCCGCGTCGTCGCGGGTCAGGTCTACCAAATCGCCTACCAGCGTGGACAATTCCTCGATCTGCGCCAGCACATCGGCGCGCAGGCCGACCATTTCCTGCTCTGGCAGCCGCGGCGCGCCCGGTTCCATCGACGCCATCAGCAGTTCGACGTTGGTGCGCAGCGACGTCAGCGGTGTGCGCAATTCGTGTCCGGCATCGGTGACCAGCCGTGCCTGCCGCTCCCGGGACTCGGCCAACGCGCGCAGCATCAAGTTGAATGCCTCGGTGAGCCTGGCCAATTCGTCGCTGCCGAAAACCGGGATCGGGCGCAGGTCGTCGGTGCGGGCGACCCGCTCGGCGGCCTCGGTGAGCCGTGCCACCGGACGCAACCCCGCGCGGGTCACCATCCCCCCGGCGAACGCGGCGACCGCGACGCCGACGCCACCGACGATGAGCAGCACCCAGCGCAGTTTGGTCATCACCGCTTCGGTCGGCTTGAGGCTCTTGGATATCAGCAGTGAACAGCCGTTGGGCAGGTGAATGGCGAGGATTCGTTGCTCCGATGCGGTGCGGCGCGACATGAACAAGTCGCCGCGGATGACGGCCTTCTCGGTGGGCCCGACGGGCAGGGTCTGCCCCGGCTGGTTGGCGGTGTAGATCGAGCGGCCCGGATTCACCAGCATCGCGTTGACGTCGGAATAGGCGGTCCCCTCGATGGCCTTGCCCGGGTCGGCGGCCAGCGAACCACTGGCGATCAGCAGTTGCGCCCGGCTCTGCAGTTGGTTGTCGATATCGCTGTAGAGCGCAGCGGAAATCACCGCGTAGACGGCGAATGCCATCAACACGACCACCATCGCCACCATCGACATGGCGAGCAGCATTACCCGCCACCGAAGGGACAGGGAGCTGGGCGCCCGCAGCGGCGCGCGCCGGTGCCGACGGAACCGGATCATCGTTGGTCGTGAACCGTCACGGCGGGGTCTCCCGAAGGACGTAACCCACTCCGCGCACGGTGTGGATCAGCCGCGGCTCGCCTTCGGCTTCGGTCTTGCGGCGCAGATAGCCCACGTAGACCTCCAGCGCATTGCCCGAGGTGGGAAAGTCGAACCCCCATACCTCCTCGAGGATGCGGCTGCGGGTCAGCACCCGGCGCGGATTGGCGATCAGCATTTCCAGCAACGCAAACTCGGTGCGGGTCAGGCTGATCCGACGTTGCCCGCGGGTGACCTCGCGGGTCACCGGGTCCAGGGCGAGGTCCGAGAACGTCATGGCCACCGACTCGGCGTCGTCGTCGGGCTTGGTGCGGCGCAGCAGCGCGCGCATGCGGGCCAACAATTCTTCGAGGGCGAACGGCTTGGGCAGATAGTCGTCGGCGCCGGCGTCCAGGCCGGCGACCCGCTCGGAAACCGAGTCCCGGGCGGTGAGCACCAGGATCGGCAGGTCATCGCCCGTGCTGCGGAGCTGACGGCACACCTCGAGACCGTCCAACCGCGGCATCATCACATCCAGGACGAGCGCGTCGGGCCGATCGCTGGCGATCATGTCGAGCGCCTCGACCCCGTCGTGAGCCAGCTCGACCGAGTAGCCGTTGAAGGAAAGCGACCTGCGCAGCGACTCGCGCACCGCGCGATCGTCGTCGACGACAAGTATTCGCACGGCCACTAGTTTCGTCCTAGCGCCTGAGAGCGGGCTGAGAGGCGCGCCGGGTGTTTGCCCAGATTAACGGCGGTCGAGGTCGATGAGCCCGAGGCGGGCCGCCTTGAGCAGCCTGCGGGGCACCTTGTGCTTCTGGCCGGCCACCGTCACACCGACGAGCTCGGTCCGGGTGGCCTTCCACTGCGCACGACGGCTTCGGGTATTCGCGCGCGACATCCTGCGCTTGGGTACGGCCATAGTCGGGCCTAACTCCTCGTTCGGGCTGGTGGCGGGCATGTCGCCCGGCGTATAGGTGCCTATCAGGATAGTCGTTGGCTTGCTGGTCGCCAAAATGGCGGCGACGGCGAAACTTGCGCCAGGGCGACCCGCCACGGCGTGTCCTGTACGTGGCGCAAGTGTCGCACCCTGATCAGGCATCTTGACGCGACACCGGCGGCACCCGCTAACCTACCGGTTGGTTGGTTGATTGGAGACGCGTATGGCCTCTGCTGGTGGTCCTGCTGGTGGTCCCGGCCCGGTCCGCATCGCGAACTGCTCCGGCTTCTACGGCGACCGGCTGTCGGCGATGCGGGAGATGCTCACCGGCGGCCTGCATCACCCATTGGACTACCTCACCGGTGACTACCTGGCCGAGCTCACCATGCTCATCCTCGGACGCGACCGCCTGAAAAACCCCGACCGCGGCTACGCCAAGACCTTCCTGACCCAACTCGAAGACTGCCTGGGTGAGGCGCTCGACCGCGGTGTTCGCATCGTCGCCAACGCCGGCGGCCTCAACCCCGCCGGGCTGGCCGGCGCGATACGCGCCCTAGCCGAGCGCCTGGGCGTCCCGGCCCGGGTCGCCCATGTCGAGGGCGACGACCTGCAACCCCGCGCGGCCGAACTCGGGCTCGGCGCGCCCCTTACCGCGAACGCGTACCTGGGCGCGTGGGGAATCGTCGATTGCCTCGACGACGGCGCCGACGTCGTCGTCACCGGCCGGGTCACCGACGCCTCGGTCATCGTCGGGGCGGCCGCGGCGCACTTCGGCTGGGGCCACAGCGACTACCACCAACTCGCCGGGGCCGTGGTCGCCGGCCACGTCATCGAATGCGGGGTCCAGGCCACCGGCGGCAATTACTCGTTCTTCACCGAGGTGCCCGACCTGACCCACGCAGGCTTCCCACTGGCCGAGGTCTGCGCCGACGGCTCGTCGGTGATCACCAAGCATCCCGGCACCGGCGGTCTGGTCAGCGTGGACACCGTCACCGCGCAGTTGCTCTACGAGATCACCGGCGCCCGCTACGCCAACCCCGACGTCACCGCGCGGATGGACACCATCGAGCTCTCGCCGGACGGCCCCGACCGGGTGCGCATCAGCGGCGTGCTCGGCGAACCGCCGCCGCCGACCCTCAAGGTGTCGCTGAACAGCATCGGCGGCTTCCGCAACGCCATGACGTTCGTGCTGACCGGCATGGACATCGAGGCCAAAGCCGACTTGGTGCGCCGTCAGCTCGAGGCCGCCCTCACCGTCAAGCCCGCCGAGCTGCAGTGGTCCCTGGCCCGCACCGACCACGCCGACGCGGACACCGAAGAGGCCGCCAGCGCGCTGCTGCACTGCGTCGTCCGCGACCCCGACCCCGCGAACGTTGGGCGCCAATTCTCCTCGGCCGCAGTGGAACTGGCGCTTGCCAGCTACCCTGGCTTCAACGTGACCGCCCCGCCGGGCGAAGGTCAGGTCTACGGCGTGTTCACCGCGGGCTACGTCGATGCCGAGCGGGTGCCGCACATCGCGGTGCACGCAGACGGCACCCGCGTCGACATCCCCTGCGCCACAGAGACTTTGGAATTGGCTCCCGCCGATCCCCCGCCGTCACCGGAGCCATTGCCGGACGGTCCGACGCGGCGGGTGCCGCTGGGCCGCATCGCGGGCGCCCGCAGCGGCGATAAGGGTGGGTCGGCCAACGTCGGGGTCTGGGTGCGCACCGACGAGCAATGGCGCTGGTTGGCCAACACGCTGACCGTCGAGCTGCTCAAGGAGCTGCTCCCCGAGGCGGCGAACTTCGAGGTGACCCGCCACGCGCTGCCCAATCTGCGCGCGGTCAACTTCGTCATCGACGGCATCCTCGGCCAGGGCGTCGCCTATCAGGCGCGGTTCGATCCGCAGGCCAAGGGGCTGGGCGAATGGCTGCGCGGCCGCTACATCGACATCCCGGAGAGGCTGTTGTGAGTATCTGGACCACGCCGGAGCGCGAACAATTGCGAAAGACCGTGCGCTCGTTCACGGAACGCGAGATCCTGCCCAACATCGACGAGTGGGAGCGCACCGGCGACCTGCCGCGCGACCTGCACCGGCGCGCCGGGGCGGCCGGGCTGCTGGGCGCGGGCTTTCCCGAAGCGGTCGGCGGTGGCGGCGGGGACGGCGCCGACTCGGTGATCATTTGCGAGGAAGTGCACCAGTCCGGCGCGCCCGCAGGCGTCTTCGCATCGCTGTTCACGTGCGGCATCGCCGTCCCGCACATGATCGCCTCCGGCGATGCGCGGCTGATCGACACCTTCGTCCGGCCGACGTTGGCCGGGGAGAAGATCGGCGCGCTGGCCATCACCGAGCCCGGCGGCGGTTCCGACGTCGGCCACCTGCGTACGTCGGCGCTGCTGGACGGCGACCACTACGTCGTCAACGGCGCCAAGACCTACATCACCTCCGGAGTGCGCGCCGACTACGTCGTCACGGCGGTGCGCACCGGCGGTCCCGGCGCTCCGGGGGTTTCGCTGCTGGTGATCGAGAAGGGCACGCCCGGCTTCGAGGTAAGCCGCAAACTTGACAAGATGGGCTGGCGATCCTCCGACACCGCGGAGCTGTCCTTCGCCGACGCGCGGGTGCCGGCCGCCAATCTCGTCGGCGCCGAGAACACGGGATTCGCCCAGATCGCGCAGGCTTTCGTCCCGGAGCGGATCGGCCTTGCCGCGCAGGCATATTCGAGTGCACAGCGGTGCCTGGACATCACTCTTGCTTGGTGCCGCGACCGGGAGACGTTCGGTCGCCCGTTGATCTCGCGTCAGTCCGTGCAGAACACGCTGGCCGAGATGGCCCGGCGCATCGACGTCGCCCGAGTCTACGCGCGCAACGTGGTGGAACGTCAGCTCGCCGGGGAAACCAACCTGATCGCGCAGGTGTGCTTCGCCAAGAACACGGCCGTCGAGGCCGGCGAATGGGTCGCCAACCAGGCCGTCCAGCTGTTCGGCGGCATGGGGTACATGGCGGAGTCCGAGGTCGAGCGCCAATACCGGGACATGCGCATCCTGGGCATCGGCGGCGGAACCACCGAAATCCTGACCGCGCTGGCCGCGAAAACGCTGGGATATCAATCATGACCGTGCTGCGGTCCGTGCTCGATCCCGCTTCCGCGGCCTATACCGAGGCGGCGTCCGCGGCGAGCACAAAGCTCGCCGAGATCGACGCGGAACTCGCCAAGGCGCTCGGCGGCGGGGGGCCCAAGTATGTGGAGCGTCACCACGCCCGCGGCAAACTGACCCCAAGGGAGCGCATCGAGCTGCTCGTGGACCCGGACTCCCCCTTCCTGGAGCTCAGCCCGCTCGCGGCCTGGGGCAGCGCGTTCACGGTCGGCGCCAGTCTGGTGACGGGCATCGGCGCGGTGTGCGGCGTGGAATGCATGATCGTCGCCAATGACCCCACGGTCAAGGGCGGCACCAGCAACCCCTGGACGCTACGAAAGATCCTGCGCGCCAACCAGATTGCCTTCGAAAACCGGCTGCCCGTCATTTCGCTGGTGGAATCCGGCGGGGCCGACCTGCCGACCCAGAAGGAAATCTTCATCCCCGGCGGACAGATGTTCCGCGACCTGACCCGGCTGTCGGCGGCCGGCATCCCCACGATCGCACTCGTTTTCGGCAACTCCACCGCGGGTGGCGCCTACGTTCCCGGGATGTCCGATCACGTCGTGATGATCAAGGAGCGTTCGAAGGTGTTCCTGGCCGGCCCGCCGCTGGTGAAGATGGCGACCGGCGAGGAGTCCGACGACGAGTCGCTGGGCGGTGCCGAAATGCACGCCCGCATATCGGGTTTGGCCGACTACTTCGCCGTCCACGAACTCGACGCCATCCGCGTCGGCCGTAGGATCGTGGCGCGGCTGAACTGGGTCAAACAGGGCCCCGCGCCCAGGCAAGTCACCGAGCCGCTGTTCGACGCCGAGGAGCTGATCGGCATTGTTCCGGCGGACCTGCGCATCCCATTCGACCCCCGGGAAGTGATCGCCCGCGTCGTCGACGGCTCCGAATTCGACGAGTTCAAGCCGCTGTACGGGTCTTCCCTGGTGACCGGCTGGGCACAGTTGCACGGCTATCCGGTGGGCATCCTGGCCAACGCGCGCGGCGTGCTGTTCAGCGAGGAGTCGCAGAAGGCCACCCAGTTCATCCAGCTGGCCAACCGCTCGGACACTCCACTGTTGTTCCTGCACAACACCACCGGGTACATGGTGGGTAAGGACTACGAAGAGGGCGGCATGATCAAACACGGGGCGATGATGATCAACGCCGTGTCCAACTCGACCGTTCCGCACATCTCGCTGATCATCGGCGCCTCCTACGGCGCGGGGCACTACGGCATGTGCGGCCGCGCCTACGACCCCCGGTTCCTCTTCGCCTGGCCCAGCGCCAAATCCGCGGTGATGGGCGGCGCGCAACTGTCGGGCGTGCTGTCGATCGTGGCGCGCGGGGCCGCCGAAGCCCGCGGGCAGAACGTCGACGAGGAGGCCGACGCGGCGATGCGGGCCGCCGTGGAGGGCCAGATCGAGGCCGAGTCGCTGCCGCTGGTCCTATCCGGGATGCTCTACGACGACGGGGTGATCGACCCGCGAGACACCCGAACCGTGCTGGGAATGTGTTTGTCCGCCATCGCCAATGCCCCGATCAAGGGGACGTCGAACTTCGGCGTCTTCCGGATGTGAGCCTCATGGGAATCACTCAAGTACTGGTTGCCAATCGCGGGGAGATCGCCCGGCGCGTCTTCGCCACCTGCCGGCGGCTCGGGCTGGGCACCGTCGCGGTGTACACGGAACCCGATGCCGACGCGCCGCACGTCGCCGAGGCCGACGCCCGGGTGCGGCTGCCGAAGACGAACGACTATCTCAACGCCGAGGCGATCATCGCAGCGGCGCGCGCCGCCGGCGCCGATGCGGTGCACCCCGGCTACGGGTTCCTTTCGGAGAACGCCGATTTCGCCGCAGCCGTGCAGGGCGCGGGCCTGACGTGGGTCGGTCCACCGGTGGATTCGGTGCGCGCGATGGGCTCCAAGATCGAGTCCAAGAAGCTCATGGCCGCAGCCGGGGTTCCCGTGCTCGACGAACTCGACCCCGACACCGTCACGGAAGCGCAGCTGCCGCTGCTGGTCAAGGCCTCCGCGGGCGGAGGCGGGCGCGGGATGCGGGTGGTGCGCGAATTATCCGCTCTGCCGGGGGAAGTCGCCGCGGCCCGGCGCGAGGCGCAGTCCGCTTTCGGCGACCCGACCGTGTTCTGCGAGCGCTACCTGCCCACCGGACACCACGTGGAGGTTCAGGTCCTCGCCGATACCCACGGCACCGTGTGGGCCGTCGGGGAACGGGAATGCTCGATTCAGCGTCGCCACCAAAAGATCATCGAGGAGGCGCCGTCGCCGTTGGTGGAGCGCACACCCGGCATGCGGGCCAAGCTGTTCGACGCGGCCCGGCTGGCCGCCGGCGCGATCGGGTACGCCGGGGCGGGAACGGTGGAGTTCCTCGCCGATCACGACGGGGATTTCTACTTCCTCGAGATGAACACCCGGCTGCAGGTCGAGCACCCGGTGACCGAGGAGACCACGGGCCTCGATCTGGTCGAACTCCAGTTGGCGGTGGCGGGCGGGGATCGCCTCGGCGCGCAACCTCCTGCGGCCCAGGGACATTCGATCGAAGCGCGGCTGTACGCCGAGGATCCCGCCCATGGCTGGCAGCCCCAGGCCGGCGTCGTGCACACGTTCGGGGTCCCGTCGGTTCGTGCGGAGTTCGGCTCGCTCGGGCATCGGACCGGAATCCGGCTGGATTCCGGCATCGTTGACGGGTCGACGGTGTCGATCCATTACGACCCGATGCTTGCCAAGGTCATCTCGTACGCACCTACGCGCCGACAGTCGGCGCTGGTGCTTGCCGACGCGCTGGCCCGCGCCCGCGTGCACGGCTTACGCACCAACCGCGACCTGCTGGTGAATGTGCTGCGCCATCCGGCGTTCCTGGACGGGGCCACGGACACAGCGTTTTTCGACACCCACGGCCTGGCGCAGCTGTCTGCGCCGCTGGCCGACGACGCGGCCGTTCGGTTGTCTGCCATCGCCGCCGCGCTGGCCGACGCCGCGCATAATCGCGCGACGGCTAAAGCATCGGGGGTGTTCGGCTCGATCCCCAGTGGCTGGCGCAACCTGCCGTCGGGCTACCAGGTCAAGAGCTACCTCGATGCGGGTGCTGTTCAAGGCGGTGAGCGCCGAATCGAATACCGTTTCACCAGAGGCGGTTTGGTGCTGCCAAGCGACGAGGCGGTACGCCTTGTGTCGGCCGCCGCGAACGAGGTCGTCCTGGCCCGCGAGGGAGTGGGCCACAGCTTCTCGGTTGCGCGCCACGGTCAGGACGTCTACGTCGATTCGGCGCGCGGGGCGGTTCACCTGGTTGCGCTGCCCCGCTTCCCCGAGCCCGGCTCGACCGTCGAAAAGGGCTCTCTGGTGGCGCCCATGCCCGGCAACGTCATCCGACTGGGCGCCGCCGTCGGCGAAGCCGTCAGGACCGGTCAGCCCCTGATCTGGCTGGAGGCGATGAAGATGGAACACACCATCACCGCGCCGACCGACGGAGTGCTGGCCGAACTCAACGTCGGCACCGGTCAGCAGGTCGAAGTCGGCGCCATCCTGGCACGAGTGGACGCAGCAGAAGCAGAAGCAGAAGGAGATCCGCGGTGACCGAAACCAGCTTCATCGAAAACGAGGAGCGCCGGGCCCTGCGCAAGGCGGTCGCCGAGTGGGCGTCCAACTACGGCGCCGAGTACTACCTGGAGAAGGCGCGCGCACACGAACACACGAACGAATTGTGGTCCGAGGCAGGTAAACTCGGCTTCCTCGGGGTGAATCTGCCCGAGGAGTACGGCGGCGGCGGCGCCGGAATGTACGAGCTGTCGCTGGTGATGGAGGAGATGGCGGCCGCGGGCAGCGCGCTGCTGCTGATGGTGGTCTCACCCGCCATCAACGGGACCATCATCAGCAAGTTCGGCACGGAAGAACAGAAGAAGCGCTGGATTCCGGCCATCGCCGACGGCTCGCTGACGATGGCCTTCGCGATCACCGAGCCGGACGCGGGATCCAATTCGCACAAGATCATCACCACCGCCCGGCGCGACGGCGGCGACTGGATCCTCAAGGGCCAGAAGGTCTTTATCTCGGGCATCGACCAGGCGCAGGCCGTGCTCGTGGTGGCGCGCACCTACAAGGACACAGGGGCCAAATCCGAATCGCTCAGGCCGGCACTGTTCGTGGTTCCCACCGACACGCCCGGCTTCGCCTACACCCCGATCGAGATGGAGCTGATCAGCCCCGAGCGCCAATTCCAGGTCTTCCTCGACGATGTCCGGCTGCCGGGCGATGCCCTGGTCGGCGCCGAGGACGCCGCCATCGCACAGCTTTTCGCCGGCCTGAACCCCGAGCGGATCATGGGCGCGGCCAGCTCGGTGGGCATGGGGCGGTTCGCGCTGGAGAGGGCCGTCGACTACGTCAAGACTCGCAAGGTCTGGTCGACGCCGATCGGTGCACACCAGGGCCTGTCGCATCCGTTGGCGCAGTGCCACATCGAGGTGGAACTCGCCAAGCTGATGATGCAGAAGGCGGCAACGCTCTACGACAGCGGCGACGACATGGGCGCGGCCGAGGCCGCGAACATGGCCAAGTACGCCGCCGCCGAAGCGGCTACCCGCTCGGTCGACCAGGCTGTGCAGTCGCTGGGCGGCAACGGTCTGACCAAGGAGTATGGCGTCGCCGCGATGCTGGCGTCGGCCCGGCTGGGCCGGATCGCCCCCATCAGTCGCGAGATGGTGCTGAACTTCGTCGCGCAGACGTCGCTGGGCCTGCCGCGAAGCTACTGAAGCCGGACCGATGGAGACACTCGTCGAATACGCCGGACCGCCCGCTGCCGGCGGTCCGTTCGCGCGGCTGACGCTGAACTCACCGCATAACCGCAACGCGCTCTCGACCGCTCTGGTCGGCCAGTTGCACCAGGGGCTGCGCGACGCCGCGTCGGATGCGGCGGTGCGGGCGGTCGTGCTGGCGCACACCGGCGGCACCTTCTGCGCCGGCGCGGACCTGAGCGAGGCCAGCGGGGGCGACCCGTTCGACATGGCAGCGGCCCGGGCCCGGGAACTGACGGCGCTGCTGCGCGCCGTCGTCTCCTCGCCGCTGCCGGTCATCGCCGCCATCGACGGACACGTCCGGGCCGGCGGCTTCGGCCTGGTCGGCGCCTGCGATATCGCGGTCGCCGGTCCGCGCAGCACCTTCGCGCTGACGGAGGCCCGGATCGGTGTCGCGCCGGCGATCATCTCCCTGACGCTGCTGCCGAAGATGTCGGCGCGTGCTGCGGCGCGGTACTACCTGACCGGCGAGACGTTCGATGCGGCGAAAGCCGCGGAAATCGGACTCATCACCCTGGCGGCCGACGACGTGGACGCCGCGGTTCGGAAACTGGTCTCCGACGTGAGCCGTGGGTCGCCGCAGGGGCTCGCCGCGTCGAAGGCGCTGACCACGGCCGCCGTCCTGGATGGCTTCGACCGCGACGCCGAACGGCTCACCGAGGACTCGGCCCGGCTGTTCGTGTCCGACGAGGCTCGGGAAGGCATGCTGGCGTTCCTGCAGAAACGGCCGCCCAGCTGGGCGCCGGCGGAGCACCCGGAACGGCCCGGCGATGGGGCGGGAAATTAGGCACTGCCTCGAACGAAGGTTGCAGTTTAGCCAACCTGCTTGCGGCAAAACCGGTACGCCGTACGCTCGTGGTTGATGAGCAACTCAGCGCAGCGCGATGCTCGCGATGGTAACGACGCCCGTGACGAAGCGTCGCGTGCCGCCGACACGGATCGCATCCAGCTCGCGCAGTTGCTTACGTACGCAGCCGAGCAGGGCCGCCTGCAGCTGAAGGACTACGAAGACCGCCTGGCCAGGGCTTATGCGGCCAACACGTATCGGGAATTGGACGAGCTCCGGGCCGACCTGCCGGACGCGGCGATAAGCCCGCGCAGGGGCGGCAAGATCAACCCGGCGCCGTCGATGTTGCTGCTGGCCCTGCTGAGCGGATTCGAGCGGCGCGGCCGATGGAACGTGCCGAAGAAGCTGACCACGTTCACCTTCTGGGGCAGCGGGGTGGTGGATCTGCGCTACGCCGACTTCACCTCGACCGAGGTCGACATCCACGCGATCTCGATCATGGGCGTGCAGAACATATTGCTGCCGCCCGAGGTCAACGTCGAGATCCACGGCCACGGTGTGATGGGCGCCTTCGACCACAGTGTCCTGGGCCAGGGCACGCCCGGGGCGCCGAAGGTGACCGTTCACGGCTTCTCGTTCTGGGGCGCTGTCGGCATCAAGCGCAGGGCCCGTAGGCCCCGCGGCTAGCAGCCTCGTCAACCGCCGGCGACGGGCCGGCGTGATCAGTCGGGCACGTAGCTGAACGTGTCCGGGTTGGGGCCGGTCCTGCCCGATTCGCCCTTGTCCAGCGCCGAGATCGCGTCCATGTCGGACGCGTCCAAATCGAAGTCGAACAGCTCGAAGTTGGATTTCATGCGGTCCGGCGATACGGACTTGGGAAAGACGATGTCGCCGCGCTGGATGTGCCAACGCAACACCACCTGGGCCGGCGATTTGCCCCGGGCATCGGCGATGCGGTTGATCACGGGATCGTCGAGCACCTTGCCCTGCGCGATCGGCGACCACGCCTCGGTGGCGATGCCATGTTCGCGTCCGTAGGCGCGGACCTCGTCGTTGGCGAAGTACGGGTGGACCTCAACCTGGTTGACCGCTGGGACGGTGTCGTTATCGTCCGCGAGCCGATCCAGATGCGCGGGCTGGAAGTTCGAGACACCGATGCTGTGAGCCCGTCCGTCCCTCGCGAACTCTTCGAGGACCTTCCAGGTGGAGACGAGGTCACCGCCGTAGAGCGTGGGCAGCGGCCAGTGGATGAGGAACAAGTCGACATAGTCGGAGTTCAGGGCCTCCAGTGTTTTGTCGAAGGCGCGGCGCGCATCGTCGGGGCGGTGGAAGCCGTTGTTGAGCTTGCTGGTGACGAAGACGTCGGCGCGGTCGAGGCCGGCGTCGCGGGTACCCTGCCCGACTTCCTTCTCGTTCCCGTACATCTCCGCGGTGTCGATGTGCCGGTATCCGATATCCAGGGCGGCCCTGACGGCACGCGCGGTCTCGTCGGGTTTGATCTGAAACACGCCGAACCCGAGTTGCGGAATGCTCTTGCCGTCGTTGAGTTCGATCGCGGGAACGTTGGTCATGACTCTCCTCCTTCTCGCTCTCCCATGTACCCAACGGAGGGAGCCGCTATCCCGGTCGACGCGGACGGCGTCCAGAAGCCGCTAGCGACGGCGGCGCCGGGACCGCAGGTAGTCGCCCACGACGGCCGCTCCGAGGCCGTCCAGGTCGGGCACCACGACGCGTCCCTCGACGCGCCTGGCGACCTGGTCGATGAACCGCGCCAGGCCGGGGTCGCTGCCCAACCGGAAGATGGTCACCTGGGCGCCGAGCCGGGCCATGTCGTCGAACCCCCGCACGGTGTGCGCGATGGTCCGGGGATGCGGCGGGTAATCAAAGAACACGGCGGAACCCTCGCCGTCAAAGTCCTCCAGGTGAGCGGTCGGTTCACCGTCGGTGACCACCAGCACGACGGGCTGCGCGTTGGGGTGCCGGCGCAGGTGACGACCCGCCAGCGCCAGCGCGTGATGCAGGTTGGTGCCCTGCTCGTAGACGCCCTCGAGACCCGTGAGCTCGGCGGCCGTCACCGTCCGGGCATAGCGGCCAAAGGCGATGATCTGCAAGGCATCCGACCGGAACCGAGTGCACACCAGGTGGTTCAGGGCGAGCGCCGTCCGCTTCATCGGCAGCCACCGATTCTCCATCACCATCGAAAACGAGGTATCGACCAACAGTGCCACCGCGGCCTGCGTGCGGGTCTCGGTCTCGGAAATTTCTACGTCGTCGACGCTGATCCGGATGGGGCGCACGGCGCCGACGGGGCCGACCGGGCCGACCGGGCCGTCTAGGGTCGCCATCCCCGCCTGCCGCAGCACAGCGTTGGTCAGGGAGCGGGAGATGTTCCACGGCTCGGTGTCACCGAATTGCCAGGGCCGGGTCGCGCCGGTCAGCTCGCCGGCGGCACCCGCGCGCCGATGGTCGCGCTCGCCGTGACGGCCCGAAAGCTGTTCCGCGACATCGCGTAACGCCGTCTCGCCCAGCCTGCGCATGGCTTTGGGGGAAAGTCGCCACTGGCCGTCGGAACCGCGATCCAGGAAGCCCTGATTGACAAGCGCGCGTTCCAATTCGGCGAGCGTCCGGGCGTCGATGGCGGCCTGGTCGCCGAGCTGGCGTGCCAGCGCGTCGAGGTCGACGTCATCCATGGTGGCGCCCGGATAGCTCTGCGACAGCTGCTCGGCCAGCTGCTCCAGTTCGGCGATGTCGGACAGCGCCTGGGTGCCCTCGCCCATGCCGAACGGGTTATCGCCGGAGAACTGCTCGGACCCGGACCAGTCTTCGCCCGGCCGCGCGGCCTGCAGATGCGCATCGAGCCGATTCAACGCCTGCATCAACGCCGGAGAGCCAAACGCCTGCTGCGCCAACGCATCCAGCTCAGCACGCTGTTCCGGGCTCAGGCTGTTGCGGAAGCGCTGGGCGGCCGCGGCGCGCTTGGCCAGCGAGTCCAGCAGCTCATCGACATTGCGCGGGTTCTCCGGGAAGAACTCGCCGTGCTTGTCCATGAATTCTTCGAAGTCCTGCTGCGTGTCCGCACCGCGGGCGTGCTTGTCCAGCAGCTCGTTGAGGTCGTCCAGCATCGCGTTGACGCGCTGGCGGTCCTCGTCGGTGGCGCCCTCCAGCGCCTGCTTCATGCCCGCGAAACGTTGGTCGAGCATCTCGCGGCCAAGCAAATCCTTTATCTGGTCATACTTTTCGCGCGCCTCGGCGCTGCGCCAGTTGTAGTCGGAAAGCTCTTGGACGGCCTTGGCCGGCGATGCCGGCAACGCGTCCAGCTGCAGTTCGCCAAAGCGGGCGTCGTCGTCCAGCGCGCGGGCCAGTTCCTTGCGCTCGGCCAGCACAGCCTCGTCGAGCAGCCGCTTGATCTCTTGGAGCGTGCCGTCTAAGTTGTTGCGCTGCAACAAATCCCGTCGGCGTCGGTTCGCCTCGGCCGCCAGTCGATCGGCGCCGGGCATGCTCTTGGTGCCGCGACGCAGCAACTCGGAAAGCGCGCGCCGCGGCGAGGTGCCGGCCATGACATCCTGACCGATCTGCTCGAGCGCCTCGCGCAGATCCACCGGCGGCGCCAGCGGGTCGGGTCCGCCGGTGTACGCCGAGTATCGGGAGGAATGCGCTCTAGCCATAGACGGTTTGACCCTCGCCGGACACCTTGTCGATTCGCTTGGCCAGATACAACGCCTCCAGCGCCAATTCGAGGGCCGCGGCGCGTTCACCCTCGGACTCGGCATGCAGCTTCGCGGCGATCCGGTCCACCACGGCAAGGCCCGGCACCGCGGCGAGCACGTCCTTGGCTGATATCCGCTCGCCCGTCGTCACCGCCGAGCCGCCCTCGACCGCGGACACCAAAGAACCGACGTCGATGCCGCCCAGCACCCTGGCCGCGGTGTCGGCGGTCGCGCGACGCAGGAGGTGCTCGAGCACGGCCTGTTCGCGGCCCTCCTCCCCCGACTCGAATTCCAGCTTGCCGCGCAGAACGTCGATCACCGTGCCCAGGTCGACCACCCGGGCCACCGGATCGGTCTCGCCCAGGACGGCGCCGCGGTGCCGGGCCGCGGCGGCGACCGTCTCGGCCGCCGCGATCGCGAACCGCGCCGACACCCCGGACCGGTGATCGATCGAACTGGACTCCCGCAGGTAGCGGGCGAATCGCGCCAGCACCTGCATCAGGTAGTCGGGCACCTGGGCGCTCAGGTGGGCCTCCTGAGCGATGACGCCCACCTCCGCCTCCAGCTCCAGCGGGTAGTGGGTCCGGATCTCGGCGCCGAACCGGTCTTTGAGCGGAGTGATGATGCGACCGCGGTTGGTGTAATCCTCGGGGTTGGCGCTGGCAACCACGAGAACGTCCAGCGGCAGCCGCAGCGTGTAACCGCGGACCTGAATGTCGCGCTCCTCCATGACGTTGAGCATCGACACCTGAATGCGCTCGGCGAGGTCGGGCAGTTCGTTGACCGCGACGATGCCGCGATGCGCGCGGGGGATCAGCCCGTAGGCGATGGTCTCCGGGTCGCCGAGGCTGCGACCCTCGGCGACCTTGATCGGGTCGATGTCACCGACCAGGTCGGCGACGCTGGTGTCCGGGGTGGCCAGCTTTTCGGTGTACCGCTCGCTGCGGTGCTTCCACCCGACCGGCAGGTCGTCGCCAAGCTCATAGGCCCGTCGGATCGACTCCGGCGTGATCGGCCGGTACGGATGCTCACCGAGCTCGGCCCCGTCGATGACGGGGGTCCACTCGTCGAGCAGCCCGACCAGCGCGCGCAGCAGCCGGGTCTTGCCCTGGCCGCGTTCGCCGAGCAACACGAAGTCGTGGCCCGCGATCAGCGCCCGCTCCAGCTGCGGCAACACGGTGTCGTCGAAGCCCAGGATGCCCGGCCAGACCTCGTCTCCCGCCGCGAGCGCGGTCAACAGATTTTCGCGGATTTCCTGCTTCACTCCCCGCTCGCGATGACCAGCGGCGCGCAGTTCGCCGACGGTGCGGGGCAGATTGGTCGGTGATGGCACCACTCCACGCTACGCGTTGCGCCGACGCGTCACTCGGCAAACGTTCAGTGAGCGAAGTGCCGGGCCCCCGTGAGGTACACGGTGACGCCGGCTTTGGCCGCCGCCGCGGTCACCTCGTCGTCGCGCACCGATCCTCCGGGATGCACTACCGCCTTGACCCCGGCGGCGGTCAGGGTCTCGAGCCCGTCGGGAAAGGGAAAGAACGCGTCCGAGGCCGCGACGGCGCCCCGCACCCGGTCGCCGCCGCGTTCGACGGCCAGCCGGGCGGCATCGACGCGGTTGACCTGACCCATGCCGACGCCGATGGTGGCGCCGTCGCCGGCGATCACTATCGCATTGGACTTGACCGCACGGCAGGCGCGCCACGCAAAAGCCAGGTCCGTCAAGGTCATCGGGTCGGCCGGTGATCCGGTGGCCAGGGTCCAGTTCACGGGGTTGTCGCCGTGCGCGTCGAGCTGGTCGCGTTGCTGCACCAGGAGCCCCCCGCTGATCGGCCGCAGCTCGGTGCCGCCGGTCAGCGGCTCGGAGGCCAGCAGCACCCGGATGTTCTTCTTGCGCGTCAGCACGTCGAGGGCGCCCGGCGCGTAGGCGGGCGCGACGATCACTTCGGTGAAGATGGTGCTCACGAACTCCGCCATCTCGACGCTGACTTCGGTGTTCGCCGCGATCACTCCGCCGTAGGCGCTCAGCGGATCGCATTCGTGGGCCTTGCGGTGCGCGTCGGCGACCGATACCGAAGAGATCGCGATCCCACAAGGGTTGGCGTGCTTGATGATTGCCACGCATATCTGTTCGTGGTCGAAGGCGGCCCGCCACGCCGCATCGGCATCGGTGAAGTTGTTGTAGGACATGTCTTTTCCGTGCAGCTGCTCGGCCTGGGCCAGGCCCGGCCAGGCGCCCGGGTCGCTGTAGAGCGCCGCCTGCTGGTGCGGATTCTCGCCGTAACGCAGCATCGCCGTGCGGCGCCAGCTGCCGGCGAGCCACTGGGGAAACGCCGTGGCCGGATGCTCGGGCGCCAGCGTCGACCCCATCCAGGCGGCGACCGCGATGTCGTAGTCCGCGGTGTGCTGAAACGCCAGCGCCGCCAGCCTCTTTCGTTCGGCGAGGGTGAAGCCGCCGCTACGCACGGCGGCAAGCACCCCGTCGTACCCGAGCGGGCTGGTGACCACCGCCACGCTGGGGTGGTTCTTGGCCGCCGCCCGGACCATCGACGGGCCGCCGATGTCGATCTGCTCGACGCACTCGTCGATGCCCGCGCCTGAGTCGACGGTCTCGCTGAACGGATACAGGTTGACGACGACCAGTTCGAACGCCGCAATCCCGAGCCGCTCGAGTGCCGCCTCGTGCTCGGGTTTGCGCAGATCGGCCAGCAGGCCGGCATGCACATGGGGATGCAGCGTCTTGACCCGGCCGTCGAGCACCTCGGGAAAGCCGGTCAGCTCCTCCACGCGTGTCACCGGGATCCCTTTGTCGGCAATGGCCTTCGCCGTTGAGCCGGTGGAGACGATCTCGACGCCCGCCGCCGTCAGCCCGCGGGCGAGTTCTATCAGGCCGGTCTTGTCGTACACGCTGATCAACGCGCGGCGGATCGGCCTTTTCGTCACACCCCGCCCGTCGTCGGTGCTCATGCTGCGCTCATCCCAGGGTCGCCTTTCGTCCGATCGTCGCTTTTCGTCCGACCAAGGTCACGCCGCCGGTCGCGATCGCGGCCACCACCCGCACCAGCAGCTGCCGTTCGGTGACTTTGATGCGTTCGTGCAGGGTCTGTTCGTCGTCGCCGTCGAGCACCGGGACGGATTGCTGTGCCAGTATCGGCCCGGTGTCCGTACCGGCGTCCACCAGGTGCACCGTACAGCCTGTGACTTTCACACCGTAGGCCAATGCGTCGGCCACCCCATGCGCGCCCGGGAACGCTGGCAACAACGTCGGATGGGTATTGAGGACACGTCCGGGAAAGCGTGAAAGAAACCGCGGCCCAAGGATTTTCATAAATCCGGCGGATACGACCAGATCCGGGGAGTGCGCGGCGGTGGCGTCGGTGATGGCTGCATCCCAGGCATCGCGGTTGGGGTGATCGCCCAGCCGCACGATGAAGCTGGGCACCGGCGCCGCCTCGGCAATCTCGGTGGCCCGGCAGTCGCGATCCGCACCGACAGCCGCCACACGGGCCGGGTAGTCATCGACGGCGGCCTCCATCAGCGATGCCAGCAGCGAACCGGTGCCCGACGCCAACACGACCACGCGCGCCGGAACACTCGGGGACACGTGGAGCCGTTCTGGCACATCGCGAGCCTAGTCGGCCCGCCGCCGCGTGCGGTCTGCGTCCCGCACCGCATCGCCCGGTGTGTCGCCTCGCTCGGCGGCCGCAATGCTCAGTCGGCCCGCCGCTCCGGTTCCTCGGGCGGCCCGGCATCGTCGTCGTCGACCGGAAGCTCCTCGTCGGCGGAATCGCCGGCCGGCTCGTCGAAAAGCCCCGCGAAGTCGGCCGGTTCATCGGCCACCGGGGTCGGGACAGGTTTGGGCCGCACGCGCCGTCTGAGCCGTACGGGCCCGATTCCGCCGGCCATCACCACCGTGATCCCGCCGACGACCGCGAACCAGAAGAACACGCCGACCAGCAGAGTCCCCTGATCGACACCGACATCGCCGAAATTACCCAGCCGACCGCTCCCGCCGTACGCGAGCAACGACATCACCAGCGCCCCGACTACCGAAGCGACCAGCAGTTTGGCCATCGCCGGGAGCAGCGGCAGCGGGTGCCGGGCGCACTGCTGCCCGACCGCCACACCCGAGGACGCGCCGACGATGAGCAGCGCGACCCATACCGGCCCCAGCGGCGGCGTGGGGGCCGCGGCCAGGATCGGCAGTGCGGGAATGTCGCCGCCGAAAACGGTGAACGGACTGAACGTCGCAAAACCGAGATGGGCACTGGACCCGACCGCGACCGCCGAGGTGCCGACGATGACGTTGGGCGCGTACAAGACGGACAGCACGGTCAGGCTCAACTGACCGAATATGGAATCGGTGATGCCGTAGAGCTCTTGCATCGTCGCCCAGTGCACAACCAGCGACCCGGCCGTCACCAGCCCGGACAGCCCGACCAACGCCAACACACCGGCCGCCGCGGCGCGCAGCGAATCACCAAGCCAATTGGGCAACGGCGATGCGGCCAACGCCCGTCTTCCCACACGGGACCACACGCCGATCGCGGCACCGATGGCGTGCACCACGAGCACCCCGGCGAACGCGCGCAGCGCGCTGGGCGTCTGCAACTCGGTGACCACCGACGACGCGTCATGGATGACCGCCAGCGCGACCGCCGCCATCAGCAGGGGCCCGCCGAGCGCCGAGGCGATAACCCAGCGAACCACCAGCCAGGACGAGTACGGCGAGGTGGCCCGCGCGGTACTGCGCGCAGTTCCCCAGACCATCAACAGGACCGGCAGCAGCGGCAATACGCCCAATTCGCGGCCGCCGATCGAAATCGGCACTTGATGCACCGCGAGCCACATGCTGGCGATGGCTCCCAGCGCACCGGTCATGTCGCTGTTGGCGATCAGCAACTGAAGCAACGTGACCGCGGCGATGATGACCAACGCCACCACGGACGGCCCGAACGCGACCCGCAGCAGATCACGCGCCTGTCGAGCGCCCGCCGCCCGGTTGTCCTCGCTTTCTGACACCCTTTTCACTCTTGGCGCACGTGCCCGGCTACGCCCGAGAGCGCGTGTTTAGGCCGGCGCCGCCGGCCCAGAAGGTGACGACGCCTGCTGCTGTTCCTGGCCCTGCGGCTGTTGACCAGTGGTCCCCGGCTGAGACTCCGCGCCGCTGGCCCCGGCCGAGGGCGGGGGACTGAAGCTGGGAAATCCGGTGGGCGGCGTCGACGTTCCCTGGTGCTGCGCTGTGGGCTGAGGCCCGGACTGCGACGCGGCCTGCGGGCCGGTTCCGATTCCGCCCGTCGACGTGGTCGGAATCGCGGCCTGGGTCGGAGCCTGGCTGGACGGATAACCGCCGTACTGCGGCCCGTACCCGGCGGGCTGCTGCGGGCTGTGCGGCTGCTGCCCCGGGTGCTGTCCCGAGTGTTGTCCCGAGTGTTGTTGTGCGCCCGGCTGACCGTAATACGTCTGCTGCTGGCCGTACTGCCCGTATTGGCCGTATTGACCGTACTGCGCGTAGGGGTCGTACTTGGGCCGCGGTTTCGGGGCGGCGATGACACCCGCGTCCAGCAGTAACGCGGCGCTGGCCGCGAGGGCCTGGAGAATGCTGCACAACAGCAAGGCATACATCGCCCAGCCCACTGAGAAGCCGGCGGGTGTGTTGACCGTCTCGGTGATGGCCAGCAAGGCGCCCAGCACCGCGGTCACCGCGACGATCCCCGCATAGCTCTTCGCCCTCGGGAGCAGGCTGAGGCCGGCGAGCAACGACGCCAGGACCGCAACAAGGACCGCGGTGCCGGCATCGCCGGCGCGGCCACCGCCCGGGCCGAGCTCGGCGCCGATCGTGAAAGTCGGGAAGAAATTCAGGACGTACACCAAGAAGCCGAGCACCACCACGGCGAGGTTCAGGATCAGCGGAAGCTTGCTTTCACCGTCATCCTTGGCGAACGACGGTGTAGTGCCTGCATAGGAGCCGCCGGGCTGCGCGGGCTGGTATCCGGGATTACCGGGCGAGTAGGTCATTACTCCTCCTGTTGCTTCCAGTGCCTTGAAGTGTCTCGGCGGCGCCACATTGCGGTGCGACGCTGTGCTTCCAGGCGCGCCGCGTTGGAAAACACCTTCGGAGATCGTGCGTTGCGACGCGATCGAACAACCACGCTAGCGCACGTTGGCGTCACGGTGCGGGAGCCACCGGCTTGTCGGGCGACCAGCGCCGGCCACGTCGGCTTGCCCACCAGAGGTAGAACACGTTCTAATCCTGTGCATGGATTACGGGCTTGTGCTTTTCACCAGCGACCGGGGCATCTCCCCCGCGGCAGCCGCGAAGCTCGCCGACGACCACGGCTTTCGGACGTTCTACGTGCCGGAACACACACATATCCCGGTCAAGCGTGAGGCGGCCCATCCGACGACCGGCGACGCGTCGCTGCCGGACGACCGCTACATGCGCACGCTGGACCCATGGGTAAGCCTGGGCGCGGCGTGCGCCGTGACGTCGCGGGTGCGGCTGTCCACCGCGGTGGCGCTGCCGGTCGAGCATGACCCGATCACGCTGGCGAAAAGCATTGCCACCCTGGACCACCTGTCGGGCGGGCGGGTCAGCCTCGGCGTCGGCTTCGGGTGGAACACCGACGAGCTCACCGACCACGGCGTGCCGCCCGGGCGGCGCCGCACCATGCTGCGCGAGTACATCGAGGCGATGCGGGCGCTGTGGACACAGGAGGAGGCCGCCTACGACGGCGAGTTCGTCAGATTCGGGCCGAGCTGGGCATGGCCCAAGCCGGTTCAGCCGCACATCCCGGTGCTGGTGGGCGCGGCCGGAAACGAGAAGAACTTCAAGTGGATCGCCCGCAGCGCCGACGGCTGGATCACCACACCGCGCGACTTCGACATCGACGAGCCGGTCAGGTCGCTGCAGGACACCTGGGCCGCAGCCGGCCGGGAAGGGGCTCCGCAAATCGTGGCGCTGGACTTCAAGCCCGTACCCGAGAAGCTGGCCCGGTGGGCCGAGCTCGGGGTGACCGAGGTGTTGTTCGGCCTGCCGGACCGCTCCGACGACGAGGTCGCCGCCTACGTCGAGCGCCTGGCCAGCAAGCTGGCCGCTCTCGTTTAGCCGCGAACCGGATCTACAGGCTGGTGAGGATTTCCCGCGCGAGTGCGGCCGTCTCCGACGGGGTCTTGCCGACCCTGACCCCCGCCGCCTCCAGGGCGTCCTTCTTGGCGGCCGCGGTGCCCGACGAGCCGGACACGATCGCCCCCGCGTGGCCCATCGTCTTGCCCTCCGGGGCGGTGAATCCCGCGACATAACCGACGACCGGCTTGGATACGTGGGCCTTGATGTAGTCGGCTGCACGCTCCTCGGCGTCGCCGCCGATCTCACCGATAATCACGATGACCTTGGTCTCGGGATCCTTCTCGAAGGCCTCGATGGCGTCGATGTGGGTCGTGCCGATCACCGGGTCCCCACCGATGCCGATGGACGTGGAGAACCCGAAATCCCGCAACTCGTACATCATCTGGTAGGTCAGCGTGCCGGACTTGGACACCAGCCCGACGGGTCCCGAGCCGGTGATGTTGGCGGGGGTGATGCCCACCAGCGCCTCGCCCGGGGTGATGATGCCGGGACAGTTCGGGCCGATGATGCGGGTCTTGCCGCCCTTCTTCAGGTTGTAGGCCCAGGCATACGCGCTGTCCTGCACGGGGATTCCCTCGGTGATGACCACCAGCAGCGGGATCTCGGCGTCCACGGCCTCGATGATGGCGTCCTTGGCGAACTTCGGCGGCACGAAGATGATCGACACGTCCGCGCCGGTCTTTTCCATCGCCTCCGTCACGCTGCCGAAAACCGGCAGCTTGATGATCCGGCCGCCCTTGTCCTCATGCGTGACGGTGGTGCCCGCCTTGCGGGCGTTCACGCCGCCCACGATCTGGGTGCCCGCCCTGAGCATGCGGGCCGTGTGGACGGTGGCCTCGCTGCCGGTGATGCCCTGGACGATGACCTTGTTCGCTTTTGTCAGGAAGATAGCCATGGGGTCATGCTCCTTTCTCAGGCGCTCGCCAGCTCGGCGGCCTTGTCGGCGGCCTCGTCCATCGTGGGCACCAGCGTCACCAGCGGGTGGTTGGCCTCGGTCAGGATGCGACGGCCTTCCTCGACGTTGTTGCCGTCCAACCGCACCACCAGCGGCTTGTTAGCCTCGTCGCCCAGGATTTCCAGTGCCTTGACGATTCCGGTGGCCACCGCGTCACACGCGGTGATGCCGCCGAAAACGTTGACGAACACGCTCTTGACCTGCTCGTCGCCCAGGACCACGTCCAACCCGGCGGCCATCACCTCCGCGGAGGCGCCGCCGCCGATGTCGAGGAAGTTGGCCGGCTTGACTCCCCCGTGCTTCTCACCGGCATAGGCGACGACGTCGAGGGTCGACATCACCAGGCCCGCGCCGTTGCCGATGATGCCGACCTGGCCGTCGAGCTTGACGTAGTTGAGGTGGTTCTCCTTGGCCTTCAACTCCAGCGGATCGGTGGCATCGCGGTCCTCGTACTCGGCGTGATCGGGGTGGCGGAAGTCAGCGTTGGCATCGAGGGTGACCTTGCCGTCCAGGGCCAGGATCTGGTTGTCGGGGGTGCGCACCAGCGGATTGACCTCGACCAGGGTGGCGTCCTCGGCGACGAAAAGCTCCCACAGCTTGGAAATGGTGACCGCGGCAGCGTCGAGCACCTCGGCCGGCAGGTGGCCCTGTTCGGCGATGGAACGCGCGGTCGCCAAATCGACTCCCTGCACGGCATCCACCGGGACTTTGGCGAGCCGGTCGGGCTTGGTGGCGGCCACCTCCTCGATCTCCATGCCGCCCTCGACCGAGCACATCGCCAGGTAGGTGCGGTTGGCGCGGTCGAGCAGGAAGGAGATGTAGTACTCCTCCGCGATGTCGCTGGCCTCGGCCACCAGCAGTTTCTTCACGATGTGGCCCTTGATGTCGAGGCCGAGGATGTTCTTGGCGTGATCGTAGGCGTCTTCCGGGGTGGCGGCGTATTTGACGCCACCGGCCTTACCGCGACCGCCGATCTTGACCTGCGCCTTGACCATCACCGGGCGACCAATCTCTTCGGCGATGGCCCGAGCCCCCTCGGCGGTGTCGGTCACCCGGCCCGGTGTGCTCGGTACATTGTGCTTGGCGAACAGTTCTTTTGCCTGATATTCGAAAAGGTCCATGGGCTCACCGTCTTTGCTCGACTTGTTGCTAGGCCTGTAAGGAGGCGGTGCCGGAATCGGCAACTCGCACTGTGGAACTGTATCCACCCATGCAATCGCTGCTACCGTCGCGTCCACTCATGCGGCACGGGCACGGCATACCGGCGTACCGCAAACGTGATCCACTTCACAATATTGGTCGGGATTCTGCCTCGAGGTTGCCAGTCCGGTTGGTCAGCGGATACCTTCCTAGGGTCCAGATAACGTTATGGTCACGATACGAGGACATTTCAGCTTGTCCCAGCACCGTCTCTCTCGTTCTTCTGCCGTGAATACAGCCGATACAGGCGTCGTGAGGGTGAGTCGCGCAGCGGGCGGCCGCCGAACTGAGCCCCACCGAAACGAAGTCACCGAGATCCTCCCGTTGGACGGCTTCGACTTCGACTTCGACGACTTCGGTCTCGCCGATGACTTCCGCGAACTCGATGCCCTGGACTTCAGCAACGACTCCACCTTCGACAACGAAGCGCAGGTGCTGCTGGCGCCCGAGCTCGACGACCTGCACGATGTGGACGAATTGGGTCCGCTACTGCTGGCCGCACCCGCCACCGTGCCGGTCCTGACGGGAATCGACGCCCACACCGACGCCCATCGTCTCGATCGCTCAGCCATCACCGACGTCATTCCCGTGGTGCGGCGCGCCGGCCAGCACCGGAAGCAGCCGACCAGTGCGGCCAGGGGCCGGCTGCTGATCTCGGCGATGGCCGCCGGCGCGGCCGCGGCGGCGGCCCACACGGCGACCAGCCACGCCGACACCCCCAAGACCGAGGCCGTCCTGACCGCCAACGCGTCGTCGCTCACCGGCGGCGCGGTGAGCAACCCAGTTCGCGGTGCGCAGGTGATCGCGGTCCAGCCGGCGGCGAACACGGCGGTGCACAACGAGGAGCTCGCCAAGGGCGTGGCCTTTGCCAACGATCGCGCGCAGCGCGAGGCGCGACTGCAGCAACCGCTCTACGTCATGCCGACGAAGGGCATCTTCACCTCCAACTTCGGCTATCGCTGGGGTGTACTGCACGCCGGCATCGATCTCGCCAACTCGATCGGGACACCGATCTATGCCGTCTCGGACGGTGTGGTCATCGAGGCGGGCCCGGCCGCCGGCTACGGGGCGTTGGTCAAGCTGCGTCACGCCGACGGCACCGTCACGCTGTACGGCCACGTCAACACCACCCTGGTCGGCGTCGGCCAGCGGGTGATGGCCGGCGACCAGATCGCCACCATGGGTAACCGGGGCAATTCCACGGGGCCCCACCTGCATTTCGAGGTGCTCCTGGGCGGCACCGAAAGAATTGACCCTGTCCCATGGCTGGCTAAGCGGGGTCTTAGCGTCGGCAACTACGCTGGCTGAGGTGACAGCGCCGAACGACCCCCCTGCTCCAGCACCCCCCGCGGCCCCCGAACCAGCCCCTGAACCGCCGTCCGAATCCCGGACGCGGATCATCCGAAGGGCGCCGACCGGACCGATACCCATCGTGCCGGAGTCCCCGACCACACATATTCCGCCCTATCAGGTCGGCACCGGCGCGGTCCGGCGGGAGGGTGTTGCGGGTGTGCCCGGCGATGAGCGGAGCGACCGAACGGCCGTCGCCGCCTGCGCGGTCAGCATCGTCAGCGGATGGGCCACCTCCGTGGTGGCCACCGACCTGATCGCCGGGTGGTGGCGGACCGACCGCCTGTTCTGCATCGCGATCGCCTTCCTCGCCCTGGTGTTTGCGATGACCACCATCTCCGGCGTCATCATGCTGCTGCAGCATCGGCCTTTTGGGCGCTACCTCATCGCGGCCGGAGCGATCGTCGCGGTGCTGACCTACGGCGGCGTGTTTCTCGCGGGCGCGCGGGTCGCGTGGATCGTGTACACCCTTTGGCTGTTGCCGGTCGTCAGCGTGGTGCTGGCGTTTCTCCCGCAAATCAAACGCCGGCTGCACCGATAGCAGGCGCCCTCGCCGGGCAGCGCCGGCCTAGATCTTGCTGAGCGGGGCGTGGTTGTGCATCAGCTTCACCCGTCCCGAACTGCCGAAGTCGATGAGCGACATAGCCGATTCGCCGACGCCCGAGACTTCCTCGACCCGCCCCAGCCCGTACTTGTCGTGAGTCACCCGATCGCCGGGCTCCAGCACCAGTAGGGGACGCTTGCCCGCCCCCGAGCGGGCCGGCGCCGGCCGCGGCGCACCGAAACGGCCGGCACCGCTCACCGGCGCACTGAACGACGGGGCCGGCGCGCTGCGCCGCCACTCGATGAGCTCCTGCGGAATCTCCCGCAGGAATCGAGATTCCGGGTTGAGCAGGGGCTGTCCCCAGGACGACCTGACGATGGCCCTGCTGACATAGAGGCGCTGACGGGCCCGGGTGATGCCGACGTAGGCCAGCCGCCGCTCCTCGGAGAGTTCGGCGGGATCGTCCAACGCCCGCATGTGCGGGAACATCCCGTCCTCCCAGCCGGTGACGAACACCACCGGAAACTCCAAACCCTTGGCGGTGTGCAGCGTCATCAGCGTGACCACACCGGCACCCTGCTCAGGGATTTCGTCGGCGTCGGCGACCAGCGAGACCCGCTCCAGGAACGCCGCCAGCACACCGGTGTCCGGCACGTCTTCGTCCTCTGGCGTCTGCAGCGACTCGTCGAGCGCGGCCGAGTTGGCCACATCGGTGCTGAATTCGTGTGCGACGCTGACCAGTTCGTTGAGGTTGTCCAACCGGGCCAACTCCTGCGGATCGGTGGACGACTCGAGCTCACCGCGGTATCCGCTACGTTCGAGCACCAACTCGACCAGGTCACCGAGGTCGTCGTCGAGGTGGCCCCTGAGGTCGTCGAGCAGCCCCACGAAACCCGCGATCGCCTTCTCCGCGCGGGTATTCAACATCGGCACCTTGCCTTCGGCGGCGGCGACGAGCGCATCGGCGAAACTGGCGCCGGTGTTCTCGGCGTAGACCGCCACACAAGCCTCCGCCCGATCGCCGATGCCCCGGCGCGGCGTGTTCAGGATGCGCCGCATGCCGACCGCATCACCGGGGTTGTCCAGCACCCGCAGATAAGCGACGATGTCGCGAATCTCCTTGCGCTCGTAAAAGCGCACTCCCCCAACGACTTTGTACGGAATACCGGCGCGGATGAAAACCTCCTCCAACGACCGCGACGAGTTGTTGGTGCGGTAGAACACGGCCACGTCGTTGTAGGTGATCTCGCCCCGATCCGCCAGCGCGTCGATCTCCTCGGCCACGAACCTGGCCTCGTCGTGCTCGTTGTCGGCGACATAGCCGACGATCAGCTCGCCGGCGCCCGCGTCGGTCCACAGGCGTTTTTCACGGCGTCCGGTGTTGCGGGCGATCACGGAGTTGGCCGCGGACAGAATGTTTTGCGTCGAGCGGTAATTCTGTTCCAGCAGAATGGTTGTCGCGTCGGGATAGTCGCGTTCGAAGTCCTCGATGTTGCGGATCGTGGCGCCGCGGAAAGCATAGATCGACTGATCGGCATCGCCGACCACGCACAGCTCCCCAGGCGGCACGCCGTCCTCGGTGTCCGTGCCCACCAGCTCCCGCACCAGCACGTACTGGGCGTGGTTGGTGTCCTGGTACTCGTCAACGAGGACGTGCCGAAATCGCCGGCGGTAATACTGCGCAATCTGCGGGAACGCCCGCAGCACCGCAACGGTTTCGCCGATCAGGTCATCGAAGTCCAACGCGTTGGCGGCCCGCAGCCGCCGCTGGTACTCGCCGTAGACGCTGGCGACTGTACGGCTCAACTCATCGGATGAATCCGACAGATCGGCCACGGCCTGGTCGGGGTCGATCAACTCGTTCTTCAAGTTGGAGATGGCGTTGGCCAGCAGACGTGGCGAGTACCGCTTGATGTCGAGCCCCATGTCACGACCGATCATCTGCAGCAGACGCCGCGAATCGTCGGCGTCATAGATCGAGAAGTTGGAGTTGAGGCCCTCGATCAGTGAGGCCTGGTTGCGCAGAATCCGCACGCAGGTCGAGTGAAACGTGCTCACCCACATTCCGCGGGCGCGGTTGCCCACCAGCCGCACGACCCGGTCGCGCATCTCGGCGGCGGCCTTGTTGGTGAAGGTGATGGCCAGGATCTGACCGATAGCGACACCCCGCGCCGCGATCAGGTACGCGATGCGCCGCGTCAACACGGCCGTCTTGCCCGATCCCGCGCCCGCGACGATCAGCAGCGGCGAACCCTCGTGCACCACAGCCTGGCGCTGTTGGGGGTTGAGCCCGTCGAGCAGTTGATCCGCTTCCGGGGCGGGCTTGGCTTCGCTCACATGCACACTCATGTCGGTCCAAACTTACCGCCGCCGACCGACTACTTCGCTGGCCAGGCTGTCCGGCGCGGCGGGCACTAAAAGCCTGGTTGGAGCCTGACTGCTAGGCAGAAGAACAATAACAGCAACCACTACGAGCGGTGGTGAGCGCGCCGGCGGCATGTCGGTCTCCGCAGCTTAAAGCCCGTTTTCGCGGTCTTTTTGCGCCCGCGCCGTCCTGGATGGCACACTCGATTTGTGCTCAACGCGCAGCGCCATCGGCAGCTCTCGACCCACGAGTGGCCCCGAGAGTGGATAGGCCGATTTTGCTACGGGTACCGGCTTGCGGTGCCCGTGGTCTAGCTGCTTTCGCAGAGCCCCGCGGTCCGCTTCCGGATTCGGGGCTCGTCTTTTTTGTGAGGCCCGAAAACGGATGAGACCAGACCCCACATCACGAGAATGCGGAGTTAGCAGAGATGAACATCGAGATGGTTGAGAGTCAACACGAGGCCAGCATCGACGAGCTGCGCGCAGAGATCGACCGATTGGACGCCGAGATCCTCGCCGCGGTAAAGCGGCGCGCCGAAGTGTCACAGGCCATCGGCAAGGTCCGAATGGCGTCCGGCGGCACCCGGCTGGTCCACAGCCGCGAGATGAAGGTCATCGAACGCTACAGCGAGCTAGGTCCCGAAGGTAAGGACCTGGCGATGCTGCTGCTGCGATTGGGCAGGGGCCGGCTCGGCCACTGAGGCCAGTAAGGGCACTGACGGCACTGAGGACGGCACCGAGGGCACGCGCCGGACCTGGCTCCGTCGCGTCGGACCATACTAGGGTCGAATCATGACCTCCGTGCAAACCGTCCCCGACATCACCGCCACCCCGGCGTGGGAAGCCCTGCGCAGGCATCACGAACAAATCGGCGAAACCCACCTACGGCAGTTCTTCAGCAACGACCCCGATCGCGGCCGCGACCTCACCGTCACGGTCGGCGACCTCTACATCGACTACAGCAAACACCGCGTCACCCGAGAAACACTGCGGCTGCTGATCGATCTGGCGCGGACAGCTAACCTTGAACAGCGCCGCGAGCAGATGTTCTCGGGTGCGCACATCAACACCTCGGAGGATCGTGCGGTGTTGCACACCGCCCTGCGGCTGCCCCGGGACGCCGAGCTTATCGTCGACGGCCAAAACGTCGTCGAGGAAGTGCACGCCGTACTGAACGCCATGGGTGACTTCACCGACCGGTTACGCAGCGGTGAATGGACCGGGGCCACGGGGAAACGGATCAGCACCGTCGTCAACATCGGGATAGGCGGGTCGGACCTGGGCCCCGCGATGGCCTACCAGGCACTGCGCCACTACGCGGACGCGGGGATTTCGGCGCGCTTCGTCTCCAACGTCGATCCCTCCGACCTCATCGCCAAGCTGGCTGACTTAGACCCCGCCACAACCCTTTTCATCGTTGCATCGAAGACGTTCTCCACGCTGGAGACGCTGACCAACGCAACAGCCGCGCGCCGCTGGCTGACCGAAGCGCTGGGCGACGCCGCGGTGTCCAAACATTTCGTGGCCGTTTCCACCAACAGGCGCCTGGTCGACGACTTCGGCATCAACACCGACAACATGTTCGGGTTCTGGGATTGGGTCGGGGGGCGTTATTCCGTCGATTCGGCAATCGGTCTGTCGGTGATGGCCGTCATCGGCCGGGAAGCCTTCGGCGACTTTCTTTCCGGATTCCACATCGTCGACGAACATTTCCGGACCGCCCCGCTGGAGTCGAACGCGCCCGTCCTGCTCGGCCTGATCGGGCTGTGGTACTCCAACTTCATGGGCGCGCAATCGCGCGCCGTGCTTCCCTATTCCAACGACCTGGCGCGCTTTGCGGCCTACCTTCAGCAGCTGACGATGGAATCCAACGGCAAGTCGACCCGCGCCGACGGCACAGCGGTCACGACCGACACAGGCGAAATCTTTTGGGGCGAACCGGGAACCAACGGCCAGCACGCGTTCTACCAGTTGCTGCATCAGGGCACCCGATTGGTGCCGGCCGACTTCATCGGCTTCAGCCAACCCATCGACGACCTGCCCACCGCCGACGGCACCGGTAGCATGCACGACCTGTTGATGAGCAACTTCTTCGCCCAGACGCAAGTGCTGGCGTTCGGCAAGACCGCCGAAGAGATCGCCGCCGAAGGCACGCCCGCGGACATCGTGCCCCACAAGGTGATGCCCGGCAACCGGCCGTCCACATCAATACTGGCCGACCGGCTCACCCCGTCGGTTCTCGGCCAGCTGATCGCGCTCTACGAGCATCAGGTCTTCACCGAGGGAGTGATCTGGGGCATCGACTCGTTCGACCAATGGGGCGTGGAGCTGGGCAAGACGCAGGCCAAGGCGCTGCTGCCGGTGATCACGGCCGACGCTTCCCCGGCGCCACAGTCGGACAGTTCGACCGACGCGCTGGTCCGTCGCTACCGGAGCGAACGGGGCCGTACCAGCTGACGACCTTTGCCGAGCTTCTGCAAATGCACGCCTACTTACGGCGTGTTGCGTACAAACACGCGCCCTCGCGGCAGGAGCGTCAGGCAAACCGCTTGGTCAGCGGCGGGGGCAGCACCCGCATCAGCTGCACCAGCGGCGCCCACGGCCACCACGGCACCACGGCACGGCCGGTCTCGCGCTCGATCGCGTCGACCATCGCCTTGACGCCAGTTTCGTTGTCCACCATCAACATCGTGCTGTTGGAATTGGCCGTCATCTCCGACTCGATGTAACCGGGCTCGAGCACCGTGATCTTGATGGGGCCGCCGCGGTATTCCGCGCGCAGCGATTCGCCCAGCGAGCGCATGCCGGCTTTGCTTGCGGCGTAAGCGGCTTTGACGCCCGGCACACCTTTGTTGCCGAGCACCGACGAGATGAGCACCAGGTGGCCCGACCCGCTGTTGTGAAACATCTCCAGCGCGGTTTCGATCTGCACGAGGGCGGCCACCAGGTTGGTCTCCAGGGTCGCCTTGTTCGCCCAGAGCTTGCCGGAGCCCAGCTTCGCGCCCTTGCCGATGCCGGCGTTGACGATGACGCGGTCGATGCCGCCGAGTTCGTCGCCGAGGGCGGCGAATACCTTCGGCACCTGCTCGTGGTCGTTGACGTCCAAAGCGGCGACCGCGATCTTGATACTTGGATACCGTTGCGACAGTTCGGCTTTCAGCTCGTCGAGCCGATCGGTGCGACGGGCGCACAGCGCCAGATCGCGGCCCTTGGCGGCGAAGGAACGCGCCATCCCGGCGCCCAGGCCGGCACTGGCACCAGTGATGAGGATCTTCTGACGAGTCACCCGGGCAGCATAGCGACTGCCCGCCCAACGTCGAATTGTCGGGCCCGGCAGCGCGTTTTCGGCACAACGAGTCGACGTTCGAGCGCTTACTTGAGCAGCCGCGACATGCGCCGATCGGCCAGCACCTTGCCGCCGGTCTGGCACGTCGGGCAGTACTGAAATGACTTGTCCGCGAACGACACTTCGCGCACGGTGTCCCCGCACACCGGGCACGGCAGGCCGGTGCGGGCGTGCACCCGCAGCCCGGAGCGCTTCTCCCCCTTGAGCATGGCGGCACCCTGGCCGACCGAGCGGCTCACCGCGTCGGTGAGCACCGAGATCATCGCGTCGTGCAGCGCGGCGAGCTGTTCGTCGGACAGCTTCCCGGCGGTGGCGAAGGGTGAGACCTTGGCGACGTGCAGGATCTCGTCGCTATACGCGTTGCCGATGCCGGCGATGACCTTCTGGTCGGTGATGACGGTCTTGATCCGGCCGGTGTTGCCGGCCAGCACCCTTGCCAGGTCCTCGGGGCCGAGTTCGAGCGCGCCGGGCCCGAGGGCCGCGATGCCCGGCACCAGCTGTGGGTCGTCGACGAGCCACACCGCCAACCGCTTCTGGGTACCGGCCTCGGTGAGGTCGAAGCCGGGCGCGTCACCGGGGGTGCCCAGGTGCACCCGCAGGGCGATCGGGCCCTTGCCGGGCCGCAGCGGCACCGCGGCCAGCTTGTCGGACCACCGCAGCCAGCCCGCGCGCGACAGGTGGGCGATCAAGAACAGCGGGCCGGCTTGTAACCCCAGGTATTTGCCCCACCGGTGCGCCCCGCTCACAGTCTGGCCGTGCAGGGCGCCCGTCGGCGGGTCGAACGTCTTCAGCACCGACAGGGCGCCCACGTCGACCCGACCGATCGTGGAACCGACAGCGTGGCGCCGCAAATGGTCCACCAGCGCTTCGATCTCGGGGAGTTCGGGCACAGCTTCAGTCTGCCGTTCTGAGCAAATAGGTGTCCATGATCCAGCCGTGCCGGGCACGGGCTTCGGCGCGCAGCGCCGCGACGCGCGTGCCGACCTCGCCCACGGTGCCCGCCACCAGCAGCTCGTCCTCGGTGCCGAGGTAGGCGCCCCACCAGATTTCGGTGTCGGGCGCGCACACCCGAAACGAGCATTCCCCGTCGAGCATCACGACCACCGATTTGAAGGCCGAGCCGGTCAGGCCGTCCTCCCGCAGTCGCCTGCCCGTGGTGATCAGCACCGGTTCCCCCACCTCGTTCAGCGGAATGCCGTGCCGCGCCGTCAGCGCCTGCACCGCGGTGATCCCCGGAATGACGGAGACGGCGAGATCGACCTCGGCGGCGACCGCATCGAGGATGCGCAGCGTGCTGTCGTACAGGGACGGGTCGCCCCAGGCCAGGAAGCCGCCCACGCCGTCGGGTCCGAGCTCGGCCGCGATCGCCGCCGCCCAGAGCTGCGCGCGCGCCGCGTGCCAATCGGAAACCGCCGCGCGGTAGTCGGCCCCGCAGTCCAGGGAGCTCGACCGTTTGGGGTCGGGTAGCTCGACGAAGCGGTATGCGGGCTCCCGAATGAATCGCTCGCAGATCTCTCGGCGCAGGGCCAGCAGGTCGCTTTTCGCCTCACCCTTGTCCATCGCGAAGAACACCTGGGTGCAGTTGAGTGCCTGGATCGCCTGCACGGTCAGGTAGTCGGGGTTCCCGACGCCGATGCCGATCACTTGTATGCGTCGAGTCACGATGCCAGTCAACCGAATCGAAACCCGAAAGGCCTAGTCGAGACCCCAAGTACCCGATACCATGGGTACCGATTCCCTGTTTCCCGATGAAGGGACGTCGACAGTGGCCACTGCCGTGAAGCCGGGTGGACCCAGCCGTGAAGAGTTCTCGGACCGTCTGCTGAAGGGCTCGGTAAAGAAGTCCTATGAGCCGGTCGTCGACATCGACTGGGATGCGCCGCTGGACCCCGACAAGTTCTATCTGCCGCCGCGACTGGTGTCGTTGTACAACACCCCGATGTGGGACGAGATGACGCGCGAGCAGCAGATAGAGCTGTCCCGCCAAGAGCTGGTCAACACGCTGTCGGCCGGTATCTGGTTCGAGAACATGCTCAACCAGTCGTTGCTGCGCACGATCCTGCACGAGGACCCGACCAGCCGGTCGACGCACTACAAGCTGACCGAGCTGGGCGACGAGACCCGGCACATGGTCATGTTCGGCAGCGCCATCGAGCGGATCGGCGCCAAACCGGTACGGCCGCGGCTGTTTCACCGGATGATCATCAACGCCCTGCCGCTGGCGTTCCAGCGGGGCTCGATGCTCTGGATCGCCGCCCTCATCGGTGAGGAAATCTTCGACTCGCTGCAACGCCAGATGATGGACGACCCGGAACTGCAGCCGATCATCCAGCGGCTCATGCGGATTCACGTCACCGAAGAGGCCCGCCACATTCAGTTCGCCCGCGACGGCGCACGCAAACGCGTCGCCGAGATGCCCCGGCTCAACCGGTGGTTCATGTCCAACATCAACGGGCTTGGCGGATACTTCTTCAACTACCTGTTCAGCAACCCCATCCCGTACGCGCGGACGGGCCTGGACGCCAAGCGGGCGCGGAAGACCGCGCGCACGAGCCCGCACCGCCGCGAGATGCAGGTCGCCGGCTTCGCTCCGCTGGCCGCGTTTTTGACCGAGGTGGGCCTGATGGGCCCGATCGCACGCCGCGCTTGGAAGCGCAGCAGGTTTCTGTGACCCAGGCGCCCGGCGCCGCTGAGCCCTGCCATCACGTGGTGATCGTCGGCGCGGGGGCCGGCGGCGACAGCGCGCGCGCGGCGCTGCTCGCTACCGGCGTCACCGACGTCGCGGTGCTCGATAAGGCGGCGGGCCGCGAAGTCCTCAGTTCCCGGTTCGACGGCGACACCGACACTTGGTCGCTCAGGACTGCCGCTGACGAGATTGTCCGGGCTCGAGTCGTCATCGCCGCCTACCGACCGGCGCACGTCCCTTGGCTGCCGGACATCGCCGGGCGAAACGACTTTCGCGGGGCGTCGTTTCACGCCGCGCAGTGGCGGCCGGATTTCGATCCCGCCGGTAAGCGCATCGCGGTCATCGGCGCCGACGCCACCGCCGGTAACCACATACCGCGGCTGGTCGATTCGGCGGCGTCGGTCACCGTCTTCGCACACCCGCCGCGACGGGTAGTCCCCGAGTTGCCGTTGCCTGCGACCCGCGCCAAACGCTGGTTGCGCCGCCGCCTCCGACCGACCGCCGGCAATAGACCCGCGCCCGCCCTGGTGGGAGCGGCGATCGGCACCATCACCCCGGCGGGCATCCGAACCACCGACGGCTCGGACTGTATGGACCATGACGCCGACGCCATCATCTACGGCACCGGCTTCGCGATCCCCGATGGCACCTCCGATGAGACGCTGGTGGGGGCCGGCGGATTGGCCATCAGGCAGGTGTGGGACGACGGCATGGAGCCCTATTTCGGGGTCGCCGTGCACGGCTTGCCCAACTACTTCTTCATCGGCGGGCCCGACGTTGGCGCGCAAGCGCGCTATGTCGCCAAGTGTGTGGGCTTCATGGTCCGCACCGCCAGCACCCGAATCGAAGTGCGGCGCAGTACTCAGCAGGTGTTCAACGAGCGCGTCTACCTGCGGTCCGCCCAGCCTCATCGGGTGGTCGCGGCGTTCGACCTGTCATCCGCCGCGCCCGAAGACGAGGGAACCTATGACGGCGCGGCGACGCTGACGATAGCCGGCGCAGAGCAGCCGGTGCGCGTCCGGCTCGCCGGTCGGCTGGACCCGATCGACGGCCATTACCACTGGCAAGGCACGGTTTTTAGCCTCTCGTCGCAGCCCCTTCCGGATACCACACTCAAGCAGTCGCGAGAGGCGACACTGACGGTGGGCGCGCGCAGTGCACCGGCGCGCATCATCGAACAAACACCCTGGGGCACGCACACGGTCGCTGGGGTGGGCGCTCCGCCGTACGCCCTGCGCTGACCCGAGCGGCGCCCGACGGGCCCCGAAAGCAGCCGCGCGACGCGCGGGCCCGGCCGCGTGCTGCTGCAAGCTGCAATACTGCTGCAATACCGGTTTGTAAAGTGTCACGCCCGGGTAATACCGCTAAGCTATTCCAATCCGCACGGGGGTTGACCACGCCAGGGGTTGTGGGTAACCGCGGGTAAGTGTGCTGCGGCAGACGAGTAACGAGAACGGCATGTTCGACGTGGTAGGGGTCGGCGCCTCGGACGGGCGGGGTCGAAGCCGAAGCGCCACATTCTGTCGTCACCGTTGGCGTCGACGCCGCCCTCCTGAGGGTTAGTCGCTTTGCTTTTGGCGCCGAGGGGGCGGGTTCTCGAGCAGTTTGCCGGGTGAGAATTCGAGGAGCGGGACATGGAAACGGACGGGAGGCCCGAGCAGCTGGCGCCCAAACTCCTATCGCGACACGCGCGCCCGCACAGCATCGGTTTGCGGGTCGGGGTCAGCGAAGATGAAGCCTGACGGGGAAGGGGGGCTGCGTTGAGCGCGGTAGCTGAATCGCCGAGCTCGCTGGCCGTTGCGACGCGCACGGACCAATCCGTGGTCGTCCTGACGGTCGAAGGTGTGTTAGACACCAGCAACGCCGGGGCCCTGCGGGACATCATCATCCAGGCCACGCTCGACGAACCCGAAGCGGTCATGGTCGACGTCAACGCACTGCGAGTGGCCGCGGAATCGGTCTGGTCCACCCTCATCGGCGCGCACTGGCAGGTTCGCACCAAGCCCGACGTTCCGATCGTGCTGATTTGCGCCGATCGGGCGACCCGCGATGCGATCACCCGTCGGGGTGTCACCCACTTCATGCCCGTCTACTCGACCCAGAAGGGAGTGATGAAGGCGCTCGGTCGGATCACACATCGCACCGTTCGGCATGCCGATGCCGAGCTGCCCGCGAACCTGACCAGCCTTCGCGAGTCACGCCGGCTGGTGCGCGAATGGCTCACGGACTGGTCGCAGTCAGCGCTCATTCCGGTCGCGTTGGTGGTTGTCAACGTGTTCGTGGAAAACGTGCTGGAACACACCGGAAGCGTGCCGATGATGCGGGTCGAGACCGACGGTACGACGGCGACCATCGCGGTGTCCGACACCAGCACCACCCCCGCCGTGCGGCTGCCGTCGCCGGAAAAGGGCATCGATGTGTCCGGCCTGGCGATCGTCGACGCGCTGTCACGAGCGTGGGGCAGCGCTCCGACCTCGTCCGGCAAGACCGTTTGGGCGGTCATCGGCCCCGAGAACCAGCTCTGACTCTGTCGCATCGCTGATCGCCGACCCCCATCGCGGGCTGAATTAGAACACGTTCTAATGTCGTGTGACGGGCCCGTTCGAGGAAGGTACATGACGTGCGGTTTACCTACGCCGAGGCGATGACTGACTTCAGGTTCTACGTCCCGCTGGCCAAGGCGGCCGAGGCCGCCGGGTACAACGGCATGACGATCGCCGACAGCATCGCGTACCCCTTCGAATCCGACTCCAAATATCCGTACACACCGGACGGCAACCGCGAGTTCCTGGACGGCAAACAGTTCATCGAACCGTTCGTGCTGACCGCGGCTTTGGGCGCCGTGACGTCGACGCTGCGGTTCAACTTCTTCGTCCTCAAGCTGCCCATCCGGCCGCCGGCGCTGGTGGCGAAGCAAATCGGCTCGCTCGCCGCGATGACCGATAACCGAGTGGGGTTCGGCGTGGGCACCAGCCCCTGGCCCGAGGACTACGAGCTGCTGGGAGTCCCATTCGCCAGGCGCGGCAAGCGAATGGACGAATGCATCGAGATCATCCAAGGGCTCACCACCGGTGAGTACTTCGAATTCCACGGGGAGTTCTACGACATCCCCAAGACCAAGATGACCCCAGCCCCCACCAAGCCCATCGCGATACTGATCGGCGGGCACGCCGATGCGGCGCTCCGGCGTGCGGCGCGTCTGGACGGCTGGATGCACGGCGGCGGCGATCCCGAGGAACTCGACCGGCTCCTCGCCAAGCTCAGGCAATTCCGGGAACAGGAGGGAAAGACCGGCCCGTTCGAAATCCACGTGATCTCGGTTGACGGCTTCACCGTGGACGGCGTCAAGCGGCTGGAGGACAAGGGCGTCACCGACGTCATCGTGGGCTTCCGCATCCCGTACATCATGGGCAAAGACACCGAGCCGCTGGACACCAAGATCCGCAACCTGGAGATGTTCGCCGAGAACGTGATCGCAAAGGTCTAGCGACGGTCGCCAGCTTGGCGAAGCCGCGCGGCGGGCCGCCGCCATCAGGCGGAGCGTCACAGGGGATCCCACTTCGGGGCTCGCTTCTCTTGGTGGGCCTTGGCCGCCTCGAGGGGATTGTTGGTGAAGCCGCTGAGGATCTGGGTGCGGTTCTCCAGCTCGATGGCATGCCGCAAACTGGGCGCGTCCAGCGCCGCGTTGAGCCCAATCTTGGTCTGCCACACGCCATACGCGTTGTTGTCGGCGATCGAGCGGGCCAGTGCCAGCGCCGAAGGCATCAGGTCGTGAGAGGTCACCACCTCGTGTACCAGCTTGATGCGATGGGCCTCCGCCGCGTCGATGATGCGACCGGTCAGCATGAGTTCGCGCGCGACGCCGGCGCCGACGATCTTCGGGAGCAGATAGCTAGTGCCCATGTCCATCGACGAGAAGCCGGCCTTGATGAACACCGATCCGAACCGGGCATTTTCCGAAGCGACGCGGATATCGCTGACCAACGCGAAGGCCAGCCCGCCCCCGACGGCGACGCCGTTCACCGCGGCGATCACCGGGATGGGCAGCTCGTAGATCCGGATGAAAAGGTCGGCCAGGCGAACCTGGGCGTCGTAGTTTCTCTTGAACGCCGGGCTCGTCGCTTTGGCCTTGGTCCAGGGCTCGCCGGTGCCGCTCAAATCTGCCCCGGCACAGAATCCCCGCCCGGCACCGGTCAAAATCGCGACCCGAAACTCGCCGCCGCCGAGCGCATCCAGGGCGTAATCGACCCCGTCGATCAGCGATCCGTCGATCGCGTTCAAGCGCTCCGGCCGGTTGAGGGTGACGCAGGCGATGTCGCGCTCGAGTGCTTCGAATTCCACCGCAGGCATACCCAAACGGTAGGCGACTTGTGCGTTTACCGGCGGGGCCTACGGTGGTTTCGCCGACACATCGAAGGAGGACCATGGCACGAACCGAAGGAGACACCTGGGACCTGGCCAACAGCGTCGCGGCCACCGCCACCATGGTCGCCGCCGCTCGCGCGGCCGCGACGAAACGTCCCCAGCCCGTAGTCACTGACCCGTTCGCCGAGCCCCTGGTGCGCGCCGTCGGAATCGATCTGTTCACCCGGATCGCCGCCGGCGAGCTGGACGCCATCGAGGCCGAAGGCGGCGCCGTTTTCCCCAGGATGATCGACACGTTCGCCGCCCGGGCCCGGTTCTACGACGACTATTTCGCCGCGGCGGGCAAGGCCGGCGTGCGCCAGGTCGTCATAGTGGCGTCCGGCTTGGACGCCCGCCCTTATCGGCTTGCCTGGCCGACCGGGACGACGGTGTACGAGCTCGATCAGCCGGAGGTGATCGCCTTCAAGACCGCGACACTTGCGGATATCGGCGCCGCCCCGACCGCCGAGCTCCGGACGGTCGGGGTCGATCTCCGAGAAGATTGGCCGGCGGCATTACAGGAGGCCGGCTTCGACCCCGCTCAACCTACGGCGTGGCTCGCCGAGGGAGTGCTCATCGGATTTCTGCCGCCAGAGGCGGAGGTTCGGTTACTGGACTCCATCACCCCGCTGTCCAGCGAGGGCAGCCGGTTCGCCGCGGACTACGGGAACGTCGCGGGCGAGTCCGAACAGGATCAGCAACAGGCGCGGAGCATGACCGAACGCTGGCGCGAGCTCGGACTGGACCTCGACATAGCCGACCTGACTTACCCCGGGCAACACACCGACGTCGCGGAGCATTTGCGGGCGAACGGCTGGGACACGACCAAGGCCAGCCTCGCCGAGCTGTTCGACGCCGCCGGCCTGCCCGAGTTGCAGGAGGTCGACCGGGCCCCGTCCAGCACAATCAGGTTCGTGCGCGCGATCAAGGCTTAGTAGCGAAAGTGCAACTGCCGACGGCCTCTCTCGGGAAACGCGTCGCTAGTTGCACTCTCGCGGTCATGACGATCGTTTGGCCAGCCACTCGGCCTGCATCACCAGCAGGGCCAAAACCTCCGATTGTGGTGTGTCGGGGTCGAGTTCGCGGTAACGCTGATAGACGTTGACGACGACCCGCTCGGCGTCCAGCCAAGTCGCGTACTCGCCGAGGTCGATGGTGTCGGCGGCCTCGGACCACGACAGACCCTTGCGGTAGGCTGCCTCGGCCTGCTCGGCGACATACGCGAGATAGCCACGGACAGAGCGGATTCCGTCGGGGTCGGTGACCGGCCCGTGGCCGGGCACCACAATCGGTGCATCCATTGCGATCATCACGTCGCAGGCCCTTATCCAGTTGGCAATGGGGCCGGCCCACACGATCGGGGTGCAGCCGATGAAAAGCAAATCTCCCCCGAACAGCACCCCGGCATCGGGCACGTGCACCACCGTATCCGCGGCGGTGTGCGCGGGACCAAGATTCAGCAGGTTGATCTGCCGGCCGCCGACTTCGATGGTCAGGTCGCAGTCGAACGTTTGGTCGGCGTTGCGCACCTTGATGCCGCTGAAATCGAAGTGCCCGAAGCGATCTCGCGCGTATGGTGTCGCCACCGGGCCGAGGTTGGCCGTCTGCACCATGGCCAGCATCTCGGGGGCCATCCCGTGCGCGATCTCGTCGGCGGTGCCTTGGGCGGCGATGACCCGGACCGATGCGTCGAGCAGTTGGTTGCCATGGGTGTGATCGCCGTTGGAATGGGTGATCAGGGCGTCCGTGATCGGCGTCCGCTCGGTGACGGGCCTCATCGCGGCGAGCATTTCGCGGGTCAGCGCCAGGTCGAAGAGGGTGTCGACCAGCAGGGAGGCCCCCTCGCCGGCGACCAGGCCCGCGTTGCTCCACCCGTAGCCGCCGTCGGGCAGCGTCCACGCCCATACCCGGTCGGCGACCTGGTGCAGCCCGCGGGTGTAGGGCACCCGCGCCCGCGCCGGGTTGACCCGGCCGGCGTCGGGCGCGGCGTCGGGGTTGGGCCGCGCGGCCAGGGGGTGCGGTGCGCGGCTGGCGCGCACGGTTTGCCGGGTCTCCCCCAGTCCCCTGACCCGGAGGGTGACGACGTCGCCGTCGTGCAGCCAACCGGGGAACGATTCCAGCGCCGTCGGGTTGAGGTGCTCGACGAGCGTGCACGTCGGCACCGTTCCGGAGCCGATGACGTCGCCGGGGTGAAGCGTCACGCCGCGCGAGGCGTAGGAGATGACTTCTCCGAAGGTCCAGTCCATTTGGGCGGTCGAGCCGGAACCGATCACGGTGTCGTTGACCAGGGCGGTGACCTCCAAGTCGAGCTTGCCGTCACGGCGGTACGCGTCCAGCTCGTCGGGCGTGACGAGGTAGGGGCCCAGCGTGACGGCGCTGTCCTTGCCCTTACCCTGCCCGATCCCGAGCTGGCTCTCCATCTGCTGGAGGTCTCGCGCGGACCAATCGTTGAAGATGGTGTAGCCGATGATGGCCCGTTCGGCTTGCTCGACCGTGAGATCCTTGCCGCCGATCCCGATGACCGCGGCGATCTCCAATTCGAAGTCCTGCCAGGCGCTTCCGGGTGCCGTCAGGGCGTCGTCGTAGGGGCCGAGAACCGTTGCGGGACAGGCGAAGTAAAAGGCGGGGATGCGGTACCAGGTATCGGCGAGCACTCGGCCGGCACCCAGAGCGGCTTGGCAATTGCGCATGTGGTCCAAGAAGCAGAGGGAGTCCCGGATCGACGGCGGCCGTGGAATCGGCGCCATCAACGTCACGTCGTCGAGGCGCACCACCGCCGACGGCGAACACAACGCGTCATCGCCGGCTTGCCGCAAACCGTCGGTGCCACGCCCGATCAGCTCGAGTAGCGTCACACCCGCAGGCATCGCGTGAATGGTGTTGCCGGACAGGACGCCGGCGCGTTCTCCGTCATTACCTTGAAAGGTCACCCACTTCACTCGCGCACCACCTCACTGGGTTCTTTGTCCGGCCGCAGCCCGCGCCAACTCGATTGGCGCAACCGGTCATCCGGGGTCCATTCGCTGTAGCGCACCTCGCCCACCAGCACCGGCTCGACGTACGTCACGCCACGCGCCTCGCTCTTCGGTAGCGGAGGATCGAAAGGTGATCGGTCGGTCTGCAGCGGCGCCAAAGTCTTTTTCAGATTCGCCAGGTCGCGTTCGGTGAAGCCGGTACCGACCCGCCCCGCGAATTGCAGCCCATGCTCGCCCGGGATCCCCATCAGCAGCGAGCCGATGCCGCTGGTGCGCCCGCCTTCCCCGGCCTTCCAGCCGCCGATGACGACTTCCTGGGTGTTCCAGTTCTTGTCCTTGACCCAGGACGCCGACCGCCGTCCTGGCTGATAGCTGGAGTCGCGCTTCTTGGCGACCACGCCCTCCCAGCCGTGTTCGCGCGAGTGCTCGAGCGCCTGGGCCCCGTCGCCGGGCAGCAGGTCCGGAACGATCAGATTGCCCGCGCCGGCAAGGGTTTCCAGCAGCCTGCGCCGGTCTTGCCACCGCGCCCGCAGCAGCGAGCGGCCGTCCAGGTAGAGCAGGTCGAACGCCCAGTACTCGACGCGGGCGCCGCGCCCGCGGTTCTGCATCTCGTGGAAGCTGGGCACACCGGACTCGTTCAGGACGACGGCCTCGCCGTCCAGCACGACGTGGTGGTCGGCCAGATCCGCCGCCAGTGCCGCGAATTGGGGATATTCGCCGGTGACGTCGCGCCCGCTGCGGGAGCGCAGCCGCATCCTGCCGTGGTCGGCCTCCATGAGGAGCCGGTAGCCGTCCCACTTGCCTTCGAACGCCCACTGACCGGCCTTGAGCGCCGCGACGGAGCCGTGCGTGGCGAACATCGGGGCGAGTTGGTCGAACTCGAAGACCTTCTGGTCCTTCATCCGGTGCGCCAGCCATTGGTCGCCGTTGGTCTGAATCAGCGCGTAGCGCCCGGAGATACGGTTGCCGTGCAGGTTGACGATGACCTCACCTTTTTCGGCGGAGTCGTTGAACTTCTCGACCTCGTAGGTGCCGGAATCCCAGATGATCACCTTGCCGGCGCCGTACTCCCCCTTGGGGATGACGCCCTCGAAGGTGCCGTATTCGAGGGGATGATCTTCGGTGTGCACCGCCAGGTGGTTGACCGACGTCGTCTCGGGCAGGTTCTTCGGGACCGCCCACGACACCAGTACGCCGTCGCGCTCCAGCCGAAAGTCGTAGTGCAGGCGGCGCGCGTGGTGTTCCTGGATGACGAACGTATTGCCTTGGCCGGTAACGGGTTTGGTGGCCGGCACCGGCTCGGGGGTTTTCGACGCGTCGCGCATGCTGCGGTACTTGGCCAGCCGGTCCCGCATCGGCGCTCCGGCATCCGGAGCATCCAGCGGCGCCAGCAGATCGCCGTCGCGGGTTACCCGGTCGAGCACCTCGTCGTAGCGCAACTGGCTCACCGCGGGGTCTTCGAGTTCCTCCCAGGTCCGCGGCGCCGCGACCGTCGGATGTTCGCGTCCCCGCAGCGAGTACGGCGCGATGGTGGTTTTCGAGCCGTTGTTCTGGCTCCAGTCAAGGAACACCTTGCCAGCCCTCAGGCTCTTGGTCATGGTTGATGTGACCAGCTTGGGCATCGCCGTTTCCAGTTGCTGCGCAACGCGTTTGGCGAGCACCGTGGCACCCTTGCTGCTCACGGGGTTGTCCAGCGGCGCGTAAAGGTGAACACCCTTGCTGCCGCTGGTAAGCGGAAAGGTGGTCAGCCCGATGTCGGTCATCAGGTCCCGCACGGCGTGGGCCACCTCGCAAAGTTGGGGCATCGTCACGCCTTCGCCGGGATCCAGGTCGAACACCAATCGCGTTGCCGGGCCGGGCTTCAGCTCTTCGGCCCTGCTTCGGGTCCACTCGGCGACGAACCGCCATTGCGGCACGTGCACCTCCAGCGCGGCCTGCTGGGCGATCCACGCCAGCGCGTCGGGGCTGTCGATGATGGGATAGGTCGTCGTGCCGGAGCGGTGGGTGACGCTGGCCCGCGGCAGCCAGTCGGGGGCCGAGGAAGCCAGCTGTTTTTCGAAGAACGACTGCTGCTCGACGCCGTTGGGCCAGCGCTTTCGGGTCGCCGGGCGTCCGGCGATGTGCGGCAGCATCACGTCGGCGATGCGGGTGTAGTAGTCGAAGACGTCACCTTTCGTGGTTCCCGTCGCGGGATACAGCACCTTGTCGGCGTTGGTCAGCCTGACCCGCGCCGGCGCCGTTGATCCCATGCTGTCAACGTACGTCGTGCGCAGGGCCACCTGAAGCCACACCTGCCGCATGCGAACCGTGCGCTATCGAATGGTGTGCGAATCCGGCCAACGAGCTGATCGCCGAGGTGGGCTTCAGCGCGAGCCGCGGCCATTTGAGCATCTGCTGAAAGTGGCGCGGCCGACCGGTATTCTTAGCCAATCCTGGGGGTAGGGCAGGAGGAGCAGGTTGAGCGCTGGCGACCCGACCAAGTGACGGATCAAGGGCGGGATCGTCTCGTCGAACTTGTAGAACGGCGTCATCTCGTCGAGCAGTTGCATTAGCGCAGCGGTCATTTCCTGCCCTTCGGGCGACGCCATGAACTGCCTGTGCCGGATCGCCCCGACCAAGGCGGCGGCATCCTCGATCCCGCGCACGCGCATCTCGCCATCCAGACCAAGCAGGTGCCCGATGACGTTCCACAGATGCAGGTATGCCTCGGCATCCTTGGTGGACACCCGCACACCCAACCGACGCAACGGGCCGACGGGCACATACGAGAAGGAAAGCATTGTGCCGGCGAGGTCTTCCTGGTTGATCGGTGTGCCCCAGTCGGGATGCCAAAAGCCGGGCTGCTGCAAGTTGCGGGCCTCGATCAACTGACGCACGGCGGCGTGCATCAAGCGGATGTGCTGGATGGTCCGAAATCCCTTGCCGTGTTCCTCGAAGCTGCCAACGGCGAGCACATTGATCAAGAACTGGCCCGTCTCCAGCACTCGCCGGCGCGCGTTGGTATCGAGCTGGGCGGTCAAAAAGAGCACCTTCACGCCCTTGGCCGCCGGGTATGCCGACGGCAAAGAAGCGCAGAACAGACAGAGCGAAATCTGCAGTCCCCAGGTTCGAAGAGCTGCTGTCCGCGCTTGATCTTGCCCGGATCGGCCCAAAACGGCAGGGCCACATCCGTGGCCAGGTAGTCCTGTATCTGTTGCGGCAAACTCGCGGGCACCGGCTGGTCGTTGCTCACCAGCGTGCGCATGACGGCGTTGGCCGCGTCGACATCGCCCTGCTCGAAGACGGCCTTCATGACATCGTCCGCCACGGGATCCCCCTGCTCCCGCATGCGATTGAGCAACTCGTCCGTCCACCGGGAGCCCCCATGTGCGCCCGCCATGTAGGGCAGCTTGGCAGATCGGTGGCGCTTTTTGCTAGAGCAATACGGTGAGTTGATTGAGCTCTGCGATCAGCGCATTGGCGGTGCTCAATACGGGCTTCGGCGCGAGCCACACGAGTCCCACCAGCCACGTCGAGCCGGTGGTCAGGTGAACTGCAAAAGCGCTGCCGCATGCGCTATCACATCCGCGGAAGGCCTGGGAGCTCCGAAGCCCGGACGCCGGTACCGTCGAAAACGTGGTCCGGCTGAGCAGCGCCACCCTGAGCAAGCTGCCGATCGCGGCGCCGAGCTATGACCGTGACGGCGTCGCGGTCGGCATCGCGCATTTCGGCGTCGGCGGATTCCACCGAGCGCATCAGGCGATGTACATCGACAGGTTGCTCGAGCGCGGCGGGTCGCGTGAATGGGGAATTTGCGGGATCGGGGTGTTGCCGGCCGACCGCCGGATGCGAGATGTGTTGCGCGCCCAGGACGGCTTGTACACGCTGGTCCTCGAGCACCCCGACGGTAACCGGGAGGCGAGGGTGATCGGCTCGATCGTCGACTACCGCTACGCGCCCGACGACCCGGAGGGCACAATCGAGCTGCTGGCCGCCCCGACGACACGCATCGTCTCGATGACCATCACCGAGGGTGGCTACCAGATCCGAGACCCTTCGTCCGTTTTCGGGCTGATCGTGCAGGCCCTGGCCCGGCGTCGTGACCGCGACCTCGCCGCGCCGACGATCGTGTCGTGCGACAACATCGAGCACAACGGCGACATCGCGCGCCGGGCCGTCATCGCGCATGCCGAACTGCTGCATCCCGGCCTGGCCGATTGGATCGCCGAGCATGCCCGGTTCCCCTGCTCGATGGTCGACCGCATCACCCCCGTCACCACCGCCGACATCGTCGCCGGAGTGGAGCGCGATTTCGGCATCACCGACGCGTGGCCGGTGGTGGCCGAGGCGTTCGCTTCCTGGGTGCTCGCGGACGATTTCGCCGACGGCAGGCCGCCGCTCGAAGACGCGGGTGTCCTGCTCGTCGACGACGTTGGCCCGTACGAATCGATGAAGCTACGGCTGCTCAACGCAGGTCATCAGTGCCTGTGCTTCTTCGCCGCGCTGTGCGGGTATCGCATGGTGCACGACGCGGCCCGCGACCCGTTGCTTGTCGAATTCCTGCTGGCGTACTTCGATTCCGAAGCGGTGCCGACGCTGGCGCCGGTTCCCGGCGTCGACCTGCATGAGTACACGCGCGGGCTGATCGAGCGGTTCGCCAACCCCGGAGTGCGCGACACCGTCGCGCGGTTGTGCGCCTACTCCTCGGACCGCATCCCGAAATGGCTGCTACCGGTGATCCGCGACAACCTGCGCACCGGCGGGCCCATCCGACTGGCGGCGGCGACGGTCGCGAGTTGGGCCCGCTACGCGGAGGCCGTCGACGAGCGCGGCGCACCGATCGAGATCGTCGACAACTTGGCGGATTCGCTGGTTCCGGTCGCGCGGGCGCAGCGGCTGCACCGCATCGCGTTCCTCGAGAACGCGGCGCTGTTCGGCGATCTGGCGCAGGTCCCCCGCTTCCTCGAGGCCTACGGCCGGGCGCTGGATTCGTTGCACTCCCGGGGGGCGCGCGCAACGCTCGAGATGTTGCTGCACCCGGAGGACGGTCCATGACTCGTGCGCTGGTAATCGGTGAGGCGTTGATCGACATCGTGGACGGCCGGGCCGAGCACGTCGGAGGCAGCCCCCTCAACGTCGCCATCGGACTGGCCAGGCTGGGTCGCGGCGTCGATTTCTTGACCCATATCGGCAAGGACGCGGCCGGTCGCCGCATCGCCGAGTACGTCGAATCCTCTGGGGCGCAGCTCGTTCCGGGGAGCACGTCTGCCACCAAGACGCCGACTGCGGTGGCGACGATCGGTGTCGACGGGTCGGCGGCCTACGCGTTCGACCTGGAATGGCGGCTCTCCGGCACACCCGAGGTCGCGCCGCCGTTGTTAGTTCACACCGGATCCATCGCGGCCGTGCTGGAGCCGGGATGCCTGGCGGTCGCGGCGCTGCTCGACACCTATCGGCTTTCGGCGACCGTCACCTTCGACCCCAACGTGCGTCCCTCACTGATCACCGACCCCGACCTGGCCCGCGAACGCATCATCCGCCTCGTCGAGCGCAGCGACATCGTCAAAGCCAGCGCCGAAGACTTGAGGTGGATCGATCCCGAGCACGATCCGCAGTGGACCGCCCGAACCTGGTTGGCCCGACCTCCCTCGGGACCCGGGATCGTCGTTGTGACGATGGGCGACCGGGGCGCGCTGGCGCTCTGCTCGGCCGGCGAGGCCCGGGTGGCCGCCAGACCGGTTCGGGTGGTGGACACCGTAGGCGCCGGCGACGCGTTCATGGTCGGCCTGCTCGACGCGCTCTGGGGATTGGATTTGTTGGGCGCCGGAAGGCGGGGCGCCCTCGGCCATATCGGGCTCGACGCGCTGACGACGGCGCTCGAGGCCGCCAGCCTGTCGTCGGCGCTGACCATCGGACGTGCCGGCGCGGACCTACCCGACCGGGCCGCCCTGCGGGCTCGGTCAGCCGAGACCGGAAATTAGCTACACGCGCCCGCAACGCCGTCGACCGCAGGCGGGCAGACTGGAAAATCGCGTCGCGCGCCCCGGCCGCGCTGTTTTGCTACGAGTGGTATGGGCATACTGACTTACATGCGCTCCATCTGGAAGGGTTCGATTGCGTTCGGGCTGGTGAACGTTCCGGTCAAGGTGTACAGCGCCACCGAAGACCACGACATCAAGTTCCACCAGGTGCACGCCAAGGACAACGGCCGCATCCGATACCAACGCGTGTGTGAAAAAGACGGCGAGGTCGTCGAATACCGCGACATCGCCCGGGCATACGAGTCCGACGACGGCCAGATGGTCGTGATCACCGACGACGACATCGCCACCCTGCCCGAAGAACGCAGCCGCGAGATCGAGGTGCTGGAGTTCGTCCCGGCCAGCGAGGTCGACCCGATGCTCTTCGACCGCAGTTACTTCTTGGAGCCCGATTCGAAGTCGTCCAAATCCTATGTGCTGCTGGCCAAAACGCTCGCCGAGGCGGATCGGATGGCGATCGTTCACTTCACGCTGCGCAACAAGACCCGACTGGCTGCCTTGCGGGTCAAGGACTTCGGCAAGCGCGACGTGATGGTGGTGCACACCTTGCTGTGGCCCGACGAGATCCGCGATCCTGATTTTCCGGCGCTGGACAAGAAGGTCGACATCAAGCCCGCCGAGCTCAAGATGGCCGGGCAGGTGGTGGAGTCGATGGCCGACGACTTCAATCCCGACCGCTACCACGACACCTACCAGGAACAGCTCCGTGAGCTGGTCGAGGCGAAACTCGAAGGCGGGGAAGCATTTACCGTTGAAGAACAGCCCAAGGAGCTGGACGAGACCGAAGACGTGTCCGACTTGCTGGCCAAGCTGGAGGCCAGCGTGAGGGCACGCTCCGGTGACGGCAAGGCACGCGGGAAGGACGCAGCGGCTGGTTCCAAGGCACAGAAGGCGCCAGCGAAGAAGGCACCGGCGAAGAGGACGACCGCCAAGAAGGCACCGGCCAGGAAAGCGGCTTCCAAAGCCGCGTCGAAATCCTGACCGGCGTCCTCAGCGGTCAGCGGCGTCGGGTCGATATGAATCGGAACGCCGCGGCGGCCAGGTTGATCACGGCAACCACGATGATCAGCGTCAGCGCCGCGCCCCAGATCCGCAGGAAACCGGCGTGCTCCGGATTGGTCAGCTCGGTGTAGATCAGCAGCGGCAGCGAGGCCATGTTGCCGTGGAAGATGTCGAAGTTGATGGAGCGGCTGTACCCGACCAGCACCAGCACCGGCGCGGTTTCGCCGATGACGCGCGCGACGGCCAGCAAGACACCGGAGACAATGCCCGGCATCGCGATCGGAAAGACAATCCGCACGATGGTCTTCCACTTGGGAACGCCCAGCGCATAGCTGGCTTCGCGCAGATCGTCGGGCACCAGCCTGAGCATTTCCTCGGTGGAGCGCACCACCACCGGCAACATCAGCAAGACCAACGCGAGCGACACGGCGAAGGAACTCTGCTGAAATCCCAGCGTCGCGATCCAGAGGCTGAAGATGAACAGCGCGGCCACGATCGAGGGCACCCCGGCAAGCACGTCGACCATGAAGGTGGTCAGCCGCACCAGCCGGCCGGAACCGTATTCCACCAGGAACACGGCGGTCATCAGGCCCAACGGCACGGACAGGACAGCGGCCACGCCGGCCTGCACCAATGTCCCGTACAGCGCGTGGTAGACGCCCCCGGCGAACTCCTCGGGCAGCACGCCCCGCAGCGAGTGGGTCCACCAGCCCGACCGGGTGACGGCGTACCAGCCCCGTGTCACCACCACCGCCAGCACCCAGACCAGCGGCACCAGGGCTCCGACGAACGATAGGACGAAAAACGTTGTCGCGGCGTGGTTTGTGACCCGTCGCCGCACGCTGAGCGGGCTGAATACCTCCGCCTTTACCGGCCGGTCAAGCGCATCGACTGTCATGCGTTGACCTTCCCGCCAGCGATCGTACGAGCGAGTGCATTGACGACGAAAGTCAGTACGAACAGCGCAAATCCCGCGGCGATGTAGGCCCCGGTGGGTAGCGGCTGGCTGAATTCGGACGCCGCGGAGGCGATCTTGGAAGCGAACGTGTAGCCACCGTCGAACAGCGACCAATGACCCGCTCGGGCGGCCGAGCGCAGGATGATCAGCACCGCGACGGTTTCTCCCAGCGCGCGGCCCAACCCCAGCATGGACGCCGCGATGACACCGCTACGACCGAACGGCAGCACGGTCATCCGCACCACCTCCCACTTTGTGGCTCCCAGTGCCTGCGCCGCTTCCATCTGAGTATTCGGGGTCTGCCGGAACACTTCTCGCGACACGGAGGTGACGATCGGCAGGATCATCGCCGAAAGCACGATGCCGGCGGTGAAAATGGTGCCGCCGCCGGCCAGGGAAACGTTGCCCTGCTTGAACAGGAACAGCCACCCCAGGTTACGGTTGAGAAACTCCGCCAACGGCTCGAGCTTGGGCGCCAGTACGAAGATCCCCCACAACCCGAAGATGATCGACGGCACCGCGGCCAGCAGGTCAACCATCGCAGCGAACGGGCGCGCCAGCCGTTTCGGCGCGTATTGGGTGAGGAACACCGCGATCCCGACCGCGACCGGCACGGCCACAACCAGCGCGCTGATTGAACTCAGCACCGTGACCATGAACAAGTCGCGGATGCCGAACGCCAGGTGGGATGCCTTGGTGGTATCGAATTCGACACTGGTGAAGAAATTCGCATGGTTCGCGCGCAATGACGGGACAGCGCGTACCAACAGGAATATGGCGATCAGCGCGATCGCGAACACGATCGTCGAACCGGCGGCGGCGGCGGCCAACTTGAATAGTTGGTCGCCCCGCCGCACCACGCGCGGATTAGTCGCTTTCAGCGCCGGCTTGGTCTCGGTCGACTGACTGGCGATCGTTCCGCGCGTCATGACACTCCAGATCACGCGATGGCATCCACCGCGGTCGACAACTTTGACTTGAACGAGTCCGGAATGGGGATGTATCCGTTATCCGCCAAGCCATGCTGTCCGGCGCCGATGGTGCTCTGCAGGAATGCCTTGACGGCCGTACCCACCTGGGAATCGGGATACTTCGAGCAGACGATCTCGTAGGTGGCCAGCACGATCGGGTACGAGCCGGACTGCGTCGGCTTGTAGAACGAGTTGGTGTCGAGCACCAGGTCGTTGCCCTGCCCGCTGACGGTCGCGCCGGCGATCGTCTTGCCGACCGAGTCGGCGCTGATCGCCACCGCGTCGGGACCGGCCGAGGTGATGACCTTGGCCATGTTCAGGTTCTGAGCCTTAGCAAACGACCATTCGTTGTAGGTGATCGATCCCTCGGTCGCCTTGATGGCCGCCGAGGTGCCGTCGTTGCCCTTGGCGCCCTCGCCGACACCGCCGTTGAATGCCTTTCCTGCGCCCTTGCCCCACGCGCCGTTGGACGCTGCGTCAAGGTATTTCTGGAAGTTATCCGTGGTCCCGGACTGGTCGTTGCGGAACACAACGTGAATCGGCTCGGCGGGCAGCGTGACGCCTGCGTTCAGCGCCTGGATCGCGGGATCATTCCAGGTGGTGATGGTGCCGTTGAAGATCTTCGCGGCCGTGGGACCGTCCAGGCTCAGCGAAGTCAGGCCCTTGACGTTGTAGGTGATCGCGATCGGGCCGAACACCACCGGCAGGTTCCACGCCGGCGAGCCGCAGCGCTGCTGCGCCGCGGCGTATTCGTTTTGGGCCAACGGTGAGTCCGACCCACCGAAATCGGTTTGGTTGCCGGTAAATTCGGTCACCCCAGCGCCCGAACCGTTGGCTGTGTAGTTCAGGGTCTGACCCGGGCAGGCCTGTTCGAACGCGTTGACGAAGCGGGTCATCGCATTGGCCTGGGCCGTCGACCCGCTGGCCTTCAGCGTCTTTTTCCCGCCGCAACTCACCTGCGCGGATGACGCGCCCGACGTCGCGCTTCCCCCGCCTGCCCCACTCGTGTTGTTTTCTTTGCCGCATCCCGACAAAATCAGCGCGGCGCTCGCCAGGACACTCACCGCGGCGCCAAATCTGTTGAGCTTCAATTCACTTCCTAACAGTAGGGATGAAACATCACCGCTGCCGGTGGCTGCGGCCCGCCAAGTAGCTGTTTTCCTCGCAGCCATGAAGCTAACAGCAACAAGGTTAACGTTCGGCGAATTCTGTCCGGCGATCGTCGCCCGCCAACCATGTGCACGCGGACGCTCGCGAGCGTTACCTCGCGACACCCGCGTGCGGCAAACTAGAACCTGTTCCAAAATTGCCGTGATCCCAGGCGGCGAGGTTTGCTACCGTTTCGCCGACAACTCGAATAGAGAGGGCCACCATGATCCTTGACAGATTCCGTCTCGACGACAAAGTCGCCGTCGTCACTGGTGGGGGCCGCGGCCTCGGTGCGGCGATCGCTCTGGCTTTCGCCGAGGCAGGTGCGGATGTGGTGATCGCGTCGCGCACGCAATCCCAACTAGACGCCGTTGCCGAACAGATCCACGCCGCGGGGCGCCGGGCTCATACCGTCGCCGCCGATCTCGCCCATCCAGAAGCAACCGCGGAGTTGGCCGGTCGGGCGGTCGAGGCCTTCGGAAAGCTAGACATCGTCGTCAACAACGTCGGCGGAACCATGCCCAACACGCTGCTGACCACCTCGACCAAGGACCTCAAGGACGCCTTCACTTTCAATGTCGCTACCGCCCACGCGCTGACGGTCGCGGCGGTCCCGCTGATGCTTGAACACTCAGGCGGCGGGAGCATCATCAACGTGACCTCCACCATGGGCAGGTTGGCCGGGCGCGGTTTCGCCGCCTACGGGACAGCCAAAGCCGCGCTGTCTCACTACACCCGGCTGAGCGCGCTGGACCTGTGCCCCCGCATCCGTGTCAACGCGATCGCACCGGGGTCGATCCTGACCTCCGCGCTGGAAGTTGTGGCCTCCAACGACGAGCTGCGCGCACCGATGGAGAAGGTCACTCCGATGCGTCGCCTCGGTGATCCCGTCGACATCGCCGCTGCGGCGGTCTATTTGGCGTCCCCGGCCGGCAGCTTCCTGACCGGCAAGACGCTGGAGGTAGACGGTGGCCTCACTTATCCCAATCTCGACATACCCATCCCGGACCTGTGAACCGCAATCGCTAAGGAGCCCGTCATGGTCATACCCGTCGTTCAACTCGGCACCGGCAACGTCGGCGTCCACGCGCTCAGGGCGCTCATCACCAACCCACAGTTCGAGCTCACCGGCGTCTGGGTGTCGTCGGATGCCAAAGCCGGCAAGGACGCGGCCGAGCTTGCCGGACTTACTGATTCGACCGGGGTGCTGGCCAGCACCGACCTGGACGCCGTGCTTGCCACCGGGCCGAAATGCGCCGTCTACAACGCGATGGCCGACAACCGCCTGCCCGAGGCCCTGGAGGACTACCGGCGCGTTCTGTCGGCCGGTGTCAACATCGTCGGCAGCGGCCCGGTCTTTCTGCAGTATCCGTGGGAAGTGATCCCCGAAGAGCTCATCTCGCCGCTGGAAGATGCGGCGCGCGAAGGCAATTCAAGCCTGTACGTGAACGGCATCGACCCTGGCTTCGCCAACGACCTGCTGCCGCTGGCATTGGCCGGCACCTGTCAGAACATCCAGCAGATCCGGTGCATGGAGATCGTCGACTACGCCACCTACGACAGCGCCGTGGTCATGTTCGACGTGATGGGATTCGGTAAGCCCCTCGAGGAGATTCCCATGCTGCTGCAGACCGGTGTGCTCAGCTTGGCGTGGGGATCGGTGGTACGGCAACTGGCCGCGGGCCTGGGCATTTCGCTTGACGAGGTCGCCGAGGTCTACGTCCGCGAACCGGCGCCCGAGGACTTCGACATCGCCGCTGGGCACATTCCGAAGGGGACCGCCGCCGCGCTCCGGTTCGAGGTGTTCGGAATGGTCGACGGCGACCCCGTTGTCGTCCTGGAACATGTCACCCGGTTACGGGAGGACCTGTGCCCCGATTGGCCGCAACCGGCGCAGCCCGGCGGCTCCTACCGCATCGAGATCACCGGCGAGCCGTCGTACGCCATGGACATCTGCCTGAGCAGCCGTCTCGGCGATCACAACTACGCCGGACTGGTCGCCACCGCGATGCGGATCGTCAACGCCATACCCGCGGTGGTGGCCGCCCCGCCAGGTATCGTGACGACCCTCGACCTGCCCCTGGTGACCGGTCGGGGACTATACGTCCCCGGTTGATACCCCACGGTTTGCCGCGGCAACGTTTCGGCTAACCTAACTTTCTTATTCGGTAATGCGGATCGAGGGGTCGATAGGTTGGCGCAGGGCTCCCAGGCCTCGCTCAAGACGAGTTGGTATCTGCTCGGGCCGGCGTTCGTCGCCGCGATCGCCTACGTCGATCCCGGAAACGTCGCCGCCAACGTCAGCTCTGGCACCCAGTTCGGCTACCTGCTGCTGTGGGTCATCGTCACAGCCAACGTGACGGCGGGCCTGGTGCAGTACCTGTCAGCGAAACTCGGCCTGGTGACCGGACGGTCGCTGCCCGCGGCGATCGGCAAGCGGATGAACCGTCCACTGCGGCTGACCTTCTGGGCGCAGGCCGAAATCGTGGCGATGGCAACCGATGTGGCCGAAGTAATCGGTGGGGCGATCGCCTTGCGGATCCTGTTCGGTCTGCCGCTGCCGATCGGCGGCATCATCACCGGGGTGATCTCCTTGTCGCTCCTGGCGATCAGGGACCGTCGCGGGCAAATCCTTTTCGAGCGTGTCATCACCGGCTTGCTGCTGGTCATCGCGGTCGGCTTCGCGGCCAGCTTCTTCGTCGCCACGCCACCGCCCGGCGACGTGGTGGCCGGCTTGGTGCCGCGATTCCGGGGCACCGAGAGTTTGTTGCTGGCTGCCGCGATACTGGGCGCCACCGTCATGCCGCACGCGGTGTACATGCACTCGGGCCTCGTCCTGGATCGGCACGGGCATCCCGAGCCGGGCCCGGACCGACGCTGGCTGCTGCGTGTCACCCGTGTGGACGTCGTGCTGGCAATGGCCATCGCCGGAATGGTGAACGCCGCGATGCTGCTCGTCGCCGCGATCAACCTGCAGGGGCATCAAGTAACCGCGTCCATCGACGTCGCCTACACCGCGATTCACGACACGTTGGGGCCGACGATCGCGGTGCTGTTCGCGATCGGGCTGCTGGCGTCGGGCTTGGCGTCCTCCTCCGTGGGCGCATACGCCGGCGCCATGATCATGCAGGGACTGCTCCATCGGTCGATTCCGATGGTGGTGCGCCGGCTGGTCACGCTGTGCCCCGCGGTGGCGATCCTGGCGCTGGGCTTCGACCCGACGCGCGCGTTGGTGTTATCCCAGGTCGTCCTGTCCTTCGGCCTTCCGTTCGCGGTGCTTCCACTGGTCAGGCTGACCAGCAACCGCCAGCTCATGGGCGTCGACGCCAACCATCCCGTCACGACGGTCATTGGTTGGACGGTCGCCGTGCTGGTCAGTCTGCTCAACATCGTGCTGATCTGGCTGACGGTGACCGGCTCAGCGTGAGGTGCGCCTCGCACCCGGTGCGGGGCGAGGGTTGACGACGCAAGAAAATCGCAAGAACTTCGCGAAGAACCGCCAAGCGGCGTGCGCGAACCTACTGGCATGTCGGCGCCGAACATCGAGTTGTTGAGCCGGTACGGCCCAATCTCCGCAACAAGTCGACGTTCGGCACCGAAAAAGTGTCCGACTCCCGGCCGGTCCGTCCTCATACCTGTGACGGCGACCCACCCGGAACGCGCCCCACACCGAAGGAGCACCTCATGACCACCATGTACGACTTTGACCGAACCGCCCAAGCACCGCGCGCCCACGACTTCGACCGAACCGCCCAAGCACCGCGCGCCCACGACGTCGATGGAACCACCTTCGCCCCCCGCGGTGACGGCGTCACCTCAGCGTGCGCCTGGGCTTCCAGCCCGCTCGGAGACCCGACCGACGATGCCGACGTTCTTCCGCACGATTACGCGTTTGCGGCCGACCCGATCGCCCCGGCGGCCAAGCGCAAGCCCGTCGACAAGCTGGTCGTGGCCGCGGGCGTGGTCGGCGCCATCGGAGCGGCCGGCGCACTGTGGATGGTCCTCTCCGGCGGCTCGCCCCAACCGCAGCCAACGACGGCGGTGAAGAGTTCCAATAGCGAGCCGGCCGCGGTGGTCAGCGCACCCGCCACCGCTGCCCCGGCCCCGGTCGTCGGCGCACCCGCCACCGCTGCCCCGGCCCCGGTGGTCAGCGCACCCGACAACGGCCCGGCCCCCGCACCGATCGTCAGCGCGCCCGACAACGGCCCGGCCCCCGCCCCGGTGGTCACCCTGCCCGGCGACCCGCCCGCCGCGGCAGACCCGGGCAACCCGCCCCCTGCCGCGCCGCCAGGCCCGGTCGTCATTGTGAACGCCCCCCCGCCACCGGCGGTGTGGATACCGGTTCAACCACCGCAGCTACCGCCGCCGCCTTCGCTGCCGCCGCTGCCTTCGCCGCCGAAGCTGACCGCGCCGCCGAAGCTGCTGCCGCCACCGCCGCCACCGCCGACGCTGTGCCTGCCTCCGCACCACTTGGCGCAGGGCGTCTGCAAGTGAACTCGTGGGTACGGGCGAGGCCGGAGCTTGATGCCGGCCTCGCCATCCCGCCCCGGAACTGGAGTTTTCTCGTGCCATTTGACCCGCGCGGGGGCACACTTATTCGCAGCGTCGGTTCTCACGTGACCGGCACCGACGCGTCATCGGCTGGGGAATCGACGTGACGACCGCACTATCAAATTTTGACATCGTCAGCGACGGGGAGTTGGCCCGCGCGGCCGCGACCGGTGATCGACGCGCCTTTGCCCTGATTTACGACCGTTACTCCGACCGACTGCACGACTTCTGCATCGGCATGGTGCGAGATCGCGACGCCGCCGCCGACTGCGTGCAAGACGTGTTCTGCGCCGCCGCGACCCAACTGCCCAAGCTGCGCGACCCCGACAGGCTGCGCCCGTGGCTGTATGCCATCGCGCGCAACGAAGCGCTGCGCTGCATTAGGGACCGCCGGCGCGAACAGGTCTCCGACGAAGTGCCCGAGGCCGCATCGCACGACGCGGGCCCCGACACCCTGGCCGCGCGCAACGAGCTGGCCGATCTGATCGCCGAGGCGGCCGGCGGGCTCGTCGACCGGGACCGCACGGTGCTCGAGCTGGCCTACCGCCACGGCTTGGACGGACCGGAGTTGGCCAGCGCGCTCGAGGTCAGCCCCGGCACCGCCAACAAGATGGTGTCGCGCCTGCGCAACACCATCGAATCCTCTTTGGGCGCGCTGCTGGTGGCCCGTCGCGCGCAACACAGCGCCCACAAGTGCGCCGAGCTGGGCGCGATCCTGGCGGGCTGGGACGGACGCTTCAGCGTGCTGATGCGCAAACGCATCGCCCGCCACATCGAGTCGTGTGCGACGTGTGAAGAGGAGCGACGCCGTCTGGTCAACCCGGTCGCGCTGTTGGGCGCAGCGCCGGTGTTCATCCCCGCGCCGGCCTGGCTGCGGGACCACACCCTGGGCCAGATCCGGCTGACCTCCGCCGGCGGCACGCTGGACAACGGCGGCAGGACAGACGGCCACGAACACTCCGGCTGCGCCGACTCCCCGCCGACCGTGGCGTTGTCGGCGGCCGCAGAACCGGACAGCGAAGGGTACCTCGATGTCGCCCAACCACGGCGCGTTGGCCGGGTGATTCCGTGGATCGCGGTGTTCGCCGCGATCTTTTTCGCCTCACTGGGGCTGATGTACACCTTGCTGTACCACCACAAGACGGCCATCACGCCAACCGAGTTGAGTGGGAGCGTGCCCGCGCCCCTGAAACAGGGACCACCGCCGGCCGCCAACCAAATCCCGCCGGCTCCGTCCGCCAATCCCGTCGTTCCCCCGCCTCCCGCCTTTACACCTCCACCGATTCAGCCGCCGGCCAATCTCCCGCCGGCGATCCCAACGGCCCAGCCTCCCGTCGCGCCGCCGATCATCCCGCCGCCGGTGGCGCCGGGGCCACCGGTAGTGCCGCCGCCGTCGGTCATCGTGGTGCCGCCGCCGGTGTTCCTGCCACCGCCGGTCCGGGTTACGCCACCGGTCTACCCCCCACCACCCTCCGTCCACCCGACACCACCATCGGCCCCGCCGACACCACCGTCGGCCCCGCCGAAACCACCAGGCAGGAGCCCGGTTCCTTCCGCGCCGGCGGGTCCCACTCATCAGCCCCCGCCACCCAGCCAACCCAAACCACCCCCACCACCGCCCCCACCGCCGCCACCACCGCCATCGAAGGGACCCGTCATCTATTGACCCGGCGGACCTGGCGCGTAGCGCGCAGGTCGCCCCGTACGGCAGGATGGTGGGCGTCGTCGTCCGTGGAATGGCCCGCCGGGAGTTAGCTTGCTTCAGTACCTTCCGCGCCACAGCGCTATGACGGTGACTGCCTAGATGCCGGCGCGCCGGCACTCCTATTTCGCATACGGGTCGAATCTGTGCGTCAGGCAGATGGCGCTCCGCTGTCCCGATGCCGCCGATCCGCGGCCCGCGGTGCTGTCCGATCACGACTGGCTGATCAACCAGCGCGGTGTGGCCACCGTCGAGCCGTTCGCCGGCAACCAGGTGCACGGAGTGCTCTGGCAGGTCTCCAGCGAAGACCTCGCAACCTTGGACAGCGCCGAGGGCGTGCCGGTGCGCTACCGACGCGATCGACTGACCGTCCAGACCCACGACGGCCCGTCGCCGGCCTGGGTGTACATCGACCACCGGGTGATTCCGGGTCCGCCCCGGCCGGCCTATCTGCCGAGGATCATCGACGGCGCCGTGCACCACGGGCTACCGCAGCGATGGATCGACTTCCTACGCCGCTGGGACCCCGCGCGCTGGCCGCACCCGGTCTCCACGAACAGCCCAGGGCCGCAATCTCTTTCAGAGCTATTGAGCGAACCCGACGTAATCGAGGAAAGCTGGCTGCGATCGCGTTTCGGTTTCCTTGCCATCCACGGCGGCGGCCTCGAGGAGATGACCGACGTCATCGCCGAACGCGCCGCCGAGGACGCCGACGCCTCGGTGTACCTGCTGCGCCATCCCGACCGCTACCCTCACCATTTACCGTCGGCCCGTTACGACCCCGACGCGTCGCCGCGGCTCGCCGAATTTCTCGATCATGTAGAAGTCGCCGTCTCGTTGCATGGTTACGGCCGCATCGGGCGCGCCACGCAGCTGCTGGCCGGAGGCCGCAACCGCGCGCTGGCCGCCCACCTGGCCCGGCATATCCAGCTGACCGGTTATCGGGTCGTCACCGACATCGAGGAAATCCCGCCGGAATTGCGCGGCTTGCAACCGAACAACCCGGTCAACCGGGTACGCGACGGCGGAACGCAGCTCGAACTTTCGGTCCGAGTCAGGGGCCTTAGCCCGCGCAGCCCCCTGCCGGGCCCCGACGGATTGTCGCCCGTGACCGCCGCCCTGGTGCAGGCCCTGGCGGCTGCGGCCCGCTCCTGGTAATTGTTCTCCCGCATTGGACGGAGGTTATTGGTGGACAAGGATTTTCGCTTCGGGCTGAGCATGCGGTTCTTCAAGTCGCGCACGGCCTTGGTCGACAAGGTGAAGCGGGCGGAGGATCTCGGATACGACATTTTGTGCGTGCCCGACCATCTCGGTGCGGCCGCACCGTTTCCAACGCTGACCGCGGCCGCGATGGCCACGACGAAGATCCGGCTGAGCATGTATGTGCTGAACGCCGCCTTCTACAAGCCGGCCCTCCTCGGCAGGGATCTCCAGGCCCTCGACCTGCTCAGCGAAGGCCGGCTCGAGATCGGGCTCGGCACCGGTTACGTCCGTGAAGAATTCGAGGCCGCGGAGCTGCCGTACCCCAGCGCCGGCGCCCGGGTCGACTACCTCAAACACATGACGACTTACCTTAAGGAGCATCACCCCACGACGCCGATCCTAATCGCCGGCAACGGCGACCGAGTGCTGACCCTGGCCGCCCGTCACGCCGACATCATCGGGCTGACCGGCGCCAGGGTCCGGGACGTCGACGACCCGCTGGCCGAACGAATCGAGTTCGTCCGCAACGCCGCCGGTGATCGGTTCGACCCGCTGGAGCTGAACATGGTGATCACGGCGATGCCGCCGGAAGGCGAGACTGCACCCGACTTGAGGATGACGCGCCGGTACTCCCCGGACCTGTCCGATGAGCAGCTGCTCTCCATGCCGTCGGTGCTCAGCGGGTCACCCCGCGAGATGGCCGACGCGCTGTCCGGACTCCGCGAAAAGTACGGGCTTACCAGCTTCACCGTGCAGGACAACAACCTCGACACCTTCGCGAAGGTCATCGCAGAGCTGCGGTGAGCGGGGATGCCCGTTCAGCCTGCCCGGCGATGCGTGTCACCGCGCAGTGGCACGACCTCCAGCAGATCGTCGGATCGCGCCGCCACACCGATTCCGAACCTGCGGCTGGTGTGCTCGATGGTCTTGCGCAGCCACTCGGCGTCGGCCTGCGACGCCCGTTCGAGGCGCATCCGCCGCACGTGCAGCGGGATCATCCGCAACGAGATCCCTTCCCCACCAACGGGATCGATATCGACCAGATACAGCAGCCTGAGGTCACCACGGAACGATTCGTGCCCGCCGATGCCTTCGTAGTCGTCAATGACATCACCGCAGCCATACAGAATCGGCTTGCCACGGTATATCTCGATCGGCCTGGGATGGTGCGAAGAATGCCCGTGCACGATGTCGATGCCCACATCGATCAGCCGGTGCGCGAACGCGATTTCGCTGGGCGCTATCGCGTAGCCCCAGTTGGAGCCCCAATGCACCGATACGATGCCGACATCGGCATCGCGTTTGCGCGTCAGCACCTCTGCCGCAACCTCGTCGGCAACGTCCCGCAGCGACGGATCCCGGATCAGCCACACCCCGGGCCGGTCGTAATGCGCCGCCCAGGACTCGGGAACGCCAGCCGATTTCATCGCCACCGAGCCGACGAGCACCCGGCGTTCGCCGCGAGCGCTGACCACCGCATGGCGGCGTGCGGTGAGCAGGTCCGCTCCCGCACCCACGCCCTGTATCCCCGCCGCGGTGAGAGCCGCTACGGTGTCGGTCAACCCCTGGTAGCCGAAGTCGAGAATGTGGTTGTTGGCCAGGGCACACACGTCCGGCCGCAACGCCGTCAGGGCCGGCGTGTTTTCCGGGTGCATTCGGTAACAAACCGTTTTGCGCTCGGCGAATTCACCGTCGGCGGTGATCGTTGTCTCCAGGTTGATCAGTCGAACGTCGGGGGCCGCGTCGTCGAGAAGCGCCAGCACCTCGCCCCACGGCCACTGCCACCCCACCGGGCGCGGGATCGGCCCGTTCGCGCGCTCGGCCAGCCAGACGTATCCGCGCGCATAGCGCAGATGCGGCTCACGTAACTCCGGTTCGCACGGATGGGGCAGGATCTGATCGACGCCACGCCCGAGCATGACGTCACCGCCCAGGAGCACCGTCACCGCACTGGAATCACGCGAGGAGCACGACGACTGATCCGCCTCCATCGCGCCGACCCTAGCCGGTCGGCCATCGCCGGTCAGGAGGCGTTAGTCCCCACCGGGAGTGGTCATAAGGCCCTTCGGCGGGCCGACCCGTCGCGCCACACTCATGGGATGACGAAACGGGACGGTAGTAGTGATGGCGGACGTCCCTTGGCCCGGCGGCTGGCTTCGTTGCGCGGCACTATGAGGTTGTTCGACGATCGTGCCGACGCCGGACGACAGCTTGCCCAACGCCTGGACTCGTTGCGCGGCAAGGACATTGTTGTGCTGGGGCTGCCGCGCGGTGGTGTGCCGGTGGCTTTCGAGGTCGCCAATGCGCTGCGGGCGCCGCTGGATGTACTGGTAGTTCGCAAGCTGGGGGTGCCGTTTCAACCCGAACTGGCGTTCGGCGCCATCGGGGAGGACGGCGTCCGCGTGATCAACCAGTCCGTAGTGGCTGAAGCCGACCTATCCGAGCCGGAAATGGCCCGCGTCGAAGCGGAGCAGGAGGCCGAGGTGGAGCGTCGCACGGAGCGGTTCCGCCGCGGGCATGACCGCATCCCGTTGGCGGGGCGGATCGCGGTGATCGTCGACGACGGGGTCGCGACCGGCGCCACCGCCCGGGCCGCCTGCCAGGTGGCCCGGGCCCAGGGCGCAAGCAAGGTGATGCTGGCAGTGCCCATCGGGGGACGCGATATCTTCGCGAGATTCGCCGGATACGCCGACGAGGTGGTCTGCCTAGACACGCCCGCGCTCTTCTTCGCCGTCGGCCAGGGATACTGCAATTTCACGCAGACCTCCGACGACGAAGTGATCGCGCTGCTTGATCGTGCGCGGCAGGGTTTTCGCGAGCCCAAGGCCGCCGCCGCCGCCGGCGACCCGCCGATACGTGACGAGGAAGTCCGGGTGGGCGCAGGATCGGTGTCGGTCGCCGGATATCTGACGATCCCGGAGCAACCGGTCGGCGTGGTGGTATTTGCTCACGGTAGCGGAAGCAGCCGCCACAGTCCCCGCAACCGCTACGTGGCCGACGTCTTGAACACGGCGGGCCTTGCCACCTTGCTCTTCGACCTCCTCACCCCCGACGAGGAACACAACCGCGCCAACGTTTTTGACATCGAGCTGTTGGCGCGGCGGCTCGTGGACGTCACCGGCTGGCTCGCTGACCAGCCCGACACAGCGGCGCTACCGGTCGGCTACTTCGGTGCCAGCACCGGGGCGGGCGCGGCCCTGGTCGCGGCCGCCGATCCCCGCGTGCGCGTCGCGGCAGTGGTGTCCCGGGGCGGGAGGCCCGACCTGGCAGGCACGTCGCTGACGAAAGTTCTAGCACCGACATTGCTGATCGTGGGCGGCCGCGACGACGTAGTGCTGGGATTGAATCGACAGGCCCAGGCCATGATGCGCGGTAAGTGCGAGCTGGCCGTCGTTCCCGGCGCCACCCACCTCTTCGATGAGCCGGGAACACTCGCGCGGATCGCGGTGTTGGCCCGCGACTGGTTCATCGATCACCTGAGCCGTGTGGCTGTGGGCACACAACCTTAGCGCAGACCACGAAAAGCCTTGGAGCAAAGGAGATAGCAGGGCGCCCAGCCCCGCTAGCTCTTGGGAACATGCTCCCCGGGCCGTGGGCATTCGTCAGGCACATGAATCAGTACCGCGCCGTCTTCGGCCGTCTCGGCCTGGCCGCGGCGATGCGCGACCAGGTAAAGCCACCCCGGTCCGATGGGCTGCTTACACCGAGCGCACTCCGGGTCGGCGGCCATTGCATCTCCCTTCCTGGCCTCACTATCTCGGTCAATTCTCCGCGTCTCTGCGGTCGGTCAGGCCCCTTTTCGGAATATCGCTGTCGCTGGCCCGGTAACGGCGCCAGGGGGACGTCGTGGCGACGCACCAACGACGGCGGCGTCCGGATCATGCCACTTCAAGAGTTAGTAGCCTGGCGGAGGTGACGATCCTGAAGCTGACCTTGCCGGAGACGGTTGAGGTCGAGGAGTTAGAAAGCGAGATCGTCACAGCCCTAGCGGACAGGCTCCGGGATGATCACGGATATCAATTGGCGACCGAGGCGCGGACCGCTAGCTCGGGAACCCGCAGCGAGCACCCGCTGAATCCCCCCGGCAGCATCCTCGTTGTCAGGAAGCCGGGCGCGTTGCAGATCAAGCTCAACGGCGTGAAGGCCGACGCGCATGACCTCTTCACCGGGGTAGCCAGCGAGCTGGAGCAGCGGCACGAAGGCCTTCGCGCGGAAATCAGCTGACGTGAACCCACAGTGACCGGCGGTGCTGTTGCAGCGATCAAAACCGTTGAGCGGCAATGCAATCGATACCCGACCGGCGAACCAGGACATGAAGATGGTGATCGTGGTCAACCGCATGCAACCGCCCCACCCGGGGCCGCCGGTGCAGCAGAAACTCGACCGCTCTGAACTGAGCCTCCCTGCGACGCGCCACCGCACCGGCGAAGGGACCCAAGACATGACCTTCGGCCCTCGCCAACAGCGGCCCGGTCACACACACTGCACATCATGACCACTCACGACGACACCGCCCAAACCTGGCGCGACGTGGCCGACCAGCTCACCGCCGCGCAGATCGCACAGCTCGAGCGCCTCGAACGCGATGAGCCCCAGACGCTGCTGGAAATGGCACGGGAGTGGGCGGCCAAAAACATCTCCGCTGTGATGCCATTCGACGACGTCGCGCCGCCCGCCGGCGCAGTGCGCACGTTCGACTGGCAACTTGACAGTAACTGGTACCGCGACTTCGAGGGGACCACCCGCCGTGGCAGGCACGGCAGTATTCAAATCTTCGGCCGACAGCAGGCGGACGGCTCGACGCGGCGCTGGATCACCGTGCATACCCGCCACCTCCAGGCGCTGGACGCGGCGGCGGCCCGCGAAATCGCGACAGCACTGACCGATGCGGCCGACGAGATGGAGCAGCTCGGCTGAGCCCACTCGAGCCGACTCAAGGATGGGACTTCGGCCCCTACCGCTCGCCGATCCATCGTTCAAGGATCGGAAGGGTATTCAACAGCAACCCAAACCCAAGGAGGGGATCGTGCCCAATCTCCCTGCGCGTCACCACCATCGCTCCTGGATGCCGGACTGGTCGGATCTGTGGACCGGCTTCCCGTCACTGGTGACTCTGCGCTCGGGCCATATGATCCGGCTCGAAGATGACATGCAAGACGGCCACTACGTGTTGCGTGCCGAACTGCCCGGCGTCGATCCGGCCAAGGACGTCGACATCACTGTGCGCGACGGCCAATTAACCATCAAGGCCGAACGCAGCGAGAAGAAGGAGAACAAGGGCCGTTCGGAGTTCTCCTACGGCTCATTCACTCGTTCGGTCACGCTGCCGGCCGGCGCTAACGAGGACGACATCAAAGCGATGTACGACAAGGGCATCCTCACCGTGGAGGTGGCCGTCCCAAAGCAGGCAGCGGCGGCGGCCGCCGAAAAGCACATCGCGGTAGAGGCCAGCTAACTTCACCTGGCCATCATCGGAGCAGATCGGCCGCTTCGTCGCCGCGGCGTTCTTCGACGATTCCGCAGTGGGGAGAGCGCGCAAACGACGGTGCGCGCAAGGCATGTAGAGATTGATGGGATCGGGCTGACCCGGTGAGGCATGCGCCCAGAGATGGCTTGCGCGTCGAGATCGGTTCCACTGTTGCCGAGGCAGTACCGCGTGTTGGTTCCGTCACGGCACGCGGGCGAGCGGTTTTTGCAGGGGTTTGTCGGCGTGCAGGCAGGCGATCGCGTCAGCCAGCGTCGGCGCGATCGAGCACACGCGGATAAAGGTCCCCCGAGTCTTGACGGCAACGGTGTCGGCAACGAGCACGTGGCGCAGTTCAAGCTCACGCAGGCGGGTGACGGCGGCGTGAACCAAAAGCCCGTGCGTCGCGGCCACGACGGCATCCTGTGCGGCGCCGCGCGTGCGTAACAGTTCTACCGCGGCTTCAATGGTGGCCCCGGTGGTGATCATGTCATCGACGATCAACACGGCGCGGCCGCGCACGTCGCCGGCGATGTCCAACGCGGCAACGGCTGAGCCGCTTTCGCGCTGTTTGCGCACCACCGCAACCGGCCCGCGCAGCACCGCCGCATACCGTTCGGCCAGCTTGACCGCACCCAGGTCGGGGGCGACTACCACCGCCCCCTCTGGCAGCCCGGTGGCGAGCTCACCGGACAGGGCGGGGACGGCGGACAGTGTTTCCACCGGGATGCGGCATACGGCTTCCAGGGTGGGTGTGTGCGGGTCGACAACGACGAGCCGATCGGCACCCGCGGCGGCGATCGCATCGGCGATGACTGCTGATCCGAGGGCCTGGCCCGCGGTGGTGCGTCGATCCTGGCGGGCGTAGCCGAAGTACGGCACCACCGCGGTGACCCGCGCTGCGCGGGCCCGACGGCACGCGTCGAGCAGCAACAGCAGCTCGACGATGTGCTCGTTGACCGGTGGCGACGTCGGTTGGATGACGTAAACATCTGCGCCACAGACGTTTTCGACGATAGGACGAAGCTCCCCGTCAGGGAATCGCAGCAGGGAGCAGCCATCGGACTCAACTCCCAAATAGTTGGCGATGGCATTGGCCAGACCCGGGTTGGCGGAACCGGAGAGGATTCGCAGAACAGTCATCGGGCATCCTTTCCGCCGCCGCACAGAGTCCATGTTGGCAACACGCGTGCCGCTTCGAGGCAGATCACACTCGACCATCGCACCGACTCGGCGTCGGGCCGAGGGGCCGAAAGTCCTCTGTCGGCTGCAGGAAGTCATTCCGAGGCGAAGCCGACACTTTCCAGGCCGCCTGGCTTTCAACAGCCAGCGGCGAAAGTGCGGATCACGAGGAGGATTCAGTAGGACGGGCCTGCGGGCGGCCAACGTCGTCGGCTGAAAGGACGAATGGCCCTAGGCGCGATACAGGGCCGTCTTTATGGTTGGACTGCCCCCGCGGCGAATACCGCGGCAACCGTCGATTTAGGAGTACACAATGACCACGGCCCGCGACTTCGTGCATGCCAGAGCGGGTGCGAGCAAATCATGAGCACTCACTATGAGGCCGGCCCGGCGGCAGGCGAATACAGCGTCGAGGACGAAAATCAGCTTCAGCCGGAGGACAGCCTGATCGACCGGGGTATGGACGACATTCTCGACGAGGGCTATTCGCCGCCCGAGCGACCGTATGGACCCGGCGCCTTCGGGCCGTCTGAAGGCATGGACCAGATACTTGCAGAGGAAGAGCCGGATCCGGCAGCGCGAATCGATGTCCTGCTCGATGAAGCCGAGCGGCAACGCTCCGACGAAGCCGAGCGCGAAGCCGAATTCCCCCAGCGGCGTGAGGTTGGCCGAGCGCGAGCCGGCCGGCTTGTCGCCCCGGACCAGGGATTTGGCGAAGACGCCGAGGCGGAATTGGTCGCTGAGGACGTCGGAATCAGCGGAGGCGCAGCATCTGCCGAGGAAGCCGCGGTTCACATCATCGAAGACGAGGTCTACGTCGCCGAAGACGAAGAATAGCGAACGTGTAGGTCCACTGTTCGGTATGCGCGGCGAGCGCCAGACAACGCATCAGTCTCGGCGGGCAACGATCACCGGGATACGGGCTGCGTGCGCCACGGCGGCGCCCACCGATCCGAGCAACATCCCTGCGAATCCGCCCCGGCCATGACTGCCGACCACGACAAGTTGGGCAGACTCGGATTCCTTGAGGAGATGGCGCGCTGGGCGGTCGAACACCAGCCGGCGGTGAACGGTAACGTCGGGGTAGCGTTCCTGCCAACCAGCCAGACGTTCCGCCAGAATTTCGGCTGCCCTCGATTGCATGACCGACCATTCCCTGCTCAGCACGCCCGAGGTGTCTGAGTCAGTCCAGGCGTGTATGGCCAGTAGGTCCACACCGCGGAAAGAGGCCTCGTCGAAGGCAATTGCGGTGGCCAGCTCTGATGCCCTCGAGCCGTCAATGCCGACCAACACCGGTAACCGCGAGGGCCCCGGCAGAATTGGGGCCTCCTCGTGGATCACGGCGACCGGACAGTGAGCGTGATGGATCAATCCCGTGGTGACCGAGCCGAGCAAGGTCCGCTCCAGCGCGTCTTGTCCCCGGCACCCGACCACCACCATGTACGCCTCTTCAGACAGGTCGACAAGGGTAAGGCACGGGCGCCGCGCACACAGTTCGCTGTCGATCTCTGGTCGATTGCCCTCACGCACACTGTCTTCGGCGACCTGAATCGCATCGGCGATGACCTTGCGGGCCTCTTCTTCGTGCCGTCGGTAGATCGCAGCCGGGATGGAGGCGCCGGGCCAGACGGCCGGCGGGTTTGAGACGTGCACCACCTTGAGCCCAATGTTGCGCATGGTTGCCTCGCGCGCGGCCCACTTTGCGGCCATCGTTGATGACGGGGATCCGTCGACTCCGACCACGATACCCGAGTGTGTGCTGCGACCAGGCATCGGATAGTCACGAATTTGGTCGATATGGCTCGTTTAGCGACGCCATGTCGTCAATGAAAGAGCGTTGTGTTGCAACCGAATTCGATTGCCAGATCGGCCAGAAGCCCCTATCGGCTAACGCCGCGGCCGCACCGTCGCCTTGAACCGAAACCGATAGCTTCTGATCCGACAAATCGCCAGCGGCCGCATCCGAGTTGTCGCTTCGCGTTTCGGGTAACGTGTCGCGTTCCTCGGTGTCGTCGTCGACCGGCCGAGCTTGCAGAGCACCCTCAGCGTCATCGACTTGCGGAATCGGCTCAATCACGTTTCAAATCCCGTCAGTTTGGGTTGCTTGTCGGATGCGTTCGCGCCATCGGCGGCCGTTGCGCTCGGTTGCAGTCATACAGTCATAGTCGTTGCTGGGACCGCTGGCCAGCAAGGTGCCCCAGGCTCGGTCAACGGCCGCGACGAGCATCTCATCCAAGTCACAGGTCGCATCGTTTTCGGCCATCGCCACGAGCGCATTCGCCAACTCCAGAGGGGCCACACTGTGCCGTTTGGCCGTTTGCACTTTGTCGGCGAACGCCTCGTCGAGGCTGCAATGGCATAGGGCCACCAGCACACCTTCGGCCGCGCTCAGACTGCGCTGGCCGCTGCCGCGAACATCCCGGCGGAGATCGGTCTCTGTTCGCGGTTTCACCGTTCGATCCCTTGCTCGCAGGTGGTTCTGCAGCTATTCAGAACTGAGCGGCCGCAGCGAATGCGCGGCTCGCTTGGGCGGTCGATAGCCACGGCCTCCTCCTGGTTTTCATAGCCGCGCACCTGTCGGAGCGGCCGAGCGGTCACTCACGCCTGTGCTGCCGGCTTTGCGGGCGCAATTTGCGCAACAGTAAATCTTGTCTTCGGTCTCGACGCCGTGGCCCAGGATGCGACAGCCGCAATGTGCGCACGCACGCCGGCGCCAATCCGACCGCCGCGCACTCGATGCAATCGAACGTGGCCGTGTGGCCATCCGCACAGGTCACCATGAATGATTTATCGTACTCGTTGCCGCAGGTATCACAGATCGCCATAGTCGATTTCCTTTCCTCACCGCCGAGGTTGACAGATCTGGGCCATCGATCTCGGGTGGCTGTGCCGGCGCCTAACGGGACGGCCATTTCGTCACTTCGTTTCGATTGCGTCCCGATTCTTTGGATCATTCGACTTCTTTGGATCATTCGACGGTGTGGGGCCGACCGGTAGAGACCGAAGTCCCATCCCCGATGGTCGTTCGTCGCTAGGAAGGTGAATCCCCAGCGGGCGATCTCGCCCCCTCGGCGTCGCCGAAACCGGCGAACCGATGCGGCCAACACTTTTCCGGTTGCTCAGTGACGCCGCGAACCGGCGCGATGGTGTGCGGTGGAGAATTGGCGTCCCTTTGCGAGGAATCCGCGGAGCCGGTCCAGCGGCCAGGTGTTGATCACCTCATCGGCTGATACCCAGCCACGCTGCGCAACGGCGACACCGTAACGGATGTAGTCCAGATGCGGGACGGCGTGGGCGTCGGTATCGACGGCGAACACAACCCCATACTCGCGGGCACGACGCACGAGTTCGTCGTCGAGATCCAACCGGTCGGGAAAAGCGTTGATTTCCAGGGCCGTATGGGTGCGCGCGGCCGCCGCGAACACCGCATCGACGTCGAAATCGATCGGCGGACGACGAGCCACGACGCGTGTGGTCGGATGACCGATGATATTGACGTAGGGGTGTTCGATCGCGGTGATCAGGCGTCGGGTCATCTCATCGCGGGTCTGGTCGAAATCGGAGTGCACCGAAGCAACCAGGACGTCGAAGCCCGCCAAGAAGTCATCGTCCCAGTCCAGGGAACCGTCGGCGGCGATGTTCAGTTCCGAGCCGTGCAACAACTCCATGCCGTGACGACGAGACAGCTCGGGCAGCTTGCTGCGTTGTTGGAGCGCCTTATCGCGCGTCATCCGTTGCATCGCCAACTGTGTGGCGTGATCGGTTATGGCGCAGTAACGATATCCGCGCCGGGCGGCGGCCGCGACCATGTCATCCAGGCTGGCGATGCCGTCGGTGAGATTGGTGTGCACATGCAGGTCGCCGACAATGTCGCCCACTTCCACGAGGTCGGGGAGATGACCAGCCAGCGCGGCTTCGACCTCGCCGCGGTCTTCCCGCAACACCGGGGGGATCCACGGCAGCCCGAGCTTGGCGTAGATGTCGGCTTCGTTGGTTGATGCCAAGAGCTTGTTGTTGTCGACTCGGAACAGCCCGTACTCGGACAACTTCAGCCCGGCCCGCACAGCCAATTCGCGGATGCGGATGTTGTGAGCTTTCGACCCGGTGAAGTATTGCAGCGCCGCACCCCAGACCTTCGCAGGTACCACCCGCAAGTCCACCTGGATGCCCTTCGTTGTCACCACGGAAGATTTCGTCGGACCGTGGGCCAGGACGCGATCAACCAGCGCCATGGCGCAGAAGTGGTCCATGACCGATGGGGGGTCCTCGTCGGCGGCCACCAGCAGGTCGATATCGCCGACCGTGTCGCGCATTCGCCGCAAGGATCCCGCATAGTCGACCCGGCTGACCTGTGGTAGCTCGGCAATGCGCGCGACGAGATCCTCGGCGATGTCCAGAGCGATCGCCAGCGGCATGCGCCCACCGACCTCCTGCATCTGGCGGATCGCGCGGGCCAGGTTGCGTTCGCTGGTTTCACCCCAGCCTTTCAGGTTGCGCAGCTGCTCGTCGTGCAACGCGTTGAGTAGCTCGGGCATCGACGAAATGCCCAACTCCACATACACCTGATGGGCCCGCTTGGGCCCGAGCCCGGGGATTCCCAGCAGCGCGCGCAGACCGGCGGGCAGCTGGGCGTGCAGTTCCTCGAGAGCGGTAATGCGGCCGGTCTGCCGTAACTCGAGCAGCTTTTCGGCGGTGTGCGCACCGACCGCCGGGATCGCCATCAAACCTTTGCGGTCGAGAGTGTCCAGGTCAAAGGGGTGCCCCGCGACGGACCGGGCCGCCTTCTCATATGCACGCACCCGGTAGGGGTCGCCGCCGGAGATAGCGATCAGATCGGCCAATTCTTGCAGCGCCTCGGCCGCAACGTCATTCGAACGCATCAAGTAGTCCCGCCAAGCCGAGCCGGTGTACGTGTTACCGGGTAGATACAGGATGAAGCCCACTACGGCTGCTGGTCAGCGGGCGAAAGACCCTATTCTTGAGCCTCCTGACCACGGATGCGCAGGACCTCTGACCCCCAGCTCGCCGTCGCGGCGGTAGCCTCAAGAATTCGATGGGCCCGATGCGGAGGATTATTTTCAGCATGAAGATGTGGATCCAAATTGCCGGCCACGATGAAGACGACGAATATCCGGATGGCGCGACCTATGAAGTCCTCACGGGCGGCGTGCTAAAGGTCAGCAGCGGCAACGATATTCACCTCTACAGTCCGGCGTACTGGCAAGAGGTCACGATTGATACCGGCCCTGCGGCTGAGCTCGACGAACGAGCCCAACAACTCGACGAAGATCTCAGATGGCAATAATCACCGCACGCGACAATTGGATTGGAACCCGGCGACATTGGCGTCAGTTCATCGGCACAGGATTCGCCGCCTCGCCGATCACCGCCGAGGCTGCAGTAGGGTGCGGATTTCTCCGGGTAGCTGATTGAGGACTTTGTCCATGTGAGCTGGCGGGAGGTGGTGCGACATGGCCGCAGTGGTCGCCGCGGCTACCTTGCCGACATCGTGGAGGGAGATGGTGGCCTCGCGGAGAAATCGGACTGTGTATTCCTCGGCACCGTATTTTTCGGGGACCGCGCTGGGATTCCAGCCTGCATAGAACACGCCCCGAATGAGGTCCGGCAGTTGCGCCGCAAAGCGGGCGCTGGCCTCCACGGGGAGCCGATCACGCAGGGCGTGCAGCCACGCACGCAGCACTCGGTAGGCGAACTCCCGATCCTCGGTATCGAGCTCCCTGGCCACGTCGTTGACCCACGTGTGCGCTGTGTGCATCGCGTGGTCAATCGCCGAGACCTTCGTGTTGGTGGACATGACTACCTCCTGCAGTCCTGATTCGACGGCCGTGGGTTGGTGGTGATGGAAGTCTTACGGTCGTGACTGTCGGCGGTGACGGCCCAGCTATGCGCAGTCGGTGCAGATCCGCCGACCGCCCTTCGAGCTCGCCAGACGGCTCATGTGCTGGATGAGAAAGCACCTCGAGCACATGAATTCGTCTGCTCGCTTCGGGGCGATCGGCACGAAGACGTCTTCGCCGATGACATAGGCGTTGCTCAGCTCAACCGAGCGCTCCATGTCGGATTGCTCGGCATCGTCAATATCAGCCCAATTGGCGGCTGGATCCCTGCCGGGCAGCATTCCTTCCAACGGCTCCTCAACGAGCAGTCGGTTGTCGTCGTATTCGCTACTCGCCGCTCGGGAAGCCTTCCGATCGGAGGCCGGCGACCGAGGTTGTCGCCGGGCACGCGCGACACTCATCATGTTCCTTCCTCCGGCAGGTCTCAAGGACGTAGCTCTTGATCGGACCATGACGAGTCAGCCCCCGGATAGGGTCCGAAGTCACAAGGCCCTGCGGCCGTTCGGCTTCGACCATCACCTTTGGCGCCGATAGCCCGTTGATATGGCCGGTTACTGTCACCGACAGTTACTCGCGGATGACAGGGATGGAGCCCAAGTATTGACCAGCAGCAGAAGGTCTTCCCGCCGGGCGGGAGTCTCGGGCCCGGCCATCCGCATCCTCGGAATGGTGACCATCGGCCCTATGACACGGCATGGTTCGAAGTGCAATCTGACGTCGCTGCGTTCAACACCCCTCTGGATTCAACCTAGGAGCGCGATCATGACAAGCACTGAGAAAAAGACTGTGGTGGAACGAGCGGCGGGCCTGTCCGATGAGGTGCTCGAATCGGTTGAAACCGGACGGCGGGCCGCGATTGCGGCGTTGCGCAAGTTCGTTGACACCGTCGATGAGGCGACGCCCGCGCTGGTCGATCCGGAGCTGCGCAAGACCATCGTCGACGCCGCCTTGGATCTGGCCGACTCGCTCGTGACAACTCGAATGGAGTTTCTGCGCAGCGTGGTGCGCAGCGCCAGCGAGGCGGTGAGCAGCAAGCCGAGCGACGCCAAGGAGTAAACGACTGCCGCTGTAACCAGCGGTAGGTCGGTTCGTTTGCTGCAGGAGAATCAGCGAGTCCGATGCGATGTCGAACACGGGCGCAAAGATCCTTACGCGGTCGGAGTGACCCCGATCTGGCGGGCAGTTGCATTCCCGATGGCAGGCCAGACTCGGTGGATCATCGAACTACGGAGCCGAAAGGCAAGCCACACAACGAAATACAGCATTATCCCCTGTTTTGTCGCGAGCAATAGTGTTGGCACATGAAGAACATGGATCGCCGCGCAGTGTTGTGCGGCACCGCGATCGTGTTGCTGACGACGGCCAGTCGGTCCCCGGCTGCCCGAGGATTTCCGACCCAAAAAGTGCCGCACCCTGTCGGTGTGCTTACCCAGCTGCCTGGGGACGATAACCGGGTGGCGCTGACCATCGACGACGGAGCCAGCGTGCAGGTGGTGTGCGCATTCGCTGACTTTTGTCGCGACAGCGGGATGCGGGTGACGTTCTTCGTCAACGGGGCCAACAGTTCCTGGTCGGTTAATGCACCCGCACTGCGGCCGATGGTCGATTCTGGTCAAATCCAGATGGGAAACCACACCTGGTCGCATCCCGACGTCACCCGCATCGGCCCAGCCGCAGTCGCCGACCAGATCCTTCGCAACGCCGACTTCTTGCGCAACACCTACGGGATTGACGGAACCCCCTATTTCCGGCCGCCCTACGGGCGGCACACACCCGCCACCGACCGGATCGCGGCCGATCAAGGCTACGCAACCATTGCGTTGTGGAGCGGCAGTATTGGCGATGACGTGCCCATCAGCGACGCCGGACTGATCGCTGCGGCGCAAAAATCGTTGCGGCCCCGGCAAATTGTGCTGGGCCACGCCAACCTTCCCACCGTCACCCACTGTTTCCGTCAGCTACTCGACATCATTTACAGCCGCAATCTGCAAACGGTGACCCTCAACGACGTCTTCGCCTAGGAATGCTCAAGCAGAGGGGTGCGATGAACAAAGGTGGGGTCACGACCGGTCCGGACAGCGACGCCGCGGTGGCGACTGCCAAGGGCAAAGGCCTCAGGGGCGGCGCACTCGGCCTGTTCTCCGGCGTCGTGGTCGGCTTGGCGTCGATGGCGCCCGCCTACAGCCTTGCCGCGACATTGGGTCTCATCGTGGCCAGTGGTGGTGGGCAGCTCTCCGGCGTCAAAGCCCCCGCGGTCATTCTCATTTCATTCATCCCGATGTACTTCATCGCCGTCGCCTATCAGGAACTGAACGAGGCCGAACCGGACTGTGGCACCACGTTCACGTGGGCGTCGCGGGCATTTGGACCCTTCGTCGGATGGCTCGGCGGCTGGGGCATCATAGCCGCGGAAGTGATTGTGATGGCCAACCTGGTCGAGATCGCCGGGGCGTACTCGTTCAGGTTCGTGGGCGACCTGGGCTGGCATTCGCTCGCGGACCTGGCCAACAGCAGGTTCTGGTCGACGGTCGCGGGCGTCTTCTGGATTGTGATGATGACCTATGTCTGCTATCGCGGCATCGAGGTCTCGGCCAGACTGCTGTACCCCCTGCTGTCCATTCAAATCGTGGTGCTGATTGTGCTTTCGGTGGCCGCACTGGTCAAGACGTATACCCATAGCGCCCAGGCCTTTTCCCTGCATCCGTCGCTGTCCTGGTTTTGGCCGGGCGGTCTTGATTTCGGGAAGATCATCGCCCCAGCAGTTCTCATCGGCATCTTCATGTACTGGGGCTTCGACACCGCTGTGGCTTGCAACGAGGAGTCCGACGACCCCAGCCGCACGCCGGGGCGCGCCGCCGTCATCTCGACTTTCCTGCTGCTGGCGACCTACACCCTGGTAACCGTCTCGGCCGTGGCGTTCGCCGGTGTCGGGACGAAGGGCATCGGGTTGGGCAACCCGCACACCTCGAAAGACGTCTTTGCATCCATCGGTCCGGAATTGTTCGGCAACGGCGTCCTCGGCAAGATCGCACTGCTGTTGCTGGCGGCGTCGATCCTGACGTCTGCCACCGCGTCGACGCAGACGACGATCTTGCAGACCGCGCGCACCACCCTGTCGATGGGGGCGTACAAGGCGCTGCCTGACTCGTTCGCGAAGACCCACCGTCGCTACCTCACACCGACCACATCCACAATCGCGGTCGGCGCAGTGTCCATCCTTTTCTATGTCCTGTTCACGCGTATCAGCGAGAACCTGCTGGCCGCGCTGATCGGATCGGTCGGGTTGATGATCGCGTTCTATTACGGGCTTACCGGGTTTGCGTGCGCCTGGTACTACCGCAATACCCTTACCAAATCGGTGCGGGACTTTGTGATGCGCGGCGTCGTCCCGTTGCTGGGCGGCGCGGGCTTGCTGATCGTTCTCATCTACGGGCTCATCCAGTACTCCAAACCCGATTGGCTAACCGACGACGATGGCAACAACATCACGATCCTCGGATTCGGTGCCGTCGCGGCGGTTGGTGTCGGCGCGCTGGTGCTCGGATTGATCCTGATGGTGGTCTGGTGGGCGATAGCCCCGGGTTTCTTCCGCGGCCGCACCATGACACGCGTCCCCACCGGAGCGGATTCCGGTGGGGACGTCGTTCAACCAGCAGGCCCGTAATCGCGTTGTGGCGGCTCGAGATGTGCCGCCAGCTTGACGAAAATCGGGGTATTGCCGCGGTGGCACCCGACTCGGCCGACCATTTCCTCGCCGGCTTTGATGTCGTAGTTGCTTGGGGGGAGTCCGATTCCGACCAGAGCCGTGAGGACATGACCCGGCGCCTGCTCACCGCAATCGGCCCGGCGTTGCATTTCGCGACGGGCAAAGATGGGTGGTCAGGCGAAGATGTCGTCGCGATCGGGTTCGGGGCCGAAACGAAATCGTCGGCCACTAATGCTTGCGGCGTGTATACGAACATAACGAAGTTTCAGCGTTGCAACCCAGGGCCGCAGCCCGGCATGATCCGCCTCAGCGATCTCCGTGCTGGTCGACAACACTTCGGCGGCACCCTGGATGATGACGCTCCAGCCTTCTTCGAGTGAGTGGCTGTCGGCTTCGAACGCCACGTTTTTGTTGATGACCACGCTCAACAGCTTGGTGCCTTCGGCGGTCCGAAACAGCACGGTGGGGCGCCGGGCGACGAAGTTAACGGGAAAGATTTCGGGGCGCGAGCCCGCGCATGTCACCAATCGGCCCAGCGCCGCGCTGGACAATAGCTCCCAGCTCTCATCCTCACCGAGGACGGTCACCGGTTCCTCGCTGGCGGCCATGGCCAACCCTAACCCGTCACGCACCGACAGCGCGTGCGCCGACATGACGGTCTTGGCGCACGATCTAGATAAGGCCCGAACGGAGGTCCACTCGCCTGGCTTGGCCACAACCGGCTGTGGTCTCGTGGCAAAGATCTGCCCGCGAATGCATCCTCTACGGCGGGCACATGGCCGCCGACGCCGCTGTTCGGCAGCTGGCCCTCGTGCTCGATTCGCTCTGGGCCGCAACGCAATAGCGGCCTGCCTATACCGACGACGACACCCGCAGAGCGGGCTGCCTACCGCCAGCCACCACGACGAGGCTCGCCGTAGGCTAGCTACGGACGCCCAGGCGTCACGTGCTTATCGTTGTGCCAGTTACACTCACACCCGCCATAGCACGACGACCAGGCCAATCGTCCGGAATGGCACCAGGACGCCGCGAACGCCGCGGAAACCCCCGCCCAGCGCCTCTACCGGCTAGGTTTAGTCAGGTATTCAACGACGTCCCTCGCCCTCGTAGCTCAGGGGATAGAGCACGGCTCTCCTAAAGCCGGTGTCGCAGGTTCGAATCCTGCCGGGGGCACTCGCTTCACCGCAGGTCAGGGTATGTTTTCAGGGTCTCCCAGAGGGGCCGGTCCCTGTCTGGTCCCTATCGTCTGGCGTTAGCTGCGAGATACGACATGCATGTCGTATTTGCCCGGCCCTGGTCACCGGCTGGCACCGGCTGGCCCCGAAGTCCAATGACCATAATGGGTCTAATGGCATGTGAGTGGGTCGCCCCCGTAGCGACAGCAACCGCGTCGATTGCAGTCGGCGTGGCCGGAATCTTCTTCACCTGGCTGAGCGGCAAGCAAGGCCGCGATCATGCCGAGACGGTTCTCGGGCAGCAGTTGACCCATGAGCGATTGCTCGCGAAAGAGGCACGGGAACAGCAGCGGTTGGAAAACGCCTACGTCGACCTTCTCGACATGGCTGAGCGGGCGGGGCAATGGGCGCAGATGGTCTATCCCGTGGTCCAGACTGGGCCGCCGCCGAATACTCCGTTGCCGTCGTTTGAAGAACAAGCGCACACCGAAGCGCTCGTGAGAGCGTTCGGGTCCGACGCGGTGCGGGAGCGGATGGAGACCTGGCGGTCTGTGGTGAGACAGATGGTCACACAAGCAGAGCTAACCGAGTGGGAGGAAGCGCATCCCACGCAAGGACCTAGCCTTGGGAAAAGTCCGAGGGTGACCCTCCATGAACTGCGGCCCGAGGAACGCACAGCACGCGAAGCCCTCGCCAATCAGGTCGCAGTCGAACTTGGACACTAAAATAAATGCAGTCTGGCCAATCAAAGTCAATTCCTTCACCCGCGAGACCTACCCACCATCTACACCAGGGCGGTGCTGATCGGCCCGCAGTGGCCCGCTCAGCGGCCCGCAATGAGGCCGATTGGCCCTATGCCGCCAGCGGTGCGCGGATCTATGTTTGCGCCAATCGATCTCTGTGGAACCGGTTCCTGATGAGGCGGGCGATGGTCATCGCGATGGCCACCGTGGCGCTGGCAGCCTGTAGCTCCGCCCCGCCACCGGCAGCGACCAGCACGGTCACGGTCACTTCCCCGCCAGTCACACAAGCAGCGCCGCCACCGGCAGCAGTGCCGCCGCCGCCGTCATCGTCGCCACCCGCCAGCGGCCCGCGCTCGGCGCTGCTCAACGTGTCACTGCCGCCGGGCACTGTGCCCGCGTGCTGCGGCAGCTCTCCAGGCATGGAAGTGTGGACTGTGCCAGCGTCTTACGACTACACGGCGCAGATGCTGCGGTCCCAGTTGCCGATTTTCCACGACTACGAGGGGCTTCCTTGGTGCAGCCAGGACCTGAACGGCAAACTTGGCCTGACGCAATGGGATTGGGCCGATCAGAAGAACGTAATCGTGGTCACAGTCACTAAGTCCGGCACGGTAACCATCATCCGCCAGCCCGACGACGAGGGCAGGCAAGGCTGCGACACCAGCACGCCGACGCTACCGCAGGGGCTGATAACACCATGAGACGGCATGGCTGAAATGGTTACCCCTCAATGAGATTACAATAGAAAGAGATTGACATGTGAACGCCATAAGCGTCGTATTTGCCGCGCTGGTGGCAGTCATGCCCGCTGATGTGCCGCCGTACATACACCAGCTCATATGCCAGGAATACTCGATGGGCAAAAGCGAATCCGCTATTGCCGACGAACTCAATTTGAACCGGAACACTGTCGCGGCGGTTATCGCCGACTGTGCCTGGGAACGCTAACCCCGCTGGTGAGCATCGGTGTGCCCGTACAACAATCCGTGCCGGTGGCCCACGCGGCGGGGCGTGCCTACTGCCCCGAGAAGCTCCACGCGGGGGGGCCTGCAATGACTACTAAACATCACGGCGGCGCGGGGTAGAGATGAACACGGTTGCAGCGCAACTGATTCTGGCCGATACCGACACGGGTAGCACTGTCGGTAGTGTTATCGCGGGTGTCCTCATCCTCATATTCTCGCTCGTCCTGTATTTCATCCCGGCCTTCGTCGCCACGGCTCGCGACTTGCCCAACCAGGGATCCATTTGGGTGATCAACATCTTCCTGGGCTGGACGTTCATCGGCTGGGTAGTCGCGCTGGCAATGGCGGTGGCTGGCAACAGACCAACCACGCAGTTCCGCCTTCCCAATGCTTCCGGTCCGCCCGCCCCGGCGAAGGTGCCAACCCGCGCAACGAAGAAGTGCCCCGACTGCGCGGAAACCGTGCTCTCCGACGCCCATGTCTGCAAGCACTGTGGGTACCGCTTCGCACCTAGCGCGCCAGATACCCCGCAGAAACGACCGCACGGGAAGTCCACGAGGGTGAAGTGTCACAACTGCCAACATGTGCAGATCGTGCCAACAAACCTATCGACATTCGCATGCGAGCAATGCAACACAAAGCTGAGACGCCGCACCGGGTGAATCATGCTGGCCCATCACCGCAACGGTCGCGGATTACTGCCCACAGGTGCCTTACGCCGCTGGCCCGCCAGCGGCCCGAACCGTTGCGACAGGCGACACGCCCGAGATTCGGCATTCGAACGACACATTTCGGTTCCACGAGCAAGCACCGGCCCGAGATGGGCGCATTAATGCTCTGACCTCGAAAAACGACTCATGGCTGTCGTTGATCACATCCGAAAATTCGCCTACTTATCCACAGGCTTTCGCGGCGGTTATCCACACCTATCAGTGTGTTATCCACAGCGAATCCCAAGCCATCCCAAGCCAATCCACAGTCATTGCTGGCGCGGTGTCCCGGAATGCGCCTACCGTCACCGACATGACCCATGAACGAAGACGCCGACGGAGAGGATTGAGCCGATGAGGGCCATCCCCACGTTCTACGACAGGATCGAATACCGGTCCCGGCTGGAAGCCAGATGGGCGGTGTTCTTCGATCAGCTTGGCTGGCAATACATCTACGAGCCGTTCGACGCCGACCACTACATTCCCGACTTCATCATTCACGGTGATGGTCCGCTGCTGGTGGAGATCAAACCCGTTGTGACACAGGAAGAATACAAGGATGTGCTCACCGAGGTTGACCACAGGCTCGGCGACGACGACGACGATGGTGCCTGGCGCAACGGTGTCGTGGTTTTCGGTGTCAGCCCGCAGCCATATGCCGGACACTATCTAGCTGACCGGGTGATGGCGACCTCCGGTGAGGCTGGCTGGTATCGGTTGTCCTGCTTGCCATGCATTCGCTATCGAGTTGCGCGTGGAGCAGGCCAAAGCCACGGTCATGCGACACGACACGCGATGCGCCACCCTCGAAGAACCGGCCACTGCGGCCCAACATCGCAAGATCCACGCCTTGTTCCGTGACATGGGCTTACAGGATCGCAGCGAGCGGCTGGCCGTCATTAACGCGATACTGAACGCCGATGATCCAAAGCCTTCCCCTAGGCATTACTACGCTCCCTGCGGCCATCTGGTTTTGGGGGATTACATGGAGAAGATTGATCCCGAAGTGATTCACCAGCTTTGGGCGACTGCATGCAACGAGGTGAAGTGGAGAGGCAGAGATGCCTAGCACGGGGGCGATCTAATCCGACCCGTAATCCGTTCGTTCCGTGCAGCTTTGATGGCCGAGCTGATCGGAGTGCAGCACAACCTCGTTACGAAGCGCACTACCAGGCGACACGCGGCGCGTCCTAGCGCAGCGCCTCGCTGCTAGTCAACAGCTTTGGTGACCCGGCCCTGGCCGCGAGCCAAGCTAGCACGGCCAGGGCGGGACTTGGACTTGCGCGGTGCCGCCGCATGCGGGCATGCCGACGCGGGTAGGGCCGGTGCGCGGCGCAGGTATTCGCGGGCCTGGTCGAGCAGGGCGCACAGCGTGTGGATGCCCGATTCGCTCGGGGGCCAGTGGAAGCTGTACAGCCCGCGCTCGGCGGTGCCCGGTATCTCGTTGCCGTATCTGGAATCAAGCTCGTTGCAGACGGCGCGGATCTTGCCGATCAATTCGGCGCGGATGACCGGCTCGGGCGGCAGTGGCTTGCCAAACCTGATCGGGCAGCTTGCCCAATGCCAGCCAGCAGGCCTGCCGCCGCAACCGGGGCACCGGTCGACCAACTGGCACCCGCATTGAGGGCAGTTGTCGACCGGCTTAGTCAGTACCCAACCGCAATCGGGGCAGCGGTCAGGTTCGCCGTCGAAGTCAGGCGGGCTTGCGCTAGAATTCATGCTTATCCATCCATCAGTGACCAGCGTCTGAGCTGAATTTCTCCGCGCCAACGGATCAGCTTGGGCGCTGTGTTGCGTTATCTCATGCAGGCAATTCTACGGCCTCGCAGACGAATTGGCGACGTGATCGGCCAAAAGTCTTTAAAGCGTAGGAATCTCAATGCATTAGATTACGTGTGACCCAGAACACAGCCAGACCGGTAATCCGTATGGGCCGCAACGGGTTAGGTAGAGATCCGCAACCGGATTGGCCGCGTGGATACCTCGATGATCGAGGTGCCCTGGCACCCCTCCAACCCGATTTATCGGCTGGCACCCTCCAATCGACCTGGCGGTTCGCACCCTCCAACCCGATTTATCGGCTGGCACGGCAATTCTTCTGGGATGCACCCCCGCCGTTGGCGCACCTCCCGTCTGGGCCAGCCCGGCACGGCAAGCCAGTCCGGCACGCCGCTGCGGCAGTGAGGCAATGTAGTTCCCGCGCTCAGCAGCGCCGCCCAGCGCGAACAGGTGCGGCATATCCCCCATCTTGGGGACAGCGAGTTCATCTCCAACACCGGCTATTCGTCGGACATACACCGACTCGCCACCAAGGGATGGTTGCTGTGTAGCCGCAAAACGTCGGCTCAGAAACCGAAGCACCAATTCGCAAGGAGTATCAAATGAGTGCCGCCACAGTTGGCTCGGGAATCCTGAACAGGACGATCGGGTGGTTGCGTGCCGGATATCCGCCGGACGCGCCGCAGCGCGGGCATATCGCTTTGCTCGCGTTGTACAGCGCTGATCCTTCGGCTGCTCGCGTCCTTCGGCTGCACGCCGCACGTGCAGGCGCAGGCGATCTTCTCAGAGCCTGACGATCGACCACGACGGCCCCCCTCACCCACTGAGCGGGGCCGTTCGCATGCCCGAGTTACCTTCGGAGAACACCGGTCTCGTCGACCGGCTGATGCCCATACTGCGGCCGGGATCCTCCACAGGTTCTAGCGGTTCTTGAACGCCTCAACCGCTGTGGGCAATGTCATGTAGATCCGGTCCTCGCCTATTCGCGCGAGCAGTCCGGCCGCGGCAAGGGACTCACGAAGGTCTTGTTTGACCCGCGCCATCGCGAACACGATTCCCCTGCGCGACAATTCGTCCCGGAGTTGATCGAGCGCATCGAGCGCCGTCAGATCAACTTCCACAATCGCCTCGGCGTTCAGGACGAACCACTCCACGAATCCACCGTTGTCATCAACCGCAGCCAAGGCGCGGCGACGGAAATCCTGTGCATTCGCAAAGCACAGCGGTGCGTCGTAGCGGTAGACGATCAGACCCGGCACCGGTGCTGCGTCCGGGTAGTCCTCGATGTCGTGCATGCCCGCGACGCCCGGAACGAAACCGAGGACGCTGTCATGGGCGTGTGAAATGCGGCGCAACAGATCCAGTATCGACAGGGCGACAGCCGCCAGCACACCATAGAGCACACCGAGGCCAACCACACCCGCAGCCGTGGTCACTGCCAGGACCAGCTCACTACGTCGAAAACGCGCCAACCGACGGTATTCGGCGAAGTTGATCAGGCGGATCGCGGCGAACACGACCAGCGCTCCCAGGGCCGCGGTCGGGAAGTTCGCCAACACGACACGCCCCCAGAGCGTGACGGCCAACACCAATGTCAACACCACCAACGAGTACATCTGGGTGCGGCTGCCGACAACGTCTCCCAATGCGGTACGGGATCCGCTGGAGCTCACCGGAAACCGTGCGTGAGGCCGGTCGCGACGTTCGCTACGCCAAGTGCGCGCAGTTCTGCATTGGCGTCGATCTCGGCGCCACCGCGTGCCGCGAAAGCGCGGGCAGTCAGCACAGTGTCCGAAAATGCCACGATCGCAATACCCACAGCCGGCAGAATCAGCGCTGCCACCTCGCTGGGGGCCACGCGCGGCAGGTCCGGTGCCGGCCAGCCCGCCGGAATAGTCCCCACGACGTCAATACCCTTGACGTGCAACGACAGTCCGTACACGACAAAGGTTGCGGCGAGTACCGCGATCAGCGGCCCCGGCATTTTCGGCGCCCAGCGATCCAGCGCCAGCAGCAACCCAAGAACAGCCGCCGCCAATATCGTTGTCGGCCAATGCACGTCGCGTGCAACGCGAGCGAAGGCTCGCATCAGATCGATGACTCGGTTCCCCGGCACCGGCGCGCCGGTGATCGTGCCGAGTTGGCTGGCCACCATGACGATCGCAATACCCCGTCATGTACCCAACCAGCACCGGCCGCGACAGCAGGTTCGCCAGAAACCCCAACCGTGCCAGCCCACCGACAAATGTGATAGCCCCGACCAGTACCGCCAGGACGGCAGCGAGAACGGCATATCGCGCACCAGCGCCGCCGGCGACCGGAGCGACTACCGCGGCCGTCATCAACGCGGTAGTCGACTCCGGCCCGACCGATAGTTGCCGGGATGAGCCGAATATCGCGTATACGGCCAGTGCAACGACGGCCGCCCACAAACCGGTGATCGGGGGCAGCCCCGCCAACGTCGCGTAGGCCATGACCTGCGGCACGAGGTACGCCGCCACCGTCAGACCGGCCGCGACGTCACCGCGCAGCCAGCCGAGTCGGTAACCCCGGAATTGCGCGACTCCCGGCGCGTAATCACTCCATCTCTTCGCGAACATCATTAGGGTGCTCCTCGTTCCAGCGCAGCCGAACGAAAGTCCTCAGCGATCGCCGTCCGCCGGCATGACATCGGATCCCCGCGAGCCAGGCCGTCGTGGCGCTGTGTGCGATGCCACCCACATCTCAACGGTGAAATACTGAACGTCGGGCGCGTCTCGAGCGACAATTTCGCGCAGCCGGGCGACGACTTTGTCGACAGCTCCAACGCCCCCAATTTAGCCCACGCTCCGCCTGGAGGACACCGAGACCAGCGACTTTAACGAGCTCATCATCTCATCGAGCGCCACCGCCAAGCCCCCACCGAAAGCAGCGGCACGAGCCGAGCCCTTAAGCAGCGAAGGCGGGTTCCCCGAATCCGCGAGATCACGCTCCAAGCCCTTCGACCTCACCGCCGGCCACTAAGCATCCAAGAGTTTTCGACAGGTCCCCACCATCGGAATTCCCATCTACATCGAAGTCGCCCGCCTCCTCCATTGTCAGAGCCTTCGGTAGCCCAAATCGGCAGAGCGCCAGGAATCTTCACTTCCGGGCGCTCTGCGTGGCAGCACCTACCTTGAACCGCCTTCCAGGGGTTCTGCTTGGCACAGCAACGATTCGCCTCCTGACACCCCCGGCATGACGGCCCCCGGCATGACGGCACCCGGCCCATCGAGACCATCGACACCTTCGACGATCGATTGATCACCGAGCTGCTCCGCCTCGACGGCGTCGCACAGCCGGGTGTCCATGACGAACGCGGACCGATGCAAGCGCCGCGCTCGCTGACGTCCGGGAACCGAATGATCCACCCGCCTACTGAGATCGAGCCGGCCCGCTGCAGTTCGCCAACGGCGGGTCCGGCGATACCGTAGTAAGCCAGTAGTTCCAGCACGAAGTGCCGACCGTCGGGCTCGACCAGCCGGTAGCTATGGCGCGAGCCTCAGGCCGGGTTCGTGCCCGTCTCCAGCGATCAGCGTCTTCCACGAACCCGCCGGGAAATAGTACGTCTTTCCGGTAGACGACACCCGGACCTTGAGGACGCCATCAATCAGGAATTCGTAAGTGTCTTCGTCGCCGTAGTCGTCGGCGGGACCGTCCGGATGTTTCACTTCGAATGTCATGCCAGGAGTCTGGCATGAAAGCTGGCCCGAAGTCTGCGGTTGACGACAGGCGATTGGCGCTCCGTACCAGCGCTACATTGAGGATCTGAAACCGTTAGTCGAGCCCTCAACAAAAAGAGCCCGGCGGACATGATGGTTACGTCGGAATACTCTTCCGGAGCATCGGTGGCGACTGTTTGGACAGTCGACGTTCTACCCCGCGGATGGAAGTGGCCTGGTTTGCTGAGTTCAGCGCGGCCTGGTCATTCGGGTTCAACCACTATGTACACGCGCTTGAGCAGTCGCAGCTGCTTTATGTTCACGCTCTCGTCCTTCGCGAGGCGCGTGTAAAACCGTCGGGCGTCAGCTTCGTCCGTTGGGCCAAACGCGACGCTCTCCCACTGGCCGTCGCCCAGCTGGAATTGATACCGCACGTAGTACTCGTCAGAACCTTCGCCCACGTTGCTGCTGCCTTCCTCCCAACCGCATTATGGACCTGTTTGCGACGGCTTCGAGCCACTATGACTCCGACCTGCATCGTGTGGCGGATGCACTCGACGGGCTCGGAGGATGATCGTGACTGCGGATAAACGGCGGATAACGGGGCCGTTTTGGGCGATGGATCGGAAGTCGAATAACGGAAAAGCTTGTCACCTGCACTGGTGCTTGTGGTCCAGGCTGCGGTGAACTGGTGTGGTGCCGCTGAACACCGCGTCCGTCGCCTGCATCGGTGGCGCGCTCGTGTCGGCAGATCCAGCGTCACGCAAGAGCGGTTGGATTCCTTCCTTCATCAGGCACCATTCGTCGCTTTCGGGTGGACACGACACTGACTGCGGTGAGTGGGGACCAAATGCCCTCGGGCGGGGGCTTCCGACTCTGCCGGCGCACGTCGGCGCTTTGTAGTGTTGGCGCGCGTCAAAAGACATGCGCAAGGCGAACATATTCGCGTCATGCCGTCTGGCTCGTGTCGGAGTGCCTGGCAACGGGTCGAAGAAAACGGGAGGCCTAAATATGCAACCAGAACGCTTCGAATCAGTGGTGAGCGTGCGTGGTCCGTTCGTGTCGATCTACATCGACGACTCGCGTAATGCCGCGGACGCCGAGGCCCAGCTGGATGCGAAGTGGCGCGATGTTCGAAGACATCTCGCGGACCGAGGCGTGGACGAGGACATCATTGTCATGCTCGAGCGCGCCGTCCTGCACAGCGAACCGGCCGTGGGTCGACAGGGCCGCGGGGTGATCGCCGCCGGTGACCAAGTGTTGGTCAACGAGCATCTCGTCGGCCCACCGTCGGCAACGCTGCTTCGCGTGTCGGATTACCCGTACATCGTGCCCCTGGTGGAGCTCGGCATGTGGCGCCCGACGTACGTATTTGCGGCCGTCGACCATGCCGGCGCCGATATCACCCTGCACCAGGGACACATGGTCAGGTCGGAGACCGTCGAGGGCGGCGGCTATCCCGTGAACAAGCCAGCCACCGCCGGGTGGAAAGGCTGGGGCGACTTCCAGCACTCGACCGAAGAAGCCATCCGCATGAACGAGCGCGTGGTCGTCGACCGCCTCACCGAGTTGGTGGATGAAACGGGCGCTGAAGTGGTGTTCGTGTGCGGCGAGGTCCGCGGGCGCACCGATGTGGTTTCGGCGCTGCCGGAACGCGTGGCGGCGCGGGTGTGCCAACTGCACGCCGGAGCACTGGGCAGGCGCATCGGCGAGGACGAAATCAGCGACCTGATCGATGTGGAGTTCGAGCGGCGCCGACTCACCGAAATCGCGGATATCGCCCAGCGGTTCCAAACCGAGATCGGACGCCGATCCGGGCTGGCCGCCGAAGGGCTGACAGCGGTGTGCGCGGCGCTGCGGGCCGGCGACGTCGACACGCTGATCGTCGGTGAGCTCGGCGACGCCACGCTGGTCACGGGCGAAGAGCTCACCACCGTGGCACCCGACGCCGATGCGCTCTCCGAACTGGGGGAAGCGCCGGTTCGGGTTGTGAGGGCCGATGAGGCGCTGCCGTTCGTCGCGATCACGATTCGCGCATCGGTGGTCCGGGTCGACGACCGCATCGCACCCGCCGATGGGATCGGCGCCCTGCTGCGATACGCCCCAACCGGCGTGCTCGGCGACAGTGCAGCACCAAGCCGATCGGTCGCCTCTTAGCAGCGGTGGTTGGTATCAGCTGCAGAACCCGACCAGTTTGCTAGGCCGACGCGGCTGGCCAGCTTGGGCAAACGCCGATCATGACGTGCGGACGGTGAGAGTGCTACCGCCGGTACAGGGTTTCCCGCGAAAAGCCGGGTCCCCGCACGTGGTCGAATCCGATCGACGCCGCGACCGAGCATGACGTCACCACTGACGCAAGCGCTGCCGTTGGGGCTGACCGCCACTCCCCACGGATAGCTGCCGACGGGGCCCCCCGCCACGGCGTGCAGGCTACAACGAATACGACGAAAAGGAATATGCGGCTTTCCCGGTAAATTCGGTCGCTTTCATCAAACGAATCAAAGCGTGTATCCCCTTATGGCTCAATCGTTTTGCTTCTTGCAACGCTGACGCTGGCGCGGCCAGTGATCCGACTCAATTCGAGGAGCATGTCAACGTGTAAGACCGATGGCCCGCGGTATCACCAAGTTGGATGAGCCCAGAAGCTGCATGGGAGTTTGCCCAGGGCGTGGCATAATAGTGGCATGAATCGCATACGCTTAAGCACTACTGTCGACGCCGAGCTGTTGAGCAGTGCACGCGGCGTGCGGGCAGGGATGACTGACGCAGCCCTGATCGATGAGGCTCTCGGGGCATTACTTGCTCGTCATCGATCGGCCGAGGTGGATGCGAGCTACGCGGCCTACGACAAGCACCCGGTTGATGAGCCCGACGAGTGGGGCGATCTAGCATCGTGGCGGCGGGCGGCTGGAGACTCGTGAGCGCACTTCCGGCACGCGGAGAGGTGTGGTGGTGTGAGATGGCCGAGATCGGCCGGCGTCCAGTCGTTGTGCTCTCGCGCGATGCGGCGATCCCTCGGCTTCGACGCGCCCTCGTCGCACCCTGCACCACGACCATCCGGGGGCTGGCCAGCGAGGTTGTTCTTGAACCCGGTTCCGACCCGATCCCGCGCCGTTCCGCGGTGAATTTGGACTCAGTCGAAAGTGTCTCGGTCGCGGTGTTGGTCAATCGGCTTGGCCGCCTCGCCGACACGCGGATACGCGCGATCTGCGCGGCCCTCGAGGTCGCGGTCGACTGCTCTGAATGACACGTCAGCAAACAAGCGAGAATCCGGGCCGGATGCTGATGAGCACGTTCGAGGAGCTCCACGGCTCAACAACCGAGACGGCTTGGGGCCAAGCGAATCACGATCGATGGCAATACGCAGAAGACCGAATAAGACGAAATCGAATATGCAGCATTACCGGCAAGCTTCGTACTATTTACTCGCCCAATACTTTTCGTCTTCTCGGACCGCGTCTCCACGTTGCCCGATAGCAAACACCTCGTACGCTACGAGCACGCGCTGCTGAAGGTGCCGCACTCACGCGGGCTCCAACGCCGATAAGCGGTGGCCGGCTGGCGGGAAATCCGCGGTAGAACGGTGGGCGTCGGCGCTCGCTTGCGAGCCATACCGCATCAGGTGAGGACAACGTACCCAGTTAGCTCAGTGGGTTGATGTTGAGGTTGAACGGGTCCGGATCCTGGGTGTCGATCGCGAATTGAAGCCAGTAACCCGGATTGAAGAACAAGAGGCCTCCATCGATTTCAACCTGGAGCACCGCATCGGGCATCAGGTCATAACGGGTCGCGTTGGGGTAATGGGTTATACGGCCATCGGCCCGGTGTATCTGTATGTCCATACCCGGAGTGTGGCATGAAGGCCGCCCGAAGCTACTACGCCTGGATGGAGCAATAGGCTCATCGGCGGAAATGTTGCATTACACCGTCGCGTAGCACGGTTGCTCTGCGGGGCAGCATTTGTCTGAGCCCCTCGGCGGCATGCTGGGCCCGTTCTTCCTGCGCGAAGGCGAAGACACCGTTGAGTACCACCACCACCACCACCACGAAGATCGCGATGCCCAGCTGAGGCAGCCCGGCGACCAATGCCAACCCGCCCGCGACCCAGAAAAGCAGCGCAAAGAAGTGGACCATCTCCGCAGCGAGGCGGCGCCACCACGGCGTTGGATGTTGCACGGGAAGGCGATTCGGCCCGCGTTCGGCCAGCAAGCGGGCGGCCTGATCCGACGTCAGGCCGAGTTCGACTACTCGTGGCACTTCGCTGACCCTCGGCATGTTTCGACACCACCGCCGGGGCGGCCGATGACAGGCCCTTCGCCGATAGGGCGGGGCGGTAGTCAGGTTATGCCTCTGGCGACAGGCCGGCACGCCGACAAACGGCCCGGCCGACAGGGACTTCAGTCCCTAGTGATGGCGGTGTCCGAATGGTCGGATTTTCGTAGAAGTCCATAGCTATCAAGGAGCCGTCATGAGCAAACTCCCCGCACGCCATCGGCCGCGCACGGTCTTCCCGGAGCTGTCCGAGCTGTTGGAAGGGTTTCCCTCCTTGGCGAGCCTGCGACCGGCGCTCGGCAGTCACATCATTCGCGTCGAGGATGAGCTGAAGGACTGCAACTACGAGCTTCGGGCGGAGATGCCCGGGATCGATCCTGACAAGGACGTCGACGTGACGGTGCGTGACGGTGTGCTGACGATCAAGTCTGAACGCACCGAGAAGAAAGAATCGAACGGCCGCTCCGAGTTCTCCTACGGGTCGTTCGTTCGCTCGGTCACGTTGCCGGCCGGTGCCGACGAGGACGCCATAAAGGCGAGCTACGACAAGGGCATCCTCACCGTCTCGGTGCCGGTAACCGAAGCGCAACCGACCGAGAAGCACGTCACGGTCGAGGCCGCGAAGTAGCCGATCAGGGCGGTCCTGGACTGTTGACCTTTCGGGACCGCCCTTTTCCGAACGCAGGAGCAGCCATGAGCGACGACACCGTGGGCCACGTTCGCAAGGACTGGACGGTGGCTATCTCGATCGACGAACACGAAGGCCAGACCCGCGCCAAAGCGAGACCCAAGAGTCGGTCGGCGTCGGTCTCGCCAGGCTCAATCCAGCCGACCGCAAGGTCCATGACATCGGCGACGAACTGGCCGTCGCGCGCACTGGCCGACCTGGCCAGACGGTTGATGGCCGTCACGGCCCACGACATCGAAGCCGTCACCCATCAGCAAGCGACATCTCTGCACTAGACCCAACCCGCACCAAATGGACGGAGCACCAAAATGACTCGTGCGCGAGGTTCAACCCGAGGCGCGCCAGGGCGCGTCTTTCGTGACCGCCGCGAGGCGGGCCGCGTCTTGGCCGGACTACTCGGCGCATACCGGGGACGGGAGAACCTCATCGTTCTCGGTCTGCCCCGTGGCGGAATACCCGTGGCGTGGGAGGTGGCTGCGGCCCTTGGCGCTCCGCTGGATGCGTTCGTGGTGCGCAAGCTCGGAGCGCCCGGTCACGAAGAGTTCGCAGTAGGCGCATTGGCCAGAGATGGGCGCGTCGTCGTCAACGACGATGTGCTGCGCGCATTGCGGATCACGCCGCAACAGCTGCGCGATGTCGCCGAACGCGAAGGACGCGAGCTGCTCCGGCGCGAAGCCGCATACCGCGGCGGCCGCGGGCCCCTCGAGCTGGCCGGCAAAACCGTGATCCTGGTCGACGACGGGCTCGCGACCGGGGCCAGCATGTTCGCCGCGGTCCAGGCGCTGCGCGAGGCCGACCCGGCAGAGATCGTGATCGCAGTGCCCGCGGCTCCGGAATCGACCTGCCGCGAGTTCACCGGCATGGTCGACGATGTCGTATGCGCGTCGATGCCCACACCCTTCAACGCGGTCGGGGAGTCCTTCTGGGATTTCCGACAGGTAAGCGACGAGGAAGTGCGCGAACTTCTGTCCACCCCCACCACCGGTATGGCCACGGCGAGGATCCGAATCGAAGAAACGCCCGCGGAGGTCGTCGAACGCGTCGCCGTCGACGCGCCCGCAGGCGTGCCTCCGGTCGAGGCCCTGGAGGAGATCATCGGTGATGCCCGAATCGTGTTGATCGGCGAAAGTTCGCATGGCACACACGAATTCTACGAAGCGCGTGCCGAGATCACGAAGTGGCTGATCGAGGAGAAGGGCTTCTGCGCCGTCGCCGCGGAAGCGGATTGGCCGGACGCATACGGCGTGAACCGCTACGCGCGCGGGCTGGGCAATGACGGCTCCGCCACCGAGGCGTTGAGCGGATTCGAACGATTCCCTGCATGGATGTGGCGCAACGTGGTCGTTCGGGACTTCGTCGACTGGCTGCACGCGCACAACGGACGCCGTCGCGGAGAACGCGAACGGCAAACGGGCTTCTACGGTTTGGACCTCTACAGTCTGCATCGGTCGATGCAGGAGGTGATCACCTATCTCGAGAACGTCGATCCGGTGGCTGCGCACCGCGCGCGCGAACGCTACGCCTGCTTCGACCACACGTCTGCCGACGACGGGCAGGCATACGGCTTCGCCGCGGCCTTCGGCGCCGGCTTGTCGTGCGAACGCCAAGCCATCGATCAACTGGTCGAGATGCAGCGCAACGCATTGGAATACGCGCGCCGGGACGGGTTGTTGGCCGAGGACGAACAGTTCTATGCACAGCAGAACGCGCAGACGGTCCGCAACGCGGAGGTCTACTACCGGGCGATGTTCAGCGGGCGCGTGACGTCGTGGAATCTGCGCGACCAGCACATGGCCCAGACGCTGCACGCCCTGCTGACGCACCTGGACCGTCACGGTGACGAACCCGCTCGAATAGTGGTGTGGGCCCACAATTCTCACGTCGGTGACGCTCGGGCGACCGAGGTCGGTTCCGACGGACAGCTCACCCTTGGACAGCTGGCCCGCGACCGGTACGGCGAGGAGTCCCGGTTGATCGGGTTCACGACCTACTCGGGCACCGTCACCGCGGCCAGTGAATGGGGCGGGGTCGCCGAGCGCAAGATCGTCCGGCCGGCGTTGAACGGAAGCATCGAAGAGCTCTTCCACGAGACCGAAAGGCCGGAATTTCTTGTATCCGCAATGATCAGCCACGCTGCCGCCGAACCTCTGGATGTCGTCCGGCTGGGCCGCGCCATCGGTGTGATCTATCTACCGGCGACCGAACGTCAAAGTCACTACTACCATGTCCGGCCCGGTGAGCAGTTCGACGCGATCATCCACATCGACAAGACACGGGCCCTCGAACCGCTCGAGGTGACGAGCTCATGGGTTGCCGGCGAGACACCGGAGACCTATCCGACGGGTTTGTGATACGGCACAACGCCGCATGCCCCGATCTATGGCTGACGGGCGGCACCCCGGTACAGCGCGGCGCCTGCGGTGTTGCCTGCGCCGGCCGCAATAAGGAGAACGAGGTCGCGGGTATTCAAGGTGTGTGGCGAGGGTGGCCCGGTACTGACTGCGGGCAGGTGCTGCGACTATCGCGTCGACGTCACCGAGTTCAAGCGACGAATTGCGCAGGCACGTGTTGACCGCCGATGCAGCAGCCGCCGCCAACTGTGCGTCATGCTCATCCGACATCGCAAAGCGAAGCACAGTGCACTCATCGACCAGTCCGACTGTGGCATTGAAGCTTTCGCCTTCATCGGGAACGTTTACCCAATCAATGCGCTCGAGACCGCCCTCGGCGGCCCAACTGCACAGCAGTGCCGCCCCCGCGGGTGAGAACGGGAAGCTCTCACTTGAACGGCTCCAGCCGAGGCGCGATCCGCTCCGGTGTTTTGCGCGTCGGCGGAATCGCCGACTCCAGCGCCTGGCGCACCGTGCACCCCGCCGCCACGCAGGCGGAGCCACTTCAAGCCGCCCTCCTGGGGCCAATTCAGGTTGTCACGGCGAGCGCAGCCGGACCAACGAGCAGCAAGACCACGAGTATCGTCCACGAACGATTTACGCGGACTGTAACGCTCGACTCTTGTATTCGTGGTGCGGTTTTGTTCTGCCAGCATGGGCGTCGACCCGACGTCCGAGCGACGGCCGGTGGCCGCCGTCTTGACGTAGCCGCGAGTCAGTGCAGCCGCGGCAGCACCTGGGTGCGATAGAACTCGATCGCGGCACTCGGATCCTGCTGGGCAAAGTGCATAAACGGCGTTGCGCCGACATCGAGAACGGCCTGAACTGCGCCGATGTGGGTCGCCGCATCGGTGCCCGTGGTCCAGCCGGCGATCACCTTGTCTAGAGGGTTGACCTGCGCCGCGCGCTGGATTTCGACGGGGTTGGGTTGGTCGACGGCGCCGCCGGTGAACCGCCACAGCTCGGCGGCGCGGTTGATCTCGTTTTGATCGCCGACGACGGCGAACATCTCGGCTCGTTTGCCCAAGGTGGCGGGATCGCGGCCGAGATCCCGGGCGCCTTGAGTGAACGCCGCCACCAGCTTTTGGTCTTTCATGCTGTCAGCCTCGGCGATCCAGCCGTCGCCGTACCGCCCGGCCAGGCGCGCACTTTTCGGGCCGCCCGCGGCCACAAAGATCGGCGGCGGTGACGATGGCAGGTCGTAGAGCTTGAGCTGGTTCGTCTCAAAATAACGGCCCGGAAATGAGATTCGTTGCCCACTCCACAGTTGCCGGATCAGCTGGATGGCTTCGATCAAACGCTCGTGGCGTTCGTGGTAGGGCCCGAACTGTGTAGTGGCGGCCTGCTCGTTGAGCCGTTCGCCGGTTCCCAGACCCAGGAAAACCCGCCCAGGGTAAAGGACCGCAAGCGAGGCGAACGCGTGGGCGACCGTCGCCGGGTGATAGCGATAGATAGGGCAGGTCACCCCCGTGCCGAACGGGACATGCTTGGTTTGTTGGCCCACCAATGCCAGGGTGATCCACGGGAACATCGAATGCCCCTCGTTATCCTGCCACGGCTGGATATGGTCGCTGGCCCACAGGTAGCGGAATCCAGCCTGCTCGGCGGCTTGGGCTTGGTCGACCAGCTGGGCCGTCGGGAATTGTTCGTGTGACAGCACGAAGCCCACAGCTGGTCGCGACGGTGGTGTCGGACTGGCGGGTGTGGATGGTGACTTCGCGGGTTTCGAGCCGCACGCGACTGCCAGCCCGGGCGCACTGACCATGCTCGAGCCCGCCGCCAGCCGTCCAAAGGAACGCCGTGACATACCTCTCATGGGGCCAGGTGTACCCCAACTCCGGCCAGCAAGGCGGAAAACACCGCGATCGCGGGCGTTGTGCTCGATGAGACGCGGTGGACCAAGGCCAGCGAGGGTCTCATAGGCTGCGGCCTCCCGGCGGAACCGCGCGCGGGCGCGCATGTCCCTTCGACGCTTGAGCCAGCAGTTCCGGCACGAAATGCCGGCCGTCGGGCTCGACCAGCCGGTAGCCGATCGCATCGATGGGGTGGTCCAAGCGCTGCGCCTCTAGGGTCCCGAACGCGTCCTCGGCGACCGGCCCATTCCCCGCAACCGGCTGCTCGCGCAAGTCGACGACGTCGTGGAACACACAGGCTTGCCGCAGCCGGGCGAAGAACTCCTGGCCCGACGCGGGAAAGTACGCCCGTACCGGGTGGCGCACCTGATCCACGGACAGGCGCTGCACGATGCCCGGTACCGCCGAGGCAGTGATCACCATGGAAATGGCTCAGGCACAGCCGAGTCACGCTACTTGCCGCGACGCCGGCCAGCGGCAGTTGCCGCTGGGTCCCCTCCCCCGGATCGAACAGCAGCCCCTCGCCGTCCCAGCGCAGCAAAGTATCCGTTGTGGTTGCGATGACGGGTGGGCACCTGAGTGGCGGTACCGAGCACGAGCAACTCCCGGATCGACACAGGTCGAGAGTACGACCGGTCATCGCGCTGCCGGGGAAATGAGATCCGGGCGGCCAGCTTCACCCTGTCCGGCCGGCATCGGCTGGCAGGCACCGATGTGACTTTGGGCCACCCCGACGGTGACCTGCGGCTCTGCCAATGCGATGACCGGCGCGCGGATGATCACACCGACGTGACCGAAAGATAAGGAGCCGGGCGATGAAAGCTCAGGCAGGCGACTGGTTGGTGCTCAAGGGCACCCATGTTGATCAGGCGGATCAGCGAGGGCTGATCACCGAGGTCCATGGCGCCGACGGCGCGCCGCCCTACGTGGTGCGGTGGCTCGCCACCGGCCACGTCGCCACGGTGATTCCTGGCCCGGACGCGGTCATCGTCACCGCTGCCGAGCAGAAAGCCGCCGATCAACAGGCACGATCGCGGTTTGCACGCATGCCGATCACGCGCCACGCTCCGAGCGAGTAGGTGCGCCAGTCATGGCTGCCGACGTAACGACCTTGGTAGTCGTCTTCGTTGTCGCGGCGGCGCTGCTGGCTTTATCGATCCGAGTGGTCAAACAGTACGAGCGCGGTGTGCACTTTCGTCTGGGACGGGTCATCGCGGTCCGCGAACCCGGACTAAGGCTGATCATCCCCGTCATCGACCGACTGTGGCGGGTATCGATGCGCATCGTGACCATGCCGGTTCAGTCGCAGGGAATCATCACCCGCGACAATGTCAGCGTCGATATCGCAGCGGTGGCCTACTTCCGGGTTGTCGATGCGCGAAAGTCGGTGGTCGTCATCGAAAACGTGGCCGCCGCGATCGATCAGATCGCCCAGACCACGCTGCGTAACGTCGTGGGACAGCATTCCCTCGACGAGACGCTTTCGGAGACCTCGGTCATCAACGCCAGCATCCGCCAGATCCTCGACACCACCACCCTGGGTGGGGCGTTGAGGTCACCCTGGTGGAGCTCAAAGACATCCGCTTGCCTGACACCATGAAGCGTGCGATGGCCCGCGAGGCTGAGGCCGAACGCGAGAAGCGGGCCAAAATCATTGCCGCAGAAGGAGAAGCACGCGCTGCCGCCGCGCTCGGCGAAGCATCCGACACCATGATGGCCCACCCATTGGCCCTGCAGCTGCGCAACCTGCAAACGTTGCTCGAGCTCGGCGTGGAGAAGAACACCACCGTGATCTTTCCCGCCCCGCTGATGAGCGCAATCGACGAACTTGCCCGCTTCCTCGCCCGCGAATCCGCCGCGACCAAGCCCACACAATTCGCCGATAACGGCGTCCCCCGCCGCCATTACCGAGCGGTGATCATCAGCAAACCGCACAGAGGGCCGATCATCGCGCATGGCCGGTGTCGGTTGAGATAATCGCCCTGCCATCGACTCGCACACGAATCGCACAACCGAGCGGCCTTGCCAGCTCGCTAAGACCGCTCCGCGATCGACGTGCCGCGGTATCCTTTTCTCCCCGCAGCCAGCGACCGACGAATACGGCGGAATCGAAGACGGGTTACCGATATCGCGCCGACGTTCCGATAGGTGTCTGGGTAGCTACCTCCACAACGTCGACACATTCATCCAGATCGATAGAGCGGAGTTCGTGGCTGGCTTCCCGTCCGACCCGGCGGTGGTCGTCCTCAACCCCGATGACCAGATCACGCCGGAGTCTTTCACCGCGTGGCTTGATCATCGTCAGGCTGGGAACCGGTCGAGCCCGGGGTGCGCGCTGCTGACACCCTCGCCCAAGCCCGCGCCGGTGGCGAGGTGTGAACCCGATCGTTGACGATCAAGGCCGAGCGCAAGGAGACAAAGGGAATCCCACGGGCGCTTCAGCCAGACAGCGTCAATCCGCCGGAACAGTTTGCACCATTGTGTCACAGTGACGCGTCTCCCCTGGCCTGTTAGCTCTCGAAGGCGTTGTTCGACAGCACAATTCACCTTCATCTGCATAGATGGTCTACATTGTCCCATGCAGACGTACCGTTGTCTTCTGCCTGCAGGCTGCCAACGATCTCATCCATCGAGAACACCTGTGCCGCCGCCAGTTCGATTGCCAACAGCATGGCGTCGAGCCGACGGGTCGCTCCGACGCCCAATCGGCAGACAACTCGATGGCCTCGTCAGCCAACGACAGGGCCGCGTTTTTGACCGCGTGGTCGCAGCCGGACCTCGGTGATGGCGTGGTGTGAGATTCTGGTGACTTCGATGCTCCATTGTGCGAGTTCGACGCGGTCTCCCCGCGTGGTGGGGATGCGTCCTAGTGCGGTAAGGATCAAGCCGGCGATCGTCGTGTAATTGCCCGCGACGGCATCGGTGACGTCGACGTTGATGTCGGGCAGGTCGTGGATGGGGAATGTGCCGGGCAGGACCAGGCTGCCGTCGGGCATCGGTCGGACGGCAAGGATATCGCGGTCGGTTTCGTCGTAGATCTCGCCGACGATCTCCTCCAGCAGATCTTCGAGGGTCACGATGCCCGCAACGCCGCCGCGCTCGTCGATGACGAGGGCAAAATGTTCGCGTTCGGCCTTGAATCGCTGTAGTGCGCCGGAGACTCGCAGGCTGTCGGGCAACTGCAGGGCTGGTCGTGCGGCCGCGCCGACGGTGCGATGATCGGCGAACAGGTCGCGCAGATGCACGACACCGACCACGTCGTCTAGGTCGCCAGAGCGGACCACCGGCGCTCGGGAGTGCCCCGATTCGACGAGGATGTTGCGGGCCTGCTCGATGGTCGTGTCGTCGGCCAGCGTGATGACGGCCGGGCGGGGGACCAGCACGTCGCGTAGCGGGCGCTCGTGGATGTCCAGGGCTCCGGTGATGATCGTTCGCTGGTCGGCGGTGAGGCCGGGGTGCGCTATGACGAGTTCACGTAACTCATCGGGCGAAAGCTGTTCTCTGCCAATGCTTGGATCGCCGCCGCACAGCCGGACGACGATATCGGTTGCCTTGCCGAGCAGCCAAACCACTGGGCGTGACATGGTGGCCAGGATGCTCAGCGGTGCGGCCACGAGTCGCGACCATTGCCGGGCGAACTGCATCCCTAGCCTCTTTGGGGCAAGCTCACCGATGACGAGGTTGACACCCGTCAGGATGAAGGTGACGAGCGCGATCGCGACGGCGTTCGCGGCGCCACCGAAAAAGCTGAGTGACGACACCAGCGGCTTTGCGAGGGTCACCGCCGCGGTAGCCGATGCGAGGTAGCCGGCCAGTGTCATAGCGAGTTGGATGGTCCCGAGGTATCGGTTGGGATCGCGAGCAAGCCTAACCAGCGTGCGGTCGCGACGTGTGCCACGACGTTCCAGTGCCCGCAGTTGGCCTTCGCGCAGGGAGATGAGTGCCATCTCGCTGCCGGCAAAGACCCCGTTGACCAGAATCAACGCGGCAATGAGTGCGACGTCGAGCCAATAGCCGCTCATGGTGAACTTCTACACCACGCCAGCGGGGTGGAAGGGCAACCGGCATCCACCGACCGATCAGCGACAGCAATTCGCAGGGACCCCCCGATCCGCGGCGGTCCACGGCGCTCCCAGGGCCCATGCACTGTAGGCGCCACGACTAGCGGCAGGGCGCCGGTGGATCAGCCATTGCGCCATGTGGTCTGGGCAGCAGGGCCGGGTAGCTTTCAGCTGCGCACACCGCCCTGTAGCGGCTGGGTACGGGCCTCGTCGACCCCTGGCGCCTGTCGGGTCACGTCGGCTTTAGCGGGCGTAGTCACCGGTTGTCATTTCGACGTGCCCTCTGGAGCCGGAGGTTCCTGTTCGCGCTTCTCGGCCTTCTGGCGTGAACGGAAATACGTCTCCGCTCTGAGCAGGCGCTTGAGGGCTTCGAGGTAACGGTTGGTGGTCATGTCAACCTGTCCTTCCCTCTGTGAGCCTAGGCGGGGACCGTTTGATTCGATGACAATCGCACCGATCGGTCAGTTGTGGTTGGGGTGAACCGAGATACCTCTGCTCCACTGCATGGATCAGCTGGTGACGTATTCGCTCCAGCTCCGCGGCTCGATGCGCCAGCAACTCGTCCTCCCACACCGCTACTTGCGAGGCCAATTCCTTGCCGGCGATGGTGTCATCCAGCCAGCGGGAAAAGTCCCCGCGTTCGAGGTGGTACTGCAGCGCTCGTGGATCGAGATGCCTTACCGCGGTGCGGAAATCACCCATGGTGCCTGCTGCGGCGATGACTTGGCCGTCGATTGGCCGGAAGTAGAACCGCCGCTCCCTGGGCAAGGCGACATCGGCGTACTTGTGGCGGTGCCGCACGTGGGCAGTCTGGCGCTCTGCCATGGTGAACGAACGAGGCGGCCCGGCGCCGAAACGCACACTGGCCCGCCCTAGCCCAGACCTAGCCCCGTTTTCCGCATAGTTGCGGGTCAAGGTTTGTGGCTTTGGATGTTGTTGTGGTGCTGTGTGTTTCGGGCCATGGGAGCGGGATGTCGAGGTGGGCGAGGATGAGGCGTTGGGTGGGGGTGAGCCGGTCGAGGACGAGCCCGGCGCGGGTGTAGGTGGCGTTGAGGTCGGTGAAGGTGGCCAGGACCGCGCGTGCGGTGGGGACCGCGTCGCGGTGTTTTGCGGTGATCACCATCGTCGTCGTGCTGGCGATCCCCGCCGGCCACATCGACCATCAGGTCGCGCGCGGCGCCGCCTACAGCCCGGGTCAAGCCCCGGTCAAGGCGATGCGGGTGCTGCTGCAGTCCCGGCCACTGCTGGCCGTCGCCGCCGCGATGGTGCTGTTTTGGTTGGGCAACGCGGCGATGCTGCCGCTGTACGGGCTGGCCGTGGTCGCCACCCATGCAAACCCCTTCACCACAGTTGCGGCCACGGTGGTGATCGCGCAGGCCGTGATGATCCCCGCAGCGCTGGTGGCCATGCGCATCGCGCAAACCCGCGGCTACTGGTTAGCGATCCTGATCGCATTAATCGCCCTGCCTATCCGGGGATTCCTCGCCGCTGGGGTGATCAGCGCCTGGGGGGTGATCCCAGTGGAGGTGCTCGACGGTATCGGCGGAGGCATCCTGTCCGTTGCGGTGCCCGGGCTGGTGGCCCGATTACTTGACGGCACCGGCCACATCAACGTCGGTCAGGGCGTGATCATGAGCGCCCAGGGTCTGGGTGGTGCGCTCAGCCCGGTGCTGGGCGGGGTCATCGCCCAGGCGTTCGGATTCCCCGCGGCGTTCATGCTGCTCGGCGCATTGTCTGTTGGCTCTCTGGTCATCTGGGTATGGTTCGCGCCGATACTGCGCCGCGCCGACGCCGCGGCCAGCGCCCAAGCGCTGTACGAGACGGGCTGACAGCATGTTTTGGCGCGTGGAAATCATCGCGGCAGCGGCCCAGCCTCTCAATGGGTGCCAATCGGTGGCGGTGAACCCCGCGTACTCAAATCGGCGTAGCCACTGACGACCAGCCCTGGCGCTGAGCACCATCCGGCATGGTCAAAGGGAACTGTCCGGCGGAAGGGAACTGTCCGGCGGGGACTCCCGAAGCGCCATCCCGCACTGCCACCATCCCCGAGATCACGCGACTGCCGCAGGAACTCCGGTGCTGACCATCGCTGACCATCAACCATCCAGACCATCGCCGGACAGCCCCCCTGGGTCCACCCCGTCCCCCATGCCAGCGCCAGCATGGCCGAAACTGCTGATCCTTAGCCGTACGTATCGCTGACCAGCACTTATGCGACTCAGCCCTGGCAGCCGGTGGCCGGTGCCAGCGCCGCCTTGGTCGGCCTGGCCGTCGACACGAGAGGATCCGACCGTGAGCCGTAAGCCGACCGCCGCCGATGTGGAGCAGCGCAGACAGCGAGTGGCCGCGCTGCTGGCCGAAGATCCCGACATGTCCCAGCGTGAGATCGCGAAACAGCTTGGAGAGCCAGAAGACGATTAGCCGCGACGTTACAGCGCTGCGACTCGCCGCGACTCATGCCGCAGCGCAAGCACTTTCGGAGCAGCCGACAGGGGCAGTGCTACCGCCAGCGCATGGACGACGAACTAGCGCGGGTGTCCGGCGTGATCGGCGCGGATCTCGTGTGGAGCGTGGCCGAGGTCGAGACGCTGCACGCCGTCGCCGCCGCGATGGACCGCCGCGCCGCGATGCTGACCGCGTACGCCGACTGCGACGACCCGCTGAGCCAGCGTGCCCTCGACGCCTCCCGCGAGTTGCGCCTGGTGGAGCGCCAGATCACCAGCATGACGAACGCCGTGCAGGACGGGTCGTCAAAGCTGTTGCGCGAGCATGAGTCTGAGCAGGCCAAGGAGCAGCAGCGGGCCGAGCAGCCGGAGTCGATACGCAGCCGCAAGGCGCGCAAGGTGAACAGTAGATGGAAGCGAGAAGCGTTGCGGCAGGAGGCACTTGACCGCCGTCGAGCAGCCGAGGAGAACCATGCCTGAGCGCGCGTCGAGATCTGTCGCGCCGCAGCGGTGCAGCATCCACGTTCCCCGCATCTACGAGGCGTGGCACTACTGCCGGGCGTCGTGGCTGGCCGTGCCGACCGAGGTCGAGCTAGAGCACCTGGACGACCGCGCCTACTCCGAGGCCCTGGACGACGCCCGCGACCGCGCCGAGGTCGACGCCGCCGAGCGAATCGGCGAGGGCCAGGTCATCACTGCGGTGTTGCTGCGGGCCGGTCACCGCATGACCACGCCGTGGACCGACGACCGCGACAGTTTCGCGGTGCCGCAGCTCCCCATGTTTCAGGAGGATTCAGACCGCCTGTTCGACATCGCCGCGAATGACGTGGTGAGCGTGAACGAAGACGAGACGCGCCGCTGGAAGCGCAAGCGTGCCGCCGAGGCCGAGCGCCGCGCTACGGTACAGAACCGCAACGGCGACAACGGGGCCGAGCTAGTCGAGGTGATCTCATGACCGACCGTCCGAGCCATGCACCGATGTTCGCTCGCAGCCACGCCGAGCCGGAGCCGAACGCCGTGAGCTTCGGCAGGATCCTCGACGGCGGGCGCAGTCGGCCTGCGCCGCGACCGCGACCGGCGTCCGGCCTGGCGCGTGTGCAGCAGATCGGCGGCACCGATGGCCTTGCTGATGTGGCAGCCGTGGCCGAGGTGGTCGAGCCGTCCGGCGAGCCAGCCGCGGCCGTGGTCGACGCCGAGGTCGATTCTCGTTCTTCTTGCGGGCTGCGCAGGCACTAACATCGCGCCACGCAATATCTTTCAGACCCCACGGATCGATGTGAACCGTCCCGGGTTTTATGCGCACCTTCCTTTGAGGGAAGGATGGCGCGATGGCGATCAGGTACGACGAGAACACCAAGGCCAGGGCGGTGCGGCTGGTCCGCGAACACCGCGACGACTACGACTCGGAGTGGGCCGCGATGAAGGCGGTGTCGGGCCGGCTGGGAATGAGCGCGGAGACGCTACGCAAGTGGGTGCGCCAATCGGAGATCGATGCCGGTGAGGCGGCGGGCGTGTCAAGCGAGGAGAAGCGGGAGCTGCGTGAGCTGCGCAGGAAGACCCGTGAGCTGGAACAAACCATCGAAATACTAAAGGCCGCAACAAGTTTCTTCGCGCGGGAGTGCGACCCGCGACACCGCTGATCTGCGCGTTCATCAACGCGCATCGCGAGGAGTTTGGGGTCGTACCGATCTGCCGGGCACTGGCCGTGCACGGCGTGCAGATCGCCCCGCGCACCTACTGGGCGCACCGCTTGGCGGCGCCGTCGAAACGGGCATTGTGGGACACCACGATCACCGAGATCCTGGCCGGCATCTACGAACCCGACCCCGATGGGAAACGCGCGCCGGAGTGTCTGTACGGCAGCCTGAAGATGTGGGCGCACCTGCAACGCCAAGGCATCCCGGTGGCCCGCTGCACGGTGGAGAAGGTCATGCGCGCTCACGGCTGGCGCGGCGCCACCCGGGCACGGCGTCCGCCGCGCACGACCGAATCCGACCCGGCCGCAAACCGGGCGCCGGACCTGGTCGGCCGACGATGGCGAGTGGCCGCGCCAAACCTTCTGGTCGTGGCCGACTTCACCTACGTGCCGATGGTCGCGGGCTTCGGCTACACCGCGTTCGTCGTCGACGCCTACGCCGGGCTGATCCCCGGCTGGGAATGCTCGCTGACCAAGGACGCCGGCTTCGTCGAGCGCGCGCTGCGCCACGCCGCGGCCTTCCGCTCCCGCCAAGGTCACCCGTTCGACGACGCGATCCACCATAGCGATTATGCCGAGGTTTGCTTTAAGCCGAGGATCTGCGGAGATGGCCTGCGCTCGTGGTGGTTGCTGGTGGATTTCTCGGCTTAACGTTTCGCGGCTATCGCAGGCTGTAGAGGGTTTGGAGTTGGTCTTCGGTGAGTGGCTCGGTGGCCGCGGTGTTGATGGCGGGGGTGGCGGCGTTGATGGCTTGTCGCATCATGTCCAGGGTCGCAAAGGCATAGAACGCTGCTGTGGTGGAAGCGTTTTCGTGGCCGAGGAGGCGCATGATGATCGGCAGCGGGATACCCTGCTGGTAGAGATCCATCGCCTTGGTTTTGCGCAGCAGGTGGCAGTGGATGTTCGCCGGGATCGAAAGGCATTGAGCACGAGCGGATTCGGCGGCTTGCTTGAGCACGGCGGCGACCGTGTCAGCGGACAGTTCGGCAGGTCGCCCGCGGTGCAAACTGTAGAACAACGGCCTGGTCGCGGGGAGTTTGGTGATATTCGGGTGGAACTCATCGAGGTAGACGTGCAGGTGCTCGACGGTCTTCTCGGTGAGCGGTACGACGCGGGTCTTGTTGCCCTTGCCGGTAAGCAGGATGTGCCCGGGCTCGGTCAGGCACAGATCCTGCAGGGTCAAGCCCGTGATCTCGCCCACGCGAGCCGCGGTGTCGTAGAGCAGGATCAGCAGCATCCGGTTCCTCCGAGATTTCGCTGTTTGCCCGGTGAACGCGGCAAGGATCGCACGCGTTTGAGCTTCGGTGAGGTACTCGATGGGCCTGCGGGGGCCAGCCGGCGCTTTGAGTGCTTTGGCTGATTGGCTGAGCGCGACGAGCGTGAGATCTTCGTAGGCCGCGTAGGTCAGGAACGCTTTGACCGCGCTCAGACGCAACCTGACGGTCTTGGGCGTGTAGTGCCGCTGATCGGTCATCCAGGTCAGCCATCCTTTCAGGTGCCGGCGGTCGAAGTGATCGAAGCTGACGTGCTCACGTCCGATGTGCTCGGCCTCGGCGAGGTAGTCCAGGAAGCACTCCAGGCTGATCCGGTAGGCCTCAATCGTTTTCGGCGACAGTCCTCTGGTCTTGGGCATGTAGGCGTGCAGATAATCGCGGGCGAACCTGAAGAAGTCCGGTGCGCCGGTATGTGGGTCGCGTCTCATCAGAATCCCACCTGCGGTAGCAGGGACTGGCGTTGTCGGGTGATGCCGGCGTAGGTGGCCATGAAATCGGGCGACGTGTGCACGTAGTAGTACGTGCTCTCAAAGGTTGCGTGGCCCATGTAACGAGACAGGTAGGGCAGCATCGCGGTGACGTCGTCGCCGGCGGTCATCCATCGCTGGATGTTGGCGTAGGCGAAGTGATGCCGGAAATCGTAGGGGCGTGGCTGTTGGCCGGCCGCGGGCCGGGGCAGCCCGGCCTGGTCCCAGATGCGGCCGAACATTTTCCCGACCGTTGCCGCGCTGACCTGGTTACCGGTAGCAGAGACGAAGAACGTGCGACGCGAGGCGAAATGTGCTCGCGACGTCCGGTCGCACGTGTCGAGGATCTCGATAACCCGATCAGTCAGCGGCAGCCTGCGGCTGCGATGTCCTTTGGACCAGACGATGTCGATGTGCCCGGCATCAAGGTCGACCTGACCGGTCTGCAGAGCGCGGGTTTCGCCGGTCCGCAGCCCGCACGAGTGCATCAGCGTGAAGAACGCGACCGCCTGCCACCGCCACGGGGATGGTGCCTGTAGTTGTGTTGCGGCGGTGAAGGAAAACTCGATCTCACGCCGGGCCAACAGATAGGGATGCGCGGCAACGAAAGAGGCTTTCCACCGGTCGGAGAGCACATAGGCGTCGTTGGCCCCGTTGGTATTCAGCCACCGGCCGACGTCACGGATGTAGGACATCCAGGACCGGTAGCGGCCGCAACGTTGCAGCTGAACACCGACCCAGCCTTCGACAGTTTCTTTGTCGAACACCGTGCGGTCGTGCTCGGCGCAGTAGGCGTCGAACTTCCTCAGGTACCAGATGCGGGAAGCGCCAGTGAATCCCATGTTCGCCTTGAACGCCAGGTACGCATCCAACTCGGTGGCGAACGCGCTGGTGAAGCCGTGGCCACTCATGACCGCACGGCTTCTGGGACCGGCAGGACGCAGTCGAGCAGACGTAGCCGGTCGACGCTCATGTAGAGGTTCGTCGATTCTTCGCTGGCGTGGCCGAGCACTGCCGCGATCGTCGGTAGCGGAACCGCTGCGGCCAGCAGCCGGGATGCGGCGTTGTGGCGCAGCAATCGGGTTCCCGCCTTCAGCTTGTTCACCCCCGCTTTCCGGAATGTCTCAACGGTCACCCGGTGCACCGTCGCGTGATCGCCCAGCCGGGTGTGTGGGGCTACCGAACGCAGGAATAGGTGATCATCGCCGGAGCTGGGACGCTCGTCGAGAACATAGGTGACCAGCTTGCCCAGCAGCAAGGCCGGCAATGGCAGCGTCAGCGGGTTGCCCGTCTTCTGCTGCACGAGGCCGATTGTGTGCCCACGCCAGTCGACGTCACCCATCCGTAGCGCCACGATGTCACAGGCCCGCAATCCCGTCGATAATGCGAGCAAGGTGATCGCGGCGTCCCGCGCGCTGACCACCCCCGACGCACAGGCCCGAACAACCCGTTCCTCGTCGCCATCGCCGAGGGCGGGGACTATCGCGTGAAAGCGTTTGATGCCAGCCAGAGTCAGCGCATTGACAAGGTCGGTGCGGCCGGTGAACTTGAGGAACGGACGAAAGTTCGACACCACCCAAAACAACGACGACCTGGCCCACCGGTCCAGTAGGGATTCCAAAAACGCCAGGACACTGGCGCCATCCGCCCCGTCCAGCACTGCGATCCCGCGTGCTTCCAGGAACACCAGGTAGCTACGCGCCACCCGCCCGTAGGCCTCGCGGGTGGCCGGCGCCAGACCGCGCCGGCCCATCTCGGCCTCCCAGGCGGCGTCCAGTGCAACGAAGTCGCTGCTCTCGGGCCGTGGACCTCCGCCGCCGCGGCCACGAACCGCCAGGTCCACCCGCCCGGTCTGCACATACGAGTCGAACACCGCGACCAGACGCCGGTAATCGAACCGGCGCTGCGGGCTGAACCGACCGGTGCGCACACTGTTCGTCATCGAGGCGAACTCCGCACCCAGACCGGTGGAATACTCACGCCCCAAGGCGAACTCAGTCAGCGCCTTGATCGTCTTCGCGTACTGACCAACTGTCGATTCCATGTAGCCGGCCGCACGCAGCTCCGCCACGACAACCGCGCCGATCCCACGGACCGTCGTATCCATGACCGTCTCCTTCCACAGACGTAGAGATACGACGGACGCTAACCACCACCCGAAACGTTAAGCCGAGAAATCCAGCGACACCCCCCACGAGCGCAGGCCATCTCCGCAGATCCTCGGCTTAAAGCAAACCTCGGCATAATCGCTATTAAGCCGGATCCGGCTTAACACCGACGCCGGAAGCCAGTACACCGCAATACATTACAGCGAGACACTGATGCTCGAAGGACTGATCCCATCGATCGGCACCGTCGGCGACGCCCTGGACAACGGGCTCTGCGAAACCACGATCGGGCTGTACAAGACCGAGTGCGTACGCGAAGGTTCCCCGTTCCGTAACGGGCCCATCCGCACACTCGCCGACCTGGAGAACATGACCTCGGCGTGGGTGGCCTGGTACAACGAACACAGGCTCATGCACCGGCTCGGGCGTCGCCCGCCCACAGAAGCCGAGGCCGAATACTACGCGCGGTTGCCAGCCGACAACCCCATCGGTCGTTCGTAGGCACCCCGCCGCGGCGGGGTGCGCCACCGAATGCCGATGCGGCACGGCAGACTCAGGTCTCGTGGCGGAGTTGTTGATCGCGGTCAACCCGGACGAAGACTCCCGGCTGCCGTTGCTGCTGCGGGTTCCGCTCGCTGGCGGTGACCTGCTGTTCCGCACGTCGGGGACCTGGCCACGGGAGAAGGCTTTGTTCGCCTACCCGGTACCGCTGGACGAGTGGCCCGACGATCCGGTGATCGTCGAACACGTGCGGTTGCGGTCGTGTCGTCGGCGCGGCGCGGCGATCGACGTGATCGCCGACCGGTCCCGGCACAACCGCTCCCAGCTCGTGTTCACCCAGGCTCGGGGCCGCGACGTGGTGTTTTGGCAGTCGCCGCGCACCCGCAAACAGGCACGCCCGAACGTGCGCACCCCGACCGCCCGCGCGCATGGCATCGAGGAGTTGCAGATCGTGGTCGACAGCCACGAGCAGTACGCCTACCGGTTCGCAACCCAGCAGGTCACCACGGTGAAGCGGGCGCTGCCGTGCGGGGACTACGGGATTGTCATACATGGCCGGCTGATCGCCAGCGTGGAGCGCAAGTCGCTGGTCGATCTGGTCGCCAGCCTCACCGGCGGGAAGCTGCGTTACCAGGTCGGCGAGCTGGCCGCGCTCCCACGTGCGGCGGTGGTGATCGAGGACCGTTACTCGCAGCTGTTCAAGCTCGACCGCGTCCGGCCCGCGGTGGTCGCCGACGGGCTCGCCGAGCTGCAGATCCGCTGGCCGAACGTGCCCGTCGTGTTCTGCGAGACCCGCCAGCTCGCCGAGGAATGGACCTACCGGTTTCTCGCCGCAGCCCACGCCTGGGCGATCACCGAACATGCTGCCCTGCAACGTATCTCACCGATCACCATCGACATTACCGAACTCGATGAGGCACCCGCAACGCCGACACCGCCCACTGCGCAGGTTCGCGCCTGGGCCCGAGGCGCTGGGTTCCCGGTGCCTGATCGCGGTAGGCTACGCCCCGAGATCTGGGCCGCCTGGCACGACGCCAACCCGAACCGAACCTAAGCGCCACCGCCCCGTACTAGGCTCCACCACCAGATCGGGAAGCACACCGGTCACACGAAATGAGGTGTGCATCAAACCCGGGATGCCTCAATGATCCACAGCGTCGGTTTCCCGGGTGGCGCGTAGCGTTCAAGCACGCGGGGCAATTGGTCGGCGAATGTGCCCGGTGGTTGAGCGGAGTGGATGAACCGGTTGTCCTCCGGCAAGGCTTTCATCCGCTCGTTCAACGCATCGACTCGCCGCGCGTCGTTGTCGATGGTGACGAAATCGAGGGAGTGGAACCGAGCGTTGAAGCGGTGCTGCCGGTAAGTCTTGGCAATCATGACCGCTTCCATCAAGATCATCGGAGTATCGACCTGACCCGGCGAAGGCTTCAACGACAGTGCTGTCGCCGCTCCACTTCCCCTGTAGGACACGGGGCATCCAGCAGTTGATGTATCGCCGATAGAACTGATGCTTCACACGTGTGTGGGGAAGCGATGGGTAGTCGACATCTTTGCGATCCTCGCGCGTCTGCTCACTTGTGGGTCCCCTCGTTGCGCCCCTTTTGCCGTTGTTTACTAAGCGTAGGGGCCGGTTCGCCCGGCTATGATTACACGACACGAAGGGTCACGGGCTACCTTGCCGGTATGCCACACCCGAGAGCATGGCCCGTTCGCGATTCGTAGGCGTCACTACATCCGCATTAAGGTTGGGTTTTGACCTCGTGGAGGATCGCAGCGTGCGGATGCCCGGCTAGCCCCGGCGACGCCTCTAACCACGCGGATTCGCGCAAGAACTTCTGGTAGTTGCGTGCGCCATCGGCCGTGTCAAAAAATAGAAGCTCCACGATATGGCCAGGGTCCTCCTCTGATTGAAAGATATGTACCGTCGTGACGCCTGCCTGTTCCCGTGCCTGCGCACGGCTGTTGAACACTTGCAGCCAAGTATCAAGATCACTAATTCGGTGTTCGATATGCAAGATGGGCATGGGCACTATTAGCTTTCATTCGCGAGGGGCCGAATTTCTTGCGCTCAGCTACCCAGAGGGCGTCGCCGCTGGCGAGTGTGCTCTGAAGCGGGGGCAGGCGGTTGATGCGGTATGTGCGGGCGATGGCGATTGGAGACTAGTCAAGACATGACAGCGCCCTCTGCCGTCGGCACGGAAACACCGCTACGTTGACGGGAGAAGTCCTTCAGCGCCTCGATCACGACGCCCTCCTGAACCGGCCTTGGATGGACACCAGGCTAGCGATCGGTGGGCAGGCCGTCGTTGTGGCCTTTGCACTTCAGATTGGCACACCGCCGGTGCGGCGACGAAACCTCGGTCGGGGGCTTCGCGCGGTCCCGATACGCAAAAGCGATTGTATAAAGCTCGGTATCGCCGCCGCAGATTGGGCACTTATGGCTGGGGTCGCGCCTGATAACTGGTTCGATTGCCATGTCGAGATACTAAAACCTCGTGCGGAGCGGAGACTGTAGCCGAAGGACTCCCAGCCCCGGGCATTTCGTCCCTACCTGATTCGGTCGCGCCGCAATTAGATGGTCATCGTCCCTGGATTATCCAATCCACATCGACTCTGGGAGGTCATCATGCCAGGAGGCACCGTCGCTCGCGTCACCGAGATCAGCGCGAGGTCCGACACCAGCTTCGAAGATGCCGTGAAGACGGGCATTGCTCGGGCCGAGGCGACGCTGCGTGGCGTCAAGTCGGCCTGGATCAAGGAACAGGTGGTGGATGTGGAGAACGGCGGGGTTGTCGCCTACCGCGTCAACATGCTGGTGACATTCGTCCTGGAATAGCAGGAACGTTGAGCTGCGGTCACTGGTTGCGGTCCGGAAGGGTGTGCCGGGCCTAATTTTTCCGAATCGCGACATGCGTGTAGATACCGAAAGTCCTGTCCTGCAAGGAATAATACTTCTCTAAGGTTCGATTACCCTGGCTGGAAGGCACTTCGCAGGTGAAGAATAGCGCAGCGGTTTCCCGGGTGAAAGTGTCGGCGGACGGTGACGGGGTCGTGTCGCACGCCGGGATGGGGATGCTGCGGGAGTTGGCGGAGTTGACCGGGCTGTCGGCGCAGGTCACGGCGGCGTTGGCGGATACCTATCGGGGCCCGTGGATCTACGGGCCGGGTGCGGTGTTCGCCGATCTGGCCGCCGCGGTGGCCGACGGCGCGGACTGCATCGACGGTGTCGGGCAGCGCTGCGGGGATCGCGAACACGTCTTTGGTGCCGCGGCGTCGACGACCACGATGTGGCGGCTGGTCGACGAGCGGATCGACGCCGCTCATCTGCCCGGTATCCGTGCCGCGCGTGCCCAGGCGCGGGAGGTGGCGTGGGCGGCGGGCGCGGCCCCGGCCGCCGGTGAGTGGCTGCACCTGGATATCGATGCCACCATCACCATCGATCACTCCGATAACAAGGAGGACGCGGCGCCGACCTGGAAGAAGACCTGGGGCCATCACTCGTTGCTGGCGTTTTTGGACCGCCCCGCGATCGCCGGTGGCGAAGGCTTGGCCGGGCTGCTGCGAGCGGGCAATGCGGGCAGTAACACCGCCGCCGATCACATCAGGGTGCTGGGGTGGGCGCTGGAATCGCTGCCGGCGGCCTACCAGCCCGACCCGCACGATCCCGGCGCGCAACAGGTTCTGGTGCGCTGCGATTCCGCCGGCGCCACCCACGCGTTCGCCGGAGCCTGCCGCGTCAAGGGGGTGGGATTCTCCTTCGGCTACGCCGTCGATGCCCGCGTGCAGGCCGCGGTGGAACTGCTCAACGCCAACGACGGCTGGTACCCGGCGATCGACTCCGGCGGCGGCATCCGCGACGGCGCCTGGGTCGCCGAGGCCACCGATTTGGTGGACATGAGCAGCTGGCCGACCGGGACTCGGCTGATCCTGCGCAGGGAACGCCCGCACCCCGGAGCGCAGCTGCGGTTCACCGACTCCGACGGGCTACGGGTGACCGCGTTCATCACCGACACCGCCCCCGGTGTGGTGGCAGGCCAGCTCGCCGGTCTGGAGCTGCGGCATCGCCAGCACGCCCGGGTGGAGGACCGGATCCGCCAGGCCAAGGCCACCGGGCTGCGTAATCTACCCTGCCAGCGCTCCGACGCGAACGCGGCATGGTTGGAAATACTTTTGGCCGCAACCGATTTGGTGGCCTGGTCGAAACTGATCGGATTTATCGACCATCCCGATCTGGCCACCTGCGAGATCGACACGTTCCGCTACCGGGTGCTGCACGTCGCCGCCCGCATCACCCGCGGCGCCCGCCAAATCCGCTTGCGGATCGACGCCACCTGGCGATGGGCCAGCGCCATCGCCCACGCATGGCAACGACTCCGGGCCGCCTTCCCCTGACCACCCGGCTCCCCGCCCAACCGACCCGAGGAACCCCACCGGCCCTGGAAAGCCCGCCCACCGAGCGACACCGGCCAATTGTCGTACCCGCATGTGACAATCAGCCCCACAAGCCGGCCAGCACCGGCCCCATCCGACCCCCAAGGCTGCACGAAAAATCGAGGTAAGGCCGTTAGTCCGGCGAATCGATGACTATCGCCACCTGATCTTCTGCGAAGGTCATCCTAGGGTCATGCGTGAAGCTCCCAATACGACCCGAGCAGGAGATCGAAATGTCCGGTCCCGAAACGCATCGTGGCATTTTGGTCGGCGTCGACCAATCAGCGTCGTCGATGGCGGCCGTCAACTGGGCGGCTCGCGATGCTGCGATGCGCAATGTTTCGCTCACACTCATGCACGTCATCGCGCCGGTTGTGCTGGCGGTTGCGCCGTGGCCGGAGATTCCGATACCTCAAGACTATTTCGAGCGGCAGGACGACAAAGCGAGGCGAATTCTCGAAGACGCGCGCAGGGCGGTCGCCAACAGCACCGCCGACCACGGCCCGCCGTTCGTGCACAGCGTGGTGGTACATGGCCCGACCGTTTCCACGCTCGTCAATGAGTCCAAGATTGCGGACATGATGGTCGTGGGATGCCGGGGAGAAGGCGCATTTGGCCGGGTCCCGTTCGGCTCGGTCAGCACCGGCCTTGTGAACCATGCGCATTGCCCGGTCGCGGTCGTCCATGATGAGGCCGCGCCGCCCGCGCAGGCACCGGTGCTGGTGGGAATCGATGGTTCGCCCGCATCGGAACTGGCGACGGAGATCGCCTTTGACGAGGCCTTCCGCCGGGGTGTGGACTTGGTAGCACTGCATGCGTGGTCCGACGTCAGCATCTCGGAAGTGCCAGGTCTGGATTTCGCGGCCATGGAAGGGCAGGCACAAGAGGCGCTGGCCGAGTGGCTCGCCCGATGGCAGGAGCGCTACCCCGATGTCACGGTGCGACGTGTGGTGGTGTGCGATCAGCCGGCTCGTCAACTTGTCGAGCACTCGGAGTCCGCACAACTCGTCGTCGTCGGCAGTAACGGTCGCGGCGGATTCGCCGGCATGCTGCTGGGCTCGGTGAGCACGGCCGTCACGCATGCGGCGGGGACGGTGGTGATCGTCGCCCGCGAGTCATGCCGGCCCATGCAGGCGTCACGTTAACCCGAGCTCGAGGTCCGTGCGTATACAGCGCTGGTGCGCCGACTAGGCCCGCCCAAAGGGAGGGCCCCCGAAACAAACACCAAAAAGACAGCGTCGACTAGTCCCGAGCACCTCCGCGCCGAGATCCGCATCGAATGTGACATCGCCCCACCGCATCTGACCATCTGCGAATGCCGACCACCCTGGCGCGAGGACCTCGGCCCGGATTGGACGCGCTTCCCAATCGTCCGCTTGCGCTACACCAGGGACAGCTACTCTCGTTCAACTGATCCGCTGACCGGTTGAGCGCAGGAACGTTTATCTGAACCGCCCCGGGATGTCCGGAGACTCCGGAATCCCCGGGGCGGTTCAATCGGCCAGCGGCCCGTGCATCTCACACGCCCGTTGGCCGCTATCGAATGCGCGCGCGAGCACGTGCCTACGCCGGGTTTCGTTAACGCCGAAGTGCACCTTTCGGCGTCGCGTCGTTGCCTATATGTCAGCGATCGCCGCGACGGCGACGATTGGGGCCTGGCTCTTGTCGCGGTGAATCCGAGACGAGTTCGCGGAATTTGGACATCATTTCGTCGAGTAGGGCCAGCGCCAGTCTGCGTGTGTGTGGTGGATCGTTGGACCGCGCGATCTCAAACGACAACTCGATGAGCGCTCCGTTCATTGTGGCGGTCAACATGACGGGTGAATGCTTGACCAGGCCCGCAGCGACGAAGCTGCCGATTAGTTCGCTGACGACGTCTGCGAAGTTGTCCCGGTAACGTTCGCGCCATCGCTGCCACCCGATCGCCGCGGGGGCTTCCTTCAAGATCACCGCCTGGTATTCCGCATCGGTGTAGACGTCGAGGAGCACCCCGAGGACCGCCCGTGCCCGCTCCCATGGATCATCGTGATCGGCGAGAGCATCTGCTACGCGGCTGACGCCATCGCCTTGCAGACCGTCGAATATCGCCATGAATAGTCCCAGTTTGCTGCCGAAGTGGTGTTGCAGCGCACCGCGGGTGACCCCGGCCCGCACACAGATCTGCAAACCGGTGATCTCAGAGTAGGGCTGGGTAGCGAACAGCTCCCGGCCAGCTTGCATGATCACCTGCTGGGTCGCTTCTGCGTTCCGGTCACGTCGCGTGCTGCCCTGTGTCACGGTGCGCCTCACACATACTACGTTCACGATGAATGATAGATCCGCGGTGAATGTCGAGTGAATGGTCCTGGGGGAAATTCTGGCATCCAGCGTGGCGGTCGAGTGATAAGCGCCGGCCGCGCGCCGTGTGATGCCTGTGTCAACGTGCCCCTCGCATCCTACGTTCACGATGAATGCTAGATTCGTAGTGAATGTTGTTTGCGGATGGTAGAGGTGACGTGCCCGGCGCCCGAGAGCTTGAGCAACAGCTGCAGATAAAGCCCGGCCAAAGCGTGGCGGTGGTCAATGCGCCACCCGAATCGAGGTTGAGGCTGCTAAGGACTGCAGGCTCGAACCCGGATCAGGCTGATGTGGTCATTGGCTTTGCAGTCCGGCCTGCGGACCTGGCGTGGCTCAGGTCCGTATATGCGGCGGCCCGCGCTGGCCGCCTGGCCTGGCTGATCTACCCCAGCCCCGGTCAGCCGGGGACCGATCTTCGCCGGGACTGGCTTGTCCGAGCCCTTCGCCAATACGGCGTTGAGGCGGTCCAGGATGTGTCGATCAACCGCACCTTTTCAGCACTGCAGCTGCGCCCGGCCACGGATGACCACCAACCCGACAGTTCCACGGCGTAACAAGGGCAGCAAGTGAGCCAAAAGGGCAACGACCAGACGTCCCAAGAGGGCACGGAGGACACCGCCTCCCGTTTCGGCGCCGACTTTCTCGGTGAGTTCGATGCTTCGGCCTCTGGCGCCTCCGAGGCGGGGAGGGGGCAAGTCGAAGGGTTGCCGAGTGGCTCGGCCCTGCTTGTTGTGAAGCGCGGGCCCAGCGCGGGATCGCGGTTCGGCCTGGATCAGGCCGTCATATCTGCTGGCCGGCGTCCCGATAGCGACATTTTCTTCGACGACGGCACCGTGAGCCGCCGGCACGCCGAGTTCCGAAGGGACAACGGCGAATTCCGGATCGTGGACATCGTCAGCCTCAACAGTAGCTATGTCAATCGTAATAGGGTGCCGCTGGTCCGGGCGGTGGAGCAACGGTACTCACGATGGTGAGCGAGGTCTCGCCGGTGGGGGATTCCGGCGGTCATGTGATGCGGGAGACGTTGTCGCAGCTGCATCTGCGGGAACTGCTCAGCGAGGTCCAGGATCGCATCGCCCAAATCGTGCATGCCCGCGACCGGCTCGACGGGCTGGTCGAGGCCATGCTGGCGGTCACATCGGGTCTACGGCTTGATGAGACGCTGCGCACCATCGTGCACGCTGCCATCGAGTTGGTCGACGCCCGCTATGGGGCGTTGGGTGTGCGCGGTGATGACCAGGAACTGTTCGCATTCGTCTACGAGGGCATGGACGCGCACACCCGCGAGATGATCGGGACGCTGCCGGCGGGCCACGGAGTCCTGGGGGTGCTGATCGATGATCCACAGCCGATCCGGTTGGATGACATCGCTCAGCATCCGGCCTCGGTGGGGTTCCCGCCCCATCATCCACCGATGCGTGCCTTCCTGGGGGTGCCGGTGCGCGTCCGCGGTGAGGTGTTCGGCAACCTGTATCTGACCGAGAAGCAAAACGGGCAGTCGTTCAGCGACGACGACGAAGTCCTGGTGGAGGCGTTGGCCGCCGCCGCCGGGATCGCGATCGACAACGCCCGCCTTTATGAGCGATCCCAGGCCAGCCAATCCTGGATCGCGGCCACCCGCGATATCGGCACCCAACTGCTGGCCGGAGCCGATCCGGCGACGGTGTTTCGGCTCATCGCCCAGGAGGCGGTCACGCTCACCGGCGCGGACCTCGCCCTGGTCGTCGTGCCCGCCGACCCGGAGGCGCCGGATTCTGAAGTCACCGAACTGGTGGTGGCTGACCTAGCCGGCCCCGGCGCGCCCGATGCGGCGGCCGCAGAGACGATGCCGGTGGCCGACACCTCGATCGGGCGGGCATTTCTGCAGCGCAGCCCGCAGCGGTTGGACACCTTTGACGTTGACGGCGGGCTGATCAACGCTGCGGGCCCGGCATTGGTATTGCCGCTACGCACCACCGACACCGTCGTTGGTGTCATCGTGATACTGCGCCGCACGGGGGCCTATCCGTTCAATGACGAACAACTCGACATGATGGCCGCCTTCGCCGACCAGGCCGCACTGGCCTGGCAGCTCGCGGTGACCCAACGCCGGGTGCGCGAATTTGACGTGCTGACCGATCGCGACCGCATCGCCCGCGACCTGCACGACCATGTGATCCGGCGCCTCTTCGCGGTCGGACTGGCGCTGCAAGGCACCATCCCGCGGGCGCGGTCGCCGGAAGTGCAGCAGCGGCTGTCGCAGGCGGTGGATGACCTACAAGGGGTAAGTCACGACATTCACACCGCGATCTTCGACCTGCACGGCGCGTCCTCGGGTGCCACCCGGCTGCACCAGCGCCTCGATCGGGCGATCGCCACATTAGTCGGGTCGCAGCTACACACTGCCGTGCAATACAGCGGTCCGCTGTCAGGAGTCGGCGCCATCCTGGCCGATCACGCCGAAGCCGTCGTCGAAGAAGCCGTCAGCAACGCCGTCCGGCATGCCGAAGCCGGCCAGCTCACTATCCATGTCGATGTCGCAGACGGGCTGAGCATCGACGTCATCGACAATGGCAAAGGCATCCCCGACGAGATCACCGAAAGCGGGCTGGCGAACCTGCGCCAACGTGCCGAAGAGGCAAACGGTACCTTCACCATCCAATCCGTTCCCCAAGGAGGCACCCGGCTACGCTGGTCGGCGCCGCTGTCATAACCAGGACAGGCAGGTCATTTCGAAAGATTCCGGGTGGCGCCTTGGACAGGCTTGACCCGAACGATCGCGGCCACGGAGGTCGTTTGCGAGCTCCTGACGGCCGCCCACCTCGAACTTCTCAGACCAACACCGTATTTCAGGACGGGCCCTGGGTTTCCCCGGCACCGCCAAGGTCGCACCCGCGGCGAGGGGCCAAGCGTCTTCAAGGGTGCGCCCAAAGGTCACATTGCCCGCTCGAGGGTTCGACACGTGCACGCGAGCGTACGGAGTTGGGTGGTGCATCGTGACCTTGCCGTTGCTCCTGACCCGAAAGACCTTGTCCCGCAACATCCGTAAGTTACTCGAACAAGGTGGACGATCGGTGCCTGTGAGCGGCACCCGCTGGTGCAGAGGCGAGCTGGTACACGTCGATCAGTCGGCTCAGATCGGTGGCGGTGACGATGCCGGCCACACGGCCCGCGTCGATGACAAGAGCTCGGTTACCGGCGTCTGATCCCAGACGCTGCAGCAGTGCGGTGAGCGGTTCGTGCGGTGCCGCGGTGGGCACCCGGGGTAGGGGTATCGCGGCCTCGCGCACCAAGGTGGCAGCGCGCTGGCTCGGTGCGATGCCGCGCAGTTGCGCCAGGGTGATCAGCCCGATGATCGATCCGTCGCGGTCGGCGACCGGATACGCGGAGTGGCGGTCGCCCAGCAGGTAGCGCTGGATGAAATCCTCGATGGTGATGTCGGCGGGAGCTGTGTGGGGATCGGCGGTCATGACGTCAGCGACGCGGACACCGGCGATGGCTTGTCGGGTGATCACCTGTGCCTCCTCTTCGCGGGAAGCGGCGAAGATGAACCATCCGATAAACGCCAACCACACGCCACCGACGAACGCCTTCGCCAGAAACTCCGCCAGCCCGAGCGCGATCAGAATGAACGCGAGTATCCGCCCGGCGCGTGCGGCGCGCACACCGGCGCGCACGGGATCGCCGTAGCGGCGCCACAGGTAAGCCTTCAGGACCCGCCCGCCGTCCAACGGGGCGCCTGGTAACAGGTTGAACAGGCCTAGCAGCTGGTTGATGCCAGCGAGCCACCACGCGACGCCGACCACGATGTGTGCGACCCCAAGTGCGCCGAGTCCATAAGCCCCGCCGGCGAAGACCGCCGCGAGCGCCAGGCTCATCAGCGGACCCGATACCGCGATCCGGAACGCCTCCTTAGGTGTCTTCGCTTCGCCCCCAAGGCGTGTCACGCCGCCGAACAGCCACAGCGTCACGTCGAACACCTTGACACCGGCACGGCGCGCGAGGATCGCGTGCGTGAGTTCGTGGGCCAGCAGCGAGCCGAGCAAGATCAGCGCACCGCACGCCCCAGCCAGCCAGTAGGCCCCTGCTTGACCGCATGAAACCCGCGGTGACGACCCTACGGTTCGACGCGCAGGTGCACGCCTCCAAACAAGAACTGTTTGCAGCCGGGTAACACATGCGAAGGAATTAGTTTCCACACAACTATCTGAGGAGCAACACGCAAGATAGTCATCGAGAAGTTCGCAGACCGCCTCTCGGCACTGTACGAATAATCGTCAATAATCGTCAGCGTGAGAAATACGCCCGGGCACTCACCTGCGCTGTTCACCGACCTCTATGAAATCACGATGGCGCAGGCCTATATGGCCGAACACATGTCGGGAACGGCCGTGTTCGAGACCATGTATCGCAAACTGCCCCACGGTCGATCCTATGTGATGGCTGCCGGCTTGTCGGACGTGCTCGACTTCCTCGAGGCGTTTCAATTCCAGCCAGAGGACATTGACTACCTGCGCGGATTGCGTTTGTTTACTGAGAAATTCCTGCAGGTGCTCTCCGCGGTTCGCTTCACCGGAGACGTGTGGGCCGTGCCGGAAGGGACGGTGGTGTTTCCCAACGAGCCGATCGTGCAGGTGATCGCGCCGATCATGGAAGCGCAACTCGCCGAAACCTTCGTGGTGAACCAGATCCACCTGCAGAGCGTGATCGCGAGCAAAGCCGCCCGTGTGGTCGAAGCCGCTCGCGGCCGGATGGTCATCGATTTTGGGGCGCGGCGCGCGCACGGCACCGACGCCGCGCTTAAGGCGGCGCGGGCCAGCTATCTCGCCGGCCTGGCGGGCACGTCCAATCTGCTTGCCGCCCGCGAGTATGGAATCCCGGCGTTCGGCACCATGGCCCACAGCTTCGTTCAAGCCTTCGACAACGAGCCCGACGCGTTTGACGCGTTCGCCCGGCTCTATCCGGGCACAACGTTGCTCGTCGATACCTACGACACGTTGCGCGGTGTCGACCACGTCATCGAACTCGCTAAGCGTCAGGGCCTCGACGTGGCAGCGGTCCGGCTCGATTCCGGGGATCTCGGTGCCCTATCCAAAGCGGCACGGGCAAAGCTCGACGCGGCGGGATTGAGCCAGATCAAAATCTTCGCGTCGTCGGGTCTGGACGAGTACCGCATAGCGGCGCTGATGGATGATGGCTGTCCGATCGACGCGTTCGCCGTGGGCACCAAAGTGGTTGTGGCACAGGACGCGCCCGCCCTCGACATGGCGTACAAGCTCGTGGAGTACGACGGGATCGGGCGGACCAAATTCTCCAGCGGCAAGGTGATCTATCCGGGGCGCAAACAGGTGGTACGCCAGCTCGATGACGGGGTCTTCGCCGGCGACACGATCGGTGAGTCCGACGAACACCTCGACGGCGACCCGCTACTGGTGCTGGTCATGAAAAATGGCCGGCGCGTTCACGATCCCGGTTTACCGGCGTCGCGAAACTGGGCGCGCCAGCAGCTCGATCGGCTTCCGCCTTATCTTCGTTCCTGGAGGCCACCGGGTACTCTTACCCGGTGGACATCAGCCCGGGGATCGCATGCGAGCTGGCAAGGCTGCGTCGCGCCCGGGAATCGATGTGCTGACCGGTCATCCACACATCACGGCTGGACCGAGAACACGGTGACGGTGTCGGAACCAATAATCGCCGACATAGAGGCAATGTCCATCCGGGCTTACCGCCAGCGCTTCGGGATGGCCCCCGACATCGATGGTATCGGTCACGCACTGGGCGATGGTGTCGATGACCGACATGCTGCGCTCACCAAAGTTGCTGACGTAGGCGTGCTTTACGTCGGGACTGGTCCGCACGCACCGCGGCAGGTCGCCGACCGCGATCCTCGCCGATTCGTCGGCCACCGTGTCGATAACCGACAGCGAACCGGGTTTGGTCACATACGCCTGCAAACCATCCGGCGTAATTGTCACCCCAATTGGACTGTCCCCCAAGGGAATACACGCTACGCGAAACGAGGCAAGATCGATCAGCGACACGCACAGGTGGTCATAGTGCGTCGCGTAGATCGTCGTTCCGTCCAGACTGATGGTGACCGTGTCGGGCGAGCCAACTAAGTGGTCTGGCACGGAATTTCGGTGACGTATTCGTGGGGCCCGTTATGCGGCGGGCGTGAGGGCGGCGTGTTCGTGGGCGGCGATGCGCTCGAGTAGGGCGTTCAGATCGTCTTTGGTGAATTTCCATTCGAACGGTGTCGCGATCTGTTCGTAGTACTGCTGGAAGTCGAGCAGTCGGGCCTCGACCTCGTCGAGGGTGTGGAAGTCGTTCGGTGAGAGGACTTTACGTTGCACGACGGAGAAGTAGATCTCCACTTGATTGAGCCAAGACGCGTGCACGGGCAGGTGGATCAGGCGCAGTTTCGGCCAGCGATGCTGGAGCCGGTCGATGCTGGCCTGGCCGCGGTGTGAGGAGCCGTTGTCGACCACCCAGAACACTCGACGCGCGGTGGCGTAGGGCTCGGTGGTCATGACCTGGTTGACCAGCCGGTCGAAGGGGTCGATGCCGGTGGTGGCCTCGCAGCGCCCGAACACCTTGGCGTGGTGCACGTCCCAGGCTGCCAGGTAGGCCAGGGAGCCGCCGCGGCAGTACTCCGCCTCGACGCGCGCCGGCTGGCTTGGTGTCGGGGGTGTGGTGGCGTGCTTGCGGATGCGGGCCTGGATGGAGGTCTTCTCGTCGGCGGAGATGACGTACTCATCGGGCCGCAGCGGGGTGTCGCGGTAGCGGCGGGCGTGGAGGTCGAGCACCCGGGCCGCCTTGGGTGCGAAGTCGGGGTCGCGGGGGAAGATCCAGGAGCGGTGCTGCCAGGGCTTGATCGCGTCGGCGCTGAGCCAGCGCCAGATCGTGGTGCCCGAGATCGAGGCGGTGATGCCTTGCTCGACGGCGGCGCGGGCCAGATCGGGGCACTGCCAGCGAGCCAACGGCTGGCTCTTGTCGGCCTTGGCCGGGAATTCGCAGGCCAGCGCCTTGATGGCGACCACGACGTCAGGGGGGAAACTCGGGGGCCGTCCTCCCCGAGGCAGATCGGTCAGTCCGGCCAGACGCTGATCGAAGAAGCGTTTGCGCCATTTGGAGACGACTTGCCGCGGCGTGTCTAGGCGTGCGGCGATCTCGTCGTTGCCCAGGCCGTTGGCGGCGTAGAGCACGATTTTGGCGCGCACAACTTCGGAATACGCTGACGTATATCGGCGCGCGCGGGCTTCGAGTTCTGTCCGCTCGGCTTCGGCCAAAGCGATGCTGTACGGGCTGGTTCGTGGCATGCTGCTCCCTTCGTCAAGGGAACCATCTCACGTAACCGTATGGAAGTGTGGGACCGTAATTACGTCACTGTAATTATGCGGTCGACCACTAAGTCTGCCAACGGCTAGCGCAGGGCAGCCGAGATCGGGAGTCCCTGAAGTAGTGCCCGCACATCGTGAGGCCACCCGCGGGGGAGTGAGCGGAATGGTTGACGAGTACCGCCGGTATTACGGCTCGTGGGGCTTCGACCTTGGCGCTGTCGGGCAGTCAGTTTTACCATCTTATTGGCAAGGGGGCAGGAGGGCCGGGCCCCCAGCCTTAGTCGCTTGTTTTAGGGCGCAACTGCCGCACGAAATCAGCGACTGCGGTGCCGATTCTGTTCAGGGCTGTCCTCTTGAAGGAAATGCGCGCCGGGCACGGTGATTTCGGTTTGGTTAAGCAAGCTGCGGACGAGCTCGCGTGAACGTCCGGTGAGAAGGGTGCCAGGTTCTGCGTTGATGAACAATTTTGGTGTGTCACTTGTCGCTAACCAGGTCGCGTAGTCGTTGACGACGGAGACGACGTCGGAGAGGGTCGATCCCCGATGGGGATATTTGCGCGGCCATGACAGCGTCGGCGTCGGTCTTCACCGGCGTTGAGGAATGGCCGCCGGTAGTGCGCCATCTCCTCGTCGGTGAGATCGCGCAGGATCTGCGCGGGCAGCATGGCTTCAACGAACAGGTTCTGTTCCAGCATCATCTGCTCGCCAGCCGCGGAGAAGATCGCGGAGAAGATGTCGAAGGCGGGCGCTTCGGCGGTAAAATCGGATGGCTGCAGTGGGGTGACGATGGCTTCCATGTAGGCGATGCCCTGTACCCGGTCGCGGTGTTGGTTGGCCCCTAGTCGAAGCCAAGCGCCGAGCCCCAGTCTGAGGATCACCAGGATCACGTTGTCGCCGAGGTCGAGCGCCTCCCACAGCGCGAACAGGTATTCGCGTTGCTCGGCATAGTGGTAGCGGTCAGGTCCCGACGGGCTGAGCTTGTCGGAATGCCCCATTCCAATCAGATCGCAGGCGATGAGCCTGCCCAGGCCCTGTAGATGGGCATCACGTTGCGCCATAGGTACGACGATGTCGGGTTGCCGTGCTGGAACACAATCGCGTGGCCTTCCCCTTCGTCGATGTAGGCCATCTTCTTGCCGGTGATGTCGCGGTACTGCAGATGGCCAAACGGCGTTGTTCCGAACATGATGTCGCTCGTCTCCTTCTCTTGATGCTTCGATTCGATGCCTCGACCGCGTGCATCCGAGGCGTGGTTCCCGCGGCAGTTCCTTACGTGGTTGTGTCGAGCCGTCCCGTTAGCCGCGCCCAACTCAATTACGTTAGTACTGCTTAGCGTCGAGCGGGCGGAAGCCGAATAGGCGTGCGTGCATGCTAAACATTCGCCATCACCGGAATAGGCAGACGTCTCGCCGTTCGTAGATCCCGTCCCAGATGGCGCGGGATTATCCTGGCGTGGCGCGGTGCCGACATCGCCGGTGACGTTGGTGATCACCTAAATTTTCATGAGCAAGGGGGTCCTCCAACATCCGGCCCCTGACGGTGACGGCAGCCAGTGCGGGCCCGGCAGGCATGGGGGTGGCCGCCCCGGCGAATCCCAGCGCGGCAGCAGCCACGGCGCCCGCGGTGCGGGTGGTGATGGCGAACGACTTCACTGTCGTCCCTTTCTTGACAGGCGGGCCCGCGATATATCCGGTCCCTGGCCGGCGCCGCGACTTCACGTTGGCTTCCTGTCGAGCTCAGTGGTCCGTGCGCGCCCATCCGTTACACCGGATGATCATCCGATCAGCCGATCCCACCACCAAACAGTCGGCAATGACCTTTCATCGCGTCACGACGGGCCCAAAAGCCAACAACAGCATGGCTTTTACGGATAATCACGCTTCTCCATGGCACCTTTGCCTCGTAAGCGATCTCATCGATAACGGTCGCCAATTTGCGTAACGCCAAGCCCGGGAAAGATAACTCCAAGTGAGATAGTTCGAGCGGAGGCAGCCATGGCACATCAGGTACCACGGGCGGGGCGGGTGGCGTTCGTGCTGTCCGGGGGTGGCAGTATCGGCTCGATCCAGGTCGGGATGGTGCACGCCCTCTATGAGCGCGGCATCGCCGCGGACCTGTTGGTCGGCTCCTCGGCGGGGGCCTTAAACGCGGCGTTTCTGGCGTCGCGGCCGGCGACGGTAGCAACGGCGGACCAACTCGCGAAGATCTGGGCGGGATTACGCCCGGGATGCGTTCCCGGTGCGGCACACCATGGCCGGGCTGCCGGTGTCCTCGGCGCCCGCAATCATCTGCGAGTTCGCGCGGGCTGCGCACCCTGCTCGACAAATGGGTCGAATTCGATTCGCTCGAACAGTCGCCGACCCGCGGCATGTCATCGCGACCGACCTGCTCCGAGTGGAGCTGAGCTGCGGGTCTCGACTGGATCCACCATCGCCGCGGTCCTGGCGAGCGCTGCGATACCCGGTGTGTTCTGTCCGGTGCGCCGCGACGGCCGCGACCTGATCGACGGGGGCGTCAGCAACAACACCCCGGTCACGCACGCGGTAGACCTCGGCGCGTCGGTGATCTACGTCCTGCCCACCGCGTACGCATGCGGCCTGCGCGAGCCGCCGCGAGCGCTGTCGGCGTCGCCGTGCAGGCCCTCAGTGTGCTCACCCAGCAACGCCTAGTCCGCGATATCGCAGCGGTGCCCGACCATATCGATCTGGTGGTGCTGCCACCGCTGTGCCCGCTGAACGTGTCGCCGGTCGACTTCTCGCGCACCGCAGAGTTGATTGAGCGCAGCCGCGAGAAGAGCCGCGCGTTTCTCGCCCGCCTAGACCCTGGCACGCACCGCGCCATCCCGGACCTCATGCGCACTGTGGTGCACGCGCACGCCGCCACACCCAGCCCGAGGCAAATGGTTTGAGGCCGCGTCAGGTCCGTGCGGTCGTCGCTGACGAGATGCGTTAAAGTGACCCTAACTACGGAGCTGTCCATCGCAGCGGAACCCGCCTGTGCACAGGCACGGGCCATCACGAGCTGGCACCCGACCTCCATCGAGGAAGGGATGGAGCGCAACCCCGGTTTGATCGCCACCGCCGCGCACTGCGTTAACGCCATCCCGTACATCTGTGCCGCGCCGACTTGGTGTGCGTACCTGAGTCGACTTACCGATGGTCGCCGGGCGCGCTCATTCGCGACTGCTCAGACCGAAATGAGCACCCAAGCGGGTTTTGTTCGAAGTCGTCGGGTTTTCAAGGGCGGGCTTAAACCATCGACGATGCCGGTTTGCTGCGCGGATGCAGTACAACGGTTCACGGGGAACACTCGCCGTATTCCTTACGGTTTTTGCAGGGTGTTCGTCGCCGGAGACAAGACTGTGGATCGGCTGTCACGCGACTTGCAGTGGAGCGTCAACGAAGTGTTGGAACTCGCGAGCAGACGTTGAGCCGCGTATATAGGCGCGTCCTAACGCGTCGAAGCGACCGTCGCCGTTTCCCGAAAGTGTGGTGTCAGATCAGGCTGGTGAGCGTGTCGTAGAGCAGGTAGAGGTTCAGTGTGGTGATGACGACGGTGATCAGGAGCATCAAGGTACTGGTCAGGCGGCGGTTGACCATGTCGGTCATGGTGTCGTGGGTGCGGGTGATCAGTAGTAGCGGGACGAGGGCGAACGGGATGCCGAACGACAGCACGATTTGCGAATAGATCAGTGCCTGTGTGGTGTTGACGGCCAGGCCGATGACGATCAGTGCGGGCAGCATCGTCAGGGCGCGGCGGGCGAACAGGGGGATGCGCCAGTTCATGAATCCGGCCATGACGATTTGTCCGGCGTAGGTGCCCACGCTGGAGGAGGACAGGCCGGAGGCGATCAGGGCGATCCCGAACGCCAGCGCGGCGCCGCCTCCGATGAGGGTGGCGAGGTGATCGTGGATGGCTCCGAGGTCGCTGATGTCGGCCAGTCCGGGTTTGTGGAACAGGGCTGCGGCGATGCAGAGCATGGCGAGGTTGACCAGCCCGGCGAGGCCGAGGCCGATGATGCAGTCCCATTTGTTGAAGGTGAGTAGGGTGCGGCGTTCACGCGGGTTTGCGGCGGAGACCCGGTTCGTGTGCAGCGCGGAGTGCAGGTAGACCACGTGCGGCATGACGGTCGCGCCGATGATGCCGACGGTCAGGCTCAGGCTGTCGCCGCCGCCCAGGCGCGGCACCAGTCCGGCGGCGAGCTTCGTATAGTCCTGGCCCCCGATTGTGAAGAACAGGTAGATGAATCCCGCTCCGACCAGTGCTAGCAGTGCGATGATGGCGAGTTCGAAGCGGCGATAGCCGCGCTGCTCGAGTGCCAGGATCACGAACGCGACGACCGCTGTGATTAGCCCCGCTGGTAGCAGGGGCATACCGAAGACGAGGTTGAGGCCGAGCGCGGCGCCGACGAACTCGGCCAGGTCTGTGGCCATCGCGACGACCTCGGCCTGGAGCCACAACACGATGTTCACCTTGCGGCCGTATCGCTGCCGGCACAGTTCGGGCAGGCTTTGTCCGGTGGCCAGCCCGGTCTTCGAGGTGAGGTACTGGACGAGGATGGCCATCAGGTTGGCCATCACGACGACCCATACGAGTTCGTAGCCGTGCTCGGCGCCGCCGGCGAAGTTGGTGGCGAAGTTACCGGGGTCGACGTAGGCGACCGAGGCGACGAACGCCGGACCCAACAGCGCGAGCACCATGCGGCCACGGCCGCGTGACTTCACCTCCTGTAGCGTGACCCGGCCGTGGGGTGCTACCTCGACAAGGGCCATGGCGCGACCGTGCCGGACACCGCAGACGCTCACTGCGACAGCGACCATCTGGCGTTGCATATCGATCCCGGTCATCGCTCGCCGGCCGAGTGGGTAAACCGTCCCGGGACCCGATCCTGCGGCCCCGACATGTCCAGATCGCAGTGGAGAATCCTGCTCGCCAGCATCGCTGTCACAGCGTTAACGTAACCGCTACGAAAAACTAAGTCCACAGATAAAAAGAATATTGTTTGATTAGCCGAACTCTGTGTAAGCGGCGGTGCCCTGGCAGGCACTGGTCCTGAGCACCGTCGGCGCCAAGAGCGGCACCCCACGCCACACCCCGGTCGCCTACTTCCCCGACGGCGCCGACAGCTGGCTGATCGTCGCGTCCGCGAACGGGGCGGCAAAGAACCCGGCCTGGTACTACAACCTCGCCGCCGACCCCGACACCGTGCAGATCCAGATCGCGGGCCGCACCATCGAGGTCAGCGCCGAGCAGCTGCGCGGCACCGCCCGCCAGCACGCTGGCGCCACATCACCAGCACGGCAGGCCGTTTCGCGAAATACGAGCAGAAAACCGACCGCGAACTCCCCGTCATCCTGCTGCGCACCCGACCCACCCCAACGCAGTAGGCCGCACGCGCCAACTCCCAGCACGTCCCCAGTTGATTCGCAATCTGTAGGTGGTATCGCTGACATGGGCTAAGAGGAGAGAGACCGCGCGTCCTGCCTTGTCACGTGACGTAATGCCGCCGGTCGCTCCGTGTGCCATGGGCGGAACGGGCGAGCCCGCCGGAAAGCTTCAGCGCATCATCTCAAAAAATGACAGGAATATGAGACAAACGCCAGATGACATCGCGTGAGACAACTTGCATCGCGGCCGGTCAGTGGAGCGGCCTTATGACATCGAAAATGAGACCCTACGTGTGCCACGAACGTGGAAGGGAGTTCTGTTTGTAGGTAAGGACTTTCGGACATGGTGCTGTGCAGGAGATGAAGGTTTGGCCCTTCGCCGCCGCCCTTGCGGAGGGAGGCGGCAAACCACCGTATGCTGCGTTGGCTGAAGACCGTCGTGGTGAGCGATGTGGAAAAGGCGCACGAGATGCGTCAGGTGGGGATCGGGAAGACGGTGCGCAGTCCTCGTTTCGAGGATCGCTGTGGACGTGTCGTTACTCAATAAGGTGACATCAAAACCGGGGTGTATAGGTCAGCTCGGGATGAGTCTGGCGGGTGTCCGCTTTTCTGGCCAGGTGGTGTCCGGCATGTAGGCGACGTGAGCCCGGTCTGCGGCTTTTGCATGGAACGTGGGAAGGCACGCCTCGACACTGCCGTCGAGGATGGCGAGAGGGAGTTGCCGAGCGGCTGAAACCGTGAAGGCAGTGAGTACCGTCGCGGGGCGTGCTGGCGGACCGGCTCGTAGTAGCTGTGAAGCCCCTGCTGGGCGCGGTGGGGGTGGAGCCAAGGGGCCGGGTCATCTGTGGTGTGTTCGGTCGATCAACCGGGAGCGTGTTTTCCGGGAGGAGTTGGGTGGACAAGCTGAAGCCGTCAGGTAAGTCGTTTGATATTTCGAAGTGGGAGGTGTGGGAAGCCTATCGGCAGGTTAAAGCCAATCGGGGTGCGCCGGGTGTGGACGGGTGACGCTGGAGGAATTCGACAAGGATCTGAAGAACAACCTGTACAAGATCTGGAATCGGATGTCCTCGGGGTCGTACTTTCCGCCTCCGGTGCTGGCGGTGGAGATACCCAAACCGCATGGCGGTGGGACGAGAACCCTTGGTGTGCCAACGATCTCGGACAGAGTGGCCCAAACGGTGGTCGCCCGCAGGCTGGAGGCGAAGGTCGAGCCGATCTTTCATCCGGACTCCTACGGCTATCGACCGTACCGGTCAGCTCTGGACGCGGTGGCGGCATGCCGGGAGCGGTGCTGGAAGAGCGACTGGGTGATCGATTTGGATATCCAGAAGTTCTTCGACAGTGTCGATCACGCTCTCATGGTCAAGGCGGTGGCGGCCCACGCCGATGTTCCGTGGGTGGTGCTGTATGTCAAGCGGTGGCTGTGCGCGCCGCTGGCACTGCCCGACGGGACCTTGCGACAGCGCGATCGGGGCACCCCGCAGGGGTCCGCGGTCTCGCCGGTGCTGGCCAACCTGTTCATGCATTACGCGTTCGATATGTGGATGGTCCGGGAGTACCCGAACATTCGGTTCGAGCGTTATGCCGACGACGTGGTCGTGCACTGCGTCACCGAACGCCAAGCCAGGACTCTGGTGGCCGCGATCGGGGACAGGATGGAACAGGTCGGGCTGCGGCTGCATCCCGACAAGACGAAGATGGTGTACTGCCAAGACGCCAACCGCCGGACTCGATCATGAGCACACGGCGTTTACGTTCTTGGGGTTCACTTTTCGTGCCCGTGCAGCGCGCGACGAAGCACGGCGACGATGTTCGTCGTCGTTCCAGCCGGCGATCAGCAAGGATGCCCAGAACAAGATCAGTGGTCGGATCCGCCGATGGCGGCTGCACCGCTGGATCGGGCACACCCTGGCCGAGATCGCGCCGACAGATCAACCCGTCGTGCGGGGCTGGATGCAGTACTACGGAGCGTTCTACCGCTCAGAGCTGTATCCGCTCCTGTCGCGCATCAACGCCTACGTGATGCGCTGGATCCGCAACAAATACAAACGGCTGCGGACCACCAAGAAAGCCAAGGCGTGCTGGCAGCGCATCACCGCCAACATCCGCGGCTCTTCGCCCATTGGGCATGGGTGCACGGTTCCTGGCGGCAAGGATGACAAGAGCCCGGTGACGAGAGATTGTCACGTCGGGATCTGTGGGAGCCGGAGGGTGAAACCCCCTCCGGCTACCCGACAGCGCGCGCCGC
>CAWBFI010000008.1:0-1751127 GCA_963788075.1 uncultured Actinomycetota bacterium | reverse complement strand
TGAGGAAAGCAGATACATCGGAAACTTGAAGGAGCGGAGCGCCGATCACCATCGCCTGCGATAGGGTCTGGACATGTCCAGCCCCTCGTTTCCGGCGACCGTCGGACAGCGTCTGCTGTGGCTGATGTCCCGTCGCGCCCCGGCGCTGGGTACGCTGAACTGTCCGCTAGCCGTTCGGATCACCGGGCGGCTGGACGCCGACCGGCTCAACGCCGCGCTTGAAGGCCTTTCCGATCGACACGAGGCTCTGCGGACCGTCTTCAGCACGGAGGGCCGCTCGCTCACTCAGCAGGTGACGCCTCCCGGAACTTCTGTCGCCCCGCTGTTTGTGGACCTGCGGTCAAGGCCAGATCCTGGCGCCGCGCTACAGGACCAGCTGGATCGCGAGTTTTCAACACCCCTGGACCCCACACGAAGCACGACGCGTCATGTCTTGTGGCTGGTGACGGACGATGAGCACGTGCTGAGCCTGACCCAGCATCACCTGATCACGGACTCCTGGTCGTGCGGGTTGCTATTCCGCGAGCTAAGCCAGCTATACCAGGGAATCCCACTGACACCTCCGGCGGGGCAGTACCGCGACTTCGCTAACCATCAGGAACGCCTGTTCGCCGGCCATGAGCTTGACCGCCACCGTGCGTATTGGCAGGAGCGGCTGCTCGGGACGAAGGTGCTGCCATTCGGCCGTCCGGCCATCCCGCCACCCGCATTCCGGAGTAGCACGACGGGCAGCCCGCTGTCTCGCCTCGACGTGGCAGACCTCGAACCGCAGCTCGGTCGGCAGATCCGGGCGTTCGCCCGAGCGTGGCGCGTCACGGTCTTCCCCGTCTTCCTGGCCGCCTTTTGCCAGGCTCTGCACCGAAACACGGGCGTTATCGACCTGCCGGTGGCGTCGCTGCTTACGGGTCGACTGAGACCACAGCTGCAGGGCATCGTCGGGTTCCTCGCCACCATGGTCATCCTCCGGACCTGCTGGGATCCGGCGGCGAGCGCCGGGGACCTACTCCGGCGGACCCAGGAGACCGTCAATCACGCGATGGCATATCAGGAACTGCCCTATCACCTACTTCCGCCCGACCTCACACCGGCCGCTGGTGGGCGTCTGGACGACGTCGTCTTCCATGTGCTTCCTGATCCCGGTTACCGGGTCGCCATGCCGGACGCGACGTTCGAGCTGCTGGTCCCGCAGGCCATCGGCAGCCGGTTCGGTATCGAGCTCGCCGTGGCGGCCCGAGGCGAGGGCTACCAGGCGCTGCTGTTCACTCGCCGAGACTGGGTAGACGACACATGGGGGCCCGGCATACTGGCGGCAGTCCGCGACGCCCTGCTGGCCATGCTCCGGTCCCCCGAAGCCCCGTTCGGCGCCGGCAATCGTTAATCCCGCAGCGGGGTCTGAGCGGTTTTCTGCAACCGTGCTAGTGCAGAGTTCTGTTGGTTCTCGTATGCTGGATTCAAAGCCACACACTTAATATGCTGAGGTAGGTCAGTCAGACCAAGCTACGTCGCATTGAAACTGGTAAGGATTCCTGCTTTGCCACTGCACCTGTACTGGTTTCTGCCGTCTCACGGTGACGGCAAGGATGTCGCACGTGCCTCCGCGGGTGGCCTTCCCACCTCGGTTCGGCGCGACCCCGACCTCGACTACCTCACGCAGGTCGCGCTAGCGGCGGAGCGGTTCGGCTTCACCGGCGTGCTGACACCATTCGGGCTGTTTTGCGAGGACCCGTGGCTGGTCGCCTCGGCCTTGGCCGTCCGAACCGAACGCCTCCAGTACATGATCGCGCTGCGCCCAGGGTTGACCGCGCCGCTGCTGACCGCGCAGATGGCCGCAACATGTCAGCGGATTTCGGGCGGCAGGTTGATCCTCAACGTCGTCACGGGCGGGGACGCTGACGAACAGCACCGCTACGGCGACTGGCTGGCGCATGACGAGCGATACGAGCGCACAGCGGAGTTCCTCGACCTGTTCAACGAGCTGTGGAGCGGACGGCCGGTGGACCACGAGGGCGGCCACTACCGGACGCAAGCAGGACTGCTGACGCGGCCCGCAGCCACCCGGCCACAGATTCACCTGGGCGGGTCCTCCCCCGCGGCCCGCCGGATCGCGGCCGACTGCGCCGACGTGTACCTGGCTTGGGGGGAGTCGCCGGCCCAGCTGTCGGAGCTGTTCTCAGACGTCCTTGGGCAGGCAGCTGCGGCCGGGCGCCGGCCGCAGTTCGGCACCCGGTTCCACGTCATCTCCCGCGATAGCTCGGAGGAGGCGTGGCGGGCAGCGGACCGCCTCGTCGCTGGCATGGACCCGCAGCGGGTGGCTCAGGCCCAGGCGAGGTTTCGAAGGACCGAGTCCGTGGGGCAGCGCCGGATGGCCGCACTGCACAACGGGAACGCCCAGGATCTCGAGATCCACCCAAACGTGTGGATCGGGTATGGCCTCGTGCGGCCCGGACCGGGAGCGGCCCTCGTCGGCAGCCACGAGGAGGTGGCGGATCGGATCGAGGAATACCATGCGATCGGTGTCGATCACCTCATCCTCTCCGGCCAGCCTCACCTAGAGGAGGCCTACCGGTTCGGGGAAGGCGTGCTACCTCTTCTGCGCGCACGCGGGCTGCTGGCGGGCCCCGGCGTCTCGGTTCACGAGGATCGATCTGTGGACCGCGCGGGTGATCGAGTATCGGCGACCGGCTGACCGACGCGGGATCCGTACATCGGATTCAGTGTTGACTCCTATGTGGGATATCGATTCCTCGCGGGTATTGGCCGCACTATGCGCAGGCAGAGGCGGTCGAGTGAGGAATCCGGGCTTGCCATATGGCGAACCTGAACAGCGGATCGCGCATCATGCCTCTGGTTCGGTGCACGAGAAAGGTGAACGAGACAAGAGGCGACAAGCGTTATGATAACGGGATAACGGGTAGACAACGGGATAACGGGTAAATGTAGGCCCGTGCGAGAGAAGTGCAGTGAGAGTATGAGGATCGCGGAGTGAGTGAATATCGTGAGTGAATATATCGTGCGCATCAGTGCCATTGCGGCCGATGGTTCTGAAAGCGAAACGGGCCGCAGCATAACCGCGCGCATCGAGATCGCCGACGGCGAAGCGCACGTCGTCGAGTTCACCGTACGGTCGCCAATTGGCAGCGATCTCGCTCCGAGAGATCTGCCCTTCGTCGACCTAGAAAAGCTCGCCGTCGCGTTCACCGGCGGGGACACGCCCCTGGTCGCGCCGAGGATGCCTGTGACAGCGGCCCACTCGCCTGCCCTCTCCCCGGTCCGCAAGCCGAAGCGTCGCCCGACGTCGCCCAATAGTGAGTCGCGGCACGCGGCGACGAGTAGTGGCGAGATCCCATCTGCCCGTGCCTACCGCCGCATGCCCGAGCCTGAGTCGCTACAGGACGTGTATGCGAAGGTCGGCTCTATCGCCGCAGTAGCCAGGCACTATGGCGTGCCAAATCACACTGCCCAGGGGTGGATCGGCAGACTCCGGAGACTGCGAATGGCGCTGGCCGCCGACTCGCCCGACGAATGACACCTTGGCCGTGCATGCGGTAGCGGCGCGGGCGTCGCAAACGGGATCTTTGCTGATTACCGGGGTGTCTGTGAGGCCGGCAAACTCGAGCACACGCCCCAGCTCGGCGTTGGTCTGGCCAACCCAGTGGACCTTCAGCGATCGGGCACCTCAAATGGGAGGTGCGACGGTATGCGCCCTGAGGACTTCCCCAGGTCGTGGCGCATCGCAACCGCCAACCGGGTGCGGGACGTGACGCCAAGTTTGGAGTAGATATTGCCCAGGTGGTACTCGACCGTTTTCACGCTCACGGCAAGCGCCTCTGCGGTTTCGCGGTTCGTGTATCCGTCGACGACCAGCCCAGCGACAGCCCGCTCTTGGGTGGTCAGGGACTTTCTGAGCCTCGTCGTTCGCTTGTCTGACACACGGTCGTAGGTGGCCACTACTTCTTGCTTCTCCTGAGTGAACATCACAATGACCATGGCTGCGACGCCGGCAACGCCGTCCGGATTTATCACCTGACCCTTTCGGTCAAGCATGAGTGTGGTGGCGTTTGCCGTCACTATGCGGCGAGCTGCCTCGCCGCCTAGCTGGGTACCGAGTTGGTCTGCGACCGCCAGGGGTTCGGATACCCATCGATCGATTAGCGCCTCGTTGCCGACGACAGACTTGTCCAAGAACTCAACGATCTCGCGGTCGACGAGGTCGTCGATCTGCGATGGATCACCCAGGCGAAACTGCCGGGTCTGCGTGGCCGCGGACTCGCTGACATTCACGCCGAGCCGCTGGCCCTCCTGCTCTGGATCGCGGAGCAAGGACACGATGTCTGGCCCGCGCTTGGCAGCGCTGCGAAGAACCTCGACTGCCTCCGCGCCGACAAGACCCAGTTGCGTCAATTGCTCCACGGCCAGCAGATCGGCCGGTGGCCAGGGCAGCGGTATCGGGGGTTCCCCTGTGGACCCGCAAATGAAGCCACCTCCCTCGTCGGTGTACACCAGGCCGTGATCGCTGTCGATTTCGCCGACCTCACGTTCCACCGAGGCCACGGCTCCGGAACTGAGCTCGGTCACCATGAAAATTAGCCGGTCCCGCTTAGGGTTGCTGACGTCGCCAGCAGCCGCAGAAATGAGCTTGGCAACAGCCTGCAGCTCGTTGCGCAGGCCCGCGTCGAAGGGCGGAATCCGGTGAAACCCATTCTCATCGGCCAGTAACCCACCAGCATCGCCGCCGCCGAACAAGAACACGATCGCCATGGTGGGATTCCTCTCCTGAGTACGTCGGTCCGGCCCTGGCAGTATGTGTCATTCTGACGGCGCCCGCTACCTACTACATAAGTAGTCGCATACTCGTTTATAAGTAGTCGCATACCCGATTCTGCATTTCAACGACACCGGAATCTGTCAACCTGAATGAGGCACTGTTGAATGGTATTTACTGAGTGGCCTCCTCGGTGTCGTCTGGTTTGTTGATCCATGAGCCGCTGGGCAGTTTCGGCGGTGCGGGCGGCTTTTGCACGAACCGTTCTGGGTGTGCGGCGTAGGCGGCGTCGAGCACGCCGGCGCGCTTGTCGCGGATGATCGCGGCGGTGCCGTAGTGCACGTCGGCAGGAACGTGTAAACCCAGCCCGGTATGGCGATGTTCGTCGTTGTACCAGCCGAAGAAGATCTGGCAGTGCCGGCGGGCGGCCTCGATCGAGCCGAACCGGTCGGGGAAGTCGGGCCGATATTTCAACGTCTTGAATTGCGCCTCGCTAAACGGGTTGTCGTCGGAGACGTGTGGGCGTGAGTGCGACTGGGTGACGCCGAGGTCGGCGAGCAGGAACGCCACCGGCTTGGAGGTCATCGAGGAGCCGCGGTCGGCGTGGATGGTCAACCGGTCGCGCCCGATGTCCTGCTTGGCGCAGGTCCGACGGATCAATACCTCAGCGAGCGCGGCACTTTCGCGACTGGCGACCATCCATCCGACCACGTAGCGGGAGAAGATATCCAAGATCACGTACAGGTAGTACCAGCTCCACTTCACCGGGCCGCGCAGCTTGGTGATATCCCAACTCCACACCTGGTTCGGTTCGAACGCGACCAGCTCGGGTTTTACCGTTGCAGGGTGGGTGGCCTGCCGGCGGCGCTCCCGGCTCTCGCCGGCTTGGCGCAGCAGCCGGTAGAAGGTCGAGATCGAGCCGAGGTAGCGGCCTTCGTCGAGCAGGGTGGCCCACACCTCGGTCGGCGAGGTGTCGACGAACCGCTCGCTGTGCAACTCATCGAGGATCGCGGCCCGCTCGGCGGCGGACAACGCACGCGGCTGCACCCGGTCGGTGTGCGGGATCGGCGCCGGCCGCTGCGGTGGCGGGCTTAGCCGGTGCCGGCGGTAGTAGCTGGCTTGGGCGACACCGACGGCATCGCAGGCGTTGCGTACGCCGATCTTGGGCGCCAGCTCGGCGATCGCTGCGTCGCTCACTTCATCGACCCGTTCTCGGGCTCCGCGCTCTCGGAGAGCGTCTCCAAGAGCGCGTGCAGTTTTGCCTGGACGTCCACCACGAAGCGGGTCCTGGCCAGCTCCTGCTCCAGTTGGTGCTTTTCGGCCTCCAGCCGGGCGATCCGCTCGGCCTGTGGGTCGCGCCGCTTACGTCCGCGCGGAACGGCCAAGCCAGCCAGCGCGCCAGCGTCGCGGGCCCGCCGCCACGCCACAATGTGACTGGAATACAGGCCCTCCCGGCGCAACAGCGCACCCTTCTCGCCGTCGGGAGCAGCGTCGTAAGCAGCCAGGATCTCCATCTTGTACTTCGCGGTGAATGTCCGGCGCCGGGCACGCTCGGGCACCTCAGGGTCGGGACGTTCCGTCCCAGCGTCATTCACCCGACCAGGATCTTCGATCCCGGTCGCTCGCACCAACGTGGTCACCTTGTTCGCCATCTCGGGGAAGCTCTCCATCCCCGCCCTCGGGTCACTAATTGTCAGGGGGCAGGTGCCTCAACCCAGGTTGGCAGAGAGGGCACGTTACCAATACGTTAATTATCGGCCCGGGTTTTGAAGGCCGCTGTTTGGTTTGGGCGGGCTCGACGGTCGACGTCTGCTGCGAAGATGCTGCGACGACGCCTACGCCCGCTTTATCCGTTCGTCACTGTGAGTCCAGACCGGCGTCACGGCCTCATCGAATCGTTGCAAGACTGGGGATTTCCCTAGGGTGAAGAGCCAGCCGCACTGGATAAGGTTTGCCGAATGGTCGTGCCTGCGGAGGCGGTGTGCAGGGGCTTCCGGCGGAATCTTTCCCGAGTCGAATCTTGACCCAAACGAACGACCAATTCGGGAGCGCGCATGACCGTTCAACTGATACTGAACCAGATCTCGCCAATTGAAGTTCAATTCCGGGTGTCGCCACTGGTTGAGATGGTATCGGCCACGCGATTTGCCCAAAGGACACGAGAAAAGACATCCCCATGGTTTCTACTCGATGAGCAGAATCTGGCGCCGGTCCTGCATAGTACGAGCTTCGAGCGACGGGACACGCACCGGCGGAATTCTGCGACTACTCCTGCCTATTGGCAGAGACCACACACTCCGTTTCCGGGGCAACTGTCGACAATGTCGGTTGTGCGGCGGGCGGGCGAGACCGGCGGCGAAGCGTCGAGCGGAAGCCAGCCCCTGTCGGCGCGAAGTTTCAGGCCTGGGTGCGACCATACGTGGCCGCTGCTCAGGAAAATCCTCGCCGCTGACCTGCGTTACCGCATGGCCCGAATTGCCAGTCACGGCATGGCAGCAGCGTTCGATGACCTATCCCCTTTGGTGGAACTGCGGCATGGGGTACTCACCGTGCGGACTGCCTGCCACGTCGACCCGATCGGCTGCCACGCCGGCCTACTGATCATGCCTGCGGTGCACAGCGACCAGGTGGTTGTCGTTGCGGCGAGCGCGGATAACCCCTCACTTCTGATCTATCCAGCACATGGTGCAGAGGTTGCCCGACACTTGACGGCCTTGGCCTACCAGTCCTCGCGCGGTCTGGTCGACCCGCAGGGGGCTTGCCTGTTGCGGGACTTGGCCCTGCCCCGTGATGTCGGGGAACTCGCGGTGCGGCACGAAATGGACGTGTGCTCAGTCAGTCAGCTTCTCTCGGCATTGGCATCGGAGGGTCTCGTCGTGACGAAACCAGGGGCACCGGACACATTCCAGCGCACCAGTCTCGCAAGCTTGCTGATCGGTCCGTGGTGTCAGCACTGTGCTTGATTCATGCCTGTGTCGTCGAGCCTCTGAAACAGTTGCGGAGGCGCTTTTTGTCCACTTTGCCGATGCTCGTGTACGGCAATGCATCTGTCTGCTCTAGACGGTCGGGCAGTTTGTACTCCGCGATGCCGAGGTCATGCAAGTAGCCGCGGAGCTGCCGCAAGGTGGGAGCAGTACCCCGCGGGACGATAACGGCGCAGGTTTTCTCGCCCAGGGATGCGTCATCGACCGGCACGACAGCTGCATCGGCTACGGCCGGATGAGTCAGGAGGTAGTTCTCGATCTCCTCGGCGCCGACTTTTTCACCACCGCGGTTGATGACGTCCTTGACTCGCCCCTCGACACGCAGTAGCCCATCGGTTCTCAGCGATGCCAGGTCACCCGTTCGCAGGAATCCGTCGACGGTGAAGGCCCGCTGGTTATATTCCCCGGCATTGTAGTAACCCCGCAGGGTCGTCGGTCCGCGGAAAAGGAGCTCCCCGGTCTGCCCCGGCGGCACATCCGCGCCGTCGTCGTTCACCAAGCGCAGTTCATCGGCGAAGCACAACGGCCTGCCCTGTGTGGTGGATGCCAGCTCGTCGCCATCATCGGGACGCGTGAAGCAGAGCGGTCCTTCAGCCATCCCGAACCATTGTGTGAGCGTGGCCCCAAGAGCGGAACGAACGCCACACGCCACCGCCGGGTCGAGGCGCGCGCCTCCGACCTCGATCGTCAGCTGAGAGCACTCCAGGTCGAAATCGGCTGCCATCTCCACCCACAGGGCGACGAACGCCGGCACCAGCGTCGTGAGCGTGACGCCGTGCGTGGCAATCAGCGGGAAGGCCTCGTCCGGGCTGGGGGTGGACGCGCACACCACAGTGGCCCCGACTGCCAGGGCCCCGAGGGCACCCGGGCAACCCAGTGCCGCGTTGTGCGCAATGGGCAAGGCGGCCAGGTAGACACCGTCGCGCCCAAAGCGCATCTGCGCTGCCGTCTCGCACATCTGGAATAGGTAGTCGTCGTGTGTCCGAGGAATCAGCTTGGGTGGGCCGGTCGTCCCGCCGGACAGCAGGAAGAAGGCGGGCAGTGCGCAATCGATGTCGGGCAGGTCGACTGGTGACCCCTGGATGCTGTCGAGAGCCGTGTAGGGACCGGCGTTTCCCGTGAGGATGACGTGGGGAAGGTGGGTCGCGACGGACAGGAGCTCCTCGGCCAACAGTCGATAGTCGAGCCCACCAGCTTTATCGGCTGCGATATACGCCGCCGCCTCTGTGTGCTGAACCAGGTACTCGATCTCTCGCCGCCGATGTGCCGGCAGCGCCAGCACAGGGAGCACACCGCTGCGGAAGCAGGCAAGGAGCACTTCCAACAGCTCGACGCAATTGGGTAGCTGGACGACGATGCGATTCCCGGGCCGCAGTCCGATCGCGAGCAGTCCCGATGCGAGACGGTCCGCGCGGACGTCGAGCTCGGCATAGGTGACTGTGCGCCCCGCGGCGATAACGGCGGTTCGGCCAGGTTCCTCACGCGCCACGAGCCGGCCGATCGACCCTAGCGGCAATCCCTTCCACAGCCCAGCCGATCGGTATCCGGCGGCCACTTCTGCCGGCCACGGAACGAAGCCCTCGATCATGTCTCCCCTACCGCCTCAACCGATCCCGTGCCCACTCCATCAGCCAGCATTCCGCAGGCGTACAGGCAACGACTTCAAGCCGTTAACGAAGTTGGACTCCAACCGCACAGGCGGTCCGGTCAGCTCCAAGCCCCGTAGATAAGGCAAAAGGGCACGCATCAATTCGACGGCCTCGAGCCTGGCCAGGCTGGCCCCCAGACAGAAGTGCGGTCCAGTGCCGAACGACAAATGCGGATTGTGTTGACGACCGAGGTCGAGCCTGTCCGGGTCATCGAAGACCGCGGGGTCCCTATTCGCCGCGACGAAGTACAACACCACCTTGTCACCCGCTGCGATCCGTTGCCCTGCCAGCTGTGTGTCGTGCCGTGCGGTGCGACGGAACTGCAGGATCGGCGACACCCAGCGCAGCAGCTCTTCCACCGCGATCGACAGACCACCCGAGTCGCTGACCAACCGCATGCGCTGCTGGTCGTCCTGTGCCAACGCCAGCAGGCTGTTGGACAGGAGATGCCGCGTGGTCTCGTTGCCCGCGACGATCAGAAGCAGCCAGAAGTGGCAGAACTCCCGGTCTGACAACCGCCTGCCGTCGACCTCTGCGGTCGCCAGCAAACTTGCCAAGTCCCCAGTCGCGTTCTTGCGGCGGTCGTTGGCTACCTGGAGCGCGTAGCTGAACGCCTCGACGAACGTGCGCCGATACGCCTCGATGTCTCCGCCGCCGTACTCGGGATCGTCGAATCCGACCAGCTGGTTACTCCACTTGAGCAGCAGTGGGCGATCCCCGGCCGGTATCCCGAGGAGGTCGGCCAGCACCAGCAGGGGCAACTCAGCCGCGATATCGCCCACTCCGTTGCAGTTGCCCTTAGCGACGGCCCGTGCGACCACCGCCTGGGCGTGTGTCTCAACCCTGATCGCCATCTCGTTCACGGCGCGCGGAGTGAACACCGAGCTCACCAGCCCACGGATCTGGCTGTGCCGAGGCGCGTCCATGTTGACCAGCAGCTCGCGGGCCCGCTCAAGATCCGCGCGCGTCCGGGGGTCGGCCATGAAAGCTCCCCGTTCGGCGGAGGAGAAGTCTTCGGGTCGCCGGCAGGCATCTGCTACCGCAGCATGAGTGAGCACCGCCCAGTAGCCGGGGCCTCGGTGTACCGTGCGCCCGGCACTACTGTGACGCGTCAGGGCCGGCTCCTGCATCCACACAACGGGCGCCTCCATGCGGGACTTGGCAAAGCTGGCATGCGGCACGCCTCGCCTGTACGTCGCGGGGTGGCCGAAATCGTCGTGTTCAGCCCGTGGCAGCTCTCCCTGCCGCGCGGACGCGTCTCCTGGTGGCACCACGTCAATCCAGCAGGTCGGGTTGGCGCCGCACGATGTCCGCGTACAACGAGCGGAAGGTCAGTCGGGCGATTCTGGGGGTGCCGATGACGTCTCGGGCAGCCCGCGCGGCCTCCGGCTCGATGAGGTGGGGTCGGCCCACGGCCTCGGCGAGCAACTGCACCTGGCAGGACCGATCCATCGTGATAAACCACCAGACCGCCTCACCCACGTTGCCACCAACGGTGAGCAGGCCGTGATTGCGCAGGATCACGGCCTGCTCACCGCCCAGGGATAGAGCGATTTGCTTCCCCTCCTGCTCATCGAGAACAATGCCGTTGTACCCGACGTGTACGTGGTGCCGTTCGTAAAAGGCGCATGCGTCCTGAGTGATCGGGTCCAGGTGCCTGCCCAACGCCGACCACGCCCGGCCGTAGCTCGAGTGCGCGTGCGCCGCCGCGACCACATGCGGCAGTTCCGCGTGGATCTGCGAATGAATGGTGTACCCCGCCTGGTTGACCGTGCCCTCACCGGCTACCACTTCGCCGGAGGGGTCGACCAACAGCAGGTCGCTGACACGGACCTGGCCGAACTGCATACCGAATGGATTGACCCAGAAGTGATCGGGACGAACCGGATCACGAGCCGTGATGTGCCCTCCAACCCCCTCTTCGAACCCGCGTTCGGCGAACATGCGACACGAGGCTGCCAGCTCTTGGCGTCGGTGCAGCTGCTCGTCACGCGGATTGCGACTCGTGGGCGATCGCTCTATCACGATGCTTCTCCTTCGAGGGGGCAGGGCTCGAGTTGGGACGTGCTGGGCACGGGCTCAACCGCACCCGCCAGGGACGTCGTAGTCGTAACCCACCGTGTGGGCCGCTTGTAGCACCGTTTCCGCGTCGGTCGAGTTCGCCGCAGCTGTGGCGCACCCATCGGTGCGCCACAGCTTCAAGAACGGGTCCAATCGCTCGTATCCCCAGAACCGGTGGCGTCCCCAGCGAAGGTAGGGGATACCGAAGACGTCGTCCTGGTACGCAAACTGCAGGCAGTCCACCCCTTCCGCCCGCACCCCCGGGTCGTTCGGAGCAGACACCGCGAGATCCGGGGCGACTCCAGCCTTTATCGCGGCCTTCTGAATCACATCCGGCTTGCAGATATCCTCCCCCCGACCCCATCGTGCCGAGACGAGTGCCTCGTAGAACTCGAGACCTCGTCCTGCATGCCGGGCGACCAGGTACGCCAGATGCGGCAGCTCCCACCAGCAATCGATGTCTACCGGCCAGGCCATCGGCACGCCGAGCGAGTCAGCCAGACGCTTGGTGTCGAGCAGCAGGTACAGGTGCTTGGCCCGGCTCATCTGCACGTAGTGGAATTGAGCTCCGCGCTCGACGAGTGCGGCAGCGGTCAGGGAATCCGGATCCCAGTAGGGAAGCCAGTCGAACGCTGCCGGAGCTTCGGGCAGTTCATCGAGCAGTCGGCGCACCGTGAGCCAGCTGTAGGGGCTCCGGAAGGAGAAGTAGAGCCGCGGGCGGCGGGTGAGGCGGCGCGTCATTTCGAATCTCCTGCGGTGAGCGCCTCGATGACGCCGGCGTCGAGCATGGCCATGCTGCCTGCATCGGGCCCCCTGCTTACTGCATACCCGTGCAATATTCGGGCCGTCGCCGTGTGCACGACTCCTTCGGCACGCTCGACATAGCAGTCCATTCGACCGTCGAACAGGGTGCCTCGCAGTATGTCGTCGACCACGAAGGTGGTATGCACGACCTCTTCCATGTGCGCGGCGGCAAGCATCTGCACGCGCGCCCGCGACACCACCGGGATCCACGCCCGCTCGCGCAGCTGCTGCGCCACCGAGATCCCCCGCTCCGCGAGGAATCGGTCGACAACCTCTTCCAACGCCCGGATGTACCCGGAGTGCTGCACCCGGTCGGAGAAATGGCAGTAGAAGTAGGGTGCGCGCCAAGACCACACCCAGCCCGAGGAAGGGCCCGGCCAGGACGGGTCTGCGACTGCGATCTCGTCGACGGGTTCTGGCACAAGGCGAGCCCAGGAGACGGGAGCCAGCGGCCGGGCCTGCGGGGGGTCGACCTCGCGAACCAACTCGACAGTCACCTTGCCATGCAGCACCGGCACTTCACGGCCGCCTCGCTGCACGTAAAAGGTGGCGTTGAATCGCCCTCGGGACACCGGCACCACGTCGGCTCGCACCTCGTCGTCCAGATGGAGCACTCTGGGCAGTTGGACCGACGAGTCGATGATTTCCAGGCCCAGGCCGTGGTCGCAGTAGAGCTGCCGTGCACCGACGACGTTCTTCCGGAACCAGTCGAGCACCGCCTCCTCGAGGAGGTACATAAAATGCTTGAAGCCGACCCAGCTCCTGATGTTGGCGCCCTCATAGCGCGGGCGTTGCACAGATGTTGCGCTGGGCAGCGCGGCCATTGTCAAACTGCGCCCACCTCCGCGACCTCGTCTTCCTCGCGAGCGCCACCGAGGTCGGCGTTCGCCGAAACCGTGGCCGAGCGCGAACCGTCGATGGGGTCCCCGCATCGCACCCGCACGCGATCGATCCGTCCTGCCGCGACCGCTGCGACCGCCAGGGCCAACGACACCACTCCCTGCGCTCCGCTGGTGTCGCCCCACACCGCGGTCGGGTCGAAACCACCGGGCCCGATCAGTAGCGCGCCGGGGGCGCCGCAGTCCGGCGATTGCCAATCCTCTTCAGGGCCAACGGGATCAGGGCAGACGAGCACATCGGAGGAGCCACCGTCGGTGACGCACTCGACTGTGAGGCTGGCCGCTCCGGCGCGCAAGGGTGCGCGTCCTGCGCCTGCATGCAGTGCCGTCGCGATCTCGTCCTGCGGCTCTGCCCCGACGAGGACGACACGTCGGGCCCGCTTGGCCCGCAGCAACCGCATCGCAATATCGAGCCCGTCGAGACCCGACGTGGCTCCAGAGCACAGCATCAGGTTCGGGCCCGCGAACCCGAACCACAAAGCCACCGTGCTGGCGAGCACGTTGCTCGAGGCATTGGGCGCGGCCATCGGGCTAATCCCGCGCACGCCCGTCGAGCGTGCTTCACGGGCGGTCGTGACCACGAGCTCGACGTTGCCGTAGTTGCTGCAGGCCACCACTGCGGTATCCGTGCAGCGATGACCATTTGGTCGGAATCCGATGGGATAGCCCAATGCTCGGTGCACCGCACAAAGTGCGAGGCGTGTGGCTTCGTCTTTGCCGAGCAGCCCTTTGCGCCCCAATAGGCTGGCGGCTTCCGACGACGGGCACGCCGCGGGCACGAGCCCGCGCAACACTTGCGGGACGCCGGCACGATCCGACTCGACGCCTGGCAGATGCAAGCTCCAACCGACGACCCGCGCAGCCGGGATCGGTGCCCGCTCGCGGCAGGAGTTGGCCAAGGGGGAACTGATAATCACGCCGTTGCCACCAGCGTGATGGCATTGACGCCGCCGAAGCCGAACGCATCGACCTGAACGACGCCGGATGGCATAGGGCTTGGGACGTCACGTACCAGCCGCAGCCCGCCAGCCTCGGCCAGCGGGGTTCGCAACCCAACCGTGGGTGGAACCTGTCGAGTCTCCAGGCACCGGAGGGCGACGTCCAGGTTCGCGAGGGCGGCCGTTCCGGACATGTGCCCAACTGCTCCCTTGATCCCGGTCACCAAGGGATTAGCACCTCCGGCCAGTAGTACCTGCCGCAGAGCCGCACACTCCACGGGATCATTCAGCGCCGTCCCAGTGCCATGTGCGAGCACCAGCCCGACGTCGGCGGGCCGTACTCCGGCCCGCTGCAGGGCCTCGCGGATAGCTCGAGAGATCCCATCGACCGAAGGCGCGGTCTCGTGCTCGGCGTCGCAGCTGAGTCCCGTCGACAGGAGGCGGCCCCGCGCCACCCGACGGCCGTCGTCCGGCACCACCACCACCACCGCGGCGCCCTCGCCCAGCAGGACGCCATGACGATTAATGTCGAACGGGCGGACCTGGTCTGTCGGCGTATCCACCATTCGCCCGATCATCGCCAACATCGACAAGGTCATCGCGTCGGTGCCGCCTACGAGCACCACGTCGGCATCGCCGAGCTCGATCATGTCCTGGGCAAGGGCTAGGGCATGGCCTCCGGCACTGCACGCGTTCGACAGCGTCACGACGTCGCGCACACCTGGCGCAGCCTCCCTGACGGCGTCGGCGAAATGCATCCGGTGCACCGGCACTCCGGCCGGTTCGTCGGCCTCCTCCAGGGTGCCCAGCTCGCGCAGACCGGATCCCACCACACAACGCACCCGCTGCCGACTGAGGTTGACGTCGGCCTCGGCGACCGCCTCGCGGACACACTCGGTGAGCCAGCGGGTCGGACCGTAGGGAGTGGCCGACTGGTCGCAGTGGTACCCGTAGGCCACCCGCAGCCGCTGTGGGTCGAGATGCCGCAGAGGACGGCACCCGCCCCTACCGGACAAGAGGGCCGCAAAGGTTGCCGCGCCGTCGCCCAGGCAGCTGCGCAGGACGCTGCTGGCGATCAGGGCGCTCATCGGCTGCGCGCCACTAGGGCCGCCGCGGCGCCACCGTCGGCGGTGCGAGCGGTAAGCAGGGCCGTCTCGGGCGCGCTACGCGAGGTCCCGATCGAGCGGTAGAACCGTGCCAGCACCGCGCCGAGTCCCAGGGCGCAGGTGGCGGCACCGCAGTCCCCAAGCGCGCCCCGCATGGCCCACCGCTGCGGCTGGCGTCCAAGAGCCTCGGTCGCGATCATGTATTCCGTCGGGTCATCTGAGCGCGAACCGGTGAGCACCACGTCCACGTCGGACGTCGACGCACTTGCAGCCTCGAGCGAGCCGCGGACGCACCCGGCCAGGGCTGAGTCCGCCGCCGTCCCGGCGCCGAAACCCGTGACGACAGACAGTACCTTGGCCAGCGGACGGCCCGCACTACAGCGGCGCCATCGCTCCGCCCGCTCAACGACGAATACCACCGCTGCCTCACCGGCCACCTGGCCGGGCGCAGTAAGGTGAGTCGCCCAGGCCCGATGCGGGCTGTACTCTTCCACCGCCCCGACTAGCATGGTGTCCGCATAGCCGTGGCCAATGACATTCGCCGCATATTTCAGCGCCTGGTGGAAAGCTAATCTGCCGCCGGCGACGGTCGCGTTGACGCCCTTCAGCCCGAAACGGATTGCCGCCTGTCCGGCGGCACAGTTCATCACCGTGTTCGGAAACAGCCCCGGATTGACCTGGTAAGGCTTGTCCTGTACCAGCGTGTCGCGGCTGTAGTCACTGGTTGACCTGAAGCTGCCCAGAGTCGTCCCCAGCACGATCCCGATCCGGGACCGGGTGCTGTCGTCGACGGTCACGTCGGCATCCCGCAGTGCGGCGCCGCAGGCGACGACGGCCAATGCTGTGCATCGGTCGTAGAAGACCGTCCCCTTGCGTCCTAGGTGAGTTCGGACGTCGAAGTCAACCAGCGCAGGGGCGGTTTCCGTAGGCAGCGATTCATCGCACATGGACCCGACCTCGGGGGCGCGCCAAGCCGCATCGTCCGACCCGCTCGATGCCTCGGTGGTACAAGCCCGGGCGAGCGCGTCGATGTCGGTTCCGGCGCTTGTCAACGACGCCAGCCCGCTGATGATCAAAGGGATGCTCACGACAGTGCCCCGAAGAGGGTGATGGCGTTGTTGCCGCCGAAAGCGAAGCCGTCGTTCTGCGCCACAGCCACTGTGGCCGGGCGAGCCTCGTTGGGAACCGGATCCAGCGCCGGGAAGTCCGGGTCTGTCGTGGTCCAGCCGATCGTCGGCGGTAGGAATCCCTGCCGGATCGCCAGGATGGCGGCGATCGCGCCGAAGCCACTGGCGGCACCCATGGTGTGACCTATCATCGACTTGATCGAGCTGACCGGCGGCAGCCGCTCACCGAATACCTCGGCGATGGCCTGTGCCTCCACAGCGTCGTTCGTCGGGGTGCCAGTGCCGTGGGCGCAGACGTAGTCGACCTCCGACGGCTTCACCGAGCTGTTCCGGTGAGCGATGCGCATGCACTCGACGATGCTTGCCATGTCCGGGGCGACCGGGTGGTTGGCGTCGCAGTTCAGGCCGTACCCCAGCACCTCTGCATATATCGGGGCACCGCGCCGCTGGGCGTGGGGGAGGCTCTCCATCATGATCACGGCGCCGCCCTCGCCGGTCAGGATGCCGGAACGGTCGCGGTCGAACGGCGAGCATGCAGTCTCGGCCAAGGCCCCGAGCCGGAAGAAACCGGCGTGCGCCCAGCGGCACACGGAATCGGCACCGCCCGCTAACACGATGTCCGCCTCTCCGGCGGCGATCAGGTCGTAGCCGTAGCCGATGGCGTAGTTGCTCGCCGAACAGGCGGTCGCCAAGGTTAGCGACTCGCCCGCCAGCCCGAGTTCTGTACTCACCGCCGCGGCGAGCCGGTCTGCGGGCAGCTGGCTGAGAAGCGCGACGTCCATGGCACTCAGCCCTGCCGCAACGATTTGCGCGGTGAGGGCCTCGACCACCACTGACTCACCGCTGGTGGTGCCTATCACGACGGCGGCTCGGGTGGGGTCGAGATTGGAGAGGTCTAGCTGGCCGTCGTCGACGGCCAGCCGGGCAGCCGCAGCAGCGAACTGGGCAGATCGACCCCAGCGGTCCAACTCCAGGCGGCGCAGCAATCGTGAAGGGTCGAAGTCGTGTACCTCACCCGCGAGGCGGTAGGGGAACCCGGTAGCGTCGAAACTGGTGATCTCGCTGATCCCCGAACGCCCAGCGCGCAATGCGGCCGCGAACGGTACCGCTCCGATGCCGATGCTCGTCACGGGGCCAAGCCCGGTGACGGCAACACGGTTCACTGATCAGTCCCGCCAGCCTGCGTGCTCGGCCAGGGAGTCGTAGACCATCTTGAGGTTGCGCAATTCCGGCAATTCGGCCTGTGGAATCTCGATGCCGAACCTCTTGTCGAGCCGAGCCACGATCTCGATGGCACGCAGCGAGTCGGCGTCATAGTCGTCCATGAAGTCGCCGGTGTCGGTGAGTTCCTCAGGTTCGATCTCGAGTACCTCTGCCACAATCTCTCGCAGGTCCTCCATACGCTGTTCCGCCTCGGTCATCGAACTGCCTCCTCTTGGGCGACGGGTGGTAGATGCCGGCGATCCAGGACGGACCGATGGCGACAAACGGCGATCATGGTCTTTGCGTGGGCGATAAGGCGGCCGTCTGCCCAAGTCGCTCCACACGCAAAGGCCGTGTCGGCCTTGCGATGAGTCAATTCGACGATGTGCCTCACAACCTCGCCGGGAAACGCCTGGCCCGTGACTCGGTAGCCGCGTAGACCGGCGAACATCAGAAGGGCGTCCGCAGACACTGGCCCAGCACTCGCGAGCCAAAGCAGAGCCGCTGCCTGTCCCAGCGACTCCAGCTGCAGGCTTACGGGATAGGCGTCGGACCCTTCAACCCAGTCGGCATCGGCCCGGCAGTAGCACGGCTCAGCGGCGCTGACCGCCTTTTCGGCGACGAGCGTGCGATCCGGGTCGAAGGCGACGACGCGATCGATCAGCAACATAGGGTAGCGCTGTGGCAGGAGCGCTTGCACAGTCCGATGGCCCCATGTCACCTCGGCCGCGCGAGCAACAACTGCCTCGAGGTCTGGCGTCGCCGAGTCGGGTGCCGACTCACGTCGCGGGTCGCGCTGGGGCACCGCCGGCCCCGCGTGCAGCACAGCGTCGATCGTGGCGCAGCGAGTCCCCAATTGTGACGTCGCCTTGGCGGAGACGGCCCAGGTTCCGTTCGCTTCGGGATGCGCCTGTGCGTCGAGCAGGAGTTCGTCATCAGCCATCAGCGCGTTCAGAAAGCGAAGGCTGTGCACTTCGCTCACGCGCAACGGTGAATCGGAGCCGACGGCCGCTGTCATCGCCTGCGCCAGGGTATCCAGAACGAACACCCCAGGGTAGATGCCCACATCCGGAAAATGACCGCGCAGAGTTTGGGGATCACGCCCGATCAAGGTTCGGGAGCGCACATTTATACCCATGGCATTGCGCTCCACGTAGTATTCGTCCACGGCGCTCAGTGGAGCCGCGTAGGCTGGCGGAGGAGCCAGAATCCAGCCCGGCGCCGCCATTCCACCACTGGCAGACGCCGTACGGGTGAGGCCTACGGTCACAGGCGGATCCCACCGTCGACCTGGAACACCTGGCCTGTGATGTACGAGGCCTGATCGGACAGCAGGTAGGCGACCAGGTCAGCGACCTCCTCTGGGCTTCCCCAGCGTGCCATCGGAATCCGCCCAAACGCCTCAGCACGAACCGTGTCGCTAAGCGCGTGGGTCATATCAGTCTCGATGAAGCCTGGGGCCACCGTATTGGCTCGCACACCGTACCGAGCCACCTCCTTGGCAAGAGACTTGGTGAGCCCGATGATCCCGGCCTTGCTTGCGGCATAGGCGGTCTGTCCCGCGTTACCATGCACACCCGCCACGGATGACATCGTGACGATGGAGCCTTTTCGTCGTTTCATGAATTGGAACGCGATCGTCCGGCACACGTTCCAGCATCCCGTCAGGTTGGTGGTGAGCACCTCGTCCCAGTCGTCGGGTGACAGCATCACCGCCGGCGCATCACGGGTGATTCCGGCGTTGCTGACGAGTGCGTCAAGCGGCCCGACCTCCTGCTCCGCACGTTTGACGAAGCCCTGAACGGATCCAAGGTCTCGTACGTCGCAGACCGCAAAGAAGCTAGGGACGTCGAATGCTTCCACTGCTACGCGAGTCTTTGCCGCATCGTCGCCGTCAACTGTGTAACACCCAGCGATTGCGTATCCCTCTTGAGCCAGCCGGACAGCGACGCTACGACCGATACCTCGCGATGCACCAGTGACGAGGGCTGCCGCTTGTTCAGACACTATCCGCCTCCGGGAACGGTCAGTGGACCCGAGAATCATGTGTTGTGACTCACGAATCCCCATTCTCGCTCATCGCGTTCGGGTCTCGCAAGGTTTGTGTAGCCGCTTCTGGGGTCTCGTATTCATCCGTCGTGGAAGGGACGGGGATTCCATATTCGACGAGCACCTCGGCGGTGTCCGCTCCGGCCTGGGGTGCCGCACACCGGATTCTGGTCGGGGTCCGAGAGAACTTCGCGACCGGAGCGGTTAGCTCGGCGCAGCTCCCATCGGGCAGCACGGCCCCCTGCAAGATTCCGCGGGCTCTTACGTTCGGGTCTGCTGCGACCTCGGGGAGCTCGCGAACCCGGGCGGCCGGCACCCGGCATCCCTCCAGGATGGCTAGTACCTCAGCCACCGTCGAAGTCGCGCACCACCCTCCCACGAGCGCGTTCACCTCCTCCCGGTGCGCGAGCCGTGCGGCCGCCGTAGCGAATTCGGCCGCAACCGCGGTTTCGGGTCGCCCGATCGCGGCCGCCAGGGAGCGCCACTGCCGGTCTACACCGACCGCGAGGTAGATCAATCCGTCCCGGCAGGCATAGACGTTGGCGGGCACCACCATGTCGGTCTCGTTCCCAGCGCGCGGGGGTGCGGCGCCGGCTGCGGCAAGCGTTAACAGCCCGGAACTGCCGCCGATCAGGCTGTCCAGCATCGCAACGTCCACATGTTGGCCTTCTCCCGTGAGGTCACGGTGGCGCAGAGCAGCCAGCGCTCCGAGCGCCCCATGGAGGCCAGCCAGGTCGTCAGCAAGGAAGGTGGGGGCTCGCCGCGGCATGCCGTCAGGGTCGCGGTTGAGCGCCATCCAACCGCCATCCGCTTGCATCACGGGGTCGTATCCACCCAGACCGGCCCGCGGGCCGAACTGACCGTATGCCGAGATCGAGACCATCACGATGTCCGGACGGATCCTCCGGCAGTCCTGGTATCCGACACCCCAGCCAGCCAGGGTGCCCGGCAGGTAGTTCTCGACCACGATGTCGACCCGCGGCAACATCGCCAGGAAGGTCTCTCGTCCCGACGGCGTCCGGAGGTCCAGCGCGATGCTCCGCTTGTTGCGGTTAACCGTCTGTCGGAACCAGGAATGGCCGGTTCCCGGAATGCGCGGAGGCACCTCGCCGTCCTGGCCGCCCGGCAATTCCACCCGAACAACGTCGGCTCCCATGTCAGCCAACACACTGCTGGCCATCGGACCGGACCAGACTTTGGTGACGTCGAGGACCCGGACACCGTCGAGCGGTCCTGACAGATCGCGCCGCGCCTCGCAAAAGAACTCTTCCTGTTCCATCGCACTCACAGCCTCTGCAGCAGAGAGGCCGTACCCAGCGCCCCACCGCAACACATCGCGATCAACGCGTACTCTCCGCCACCGCGCTCTAGCTCATGCAATGCGCTCACAATCAACCGGGCGCCGGTTGCTCCGAGAGGGTGCCCCAGCGCGATTGCCCCGCCGTTGACGTTGAGCCGGTCACGCTCAGCGTCGAAGGCTCGCTCCCACGTCAGTACGACGGCCGCGAACGCCTCGTTGACCTCGTACCGGTCGATGTCGCCGAGCCCCATGCCGGCCTTGGCCAGCAGCTTGCGAGTGGCCACCACCGGACCGTCCAGCAGGTAGTACGGGTCGGAGCCGGTGATCACTTGATGGACCAGCCGCGCCCGCGGCTGAATGCCTAGTTCCGCGGCACGACGCCGGGACATCCACAGGACGGCGGCTGCGCCATCCGAGATTTGAGAGGTGGTCCCCGCCGTGTGCCGGGTGCCGGGCACACTCGGCCGCAGAGCCGCCAACCCCTCGAACGTTGTCAGCCGGATGCCCTCGTCTCGGTATACCCTTCGGTGCTGTGTCGGCCGGTCGCCCCCGTTGGTTGCGACAGGCGCACACAGCGGCGCAACCTCGACGTTGTAAGCGCCTGCTTCCCAAGCAGCAGCAGCGCGGACCTGCGAGAACATTCCATACGAGTCCAATTCCGGTCTCGATAGACCCTCCCGCTCTGCAATCCGCTCGGCGCCCCCGAATTGCGCCGACGGCGGGTCGTCCCAGACATATTTGCGGGTCTTGTAGTGCCCCGGCCCGTTGGACAGGTTGACCCCGATCTGCACCCGGCTCATCGACTCCACCCCACACGCAATGACGCATCGCGCAGCGCCGCATGCGATCAGGGCGGCCGCGAGGTGGTTGGCCTGTTGGGCGGATCCACACGATGCGTCAATCGTGGTAGCCGCAACCTCGGGATCCAGACCGGTGTTCAGCCACGCGTTACGTGTCACGTTCAGGCTCTGCTCACCCGCCTGAGTCACGCAGCCGCCGATGATCTGATCTACATGCGAAGGGTCGATCCCAGCGCGCCGTACGACCTCCACTTGCACGTGCGCTAGCAGCTCGACCGCCTTCATTCCGGACAAGGCACCGCCCCGTCGGCCGATCGGGGTCCTCGCCGCCGCCACGATCACCGGCTCGTCCATGAGTGCCCACCTTCCCACCCGCCGACCAGGCTGGTGCCCACACTCCGCGGCACAATCGTCGAGTCGAGCCTCCCACACCCAAACACTCGATACCAGACCCGGCAGACCGTGGTGGCGGAGCGTGCAAAGATAAAAATAAGGGGCGCGGGCGCAGAAGGCGACAAGACCGCGTCCGATAACCCGAGTATCCTGTGGTCACTTCACTGGCATACTGGCGAGAAGTCAGATACATGCGATGGAGAAAACCCAACCGCCGACGCCGTAAAGGAGAGAGCCCAGTTCGTGACAGCTCCCGGCGCAAGCCCCTAACCTGCAATTATCCGGGTCAGTAGGTGACCCGATCCACCACAAGTCTGGCTGAATCCACTGGGAACAGGAGGCCTCCGACTTGCGCGACAGACGACTTCCCCCGAACGGGTACGGAGGGAGGAGGAACGTAATGACGGTATCTCACGGACCCGGCGATGAGGGCAAACCCGCTCGATACAGCGGCAAAGAGGAAATCGTCCAGCTGGAGGCTGCGGGCGAAGATGCACTCGGCGAAGTGCCCGGCGAAGTGGTCGTGCGCATCACGAACGCCACGTCGGTCGAGGCGATCGTCAACACGCGCTTCGACTGGGATTACGATTCGCGCAACCCCCGGCTGCGCGCGCTCTACCAGCGAGCTCAGACCGCACAATGGAGTGCATCGACCGACGTCGACTGGTCGATCGAGGTGCCTTTCGGAGCACCAATTCCGGATGACTCCCCGTTTGCCATGGCGTCGTTTGCTGCGTCCCCGCTAAGTTCTAGGGGCAGGGCGGCGTGGGACGCCTTTCACTGGGAGTTCCAGGCGTGGATGGTGAGTCAGTTCCTGCATGGAGAGCAGGGGGCGCTGGCGGCGGCAGCGCGGCTGGTTGAAGCCGTCCCCGACCTCGACAGCAAGCTCTGCGCGGCCAGCCAAACCCTCGACGAGGCCAGGCATGTTGAGGCCTTCTCCCGATACGTCCGGGAAAAGCTCCCTGAGCCGTACCCGGTCTCGGGGCCAATGGAGGCACTGTTGGACGACCTGCTTGCTGACTCGCGGTGGGACGTGACCGCACTGGGCATGCAGCTCATCGTGGAAGCGCTGGCGCTGGCTGCATTCCGGCTGGCGAACGGCACATTCCACGACGATCTGATCCGGGATATCACGCGGCGCGTGGCAAGGGACGAGTCGCGGCACGTCTCGTTCGGGGTCATCTCACTGGAGGCGTTGTACGCCGAGCTGACGAGCGGCGAACGGGCTGAGCGCGAGCAGCTGGTGTTGGAGGCCGCCGCGCTCATGCGGCAACGGTTTCTGCTTGAGCAGGTGTGGGAGAGACTCGACGTCGACCGCGCCGAGGGTGTGGCCTTCGCGAGTCATGACCCGCTCATGGTGGCGTACCGGCAGGCCGTCTTTGCCAGGGTGGTCAGCGCCATCGCCTCGATCGGGCTGCTAACGCCAAGAGTGCGTAGCGGGTTGGCCAGCTTGGATCTGATCGGAGCTTCCGCGGCTCGTCACTGAGACTGCGATTCGTTCCAAACCCCGTGATCACGATGTCTCTTTGTTTCATGTTTCGTTATTACGAGTTGACCGGGCGTGCGCGGCCCGCCGTCGTTTCCTCAGAAGCCGCATGAAGAACTGGCGATTGAGCCAGTAGATCTCCAGCCATATGTGGTCGGGGTCCCGCAACCACAACTGGGCGCCTCCCTCGTGCGCCGACGGCAATACCGTCGAGTGCGGTATCTCGAGGATGTCGAGCCGGGCCGCCCAAGCGTCCAGATCCTCCCGTTGGGAGACATGATAGGCCAGGTGGTGCAGCCCGACCCGGTACTCCGAGAACCGGTCGGCGCAAGGACCCAGCGGCTGCCCCAGCACCACCGCGGCCAGTGACCGCGGCTGCAGAAGCGTCCGAAATCGGAAGCCCGCGCCAGGGGGAGCGATGTCGTTGATGACCTCGAGCCCAAGGACGCGACAATACCAATCCGTACTGCGGTCGAGGTCGGTGACGGTAAGATTGACGTGCATCAACCCGTTCAGCGGCTTTGGCGACATGCCGGTCACGTCGGCCGTCCTTCAAGGAGCCACATCGTCGCTGTGGGGACGACCGCGCTGAGCTCAAGCCCAGCGGCGCCGAACAGCTGGCGGAAGTCCTCCTCGCTGCGCGCGCGACCGCCGAACAGAACCATCGCCTTGACGTCCATGAGCTTGCCGATGTCTGCTTCGTTACCCGGGCGGCGAACCGGCTCGACCACAAGGAGGCGTGCGTCGTCGTGCATCGCGTTCCGCACGCCGCGCAAGATGTCGATCGCCACGCGGTCGGGCCAGTCGTGCAGAACGGTCTTCAGCAGGTAAGCGTCCGCACCGGCGGGAACGCTCGCCCGGAAATCACCGGCCACGACGGTGCAGCGGTCCGCAACAGGGCTCAACGCGATCCGGCGGGCTGCCTCCGCGACGACGTGCGGCTGGTCAAGGATCGTTGCGGTCATCCTTCGGTGGCGAAGCAAGATCCCCATGACGAACGAGCCGTAGCCGCCGCCGACGTCGACGAGGCTGGTGAACCGTCCCCATTCGTATGCCGCCAGGACGGTTCGCAGCACAAAGGCATTCACACTCTCCACAGACAGCTCGAGCCGCACCGCGCCGTCGGCGCGCTCCGGCTCGGCGAAGTACTCGTAGTACTCCGCCCCGTTGACGAGCGGGAAAATGGGGGCTCCGGTACGCAGCGTTTGGTCCATCCGCGCCCACGCCCGCATGTCTGGGGACATCAGCGGGAAACAGGCTTGAAGCGAAAACCGGTGGTCGCTGCGCAAGGGCTCGGCTAGCGGAGTGAGCTCGAAGCGGCCGTCTGCCGTCTCCGCGAAGATGCCCCGGCACGCCAAAGCGCGCAGGACCCGATAGAGGGACCTGACGTGTGTCGAAGTCGCCGCCGCCAGGTCCTCCACGGTTCGTGGTCCGTCGATGAGATGGTCGGCGAGCTTGAGGTCGCAGACGACGCGGATCGCGAACGGGACAACATAGTCCGCGAGCTCGGTCAACCTCTGGTAGGACGCGATGTCCAGGCGCGGACGGGAGAGGACCATAGCGCGCCTCATGCCGTGACCCGCTGGGCCTGGCAAGCCAGCATTCCCGCACCAAAGTACCGCTCACGCAGGGTTCGCTCTCTGGGGTCGAACCCGGCGCGGAAGAGCCCGCGCCGCTGGAGCTCGGGCACCAGAAGATCGCATATGTCGGCGATACCCTCGGTAGGCGGACAAGGCATCAGGTTGAAGCCGTCCACGTCCGCTTCCATGAGCCACTGCTCAATGCGATCGGCCACCTCGGTCACCGTTCCGTACAACATGCTCGAGCCCATCCGACGCGGCCGGCGCGGGTGGGAGACGAGATACCGCACCTGACCGACGGTCCAGCGTAATTCCGGGCTCAGCCGCTGCAGGAATCCGAGGAACGACTGGCTGCCCTCGGTCTTTATCTCATCCATCGGGAGATCGTCAGGGTAGGCAGCGAGGTCGAGCTGCATCCAGCCGCACCACTTGGCCATCTGACCCTCGGCGCACCACAACCGGTTGTACGCGGCTGCCTTCGCCCGCGCCTCCTCCAAGGTGCGACCGAGCATGACCATGCTGCCCTGCATGACCTTGAGTGACCGGGGATCGCGTCTCTGTTCGGCGACCAGACTCCGCAGGTGGGCGACCTCTTCAGCACCGGTCGTCGGCTCGGCCATGGTGAGGAACACAACCTCAGCGTGCCGGGCGGCGAATGCCCGCCCCCGGCCCGAGGCCCCAGCCTGGTAGAGCACTGGCGTCCGCTGTGGTGAAGGTTCACACTGGAATGGGCCGCGGACCTGGAACCATGGCCCGTCATGGTCGATGGTCCGAACGCGGTCAGGGTCTGCGAAGACGTCCCGCTCGACGTCGCGTAGAACCGCATCATCGGACCAGCTGTCCTCCCACAGCCGGCGGGTGACCTCTATGTACTCGTCAGCCCGTTCGTATCGCAGGTCATGGTCGAGATAGTGGCCCATGCCGTTGCGCGCGGCCGATCGAAGATACGAGGTGACGATATTCCAGGCAATGCGGCCGCCTGAAAGATGATCGAGCGTCGTGAACAGTCGCGCACACTCGTATGGCGGGTGGTAGGTGGTCGAGTACGTTACCGCGAACCCCAGCCGTTGTGTTGCGCCGATCAGCGCGGCCACCACCAAAACCGGATCGATGGACGGCACCTGCACCGCATGCCGGATCGCCGGAGCGGCCGAGCCACGATACACATTGTAGAGACCGTGGACATCCGCGAAGAAGAGCGCGTCGATGCACGCATCCTCCAGTCGACGCGCGACCTCAACCCAATAATCTAGCGAGCGGTAGCCCGCAGCGGTCCTATCTCCAGGGTCACGCCAGTACCCGATGAACTGTGGCGACGGGGAGCACTCGGCAAAAACGTTGAGATGCATCGACGACCACCTGCCTGGAAGGAGAATATGACAGTATCGTCGTTCGGAGCTTCTATTCTAGTCTTATTGGGTATCTGTTATGAGGTATGTGTTCTATCCTTCAATGGATGGGCCGCCTGGCTGACATCGCGACCGACACCGTGCTCGAGCAGGCGGGCGCGGGAACCCTCTCAGCCAGGGTGTCACCAGAGTGGAGCATCTGGGGACCACTCGGGGGTTACTTGGCCGCAATCGCGTTGCGCGCCGCCGGGCGAGTTGCGGAGCTGCCCTGCCCGGCGAGCATCAACGTGCATCTCCTTGGGACGGCGTCCATCGATGCGCTGAAGGTAGCCGTCTGCCCCGTGAAGCGTTCCCGCTGGGCCGAGTCGCTGCACGTGTCCGTCGAGCAGGCTGGCCGACCGGTGCTCTCCGCCCAGGTGCGGGATCCAGGCGGAGGGGATGGCAGGCTCGACGGCACAGTGGTGGACGCCGCCACCACGCCGCGATCCTCGCGATGCCATGGCGTGCCTTCCCGCGTCAGTCGGCCTAATCTCCCGGTTCACAGCTGCTTGGCGGGCTGAGCAATGGGGCGATCTGAGACCGGAGACTGTGCCATGCTCGCCGACATGGCCGACCTCATTGTGCCGTTCACGGTGCGGGCAGTGTGCTCTTTGGGAGTCGCCGACCTACTCGCTGAGGGGCCAAGGCCGGTGGCGGACCTTGCGCGGGCGACCGGCACGGAGCCGGAGGCGTTGTGCCGGGCGCTGCGAGCGCTCGCATCGAAGGGAATCTTCACCGAGGTAGCACCGCACGTCTTCGGGCTGACCGAGCTGTCCCAGCCGCTTCGCTCGGACCACCCGCTGTCCCTGCGCGACGCCTATCCGCTGCTGACAGCTGAGGTCGAAGCGTGGGCTCGCTTGGATCACTGCATGCGCACGGGGGAAGCTTCCTTCGACAACGTTCACGGAACGGACTACTGGACCTGGATGGCCACCCACGCCGCGGACGCCCGGCTGGCCGATCGCGTGGTGGCGAGCCTCAATCCGCTGCACCTTCGAACTGTGTCGGGCGTGGTGCCCTGGCACTCGTTCGGGACACTGGTCGACGTTGGCGGCGGGACCGGAGGCTTTCTGGCCGGTATCCTCGCCCGTGTCCGGACCCTGCAGGGCATCCTGTTCGACCTGCCGCACGTGGTGGCGAGTGCTCCCGCCGTGCTTGCCGCGGCCGGGGTCGCTGACCGCTGTGCTGTGGTAGCGGGCAGCTTCTTCCACGAGTTGCCTCACGGAGCCGACGCCTACATGCTCAAGACCGTGCTGCCCGGCTTCCACGACACTCAAGCCGGGAGGATCCTCAGCCGAGTGCGGGCGGCTATGCGGCAGGACAGCGTCCTACTGCTTCTGGAAGCTGTCATTCCCCCCGGCAACGACTACGACGTCGCCAAGCTGCTCGACGTGCACGCCCTTGTCCTCACCGGTGGACGGCACCGGAGCCCTGACGAGTTGACAGCGCTGCTCGCTAGCGCCGACCTGACGCTTACTGAGCTCATCCCCACGACCTCTCTCACCGTTGTCGTGGCCCGCCCGGACGGGTGTACAGCAGGGCCCGCCTGAAGTCGGTGGCCACCGACCACCGGATCCAGATGGCGACCTTGGTCCACGCTGGCGGCAGCGAAACGCGCTCTGCGGGGCCAGGTTTCCTCGCCCGCTTCTGGACCTCTCGGCAGCATCTCTCTAAATAATCATCGCTTGGCGGTGGCCACACCGCGGTCATTGCGCCAGGTGCGGGACCACGACCGTCGTAAGGACGAAACCGTTACGCACAGCATACCGGCCCTGGACGGCGCTCAGCGGTCCCGCCACAGCAAACCACGCCCGGAAATGATCGGGAGGCTCGAACCGGACCGTGACGTCGGCGAACCTCAGATACTCGCGTGTGATCGCGTACCAAGCCTTGTACACGGCCTCCTTTGCACTGAAGAGCACACAGTCCCAGTGCAGATGGGGCCACGCTGTGCCCTGTAGGGCCAGCTCGGCGTGGTCGTTCTTCCCGGCCGCGACCACACGAAGGACACCCTTTGGCAGGGCAGCGTGCGGTTCGGCGTCGACCCCGACGGCCCGAACTTGGCTGATCGGCCCCACCGCGGCCCCGCAGAACCCCGTGCAGTGTGTGATGCTCCCTGTGAAGCCCGTCGGCCAGCGGGGGAACCGGTCGGGCCCAGGCAACAGTGGACCCGGCTGCGCCCCTAACTCGGCAAGGGCGGTACGTGCACAGACCCGGCCACCGGTGAAGTCCCTCGCCCGCCGTTCGACCACTTGGCCCAGCGCAGCACGCTCGGCCGGCAGCAGCGCGGTCACTGAAGGGGGGATCCCTACGATCTCACAAGTTGCCACCGCCGTCGGCACGAGGCATCCGAGCATTCCCACCTCACCAGTCCTCGGCGACGATCATGGCCGCCACGTGCTCGCCGAGCATCATGCAAGTCACCGCGGCGGGTGCCCGGATCGCGACTGGAATGATCGACGCATCCGCCACACGCAGCCCGCTGACTCCACGGACGCGGCACGATTCGTCCACCACAGCGAAGGGGTCGTCATCCGCACCCATCGTGGCTCCGCCGAGCAGGTTCCACCGGCTGTTGGTGATGCCGCGTAGCAGGTTGCCGAGCTGCTCGTCGTCCGAGACCAGAGCGTCGTCCAACAACGGAAAGGAATGAACTGTGGCAGCGAACGGCCGCTGGTGCGCGATCTCCCACGCGGCCCGGTATGCCGCACGCATCCGGTCCAAATCACCGTCGGCCGAGTAGAAACGGAGGTCGACGTCGGGCAGCGCCGTCGGTGAGGGGCTCGTCAGTCTCATGACTCCACGCGAACGCGGTTGGAGGTCGCCCACCATCAAGAGGGTCGGCACGGGCCGACCGGCCATCTGGTCGAGCTCCGGGATTGCCATGCCGGAGAACAGACACAGGTACAGGGACTGGTCCGGCGGGTGGCCGGGCAACGCCTCGAGCCTGGCGGCCACCTGCACCCGGGGCCAATGCGGCGAACCTGCCTCCTCGGTGGGCACTATCGGAATAACGGCGCCGGGCTGATCAATGAGACGCTGCCCCACGCCAGGCAGGTCCGCTACGGTCTCGATCCCAACCCGTGTGAGTTCCCCGGTGGGCCCGATGCCCGAACGCAGCAGCAACGCCGGGCTCAACGGAGCGCCCGCAGCAATGATTATCTCGCTCCCCTCGATCCATTCGCCGCGGGTCTGGATGCCCACCGCCCGCCCGCCCCGCACAACGACTTGCTCCACAAGCGTGTCCGCACGCACGGCCAGGTTCGGCCGCCCTCGAGCGGGCTTGAGATGGGTGAGCGTGGTGGAGGCCCGGATGCGGCCCCAGCGGTTCTGCGGGTAAAGGCCTACGCCGACTGCGTCGGGTGCGTTGAGATCCTCGGCGAACGGGTGCCCAGCCGCCACGACGGCCCCGATCAGGCCGGCCATGGCCGGGAGCAACTCATCCTGACGCGGCCGCTGGATCGGTACGGGACCGGTCGCGCCGTGTACCGGGCTGGCACCGAAGTCCAGGTCCGACTCGAGTCGGCGGAACGACGGCAGGACCGCACGCCAGTCCCAGGCTGGCAGCCTCGCCGCCGCCCAGCGGCGAAAGTCCTCGGCCGGCGGCCGCCACGCGCCCCGGTCGTTGATCTGTGACGACCCTCCCACCACACGGCCGCGGGCCAGGGGGCCTCGTCGCCTACCCGTGATCACCGCTTCGAGTCCCCAGTCGTGCGGATCGCCGATAGGCACGACAACACCGTCCACCGAGGCTTGCGGCATCTGCGTCTCGTCCACATAGTCAGGACCCGCCTCGACCAGCAGCACTTTTCGATTGGGATCATCGGACAACCGCGCGGCGAGAATCGCTCCGGCAGTGCCAGCACCGACGACGATGTGGTCGAAAGACGGCATCCGGACTCCTTACGCTGGCAGGCTCATCCAAGGGTAAGCGCAAGGGGTATCGAGCCGTAACGGCGGAACATCACGCTCGCGTAGCGGATCGCTTCGTCGACGACACTCACGGTCGCGAACGTCCGGGGCAGTCGCCTGAACACGGCCTGCCCGCCGAGCCGTGCGAGTGCCGCCCGCGCGCGTCCGCGCACACCACCGCCAAAGGCGATGTGTGGATTAGGGCGCCACGTGACGTCCGGGCCCTCACGTGCGCGGAAGATCCGTCCGTCGTAGTTGCCGCAACCCAGTAGCTGGAACACTGGACGATGCGGCCGGATCGTGTGGCCGTCCAGCTGGATGGTCTTGAGTGCCAGTCGGGCGATGTAAAGGATAGGGGATAACCACCGCACAAATTCTTCGACGACTTTCGTGATCGGTCCGGGGTGATCGCCGAGGGTCGGCTGGAAGCCCATGTCCTGCGCGAGGCAAAGGCAGCTGGTCGCCAGAATATCCACCGTGGTCTCGAACGCGGTGAAGAATAGAAAGGCAAGATTCGCCACAAGATCGGGCCGGTCCCGTCCGGGCAGCCGGTCTGCGCGGCTGGGGAGGCGATCGTCCGTCGGGTGGTTCACCTGGCTCTCCACCCAGCCACGCAGCAACGCCAGTGCTGCCTCGGCCCAGACACGCTGACCCCCGGCAGGACGGGAGTCATCGCCCGACAGAGGTCGCCTGCCCGAGGCCACAGGGCGAGGACCGTGTCGGCGGGGAGTCCGGTCAGCTCGCAGGCCATCGTTGCCGTGACCGGGAAGGCTAAGGCAGCCACCGCGTCGATTGATCCATTGTCGATGCCCAGGTCCATCGGCCCGTCGACGAGCGCGACGAGCCGGTCACGGCGGCCAAGCGCGGTTGTCCCGCCCATGGTCTCGACCACCACTTCGTGGAGGTCCCGCTGCTCTTCAGGTTTTGCGCGCTGGGAGCAGAAGCTGGAGCGCGGATGCCGACGCTCCCACTTGGCGATTGGCCACAGGCAAAGCGTTCGCCAAGCGAGGGCTCCGCAATAGAGCGAACACCTGTCGGTGGTGTGTCACACCCCAGCCCGCGGGCCCGACACGACAGACTGGGCCGCTCGCCCGCAGGGTTGCGCAAGCGGGATAGGGATCGGCCATGGCACGTGCGGCGAGCGAGTCCCGCGCAGCGAGCCCCAAGGGCTTCATGCCGGTCCCACCGTACACAACCCGCTCTAGGGTACGCACCCAGCGCGGATATCCCTGCCGGCGTGCACACATTCCATCATTGTAGTAAGTGGTATGTTGGTTAGTTACCCCGCAAAGAACAGAATGCTCAGGCTGCACCGCATATAAAGGACGCCTAATTACGGCCGCCGCTAACCAACTCGGATCGGTTGAGCACATCGTAGTACTGGTGCTTGAGAACCGGTCGTTTGACCATATGCTGGGATTTCTTTACGCCGACTCGACAAACGTCTCGCCCCTGACGAAGCAGCCGTTCGAGGGTCTGACGGGTAACGAGGTCAATTCGGATGCCACCGGCGCATCGGTCCCGGTGAGCGCTTTGACCCCAGGAACAGCAAACGTCTATTTCGCGCCCGGGGGCGACCCTGGTGAAGGTTTCGTGGCCACCAACATGCAACTTTTCGGAGAGGCTCACCCGCCTGCCGGGATTCCGGCGACCAACCGCGGATTCGTCACGGACTTCGCGGCAACGCTGACGGGCATAGACGTGCACCGGCACACCATTCCGGGCACAACCGCTGCCGACATCATGGGAATCTTCACCCCCGAGCTGCTGCCGGTGCTATCGGGGCTGGCTCGCGGCTTCGCGGTCTGCGACCACTGGTTCAGCTCCGTGCCGACCGAGACGATGCCCAATCGGGCTTTCCTGTGCGCGGCGACCAGTCAGGGTCGCATGGATGACACCCCACCGATCAAGTACACCTGCCAGAGCATCTTCGGCTTGCTGAGCGCGCACAACCTGGCCTGGTCGATTTACGGCTACGACAACCCACCACTGACCCGCCTCAATTACCCCGACACCATGAAGGCCCCGGAGCCGCACTTCGGCGTTTTCAAGGATTTCCAGGCGGCCGCCGCGGCGGGCACTCTCGGCGCCTATACCTTCCTGGAGCCCAGCTGGGGGTCCTCGGGCAACAGCCAGCACCCCAACTTCGACGTATCCCTGGGCGAGCAAATGATCCACGACGTCTATTACGCCCTGCGCAATGGCCCCGCATGGAACCAGACACTGCTCGTTATTACCTACGATGAGCACGGCGGCTGCTATGACCACGTGACGCCGCCGATCGGCGCGGTGCCGCCGGACACCTTAGCCGACACGAAGTTCGGATTCGACTTCACCCGGTTCGGTGTTCGAGTGCCCACCGTGCTTGTCTCGCCTCTCATCGCCCCCGGCACGGTATTCCGCCCGACCGGAACCGTTCCCCTCGATCACACGTCGATCCTCAAGACCGTCGAGACCCGCTGGGGCTTGCCGCCGCTGACCGCCCGCGACGCGGCGGCTCCCGATGTCGGCGAAGTGATGACCCTGGCGCAGCCGCGCGCCGACGACCCGCTGGCCGGCGTCACCGTCCCCGCGTCGAAGATCGCGAATCCGGTTGCGGGCACCCCCTCCCACATTCAGCAGGTATTTGCGCAACTGGTCTCCACACTGCCGGCCGACGACACTCAAGGGCAGACCCAACCCGCTCCGCCCACGCTGACAACCGAGCAGAACTACCACGACTACATCAGGTCGCGTTACACGGCGTGGACAGCGGCCCGGGCCACCACAGCGTCGTGAGGCTGCCGCTCCCCGCGCATCACTGATCGGAGACCGTGATGACGACTGGCTCGCCGGACAACACTGGCCCCCCAGCCCAGATCTACGTCATTCGCCACGGCTAAAAGCCAGCCGATCCGCCGACCCCAACGGCTCCGCCAAGCCCACCTTTCGGGGTCGACATCAACGGCAACCAAAGCATCCACTCGCTGCTGCCGCGCGGATGGCAACGCTCCGGCGCCCTGGCGGTGCTCTTCGCGCCCGCGCTCGGACCACTGCAGGCCGGCCTGCGCACCCCTGCGACTCTGCTCTCACCCGACTACGGGAAACCGGACAAGACCCAGGGACACCGCACCTATGAGACGATTCAGGGCCTCAGCGCCCGACTCGGGGTAGCCATCAACGTTGCCCTGGTCCTTCGAATGGCCTCCGCCGGCGCTGTCGCGGTACTCATCACCGAGCGCGGCAAGCAGCTCAGCCTGCTTCTTACTCTCCACTTTGGAGCTGTCGAGCAGTTGTTGAATTTGGGCGAGCTGACCGTCCAAGAACTGGTTAAACAGCGCCATCGCATGCGGGTCATTGGCCATTTGCGGGTCAGACGTCAGCGCGCGGCGCGCCGTCTCGATGCTGCCGATGATCGCGCCGATTTTCGAACGAGAGTCGTCGTTGGCGGCGAAAATTTGTTTGAGCAAGCCGGCCAGCTTGTCATCGGTCTGGGTGAGCGCGCCGCTGGCCTGCTGATACGTAGTTCCGGCGTGATCGACGCCCTGCTGTAACCCGCTGGGGCCGTTCGGCACTGGCAGAGCCGGCCCCCACGGCGGCGCCCCGGCCGGCGGCGCTGGCAGCGCCTGCTGGGGCGGCCCATCAAACTCATCGCCACCCTCACCGTCGTCATCACCGCCGAAGATCCCCGTCAGGTCGTCGAACAGGTCATCCAAGACGTCGAATAAGCCCATGGCGCGCCCGAATCCCCTCTACACGCAGGTCACTGCGCAAAACGCTACCGCCGCCTGCTGGCGCTGTGCGACGGTCGCGCCCAACCGATTTCGACCCATGCTGCTCCGACGAAGTCCTCATCGCCCGCCAGGGACGGGCACACCGAGCACAATCGGCGCCGCGTCGCGGATTTTGCCCACATTGTCGTGGTGCAACTCGATCTCCGGCTGGGCACCGATGGCACGAAGCGACATCGGCGGGCGGCATTCGTACAGATACCGCAAAGCGTGCGCGATCTTTGTCGTCGACACGTTCCGGCAATAACCATCCTCGTGCATCTGGGCCGCCGCCGCGCGCCATTTGTCCAACCTGTCCACCGCCAGTTCGAGCGCACGGTCGCACAACTGCGAGGTGGCGTCGGGCGGCGACGTGGGATTGAACCGCCACAAGATGGCGGCGATATGGGTCGTCGCGAGTAAGGCCCCGGGGGGAACACAGGCAAGCCCCGCCGACCCCCACCTCATCCATAACACCATGTGCCCGGTGGACAGCCACGCATGCAAAGCATTACCGCCAACACTCACCAAAGCCGCGGAGCTAAGGACACCCCACAGGAAAACCCGGTTCCAGAACTGATCCCGATACGGCGCCAGTGACACAATTCCCAGCGTCGCCAGGACGATCGTCCCGTCGATAATCAACGGCCACAGCCACGACGGCCAGCCGGGCCACGCCGCCATCGCCGCCAACTCACGCAAGGACGTAAACGACAGCACAAAGCTGACCGTCGCGATCCCGATCGTCAACCCCCCAGCAGCACGGCGACTTCTGCGAACAAGGTGTAACGTGCGGAGCTCGTCATCGGTCTGGTCTGCTTCCCTCGAAAGCCGCGGCTTAATCGCCGGCCGCCCGCGACGACGCGAGTTGGCCTGCATATGGCCGCTGGGCCCGGCCGCCGGTGCCAGGTCGTCCATCGGCTGAGGCTCAACGCCGGTTTGTGCTGCTACCGCGCCACCGTTTCGACGGGTGTCAAGCGTGGTCACTGCGAGATTTCCTTCGCATAAGACGGACGGGCGGAACGGGCGATCACCGTGGGAGGCCAGGAAGCGGCGTTGACTCTTCCGTTCAGGCCTGCAGTGGTTGGGCTTACAGCTGAAACATACAGCTGGCGGCGGCGTTACGCGTCGGTCGGCGGCTGTGGATTTTCAATCCGACTCGAAATACTTGTGACACCGTGCCGCTGGGCGGCATCGACCTGGGCCTGCAAACACCCATCGGCGCAGCGATTCCGTACCGACGCCGACCTTCGGGCCGATCGACTGGCAGGCGGCATACACCGACCGATACTCGCGAAGGTGATCGAGCACCATCTTCACCGCGCGCTCACGCCGCTCGGCCGGGTAATGCTTGGCCATCGTCGCCATCCTTCATACACAAGGAAGCGGCACCAAACCCAGAACGGTTCATTCTTCTCAACGTCTTCTGACCTTAATGACTCCGGCCACGGCCACGCGACGGTACAGACGTGTCAGTTTGGGGCGCGATCGGCCTCGCGTGGCGGATTTCTCACGAGGTGTTCACGATGTTTCACTGCGCTTCGATCAATAGCGGTAAACGGAAATGCGACGACGCAGAGCCCGTTAGAGATTTCTGAGACTGGCTGTGGCGCAGCGTAATAACACCTCTTAGCGTTCTAGATATGAAACGACCCATGACGAGTGAGTGCAGGGACGAACCCGCCGAAACCCTGCGCAACGCGCGATCCTCAGCCTGGGCATAAAGATGAGCTGGGGTGCGCTCGCCTGGGCGACGGACTTAGACGTCGGATCCTCGGCGGCGAAGTTCATCCTCATACTCCTAGCGAATAAGGCGGATGAGAATTTCTCGTGCTATCCCTCGATCCGTACTCTGATGGCTGAGTCCAATGCCGGGAGAAGCACGGTCCTGCGCGCACTCAGAGACCTGGAAACGCGTGGCTTCATCAGTCGACGTCCACAGTTCCACGACTCCGGGGCGCGACGCTCGACTCGCTACTACCTGAATCACCCCTCGGCACCACATCTTTCCCACGGTCCCGATCTGGGACCCCCCCGTCCCGATCCGGGACCCCCTGGTCCCGCTGCGAAACGCCCCCCATCCCACTGCGGGACGGGGACGGTGTCAGAGCGGAACCCCCCGGGGGTCCCACAGCGGGACCCCTTGAATCCATCAATTGAATCCCCATCCGAACCGAGCGATGCCGCGGCGCGGATCTTGGAGGCAGTCACCGAAGCGTGGACGCTGGGCACCCGCGAGGCTCGTAGTCTCCAAGCGGCCGTCGAGTCCGCCTTGGCGCACGGATGGCCGGCGGCAGAACTCACCGACCACCTGATCCAAAACCCCAACGGGGTGCGTGATCCGGTGCGGGTGCTCGCCCGGCGCCTGAACGATCTCCCACAGTTACACGACCTACATCCCCCGACCGTGCCGTGGTGTAGTGAATGCGAGGACAGGCACTCTCGCACCATCACAGTCACTGAGCCCGACGGAACCGAAGCTGCGCAGTTTTGCCCGCGGTGCAGCCCACAACTCCACAGGGCACATCCATCCAGAGACAAATCCCTTCAACATACGGAGCGGTGGTGAATTATCTTGGAAAATAACGTGTTCAGTGAACTCCCCCTTCTGCTTGCGGTACCTCGCGCAGCTCAGCTGCTGGGAATCAGCCGTGCCGCGGCGTATCGCCTAGTGGCCTCCGGCGAGCTGCCAGTTCGTCGGCTCGGCGGCCGCGTTTACGTCGTTACCGCTGGCCTTCGCGAGCTGATGGCCTCGTGAAAGGGTTCGTATACCAGCGCGGTTCGAAGTGGTACTACAAGTTCCGCGGCCCGGAGAGGGATCCATCGACCGGGGAACATCCATGGATTACCCGAGGTGGCTTCGACACGAAAAAAGCGGCGTGGCAAGCCTGCCGCGAAGCGATGGGCGAAGCGGATCGTGGGCGAGTCATCCGGCCCTCGACGCGCACGGTTTCGCAGTTCTTCGCCGAATGGTTAGCCGCCATCGAGCCGTCAATCGATGCCACAACGTGGCAGAACTGGAGGGATTACGCAGCCGCATACGTGATTCCGTGGATCGGCGAGGAACGCCTCCAAACACTCAACGAGCCCCAGCTGCTCAAGCTCTACCGAAGGTTGCTAGCAGACGGAAGAGTCAAACCCGACAACAACAGCGAGATGTATGCATATTGGTCGGATCGCGTTTCGAAGGGCGAAGACCCGACGCCTCGGGAGGTGTCCGAAGCGTGTAAGACGACGATCCACGCGGCACGAGCAGCGGTTCGCCGGTACAAATCTGGCATTGTCCCAGCGAAGACGACACGTGGCCTCGCGCCGAAGACGGTACGCAACGTCCATACGCTGATCCACCGTGCACTTGCCGACGCGGTCGCATGGAAGTACATCGGCAGCAACCCCGCGAGCAATATCAAGCCGCCGAGACGCCCCCGAACCCGCCGTGACGTCTGGACACCCGACCAGATCCAGATCTTCCTGAAGTCGGTCCAACAGGATCGGTTTGCCGCATTGTTCTTGTTGGAACTCACAACCGGGATACGCCGCGGCCAGCTGTGCGGACTCAAGTGGCCGGCCGTAGACCTCCAAGCCGGCGATATCACCGTGCATGACAATCGGGTGGTCGTGGGGGGACGAGCGCGGGATAAGGCAGGCGGCAAGACAAAGAACGCCGATCAGACGATCTCAATCGATCGGGTCACCACCGCCGCCCTGCTGCGGTGGCGCGAGGTCCAGAACCGCGAACGTGAGTTCTTCGGCAGCGACTACAACCCGGGCAACTATGTGTTCACCTTCGAGGACGGCCGGCCACCTCACCCCGACACGATCAGGCAGCGCTTTGACCGTCTCGCCGCGGCCGCAGGACTACCGCGGATCACATTTCATGATCTGAGGCACTCTTATGCCACCGGGGCGCTTAAAGCCGGGATCAACCCGAAGGTGATCAGCGAGCGGATCGGTCACGCCAACGTCGGATTCTTCCTACAGACCTATGCCCACGTGATCCGAACCGATGACCGCGACGCCGCCGAACAGGCCGCGGCGTTTTTGATCGGTGACCCTGGGACCCCAGCGAACACGACAGCTGACGATTAGCGGTGCTAATGTTCCCAAAAGTGTTCCCAACGGCGATGAAAACGGCCCCCGGAGGAGTCTCCGGGGGCCATTTCCGCTGGTAGCGGGGACAGGATTCGAACCTGCGACCTCTGGGTTATGAGCCCAGCGAGCTACCGAGCTGCTCCACCCCGCGTTGGTAAATGCCAGGTTACCGAACACCCGCCATAGCGGCCAAATCGCGGGTTGAGCAGGGCTGACGGTACCTGGGATCAGCGCACCCACTAGACCGTTTACACTGCTCCGTTTTCCGACTTGAGCAGCCACGCCTCCTTCTCCAGGGCGTCGATGATCGCGTGCAACAAGTCAACGGTCGAGGCATCGGCCGCGTCGACCTCGTCGTGCACGGTGCGCATGGTGTCCACGACCGCGTAGATCCGATCGGCGACCATATCGACCGTTTCGGTAACGCCGAGTACGCCTGGCGGTGCAGCGGGAACGGTTGTTGTTGCGACGACCGTGTCGGAGCGCCCGTCGGGAACCCCGTCCAAAGCGCGCACACGTTCGGCGACTGTGTCGCTGGCTTCACGCGCAATGTCGACGATGGTGTCCAACTGCAGATGCAGGTCGCGGAAGTTCCTTCCGACGACGTTCCAGTGCGCCTGCTTGCCTTGCAGGTGCAACTCGATTAAGTCCACGAGCACCGCCTGCAGGTTCTCGAACAAGCTCTGCGGAGCATGAAAAGGCGTGACCTCGTCGGCGCTACGCCGCTTAGCGGACAGTGCAGTAGTCATGACGGACTCCTTGAACTAGTGGTTGTGGTTCGGTGAATTTGCTTGCTGGCGGCCGCTATTCGGGCCAGGTGTTGTTCAGGATGATGTCGACGAAGTCGTCGCGGACGAATGTGGGATCGAAGTGCTGGAGCACATCGTCGTTCATCGTGCCGAAGGTGCTGTCCGGGCGGTGCTTCATCCCGTCGTTGAACGCCGCCAGGATGCGCCGCTTGAAATCCGGGCGTGGATGGGCAGCCGTGACCGCAGCAAGCGCTTCCGGGGAAAGGTCGTCGCGGCCGATGCCTAACACGTCGGTTTCGACACCGGCGGTGACCAAGGCGATCTCGGGCTGGAGGAACTCGGGTATTCCGGGAGTGGTGTGCAACGCGATGCCCAGCCACACCTTGTCGGCGTCGCCTTTGTCGACGCCATGTTGCAACAGAAACTCCCGCGCCGCATTGGCGCCGTCGACCTCGAAGCGCAGGGTGGAGGTGCGGTAGCGCTGGGTAAGGCCCAGGTCGTGAAACATCGCCCCGGCATAGAGCAGCTCCAGGTCTGGTTGCAGTCCGCGGCGGCGGCCCTGCAGTGCACCGAATAGGAACACCCGCCGGGAATGGTCGAACAGCAAGTCGTCTTCGGCGTCGCGAATGAACTCGGTTATCTCGCCCACCAGCGTGGTGTCGGGTATGGCGATGTCGGCGATGGTGTCGGGCAGTTGGATTGCCATGGTGTCGTCTCCTTGAGTGATCTTGTAGTTAGTTTGTTGGTTTGCGGGCTATCCGACCGTTGCCATTTGCGCCGTCCTTCCCACAAAATGCGACACATGGTCTGATGGGCGGGTGGCCGACGCCGAAGCAACACCTCGCGTGGTGGTGATCGTCGTCTTCGACGGGGTGAAGCTGTTGGACGTGGTGGGACCCGCCGAAGTCTTCGCCGAAGCCAACCGGTTCGGCGCACACTATTCGCTCCAGATCGCGTCGGTCGATGGGTGCGATGTAACCACTTCGATAGGAACGCGGTTCGCTGTTACCCGGAGCATCTCTTCCGTCGAGTCCGCCGATACGGTCGTGGTCGCCGGCGGTGACGATCTCGTCGGACGGCCGATCGATCCCGCGCTCGTGGAGGCGCTCAAGAGCGTGCCGGCCCGGACCCGGCGTCTGGCATCGGTATGCACGGGTTCGTTCATCTTGGCGCAGGCGGGCCTGCTGAACGGCCGGAGCGCCACCACGCATTGGCGGCACACCGGACGCCTGGCTCGCGCCTTCCCCGATGTGTGCGTCGAACCGGACGCGATCTTTGTCCGCGACGGCGACGTGTTTACGTCTGCGGGCGTGTCGTCGGGCATCGACCTCGCTTTGGCGTTGGTCGAACTGGACTACGGAGCCGAGTTGGTCCGTGACGTGGCCCGCGCGTTGGTGGTGTATCTCAAACGCGCTGGGGGGCAATCGCAGTTCTCTATCATGGTCGAGGCTGACCCGCCGCCGGGTTCTTCGCTGAGGGCGGTCACCGAAGCGATCGCCGCCGACCCTGGCGCCGACCATAGCGTGAAGAAACTCGCTTCACGGGCATCCCTGAGCACCCGTCAGCTGAACCGCCAATTCCAATCTGAACTTGGGATGACACCGGCACGCTATGTCGAATTGGTCCGAATCGATTTCGCCCGTGGCGCACTCGACTCCGGTCGGACGGTCACAGAGGCCGCGCGCACGGCGGGCTTCGGCAGCACGGAAACGCTGAGACGGGTATTCCTGAACCACTTGGGCATCACACCCAAGGCTTATCGGGATAGGTTCCGCACGGCCTGCGCTTGAAAATGGCGATCCGACGAATTCGGCGTGCCTACTTCGGAATACTGTTGCGCCGTGCACATCGATGCGATGACGATTCCGCAGCCGCTGGACAAGGTCGGCGACCTGGCCCGTCGCACCCAGGCCGCGGGGTTCTCCGGTCTGCTGTTCACCGAGACGGGCCGTACGCCCTACCTCAACGCCGCCGTCGCCTCGCAGGCCGCGCCCGGCCTCGCGCTGTCCACCGGTGTCGCGGTGGCGTTTCCGCGCAGCCCCTTCGTCACGGCTGCCACCGCCTGGGAGCTCCAGGGAGCTACCGGCGGGAGGTTCCGGCTCGGTCTGGGCACGCAGGTGCGCACGCACGTCGTGCGGCGATACGGCGCGGCCTTTGAGCGTCCCGGTCCGCGGCTGCGCGACTACGTGCTCGCCGTGAAGGCCTGTTTCGCCGCTTTCCGCACGGGGACGCTGGATCACCACGGTGACTTCTACGATCTGGACTTCATCACCCCGCAGTGGAGCGCGGGCCCGATTGACGTGCCCGACCCCAAAGTCGATGTGGCGGCGGTCAATCCATGGATGCTTCGAATGGCCGGCGAGGTGGCCGACGGAGTACACGTCCACCCGATCGGCGAGCCGGGCTATCTGAACCGTCACGTCGTGCCCAACCTCGCCGAGGGGGCGGCCAAGGCGGGGCGCTCACCGTCGGACCTCGCGGTGATCGTGCCCGTGATGACGATCGTCGGCGACAGCGACGAAGAGCGCGACAATCAACGGGAGTCGGTGCGAGCCAGCATGGCGTTCTACGGCAGCACGCCCAATTACGCGTTCATCTGGGACGAGGCCGGTTTCGAGGGGACGACCGCGCGGATTCGTGAGAAGCAGAAGGCCGGCGACTTCGCCGGCATGGCGGCCCAGATCACAGACGAGCACATCGCCGCTTTTGCCACCGAGTCGACGTGGGACGGGTTGGCCGACGCGCTGACCGAGAAGTACGCCGGGATCGCGACGCGGCTGGTGCTCTACAACGCGCTGGGCGATCACGAGCGCTTCGAGCGATACGGCGAGGTCGCCCACCGGTTGCAGGGGTGACGGCCGGCGGTCGAACGCGCGCAAAATGCCAACTATTGCGGCGTGTCGGCGTACAGACACGCGCGCTCGCTGACCTAGTTACTTGGTGTTACTTGGTGTTGTTGTACTTGTTGATCGCGTCGTCTAGCCGCTGCAACGCCGCGCCGTAGGCTGCGAAATCGCCCTTCTTTTGCGCATCTTTCGCCGCGCCGATCGCCTGCTGGATCTCTTGTAGGGCCGCGGCCTTGGCCGGGGACAGCGTCACCGATCCGTCCGGGGCGGGCGGCACGGCCGCGGCCGGCGGCGGCGGTCCCGGTGGCGCGGCGGGCGCGGGCGGGCCAGCGGGGTTGGCGGGCGGGTTCGGGGCCGTACCGGCCTCGGTGGGTTGTATCCCGGTCGCCGTCGCGCCCGCGCCGGGCCCGAACAGCCCGTTGAGGGCGTCACCCACCGTCGGGCCGTAGCCGATCTTGTCGTTGTACATCATGGCCACCCGGATCAGGCGCGGGTAGGAGGAGGCGGCGTCGCTTGCTCCCGGGGAGGCGTAGACGGGTTCGACGTAGAGCAGGCCGCCCTGGCCCACCGGCAGCGTCAGCAGGTTGCCCCACCGGATCCGGTTCTGATTGTCGCGCCCGATCACGCCGAGGTCCTGGGACACGGCCGGGTCGGTGGTGATCGCGTTGTTGGCCAGCTTGGGACCGTTGACCTGCCCCGGGATGGTCAGCACGGTGATCTTGCCGTACGTCGCGGGATCGGAGCTGGCGCTGATGTAGGCGGCCAGGTAATCGCGCTTGAACCTGTTCATTGCGCTGATCAACTGGTACGAGGACGAATTGTCGTTCTTGGCAATGTTTTTCGCCACGATGTAATACGGCGGCTGGTAGCTGCTGGCGGTCGGATTCGGGTCCAGCGGGACGTCCCAGAAATCCGACGTGGAGAAGAACGTCACGGGGTCGTTGACGTGGTATTTGGCCAGCAGCATGCGCTGCACCTTGAACAGGTCCTCGGGATAACGCAGGTGTTCTGCGAGCTCGGGTGTGATATCGCTCTTGGGCTTGACGGTGCCGGGGAAGACCTTCATCCAGGCTTTCAGCACCGGATCCTGTTCGTCCTGCTGGTAGAGCGTGACGGTGCCGTCATAGGCGTCCACCGTGGCCTTGACCGAGTTTCGGATGTAGGAGACCTGCTTGTCCGGCGCCAGCCGGTTGGACGCCACCTCGGTCGAGTCGGCGGTGGCCGATTCCAGGGAGGTGAGTTCGGAGTACGGATAGTTGTCCAACGTGGTGTAGCCGTCGATGATCCACACCAGTCGCTTGTTGACGATCGCCGGGTACACCGCGCTGTCAGTCGTCAGCCACGGCGCCACCGCCTCCACGCGCCGAGCCGGATCGCGGTTGAACAGGATCTTGCTGTTGGAGCCAATCACATTGGAGAACAAGAAGTTTCGCTCGGCGAACTTAGCGGCGAACACGCTACGGGATATCCAGTTGCCGATCGGAACTCCCCCGAGACCGGTGTAGGTGTAGTTCTTGGTCTCGGTGCTGGTTTCGTAGTCGTATTCGCGGTCGTTGCCGTTGCGTCCGACGATCGCGTAGTCGGCGGACGTGTTGGAGATGACGGGCCCGTAGTAGATGCGCGGCTGGTCCAGCGGTGCCGGTCCGTCGGACACCACGCTGCCGTTGGCGCCAACGACGTTGACCAGAAACTCCGGGTAGCCACCGTTTTGGTTGGGGTCGTTGGCGATGCCACGCACCGTGTTGGCCGGCGACGCGATGAATCCGTTGCCATGGGTGTAGACGGAGTGCCGGTTGATCCAGTCACGTTGGTTGTCGATCAGCCGGTCGGGGTTGAGTTCGCGCGCCGCGACCACATAGTCCCGCAACGCGCCGTTGCGGTCGACGTAGCGGTCGATGGACAGCTGGTCGGGGAAGTAGAAGAAGTTCTTGCCCTGCTCGAACTGGGTGAACGCGGGACTGACGATCGTCGGGTCTAGCAGCCGGATGTTCGAGGTGGTGGCCCGGTCCGCGGCGACCTGCTGGGCAGTGGCCTGTCCGTCGCCGGTGTAGTTGCGGTAGGTCACCACGTCGGACGTGAGGCCATACGCTTGCCGCGTGGCGGTGATGCTGCGGCCGATGTATTCGCTTTCCTTTTGCGCCGCATTGGGTCTGACGCTGATCTGCTCGACAATCAACGGCCACCCAGCGCCCACGATCAACGACGACAGCAGCAACAAGACCAGGCCTATGGCAGGAATCCGCAAGTCCCGCAAGGCGATAGCGGAGAACACCGCGGCGGCGCAAATCAGCGCGATCGCCATCAGGATCAGCTTCGCCGGCAGCACGGCGTTGATATCGGTGTAGCCGGCACCGGTGAACGGCTTGCCGCCCCGGGTATGCGAAAGCAGCTCGTACCGGTCCAGCCAGTAGGCAACAGCTTTGAGCAACACCAACAGGCCTAACAGGCTGACCAGTTGGATCCGCGCGGAGCGGCTAAGCGCGCCGGTACGGCCGGACAACCGAATGCCACCAAAGATGTAGTGCGCCAAGAGGTTCGCCAAGAAGGCCAGGAACACCGCCACGAACATGTAGCTGAGCACGAGCCGGTAGAACGGTAGCTCGAACGCGTAGAAGCCGAGGTCCTTACCGAACTGGGGATCCCTGATGCCGAAGTCTCCGCCATGCAAAAACAGCTGGATCCGCACCCAATAGCTCTGCGCGATGATGCCTGCCAGCAGGCCGGTGGCCGCCGGGATTCCGATACCGATCACCCGCAAGCGTGATACGACGACGGCGCGGTACCGCGCCACCGGATCGTTGTTGTTGCTCGGAACGAAAACGGGGCGGGCGCGATAGGCCAACGCAAGCCCGGCGAACACGATGCCGCCGACCAGCAGACCGGCGACCAAAAACACCACGAGGCGGGTCACCAGCACCGTGGTGAAAACCGACCGGTAGCCGAGTTCGCCGAACCACAACCAGTCGACGTAAGCGTCGATAAACCGTGGGCCCACGAGCAGCAAAACGATCACACCCAGTGCGATCAGGATCAGAATCCGGCTACGCCGAGTCAGCTTCGGCATCCTTGCGGTGGGCCGCATCCCCACTGGCTACGCTCCCTGATCGATTTGGCTGGCTCACGGTTCCGGGCCGGTTGCTGTTGGTCGCCAAAGATTTCTCTAGACGGTCACAACTGTACGCACTCCGCACACGAAGGCGGTCGGCATCGCAGCCGCTCAGCAGGAGGGCGGCTGACCCCCCGACGTGATCGTGTGCAGCGCGTCTACCGCTTGGCCGAGGGTCTCCACCTTCACCAGGCGCAGGCGGGACGGGTTGTCCGAGTTCGCCTCGTAGCAATTCTTGGCGGGCACGAGGAACACCGTGGCTCCGGCCGCGTGGGCCGCGGTCATCTTGTGTGTGATGCCGCCGATTTGACCCACTTTGCCGTCCATGGAGATGGTGCCGGTCCCCGCGATGAACGTCGACCCGGCCAAGTCACCGGTGGTGAGCTTGTCAACGACCGCCAGGCTGAACATCAGTCCGGCGGAGGGCCCGCCCACATTGGCGAGGTTGAAGTCGACGACGAAGGGTGCCCAGGGCGCGTCAAGCACCGCGACACCCATGAAGCCGTAGTCGCGATCCTTGTTCGCGCCCAGCGTAATTTGTGCCACGCCGGCGGGCTCGTTCTTGCGCCGATAGTCGATGGTCAGCACCTGACCGGGTTTGGTGTTCTTCAAGAACCCGGTGAACTGCTCGATGTTGGCCACCGGGGTGCCGTTGACTGCGTCGATCGCATCGCCGGACTTCAGCTTGCCCGCTGACGGTCCCGGATCGGTGACGGTCGCCACCGTGACCGCGGACGGGTACTTCAGATATCCGAGCGCGGCGTATTCGGCGCTGTCCTCGGACTGCTTGAAATCAGCATTATTGGCCTTGTCAACGTCCTCCCGCGACTTGCCCGGCGGGTAGACGAGATCGCGCGGGATCAGCTGTTCCTGTCCCGAGAGCCACAGCGTGAGCGCCTCGCCCAAGGTCAGGCCGTCGCGCTGGGACACCGTCGTCATGTTGAGGTGGCCGGTTGTCGGGTGGGTTGCGGTTCCTTCGATCGCAACCACCTGCCTGCCGTCGACCTCCCCCAGCGTGTCGAAGGTGGGGCCGGGACCGAGCGACACAAACGGCACCGTCACAACGGCGAGCAGCACGCCGAAAACCACAATCGGCACCAACGCGACGATCAAGGTCAGAATCCGCCTGTTCACGCCGATTACACTAGACGGACCCGGCGAGAGCCCGTTCAGCTACGAGCTGACGGGACTTCGCGCGATCTGTTCCAGCGGTGAGTACCGTTGACGTTATGGCTGACATGCCTTTCGGCTTCTCCTCCGGAGACGACCCCGAGCGCGAGAAACACGGGAAGAAAGATCCCGATTCCGGCTCCGGCGCGTCCGACCCGTTGGGCGCCTTCGGCATAAGCGGAGATTTCGGCATGGGCGACCTGGGGCAGATCTTCACCCAGCTCGGCCAGATGTTCAGCAGCGCCGGCACGGTCACGGCCGGGGGCAAAACGTCTGGGCCGGTCAACTACGAGTTGGCGCGCCGCGTCGCGTCCAGCTCGATCGGATTCGTCGCGCCCATCCCGGCCACGACGAACAAGGCGATCGCCGATGCGGTCCACCTCGCCGAGACCTGGCTGGACGGGGCGACGGCGCTTCCCGCGGGCACCTCCAGGGCGGTGGGCTGGAGCCCCAGCGACTGGGTCGACAACACCCTGGAGACGTGGAAGCGGCTATGCGACCCGATGGCCGAGCAGATCGCCACGGTGTGGGCGTCCTCCCTGCCGGAAGAGGCCAAAAGCATGGCCGGCCCGTTGATGTCGATGATGTCGCAGATGGGCGGTATGGCTTTCGGCTCCCAGCTGGGCCAGGCGCTGGGCCGCCTGTCCCGGGAAGTTCTGACGTCGACCGATATCGGTCTGCCGCTGGGGCCCAAGGGCGTGGCCGCGATACTGCCCGATGCCGTCGAATCGTTCGCCGCCGGACTCGAGCAGCCACGCAGCGAGATCCTGACGTTCCTGGCCGCGCGTGAGGCCGCGCATCACCGGCTGTTCAGCCACGTCCCGTGGCTGTCCAGTCAATTGCTGGGCGCCGTGGAGGCGTACGCCAGGGGCATGCAGATCGACATGACCGGAATCGAGGAGCTGGCACGGGACTTCAATCCCGCGTCGCTGTCCGACCCGGCGGCCATAGAAAGCCTGCTTGGCCAGGGTGTCTTCGAGCCCAAGGCGACGCCGGCGCAGAAGCAGGCGCTGGAACGGCTCGAGGCACTGCTGGCATTGATCGAGGGCTGGGTCCAGGTGGTGGTGACCGCTGCCCTGGGCGACCGGATTCCGGGCACGGCCGCGCTCAGCGAGACACTGCGCCGCCGCCGCGCCAGCGGTGGTCCGGCCGAGCAGACCTTCGCGACCCTGGTCGGCCTCGAGCTGCGGCCGCGAAAGCTGCGGGAAGCCGCCGCGCTGTGGGAGCGGCTGACCCAGGCCGCGGGTGTGGACGCCCGCGACGCCATCTGGCAACACCCGGACCTGCTGCCCGACGCGGACGACCTCGATGAGCCCGCGGGCTTCATCGACCGCGTCATCGGCGGGGACACCAGCGGGATCGACGAGGCGATCGCCAAACTCGAGGACCCGGACCCCGACCCCAATCCCGGCCCCGACCCCGGCCCGCACGGCGGTCCTGTGGATAACTGATCGCGGCGTTCGCCGAATGGGTGGCACAGTCCAGCCCATGGCTCAGGTCGTGTCCAAGGCCGTGATTTCCCTGTATGCGCTGGACCCGGCGATGCCGGTGCTGTTGCGACCGGACGGCGCCGTTCAGGTCGGCTGGGATCCCCGCCGCGCAGTGCTGGTCCGTCCACCGTGCGGCCTGCCCGCCGCGGAATTGGCGACGCTGCTGAGGTCGATGCGGTCTCCGACACCGATATCCGAGTTGCGGCGGCACGCGGTCGACCGCGGGTTGAAGGACGCCGACGGCCTGACAGACCTCGTCGCGCGGTTGGTGGGCGCGGGCGTCGCGACCGAATGCCGGCAGTCCCGCGGCCGGGCGGCGTCGATCCGCGTCCACGGCCGAGGGCCGCTGTCGGAGCTGCTCGTCGAGTCGTTGCGCTGCTCCGGGGCCCGCATTGCCCACAGCAGCCAGCCGCACGCGACCGTGTCGCACGGCGCCGTGGATCTGGTGGTGCTGACCGACTACCTGGTCGCCGACCCTCGCATGGTGCGCGACCTGCACAGCCAGCGCGTCCCGCACCTTCCGGTTCGGGTGCGAGACGGCACCGGCCTGGTGGGCCCGCTCGTCATTCCTGGAGTGACCAGCTGTTTGGGTTGCGCGGATCTGCACCGCAGCGACCGTGACGCCGCATGGCCGGTGATCGCCGCCCAGCTGCGCGACACCGTAGGGGTTGCCGACCGGGCCACCCTGTTGGCGACCGCGGCCCTGGCGCTCAGTCAGGTGAATCGGGTGATCGCGGCGGTGCGCGGGCGGGAGGCGGTGCCCGATCCGGCGCCGCCCCCGGCGCTCAACGCCACGTTGGAGTTCGACCTGAACGCCGGCTCCATCGTCGCCCGGCAATGGACCAAACATCCGTTGTGCACATGCTGACGACGCTGTGCCCCTGGCTCTACCCGAGCCGTCCCGGCTCGGGAACGCACGTCGACACCGACGCATAAGCCCTCGCGAGCGACTCCAGAATCTCTCCGGTCAAGGTGCCCTCGTTCCGGTTCTTGTCCAGCGTCTCGATGATCGCCCTGAACAAGGCGTCGGCGGTATCGTGCTGCGTTTGCTTGGCTGCCATGGCTTTTTGGTACCACCCTTCGGCTGAGCGTTTCGGTTGAGTCGCGGGACTACATGCCAGGGACAACATATGGTCCCCTGCCCGCTCCCGGCATCGGTTGTGGGCGGATCGACGACACGGCCTGCTAACCGTCATGGATGATGGACGTGTGGCAGACATCAAACGCGGCCGCGCTGCGCGCAACGCGAAGCTGGCCAGCATTCCGGTCGGCTTTGCCGGCCGGGCGGCGCTTGGATTCGGCAAACGGTTGACCGGTAAGTCGAAAGACGAAGTCCAAGCCGAGATGCTCGAGAAGGCCGCGAACCAGTTGTTCACCGTCCTGGGCGAGCTCAAGGGCGGAGCGATGAAGGTGGGTCAGGCCCTATCGGTGATGGAAGCCGCCATCCCCGAGGAGTACGGCGAGCCCTACCGCGAGGCATTGACCAAGCTGCAGAAGGATGCCCCGCCGCTGCCCGCCCATAAGGTGCATCGGGTGCTCGACGCCCAGCTGGGCACCAAGTGGCGGGACCGTTTCAGTTCGTTCGACGACACACCGATTGCCTCGGCCAGCATCGGCCAGGTGCACAAGGCGGTGTGGTCCGACGGGCGCGGGGTGGCCGTCAAGATTCAGTACCCGGGGGCCGACGAGGCGCTGCGCGCCGACCTCAAGACCATGCAGCGGATGATCGGGGTGCTCAAACAGCTCTCGCCGGGCGCCGACGTCCAAGGCGTGGTGGAGGAGCTGATCCAGCGCACCGAAATGGAACTCGATTATCGGCTGGAGGCCGATAACCAGCGCGCGTTCGCCAAGGCGTATCACAACCACCCGCACTTCGCGGTGCCACACGTTGTCGCCAGCGCGCCCAAGGTGGTGATCCAAGAATGGATTCAGGGCCTGCCGATGGCGGAAATCATCCGCGATGGAACTCCCGAGCAGCGCGACCGGATCGGCACCCTGCTGAGCGAACTCACCTTCGACGCACCACGCCGACTGGGGATGATGCACGGGGACGCCCACCCAGGCAACTTCATGCTGCTGCCCGACGACCGCATGGGCGTCATCGACTTCGGAGCTGTCGCACCCCTGCCAGGAGGCTTTCCCATCGAGCTCGGGATGATCATGCGGCTGGCCAAGGAGAAGAACTACGACATGCTGCTGCCGACGATGGAGAAGGCCGGCTTCATCCAAAAGGGCCAGCAGGTGTCGGTGCGCGACATCGATGAAATGCTGCGCCAGTACGTCGAGCCCATCGAGGTCGAGGTCTTCCACTACACCCGTAAGTGGCTGCAGAAAATGACCTACAGCCAGATAGATCGGTCGGTGTCGCAGATCAAAACGGCCCGCCAAATGGACCTGCCGGTCAAGCTGGCCATCCCGATGCGGGTGATCTCGTCGGTGGCCGCCATCCTCTGCCAGTTGGACGCGCATGTGCCGATCAAGGCGCTTTCCGAAGAGCTGATCCCCGGTTTCGCCGAGCCCGATACGGCGGTGGTCTGAGGCCATCCGAGCCATCCGCCCGGTTGCCAGTTGCACTTTCGCGGGCTGGGCTCTAGGCGGCGACAACCTCTTTACGGGGGCGTCCGCGCGGACGTTTGCGACTCACGATCGAACCTCGCTCGAGGATCTCGCCGCCCCACACACCCCAGGGTTCGGCACGGTCCAGCGCGGCCGCCAAACACTGGCGGCGAATCGGGCAGCCCGCACACAGGGTCTTGGCCCGCTCGAGGTCGGACGGGGCCTCGGCGAACCAGAGGTCCGGGTCGTCGGCGTGACACGGCAACACCGGGCGCGTGGGTCTGGGGACTGGCAGTGCCGACATGTCCTGTTCACCTGCTTCCTGGTCGGGCGGCTGTCCTAAGCGGTGATCCGGACCAGGTTGGGAGGCTGTCGTCCCTATAACTGTGGCCACGGATCCTTGTGACTTCGGGTCCGTGGCCATCTGGCGAAAATCGGGATAGTTAGGTATGGCCCCGATCCACGGACGCGTCGGTCGCGGCGGCGACACGGTGCTTGACCGCTGCCGCCCGCGCGGCGGTGTGGGCGGCATGGGAGGTCGCCGCGGTCAGCACCGCGGCAGCCACGATCGCACCCAACGCGGTGGTGATCATCGTGGCGGCCCTCCTTTCGTATCGCCCCTCCGCCTAGCAGCCTTCAGCCGGCAGCGGGATGCGGTTCGAGGGTAAATGGTAGCGGCCGGTCGTCACAACCGATTTTCTGACCTGCACGTTCGCCCCTCAGCGGGCTTGTCTGACCAACTGAAGCACGTCCGGCCCATACTGCTCGAGCTTGCGCGCGCCGATACCCGGGATCGCGATCAGCGCCGCATCGTCGTCGGGTTGCAGCTCGGCGATAGCGATCAGCGTGTTGTCCGAGAAGACGATGTACGGGGGCACCTTTTGTTCCTTGGCGATGTCCAGCCGCCAGGCCTTGAGCCGCAGCAACAACTCCTCGTCGACGTCGCCGGCGCACGTTTCGCAGCGCCGCAGCATGATGGCCGCCGGCGTGGTCAGGCTGTTGTTGCAGACCCGGCAGCGGGTTGCGGTGCCCCGATTACGGCGGGATTTGTTCGGCGCCGGATCCGCACGCGCCTGGGGCGCGATGCCATTGAGGAACCGCGACGGCTTGCGCGTCTGCCGCCCGCCGGGGCTTCGCGCCAACGCCCAGCTGAGTGCCAGATGGACCCGTGCCCGGGTGATTCCGACGTAGAGCAGTCGGCGCTCTTCCTCGACGGCCTCGCTCTCGGCGCCATGCACCAGCGCGTGCGAGATGGGTAGCGTGCCGTCGGCCAACCCGACCAGGTACACCGCGTCCCACTCGAGACCCTTGGCGGCGTGCAGGGAAGCCAGCGTGACGCCCTGCACGACCGGCGGGTGCCGCGCGTCGGCGCGCATCCGGAGCTCGGCCAGTAGACCGGGGAGGTCGAGCTGCGGGCGCTGCGCCACTTCATCGTCGACCAGTTCGGCCAGCGAGTTAAGCGCCTCCCAGCGATCCCGGGCCCGGGTGCCGGTCGGTGGCTCGCCCGTCAGCCCCAACGGCTCCAGGACAGCCCGCACGACCTCGGGCAGCGCGCCGTCGGCGCCACGCTCGGCGGCACGCTGCAGCGCCAGGAGCGCCTGCTTGATCTCCTGCCGGTTGAAAAACCCTTCGCCCCCGCGGATTTGATAGGTGACGCCCGCTTCGGTGAGCGCCTCCTCGTAGACCTCGGACTGCGCATTGACCCGGTAGAGCACCGCGATCTCGGATGGCGGAGTGCCGGATTCGATCAGCCGGGTGATCGATGCCGCGACCGCGGCGGCCTCGGCGGTCTCGTCGGGATGCTCGTGAAACGACGGGGCCGGACCTGGCGCGCGCTGGCCGGACAGCTGCAGCTTGCTGCCCGCGACCCTGCCTCGGGCCGCGGCGATCACCTGGTTGGCCAGGGACACCACCTGCGGTGTGGACCGGTAGTCGCGCTCCAAGCGCACCACCGTGGCGTCCGGGAATCGGCGCGAGAAGTCGAGCAGGAAGCGAGGTGTGGCCCCGGTGAACGAATAGATGGTCTGGTTGGCGTCGCCGACCACGGTCAAGTCGTCCCGATCGCCCAGCCACGCCGCGAGCACGCGGTGCTGCAGCGGGGTGACGTCCTGGTACTCGTCGACGACAAAGCAGCGGTAGCGGTCCCGGAACTCGTCGGCCACGGCGGCGTCGTTTTCGATCGCGGCGGCGGTGTGCAGCAGCAGATCGTCGAAATCGAGCAGCGTCACCGATTCGTCTCGGACCTTGAGGGCCTCGTAGGCGGAGTAGACGGCCGCGATCTGGGCGGCGTCGAGCGGGATATCCCGCCCGGCGGCGGCCACGGCCGACGGATACTCCTCGGGACCGATCAGCGACGCCTTCGCCCACTCGATCTCTCCGGCCAGATCGCGCACGTCATCGGCGCTGGTGTTGATCCGGCAACGGTTGGCCGCCCTGGCTACGACGGCGAACTTGCTGTCGAGCAGCCGCCAGCCGGTGTCACCGACCACTCGAGGCCAGAAGTAGCGCAGCTGGCGGTGCGCGGCCGCGTGAAAGGTCAGCGCCTGTACCGCGCCGACACCGGAACCGGTGCGCGCGGTAGCGGCGAGCGACCGCAACCTGGACCTCATCTCCCCCGCCGCGCGCTGGGTAAAGGTGACCGCGAGCACCTGCCCGGCGACGACATGACCACTGGCGACAAGCTGGGCGATCCGGTGGGTGATGGTGCGGGTCTTGCCCGTTCCGGCGCCGGCGAGCACGCAGACAGGTCCGCGCGGAGCCAGCACTGCTTCGCGCTGCTCGTCGTCCAGCCCGGCGGTCAATTCGTCAGCGACCATCGGCATGGCGTCCATCTTGGCAGCGATGGCCGACAAAGCGCACGCAGCGCCACGCCCAGAACGGGGTTGGAATGCATCGTCACGCGGGTACGTTAGACGGACCATGGCCAATGCTTCGTTCACCGTTTACACGACGTCCTGGTGTGGTTACTGCCACCGGCTCAAGACGGTGCTCAAGTCCGACGGCATCCCCTACGACGAGATCGATATCGAACTGGACCCCGGGGCGGCGGAGTTCGTCGGCTCGGTCAACGGCGGCAACAGGACGGTCCCGACGGTGAAGTTTTCCGACGGGTCCACGCTGACCAATCCGAGCGCGGCGCAGGTCAAGGCAAAGCTGGCCGAAGTCGGAGGCTGAGTATTCGGTACGGCTGGGCCGCCTCAGTCGAGCGCGGCCCAGGATTCGATGATGACGCGAGCGATCGAAATCGACCCGGGCAGCAGCAGTTTCGAGTCCGACGAGCTGCTCCAATCGCCGGCTTCAAGCGCCGCGCGCACCTCGTCGCGGGTGAACCACTTCGCCTCGACGATCTCGCCGTCGTTGAACGAGAAGTTCTCTGCCGGATCGGCCAGCGCGTGGAAGCCGACCATCAGCGAGCGCGGGAACGGCCAGGGCTGACTGCCCAGGTAACGCACATCCCGCACGGTCAGCCCGATTTCCTCGCGGATCTCTCGAGCGACGCAGGCTTCGAACGATTCTCCAGCTTCGACGAATCCGGCCAGCAGAGAAAACATCCGCTCCGGCCACACCGCCTGGCGAGCCAGCACCGCACGGTCGCCGCCATCATGGACGAGACAGATCACCGCCGGGTCGATGCGCGGAAACTCCTCATGGCCCGTGACCGGGTCGACCCGTGCCCAGCCTGCCCTGGCCGGTCTCGTCGGTGAGCCGTCGACTGCGCTGAATCGTGCGCTGTCATGCCAATTCAGTAGCGCGATGGCCGAGGACACCAGTTGGCTGCTGGTGTCGTCGAAGAGCGGGCCAAGACGGCGGAGGTTCACCACTTCGGCTTGCACGTCGGGATCGTCAGGCGCCTGCAGCGCACCCCGGATGGCCCAGACATGGCGGCCACCCTCGATGCGGCCCAGGAACACCGCCTCCGGCGGAGGCTTGTCCGCCAACGCAGCCGCCGCGCCGAGCACCACCCGGCCATTGGCGACCAACACCTGATTGCGCGAATCCACCCGCAACAGCGCGGCATCCGCCCATCCCGCGGTAGCCGCCTCCACATCGGTGCGCAGCTGATCGGCCCGGTCGGCGCCCACGCGCGACAGCAACGGAACATCCCGCAGCCGGAAGTCCACCAAGCCCCCTTGCGGGCGGCCCGCAGCGCTTGCCGCGCCCGGCTCCGCCGCGCTTGCGGTCGCCACTAAGTCCGATGGGTGACGACCCGCCGCGCCCGGCTCCGCCGCGCTTGCGGTCGCCACTAAGTCCGATGGGTGACGACCCGCCGCGCCCGGCTCCGCCGCGCTTGCGGTCGCCACTAAGTCCGATGGGTGACGACCCGCCGCGCCCGGCTCCGCCGCGCTTGCGGTCGCCACTAAAGCCCCGCGCTTCGGATGTACAGCAGCCGGTCGGTGGCCTCGATGGCGTCGACCTCGGGCGCGTCGATGCGCAATAGGTGGCCGTCGCGCACCACACCGAGCACGATGTCTCGCAGATGCCGCGGGGATCCGCCGACCTCGGTCTGCTCGACCTCGCGCTCGGCGATCGCCAGCCCCGCGTCGGGAGTCAGCAGATCCTCGATCATCTCCACCACGCTGGGCGTGGTCGTGGCGAGTCCTAGCAGCCGACCGGCGGTTTCCGATGAGACCACCACCGAGTCGGCGCCGGATTGCTGAAGCAGGTGCTGGTTCTCGGCCTCCCGGATCGACGCCACGATCTTGGCCTTCGGCGCGATCTCCCGCGCCGTCAACGTGACCAGCACGGCAGTGTCGTCCCGGCTGGTGGCGACGACGATCGACGCCGCGTGTTGCGCGCCCGCCAGCCGTAGGACATCGGACTTGGTGGCGTCGCCGTGCACGGTGACCAGGCCAGCGGTTGCGGCGTGTTCGAGCGCGGTCCGATCCGTGTCGACGACGACGACCTCGCCCCGGCCGGCCTCGTCACCGAAGATGGCGGCAACGGCCGTTTTGCCTTTGGTGCCGTAGCCGATCACGATGGTGTGGTTGCGCACTTTGCTCCTCCAACGCTGGATTTTCCATGCCTGCCGGGACCGCTCGGAGAGCACCTCGAGAGTCGTACCGACCAGCACGGCCAAAAACGCGATCCGCAGCGCGGTAAAGATCACGGTGTGCACAAGCCGCGCGGTTTCGCGGTGTACGGGGTGATGTCGCCGTATCCGGTCGTCGACAGCGACACAGCCGCGAAGTACAGGCAATCGAGGAATGTCAGCGGCTGGCCGCGCACGTCGCGGTAACCACTCGGATCCAGGTACACGATGAAGGCGGCGCCGAACAACACCACCAACGCGATCGCCACCCGGCGCGCGATGACCCGGACCGGGCCGGGGTGGTCTTCGGGGATGCGCAGAACGCCGACCAACTGGTGACCGGGTTGGGCGGCCAGCGTTTCATCGAGACCGCTCCGCCTGCGCGACCTACCGTTGCCCACAGCGGTCCGTCATCGGCTTGAGCCCAGCGCTCGAGACACGCACGACTCAAATGTAACCACGGTCGCGGGTCGCCCAATACTTGGGCAGCGCGCGTCATACGCCGCTCGCGGAGGCCAGCCCGGCCAGCTCGGCGGGGTCGGGCAGTTCATCGGGAGCCACGGTGGCGCCGGTGCGCACGTAATAGAAGGCCGTTCGCACCGAGGATTCCGGCAGTCCGGACAAAGCGGCCCATGCCAAGCGGTACACCGCGAGCTGGACGGCGGCCTGCCGCATGGCTTCCGCGCCGCGTGGCGGCTCGCCCGTCTTCCAGTCCACGACGGTGGCGCCGCCGTCCGGATAGGCGAAAACCGCGTCGATGCGGCCGCGCACCACGGTATCGCCGATCGGCATCTCGAACGGCACCTCGACGGCCACCGGAGTACGTGCGGCCCAGGATGATTCGACGAAGGCCGCCTGCAGCGCGGCCAATTCGCGGGTGTCGCCGACGTCGGCGTCCGCGGCGCCGGGCAGGTCGCCGAGGTCGAACAGCCGCTCGCCGGCGTAGAACTGCTGGACCCAGGCATGAAAAGCGTTGCCCAGCAAAGCATGCGGGTCGGGACGCGTCGGTAGCCGATGCATCAACCGCCGCGCCGCTCCCACCGGGTCGCGCGCGAGGTCGACCAGACCGCCGACCGACAACTGGCTGGGCAGGATGGGGGTCGGCGCGCTCTCCGACCGCGCTCGCTCGGCCAGTAGGGCATCGACGTCGGTGGCCCAGTCGTCGACGCCTTCCTTGGCGTCGCAGGTGTCGGCCGACATCGCATTGACCACCAGCTCCGCCCCGCGCTCGACATCGCCGCGACGCGCGCCCAACGGGTCGGTCGGCCATATCGCTTCGACTATGTTGTCGCGCAGTGGGTTTCGCTCACCGTCGGCGGGCGCGGGTGCCCATGTTTCCACCACGCCACAGGGATCGCCTTGGGCAGCCGAACGTTCGATGACGGCCTTGAGTTCGCAGAGGAAGTCCGACGGGCCCCTCGGTTTGACCCCCGTGGATCCCCAATGATGGCCGGACACGAGCAGGGTGTCCTCGGCCCGGGTGATGGCCACGTAGAGCAATCGGCGTTCCTCGTCGACGCGCCGCTGCTCGAGCTGACGGCGATGCTCAGAGATCTTATCCGACAGCTGCTTTCGATTTGTGACAGCAGAGGTGTCCAGCACAGGGATGCCCAGTGAGCCCGCCGAGGCGCGGTCGCCGCGCAACAGCGGCGGCAGCTGCGCAGCGTCGGTGAGCCAGGTGCTCCGTGACGCGGTCGACGGAAAGATTCCGCCCGACAGGTGCGCCACCGCGACCACTTGCCACTCCAAACCCTTGGCCGAGTGGACCGTGAGGACCTGCACCTTGTCCCGCGCCACCGTCGTCGGGGCGGGCGGCAGCCCTTTCTCGACCTCCTCGGCGGCGTCCAGGTAGGCCAGTAGGCCGGCCACGGTGGCCTTCGGGGCGCTCGTTCGTTCCGCGTAGCCGGTGACGACGTCGGCGAACGCGTCGAGATGCTCGACTCCAGTCCGGCCGGCCGAAATCCCTGCTGCGGCACGGGCTTCGCAGTCGACGCCCAGCGCGCGGCGCACCTCGGCGACCAGGTCGGGCAGGGAACGCCCGAGGTGGCCGCGAAGAGCGCTCAGTTCGGCGGCCAGCGCGGTGATCCGCTGGTAGCCTGACCTCGAATACGAGGTGGCCGGGCCGGGATCGCTGATCGCGTCGGCCAGGCACGCGGTGTCGAGGTCGGCGCCGGCCGCCATCGCGATCGCCTCGGGCGAGGGCGCCTGCGTTGAACGGCCCTGCGCGTCGAGCGCGACCGCCCGTTGCCACAACGCAGCAATGTCGCGGCCGCCGAGGCGCCATCGCGGGCCGGTCAGCACCCGCATCGCCGCCGCGCCGGCCATCGGGTCGGCGACCAGCCGCAGCATGGCTACGACGTCGGCGACCTCGGGGATGGACAGCAGCCCCGCCAGCCCCACCACCTCGACCGGAATCCCGCGCGCGCGAAGGGCATCGGCGATGGGTGCGGCATCGGCGTTCCGGCGGACCAGCACCGCGGCGGTCGGCGGGCAGACGCCGTCGGCGTGGGCCCGCTGGTAGCGCTCGTGGAGGTGGTCGACGATCCACTCGCGTTCGGCCCGCACATCGGCAAGCAACGCGCAGCGGACGGTGCCGGGCACGGCGTCCGGGCACGAGCGCAGCGCGTGCACGGCAACCGATCGTCGGCGCGCCTCGGCGGATATGGCGTTGGCCACCTGCAGGGCGTGCGGCGGATTGCGCCAGCTGGTCCGCAGCTCCAGGACCGGCGCGGGGGTGCCGTCGGAGCGGGGGAAGTCGGTGGTGAACCGCGGCAGATTGGTCGCCGAGGCGCCGCGCCAGCCGTAGATCGACTGGATGGGATCGCCGACGGCCGTCAACGCCAAGCCGTCATCGACGCCGCCCCCGAAGAGCGCCGACAACGCGATGCGCTGGGCGTGCCCGGTGTCCTGGTACTCGTCGAGCAGCACCACCCGGTAGCGGTTCCGCAGGTCGCGACCGACCTGCGGGAAGGCCACCGCCAACCGTGCCGCGGATGCCATCTGAACACCGAAGTCCATCACCTTCGCCGCACGCATGCGCTCGTGCAGCGCGTCGAGCAGCGGCACCAACTCGGCGCGCTCGGTCTGGGTGGCCAGCAGCCGCAGCAGCCACTGGCTGGGTCCGCCGTCGCGCTGATAGGGGCCCGCCGGCAGGGTGTGGATCAGCCGTTCCAGCTCAATGTGGGTATCGCGGAGCTGGCGGGTGTCCACCAGGTGCTCGGCCAGTTGGCCCCATAGCCTCAGCACCATCGAGGTGACCGCGGCTGGGGTCTTGTCGGTGCGCAGGTCGCCGGGATAGCCGTTGACCACGTCGAACGCCAACTGCCACAGCTCGGTCTCGCTGAGCAGTCGGGTGTCGGGCTCGACGGGCAACAAGAGGCCGTGTTCGCGCAGCAACGAGCCGGCGAAAGCGTGGTAGGTGCTGACCACCGGGGTGCCCGCCGGTTCCGGGGCCGCCGGGCAGCCCTCGCTTAGCCCGATACTGGGCCCGATACTGGGCCCGATAGCGGGCCCGATACCGGCCAATCGGGCCAGCCGGGAGCGCACTCGGCGCAGCAGCTGGCCGGCCGCCTTGCGGGTGAACGTCAAACCCAGCACCTGGCCTGGTTCGGCGTAGCCGTTGGCGACGAGCCAGACGACCCGCGCGGCCATCGTCTCGGTTTTACCGGCGCCGGCGCCCGCGATCACCACCAGCGGGCCCGGCGGCGCGGCAATGACCGCGGCCTGCTCGGCGGTGGGTGGGAAAAGCCCCAGCGCGCAGGCTAATTCAGCCGGGCTGTAGCGCGGCTTCACAGCGGTCCGGTCCCGTCGACGTGGGCCGGACAGCACGGACGTATTGGGCAGTGCGTGCAACCGTCGTTGCGCCGGGCGATGAACCGCGGCCCGGCTGTCGCGTCGGCCGCCGCCCGGACGAGTTCGCGCCATTCGTCGCGAGCGGCGGTCGTCATCGGATCCTGCTCGCGCACCGTGACGCCCGCGGCGGCCGCCGTGCCCACGTAGACAAGCCGCGCACCGCCGGGCTCCTCGCCTGCGCCGATCAGGCCTTCGGCCACCGCCAACTGGTACATCGCCAGCTGTGCGTGTTGTTGTGCGTCGTCCTTGCTGACAGGTGTTTTGCCGGTCTTGATGTCGACGATCACCAGCCGTCCGGCCCCGTCACGTTCCAGCCGGTCGATCCGGCCGCGCAGCCGAATTCCGCCGCCGTCGGCTCGCGGCGTCCCAAGGGTCCCGTCGACGTCGACCTCGACGCCGACCTCGGTCAATTCGCCTCGAGTCTGCGCTCGCCACTCGACAAACGCCGCAACCATGGCGCGGTGCCGGGCCAGCTCGTTGGCCGCATGCCAGTCGGCATCGAAGGGCAAATGCTTCCAGGCCCGCTCGAGCGCGGCCAGTAATTCCGATTCACTCTCGAAGGGTTCGGCGATCAGCGCATGCAGCACCGAGCCGATGGTGGACCGCAGATCGCGCCCGTTGCTTCCGCCGTGTCGTTCGGCCAGCCAGCGCAGGGGGCAGTCGTTGAGTGTCTGCAGGGTCGACGGCGTCAACGTCACGAGGTCTCCTGCGGCACGCAGCGGCTCACTTGTGCTGACCGGAACCAGTCCATGCCAGCCTGCCGGGTCGGCGCCCGGCACACCGGCTTTGGCCAACCGAGCCAATTGCCTTGCCGCACAACCACGTACGGCGTCATCGACGGTGCCGGTGGGCGCACAGACGATGCCCCGCAGCCGGCCCACCAGTGCCGCGGCGGACAACACCGAGGGTGCCGAGACGGGTTCGGGACCAACGAGATCACCGCCGCCACCGGCCCGCTGCGCGATCTCGTAGAAGAACGCCGATGGCAGCGCGGCCTCGTCGCCCGGGCCGTCCGTCTCGCTATCTACGGCTGTCACCAGCAACCGGCTCCGTGCCCGGCCCATCGCCGCCAGCAGCAGCCTGCGCTCCTCGGCCAGCAGCGGCGCCCGCACCGAGGCGTCCTCGGTGACACCGTCCAGCGCGTCGAGCAACCGCTGGCTGGCCAGCACGCCACCGCGCGGAACGGTGTTGGGCCACAGCCCTTCCTGCAATCCGGCGATGACCACGAACTCCCATTCATGCCCCAGCGCGGCGTGCGCGCTGAGCACCCGAACCTGCTCCGCCTCGGACGCCGGATCGCGGTTGGCACCGGGCAAGCGCAGCGTCATGACGTGCTCGACGAGTCCGCGCAGCGACGCGCCAGGTGTGCGGGAGACGTAATGGTCGGTGACGTCGAACAACGCCGTCACCGCCTCCAGGTCCCTGGTCGCCTGGGCGGCGGCGGGGCCGCCGCGCTCGATGGCCGACAGCCAGCGACGCTGCAGGCCGGACCGGTGCCAGGCGGCCCACAGGGTGTAGCGCGGATCTTCGCCTCCGCGGTGCGAGCGCGCGGCCGCGTCCAGCACCGCGCGCACCCGCCGCAGCGGGCGGGCGCGCGGTCCTGGGAGCGGCGCATCGGCGTGGAGCGCTTCGACGACGAGCCCGCCCGGGTCGCCCGGCTGACGATCGGGGTTGGCGCGCTGCAGCATTCGGCGCAGCCGACGAAGCGACACCGGGTCAACGCGACCGATGGGCCCGGTCAGCAGCGCCAGCGCCTGTTCACCGTTCAGCGCGTCGGCGGTGGCCGCGAGAACGGTGAGCAGCGCCCGCGCCGCGGGCTCGGCGGACAACGGTCCGCTCAACGGGCGTGCGGCCACCGGCACTCCGGCGGCAGCCAAAGCGCGCGGTAACCGCGCGCCGACCCGTGGCACCGACCGGACGATGACCGCCATCTGCGACCACGGGACCCCGTCGATCAGGTGTGCGCGCCGCAACGCGTCGGCAATCATCGCCGCCTCGGCGTGCGCCGAGGCGGCGAGGCGCACCGTGACCGATCCTTCCTCGGCCCCGGTGCCGTCGATGTGCCGCCCGGCGCCGCCGCCCGGCAGCCTGCTCGCGACACCGCTGACGGCGCGCGCCACGGCCGGCGCACAGCGGTGCGACACGGTCAGCGTCACCGACGGTGAATCGTCGGCCAACAATCCGGAAGCCTCGCCGCCGCGGAAGCCGAACACCGCCTGGTGGGGGTCGCCGGCGACGAGGGTCAGATCAGTACCTGCGGCGAGCACCCGAGCCAGGCGCGCCGCCTGCGGGTCGAGTTGCTGGGCGTCGTCGACCAGCAAGACGCGGACCCGGGCGCGTTCGGCCGCCAACAATTCGGGATCGACCGCGAACGCTTCGAGCGCGGCGCCCACGAGTTCGGCGGCACCCAGCGCCCGCGTCGCCTGGGGCGCGGCGGTCCCGACGGCCGCACGCAGTAACATCACCTGCTCGTACTGGCGCGCGAACTGACCGGCCGCGGTCCATTCCGGGCGCCGGCACCGACGGCCCAGCCGCTCCAGTTCTTGCGGGTTGACGCCGCGTTCTGCGCAGCGCGCCAACAGGTTTCGCAGTTCGGTGGCGAAGCCGGCGGTGCCGAGTGCCGGCCTCAGATCGGCCGGCCACGCGCTGGCCGCGCGCGGTCCGTCTTCGAGGTCACCGGCGAGCAGTTCCCTGATGATGGCGTCCTGTTCGGCGCTGGTGACCAGCCGCGGGGGCGCATCGCCGGCACGCTCGGCGGCCCGCCGCAGGACCGCGTACGCGTAGCTGTGCACGGTGCGCACCAACGGCTCGCGAACCGCAGCCCGCCCCGAAGCGGGGGAGCCCGATCGCAGCAGCGCCGTCGTCAACGTGCTGCGCACCCGCATCCCGATCCGACCGGAACCGGAAAGCAGCAGAACCGATTGCGGATCAACGCCGCCGCGGATCCGAGCGATCGCCGCGTCGACCAACAGGCTGCTCTTGCCGGTGCCGGGACCGCCCAGCACGCGCACCCGTCCGCGCAGGCCAGGCGCCAGAACGGCGTGCGCCTCGGCGTCCCAGGTGTGTGACATGGCTGCATGCAACCACGGGGGTATGACAAGCCCGTCGGGTCGGCCGGACAATGGACCCGGATACTGGATGGGAAGCCGAATACAGTGACAGGTAAGTGACAGGTCAGCGTAAAGGCAAGGAGGGATTGGAGATCGTGAACGACGTCGAGGGCATTGGTCCCGATGCCGTAGTGCCGGAAGCCGACGCGGTGGAACAGAGCAGGCTGGCCGACTACGACGACGACGCCGGCTTGGACACCACGTACCTGAACAGCGACGCCACGGATCGCGAGGCCAACGAAGCGGACGTGATCGAGCAGGCTTTCATCGTGCCCACAGAGGACTACTGGGAAGACGGTCAATAGGCCCGGCGGCCGCGACGTGACTGCCGACCTTCACGTGAACCGCTACGGTACGGCCGGCCCGGTGCGGATGCTCGCCATTCACGGGCTGACGGGATACGGGGGCCGCTGGCGGCACCTGGCCGGTTGCCTGCCCGAAATCGCCATCGCCGCACCCGATTTGCTGGGGCACGGGAGATCGTCGTGGGCCGCGCCGTGGACCATCGACGCCAACGTCTCGGCGTTGGCAGCGCTGCTCGACGAAGAGGCGGACGCTCCGGTGCTGGTGGTTGGGCACTCGTTCGGTGGCGCGCTGGCACTGCATCTGGCCGCGGCTCGCCCCGACCTGGTGTCCGCGCTGCTGCTGCTCGACCCGGCGGTCGGGCTGGACGGGGGCTGGATGCGCGATATCGCCGACGGAATGTTTTCCTCGCCGGACTACCCCGACGCGGAGGAAGCCCGCATCGAGAAGGCGACGGGGTCGTGGGCGGATGTGGATCCGGCGTTGCTCGATACCGAGATCGACGAGCACCTCGTGCAGCTGGCCAGCGGGCGATACCGCTGGCGCGTCAGCCTGCCGGCGATGATGTCGTACTGGAGCGAGTTGGCCCGGGATATCGTGCTCCCGCCGCCCGGAACCGCGACGACGCTGGTGCGCGCCAAGCAGACCTCGCCGCCGTACGTCACAGACCGACTGATCGCGGGACTTCGGCAACGCCTGGGATCCGATTTCGCGCTACTGGATTTCGAGTGCAACCACATGGTGCCCAGCGCCAAGCCCACCGAAGTGGCGGCGCTGATCCGCAAGCTGATCGAAGCCGGCTGACGTTGGCGCCGGTGACCGACGAGCAGGTCGAGCGGGTGCGCGCGCTCGTCGCGGCGATCCCGTCCGGCCGGGTAGCCACCTACGGCGACATCGCTTCTGTCGCAGGGCTTTCCAGCCCGCGGATCGTCGGATGGATCATGCGCACCGACTCTTCCGACCTGCCCTGGCACCGGGTGATCACCGCGTCCGGGCGACCCGCGCGACACTTGACCACCCGGCAGCTGGAGCTGCTGCGCGCGGAAGGGGTACTGGCCGTCGACGGAAAGATCGCGCTGGACGAGGTCCGCTTCGAGTTCCCGGCCTGAGCAGGCGGTTCATTCAAATCCACGTTGCCGCAGTTACTTTCGGCGTGTCGTCGCGCTAGCGTCGATGTCGGGGGATCTACAGCACCAGGCGGACCAGCGCCGCGGTCCGCGCCAGACCCGGGAACGCCTCGGCGGTCGACCGCGGATGCAGCGCATGCACCGCGAGGCGAAACATCAACGCCCGCAACAACATCTGCGGCCATTCGGGCAACGCGTTCCAGCGTTCGACGAGCCCGTCGTCGGCCTCACCCCAGGAGAGCGCGTCGACCACGACTACGCCCGCCGCCCACGAGGCGGGCCGCCAGTAGGGCGTGATGTCCGTGATACCCGGCGCCGCAGTGCCGATGAAAAGCACTGTGCCGTAAAGATCTCCGTGCACCAGCTGGTTGGGGCTCCTGGTCGGCCTGCGCAGGGTGGCGAGCTGGTCGATCAGCTCGACAGATCGCTGGGCATCCGCTGACAGCGGGGCCGTCCGCGCCCCCGGCGGCACCGACTGCAAAGGCCGTTCCTCCCACGCGGCGCGGTCGGCGGCGATGAAAACATCGACATCCCCCCAGGGCACGGTGGGCCCCTGCGTCAGGAATCGGGGGCGTTCCAATTTGCCGGTCGCCTCATGCAACCGCACCGCCGCCGAGACGACTTCGTCGTGCCTGGGTTCCGGCGTGCCGGCGACGAAGGTGTCCGCCCGCCAGCCCGAAACCACGTATCGCCCGTCGGTCGAGCGAACCGGCCGGGCCAACCGGACGCCGTCCACGAACAACGTTTCCCGCACCCGCGCGGACCAGGCCGCGCGGGCGTGGTCGGCCACGATCGACAAGACGACTTCACCGCATCGCCAGCCGCCCTCCCAGCTGGCACCCAGGGCGACGGGCTTCACACCGGTCAAACCGAACGCCGCCAGCACATGCTCCGGCGGCGGCTCGACATTCACACGGGTAGCCTAAACGAGCCGACCAGCGGCGACCGTCAGCACGGGGCGATGGCTCAGTACATCACCATGTCGGGCTGCATCTGTTTGGCCCATGCCACGATCCCGCCCTGCAGGTGGACGGCATCGGAAAATCCGGCCCTCTTGACCGCGGCCAGCGCCTCGGCCGAGCGCACGCCCGTCTTGCAGTACAGCACCGCCTTGCGGTCGTGGGGCAGCTGTGCCAGCCCCTCGCCGGAACTGATCAGCGACTTCGGTACCAGCAAAGCACCGTCGATGTGGTTGATGTCCCACTCCGCCTGCTCACGAACGTCGATCAGGGCCAACTTTTCGCCGGAGTCCATCATCTCGCGCAATTCCCGCGGGGTGATGGTGGAATCGGCGGCGGCAGCAGCCCCTTCCAAGCACACCGCGCCGCAGAATTGCTCATAGTCGATCAGTTCGGTGATCTTCGGGGTGGACGGGTCCCTGCGGATCTTGATCGTGCGGTAGCTCATCTCCAGTGCGTCGTAGACCATCAACCGGCCGAGCAGCGGTTCGCCGATCCCGGTGATCAGTTTGATGGCCTCGGTTCCCATCACCGACGCGATGGAGGCGCAGATGATGCCCAGGACGCCGCCTTCGGCGCACGAGGGCACCGTCCCCGCCGGTGGCGGCTCCGGGTAGAGATCGCGGTAGTTGAGCCCGCGGCCATTGGGAGCGTCCTCCCAGAACACCGAGACCTGACCCTCGAATCGGTAAATGGACCCCCACACGTACGGCTTTTTAGCCAGAACCGCGGCGTCGTTGACCAGGTACCGGGTGGCGAAGTTGTCCGTGCCGTCCACGATCAGGTCGTACTGCCCGAAAAGCTCGACGGCGTTGCTGCGATCCAGCCTGAACTCGTGCAATCGCACGCCGATCAGCGGGTTGATCGCGGATATCGAGTCGCGCGCGGACTGCGCCTTGGACCGTCCGACGTCGGCCACGCCGTGAATGATCTGACGCTGCAGGTTCGACTCGTCGACGACGTCGAAGTCGACGATGCCGATCGTGCCGACTCCGGCGGCGGCCAGGTAGAGCAGCGTCGGGGCGCCCAATCCGCCTGCGCCGATCACCAGCACCCGGGCGTTCTTGAGGCGCTTCTGCCCAACGACACCCAGATCCGGAATGATCAGATGGCGGCTGTAGCGGGCCACCTCATCGCGACTCAGCTGGTGTGCGGGCTCGACCAGTGGCGGCAGGGACGTCTGGGATGTCGACACCGAACATCTCCTCGGTAGCTTAGCGATCAAATTCTGCACTCAATCCATCACAACAGCTGTCCGGGCCGACGGCAAACAGCTCAACATTGGGATCGCGGCGGTGCTTCGCGCGCCACGCAACCCAAGCGTGAATCAATAGTGGCGCCGAGCCTGCGCACATTTCGCGGTTGGGCCAGCCGCCGTCAGGCGATCGGATACGGCCAGGGATTGAATCGGCAGATCTTCCCGTCGGCCTTGACGAAATCGGGGTCGAACTTGGCGGCGTCGTCGTTCGCCGTGGAGAAGGTCTGCTGCATCATCACCGGAGCCAGGCCGCCTTGCTGCTCGCAGGGCTCATGACGCACATACCCGATGGCATGGCCAACCTCGTGGTTGATCACGTACTGCCGGTAGGAACCGACGTCGCCTTCAAACGGCACGGCTCCGCGCACCCAGCGCGCCTCGTTGATGAAAACCCGCGCCTGCCGGTCAGGCCCGTATACCGGGTTGTAACAGGAGGTTTCCAACCGGAACTCGTAGCCGCACCCGTCACGCACCGTCACCGGGGACACCAGCGAGATCCGCAAGTCGGGCTTCGCCCCGGTGCTGCCGTCGATCCGCACAAACGCGAATTGCGGGTTGTGCGTCCAGCCCTTGGGATTCGCCAGCGTCTGGTCGACCATCTCGGCAAACGCATTGTCGCCGCCGAACATCGCGGGGTCGATCCCGTTCTCGACCTCGACGGTGTAGCGGACGACCTTGGCAGTGCCCTGGCCGACACGGGGCGTCGTGCCCGGCACGACATGCCAAGTCTTGTTACCCGCCTCGGTGAAGCGGCCGCCGTCCGGCAGCGTCCCGGCCGGCAGATTGGCATCGAACGCGGCGAGCCCGCGAGGTGGTACGTCGATGATCGCGGTGCCCACGGCGCCGATGTCCGGCGGGCCCTGGATGGGTTGGCTCGCCGCCGGTTTCGGCGCACTGGTACCGGTCACCGTCTGATAGATGACCAGCCCGGTGACGACCACGAGAACCGGCAACGCGTAGGCGCGCCAGCCGTAGGTCGATACGAACCGTCCCAGCCATGTTTGTTTGCGCCATTGGCGCGGCCGGTCACGGTCGGCCCTGGCCCGTCCGGCGTCCCGGCCGATCGGGTCACGCAGGGCCCGAAGTGGTTCTCGCCACTCGTCGCGCAACACGGGAGCTCGACCGGTGCTGTGCACAGGCCGCCGGGACGTCATTTTCCCAGGATTGCACAGCCGACACTGCGGCCGCCCTTGGCGCGCCCGAATGCAACGCCCGGCACCGTTTCTGCCAGCGGCAACGGAGGCGATGCCGATCACGAAGGCGTCACGGGTAGTAATGTCGTTGCGACGAGCGGCGCGCGGCTGGCTCCGGGGGTCCGGCGGTCAGTTGCCCACAATCAGATGAGGACCCGATGAGCGATCTCGCCAAGGCGGCGGCACGGCGTGCCGTCAAACCGGCCGTCCGCGCTCGGCCCGCAGACGCGGTGACGGCCGCCAGCCGGCGCGGCAACCGGTTGCCGCGGGACGAGCGTCGTGGCCAATTGCTGGTTGTCGCCAGCGATGTCTTTGTCGACCACGGCTACCACGCGGCCGGCATGGACGAGATCGCCGACCGCGCGGGAGTCAGCAAACCCGTTCTATATCAACATTTCTCGAGCAAGCTGGAGCTGTATTTGGCGGTGCTGCAGCGGCACGTCGAAAACCTCGTGTCCGGCGTGCAGAACGCGTTGAGCACCACGACCGATAACCGGCAGCGGTTGCACGCCGCGGTCCAGGCGTTCTTCGACTTCATCGAGCACGACAGCCAGGGCTACCGGCTGATTTTCGAGAACGACTATGTCACCGAACCCGAGGTTGCCGCGCAGGTGCGGGTGGCCACCGAGTCGTGCATCGACGCCGTGTTCGCGCTGATCAGCGCCGATTCCGGGCTGGACCCGCACCGCGCCCGGATGATCGCGGTGGGGCTGGTCGGCATCAGCGTCGACTGCGCCCGGTACTGGCTGGACTCGGACCGTCCGATTTCAAAGTCGGATGCCGTCGAAGGCACCGTTCAGTTCGCCTGGGGCGGGCTGTCACACGTGCCGCTTACTCGCTCTTAGCGGCCTTTCCCGCGGCCCTCGCGGCCGCCTCCGCCCCGATTCCGAAGCCGACGCGGCGCGCATCGGCGACACCGATCTCGACGTAGGCGATCCTGGTGGCCTGAATGAGGAAGCGACGGCCCCGCTCGTCGGCGAGGCTGAGGAGGCCCGAGCCTTCGCGCAGCGCTGCCGCAACGAGCTCTTCGACTTCCGCGGGTGTCTGCGTACTGGAGAGGACCAGTTCGCGCGGACTGTCCGTGATACCGATCTTGACCTCCACGGTGGCCCCTTCCATTGGATAGTGAAGTCGCAGGCGTGTCAGCAGCAGGCTAGTGGACGCGATGAGAGGCGGTGGTTCGCGGTAAGCGAAACGCGGCCGCATGAAGGTAACGATTGGCTCCCAACTGGGCCAACATGCCGCAGAGCGCCCTACGCCGCGGAGTCGCATAAGTAACATTGGCACCATCAGCAACATTATTACCGATCGCATTGGCCCAGTCCGGGGCCCCGTCCAGGACTGCCCCGACGACGACAGCTATGACGGAGCCGACGTCCTGGACGGCTACGACGATGTCGCCTGGGCCCCCGAGGGCCGGTGGCGCCCGGTCACCGCGATTCTGGGCGCCGTGGTCGCCCTCGGTGCCGTCGCGACCGCGGTCATCATCAACAGCGGCGACAGCGCATCGACGAAGGCGACCGTCGGGGCGCCGCCTCCCCTGACCTCCGCGCCGTCAGCGCCTAAAACGACGCCGCCCAGCGCTTCGCCCAGCCTCTCGCCCACCCCCTCCCGCGCGCCCCAATTGCCGCCCGAGACGGTCACCACGGTGACGCCGCCCAGCACCCTGCCCAGCATCAGGCCGACGCGAACGCCCACCGCCGCGCCGGCCCCCACGACCCCACCGCCGCCGGTCGCGCTGAATCCGAACACGGTCATCTACACCGTCACCGGGACCAAACAGCTCCTGGACCTGGTGAACGTGGTCTACACCGATGCCCGGGGCTACCCACAGACGGAGTTCAACGTCTCGCTGCCATGGTCGAAGGTGATCGTCCTGAATCCCGGCGTCCAGACCGAGTCGGTTGTCGCCACCAGCTTCTACGGCCGGCTCAATTGCGCGATCGTCAACGCCTCCGGCCAGACAGTGCGGGCGACCAACAACTCGATCATGGCGACCTGCACGCGCTGAACCCCGGCACGCGATATCGGAATCAGCTCAGACCGAGTTCGCGCATCCGTCGGTCGTGGGTGTGCTGCAGACGGTCGAAGAACGCACTGAGCTGACCCAGGCCACCGGGCCCGGACACCACCAGGTCGACCAGTTCGTCGTGCTCGGCCAGCACGTACTGGGCCTGGGTGATCGCCTCGCCGAACAGGCGACGAGACCACAGCGCCAGCCGGCTGCGCTGCTTACCGCTGGAGGTCACGGCGGCACGAACTTCGGCGACGACGAACTGCGAATGCCCGGTTTCCGCCAGGGCGGCCCGCACCACGTCGGCAATCTCGTCGGGCAGCCCGTCGGCGATTTCGAGATATAGGTCGGCCGCCAGAGCGTCGCCGACGTAAGTCTTCACCAAGGCTTCCAGCCACGTACTCGGCATCGTCAGCCGGTGGTAGTTTTCCAGCGCCGAAACGTACTTCGACATCGCCGACACCACGTCGACACCACGGCTTTCCAAGGCGTCGCGAAGCACCTCGTAGTGCTGCATCTCGGCGGCGGCCATGCTCGCCATGGAGATCCGTCCCCGTAGGTCGGGCGCCATCCGCGCCTCGTCGGTGAGCCGGTAAAACGCGGCGATCTCGCCGTATGCCAGCACCGCGAAGAATTCGTTGACGCCCGGGTGGTCTGCCGACAGCCGTGAGGCGGGGGGATCGTCCACCTGCTCGGCGGAGGAGGGCTTCCAGGTGGGCCGGGTCATGGCAACACTCTAGTCGCCGGACTTACCGGAAAATGGGCGCCAGTTGTCGACCAGCTATCATGCAGGTAGGTAATGGCTGTATCCCTGCCGCCGTTGCCTGCGAAATGTGCGTGCACTGCTGGCCCGCCCGGCCCGAGCCCGCTCGGACCGAGTAGGGGCCGCGATTCGGCGACGTAACCGTAGTCGGAACTCGTGCGCGCGTGACCGCGACAGAGAAACACCGACACAACACGGATACCGTCACCGAAAGGCTCGTCATTCACATATGACCGCACTTAGTCGCACAACTGAACAGACCCCTCATCTGACATTTGCCAAACTCGGCGTTCGCGAGGAAATTGTCCGCGCACTAGCGGAAAAAGGCATCGAAAGCCCCTTTGCCATCCAGGAACTGACCCTGCCGCTGGCGCTCGCCGGCGACGACGTCATCGGCCAGGCCCGCACCGGCATGGGCAAGACGTTCGCGTTCGGCGTCCCGCTGCTGCAGCGCATCACGACTGACGCCGGGCTGCGGCCGTTGACCGGCACGCCGAGGGCGCTGGTCGTGGTGCCCACCCGGGAGCTCTGTCTCCAGGTGACCGAGGACCTGGCCACCGCCGCCAAGCACCTGACCGCCGCGGACGACCGGCGGCTCACGGTGGTGTCCATCTACGGCGGGCGGCCCTATGAGCCGCAGATCGAGGCGCTGCGCGCCGGCGCCGACGTCGTGGTCGGCACCCCCGGCCGGCTGCTCGACCTGGCCCAGCAGGGACACCTGCAGCTGGGCGGGCTGTCCGTGCTGGTGCTCGACGAGGCAGACGAAATGCTGGACCTGGGCTTCCTGCCCGACATCGAGCGCATCCTGCGCCAGATCCCCGCTGACCGGCAGTCGATGCTGTTCTCGGCCACGATGCCGGACCCCATCATCACGCTGGCCCGCACGTTCATGAACCAGCCCACTCACATCCGCGCCGAGGCGCCGCACTCCTCGGCCGTGCACGACAAGACCGAGCAGTTCGTCTACCGCGCCCACGCTCTAGACAAGGTCGAGCTCGTGAGCCGGGTGCTGCAGGCCCGCGACCGCGGCGCGACCATGATCTTCACCCGCACCAAGCGCACCGCGCAGAAGGTGGCTGACGAGTTGGCCGAGCGCGGTTTCGCGGTGGGCGCCGTGCACGGTGACCTCGGGCAGGTGGCGCGCGAGAAGGCGCTCAAGGCGTTCCGCACCGGCGACATCGACGTGCTGGTCGCCACCGACGTCGCCGCCCGCGGCATCGACATCGACGACGTCACCCACGTCATCAACTACCAGATCCCCGAAGACGAGCAGGCCTACGTGCACCGAATCGGCCGCACCGGCCGCGCCGGCAAGACGGGCGTGGCCGTCACGCTGGTGGATTGGGACGAGCTGCCCCGCTGGACGATGATCGACAAGGCGCTGGGCCTGGATTCCCCCGACCCGGCCGAGACGTACTCCAGCTCCGAGCACCTGTACGCGGAGTTGGGGATCCCGGCCGAGGTGGGCGGGACGGTCGGCGCTCCTCGCAAGTCGCCGGCCAAGCGCCGCGACGCCCGACGCGAGGGTGACCGCCAGGGCGCAGAGAAGTCCGGGCCTGCTCGCTCTGGGGCACGGCGCCGGCGCACCCGTGGCGGCCAGCCCGTAACCGGACACCCCGAAGGGGGCACGGCCGCCAGCGGTGCCAAGGGTGGGGCGGACGCCGAGACGCCGTCGACTAGCCCCGCGACCAAGCGGCGCCGCCCGCGGCGCCGCAAGCCCACGGGAGCCGCCGCAGCCACCGGAGCCACGCAAGCCACGCAAGCCGACTGAGCGCGCGCTGGCGCATGGTCAGACCCGAACGCCGGACCAAGGGTGACCTTGTGGCCGCCGCGGCGATCGCGGTCGTCGTCGCCGCGTGCGCGGCGCTGGTCTGGTGGACCAGCGACGCCCGGGCCACCATCAGCCGGCCCGCCGCCGTTCCGGCGCACACGCCGACCCCGGCCCGGGAAGTACCGGCCACCCTGAATCAGCTCTGGACCGCCGCCAGCCCCGCCACCACCGCCCCGGTGATGGCGAGCGGGACGGTCGTCACCGGCGACGGCCGCCAGGTCGACGGGCGAGACCCCGGTACGGGACAGATCCGCTGGAGCTACGCCCGAGACAGTGCCCTGTGCGGGGTGTCCTGGGTCTACCACTTCGCCGTCGCGGTCTACAAAGACGACCGCGGCTGCGGGCAGGTCAGCTCCCTCGACGGGGCCACCGGGCGGCGGGGCCCTGCCCGCAGCGGCTACGCAGATCCGCGAGTGCGCCCGTTTTCCGACGGCTCGACCGTGCTGTCGGTGGGCAACACGCGGCTGGAACTGTGGCGCTCAGACATGGTCCGGATGCTGGCCTACGGCGAGACCGACGCGCGGGTGAAACCGTCGGCGCGCGGACTGCACTCGGGTTGCCGGTTGCTCTCGGCGGCGGCCAGCTCGTCGGCGGTATCGGTGCTAGAGAGCTGCAGCAATCAGGCCGACCTGCGGCTTGTCCTCCTACGCCCGAGCAAGGAAGACGACGAGCCCCAGCAACACGTGGTGGCCGAACCCGGCATCGGTGCGGATTCGGGGGCAAGCGTGCTGGCCGTCTCGGAGAACAACACGGCGGTGTACCTGCCCGGTACTTCCGGCGCCCAGCCCCGAGTTGACGTGGTCGACGAAGCCGGTACCACCGTGTCGAGCACGCTGCTACCCAAGCCGCCGTCGCCCTCGGCGACGGTGTCGCAGGCGGGCAACCTGGTGACCTGGTGGACAGGCGACTCGCTCATGGTGTTCGAAGCGAGCACTCTGACGCCTCGCTACACCATCGCCGCGGGCGAGACGGCCGTGCCGCTGGGGCCGGCCGCGATGATGGCCGGCCGGCTGCTCGTGCCGGTCACCGGCGCGATCGGTGTCTACGACCCGGTCAGCGGCGCGAACGAACGATACATTCCGGTAAACCGGGCGCCGAGCAGTTCAGCGGTGGTACCCGCGGTTTCGGGGTCCAGGGTGTTCGAACAGCGCGGCGACAGCGTGGTGGCCTTGGGCTGACCGCCTGACCGGCTCACCGTGAGCGTCCACGGCGGCGACACGCCGGACGGCCGCGCCCTCACCGCACACTGAAAAGCCATGAGCGCGCACTCGCCGGCTAAATCTCGACGGCGAACGTCGGCAGAGGTTTGCCGGTCTTCCAATGCTGGAGCAGCGCCTGCGCCAGTTCGCCGTAGGCCACCGCGCCTTTGTTCTTGCGCCCGGCCATCACCGACGAACCCGAGGCGCTGGCCTCCGCGAAGCGCACCGTCCGCGGGATCGGCGGGGCGAGCACCGGCAGGTTGTAGCGGTCGGCGACGTCGAGCAACACGTCGCGGGTGTGGGTGGTGCGGGAGTCGTAGAGCGTCGGGAGTGCGCCCAGCAGCCGCAGGTCCGGGTTCGTTATCTGTTGCACATCGGCGACCGTGCGCAGGAACTGACCGACGCCGCGGTGCGCGAGCGTCTCGCACTGCAGCGGGACGATCACCTCGTCGGCGGCCGTCAACCCGTTGAGGGTGAGCACACCAAGCGACGGCGGGCAATCGACGACGACCACGTCGAACTCGTCGGAAAGCTTTGCCAGCCCGCGTTTGAGCGCGTATTCGCGGCCCGCCCGCATCAGCAGCATCGCCTCGGCGCCGGCGAGGTCGATGTTGGCCGGCAGCAGCGTCATTCCCTCCATCGTCGTCACCAGCGCCGCGTTCGGCTCGACCTCGCCGAGCAGCACCTCGTGAACGGACACCGGTAGTTTGTCGGGATCTTGGCCGAGCGAGAACGTCAGGCAGCCCTGCGGATCCAGATCGACGAGCAGCACTCGCCGGCCCTCATCCGCCAGCGCCGCGCCCAGCGACGCAACCGTCGTCGTCTTGGCCACGCCGCCCTTCTGGTTGGCCACCGCCAGTACCCGGGTCTTAGGCATAGGCGCCGCTCCTCCTCATCGCTTCGTTCCCCGCAAGCGGGCGGTACCCCCACTGCATCGTCGCCAGCGCAGGCATAAGCGCCATCCTGGCACGTTCGGCCGCGGCATGCTTCGGCCGCCACGCCGGGCGTGCCGTCGGGCAGAATCTGTCGGCATGGGCGTGCAAAACCACCGACTGGTACTTCTCCGCCACGGCGAAACCGCATGGTCGAAATCGGGCCAGCACACCGGCCGCACCGACATCGAGCTCACCGACACCGGCCGGCTTCAGGCCGAGCTTGCCGGGCGCGTGCTGCGGGAACTGAAACTCGCTGACCCGCTGGTGGTCAGCAGCCCCCGGATACGCGCCCTGACCACGGCCAAGTTGGCCGGGCTCGCCGTCGACGAGGTGTCTGGCCTGATTGCCGAGTGGGATTACGGTTCCTACGAGGGCCTGACGACCCCGCAGATCCAAGAATCGGTTCCCGACTGGCTGATCTGGACACACGGGTGCCCCGACGGCGAGAGCGTGGCGCAAGTCAGCGACCGCGCCGATCGGGCCGTCGCGTTCGCGTTGGAGCACATGACGTCCCGCGACGTGTTGTTCGTGAGCCATAGCCACTTTTCGCGTTCGGTAATCACGCGCTGGGTCGAGCTGCCGCTTGTCGAGGGCAGCCGCTTCTGGATGCTCGCCGGCTCGATCGCGGTGTGCGGGTTCGAGCACGGCGTGCGACAGCTCGTCGCGCTCGGCCTGACCGGCCTCCCGCAGGCAATCGCACCCGGGTGAGCGCCGCCGAGCATCTGGACCCCGAACCACCGTTCGCGCTGTGCGGGCCGGGCGGGACCCTCGTCGCCGACGGGGTGCGGAGAAGCTACTGCGACGTGCGGGCGGCACTGTTGGCGCTGCGCTCCGGCGCAGCGCCAATAGTGTTGGGCGCGTTGCCCTTTGACGTGGACAGGCCAGCGGCGTTGTGGACGCCGCGCACGGTGCTTCGTCCCGCGGGGCCGCCCGGGTGGCCGACCGGCCCCCTACCGCCTATCCGCATCGCGGCCGCCTTGCCGCCGCCGGCCGACTACCGCGAGCGGATCAGCCGCGCGCGAGATGAGCTCGCCGATCCGGGCAGCCCGCTGCGCAAGGTGGTGCTGGCTCGCGCATTGCGACTGGTCGCCGAATCTCCGCTGGATGCCCGGGTCATCCTGCGCCGGCTCGTCGCCGCCGACCCGGCGGCCTACGGCTACCTCGTCGACCTGACCGCCGCCGGCGACGACTACGCGGGCGTGGCGCTCGTGGGCGCAAGCCCGGAGCTTCTGGTCGCGCGCTCCGGCGACCGCGTCGTGTGCCGGCCATTTGCCGGTTCGGCCCCGCGCGCCGCCGACCCGGACCTGGACGCCGCCAACGGCGCCGCGCTCGCGCATTCGGCGAAAAACCGTCACGAACATCGGCTCGTGATCGACGCGATGCGGACCGCGCTGCAGCCGCTGTGCGACGACCTGACGATCGCCCCGGAACCCGAATTGAGCCGCACCGCCGCGGTCTGGCATCTATGCACCCCGATCAGCGGCCGCCTGCGTGAGAATTCGCTTACCGCAATCGATCTCGCATTGGCGCTGCACCCCACTCCGGCGGTAGGAGGGGTACCGACGATGGCTGCGACCGAGCTCATCGCCGAGCTGGAGGGTGACCGCGGTTTCTATGCCGGCGCCGTCGGCTGGTGCGACGCGACGGGCGACGGCCAGTGGGTCGTGTCCATCCGCTGCGCCCAGCTGTCGGCGGACCGCCGCACCGCCCTCGCGCGCGCCGGCGGAGGTATCGTCGCCGAATCCGATCCCGACGACGAAGTTGCAGAAACGACAACGAAATTCGCCACGATACTCAACGCGCTGGAAGTCGAGCCTGAAAGTTGATGAGGGAACACATCCGCCGCGCCATACCGGAAGACGCCGCCGAAATCACCGATATGATCCACGCTCTGGCCGAATTCGAACACGCCGCCGAGCAATGCACCGTGACCGAAACGCAGATTTCCACAGCCCTTTTCGGTAATCGACCCACGGTGCACGCACATGTAGCGGACCTTGACGGCGAGATTGCGGCCATGGCGCTGTGGTTCGTCAACTTCTCAACCTGGGACGGCGTCGCGGGAATCTACCTCGAAGACCTGTTCGTAAGGCCGAGGTTTCGCCGCCGGGGCTTGGCCCGCGCGTTGCTGGCGGCGCTGGCCGGTGAATGCCTCGACAATCGCTTCACGCGGTTGTCGTGGGCGGTGCTGAACTGGAACTCCGATGCCATCGCCCTGTACGACGGGATCGGCGCAGAGCCGCAGAGCGAGTGGACCACCTATCGGCTGTCCGGCCCGCGCCTGGCCGAGCTGGCAGGGCCGCCGTGATCGCTTCCGGCGGCCCAACGCACCGCTGGGGGACTGAGCAGTAAGACCAGTGCGGTCAGCGCCACGAGGCCCGCGGGAATGCCGAACGCCGGCTGATGCGAGCCCGTTGTCAGGTACCACGCCACGGGGAGCAGAAGCAGCTGCGTGACCACTGCCAGGCCCCGGCCCCAGCGCTTCCCCAGCACCAGCGCGCGCCCGGCGGCGAGAACCACACCGCCGACCAGAAAGAACCAGACTGCCGTGCCCAGGCCGTTGACCACACGCTGGTCGGCGCCCGCAATCCCCCGTACCACCAGCACCGTGGCCACCACCAATGCGGCCACGCCCTGCACGGCGACGATGAGGCCCGCGCCGCGCACGGCGGCCGGTGCGGGCGGGGGACGTTTCACAGCGTCAGCGTAGTCATGCCGCGGTGTCTCCCCCGCAAAGCGCCCGGTGCTCCACAGGCTGGTCTTATCCAGGCCGCATAAGCTCGTGCATCATGCGCGCCGTGCTGATCGTCAACCCCACAGCCACTTCCACCACACCAGCCGGCCGCGACCTGCTGGCCCACGCGCTCAAGAGCCGCCTGAAGCTCACCGTCGAGCACACCAACCACCGTGGTCACGGGATGGAGCTCGCACAAGCCGCCGCTGCCGACGGAGTCGACCTGGTCGTGGTGCACGGCGGCGATGGCACGGTGAGCGGGGTGGTCAACGGACTGCTCGGCCGCCCCGGCGCGAGGCCGACGGGGCATGTGCCTGCGATTGCGGTGGTGCCGGGCGGGTCGGCGAACGTGCTGGCCCGGTCGTTGGGCATCTCACCGGATCCGGTCGCCGCAACCAACCAGCTCATTCAGCTGGTCGACGACTATCGCCGCCATCAGACGTGGCGGCGCATCAGCCTGATTGACTGCGGCGAGCAGTGGGCCGTCATCAACGCCGGGATGGGCGTCGATGCGGAGGTGGTCGCGGCGGTGGAAGCCCAGCGCAACAAGGGCGTCAAGGTGAATGCATTGCGGTATTGGCGCGTGGCGATACCCGTCACGATCGCCTTCAGGCGCCGCGAACCGACCCTCACCATCCAGTTACCCGACCGCGAACCCGTTCCCGGCGTGCATTTCGCCTGGGTATCCAACACCAGTCCATGGACCTATAGCAACAGTCGGCCGATGGTGACCAACCCCGGCTGCAGTTTCGAAACGGGCCTGGGAGTGTTCGCGCTGACTGGCATGAAGGTATTCCCCACGCTGCGACTGGTTCGCCAGCTCCTGGCCAACGGCCCGAAGGGCAACCACAAACAACTCATCCGCGACGACGACGCCGCTTACGCGACCGTGACCACCACCGGCGCCCCGATCGCGAGCCAGTTCGATGGGGATTACCTCGGCTTGCGCGAGAGCATGACGTTCCGGTCGGTCCCCGACCTGCTTCCCGTGGTCGCCCCGCCCAGCAAAACTGCGGCTGAGCTGCGGTAACGCATAACGAAAACGACGCCCGGGAAAACTTCACGTGAAATCCGGCGGGTTAGTGTAGTACAACTGAGTGAGGGCTCGGCTAAGAAATCAGTGAAGTGAGATACCACACGAGGCAACTCCCACTATTGACATCCGTTGAGCCTGTGAAACGATCGAAAGGTTGCATGCAGAAATTTGTGTAGGGGTACGGACCCTTTTCTTGTGCACGCGTTAACAGCCGAAGAAAAATGGCCGTGCGCCTTGCTGCGCACTCAGTGAGGAGTAACAACGTATGGATTGGCGCCATAAGGCGGTCTGTCGTGACGAGGACCCGGAGCTGTTCTTCCCCGTAGGGAACAGCGGCCCGGCGCTCGCGCAGATCGCTGACGCGAAACTGGTCTGCAATCGGTGCCAGGTGACCACAGAATGCCTCGCCTGGGCCCTGACCACCGGCCAGGACTCGGGCGTCTGGGGGGGCATGAGTGAAGACGAGCGGCGCGCCCTTAAGCGTCGCAATGCCCGGACGAAGGCCCGCAGCGGAGTCTGACCCAGTCTGCGCACAGCGCGGCCCCGACAATCGTCGGGGCCGCGCTGTTGCGTGAGGTGCTCAGGCATTCACAGCAGCAATCGGGTCCGCCGGCCGATCGGTACCCGCAACACCACATCGGTGCCGCGAGCGGGGGCTTGACGCATGCCCAACGTGCCGTCCAGTTCCGCCGACACCAACGTCCGCACGATCTGTAAGCCCAGGCTGTCGGATTTCTCCAGGCTGAATCCGTCGGGCAGCCCGCGCCCGTCGTCGTGCACGACGACGTCGAGCCAGCGCGCCGAGCGCTCCGCGCGGATGGTCACCGACCCCTCGGGGGCCGCCGGGTCGAATGCGTGCTCGATCGCGTTCTGAACGAGTTCGGTGATCACCATGATCAGGGCCGTCGCACGGTCCGAGTCCAGCACGCCCAAGTCGCCGACCCGGTTGATCCGGATTGGCCTGTCCACCGACGCGACGTCGTTCATGATCGGCAGAATCCGGTCGATGACCTCGTCCAGGTTCACCTGCTCGTCCACCGACATCGACAATGCGTCGTGCACCAAGGCGATCGACGACACTCGCCGCACCGACTCGATCAGCGCTTCCCGTCCCTCCGCGTTGACCGTCCGGCGGGCCTGCAGGCGCAGCAGCGCCGCCACGGTTTGCAGGTTGTTCTTCACCCGGTGGTGGATCTCCCGGATGGTGGCGTCCTTGGATATCAGGGCGCGGTCGCGGCGCTTGACCTCGGTGATGTCGCGGATCAGCACCGCGGCACCGGCGCCGGCGCCGTGAACCACCAACGGCAGCGTCCGCAGCAGCACCGTGGCGCCCCCGGCGTCGACCTCCATCCGCATGCTCTTGCCGCCGGCCAGCAGATCCTGCACATGCTCGGCCACTTCCTGCGCCTCGAACGGATCGGAGATCAGCGGCCGCGTGACGTGGACGAGATTGTGGCCCTCCAGCTCCGACGTCAGCCCCATCCGGTGGTAGGCCGACAGGGCATTGGGGCTGGCGTAGGCGACCACTCCGTGGACGTCGAGGCGGATGAACCCATCGCCTGCGCGGGGGGTCGAGCGCGACAGCACCACGTCCCCCACGTCGGGAAAGGTGCCCTCGGCGAGCATCTGGACGAGATCGGTGGCACATTCCCGGTAGGCCTTCTCCAGCTGGCCGGAAGGGCGATCGGCCGCCGCCGCGGTTTGATGCCGCGTCAGCACCGCGACCACATGGTCGCCGTACCGCACCGGCGAGGCCTCAACATGCGGCCCGGGAAGTTGCCACGAATGCTCTTGAGCGGCTTCGCTTTCCCGCATCGCAGTGCCGGAGACGAAAGTGTCCTCGACGAGCGGCAGCCGTTCGGCGGCAACGACGCTGCCCACCGCGTCCGTTTGCAGAACCGTCGGCGCCGTGTTCGGCCGGCACTGCGCCACACACACCAGCACACCGTCGTCGCGGCGGACCCACATCAGGTAATCGGCGAACGACAGGTCGGCCAGCAGCTGCCACTCCCCCACCACCGCGTGCAAGTGGTCCACCGCGTTGCCTGGCAGCATGGTGTGCTCGGCAAGCAGGTCACCGAGAGTGGACATCGATAACTCCCGAGTCGTTGCCCGGCGGCAGGTACGAGGGGTCCAAGCTTTTCGAGGGCTAACTGATCACCGCGATGAGGTCGCCCGCCTGAATGACGTCCCCCACCGACACGCTCACCTTGCTGACAGTGCCGTCGACCTCGGCCAGGACAGGGATCTCCATCTTCATCGACTCCAGCAGGACCACGACGTCGCCCTTGCCGATCTGGTCGCCCTCGTTGACAACGACCTCGAGCACGCTGGCCACGATCTCGGCGCGAACATCCTCGGCCATCTTCACCCCACTCATCCGGGCCACTATCAAGCTCTTGTATATCGAACCACAGGACCAGTCGGGACCGCGGCGCGCGGGCCGTGAGACACTGTGAGACAAGCTAACGGGCGCGCGGCGCCGGTTCGATCAGCAAGCAATGGAGGTTCGACGACATGGCCAAACGTGGCCGTAAGAAGCGCGATCGCAAGTACAGCAAGGCCAACCACGGCAAGCGGCCAAATTCCTGACCCACTTGCAGCCGGGTGGCTACTGCACGCCCCGGATGATGGCGGTCCGCTGAATTTCCAGCCGGAGGCGCTCCCGTAAGCCTTGGGGGGCCTTCTCGCCGCTGCACTTCGTGGCGATCAGCGCCTTGATCCGTTCCTCGATCCCGTAATGCTTGAAGCAGCCGGGGCATGCCTCGAGGTGCTGGCGCAGTTTCTCGCGGGTGTCGGGGTTGCACTCACCGTCGAGCAGCAGCCAGACCTGCCGGATCACCTCCGCGCAGCCGACGTCGCTGTGGGAATGGTCGTTGGGGCAGGGCTCGGCAGGGCCGGAAAACTCGCTCACGACGGCACCTCCTCGTGCGCCTGCTGACCGCGGGTGAATCCGCGCTCCTTAGCCACATCGGCGAGAAGGCTACGCAGTTGACGCCTGCCGCGGTGCAGCCGCGACATGACGGTGCCGATCGGCGTATCCATGATCTCGGCGATTTCCTTGTACGGGAAACCTTCGACGTCGGCGTAGTACACCGCCATCCGGAACTCTTCGGGCAGGGCCTGGAGCGCTTCTTTGATCTCGTTGTCGGGCAGCGCCTCAAGGGCTTCGACCTCCGCCGAGCGCAGACCAGTCGAGGAATGCCCGGCGTTCGACGCCAATTGCCAGTCGGTGATCTCATCGGTCGGATACTCCGCCGGTTGGCGTTGCCTCTTGCGGTAGCTGTTGATGTAGGTGTTGGTCAAGATCCGGTACAGCCACGCCTTGAGGTTGGTGCCGGCCCTGAAGGAGCGGAACCCCGCGTACGCCTTCACCATCGTTTCCTGCAGCAGGTCCTCCGCGTCGGCGGGGTTGCGCGTCATGCGCAGCGCACCGCCGTACAACTGGTCCACCAGGGGAATCGCGTCGCGCTCGAAACGAGCGGTGAGTTCCTCGTCCGTCTCCTCAGGCGGCGCGGCTTTGGCGGGCTCTGACCCGGCCAAGCCGTCTCGGACATCTTCAGAGTCGGCCATTTCTATTAACACGGTCCCTTCTGCTGCGGCATCGGAGGGCAGCACCCAAAGTGCCACCGGACTCGCAGGCAATCGAGCCGGCTGCTCTGCGCCCGTCGGACTGCACAACAGGCTCGTCGCCGTTGACACCAGACTGCTCCTCCAATCTAAAGGCTGCTCCCGACAGTGTCTGCCCGGGTCTTGCCCGGGCCTTGCCAGGGGCTGCCTGGGCCTGCCTCAGCCCGCATCAGAAACCGACTGCATTAACATCATTAACCACCCCGCTATTTCCAGGGGGAATTATCGCGACCGGTCCCCCGACCGAGCCGGTTGGCGACGGGCGTTAGTGTGACGCCATGTCCCACGCCATGTCCCTGCAGGGCAAGACCATGTTCATCTCCGGCGCCAGCCGCGGTATCGGCCTCGCTATCGCCATGCGCGCCGCGCAAGACGGCGCCAACATCGCCCTGATCGCCAAGACCGCCGAGCCGCACCCGAAGCTCCCCGGAACGGTGTTCACCGCTGCTAAAGAGCTCGAGGAGGCGGGCGGGCAGGCCTTGCCGATCGTCGGGGACGTCCGCGATCCCGATTCGGTAGAGTCGGCGGTGGCCAAGGCCGTCGAGCAGTTCGGTGGCATCGACATCTGCGTCAACAACGCGTCGGCGATCAACCTGGGGTCCATCACCGAGGTGCCGATGAAGCGGTTCGACCTGATGAACGGCATACAGGTGCGTGGCACCTATGCAGTATCGCGAGCCTGCATTCCCCACATGAAGGGCCGGGACAACCCGCACATCCTGACACTGTCGCCGCCGGTGCTGCTCGGTAAGGAGTGGTTGAAGCCGACGGCGTACATGATGGCCAAGTTCGGCATGACGCTGTGCGCGCTGGGGATCGCCGAAGAGATGCGCGAGGCGGGCATCGCGTCGAACACGTTGTGGCCGCGCACGCTGGTGGCCACCGCCGCGGTGCAGAACCTGCTCGGCGGTGAGGAGGCGATGGGGCGGGCGCGCAAGCCCGAGGTGTATGCCGACGCCGCCTACGTCATCCTCAACAAGCCCGCCCGGGAGTACACCGGCAACATGCTGCTGTGCGAGGACGTGCTGGTGGAATCCGGCGTCACCGACCTGTCGGTGTACGACTGCGTGCCAGGTTCACAGCTGGGCGTCGACTTCTGGGTGGACGGCGTCAACCCGCCGGGGTACTCGGGTCCCTGAATCTGCTCTACCCGAGTCCCGCATCGACCAGCAGCCGTGAGAGCCCGAGTTCGGCGCACTTGGCAGCGGCTGGCGTCAGTTCTTCTCGCGTCCGCGCTGTCCGGCCGGCGGCCGTGAGCGTTTCGATGAGCAGCAGTTGTGCCTGCAGCCCCGCCAGAGGTCTGCGCTCGCGGTCGCTTCCCGCGAGCAGATCAGCGGCCCGTCGGCAAGCCTGCTCCCGGTCAGCCGCGGAATCGCTCGCCGATAACAGGCGGATCCCGGAGTCCTCGTCGAGTTCGGCTGTCATCCTGGCGATTCCATTGCCGCGGGGGATGGTTCGCGGCGATCGCAAACCGGCACTAACCGCTTGCGGGAGCTCGATGCCCAGCCGCACGCGCTCATTGTTGATCCTTGCGGCAAGACGCGGCAGCCGCAGCTGCTGTGCGGCCGTCGCGGCGGCGGCCAGACGCTCGACCGCAGACCCGCGATCCCCCTGTGCAGCCTTGATCCGAGCACCGATCACATACCTGGCGGCCAGATAATCCACCATGCCGCCGTCGGAGCTCACCAGATCGCCCTCGTCCAGCAGGCGCGCTGCCTCGGCAAAGTCGCCAGTTTCGTAGAGCAATTCGCCAAGAAGCGCACCAGCGAGCCGCGCCGCGTGCGAGTGGCGTCCGACCCCCGTGGCGATCTCGTACGCTTCTCGGAAGTTCTTCAGGGCATCTGGAATGTCGAGCTGATACCTGGCGGCGATGCCAGCCAAACAGAGTCCGTAAACGGTGGTGAACGGCCCCATCGCCTCCTGGTAGGGCGCGGCACGGTCAAGCAGCCGGTGGGCGGCATCGAAGTCGAAGCGGTAGATCGCGGCGAACGCCGCGGCATTTGCGGCGACCCCGGGCACCCACGGATGCAGGGTGTCCGGTCTCGATATTGCCTCGGCCACTAAATCATCTATGCGCTCGATCCGATCGGCGAAGGCTTCGGCAACTGCTCGCACCACGTCCGCCTCAGCCCGCAGATCGGCCCGAGTTGCCCCGGAGAGGTCCGTGTGGCCCAGGGCGTCCTCGAAGCGGTTCAGCGCGATATCGGTCAGCGCCGGACGTTGCAACAGGATGTTCGCCCAGGCGATAACCAACTGGAGCCGAGGTCGCCCGACCACCAGATCGGCTGACAATTTCTTGACGATCCCGAGCAGCGTGGTCATTTTCGATTGTTCGAGCAGTCTTGTGCCATCCAGCTCGACCAGATCAACCGCGCGGGCAGGATCGCCCGCAGCCAGCGCGTGGTCGACGGCCTCGTTGAGGTAGCCGTTTTCGGCAAACCACACGGATGCGGTGTGGTGAAGTTCTTCGACCCCGTCGGGGTGGTCCCGTTCGAGTCGGCGGCGCAGAAACTCGGCGAATATCTGATGGAAGCGGAACCAATTCGGGTCGTCGTCGACCCGCTGCAGGAACAAACCGCGCTGCTCGAGCTGTTCCAACATCGCCTGCCCCTTCGTCGCACCCGCAAGCACGGAGGCCAGGCCGCCGCAGGTGCGCTCGGTGATCGATGTCGTCTGCAGAAAATCGCGCACATCGGGTTCGAGGTCGTCGAATACGTTTTCGGCCAAGAAGTCCCCGACCACGTCGCTGGCGCCGGAAAGCCGGCCCAGCAGGCTGTTCACGTCGCGGCCGCCGCGCAGCGACAGCGCGGCCAGCCGCAGGGCGGCGGCCCACCCGTCCGTCGATGTGGTCAACGCCTCGGCATCTCCGCGCGATAGCTGCAGGCCGCCGACATCGTTGAGGAACGAGAATGCCTCGTCGATGTCAAACGCAAAGCACGGGAATCGATTTCGATCAACTCGTCGCGCATCCGCAACCTGCTCAGCGGTAGTCCGGCACGAGACCAGCTGGTCACGATGATCTGCAGATGATGGCATCCACTGTCCAACAAGAAACGGAGGGCGGCGATTGTTCGAGTGTCGGACACGCGGTGCCAGTCATCGATCACCACCGCAATCCGGTCGTCTTTTTGGTGGATTTCGTCGATGAGTGACGTCAAGACATAGCGGCTCGCGTCATCGCCGTGCTGGTCCAGCACCTGCCCCAATGACTCGGCGAGAGCGGGACGGACCCGCCGGATCGACTCGAGCAGATGCGCCAAGAACCACTCCGCATTGTTGTCGTCGTCGTCGACCGTCAGCCAGGCGACCGCCACGCCGCCTCGCGAAAGTTCCTGGCGCCACTGCGCCGCCAGCGTGCTCTTGCCGAACCCCGAGGGCGCGTGAATGAAGATCAGCCGCCGCCGTCCGCCAGCGCGAAGGACGTCGATGACGCGGCTGCGAGCGACCAGTGATCTGGTGGGGACCGGGGGTCGGTATTTCGTCGCGGGCGTCGGGGGCGTGGTCGCGGAATCCGAGCGAACAGGCTTGGACGCGGGTGATTTTTGGCGCTCCACGCCCAGGTCGACCGGACGGGCCATCTCGTCGACGGCGACACCGCTATGGTGCTGAATCTCACGAAGCTCGTCGCCGAAATCGGCTGCGGCGCTTGGACGATCCGCCGGATCCCGTGCCATCGCCCGCTCGATGATCGCGGCCACCTCAGTTGGTAATCCCTGTTCGCGCAGGTCCGGGATAGGTTGTGAGGTGATCCGCAGGAACTGAGCGACCACCTGTTCGCCGGCGCGGCGTTCGAAGGCGGCGTGGCCGGTCAATGCGCAAAACAATGACGCGCCCAGCGAATACACATCCGATGCCGGCATCGGCGCTGCGCCCTCGAGCACTTCCGGGGCGGTGAAAGCGGGCGAACAGGTGATCAGCCCGGTCGCCGTCTGGAAAGCCCCGGCGATCCTGGCAATGCCGAAGTCGGTCAGCTGTGGCTCACCGTAGTCGGACAGCAGGATGTTTGCGGGCTTCACATCACGATGCAATATGCCTGCGCCATGCGCGACCTCGAGCGCACCCGCGAGCTTCACGCCGATGCTGAGCGTTTCACGCCAGTCAAGGGTTCCGTGCCGGCGGACCACCACCTCCAACGAATCCTTGGCGTGGTAGGGCATCACGATGAACGGCCGGCCACTGGCCAGGACGCCGACCTGAAAAACGTGCACGATGTGCGGGTGTCCCGAAAGGCGGCCCATGACGCGCTGCTCGCGCAGGAAGCGGGCAAGATTGTCCGAGTCAAGATCGGCGGTCAGCACCTTGACCGCGACGGCGCGGTCCAGCATGGGCTGAGCGCAGCGATAGACGACGCCGAAGCCGCCATGCCCGATCTCTTCGACGTCGTCAAATCCCGCCTGGCCCAGTTCCGCGGCGATCTCAGCGATCAGATCCCGCTGCGTCGCAAGCGGGTCGACGTCGGCCATCGACGCTCACTATCCTCACCCTGGAGGCCATTCGCCTCCAATTGATCGACTCTTAACTCACCATATCGCCGACCAGCGCGGGCGCCTATGAGAGTGCCCCTTGCGGAGTCACATGTCCATACCGCCGTTGACGCTCCATACTTGTCCAGTGATGTAGGACGAGGCATCGGCGGCCAGGAAGTGGACGACACGGGCGACTTCTTCGGGCCGGCCGGCACGGCCGACGGGGATCTGGCCGGTGAGTTTGGCCATCACCTTCTCGGGAATGCCTGCGGTCATCTCGGTGCCGATGAGACCGGGTGTGACGGTGTTGACGGTGAGGCCGATTCCGTTCTCGGTGCGCTTGCCGGATTTTGCGAGTAGGTACGCCGCTTCCTTGGCCAGCGTCTTGGTCAACCCGAACAACCCGGACTTAGATGCAGCGTAGTTCGCCTGGCCGATATTGCCGGTCTCGCCGACGACGGACGATACGTTGACGATGCGCCCCGATCCCCGCTGCACCATGTGAGCCAGGGCGGCCTGGGACATGAAGAATGCACCGGAGAGGTTCACCGCGAGCACGGTGTACCAATCTTCCTCGGTCATCGCGACGACCGTCTTGTCCATGGTGATGCCCGCGTTGTTGACCAGGATGTCGAGTCGGCCGTGGGTCTCGATGACCTCGGCGATAGTGCGGCGGCAATCGGCGGCGGAGCCGACGTTGCCTTGATGGGCCGATGCCAGGGCACCGCGGCGGCGGGTGGCCTGGGTCAGCTCGGCGGCGAACCGTTCGGCAGTCTCTCGGCTGCGGCTGTAGCCCACCGCGACCGTGGCGCCCTGGTTGGCCAGGCTGCGGGCGATCGCCGCGCCGATACCGCGGGTGCCGCCGGTGACGAAGGCCACCCGGCCGGCCAGCTTGGGTGTGGCGGCTGCGTTCGTAGCCAGCGGCTCGGTTTCCAGAAATGTCGTCATGGTCGGTGTCCTATCGTGGAATTTTGCAGTGAGTTTCGATATCGAGTCGGTCACCGTTGGCCGAGCTCGTTTAGCCCGAAGTTAAGCGTCGTTTTCGGTGGGATTGTGGGTCTGACCTGAATCGACGGTGGCGGTTCGGCGTGGATGTGTAGCCACTGAAGTAGCGTGTCGGTGAGATAGTGTCGAGGGAGATCACGATAGAATTCAACATGTGACGGCATACAGCGGTGCGATGCACGTAGCCCGGAACAAGAGTTCTTATGTGGCAAAGTCCGGTGAGCAGCGGGTCTACCAGTCGGTGCTACTGCGGCGCACCTTCCGCGACGGGAAGAAGGTCAAGCACCAGACGCTGGCGAACCTGTCGAAGCTCCCGCCGGAGCTGGTCGCGGCGATCGAGGCGACGTTGAAGGGGCAGACACTGATCGCGGCCGGCAGCGAGTTCAGCAAGGCGCGGTCGCTGCCGCACGGCGACGTCGCGGCGGTGGCGGCGATGGCGCGCAAGCTCGAGCTGGCGGCGCTGATTGGCCCGGCGTGCCGGGCCCGCGACATCGTCCTGGCGTTGATCATCTCGCGGGTGGTGCGGCCAAAGTCGAAGCTCTCCACGCTGGGCTGGTGGTCGAACACCACCCTCGGCGTCGACCTCGAGGTGGCCGACGCATCCACCGACGAGATCTATGCGGCGATGGACTGGCTGGCCGCCCGGCAGGACAGGATCGAAAAAAAGCTCGCGGACAAACACCTTGGCCCGCAAGCCAATCCGTCGCGGATGGCGTTGTTTGATCTGACCTCGGCGTGGGTGACTGGCCGCTGCTGCGAGCTGGCTGCGCGCGGCTACTCCCGCGACGGTAAGAAGGGCTGCGAGCAGATCGAATACGGGGTGCTCTGCGACCCGGCGGGGCGCCCGGTCGCGGTGCGGGTGTTTTCCGGCAACACCGCCGACCCGGAATCGTTCACCGAGATCGTCACGGTCGTCAAGGACAAGCTCGGCATCACCCAACTGGTGCTGGTCGGCGATCGCGGCATGATCACCTCCGCCCGCATCGACAAGCTGCGCGAACTCAACAACAACCCCGAGGCCCGCACAGATTTCGACTGGATCACCGCGCTACGCGCACCCGCGATCGCCAAACTCGCCCGCGACGACGGGCCGCTGCAAATGAGCCTGTTCGATACCCAGGACCTGGCCGAGATCACCCACCCCGACTACCCCGGCGAACGCCTGATCGCCTGCCGCAACCCCGCCCTGGCCGTCGAACGCGCCCGCAAACGCCAAGACCTGCTGCAAGCGACCGAAAAACAGCTCGCCGCCATCAAAAAGCGCGTACAGGCCGGCACCCTGCGCGGGGCCGACAAGATCGGCATCGCCGTCGGCGAAGATGCCGGAAAATACAAGATGGGCAAGCACTTTGCCATCACCATCACCGACAGCACATTCAGTTTCGAACGCGACCGCGACCGCATCGCCGCCGAAGCCGCCCTCGACGGCATCTACGTGCTGCGCACCAGCGTCGACGCCGAGGTGCTCGACCCCGCCGCCGTGGTGGCCGGCTACAAGAACCTCGCCAACATCGAACGCGACTTCCGCATCATCAAATCCGACGACCTGGATCTGCGGCCGATCCACCACCGCCTCACCGACCGCGTCAAATCCCACGTGCTGATCTGCATGCTCGCCTGCTACCTGAGCTGGCACCTACGCAAGGCCTGGGCGCCACTAACTTTCACCGACCAAACACCCCCCACCCGCGACAACCCCGTCGCGCCCGCGCAGCGTTCGGCAGCCGCCCACGCCAAGGCCTCCACCAAACACGACGCGGCCGGCAACCCAGTCCGCGGCTTCCGTGATCTGCTCGCTCACCTGGCCACCCTCACCCGAGACCGGATCCGCTACCACGACACCAACATCGAAATCGACAAACTCACCGACGCCACCCCCACCCAGCGCCGCGCCTTTGAACTCATCGATACCCCGATCCCACTCACCATCGCCGCGTAGCCAGAACAACCACCCACCGAAATCAGCAAAACCCCAGGTCAACCTGGTGATTCACCTATCTTGGCGGCAGTAACTTCGGTTTAGCGCGGATTTTGCGGCGTTGGCACCGCACATGCCATGAGCGCCCGGGCCCGGTGGGGTTGCCGCCGAACAGATATACATGCCCGGGACGCCAACTCTATACGGCGACAGCGTGATTCGCGGCCCGAACGTGAGTTGGCGGATGTCCTTCGAACCGGTCATGATGTCGCCGCCCACGAAATTGGCGTTGTACGAGGCCATTTGGGTGGTATTCCGGGTGGTGTGGCCCACGATGCGGTCGCGGAAGCCCGGCGCGAACCGCTCGATCTGGGCGACGATCGCGGCGGTGGCGTCACCGCTGTAGCCGTTTGGCACATGGGCATAGCTCCACACCGGATGGACGTTGCCGACGGAGCGCCCCGGGTCAGCCAGATACTGCTGGCCGACCAGCACGAACGGTCGCTCGGGCATGCGCCCGGCGTGAATGTCGCGTTCGGTGGCGGCCAGTTCGGCCAACGAGCCGACTACGTGCACGGTGCCGGCCCGACGGGCGTCGGCATTGGTCCACGGCACGCCGCCTTCGACGGCGAAGTCGACCTTGAACGCCCCCGGGCCCTGCCGGAAGCGCCGGTAGGCGCGGGCCACGCGCGCCGGCAGGCGATCACCGAGAATGCCGGCGACGGCGTCGGGCGCCAGGTCGAACATCGTCACGTCGGCCGGCGGCAGTTGTGACGCCGCTTCGATGCGGGTGCCGGTCTCGATCTTGCCGCCCAGATCGGCCAGGAGCGACGCCAGCGCGTTGGTGATCGAGTGCGAACCGCCGGCCGCCACCGCCCAGCCATGGCGATGGCCGGCTGTGATGATGCCCAGCCCGATTGCAGAGGTCATCGGATAGTGCAGCGGCCGGAAGGCATGTGCGGCAACACCTCCGAACAACGCTCGCGCCTCAGCGGTACGAAACCACTTGGCGAGGGCCGAAGCCGGCAGCACCGTCGGGGCACCGAAGCGAGCCAGCACCATCGGGTGGTGCGGGAGCCGCAGCAGCGGCCCCATGATGTCCTCAGACAGCGCATCGAAGCGCGCCGACGACCAGCCGAACAGCCGGCGCCACCGTGACCCGTCGGGACCCAGGCCCGCCGCGGTGTGGTCGACCGAGCGATACAGCACTCCGGCGCTGCCGCCGTCGAGCGGATGAACACAGTCGATTTCGGGTAGCCGCCACGAGAGGCCGTAACGATCCAGGCCGAGGCCGGTGAGAAACGGCGAGCCGACGGCCATCGGATGGATCGCCGAGCAGTGGTCGTGCAGCAGGCCCGGCAGGATCGCCTCGCTGCTGCGAGCGCCCCCGCCGATCTCGTCGGCCGCCTCTAGCACGGTCACGTGCACGCCGGCTTTGGCCAGGGTCACCGCGGCGGCCAGGCCGTTAGGCCCGGCCCCCACGACGATCGCGGTGCTCACGCGAGCACTCCTTCCTTGTGAACCCGTCCGTTGTGCAGCACGCCCTGCATCGCCGGCGCCTTGTGCGACGCCCATGTGATCTGGGTGGGAATCGGGCCGTTGGGCAGCCAGGGCTGCTCAGCGACAGCGTCTTCCACCTTCCAGGTGCCGCGCTGGATCACGCCGAGTGCGGCGTCGATGATCTTGTAGTGCTGGACCTTGCTGCCCCAGCCCTGCGACTCCACCCACGCGACCACCAGTTCGCCGGGCTCGAACCCGACCTCTCGCTGCACGGCGGCGATGAGGTCTTCGTTGTGCAGGTGTCCGTCACCGAAGTTGAACCCGATGAGCGAGTTGCAGGTGAACTCCGCCTCGCGAACTATGCGGGTGTCGATGTCGGGCAGGTGCTTCAGCAGCACCGAGAACAGGCCGCGGCCCTGGCTGTGCATGGTGCGCCAGGCGAGGGTCGACTGCAGGGTGATCTCGGCCCACCGCGGCTCGTAGCCAAACTCGATGAACTGGTCGAGCTGGTTTTTCGCGGAGCGGGTGACCTTGTCCAGCTTGGCCTCCGCCCCAGGAGCGAACGTCCACACCGCCGAGGCCCAGTTGCCGGCGTACTGGCGCATCGAGGGCAAGAACGACACCTTGTCGGGCCGGAAGTTGCCCAGGATTGGGAAGAACAGCAGCGCGGCCACCACCGCCACCGTCAGCCACGGCGACGACATGTCGGTCACGGCGAAGCCGCGCCAGGCCGGGAAACCCAGGAACAGAAAGATGGTGGCGTAGGCGAACAGCACGTTCCACTCCAACGGCACCGCGATCGGGAACGTCGAGATGATGAACAGATGGAACGCCACCATGAGCACCGCTGCGGGCACCGTGAGCCACGGCCACGGCGAGAACAGCAGGATCAGCGGGGCGATGATCTCGACGGTGGTGCCCGCGACGTGGGCCATCACGTCGGCCACCCGGGACGGGCGCAGGTCGCGCGGAAAGTCGCGGTAGTGCGCCCTCTTGACCCACTTGAACGGAACCGACGGGCTGTTGCTGACCATCGGCGGGACGACGTTGGCGAAGTGCTTGCCGAACTTCGACACCCCGGCGCCGACCCAGACCACCACGATCAGCAGCTTCAGGGCGATGATCATGTCGACGAACGGGAATATCGCGAAGATGATCAGGGCGGGCAGGTACTGCTCGCCGCGTGCGCCCAGGAACACCGTCTTGTCGCGCAGGCCCATCAGCACCAGCAGCACGATCGGCGCGATGAGCAGCGCCGGGTTGACCAAACCGGAGGTGTTGGCCGGCATCACCGCTGACAGCGAATCACTATGCACGCCGGGCGAAAACAGCGCAACCGCGACGCTCGCGAGCAGCGTGACATACAGCGCGACGTCGAAACGGGTGCGCCGGTCACCAGCGGTGAAGGGCACCCACTTGTACGGCCGTAGCCGGATGGTGCCCGGACGCGCCCAGAACAGGATTCCCCCGGTCATCGGCTTGACCTTGCCGGCCAGCGGACCCCACGATCCGGCCACATTCAAGAGCTCGAGCAGCACCGTCCACAAGATGGCCTTCTCGTACACGATCGGCTGATTCCACCACTGTGAGACATGCCAAAACGCGGGCAGCCCCGAGGTCAGCGTGGCCACCAGAATCGCGCCCAGAGCGTAGAACAGCACCAGCTTGGTGATGTAGATGGTGTGAATCATCCGTGGCGACCCGAAGCCATTCTCGGCCCAGTTCAGCGCCAGGATGCGCATCCGCTCCATCAGCGGCTTTTGCAGGAAGGTGTCCGGATCCACGTCGGGGAATTCGGGTTTGGTGAAGCTCATGGCTGCTCTCCTATATGTGTGGTCGGTGGATGGGTGGTGGGTGGTTGTGTGGTTGGGTTCAGTGGGTTATCGCGAACCGTTGCCGCAAACTGCGTTTGTCGATCTTGCCGACGGCATTTTTCGGCAGCTCGTCGAGGATCGTGATCTCAACGGGCAGTTTGTATTTCGACAACGACTCGTGCAGGTGCTCGCGGATCAGGTCGACTTGGAGTTGCCTGCCGGGATGCGCTGAGACGAACAGCACCGGCTCTTCGCCGTAGACCGGATTAGGCTGGCCGACGACCGCGGCTTCCGCTATCTGTGGGCACTGGTGCACCACCGCTTCGATCTCGCGGGGATAGATGTTCTCCCCGCCGCGGATGATCATGTCCTTGGCCCGGTCGACCAGCACCAGGTAACCGTCCTCATCGAAGCGCCCGATGTCTCCGGTATGCAGCCAGCCGTCGACGATCGTCTCGGCGGTCTCCTCCGGCCGGTTCAGATAGCCGCGCATCACGTTGGGGCCCTTGATCACCACCTCGCCGGCCTCGCCGTCGGCTACCGGTCGCCCCGAGGCGTCGACGAGCCGAATCGTCTGGCCGGGCAAGGGCAGTCCGACGGTGCCCGCCTTGCGCTTCCCGTCCAACGGATTGACGGTGCTGGCGCACGATCCCTCCGACAGGCCGTAGCCTTCGATGATCGGGATGCCGTAGCGCGACTCGAACCGATCCAGCAACTCCACACTGGCCGGCGCGGCACCGCAGATGGCGAACCGCACCGACGAGGTGTCGGGATTGACGTCGTCGGGCAGCCCGCACAGCATCGTGTAGATCGTGGGCACTGCTGAGAAATACGTGGCGCCGCTCCGTTCGACCCTGTTGAAGAATGTATCGGGGCTGAATCGGCCTGCGACGGTGATGCGGCCTCCGGCCAGCAGCGGCGAAACAGTGCCGATGACGATCCCGTTGACGTGAAACAGCGGCAGGATCAGCAGGCTGTGGTCGGCGCCGGTCAGCGCGAACACGTCGATTACGTTTCGGCACATCGCGATCAGGTTGGCGTGGTCGAGCATCACGCCCTTGGGCCGGCCCGTGGTCCCGCTGGTGTAGATCAGCAGCGCCAGCGCGTCGTCGTCAAGGTGCGCCGGGTCCAGCCGGCCGTCGGCGGGTTGCGCTGTCAAGTCGCCGGCGATGACCACCTGCCGTCCGCCGGTTTCGAACTCGGGCACGGTGTCGACGATCAACACTTTGGCGTCGGCATCGGCAAGCTGATACTGCACTTCTGCCGGTCGCAGCGAGGGATTGACGGGCGTGACCACCGCACCCAAGCGCCACGCCGCGAACAGCGAGACGACAAAGCTGGCCGTATTGGGCAGCATGATCGCCACCACGTCGCCGCGCGATACACCAAGTCGGCGAAGCGATGCGCCGGCCCGGCGCACGGCCTCCAGGAACTGGCTGTTGGTCAGGCTGACGTTGTCGTCGGCGACCGCAGGCCTCTCGGGATCCTCTGCCGCGCGCAACTCCGGCAATGCCCGCAGGTCCATGTGTGCTCCTGGAAGGGTGTGGGTATGTGACATGCGACAAAGGTAGGAGTTCAAGTGAGCCGCGACATCGTCGTTGATCGCTGAAGTTAGGTCTCGCTGTTGTCATCTGAAGACAACGTGGCCACCGCAGTCGACATACGGCGCAAATCGCATATCGGTCGCTCCCTCAGAGGGCATCCGCGAGCGCCGGTGGGCACAAGGGTGCGGCTGTCGCCCGAAACTTGGTTTGCCGCAAGCGGATCCATATACGGAACCGTTGACGTCACACAGATCCACGCGCGTCCAGCCGCGCTCGGGCACGAGCGCGGCTGGACGGCGGCCCTAAGTCAGTCGTGGGTCAGGCGGATCTTCCACCGTACGAAGCCGGCGTAGAACAAGCTGAGGACGGCAAGCACGGCCATATCGAGCAGCCACGCCGACGGCTGGTGTATCCAGTGCGGGTCCTTGGGGCCCAGCGGCCTGGCTTCCAGCAGGGATAGGTCGGCTGTCGAGGCCGCGGCGCCGAAACCCCAGCGGGCCGGTGTGGCCCACGACATCTGGTCGAGCACCAGCCGGTCGGTCACCGGGATCATGCCGCCGGAGAACACCAGCTGCGCCATCACCGAAACCACCAGCATCGGCATGATCTGCTCGTTGGACCGGGCCAACGCCGATAGCACCAGGCCCAGGACGGCCGAAGCAACGCAGGTGGCAGCGATATCGACGAACAATTCCAGGCTAGGACTGCCCAGAAATACCGCACCCCGGGTCGGGGCGCCCTTGCCATACACCACGATCGCGGTTAGGACCGCCGACTGAATCACCGCGGCGGTGCCATACACGCAAATCTTGGCCAGCAGATACGCCCACGTCGACAGGCCGACGGCCTGTTCGCGCCGGAAGATCGCGCGTTCGCCGATCAGGTCGCGAATGGTCAGCGCGATGCCCATGAATGCCGCGCCAATGTTGACCAGCCCCAGGATCCGGCCCGGCTCGTCGGGGTTGTCCCCGAGCGGATTGGGCATGCCGAAGCCGACGTGCCCGGGCACGGCCAGCGAAAGCAAGCCCAGGATGAACGGAAGCACCGCCAAAAACGCAAAATATCCGCGGTCGGACACAATCAGCCGCACTTGGCGGCGCGCGATCGTGGAGAACTGTCGCCAGACCCTGGTGCGCGCCGGCTTGCTGGGGGAGGCGCGCTTGTCGGGCTCCGCTGGGGTAGGCAGAGCTGTGGTGCGCTGCCGGAAGCTGCGGTGCACCGCGTCGGGGTCGGCGCCGACTTGTGTGAAGATGTCGGCCCAGTCGGTGGTGCCCATCGCGGCGCCGATCTCGCATGGGGGCCCGCAGAACGCCGTCTTGCCGCCGGGGGCCAACAGCAGCACGTGATCGCACACATCCAGGTAGGTCAGCGAATGGGTAACGACGACGACGACACGGCCGGCGTCGGCGAGCTTGCGCAGCATGGTCATAACCTGCCGGTCCAGCGCCGGGTCCAACCCCGAGGTGGGTTCATCGAGGATTAACAGCGACGGGCCGGTCAGCAGCTCCAGCGCCACCGATGCGCGTTTGCGCTGCCCGCCGGACAAGTTGTGCACCCGGGTCTGCGTGTGATCGGTCATCTCGAGTTCCGCGAGCACCGCAGCGGCCACCAGATCGCGGTCTTGTTTGCCGGTGTCCGACGGCAACCGCAGCTCGGCGGCATAGCCGAGGGCCTGCTGGACGGTCAGCCGGCAGTGCACCACGTCGTCTTGGGGCACCATTCCGATCCGGCTGCGCAGCTCAGAGTACGCGCCGTGGACGTCGTGGCCCTCAAAGGACACCGCGCCCCGGGTCGGCCGCATCGCCCCGGCGATCACCTTCGCCAGAGTCGACTTGCCCGCACCCGAGGGCCCGATCACCGCCGTCACCGTGCCCGGCCGCGCAGAGAACGACACATCGTCCAGCAGGGTGCGCCCGCGCTCGATGGTCAGGCCGACCTCGCGGACCTCAAGGCCGCCGATGCCGGTGGCCGCGTCCGCGATCTCGACGTCCTTGGCGATGACGATGTCGCAGTCGCCGGCGAGCAGGCCCATCTCCATGGCTTCGAGTTCGGTGAGCTCGGCGTCGTCGGGCGGAAAGTCAGTGCTGATGACGGTCAACGGATTTTCCCCTCTAACGGCGGCGCGATCCTGCTAGTGCCGGCCCGAATACGGTGCCGCTGCCTGGCGGCGGCGGTGTGATGTACAACAACGCTACGAATCGGCGTGAGGCTTGACACCGTCGTCGTTCCACCAAGAAGCGTCTGGCTCTTGTCAACCGAAGACAAAGTCCGCACATGCAATTCGCACCATGCGGCAACCGCAGGATCTACCGTCGTAGGGTGAGCAATTCACGCGTCAACAACAAAGCCGATGTGAGCCGCTACGTCGCCGAGACCGCAGTCCGGCTCAACGATCGACTCGCCGAGGTGGCATCGCAGATCCGCCGCTCTCTCGAAGACGACATCCCAGAGCTGCGGGGAGACGCGGGCCTGGTCGATCTGCTTGGCACCAGCGTCGAGGGAAACGTGGACACCATCGTGCACTCATTGCGGCACGACATCGCGGTGGAACGTGTCGAGGCGCCAACTGCGGCACTCGAATACGCGCGACGGCTGGCGCAACGCGGCGTTCCGGTCAACGCGCTCATCCGTGCTTATCGTCTCGGCCAGCGCCGGCTGACCGAGATCGTGTTCGGCGAAGTACGCGCGCTCGATATCGAGCCAACAGTACGTTTTGCCGTTATCGAGGCGATCGGCGCGATGCTGTTCGAGTACATCGACTGGGTTTCTCAGCAGGTGGTTGTCGTGTACGAAGGCGAACGCGAGCGATGGCTGGAAAACCAGAACAGTGTTCGCGCGCTGCGGGTTCGGGAGATTCTGGCCGGAAAGAGCACGATCGACGTCGACGCGGCAACCGAAGCGCTCGGCTACCCGATCCGATGGCATCACCTGGCGATCATCGTGTGGTATCCCGACACGGGGACCGAAGGCAACGAAATCGCCCGGCTGCAGCGGTTCGTTCGCGATCTGGGCAGCGCGGCCGATGTCGGGTCCAGTCCGCTGTTCGTTGCCGCTGACCGGATGTGTGGGTGGGGGTGGTTGCCGTTCCGCTCGGCGGCTTGCGATGCCGTCGAGGAGGTCCGTCGGTTCGCCGCGGGGATTCCTGGTTCGCCCAGTGTTGGGATCGGAACAATGGCAGCCGGTGTCGAGGGCTTTCGCCGCTCGCACCGCCAGGCGCAGGCCGGCCGCGACGTCGCGCTGGCTCGGGGTGAGCAGGGGCCGACGGTCATCGCGGCCGCCGACTCAGGTCTGGCGGCCGCGGCGCTACTGTGTAGCGACATCGATCCGGCCCGGGAGTGGGTGGCCGAGGTGCTTGGCGATTTGGCTGCCGATAACGAGAACGACGCCCGGCTGCGGCACACCTTGCGGGTCTTTCTGGGGTGCGACTCCAGCTACAAGCTGGCCGCCGAAGAACTCCACCTGCACGCCAACACCGTGAAGTACCGCCTGGGCCGCGCGGTCAGCCGGCGTGGCCGCCCGATAGCCGGCGACCGGCTCGACGTGGAACTGGCGCTGCTGCTGTGCGACTGGTACGGCACGGCGGTCCTTTCCGCGGATCGTTAGCCACCAGGGGCGAAGCACTTCATCGGTCGAAAGTGGGCCCGCCGGCCGGTGAGCTACTTCAGCAGTGCGCGTGCCATGACGACGCGTTGAATCTGGTTGGTGCCTTCATAGATTTGGGTGATCTTGGCGTCGCGCATCATCCGTTCGACCGGGAAATCGTTGGTATAGCCGGCGCCGCCGAAAAGCTGTACCGCGTCGGTGGTCACCTCCATGGCCACGTCGGAGGCAAAACACTTCGAGGCCGACGAGATAAAGCCCAATGCCGGCTCGCCGCGTTCGGCGCGCGCGGCGGCGGTGTAGACCATCAGCCGTGCCGCCTCAATTTTCATCGCCATATCCGCCAGCATGAACTGCACACCCTGAAAATTGCTGACCGACTGCCCAAACTGCTTGCGCCCCTTGGTATAGGCGATCGCCGCGTCCAGCGCGCCCTGCGCGATGCCGACCGCTTGTGCCCCAATCGTCGGGCGGGTGTGATCCAGCGTCGCGAGCGCGGTCTTGAACCCGGTGTCCGGCTCGCCGATGATCCGATCGCCGGGAATGCGGCAGTCCTCGAAATACAACTCCGTGGTCGGCGAGCCCTTGATGCCCAGCTTGCGCTCCTTGGGCCCGACCGTGAAGCCGGGGTCGTCCTTGTGCACCACGAACGCCGAGATCCCGTTGGCGCCCTTATCCGGATCGGTCACCGCCATCACCGTGTACCAGGTCGACCTGCCGCCGTTGGTGATCCAGCACTTGGCGCCGTTGAGCACCCACTCGTCGCCGTCGCGTCGCGCACGGGTGCGCATCGCGGCCGGGTCACTGCCGGCCTCGCGCTCTGAGAGCGCATATGAGGCCATCGCCTCCCCCGACGCCAGCGTCGGCAGCACCTGCTTTTTCAGCTCGTCCGAACCCCGCAATATCAAACCCATCGTGCCCAGCTTGTTCACCCCGGGGATCAACGATGCCGACACGTCAACGCGGGCCACCTCCTCCATCACGATGCAGGTCGCCACCGAATCCGCGCCTTGCCCGCCGTACTCCTCCGGCACATGGATAGCGGAAAACCCCGACGCACTCAGTGCCTTGAGCGCCTCCTCCGGGAAACGCGAATGTTCATCGACGTCGGCGGCGTACGGCGCGATCTCCTGCTCGCACAGATCCCGCAGCACCGCACGCAACTCGTTGTGCTCATCGGGCAGCCTGAACAGATCGAAAGACGGATTACGCGTCATCGGGATATCCCTTCTCGTGTTGCTTCTTCGGAATGCGGCTATCAACGCCGTGGCGTGTGAGACAACCGGACTTTGGATTAGGGCAAGACCGTAGCGAGCGTGGCTGGTCTCTGCCCAGTCTCCAACCAACCAATTCCGAGATCGCTTTGTGTTCCGGAGACAACGCACCCGTTTCGGCGGGGTGCCCCAGCGGCGGTAGTGGTCGCGGCTCTCATGCTCATCGGTCAGCGACAATGGCGAGGATGATCTTCGTTCCCTGAGGCCGATGGCGGCGGCCTGATCGAGATCTAATCTGCCAGGCATGGATTGCGACCCGGTGCAGCGCCCCGCGCGCATCGTCGACGTCATCGTGTTGGACTCATGAACGCGTCACCGCCCGATAAACTCGGCACCGAGCGCCTTATCCCGGTGCTGGGACAGCAGATCCGTGTCAACGTCCGTGCCGGGACGGGGATCCCGCTGGTGTGGTGCAACGGCATCGGGGCGAGCCTGGAAGTGTTGGACCCGGTAGTGGAACACCTTGATCCCGACACGACCGTGGTGCGGTTCGACGTGCCGGGCAGCGGCGGTTCACCGGATTCACCACTGCCATACGGGTTTCCATATCTTGCCGCAGTACTGCGACAACTTCTGAACAAGCTCGATCTCAACACCCGGGCCGTCGATGTCGTCGGATTGTCATGGGGTGGCGCGCTCGCACAGCAATTCGCCTTTCAGAACCCGCGCTACTGCCGGCGACTGATCCTGGTCTCGACCGGGAACGGCATCATCATGGTCCCCGGAAAACCGGGTGTGCTGGCCAAACTGCTCACACCACGCCGCTTCCTCGACCACCAGTACGCGGCCTCGATCGCCGGTGACCTCTACGGTGGGACGGTCCGCGCCGACCCGTCGGTCGTCGAGCGATTGTTCGACCGCCAGCTGATGGCCGGCTCCCGCGTCGGGTACCTGCATCAGCTGCTCGCCGGTTCGGTGTGGACGAGCATCTTCGCGTTGCCGCTGATCCGGCAACGGACAATGGTCGTCGCCGGACTCGACGACCCCGTCGTCCCGCTGGCTAACGCCAGGATCCTGCATCGGCTGCTGCCTCATTCGACGCTGCATCTTCACTCCGGCGGACACGTCGATCTGATCACCAACGCCGCCGAACTCGCACCGGTCGTCGAAATGTTCAGACGGATGTATTAATGCGAGCGAACGCGGGTGCACCCACACCCACAGACAACGCACTCCACGCACTGGAAGACCTCCCCCGACACCAACAAGCAAGCGTTTCTGGGTTACGAAACCGCCGTCGTAGTCCTGCAATCTGGCGCCAAAGGCGTTGACACGCAACATAAAATATCGAAACCAAACTAATTTGGCAGCGAGGATCCCTGTCAACTTGGACGAAGCTATGAGCGGGTGCGTGGTCGCGGCATTTTGCTGGCGCGCCCGTACAAAGGACCGCTGTTCAGAGTCCCGATTCCGTGGCGCCAGATGCTCAGCCGGCGTGGGTGCAGGTCGGGCAGGTGCAGTCGGAGCAAGCGCAGTTGTTGCAGGCATCGGCGCAGTCGGCACACCGGCACGTGTTGTGGTTACAGGTCGGGCAGCTGCAGTCGGCGCATACACAGATGGCACACGAGTCGGAACAGTGCGGACATTGGCAGGTAGCGCACTCGTCGTAGTGCACCCCGTCGAGCGTGCGATGCTCCCGGTGCACATGCCCGTCGTGCAGATAGTCCACGTGGTCGGCATGTAGCACCGACGCATGCCCACAACCGGGGCCGTGGGTGTGATGGTGCTGTTCCGCCTGGCGGTGCTCGGCTGTCGTCATGGTGATCCCCAAGTTCGCGTCGTCTATTTATACTTACGTGTATTTATATGCATGTGTGCACATATATGTCGTGTGATTGATGCTAGGTGAGCCTTCATCGACTGTCGCGAGTTGCTGCGGTCGACAGCGCGAACGGGCGGAGGCGTCGAGCCGAAGCGCCGATCGTGGTGGATACCGCGATCGTGCTGGATATGCGCCCTGTGGCGGTGCCGGCATCCGGTCGACGCGGTGCTCTGGAGTCGCCTCGGTTGCACTGGCGGCCGTGTCAGCATTCCAGGTTATTGCGCCAATAATCCATCCCATCACACGTCCTGGGCTGCGACTCGCCCGGCACCGACGAGAACTCTGGCCACGACCACGCCGAAGAGGAATCCACCGACATGGGCGAAGAACGCGACACCACTGCCACCGCTGTTCGAAGGGTGAATCAGCGCGGAGTTGCCCTCGAAGAACTGGTACAGGAACCAACCGCCGAGGAAGAACCATGCCGGGATCCTGACCGGGAACCACAGCACAAGCGTGCCGACACGCGAGTCGGGATAGAGCACGAAATAAGCGCCAAGCACGGCGGCGATCGCACCGCTGGCGCCCAGGAGCTGCCACCGGAAGCCAAGCCATTGGCCACGCGCGGCTCGAATCAAACGCGTTTTTGCGGCACAACGGCTTATCAGGCACCGAAGTCGTCGCGCGTTTCAATGGACAAACGTCCACAACCATGCCTCTTTCCGTGGCGAGCGGGCGTTCTCGTCAAACAGTGATCGACCGCCCGGTTCGTGTCTTAAGTTGTTTTCGGACGCGAATTCCGAGCATGACCAAGGTGTGGGCTATGAAGGCTCTTCGATTGATTGATTGGAAAACCGATCCGGAGTTGGTGGAGGTGGCGAAGCCGACACCGGGACCGGGCCAGGTCATCGTCAAGATCGGCGGCGCGGGGGCGTGTCATTCCGACCTGCACCTGATGCACGACTTCGAGCCCGGCATGATGCCGTGGAAGTTGCCGTTCACCCTGGGCCACGAGAACGCCGGATGGGTCGACTCCGTCGGCGACGGCGTCACCGCGGTCTCGGAGGGCGACGCCGTCGCGGTCTACGGCGCCTGGGGTTGCGGCAAGTGCAGCCGCTGCCAGCAGGGCTTCGAGAACTACTGCGAGGATCAGACCAAGGCACCGGTGGTGAGCGGGGGCGGTGGGCTTGGTCTGGACGGCGGGATGGCCAAGTACCTGCTGGTGCCCGCCGAGCGCCTGCTCGTGCGGCTGCCCGACGCCCTTGAGCCGGCGACGGCGGCAGCGCTCACCGACGCCGGCTTAACGCCATACCACGCGATCCGCCGGTCGTGGTCGAAGATGGCGCCGACATCGACCGTGGTGGTGGTCGGTGTCGGTGGTCTCGGCCACATCGCGGTCCAGCTGGTGAAGGCGACGACAGCTGCCACGGTGATCGCCGTCGACAATCGGCAGGAGGCGCTGGATCTGGCGACAAAGGTCGGTGCCGACCATGTCGTCACATCGGATGATCAGGCGGCCGGCGCCGTCAAGGACCTCACCCACGGCCACGGCGCCGACGTGCTTTTGGACTGCGTCGGCGCCGAGGCGACGATCGAACTCGCCCGCACCGCCGCCCGCACGCTCGGTGACGCCACGATCATTGGCATCGCCGGCGGCACCGTGCCGCTGTCGTTCTTCTCGCAGCCCTACGAGGTCAGCATCCAGACGACATACTGGGGATCCCGTTTCGAGCTGGCCGAGCTCATCGACTTGGCGGCCCGAGGGCTGGTGCACGTCGAGTCGATCACCTACTCGCTTGACGACGCAGCGCAGGCCTACCGCGACCTCCAGGACGGGAAGGTGCACGGCCGCGCCATCGTGGTGCCCTGACTGCACGCAAGGTGCCATCGGTGCGGGTGCGTCGACAAGCGGCAAAGCGACCGCTCGGCCGTCGGGGTGCGGCTATGACGTTCGCCTCATGCCACAAGCCGGCAGCAATGGACTGGGCGGTATCACGCGCGGCGAGCGTCGAACAGCAACACTGCGCCATCTATTCCTCTGAGATGACGCGCTTCGGCCAATGACCACTCGACACCGGGTGTATCGCCGATCGCCTCACGCGCGGATTCGGTTACTCGCACCGTACCGCCGGGGGCAACGCTGGTGACTCTGCTGGCCACATTTACCGGGCTGCCGAACCAGTCCCCTGCGCGGCCGACTGCAGGACCGAAGGCAAATCCCACCCGTAGCGGCGGGAAGTCATCCACAGCCGCGGCATCAACTAGCTCCAGGACCGTCGTCAGCAGATTCCGGGGGTCGGCGCAAACCAGCATCACCGCGTCGCCGATCGTCTTGACGAACTGGACGGGACTTGTCACGACATCATGGGCAAGATCACTGAACCGTGCGGCGATTACGCCCAGATCTTCCGGGGGCACTTCTTCCCCGAGCCGGGTGAATCCGACTAGATCCGCGAATGCGACGGCGATTTCCCGTGCACCCTGCACGGTGCCGGCCGCACGCTCTGCCTCGTTCATCGCCTCGGTCTCAAACGAACGCCGTAAGACCACTCTCAAAAGATCGTCGACGATCGGCCCAAGAAGAGGCTCGGCTTCTTCGGTCAGCCTTTCGATTGCCTGGGCAAGCTCACGCTCGGTGGCGCCCGGATGCAGCGATGCCTGTAAGGCCGCTTGACGCATGGCCACGGCCGCGCCAGTCAGGCCGTCCACCAGGAGTCGCACGATCAAGGCGACCTGCGCCGGGTCCACGCCGAGATCGACGAGACGTGCAGCATGTAATACCGATTCGGCATCCGCACGTGACGGTAGAGGCTCATCAGGGTTCTCGACACGAACCAGGCCAGCTGCGCGGTGCAGTTGTTGCAGCAGTTCAAGGCCGACGCCACTCGAATCGGCGAGTTCCCGCGTCGTCACCGACGTCCCGTCATCGCCGAGAGCGCAATTTGCGGGCAAAAGTATCGGGCTGGATGCACTGCGGATCTGATTGACGTCGAAGCCCCGGGCGAGCAACCAGGTAACGAGCTCAGCACGTTCTTCGCGCGCCGGCCCTTGCAGATCCGCCAGCAACCCTAGTACCTCGACATCCCGCGCGTCCGTCTCTGCCGCCACGGCGCCAACGTACTCTATGTTGCTCACCCCTTTGGAGATAACCACCATCACCCGCGGTGAATTCACGGCTACCCGAGTGGTCCCGCGGAAGTGATCGATTCTGTGCGCCTTGCGATCCGACAACCCGTGATCCGGATCGCCGCGTGGGACGAATTGTGGCGTCCTCAAAGCGACATGCCTCTTCGGGCAGGCAGGGGACTTCCTGCCGCTTCTCGTTGAACGACAAGCGCGGGAGCCTCGAGACCGGCGAAGGCTTTCGGCCCGGATGACGGAATGCCATACCGGATGAACGCCATAGCGACCACAGGGATGGGCGGTGCTGACCGCCGACCAAATCGCGAACCCGGCGTACTCCGCCAAACGGATGTAAAGCGCTGCGCCAGCAGCATGTTGGCTTGCGACATGGCGGGCCAGCTCGGTCAGACCTCGGTCGTCGGCTCGTCTAGGAACTGGTGCAGCCAATGCCCGACGTCACGGTGGACGCGACCTTTCTCGGCCTCGTTCAGGATTTCGTGCCGCCCGCTGGCGTAGAACCGGTATTCGAGTGCCAGTTGGCCCTGCCTCATGTAGCGGGTGACGAGTGCCTGGATTGTCGTGGTCTTGACGCCGACTCCGGCCGAGTACGAGGCCCGACGCAGGCCCACCCACCACCTCATGACCTGTGGCATCAACTGAATCCGAAACAAAGACAACCCTGCTCTAAAACCGGGTGGGCTCAGCATTGGGGACTCGCCAAGCACGATATGTCATCTCTCGCGCGGGGACGTTATCTGCGTGACCGATAACACGACATCGACCGTTTTCGGCTACAACATTGACAGCTAAACGCGCCACGAACGCACGCGCGGAACTGATCACCAACCTGGTTTTCTGACAACGGAATCCACTTGGATATATCAGTGCCGACAGCGTGTAAGCGGTCGGCGGCAACGTCGTGGACGGGTCTCACGACTCAGGTTGTCGCGCCAGCCAATTTTCACCTGAATCGTGTTCGGCCAAAACATTGAAGAACGTCCGGCAGAGAGTGACGATCGACCAGTGGCGGAGAGCCCGCCTGAACTAAAGAAGGGGCTCCGATGGCAAACATCGATCTGAGCGCACGGTTCGAGAAGATTTCCGACAAGGCGAAAAACGTGGCCACGGAGCTACATGCTGCCAGCGACATGACCAAAGATCAGCTTCAAGCAGATGTCAGCACCGCGCGAGACAAGGCCGCCGCGGCGGCCGACAAGTTCAAAGAGAAGGCGCATGCGTCCGGCGACAAAGTGTCGTCGCAGTGGGACGAGATCCGCGGCAAGTGGCAGGCCCATGTCGCCAAGGTGAGAGCAGACGTCAAAGAGAAAAAGGCACAACTCGATGCCAAAGAGGCCGACACGGACGCCAATATCGCCTTGTCGTACGCCCTGGATGCCATCGATTTCGCCGAGGCCGCGATCGAGGAAGCCGAGTACGCGGCGCTCGATGCCGTGTCTGCGCGAGCCAGGGCAGTCGCGCTCACCTGATCGAACGGAGAACCGCCGGCAGGGTCCACACGTGGCGCTCACGCGCAGATGCCGGTGCTGGGGCAGCAGATCCGTGTCAGCGTCCCCCGAACCTTCCTCCGGTTCGGTGTTCGCGCTGCTCGTTGGAGCCGCACAGGTAGATCCACCCGATTGCCAATCCGCCGTGCACCCCGTTAAAGGTGGCTCCCTCGCGATCATGCCCTCGAGCAGGAAGCTGCGTCAGGGGCAGCCATAGGCGTGGTATAGGCGTGCCCGCGATGCCAAGCTCGCGCATGCCAGGCACGACCTCGAACGGAAGGCTCGCCCGCGATCAGTGCTCGAGCAGCAGCAGCACAGGCGCGACGTCGGTGGTCATGAACTTGCGCACGGCGTGTGGCAGCCCTCGCTCCTCGTCGGTCAGCAGCCAATCACAGGAGTAGAACTCCGACGTGTCGATGTCGTTGTGGCTCAGGGACGTTCCCCGGGTTCGTCCAAGAATCCCTGTATGACGGGCGCGAGTTCGGTTGCGTTGTGCACGACGTCGATATGGCCGCCGGAGTGCAGGTGCAGCAGCGCGTGCGGCAGCAACGCGTGCAGGATGCGCGCGTTGGCCGCCGGGATGATGGGATCGTCGGTGCCCGCCACGATCAACGTCTCCTGCCGCACCGCACGCAACGCGAACAGGCTGGTCCACACCGAACCCGCCAGCAGCTGGTGCAGGTATCCGACCTTCGATCCCGCATGCAATTGCCGCACGAACAGTTGCGCGACGTCTTGACCATGAGCGCGCACGGTCCCGCCGTACAGCTCACCCGCGATGGACGCGGCATATCCCGGATCCGAAAACCTGCGCGGGGTAGCCATTTTCAACAGCACCCTCGGGTGAGCGGGCACCATCAGCATGCCGGTGCCCGTCGCCACCAACACCAGGCGCCGGCACCGGCGCGGATTCTGGAAGGCGAACTGCTGCGCGAGCGCGCCGCCCCAGGACAGTCCCAGCACGTCGACCACGCCGATTTCCAGCTTGGACAGGACCCGCCCCAGGACCCACGCAAGGTACGGAAACCCGTAGGGCAGAAGAGATGTCGGGGATCCCCCCGTCCCGGGAACGTCGAATCTGACCACGGTGGTCTCCAACTGCTCGACCAACGGATCGAGCACCTCGAGGCTGGCTCCGATGCCGTTGCACAGCACCAGCGGCACGCCTGTTCCGTGGCGCACGTTCACTCTGATTCGTTGACCGCCCGCGGTGACATAGCGCTCCTCGCCGAGGGAGCTCACCGAGCCCATCGCGACCCCCGCTGCGCACATGGGCTCACTTTTCCATCACATAGCCGCCGGGGGCCGGACCGAGCGGCGGCAGGTCTTCTCCGCCAAGCGCTTTCGGTGCGTCGACCTCCGGGCCGCTGCGCTCGGCGAGCCACTGCACGTAGTCCGGCCACCAGGAGTCGCTGGACTTCTGGGACGACTCCAGCCACTCTTGCGGATCTTCGGCGTCGACGGGCCCGGTCCGGTACGACGCTTTGGGGTTGCCCGGCGGGTTGACCAGCGCGGCGATGTGACCGCTGGTGGACAGCACGTAGCGGTTGTCCTTGCTGCCGAGCAATCGGGCGCTGCGGTAGGTGGCCTGCCACGGGGAGATGTGATCGGCGACCCCGCCGACCACGTACGCGTCGGAGGTGACCTTGCCCAGGTCGACCGGGGTGCCCAGCATGCTGAGCGCGCCGGGGGTGACGAGGGCGTTCCGCTGCGCCATCAGGATCATGTCGCGATGCAATGCGGCGGTCATCCGGGTCGTGTCGGCATTCCAGAACAGGACGTCGAACGCGGCGGGCTTGCGCCCCTGCACATAGTTGTTCACCCAGTACCGCCAAACCAGGTCGGTGGGCCGCAGCCACGCGAAGATCTCCGCCATGTCGCGCCCGTCCAGGTAGCCCTGTCGGGCCGAAACCCGGATGGCCGCTTGGGCCGCGCGGTCGCTCATCACGGCGGCCGCGAACCCGGCGCGGGTCTCGTCCAACACGGTGACCGTCAGGTTGAGCCCGGCCACCCGGTCGCCCTCCCCGATGTCGGCCAGGTGGGCCGCCGTCATCGCGGCCAGGATGCCGCCCGAGCACGTGGCGAACAGGTGGGTGCTGTCGGTCCCCGCGATCTTCTGCACCGCGTCCATGGCCTCGACGATCGCGGCGCCGTACGCGTCGAAGCCCCAATCCCGATGCCGCTTCTGCGGATTGCGCCAGGAAATGGCGAACACCTGCTGCCCTTGCTGGACGAAGTACTCGATGATGCTGCGTCCGGGCGCAATGTCCATGATGTAGAACTTGTTGATCACCGGCGGCACAATGAGCAACGGTATCGCGCGCACTTTCGGTGTCTGCGGGGCGTACTGGATCAACTCGAACATCGAGGTCTGCAACACGACCGCACCCTTGGTTACGGCCAAGTTTTCGCCGACGACGAAGGCGTCGGGCTCGACCATCGCAGGAACCCGCGGCTTCGAAAGCATGTCCCGCGCAAAGGCTTTGACACCGCGAACCGCGCTCAGCCCGCCGGTGTCGATCATCGCCTTCCAGCCCAACGGACTGATGAGCGGGTTGTTGCTGGGGGCAAGGCCCTCGACGAGGTTGTCGATGACGAACCGCATCCTCTCCTGGTCGCGCCAGTCCAGCTGGGCGTCCGCGAGCAGGGCCTCGGCGGTCTCCGCGCCGACGAGGTAGGCCTGCATGATTCGGTGCAGCAACGGGTTCTGCTCCCACGCCGGGTCGGCGAATCGCTTGTCGGACCGGGCCGGCACGTGGTGGGATTTGCCCGCCGCAATGGCGCCGAGCTCACGCGTGAGCGCGCCGATCCGGCCGGCCACCGCGCCGGGTTGCTTGGCGAGGTTGATGCCGAATCGGGTCCAGGTGTCGTCGGGCATCATGCGGCTCGCAAACGGCTTCTTGGCACTGCTCAACAGCAAGTCGAGCGGCACGGCGAGCTCGTCGGGCTTGGTGGGAGGGGTTGCCATGGTTATCGCGTGCTTTCGGTCGTCGGAACGGTGATTTCGCGCTTGAGAAGCTTGCCGGTGGGCCCCTTGGGCAGGGCGTCGAGCAGCCAGACGCGACGCGGGTATTTGTACGCGGCCACCCGGGCCTTGACGTATTCGCGCAGATCCTCGGGCGTGACCGCGGCGCCATCCTTGAGCGCTACCGCGGCCCCGACTTCCTCGCCGAGGGAGTCGTGCGGGATACCGATTACGGCGGCTTCCGCCACCGCCGGATGCTCGTAGAGCACCTCCTCGATCTCGCGTGGGTAGACGTTGTATCCCCCGCGGATGATCATGTCTTTGGTCCGGTCGACGATGTAGAAATAGCCGTCTTCGTCGACGCGGCCCACGTCGCCGGTGTTGAGCCAGCCGTCGGCGGTGATCGTCTCCCTGGTGGCGTCGGGCAGGTTCCAGTACCCCTTCATCACGTTGTGGCCGCGGATCTGGATCTGACCTACCTCCCCCTGCGGAACCTCGACTCCGTCGAGGTCGACCACCCGCATCTCGATATCCTCGATCGGGGTGCCGATCGAGCCCGCCTTGCGGGGCCGGTCCGGATGGTTGAAGGCCGCCGCCGGGGAACTCTCGGAGAGCCCGTAGCCTTCGAGAACCTTGCAGCCGAAGGCCTTTTCGAAGTCGGTGAGAACCTGGACGGGCAGCGCCGCCCCACCGGAGACACACGTACGCAGACTCCGCATCGCCCCGGATGGCGCCTGGTCTGCCACGCTGAGCAGCGCCGAGTACATCGTGGGCACCCCCTGGAACACGGTGACCGCGTCGCGCTCGATCACCTCGAGGGCCTTTAGAGGGTCGAATCGCGGGATGAGCGTCAACATTCCGCCGGAAAGGACGGTCGCGTTGAGCCCGCAGGTCAGGCCGAAAACGTGAAACAGCGGCAAGCATCCCATCACCACGTCGTCCTGACCGGTTTCCACCAGGGTGCGGACGCTGACCTCGGCATTGCGGCCAAGGTTGCTGTGGGTGAGCATGGCGCCCTTGGGCTTACCGGTGGTCCCGGATGTGTGCAGGATGACCGCGACATCTTCGTCGTCGCGCCGCACCGGGGATTCCTGCTCAGGCAGGTCGGCGATCAGGTCGGCGAGTCCGGCGTCGTCGACGAGCCAGCACTGTGCGCCCACCTCGGAGGCGGCGGCGCTGGCCGCCTCGGCGAAGGCCGGTGCCGCGAACAAAGCCTTGGCACCGCTGTTGGACAGGTAGTAGGACACCTCGCGGGCCTTGAGCAACGGGTTCATCGGAACCGCGACGGCGCCGCAGTACATGATCCCGTAGAACGCGATAGCGAACGCCGGGGTATTGGGCAGCATCACGCCCACTCGGTCGCCCGGCTCGACCCCGGCCCGCTCCAGCAGCGTCGCGACCCGGGCCGCCGCGGCGCCGAACTCGGCGTAGGTGAACTCCAGGTCGTCACAACGCAGCGCCACGCGCTCGGGGTGACGATCTTTCGATGCGACGAGATTGGCGCTTAATGCGGTCATCGGGTGCCTCCGGGACGGCTATTGGTGGGGTAGCTCCAGCGTGATCCCGGCAACACCTCGCCACAATGTTTGCGTACACAACAACGGGGCCGGTTCGGTGTGAGCGGTCACATCCAGCGGCACCCGGGCATAAGGTTTGCCATATGGGCGTGGCATCAAGAACCCGCAGCGTGCGACGCGACGCCACACTCGATCCGCACGTCGCCGAGCTGAGCAAGCTCATGATTTCCCGCGCACCGAAACTGGGACGGGCGATGGCCGATCTGCTCTGCCGCGACATCGACGCCTACCGTGACGGCAGCGTCGTCACGAAGGATCAGGTCGCCGAGAGTTGCGTGGCGAATGTGACGTTCATCTTCGACTCGCTCACCGGCGACGCCGACGCCGACGTCTCGCCCGCCGAGCGCACGGGCACCGAGCGGGCGCTGGCCGGGGTGCCGCTGCCGGCGGTGATGACCGCCTACCGCATCGGTTTTCGGTTCGTATGGGAGGAGACCCTCACCGCCGCTCGCGCCGCGGCCATACCCACCGACGCGATCCTGGATGCCACCGCGCGCATTTTCTTCGCCCAGGAGACGTTCACACAGGCGATGGCAAACGCCTACCGCCAACAGTTGACCGCGCAGGTCCTGGAGCGCGAGGAAGAGCGATCGGCGTTGGTGGAAGCGCTGTTGTCCCGCCGGATGACCGACAGGCAGAGCCTCTGGGAGGCGGCCGACCTGCTGCGGCTCCCTACGTCCGGGCCGTACGTCGTGGTGGCGGCCGAGCTGCCCGCGATCGGGCGGCTGGGTCTGCCGGCAATCGAGAACAAGCTGTCCGCCCGCGATATTCGGTCGGCGTGGCGGCTCCTGCCCGATTTGCAGGTCGGCATCGTTCACCTGAAGGACCCCAAGGCCACCAAGAACGCCCCCGCCGCCCTCGACACCCTTGTCGAGGTGCTCGGCCAGGTCGCGACCGCGCGGGTCGGCATCAGTCCACCCTTTCGGGATCTGGCCGAAACCAGCGATGCACTGCGATTCGCCCGGGTGGCGGTCACCGGCAAGCCGTCCGGCAAGTCGCTGGTCTCGGTCTTCGAAGACACCCCGCTGGCAGTCGCGGCGGTCAGCGCGCCCGAGGTCATGACGAAGATCAAGTCGTTGCTGCTGCGGCGGGTGTACGAACTGCCGCCCGAGGAACGCACGATCCTGCTGGATACTTTCCAGGCCTGGCTGGACGCCGGCGGCTCGGCCAACGACACCGCGGCGAAGATCTTCTGCCATCCGAACACGGTGCGGCATCGGCTGCGCCGCATCGAGGAACTGACCGGCCGATCGCTCGCGCGGCCCAGGGACCTCGCCGAGTTATGCGTGGCGTTCGAGGTCGAACGGCGACTCCCCTAGGCGGGGGCCCCGAGCGATTCCGCCACCTTTTTCGCGCGGTGGCGAACCTGCAAAGCGGTGATGACGTCGACGACGCCGATGGCGATCAGCCAGCAGCCGGCGACCAGCGTCAGAATCTCGATCGAGTCGAGCGGGTAGATGATCAGCACCACACCCCCGGCCACGATGATGACACCGGAGAGGATCTGCCAGCCGCGTCCGGGCAGGTGATCGAAGGACAGCGCGGCGGCGAGCAGCGTCATCCCGCGGAACACCCAACTGATCCCGATCCATAGGGCCAGCAGCCAGATCGACTCGAGTTTGTCGCGGAAGCAAAACACCCCAAGCACCACTGAAACGGCGCCGGCGACGAAGGTCAACACCCTCATCGCGGCCCCCATGTGGGCGCCGAAGGCGGCGAACATGTAACCGATGCCCGACACCACCAGGTAGATGCCGAACAAAACGCCGGCCACAAACAGGCTCTTGCCCGGGTAATACAGCACGATGGCACCGAGCGCGATGGCCACGATGCCGATGAAGAGCGTCAATTGCCACGCGCTGCGCGCGAGCTGCTGCAGTGGCCCCTCAAAAACGGTCCGTTCGGTACTTGTCATGACAATATGATTCGCCATTGTGGCCGCAAAGGAAATGTCCGTAGCGACACAATTCGGTATCGCGCACGGATATCACGGACGACGGTTAAACGAAACTCCAGTTCCATGGGGCGCGGCCATGTGATCGCCGGACACCTCCGGCAGCCCTTTGTCGCCTGAAGACAACAACGCCTCTCAAGTTGGTTCTCTGGCGACAGCGCCGCGACAGGGTGGTCCCGCTAAGTTTTGCGACGAACCGGATCAATCGATCCTCAACCGAATTCAATTGCCAAGTCCCACAATCATTTCGATTCCGCGCAGCGGGGAAACGCAGGCGAACCATGTTTGAATCCATGTTGGTGATCACGATCTACCTCTTGGCGATCTTCACCCCCGTCCTGGTCCCGGCGACCGTCCACGCGGTCCACTTCTTCTCCGAGCGGCGGCTGACCGGCCGACCCGCTTGGGCGGTCCTGAGGGTACGGCTCCCGCGCCCGGCGCTATCCCGTCGTGTCCCGGTTCCCGCCGCGGGGTGACGGGCGCACCGCGCAACGCAACGGGCCGGCGCCACTCCATCGGGGGGTGGGCTGCCGGCCCGCTCATTTCGGCTCATTTCGGCTGGAGCACCGCGCTCCCGTACCAGTGACAGGCGAGCAGCGCCACCTCTACGTCGAGCCGGTCGGCGCCGATCTCGCGTCCGCGCCGGGCGACAGCCCTGCCCACCCGGTATTTCACCGAGTTGAAGTGCATGTTGAGTTCCTCGGCAGCCAACTTGTAGCTGCAACCGCAGCCCAGAAATATTCGCAACGTCTGCCGCAGCCGGTCGTCGTTCTCGCTGTCGGCCGCGAGGTCGCCCAGCACCGTGGTCACCCAGTCCCGGATTCCGGCAACGTCGGCACCCAGGCGCGCCACAACCGACAACCCCGGATCACTGGCGGCGACCACCGTCGGACTCGCAGAATCCGGCCGCTGGGCAACGATCGCGACGCCGCGCGCCTCCACCGCCTCGCGGTGGGAGCGGCGAAAACCTTCGACGCCGGCTCCCATCGTCCCGATTGCCAGGCTCGGCGAATCCGGGCGCGTCAGCGCGAACCGGCGGACCTTCGCAACAACCTCGCCGCCGTCCACGACCGCGGCACGATGGGACACCCACCCCCACGCGCAGCTTTGGTCGGCGGCAACCAGAAGTGGGCTGGCGCTGGCGTCGACGGCCTCTCCCAGATCGCGTAAAAACCTTTGCAGTCTGGCGAGTTCGTCGCCGACAGCGCCTTGCTCCGGGTACCACATGACGAGCCCTAGGTGGTACCACCGCAACGGATAACGGATCGCGGTGGTGGCCGCGTCGACGTCGATGGCCTTATTGGCGGCCAAAACCTCACGCACCCGCAGCCCGCGAAGGCTGTTCTGGTTCTCCAGCCAGCGTTCGCGTTCGTCTTCGTATACCGCGACCACCTGTTGCGACATCCAGTCGATGTAATCGAACATCGCCGCGCTCATCGCCTCGATCACCGCCACCCGCGCCGCGTCGGGGATGTCGACCTCGTGCAGCTCGGCGAAGATCAGCTCATTCATCCGGCGCTGACCGAGCCGGTAGGCGCGCACCAGCGCGTTGACCGGCACCCCGTGCTGCGCGAGTCGGCGGGCATACTCCAGCGCCGCGGTGGGCGCCTCGACGCGCTCGACAGCGATGTCGTACCGCAGCGCGTGCAACATCGTGTCCACGTTTCCCTCGACGCTGGCGCCGAGCAGCTCCGCGATCCCTGCTTCGCGGGGCAGATCGGGCATCTGGCCCTCGAGGGCGCGATGGATTTCCGACGCCACGTCGGCCAACCTTTTGTGCAGTCGGCCGGCGACTTCGGCGACGTAGCCCCTCACCTCGACATCTGTGTCCAGGGCATTGAGGTGCGGTTTCTTCACCTCAATGACGTTAGACGCCCACGTTGTCTTCTGGCGATAACTCCGGCGGGCAGCTTTGTCGGTTCGCAACTGTGTCACGGCGCACAACGCGCCTAGCGTTGTCGCCACGCTTACTCCCGACGCCCGAAGGAGCCAACGAAATGGGATTCACAAAACCGGTTCTCCCCGCGGTCGATCCGGATGCGTTCTTGCAGAAGCCGCTGATGGAGCGCATCCGGATACTCGTCCTCGATTGGGGCGAGAAGGGCTTCGGTTCACCGAAGATGGTGCACACCATCTACATCCTGAAGTTGGTCGTGTTCTACGCGATCGGCGGCATCACGGTCGCGACCACGACGTCCGGACTGCCGGCCTTCTGGCATGTGGCGCAGTGGTGGAACCAGCCCATCGTCTACCAGAAGGTCATCCTCTGGACCGTGCTATTGGAGGCCATTGGCGTGGCCGGCTCCTGGGGCCCGCTGGCCGGCAAGGTCAAGCCGATGACCGGCGGGATACTGTTCTGGGCCCGACCGGGGACCATCCGGCTGCGGCCGTGGAAGTGGGTGCCGTTCACCAATGGCGACCGGCGCACCTGGTTCGACATCGGTGTGTACCTCGCGCTGCTGGTGAGCCTGGCCGTCGCGCTGCTCGCACCCGGCGTGCACAGCGATTCGCTCTCAAAGATGTTACCGCACAACACATCTGGTCTGGTCAATCCCGCCCTGTTGGTCGCGCCGATGGCGCTGCTGGTGCTGATCGGTCTGCGGGACAAGACCATCTTCCTGGCCGCCCGCGGCGAGCAGTACTTCCCGGCGCTGTTCTTCTTCGCGGTGCTGCCGTTCACCGACATGATCATCGCGTGCAAGATGCTGATCGTGGCCGTGTGGATCGGCGCTGGCTTCTCGAAGTTCGGCAAGCACTTCTCCAACGTCATCCCGCCGATGGTCAGCAACACGATATTCGCGCCCAAGTGGGTGCGGCGCGCACACTACCGCGACTACGGGCGCGACATGCGGCCATCGGGGCTGGCGAACTTCATGGCACATGTCAACGGCACCACGGTCGAGATCGCCGCTCCGCTTGTGCTGTTCTTCTCGACGAACAAGTGGCTGACGCTGGCGGCGGCGCTGTTGATGGTGGGCTTCCACCTCTTCATCATCTCGACGTTCCCGCTGGCGGTGCCGCTGGAATGGAACGTGGTCTTCGCCTACACGACCATCTTCCTGTTCCTCGGCTTCCCGAACTGGAACGGATACGCCCCGTGGAACATGACACCGCCATGGCTGGCGCTGGTCATCGCCGCCGCGCTGCTGGTCTTCCCCATCCTGGGCAATTTGCGGCCGGACAAGGTGTCCTTCCTGCCCTCGTTGCGGCAGTACGCGGGCAACTGGGCCTCTGCGGTGTGGACGTTCGCACCGGGTGCCGAGGCACGGCTGAACCGGGTCACCCGGTCGGCCGGAAACCAGATCGACCAGTTCGTCGCGTTCGGTTACGAACCGGCATGGGCGGAGATCACGCTGCAGAAGAGCATCGCGTGGCGGAGCATGCACAGTCAGGGCCGCGGGCTGCTCTCGCTGCTGTTGACCCACCTGCCGGACATCGACAGCCGCACCGTGCGTGAGGGCGAGTTCGTCTGCAACTCCGTCATCGGCTTCAACTTCGGGGACGGTCACCTGCACGACGAGGACATGATCCGTGCCGTGCAGCGCGAAGCCGCTTTCGAGCCGGGCGAGTGCATCATCGCCTGGGTGGAGTCGGAGGCCTTCGGCAGCGGCGTTCAGCACTACAAGCTCATCGACGCCGCGCTCGGGGTGATCGAGCGCGGCACCTGGAAGGTCGCCGACGCCATCGCCGAGCAGCCCTGGCTGCCCAACGGCCCCATCCCGACCCAGGTGAGCTGGTCACTGCGCGGCACAGCATCAGTTTCGGGTCCGCTTACAAAGCCGGCTACCGAGCCGGCGCGGCCCCGCGGTCACCGAGCGCTGACATGACTACCGCAGTGGTGGTGGGCGGCGGGCCCAACGGGCTCGCCGCCGCCATCTGCCTGGCCGCCGAGGGCGTGCAGGTCACCGTGCTCGAAGCCGCCGACGAGGTGGGCGGCGGCGCCCGCAGCGGCGAGGCGATCGTCCCGGGGCTGCTGCACGATTACTGCTCGGCGATCCACCCGATGGCCGTCGGCTCGCGTTTCCTTAGCAAGTTCGGCCTAGAGCGGTACGGCCTGGCGTGGCGTTGGCCGGAGATCGACTGTGTCCACCCGCTCGACGACGGCAGCGCCGGCGTGCTGTACCGCTCGGTCGACAAGACCGCGGCCGTTCTCGGTCGCGACGGACGGCGCTGGCGACGGGCCTTCGGCTATTCGGCGGCGCGATTCGACGAGCTCAGCGAGGACATCATGCGCCCCCTGCTGCGGTTCCCGCATCACCCGCTGGTGCTGGCCCGGTTCGGTGCGCCCACCGTGCTTCCGGCGTCGACGTTCGCCCGGCAGTTCCGCACGGAAGAAGGGCGAGCGTTGTTCGGAGGCGTTGCCGCGCATGCGTTTCGGCCGCTGCACTACCCGATGACATCCGCGATCGGGATGGGCATCATCGCCGCCGGCCACCGGCACGGCTGGGCCGTGGCCGAGGGTGGGTCACAGGCGATCACCAACGCGATGGTCGCGCTGCTGGGCGATTTGGGCGGCAAGGTCGAGACAGGCATCCGGGTCACGACGGCGTCGCAGCTGCCGCCCGCGGACGTCACGATGTTCGATCTGGCTCCCGGTGCGATCGCCGGGATCCTCGGCGACCGCCTTCCGCGCCGAGTCTTGCGCGCATTCAACAGGTTCCGCCGCGGTCCCGGTGCGTTCAAGGTCGACTTCGCCGTCGAGGGCGGCGTGCCCTGGACCAACCCGGACGCCCACCGGGCCGGCACCGTTCACCTGGCCGGGACCTACGCTGAGCTCGCCGCAACCGAGCGAGAAATCCACGCCGGCCGCATGCCCGAGCGCCCATTCGTGCTGGTCGGTCAGCAGTATCTGGCCGATCCCCAGCGCTCGGTCGGCAATACGCACCCGGTGTGGAGCTACGCGCACGTCCCCAACGGCTATGCCGGCGACGCCACCGAGGCGATCATCGCCCAGATCGAGCGGTTCGCCCCCGGTTTCCGGGAGCGCATCGTCGGGTTGGCGGTTCGATCGACGACGCAGATGGACACCTACAACCCCAACTACGTCGGAGGCGACATCATGACCGGCGCCAAGGACATTCGTCAGCTGACCTTCGGGCCACGAATCACGTTGTCGCCATACAGCACTGGAGTGCCGGGCATGTACATCTGCTCGGCGGCCACGCCACCGGGGCCCGGCGCCCACGGCATGTGCGGCGCCAACGCCGCGGAGCTCGCGCTCGCCCACCTGGCCGCCGCCAGATAGCGCGAGCAGACGCAAAATCCCCCCAAACCTGCCGTTTTGGGGATTTTGTGTCTGCTCGCCCTCGGGAGAAGCGGGGCTCACCGCAAGGAGGATTCCATGAAAACGAGCCGATCGATCTACGGCCGCGGCGGGACGATAGTCGCCGCCGGCGTACTGGCTTTCGCGGGATTGATGACCACCGGCGTGGGCATCAGCCACGCGGACACGATTCAAACTGAGGGCAACTACCCGACCCACGAGGCCTGTCAGAATGCCGGCCCGGGCGTGAAGGCGACTACACCCGGCAACTGGAACAATTTCTGGTGCGTCCCGGATCCCAGGAATGTCGGCAATTGGCGCTTGGTGCTGAGCAACAACTGACGCCTGCGGCGGGCGTTATGCCGACGCGCCGGACGGATAGTTGTAGAAGCCCTCGCCGGTCTTGACGCCGAGCTTGCCGGCGTCGACGTAGGACCGCAACAAGTCCCGCACGCTCTTCGGTAGGTAGGGGAACTCCTCGGCGTAGTGGTTCTCGATATCGAGCACGACGTCGAGCCCGACCAGGTCCATCATCTGGAACGGCCCGGCCGGAACGCCCCAGTTGACCTTGAACATCCCGTCCACATCCTCCGGCCGCGCGACGCCCTCGGCGACCACGGCCAGCGACTCGCGCTTGATGGCCGCCCAGATGCGATTGAAGATGAAGCCGGTGCATTCCTTCCGCGCCTCGAAGGGGTGGACGCCGAACTCGGGCAGCACAGTCAGCAGCGTGTCGAGCAGGCCCCGGTCGGTCTCACCGTCGGACATCAGGTCGACGGCGTTGACCTCAGGTGGCATGTAGAAGTGCATGTTGCACAACCGCCGTTTGTCGCGCACCTTTTCGGCCATGAGGCGTGACGGGTACGACGACGAGTTGGTCGCGAAGATGGTGTCCGCCGCCGCCGCTTCGTCGATCTGGCCCCACGCTTCGATCTTGATCTCGAGCTTCTCGGGGACGGATTCCACGACGAGCCAGGCGTCGTCCAGCGCTTCTTCCAGCGACCCCGCGGCCATCGCCCCACCCACTTCGCCAAAGCCTCGGTCGGCCACCACCTGCGGTAGGGTCGCCGTCACGTAATCAACAGCGGCGGCGCGCTGCTGGGCGCGCGGGGCGGAGATCCGCACGGTTCCGCCGCGGCTGGCGAACATCAGCGCGATGCGGCGACCCAGCGTTCCCGCTCCGATCACCGCGACCGGGCGGTTCTGGATGTCTTCGAATTTGTACGTGTACAAGCCAGTCACACACGCATGCTAAGTCCTGGCGGCGCGCCCGGACCCGTCGCCGGCCGACAAAGTTGCCCAAACTGTTGTCGGGGGCGGACAAGCCCCTATGGGCGCTCCTGCATAGCACACTGCACCACCGCATTGGCGGCGTGCGGGTCGAATCCCATCTGCGTTACTTTTTGAGCCTCCGCGGCGGGGGAAACACCAGAATTGAGGTCCTGCTCGATTTGTCGGGCAAGCTGCAAACTTTTCGGGTCGGGTTCGCTGATCGGGAGTTCCGTAATGTTTCCCACGCAACGTCGGTAGCCGCTGATGTCGGCGTGCGCGGGCGGCCCCATCAGCACGACCGGCACGCTGAGCGGAACGGCGAGGGCCGTGCCGACGGCGGCTGCGTGGACGAAACGCATGCTTGCTAGATAGACCGTCGCGAAGGCCGATAAACGTCCGAATGGAAGATCTTTCCGAGAGAAAGAAAGCGCGGCAATTCCGCAGTTCCAAATGGAAGGTGCCTACAGCAGGTGGGCTTGCTCGGGCTGGGGCTCGACCGGGTCGAGCAGCTCGGGGCCGTTGTTGCGGACATTGTTGACCAGCGTCGACACTTCCCGCAGCCGGATGTCGTGCACGTCGGGCGGGCGGGTGAGCAGCTCCTCATCGATGGGCGCGTCCGGGTCCAGCCACCGGTCCCAGTCGCGTTCGGGCAGTGCCAGCGGCATCCGATCATGGATCTCGGCGAGCTCCCCGGGCGCGTCGGTGGTGATGATCGTGCAACTCAGCAGCGGCGGACCGTCCTTGGCCGGCTTCCAAACCGACCAGAGCCCCGCCATGAACAGCGGCTCGCCGTCTTCGCGGTACATGAAGTACGGAGTCTTGGGCGACTTCTTGCCGGCGCCGTCGGCATTGACACGCCATTCGTAGTAGCCGTCCATCGGCACCAGGCAGCGCTTGGACTTGGCGCTCGAGCGGAAGGCCGGCGAGCTGGTGACCTTGTCGGCGCGGGCGTTGATCAGCAGCGGGCCCTTGCCCTCGGGTGCGCCATCGGCGCCGGCCTTGGCCCACGGCGGGATCAGCCCCCAGCGCATGAGCCGAACGCGGCGGGTCGCCGTGTCGTCGGGCTCGGTGTGCCGAGTGACCACGGTCGCGATGGTCGCGGTCGGCGCCACGTTGTAGTTGGGCGCTCCAGCGTTGGGCGCGGCGCCGGTCGCTTCGTCGATGGCCTTGATTTTCTCGGCCAGCTTGGCCGGATCCGTGGTGACTGCAAAACGTCCGCACATGCTTCCATGGTGCCTGCTACCCACGACACTCGCCGACACGGCAGGATGAAGCGCGTGAGCAGCACCGATCCTAAGAAGGCGTGGCCGGCCCCAGCCGCGACCGCACCGGTGCACGCGACCGTGACGGTTCCGGGCTCGAAGTCGCAGAGCAACCGGGCGCTGGTGCTGGCGGGGCTGGCCGCCGCGCAGGGCCGGGGCATTTCGACCATCAGCGGAGCGCTGCGCAGCCGGGACACCGACCTGATGATCGGAGCGCTCAGCGCACTCGGGCTGCGCGTCGAGGGGTCCGGGTCCGAGCTGACGGTCAGCGGCCGGATCGCGCCCGCGCCCGGCGCAAGAGTGGATTGCGGCCTGGCGGGCACGGTTTTGCGTTTTGTCCCGCCGCTGGCCGCGCTGGCCGATTCGGTGGTGGAGTTCGACGGCGACGAGCAGGCGCGGGCCCGGCCCATCGCGCCGCTGCTGGATGCGCTGCGCGGGCTGGGCGTCGAGATCGAGGGCAGCGGCCTTCCGTTCCGGGTCCACGGCAACGGATCGGTCACCGGCGGGTCCGTGGCGATCGACGCTTCGGCGTCGTCGCAGTTCGTGTCCGGCCTGTTGCTGTCGGCGCCGTCGTTCACCGAGGGCCTGACCGTCCGACACATCGGCTCGGTGCTGCCGTCGGCGCCGCACATCGCGATGACGATCGCGATGCTGCGGCAGGCGGGGGTCGACGTCGACGACTCCGTCCCCAACCAGTGGCGGGTCCGGGCCGGCGCGGTTGCTGCCCGGCACTGGGACGTCGAGCCCGATCTGACCAACGCCGTTCCGTTCCTGGCGGCGGCCGTGGTCAGCGGCGGGACCGTGCGCATCACCGGCTGGCCGGCGACCAGCGTGCAACCCGCCGACGACATCCTGGGCGTCTTGGGCAAGATGAATGCCGTTGTCACCGAAGGTGATTCGTTTCTAGAGATCCGGGGTTCGGCCGACTACCCCGGCTTCGACGTCGACCTGCGCGACGTCGGCGAGCTGACCCCGTCGGTGGCGGCGCTCGCCGCGCTGGCGAGTCCCGGATCGGTGTCACGGCTCTCCGGCATCGCCCATCTGCGGGGCCACGAAACCGATCGGCTCGCCGCGCTGAGCGCCGAGATCAACCGCCTGGGCGGGGACTGCGCGGAGACGCCCGACGGTCTGGTGATCACCGCGACGCCGCTGCACGGCGGCGCCTGGCGCGCGTATGCCGACCACCGAATGGCGATGGCCGGCGCGATCGTGGGGCTGCGGGTGGCCGGCGTCGAGGTGGACGACATCGGCGCCACCAGCAAGACGCTGCCAGAGTTTCCGCAGCTGTGGGCGCGGATGGTAGCGGAGCCCGACGACGATGCGGGCCGCCGTGGCGGCCCGAGGAGGAGGCGGGCAATCGAGCCGGAGCCCGACGACGATGCGGGCCGCCGTGGCGGCCCGAGGAGGAGGCGGGCAATCGAGCCGGAGCCCGACGACGATGCGGGCCGCCGTGGCGGCCCGAGGAGGAGGCGGGCAATCGAGCCGGAGTCCAGCGGTTGAGGCCCGGCGACTACGACGAGTCCGACGTCAGGGTCCGCTCTGGCAGGGGCTCGCGGCCGCGGACCAAGACCCGTCCAGAGCACGCCGACGCCGAGGCCGCCATGGTGGTCAGCGTCGACCGCGGCCGCTGGGGCTGCGTGCTCGGCGGGCGCCCCGATCGCCGGGTCACGGCCATGCGGGCGCGCGAGCTGGGCCGCACCCCGATCGTGGTGGGCGACGACGTGGACCTGGTGGGTGATCTCACCGGGCGTCCCGACACCCTGGCCCGCATCGTGCGGCGCGGGGAGCGCCGAACGGTGTTGCGGCGCACCGCCGACGACACAGATCCCACCGAACGAGTGGTGGTCGCCAACGCGGACCAACTGCTGATCGTGGTGGCCCTCGCGGACCCGCCGCCGCGCACCGGCCTGGTCGACCGCGCGCTGATCGCCGCCTACGCCGGCGGGCTGTCACCCATTTTGTGCCTGACGAAGACCGACCTGGCGCCGCCGGAGCCGTTCGCCAAGCATTTCGCGGACCTGGACCTGACGGTGGTCGCGGCGGGCGTCGACGATCCCCTGCTCGCGGTGGCCGACCTGCTCGCCGGCAAGATCACCGTGCTGCTCGGCCATTCCGGGGTCGGCAAGTCGACGCTGGTGAATCGGCTTGTGCCCGAGGCGGATCGGGCCGTCGGGGCGGTCACCGAGATCGGGAGGGGGCGGCACACCTCCACCCAATCGGTCGCATTGCCCCTCGCGACCACCGGCTGGGTGATCGACACACCGGGCATCCGCTCGTTCGGGTTGGCCCACATCGAACCCGACGACGTGCTGATGGCGTTCTCGGATCTGGCCGAGACGATCGAAGACTGCCCGCGCGGCTGCGGACACATGGGGCCGCCGGCCGACCCCGAATGCGCGCTGGACACGTTGTCGGGGCCGGCCGCGCGCCGCGTCGCCGCGGCCAGGCGCCTGCTGGCGGTGCTCAACCAGACGTGACGGCCCGCCGAGCGCGCGTGTCTGTACGCCGACACGCCGCTAAAGCCGTACAACTGCGGACGCTCGCGCCATTGCGCGCATCGCCGCCTCAGCCAGACTTGGCCAGCCGCATGCCGAGCTCGCCGGACGGCACGAGATGGCCTTCGGCGCAACGTATTTCGACTCCCGCCTCGGCGCCGCAGCCAACATGCGTGAGCCGCAGGCGGTTGCGGCCCGGCAGGTGACGTTTGCCCCACTGGAACATCGCCCAGACCACTGGCATGAAGTCGACGCCGGCCTCGGTCAATACGTACTCCTCGCGGCCGCGCTGCCCGGGCTCGCGGTACGGCCGGCGCGTCAGGAGCCCGAGGTCGACCAGCTCGGCGAGCCGGGCGGCGGCGGCGGCCTTGGTGATGCCGACCCGCCGCGCGAAGTCGTCGAACCGGGTGGTGCCGTAATACGCCTCGCGCATGATGAGCATCGCGGACTTGGTGCCGAGCACCGCCATGGTCTTCTCGATCGCACACTCACCAACCGCCGACCACTTGTCGCGGTCGGCTAGCGGGCCTTGCAGAAATGTCACCGAAATCACCTCCCGGTCTGGGTTGCATTTAGTATACCTAGATGTTTTACCTGGGTACAGCGAGTAATACTTAGCCTCGCGGGACTCAAGGAGGAGCCATGGTTCAAGGCCGCGACGCCGTCATCGTCGGTGCCGTCCGCACGCCGATCGGCAAGGGCAAGGCCAGCGGCGCGCTGCATGGTGTGCTGCCTGCGGATTTGTTGGCGCACAGCCTGCGAGAACTCGTAGCGCGCACCGGCGTCGACCCGGTACAGATCGACGACGTCATCGCCGGTGCCGTCACCCAGGTCGGCGACCAGGCAGTCAACATCGCGCGCAACGCCGTGCTTGGCGCGGGATTCCCGGAGTCGGTTCCCGGAACCACTGTCGACCGGCAGTGCGGCAGCAGCCAGCAGGCGATCAGCTTCGCCGCGCAGGGCGTCCTTGCCGGCGCATACGACCTTGTCATCGCCGGCGGCGTTGAGTCGATGAGCCGCGTCCCGATGGGCAGCTCCGTGCTACCGGGCAGCAACCCGTTCGGCGAGGACATGGCTCGGCGCTACCCCGAGGGCCTGGTGCCACAGGGCATCGGCGCCGAACTGATCGCAGCCAAGTGGGGCTTCTCGCGCACCCAGCTCGACGAGTTCTCGGCCTCCAGCCACGAGAAGGCCGCCCGGGCCACCAAGGAGGGGCTCTTCGACAACGAACTGATCCCGGTGGCCGGGCTGTCCACCGACGAGATCATCCGGCCCGGCACGACGGTCGAAACACTGGCCGCGTTGCAGCCCTCGTTCTACAGCGAAGCGGTGAAAGAGCGCTTCCCGCGGATCAATTGGTCGATCACGGCGGGCAATTCCTCGCCGCTCTCCGACGGCAGCGCCGCGGTCCTCATCACCAGCAGCGAGGTGGCCAAGAAGCTGGGCCTGCGCCCGCTTGCCCGGATCCACACCACCACCGTGGTGGGCTCCGACCCGCTCTACATGCTCACCGGCATCATCCCCGCCACCGAGAAGGTGTTGCACCGCGCGGGACTCACGTTGGCCGACATCGACCTGTTCGAGGTGAACGAGGCGTTCGCGCCGGTGGTGCTGGCGTGGGCCCACGACACCGGGGCGGACCTGGCCAAGACCAACGTCAACGGCGGCGCCATCGCCATCGGCCACCCGCTCGGTGCCAGCGGTGCGCGAATCATGACAACACTCGTGAACGCGCTCGAACAGCGCGGCGGACGGTATGGGCTGCAGACGATGTGTGAGGGCGGCGGCATGGCCAACGCCACCATCATCGAGCGACTCGGCTAGGAGAGGGACCATGACCACGTCCACACCCGTTGCGCACGAAATCCGGTTCGAAGGGGTGCGAGTGCGCTACGACAGCACGAAAAGCTACGACGAACTGGTCGCTGCGTTATTGGCCGACATAGGCCAGCACCCGGTTGCGATCAACGAGATCGCGACGGCCACCGAAAGTTGGCATTCCTACCGGGAACGGGTTGAACCCCACGTCGGGCCGAGCGGATTCATGCTCTTCGCCCTACTTGACCACGGCGCGTGGATCACGAAGACGGGCATCGACCGCAGGGCGTTGCGCGTCATCCTCGGCAACCCGCTGATCGCCATCACGATGCTGCGCCACGATGTGAGCGCGGGCCTGTTCGCTCCGGTCGAGGTGCTGCTCACCGACGAGGGCGAGGGCGGCAGCAGCCTGACCTATGTCAAGCCGTCGTCGCTGATGGTCGTCGAGCCCAACCCCGAATTGCTCAGCGCGGCAGAAGAACTCGATGCCAAGCTAGCGGCACTGGCCGCTAAGGTGACCGGCGGCTCGTGACCGTCGGGCATCGGCGGGGCGGCGGTTCTGCTGTTCGCTGACAGCCGTCATTGACGACCGTCAGCTATTAGGCGTACCGTGCCCCTCATGGGGTCACCCCTTTCACCATCCGTGGCTGGATCGCCAGCCGGCGGCGTCCGGGAGGCTCGCCGACTGGAAACCCGGGCGCGGTTGTTCGACGCGGCGTTGGCTGAGATCTCACGACGCGGTTTCGCCGCCGCTGATGTCAGTGCCATCGCCGCTGCCGCGGGCGTGGTCAGAGGGACGTTCTACTTCCACTTCCCGACTAAAGGGCATGTCCTCATGGAGGTGGAGCGCAACGAGGAGACCCGAATCATCAGCGAACTCGGAGAGGCCGAGGGCGATCTGACGTCGGTGCTTTCGCAAGTTGTACATCACGTACTCGATGCCGAACGTCGGCTAGGCGCGGTCATCTTCCGGGACATGCTCGGCCTGCATTTCTCCGCAGCCCGTCCGGCCGAAGACCAGTTGGCCCAGCACCCGCTGGCACAGTTTCTGGTGGGCGTCATCGGTCGAGCACAAGACGCAGGGCAAGTCTCCCCGGAGGTGGATGCCGCGGAACTCGCAACCTTCTTTCTGACCGGGCTGTTCGCGCTACTAGCCACCGGTGCGCACGATGCCGGGCTGTTAAGTCGTTACGTGATAACGATTGTCGAAGGAATGGAACAAAGATGAATCCGACGGGCATCGAGGGCTACCGGGAGTTTTTGAGCAGGCGTGATGGCGAAGCCGACCTGCTCAACCGACGGCTGGCGAATCGGGAGCTGTTCTTCGACGACCTTGAGGCGAACCCCGTCCGGTCAGCCAGCCCCGCTGACCGACCGACTTTCCTTCGCAACCTGCGCCGCCGGCGACCCGAACCCGGCCTGAACCCGAAGATGCTTTTCCTGCTGGCGACCGCCAAACTGAATCAGGCCGAAAGGTTCGGCGTCGGACTCGGCGAAACCTACGGCCGCAACAGCGACGAGAATCTGCCGCCGGAGAATGTCTACCTCGAGCTGGAAGAGCACTACCACACCCGACTCCTGGCATACGCACTCGACGTCTTCGGTCTGACCTTCCAAGTCGTTCCCCCGCCCTTCGTGATGCGACAGTTCGTCAAGACGGGAGTGTTCCTCCCCCAACGGCTCGGCTTCATGTTCGTCGGGGCCGCAGAGATGGCCGGCTGCATCATGTTCGACGAATTACGCCGTGTCGCCAGGAAACTGTTCGCCGACGAACCCCCGGTCGCCGAACGAATTGAACTGCTCTACCGCGAGATCCTCACCGACGAGATCGGCCACGTCGGCTACTGCGCGTCGCGCTGCACCGCCGCAGAGCGGGCGGTCATGCGTCGAATCTATCCACTCATCGGACGGCTCTTCGCCCGCCAAACCGCAGAGATAAATCTCCTCGTCGACACGAAGGCACTGCACGCACGGCTCGACCGGCCCTTCAACGTCGAAGAACTCACCGCCGGGCTGGACAACGAAACCTACCTGGTCGCACACCCCTGACGACGAGGACTTCGCTCACGAATCGGGATTCGTGGTAGTCGCAGGGGGTTGACCTGTTGCTTTCCGGCTTGGGGCTGGGGGATGTGCGCACTAATTCAGAAGCGGGGATCGGGCGGCCCGGATTTGGCCCGGTTTTGTCGGAGGTGGCTGCGATGATGACGTCATGTCTTCGACCGCATCCGCTGGCGCCGTGGTGGTGAGTCCTAGCGAGCGTCTTGAGGTGCTGTTCGAGGAGCTGGCGGAGTTGACCGGTCAGCGCAACGCGATTGATGGGCGCATCGTGCAGATCGTCGCCGAGATCGATCGCGACCAATTGTGCGGTGCCACCGGCGCGCGGTCGGTGCCGGCGTTGGTGGCCTGGAAGACCGGCTGCTCGCCGGCAAACGCTCACACGATCAGCACCATCGCGAGCCGGCTAACGGAGTTCCCACGCTGTGCCCAAGGCATGCGTGAGGGCCGGCTGTCGCTGGATCAGGTCGGCGTTATCGCGGCGCGGGCGGGTGAGGGATCCGATGAGCATTACGCGCAGTTGGCGCGGGTCGCCACGGTCAATCAGCTGCGCACCGCGGTCAAGCTGGAACCGCGACCCGAACCCGAACCTTCGCCCGAGCCCGAGCGCTCGATCACCACGACCACCAACGAGCAGGGCAGCTGCTACCGGATCACGCTTCCCCACCATGACGCCGCGAAGTTCGACGCCGCCTTGCAGTCTCATCGTGATGCGCTGATCGCCGAGTGGAAGCACGAGCACGGCAATGGCGAGGGCGCTTCAGATCAGCGGCCCCCGTTGCCTACCACCGCCGAGGCGTTTATGCGCCTGGTCGAGGCTGGATGGGACGCCGAGGCGGCCCGCCGGCCACACGGGCAGCACACCACCGTGGTGGTGCACGTCGACGTTGAGCAGCGCGCTGCAGCCCTGCATCTGGGTCCGCTGCTCACCGAGGCCGAACGCCGATACCTGACGTGTGATGCCACGTGTGAAGTCTGGTTCGAACGTCACGGCGAGGTCATTGGTGCCGGCCGAGCGACCCGCCTCATCAACCGGCGGCTTCGCCGCGCGCTGGAGCACCGCCAGCCCATGTGCGCGGTTCCCGGCTGTGGTGCCACCCGCGGTCTGCACGCCCACCACCTCCGGCACTGGGAAGACGGCGGCCCCACGGAGTTGGCCAACCTGGTGCTGCTATGCCCTTATCATCACCGGTTGCACCATCGTGGCGTCCTCACCATCACCGGACCCGCAGGCGCGCTCATGGTCACCGACAACGCCGGCCGATTACTGAGCCCGGGATCGCTGGCGCGCCCACCAACCCAACCCCCGCCCGCGGTGGCGCCCTGCCCGGGACCTACCGGCGAGCGCGCCGACTGGTGGTGGTATGAACCCTTCCAACCCCAACCACCACCGCCACACAACTAGCTTGGTTACCGCAGCCGTCGACTACCGGCAATGTATCGAAGCTCAAACACGTTGGGGCATCAAAAAATTAGTTCACATCACCCGGCTGCCTACCGCGTCGTGGACATCGGGGCCGACGACCAAACCCGCACCGCCGCCGACCGCGACCCCAACACCTCCGCAACCCCTCATCAACACCCGCGGTGACCGTGCGCACCAATTTGAGACAAGTCGGGCCGAAGAACTCACCGCCGACCTGGACAACGAAACCTACCTCGTCGCACACCCCTGACGACGAGGACTTCGCTCGCTGATGTTGCCGTTGCCCGAGCGTGCATGCATTGCTCGGTGCAGCCTCTAGGCCGCCAGGCCGTTTGCGTCGCTGATCGCTTGCGCCGCTTGCTTGTTGGCGCGCCTGTCGCGCCGCCAACCCCGCACGGTGGCGATGGCGGTCTTCAGCCCGCGCCGACGCCCCGTCGCCGGATCGGTGCCCGCGAAACCCGGCTCCAGCTCGGCGAACATCCGCTCGCTGCGGGTCTCCGGGGCGTCGTCGGCGTCGTCGAGCAGGTACTTGTTCGGCAGCGACAACTTCGCCAGCGTGCGCCACGTCTTGCCGTATTGCACGAGGAACGAGCCGGTGGTGTACGGCAGGTCGTACTTGTCGCACACCGCGCGCACCCGCACCGAGATCTCGTGCAGCCGGTTGCTCGGCAGATCCGGATACAAGTGGTGCTCGATCTGGTGACAGAGGTTGCCGCTCATGAACCGCAGCACGGGCCCGCCCTCGAAGTTGGCGCTGCCCAGCATCTGACGCAGGTACCACTGGCCCTGGGTCTCGCCGATCATGTCGGTCTTGGCGAACTTCTCCGCGCCATCGGGGAAATGACCGCAGAAGATAACGGCGTTCGCCCACACGTTGCGGATCACATTGGCGACCGCGTTGGCCTTCAACGTCGACGTGTATGTCGCGCCGGGCGACAACGAGGTCAGCGCCGGGAACGCGACGTAGTCCTTGAACACCTGCCGGCCGGCCTTGGCCAAGAACTCGTCGACCTTCTGCCGCGCTTCGTCCTGATCCATCCGCTTCTTGACAATCTTGCCGAGCTCCACGTGCTGCAGCCCGACGCCCCATTCAAAGAGGAGCAAGAGCAGAGTGTTGTAAAGCAGGTTGAAGATGTTGAAGCGCTTCCAGCGCTGGTCGCGGGTGACGCGCAGCAGGCCGAAGCCGACGTCGTCGTCCATCCCGAGGATGTTGGTGTACTTGTGGTGCAGGAAGTTGTGGGTGTACCGCCAGTGCTTGGACGACCCGCTCATGTCCCACTCCCAGGACGAGGAGTGGATCTCCGGGTCGTTCATCCAGTCCCACTGGCCGTGCATGACGTTGTGGCCGATCTCCATGTTCTCGATGATCTTGGCCACGCCCAGCGTCACGGTTCCCGCCCACCAGGCCGAACGGCGCGAACTGGCGGCCAGCAGCAGCCGGCCGGCCACCTCCAGCGTCCGCTGCGCTGCGATGGTGCGGTGGATGTAGCGGGCGTCCCGCTCACCCCGAGAGTCTTCAATGTCCCGGCGGATGGCATCAAGCTCAACCGCCAGGCTTTCGATGTCGGCGTCCGTCAGATGGGCGAATGCGTCGATGTCGGTGATCGCCATCGTCTTTATCTCCCTACGGTCGTTTGTTCCGTTCAAACTACTTCCAAACCTACGCTATCGTAACTTACGAATCCGTAGGTTATCTGCGAGTAGCAGTTAGATGTCGAGCACGCAATCACCAGACGCGGCCGACACGCAGGTCTGAACGCGGGTTCCCGGGTCGTGTTCGGCACCGGTTCGTAAATCGCGGACGTGGCCTTCCACCAGGCTCACCACGCACGACTGGCAGATCCCCATGCGGCAGCCGAAAGGCATCTGCACTCCGGCGCCCTCACCCGCGTCCATCAGCGATGTCGCGGCATCGGCCGCGACGACCCGACCGCTTCGGGCGAAGGTGACGCTTCCGCCGGCACCGGCGGGTGCGGCCTTGGACACCGCAAATCGCTCCAAGTGCAGCCGATCCCCGACGCCCGCCGACGACCATAACTTTTCGGCGCGCGTCAGCATGCCCTCCGGACCGCATGCCCAGGTCTGGCGCTCCCGCCAGTCGGGCACCTCCTGGTCGAGCGAAGCAAGGTCGAGCCGACCCTGTTTGCGCGTCTCCCGCACCCGCAGGCGATATCCCGGCTGGTTGGCGGCCAGCTCGGCCAACTCCGCGCCGAACATCACGTCGGTTTCGGTCGGCGCCGAATGCAGGTGCGTGATATCACCAATCTGGTTGCGGCGCACCAACGTCCGAAGCATCGACATCACCGGCGTTATCCCGGAGCCGGCCGTCAAAAACAGGATCGACGGCGGCGCCGGGTCGGGCAGGACGAAGTTGCCTTGAGGCGCGGCCAGCCGCACGACGGTCCCGGGCTCGACACCGTCCACCAGGTGGGTGGACAGGAATCCCTCGGGCATCGCCTTGACCGTGATGGTCACGGTGCGCGGTGAGCCGGTGGCAGCCGGGCTGGAGGTCAGCGAATAGGACCGCCAGCGCCAGCGCCCGTCCACCTGCAGACCAATCCCGATGTACTGACCCGGCCGGTAGTCGAAGCTGAAGCCCCAACCCGGCTTGATCACCAGGGTCGCGGAATCTTCGGTTTCCCTGCGCACCTCGAGGATGCGGCCCCGCAATTCCCGCGCGGACCAGAGCGGATTGGCCAGGTGCAGATAATCGTCGGGCAATAGCGGCGTCGTGATGCGCGCAGCTAGCTTGCGCAGCGCGTGCCACCCGGGATGCTGATCGGCTCCGGCGACGACCGCGCGCCTGGTGTTGACGACATTGGCGGTGATCGGTGCGTGCTGCTTGCTCATAAGGAAGCTCCTGCTCACGGCGCGGCGCTCGGCTTCCGCTCACGTTGGGGGCGAATACCCGCCCCGGAAAGGCTACTAACAAAAGCTACGGTACCGTAACCTACGGTCGCGTATGCAGGCGACCGGGTCAAGAATGCGTCACATTCGGGCGTCAGAGCAGGTCAAGCAGGAATGGCAACTCCTGGTTCGCATACCAGGCGAGGTCGTGGTCCAGCGCGTCGCCGACGACCAGCTCCGCGTCCTCGTCGCCCAGGTCGGCCGCGTCGATGACATCGATCGCCTTCACGACGGCCAGCTCGGCTGCGGCGTTGTCGACGTAGGCGGCGACCACGCGGTCGATCGTGATGGGCGCGCCCAGCCTCACGACGGCGTCGTCGAGATCGGGACGGTACGTGAAGTCATCGGCCTCGACCGCCAGCACCGCGCGCCTGGGCGGCAGGGCGCCCCCCTCGGACCCCACCTCGGTGGTGTCGGCCGCCAGCAGTCGCAGCGACGCCAGCGCCGCCTCGCGCAGCGCGACCTCGGCGAGCTCATCGTCGTCACCCTCGGCGTAGGCCTCGCGCAATGTCGGCGTCACCGCGAACGCGGTGCCGTTGACCGGCCACAACGAGCCGTCGGCGACGAGCTGCTGCAACATCGCCAGGGTCGCCGGAACGTAGACCTGAATCGCGGGAGTTCCCACGCTCAACTCCCGATCAAGGTGGCCGCATAGTCGTCGACGTACGTCGACAACTCACGCGGCGGGCGCTGGTAGTTCTCGCTCGCGATCGGATGTTTGGGCAGTTTGACCTTCGGCCGCTCGACTTCTTGGTACTCGATCGTCGACAGCAGGTGGGCCATCATATTCAGCCGCGCGTGCTTCTTGATATCCGATTCCACGACATACCAGGGGCTCACCGGGGTGTCGGTGTGCACCATCATCTCGTCTTTCGCGCGCGAATAGTCCTCCCACCGATACAGCGATTCCATGTCCATCGGGCTGAGTTTCCATTGCCGAACGGGGTCATTCAGCCGCGCCCTGAACCGCCGCAGCTGTTCGGCCTCCGAAACGGAAAACCAATACTTTCGCAATAGAATCCCGTCGTCGATCAGCATCTGTTCGAAAATCGGCGTCTGCCGCAAAAACAGGACATACTCTTGCGGCGTGCAGAATCCCATGACTTTTTCGACGCCGGCGCGGTTGTACCACGACCGATCGAAGAGCACGATCTCACCCTTGGCGGGCAGGTGGGCGATATAGCGCTGGTAGTACCACTCGCCACGCTGTCGATCGGTCGGCGTGGGCAAAGCCGCGATGCGGGCGACGCGCGGGTTCAGGTATTCGGTGATCCGTTTGATGGTTCCGCCTTTGCCCGCACCGTCGCGGCCCTCGAAGATGACCACCACGCGCGCGCCGTAATGCCGGGCCCACTCTTGCAGCTTCACGAATTCCGTTTGGAGCCGGAATATTTCGGCTTGGTAAACGGCATTGGAAATCGTTTGTGTGACCGGCCTGGCGGGTTTGGGTTTCTTCGCCTTGGGGTCGTTTGTCGCGGTGCTCACAGCACCGAAGCATAGATCCAGCCAGCAATTTTCACCCCGATTACTACCGGGAAGCTTCGAGAAGTTCCTCAAGCGATTGGTTCAGCAGGCCGGGCAGCAGATCGACGTCGCTCATCGCGTCGCGATCGGCGTTGATTCCGAAATACAGCATGCCGTTGTAAGAAGTCACGCTGATCGCCAGCGCCTGGTTCGGCAGCAGCGGCGGCACCGCGTAGGTCTCCAGCAGCTTGGTGCCGGCGATGTACATCTGCGACTGAGCTCCCGGGGCGTTGGTGATCAACAGGTTGAACGTGCGCTTGGTAAAGCTTGGGAAGCCGGTAGCGACCCGAATACCCATGGCGTGCAATGTCGGTGGCGCAAAACCCGACAGCGTGACAATGGTCCTGGCGTCGACCAGACTGGCTCCCGCGGTGTTGGATTCGGTGGCGTGAGCGATCTGTGACAGCCGCACCACCGGATTTGGCTCGCCCACCGGCAGATCAACCAGGTACGGCGTCACCTGGCTGATCGTTTGGCCGGGGCCGGTTGAGTCGTGTTGGCCGTCGGCATAGATCGACAGCGGCGCCATCGCGCGGACCGTCTCGGTGGGCGACACCGCCACCCCGCGCGACATCAACCAGTTGCCCAGCGCGCCGGCCACCACGGCCAGCACCACGTCGTTGACGTCGCAGTCGTAGCGCGCACGCACGGTGCGGTAGTCCTCCAGGCTGCCGCGGGCGACCGTGAACCGCCGGTTGCGCGAAACGGTCGCGTTGAGCGGGCTACTGGGTGCCGTGCCACGCGCCATCGCCCGGGCGATGTCGACGACGCGGCGGCCCGCGTCGACAAGTTGTCCATAGTTCGTCACCGCTCCCGCGATCGCGGACCAGACGGCCTGCAGTTGCGTGCCGGGCCCCACCAACCAGTCACCGATGGCGCCCAATACCAGCCGGGTGTTACCCGGGTCGCGTTCCGGTATCCAGATGTCTTCGGGGAACGGCGGCGGGCGCCGCGTCCGGTCGACGATGACATGGCCGATTTCCAGAGCGGTCATGCCGTTGATCAGTGCCTGATGCGACTTGGTGTACAGGGCGACGCGGTTTTTGGCCAGCCCTTCGACGAGGTACATCTCCCACAGCGGCCGCGACTTGTCCAGGGGCCGCGCGGCCAGCCGCGCGATCAGCTCGTGCAGTTGCTCGTCACTGCCCGGCGAGGGCAGCGCCGAGCGCCTCACGTGGTAGGTGATGTCGAAGTCGGCGTCGTCGATCCAGACGGGCCTGGCCATGCCGATCCGGACCTCCCGCACCTTCTGCCGGTAGCGCGGTATCTGGGCCAATCGCTGTTCGACGGTCGCCAGCAGCGTCTCATAGCTCAATCCGGCGCGCGGACGGCGCAGGATGGACAGCGATCCGACGTACATGGGGGTGGCCGTGTTCTCCAGCCGGTAGAAGGAGGCGTCCGCCGGGGACAGCCGGGTCACCATTGCGGCCCTGTCCTCCTTGTCAATTCGTCCTCGTTTCGCTTTGTGGACCGGTGTACCCGCCCACCGTAATCGTCGGGCCGCGCCGAAGTTCGGCGGGTACGCGCGGCGTCGAGTTGTGCCATGATGACCACTGATTAACCACTGATCAAGCACTGACCAGCCACTGACTAGCCACTGGCTAGCCACCGTCTGCCACTCTCCAGCAGGCTCGCCATCGACCATTGAACTTGGAGAGTGCGCGTTGACCCTTAGTTCTCTCGGCAACGGTTTCGCCGTGACCCCCGTTGTCGACTACGAGCCCCCACGGCGCGACGAAACGGCTTGGCGCTCGTTGCCTCGAACCGTTCCCCAGTGCCGGCCGTCATCGCTCGCAACACTGCGCGGCCGCCCCCGTGCGCCCCGCCGGCCTTACACCGGGCAACCGAGCAGCCCGAAGGCAACTCCCGTAACGTCCGCGGCGATGCGTCAGGCGGCCGCCTTCGCCGACGCCGCTCTGCGCCGGGTGCTGGAAGTCATCGACCGCCGCCGCCCCGTCGCCCAGCTGCGACCCATGTTGGCGCCCGGCCTGGTCGACTCCGTGCTCTCCATCGGCCACTCGGCGACGGGCACGGGGCGCGGGCACCCACCCGCGCACCAAGGCGCCGCGGTGCTGCGCCGGATGCGCCTGCAACCGGCCGGGCGCCGCGACCCCGAGGCCGCGGCCGAGGTGTTCGGGTCCTACAGCCGCGGCGACCGGATCCATGCCATCGCCTGCCGCGTGGAACGGTTGCCCACCGGCACCCGAGGCGCAGGCAGCCGGTGGCAGGTGGTGGCACTGCACATCGGGTGACGGTCAGTTGGCCGGCCCGCGGGCCGCCGGCGTCGGCGGCGCCGGCAGTGGGCCTCGCCTCGAAATCTAGTGCACAGCCGTTTTCACCGGCTGCCGACGTGCCTGGTGCTTGAGTGGTAGCAGCATCGGCACGTCGCGGCGGTAGGCGCGGTATTGGTCGCCCAGCGCCGCGACGAGGCTGCGCTCCTCGATTTGCAGGGCGATCAGGATGTATCCCGTGATGGCAATCGAGAACAGCAGGTGTCCGGCCGTCATGGTAGGTGCCGCCCAGAACGCGATCAGGAATCCCAGCATCAGCGGGTGGCGCACCAAACGGTAGAACAAGTGGGTGCGGAAACCGAGCTCCGTGTACGGCTTTCCGCGCCAAGCCAGGTACACCTGCCGCAGGCCGAACAGGTCGAAGTGGTTGATCATGAAGGTCGACGCCAACGCGATCGCCCACCCGAGCCAAAACAGGGCCCACACCACCAGGCGAGCGGCCGACGGCCGCACGTCCCAGAGCACCGAGGGCATCGTTCGCCATTGCCAGAACAGCAGCACCAGGACGGCGCTGGAAAGCAACACGTAGGTAGCGCGCTCAATCGACGGCGGCACGAAGCGCGTCCACCACCGCTTGAAGCCCCGCCGCGCCATGACGCTGTGCTGAACGCCGAACAAAGCCACCAGGGCGACGTCCACCGCGACCGCGTGGCCGATCGGCGCGGTGATCGCGTGATCGACGCTGCGCGGCACGACGAGGTCGCCGACGAATCCGATCAAGTACAAGAAGGCCAGCACGAACAAGAGATAGCTCGCGGCGCCGTAACCAATGATCAAGTAACGCTTCATGGCTCAAGTGTCGCCGCCCCAGCTGCTTTTGGCATATAGGTCATTTGCCTCAAATTTGTGCGGGCGGGCACTAGTCAATATTGACTAGTCGGCCCCGCGCCGCGGACACGCGGGCAAGCGATTTGGGGCAAATGCCTCATGCGACCGCACAACGAGTCGGCCGATGATCTCCCGTGACAAGCAACTTCGAGAAGCCACGGAGATCAGATCATGACCGAATCTACATGCAGCGCAACGACCATGGAACGTCGCGGGACTCAGGTGCCGGGCGGCGCGCGGGTCGATGCGATCGACGTGAGCCGGCGCGTCGGTGGGCGGCAGCTACTCCACAAACTCTCGCTCTCAGTGGAACCCGGCGAATTGATCGCCCTGGCGGGCGGCAGCGGAGCCGGGAAGACGACATTGCTGCAGATCCTAGCCGGACTGCAGCCACCGTCTTCCGGAGAGCTTCGCCACGACGGTGTCGCTCGCCGTGGCCGCGTCAGCGCCGACGCAAAAGTCGGCTATGTGCCCCAGGACGACATCATTCACCTCGAGATGCCGCTGCGCCGAACGCTGTGCTACGCGGCGCAGCTACGCCTCCCCGCGGGCACGTCCGCCGTCGACGCGGAACGGATCGTGGACGAAACCCTGCGGGACCTCGACCTGGCTGACCGGGCCGACGTGCCGGTGCGCGCGCTGTCCGGGGGTCAACGCAAGCGGGCCAGCATCGCCGTGGAGCTACTGACCCGGCCGCGCCTTTTCTTCCTCGATGAGCCCACCTCCGGCCTCGATCCATCAACGGCGGCCGACGTGATGCGCCTGCTGCGCAGGCTCAGCCAGCGCGGAATCACCGTCGTTCTCACAACACATGAGCCGGCCGGCATTGACCGGTGCGACCGGGTCGTCTTCCTGGCTCGCGACGGCCACTTGGCCTTCACCGGCAGCCCGGCCGCGGCGCGGCGCTACTTCGGCGTGGACAACCTCACCGAGGTATACGAGCGTCTCGCCGGCGAGCACACCCCGCAGATCTGGGCGGAGCGATTCGCGAAAAGCCGCATGAAGCCAACAACCCGGCCGGGCTTGACTCCGCAGCCCCGCCCGGCAATCCGGTCCGAGGTCAGGCGCACGGGCACGATCAGGCAATGGTGGCTGCTCACACGGCGCAACGTCGACGTCCTTTCCCGTAACCGGCTCACCCTAACGATCCTGCTCGGCTCACCGGTCCTGGTGACGGCGATGATGGCGACACTATTCAGGCGCGGCTCGTTCGATCCGGATAAGGCGGCCGGCGTCGGCCCGGCCCAGATCGTGTTCTGGATCGCCTTCGACGGCTTCTTCTTCGGCCTGACGTACGGCCTGCTCCAGATCGTCGGCGAAATGGCCGTCTTCCGGCGCGAACGCCTGGCCGGGCTCAGCGTGGGCGCCTACGTCGCGTCGAAGGTGACGGCGCTCCTTCCGGTTCTGGCCGGAGTCAGCGCTGTGTTGCTGGTCGTTCTGCGCGCGCTCGGTCGGCTCCCCGCCCTCGGATGGGACGTGTACGCCGCGCTGTTCGCGACGATCGTGATCGAAGCGACTTCGGCACTGGCCCTGGGCCTTTTCGCCTCGGCCGCCGTCTCCAATGCCGCGCAGGCAGCCCTCGCCCTGCCGATGCTGTGCTTCCCCCAGGTTCTGTTCGGTGGCGCCATCGTTCCCGTCGACCAGATGGCCACCCCCGGACGCCTGCTGAGCATGGCCCTGTCCAACCGGCACGCCTTCGATGCACTGGGCCGAGACCTAGGACTTGACCGCTACACCACCGCGCTGCCGGCCATGTCCGCGTACAGCCACACCTTTCAGGGAGGCACCGCGGCCAGTCTTCTCGCGCTCGCCTCGTTCGCCGTCGTCCTCACCCTCGCAACCGCCTGGCTACTGGACCGGCGATCACGGCCGGGCACTTCCCCGCGATGACGGCCCGGCTGACCCAAGCGGAGGGCACACTCCTTATCGGGGTGCACTGCCGGTCAACCCGTGCCGGGTCGCGTACAAGCTGGCCCCGATCCGGTTCGAGACCCCGATCTTGGCATAGATGTGCTCAACGTGATTGCGCACGGTCTTCTCGGAAATGCAAAGGGCCGAAGCGATCTCCCGGTTGGATCGTCCCTTTGCGACATGGAGCAACACCTCGGCCTCCCGCCCAGTCAAGCCCGCCGGCCTCGCGGCTCTGCGGGACGGCCGGTGCCCCGCGGCCTCCAGCACGGCTTCAACCGCGTCGCCGTCGAGGCGGCCGCGGGCCGCCTCACTTCGTAATTGCCTCGCTGCGGCGGTCTCATCCAGTGCGTCGCGATAGGGCCGGGGTTCCATTGAGCCGCAATAGCTTTCGGCGGCGGCAAATACCCTGTCGCGAACGGAGAGATCATCACCGCGGAGACCATTCGGATATCCCGACCCGTCCAGTCGTTCGTGATGGTTGACTGCGACCTCCCGGACGGCCTTCAGCCCACCGACCCGGGCCAAGATCCTGCCGGTGAGATACGGATGCAGGTTCACCCGCTCGCGTTCGGCGTGGGTTAGTTCACCCGGCTTCTCCCATACCCGGTTGGAGACGCCGATCCGGCCGAGATCGTGAACGTAGCCCGCGCGACGCAGAATGTCCATCTCGTCCTGCGGTAGCCCGACACATTTCCCCGCGTTCTCCGCAAGCGCCGCTACGGCGCGCGAATGACCCAGGGTGAAGGGGCATTTCAGGTCCGCGAAGTCGCCCATCGCCCGCAGGAGCCTGTCTAACTCGGGACCGTTCAGCGCTTCCCCCGGATCCGGGGCCAAGCCGGCAGCAGTCGACCAGGCATCTTCGCTCTGGAGCAGTAGGTCGCCGGCGGCCGCGGTGAACTCTGCCACTATGTCCGGGTCGAACTGTTTGCCGCTGCGACGGCTCACCTCCGTGATCGCGGCCCCGGCGCCATAAGCGCGGTTGTACACTTCGGCGATATCGGCGAGCTGCGCCACCCGCATCGCCACGGGTATCCGGGATCCGGCGGCACCGGTGGGAAGACCGCTGCCGTCCCACCGTTCGTACGCGTAGGGAAGGGCTGCACAGACATCCGCGCCCAAGCCGATCTCCTCGGCGAGCAATGCGGCTGACAGGCAATGGGATTGCATCAACGCGCCGAGATTCCCGCGCGCGTCCAAGAACAGTTTGGCCGCCAACTGGGCTCGCTTCGGCAACGTCGAACCACGGCCCACGTTGCCGACGAGAAAACGCCGGAACGGCGCGCCGGACCAGTCGATGAAGTGGCTGTCATGACGCACCGCGATGTCGTCCCCGAACCACCGCGCGTACTCGTGCGAATCGGCGTGACACCCGATCCACATCACCAGACCCGTGTAGAAAACCGTTCCGCGCTCACGCTCGCTGAGCCCGACCCGCTCGGCAAGCCTCGTGCCCATCGCCGCCGACCGCAGCATGTGATCCATCGGCTGACCGAGGCCGAGGTCGATCGCGAGGGAGAGCGCCGCCAAAACCCCCGTGCGCGACACGGCCCCGTCGAAGGGCATGGATCTCGCCCCTTTCTCGACAGCGTTTGCCCGGGTGGGCCGCTTGCGGCGCTAGCGCCTCTTGACCGATTTCGGCGGCTTGGCGCCGCGACCTTGCCGTCGCGCGGCTTCACGCCGCTCGCGACGGCTGGCGCCGGCGGGCACGCCGGCCGGCGTCTTCTGGGCACCGCCACCGTTGCGTTGCACCTGCGCCGAACCGTCCTCGGACGGGCCGGAATACGTCAGAGCGGGCGCCTCATCTTCGATCCCCTTGGCGCGCAAGGTGCTTGGCGCCTCTCGGCGCGCCGCGGCGGCCGCATCGTCGACGCCCTCCTGCTGACCGGAGGCGGACGTCCCCAATTCCGCGAGCCCTTCCGGCATTTCCACCGGGGCGACCTGCGGAGCCGGCACCCGCTCGACGGTGACGTTGAACAGGAAGCCGACCGACTCCTCCTTCATGCCGTCGAGCATGGCCATGAACATGTCGTAGCCCTCACGCTGGTACTCCACCAACGGATCGCGCTGCGCCATCGCGCGCAGGCCAATTCCTTCCTTGAGGTAGTCCATCTCGTAGAGGTGCTCGCGCCACTTGCGGTCGACGACGTTGAGCAACACGTTGCGCTCCAATTGACGCATCGCGCCCTCGCCCGCGAGCTCCTCCAGCTCGGCTTCCCTTGCGGCATAGGCACGTTCGGCGTCTTTCACCAGCGCATCGAGCAGCTCGTCGCGGGTGAGGTCGTCGCGGTCGGAATCGGCATCGCGGTGCGTCAGGCTCTCGTGCGTGATCCCGACCGGGTAGAGCGTTTTGAGCGCCGACCACAAGGCGTCCAAATCCCAATCCTCGGCGTAGCCCTCGCTCGTCGCGCCGTTGACGTAGGCGGTGACCACGTCCCGGACCATGTCCAACGCCTGGTCCTTGAGGTTCTCGCCCTCGAGGATGCGGCGGCGCTCGGCGTAGATCACCTTGCGCTGCTGATTCATCACCTCGTCGTACTTGAGGACGTTCTTGCGGACCTCGAAGTTCTGCTGCTCGACCTGCGTCTGCGCGCTCTTGATCGCCCGGGTGACCATCTTGTTTTCGATCGGCACGTCATCGGGCAGGTTCAGCCGGTTGAGCATCGCCTCCAAAGCGGCTCCGTTGAAGCGCCGCATCAGCTCGTCGCTCAGCGACAGGTAGAAGCGCGATTCGCCGGGGTCGCCCTGCCGGCCGGAGCGGCCGCGCAGCTGGTTGTCGATGCGCCGCGACTCGTGCCGTTCGGTGCCCAGCACATACAAGCCGCCCGCCTCGATGACTTCGGCCGCCTCTTTGCCGGCCTCCTCTTTGACGATGGGCAGCTCCTCGTGCCAGGCCTGCTCGTACTCGTCGGGCGTTTCCACCGGGTCCAGGCCGCGGGCACGCAAGCGCAGGTCCGTGAGAAAGTCGACGTTGCCGCCCAGCACGACGTCCGTCCCGCGGCCGGCCATGTTGGTCGCGACGGTGATGCCGCCGCGCCGGCCCGCCTCGGCGATGATGGCCGCCTCCTTCTCGTGGTACTTGGCGTTGAGCACGTTGTGCGGGATGCGCCGCTTGGTGAACTGCCGCGACAGGTACTCCGAGCGCTCGACGCTCGTGGTGCCGATCAGCACCGGTTGGCCCTTCTCGTACCGCTCGGTGACGTCGTCGACCACCGCGATGTACTTGGCCTCCTCGGTCTTGTAGATGAGGTCGGACTGGTCGGTGCGGATCATCGGCTTGTTGGTCGGGATGCTGACCACGCCGAGCTTGTAGATCTCGTGCAGCTCGGCCGCCTCGGTGTGGGCGGTGCCGGTCATCCCGGCGAGCTTCTCGTAGAGCCGGAAGTAGTTCTGCAATGTGATCGTGGCCAGCGTCTGGTTCTCGGCCTTGATCTCGACGTGCTCCTTGGCCTCGATGGCCTGGTGCATGCCCTCGTTGTAGCGGCGCCCGATCAGCACCCGGCCGGTGAACTCGTCGACGATGAGCACCTCGCCGTCGCGGACGATGTAGTCCTTGTCGCGGTGAAACAGCTCCTTGGCCTTCAGGGCGTTGTTGAGGTAGCTGACCAGCGGCGAGTTGGCGGCCTCGTAGAGGTTGTCGATGCCGAGCTGGTCTTCGACGAACTCGACGCCCTTTTCGTGCACGCCGACGGTGCGTTTGCGCAGGTCGACCTCGTAGTGCAGGTCCTTCTCCATCAGCGGCGCCAACCGGGCGAACTCGGTGTACCAGTTGGAGGCGCCGTCCGCGGGGCCGGAGATGATCAGCGGGGTGCGGGCCTCGTCGATCAGGATGGAGTCGACCTCGTCGACGATGGCGTAGCTGTGCCCCCGCTGCACCAGGTCTTCGAGCGAGTGCGCCATGTTGTCGCGCAGGTAGTCGAAGCCGAACTCGTTGTTGGTGCCGTAGGTGATGTCGGCGTTGTAGGCGACCCGGCGCTCGTCGGGCATCATCGGGGCCAGGATCACCCCGACCTGCAGCCCGAGGAAGCGGTGCACGCGCCCCATCCACTCGCTGTCGCGTTTGGCCAGGTAGTCGTTGACCGTGACGATGTGCACGCCCTTGCCGGCCAGCGCATTGAGGTAGGCGGGCAAGACGCAGGTCAGGGTCTTGCCTTCACCGGTTTTCATCTCGGCGACGTTGCCCAGGTGCAGCGCGGCCGCGCCCATCACCTGCACGTCGAACGGCCGCTGGTCGAGCACTCGCCAGGCTGCCTCCCGGGCCACCGCGAACGCCTCCGGCAGCAGGTCGTCGAGGGTTTCCCCGTCTTCCAGGCGCTTCTTGAACTCGTCGGTCTTGGCCCTGAGCTCGGCGTCGGTGAGTTTCTCGACGTCGTCGGACAACGTGTTGACATAGTCGGCCACCCTTTTGAGGCGCTTGACCATGCGACCTTCACCAAGGCGCAGCAACTTCGACAGCACAGCTATGTCCTCTGTTGGATGGCGGTCTTCGCCGACCTTCGTCGGTTCGGCGCCATCCATCGTAGGTGACACGCCCGCAAAGCCGGCGAACGTCAGCGGTCCGGCGGACTTCCCAGCCGCCCGGCCCGGTCAGGAAAGGCTGATCAGGCCGTAATCGTAGGCGTGGCGACGGTAGACGACGGACGGCCGTTCGGTCTGCTTGTCGTAGAACAGAAAGAAGTCGTGGCCGACGAGCTCCATCTCGTAGAGCGCGTCGTCGACCGTCATCGGCTTGGCCGGGTGCTCCTTGGTTCGCACCACCCGTCCGGGCGCTCGCTCCGCGCCGTCCTGAGGGTCGTTTTCCGCGCCGTCGTGTTGGTGCGGCTCCGCCAGCTCGGTGTTGAAGGCCTGGCCCGGCGGTGAGGCCATCGCGGCGGCGGCGGCGAGTGAAACCGGGGTCTTGTCGCCGTAGTGGACCTTGCGGCGGTCCTTGGCCCGCCGCAGCCGGTTCTCCAGCTTGTCGACTGCCGATTCGAAGGCGGCGTAGAAGCTGTCGGCGCAGGCCTCCGCCCGGCTGACCGGACCGCGGCCGCGGGCGGTGATTTCAACACGTTGACAGGATTTGCGCTGACGCCGGTTGGGCGCGTGTTTCAGCTCGACGTCGAAAAGGTAGATGGAGCGATCGAACCGTTCGAGGCGGGCGAGTTTCTGCGAGACGTAAATGCGGTAATGATCGGGGATTTCGACGTTGCGGCCCTTGTAGACGACTTCGGCGTTGGTTGCCTGTTCGACCGGCTCGGCGGTTTCTGTCGGCGATTGGTCGAGGTTCTGATCGGAATCCGCGGTAAGCCTTGACATACGTGACAACTCGTTTCTCTTTTCCACGTTGCACGCGCTGCGTGCCGGCTTTGAAAAATGCGCCGACGGGGTTTGGGGAGCGGTTGTGGCCGCAGGCAGCCCGCCGGTGCAAGGTGTCGATTACTCACCCCCTCCGCAAGTGGCGCCCCGACCTGGGGAGTCGCGACCCAGACCAAGAGGTCCAGTATGTTCCTGAAGGTTGTCCTCGACGTTAGCTCGTGTTCGCCTTGGGATGCCACCAATTTTCCGCAGCCGTTGCGAGTTCTTCACATACTCTTGGCGACCGCACAGTCTCACGCGGCCGCGATGGCCAGCACGGCGGCCACCCGGACGCCCGCGGAGTGCAGGGTGCGCACCGACTCGCGCGCCGTCGCCCCGGTGGTGACGATGTCATCGACGATCACGACCTCGGTGCCCAGCAGCTCTGCGCGCCGACCACTCAGCAGCACCCGGCCGGCGATATTGCGCTCGCGGGCCGACGTGTTCAGGCCCACGGAGTCCCGGGCCAGCGCCTTCATGCGCAATGCCCGGACGACGGTGACGCCGGGCTGTCCGGCTACCGCCGCACGGGCCAGCCGGGCGACGGGGTCACCGCCGCGCCGGCGCGCCGCCGAACGCCGCGTCGGCGCGGGCACGATCGCCAGCGGGGTCTCGACCATCCCCCAGCTCAGCAGCCGGTGCAAGCCGCCGGCCAAGGCGCGCGCCAACGGTGCGACCAGGTCGCCGCGACCGTGCTCCTTCATCGCGAGGATGGCCTGGCGGCGAGCACCGGCGTAGCGGCCCAGCGCGAACACCGGCACCTGCGGGTCGATGCGAGAGTTGACCACGTGTGGCTGCCCGGCGGCCAGCGACAGCTCTACGGCGCAGGCGTCACACCAGCGGGTCGAGGGCGCGCCGCAGCCGCCGCATTCCAGGGGCAGGATGAGGTCGAGCACGCCTGCCAGTGTGGCGGCCTCGGGTGACATGCCCGCCCGGGCGCTCAGTCGAAACCCCACAACCGCGATGGCCAGGTGAAGCTGCGCGCACCCTGGCTCAATCGGGTGATGACGTCTTCGAGATGCCGCAGCGGCAGTTCCATTCGCCATTCCGGCAAGAGCGCCGAGAGCCGCAGGGAATCCGAGCCGAGGGTGACGTCGGTGACCAGCAGCCCATGCGGAAGCTTCGGCAGCGGCACCCGATAAGCGGGCGTCCGTGCCGGCAGCGCCCATCGTCGTTGCCCGGCCATCAGGGCGCGCGGCCGCAGCCACAACGTCGTACCCAGCACGTCGACGTCGACCTGGAGACCACCCCAGCCCGGCTGCCGCGCCCAGCGCAGCCGGGCCGTCCCGTCGTCGCAGAGCTCGCTGCGCAGCCGGGGCACCGCTTGACGCAGCACATCGTCGAAAACCTTCGCCGGCAGCGCCGATGTCAACTTCACCGGGGCCGCGACGACCACCGGCGGCACACCCGGACTGACGTGGACGTTGCGCAGCACGGCGACAGCGTGCTCCAAGCGCTGTTGGTCCCATCTGATATCGCGCGCGGCCACCCGGACCTCGCCGAGCTGGCCGACGGCCAGACCCTGCGGCTCGAGAGCCGAGTCCAACTCGGTGACGGTCAGCACGACATTCTGGTCGCCCAGGCGTACGGTCACTTCCTTGCCGACGAGCAGCTGCTGCAGCGTCGTGAACACCGTTCGGTAGGGCAAACCGACCGCCTGGGCGGCTCCCGCGCTGACGGACGGCAACCCGCTGGACGACCACAACGAGGCCAGCATGTCCAAGGCGCGCAAGGGATCATCCCAACGCAGGCGTGGAACTTTAGGCGACATCGGCCGCGCCTCCTCACTGCGAGGGTAACGGGAAAGGCGAGCCGGCAGAAGGAACTCTGATCGCTCAGCCCGGCAACACCGGCGCCGCCCCGGCCAACGTCAACCCGGACACGTCCGACCAACTCTGTTGGCTTTCGGCGGCCGCCGCCGAATACTGCAGCACCCCTCCCGGAGCGGCGACATACACCGTGGACTGGTTGGCCGCGACCGTCGTGACGGGCATCTGCAAACCGTGGGCCGGCGCGTCCGAGTTCACCCCGTCCAGGTTGACGTAAGACACGGGGTGGCTGGCATCGGTGCGGGTCACGACGATGTCGTCGCCGGTTCGCCAGGACAGCGAGACCACCGAATTACCCAGGCCGAAGCCCAACCGCCGCGGGTAGGTGAGGGCGTACTGCCCGGCCTGCGTCTGCTCGACGCTGGCGAGGATCACCTGACCATTGATAACCATCGCGGCGCGCGTTGAATCCCGCGACAGCTGCAGGTCGGTGATCGGCCCCGGGAAGCTGGCGGCCACGGCGACGGAATCCACCGGAATGCGCGCGGGTTGCCCCGAGGCCGGTTCCTGGATCGCCCGCAGCACGTTGTTGTTGTCGACCACCACCCAGACAGCGTCGTCCAGCGACCAGCTGGGCCGCGTCAGGCTGTGCCCGTCGGCGGACTCCACGGCCTCCCCGCCGATGTCGCCGATCCACAACGACGCCGCCATGTCCGGGGCGCCGCGTCGCAGCGTCACCACCGAGGCCACCTGCCGTCCGTTGCGGGACAGCGCGGCACCGGTCTGATCTCCCATCCGCCCGAAGGCCCCCGGCACGGTGGTGATGCGCTGCCCGTCGAGCCCGACGAGTGAACCGTTGACCAGGGCGTGCAGGCCGGCCCCCGCACCGTCGGCCACGCCCGGGTCGGTGGCCGCGACATCGGAAGTGGTCCACCCGTCGGCGAACCTGTCGTCCAGCGGCGCGCCGTCGGCATTGATCACATACGGCCCTCTGATGTCCGCGCGCGCTAGCGTCCAAATGATCTGCGCGGCAAGCAGTTGCCGGCTGTGCGGATCGGTGGTGGACAGTTTCTCCAGATCGATGCGCGCGCCGCCGTAGCCGCGCCCGATCCCGTTCTTGCCGCCGTCGGCCCGAGTCACCGGCCCGCGCAGCCGCAGCGGCGGGGCAAGCAGGTTGCGGACCGTGTGCGCCATTTCCGGCCGCGGCCCGGCCACCAGCTTGGAGACCAGCTCGGTGGCCAACTGGTCGTGATCGGACACCGCGACATAGCGCGGATCGGGGACCACCGTCTTGCCGGTCGGGTCGGCGAAGTACAGCGTGTTGCGTTTGTAGGTCGCCTGGAACTGCTGCCAGTCCAGAAAGACCCCGTTGGGCAGGCGGTCGATTCGCCAGCCACCGGACGTCTTGACCAACTCGATCGGTCCGGGGTCGGGCAGCACCCCCTCGGCGGTTTCGAACACGCCCACATCGGACAGCGAGCCCAGGATGTCCGCCCGCATTGTCGCCGAAACGCGTTCGGGCCCACGGGTTTCCACGAAAACCACGTGGTCGATCAGCAGCGCGCTACCGGCGTCGTCCCATGCGTTGGATGCCGACTGGGTGAGGAACTGCCGCGCGGCCAGATGCCGGTTTGCCGGATCGGCTGTGGCCTTGAGGAATTCGCGCAGCAACACGTCGGGATCCATGCCCGGGGTCGGTTTCGGCAGGTTCGACGGCGCCGGTCGCTCGACGGTCCCGATGGCTTGCGGGGCCGACGAGCTGGGCACACCCGCGCAGCCGGCGAGCAACACCGCCAACGACAACAGGGCCAGCAGCCGCCGCAGCCGCGGCATCAGACGCTCCTCTCGGCGTGCTCACGTTGCCGCTCACGCTCTTTGCGTTCGGGCGCAGTCGGCTGGGCCGGCTCGGGAATCGGTTGCGGAATTGGCTTGAGCGGCAACGGACTGGTGGTGACCTTGTGGCCGCGAACCAGCGGCAGTGTCAACCTGAAGCATGCCCCCTGGCGGGGCTCGCCCCACGCCTCGAGCCGGCCCTGGTGCAGCCGCGCGTCCTCGATGCTGATCGCCAGACCCAGCCCGGTGCCGCCGGAGCGCCGCACCCGCGACGGGTCCGAGCGCCAGAACCGGCTGAACACCAGCTTCTCCTCGCCGGGCCGCAGCCCCACCCCATGGTCGCGCACAGTGACCGCGACGGTGTCTTCGTCGGCGCCCATCCGGATCTGCACCGGTTTGTGCTCGGCGTGGTCGATGGCGTTGGCGATCAGATTGCGCAGGATCCGTTCCACCCGCCGCGCGTCCACCTCGGCGATCACCTCTTCTGGCGGCAGGTCCACCAGTAGCTCGATACCGGCCTCTTCGGCGAGGTGGCCCACGTTTCCGAGGGCGCTCCGCACGGTGGTGCGCAGGTCCACCGCGTCGACGGACAACTCGGCAACGCCGGCGTCGTGCCGGGAGATCTCGAGCAGGTCGTTGAGCAGCGTCTCGAACCGGTCCAGCTCGCTGACCATCAGCTCGGTGGACCGGGCCAGCGTCGGGTCGAGGTCGGCGCTGTGGTCATAGATCAAGTCGGCGGCCATCCGCACGGTGGTCAAGGGGGTGCGTAGCTCGTGGCTGACGTCCGATGTGAAACGGCGCTGCAGATTGCCGAACTCCTCGAGCTGCGTGATCTGGCGGGACAGGCTCTCGGCCATGTCGTTGAACGACATCGCCAGCCTGGCCATGTCGTCCTCGCCGCGCACCGGCATCCGTTCGGACAGATGGCCGTCGGCGAACCGCTCGGCGATCCGGGAAGCCGACCGCACCGGCACCACCACCTGCCGGGACACCAATAGGGCGATCCCGGCCAGCAGCACCAGCAGCACGGCGCCACCGGTGATCATCGTGCCGCGGACCAGCTGGATCGTGGCCTGCTCACTCTTCAGCGGGAAGATCAGGTAGAGCTCTAGGTTGGTCACCTGCGACGACGCCGGGGTGCCGACGATGAGCGCCGGCCCCGAGAAGCCGTCGGTGTGCACCGTGGCGTACTGGTAGGCCGCCTGTCCCGCCTTGACGAAGCCGCGCAACGAACTGGGTATCTGATCGACGGGACCGGCCGTGGTCGCGGCGCGCGGGCCGTCGCCCGGCACCATCAGCACCGCGTCGAACGCACCGGCCAGTCCGGCACCCGAGGCGGGGTCGGTCTTGGACGTCAACGTGTTGCGGGCCAGCTGAAGGCTGCTGTCCAGGGAGCGCGTCTCCTCACCGTTGACGATCCCGCCGACGGTGGTGCGCGCCCGCTCGATCTGCTCGATGGCGGCCTTGACCTTGACGTCCAGCACGCGATTGGTGACCTGGCTGGTCAGCACGAAGCCGAGCGCGAGGATCACCGCCAACGACAGCCCGAGGGTCAGCGCCACGACCCGCAACTGCAGCGATCGGCGCCAGGCAATGCCTACGGCTCGACTCAACGCACCCATGCCGCGAGTCATGGGACCAGAGCGCCCCCAGCGGCTCCGAGTGCGTCGCCGCGAGGCTCGAATCATTTGCGCCGCTTCTCCGCATCGCATCGCTCACCGCGACGCTCTGCATCGTCGCAGGCGCGGATCACGGGGGTCCGGCCTTGTATCCCACTCCTCGAACGGTCAAAACCACGGTCGGGTTCTCAGGGTCTTTCTCGACCTTGGCCCGCAGACGCTGGACGTGCACGTTCACCAGGCGAGTATCCGCCGGGTGACGATATCCCCACACCTGTTCGAGCAGCACATCACGAGTAAACACCTGGCGCGGTTTGCGTGCCAGCGCGACCAGCAGGTCGAACTCCAGCGGTGTCAGGGAAATCTGCTCGCCGTTGCGCGTGACCTTGTGCGCCGGCACGTCGATTTCGACATCGGCGATGGAAAGCATCTCGGCGGGTTCGTCGTCGTTGCGCCGCAGGCGCGCACGCACCCGGGCGACCAGCTCCTTGGGCTTGAACGGCTTCATGATGTAGTCGTCGGCGCCCGACTCCAGGCCCAGCACCACGTCCACGGTGTCGGTCTTGGCGGTCAGCATCACAATCGGAACCCCGGAGTCCGCGCGCAACACCCGGCACACGTCGATGCCGTTCATCCCGGGCAGCATCAGGTCCAGCAGCACCAGATCGGGCCGCAATTCCCGCACGGCGGTCAGGGCCTGGGTACCGTCACCAATGACCGCGGTGTCGAAGCCCTCCCCGCGCAGCACGATGGTGAGCATCTCAGCCAGCGAAGCGTCGTCATCGACGACCAAAATCCTTTGCCTCATGTAGTCCATGGTGTCACCAGATCGGGATAAAACTCGGGCACCACACGGGCGTTTCTTGGGCGCTTCTCGGTTCAGAGGCGCAAATGCCCTCAAATTTGTCCCTCGGGAGCCGTCAGAGTCGCCGCCAGCGGTTCCGGATCGACGTCCGCGTCGACGACCAGCCATCGCCCGCCCCAGCCGGCGGCGGCCAGCCCGGCGTAGACGTTACCGGTGCGCCGCTGGAGCTCGTCGTCGCGTTCATAGCTGTCGCGCGCGCGGCCGGGTTCGCTTTCGGCGCGGTGGCGGGCCCGCTGCGCGGCGAGCTCGGCGGACACCGCGAGCAGCACCTGCCAGTCGGGCGGGGGCAGTTTCAACCGCTCGTACTCGAGCGCCCGCACCCAGGCCACGGCCGCGCCCGCGGCGTCCTCGCGCAGGCGCGCGGCGCTGTAGGCCGCGTTGGAGGCGACGTAGCGATCCAGGATCAGCACGTCGTGATCGCCGCTGAGGCGCTCGATCTCCCCGATCGCCCCGGCGCGGTCCAGCGCGAAGAGCAGTGCCATCGCATACACCGACGAAGGCAGGTCACCGTGCTCCCCGCGCAGCGCCTCGGCCGCGATGTCGGCGGTGACGGATCGGCCGTAGCGCGGGAAGGCCAGCGTTGCCACCGACAACCCCGCCGCTTCGAAGGCCTTGCGCAGACCCTCCGACAGGGTCCGCTTGCCGGCGCCGTCAACCCCTTCGATCGCGATCAGCACGGCGCGAGCCTATCGCCGGCCCGGGAGTGTGCGGCTGGCCGCACACTCGGCGCCGAACGTGCGGCTGGCCGCACACTCGGCGCGGTCCGGCCCGGCGCCCCGCTCAGTAGCGGTAGTGGTCCGCCTTGTAGGGGCCCTCGACGTCGACGCCGATGTACTCCGCCTGCTCCTTGGTCAGCTTGGTCAGCTCGCCGCCGAGGGCCTGGACGTGGATGCGGGCCACCTTCTCGTCGAGGTGCTTGGGCAGCCGGTACACCTCGTTGTCGTATTCGTCGTTCTTGGTCCACAGCTCGATCTGCGCGATCACCTGGTTGGAGAAGCTGTTGCTCATCACGAACGACGGGTGACCGGTGGCGTTGCCCAGGTTCAGCAGCCGACCCTCGGAGAGCACGATGATCGACTTGCCGCTGTCCGGGAACGTCCACTGGTCGACCTGCGGCTTGATGTTCAGCTTGGTCGCCCCCGAGCGCTCCAGCGCGGCCATCTGGATCTCGTTGTCGAAGTGACCGATGTTGCCAAGGATCGCCTGGTCTTTCATGGCCTTCATGTGCTCGAGCGTGATGATGTCCTTGTTGCCGGTCGCGGTGACGACGATGTCGGCGTCGCCGATGACGTCCTCTACCCGCTTGACGTCGAAGCCCTCCATCAGCGCCTGCAGGGCGTTGATCGGGTCGATCTCGGTGACCACGACGCGTGCGCCCTGGCCCTTCACCGACTCCGCGCAGCCCTTGCCGACGTCCCCATAACCGCAGATCAGCACCTTCTTGCCGCCGATCAGGGCGTCGGTGCCGCGGTTGATGCCGTCGATCAGCGAGTGCCGGCATCCGTACTTGTTGTCGAACTTGGACTTGGTGACCGAGTCGTTGACGTTGATCGCCGGAAACGCCAGATCCCCGGCGGCGGCGAACTGGTACAGGCGCAGCACGCCGGTGGTGGTTTCCTCGGTGACGCCCTTGACCGACTCGGAGAGCTTCGTCCACTTGCCATTGTCAGTCTCCAGGCGGCGGCGCAGCAGGTCCAGGAAAATCCGCCATTCGGTGGGATCGTCCTCTTCGGCGGGCGGCACGACGCCGGCCCTCTCGAATTGCGCACCGCGCAGCACCAACATGGTGGCGTCCCCACCGTCGTCGAGGATCATGTTGGCCGGCTTGTCCGGGTCGGGCCAGGTGAGCATCTGCTCGGCGGCCCACCAGTATTCCTCGAGCGTCTCGCCCTTCCACGCGAACACCGGCACGCCCCTTGGCTCCTCGGCGGTGCCGTGCGGCCCGACGACGACCGCCGCGGCGGCATGGTCCTGGGTCGAGAAGATGTTGCACGACGCCCACCGGACCTCGGCGCCCAGCGCGGTCAGCGTCTCGATCAAGACCGCGGTCTGCACGGTCATGTGCAGCGAACCCGAAACCCGCGCCCCCTTCAGGGGTTGCACCTCGGCGTACTCGCGGCGCAGCGACATCAGACCGGGCATCTCGTGCTCGGCCAGCCGAATCTCCTTGCGGCCGAAGTCCGCCAGAGAGAGATCGGCAATCTTGAAGTCGATGCCGTTGCGAACGTCGGGGGTCAGCGCATTTTCGGTCGTCGTCATGCGTGTTTCATCCTTATCTGGGCCTTTCCGGGCTTTCGGGGTTCAAGGCATCCAAGCGGTACTTAGCTTGGGTATGTTCTTCCGCCACTGTAGCCGCCGACCCGTCGGCCCTTAGACGAGGGACGGAGCAGGCAAAGCTCAGGGAACCTCAGGGAACCTTGACGACCCCATGGCGCTCGGCGAACGGCGCCATCAACCGCGCCAGGTCCGCCGCGACGTCGTGATCGGCCTCGGGTGGCATCGAAACGTAGCTCAGGCACAGCCGGACGATGGCACGCGCCAGCACGCCGGCGTCCTCGTCGCTGGCGGCCACCCAGCTCTGCGTCAGTGCGGAGGTAAGCCGGGCCGACGCGCGGGTGATGATGGGCCCGCTGTCCGTGGTGATGATCTGCAGCAGATCCGGCTTGGCGACACCGGTCAGCAGCGAGATCACCAAGGGGTCAGCCGCCGACTCCGCGAAGAACAGGCGAAAACCCTGCAGAAACGCTTCGTAGATCTTGCCGACGTTGGCGTCGATGGCGGCATGCACGGTGTCGACCAGGCGATCGGCCAGGCGCAGGGCGTAACCCTGCGCCAGACCTTGCCGCGAGCCGAACTCGTTGTAGATGGTCTGCCGGCTGATGCCCGCCGCGCGGGCGACGTCCGACAGCGTGACGGCGGACCAGTCCCGGGTGAGCAGCAGGTCGCGCATCGCGTCGAGGACCGAGTCGCGCAGCAGGACGCGCGACGCCTCGGCGTAAGGCATCCGCTTCACAGGCGCGACAATATCCGTTTTCGCCGCGCTGGTGGTGCTGATCACGGACGGGCGACCTCGACCATCTCGAAGTCCGATTTCGCAGCGCCGCAGTCGGGGCAGCTCCAGTCTTCCGGGATGTCGTCCCAGCGGGTGCCGGGCGCGATGCCGTCTTCGGGCCAGCCCAACGCCTCGTCGTACTCGAAGCCGCACTGGATGCATACGAAGAGCCTGTAGTCGCTCACTGGTTCACTCCTATGGTTTCGAAATCGATCTTTTCGCGCACTGCACAATCGGGGCAGCACCAGTCGTCCGGAATGTCCGCCCACGGCGTACCCGCCGGAAAGCCTTCCCTGGCATCGCCTTTGGCCTCGTCGTAGACGTACTCGCAGACCGGGCACTGGTAGGCGGCCATCACTTGGTGGCCCCGTAGGAGGCGAGCAGCTTCTCGCGCAGGCGCGGCTGCAGGTTGACCCTGGTGATGTCGCCGTCGTAGTGGGCCAGCACCCGATGGTCCATCACCTTGCGCCACAGCGGCGGGAAGTAGGTGAGCGAGATCATCGACGCGTACCCGCTCGGCAGGTTGGGCGCGCCCTCCATGCTGCGCAGCGTCTGATAACGGCGGGTCGGGTTGGCGTGGTGATCGCTGTGCCGCTGCAGGTGGTATAGGAACAGGTTGGTGACCACGTGGTCGGAGTTCCAGCTGTGCACCGGCGCGCAGCGCTCGTAGCGTTCACCCGAAGTCTTTTGCCGCAGCAGCCCGTAGTGCTCGAGGTAGTTGACCGCCTCGAGCAAGCTGAAGCCGAAGACGGCCTGGACGACCACGAACGGGATCAGCGCCTGGCCGAAAATCGCGATCAGCGCGCCCCACAGCACCACCGAGATCAGCCAGGCGTTGAGCACGTCGTTGGACAGATAGGTCCTCGGGTCCCCGGGGCTCTTGCCCAGCCGGCGCAGCCGCTGCGCCTCGAGCCGCAACGCTGAGCGCAGGCTGCCAAACACGCTGCGGGGCAAGAACTCCCAGAAGGTCTCCCCGAAGCGGGCCGACGCCGGGTCTTCGGGAGTGGCCACCCGCACGTGGTGGCCGCGGTTGTGCTCGATGTAGAAGTGCCCGTAGCAGGACTGCGCCAGCGTGATCTTGGACAGCCACCGCTCCAGCGAATCCTTCTTGTGCCCCATCTCGTGGGCGGTGTTGATGCCGACGCCACCGAGGACCCCGACCGACAGCGCCACGCCGAGCTTGCCCACCCAGCTCAAGGCGCCGTCATAACCCAACCAGTGCAGGTTCGAGGCGGTGAACAGGTAGGCACCCAGGACCACACTGAGGTACTGGAAGGGGATGTAAATGTAGGTGCAGTAGCGGTAGTACTTGTCGTTTTCGAGCTGTTCCATCACCTCGTCGGGCGGGTTCTGCCCGTCGGGGCCGAAGCGCACGTCGAGGATCGGCAGGAGGATGTAGAGCAGGATCGGCCCGATCCACAGCGGGACCTCCGAGGCGGCATGCCAGCCGAGCCGGTTCATCGCCCAGACGATCGGCAGCATCACGAACAGCGCCGTCGGGGCGATCAATCCCATCAGCCAAAGATGACGCTTCTTGTTACGCCAAACCGGCGCCCCGGCTGGTTCGGACTCTCGGCCTGCTTGTCCTACTTCGCGTCCTACTTCGCGTCCGAGTGCGGTCATATGCCAAACCTCCCTGTGAGTCATGCCACGTTGAGGTTGGACAATACGCCGCTCTGCGTCTCCTGTCTAGACACGGAGGGCTATTTTGTAAAGCGCTATGAGTCCCGCGTGGGCCCTACGTCATCGCGCCATCCGCGTCCGCTTCCCTGCGCGCGGGCGGCTGGACCTCGGCGTTCTGCCGTTGTCCCTGCACCGAATGACGGAATCCGTAGCCGACGTAGATCGCGGTTCCCACCACCAGCCAGACGGCGAACCGGACCCAGGTCAGCGCACTGAGGTTCACCATCAGCCACACGCACGCGCCGATGGAGGCGATCGGAAGCAGCGGAACCCACGGCGCCCGGAACCCCCGCGGCAGGTCCGGCCGGGTCCGGCGCAGGACCATGACGCCGGCCGACACCAACATGAACGCGAACAGCGTTCCGACGTTGACCATCTCCTCGAGCTTGGCGATCGGGAACACCGACGCCGTCCCCGCCACCACGATCGCGACCAGCACGGTGATCCGAACGGGAGTGCCGCGCGAACCGGTCTTGGCCAGCGCCCGCGGCAGCAGGCCGTCGCGCGCCATCGCGAACAAAACCCGGCACTGCCCGAGCACCAGCACCATCACCACGGTCGTGAGCCCCGCCAGGGCGCCGATGGCGATGATTTTGCTGGCCCAAGTGATGCCGTTTGCCGAGAATGCCGTCGCCAGGTTCGCCGGCTTGTGGCCGGGAACGGTCTTGAGTTGGGTGTAGGGGACCATCCCGGACAGCACGACCGCGACCGCGATGTAAAGGACCGTCACGATCGCCAGCGACGCCAGGATCCCCCGCGGGACGTCGCGCTGGGGCTTTTTGGTTTCCTCGGCCATGGTGGCCACGATGTCGAAACCGATGAACGCGAAGAACACGATCGATGCCCCGGCCAAGACGCCGTACCACCCGTAATGGCTGCTGTGGGCACCGGTCAGCAGCGACAGCACCGACTGATTGATGCCCGAGGCCTCGTGACCGGCTTCCGGCTTCGGGATGAAGGGCGAGTAGTTGGAGCCCTTGATGTAGAAGACGCCGACCGCCACCACGAAGACGACCACCGACACCTTGATCCCGGTGATCACCGCGGAAAACCTCGAGGACAGCTTGGTCCCCAGGCCGACCAGGGTGGCTACCACCGCGACGATCAGCAGCGCGCCCCAGTCGAGGTTGACCGATCCCAGTTGGACTGTGCCACCGGCGAATCCGAACACATTGCCCAGGTAGCTCGACCAGCCCTTAGAGACGACGGCCGCGCCGATCGCCAATTCCAGCAGCAGGTTCCAGCCGATGATCCAGGCCAGGAACTCCCCGAACGTGGCATAGGAGAACGTGTACGCGCTGCCCGCCACCGGCAACGTCGAGGCGAATTCGGCATAACACAATGCCGCCAGGGCACAGGTGATCGCCGCGATCACGAACGAAATCCAGATGGCCGGCCCGGTGATGTCACCGGTGGTGGACGCGGTGACCGTGAAGATACCGGCGCCGATCACGACCGCGACGCCGAACACCACGAGGTCCAGCCAGGTCAGTTCCTTGCGTAGCCGCGTGTCCGGCTCGTCGGTATCGGCGATCGACTGTTCGACCGATTTCGTGCGCCATCGATTTGCCATCTGCCCACCCCTTGCCCAACTTGCGGGGACCCACTGGTCCGTCACAGTACTGGGTAGTCTGCGGACATGCCGAACAACTCAACAGGCTCGAGGGACCACGCGGTGGTCATCGGGGGGAGCATCGCCGGTTTGTGTGCCGCGCGGGTGCTGTCGGATTGCTACGCCCGGGTGACCGTGTACGAGCGAGACGAGCTGCCGAGCGCACCGGCGAACCGCGCGACGGTCCCTCAGGACCGGCACCTGCACATGCTGATGGCCCGGGGAGCGATGGAGTTCGAGGATCTGTTCCCCGGAGTGCTCGAGGACATGGTCGCCGCGGGGGTGCCCATGCTGGAGAACCGCCCCGACTGCATCCACCTGGGCGCCGCTGGCCACGTCCTGGGCACCGGCCACACCCTGCGCGACGAGTTCACCGCCTACGTTCCCAGCCGGCCTCATCTGGAGTGGCAGCTGCGCAAGCGGACCCAAGGCATCGACAACGTCGAGATCGTGCGGCGCTCCGTGGCCGAGGCCCGGTTCGAGCGCGCACGCCAGCGGGTCACCGGCGTGCTGCTGGATGCCGAAGGACCGCAGGGCCCGAAAGCCCCGGAGCCGGAGTTCGTGCCCGCCGACCTCGTCGTCGATGCCGCGGGCCGGGGCACCCGATTGCCCGTGTGGTTGGAGCAGTGGGGATACCAGCGCCCGTTCGAAGAAACCATTGACATCGGCATCAACTACGCCACCCACCGGTTCCGGATGCCGGAGGGCCTGATCGCGGAGAAGGTGGTGGTCGCCGGCGCCTCCCACGACCAGTCGCTCGGACTGGGCATGCTCTTCTACGAGGACCGCACCTGGGTGCTGACCACCTTCGGGGTGGCCAACGCCAAACCGCCCAGGACGTTCCCGGAGATGCTCGCGCTGGCCGACGAGCTGCTTCCCAAACATTTCACCGACGCGCTGGCGCACGCCGAACCCGTTGGCGAGCCGGCGTACCACGCGTTTCCGGCCAGCAGGTGGCGCCGCTACCACAAACTCGACCGCTTCCCGGCGGGCATCGTCCCCTTCGGCGACGCCGTCGCCAGCTTCAACCCGACGTTCGGCCAGGGCATGACGATGACGTCGCTGCAGGCCGGCCACCTGCGACGCGCCCTGCAATTCCCGGACGACCGATTGACCGCAGAACTGAACCGGGCCACCGCGAAAACCACCTACCCGGTGTGGATGATGAACGGCGTCGCCGACGTCAACTTCCACCACGCGGGCACCAAGCAGCCCGTTCCCTGGTGGTGGCGGCCGTCTGCGTCGCTGTTCGACCAGTTCCTCGGGGCGGCCGAAACCGATCCCGTGCTGGCGGAATGGTTTTTGCGCCGGTTCTCGCTGCTCGACAGCCTCTATATGGTCCCGCCCCCGCGGATCATCGGCCGTGCCATGAGGCACAACATGCGGCTGTGGCTGCGCGAGCGCCAGCAGGCCCGAAAAGACCGGGCCGGAAAGGACCGGGCCGTCACAACCCTACGGTCGCCCTGAACAGCTTCGCGGGCTCGCGCGCGACCAGCCGGATCGGGCCGTCGTCGGCCGCCACCCAGGCGGCCATCCCGCGTTCCAGCACGAGCGAGCGGGACTTGGCGTGCACCGTCGTGCAGCCCTCGGCGGACAACAAGATCTGCGGGCCCTCGTGCCCGCACGATGCGTCGACCTCGTGCCCGAGGTACTCGCCCTCGAGCGCCAGCAGCGCGACCGCGAACTCGTCGGCCGGCGTCTCGTAACGCCGTTCGAACCCGTCACGATGGACGGGCGGCCGTAGCTGCGCCTCGGTGGTGGGGTTGAAATCCAGCACCCGCAGCAACTCGGGCACATCGACGTGCTTGGGGGTGAGACCGCCGCGCAACACGTTGTCCGAGTTGGCCATTACCTCCACGGCGAAACCACGCAGATAGGTATGCAAGTTGCCGGCCGCCACGAATATCGCCTCGCCCGGGGCCAGGGTGATGCGGTTCAGCAACAACGCCGCGAGCACGCCGGCGTCGCCGGGATAGCGTTCGCCGAGTTCGAGCACCGTCTTGGCCTCGGCCGCGAATTCCTTTTCCCCGGAGGCAACGTACTGGATGGCGCCCTCCAGCACGGCGGGCACCAGCACGTCGATATCGGGCTGGGGCGCGGTGATCCAGGTGGTGAACAGCGCACGCAGGCCGTCGGCGTCGGACTGGTCGTTCAGCAACGCGATGAACGGGTCGAGGTCGGACACGGCCAGCGCACGCAGCAGCTCGACGGTGCGCGGCGCCTGGCGAAATCCGGCCAGCGCCTCGAACGAGTTCAGCGCGACCAACAACTCCGGCTTGTGCGAAGTATCGCGGTAGTTGCGGACCGGCGAGGAGATGGGGATGCCCAGTCGCTCCTCGCGCAGGTAACCCTCGACCGCCTGCTGGGCGCTGGGATGGGCCTGGAGCGACAGCGGCTCCTCGGCGGCCAGAACCTTGACGAGAAACGGCAGCACGTCACCGAACCGGGCCCGCGATCCCGGGCCGAGCTGTCCCTCCGGATCGGCGACCAGCGCGTCAAGTAACGAGATTTCGCCGTTGTCCGTCTCCAGCCAGGCGGGGTCACCGGGGTGCGCGCCGAACCAGAGTTCGGCCTCTGGGTGGGCCGCCGGAACCGGACGCCCGGTGAACTCGGCGATGGCGGTGCGCGATCCCCAGGCGTACGTCCTTAAGGCCCCGCGAAGCACTTCCACTTGTGTATCTATCCCCGCACGAGTCGCATGTAAACCGCGGCCATCTCCAGCCGGACGGCCAATATTGCCAGTTGCTGTTCGGCGCGCCCGGCACCGGCCGTCGCCGGCAGGGCGCCGGACGCCGCCTGGCCGCCTGGCGCATCGGGCACGTCCTCGGCCGCAACCAGGTAGATGTCGTTGAGTCCGGCGACCCGCGCGGCCACCACCGTCCGCTCGTCACCCAGCGTCAACGCCAGCATCAGCAGCCGCTCCGGCAGCGGTCCGTCGATGTCTTCGTCGTGAAACAGGGCGTCCACCGAAGAGGGAGAATCGCCCGGCCCCGACGTCGCCCGCAACGCCGCGACCGCGTCGGCCAGCCCGGTCGCGGCGGTCACCCGGTGCGCGACTCGTAGCAACACCGCACTGCCATGCCGGGCCAGCGCCATCGTCGCGGCGCAGTCGCCGGCCAGCGCCACTTGGCGATCGCACATGCGCGCGGCCAGCGATTTCGCCGGGTTGGTGAACAATTCCCGGCGGGCGCTGTTGCGCAGCGCCTCGGCGTCCAGCTCGTCGGCGAGCAGCGCGAGATCGATGCGCACCCTGGGGTCCACGGTCTGCAGGGCGGCCAGGCCCGCCGCCAGGTATCGGCACAGCCCGAACTCATCGCGAACCGGCAGCCGGGGCTCGAGCACCGCGACGCGCCCCGCCGTGCTGTCGCGCAGCGGACCCTCGTACGGCGCCACCACGACGACCCGCGCTCCCCGGCGCACTCCGGTCGCGGCGGCGGATACCAGTGCCGGATCGCCGGGATCGTCGCCGGCGACCATCAGCACGTCGAGCGGCCCGATCCACGGCGGCGCCTCGCCGGCGACCACGATCGGCTCTTCGGCAACACCGCCCAGCGTCGCGGCCAGCACCGCCCCGGCGGTCTCGGCGGCGCCGCGGCCGGGAACCCAGATGGCCGAGCGCGGACGCTCGTCGACGCGCAGGGACTCGCAGGCGCCCTCGTCGAACGCGGCCGCGACCGAGCGCACCTGAGCGCCGGCCATCGACGCGGCCCGCAGCAGGCCCTCCCGGTCGGCGGCGACCAGGCCCTCGGCGTCCTCGAGATCGATCGCCTGCGTCGGGCTCACGGTCGGGCTTCTTCGTGTGATTCCCGGTCTGATTCTTGGGCGGCGATCTGGGCGCTGACCTGTGCCACCACTGCGTCGACGTCCTCGGCGCTGCGACCCTCGACGTTGAGCCGCAGCAACGGCTCGGTGTTGGAGCTGCGCAGGTTGAACCAGGCGCCGTCGCCCAAGTCGACGGTCACCCCGTCGAGGTGATCGATGGACTGAATCCGGGGGCCGAAAGACTTCAACACCGCATCCACACAATACGACGCGTCCGCCACTTTGAAGTTGATCTCGCCGGAAGCCTCGTAGCGCTGGTAGTCGGCGGTCAACTCGGACAGTGTTCTTACGGTCCCTGCGGGACCGTGCTGATCGCCGAGGGCGGCCAGTACATACAGCGCCGCGAGCATCCCGGAGTCGGCGCCCCAGAAGTCGCGGAAGTAGTAGTGCGCCGAATGTTCACCGCCGAAAATTGCGCCGGTGTCGGCCATCATCGCCTTGATGTAGGAATGCCCGACCCTCGAGCGCAGCGGCGTGCCGCCGCGCTCGGTGACCAGTTCCGGCACCGCTCGGGAAGTGATCACGTTGTGGATGACGGTGGCGCCGATCTCCCGGCCCAGCTCCCGGGCGGCGACCAGGCCGGTCACCGTCGACGGCGCGACCGGCTGGCCGCGTTCGTCGACCACGAAGCACCGGTCGGCGTCCCCGTCGAAGGCCAGGCCGATGTCGGCGCCAGTGTCGCGAACAAAGGCCTGCAGATCGACCAGGTTGGCCGGATCGAGCGGGTTGGCCTCGTGATTGGGGAACGAGCCGTCGAGTTCGAAGTACAACGGCAACAATCTGATGGAGTCGATCGGGCCGAGCACCGCGGGCGCGGTGTGACCGGCCATGCCGTTGCCCGCGTCGACGGCTACGCGCAATGGGCGCAGCCCGGAGGTGTCCACCAACGAACGAAGGAACTTCCCGTAGTCGGCCAGCACGTCGCGGTCGGCGACGGTTCCGGGGGGCCCGTCATAGTTCGCGACCCCGGCGATCACGGCATCGCTGATGGCGGTCAGCCCGGTTTCTGCGCCGACCGGTTTTGCGCCGGCCCGGCACAGCTTGATGCCGTTGTAGGCCGCCGGGTTGTGGCTTGCGGTGAACATCGCGCCGGGGCAGTCCAGCATCCCGGAGGCGAAATAGAGCTGATCGGTGGATGCCAAGCCGATCCGCACCACATCCAGGCCTTGGCCGGTCACCCCGGTCGCGAAAGCGGCGGCCAGCGTCGGCGAACTGTCCCGCATGTCGTGGCCCAGCACCACCTGCCGCGCGCCCTCGGCACGCATCAGTTCGGCGAATGCCGCGCCCAAATCCGTGACCAGCGACTCGTCGAGCTCTTCACCGACCAGCCCCCGCACGTCGTACGCCTTGACGACACGGTGGACACTCGCGGCGGGCCGGGACATGCGCCGAGACATGTAGTGGCCTCCTGACGCCATGAATCCTTCGCCTCTTGGCGTCAGCCTAATGGCCGTGGGCTAGTCGGCAGGATCCGGCAACACCCGCAGATGTCCGCGGCGCCGTCCGGAACGCTGCTCGGGCGGCGCGAGCAGGCCGCTGCTGGGCGCGGTGGCGTGGGCTCCCGCGTGCTGGACGTGCGGGTCGGCAAACCCATCGAAGCCGCCGCAGCCGTTCCGCGGCCCCCCGGCGCCGCCGTAGGACACGCCCCGATCGCCCGGGCCGCCCTCGCGCACCGCGTCGGCCAGGGCCACGAGGTCGTCCTCGTCGGGATGGGTCGGCTCAGAAATCAGGGGTCCGGCGTGGCGCACGAGTTCCCACCCGCGGGGCGCGGTGATCCGGCCCGCGTGGCTGACGCACAGATCCCACGAATGCGGTTCGCGCGCGGTAGCGAGCGGTCCCACCACTGCCGTCGAGTCCGAGTAAACGAACGTCAAGGTCGCCACGGCGTAGTGCGGACACCCGGGCCGGCAACAGCGACGGGGAACGTTCACGACCGAAAGGCTATCGTGGACAAACGCCGCCGAAGCGCTGGACACGCGCATCCGCTCGGCCCGCGATGTGCAACCGTTACCATCGGCGCGTGGGCGATTCGCGGGGCTCCTGGCAAAGCGATCGGCCGTGGCGCCGATCGGCGTCGGCCCGGGCGTCTCGGCGAGGCCACGACATGCGCGGTCCGCTGCTGCCGCCGACGGTGCCCGGGTGGCGCACCCGGGCCGAGCGGTTCGACATGGCAGTGCTGGAGGCCTACGAGCCCATCGAGCGGCGCTGGCAGGAGCGGGTGGCGGACCTCGACGTGGCGGTCGACGAAATCCCCCGAATAGCCGCCAAGGACCCCGACAGCGTGCAGTGGCCGCCCGAGGTCATCGCCGACGGCCCGATCGCCCTGGCGCGCTTGATCCCGGCCGGCGTCGACGTCCGCGGCGACGCCACACGGGCGCGAATTGTCCTGTTTCGCAAGCCGATCGAGCGACGGGCCAAGGACACCGTCGAACTAGCCGAGCTGCTGCACGAGATTCTGGTGGCTCAGGTGGCCATCTACCTAGACGTCGAGCCCTCCGTCATCGACCCGACGATCGACGACGAATAACTCAGTGCCGCAGCGGCGCCTCAGATGATGCCGCGTTTGAGGCGGCGGCGCTCGCGTTCGGAGAGGCCGCCCCAGATGCCGAAGCGCTCGTCGTGCGCCAGGGCGTACTCCAGACATTCGTGGCGTACCTCGCAACCCAGGCAGATCTTTTTGGCCTCACGGGTCGAGCCGCCCTTCTCCGGAAAGAACGCCTCGGGGTCAGTCTGTGCGCACAGCGCGCGATCCTGCCATTGGTCCGCGGTCGGCGGCGGCAGGGGCTCGGGTTCGAATGCGACTGGCGCATCAGGAACCACCGTAAGGTGCGGACGGGCAATCGCCGTCGGCGCCGAGCCAATTGTGGTGCGCGGTGTGCCTGTCATAACGCCCCGAAGGTGCTCATAAGACATGCTTCGTCCGCCTCCTCAGCTTCGATTTGAGAGGGTGAGTGATTCCCACTGTTCTGATGTACAGACAATTCGAACAAGTGATCGAATCTCGGTCTGCGACACCGGAATCGGCCGGCCAACCGGGAAATGACACTGTTGTGATTAGACACTCGTTGACCTGCCGGGTCAAGCGTTACGGCGCATTTCCATATCATCTCGTGACTAAATTTCGGCGTTTCTGTTGTTTTCGGCGTTCGGCGTGTCGGTCACAGTCGTCGCGACGGGCCGGGGACCGCATCGTCGTCGCGCAGTACTGTCAAACCCTGTGAAGGTCAAGTGAAGGTCACCGTTCTGGTCGGTGGGGTCGGCGGCGCCCGCTTCCTGCTGGGGGTTCAACAGCTGCTCGGGCTGGGCCAGTTTCAAACGCCACAGCGCCCGGACACCGGGACCAGCGGCCACGAGCTAACCGCCATCGTCAACGTCGGCGACGACGCCTGGATCCACGGGCTGCGTGTCTGTCCGGATCTGGACACCTGCATGTACACCTTAGGCGGAGGGGTCGACCCGCAGCGGGGGTGGGGGCACCGCGACGAAACCTGGCATGCCAAAGAGGAATTGGCGCGCTACGGCGTCCAGCCGGACTGGTTCGCCCTGGGCGACCGCGATCTGGCCACCCATCTGGTGCGCACCCAGATGCTGCGGGCCGGCTACCCGCTGTCACAGATCACCACCGCGCTGTGCGACCGTTGGCAACCTGGCGCGCGGCTGCTGCCCGCCAGCGACGACCGCTGCGAGACGCACGCGGTGATCACCGATCCGGCCGACGACCGCCGTCGGGCGATCCACTTCCAGGAGTGGTGGGTGCGGTACCGGGCCCAGGTACCCACGCACAGCTTTGCTTTCATCGGGGCCGAAAAGGCCAGCGCCACAACAGAAGCGGTGGAGTCCATCGCCGGCGCCGACGTCATCTTGCTGGCACCGTCCAACCCGGTGGTGAGCGTCGGCGCCATCATGGCCATACCGGGCATCCGCGGCGCGCTGCGGGCGGCCGCCGCACCCGTCGTCGGCTACTCGCCGATCATCGGCGGAAAGCCGTTGCGCGGCATGGCCGATGCGTGCCTATCGGTGATCGGGGTCGAGTCCACCGCCGAGGCGGTTGGCCGGCATTTCGGGGCGCGGGGCGCGACCGGGATTCTGGATTGCTGGCTGATCGACGAGGGTGACGAGGCCGAAATCGACGGGGTCGCCGTGCGCTCGATACCCCTGCTGATGCGCAACCCCAAGGCGACCGCCGAGATGGTCAGCGCAGGGCTGGAGCTTGCGGGCGTGGCGGCGTGATCGACCATGGCACCGCTGCGGCGATCGAGATCCTGCCCGTCGAAGGGCTCCCCGAGTTCCGGCCCGGTGACGACCTGAGCGCGGCCGTCGCCGCGGCCGCAGCCTGGCTGCGCGACGGCGACGTCGTCGTGGTGACCAGCAAGGTGGTGTCCAAGTGCGAGGGCAGGCTGGTACCGGCACCGCAGGATGCCGACGAGCGCGATCGGCTGCGCCGCACGCTGATCGACGAGGAGGCGGTGCGCGTGTTGGCGCGCAAGGGCCGGACCCTGATCACCGAGAACCGGCTGGGTCTGGTTCAGGCCGCCGCCGGCGTGGACGGCTCCAACGTCGGCCGCGACGAGCTGGCGCTGCTGCCGGTCGACCCGGACGCCAGCGCCGCGGCGCTGCGCACCGGGCTGCGCGAGCGACTCGGCGTCGACGTCGCCGTGGTCATCACCGACACGATGGGCCGCGCCTGGCGCAACGGCCAGATCGACGCGGCGGTCGGTGCGGCCGGTCTTACTGTGCTGCATAGCTATTCGGGGGCTGTCGATCGGCACGGCAACGAGCTGTTGGTCACCGAGGTGGCGATCGCCGATGAGGTGGCTGCGGCGGCCGATCTGGTCAAGGGCAAGCTGACCGCGATGCCGGTGGCCGTGGTGCGCGGGCTGCCCCGGCACGTGGTGACCGACAACGGCGCGACGGCGCGCCAGTTGCTGCGGCCCGGCGATGAAGACCTGTTCTGGCTCGGCACTGCCGAGGCCGTCGACCTCGGTCGCCGGCAGGCCCAGCTGCTGCGCCGGTCGGTGCGCAGGTTCAGCGCCGAGCCGGTCCCGCCGGGGCTGGTCGAGGCCGCCGTCGCCGAGGCGCTCACCGCACCGGCCCCGCACCACACCCGGCCGGTTCGGTTCGTGTGGCTGCAAAACCCGGCCGCGAGGACCCGACTGCTGGACCGGATGAGCGACAAGTGGCGCAACGACCTCGCCGGTGACGGCCGGCCCGCCGACTCGATCGAACGACGGGTGGCCCGCGGCCAGATCCTTTACGACGCACCGGAGGTCGTCATCCCCTTCCTGGTCCCCGAGGGCGCCCACACTTATCCCGATGCGGCCCGCACCGACGCCGAGCACACGATGTTCACGGTCGCCGTCGGGGCGGCCGTGCAGGCCCTCCTGGTCGCGTTGGCTGTCCGGGGGGTGGGCAGCTGCTGGATCGGCTCCACGATCTTCGCCGCCGACCTGGTCCGCGCCGAGCTGGAGCTGCCCCCCGAGTGGGAGCCGTTGGGCGCCATCGCAATTGGTTACGCGGAGGAGCCTCCCGGGTTGCGCGACCCGGCCGACGCCGGGGATTTGCTGATCCGCAAGTGATACTTGAGGCCATGGATTTCGCGGGCAAGGCGGTGGCGTCGGCCGAGAAGGTCCGCGGCGGCTACTACACCCCGGCCCCGGTGGCCCGGTTCTTGGCCCGCTGGGTCCGCGAAGCCGGCCCGAGGATCGTCGAGCCCTCCTGCGGTGACGGCCGAATCCTGCGCGAGCTGGCCACACTCGGCGGCGGGGCGCACGGTGTGGAACTGATCGCGCACGAAGCGGCCAAGTCCCGGGAGTTCGCTCCCGTCGACGCCGAGAGCCTGTTCACCTGGCTGCCTCGGACCGCGGCCGGCGCCTGGGACGGGGTCGCGGGCAACCCGCCCTACATCCGCTTCGGCAACTGGGCAGCCGGCGAGCGGGACCCGGCCTTGGAGCTGATGCGGCGCGAGGGCCTGCGGCCCAGCAAGTTGACCAACGCCTGGGTCCCCTTCGTCGTCGCGAGCACGGTGTTGGTGCGTGACGGCGGCCGCGTGGGACTGGTGCTGCCCGCCGAGTTGCTTCAGGTTGGCTATGCCGCGCAGTTGCGCGATTTCCTGCTGAGCCGATTCCGTGAGATCACGCTGCTGACGTTCGAGCGGTTGGTGTTCGACGGCATCCTGCAGGAGGTCGTGTTGTTCTGCGGCGTCGCCGGCGCCGGCCCGGCCCGGATGCGAACGGTGCAGCTCACCGATGCCGATGCGCTCGAGGTGGTCGATCTCGATCTGGAGTCTGGTGCCCCCGCGCCCGCGCTGCTGCACGAGAAGGAGAAGTGGACCAAGTACTTCCTGGACCCCGCGGCGATCCGGTTGCTGCGCTCGCTCAAGCAGTCGGACACCATGACGGGGCTCGGTTCGATCGCCGAGGTGGACGTCGGCATCGTGACGGGCCGCAACAGCTTCTTCACCTTCACCGACCCACAAGCTCGCGAACTCGGGCTCAGGACCCACTGCGTCCCGCTCGTCTCGCGCAGCGGCCAGCTGTCCGGGCTGGTGTACGACCACGACTGCCGGGCAGGCGATGTCGCCGCCAAGCACCGGACCTGGCTGCTGGACGCACCCCCCGAACCGGCCCACCCCGCCCTGGTCGCCCACATCCACGCCGGTGAAACCGCCGGCGTCCACCGTGGCTACAAGTGCTCGATCCGCAATCCGTGGTGGACCACGCCGTCGCTGTGGATTCCGGACCTGTTCATGCTGCGCCAGATCCATTTGGCGCCGCGGCTGACCGTCAACGCCGCCGCGGCAACGAGCACCGACACCGTGCACCGGGTCCGGCTTGTCAGCCGGACCGACCCCGCGGCGCTGGCCGCGGCGTTCCACAACAGCGTGACGTTCGCCTTCGCCGAGATACTCGGCCGCAGCTACGGCGGGGGCATCTTGGAGCTGGAACCCGCCGAGGCCGAGGAGCTGCCCATCCCCCCACCGGAGCACGCCGGCGCCGAACTCGCCCGCGACGTGGATCTGCTGTTGAAGGCCAACGAAGTCGAGAAGGCGCTCGACCTCGTCGACCGCCAGGTTCTGATCGACGGGCTCGGCCTGGCCGGCGACGTGGTCGCGGCGTGCCGGGCCGCCTGGGTTTCGCTTCGGCGGCGCCGGACCAGGCGCGGATCCCGTTGAGCCTCCGCGACTCCGCCATCTCGATCCTCACCGACTGGCGCGCCCCCGACCCGGCCCAGGATTCGTTGCGCCATGCCGTGCTGGCCTTCGTGCACGCCCGCCCGGACGCATGCCGGCGCGAATGCGTGCCGGGCCACGTCACCGCGTCGGCGCTGGTGCTCGATGACGCCGGCAGCCACGTCCTGCTGACGCTTCACCCCCGGTTGGGCCGTTGGGTACAGCTGGGCGGGCACTGCGACGACGCCGACGCCGACGTCGTCTCGGCGGCGCTGCGGGAGGCCACCGAGGAGTCCGGCGTCGCCGGCCTGCGGATCGCGCCCCAGCTCGCCGCCGTCCACGTCCACCCCGTCACCTGCTCGCTGGGGGTGCCGACGCGCCATCTGGATCTGCAATTCGTGGCGCACGCACCGGCGGGCGCGCAGATCGCGATCAGCGACGAGTCGGACGACCTGCGATGGTGGCCGGCCGGCGCGCTCCCGGATGGTAGCGACCACGCGCTGGCGTACCTGGTGGCCCGGGCCACGGCTCGCCGAGCGTGAAACCAGCCGCACATTCGACGTCGAGCGTGCGGCCAGCCGCACACTCGGCGCAAGGACCTACACGTCGGACGAGTAGCGGATGCCGCCGTCGGGGATGGAGACGCCGGGCCACACCCGGGCTCCGCGCAGCAGCTCGCAGCGGGCACCGATGTCGGCGCCGTCGCCGATCACACCGTCGCGGATCAGCGCGCGGGGACCGATGCGCACGCCGAAGCCGATGATCGAGCGCTCGATCACGCTGCCGGCCTCGACCTTGACGCCGTCGAAGATCACCGCGCCGTCCAGCCGGACGCCGGGGCCGATCTCGGCGCCCCGCCCCACGACCGTGCCGCCGATCAGCACCGCGCCCGGGGCCACCGCCGCGCCGTCGTGCACCAACTTCTCGCCGCGGTGCCCGTGCAGGGCCGGTGACGGGGCGATCCCACGCACCAAGTCCGCCGATCCGCGGACGAAGTCTTCCGGTGTCCCCATGTCCCGCCAATAGGTGGCGTCGACGTAGCCGCAGATCTTGACGGCGGCGTCGGAGAGCAGGGCCGGGAAGACCTCGCGTTCCACCGAGACCTCGCGGTCCCGCGGAATCCGGTCGATCACCCCGCGCTCGAAGACGTAGCAGCCGGCGTTGATCTGGTCGGTCGGCGGGTCCTGCGTCTTCTCGAGGAAGGCGACGACGCGGTCGTCCTCGTCGGTGGGCACACAGCCGAATGCGCGTGGGTCCCCCACGCGCACCAGGTGCAACGTGACATCGGCGTGACTCGTTCGGTGGAATTCGAGCAACTGGCCGAGGTCGGCACCCGAGAGCACATCACCGTTGAACACCATGACGGTGTCGTGACGCAGGTGGCCGGCGACGTTGGCGATGCCGCCCCCGGTTCCCAGGGGACGCTCCTCGGTCACGTATTCGAGCTGCAGCCCGAGCTTCGACCCGTCGCCGAACTCGGCCTCGAACACCGCCGCCTGGTACGACGTGCTCAGGATCACGTGCTCGATGCCCGCCGCGGCGATCCGCGACAGCAAGTGGGTCAGAAACGGCAGCCCGGCGGTGGGCAGCATGGGCTTGGGCGCCGAAAGCGTGAGCGGCCTCAGCCGGGTGCCCTTGCCACCGACCAGGACCACCGCGTCGACCTGGGCGCTTCGAATGGGGTCAGCCAACTCAGCGCCGCCCTTCTGCCGGTTTCCGTGGACGTTTCCGGCCGGTGGAGCGCAGGGAACTGCGCACCATGAGGTGCGAACGCAGCGCCAACGCGGCCCGCAGCATGCCGCGCAAAGGGGCCCGCCACCACCCGGAATGGCGGTCGGCGAGGAAGATATAGGTGCTCTTGTGATGTGCCGCCAGGTGGCTTGCCGGATCATGCCCGGTGGAGTGGCCCCTATGGTGGAGGACCTCGGATGACGGCACGTAGACGCTCAGCCAGCCGGCTTTGCCCAGCCGGTCGCCGAGGTCGACGTCCTCCATGTACATGAAGTAGCGCTCGTCGAATCCGCCGACCTGATCGAAGGCCGAGCGGCGCACCAACAGGCAGGATCCCGACAGCCAGCCCACCGCGCGTTCACTGGGCTCGAGGCGCTCCTGCCGGTAGGCCGTCGTCCAGGGGTTGCGCTTCCAGAACGGACCGAGGACCGCGTGCATGCCGCCGCGGATAAGGCTGGGCAGGTGGCGCGCCGACGGATACACCGACCCGTCGGGATCCCTGATGAGCGGGCCCAAGGCGCCGGCGCGCGGCCAGCGGGTCGCGGCCTCCAGCAGGGCGTCGATGCTGCCGGGACCCCACTGCACGTCGGGGTTGGCCACGATCACCCAGTCGCCGTGGTCTTCCAAGTCCTCTGCCAGCTGTGCGACCGCGCGGTTCACCGCGGTGCCGTACCCGAGATTGGCGCCGGTGTCGAACAGCCGCACGTTCGGATAGCGTTCGACCGCGGCCTGCGGCGTCCCGTCGGTGGAGCCGTTGTCGGCCAGGAGCACGCTCACCGGGCGCTCGGTGGCCAGCGACAAGGAGGCCAGGAACCGCTCGAGGTGGTGGCCCGGCGAGTAGGTCACCGTCACGACGGGCAGGACGTCAGTCACGCGTAGAGAGTATCGGTCGGTCGGCCCCGGCACCGCCGCGAGATGCTGCCAGCGCCGCGACGAGCGCCTCGCGCCACGGCCTCAGCGGCTTCAGGCCCGCGGCCGCGGACTGGCGGCCGCCGAGCGCCGAGTAAGCCGGGCGGGGTGCGGGGCGGGGAAACTGCGCGGTGCTGACCGGCCGCACCCGCGCCGGGTCGGCACCGCATTCCTCGAAAACCGCACGGGCCTGCGAAAAGCGGGAGACCTCGCCCCCGTTGGCCGCGTGCAGGATGGGCCCGGGCACGCGATCGTCGACGACCTGCAGCAGCGCGGCGGCGAGGTCGGCGACGTACGTCGGTGACCCGGTCTGGTCGTCGACCACGTCCACCGGACCGTTCCCGGCGGCCAGCCGGCGCATGACGGCCACGAAGTCCTTGCCCGTCCCGCCGGTGTAGAGCCAGGCGGTACGGACCACGATGCCGTTTGAGGCCTCCGGGAGCGCCGCCAGCACCGCCTGCTCCCCGGCGAGCTTGCTGCGGGCGTACACGCCCCGCGGGTCGGTTTCGTCGCTGGGCTCGTAGGGGCGGCGGGGCTGGCCATCGCCGAAGTCGCCGGAAAATACGTAGTCGGTCGAGACGTGAATCAGCTGGGCGCCGACGCGCGCGCAGGCGCGCGCGATGTGTTCCGGGCCGGCGGCGTTCACCGCGTATGCGCCGGCCTCGTCGCTCTCCGCGCCGTCGACGTCGGTGTATGCCGCGCAATTGACCACAATGTCGCGCGTGTCGCTGCTTCCGACGATCCGTTCGGCCGCGGCGGGGTCGGTGATGTCCCATTGAGAAGAGGTCAGCGCCAGCACGTCGCGGCCCTGAGCGGTTGCCAGCGCCGCCAAGCAGCTGCCCAGCTGCCCCCCGGCACCGGTGATCACGAGCCTTTCCGTCTCCGTCGCGCCCGACATGTTTCGAGTCTGGCACGGCCCCGACAAGCTTGAACCACGCCGCCGCCGGCTACCCGCCGAGACGCTGTGTCACAAGTAACCTAATGTGATGCCTGTGCAACGTGTGGTTCGTGTGGTTGCCACTGTCCTGACCCTCGCGGTCGTTCTCGGCACGGGGCTCGCGTGGAGCAACGTCCGGTCCTTCGAGGACGGCATCTTCCACATGTCCGCGCCCTCGCTGGGTAAGGGCGGGGACGACGGCGCGATAGACATCTTGCTCGTTGGCCTGGACAGCCGCACCGACGCTCACGGCAACCCGTTGTCGGCCGACGAGCTGGCGACGCTGCGGGCCGGCGACGAGGAAGCGACCAACACCGACACGATCATCCTGATCCGCATACCCAACAACGGGAAGTCGGCCACCGCGATCTCGATTCCGCGCGACTCGTACGTCTCCGCCCCGGGCCTGGGCAAGACGAAGATCAACGGCGTATACGGCCAGACCCGGGAGGCCAAGCGGGCCAGCCTCGTCAAAGCCGGCGATTCCGCCGCCGATGCAGCGGCGCGGGGGACCGAGGCCGGCCGCGAAGCCCTGATCAAGACCGTCGCCGACCTCACCGGCGTCACCGTCGATCATTACGCCGAGATTGGGCTGCTCGGTTTCGCCCTCATCACCGACGCGCTCGGCGGCGTCGACGTCTGCCTCAAAGATCCTGTCTTCGAACCACTTTCGGGCGCCGACTTTCCGGCCGGCCAGCAAACGCTGAACGGTCCGCAGGCGCTCAGCTTCGTCCGGCAGCGCCATGACCTGCCGCGCGGTGACCTGGACCGGGTGGTGCGCCAGCAGGCGGTGATGGCCTCGCTGGCGCACCGGGTCATCTCCAACCAGACGCTGTCCAGCCCCGCCACCCTCAAGCGGCTCGAAGCTGCCATCCAGCGTTCGGTGGTCATCTCCTCGGGCTGGGACATCATGGATTTCGTCCAGCAGTTGCAGAAGCTGGCGGGCGGCAAGGTCGCCTTCGCCACCATCCCGGTGCTCGACGGCGCCGGCTGGAGCGACGACGGCATGCAAAGCGTGGTTCGGGTGGATCCGCACCAGGTCCAGGATTGGGTGGCCGGCCTGCTGAACGGCCAGGCCAAGGGCAAGACCGAGGAACTAGCCTACACGCCCGCAAAGACGACGGCCGACGTGGTCAACGACACCGACATCAACGGGCTGGCGGCGTCGGTGTCAAACGTGTTGAGCTCCAAGGGATTCACCGCCGGCACGGTGGGCAACAACGATGGCGGCCACGTGAAGGCCAGCCAGGTCCGGGCCGCCAAGACCGACGACCTGGGCGCGCAGCAGGTCGCCAAGGAGCTGGGCGGGTTGCCGGTCATCGCCGATGGCTCGCTCGCGCCGGGATCGGTCAAGGTGGTACTGGCCAACGACTACACCGGTCCGGGCTCGGGCCTGTCGGGTGGCGGCCCGAACAGTCAGGTCGTACCCGCCCGGGCATCGAACACCGGGTCGGGCGCCGATCCCAATGTGCCGGCGCCGTCGCCCATCCTGACCGCCGGCTCCGACAAGCCGGAGTGCATCAACTGACCACGCTCAGCGGGGCGATCCTGGATCCGATGCTGCGCGCCGATCCGGTCGGTCCGCGCATCACGTACTACGACGATGCCGTTGGGGCCGCCGGCGAGCGCATCGAATTGTCGGCGGTCACGCTGGCCAACTGGGCGGCCAAGACCGGCAACCTCTTGCGCGACGAGATGGGCGCCGGGCCGGACAGCCGGATCGCGATCTTGCTGCCGGCGCACTGGCAGACCGCGGCGGTTCTGTTCGGGGTGTGGTGGGTCGGCGCCGAGGCGGTGCTGGGGGCCGGCCCGGCCGATGTGGCGCTGTGCACCGCCGAACGCCTGGACGAGGCCGACGCGGCCGTGCAAATGGCGGGGCCCGGCGGCGAGGTGGCCGTGCTGTCGCTGGATCCGTTCGGCCGCCCCGTACCCGACCTGCCGATCGGCGTCACCGACTACGCCACCGCGGTGCGGGTACACGGCGACCAGATCGCTCCCGAAGCCCGTCCCGGCCCCGCGCTCGCCGGCCGATCGGTCGACGAGATCCTGGCCGACTGTGAAACCTCAGCGGCGGCAAGGGGTTTGACGTCGGCCGATCGGGTGCTTTCGAGCGCGTCGTGGACGCGCCCCGACGACCTCGTGGACGGCCTCCTGTCGATCCTGGCCGTGGGCGCGTCGTTGGTGCAGGTGGCCAATCCCGATCCCGCGCTGCTGCACCGCAGAACCGAGACCGAAAAGGTCACCCGGGTCTTGTGAGGGTGGCGGTCGTTACCCTTGGGGCCGACGCGGATTGCGGCGACGGGGACGTCCAGGACGTCCAGGACGTCCAGGACGTCTAGGACGTCCCGTCTGGGGAATCCGGTGGAATGCGTCGAGCAGGTCGAGTTCGCGGCCAAGCGCGTCGACCAGCGTGTCGATCCGGGCAACGGCGCTTCGGCAGCCGGTCAAGCCGAAGGAGATCTGGTCGTTGATGCTGGTGCAGGTGATGTTGAGCGCCTGGCCGTCGGCGACGACCGAGAGCGGGTACAGCGCATCGAAGCGGGCGCCGTTCCAGTAGAGCGGTTCGCTCGGTCCGGGAACGTTGGAAATCATCACGTTCGGCGGGCGTAGCGGTCCGGGTGTGCGGCCGAGCGCCATGGCCAGCGCCAGCGGAGCGGCGCCGAGCGCGCTCATGGCCAACATCTGAATCTGGCTCCGCCCGGCCAGCGCGGCCTTCCCTTCGCGCATGCTGGCCTGCACCGCCGCCAGACGCTCCGCTGGGTCGGCCAGGTGCGTGCCGAGGCAGCACGCCAACGTCCCGACCTTGTTGCCCGGAACGGGGCCCGGCGCGCCGGCGGGTTCGGCACCGCGCAGCGAGACCGGCACAGTCGCCATCAGCGGCGCGGCCGGCAGCGCGTGACGGGCGAGAAGGTAGCGGCGCAGCGCCCCTCCGCACATCGCGAGCACAACGTCGTTGAGGGTCGCGTCGGTGTGTTTGGCGACCAGCCGCAGTCGATCGATCGGGAAGCTGCGGCCGGCGACGCAGCGAGCGGCGTCGATCGAGACATTGAACGGGGTGTTCGGGGCTGTCAGCGTCAGCGGGCCCCCGCGCCGGCGCACCGCCCGCCAAGCCGTGTCGGCCAGCGCCGGCCCCACGCTCGCGAGGTCGCCGGCCGCGCCCAACACGTTCCGGGCGGCGGCCAGCGGACCGATGCGCGCGGTCGCTGTGATCGTCTCGTCGCCCGGGGTCTGCTCAGTCACCTCCCAAAGGGCGGGCATCCCGCGGCGGTCCGGGTCCGCGCTGACGGTCCGCCGCAGCAGCCGCATCGTCGAGACGCCGTCGGCGAGTGCGTGGTGGGTCTTGACGTAGAGCGCATACTGCCCATCCGGGAGGCCTTCGATCAAGTGCATCTGCCACAGCGGGCGGGACCGGTCCAGCGTTTCGGCGTGCAGCTCGGAAACCGTGTTCCACAGCACCGCCTGGCCGGCTCGCCGCGGGAGCGCACTGATCCGCACGTGGTAATCGAGGTCGACCTCGGTGTCGGTGTGCCAATGCCATTGACCGAAAGAGCTAAGCGAGCGCCGTGGCCGCCGCCGCCACAACGTCGCCACCCGATTGCGATCCAGCGCCGCGGCGAATGCGTCTCGCACAAAATTCGGGCCGGTGCCGGGCGGCCGGCTCAGCAGCACCAGCGCGCCCGCGTGCATCGGCCGGTTGGGCGTCTCGGCGACGAGGTACAACGCGTCTGCGGGCGACATCGGGAAAGCCATCGGCGACAGCACCTTTCGGTAACCGAAATGTCCCGCCGCGCGGCTGTTCCCCTCCCACGGAACATGCGGAAATCGATGGTCGCGACGCTTCTGGACGGCCGGCCCGCCGAGAACGAGAAGTGGCGAGCACCCATTAACCATAGTGCTTAATAGCTCGGCGCGGCAAGCACGCGCGAAGGACGCTTATTGATATGCCAATGGTTGAGGTGGCAATGGGCGGCCGGCCGGCTGGGCTGATCAGCCCGCGGAACGAGGTCCGCTCGGAGGCAACCAAGGTGTTGAAGGCCTGCACGCCAACGGGATTCGCCGAACCGCACTGCTGATGCAACACTGCGTCATCGGTGGCGGTGGTGGCCGACAGCTCCCGCTGATCCGGTGCCGCCCGGCGTGACGCCGGTTCGCCCGCGACGCGGCTGTAGTTACGCTGGCTAATCAGTAGAGGGGAAGGGACGACATGGCGCGCACCGACAACGACAGCTGGGACCTGGCGACCAGCGTGGGGGCCACCGCCACCATGGTGGCCGCGGGACGGGCCCGGGCGACCCGGGCCGCTAACCCGCTGATCGAAGACCGGTTCGCCGAGCCGCTGGTGCGTTCCGTCGGCATCGATTTCTTCACCCGTTGGGCCACCGGCGAACTCGACTCCGCTGACGTCGACGTCCCCGGCGCCCCGTGGGGCATGCAGCGCATGACCGACATACAGGCGGCGCGTACGCGCTACATCGACGCGTTCTTCGCCGAGGCCCAGAAAGAGGGCGGCGCCACCGGCATCCGTCAGGTGGTGATCTTGGCATCCGGCCTCGACGCGCGCGGCTACCGGCTGCCCTGGCTACCGGGAACGACTCTATTCGAGATCGACCAGCCGCAGGTCATCGAATTCAAGACCGCCACGATCGCCGCACTCGGCGCCGAGCCCACGGCCGACGTGCGGGCCGTCGCGGTCGACCTGCGCCACGATTGGCCGGCGGCGCTGCGCCGGGCCGGGTTCGACACCGCCCAGCCGGCCGCGTGGGCCGCCGAGGGCCTGCTGGGATTCTTGCCGCCGGATGCTCAGGATAGGTTGCTGGACAACATCACCGCCCTGAGCGCCGACGGCAGTCGGCTGGTGGCCGAGGTCTTTCTGAATTGCGCGGCCAACCTGCAGGCCTTGAACGCCGCCACCGGCAAGTGGCGCGAGAACGGCCTGGACGTCGAGCTGGAGAACCTCGGCTTCCCCGGCGAACGCAACGACGTAGCGACCTACCTGGCCGAGCGTGGCTGGCGCCCGGTTCGCACGGCGCTGAACGAGCTGTTGGCCGACAACGGCTTACCGCTGCAGCCCGCCGGCCCTGACGCCGAGGACGCGCCCTTCTCCGAGAACTACTACTGCACCGCGGTATTGCACAAGGCAGGTTAGAGGAAGGCCACACCGATGCCCGACAGGCCAAACAGCCAGCCCGCCAAGCCACTCGACGGATTCCGGGTGCTCGATTTCACCCAGAACGTCGCCGGGCCGCTGGCCGGCCAGGTGCTGGCCGACCTGGGTGCCGAGGTGATCAAAGTGGAGGCGCCCGGCGGCGAGGCGGCCCGGCAGATCACCGCCGTCCTGCCCGGCCGGCCGCCGTTGGCCACGTATTTTCTGCCGAACAACCGCGGCAAGAAGTCGGTCACGGTCGACCTCACCACCGAGGAGGGCAAGCAGCAGATCCTGCGGCTCGCCGACACGGCCGACGTTGTGCTGGAGGGATTCCGGCCGGGGGTCATGGAACGAATGGGGTTGGGGCCCGAGGACTTGCGCTCGCGCAACCCCAAGCTGATCTACGCGCGCCTCTCGGCCTACGGGGGCAACGGCCCGCACGGCAGCAGGCCGGGCGTCGACCTGATGGTCGCCGCCGAGGCGGGCATGACCACCGGGATGCCCACCCCGGACGGGAAGCCGCAGATCATCCCCTTCCAGCTCGTCGACAACGCCAGCGGCCACGTGCTGGCCCAGGCCGTGCTGGCCGCGCTGCTCAACCGCGAGCGCCACGGCGTGGCCGACACCGTGCGGGTCGCGATGTACGACGTCGCGGTGGGGCTGCAGGCCAACCAGCTCACCATGCACCTGAACAAGCGGGCCCAGCCGCCCGGGCCAAAATGCGATCCTGGGTCAACCGCGTCAAAAGCCAAGAAGCGCAAGGGGGTTGGCTTCGCCACGCAACCATCGGACGCATTCCGGGCCGCCGACGGGTACTTGGTGATCAGCGCCTATGTGCCCAAGCATTGGGCGAAGCTGTGCGAGATCATCGGTCGCCCCGACCTGCTGGCGGATGAGCGATTCGTCGACCAGCGCGCCCGAGCGCTCAACTATCCCGATTTGACCGAGGAGCTGGAATCGGCATTGGCCGCCAAGACCGCCGCGGAATGGGTTGCGCTGCTGCAAGAGGGCGGTCTGATGGCCTGCCATGCCTACACCTGGAAGCAGGTCGTCGAAACACCGCTGTTCGCAGAGAACGAGCTGGCGCTGCGGGTCGGCGGCGACGACACGGAAACTGGGGCCATAACGGTGATCCGGACCCCGGCGCGCTACTCCAGCTTCGACGCCTCAGCCACCGATCCCCCGCCCGCCCCGGGACAGCACAACGACCTGTTCCTCGATCAAACCGAGAGCTTGACGATTCGGTCGTTGCCGCGGTCGGCAACGTAGAGGTCGGCGTTTTTGTCCACCGCTAACCCCAAGGGCATGTTGAGGCCGGTCAACGGCAGCACCGTCGGGGTGTTGGACCCGGCCGGCAACTTCAGCACCCGGCCGCTGTCGTGTTCGGTGACGAACACGTCGCCGGCGTTGTCCACCGCGATACCCCAGGGCACCGCAACGCCGGTGAACGGGAGCACGGTCGGCGCGGTCGCCCCGGGCGCCAGCATCAGCACCCGGTCGTTGTCGGTGTCGGTGACGTAGACGGTGCCGGCGGGGTCCACCGCCACGCCGTCCGGGTTTTTGAGGCCGGAGAACGGCAGCACCGTCGAGGCGTTCGACCCCGCCGGCAACTTCACCACCCGGTTGTTGCCCCGGTCCGCGACGTAGACGCTGCCCTGACCGTCCACGGCGACCCCTTCGGGATAATTGAGACCGGTGAACGGCAGGACGGTCTGGCTCGTCGAGCCGGCCGTCACCTTCACCACCCGGTTGTTGAAATCGGCGACGTACACGGCGCCGGCGTTGTCCACCGCGAGCCCCTGGGGTTGATAGAGACCGCTGAAGGGCAACACCGTCGGGGCGCTCGACGCGGTCGCCAACTCCACCACCCGGCCGTACATGCCTTCGCTGGTGACGTACACGTCGCCGGCCTTGTCCAGCGCCACCCCGCCCGGCGACAGGCGGAAGCCAATGCCGGTGAATGGCAGCTCGGATTGTCCCGATGCCTGCTGCTTCGAAGCCGCCGACGGCCGCGTTCCCAGGTACGCGGTGGTCGCAATGGCGGCGACCAGCAGCACCGCGGCGCCGGCGAGGATCGACAGCTTGCGTTTGCGCCCGGCCTCGCGCGAGAAGTCGCGCTGCGGGCCGCTCGACCGTTGTCCCAATGCAGATGGGCCGGATGGCCCGGGTCGACGCGCATAGCCACCGCTTGGGCGCCACGGCGCGGGCCGGACGACGGTCTCGTTGGTGCGCGAACCGGTGTAGTTGCTGGCGAGCAGGGTCGCATTCTCGCCCTGCCGCAGAATCGTCGCTTCTTGGTGCTGCTCGGACGCGGTCAGCGCGCCGTGGGCGGCCGCCGCAAGATCTCCTGCGGTGAAATAGCGGTCGGCGGGATTCTTGGCCATGCCTTTGCCGATCACCGGGTCCAAAGCCGGTGGAATCCGCCCGGGCCGCAGCTGGCTGGGCCGCGGGGCCGGCTCGAGCAGATGCGCGGCAATCAATCGTTCGACGCTGTCGGCCCGATAAGGCGGCGCCCCGGTCAAACACTCGCCCAGCACACACGCCAGGGCGTAGATGTCGGAGCGGTAGGTGACTTCGTCGCCGGTGAACCGCTCCGGAGCCATGTAGTTGTAGGTCCCCAGCGCGATTCCGCCCTGAGTGATGCCGGAATCCGTTGCGCCGCGGGCAATTCCGAAATCCACCAGATAAGCGAAGTCGTCGTTGGTGATCAGGATGTTTTCCGGCTTGACATCGCGGTGGGTGACGCCGTTGGCATGTGCGGCGTCGAGCGCGGCGGCAATCTGGTGCACGATGGCGACCGTTCGAGCCGGGTTCAGCGGACCATAGTTCGTCAACAGCGTGCGCAGCGAGATGCCGTCGATCATGCGCATCTCCACGTAGAACTGGCCGTCGATGTCGCCGTAGTCGTGTATGGGGACGATGTGTGCCTCGGTCAGGCGCCCCGCGGTGTCCGCCTCGCGTTGCATTCGCGCGCGAAACGTCGCGTCGGTCGAGAATTGCGGCGAAATCAGCTTCAGCGCGACTATCCGATGTTTGCGGGTGTCCTCGGCCTCATAAACTTCGCCCATGCCGCCGCGGCCCAGAAGCCGCCTCAGCTGATAGGGCCCGAACCGCAAACCGACTCGCGTTACGGTATCGTTCACCGTCCACGCTCCCTTCAATTACGAAATTGCGTTAACGGCGGACGCGATTTTCGATTGGAACGCGCTCGGCAGCGGAATCGACCCATACTGATCCAAACCGACTTGGCCAGGGCCGATGGCGGCCTGCATAAATGCCCTTACCGCCGCGCCGGTCGCCGAATCCGGATATTTCGAGCAGACGATCTCATAGGTCGGCTCGACGATGGGATAGGAACCGGGCTGGCTCGGCTGGTAAAACGACGAGGTATCCACCTGCAGGTCCCTGGCGTCCGGGCCCTGCCCCTTGAATGTGGCCCCGGCGATGGTCTTGCTGACCGAATCGGTGGTGATCGACACCGCATCCGGACCGGCCGAGGTGATGATCTCGGCCATGCTCAACTGCCTGCCGACTCCGAACGACCACTCGTTGTAGGCGATCGACCCCTCGGTGCTCTGCACGGCCGCCGACGTCCCGTTGTCCCCGACGGCGCCGTCACCGACACCCCCGCCGAACACCTGGCCGACTCCCTTGCCCCAGGCACCGTTGGACGCGGCATTGAGGTATTGCTCGAAGTTGGACGTGTCGGCGGACTGGTCGCTGCGGTAGACGACGTGGATGGGCGCCGACGGCAGGGTGGTGCCCGGATTGAGTGCCTTGACCGCAGGGTCATCCCACCTGGTGATCGCCCCGTTGAAAATCCTGGCGAGAGTGGGCCCGTCGAGTTTGAGCGCGCTGACCCCGTTGACGTTGTAGGTGACCGCGATCGGTTCGAACACCGTCGGGAGGTCCCACGCCGGGGAACCGCACCGCTGCGCCGCGCGGTCGACCTGACCTTTCGACGGGTTGAGCGGATCGCCGGAACCCGCCAGGTCGGTCACATTACTGAGAAAGTCCGTCACCCCGGCGCCGGAGCCGTCGGCTTTGTAGTCCAGCGTGGAACCAGGGCAGGCGTGAACGTAGGCGTAGACGAATTGTTCTATCGCGTTCTCTTGGGCGGTCGCGCCGCTGGCCTTCAGTTGCTTCTTGCCGCCACACTGCACCGCCGCGGGGCCGGATCCCGTTACCGCGTGCGTGGTACTACCGCAACCCGTCAACAACAAGGCGCCTGCGGCCAGCAGGCTCGGGGCGGCGCCGGCTCGATTGGACATCACCGGTAACTCCTCCTCATCAGGGAGGCGGACCCACTCGCCCCGCCACCGAGAGCCCCCTGGGACCACGGGTTGCCATGCACCGGCATACACGTGAACCTTTGCGAATATAAAAGCCGCAAAAGATAGGTGCAGGATTAGCGGCGGCTCTGCGGATCCTCAGAAATAAATGAAGCATTGACACCACCTTCCGAAATGAGCGGAGATTATGCGCAGGCTCGGCAACAGCTTTGAAGATGGGAAGAAAATGAGCGGGCACTTTGAAGATATGCAGAGGATCACCGCGCTTGGTTTTAAATGCCGTGTAGCGAAGTAGCTTGATGGGGTGTTTACGACCCTTGAGCGGCTCGACGTCGAGACCAGTGACGCCGGTGCCGATGTCGCCATTCCGGCCGTATCCGCGGTGAACCTCACCCTGAGTTTCGGCGCCAAAACCGTGCTGAAAGAGGTGAGCGTGGACTTCCCGGCGCGAGCCGTCACGTCCTTGCTGGGGCCGACCGGGTCGGGAAAGACGACCTTCCTGCGCACCTTGAATCGCATGAACGACAAGGTCTCCGGATACCGGCACAGCGGCGACGTCCTGATCGCCGGACGCAGCATCTTCAAAAGCCAAGACCTGATGGCGTTTCGGCGCAGGGTCGGCATGCTGTTCCAGCGTCCCAATCCGTTCCCGATGTCGATCGTCGACAACGTGCTTGCCGGCGTGCGCGCCCATAAGTTGTTGCCGCGCAAGGAGTTCAAGACAATCGCCGAGGCACGCCTTTCCGAGGTCGGCCTTTGGGACGCGGTCAAGGATCGGCTCGGTGATTCGCCTTTCCGGCTCTCCGGCGGTCAGCAGCAGTTGTTGTGTCTGGCCCGCGCACTCGCGGTCAACCCGGAGGTGCTGCTGCTGGACGAGCCCACCTCATCGTTGGATCCGACCACGACCGAGAAGATCGAAAGGCTGATTCGATCGCTGGCCAGCCGGCTAACGGTGATCATGGTGACTCACGATCTGGCCCAGGCCGCCCGCGTCGGTGATCGCACCGCATTGTTCTTCGACGGCAGGCTGATCGAGGAAGGGGCCACCGAGCAGTTGTTCCTTGCGCCCAAGCATGCCGAAACCGCCAGGTACGTCTCGGGACTGTTCGGCGACCGCAGTCGGATCGGTGTCCGCGAAATGTAATGGGCTGCAAGGCCAAATGGGGGCGCACACGGGTTTTCGGACGGGGGTTAGTGAAAGGTGATGGCCCATGAAAATTCGTTTGTGCGCGCTGTTGTTCACCGCACCGGTGATGCTGGCCGCGGCCTGCGGTTCGAACTCGACGGGCGGTTCGGCGAGTCCCGGGTCCGGTACCGCTAGCCCCGCCACCCCCTTTTCTGTGCCGGCGACGTCGAAGGTCGCGCTGGCGGAGACAGGCGCCACCGAGCTGTACCCGCTGATGAACGTCTGGGCGCCCGCCTACAACGCAAGATATCCGAACGTCTCGATCACCACGGGCAGCACCGGATCGGGTGCCGGGATCTCGCAGGCTGCGGCCGGGGCGGTGAACATCGGCGCCTCGGGCGCCTACCTTTCCGACGGCGACATGTCCGCGCACAAGGGGCTGATGAACATCGCGCTGGCTGTCGCCGCCGAGCAGGTCGACTACAACCTGCCAGGCGTCTCCGAGCACCTCAAGCTGAATGGCAAGGTGCTGGCCGCCATGTACCGGGGGACCATCAAGGCCTGGAACGACCCGCAGATCGCCGCCCTCAACCTGGGGGTGAATTTGCCTGCCACCCAAGTCGTTCCACTACACCGCTCCGACGGGGCGGGCGACACCTTCGTGTTCACCCAGTATCTGGCCAAGCAAGACCCCGACGGCTGGGGTAAGTCGCCGGGCTACAACACCACGGTCAACTTCCCCGCGGTGCCGGGAGCATTGGGCGAGAACGGCGCGGGCGGCATGGTGACCGGGTGCGCGGCGACCCCGGGCTGCGTCGCCTACATCGGGGGCAGCTACTCCGACCAGGCCGGCCAGAAGGGATTGGGCGAGGCGCAATTGGGCAATGCCTCCGGTAACTACCTGCTGCCGGACGCCAACAGCATCGGAGCCGAGGCCGCCGGCTTCACCTCGCAGACCCCGGCGAACGAAGTGATCTCGCTGATCAACGGGCCGGCCGCCGACGGGTACCCGATCGTCAACTACGAGTACGCCATCGTGTACAGCAACCAGAAGGACCCGGCGATCGCACAGACGATCCAGGCGTTCCTGCACTGGACGGTCACCGACGGGAGCGGCCCATCGTTCCTGGGCCAGTTCCACTTTCAGCCGCTGCCGGCCCCAGTGGAGAAATTGTCCGACGCCCAGATCGCCAAGATCACGAGCTAGGCACCTCCGGTGACCCTCACGCTCCCTCGGCAACTGCCAGCGCCGGGCGGCGTCCGAGAAGCGCGCGGCGGGGCACGCATTGTCCGGTGGGCAGGCGGGCTGGGCGCGGTGATCCCGCTTCTTGCGATCCTGTTCGTATTGGCCACGCTGATCATCGAAGCGCTCGGCGCCATCCGGGTCAACGGGCTGCATTTTTTCACCGGAACCGAATGGAGCCCGGGCGACACCTACGGCGAAACCGTTGCAAACCAGGGTGTTTCGCACCCGGCTGGCGCATCCTACGGGGCACTCCCGCTGATCGTCGGCACCCTGGCGAGCTCCGCGATTGCGTTGATCGTCGCGGTGCCGGTCTCGTTGGGCGCGGCGTTCGCGATCGTGGAGCGGTTGCCCCGTCGTCTCGCCTCGGCCGTCGGCCCCGTGCTCGAATTGCTGGCCGGCATCCCCAGCGTCATCGTAGGCCTGTGGGGGGTAATGACCTTCGGGCCGTTCGTCGCCCACCACATCGCTCCGGTGATCGCCCGCAACGCCCCCGACGTGCCGGTGCTGAACTACTTCCGCGGCAACACCGGCAACGGGGAGGGCATGTTGGTGTCGGGCCTGGTGCTGGCGGTCATGATCGTTCCGATCATCGCCAGCACCGCCCGCGACCTGATCCGGCAGGTACCGACGCTGCCCCGCGAGGGGGCGACCGCGCTGGGGATGTCCGACTGGGAGTGCGCGCGCCGGGTCACCCTGCCGTGGATCTCCACCGGCATCGTCGGCGCCGTGGTTCTCGGGCTGGGACGTGCGCTCGGGGAGACGATGGCCGTCGCCATGGTGTCCGGCGCGGAGCTGGGTGCCATGCCCACCAACATCTACTCGACCATGACAACGATCGCCGCCACCATTGTCTCGCAGTTGGATTCGGCGCTGACCGACTCCACCAACTTCGCGGTGAAAACGCTCGCCGAGGTTTCTCTGGTGCTGATGGTGATCACCCTGCTGACAAACATGGCCGCCCGGGCGCTGGTGCGCCGGACGTCCTGCGCCGCGCTGCCCGTGGGACGGGGGGTCTGAAGATGAGGGGACTGGGGTCGGTCACCATTCGGCGCAAGTGCGTCAACGCGCTATTCTGGGCGGCCTGCTTCTGTTGCCTCGCAATGGTGATCCTCCCGACGCTGTGGATGCTGATCGGCGTGATCGGCCGCGCGTTGCCGGTATTCCACTGGGATGTGCTGACACAGGACACCCAGGGCAACGGCGGCGGCCTGCGCAACGCCGTCGTCGGGACCGCGGTCCTGGGTCTCGGGGTGATCCTGGTGGGTGGCACGGTGAGCGTGTTGGCCGGAATCTATCTGTCCGAATTCGCCACGGGCAGAAAGCGTTCGGTCCTGCGCGGCGCCTACGAGGTGCTGTCCGGCATCCCGGCCATCGTTCTCGGCTACGTCGGCTACCTGGCACTCGTGGTGTATTTCGGCTGGGGCTTTTCGCTGGCGGCCGGGGTGTTGGTGCTGTCGGTGATGAGCATCCCGTACATCACCAAGGCCACCGAGTCCGCGCTCTCTGCGGTGCCGACGTCGTACCGGGAAGGCGCGGAGGCGCTCGGGTTGCCGGTCAATTGGACGCTGCGCAAGATCATCCTGAAACCGGCGATTCCCGGGATCGTCACCGGCATGCTGGTGGCGCTGGCGCTCGCGGTCAGCGAAACGGCACCGATGCTCTACACGGCTGGTTGGTCGGCGTCGCTGCCGACAGGGAAGCTCACCCACTCACCGATCGGTTACCTCACCTACCCGATCTGGACGTTCTACAACCTGCCGTCGAAATCGGCCCAGGACCTGTCCTACGACGCGGCCTTTTTACTGATCGTGCTGCTGCTGTTGGTGGTCACCGTCGGGCGGTTGATCACCTCATTCGCGCGGCGGCACTTGGACTCTTGAGTCTGCTACACACCCGGAAGCCGGACGACCTGAACGAAGAACTCATCGATCTGGCGGACGGCGCTCATGAATTGGTCGAGGTCGACCGGCTTGGTGACGTAGGCATTAGCGTGCAGTTCGTAGCTGCGCAGGATGTCCTCCTCCGCCGAGGAGGTAGTGAGCACGACGACCGGGATGCTGGCGAGGTCCGGATCGGACTTGATCTTCTCGAGCAGCTGCCTGCCGTCGTATTTCGGCAGGTTCAAGTCGAGCAGGATGAGATCGGGCCGCGGCGCATCCCCGTAAGCGCCCCGCCGGTACAGGAAGTCCAGACCCTCCTCCCCGTCGTGCGCCACATGCAGATTGTTCTTGAGCTTGTTGTGCTCGAACGCTTCCCGAGTTATCAGCTCGTCACCGGGATCGTCTTCGACGAGCAGGATTTCGATTGCCCTACCGGCCGACGTCATCGTGTGCTCCTTCCGCAGTTGCCAAGCTTCCCACCTTCACGGGCACGGGCAGGGTGAACTGGACCCGGGTCCCATCGGTATAGGACGTGTCGACCCAGATGCTGCCCCCATGGTGCTCGACGATCTTCTTACACAGCGCAAGGCCCACGCCCGTTCCCGAGTACACCTCCCGGCCGTGTAGGCGCTGGAAGATGATGAAGACCTTCTCGGCGAACTCCTCCGCGATGCCAATGCCGTTGTCCGCCAAGCTCAATAGCCATTCGCCGTCGCGCTCACCGGTACCCGCTTCGCACTCGATGACGACGCGCGGGCGGCGATCTTGACGCCGGAACTTCACCGCATTTCCGATCAGGTTCTGCCACAGCATCGTCAGCAGCATCCGATCCCCGATGATCCGCGGCAGCGGCTGCTCGGGCCGCACGATCTCGGCGTCCGATTCCGCAATGGCGGCGGCGAGGTTGGCCAGGCCCGCATCCAGCGTCGTGTCGAGGTCGAGCTCGGTGTGCAGGGTGCCGAGCCGGCCGACCCGGGAGAAGCTGAGCAGGTCGTTGATCAGCGCCTGCATGCGCTTGGCTCCGTCGACGGCGTACCCGATGTACTCGATTGCCCGCTCGTCGAGCTTGTCGCGGTACCGCTGCTCGAGCAGCTGGCAGAACGAGGCTACCTTGCGCAACGGTTCCTGAAGATCGTGCGACGCGACGTACGCGAACTGCTCGAGTTCGGCGTTCGAACGCCGCAACTCCACCGCCTGCTCGTCCAGAAGCGCTCGGGCCGAACGGGATACCTCGAGCTCTTCGACGATCCGCTCCCGCATGTTCTCCACGTCGATCGCCATGTCCCGAATGTCCTTGGGCCGCTTCGGCGGTGAAATGGTTTCGCCGAAGTTGCCCTTGGTGATCCGGCGACAAGCCGCGGCCAACGCCGCGATCGGGACGGTGACCGCCCCCCGCACCAGGAATCCCAGCGCGGCGGCCGTCACGAAGAACAGCACCACCATCGCGCCCAGCACCCGGTCCCGCCAGACATTGGTGCGCCTGAGATCGTCGACGGCACTATTCCGTGCAGCGGCCAGGTTGGCGTTTTGCTTATCGAAAAGGGAACGTAGATGGTCGAATTCGGCCTTCCCGCGTTCCGCCGACGGCCGGCTCATGACGTTGCGGGCGGTGGGGTTCACGCTGGCGATCGCCGGCTCGGCATATTCTTCCCGCCAGTTGGCTGCGGCCTTCTCGATCGCGTCCAGGTCGGCGACCAGGTCCGGGCGCTGACCGAGGCGGCGTCGGATGTCTTCCGCCGCCGCCTGTTCCTCTTGTTGACCGTCGTAGTACGGCGTGAGGAACTGCCGGTCGGCGGCGATCAGGTAGCCTCGCACGCCCGTTTCCTGGTCCCGCAACGCCGACTGCAACTGACAGGCCGCCACGCGCGACGGCTGAATCCCGTCGATCAGCGCGCGCTGCATGTCGTCGGTACGGTGTAGCAGCAGCGCACCGACCAGCGCACCGGCGAGCACCAGCAGGCCCATCGTGGACAGGACGAGGAATTGCCAGCCCCGTACGCTGAGCTGAGCCGGGCGCGGAACGCGCACGTGGATCACCCGGTGGTCCGCTCGACGCGCAGCACGGCTATGTCGTCGGTAAGCCCGCCGCGTGGATGGGCGAGGTCCTGGGCGCCGTCGACCAGCGCGTCGACGAACGCCGAGCCCGGCAGAAGCGCGTGCGACCGGGCCAGTGCGAGCAGGCCGTCCTCGCCCAGCCGTTGGTTACCCTGGCCCGAATATCCCTCGAAGAGACCGTCGGTCAGCAGGAGCAGGCCGTGGCCCGCGGGCAACTCCAGCCGGTGCGACGGCCACTCGTTCGCGCGCAGCCCCAGCGCCCGTCCCGACGGAGGCTCGATCCATTCCACCCTGCCGTCGTTCTGCAGCAACATCCCCGGATGACCGGCACGGACGGCGGTGACGCCCGCGGTGTCGGGATCGATTTCAAGACTGAGGACCGTCGCGAAGACCCCCGCGCTGGTCCTCTCGGACTGCAGCACCCGCTCGAGCTGCCGCATCCGCTCGACTCCGTGAACGCCGGCGAACGTGAGCGCGCGAAAAGCAATCCGCAGTGCCGCACCCAGCGCAGCCTCATGCGGCCCGTGCCCGGCGACGTCGCCGATCACGACATGCACGACCCGGTCGGGCGTCTGTACGACGTCGTAGAAGTCTCCGCATAACGACGCGTCCTCGCGGCTCGGCCGGTACCGGGCCACGATGTCGACGCCCGGGTCGTCGAGCAGCAGCGGGGAGGGCAACAGTCCCCGCTCCAGCAGTGCGTTCTCGCGGGCCCGAAGCCGGGTTGCGTACAGGTCCGCGGAAATGAGCTCTGCCCGCTTGCGCTCGATCGCATAGAGCAGCGCCCGCCGCAGCATCTCGGGCTCGACGCGCCCCTTGACCAGGTAGTCCTGCGCACCGGCGGCGACCGCGGAAGCCCCGAAATATTCGTCGTTCAGCCCGGTCAGCACGATGATCGGGACCGTGGCATCGCGTTTGGCGACGCGGTCGAGCGCGTCCATCCCGCTTGCGTCGGGCAAGTGCAGGTCCAGGAGAACGCAATCGGGCCGCGCCGACGCCAGCTCGCGCTCCGCCTGCGCCATCGACTGCGCCCATCTCACCCGGATGTCAGCGACCGCGCCCGCGATCAGGTCTTCGACGAGCACGGCGTCAGCGCGGTCGTCCTCAACCAATAGCAACGACAATGACTGCAAATGCGCCGCCGGGGTGATGGGAGCTCGCACAGGCATCAATTCCCGGTCATCCGTTGGTAAGACTCTTTGTTTCGTGACGACGTTCCGGCCAGGCGGCAGGCGCGACGACGCTGACACTATGTGTGGCCGGACCACCCCGAATGGTTGCCGTGACGGATTTTATTCGTTGTGGTTACGGGGTCCCGATGTGGGTGCCTACGGACCGCGATGGCCCGCGAAGACGGACTTACCATGCGCAGCAGGGATGGGTCTGGTGAAAACACCGACGTGGGGCCTCAAAGCCGCGCTGATTCCGGCTCCGCGACCTCGGGCGTCGGTTGGGTCTTTCCTATTCGGAGACCCTGCGAGGACTTAGGACCCTACGCCCACACGACGCGCGGCGGGACGATGACAGCGCAGACAAATTCATCAGAGTCGGAAGGAACGTACTCATGGCAGACAATGAGCTGAGCGAACGATTCAAGCGCATCAGCGTCGCCGCCCAGGATGCGAACGATAAGATCCGCGCCGCCGGCCAGGAGGCCCGCGAGCGGGTCGAAGCCGACGCGGCCCACGCGCGAGACAGGGCATCGGAAGCCGCTAGTCACCTCAAAGATAGGGCTGAAGGGGCCCACGACAAGGCGTCCGAGCATTGGCAGGATCTCGCCGACAAATGGAACGCCCACATCGCCAAGATCCGCAAGGACATGAAGGCGAAGAAAGAGAAACACGACGCCAACGAGATGCGGGCCTACGCCGAGATGGCCGAAGGCTACGCCTACGATGCGATCGATTTCGCGCAGGCAGCGATTTACGAAGCCGAATACGCGGTGATGGAAGCGATTTCGGCGCGCGCTGCCGCGACGATGATGGCCACCTGAGACGACGCTTCACGGCACGGGTCTGGCGGCCGGGGCTGTGGGCTTACGCGAGCTCACGGCACCGGCCGTCGGGCCGGTCGGCGGCCGGTCAGGAAGCCGGCGCTCGCCGCCGCGTCACCCCAGCCCGAACAGGGTTTCGACCAACACGACAAACGACAGCAGGCCCACGACGGCGATGCAGACGGTGGCCACAGCCCGGAACACGGGGCCGTTCTTGGCTGCGCCCAGCACACTTGATCGATTGGCCAGGATCAGCACATAGGCGAGCAGCATCGGTGTGATGATGCCGTTGAGGACCTGGGCGTTGATGATCAGCGAAACGAGGTTCCCCGGTGCCAGCGCGACCGCGGCGCCGGTGACGATCTGCAAAGTGAACAGGCCGTAGAACAGTCGCGCCTGGCGAAATCTGCTGGTTACCGACCTGACGGTGCCGATGGCGTCGGCGACGGCGTAAGAGGTCGACAGCGGGACCACGGAGGCGGCCAGCAGCGAGGCCCCCAGCAAGCCGACGCCGAACAGCGCCGGGGCGGCCGGGCCGGCGACGGGCCGCAGCGCCTCGGCGGCGTCCCCGGCCGTCGCCAGCGGTCCGCTACCGCCGATCGCGGCGGCGGTGGCGATGATGATGAATACGCTGACGACATTGCTCCAGATCGATCCGGTGACGGCGTCGAGCCGTTCGCTCGGGTACTCGGCGGGCGTCAGGTGTTTGTCCACGCATGCCGAAGCGGCATAGAACTGCATGTAGGGCGTGATAGTGGTGCCGATCAGCGCAACCGCAAGCAACAGAAACGCGTGGCTGGCCGAAAAATGGGGCCACACCAGGTTGGTGGCCACTTCCTTCCAGTTGGGGTGGCCGAGGAACGCGGCGATCGGGTAGGCCAGAAACGCCAGGGTGAGGATCAGAAACAGCCGCTCGGCGCGCGAGTAGGTGCCCAAGACGGTTAACGCCCAGACGAACACTGCGGCGATGGGCACAGAGACCTTCGGGGAGACCCCGAAGATCTCCATCGCCGCGCCGACCCCCGCGAATTCGCTGACGGTCAGCCCGGCGTTGGCGATGAGCAACAACAGCATTGCGACGAACGAGGCCCTGACAGAGAACTGCTCGCGGATGAGGCCGCCGAGCCCTTCGCCGGTGTAGACCCCCAGCCGCGAACACATCTCCTGCACCACGACCAGCGCCACGGTCACGAGAACCATCAAAAATAGTGTGCGGTAGGCGAATTGAGATCCGGCGCTCGCGTAGGTCACGATTCCCCCGGCGTCGTTGCCGGCATTGGCCGCGATCAGTCCCGGCCCGAATACCCCTAGCACCGCCAGCACCCGGACCCACCACCGCCGGCGCTTGCGCGCCCCGGTGACAGGAGGTTGCGGTGCCGTCATGTGCCGTCGCCGGTCAACAGCGCCAGCAGGCGGATCCGGTCCGGCTCATCGAGCTCCCCTAGCAGCGCCTCACGCTGTTCGGGGTCCAGCGCGGCGAGGGCTTCGGCCGCTGCCGTGGGCTGCGCCAGCATCGCCAACTCCGCCTGCTGCGTGCGGGGCAGATCCGCAAGGATGGCCGCGACCTCCTTGGCTCGCAGCGTCTTCAGGTTTGCCGCCGAATCGCCCAATTGCACCCCGCTGCCAGGGGTGCCGGCGGCGACGGCCGGCCCAGACTCCCATGCCGACGCGGTGTCGGTGAACCGCGGCACAAACGCGTGCAGCTCCGCCCAGTCGATCACCCGGTCAACCGGCGGGCACCTCCGGCGCTGAGGCAGCAGCCGGCGGCACAAAGAGCGCACGCCCACGTCGACGCCCGCGAGCTCCCATCCGTTGGATCCGTTAACCAGATACGCGTCCGACGCGCGCAACACCTGCACCCCGGCGATGTCGACCAGCTGGCGATCAAGGACGTCACGGGCCAGCGCCACGTCGCCCTCGCGGCGGACCGGGCGCGAGACGATATTCCGCTCGCCTCGCAGGAGCACCCCTGTCTGACTCAGCATCACGGCCTGCTCATCGATCACGCCGAACCCACGGCCCAGCGGAGCCAGAACACCGATGACGGGCGGATGGGCCACGCCCGGTTCCCAGCGCACCACGATGTCGGCGACCTTGCCGACCCGCAGGCCCTGGCTGTCGAGAATCGGACGGCCCAACAGGTGGGCCAACGCGATCACCTCATCGGCAAACGCCCGACGCTCAGCCAAACGATCACGCAAGGCAGCCGAGAGCCTGCGCCGGTGCGGCAGTTTATCGCCGGCCTCGGTCACGGCATCTTCCGGTAGCGGGGTGGCGCACCTTCCCGTCGTGGAAGCCTGCTGAAGTCCTTCTGCACCAAGGGCTTTGGGGAAGGCCTTGCCCTGCTGGGCTGCGCTGGGCCGTCCCGTTGGTTCCTCAGCACTCGGCGCCCTCCAACAGCGTGAGCTCCCAGTTAAACCATGCGCTCGCAAACCGAATTCGTTCCTTCGCCTCGTCGATATCGGGCTTGACGGCCAGCCCCTCGACAATCTTCTCGGCCACATGGCGCGGAGAATCCGACCCGCTTTCGGCTCCGCAGCTACATCTAACGCTGCCATCGGGACCAAGGTCGCCAGGGCGGTGTTGGTCGATGATTTGGCGGACACGCTCAACCAGTCGCTGGTGGAAGTGCTCCAGCGGATCTGCCATGTCATCCGCCCCAGGCGATTCGGCCGACACCTGGCAGCCGACTTGCCACCGCTGCCATGCTAGGCCGCCCACGGATCGCGCGTCAGCGCCGGGATTTCAGGAGTGGTCATAGCGGTTGCCCTCCGTCTAGGTCTGGCAGATGTCCCTCCATGCAAGCGGCCAACCGGGCGTTGTCAATAGGGGCATAGGGCCATCAAAACGCGCAAATAGTCACTTCCCTGGTAGTCACTTTCCTGGCGCGACTCGGCCACACCTGTCCCATCTCGGAACCTGACATCGGTGTTGAGCGTGGCCGGTGATCCCGAGCGCGGTTCGTCGCTGTACTGCGGGCAGACCGATGGACAATCGTTGCGTGCGCAGCGGTGAACGCGACCAACGGCTCCTGCTTAAAGGGACTTTCGGCACTACGCGAAAACGGCAGTGCGGCTTACCTTTGCGGTCACAAAGCAACAGCAGGTCTTCCACAGGTTTCTCGCCATGCGCGAAAGCCACCGGGTAAGCATGGTGTCCGACCCGACATGACGGCCCCGAGTGTGAAGCAGCCATGACGGGCATGATATGCGCCGCCGACCACCACCGAATTGGGCCGGACCAGATCCTCGAATGGAGAACCGATGATCAAAAGTGATCCCGCGGAAAACTCGTCCCGACGGGAGAAGTCGGCGGCGTGGCGACGGTGGATGCGCAAACTCAGGCAGTATGCGACATGGAGGTATTCAGGCCCGGCGCTGCTTGCGCGGGCGCGGCGCCGTAACTGATACGGCCGGTGAATCACGAAAAACGCGGTGAATGATCGCGGCTGGCGCACGGCGAACGCCCGGGTCTGCAGCCAAATCCGGCTGAACTGTGTTCGCACTAAGCGGTAAGCCAGCACGCGTTAACTCCGTCGTGATGTAGCCGCCCCGGTTCCCAACGCACCATCGCGACAACGTAATTCCAGCCTCCTCCACGCGCCGGGACCGCTACCGGCGAAACAGGTACCGCGAGATGGACAGCAGTATCGTGGCCCCGACCGAGATCAGGAGCATCGAGATCACCGGGATGTAGATTCGCACGTTCCCGCGCTCGATCCGGATATCGCCGGGAAGGCGGCCAAACCAAGAGAGTCCACCAGTCCACGCCAGGACGCCGACTAGTGGTTCGGGCGGGAATTACATCGGTGTAAGTTAGGCGAATGTCTCGGCGAGGGGAAGCGCCGAGCCTCCATAGTCCTTTCTGCTGCTGGAGGCTCGCCATGTCCCGATCGTCTCCGTTTGTGGTGACGTTGTCCGATTCCGAGCGTGCCGAGTTGACCCGCCGCGCCCGCTGTTACACGCTGCCGCACGAGCAGGTGGTTCGGGCCAAGATCGTGCTGCTTGCCGCCGACGGCGTGTCCAACACCGAGATCGCCGAGCGGGTCGATGTGCACGTCGACGTGGTGAGCCGGTGGCGCAAGCGATTCTGCGAGCAAAGATTGGACGGGCTGTCCGATCGGAAGCGGTCGGGCCGGCCGCGGGTATTCGCGGCGGAGGTGGTTGCCGAGGTGAAGGCGATGGCGTGCCAGCCGCCGGAGCAGCGGCAGGTGCCGCTGTCGCGGTGGAGCTCGGCCGAGCTGGCCGCGCAGGCGGTCACCGATGGCCTGGTCGAGTCGGTGTCGGCTTCCACGGTGCGGCGTTGGCTGGCCGAGGACGCGATCCAACCGTGGCGGTACCGGTCATGGATCTTCCCGCGGGACCCCAACTTTGCGGTCAAGGCCGGTCGGGTGCTGGATTTGTACGAGCGGGTGTGGGAGGGCACTGCGCTCGGCGCGGATGAGTACGTGATCAGCGCCGACGAAAAGAGCCAGTTGCAGGCGCTGTCGCGGTGTCATCCGGAACTCGCGCCCGCACCGGGGCGCGCCCGGCGGGTCGAGTTCGAGTACGACCGGCACGGCACCCTGGCCTATTTCGGCGCCTACGACGTGCATCGCGCACACCTGACCGGGCGGATTGCACCGAGTACCGGGATCGCCCCGTTCACCGAGCTGGTCGAGCAGGTGATGACCACCGAGCCCTACGCGACGGCGAAACGGGTGTTCTGGATCGTGGACAACGGCTCCAGCCACGCCGGGCAGGCCTCGATCGAGCGGATGAGCGCGGCGTGGCCGAGCGCGACACTGGTGCACCTGCCGGTGCACGCGTCCTGGTTGAATCAGATCGAGATCGTGTTCTCGGTGATCCAACGCAAGGTCGTCAAGCCGGCCGACTTCGCCGACCTCGACGCGCTCGCGCACCGACTGACCGACTTCGAGCCGCGCTACCACGCCACCGCCACACCGTTCGACTGGAGGTTCACCCGCACCGACCTGATCGAACTGTGCCGCCGCATCGATGCCCACCGACCCGCCAATCCGGTTCTGGCGGCATGACTTTGGAGATGATGATCCGATGCCCACCCCGCCCGCGTCGACGAAGTCCAGTCTCACCTTCACACTGAAAGACCACGCCCGCGCTCGCTGGCCGCAGCTGGTCGGCGTGCGGGTACGTTTCCGCGCCGGATTCGCCTACGTCGACGGCGACCTCGGCGACGGCGAGGTACTGAAACTATGCCGACTGCGCTACGGCGGCTCGGCGAGCCGATGGGGATTCGCAATCTACCGAGCCAGCCACGACGACTACGAAGACAGCATCCTGCCCAACGGAGCCTTCGCCGGCAGTCCAGAGCAGGCCCTCGACTGCGCCTGCGGACTCTACCTCGGCGACCCCACCGCCTAGACCGAGACGGTCACCGATACACCGACGAACTAACCGCCAGGACGCCGACTAGCACGATGACGATTCCCGCCATCACGAGGACTGGACCTATGCTGCGGCCCATCGCTCCCCATTGGCCACGACTCGTCCGCTGCTGGTGAGTATCCTCGCGACGATCACACCGAAGATAAATCCGCCGACATGCGCGAAGAATGCGACACCACTGCCACCGTTGTTCGAGGGATGGACTAACGCATTGTTGCCCTCAATGAACTGGTAGAGGAACCAGCCGCCGAGGTAGATCCACGCCGGGATGCTGACCGGGAACCACAGCACGAGCGTGCGGACATTTGAGGTGGGATAAAGCACGAAATAGGCGCCCAACACCGCGGCGATCGCGCCACTGGCGCCAAGGTTGGGTATCTGCGCATCCGACGCGCTGCCGAAGAGCAGGGTCATCGCTGTCTGCATCATCGTCGCGGCGAATCCGCCGGCGAAGTAGAACAACAGATAACCGAGTCGCCCGAATGCGTCCTCGACGTTCTTGCCGAAGATCGCCAAGAACAGCATGTTCCCCAGGATGTGGTCCCAGCCGGCATGCATGAACATGGCGGTGATCCAGCTGACACCCCATGGCAGGCCCAGGTGGCAGGTGCTGTTGACATCGCAGGCATGAAACGACGCCTGGTTGACCGCCGCATCCCCGTTCGGCAACTCGTAAAACAAGAACACCGCGAAATTGGCCGCGATCAGCATGACATTGACGACCGGGAAACGGCGGGCCCGAACGTCATCGGAGAAAGGGATCACGGAAGCTCCTTCCTGGTGCGCCGCAAGACCTTCCGCCTTGAGCGCTGCCCGCGACGATCGCTATCTAGGAATCACGTCTACTTTCCCGTAATCCATCACTCCGACAACGGCTCGATCGTCGACTCCTCAGGTTCGTCGTCGCCGACGTTGAAAAGGGTCCGCTTCCGCGGCAGACGGCCCTAGGGCCGAAGGTCCCGTGATGCAGCGCAGTTGGTCGCTACTTGTGGTGCCAACACGCAACTGGCCCTCTTAGGCGTCTTAGCCTCCCCGGAAAGACGCGTCACACCCCCCGAACATCCATAGCGTCACATCCACGACCTCGACCCGGGCGCGGCGGGCCAGGACCGCGTGGGCCAGTTCGTGGGCCAGCAGCGAAGCGAGCAGCGCGACAGCACCCCACACCCTGGCCAGCCAGTAGATCGCCGTCGAGTATATCCGGGACGACCCCAGGCAACGTCGACGCCAGACTCCAAGCGAATAGCCAGAGGATGACCAGCACGCTCCAATCGACCTTGACCGGGAACCCGGCGATTCGCCCAATCGGCATGCTGTTACCCATGTCTGGACCATACGGCGGTAACTCGACCGCCTCTAGGGAGGCGGCCCGGCAAACCGCGTGTCGACGTTAGATCATGTCCTTCTTACTTGCTAAATGTCGCCGGGACTGACGATCCAGCCGAGGTCGCCGCGCTTCCGCCGGTGCAGCAGAGCTTGCGGCTGCACCGCGGTGACCCCCTCGCGTTGACCAAAGACTGCCGCCCAGCGCCGCTACACCGCGGCGGTGCCGCTCAAATCGGTTGCACCCTGCCGGAGATCTTCGACCACGCACGGGTAGGCGAAATAGTTCTCTTCGACGACGGGCTCATCGGTGGGCACATCGTGCGGGCAAGTCCCGACGTGTTGACCATCCGAATCGACCACGCCGCGGACAACGGATCCAGATTGCGCGCCGACAAGGGCATCAACGTGCCCGACACCCGCCTTCCGATCCCGGCGCTCACCACGAAGGATGTCGCCGACCTGTCGGTGGTGGCAGAGGTAGCCGACCTGGTGGAGTTGTCGTTCGTCAGGGAGCCCTCCGATGTCGAGCGATTGCTCGATGAGATGTGTCGGCTGGGCGCCGAGCGCATGGGCATCGTGTTGAAAATCGAAACCCGCGAGGCCTTCGAACATTTGCCCCCGCTGCTGCTCACCGTCATGCGCCACCCCCCGGGCAGGGGTCATGATCGCCCGAGGGGACCTGGCCGTCGAATGCGGCTATGACCGGTTGGCCGAACTGCAGGAGGAGATCCTGTGGCTGTGCGAGTCCGCGCACCTGCCAACGATCTGGGCGACCCAGGTCCTTGAGCAATTGGCCAAGACCGGCAAGCCGTCACGCGCGGAGATCAGCGACGCCGCTATGAGCGAGCGCGCCGAATGCGTAATGCTGAACAAGGGCCCCTACATCGAAGACGCGGTAGTGGCACTCGACGATACCCTGCGGCGCATGGCAGGACACCTTCAGAAGAAAAGCGGGCTGTTGCGTTCGCTGCACTCCTGGCACCTCAGCGTAAAGCCCGACCGGCGTTCGACCAGCAAACCGGCATGACATCCCTTCTCGTTCAAGGGAATTCGGACCAGATGTTGGCCATGGTGGGTGCGGTTACGGCTTTTCCTGCGCCTGGATGGCGGTGATTGCCACCGTGTTGACGATATCGTCGACCGATGCGCCGCGTGACAAGTCGTTGACCGGCTTGTTGAGTCCCTGCAGCACCGGACCGATCGCGAGCGCGCCCGTGCTTCGCTGTACTGCTTTGTAGAGATTGTTACCGGTGTCGAGGTCCGGGAAGATCATCACGGTCGCGCGGCCCGCTACCAGTGAACCCGGTGCCTTGCTCGCCGCCACGGTGGCGTCAACCGCCGCGTCGTATTGCAAAGGTCCATCCACCAGTAGATCTGGCCGACGCTCGTGCACCAGGTCCGTCGCCCGACGGACCTTGTCGACGTCGGGACCCGAACCAGAGGTGCCGGTGGAGTACGACAACATCGCCACCCGGGCCTCGATGCCGAACTTGGACGCGGTCTGCGCCGAATTGATCGCGATCTCGGCCAATTGCTCGGAGGTCGGATCCGGCACGATCGCGCAGTCTCCGTAGACCAGGACACGATCGGCCAGGCACATCAGAAAAATGCTTGACACCGTCGACACACCGGGCTTGGCCTTGATGATTTCGAATGCCGGTCGGACTGTTCGGGCAGTGGTGAGTACGGCACCGGACACCATCCCGTCGACGATCCCGTTGTACAGCATCATCGTCCCGAAATAGGCGATGTCGCGCACGACCTCATGCGCGCGATCCAGCGTGACACCTTTGTGCTTGCGCAGCTGCGCATACTGCTCGGCGAACTTCGCGCACAGCTCGCTGGTGCGGGGGTCCAGCACCGTCGCCGACGCCAGGTCGACGCCCAGTTCCGCGGCGCGCGCGTGGACGCGGTTCTCCTCGCCCAGGATCGTCAAGTCGGTGACCTTGCGGGCCAGCAACCGGCCCGCGGCCCGCAGGATGCGGTCGTCGTCGCCTTCGGGCAACACAATGCGTTTACGGTCGGCGCGTGCCCATACCTGCAGCCGGTATTCGAACATCTGCGGCGTGACCACCGTCGGTTTCGGAAGCGACAACAGCTCAAGGACATCACCGATGTCGACGTAGCGGTCCATCAAGGCCAGCGCGGCGTCGATTTTGCGCTGCGAGGCCGCGGTGATTCGGCCACGGGTCGACGCGACGGTGCCGGCCGTATCGAATGTTCCGAGCGCGGTCGCGATCATCGGCAGCCGCAGCGGCAGGCCCGATATCAAGGCGGCGATCGACGGATGTAGCTTCAGACCGCCGCTGAAGATGACCGTCGACAGCGACGGAAAGCCTTTGGCGGCCTGGGCACCCGCTACCGCCAGCACGACGTCGGACCGGTCGGCCGAGGTGATTACCGCCGCCCCCTCGGTGAGGCGCTCGAGCAGGTGCTCGGCGGTCATGCTGACGACGAGTACGCCCATCACCTCGCGGTCGAGCAATTCTGCATTGCCGCCGACCAGTGTCCCGCCCAACGCGCGCAGCAATTCGGCGACCGATGGTGCGGCCAACAGCGGCTCCTCCGGCAGCACGTAGGTCTGCAGCTGGAACCGCTTGAGCGCCGCCCCGACCGCCTCCATCTCCGCGGGCTTACAGCGGTTGGCCACCACCGCCGCTGTGTAGGCGTGCTGCCCGGACAACTCGGCCAGGCAGAGCTGCGCGATTTGGGCCACCTGCTCGGGGGTGCGACCGCGGCCCCGCACCGACAGCACCACCAAGGCGCCGAGGTCGACGGCGATGCGGCCGTTGAGGGACAACTCGGTGGGCGTGGCAACGTCGGTATAGTCACTGCCCACAATCACCACGGCGTCGCACCGGTCGGCGACGATGTGGAAGCGGTCGATGATTTCGGCGATCGCACCATCACGATCCTCCTGCACGCGTTGACAGGTCACTCCGACGCACTGCTCATAGGACAGTCCTGCCGTGGTCTGCGGCAGCAACAAATCGAGGACGTAGTCGCGGTCCTCGCCGAGGCGGCTGATGGGCCGAAACACGCCCACGTTGGCCACCGTGGCGGCGAGGCGGTGCAGCAATCCGAGGGCGATCGTCGACTTGCCGGTGTCGCCCTCCGGCGAAGTGATGTAGATGCTGGACGTAGGGACCGTCGACGTTCGTGGAATACGCGCCTCCGTCATCGCAGGTTGCTCGTGTGACCGGTTGTCAGGCGATTCTTGGTCCGCATGTCGTCACCCAATCCATCCTCTGCGGCCCACGTCGGCGCCGTCACAAACACGGGCTTAGCCATAGCCTGTGGCGCGCGGCGGAAAGCTCTCAGCGTGAACGGTTTTACCCACCCCAACGACAAATCTGACAAACCCGTTTCACACACTCCGGCGAAGGATGCGCCGGATCAGGCGCCCGAGCGGACGTCCACGCGCTTTTCGGCCGTCGCGGTCGGGGTCATCCCCACGGAGACGGTCAGGATGCCGTCGCGGTAGGTGATCTTGACGTCTTGTTCGTTTGATCCCGGCGGGAGCGTGACGGAGCGAACGAACGACCCGTACGTGAATTCCGACCGGCCGTTGGACCCGGCCGTTTGGCTGCGCTGCGCCCGAATCGTCAGCACCCCGTCACGCGTGGTGACGTCGACGTCTTTGGCAGGATCGAAACCGGGCAGTTCCGCCCTGATCTCATAGCGGCCGTTGGCCATCCCGTCTTCGAGGCGGATCGGCTGTCCGCCGAACATCGGTTGCAGCGTGGACCAGGGCGGCAATCCGCCCACCCACTGCGACACCTCGGGCCAGCCGGGGCTTGGTTGCACGCCAACGACATTCGAGTTGGCCTTTGCCTCCCTGGCGGCGCGGGCCGCCGGGCTCTCCCAGGTCGCCACCGCCCAGATGACGAAGATGTCCAGCGCGATCACCACTATTGCCCAGACCGGGTAGTGCGGAAGCCACAGGAACTGCGTCACAATCGACAGCGAGGCGATGATGATGGCGGCCACGCGTGCCCACGTCGTACTCCAGAACAAGCCGACGGCCACCACCGCGACCAGTATCCCGACGACGATGTGGATCCAACCCCATGTGTTGGCGCCGAACTCATACACGTATGCCGGTCTCACGACGATCACTTCGTCGTGGCCCAACACGGAAATTCCCTCGAGTACGCTCACCACCGCCGCGACGAACAGCACCGCGGCCGCCGCGTAGGTCCCGATGCCGGCCACTATTTCTCGGTTTGAATAGTTGTCGCTGCCCGACCGCTCTGACACCACTACCTCCTGGACCTCACTGACCGCGAGGACGGCGGCGAAAGCGAACCTGCCGCTCGCCGACGGGAATCCGCCCGTCGTGCTTGTGATGCTCGCGCCTAATCGCCCCGCTCGGATAGGGCAGAAAGTCATTGATGTAAGCGGGTGCGCACCGGTGGCGTTCGTGAGTCCCTTCGGGGACCTTCGGCCCTTGGTGCGGTCGGCATCCGAGCGACATTCTAGGAACTTCAGGGACGCCGGCTGTGGCACCGGGACAGTGGCTCGCAGGGTCGCCAACCAACTCCCGGCGGAAAGGGTGACGATCATGACTGTGCGTGCTCGGAGCACGGCGCACGAGCTGTGGAGAGTTGTGCTGGCATGGGGCACGTTGACACTCATCTTGGGCATCCTGATGCTGGTCAGGCCCGAGTCGTCAATCATTGTCGCGGGGACGCTGTTGGCTACCTACCTGGTGATGTCGGGAGTCGCAGCGATGGTTTTGGGGACCGTCCTCGATTCCTCGGTGAACAGCCGCATCCCGCTGTTTGTCACCGGAGCGCTGTCATTGGCTTTGGGCCTGCTGGCATTTCGCCACTTCGGTTACGCCACCGCAGTCCTGTTGCTGGCGCTCTCGATTGGGGCGGTCTTCATCTTCGAAGGCGTTTCCGCCATCGCATTGGCGCTGGAAGATCCGTCGCTGCCCGACCGGGGCTGGTACGTCTTCCTGGGAATCATCGAGGTGATTGCGGGCCTCGTGATGCTCGCATGGCCCTTCCGGTCCCTTGCCACGGCCACCATCGTCGCCGGAGTCTGGCTGGTGGCCATCGGCGGCGCCGACATCCTGTGGGCCCTGCGCGCGCGCCGAGCCATTGGCGGTGTGCAGCGCACGGCCGAACTCCTGACGGGTAGCTCGGCCGCGCCTGCCACACACGGCCACCTGGCGCCATCGCGCCGCCAGAACGGTCAGCGCAACAGAGCCCGCGACATCACCACGCGCTGAATCTGATTGGTTCCCTCGTAGATCTGGGTGATCTTCGCATCGCGCATCATCCGCTCGACGGGGAAGTCGGTGGTGTAGCCGGCGCCGCCGAACAATTGCACCGCGTCCGTGGTCACCTCCATCGCGACGTCGGAGGCGAAGCACTTCGAGGCCGCGGAGATGAAGCCGAGGTTAGATTCGCCGCGCTCCGCGCGCGCGGCGGCCTGGTACACCATCATCCGCGCGGCTTCCACCTTCATCGCCATGTCGGCCAGCATGAACTGCACGGCCTGGAAGGTGCTGATCGACTCGCCAAACTGCTTGCGGTCCTTGGTGTAGGCGATGGCCGCATCCACCGCGCCCTGCGCGATGCCCACGGCTTGGGCGCCGATGGTGGGCCGGGTGTGGTCCAGCGTCGCCAGCGCGGTCTTGAAGCCGGTGCCCGGCTCGCCGATGATCCGGTCCCCCGGGATGCGACAGTTCTCGAAGTACAGCTCGGTGGTCGGTGAGCCCTTGATGCCGAGCTTCTTTTCCTTGGGGCCGACAGTGAACCCCTCGTCCTCCTTGTGCACCATGAACGACGAGATGCCGTTGGCGCCCTTGTCCGGGTCGGTCACCGCCATGACGGTGTACCAGCTCGACTTGCCACCGTTGGTGATCCAGCATTTGGCGCCGTTGAGGATCCAGTCGTCGCCGTCGGCCTTGGCCCGGGTGCGCATCGACGCCGCGTCGCTGCCCGCTTCGCGCTCGCTCAACGCATAGGACGCCATCGCGGTGCCGTCGGCGATCGAGGGCAGTACCTGCTTCTTCAACTCCTCGGAGCCCCGCAGGATCAGGCCCATGGTGCCCAGCTTGTTCACCGCCGGGATCAGCGACGCGGACGCGTCCACCCGGGCGACCTCCTCGATGACGATGCACGCCGCCACCGAGTCCGCGCCCTGCCCCCCGTACTCCTCGGGGACATGGACGGCGTTGAAGCCCGAGGCATTCAGCGCGTCCAGCGCCTCCTGGGGGAACCGGGCATTCTCATCCACGTCGGCGGCGTGGGGAGCGATCTCCTTCTCCGCGAGCGCCCGGATCGCTGCCCGCAGCTCCCGGTGCTCCTCGGGCAGTTGGAACAAATCGAACGACGCGTTTCCGGCCCATCCAGCCATGTCGTCGGCCTCCTCTACTCGCCGGAAACTCTACCCTGGCGCTCCTGCAGCGCCGCGTCCTTGGCTCGCACCGACTCGGCCAGCTGCTCCTGGAAAGCCTGCACCCGGGTCCGCAGCGCCGGGTCGGACGAGGCCAGAATGCGCACGGCCAGCAGCCCTGCGTTGCGGGCGCCGCCGATCGAGACGGTGGCCACCGGAACACCGGCCGGCATCTGAACGATCGACAGCAGCGAGTCGAGGCCGTCCAGCCGCCCCAACGGCACCGGCACCCCGATCACCGGCAGCGGCGTCGCGGAGGCGACCATTCCGGGCAGGTGGGCGGCGCCGCCGGCACCGGCGATGATCACCTCGATCCCGCGGTCCGCCGCGCCGCGGGCATAGTCGAACATCACCGCGGGCGTGCGGTGCGCGGAGACCACCCGAACCTCGGCCGGTATGTCGAACTCAGCCAGCGCCTCGGCGGCCTCGGCCATCACCGACCAGTCGCTGTCGCTGCCCATGATCACCCCAACCCGGGGCCGGTCAGCCGATCGGGACTGTTCAACCATGCGGATCCCATCCGTCCATCCACTGCCCGTGTGACAACCAGTGCGCCGCGAGCCCGGCGCGTTCCCGCAGCTTCGCCAGCTCGGCCATGTCGGAGGCCGTGTGGGAGGCGATGTTCGAGGCCATGTCGGAGCCGACGAAGTTGATGTGGCCGATCTTGCGGCCGGGTCGTTCGGCCTTGCCGTAGAGGTGAACCCGGGCGTCGGGCATTCTCGCGAACAAGTGGTGCAGCCGCTCGTCCATCGTCATCCCCGGCGCCTCCGGCGCGTGCGGAGCTCCCAGCACGTTGGCCATGACGGTCACCGGCGCGATGGCGTCGGTGTCGCCGAGCGGATAGTCGAGCACCGCGCGCAGATGCTGCTCGAACTGGCTGGTGCGCGCCCCGTCCATGGTCCAGTGCCCGGAGTTGTGCGGCCGCATCGCGAGCTCGTTGACGAGCAGCGTCCCGCCCGTGGTCTCGAACAGCTCGACCGCGAGCACACCGACGACACCCAGTTCGGCCGCCAGCCGCAACGCGAGCCGCTGGGCGGCGGAGGCCGTGTCGCCGGACAGCCCGGGGGCCGGCGCGATCACCTGCACGCAGATGCCGTCGCGCTGCACCGTCTCGACCACCGGCCAGGCGGCGCCCTGCCCGAACGGCGACCGCGCCACCAGGGCCGACAGTTCGCGGCGCAGCTGCACCTGTTCCTCGGCCATCACCGGCACCCCATCGGCGAGGAAGCTGGCCGCGATCTCGCGGGCGTGCGAAGGGTCACGCGCCATCCGCACCCCGCGCCCGTCGTAACCGCCGCGGACTGCTTTCACGACCACGGGGCCGGCTATGCGCTGCGCGAAGGCATCGAGTTCGTCGACGCTTCGGATCTCGGCAAAGCGGGGCACCGCGGCGCCGACGGCCTCCATCCGCCGGCGCATCACGAGCTTGTCCTGGGCGTGCACCAGCGCCTCCGGCGGCGGCGCGATGTTGACGCCTTCGGCGACCAGCTTCTCCAGCAGCTCGTTGGGGACGTGCTCGTGGTCGAAGGTCAGCGCGGCGGCTCCGGCGGCGACGCGGCGCAGGTCTTCGAGGTCAGTGTGCGACCCGATGACGACCTGTGGGGTGACCTGCGCGGCCGGCTCGTCGGCGGCGGTGGCCAGCACCCGCAGCGTCTGCCCGAGCGCGATCGCGGCCTGGTGGGTCATCCGGGCGAGCTGACCGCCACCGACCATGGCGACCACGGGGGTAGCGGCGTCCCGCGGGGGTTTACTCGGCACGGCCATCATCGTTTCATGGCGCGAAGTGTCTTGTTCAGGGCGTGTTGACCGGCCGTGACGCCCGATCGTTATGCACCATTTTGCGCCGTTTTCGCGTCCGTCCGTACACTGACGTGTTGTGTCCCTCGCCGATGCCGTGATCGAGCGCCTGCCCAAGGCCATTCAGCCCCATTTGCTGCGCCATCACGAGCTGATCAAATTCGCCATTGTCGGCGGCACCACGTTCATCATCGACTCGGCCATTTTCTACACCCTGAAGCTGACGGTCCTCGAACCCAAGCCGGTGACCGCCAAGGTGATCGCGGGCATCGTCGCGGTCATCGCGTCCTACGTCCTGAATAGGGAGTGGAGCTTCCGCGATCGCGGCGGCCGCGAGCGCCATCATGAGGCGCTGCTGTTTTTCGCGTTCAGCGGCGTCGGGGTGCTGTTGAGCATGGCGCCGCTGTGGGTCTCCAGCTACGTGCTGCAGCTGCGCGTGCCGATGGTGTCGCTGACGGTGGAGAACATCGCCGACTTCATTTCGGCCTACATCATCGGCAACCTGTTGCAGATGGCTTTCCGCTTCTGGGCTTTCCGGCGCTGGGTGTTTCCCGACAAATTTGCCCGCAACCCCGAGAAGGCGCTGGAATCCGCCCTCACCGCGGGTGGTATCGCCGAGGTCTTCGAGGACGCCATCGAGGGCGGCTTAGAAGACAGCAACGTCACGCTGCTGCGCGCCTGGCGCAACCGGGGCCGCCGGTTCACTCAGTTCGGCGACTCCTCGGAACCCAGCGTGTCGAAAACCTCGTGATATAGCAGCGAGTGCACCCCGCGCAGTCGCGGAATGTCGTAGAACTCCAGCGGATCTTGTGACGCCGATTCGATGATCAGCGTCCCCGTGCGAAACATCCGCTCGAAAAGCTTGTCCCGGAATTCGACGCTGTTGATCCGCGCCAGTGGGATGTCGATCCCGCTGCGGGTCAGCACCCCGTGCCGGAACATCACCCGCCGGCTGGTGACGACGAAATGCGTGGTGAGCCACCCCAGGAACGGCCACAGCGTCAGCCAGGCGACGATCACCAACCAGATCCCCCAGATGACCCCGTAGATGATGTTCTTGGCAACCTGGTCCCAGTGCGTCGAGTTGAGGTAACCCGACCCCAACGCCGCGAGCCCGGTCACCAGGATCAGAACCACCACGGGCCCGATCAACCGCTTCCAGTGCGGGTGGCGATGTATGACGACCTGTTCGCCGGCGGCGAGGGCGTTATCTGGATAGCTCACCCTCGCGAAGCTACCTCAAATGCACGACGTCACCGGCCGAAACGGCGACCGTCCCGGCCCGGGTCTCGCCTTCCGTTTCCAAGCACAATCTGCCCTGGTCATCGATGCCGCTCGCGATGCCGACGAGTTCCTTCCCGCCGGGCAGATGAGCGCGCACGCGGGTCCCGATCGTCAGGCTGCGCTCGCGGTAGTCGGCGGCCAGCGCCCAGTCGGCCCCGCGCGCGGCCCGCCAGGCGACGATCCGCCTGCCCAGCTCGCGCAGCAGTGCGCAGACCAGCCGGTTGCGGTCGGGCGCCGGGACGCCGAGGTCGAGCAGCGATGTCGCGCCCGGGCCGTCGACCTCGTCCGGCGACTGAGTCACGTTGAGCCCCAGGCCGATTACCACCACGGGGCGCGCGACCTCGGCGAGGATGCCCGCCAGCTTGCCGCCATCGGCCAGCACGTCGTTGGGCCACTTGAGGCCCACCTGTATCCCGTTCGCCTCGAGCAGGGGGGCCACCGCGTCGACGACCGCCACACCGGTCGCCAGCGACAGCCAGCCCCATCCCTCGACGGGTACGTCGACCACGCTCACTCCCACGGACATCGTGATCTGGGCTCGGGGGCTGGCCGACCATCCGCGGCCGTGACGACCGTGGCCGGCGGTCTGGTGCTCGGCGATCAGCACCGACCCGGCGACGTCGGTTCCCATTGAATTCTGGGCCGCCCGGGCCAGCAGGTCGGCGTTCGTGGAGCCGGTTCGCTCGACGACGTCGAGTTGCCGCCAACCAAGGCCGGCCCCGATCAGTTCGGCCCGCAGCGCGGCTTGGTCCAAGGGTTGCCTGAGCAGCTCCCGATCCGTCACTCGCCTCACTCGCCTCTCCTTACGAGCCCAGCCTAAACACGGGCGCGAGGGCTGCCGATACCATCGACTCCCATGACAAGCGTTACCGACGACCACACCGCCGAGCCGGCCGCTGAGCACACCATCGACATCCACACCACCGCGGGCAAGCTGGACGAGCTGCGCAGGCGGCGAGAAGAGTCGCTGCATCCGGTCGGTGAGGCCGCCGTCGAGAAGGTGCACGCCAAGGGCAAGCTGACGGCACGCGAGCGCATCTATGCGCTGCTGGACGAGGATTCGTTCGTCGAACTCGACGCCCTGGCCAGGCACCGCAGCACCAACTTCGGCCTCGCGGAGAACCGCCCCCTCGGCGACGGCGTGGTCACGGGTTACGGCACCATCGACGGCCGCGACGTGTGCATCTTCAGCCAGGACGCCACGGTGTTCGGGGGCAGCCTCGGCGAGGTGTACGGCGAGAAGATCGTCAAGGTGCAGGAGCTGGCGATCAAGACCGGCCGCCCGCTCATCGGCATCAACGACGGCGCGGGCGCGCGCATCCAGGAGGGTGTCGTCTCGCTCGGCCTGTACAGCCGCATCTTCCGCAACAACATCCTGGCGTCCGGCGTCATCCCGCAGATCTCGCTGATCATGGGCGCCGCCGCCGGTGGACACGTCTACTCCCCCGCCCTGACCGACTTCGTGGTCATGGTCGACCAGACCAGCCAGATGTTCATCACCGGACCCGACGTCATCAAAACCGTCACCGGCGAGGACGTCACGATGGAAGAGCTCGGCGGCGCCCACACCCACATGGCCAAGTCGGGCACGGCGCACTATGTGGCGTCGGGCGAGCAGGACGCGTTCGACTGGGTCCGCGACCTGCTGAGCTACCTGCCGCCCAACAACTTCACCGACCCGCCCCGCTATGCCGAGCCCCATCCCGAGGGCGCCATCGAGGACAACCTAACCGCCGAGGACATCGAACTCGACACGCTGATCCCGGATTCGCCGAACCAGCCCTACGACATGCACGAGGTGATCACCCGCATCCTCGACGAGGACGAGTTCCTGGAGATCCAGGCCGGTTATGCGCAGAACATCGTGGTCGGGTTCGGTCGCGTCGAGGGCCGGCCGGTCGGCATCGTGGCCAACCAACCGACCCACTTCGCCGGATGCCTGGACATCAACGCCTCGGAGAAGGCCGCGCGGTTCGTGCGGACGTGCGACTGCTTCAACATCCCGATCGTCATGCTGGTCGACGTTCCCGGTTTCCTGCCCGGCACGGACCAGGAGTTCAACGGCATCATCCGCCGCGGCGCCAAGCTGCTGTTCGCCTACGGCGAGGCGACCGTTCCCAAGATCACCGTGATCACCCGCAAAGCCTACGGCGGCGCCTACTGCGTCATGGGCTCCAAGGACATGGGCTGCGACGTCAACCTGGCCTGGCCGACCGCGCAGATCGCGGTGATGGGCGCCTCCGGCGCTGTCGGCTTCGTGTACCGCAAGCAGCTGAGCGACGCCGCCAAACGCGGCGAGGACGTCGACGCGCTGCGCCTGCAGTTGCAACAGGAATACGAGGACACGCTGGTCAACCCCTACGTCGCCGCCGAGCGGGGCTACGTCGACGCGGTGATCCCCCCGTCGTACACCCGCGGCTACATCGCCACCGCGCTGCGCCTGCTGGAACGCAAGATCTCACATCTGCCGCCCAAGAAGCACGGAAACATTCCGCTATGACAGACGAGACGCGACACCCGCACGAGCCGCACATCCACATCGTCAAGGGGCGACCCACCGACGAGGAGCTGGCCGCTCTGATGGCCGTGCTGGGCGGCGTCGCCGGCGCTTCGCCCGAGCCGGAACAGCCCGAGCGCACCCGGTGGGGGCTCCCGGTCGACCGGCTGCGGTACGCGATGTCGAACTACCAGCGCATCACCCTGCAGCAACGGGTACACATGCAGCAATGACCCGCGTGGTGCTGGGGTCGGCGTCTCCCGGTCGCCTCAAGGTGCTGCGCCAGGCCGGCATCGATCCGCTGGTCGTGGTGTCCGGGATCGACGAGGATCGCGTCGCCGCGGGTCTGGGGTCCGACGCTTCGCCCGGTGAGGTGGTGTGCGCCCTCGCGGCGGCCAAGGCGGAACGCGTTGCCGGCGAGCTGGACGGCGCCGTCGCGGCGGATTGCGTTGTCATCGGCTGTGATTCGATGCTCTACATCGACGGGCGGCTGTGCGGTAAGCCCGGCTCGGCCGACGCCGCCGTGAGCCAGTGGCGGCTCATGGGTGGCCGGTCCGGCCAGCTCCACACCGGCCACTGCCTGCTGCGGCTCAGCAACGGCGCCATCGCCCGTCGCGAAGTCGAATCAGCCTGCACCACAGTGCGATTCGCTGTGCCGACGGATCCCGATCTACAAGCCTACGTCGCCAACGGCGAACCACAGCGGGTCGCCGGCGGGTTCACCCTTGACGGCCTGGGCGGATGGTTCGTCGACGGTGTCGACGGGGACCCGTCGAACGTGATCGGCCTGAGCCTGCCGCTGCTGCGAACATTGGTGCAGCGGGTTGGGCTGTCGGTGGCCGCGCTGTGGGAGCGCCGGTAACGACGCCGAGCGTCGACTCGTCGAGCCGACCACCCCCAGAACCCAAGTCGAATCGCCAACAACGAGTCGACGTCGGGCGAAAAGCCGTTTCGGTAGGCTCGGGACTGTGGCATTACCCCCGGATCCCAGCCCCACCCTCGCGGCCTACGCGCACCCCGAACGACTCGTCACCGCCGACTGGCTGTCCGCCAACATGGGCGCTCCCGGTCTGGCGATCGTCGAATCCGACGAGGACGTGTTGCTCTACGACATCGGCCATATCCCCGGCGCCGTCAAGATCGACTGGCACACCGACCTCAACGACCCGCGGGTCCGGGACTACATCAACGGCGAGCAATTCGCCGAGCTGATGAACCGCAAGGGCATCGCCCGCGACGACACCGTGGTGATCTACGGCGACAAGAGCAATTGGTGGGCGGCCTACGCGCTGTGGGTCTTCACGCTGTTCGGCCACCCCGACGTCCGGTTGCTCAATGGTGGGCGCGACCTGTGGCTGGCCGAGCGGCGGGACACCACCCTGGACGTGCCGACCGAGACTTCGACGGGCTATCCCGTCGTTCAGCGCAACGACGAGCCCATTCGCGCGTTCAAGGACGACGTGCTGGCCGCCATCGGCAGCCAGCCGCTGATCGACGTGCGCTCGCCGGAGGAGTACACCGGCAAGCGCACCCACATGCCGGATTACCCGGAGGAAGGCGCGCTGCGCGCCGGCCACATCCCCACCGCCCGGTCGATCCCGTGGGCGAAGGCGGTCGACGAGAACGGCCGATTCCGCAGCCGCGAGGAGCTCGAAGAGCTCTACGGCTTCCTCAACCCGGACGACAAGACCGTCGTGTATTGCCGCATCGGCGAACGGTCCAGCCACACCTGGTTCGTGCTCACCCATTTGCTGGGCAAGCCGGGTGTCCGCAACTACGACGGCTCGTGGACCGAGTGGGGCAACACCGTGCGGGTGCCGATCGTCGCCGGTGAAGAGCCGGGAGCTGTGCCGGTCTGATGAGTATGCCCGCGCCGCTGGCCGAGGTGGTGTCGGAGTTCGCCGAAGTTCAGGGCCAGGACAAGCTGAAGCTGCTGCTGGAGTTCGCCGACGACCTGCCGGCCCTGCCGGCCGACCTGGCGGAAGCGGCAATGGAGCCGGTCCCGGAGTGCCAGTCACCGCTGTTTTTGCACGTCGACGCGAGCGACCCCGACCGGGTGCGGCTGCACTTCAGCGCGCCGGCCGAAGCCCCGACCACCCGCGGCTTCGCCTCGATCCTGGCCGCGGGCCTCGACGAACAACCTGCCGCCGACATCCTCGCGGTGCCCGAGGACTTCTACACCGACCTCGGCCTTGCCGCCCTCATCAGCCCGCTGCGGCTGCGCGGTATGTCGGCGATGCTTGCCCGCATCAAGCGCCGTCTGCGCGAGGCGGCTTGAATGAGGAACCGGGTGACCGGGCGTCCGGCGCGGCGCATAAACTTCCCCGGACAAGACTTGTAAGAAAATCTCTTAGACAAGGAGACGTCCGGGAGACGTCCAGCCAAACAGGAGGCGAAGTGGCTACTCACGCCAGCTCGAGGATCTCCAAGGTGCTCGTCGCCAATCGTGGCGAGATCGCGGTCCGGGTGATCCGCGCGGCCCGCGATGCCGGGCTGTCCAGCGTGGCGGTGTATGCCGAGCCCGACGCCGACGCGCCGCACGTACGGCTGGCCGACGACGCGTTCGCGCTGGGCGGTCAAACCTCCGGGGAGTCCTACCTGGACTTCGGCAAGCTCCTCGACGCCGCCGAGAAGTCGGGCGCCAACGCCATCCACCCCGGCTACGGATTCTTGTCGGAGAACGCCGACTTCGCCCAGGCCGTCATCGACGCCGGGCTGATCTGGATCGGGCCCAGCCCGCAGTCGATCCGCGACCTGGGCGACAAGGTGACCGCCCGCCACATCGCCGCCCTTGCCCAGGCCCCGCTGGTGCCCGGCACCCCCGACCCGGTCAAGGACGCCGACGAAGTGGTGGCCTTCGCCAAGGAGTACGGCGTGCCGATCGCCATCAAGGCAGCCTTCGGCGGCGGCGGCAAGGGCATGAAGGTGGCCCGCACCATCGAAGAAATTCCCGAGCTGTACGAATCAGCCGTCCGCGAGGCGGTGTCCGCGTTCGGCCGGGGAGAGTGCTTCGTCGAGCGCTACCTCGACAAACCGCGCCACGTCGAGGCGCAGGTGATCGCCGACCAGCACGGCAACGTCGTCGTCGCCGGCACCCGCGACTGCTCACTGCAACGCCGCTTCCAGAAGCTGGTCGAGGAGGCGCCGGCGCCATTCCTGACGGACGCGCAGCGCAAGGAGATCCACGAATCGGCCAAACGGATCTGCAAGGAGGCGCACTACTACGGCGCCGGAACCGTCGAGTACCTGGTGGGTCAGGACGGCCTGATCTCGTTCCTGGAGGTCAACACCCGCCTTCAGGTGGAGCACCCGGTGACCGAGGAAACCGCGGGCATCGACTTGGTTTTGCAGCAGTTCAAGATCGCCAACGGCGAGAAGCTGGACATCACCGAGGACCCCGCGCCGCGCGGGCACGCCATCGAATTCCGGATCAACGGCGAGGACGCCGGGCGCAATTTTCTGCCCGCCCCCGGGCCGGTGACCAAGTTCCATCCGCCCGCCGGCCCGGGCGTGCGGTTGGACTCCGGTGTCGAGACCGGCTCGGTGATCGGCGGCCAGTTCGACTCGATGCTGGCCAAGCTGATCGTGCACGGCGCCAACCGCTCCGAGGCGCTGGCCCGCGCCCGGCGCGCCTTGGACGAGTTCGAGGTCGAAGGCCTTGCGACGGTGATCCCCTTCCACCGGGCCGTGGTGTCCGACCCGGCGTTCATCGGCGACGACAACGGCTTCTCGGTGCATACCCGGTGGATCGAGACCGAGTGGAACAACACGGTCGAACCGTTCACCGGCGGCGAGCCCCTCGACGAAGAGGACGCCCGGCCGCGGCAGAAGGTGGTCGTCGAGGTCGGTGGCCGCCGGCTCGAGGTGTCGCTGCCCGGCGACCTGGCGCTCGCCAACGGTGCCGCCGATCCGGCCGGCGTCATCCGCAAGAAGCCCAAGCCGCGCAAGCGCGGATCGCACGCCGGTGCGGTGGCATCCGGCGACGCGGTAACCGCGCCCATGCAGGGCACGGTGGTCAAGGTCGCGGTCGAGGAGGGGCAGGAGATCGCCGCCGGCGATTTGGTGGTCGTCCTCGAGGCGATGAAGATGGAGAACCCGGTCACGGCGCACAAGGACGGCACCATCACCGGCCTTGCGGTCGAGGCGGGCGCCGCCATCACCCAGGGCACGGTCCTCGCCGAGATCAAGTGACGGCCTGACCGGCGTTCCTGAGAATCGGTTCAGAGAACTCACAGGACATTGTCGCGGTCGCGCCACCGCGGGTAGGGTTCAAGTCAGGTTGAGTTCACAGCCGCCCGGATAGCGTCAGGGACGCGGGGAAGGCGAACTCCCCTGTTCGAAGCGCCACTGCTCGCCTGGCGTCATCCACAGCACGATCCTCCCAATGATGGAGTAAAGCATGTCTGTGGCCCAATCTTGGCAACTGAGCCGCACGGCCCAGTTCAGCGCTCGCTGGAGCCACTCGGGCACGGTGATCACCGTGCATGGTGAGCTCGACGCCGCCAATGCCGATCAGCTCGCGGCCTACGTGCAACGCAGCGCCCTGCGGTCCAGGCGAGTGATCCTGGACCTGCGCGGCCTGGAATTCGTTGGTACGGCTGGCTTTTCGGCGCTACACCGAATCAACGTCGCCTGCTCGCGCGCCCAGGTGCGCTGGGCGATGGTGCCCAGCCAGGCGGTGTCGCGGTTGTTGCGCATCTGCGACCCCGATGGCACCCTGCCGGTGACGACGCCCCGGGCCGAGCCTCCACTGCGGGCGACCAGCACCGAAGGCGAAGACTCCGGACCGCTACTGCAACTGGTCCCGTAGCCGCGCCAGCGACTTGGCCAGCAGCCGGGAAACGTGCATCTGTGAGATGCCGACCCGCTCGGCGATCTGCGTTTGCGTCATCGACTCGAAAAACCGGAGTACCAACACCATTCGTTCCCGCTCGGGCAGCGCCTCGAGCAGGGGACGCAGGGCCTCACGATCCTCGATGCGGTCCAGGCCGGCGTCCACGTCGCCCAAGGTATCCGCAATGGCACGGGCGTCGTCATCCTCGCTGCCGCCACCGGTGTCGATGGACAGGGTGTTGTACGAGCTTCCGGCCACCAGTCCCTCGACGACCTCGTCGCGCTCCATGCCCAGTTCCAACGCCAGTTCGGTTGCGGTCGGCGCGCGGCCGAGCCGTTGAGACAGATCGGCGGTCACGCTGCCCAGCCGCAAATGCAATTCCTTCAGGCGTCGCGGAACCTTGACCGACCAGCTATTGTCGCGGAAGTGGCGACGGACCTCCCCCATGATGGTGGGCACCGCGAACGAAACGAAGTCCGACCCGGCCTCCACGTCGAAGCGGACGACCGCGTTCACCAGACCGACCCGCGCCACCTGGACCAGGTCGTCGCGCGGCTCCCCCCGGCCCTCGAACCGGCGGGCGATGTGATCGGCCAACGGCAAGCACCGCTCCACGATCTTGTCCCGCTGGCGCTGGAATTCCATCGAGTCCGGGGCGATGCCCGCCAATTCCCGGAACATGTCCGGGACATCGGCGTATTCGTTCGGCCGCGAAACCGAACCGCCGGCAGCTCCCGCCGTCACCTGCTGGTGGCCGCCCGTCGCGCGGTGAGCGTGATGCCGAAGACGCTGCCGGCTTTATCGGGTTCGCGACCGTCGTGGAAAGTCTGGACGTCATCGGCCAAGGACGTCAGGACATGCCAGCTGAAGCTCCCGGGCGACACCACATCGTGCGTGTCGCACGCCGCGGAGGCCTCCACCACCAGTTCGTCGTCGTGCGGGTCGACCACCACGACCAGCGTCGCGTCCGGCGTGGCCGAGCGGATCAATCGGGTGCAGACTTCGTCGACCGCCAGCCTCAGGTCCGCGACCGCATCGAAATCCAAATCCTCGAAGGTTCCGATGGCACCTACCAGCGTGCGGAGCATTGCCAGGTTCTCGAGGCGCGCCGCAACGTGCAGCTCGACGGCGCGGTGGCCGCGTGGACGCTTGTTGGCGCGCAATCCCGCATCGATCATCTGGTCTCCCGGCAATGTCTGATTGACACTACTACTGCTGCGCAACCCGCCCCCGACCGTGCGTTCCAAGCCGTTAGTCATAGTCGCCGCCGGGCATCCGGGCGCGCCGGCCCAAGCGCATCGCGGTGATCGCCGGGATCGCGGGGTCGTATCGACCGTTCTGGCGGCACGCTTCTATGGGTGGGCACGCAAAACGCAACCCTTCCGGCACTCGTCATGGTGTAGAGCTGATACCCGTTCGGCGCGGCGAATAACCCCGTCGGTCCGCGGGAACTTAGCTCTTAACGGAACCGACCGCGAGACCTACACTTAATTGCCATGAGGCAATTCCTGCTGCGGGCAGTCGTGCTTCTCGGATGGTGGGCGATCGGGCTGTTGGTGGCGGCCTGGGTGGTCCCCGGTGTTTCGGTGTCAGCGTCGGGCTTCATCGTCGCGGTCATCGTGTTCTCGGCGACGCAGGCACTCCTGTCGCTGTTGATCTTGAAGTTGCCCCATGCGTATGCGTCGCTGCTCCTGGGGGGCACGGGCCTGGCGCTGACCCTCGTCGCGTTGATGCTCGCCTCAGTGCTCACTCATGGGCTGACCATCCACGGCATTGAATCGTGGTTTGCCACGACGATCGTGGTCTGGCTCGTCACGACGGTCGGGGCGATTTCGCTGCCCGAGGCCTTCGTCCGCGACGCTGCCCGAACGGCCTGAGCAAATCGAGTCGGGACGGGAAGGGACCGGAAAGGGAGAGGCGATGGGAGACAGGCATCACGATCCGAGCGACCATTTCCGGACCACGCAACCGCACGCCGGCATCACCATGAAGGACAACCTTTTCTGGCCCGGGTTCATCCTGTTCGCCGTCGCCTTTTTCGGGATCATCAGCGCCACGGCTGCCGCCGCCTACCGACATTACGAGTGGTTGCCCACGACCGTTCTCGTCTCGGTGCTCGGGACCGTCGCCGGGGCCCTGTGGTTCCTCGTGGAGTGTCGCCGGGTGACTCGCATCGACGAGCAGTGGCACGTCGCGAAAGTCGATCAGCACCGGTCCAGCGCGGTTTCGGCTAGCGACTCGACGGTCTAGTCGCTGCTGGTCGCAGGGCTGGTCAGAGGGCCAGCACCGGGCCGGCAATAGGCGAAACGCCCAGGCCGAGCGTCACCACCATCAGCGTCAGCAAAAACCAGCCGGCACCGTGCCATCCCCACCAGGTGCCGCGGGCCTTCCACACCTGGTAGGTGCGCAGGAACGCCCAGATGCCACCGGCGAACAGGATCAGCGGACCGCCGAACGCCAGCAGCGTCCGCTGGGGTGGCCCACAGGCGGCCGTGTCGATGCCCGTTCCCGGGCAGGTGCTGACCCACAACGCGGCCAAGATCACGAAGCCGACGCCCGCGATCGCGGCAATGACTGTAAACCGCACCGCGGCGCGGACCTCGCCGTCCTCCTGACCCAAGCGATCACCGGGTGATCGCGCATCTGCCCTCTGCATCCATGCCCCTAATGTCCCGAGTCCCCATGCCCTCCCCATGCCCATAGTCCATCGTTCGCCGCGCTCGATTAGTTACCCCACAGTGGACAACACAATGGAATACACATGGACTACACAGGGACAAATTTTTCCGACCGCCTTCGGGTTGCTGGCCCCGGTGATCGCAAGGAAATAAATACCCGATGCGGAGCCGCGGTAAACGCCTCTTCAGGCCGAGCAGGGCCCAGTAGAGCCATGGCAGAGACGACAAAGCGCCCGGCTAGGGCGGCAATACGCAACTCGATTCCGGGACGGGAAACCGGACGGCGGGACGGAAGCGAGGATGGTAGTCATCGGACGGCAGCGCAATCACCAAAGGTTGCCAGAGTTGGCTTGTACCCGTGAAATGCGTACCTGCGAGTTGCCGCCGGCAACGGGCGTGGAGTTCGGATAACAGGGATTCGCCAGACGCCTCATAACCGATGGGTACTATCTGGCACATGGCGACTGCGAGGAGGCGACTATCCCCCGAGGATCGCCGCGCCGAGTTGCTCGCGCTGGGGGCAGAGGTATTCGGGAAGCGGCCCTACGACGAGGTCCGCATCGACGAGATCGCAGAACGCGCGGGGGTTTCCCGCGCGCTGATGTATCACTACTTCCCCGACAAACGAGCGTTCTTCGCCGCCGTTGTCAAAGACGAGGCCGATCGTCTGTACGAGGCCACGAACAGCCTGCCCGCCGCCGGGATGACGATGTTCGAGGAGATCCGGACCGGTGTGCTGGCCTACATGGCCTACCACCAGCAGAACCCGGAGGCCGCGTGGGCCGCTTACGTGGGCCTGGGCCGGTCGGACCCGGTTCTGCTCGGCATCGATGACGAGGCCAAGAACCGCCAGATGGAACACATCATGTCCCGCATCGGCGAGGTCGTGAGCGGGATGCCGGACACCAGCGCGCTGGAGCCCAGCGTCGAGCGGGACCTTCGGGTGATCATCCACGGCTGGTTGGCCTTCACCTTCGAGATTTGCCGCCAGCGGATCATGGATCCCACCACGGACGCCGACCAGCTCGCCGACGCCTGCGCGCACGCGCTGCTGGACTGCATTTCCCGGGTGCCGGAGATTCCGCCCCAGCTGTCCGAGGCGATGTCCACCGCCAGGCTGTGAGGAAGCCGCCGGTTTCTGTCGGTGCGTGTTGGCACCATGGTTAGGTGAGCAGGCGCACCGCTCCCCGGTCCCCCGAGCCTTTGGCTCGGTTCAGCGCGATCACCCGCGAGTGGTTCAACACCACGTTCGACGCCCCGACCACCGCGCAGGCAGCCGCCTGGCACGCCATCGCCGGGGGCGGCAACACCCTGGTGATCGCGCCGACCGGATCCGGTAAGACGCTGGCGGCGTTCCTGTGGGCCATCGATCGGCTGGCCGCCGACCCGGAGCGGGCGCCCGGCACGCGGGTGCTGTACGTGTCACCGCTCAAGGCGCTGGCGGTCGATGTCGAGCGCAACCTGCGCACGCCGCTGGCCGGCCTCACCAGGATCGCCGCGCAGCACGGCCTGCCCGCGCCCGACATCAGCGTGGGTGTCCGCTCCGGCGACACCCCGCCCGCGGCGCGCCGCCAACTCATCGCCCACCCGCCCGACGTGCTGATCACCACCCCCGAGTCGCTGTTCTTGATGCTGACCTCCGCCGCGCGCGAGACCCTGGCGGGGGTGCGGACGGTGATCGTCGACGAGATCCACGCGATCGCCGGCGGCAAGCGCGGCGCGCACCTGGCGCTGTCGCTGGAGCGCCTCGACGACCTATCACACGACCTGCCCGGCGGCCGGCCCGCACAGCGCATCGGGTTGTCGGCGACCGTGCGCCCACCCGAGGAGCTGGCCCGGTTCCTGTCCGGACAGTCACCGACGACCATCGTGGCTCCTCCGTCAGCCAAGACCATCGAGCTCACCGTGCAGGTGCCGGTGCCCGACATGGCCAACCTGGCCAACAACACCATCTGGCCCGATGTCGAGGCGCGGCTGGTCGACCTGATCGAGTCCCACAGCTCGACCATCGTGTTCGCCAACTCACGGCGACTGGCCGAACGGCTTACCTCCCGGCTCAACGAAATTCACGCCGAACGCTGCGGTGTCGCGCTGGCGACCCAAACGGCTGGGGCCAACGCGCAGGTGCCGGGCGGGGCCCCGGCGCACATCATGGCCTCGGGCCAAACCCTAGGCGCCGACGCGGTGCTCGCGCGCGCCCATCACGGCTCGGTCAGCAAGGAGCAGCGCGCCCTGGTCGAGGAGGACCTCAAACGCGGACTGCTCAAGGCGGTGGTCGCGACGTCGAGCCTGGAACTGGGCATCGACATGGGTGCGGTCGACCTGGTGATCCAGGTGGAGGCCCCGCCGTCGGTGGCCAGCGGGCTGCAACGCATCGGGCGCGCCGGTCATCAGGTCGGCGAGATATCGCGGGGGGTGCTTTTCCCCAAGCACCGCACCGACCTGATCGGGTGCGCGGTGAGCGTGCAGCGGATGCTGGCCGGCCAGATCGAGACGATGCGGGTGCCCGCCAACCCGCTCGACATCCTGGCGCAGCACACGGTGGCGGCGGCGGCGCTGGAGCCGCTGGACGCCGACCGGTGGTTCGACACCGTGCGCCGCAGCGCCCCGTTCGCGACCCTGCCGCGCAGCGTGTACGAGGCCACCCTGGACCTGCTGTCCGGCAAGTATCCGTCCACCGACTTCGCCGAGCTGCGACCGCGATTGGTGTACGCCCGCGACGGTGAGCTTGGGGGCACGCTTACCGCGCGGCCCGGTGCGCAGCGGCTGGCCGTCACCTCCGGCGGCGCCATCCCGGACCGCGGGCTGTTCACCGTCTACCTCGCCACCGATTCCGAGAAGCCTTCGCGGGTCGGCGAACTCGACGAGGAGATGGTCTACGAGTCGCGTCCAGGTGATGTCATCTCGCTGGGGGCCACCAGCTGGCGGATAACCGAGATCACCCACGACCGGGTGTTGGTCATTCCCGCGCCGGGCCAGCCGGCCCGGTTGCCGTTCTGGCGCGGCGACGACGCCGGACGGCCCGCCGAGCTCGGCGCCGCGCTCGGCGCGTTCACCGGCGAGCTCGCCAGCCTGGGCCGCGGCGCATTCGAGAAACGTTGCGCGGGTTTGGGTTTCGATGCCTATGCAACGGAAAACCTGTGGGGCCTCCTGGACGAGCAGCGGACCGCCGCCGGGGTGGTACCCACCGACACCACCCTGCTGGTCGAGCGGTTCCGCGACGAACTCGGCGATTGGCGGGTGGTCTTGCACTCGCCGTACGGGCTGCGGGTGCACGGACCGCTCGCGCTGGCCGTGGGGCGTCGGCTGCGCGAACGCTACGGCATCGACGAGAAGCCGACCGCCTCCGACGACGGCATCGTGGTCCGCTTGCCCGACACTGTGTCGGACACCGGCGCCGACGCGCCTCCCGGCGCGGAACTGTTCGTCTTCGACGCCGACGAGATCGATCCGATCGTCACGGCCGAAGTGGGCGGTTCGGCGCTGTTCGCGTCGCGGTTCCGGGAGTGCGCGGCCCGCGCCCTGCTGCTGCCTCGCCGCCACCCCGGCCGCCGCTCCCCGCTGTGGCACCAGCGCCAGCGCGCTGCCCAACTGCTCGACGTGGCGCGCAAATACCCCGACTTCCCGATCGTGCTGGAGACGATCCGCGAATGCCTGCAGGACGCCTACGACGTCCCGGCCCTGGTCGAGCTGATGGCCAGCATCGCCCAGCGGCGGGTGCGGGTGGCCGAGGCCGAGACGGCGCGGCCGTCGCCGTTCGCGGCGTCCCTGCTGTTCGGTTATGTCGGCGCGTTCATGTACGAGGGCGACACCCCGCTGGCCGAGCGCCGAGCCGCGGCGCTCTCGCTGGACAGCACGCTGCTGGCCGAGCTGCTGGGGCGGGTGGAGCTGCGCGAGCTGCTCGATCCCGACGTCATCGCGGCCACCGGCCGGCAGCTGCAACACCTATCGGACGACCGGGCCGCCCGCGACGCCGAAGGCGTCGCGGACCTGCTGCGACTGCTCGGCCCGTTGACCGAGGAGGAGATCGCCGCCCGGGCCGCCGCCGAAGGCAGCGACATCGGGGGCTGGCTGGACGGCCTGCGCGCGGCGAGGCGCGCGCTGACGGTGTCGTTCGCCGGCCGCAGTTGGTGGGTGGCCGTCGAAGACATCGGCCGGTTGCGCGACGGGGTCGGGGCGGCGGTGCCGCTCGGCGTCCCCGCCGCCTTCACCGAGGCGGTCGCCGACCCGCTGGGCGAGCTGCTGGGCCGCTACGCGCGCACGCACACCCCGTTCACCACGGCCGAGGCCGCCACCCGGTTCGGCCTGGGACTGCGGGTGGCGGCCGACGTGCTCGGCCGCATGGCCGCGGACGGCCGGCTGGTGCGCGGTGACTTCGTGGCAGCCGCCGAGCTCTCCGGCCGCGCCGGAGGTGAGCAGTGGTGCGACGCCGACGTGCTGCGAATCCTGCGGCGCCGTTCGCTGGCGGCGCTGCGGGCGCAGGTGGAGCCGGTGAGCACCGCCGCGTATGGGCGGTTCCTCCCGGCCTGGCACGGAATGCAGTCGGGCCATTCAGGATTGGACGGACTGATGTCGGTGATCGATCAGCTGGCCGGGGTCCGGATCCCGGCCTCGGCGATCGAACCGCTGGTGCTGGGCCCCCGGGTCCGCGACTACTCCCCCGCGATGCTCGACGAACTGCTCGCCACCGGCGAGGTCACTTGGTCGGGTGCCGGGTCGATCTCCGGCCGCGACGGCTGGATCGCGCTGCACCCGAGCGATTCCGCGCCTTTAACCCTGTCCGCGCTGGGCGGACCCGCCGAAATCGACTTCACCGACGCCCATCGCGCGATCCTGGATACCCTGGCCGGAGGTGGCGCGTATTTCTTCCGCCAGCTCGCACAGGACGAGATCGGCGAGACGGCGCTGAAAGCCGCCCTTTGGGAACTCATTTGGGCCGGCCGGGTCACCGGCGACACGTTCGCGCCGATACGCGCCATGCTCGGCGGTGCGGGGGCCCGCAAGCGTTCCGCCCCGGCGCATCGGACGCAGCGCCCGCCGCGGCTCAGCCGCTACCGCGTCGCGCATCCCCAGCTTCGCAGCACCGACCCGACCGTGGCCGGGCGGTGGTCAGCCCTGCCGGCTCCCGAGCCGGATTCCACCTTGCGGGCGCACTACCAGGCCGAGCTGTTGTTGAACCGCCACGGCGTGTTGACCCGCGGCGCGGTGACGGCCGAGGGGGTGCCGGGCGGGTTCGCGATGCTCTACAAGGTGCTGAGCACGTTCGAGGAGGCGGGTCGGTGCCAGCGCGGCTACTTCGTCGAGTCGTTGGGCGGCGCCCAATTCGCCGTCGCGTCCACGGTCGACCGGCTGCGCAGCTACAGCGACGACCCGGGCTCTTTCCCGGGCTCGTTCCCGGGCTCGTTCAAGGACCCGGAACGACCCGAGTACCGGGCGGTCGTGCTCGCCGCCACCGACCCGGCCAACCCCTACGGCGCCGCGCTGCCCTGGCCGACCTCGAACGAGGTATCCGGTGCCGGCGGCCCCGGCGCCAGGCCGGGCCGCAAGCCGGGGGCGCTCGTCGTGCTGGTAGAGGGCGAGCTGGCCTGGTTCCTCGAGCGCGGCGGTCGGTCGCTGCTCACGTTCACCGACGACCCCGCGGCCGACCGCGCAGCGGCCACGGCGCTGGCCGACCTGGTAGCGGCCCGGCGCCTCACGTCGATCTTGGTGGAACGCATCGACGGGACGCCGGCATTGCACCCGGGCGCGGGCGGCCCAGGCCCGGCCGTCGACGCGGTGACCGCGCTCTCCGAGGCCGGCTTCGTCCGGACCCCGCGCGGAATGCGGCTGCGGTGAGCGATGCCCGAGGGTGACACCGTCTGGCACACGGCCGCCGTGCTGCGGGAGCACCTGGCCGGGCGCACGCTGACACGCTGCGATGTCCGAGTACCGCGGTTTGCCACCGTCGACCTCACCGGGCACGCGGTGGACGAGGTGCTCAGTCGGGGAAAGCACTTGTTCATCCGGGTGGGAGAGGCCAGTATTCATTCGCACCTGAAGATGGACGGAAGCTGGCGGGTTGGCAAACGCCCGGCCCGCGTGGATCATCGGGCGCGAATCATATTGGAGGCGAACGACGTCCGCGCGGTAGGCGCCGACCTGGGAGTGCTCGAGATCCTGGACCGCGACCGTGACGGCGACGCGGTCGCGCATCTTGGACCCGATCTGCTGGGCGAGGACTGGGACCCTGCGCGTGCCGCCGCCAACCTCGTGGCGCGTCCGGAGCGGCCGATCGGCGAGGCCCTGCTCGACCAGCGCGTGCTGGCCGGGATCGGCAATGTCTACTGCAACGAACTGTGTTTCGTCAGCGGACATCTGCCCACCGCGCCGGTCAGCGCGGTCGCCGACCCCCGCCGGCTGGTCACCCGGGCCCGGGACATGCTGTGGGCCAACCGTTTTCGCTGGGACCGCTGCACCACCGGTGACACCCGGGCGGGTAAGCAGCTGTGGGTCTACGGGCGAGGCGGGCAGCCTTGCCGTCGCTGCGGGACCCTGATCAGCTACGACAACACCGGCGAGCGGGTGGCATATTGGTGCCCGTCCTGCCAACCCAACGTGCGATGATCGCCATACCAGCGGCTTGGCTCGCCGTCAGCACTGCTCAGTGGGAGGATCCGGCAATGACGACAAGCCAAGCGCGCTCGCCGCGACCCCTGCGGTCACCATTGGCAGGTCTCGTCCTGGTCGTCGCGCTGCTTGGCCCCGCGATGGTGGCGACCCCGGCCGCGCACGCCGACGCGATCGACAACGCGTTCGTGGCGGCGGTGAAGGCCCACGGCATCGACTTCCCGTCGCCGCAAGCCGTGATCGTCGCGGGCCATGAGGTCTGCGATGAACTCGATCTGGGTAAGCAGAAGTCCGACGTCGCGTCCACGATGATGAACAACAGCAACCTGGACGGCTATCGCGCCGGGTTCTTCGTCGGCGCGAGCGTCGCCGCGTACTGCCCGAGGTATCGCGCAACCTAGCCGGCCTCGCATCATGAGATGGCGTCGGCCGCGGTCGAAAGCCGCGACTTGAACTCCTGCGGAATGGGGATATATCCGTTGTCCGCCAGGCCATCCTGGCCCGCGCCGATCGTGCCTTGCAAAAACGCCCTTACGGCCGTGCCGACCTGCGGATCGGCGTACTTCGAGCACACAATCTCGTAGGTGGCCAGCACGATCGGGTAGGAATCGGGCTGGTTCGGCCGGTAGAACGAGATGGTGTCGAGGGCGAGGTCGTTGCCCTGCCTGATGAACCAGGCAGCGGAGATCGTCTTCCCCACCGATTCTGCGCTGATCGCTACGGCGTCGGGACCGGCGGACGTGACAACCTTTGCCGTGCTGAGGTTTTGCGCTTGAGCAAACGACCATTCGTTGTAGGTGATCGACCCCTCGGTCGCCTTGACGGCCTTCGAGGTGCCGTCGTTGCCCTTGGCCCCCTCACCGACACCGCCGTTGAAGGTCTTTCCGGCACCCTTGCCCCAGGCGCCGCCCGACGCCGTGTCGAGATATCTCTGGAAGTTATCCGTGGTGCCGGACTCGTCGCTGCGGAACACGACGCGAATCGGCTCAGCGGGCATGGTGACGCCCGGGTTGAGCGCCTGGATCGCGGGATCGTTCCAGCTTGTGATGCCGCCGTTGAAGATTCTGGCCGCAGTCGCCCCGTCGAGGTTCAACGAAGTGAGGCCGTTGACGTTGTAGGCGATGGCAATGGGGCCGAACACCACCGGCAGGTTCCACACCGGCGAACCGCACCGCTGCTCCGCCCTGGTGTACTCGTCCTTGCTGAGCGGTGAGTCCGAGCCACCGAAATCCGTTTGGCTGCCCGTGAATTCGCTAATGCCAGCGCCGGAACCATTGGCCGTGTAGTTCAACGACTGCCCAGGGCAGGCCTGTTCGAAAGCCTTGACAAAGCGGGTCATTGCGTTTGCCTGGGCGGTGGAACCACTGGCCTTCAGGGTCGGCTTGCCGCCGCAGCTCACCTTTGCCGACGGCGCGGGAGTCGTCGCACTTCCACCAGTGGCCTTGTTGTCACCGCCACACGCCGACAGCATCATTGCACCAGTGGCCAGGACACTCAGCGCCGCGCCAAATCGATTGGCCCTCAAGGTAGCCGCCCGCGGGACGGCCTTCTTCGTTGCGGCCATGGAGGCATAGTAACTATTCGCTGGAGCGGCTGCAGCGCGACCGTGGGCCTACGGCCGTGCGTGCGCCAGAAAAAATTCCGCGATGACCTTCGAGGCGTCCAGCCCGCGCGAGATGCGCCCAACGACAGCCTGGGGCAGGTATTGCTTGCCGCCCGGCCAGGTATGGCCGCCTTTGTCGATCTCGTAGAAGACCACTTCGGTGGACGCCGCGCACGCCGTGGAATCGAAGCGGTGAACCACGGTGCCGTCGCCCACGTCGGGCAGCACCGCTACCGAGGGATCGCCTTGACACCCATCGGCCGAGCGCCACTTGTCGACCATGCCGTTGGCCGAGATGGAGTGGCTCACCCCGCCGCGACCGCGCACGTCCCCACCCTTGAACGGCACCAGCGGATCCGCGGTTCCGTGTATCTCCAGGACGGACACCGGCTGCGACGGATTGCAGGGCACGCCCGTCCCCAGCGTGCCCGCCACCGGCGCGATCGCGGCAAAGACGTCGGCGCGCTCACACGCCAGCTTGTTGGTCATGAAGCCGCCGTTGGACATGCCGGTGACGAAGACGTGCCCGGGGCCGATGCTGTAGTCGCTTCGCAGCTTGCCCGCCAGCGCAACCAGGAAGCCGACGTCGTCGACATGGCGGCGATCCGCGGGCGACGCCCTTCGTCCGTCGGCCCAACTCTTGTCGTAACCGTCGGGGTAGACCACCAGCAGGTGGCTGGCGTCGGCGACGGCGTCGAAGTCGGTCAGACCCTGCTGCCCTACTCCGCTGCCCCCGCCGCCATGCAGGTTGAGCACCAAGCCGACGGGATCACCGGGCGGCAGATGCAACGTGTAGGTACGGTCCATGCCGCCGGAACGGAAGGTGCCGGGCAGGTCTCGAGCGTCGGCCGCGGACACGTGCCGCACGCCACAGCCGGCCACGCACGTCGCCAGGACCGCGAGCGACAACCAGCGCGCGTACGGCATGCCGTCAAATTACCGACCGCACTCGCCGCGAAGGCACGGACGCTCTGTTGCGATGTTCGCAATCTCAGGGATCATTGAATCGCACCGGTTCGTAACGTTTTGGCAATATTGTCGGCGAGACTTTAAGGTGACCAAACGATCGAATTGTTCTCCACGGGAGTATCTGAAATGACGAACACCCGCACCGGTCGCGGCCCGCTGTCACTGCTGGCTGCCGGTGGTGCAGTGGCGGTGGCGCTGCTTGGCCTGCTGGGATCGGCCCCGGCCGCTCACGCCGACGCCCGCGACGACGCCTTCATCGCGGCGCTGAAGGCGCACGGCATCACCCACGAGTCGACCCAATCCGCGATCGCGGCCGGTCATCTGGTCTGCCATCAACTCGATATGGGCAAGACTCAGGAGCAGATCGCGACCGACGTCATGAACAGCAGCACCCTTGACGGCGACAATGCCGGCTACTTCGTCGCCATCGCCGAACGCGCCTACTGTCCGCAGTACGCGGACATGCCCTCGTGACGGGGCCGCGCTACTTCGGCCACTTCGGGCACCGATAGGTCGGAGATCCCACCGGCTCGCGCTGATCCGCGACGGTCGCACAGCGCAAGGCTGTAACGTGCGGTAATCACGACTTAACGTGCGATCCGCAACCGTTGGCAATTCTGTCTGGGGAGCATCCGCAATGATGAACGCCCGTGAACGCTTACCTGCGGGTGCACCGCTGCGGTGGGCCGCCCGGCTGCTGCTGGTGGCCGTGGTCGGCCCACTGGCGGCAGCCCCGATCGCCCATGCCGACGCCACCGATGACGCCTTCCTCGCAGCGCTGACGGCCAAGGGCATCCACTTCGGGTCACCGGAAAAGGCTTTGATCGCCGGTCATGAGGTCTGCGATGAACTCGGTACCGGCAAGACAGCGGTCCAGGTCGCGTCTGCCGTGCAGAGCAACACCAACATGGACGGCTACCATGCCGGTTTCTTTGTCGGCGCGAGCATACGTGCCTACTGCCCGCAATACGCTTCTTAACCAGACTGCAACCTCGGGCTCACAGCTACGAGACCGGCCGCACCTACATTTCAGCCAGCAATAACTGTTACGGGAGATCTGTGGGTGATTGCAAAAATACTGTTCAGCGGCGCTGTCGCGGTGGGGGCCTTCATCGGGTTTGCAGCACCGGCCGGCGCCGATCCCAATGTGTCGGTGACCTCAGTTGTGGCTGTCCGCAGACGGTTTCGAACGGCGGGGCCTCGCTCGTCGATCAGATGACGCGGGGCATCCGGGCGGGGCTCGGGGGTGTCGACGCTGTCGAAGCCGACGAGTGACCCGACTTCAGCCCGCGGCACCCTGCCCGACGGCTTGGACCGCAGCGTGCTCATGCAAAGCCTTCTCGGCGTCGTGATGAACGGGCTTGAGGTCGAAGACAACCTCCCTGACGGTTCCGGTGAACGCGTAGGGCGCCCTGTCCTCGTAGTCGCGGTCAACGACCAGGCCGTTGTCGCGGCTGACGTCCATCCCGGCATAGGACGTGAAGGCGAGGGGCACCGTTTTGGCCATGTTGCCCTCACCGATCAGCCGATCGTTGGCCCACAGCGTCACCCGGCCACCGGATCCGGCCACCGGCTGGTCGGCTTCTAACAACATCCGCACCGTCACGTTCCCGGTGGGAATCGGCTCGGTGGATACCTGCTTGTAGGTGTCCACGCCGAGGTATGAGTAGGTGTGGTGGAGTCGCCGTCCCTCGTCGACCCACAGGGCGAACCCTCCGATGAAGTCACCGTTGGCGACGATGACGCCCTGCGCGCCGCCGTCGGGGATCACCAGCGGGGCCTCGATGCCATAGGACCGGCCGAATATGCGCGGGACCATGCCGCGCTGAATGTTCTGCACGTCGCCCTTGAAGGTGAATCGTGTGGTGGTCGGGAGCGGCGGCAGGCTGCCGAACATGACTGCAAGCCCGCCCAGCAGTGGCAGCACCCGGTTCCGTTCGGCTTCCTGCCACCACACCCGAGTGAGCTCGGCGAGCTTGTCGGGATGCTCGGCCGCCAGGTTCCGCGCCTGGGAGAAGTCGTCGGGTAGGTTGTAGAGCTCCCAGACGTCGTTGTCCGGGTCGTACTTTCCGGGACCGAACCGCTCCAGCGTCTCCGGTGAGAAGTCCCACGGCGCCTTGTCCAGCCGAGTGCACGCCCACCATCCGTCTTTGTAAATGGCGCGGCTGCCGAACATTTCGAAGTACTGCACGGTGTGACGCTCTTCGGCCGACGGGTCGTCGAAGGTGTGCAGGAAACTGGTTCCGTCCATGGGTTCCTGGTCGACGCCGTCGACGGTGGCCGGCTCGGGTAAACCGATGGCCTCCAACACGGTTGGCACGATGTCGATGCAGTGGGTGAACTGGCCGCGGACTCCGGCGTCGGGCCGGATCCGGATCGGCCAGGCGACCACCATCGGATCGCGGGCGCCGCCCAGGTGGCTGGCCATCTGCTTGCCCCACTGGACGGGGGTGTTGTTGGCGTGCGCCCACGCCGAGGCGAAATGCGGCGCGGTGTGCTCGTTGCCCAGCGCCTCGATCCCGCCGTACTGCTCGATGAGCTGCAGCTGATGGTCGGCGTCGAGCACCACACCGTTCAGGAACGTCATCTCGTTGAAGGAACCGGTGATCGTGCCCTCCATGCTGGCGCCGTTGTCGCCCCAGATGTAGAAGACCAGCGTGTTGTCGGTCTCGCCGAGGTCCTCGATCGCGTCCAGCAGCCGGCCCACGTTCCAGTCCGCGTTCTCCGAGAACCCGGCGAACACCTCCATCTGCCGGGCATAGAGCTTCCTCTGGTTGTCCGACAGGCTGTCCCACGCGGGAAACAGGTCGGGCCGATCGGTGAGTTCGGTGTCGGGCGGGACGATCCCGAGCTGTTTCTGCCGCTCGAGTGTCGTGCGCCGGTAGACATCCCAGCCCTCGTCGAACTGGCCGCGGTACTTGTCGGCCCACTCCTTGAAGACGTGGTGGGGCGCGTGGGTGGCGCCGGTCGAGTAGTACATCATCCACGGCTTCTCGGCGTCCTGGGCGCGCACGCTGTGCAGCCACTCGACGGCCTGGTCGGTGAGGTCGTCGGGGAAGTAGTAGGGCTTGCCGTCCCGACCCGCGGGCACACCGATCACGGAGTTGTCCTGGGTGATGATCGGGTCGTACTGGCCCGCAGCGCCGGACAAAAATCCCCAGTAGTGGTCGAATCCCCAACCCAGGGGCCAGTTGTCGAACGGCCCCGCGGCGCCCTGGACGCTGTCGGGCGTCAGATGCCACTTGCCGAAACCGCCCGTCACATAACCGTTGTCGCGCAGGATACGGGGCAGTGCCGCGCAGCTTTGCGGCTTGACGGACGAGTAGCCCGCGAACGGGCCCGGGAACTCGCAGACCGATCCGAAGCCCACCCGGTGGTGGTTGCGACCGGTCAACAGCGCTGCGCGGGTCGGCGAGCACACCGCGGTGACATGGAAGCGGTTGTAGCTCAGCCCATTCCGCGCGACCCGGGACAGCGTCGGGGTCCGGATGGCGCCGCCGAACGTGTCCGGGCCGCCGAAGCCGGCATCGTCGATGAGCACGATCAGCACGTTCGGCGCGCCGTCGGGCGCCTTGGGGCCGGGAACGATCGTCCAGTCGCCGACCGACTCGGCCATGGTGCGGCCGATCGTGCCGCCGAAGCGGCGTTGGGGCAGGGGCAGCCGGGTGCGGTCCGGGTTGAACTTGCCCATCGCCTCTTCCAGCGCCGCACCCAGGCTCCGCAACGTCGAACGACTAAGCTCCGCAACCGATTTCAGCGGTGAGCCGGCCAATGCCTGCTCCACGGCCAGCCGACCCTGCGGCGGTGCCACGGCGATGATCAGGCCGCTGCCGGCCGCCAGCGCCTGCCCGATCTTGTCGGCCAGCCCACTTTTGATCCGATGGTTCGCGAACGTGCCCGCCAGCGCTCCCGCCGCGGCGCCGACCGCCGCCGAGGCCAACAGCGCCGGCGAGAACAAGCCGACCGCGAGGCCTGCGCCGGCCCCCCACGCGGCGCCCCGCCGACCCAAGCGGTTGCCGGTGTCGACCAAGACGGCATTGCCGTCGGTGTCCTTACCGACCAGCACCGCGCCCCGCAGTGAGACGTGCTTGGCTTTGGTTCGCTCGGTGAGGGCTTCGAAATCTCGACTAGCCGAGTCGAGATCCTGATAACCGGCAACGATGACTAACGCGTGATCTTCGCTCATTACGAGACTCCCTCTGGTTACGTCCGGCGCCGTGCGCGGGGCGGAACGCCGTCGAAGTAGTGGAAGCGCGCGGCGCGGCGCCGGATGCGATGGGCGTGTCCGCGGGTGCGATGCGGCTGCCCGGCGAGGTGGATCGGGTCGGCGTAGAAGATCACCTTGGCGAGCTCCACCAAGACCAGGTAAATGACGACGAAGCCGCCCAGCACGGCAAAGAACTGCCACGGCAGCGTGGTGAAGCCGAGGGCGTGGGCCAGCGGCGAAATCGTCAGCGCGACGCCGACTGCGACCACCGTGAGGCTGGTGATCGTGAGTGGAAGGCTCGGCCGGCTCCGGAAGAACGGCACCTTGCGCGTGCGGATGGCGAAGATGATCAGCGTCTGCGTCGCAAGCGATTCCACGAACCAGCCGGTGCGGAATTCGACGGCGCCGGCGTGCAGCACGCCCAGCATGAACCCGAAGGTCAAGAAGTCGAACAGCGAGCTGATCGGGCCGAAAGTCAGCATGAAGCGGCGGATGAAGGCGACATTCCAATGCGACGGCGCCTGGAGTTGGTCCTCGTCGACCCGGTCGGTCGGAATCGCCAGTTGTGAACTGTCGTAGAGCAGATTGTTCAGCAGGATCTGGCTGGGCAGCATCGGAAGGAACGGCAGCAGTGCCGAGGCGGCGGCGGCGCTGAACATGTTGCCGAAGTTGCTCGAGGTGCCCATCAGCACGTACTTGATGGTGTTGGCGAATATCCGCCGGCCCTCGGCGACACCGGTGGCCAGCACGCCCAGATCCTTCTCCAGCAGCACCACGTCCGCCGCGTCCTTCGCGACGTCGGTGGCGCTGTCGACCGAGATTCCCACGTCGGCCGAGTGCAGCGCCAGCGCGTCGTTGACACCGTCGCCGAGGAAGCCGACTGATCGCCCGGTGCGGCGCAGGGACACGATCAACCGCGCCTTCTGCTCGGGGGAGATGCGGGCGAAGATGGTGTGGTGTTGCGCAGCGTCGGCGAACTCGTCGTCGCCGAGGGGCTCGAGTTGTACGCCGGTGATGGTGCCCTTGGACGCCAAACCGAGGTCGGCGCAGACCTTTTCGGCAACCCGCGGATTGTCGCCGGTGGCGATCTTGAGCTCGATGCCAAGGTCGGCCAACTGAGACAGGGACTGGCGTGCGGCGGCTTTGGGTTCGTCGGCGAAAACCAGGAAGCCGGCCAAAATCAGATCGCATTCGTCGGCGGGGGTGACGGTGGTCAGCTCGGCCGCGGGTTTGGCGGCCACGGCCACCACCCGGCGTCCGGCGGCGAACAAGGTTGCCAGGGTGTCTTGTGCGGCTGCCGCGGTCATCTGGCATCGGGTCAGTACTTGTTCGGGCGCGCCTTTGACCACGAGCACGCGTTTCCCGTTGTCGTCAACCAAAACCGACGTCGCCCGGCGCTCGTGGTCGAACGGCAGCATCGCGACCCGGTGCACGGCGCCGCCGACCAATTGCTGTGGCTGCGGGGAGTCCCAGAGCGCGGCATCGAGCGCGTTGGCGCTGACACCACCCGATTCCGGGTCGACATCGGTGGCCATCAGCCCGAGGCGCCGGACCGACTCGCTGTGCGCGCCGGCTGGGTCGATCGTGTCGACCAAGCGGATCTGGCCGTCCGTTAAGGTGCCGGTCTTGTCGGTGATCAAGATGTCGATGTCGCCGAGATCTTCAATGCAGACCAACCGCTTGACGAGCACTTTCGACTTGGCCAATCGCCGCGACCCGGTCGCGAGGCTGGCGCTGACCACCGCGGGCAGCAGTTGCGGCGTAATACCGACGGCGATCGCCAGCGAGAACAACACCGAATCGATGACCGGCTTGTGCAAGAGCAGATTGCTGACCAAGATGATGACCACAAGCGCAGCCGCGACTTGCAGCAGCAGGTAAGAGAACCGGCGCAGCCCCACCTGGAAGTCGGTTTCGGGTAGCCGCTTGTCCAAACCCGCTGCGATGCGTCCGAATTCGGCATTTCTGCCGGTGGCGTACACCACTCCGGTGCCTTCTCCGGCGTTGACGATGGTGCCCATGAAAGCCAGGTCGGTTGATTCGGCCAGTTCGGCACCGGCGGGCACCGGTTGTGGCGATTTCTCCGAGCCGGTCGATTCCCCGGTCAGAATGCTTTCGTTGCATTCCAGACCGTTGACATCGATCAGCCGAACATCGGCCGGCACGGCCTCCCCCAGGGACAGCCGAATCACATCACCGGGAACGAGCTCGGCGACGTCGAGCATGACGAATTCCCCGTCGCGGCGCACCAGCGTCGTGTGGTGCACCCGTTCGTGCAACTCAGCGGCGGCGCGCTCGGCGCGGTACTCATTGATAAAGCCGAGTCCAACGCTGGCCACCAGGATTATGCCGATGATGACCGCCTGCATGCTGTCGCCAAGAAAGTACGAGACGACCGCGGTGCCGGCCAGCAAGATGAGCACCGCATTGCGCAGTTGACGACCTAACACCGCGAGCGCGTTGACGTGATGGGTTCGCACCGCGTTCGGGCCATAGCGCGCCAGCCGGTCAGCCGCCTCGGCGCTCGAAAGCCCTCCGGCCGAACTCTCCAGCCGGCGCAGGACCTCGTCGACCGGGGCCGCGGCGACCTGCTGGGCGGTCAGCGCCGCGGAGTCCGGCGCATTGCTCACCTTCGATGTCAGCGACATTGCGGGGCTCTCCTACGGCGATTCACGTCAACGATGTCACGCGCGACGTCCGTTAGCGTAGGCAAAACCAATTGTTCGACTACCGTCAATCTGCTTGTCAGCAGCCTCACCCAGCCGGCGGCCCTCAGTAGGTCGATATCTCGTCCTCCGCCGGTAGATCGCCGGTGACCGCGAAGATCACGCGGCGGCCGACTTCCACGGCGTGGTCGGCGAAGCGCTCGTAGAAGCGGCCCAGCAACGCCGTTTCCACACCCACGGAGACGTCGTGCTTCCAATCGTCATCTATCAGCACGCCGAACAAACCCCTGTACAGCTCGTCCATCGCATCGTCTTGTCCGTGAAGTCGGGCGGCCACCTCCGGATCCCGGGACACCAGCACCTGTTTTGCGCTCTCGCCCAAGGCGATCGCCACCTTGCCCATGTCGGCGAAGCATGGGCGGACCTCCTCGGGGAGCACCTGCTTCGGGTGTTCGCGTTCGGCGATCTTGGCCACATGGACGGCCAACGCGCCCATTCGCTCCACGTCGGCGATGATCTGTATGCCGGCGAAGACCGCCCGCAGGTCGCCGGCTACCGGCTGCTGTAAAGCCAAGAGCGCGAACGCCTCTCTTTCGGCTTGGCCTCGCATCGCCACGATCTGCCGGTGTTCGCGGATCACCTGCTGCGCGGCGGCAAGGTCGGCCTCCAGCAAAGCCTGGGTCGCGCGCTTCATTGCGATCCCGGCCAGGCCGCACATCTCCCCCAGTAGCGCGGCCAATGCGTCCAACTGTTTGTGATAGGCGGTTCGCATGGTGAAAGCCTCACCTCATTCCAGCACCTTCACAAGTGACAAAAGCCATACGAACAGTGTCTAAACGGCTCCTCCCACCGATGCCGCCGCCGGTTTAGTCTGCACGCATGTGGCCGACCCGCCTGCTGGCAGCGCCCTTGCGTGCGGTCGTCGCGGCCACCACCGGAAGCACGGCCCTGCTGGGCGGTGGCATCACTGCCGGCTTGGGCCGGTCGGTAACCCGCGCCGCACCGGACGTTTCGGGGTTGGCTCGCGCGGCGGCCGGCGTGGCGATTGAGGCGATGGGTGGCCCACCGGCGCGGCGTAACAGCAGCAACGGCCCGCGACGCTGGATCGAGGTGCGGGGCCTCGGCGGTGAGCACGCCTCGGCGATCGCCACCGACGTACTCGCCGCCGTCCGCGCGGCGCCCGGCGTGCGCGAGGCTTTCCTCAACCGCACCGTTGCGCGCCTGGTGGTGACGGTGGACGCGGGCGGGCCCTCGGCCGCCGAGCTCGGCCGGATCGTCGACCGCGCAGAGCAGCGAAACCGCGCGGGGGCTGGGCGAACGCACCCGGCGAGCCTGCCGGGCGACGACGCGCTGCTGATGGCACGGACGATGGCGGCCGCGGCCGCTACTGTGGGACTTGGCCTTTCGCTGGCCGGCAGCCTGTTGCGACTGCCCCGGCTGCCCGACTTGGTGGCCGTGCCGCCGACGCTGGCCGACCACCTGCCCCGGGCGCGTCGGGAGTTGGAGCGACGGCTCGGGCCGGAGGGCACCGACCTTTTGTTCGGTTTCGTCAACGCCGCGACGGCCGCGTTGACGCTGTCGCCGACGGCGGCGGCCGCCGAGGCCGCTACGCGGACCATGCTGGCCGCGGAGGCGTGGAACGGTCGGCTGGCGTGGGATCGTCACGAAGGGATGCTGGCTGCCAGGCCGGTGCCGGACGACGCGCCGTCGGTACCCAGAAGCATCCCGGACCAGCCCGACGGGCCCGCGGAACGCTACGCCAACCGGATCGGGTTGGCAGGCATCGGCGCCGCCGCCGCGGTCGGTCTGCTAACGGGCAATCCCGACACCGCCGGCGGCGCCGCTCTGGCCGCCGTGCCGAAGCCGTTGCGGACCGTGCGCGAGGCCTTCGGCTGTTCGATGAGCCGCGGCCTGACCACCCGTCACGACGCGCTGGTGCTGCGACCCCGCGCCCTTCGGACACCCGACCGGATCGACGCGATCATGATCGACCCGCGGGCGCTGTACACCGACGAATTGACGGTCAGCCGCGTTCTGGGCGCGGAGAATTCGGCGCGCACCCAGGCGTGGGAAGCGGCTCGGGCCGCGCTCGACAGTGACGGGCTGAAGCCCGGATGGCACAAGCTGGCCGATATCCCGGGAGCCGGTGGCTCCGGCGAGGCGCTGGTCAGCCCGGTTCGCAATCCGCTCGCCGCCGCGGTGCTTACCGAAGCACGCCGGTCGCAGCCACGGGTCTTTTCCCTCGATGACGATGGGTTACGTTCCCTCGCACAGGGATTCGACCAACTTTATCCCACAGCCGAGCCTGGCGGTTCGATCGACCACGCGGTCGCGGCGGCCGTCGCCGAGTTGAAGGCCGGCGGCGCGACCGTGGCGCTGTTGACCACCTCGGAGATGCGGGCCACGCACCGGTCCGACGTCACGATCGGGCTGCTGCGGGACGGGGATTCCCCACCGTGGGGCGCCGACGTGATCGCGACGGACCTGACCGGCGCCTGGCGTGTGTTGCACGCGCTGCCCGCCGCGCGCGCCGCCACCGACGGCGCCGTCCGGTTGTCGGCCTCGGCCTCGGCGATAGGCGCATTGATGCTGATTCCCGGTGTGCCCGGGCGCAGTTCGGCATCGGTCAATGCCGGAATGGTCGCCAGCCTGTGGTTCGGATACCGGGCGGCCAGTAAGGTCCTCCAGGAGCCGCTGCCGGAACCCGAAACCGGCCACGACTGGCATGGCCTGCCGGTTGCGGAGGTGCAGCGGCTGCTGCCCCGCCCTCCCGACGAACATCACGAGGAAGTATCCACCTGGTGGCGGGAGTTGCCACCGGTTCGCGCGGTGCACGACGCCACCGTGGCGTCGTGGCGAGGCATCCGCGATTTCGCGGACGAGATGCGCGGCGACCTGGCGGACCCGATCACCCCCCTACTGGCCACCGGCGCGTTGGCCAGCGCGCTGCTCGGCTCGCCGCTGGACGCGGTCCTGGTGGGCAGCGTCCTGCTGGTCAACGCCGCCCTGTCGGCCGAGCAGCAGCTGCACGCCGAAAGCATCCTGAATCGCCTACTGGCCGTGCAGGAGCCACCCGCGCGGCGGCGCATTGGGCCTTTAGAAGGCCCAAAGGAGGCGCAGCGGCGCGAGAAGGTACCAACCCAGCGGCTGCGCCCGGGCGACATCATCGAAGTCCACGCCGACGAGGTCGTTCCCGCGGACGCCCGGTTGCTGCGCGCACTCAATGTCGAGGCCGACGAATCCACGCTGACCGGCGAGTCGCTGCCCGTGTCCAAGCAGACGGACCCGACGCCGGGCGCCCCGCTGGCCGAGCGAACATGCATGCTCTACGCCGGCACCACGGTGGTCGCGGGCACGGCCGTGGCCGTGGTGACTGCGGTCGGTTCGCGCACGGAGATGCGCCGGGCGTTGGCGATGGCCCCGAGAAAGTTGCAGGAGATCGGCCTCCAGCGACAGTTGCGGCATATCACCCGTCGCGCGTTGCCCTTCAGCGTGGCCAGCGGGGGCGTGGTCGGGTTGCTCAGCGTAGCCCGGGGCACACCGTTGCGCGAGGCGGTATCCAGCGCGGTCACACTGATCGTCGCCGCGATTCCGGAGGGGTTGCCGCTCGTGGCGACGCTGGCGCAGCTGGCCGCCGCCCGCCGGCTCACCGGCGAATCGGTGTTGATCCGCAACCCCCACTCGGTCGAGGCACTGGCGCGGTTGAATGTGGTCTGCTTCGACAAGACCGGCACGCTCAGCGAGAACCGGCTCAAGGTCAAAAAGGTGCGCCCGATGACGGGCTTCACCGCCGGGCAAGTGCTGGACGCGGCGCTGAGCACCAGCTACACGAGGCACGCCCACCGGGTCGACCACGCGACCGACGACGCAATCAACCAGGCGGCCGACGACCGTTCGCTCCGAGACGGTTCGCCCCCGCAACCGCGCAAGAACCGCGATGCATTCCTGCCGTTCCAGTCCGGTCGCCCATTCGCCGCGGCGCTCGTCGGCACCCGGATGACCATCAAGGGTTCGCCGGAGGTGCTCGCGTCGGCGCTGCTCCATGACGATCAACCGTTGACGCAGCACATCGATGAGATGGCGGCCAACGGGTTGCGGGTGCTGGCGGTGGCCGAGCGGCAACTCAGCCCGAACGAGGCCGCAGCCGCGGCACAGGATCCCGATCTGCTGGAGACCCTGTGCACATCCGGGCTCAGGCCGATCGGTCTGATCGGACTGGCCGACACCCCTCGACCCATGGCCCGGGCGCTGCTGAAGGAACTCGCCGAGCGAGATATCGGCGTGCGGCTGATCACCGGTGACCATCCCACGACCGCGGCCGTGATCGCCCAGGAGCTGGGCATCGACGTCGCCGCCGAACAGGTGATCACCGGCAGCGACTGGGAGGCGCTGCCCGCCGACCAACGGGCCGAGGCGGCGAAGTCGCGGGTGGTCTTCGCGCGAATGACGCCGGAACACAAGATCGACGTGATCCAGACCCTGGAGCGGGCCGGGCTGGTCACCGCCATGGTCGGTGACGGCGTCAACGACGCCGCCGCGATCCGGGCGGCCAGCGTGGGCATCGGGGTGGCCTCCCGCGGCAGCGACGCGGCCCGCACCGCGGCCGACGTGGTGCTGCTCGACGAGCGGATCGAGGCGCTGCTCGACGCCCTCGACGAGGGCAAGCAGCTATGGCGGCGAGTGCAGTCGGCGGTAGCGATGCTGGTGGGCGGCAACCTCGGCGAGGTGGGCTTTGCGCTGATCACCACCATTCTGACCGGGCGCTCGGTCCTGAACGCACGCCAGCTGCTGTTGGTCAACATGCTGACCGACGCGCTGCCGGCCGCCGCCCTCGCCGTCAGCCCGCAGGCAGGCGACACCGACGTCGACCGCGGCGAGGAAGCGATGTGGCGCGCGATCGGGATTCGTGGGGTGTCCACCACGGCAGGCGCCATGCTGGCGTGGTCGATGGCCAGCGCGACCGGAACCCCCCGGCGCGCGGCAACGGTCGGGCTGATCGGATTGGTCGGCACCCAGCTCGCGCAGACACTGGTCGACTCGCATGGCCCGCTGGTGGTGCTTACGACGGCCGGGTCCCTGGCCGCGCTTGCCGTAGTGGTGAGCACCCCCGGGCTCAGCCAGGTATTCGGCTGCACCCCCGTGGACCCGATCGCCTGGGGTCAGGCGTTGCTGGCAGCCGCGGTGGCATGCGGACTGTCGGCGGTCGCTCCCGAGCTGCTGTTCCGTGTGTCCGAGATCGCGCAGCGACGGATCGGGGATTGGGCGCTCGTCTCGCGAGTAGACCAGCAAGCCCTTACCGTTGGACGCAGCGCGCCCGGCGCAGTGCGCGACGATCCCAGGAGTTAGCGAACAGGTGGTGGCGATGGAGCGCGGAAGTCGGTTGCAGCTCAAGCCCTTTCGGCGGGTGGCGGAACACATCGACGGGGCCTGGTGGCCGCGGTCGAGGAACTTGGTCGACGAGCTGCCGGATTTGGTGGCATCGGTGTCGGATCGGCTGGGGCCGGTCGTGATGATCGGCTACCGACGCAATGGCTGGGACCCGACCCCGCCAATGGTTGAGATCGCCGGCCACACCGTCGAGCTGCTGGGATTCACCAGTGACGAGCCGGCCAGCATCGTCCTGGTCGGGGAGGACGGCAGTCACATCACGCTGCACGTCATCCGGCCCGACACCAGCGAACAGGCCGCCCGGCAGGCGCTGGAGGAGGTGCGGGGAACCGCCGACGCCGGCGACGCCCCTGCCAGCATTGGCGCAATTTCGAAGTCCGTCGCCGACGTCGCGGACAAGCTCGCCCGCCACGAGGGGCGCGATGACCCCAACCGAACCGCTCAAATCCTGCGTTGGTGCGAGGAGGCCGCGCGACAATTCGTCGATGCACCCGTCCAGGCGTTCGTTCCGATCCTCGTCGAACACATCGTTCGTAACCGCATGATGGAATCTCGCGCCACTGACGCCGCTCCCACCGGCTAGCCAGCGGGACCGTTTCGGTGGTGAACCCACTGACCGACCCCGATCCCGCCCGCCTCGATTCGCGAAGCGTCGTCGAACGTCTCGAGACCGACCCCGAACGAGGTCTGACGGCGCAGGAGGCCGCGCGGCGACTCGCCGAGGTGGGTCCGAACACGGTCGAGAGCGTCCCGCCGGTGCCGACGTGGAAAAAGCTCGTCGCGCAGTTTCGCAGCCCTCTGATCTACCTGCTGTTGGCCGCCCTGATCGCCTCCCTCGCGGTGTGGGCCGTCGAGGGTGCCATCGGGTGGCCCGTCGATGCGGTGGTGATCGGCGTCATCCTCGTGCTCAACGCGGCGCTCGGCTACGTCCAGGAAGCGCGTGCCGAGCAGGCGGTCGGTGCCCTGTCGCGGATGACCGCCGCCGCGGCGACCGTCGTCCGCGACGGGAGGACATGCAAGATTGCTGCGAGCGAACTGGTGCCCGGCGATCTGCTGCTGCTGGCCGAAGGCGACGCCGTGGCCGCCGACGCCAGGCTGCTGTCGACCGCCGGGCTGCAGGTGTCGGAGGCCGCGCTGACCGGCCGGAGCGAACCCGTCGCGAAAGACGCCGGCGCGCTGCCGGACGCGGCGGCACTGGGCGACAAGCTCAACATGGTGTTCAAGGGCACCGCAGTCACCACCGGCACTGCGCGGGCGGTGGTGACCGCCACGGCGATGGCAACCCAGACCGGTCAAATCGCGGGCCTGGTGCGCACGGTCGACAATGCCGAGACGCCGCTGCAGCGCGAGGTCGCCCGAGCCAGCCGGCTGCTGGGGATCGCCGTGCTGGCGATCGCCGTGGTGGTGATCGCGACCATATTCCTGGTCTACGGCATCCACAGCGCCCACGACGTGATCACGGCCGTGCTGCTCGGTGTTTCGCTGGCAGTCGCCGCCGTGCCGGAGGGTCTGCCCGCCATCATGTCGATGGTGCTCGCGCTGGGAATGCGGCGGATGGCCGCTCAAAACGCGATCGTGAAGGAGCTGTCCTCCGCCGAGACGCTGGGTTCGGCCTCGGTGGTCTGCTCAGGCAAGACCGGCACCCTCACGACGGGCGAGTTGACGATCGAGCGGGTCGTCACGCCGGTGGGCGAGGTCACCGTCACGGGCGCCGGGTACCGGCCCGAGGGCCGACTGGTGCACGACGGGGTTGCGCTCGACGAGGGCAGCGACCTGTGGCGCCAGGCCGCGTTGGTGCTCGACGGGGGCGGCGCCGATGCCACGCTCCAGCAAAAGGACGGGCACTGGACCGTCGAGGGTGATCCCATCGAGGCGGCCTTCCTGGTGGCCCAGCGGAAGATCGGCGCACGACACCGCCCAACGACGGCTGCAGCGACGACGGGCGATCCCGCGGCGGTGCTCGACCGCTGCGCATACCTGAGGATCGGCGAGCGGCTGGAACCGCTCGACGACCCGATGAGGGTGACGATTCGCGGCGACGCGGACCGGCTCGCGAGCGACGCGCTTCACCCCGTCGCCGTCGCGTACCGTCGACCCCACCCCACAGGCGATCTGGCTTACGTGGGCATGGTCGGCATCGCGGACCCGCCTCGCCCGGAGGCGGCCGCGGCCATCGCCAGCGCGCGCCGCGCCGGGGTCAAGGTGGTGATGATCACGGGCGACCATCCTCGCGCGGCTTCGCGGATCGCCCGCCAGCTCGGCATCGGGGACGAGGAGTCGGCGGTGTCGGGCGTCGAGCTTGCCGCATTGGACGACGAGCGGCTCAGGGAAACGGTGCGCCGGCACTCGCAGTACACACAGGTCGACCCGTCAGACAAGCTGCGCATCATCGACGCCCTGCAGTCCGAGCATGAGATCGTCGCCGTAACCGGCGAGGGGATCAATGACGCGCCCGCGCTGAAATCGGCCGACATCGGCATCGCCATGGGCCGCAGCGGCACGGAGGTCGCCCGGGAAGCGGCGAACATGATCCTCGCCGATGACAACTTCGCGACCATCGTGCAGGCCATCCGTGAGGGTCGCGGCATCTTCTCGAACATCAAGAAGTCCCTGCGCTACCTGCTGTCGTCAAACATGGGCGAGGTGTTGACCGTCTTTTTCGGCGTGGTGCTGGCCGGCGCGATCGGCCTCACGCAGGGGGACACCGTCGCGCTGCCGCTGCTGGCCACCCAGATCCTGTGGATCAACCTGCTCACCGACGGCGCGCCGGCCCTGGCGATGGGCGTCGACCCCCAGACCGAAGAGGTGATGAGCCGCCCGCCGCGCTCGGCGTCGGAGCGGGTCATCGACGGGCGGATGTGGAACAACATCGTCGTGATCGGCGCGGCCGTGGCGGCATCAACCCTCATCGCGATCCACCTGTATGCGCCCGGCGGTCCCCTGCCGTCGTCCCTCGACGCGGCCCGGACCGCGGGCTTCACCGTGCTGGTGATCACGCAGCTGTTCAACACCCTCAACGCGCGCTCCGAGACACAGACCGTGTTCCGCGGGTTATTCGCCAACCACTGGTTATGGGTGGCGATCGCCCTCTCGGCGCTGCTGCAGGTGGCCGTGGTTCAGCTGCCCTTCTTCAACAAGGCCTTCACCACCGAGCCCCTCTCGCTGGAGCAGTGGATGGTATGCACGGCGCTGGCCAGCACAGTGCTGTGGGTCAGCGAGGTCCGCAAACTCATCCTGCGCCATGTTGACGCCCGGCGAAGCCCGGATCCATCAGGGCCGTGATCGCCGCGACATCCGCCGGCCCCGGCACGCCCCAGTCGGGCGGGTAGTCGAGCAACTCGTCGGCCCGCACGGTCTTGAGGTCGACGTCGAGAAGCTCGATCGCCTCCAGCGGCACCAGGGCGGGGTGAACGTGCCCGCAGGCGCGCGCCAGGCACAGCAGTTCGAACCGCAGGGTGGCGAGATAGTTAGCGCAGCGCACCGACTTGAGGGCCGGGTCGAGACCATGCTGCAGCCAGGGCGACTGGGTGGCGACGCCGGACGGGCAGCGCCCGGTGTGGCAGCGCTGAGCCTGGATGCAACCGATGGAGAACATGGCCGTTCGCGCGACGTTGATCATGTCGCAGCCCATGGCCAGGGCCAGCAGGGCGTTCTCCGGGATGCCCAGCTTGCCCGAGCCGATGAACACCACGTCGTGGTGCAGGCCCTCTTCGGCGAAGGCCCGGTAGACACGCGGTAAGGCCCACTTGAAGGGCAGGGCGACGTGGTCGCTGAAGACGAGCGGAGCCGCGCCGGTGCCACCCTCGCCGCCGTCGACGGTCACGAAGTCGACGCCCCTGCCGGTGCCGGCCATGCGCGCCGCCAGCTCGAGCCAGAACGGCTCTTCCCCGACCGCCGACTTGATGCCCACCGGTAGGCCCGTCTCGGCGGCGATGGTCTCCACCAGGTCGAGCAGCCCGTCGACGTCGTGGAATGCGGAGTGGCCGGCGGGGCTCTTGCAGTCCACCCCGACCGGAATCCCGCGGATCGCGGCGATCTCCGGGCTGACCTTGGCGCCGGGCAGCATGCCGCCCAACCCCGGCTTGGCTCCCTGGCTGAGCTTGATCTCGATGGCCCGTATCGACGGGGTCGCCGCCACCCGGTCGATCAGCCGGGGAAGGCTGAAGGTGCCGTCGTCGTCGCGGCAACCGAAGTAGCCGGTCCCGATCTGCCAGACCAGATCGCCGCCATCGAGGTGGTACGCCGAGACCCCGCCCTCGCCGGTGGTGTGCAGGGCGCCGGCCATGGCCGCGCCCTTGTTGAGCGCGGTGACGGCCGCGCCGGACAGCGATCCGAAGCTCATCGCCGAGACGTTGACCAGCGACGACGGCCGGAAAGCCTTGGACCGGCCCCGGGCGCCGCCGAGCACCTTTGCCGCCGGCAACGGCACCGCGGGGTCGGGATGCCCGGGCTCGCCGTCCGGGTCGGACACGGGGAATGCCGCGTGCTTGATGATCGGGTAGTTGTGGACCCGTTCCAGATCGTTGTCGGTGCCGAACCCGAAGTATCGGTTGCTCAACTTCGACGACGTGTACACCCAGCGCCGCTGGTCACGACTGAACGGCCGCTCCGCGTCGTTGTCGGTGACGATGTACTGGCGCAGCTCCGGGCCGACCGCTTCGAGAATGAACCGCAGGTGGCCGATAATCGGGTAGTTGCGCAAGATGGTGTGCCGGCGCTGCCACAGGTCCCAGCCCGCGACTGCGGTCAGACCGCCCCCGACGACGGCGGCCGAGACGGGTTTCAAGCGGGCCTTCACGCGGAATCGAAGTCCAGGTCGGCGGAGCTGCTGTAGGCGCTGTAGACGCCGAGCAGATCGCGGGCCGAGACAATGCCGACCAGCGCGCCGTCGCGCTCCACCAGGACGTGGCGGATGAAGTGATCCATCATCTGGAGCGCCACCTGACCAACCGTGGCCTCGGCGCCGCACCACACCAGCTTGGTGCTGGCGATGTCGATGGCGCGCAGCCTGGCTGGATCCTTTCCGGCGGCAACCAGGCGAACGACGTCGCGCTCGCTCACCAGCGCCGTGGGCCGCGCGTCGTCACCGACCACAATGGCCCCGACGTCACAGGTCACCAGGGCCCTGGCCACGTCCGCGACGGTGGCGTCTGCGGCAACCCGCGCCACCGGGTCGCCGGTGACGGTGGAGATCGGGAGGGAACCCGGGGAAGAAAAGGCGGTCACGCGCCTTATGTTCACCGGACTGGCCGTTGCTTTCTAGTGACCTGAGTCCTCAGTTCGGGTGGCACTGGTAACCGCAATTGCCGGCTCTGCGATGACACCCGGCCCTAGTCGACTGGGTAAAGGCGATCCATGCTGGCGACAGACCTGTTTTCCGAAGGGAATGCTGTGGGCGGTAGGGGATCTGCGTTCTTGTTGGCGCTGACCGTCGGCGCGCTGGTGGCGGGCGGGGGCGCGTGGCTGGCCGGCTCTCCGCGCGTCGCCGACGGCTGCTGGATCGCGGGCACGGTGGTGGCGGTCGTCCCGGCGACGGTCTGGGTACTGGCCGCGCTGCGCCGCGGCCGGCTCGGGGTCGATCTCATCGCGGTGCTGTCGCTGATCGGCACGCTGCTGGTCGGGGAGTATCTCGCCGGTGCGCTGATCGCCGTCATGCTGGCCGGCGGGCGGGCGTTGGAGGCCGCCGCCGAGCGCCGCGCGTCGCATGATTTGCGGGCGCTGCTCGAACATGCGCCGCGGTCCGCTCGCCGCCGCGTCGGGTCGACGGTGAGCGTGATCGCGCTGGATGAGGTGGCGGTCGACGATCTGCTGGTTGTCGGCCCGGGCGAGGTGGTGCCCGTGGACGGGCGCATCGCCAACGCGGCGGCGGTGCTGGACGAGTCGGTCCTGACTGGGGAGCCGCTGCAGGTGGAGCGCGGCGTCGGCGAACCGGTACGCAGCGGGGCGGTCAACGCGGGCAGCGCATTCGAGATGCGCGCCACCGCAACCGCCGAAGACAGCACCTACGCGCAGATCGTGCGGCTGGCCGCGGAGGCGGGGGCCCAGACCGCGCCCGTGGTACGGCTGGCCGACCGCTATGCGGCGTGGTTCTTGCCGTTGACCCTGTTGGTGGCCGGCGGGGCGTGGCTGGGCAGCGGATCGCCGGTGCGGGCGGTTGCGGTGCTGGTGGTGGCCACGCCGTGCCCGCTGTTGCTGGCCGCACCGGTGGCGATCGTGTCCGGCCTGTCCCGCGCCTCACGGCATGGTGTGGTGATCCGCAGCGGAGCGGCGCTGGAAAACCTCGGCAGCGCAACAACTTTGGTGATGGACAAGACGGGCACGCTGACCATGGGGCGTCCGGTCGTCATCGACGTCACCGCCGCGCCGGGGCGCGACGCGATCGAGATCCTTCGGCTGGCGGCCTCGGTGGATCAACTGTCCCCCCACGTGCTGGCCGAGGCGATCGTCACCGAAGCCTTGGCCCGGAACCTGCAGTTGTCGCTGCCCACCGAGGTCGTCGAGGAACCGGGTCGCGGCGTCACCGCCACCGTCGACAATCAGCGGATCCAGGTCGGCAAACTGTCCGGCGACCCCGGATCCGCGCAGTGGGCCCGCGCGACGCTGAACCGGGCCCTGCTGGACAACGCCGCGATCGCATGGGTCTGCATCGACGGCCGGCCGGCCGGCGCGGTGCTGCTGCGGGATCCGCTGCGCCGCCACGCGCCGCGCACGGTGCGCCGATTGCGCAGCGCCGGCCTGAGCCGGTTGGTGATGCTCACCGGGGACCGCGCCGAGCCCGCCCGCGAGGTCGCCGCCGTGTTGGGGCTGGACGAGGTGTACGCCGAGCAGAGCCCGGCCGACAAGGTCGCCGCCGTGCGTGCCGAAAAAGCCCGCGCGGTGACGGTGATGGTCGGCGACGGGGTCAACGACGCCCCCGCCTTGGCCGCGGCCAGCGTCGGGGTGGCGATGGGAGCGCGCGGCGCCACCGCGTCCTCGGAAGCCGCCGACGTCGTATTGACCACCGATCGCCTGGAGCGGCTCGCCGACGCGATGGATATCGCCCGCTGGTCACGGCGCATCGCCGTACAAAGCGCCGTCGTCGGCATGGGCCTGTCGCTGGCCGCGATGGCCGTCGCCGCGCTCGGGTGGCTGCCGCCGGCGGCCGGCGCGTTGCTGCAGGAGGGCATCGACGTGGCCGTGATCCTCAACGCGCTGCGGGCCCTGCGCGGCGATCCGGCCGCCGAGGTCGAACTGCCGGCACGGACCGAGGAGATGTTGCGGCGATTCGACGCCGAACACGACGAACTGCGCGACACCATCGGCGGATTGCGCGACGCGGCCGACCGTCTGGCGGCGGCCCCCGATCAGACTGCGCTGCAGGCGATTACGCGCGCGCACGCGCTTCTGGTCGACCGCATTCTTCCGCACGAGCGCGCCGAGGAAACCGAGCTATATCCCGCACTGGCCCACCCGCTGGGCACCGGCGAAGCCACCGCCACCATGAGCCGGACGCACGCCGAGATACAACGGCTCTCCGACCGGATCGGCGCCCACCTGGCGCTGGCCCAAAGCAGCGGCTCCATCGGTGCCGACCAGGTCGACGACCTGCTGGCGTGCCTATACGGGCTGTATGCCCTGCTGCGCCTGCACTTCTTGCAGGAGGAGGAAACGTACTTCACCCTCGCCGAGGACGAACCCGAGGCCTCACCCCGCTGAGGGGGGCCGGGTCATGAAGGTGCCCTTGATCTCCAACCCGTATTCGATGTCGTCGTAGTCTCGCCCCTCACGCTTACGCTTGCGCGGCGAAACCGGCGGCATCATGGGTGGCGGGAGGAACGGCAACCCGGATTCCTCGGCAGTGAGCGGGGAAACCGCGGACGCGAGTTGCACCGGCGTTTGCGACGCTGACAATAGCCCGACCATGGCGGGCGGCGCTGTCAGCTTGCCCAACGACACCCCGACGCCCACCGCGGCCGCAGGCGTGGCTGCCGATCCGACGGCGCGGACCGCGCTCCCCAGATTGGCCCCCAGCCCCCCTAGGGCCGCCTCACCCTCCGACAGCCCCTGGACGACGTCCCCGCCCACATTCTGCAGTACCTGGGCGGAAGTGATTTGCGCTATATAGCCGAGCAAATTGATGGGGATTCCGCCCGCGATGAACTGGTTCGCATAGGCGTTGATCAGTCCGAACCAGCCGGCTTGAGGGTCGAAGCCCCCGGGGGTGCTGAGGAGCGACGTCAGCAAATCGCCCAGGGTCGATTGCGCCTGCGAGGCGGCGGCAGCAGCGGGCACCGCACTGGCTTGAGCGGCCTGCGCCGCCGGACTGACAATCGCCGGCGGCGACGAAAACCGGGGCACCGCGAGAGCTCGTGTCGCGGCCGCCTCGTAGCGGTACATCGCCGCCGAATTGTTGACCCACATCGCCTCGTACTGTGCTTCGGTTGCGGCGATGGCCGGAAGGTTGCTGCCAAACCAGTTGGTGGCCAACAACTCTGCCAGCCGCGTCCGATTGGCAGTGACTTCTAATGGTATGACGACCGTCCGGCGCGCCAACTCGAATGCCGCCGCGGCGGCCTGCGCCGAGGAGCCCACCTGTCGGCACTGCTGGGCGGTGCTGCTCAACCAGGCGAGGTAGGGATCGACGGCCTGCGTCATGGCCGTCGACGACGGACCGCTCCAGGCGTCAGTCAACGTCGACAACACCGAGGCGAAGTTGGGAACCGATTCGTCCAACTCGATGGCCAACTGGTGCCACACACCGGAAGCCTCGATCCATGACCCGGCACCCGGTCCGGAGTGGATCAGCGCCGCGGTGATCTCGGGGGGCAACGTCCCAAAATCCACGACGTCACCCTTGGAATGCGCGTGGGTAGAACGCATGCGTTACAGGACAAGGCATTTCGGTGTCCTGTCGCGTTTGTAGTCGTGGGGCACCATCGTCGGCTCTCATCCCGCCGATGGCGGTGTATGTATCACTTTCCCCTTGACCTGCGTGCCGTGTTCGAGATCCTCAGGCTTTTGTTGTTTCCTCTTGCGCCAACCGCTGCCCGCCGAGATCGGCGGCGGCATCAACGGCGCGAGCATGGGAAAGCCTGCATCCGCGCCGTCGAGCGGCGATGCCGCCGACGCGAGTTGCACCGGCGCCTGCGAGGCGGGCAGCAGCCCCACCACCGCAGGCGGCGCGGTCAGCTTACCCAGCGACACTCCGACCCCCATCGTTGCGGCAGGTGCTCCCAGTGCCGAGCCGATGCCACCCAACCCTCCCAACGCGGACTCCCCCTCCGAGAGGCCCTGGCCAACCTCGCCGCCCACGCTCTGCAGTGCCTGGGCCGAGCTGGCCTGCGCCACATAGCTGAGGAGGTTGATGGGGAATCCGGACGAAATGAATTGGTTCGCATAGGTATTGGCGAGTCCAAACCAGCCCTTGTTGGGGTCGAATCCAAAAGGAGTGCTGACGAGGTTCGTCAGCAAATCCCCGATTGCCGATTGCGCTGGGGTGGCCGCAGCGGCGGATGTGGCAGTGGCTTGAGTGGCCGCCGCGGCCGGGTTGGCAATCGAAGGCGGCGGCAAGAACTGCTTCAGGTCGAGCGCCTGTGCCGCGGCCGCCTGATACCGACTCATCGCCGCGGAGTTATTCGCCCACATGGCCTGATACTGGTCTTCCGTGGCGGCGATAGCAGGAAGGTTCCGGCCGAACCCGTTGGTGGCCACCAACTGCGCCAGCCGCGTCCTGTTGGCCGCGACTTCTGCGGGGTGAACCACGGCCGATAACGCGGAGTTGAACGCCGTCGCGGCGGCCTGCGCCGAGGCGCCCATTTGCTGGGACTGCTGCGCGGTTTCTCGCAACCAGGCGATGTAGGGCTGGACGGCCTGGACCATCGCCGACGACGATGGACCTTTCCAGGACTCAGCCAGCGAAGACACCACTGACGTATAGGTACTGACCGAGTTCTCCAACTCGCTCGCCAGGCGCTGCCACGCACTGGAAGCCTCGATCATCGAGGCGGCTCCCGGCCCGGAGTGAATCAGCGCCGAGGTGACCTCGGGGGGCAACGCCAGGAAATCCATAAGTGTCACAGTCATCCCCCCAAGTCAAGGCAACAGCAAAGGCCCGGGAAATTGGCGATGACTCGGCAATGAAGAGGCCACGAATAACCCTGAAACATTTCGCATCGAGCCCTTAGCTGCGAGCCGGATCTTTCGCCAAAGACGCTAGCACCTGTAGTGATCGTCAAACCCCCTTTCCTTTTCACACGGTCACCGAGGCGCCTCGCCGCAACTCGAGTATTCGATCACTCATACCCCGGCGCTGCATCTCACCGATGAAGTCAGCCAAAGGCGACGCGAAGACCCCGTAGTCGTCGAAGTGGACCGGGATCGATTTCGGCAGCGCCAACATCGCGACCAGTTCCGCACCCTGGCGGCCGTCCATGGTGACGGTCAGGCCGAACGGAAGCCGGCGACCGGCCGGCAGCCGGGTTCCGCCGAGGTGTAGCAGCCCCGCGTCGATCGAGTCGAAACGGGCTGGAATCTCTTTGAGCATGGTGCCCATCACCGGCGGCAGCAGCCGGCGGGTCCACACCGGCGCGTGGCGTCCCGGCAGCGAGGTGATGGTGAGCGTCGTGCCGCCCTTGGTGATGGTGTGGTGCTGCCAGGTAGATAATCCCAGCGCATTGGCGAAGCCGCGGTGTTGGAGCCGTTTGGCGGCGTGCGGGGTGGTGACGATCGAAAGTCCATGGTCGAGGCCCTTTTGCGACACCCTGTCCCAGTGATCGCCATGCATGTGCGACAGCACGACTGCGTCGATCGGCGGAAGTTCGTCGATGGTCAAGGCCGGTTGCTTGAGTCGCTTGGACACCAGCCCGTAGCCCAGGTAGGCGTGCTGGCCCCGGTGCAGAAAATTCGGATCGGTCAACAGCGTCAGCCCGCCGGCCGCGATCAACGTGGTGGCGTTGCCTACGAAGGTGAGGCCTCAAGCACTAGTTCCTCGCGTATGCCTTCTCGTCTTGCTCGCCACGCGCACAACCCATCTGGCAGTTCTGGATCGCCGTGGCTTTGTCAGGGCCGCTTGCCACCAAACCCGCTCATTCCCAACAGGTTCGGCTGCCCTCAGCTTCACTCAGATCACTGCGATAACCCGAGGATCGGGGTCTTTCACCCCCATTCGGAAATCACGCGCCTCGCGGCGCACCTTGATCAAATGATGGTACCGACTGCTAGAAACACTTCAGCCGTGAGATGCCGACCGTTCGTACGGGCGAGGCGCGTTCCAAGAATCGCGCAAGGGTTTGGCAAGGCGTCTGCCAGACTCTTTGCGTGAACGGCCGTCACAGCCGGGCGCAGCTAACGACCCCCGCCGGCACGGCAGTCCCCAGGCTGGAGATGTCCGTCCGGAAAGGACACCCCGCATGACCATAATTTCGTACCGCCAGCGGGCCATTGCAATCAGAAAGCTCGTGCTGATCGCCACGGCGACTGTTGCGGCAACCATCGGCTTGGCCGGCGCGGTTTCGCACCGGCGGGCTCTGCTTCAGACCCGGGCCGTCAAGCTGATTGGCCTTCTGTCCGCCGTCGCGGTGACCGCCTGCGCGCACACAACGGAGGTGTCCAAAACCAGTCCGGCGACCACGGTGCCCACGCCCGGCAGGGGCGCGGTCACGTTCGAGTACTTGCAGCGCGCACCCGTGCCGGCGCTGTGCGAGCACGATCCAGGCCAACTGAAAAACGGGCAATTGCCGCCACAACAGGGGCATCCCGGAAACGTCGGGATCGCGTTGAACTACAACACCGGCGCCTACAAGGTGGCGTTTGGCGACCTGACGGGGAGCGGTGGCGACGCCGCTATGGTCATCCACTGCACTGCCGGTGGGGTTGGGTGGCCGGAGACTGTGCAGCTCTATACCGCGGGCCCGCAGGTCGAAACCGCCGGGCCCAGGCGGCCAGGTGGAATCGACCTCAGCGACCTTACCCACAGCCGTGAAGTCGTGACCGATCTGTCCATCTCGGACCGTGTCGCACATGTGACGTGGATGGCCAACGGTCCGAATGATGGCGAATGTTGTCCGACCGTGAAGATGATGGCCGACCTGCGCTGGGACGGTTCCACAGTAGTTGCCCAGAACGTGCGCCGAGTCAACTAACCGTCGGCGAGATCTCGCCGACGGGCACGGCCCAGGCGCCCATAGATTGATTTGAGATTCACCAGCGGACCGTTGTCGCGCAGTGTGTTCCATAACTGCTAGGTGCGGCAATAACACTTGAGGTTGGCGGCATGGGTCTTGCCGCCCCTAGCGTAGGGGATCGTATGGTCGACGTCGCAGCCCACTGCGGGGTGATCACAGCCTGGCCAGCGGCACGTCAAATCCCGGCAGCGCAGAAAATCGGCCAACGCCTTCGAAGGCACATAGCCGTTCTCCGGTGCGGCGTCGCCGGGATGGACCGGCGGCACCAGGGGGCCGATTTGGCCAGTTCGGCCACCAACTCCGGCGGGATGAGCCCGTCGGCGCCGACCTGCGACGCCGGTGCCGGGCTGGTGGCGTTGAGGGTCGCCTGCTCGGCGATCACGTGGATGACCACCGGGCCCGCCGGCGGGCGGGCGCACACACCGTGGCCGCCAACGCATCCAACCGCTTGTCCAACGCGCGTGCGCATCCGGGGTGAACAGGCTGCCCTGAATCTGGGAGATACCGCCCTCGACCAGATCCGCGATCCAGATTTCCCGGTCGCCCTGGTGCTGGTGGCGCCGGCGCACCACATCGCCATCAGCGCGGGCCACGATCTTGTCCACCTGGGCGGCCAGCCGGCCCCGGCTCATCGAGGGCCAGCGCAGACTATGCCACCACCCTACGACACGTCAGCGCGGCCTAAGTCCCGGCGGCTGACGAACTCGCGGCGCACGCCGGTGAGCGGATCCTCGAACTCGATGCGCTGCGCCAGCAACCGCAGCGGCGCGCTGAAGTCGTCGGGCGCCACGTCAATAACCTCCGGATACAAGGGATCACCTGCGATCGGTATCCCGAGCGAGGCCATATGCACCCGCAACTGGTGGGTGCGTCCGGTGCGCGGCTTCAGGCGGTACAGCCCGTCCGAAACCAGCTCGACCAGCGTCTCCGCGTTGGGTACACCGGGCTCGCAGAACGCCTGCAGCCGTCCCGGGCGTTTGACGATGCGGCTTCGCACCACCCGCGGCAGCACCAGGTCCGGGTCGACGGCCGCCCGCGCCAGGTAGGTCTTGCTCACCAAACCACGGGCGAACGCCGTCTGGTACGGGCCGCGCACCTCGCGCCTGGTGGTGAACAGCAGCACCCCGGCGGTCAACCGGTCCAGCCGATGCGCCGGGCTCAGCTCGGGCAGCCTCAGTTCCCGCCGCATTCGCACCAGCGCGGTCTGCGCGATGTGCCGCCCGCGTGGCATGGTGGCCAAAAAGTGCGGCTTGTCGACGACCACGATGTCGGCGTCTCGATGGAGCACGGGGATGTCGAAGGGCACCGGCACTTCATCGGGCAGATCGCGGTACAGGTAGACGCTTGACCCGGCGGCCAGCACCGTGGCCTCGTCGATCACCGCGCCGTCGGCGGCGACCACCTCCCCGGCCGACACCTTGGCGCGGGCCCGCGGGCCGAACCGGGCGGTCAGCTCGGCCAGCACAGGTCCGCCGCGCAGCCGCACCCGGGCGGGACCCAGGCCGTCGCGAACCGGAAGCGGCGCGGGCGTCGACGTCATCTCAGCTGAGCGGCACCGGCTCGAGGATCTCGGCGCGGGCCTCCGGGGCGCTGGCCCGCAACTCGTCCGCCGACACGTCGTCGGGCTGGGCCTGCGACAGAACTTCGGCCTCGACCCGCGCGGTGTAGTTGGCGACTTCACGGTCCACGTCCGCGGCGGTCCAACCCAGCACGGGTGCCACCACGTCGGCCACCTCCCGGGCGCAGGCGACACCGCGGTGCGAGTATTCGATCGAGATGCGCATCCGACGGGCCAGGATGTCCTCCAGGTGCAGGGCCCCCTCGGCGGTGACGGCATACAGGGCTTCCACCTTCAAGTAGCCCGGCGCCTCCTTGATCGGGGTGAGCAGGCCGGAATTTTCCGCCGCCAGCTCCAAAACGTCGCCGATCAGCGAACCGTAGCGGTCCAGCAGGAGCCGCACACGGTGCGCGTGCAGTCCCTTCAGCGCGGCGACGTGCTCGGCCTGATTGACCAGCGCGAAGTAACCGTCGGCACCCAGCAGGCTCACCTTCTCGGTGATCGACGGCGCCACCCGGGCCGGGATGAATTGGGAAGCGGCGTCGATCGCGTCGGCGGCCATCACCCGGTAGGTCGTGTACTTGCCGCCGGCGATCGCCACCAGCCCGGGCGCGGGCACCGCAACCGCGTGCTCGCGGGACAGCTTGGAGGTTTCCTCGCTTTCCCCGGCCAGCAGCGGCCGCAGCCCGGCGTACACCCCGTCGATATCGGCATGCGTCAGCGGGGTGGCCAGCACGGTGTTGACGGTCCCCAGGATGTAGTCGATGTCGGCCTTGGTGGCCGCGGGGTGGGCAAGGTCGAGGTCCCAGTCGGTATCGGTGGTTCCGATGATCCAGTGGCTCCCCCACGGGATGACGAACATCACCGAGAGCTCGGTACGCAGGATGATCGCGACGTCGCTGACGATTCGGTCCCGCGGCACCACGATGTGGACGCCCTTGGAAGCCCGGACCTGGAACCGCCCGCGCTGCTTGGACAACGCCTGAATCTCGTCCGTCCAAACGCCGGTCGCGTTGACCACGACATGACCACGGACCTCGGCGATCGAGCCGTCCTCGGAGTCGCGGACCCGCACGCCGGTCACCCGATCGCCCTCGCGCAGCAACGCGACGACCTGGGTCGAGGATCGGACGACCGCGCCGTAATGCGCGGCGGTGCGCGCGACCGTCATGGTGTGCCGGGCGTCGTCGACGATGGTGTCGTAGTAGCGAATCCCACCGATCAACGCGCTGCGCTTCAGGCCCGGGCTCAACCGCAAGGCGCCGGCGCGCGTCAAATGCTTTTGCGCCGGAACGGATTTCGCGCCGCCGAGGCGGTCGTAGAGGAAGATCCCCGCCGCGACGTAAGGGCGCTCCCACCCGCGCTTGGTCAGCGGAAACAGGAACGGCATCGGCTTGACCAGGTGTGGCGCCAGCTTGGTCAGCGACAGTTCCCGCTCGTAGAGCGCCTCGCGGACCAGGCCGAATTCCAGTTGTTCGAGGTACCGCAGTCCGCCGTGGAACATCTTCGACGAGCGGCTCGACGTGCCGGAGGCCAGATCGCGCGCCTCGACCAGCGCCACCTTGAGACCGCGCGTGGCGGCATCCAATGCGCACCCGGAGCCCACCACGCCGCCGCCGATGACCACCACGTCGAACTGCTCGGTGCCCAGCCGCTCCCAGGCGACCTGGCGCTGCAGCGGTCCGAGCGCGGAAGCCGGCGAGCTCTGCTCGCTGGGCACGTGGATCGGGTCGCTCACGGCAGAGGACTCCTCACTGGGAACTCGGTTACTCGTCAGTAGGACGTTGCGCCACCAAGGTTACGTTCTTTACGCCTTTGGTGACGCCTCGTTCAGTCCAAGTCAGTCCAGATCGTCGTGGGCCATCAGCCGGCGGGCTGCCTCGGTGATCGAACCGGATAACGACGGGTAAACAGCCAGCGTCTGCGCCAATTCGTTGACCGTGATGCGGTTTTGGACGGCCACCGCGATCGGCAGGATCAGTTCCGACGCGATCGGCGCGACCACCACGCCGCCGATGACCACCCCGGTGGACCGCCGGCAGAAGACCTTGACGAAGCCTTGCCGCAGCTCCGACATCTTTGCTCGCGCGTTGGTCCGCAGCGGCAACATGATCGTCCGGGCGGGCACCGAACCGTCGTCGATCATCGATTGCGGCACGCCGACGGCGGCGATCTCGGGACGGGTGAACACCGTCGCCGCGACCGTGCGCAACCGGATCGGGCTGACGCCCTCGCCCAGCGCGTGATACATCGCGATCCGACCCTGCATGGCGGCGACGGAAGCCAGCGGCAGCAGGCCGGTGCAGTCGCCGGCCGCGTAGATACCGGTCACCGACGTCCGCGAAACCCGGTCGACGGTCAGGTAGTTGCCGCGTCCCAGTTCGATGCCGAGCCGTTCCAGGCCGAGGCCGCTGGTATTGGGCACCGACCCGATGGTCATCAGGGCGTGGCTGCCCTCGACGGTGCGGCCGTCGGTCATGGTGACCAACACCCCGGCTTCGGTGCGGGTGACCGACTCGGCGCGCGCGTTCTTGAACAGCCGGACGCCCCGTTCAGCGAACGACTCCTCGAGGACCAGCGCGGCGTCCGCGTCTTCGTAGGGAAGCACCCGGTCCTGGCTGGCGACCACCGTGACCTGCACGCCCAATTCGGTATAGGCGTTGACGAATTCGGCCCCGGTGACCCCCGAACCCACCACGATCAGGTGCTCGGGCAACGCTTCCAGGTCGTAGAGCTGCCGCCAGGTCAGGATGCGTTCGCCGTCGGGCTGGGCCGTCGGCAGGATCCGCGGGCTGGCGCCGGTGGCGATCAGCACGACGTCGGCGTCGTGCTCGCTGGTGGTGCCGTCGGCGGCGGTGGCCTTGATGCGGTGATGCGCCAGACCCGGCGTGGGGTCGACCAGCTCGCCGCGCGCCGCGACCACGTTGACGCCCACGCCGAGCAGCTGGGCGGTGATGTCGGCCGACTGTTGAGCGGCCAGCGCCTTGACTCGGGCGTGGATTTGCGGGAGCGAGATCTTGGCGTCTTCGATGTCGATGTCGAAGCCCAGGCGCGGCGCCCGGCGCAGTTCGGTGCGTAACCCGGTGGAGGCGATGAACGTCTTGGACGGCACGCAGTCGTCCAGCACCGCCGCCCCGCCGACGCCGTCGGAGTCGATCACGGTCACTTGGGCCGTCTCGGGGTGTGAGGTGGCGGCGACAAGGGCGGCCTCGTAACCTGCCGGGCCGCCACCGACGATCGCGATGCGCGTCACCACGGCCCTAACCTAACCTTGCGACCACCACGCCGCAGCACGGCGTCCCGCGGAACGCTGCGAAACGGTTGGGTGAATACCTCGCAAGCGTGTGCCGTTTAAGCTTTTCCCGTGCCGCTCTACGCCGCCTACGGGTCGAACATGGATCCCGAGCAGATGCTGAAGCGCGCACCGCACTCGCCGATGGCCGGAACGGGCTGGCTGCACGGGTGGCGGTTGACGTTCGGCGGCGAGGACTTCAGCTGGGAAGGGGCGCTGGCCACCATCGTCGAGGATCCGGATTCGAAGGTGTTCGTTGTCCTGTACGACATGACGCCGGCAGACGAGAAGAACCTCGACCGGTGGGAGGGCTCCGAGTTCGGTGTGCACAAGAAGATCCGCTGCCGGGTGGAGCGCATTTCGTCGGACACCACCACCGATCCCGTGCTGGCGTGGCTGTATGTGCTGGACGCGTGGGAGGGCGGCCTGCCGTCGGCGCGCTACCTCGGCGTGATGGCCGATGCCGCCGAAGTCGCCGGTGCCCCAGAGGATTACGTGCACGACCTCCGTACTCGCCCCGCACAAAACATCGGGCCGGGGACCAGCGCCTAGGTTTCGGCCGAGCGCGCGTGTCTGTACACCGACACGCCGTTGTTGCCGGCATTTTGCGGACCCTCGCCGGGGCTACGCCGCACTTCGCAGATGCGTCTCGAGCCGGCGGACAAGTTCGCGCGGACGATAGCGGACGTCCTCAGCGATGATGGGCACGATCAACCATCCCAACTCCTGGAGTGCGGACCAGCGTCGGCGATCCCGCAGAAATGCGTCCGCGCCGCTATGCCAGTCAAGGCCGTCGTATTCCGCCGCGACCAGGTGTTCGGGCCAGGCGAAATCGAGTCGCCAAAGGCGTCCCCGCAGGTCCACGACCTCGTATTGCAGCGCCGGCGGCGGCACACCGCCGTCGATCATGACCAGCCGCGCCTCACTCTCCATCGGCGACTCCGCCTTCGGCGAAGCCCAAACCAGCAATTCGCGCACGGTCTTGATCCCGCGCCGGCCGGACTGTTGCTCGACCGCGCGCTGAAGGTCGTCGACCCGGCACGCGCCGCTGCGCAGTGCGGCGTCCAATGCCGCCAGCGCTCGAGGCCGGCGCAGGCCGCGAGCGACTTCGACCGCCGTCCAGGCGGGCGACGTGGCCGGCCGCCCCCCGACCAGGGTCAATGGCGCGCCCTCCCGGCGGTACACAACCAGGCCGTCCGTCGACCGCAAGCGTCGACCTTCAGGGTTGAGCACGTGCAGATCGGCGGTTCGCTCGGTGTCGAAGCCGTACGCAGCAGCGGCGGTTGCCATGCACGCCGCGACCGTAGTGCCGGCCGCCAAGTCAAGTCCGCGCAGCCGCAGCGCTGTGTCCAGCTCACCGCGACCGTAAATGCCGTGCCAAACCCTCTGCAGCTCACCAGTATTGAGCTGCGCCTCCAGTCCGCGACGACTGAGGAATGTCAGCGCTTGGGCGGAGGTCACCACCCCGCCTTGGTCCGCGAGCAACCGGCTGAGCTCTGCGTTCATGCGGGGTATCGTCGGCACCCTGTCGCGTGGCGGCAATTCAGTGCGCCGAGCGTCCTCAAAATGCCGGTTCGCGCGGCGTGTCGGCGTACAGACACGCGCGCTCGCGCGAGTTAAAAGAGTGCCGCCTGCTCGACGATGTTGACCATCGCGCGCAGTCCGATCGCCAAGGCCCGCTCGTCGAGATCAAACGTCGGCTGATGCAGGTCCAGCTGCGGCCCCTCACCGGACCAGACGCCCAACCGCGCCATCGCGCCGGGGATCTCCTCCAGGTACCAGGAGAAATCCTCGCCGCCGCCGGACTGCCGGGTGTCGGCCAGTGCGTCCGGGCCGACGGCTTCGATCGCGTGGGTCAGGATCCGCGTCGAGACGTCCTCGTTGACCACGGGTGGCACGCCGCGCCGGTATTGCAGCGTGTGTTCGATCGCCAGCGGCTCCAGCAGCGCGGACACGGTATCCCGGATGATCTCCTCCAGTGCGATCCATGTGTGCCGGCTTGCGGTGCGCACAGTGCCGGCCAGCACGCCTGTTTGCGGAATCGCGTTAGGGGCCACACCGGCGTTGACCGCGCCCCACACCAACACCGTGCCGTTGCGCGGGTCGATGCGGCGCGACAGCACCCCCGGCAGGCCGGTGATCAGCGTGCCCAGGCCGTAGACCAGGTCGGCGGTCAGGTGCGGGCGCGAGGTGTGGCCACCCGGCGAATACAGCGTGATCTCGAGCTGGTCGGCCGCCGACGTGATGGGGCCCTGCCGGACCGCGAGCTTGCCCACCTCGAGGCGGGGATCGCAGTGCAGGGCGAAGATCCGCGACACCCCGGTCAGCGCCCCGGCGGCGATGGCGTCGATCGCCCCGCCCGGCATGAGCTCTTCGGCGGCCTGGAAGATCAACCGGACCCCGAAGGGCAGCTCCGGCACGGACGCCAAGGCCAGTGCCGTGCCCAGCAGGATCGCGGTGTGGGCGTCGTGCCCGCAGGCGTGCGCGACGTTCGGCATGGTCGACTCGTAGGGGGCGCCCGTCCGCTCGGCCATGGGCAGGGCGTCCATGTCGGCCCGCAGCGCGATCCTCGGCTCATGCTCGGGGCCCATATCGCAGATCAACCCCGTCCCGCCGGGCAGCACCTTCGGGTTCAGTCCCGCGTCGGCCAGCCGCTCGCAGACGAACTGCGTGGTGGCGAACTCCTGCCGGCCCAGTTCCGGGTAGCGGTGGAAGTGCCGGCGCCAGTCGACAAGGTCGTCGTAGTGGCTGGCCAACCACGATTCGGCGGTGTCGGCGAGGCTCATGCCGGTGCCCCGCTCTGCCGTCGCTGCTGCGCAGCCAGCACCCGGTCGCGTTCGTCGGCCGTCTGGGCCAAGTGCACAACGGTGCGGGCCAGCATGATCGCGCCTTCTACCACCGCGCGGTCCGCGCTGGGGCCGGCGGCGGCCTCGGCGAAGGCACGCTGATGCACCGTGGCGCCGCCGGCGTCGACCCCGATCACCGGATGGATCCCCGGCAGCAGCTGCGTCACGTTGCCCATGTCGGTGCTGCCCATCGGAAGCCCCGCCTCCACCTCGGGAGCCACGGGCTCGCGTCCGAGTCGGCGCATCTCCTCGCGGCACACGTCGGCCAGCCATTGGTCCGGTTTGAGTTCCGCGTACGGCGGTGCGGGGCTGTCGATTTCGTACTCGCAGCCGGCGGCCAGCGCGCCTGCGGCAAAGCACGCGAACACCCGGCCCTCCAGCTCTCGCAGTGAATCCGATTCAATCGCCCGCATCGCATACTGCAACGTCGCATGCCCCGGGATGACGTTGACGGCCTGGCCGCCGTTGGTGACGATGCCGTGCACCAGCTGCCCGGGCGCCAGTTGCTGCCGCAGCACCCCGATGGCCACCTGGGCGACGGTGACGGCGTCGGCGGCGTTGACGCCCAGAAAAGGCGCGACGGCGGCGTGCGATTCCTTGCCGCGGTAGTCCACGATCACTTCGGACAACGCCAGCGAGCGGGCCGCGGCGATGTCGGTCGGCCCGGGGTGCACCATCACCGCCACAGCGACGTCGTCGAACGCCCCGGCCTCGAGCAGCAACGCTTTCCCGCCGCCGGCCTCCTCGGCCGGAGTTCCCAGAAGCGCCACCCTCAGTCCGAGGTCGTAGGCCACCTCGGCCAGGCCCAGCGCCGTGCCCACCGCCGACGCGGCAATGATGTTGTGGCCGCACGCATGCCCGATCTCGGGCAGGGCGTCGTACTCCGCGCATATCCCGACGACCAGCGGTCCGCCGCCGAAGTCGGCGCGGAAGGCGGTGTCCAAGCCGCCGGCCCGCGGGGTGATCTCGAAGCCGCGTTCGGCGACCAGCGCCTGCGCTTTGGCGCAGCTGCGATACTCCCTGAACGCCAGCTCGGGCTCGGCGTGGATGGCGTGGGACAACTCGACAAGATCGGCGCCACGTCGCCGCACGACATCCTCGACGCTGTCTAGCGGGGCTGCGGGCATCCTCGCAGTATCCCACCGCGGAGCATCGCCGGGCTAAGCTCGCGCACTGTGAGCGACCCTGCGCCCGATCCCGAGGAGCTCGCGCGACAGGCGGCACGGGTCATCGCCGAGCGCACGGGGTTCGCCGAGCACGACGTCGCCATTGTTCTCGGGTCGGGATGGTCGCCGGCTGTTGCGGCCCTGGGCCCCCCGACCGTCGCGTTGCCCCAGGCCGACCTGCCCGGGTTCGTGCCGCCGGCCGCCGTCGGGCATACCGGCGAGCTGTTGTCGGTGCCCGTCGGCGCGCACCGCGTGCTCGTGCTGGCGGGTCGCGTCCACGCCTACGAGGGGCATGACCTGTGGCACGTCGTGCATCCGGTGCGGGCGGCCTGCGCCGCCGGGGCGCGCGTGGTCGTGCTGACCAATGCGGCCGGCGGGCTGCGGCCGGACATGGTCATCGGGCAGCCGGTGCTGATCAGCGACCACCTGAATCTGACCGCGCGCTCACCCCTTGTCGGGCCCCAGTTCGTGGACCTGACCGATGCGTACGCGCGGCGGCTGCGCGACCTCGCCCGCCGGGCCGACCCGGAGCTGACGGAAGGCGTGTACGCGGCCCTGCCCGGACCCCACTACGAGACGCCCGCCGAGGTCCGGATGCTGCGGCTGCTGGGCGCCGACCTGGTGGGCATGTCGACGGTGCACGAGACCATCGCGGCCCGGGCGGCCGGCGCCGAGGTGCTGGGGGTGTCGCTGGTGACCAACCTGGCCGCCGGGATCGCGGGACACCCGTTGAACCATGCCGAAGTGCTCGCCGCCGGGGCCGCGTCGGCAGGCCGGTTGGGCGCTCTGCTGGCCGCCATCGTCGAGCGCATCGCCTGGTTCTGACGACGTGACGCCCGAGGAGTGGATCGCGCACGATCCGGACCCGAGGACCGCCGCCGAGTTGGCGGCCTGTGGTCCCGACGAGCTTGCGGCGCGGTTCGCCCGCCCGCTCTCGTTCGGCACCGCGGGGCTGCGCGGTCCGGTGCGCGGCGGCCCGGATGCCATGAACGTCGCGGTGGTCTCGCGCGCGACCTGGGCGGTGGCGCGGGTGCTCACGGGTCGCGGGCTGGCCGGTTCGCGGGTGATCGTCGGGCGCGACGCCCGGCACGGCTCGGGGGCGTTCGCGACCGTGACCGCCGAAGTACTTGCCGCCGAAGGCTTTTCGGTCCTGCTGCTGCCGGGGCCGGTGCCCACGCCGGTACTGGCGTTCGCGGTGCGCCGCACCAGCGCCGCCGCTGGCATTCAGATCACCGCGTCGCACAACCCGGCGACCGACAACGGCTACAAGGTCTATTTCGACGGCGGCATGCAGATCGTCTCCCCGACCGACCGTCAGATCGAAACCGCGATGGCCGAAGCCCCGTTCGCCGACCGGATCGCCCGCGCGCCGGTCGCACCGGCCGACACCGGACTGGTCGAGCGCTACATCGAGCGCGCCGCCGGGGTGCGGCGCGGGGCCGGTTCGGTGCGGGTGGCCCTGACACCGATGCACGGCGTGGGTGGCGCAGTGGCCGTCGAGACGCTGCTTCGCGCCGGCTTCCACAACGTGCACACCGTGGCGGCGCAGTTCGCACCGGACCCCGACTTTCCTACCGTCGCGTTCCCGAACCCCGAGGAGCCCGGCGCCACCGAGGCGTTGCTGGCGCTGGCCGAGGACATCGGGGCCGACGTCGCGATCGCGCTGGATCCCGACGCCGACCGATGCGCTGTCGGCGTACCCACTGGGAGATCTAAATCGGGATGGCGCATGCTGTCCGGCGACGAAACCGGCTGGTTACTGGGCGATTACCTGCTGTCGCACACTCGCGACGCACGGGCCGCCGTGGTGGCCAGCACCGTGGTGTCGTCGCGCATGCTGGCGGCAATCGCCGCGCACTACGGTGCAACCCACGTCGAGACCCTGACCGGGTTCAAATGGCTCGCGCGCGCCGACTTCAACGTGCCCGCCGGCACCCTGGTCTACGCCTACGAGGAAGCGATCGGCCACTGCGTCGACCCCGACGCGGTGCGGGACAAGGACGGCATCAGCGCGGCGGTACTGGTGTGCGATCTGGTGGCGACGCTCAAAGAGGAGAGTCGTTCAGTGCCTGACGCGCTCGACGACCTCGCGCGACGGTACGGCGTGCACGACGTCGCGGCGGTGTCGCGCCGACTCGCGAGCGCCGACGAGGCCGCCGGACTCATGAGCCGGCTGCGGGCGGCCCCGCCGAGTCGGCTCGCCGGCTTCACCGTGACAACCATCAACATCACCGACGCGCTGATTTTCACCGGCGGCGACGCTGAAGTGTCCGCCAGGGTGGTCGTGCGGCCCTCGGGCACCGAGCCGAAGCTCAAGTGCTACTTGGAGATTCGCTGCGCGGCGACCGACGACTTACAATCAGCCAGGCGACGCGCCCGGGCGATGCGCGACCAGCTGGTCGAAGCCGTACAGGCCTGGTGAGCTGAATCCGGGCTAACGCGGGCCGAACTGGCGGTCGCCCGCATCGCCGAGACCCGGCACGATATACGCGTCGTCGTTGAGTCCGTCGTCGACGGCCGCGGTCAACAGCCGCACATTCGGCGCGATTTTCTCCAGCGCCGCAATGCCTTCGGGCGCTGCGACCACGCACAGCACGGTGATGTCCGCCGCGCCGCGGCGCTGCAACAACCCGATGGTGTACGTCATCGACCCGCCGGTCGCCAGCATGGGGTCGAGGACCATCACCGGTAGGGCGGTCAGGTCGTCGGGCAGCGACTCCAGGTACGGGACCGCAATATGGGTTTTCTCGTCGCGGGCAACGCCGACGAACCCCACCCGGGACTCCGGAATGACGGCATGCGCCTCATAGACCATCCCGAGGCCCGCGCGCAGCACCGGGACCAGAAGTGGCGGTTTGGCCAGGCGCGAGCCGACCGTCTGCGCGATCGGGGTGCGCACCGGGAGCGCCTCGCTGGGCGCGTCACGCGTGGCCTCGTAAACGAGCATCAGCGTCAGCTCGCGTAAAGCGGCCCGGAATCCCGCGTTGTCGGTGCGCTCGTCGCGCAGCGTGGTCAGCCGGGCCAGCGCCAGCGGGTGATCCACGACGCGCACTTCCACGGGATTTGACCCTATATAACGATCCGGCTTCGTTTGGCCAATGGCCCGCTGACACGCTCGCGTCGGCGCCATCGGCCATTCGTATCCACCCATATACTCCGCGGGTGCTGAGCCGAATTACGTGGCCGAGCGGGTTGATGGGCGGGGCATATCGAGCGCTCAGGCTGGTCGGCGCGGTGGCGTTGACCGGCCTGGCGGCCGCCACCCCGCTGGCCCCTCGATTCAGCCTTGCGGCGGCCCCGATTCCGCGGCCCGCGCACGTGGTGATCGTGGTGGAAGAGAACCGTTCCGAGGGCAACATCATCGGCAGCAAATCCACGCCCTTCATTAACGCGCTGGCCGCAAACGGCGCAAACATGGCCCAGTCGTTCGCCGAAACCCATCCCAGCGAGCCGAATTACCTGGCGCTGTTCGCCGGCAGCACCTTCGGTGTGACCAAGGACGCCTGCCCCGTCGACGGCGGCAACGCCCCCAACCTCGCTTCCGAATTGCTGGCCGCCGGCTACACGTTCATCGGTTACGCCGAGGGCCTGCCCGCGGTGGGCTCGACGGTGTGCAGCGCGGGCAAGTACGCGCGCAAGCACGTCCCCTGGGCCAACTTCACCAACGTGCCGCCCGCGAACTCGTTGCCGTTCTCCGCATTCCCGATGGGCAACTACGCCAGCCTGCCGACCGTTTCGTTCGTCATCCCCAACAACGACGACAACATGCACGACGGCTCGATCGCGCAGGGCGACGCCTGGCTGAGCCGCGAGCTGTCGGGCTACGCCAACTGGGCGGTGGCCAACGACAGCCTGCTCATCGTCACCTGGGACGAGGACGACGGCGGCCCGCGCAACCAGATCCCCACGGTGATCTACGGCGCGCACGTGCAACCCGGCAACTACAACGAGCCGATCAGCCACTACAACGTGCTTTCCACGTTGGAGCAGATGTACGGGCTGCCCAAGACGGGCAACGCGGCGAACGCCGCCCCGATCGCCACGATCTGGGGCGCGTAGCCGGTCCGGGCGCCTTCGCGGCCCGTCGCTATTCTGTGCCGCATGGCTGCTGACCTCGTGCCCATCCGCCTGAGCCTGTCGACCGGCGACCGCTACACCGTGTGGGCGCCCCGGTGGCGCGACGCCGGCGACGAATGGGAGGCGTTTTTGGGCAAGGACGAGGACCTGTACGCCTTCGAGACCGTTGCCGACCTGGTCGCCTTCGTGCGTTCGGACTCCGACAACGACCTGGTCGACCACCCGGCATGGACGGACCTGACCTCGGCGCACGCGCACAACCTCGAGCCCACCGAAGACAAGCAGTTCGACCTGGCCACCATCGAAGAGCTCGTGTCGGAGAAGCCGACGGAAGAGTCGGTGACCGCGCTCGCGGCCGCGCTGGGAATCGTGTCTTCGATCGGATCGGTCTGCGAGCTGCCCGCGGTTTCGAGGTTCTTCAACGGCAATCCCAGCCTGGGCACGGTCGCAGGCGGGATCGGCGAATTCACCGGTAAAGCCGGTCTGAAACGCTGGAATTCGATCGCCGAGGTCATCGGACGGAGCTGGGACGACGTCCTCAGCGCGGTCGAAGAGATCATCAGCACTCCCGAGGTCGACGCCGAACTGTCGGCCAAGGCCGCCGACGAACTGGCCGAAGAGCCCGAAGAGCCCGAAGAGTCCGAAGAGTCCGAAGGGTCCGAAGGGTCCGAAGAGGACGCCACAGAGGCCGCCGGCGAGTCCGCGACGGAGGCGGCCGAAGACTCCGCTGTGGACTCCGCTGACGACTCGGCCGAAGACGACGAAGGCGCGGACGACGCCGACGAAGACGACGAAGACGACGAAGACGACGAAGACGACGAAGACGACGAAGCCGTCGAAGAGGACGAAGGGGAAGCGCGCGCGGGCGGCGACACCGTTGTTCTGGGCAGCGACGAGGACTTCTGGACTGAGGTGGGCATCGACCCGATTCGGATCATGACCGGTTTCGGCACCTTCTACACGCTTCGGTGCTACCTGGAAGATCGCCCGATATTCCTGGGCCGCAATGGACGGATCAGCGTGTTCGGATCCGAACGGGCGCTGGCCCGCTACCTCGCCGACGAGCACGACCACGACCTGGCCGACCTGAGCACCTACGACGACATCCGCACCGCCGCAACCGACGGCTCGTTGAGGGTAGAGGTCACCGACGACAACATCTACGTGCTCAGCGGGCTGGCCGACGACTTCGCCGACGGGCCCGACGCCGTCGATCGCGAGCAGCTGGACCTGGCCGTCGAGCTGCTCCGCGACATCGGCGACTACTCCGAGGAGAGCACGGTAGAGAAGGCGCTCGACGCGGGCCGGCCGCTGGGCAAGCTGGTGACTTACGTGCTGGACCCCGGCTCGGTCGGCAAGCCGACGCCGCCGTACGCCGCCGCGGTGCGGGAGTGGGAGAGGCTGGAGCAATTCGTCGACGGGCGCCTGCGGCGCGAGTAGTGCCGCGTTTGACGGGCCACCAGGACTCATCTTTACTGGCGGCGTGTCGCTTCCCGGGATCGGCCCGCTACCGCTCTATGGGTTTCAACGTCCGGGCATGTTGCTGTTCGGTTTGGTCCCGCTGGCTCTCCTCGCCGTCTACGTCCTGGTCCAGGCTCGGCGCCGGCAGAGGCTGCGCCGGTTCACCGAGACGCCTGTGCCGCAATCGTGGTGGCGGCACATTCCGGTAGCGGTCGCCCTGCTCTGCCTTGTCCTGCTGACCATCGCGCTGGCCACCCCGACCCACGACATGCGCATACCGCGCAACCGTGCCGTCGTCATGCTGGTGATCGACATGTCGAACTCGATGCGGGCGACCGACGTCCCGCCCAACCGGCTGAAGGCGGCCGAGGAGGCCGCCACCCAGTTCGCCAGTCAGCTGACGCCCGGCATCAATCTCGGGCTTGTCGGGTTCGCGGGAACGCCCTACCTGCTGGTGCCGCCGACCCCGCAGCACCAGGCGACGCTTGAAGCGCTGAAGAAGCTCGACTTCGCCGACAGCACGGCGACCGGTGAGGCCATCTTCACGGCCCTGCATGCCATCGAAGCCACGGCCATTGCCGGCGGAGACACCCCGCCACCGGCCCGCATCGTGCTGCTGTCCGACGGCGCCGAGAACAAGCCGTCGAATCCCCAGGATCCGCACGACGGCGCCTACACCGCGGCTCGTCTGGCCAAGGATCAGGGAGTACCCATCGCGACCATCGCATTCGGCACACCGACCGGTGAGATCGAGATGAACGGCAAGCGCGTCGCCGTCCCGGTTCAGCCGGACCAGATGAGGACGATCGCCCGGCTGTCCGGCGGGCAGTCCTATACCGCCAGCAACATCAGCGAACTCAACAAGAGCTACAACGCCATCGAGAAGGACATCGGGTATCGCACCGTGCCGGGACCCGGAAGCGCCGGTTGGCTGCGCCTGGGCGTCATCACCGCCCTGATCGCCACCGCGCTGGCGCTCTTGATCAACCGGCGACTGCCGACCTGAACTCTCAGGAAGGCAGTCGGCTGTTGAGGAGCAGACCGGCCAAGACTGCGCCGGCCAAAAGAACCGCACCCAGCAGCATCCAGGCGAGGCTGGCGTCGCCCTTCACGGTCTCGTAGCCGATCTGGCGCTGCAGCGTCGAATAGACCTGGTTGAGCGACTCCAGGCTGTCGGCGTGGAACGCTTGGCCGTCGGTGATCTCGCAGATTTTCCGCAACGTCTGGTCGTCGACCGGGACGGGAATGGTGGCGCCCTCGTACTCGACGGTGCCGTAGGGGGTGCCGAAGGAGATCGTCGATATCTGCACTCCCTGGTCCTTGGCGGCCCGGGCCGCGGTGAACGCCCCCTGCGGGGCGTTGGGGTCCAGCGGTACGTTCTCGGCGCCGTCCGACTCCAGCACGATCCGGGCGGGTGGCGGGCCGTCGCCGCCTCCCATCACCGACCCGACCGTGGCGATGGCCTGCAGAGCGGTGAAAATGCCTTCCCCGGTCGCGGTTTTCGGCATCGGCTTCAGTGTGTCGATCGCCGCTTTGACAGCTTCACGGTTCGTTGTCGGGGCGACGAGCAGCGAGGCGTTGGCCGCGAATTCCACCAGCCCCAGGTTGATTGCGGGGGTCAGCTCGTCGGCGAACCTCTTGCCGGCCTCCTGGGCGGCGGCCAGCCGATTCGGCGGGACGTCGTTGGAAGCCATGGACTCCGAGACGTCGATGACCAGCATCACGACCGCGCGGTTGAGCGGAATCCGGATGTCGGACGTGGGCCCGGCCATGGCGGTGGTCAGCAGGACCAACGCTGCCGCGAGCAGGATCGTCGGCAGGTGGCGCCACCGGCCGGTTCGAACCGGCGCGACGCGTTCCAGCACTTCCATGTTGGCGAACCGCAGCACCCGCCGGCGGCGGGCGTACTGCAGTGCGACATAGCCCCCGATCAGCAGGAGCACCGCCAGCAGGAACAAGAAGAACCACGCGTTGTGGAATCCCGTGACCGACACGGGGCCCAGCAGGGGCAACTTCATGTCCAGCCACACTATTCGTCAAACGCCGACGGTGCATGGACCGCCGGTCGCGGGGTCAGCCCGCCACCAGATGGCGGCGCTTTAGTGAACCGGATGTCTGGGCTGCGCAGTCGGCCTCAAAGGCAGGGAAAACCAGTTAGATACGCGGTAGCGTCATTGGTTGCTGGCTGGGCTGTCGACGGCATCTGCCACCCCAAGTTCTCGGCAACGCCCCGGCGGCGATGTGACGGGAGAGAACCATGAAGCGCTGCATCGTCGGAGGATTGACCGCCCTGCTGATGACCGCGGGGCTGATCGCCGCAGGGCTGATCGCCTCATCGCCGCCGGCCAGCGCCGGCTGCCAGTACGGCGGGCCCGTTATCAGCAAGTGCGATGGACCCGTCCAGCCTGACGGCACCTGGCAGCGCTGCGTGGCAGTTGCCCAATTGATTCCTCACGGCCTCAGTTCCTACCTAGTGCCCGACAAGCGCTGCGACTTGATGGGTCCCGACCAGCATCCTGGGGATCTCGCCTTCGCCGACCCGCCCACGCACATCGACTGAGCCGGGAACCGTTAGTGACAGGATCGGGGTGACTACGCGCCGAGGTCGTCGACGCGAACCACTGTTTCGCGGTCCGGTCGGGCGTACCGTGAGGCCAGCCACCACATAATGAAGGGGTTCCCATGGGTCTGGCCAGCGGAGTTCACCACCTAGCGATCTCGACCGCTGATATCAAGGCGCAGTTGAACTTCTTCACCGATGTTCTGGGCGCGGAACTCAAGGCGCTCTACTGGATGCACGGCGTCCCAGGTGGCAAGCATGCTTTCGTCAAGCTCAACGACAGCAGCTACGTGGCCTTCGTGCATTTGCCGCCAATCGAGGACATCCCGACCGAGATCGGTATGACTCACGCGGGAAGTGCCGCCGGTCTGTCGGCCCCGGGCACAATGCAGCACGTCGCGTTCAACGTTGACACCCTCGAGGACCTGCTGGCCCTGAGAGATCGCATCCGAAGCCGTGGCGTCAACGTTTTTGGCCCCCTGAACCATGGCATGTGCCATTCGATCTATTTCGCGGGGCCCGAGCACCTCTCGCTCGAAATCGCCACCTCGGCCGCGGCCATCGACGATCGAGCGTGGATCGACCCCGAGGTCGTGGGGCTGTGCGGCATCGACGAGGATGAGCTCGCCGCGATGCGCTCACCCGCCGACTACCAGGATGAAGGTGGGCGCGTGCCCAACCCACCGATTGACTGGTCCAAGCCGCACCAGGTGATGGCCACCGAGGCCGAATACGTAAAGCTGATGACGACGCCCGATGAGGTCATCACTCAGAAGATGTCCGAGCCGGATCCCCCGGTGCGCATCGAACTCCAGACCACCCGCTAACGGGTCACCTCCTGTCGGTACGACTCAAACCTTACGAAACTTCCATTCGCACAACCCATTCCGGCAACCGGTGCCGTTAGGCATGTGGCCGCGCTGCGCTCGGAGTCGAGCCGGGTTCAGTTCCTGCTGCGCGCCGCCGCCTCCCCGAGACGGCCAGCAGGTGTTGGCTGTGCGGCCATCCGAGCGCCAACCGCGCCAGCCCGGCGTCCAGAAGAGGAGCGGACTCGGCCGGATGATCACGGTCCGAGTCGCCGAATAATCCCTCAGCGGCGGCGCCTGATGATCCAGCGAAATTTGGCCAACCGCCCTTCGACGACAGGCCCAACACTGGCCACCGCGCCGAAATCGGATCCGCCATCCTTTCTCGGATCGGCCACGGACGGCGGCTCCCCAGCTCGTCGCCTCAATTGTTGCTCCACCGCGTCAAGGAACGCGTCGACCTCGTCTTCGTTGTAACCGCGTTTTCCGATCGGTGGCTTAGAGAAAGCCGTGTTGCGGACCTGCTCTGGGGTAAGGGTGCGTCCGGTGGGATCTCGCAGCGCCGCCTCGACGAGGTCGAGGAATGCATCCACCTCGTCTTCGTTGTAGCCCCGTTTTCCCATGGGCGGCTTGGAAAAAGCTACGTTGCGGACCTGCTCTGGCGTGAGGAAGCCGCCCGTCGTAGGCGCGCCCTGCCGCGGACTCTGGTTCGCGCGGCGGTCGGCGGCGGCATGCGCCTCGGCCAGCCGACGTTCCAGTTCGGCGATGCGTTTCTCCGGGTCGTCGTGATCCATGACCAGATGGTTTCACCCATCAGCTGGGCGCGCAGCAAATCACGGACCCCCGCCGGCACACCGAGTTGAGTTAGAACGACGCCGATTCGGGGAATCCGCAGTCCGAGATGGCGCCCGCCCCGGGCGCCACCGACACAGGAGCTGTAAATGATCGGATCAATAATTCTCGCCATCATCGTGGGGGCGATCATCGGATTGGTTGCGCGTCTCGTCATGCCGGGCAAGCAGAACATCGGCATGGTCATGACAGTTGTACTCGGTGCCGTGGGTGGCTTGATCGGCTCGGCAGTGGCCAGCCAGTTCGGCTACCACAACGCCAATGGTGGAATCGCTTGGATTCCGTTCTTCATTGGAGTCGGCGCCGCCATCGTCCTCATTGCCATCTACGAAGCCGTCACGGGGCGTCGCACCGGCAGCAGGTTGTCGCGGTAGCCCGGCCACGGGTAGACACGTAGGCCGGCCGAGGGCTATCCGCCGATCAACACGGCATACCGCGGTTTGATCACCTCGTCGATGATCGCGAGCCGCTCATCGAACGGGATGAAGGCAGACTTCATCGCGTTGATGGTGAACCGCTCGAGGTCGCTCCACCCGTAGCCGAAGGCCTCGACCAAGCGGTGCATCTCGAGGCTCATCGAGGTGTCGCTCATCAGCCGGTTGTCGGTGTTGACGGTGACCCTGAACCGCGCTCGGGCAAGCAGATCGAACGGGTGGTCGGCGATGCTCTTGACCGCGCCGGTCTGCACGTTCGAGCTTGGGCACAGCTCCAGCGGAATTCGCTTGTCCCGCAGGATCGATGCGAGCCGGCCCAACCGGACGCCGTCGTCGACGACGTCGATGTCGTCGACGATGCGGACCCCATGCCCGAGCCGGTCGGCGCCGCAGAAGGCGATCGCCTCATGAATGGAAGGCAACCCGAACGCCTCGCCCGCATGAATCGTGAAGCGCGCGTTGTTGTCTCGCATGTACTCGAAGGCGTCCAGGTGGCGCGTCGGCGGGTTGCCGGCCTCCGCCCCCGCGATGTCGAAGCCGACCACTCCCTTGTCGCGGAATCGGATCGCCAGCGCGGCGATCTCCCGGGACACCGCGGCGTGCCGCATCGCGGTGACCAAGAGCCGCACCGTAATGGGACGGCCGGCGGCGGCGCAGGCCTTCTCGCCGGCGGCGAAACCGTCCAGCACCGAATCCACGACCTCGTCGAAGGACAGCCCGCGGTCGATGTGCAGTTCGGGCGCGAACCGCACCTCGGCATAGACCACGGCGTCGGCCGCCAGGTCTTCCACGCATTCGTACGCGACGCGGTACAGCGAATCGGGCGTCTGCATCACCGCCACCGTGTGGGAAAACGGTTCTAGGTAGCGTTCCAGCGAACCGCTGTGGGATCGGGTGCGGAACCACTTCGCCAGCTCGTCGACCTCGGTGGCGGGCAGCCCGTCATAACCGATCTGGTCGGCGATCTCGACTACGGTCGAGGGGCGCAACCCGCCGTCGAGGTGATCGTGCAGCAGGGCCTTGGGCGCTTTCCTGATCTGCTCCAGATCCAGTTCCATCGTTTAATTCCGCCCTGTCACTCGGCGATCCGATCGATGATCAGTGGCCTTGAAACCGGCGGTGTGTCGCCGACGCTGAAGCCACGCTCGAGCTCCGCCATCGCGGCGCCGAAGCGTTCTGGGGTGTCGGTGAACAGCGTAAACAGCGGCTCACCGGCCGCGACGGGCTCCCCCGGCCGGCGATGGATCCTGATCCCGGCACCCGGCTGCACCGGCTCGCCCGGACGGGACCTACCCGCGCCGAGCCGCCAAGTCGCCTGCCCCACCGCCATCGCGTCGATATCGCCCATTGTGCCGCCCCGTGCGGCGGCCACGGTCTCGGAACACGAACCGATCGGCAACGGTACCGACAAATCACCGCCCTGGGCCGCGACGAGCCGGCGGAACCGGTCCATCGCCGTGCCGTCGCGCAGCGCCTGGCCCGGATCGCGGTCCTCGATCCCGGCGAGCTGGAGCATCTCGGAGGCCAGCCGCAACGTCAGCTCCACCACATCGGGTGGCCCGCCGCCGGCCAGCACCTCGAGGGACTCGGCAACCTCGAGCGCGTTGCCGGCGGTCGCGCCCAGCGGGCGGTTCATGTCCGTCAGGAACGCGTGCGTGGGCACCCCGTGCGCCGCGCCCAACTCGACCATGGTGTGCGCCAGCTCGCGGCACTCCGCCTCGGAGGTCAGCAAAGCTCCGGAACCCACTTTCACGTCGAGCACCAGCGCGCCCGCCCCCTCGGCCAGCTTCTTGCTCATCACCGAGCTGGCGATCAGCGGCAGCGACTCGACGGTCGCCGTGATGTCGCGCAGCGCATACAACTTGGCGTCGGCCGGGGCCAGCTCGCCGGCGGCGAAGATGGCGGCGCCCAAATCGAGAAGTTGCTCACGCACCCGCCGGTTGGACAGTTCGGCGGTGAACCCGGCGATGGATTCCAGCTTGTCGAGGGTGCCGCCGGTGTGGCCCAGCCCGCGGCCCGACGCCTGCGGCACTGCGGCGCCGCAAGCGGCGACGACCGGCACCAACGGGATGGTGATCTTGTCACCCACCCCGCCCGTCGAGTGTTTGTCAACGGTTGGAACGGGCAGATCCCCGAAGTCCAGGCGTTCGCCGGACGCCAGCATCGCCGTCGTCCACCTGGCTGTTTCGCCGCGGTCCATGCCGCGCAAAACGATCGCCATCAACAGGGCCGACATCTGTTCGTCGGCGACGCGGCCGTCGGTGTACGCGTCGATGACCCAATCGATGGCGGCGTCGGACAACCGACCGCCGTCGCGCTTGGTCCTGATCACCGTCGGCGCGTCGAATGCGTGGTCAGCCATAGTCAGTCAGAGTCACTCATAGTCAGTCAGAGTCAGTCAGCGACGGTCCGCGGGAGGTCGGCGCCGAAAGCCTCGGGCAGCAGGTCGCCCAGCCGGCGGGGCCCGCCGGGATGGTCGATCAGCAGCTCGGGACCACCGTGCTCCAGGAGCACCTGGCGGCATCGCCCGCACGGCATGAGCAGGGATCCTTGCCCCTCCACGCACGTCAGCGCCATCAGCCGGCCACCACCGGTCGTATGCAGGGCGCACGCCACCGCACACTCGGCACAGAGACCAAGACCATATGAGACGTTCTCCACATTGCATCCGGTGACCACGCGGCCGTCGTCGACCAGAGCGGCCGCCCCCACCGGGAATCGCGAGTACGGCGCATAGGCTCGCGCTGCCGCCTGGATTGCCTTGTGCCGCAGCATGTTCCAATCGACCTCAGGCATATCGCAACCCCGCTCACCCCTGGCTGACTTGAGACGGCCACCCTAACTCTGACACGACACCGCGCTCGGCCGACTGTTGGGCGCGAGCCGCAGGCCGGCAGGTTAGGCTGAACTGCCCGGCTTGACTCTCGTTAACCTCCAAGAAGGCGGTGAGGACTGGGTGAGTACGCAGGCAACGACCGCGGATCCGGCCATATCCACGCCAGCACCCTCGCGCAAGCGGCGGCCACCTCGGACCCTGTATCGCGGGGATCCCGGAATGTGGTCCTGGGTGTTGCATCGGATCAGCGGCGCGACAGTCTTCTTCTTCCTGTTCGTCCACGTTCTGGACGCCGCGATGCTGCGCGTCAGTCCCCAGACCTACAACGCGGTGATCCACGACTATCAGACCCCGATCGTCGGCCTGATGGAGTACGGCCTGGTGGCCGCGGTGCTTTTCCACGGGCTCAATGGGATCCGGGTCATCCTGATCGACTTCTGGTCCCAGGGGCCCCGCTACCAACGGCTGATGTTGTGGGTCGTCGGGGTCGTCTTCCTGCTGCTCATGGTCCCAGCCGGCGTGGTGACCGCCATCCACATCACGGAGCACTTGCGATGAGCAGCCCCGACCTCCAGCTTGGCCGCGGCCAGAAGGCACCGGTCAAGCAACGCTTCTACGACCGGCCCGCCAGCCTGGATAACCCCCGCTCCCCGCGCCGCCGCGCGGGCATACCCAACTTCGAGAAGTTCGCGTGGCTGTTCATGCGGTTCTCCGGCATCGCTCTGGTGTTCTTGGCGATTGGCCACCTGTTCATCATGCTGATGTGGGACCACGGCGTTTATCGCATCGACTTCAACTACGTGGCGCAGCGCTGGCATTCTCCGTTCTGGCAGATGTGGGACATGGCGCTGCTGTGGCTGGCAGAGTTGCACGGCGGCAACGGGCTGCGCACCATCATCGACGACTACAGCCGCAAGAACTCGACCCGGTTCTGGCTCAACAGCCTGCTGCTGCTGTCGGTGGGGTTCACGTTGGTGCTCGGCACCTACGTGCTGGTGACATTCGATCCGAACATCTCGTGAAAGGCGACCGGTGATCCAGCAACACCGATACGACGTGGTGATCGTCGGCGCCGGCGGTGCCGGAATGCGCGCGGCGGTGGAGGCGGGTCCGCGCGTCCGCACCGCGGTGCTGACCAAGCTCTATCCCACCCGCAGCCACACCGGCGCGGCCCAGGGCGGCATGTGTGCCGCGCTGGCCAACGTCGAAGACGACAACTGGGAGTGGCACACGTTCGACACCGTCAAGGGCGGCGACTACCTCGCCGACCAGGATGCGGTGGAGATCATGTGCAAGGAAGCCATCGACGCGGTGCTCGACCTGGAGAAAATGGGGATGCCGTTCAACCGCACCCCCGAGGGCCGCATCGACCAGCGCCGCTTCGGCGGTCACACCCGCGACCACGGCAAGGCGCCGGTGCGCCGGGCCTGCTACGCCGCCGACCGCACCGGCCACATGATCCTGCAGACCCTCTACCAGAACTGCGTCAAGCACGACGTGCAGTTCTTCAACGAGTTCTACGCGCTGGATTTGGTGCTCACCCAGACGCCGAGCGGGCCGGTGGCCACCGGCGTGGTCGCCTACGAGCTGGCCACCGGCGAGATCCACGTCTTCCACGCCAAGGCCGTCGTGATCGCGACCGGCGGTTCGGGCCGCATGTACAAGACGACCTCCAACGCGCACACGCTCACCGGCGACGGCATCGGCATCGTCTTCCGCAAGGGACTTCCGTTGGAGGACATGGAGTTTCATCAATTCCATCCGACTGGCCTGGCCGGCCTGGGCATCTTGATCTCCGAAGCCGTGCGCGGTGAGGGCGGCCGGCTGCTGAACGGGCAGGGTGAGCGCTTCATGGAGCGCTACGCCCCGACGATTGTCGACCTGGCACCGCGTGACATCGTCGCCCGCTCGATGGTGCTGGAGGTCCTCGAGGGCCGCGGCGCGGGCCCGCACAAGGACTACGTCTACATCGACGTCCGCCACCTCGGCGAGGACGTGCTGGAGTCCAAGCTGCCCGACATCACCGAGTTCGCCCGCACCTACCTGGGCGTGGATCCGGTGCACGAGCTGGTTCCCGTCTACCCGACGTGTCATTACGTCATGGGCGGCATCCCGACCACCGTCACCGCACAGGTGTTGCGGGACAACACTTCCACCGTCCCGGGCCTGTACGCGGGCGGCGAGTGCGCGTGCGTGTCGGTGCACGGCGCCAACCGGCTGGGCACCAACTCGCTGCTGGACATCAACGTGTTCGGCCGCCGGGCCGGTATCGCCGCGGCGAGTTACGCTGCAGGGCACGATTTCATCGACATGCCGCCGGACCCGGCGGCGATGGTCATCGGGTGGGTGGGTGACATCCTCTCCGAGCAAGGCAACGAGCGGGTCGCCGACATCCGCAACGCGCTGCAACAGTCGATGGACAACAACGCCGCAGTGTTCCGCACCGAGGAGACGCTGAAGCAGGCGCTCACCGACATCCACGCGTTGAAGGAACGGTATTCCCGAATCACCGTGCACGACAAGGGGAAGCGTTTCAACAGCGACCTGCTGGAAGCCATCGAGCTGGGCTTTCTGCTTGAGCTGGCCGAGGTCACCGTGGTAGGCGCGTTGAACCGCAAGGAATCCCGCGGCGGGCACGCCCGGGAGGACTATCCGAACCGCGACGACGTCAACTACATGCGCCACACCATGGCCTACAAACAGGGCACCGGCCTGCTCAGCGACATTGCCCTGGACTTCAAGCCCGTGGTGCAGACCCGATACGAACCCAAGGAACGGAAGTACTGATGGCCGAACCGCAGGTCCAGTCGACGCTCGAGCCGCCCTTGCCGCCGATCCCCGACGGCGCGGTGATGGTCACTGTGAAGATCGCCCGGTACAACCCGGACCAGCCCCAGGCCTTCTCCGAAACCGGTGGGTGGCAAAGCTTTCGGGTGCCCTGCCTGCCGAGCGATCGGATGCTCAACCTGCTCATCTACATCAAGAGCTACCTCGACGGGACGCTGACCTTCCGGCGATCCTGCGCCCACGGGGTGTGCGGGTCGGACGCGATGCGCATCAACGGCGTCAACCGGCTCGCCTGCAAGGTGCTGATGCGCGATCTGCTGCCCAAAAACGAGCACAACAAGCCTGGAAAGGGGTTGACCATCACGGTCGAACCGATCCGCGGGCTGCCGGTGGAGAAGGATCTGGTCGTCGACATGGAGCCGTTCTTCGACGCCTACCGCGCGGTGAAGCCCTACCTGATCACCAGCGGCAATCCCCCTACGCGAGAACGCATCCAGAGCCCGACCGACCGCGCCCGCTACGACGACACCACCAAGTGCATCCTGTGCGCGTGCTGCACCACCAGCTGCCCGGTGTTCTGGCACGAGGGCAGCTACTACGGCCCGGCGGCGATCGTCAACGCGCACCGCTTCATCTTCGACAGCCGCGACGAGGCCGCCGCCCAGCGCCTCGACATCCTCAACGAGGTCGACGGCGTCTGGCGGTGCCGGACCACGTTCAACTGCACGGAATGCTGCCCGCGCGGCATCGAGGTCACCAAGGCGATCCAAGAGGTCAAGCGCGCGATCATGTTCTCGCGCTAGGCCCGTTTTCCGCACTTATTGAGCTTAAGGCCTGATTTCGGGGGCGGGCTCCGCCGCGTCGTTGGTTGTGGTATCCCATTGCGGGAGTTGACTGTTCGATTCTAATGGGGGTTGGTTGGCGCGCGGAGGGACCGCCACGTGACGTGACTCTGTAGGGCCAAATCATGCTGGCCAGTGGGTACCGAGACGTACCGAGACACCCCGAATTACATGCTTGTAATGCGGTCACAGTCGCGATAACGTAGGGCCAATCGCATGGGATAGGGGACGAGGCCGGCATGTACGTCAAGCGGCACGCGGTGGTCAGGGACGGCGAACGCTATGTGTACTTGCGGCTGGTCGAGGCCTACCGAGACGAATCCGGCCGGGTACGACACCGGGTGCTGCGCACCCTGGGCCGCGAGGACGAGCTGAAGGCGTCGGGCCAACTCGAGCAGTTGGCGGCCTCGTTCGCCCGGCTCGACCCGCCGCCGGTCGGCACCCGCCGCCACGTCGGGCCGCTGCTGTTGGTGGGCCACTACCTGCGGCGGCTGGGCCTAGTCGATCTGGTCGACGACGCGGTGCCGATGCGGGGGCGGGCGATGCTGACCCACGGGGAGGTGATCGCCGCGCTGGTGGCCAACCGGCTGTGCGCGCCGGCGCCGCTCTACGACGTGGCGGGCTGGGCGTCCTCGGCGGCGATGGCCGAATTGTTTTCCGTCCCGGCGGGACTGCTCAACGACGACCGGCTCGGCCGGGCGCTGGAGGCACTGGCCCCGGCCGCCGAGCAGGTGCGCGGCGCACTGGCCCTGGCCGCGGCGTCGCGGTGCGGGGCCGATCTGTCGCGGCTGCACCTGGACATGACCGCGGTCCGGTTCACCGGCGGCTACACCGGATCGGCGCTGGTGGCCAAGGGGTGGGCCGCCGACCGCAGCATCGCCCGCCAAGTCAAGACCATGCAGGTGTCCACGCGCGCCGGGGTCGCGGTCTACTACCGGCCGCATCCGGGGGGCTTCAACGAGGCGCCGGGCTTCGCCGATGCGCTCGAGCGCATCCGCGAGCTCGCCCCGCCCGGCGTGGTCTGCGTTATCGACTCCGGGTTCGGACACCTGAGCAAGCTGTGTGCCGCCGACGCCGCCGGGTTGCGGTTCGTGGTGCCGCTGCGCGCCGACACCGGCTGGGCGCAGTGGTTCGCCGCCGACGTGCCCGACGGGCTGGGGGCGCTGGCCGCACTCGAGCACTGCCCGCAGCGGCAACGGCGCCTGCCCGAAGACCAGCGCACCGTGTGGAAAGGCGTGCTGTGCGAGCGCGACATCACCAACGACGACACCGCCGCCACCCACCGGCTGCGCATCGCCTACATCTGGTCCTCCGAGGAGGCCGCCTCGGTCGCCGACGCCCGCCAACGCGCCCTGACCACCGCCGAAGACGCCCTCACCCGCATCCGCAACGGCCTCGGCGGGCGCCACTACAAAACCCGCAAGCAGGTCGACGACCGGGTCGCCAACATCATCGACCACCGCATCGCCGACCTGATCACCGTCACCACCGGCATCGACGATCACGGCAAACCCACCATCGCCTGGCACCGCAACCCGCACGCCATCACCAGCGCATCCGCCCACGACGGGCTCTACGCCCTGGCCATCAACCTGCCCGACCCACCCGGGCGCACACTCACCGCGCTCGACGTACTCGGCATCTACAAAGACCAGTGGATCGTCGAACAACGCCACCGCGACCTCAAACAAACCCTGCACGTGCGGCCGATCTTCCTGCACAACGATGACCGCATCCACGCGCTCATCGCCGTCATCGGCATCGCCCTGCTCGTCTACGGCCTCATCGAAGCCGACCTGCGCGCCGCGCTCGGCCCCGACACCCCACTACCGGGCATCCTGCCCGAACACCGCGACGCGGTCCCCACCGCACGCGCGGTCCTGGCCACCTTCACCGACCTCAACGCCACCTACACCCGCGCCGGGCTCGTCCTCGACCGGCTCACCCCCACCCAACGCCTCATCCTCGCCCACCTCGACATCCCGCTCCCATGGCCCGAAACACACAGCACCACAACAACATCCAAAGTCACAAACCTTGACCCGCAACTATGCGGAAAACGGGGCTAGGCGGCCGAGCAGACGCAAAAGCCCCACCTTCATCGGCGCGTCGGGGGCTTTTGTGTCTGCTCGCGCTAGGGGCCGATTCGACCGCCCTCGTCGGCGCCGCTGTTTCCCACCGAGGAGTAGTTCTTTTCCACGGCAACCGCCGTGGCCACTTCGGTCACACTGCGCACGTCAGCACCACGTAGGCGGCCGGCACATGGATTAGAAACTCGCTAGCACCGGTGCCGCGTGGTCGCCTAATGGTGCCCACCCATGTGCTGGCCCGCGTGTCAGGCCTTGGACTCGCCGCGACCGGTCCCCCCCACATGAGCCGGCCCGACGCGGTCGTCGTCGCGGTCGGTTTCTGGCATGTCCGAAGCGGGTTGCTCCTCAGCCGGGGACTTGTGTGGCACCGCCGGAAGGACTCGAGGGGCTGGCCGACTTGAAATCCGAATTTGCCGTGGGCCCCGTCGCGCCGGTGGTGGCTTGCGCGTTGGTGTCGGCGCTCTCTCGGCGTCCCTCGTACGGCGGGACTGCGCTCCCCGTGTCCTGCGGAGGCAACTCCCCGGTGCCGCCGTAGGTGTCCGACGCGGATTCGCGTCCTCGTCCACGGTTCCGGTAGGACGGTCCCCGCTGCCCTGCTCGGGCGTGTCCGAACCGGTGTCGCGCGCGCCGCTGCCCAACGCCGGATCATCGAAGTGCTCCAGCCGCGCATTTTCCGACTTTTGATCATTCTGAGAGGCCATAACTGCTCCTCACCCTCTCCGTACCCTCCCGCACCGGATGGCGTCGTGAGTTGTGTAGGCATACCCGCCTCTCGCCGGTCGGAAAACAACCCGTCACACTTCGATGACCTGTCTCGTCTGACGGGTATGACACAGAGAACCCGCATCGAGCCGCTGCCACCGAAGCGCGCCGGACTGCTGACCCGAGCCATGTACCGGATAGCCCAACGGCGCTACGGCCAGGTTCCCGAACCCTTCGCCGTCGCAGCGCATCATCGCAAACTCATGATCGCCGGCGCGGTACACGAGACCCTGGTCGACCGGGCGTCGAAGACGCTGCCGGTCAGCGTTCGCGAGCTGGCGGTGTTCTGGACCGCCCGCGCGATCGGTTGCTCGTGGTGCGTCGACTTCGGGTCGATGCTGCAGCGCCTGGACGGCCTCGACATGCAGCGGCTGAAGGACATCGACAACTACGCCACCTCAAGGGCATTCACTGAGGACGAGCGGGCGGCCATCGCCTACGCCGACGCGATGACACGCGACCCACACACCGTGACCGACGAGCAGGTCGACGATCTCCGGGCCCGCTTCGGCGACGCCGGCTTGTTCGAGCTGACCTACCACATCGGGTTGGAAAACATGCGGGCGCGGGTGAACTCGGCGCTGGGCATCACCGAACAGGGCTTCAATTCCGGTGATGCCTGCCGGATTCCGTGGGCTACCGACGCAGCTCCCGCAGCGGAGAGCCGGTGAACTTGTCGGGGTTGGCTATATCCCATAGGGCGCAGACCTTCCCGTCCCGCACCGTGATCGAGAGAATCCGCGGCATAATTTCCCGGTAGCCGTCACCGCCGGGGCTGCCCGGCGTGTAGGCGCCCAGTTCCCCGTTGACCAGCCCGAGCTGATTGGCCGTGAAGAACGCCGGCCCGTAGCGGCGGGCCAGTCCGAAGATGAACCGGGCCACCTTGCCCGCACCCTGGACGACGTGAACTGCGGTGGGCGCCTTGCCATTCGAATCGCCGGTGAAGGTGACGTCGGGATGCAACAGCGCCACCACCGCGTCCAGGTCGCCGGCGGCCATGGCCGCCATCAGCCGGCCGACCACCTCGTTGTGAGAGGGATCGGGTTCCGGCGGCGGGTCCGCCGCGACCGCTTTGCGGGCCCTCGAAGCCAGCTGCCGGGCGGCGGCCTCGCTGGTTCCCAGCACCTCGGCCACCTCGGCGAAGGGCACGACGAAGCCGTCGTGCAGCACGAAGGCGACCCGCTGATCCGGCGACAGTCGTTCGAGCACCACCATCGCCGCAAACCGGGCGTCCTCGCTGGCCACCACGGCGGACAGCGGATCGGCGCCTTGAGAATCCGGCAAACCCGTGACCACGGGTTCGGGCAGCCAAGTGCCGGTATAGGTTTCGCGACGACGCGCGGCCGACCGCAACCTGTCCAGGCCGAGCCGGCTGACCACGGTGGTCAGCCACGCCCGCAGGTCGGCGATTTCGGCATCCTGCCCGTCCCAGCGCAGCCAGGCTTCCTGCACGATGTCCTCGGCATCGGCCACGGTGCCGGTCAGCCGGTAGGCGACCGACATGAGATGTGGCCGCAGGGCTTCGAATTGGCTGACCTGCTGCGCTGAGGTCATAGCGTGAGCCTAGCGCTAGGCTCACACCCAAGATGACCCAGAACCTTTGGCTGCACTTCGCCCGGCACGGCCCGGGCATCACTCCCCCGATCATCACCCGCGGCGAGGGTGTCACCATTTTCGACGATCGCGGTAAGAGCTACCTGGACGCGCTGTCCGGGCTGTTCACCGTGCAGGTCGGACACGGCCGCACCGAACTCGCCGAGGCGGCCGCCCGGCAGGCGAGCACGCTGGCGTACTTCCCGTTGTGGGGGTACGCCACCCCGACCGCGATCGAGCTCGCCGAGCGCCTTGCGCACTACGCCCCGGGCGACCTGAACCGGGTGTTCTTCACCACCGGCGGCACCGAGGCTGTCGAGACCGCATGGAAACTGGCCAAGCAATACTTCAAGCTCACCGGCAAACCCGGTAAGCACAAAGTGATTTCGCGATCGATCGCCTATCACGGCACCACCCAGGGAGCACTGGCGATCACCGGGCTCCCCTTGTACAAGGCGCCCTTCGAGCCGGTGACGCCCGGTGGCTTCCGGGTGCCCAACACGAACTTCTACCGCGCCCCCCACCCGTTTGCCGACGACGTCAAGGGCTTTGGGCAGTGGGCCGCCGACCGGATTGCCGAGGCGATCGAGTTCGAGGGGCCCGAGACCGTCGCCGCGGTCTTCTTGGAGCCGGTGCAAAACGCGGGCGGCTGCATCCCCCCTCCGCCCGGCTATTTCGAACGGGTGCGCCAGATCTGCGACGAATACGACGTGCTCCTGGTATCCGACGAGGTGATCTGCGCCTTCGGCCGGATAGGTTCGATGTTCGCCTGCGACGACTTCGGCTACGTGCCCGACATCGTCACCTGCGCCAAAGGCATGACATCGGGTTACTCACCGATGGGCGCGATGATCGCCAGTGAGCGGTTGTTCGAGCCGTTCAACGACGGCAAAACCATGTTCCCGCATGGCTACACTTTCGGCGGCCATCCGGTGTCGGCGGCGGTCGGGCTGGCCAACCTCGACATCTTCGAGCGCGAGGGTCTCAACGATCGCGTCAAACACCACGCGCCCGGCTTCCGCGCCACGCTCGAGAAGCTGTACGACCTGCCCATCGTCGGCGACGTGCGCGGCGAGGGGTACTTCTACGGCGTCGAGCTGGTCAAGGACAAAGCGACCAAGCAGACCTTCAGCGACGACGAATGCGAACGGCTGCTGCACGGCTACGTTTCTCCGGCGCTCTTCGAGGCCGGCCTTTACTGCCGCACCGACGACCGGGGCGACCCCGTCGTGCAACTGGCGCCGCCGCTGATCAGCGGGCAACGCGAGTTCGACGCCATCGAATCGATCCTGCGCAGCGTGCTTACCGAGGCGTCCCGGCGGCTCTAGTCGTCAGCGGAGAGCGTCCGCTTCACCGCGTCGGCGGCCAGCAGCATTTCCCGGGAATGCGCCGGGGACGGGTTGTTCACCATCCGCGTTTGCGCGTTGCACAGCCAGGCGAGCGCTGACCGCAGGTCGGGGTCGGGCGTGGCGTCGCGATGCAGTTTCAGCTCGGCCAACACCCGGTCGAACCCGGAACGCCGAACCTGGCTCCCCTTCTCGACCTGCTTGAGCAGATGCTTCAGTGGGCGCGGAGCCGAACCAGGCGAATCGGCATCGCCGGCGCGCCGCCACTTTGACCACAATCGACCTTTTGGAATGCCAGACAGCGTAACGCTTCAAAGCGGCCACGGCTTGCCGGCCGCGGATTCACAACATCAGTCCCAGCAGTCACAGCGCGGCTCCCGGGAATCGGGCGGCTGACCGCCTAATCTGCACTCATTATGCGCCGCTCAAGAGCTCTCCTACACTCCGCATCGTGCCTCGCAGCGGCGGCCGTGCTGGCAGGCGCACCGGGCCTGGCGACCGCGTTCGCCGAGCCCGGTCCAGGACCCAACGCCGGCCCCCCAAGCTGCCCGTACAAGGTGACCACACCGCCCGCGGTGGACTCCTCGGAGGTGCCCACGGCCGGCGACCCGCCGATCCCCCTGGCGGTGCCCCCCAAGCCGGTCGGCGGCGACGCGCTGGGCGGCTGCGGCATAGTCGCCGCGCCCGATACGCCGCCGCTGCCGAACGACGTCTCCGCCGATGCGTGGCTGGTGGCGGATCTGGACAGCGGCGCCGTCATCGCGGCCAAGGACCCGCACGGGCGCCACCGCCCGGCGAGCATCATCAAGGTGCTGGTCGCGATGGCATCCATCACCGCCTTGCCCCTGAACAAGTCGATCCAGGGAACCGACGAGGACGCGGCCGCCGAGGGCACCAAGGTCGGCGTCGACGCCGGCGGCGTGTACACCGTCAACCAGCTGCTGCACGGGCTGCTGATGCACTCCGGCAACGACGCCGCCCACGCGCTGGCAATGCAACTCGGCGGGATGCAGCAGGCGGTCGAGAAGATCAACGTGCTGGCCGCCAAGCTGGGCGGCCGGGACACCCGGGTCGCGACGCCCTCCGGGCTGGACGGGCCCGGGATGAGCACCTCGGCCTACGACATCGGCCTGTTCTACCGGTATGCCTGGCAGAACCCCACCTTCGCCGACATCGTCGCGACGCGGACCTTCGAATTCCCCGGCCACGGCGACCACCCCGGCTACGAGCTGGAAAACGACAACCAGCTGCTCTACAAGTACCCGGGCGCGCTGGGCGGCAAGACCGGCTACACCGACGACGCCGGCCAGACCTTCGTGGGTGCGGCCAACCACGACGGACGGCGGCTGATGGCGGTGCTCCTGCACGGCACCCGGCAGCCGATCGCCCCCTGGGAGCAGGCGGCGCACCTGCTGGACTACGGGTTCAGCACGCCGCAGGGCACCCAGGTGGGTTCGCTGATCGAACCCGATCCCTCGCTGGCGCCGACCAGGCGCGACAGCGCCGCCGACCGGCGAGGCAACGGCGCCCAGGCCGCCGGGCTCATGTCGTCGGCGGACGCGTTGCCGGTGCGGGTGGGCGTTGCAGTCGTCGGCGCCGTCATCGTGTTTAGTTTGATCATGGTTGCACGCTCGATGAACCGCCGGCCGCTACACCGTTGAAGCACCGTTGACCGCCGAGGAGTCGCCGCGTCCGTCGCGGCGTGGGCTGCTGGTCGGGCTCACCGGCGCCAGTGTCGGCCTCATCTACGGTTACGACCTGTCCATCATCGCGGGCGCGCAACTCTTCGTCACCGAGGACTTCCGGCTCACGACCCAGCAGCAAGAACTGCTGACCACGATGGTGGTGCTCGGCATGATCCCAGGGGCCCTCGCCGCGGGGCCTCTCGCCAATCTGATCGGGCGAAAAAAGTCGGTGGTGCTCGTCCTCGTGGGCTACGCGATGTTCGCCCTGCTGGGCGCGCTTTCGGTCGCGCTGCCGATGCTGTTGGCGGCGCGCTTCCTGCTGGGCATGGCCATCGGTGTGTCGGTGGTGGTCGTCCCGGTGTACGTAGCGGAGTCGGCCCCTGCAGCGGTGCGCGGATCGCTGCTGACGGCCTATCAGCTGACGATCGTCACCGGCCTCATCGTCGGGTATCTGACCGGCTATCTGCTGGCCGACACGCACAGCTGGCGGTGGATGCTGGGGCTGGCCGTCGTGCCCGCAATGCTGCTGCTGCCGTTGGTGATTCGCATGCCCGACACGGCCCGGTGGTACCTCCTGAAGGGCCGAATGGCCGACGCCCGTGCCGCACTGCTGCGCATCGAGCCCACCGCGGACGTCGATGAAGAGCTTGGCGAGATCGGCGGCGCTCTGAGCGACGGCAGTGGCGGGATCTCCGAGATGATCCGCCGCCCCTATGCGCGGGCCACCGCCTTCGTGATCACCCTCGGCTTTCTGATCCAGATCACCGGCATCAACGGCATCATCTACTACAGCCCCCGGATATTTCAGGCCATGGGCTTCACCGGCAATTTCGCGCTGCTGGCGCTGCCGGCACTGGTTCAGGTGGCCGGCCTGGCAGCCGTGGGCACCTCGGTGCTCCTCGTCGACCGGGTGGGCCGGCGCCCGATCCTGTTGTCCGGCATCGCCATGATGGTCGCGGCCGACGTCGTCCTGTTGGCCGTTTTCGCCCGGGGTCTCGGCGGCTCGAACGGCGTGGGACTCGTTTTCGGTTTCGGTGGCCTGCTGCTGTTCATCATCGGCTACACCATGGGATTCGGCTCCCTCGGCTGGGTGTACGCCAGCGAAAGTTTCCCGTCGCGGCTGCGGTCCATCGGGTCGAGCACGATGCTCACCTCCAACCTGGTGGCCAACGCGATCGTCGCAGCCGTCTTCCTGACCATGCTGCATTCACTCGGCGGCGCAGGGACTTTCGCGGTGTTCGCGCTTCTCGCGGTGGCCGCTTTGGGCTTCGTCTACCGGTATGCGCCGGAAACCAAGGGGCGCCAGCTCGAGGAGATCCGGCATTTCTGGGAGAACGGCGGCCACTGGTAAACACATGCCGCTGATCCACGCCGGAACCATGGTCCTCGACGGGCAGATCGCCCAACCGGGATGGTTAACGACCTCCGGTGGGCGGGTCCTCGACTGCGGGGCCGGTCCGCCGCCGGGGCCGGTCGACGTGGACTTCCCCGATTGCACCGTGGTTCCCGGCTTTATCGACATGCATGTGCACGGCGGAGGCGGCGCCTCCTACACCGACGCCGATGGCATCGCGGAGGCCGCGCGATTTCACCTGCGGCACGGGACCACCACGACGCTCGCGAGTCTGGTCACCGCCTCCCGGGAGGACCTGATCGCCGGCGTGCGCGGACTCGGCGCGGCTGCCAGACGGGGCACCGTCGCCGGCATCCACCTGGAGGGGCCGTGGCTGAGCCCGGCGCGCTGCGGGGCGCACGACCCCGCACAGATGCGTCATCCGGACGCCGCCGAGATCGACGCCGTGCTCGCGGCCGGCGACGGGGCGATCCGAATGGTCACGCTGGCGCCCGAGTTGCCCGGTGCCGACGCTGCGATTCGGCGTTTTATCGATGCGGGAGCAGTTGTGGCCGTGGGCCATACCGACGCGACCTACGAACAGACCCAACAAGCCATCGCCGCGGGCGTCACGGTCGGCACCCATCTGTTCAACGCGATGCCGCCGCTGCACCACCGCGAGCCGGGGCCCGCGCTCGCGTTGCTGGGGGACCCGAACGTAACGGTCGAACTCATCGCCGACGGCGTGCACGTCCACCCGGCCGTCGTGCACTCGGTGATCCGGGCCGCCGGTCCGCAGCGGGTGGCCCTGATCACCGACGCCGTCGCCGCGGCCGGGTGCGCGGACGGCGCGTTTCGGCTTGGCGCGGTACCGATCCACGTCGCGTCCGGCGTGGCGCGGGTTCGCGGGACGTCGACGATCGCCGGCAGCACCGCCACCATGGACCGGCTGTTCCGCGCCGTCGCCTCCGACGCGGGGCTGGCCGCCGCCGTACAGATGACCTCGGCCACACCGGCACGAGCACTCGGCCTCGCGCGGGTGGGCAGGCTGCGGGCCGGCTACGACGCAAATCTCGTTGTGCTGGACGGTGATTGGCAGGTCACCGCCGTGATGCTGCGCGGCGACTGGCTGGCCCGGGGGTAGCTCGGCGACCCGAGCCAACGCGACGTGTCACATCGCGGGCGCCCATCACGTCATACCTGTGAACCGCCGCTCAACGTAGGAGGCCACGATGAATGTGCTGCTATGGACGTTGCAGGTAACCCTCGCCGCAATCTTCACCGCATCCGGATTGGCGAAGATCAGCCAGCCCAAGGACCGGCTGATCGCTAGTGGCCAAACCGGGGTCGCGCCCTTCCCGCTGCCGGTGATCCGCCTCACCGCCTTCTGCGAACTGTCGGGCGCCATAGGCATTCTCCTGCCTCGGCTGGTCGGTATCGCCACGTTTCTCACCCCGGTCGCCGCGGGAGGCTTCGCGTTGGTCATGATCGGCGCCGCCGGCTCCCACGCGTACCTTCGCGAACCGCGCAATGTCGCGTTGACCGTTGCGATCTTCGTCGCCGCCGTCACGGTGGCCGTCGGCAGGGCCCTGGGCCTGTGAGCCGATCGGTTAACGGGCCCGGCGGCTGAAGCGGGAAAGCGCGAGTGCCCCAACGGCTCCCAGTGCCATCGCGGTCAGCGTCTGACGGGCGCTGAGCCCCTCGTCCAGCTGGACCCGCGGGGCGATGATCGCCGGTGGCGGCGGGGCGACGGGCTTGGCGCGCGGATCGCCGGAAGCGGTTGCGGCCCAAGCGGTGGCGAAAAGAACGAGATACCAGGTGATGTAGGCGAACACCATGAGACCCAACACCGGCCCGAACGTGGCGCCGGCCGGGCTGCGCAGCACCACCCGAAGGTAGATCGACGCCACCTGTTTGAACAGCTCGAAGCCGATCGCCGCCAGTAAGCCGGCCCTCATCGAGTTGACCAGGCTGACCTTCTGCCGCGGCAGCCGCGCGATCATCCAGGTGAACAGCATCCACTGGACCAGCAACGACACCAGTATCGAAACGCCTCGGAAAATCACGTTGAACACCGAGAGGTCCGGTATCCCAAGCCATCTCAGTACCGCGCGCATCGGCGCTTCCTGGCCCAGCGTGGTGAGGGCCAGGGTGGCCGTGATCACCAGGAACGTCCCCACCATCGCGATCAGGTCGGACACTTTGTTGCGCACGAAGCCCGCCGAGTCGAGATGCTGCTCCCACCACATCTCCGTCACTGCCGCCCTCAGGTGCGACATCCAGGTGAGACCGGCCCAGGCCGCGGTGGCCAGGCCGATGACACCGACCGATGCGCGGGCGTTGATCGCCGAGTTCATCAAGTCCACCAGTTGCTGGCTCAAAGCGCCGGACACCGACGACCGGATGTGGTCGTCGATGCTCCTCAGCAGCTCGGGCCGGCGAGCCAGCATGAATCCGGCCGCCGCGAAACCGACCATCAGCAAAGGAAATAACGCGAAGATCGTGTAGTACGTGAGGCCGGCCGCTAAAAAACCGCCGTTGCGGTCGTCGAAGTGCTGATAGGCGCGTATGACGTGGTCCAACCACCCAAACCGGGCCCGCAGTCGCTCGAGGATCCCTGGCTTGGCCGGTTCGCTCATGTGAAACCTATTCCCGTTGCGGAAGGAAGCCTAATCGATCGTAAACCCGCTGAACGGTTTTGCTCGCCACCTTCCGGGCCCGCTCCGCCCCGGACGCCAGCACGGCCTCCAATTCGGTGGGGTCCGCCATCAATTCGTCGACCCGGGCCTTGATCGGGCCGACGAACTCGACGACGGCCTCGGCGGTGTCCTTTTTCAGGTCGCCGTAGCCGCGACCGGCGTAGCCCCCGACGAGCGCGTCGACGGTGACCCCGGTGACCGCGGACTGGATGCTCAGCAGGTTCGACACGCCAGGTTTGGCGGCGGTGTCGAATCGGATCTCGCGCTCGCTGTCGGTCACCGCCGAGCGAATCTTCTTGGCCGACAAGGCCGGATCGTCGAGCAGGTTGATCAGCCCCGCATCGGTGGACGCCGACTTGCTCATCTTGGACGTCGGGTCTTGCAGGTCGTAGATCTTCGCGGTGACCTTGGGGATGAGCACGTCGGGAACCACGAAGGTGCCCGGGAAGCGGCTGTTGAACCGCTGCGCGACGTCGCGCGCCAGTTCGAGGTGCTGGCGCTGATCCTCACCGACGGGCACCAGGTCGCTGTCGTAGGCCAGCACGTCGGCGGCCTGCAACACGGGGTAGGTGAACAGGCCCACGGTGGTCGAGTCGCTGCCCTGGCGCGCCGACTTGTCCTTGAACTGCGTCATCCGGGATGCCTGCCCGAAGCCTGTGAAGCACCCGAGGACCCACGCCAACTGGGCGTGGGCCGGCACGTGGCTCTGCACGAAAACGGTGCTGCGGCCCGGGTCGATACCCAGCGCCAGGTACTGAGCGGCGGTGACGACGGTCCTGCGTCGCAGCGCCTCGGGATCCTGCGGAATGGTGATGGCGTGCAGGTCGACCACGCAGAAGAACGCTTCGTGATCTTTCTGCAGTGCAACCCACTGGGTGATGGCGCCCAAGGCGTTACCCAGGTGAAGCGAATCTGAGGTGGGCTGCACGCCGGAGAAAATCCGGCTGGGCCCGGTAGCGGTGCTCATGATGCCCCGATCTTTTCACGCCTCGTTCCCGGGCACGTGCTGCCGCCGGCCGTTGGTTGCGGTACCGCCGGTATCACCTTGTACTGTCGACAGCATGACGATTCGCGCGCCGATCCACCTCGGCTCCGGAGAACCGGTCCTGCTGCTGCATCCGTTCCTGCTGTCCCAGGCCGTATGGGAGGACGTCGCGCAGCAGCTCGCCGACACCGGCCGCTACGAGGTGTTCGCCCCGACCATGGCCGGCCACAACGGCGGCCCGTCCGCCGGCACCTGGTTCCTGTCGTCCGCGGTGCTCGCCGACCACGTCGAGCGCCAGATGGACGAACTGGGGTGGGACACCGCCCACATCGTCGGCAACTCCTTGGGCGGCTGGGTCGCGTTCGAGCTCGAAAGGCGTGGTCGGGCGCGCACCGTTATGGGCATCGCCCCGGCCGGCGGCTGGACGCGATGGAGCCCGGCAAAGTTCGAGGTGATCGGCAAGTTCATCCTCGGTATTCCCCTGCTGGTGCTCGCCTTTTTGTTCGGGCCGCGAGTGTTGCACCTGCCCTTCAGCCGCCGGTTGGCCACCTATGCGATCAGCGCGTCGCCGGAGGGGGTCAGCGAACGCCAGCTGTCGGGCATCATCGACGACGTCGCGCACTGCCCGGCCTACTTCCAGCTGCTGGTCAAGGCGCTTCAGCTGCACGGCCTGCGGGAGCTTGCGCTGACCGCCGTCCCGGCGCACCTGGTCATCTGCGAAAAGGATCGGATCATCCCCGCGCCCAGGTTCAGCCGGCATTTCACCACCCATCTCCCGGACGAAAGCCATCAGGTCACCGAACTCGACGGCGTGGGGCACATCCCGATGTACGAGGCGCCGGAACGCATCACCGAGGTGATCACCAGCTTCATCGAGCAGTGCCGCCAGACGGACTCGGGCCGTCGGCAATCCACCGGCTAGATGAGTAATTCCAAGGGGTGTTACTGGTGTGGCTGCTGTGAATTTGAGGTGAGGGTGTCCAGGATTGGCGTTGCAAACCCAACCTGGCACTGGAGGCCGAAGTGGACGCCGACCTGGACACCCTCGCTACCGCACTGTACGTCACCGCCGATGATTTCCTGATCAGCAATCCGCAGTATCGGCCATGGCGTCCCAGGGTCGGGATCACCCCGCGCCTTGATGACGCCGAACTGGTCACCCTGGTGGTGCTACAGGCGCTGCTCGGATTCACCTCAGAGGCGCGGTGGTTGCGTTACGCGAACAGCCGGCTGCGTGGGTTGTTTCCTTATCTGCCAAGACAATCGGGCTACAATAAGCGGGTGCGCGCAGCGACCGGGATGCTGCGTGCGGTCATCGCGCATCTGGTTGCGTGCACTTCGCGGTGCACCGACGATGTGTGGGTGGTTGACTCGACTCCGGTCGAATGCGGGCGATCGCGGGAGACCGCGAAACGCTCCGATCTGGCCGGTTGGGCCGAGTATGGGTACTGCGCGTCGCACTCGCGCTTCTTCTGGGGACTGCGCCTGCACCTGGTATGCGCCCTGTCGGGGCTGCCGGTGGCGTTCGCGCTGACCGGCGCCAAGGCCGATGAACGCGAAATTCTGCTCGGGATGCTCGACGCCGACCCGAACTTGCTCGCGACGCATCCCGCTCAGACGTTGATGGCCGACAAGAACTACTACGGCAGGCAATTCGAAGCCACGCTCGCCGACGCCCGCATCAAACTGCTGCGCCCTGCCCGCGCGGGAGAGAAACCCCGTGCGGGACAAGGCTTCTTCAAGCCGCTGCGGCAGGTCATCGAATCAGTCAACAACACCCTCAAGACCCAGCTCGACCTTGAACGCCATGGCGGACGAACCATCGCCGGAGTCGCCGCACGCGTCCTGCAACGCATCCTCGCCCTCACCGCCGCCATCTGGCACAACGACAGAACCGAGAAGCCGATCCTGCGATCACTGACCGCATACGACCACTGACCCCTTGGAATTACTCATCTAGTCAGGCCCCAGTGGGCCCCAGTCAGCCTCAGTTGGCGAGGGCCTTCTCCAGGTTCTCGGCGATGCAATTGAGGAATTCCTCGCTGTTCTGCCAGCCCTGCTCGGGACCGATGAGGATCGCGAGGTCCTTGGTCATTTTGCCGCTCTCGACCGTGGAGACGACGACTTGTTCCAGTTTTTTGGCCAACTCGATGACCTCCGGCGTGTTGTCGAGCTTGCCGCGGTGTTCCAGCCCGCGGGTCCACGCGAAGATCGAGGCGATCGGGTTGGTCGAGGTCGGTTTGCCGGCCTGATACTGCCGGAAGTGGCGGGTGACTGTGCCGTGCGCGGCCTCGGCCTCGACCGTCTTGCCGTCGGCCGTCATCAGCACCGACGTCATCAGCCCCAGTGAGCCGTAGCCCTGCGCGACGGTGTCGGACTGGACGTCACCGTCGTAGTTCTTGCAGGCCCAGACGTAGCCGCCCTCCCATTTGAGGCAGGCCGCGACCATGTCGTCGATCAGCCGATGCTCGTAGGTCAGCCCCTCGGCTTCGAACTTGTCCTTGAATTCCTCTTCGTAGATGCGCTGGAACTCGTCCTTGAACATGCCGTCGTAGGCCTTGAGGATGGTGTTCTTGGTGGACAGGTACACCGGCCACTTGGCGTTCAGGCCGTAGGCGAACGACGCGCGCGCGAAATCGCGGATGGAATCCTTGAAGTTGTACATCCCCATGACGACACCACCGTCCTCGGGGATCGACACCACCTCGTGCACCATCGGCTCGCTGCCGTCGGCGGGCGTGAAAGTCAGTGTGACGGTGCCCGGCTGGTCAACCTTGAAGTTCGTCGCGCGGTACTGGTCACCAAAGGCGTGACGGCCGATGACGATTGGCTTGGTCCAGCCCGGAACCAGCCGCGGCACATTCGAGATCACAATCGGCTCGCGGAAAATGGTGCCGCCCAGAATGTTCCGGATCGTCCCGTTGGGCGACAGCCACATCTTCTTCAGGTTGAATTCCTGGACGCGGGCCTCGTCGGGGGTGATGGTTGCGCACTTGACGCCGACGCCGTGCTTCTTGATGGCATAGGCCGCGTCGATCGTCACCTGGTCGTCGGTGCGGTCGCGGTGCTCGATGCCCAGGTCGTAATACTCCAAATTGATGTCGAGATGCGGCAGGATCAGCATGTCCTTGATGAGCTTCCAGATGACGCGGGTCATCTCGTCGCCGTCGAGCTCCACCACCGGGCCTTTGACCTTGATCTTGCCTTCGTTGGACATCTGCGTCCGAATCCTTCAGCCGTCGGGAACGGGGCGAGCGGTTGCTCGTGAGGCCAGCCTACAAGCAGCGTTCACCCCGTTCGAAGTGGAAGTGAGCGGTCCCGTTGGCATCGACTCGGCGCCATGCGATAGGCTGCATGTCGGTCATGAGCGCCAGCGACAAGCCCCGGCTTGCTGGCCGGCAACCCTCCAACCGCGGTGGGGTGCCCCGGGTGATGACCAGGTTGAGTAGCCACCGGCTATCCGGCAAGCGCGGGTCCGCCATGACGGGCCCCTGACCAGAGGGGAAAACGTGATGCGCATTCACCAAGCTCATTCGCGTCTCATCGTGTGTCGGCGGTAAACCAACCGCCACCGACTGCCGTCATCACCGATGGCGTCACGGGTGGCTGCCAGCACCCCGATACCCGATTCAAGCCTCTTGAGAGAAAGCACCGCTGATGAGTTCCGAGAGCACCACCGAGACCGACCCGACCGCTCATTGGTCGTTCGAAACGAAGCAGGTTCACGCCGGCCAGCGTCCCGACCCAACCACCAACGCCCGCGCCCTGCCCATCTACCAGACCACGTCGTACACGTTCGACAACACCGCACATGCCGCCGCCTTGTTCGGGCTTGAGGTGCCCGGCAACATCTACACCCGGATCGGCAACCCGACCACCGATGTCGTCGAGCAACGCGTCGCCGCCCTCGAAGGTGGCGTGGCCGCACTGTTCCTGAGCTCCGGCCAGGCGGCCGAGACGTTCGCCATATTGAACCTGGCGTGTGCCGGGGATCACATCGTCTCCAGCCCACGGCTCTACGGCGGGACTTATAACCTGTTCCACTATTCGCTGGCCAAGCTCGGCATCGAGGTCAGTTTCGTCGAGGATCCCGACGATCTGGATTCCTGGCAGGCCGCGGTGCGGCCGAACACCAAGGCGTTCTTCGGTGAGACCATTTCCAATCCCCAGGTCGACCTGCTGGACACGCCCGGCGTGTCCGGGGTGGCCCATGCCAACGGCGTCCCGCTGATCGTCGACAACACCGTCGCCACGCCGTACCTGATCCAGCCGCTGCGCCAGGGCGCCGACATCGTCGTGCACTCGGCCACCAAGTACCTGGGCGGGCACGGCGCCGCGATCGCGGGCGTCATCGTCGACGGCGGCAACTTCGACTGGACGCAGGGCCGTTTCCCCGGATTCACCACGCCCGACCCCAGTTACCACGGCGTGGTGTACGCCGAGCTGGGACCGCCGGCGTACGCGCTCAAGGCGCGCGTGCAACTGCTGCGCGACCTTGGTTCTGCCGCTTCGCCGTTCAACGCGTTCCTGGTGGCCCAGGGCATCGAGACCCTGAGCCTGCGAATGGAGCGCCACGTCGCCAACGCGCAACGGGTCGCCGAGTTTTTGGCCGGCCACGGCGGCGTGCTGTCGGTCAATTACGCGGGGCTCCCCGACTCCCCGTGGCATGAGCGGGCAAAGAAGCTGGCGCCCAAGGGAACTGGAGCGGTCCTAGCGTTCGAGCTGGCGGGCGGCGCCGAGGCCGGGAAGGCGTTCGTGAACGCGCTGAAGCTGCACAGCCACGTCGCCAACATCGGCGACGTGCGCTCCCTGGTGATTCACCCGGCGTCGACCACCCACGCCCAGCTGTCGCCCGAGGAGCAGCTGACCACCGGTGTCAGCCCGGGGCTGGTGCGGCTGGCCGTCGGCATCGAAGGCATCGACGACATCCTGGCCGACCTGGAGCTCGGCTTCGCCGCGGCCCGCAAGTTCAGTGGTGACCCGCACACCGTGGCAGCCTTCTGAGGACGGCTGACATGACGATCTCCGACGTCCCCACCCAGACCCTGCCCGCCGAAGGCGAGGTCGGCTTTGTTCACATCGGCTCGCTGATAACCGAAAGCGGGGCGGTCATCGACGATGTCTGTATCGCCGTCCAGCGCTGGGGCGAGTTGTCTCCGACGCGCGACAATGTGGTGGTGGTGCTGCACGCGCTCACCGGCGATTCGCATATCACGGGGCCGGCGGGTCCCGGGCATCCCACGGCCGGCTGGTGGGACGGGGTGGCCGGCCCCGGTGCGCCGATCGACACCAACCGCTGGTGTGCGGTGGCCACCAATGTACTGGGCGGTTGCCGCGGCTCCACCGGGCCCAGCTCGCTCGCCCGCGACGGAAAGCCCTGGGGCTCAAGGTTTCCGCTGATCTCGGTGCGCGACCAGGTGGAGGCGGACGTCGCCGCGCTGGCCGCCTTCGGCATCAATGAGGTTGCGGCCGTCATCGGTGGATCCATGGGCGGCGCAAGGGCTTTGGAGTGGATTGTCAGTCACCCGGACCGGGTCCGGGCCGGGCTGCTGCTCGCGGTCAGCGCGCGCGCCACCGCCGACCAGATCGGCACCCAGACAACGCAGATCGCGGCCATCAAGGCCGACCCGAACTGGCAGGGCGGGGACTACCATGACACCGGCCGGAAACCGGACACCGGCCTGACGATCGCCCGCCGTTTCGCCCACCTGACCTACCGCGGTGAACTCGAGCTCGACACCCGGTTCGCCAACGACAGCCAGGGCGACGAGGATACGGCCAACGGCGGCCGCTACGCGGTGCAGAGCTACCTCGAGCACCAAGGCGACAAGTTGTTGGCCCGCTTTGGCGCGGGCAGCTATGTCATCCTCACCGAGGCGCTGAACAGCCACGACGTCGGGCGCGGTCGCGGCGGGGTCGGCGCAGCGTTGCGCGGGTGCCCGGTCCCGGTGGTGGTCGGCGGGATCACTTCCGACCGGCTCTACCCATTGCGGCTGCAGGAGGAGCTGGCCGAGTTGCTGCCGGGCTGCACCGAACTGCACATTGTCGAATCCCTCTGCGGACACGACGGCTTCCTGGTGGAATCCGAAGCGGTCGGCGATTTGATCCGCAAGACGCTCGAGTTGGCCGACGCAGCCGACCGCGAAGGCGCGTGGCGCGGGTGTTCAGGGTGACGCGCTCGAGGCACGACCGCTCCCTCTCCTTCGGCTCAGCGGCTGCTGCCTACGAGCGTGGCCGCCCCTCCTATCCGCCGGAGGCGATCGACTGGCTGATTCCACGCGGCGCGCGCCAAGTGCTCGACCTGGGTGCCGGCACCGGCAAGCTGACCACCCGGCTGGTAGAGCGGGGCCTCGAGGTGGTGGCCGTAGATCCGATTCCCGACATGCTGGAAGTGCTGCGCGCCTCGCTGCCCGAAACTCGTGCGCTTCTGGGCACCGCGGAAGAGATTCCGTTGGAAGACAACAGTGTTGACGCCGTCCTGGTCGCCCAGGCGTGGCATTGGGTAGATCCCGAGCGGGCGATTCCGGAGGTGGCCCGCGTGCTGCGGCCGGGAGGGCGGCTGGGCCTGGTGTGGAACACCCGCGACGAACGTCTGGGCTGGGTGCGCGAACTGGGCGAGATCATTGGTAGCAACGACGACCCTCGGCGGGCCGACGTGACGCTGCCAGCGCCGTTCACGGACATGCAGCGTCATCAGGTTGAGTGGACGAATTACCTTACCCCGCAAGCCTTGATCGACCTGGTGGCGTCTCGCAGCTACTGCATCACCTCGCCGACCGAGGTGCGCACCAGAACACTCGACCAGGTGCGTGAGTTGCTGGCCACCCATCCCGCGCTGGCGAATTCGACCGGCTTGGCGCTGCCTTACGTCACCGTGTGCATAAGGTCGGCGCTGGCCGGATAGGGCGCAGGCGTGATCAGATCGCCGGATCCTTGCGCGCCTTCACCGGATCGGTGCTGGGGGGCTGAAACAAGTTGCCCCGCAAGCTGCCTCGGGCTGTGCGGATAGCCACGAGGATCCACGTGCACAGCAAGCCCACATACGCGACGACGGCGGCCATGCGCAGAGCAGGCAGGCCGGTATGCAGTGCGAGCTGGCTCGTCCCGGTGACGAAAGTGCCGACGGGATACGTGAGACTTCACCAGGTGAGCGCGAAGGGCATCCCCCGGCGCAGGGTGCGGACGGTCAGCGACGTCGCCAACGCGATCCAAAGTACGGCGAATCCCCAGACCGGTAACCCGTACAATATCGCAAACACCCGCAGTCCGGCGGCAGTACCCGGATCGACCGCCGAGGTAGTGCTCGACCCGAGAAGGCCTGCGGCCGTGATGGATTGGCCGAGCGGACCGAGAACGATCCAGAGTGTAGGTACCCGCGCCGTGCCCGAGGTGCCGTAATAAGCGAGTCGGGTCCAGATCATGGTGATAATGATCAGCGATGCGATCGCCGACAACCCGAACATCGCGTAGCAGCCATAGAGCATCGTCCGTCTGCCAGCCCCGGACGGTATATGCGGGATCAACAGAGCCCCAGTGGCTGCGGATACCATCGGTGGCACCACCGGCATCAACCACCCACCGAATGCCGCGTCCGGTTCTACGGTGTGCTGCGTGAACATCAGGTACGGGATGGAAACGGCAGTGACGAGCCCTCCCACAGTGCCTGCCGTCCAGAGCACCCAATCGAGATCGACTGCGACGCGGTCGCCGAGCAGATCCCTGCCCACGAGAATCGACCCCGCGCCGACAGTGAGTAGCGCCATCGGCGCTGCCCCGTAGAAGTGGGCCATCTGCGGGTTACGCGCATGGCTCCGCGCCACCGTCGGGTGCCGCAGCCAAAGACCGCCGACCGCAATGACGAGCACGACGAGCAGGGCTGCGACGATCACCCACACAACTTCGCTGAAGGCTCGTAGACCTTGGACCCGCAAAGGCAGGCTCGCCGCTGCAGTGGCGACGATTCCCGTTCCCATGACAGAGGCGAACCAATTGGGGCCAAGATGGCCGAGGACCTCCGGTACCGGCCGGTCAACCGGCCTCGTCGTCGCCATGAACCGTATACGGTACTGCAGGATGCGCCGGATGCGTGCAGGAAGTGCGAAGTCCGCGAACCGGGACGGCTCGCCAGCACCTCGGGCGTCCCTAGCTGGCCGGCGGCTACCACTCGTCGTCGTCTTCGTTGTGGAGGAGTTTTTCGGGGTGCCAGTAGGTGTTGGTTCGGGGTTGGCCGCGGTCGTGGGGGTACCTCCCGCTTGCGGGGGCATGTGGGGGTGGGATCCATTCGGTGTCGCCGTGGGCGTTTTTGCGGGTGGTCCACTTGCCGGGTTGGACGATGCCGTGTTGGGTGCCGCAGGCGAAGGTCAGGTTGTTGACGTCGGTGCAGCCGCAGGTGGCGTAGCCGGTGACGTGATGGACCTCGCTGTAGTAGCCGGGCACCGTGCAGCCCGGCGCCGAACAACCGCGGTCCTTGGCGTAGAGCACAATTCGCTGTGCGGGGGAGGCCAGCCGTTTGGTGTGATACAGCGCCAGCGCTTTGCCCTTGTCGAAAATCGCCAGGTAGTGCCGGGCGTGGCGGGCCAGGCGGATCACATCGCTCATCGGCAAGATGCTGCCCCCGCCGGTAAGACCCCTGCCGGCGGCGGCTTCAAGCTCACCCAGGGTGGTGGTGACGATGATCGAGGCCGGCAAACCGTTGTGCTGGCCCAGCGTGCCCGAGGCCAGTAGCGCGCGCATGCCCGCCAGCAGCGCGTCGTGCTGGCGTTGGGCACCGCTGCGGGTGTCGTTGTCGATGGCCTCCTGGTGGGGTGGGCCGTCCACGCACGCGCTGTCATCATTGGGGTTGCACATGCCCGGAGCGGCCAGCTTGGCCCACACCATTTCCAGGGTGGCGCGCGCCTCGGGGGTCAGCCAGCCGCGCAGCTGCGACATGCCGTCGGCTTGCTGATTGCCCAGGCTCAGCCCGCGCCGCCGCGCGCGGTCCTCATCGGTGAAGGTGCCGTCGGGGTTGAGGCAATCGGCCAGCGTGTCGGCCAGCTGGGCCAGTTGCTCGGGCCGGTACTGGGTGCCTTGCCTGGCCAACTTGGTTTCCACCTGCGCGCGGGTGGCGGCATCGATCCAGCCGGGCAGCTGGTGGTAGAACTTCCGGATCACCGCCACCTGACCACAACCGAGCTTGCCGCTGCGCGGCCGCGGTGGCCGCCAATATCGGCGCCAACGGTTCGCCGGTCAGCGCGCGCCGCGGCCCCAGATCGGCGGCCTCCTTGATGCGCCGGGCGGCCTCGGCGCGGCTGATCAGCGTCCACTCGGCGATCGCATGGGAGAGCTTGCCGCCCAGCTCCTCTGCGGTGGCCTGGCGGGCAACGGAATTGATCAAGGGATGCTCGACGGCCGGGATCCGGCGGCGTACCTTCTCGCAGCGCTCCAACAAACCCAGCAGCTCTGCAGTGATGAGCGCCTCGCAGTCCAGCGCGGCCACCCTGTCGAGCGCCGCGTCCAGCGCATCATAGGCAGCCGTGATCACCTCCCGATCAACGACACCGCCTGAACCCATAGCACGAAACTATCGAAGGGCACCGACAAGAAACCCCGCCCAGAGACCACTGAAACAAAAGAGACACAAGTGATTTCGTGTCAGCGCGCCGCGGCGCGCGCGGCGGGCTGGAACAGTTCCACGAAGTTTCCGGAAAGGTCCTGCAGCAGGACCTGTTGCCCGCCCGGGTCACTGATGATGTCGTTGCGAAAACCGACGCCGGCCGCCCGCAGTCGCTCGACTTCGGCGGAGATGTTCTCGACGACGATCTGGATGCGGTTCCAGCCGCCAGGCGCCGGTGTGGCACCGTCGGGCATCGGGCGCGCCGCTGAGCTCTTCGGCCCGGAAAGCAACAACTGCAGCGGCCCGCGGACGACGGCGGCAAAGGCGGGCGCGGCGTCCAATTCGACCGTGAAGCCCAGGTGCGTGGTGTAGAAGTCGACAGCTGCCCGTACGTCGTCGATGAGGTAGCGGACGCGTGCAAGTTCAGGGGATTCGTTCGCCATTCCACGACCTTAGAAGTTCAGGCCGGAGAACATAACCCGGTTCGGGTCGTATTTCTGCCGCACGGTCGTCAGCTGCGAAAGATTCGAACCGAAGTAGCGAGAAGGCGAAGCGTTGGGCTCCAGGTAGTTGACGTAGCCGCCTACCGAAAACTGTTGCACGGCTTGGTGTGCGGAACTCAGCCACTGGGTTGCCGCGGCCCCCTGGTTGCCGGCGGGTTCGACGTACCACTGCAGTACCGCGCCCTGCTTGCGCCACGGGAAGGCGGTGTCCCCCACCGCCACGTCGGCGACCGCGCCATCCAGCGGGTCCACGAGCACAGATGCTTTGCCGTTGGCGGCGGACCACTGCCCGATCGCCGTCGCGATCACGTGGGCCACAGCCGAATTCATCGTCGAGACCACGTCGGATCCGGCCACGAAACCCCGGGGTGACGCCGTCGAGCTGGCGCCGGCCAGATACGACACCAGGTCCATGCGGCCGAGCGTTTTCTTCTGGACCTCGCTGGGGGCCACGCCGACCGCGGATTTGATGGCGTCAACGACACCGGAGCCGGCGCCCGCCGGACAGGTCGCCAGCACGTGGCAGTTCGGCTGGTTCCCACCGACCGTGAGATCGACTATTCCCCAGGTGTTTCGGTCTGCCGCGCTCAGCCAGGACTGCCAACCCGCGAGCACCGGCACCGCCGAGGAGGGCGGGAAGTCGAGCCGGACGACGTCGCTGTCGCCGGTCGCGAAGGTGGCGAAGGTCATCGAAGTCGTCACCCCGAAATTGCCGCCGCCACCACCGCGGAGTGCCCAGAACAGATCCGGGTGGTCGTTGGCGGACGCCGTGACAACGTCGCCGCTGGGCAACACGACCGTCGCCGCCTGCAGCGCGTCGCAGGTCAAACCCGCGTGGCGGGCATCGGCCCCAAGCCCTCCGCCAAGTGCCATGCCCGCGATCCCGACGGTCGCGTAGGTGGCGGTGGGAATCGCGCGTCCGGCACCGGCCAGCGCTTGGTGGACCGCGTACAGGGTGGTCGCCGGCGTGACGGTTGCGTTGCCGCCGCCGTCGAGGTTCGCGCCCCCTGGGAGCCCGCGCAGGTCGAGCACCATCGTGCCGGGGGCGCTCGACGCGCCAATATAAGAATGCCCGCCGCCACGCGGGGCGATTTTGAGCCCGTTCGCCGTCGCGAACGAGACCGCCTTCTGCACATCCGATTGAGAAGAGACCGTGACTACCGCCGCGGGGTTGGAGTTGTCGTAAAACGAATTGAAAACCTGCTTCCCCGCGGCGAATTGAGCGCCGCTGGCGGGCAAGACCACGCGGCCGCCGATTGCCGACGCCAAGCCGCCCCAGCCGGACGCCGGGTCCGCTGCCGCCCGCGCGGTGCCGAACACCGTTGAAGTCGCCAACATTCCAACGGCGCCGCGAAGAAACGCCTGGCGCGAGATCTCATGTTCGGACGGACGGCTGCGATTCGTCGTCATGGGCCGGATTCTTTACCATTTGGCGCCCGAAATCCGGCGTCGGCGCACGTGTCAGATCACAGTGTTGCTTCGATCTGTTGCGTCGGGCCTGCGTCGGTTTTCGGCCCTTAATCGATGTCTCGGGTGCATGACCCTCGCGAAACACTTATTGGGCAAACCTTTTTCCCACCGTGTCGCAAACGTGACAGTAATAGTGGACTCGCAAAAGCTCAGGAGCGGATCTGGTTGTTCGGCCATCAACCCCTGACGATTCGCCTGCTGGCCTTGGGAGCCGAGACCGCCGTGGCCGCCGGCGCCTCCGCCGCCGCCACCTCCCCCGAACGCTTCGCCGGTATTGCCGGTCAAAGTGGGGCTGCCCCCGGCGCCGCCCACGCCACCGTTCCCGCCGACGCCGCCCCCGCTGCCAGAGCCGCCATCACCGCCGTCGCCTTGTGTTTTCGACATCAGCCCCGCTGCCGAAAAGAACTTATGATTTGCTGCCCGAGAAAACTGAGCACCTCGGCCGCAAGCAACACGCTGGCCGCCGATGAGGAGTCAATAACGCCACAGCCGATACCGCCTCGACCATAGCGGACAGCGTCCCGAAGACCACATACGTCGCGGGCGCTGAAACGGCGCCGCGAAGAAGCGTCCGCACGGAATCCGGACGTGCAGCAAACGGCTGCCCTAATCGTCACGTCCCGGATTCTTTACGATTCCGCGTTCGGAAATTCGGGTTTCTGGCTCACGTGTCAAGCCACAGGTGTGGCTTCGATTTGTTGCCCCGGGCCTGCGTGGGTCTCGCCCATTAACCGATGTCTCGGGCGCATGACCCTCACGAAACACTTATTGGGCAAACCTTTATCCCACCGTGTCGCAAATGTGACAGTGATAGACCAGAGTTCCAAACGTGATTGGAGTGTCACAAGTGCACTCCGAGACGAATGGGGAGGCGGGCATGAGGGTAGTGGTAAGAGCTCAGGAATGGGTTGGGATGTTCCGCCACCAACCCCTGACCATTCGCCTACTGGCCACCGGGGCCGCGCTGCTCACCGCGGCCGCGGCATTCGCGGCGCCGGCCGACGCGGACCCGGCGGCCGACGACAACTTCATCGACGCGCTGAACCACGCCGGCGTCGAGTTCGGCGAACCGGGAAACGCGATGGCCGTGGGCCAGTCCATTTGCCCGATGCTCGCCCAGCCGGGCGGAAGCTTCGCCGCCGCCGCGGCGGGCGTCAGCCACCGGGGCATGTCACCGCAGATGGCGCGGCTGTTCACCACCATTGCGATCCAGACATACTGCCCGGAGGAAATGGCCAATATCGCCGGCGGCAATCCGACCGCCGGCCTGCCCCAGATCCCCGGAGGACTGCCCGGCGGAGTGCGTCAAATCCCTGGTGCGCCAGGGCTTTAGCGGGTGCCCAGCGGGTCGATGGTCGAGGCGATGTAGACCATCGCCGCCGCGACCGTCGCGGTGGTCATGAAGTCGATGGCCTTGCTGCGGACGACCAGAAGGCCGGCCCGCTCCTCGGACAACACCAGCCGCAGCATCGCCGCCACGCCCACTCCGATGCCGATCAGTAGGGAGCCGCGGCGCCAGAAGTTGGCCCCCGCCAGGACGAAAGCCACGGCGAAGATCAGCACAACCAGCATGATCGGCCACTGAGCCCGGATCACCATTCTCGCGGAGGCTCGCCGAATTGCCCGCGCCTTCATCGCCGCTCGGCCAGCTCGACGACGTTGGTCAGCAGGAACGCACGGGTCAACGGGCCGACGCCACCGGGATTCGGCGACACGTGCCCGGCCACCTCCCACACGTCGGGATGCACATCGCCGACGAGCCCGGTCTCGGTGCGGCTGACGCCCACGTCGACGACCGCCGCGCCGGGACGCACCATGCCGGCGGTGAGCATGTGCGGGACGCCGACCGCGGCCACGATGATGTCCCCCTGCCTGGTCAATGCGGGCAGGTCGCGAGTTCCGGTGTGGCACAACGTCACAGTGGCGTTCTCGGAGCGGCGGCTCAACAGCAGCCCCAATGGGCGACCGACCGTCACCCCGCGCCCCATGATGACCACGTGCGCCCCCGCGATCGCGACGTCGTAGCGCCGCAGCAGGTGCACGATGCCGCGCGCGGTACACGGCAGGGGCGCCGGGGTGGACAGCACCAGGCGGCCGAGGTTGGTCGGGTGCAGCCCATCAGCGTCTTTGGCGGGATCGACGCGCTCCAGTGCTGCGTTTTCGTCCAGATGCTTGGGCAGCGGCAATTGCACGATGTAGCCGGTGCATTCGGGGTTGTCGTTCAATTCGTCGATGGTCTCGTCGAGCTCGGACGCGCTGACGTCGGCGGGCAGGTCGCGGCGGATCGAGGTGATGCCGACCTTGGCGCAGTCGGCGTGCTTACCGCGGACGTAGGCCTGCGACCCGGGGTCGTCACCGACCAGGATGGTGCCCAGCCCGGGCGTGCGGCCCGCGGCCGTCAATGCGGCCACCCGTTCCTTCAGGTCGACGAAGATCTCGTCGCGAGTGGCCTTGCCGTCCAGCGTGATCGCGCCCACGCCTGACAGTCTGGCACGGCCGCCAGGCTAGCCAATGATGACGACCCGCTTCGCCCGGCTTCGCCGCGCTTGCGATCCCAATTAGGCTCCCGATATGTCTACCGCTCCGGATGTGTTCAGCCCGGCCAAGCTGGGCCCCGTCACGCTACGCAACCGGATCATCAAGGCCGCGACGTTCGAAGCGCGCACGCCCGACGCGCTGGTGACCGACGATCTGATCGAGTACCACCGGCTGCCAGCCGCCGGCGGGGTCGGCATGACGACGGTCGCCTATTGCGCCGTCTCCCAGGGCGGGCGCACCGAGGGCAACGGGCTGTGGATGCGCCCGGAGGCGGTGCCCGGATTGCGGCGGCTCACCGACGCGATCCACGCCGAGGGCGCGGCGGTGAGCGCTCAGATCGGCCACGCCGGCCCGGTGGCCAACGCCAAGTCAAACAAGGCCACCGCCCTGGCGCCGGTGCGGTTCTTCAACCCGATCGGGATGCGGTTCGCCAAGAAAGCGACCCGCGAGGACATCGACGACGTGATCGCGGCACACGCCAACGCCGCCCTGCTCGCCATCGACGCCGGTTTTGACGCCGTCGAAATCCATTTGGGTCACAACTATTTGGCAAGCGCGTTCCTGTCGCCGCTGATCAACCGTCGCAACGACGAGTTCGGCGGATCGCTGGAAAACCGGGCCAAGGTGGCCCGCGGGATGGTGATGGCGGTTCGTCGCGCCGTCGACATGCAGGGAGCGGGACGGGTAGCGGTCACCGCGAAGCTCAACATGGCCGACGGTGTCCGCGCCGGCATCACGATCGAAGAGGCGCTGACCACAGCCAAATGGCTGCAGGACGACGGCGGGCTGGACGCGATCGAACTCACCGCGGGCAGCTCGCTGGTCAATCCGATGTATCTGTTCCGCGGAGACGCACCGGTCAAGGAGTTCGCCGGCGCTTTCAAGCCGCCGCTGCGCTGGGGCATGCGCATGACGGGCAAAAAATTCCTCCGCGAGTACCCCTACCGCGACGCCTACCTGTTGCGCGACGCCAAGCTGTTCCGCGCCGAGCTGACGATGCCGCTGATCCTGCTCGGCGGCATCACCAACCGGGAAACAATGGACCTGGCGATGGCGGAGGGATTCCAGTTCGTCGCGATGGCCCGGGCCCTGCTCGCCGAGCCGGACTTGATCAACCGGATTGCCGCCGACCGCACCCGGCACAGCGTGCATTCGGCCTGTACCCACTGCAATCGGTGCATGGCGACCATCTACAGCAGGACCCGCTGCGTGGTGACCGGCGCGCCAGACGAAGCCGGGTGACAGCCGGTGTACGAGCTACAGTTGTGGCGATGAGTGCACCCACCCCGCCAACGTTGACCGTTCGCCATGACGGGTCGGAACGCACCTTTGCGGCAGGTCATGACGTGGTGGTCGGGCGCGATCTTCGCGCCGACTTGCGTATCACGCATCCGCTGATTTCGCGCGCCCATCTGTTACTGCGCTTCGACCAGGGCAGGTGGCTGGCGATCGACAACGGTTCCCTCAACGGAACTTTCGTCAACGGCCGCCGGGTGCCCGTGGTCGACATCCACGACGGCCAGAGCATCAACATCGGCAATCCCGACGGCCCCCAGCTGACCTTCGAGGTCGGGCGCCACCGAGGGCTGGCCGGGCGGCCGCCGCAAACCGAGTCCATGGGGATTCCCGTGGCCGCACAGGCGGGAGGGGCGCCGTGGTCTGCCTCCGGCCCTCCAGTCGCCGCTCCGCCCGCGCCCCCCGGCCGCCAGCCCGGCTGGGGCCACCCAGCAGGGCGGCGACCGCCTCCCGGCCCGCCCCAGCCGCCGGGGCAACCCGGCTATCCGGGCGGCGCCGGCGGGCGCCCACCCGCGTATCCGACCAGCGCGCCCCCGCCGAACTTCCAGCCCCACCCGCAGATGTCCGGCGTGGGTTCCGCGGGGCCCTCGCAGGCGGCCGAGACACAAATGGCGCCGAGCGCCGCCAAGCCAGCGGAGATGGGCAACCTGGCGACGAAGATGTTCCAGGCGTTGATGCCTTCCAGGTCCGGGGCGATGCAGAAGCCGGCCGAGGCGCTTACGATCGGCCGCTCCACCGACAACGACATCGTCATCCAGGACGTGCTGGCGTCGCGCCATCACGCGTTTCTGACCCAGACCCAGCTGGGCACCGAGATCCGCGACGCACACAGTGTCAACGGGACCTTCGTCAACGGTGTCCGGGTCGGGTCCGCACTGTTGACCGAGGGCGACGTTGTCACGATTGGCAACGTCGACTTGGTGTTCACCCGCGACACGCTGGTCCGTCGCACCGAGGCGGCGACGCGCACCGGCGGCCTGGAGGTGAACGCCGTGTGCTTCGAGGTCGACCACGGAAAGCAACTGCTCGACCACATCTCGCTGACGGCGCGCCCCGGGACGCTGACCGCCATCATCGGCGGATCCGGCGCCGGCAAGACGACGCTGTCGCGCCTGATCGCCGGATACACCACCCCCACCGCGGGCACCGTGACATTCGAGGGCCACAACATCCACGCCGAGTACGCTTCCATGCGCAGCCGGATCGGGATGGTCCCCCAGGACGACGTCGTGCACCGCCAGCTGACGGTCAAGCAGGCCCTCGGCTACGCGGCCGAGCTTCGGTTGCCGCCCGACACCAGCAAGGCCGACCGCGAACAGGTCGTCGCGCAGGTCCTCGAGGAACTCGAGCTGACCAAGCACGCCGATACCCGAGTCGACAAGCTGTCCGGAGGTCAGCGCAAGCGCGCCTCGGTGGCGCTCGAGCTGCTCACGGGGCCGTCGCTGCTGATCCTCGACGAGCCGACGTCGGGTCTGGACCCGGCGCTGGACCGGCAGGTGATGATGATGCTGCGGCAACTCGCCGACGCCGGTCGCGTGGTGCTGGTGGTCACGCACTCGGTGGCCTACCTCGACGTCTGCGATCAGATACTGCTGCTGGCACCCGGTGGCAAGACGGCTTTCCTGGGCCCGACCAGCCAGATCGGCGCGGCCATGGGCACCACCAACTGGGCTGACATCTTCGCGAAGGTGGGCGCCGACCCCGACGAAGCCAATCGCCGCTTCCTGGCCGAAAACCGGCCGCCGACGGCCGCACCGTCCGAATCTCGCCCGGCCGACCTGGGCGAACCGGTGCACACCAGCGTGCTCCGCCAGCTCTCCACGGTTGCGCGCCGCCAGATACGGCTCGTGATATCCGACCGTGGGTACACGGTTTTCCTGGCGCTGTTGCCGTTCCTCATCGGCGTCCTCACCCTCACCGTGCGCGGCAAGACCGGGTACGGCATGGGAGACCCGCTGAGCAACTCCCCGAATCAGCCCGACCAGATTCTGGTCATGCTCACCGTGGGCGCCGTATTCATGGGTACCGCGCTGACCATTCGCGACCTCGTCGGGGAACGTCCGATCTTCAAGCGGGAGCAGGCCGTGGGCCTGTCCACCATTGCGTACCTTGCCGCCAAGGTCGCGGTGTTCAGCGCCTTCGCGATCGCGCAGGCCGGAATCGCCACCGCCATCTCGGTCGGCGGCTGGGGCCAGCCGATCTCGGGTGCCGTGGTCTTGGGCAACGTCAGCCTCGAACTGTTCGTCGACGTGGCCCTGACCTGCGTGGCCTCGGCGCTTCTCGGAATGGCCCTATCGGCAATCGCCAAGTCCCAGGATCAGATCATGCCGTTCTTGGTGATCGCCATCATGTCGCAGCTGGTGTTCTGCGGCGGGTTGATCTGGGTGACCAACCGGCCCGTGCTCGACCAATTGTCGTGGGCCACGCCGGCCCGCTGGGGCTACGCGGCGGCGGCGTCGACGATCGACACCCACCGCCTGGTCGTGGGCCCGACCGACCCGAAAGACCAGCACTTCGACCACAAAGCGAGCGCATGGCTGTTCGACGTCGGCATGCTCACGCTGTTGTGCGTCGTGTACAGCGGCATCGTGTGGTGGAAGACCAGGTTGAAGCGGCACTGAACGAACGGATGAATCAGCCCGAGCAGCCCGTGCTGACTGTTCGGTCTGGCCGATCAGAACGTAACTTCGCGGTGGGCCGCGACGTGGTCGTCGGCAGTGACCTGCGCGCCGACCTGCGCGTGGCGCACCCGCTGATCGCCCGCGCGCACCTGCTGCTGCGCTTCGATCACGGCAGGTGGGTTGCAGTCGACAACAACTCGGTGAATGGGGTCTTCGTCAACGGCAAGAGGGTGCCTAAGGTCGACATCGAGGACGGCCAGACCATCAACATCGGCAAGCCCGACGGGCCTGGGGTCACCTTCGGAGTCGGACATCACCGCGGCGCCGTCGGTCTGTCGCCGCCGACGGAGAAGATCCCGACGATGGCGCCGCCCAGCGGCCCGCTGCCGGTGCGTCCGCCGCGCCCGGCCCAGCGACCGCAAACGGCCGACCGGCCGCTCGAACAGGGCCCGCCGCGCCCACCCCGGCAGGGCGACCCGGGGCGCACCTCGCCTATTCCGATCCGATCCCAGCCGCCGCCGGATGCGAATCCGCCCACCCAAATCGGCGTGACCGGCGAGGTGGCGGAGTTCCCGACCACCAGGGTGAAGCCCGTGGGGCCCGAGTCCGGCCGCAGGCCGTCGCCCACGGGCACCGCCTGGATCGGTCGGTCGCTGGAAAATGACATCGTCATCCACGACGTGTTGGCGTCGCGCCATCACGCCTTCCTCACACCGACGCCGGTCGGCACCGAGATCCGCGACGCGCACAGCATCAACGGGACCTTCGTCAACGGGATCAGGGTCGGATCCGCGCTGCTGGCCGAGGGCGACGTGGTCACCATCGGCAACGTCGACCTGGTGTTCACCGGAGGCATCCTGGTCCGCGGCCGGGAGGTGGCGGCGCGCACCGGCGGACTGGAGGTGCGCGAGGTCGACTACAGCATCGACGGGAAGAACCTGCTGGAAAGGGTCTCGATGACCGCCCGGCCGGGCACCCTCACCGCCATCATCGGCGGGTCCGGCGCCGGCAAGACCACCCTGTCGCGGCTCATCGCCGGTTACGCCACCCCCACCTCCGGCTCCGTGACGTTCGAGGGCCACGACATCCACGCCGAGTACGCCTCGTTGCGGAGCCGGATCGGGATGGTCCCACAGGATGACGTCGTGCACCGCCAGCTGACCGTCAACCAGGCGTTCGGTTACGCGGCCGAACTGCGGCTGCCGCCGGACACCACCAGGGCAGACCGCGCGCAGGTCGTCGCCCAGGTGCTGGACGAATTGGGCCTGACCCGGCACGCGGACACCAGGGTCGACAAGCTGTCCGGCGGGCAGCGCAAACGCGCCTCGGTGGCGCTCGAGTTGCTCACCGGGCCGTCGCTGCTGATCCTGGACGAGCCGACCTCGGGCCTGGACCCGGCGCTCGATCTGCAGGTCATGACCATGCTGCGGCAACTGGCCGACGCCGGCCGCGTCGTCCTGGTGGTCACCCACTCGCTCACCTACCTCGATATCTGCGACCAGGTGCTGCTGATGGCGCCGGGCGGTAAGACGGCATTCCTCGGCGCGCCCGGCCAGATCGGCGGCGCCATGGGAACCACCAACTGGGCCCACATTTTTGCGAAGGTGGGCGCCGATCCCGACGAAGCCAACCGCCGCTTTCTGGCCCGCAACAAACCCCCGCCACCCATGGAGGCGGCGCTGGCCGATCTCGGCGCCCCCGCGCGCACCGATCTGCGCCGGCAGTTCTCCACGATCGCGCGGCGCCAGGTCCGGTTGGTCGTCTCCGACCGGGCGTACTTCGCGTTCCTTGCGCTGTTGCCGTTCATTCTGGGTGCGCTGTCGCTGACGGTCCCGGGAAACACCGGGTTGGGCATCGCCGACCTGACCGGCGGAACACCCGACGAGTCCGCACAAATCCTGACCCTGATCTCCATTGCGGCCGTCTTCATGGGCACCGCTCTGACGATCCGCGACCTCATCGGCGAGCGCGCCATATTCCGGCGCGAACAGGCCGTCGGCCTGTCCACGGGGGCGTACCTGGGCGCCAAGCTCACGGTGTTCTCGGTGTTTGCCGTCATCCAGGCGGCGATCGCGACGAGCATCGTGCTGGCCGGCAAGGGGACACCCACCCAGCCGGCGTTGCTGCTGGGTTCCTCGAGATTCGCGGCCAGCTTCCAGCTGTTCCTCACCGTCGCCGCGACCTGTGTGGCCTCGGCGGTCCTCGGGTTGGTGATGTCGTCGCTCGCGCGCTCCCAGGAGCAGATCATGCCGCTGCTGGTGGTGTCGCTCATGCTGCAGCTTGTGCTGGCCGGTGGCATGGTCCCGGTGACCGACCGGATCGTGCTCGACCAACTGTCCTGGATGATGCCGTCGCGCTGGGGTTACGCGGCGGCGGCGTCCACGGTCGACCTGCGGGCGCTGGTGCCCGGTTCGCTCCTACCCAAGGACGGCCACTGGCGGCACACGCCCGGCGCGTGGCTGCTCGACATGGGAATGCTCGTCGCACTGTCGGCGAGCTACGCCGCCGTTGTGCGGTGGCGCATCCGGCTCCAGCGCTGAGCCTCAGCCGCGCGTCAGCCGTCCAGGCGCAGACCGTGCGCCAGCGCGAAGGCCATGGCCTGGCTCACGTCGACGCGGGCGCCCGACAGCGAGGCGGTCATCCACAACGCGGGGTCCACTACCGCGCCGCGCAGATCGGCGTCATCGAGCCGGGTGCCGTTGGTCCGGGCACCGCCCATGTCGGCGCCCCGCAAACCGGCCTTGCGCAGGTCGGTCTCGACCAGGCTCGCCTCCCTCAGGCGGCAGCCGCCCAGGTCGACGCCGCGAAGGTCGTTACCGCCCAGCACCGCGAGGGTGAAATCCACCTCGTCGAACGTGATCGGCCGCATCCGGCATTGCACAAACACCGAGCCCAGCATGCTGCACTGGGCGAAAGTGTCCCCCGCAAGCGGGAGGTGCCCCCAGTGCCACAGCAAGGTTCGCTCGAACGTGCAATTGCGGAACGCCGATCCGCGGTGCTGCGACTCGGCCAGGTTGACGCCACTGAAATCGCATTGGCTGAACACCGCCCGCTCGGTGCGCAACCGGCTGAGGTCTTCGTCGCGAAAGTCCCTGCCGGCAAACTCGCAATCGACCCAGTGGTCCAATGCGGTCAGCTGCCCACCGGGTGCGTCGTCCCCAGGCTCTGCAGTGCGTATTCGCTGACCGCAATCAGCGCGTCGGTCGCCGACCTGCGATCCCTGGCGTCGATCGCGATCACCGGGATGTGCCGGGGCAGGGCCAGCGCTTCGCGCACCTCGTGCACGGGGTAGCGCGGCGCGCCTTCGAACTCGTTGACCGCGATCAGGAACGGCAGGTTGCGGTGCTCGAAGAAGTCCACCGCCGCGAAGCTGTCCTGCAGGCGGCGGCAGTCGACCAGGACGATCGCGCCGATGGCGCCGCGCACCAGGTCGTCCCACATGAACCAGAACCGGCGCTGGCCCGGCGTACCGAACAGGTAGAGCACCAGGTCCTCGTCCAGGGTGATCCGGCCGAAGTCCATCGCGACGGTGGTGGTCCGCTTGTCGGGGGTGGCCTCGAGCATGTCGACGCCGGTGGAGGCGTCGGTGAGCATCGCCTCGGTGCGCAACGGCATGATCTCCGAGACCGCGCCGACGAACGTCGTCTTGCCGACGCCGAAGCCGCCCGCGATGACGATCTTCGTCGAAGCATGGGCGCTGCCAGAGTGCGCATCGGAGTGCGACTCAGAGTGCCTTAAGGCCACGCAGGGTCCTTCCTATGAGTTCGTGGCGCTCATCGCGGGTGGAACGCTCGGTCAAGGTTCTATGCACCCGAAGGTAACCGGACAGCACCAGATCGCCGACCAGGACGCGCGCGACACCGAGCGGTAAATCCAGCCGGGCCGAGATCTCCGCGACCGACGGGCTCTTCAGACACAGTTGGATGATCTTGCCCCTCGCGTCGTCGGGTGGCCACCGGTGAGCCCTGCCGGCCTGCAACGTCTCTATCGGCGCTTCCAGCGGAAGGTCGACGTCGGTGTCGGTCCGCCCGGCGGTCAGGGTGTACGGGCGGACCAGGCTCGCCTCACGTGAGGCTGGCCATGGCTCACGTTTGTCCATCGCGGCTCACGAGCGCAGGTGTTCAGCGGACCGGCGGGTGGATTGCACCACGCCGCCCACCCGTTCGACGAGGATGGCCATCTCATAGCCGATCTGACCGATATCGCACGACGCCACGGCCAGCGTAGCCAGATGCGAGCCGTCGCCGACGCGCATCAGCAGCAGGTACCCATTCTGCATCTCGACCACCGACTGCAACACCTGGCCGCCCTCGAACAGCTGAGCGGCGCCGGTCGCGAGGCTCGCCAGCCCGGAGGCGACGGCGGCCAACTGATCGGCCCGTTCGCGCGGCAGATGCTCGCTGGCGGCGACGGGCAGCCCGTCGACCGATACCAGCAACGCGTGCGCCACCCCGGGAACCTCGCGCGCGAACTTCGTCACCAGCCAGTCCAGCGAGGTGCCAGGCGCCGTCATTCCTGACCTGACCCTTCACTCGTGTCGCGGGCGTGCGACCGGGCGGACCGCACGCCACCGAAGTGGTTGCTGAAGGAGGCGCGGACCGCCTCGGGGTCGCGCGCCACGCCGGCTTGCTGGGGCTGGCGGCCGGAACGGGATTCGCCACCGGATCCGACAAGGGATCCCTGGTCCTCGCCGTTTTCCGCGTCAGGCTGGTCTTCGCCAAGGCCCGTGCCGTTGGCCGCGCCGGGCACCAGCCGGGCGCCGGGTTTGCGTACCGGCAGCCCGTGCTCGGCGGTGTGCGACTCGACAGGCTTCTCCTCGGCCGCGGCCGCCAACGACCAGCCGCGGTCCCACACCGACTGCCAATCGAGGTCGGGACTGTTCACCAGCTCGTAGGGATCGCCCAGCATCTCCGAGAGCATCCGCCGGTAGATGACGTCGTCATCGGCCGGCGCCGTCGGGGTTGGCGCGCCGGCGGCCGGGCTCGGGGGCCCGGCGGCCGGCGTTTTCTCCCGGTCGGCGCCGCTTTGCGAACGCGCGGCGAAGAACGCCGAGGTGTCCGATACCGCCGGGGTTTGGGCCGGCGCTTGCGTCGGCTCCGGCGATTGTTTGGCCTGTTGCCCGTTCTCCCCCCCGGCGGTGGCGAGCTCGCGCGGGTGCCGCCGGGGCTGCTGCGTCGCGGGCGGAGCGGGAACGCCCGTGATCCCGCTGGAGCCCGGGTTGCGCCGCGGCAACACGGTGACCGATGGTCCGGAGCCTTGCGAACCGTTCTGGTTTGCCGACTGCAGCGCGGCGCGCAGTCCGTCGGCGTCCCCCGCGGACGTCGACGGGACCTCGCGTCCCGAGCCGTCTCGCGACTCCGCCACCCCCGCCGCCTCTGTCGCCTGTGCCGCCTCTGCCGCCTCTGCCGCCGCACCCTCGAGCAGCGCGGGGGGCAGGTAGACCTCGGCGGTCGTCCCGGAGGCCGCTTCGTTGGCCCCCGGCCCCCGTAGCCCCACCCGGATGCCGTGCCGGGCGGCGATCCGGCCGACCACGAACAGCCCCATGTGGCGGGCGTTATCCGGGGTGACCTCGCCGCCGGCCTGCAGCCGCATGTTGGCCATGCGCCGATCGGTGTCGCTCATGCCCAGGCCGGAGTCGGCGACCCGCAGCACGACGCCACCGTCGCCGCCCGACGCCGCGGAAACCTGAACGGACGTCGTCGGAGGCGAGTAGCGCAGGGCGTTGTCGATCAGCTCGGCGATGAGATGAATGGCGCCGCCCGCCGCCGCACCGATCACCATGCAGTCGGGCAGGCGGGTGATCTCGACCCGGCGGTAGTCCTCGACCTCGGAAACGGCGGCATTGATCACCGTCGCGAGCGGCACCGGGTCGCGCTGGTCACGCGCGAGCTGCGCGCCGGCCAGCACCAGCAGGTTGGCGCTGTTGCGGCGCAGCCTGGCCGCCAGGTGATCCAGCCGGAAGAGCTTGTCGAGGCGCTCGGGGTCCTCCTCGTGGCGCTCCAGCCGGTCGATCAGCGCCAGCTGCTGGTCGACCAATGAACGGTTGCGCCGCGACATCGTCTCGAACATGTCGTTGACCAGCAGCCGCAACCGTGCCTCGTCACCGGCCAGCAGCAGCGCCTGGGTGTGCAGTTCGTCGACCGCGTGGGCGACCTGCCCGATTTCCTCGGTCGTGTAGACCGGCAGCGGCTGCGGGATCGGCTCGGCGCCGCCGGCCCTGAGGCGGGCCACCTCCTCCTCGAGGTCGGTGTGCGCGACCCTGAGCGCGCCGTCGCGCAGGATGCGCAGCGGCCGCACCAGCGCGCGCGCCATCAGCAGCACGATGCCCAGCGCTATCACGATGGCCGCCAGCACCAGGGCGGCGTCGAGCATCGCGGCATTGCGCCGGTCGGTGGCCTCGGCACGGACCGACTTCGTCACCGACGCGGTGGCGTCCTGGATGACCTGCTCGGCGATGCCGTCGGTGGTCTGAATGGAGCGCAGCAGGTCGGGGTTGTCGACGAGCGGGCTGGCCGGATCGGACATGATCGCCATCCGGGTCACCATTTGCTGCTGCAGCGCCTTGGCGTCCGGCGACCCGGCGCCGAGCACTTCGCTCATCCCGAACAGCGTCGACGGTTCCGTGCCGGCCAGGGTGATCATCGAGGTCCGCAATTGCGGCTCGGGAAGGTCGGCGCCGCGGGTTACCAGGATCTCCTGCATCGTCATCTGCCCGCGGGCGCCGACCGCTCGGCTCAAGCCCTGCGCCTCGGCGCGGATCCGCTCGTGGTCGACGCGCACTGAGGCGTTGATGACGTCCTCGGCCGTCAACAGGATCGGCGCGTAGGTGGTGACGCGGTCCCGCAAACCGATGCTGTTGTCCGCCACCTTGTCCAGTAGCCCCTGACCGCTATTGAGCAGCGTGCTCACTCCTGATCGGACGTCGGGGGTCACGTCGGTGTCGGCCAGCCGCGACTGCAACTCGTACTTGCGGGCCTCGTAGTTCTTCTTGGCCCCGTCGACGTCGCGCCCGGTGGAGCCCGCGAGCAAGGCGACATCCAATGCCGACATGTATTTGGTGATCGCCGGTAGGACGTCGGCGCGCGAGGCGGCCAGCCTGAGGTCGCCGGCGTTGGCCATCGCATTCTTGACCCGCAACGCACCGAACGCCGTCGCCAAAACCAAGGGGACCAGCACAATCGCCAAGACTTTGTAGCGGACCGGCCAGTTACTCGGCGACCAGGCGGGCGGCCGTTTGGGCGGCGCCGCCGGGGCGGCGGGCGCCGGTGTGGACCTGGGTGGAGCCGCCTCGACCGGGCTGGTCGGGCGGGTGAACATGGTCACGTGTTTGCGGCCGCGCGGACGGCCGCTGCGCTGATCGTTTGCGCTCCGAGAAACGAGAGGCTCATGAAACTTCCTGCTTTATTTCCGCCTTTATCCCACCCGCGCCGCGTAAAAGGGCGCTGGCGAAAAACTGCTGGCAATTCGACGAGTATGACAGCCCGCGGCCCAGGTCTCCACAATTGTTACTGAGTAGGCAGAACCCTCCCACCCGGCCTCGACGCGGGCGTGCAAGTCTGGCAAACGAGCTTTCCCGCCGAGCGCCGGTATGGCCCGGTATGGACGGGTATGGCCCGGTATGGCTTTGTCATGATCGGCAGATGTTCCGGTTGTTGTTCTACACCCCGCGCATTGCCCCCAACACCGGCAATGCCATCCGGACGGCGGCCGCCACGGGCGCCGAATTGCATCTGGTCGAGCCGATGGGTTTCGACCTGTCCGAACCCAAACTCCGGCGGGCCGGCTTGGACTATCACGACCTCGCGTCGGTCACCGTCCACGCGTCGCTTCAGGAGGCGTGGGATGCGCTGTTGCCGGCGCGCGTGCTCGCCTTCACCGCGCACGCGACCACGTCGTTTGCCGACATCGGCTATCGGGCCGGCGATGTTTTGATGTTCGGGCCAGAACCCCACGGCCTGGACGCGGCGACGCTGGCCGACGCGCACATCACCCGGCAGGTGCGCATTCCGATGCTGCCGGGCCGGCGCTCGCTCAATCTGTCCAATGCGGCCGCGATCGCCGTCTACGAGGCGTGGCGGCAGCAGGGCTACCGCGGGGCCGTTTAGCCCGGCGACGATGCGGCCCGGAACGGGGCGAGGAGGAGTCGGGCAATCCGACTCTGACTACCAGGTGTTCCAGTGCGTGACCTGTTCGGCAGGTAGCCGCTTGGCCGGCCGGAAGTCGGTGCCCTTCGTGTAGGCGATCGGAAACAACCCGCCCTGGCTGTACCTGTCGTACGGGATGCCGAGCACTTCGGCGGCCTGCTTTTCGCCGTCGCGCAGCAGGTGCAGCGTCGTCCAGCACGAACCCAGCCCCCTGGAGCGCAGCGCCAGGCAGAAGCTCCAGACCGCCGGGAACAGCGACGCCCAGAACGACGCGGCACCCAACGGCGTCTGGTCGTCGCGTCCTTCGATGCAGGGGATCAACAGCACCGGCGCCTCGTGCATGTGCTCGGCGAGATAGGTCGCGGAGTCCTTCACCTTGTCCATCCGCTCACCACGGGTGTCGCCCTCGGCGTATTCGGGCCGGGGCGCGCTGAGGTAGCCGCGGGCGTTGGCCAGATAGATCTCGCCGATCGCCTTCTTCTTCTCGGCGTCCTCGACGAAGACCCATTGCCAACCCTGCGAGTTGGAACCGGTGGGCGCCTGCAGCGCCAGTTCGAGGCATTCCATCAACACGTCGCGGGGTACCGGCTTGTCGAAGTCGAGGCGTTTGCGGACCGAGCGGGTGGTGGTGAGGACTTCGTCGACGGACAGGTTGAGGGTCATGAGGCGAGACTACTCAGGCGGCCGACCCGCCGAACGTGTACTCAGTGCGACGATTCCGCGGCGATTTCGCAGGCAGTGCGCGTTCGGCGGAGGTTTCACCGGAAGTCGCGGGACTTCGATCCGACCGCCAGGGCGATGCGGCCCAACCGCTCGGCGACGACGGTGACCGCGCCGCTGGCGTTTTGTACCTGACCGCGGACCAGCAGCGCCGGCGCGGTGTTGGCCAGCTTGCGGTGCCGTGCCCACACCCCCGGCGTGCAGAGCACGTTGACCATCCCGGTCTCGTCCTCGAGGTTGAGGAACGTCACCCCCTGCGCCGTCCCGGGGCGTTGTCGATGCGTCACCGCGCCGGCGATCAGCACCCGGTCGCCGTCGGGCACCGATAGCAGCGCGTCGGCCGGTACCACACCCATCGCCTCCAGGTCTTCGCGCAGGAATTGAGTCGGATAACTGTCCGGGGAAATGCCGGTGGCCCACACGTCGGCGGCGGCCAGCTCCAGCTCACTCATCCCCGGCAACGCCGGGATGTGCGACGACGAGCCCACCCCTGGCAGCCGGTCCGGACGTTGGGTGGCCGCGGCCCCGGCCGCCCACAACCCCTCCCGCCGCGACATGCCGAAACAGCCCAGCGCCCCGGCCGTCGCCAGCGCCTCGGTCTGCGGCACGGATAGCTGCACCCGGGACGTCAGGTCCAGCAGAGAGGCGAAGGGGCCATTGGTCTTTCGCTCCTCGACCAGCTGCCCGGCGAAATCGTCGCCGATATGGCGAACGGCGCCAAGCCCCAGGCGGACCTCCGTTCCGGCATTCTCGAGCGTGGCGTGCGCGAGGCTGGCGTTGACGCACGGGCCGTGCACCGTCACGCCGTGCCTGCGCGCATCGGCCACCAGCGACTGCGGTGAATAGAAGCCCATCGGCTGGGCGCGCAGCAGCGCCGCGCAGAACGCCGCCGGGTGGTGCAGCTTGAACCACGACGAGTAGAACACCAGCGACGCGAAGGACAGCGCATGGCTTTCGGGGAAGCCGAAATTGGCGAAGGCTTCCAGCTTTTCATAGGTCCGGTCGATCACCTCGTCGGTGGCGCCGTGCAACGCGCGCATGCCGTCGTAGAACCGTCCGCGCAGCCGTTGCATGCGTTCTGTCGAACGCTTGGAGCCCATGGCGCGACGGAGCTGATCGGCCTCGGCGGCGGAAAAGCCGGCGCAGTCGACCGCGAGCTGCATCAGCTGTTCCTGAAAGAGCGGCACTCCCAGTGTCTTTCGCAGTGCCGGTTCCATCGACGGGTGGTCGTAGACGACCGGGTCGATGCCGTTGCGCCGCCGGATGTAGGGGTGCACCGACCCGCCCTGGATGGGCCCGGGACGGATCAACGCGACCTCCACCACGAGGTCGTAGAAGATCCGCGGCTTGAGTCTCGGCAGGGTGGCCATCTGCGCCCGCGACTCCACCTGGAACACGCCGACGGAATCGGCGCGGGACAGCATCTCGTACACCGCCGGTTCGGAGAGGTCGAGCCTGGCCAGGTCCACCTCGATCCCCCTGTGCTCGGCCACCAGGTCGATGGCATAGTGCAGCGCCGAGAGCATGCCCAGCCCGAGCAGGTCGAACTTCACCAAACCGATTGCCGCACAGTCGTCTTTGTCCCACTGCAGGACGCTGCGGTTCTCCATGCGCGCCCACTCCACCGGGCACACGTCGGCGATCGGGCGGTCGCAGATCACCATGCCGCCGGAATGGATGCCCATGTGCCGCGGCAGGTTGCGGATCTGGGTGGCCAGGTCGATCACCTGCAGCGGGATGCCTTCTAGAACATCCGAGTCACCCGAATCGGCCAGCCCGTTCCAGTGGCTGATCTGCTTGCTCCACGCGTCCTGCTGCCCCTGCGAGAAGCCCAGGGCGCGGGCCATGTCGCGCACCGCGATCCGGCCCCGGTAGGTGATGACATTGGCGACCTGGGCGGCGTAGTCCCGGCCGTACTTGTCGTAGACGTACTGGATGACCTTCTCCCGCTGATCCGACTCGATGTCCATGTCGATGTCGGGCGGCCCGTCGCGGGCCGGCGACAAGAAGCGTTCGAACAACAGCTCGTTGGCCACCGGATCGACCGCGGTGACGCCGAGCGCATAACAGACCGCGGAGTTGGCCGCCGATCCCCTGCCCTGGCACAGGATGTTGTTCTGACGGCAGAACCGGGCGATGTCGTGCACCACGAGGAAGTAGCCCGGGAATTTCAGCTGCGCAATAACTTTCAGCTCATGCTCGATCTGGGCGTACGCGCGCGGGGCGCCGTCGGCGGCCCCGTAGCGGTCGCGCGCTCCGGCCATCACCAACTGCCGTAGCCAGCTGTCTTCAGTGTGCCCGTCGGGCACGTCGAACGGCGGCAGCTGCGGCGCGATGAGCGCCAGCCCGAACGCGCACTGCTCGCCGAGCTCGGCGGCGGCGGTCACGGCTTCCGGCCGCAGGGCGAACAGCCGGGCCATCTCGTCGCCGGACCGCAGGTGCGAGCCCCCCAGCGGAGCCAGCCACCCGGCGGCGGAATCCAGGGACTGCCGCGCCCGGATGGCGCCCATCGCCATGGCCAGCCGGCCACGCGACGGATGGGCGAAATGCGCCCCGGTGGTGGCGACGACGCCGACGCCGAAGCGCGGCGCCAGCCCGGCCAGCGCGGCGTTGCGTTCGTCGTCGAGCGGGTGACCGTGATGGGTCGACTCGATGCTGACCCGGTCCCGGGAGAACCGGTCCACCAAGTCGGCCAGCGCGCGTTCGGCTGCGTCCGGACCGCCATCGGAAAGGGCCTGTCGCACATGGCCTTTCCGGCATCCGGTCAGGATGTGCCAGTGTCCGCCCGCGGCCTCGGTCAACGCGTCGAAGTCATAGCGCGGCTTGCCCTTCTCCCCACCGGCCAGATGCGCCGCGGCCAACTGCCGCGACAGCCGTCGGTAACCTTCCGGCCCGCGGGCCAGCACCAGCAGGTGCGGACCGGGCGGATCGGGCCGCTCCGTGCGGGCGCCGGATCCAATGTCGCCGCCCCGGCGGCTCCGACATCCCAAAGACAGTTCGGCGCCGAAAACGGTGCGCAGGTCGAGTTCGGCGGCCGCTTCGGCGAACCGCACCGCCCCATACAGGCCGTCGTGGTCTGTCAGCGCCAGGGCACGCAGACCCAGCCGGGCGGCCTCCTCGACCAGCTCCTCCGGCGTGCTGGCCCCGTCGAGAAAGCTGAACGCCGAATGCGCGTGCAACTCGGCGTATGCCACGGAATGAGCGACGGGCGCCGGCGCCAGCCGGGCGTCATCCGGCGGCTGGTACGTCCCCCGCTTGCGCGACAGGGGCGCGTCCTCGGGGAGCTCCTCCGGTGCGCCGGCGTGGCGCGGCTTGCCGTCGAGCACGCGCTCCATTTCCGACCAGCTCGGCGGCCCATTGAACCAGCCCATGGTGCCAGCATATCGAAAATATGTTCGATTCGCACCGCCGCTGTTAAAAGCATCTTCAACTATAAAACATGTTCTTAACGTTGTGGCCTACCGCGCATAACGCGGGGCGCAAATACTGGTACAAGCGCAAGAATCGACGGCAAGGACAGCATGGCGCAGGTGAAGACACTGGATACTGCCTTCCTCAAGGCTCAAGATCCAGATCAGCACGCAAGCCTGGCGATCGGCGCGGTCGCGATCGTCGACGGCGCCGCTCCGGATGATCGACTGCTGAAACAGCTTCTGGCAGAACGGATCGCGCCGATTCCGCGATGCACGCAGTTGTTGCGGACGCAGACGCTCGAGTGGATCGACTGCCCGGAATTCGACCTCACGCAGCACCTGCGCCGGGTGGCGATTCCCCGCCCGGGCGACGACGCCGAACTGTCGCGGGTCATCGCCCAGGCCCTCGAGCGTCCGCTCGACCTGGACCGTCCACCGTGGGAATGCTGGGTCATCGAGGGCCTGAAAGGCCACCGATGGGCGATCTTGATGAAGATCCACCACTGCCTGACCGACGGCAATTCGGCCGCCCACCTGCTTACCAGGCTCTGCGACGACGCCGACGCCGACACATTCGCTAACCACATTGGCGCCGAACAGGTTTCGCCGACAGTTTCCGAGAAGCGCGGTTGGGCCGACGCCGTGACGCGCGCAGCCGCGCTGGCCGGCACGGTCACCGGCACTGTCGCCGGCACCGTCACCGGCGCGCTGTTCGGGGCGATGTGGCCCGCGCCGGAGCCCTCGATCCACCCGGTCAAGGCCATGCGGCGGTACCGCACCGTGCGAGTCCCGATCGCCGACGTCGACAGGGTGTGCCGCAAATTCGGGGTGACCGTCAACGACGTTGCGCTCGCGGCGATCACCGAGGGTTTCCGGACGGTTCTGCTGCGCCGCGGTGAAGAACCTCGAGCCGACTCACTGCGGGCCCTGATGCCGATGCCGGTGCGTTCGGCCATGCTGCCGTACCTGCCCGTCGAGCACGACGACCCGGTCCAGCGATTGCGGACCGTGCACAACCGGTGGAAAGTCACGCACGCCCGCCCGACGCAACCCGGCGGCCTCGTTGAGTCGGCGATCAGCCGCCTGCCGAAAGCGTTGCGCGCCAACCTCACTCAGCTGCTGGACCGGCTCCCGCAATGCGGCGTCGTGACGCTGGCGACCAACGCGCCGGGCCCTCGGCACCAGCTGCGGCTGATGGGTCAGACGATAAGGCGCTTGCTGCCGATCCCCCCGACCGCCTCGCGGCTGAGCCGCGGCGTCGCGGTGCTCAGTTACGGCGACGAGGTCGTGTTCGGCATCACCGCCGAATACGACGCCGCGGCCGACGTCAAGCAGCTGACCGCCGGTATCGAAGCGGGCATGGCGCGGCTGGTGGCGCTCAGCCAGGACTCCGTGTTGCTGTTCAACAAGGAACACCGACGCAAGCGCGCGGCTCCCCATCGCGCACGCGGGCCGCGAACCCTGCCCGAGCACGCCCGCCGCTGACCTTTCTCCGCCGCGCCGCGCGGCGTGAGAAGGTTGGTGCATGCCAGTCACCATCGACGTGCGCCGCATAGACGGCGTGCTCTTCGACGCCGCGTTGGACCCCGCGCAGGCGCTGCTCCGGCAACTCGGCGACGTCGGAGTCGGCTCGGGCGTCTTTTCGTCCAGCGGTGACTTGCACGCGGCGGCGGACCGTCTTTCGGTGCGCACCGGTCGGTGCGCCGCCGTCACCGACGATCCCGACAACGTCCGGGCCGCGCGCGACGGCGGCTTCGCGTTGGTCATCGGTGTCGACCGCGCCGGGCGCGGTGAGGAACTGGGAGGCTCCGGAGCCGACGCGGTGGTCGCCGACCTAGGTGAGATCAGCGTGCGGACGGGTGACCGTCGCATGTCCCAGCTGCCCGACGCGCCGCATGCCCTCGATGAACTGAGCGCCCGGCGGCCGGCCGTCTTCTACGATTTCGACGGCACGCTGTCGGACATCGTCGACGATCCGAACGCCGCCCGGCCCGTCGCGGGTGCCGTCGAGGCGCTGCAGGAGTTGGCCACGCAATGCCCGGTCGCGGTGCTGTCCGGCCGCGACCTGGCCGACGTGACAAAGCGTCTCGGCGTGCCTGGCATCTGGTATGCCGGCAGCCACGGTTTCGAGCTGACCGCACCCGACGGGTCACACCACCAAAACGAAGACGCGGCGGCGGCCGTACCCGTGCTGGAACAGGCGGCCGCCGAGCTGCACGACCGGCTCGGGTCGATTCCCGGGGTTCTCGTGGAGCACAAGCGATTTGGCGTCGCCGTGCACTACCGCAATGCCGCACGGGATCGCGTCGGCGAGGTGGCCGCGGCGGTGCGCACGGCGGGTCGGCGCGACGCGCTTCGGGTGACTACCGGCCGCGAGGTGATCGAGCTCCGTCCGGACATCGACTGGGACAAGGGGAAGACCCTTCGCTGGGTGCTCGATCACCTGCGCCAGGCCCAATCCGGCAACCAGTCGGCGGGTCCGCTGGTGCCGGTCTATGTCGGTGACGACATCACCGACGAGGACGCATTCGATGCCGTCCGGCAGGACGGCATCGCGATCGTGGTGCGCCACAACGAGGACGGCGACCGCGCCACCGCCGCGGTGTTCGCGGTGGAGAACCCCGCAGAAGTCGCCGAATTCACCCACCGGCTGGCGCGCCGGCTCGGCGCCTGATCGACCCTCAGCCCGCGTACTCCACCACCCCGTCGTCCAGCACGACGCGCGTGTCGGCGCCGTCGGGGCCGGACGCCTCGGTGCGGAACACGGCCTTGCCCGGCTCGGTGCGCCAGATCAGCGTGGTCAGCGTCTCGCCGGGAAACACCGGCGAGGTGAACCGCGACCCGATCGACGTGATGTTGGCGGCCACACCCTTGCCCAGCTCGGCGACCAGCGCACGGCCCGATACCCCATAGGTGCAGAGCCCGTGCAGGATCGGCTTCGGGAACCCGGCCAACTCGCGGGCGAACCAGGGATCGCTGTGCAGCGGATTGCGGTCGCCGGACAGCCGGTAGATCAGCGTCTGATCCTCGCGGGTGGGCAGCGGGATCCGGGCGTCGGGTTCGCGGTCGGGGAATTCGGGTGCGGTCGGCCGCTGACCCGGCACTCCGCCGAACCCGCCCTCGCCGCGGATGACCAACGTCGTGAGCGTCTCGGCGATCAGCTCGCCGGAGTCAGGGTCGGTGCCGCGGCCGCGCAGGACGATGATCGCGTTCTTGCCCTCGCCCTTGTCCTGAATGTCGACGACCTCGGACACCACCGACAGCTTCCCGGCGGGCGGCAGCGGCGCGTGCAGCCGGATGCCCTGCGAGCCGTGTAAAAGCATGGCCCAGTTGAACGTTCCGACCTTGCCGGCCGCCCCGAATGCCGGGCAGCAGATCACGGCGTAGGTGGGAAGCACCTGCTGGGTGATGCCGTGGCTGTTCTCCGTGGTGAACGACAGATCCTCGGTTCCGCAACCGACGCCGAGGGCATACAGCAGCGTTTCGCGGTCGGTCCATTCGAACAGCATCGGCTCCGTCGTGGCACCGACGGCGCTCGGGTCAATGGCCATGCGAGTCTCCTAATCGTTTAGTTCAAGCCTTTTCTGCACCTAACCATCCCAAACCCTTCCCACCGGCGCCCTCGGCAGGGCAGGCTATCGCCATGCGAAAGCGCGGCATGATCTGGAAAGCGGCGGCGGTGCTCGCCGCAACGGTAATCGTCGGTGCCTGTGGCGGATCACCGCAGGCGCGCAGCATCACGTTGACGTTCATCCGGCATGCGGAGTCGGAGGCCAACGCGAGCGGGATCATCGACACCTCGCTGCCCGGCCCGGGCCTGAGCCCGGAGGGTAAGGCCCAGGCCGAACAACTCGCGCACCAAGCCCACAACAACTTCGACGCCGTGTACGCCTCCACCATGGCGCGAGCCCAGCAAACCGCCGCCCCGCTGGCCGCCGAACTGCATAAGCAAGTGGAGGTGCTGCAGGGCATCCAGGAGATCAACGCCGGCTGGTTTGAGGGCAAGCCCGTCTCGATGGCACCCTCGACGTACCTGCTGGCGCCGGCGGACTGGCTCAGGAATGACATGCAGGACAGCATCCCCGGGTCGGTGACCGGCAAAGAGTTCAACGAGCGATTCACCGGCGCCGTTCAGAAGGTCTACGACAGCGGGCACAGCAACCCGGTGGTGTTCTCGCACCTGTACGCCATCGAGTACTGGACGCTGATGAACGTGAAGAACGCCAAGGACACGCTGCTGACCAGCCATCCGCTGCCCAACATCGGTCGCGTGGTGATCACCGGAAACCCGATGACCGGCTGGACGCTGGTCGACTGGGACGGCATCCGCAACTTTTCCAGCTGAGCCCGGACGGCGCAGTTGACGTGTGCGGCACTAGCCGACACGATGGCTGCATGCGGTATGTCGTTACCGGCGGTACCGGGTTTATCGGTCGCCGCGTCGTGTCCCGTCTCCTCGAAACCCAGCCGGATGCGCAGGTGTGGGTGCTGGTGCGCCGCCAGTCGCTGGGGCGGTTCGAGCGCCTCGCCCGTGGGGATGGCCAAGCGTGGGGCGAACGAGCAAAACCCCTGGTCGGCGAGCTGCCGGAGCTGGGGTTGACCGATCAGACCCTCGCCGAGCTGGGTAACGTCGATCATGTCGTGCACTGCGCGGCGATCTACGACATCACCGCGGGCGGGCCCGAGCAGCGGGCCACCAACGTGGAGGGCACCCGCGCGGTGATCGAGCTTGCCCGACGGATGGACGCCACGTTGCACCACCTGTCGTCGGTCGCCGTGGCGGGCGACTTCGCCGGCGAGTACACCGAGGACGACTTCGACGTCGGCCAGCAACTGCCCACCGCATATCACCGGACGAAGTTCGAGGCCGAGTCGCTGGTGCGATCGGCGCCCGGACTGGGCCACCGCATCTACCGCCCGGCGGTAGTGGTGGGCGATTCCCGCACCGGGGAGATGGACAAGGTCGACGGCCCGTATTACTTCTTCGGCGTGCTGCGGAAGCTGGCGGTGTTGCCGTCGCTGACCCCGGTCCTGCTGCCCGACACGGGACGCACCAACATCGTCCCGGTCGACTACGTCGTCGACGCGCTCGTCGCACTCATGCACGCGGAGGGCTTGGATGGGCGCACATTCCACCTCACGGCGCCGAAAACGATTGGGCTGCGGGGCATCTACCGCGGCGTCGCCAAGGAGGCAGGTCTGCCGTCCCTGCGCGGGTCGCTGCCTCGCTCGGTGGCTACGCCGGTGCTCAAGGTGCGCGGGCGCGCCAAGGTGCTGCGCAACATGGCGGCCACCCAGCTGGGAATTCCCGCCGAGGTTTTCGACCTCGTCGATCTCAAGCCCACCTTCCTCAGTGACGAGACCCGAAAGATCCTGCGCGACAAGGGCATCCCCGAAGTCCCCGAATTCGCCGGCTACGCGCCCAAGCTGTGGCGGTACTGGGCCGAGCACCTCGACCCCGACCGGGCGCGCCGCGACGATCCGGACGGACCGCTGCAGGGCCGGCACGTCATCATCACCGGCGCATCCAGCGGCATCGGGCGGGCGTCGGCGATCGCGGTCGCGGAGCGCGGCGCGACGGTGTTCGCCCTGGCCCGCAACGCCGATGCGCTCGATCAGCTGGTCGCCGAGATCCGCGGCAACGGCGGGCAGGCGCACGCGTTCACCTGCGACGTCACCGACTCCACGTCGGTCGAACACACCGTCAAGGACATCCTGGGCCGGTTCGATCACGTCGACTACCTGGTGAACAACGCCGGCCGCTCGATTCGCCGCTCGGTGGCCAACTCCACCGAGCGGCTGCACGACTACGAACGCGTGATGGCGGTCAACTACTTCGGCGCGGTGCGGATGGTGCTGGCGCTGCTGCCGCACTGGCGCGAGCGCCGGTTCGGTCACGTGGTCAACGTCTCCAGCGCCGGGGTGCAGGCCCGCAACCCCAAATACAGCTCGTATCTCCCCACCAAGGCTGCGCTGGACGCCTTCGCCGACGTGGTCGCGTCGGAGACGCTGTCCGACCACATCACGTTCACCAACATCCACATGCCGCTGGTGGCCACACCCATGATCGCGCCGTCACACCGCCTTAACCCCCTTCCGGCGATCAGCCCAGAACGCGCGGCGGCCATGGTGGTGCGCGGCCTCGTCGAGAAGCCGGCGCGCATCGATACCCCGCTGGGCACGCTCGCCGAAGCCGGCAACTACTTCGCGCCGAAGACTTCCCGGCGAATCCTGCATCAGCTCTACCTCGGCTACCCCGATTCCGCCGCGGCGCGCGGACTGCCTTCCGAAACCAAGGCCCGGGAAGCTAAGCGCAGGCCGAGGCGCCCTGTCCGCGGCGTCAGCGTCGGCATCCGGACACCCCGGCCGATCAAAAGGCTTGTGCGGTTGGTGCCCGGAGTCCATTGGTAAACGTTTAGCGAAACCCAATTGCGGTATTCCGGCGCGATGGCCCGGATTCTTTGCGACGCGCGGACGGACGCCGACCCGGTGGCCGCCGCGGCCCGACTGGTCACCACGACGGGCGTCGCCGTGCTGTCGTCCTTGGAAGTGACGCGGAGCCTCGGGGTCGGCCGGGAAGAATGGACGCGGTTCGCCCGGCACTGGCAGGATTTGGTGCCGGACCCGTACGCGGCGGAGCTCGGGGTGCGGCGCCTGCGCCGCTACGGCCAGTACGCGGTGCGGGACGGGGTGGCGCGGCGGGTGCCCATCGGCGGCTTCGCGCAGCCGGAGGACTCCAATCCCCTCTACGTCGGCCGGGATCGCGAATTCGAGCCGCTGACCGACGCATTCGCCGCGGATCCCTTGCTACCTCAATTGATCAAACTGTTGGCCCGGGTGGCGGCGACCCTAGACGACGTCGCCGAGTGGAACGTCAAGGTGCATCCCTTCCGCATCCGATCCGCATCCGGCGACGGCGGCAGTCCCACCCCCGAGGGAATGCACCGCGACGGCGTCACCCTGGTCACCTCCCTCCTCGTCGGGCGGCGCAACGCCATCGGCGGCGAAACCACGGTGTGCGACCTGACCGGCCGGCAACTGCTGAAAACGACACTGGCCGAGCCCGGCACGTTGATGCTGGGCGACGACCGCCGCACCCTGCATGGCGTGTCGCCGATCCGGCCGATCGAGGGCTCGGGGCCGGCCCAGCGCGACGTCCTCGTGATCACCTTCGCTTCGGCCTGGCCCTGACGTATCGTTGCGGCGATGGTGCCCGTCTTCGTCGATGTCGACACCGGCATCGACGACGCGATGGCGCTGATCTACCTGCTCGCCAGCTCCGACGCCGACGTGATAGGCATCGCGTCGACCGGCGGAAACATCCACGTGGAGCAGGTGTGCGCCAACAATCTCGGTTTGCTCGAATTGTGCCGCGCGCCAGGCATACCCGTATCCAGGGGCGCCGACGAGCCGCTGCACGGGCGGTGGCCCCATCGCTCACAGTTCCACGGCCCCAACGGTTTAGGGTATGCCGAGTTGCCCCCGACCGACCGGCGGCTCACCGCCCACGACGCCACGGAGGCATGGGTGGCTGCCGCGCACTCCCATCCCGGGGGCCTAATCGGCCTGGTGACCGGCCCCCTGACCAACCTGGCGTTGGCCCTGCGCGCCGAACCCGCGCTGCCGACGCTGCTGCGACGGCTGGTGATCATGGGCGGGTCGTTCGGTGACGACGTGGACCCGATGGCCGAATGGAACATCCGGGTGGATCCCGAGGCAGCCGGCGAGGTCTTCGCCGGTTGGGCCGGGCAACAACGACTTCCGATCGTCTGCGGTTTGGACCTCACCCGGCGCGTCGCCATGACACCGGAGACCCTGGCCAGGCTGGCGGCTGAGGGGTGTGCCTCGGGTCCGTCTCCGTTGATCCCGGTGATCGACGACGCGATGCGGTTCTACTTCGAGTCTCACCGCGACCGCGGGCATGGCTATGTCGCCTATATGCATGATCCGTTGGCCGCCGCGGTGGCGCTGGACCCCCAGCTGGTAACGACCTGCGCGGCGAGGGTGGACATCGAATTAGCGGACACCCCGACCCGGGGTGTGACGGCTCCCGATTGGTCTGGCGACCGAAAAGCCAACGCCCTAGTCGGCGTTGACGTGGACGCCGCGGTGTTCTTCGACCGATTCATCGGGCGGGTCGGGCCGTTCGCGCGGGGGCTCGGCCGATAAGCCAGCTTGACGCTCAACCCCTTCACGCTGGTCGTACTGGGGATCCCCAGAAAGCGGTGGCGTGCCATCAGTTGTGTCGTTGCGATTGGCTCTGGCCGTCACGACGATGCCGAGCACAATCAGAGCGCCGCCGATCGTGGTGCGGGCTCGGAGGGGTTCACCGAGCACAGTCGCGGCGGTGACCGCGCCGGCGATGGGTTGCAGGCTTAGCAGCAGCCCTGCGCGCGACGCGCTGACAGCTGGGATGCTCCGGTTGAACGCAGCCATTGCGACAATGGTGGACGCGAGCACCACGAGGGCGGCAAGCAGTTGTGCCGGTCTCGCGGTGCAGAAGTGGGTGCCCCGATTCATCCAGGACGCCGCAACGAACGGACTGACGGTCAGGGTGGATCCAACGAACTTCCGACCATCTCGTCCGCTACTACGCCCAGCACAACTTCACCGACGAGGGCCGAAGACTCCTGAGCCGAAATCTCACCCACTAGTACAGCCATCCCACAACCGTTCCTCGGCCAACGACCTGACGCCGGATGCGTTGCGGCCCAACGGATACGCACCGTCACTCGTAGCTTCCCTCGAGATACCAACGTCTTTGGCGGTAGCACAGCAGAAACGCCCGTTCGTCCTCCAACAGGACCTGGGCGCGGGCGGCGCGCCCCTTGGCGTCGGGATCCCACCATCGCTCGTCGACCGACCACGGCGCGCCCCACCAGCACAGCGGTTCCTCTCGGCCACGCACCGTCAGCCGGGCGGGGTCGGCCGAGAACATCCCCCGGCCGTTCACCCGTATCGGATTGCCTTGGGCATCAAGCAGTTCCACCGAGTCGTCCAGTAAGACGGCCGGTGAGGGCTCCGGTAGTTGCCCGGGCCACGGCAGGCTTGGGTCGTCCCGCGGCACCGGCTCGTCGCCCAGGGGGGTCAGCGTGATGCGTTCGGCCGGCCCGCGACCGCCGGACAGTACCGGCACCCACACCGCCTCCGGGCCGAGCAGGCCCTGAACCCGCACCAGCGCCCGGCGGGCCCGCAGCCTGTCCTCCTCCCCCAGACCACCCCATAGCGGCAACTGCAGCGCCTCGGCGGACACCACCTCCACCGCCTGCAGTCGCAACAGCGTCACCGGCGCGGTGGGCCTGTCGCGACCCGTCCGGTTGCTCAGCCACCCATCCAGTTGCCAGCGCACCCGGTCGGCGGTGGCGTCCTCGGTCAACGGCTCGGCGCACCGCCACACCCGTTGCAGCTCTTCGCCGTTGGCAGTGACGGCGTGGATGGCCAGCCGGGTGCAGCCCACCCCGGCGGCCATCAGCGTCTGGTGCAGCGCGCCGGCCAGCGAGCGCCCGGCGAATGCCGCGGCGTCGACGCGGTCGACCGGCGGGTCACAGTCCAGCACGGCCTCGAGTTCCGGCGGTGGCTCCCGCCCGGACGGCCCCCGCTCCGGTTCCCCCCGGGCGAACCGGTGCGCGGTCACCCCGTCGGCGCCGAACCTGGAGGCCACGTCGGTACGCGACAGCGCGGCGAACTGCCCGATGGTGCGAATCCCCATCCGCCACAACAGATCCGTCAGTTCTTCGCGCCCCGGGCCGGACAGGCTCGGCTCGGTGGCGAGCTGCCGGATCGACAGCACCGACAGAAACCTCGCGTCGCCCCCCGGCTCCACGACGCGGCCCGCCCGCGCGGCGAAGACCGCGGTGGACAACTGGTCGGCGATCCCGACCTGACACTCCGCGCCGGCCACTGAACTCACAGCCACCGCGTCGATCAGCCGCTCGGCGGCCTGCTGTTCGGAACCGAAATAGCGGGCCGCCCCGCGCACCGGCAACACCAGGAGCCCGGGCCGCAGCACCTCGGCGCGGGGCACCAGGTCGTCCACCGCCGCGATCACCCCTTCGAAGAAGCGGGCGTCGCGGTCGGCGTCGGCGGTCGCAACGTGCAGTTGCGGGCAGCGCGCCGCAGCCTCGCGGCGCCGCAGCCCGCGCCGCACTCCGGCCGCACGGGCGGCCGACGAGCAGGCGATCACCCGATTGGCCAGGGTGACCGCGACCGGGGCCGTCGGGGATAGCCCCGCCGCGGCCGCCGCCGCGACCGCGGGCCAGTCCATGCACCAGATCGCCAGCGCCCGGGACGAGACCACCCCAATTCACCCGGCTCGCGCCCGGCCGATCACCCGCCTGCCCGCGCACATCCCGCTGACCTGCAGCCGCACCCTGCCGATCCGCCCGAAGCCCGGCGCGGGCACCCCCCGATAACCCGGAGTGATGTCGTAGCCGCAGACCCGGGCCGCAAGCCGCGTCGACGCCCCTTGCCAGTCGCCCTCGGTGACCAGCAGGGTGCACCCCTTATTACGAGCCCGCGCCACCACCGCCCGCGCCCGCGTCTGCGGTACCCGACGCCCGCCCAGACCGAGCACCACCAGGTCCATGCCGTCGATGAGCACCGCGGCCACCTCCACCGGATCGGTTCCCGGATCCGGTATCACCGCGACCCGGCTCAGGTCCGCGCCCATCTCCACCGCGGCCAGCAGCCCGATGTCCGGCTGGCCGACGATGGCGACGTTGCCCCCGGCCGCCGTCACCGCGGCCACCACGCTCAACAACAGCGACCGAGCCCCCGACAGCACCGCCACCGTTCCCCGCGGCAACGGCACCGGCAGCGACTCCGCCAGCCACTGCGGTAGCGCCAAAGAGGATTCCGATTCCGGGAGCAGTTCATCGGTTCGGGCGACGGCTTGACCGGACACCTTCCCGGACATCTCAGCCATCCGTCGGCGCAGCGATTCGAGCTGTTCAGCGCGGTTTTCCCGGCGGTGGTCGGAGGCAAAAGCCGTGGTCATACTGGCCTCCTACAACTTCCTTTTGACCGCTCTTTTCGAAAGTATGTTCGATCTAGCTGGAGTAAACACCCGCCCTCCGACAACCGTCAAGAAACGTGAGAGGCTGCTTTATGCGCTCGGTGCCGATGGTGCTCATGTTGCTATTGGGTACCGCTTTAATGACCGAAACCCCAGCTCAAGCCGACGACCATCCATGTCAACCCGCCGAGCTATTCGCCACCGACAACGCCGATCCGCTGTTCGAGATACAAGCCGACATGACGCTGACCCAAAGCGGGGCGGCGGTCACGGGATCGGCCCCCCTCGACGGGGTGTACTGGTCGCCTGAGCTACAGCAGACCACCTTCGAGCGATCACGCGAATTTCATCTGTGCTGCGCCGACGAGTCGACCACGCACACCGCCGCCGAGGCGCTGCGCCGCCAGTTCAACCAGGAAGCGGTGCTTACCTTCGACTACCTGCCGCAGGATGCGCCCGAGGGGGACGCGATCATCGTCGTGGTGCCGGCCGTCGACATCGCCCGCTTCGGCGGCGCGCTGGCGGCCGATCCGGCTGCCCGCAACCGCTTGCGTGGCGGATCCGTCACCAGGACCGACCGCACCTTGATCCTCGTCGCCGGAAAAGACGATCGAGATGTCGCCCGCGGACTCGTCACCGAGGCCGGCGGAAACTGGGACGCGGCCACGATCGCCTATGGCAGGCGTGAATTCGTCACGTAACCAAGCCCCCGAGTGTGCGGCCAGCAGCACGTTGGGCCTCGAGTGTGCGTCGGGCCGCACGTTCGGCGCAGAGAGCCGGCCCGGCTACTCCCACTCGATGGTGCCCGGCGGCTTGCTGGTGATGTCCAGCACCACGCGGTTGACCTCGGGCACCTCGTTGGTGATCCGGGTCGAGATGCGCTCCAGCACCTCGTAGGGCACCCGGGTCCAGTCAGCGGTCATGGCGTCCTCACTGGACACCGGCCGCAGCACGATCGGGTGCCCGTAGGTGCGGTTGTCGCCCTGCACTCCGACCGAGCGGACGTCGGCCAGCAGCACCACGGGGCACTGCCAGATCTGGTTGTCCAGGCCGGCAGCGGTGAGTTCCTCGCGCGCGATCGAGTCGGCCCGTCGCAGCGTGTCCAGCCGTCGCGCGGTGACCTCGCCGACGATCCGGATGCCCAGGCCCGGCCCCGGAAAGGGCTGGCGGGCAACGATTTCCTCCGGCAGGCCCAACTCCCGCCCGACCGCGCGCACCTCGTCTTTGAACAGCAGCCGCAGCGGCTCGACGAGCTTGAACTTCAGGTCCCCGGGCAGGCCGCCGACATTGTGGTGGCTCTTGATGTTCGCGGTGCCGCTGCCTCCGCCGGACTCCACCACGTCCGGATAGAGCGTGCCCTGCACCAAAAACTCTATGTTGCCAGCGGGGTTGTCCCCCAACACATCCCGCACCGCGCCCTCGAAGGCCCGGATGAACTGCCGGCCGATGATCTTGCGCTTGCCTTCAGGATTGGTCACCCCCGACAGCGCCTGCAGGAAGGTCTCCTGGGCGTCGACCGTGACCAGGTTGGCGCCGGTGGCGGCCACGAAATCGCGCTGTACCTGATCGCGCTCGCCGGCGCGCAACAGCCCGTGGTCGACGAAGACGCACGTCAACCTCTCGCCGATCGCTCGCTGCACCAGCGCCGCGGCCGCCGCCGAATCCACCCCGCCGGACAGCCCGCAGATCGCGTGGCCGTCGCCGATCTGCTCACGCACCTGCTCGACGAGCGCGTCGGCGATGTTGGCGGGCGTCCACTCCGCGCCGAGGCCGGCGAAGTCATGGAGGAACCGGCTGAGCACCTGTTGCCCGTGCGGTGTGTGCATCACCTCCGGGTGGTACTGAACCCCGGCCAGGCGCCGCTCGCGGTTCTCGAAGGCGGCCACGGCGGCGCCCGCACTGCTAGCGACCACATCGAATCCGTCCGGCGCCGCGGTGACCGCGTCGCCGTGACTCATCCAAACCGGCTGGACATCGGGTAGGCCCGAATGCAGCTCGCCGCCAAAGACTTTCAGCTCGGTTCGGCCGTATTCGCTGGTGCCGGTGTGGGCGACGGTGCCGCCCAGGGCCTGCGCCATCGCCTGGAACCCGTAGCAGATGCCGAACACCGGCACACCGAGGTCGAACAGCGCCGGGTCGAGCTGCGGGGCGCCCTCGGTGTAGACACTGGCCGGGCCGCCGGAGAGCACCACGGCGACCGGATTACGGGCCTTGATCTCCCCGACCGTGGCGGTGTGCGGGATGACCTCGGAGAAGACCCGCGCCTCGCGGACCCGGCGGGCGATCAACTGCGCGTACTGCGCGCCGAAGTCGACGACCAGCACCGGTCGGGCCGGTGTGGCATGCCCATCGACATCAGCGCGTTCGGTCACCGCAGTGAGTGTAGTGCGCTCGCTCGTCGCGCCGGCTCGTAGATTGTGTACGGGGGCCGTGGATAAGGAGCTATCCAATGAGCGGAGATGCCTTGGCCGGCGCGGGCAACATTGTCCCCGCGCGTGAACTGATCGGTGTTTTCGGCGAGGCGGTTCCGATTCCCGATCCGAAACGGCTCGTCCATCTCCAGTTTCGGCGTTTCGCCGGCTGCCCCATCTGCAACGTTCACCTGCAGGCGATCGTGCGTCGACACGACGAGATCACCGACGCCGGTGTCTGCGAGGTCGTCGTTTTTCACTCGACCGATCAGGAGTTGCGCCGCTACGTCGGCGAGTTGCCGTTCCCTGTGGTCGGCGACCCGGCCAAGACGCTCTACTCCGAGTTCGGCGTCGGCTCCTCGCCGCGTTCCCTCCTGCACCCCCGCGCGCTGACGCCGGCGACGCTGGCGTCGGCGGTCCGTCAGGGCATCGGCAACGTGAACATGCATCCGACCGGTGGCCATCTGGGGTTGCCGGCTGATTTTCTGATCGGCTCGGACGGTCGGGTCGTCGCGTGCAAGCGCGGTACCCACGCCAACGATCAGTGGTCGGTGGACGAGGTGCTGGCACACGCCTACAGCGCCAAAGCCTGACGCACCGCCGCGACGGTCTCCGGGTCGCCATCGAATTTCACGCGCCGCAGCGCCGCCTTGCGCTTGGCTTCGCTGGATCCCAGACGGGCGGTGACAAGGTCCGCCGCACTGGCGGTGAGGGTCACCGAGGGCTCGCCGTGAGCGCCGGCCAGGCGCCCTTGCGTTATCGCGAATTCGAAACGCCGGCCGCCGATCTCAGCCCGGCACGTCGTCTCCAAACCGGCCGCGCCGGCCGGGCTGAAGCCCAGCAGGACGCCGGCCAGGAATCCGTTCAAGGGCGTTCCGGGGCCGTCCTCGATCGGGTCTAGGCGGTCCAGCCCGAACCACGCGACGGTCTGCAGGATCGGCAGCACCCGCTGCCAACCCATGTCGCTGAGCGTGTAAACGGTGCGCCCGATCGGGGCCGGCAGGTCGGCGCGGTCGACGAGCCCGGCTTCTTGCAGTTCCTTTAGTCGCTCGGCCAGGAGATTGGTTGCGATCCCGGGCAGCTCGTCGCGCAGGTCAACGTAGCGGCGGGGCCCGCCGACCAACTCGCGCAGGATCAGCAATGTCCACCGCTCGCCGAGGACGTCGAGGCCGCGCGCGATCGGGCAGTTCTGGTTGTAGTTCCTGCGGGGTGGCACCACATCAGCTTACCGAGGTAAGACATGTTTCTCAACTGGTCACTTGATTTATTTGTCTGATGACTTTAGCCTCTTGTCCATGCGCACCACGCCGATATTCCGCAACCACCCGATTCCCGCACTCGCCGTCATCTGCCTCGGCGTCTTCGTCATCAGCGTCGACGCCACCATCGTCAACGTCGCGCTGCCCACCCTGTCGCGCGAACTCAGCGCCGACACCGCCCAGCTGCAATGGATCGTCGACGCCTACACCCTGGTCATGTCCGGCCTGCTGCTGTCGGCCGGCAGCCTGTCCGACCGCTACGGCAGGCGCGGCTGGCTCAACTCCGGGCTCGCGCTGTTCGCGGCCACCTCTGCCCTTGCCGCCCAAGCAAATTCGGCCGACCAGCTCATCGCGGCCCGTGCCGCCATGGGCGTGGGCGCGGCGGTGATCTTCCCGACCACGCTTGGCCTGATCACCAACATCTTCACCGACCCGGCGCCGCGCGCCAAGGCGATCGGCCTGTGGGCGGCCATGGTCGGCGTCGGCGTGGCCGTCGGACCGATCAGCGGCGGCTGGCTGCTCGAACACTTCTGGTGGGGCTCGATCTTCATGGTGAACATTCCGATCGCGGCGCTGGCCATCGTCGGCGGCGTCTTGTTCGTTCCGACCTCCCGCGACCCGGCGGCGCCGCGTGTGGACCTCCCCGGCTTGCTCCTGTCCGCGGCCGGCATCACGACGCTCGTCTACACGGTCATCGAGGCACCCACCTGGGGATGGACCAACGCGCGGACCGCCCTCGGATTCGCGCTGGCCGCAATGGTTCTCGCCGCCTTCGCGCTCTGGGAGCGACGCAGCACCCATCCCATGCTGGATGTCTCGGTGTTCTTCAACCGCCGATTCTCCGGCGGCAGCGTGGCCGTGACCGCCGGCTTCCTGACGCTATTCGGGTTCATCTTCGTCATCACGCAGTACTTCCAATTCATCAAGGACTACACCGCCTTTCAGAGCGGCGTGCGATTGCTGCCGGTCGCCGTCTCGATCGCACTGGCCAGTGTCTTGGGGCCGCGGCTGGTGGAACGAATCGGCACCACCGCCGTCGTCGCCGCCGGCCTGACCGTGTTCGCCGCCGGGCTGGCGTGGGCGTCCACGGCGGACGCGGCAACGCCCTACAGCCAAATCGCTATGCAGATGGTGCTGCTCGGTGGCGGCCTGGGCCTGACGACGGCGCCGGCCACCGAGGCCATCATGGGGTCGCTGTCAATCGATAAGGCCGGCGTCGGCTCGGCGGTCAACGACACGACGCGCGAACTCGGCGGCACCCTCGGCGTCGCCATCGCCGGCAGCATCTTCGCATCGGTGTACTCCGGGCATCTCAGCGCGACCGCCTTGACGGGTTTGCCCGCCGAGGCGATGCGCCACTCGATGGCTCTGGCGCACAGGGTGGTCGAGCAGCTGCCGGCGCAACAGGCCACCTTTGTCCGCGCCGCTGTTGACCGCGCGTTCCTGGACGGCATGCGGGTGAGTTCGCTGGTATGCGCGGGCATCGCGCTGGGTGCGGCGATAGTCGTCGGCTGGCTGTTGCCGGCGCGAGCGCAGCAACCGACGCCGGTCCCCGACACGACGGCGCTGGCCAGGACCTAAAACGCCAACGCCCCTCATCACGATCCCGCCTATCATCATCACACGGACGAAGGTGCAGAAATGAACGACTCGATCCAGAACCAGTATTCGACCGGGCTGTCGCGCAACAACATCGAGCAGGCGCTGCTCTCCGCCGGGAAGAACCTCGACCGCCTCGCGCCCGCCGACCTCGGCCTGCTGGAGGACTTCCACACCATGGGCCGCATCGCCACCGCCCAGCTGACCGACCTGGCGCAGATCACCAGCGAGAGTAAAGTGCTCGACGCCGGAAGCGGGGTCGGCGGCACCGCCCGCTACGTCGCCGACAGCTACGGCTGTTCGGTTACCGCCGTGGATCTCACCGACGAATACTGCGAAACGAACCGTTGGCTCAACCGACTCGTCGGCCTCGGCAACCAGATATCCGTTCGCCAGGCGGACGTCACCGAACTCCCCTTTGCCGACGGCACCTTCGACGTCGCCATCAGCCAGCATGTTCAAATGAACATCGCCGACAAGGGCCGCCTGTACGCCGAAGCCCGCCGGGTGCTGGCGGACGGCGGACGGCTGGCCTTGTGGGACATCGCAATTGGGGACCGCGGCGAGCTCGGCTACCCGCTCCCGTGGGCCGACCACCCGTCGCGCAGCCATCTGGTCACTCCCGACGAACTGCGCGCCGTCGTCGAGTCCGCCGGGTTCGCCGTCGAGCACTGGAACGACCTCACCGACCAGGCGGCCGCCCTCATGCAGGCCATCCTGGCCCAGCCCCCCGACCCGCTGGGCCTGCACGCCTTCGTCACCGACTTCCGGCGAAAAGCCGAAAACCTCACCCAAGCCCTGGCCGACGGACGCCTGCGGGCAATCCAGGGCGTGGTAAGGGCGATCGGTTGACGCACGGTTCGATCTGAGCGCCAACCGGGGATAGCGCTTTCACAAGTCGCCTCATGCCCTACCGGCCAAAGCCTGCCGCGGGCCCGGACGCCGGCACGCCGCTGACCCTGGCGGCACGCGGCTTGGCATGGTGGAGTGGATACCGCCCAACCCGATATCCGAGAGTGAGGTCGACTTGTGAGTTCAGCGCTGGGTCTGCCGGAGAAGGTGCGTGCCTGCCTGTTCGACCTCGACGGTGTGCTCACCGACACCGCGAGCGTGCATACCAAGGCGTGGAAGGTCATGTTCGACGCATACCTGTCCGAACGCGCCAAGCGAATGGGAGAAGAGTTCGTCCCCTTCGATGCGGCCGACGACTACCGGAAATACGTCGACGGCAAGAAGCGCGAAGACGGGGTCCGGTCGTTTCTGAACAGCCGGGGAATTGAACTGCCCGACGGCAATCCGGACGACTCGGGCGACGCCGAGACCATATACGGTCTGGGCAACCGCAAGAACGACATGTTCCAGAAGGTCCTGCACGACGACGGGGTCAAGGTGTTCGACGGGTCGCGGCGCTATCTGGATGCGGTCTCGGCCGCCGGTCTGGGCATCGCCGTCGTGTCGTCGAGCGCCAACACCCGCGACGTACTCGAGATCACCGGTCTCGACCGGTACGTCCAGCAGCGGGTCGACGGCATCACGCTGCGCGACGAGCACATCGCCGGCAAGCCCGCCCCCGACTCCTACCTGCGCGGGGCCGAGCTGCTGGGCGTCGCCCCCGACGCCGCGGCCGTCTTCGAAGACGCGCTGTCGGGCGTGGCGGCCGGCCGCGCCGGCAACTTCGGCTACGTTGTGGGCGTGGACCGGGTGGGCCAGGCCGAAGAGCTGCGCCGCGACGGCGCCGACGTCGTGGTCACCGATCTCGCCGAACTGCTTCGCTCATGATCACCGAGGAAGCCTTTCCCGTCGAACCGTGGCAGGTCCGCGAGACCCAGCTGGATCTGAACCTGCTGGCCCAGTCGGAATCCCTGTTCGCCTTGTCCAACGGGCACATCGGGTTACGCGGCAACCTCGACGAGGGCGAGCCGTACGGCCTGCCCGGCACCTATCTGAACTCCTTCTACGAGATCCGACCGCTGCCGTATGCCGAGGCCGGTTACGGCTACCCGGAGGCCGGCCAAACGATCGTCGACGTCACCAACGGCAAGATCATCCGCCTGTTGGTCGAGGACGAGCCGTTCGACGTCCGCTACGGCGAACTGATCTCCCACGAACGGGTCCTCGACCTCCGCACCGGGACGCTGACCCGCCGCGCGCACTGGAACTCGCCGGCCGGCAAGCAAATCAGGTTGGTCTCCACCCGGCTGGTGTCGCTGACGCAGCGCGGCATCGCCGCCATCGAGTACGTCATCGAGGCGGTCGACGAATTCGTTCGGGTGACCGTGCAGTCCGAATTGGTCACCAACGAGGACCAGCCGGAGACGTCCGACGATCCGCGCGTGTCGGCCATCCTGGAGAGCCCGCTGGAGGCCGTGGACCACGAAAACACCGAGACCGGAGCGCTTCTCATGCACCGGACCCGAGCCAGCGCGCTGATGATGGCCGCCGCGATGGATCACGAGATCGACGTTCCCGGGCGTGTGGAGTTCAGCACCGATGCGCGTCCCGACCTGGCCCGGACCACCGTGATCTGCGGACTGCGTGCGGGGCAGAAGCTGCGCATCGTCAAATACCTGGCGTATGGCTGGTCGAGCATGCGCTCTCGCCCGGCGTTGCGTGACCAGGCCGCCGCCGCAATACACAGCGCGCGCTACACCGGGTGGAAGGGGCTGGCGGACGCGCAACGGGCCTACCTCGACGACTTCTGGGAAAACGCCGACGTCGAGGTCGAGGGCGACCCCGAATCTCAGCAAGCCGTCCGGTTCGGGATGTTCCACCTGCTGCAGGCCAGCGCCCGCGCCGAACGCCGCGCAATCGCCGCCAAGGGACTCACCGGAACCGGCTACGACGGCCACGCCTTTTGGGACACCGAAGCTTACGTGTTGCCGGTGCTGACCTACACGGCCCCGCGTACGGTCGCCGACGCCCTGCGCTGGCGGGCGTCCACGCTCGACCTCGCCAAGGAGCGCGCCGAGGAACTCGGCCTCGCCGGGGCCAGCTTTCCGTGGCGCACCATCCGCGGGCAGGAGTGCTCGGCCTACTGGCCGGCCGGCACGGCGGCCTGGCACATCAACGCCGACATCGCGATGGCCTTCGAGCGCTACCGCATCGTCACCGGCGACCACGACCTGGAGCGAGAGTGCGGCCTGAGGGTGCTCGTCGAGACCGCCCGGCTGTGGATGTCGCTGGGGCACCACGACCGGCACGGCGTCTGGCACCTCGACGGCGTCACCGGTCCCGACGAGTACACCGCGATCGTCCGCGACAACGTCTTCACGAACCTGATGGCGGCGCACAACCTGGTCAGCGCCGCCGAGGCCTGCAACCGCCATCCCGAGGAGGCGGCGGCGATGGACGTGACCACGGAGGAGACGGCCGCCTGGCGGGATGCGGCAGGGGCGGTCAACATTCCCTACGACGCGGAGCTGGGCGTCCACCAACAGTGCGAAGGGTTTACCACCCTTGCCGAGTGGGACTTCGAGGCCAACAAGACCTACCCGCTGCTGTTGAACTACGCCTACGTGCGGCTCTACCCCGCCCAGGTCATCAAGCAGGCCGACCTGGTGCTGGCGATGCAGTGGCAGAGCCACGCGTTCACGCCCGAACAAAAGGCGCGCAACGTCGACTACTACGAGCGGCGCATCGTTCGCGACTCGTCGCTGTCGGCCTGCACCCAGGCGGTCATGTGTGCCGAGGTCGGGCACATGGAGCTGGCGCATGACTACGCCTACGAGGCCGCGCTGATCGACCTGCGCGATCTGCACCACAACACCCGCGACGGGTTGCACATGGCCTCCCTTGCGGGCACTTGGATGACGCTGGTCGCGGGGTTCGGCGGCCTGCGCGACGACGAAGACATCCTGTCGCTGGATCCGCAACTGCCCGACGGCATTGCGCGTCTTCGCTTCCGGCTGCGATGGCGAGACGTCCGACTGACCGTCGACGTCGACCACGCCGAGGTCACTTACGCGGTACGGGACGGAACCGAGCACGAGCCGACCATCCGGCACGCCGGTGAACGACTCACGCTGAGCACCGATTCGCCGACGACCGTCCCGGTGCGCATCCGCAAGCCCTTGCTGCCGCCGCCGCAGCAGCCACCGGGCCGCGAGCCGCTGCACCGGCGCGCCCTGGCCCGTACTCAGTGAGGTTCGACGATCCGGGCCACCTCGGCGTCCACCACCTGCCGCAGCTCGGCGTCGCTCAGCTCGTCGAGACCGGTGGCCGAACGGAGGATCGGCGCAAACAACCGCCAACCGAATTGCAGCGCAAGGGCATTCGCGACCGCCACCCGCGCCCCGAGCTCGGTGTCGTGGCGTGGTCGCACCGCGTCGAGCACGCCGGCAACGTTGGGGAAGCGCTGCTGCAACTGTTCGGCGGGATACCCGTCAAGCACCGTCCGGGCCATGACCCGTATCTGCCGGTCGAGTGCCTTCTCCAGAATGTCGGCCGGCGCGCCCGACCGCAGCAGGCCGGTCAGATCCGCGCCCAGGTGATCGAGCACGGCACCGACCAACTGTTCCTTGGTGCCGAAGTGACGAAAAACCAGGCCGTGGTTGACCTTTGATCGTGCCGCGATGTCGCGGATCGACGTCGCGGCCGGGCCGCGCTCGGCAAACAGGTCGGTGGCCGCTTCCAGGATCGCCGCCGCCACTTGCTCCCGCCCGGTGGGGCTCTGCCCGGCCGGAATTTTTCGGCCTGCCCTTGCCGAGTGCGTAGTCATATGACTACACTAGCGGATGTAGTCGACTGACTACACCAGGCTCCCCCCAAAGGACGAAAGATATGGCGCAGGCGATAGGCGTTACCAAGCTGGGCAGCCGAATCGGCGCCCGCATCGACGGGGTGAAATTGGGCGGCGACCTCGACCCCGCCACCGTCGACGAGATACGCGAGGCGTTATTGGCGTACAAGGTGATTTTCTTCCGCGGCCAGCATCACCTCGATGACCAGCAGCAGCTCGCGTTCGCCGGGCTGCTGGGCACGCCGGTCGGCCACCCGGCCGCATCCGTCCTGGCCGACAATAACGCACCGACTATTACGCCGATCAACTCCGAGCGCGGCAGGGCCTCCCGCTGGCACACCGACGTTACGTTCGCCGCCAACTATCCGGCGGCGTCGATCCTCCGCGCGATCACCCTGCCCAGCTATGGCGGGTCGACCATGTGGGCCTCCACCGTAGCCGCCTACGACGACCTGCCCGAACCTTTCAGGTTGTTCGTCGAAAACCTGTGGGCGCTGCACACCAACCGCCGGGAGTACGCGATCCCGGAGTCATTGACCGAGACGCAGCGCGAGTTCCGGCGGGCGTTCGAGAAGCCGGACTTCCGGACCGAACATCCTGTGGTGCGCGTGCATCCGGAGACTGGGGAACGTGCCCTGCTGGCCGGTGGCTTCGTGCGCAGCTTTATCGGCCTGGACGGCTACGAATCCAGGGTGCTGCTAGAACTGCTACAACGTCGAATCACCTTGCCCGAGAACACCATTCGCTGGAATTGGGAGCCGGGCGACGTTGCCATCTGGGACAACCGGGCAACCCAGCACCGGGCGATCGACGACTACGACAACCAGCCCCGGCTAATGCACCGGGTCACCTTGATGGGCGACGTGCCGGTGAACGTGCACGGGCAACGAAGCCGGGTGGTCAGCGGCGCACCACTCGAAGCGGTCGCAAGCTGACCCCCGAGTTGTCAGCCCGCCTCGGTGGCCGTAACCGGGTGGATCGGCAGCCACCGCAGCGCGCCCGGTGCGTCGAGGGGTACCACCGGGTGCTCAGGCGGGATCGGGGCCAGCCTGCGGTAGGTGTCGCCCTGCAGCGGCCGCTGATCGTTCTCGCCCTTGTTGGGCCACAGTGAGGCGGCCCGCTCGGCTTGCGCGGTGATGGACAGCGAGGGGTTGACGCCCAGGTTCGCCGAGATCGCCGCGCCGTCGACTACGAACAGGGTCGGATAGCCGTAGACCCGGTGATACGGGTCGATGACGCCGTGCTCGGGGCTGTCGCCGATCACCGCCCCGCCCAGGAAGTGAGCGGTCAGCGGGATGTTGAACAGCTCGCCCCAGGTGCCGCCGGCCACGCCGTCGACCTTGTCGGCGATGCGGCGGGTGACCTCGTTGCCGATCGGGATCCACGTCGGGTTCGGCTCGCCGTGCCCCTGCTTGCTGGAGTACCAGCGGATGCCCAGCTTGCCGCGCTTGGTGAACGTGGTGATCGAGTTGTCCAGGTGCTGCATCACCAAGGCGATCAGCGTGCGCTCGCTCCACTGGTGGACGTTGAGCATCCGGAGCATGCGGCGCGGGTCTTCGCGGGCCTGGTCCAACAACTGCTTCCACCGCGGCACGTCGGTGCCCTCGGGGCCCTGGCCGTCCGTCATCAGGGTCTGCAGCAGGCCCATCGCGTTGGAGCCCTTGCCGTAGCGGACCGGCTCGATGTGGGTGTCCGACGTCGGGTGGATCGACGACGTGATCGCCACGCCGTGGGTGAGGTCGAGATCCGGCCGGACTTCCAGGCGGCCGGCGCCGACGATCGACTCGGAGTTGGTGCGGGTCAGCACACCGAGGCGCTTGGACAACCGGGGCAGCTTGCCCTTGTCGCGCATGTTGAACAGGAGGTGCTGCGTGCCCCAGGTGCCCGCCGCCAGGATCAGATAGGAGGCGGTGTACGTGCGCCTGTCCCGTCGCAGCCAGCTCCCGGTGCGAACGGTGCGGACCTCCCACAGCCCGTCGGAGCGCTGCTCGAAGCCCTTCACCGTGGTCATCGGAATGATCTGCGCACCCGCCGATTCCGCGAGGCCGAGGTAGTTCTTCAGCAGGGTGTTCTTGGCGCCGTAGCGGCAGCCCGTCATGCAGCAGCCGCACTCCAGGCAGCCGGTACGGTCGGGGCCCGCGCCGCCGAAGTACGGGTCGGGCACGGTTTTACCCGGCGCTTTGGTGCCATCCGGGCCGAAGAACACCCCGACCGGGGTCGGCACGAAGGTGTCGCCGAACCCCATCTCGTCGGCGACCTCCTTGACGATGCGGTCGGCGTCGGTGAACGTGGGGTTGGTCACCACGCCCAGCATCCGTTGCGCCTGTTCGTAGTGCGGCATCAACTCGCCACGCCAGTCGGTGATGTGCGACCACTGGCGGTCGGCGAAGAACGGCTCCGGCGGCACGTACAACGTGTTGGCGTAGTTCAGTGAGCCGCCGCCCACTCCGGCGCCGGCCAAGATCATCACGTTGCGCAGCGGATGGATCCGTTGAATGCCGTAGCACCCGAACTTCGGGGCCCACAGGAACTTGCGCAGGTCCCAGGAGGTCTCGGCGAACTCCTCGTCGGAGAAGCGGCGGCCGGCCTCCAGCACGCCCACGCGATAACCCTTTTCCGTCAGTCGCAACGCGCTGACGCTGCCCCCGAATCCCGAACCGATGATGAGGACGTCGTAATCCGGCTTCATCGCAACAGTATCGACCTCCGCCGAGCAGACGCAAAATCCCTCGAACGCCGACAATTGAGGGGCTTAAACGTCTGCTCGCGTGGGTTTGGGGCTGGCTTCAGCTTCCGACGGTCAGCCCGACCTTCTGGAACTCCTTGAGGTCGCAATAACCGGCCTTGGCCATCGAACGGCGCAGGCCGCCCACCAGGTTGAGGCTGCCGAACGGATCGTCCGACGGGCCGTTGAGCACCTGCCGCATCGGCGGGCGCTCACCGACGGCGATCTGCAGCAACGCCCCGCGCGGCAGCGACGGGTGCGCCGCCGCGGCCGGCCAGAACCACCCGCCCCCGAGCGCCTCTGCGCATTCGGCCAGCGGCGTGCCCAGCACCACCGCGTCGGCACCGCAGGCGATGGCTTTGGCCAGCTCGCCCGAGGTGTGAATGTCCCCGTCGGCTAGCACGTGCACGTAACGGCCGCCGGTCTCGTCGAGGTATTCGCGGCGCGCGGCCGCGGCGTCGGCGATCGCGGTGGCCATCGGAACGCTGATGCCCAACACCTCGTCGCTGGTGGTCACGCCCCTGGTGGAGCCGTAGCCGACGATGACCCCGGCCGCGCCGGTGCGCATCAGATGCAGCGCGGTGCGGTGGTCGAGCACCCCGCCGGCGACCACTGGAACATCGAGCTCGGCGATGAAGGTCTTGAGATTCAGCGGCTCGCCGTCTCGTTCTCTATCCAAGGCCACCCGCTCGGCGGACACGATCGTGCCCTGGATGACGAGCAGGTCGATGCCCGCCTGGAGCAGCACGGGCGTCAGCGCCTGGGCGTTCTGCGGGCTGACCCGCACCGCGGTGATCACGCCGGCCTCGCGGATGCGGGCGACCGCCGATCCCAGCAGGTCCGGGTCCAGCGGCGCCGCGTGCAACTCCTGCAGCAGCCGGATCGCCGCGGAGGGTTCCGGCTCCTTTTCGGCCGCCTCGACGAGTTGCGCGATCTTGGCCTCCACGTCGGCGTGGCGGCCGATCAGCCCCTCGCCGTTGAGCACGCCCAGCCCTCCGAGCCGGCCGAGCTCGATCGCGAACTCGGGCGACACCAGGGCGTCGGTCGGGTGCGCCACCACGGGAATCTCGAACCGGTAGGCGTCGAGCTGCCACGCCGTCGACACGTCCTGCGACGAGCGCGTGCGCCGCGACGGCACGATGCTGATTTCGCTGAGTTCATAGGTGCGACGGGCGGCGCGGCCCATCCCGATCTCGACCATGGCCAGTTCGCTACTCACCGGGCGTAGTAGTTGGGCGCTTCGACGGTCATGGCGACGTCGTGCGGGTGGCTCTCCTTGAGCCCGGCGGCCGTGATCCGGACGAACTGCGCCTGCTGCAGCACCTCGATGGTGGGCGAGCCGGTGTAACCCATCGCCGCCCGCAGACCGCCGGTCAGCTGGTGGATCACCGACGACAGCGGGCCTCGGAACGGCACCCGGCCCTCGATCCCCTCGGGCACCAGCTTGTCCTCGGACAGCGCGTCATCGGCGAAGTAGCGGTCCTTGGAGAACGACTTGCCCGCTGCAGAACCCCGGCCCTGCATGGCGCCCAGCGACCCCATGCCCCGATAGCTCTTGAACTGCTTGCCGTTGACGAAGATCAGCTCGCCCGGCGCCTCCGCGGTGCCGGCCAGCAACGACCCCAGCATGGCCGTCGATGCGCCGGCGGCCAGCGCCTTGGCGATGTCGCCGGAGTACTGCAGTCCCCCGTCGGCGATGACCGGCACGCCGACCGGCGCGCACGCCGCGACGGCCTCCAGGATCGCGGTGATCTGCGGCGCGCCGACGCCGGCCACGACCCGCGTCGTGCAGATCGAACCCGGTCCCACGCCCACCTTCACCGCGTCCGCGCCGGCGTCGACCAGCGCCGCTGCGGCCGCCCGGGTGGCCACGTTGCCGCCGATCACCTCGACGCGGTCGCCGACCTCGAGCTTGAGTTTGCTGACCATATCGAGCACCAAGCGGTTGTGCGCGTGCGCGGTGTCCACCACCAGGACGTCAACCCCAGCGTCGACTAGCATCATCGCGCGGACCCAGGCGTCACCGCCGACCCCGACGGCGGCGCCGACCAGCAGCCGGCCGTCGCTGTCCTTGGTGGCCAACGGGTGCTGTTCTGTCTTGACGAAGTCTTTGACGGTGATCAGCCCGGTCAGCCGGCCGTGACCGTCGACGATGGGCAGCTTCTCGATCTTGTTGCGGCGCAACAGCCCCAGCGCCGCATCGGCGCTGACACCCTCCTGGGCGGTGATCAGCGGGGCCTTGGTCATCACCTCGGCGACCTGTTTGGACTGGTCCACCTCGAACCGCATGTCCCGGTTGGTGATGATGCCGACCAGCGAGCCGGAGTCGTCGACCACTGGTAGCCCGGAGATCCGGAACCGTGCGCACAGCGCGTCCACCTGAGCCAGCGTGTTGTCCGGCCGGCAGGTCACCGGGTCGGTGACCATGCCCGCCTCCGAGCGCTTCACCATCTCGACCTGGCCGGCTTGTTCGGCGACCGGCAGGTTGCGGTGCAGCACGCCCATGCCGCCCGCCCGGGCCATCGCGATGGCCATCCGCGACTCGGTCACGGTGTCCATCGCCGAGCTCACGAGCGGCACCTTGAGCCTGATTTTCTTGGTGAGCTGGCTGGAGGTATCGGCGGTGGCGGGAACCACATCCGAAGCCGCGGGCAGGAGCATGACGTCGTCGAACGTCAGCCCCAGCATCGCGATTTTGTTGGGGTTGTCGCCCCCGGTCGGCACCGGGTCTTCGGCCAGCCCGCCCACGCGCACGTACGGACTGGCGACCAGCGGGGAGCTGTCTTCTAGGTGGGACGTGCCACGAGACATCGGTGGGGCCCTCCATAAGCGTGCGCAGTGAGAAACCCATCCTATCGGCTCGGCAGCCGTCGGGACCCGCTTGCTTGGGCGCGCCTCCCTGCTGGCGTTATGACGGCCCGCCTGCGTAGTCTAGAGGCGTGCGCGACCACCTCCCGCCGGGTTTGCCGCCCGACCCATTCGCCGACGACCCGTGCGACCCGTCAGCTGCGCTGGATGCCGTCGAACCGGGACAACCCCTGGATCAGCAGGAGCGAATGGCGGTCGAGGCCGACCTGGCCGATCTGGCCGTTTATGAGGCACTGTTGGCCCACAAGGGGATTCGCGGTCTCGTGGTGTGCTGCGATGAGTGCCAGCAAGACCACTATCACGACTGGGACATGTTGCGGTCCAACTTGCTGCAACTGCTGATCGACGGCACCGTGCGTCCGCACGAGCCCGCCTACGATCCCGAACCGGACTCCTACGTCACGTGGGATTACTGCCGCGGCTACGCTGACGCCTCGCTCAACGAGGCGACGTCAGACGCCGACGGGTTTCACCGACGCTGAGCGGCTCTTACGGTGTGGCGCTCGGCGCCAACGAAGACGGCGTCTGCACATGATGCCGGTGCCGGCCCGACGATGGACTCGGGGATGCACTCGGTGACGGACTCGTCGATGGACTCGGTGACGGACTGGTCGTGGTCGGAGGGCTCGTCGAGCTGGGACTGACCGCGGTCGGCGGTTTGGTGCTCGGAGTGGGTGAAACGGGCGGAGTGGTCGAGGCGGCCGGAGCCCTCGGCGGCTTTGTGGCGGAAGCGGGCAGCATTGCATTCGGGTTGCGTGATTCAACCCTGGCGTTCAGCAGATTCACCTCGTCCATCAGGTCGTTTCTGCTGGCCCCATCGTTCATGGACTGCACGGTGCTGCTGACCTCGGCCAGCTGATTCTGGGCCTGAGTCCATTGGCCCTCGTCGATCATTTGCTGAACCTTCGCCAGATCGGCCTTGGCGGACAACACGATGTGATCGTCGTTGACGCGCGGCTGGTCGAAGAACATGGCGTGCAGACCGTAGAGCGTGTCGCCGGGGCGGGCCTCGACCACCATGGCTCCAAACCCGCTCAGGACCAGCAGCGTCGCGGCAACCGATCCGACCGCGGCGAGGCCACGGCGGGCGCGCCGGCGTTGGACTAGTCCGTCGCGCAGCGCTCCGACGGCCTCCTCCGGCGAGACCAGCGCACTGGCCGGTGGCCACCGCAGGTCGTCGCGCCAGTCACCCATCAGGACGGCCAGCGCTTCAAAACTGCGGTCGTTGGGGTCGTCCAGTTCGACCGGCCGGCGTGCGGCGAGCGCGTCGAGCAGCAGATCGGTGGGGGCCAATTCGTCCAACGCCGGCTGGTCGGGGAACGCGTAACCAGATTCAGGCATAGTCACCCGCCGCGACAATTTCGGACTTGAGCCGCGACAGCGCGCGGTGCTGGGCCACTCGGACCGCTCCCGTTGTGCTGCCGACGGCGGCGGCGGTCTCCTCGGCGGACAGGCCGACGACCACGCGCAGGATCAGGATCTCGCGCTGCTTGGCGGGCAAGATCTCGAGCAATTCGCTCATGCGGCTGACCGAATCGGCTTCGATGGCCAGCTGCTCCGGGCCGGCGTCGGAAGACCGACGCTCGGGAAGCGATTCGGCGGGGTAGGCGAGATCGCGGCCGGCGGCCCGATGCGCGTCGGCGACCTTGTGGGCCGCAATGCCGTACAGAAAGGCCAGAAATGGGCGCCCGCGATCGCGGTAGCGCGGCAGTGCCGTGATGGTGGCCAAGCACACCTCCTGTGCCACGTCGTCTGCTGACAGGCCACCCCGGTCGACCGTGCCGACCCGCGCTCGGCAATACCGCACGACAATCGGACGGATGGTCTCCAGCACCTCCCGCAGTGCGTTCAGGTCTCCCGCGACGGCCTCCGCAACCACAGCGTCGAGACGTTCTCCTTGAATTGTCATCGACGGCGGTATCTCCAACGTTACGAATGGGACACATCGCGGGCTAACTCACGAAATGACAATAACGGCCGGAAGGCCGTTTCAAGCGCAACGCCACGCGCCCCCGGCGCGCCGCACCTGGCCAGCGCAGATATCGCGAATTTCGTCCAGCTTTTGTGCCGAAAACGACGCGCTTCCGATATCGATCAGCAAGCAAGCCAACGCCCAGCGAAGCGGTAGCAGTCCCAGTCGGCCCGTCGCCTCAAGCGCCGCCTCCCCGACCGCCCGGGCGCGCTCGGTATTGCCGGCGCTGGCGAGGGCGGCGGCCAGCACCACTTGGCTTTTCACCCGGTGCCGCGCCGACGCCCCGATCATGGCCTCCGCCAGGTCGACGGCTTCCTCGGCGCGCTGCACTGCCGACGCGCCGTCTCCCGAGGCCATCGCCAGCTCGGCGGCCACCCAACCCCGGCGCACCGGGAGCCGGTCGGGCCCGGACATGAGCACCGAGTCCACGCGAGCCAATAACGTTGCGGCGGCAGCGAAGCGGCCCACACCCAGCGCGTCGGCCGCCAACCCGATCAGCGCATCCGAGCGGGCCTCGGGATCCGTGCTGGCCAGCGCCAGGGCGCGCCCGTCCCAGCCGCGCGCCACCGTGTGCCAACCGAGCTGGCGCAGGAACGACGCCTGGGTGCTGTGGGCCAACGAGACCAATCGACTCGGCGGACCAGTGCGACAAAGCTCCGCAAGATCGCGATAGGCACTGCCATAGCGCCCTTGCCCGCCCGCCGCGACAGCGCGCAGCCACAATTGTGCTGGTGTGGCCGCGGTCGGCAGCGGCCAGTCGCCGGGTCGGTCGCCGAAGGCGGCGGCGGCCAACTTTCGGTCAACCATCGAAGTATGACGAGTTTCAATCACGGTGATAGTAGTAAACACTTCGTGCTGTCTGTGTTACCGATCTGTTAAACACGACCGGCGGTGTACCAATTGCCCAACCCGCTTCCTTAGGTCGTGAGCTGGGAAATCTCAGTTTGGCCAAGTGCCTGGTAGCACGGTTCTCTGTCGACTAAAGCATCGCAGATGAACGAGGAGTTAATTCTGCTACAACGCTTACATATTTTGTCGGGCTAAGTGCATATTGACGGAAATTCGCCGCCGCCCCTAAGTTCTAGGTTGACGGGTAGTCATCGGTGACGCCACCCCAAAATTCAGTTGCACACTCGCTTCGCGAACCTGACCTTATGGGCGTGCCGTGCAGAGAGGGAACGATCCAATGCCACAGCCGGAACAGCTACCTGGGCCCAACGCCGATATCTGGAACTGGCAACTGCAAGGCCTGTGCCGCGGCGTTGACTCGTCGATGTTCTTCCACCCGGACGGCGAGCGTGGCCGCGCCCGCATGCAACGCGAGCAGCGCGCCAAGGAGATGTGCCGGCGGTGCCCGGTGATCGAAGAGTGCCGTTCGCATGCCCTGGAAGTCGCCGAGCCCTACGGGGTTTGGGGCGGCCTGTCAGAATCCGAGCGCGAGCTACTGCTGAAGGGCGACATCGGCCGCACGCGCGGCATCCGCCGCTCCGCCTGATCGGCGGTCGAGCCAGTCTAAGCTGGTCGAGGTTCAGGTGTATGAATTCGATCTGGATTCCGTCGGGATCAGCAAAGTCGAACATCGCGCCGCGACCATCGGCTACTTCCCGAACTTCCGACCGCGCGACCCCGCAGCTATCAAGCCAAGTTGCCCACGCCTGCAACTCCTCCACAGACCCGGCCCCGAGCGCGAAATGATCGAGACCGGTGCGCGCCGGCCCGAAACGCTCCCCTTCGTTGCTCGAGTGCGCGCACAGGTCGAGGATTTGTCCGCCCAGGCTGAGGATCGCCATCCGGCCGACAAATGACGGACTCGTCCCGTCGTTCGGTCCGACCAGGAGGTCCGCGCCGACCACGTCGCGGTAGAAGCGCATGCTGCGCTCGAGGCTGGTGACCGAGAGACCAAGGTGATGCAGTCCAGCCAAGCGCGGACGATCTGGGCGGCTTTCCACGGCTCGATCGTGCCATTGGCAAACTAGTCAGCGGTTCGCCACCCCGTCCTGGTGAAGCGCCTTTTCAACGTCCCCGACCTCCGGCCACACCTGCGGAATCCCGGCGCCGTTAGCCGGCTTCTCGTTGTCGGCGACGCCGTGCGGCTTGGGCGCGAACATGTTTGTCACCATTTGGTAGATCGGACCAAGAGCGCCGACCAGTTCGGCCAGCCCGGCACCACCGTTGAGGATGTTGAGGTTGGCGTGCTGCAAACCGAGGCCCTGAGCCAGCTCGCGGGCGATTGAGGCATGACCTCGACCCGCTTGGCCTCGATCTGAGCGTTGTTGTTGGCAGCCAGCGCCTCGGCCTTCTTCAGCGCACCGGCGGCCTCGGCCAGTTCGTAGGCTTGCTTTGCCGCGGCTTCGGCTTCGCCCTCTGCCCGACGGGCGGCGGCCCTAGCCTCGCCCTCGGCGCGGGTGGCCTCGGCCTTGAAGGCTGCGGCATCGCGCTGAGCCTCGGCATCCGTTTTGACCTTGGTCGCCGCAGCCTGGGCCTGCTTCACCTCGCGAGTAGCCGCGGCGTCGGCCTCGAACCCGGCGCGCTTGGCGGCGGCCTCCGCTGCGCTGGTCTCGGCATCGGCCTCGATACGCACGCGCCGGGCTTGAGCCTCGGCCGGCTTGATCTGCTCGGCGATCAACTCGCGCTCACGCAGCGCGGCATTGGTGTCGGCCACCGCCTGCCGGCGCTCCAGCACCTGGCGCTCCACGTCGGCCTCGGCCAACTGGCCCGCCGCGTTCGCCTCGGCGTTGGCCTTGTCCACCTCGGCTTTGATCGCGGCCTGCTTGAGCTGGGTCTCGCGGATCTGGTCGTTCTTTTTGCGCTCGGCCTCTTGCCGGGCCTGGGCCGATTCCTGATCAGCGCGAGCCGCGGCAATGGCGGCCTCCTTCGCGGCCTCGGCAAGGTGAGGCGCGGCGAGGTTGTCGAGGTAGCCGGAGCCCGCGTCGTCGAAGTGCTCGATCTGCAACGAGTCCACGGTGAGTCCGAGCTTGCTCATCTCGAACTGTGACTGCTTGAGGATCTCTTCGGCCAACGCGTCACGGTTGCGGTGGATGTCGACAACCCTCATGGCCCCGACGATGGAGCGCAGGTGCCCGGCGAAGATGTTGCGGGTCATGTCCTCCATCTCGCCCTTTCTCTGCTCACCCAGAAAGCGCTGGGCTGCGGCGTTGACGGAGGGAATGTCGCCCTGGACTTTGAAAGCCACTACTGCCTTGAGGTTGAGCAGGATGCCCTCGGTGCTGCGGCACGTCTCCTCGATCTCCACCTTGTGCAGGTCGAGACCTAAGCCTGAATCCGTGGATGGGCCGGTGATCTGATCGGCGTGTGAACAGCGAAAATGCCTTCTGAACTGGGACAATACGAGTGCTGATATCGTGTTGTCCTGAATTCAAGAAGGCATTTCCGGTGCAATCATCGTATATGTTCACGGTCGGGTCGGCGGTGTTCGACGAGCGGAATCTGGTGTCGGCGGCGGGTTTGGTGCCGGTGCTGGAATTGGCTGAGCAGACCGGTCTTTCGGAATTGATCGGCGAGCATGTGGATCTGCCGTCGACTCGGGTCAAATCCGGGGCGGTCAATCCGGCCGGCAAGCTGACCACGATCATCGCGGGCATGATGTGCGGCGCGGACAGCATCGATGATGCCAACGTGCTGCGCGCCGGCGGCACGCCGCGGGTGTTCGACGAGGTGTACGCCCCCTCGACGTTGGGGATCTTCTTGCGCGAGTTCACCTTCGGACACGCCAACCAGCTCGCCGCGGTGGCCCGCGCGCATCTGGTGGCGCTCGCGCAGCGCACCGCGCTGCTACCCGGCAGCGAGCAGCGCGTGTTTGTGGACATCGACTCGCTGCTGCGCCCGGTCTACGGGCACCACAAGCAGGGCGCCTCGTTCGGGCACGCCAAGATCGCCAGCCGCGCGCTGCTGCGACTGGGCCTGTCGCCGCAGATCACCACGCTCTCCACGGCAACCGCGCCGCCGGTGATCGCCGAGGCGCAGCTACGCAGCGGCAAGGCCGGCTCCGGGCGCGGCGCCGCCGCCCAGATCAAACGGGCGATCACCACCGCCCGCGCGTGCGGGCCCACCGGGACGATCATGCTGCGCGGCGACTCGGCGTTCGGCACCAAGAAGGTGATCGCCACCTGCTGCGCGGACGGCGCCGAGTTCTCCTTGTCAGTGAGCCGCAACAAGCGCATCACCGCCGCCCTCGAGGGCATCGATGAGGCCGCCTACACCCCGGTGCACTACCCGGGAGCGATCGAAGACCCCGACACCGGGGCGTTGATCTCCGACGCCCAGGTCGCCGAAACCCCCTACACCCTGCGCCTGGGCCGCGGCCGCACGCTCACCGTGCGGCTGGTGGTGCGCCGCGTCAAAGACGCCCGCTACCCCGACGCGCTGTTTCCGGTGTGGCGCTATCACCCGTTTGTGACCAACTCCGCACTGCCCACCGCCGAGGCCGACATCACCCACCGCCGCCACGCCATCATCGAGACCACCTTCGCCGACCTGATCGACGGCCCACTGGCGCATATCCCGTCCGGGCTGTTCGCCGCAAACTGCGCCTGGCTGGCCTGCGCGGTGATCGCGCATAACCTGCTGCGCGCCGCAGGCACCCTCGCCGGTGGTAACCACGCCGTGGCCCGTGGCGCCACCCTGCGCCGCGACCTGGTCAACGCACCCGCCCGCTTCGCCGCCCCGGCCCGCAAACCCGTCTTGCACCTACCAGCCCACTGGCCCTGGCAAAACGGATGGAAAACCCTGTGGCACAACGTCATCAGCTACCCGACCGCACAACCCCGCGCCGGCTGACCCCCACCGACCACCCCCTGTCCGCCCCGCCACCCCAGGCCCGACCCGAGGAACCTCGTAACAAGGAAAAGCTGGTACCGGCCAGCAGATCACGCATGCCCACCGCACACACACCCGGCCGCAGATCCGGGCAACCACGTCGACGAACACGCGAAAGCACCCATCCACGGATTCAGGCTAAGAATCGCACCTTGCGGAAGCCGGGCATTACCCACGCGCCGTGGCCGATGACGACCTTGAACTGCGCGCCTTCCGTCTTTTGCTTGCCGCCCGAAATCAGCATCGCCTGATCGGGACTCGGCACTCGGTAACCGAGCATCTTGTACTCCTTCTCTCGTGGTTTCGTGATCACATTCCTTCACCGGCGGAGTTGTCAACCGCCGCCGGGACCAAAGCGAAACAGTGCATGGCGCGATGACGCGCTGCCGACGTTGGAGCGGTGCGGGCGCCAACGCTTCCCCATGCGCATGGTGGTCCTTCCGAGCAACAGGGCGCTAAGTTATCGCCAACCAATTGCGAAATTCTCGCGTTCGCTCCGGCTACCGATCCCAAAGCCGGGTGGACTAGCCGATATCAACGGAAACGAAGTCCTCGCCCGCGTCGGGATACGGCTGTGCGTGGTCTCGTCGTCGAGCGGTTGTGGCCGGTAGTGCGAAGCTGCGCTCGTTTGAAATCGGCTAGTCGGGGTAGGCGGAGCCCATGAAAAAGGGCGTATCACTCGCGGTCGCGGCGCTTACCGCGACCATCGCACCGTTGGCCGCCTGCGCAAACCAGCAGGGTAACCAGGCCGGTCCGTCGTCCTCCGCGCCGCCCGGTACGGAGCGGATGACCACGCAGTTGAAGAGCGCCGACGGGACCCAAGTCGCCAACGCCACCATCGATTTCACGAACGGCTATGCGACGGTGACTGTGGAAGCCGGCCCCAATCAGGTTCTGAGTCCCGGTTTCCACGGGCTGGAAATCCACGCGGTGGGCAAATGCGACGCCAACTCGGCCTCGCCGACGGGAGGCTCGACGGGGGACTTCAACTCCGCTGGAGGCGTCTACCAGACGTCCGGTCACACGGGTTATCCCGCCAGCGGCGACCTGACTGCGCTGCAAGTGCGCTCCGACGGTTCGGCGAAACTCGTCACCACGACCAACTTGTTCACCGGCGCGGACCTGAGAAATAGCTCGGGTACCGCACTGATCATCCACCAGGACGTGGATAACCTCAGCAATACGTCCACCGGTGGTTCGAGCAAGCGACTGGCCTGCGGTGTCATTGCCGCGGCGGCCGCCACGACAACCTCGTCCACCACGACGACAACCAGCGTCACCACCGTCACCACCACGACCGCGGTGCCTCCGCCGTCGACGAGCACCAGCACTAGCACCGTCACGGTGACCAGTTCCCCGACCATCACGATCACGCCGACCAAGACCATACCGACTACCAGCCTTCCTCCCGGCTGACGCGGACCGCGGCCGAAAAGCACTGGCGCCCTTGATATTTGAAGCGGGGTGCTCCGCAGGTCGTCTGACGCCAACAGACGCAAAAGCCCCGCAAGTTCGGAGCGTCGGGGGGATTTTGCGCCTGCTCGCGCTAGACCGCCATGTCATCCTGACAATCGTCGTGGTGCTATGGGGCTTTCGGTGGGCGTGATCCCGCCGCGACGTATCCGAGCGCGAAGACGAGAACGGCGAATTTGACCAGAGCCGCGATCTGCGCACGCCGCGAATACACGGCGACACGTCTGCCCTTAAGCACCCTCAGCAGCCAGACGCCCTCAAGCGTGTCGCCGGCGACGGCAACGATCACGATAGCGGGCAAGGCAGCTGGGTGCCCACGCCGCCGACGCGTGCGCTCCACGAGTAGGGACATGAGTGTGCCGTAGGTTGCCATGTACCCGAAATCCAGCCACAGGGATAAACGTGCGGCGCGCCGACCGTCGTTGCCCCAGCGGGCCATGATGGCCCCGGCCCGAGAAGCGTCGCCGGCAAGCTCAAATCGGATAATCCCCGCGCCCCCGGCCTGACGCATGCGCCGCTCCGGCACGAGCATCACCGCAGCGTAGGCAACGAAGGCCATCACCGATGCCTCAAGTCGGTTGGCCCGTATGAGATCCCTCATCATGTGGTACTGGATTACCGCAACGCGGCTGCCGCCGACCAGGTGGGAGGGCGCTTCTCGATGAAGGCCTGGACGCCCTCGAGCGCGCTTGGATCCATCATGTTGCGGGCCATCGTCGAGCCTGCGTCCTCATAAGCGGACTCGATGCCGACTTCGATCTGGCGGTAGAACAGGGCTTTCCCCATTGCGAGGGCAACACCCGGCTTCGCGACAATGCGCGCTACCAGCGCCTCGACCTCGTCGTCGAGCGCCTCCGGCGCCGCCACCCTGTTGACCAGCCCCAACACGCAGGCCTCCTCAGCAGAGACGAATTCGCCGGTGACGAGCATCTCGAAGGCGGCTTTTCGTGGCACATTGCGGGACAGCGCGACTCCCGGTGTAGCGCAGAACAGCCCAACGTTGATGCCGCTGACCGCGAAGCGCGCGTCACGGCTCGCCACCGCGAGGTCACACATCGCGACGAGCTGGCAGCCCGCAGCAGTCGCGAGACCATGGACACGCGCGATCACCGGGACCGGCAGGCGCTGGATGGAAAGCATCACGGCTGTGCACTGTGCGAACAGGCGCTGGTAGTACTGGAGCGAAGGCTCGGCCCGCATCTCCTTCAAGTCGTGGCCGGCGCAGAACGCCTTTCCGGTTGCCCCGAGCACGACAGCGCGCACCGCTTCATCGTGGGCAAGCGCGTCAAGGGCCTCGCCGAGCGTTGCGAGCATCGCCTCAGACAGCGCGTTGAAGGCCTCAGGGCGGTTCAGCGTCAGCGTCACGACGCCGCGATCGTCGCGGTGTTGCAGCAGCAGCGGTTCTTCCATCGCGTTGACCTCACTCGTGGACGTCTTCGGGACGCTAGCACCTGCCGCGATCGCGGCGCGGTGTGTCCAGCTCGACATGCACGAAAACGCCCGGGAATCCGGCTTCCCCAGCGTTGGGGCGATAAGGCGCATGGGCATGGTCTACGCGTAATCGGGCCTAACCGGTGTCACTCGCCGACGGTGTAGTTGGCTTCGGATGTTGTCCGGCGCGTGCGCCGCTCCGATTTCCGGTCGGGCTCATCGTCGCTCGGTCCGAAGCGTTCGTGCAGCCAGACCAGAGGCTTGGGCGCCCACCAATTCCGCGTCCCCAGCAGATGCATGAATGCCAATGGACCTTGCCGGCCAACCCGCGGTGCGTTGGCACACGCCCCGGCGGATGGGCCCACAGCAAAGTAGGCGACCGCCGGGGTACAGCGCCGCGACGGCCTACTGACCACTCGGACTGGCCGCTGGAGTCGCCCAACTTACTCACTCTCCTGGGTTAGGCGCCGCAGTGACTCGTAGCCGATGGTGGCCGATTGTCGATACTGGCCGTCACTGAGGTCGTGGTACCAGGTCGTTTCCCCAGGCGCCGGCAGCCCGGCCTCTCGCAGTGCGGTCGACAATGTGCGGTAGGAGGGCGTGAGCGGTATGCAGTCAACAATGTGGACGATGGCGGGACGCTGGTCCCGGGGAAGGCCGTCCAACGCGGTGGTCAGGCTGGCCGCGCTTAGGACGCCGCCTTTGCCAAGCGTCACGGCCGCGACCGCGACGTCGTACGTGTCGGTCGCAACTGGATAGACCACAGCCAGGTCGATCACCGTGATGTTGCCGAGGGCGTCGCAAATCGGCTGGCAGAACACCGGTCCGCGCACCGAATGGATCACGGTGTTCCTGCTGTCGATGAACCAGTAGTCGCCGTCGCCGTCGCGGCGAAACAGGTGGTCTGTGGTGATCCACGTGTCTCCCCCGGCGAATACCCCGCGCATCGCCACGCTCGCGGCATCGCGCCCCGAGCGTGGCTTCGCTAGCAGCACGCCTACTTCGTCGTCGGCGCAGGGGCGCACGAAACCGTGGTCATCCTCGATAAACCGGTCCGTCGCGGCGTCGTAGGCCCCGAGCCGAATTTCGGTGCTGCCCGGCAGCGGCCGACCCTTGGCTCCGGTCTTAGTGCCGGCGACATTGGCCAGCACCGCGTCCCCTTCGGTGGAGGCGTAGAACTCCAGCACTCGGGCCGGCGCGAATCGGTCGACGACCTTCTGCCACAGCCCGGTCGGCATTCCGGCTCCGATGAACAGGCGGATTGGATGATGTTCGGCCAGCTCGGGCGACGTCGCCTCCACCAGTTCGCGCAGCATGGCCCAGGTGTAGGACACCACTGTGACCCCGTAACGGTGGACTTCGTCGGCGAACCGCGTAGGGTCGACGCCCCGGGTCAAGGCGATGCGCGACCCGCCGGCAACCGCGCCGCCGAGGCTGACCATCAGACCCGACGGATGGTGCAGCGGGGTCAGGCAATAGATCGTGTCACCGCGGCCGAGCGCGGCGGCAGTGGCCGTGCCGTAGGCCGACAGCGCCCACCGATGATTGGTGACCTGCTTTACCACCCGACGCCCTCCCGTCGTGCTGAAGAACACGAAGGCGACATCACTTGCCCGGCCCGGGTTCGGGCGATACCACTGCGGCAGCCGCGCACCGAACAGGTCTAGGCGGTCCAGCTCGACGACCCGGTCCGACTCCCTCGGGCAGAGGTGTGCAGTGCGGCCGCGACCGAGGACGAGCACCCTGGCGCCGGTCGCGGTGGCCGCCGCGAGGTGGTGTGGGTCCGTGACGATGTCGGCCACCTCGCACAGCTGGACGGCGGCGGAGAGGTCATCATCCGGGGGTAGCAGCACCGCCACCGCGCCGAGCCGCGACAGTGCCGCGATCGCGGTCACTGCGCCGGGGCTGGTGTCCATCAACACACCGACGTGGGCTCCGTGCCGGATACCGACGGCGATGAGGCCGCGCACCGCGTCGTCGATGCTGTGATCAACCGCCGCGTTGGTGTGGACCCGATCCTCGAAGAGGAAGCATTCCTCATTGGGCGCTCTGTTCGCCTGTTCGGCCATCAACCCGCCCAACGACACCCGGGTATGGGGCTGCAGCCGCCCGAGGCGGGCGAGCCCGGGCATGGTACGCACGGCCTCCCCGGCGATCTCCCTGCCGCTGCGCGCCGCCCCCACCGCGGCCTCGGCCAACCCCAGGCTCACGCCGATGCCCAATTCGGCCAGCGCACCCGCCGAGTGACCGATACGCGACGACAGCCCAACAGCGCCGTCGGTTCCGACGCTCGGGTCGGTCTCCATCGCGTGCACGCCGTCGGGCCTGGGCCCTCGACCGTCTTGCCACAGCACCCATTGACCGACGGCGGGCCACGTCTGCGTGGCGGCGGTCGATCCGACGACGAGCCCGAAGTGACCTGCCCGCAACACCACCTCGGACACCTCGGCACGCGGGGCGGCCCGCCGGATTCCTCGCACGGACGCGGGTTGGCCGATGTCATCGATCTCGCCGACGAACGCAAGGACCGGACAGGTGATTTCGGCGAGCGTGATCAACGTGCCATCGATCACGGCGCCGCCGGCCATCAGGCGGTTATGGACCACGAACTGCCGCAACAGTTCGGCGACCGCGGGACCCGACCATGCCACCCAGCCCTCCACCTCGAGGAAGCGGCGTTGCTGTTCCCTGGGCAGCAACGCCTCTCGGTCATGGAGTTGACGCAGAAAGTCCCACCTCGCCCGGACCGTCTTGATCGGGTCCAGAAGTTGAAACCCGGTACGGGCCATCCATCCGGACACCGAGAGACGGTTGAAGACGTGGTCGGCGATCAGTTGTGCCCCGCGGCCCGCCAGGGCCGCGGGAATTCCGAACGGCAGACCGCTGAGCGAATCGACGGCGGCACCGAATGTGATGACGCTGGCCAGGCCCTCGGAACGCCGGTAGGCCGCGGTTTGATAGCAGAACATGCCGCCCTGCGAGTAGCCCGCCAAATGCACCTTGCGGCCGGTGTGGGCGTGTACCGAGTCGATGACCCGGCTCAGCGCGACGACATGGTCGCTCAACGTGCGTTCGAGCCCACCGGTTTCCCGGTCCGGTGAGCCGAAGTCCACCACCCACGGGTCAATACCGAGGTCATGCAGGACTCCGACCGCACCCTGGTCTTTGGTGACGTCAAACACGTTGGCCGACATCATCATCGGCGGCACGAGTACTACCGGCGGCCGTGACGGAACATTCACGCGCTCGGGGAAGTACCGTCGTAGCCGGTACATCTCGCACCGTTCCACGATCTGAAACGGCGACGTACGGGATCCGGTCTGAAGGCCACCGAACCGCAGCACCTCGATACCGTTCTGCACAGTCGCGATCATCCGGTTCGCGGGACCGGTAATCAGGTCGCTACCCCATGTCACCGATACCACAAGCCTTTTCGGGATGGTCCGCGTCGGATGCCGATCCTTGGAGGCTGGCCAGTGCCGCACTGACGGTGTTGACGGCTGGCAGCCAGCCGTCCGGATCGCAGATTCGTAGCAGCAGAGATACCGCAGCACCAGGTACCAACGCCCAGTCCAGTCCAACGCGCGCGCAGCTCACCGAGATTCTGTGCAGCGCCGAGAAACCTGCGGCGCCAAAGAATTCCAGACGGGTCAGATCAAGGATCAGCCCGCGGCAATGCACCGCGTGGGCGAGTGAATACTCGGTGAAGGTGCGTACGTTCGTCTGGTCGATGTCGCCGTGGGCGCTGACAATGGCCACCGACGACTTCATCCAGTGAGCATCCAATCGTGCTAATTGACCTTTGCCCGGCGTGCAAGAAATGGCATCGCCCGACAGGGCGGAAGAGTGCGACAATGTGTCGGTCATGGTGATCCAGCCGTGCGAACGATCACCGGCATGTCAGGCTCGGAGCTAACGCGCTCCTCGGGTTCAGCGGCGTACGGCTAAAACCTGTCCGGACCAGCTGAGATTCTCAGCAGCTATGACACTACACCGGTTGGGCGCTTCCGCGCAGGTGTCAGCCCTCGTGCCCAAATCAGGAAGTGGCCAGCCAACTCTGCTTTAGACCGGCCAGCCAACTTCGCCCTAGGATGGGAGTCATCTCGCGGCGGCTGCGCCCTGGGTACATGGCTGGTCGCCGGTGATGTCGGGTTCCAGCAGGATTATGAAACAGGTACCGGCGATGGTGGAGTTAACCGAGAGCACTGATGGGCCGCCGCTGGCGTCGCGGACATCGGAGCAGCTCAGTAGTGATGACGCCGATTTGCGTGCGGCGATCGGCAATCTCGCGGGTCTGGTCGCCGATCATCGGCGCTTGCCTGAGTTGCTGGCGGAGGTAGCGACGTTCGCTGTCCGCGCGATACCGGGAGCCGACGGTGCTGGGGTTACGTTGCTGAATGTCGACCGGGTGGACAACATGGTCGCGGCGTTGGCGGCCAGCGCTCCCTTTGTCGCCGAGATTGACGAAATCCAGTACGTCACCCTCAATGAGGGGCCCTGCATTACCGCGGCGCTGGAACGTCGCACGGTGCGCTCAGGGTCGTTGGGTGGGGAGAAGATGTGGCCGCGATTCGGTCCACGCGTAGGCAGGTTGGGGGTGCACAGCGCGCTGTCGCTACCGCTGTTGCTGCCTGATCGGGTGGTCGGAGCTATCAACGTATATGCCTACGGAAAAGACGTTTTCGATGAGCACGCCGCCGAATTCGGGGAGTTGTTCGCCAAACCAGCGGCTGTCGCCGTGTACAACGCGCAGATCCTCGCGGACGCGCTTGCCCTAACTGTCCAGTTGCAGACGGCGTTGTCCATCCGCCCGGTGATCGATCAAGCGATTGGCCTCATCCGCGGACGTACCGGGCGCAGCGCCGAGGACGCGTTCACCCAGCTGCGGGCGATGAGCCAATCTGAGCACCGCAAGTTGGTTGATGTGGCGCAACACATGGTCGATGAAGCGGTGCGCCGCGCCCGCGCCCGCGCCCGACCTGAGCCGGGGAGCCCAGCCGGCGTACCGTAACAGGTGGGGAAACAGCCACGAGACCGGTCCTGACTCGCGTCTTGAGGATCCTCACCGCGCACAGCGACTGGCCATGCGCGGCGCCGGCATAGTCGATCGCGCTCGGGAGCGTGCAGCGGAGCGGTCTCTCGTGAAGGTCACCGCAGCCCTTGCCGCGGACCTGGGCATTCTCACCGCAGCCTTGGACGAGCCCGGCACCGATGTCGCCCACAGTCTGCGCCAGCTCGCGGCCGATGCCACCGCCGCAGTACCCACCTTTCTGGGTCTCAGCGTGACCGTCGCCGGCAGTGATCCGCCGTGCACGTTCACCACATTGGTCGAGGGTGCCGGGACGGGTGATATCCGCACATCGCTGAGGCTGGCGCTGTCAGGTCTCGGTGACGTCGGTCCCCCAGCGGTGGTCCTCGTCTTGTACGCGGGGTCACTGGGAACCTTTGTCGACCTCACCGCCGACCTCGCGTGGCTCACCGCGCAGCCCCTGTGTGACTTCGTCCTCGATCAGCACCTGCCGGCCTCTGCCGAACAGGGCTCCGCAACAGGCCTTTTCGAGGCGTCGGTCATCAACCAGGCCGTCGGAGCCCTCATCGGCCAGGGCTGCACGCCCGAGCAAGCCGAGCGGCACCTCACGGCTGAGGGTGTCGACGCCGGTATCAGTCGGCACGCGGTCGGCCTGCGCATCCTGGCCGGGCTCAATGCGCGATAGCCGGTCATCGGGTGTAGCCTGAGTAATGTTGGGAACCCAGCCAGCCCGGGATGAGCTCAGCTGTCCGCCGCTGATCTCGCAGAGCGACAGCTCGCGCCGGGCACACCGGTGACAACCGTCCGTCGGGATTACCTTGAGCGTTCTATCCACCCCTGAAACATCGAATGTCCCTCTTGTTCGGCAAGGTCGTTGCGGCTCCACGAGTTTCGGCATCCTCAGTACGTATCCACCGACGGCGTGCGGGTTGGCGACGTTCAGTACAGCCTTATCGGAAGGGTTGTGCGCGAATGGATCTGACGTCAGCGTCGTGCGGGTTGCCGACGGGTCGTTATCTTCTGATGCTCGGGTGATCGGAGAGCTGGTCAACGGTTCCGCGACATCCGTAGCCGCAACCCCCGAATTGCTGAACGAGAGCGATATCGCGGTCGTGCAGCATGAGTACGGCATCTACGGCGGTGTCGACGGAGACGAGGTGCTGGACATCATCGGAGGGCTGCGCATCCCGTCGATCGTGGTCGCCCACACGGTCCTCGAAGAGCCGACCCCGCATCAGCGTTCGGTGGTCGAGGCGATCGCGGCGATGGCGGCTCAGGTGGTTGTTATGTCGGAGGCAGCCAGGCAACGCCTGTGCCTCGGCTTCGACGTCGATCGCCGAAAAGTCACCACGATCGCGCACGGTGCGACCGTCGTGAGCGATACCCCGGTAATGCGTTCGGGCAGACCGACTCTGTTGACCTGGGGTCTGCTGGGGCCGGGAAAGGGCATCGAGCGGGTCATCGAGGCGATGGGATCGCTGCGTGAACTCCATGGCCGGCCGCGTTACCTGATTGCCGGCCGCACCCACCCAAAGGTTCTGGCCGTCGATGGTGAGGCATACCGCGAGGCCCGTGCCGAACAGGCGCGGCGCACCGGCGTAGCGGACTCGGTGTGCTTCGATGCCAACTACCGCGACGTGTCGTCGCTGACTGCGCTGGTTCGATCCTCAGCCGTGGTCGTCCTGCCCTACGACTCCACGGATCAGGTCACTTCCGGTGTTCTGGTCGACGCAATCGCGAGCGGTCGGCCGGTCGTCGCCACCGCCTTCCCCCACGCCGTCGAACTTCTCGGTAGTGGGGCGGGCATCGTCGTCGATCACGACGATCCCGATGCGCTGACATCAGCCCTGCGCCGAGTGCTGACCGATCCGCGCCTCGCCGGCTCCATGGCCGCGGAGGCCCGCCGGTTGGCCCCGACGATGGCCTGGCCGCTGGTGGCCAATGCCTATCTGGTTCTGGCACAACGGATTCTCGCTAAACGTCGGGCGCTGGTGTGACCGTCACTACGCCGGAGCCGAGATTCGACCACCTGTTGCGGTTGACAGACCGCCGCGGAACGTTCGAGCACGCCTGTTTCGCCGAGCCCCGGCCCGAGCACGGCTACTGCACCGACGACATGGCCCGGGTACTCGTCGTCGCCAGCCGAGAGCCCAACTCTGGTGGGGAGGTCAACGGCCTTGCGCGGGTGGCCGTGCAGTTCCTGAACGATGCGCAGTCCTACGCCGGCACCTGCCGAAACCGGATGGACAGCAGGGGCGCTTGGAAGGATGAGCCCTCGCTGGAGGACTGCTGGGGGCGCTGCATCTGGGGCCTGGGAACTGCCGCTGCGCATAGTGACGTCGCTCTGATTCGCCGGTTGGCCGTCATTCAGTTCGAACGCGCCGCGCAGGTTCGGTCGCCGTGGCCTCGGGCGATGGCGTTCGCCGCGTTGGGCGCCGCCGAACTCCTCTCCGTCGACCCCGGGCAACGGGCCGCACGCAAACTCCTCACCGACTACGCCGATACCGTGGCCCAACCGAACGGCGACGCGGCCTGGCCATGGCCTGAGCCGCGACTCACCTACGCGAATGCGGTTCTCGCCGAAGCGATGATCGCCGCGGGCGTGGCACTCGACGACTCGACATTGCGGTACCAGGGCTTGGATCTGCTGGGTTGGCTGGTCGAATACGAAACGGCAGGGGGTCACCTCTCGCCCACTCCCGCAGCGGGCAGAGGGCCGGACGACCTTCGGCCCGCGTTCGATCAGCAGCCGATCGAGGTGTCCACCCTCGCCGACGCGTGCGCGCGTGCCGCTGCCATTGACACCGGTTCGATCTGGCCCGACGGGGTCCTGGCCGCTGCGGCCTGGTTCATGGGTGCCAACGACGCGCGACAGCTCATGTGGGACCCCGAGACCGGCGGCGGATTCGACGGCCTGCGCGCCGATGGCGTGAACCACAACCAGGGCGCGGAGTCGACACTGGCAGTGCTCTCGACGATGCAACACGCTAGACGCTTCTCGACTGTGCGGCAATGACTTCCGTGCAGGCTGGGCTCATCAAGCGCAGTCCCCAGCGGCTCGCGGCCAACCCGTCGCGGGTCATCACCCGACTCTTCGTGCCGGGCCAGGAAGGTTTCGACCACCAGGAGTCCCGCGCGGGAGCGGTGCTGGCGCGAATCCTGGCCCTCGACGAGGGGCAGGTGCGGTCTTCGCTAGACGACGTCGTCGTCCGCTTCGACGGGCGTCACCGCGATCTTGCCGGCACGTTCCGCCGGCACGCCAGCGAACTCGCCGATCGGCTGGATCCCTGCAAAGAACTCTCCGATGCGCGAAAGTTGTTGCTGGGTGCGGCATTCACGAGCGAATACGCCATTGAAGGTGCGGCGTTGTGCAACCCCAGCATCGTGGCCCATCCCGACCAGGCTGGAACCGTCGCAGGCAGCCTGCGATTCGTGATGAGCGTCCGGGGCATCGGTGAGGGGCACCGTTCGTCCATCGGGTTCCGGACCGGTGTCATCGACGCAGCCGGCCGCGCCACGATCGACGATCCCGCTCCGTTCGCCACCGCAGGAGCGCCCAAGCCCGCCCTCCTCGACGCAGCCGTCTTCCGCAGCGAACTCACCCGGCTCGACGACGCCGGAGAGGCCGCCGACTACATCCTCGGCCGGCTCGGCCAGAGCTTCACCCGGGCTGCTCTCCATCAACAACTCGCCCAGCTCCAGACTCATCTGAGCACCCGCGCACACGCCGAGGAGACGATTTCCGCATTCCGCAGCATCGCCGAGCGGACGTATGCCATCGAATTCGCCGACCACATAACACTTTCCGAGCGGGTTCTGTGGCCCTCGATGGGCGCGGAGCAGGGCGGCATGGAGGATGCGCGCTTCGTCCGTTTCATCGACGACGACGGCTCCATCACTTTCTATGCCACCTACACGGCCTACAGCGGATCCCACATCAGCCAGCAACTCCTCGAGACCACAGATTTCCAGTCCTTCACCTCCGCACCGATCGTCGGACCCGCCGCTGCCAACAAGGGTCTGGCGCTGTTTCCTCGCCGGATTCGCGGTCGCTTCGCCGCCATGTCGAGATCAGATCGCGAATCGAATACGGTTGCCTACTCCGATCATCTGTCGGTTTGGACGAGTGCGCTTCCCTGCCAAAGCCCGACCCGAGCCTGGGAGGCGTTACAACTCGGGAACTGCGGTCCGCCCATCGAAACCGACGCCGGGTGGCTGGTGCTTACCCACGGCGTCGGCCCGATGCGCACCTACCGCATCGGGGCGATTCTGCTTGATCTCGACGATCCGACCCGGATTCTGGGTCAGCTACAACAACCGCTACTGAGCCCCGCCACTGATGAGCAGGACGGCTACGTGCCCAACGTTGTCTACTCCTGCGGCGCGCTGGTCCACGCCGACATCCTGGTGCTGCCGTACGGCATCGCTGACGCCGCCATCGGTATCGCCACCGTGCCGCTCCCCGAACTCCTTGCAGTTCTGAGCCACTGAGAAGCAAGACATTTCAAGCGACACCTGCATGCGTACGCAGTATGTCAACATTGTTGACATACTGCGGTGAAGGGCGTCTAATGGAGACATACCGGAAACCAGCGATCGCCGGAGCTCATCTGGAGCTTGCCGAAGGATCAACGTGTTTTCCGTCTGTTCCCGGGAAATCGGTTCGAACACCGCACGACGACGACACGCGTCGGGAAAGACGCCGAGCGCCTGCGTGCACCCTGCAGTCTAAGGAGACGACCACGATGAAACCTGACAACGAACAACGAGATGCCTTCGGCGAGCACGTGCTTCACGTCGGTGCGGGTTTCAATGAAAAGGAACGCCCGCACGTATTGGAGACGTTGTCGACGCTCGCTCCGCATCTGCTGGGACGATGGGATCCGCGGGACATCGATGTGGAGGTCTCGTTGCAGGATCGCGGCGGAAAGGAGCAGCGCGTCACTTTGCGCACGAGCCTGCCCGGCCGTGCGCCGCTGGTAGCGGTCGCTGAGAACCCGGACATCACCCGCGCTATCTGCGAAGCAAAGCGTGAGCTGATCCGGCAACTTGAACACCAGAAGTCGGCGCGCGACCCCATGAGCAGCCGCCGGCGCAACAGCGCGACGATCCGCCGCTAGGGTCACCTCCAGCCGTTCTCGATCGCCCTAATTTTGCAAGACACGCAACTTTGTAAGACTGCGCAACAACCAGCAGCTCGCTTCCGCGGGCGGACAGAGAGACGGTCATGACGCACATCATCGAAGCGGAAGTTATCGGCAACGATGCCGCCATGGGCGGATTAACGCCATCAGCTACCGACAGGCCGTACTTGACCGCCCACGAAGTACTCCGTGCGGGTATACGCCGCGCCACCGGACGCAGAGATATGGCTGCGGCACAGTCGACGTGGGATTCCGAGGGCGGGGCAAACGAAGCGAGGGAGTAGCGATGGGAAGTCTGTGCGCGGCCTCTGGTGTTGAGGGTTCATCAGAGACCGCGCATACCGTGCGCCGGGTCCAGCCTCTGCAGTACCGGGGATGAGGGTCACGTCGAGTACGCGGCGCCCGCGCCCGCCGGCCCCGACCAATTCAAGGTGCGTCGGGAAGTCATCCGGCTTTGGGCATCCGTGGTGGGTCCCGTCGGCCGGCGGAGTCTCCGCGCGGCGTATCGCTAGTTGGAGAGTCCGGATCGATCTTGTCGGCGCGCTCGAACTCCCGGTTCACCTCACTGCGGGAGGTAGCCGCGTCGGTGTGACGTGCCTGCGCCTGGTGTTGTAGGCCGGCCGAGTGTGCCGCCATGGCTTCGGCCTCGGCTTGCGCAGCGCGGGCTTTGGCTGCCGTCTCGTCGGCAAGCGCCTCGCGTTGCCCGACCTCGTGGGAATGTTCGACGGCTTTCTCGCGGATGTCGCCGGCTTGGACGCGGCGGTGTTCGGTGCGTTTCTTGCGCGCCACCCAAGCGATTGCGGCAACCAGCAGAATTAACGCTAAAACAACGACGACGATCCAAACGATAGTGCTGGTAGTCATGTCGGCTCCTCGGATTGGTTGAGCATGTTGATGGTGGAAAGTTGGAATTGAGCTGTGGGAGTTATGAATTGGGCTGGGGCACGTCGTAGCGTTGCGCGACCGCGATTACGCGCCCGATCTGGCGGCTTAGTAGTAGTGGCGGCGGCCGCCGACGGCGTGTCCCATCCGTCCCATCACCGCCAGTATCAAGCCGACGACGAGGAGGATGACCCCGATGACCAAGCAAATATGGGCGTAGGCGAAGGTAGGGACGAGGCTGGGGAGGAGGAGCCCGAGGACGATGAGGATGATTCCGAGAACGATCATGACGTTTACCTAGTTTCTGTGTAAATGTTTGGGAGAACGATTGCCCGGGCTCAATGCTTGAAGGCGTCTTTGACCTTGGCCCCTGCTTGTTTGGTGTTGCCCTTGAACTGATCGACGCGTCCCTCGGTGCGCAGGCGGGTGTTGCCGGTGGCGCGGCCGAAGATCTTCTTGGTGACGCCCTTGGCCCCTTCGAGCTTGTGGGCGATCTTCTTACCTATGCTCATTGCTTCTTACCCATGTTCGTTGCGGATTCTTCGTTTCAAGGGATCGCGGCTGGCGACGGAGAACTGCCTAAATGAGCCGGATCGGGGCTTATCGTGGTCCGCCGGCGCGCGGTGCGGTCGGTTGTCGACCCCACGACCGGCGACCGAGAAGGGAACCCCTCATCCTCCTCGGTCGGGTCGTGGCCAATTCCGAGTTCACCGTTGAGCCGGTGGCCGCCCCGACGGGCTGTTGTTGGAAATCGCGGTCTCGGTTAACAAATTCCGCTTCGCGCTGGGACCTTTGAAGTTCGCGGCGGGCGTCGCGCCCGCGGCCCGCGGTGCGGTGTGCACCGGCCAGCAGCACGCTCATACCTAACATCGCCAGCGCGCCGATCACGATCCCGAAGAGGAACAGAGTGCCGGTCGACCCGGTGACGTGATAGCCCAACACCGAGAAGTTCTCGCTCAACGGGTGAGCGGCTCCAGCGTTGTTCAGCACGCCAATGAACCCGACGATGACGGCGAACAATAGAACAGCTAGTCCAACGATGACGATCATGTCGATCTCCGATTGCGGTGCTTGGATCCATTACACCCCGCCCGTACGTTGGAGTCAACAGTGTTTACGCACATTGTTGACCAACGGTGCTAAATTGGAATCGGTTGCCGCATCGATCACGAGCCAGAAGGCCAGAAGGGAAGTGCTCAGGCAATGACGAGAGAGTCGGCCGGGCCCGGCGCGGGCAAAGACGACGAGGACCCGTTCGCCGGCGGAGACAATGGTCAGCTCAACCGGTCGACGATCCTGCAGACCGCGCTGAGGATCGTGGACCGCCACGGTGTGGACGGACTGTCAATGCGCCGTCTCAGCGAAGCCGTGGGCCGAGATCCGGTGATGCTCTACCGGCACGTCCCCAACAAAGCCGCAGTGCTCGACGGGGTCGCCGAGCTCGTGCTCGAACAACTATCCGTCGACAGTACGGACCCGGACTGGACCGGCCAACTGCGTACCGTCGCGCACGACTTCCGCCAATTGGCCCTCACGCACCCCAACGCGGTACCGCTGCTGGTCACGCGACCCTTCGCCACCCCGCTCGGGCAGCGGCCACCAGGAATGCTGCGGCCGCTAGAGGACGTCCTCGCACTGCTCACATCTGCCGGCTTCACCGGCGAGGATGCCCTGCACATCTACCGAGTGCTGTTCGGCTACCTATACGGCCACATCCTCAATGAGTTGCAGGAGGTTATCGAGCGACCCGAGGAAACCGACCATGTGCTCCGGCTCGGTCTTCACCGGCTCGCGATCACCGAATTCCCTCAACTGCGCGCCCTGGCACCCGCCCTAGCCTCTTACGACGGCGCCGCCGAACTGGACCGCTTCCTCGACCTGCTGCTCCCCGGCGTGACCGCAACCCTCACCGGCCGCGACGGACAACCCCCAATCGCCGAAGATACATGCGCCGCTGGATAACTCACCGACTAGGTCCAACCCGCCACACAGGCATGATGGTCGCCGACGTGCGGGTGTCCCGCCTACCACCCGGCCAAGACCGTCGGCGCTGCGTCGGCACGACACCGCACCGGCCTGCGCTTCGGCGGCTCGGGTCTGCACCGTTGGACTGAGTGCGCCGGTGTGCACGGCGTCTTCGCCACAATCGGCGTAATTCGTCGGCGCCCCACACGATGAACGGGAACGGGGCTACCGGCAGCAGGTGGCCGGCTGACAGCGCGGCGGTGCCGAAGAGCTGGTGCAGGAACGGTGTGTACTACCAGGGTGACGGCGAACAAAATCTCCGCGGCAATGCCGACGAGTAGCGCCGGATTGCTGAATACGCCGATCGCGCGCAGCCACGCGTGATCGGTGCGCGCTGCGAATGCGGTGCCAATCTGGCAGGCGACGATGCCCAGCCAGGCCACGGTGGTGGCCTGTTGATCGGCGTGATGCAGTCACTGGCGACCTGGTGAAGATCGTCGGCTGGTACGACCAACGAGTGGGGATACCCCCACCGCCTCGCCGACCTGACCGGCCTGGTGGCGTCCACTCTCTGAGCCGCTCATAGTCGCAGCGGGCGCGATGATCAGGGCAGCGGTGCTGACCAGCGCAGCACGGTGCCTCCGCCGGGAGCATCCGTGACGGTGAACGCGCCGCCGGCCTGCTGCACGCGGTGATGCAACCTGGTCAAGCCACTGCCGGTGAGGTCTCCGGGGAAGCCTCGACCGTTGTCGATAACCTCGATCCACACGTCGTCCTCGACCTTGACCGTCACCGCAAGTCTGGTCGCGCCGGCATACCGGACAGCGTTGCTGACCGCTTCGCGCACCACGGCTTCAGCGTGATCGGCGAGTGCAGCATCGACAAGCGACAAGGGGCCCACGAATTGAACCGTGGTCTCCAGTTCGGATCCGCTGAAGCGAGCGACTGCCGCCTCGAGTCGTTCTCGCAGCCGGGTGATGCCCGGCGGTGCACCGTGCAGGTCGAAGATTGCGGTGCGGATCTCCTGAATGACGCCTTGAAGATCACTAATGCTGCCGGACAGTCTTTGCTGCACCTCAGTCGATCGCGCCCGCGGAATGGTCCCCTGCAGATCCAGTTCGACCGCAAAGATCCGCTGGATCACGTGGTGGTCCAGGTCGTGGGCGATCCTGTCGCGGTCAGCGAGAATGTCGAGTTCACGCATCCGGCGCTGTGTGGACCCCAGCTGCCAGGCGAGCGCCGCCTGGTCCGTGAATGCGGCCATCATGTAGAGCTGCTCGTCGCTGAACGTCCGAGCGCCGTCACGCCGCAGCGCGACCAACACCCCCGCCACGGTATCGGTGGTGCGCAGCGGAAGCACCAGCGCCGGGCCGGCACGTCGGACGCCGTCGATGGCGACGTCGAAGTTGTTGAGTCGTCGAGGGGTCCGCTCCACGAAGGCCTGCCCGATCGAGGTACCGGCGACGGGGATGGCATGGGCCTGCGTCGAGGTCATCGCAGCACCGGCAGTTTCCACGATAGTGAGATTGGCCACCTCCGACGTTGGTATGTCGTGGTTGATTGCGACGGCGACCAGTGCGATTTCTGCGCCCGTTAGCTTGAGAGCTTGCTGGGCGATGGGCCGATAGCCCGTTGCGGGCATCGGCGCGGGAAAGTAGGTCGGTTCCGATGTCGCGCGTCGCTGCGCTTCTTTAACAGCAGACATGGTCATTCCGATCAATCGGAATGCAGACGGCACAGATCAGCGCGTTCGCGCAGGTCACGAGGCTTGTCACGCTCGGCGCGCCGATCGTGTTCGCATGCGTCGGTGCCGCAGATGTCGTCATTGCGGAGGGTCCCAGGTCGGTCGCTTGTCGGCCATCGCCTCGGCCAGCGAGTTGAACTCGAGCGTCTTCGCCCGGTTGAGCCAGTACCGCGACCTGGTGTCGGGGCCGAAGTGCCGGTTAACGGCGGCCTGTAGGGATGCGTGCGGATCATCAATGGGTTCGGTCCGGGGCAGGTCTATCAGGGAAACACGGGTGTTGGCGCAGAAAGCAAGTGAAGTGGTCATGGTGACCTGACGTTTGATCACCGGCGTGTGAGGGTCCGGAGCAAATGCTCCTAGAGTTAAGCGGCGGACACAGCTGAACTCATCCCGCACCAGCTGAAATTCTCAGCACCTTGACGCTACACCCATTTGGACCTACCTGGGATCGGCGCGGTAGCGGGCTTGGTGTGGCGGCGTTCGCGGTGCCCGCGATACAGGGCCGACCCCGAGGTCAGCCGACGCACCCGCGCCGAAGCAATCCGGGTCGTCTGTGACGCAGCAGCGGCAACGGGCACGACCCGATCGCTGTTCATGTGAACCCGGATGATTGGGCGCAGCCGGCGAGCGATCGTCAACTGAGACACCGCCAACAGTGCTACTGAGCACGTGGGAAGGACTGCATTTGAGATGCCCGCACCGGATGGGTGTAGCGTTGTAATTGCTGAGTCCTTCAGCCAGTCCGGAGAGGGTTTGGCCGCACGCCGCTGAACTTGATGAGCATTTGCTCGCCGCCGCACATTCCGATTTCTACCCCGTCGCGGTCGGACAGCATGCACATTCCGCCCATTCCCTCGTTAGCCGGAATCCGGAGTATCACCAGTTCCGTGTCCACCCAACGCGTGTCCGTCGGCTTGTCGCTCACTCGACCGGCGACCGAGCAAGAACCAACCGTGCCGGTGATACCGGGAATACCATGTCGCGCACTGAAAGACGCGCCGATCAGGCAGGGAAAGGCTAAACCGGCCCGGGACAAAGCTAAACCGGCCCGGGGCAAAGCCAAACGACGACATAAAGCACTGACCCCGTCCTCCCGAACATCCGAGAGAACGCTCGGCACCCGACATACAAGCTCGACGAAAGAGAGCAGACGATGGCGATTACGGACATTCCGGCCTTCGCTCACCTGACCGACGTTGACATCGAGAATCTGGCTGTTGAGCTGGACGCGATCCGGCTGGACATCGAGGATTCCCGCGGCGAGCGCGACGCACGCTACATCCGCCGCACCATCGCCGCGCAACGTGCCCTCGAGGTAGCCGGCCGGCTTATGCTGGCCGGCAGCTCGAAACGCTTTGCATGGTGGGCGGGAACGGTGAGCCTGGGTCTGGCCAAGATCATCGAGAACATGGAGATTGGCCACAATGTCATGCACGGCCAGTGGAACTGGATGAACGATCCCGAGATCCATTCCTCGACGTGGGAGTGGGACATGAGTGGGGCGTCAAAACACTGGCGCTTCACCCACAACTTCCAGCACCACAAATACACCAACATCGTCGGCATGGACGACGACGTGGGCTACACCATCCTGCGCGTCACCCGTGACCAGCCCTGGGAGGGCTACAACATCGGCAACCTGCTGTTCAACATCATCCTCGCGCTTGGATTCGAGTGGGGAATTGGCTTGCAGCCCATTGAGTTAAGCAAGATCCTCAAGGCCGGCCCGGATCGTGACATCACCCTTGAGCAGGTGCGCGAGTTTTCAGCTAAGGCTGGAAGGCAGGTGGTCAAGGACTACGTCGCGTTCCCGGCGCTTACCTCGCTGTCGCCGGCGGCGACCTTCAAATCGACGCTAAAGGCCAACGTGGTGGCCAATGTGATCCGCAACGTCTGGGCCAACGCGGTGATCTTCTGCGGGCATTTCCCCGATGGCGCCGAGAAATTCACGACGACCGACATGATCGGCGAAACCCGGGGCCAGTGGTATCTGCGCCAGATGCTCGGTAGCGCCAACTTTGACGCCGGGCCGGCGCTGCGGTTCATGAGCGGCAACCTGTGCCATCAGATCGAGCATCACCTTTACCCCGATCTGCCCAGCAACCGGTTGCACGAGATCTCGGTGCGGGTCAGGCAGGTCTGCGACAAGTACGACCTCCCCTACACCACGGGATCGTTCCTGATGCAGTACGGCAAAGCGTGGCGCACCATCGCCAAACTGTCGCTGCCGGACCGCTACCTGCGCGACAACGCCGACGACGCGCCGGAGACCCGCAGCGAGCGGATGTTCACCGAGCTGGAGCCCGGTTTCGCCGAGACCGACCTAGCGACAGGGCGCCGCCGCGGGCTCAAGACAGCAATCGCAACGATCCGCCAATGCCGTCGCGAGCCACGCGTCGGCGATGGCCGGCACCGCTCAGGACAGACCCCGCAACGGGGCCAGCAGCCGCCTGGTTCGGGCTGATCCGCCGGACTACCGCCGGTGCTGCCGCAGGTAGCGCTACCGGGACCGCTACCGGCTGGTCGAGTCGATCGTCAGACGCCAGTGATTTACTGGCCGGTAACCTACGGAACCGTAGGTTACGCTATCATCGACACGAATTCGCTGGAGCGATTGTTATGGCGTTGTGCCGGCATGCCAGAACACCGTTGGATGGAGACCCGTTCACGTGAGCGAGATGAGCTACCTCGATCTGCACGGTGAGCGTGTTGCCTATCGGGACGCGGGGGCCGGCGAGGCGCTGCTGTTGATTCATGGGATGGCGGGAAGTTCGGCGACCTGGCGGGCGGTCGTCCCTCAGTTGTCGAAAAAGTATCGGGTGGTGGCACCAGACCTTTTGGGGCACGGGGAATCAGCCAAGCCACGCGGTGACTATTCGCTGGGTGCGTTCGCGGTGTCGCTGCGTGATCTGCTCGATGAACTAGGCATCAGCCGGGCGACCGTGGTCGGTCAGTCACTCGGTGGCGGTGTGGCCATGCAGTTCACCTATCAACATCGCGACTACTGCCAGCGACTGGCTCTCATCAGCAGCGGTGGCCTCGGCGCCGACCTGAACTGGATATTGCGGATCCTCTCGGCACCCGGAACCGAGCTGGTGCTGCCAGTGGTCGCGCCACAGCCGGTGTTGAACGTCGGCAACAAGCTGGGGTCGTGGCTCATGTCGGCCGGAATCCAGTCGCCGCGCGCGAGCGAGATATGGAACGCCTATTCCTCGTTGTCGGATCGCCCGACACGCCAGGCGTTCCTGCGTACGTTGCGCTCGGTGGTCGATTACCGCGGCCAGGCGGTCAGTGCGCTCAGCAAGATCCATTTAAGCTACGGATTACCCACCTTGCTGATTTGGGGTGAGCAGGACCGGATCATTCCTGTCGCCCACGGCTACGCCGCTCACGACGCCGTGCCGGATAGTCGGCTCGAGGTGCTCGCCGGTGTCGGGCATTTCCCGCATGTCGAGTCACCGGCAGCGGTGGTGGACATCCTTGACGACTTCATCGCCACCACCGGGCGGCCTGCCGATCTGACGAATCGAAAAACCTGACCAGATCCGAGATGCGGCGGGTGTCGACCGCCAATTCTCTGTCCGGTGTCCAGGACTCCTGACATAGCTCAGTAATTGGTGTGCGGTCGTTGGTGGGATTTGATGCTGTAGCGCAGCGTGAGGTCGGTGCTGGGGTAGACGGTGTTGGTGTCGTTGAGGGCTTGGCAGAGTTCGTCGATGGCGGCGGTGTGGCGTGGCGCGGAGAGCGGATCGAGCCGGATGTGCAGGGTGTTGGTGGCTGTTTCGGGGATGATGTCGCCGGAGCCGGCCAGCGCGGTGCGGATCAGGGTGTGGGCTTCGTCGTCGGCGCGGGTGTAGCCGGTGGCCGTGACGATCGCACGGGCGAGGGATTGTGCGGTGTTGAATGCCGCGATGCGGATGGCGTGGTAGATCAGCTTGGTTTCGGTGTCGAGGACTTGCTGGCCGGGATTGACCTGCGACAACGGTAGCCGGGCGGGGATCGCCTGGTGCGCGGCGAGCGCCGTTTCGAGTGCGTGCTCGGCGGTGTGGACGTCGGCGTTGATGGTGTTGATCATCTCGTTGGTCAGCACCACCGACGTTCCTGGTTGCGGCGAGTGGGCGGCCAGCAGCGCGGCGTCGCTGGCGGTTTCGGCCAGATGCAGTGCCCGCCGGGCCTTTTCGACGTTGTGGTAGGCGGGCTTCTTGGCCGGGTTGGGCACCATCCGGTCCGCGTCGTCATCGGTGGCGTGGTAGATGTCGTGGGAGTCGAGGTCGAAATGGATGCGGGCGTAGCGGTAGTGGTTCTCCTGCCGCCAGCGTGATCCCATCCGGTAACGGATCTCACCTGGCGTCAGGTCGGGGCGGGTGGTCAGGATGTGCATCTGCCGGGTTCCGGCTGTGTTGAACAAGCTGACCTGCCGCATTCGGAATACCTGGCCGGCGCGCGGGCCGTCGGCGATGTCCAACTCGACCTCGGTGTCGGCCAGCCGCCAGGTGTGGGTTCTGCCGTGCTCGTCGGTGTGGCTGTGGGTGGTGAACTTGTGCTCGTCGATATCAGCGATCTTGCCCTTGCGCCAGGTCAGGGTATCGAACCCGGCCGCGTCCAGGTCGGCGAACAACGCCGGTGACCAGCCGCCGCGGTCGAACCCGACCAGCACGCGGCGGTCGTCGCCGACCACGTCGCGCAGCTCGGGGATCAACCGGCGCAGCTCGGCGGCCAGCGAGGCGGCCGGTTCGGCCATCACCACCAGCAGCGGATCCCCGGCCGCATCGCACACCCAGGTCTCCACCGTGGCTGGGGCGGGGAACTTCAGCCTGGGCACATGGGTTTTGGCGATCTTGCGGGTGCCCTGATAGGCGCGTACATGCCCGTCGACATACAGCACCGCCGCTTGCTCGGGGCTGGCCTGCACATGACGGCGCGCCATCGCCGCGATCCAGTCGCCGGCCTTGCCCGCCTCGGCGAGCAGCCCGATCTTGCGGCGGATCGTCTTGACCTCCGGTGCCCGGTCCAGCCCGAGCACCCGGCCCAGCGCGGGCGGGTCGATCCGGGTGGCGCCCTCCGCGCGGGCCTGGCCCAGCAGGGCGCGGAACACGCCCTCGCACAACATCGTATCCAGCGAGTAGAACCCGCTGCCGAACTCGCCGTAGACGGTGTGCGCGGTGTCGAGCAGCCCGGTTGCCGTCAAGGCGGGCAGCGCCAGGAACAGTCCCGCGAGCGGGGCTCGGGCGCACCCGGTGAACACCGGCGGCGCGTACGGGATCAACCCGAACGCCGCCAACGCCCGCTCGGCGCCGCGATCGACCGGATCCGCCAACACCGGCACTTCCCCGGGCACGGGCCCGGGCGGATCATCGGAAATCGCTGCAGAGCAATCCTTCTCAACCTCGGGCTCACCCTCGGGTTCGGGTTCGGGTTCGGGAGGAGCATCGGACCTCGTTGCCAGGCACACTTCCTCGGCACGGGCGCCGTTGTCGGCGAGTACCAGCGCATTACGGACGCTGCCCTCGGACACACCGGTTTCGGCGGCGATGGCGCGGTACGACGCTCCACCGTCGCGCAGCCGCTGGATGCGGGCGACGGTGTCGGCGATGAGTTTCGACTTGCGTTTGGGCCCTTTGCGTTCCCCGAGCAGTCCGGCCACGCCGGCATCGCTGAGCCAGGTCTCCCAACGCCGCACGGTGGCCGGTTTCACCGCGAACGCCTCGGCGACCTCGAGCTGGGTGGCCGCCTTGATCCGCATCAGCGACACCGCCGCGAACCGGCGCGCCACCGAGTCGTCGACGTCCCAGGCGTAGGCCAAATTGCCATGCACGAACACCCGGCCGCCCTCGCCGTCCTCGACGATCGCCGCGGCCGCCCCGACCGGGCGCGCGTCGCCCGGCACCAGCGGCAGGGGCGGCTGCACGGTCATCACGGCCATCATCCACCACCCCTCAGCGCATCTAAACAACTCTATTTATTATTGAGTATCGCAGCCGCTACCGCACGCCGACACACCGGGAATACGCAGATCAGAGCACGGAATTACCGACCGGGCACGGACTCCATGTCAGGAGTCCTGGTGTCGGGTCCGACAGGTGCCAGCCTGAACCGCCGGGACCGCAGAATCCCGCGCGGCCGGCGTCCACCTCGGAGTCGCTTTATCGCCGCCTGCACGAATTCCATGCGCTCGGCGCTGTGTGCGGGCGTCGATGCACGACGTGGTGGCCGCGCTATCCGTCTTGTTATCAGTGCAATTCATGCCCCGGCGACCGTAGTCGAGGCAGCGATCGCCATCTTCCAAGACCAGCCTCACCGTCCACCACAGCCAGGCCCTGACATCGCGGCCACGGCCTCTGGCTGCGTCGACGGCGAGCCTTGCCGCGGCGGCAAGTTGGCTTCAGGTGACTGACCAGCCAAACGACTCGGGCGGCTCCTCATGCCACATACTCGCGGTTTGGCAGATGCGTTCGGCGACAGCGTCAATGGACGCTCGGGCGCTGTCGCCACTAGGGTCGTCGCCTTGTGGAATCGGGAAGATGAATCGGCCGCTCTTGCCCCATTGCCAGACCGCGGAGAAGTCTTCGCGGCCGAGGGGCCTAAAGACGACTTCGGTCCGTGCATCGTTGAGCGCAACTTCGAGCCACGTGGCATACACAACCCTCTCCCCGGTGATCAGGCGCGGCTCATTGTTGACGTGGACTTCCCCTGCATCAGCAAGCCTGGTGCGGAGGGCATGTGCGAGCGGCTGCATTAGTTCCTGTTCGAATTCGTCTGCTTGGTCCTTATTCATTTCCGCTCCTTGGTCAGCCGGTTAGAAGGCCGCTGCACCGGTCTGAGCCTAGAAGCCGACGCATCTGTTTTTACGTGGTTACCGGCGGCCCATGTCCTCGCCGGACGACCGTTGTGGTGCAAGCCGGTGAGATTCCCAGGGCCACAATGGATAACCGCCTTCGGCCGCGCCCACACACCATGGGCCGCTGCGGCGAGGGTCCCTCGGGTGATCTGACGCTATTTGTTACTTCACCGCTGGTCCTTTGCTCGGCAGCGGATCCAATGATGCCCGGCTGTGTCACGACGCGGGTAGGGTCGTAAGTCCCCCACCTGCGGTTCGGAGAAGCGTGGGGGCACACCGTCTGCGACGCGATCGTGCAGCCGCCCTGCCGTGCGTGTACATGCCGTTCGGTCCAGCCAGAAGGGGTTACCAAGGCAACCATCTGACGACGGCACGCTGACTCAACCCATGTCCCAAGCCCGTCGCTACTCAGGGGTGGCGGGCCGACGGCTAGCGGTAAATCAAAACCAACGTTTACTTGCCGGCCCTCATAGGGCGGAACAGCAGATCCGGTGTCTTGCGGGGGAATTGCTGCCGGGTTGTGATCGACCTCTGTTTTTGTCCCGTCGGTCAGCGGCGGGTTGGCATCCTCGTCGACAGTGCCCGCCGATCGAATGTCAGCCACCGCCGACCCCTCGTCCGTGGCCAAACGCAATGGCGTTCCCGAGAATGAAGGCTGACCCACCGCAGGGCGAGGGATGGATCAGACCCCTATTTTGACGGGATTTCAAGAGCATCCGTTGATGTCGGACGCTGTCCGCGACGGCACCGCATGCGAGCTCTGCGCGTCGGCGGTGGAAGAGACCGCAACCCGCCTGACCTAATAGCGGTGTTTACTTCTTCGACGGAATGATGATGACGACGATCAGCGTCAGGATGGAGAAGAACAAGCCGAGGATCCCCCAGCCGAGCGGATTACGACCCTTCATCGCGGCGACGACCCCGCACACGACGGCGGCGATGATGCTTCCGATCGCGACGAATATGCCCTTGATGCCGCGCAGGATTAATCCCGCCGCTTCCGGCTGACTTTGTGCCGCTAGCACCAGTTCGTGCACCATGCCGACTCCTTTGTTTGGGCGCGGCCTGCCGTCGCGCGTGCGGGGTGGCGGAGTACCTATATGCACAGTAAATCAATCCGGCGTTCGCCCCAGATATACGGTTTTGACCATCGGCTGGCGGTCGGTGTCGTTCGATGAGAGCCCGGCCCATCGCTTGAGCGCGGTGGGCAGCCTGATTCGGTGGCCCCGGATCCACTTGCAGAATGGGCCAAGAAAAGGAATCACCCCCGGCCAAATGCCGGGGGTGCTCCGCACTAATCGCTTAGTGATGGTGGTGGTGACCGTGCCCGTGACCGTGGTCCTCGTCGGCGTGCGCGGGCTTCTCGACGATCGCCGTCTCCGTGGTGAGCACCATCCGGGCTACCGACGCCGCGTTGAGAACCGCCGACCGCGTGACCTTGACCGGGTCGACGACGCCGTCGGCGACCAAGTCGCCATAGCTGAGCGTCTCCGCGTTCAGCCCGTGCCCGGCGGGCAGCTCACCGACCTTGTTGACGGCGACCGCGCCGTCCAGCCCGGCATTGGTTGCGATCCAATACAGCGGTGCTTCCAACGCCTCGGAGAACACGTCGACCCCCACCGCCTCGTCGCCCGTCAGCGACTCACGCAGTTCCTTCAGCGCCGTGCGGGCTCCGATGAGCGCCGAACCACCTCCCGCGACAATGCCCTCCTCGAAGGCGGCCTTGGCCGCCGCGACGGCATCCTCGACGCTTTCCTTGCGCTCCTTGAGCGCGGTCTCGGTGGCGGCACCCACCTTGATGAGGGCCACCCCGCCGGCCAGCTTGGCCAGCCGCTCCTGCAGCTTCTCGCGATCCCAGTCCGAGTCGCTGTTCTCGATCTCGGCGCGCAGCTGCTTGATGCGGCCCTCGACCGCGTCCTTGGAGCCGCCGCCGTCGACGATGATGGTGTCGTCCTTGCTGACCACAACGCGGCGTGCCGAGCCCAGCACGTCGGTGCCGACCTCCCGCAGCAGCAGGCCGGCGTCGGGGTTGATCACCTGACCGCCCGTGACCACCGCCAGGTCCTCGAGGAATGCCTTGCGCCGGTCACCGAAGAACGGCGCCTTGACCGCCACCGCTTTCAGCGTCTTGCGAATGGAGTTGACGACCAGCGTGGCCAATGCCTCGCCCTCGACGTCCTCGGCGATGATCAGCAGCGGCTTGCCCGATTCGGCGACCTTTTCGAGCATGGGCAACAGGTCGGGCAGCGAGCTGATCTTCTCCTGGTGCAACAGGATCACCGGGTCCTCGAGCACGGCCTCCTGGGAGTCGAAGTCCGTCACGAAATACGCCGACAGGAAGCCCTTGTCGAAGCCGACGCCCTCGGTGAACTCCAGCTCGGTGCTCAGCGTCGAGGATTCCTCGACGCTGACCACGCCGTCGACGCCCACCTTGGTCATCGCCTCCCCGACCAGCTCGCCGATCTGCTGGTCGCGCGAGGAGACCGTCGCCACCTGGGCGATCGCGTCCTTGCCGGACACCGGAGTGGCCGACGCAAGCAGGGCCTCGGACACCGCGTCGCCGGCCTTGCCGATGCCGATCCCCAGCGCGATCGGGTTGACGCCGGCCGCAACCATGCGCAGGCCGTCCTTGATCAACGCCTGCGCCAGCACGGTCGCCGTGGTCGTGCCGTCGCCGGCAACGTCGTTGGTCTTGGTGGCCACCGACTTCACCAGCTGGGCGCCCAGGTTCTCGAACGGGTCCTCCAGCTCGATCTCCCGCGCAACGGTGACACCGTCGTTGGTCACCGTCGGTCCGCCGAACGCCTTAGCCAGCACCACATGCCGGCCACGCGGGCCCAGCGTCACCCGTACCGCGTCGGCGAGCTTGTCCACGCCCGCCTCCATTGCGCGACGCGCGGTTTCGTCGTACTCGATAATTTTGCTCATCAGCTTCCTTCACGCCCGCTACGAACGCATGCCGCCCCGGAAACCACCCGCGGCTGTACGCGGGGATCGCCGGGGCGGAACACGGTCTTACTTAGATACGACAGCCAGCACGTCGCGTGCCGACAGGATCAGGTATTCCTCGCCGTTGTACTTGATCTCGGTGCCGCCGTACTTGCTGTAGATGACGGTGTCACCCTCGGACACGTCCAGCGGGATCCGCTTTTCGCCGTCCTCGTCCCACCGGCCGGGACCGACTGCGACGACGGTGCCTTCCTGCGGCTTCTCCTTGGCGGTGTCAGGAATGACCAGACCGGACGCGGTCGTGGTCTCGGCCTCGTTGGCCTGCACGAGAATCTTGTCCTCGAGTGGCTTGATGTTCACCTTCGCCACGATTGGAGCCCTCCAGTAGTTGGTAGCGGGTCCGGGGTCTCCGGACCGGAGTTGGCGGTCGGTCCGAGGCCTGCCCCGAACCGCCCGGATTATCAGGTGATTCGGCAGTCGTCCGCACCCTCGCGCCGTCGTCGCGGGTGCCGGTACGGGGGGTCGTCCGATTGCCACCTAGCACTCTATACACGAGAGTGCTAGCACTCAAGGCCGCCTCCTGTCTATCCGAGGCAATAAGCGGTCCGAAAATCCGTCAAGTGCTAACAATGACGTCATGTCCACCGGCATCCTGAATGCGACCCGCATCATCGGCGTCGCCACGCTGATCGTCGCACTGGCCATGGGAGTGGCCGGCGTCGCGCACGGCGATCCGAACGGCCAAATGTACGGCGACCCGGACGCCGCGGCGCCCTACTGGCGCTTCCAGCACCAGGAGGACTGCGGCCTGATGGCCGTCGCCGACGTCGTCGGCCAAATCAAAGGCAGGGAACCCACCCAAGTCGGCATCGAGCTGCGCGGCGTGTTCACTAAAAGCGAAGCCCACCGCGGCCGCATCTACCGCTTTGACGGCACCTCACCCGAAGACCTGGTCGTGCTGCTGCAGAAGTACGGCATCCAATCTCAGCTCACGACGGGCAACAGCATGGGGACCGTGGAGCAGGACCTGGCCGGCGGCCACAAAGTGATCGCCGCGCTCAACGCCGAAACCATCTGGAACTACCCGCCTGGCCAGGGGAACCGGAATGAAGCCGACCACGCGGTCGTCGTCACCGGGGTCGATACCCGCAACGACATCGTCCACCTCAACGACAGCGGCACCCCTAACGGCCGCAATGAGCAGATCCCCATGGCCACCTTCACCCGAGCCTGGGCAACCGGCAACGACATGCTCATCGTCACCCAGTAAGCGGCTCATCAGGGCAGCTGCCCTTTCAGCACCGGCAGGCCGGGATCGCTGGGCACGTCCAGCGGTGACGGCGGTGCGCCGGCGGCCACCAGGTGCGCGGCGAACGACGCGATCATCGCGCCGTTGTCGGTGCAGAGCCGGGGCCTGGGGATCCGCAACGTCAGGCCGGCGGCCGCGCAGCGCTGCGCCGCCAGCTCCCGCAGCCGCGAGTTCGCCGCGACGCCCCCCGCGATGAGCAGCGTCGAAACGCCGAGCGCGGTCGCCGCACGCACGGCCTTCATGGTCAGCACATCGGCGACGGCTTCCTGGAAACCGGCGGCGACATCGGCTGCCCGGAAGTCGGGATGGGCCTCCAGATACCGCGCGACGGCGGTCTTGAGCCCGGAGAAGCTGAACCCGTAGGGATCGTCGTCCGGGCCGGTCATGCCGCGCGGAAAGGCGATGGCGCCCGGGTCGCCGCCGCGAGCCAGGTCGTCGAGCACCTTGCCGCCCGGGTAGCCCAGCCCCAGCAGGCGCGCCACCTTGTCATAGGCCTCGCCGGCCGCGTCGTCGAGGGTGCTGCCGAGCTCGACGATCGGCTCCCCGAGGGAACGCACGTGCAACAGGTGGGTGTGCCCCCCGGACACCAGCAGCGCCACGCATTCGGGCAGCGGCCCGTGGTCGTAGACGTCGGCGGCCAGGTGTCCGCCCAGGTGGTTGACGGCGTAAAAGGGGACTCCCCACGCGGCCGAATAAGCCTTGGCCGCAGCCACTCCCACCAACAGGGCACCTGCCAGCCCGGGCCCGATCGTGGCGGCCACGATGTCTGGTTTTCGGTCCGGCTTCTCTAGGCCGGCGGCCGCCAGCGCGCGGCGCATGGTGGGACCGAGCGCCTCGAGGTGCGCCCGTGACGCGATCTCGGGGACGACGCCGCCGAAGCGGACGTGCTCGTCGACGCTGGACGCGACCTCGTCGGCCAACAGGGTCACGGTGCCGTCGGCGTCGAGGCGCGCGATGCCGACTCCCGTTTCGTCGCAAGAGGTTTCGATGGCCAAGACGATCGTCACGAAGCATCCCGCCGCATGGTGTAGGCATCGGCCCCGCTGACCCGGTAGTAGCGCCGGCGCAGGCCGATCTGTGCGAATCCCGCGCTGCGGTACAGCGCGATGGCCGGCTCGTTGTCGGTGCGGACCTCCAGGTAGACGACGCCGCCGTCGGCGAACTCCAGCAGCTCGTCGAGTAGCCGGCGGCCGATGCCCTGGCCGTGGTAGGCCGGGTCCACCCCGATGGTGTGCACCTCGTATTCGAACGGCGGGGTGCGGCCCAACCGCGAGATCCCGGCGTAACCGACCAGCGCGCCCGCGACGCGCGCGCCTACGTAATGGTTGTGTTTGCCGGCCAGTTCCCGGTTGAACGCCACCGCGGGCCACGGGTCGTCGCCCTCGAACAGCTGCGCCTCCAGCTCGGCGCACCGCTGCGCGTCGGCGGGCGTCAACGCGCCGATGGTCACGGGCTCGCTGGGCGCGCTCATGGGCGGGCCGCCAGGGGCTCGGCGTCGGGCCGGCGCAGATACAGCGCCACCAGCGGCGCCGGGGTATCGGACCAGTCGAACACCGCGTCGACGAGACCGGCCGGCGCCGGGGAGGCGGGCTCGCACACCGGCAGGCCGAACAGCGCCGCGTGCTCGGGCGATCCGGCGACCGCCCGCGCCGTGCCGGGGTCGACGTCGGCCGGGGCATTAACTCCCGGTCCGTCGGTGCGGACCCCGTCGCAGTAGCGGGCCCAGTAGACCTCGCGCCGGCGGGCGTCGGTGACCACGAGGACGTCGCCGCTGGTTCGCACGCCGATGGCGTCCAGGCTGCACACGCCGTGCACCGGGATGCCCAGCGCATGCCCGAAGGCTGCGGCGGTCGCCATTCCGGCCCGCAGGCCGGTGAACGGGCCGGGACCGCAGCCCACCACGACGGCGTCGAGATCGGCCATGGTCAGCGCGGCATCGGCGAGGGCGGCCAGCACGTTCGGGGTCAGCCGCTCGGCGTGCGCCCGGGCGTCGAGGGTGACCCGCTCGGCCAGCACCGCGACGTCGGGCAGCCGCACGATGCCCGCCGTCACGGCCGGCGTGGAGGTGTCGAGCGCCAGAAGGAGGCTCATGGGCGGCCCCACTTCCAGGTTGCGATTCGCACGTCGGAGTGGCTGACGCGCTCCAGGCGGATGTCGAGGTGCCGTTCGGAGAGGCGTTCGGCGAGGCCCTCGCCCCACTCCACCACCACGACCGCGTCGTCGAGGTCGGTGTCGAGGTCCAGCGAGTCGAGCTCGCCCAGCAGGTCGGCACCGCTCTTCTGACCGGAGGGGTCCAGCAAGCGGTACATGTCGACATGAATCATCGCCGGCGCGCCGGGCCGTCGCGGCGGATGCACCCGCGACAGCACGTACGACGGTGACGTGACCGGGCCGTCCACGTCCATCGCCGCGGCAATTCCCTTGGCCAGCACGGTCTTCCCCGCACCGAGCGGACCGGACAGCACGACCACGTCGCCCGCGCGCAGCTGCCCGCCCAACCGCGACCCCAGCGCAATCGTGTCCTCGACGCGTTCGCAGGTGGCGGTGCCCCCGGTCTCAACCCGCGGCGATCGCAAGCGCGGCGAAGCCGGGCGCGGCGGGTCGACGCTATCAACCCGCGGCGATCGCAAGCGCGGCGAAGCCGGGCGCGGCGGGTCGACGCTATCGGCCCGCGGCGATCGCAAGCGCGGCGAAGCCGGGCGCCGCGGGTCGACGCTTTTAGCCATGGCGCCGGAACCGTTCGCGGAATCGCCTGTACCGCAGGGTCATCTTGCTCGGAACGGCCCGGTGCACCAGGCGGACGAGCCCGTCGTTGATGGCGTCGGGCTTGTCCAGCAGGGCCAGGTGACTGGCCCCGGTGACGATCACCAGCTCGGACAACGGCAGCGAGGCCGCCATTTTGCGCGAGTATTCGTCCGGGGTGAGCAGATCATGGTCACCGCATGCGATCAGGGTCGGGACCTTGAGCAACGTCCACAGCCCGGCGGTTTCGTCGTGCTTTTCCAGGGCCTCCAGGAAGCCCACCAGGGTGGCGATCGGGGTGCCGTTCATCATGCGCTGGGAGAACGCATCCAGGCTCCGGCTGACCTGCAGGTCACTGAAGGACGCGGCCCGCAAAACCGGGCCGATCAGCGAGCGCGACACGTTGCGGCCGCGGTGCATCAGCTTCGGCGCGGACCGGGCGGTGAACCGGAGGGCTTCCAGGGCCGGGTTTTTCAGGATTTCGCCCAGCGGTGATCGGGTAACCCCTTCGGCGGCCGAGGAAATCAGTGCCGCGCCGACGATCCGGTGTCCGTACTGGTCGGGGAACTGGCGGGCATGCGACAACACCGTCATGCCGCCCATCGAATGGCCGACCAGCACGATCACCCCGGGCGGCGCGAGCGTCTTGAGCACAGTTTCCAGGTCATCGCCGAGTTGGGTCAGCGTGTAGCTCTCGGGCGCGCCCCCGCCGGAGCGCCCGTGCCCGCGCTGGTCGTAGAAGACCATCCGGACCTGTCCCAAGCGATCGGGCAGCCGCGTCCTCTGAAAATGGAAGGCGCCCATGCGCAGGCAGAACCCGTGGACGAAGACCATGGTCACGTGCGCGTCCGGCGGGCCGGCTTCGCGGACGGCCAGCGGCACTCCGTCGGGCGTGGTCACCACGTAGCTGCGGTCGTCGTAGAGCCGGTCGAAATCCTCGTCGGCGTACGGGTCTTCGACTCGGGCGGCGCGCTGGATCATCGACCGGCGGGCGGAGGCTCCCACGATGGTGGCGACGGCGGTCACCCCGGCGCCGCCCGCAAGCCAAGCCCTGCCGCTGTGGCGCCTGCGGGTCTTGTTAGGGCTCAACGGTTTCGGCCTCGCGGTAGGTTCTGGTGATCCGCCCCCGGGGGCTGGTGACCACTTCGTAGTGGATGGTGCCGAGCAGATCTGCCCAGTCCTGTGCGGTGGCTTCGCCTCTGGTGCCGGGCCCGAACAGGATCGCCTCGTCGCCTTCGGCCACGTCGAGTGGTCCGGGACCCAGGTCGACCATGAACTGGTCCATGCAGATCCGGCCGACGCCGGGCCGTCGCCTGCCGTTGATGAGGACCTCCAGGCGCCCGCCCAGGGAACGAAACAGGCCGTCCGCGTAGCCGATCGGCATCAGCGCCAGGTTGGTGTCCCGTTCGGCGGTCCAGGTGTGCCCGTAGGACACACCCTCGCCGGCGCGAATCGACTTCACCAGGGCCACAGCGCATTTCACGGTCATCGCGGGTATCAACCCCATGTCGCCCAGTTCCGGGACCGGGCTGAGGCCATACACGGCGATACCCGGCCGCACCAGGTCGAAGGCCAGGTCGGGGCGCGACATCGTCGCCGACGAATTCGCCAGGTGCGCAACCTCGAATCGCAGCCCCTCGTTGCGGGCCTGCGCCAGCATGTCGGAAAACCGGCGAGCCTGGACGTCATTGATGGGGTTATCGGGTTGGTCGGCGTACACCATGTGCGACATCAGTCCCCGCAGCCGGATCGCGTCCTCGGCTATGGCCTGGCGCAATGCGGCCAGCATCGACGGGTACTGCGCCGGAGCGACGCCGTTGCGGTTCAGTCCCGTGTCGACCTTGACGGTTATGGTCGCCGCCCTGCCGGTGCGGCGCACCGCGTCCAGCAGCTCGTCGAGCTGGCGCACCGACGACACCGCGATTTCCACGTCGGCCAGCAGCGCCGGCCCGAAGTCGATGCCCGGCGGATGCAGCCATGCCAGCACCGGCGCGGTGATCCCGTCGGCGCGCAGTGCCAGTGCCTCGTCGACGGTGGCGACGCCGAGCTCGGCCGCCCCGGCGGCCAACGCCGCGCGGGCGACCTCGGTGGCCCCGTGGCCATAGCCGTCGGCCTTGACGACGGCCATCACCTGCGCGCGGCCCGCGTGCTCGCGCAGCAGCCGAACGTTGTGTTGGACGGCGCCCAGGTCCACCACGGCCTCGGCGAGGACGCCCGGCGTCAGGGATATCGGCGTAACGGACACGGCCGCCATTGTCCCAGAAGTGCGCCGCGCCCCGCCGGGCGTCGACTCGTTGCTGGGCTTTTGGCGGCCCGATTAGCCCAACAAGTCGACGTTCGGCGGCATAAATCAGTGCGCGAAGTGCTGGGCTTCGTAGTGCCCGCCGGGCTTGAGCTTGTCCAGCGAGGCCAGCGCGCTACGCGAATCGTCGTGCAGGGCCCGGGCCAGGTCCGCGGAGAGCCCTTCGCGTACCACGATGCGCAGGACGGATATGTGGGTGGCGTTGTCGGGCATGGTGTATGCGGGCACCTGCCACCCGTAACCCCTGAGCTCGTGGGAGAGGTCGAACTCGGTGTACCCGCGGTCGCGGGCGAGCCGGAAGCTGACCACCGGAATCGCCGAACCGTCCGAGATCAGCTCACAATGCTCGCCTTCGCGCAGCTGCTCACCCAGCCAGCGCGCCGTCGACGACAGCGTCTGCATGACCTTGATGTATCCCTCGCGGCCTAGCCGCAGGAAGTTGTAGTACTGGCCCACCACCTGGTTGCCGGGGCGGGAGAAGTTCAGCGTGAAGGTCGGCATGTCGCCGCCCAGGTAGTTGACGCGGAAGACGAGCTCGTCGGGCAGGTGGTCGGCGCTGCGCCACACGACGAAGCCGATGCCCGGATACGTCAGCCCGTACTTGTGGCCGCTGACGTTGATCGAGACCACCCGCGGTAACCGGAAATCCCACTCCAGCTCCGGGTGCAGGAACGGCACCACGAAGCCGCCGCTGGCCGCGTCGACGTGCACCGGAACGTCCACGCCCCCGCCGGCGGCCAGCTTGTCCAGGGCCGCGCAGATCTCGGCGATGGGCTCGAGCTCGCCGGTGTAGGTGGTGCCCAGGATGGCCACGACCCCGATGGTGTCCTCGTCGACGGCGTCGACGACCTGGTCGGGCGTGATGACGTAGCGACCCTCCTCCATCGGCAGGTACCGGGGCTCGACGTCGAAGTAGCGGCAGAACTTCTCCCAGACCACCTGGACGTTGGAGCCCATCACCAGGTTGGGCCGACGGCTCTCCCAGCCTCCCCCTTTTCCGGAGCCCACCTTCTGTCGCCAGCGCCACTTCAGCGCCAGGCCGCCCAGCATCACCGCCTCGCTCGACCCGATGGTGGACACCCCGATCGCGCTCGAGGGATCGTCGTCGCGCAGGTCTTCGGCGTGAAAGAGGTCGGCCACCATGCAGACGCAGCGCTGCTCGATGGCCGCGGTGGCCGGGTACTCGTCCTTGTCGATCATGTTCTTGTCGAACGTCTCGGCCATCAGCCTCCCCGCCTCGGGGTCCATCCACGTGGTGACGAACGTCGCCAGGTTCAGCCGCGAACTGCCGTCGAGCATCAGCTCGTCGTGGATGAAGCGGTACGCGGCTTCCGGATCCATCGACTCCTCGGGCAGCCGCAGCGCGGGGATGGGCGCGTTGAACATGCGCGTGGTGTAGGCGGGGGCGATCGAGTGCGCGGGCACGGACGGGTGGCGGCGGGACACGGCGGATCCTTTCGTTGAGGCGAGTGGGGTTACAGGGCGGCCAGGGCGGCCCGGATGTGGGGGACCATCCGCGACGACGACGTCGGCGCGTCACCGGGGCCCGGATCGGCGGCCGACAGCGCCGCCGCGCGCGCGTGGACGAAGGCCGCGGCCGCGGCCGCCTCGGCGGCCGGCAGCCCGGACGCCAGCAGCGCGCCGATCATCCCCGACAGCACGTCGCCGGACCCGGCGGTGGCCGCCCAGGACTGCCCGGCGGGATTGAGATAAACCGGGCCGCCGGGGTCCGCGATGATCGTGACGTTCCCCTTGAGCAGCACGGTTGCGCCAAACGTGTCGGCCAGTTTGCGGCACGCCCCGACCCGGTCATCCCCGGGCGGGTGCCCGGCCAGCCGGGCGAATTCACCGGCATGCGGGGTCAGCACCGTCGGCGCGACGCGGTTGAGCACCAACTCCGGGTGGGCCGCCAGGATGGTCAGCCCATCGGCGTCCACGATCACCGGCAGGTCGGTCTCCAGCGCGAACCACAACGCCGCGGCGCCGGCCTCGTCGGTGCCCAGTCCCGGCCCGACGACCCAGGCCTGCACGCGCCCGGCCGACGCCGGGGTGGGCGACGCGATCACCTCGGGCCAGCGCGCGAGGACCTCCTTGTGCGCGCTGCCGGCGTAGCGGACCATGCCGGAGTGCGCCGCGACGGCGGCGCCCGTGCACAGCACGGCGGCGCCCGGATACGTCGACGAGCCGGCCATCACCCCCGTCACGCCCTGGGTGTACTTGTCGTCGTGGGGGCCGGGCACCGGCCAGCGCGCGGCGACGTCGCCGGCCTCGAAACCCTGTACATCCGTGTCGGGCAGGCTCAGGCCGATGTCGACCAGCTTCACGCGGCCGCAGTCGGCGAGCGCGTGCACGGGTTTGAGGCCGCCGAAGGTGACGGTCAGCGCGGCGTGCACCGCGGGGCCGGTGATCGCCCCGGTCGCCACGTCGATGCCGCTGGGGATGTCGACGGCGACCACCGGGATCTCGTGCGCGTCGACCGCCGCGAACACCTCGGCGGCCGCGGGTCGCAGCGGACCCGAGCCGGAAATGCCGACCACCCCGTCGATGACGAGATCGGTTGCGGGCGAGACGCTTTCGACGACGCAGCCGCCGGCTTTGCGAAACGCCGCCAGCCCCTTGCGGTGGGCGTGCTCGGGATTGAGGAGCACCGCTTCGGCGGCCGCGCCGCGACGGCGCACGAAAGTCGCCGCCCACAGCGCGTCACCGCCGTTGTCACCCGAGCCGACGATTGCGCACACCCGTCGGCCTGCCACCCCCCCGGTGCGGGCGGTCAGCTCACCGATGATTTGAGTGGCGAGCCCGAAGGCAGCTCGTCGCATCAATGCACCGTCGGGAAGGCTGGCCAGTAGCGGCGCCTCGGCGTCGCGGATCGCGTCTACGGAGTAGTAATGCCGCATCAACGCAAGCATTCCATGCCGCGGCGCACAGTCGCGCTCGGCTCGATTGAACCGGCGGCTCCGCACGCGTCCTGCCCGACTTAAGCCCCACGCCGTCGACCGGCGGGTGGTTACCGGTCGACCTTCGCCATGACTGGCCCGCGGCACTCCGCGCAGCCGGCCTGCACCCAAGGGCCTGCTGCCCCTCCTGCCGCCGGACGCGCACCCTGCAGCATCGCCACATCACGTGGGATCCTGCGTTGGCGGACGCCCACCGTGCCGCGCCGAGACTGTAAATCTCCAGCAAAAGTTCGAGTAGACGCCTGCGGATTTTCAGTCTCGCCGAACTGCTTGCCCACAATCGGCCGAAAGCGCGGCGATGACATCGTCGAGAACCGCCATCGGAGTTCGGAATTGCTTGCCATCAAGAGTTTTTCGTTGCCTGGCGAGGCCAACGCGCAGACCCAGGCCCTAACCGGGTTGCAATACGTCTTCGGCAGGCGCACCCAGCCTTTAGCCTGAACCGACCCGCCGGAAAGCTGTTCTGAGTTTCGCCGGGTTCAAGGGCGCCCGCCGGCGCTCTCGCGCCATCGGATAGAAGCACAGCCCGATGAGGATCGCGGCGAAGTGACCGATCGCGGTGAAGTTCAGCTCGCGATGGTTCATGGTGATGAGCGGAAAGCTGAAGATGACGAACAGCACCCCGAGGTAGCCCCAGCGCCACGGTCGGGCGATGTGGTAGGTCAGCACGGCCATCACGCCGACGAGGAAATAGCTGACCCCAATGTCGCGGGCGTGCACCAGCCGCTGCGACGCCTCATGTCCCTCGATCGCGTAGTAGAGGATGCCCTCGCTGATGTAGGTGGACAGGATATGGGAGGTCAATCCAACGGTGAGCCAACGTAACTGGCCGAGCCAGTGTTCGGCTGGCGCGAGAAACAGGGTGAACAGCAGTAAGTACGGTTCCAGGTTCTTGCCGTCCAGCCACAGCAGGCTCGAGAACAGCACGTCGAGCGGATCGGTGCCCAGCGCATGAATGTTGGTGGACCGATGCAGCAGCCAATGCTGCAATTGCCGCCCGGGGGTTTCAATCTGGATGAGTGTCGTGATCGTCAGCACGAGCAGCCAGGAGTAGGTCAACGGCGCGGTGGTGACAAAACGCCACACCGCGAGCCAAATCCTCCGCAGCCGCGTTCCCACCGATGCGTTCGCCACAATGTCAACTTTTGCACGCCTGGCGTTAGGCCGTACAACCTCTGCCCACAGCGCCCGGGGTACCATCCGCTACGACCGCGTGTGTCTTAGATGCCACGGGCAGGCGACGTAGAACAGCATCGAGATCACCACCGCGACGATCGCACAGGGCACGAGCGCGAGGTCGATTCAGCCGCGGGATGGCGGCGAGCCGGTAAGGGCGTTTCGCAGGCAGGCGATCGCGACGAGCACGCCCAGGATGACGGTGCCGAACGCTGCGGCGCTGAGCGACCGCTCCGTGGTCGCCCGGTACGGGTCACCGGCACGCGTTCGATCGCGGCGTCACCGCCGCCACGCGGGAGTTCGACCTCGACCGGCCCCGGATAGCAGCGGTCGAAGGACCGATTTTTCGATGTCACCCGCGATGTCAGCGGTAGCTGGAAACTGTTGAGGGGAAAGGAATTTCGAATCGGACCGTCAGCCCGACGCCGGTGACGGGGCCGGATTCGCCGGCATCGCGACAACCTCAGGCCGCAGATGCCGCCACCAGCAGACGATGTAGAGCAGCATCGCGGTCACCAACGCGACAATCAACCAGAGCATAATCGTGATGTCAACCCACGCCCCGAATGCGGGGGAGTGCGTTTCGCAGCGGTACCACCGCAAAGAGCAATGCCGCGTACCACGTCGTCATCGGCGGCTGGAACTTACGCCGATCGCGTATCGTCTGGATCGCTACGAATAAGCCTAGGGCGGCAATGGTGATGAGCACGCCGCAGATCACGACTGCAAACAGCGCGGTGCTTACCGCCCGCCTCGCGGTCAGTCTGTAGGCCTCTTGGCCGCTGATTTTGCTGGCGGAGAACTTGAAGCCCGACACGTGATCGATGAATGTCAACGGCACGAGTTCCGGCGGATTCGAAGTGTCGCCGCCTCGGAAGAGTTGGACCTCGATCGGCCCCGACAGGTAGGTATCGAAAGGCCAACGCTCCCTGTGACCCGCGAGTGTCAGCGGGACCGGAAAAACCCCGGGAAGCATGCCCTTCGTGTATTCGCGGCGACTTGGCGCGGCCGCGGACCTGACTCTGACGACGAGGTCTTCCTTGAGGCGGTGGGTGAGCGGATCCAGCAGCGCAGATCGGGTGAAACGGCAAGGTTGGCAACGACCGCGCTGTAGTTCGACTGCATCTCTTCCACGGTGAACGTCGCCTTCGTCTGGGCGAACACCTCTGCGTTATCGGGCAGGTTGTTGGGCGCCACTCCCTCGACGCTGTCCTCATAGAACTCAACTAACGCAACGTAGGTCCCGACGATGGGCACGATCAGACCTACGATGCCGAACCTCATGACCGCCGATCGCATGCATCCGCCCCTGTTCGCTGTGAACGTCTTAGCCAATCCCTGCGGGTAACGCCGTCTTCCGAGGAGGGTAGTTCAACGCGGGCGTGGCGGCAGCGTTGGTTATTCCGGCCTATTCGACCGTGACGGACTTGGCCAGGTTTCGTGGCTTGTCGACGTCGTAACCTCTGGCCTGCGCGACCGACGCGGCGAACACCTGTAGCGGGATGGTCGACAGCAGTGGCTGCAAAAGCGTTGACACCGAGGGGATTTCGATCAGGTGATCGGCGTAGGGACGCACCGTGTCGTCGCCCTCCTCGGCGATCACGATGGTCACCGCGCCGCGAGTCTGGATCTCGCGGATGTTGGACAACAGCTTGGCGTGCAGGGTGGCCGACCCCTTGGGGGAGGGCATCACGACGATGACCGGCAACCCGTCTTCGATCAGCGCGATGGGCCCGTGCTTGAGCTCGCCCGCGGCGAACCCCTCGGCGTGCATGTAGGCCAGTTCCTTGAGCTTGAGCGCGCCTTCCAGCGCCACCGGGTAGCCGACATGGCGACCCAGGAACAGCACGGTCGAGGACTGGGCGAACCGGCGCGCCAGGGCGGCCACCGGCTCTACGGTCGCGAGCACCCGGGCGACCAGGTCGGGCATCGCCTCCAGCTCGCGGTATTCGCGCTCGACCTCGTCGGGATACTTGGTACCGCGTGCCTGCGCCAGCGCCAAGCCGACCAGGTAGTTGGCGGCTATCTGCGCCAGGAAGGTCTTGGTTGACGCCACGCCGATCTCCGGGCCGGCGCGGGTGTAGAGCACCGCATCGCACTCGCGGGGAATCTGCGCGCCGTTGGTGTTGCAGATCGCCAGGACCTTGGCCTTCTGCTCCTTGGCGTGCCGGACGGCCTCCAGGGTGTCCGCGGTTTCACCGGACTGCGAGATCGCGACCACGAGCGTGCTGCGGTCCAGCACGGGATCGCGATAACGGAATTCGCTGGCCAGCTCTACCTCCACCGGCAGCCGGGTCCAGTGCTCGATCGCGTACTTCGCGAGCAGCCCGGAGTGGTAAGCGGTGCCGCAGGCGACCACGAAAACCTTGTCGACCTCGCGAAGTTCCTGGTCCGACAGCCGCTGTTCGTCGAGGACGATCCGGCCGTCGACGAAGTGCCCGAGCAGGGTGTCGGCCACGGCAGTGGGCTGCTCGGCGATCTCCTTGAGCATGAAGTACTCGTAGCCGCCCTTCTCGGCGGCGGCCAGGTCCCAGTCGATGTGAAAGGGGCGGGCACTTTCGGAGTCCTCGTTGCCGTCGAAGTCGGTGATCCGGTACCCGTCCGCGGTGATCACCACGGCCTGGTCCTGGCCGAGTTCGACGGCGTCGCGGGTGTGCGGGATGAACGCCGCCACGTCGGAGCCGACGAACATCTCGCCGTCGCCGATCCCGAGCACCAGCGGTGTGGAGCGGCGGGCGGCGACGATGGTGCCCGGCTCGTCGGCGTTGGCGAACACCAGGGTGAAGTGGCCCTCCAGCCGGCGCAGCACGGCCAGCACCGAGGCGACGAAATCGCCCGCCCTCTCGCCGTGGCGGTATTCCTGCGCCACCAGGTGCACCGCGACCTCGGTGTCGGTGTCGCTGGCGAACTCCACGCCGGCCGCCTCCAGCTCGTGGCGCAGGGCCGGAAAGTTCTCGATGATGCCGTTGTGGACGACGGCGATCTTGCCGGCGGCGTCGCGGTGCGGGTGCGCATTGCGGTCGGTGGGACGACCATGCGTGGCCCAGCGAGTGTGGCCCAGGCCGGTGGTGCCGGCAAGCGACACCGGCGCCATTTCGGCCACCGCCTCCTCCAGGTTGGCCAGCCGGCCGGCGCGTCGCCGCACGGTGAGTTTGCCGCGGGGGCCGCTGCCGTCGACCAGCGCGATTCCCGACGAGTCGTATCCGCGATACTCCATCCGGCGCAGCGCGTCCATGACGACCTCGCACGCCGGGCGCTGCCCGACGTAGCCGACAATTCCGCACATTCTGACCAGGGTAGTGCAGTCATCGCCGCGCGCCCGCCACGCACCGCTGACCTGCGCGAGGCTGCTGCAGGCAGGCCGATGTGGTGCTCCCGGGCCCCATTTCGATTCATGCAATATTCATAAAAAGGAAGCTCTTTTCACCTGTTGTATTTGTGGCGTTTTAGATCGCTTCATTACCCGCGCAAGAGGCGGATTTAAAATTGACAGCGTTGGTAAGAGCTGGCAACCACGGGGGAGTCATGCGAAGCGCGAAGTCGACAACGCCGATGCGCGGTGCCGCTCGCGGTAAGACGGCCCCCGGCGCCAGCGGAAGCGATGGCGGTGTTGACGCACGTCTGATCACAACCGCGCAAAGGTTGACACAGAGGCTGCAGGCCAATAACACTGCAACACAACGGCTTAACTGCGACGGGAGATCGCTGCACGACCACGCAAACGTCCTTTTGCCGTCCGGTTCTCTCACCAAATATCAGTGCCAAGAATCGAGCCGCCCGGTCAGCGCGCTGGGGTGTTGTGCCATGGATTTAGGCGTGCAGTTATTCGCAGAACTCGCAAACGCATATGTAAATCGCCGAATCCGGCGATGCGTCAAGCGAAAGGGAGCGCTTTTGACGATGCCCGCCGTCGCACCATCTTCCAGGAGGGGATCATGAGTGCCGTTCCGTACGACGATGTGGAGACGACCCAACCCCCGAAGCGGCTGCATCGCCCTCCGATGGGCGCCGGGGGTGACCCGCTGGCGGACGCCGCCGCCCGTTTGCTGAGCATTCCACTTCGGCAGATGTACGCGGTGCTCTGGCGGCTGGGTCTGATCGAGGTCCTGGCCTGATCGATGCGCTAACGTCGACGGGTGGCCCGCATCCGCAAGCTCGTCGCAGCCCTGAGCCGCCGTGGTCCGCACCGAGTTTTGCGCGGTGACCTGGCCTTCGCTGGTTTGCCGGGGGTGGTGTACGCGCCGGAAGCCGGACTCAACCTCCCCGGAGTGGCTTTCGGCCACGACTGGCTCACCGGCGCCGCTCGGTATTCGGGGCTGCTGGAGCATCTGGCGTCGTGGGGGATCGTGGCCGGGGCCCCGGACACCCAGCGGGGCATCGCGCCATCGGTGTTGAACTTCGCCTTCGATCTGGGCACCGCTCTCGACATCGTCGCGGGCGTGCGCCTGGGGCCCGGCAACATCAGCGTGCATCCCGCCAAACTCGGCGTGGTCGGCCACGGTTTCGGCGGCTCGGCCGCCGTGTTCGCCGCGGCCGGCTTGCCGGACAAACCCGCAGCTGTGGCGGCGATCTTCCCGTCGGTCACCAGCCCCCCGGCCGAGCAACCGGCCGCCACGTGCAAGGTGCCGGGATTGATTTTGACCGCGCCGGGAGACCCGGAATCGCTGAATTCCAACGCGCTGGCGCTCGCTGCCGCCTGGGAGAACGCCGTGCTGCGCATCGTCAGCAAGGCCAAACCCGGGGGGCTGGTCGAAGGCCGGCGACTCACGAAGGTGTTCGGATTGGCCGGCCCGCACCGCCGCACCCAGCGATCGGTCCGGGCGCTGCTGACCGGCTACCTGCTCTATACACTGGGCGGCGATAAAACCTACCACGACTTCGCCGACCCGGACGTGAAGCTGCCCCACACGGACCGGGTGGATCCCGCGGCCCCGCCGGTCGCCCTCGAGGAGAAGATCGTCGCGCTGCTGAAGTAGACGCGCCGGCGGCGGCGCACCCCCGCGGTCGTGGTATCTGTCGTTGATGCGAATCGGGATCGCTCTGGACTACTCGAGCGGCTTTCATGATGCCGTGGACCGCGTCGTCGCACTCGAGAAGGCCGGCATCGACGTCGCCGTGGTGGCCGAGGCGTATTCCTTCGACGCCGTCAGCCAGCTTGGCTATCTCGCCGCCAAGACCAACACCGTCGAATTGGCGTCTGGCGTGTTTCCCATCTACATCCGCACCCCGTCGCTGCTGGCGATGACCGCCGCGGGCCTGGACTTCGTGTCCGACGGGCGATTCCGTCTCGGGATCGGCACGTCCGGACCGCAGGTGATCGAGGGGTTTCACGGGGTCAAGTTCGACGCCCCGCTGGGCCGCACCCGCGAGATCGTGGAGATCTGCCGGAAGGTGTGGCGCCGAGAACGGGTGCAGTACGCCGGCAAGCACTATCAGCTCCCGTTGCCCGCGGATCGCGGGACGGGCCTGGGCAAGCCCCTTAAACTCATCAATCAACCCGTGCGCGAACGCATTCCGATAACGATCGCGGCGCTGGGCCCGAAGAACGTCGAGCTCACCGCAGAGATCGCCGAGGGCTGGCAGCCCGTGTTCTACCATCCGGAGAAGGCCGCGTCGGTGTGGGGCGAGGCGCTGGCAGCCGGCACCGCCAAAAGGGACCCCGCGCTGGGACCGTTGGAAGTCGTGGTGCACGCGTCGCTGGCCATCGGCGACGACGTCGAGGAGCGGCTGGCCTGGGTCAAGCCGCAGCTGGCGCTCTACATCGGCGGCATGGGCGCTAAGGGCCGCAACTTCTACCACAACCTGGCGACGCGCTACGGGTTCGGCCGTGTCGCGGACCGGATCCAGGAGCTGTACCTGTCGGGCCGCAAGGGTGAGGCCATCCCGCTGGTGCCCGACGAATTGGTGCGCGGCATCTCGCTGGTCGGTCCCCGCGGGTACATCGCCGAGCGCCTGGCCGCCTTCGCCGAATCCGGGGTGTCGACGTTGTTGGTGAGCCCCTTGGCGGCCGACGCGGGCGAATCCGTGCGCTTCGTCGAGGACGTACTCCAGATGCGGCCCGCCTAGACATCACCCCCCGGCCTGCGGTAGCTGGTCCGCGGCGATTTCGCACGGCGTTGCTCCCTCGTTGACCGGGGGCGCCGGCGCGCCGGTCGCCGGAGCGGCAGCCGGCGCCGGGGGGTCGATCGGCGGTGGCGGCGCCTCCTGTGGCGGCGCGTCCACCGGAGTTTCCACCGGCGGAGGAGCGTCAACCGGCGGGACCTGCTCGGCGGGTGCGGCCTCCTCGGCCTTGTCGACCTCTTTGGTGTCTTCGGAGTCCGCAGGCTCGGCGTCTCGCTCGTCGTCGGCGTCGTCGTGCCCGTCGTCGGCGTGGAAGGGATCCTCGTCGGAGGCATCCAGCGCCGTCGGATCGCCAAGCGAGCCAGCCGCCGAACCGAGCAACGAACCCATCGCGTCGACTATCCGGCTGGCCAGCCCGCCAAGACCGCTCAGCCCGCCGCCCGGATCGCCGGCCGGCATTGCGGAAGCGTCACCCAGCGCGGTTCCCAAGTCCGGTAGCGGGGTCGCGGGGACCGCGGCCGCGGGGACCGGCGCGGCGGTCGGCATGGCCGGCGCCGGCGCCGGCGCTGGGTCCGCGGGCAGGCTGGGGAACCCGGTGGGCCCAACGCCCGCGGCCGACGTCGGGGCGCTCTGCGGCGCCGGCGGGAAGGGTCGATAACCCGGCCCGAGATCGCCGGGAAGCTCGAAGCGCGCCGCCGGCGCCGCGGCCATCCTGTCGGTGACCATGTCGTAGGACGCCGCGACCCCGGCCGCCGTCGAACGCATCGTCGTCAGCCAGTCGTCGCGAATTTCGTTGTCCACGTAGGGGATTATCTGCTGGCGAACCACCTCTTCGGCGGCCGTGCGATCCCCCGACCAGGTCGTGACCGCGGCGGCGGCGGCCAGCCACATCGGCCGCTGCGCCTGCGTGCGATCGTCGATGGCGATGGCAGTCGCGACCTTCGAATCGACCAGATACCAGAGGTTGTCGCGCAGTGACTCACACCGCTGGGCCGCGGCACGCACCTCGGTGGCCACCGCGTACCCGGCGTCGCAATGGCGCTGCAGGAACCCGACCGCCGCGTCCCCGCCCCGACCCGTCCACGCCGCGGCCAGCTCGGCGACCTGGGCGCCCTGGGTCCGCAACGCGTCCATGACCGCCGCGCCCGCCGCCCGCAGTTGCGCGCAGTCGCGGTCGAGCGCGCGCAGGTCGAGGCCCTCTTCGCTGTCGTACCAGTCGCGCAGCCGGGAGGGGTGCGACGTCAGATCCGGATGGTCGTAGCCGAGCGCATGGCAAGCCTGCACGTAACGTTGGGTGCGCTCGACGGCGGGCCGGCCCTCGGCGAGGCGCCCGGCGACGTCAAACCGATCGGCCACGATCAGGCGATCCGCGCTGCGGCGTACGTCTCGGCCTCGGCGTAGCGCTCGGCGCCGGCGCGCAGCCCAAAGGCGATCTCGATGGCCGCCCGCGACCACTGCGACACCTCGGCCGTCAATCGCTCCAGCTCGACGCGCAGCGCATCGCCGCGCGCGGCGTGTGCCCGACCGGCGCTCGCACCGCCGAAACACAACTCCGCCAAGTGGTTTCCCACGGCGCCGTCGATGAGCGCGGCGGCCGCGCGCAGCTGGTCCGCGACATTGTGCACCGCCGCTACGTCAACCTCGGTAACCTCTGTGCCGGCAAAAGTTGCTCGGTTATCGAATCCCATGCCCAATCCGACGCCCGACGCCGCGTCGGGGTTCCAGCGCTATCGGATCAGCGCGCGGCGCTCACCGCTTCGGCGAGCCGGGTGGCGAGCCGCTGCGCGACGCCCTCTTCGGGCGCCTCCACCATGACACGGATCATCGGTTCGGTTCCCGAGGGGCGCAACAGGATTCGACCGGTGTCCCCCAGTTCGGCCTCGGCCTGCTCCACCGCGGTCTGCACCGACGGCGCCGCGGCGGCGGTGGCCTTGTCGGCGACCTTGACGTTGATCAGCACCTGCGGCAACGTCCGCATCACCGAGGCGAGCGCTGCCAGTGACGAGCCGGTCTGCACCATGCGCGTCATCAGTCGCAGCCCGGTGACGATGCCGTCTCCGGTGGAGCCGACGGCGGGCATCACGATGTGGCCGGATTGTTCGCCGCCGAGGCTGTACTCGCCGGCCCGCAACTCCTCCAGGACGTAGCGGTCGCCGACACCGGTCGTCCGCACGGCGATGCCGGCCGAGCGCATCGCCAGGTGGAGGCCGAGGTTGCTCATCACGGTGGTCACCAGCGTGTTGGAAGCCAGCTCGCCGGCCTCTTGCATCGCCAGCGCGAGCACGACCATGATCGCGTCGCCGTCGACGAGTTGCCCGTTGGCATCGATCGCCAGGCAGCGGTCGGCGTCCCCGTCGTGCGCCAGGCCAAGGTCGGCGCGGTGAGCGATGACCGCCGACCGCAGCGAATCCAGGTGCGTCGAGCCGCAGCCGTCGTTGATGTTGAGCCCGTTGGGTTCGGCGTTGATGGCGATCACCCGCGCACCGGCCGCGCGGTAGGCGCGCGGCGCCACCGACGAGGCCGCGCCATGCGCGCAGTCGACCACCACGGTCAGACCCTCGAGCGGCAGTGTGCTGGCCTTGCTCAGATGGCGCAGGTAGCGATCGTCCGCGTCCTCCGCGTCGATCCGGCGGCCGATCCCGGCGCCGACAGGACGCAAACCGGGTCCGGCCGCAACGAGTTCCTCGATCTGGTCTTCGGTCTCGTCGTCCAGCTTGTGACCGCCCGGGCCGAATATCTTGATGCCGTTGTCGGGCATCGGATTGTGCGACGCCGAGATCATCACCCCGAAGTCGGCGTCATAGGCGCCGGTCAGGTACGCCACCGCCGGGGTGGGGAGCACGCCGACCCGCAGCGCGTCGACGCCCTCGCTGGTCAGCCCGGCGATGACCGCGGCCTCCAGCATTTCGCCGCTCGCCCGGGGATCACGACCGACGACGGCGACCCGCCGACCCGGCCCACCGGACGTCGCCAAGCGCCGCGCCGCCGCGGCGCCCAGCGCCAGGGCCAGCTCGGCGGTCAACTCCCGATTGGCGACCCCGCGAACACCGTCGGTGCCGAATAGTCGACCCATGCGGACAAACCTCTCATAGTTGGCAGCCCGATACCTAACGTGCACCTAACGTGCCCGTTCTTTTGTGACCCAAACCAGCCGTGTTGGCGCGGCGACACGCCGCTGACAGTGCAGAAGATGCACTGTTGCGGCCGGAAAGGGACCGCTGATCAGCGCTTGCTGTACTGCGGCGCCTTGCGCGCCTTCTTCAGGCCGTACTTCTTGCGCTCGGTGGCACGCGGATCACGGGTAAGGAAGCCGGCCTTCTTCAGGGGGGGCCGGTCCTCGGGGAAGGCCAGGATCAACGCCCGGGCTATGCCCAGGCGCAGCGCACCGGCCTGCCCCGACGGGCCGCCGCCGTTGAGGAGGGCGAAGATGTCGAACGCTTCCACCCGATCGACGGTGACCAGCGGGGCCTTGATGAGCTGCTGGTGCACCTTGTTCGGGAAATAGTCCTCCAGGCTGCGGCCGTTGAGGTCGAACTTGCCGGTGCCGGGCACCAGGCGCACCCGCACCACGGCCTCCTTGCGTCGGCCCACCGTCTGGATGGGCCGCTCAAAGACGAAGGAATCGCTGGGCCTGGCCGCCGCAGTTTCGGCCGGGGCCTCCGGGGCCTCCGGGGCCGCTGGGGCCGCTGGGGCCTCTGTGGCTTCGGTTGTTTCGGTCACTGGGCCACCTGCTTGATCTCGTACGGAATCGGCTGCTGAGCGGTGTGTGGATGCTCCGGGCCGGCGTAGACGCGAAGCTTGCGCTGGATCTGGCGGCTGAGCTTGTTCTTGGGCAACATGCCGACGATCGCCTTCTCTACGACGCGGTCCGGGTGCTTTTCCATCAGCTCGCCGATCGTGCGTTTGTGCAGGCCGCCGGGATAGCCCGAGTGGCGGTAAGCCAGCTTGTGGTCCAGCTTGTCGCCGCTGATGGCGACCTTGTCGGCGTTGATGACGATGACGAAGTCACCGCCATCGACATTGGGGGCGAACGTCGGCTTGTGCTTGCCGCGCAGCAGGTTGGCCGCCGCGACGGCAAGGCGGCCAAGCACCACGTCCGTGGCGTCGATGACGTACCACGACCGCGTGGTGTCACCCGCCTTGGGCGCATAGGTGGGCACAGCGCTTACCTTTTCTTCTCGAGGTGGATCCCGGGTCGAGCCGGGTGCCGGTCAGGCGTGCACGGTTGGGGATTGCTCTCGGCGACCGACGTTGACCCGAGACCCCGGCGTACCGCACGCCAACCGAGCAGCTTACCGATGCACGTCCCCGCAGGTCAAAATGACTGTGTGGTCCCGACGGCTCTCCTCCGAAGGGACCACACAGAGTCTTTTGCGCGCGGCGGCTATCGTCCCCAGATGCCGGCCGCCCGGCGGTCGGCGTTGGCCACCTCGTCCGCGCCGTCTCGCACCGCGTTCCCCAGATCGACCAACAGCTGATTGAGCGCGGTCGCCGCCTGCTGCCATTTCAGCTGCTCGACCTGGTAGGCCGCCGCCGCTTCGCGGGTCCACAGCTCGCGCAGCGGGGCGATCTGCGACCTGAGCTCGTCCAGTGCCGCGTTGAAACGCGCCGAGGTGGTGTGGATCTCCTGGCGAACGGAGTGCTCGATTTCGCCGAAGTTGTAGGACAGCATCCCGCCCAGCGGCGGCTCCCCGGTCACAGGTTTCCGCCGGCCGCGGCGATGCGTTGGGCGTGGTTCTGGCCTGCCTCCTGCAGCGTGGCCTCGTTGTGCCGGATGGTTTCGGCGATCGTGTGCAGGACGTGGTAGAGCCTGATCGACTCGGCGTTCCAGCGATCCACGACATCCTTGAACCGCGCGGCTGCCGGCCCTCCCCACACCGAGGGCGGCACGCTGCTCATGCGGCCGATGAATGCCTGCAGCAGCGCGCGGATCTCTTCGTTGCGGGCGTCCGTCAGGTCCGCAACCGAGCGCATGAGGTCAAAGTCGGTGCTCAGGGTGTTCGGTGTAGCCATACAAAATACGACCGCACAGACATCGGTTTGGTTCCACCCGACTTTCCCGGCTCATCCGATCGCGCGGGCGGACCGCACCGCCTGCTCGCACGCGTCGCGGACGGCCTCCTCATCGCCGGGGCGGCTTTGGCATCCCACGCTGATCCGGACCGGGCCGTCCAGCAGTACCGTCCAGCGCACGTGATGGCCGGCGCGCACCTCGCGGTAGGTCACCGCGGGCCGGCCGACGCTGATCCCGGACGGATTGAAGTCGACGAATACTCCGACGGGCTCCGCGTCGATCGCCCGTTTCAACCGCTCCGCGGCGCCACTCAGCGTCTCGCCGGCGGCCGGCGATTGCGTGACGTGCAACGCCACTTCGGGATCCGACGGCGACGTGACCTGCACTCGCGCCGAACCGGGACCGGTGACCACCCGCTGTGCGGGCCAATTGGCGGGCACCGTCACCGCCACCCGGCCCTCTACCAGGAATGTTGTCGGCGCTGATTGCAGCGGGGCCGCGGGCACCACGCCGTGGCGGCCCCCGGTGACCACGGCGGGCGCTGCGGCCAGGACGATGGCGGCGGCCCCCAGCCCGCTCAATGTCCGCGCACGTGATCGAGAACGACCGCCACGCGCGGTGGAGCGTGGCTCGGGCGGCTCGCTCTGAGCCGACATGCCCGATCGGGCGAGACGGGCCAGCCGAAGGTCCTCGATTTGCGCCACCGTCTGCCCGCTCCCGCGCGCTGCGTCAGCGATCGACGTCGCGAGCGCCGCCGCCCCGGCGATCGTGTGCGGTTGGTCAATCACAACAACAGCCGCGCCCATGCCGGCGATCACGTCCGCCACTTCCTCGGCGAGTGGATGCGGTTCCGCCCGGCGGCGTATAGCGACCACCTCTGCGCCGATGATCACCACCATCCGCTCGACGATCTCCACCACCACCGTCGCCTCGCGGTCGGCGTCGCATGCCTGCGTCAGCAGCCACGACCTCGGCCGCGGCCGCACGTCGTCGGTCAGCGTCCTCGCCGCCGCGGTCAGCACGTCGACGCGCGCCGACGGCCACCACGACGGATGCACAAGGACCATCGATCTCGGTGTGTTCGGGTCCGTGCAATGCACAGACCGCAGCGCCGCGCGCCACAGCGAACCGACGGTGAGCGGGCGCTCGCCGACCAGCGCCACCCGATCGTCTATTGCGCTCAGCGCCTGCGTGACGATCTCCGACATGGCGGCGTCGTGGATGACATCCATTGTGCCACAACATAACCGGCGGATCGTGCCGGGCCCCGCCTCGATGATCGCGTGATGCGCGCTCGCTTTCGGCCTCACGGGGGCGGGCTCCACGCCACCTGCACGAGCTGTTCGTCACCGGCACGGGTGATCAGGACGCCACGGCCCGGTGGCAACCGGGCCGGGCGGCCCCGCGCGAACGGCGCGACCTCCTCAGCGCGTCCGCTCATCATCAGCGCCATGCAGCCGAGGTCGCGGAGGCCCGCGAGCAGAGGTTCGAACATTGCGCGCTCGGCTCCACCGCTGCGTCGCGCCACGATCAGGTGTAGACCGAGATCCCTTGCGTAGGGCAAGTATTCGAGGATGGCTGCCAGCGGGTTGCACGCCACGGTGGCGACCAGGTCGTAGTCGTCGACCAGGATGTAGATGTCCGGCCCGGACCACCAGGACCTGGCTCGCAGCTGAGCGGGGGTCGCCTCCGGAGGGGGCATCCGCCCCCGCAACGTGTCGAGCAGCCCCGGCAGCGACGCTTCCACCGCGGCCGGCGCCATTGCATGGCCGCGGAGGTGCTCGGACTCGACGACGCCCAGCAGGGTGCGGCGGAAGTCGACGATCAGCAGCTGGGCTTGCTCGGCGGTCTGGGTCCGAACGATTTCGCGGCACAGCGTGCGCAGCGTGGCGGTCTTTCCGCATCCGTTGTCTCCGAGGACCAGCAGATGCGAATGTTGTCCGAAATCGACCGTCACTGGCCGCAATCGCCGCTCCTCGAGACCGAGCACCAGCTGGCTGCCGAGTTCGACGCCGGCGCGCTGGACGACGCTGTCGTGGTCAACGCGGCCAGGCAATAGCGGTATCGGCGGCGCTACCGATTCGCTATCGGAGACCATCTCGATGGGCAGGGCGATCACCATATGCAGCCCGTCGCGGGACAGACCGCGGCCGGGCCGATCGAGGGGTACCTGCCACGCGCGCTTGCGGTCGAGTTCGGAGTCCGCGGGATCGCCGAGCCGCAGCTCTATCCGAGTGCCGATCTGATCCCTCAGCGGCGGCCGGATATCGGCCCAGCGCGATGCCGACAACACGACGTGTACTCCGAACGAAAGTCCTTGGGCCGCAAGAGCGGTAATCCGCGCATCGAGCGCCTCGAACTCGTGACGCAGGCTCGCCCAGCCGTCGATGACGAGGAACACTTCACCGAACGGGTCGTCCGGCACCGCATCGGCTCGATGGGCCTCCCGCCGTCGAACGATGGCTTCCATCTCCGAGACCATTCGCCACACGAGCTCCGGCTCGGCCCGTCCGGCGACGGCGCCCACATGCGGCAAGTCCCGCACCGCTGCCAGCGCTCCGCCGCCGAAGTCCAGGCAGTAAAACTGCAGCGAACTCGGTTCGTGGGTGGCTGCCAGCGCAGTGACGAGCGTGCGCAGCGCCGTCGACTTGCCCGATCGGGGGGCACCGACCACGGCCAGATTGCCTGCGGCCCCGGATAAGTCGACCATCAGCGGCGTCCGGCACTGCTCGAATGGCCGGTCGATGATGCCGATGGGCACGGTCAGATTGGCCGGTGCGCATGCGGCGCCGCCGAGCAGGGTCTCGAGTGGCGGCGCGGCGTCGAGGGGAGGCAGCCAGACCTGGTGCGCGGGCGGTCCGTGCCCGGAGATCCGGTCGAGGACCGCTTGTACGACCGTAGGGACGGGGGAACCGTCCTTCTGGTTCGTGCGGATGACCGGCCCGATCGCCCGCGCGCTGAACACCCGCACGGCTGGCGCAACCACGGCCGGCATACCAGCCGCCGTTTGGGGACACAGCTGTCCCGAGACGTATGCGGCCTGAAAGCGAATGAGCTCGCCCCCGGCCGCGCGCAGGAATCCCGCGCCGGGGGTATTCGGCAATTGGTATGCGTCCGGTGTTCCCAGCACCGTTCGTGATTCGCCGGCGGAGAGCGTCTTGAGGCATATCCGGTAGGAGAGGTGGGCTTCCAGTCCCCGCAGTCGACCCTCGTCGAGCCGCTGGCTGGCCAGCAACAGGTGCATGCCCAGCGACCGCCCGAGCCGCCCGATCGCCACGAACGTGTCGGCGAAATCGGGGTGCTGGCTCAACAACTCGGAGAATTCGTCGACCACGATGAATAGCGTTGGCACGGCGGTCAACTGGCCGCCGGCCCGGCTCGCGCGCTCGTATGCCGCGGCGCTAGCGCAGCCAGCCGCGCGCAGCAGCCGCTGCCGACGGTCCATCTCGCCGGCCAGCGCGTCGCGCATCCGGGCCACCAGGGGGGCTTCTTCGGCGAGGTTGGTGATCACCGCGGCCACGTGCGGGGCGCGCACCAGATCCAGAAACGTTGCGCCCCCCTTGAAGTCGATGAGCAGCAGATTGAGCACTCCAGGAGAGTTCCGCGCCATCATCCCCAGCGCGATGGTGCGCAGTAATTCCGACTTGCCCGACCCGGTGGCGCCCACGCAGAGCCCGTGTGGGCCCATACCGTTTTCCGCTGGCTCCTTGATATCCAGCTCGAGCGGCGCGTCGTCGACCGTGGTTCCGATGGGAACGCGGAGCCGGCGGTGGTTGTCGTTATCGCGCCACAGCGTGGCCGGGTCGAAATCGGCGACGTCGCCGAGGCCGACCAGACTCGGCCAGCCCGGGCCGCCGTCCCGCGCGGAAGCCGCGCCCGCACGGTACCTCGCCAAGCGGCGGGCGCATAGCAGCGCGTCCAACGGACTAAGTCGGTCGGGAGACGCCAACGCTTGGGCATCGCCCGCCTGCCGGATCCTCAACGGCGTGCCCTGGCAACCGTTTCCGATTTCCAGAATGGTCATGCCCGCGATCTCGTCGACGCGCTCCTCCAGGTCGGCGACCACCACGACATGCGGCGGGTCCACGCCGGCGAGCGCGTGCTGCGCCTCCGCGAGGCTTCGATACACCATGCGGGCGGATCCCGCCGCGTCGGTGGCGACCGGATGCTGGTTGTGCGGCAGCCATTTCAGCCAATCCCAGTGCGCTCGATTGCGGTCGCCGACCGCGCCGACGATAAGCAGCTGGTTCGGGGGGTGCAGCACGGCCAGTTGGCAGGTGATCGCGCGAAGCAGTCCCCGCGCCGAGGTCGCGTCGCCGTCGATCGTCACGAGCCCGGCGCTACGCAAACCGACGATGAGCGGCGCATCCGTGACCGTCGAATGCGTGTGGATGAAGCGACACAGGGCCCGGGCGGTGACCGGATCCGAGGGTCCGTCGGGTGGGGGTTCCTGCGCCACCAACCGGGTGGCCAGCGGCTGGGTTCCGACGCCAACACGGATCAGGCAGAAGTCGGAGTCCGACGTGCACCGCTCCCACATCCGCGGCCCGCCGATCAGCGTCCACAGCGTATCGGGATCGGGATGGCTCCATGTCAGTGAAAGGCGTTGCGCAGCGGCTATTTCGGTGACCGTTCCGCGAAGCCGGCTTAGATACCCGAGGTAGTTGGTGCGGTCGGTGTCAATGCCGCCGCCCCGCCGTCGGCCCCGGCCGGCGGCGACCGACACCGCCATCGAGGCGAGCGTCATGGTCGGGAAGGCGACGTACATGGGATTGCGCGCAACGGGCGAGCCCGAGAAGAAGGCCGCGGCCATGATGCCGATCGTCGCGAACGACATGACGACCGGAAGCAGGATCGCCAGCGTGCCGGGCGATCTTGGCGGCAGGCCCGGCGGCGCCTCAACGACGATGTCTTTAGTCGCAACCGCCCGCTGCGGCGGCAGTCGCGCCACTGGCGTGAAACCCTCAGTCATCCCGACCCTTCCCAGCGTGCCCCAGCCGGCCCCGACGGTAAGCGGCACCGGGAATCACCGGCAACTCACCTGTGGACAACCGAATTCCACGAGATCGAAAAGTCGCTACGTTCCGGGTAATCCGACCGAAGGGTTCACCGTTGCCTGCATTCGATCCGGGGCTGCGCCGAGTGACGGTCCATGCCGACACCGCCGTCGCCGACTTGTCGCTGCCCGCGGGGATTCCCGTCGCAACACTGATCCCGTCGATCGTCGACATCCTTCGGGCCCGCGACGTGAACGGTCCCCCCGATCTCGAGCCGAGGCGTTATCAGCTGTCCGCGCCGGGTACTTCCGCTATCGACACGTCGACGACCCTGGCGCAGAACGGTATCCGGGACGGCGCTGTCCTGGTTTTGACCCGGTCCCCGACAGCGCCGCCCGCTCTTCGTTACGACGACGCTGCCGAGGCCGTGTCTGCGACGCTGGACGCAGGGGCCGGTCCCGAGGGCCACCTTCGGTGCCGACGGGCCACCCGGCTCACCGGCGCGGTGGCGGCGGGCTGCCTGACCGGTACCGGGGCGCTGGTGCTTGTCCGAAATGCGTTCAGCTACAACGCTAGCGGTGCCGCCGCCGGCCTGGTAGGGTCAGCCAGTCTCATCGCGCTGCTCTTCGCGGTAATCGCACACCGTGCATATGGGGACGCGATGGCCGGACTCACGCTGAGCCTGATCGCCACCGCGTTCGGGGCCGTCGCCGGGTTTCTGGGGGTCCCAGGCGCCCCCGGAATCCCCAACGTATTGCTCGCCGCTACGACGGCAACAGTCATCTCGGTGCTGGCGATGCGGGCCTCGGGGTGCGGTGCGGTCACCTTGACCGCCGTCTCGTGCACCGTGACGGTCATCGCCGTCGCCGCCCTGGTGGGAGTGATCACCGCCGCCCCGCCTTACGCCATCGGCTCGGTCGCGGCTCTGGTATCGCTCGGTCTCCTCGGGTTGGCGGCGCGGTTGTCGATCGTCCTGGCGGGTTTGTCACCCCAGCTGGCATCCCCATCGGACCCCGACGCCGGGGATCATCTGGACCGCAGAGCGATCCGTGCCGACAACTGGCTGGCCAGCCTGTGCGCCGCATTCTCGTCGTCGGTGGTGGTCGGTGCCGCCGTCACCGTGCTCGCCGGCGCACCGCGGCTGTGCTGCATCGCTTTTGGCACCCTCACCGGCGCGCTGTTGCTGTTGCGCGCGCGTTGCAATGACGGCAGGAGGACGCTGGTGTTTGTCACCGGCGGGATCGTCATCACCGCGACGACGTTCGGTGTTGTCGCCCTGAGCATGCCGGGGCGGGGGGCATGGACAGCGACGGTGACCGCACTGCTGGCCGCCGCAGCGATTTACTTGGGCTTCGTCGCTCCGGCCATATCGCTCTCACCCGTCGTGCGCCGTGGAATCGAGGTCCTGGAGTGCATGACGCTGGTTGCCGCGGTGCCGCTGACGTGCTGGATATGCGGCCTCTACAGCGCTGTTCGGGGATTGAATCTCACGTGAGCGCATCACGTGTCGCGCACCTGCTTTCGGTATCGGCACTCGCCGCGCTGACCCAGCTGGGAGTGCCGCCGGCGCAAGCTGTTTCGCCGCCGCAGATCGAGGACGGGCGGCTGCCCAAGCCAGCGTTGCCGGCGCCACCGTGGCCGACCGTCCAACGCGAGGTGTGCGCAACGACGTCAGCGAACTCCAAAGCCGGCCGCAACCGGCTCCCCGACCTCACCGACCTGCCGCGCGTGTGGCGGCTCACCCGGGGTGCGGGGCAGCGGGTGGCGGTCATCGACACCGGGGTATCACGGCACCGCCGGCTGCCCGATGTAGTCCCGGGAGGGGACTATGTGTCCACCGGCGATGGTACCCAGGATTGCGACGCGCACGGCACCCTGGTAGCCGGGATCATCGCTGCCGCACCGGATTCCAGGGCCGACGGCTTCACCGGGGTGGCGCCGGAGGCAACCCTGATCAGCATCCGCCAGTCCAGTGCGAAGTTCACTCCCGCCGGTGACCGGTCCCGGACCGGGGTCGGTGACGTCGACACGATGGCGAAGGCCATCCGGACGGCCGCCGATCTCGGCGCATCGGTGATCAACATTTCGTCGGTTGCATGCGTTCCGGTCACCTCGGCGCTCGACGACCGCGCGCTGGGCGCCGCCCTGGCATACGCGGTCGACGTCAAGAATTCCGTCGTCGTGGCAGCGGCGGGCAACACCGGCGGCGCCGGACAGTGTCCGCCCCAGCGTTCGGGTGCGAGCTGGGAGACCGTCACGGTTGTGGTCAGCCCGGCGTGGTACGACGACTACGTGCTGACCGTCGGCTCGGTCAACGCCGAGGGAACGCCGTCGCCGTTCACGCTTGCCGGACCGTGGGTGGATGTCGCAGCCACCGGCGAGGGGGTCACTTCGCTCGATTCGGAACAGGTATCCGGCACCAGTTATGCCGCTCCGCTGGTCAGCGGGCTGGCCGCGCTGATCCGGGCGCGATTCCCGGCGTTAACCGCGCGGCAGGTGATGCAGCGGATCGAGTCGACGGCGCATCACCCGCCCGCCGGATGGGATCCGCTCGTCGGCAGCGGCACAGTCGACGCCCTGGCGGCGGTCAGCACCGACTCGAGTCCGCCCCCTAACAGCTCCAAACCGGCACCGGTGTCCCTGCCGATCACCGCGCCACCACCCGCCTCGCCCAAGACTTCCCGCGCCCGCAACGCCGCGTTGCGCGGGGCAGCCGTCTGCGTTGTTGTGTTGGTGGTTGTGCTCGCGGGCGGCGCGGCGATGGGTCGGTTACGGGGTGCCCGCGACCGCGTCGCGGGCGACTGACGCGTTCTGCCGGCTCAATTCGGGTCCGGCGGGTAGGGCCGCCAACACCGGCCACGGCGCCGGGATCGGCGCGGAAAGGCCGAGGTCACGTGCGGCGCCATCGTCGGGGACCGCAAACCGCACTCCGGTGTCGCTGACCAGGTATCGCGTGCCGGCGCGGCCGTTGCCCCGGACGTACGCGCTGCGGGCGGGCGGCACATAAACGGCGTCCAGCGCGGGACCGCTCCCGTCGGCTTGCGCCAAGGTCACCGGCAGGTGGCCGGCCTGCACCGGCAGGCCGTTTCCGGCCAGGAACGCGATGCCGCCATCGCCGGACGGCGTCGGCTTCCACGTGGCGCACAAGGTGCTGTCGGCTTCCAACAGGGTCGGCGCACGGTCGGGGAAACCGTCCAGCGGCAGCGTGTTCACGATCCCGGCGGCGCGGATCGCGTCGGGCGCCACGGTGATGGCATTGGTGGTCCCCCGCGAGTCGCTGAACCGCAGGAGGTCCGCGGCCACCTGGCCGATGCGCTGCACCCCGGAGGTCAACGCGACGTAATACTCGTCACCGTCGCCGCGTGTGACGCGCAGCACGCTGCCCACCGGAAATCCGGGCAGGCCGGCCGCCTCGCCACCGGTACCGCGAATCCGTGGGGTGCTGATCGGCGACGCCTCGGGCACGGCGTTCAGCAACGACTGCGAGACGAACCGTGGCGGGCTGCCCTCGAGCCTGAGGGCGCGCACGACGGCGGCGTCGGCGAGGTCCACCACGGCCCGCTGCCCGTTGTGGAGGAGGTAGGCCGGCGAACCCGAAGCAGGGGCGACCAGGACCGCATGGTCGGAAGGCACACGACGGATCGGCGATTCCTCGACGGGCCCGACGACGACCGTCGTTGCGGCGGTGCCGCCCGAATCGCAGATTGTCCAGGCCGATTCGTCCGCGGACAGCGGCTGGCCGAGAAGCTGCGGCGCGCCCGGGATGCCAAGCAGCGGGCCGCGTTTGGTGTGGCCCAGCCGGGACTCGGGCACCTTCTGCGGGTTGGCCGGCATCTCCGCGACCAACCGCGCCGAGGCCAGGTTCAGCACGGGATGCCAGGTATCGCCCACCCGCACGTACAGCGCCCCGGTTTCCTGGCCCATCACGATCCGCGCCCGATCGAGCTCGGCCTGCGGCCGCAGCAAAGCCAGCACCGCGCACCCCGCCAGGGCGACGGCCGCCAGCACGCACCCGACCGTCAACGACGCCGTCTGCGCGCGCAACGGTTCGTTGACCGCGCCGATGTCCCTGCCCAGCAACGCGCATTCAATGCGGCGCAGGAGGAATCGGTAGCCGCTGAGCTGCAGCATCGCCGCCGGCGGGTGCGGCAGTGATCGCTCCAATATCCCCCCGGGAAACGTGTCGGTTCCGTGCTCGGTTCGACGTTAAGCCGCAGGTGGCCCGGCCCGCTTCATCCGTCCACAGGTCGGCGGATTACTGGCGCATTTTCGATCGCCGCTGGTTGCGGGTAACATTTCGGCGTGATTTCCCACCGCATAGGTCGCTGGGTGGGTCTGGGGGCTTCCGCATTGGTCACCGCCACCGGCCTGCTCGTCATTCCATACGCGGCCCCATACTCGGCGGTGGCCTCCGCCGATGACTGCCCGGACGTCGAGGTCATCTTCGCGCGGGGCACCAACGAGCCGGCCGGCCTTGGCCGGGTCGGCGACGCCTTCGTCGACTCGCTGCGTCAGCAGACCGGCGGCTTGAACATCGACACCTACGGGGTCAACTACGCGGCCAGCAAGCTGCAGTTGCATGGTGGTGACGGCGCGAACGACACCATCAATCGAGTCAAACAAGCGGTGGCGAAGTGCCCGAACACCAAGATCGTGTTGGGCGGCTACTCGCAAGGGGCGTCGGTGATGGACATCGTGGCGGGCGTTCCCATCGGGGGCATCAACTGGGGCAGTTCGCTGCCGCCGGAGTACGCCAACAACATCGCGGCAGTCGTCACCTTCGGTGACGTTGCCGACCGCGCGGGCGGGACGCTGCCGACCCAGAGCGCGCTGCTCGGATCCAAGGCGATCGACCTGTGCAACCCCAGCGACCCGATCTGCCACGCCGGACCCGGCAATGAGTGGAGTGGACACACCGAGGGCTACGTCCCCGTCTACACCACCCAGGCGGCGGCTTTCGTCGCGTCCAAGCTGCTGGCCGGAACCGGTCAGCAGGTGCCCGGCTATGGCCCGCAGTCGCCCGTGTCCGGGCCGCAGACGCCGGGCTCCGGCCCGTCGATCCACGGGAATGTCCCGCCGAACTCGCCGTATTCTCCGACGCCGAATTCGCCGAACTCGCCGAACTTGCCGACCTCACCTACCTCACCGGCCACCCAAGCCCCACTGGTCTAGGCCGTTTGCTGACGCCCACGACGATCCGCTGACCACATAGGTTCGCGGACTACTATGTCGCGCCATGGCGCTTCGCCCGCCACAGGCGAATACCGGCAGCAGATCAAGCGGCGCAAACCGCTTGGCCGGTTTGGCTGCCGCCGCGTGGCTCGCCGTCGCGCTGGTGATTGCGCCGGTGGCTGTGCCCTTGCCGGCCGTGATTCCGGCGGCATCCGCGGCGTGCCCGGACGCGGAGGTGGTTTTCGCTCGGGGCCGGGAGGAGCCGCCCGGTGTCGGTGCGGTCGGCGACGCGTTCGTCAATTCGCTGCGCGGCAAGACGCGTAGGTCGGTCGGGGTGTACGGGGTCAACTACCCCGCCAACATCACCGTCGACACCGGCGCCAACGACATGGGCGGCCACGTCCAATTCATGGCCAGAAACTGCCCGAACACCCGCGAGGTGCTCGGCGGCTATTCCCTGGGTGCCGAGGTGGCCGACCTCGCGACCTGGAGCCGTATACCGCCGGGTGTGGATCAACACGTCGCGGCGGTCGCGTTGTTCGGCAATGGCACCCGCAACATTGCACCCGCCTTCGCCGGTAAGACGATCGACCAGTGCGCGCCCGGCGACCCCATCTGTGGACGGGGCACGCTTTGGTCGGCGCATCTGCAGCCCTCATATATCGGCTCCGGGCTGGTGGATCAGGCCGCCGGTTTCGTCGCTGGCAGGCTGTAGTCGACCCGGACCGATCCACCCGGCCACTTACGCCCCATCAATAACTTCAGTAACATCGTTGTGTGAGGCTCATCCCCGTAGGGCTGGCCGCTGCGCTCATCGCGGCGGCCGCGTTGTGGGTCGCGCCCCAAGTGATCCCCCGCGCCTCGGCGGCGTGCCCCGACGTCGAGGTGGTGTTCGCCCGGGGGACCGACGAACCGCCGGGCGTCGGCCGGGTCGGCCAGGCCTTCATCAGCTCGCTGCGCCAGCACACCCGCAAAAACGTCGGCGCATACGGCGTCAACTACCCCGCGAGCAAGGACTTCTTGGCCGCCGCCAACGGCGCGAATGACGCCAGCAACCACGTCCAGCAGATGGCCAACAACTGCCCCAACACCAAGCTGGTGCTCGGCGGGTATTCCCAGGGAGCTGCCGTCATCGATATCGTGACCGCCGCACCGCTGCCCGGCCTCGGCTTCCATCAGCCGCTGCCCGCCGAGGCCGCCGATCATGTCGCCGCCGTGGCCCTGTTCGGGAATCCGTCCGCCCGGGCCGGCGACCTGATGAGTGCGCTGACTCCGAATTTCGACGGCAAGACCATCGACCTGTGCAACCCGGGCGACCCGATCTGCTCTGACGGCAACCAGTGGAAGGCGCACCTGGGCTACGTGCCCGGGATGACCAACCAAGCCGCAACCTTCGTCGCGGGCAGGATCTAGCCCGGTGTGCGCATATCCCTGGTAACCAGGGTCCGCGCGGCCAGTTGGTCGTCGGGTGGGTAGTCGACGCGGACCAGCGTCAGACCGTGCGCCGGCGCCGCGGCGAAGTCGCTGGATCGGTCTGTCGCGGAGAGCAATTCACGGCACCAGGACACCGGGCGCCGATGCTCGCCGACGGCCAGTAGCGCCCCGACCAACGACCGCACCATCGACCAGCAGAACGCGTCGGCGCTGACCCGCGCGGTGATCAAATCGCCTTCACGCGACCAGTCCAACCGTTGCAGGTCGCGGATCGTGGTGGCACCATCACGCTGACGGCAGAACGCCGCGAAATCGTGCAAGCCCAACAGGTCTCGCGACGCGGTGGCCATCGCCTCGAGGTCCAGCGCGCGGGGCCACGCGGTGACATAGCGCGCCTCCTGCGGTTCCACGCCGTAGGGCGCCGTCGACAACCGGTACACGTAGTGCCGCCGCAGCGCCGAGAACCGGGCGTCGAAACCCGCTGGGGCGCGCGCGATATCGAGGACCCGGACGTCGGTGGGCAGGAATCGGCCGAGACGCTTTACCAGGGGAAGGAATTCGGGTTCGCCAGGGCGCGGTGCGCGCGGGTACGCGTTCGGCAACGCGTCAATGGGGACGTCGACGTGGGCCACCTGCCCGCTGGCGTGCACACCCGTGTCGGTGCGCCCGGCCGCACGCAGGCGCACCGGTTCGCGCAAGACCGTCGTCAGCGCCTCGTCCAGAACGCCGGCGACGGTCCGCTGCCCGGCCTGAGTTGCCCAGCCCGCGAAATCGGTTCCGTCGTAGGCGATTTCGAGCCGCAGACGGACATCCTCACTCACTACTCCTCGGTGGCCCCTTCGGCCTCGTCGGCGGCCCCGCCCCCGGTGGCTTCCCCTTCGGCTTCGGCGGCGTCAGCCTCCACGTCCGCCTGGGTCTCAGCCTTCGCGTCCGCCTTGGTCTCAGCCTTCCCGGCCGCCTTGGTCTCAGCCTGGGCCTCCTGGGCGGGCTCGGTGACCTCTTCGGCCGCCGGACCCTCGGCTGCCTCCGGCTCGACCGCTGCCTGCGGCGCCGCCGCTGCCGCGACCGGCGCCTTTCCAAGATCGGAGGCCTTCTTCGACGCCTTCACGCGGCGCGCCCGGTCGGCCTCCGACGTCACCGTCTTCTCCCGCACCAGTTCGATCACGGCCATGGGAGCGTTGTCACCCTTGCGCGCCTCGACCTTGATGATCCGGGTGTAGCCACCGTTGCGGTCGGCGAAGAACGGCCCGATCTCGGCGAACAGCGTGTGCACCACGTCCTTGTCGCGGATCTTTTTGAGAACCTCTCGACGGTTGTGCAGGCTGCCCTTTTTCGCGTGCGTGATCAGCTTCTCCGCGTATGGCCGCAGCGCACGGGCCTTCGGCTCGGTCGTCTTGATCCGGCCGTGCTCGAACAGCGACGTGGCCAAATTGGCCAGTAGGGCCTTCTGGTGCGAAGACCCCCCGCCGAGGCGAGGGCCCTTGGTGGGCTTGGGCATTGCTGACGCTCCTGTCTTAGCGGCTGCTGAGTCCAATTGTCCGGCGCCTCAGCGGGGCTACGTCCCCGCATCGTCACCGGACGGGGCTTAGAGCTGTTCGGTTTCGGCGTAGTCCTGATCGTCGTAGGCGCCCTCGGTGGACCAGGTGCCCGTGGCGACGTCGTAGCCCGCGACCTCCGACGGGTCGAAGCTGGGCGGGCTGTCCTTGAGCGACAGACCCAGCTGGTGCAGCTTGACCTTCACCTCGTCGATGGACTTCTGACCGAAGTTGCGGATATCGAGCAGGTCGGACTCGGTGCGGGACACCAGCTCGCCGACGGTGTGGACACCCTCGCGCTTGAGGCAGTTGTAGGACCGCACGGTCAGATCCAGGTCGTCGATCGGCAGCGCGAACGACGCGATGTGGTCGGCCTCCGCCGGCGACGGCCCGATCTCGATGCCCTCGGCCTCGACGTTGAGTTCGCGCGCCAGGCCGAACAATTCGACTAGGGTCTTACCCGCCGATGCCAGTGCGTCGCGGGGGGTGATCGAACTCTTGGTCTCCACGTCCAGGATCAGCTTGTCGAAGTCGGTGCGCTGCTCGACGCGGGTGGCGTCCACCTTATAAGTCACCTTGAGCACCGGAGAGTAGATGGAATCGACCGGGATGCGGCCGATTTCGGCGCCGGAGGCGCGGTTCTGCACCGCCGGCACGTAACCGCGGCCACGCTCGACGACGAGCTCGACCTCGAGCTTGCCCTTGTCGTTCAGCGTCGCGATGTGCATGCCCGGGTTGTGCACGGTCACGCCGGCGGGCGGCACGATGTCACCCGCGGTGACCTCACCCGGGCCCTGCTTGCGCAGATACATGGTGACCGGCTCGTCCTCCTCCGAGGACACAACCAGGCCCTTGAGGTTCAGGATGATGTCCGTGACGTCTTCTTTTACGCCGGGCACGGTGGTGAACTCGTGCAGCACGCCGTCGATGCGAATGCTGGTGACGGCCGCGCCCGGAATCGACGACAGCAGCGTGCGCCGAAGCGAATTGCCAAGCGTGTAGCCGAATCCGGGCTCCAACGGTTCGATGACGAATTGGGACCGGTTGTCGGTGAGGATCTCCTCGGACAGTGTCGGTCGCTGTGAGATCAGCATGGTGTTTCTTCTTCTCCTTCTCGGCACCCGCTATTTGATGCCGTTAAGTGCCCGCCACCGCGGTCGCACTGGCGGAAGACTGCGTCTACTTCGAGTAGTACTCGACGATCAGCTGCTCGGTGAGCGGCACGTCGATCTGTGCCCGCTCCGGCAGTTGGTGGATCAGGATGCGCTGGCGCTCCCCCACCACCTGCAGCCAGCTCGGAATCGGGCGGTCGCCCGCCGTCTCCCGCGCGATCTGGAACGGCACCGTGTTCAGCGACTTGTCCCGCACGTCGACGATGTCGTACTGGGACAACCGGTAGCTGGGGACGTCGACGAGCACGCCGTTGACCGTGAAGTGCCCATGGCTGACGAGCTGGCGGGCCATCCGGCGGGTACGCGCTAATCCGGCGCGGTACACGACGTTGTCCAGCCGGCTCTCGAGGATTTTCAGCAGTTCCTCACCCGTCTTCCCGGGCTGTCGCACGGCCTCCTCGTAGTAGCGGCGGAACTGCTTTTCCATCACACCGTAGGTGAAGCGGGCCTTCTGCTTCTCCTGCAGCTGCAGCAGGTATTCGCTTTCCTTGATCCGCGCCCGGCCGTGCTGGCCGGGCGGGTAGGGACGCTTCTCGAAGGCCTGGTCGCCACCGACGAGGTCGGTGCGCAGCCGGCGCGATTTGCGGGTAATGGGTCCGGTGTAACGAGCCATGGATTGTTTTCCTCCCTAGACCCTTAAACTCGTCTGCGCTTGGGCGGACGACATCCGTTGTGCGGCTGGGGGGTGACGTCGGAAATCGCACCGACCTCCAAGCCCGCGGCCTGCAGCGACCGAATCGCGGTCTCCCGGCCCGAGCCGGGGCCCTTCACGAAAACGTCGACCTTGCGCACTCCGTGCTCCTGGGCCTTGCGTGCGGCGTTCTCGGCGGCCAGTTGGGCGGCGAAAGGGGTCGACTTGCGGGAGCCCTTGAAGCCGACATTTCCGGACGAGGCCCAGGCGATGACGTTGCCCACCGGGTCGGTGATCGTCACGATCGTGTTGTTGAACGTGCTCTTGATGTGCGCGGCGCCATGCGGGACGTTCTTCTTTTCCCGCTTACGGGTCTTGTGCTGGCCCTTCTTGGGTGCGGCAGAACCTGCCTTCTTCGGTGGCATGAGTTACCTGGCCTTCTTCTTGCCTGCGATGGTGCGCTTGGGGCCCTTGCGGGTACGCGCGTTGGTCTTTGTCCGCTGGCCGCGCACCGGCATGCCGCGGCGGTGCCGCAGACCCTGGTAGCAGCCGATCTCGATCTTGCGGCGGATGTCGGCCTGAACCTCGCGGCGCAGGTCGCCCTCCACCTTCAGGTTCGCTTCGATGTAGTCACGCAGGTGGGTCACCTGGTCGTCGGTGAGATCCCTGGTGCGCAGGTCCTTGTCGATTCCGGTCGCCGCGAGAATTTCGTTCGCGCGGGTCCGGCCGATGCCGAAAATGTAGGTCAGGGCGATCTCCATCCGCTTATCGCGCGGCAGATCGACGCCGACTAGTCGAGCCATGGGTGGCGTTTCCTCTTTCTAGGCGGAGGTCTGATCCCAGCCCGTTCCCGACCCAGAATTTGGGGCGGGGCCCGGCCTCCGTCCGGGCGTGGATGAGCTGGCCCATCTCTATAGATGCCAGCCGCTCACTGGTGCTGGGGAGTCTGCATTCAGTTGTATGGGCGGCCCAGGACTAACCCTGACCAACCCTGACTAACCCTGTCTTTGCTTGTGGCGCGGATCTGAGCAGATCACCATGACCCGCCCATGCCGACGGATCACCCTGCATTTGTCACAGATTGGCTTGACGCTCGGGTTCACCTTCACGGCTGGTCGATCCTGTTCTGTCTGCTCGTAGGTTGTTGATTCGGGCTTTTTGTTACTTGTACCGGTACACGATGCGGCCCCGGGACAGGTCGTAGGGAGACAACTCCACCACCACCCGGTCCTCGGGCAGGATGCGGATGTAGTGCTGCCGCATCTTGCCGCTGATGTGGGCGAGCACCTTGTGACCGTTCTCCAGCTCAATGCGGAACATCGCATTGGGCAGGGGCTCGACCACGCGGCCCTCAACCTCTATGGCACCGTCTTTCTTGGCCATACTGTTCAGAAATCCTCGTCGTTCGTTTCGTGTCCACCTGCGCCCTGACCGGCGCAACATTCGTCCCGACTTCAACGTGAGCCGGTGACAGGAAATTCCTAGGGACTGGGCACGCAAAAGCCGGCGCGGGGCCGCGCCGTCACTCCACGATACCTGGTCATCGGGCCCGGCCAAAATCGCCGGCAGCGGAATCCAGCCTACCCCCTCGACCCGCCACAGGGCGCCTGACAAGCGCATACTTAAGGCCGATGACGCACGTCGCAAGCCCCGCAAGCTCGGACGCACAGCCGCGCAAACCCGTGATACTGACCGTTGACGACGATCCCGCGGTATCCCGCGCGGTGGCCCGGGACCTGCGTCGCCGCTATGCCGAGAACCACCGCATCGTGCGCGCGGAATCGGGTCCCGAGGCCCTGGAAACGCTCAAGCAGCTCAAGCTGCGGGGTGAAACGGTCGCAACGCTCGTCGCCGACTACCGAATGCCGCAGATGACGGGCATCGAATTCCTCGAACAGGCGATGGACCTATACCCCGCGGCGCGGCGGATCCTGCTGACGGCCTACGCCGACACCCACGCCGCCATCGACGCGATCAACGTCGTCGACCTCGACCACTACCTGCTCAAGCCGTGGGATCCACCCGAGGAAAAGCTCTATCCCGTCATCGACGCGCTGCTGGAAGCCTGGCGCCGCGCGCCGGAACACCCCATTCCGCACACGAAGGTGGTCGGGCACCGCTGGTCGGCACGGTCCTGGCAGGTCCGCGACTTCCTGGCCCGCAACGGCCTGTATTACACCTGGTTCATGGCCGACGAGCCCGCCGGCGAGCAGCTGTTGCAGGCCGCCGGCGAGGACGGCATGCGGCTTCCGGTCGTGATCACCGAACGCGGCGACACCCTCGTCGAACCCACCGACGCCCAACTGGCCGGCACGTTGGGCCTGATCACCACGCCGTCGCAGGACTTCTACGACCTGATCGTTGTCGGCGGCGGGCCCGCGGGCCTGGCGGCGGCCGTCTATGGCGCGTCCGAGGGGCTGCGCACGGTACTCGTGGAGCGGACGGCGACGGGCGGGCAGGCCGGCCAGAGCTCGAAGATCGAGAATTACCTCGGCTTCCCCGACGGGCTGTCGGGCAGCCAACTGGCTGATCGCGCGCGCAGGCAGGCGGAAAGGTTTGGCGCGGAATTGATCACGGCGCGCACAGCCACCGCCCTGGAGGTAAACGGTTCCAAGCGCACGGTGCGGTTCGCCGACGGGGGCTCCGTCGACGCGCACGCGGTCATTCTGGCCACCGGCGTCGCCTACAGCCAGCTGGAGGCGGAGGGTTGCGACGAACTGACCGGCCGCGGCGTCCACTACGGCGCGGCCGTTTCCATCGCTTCGGAATGCACCGACCAAGACGTCTACGTGATCGGCGGGGCCAATTCGGCCGGCCAGGCCGCGATGTATCTGTCCCGCGAGGCGAAATCGGTGACCATTGTCGTGCGCGCCCCGTCGTTGGAGGCGTCGATGTCGCACTACCTGATCGAGCAGATTAAGCAGCGACCCAATATCACCGTCCGCACCTGCACCGAAGTGCAGCGCGCCCTCGGAGACGACTACCTGGAGAAGCTGGTCCTGGTCGACAACCGGACCGGCGAGACCGAGGACGTCACCTGCGCCCGGATGTTCATCTTCATCGGCGCCGCGCCGCGCACCGAGTGGCTGGACGGGGTGCTCGCCCGCGACGACCGCGGCTTCATCCTCACCGGCCCGAGCCTGCGGACCGTATGCGGCTGGACGTTGGACCGCCCGCCCCACCACCTGGAAACCAGCGTGCCGGGCGTGTTCGTCGCCGGCGATGTGCGCGCCGAGTCCGCCAAACGGGTCGCGGCAGCGGTCGGTGAGGGATCGATGGCCGTGATGCTGGTCCACCGCTACTTGGCGGAGTCATGACGGCATGACCCCAAGAATGCTGTGTGAGCCCGATGAGCTGCGCACCCTATTCCTGTTCGAGGCCCTCAGCGACGACCAGCTCGCGGTCTTGTGCGCCAACGGGCACATCGAGAAGTACGAGCCGGGGCCGATCTGCGTCGAAGGCGAACCGGCGACCTGCTTTTACGTTCTCATCGAGGGGGAGCTGACGATGTCGAAGCTCTCCGGCGGTCAGGACATCGAAACCAACCGGACATCGCAGCGCGGCGTGTATTGCGGCGCCTGGCGGGCGTTCACCGGCAACACGCAGCAGCAGAGCTACGACGCGTCGGTGCACGTGACCAAGCCGTCGCGGTTCTTCGTCATGGACGCGCCCGTGTTCGCCCAGTTCATGAAGGACCAGTTCCCGATGGCGGTCCACCTGCTAGACGGGATCGCCGTCGGCAGGGAGCGGACCCGCCGGATCATCGACAATCGGGAGAAACTGCTGGCGCTGGGTCGGTTATCTGCCGGGCTGACCCATCAGCTGAACAATCCCGCCGCGGCCATCGCACGTGCCGCTGCCGAGCTGCGCGGCCGGGTCGCCGGCATGCGCCACAAGCTGGCGATGCTTGCCGACGGCACCGTCACCCCAGAGGCGCTCAGCGCCCTGGTGCAGCTGCAGGGGGGAGTCGCCGAGCAAGTCGCCAAATCGGCCTCCTATAAATCGGGGCAGCACATGAGCGCGATCGAGGCCGCCGACCGCGAGGATGCCGTCGGCGACTGGCTCCAGAACCACGGCATCGACGGCGGATGGGACATCGCACCCACATTCGTCGAAGGCGGCATTGACACCGACTGGCTGGAGCGGATTTCCGCGGCCACCGACGAGCTCGCGTCCACGTCGTTGGAGGAGGCGATCCGATGGATCAACTACACCATCGAAAGCGAGCTGCTGATAAACCAGATTTCGGAAGCGAGCAACCGGATTTCGGCTCTGGTCGCCGACGCCAAACAGTATTCCCAGCTGGACCGCGCTCCGTTCCAGGTGGCCGACATACATGAACTGCTGCGGAGCACGCTGGTGATGTTTGCCGACCGGTTGGGCAAAAACGGCAGCAAGGACGCCAACGCCATCACCGTGGTCAAGGATTTCGACCAATCGCTTCCCGAAATCCCTTGCTATCCCGGCGAACTCAATCAGGTGTGGACCAATATCATCGACAACGCGATCGCCGCGATGCGCGACGAGGGCGGAACGCTGACCATCCGCACCTGCCGCGAGTCGGAGGAAATGGCCCGCGTCGAGATTTGCGACACCGGGCCGGGCGTCCCCGACGATGTGCGCGAGCACATTTTCGAGCCCTTCTTCACCACCAAACCGGTCGGCGAAGGCACCGGCCTCGGGCTGGACCTGGCATTCAACATCGTCGTAAAGAAGCACCGCGGCGACCTGCGGGTGCAATCCGTTCCCGGCGATACGCGGTTCATCGTCCTGCTGCCACTGGAGAAGCCGCCTGCCCTGGACGCAGCCGAGCCGGAATAGCCCTATCACATCCCCCGGTTGGAGACGTCATGACCGACGCGCATACCAGTTCTGATGTAAGCAAACCCAATCTCGGCCGGTTCGGATCGTTCGGGCGGGGCGTCACGCCCCAGCAAGCCAAAGAAATCGAGTCCCTGGGCTACGGGGCCGTGTGGGTGGGTGGTTCCCCGCCCGCGGAGCTGGCCTGGGTGGAGCCCATCCTCGAAGCGACGAGCACCCTGCAGGTAGCCACCGGAATCGTGAACATCTGGTCGGCGCCCGCCGGGCCGGTGGCCGAATCGTTCCACCGCATTGACAGGGCGTACCCGGGCCGCTTCCTGCTCGGCATCGGCGTAGGCCACCCGGAAGCCGTCAGCGAGTACCGCAAGCCCTACGACGCGCTGGCGGAGTACCTGGACAAGCTCGACGAGCAGGGCGTGCCGGCCAACCGGCGCGTCGTGGCGGCGCTGGGTCCGCGGGTCCTGAAGCTGTCCGCCCAACGCAGCGCGGGCGCGCACCCTTACCTGACCACCCCCGAGCACACCGCGCAGGCCCGTGAGCTGATCGGTCCGTCGGCTTTCCTGGCGCCCGAACACAAGGTGGTGCTGACGACAGACGCCGATAAAGCCCGCGCGGTGGGCCGCAAGGCGCTCGACATCTATTTCAATCTGGCCAATTACCGCAACAACTGGAAGCGGCTGGGTTTTTCCGACGAGGAGGTCACCCGCCCGGGAAGCGACCGCCTGGTCGACGCGGTCGTGGCCCACGGCACCCCGGACGAGATCGCGGCACGACTAAAACAGCACCTCGACGCCGGCGCCGACCATGTGCCCGTGCAGGTCCTCACCAAGGATGAAAACCTGGTGTCGGCGCTGGCCGAACTGGCGGGGCCGCTCGGACTGAGCTAGCTGACACCAAGCATCCTCAAGGGGGACTGAGATGACCGAGGCAGTTTCACTGAAGCCGGACCTGGGCCGGTTTGGCGTATGGCTGCCCACCCGCTCGATAACGCCCGAACTGGCGAAGAAGATCGAATCGCTCGGGTACGGCGCGGTCTGGATCGGTGGATCGCCGGACGCGGAATTGGCCTGGGTCGACGCCGCCCTTGCGCAGACCACCTCGTTGCAGCTGGCCACCGGGATCGTCAATATCTGGTCCGCGCCGGCCCCGACGGTTGCCGAGTCTTATCAGCGCATCGAAAGCGCCCACCCCGGGCGGTTTTTGCTCGGTATCGGGGTGGGGCACCGCGAGCACACCGAGGAGTACGTGAAGCCCTACGACGCACTGGTCAGCTACCTTGACGCGCTCGACGCGGCGATGGTGCCGACCAGCCGCCGGGTCCTGGCGGCGCTCGGCCCCCGCGTGCTGCGACTGGCGGCGGAGCGCAGCGCGGGCGCCCACCCGTATCTGACCACGCCGGAACACACGGCCAAGGCGCGCGAGCTGGTCGGCAAGTCGGTGTTCTTGGCCCCGGAGCACAAGGTGGTGCTGACCACCGACGCGGGCGAAGCCCGGGCGATGGGGCGCGAGACGGTCGACCACTACTTGGGGCTGAGCAACTACGTGAACAACTGGCTGCGGCTCGGGTTCACCCACGACGACGTGAGCAGGCCCGGCAGCGACAGGCTGATCGACGCGGTGGTGGCCTACGGGACCCCGCAGGCCATTGCGCAACGCCTCAACGAGCACCTGGATGCGGGTGCCGACCACGTCGCGATCCAGGTGCTGGGCGGCTGGAAGGAAGAGACGCTGCTGCCCGCGCTGGGCGAACTGGCCGGGCCATTGGGGCTAACGCGCCAAGGCTGACCACGCCCTCGGTTAGGGTGTGACCATGCGATTGCTGGTCACCGGGGGAGCCGGCTTCATCGGCGCCAATTTCGTGCGCAGCACGGTACGCGAGCACCCCGAGGACGACGTGACGGTGCTCGACGCCCTGACCTACGCCGGGCGGCGCGAATCGCTGGCCGACGTGGAGGACGCGATCAGGTTGGTTGTCGGCGACGTCACCGACGCCGGGCTGGTGTCCCGGCTGGTGGCCGAGTCGGACGCGGTTGTGCATTTCGCCGCCGAGAGTCACGTGGACAACGCGCTGGACGACCCGGAGACGTTCTTACGGACCAACGTGATCGGGACGTTCACCATCCTGGAAGCGGTGCGGCGCCACGGGGTGCGGCTGCACCACATCTCGACCGACGAGGTCTACGGCGACCTGGAGCTCGATAGTCCCGAGCGGTTCACCGAGTCGACGCCCTACAACCCCTCGAGTCCGTACTCGGCGACGAAAGCGGGCGCCGACATGCTGGTCCGGGCCTGGGTGCGGTCCTATGGGGTGCGGGCGACGATCTCCAATTGCTCCAACAACTATGGGCCGTATCAGCACATCGAGAAGTTCATTCCCCGCCAGATCACCAACGTGCTCACCGACCGGCGACCCAAGTTGTACGGCAGCGGCGCCAACGTGCGCGACTGGATCCACGTCGACGACCACAACCGCGCAGTGCGACGGATCCTGGAAAATGGCCGGATTGGCCAGACCTATCTCATCAGCGCCGAGGGCGAACGCGACAACCTGACCGTGCTACGCACGCTGCTGCAGCTGATGGGACGCGAGCCGGACGACTTCGACCATGTCACCGACAGGGTCGGTCACGACTTGCGGTACGCCATCGACCCGTCGTTGCTGTGTGACGAATTATGTTGGGCGCCAAAGCACACCGACTTCGAGGAGGGTTTGCGGGCCACCATTGACTGGTATCGTGCCAACGAATCATGGTGGCGTCCCCTGAAAGACGCCGCGGAAGCCAGCTACGAGGAACGCGGTCAGTGAATTGAAAGTTCGTGAGCTCGACATCCCCGGCACGTGGGAGATCACGCCCACGATCCATGGCGACTCCCGCGGCCTGTTATTCGAATGGTTCACCGACCGTGCCTTTACCGGATTCGCCGGCCACCGCTTCGACTTCCGGCAAGCCAACTGCTCGACGTCGGGCGCCGGTGTGTTGCGCGGCCTGCATTTCGCCCAGGTGCCACCGAGCCAGGCCAAATACGTGACCTGCGTCTCGGGCTCGGTGTTCGACGTGGTCGTCGACATCCGGTTGGGGTCACCGACTTTCGGGAAGTGGGACTCGGTAGTGCTCGACGACGACGACCACAAGACGATCTACATATCCGAAGGACTGGCGCATGGATTCCTTGCACTGCAAGACAATTCGACGGTGATGTACCTGTGCTCGGCGGAATACAACCCGCAACGCGAGCACACCATCTGCCCGACGGATCCTGCGCTGGCAATCGATTGGCCCCTGGTCGACGGCGCCGTACCCAGTTTGTCCGACCGCGACGCCGCAGCCCCGAGCCTGGCGGAAGTACGCGCCTCCGGCGTCCTACCCACTTGGGAAGATACGCAGCGGTTCATCAATGGTCTGCGCGCTGAAGCCTGAGTTATCGACCGCAGGCGCCGCCGACACGATGGCCTGCTCCAGCGCAATAAGGCGCCTGGCCTTCATCGAGCTCCACCTCGACGTCGACAGCGGTTACCGCACCTACGTAAGCACAGGCACCCACGGCGCGGCGAGAACGTTGAGCAGCCCGAAGCCGGCTGCGCCGGCCATGCCGGGCGTCGATCCTGAAATGCCTTCAAACCCGGGCACGCCCGCGTTGCCACCGAAGCCAATTAGCGCGTTACCGCCGTTACCGGCTTTACCACCGGTGATGCCAAGCCCGCCGGCACCACCGGCACCACCGCTACCGGAGAGCAGGCCTGCCCTGCCGCCGGTACCGCCGGCACCGCCGATCCCGGCGGAGCCGAGGCCGATGCCGCCTACGCCGCCGGTGCCGCCGGCACCGTAGAGCAGGGCGGCACCACCGGGCCCCCCGACCCCGCCGGTGGTGCCGAACAGCCCACCTGCACCACCGGCCCCGCCGGCTCCGCCAGCTCCGGTGGCGGAAGCACCGTACCCGCCAGCTCCCCCGGTGCCGCCGGCGCCGAACAGCCCACCGGCCCCACCGGCCCCACCTGCACCACCGGCCCCGCCGGCTCCGCCGATCCCGGTGGCGGAAGCACCGTACCCGCCAGCTCCCCCGGTCCCCCGGAAGGACGGCTAACCCGGGGTTGCCCGCGTTGCCGCCGAAGCCAATCAGCGCGTTGCCGCCGGTACCGCCATTACCGCCGGCGAGGGTGCCGAGACCGCCGGCCCCGCCTCCACCCCCGTCGCCAACCAAGGAACCCCCGCTGCCGCCGTGACCGGCGGCCCCGCCCGCGAGGAATCCGAACCCGCCGGTACCGCCTGCACCACCCGTACCGGAGAGCAGGCCGGCGTGGCCACCGGCCCCGCCGACCCCGCCGGTACCGGCGGCGCCGAACCCGCCGATTCTTCCGGTACCGCCGGCACCCATGAGCAGGGCGGGACCGCCGGACCCGCCAGCCCCGCCCATCGTGGCGCCGACCCCGCCGGCGCCACCGGCGCCGGGGGTACCGAACAGCCCGCCGGCCCCGCCGGAACCGCCGGCCCCGCCGGTAGTGGCGCCGTTCCCGCCAGCCCCGCCGGTGCCGCCAGCGCCGAACAGCCCACCGGCCCCACCGGCCCCGCCCTTACCGCCGGCCCCCGTCGTACTGGTCACTCCGGACCCGCCGGCCACGCCGTTGCCAACCAGCCACCCACCAGCCCCGCCGTTTTGCCCGGTGTTCGGGGTACCTGGGGCGCCGTTGCCGATCACCGGACGCCCTGTCAGTGCCACGAATTCCGCATTGACCGGACCGAGCAGGCCGCCTTGCTGCACGCTCTGCAACGGCGTGGCGGCGGCCGCCTCGGCGGCCGCATAGGCGGCCCAGGCGGCGTTCAACGTCTGCACGAACTGAGAGTGAAACGCCGCGGCCCGGGCGCTGAGCACTTGAAAGGCCTGTCCATGCCCGGCGAACATCGACGCTACGGCCGCCGACACCTCATCGGCGCCGGCAGCCAGCATCCCGGTGGTCGGTGCCGCCGCCGCCGCATTCGCGTTGGTCAGCGCCGAGCCGATGTTAGCCTGGATTTTTCGCGAAACTCCGGGTGACACGGCGTTGAGTTAGCGAAAGTGCCTGTCCCGCAAGGGATGATGAGACTTGCGACAATCCATCATTGCGAGCGGGAAGGCACTTCCTAGGTGAACAGTAGCGCAGCGGTTTCTCGGCTGAAAGTGTCCGCGGATGGCCGTGGTGTCGTGTCACACGCCGGGGTGGGTCTGTTACGGGAGATCGCCGATCTGACCGGGTTATCGTCCCAGGTCACGATGGTGTTGGCAGACAGCTACCGCGGACCGTGGCACATGCTCCCGGGGAGGTGTTCGCCGATCTGCCGGCGGCGGTGGCTGACGGCGCGGACTGCGTCGACGGGGTCGGCCAGGTGTGGGGCGACCGCGAGCATGTGTTCGGTCCGGTCGCCTCAACAGCCACGTTGTGGCGGTTGTGCGATGAGCGCATCAATGCTGCCCACCTGCCCGGGATCCGGGCGGCCCGCGCGCATGCCCGGCAGCGGGCGTGGGCGGCGGGGGCGGCCCCCGACCACGACGGCTGGCTGCACATCGATGTGGACGCCACCATCACCATCGATCACTCCGACAACAAGGAGAACGCCGCCGCGACCTGGAAGCACACATTCGGAATGCACCCGCTGCTGGTTTTTTTGGACCGGCGTGACATCGCCTCCGGGGAAGCTCTGGCCGGGCTGCTGCGTCCTGGCAATGCTGGCAGCAACACCGCCGCCGATCACATCACCGTGCTCGGTGCGGCGCTTGAGTCGTTGCCGCCGTCCTACCGCCCGGACCCCGATAACCCGGATGCACCCAAGATTTTGATCCGCTCCGACTCTGCGGGCGCCACCCACGCCTTCGCCGCTGCCTGCCGCAAATCCGGTGTCGGGTTCTCCTTCGGCACCGCGATCGACACCCGCATCCGCGAGGCCGTGGAGGTGCTCAACACAACTGCGGCGTGGTATCCGGCGATTGACGCCGACGGCGGGATCCGCGACGGCGCGTGGATCGCTGAAGCCACCGATCTGGTGGACCTGTCGGGATGGCCCACAGGGACCCGGTTGATCCTGCGCAAGGAGCGCCCCCACCCGGGTGCGCAGCTGCGGTTCACCGACTCCGACGCCGATCGCGGATTCTTCAGCTACTCGCTGTGGGCCAGGCGGCGCGCACCGGCGCCGACCTGCTGTGGCGGGCCAGGTCCAATGCCGTGCTTCCTGTCGAAAAGCGCTACAGCGAAGGCTCTTTCGCTTCCTACATCTACCCGGGGCCCAAAGCACGCCGCCACCACCCACCACCGCAACGCCCCAACGTTGAACCGCCGCCCCATCGTGGCCTCTTAAGTAAACGGTATCGAGGCTAGCCGGACGATCCAGGCTCAAAAGGTCTACCAAAAGGTCTCCGACAAGCGCTGGACGCGATTGCGTGAAGACGAGTTTGTTTCAGCTTGTTGTATGACACGGAGAAGCGAGCTGTTCCTCGGCTTACCGCTCCGAGCTGGCCAGTGCCGCCACTGGGCCGCCACCCGGTGCCGGAGGGGTTGACGGTGCCAGCGCCGCCATTGCCGCCGCCGTGGCGGTGCTGCCGGTGACGCTGCTGTCCCCACCGCGGCCGCCCTGGCCGCCGTTGCCGCCGCTGCCGCCGGAGCTGTTGCCGCCGGTGCAGCCGGCCCCCCGGCACCCGGGTTGTCCGGGCTCTCGATTTCCCTCAGCCGCCTGGCGGCAAGTTTCGGTGACAAGCGGTGGGGGTATGCGGGCGGCAGTGGAACCGCCGCCGAGTAGTAAGGTGCAGGATTCATGATTTCTGGCGCTATTAATTCGCTTATCTGGATTTTGGTGCTCATCGCGATTGTCGCGGTGGTCATCGCCGTGGTGCGCGCGGCGTCGAGGCCAAGGGCCGAACGTCCGGTTGAGCGGCCGGTCGTGGAGCAGCCAGTGGTGCAGCAACAGCCAGTTCCGAGCAGCGGTCTGATGCCCGGCTGGTATCCCGACCAGCAAAACATGAACATGATGCGCTACTACGACGGTCGAGTTTGGACCGCGCAGACGCAGCCTCGCACCTGAGCAACTACTAGATAGCTCGCCTTGGCCGGGGCCACCTGACCAAACCGCCTGCCCACAGCAGCACACATAGCACTTCGGCAATCACCGTGAGTGCGGCGTGGGGCGCGGGGTCCCATCCGCGCTCTGAAAAGCCGAACAGACCAATGGTCCGCGACACAACGAACGCCACCAGAGATCCACCGGCCATCGCGGCGGCGGCCCATTCGAGCCACCAAGGACCGCCCGCGACGATCAGCGCAGCCAACGAAAACGACACGCTCGCCTGAATGAGGAAGGCGGTACCGATCATCGGAATATGTTGGTAGCCATGGATATACAGGTAGGCATGGCTGGCGGCGCTGAGGGCCAACGCGGCGGCCAGGCCGAGTCGAAGCAAGGCTTTCATTGCAGCGTAGCCTCTTTCAATGCCAGGGCGGTCTGCCCCTTGGTGTAGCTCACTTCGCGAATGCCCAGGGCGTCGTGCAGCTTACCGGCAGGCAGCGTGACCGGCTTGGGCGCCGGTCCGTCGCCGGGGTGTGGCAGCGGGTAGGCGGTCGTCGTCCCGCTGTAGAAGGTCACGTTGCCTTCCGTCTTGGAAAAGAGTTGGTGCACATGCCCGTTGAGGCAGGTGACCGACGAGAAGCGACTCAGATAGCTCAGCGCCTGAGTGGCGTCGTCGGTGCCCCAGCCCCAGTCCGGGTACATCGCGAACAGCGGGATGTGACTGAACACGATGATCCGGGTGTCGCTCGACAACCCCGCCACATCCTTTTCGACGAACGCCAATTGATCCGTGCCTAGATGCCCAAGCTTGCGCAGGTTCAACGTGTTCACCAACGCGATCACATGCACTCCGGCGATGTCGAAGCTGTACCAGCCGTCACCGCGGGTTCCGGCCCCGAACACGCTCCGGTACTTCTGCCCGGCGTCGTCAACCGAGTCGTGTTCGCCGGGCACGGTGAACACGTGTGGCGTACGCAGGCCACCCATCATCTGCTTCACCTGGTCGAACTGTTCCGGGGTCGCCAGGTGGGTGAGGTCGCCGGTGTGAATGACGAAATCCGGTGTGTAGCCGAGATTGTTGACCTGATCGATGGCGTGGCTGAACGTGCCGGCGACGTCAGGGTTGGGCGCACCGGTGAAGCCGATGTGACTGTCACTGACCTGGGCGAACCGCAGGGTGGGCCGGGCGTGCGCGTGCTCGGTCGTCGCGCCGGCGACATGCGAGATGACCTCGCCGCCGACCACCGCGAACCCGACCGCGGCTCCGAACCATGCCGTGTGACGGATGAGCTGGCGGCGACTCATCGTGTTCGGGTCCTGCGTCATCCCGTCACCACCACGGTGCCATGCATCATCGGGTGGATCGAGCAGACGTAGTCGAATTTGCCTGCCGTGGAGAAGGTGTGCGAAAAGGTGGCCCCAGTCCCCATTCCGGGCGAATGAAACGAACCGTCGCTCGCCGCGACTGTGTGCGGTTCTTCGTCGTGGTTGGTCCAGGTGACGGTGGTGCCCACCTTGACTGTCAACGTCGCCGGGGCGAAGGCGAAGTTGTCGATGCTGACCTGGTCGCCCCCGACCGCAGCCGGCGAGGCCGTCGCCGACGCCGTGCTCGACGGTGCACCCGGCGTCGCGGGCATCCCGCTCATGCCAGGCATTCCGGGCGTGCCGCCGGCGTTCGATCCGAAGGTTACCGACGGCTGCGCATTGGGCTGCGAAGACGAACAGCCCGCCAGCAATAGCGCACCTGCGGCCAACAAGGCCAGATGTTTTCGAGGCATGGTGATCATGCCAGGGAATAGGACGCTGGGTTACACGGCTCAGGCCGGCTGATCGGGGCGCGCCGGGGCAAAAACCTCGATCACCCCGTTGACCTCGCGAGCCATCAACGCGGGCAACGGCTTCGGAGCGATCGGCAACTGGTGGGTAAGCACGTGCCCACTGGGCGAGAACGACGTCGTGTGGCAGGGGCAGCGCAGCGTGTCGTCGGGCGCATCGAACCATAGCCGGCACCCCTGATGGGTGCACACCCCGGAGATGGCCTCCGGTTTGCCGTCGACGCGGCGGACGAATCCGGTGACCGAACCGAGATCGAAGGGATGCATCGTCCCGTCGGGCACGTCCGAGCTCGCCGCGACGCGTTGCCAGCTTCCGTCGTTGGGAGTCAGTTGCCCCGCCGCAACATCAGAGGCGGGACCCTCGGCGGGGCCGATGAGGGCCCGGTCGACGGCAACCGCGGTGACAGCGGCGGCCGCCGCGGCCGACGTCCCGACGATGACCTGGCGCCGCGTCGCACTTTGCCTCGGGGCCGGTTCCGCCGGCGCGCCGTTCATCTGCTCGGCGAGACGGCGGTCAAGGTCGGTGAGGAATTCCTCGCGGGGGGCGGCGTCCGGATCGGTGCCCTGCCGGGCCGCCCGCAGCTCGATCGCCGTTCGGACCTGCGCCGCCTCGAAGTCGTCGGGCGCAAACGGCTTGGGCCGCCGACCCCGCAACAGGTCATCGACGTATCGCCGCAACCCTCGCGCATTCATGGCTCGCCTCCCTCGTTGACCTGTGCTGCCAGTCGCAGAGCGCGGTGCTGAAGCACTTTGGCGTTGGCAACGCTAATCCCGAGTTCGGCGGCCGACTCCTTGATCGAATTACTTTGTAAGAACCGCATTTCCAGGATCTGGCGATAGCGGTCCGGTAGACGGTCGAGAACCTTGGCGACACGCTGGGGCGCGGTGCTGATCGCTTCCTCGCTATCGGGTGGCTGTTCGATGTCGTCGATGGAGGTTATCTCCCGGCCCATGGTCTCTCGCCAGTGCGCGGCCAGCACGGTTCTTGCCGTGGCCCGCAGGTACGCGCGCACCTCGCCGACGCTCGCGGTCAGCCGCAGCGGCCGCAGCGCGGCGAGAAAGACCTCGGCCGTGAGGTCCTCGGCGTCGGCCCGGTTGCCGACCCGGGCAAACAGCGTGCGGTACACCCACGCCGCGTTTTCCCGGTACACGGCTTCCCAGTTGGGGTAGCCCTCTTCATAGCCACTGTCGGGCACCGCGCGCAACGGTCGCGGGCCGACGGGTTCGTTGTGAGCCGCCACGTGCCTCCTTCACCGACCAATATCAGCTCGGGTTACACGCGGGAAGGGCCAGCAGCTGGTCCAGTTTGGTGGCGGTGGCCGATAGCGCCGACTTCGCGATGCCCACGATGCGATCCCGGACTCGGGGCTTCGCCGACGCCGGCGCCAGCAGATGGCCCATCAGATGACCGAAGAGGTCCAGGCGCACGGTGGAGAGCCACGCGCTCAGGTCCGGGTCGTCGAGCCAGCGCCGTTGATTGCCGTAGTCGGCCAGAGCGAGGCGCAGCCAGTCGACGTCGGTGTCCGGGTGCGGCAGCGGCACGCAAAGCTGGTTCTTCGCGACGTCCTCCCGGTAAGCGGCTTCGACGTGGGCGACCAGCGCGGAGCTGAAGATCTGTTGGCACCCGCGCAAGCTTTGCAACGTGATCCGGCCCGCATCGAAAATGGGTGTGGCGGGCCGCTTTTCGGCGCCGTCAGCGGTGCAGTCGACGTACGGCACGGGTCCGTCCATAGCCACGGTGCCACCGTCGAGCACCATGCTGTCGGCGTCGATGCGCAGCAGGTGGCCCATGCGCACGACGTCGGTGATGCGCCGCAGCTGCTCCAGCTCCGCCTGGGTGACGGTCGCGCAGCGGTACATGGTGGGCCGGATCGCCGGGTCGATCCGCAGCAGGGCGCCCGCGGCCTCGAGACGACAGAAGAGATCGTTGACCGATTCCGCGTCCCTGATGGCTTGCAGTTGCGCGGTGAAGGTGGCCTTGATCCGGTCGGCGAACAACGATCCGGGCTGGATGGTCGCGCGATCCAGCAACCAGGAATCGCGGGGCATGATCCAGGTCAGCCGGTCCGGCGCGATGCCCTGGCCCAGCAGCCACAGGCACGTGTCGATGCCGGTCTTGCCAGCCCCGACGACGACGTAGCGTTCGCGGGCGCCGAGCCTGGGCAGGTCGTTCGGCGGGACGCACTCGACGCCGGGCGCAACGCGGTAGGGCGGCGGGCGCATCGAGGGAACCGTGACGCGCATGTAGGTGGCGTCGACGACGCGGCGCGCCACGTCGACGGTGTAATCGGTCCCGGCCAGGGTCGTGAAGCGGCCGTCACCGCGGTATTCGCTCATCGGGAAATAGCGGACCCGCCCGGTCGGCAGGAATTGCCGGCGCATGACGTGGTCGTAGTACGCGCACACTTCACCGGCGGTGGCTAATTCGTAAAGCCCCTCGTTCCAGCCGACTTGGTCGATGGTGTCGCTGCCGAGGGGCACCGAGTTAACCCCGTAGAACGCCGACGGCTGATGCAGCCGCACGAACGGGTACGCCGTGGTCCAGTGCCCACCCGGCTGGTGATAGCGGTCCACCAGCACCACGCGTGCGTCGGTCTCAGCGACGAGCGTGTCGACGAACGCCATGCCCATGGCGCCCGCACCGACCACCAGGTAGTCGGCCTCGATCGTGTGCATAGGGATTAAAGGCTAACCCGACTTGCCAGCACCCCGGACCATTTACTAGGATATCCTAGTATCCAGTCGAAAATATACTCGAGGACCCCCATGACCACACAGATCCCGCACTTCATCGATGGGAAGCGCACCGCCGGCCAGTCCACCCGCACCGCCGACGTCTTCAACCCCAGCACCGGCCGGGTGCAGGCGCAGGTTCCGATGGCCGGCACCACCGACGTCGATGCGGCGGTGACCTCGGCAGTCGAAGCCCAAAAGGACTGGGCCGCGTGGAATCCGCAGCGCCGCGCGCGGGTAATGATGCGATTGGTCGAGCTGGTCAACGACCACGCCGACGAGCTCGCCGAGCTGCTGTCCTCCGAGCACGGCAAGACACTGGCCGACGCGCGCGGTGACATCCAGCGCGGCATCGAGGTGATCGAGTTCTGCATCGGGATCCCACACCTGCTCAAGGGCGAGTACAGCGAGGGCGCCGGCCCGGGCATCGACATCTACTCGCTGCGCCAGCCCCTCGGCGTGGTTGCCGGCATCACACCGTTCAACTTCCCGGCGATGATCCCGCTGTGGAAGGCCGGACCCGCCCTCGCCTGCGGAAACGCGTTCGTGCTCAAGCCAAGTGAGCGCGACCCGTCGGTGCCGGTGCGACTGGCCGAGCTGTTCATCGAGGCCGGTCTACCGCCGGGCGTGTTCCAGGTGGTCCACGGCGATAAGGAGGCCGTGGACGCCATCTTGCACCACCCCGACATCCAGGCGGTGGGTTTCGTCGGCAGCTCCGACATCGCCCAGTACATCTACGCGACGGCCGCGGCGACCGGCAAGCGGGCGCAATGCTTCGGCGGCGCCAAGAACCACATGATCGTCATGCCCGACGCCGACCTCGACCAGGTCGTCGACGCGCTCATCGGCGCCGCGTACGGCAGCGCCGGCGAACGCTGCATGGCGATCAGCGTCGCGGTACCCGTCGGCGAGCAAACCGCGGAACGATTGCGCGCCAGGCTCGTTGAACGGATCAACAACTACCGCGTCGGGCACAGCCTGGACCCCAAGGCCGACTACGGCCCGCTGGTCACCGAGGCGGCCCTGGCCCGGGTGCGCGACTACATCGGCCAGGGCGTCGACGCGGGCGCCGAAATAGTCGTCGACGGCCGCGAGCGAACCAGCGACGATCTCGCGTACGGTGACGCCAACCTCGAAGGCGGCTTCTTCATCGGGCCGACCCTGTTCGATCACGTCACCCCCGAGATGTCGATCTACACCGACGAGATCTTCGGGCCGGTGCTGTGCATGGTGCGGGCCCACGACTACGAGGAGGCCTTGCGGCTGCCCTCGGAGCACGAGTACGGCAACGGCGTGGCGATCTTCACCCGCGACGGCGATGCCGCCCGCGATTTCGTCTCCCGGGTGCAGGTGGGCATGGTCGGTGTCAACTTTCCGATCCCGGTCCCGCTCGCCTACCACACCTTTGGCGGCTGGAAGCGCTCCGGCTTCGGCGACCTCAACCAGCACGGCCCGGCGGCGATCCAGTTCTACACCAAGGTCAAGACCGTCACGTCGCGCTGGCCCTCCGGAATCAAAGACGGCGCCGAATTCGTCATTCCCACAATGGATTAGGGCCGCGGCGCCATGGACCTGTTTACCCTGAACGACGACGAGCGCGTCATCACCGAGACGGCGGCCGCGTTCGCCGCCAAACGCCTTGCCCCGCACGCCCTGGGATGGGATGCCACCGAACATTTTCCGACGGACGTGTTGCGCGAGGCCGCTGAGCTCGGCATGGCGGCGATCTACTGTCGCGAGGACGTCGGCGGCAGCGGGCTGCGTCGACTCGACGGGGTCCGCATCTTCGAGCAGTTGGCCATCGCCGACCCGACGACCGCCGCGTTCCTGTCCATCCACAACATGTGCGCGTGGATGATCGACAGTTTTGGCACTCCCGAACAGCGCAAGGAGTGGATTCCGCGGCTGGCGCCGATGGAGGTCATCGCCAGCTACTGCCTGACTGAGCCGGGTGCGGGCTCCGACGCCGGCGCGTTGAGCACGCGCGCCGTCAAGCAGGGTGGCGGCTATGTGCTCGACGGTGTCAAGCAGTTCATCTCCGGCGCGGGGGCCTCGGATGTGTATGTGGTGATGGCGCGCACGGGTGGGGAGGGTCCGCGCGGCATTTCCGCGTTCATCGTCGAAAAGGGCACGGCAGGGCTGAGTTTCGGCGCGCCCGAGGACAAGATGGGCTGGCACGCGCAGCCCACCGCGCAGGTGATCCTGGAGGGCGTGCGGGTACCGGCCGACGCGATGCTGGGTGGCGCGGAGGGCGAGGGTGCCGGCTTCGGCGTCGCGATGAACGGCCTCAACGGTGGTCGGCTCAACATCGCGGCGTGCTCGTTGGGCGGCGCGCAGGCCGCCTTCGACAAAGCGGGCGCCTATGTGCGCGAGCGGCAGGCGTTCGGTTCTCCCCTGCTCGACGAGCCGACCATCCGGTTCACCCTGGCCGACATGGCAACCGGGCTGCAGACGTCGCGAATGATGTTGTGGCGGGCCGCGAGTGCGTTGGACGCCGATGACCCCGACAAGGTCGAGCTGTGCGCGATGGCCAAGCGCTATGTCACCGACACGTGCTTCGAGGTGGCTGACAAAGCCCTGCAACTGCACGGCGGCTACGGGTACCTGCGCGAGTATGGTCTGGAAAAGATCGTCCGCGATCTGCGGGTGCATCGGATCTTGGAAGGGACCAACGAAATCATGCGGGTGGTCATCGGCCGGGCCGAGGCCGCGCGGTTCCGGACGAGCGCGTAGAAAGGCGGCAATGAAGACAGCGTTTCTGGGGCTGGGCAACATGGGCGCACCGATGTCGGCGAATCTGGTTGCCGCCGGCCACGTTGTGCGCGGGTTCGATCCGGTGCCAGCAGCGGCGGCGGCCGCGGCCGCGGGCGGCGTCACGGTCTTCGACAGCGCCGCCGACGCGGTCGCCGAGGCCGACGTGGTCATCACCATGTTGCCCAACGGCGACCTGGTCAAGCGTTGCTACGCGGAGATTCTGCCCGCCGCCCGCGCGGGGGCGTTGTTCATCGACAGCTCCACAATCTCGGTCAACGACGCCCGCGACGTGCACGCACAGGCCGAATCGCAGGGGGTTTCGCAGCTGGACGCACCGGTCTCGGGCGGGGTGAAGGGTGCGGTCGGCGGGACCCTGGCGTTCATGGTGGGCGGCGACGAGGCCGCGCTGCAACGCGCCCGGCCGGTGCTGGAACCGATGGCGGGCAAGATCATTCACTGCGGCGCGGCGGGGGCCGGCCAGGCCGCGAAGGTGTGCAACAACATGGTGCTCGCGGTGCAGCAGATAGTGATCGGCGAGGCTTTCGTACTGGCCGAGAAGCTGGGGCTGTCGGCGCAGTCCTTGTTCGACGTCATCACCGGCGCGACCGGCAACTGCTGGGCGGTGCACACGAACTGCCCGGTGCCGGGCCCGGTGCCGACGTCACCTGCCAACAACGACTTCAAGCCGGGTTTTGCGACCGCGCTGATGAACAAGGACCTGGGACTGGCGATGGACGCGGTGGCCTCAACCGGTTCGTCGGCGCCGCTGGGCAGCCACGCCGCCGAGATCTACGCCAAGTTCGCCGCCGACCATCCCGCCTTGGACTTCAGCGCCGTGATCGAGGCGCTGCGCCAAGGTTGAGTACAGACCTAAGGCCCACGGGTCACAGGAAAGGCCGGGTGTCTCTTTTTGCTAGGCGGCGTCGGTGTGGGGTTGGAGGGTGACGTCGTACCCGAGGGCTTGGAGTTGTTTGATGGCTTTGGTTTTGGTTTTTGTGGGGTGGTGCCGGGTGTAGTAATCGGGTCCGGGGTCTTGGTAGAAGGTGCCGTTGACGAGCATGTGCCAGGCGCAGGTGAGCATCTTGTGTTCGAGCGCAACGACGGCGGTTTGCCCGGCGGCGGACTGGCGGCGCGACTTCTTGGTTCCGGGTCGGGTTGGCCGTCGGCCGGCGATGCGTCGGAAGCGGGCGCCGAAGTAGGTGTTGGTGCTGCGCGATGCCGACAGGGCGGCCACCCCGAGGGCGGCTTTGAGGTGGCGGTTTCCGGGTAGGGTCTTGGCCGATTTGACCCGGCCGGCTGATTCGTTGCTGCCGGGTGTGACCCCTGCCCAGGACGCCAGGTGCTCGGCGGTGGGAAATACGTTCATGTCGGCGCCCGTTTCGGCGATGAACACATCGGCGATGACTTGTGACCAGCCCGGGATGCTCACAAGCAGTTCGCGGGTGGCCCGAAAGGGGGCAATCGCTTCCTCGATGCGGGCATCGAGGCGGGCGATGTCGGCTTCGTGGGCATCGATGCGGTCCAGATAGAGCCGCACCATGAACGCGTGGTGGGCGTTGAACCGTCCCTGCAGGGCTTCGGTTAGTGCGGGGATCTTCTTGCTTAGCTGTCGTTTAGCCAGATCGGCCAGCACGGCCGGGTCGCGTTGGCCGGCGATGAGCGCTTCGAGCATCGCCCGCCCCGAAACCCCGGTGATCTCGGTGGCCACCGACGACAGTTTGATCCCGGCGTCTTCGAGCAGTGTCTCTAGCCGCCCAATCTCTTTGGTACGCGCCTGGGCGATGGTGGTGCGGGCCCGGGTCAGATCCCGCAGCACCCGGATGGGTTCGGGCGGCACGAACGAGGCACGGACCAGCCCATGAGCACCCAGCTCGGCCAGCCAGGCCGCATCCGAGACATCGGTCTTGCGTCCGGGCACGTTACGGGCGTGGCGGGCGTTGACCAGCATCACGTTCAGGGCGTCGTCGAGCAGAAAGTAGAACGGCTTCCAGTACGCCGCGGTCGACTCGATCACCACGCACGTCACCCGCTCGGCGATCAGATACTCCCGCAACGCCAGAATGCTGCTGGTCATCGATGTCCACGTAGTCACCGTCGACGACGTGGCTTTGCGGCCGCGGCCCTGAACTCGCACGCACACCTTGGCGTCCCTTTTCGACACGTCGATGCCCGCACACCGCGGATGGATCACTTCCATGACAGTTCATCTCCTTGCAATCAAATCTGTTGTTGTGGAAAGTGTTTCGGGGAGGGCTGCAAAGAAACAGAAGTCTCACTCGCGTGCTCACAGGCAACAATCCACACCCCTCGCATAACCGCTAAGGGGATACCCTCCAGCCCCACGCTCTACAGACGTGCTTACCAGCAACAAGGCGGACGGGGTCGCCGAAACACCGCTTAAGCGTCAACCCGGGCCACGGCGAATGCAACCACCCACCCAACCGCACCAGCCCGTGATTTTCATTTCCCCACACCGGGGCGCAGCCCCATGAACGCTCACAGCGACAACCGTTGAGCGCCAGAGGAACTGTCGCTATTAGGTGGACAAAAAGGCACACCCATTCGGCGCCGGGACTGGTGGGGCAGTTGTGACCGCCACCGCTTCACTCCACCTTTCGCCCCAGAAATGCGGCCAGCTGATCGGCCGGCGTGCGCCCGGATGAGCACGGCTGCTCGTCGCCGAAAGGCTTGCCCGTCCCGCGGAATTCGGGCGACACGAATGCGCGCACCGCGGTCAGCTGCTCGGCCACCAACTCGGGATCGAGATCGGTGGACTGCCCGGTGGCGGCGGCGAGGTCCCACGCGTGGGTCAGCACATCGCTGGTGCGCATCCCGATGAAGAGTTGTCCGGGGACTTCCCCGAACGGCAGCCTGAAAATTGTGGACATCCCCTCCGGCCCGGCGAAGACCTTCTGAGCCGCGGCGGCTGTGGCCCGGTGGGCCGCAACGACGTCATCGGGCCGGGCCGGGGGTTCGTCGGTGGTGCCCGACCATATCCCGACGTGCTCGTTGCCGCCGAGGACATGCTCGATCAGATCGCGAACCGTCCACTCCGAGCACGGCGTAGGGGCGCCGTACTGGTCGGGGCTGACGCCGGCGAGGACACCCGCGAACGCATCCTGAGCGCGCTGGTGAGCAACTAGTGGGTCCACTCTTTCTTCCTCTCTCTCGTTTAATCCGAGAAGTCGCCCGCGTTGCGCCGCAACGTCTCGATGGACGCCACCAGCGCTGCCGATTCGCCCGCGTCCATTCCGATGTCGGCGAACACCTGCTCGTTCAGCGTGACGGTGGCGTCCTCGACCGTGGACCGGCCGAGGTCGGTGATCTGCACCAGCGTCGTCCGCCCGTCGGTGGGATGCGGCACCCGCCGCACCAGCCCGTCGGCCTCCAACCGGCGGATGGCGTGGGTCACGCTGGTGACGTGCACCTGCAGCCGATCGGATGCCTTGGTGATCGGCAGCTCTCCGGTCCGGCTGAACGCCAGCAGCCGCAGCAGCTCGAAGCGGGAGAAGCTCAGGTCGTAGGGGCGCAACGCGCTCTCGACCCGGGCCAGCAGGATTTGATGCGCACGCATCACCGAGGTGACCGCGACCATGCCCTGCGACACATCGCCCCACCCGGCACGCTCCCAGTTGGCGCGTGCGGCGGCGATCGGATCGCGTTTCTGGAGTCGTGCTGCGGCCACGCCCTTTCTTACCGCATCTACGGCCGGGGCGTGGCCTTTCCCATCGCGGACAGCACCGCCAGGGTCGACGCGCGGCTACCCACGGTGATCCGCGCGCCGCCGTCGGCGTAGCAGCGGACGTGGAGCCCGCTGTCCGCGAAAACCTCATGCCACTGCCAACCCCTCGACGGCAGGTACATGAAGTTCGCGTGGGCATCGGTGCTGTATATTCCCAACGCGCTCAGGCGCATCCCAAGATAGCGACGTTCGGCGTTGATCGCCTGGATCCGTTGCACCAGTTGGTCCTCGGCCTGGTATGAGGCCGCCACCGCAAGGAGACTGGTGATCGCGATGCCGAACGGCAGCTGCTGGGACCACAGCGTGTGAGCCAGCTCCGGCGAAGCCAGCCCGTAACCGATCCGCAGCCCGGCGAGCCCGTACGCCTTGGAGAACGTGCGCACCACCACGACGTTGGGAAAGCGCGCCATGAGCTCCGAAACGTCGATGCGGTACTCGGGCGCGGCGAATTCGATGTACGCCTCGTCGAGCAGCACCACGGTGTCCCGTGGCACCCGGCTCAGGAACCGCGAGAGCTCGGCCGTGGGTTCCATCGTGCCGGTCGGATTGTGCGGCCGGCATACCACCACCACGCGGGCGCTCGCGGCGGCCTCCGCCAGCCCGTCGAGGTCGTTGTGGCCCTGCTTATCGAGCGGGACGGTCAGCGTGTTCAGCCGCGCCAACTGCGCGACGATCGGATAGCCGTCGAACGTCGGCGATGCCATGGCTATCGTGTCACCGGGAGCGGTCAGCGCCTGAAGGGCCTGCAATACCACACCCGTGGCGCCGGCACCGAGCACCACCTGTTCGGCGGGCAGGCCGATGTGGTCGGCGATCAAGCGGCGCAGGCGCTCGGGCAGGAACTCCGGATAGCGGTTGGCCGCATAGATCGAACGGATCAGCGCCGACCGGACCGCCGGCAGCGGCGGGAACGGATTCTCGTTGAGCGACAACGCAAATGGATCGACGGCATTCGGAAACGCGTCGTCGATGTCGGCGGCGAAGATGCTCGGGACGGGTTCCATCAGCCGCGTCCGCCCCAGCGCACCGCCGCGGCGCCGGCGAAGTCGCCGGCGTGGGCGAAGGCTGCCATCATGACGACGTCGCCGGCCTTGACCTGACCGTCGGATATCGCGTGGTCGAAGTTGATCGGGATCCCGGCGCCGAACAGGTTGCCGCATTTGTCAAAGGTGTCCCGGTGGCGCTCGGGGGGCAATTCGAGCGCCTCCCGCCAATTGCGCAGGAACACCCGGTTGGGCTGGTTGGTGACCAGCAGGTCGATGTCTTTGGCGGGCAAGCCGATTCGGTGGCAGACCGCCAGCGCGACCTCGGGAACCTGCCGGTTGCCGCGGGCCAGCACCTTGGTGATCTTGCTTTCGGTGAAGCCGATGCTGCCCTCGCCGGGCCCGGCCTGCCACCACTTGCGGGGCGGGTCGAAGGAGAGCGTCATTTCACCGGCGTATTCGCCATACGTGCGGCACTCGACGTCGAGGATGGGTGACTTATCGCCCACCGTGACCAGGCCGACCGCCGCCCCGTCGCCGGGCACCGCCGATTGCGCCTTGCGGCGAATTGTGTCCTGATCGAAAAATTGGCCGGCCGCGTTTTGTGCGATGGCAATCAGCGCGGTGTGCCCTGCACCCGACGCCAGCAGTTTGCGGGCCACGTTGAGCGCCAACACGAACGCGGCGCAGCCGCCGTTGTTCAGGTCCAGCACCCACGACGGCCGCATGCCCAACCGGTGCGCGATGCCGCCCCCCTGGCCATAGAACGCCATGTCCGGCACCTGGGTGTGGGTGATCAACACGTCGGCACCTTCGATGACGTCGTGGCCGTGCCGCGCGATGAGTCCCTGCACCGCGCGTTCGATCATGTCGATCGAGCTCTCTTCCGGCCCGACGTGATGGCGGAACTTCGGAGCCCGGAACATGACCCTAGACCTATCACTGTCGCGGAGTTCGTCGGATTCGGCGAATTGCGCGTAGTAGTCGGCGCCGATCGGCTTGCCGGGCAGGTAGGTGGAGACGTCGATCAGACTGACACTGGGTTTACTCATGGCGCTTTTCACCACCCTTTCTGCATCCATTTGGGAGTCACCGGCAGGCCGTTGCGGTGCCGGTACTCGGCGATTGCCTTGAGGTTCTTGAGTTCCAACAGGTGCCCGGCGCCGAACATGTCCCAGAAGTCACCGACCCACACCGGCCGCTGCGGCGGTGCGGTCTCCGGGTACGGGTTGTGGTCGTAGAACGGGTGATGGCAATTCGTCCACAGCACAACCGAACCCGGCTTGTCGAGCACTGCCGCAGCGTCGACGATCCGCATCAAATAGATCATCCACAGGTGCTTGCCCTGATCCCACGCGCAGTGGTAATCGACCGTGCGGGCCTGCTCGTTGACGATGGTCCGGGTGTAGATCTTGGTCTCCGAACCGAGCCGGTCGTAGGCCAGCCACAGGCCGGGTTCGTCGGTGGGCGTGAAGCCGCGCAGACTGTACGTCCACTCCTCGAGGCTGCGCGTGTCGGCCATGTACTCGTACAGCTCGTCGGGCGGGCAGTCGATGTAATCGTTGACGGTGCAGTACTCCCCGAAGACCTGATCGTGCGGGTACACCGAGCGCATCATCTCCATGATGATCGGGGTGGCCTTCTCCCTTGGGCTGGTTTCGATACGGGTCACGCCGTCGATGGGCGTAGGGATGTCCTCAAGCGCTGGCAGCGACATCGGTGCGGTTCTCCTTTGCGGATTGACTCAAAAACGGTGCGAATGGCGGGATTTCGTCCGCGGAGCACTCAACGCTGACCACGGCGGGCCCGTCGATGGCAAGCGCCGCGCGCATAGCGGCAGCGAAGCCGTCGAGGTCGGTGACGTCGACGGACGCCAGCCCCGGGAACATGGCTGCCAGGCCGGCGCCCAGCCGACTGGACCGGAAGCGGTTGTAGCTGTAGAGGTCGTCATAGAACAGCTGCTCGCGGGTCACACACATCGCGTGGGCGTTGTTGTTGAACAACACGAACGTCACCGGAAGGTGATATTGCACCGCGGTATGCACCTCCATGCCGTGCATGAAAAACGCTCCGTCCCCGGCAATCACGACGGTGCGACCGCCGGGCCGCCCGCTGCTCGCGCGTCCAAACGACATCCCGATGCCGGCGCCGAAGCTGTAGCCCATGCCACCCATGCCGAGCGCGACCCCGAACCTGCCGTCGCGACGTGTCGCCAAGTAGTGGATCGCCGCCGCGCCGGAGTTGCCGGCGTCGACCACGATGTCCGCCCCGTCGGGGAGGCAGTCGTCGAGGACCGCCATCGCATCGCGATAGCGCACACCCGGTCCCGCGCAGGGCGGCGGCGTCAGCTCCGTGCGCCGCACCATGTCGGGCACCCGCACCCCCGTGGGCCGTCCCGGTCCCGAGAGCGCCTCGGTCAGCATGCGCAGCGAGCCGCGCAGGTCGTCGGTGTGCACGTGGGTGCACCGAACGTACGGCGGCGCCGACCCGATCGAGACCGTCCGCACCGCCGCAAGGGCGTCGTCGAGACCGGTGCGCGCGGTCACCGACAGGCGGGTGCCGATCACCAGGCAAACGGCGCTGGCCGCCAGCGCTTCGGCCACCCCCGGGTGCCCCATGACGCCGGTCACCCCGAGCGCGGACGACGATCCGAAACCCGGGGTCCCGGCGACGTCCTTCGCGTCGGGGACCGTGGCCACCCGCGCACGCAACACGGCACGCAGCGCCTCGAGCTCGGCGCGGGCGTTGTCGCGGGCCACCTGCTCGCCGACGATGATGGTGACTGGGCCGTTCGCGTCGCGCAGCGTAGTGACGAGTGGCTGCGGGTTACCGATGGGGCGCAGATCCAGCGCGGCGAACCCATTTTGCGAGCCGTTGCGCTCGCACTCCAGGTATCCCTGCTGGACATCCTTGGGCAGCAACAACACTGCGGGACCACCGGTGCGCGCCGCGGCGATGGCCCTCGACAGCGCGGGCGCGACGCCGGCCGGCGTGAGCACCCGCTCGCAGCTCACCGATACCGCTGCAAACACCGCCTGCGCGTCCAGCGATCCGTTAGTGCCGCTGGTGTCCTGAAAGCTGCCCCGGCCGTCCATGGTTGTGGGGGCCTGGCCGACCAAGGCCAAGACCGGAACCCGGCTGGTCAGCGACTCCCCAAGGGCCGCTACGAGATTCAGCGCGCCGCCACCCGAGGTCGCCGCCACGACTCCCAGCCCGGGCACCGGCCCCGCGCCGCTGCGGCTGTAACCGTCGGCCATGGCGGCGGCGGAGAACTCGTGTTTTGCCAATACCGCGGTGATGTCGGACCGGAAGTGCGCGGCGTCGTAAAGATCCTCGATGTTCGCGCCGTCCACACCGAAGATGTGGTCGACGCCGGCCGACGCGAGGCGCTCCACGATGTGGTCGACAACCCGGTGCTTCCTCGGCATGCCTGTAACACGACGGGCGGGTGCCTTCGGTTCACCGCATGCAGGGTCTTACAGCGATCGCTGCAGCAGAACCTGCCCGTTATCAGCCGAAACCACTTGCACGGCGGCTATCTGGTCGACCGGCGTGGAGATGCTGGCCGCGGGGGTCGCGGTGTGTCCGGGCTCGGCCACCCAGGTCGCCAGCCGGGTTTGGCTGCCGTCGCGCCCCACCACGACCAGCGCCAGGGTGTCATGGTGGGCGTTCAGCGGAGCCAGGCAGACACACTTCAGGTTGATCGCGGTCCCCCAGTGCTGGCTGACGAGCTGCACCGTCGAGGTCAGCATGGCCGTTCCCACTTGTGCCATCGGCTGCGAGGACGCGGTTGCCTGCTGCGCGGGTGTCGCGGAATACGCCTGAACACCGACGAGCACGCCGACTCCCAGCACCGCGGCCGCGGCGGCCGAGGCCACCCAGGTCGTCACGCGAGTGCGGCGGCGCCGGAAGCGCACCGTTGCCAACAGCGACGGCAATACCTCCGGCGACAACGCCGGTGTCTGAGACAAAGACTCAGCGGAGCGCCCGTTCATCGCGGCCACATCCGCGCGGTCAAGCTGCGAAAGCAGGGCCGGCACACCACTCAGGTCGGCGACGGCCTCCCGGCATGCCGGGCAGCCGGCCATGTGCGCCTCGAATTCCCGGCGGTCGGAGGCCGATAGCGATCCCAACACGTATGCGGCATCCCACATCGCGTAGCGGTCGTTCTCACCCGTCGTCAGGTCGAACACCTCGTTGTCACCGGGAGGACCGATTCCCCGTAGCGGCGTCCTCATTTCATCCATCTCCTGTCACCCTTCAAGCATTCGGAGCCGATGGCCAGCCGGATGGGCCTCTCAAAAAGCTCCTCAAAAAGCCCCCGCGCTGTCATCGCGTAACTCCAAGTTCCTGCAGAGTGAGCCGCAATGCCCGCACGGCATAGTGTAATCGCGACTTCACTGTTCCTTCGGCGATGCCCAGGTCCGCGGCGATCTGCGCGGTGGTCCAGCCCCGGTAGTAGGACCGTTCGATCACGGCCCGGTGCTCGACGGATAACTGGGCCATCGCGTCGGCTATCAGCAACCGGTCCAGCGCCGCGTTCACCTCGTCCGGCGTGGACTGCTCGGGCGCACCCTCTTCGTCGAGGGAACCGACCACATTGCGGAACCTTGCGCTGCGTCGGTCGTCGATGATCATGTTGCGCGCGACGGTGAACAACCACGCGCGCGCCGATCGCTCCGCGTCGCCGATGACCTCCGGATGCTGCCACGCGCGCAAAAGGGTCTCCTGGACCACGTCCTCGGCCTGGCTCGCGTCCCCGGTCAACCGGAGTGCGTAGCGCCACAGAACCGCGGCGTGCTCGTCGTAGAGCGCCTTCATCAGGGCGGCTTCGGCAGCCCCGGACCCGCCCCGAGTGCCCGCCACACGAGCCACTCGATCACCTCCTGCCTACTGACAACGAACAGAGCAGGTGTTTAGTTCACGCGAGGGTGAGGATGCGCGGGCCGGTGTCGGTCACCGCGACGGTGTGTTCCCAATGTGCCGCACGCGACCCGTCGGCGGTGGTCACGGTCCACTGATCGTCGAGCACCAAGGTTTTGCCGGTTCCGAGCGTCAGCATCGGTTCGATGGCCAGCACGGAGCCCCGCCCCAGCAGGGGGCCTCGCCCGGGAGAGCCCTCGTTCGGCAGGAACGGATCCATGTGCATGTGCCGGCCGATGCCGTGTCCTCCGTAGCCCTCGACGATCCCGAACGCGCGTCCGTAGCGGGCCTCGGCGGCACGGGTTCCCATCTCGATGGCATGCGCCACATCGGTCAACCGATTACCGGCGATCATCGCCGCGATCCCGGCTTCCAGCGATTCCCTGGTCGCCTCGCGGAGCGCTTCGTCGGCCGGATCCAGCGTGTCGACCCCAAAGGTGATCGCAGCATCACCGTGCCAACCGTCCAGCACCGCGCCGCAGTCGATGGACACCAGGTCACCGGGTGCCAGGATTTCCGCGGCCGACGGGATGCCATGCACGACCCGGTCGTTGACGGATGCGCAGATCGAGGCCGGGTAGCCGTGATAGCCCAGGAAAGACGGTATGGCGCCGGCCTCGCGGATCACCGACTCGGCGATTTCGTCGAGGCTCAGGGTCGAAGTCCCGGCGACCGCGGCCGCATGGACCGCCCGCAGGGCCTCGGCGACCACAGCGCCGGCCGCGGCCATCGCGTCGACTTCACCGGGGCTGCGCTGCGACACGACCCTGCGACTCCGCAGCCGCGCCAACGCGCTCATGGTTACTTGCCCAGCGCCTGCAGCGCGCGGGCGAACACCTCGTCCACCGTGCCGACGGCGTCGACGGTCTTCAATTGGTCGCGGTAGTACTCGAGCAGCGGCGCGGTCTCGTCGCGGTAGATCTTCATCCGGTTGATGATGACCTCGTCGGTGTCGTCGGCGCGGCCACGCCCCTTGAGCCGTTGCAACAACTCGTCCTGCGAGACGCGGAACTCCACGACCGCGTCGATGTCCGTGCCGCGGCGTTCGAGCATTTCGTGCAGCGCTTTGGCCTGCTCGAGCGAGCGAGGATAGCCATCCAGGATGAAGCCGTTCGCCGCGTCGGCATGCTCCAGCCGGTCGTCGACCAGGCGGTTTGTCAGGTCCGAAGGCACCAGGTCACCGGCGTCCAGGTAACGCTTGGCCTCCATGCCGAGTTCGGTGCCGTCGCCGATGTTCTGTCGGAACAGCTCACCCGTGGAGATCTGCGGGACCCCGAGCTTCTCGGCCAGCTTCTCGGCCTGCGTGCCCTTCCCCGCCCCCGGCGGCCCAAGCAAAACAACTCTCACTTGAGGAACCCTTCATAGTTGCGCTGCATGAGCTGACTCTCGATTTGTTTGACCGTATCCAAACCGACGCCAATCATGATCAAAACCGCGGTTCCGCCGAACGGCAAGTTCTGGACTCCTCCGCCGTTGCCGATTTGCAGGAACATATTCGGCAGCACCGCGATCACGCCGAGGTAAATCGAGCCGGGGAGGGTGATCCGGTTCAGCACATAGCGCAGATAGTCGGCGGTTGGCTTTCCCGGCCGAATCCCCGGAATGAAGCCGCCAAACTTCTTCATCTCGTCCGCACGCTCGTCGGGATTGAAGGTGACCGACACGTAGAAGTACGTGAAGAAGATGATCAATCCGAAGTAGATGGCGATATACACGGGGTCGCTCGGGTCCGACAGGTAGGTGCCGACGAATTTGTCCCACCAGCTGTTGCCCACCCCACCGGTGCCGCTCCGGACCAGCTGGGTGATCAGGTGCGGAATGTAGATCAGCGAAGACGCGAAGATGACCGGGATAACGCCCGCCTGGTTGACCTTGAGCGGCAGATACGTCGAGGTTCCGCCGTACATGCGCCGGCCCACCATGCGCTTGGCGTATTGCACCGGGATGCGGCGCTGGCCCTGCTCGACGAACACCACGCCGACGATGATGATCAGCGCGGCGGCGCAGACGGCGGCGAAGATGACCCCGCCGCGGCTGTCCAGGATCGATTTACCCTCGGCGGGGATGCGCGCCGCGATGCCCACGAATATCAGCAGAGACATGCCGTTGCCGATGCCGCGTTCGGTGATCAGCTCGCCCATCCACATCACGAGCGCCGCACCGGCCGTCATCACCATCACGATGATGACCAGGGTAAAAATGCTCTGGTCGGCGATGATGTCCAGCGAGCAGCCCTGTAACAGCCCCCCGTTGGCCGCCAGCGCCACGATGCTGGTCGCCTGCAGAATGGCCAGCGCAATGGCCAGATAGCGGGTGTACTGGGTCATTTTCGCCTGGCCCGCTTGGCCCTCTTTGCGCAGTTCCTCGAACCGCGGGATGACCACGGTGAGCAGCTGCACGATGATGCTCGCGGTGATGTAGGGCATCACCCCCACCGCGAACACCGTCAGCTTCAGCAGCGCACCGCCGGAGAACAGGTTGATCAGCGAGTAGATCTGTCCCGCCTCGCCGCCACTGGCCTCCTTGATGCACTGCTGCACGTTCGGGTAGTTCACACCCGGAGATGGCAAAGCGGCGCCGACCCGGTAGAGAAGGACGATGCCAAGCGTGAAGAGGATCTTCCGTCTCAGGTCGACAGTCCGCAGCGATGAGATGAAAGCCGAAAGCACTCTTCCTCCTGCGTCCTGCGTCACGCGCCTAACACCCGCAGGCCAGGACGTACGGCGTCGCGCGTCAAATCGTGTACGAGACTAACAGCTGGACCGGGCAGCTCCTGCCAACACCCTTTTGAAGGCCTTTCCGGACACAGGAAGCCGACAGGCGTGAGGCGTAGAGTTCTGGTGGCTCATTGCCCTGGCTAAATAAATGGCGAAGTAACTGGGAGCAGCATGACTCGAACCGACCAAGACACCTGGGACCTGGCCTCCAGCGTCGGCGCCACGGCCACGATGGTTGCCGCGGCCCGCGCGCTCGCCAGCGCGGAGACCGACGCGATCATCGACGACCCGTTCGCGGCGCCACTGGTGCGTGCGGTAGGCCTCGACTTCTTCATCCGCCTGGTCGACGGCGACTTACCAACGTCGGGGGTCCCGTCGGAGGCGCAGGAAGGCGAACGCGACTTGCGGCTGGAGACCGATTCGATCGCCGTCCGCAGCCGCTTCTTCGACGATTTCTTCCTCAACGCCGCGCGCGACGGTGTCCGCCAATCGGTGATCCTGGCGGCCGGACTCGACGCGCGCGCCTACCGGCTGGCATGGCCGCCCGGAAGCGTGGTCTACGAGGTCGACCAGCCCAAGGTCATCGAGTTCAAGACCATCGCGATGTCCAACCTGTTCGCCGCCCCGACCGCGGACCGGCGAACGGTCGCCATAGACCTGCGGGACGATTGGCCGGCCGCCTTGCGCCGCAGCGGGTTTGACCCGGCGCAGCCGACATCCTGGAGCGCCGAGGGCCTGCTGATGTACCTTCCGCCGGACGCGCAGGACCGCCTGTTCGACAACATCACCGAGCTGAGCGCGCCGGGCAGCAAGCTGGCCACCGAATACCACGGCGACGATTCCGGCCGCACGATGACCGAACGCGCGCAGGAATTCAACCAGCGATGGGCCAAGCTGGGGTGCGACATCGACCTGTCGGGATTGTTCTTCGACGGCGAACGCAGCAATGTCGTCGAGTACCTGGCCGGACTGGGCTGGCAGGTGACCACCCGGCCACGCCGGGACTTCTTCGCCGACTACGGCCGCGTGTTCCCGGACGACTTGCCAGACGAACAAGAATCCCAGCTCCGCAACATCGTCAGCCTCACGGCTACGCGCGCATAGGGGCAGAGCCGATGACGGACGGCCCGAACGCCCAAAGCAAGCGGTTTGACGGCGACAGCTGGGATTTGGCGTCAAGCGTGGGCGCCACCGCGACCGCGGTGGCCGCGCGCCGGGCGATGGCTTCCAAGGGCCCCAACCCGCTCATCGACGACCCCTTCGCCGAGCCACTGGTGAACGCCGTCGGCGTCGACGCCTTCATCCGGATGATGAACGGCGAAATCGAAGTGGCCGAGGACGACCCGGCATTCACGCCACAGCGACTCGGTGAAGGGATGGCGGTCCGCACCCGGTTCTTCGACTCCTTCTTTCTCGATGCCGCCGAAGCCGGCATCCGCCAGGCGGTCATCCTGGCCTCGGGCCTCGACACCCGCGCCTACCGGCTGCCGTGGCCGGCCGGGACGGTCCTCTTCGAGATCGACCAGCCAAAGGTGATCGAGTTCAAGACCCGCACCCTGGCCGACCTCGGCGCGAGCCCGACCGCCGACCACCGGGCGGTGGGCATCGACCTGCGGGACGACTGGCCGGCGGCCTCGAGCGACAGCGGGTTTGACACCGCTTCGCCGACGGCCTGGATCGCCGAGGGGCTGCTGGGCTATCTGCCGCCGGACGCTCAGGACCGCCTGTTCGACAACGTCACCGCGCTGAGCGCCGCCGGCAGCCGACTGGGCACCGGCTACGTTCCGAACATCCGCGACCGCATCGAAAAACGGGGTCGCGAGATGAGCGAGCGCTGGCGGCGCCTGGGACTGAACCTCAACTGGGCCGACCTGGTCTACCCCGGCGAGCGCAACGACGTGGTGGCCTACCTCGCCGACCGCGGATGGCAGTCGACGGTGCACAGCACCCCAGAAGTCTACGCCGCCAACGGTTTTGAGTTCCCCGACCAGCCGTCCATGGTCGCCTTCGGCGACATCAAATACGTGTCCGCAACGTTGACTTAGCCGGGCTCGGCGGCCGGCGTCCGCACAATCAACGGCACCGCGGGGAAACACCACGCCATCTCCGAGCGCGACTTGCGCAGTGCTGCCGTGCCGTATCCCCTCTTTCGGTGCTCGGGATGGATCCAGATCCGCACGTCCACCTCGCCGTTGACCAGCTCGCCGAACACCATTCCGACCTTCTGCCCGGAATCGACGGCCACGAACCATGCGGCCTCCTCGTCGTCGACACGCTCCAGCGCCGCGCGGATCTCGTCGTCCAGGTCGCCGGCCGGTCCGCCGGAGCCGTCGCCCGCGGCGCCGCCCATATCCTCGGTGCGGGCGGCGAAAATGTCACGGTCCTCCTCGGCGGAGAACGGCCGGAGCTCCAGGGTCTCCCCAGAGCTTGCCGGACGCTCCTTGACGGTGAAGCTCAGCTGTTTGTTCAGGTCCTCCAGCTCCGCCTGAATGTTCTTGCGTGAATCCTTGGTGAGCTGATCGAAAGACATGCTCATCACCGCTTCGGCGCCCCGATGGGAGATGTCGAGCAACCCCCCGATCGCCTCGACCGCGGCGGCCTTGTTGTCGGACTCCACCATGAGGTCGAGCACTTCATGCCGACGTTCGAGCGCTTTCAACAGGGCGTCTGTGATCTCTCGACGGGCGGCTTTGCGGTCTTGGTCAGTCATTGCACAAGCCTAGAACGCCACCGGCGGTATCGCGCCGGATCTTCGGTTTCCCAATTCCAGGAACCGCCGGTAGCGGTCCTCGATCGCGGCCGCCCAGGCGGGATGGGGCTCGACGATGCGCTCGGTCGACGCCCAGCGGGCGGCGTCGGCGATAGAGGCTTCCAGACCGGCCGCCATGCGAGCCAAGAAGGCCGCCCCCAGGGCCGCGCCCTCGGCTACCCCGGACACCTGCACCGGAAGCCCCGTCGCATCGGCGATCGCCTGCATCCACGGCCCCACGCGGATGCCGCCGCCCGCGGCGATGATGCGCGACACCGGCGATCCGCTCAGCTCGATGAGCTGACGGACGACGAAGCCGGACGCCTCGTAGGCGGCCCTGCGAAGCGAGGCGGCGTCATGGGTGAGATCCAGGGCGTCGAGCACGGCCCGACGATCCGGGTCGTGAAACGGTGTGCGCTCCCCGCGTATGTAGGGCGACCACACCGGGACACGGCGCGGCTCGACGGCCGTCGGGTCGCCCGGTCCGACAACGCGGTCCACCCAGCCGAGGAACAGCCCGCCCGCGTTGCTGGCCCCGCCGATCTGGCTCTTGCCGGGGGCGAAGCGCGGGATGGTCCACAGCCCGGGCACCTGCCGGGGCTCGGCGATGGTCGTCCACACGATCAGGGTGGTGCCACACAGCACCAGCACGTCGCCGTCGTAGTCGGCGCCGGAAACGATTTGTTCGCAGAGCGCGTCTACGGTGCCGGTCGCCAGCGCCGCCCCGGTCCCACGCACCCGACCGACCGCCGCCCCCATGGTCGCCACCCGCGGCATCTGTTCGACGGTCGCGCCTCGGTCGGCGCACGCCGCCCCGTCCCAGCCCGTCCCGTCGAACAACGGGAAGGCCGTCGCGGCCGTGGCGAAGTCGATCACGGCCTCGCCCGCCAGGGCGTGGTTGGCCACCGCCGACGCGGGCCAGTACCCGGCGGCGCCGGGCGCCCCGGCGGCCGTCCAGCGCAGAAACTCGGCGGCCTCACCCGCCGCCGGAAGCGGCGGGGCCGGCTGTTCCAGGCTGCCCGGCGCGCGCCCCCTTGCGTCGCCGTACAGCAGGCCGGGCGTCGTGGGCGTGCCCGCCGCGTCGACGGCGGTCAGCGAAGGCACCATCGCCGAGACGGCCACCGCCCGGGCGTCGGGCCCGCCGGCCAGGCGGCACACCTCATCGAAGGCCGCGAGCGGACCGCGCCGCCACGCCTCGTCCGCGTCGTGCTCCAGCCTGTCGGGGGCCGGCACCCGCAGCTCATGCGGAACGCGCACCCGCGCCGTCACGCGGCCGTCGGCGTCGGCGGCTAACGCTTTGACCGCGGTGCTGCCGATGTCGATGCCGACTGTGACGTCTTTAGGTGACACGCGCGTCACCGTACGCCAGCATTGGGGTTCGTGACGTCAAGACCGCGCGCATTAGTGACGGCCCCGTTGCGGGGTCCGGGGTTCGCCAAGCTGCAGCGGCTGGCCGACGTGGTCTACGACCCTTGGATAAGTGAGCTCGATGCGAGTCCGCTGCGGATCTACGGCGCCGAGCAGCTGGCCGAGCGGATCGCAGGCGAGGCCGCCGATGTGGTTGTGGTGGAAAGCGATTCGGTGCGGGGTCCGGTGCTCGACCTGGGCTTGCGTGCCATCGCGTCCACCCGGGGGGACCCCAACAACGTCGACATCGACGGAGCCACCGCGGCGGGTATCCCGGTGCTGAACACCCCGGCCCGCAACGCCGACGCCGTCGCCGAGATGGCGGTGGCACTGCTGCTGGCCGCCACCCGCCATCTGCTGACCGCCGACGCGGATGTCCGCAGCGGCAACATGTTTCGCGACGGGATCATTCCCTATCAGCGGTTCCGCAGCTGGGAGATCGCCGGGCGCACCGCCGGGCTGGTGGGCCTCGGCGCGGTCGGCCGCGCGTTGCGGTGGCGGTTGTCCGGGTTGGGCATGCGGGTCATCGCCCACGATCCCTACAACGACGAGGCCCGTCACAGCCTCGACGAGCTGCTGGCCGAGGCCGACGTCGTATCGCTGCACGCACCGGTCACCGGCGAGACAGTGGGCATGATCGGCGCCGAGCAGTTCGCGGCCATGCGCGATGGCGTGGTGTTCCTCAACACCGCCCGGGCCCAGTTGCACGACACCGACGCGCTCGTCGACGCGCTTCGCTGCGGGAAGGTGTCCGCCGCCGGCCTGGACCACTTCGTGGGCGAATGGCTGCCCCCCGACCATCCGCTCGCGAGCCTGCCCAACGTGGTCCTGACCCCGCACATCGGGGGCGCCACGTGGAACACTGAGGCCCGGCAGGCTCAGATGGTGGCCGACGACCTGGAAGCGCTGCTGGCCGGCAGGACACCCGCCCATATCGTCAACCCGGAGGTGCTCGGCCCATGACATCCGTGAAACCCACTAAATTCACCGAAAACCCCGAAACCGCGGTGCTGGACGCGGCCAAGGACATGCTGCGCCGGGGCCTGGTCGAGGGAACCGCCGGCAACATCTCGGCCCGCCGCTCCGACGGCAACATCGTCATCACGCCGTCGTCGGTCGACTATCGCGACATGCAGCTCGATGACCTCGTGCTGGTCGACCCGGACGGCGACGTGCTGCACGCCGCCGAGGGTCGAGCACCGTCCTCGGAGATGAAGCTGCACCTGGCCTGCTATGAGGCGTTCGACGACATCGGCAGCGTGATTCACAGCCACCCGGTGTGGGCGACCATGTTCGCCATAGCGCACCAGCCGATTCCGGCCTGCATCGACGAGTTCGCCGTCTACTGCGGCGGCGACGTTCGGTGCGCCGACTATGCAGCGTCCGGCACACCGGAGGTCGGCGCCAACGCGGTCAAGGCGCTGGAGGGCCGGGGCGCCGCGCTGATCGCCAACCACGGCCTGGTGGCCGTGGGGCCCCGGCCGGACAAGGTCCTGCACGTCACCGCCCTGGTCGAGCGCACAGCCCAGATCGTCTGGGGCGCAAGGGCTCTAGGCGGCCCGGTGCCCATTCCCGATAGCGTGAACCGCAACTTCGCCATGGTCTACGGCTATCTGCGCGCCAACCCCTTATAACCGCGCCGACTGTGCATCTCGCGACGCGACGCGACGCGCCGTGACGGCGGCGCAGAATTCACGTTCGACGCTAGGAGACGATGATGAGCCGGGTCCGGTTCGGCCGCGCCAGCGTGGCGCGTGTGCTGGAGCTTCGATTCGACCTGGGAGCCCGCTTGTTCCCTGCAACGCCCCCGTCGGGGTGGCGGGACAACGCCGACCTGCTGGTGCCCGACTTCTTCGACCCCGACACCGAGGTGTGGCACATCGCGATCCAAAGCTGGGTCATCGAGGTCGACGGGCTGACCGTGATCGTGGACACCGGCGTCGGCAATGATCGGCGGCGCCCGCACATGCCGCCGTTGGATCACCTGGATACCGGGTTCCTGGCGGCGCTGCGGTCGGCGGGCATCCGCCGCGACGCCGTGGACGTGGTGGTCAACACCCACATCCACTCCGACCACGTCGGCTGGAACACGATGCTGGACAACGACACCTGGGTGCCGACCTTCCCCAACGCCCGATACCTGATGCCGGCCAACGACTTTCGCCACTTCGAACCCGGCGGCCCCGCCGCGACGCGATCCCCGCGCAGCGAGGAGGAAGAGGCCCAGCAGCGCGGTGAACAGCTCGTGTTCGCCGACAGCGTTTTGCCCATCGCCGAGGCGGGGCAACTCGTCCAGTGGTCGGACGACCACCAGATCAGTCGGTCCCTGCGATTGCGGCCCGCGCCCGGGCACACGCCCGGCTCGTCGGTGCTGTGGCTCGACGCCGGTGAGCCGGCGATCTTCGTCGGCGACCTCACCCACAGCCCGCTGCAACTGCGCCGACCCGCCGACGCGTGCGCCTTCGACGTGGACGCGTCCGCCGCGGCGGTCACCCGCCGGCGGATATTCACCGAGGCCGCCCAAACGAAAGCCGCCGTGATACCCGCGCACTACCCCGGCCGCGGTGGTGCCACGATCCGTTCGGTCGCCGACCACTTCGACGTCGACCGCTGGCTGGACATCGAAGCCCTTTCACCGCCGCGACTGTGAACTGCGCGACGCGACACAGGCCCTCAGCGGCTGCGTCGCTCAATTCACACTCGGTGTGTGCGGTTACTACTAGCCCGGTCGAACCCGCCAGTTACGGGGAGAGGCGCCGTGGGCCCGGCTGAACAACCGGCTGAAGTAGCCGGGATCTGGCAGTCCGACCCGCCTAGCTACCTCGGCGACCGGCAGGTCGGTTTCGGCCAGCAAGGCGCGGGCCGCGGCCATGCGGCGCTCGGCGATCCACTCCCCGACCGTGCGCCCGGTGCGCCGTCGCACCACGGTCGTCAGATGCCCCGGCGTGATGCCGAGTTCACCGGCCACGTCGCGCAAAGACAACGGCTCGGCGTGCCGCCGGTCGATCACGTCGAAGACTTCCGCCAGCAGCGGTTCGCCGCTACGCCGCAACTCGGCCACCGCGGGGCCCGCCAACCGCGCAAGGTCGATCAACAACAGGGTCAGATGCGCCAGGGCGGCCTGCCGGTAACCGTCCTGCTGCGTGAGCAGTTCGGCTTCGATAGCACCGATCGCGGTGTCCCAGGCCGACCGTCGGGCCGCGGGCACCTCCAGGCGCAGTATTCCGCCGGCGTGCCCATGCAGAAACGGGAACAGCAGCGGGTGTGCCCGCCACGCAGGCCACGGGGACCGCCCGTCCTCGCCCAGCGCGGCGGGGTCGAAGAAGACCGCCACCCCGGCGTCGCGCAGCTCCAGCCGCGCCGGGTCCAGCACCTGACCCGCGGCCGCCACGTGGACCAGCCCGGCGGCGGGAAGGTACCAGAGCGCCGAAATCCTCGGGGCCGGACCGCACCACCGACACCGGGGGCGTGTCCGGGTCGGTCCGGTATGCATAGATCGGCACGCCCGCGCAGTAGCGGACCATCCGAGCCGGCTGCGTCATGCCGCCAAAGATAGTCCTACTTTCACCGAGGATCACTCAATTATCTACTGACGCAGCGATTCACCATGGCTACGTGACAAAACATCATCCACATGATTACCTGCCCGCCGCCGGCCACGACGTGCTGCTTCCCTGTTACGACCTGTTCGCCCGCCTGTTGGGCATGGCGAGGGTCTACGACACGCTGATCGCGCAGGCCGAACTCGCCGACGGCCATCGCGTCCTGGAAATCGGCTGCGGCCCTGGCAATCTCACTACGCGCGTGAAGCGCGCATATCCCTCCATAGAGGTGATCGGCTCCGACCCCGACCCGAGGGCGCTCGACCGGGCGCGGCGAAAGGCACACGGCCTGACCGGCATTCGCTTCGAACACGGTTACGCCCAACGGCTGCCCTACGCCGACGGGGAATTCGACCGGGTGTTGTCGTCGATGATGTTGCACCACGTCCCCGACGACGCGAGAGCCGCCGCGGCGGCCGAGGCGTTCCGAGTGCTGCGACCCGGCGGCAGGCTGCACCTGGTTGACATCGGCGGCGACATGACCACCGACCACGGGCCGCTGGCGCGGCTCATCAGGCGAAGTCCCCACGCGGCCGGCAACCTCGGCGACGCAGTTCCCCGACTGCTGCGCGCGGCTGGGTTCGACTGCGCCGAGGTCGCCACGCACCGGCAACGCGTCGTCGGAAGGCTCACCTACTATCGCGCCACGCGGCCGGCCTAACGCTGATCGATAGCGACCTTGACGGCTCCGCTCTCGCCCTGGTTGGCGATCGCGAGGAAGGCTTCGCGCCATTGCTCGAGCCGGAAGGTGTGGGTCAGCATGGGCCGCAGGTCCACCCGGCCCGCCGCGGCGAGGTCGAGGTAATGGGCGATGGCGTGCTTGCGTTCGCCGTCGACCTCCTCGATCCCGAAGGCGTTGGAGCCGACCCAGCTGATCTCCTTGAAATACAACGGACTCCACTCCCAGCGGCCGGGCGCGTGGACTCCCGCCTTCACCAACGTCCCCCGGGCACGTAGGACCCGCACCCCGACCTCGAACGTCTCGGGCTTGCCGACGGTGTCGTAGACGACGTCGACCGCCCCGGGGTGGGCCATCGGCAGGCCCAGCAGCGGCTGCCGCAGCCGGCCACCGCCCCACGCGACCAGCTCCTCGATGACGGCCAGGCGGGGTTCGTGCGCCACCACCAACGCCGCGCCGAACCGGCGGGCCAGTTCCGCCTGGGCCTCGAAGCGGGCCACCACCGCGACGGCCACGTCGGGATAGAGCGCCCGCAGGATCGCGACCGCACACAACCCGAGCGAGCCGGCCCCGTACACCAGGGCCCGGCCCGAGCGGGGCGGTGGATGGCGGGTGATCGCGTGCAGGGACACCGAGAACGGGTCGGCGAAAACGGCCAACTCGTCTGGTACCGAGTCCGGAACGGCGAACAGCATGCTGTCATGGGCCGGCATCAATTCGGCGTATCCGCCCGTCACGTCGGCCGACACCCCGGTGTGGATGCCGGGCTTGAGATCGCCGTCGGCGAAGCTCCAGCACAGGCTGTAATCGCCGCTTTGGCAAGCGGCGCAGGGCGGCTCGATGCCGCGCGGCCCGCAGGACAGCCACGGGTTGAGCAAGACGCGCTGACCGACCTCCAGCCCGCGCGCCTTGGGCCCCAGCCCCACCACGTCGGCGACCACCTCGTGCCCCATGACTTGGGGAAACGAACAGAAGGCGGACATCGCGTTGTCGGCGTCGCCCTCACCGAAATCCATCAGGATCTGCTTGGAGTCCGAGCCGCAGATGCCGGTCAGCCGCGGCCTGGTGATCACCCAATCCTGATGCAGCGGAAGCGGTTCCGGCAGCTGCCGCAGGGCGGTCGGGGTGCGGGCCAGGTTCTCCGTCAGCCTGTTGGCGCCCTCGGCAACCTCGAAGGGCTCGGGCGGAACGCCGTACACCAACGCCTTCATCGCGGCGCCATCTTCGCCGACCCGGCGATGAACGCGTCGATGTCGGCGTTCTTGGCGTCGACGACCGTCTTCATATCCGGAACGTAGTGCTCGAACGTCCCGCCGGCCAGAGCCTCGATGACGCCCTCGGCGACGACGTCGGCGGGAACCTTAGGTCCCTGGTAGAGGGGCTCTTCGCTGCCCGGGTGGTCCCAGATCTCGGTGTCCACCGGGCCCGGCTCGATCAGCTTCACCGAGATCCCGCTGCCGTGCAGATCCACGGCCATCGCCTCGCTCCAGCCGCACAGCGCGAATTTGCTTGCACAGTAAGCGCTTTCGTGGATGATCCCGAGCCGGCCACCGACGCTCGACACGTTGACGATCAGGCCCGAACCGCGCGCCAGCATCCGCGGCAGCAGCGCCAGCGTCAGCCGCATCGGCGCGAAGAAGTTGACCCGCATGACGTCTTCGACCTCGTCGGGCCGCAACGCCGTCACGGGCCGCCGTTTGGGGACTGCGGCGTTGTTGATCAGCACGTCGATGCCGTCCAGCGCCTCCCATGCCCGCCCCGCCAGCGCCTCCAGCGCAGCGGTGTCGCCCAGGTCGGCCACCCACATCGCCGACTCGGGCGACGCCCGCCGGCAATCGGCCAGCACTTGGCCCAGGCGGTCGCGGCGGCGCGCGACCAGCCCCACGACGGCCTGCCGCGCGGCCAGCTGTCGGGCCAGGGCCGCCCCGAGACCAGACGAGGCACCCGTGATGAGCACCCGCTTGCCCGCCATCCTGAACGAGGTTGCGAACGTCATGCGTCAAGGTTGCCGCGAATCGGGGGAAGCGTACAGTGGTGGCAGCTTGTTATATCGACTAAGTATTAGATCGACTACATCCACGTAGATCCGACAGGGGCTAAACATGACTTCCACCAGGTATGAGGGAGACACCTGGGACCTGGCATCCAGCGTCGGCGCGACCGCGACCATGGTCGCCGCGGCCCGCGCGGTGGCCAGCCGCGCCGACCGTCCGCTGATCGACGACCCATTCGCCGAACCACTTGTCCGGGCGGTCGGTGTCGATCTCCTGACCCGGCTGGCCTCCGGCGAAGTGGACCCGCGCGACCTGAATGACGTGCACGACGGCGCTCCGACATCTGGGGCGTCCGCCGGGGCCATGTCCCGCATGGCCGACAACATGGCGGTGCGCACCAAGTTCTTCGACGAGTTCTTCCTGGCCGCCACGCAGGCGGGCATCAAGCAGGTCGTGATCCTGGCCTCCGGGCTGGATTCCCGCGCGTACCGGCTCCCCTGGCCCGCCGGGACCGTGGTCTACGAGGTCGACCAGCCGGAGGTCATCGAATTCAAGACCCGCACGCTGGCCGGGCTGGGCGCGGCGCCCACCGCCGAGCGGCGGGTGGTGGCCATCGACCTGCGCGGCGACTGGCCGGCGGCGTTGCGTGCGGCCGGCCTCGACCCGGCGCGCCCCACCGCGTGGAGCGCGGAGGGCCTGCTTGGCTACCTGCCGCCGGAGGCCCAAGACCGGCTGCTGGACACCATTACCGAACTCAGCGCGCCGGGCAGCCGGCTCGCCACCGAGAGCGCGCCCAAGCGGGAGCCCGGTGACGAGGAGAAGATGAAGGAGCGCATGCAAACCATCTCCGAACGCTGGCGTGCGCACGGTTTCGATCTCGACATGGCGGGGCTCGTCTACTTCGGCGACCGCAACGAAGCGGCTACCTACCTGCGCGACCGGGGCTGGGCGCTCGACGGCATCAGCATCCGAGACCTGTTCTCCGCCAACGGGCTTGCGCCGCTCGAGGACGACGACATGCGCATGGGCGACGTGCTCTACGTCAGCGGCAGCCATGAATAAGGGACGCACCGACGGCGACAGCTGGGGACCGGCGCACAGCGTGGGAGCGACCGCAACCATGGTCGCGGCTTCGCGCGCCGTGGCGTCGCAGGGACCCAATGCCCTTCTTGACGATCCGCTTGCCGATCCGCTGGTCCGAGCGGTGGGGCTGGATCCGTTCGTCCGCATCATCGAAGGCGAGGTCGATTTCGAGGACGACCCCCTGTTCAACCGCAAGGTGAGGACCGAGCAGATCGCGGTGCGGACCCGGTTTTTCGACGACTTCTTCGTCGGCGCCACCAGAGACGGTGTGCGACAGGCGGTGATCCTGGCCTCCGGCCTCGACACCAGGGCCTACCGATTGCCGTGGCCAAACGGCACCATGGTGTACGAAATCGACCAGCCGCAGGTGATCGAGTTCAAGACCACCACGCTGGCCCGCATGGGTGCCGCACCCACGGCCGACCGCCGCGCGATCGGCGTCGACCTGCGCGACGACTGGCCGGCGGCGTTGGCCCGCGGCGGTTTTGACGTCACACGGCCGACCGCGTGGAGCGCGGAGGGGCTGTTGCCGTACCTGCCACCCGACGCCCAGGACCGGTTGTTCGACAACATCACCGCGCTCAGCGCGCCGGGCAGCAAGCTGGCCACCGAGCACGTACCCGACCCGAACGCTTTCTCGGGCGAGCGCCTGCAGCGCATCAGCGAGCGGTGGCGGCGCATCGGCGTCGACCTCGACCCGGCCGACCTGTTCTATCGCGGTGAACGCAATGTCGTGGTCGACTACCTGACGGCCCACGGTTGGCAGGTAACGGCCCATCCGGCCAGGGAGCTCTACGCGCGCAACGGGTTTGAGTTCCCCGAGGACGAGATGGCGGCCACCTTCGGCGAACTGAGCTATGTTGCCGCCACCCGGAAGTAGGGTTTGGCTAGGTTTTTCCCATGCCACGCGCTCATGACGACCACTGGGACCTGGCGTCCAGCGTGGGCGCGACCGCGACCATGGTCGCGGCCGCGCGCGCGATGGCGTCGAAGGATCCCCGCGGCCTGATCAACGACCCGTTCGCCGAACCGCTGGTGCGCGCGGTCGGGTTGGATTTCTTCACCAAGATGATGGACGGTGAGCTGGATCTCGAAGCGATCGAGAACGCGACGCCGGTGCGCTTGCAGGCCATGACCGACGGAATGGCGGTACGCACAAGGTATTTCGACGATTACTTCCTCGAAAACGTGGTGCGCAGCGCCGAGGCGGTACGGCAAGCGGTGATCCTGGCATCCGGATTGGACTCGCGCGCCTACCGGTTGCCGTGGCCGGACGGCACGTTGGTTTACGAGCTCGACCAACCACGGGTGATCGAGTTCAAGACGACCACGCTGGCCGGTATCGGTGCAGAACCCGCCGCCGCCCGGCGCGCCGTCGCCGTCGATCTGCGCGCCGACTGGCCGGCCGCGCTGCGAGCGGCCGGCCTCGACACGACGGCGCCGACCGCGTGGCTGGCCGAGGGTCTGCTGATCTATTTGCCGCCGGAGGCCCAAGACCGGTTGTTCGACAGCATCACCGCGCTCAGCGCGCCCGGTAGCACGATCGCCACCGAATCGTCCCCGGCATCATCGATTTCGATGCAGACCGGGTACGGGAGATGTCGGGCACCTTCCGCGATCACGGCATCGACATCGACATGGCGTCGCTCGTCTATGCCGGCGAACGCAACCACGTGGTCGACTATCTGCGTTCCAAGGGATGGGAGGTCGAGGGCGTGACGCGAACCGAGCTGTTCAAGCGCCACGGAATCGAGGTGCCCGCCCCGGAAAGCGACGATCCGCTGGGCGAGATCATCTTTATCAGCGGCAGGCTTGCCGGCTGAGAACCCCTTAGAGGCGCGAGTTCCCCGCCCACAGCACGCTGGCTCCGCCGAGCGTCTGCTCGATGTTGTCCAGGATCCCGGCGATCGAGCGGCCGAGCAGCGCCCCCAGCGCATCGGGCAGCGACGCCGCGGCCGGTTGTGAGGAGGCCCGCGGTCGCACCAGGTCCAGCAGCGACGAACTCGGATAGCTGACCACGCGGACCTCGGCGTCCTCGTCGAGGCCGGCCAGGACTTTGGCTCGGCGCACCGCGGCCCGGAACCCGCCCAGTTCGTCGACCAGGCCACGGTCGAGTGCGTCGGCGCCGGTCCAGACCCGTCCCCGCGCAACGACATCCACGGCTTCGGTGCTCAGCTTGCGGCCGTCGGCGACCCGTTCCACGAAATCGGTGTAGAACAAGTCCGCCTCGGCCTCTCGACGGGCCCGCTGCTCCGGCGTGAACGGCGCGTCGACCGACCAGGCATCGGCGTTGGCGTTGGTGCGCACGGTATCCGACCCGACTCCGAGCCGGTCCTTCAGGTCACGAACCACCAGCTTCCCGGTGATCACACCGATCGAGCCGGTGATCGTGCCGGGATTGGCCACGATCGCGTCGGCGCACATCGACACGTAGTAGCCGCCGGAGGCGGCAACCGCGCCCATCGACGCCACCACCGGCTTGCCGCGTTCGCGGGCCCGTTGCACCTCACGCCAGATGCTCTCCGACGCGGTGACCGATCCTCCGGGGCTGTTCACTCGCAGCACGATCGCCGACACCGCGTCGTCTGCAGCGGCCTCCCGCACCGCGGCGGCGATCGTGTCACCGCCGGCGGTGGAAGCGCCGAGCGGCAGGAATTGGGGGCCACCACGCCCGTTGACGATCGTGCCGTCGACGGTGACCACCGCGAAGGTCGGCTTGGGCCTGCGGCCGGGAACCGCCGGCATGGGCGGAGTCAGTCGAGGCCGGGCCGCGCCGGCGTAACGCGCCAGGTAGAGCCGGGGCGGCGCTTCCTCGCCCGAAACGTCTTCTGAATCCTTCTGCGACCCAACCAGTTCCGCTATGCGGGCGTAGGCTTCGTCGCGGAATCCGATCCGGTCGACCAGGCCGGAGGCGACCGCGTCGTCGCGCAACAGTGGCGCCTGGTCGGCCCACGAATCGAGCGCGTCCGGATCGATCTTGCGCGATTCGGCGATCGCCTGCCACACCTGTTCTTGCAGGCTTTCCAGCATCCGGGTGACGGCCTCGCGGTGAGCCTCGGTGAAGCCGCCTTCGGTGAAAAGGTTTGCCGCCGACTTGTATTCGCCGCGCGCGACGAACTGGGCTTCGATACCCGCCTTGTCGAGCGCGTCGCGCAGGAACATGGCGTTGCTGGCGAAGCCGATCAGCCCGACGCTTCCCGACGGCTGCATCCAGACCTCGCCGAATGCGGAAGCGAGGTAATACGACAGCGTGCCCGGATAGGTCTCGGCCCAGGCCACCGACGGTTTGACGGCGCTGAAGGCCGCGATGGCCTCCCGCAGCTCCTGGACCGCCGCCGGAGGCGACGCCCCGAGCTGCACGCGGGCGATGAGCCCGGCGACCCGCGGGTCGTCGGCGGCACGGTGGAACGCGGCGACGGTGTCGCGCAGCGCCATCGGTCGGCTCCCGCCGGTGATGACCGCCAGCGGGTCAAAGCCCGTCGTCTCCGGCGGTACCGAGCGCAAGTCGAACTCCAGCACGCAGCCGTTGGGTACGCCGTGGTGGCGGGCGGTGTCGACACGGCCGGCAAGGGCGCGGACGTCGGCCCCCAGATTTGGCAACCCGGGGATGGATGGCAGGAAAGCGAACATACTCTGCAGGGTACCGACCGCCCGCCGTACGGTGGACGGGTGAGGTTCTCGATCGCCGTCCCCCAGTTCGACCACGACGGTCGTGGAGACGGCTTCGACGCCCGCGGCCCGCGCTCCTACCTTGCCCGCGCCGAGGAACTCGGGTTCGAGGGCGGTTGGGTGCTCGAGCAGATCATCGGCGAGGCACCGCTGCTGGCACCGCTGGAGCTGCTGGCGTACTGCGCCGCCTGCACCGAGCGACTGCGGCTGGGGGTCGCCGTGCTGGTGACGTCGCTGCATGATCCGCTGCAGTTGGCCTCGGCGGCGACCGCCGTCGACCGGCTCAGCCACGGACGGCTGGACATTGGCGTGGGAACCGGCGGCGGCTTCCGCAGCTTCGCCGCCTTCGGCGTCGAGAAGGCCACTTATATCTCCTATTTCACCGAGGGTCTGCAACTCATGAAGGCGGCCTGGTCCGACGAACCCAGGGTGACGTTCCACGGCCGCTTCCGCGATGTCGACGACCTTCCCATCCAGCCCAAGCCGGTGCAGCGGCCGCATCCGCCGATCTGGTTCGGTGGCCTCGCTCCCAAGGCCCTGGCCAGGGCGGTGCGACACGGTGACTCGTTTATGGGGGCGGGGTCGTCGACCACCGAAGCGTTCGCGGGTGCCGTCGCGGTGGTGCGCCGTGAACTCGACCAACAGCAGAAAGACCCGGCGCGCTTCACGATTGGCAAGCGCGTCTATTTGATGGTCGACGACGAGGCGGCGCGGGCCCACGAGCGGGTGCTCGCCGGGCTGCGACGAATCTACGGCCAGATGCCCGGCGTCGAGTCCGTTCCCGCGTCTGGCACACCCGACGACGTCGCGCGCGGGCTGCGTGAAGTGATCGACGCCGGGGCGCAGATGCTGCTACTCAATCCGGTCGGCGTCGACGTCGCCGAGAACCGCGAGCAGATGGAACGCCTTGCCGCAGAGGTCATTCCGCAGCTGACTTAGCACCGCGAGCTGGGGGCACCTCCCCCCCGCAGGGGAATCTACAACTCGGTGGCCGAGCCGCCCGCCGCGGTGATTTTCTCGCGCGCGCTGCCGCTGAACTTGTGCGCGGACACCTCCACCTTGACGGTCAGCTCGCCGTCGCCGAGGACCTTGACCAAGGAGTTCTTGCGAACCGCACCCTTGGCCACCAGCTCGTCCACCCCGATGGCCCCGCCCTCGGGAAACAGCCTGTTGATGTCACCGACGTTGACGATCTCGTATTCGGTGCGGAACCGGTTCCGGAATCCCTTCAGCTTGGGCAGCCGCATGTGAATCGGCATCTGCCCGCCCTCGAAGGTCACCGGCACGTTCTTGCGCGCCTTGGTGCCCTTGGTACCCCGGCCGGCGGTCTTGCCCTTGGAGCCGTCACCGCGACCCACCCGGGTGCGCGGGGTCTTCGAGCCAGCGGCGGGCTTTAGATCGTGCAGCTTGATCGTCATTTCTTGTTACCTCCGGTGCCCGTCGCGGCCGGCTCCACCTCGACCAGGTGGCTCACCACCGCGATCAGGCCGCGTGTCTGTGGGTTGTCCTCGCGGATCACCGAGTGGCGAATCCGCCGCAGGCCCAGGGTGCGCAGGCTCTCGCGCTGCTTCCAGCGCGCTCCGATCGTGCTGCGCACCTGGGTGATCTTCAGCTGACTCATGGCTGTGCCGTCCCCTCCCGGAGCGCGGCCGCCGCGGAGAGAGAGGCGACCGCGTCACTTTCGCGCCGCGCCTTCAGCATCCCGGCCGGGGCGACGTCCTCGATCGGCAGCCCCCGGCGGGCGGCGACCTCCTCGGGCCGCTGCAGGAGCTTGAGTGCGGCGACGGTGGCGTGGACCACGTTGATCGCGTTGTCGCTACCCAACGACTTGGCCAGGATGTCGTGCACCCCAGCGCATTCCAGCACCGCGCGGGCCGCGCCACCGGCGATCACACCGGTACCCGGGCTGGCCGGGCGCAACAGCACCACGCCGGCGGCCGCCTCACCCTGCACCGGGTGGGTGATGGTGCCGCCGATCAACGGGACCCGGAAGAAGCCCTTGCGTGCCTCCTCAACGCCCTTGGCGATCGCGGCCGGCACCTCCTTGGCCTTGCCGTAGCCGACACCGACCATGCCGTTGCCATCGCCCACGATGACCAAGGCGGTGAAGCTGAATCGCCGACCACCCTTGACCACCTTGGAGACACGGTTGATCGCGACGACCCGCTCCAGGTAATTGCTCTTCTCGCCGTCGCGGTCGCGGCCCCGGCCGCTGTCGCGCCGGCCTCGGCTATCGCGATCACCGCGCGCATCGCGGCTGTCGCCGCGGGTATCTGCAGCGCCCGGGCCGCCAGCCGACTGCTCCGCCATTATGCGGTCCTTCCAGTTGTCATCAGAAATCCAATCCGTTCTCGCGCGCGGCGTCTGCCAGCGCCGCGATCCGTCCGCCGTAGGTGTATCCGCCGCGATCGAACACCACGCTGTCGATGCCGGCGGCCTTGGCGCGCTCCGCGATCAATTGCCCGACCCGCACGCTGCGGGCCTTCTTGTCGCCCTCCAGGCCGCGCACGTCTGCCTCGATCGACGACGCGGCGGCCACCGTGGTGCCGTTCTCGTCGTTGACCAGTTGCACATGGATGTGCCGCGCGGACCGGTGCACCACCAGCCGCGGGCGCTGCGGGGTGCCCGCGATCTTCTTGCGCAGCCGTGCGTGCCTACGCAGCCGAGAGACCCGCCGAGTCGCGGAAACGCCCTGCCCCACCGGCTTTCGCGCCGCGGTGTCAGCCTGTGTTTGCGCCATGACTACTTACCTGTCTTTCCGACCTTGCGGCGGATCTGCTCGCCCTCATAGCGCACGCCCTTGCCCTTGTAGGGGTCCGGGCGGCGCAGGCGGCGGATGTTCGCCGACACCTGGCCGACCTTCTGCTTGTCGATCCCGGACACCGTGAACTTCGTCGGTGACTGGACCGCGAACGTGATGCCCTCGGGGGCCTCGATCACCACGGGGTGGCTATACCCCAGCGCGAACTCGAGGTTGGAGCCCTTGAGCTGCACGCGGTAGCCGACCCCGAAGATCTCCATCTTGGTGGTGTAGCCCTGCGTCACACCCGTGACCAGGTTGGACACCAGGGTGCGCGACAGCCCGTGCAGCGACCGGTTGTGCCGCTCGTCGTCGGGACGGTTGACCACGATCGCGCCGTCCTCGCTGCGCGCCACCGTAATCGGCTCGGCGACCGTCAGATTCAAGGTGCCCTTGGGTCCCTTCACCGAGACGTTCTGGCCGTCGATCGTCACGTCGACTCCGGTGGGAACCGGAATCGGTTGCTTACCAATTCGCGACATGGTTGCCTCCTCTCACCACACGCTCACCAGACGTACGCGAGGACTTCGCCGCCCACGCCCTGTCTGGCCGCCTGACGGTCGGTGAGCAGGCCCGAGGATGTCGAGATGATCGCCACGCCAAGGCCGCCCAGCACCCGCGGCAGGTTGGTGGATTTCGCGTACACCCGCAAGCCCGGCTTGGACACGCGGCGCAAACCGGCGATGCTGCGCTCGCGGCTCGGCCCGTACTTGAGCAGGACGACCAGCGCCTTGCCGACCCGAGCATCTTCGGTCCGGTAGTCGCTGATGTACCCCTCGCGCTTGAGGATCTCGGCGATGTTGGCCTTGATCTTGGAGTGCGGCAAGCTCACCTCGTCGTGATACGCCGAGTTGGCGTTGCGCAGACGCGTCAAGAAGTCTGCAATCGGGTCCGTCATCGTCATGTGTTTAGTCCTGTGTCCGTTACCAGCTGCTCTTCTGCACACCGGGCAGCTCGCCCGCGTGCGCCATCTCGCGCAGGCAGATCCTGCACAGCCCGAACTTGCGGTAGACCGCGCGCGGGCGGCCGCACTTGCTGCAGCGGGTGTAGGCGCGAACCGCAAAGCGTGGTTTGCGATTCGCCTTATTGATCAATGCCTTTTTCGCCATCTACTTAGTTCTCCTTGAACGGAAAGCCGAGGGCCCGCAACAGCGCTCGCCCTTCCTCGTCGGTCGCCGCCGAGGTGACGACGTTGATGTCCATGCCGCGGACCCGGTCGATCTTGTCCACGTCGATCTCATGGAACACTGATTGCTCGGCCAGTCCGAACGTGTAGTTGCCTACACCGTCGAACTGCTTGGGCGAGAGCCCGCGGAAGTCGCGAATACGGGGCAGCGCGATCGACGTGAGCCGGTCGAGGAACTCCCACATCCGGTCTCCGCGCAGGGTCACCCGGACGCCGATTGGCATGCCCTCGCGCAATTTGAACTGCGCAATGGACTTCCGCGCCTTGCGGATCTCGGGCCTCTGCCCGGTGATCAACGCCAGGTCGTTCACTGCGCCGTTGATCAGCTTGGCGTCTCGGGCCGCCTCGCCGACCCCCATGTTGACGACGACCTTCGTCACGGTCGGAATCTGCATGACGTTGCCGTAGCCGAACTGCTTGTGCAGCGAATCCCGAATCTCGTTGCGGTAGCGCTCTTTAAGGCGCGGCTGAACCTTTACCGTGCTTTCCGTAGTTGTCATGCCTAGACGTCCTTGCCGTTGCGCTTGGAGATGCGGACCCGCTTGCCGGTCTCCTCGTCCACCCGGTAGCCGACCCGCGTGGGCTTGCCGTCGGAGTCGACCACCATCACGTTGGAGACGTGGATCGGTGCCTCCTGGGTGACAATTCCGCCCGAGCGGGCCCCGCGCTGGGTGGTCGAAACGGGGGTGTGCTTCTTGATCCGGTTGACGCCCTCGACCAGGACCCGGTTGCGGTCCGGGTATGCCTGCAGCACCTTGCCCTTGGCGCCCTTGTCCTTCCCGGCGATGACCAGGACGGTGTCCCCCTTACGAACCTTCATCTACAACACCTCCGGGGCCAGCGAGATGATCTTCATGAATCGCTTCTCGCGCAGTTCGCGGCCGACCGGCCCGAAAATGCGCGTCCCGCGCGGGTCGTTGTCGGGCTTGATGATCACCGCGGCGTTCTCGTCGAACTTGATGTAGCTACCGTCGGGACGCCTGCGCTCCTTGACAGTGCGCACCACGACGGCCTTGACGACGTCCCCGCGCTTGACGTTGCCACCGGGAATGGCGTCCTTGACGGTGGCGACGATGACGTCACCGATGCCGGCGTAGCGTCGCGACGACCCGCCAAGCACCCGGATGCACAAGATCTCCTTGGCGCCGGTGTTGTCGGCGACCTTCAGCCGCGATTCCTGCTGAATCACTCGATCTCCTGACCTGGCTCACGTGCACGGCAGGAAGACGAGCTCCAAACAGCAAAGCCCACCGAAAACCCTGACATGCGCGGTCTTGTAAAGCAGTAGTCGCCGAAGGGCACGCGGGGCCGGTTACGCACCGGCCGAGGTCTGCCCACGGCAACCCCTAGAGTCTAGGGGACGAGCAGCTTGGAGCCAAATTTCCGGCGCTTCCGAGTGCGCCGCCAGCGTGGCCCACGTCACCTCCGGGCCGGACGTCGGTCGCCGCCTAACCCGCGTCCACGATGTCGTCGTGGTAACGCTCGAACAGCGCCAGGAATTCGGCGCGCCTTCGCCGACACCGTTTTTGGCTAGCGCCGCCTCCGAGGCTCGCATGTTCGCTTCCCACTCGAGGTCGGAAATCCCGAGCCCGCGGTGCGATGTCTTCATGTCGCGGCCGATGTAATGGCACGGTCCACCGCTCAGCGCGCACATTTGGTCGACCAACAGCTGGCGACTGCGAATGACCGAGTCCGCGCTGCGGCCACCGAAGAACCGAGCAAAACCGGGTTCGTCATGCAAGATGGCGAACAGGTCATCGATGACGGCAGCGATGACATCGTAGCCGCCCATCCGCTGATAGAGGGATGTCGCCGCCTGGGTCATGTTCCCCTCCAACATGTTTGGTTAGACCGGAGTCCATATCCCACTGTTCCAGAATCCCCAACTACTGGCGTTAGGGTTCCACATCAGGTTAGCCCCGGGTGCCCACGCTGGTGGAGGTGGCTGCGGCGGCGCCCACGGCGGCGGCGGGCCCCAGGGTCCCCAGCCCGCCGGACCATACGGGCCTCCCGGTCCTTGCCAGTCGTGGCAGCGATTCCAGTCCCAGTCCGAGACGTTGCCCCAGCCCGGGTTCCATTGATCACCGGGGCACCAGTGAGAGCTCGGCCCCGGGGCCGGCGCTGCCTGGGCCCAGGGGCCGGTGCCCATAGCAAGTCCGGAAGCGGACAAGGCCAACCCGCCGCCCGCCAGCACGCCGATGCACAGCCGAACCCACGGCCTCGTTTGCTTGACAGTCATGACCGGCGATTATTCGCCGCGGCCGCCGCACCGATATGCGGACCCCCGGCGCCATGATCTGGCTGTCGCTTCAGTCCCCTTGCCGGATCCAGGAAAAGAAGTACAAGCTCATGGCCGTCACCAGTGCAAGCAGCACCCACTGCACCAGGGCTTGGTCGATCCATGAACCGGGCGGTGGGCTGCCAGGGAGGATGTTGCGCAGCGGTACGACTGCGAACAGCATCGCGGCATACCACGTTCCGAACGGCGGCACGAACTTCCGCCTGCCCATTGCCATGGGAATAGCCACTATCAGCGCGATGGTCGGCAGCGTCATGAGGACGAGGCAGATGACCAAGTCGAAAACCAGCGGACCCTCGGCTCTCTCCAGGGTGACGACCACGTTGCCGGTATCCAGGGACCGCGAGGTCCGAAGGCCGCTCGGGTCGCGAACGCGGTCGACACTGATGTTCCAACCGTCCAGCGATCCGGTTACTTCGACGAGGGCCGGCACCTTTCGCCGGTTGTCACCGGCCCCGACGAACGCATCGGCCGCGATCGGCTCGGTCTTGTACTTGTCGAAAGGCCAGTTACGGGTATTGCCGTGTGCCTCGATGGTGGTGGTGAGCTGCGCCGGCGCTTTGCCTTTGGGGTAATTCAGGTCGCCCAGGTCGCTCGTTGGATACAGTCGCACGGCGACGTCGTTGCCCAGCACGTCGAATCGTGGGTCGTATTGCGCAATCCCGGGGTAAACCAGCACGTTCACGGTAAGGCGATTCGTGACAGGTTTCAGCTCCTCGAGGCGTAGCTGCACGATCGTGGCATCGCCCCCGCCCTGGCTCAAATCCAGAGCAGGCAACGGACCGCCCTCTCGTTGCAGCACATGGACGGCGAGCAGTGATAGGGCGTAGGTGATGAGCACCGTGACCAGAATGCCCACACCGATCTCGATCTGAGATTTCTTTAACTTGGGCGGCTTTGCCTTGCCAGACGACTTCTTTTTCTTCGGCGCCGGGGCCGGCTCGTCGAGCGTCGGCGGCGGAGACGGTGTCGGCTGAGCCTCTGTGGTCATTGGCGGCCGCCGGAACCAATCGCATGCCGTGGGCACTGCGCTGCTTGCTGGGGCCGGTCTAGAACTGGCTGTCGAGATCCAGCTTGTCGGGGCACCACGTGGTGAGATGCTAGCGAACGACCATGGTGATCGCGCGCCGAATTCCCACACCTGCACGCACCTGGCGGCTTCCGTCACGCACCGGACATGCAACGTTCACTTGCGGCACGAGGAATGCCGGAGGACGCAGGTCACGATCCCAAGGCCGCCACGCAGCGAAACCCGATGTGGGTAGTCGCGGAGTCTTGCGACTGCGGTGACCGCGCTGCCGGGCGGTATCGGTGGCAGTATTCCGGCGCGCACAGGTGCGAACCGCCCTTCAGTGTCTGGTTGACGGTCGGAACTGGGTCCTTCGGGGGGCCCGATGGCGTGCAACAGGCTTTCGGCGGCTGATCGAGCCGGTGGTGCGCGGAAAATTCGGTGGCGGTCCACTCCCAGACATTGCCGATCGTGTCGAGCAGGCCGAACCCATTGGGCGGGAACGTGCCCACCGGCGAAGTCCCCGTCCAGCCGAGCGCCCCGTCATTGCGGTAGGGGAACCTGCCCTGCCAGGTATTGGCCATCAATCGCCCGTCAGGTGTGGCCTCGTCACCCCACGAGTAGGTCGTCGTGCTTCCGGCTCGGGCCGCATACTCCCATTCGGCCTCCGTGGGCAGCCGCCGGCCGGCCCAGTGCGCGTAGGCCGCGGCGTCCGGATAGGCCACCTGCACCACCGGATGATCGCCCCGGTCCGCGATATCACTGTCCGGCCCGAACGGATGACGCCAGCTTGCCCCGGGAACCCACTCCCACCATTGACGCCAGTCACGCAAATCGACGGGCCCAGGTGTGGGGCGGAAAACCATGGCGCCCGGGCACAGCTCGTCAGGATTTGCACCGGGATAAAGCGCAGGGTCGATCGGCCGCTCAGCGACGGTCACATACCCTGTGGCGGAGACGAATTCGGCGAACTGTGCATTGGTCACCGGGTGTCGCTCCACCGCGAAGGGGCCCACTGTCACGGTATGGATCGGCGCCTCTTCCGGGTAAAAGCTCGTCGAGCCCATGCGGAAAGATCCGCCGGGCAGCTCGACCAACTCGGTAAGCATTCCTTCAGGGTATGACGACCGCAAACGGCTCCGTGCGGCTCATCCGCGCAAATCCAGAAAATGACCAACCCAGCCATTCATACAATCGAGCCCACCCGTTCATCTAATTTTTGTTTACTTGCTCGTTTCCATAGCTGTATCTCTCGACATGTGCCGAAATTGGGATGACATTGCTGTTGCCCCTTGCGCTCGCCGTCGGCGCCCGGCGCCATCGTGGTCGACGAGGCCAGCGAGTCCACCCGCCGGATCCGTCGTCGCAAGGAAACAACCAACGTGAAGCGCAATCGATCAGCTACAACCCCGAGCTTGCTCGCTGCGGCTACCCTAATTCTCTCGGCATGCAGCAACGCCCCCGCGACCCTCCCTTATACCGCCGGGGCCAAGGTCAGCTGCGGCGGCGACCAGAACTTGAACGCCAGCGGCTCCACCGCCCAAGCCAATGCGATGACCCGGTTCGTCGACGCTTATACCCAGGCCTGCCCCGGGCAGCATCTCAACTACAACCCAAACGGTTCCGGCGCCGGAGTCAGCGACTTTCTCGCCGGCAAAACCGATTTCGCCGGATCGGACATACCGCTGGCCGCCGACCAATACCCCGCGGCCAAGCAGCGATGCGGCGGTGCCGACGCCTGGAACCTGCCCGTCGTATTCGGCCCGCTGGCCATCACGTACAACCTCAGCGCCGCCGACTCTTTGGTGCTCGACGCGCCCACGCTGGCCAAGATCTTCAACGGCACCATCAAGCGTTGGGACGATCCGGCCCTCACCGCGCTCAACGCATCCATGCCGGCGGAGGACATTCACGTCATCTACCGCAGCGACGCATCGGGCACCACGGACAACTTCCAGGCCTACTTGCAGGCCGCGTCCGGTGGGGCCTGGACTCAGCCAGTGGGCAAGACCTTCAACGGCGGCGTCGGCACCGGTGCTGCAGGCAACGCCGGCACCGCGGCGCTTGTGAGAACCACCGAGGGCGCGATCAGCTACAACGAACTGTCATTCGCTCTGAAGGAAGGGCTTTTCGCCGCAGAGATCAAGACCCCGGCCAGCCGCAGGTCATTGCGGCCGGTCCGAATTGGCACCGACGCGGTCGGCAAGACCATTGCCGGCGCGAAAGTGATCGGCAAAGGCAACAACCTCGTGCTCGACCTTTCGTCGTTCTACGACCCTGCCCAACCCGACGTGTACCCGATCGTCATGGCCACCTATGAGATCGTCTGCTCCACATATCCCGGCGCCGACGTCGCCAAGGCGGTCAGGGCGTTTCTGCAGGCGGCGATTGGTCCCGGCCAAGTCGACCTCGCGAAAGTCGGCTACATTCCGCTGTCGACGGACTTCCGAGCAACCGTTTCCAGCGCCATCGACGCGATCGGCCCTGAATCGAATTCGGAGTAGCAGAAAACTGCAAGCCAACTCCAAGCCACTTCAAGCCAACTAGGCCTTATTCGGCTTCTTTCGATCACGGAACCGCCACCAGGCGAAGATAAATATTGTCATCGCGGCGACCAGGCCTAGCAATACCCACAGCACAACGGCTTGGTCAATCCACGAGCCCGCCGGTGGGTTGCCGGGAAGGAAGTTGCGCAGTGGCATGACGGCGAACAGCATGCCGGCGTACCACGTACCGAACGGTGGCAAGAACGTCGTCCTGCCCAACACCATGGGTATGGCCACCCACAACGCCAACGCGGGCAGGGTGATGAGGACCAGAACGATTCCGAAGTCGAAGATCAGCGGGCCCTTGGATCTCGACAATGTGAGCCGCACGTTGTCCTGGACATCAGGTGGGTCGGCGGGGTCGTGGATGCGGGTGACGGTGGCGTCCCAGCCGTCCAACTTTCCGGTCACTTCGACGCGGGCGGGTACCTTTTCGCGGTTTGGGGCGGACCCAGTGAATACATCGGCCGAGATCTCGTCTGTGCTGTAGGAGTCGAGGGGCCAGTTGCCGGGATCGCCGTGCGCCACGATGGCGGTACTCACCTGCGCCGGCGCTTTGCCCACCGGATATTGCAGGTCGCCCAGGTCGTTCTCGGGACACAGCCGCACGGTCGCGTCGGTGGTCAGCACACCGAAGTTCTTGTCGTACAGCGAATCCTTAGGATAGACAAGCACATTCACCGTCAAGCGGTTGGCGACGGTATCCAGCTTCTCCATCCGCACTTGGACAACGGTGTCGTCGGCCTCGATCTTGCTGAAGTCCACTGCGGGCAGCGCGGGCGCCGACTTGGCCAACAGGTGCACGGCAAAAAGGGACAGGACGTAGATGACGATGACGGCGACAACGATCCCGAATGCGATCGCAATGCGCGGTCCTCGTGCCTCGGATGGCGCAGCCGCGGGCGGATTCGGCGGCGGCGGCTGAGCGATCATGTCTGCATCACGGGGCCAGATGCTACAGCGGCCAGCAATCGAAAACGGGGACTTTTAAGGTCTTACGACAGCAAATTGCCGCATAACCGTCGATTTCGCCGCGTCGAAGCCGGGCGCGCCCGCGGGCCCCGCCAAATGGGCGACCAAACAGATATGCCTTGGTGTTCGTCCAGATGTATGCAATGCGGTCGGCGAAGTCGACCGCCCCGGGCCCGTTGCCGCTCGCCAGCTGGCTGCTGTACCCGCAGAACTGCCCGGCCGCGACGGTGACTTTGACGCCCGGCTCGGCGGTGCGCAGGTCGACGACGTAGCGCAAGGACGCGCCGGCAGGATCGAGGTCGGTCGGCCTGATGGTCACCCGCACCGACATGCCTTCGGGCCCGGTCGATGTCGTGGATGTCAAAGCCACATCGCCATCGCCGGGAGCCGAATTCCAGCCGTCGGGCGGCGGGACCGTGATTCTGGGTGCCACGGGATCCGCCAGAAGCCGTCGTCATGTGGCCGCTACCGGTGGGCGGCGGCAGGCACACCAGGGCATTTCGACGCCGGGAACCGGCTCGGTCGGGTCGGAAAGTGTCGGTGCGGCAGTGCTTGTCGACGAAGCCGTCCCAGCCGCGCCGATAGCGGTGCCGCCCGTGGTCCTTTTCGCAACCCGCGGCCACCCAGGCCCACAGGCAGAGCAGACCCGCCGTGGCGAGTTCAGTCGCGCGAAAAAGCAAGCGCGAGTTCTTTTTCCACGTCTTCGTACGGCCTGCCCGAGAAGTCGATGGTGACCTGGGCTATGGTGCCGCCGGTGAACGCGAAAGGCGCCTTGTAGCGGCTCGACACTCGCGAACCGCCGTTGTGCCCGACGGTGATGCCGGCCCCCGCCAACCCGAACGTGCCGGGGTGGGTCGTCACATCCGCCAGCGTGCCGACCGCATCGTCGTCGACGAACAGCGTGAGGTCACCGAGCGGGGTGTGGCTGTTCTCCACCGTTCCGGTCCGCGCATAGCGAACACCGAACACGTGCCGGCCCAGCGGCACCGGGCCGGACGAGGAAACCAGTTGCTGGCGCTCACCGAGGAAGTTGTAGACGTAGTGCAGCCGCCCGTCCTGGATGAACAGTACGTGGCCGCCGTGGCCGCCGCCCTGCTTGAACAGCACGCCTTCGGCTCCGGTGGTGTCCACGGTCACGTCGGCCAGCACGGCGAACGAACGGCCGCGGATCTCGGCGGCGGCGCCGATGCCGACATCCGCGCAGTGCGGATAATAAACGTAGCTTGACCGTTCGCCGACCAGGTAGGGCCGCGACCGCATCATCGTTTCGATGATGTTCAGATCAGAGAGCGGCAGACCGTTGTACTTAGCGGCCTCGGAAAACCACAGCGCCTTAAGCTCTTCCAGCTTCTCGAGTTGCTCCGGGGCCAGGTCGTGGCACTGGCTGCGGTCGGCCTCGATGTGGTAGAGCTCCCAGCGATCGGCATCGAAATGCGACCACCCGGCCGGTGTGGCGGCATGCACGGTGTTGGCGAACCAGCCGTCATGCCAGATCCCGCGGGTACCGAGCATGGTGTAGAACTGGGTGTGCTTGCCGGTGTCGGCGTCCTGATCATCAAGGACCGCTTTGAAACTCATGCCGTCCAGCGGTTTCTGTGCGATGCCCTTGACGGTCTCCGGCGGTGTCATGCCGAGTAGGTCGTAGACGGTCGGGGTGATGTCGGAGACGTTGACGTAGTTGTCGCGGACCTCGCCGTGCGCGGCAATGCCGTTGGGCCACGAGATGATTGCCGTGTCGGCGATGCCGCCCTCGTGCGAGGCGTAGCGCTTGAACAGCTTGTAGGGCGTGTTGAAGGCCATCGCCCACCCGATCGGGTAGTGGTTGTAGGTCTCCGGCCCGCCGAGGTGGTCGAAGAGCTTCATGCTCTCCTCGACGGTGTCGATGTAACCGTTGAAGAACTTGCCCTCGTTGACCGATCCGTTGGGTCCCCCCTCGCCGCTGGCGCCATTGTCGGAGATCACCACGATGATGCTGTTATCCAGCTGGCCGGACTCCTCGAGATAGTCCAGGATCCGACCGATCTGGGCATCGGTGTAGCTGAGGAATCCGGCGAAAACCTCTGCCATGCGGCAAAACAGCTTCTTCTCTTCGTCGTTGAGCGAATCCCACGGCCGCACCGTGTCCTGCAGCGGCCAAGGCTCGCCCTGCGGTCCCTTCACGTCCGAGTAGGGGTTGACGGGCGACAATTCGGTGTCCGGCGGCACTATCCCCATCGACTTCTGCTTTTCCAGCACGATCTCGCGGTAGCGCTCGTAGCCCATGTCGAACCGGCCCGCGTACTTATCCGCCCATTCCTTGAAGACGTGGTGCGGGGCATGCCCGGCGCCCGGGCACACGTAGCTGAACCATGGTTTGTCGGGCGCGATCACCTTGGCATCGCGGATGAATTCGATCGTCTTGTCGGCGAGGTCCTTCGACAGGTGGTAGCCGTCCTCCGGCGTGGCCGGCGGGCTCACCGGGTGGTTGTCGTAAACCAGGTCGGGATACCACTGGTCGGTCTCGCCGCCCATGAAACCGTAGAACCGTTCGAAGCCGCGGGAGGTCGGCCAGTGCCGTTTCGTCGCTGCCAGGTTGGACTCTTCGAGCGGCGTCAGGTGCCACTTGCCGATGCAGTAAGTGTTGTAGCCGCGCTCGGCGAGCACCTCGGAAATCAGCGCGGTGTCGGGGGGGATCCGTCCGTTGCAGTTCGGAAACCCGTCGGTGAATTCCTCGATGGTGGCCATGCCGACGGTGGTGGCGTTGCGCCCCGTCAACAGGGATGCCCTGGTCGGCGAGCACAGCGCCGTGGTGTGAAACTGCGACAACCGCACGCCGCGCTCGGCTATCCGCGTCATCGCGGGCATCTCGACCAGGCCACCGAAGCAGTCCCAGGTCGCGATGCCGGTGTCATCCCACACCACATAAAGAATGTTCGGTGAGTTCTCCGGCGCGGTCGGCGCCGCGTACGGCCCCCAGTCCGGCTCCGAGTCGCGAATGTCGAGCTCGACCTTGCCCGTGAATTCTGCGGGTCCCGTCGCCATTAGCCAGCCTCACTCCCGTGGTGGACCTACCCGAACGTCCGTGGACACTACACCGGTGAGTTAGCAATCGGCTGAGGATTGGACGCCGCGAGTGTGAACCGGCGGCATTGAGTGCGAAGTGCGGGCCGAGGAACGGCCGATTTTTCCGCCCAGGCAGCACACTCAAATCCCATGACGGTGGGACTACTCGGGCGGTTACTTGGCCTTCTCGAGGATCTCGACGAGCCGCCAGCGCTTGGTGGCCGAAGTCGGACGCGTCTCCATCAGCGAGACGCGGTCGCCGACGCCGGCGACGCTGTCCTCGTCGTGCGCCTTAACCTTTTTGGTGGTACGGATGATCTTGCCGTACAGCGGGTGGCGCATGCGGTCTTCCAGCTCGACCACGATGGTCTTCTGCATCTTGTCACTGACCACGTAACCGATGCGCACCTTGCGCCGGCCGCGCGTTTTCGGGCTGGCCGGAGTGTGCTTGGGCCCCTTGGCCTTTTCGGTCGGGGCGGCGGCTTTCTTGGGAGTGGCTTTTGCGGCAGCCTTCGTCGGGGCCGCCTTCTGGGCTTCTGCCATCACGAATCCTTACTTCCGTCGGACCCGTCGGGTCCGCTAGCCAGGCCCAGTTCTCGTTCACGCAGCACGGTGTAGACCCGCGCGATCTCCTGACGCACCGTGCGCAGGCGGCGGTTGTTGCTGAGCTGTCCGGTCGCCATCTGGAAGCGCAGGTTGAACAGCTCCTCCTTGGATTCGCGCAGGCGCTCGGTCAGCTCATCGTCGGTGAGCTCGCGCAGTTCGCCAGGCGAAATTCCCAGTGCCATCAGAACTGATCCTCTCGGGTAACGATGCGTGCCTTGATCGGCAACTTGTGTATTGCCCTTGTGAGCGCCGCCCGCGCCACCGATTCGTTGGGGTAGCTGAGCTCGAACAGCACCCGGCCGGGCTTGACGTTGACCACCCACCACTCCGGGGAGCCCTTACCCGAACCCATCCGGGTTTCGGCGGGCTTCTTGGTTAGCGGGCGGTCCGGGAAGACATTGATCCACACCTTGCCGCCACGCTTGATGTGCCGGTTGATCGCGATACGAGCCGCCTCGATCTGCCGGTTGGTGACGTATGCGTGCTCGAGGGCCTGGATGCCGTAGTCGCCGAAGTTCACCGCGGTGCCGCCGCTGGCGATGCCGCGCTGGCGGGGATGGTGCTGCTTGCGGTGCTTAACTTTGCGGGGAATCAACATGATTCAGCTCTCCGTGCTCTGCGGTTCCAAGGCGGGCGCAGCATCGGCTGGGGGCCCTGCGCCGGGCGCGGCGCCTGCAGTGCTTTCCTCGCCGCCTGCGGCGCGGCCGGCCTCGGTGCTGGTCGCCGTGGTGCCCGACGCGCCGCTGCGCCGCGGACGCGCACCCGACGGCCGCTCGCGGCGCGGACGGTCGGCGGCCGCCGGGGCGGCGGCGGCCAATTCGCGCTTGCCTCCGACGATGTCGCCCTTGTAAATCCACACCTTCACGCCGATCCGGCCGAAGGTGGTTTTGGCCTCGTACAGGCCGTAGTCGATGTCGGCGCGCAGGGTGTGCAGCGGGACCCGGCCCTCGCGGTAGAACTCCGAGCGGCTCATCTCGGCGCCGCCGAGGCGGCCGGAGCACTGCACGCGGATCCCCTTGACGTTTGGCTGACGCATCGCCGACTGAATGGCCTTGCGCATCGCGCGGCGGAACGCCACCCGGTTGCTCAACTGCTCGGCAACGCCCTGTGCCACCAATTGTGCTTGCGATTCGGGGTTTTTGACCTCGAGGATGTTGAGCTGGACCTGCTTTCCGGTCAGCTTTTCCAGGTCTGCACGGATCCGGTCGGCCTCGGTGCCGCGGCGGCCGATGACGATACCCGGACGGGCGGTGTGGATGTCCACCCGCACCCGGTCGCGGGTGCGCTCGATCTCCACGTCGGCGATGCCGGCGCGCTCCAGGCCGCTGGACAGCAGCCGACGGATCGCGACGTCCTCCTTGACGTACTCGGCGTACTGCTTGTCGGCGTACCAGCGCGACTTCCAGTCCGTGGTGATGCCCAGCCGAAAGCCGTGCGGATTGATCTTCTGGCCCACTAGTCTGAGCCTCCCTTCGCTTCCGAAGTCTCAGAACTTTTGGCGGGTGCCTTCGTCGCCGCAGAACTGGCCCCAGCCTTCGTCGCCGCCGATTCGGCCGGCGCTTTCTTGGCGGGCGCCTTTTTGGCGGGTGCTTTCTTGGCGGCGGCCTTGCTGGCCTCGGCGCGGCGGGCCCTCGTCGATTTCACCGCCCGCTGGTCCTTGGGGGGCCGGCTTTCCACCACGACCGTGATGTGGCTGGTGCGCCGCCGGATTCGGAAGGCGCGGCCCTGGGCGCGCGGACGGATCCGCTTGGCGGTCGGCCCCTCGTCGGCGTAGACCGTGGCGACCACCAGGGTCGCCGGGTCCAGGCCGTTGTTGTTCTGGGCGTTGGCCGCGGCGCTGGCGATCACCTTGGCCACCGGCTCGCTGGCCGCCTGCGGCGCCCAGCGCAAGATGTCGAGCGCGTCCGCCACCGACCTGCCGCGCACCAGGTCGATCACCCGGCGCGCCTTCCTCGGCGACACCCGCACAAACCGCGCCTTGGCTGTTGCCGATGGGAAGGCCGACGGGAATTCGGTTGTGGTCATCTCTGCCCTCCGCTCTTCGCGCGAGCGCTCATCGCCGTTTCGTCTTCCGGTCGTCCTTGATGTGCCCCTTGAAGGTGCGCGTCGGTGCGAATTCACCGAGCTTGTGACCGACCATCGCCTCGGTGACGAACACCGGGACGTGCTTGCGCCCGTCGTGCACGGCAAACGTGTGGCCGATGAAGTCCGGAATGATCGTCGAACGACGCGACCAGGTCTTGATGACCTGCTTGCTGTTCTTCTCGTTCTGTACGTCGACCTTCTTGAGCAGATGGCCGTCGACGAACGGACCCTTCTTCAGGCTGCGTGGCATGTGCTACTCCTGAGCCTTCCTACCGCGAGTGCTTCTTGCCGGTGCGCCGGCGTCGGACGATGAGCTTGTTGCTCTGCTTGTTCCGGTGGCGGGTGCGCCCTTCCTTCTTGCCCCATGGGCTGCACGGGTGGCGGCCACCGGAGGTCTTACCCTCACCGCCGCCGTGCGGGTGGTCCACCGGGTTCATGGCGACCCCGCGGACCGAGGGGCGCTTGCGCTTCCACCGCATCCGGCCGGCCTTGCCCCAGTTGATGTTTGCCTGCTCGGCGTTGCCGACCTCGCCGACGGTGGCGCGGCAGCGCACGTCGACGCGTCGGATTTCACCGCTGGGCATCCGCAGGGACGCGTAGCTGCCCTCCTTGCCGAGCAGCTGGATGCTCGACCCGGCCGACCGCGCGAGCTTGGCGCCGCCGCCCGGCCGCAGTTCCACGGCGTGCACCAGGGTGCCGGCCGGGATGTTGCGCAGCGGCAGGTTGTTGCCCGGCTTGATGTCGGCGTTGGCGCCCGACTCCACCACATCGCCCTGCGAGAGTCCAAGCGGGGCAACGATGTAGCGCTTCTCGCCGTCCAGGTAGTGCAGCAACGCGATGTTGGCGGTGCGGTTCGGGTCGTACTCGATGTGCGCGACCTTGGCGTTGACACCGTCTTTGTCGTTGCGCCGGAAGTCGATCAGCCGGTAGGCGCGCTTGTGGCCGCCGCCCCGGTGCCGGGTGGTGATCCGGCCGTGCGCGTTGCGACCGCCATGACCGTGCAGCGGCCGCACCAACGACTTCTCCGGCTCCGTACGGGTGATCTCGGCGAAGTCGGACACGCTGGCGCCGCGACGGCCCGGGGTCGTCGGCTTGTACTTACGAATTGCCATGTCTAATCAGGTCTTTCTCTCGCACTCGGCTAGCTCGGTGCCCCGAAGAGGTCGATCGGCTTGCTGCCCGGCGCCAGGGTGACGATGGCGCGCTTGGTGTTCTTGCGCTTGCCGTATCCCGTCCGGCTGCGCTTGCGCTTGCCCTGTCGGTTCGCGGTGTTCACCGATGCGACCTTGACGGAAAAGATCTTCTCGACAGCGATCTTGATCTGCGTCTTGTTCGAGTCGGGGTGCACCACGAACGTGTACACGTTGTCGTCCAGCAGCCCATAGGACTTCTCGGAGATGACCGGCGCCAGGATGATGTCGCGCGGATCAGCGATGGTCGCCATCAGGCCGAAACCTCCTCGCCCGTTTTCGTATTGGCGGCAATGTAGGCATTGAGCGCCTCCACGCTGAACACCACGTCATCGGAGCGCAGCACGTCGTAGGTGTTGAGCTGGTCCGGCGACAGGACGTGCACACCTGGCAGGTTGCGAACGCTTTTCGCGCCAGTCTCGTCCGTGCGTCCGATGACGACCAGCACCTGTTTGCGATCGGTCAGGGTGTTCAGAAACGCCTTGGCGCTCTTCGTGGAAGGAGCCTGGCCCGCAACCAATTCGGTGACCGCATGGATGCGCCCGTTGCGCGCACGGTCCGACAACGCCCCGCGCAACGCCGCGGCGATCATCTTCTTGGGTGTGCGCTGGCTGTAGTCGCGAGGCTTGGGACCGTGCACGACGCCACCACCGGTGAATTGCGGGGCCCGCGTCGAACCCTGGCGGGCACGCCCGGTTCCCTTCTGCCGGTAGGGCTTGCGCCCGCCCCCGCGGACCTCGCCGCGGGTCTTGGTCGAGTGCGTACCCTGGCGGGCCGCCGCCCGTTGCGCGGTGACCACCTGATGCATCAGAGCGACATTCGCTTCAGCGTCGAACAACTCCGCCGGCAGTTCGATGGAGCCGTCGACCTTGCCGTCCGGCGTCTTGACATCAATGTTGCGGACCTGGGGATCTGCCTTCGCTGCCATTACTTCTCACCTCGTTTGATCGCGCTGCGGACCATCACGAGTCCCCCGGTGCGGCCCGGCACAGCACCCTTGATCAGCAGCACGCCGTTCTCGGTGTCCACCTTGTGCACCACCAGGTTCTGAACGGTGACGCGGTCGTTGCCCATCCGGCCGGCCATCCGGGTGCCCTTGAAGACCCGAGCAGGGGTGGAACAGCCGCCGATGGAGCCGGGACGGCGGTGGACCGCCTGGGCACCGTGGCTGGCGCCCTGGCCGCGGAAGCCGTGCCGCTTCATGGTGCCGGCGAAGCCCTTGCCTTTCGAGGTGCCGGTCACATCGACATAGCTGCCATCGGCGAATACCTCAGCCGTCAGCTCCTGGCCGACCTGATATTCGGCGGCAGCGTCCGGGTTGTCCAGGCGCAGTTCGGCCAGGTAACGGCGCGGGTTGACACCCGCGGCCGAGTACTGACCGGTCACCGGCTTGTTGACCTTGCGCGGGCTGATCTCGCCGTAGGCCAACTGAACGGCGCTGTAGCCGTCGCGCTCCGGGGTGCGGATGCGCGTCACCACATTCGGCCCGGCCTTGACCACCGTCACAGGCACGACTCGGTTGTTTTCGTCGAATACCTGCGTCATGCCCAGCTTGGTGCCCAGGAGCCCCCGCCTTGGGGCGGAATTACCCAGTCTCGCCATTGCTCTGGAATCTCCTACTGGATGTTGACGTCGACACTGGCCGGAAGATCGATGCGCATCAGCGCGTCAACCGTCTTCGGCGTGGGATCGAGGATGTCGATCAACCGCTTGTGGGTGCGCATTTCGAAGTGCTCCCGCGAGTCCTTGTACTTATGTGGGGAGCGGATGACGCAATACACATTCTTCTCGGTCGGCAGCGGCACCGGACCCACGACGCTGGCACCCGTGCGGACGACGGTCTCGACGATCTTGCGCGCCGAGGCGTCGATGGCCTCATGGTCGTAGGCCTTAAGCCTGATGCGGATCTTCTGTCCCGCCACGCTTTCTCCTACCCTCGCTCCTCTTGAGGCCCGTGTACCGAGCCTGGTGCCCCCAGCGCGCTGATCGTCCGGGCCTTTCGTGGGGCCGATCAAGCGTCGCGCTGGATCCTGCGCCGCTGTTTACCTGTCGTGGTCCACCGGCCCCCGCGGTCGGGTGTGTCACCCTTACGCAGCCTCGTGCGCGGCCAAAATTGGTCGCGTGCCGAGGATGGGACCGGACGCGCCCGGTTGGGCGCTGGTCGTATGCCCGGCCAGGCGCAAACCCGGCGCAAGGCAACCCGAACAGTATGCCTGACGATCGTGGCTCGGACAAAATTTTTGGGTCAAATCTCCGGCAAACCCGCGACCACGCGGCGCCACTTCTCTTCGAGACTCAAGCACCTGCAGATTCGGTACGCGCTGCGCTGGCCCGGTGCTGCGCACGCTGAACATGGAGAAAACCGTCGACGGCCGCGCGCGCACACTCGACGTAGTCGAAGTCGGGCAGGGTCGACAGGCGTCCCAGCACGAGCGGGCCGATCAGCAGCGCGATGGCGCGGGATCGGTCGACCTCACCCAACTCGGCGGCGTCCGGGCTATCGAATATCGCGTCGAACGGCGCCGCGTACTGCTGCGCGATGCGCTCCCGCAAGGTGGTTATCGAGGCGCCGGCGGCGCGGCTGTGACGAGGTTCTGGCAACTCTTCCAGGTCGCGGCCCAGGGCCAACCACGACATCGCCGTCATCATGGCGGGTGCCTGGGCCACGGCCTCGGCCTGGGCCAGCACCAACGCGATGAGCCGATCCCGCAGTGAGCCCTCGGCCGGCGGCATGGGCGACGGCGGGATAAGGCTGTTGAACGCCGCCGCCAGCAAATCATTTCCGCTCGGGAAGTGGCGATACAGGGTTGCCCTGGCTACGTTGGCGCTACGGGTGACCGCTTCGACGGTCACCGCGCTGGGACCCCCAGCACGCAGCAACGCGGCAGCGGCCTCGAGCAAACGGGCCCTGGACCGCGCCGGACGCGGATCGGTCGTGCCGCCGGTAATTGTGAGCCACCTCTCCGTTTCAAAACAAGACGATCGGTCTACATACAAGACTATTAGTATCAAAACTCCGTACGCCGCCGAAGGGGAGGGGCGTGTCTATGGTCGAAGTCCTGGCCCAGCCAGATCAGCTTACTGATTCGACGGGCATCGGTGGTAGCACCCGGGCCCGGAACTGGACCCTCGTCGTCGCCTGCATGGGCGTCGGGCTGGTCGTCGCGTCGATGACGGCGTTGAACACCGCGCTGGCGGACCTTGCGGTCGCCACCTCGGCGACCCAGTCGCAGCTGACCTGGGTTGTCGACGGATACACGGTGGCGCTGGCGTGTTTGCTGCTGCCCGCCGGGGGGATCGGGGACCGCTACGGTAGGCGGGGCGCACTGCTCATCGGTTTGGTGGTTTTCGCCCTAGGCTCGCTCGCGCCGGCGATCTTGCACAGCCCGCCGCAGATCATCGCGGGCCGGGCGGTGGCAGGTGCCGGCGCCGCCTTCGTCATGCCCGCGACGCTGTCGCTGCTGACCGTGGCCTACCCGAAAGCAGAACGCCTCAAGGCCGTAGGCATCTGGGCCGGTACGGCCGGTTCCGGCGGGGTGCTGGGGATGCTCGGTTCCGGCCTGTTGCTTCGCTTTTGGGACTGGCACGCGATCTTCTGGTCACTGGGCATCGCCGGGCTGGTGATCTTCGCTCTGGCGTGCACCGTCGGAACGTCGCGCGACGACAACGCCCCCCGAATCGATTCACTGGGCGCCGTGCTGATCGGCGCGGCCGTCGCGATGGCGGTAGCGGCGATCCTGGAAGCACCCGATCGCGGCTGGAGCGATCCCCTGGTCTGGGGCGGACTCGCCGTCGGCGCGATCATTGCCGTGGTCTTCGGCTTGGTCGAATCGCGGAAGAATCATCCCCTCCTGGACGTACGGCTGTTCGCCGACCCCAGTTTTGCCACCGGCGTGGCAACGATCGTCATCCTGTTCGGCGCGACCTTCGGCTTCTTCTATCTGGGCGTGCAGTACGTGCAGCAGATCATGGGCTACTCGCCGCTGATGACGGCGATGGCGTTCGGCCCGTTCATGGTCCCGTTGGGCATTTTCTCGGCGCTGTCCTTTTGGTACGTGCCGCGGCTGGGCCTGCGGCTGGTGCTGTTCCTGGGAACGCTGCTGATCGCCGTCGGCTTTGCGTGCATGCGGATACTCGACCTGCATTCCACCTTTTTCGACTTGTCCTGGCCCGCCCTGATACTCAGCACGGGCATCGGCTTTTGCACCGCGCCGACGACGTCGGCGATCATGGGCGCGGTTCCGGACGCGAAACAGGGAGTTGCGTCTGCGGTTAACGACACCTCGCGGGAGATGGGCGGCGCGCTGGGAATCGCCGTGGCCGGCTCGATACTGGCCGGACGCTATTCGCACGAGCTGGCACCGCGGCTGGCGGGCTTCCCCGAACCGGTGCGCGGCCCGGCAACCGACTCGCTGGCGAAGGCCGTGGAGGTGGCCGGCAAGCTGGGCCCGCAGGGCGGCCAACTGGCCGAGGTCAGCAAAGCGGCGTTCGTGACCGCCATGCACGCTTCGATGACGGTGTTGGCCGTGATCGTCGCGGTCGCCGCAGTCCTGATCGTGCTGTGGGCTCCTGGGCGTGACGGGCAACAGCTAAGCCTGGTGGGCCGCATCGTACCCCCGCGGAGGTGACCGGCTCCGACATGCGGGCCGAAGATAAGGATCGGTTAAAAAAGCCTCTGCGCCCCCGTGGCGGCCTATATCATCGGCTTGTGTGCAGTTCGTCGTGGGGGGACGGACACCATCAAGTCCTATTTGGGGGAGCGGAATGTCATATGTGATCGCAGCGCCGGAGTACGTGGCGGCCGCTGCTTCAGATCTGGCGAACCTCGGATCCTCGATCAGTGACGCTAATTCCGCAGCGCTGGGTCCGGCATCAAGCGTGCTCCCGTCCGGCGCCGACGAGGTATCGGCGACCATTGCAGCGCTGTTCGGCGCGCACGCCCAGGCCTATCAGGCGCTCAGCGCCGCGGCGGAGGCTTTCCACAGCCAGTTCGTCCAACTGATGAGTGCCGGTGGGGAGCAATACGCCATCACCGAGGCCGGCAACGCCAGTCCCCTGCAAACCATCGGCCAAAATCTAGTCGGTGAGGCCAATGCCTCCAGCCAGTTGTTGACCAACGCGCAACCCTTACTCGGTACCGCCGCATCGGCGAGTTCGGCGGCAGCAGGAGTGCCCGCGTCAATGGCGGGGATGGCGGGTGGTTCCACGCCCGCCGCATCGACGGCGCCGCTTGCCACGGGGTTTGCGCCCGTGTCGGCCGCACCGGCTGCGTTCGCACCTTCCGGTACGCCCGCCGCGGTGGCGCCGTTGGGATCGGCGCTGGGGCTGGCCGGCGCGCCCGTAGCCGCGCTGCAGGCTGCCACGCCGGCCTATGCCCCGGCAACGGCGGGGGCGGCAGTGCCGGCAGGGGCGGCCAGCCCTATAGCGACTATGGCCTCGGTGTCGTCGGAAACCCCGGCATTCTCTCCGCTGTCCGCGCTGCCCACCACGCCGATCTCGGCGGCGCCGGCCGGGACGGCGTCTGGTTATTCTCCGGCGACGCCCCCCTATTCGCCGGCAACGGGTGCGGCGGCCGAATCCTCCAGGGAACAGTCGGCGGCGACGGTGGAGCACGTCGAAACGCACTACTATTCCGCCTGATTCGCTTCGACGAATTCGGCCGCCCGTCATCCGGGAAAGCACCGTGGTTGCGTGCGGTCCGCGGCTGGGATATCGGGCAGGATCGAGCCCGCGCGTCACCCGACCGGAGCCCCCTGGGATCTATACTTACTCAACGAATTTCGTCCCGACTTGCTCAAATTAGTGCACATCGTCTGCTAACCGGCGTGTTATCCCCATCTGCCACAGTGGCCACTAGCTGCTCGGTATACGACGATTTGTCCACCTCACTCGGAAATACGACGAATGCCCTGGTGAGCGTCCTGGGCATTGGCGCCGAATTTCCCTCTGCGCACACCGGGGCGCAGCCCCCTGAACGCTCGCAGCGACAATGCCCGTCCTGTCGGTCCTGGTCAGGAATTCGGAATTAATTGTGTACCAGTCGATCCCGCCCTGAACAGATTGTCGCTATGAGGTGGACAAATCCTCGTATACCCCGGAAACTGAGACCCATGTGGCGGCTGTGATCACAACAAATGCGCGGATACCGGCCGCCAACGGTGCGGTCACTCACAGGACTTAGTGCACACATTTTTGCCACCCATTACGCAAATCACCGGTCAACTATCTGCCGCCACCCCAGCTTGCGAATCGTGAGACAAGTCAGGTTACTCAACGAATTTCGCTGCCCGATGACCTAGCATCACGATGGTCGCGTGCGGTCCGCGGCTGGTGATGGCCGGCAGGATGGAACCGTCGATCACCCAAAGGTTTTCGACGCCATAGACCTGGCAGCGCGGGTCGACCACGGCGCGCGAGTCGCCGTCGACGCCCATCGGCGCTGTGCCGCAAAGGTGTTGCGATGTCGACCACACCGGTGGCCCGACATGTGCTGCCGCACCGGCCAATTCGCGGGCCAATTCAGCGCCCTCGCGCAGCGCCGCTACATCGTCGGGCTCGCTGTCGTAGCGGTGCTCGATTCGCGGCGGGACGCCCGGATCCGGCGAGACCGGCGTGATGCGCCCGCGTGCCCGGGGCTGCATGAGCGCCACCCCGATGTGCGGCCAGTCGGGATGCCCGGCGGTGCCGTCACCGGTCATCGCAACGAAACCGCCGGTGTACGGCCTTATCTCAAGGTCGTCGGCGGTGCTGAGCACGACCTCTACCACGGGTCGCCCCGGGGCCACCGCCCAATTGGTGGGCAGCACCCATTCGGGGTGATCACTGCAAAACATGCCGACCGGCAGCGGCGCCACCACTGGCACACCGACGTCCCGCAGCGATGCTTCGTCACCGATGCCGGACAACATCAGCAGGTGCGCCGACTCAATCGCACCTGCGCATAACACTATCCGGTGGGCACCGAGCGTCATCGGACCGTGCGGGCCAATCGCATCGACACCCACCGCCGCGGTGCCGGATAAACGTAATCGCACCGCCCGTGTCTGCGCCAGCAGCCTCAGATTCGACCGACCCAAGGCCGGCATCAGAAATCCGGTGCCCGATGCGATACGTACGCCGTCGACGATGTTGAGCGGTACGGCACCGAGGCCCGAAACCGGTTCCGGCCCACAATCGTTCAGGTCGGCAATCCATTCAAATCCGGCTCGCGCGGCGGCAGCGATGAACCGTTCACTGGTGCCGGTCATTTCGCGGGTGCGGCGAACCAGGATCGGGCCGTTGTCGCCGTGGGCGGGACCATCGAAGTCCTGGTCGGTCTCGATGGCGCGGAAGCTGTCCAGCACGTCCGACCACGCCCAGCCGGGCAACGCGGCGCGATCGAAGTCGCGCGGCAGGGCGCGGCAGAAGTAGCCGCCGTTGATCGCCCCCGAACCGCCGACCGTGGCTCCGCGCACGATCGGCAGTTTGAGCGCATGCCGATCGGTGAGCCGGGTCAGATAACGCCGGGCCAACGGGCTGCCGACCCCGATCGGCAGTTGCAACCCATTGGTGGTCTGAGCAAGCAGCTCCGGATCGGCAAGTGGGGGCCCCGCCTCGAGGATAGTTACGGTGCGGTTCGGCTCCGCGGAAAGACGTTCGGCTACAACCGATCCAGCACTGCCGGCGCCCACAATCAGCACATCGCTGTGCGGGACGGCGGTGGCCAAGGCGTTGCTAACTCAGAATCTGCGGCTTGAGGGCGCGGAGGTTACGCTCGCGCAACACACCCCACCACAGCCCGAGGCCGTAGGCCAGGTCGTCGACACGCTTGAGCAACAAGTATGTCGGCAGCCCGATCGGCTCTGTGTCTTCGCCGGTGGCATCCCGGCGGCGAAGCCAGTCCACCACGCCGTCCATGACGGCCGCGACCAGCACGACCCGTCGACAGCGACGCGACAGGATGGCCGCGAGCAACGCCAGCGGCCAATAGTGCCGGCAAAGGGCCGAGGCCAGCTGCAGCGCCGCCGACCACAAACCGCGGGCCGCGATCACCACGACGTCGGCGAGGGAAGTCTCGGCGCTGCGCATGGCGTTGGCGATCCGCCGCCCCGTCAGCAGTGCGATTACGATCGACGCCAGCTGCCCAAGGCTGGTGCCCAACGCCATCAGAATCCAGGCCATCAATGCCCAGCCGGAGATCACCACCGGTGCGGTCTCGTCCGGGTGGCGCACCGACAGCGGGGCCGCCGAACCGCCATAAAATGCCTTGCGCAAAAGCCAACCCCGCAGCTCGGTGCGGTGGTCGTGGGCGACAAGGGCAATGGGCTCGTACCGCAGCCTGGCGCCCGCTTCGACGAGCCGCCAGCACAGGTCGACGTCCTCTCCTGACTGCATGGTCTCGTCGAACCCGCCGACGTCACGGATGGCAGAGCAGCGGCAGATGATCGCCGCGCTGGGAACGTAGGACACCGTGCTGTGGGGTAACACCGGCGCTTCGCGCACCCCGAGGTCCAGTGACGAGTGCACCGCTTCGTAGCGCGCCACCAGATTCTCGCTCTGCGCCAAACCGACGATGCGTGGGGCGACGAGGGCGACGGTGGGATCGCAGAAGTGTCCGAGCAGGGCTTCCAGCCAACCCCGGCGGGGCGCGACGTCGGAGTCCAGGAACGCGACGAAGTCGGTCGTGCAGGCGGCCAGCCCCGTGTTACGCGCCGCCGCCGCGCCTTTGTTGTTGCGGTGGCGCACTACTTCGATATTGCAGTGCGCGCCGACGAAGTCTTCCGGCTCGATCGGGGGAGACGACCCGTCGTCCACCACGACAACGCGCAGTCCGCGCAGTGAGCTCACCAGCCGTCGCACACCAGAAACGTTGTCGCGCACCGGGATTACCACGGTCACGTCGCGGTGCGACGGGCCACCCGCGGGCCGGGGGTGGGCCACCGTGGCATCCAGCAGGGTACGCGCAAGTTGGGCGCTGACGTCGTCACAAACCTTCAGCCGGCCGTCGGACAGCATGTCCTGGGCAGCGGGTGCCAACTTCAGCAGGCGGGTCGGCGAACCACCGAGCAGGGCCGAGCCGTCGCCGAGCACCCGCACGCGGCGATCGACCTGGACGGCGAACCCGTCCGGCAACCGGGTCGTGGTCATATGCGCCGCTCTCCCCCGCATGGGGGCGGTACCGCCACCTCGTCGCCTTCGCTCTGCTTCGTCACCGGCGCGGTCACCTCAGCATCCCGTCACGCCCGGGCAGCCACCGGACGACCCGGCCGACACAGTCGTCGACCATCTCGCCGACGATGCGCTTGCCCTCGGCGGCGGTCGCGGTGGTCGGGTCCCCCAACACGCCCACCGGGCTGACGGCCGCAACGCCGCCGCGCCGCATCGACGGCAACAATTCGGGCAACGGCGCGCGGTTACCGGGGAGCCACCGATCGGTCAGCACATCGGCGGGCGAGATATGCAGCAACACCGATGTTTCGGTGTGGCCGGCATGGGCATCGCCGCCGGGGGCAACGCAGGGACACCATCCGACGTCGCGGCCCTCGGCGCGCAGTTCGCGCACCGCGGCGTTCAACGCCTCGACGTTGCCGCCGTGGCCGTTGACGAAGACCAACCGGCGGGCCCAGCACGCCGCCGACCTGCCGTATTCGACCAGCAGCATCGTCAGCGCCTCGGTGCCGAGGGAGATCGTTCCGGGGAAGTCTTGGTGCTCGCCGCTGGCGCCGTAGGCGAGGGCCGGGGCCGCCAACCAGTCCTGCCCGAGGCGGCCCCTGACACCGGCCACGGCCCCGAGCGCGACCGCGGTCGCGATCCGGGTGTCGGTGTCCAACGGCAGGTGTGGACCATGTTGTTCGGTCGCCCCCAGCGGGATCATTATCGACGGCGAGATGCTTGATAGCTGGCTCGACGTCGCCGTTCGTAATTCGCCGAGTACGGGCACTGGCTGATGGTAGGACGAATTCACCTGGCGTGCACCAATTGTTGTCCGTTGAAAACAATTTTTTCTTGGCGCGTTCACCGGCTGGTCAAAATTCGCGGCTCTTTTGTCACGGTTGCCCCGCGTGCACCACGAATTTGGCGGACGCCCGGGACCGCCCCAATTGAATCTTGGGAAAGATGACCAACATGGCCGCAGTTCACGTCTGCCCCCCGAGCACCCGGGTGAAACCGGCCGGCATCAGGATGTCGTCCGGGCTGAGTTCGTGAACCGAGGAGTGCCCCAGACCGATCAGCGCCGAGTCGATACCAGCGCGCAAGATGTCGAGGACGTTTTCGACGCCCGCCTGGCCGGCCGCGGCGAGGCCCCACAGGTACGCGCGGCCGATCATCACGGCGCGCGCCCCCAGCGCCACCGCCTTGACGACGTCGCCGCCGCGCCGGATGCCGCCGTCCAGCAACACCTCGACCTGGCCGCCGACCGCCGCGGCGATGGCGGGCAGGGCGCGAATCGACGCCGGTGTGCCGTCCAGGTTGTTGCCACCATGGTTGGACACCGATATCGCCGAAACACCGGCGTCCACCGCCCTTTTGGCGTCGTCGACGCGCATCACGCCCTTGAGCATGAACGGCCCGCCCCACAGATCCCGCAACCACGCGATGTCTTCCCACGTCGGCGGGGGCGTGCCCATCCACTCCCCGTATGCGGCGAAGAAGGGCGGGCCGGGCTCGCCGCGGCGACCCTGGTTGGGCACGCGCAGCTCCGGCGGCCGAAGCGTCTTGCCGAACTTCCAGAGCCACCTCGGCCGGACGATCGCCTCCGGAGACAGCCGCAGGATGGTCCGCAGGTTCATCTCCTCGGGGATCTTGGGGCTACCCCAGTCGCGGCCATGCGAGAACGTCCAGTCGGTGGTGACGATCAGTCCGACCGCGCCGGCCTGACGCGCCCGTTCCACCCGCTCGGCGATCGCGTCGCGCCCGCCGAGCCAATACACCTGGAAGAAGACCTTGGGGTTGGCGGCGATGACCTCCTCGATCGGTTTACTGGCGAACGAGGACAGCCCCATCGCCGTGCCGCGCGCCGCCGCCGCCCGCGCGACGGCCACCTCACCCTCGGGATCGACCGCCTGGACGCCGGTCGGCGAAATGATCACCGGCAGCGAAATATCCTGCCCCATCACGGTAGTCGATAAATCACGCTTTTCCTGCGCGCCGATCACGTGGGGCGCGAAGCCGAGCTCCCCGAACGCTTCGACATTGTCGGCGACGGTGATTCCTTTTTCGCTGGCCGAAACCAAGGACGAATAAACGGACCTCGGTAACCGCCGCTTAGCGCGTTGCTGAGCGATCGCGACCGTTTCGAACCATTCGTCGGCCATGACTACAGCGGGCTTTCGTTGCACAGGCGCGAAGGCGGTCGCATGGTCAGTTTCAGCGGCACCGGTTCGCGCCGCCCATGGGAGTGGTCGGCGCGGGGCCGAGGCGTCTCGCGCAGGTGGGCCAGCGCTGACGCGCTGTGCCCCTGGACGCATTCGGGGTCCGGGCCGTCGATCGGCAGGCCGGTGAAGAATTTGGCCGCCATGCACCCGCCGCGGCAACTGTCGTAGTGCTCGCAGCCGCCGCAGGCGCCCGCGGACTGCGGTTCACGCAGCTCACGAAACAGCGGGGCGTCCTTCCAGACGTTGGCAAACCCCCCGTCGGACAGGATGTTTCCGGCCAGGAAGCGGTCGTGAATGGCGAACGGGCACGCGTACACGTCGCCCACCGGGTCGATCAGGCACACCACCCGGCCCGCTCCGCACATGTTCAGACCGGCCAGGGCGCCGGACTGCCCGAGCGGCGACAGATGAAAGAAGGAGTCACCGGTGAGCACCCGCTCCCCCTTGGCGACCAGCCAGTCGTACAGCTGAACCTGCTGGGCGGCGGTGGGGTGCAAATCGTCCCACACGTCCGCGCCCCGTCCGGAGGGACGAAGCCGGGTGATCCGCAGGGTGGCGCCGTAACGGCTCGCCAGCGCGGCGAATTCGTCGAGCTGGTCGACGTTGTGGCGGGTCACGACAACCGAAATTTTGGCATCGCCGAAGCCCGCCGCTGCCAGGTTCTCCAACGCGCGCACCGCCATGGCGAACGACCCGACGCCGCGGACGGCGTCGTTGACCTCGGCGGTGGCGCCGTCGAGCGAAATCTGAACATCGACATAGTCGCTGGCGGCGAGCCGGGCGGCGACTTCGGGCGTGATGCGGACCCCGTTGGTCGAGAACTTCACACCGACGTCGTGGGCAGTGGCGTAGTCGACCAGTTCCCAGAAGTCGGGGCGCACCGTGGGTTCCCCGCCGCCGATGTTCACGTAGAACACCTGCATGCGTCCCAACTCGTCGATGACGTCCATGCATTGGTGGGTGGACAATTCGCGCGGGTCCCGCTTGCCCGACGACGAAAGGCAGTGCACGCAAGCAAGATTGCACGCGTAGGTCAGCTCCCACGTCAGGCAGATGGGCGCGTCCAGCCCGCGCTCGAACTGCTCGATGAGCCGCGGCACTCGCGCTGTCGGGGCAGTCATCTCCGATCCTCCTGCGGCACCAGCATGTTGGATTCGGCCAGCACACCCAGCGCGTGCAGGTAGGGCCCCTGTCCGGGGTCGTCCACGCCGGCGGCGCGGCAGGCCGACCGGACGTCGGGATGGTCGGGCAGCGACCGCACCACCGTGAGAATCGTGCGGTTCTTCAGGAATGACAGCTTGCGGGTGCCGAAATGGTAGAGCAGTGCGCCGAACGGCTCCGGTCGAACCGAAACCTGCGGGTGCAGCCGCCAGCCGCGATCGGGATCGAACACGCGGTCAGTAGACCCCGCACATTCCGTCGATGGACACCTCTTCGACGAGGGTCTCGGTGACGAGTTCGGTGTCCGTGTCGGTCTCGCGGTCCATGCGCATTTACCTTTCTGCGGGGCTCGACGACTATGGGGTCAGAGTCAGTCGTGACAGAATATGGCATCGAGTGCCGAAACGGAAGGGCGGGGGTCCGATGATGCCGCAGTCGCGGGTGGGCCGGCGCCGCTCCACGACGCCGCACCACATCACCGACGTTGCCCTCGAGTTGTTCGCCGCCCGGGGGTTCGCCGACGTGAGCGTCGACGACGTCGCGCAGGCGGCCGGGATCGCCCGCCGCACGCTTTTCCGCTACTACGCTTCCAAGAACGCGATCCTGTGGGGCGATTTCGACGCCCACCTCGCACACCTGCGGGAGCTGCTCGACAACGTCGAACCGACGGTGCCCCTGAGCGAGGCGCTGCGCGGGGCGCTGTTGGTGTTCAACACCTTTGACGAGTGCGAGACCGTCCGGCACCGAAAACGCATGCGGGTGATTCTGGAAACCGCGGAGCTGCAGGCCTATTCGATGACGATGTACGCGGGCTGGCGCGAGGTAATGGCGGGCTTCGTGGCGCACCGGTTGAACGCCAAGACAACCGACCCGCTACCCCAAACCGTCGCCTGGACCATGCTCGGGGTGGCACTGAGCGCCTACGAGCACTGGCTGAGCGACGAATCCGTCACGTTGCCCACCGCGCTCGGCAACGCGTTCGACGTCATCGGCGCCGGACTGGAACGGCTGGAGCGGTGAGCGCCGGCACCGAGCACCTGCTGCACATGCTGCGGTCGCAGGGCGAGTTCTGCGCAGCCTCCGGCTCGCCGATGTACGGCGAGCTGTTCGAGCTGGTGGCCAGCGACGTCGAGGCGGGCGGCGTCTTCGCGGCCATCCTGGCCGGCCATGAGGACGACCCCTCGCGCGACGCTGTTCCGCTTCGGCTGCTCGGCGGGCTGCACCGGCTGGTGCTCGACGGCCGGGCGCCGGAATTGCGCCGGTGGTATCCCAGCACCGGCGGCAGTTGGGACGCGGCCAACGCATGGCCCGAAATCCTGCGGACGGCGACCCGGCACACCGACCCGCTGCGGGCGGCGCTCGACCAGCCGCCGCAGACCAACGAGGTGGGCCGATCCGCCGCGCTGATCGGCGGACTACTGCGAATCAACCACGGAATCGGTTTGCCGATAAGGCTTTTCGAAGTCGGGGCGAGCGCCGGGTTGAACATGCGACCCGACCACTACCACTATCTGTACGGCGGCGGCCGGTGGGGACCAGTCGATTCGCCGGTGACCATCGACGACGCGTGGCGCGGCGTCCTGCCGCCGGACGACGCGGTCCGGATCGTCGAGCGGAACGGCTACGACATCGCGCCGATCGACGTCACCGGGGCGGACGGCGAAATGACCGTGTTGAGCTACGTCTGGCCCGACCAGCACGCCCGGCTGGAGCGGTTGCGCGGCGCCATCGCGGTCGCCCGCAAGGTCCCGGCGCGGCTGCATCGCAGCACGGCCGCCGAGGCGGCGGCCCGGGTCACCCTGGCCGAGGGCACATTGACCGTGCTGTGGCATTCGATCACCTGGCAGTACCTGTCCGACCGCGAGCAGGCCGCGGTCGGCGACGCGATCGACGCGCTGGCCGCACAGGCCGATCGCCGGTCGCCGTTGGCCCACCTCAGCTTGGAGCCCGCGCGCGGAGGCCCCGGCGCGCCGATCAAGTTCTTGGTCCGGGCGCGCAGATGGCCGGGCGGCGAGCCCGCCGTCCTCGCCGAATGCCATCCGCACGGGCCCCCGGTTAGTTGGCAATAATTTTTCCTCCCGCCACCGTCGGAGTTCGCCCCGTCACGGCGACGATAAGGATGTGAGCGCCGAAGCGGACCACCAATCCGACGCTCGCCGCGCGCTACTCGAGCTCTACGACGAGGCGTTGCCCGTGGTGTACGGGTATTTCGTCCGGCGCTGCGGCGACCGCGGTACGGCGGAGGATCTGACGTCGGAGACGTTTCTCGCGGCGATGGATGCCGCACGCAAGGGCGAGTCGCCGACGATCTCGATCCCCTGGCTGGTCGGGGTGGCACGCCACAAGCTGGCCGACCACTACCGGCGCGGTCAGCAGCGGCTGGCCGTGCCGGTCGCCGAGCCGCCGGAGCCGGTCCTCGAGGCGGGCGGGGTGGCCGACGACTGGGACGCCGAGCTGGACCGCATGGTCGCCGAGGCCGTGCTGGCGCGGCTCGCCGAGCCGCACCGCACCGTGCTGGTGCTGCGCTACATGGACGACTGCTCGGTGGGCGAATGCGCCGAGCTCATCGGGCGCACGGTGCACGCCACCGAGGCGCTACTGGTCCGGGCCCGCCGGGCCTTCAGATAGCAGTATCCGGAAGGAGGCGCGTCATGAGCCGACCGGACCATTCGGATCCGCTCAGCGTGCTGCACGCCGATGACCTTCCGGTCCAACCCGATTCGGCATTCGCCGAGCGCCTTCGCCGGCGATTGGAATCCGCACTGTCCCTTCCCGAAGGAGTTGTCATGAGCGGCACCGCACGTGTCATTTCCGAACTCAGCGAGTCACCCGCTGCCGATGTCGCACCGCGGCCGGCGGCGCTGCCCTACCTGAGCGTGGCCGACGCCCGCGGCGCACTCGCGTGGTACGCCGATGCGTTCGGCGCCGTCGTGGTCGGCGAGCCGATCGTGATGGACGACGGCCGGATTGGGCACGCGGAGATCGCGATCGGCGACGGGGTCCTGTACCTGGCCGATGAGAATCTGGAACTGGGCCTGAGGGCCCCCGCGCCCGGAGCGGTTTCGGTCAGCCTGATGGTGCGCGTCGGCGACACCGACGCCGCCCTGCGGAGGGCGTGCGACCACGGCGCCACCGTCCAGCGCGAGGTCTACGAAAGCTACGGCAGCCGCAACGCGACCATCATCGACCCGTTCGGGCACCGCTGGATGCTCAGCGGCCCCGCGGCGGCGCCGGTTACCGGCATACAGCACGGCGACATCGGATACGTCTCCGTCCGGACCGCTGACGCCGATCGCGCGGCCGCCTTCTACGGCCACGTGCTGGGCTGGACGTACGACCGGACGTCGCAGCGGGTCATCAATACCGAACTGCCGACCGGCATTTCGGCCCACGCCGGGCCGCCCACCCTGTTCTGCTGCTACGCCGTCACCGACCTGCGGGCCGCCCGAACGGCGATAGCCCGGGCGGGTGGCGTCCCGGGCGAGACCCGTCGCACGGATGACGGCCTCCTGCTCGACGCCACCGATCCGCAGGGGACCCCGTTCGCGGTCGTCGAGCCGCCGGCCGGGCGAAAGCGCCCGGAGCTCAACGGTTCCGGGCCCGGCGAGCTGTCCTACGTCACCTACCAGGTGCCTGACTCCGCCGGCTTCCGCGACTTCTACGCCCGCGTGCTGGGGTGGAGCTTCGAGCCCGGGCGGGTGGCCGACGGATGGCAGGTGGTGGGGACCCACCCGTTGGCCGGCGCCGCCGGCGGCAGCGCGAACCCGGTGACGGTGCCGATGTGGACCGTCTCGGACATCGACGCGGCCGTCGCGCGCGTCCGCGAGGCCGGCGGCACCGTGCTGGCCGAGCCGGCCCGCCAACCCTACGGCCTCACCGCCGAATGCGTCGACGACCAGGGCGGCCGCTTCTATCTGGGCCAGTTCTAGGCCCTCGACTCCGCCTCCGGGTTGGAGATTCGAACGGGCTTCCCGTCGAGCCAGGCAACGACGGCCTCGACGGTGTCTTCGTAGAAGGCGCCGAGCATTTCGCGGGTGACGTACCCGAGGTGGGGTGACAACGTCACATTCGGGAGAAGTCGCAGCGGATGGTCGGCCGGAGGCGGTTCGACGTCGTAGACGTCGAGCCCGGCCCCGGCGATGCGCCCGGATTCGAGTGCCTCGATCAGCGCGGCGTCGTCGACGATCGGGCCCCGAGAAGTGTTGATCAGGTAGGCGTGCGGCTTCATCAGGGCCAGTTCGGGTGCACCGACCAGACCCCGCGTGCGCTCCGAGAGTACGAGATGGACGGAGACCACGTCGGATTCGGTGAACAGCCTCGCCTTGTCGACCCGGCGGGCGCCGGCCGCCGCCGCGGCCTCTTCGGTGAGGTTTTGGCTCCACGCAATGACTTGCAGGCCAAAAACTTTCGCGTATTCAGCCATGCGCTTGCCGATCCTGCCGAGGCCGAGCAGCCCAAGCGTCTTGCCGGACAGCGTCATACCGGTGGTGGTCTGCCACCCGCCGTCACGCATCCTGCGGTGCTCCTCGGCCAGGTTGCGCACGGTCGCGATCATCAACCCCCAGGCGAGTTCCGGGGTGGCGTCGCGCACTGATCTGAATCGCCGGTTGGCGAAGTCCGAGTGGGCGACCAGAACCCCGCAGTCGGTGGCCGCGGCCAGGTCCAGGTTCGGCAGGCTCCTGCCCACGATGGTGATCAGTTTCAGGTTCGGCAGCCGCTCGATGAGCGTGCGCGGCAGCGCCATGCGCTCGCGCAGCGTGCAGATCACGTCGAAGGGTCGCAGCGCTTCGGCGGCCTCATCCTCCGGCAGGTGACGGCCGAAAACGGTTACCTCCGAGCGCATCTGCACCGGCGACCAGTCGGCGAGGTCGAGGGCCACGCGGGCGTAATCGTCGAGTATCGCCACCCTGGGCATCGGGTCTTAGCCAAGCACCTCGGCGATGGGCGCGGCGGCGGCGATCTTGGCGCGGGTCTTCATGACCTTGCCCGGCATCCCGCCGCCGACGACACCCACCAGCACACCGTCGCGCTCGTAATACGCCAGGAACTTGCGCCCGTCGTCCTCCACGAGATGCACGACATCGTTGGCTTCCGGCTCCCCCAGGCACTGGATCTTGACGTCGTATTGGTCGCTCCAGAAATAGGGGACGACCACGTTGGCGGGGACGTCTTGGCCCAGCATGGCGGGCACCACCACGCGCGCCTGGTCGGCGACGTTGCTCCAATGTTCCACGCGCGCTTGGTGTCCCGTGGCGTCACGCCAGGAGGCGACATCGCCCAGCGCCCACACGTGAGGTGCGCTGGTGCGTCCGGCCTCGTCACAGATGACACCGTTATCGACCTCGATCCCGCTGCCCTCGAGCCACTCGGTCGCAGGCCGCGAGCCGATGCCGACCACGACGAGGTCGGCCGTCAGCTCCGTGCCGTCGGTGAGCACCACGCTGTCGACGTGCCCCCGGCCGCGGACTTCGGCCACGCCGACGCCGAGGCGCACGTCGACCCCCTCCTCGCGATGCAGCCGCGCCACCAGCTCGCCGATCTGCTCGCCGAGCACCGCCGCCAGCGGGGTCGGCTGCGGCTCGACCAGCACGACGCCCACCCCCAGGCTGCGCAGGCTGGCCGCCACCTCGCAGCCGATGAAACCGGCGCCGACGACGACCGCGTGCCGCGCGGCGGACGCGTGCTCGCGCAACGCCATGCTCTCGTCGAACGAACGCAGCACCCGAATGCCTTCCAGATCCGGGAACGCCGGAATGCGCCGCGGCACCAAGCCGGTGGCGATGACGAGTTCGTCGTAGCCAAGCGCGGTTCCGTCGGCCAGCGTGACCGTCTGCTCTTTTGTGTCGAGGCGGGTGGCGGCCGCGCCCAGCCGCAGGGTGATGTCCTTCTCGTCGTACCACTCGCGCGGTTTGAGCGCGACGTCGTCGACTTCCTTGCGCAGCACCTCCTTGGACAGCGGCGGCCGGTCGTAGGGCACATGCACCTCGTCGCTGACGATCGTGACGCGGCCGGTGTATTCCGACCGGCGCAGCTGCTCGGCCGTGCGGGCAGCGGCAAGCCCGCCGCCCACGATCACGACTCCCTTTTCGGTCACGTGGTGTTCATACCACGCTCGCAGGTCAGTACTTCAGGGCGCCCTTGTCGACGGGGATCTGGGTGCCCGTCAGTGTGCCCGAGCCGTCGCCGGCCAACCAGACGACGACGTCGGACACCTCGTCGGCCGTCATGAAACCCTTGTACTGCAACGGCATTGGCGGGAAGCTGTGCACAAAACGCGGGTGCTTGGCGAATATCTGCATCATCGCCTCCGGCTCGATCATCGGGGTGTCGACCGAGTAGGGATGGATGGAGTTCACCCGGATGTCGTATTCGCCGAGCTCAATCGCCAGCGTGTTCGTCAGCGCCGTGAGTCCCTGCTTGCTGGCCGCGTAATGGCCGTTGCCCGGTGTAGCCTTCAGCCCCGCCGAGGAGCTGACGACGATGATGGACCCGCCGTTGCCGGCCTCGATCATCGCCGGGATCGTCGCGCGCAGGGTGCGCCACGTGCCGGTCAGGTTGATCCCGATCACGGTGTCCCACTGCTCGTCGGTCAGCTCCCACACCCGGCCCCAGCCCAGCACTCCGGCGTTGGCCACCAGAATGTCGAGCCGGCCGAATTGCTCGACGCCATCGGCGACGAGTTGCCGCAGCGCGGCGTCGTCGCGGACGTCGGCCTCGCGCGCCAGCACTTTGCGGCCCTCCGCCTCCACCAGGCGGACGGTCTCCGTGAGGTCCTCGGGCGTGGCCGGCGTGTAGGTCAGGGTGTCGGAGGCCGGCGCGCAGATGTCGAGGGCGATGATGTCGGCGCCTTCGCGGGCGAGCCGCACCGCGTGCGACCGCCCTTGCGCCCGGGCGGCTCCGGTAACGAATGCCACCCGTCCTTGCAGTGATCCAGCCCGTGCAGCCATGGCACCCCTTTCGCCGAGTGACAGGCTAGCAGCGAAACTGGAACGTGTTCTAACCCGCTTGGCGGCTCAGATCTCGGAGATGATCTGGGCCCGTCGGGCGTTGTACTCCTGGTCGGTCACCGCACCGGTGGCGCGCAGCGTCTCCAGCTCTTGGAGCCGCTGGGCGATCGACGGTTGCGGCGGCGTGACGACCGGCGCCGGGCCGGCGGCCGGTGCGGGCGCAGCCGCCGGCGCCTGCTGTTCGGCCGCCCGGCGCACCACGGCCTGGATCTGCTGGCGCAGCACCGGATTGGACCGGATGTCGACCATCCGGTTGAGCGGAATGTTGTTGGCCTTCAGGATCTGCAGGATCTCCATCAGGGGGCCGGCCTGCCCGCTGAGATCGTAGGTCCTGTTGTCTTCGGCCAAGGTGAACTGCGCGGGCACCAGCCCGTTGACCAAAGCGCTTCGCTCCCAGTCGATTCGGTACTCCTGGGTGGTGGGGTTGACCACGACCACGAGCTTGCGGGCGGTCAGATTGCCCAGCCGGGTGATGCTGGCGAGGACCCGGTCCTGGCTGTCGAAGGGCATAAACCCGGGCCCGGAGATGTGCAGATTCACCTTCACCAACGGCTGCTCGTTGATTCGAGTGCCCGTCTCGGTGAGCCCGGTGATCTGTGCCAGCGCCAACACCCCGTGCTGCTCGAGCTCCGCGTTCTTGGCCGACGACTTCGCGCCGTAGTTTGCCCACGCGATCGCGACCAGCACATCGACCACGGTGATCAGCAGCCCGACGTAAAGCATCCACCGCATCAGGTCGCCCATCCCGAGCGTGTAATAGACGATCAAAAAGATCGGCCCGACCAGGCCACCGCACAGCAAAACGAGCAACTGTGCCTTCAGGTAGCGTGCCAACACGTGTCTCTCCTCGCCTCGCCGGGAAGTTGCCGTCAGACTAGCGCTCGCACTGCCGCTACCGATCACATATTTGGCGGGGAGAAATGACCAGGCCCGGATCGCCGATGTCGGCGATCCGGGCCTGCGCCAATCCGGTCGAGCTACTTGATGATCTTGGTGACCCGGCCGGCGCCGACGGTGCGGCCACCTTCGCGGATCGCGAACCGCAAACCCTCGTCCATGGCGACGGGCTGGATCAGCTTCACGTTAATGACGGTGTTGTCACCCGGCATCACCATCTCGGTGCCCTCCGGCAGCGTCACCACACCCGTCACGTCGGTGGTGCGGAAGTAGAACTGCGGACGGTAGTTGTTGAAGAACGGCGTGTGCCGGCCGCCCTCGTCCTTGGACAGGATGTAGACCTGGCCCTCGAACTCGGTGTGCGGGGTCGTGGTGCCGGGCTTGATGACGACCTGACCGCGCTCGACGTCCTCGCGCTTGACACCACGCAGCAGCAGCCCGACGTTGTCGCCGGCCTGCCCCTGGTCGAGCAGCTTGCGGAACATCTCCACACCGGTGACGGTGGTCTTGGTCGTCGTCGGACGGATGCCGACGATCTCGACTTCCTCGTTCACGTTGACGACGCCGCGCTCCACACGACCGGTGACCACGGTGCCGCGGCCGGTGATGGTGAAGACGTCCTCGACGGGCATCAGGAACGGCTTGTCGGTCTCGCGGACCGGGTCCGGGATCGACTCGTCGACGGCGTTCATCAGCTCCTCGACGGACTCGACCCACTTGGCGTCGCCCTCGAGCGCCTTCAGCGCCGAAACCCGGATCACCGGGGCGTCCTCGTCGAACTCCTGGGCGGCCAGCAGCTCGCGGACCTCCATCTCGACGAGCTCGAGCAGCTCCTCGTCGTCCACGGCGTCGGCCTTGTTCAGCGCGACCAGGATGTAGGGCACGCCGACCTGACGGGCCAGCAGCACGTGCTCACGGGTCTGCGGCATCGGGCCGTCCGTCGCCGCGACCACCAGGATCGCGCCGTCCATCTGGGCCGCGCCGGTGATCATGTTCTTGATGTAGTCGGCGTGACCGGGGGCGTCGACGTGGGCGTAGTGCCGCTTGTCGGTCTGGTACTCCACGTGAGCGATGTTGATGGTGATACCACGCTGACGCTCCTCGGGCGCGTTGTCGATCTGGTCGAACGCCTTCGACTCGTTCAGGTCCGGAAACTTGTCATGCAGGACCTTGGTGATAGCCGCGGTCAGTGTGGTCTTGCCGTGGTCAACGTGACCGATGGTCCCGATGTTGACGTGGGGCTTGGTCCGCTGGAACTTCGCCTTCGCCACTGTTGTGTCCTCCGACTTGTTTGGTGCTTTGTTAAGCAGTTGATGTTTTCAGTTGTGCCGCGCCCAAGGGTTTAGTGACCCGGCAAGGTTACTCCGACCAGCGCTGGATCCATTGCTCGGCTCCTTACTCGTAAGCTTCGCTTACTCGCCGTCGCCTTGGTCACTGGCCCGTCGCCTTCGCGATGATCTCCTTCGACACGTTCGCCGGCACTTCGGAGTACGAGTCGAACACCATGGAGTAGTTCGCCCGGCCTTGAGTCTTGGACCGCAGGTCGCCGACGTAGCCGAACATCTCCGACAGCGGCACGTGCGCCTTGACGACGCGCGCACCCGCCCGCTCCTCCATGGCCTGGATCTGGCCACGGCGGGAGTTCAGGTCGCCGATCACATCGCCCATGTAGTCCTCGGGCGTGGTGACCTCGACAGCCATGATCGGTTCCAGGATCACCGGCTGGGCCTGTCCAGCCGCCTTCTTCAACGCCTGCGAACCGGCGATCTTGAACGCCATTTCCGACGAGTCCACCTCGTGGAACGCGCCGTCTTCCAGCGTGACCTTCAGGTTGACCAGGGGGTAGCCGGCCAGCACGCCGTACTGCATGGCGTCCTGCGCGCCTGCGTCGACCGACGGGATGTATTCGCGCGGCACGCGCCCACCGGTGACCTTGTTCTGGAACTCGTAGGTGGCGCCGTCCTCGCCGGTGAACGGCTCCAGGGTGATGATGACCTTCGCGAACTGACCGGAACCACCGGTCTGCTTCTTGTGGGTGTACTCGACGTGCTCCACCTTGCGGCGGATGGTCTCCTTGTACGCCACCTGCGGCTTGCCGACGTTGGCCTCGACCTTGAATTCACGGCGCATGCGGTCCACCAGGATGTCCAGGTGCAGCTCGCCCATGCCGCCGATCACGGTCTGGCCGGTCTCTTGGTCCAGGTGCACCTTGAACGTCGGGTCCTCCTCGGCGAGCTTCTGGATCGACAGGCTCAGCTTCTCCTGGTCGCTCTTGGTCTTCGGCTCGATGGCCACCTCGATCACCGGAGCGGGGAAGGTCATCGACTCCAGCACGACCTGCTTGTTCGGGTCGCTCAGGGTGTCACCGGTGGTGGTGTCCTTGAGCCCGATGACCGCGTAGATGTGACCCGCGCTGGCCCGTTCGACGGGATTCTCCTTGTTGGAGTGCATCTGGAACAGCTTGCCCAGCCGCTCCTTCTTGCCCTTGGTGGAGTTGATGACCTGGCTGCCCGACTCGACGGTGCCCGAGTAGACCCGGATGTAGGTGAGCTTGCCGAAGAACGGGTGCGAGGCGATCTTGAACGCCAGCGCCGAGAAGGGCTCGTCGGTCGTCGCGTGGCGAACAACCTCCTCGTCCTCCTTGCCGGGCGCGTGCCCGATGGCCGGCGGAACGTCCAGCGGCGACGGCAGGTAGTCGACGACGGCGTCGAGCATGGGCTGCACGCCCTTGTTCTTGAACGCGCTGCCGCACAACACGGGATAGATCTCGGAGGCGATCGTCAGCTTGCGGATCGCGGCCTTGATCTCGTCGACGGTGAGCTCCTCGCCGCCGAGGTACTTTTCCAGCAGTTCCTCGTCGGTCTCTGCGACGGTCTCCAGCAGCTTGGTGCGGTATTCCTCGGCCTTCTCGGCGAGTTCGGCCGGGATCTCGATCGTGTCGTAGGTCTCGCCCAGCTTGGTCTCGCCCCGCCACACCTTGGCGTTCATCTCGACGAGGTCGACGACGCCCTCGAAGTCCCCCTCCGCGCCGACGGGCAGCTGGATCGGCACGGCGTTGGCACCGAGCCGCTCCTCCATGGTGCGCACCGAGAAGTAGAAGTCGGCGCCGATCTTGTCCATCTTGTTGACGAAGCAGATGCGGGGGACGTCGTACTTGTCGGCCTGGCGCCAAACCTGCTCGGACTGCGGTTCGACGCCCTCTTTGCCGTCGAACACGGCGACGGCCCCGTCGAGCACGCGCAGGTTGCGCTCGACCTCGACCGTGAAATCGACGTGGCCGGGCGTGTCAATGATGTTGAGCTGGTTGTCTTTCCAGAATGTCGTCGTGGCCGCGGAGGTGATGGTGATTCCGCGTTCCTGCTCCTGCTCCATCCAGTCCATGGTGGCGGCGCCGTCGTGGACCTCACCGATCTTGTAGTTGATGCCGGTGTAGTACAGGATTCGCTCGGTAGTCGTGGTTTTGCCGGCATCGATGTGCGCCATGATGCCGAAGTTTCGGACCTTGCTCAGGTCGGTCAGCACGTCCTTCTGTGCCACAGAAGTCTTCCCACTTTCGATTGCTCAGTTGCTGTCTTTCTGGCCTCCGGCAACGCTGCCGGGACCGATCTACCAGCGATAGTGCGCGAAGGCCCGGTTTGCCTCGGCCATCTTGTGCGTGTCCTCCCGCCGCTTGACGGAGGCTCCGAGGCCGTTGCTGGCGTCCAGGATCTCGTTTGCCAGCCGCTCGATCATGGTCTTCTCCCGGCGTTGCCGCGAGAAGCTGACAAGCCAGCGCAGCGCCAGCGTGGTGGACCGGTCCGGACGCACCTCGACGGGCACCTGGTAGGTCGCACCACCGACGCGGCGGCTGCGCACTTCCAGGGCCGGCTTGACGTTGTCGAGAGCACGCTTGAGGGTGATCACGGGATCGGTTCCAGTCTTTTCCCGGGCGTTCTCAAGCGCTCCATAAACAATGCGCTCGGCGAGCGATTTCTTCCCTTTGAGCAAAACCTTGTTCACCAGCTGGGTGACGAGCTGTGACCCGTAGACAGGGTCGTTCACCAGCGGACGCTTGGGCGCGGGCCCCTTGCGCGGCATTAGCTCTTCTCCTTCTTGGCGCCGTAACGGCTGCGAGCCTGCTTGCGGTTTTTGACGCCCTGGGTGTCGAGCGAACCGCGGATGATCTTGTACCGCACGCCGGGTAGGTCCTTCACTCGGCCGCCACGCACCAGCACCATCGAGTGCTCCTGCAGGTTGTGGCCCTCGCCGGGGATGTACGCGGTGACCTCAACCTGACTCGTCAGCTTGACGCGCGCGACCTTCCGAAGCGCCGAGTTCGGCTTCTTCGGGGTGGTGGTGTACACGCGGGTGCATACGCCACGGCGCTGCGGGCTGCCCTTGAGAGCCGCGGTCTTGACCTTGCCGATCTTGTCCCGACGACCCTTACGGACCAGCTGCTGAATGGTTGGCATCTACCGGCTTTCTGTGTTGGCGTTCTTGCTAGCTTGTTCAAGTCTTTTAAGTCGCTGTACTGCAGGTTTGCCGCGGTCTACCACCCCGCGGCCGGGAGTGTCGCATGGTTTCGGCGCTTTCGGCCCAAGGGCCCAATCCCTTGCGTCGTGGACATGCGAATTAGCCCGGCATCCGTTTCCTTACGTCAGGCGCCGTAAGCCGCCAGGCACGAGCTAACACAATACCCGTCGCCGGTCTCGCAGGTCAAAGTGCGGCCGGTGTGCTAATTCGGTGCGGCACCGTCGTGCGCGGTGCGCCTCTCCAGTCCCTCCAGACCCTTCGCGAGCCGCAGCACCATGTCGGAGAAGACCGCGTCCGTGTCGATGTCGTCCATAACACCGGTCATTTCCAGCAACACGAAGCCATGCAGCGCTGACCAGAATTCCAGCGCCGCATAAAAGGCCTCGTCGCCGTCGAGTCCGTACGAGGAGAGCACGGAGATCACCGGTGCGGCCGCGCCCCTGGTCGCGGCCGCATACTCGGGGTCGTCACCCCCAAGCGGCATCCGGGTGAACGCCGAGTACCGGCCGGGGTGGTGATGGGCGTAGCTGCGGTAGGCGCCGGCCATGACCAGCACGGCGTCATCGCGGGAGCGGCCCTCCCCGACCCTGTTCAGCATCGTGATGATGTCGTCTATGACCCGAATCCGCACCGCGCGGCGCAGGTCCTCCAGGCTGTCCACGTGGTTATACAGCGAAGGTCCTTTGGTCCCCAGCTGTGTGGCCAGCGCATTGATGGTCAGGGAGTCCCAGCCCTCCCGGTCCAGGAACGTCAGTGCGCCCTCGATGATGCCTCCGCGGCTCAGCTTGGCCGGGCGGGAGGCGGATCTTCCCGCGCGCTGGCGCCCAGCCGCCGACGGCGGTTCCGGAGCTGCCATGGCGATCCGCCCTTCGTCGATGCCGGGTGAGCTAACTAATGACTCTAGTTGACGGGGGCCGTGAAACTCGTAGGCTCATTCGAGCGGACTCACCCGTCTTAGAGGGGGCGCGTAGTGAACTGGACAACCGTCGCCGGGCCGCTGGTTACCTGTGCCATCGTCATCGGTGGCGCCCCCGTCGCCTTCCCGCCCGCCGCCCACGCCAAGAACGGCGACACCCATGTGATCGGAGAGGGCGTCGAGCAGACGCTGGACTGCAACGACTCCACCCTGCTCGTCAACGGCACGCGCAACATCGTCACCGCGAAGGGAAACTGCTGGGCGGTGACCGTGATGGGGTCGTCCAACACCGTGGTCGCCGACTCGGTCACGCACGACATCACCGTCTACGGCTGGGACCAGACGGTGTTCTACCACGGCGGTTCACCGGTCATCTGGGACCGCGGCCGCGAACTGGGCATGACCAACCGGCTCCAGCAGGTGCCCGGCTGACGCAGCGCGACCAACGGAGATCAACGGAGGCGAACCAAGATAATGCTTGACCACTTCATCGACCGCCCGTCCAAGCTGGCCGCGTTGGCCTTGGCGCCGGCCGTCGCGGCCTTAGTGCTCGCGGGCTGCAGCTCCACGGCGGGGCCGCCCGCCGGTTCCACGGCGACGACGACAAAGAGCAGCACGACCACGACGAGCGCCGGCGCCGCGCCGACGAGCACGAGCGGCGAGAGCACCACCGCTTCCATCCAGATCGGGAACACGCTGAACTACGGGTCGATGGGAACCACGGCCACGCTTGACTGTGCCAGCGGCAAATCCCTGAATGTGCTCGGTTCCAACAACACGCTGACCGTGACCGGCACCTGCGACAAGGTGGACGTCGGCGGCACCAACAACAAGATCACGATCGACAAGATCAACACCAAACTCACAGTGCTCGGAACGAACAACACCATCACCTACAAAGACGGCGATCCGAAGGTCTCCAACCACGGCTCCAGCAACACCATCAATAAGGGCGGCTGACCCGCTAATGCCCTGGCGCGCCGGCTAATTCGCAGCGGCGCCGTGGCGCCCGGCGCCGGCGGCGAACCGTCCGGCCCCTTCCGCGGCCTCGGCGGCGACTCGGGAAATGCTGCCGAACTCGAAGTCGATGGCCTCGGATTCCGTTATCCCCCACTGATGTAACGCCGACATTCGATCCGATCTCAGGCACTGCTGCGGCAGCGCAGCGAGCTGGGCCGCCAACTCCTCGGCGGCCTGTCGCGCCTGCCCCTTGGGCACCACCCGATTGGCCAGCCCCATCGCCAGCGCTTCGTCGGCACGCACACCACGGCCGGTGAGAATCATGTCCATCGCCCGGCTCTGCCCGATCAGCCGGGGCAGGCGCACGGTGCCGCCGTCGATGAGCGGCACCCCCCATCGCCGGCAGAACACCCCGAACACGGCGTCCTCCTCGGCCACCCGCAGATCACACCAGAGGGCCAACTCCAGGCCCCCGGCGACGGCGTAGCCGCTTACCGCCGCGATCACCGGCTTGGAGAGCACCATCCGCGTCGGCCCCATCGGGCCGGGGCCCGTCCGGTGCACGGCATTGGCCTCCGGTGTGCCGAACGCCTTCAAATCCGCTCCGGCGCAGAAGGTCCCGCCGTCGCCCCATAACACCGCCACCGACGCGGTGTCATCGCGGTCGAAGTCGTCGAACGCCGCGTAGAGCGCGGCGGCGGTCGGGCCGTTGACGGCGTTACGGGCCGCCGGGCGGTTGAGGACCACCGTGGTCACCTGGCCGTTTCGCTCCACACGCACCGGATCGCTCATGTCGCCTCCACGAGTTGGGTTGGGTCACGTCGTTCGAGCAGTTCAGTGGCGAAGTCGTGATATGCGGCGCGCAACCGGGCGCCCGGCCAGTCGGCCGGCAACAGCTCCCCGGGCAGCACCGGGTCGGTGAGCAGGTGGCGCACCATCGCCGCGGCCACAACAAACCGGCCGGGAACGTCGGGGGCCGCCGCCATCTCGTCCAGCAGCCGGCGGCCGTTCCGCGCCCAGCCGGGCAGGTCCCACAGGTGGGCGGCCAGTTCAACCGGTTTGTCGTCGCGTCCCTTCAGGACCCGCACCAGGGCGGCGACGCCGGGATCCAAGTCGAGGTCGAGGTTGTCGGGCCGCATCCAGACGCCCTCGCGCAATTCGCCGAAGCGCTTGTCGTGCATGGCCGTTCGCAGCGCCGCGCGGGTGCGGGCGTCGTTGCCCACACTGGTCACGATCAGCACGGTCCAGTCCCCGCGCCACCGCCGCGCCCGTGGGTCGATGGCATCGTCCTGGCGGCGCTGCCGGGCCAGCAATCGATCGGAGAGCCGGTATCCGTCGGCGGAACGGATCAGGTCGCCCGCGCCGACCATACGCGTCAGCGCCACCCGCAACGTCGTCTCCTTGATGCCGAAGTCGGCTGTGAGACCGATCAATTCGCTGGCGCTGGCACACGCCGGGTGGGCGCCGAGCAGGACGCTGAGCACCACCGATCGGGCGGTCATGTCTGGCATGGCGTGGACCTGCCTACACCTGTGACGCCCGGCGGCCGTAGTCGCCGAACGGCTCGTCGCGATGGCGGACCGCCTCCCGGAAGCCGTGCTCGACCGCGTCGGCCACGAAGGCGTGCCCCTCGGGCGTGTGCCGGGCGATGCCGTCGAACACGGTGCTGACCATCCTGCTGGTGGCCACGCCCTGTTGCAGCAGAGCGGAATTGAGAGCGAGCTTGACCATGATCAGTTGGTTGACCGGCATGGCCGCGATCCGCTGCACGAGTCGCTCGGTTCGCTCGTCGAGGTCCTTGGGGTCGGGGGCCTCCACCGCCAGGCCCCACTCGGCGGCCTGCGCGCCGGTGATGCAATCCCCGGTCAGCAGAAGGCGCTTGGCGCGCTGATCACCCAGCCGGTGCGCCCACAGGCCCGCGGCCGGCACTCCCCACACCCGCGTCGGCGGGTACCCGATTTTGGCGTCGGCGGCGGCGATCACCTGGTCCGCGTGCAGCGCGATGTCGGTTCCGCCGGCCACGCAGTAGCCGTGGATCTTGACCACCGTCGGCTTGTCGGCGTGCATCAGGCTGGAGAACCCGCGCACGAAGCGGCTCATCATCTGGTAATCGATCATCGGGTCCCACGGCTGGTTGGCGAAGTGGTTGATGGCCTGTGTCTTGCTGTCCAGCACGGTTCCCCTGTACGCGCTCCCGCCGCCCGCCGAGCCGGTGCCGTCGGCGTACGCGCTCAGGTCGAAGCCCGCGCAGAAACCCTCGCCGCGCCCCGACACCAAGATGACGTGCACATCTGGGTCGAGGTCGGCGCGCTCCACCAGCGCCGAGAGCTCCAACGGAGTGTCGGCGACGATCGCGTTGCCCTTCTCCGGCCGATTGAAGGTGATCCGCGCAACCCGGTCGGTGACCTCGTACGTCATCGTCTTCAGGTTGTCGAAGTCGACCGGCCTGATCGCATGAGTCATCGGCGCCGCTCCTCCTCATCGCTTCGTCCCCCGCAAGCGGGTGGTGCCCCCACTGCATCGTCGCCGGCGCAAGTCATGTTGCGGCTCAGCCCTTTACCAGCGCCCGTTCCAGGATGGGAGCAAGGTCCAGCCCGGCGGGCAGGGTGCCGAACGCACCGCCCCACCGGCCGTCGAGCCGCGTCGTCAGGAACGCCTCGGCGACGGCGGGGTGCCCGTGGCGCACCAGCAGGGAGCCCTGCAGCGCCAGGCAGATGTCCTCGGCGACCTTGCGAGCGCGGTATTGGACGGTGTCGAGGTCGGTCAGGTCCCGCCGCAGCCTCTCCACGTGGCCGCCCAGCCGCGGGTCCTGACTCGCGCTCTCGCCCAGTTCGGCGAACAGCACCTCGACGCACTCGGGGTGGGTGGCCATGGCGCGCAGCGTATCCAGCGCGCTCACGTTGCCCGAGCCCTCCCAGATGCCCATCAGCGGCGCCTCGCGGTACAGCCGCGGCATCCCGGAGTCCTCGACATAGCCGTTGCCGCCCAGACATTCCAGCGCCTCGGCGGCGTGCGGGGTGGAGCGCTTGCACACCCAGTACTTGCTTGCGGCCAGTCCGATCCGCCGCAGCAGCGCCTCGGTCTGGTCGCCGCGCACCGCGTTGTCGGTGGCGCCGGCCATCCGCATCGCCACGATGGTGGCGGCCTCGGCCTCCACGGCCAGGTCGGCCAGCACATTTCGCATCAGTGGCTGGTCGATCAGGTAGGCGCCGAAGGCCTTTCGGTGCTGGGCGTGGTGGATGGCGCGGGTGAGCCCGGTGCGCATGCTGGTGGCGCTGCCCAGCGTGCAGTCGAGCCGGGTGAGGTTGACCATCTCGATGATCGTGGGGACGCCGCGCCCCTCCTCGCCCACCAACCATGCGATGGCGCCGTCGTACTCGACCTCGCTGGAGGCGTTGGCGTGGTTGCCGAGCTTGTCCTTGAGCCGCTGCAGCAGCATCCGGTTGCGAGTGCCGTCCGGAAGCACCCGCGGCAGCAGGAAGCACGACAGGCCGCCCGGCGCCTGTGCGAGCACGAGGAAGATGTCGCACATCGGCGCCGAGGTGAACCACTTGTGACCCGTCAGGCGGTACGTGCCGTCGGCGTTGGGGGTCGCCTGGGTGGTGCCGGCGCGCACGTCGGAGCCGCCCTGCTTCTCGGTCATCGACATGCCGGCGGTGATGCCGCGCTTGGCTGTGGCCGCCTTCAACTCAGGGTCATACTCGCGGCTGGTCAGCAGCGGCTCGTAAACCCTTGCCAGTTCGGGGTTGTGGCGCAGCGCCGGTACGACGGCATACGTCATTGAGATCGGGCAGATGTGGCCGGGCTCTACCGTCCACACCGACGTCTTGGCAGCCCGAACCACATGGGCACCCGGCCGATCGTCGGCCCACGGCGCGGCGTGCATGCCGTGGGCGATCGCCGCGCGCATCAGCTCGTGGTAGGCCGGGTCGTACTCCACCTCGTCGACGCGGTGCCCGTATTGGTCGTGGGTGTGCAGTACGGGCCGGTTACGGTCGGCGAGTTCGCCCCACCGCTGGGCCTCGCGGGTGGCCGAAAGCGCACCGACCTCGTTCACCTCTTCGAGGCCCCACTGGCCGCCCTCGCGGATCAGGGCCTCGATGAGCACCGCGGAGGTAGCGGGGTTGTGGTTCTCCAGCGGCGGGACCTGGTTGGTGACGACATGGGTATCTGGCATGTCACACATGTTACATTTCCCCGACAGCCGCACAAGTGGTGTAACGGTCAGCCGGGGTGTGCGGCGAAGAACTGCCACAGCGTCTGGGTTGCGAAGGGGGGCCACTCGTGGCCGCCGCCGTCGACGGTGATGAGCACGACGCCGCGGTTGTCGGCGCATCCGACGGTCGACGTGGTGGACGGGCCGTTCGTTGTGGCGGTTGGTGCGCCGCAGCGATCGACGTTGCGCCAGAACGCGTTCACGTCGGGCACAGCGGGCCCGTTGATGACGCTGAAGCCCTGCCCGCCGCCGTAGGGAACGAGTCGATCGGCGGTGCCGTGAATGTGGATGACGGAGGTCGGATGCGGGGTCGGGCAGGTGTTCAGCTGCGTTCCGGCGACGGGACCGATCGCCGCGAAGATGTCGGTGGTGCACGCCAGCGTGTAGGACATGATGCCGCCGTTGCTCATCCCGGTGGCGTAGACCTTGGAGCGATCGATGCCGACGTTCTTGCCGATGTCGGCCACCGCCGCGCTGATGAAGGCGACGTCATCGACGCCTTGCCGTCCCGGCCGCCCGCAGCAATTCTCCCCGTCGACGTTCCAGGCCCGGCCGAGGCCGTCAGGGTAGGCGACGACGAACATGTTCGAGTCGGCTAAACGGTCCCATTTGTAGGCCCTTTCGGCTTGCCGGGCGCTGCCGGAATAGCCGTGCATCACGACTACCAGCGGAGCCGAGGTTGGTACCGCCGCGGGCTTGTAGAGCAGATAGTCGCGATCGCGTCCGCCGACATTGATGTGGTGGGTGCTGGTGCCGGTGACAAAGCCCGACGGCAGCGTTGGCGCGCAACCCGCGACAAGGAGAACCACCCCCACAACCGTCACGAGCCGACCGAGCATGGCCCCTGCTAGCCGTCGATGTTTTCCCGCAGGAAGGCGATGTCGTCCTTGCGGCCCTCGTCGGCCGTCTCGCAGATGACGGGCGCGTTGGCGGCCCTGACCACCGCGACCAGGAGCTCGGGATCGATCTGGCCGGTCCCGAAGTTGGCGTGGCGGTCGGCGCCGGAGCCCGCCGCGTCCCTCGAGTCGTTGCAGTGCACCAGGTCGATGCGCCCGGTCAGCGCCTTGATCCGGTCCACCGCGTCGATCAGCTGCTCACCGGCGGCCCAGGCGTGGCAGGTGTCCAGGCAGAAGCCAATTCCCTTGTCGCCGATGCGATCCCACAGCCTGCCGATGGTGTCGAAATATCGGGCCAGCGCGTGGTCGCCGCCGGCGGTGTTCTCCAGGTACACCGACACGTCGGTCTCGAGGTAGTCCAGCGCCTTGACCCAACGCTCGAAGCCAGCCTCCATGTCGTTGTCGTCGGCGTGGCCGCCGTGCACGATCACCGCGGTCGCGTTGATGGCCGCGGCCGCGTCGCAGGTGTCCTGCATGATCTTGCGCGACGGGATGCGGATGCGGTTGTTGGCCGACGCGACGTTGATCAGATACGGAGCGTGGACGTACAGCGGCATACTCGACGCCTTCAGGCTCTCGGCGTCGTCGCGCGGCTTCGGCTTCTTCCAGCTCTGCGGGTTGCCGAGGAAGAACTGCACCGCGTCGGCGCCGTCGGCCTGGGCGGCGGCCAAGGGGTCGTCGTTGTGGACGTGCGAACCGATGAGCACGGTGGCCAGTGTAGTGGGTCGCCCCATGGGCGCGGGTAGACGCCAAAGCCCCCGACACGCCGTGCGTGCGGGGGCTTTTGCGTCTACCCGGCGCGACTAGCGGTAGTCGCTGTACCCGTAGTCGTCCAGCGGCACCGCGGCTCCGGTGGCCTGGCCGAAGTCCGGGCTGTAGTAGTGATCCTCGTAGGACGGGATCGTGTACGCCGCGGCGCGGGCCTCCTCGGTGGGCTGCACCTGGATGTTGCGGTAGCGGTTGATGCCGGTGCCGGCGGGGATCAGCTTTCCGATGATCACGTTCTCCTTCAGACCGTTGAGCTTGTCGCTGCGGCAATTGATCGCCGCATCGGTCAGGACTCGCGTGGTCTCCTGGAAAGACGCCGCGCTCAGCCACGAGTCGGTGGCCAGCGACGCCTTCGTGATACCCATCAGCACCGGGCGGCCGGCGGCGGGCTCGCCACCCTCGGCCACCACCCGGCGGTTCTCCGCCTCGAACTCCGCACGGTCGATCAGCGAGCCGGGCAGGAACTCCGTCGCTCCCGAGTCGATGATCGTGACGCGGCGCAGCATCTGGCGGACGATCACCTCGATGTGCTTGTCGTGGATCGACACACCCTGGGCGCGGTAGACCTCCTGGACCTCGCGGACCAGGTGGATCTGCACCTCGCGGGGCCCCTGCACGCGCAGCACCTCGTGCGGATCGGCGGAGCCTTCCATCAGCTGCTGGCCCACCTCGACGTGGTCGCCGTCGGACAGCACCCGCTCGGAGCCGTCTTCGTGCTTGAACACCCGCAGCCGTTGCCGCTTGGAGAGCTTGTCGTACACGACCTCCTCGCCACCGTCGTCGGGAACGATGGTGATCTTGTAGAAGCGCTCACCGTCCTCGAGATGGACGCGCCCGGTGACGTCGGCGATCGGCGCCTTCCCGCGCGGCACCCGGGCCTCGAACAGCTCCTGGACACGAGGCAGACCGCCGGTGATGTCCTCACCGACACCACCCTGGTGGAAGGTCCGCATCGTCAGCTGCGTGCCGGGCTCACCGATGGACTGGGCCGCCACGATACCGACGGCCTCGCCGATGTCGACGAGCTTGCCGGTGGCCATCGACCGCCCGTAGCAGGTCGCGCACACGCCCGTGCCCGTCGCGCACGTCAGCACCGAGCGCACCTTGACCTGCGTGATGCCCGCCGCCAGCAGCGCGTCGATCTCCGGGTCACCGAGGTCCTCGCCGCGCGCGACGACGACGTTGCCGGCCTCGTCGACCGCGTCGGTGCCCAAAGTCCGCGCGTACGCCGAGGTTTCGATGTACGGGTCGCGGATCAGCGTGGCCTTGCCATCAACAGCGGGCTGGCGCTCGGCCAGCTCGACGACGATGCCACGCTCGGTCTGGCAGTCGTGCTCGCGCACGATCACGTCCTGCGACACGTCCACCAGACGACGAGTCAGGTACCCGGAGTCGGCGGTACGCAAAGCCGTGTCCGCCAAGCCCTTTCGCGCGCCGTGGGTGTTGATGAAGTACTCCAGCACGGTCAGGCCCTCGCGGAACGACGACTTCACCGGACGCGGGATGAACTCACCCTTCGGGTTGGTCACCAGGCCCTTCATTCCGGCCAGCGTTCTGGTCTGAGTGAAGTTACCCGTGGCACCCGAGTCCACGATGGTGATGATCGGGTTATCGCTCGGATAGTGCTCCCGCAGCGCCTGACCCACCTCGTCGGTGGCTTCCTTCCAGATCTCCACCAGCGCCTCGTTGCGCTCGTCGTGGTTCAAAGCGCCGCGCTGGAACTGCTTTTCGACCTTGTCGGCCCGCTCCTCGTAGTGGTCGAGGATCTCCTTCTTCCGCGGCGGAACCAACACGTCGGCCATGGAGACCGTCACACCGCTGCGGGTCGCCCAGTAGAAACCGGCGTCCTTGAGCTTGTCGACGGTCTGCGCGACCACGATCATCGGGTAGCGCTCGGCCAGGTCGTTGATGATCGCGGCCTGCACCTTCTTGTGCATCTGCTTGTTCACGAACGGGTAGCCCATCGGCAGCAGCTCGTTGAACATCACCCGCCCCAGCGTGGTGTCGGCCGTCCAGGAGTCGCCCGGCTGCCAGCCGTTGGCGCCGAAGAGCTCGGCCTCGATTTCGGCGGGCGGACGCAGCTGGGTCAGCCGCACCTTGATCTTGGCCCGCACCGACAGCACACCGCGGTCGGCCGCCATGATCGCCTCCGCCGGCGAGGAGTACACGCCCGTTTCCGGACGGTCCTCGCCGGCCGGCTGATACTCGCCGGTGTCGCCCTCGACCTCGGTGGTCAGGTAGTACAGCCCGGTCACCATGTCCAGTCGCGGCATGGCCAGGGGGCGGCCGGAGGCCGGTGACAGGATGTTGTTGCTCGACAGCATCAGGATGCGGGCCTCGGCCTGCGCCTCCGCGGAAAGCGGCAGGTGCACGGCCATCTGGTCACCGTCGAAGTCGGCGTTGAAGGCCTCACACACCAGCGGGTGCAGCTGAATTGCCTTGCCCTCCACCAGCATCGGCTCGAAGGCCTGGATGCCCAGGCGGTGCAGGGTCGGCGCGCGGTTCAAAAGCACCGGGTGCTCGGCGATGACCTCTTCGAGCACGTCCCACACCTGGGGACGCTGGCGCTCCACCATCCGCTTGGCGCTCTTGATGTTCTGCGCGTGGTTGAGGTCGACGAGCCGCTTCATCACGAAGGGCTTGAACAGCTCCAGCGCCATCAGCTTCGGCAGGCCGCACTGGTGCAGCTTGAGCTGCGGGCCGACCACGATCACTGAGCGGCCCGAGTAGTCGACACGCTTGCCGAGCAGGTTCTGGCGGAACCGGCCCTGCTTGCCCTTCAGCAGGTCGCTCAGCGACTTCAGCGGGCGGTTGCCCGGCCCGGTGACCGGGCGGCCGCGACGGCCGTTGTCGAACAGCGCGTCCACGGACTCCTGAAGCATCCGCTTCTCGTTGTTGACGATGATCTCGGGGGCGCCGAGGTCGATCAGCCTCTTGAGCCGGTTGTTTCGGTTGATCACCCGGCGGTAGAGGTCGTTGAGGTCGCTGGTGGCGAACCGGCCACCGTCGAGCTGCACCATCGGGCGCAGCTCCGGCGGGATCACCGGGACCGCGTCGAGCACCATGCCCATCGGCGAGTTGCCCGACTGCTGGAAGGCGGCGACCACCTTGAGCCGCTTCAGCGCGCGAAGCTTCTTCTGCCCCTTGCCACTTCGGATTACCTCACGCAGCGCGTCGGCCTCGGCATCGATGTCGAAGTTCTCGATCAGCTTCTGGATCGACTCCGCACCCATCGCGCCGGTGAAGTACTCGCCGTAGCGGTCGACGAGCTCGCGGTAGAGGTTCTCGTCGACGATCAGTTGCTTGGGAGCCAGCTTGGTGAAGGTGTTCCAGATGTCCTCGAGCCGGTCCAGCTCACGCTGCGCGCGGTCGCGGATCTGACGCATCTCCCGCTCGCCGCCATCCCGAACCTTGCGGCGCGCATCGGCTTTCGCGCCCTCGGCCTCCAGCTCGGCCAGGTCGGCCTCCAGCTTTTGCGCACGGGCCTCCAGCTCGGCGTCGCGCTGATCCTCAACGCCCTTGCGCTCGACCATTATCTCGGCCTCGAGCGTCGACAGCTCGTTGTGCCGCATTTCTTCGTCGACCGAGGTGATCACATAGGCGGCGAAGTAGATGATCTTCTCGAGGTCCTTCGGGGCAAGGTCGAGCAGGTAGCCCAGGCGCGAAGGCACACCTTTGAAGTACCAGATGTGCGTGACGGGGGCGGCCAGCTCAATGTGGCCCATCCGCTCGCGTCGTACCTTGGCGCGGGTCACCTCGACGCCGCAACGCTCACAGATGATGCCCTTGAAGCGGACGCGCTTGTACTTGCCGCAGTAGCACTCCCAGTCCCGAGTCGGTCCGAAGATCTTCTCGCAGAACAGGCCGTCCTTCTCCGGCTTCAGCGTGCGGTAGTTGATCGTCTCCGGCTTCTTGACCTCGCCGTAAGACCATTGCCTGATGTCCTCCGCGGTGGCCAGGCCGATACGGAGTTCATCGAAGAAGTTGACGTCGAGCACGTAACTCCCTTTCCCCTTGCGGGTTTAGTTACTTATAAAACGCTTGCGTGGAGTCAAGCTAAGCCAGGTCCTCAACGGACGCGGATTCGTTGCGGGACAGGTTGATTCCCAGGTTGGCCGCGGCCCGCTCCAGGTCCTCGTCCTCGCCCTCGCGCAGCTCGATCGCCGCACCGTCACTCGACAGCACCTCGACGTTGAGGCAGAGCGACTGCAGCTCCTTGAGCAGCACCTTGAACGACTCGGGGATGCCCGGCTCCGGGATGTTCTCGCCCTTGACGATCGCCTCGTACACCTTGACCCGGCCGACGGTGTCGTCGGACTTGATGGTCAACAGCTCCTGCAGCGTGTAGGCGGCGCCGTAGGCCTGCATGGCCCAGCACTCCATCTCGCCGAACCGCTGGCCGCCGAACTGCGCCTTACCCCCCAGCGGCTGCTGGGTGATCATCGAGTACGGCCCGGTGGAGCGGGCGTGGATCTTGTCGTCCACCAGGTGGTGCAGCTTCATGATGTACATGTAGCCAACGGTCACCGGGTACGGGAACGGCTCACCGCTGCGGCCATCGAACAGCACCGCCTTGCCGTCGCCGTCCACCAGGACGTCACCGTCGCGGTTGGGCAGCGTGGCCGACAGCAGACCCTGCAGCTCGGCCTCCCGCGCACCGTCGAACACAGGCGTCGAAACGATGGCGTCGGGATCCGCGTGGAGCAGGTCGTCGGGCAGGTTGGCGGCCCAGTCCGGAACGCCGTTGGTGGTGTCGACCTTCCAGCCCGACTTAGCCACCCAGCCAAGGTGGGTCTCCAGGATCTGGCCGATGTTCATCCGTCGCGGCACACCGTGGGTGTTCAGGATGATGTCGACCGGGGTTCCGTCTGGTAGGAACGGCATGTCCTCGACCGGCAGGATCTTGCCGATCACACCCTTGTTGCCGTGCCGACCGGCCAGCTTGTCACCGTCGGAGATCTTTCGCTTCTGGGCCACGTAGACGCGGACCAGCTCGTTGACACCGGCCGGCAGCTCGTCGTCGTCCTCGCGGGAGAAGACGCGGATGCCGATGACCTTGCCGGACTCGCCGTGCGGCACCTTGAGCGAGGTGTCGCGGACCTCGCGGGCCTTCTCACCGAAGATGGCCCGCAGCAGCCGCTCCTCCGGGGTCAGCTCGGTCTCCCCCTTAGGAGTGACCTTGCCGACCAGGATGTCGCCGTCGCGAACCTCGGCGCCGATCCGCACGATGCCCCGTTCGTCCAGGTCGGCGAGGACCTCGTCGGAGACGTTCGGGATGTCCCGGGTGATCTCCTCGGCGCCCAGCTTGGTGTCGCGGGCATCGATCTCATGCTCCTCGATGTGGATCGAGGTGAGCACGTCCTCTTCGACCAGGCGGTTGGAGAGGATGATCGCGTCCTCGTAGTTGTGGCCTTCCCACGGCATGACCGCCACGAGCAGGTTCTTGCCCAGCGCCATCTCGCCGTTTTCGGTGCACGGACCGTCGGCGATGACCTGGCCGCCCTCGACGCGGTCTCCCGCGTCCACGATCGGCGACTGGTTTGCGCAGGTGCCGTGGTTGGAGCGGGCGAATTTGCGCATCCGGTAGGTGTGCCGGGTGCCGTCGTCGGCCATCACGGTGATGTAGTCGGCCGAAACCTCCTCGATCACCCCGGACTTCTCAGCGACGACGACGTCGCCGGCGTCGATCGCGGCGCGCAGCTCCATGCCGGTGCCGACCAGCGGCCGCTCGCTGCGCACCAGCGGAACGGCCTGGCGCTGCATGTTGGCGCCCATCAGGGCACGGTTGGCGTCGTCGTGCTCGAGGAACGGGATCATCGCGGTGGCCACCGACACCATCTGGCGCGGCGAGACGTCCATGTAGTCCACCTCGGACGACGACACGTACTCGACCTCGCCCGCCTTGCGGCGGACCAGCACGCGCGCCTCGGTGAAGCGGCCGTCGTTGTCGATCGGCGAGTTGGCCTGCGCCACGACGTGGCGGTCCTCCTCGTCGGCGGTCAGGTACACGATCTCGTCGCTCACCACACCGTCGACCACCTTGCGGTACGGCGTCTCGATGAACCCGAACGGGTTGACCCTCGCGTACACCGACAGCGAGCCGATCAGACCGATGTTCGGACCCTCAGGGGTCTCGATCGGGCACATGCGGCCGTAGTGCGACGGGTGTACGTCACGGACCTCCAGCCCGGCACGCTCACGCGACAGGCCGCCGGGGCCCAGCGCCGACAGCCGGCGCTTGTGGGTGAGGCCCGACAGCGGGTTGTTCTGGTCCATGAACTGCGACAGCTGGCTGGTGCCGAAGAACTCCTTGATCGCGGCGACCACCGGCCGGATGTTGATCAGCGTCTGCGGCGTGATCGCCTCGACGTCCTGAGTGGTCATCCGCTCGCGGACGACGCGCTCCATCCTGGACATGCCGACCCGGATCTGGTTCTGAATCAGCTCACCGACCGTCCGCAGCCGGCGGTTGCCGAAGTGGTCGATGTCGTCGGTTTCCACCGGCACCTCGACGCCACCGGGAACGGTCATCGTGGCCTGGCCCTCGTGCAGGCGCACCAGGTACTCGATGGTGGCGACGACGTCCTCCTCGGTCAGCGTCGTCGAGGACGGGTTGGCCGGGTTTTTGATGTTCAGGCCGAGCTTCTTGTTGACCTTGTAACGGCCGACCCGGGCCAGGTCGTAGCGCTTCTCCTTGAAGAACAGGTTCTCCAGCAGAGTCTGGGCGGATTCCTTGGTCGGCGGCTCGCCCGGACGCAGCTTGCGGTAGATGTCGAGCAGCGCCTCGTCGGTGCCGGCGGTGTTGTCCTTCTCCAGCGTCGCCATCATGATCTCGGAGAACCCGAACCGCTCGGTGATCTGCTCGGCGGTCCAGCCCAGGGCCTTGAGCAGCACGGTGACCGGCTGCCGGCGCTTACGGTCGATGCGCACACCGACGGTGTCGCGCTTGTCGACGTCGAACTCGAGCCAGGCGCCGCGGCTGGGAATCACCTTGACGCTGTGCAAGGTCTTCTCGGTGGACTTGTCGATGGTCTCGTCGAAGTACACGCCGGGCGAGCGCACCAGCTGGCTGACGACGACGCGCTCGGTCCCGTTGATGATGAAGGTGCCCTTCTCGGTCATCATCGGGAAGTCACCCATGAACACCGTCTGGCTTTTGATCTCACCGGTGTTGTTGTTGATGAACTCGGCCGTGACGAACAGCGGGGCCGCGTAGGTCATGTCCTTGTCTTTGCACTCGTCGACCGGCGCCTTGACCTCGTCGAAGCGGGGGTCGGAGAAGGACAGCGACATGGAGCCCGAGAAGTCCTCGATGGGCGACAGCTCGTAGAGCACCTCTTCGAGGCCGCCCATCGGGTTGGCGCCGTCTACGCCGTCGCCGCGGGCTATGGCGGCCTCCCGCCACCGCGGCGAGCCGATCAACCACTCGAACGAGTCGGTCTGCACGTCAAGAAGCCCCGGAACCTCAAGCGGTTCGCGGAGCTTGGCAAAGGAAACTCGGTTTGGTGCTCCGGGCACGGAGTTGTTAGCAGAACTTGAGTTTTTGTGAGAACTCTGTGGGCGACCCTGGCGGGGACTAGTGTCCGTCTTGCTCTGGCGGGAATCTGCCAAGATGCATCCTTCCAGCACCTCGTGCGACTCACGAGAACCCGGGCCACCGGATCTGCTCGCCGCATCATTTTGTCGGTTAGGCCGGCGAACGATCTGTCCGGATCTCACGCGCGCAACTGAATAGCTGAGCCGCAGAGTGGGCCCAGGCTAAGACCACGGTGTCAAGTGGCGGGTGAGGTGGGCAGGAGGTAGCCAGCGCAACGTCCAACAATAGCGCAGGACTGCGCATTCCTCAACTACCCACAAATACCGACCCATGGGAGCATCGGCGCTGGCTGGCATCTCGACTTTCCCGTGGGCACATGCTGCCCAACAGACTGACCCGTTTACGTGCTGTCGTCAAGAGGGCGGGGCGGCAAGTTGCGCCAAGTTATCGCAAAATTTTCGGGTCGCGGCGCCGGGGGCCGGCCTCGTCGGCCTTCGAAGCGCTACTCGCCGATTTCGTGCGGGCGGTACCTGTGGGTGCCCTCGAGGTCGTCGAGGATCGCCATCTGGGCGCCCTTGGGCAGTGTGTGCAACATCTCACGCACCCGGGCCTGGCGGCGGGCGACGGCCTTGCGCTCGGGCATGCCGGGCGACGCGACGATCTGCGGCGGCACACCCTCGATCTCCTCGACACCGCCCGCGTGCTGACCCGCATCGAGCGCGGCCTGCTCTTCGGCCATGGTCGCCTCGTCCTTTTCCTCGGACATGCCGATCGGCCCGATGCGGCGGCCGTTGAGAAACTGCCGCACGACCGGCTCGTCGCTGGTCAGCAGCACCTCACGCGGGCCGAACATGACCAGCTTGCGGCGGAACAGCATGCCCATGTTGTCCGGCACGGTGCGGGCGATGTTGATGTTGTGCGTCACGACGAGGACGGTGGCATCGATCTGGGCATTGATGTCGAGGATCAGCTGGCTCAGGTAGGCGGTGCGGACCGGGTCCAGACCCGAGTCGGGCTCGTCGCAGAGGATGATCTGCGGGTCGAGCACCAGTGCACGAGCCAGGCCGGCGCGCTTGCGCATACCGCCGGAGATCTCGCCGGGGAACTTCTTCTCGTCACCGCCGAGACCGACCAAGGTCAGCTTCTCCATGACGATGTCACGGATCTCGCCTTCCTTTTTCTTGGTGTGCTCGCGCAGTGGGAACGCGGTGTTGTCGAAGAGGTTCATCGAACCGAACAGCGCGCCGTCCTGGAACAGCACGCCGAACAGCGTGCGGATCTCGTACAGCTCCTTCGCCGAGCATTCGATGATGTCGGTGCCGTCGATGACGATCGAGCCGCGTTCCGGCCGCAGCAGACCGATGAGAGACTTCAGGAACACCGATTTGCCGGTACCCGACGGCCCCAGTAGGACGCTAACCTCCCCGGCGGGGATATCCAGCGTCACGTCTTCAAATATCCTCGAGGAACCGAAGGACTTCGTGAGTCCCTTCACCTCGATAGCGACGCCCATGGGGAATCCTTCCGTCGACGCCCGTGCCCGCCACCTGCCCTTTTCTGTGGCATGAGTCACTGTAGCGCACGGTTGGGGCCCGGTATCAGGGTTGTCGGTCACCGCCCGCAAAAATTGGCCGACCTGAGATCCCGCCGCGCCCGCGGCGGGTCCATGCTATTCGACGCGCGTGTTAGGCCCGGGTTTGCCAGTCGGGGCCCAATTGCCGTGGAAGCCCATCGGCACCCGCTGCGGCAGATGCACGGTGGCGACCGACTCGAGCGTCTGGGCATCCAGCAACAGCAATTGGCCTTCGTCGCGGTCGCGGTGATAGCCGTAGCCCATCAGGATGCCGTCGTCCTCGGCTTGTTCTGTCGGGGCGGCCGTGGGGTTGGGCACGAAAGACATCTCACCGATTAACAGTGCGGGATCGAGCGCGGCCACCGTGGTGGATCCCGTGGCGTAATCGTGCTTGTACAGCGGCGTAAGCATCGGGGCCGTCTCCGGGCCGCCGGCGCCGACGAACCCGCCCTCGATGCCGACGGCGTAACCGAACCGGTGCCGCCCGCCCAGCAGCGTCTCGTTGATGCGGGGGAATTCCTGCGACCGGTCGTCGCGGCATTCGGTGGTCACGGCGCCGGTCGCCAGGTTGACGGTCCATCGGTCCAGCGTGGGCGCGGTGTCGCCGGGACCGCGCCGGTCGCGGTCGAACATCCGTGAGTAGCGCACCACGTCGAGCACCAAGACCTCGGCCCCGTCCCGCATCTCGGAGTAGGCGTTGAGCGGGTGGTAGACGTAGCAGGGCTCGATGTCGAACCAGCGGATATCTTTGTTGCCGCCCTCTCGCGGCATAACCCCGACCCGCGCCGGGTAGTCGGGGTTCCACGCGTAGGGCATCCGGTCCGAGTGCTTCGGGTCGCGATTCATCATCGCGGTGATCGGGCCGGGCACCCGAACGCGACCGATCAGCGACTGCAGCGCCAGCCGGGCCGGCGCAGCCAGCCAGCTCGGCATTTTCGCCGGCAGCACCTGCACCGGGTCGAACGTCACCGGCAGGTCGTAGATCACCACGTATCTGTCGGTCAGCGAGAAATCGTGCATCATCGGCGAACCGGAGACCTCGATGTCGACCGTCCGCCGGGCTCGTCCCCGGGTGTCGATCACGGAGTACTGCACGGTCCGCCCGCGGGCGAACGAGTAAGAAACGGCGTGCAATTCGCCGGTGCGCGGATCGCGGTGCGGATGAGCGGCGTAGCCGCCGGCCAGAGTGCCGTCGAAGTCGCACGTCCCGACGGTGTCGAGCTCGTCGGTCAGCTCGTAGTTGGCGGCCCCGCCTTCGACCAGCGCCAACGTGCGCCCGGCGTGACTCAACACGTTGGTGTTGGCACCGAAGGAAAGCATGCCCGCCCGTGGGTTGAGCCGGGCCGGCGCCGGCTCGCCGAGGGTGTCGCAGACCGAAAGGCTGCGCACCCAGCGGTTGCGGTACCAGCGCGCATGACCGTCGCGCAGCGCGACGCCGTGCACCATGCCGTCACCGCTGAACCAGTGATAGGTAGCCGGGTCGACCTCTTCGGCCGGGTTGGGGCCGTTGCGCAGATAGCGCCCGTCGAGGTGCTCCGGGATGTGCCCGGTGACCTCCAAATCGGTCGCGGTAACTTCCGCGCCCACCGGGGCCAGGAAGCCCTCGAGATACGGATTCCGGGTGTGCGCGGTTTGCGTAGCGGTCATCTCCGAGCTCCTATAACATTGTTATTTCGCCGTTATTGGCACGCTACGCCCCCGATGAGAAGATGGCAATGATGACTTCGCAGGCCCCACGCAGCGTTCGCAGCGTCCGTGACGAGATGCTGCACGCCGCCGTCGGCCTGCTCGACGACGAGGGCCCCGACGCCCTGCAGACCCGCCGGGTGGCCAGCGCCGCGGGGACCTCGACGATGGCCGTGTACACCCACTTCGGCGGGATGCGGGGCCTCATCGCCGAGGTCGCCGAGGAGGGCTTGCGGCAGTTCGACGCCGCGCTGAGCGTGCCAGAAACGGACGACCCGGTCGCCGACGTGTTCGCCATCGGCGCGGCCTACCGGCGCTACGCCATCGAGCGCCCGCACATGTACCGCCTGATGTTCGGCAGCACCAGCGCGCACGGCATCAACGCGCCGGCCGGCAACATCCTGACGCTGACAGTCGGGGAGATCGAGCAGCGCATCCCGAGCTTCGCGCATGTGGTGCGTGCCGTGCAGCGGTCCATGCGGGCCGGCCGGATCGGCGCGGAGTCGCCGGACGACGGGGCGATCGTGGCAACGGCGGCCCAGTTCTGGGCGCTGATACACGGTTTCGTGATGCTGGAGCTGGCCGGCTTTTACGGCGACGACGGTAGGGCCGTCGCTCCGGTGCTTGCCTCGATGACCTCGAACTTCTTTGTAGCCCTGGGAGACTCACCGGAGCGTGTGACGCAGTCCCAGCTCTCGGCGATGAGCCGGGGCTAGAGCGCAAGAACCCCGGAACCAGCCAAGGGGGCTCCGGGGGTATCTTGCGTCGACTACTTGACGGTGACGGTGGCGCCGGCGGCCTCGAGCTTGGCCTTGGCCTCGTCGGCGGCCTCCTTGGCCACCTTCTCCAGCAGCGGCTTGGGCGCGCTGTCGACCAGGTCCTTGGCCTCCTTCAGGCCCAGGCCGGAGACGATCTCGCGGACCACCTTGATGACGCCGATCTTCTTGTCGCCGGCACCTTCGAGGATGACGTCGAACTCGGACTGCTCCTCGGCGGCCTCGGCGGGCGCGCCACCGGCCGCGGGACCGGCCGCCGCGACGGCGACGGGAGCGGCGGCGGTGACCTCGAAGGTCTCCTCGAACTTCTTGACGAAGTCCGAGAGCTCCAAGAGGGTCATTTCCTTGAACGCGTCGAGCAGTTCGTCGCTGGACAGCTTGGGCATGGTGGTGGGTCCTTCCTGATTTCGGTGCGGGTTACTCGGCTTCCGCCGGTGTCTCGGTGGCGCCTTCTGGGGCCGGTTCTGGGGCCGGTTCTGGGGCCGGTTCAGTGGCGGCTTCTGGGGCCGCCGCTGCCGGTGTTTCAGTCGCCGGCTCGGAGGCCTTCTTGTCCTGCAGTGCGGCCGCGAGCCGGGCCATCTGCGAGGCCGGAGCGGCGAACAGGCCGGCCGCCTTGGCGAGGTTGCCCTTCATCGCCCCGGCCAGCTTGGCCAGCAAGACCTCGCGGGACTCCAGGTCGGCGATGCGCTCGACCTCGGCCACGGTCAGTGGGTGGCCGTCCATGTAGCCACCCTTGATGACCAGCGCCTTGTGCTCCTTGGCGAAGGTCTTGATGGCCTTGGCGGCGTCGACCGGCTCCCCGGTGACGAACGCGATCGCCGTCGGGCCGGCGAACAGCTCGTCGAGACCCTCGATCCCGGCTTCCGAGGCGGCGCGCTTGATCAGCGTGTTCTTTGCCACCGCATACGTCGCGGATCCCGCCAGCGAACGGCGCAGCTCGGCCAAGTTGGCGACCGTCAAACCGCGGTATTCGGTGATCAAGGTGGCGGTCGCGTCCTTGAACTGCTCCGCGATGTCTGCAACGGCGGTGGCCTTGTCAGCCCTGGCCATGCATACCTCCTGAAGTCAGAGTCTTTTCAATGTCTCGTCGTCTTTTCAATGTCTCGTCGTCTTTTCAATGTCTCGTCGTCTTTTCAATGTCTCGTCGAAACCTGTCGTCTGCGATCACCGGGGAACGACGAACGCCCCGGCGCAGGAAGCGGCCGGGGCGTGAAGACGCCGGCGCACAGCCGGCGGTAATGCCTCGTCCTCCTGCGTGGGCCGCCGGGATGTTCCCGGACCTTCAACCGATTGCTCGGTGACCGACGGTCTTCGGTGGATCGGCAACCAGGATAGCCGACCGCTACGTTCGGCCAAAACCCGCAAGCCTAGCCGCGCCGATGAGACCGGCCTCACCACCGAGTTCGGCCGGCACCACCCGCAGGCCGGCCAGAAAGTCCAGCCCTGCGTAGTCGGGCAACGCCGCGCGGACCGGGTCGAAAAGCAGCGACCCGGATCTGGCGACGCCGCCGCCTATGACGACGAGGTCTAGGTCGCACACCGCGCCGACCGAGGCAATCATCGCCGCGAGCGCGGTGGCGCCCCTGCGAAAAGCTCGCGCCGCCACCGGATCCCCCGCCACCGCCGCGGCGGCCAATTCCCGGGCGCCGGCCGCGGGCGGCGCGGACCACCCGTTGGCCCTCGCCCAGCGCACCAGCGACGGGCCGGACGCGACGGTTTCGACGCAGCCGCGGCCACCGCACGCGCAGGGCCGGCCGTCCTGTTCGACCACCACGTGGCCGACGTGACCGGCATTGCCGGTGCGGCCGGTGTAGGGAACGCCGTCGAGCACCAATCCGCCGCCCACACCGGTGGACACGACCATGCCGAGCAGGAACCGCGCTTCCCGGCCCGCTCCAAGCCAATGCTCGCCAAGCGCCATGCACACGCCGTCGCCGGCGAGCCGCACGGGCACGCCAGGCACGGCGGCGGCGACCCTGTCTCGCAGCGGGAAATCGCGCCAAGATCTGATGTTGACCGGGCTGACGCGTCCGCCGTGCACGTCGATCGGACCAGCCGAGGCGATCCCGACGGCGGCGACGGGGCCGTTCAGGGCGTTCGCGGCGGGCACCAAGTCGGCGATGATCGCGGCGACCGCGGCCCAGACCTCGTCGGCCCCGGCGCCTACCGGGGTGGGCCGAATGGCGGTGCGCACCAGCGCGCCACCCGGGTCGACCAGGCCCGCGGCGATTTTGGTGCCGCCGATGTCCAGGCAGAGGGTCAGCATGGCGATCAGTGCCGGTGGGTGTTGTCGGGTTGGCGCGGGTCGCCCGGATGCTCGTACCCGGTCGCGAGCCGGACCAGCTCCGTCCGGCGCGCGTCCAGCCACAGGCGGAAGGCCCGCCGGCGCGCGGCGCCGCGCAAGTGGTCGACGATCGCCGACCGCACCTCTGCCAGCGGCGGGCCGACGGGCGAGGGGGCCAGCCAGCCGTGACGGGCGGGGCGCGGGGCGGCGAACCGCAGCGGGTTGCGGGCGTGGTAATTGGCCACTTCATCGTCGCCGACCTCGACCCGGGCGGTGACGTCGGCGAACACCGCCCGCGCGCGCGGATCCGTCAGCGCGGCCGCGGCCACGCTGCCGAGCTCCAGCCGCGCGGTCTCGTCGGGCAGCAGCTCGGCCTCGGTCGGCGCCTCCCGCTCGGTCAGACCCCGCGCGGCCGCCTCGGCGGCGAGCACTCGCCTCGTCACGATCAGTTGGGTGAGCCAGCGCCGCACTTGCCGCCCCTCGCTAGTGTCGCTGGCCGGCAGCGTGGCCGCGCCGGGACCGCCGCGCAGGCGCGCCTCGGCCGCGTCGATCTCGGCGACGGAAACCGGGGCGCCGGCCACGGTGGCCGCGAGCTGGGAACTCATGTCACCGTCACCTTCACCGCCGGTGAGTAGACCAGTCGCCCGGCGCAGCCGACCCGGACCAGGGCCCACCACTGGCCCGGGTACTGCCACACAGGTGGGGTTACGTCGAAATCCAGCTCGGCCCTGCCGCGGGCCGGCAGGACCGCACCCAGTGCGGCGGGCCCGATCCACTCCCAGGTGCCCCAGGGGCCGATCAGGTGCGCCTCCAGAGCCAGGTCGGCACGGGCGTGGGTGCCCACCGTGACGGTCAGCCGGGCCGTCTCGCCGGCGGCCACCTCGACGTCGGCGGGCCCGTCGACCAGGTAGACCAGCTCTTCCTCGCACACCCCGACTTCGACGATGCACACGTCCTCGACGACCTGGCGCCAGGCCGCCGGCACGTTGTCGCTCGTTACGCGCAGCTGGGCGCGGATGGGATAAAGCCCGGGTCGTGTGCCCGCCGGGAGCGACATGGCCACGTGGGCCTCCAGGTGATCGCCGCGGCACAGGGTGAACGGCAGCTCCGAGGGTGCGGCCGACCAGGCGCCGGGACACACCAGCGTCACCGCACCGTCCAGCGCGGCGTCGGTGCAGTCGCTGGCCGCGGTGAGTCGCAGGGTCAGCTCGCCGCCCGGCGCGGCCGTCACTCGCTGGGGGTGCAGGTGCGCGACGGCCGGCAATCCCCCGAGCGGCGCGGGCCCGCGATTGTGCAGCCAATAGCGCGCGTAAAGCGGCTGCGCGGCCTCGGCGCTCGGGGCCAGTTCGGCGAATGCCGTTAGGAGACTTGGCATTTCGACCTGGGCGAGCACGGTGCCCACCTGAAAGCCGTGCAGGTCGACCGACCCTGCGCCCCGCCGGGGCTTCTCCAGCAGATCGGCGAATTGCAGGTCACGTACCTCGCCGAGCTCCGAACCGACGGTGACGAGGGCGCCCGCCCCGGTCGTTTCCACCAACCGCAGGGCCACCGCGCCCGGGTCGACCGGCCGGGCGCTGCCCGCTGCCAGTGGGTTGCCCGCTGCCTTGAGCGCCGTCAGCTGGACGGAGTCGGCCGGCTCGACGCGCAGCAGCGAACCGGCCGCCGACAGCTGGCCGCGTCGTTGGTTGGGGCGGACCGCGAGCAGCGGGTGGGAGAACTGCGCACTGCGGCTCGGGATGTCGGCCCGTCGCCAGTCGCCGTCACCGCTGGCCAGCGCGTAGTCGAAAACGTGCGTCCAGTGCTGGAGCTGGAAGTTGGAGCCGTCGGGCGCGGTGCGACGCGGGTCGTCGGTCCAGACGCCGGACGGCCAGCCGGTGCAGGACCGCATCAGCGCGGTATGCAGCGTACCGTCAGATTCGACGGCGAAGCTGGGCACGCCGCGGTTCAGCAGCGCGACGGTGCGGTCCTCGAAGTCTTCGATTCCCGACGGCGCCTGCTCAGTGTCTTGGGCGACGGGGATGTCGGCGCTCGCGAGGTCGTCGACCACCGACGCGATCGCGGCGGCGAGGGTTGCGTCGTCGCTGCCGTCGATCACGAGCACCGGCAGCGCGCGCGGGGCACGCAGGTCGGCGCCGGGCATCCAGGCAGCCGCCAACGGTGTTGCCGCCGGCACCCAGACCCTGGCCTCGCCCGAGGTGGCCAGCTGACGGTCGAGTTCGGCGGTGTAGGCCGGATTCGCCTCGGCCAGAACGGACTTGGTGAAGGCGTTGCGAGTCGGCCCGCCCAGCGTGATCCGCACGTCGGGCAGATTTGAGTCCACGTCGAGGTCGCCGTAGCGGGGCTTGTCGGCGCCGCTGCAGGTGGCCGTGACGCCGGCGCGGACGAGGGCGACCATCAGCTCGCGCGCCAACGGCGCCGACACCGTCTCGGCCGGCGACACCACCTCGGCCACCGATACCGCCCGCACGCTGTCGGCCGTGGGGTCCCCGATGCGGACCCGCACCGCAGACGACAGGCCGAACCAGCCGTAGGCCGGGTTGTCCAGCGTCCACAGGTGCCGCGCCGTGTCGACCGAATCGGTGCCGTCGTGCAGCAACGCAAAACCGCGCCCGACGACTGCGTCCCCCACCTCGCTGACCGGCATTGCGCCCGGCACCGGACAGGGCCAACGCAGGCGCAACAAGCGGTCGGCGCCGGTGAACTCGTCGATGGCGGTGCGACCGTCCACCCGCGCCACGCCGCGCCAGAGGGTCAGCGTTTGGGTGTAGCGCAGCAGCCCGCCGATCCCGCCCCGCACGACCAGCCGCTGACCGAGCGGACCCTGGTAGGCCTGCACCTGCGCCGGTGATTCCGACGAGCACAGCACCCGACCCTTGGGCAGCAAGTGCCATGGGCCCTCACCCTGGGTGGGGTGCGCCGGGTACTCGTCGTAGAGGGCAAGCTCGTTGCCCACCCGGCCCTCGGCGATCAGCTGGCGGCCGCCCTGGAGCAATGACACAACCGCCCCGCCGCGCGCGGGGTCCACCTCCAGCCGGTAGTGCTTGTTGAAGATCTGGAAGCCGAACAGCGGTTCCCAGCCACTCGGCTCTGCTGTCGGCTCGAGCCGGTAGGCCCGCCAGCCCAGCGACGGCACGTCCCGCGCCAGCCAGGTGACGGACCGCCCGTCGTGCTCGACGTGGGCGGGCAACTCGCCGCCGTCGGCGTCGACGACCCGCAAGCCCGGACCGAGCGGCGGGTCGAGCCGGGCGGTGACGATGTCGGTGCGCTGTTGCGTCAGCGGGTTCCACACCACGATCGAGTGCTCGGCGCGAGCGACCGCGCTCGAGAGCAGTTCCAGGGACTTGTCGCGGGCAGCGCGGCCCAGCTCCCACGCGTCGCGCCAGCCGGTCAGCAGGTCGAGGTAGACCTGGTCGGACTCCGAGCCGGTGATGCCGTCGTGGTGCGCGCCGTAGGCCAGCTGCACCCACGCCTTGGCCAGGGCCGCCTGCGGGTACTCGGCGCCGGTCATCAGGCCGGCGAACACCGCGAAGCGCTCGGCGTCCAGCACGGCGTTCTCGGCGGCCCGGTTGGCTTGCTTGGTGTCGATGTAGGACACGTCCTTGCCCGTGTAGATCGGGTTCATGTCGCGGGTCTGGGGCGACGGCTCGCATCCGCGCTGCGCCAATTCGGCGCGCACCGACGCGAAGAACTCGCGCGGCAGCGCGCACGCGAACCGCGGCCACGTATAGCGCGCTGCCCAGTCGCGGTGGATCGCGGTGACCCACTTGTTCGGTGGGGTGTAGTCGGTGCCGACGGGCAGCAGCACGTTGCGCGTCAAGGCGACTTTCTTGAGCTGAGCGAACAGCGCGTACGTGGCGTTTTCGGCCTCGGTCAGCGTGGTGGACGAGTCCATCCCCCAGCCCGCCCCGTAGTGCGCCGGCATGTAGTGGGTCAGCAGCCCGCGGCCCGACGGCGCGATCCACTCGAACTCGCTGCAGAACTGCATGCGGTCGACCCCTTGGCCGTGGGCCGGACCCCACTGGTGGAACGGCCCGCGGGCCCACGAACTCGACGTCAGGCCGGCATCGGCCGCCATCCCGGGGAATTGCGGGTCGTGGCCGAAGACGTCCAGCTGCCACGCGGTGGCCGGGTCGGCGCCCAGCACGTGGCGTTGAAAGCCCATGCCGTGGACCAGGTTTCGGATCGTGGTTTCCGGGCTGGTGAGGTTGGTGTTGGGTTCGTTGTAGGTGCCGCCCATCACCTCGACGCGGCCCTCGGCGATGAACCGGCGAAGGTCGGCGCGGTCCTCGGGGCGGGTGTCCCAGTAGGGCTTGAGGTAATCCACCTCGGCCAGCACGAACTTGTACTCGGGCTCGCGGCGAGCCATTTCCAGATGCGCGTGCACCAGCGCGAGACCGTTGGCCTGTCGCCCCGGCGGGTCTTCGGCCCACTCGCTGGTGTATGCGCCCTGCGTGTTCCACCAGACCGGGTCGTAGTGAAAGTGACTGATCATGAACATCGTCCACCCGGGCTCGGCGACGGTGAAGTCGAAGGGGCACTCGATCGGCCGGCGGGCGTGAGCGGCATGCGCCCGCGCGGCCCGTCGCTGCCCGACGACGGGACGGTCGACGATGACCGGGACCTCGACGACCTCCTGCCCGGGCTCGGCGAGGGCCTCGCCGCGCAGGCCTTGGCCGTCGACGCGGATGGGTGTCGTCCCGACGCAGCCCGAAACGCTGACCCGCGCCAGCTGTAGCGGCGCGTCCGGCGGCCCGACGAAAAGTTCCGTCGACTCCGCCGACACCAGCTGCATGCCCGCACCCTACGGCGCGGGTGGCCGCCGCGGTAGCGCATGCACTAGTCCAGTGGGGCTCTCGATAAGGTTGGCGCGCCATCTGTATCAAGCACCCGGATTTAGGATCTGGCCATGCCCGCCATCGCCCCACCCGTGACCGACGAACGCAGCGCCCTCCGCGAATATCTGGCGTTCCACCAGAGCGCGTATTTCGCGGTCTCCTACGGCCTCACCGACGAACAAGCCCGGTCTACACCTACGGTCAGCACCCTATCGATCGGCGGGCTGGTCAAGCACGCCACCGCCATGCAGCGCACGTGGATGGCGCGTGTCGCCGCCGCCCCGGACGCGCCGCCGAGAGACCCCCGGCCCTTCGAAGAGATCGCCAGGGAGTTCGGTGATCAGCACGTGATGCGGCCCGACGAGACACTGGCCGGCCTGCTGGAAGCGTTCGAAGCCCAAAACGCGGCGTCGCTGCGGCTGGCGGAGACCTCGGACCTCGACGCCGCGGTGCCCGTCCCGCAGGACATCCCGTGGTTTCCCAAGAACCAGGAGCCCTGGTCGGTGCGCTGGGTGATCCTGCACGTGATCAACGAACTGGCCCGCCACGCGGGGCACGCCGACATCATCCGGGAAAGCATCGACGGCGCCACCATGTACGAGTTGATCGCCGCGCTGGAGGGCTGGACGATCGAAGGGTGGGTGCAGCCCTGGAAGCCTCAGCAGAAGCGTGCTGACGCGTAACGGCATCGCGCGCCGCGAGACGCCCGACGGCGCCGTGGAGCTCTACTACGAGGATCTCGGCGACCCGGCGGCCCCGCCCGCGCTGCTCATCATGGGCCTGGGCGCCCAGCTGCCGATGTGGCCCGACGGCTTTTGCGAACAACTCCTCGACGCCGGTTACCGCGTCATCCGCTTCGACCACCGCGACACCGGGCTGTCGGCCAAGATGCACGGAATGCGGGCCCGCGGCCCCGTCTACCGACGGGTCGGCCGCTATCTGCTGGGCAAGCCCAGTCAGGTGCCCTACACCTTGATCGACATGACCGGCGACGTGATGGCGTTGCTCGATCATCTGCGCATCACTCGGGCCCATGTGGTTGGCGCTTCGCTGGGCGGCATGATCGCGCAGATCCTTGCCGCCACCGAGCCGGACCGGGTGGCGTCGCTGGGCATCATCATGTCGACCACCGGCAAGCCGTTTTCCGCGTTGCCGGCCTGGCGGGTCATCAAGCTCGCGTTCGATGCGCCGGCCAAAGACGCCCCGGCGGAGGAGAAGCTGGCCTTCGAGGTGCGCAACATCGAGATGTTCAATGGCCCGAACTTCCTGCCCCCGCAAACCGAGCTGCGAAACCGCGTGCAGCAGCTCGCGGACCGCTGCACCTACCCGCAGGGCATGCTGCGGCAGTTCGACGCCGTGCTGGGCACCGGCAGCCTGCTCGGCTACAGCAGGGCGATCACCGCGCCGACCGTGGTGCTGCACGGTTCGGCCGACCCGATGGTGCGGCCGCGGAACGGGCGGGCGGTCGCCGCGGCGATCCCCGGCGCACGATACATCGTGGTCGACGGGATGGGCCACGACCTACCGGAACTGGTCTGGCGGCCGGTCATCGAGGCCCTCACCGAGAACTTCGCGCTCGCCGGATCCCGGTGAGCGCGCTCACAGCAATTGGGACTTGACACTGCCGGTTTGGCAGACTGCTGTAATGACTTCTACCAAGCACCGCGAGGTGGCCAAGCTCGACCGGGTGCCCTTGCCGGTCGAAGCGGCCCGGGTGGCGGCCACCGGTTGGCAGGTCACACGCACCGCCGCCCGGGTCGTCGCCAAGCTGCCGGCGAAGGGCCCGTGGCAGCAGAAAGTCATCAAGCAGCTTCCTCAGACCTTCGCCGACCTGGGTCCGACTTACGTGAAGTTTGGACAGATCATCGCGTCCAGCCCCGGCGCGTTCGGCGAATCCCTGTCCCGCGAATTCCGCGGCCTACTCGACCGGGTCCCCCCCGCCGACGCGGGCGAGATCCACGATCTCTTCGTCGAGGAGCTGGGCGGCGACCCGTCCGAGCTGTTCGCCAAGTGGGACGACACGCCGTTCGCGTCGGCCTCCATCGCGCAGGTGCACTACGCGACCCTGCACAGCGGGGAAGAGGTCGTCGTCAAGATCCAGCGCCCGGGCATCCGGCGCCGGGTTGCCGCCGACCTGCAGATCCTGAAGCGCTTCGCCCAGGCCGTCGAACTGGCCAAGCTGGGCCGGCGGCTGTCGGCGCAGGACGTGGTCGCCGACTTCTCCAGCAATCTGGCCGAGGAGTTGGACTTTCGCCTCGAAGCGCAGTCGATGGAGGCGTGGGTAGCCCACCTGCACTCCTCGCCGCTTGGCAAGAACATCCGGGTGCCCCACGTGCACTGGGACTACACCAGTGAGCGGGTCCTGACGATGGAACGGGTGCACGGCATCCGCATCGACGACGTGGCCGCCATCCGCAAGGCCGGGTTCGACGGCACCGAGCTGGTCAAGGCGCTGCTGTTTTCCGTGTTCGAGGGCGGGCTGCGGCACGGGCTGTTCCACGGCGACCTGCACGCCGGCAACCTGTACGTCGACGACCAAGGCCGCATCGTGTTCTTCGACTTCGGCATCATGGGCCGCATCGACCCCCGCACCCGCTGGCTGCTGCGGGAGCTGGTGTACGCGCTGCTGGTGAAGAAGGACCATGCCTCCGCGGGCAAGATCGTCGTGCTGATGGGCGCCGTCGGCACCGTGAAGCCGGAGGCCCAGGCCGCCAAGGACCTGGAAAGCTTCGCCACGCCGCTCACCATGAAGTCGTTGGGCGACATGTCCTACGCCGACATCGGGCGGCAGCTGTCGGCGCTGGCCGACGCCTACGACGTCAAGCTGCCCCGGGAGCTGGTGCTGATCGGCAAGCAGTTCCTGTACGTCGAGCGGTACATGAAGTTGCTGGCACCGAAGTGGCAAATGATGTCCGACCCCCAGCTGACGGGGTACTTTGCGAACTTCATGGTCGAGGTCAGCCGGGAGCACCAGACCGACGTGGAGGTGTAGAGGCAGCCTGATGGAGATCCGCACCGGTAACGCCATATCGGGCGACTTGAAGCTGTACTACGAGGACATGGGCGGCATCGATGACCCGCCCATGCTGCTGATCATGGGGCTGGGCGCGCAGCTGCTGCTGTGGCGGACCGCTTTCTGCGAGAAGCTGGTGGGCCGGGGCCTGCGGGTCATCCGATACGACCATCGCGACGTCGGCCTGTCCAGCAAGGTCGAATCTCCCAATTCCGACCGACCGATGGTCCCTCGGTTGCTCAGGTTCTGGCTCGGACTGCCCGGTGAGGCGCCCTACACGCTGGAGGACATGCCCGACGACGCGGCCGCGGTGCTGGACCACCTAGGCATCGAGCGCGCCCACATAGTCGGGGCATCGATGGGCGGAATGATCGCCCAGATCTTCGCGGCGCGATTCGCCGAGCGGACAAGGTCTTTGGCGGTCATTTTCTCCAGCAATAATCGACCGTTCCTGCCGCCCCCGGCGCCACGCGCCTTGCTGTCACTCGTCAGCGGGCCGCCGCCGGGCTCTTCCCGGGATGTCGTCGTCGAAAATGTGGTCCGCGTCAGCAAGATCACGGGCAGCCCGCGTTACCAGAAGGCCGAGGAGCAGATCCGAGCCGACGCCGCGGCGAGCTACGACCGCGGCTTCTACCCCGCGGGCGTCGCACGGCACTTCAGCGCCGTCCTGGCCAGCGGCAGCCTGCTCGCATACAACCGGCGTACCGTCGTGCCGACCGTGGTGATACATGGCCGAGCCGACAAGCTTGCGCGGCCCTTCGGCGGTCGGGCCGTTGCGCGCGCCATCAAAGACGCTCGGCTAGTGTTGTTCGACGGCATGGGCCACGACCTGCCTCAGCAACTCTGGGATCGGCTGATCAACGTGCTTACTAGCAACTTCGCCGAGGCCCGCTGAGGTCTCACCGGTTGTAAATTGGCGTAAGGAGGGCGTCGGAGAGATGGCGGAGCTGAGACCGTACTACGAAGACTCGCAAGCGGCATACGACATTTCGGACGACTTTTTCGGCCTGTTCCTCGACCCGACCTGGGTCTACACCTGCGCCTACTTCGAACGCGACGACATGACACTCGAAGAGGCGCAACTCGCCAAGTTGGACCTGGCGATGGACAAGCTGAACCTGGAGCCCGGGATGACACTGCTCGACGTCGGGTGCGGGTGGGGCGGCGCGCTGGTGCGCGCCGTCGAGAAGTACGACGTCAACGTCATCGGCCTGACGCTGAGCCGAAACCATTACGAGCGCAGCAGGTCTCGGCTGGCGGCCATCCCGACAACGCGGCGCGCCGAGGCGCGGCTGCAGGGCTGGGAAGAGTTTGACGACAAGGTCGACCGGATCGTCTCCTTCGAGGCGTTCGACGCCTTCCACAAGGAGCGCTACGGGGCGTTCTTCGAACGCTCATACGACATCCTCCCCGACGGCGGCCGGATGCTGTTGCACAGCCTGTTCACCTACGACCGCAGATGGTTGCACGAGCAGGGCATAGCGCTGACGATGAGCGACATCCGGTTCCTTAAATTCTTGCGCGAGTCGATTTTCCCCGGCGGTGAGCTTCCTTCGGAGCCCGACATCGTCGACAACGCCACGAACGCCGGGTTCCACCTGGAGCAAACTCAACTGCTGCAGCATCACTACGCGAAAACCCTGGACACCTGGGCGGCCAACTTGGAGTCGCAGAGGGAGCGCGCCATCGCCCTGCAGTCCGAACAGGTCTACGACAACTTCATGCACTACCTGACCGGGTGCGCAGAGCGCTTCCGCCGAGGGCTCATCAATGTGGGCCAGTTCACGCTTGCGAAGTGAGGTGAGAGTTCGCTGATGGCCAAGGATCTGACGCCGCACTTCAAGGACGTGCAGGCGCACTACGACTTGTCCGACGACTTCTTCCGCCTGTTCCTGGACCCCACCCAGACCTACAGTTGCGCGTACTTCGAGCGCGACGACATGACGCTCGAAGAGGCGCAGCTCGCCAAGATCGACCTGGCCCTGGGCAAGTTGGGCCTGCAGCCTGGCATGACGCTGCTCGACGTCGGCTGCGGGTGGGGCGCCACGATGCGCCGGGCGATCGAAAAGTACGACGTGAACGTCGTAGGCCTGACGTTGTCGAAGAACCAGGCCGCCCACGTCCAGAAGTCGTTTGACGAAATGGACACAGGGCGGAGCAGGCGAGTCCTGCTGGCCGGCTGGGAACAGTTCGACGAGCCGGTTGACCGAATCGTGTCGATCGGCGCGTTCGAGCACTTCGGCCACGATCGCTACGACGATTTCTTCAAGATGGCCCACAGCGTCCTGCCCGATGACGGCGTGATGCTGCTGCACACGATCACAGGGCTGACGGGACCGCAGTGCGTCGAGCGCGGCATACCCCTGACGTTCGAGATGGCGCGATTCATCAAGTTCATCGTCACCGAAATCTTCCCCGGCGGCCGGTTGCCGTCGATCGAGATGGTCCAGGAGCGCTCGTCAAACGCGGATTTCCGCTTGACCCGCCGGCAGTCGCTGCAGCCGCATTACGCCAGGACACTCGACCTGTGGGCGCAGGCCCTGGAGGAGCACAAGGACGAGGCCATCGGGATTCAGTCCGAAGAGGTCTACGAGAGGTACATGAAGTACCTGACCGGCTGTGCCGAGGCATTCCGGATCGGTTATATCGACGTCAACCAGTTCACCCTGGAGAAATCCCAGGGGAATGCCAGCGCAAATGCGGGGGATCTGCCCCGCCCGGTGTAGGGTGCCGGGAACGGCCACCTGATCCAGGTGCCCGTCCAGTCTGGAGGACACAATGTCTGAGAATCGAGCGGGCGCCGTGCGTGCACGGTCAAACGTCGCCGATGTCCGGGCACATTACGACCTGTCGAACGAATTCTTCGCGCTCTTTGTGGATCCGACACGCACCTACAGCTGCGCCTACTTTCCGCGCGAGGGCATGACCCTGCACGAAGCTCAGATCGCCAAGATTGACCTGACGCTGGACAAACTGGGGCTGGAGCCCGGGATGACCCTGCTCGACCTCGGCTGCGGCTGGGGCTCGGTGATGAAGCGCGCCGTCGAGAAGTACGACGTCAACGTCGTCGGGGTGACGCTGTCGAAGAACCAGCACGCCTACTGCCAGCAGGTGCTCGAGGAAATCGACAGCAAGCGCTCGCGACGGGTGCTATTGCGCGACTGGGCGGACTTCAATGAGCCGGTTGACCGCATTGTCGTCATCGAAGCGTTGGAGCACTTCGGGTTCGACCGCTACGAAGATTTCTTCAGCTTCGCGTACCACGCCATGCCCGCCGACGGCGTCATGCTGCTGCACGTGATCACGGGCTTGCACCCGAAGCAGGTCATCGAGCGCGGCATACCTCTGACGTTCGAAATGGCGCGCTTCATCAAGTTCATCATGACCGAGATCTTCCCGGGGGGCCGGCTGCCGATGATCGACACGGTCGAGGAGCACAGCGCGAAGGTGGGTTTCAAGGTAACCCGTCGCCAGTCGCTGCAATCCGACTTCGCCAAGACGTTGGACTTCTGGGCCGAGGCCCTCGAGGCGCGCAAGGACGAGGCTGTCGCGATCCAGTCCGAAGAGGTCTACGACCGGTACATGAAGTTCCTGGCCGGCTGCGTCAATGCATTCCGGGTGGGCTACATCGACTGCAACCAGTTCACGTTGCAAAAGTGAACTTCGGTATCGTTGCACGCCATGGCTGAGCAACCGACTGGCGTGACGAAGACGCGGACCCGCTTCGAAGACATTCAGGCGCACTACGACGTCTCCGATGACTTCTTCGCCCTGTTCCAGGACCCCACCCGGACCTACAGCTGCGCGTACTTCGAGCCCCCGGACCTCACGCTCGAAGAGGCTCAGTACGCCAAGATCGACCTGAACCTGGACAAGCTGGACCTGCGGCCGGGAATGACACTGCTGGACATCGGCTGCGGTTGGGGCACCACCATGAGGCGCGCCGTCGAGCGGTTCGACGTCAACGTCATCGGCCTGACGCTGTCGAAGAATCAGCACGCCCGCTCCGAGCAGGTGCTGGGGGCACTCGACACCAACCGGTCACGCCAGGTGCGGCTGCACGGCTGGGAGGACTTCAACGATCCCGTCGACCGGATCGTGTCGATCGAGGCCTTCGAGCACTTCGGGCACGAAAACTACGACGACTTCTTCAAGCGGTGTTTCAACATCATGCCCTCCGACGGTCGGATGACCATCCAGAGCAGCGTCGGCTATCACCCCTTCGACATGGCGGCCCGCGGTAAGAAGCTGAGCTTCGAGACGGCGCGCTTCATCAAGTTCATCATCACCGAGATCTTCCCGGGCGGCCGGCTGCCGTCCACCGAGATGATGGTGGAGCACGGCCAGAAGGCGGGTTTCGTTGTCCCCGAACCGCTTTCGCTACGGCCCCACTACATCAAGACGCTGCGCATCTGGGGTGACACGCTGGAGTCCAACAAGGACAAGGCCATCGAGGTCACCTCCGAAGAAGTCTACGAGCGCTACATGAAATACCTGCGCGGCTGCGAGCACTACTTCACCGACGAGATGCTCGACGTCCGCCTGGTGACCTACCTCAAGCCGGGTGCGGCCGCCTGATTTTCCGCTCCTGTCGGATTGGGGATGCGGCGTTCGTCGATTGGGTAGAGAGTGGAACACAAGGCTTCGCTCGCTATCCGGAGGTGACGAACATGCAGTACTTCGCCCTATTGATCAGCCAAGAGCGCGACCTGACGCCCGACGAGGGAGCCGCCGAGATGGCGGCCTACGGGGCCTTCCACGCCAAGGCCGCTTCGGCGATTCGGGGCGGTGACGCGCTGTTGCCCGCGGCAACCGCGGTGCGCATCACAGGCGGCCCGGACGCGCCGATCATCACCGATGGCCCGTTCGCCGAGGGCGCCGAAGTGGCCGGCGGCTACTACGTGTTCGAGGCCGAAAACCTCGACGAGGCAATCGCTTTGGCGCGCGACGTCCCGGCGGCCAAGCACGGCGCGGTGGAGATCTGGCCGATGGCGGGCCCGGGGGTAGCGCCCCAGCCGACCGAGGGCCCCACCTGGGTCGCGCTGCTGCTGGAGCCGCCCGCCCGACCGGTTCCGCCCGGCAGTCCGGAATGGGACGCCATGGTGGTTCAGCACCAGGAGTTCGGCGCCGCGGCGGCCCCGCACATCAAATCCGGCGCCGGCCTGCATCCACCGTCGACGGCGACGACCGTGCGGGTGCGCGACGGCGAGGTCCTCATCACGGACGGGCCCTACATCGAAGGCGCGGAGGTCGCCAACGGCTTCTATGTGCTCAGCGCCGCCGACCGCGACGAGGCCGTCAAGACCGCGTCGATGATCCCCGCGTCCGCGGTGGAGCTACGGCAAAGGGCCGGCGTCTCGGGACTGTAGCGTCCGCGAATGGCCGACCTGGACGGCGTCTTCCGGCGGGAATGGGGACCCGCCGTCGCCGCGCTCGCGCGGTGGTCCGGCGATCTCACCGTCGCGGAGGACGCCGTCCAGGAAGCCTGCGCCGAGGCGCTGCGCGCCTGGCCTCGCGACGGCGTGCCGGATCATCCCGGCGGTTGGCTCGTGACCGTTGCGCGCAACCGCGCCCGGGATCGGCTACGCCGCGAATCGGTACGTCCCGGAAAGGAATTGGCGGCGGTGGTTGACGAGATTCGGGCACGCACGGAGGGCACCGATCCGCACCCGGTCGTCGACGACGAACTGCGGATGATGTTCACCTGTGCGCACCCGGCGCTCGACCGGCAGTCGCAACTGGCGCTCACGCTGCGGTTGGTGTCCGGGCTGACGGTCGGCGAAATCGCCCGCGCGCTGCTACAGACCGAGGCGGCCATCGGTCAGCGAATCACGCGCGCCAAGAACAAGGTTCGGCACGCCAACATCCCGCTGCGAGTGCCACCCGCCGAGTTGCTGCCCGAGCGCACACCGCACGTGCTCAGCTGCATCTATTCGGTGTTCACCGAGGGTTACTGGTCGACGGCGGGCCCGTCGGCGATTCGCGACGAACTGTGCGACGAAGGGGTCCGGCTGGCCGGCGAGTTGTGCGCGCTGATGCCGGACGAGCAGGAGGCACATGCCCTCGCCGCGCTGGTGCTGCTGCACGATTCGCGGCGCGCAACCCGGGTCGACGGCGCCGGCATGCTGGTGCCGCTCGAGGATCAGGATCGTCGCCGCTGGGACCGCGGCCGCATCTCCCGCGGGCTGGACCGGTTGCGGCGGGCCCAGGGATCGACCGGGCCCTACCTGCCGCAGGCGGTGATCGCCGCGCTGCACGCGACCGCGCCGTCCTGGGAGCAGACGGACTGGTCCGCCATCTGCGCGGCGTACGACCGGTTGCTGCAGATGACCGATTCCCCGGTGGTGCGGGCCAACCGCGCGTTGGCGATCGGTTTCCGCGACGGCCCCGACGCCGGCCTGGCCGCCCTGGACAAGGTGGCGCACGATCCGCGGCTGGGCCGCTCGAATCTCGTCTCGACGGTGCGCGCCGACCTGCTGCGGCGCGCGGGACGGCCCGTCGAAGCCGTCACGTGGTACCGAATGGCCTTGGAGTCCAACGGTTCCGAGCCGGGCCGCGAGTTCTTGCGGCGGCGCATCACCGAGTGCGGCGGGTAGCTTCGCCGAGCTTCGACTTGTTCGGCCGATCAGTCGCGACATCGCCCCACAAGTCGACGTTGGATGTACAGCTAGGCCTCGGCGAAGTTCCGGGTGACCGACGGGTCCACCGGAATGCCGGGGCCCGTCGTCGTCGACACGGTGATCTTCTTGAGGTAGCGCCCCTTCGACGAGGACGGCTTGAGCCGCAGCACCTCGTCAAGCGCGGCGCCGTAATTCTCGGCCAGCAGCTTCTCGTCGAACGACGCCTTGCCGATGACGAAGTGCAGATTGGCCTGCTTGTCGACTCGGAAGTTGATCTTGCCGCCCTTGACGTCGGCCACGGCCTTGGCGACGTCAGGGGTGACGGTGCCGGTCTTGGGGTTCGGCATCAGGCCGCGGGGACCCAGGACGCGGGCGATGCGGCCGACCTTGGCCATCTGGTCGGGGGTGGCGATCGCGGCGTCGAAGTCCAAAAATCCGCCCTGGATCTTCTCGATCAGGTCGTCGCTGCCGACGATGTCGGCGCCTGCAGCCTGCGCCTGTTCGGCTTTCTCGCCGACCGCGAACACCGCGACGCGGGCCGTCTTACCGGTGCCGTGCGGCAGATTGACCGTGCCGCGGACCATCTGGTCTGCCTTGCGGGGGTCGACGCCGAGCCGGATCGCCACCTCGACGGTCGCGTCCTGCTTGGCCGACGACGTTTCCTTGGCGAGTTTGGCCGCCTGCAGCGGGGTGTACAGGTTCGTCCGGTCGATCTTCTCGGCGGCGGCGCGGTAGGCCTTGCTGTTCTTGCTCATTGATTCATCCAATCTGGTGTTGGGTCGTGGTTGACATTTGTCGGGCCGAAGCTGGCCCTCCCACGGGTTGGGGTCGAACTATTCGACGGTGATCCCCATCGACCGGGCTGTGCCGGCGATGATCTTGGCTGCCGCGTCGATGTCGTTGGCGTTGAGATCGGCTTTCTTGGTTTCGGCGATCTCACGCACCTGGTCCCAGCTCACTTTGGCAACCTTCGTCTTGTGCGGCTCCGCGGAGCCCTTGCCCACGCCGGCGGCCTTCAGCAGCAGCTTGGCGGCGGGTGGTGTCTTCAGCGCGAAGGTGAAGCTGCGGTCCTCGTAGACCGTGATCTCCACGGGGATGACGTTTCCGCGCTGGTTCTCCGTCGCAGCGTTGTACGCCTTGCAGAACTCCATGATGTTGACGCCGTGCTGGCCGAGCGCGGGGCCCACCGGCGGAGCCGGGTTGGCCTGTCCCGCCACGATCTGCAGCTTGATCAGCCCGGCGACTTTCTTCTTCGGGGCCATGAGATTTCGGTGTTCCTTTCGGGGTTAGATCTTGGAGACTTGGCTGAAGGTCAGTTCGACGGGCGTTTCGCGGCCGAAGATCGACACCAGCACCTTGAGCTTCTGCTGTTCGGCGTTGACCTCGCTGATGGTGGCGGGCAGCGTGGCAAACGGCCCGTCCATGACAGTCACCGATTCGCCGACCTCGTAGTCGACCTCGACGGCCGGGCGTTCCAGACCACCCGCCTCGGCGACGGCCGCGGTGCTGGCCGCGCCCTTGGCGGCCTTCTTCGTCGCTCCTCGCGGCAGCAGGAACTTCACCACGTCGTCGAGCGCCAACGCCGACGGGCGCGACGTCGCTCCGACGAACCCGGTGACCCCCGGGGTGTTGCGCACCGCGGCCCACGAGTCGTCGGTCAAATCCATGCGCACCAGGATGTAGCCGGGCAACACCTTGCGGTTGACCTGCTTACGCTGGCCGTTCTTGATCTCGGTGACCTCTTCGGTGGGCACCTCGACCTGAAAGATGTAGTCGCCGACGTCAAGGTTTTGCACCCGGGTCTCCAGGTTGGCCTTCACCTTGTTCTCGTATCCCGCGTAGGAGTGGACGACGTACCAGTCCCCGGGCTTGCTGCGCAGCTCCGCCTTGAGCGCGGCGGCCGGGTCGACGTCCTCGGCCGGCTCCGCGGGCGCCGGAGCCTCGGCGGCCTCGGTGGCCTCGGTGGCCTCGGCGGCCTCGGAGGTCGCTGACGCCTCGGCGGCCTCGGGCACCTCGTCGGTGTCTTTCAGGTCGACCGCTTCGCCCGCGGACGTGTCACCGTCGAAGGTAGTCACGGTTTTCAGTCCTCTCTATCGCTCTCAAAGCCGCGTCACTCGCTCAGCCGAACACCAGCAGCACCAGCTTGGCCAGGCCGAAGTCCGCGAGGCCGACCAGCGCCACCATGAAGGCGAGAAACGCCAGCACCACCGAGGTGTAGGTGAGCATTTGTTTGCGGTTCGGCCAGATCACCTTCCGCATCTCTGCAACGACCTGCTTGAGGTAGTTGTAGACGAACAGGAACGGGTTGGCCGCGCGGTCCGCGGATTTCTTCGGCTTCTTGGCCTTTGTGGCCGCCTTGGCTTTGCCGGCCTTCGACGCGCCCTTCTTGGCTTTGTCTTCCTTGGCGACCTTGACCTCGCCAGCCGATTCCGCGTCGGCGTCCTCGTCGGCATCGGCCACTCGCTGCCGGGACCGCTTGCCGGTGGGCCGTTGCGGCCGTGTCACAGGCTCGGTCACCACGGCCGTCCGACCGCCGCCCCCGCGGCTGTCCTCGGTGTCGCCGCCCTCGCGTGCGGCGTCGTTGGCAGCGTCGCCCTCGTCGCTCACCGCATGCTCCTTTGTTTGCTAGTGTCCCGCGCGAACCGTCCCAGTGTGATGGGGCACTCTTCCAGTGTCCACCATGGCACCATACCCATGGTCCGGTTCCTCCTCAGGCCGGTCTTGGCCAGCATCGGCGCCGGACGTTCGCCGTCAGCAGGGGCGACAGGACTTGAACCTGCAACCTGCGGTTTTGGAGACCGCTGCTCTGCCAGTTGAGCTACGCCCCTTCGCGGTTGGCAGGCCAACCTGCGCTTACCCACCGGGGCTTACATGACACGCGCGCCCCCCGCTGGTTCAACTCACGGAAAGCGCGCTGATGTTGGGAAAACCCCGAGGTCCGAGTGTACTCGATCCCACTGAAGCGCAGGAAATCAGACGCCAATTACGAGGTTCTGACCACCTGTCCGGATTCCTTGTCCCATTTGAGTTTGGCCGACCCGTCGCCCCGCTGGCCCATCAAGGTGGTGTAGGCCTCCAGCACGAGTTCGCCATCGTCGTTGGTGCAGATGTTGTTGGTGACGACGATGTCGGCGCCGAAACGCTCGTTCACCGAGTGGATGTCCATCCTCGCCCACAGCTTGTCGCCGGCCAATACCGGCTTGTGAAACAAAAACTGCTGGTCGACCTGGACGATCTGCATGGTCTCCATCCCTACGTCGACGTTCCGGAAGAAATCCAGCTGGACGTATTTGGCGAGGATCGACACAAAGGTCAGCGGGGCGACGATCGCGTCGTAGCCGAGGTCGGCGGCGTCCTCTTCGTCGAAGAAGGCGGGGTGATCGCATTTGATGGCCCGCGCGAACTCGCGACACTGCTCGCGGCCCACGATGAAGTAGTCGGGGTATCGCCAGACCATCCCGCGGATGTCAATCTTGAGCGCCATGGACTATGCCCGCCTATGCCAGCTTCGCCGACGCTATGGCCCGGCCGAAGATCTTCTTGCCACCGGTGGTGGCCGTAAGCGCAATCGTCACCATTTTGCTCTCGGCATCTACCGACTTCACCTTGCCGCTGAAGACCAGCTCGGCGCCCTTGCCGTCGTTGGGCACCGGCACGACGGCGGTGAAGCGCACGTTGTACTCGGTGACCGCACCGGGGTCACCGACCCACGAGGTGACGTAGCCGCCGCCGATGCCCATGGTCAACATGCCGTGGGCGATCGCGGTGTCCAGCCCGACGACCTTGGCGATTTCGTCGTCCCAGTGGATCGGGTTCAAATCACCGGAAACCCCGGCGTAATTCACCAGGTCCTGACGCGTCAGCGGGTAGATCTTCTCCGGAAGTTGGTCACCGACCTTGACCGAACTGAACTCACGCAGCGCCATCAGAAAATCCCTCCCCATCCTCGCCGGCACGACCCGCCAGGGTCGTGTAGGTCTCTTGCACGACGTCACCGGCTTCGTCAGTGATGACGTTCTTGGTCACGATGATCTGGGTACTGTGCGCCTCACGCATCGAATCCACGTACACGTCGCAATACAGCTTGTCGCCCGCCGCGATCGGCTTCCGAAATTCCAGCATCTGGTCAACCTGAACGATCTGCTGGTCCGTGACCGCGATGCCCGCTTGCTTGAAAAACGCCGACTGCGCCTGGTAACCGAAAACACAAATGAATGTCAACGGGGCCAGCAGCCCCTTGTATCCGAGCTCGGCCGCCGCGTCCTCCTCGAAGAAGGAGGCGTCGTCGTTTTGAACGGCCACTGCGTACTCGCGGATCTTTTCCCGCTCCACTTCGTAATGGTCGGGATGGCGATAGTGCATCCCGACGATGTTCGAGGTCAACGGCACAGGTCTAGAACCTACCTAGTCAATCTGAATAAAAGCGTGCGGGTCGAGGCTAGCGTGTTTCCCGGTGCGCCTGGTGCTTGCCGCAGTTCGGGCAGAACTTCTTCAGCTCCAGCCGGTCGGGGTCGTTGCGCCGGTTCTTCTTGGTGATGTAGTTGCGGTGCTTGCACACCTCGCACGCCAAGGTGATCTTCGGCCGCACATCGGTACTGGATGCCATGTCGGTTCTCTCTCAAATCTCTCTCTGAATCACTCTCAGTAAACTCGCGTTATTGTGTTGTAGCGATGGCCGGACTCGAACCGGCGACCTAACGATTATGAGTCGTTCGCTCTAACCGACTGAGCTACATCGCCTCTGGGCCACCCCATTTTGGGTTCGGGGCCGCCCCCCTGCTCGGCGTCCGCCGAGCCCCCTAACGGAATCGAACCGTTGACCTTTTCCTTACCATGGAAACGCTCTACCGACTGAGCTAAGGGGGCAGTTCAGTTCACCCAAACGACAGCTCGCCGCGGGCCTAAAAGAGGGTACAGCCTGGCGCTCAACGTCACCAAACCATCCCGCCGGGTGGCGCCCAATGGATTGCGGGCACCAGGGCGGAAGGGCAGAAAATCACCCGCCGTCGCCGCTGCGGCGAAGCTCCCACGCGCTGAGGTCGCTGAATTCGTCGTACTCCTCCTCCTGCTGCTCGTCGCCAGGCTTTTCGGCGAGCAGGGTCCGCAACGCGAGATAGACGGCCTCGCGCGGGTCAGCCAGCTTGTAGCGCCGTATCGCCTCTTGGACCAGATCGTCGTCAACCTCGATCTCGATCTTCTTCAGCATGGACCAACAATACCCACTCCCCACGATCCGAACGTGGTCGTGGGCGGTGTCCGGCGAAGTGGTGGACACCACATAGGCTTGTCCTGTGTCAGATTCGGACCGGCTGTATTTTCGTCAATTGTTGTCAGGTCGCGATTTTGCTGCCGGCGACGTGCTCGCGACGCAAATGCGCAACTTCGCGTATCTGATCGGCGACCGACGGACCGGGGACTGCATGGTGGTCGACCCCGCGTACGCCGCCGGCGACCTGCTCGACGCGCTCGAGGCCGACGGCATGCACCTGTCCGGCGTTCTGGTGACCCATCACCACCCTGACCACGTGGGCGGGCAGATGATGGGCTTCGCGATGGAGGGCCTGGCCGAGCTGCTGGACAGGGCACCCGTGCCGGTGCACGTGAACACGCATGAGGCACTGTGGGTTTCGAGGGTCACTGGGATCGGCGTTGGCGACCTCACCACCCATGAGAGTCACGACAAGGTCGGCGTTGGCGACATCGAAATCGAGCTGCTGCACACCCCAGGTCACACGCCCGGCAGCCAATGCTTTCTGCTCGACGGCCGCCTCGTCGCCGGTGACACGTTGTTCCTGGAAGGCTGCGGACGCACCGACTTTCCCGGTGGCGACTCCGACGAGATGTATCGCAGTCTGCAGCGGCTCGCCGCGCTTCCCGGTGACCCGACAGTCTTTCCAGGGCATTGGTATTCGGCCGAGCCGAGCGCATCCCTATCGGAGGTCAAGCGTTCCAACTACGTGTATCGCGTCGCCGATCTTGAAAACTGGCGAATGCTGATGGGCGGCTAAGCGACACGGACGCCTCTAGGATCGGGCCCAACGAAATTTCCGGCCGAAGATCACTGTGATATAAGCGGAGGGTGGATTCAATGGGGTGGATCCAGAGCGGCTGGCACGGGGTCACCCATGTTGGGTCCAGCACCTGGTTGGCGTGGGCAGCATGGGCGGCCATTCTGGTGGGTGTACTCGCGCTGGTCTTCACGAACCGGCAGATCAAACACAACCGTCGGTTGGCCGCGGAGCAGGTCCGGCCCCACGTCGCGATGTTCATGGAACCGCATCCCGCCGACTGGCACGTGATCGAACTCGTGGTCAGGAATTTCGGACAGACAGCGGCCTACGACATCCGGTTTTCGTTTCCGAAGCCGCCGACGGTGCCCGAATACGAAAATGCCGCCGACGGCTACGCCGAGATCACCGAACTGCAGCTGCCTCGCGAGCTGCCGGTACTTGCGCCCGGCCAGGAATGGCGCATGGTTTGGGATTCGGCGCTCGACCGCGCCGAAATGGGAAGTGGTATCGAGTCTCGCTTCGAGGGGACCCTGACCTACTACGACCGGCCCGACAAGCCCCGCGGATGGCGGTTTTGGCGCGGCGACCGACCTGCGCTGCAGACCGATGTGGTGCTGGACTGGGATGCCCTGCCGCCGGTTCAGCGCATCGAGTTGATGACGACCCACGACCTGGCGAAGCGGGAAAAGCTGAAGGTGGAGCTGCTGCGCGGCCTGCTGACTTACTTCCACTACGCAAGCAAGGAAACACGTCCCGAGGTGTTCCGCAGCGAAATCGAACGAATCAACGGCGCGGTGCAGGAGACTCAAGACCGGTGGCGCACCCGGCAACTCGAGCAGCCCACGGACGTCAGCCTGCGCTGGGGTAGCGCCCAAAACGGCCTGGGCAAACACCACAGCCAGCACGTATGACGGTTGCCTACTGTGGCCTACTGAGGCCCCGCATCGAAGGAGAACCCATGAGCGGCCCGGTCCTCTACAGCCACAAGGATTCCATCGCGGTCGTCAGGATGGACGACGGCAAGGTCAACGCGCTGGGCCCGACGATGCAGGAAGCCCTCAACGAGGCGATCGACCAGGCCGACCGTGACAACGTCGGGGCCCTGGTGATCACCGGCAACGAGCGGGTGTTCAGCGGCGGGTTCGACCTGAAGATCCTGACCTCCGGCGAGGTCCAGCCCGCGATCGACATGCTCAGAGGCGGCTTCGAGCTGGCGTATCGACTCTTGTCCCATCCCAAGCCGGTGGTGATGGCATGCACCGGCCACGCCATCGCGATGGGCGCGTTCCTGTTGGCGTCCGGCGACCACCGGGTAGCCGCCCATGCACACAACATCCAGGCCAACGAAGTTGCGATCGGCATGACCATCCCCTATGCGGCCCTCGAGATCATGAAGCTCCGGCTCACGCAGTCGGCATACCAGCAAGCCGCCGGGCTGGCCAAAACGTTCTTTGGCGAAACCGCACTCGCGGCCGGCTTCGTCGACGAGATCGCGCTGCCCGAGAGGGTCGTCAAGCGCGCCGAAGAGGCCGCGCGCGAATTCGCCGGTTTGCACCAGCACGCCCACGCCGCAACCAAATTGCGTGCGCGCGCAGACGCCCTCAAGGCGATCCGCGCCGGAATAGACGGCATAGAAGCCGAGTTCGGGCGCTAACCGCAGCCACGTTTCCCGACCCGGCGGCCGGGTACGTCTCCGGCGTGGCAGTAGACCGCATCGCGGACCCCTGGGGAACGCGAACGCCCTACGACCCGGGCACGCCCTGGCCGGAGAGAATCGACGGCTACCTCGCCGACGGGGTCACCCCCCGATGCGGTGGACCGGTGGGTGCAGTCGGCGGCGGTCTTGCACTCCAACGGCGACGGTCTGGACATCGCCGTCAAAGACCGGCGGATCGTAGGAGTGCGGCCGCGCCGTCGACCGAGTCAACCACGGCCGGCTCGACCCGAAGGACCTCTTTTGCTGGCAGGCCAACGCATCGAAAGACCGGCTCACCACCCCGATGGTCCGAGTCGGCGGCGAGCTGAGGCCGTGCGACTGGGACACGGCGATGGACCGGATCGTGGCGCGCACCCGAGAACTGCTCGACGGCCACGGCCCCAGCTCGATCGGCTTCTATACCTCCGGGCAGCTGTTCCTCGAGGCCTACTACACCCAGGGCGCTATCGCGCACGGGGCGATCGGCACCAACCACGTCGACGGCATTACCCGGCTCTGCACGGCGACGGCCGCTGAGGCGCTGAAGGAGTCGTTCGGCTGCGACGGGCAGCCGGGGTCGTACGCCGATGTCGATCATGCCGACGTCATCGCGCTGTTCGGGCACAACGTGGCCGAGACGCAGACGGTGCTGTGGGCCCGGATGCTGGACCGGCTCGCGGGCAACGCACCGCCGGCCATCGTGTGCGTCGACCCGCGGCTCACACCGGTGGCGCGACCGTACATCTGGCTCCCCTGCCCGGCACCAACGTGGCGTTGATGAACGGCCTGTTGCGCACGGCTACATCGAGGCGCACACCGTCGGATTCGAGGAACTGCGCGGCCGCGTCGAGGAGTTTCCCCCGAGCGGGCCGCTGAGATCTGCGGGGTCGAGGCGGACGACCTCCGGCACGCAGCGCGGCTCATCGGTACCGCCGAGCGGCTGCTGTCCACCGTGCTGCAGGGGTTTTACCAGTCACGTCAGGCCACGGCGGCGGCCGCGCAGGTCAACAACATTCACCTCGTGCGCGGCATGCTCGGCAAGCCCGGCTGCGGTGTGCTGCAGATGAACGGGCAGCCGACCGCGGAGAACACGCGCGAGTGCGGCGCCGACGGGGACCTGCCCGGCTTCCGCAATTGGTCGAACGATGCCCACATCGCCGAACTGGCCGATTTGTGGAACCTTGAGCCGCTGCAGATCCCGCACTACGCGCCGCCCACGCACTGTATGCAGATGTTCCGCTTCGCGGAACAGGGGACGCTGCGGATGCTGTGGGTCACCGCCACCAACCCCGTGGTGTCGCTGCCGGAGCTGGCCCGGGTCCGCGACATCCTTTCGCAGGAGCTGCTGTTCCTGATCGTCGAGGACATCTTCATGACCGAGACCGCCGCGCTGGCCGACGTGGTGTTGCCCGCCGCGGCGTGGGGCGAAAAGACCGGCACCTTCACCAATGCGGACCGCACCGTCCACTTGTCGGAGAAAGCTATCGAGCCACCGGGTTCCGCGCGTTCCGACCTCGACATCTTCCTGGACTACGCGCGGCGGATGGACTTTCGCGACAAGGACGGCAATCCTTTCCCGCCGTGGACCGACCCGGAGTCGGCGTTCGAGGCGTGGCCATGCAATGAAGAAAACCCAGAAGGAACCGAACGGCTGTACGCCGACGGCAACTTTTGGGCGCATCCGGATTACTGCGAGGCCTTTGGCAAAGACCTGATCACCGGGGCTCCGGTTGAGCCCACCGAGTACCGTGCGATGAACGCATACGGGAAGGCCATCATCAAGGCGGCCGAATACGTTCCTCCCCATGAGCGGCCCGACCCAGAATACCCATTCGCGTTGATCACCGGCCGCACCGTATATCAATTCCATACGCGCACCAAAACCGCTCGGGCGCAACAACTTCAAGACGCTGCGCCCGACGTATGGGTCGAGGTCTCGCAAGGCGATGCGCAGCGCCTCGCCATCGAGGAGGGCGATCTCGTTGATGTCATCACGCCGCGTGGCAGGGTCACCTGCGCCGCCCGGATTTGCGGCGTCCGCGACGGGGTGCTGTTCGTGCCGTTCCATTACGGCTACTGGGACACCACCGGTGACGATCATTGCCGGGCGGGCAACGAGCTGACGCTGACCGATTGGGATCCGGTATCCAAGCAGCCGATTTATAAGACGGGCGCGGCACAGCTGCGAAAGAGTCAGGTAGACAAGGCCGCTGGCGCTTTTGCCGCCGCGCCGACAACCGCCGCTTCCGCGCCGGTCAACGGCGCGGTCCCCGCGACCGTGGGCGGGGCGGCGGCCGGAGTGGCCGAAGTCCGTCCGACGCGAGGCCAGTCATGAAGCTCAAATTGGCGATCCGCGAGCTTCATCGCTCCGAACGCAAACTGGCCCACGAACTCAATGTGGTCGCCATGCGGCACCGCAGCGACCAAGACATCTGCCATCTGGCACAGGACTGGGCGGGCTGGTCGAAACGGCACCTCACCGAGCTGGCCGAGCTCGGCCGCCAGTATGGTCTGCGCCTGTCCCCCGACCCGCGCACCCGCGCGCTCACCGGGTTGGTTCAGTCGGGGATGAGCGGCATGCTGCGCCACCGCCCCGAGCCCGGGCTGCTGCTCGTTGCCGACCTGCGGCGGATACACCGGCTCGCCGCGGGGGTGTCGCTGGACTGGGAACTGCTGAGCCTGGCGTCGCGCTGTCACCCGGAGACCCTGCGCCAGATGCGCTTGGCAAACGCCATGCTGAAGGAACTGTCACCGCAAGTATTGACCAGCTGAGTAGGCGAACGCGGTGGCCGGTAAAGCACCCGGCCACCGCGTTCCCATCGCCTCCTCGCCGCAAGTGTGCCACGTTGCCCGGCGTGCCGTCACTTCACCATCGCCGCGGGAGCGCCGCGGCGTGACGGCTCATCGGAACCGGTCCAGGTATGCCGTCCAATCCCAGGTGGAAAGGAACAGCTCAGCCGCCGCATAGCCACGGTCATAGAGCTCCTCCAGGCGCCCTCGGGAGATGCCGAAGTCGAGGACGCTCACGTCGGTCGAGGCGACGGGGATGGTGCGGGCACTGACCCAGGGCTGGCTCAGGTGGGCCTGGTCGTGGCCGACCAGCATGGTGGTGAAGAGGCTTTCCAGCAGCGCCGATTGCTTGAGGAAACGCAGCGGACGCAGCGCGGGGAACACTTGGTCGACGCCCTCGGCCAGCTTGGGCATCACGGTGATCCCGAAGGTCGGCCAGCGCGGCGGCTTACCGTCGGTGCGATCCAGCGAATCGACCGGGAAGTTGGACAGCACCCCACCGTCGACCAGGTTCGACGTCGTCCCCACCGTGTTGGTCAGCGTGACCGGCGGGTAGAAGAACGGGATTGCCATCGACGCGCGGACCGCATCGGCGACGGGCTGCTCGTCGGGATCGAGCCCGTATAGCCGCTGATAGTCCCAAGGCAGTCGCACCAGCTGCGCCGCGGTCACGTCGGCCACTGTGATGGCCACCTTGTAGCGTCGTTCGCTTGGCAATTCCTCGTCGTCGAGGGCCAGATCACCGAACGTGGCCACGCCCAGGTTCCTCAGCTCGCTGCGGATCCAGTCGTGCGCGACATCGCCGCGGTACATGGCCGTGTCGCGCATGAGGCCCCACGCGGAGCCGACAACGGGAAGGGGCCCGGCGTCGCGCCATTTGCGCAAGGGCACCGACAGCGCCAACTCCTTGACCTGGTCACTCGTCAGTAGGTCACCCTGGGATGCGGCGGCCGAGATCACCGCGACCACCGATCCCGCCGAGACGCCCGACACCCGGTATGCCGAATATCCCCTGTCCATGAGCCCGCCTATGGCGCCGACCAGTCCCATGAACTTGACGCCGCCACCGGAGAGCACGAGGTCGGCAGGTTGCTGCTCTGGCATGACCACCTCCCTGCCGCGGGAGCTTAGGGGACGCCCGCGGCAGCGGGCGGCTCACCGCGTTCCATGGAGGTAGCCGACGACCTCACCGGATTTGGCCGTCCGATAGCCAAGCGTCAGTCGTTCGCCGAAACCCATTGGTAGGGAAGGAATTTCCCATCCAACGTGACGACGACCCGGTCGCCGGAGAGATGTGACTTTTTCTGCAGGTCGACGCTGAAATTGATGGCGCTCATGATGCCGTCACCAAACTGCTCGTGGATCAGTTCCTTGATGGCGCCGCCGTAGACCTGAAGCGCTTCGTAGAAGCGGTAGATGGTCGGGTCGGTGGGCACGGCGGTGGGCAGGCCGCCACGCATGGGCGGGGCCGCCAGCACAGGCACCGCGGACTCGTCGAGACCGAGCATCTCGACGAGGACCTTGCCGAGTTCGGCGGGTATCGGGTGCTGACCCAGCAACGCCGACGTGGTCCACACCACCGGCCTGCCGATGGCGTCGGCCAGCTCCTGCCAGGTCAGTCCGTTCGCCAGCCGCGCGACGACGATCTGTTCGGTGAGTTCGTTTCTCGTCATGGGTCTTAGCATGCACTTCGGTTCGGCCCGCCGCAGCCGCCTTCTTCGGCATACTCAGGGTCATGCAGTCCATCTCCGGGCGCAGATGCTGAACGTCATGGCGGAGCCGGTCGACCCGCTGCTGTTGGGCCAGCGGGTGGTGGCGATCCTCGAGACGGGCCTGCGGACGGCCACATACAAGCTCGCAACATTGATGGCATTACTCGATCACTGCATCGAGCACCTACCCGAAGATCCTGCCGACGAACTAACTGTGGCAATTCCAGATTTGGCGCACCGCGTCCTCGAAATCTATTTGCGTCAGGTCCGCCCCTTCGACGGCCGAGAGCTTAGGCAGTCGACACAATCTCGAGCGCGAATCCTCATTGCAGCCAATACATTCCGCGGAGTCGTCGGAGATGGTGCATCGATCGACGTCGCAATGGTCCGAAACCCGGCAGGCTACCGGGCGGCCGTCGACGAAATCACGGTTTGCCTGGCCCGACAACCGCTACACCGGCTCCAGAAGCTGCCGGGCTCGACCAAAGGCGAGCCCTTCCTCTATGACGACTCGTTCCTGCATGATCAGATCTCACGTACGAGCCTGCGGGACCACGGCGATTCCATCAACCTCAAACCCGGTGTCGCCTACGGGCTCGCGCGATTGGCCGGGCTGCTCAAGCCGGCGCTGGAAATCATGTGGGTTGAAGACGTGCGACGAATGAACAAGTTCCTGGAGGAGAAAGTTCCCGATGTGGCGGGACACCTCTTCGGACGGGAGCGCATAGCACTGGCTGCGGTCCGAGAACCTTTCAAGGACGCGTTCGGCGCACACTGCTTCTACTGCGGCTCGCATTTGCGAGAGGACAACCCAATCGACCACGTCTTGCCTTGGTCCCTAGTGGGCATCGACGGACTGGCCAACCTCGTACTGGCGTGCCGCCCCTGCAACGGTGACAAGGGCAACTTGCTGCCGGCCGTCGACATCGTCGATCGGGTCCTCGCACGCGACCGGCAGGTACTCGGCGACATCGCGGCCGAACTTCAGTGGCCGACCCAGCATGACCGAGTCGTCGCCGCCGCTCGCGGGGTCTATCGCGGTCAGCCGCCCGGAGTGCCCACCTGGTCGGGATACCACCGAACGGCAGCTCTCGATATCAGCTACCCACCGTGGTGGATACGCGTCGGTGGATACCCATGACGCTCACGGGATCACGACTCGACAAGGCGCTGAGCGTTTTTCAGGCTCTCCTCGAGTGAGCGGCCGACCCAGAAAGCCGCGACACGGTCGGCGATCAAGCCGAGCAGGCCGCCCTCCGAGCTGTAGGCAAGCCGGAAGGTCACGACCGTTCGACCCGGCCCCGCGTCGCGCAACCGGAACCGGCCGCGCTGGGTCACTCCGGTGATGTTGATCCAGGCCAGGTCGCGCCCAGGATCGAACTCCACCACTTCGGCGACACCGCCCACCGGAATCGAGCCGATCTTCCACAACACGGTGTAGCGGGCGCCCACCCGGGCCGGGCCTTCGGTCAACTTCTCCCAGCGCTCGAGGTGGGGCAGGAAAGAGGGGTAACGGTCGGGATCGCTGAGCACCTGCCACACGGCGTCGCGATCCGCATTAACTGTGAGCCGGCGTTGGACGCGCATCAGCCGATCACCGGGAATCGCCGCTCCGCGGCGAGGCGATCGACGCCGGCCTGCAGGCTGGCGACCACCTCGTCGTACACCGCCCGGTCCTGCACATCCGGGTCGTGCACCGTGATCGGCTCCTGCACCTCGATGACGATCTTCGATGGCAGCGGGATATGCCCCAACAGGTCACCGATGTTGAGCCCCCATGGCAGCGCCAGCGAGACGGGCAGACTCTTGAGCCGCACCGCCTTATCGAGCAGGAGCAGCTTGGCGAGCCACTGGAAGCGTCCGAGGAACAACGCCGTCTCCTGGCCGCCGACGCTGGCCACCGGCACGATCGGCACACCGACCTCGCGCGCGAGCCGCACAAACCCTTTGCGGCCACCGAAGTCGACGACGTGCCGCTGCCACGACGGACGGAATACTTCGTAATCGCCGCCCGGATACACCAGCACGGCGGCACCGGATTCCAGTGCCAGACGGGCGTTTTCGGGGCTGGCCGCGACGGTGCCGAACTTGCGAAGCCAGCGCAGCGGCGGATAAAGGGTGACCAGGTTGTGCGCGAGTTGGTAGAACGGCCGCTCCACCCCGAAATACGAGCAGAACGCCAGCGTGAAAACGAACGTGTCGGGCGGTACATTGCCGCCGCTGTGGTTGCCGACCAGCAGCACCGGTCCCTCCGGCGGTATGCGTTCGAGCCCGCGGACGTCGGCCCGGAAATACAGCGACGCCAGCAGCCAGGTGCCCGGCAGCTGATCGCGGATGAAATCCGGGTCGCGCTGGTCGAGGTCGGCCTTGGGCACCCGCTCCATGACCTGCTTGCTGGCCCATCCGATGGCATCCGCGACGCCGATCATGGCCGCCGTTCACCACCGCCCGTGATGGACGACTTCGGAGAAGGGTCGGCGGTTCGGCTTGCGGATCGGGGTGAGCGGGCGATCTGCGGGATATCCGATGCCGAGCAGGAAAGCCACCTGGTGGTCGTCGGGCACACCCAGGATGGCGCGCGCCTTCCCCTGGTCGCCCACCGACGAATGGCCTGTTCCGATCCCGAGGTCGGTGGCGGCGATCATCATCGCCATCGTGGCCTGACCGATGTCGTAGGTGTCGGTGACCAACCTGCGATCGTCCGGCGGTACCGGCACAACCAGTGCGATCGCGGCCGCAGCCGAGGCGATGTGGCCCGCGCCGCGCCAAACGGTGGACAGTTCCTGCAGCTGGGCGGGGTCGGTGACGATGACAAAATCCCACGGCTGGCGGTTTTTCGCCGAGGGTGCCCGCCAGCCGGCCTCGGCGATCCGGTTCAGGTCGTCATCCGGGACAGGATCTGGCTTGTATTGCCGCACATTGCGCCGAGCACAGATTGCGTCCCAAGCTTCCATGCGCTTCAGGCTAACCACACGGGATTCGTCAACGCGACCATCGCGCCAAACCGGCCCCGCTGCGCCTCTCGTACCTCGAGTCGCGCAAAGCGCGCCGACGAGGCGTCTAGCTTCCACTGCAGTCGGGCACGCCCCGACGTCACCGTGGCCCGTCCCACCCGGCCCTCCGCGGTGATCAGGACGGCGTTTGCGCCCGGGGCGCCGCTGATGACGGCGGTGATCGTCACCGCGGTCGCGGGCGGCACCCGCAGCGTCTGCCCGGGGCCGGCCATTTGGGCGGCGGCGCCGCTGGGGCAGGACGCGGTCAACTCGCACGCGACGTCCCGCGATCGGACGATGTACGAGCGACCGCGGCGCAGCCCGTCGACGATCGCGGGGACCGACAGTTCATTCGCGTGCACGGCCGTCTGCGGCGAACCGACCCGCTGGTGTTTGCCGTGGGAATCGCTGCCGCCGACGGCGACGACGCGCCGGCCCCGGCGCAGCAAGCGTTGCCAAATGCGAAGGGACAGTTCGTCGTCGACGTTCCATCGACCGTTCCAGACCTCCAGCGCCTCCACATCGGCGAAACCGAACTCCCATGCCGATCCCGGCAGTGGCACGGCGGGGTGGGCGGCGACCACCAAGCCCCCGGCTTCGCGGACTTCGGCGGCGAATCGCGGGAACACGCGGTCGCGTGGCCCGTATCGCCAGTCGACCCATGCGCGTGCGGAAAGTCCGACGGCAAGCCAGTGCCCATGCCGGGTGGTGACCTCCTCGCCGGGAATTACCAGGAGCGATCCCGTGCGGCACATCGGCCACATCCGGTTAGCCGCATTGGTGTTGTGTTCGGTGGAGACGATGAAATCCAGCCCACCGGCGCGTGCGTCCGACACCAGCTCCCCGGGGTGGCGCTCGCCATCGGAGTAAACGGTGTGCAGATGCAGATCCCCGCGGTACCAGCGCGCACCACCGGTCGACGCGACCGGGAGCGGTATCACCGAGGGCCCCTGCACGGCGGGCTGCTCGTCTTCCGGGTCAAAGCGGACGCTGGGCTCCCCGCGCGCCAGGGTGACGCGCACCTGCCAAGCCATCCCCCAGGGGCTCAGCACCACCGGGCCGAGGGCCACCGCCCACACGCCGGGGTCGATGGGGCCCGCCAGGTAGCCCGGCGTGGCGTAGGCGCCGGAGATCACGAAGCCGTCGCGCGCTCCGCCCGACCAGCCCCTGAACCCGGCCGCGTTACCCAGCTCGTAGCCGGCCGGGCCAAAGACGCCCAGATCCAAGACGTTTCGCGCCATCGCGCCCACTGCGAAGTCCTCGTGCGAGGTGGCAACCCGGATTTGCCGCACCCCGGCAGGCACCTCGAACGGCAGATAAGCCCACCGGTAGATGCCAAATCCGAACCGCCCGGAGAACGTAACCTGGATCGTCCGGCCGTCGCGCTGCTCGGCGACGGCGGTGGGCGCGACCATCGCGGTGCTCATGACCCCAGCATCCGCCACGTTGGAGTAATCACCCGTTACATCGACACCAACACCTGCCGTCGGGCCGCTGAGCTTTTTTCTCCACGTTAACCGGCCACGTTGTCGGAGTGAGGTTCTATGGTGACGATCGATGACGCTTCATCTCCACCGTGCAGAGCGCACCGACCTGCTCGCCGACGGTCTCGGCGCGCTGCTGGCCAACCCGCTGCCCGACCCGTTCGCCGAGGAGCTGGTGCTGGTGCCGGCGCGCGGCGTCGAACGCTGGCTGAGTCAGCGGCTTTCGCACGTGCTGGGGAGCGGGACCGGCGGTGGCGACGGTGTGTGCGCGGCGGTGGCATTCCGCAGTCCGGCTTCGCTGCTCGCTGAGATTTGTGAGATCACCGGCGCGGTCGACGACGATCCGTGGTCGCCCGAGGCCATGACATGGCCGCTGCTCGAAGTCATCGACTGCTCGCTGGACGAGCCGTGGTGCCGCACGCTGGCAACGCATCTAGGTCATGGCCTCCCCGAGCTGGAAGCCGAGTCGCGACGGGGCCGCCGGTACCCGGTGGCCCGACGGCTGGCCGGGCTGTTCGCTTCCTACGCACGGCAGCGTCCGCGGCTGCTGACCGACTGGCTGGACGGACATGCGTGCGACCTCGAACCGGACCTGGCCTGGCAGCCGGAGCTCTGGCGGGCGCTCGTTGAGCGCATCGACGCCGATCCCCCGCATGCCCGGCACGAGAAAGCCCTTGAACGGCTGCGGCAGGGGCCGACCGATCTGCCGATCCGGCTATCGTTGTTCGGGCACACCCGGCTCGCATGCACGGATATCGAGCTGCTCGACGCGCTGGCCACCCACCACGATCTGCACCTGTGGCTGCCACACCCGAGCGATGACCTGTGGCAGAAGCTCGCAGGTTTCCGCGGCGCGGTGCCGCGCACCGAGGACACCAGTCGGCGCGCCGCTCATCACCCGCTGCTGGAAACCCTGGGCCGGGACCTGCGCGAGCTGCAGCGGATGCTGCCCGCCAACCCGGCGAGCGACGAATACCTTACCGGCGCAATAACATCCGACACGCTGCTGGGCTGGCTCCAGTCCGACGTCGCCGCCAATGCGGTCAGGCCCGACGGGCGCGAGCTCAGTGCTGGCGACCGCTCGGTGCAGGTGCACAGTTGTCACGGCCCGGCGCGCCAGATCGACGTGCTGCGCGAGGTCCTGCTCGGGCTGCTGGAGGACGACCCGACGCTGGAGCCGCGCGACATCGTCGTGATGTGCCCGGACATCGAGAGATACGCGTCATTGATCGTCGCCGGGTTCGGGCTCGGCGAGACGGCCGGTGACAGCCATCCCGCACACCAGCTGCGGGTCCGGCTCGCCGACCGATCGCTCACCCAGACCAACCCGCTGCTCGCGGTGGCCGACGAGCTGCTTGCCCTGGCCGGCACCCGCGCGACCGCCAGCCAGCTCCTCGACCTCGCTCAGGCGGCGCCGATACGCGCCCGCCTCCGGTTCACCGACGACGACCTCGACACGATCTCAGACTGGGTCCGCGAAGCGAACATCCGGTGGGGGTTCGACAAAGAGAGTCGCGCGCCGTACGGACTGGACCGTATCGTCCACAACACCTGGCGCTTCGGGCTGGACCGCATCCTCACCGGCGTGGCGATGTCCGATGATTCGCGCGCCTGGCTGGACACCGCGCTGCCGCTCGACGACGTCGGCAGCGACAAGGTAGAGCTCGCCGGCCGACTGGCCGAGTACGTCGCCCGGCTGCATCGCATCACCGAAAGGCTCAGCGGCGCGCGGCCGTTGACCGAGTGGCTCGACGCACTGACCGACGGCGTCGCGCTGTTGACCCGCTCCGACGGCGCCTGGCAGGAAGCACAGCTGCAGCGCGAGTTCGCCAAGATCGTCCAGCAGGCCGGCTCCCGCAACTCGACGCTGCTTCGCCTGCCCGACGTTCGCGCGCTGCTGTCCACCCACTTGGCGGGACGCCCGACCCGGGCCAATTTCCGCACCGGCACGCTGACCGTGTGCACGATGGTGCCGATGCGCTCGGTGCCCCACCGGGTGGTGTGCCTGGTCGGGCTGGATGACGGGGTGTTTCCCCGGCTGATCGCGCCCGACGGCGACGATGTGCTGGCCCGCGCACCGATGACCGGTGACCGTGACATCCGTTCGGAGGACCGGCAATTGCTGCTCGATGCGGTATGCGCCGCCACCGAGACCCTGGTGATCACCTACACCGGCGCCGACGCGTACACCGGCCAGCCGCGCCCGCCGGCGGTCCCCCTCGACGAGCTGCTCGACGCGCTGGACCAGACGACGAAAGCACCGGTGCGCCAGCAGATTGTCGTCCAGCACCCGTTGCAGCCGTTCGACCACAAGAACGTCACCCCCGGCGCGCTCACGCCGGACAAGCCGTTCACCTTCGATCCGACCGCGCTGGCCGCCGCTGAGGCCGTCACCGGGAAGCGCTATGCACCGAGAACTTTCATCACGGATCTGCTACCGCCGCCGCCCTTCGCCGACGTGGCGCTGGCCGATCTGCTCGACTTCTTCAAAGACCCGGTCAAGGGCTTCTTCCGGGCGCTGGACTGCACGCTGCCCTGGGATGTCGACGAGATCAGCGACGAGATGCCCGTCGAGATCGGCCCGCTGGAAGCGTGGACTGTCGGCGACCGAATGATGCACGACATGCTGCGCGGCATGGATCTCAAGACCGTGGCAGAAGTTGAATGGCGCCGCGGCACCCTGCCGCCGGAGCGGCTGGGCTGGCGCAAAGCCAAGGAGATTCGCTGCAGCGCGGACCAATTGGCTACTGTCGCCCGCCGCTACCAAGGGGCGGATCCCGAGGCTCTCGACATCGCCGTCGATCTTGGCGACGGACGCCGCCTCACCGGGACGGTGAACCCGGTGTTCGACAGCCGCATCGTCGAGGTGACGTACTCGAAGCTGGCCGCCAAACACAAGCTGCAGGCGTGGATTTCGTTGGTCGCCCTTGCGGCCGGCAAACCAGATCGCGAGTGGACGGCCGTTTGCGTGGGGCGCGGCGACAAAGACACCGTCGCGGTGTGCTGCCTGCGCAGACCGCCCGATCCGCGGGCCATTTTGGACGATCTGGTCGCGCTGTTCGACGCGGGGCGCCGCGAGCCGCTGCCGCTACCGCTCAAGACCTCCTACGCCTGGGCGGAAAGGCGATTCCGCGGCAAGGATCCGGAGAAGTACGCGCGCAGCAAGTGGGAGAGCAGCAACTTTCACGAGGGCGAAGATCGCGAGAAGGCGAATGTGCGCGTGTGGGGATCCAACCCCCGCTTCGACGTGCTGCTCGGCCCTCCCCGGCCGGGTGAGGAGATGCCAGGCGAGGGCACCCGGCTGGGTGCACTGGCTGCGAGGCTGTGGCTACCGGAGCTGGCCGCCGAGGGGAAGCCGTGCTGATGGATCGCTTCGACCTGCGGGGCGGGTTGCCCGAAGCAGGTTCCACCACCGTGCTGGAAGCCAGCGCCGGCACGGGTAAAACGTTCGCGCTCGCCGCGCTGGTCGCCCGCTATCTCGCAGACGGCGGCGTGACGCTCGACGAGATGCTGCTGATCACGTTCAACCGCAACGCCAGTCGTGAACTGCGCGAGCGCGTCCGCGCCCAGGTCGTCGAGGCGGTGGCGGTCCTAGAGGACCGCGCGACGGCCGGTACCGACCTGCTCAGGCATCTGCAGCGCGGCACCGACGACGACCGCGCCACCAGGCGCGATCGGCTGCGCGATGCGCTGGCCAACTTCGATGCGGCGACCATCGCCACCACCCACGAGTTCTGCGGCTCGGTGCTGAGATCCCTTGGCGCCGCGGGCGATACCGCTGCCGACGTCAGGCTCCAAGAAAACCTCGATGACCTGGTCACGGAGATCGTCGACGACTGCTACCTCGTACAATTCGGCCGCCAAGAATACGACCCGGTGCTGGGCTATAAGCAAGCACTCGGGCTTGCCCGCGCGGTCGTCAACGACCCATGCGCCCACTGGCGGCCTGTCGATCCCGACCCAGACGGCGAGGCCGGCACCCGGCTGAGCTTCGCGACCGCGGTATGCCAAGAACTCGAGCTCCGCAAGCGCCGGCTGGGCATCCTCGGCTTCGACGACCTGCTCACCAGGCTGGCGAAAACCCTCGAGGCAGAGGACTCTCCGGCCCGGGACCGGATGCGCAGGCGCTGGCGCATCGTGCTGGTCGACGAGTTTCAGGACACCGACCCGATCCAGTGGCAGGTGCTCCACAACGCGTTCAGCGGCCACTCGACGCTGATCCTCGTCGGTGACCCGAAGCAGGCGATCTACGCTTTCCGCGGCGGCGACATCTACACCTACCTGAAGGCGGCGCGCGGCGCCGATACCCGCTACACGCTGGGAGTCAACTGGCGCAGCGACCGGGCGCTGGTCGACAGCCTGCAGACCGTGCTGCGCGGCGCGGCGCTGGGCCACCCCGAAATCGTCGTCCACGACATCGAAGCCCACCACGCCGGACACCGGTTGGCAGGGGCGCCGCGCAACGCGCCGTTTCGGTTGCGCGTCGTCAAGCGGTCCGGCCTCGGCTATGCCGACACCGACAATGTGCCGATCGCGCTACTGCGCCGGCACATTCCCGCCGACTTGGCCGCCGACATCGGGGCGCTCCTGCACAACGGCGCCACCTACGATGGCCGTCCGGTTGGCGCCGGGGACATCGCGGTCATCGTCGAGCGGCACGAAGAAGCGCGGGCGTGCCGAGATGCGCTTGCGGCAAAGGGCATTCCGGCGGTATACACCGGCGACACCGACGTATTCGAGTCTCAGGCCGCACGGGACTGGCTGTGCCTGCTCGAGGCGCTCGACGCCACCCACCGAAGCGGGCTCGTCCGCGCCGCCGCATGCACGATGTTCTTCGGCGAAACCGCCGAATCCCTTGCCGCCGGCGGCGATGCACTGACCGATCGGGTGGCAAAGACCCTGCGGGAGTGGGCAAATCACGCGAGGCAGCGCGGCATGGCCGCGGTGTTCGAGGCGGCACAGCTGCAAGGCATGGGCCGGCGAGTGCTCGCCCAGTTCGGCGGCGAGCGGCACATGACCGACCTGGCGCACATCGCGCAACTGCTGCACGACACCGCCCATCGCGAACGCTACGGCCTGCCGGCATTGCGGGACTGGTTGCGAACTCAGTCCGACAGGCGCAAAGGCACCACCGAACACAACCGCCGCCTGGACAGCGATGCCGACGCCGTGCAAATCATGACGGTGTTCGTGGCCAAAGGCCTTCAGTTTCCGATCGTGTACCTGCCGTTCGCCTTCAACCGCAATGTGCCCAAAGACGACATCCTGCTGTATCACGACGGCGATGAACAGCGTTGCCTTCATATCGGCGGCAAGGACGATCCCGACCGTGGCCGCATCGAAGAACTCCACCGACGCGAAGAGGCCCGCAACAACATCCGGCTCACCTATGTGGCGCTGACCCGCGCCCAGTCTCAGGTGGTCGCGTGGTGGGCGCCGTCGTCGGATGAGCGCAACGGCGGGTTGTCGCGGCTGTTGCGCGGCCGCGCCATCGGCGACGCCGACGTTCCCGATAGGTGCGAGGCGGCCATCACCGACGAGGACGCCTGGGTGGTCTTCAAGCAATGGGAGGCCGCGGGCGGCCCATCGGTGGAGGAGTCGGTGGTCGCCGCCCCGGCCCCCGTGGAATCCCCCTCACCGGCAGTCGATTTCCAGGTACGGCATTTTCACCGGGCGATCGACACCAGGTGGCGGCGCACCTCGTATTCCGCGTTGGTGCGCGGTGTGCAGTCCGGCGGCATGCTCACCGGGGTGGAAAGCGAGCCCGAGGTCGACGCGCGCGACGACGAGGTCGAAGCAGCCGTCGTCGCGCCGAGTCCCGATCTCGAGGTAGTTTCTCCGCTGGCCGGAATGCCGGCCGGTGCGACGTTCGGATCCCTGGTGCACGCCGTGCTGGAGGAAGCAGACCCTGCGGCTCCCGACCTTGCGGCCGAATTGGAGAACCAGGTGCGGCGGCAGTTGGCTTGGTGGCCGGTCGAGGTCGGCGCAGCCGAGCTGGCCGCCGGGCTCGTGCCGATGTATGACACCTCGTTGGGGCCGTTGGCTTCCGGTGCGACGCTGCGATCGATCGACCTGCGAGACCGGTTGCGGGAACTCGACTTCGAGATCCCGCTGGCCGGAGGTGACGTGCGCGGCACCGATGCACCGAACGTCTCGCTGTCGGACGTCGGTGAGCTGCTGCGGGGCCACCTGCCCGCCCATGATCCATTGGCCCCTTACGCCGACCGGCTGATGTCGCCGGGGTTAGGCGATCAGCCGCTGCGCGGATACCTCGCGGGGTCGGTCGACGTCGTGCTGCGCCTGCCCGGCCAGCGCTGCCTGGTGGTGGACTATAAAACGAACCACCTCGGGGACACCGCCGCCGATTACAGTCCGGCGCGATTGACGGAAGCGATGCTGCATTCGGACTACCCGCTGCAAGCGACGCTGTACACCGTTGTGCTGCACCGTTTTCTGCGATGGCGGGTGCCGGACTACGATCCTGAGCGGCATCTGGGCGGGGTGCTCTACCTGTTCGTGCGGGGAATGTGCGGAGCGGATACGCCGGTTGTCGACGGGCAGCCCTGCGGGGTGTTCGCCTGGCAACCGCCGACTCGGCTCGTGGTGGAGCTCACGCGCCTGCTCGACACGGGGAGGCGAGCGGCATGACGGTCACCGACGTCGAGCTGGCCATCACCGCCAGTGGTGTGTTGCTGAGCTTCAACGAGGCCGGGGTGCTGGAAATCTCCGATGTGCATGTGGCGGAGCGCGTTTGCGCGCTCGGCAAGGAAGACGACGAGCGGGTGGCGCTGGCGATAGCGCTGCTGGTGCGGGCGGTGCGGGGCGGCTCGGTGTGCGTCGATCTATCCACCATCGCGGACTCCATCGGCGTCGATGACGTGCCGTGGCCCGAGCCGGCGGAGTGGCAGGCGGCGGTGCGGGCCAGCGTGTTGCTTCGTGAGCCGGTGCTGCATCTGTATGCCGATCGGCTGCTCTACCTCGACCGGTACTGGCGCGAGGAAGAGCAAGTCTGCGACGACCTACTCGCGTTGTCGGCCTCCAGGGCGACACCCGAAATGCCCGCGTCGGAGCGGCTTTTTCCGGAAGGGTATAAGGAGCAACGGGAGGCCGCGGAAATCGCGCTCTCCCAAGCGGTCACCGTTCTGACGGGCGGTCCGGGAACCGGGAAGACAACCACCGTCGCCAGGCTGCTCGCGCTGGTAGCCGAGCAGGCGGAGTTGTCGGGTTTCCCACGGCCGCGGATCGCGTTGGCGGCCCCGACCGGCAAGGCGGCGGCACGGCTGCAGGAGGCGGTCGCGCACGAGGTAGCCAAGCTGGACGCGGCCGACCGGGCGCGAGTGGGTGAGTTGGAGGCGATGACGCTGCATCGGCTGCTGGGCAGTCGACCGGACACGTCGTCGCGGTTCAAGCACGATCGCGGAAATCGGTTGCCGCACGACGTGATTGTGGTCGACGAGACGTCGATGGTTTCGCTGACGCTGATGGCACGACTGCTGGAGGCGGTGCGTCCGGACACCCGCCTGGTGCTGGTCGGCGATCCCGACCAGCTGGCCTCGGTGGAGGCCGGGGCCGTGCTGGCCGATTTGGTGGACGGGCTTTCGGCGCGCGACGGTGTGCGGGTGGCGGCGCTGCGCACCTCGCATCGCTTCGGAAAGTCGATCGGCGCCCTGGCCGAGACAATCCGGTCGGGTGACGCCGACGGCGCCGTGGCCCTGCTGAGGTCGGGCGACGAGCACATCCAGTTCGTCGAGTTGGGTGAGGGCGACGACGCGACTGACCGGTTACGTTCCATCCTGCTGCCTTACGCGCTGCGGCTGCGGCAGGCAGCGGTGTTGGGAGCCGCCGACGAGGCGTTGGCGACCCTGGAAGAGCATCGCCTGCTATGCGCGCACCGGCGCGGGCCTTTCGGCGTCGCGCACTGGAACCTACAGGTGCAGAAGTGGATTGCCGAGGAGACGGGCCAGCCGGCCTGGTCGGAGTGGTACGCCGGACGGCCGCTGCTGGTGACGGCGAACGACTACGGGCTGCGCATCTATAACGGCGACACCGGGGTAACCGTGGCGGGCCCGGAGGGGCTGCGGGCGGTAATCGCCGGAGCTTCCGGACCGCTCAACTTCGCGACCAGCCGCCTCGGCGACGTCGAGACGATGCACGCCATGACGATCCACAAGAGCCAGGGCAGCCAGGCCGACGAGATCACCATCCTTATGCCGCCGGAGGATTCGCGGTTGTTGACGCGGGAGTTGTTCTATACGGCCGCGACGCGGGCGAAGGCCAAAGTGCGGGTAGTGGGCTCCGAGGCCTCGGTGCGGACTGCGATCGGGCGCCGGGCGGTGCGCGCGAGTGGGCTACGGCTGCGGCTGCGGGCCGCAGCACGCACGGCTCAGGCATAGGCCGCTCAGGCATAGGCCAACGCTGCGAAAGTCGGGCAAGCAACCCGCAGCGACGGGCACGCCGTCGCGGTGGTGACCCGTCTCAGGGTTCCGCCCGACCGGGACCGTTTAGCGTCGGGCGACCAGGGTACTGCCCCAGCGACGGTTACTCGATAGGTCGCGTACCTGTGAAGGTATGGCTCGGACATGACTAAAAACCCGCAAAACACTGACAAGCGAATTCGGCAGACCGACGTGTCACGCCTACCGTTCACCGCGGGGATCATGCTGGGCATTTCCGGCTTGAACACATTGGTGGAGGGCTTGTACACCATCAGGTACTGGCAGGGATGGCTCTTCGTCGCCCTCGGGATCATCGTCGCGGGCAGCGGCGTGATGCTGGTATTGCGCGTGCCCCTGGCAACCCTCGCTGCCTTCGTGGCGGCGATTGCGTCGTTGATAATCTCGGCCATCTGGGTGCCGACCTACCATTGGTTCAACATTGCGGCCATAGGGCTCGACCTTCTGGCCATTTATGCGCTTGCCAGGACGAAACTGCGTTTGCGGGCGGGGAGAGACCCGCTGCGCACATAAGACCCTTTCAGAAGCCGGTTCAGAGACCCTTTCAGCGACCGTTTCAGCGCATTCCCGGCTTAACTCGCAACCGATAGTCGAGACTGGGCTCATGACGGATCCCGGTGCCGGCCGCGTGGCGGTCTACCTCGACTTCGACAACATCGTCATCTCCCGCTACGACCAGGTGAACGGTCGCAACTCGTTCCAGCGGAACAAGGCCAAGGGGCTCGACACCAACCGGGACCTGCTGGCGCGGGCCACCATCGATGTCGGCGCCGTCATCGATTTTGCGTCGTCGTTCGGGACGCTTGTGCTCACCCGCGCGTACGCGGACTGGTCGGCCGAGGTCAACACCGGCTACCGCGAACAGCTGGTGGGCCGCGCGGTGGATCTGGTGCAGCTGTTCCCGGCGGCTGCCTACGGCAAGAACGGCGCCGACATCCGATTGGCCGTCGACGCGGTCGAAGACATGTTCCGGCTGCCCGACCTCACCCATGTCGTGATCGTTTCCGGCGACTCCGACTACATTCCGCTCGCGCAGCGCTGCAAGCGCCTCGGCCGCTACGTCGTCGGCGTCGGCGTGGCCGGTTCGTCGAGCCGGGCGCTGGCGGCCGCCTGCGACGAGTTCGTCACCTACGACACGCTGCCGGGAGTTCCCGTGCCCAAGCCGGAAGCGACGCCCACCGACGACGCGGCAGCCGCACCGAAGCGACGCACCCGTCGCAGCAAAGACACCGACGCCGAGGAGCCACAACCACCCGATCCGCAGGCCGCGGCCACCGATCTGCTGACGCGCGCGCTGCGGATGGGCCTGGAAAAGGACGACGTCGAGTGGCTGCACAACTCCGCGGTCAAGGCGCAGATGAAGCGCATGGACCCGTCGTTCAGCGAAAAGTCCCTGGGATTCAAGTCTTTCAGCGGCTTCCTGCGGTCTCGCTCTGACCTTGTCGAACTCGATGAGAGTTCAACGACGCGGATGGTGCGGCTGCGCGGCAGCACCGACGGGTGACGCCGGGGTCTTACCTTCGGACATCAGCCTAGCGTGGGAATGAGCACCGCGACGTCGCGGTGCAGGTGCGCCAGTCCGCTATCGAGGGTCGCCAACTGACCTCTGCGGCTGCGTGCGAGTTGAGCAAGGTAGGCATCGGTCACCTGTCGCTGACCGACCAAACCGCCGACCTGCACATCGGCGAAAGAGACTGTGACGGGTCACAATTCGTGTTGGTCCGCGCCCTCGACGGCGCGGCCGCCGCGGGTTGCCCGTCCGCACCAGGCGGACAAGACTCCCCTGGGTCGTCGGACGCGTCGCAAATCTCGAGTCGGATGCCGCCAATCCGCGGCGGCATCATGATGCACATGCTCGACGACGATCAGTGCGATGAGCGCGTTCGCGTCGAGCAGCGCCGTCACTGCTCATCCTCCAACGAGCGCACGTCCTCGGAAGTCGCGACCGTCCCGACGCTCACTAGAGGCAGCCCGGTCCTGAGATCTCTGGAAATCGCGGTGGTGCTGGCAGCTCCCAGGCCGCGCCGGATGAGGTCGGCCACGGTGTCGCTCAACGTGCGGTGGGTGTCACGCGCAATCGCCAAGGCCTGTTTTCGAGCGGAAGAATCACAGCCCGCTCGTGGCAGAGCTCTCCCGCGGCCGCGTCGAGGCATAGGGTGGTGGCCGTGGCGGAAGCACGCGACCCGACGCGAAATCTCGCGGGGATTCTGGCCGAAGAGGGCCCCCTGCACAAGGAGGAGATCGCGCAACGACTCCGGGCCGTCGGCGTGGCCGATCCGGAAGCCGGACTTAGAGAAATTCTCGACGAGGTCAACCGCCCGGTAACGCAGTTGGTCGACGGCCGGTGGGTATGGCTGCCCACGCTGCTGGCCGGGCGGGTGTTCACCCACCGGCTCAGCGCAGACGAGGTCGCCCACGACCTGCTCACCGTGACCCCTGACCTGGGCGCGATCACCGCGCTCTGCGACCACGATCCGTACCGACAACTTGTGGACGGTTCACCGGTTCAGACGGTGCTGACCGAATACGACGACGAACTGCTCGAGCGCCGCGGCATCCCGGCCGAAGTGGTCGACCCGATCGGGGCGCTGCTCCTGGCTCCGGGCGTGCTGGCGGGGCTGGGGGTTGCGGAGGGCGAGCTGGTCGCGGTGCGGCTGACCGAAAGCGGACTCTTGGTCGAGCGGGTGACTGCGCTCGCGGATTCCGACGTGGGAGCCCGGCTGGCCGCGACCATGGACGCCGATGAGCCGGTGTACTTCGACGCGGCGGTATGGACTGTGTGCACCGAAGACCCGGCGGCGTTCACCGAGCCGCTGCCGCCCTTGTCCGAGATCGTCGACGACTACGGTCTGGCGCGGCAGGGCGAGTGGCTGGCGCCCGCCGGATTCGATTTGCCCCGTTGGCTTTTCGAGTTCGGCTGTGACATGCTGGCAAAACGCCATGACCTCGATTCGGACGACGCGTTCACGCTGTACGTGCTGGTCAAGCTGTACGACCAGATGTCGTCGATAATCGACGCCGCAGGCGCGCAAGAGGCGATCGAGGACGCTCTGACCGCCGACGACGAAGGCGCGACGGAGCCGGCGGTCGACGGGTTGGACGATGTGGTGGGTGAGCTCGGTGCCCAGCTTGTCGACCCCTTGATGGCCCAGCTTTTGGTGGACGAGACGATCGGCGCCGGCCGAGCGGGGGCGTCGGCGCTGGGATTGTTCGCCGACATGATGGAACCGCGGGTGCCGCGCGGGGCGCGGGTGGCGTTTCGCTGGCTGCGCGCGGTGGCGCTGGAGCGGATCGGCGACATCGAGGCGGCCGAACGCGAGCTCCTGGCGGCCGAGTCGATGGATCCGGATTGGCCGTTGCCGTTGCTGGATCTGGCCCGCTTCGCCTCCGACCGCGGGGATGTGGAGCGCGGGTTGGCGTTGCTGCACCGCGCCGACGCCGAGCCGGAAGATCCGCTGCGGGAGCTGCTGGAGCGGTACCGGGCCGAGCCGCGAAACGACCTCGGCCGCAACGAGCCGTGCTGGTGCGGATCCGGCCGCAAGTACAAGAAGTGCCATTTGGGGCGAGAGGCGTTGCCATTGGAGGAGCGGGCAAGCTGGCTGTACGCCAAGGCGGTTCAGCACGCGCTGCTCTGCGGATGGGATGACCTTCTGTTCCAGGCGGCCTACGAGCGCTGCCGCCACGCCGACGATGATCCCGACGCGCTGACCGATGCACTGGGCGATCCGCTGGTGCTGGACGCCGTGCTGTTCGAGGGCGGTGCGTTCGAGGAGTTCCTGGAGATAAGGGGGTCGTTGCTGCCCGACGACGAGCGGCTCCTGGCGGAGCAATGGCTGCTGACGGAGCGGTCGGTGTTCGAGGTCGAGCGGGTGCAGCCTGGACACGGGGTCGCCGTGCGCGACCTGCGCACCGGCGACACGCACGAGGTGCGGGAGCGGGCGGCCAGTCGTGAGCTGAGGGCCGGGCAGCTGATATGCGCGCACGTGCTGCCCGCCGGGGACACAATGAAATTTTTCGGCGGCGTCGAACCGGTCGCGCAGGGCGAACGTGACCCGCTGATCGACCTGCTCGACACCGAACCCGACGCGGTGGAACTGGTGGCGCAGCTGAGCCGCCGGTTCGCGCCGCCGGCGCTCGCCAACACCGAGGGCGATCTCCCTTTTCACTCGTCCACCTCGGGCGTGCGCGCGCCAGGCTCGGGCGGCTGAATCTCCGATGGATGGCGAACGTCGACGAGATCGCCAATGATCTGAAAGTCACCGGTGTTGTGGGTGACCAGTGGCACGCCGTGAATGTTTGCGGTGGCAGCGATCACGAGATCGATTGAGCGGCACCGCGGCTGGCCGCCCCGGTTGCTCACGGCGGCCGACAGACGACCCCACTCTCGAGCGATCTCGGCCGTGATCGGAAACGGGTCAAACGTGGATTCGATTGCGCCCAGCCGCTCGGTGCGTAGTGCCCGTTCATCATCGTCGCTGGCGACAAGTACTCCAAAGTGGAGCTCGGCAATCGAGGCGACGCTGATTGCGGCCTCGAGGTGCGAGGGCGGTTCCTCCCCGATCAGCACGGAGGTATCAAGGACTGCGCGCATCCGCTACTTGAACGGGTCAGCAAGCGAAGCGGGACACCGCTCAAGGTCGGCGCCAAGCGTTCTCGGTGCCGGGGTACGCCAGACCGCGCGCAACGCCGGCCCGCTGACCCAACGCCTCCCTGTGGCCGGGCCAAGCTGTGCTACCGGGCGGCCCGCAACGGTGATCGTGATCTCCTCGCCGGCTTCGGCGCGGCGCAGCACCTCGCCGACGTTATTACGAAGTTCCTTCTGGGGGATCGTGGCCACACAGCGATGGTAGCAGAACTGCTACTGCAGCGACGCTATCGAACCGATGTCGGCGCGACCGTGACTCGCGCCAGCATGTCCTTACCCGTCTTCTCCGGTATTCCTAGAGTTCTCAACGGAATACACCACACCGTCGGGCCCTGCGACCAAGCCGCTCTGCACGTCGTAGATCGATGCGGCAACCGGGCTCGGGGTGTAGATGCACGGATTGGGTTGCTGCCCATTGCACTGCACGGTGCCCGACCCCGGTCGCTGCAGGGGATCGCTGACCGGCGGTGGTGTGCCCGGCACCCTATCGGCGGCCAACGGGTTGAGGCCATTGTCGACCGACGGCGCCGGGATGACCTGTCCCGGCTTCACCGGCTGGTCACAGCGCGCGGCCGGCGCGGGGCAGGTGAGGATCTGATTCGGGTCTCCGTACCACGGGTTGGTACCCAGCGGCACGTAGGGCTTGTCGCTACGGCACTCCCGCGGGGACGCGGCCCGCTTGCCCGGAACGTCCGCGCACGGGTAGTTGCGTGCCCCGCGAATGACATTTGCGCGTCCATCGGGATTTTGCAGTAGGTGCCGCTGGGTAGCGGCGCGGTGCGGGTATCGGCCGGTGCCCGCCACTCCGATGCCGGCAGGAAGCCCGTCAGGCACGGGGGTGGTTGGTTGAGGGAAAGGGCGCCGACCCCGAGTGCCGCCTGGCCGGGAAATTCCGAGGTTACCGATTGGGCGATCGCCGCGGACTGCGGCAGGAAGACCAATGCCTGCTCGACGCCATTGTGGTAGCGCTTGAGCATGTCGATCACGACCGCCCATCCGATCTCCGCGACGCTGATCCTCGTGAATCTCGCGAAAATCCCGATCCGCTCGAGCGTTCGGGCGCCGCCCCCACCAAAGCGGGCGCGGACGGGTCAAAACCGGCCTGCCGCAACGCCGTCGGCCAATCCTGGCGCAGGTCCACCGCGACGGCGATCCGGTTGCACGCAGGCTCCGCCCCGTGCGCGGCCAACGTCGACGACTTGAATTCCAGCACCCTGGGCTGGTCGAGTTCGTAAACATTCGTGCCGTCTGGCCCGGCTGGCCAGGGCAGCCGCCACGAGCGCGCGTCCAGGCCGGCCGCCAGGATCACCGCCTGGCGGATGCCCGTACGAGTGGCCTCCAGGAAGAATTGATCGAAAAACGCTGTCCGGCAAGCCATGTAGCCGACCATCGACTGCATCTGCAGCGGCAACTCGGGTTCGGCCTCGATCAGCTCGGCGGGCAGCTGCGGAACGGAATGCCAGTTCCACACTCCGTCGCCGACGGCGTCGAGGAAAACCTGCGCGAACGGATCACAGATCAACGGATTCTCGCTGCGGGTTTCGGCCGCGCGCGCCGACGCCACACCCAGCGCCGTCGCCCCCACGCTCTCGGTGATCTTCCAGGTGTCGTTTTCGGTTCTGGCTGGGCTCATTCCGGGCTCATTCCGGGGCCCGCTCGGCCGCCACGAACAAGGTCCGCGGGGCGGCGTCGTCGATGCCCTGCGGGGGCCTGCGGTCGTAGCGGGCCATCAGCTCGACCGCCTCCGTAACGGTCACGTCCCAGCCGTGGCGACGCAGCCAGTCGCCGACATCCTCGCGCTCCTCGAAGTACCACAGGTCCTGCACGTCGGGGATTTCCCGCTGCGGCTCCAGTTTGGCCATCAGGTCGCGCACCCGCTGCATCGTCTCGCGCCGCTTCGCGATGGCGCCCTCGTCGAGGAAGTCGGGGCCGGGCGCCTCCACGGCGATTCGGCTGCCCGCGACGCTCAGCTCCTGGACGCGCTCGAACAGCAGCTCGTGGGCGGCCGCGGGCAGAAACGGCAACAGACCTTCGGCGGACCAGGCGGCGGGCGCCGAGCTGTCAAAACCCGCTTGGCGCAACGCCGCCGGCCAGTCGTGACGCAGGTCGACCGGAACATGCACCAGGTTGCACGTCGGTTGCGCACCGTCGTCCCGTAGCGTCGCGGACTTGAATTCCAGCACCCGGGGCTGGTCGAGTTCGTACACCGTGGTGCCGTCGGGCCAGGGCAGCCGCCAGGCCCGCGAGTCTAGGCCCGCCGCCAGGATCACCACCTGGTGCACGCCGGCCCGGGTCGCGGCGAGGAAGAACTGGTCGAAAAACGACGTCCGCGCGGCCATGTAGTCGACCATTCCCCGCATCCGGGGCTTCAGATCGGGTTCGGCCTCGGCGACCTCGGGGGGCAGATCCGGCCCAGCGAACCAGTTCCACATGCCGTCGCCGGCCGCTTCGAGGAACACCCGCGCGAAAGGATCGCTGATCAGCGGGTTTTCACTCTCAGTTTCCGCCGCCCGGGCCGCCGCGACGCCCAATGCCGTCGCCCCCACACTCTCGGTGATCTCCCACGTGTCGTTGTCCGTTCTGGCCACGCCGTCGCCCTCCCCATTCGCTAGCACAACTACCTACCTGATACCTACCCGAGCGTACGCGCGGCCCGTGTGAGCGATCAGTGCACGCTGCTGGCGACGTATCCGGTTAAGTTGTCGACGGGCCGCTAACGGCGCGGCCCCGGTCCAAAGGATCTCGACATGCGAGTTGACGGGCGCGACATCAGCGTTTCGGGCGACTTGCTGCAACCGATAACCCGGCGCACCAACGACATCATCCGGCTCGTCGCCAGCATGGTCTTCTTCGCCATCGTGATCGCCGGTTCGCTGATTACCCGCCCGCAGTGGGTGGCGCTGGAGCGATCGATATCGGAGATCGTCGGCGTGCTGACCCCGACGCAGTCCAACCTCGTCTACCTGGTGTACGGCATCGCGATCCTGGCGCTGCCGTTCGCGATCCTCATCGGTTTGATCGTCGCGCGGCAGTGGAAGCTGCTCGGCGCCTACGCGGCCGCGGGGATCCTCGCGGTTCTTCCGCTCTCCATCGGCGGAAACGGCATCTCGGCACCGCGATGGCACTTCGATCTTTCGGACCGACCGCAGACCGTGTTGGCCCAGATCCTGGATGACCCGCGATGGATCGCAATGCTCGCCTCGGTGCTGACCGTGTCAGGTCCGTGGCTACCTGCGCGGTGGCGACATTGGTGGTGGGCCCTGCTGCTGGCGTTCGTGCCGATCCACCTGTTCGTCAGCGCGATAGTCCCGGCTCGCTCCTTGCTGGGACTCGCGGTGGGGTGGTTTGTCGGCGCGCTGGTAGTCCTGGTGGTCGGCACCCCCGCCCTGGAGGTGCCGCTGGACGGTGCGGTGCGCGCGATGGCCAAACGCGGATGTGTGGTCACGGGCCTGCAGGTGGTCCGGCCCGCCGGACCGGGGCCGCTCATTCTTTCGGCGCACTGCCGGGATTCGGACGAGGCCTTGAATGATCCATTGGTCGAGTTGTACGGGCCGCATCAGCGCAGCGGTGGCGCGCTGCTCCAGCTCTGGCGGAAGCTACGGCTGCGGGGCAGCGAGACCGGACCCCTGGTGGCATCGATGCGCCGGGCCGTTGAGCATCGTGCACTGATGGCCATCGCCGTCGGTGAGGTCGGGGTCGGCAGCACGTCGCCGATCGCTGTCGCCCTCCTCGACCGGGGATGGATGTTGTACGCGCACAAGCCCGTCCGCGGGGTTCCGCTTGACCAATGCGCGTTGACGACGCCGGTCGTCCAGGTGTGGGAATCGCTGCGAATCCTCAACGACCACCAGATCTCCCACGGCGACTTGCGTACCAGCGAGATCACGGTCGACGACGGCACAGTGCTGTTCGGCGGATTCGGCAGCGCCGAGTACGGTGCCACCAACACCCAGCTCCAATCCGACATCGCTCAGCTTCTGGTGACGACGTCGGCGCTGTACGACGCGGAGTCCGCGGTGGGCGCGGCGATCGAGGTATTCGGCAAGGACACCGTCCTGACCGCATCGCGTCGGCTCACGAAAGCGGCGATGCCGAAACGGATCCGGCAATCGATAACCGACGCCGGCGCGGTGATCTCCGGGACCCGCGCGGAGGTGCAGCGTCAAACCGGTGCGGATCAGATCAAGACCGAGACCATCACCCGGTTCACCCGCAGCCAGGTCATTCAACTAGTGCTGCTTGGTGCGCTCGTCTATGTCGCGTATCCCTTCATCAGCACGGTACCGACGTTCTTCTCGGCAGTGAGCAGGGCCAACTGGTGGTGGGCACTCCTGGGCTTGGTGGTATCTGCGCTGACGTATGTGGGCGCGGCCGCGGCCTTGTGGGCCAGCGCCGACGAATCGGTGAATTTCTGGAAGCTGTCAATCGCGCAGGTGGCCAACACCTTTGCGGCAACAACCACGCCGGCCGGGGTCGGCGGCCTGGCCCTTAGCACACGGTACCTGCAGAAGGGGGGAGGGCTGTCGGCCGTGCGGGCGACCACTGCGGTGGCACTGCAGCAATCCGTGCAAGTGATCATGCACGTCGTGTTGCTGATCTTGTTCACCACCGTTGCGGGCGCGTCGATGGACCTCAAGCATTTCGTGCCCAACGCCACGGTGCTGTACCTGATCGCGGGTGTGGCGCTGGGCATTATCGGCGCATTTCTGTTGGTGCCCAGGCTGCGGCGCTGGCTGGCAACGGACCTGCGTCCGCGGCTGAAGGAACTGGCGGGCGACCTCGCCGAGGTTGCCCGCGAACCCAAACGATTGGGGCTGATCGTACTGGGTTGTTCGGGAACGACCCTCGGCTCGGCATTGGCGCTCTGGGCCAGTGTCCAGGCGTTCGGCGGCGGCGCATCGTTCGTCACCTGCACGGTGGTGACGATGGTCGGCGGAACGCTCGCCTCTGCCGCTCCGACGCCGGGTGGCGTCGGCGCCGTCGAAGCGGCCCTGATCGGTGGTCTGGCCGCCTTCGGCGTACCCGCGGGCGTTGCGGTGCCGTCGGTTCTGCTGTATCGCGTGCTCACCTGTTGGCTCCCCGTAGTCGCCGGCTGGCCGGTGATGCGGTGGCTGACGGAGAACGAGATGGTCTGACTGCGAAGGGATTTGGCGGAATCAGCCACCCATGAACCGCAAATCCGCTGGCACCGGTGATAGCACTTTCCGAGGTCGCCCAATTGGCTGACTCGGACGCTCCGCCGAAACCCGGAAGAGTCAAGATTCATCGGGCTCCGCTTGGGCGACGACCAAAACGGCTGCCCGCCTGACGCTTTCGCCGACCGTAGTGGCGAGAAAGACGACGTAGTACTCCTCGGGCACCGACGGCGCCACCGTGATCGAGACGTCGACGGCGGCCGATCCGTCGGACCCGAACTGCCCAGACGCGGGTGCCGCGCTGATCCCACCGTTGGAGGACGTGCCGGTGATCGTGTAGCCGCCGGCGCCGTCGATCATCCGTTGCGCATCGACCCGCACCGTGCCGGTGCGTCCCGGCGCAACCCTCACGACTGGTTCGGGGACATTGACGGTCACCGCCGAACTGCCCGCGCCGAACGACGGCGGCGCGGAGGACTCGCCGGTGCCCCATACCTTGTTCGGATAGACGGCAAGGGAAAACTTGAGCTCGCCTCCGGTGCCCAGGATCGACTCCGGGACCCACGTGCGATCGGTGGCCTGGCCGTCGATACTCAGGCCGCTGATGTACCTCAGGTGGTGCGGCCCCGATGCGCCTGGAGCGAAGATCCGAATGAATTTCCCTGCCGGATGCGAGATTACGACCCGATCGAACAGCGGCGCGTTCACGGCGAGGATCGGCGTTCCCGGGGTGCTCGGGTACAGGCCGAGGGCGGACCAGACATACCAGCTGGAAAGCGCCCCGAGATCGTCGTTGCCCGGCTCGCCGTCGGGGGTCGGGCCGAACAGGCCGCGCACCCGGTCGACCGTGAGTTGGGTCTTCCATGGTTGACCGATGTAGTTGTACAGCCAGGGCACCCCGAAGCCCGGCTCGTTGCCGGCCCACAGATAGGGCTCCTTCGCGCCCGCGTTGAGCTTCTCCGTGAACCGGTCGAGCCGGCGGGCAACTGCGGCGCGGCCGCCCAGCGCGGTCACCAGGCCGGCGATGTTGTGCGGCACCCACCAGACATACTGCTCGGCGTTGCCCTCGTCGTATCCGTCCTGGCCGAAGCCCGAAGGGGAATCGACGAATCCGGGGCCGGGCGCAAAGAATCCCCTCGCGTTGCGGGGCGAGATGTACCGGGTGGTCGGATTGAACAGGTTCTGCCAGTACTGCGCCCGGTTCTGGAATTCGGCGGCCGTCGCCGTATCCCCGAGTGAGTCCGCCAATCGGGAGATCGCGAAGTCGTCGACCGACCACTCCAGCGTGATCGAGGCGCCGGCGCCGAACTGCGCCGTCTGGGGTGCCTGGGGTGCCTGGGGTGCATAGCCCAGTTCCAGATAGGTGGCGATGCCCGGCCGCTCGACGTAGCCGCCCCACCCGACGCCACCATTGGTTGCGGCGTTCACCATGTAGCGCAGTGCAGTTTTGATGTCGAAGTCCTTGGCGCCGAAAGCGTACAGGTTCACTATCAGCGGTACCACGCTGTCCCCGGTCATCTCACCCGTCGCGGAATTCGCAAGCGCCCAACGAGGATACGATCCGCTCTGCTCGGCGTCGTTGACGAGCGACTGGGCCATGTCGCTGGCTTGCTTGGGGAAGAGCAGCCCGTGCAGTGCCGCCAGGCCCCGGTAGGTGTCCCAGTCGGAGAAGTTGGCGTACTGAGTGCGCCCGCTGGCGACGGTGTGGATGAAGCCGTCGAATCCGATGTAACGCCCGTCCGCGTCGTTGAATGTGTTGGGGTGCAGCAGAGACCGGTACAGGGATGTGTAGAAGGTATCGAGATTGGCGACGTTCCTGCCGGCCACCGCGATGCACGATAGCTTGGCGTTCCACTCGGATGCCGCGGCGGCGCGGACTTCATCGAAGCCCTTCCCAGCGTCGGCGGCCAGGTTTGCCCGCGCCCCGTCGATACCGACGTAGGAGATCGCGGTCCTTACCTCGAGGACCGAGCCGGCCGGGAAGGCCACGTAACCCCCGCTGTAAGGCGAAGCCGCGCTGCGCGCGCCGGGGTGGACCGCAGAGCCGTCCCACGTGCCGTAGGAGGTGAACGGCTGGCTGAACTTCATGGCGAAATAGACCGTGTAGGTGTTGTTCTTGCCGCAGAATCCGCCACTGGTCGCCCATCCGGTGATCGTGGTGTTGTCCTCGTCGATCTGGATGGTGGCGCGGGAGTTGCCCGCCAGCGACGCGCCGGAGCGTACGTGGAACAGCGCGGGCCGGCCGTTGTGCGGATAGTGGAACCGGCCGACGCCGGTGCGGGTGGTGGCGGTGAGTTCCGACGTGACGCCGGTGCCGGGGAATCGTACGGTGTAGTAGCCCGGCACGCCCTGCTCGGTGTCGTCATGGGCGATCCTTTCCCAGGCGTTCCAGGGCTGCGATCCGATCGCGCTGGTCGTCGGCAGCATTGAGATGTCGCCGAACGCGGCACAGCCCACCGAGGCGTGGGTCATGCTGAATCCGGTGGAGCGTGGGTTGTCGAAGTTGTAGCCCGCGTAGTTGCCGACGGTGTCCGGCGAGTACTGCACCATGCCAAACGGCACGGAAGCGCCGGGGAAGTTGTTGATCTCCCCCACGGTTTCACCGCCGGTCCCGGTGCCGATGAGCGTGTCGACGTGGTCGACGGGATTGGCGACGAACTCCGGCTCACCATCGTAAGCAATCGGTGGAGCAGCCGCGATGAAGGTCGTGAAGACGGCCGCGATCGCGATGACCGCGATGATCGCGGTGGAGGCCCGTCGTGAGCGCATAGCTGTCTCTTACTGCATAACCGTCCTTTCGCGCGGCATTTCGAGCGGGATTTCCCGGGTTCCACTAGCAACGTCGGGCTCCGCTTCGGTTAGTCTCATTCCCGCGTGGCTGGCGCTGGTACCGGCCCAATTTTCGGGAGATTTGATTGATGAAACACTTGACGGCAGCAACCATTACCGTGGCGCTGGGTTTGGCGCTGGTAGGTTGCGGCTCGAGCAACAAGACGTCGACGTCGACGTCGACGTCAACATCGACGTCCACCTCCACATCGACCTCGACGAAAACGTCGACGACCAGCGCGACGCCCGGCGCGCAGGCCGGCCCAACGATCGCCGACTACATCCGCGACAGCCACATCACGGAGACTCCCGTCCATCACGGCGATCCCGGACCCAACGTCGACCTGCCGGTCCCGCAGGGTTGGCAGATCAACCAGAACGCCGGAACGTCTTACGGCGGCATCGTTTTGTCGCAGCCGGCGAATCCGTCCGATCCGCCCACCATTTCTGCGCTTTTGTCAAAGCTGACCGGTGACGTCGACCAGGCCAAGATCCTCCAGTACGCCCCTAACGAGCTACTTGGCCTCCCCGGCTACCAAGGGTCCGGTAACGGCCAGGCGTCCACGCTCAGCGGGTTTCAGGCCTGGCAACTCAACGGCACCTATCAGAGGGACGGCAAGACGCGGACCGTCGCGCAGAAGACGGTGGTGATTCCCGGCCAGGGTGCGGTGTACGTGCTGCAGCTCAACGCCGACTCGCTGCAGAGCGATCAACGTCCGTTGATGGACGCCACCAACGTCATCGACGACCAAACGACCATCACCATGTAACCCTCGGAGCCGGTTCGCGCCGCGAAGCCAAACACGCTCCGCGGTGCCCCGTCCGAAATCCCTACACCGGGGCGCCCGATTGGCCTTGCGGTGTTGTCATGACAGAACAGTCGTACGCGATAGACGTCGGACACCCGCCCTCGGCGGTCCTGCGTCTCGTCAACCCAGTGCTGGGTTTCCTACTGCGCACCCCGCTTGCCGGTCCCGCACGCAAGCAACTCATGGTGTTGGGCTTCACCGGGCGCAAGACCGGACGTCAGTATTCAATTCCCTTGAGTGCCCACGTAATCGACAATGACCTCTATGCGCTGACCGGCGCCTCGTGGAAGCAGAACTTCCGCAACGGCGCGCCCGCCCAGGTTGTCTACGACGGCAAGACCACCGCCATGCGTGGCGAGCTCATCCGCGACCGCGCCATCGTCTCGGGCCTGTTCCAGCGCTGCGCCGAGTCCTATGGTGTGCAGCGTGCGCAGCGGATGATGGGACTGAAATTCCGCGAGCAGCGGATACCGATGCGCGAGGAGTTCGAAGAAGCTGTCGACCGGCTGCACCTGGCGGCCGTCCGGTTGACTCCAGCCCACTAACGGCCGCCTCGTCGCCAATTCGCCTGCGCCAAGGCATCTTCAGAGTTGTTGACGGAGCCGTTCGACCAGACCGACCAACCGGGCATGATGCGACCCCGCCCAATAGATCCGCCCGCATTCCGAACACCGGCTGAACTCCTCGTAATACTGCCGGGTCAACGGCTCGAGCCGGTCGATCACCTCGTCTTTGGGGACCGCGACCAACCCGCCGTTGCACCGCACGCACCGGGTGAACGGCGCCAGCCGTTGTCCCAGCTCCAGTCGTCGTAGCACCTCAAGCGTCTGCTCCTCCGGGTTCTGCGAGTGCACGAACAGGCCATGCGTGATGGCGCGGCGCTTCAACAGGCCGCGGTCGCGCGTCAGCAGGATCCGCTGCTCTCCCAGGCTGACCTCGGCCAGGGTGGCGTCGTCCGCATCACTCGACCACTTCACGTCGAAACCGAGCACTCGAAGCAGCCGGGCGAGCCGGCCCAGGTTCACGTCGACGACGAACCGCGGGTCGCGCAGGGGCGCCGGCCGCAGCCCGGCGGTCGACCCGACGTCCAGCGCCTCGAACATCGGGTAGGCGGCGATCCGGTCGCCGACGCTCGGGCGGTAACCGAACCCCTGCGGCGACCCGTTCACGAGGACGAGGTCGACCTCGGTATGTGGAATGCCCATCGCCTCCAGCACATCCTTGACGGTCTGATGGCTGCGGAACGGGCGGCGCACCGTCACACCACGCGACTCGGGGGGCAAGAAGTCGTTGAGCTCGGCGTACGCGCGGACCTGTACATAGGAGCCGCGGCCGACCGGCTCGCTCACCCACCCGGCCCCGCACCCTCGGCGGCATGGGTTCGCGTGATGATCGGCCGTGGGTGACCCGCGGCGAGCACGGTTCGTCGCACCGTCTCGGCGACGGCATCCGCCCGGCCGTCTGGCACCAACGCGATCACACATCCGCCGAAGCCGCCGCCGGTCATTCGGGCGCCCAGCGCGCCCGCGCGCACCGCGGTATCGGCGATCAGGTCGATGTGCTCGGTGGTGATTTCGAAGTCGTCGCGCATGGAGACGTGCGAGGCGGTCAAGATGTGGCCGGCTTCAACGAAGTCCGAATTGCGCAATGCCGCAACGAAATCCAGTACCCTGCCGTTCTCGGTGAGAACGTGCCGTGCGCGGCGGGCATCGATCGTGTGGACGACCGCGTCCAGCTCCGCCCGGCCGCGATCCCAGATGTCGCGCAGCGATGACGCCTGCAAGTCGGCGGCCGCGCGCTCACACGATTTGCGACGGGCCGCGTATTCGCCGCCGACGTGCTGATGCCGGGCGCGGGAGTCGATCAGCAGCAGCACGACGCCGTTGGCTTCGGGGTCGAACGCGACCGGCGCGACCGTAAGCTCCCGAAAGTCGATCAGCAGCGCCGTCGACGGTTCCCCGAACAGAGACGCCAGCTGGTCCAGCAATCCCGTTGGGGCGCCGACATATTCGTTTTCGGCCCGCTGGGCCAGCCGCGCCTGCTCTTTTGGGTCGATGCGCATACCGGCGGCCGCCGCGATCGCGCCCAGCACTGCGCATTCCAACGCCGCCGAGGAAGACAGGCCCGACCCCATCTCCACGTCGCTGGTGATCGACATCGTGCCGCCGGGTATCGGCTGGCCGGTTTGACGAAGTGCCCACACCACCCCGGCCACGTATGCGGCCCAGCCGGTCACCTGGCCGGGAACCGTGGCGAGCGGAAACCGCACCGCGTCGTGCGCGCGCGTGCTGTGCACCGTGATCGCATCGGTGCGGTCCGGCCAGAACGTCACCGCGGTGCGCTGCGGCAGCGCGATCGGCAGGGCGAAGCCCAGGTTGTAGTCGGTGTGCTCCCCGATCAGGTTGATCCGCCCCGGAGCGGAGTACCGGACGGTCATCCGAGTTCCCGCAGCCGTTGGGCCACGCTTTCGGGCGTGACGTCACTGATGAACGCGTCCATCGCCGATTCCGAGGCCGCCAGGTACTTGAGCTTGGTTGGGCTGCGCCGGATCGACATCAACTCGACGTGGAAGTAGCCGTCGGCCTGCGAGGCGGCGGCGGTGTACTGGTGCAGCGCCGAAATATACGGCAACGGACCAACCGCGGCCGAATACATCCGGTCGAACCGCCCCAGCACGTCGAGGTAGACCGCCGCGAACCCGTCCAGTTCGTCCTGGTCGAGGTCGATGAGGTTGTGCACGAACCTGTTCGGGTAGATGTGCACCTCCACCGGCCAGCGCGCGGCGAACGGCACGAACGCCGTGAACAACTCGGTGCGCACGACGATTCGGCTGCCGTCGGCGACCTCGCGTGCCAACATGTCGGCAAAGAGGTTGCCGCCGTGGCGAATCCGGTGTTCGCGCGCCTGACCCAGCATGGCGGCGGTTCGCGGCGTCAGATACGGGTAGCCGTAGATCTGACCGTGCGGGTGGGTCAGCGTCACCCCGATTTCCTCGCCGCGGTTTTCGAAACAGAACACCTGCTCGATTTCCGGTGCGGCCATCAGGTCGGCGGTGCGGTGCCGCCACGCCTCGACGACCAGCCGGGCGTGCGCGGGCTGCAACTCCGCGAACGAGCCGTTGTGTTCGCTGGAAAAGCAGATCACCTCGGTGCGGCCATGCCCCGGAGCGGACACGAAACCGTCGGCGGCGGGCGCGAGCGCCGGGCCGGTACCGGACAGGCTGGGGAACCGGTTCTCGAACACCACGACGTCGTAGTCGGCTGCGGGCACCTCACTGGTCAGGCCGGTCGGACCGGGACACAGCGGGCACTGCTCGGCGGGCGGCTTGTAGGTGCGGTCCTGGCGCAGCGCGGCGATGATCACCCACTGCCCGGTTGACCGGTCGAACCGTAACTGCGACGGGTCGGGGTCGCGCGCCGGCAATGGCCTGCGATCTTCAACCGGCGCCGCACAATGACCCGGCAACGCGAAGAACAGCAGGTCGCGGCCGTCGGCCAGCTTTGCCCGCGTAGGCGCTGTCACGACGTCGAACACTAGCTTGGTCGCACGGCCGCAGTTCGGGTAACCATGGTGTGTCCGCCAGCCGAGAGGGGGTCGCCCGATAACTGTTCTCTACGAGCGCGCCCGGAACTGGTGGATCGGCTCCGATCCGGGACTGCTGCGACTGCGGATGGCGACCCGGACGACCGCCGCGCTTGGCTGTGCCCTGCTGATCATGTACCTGGTGACCAGGGCGACGCGGCAGCCCCTGACGGTTGCTTTTCTCGGCGTAGTCATCACGATGGTCGCGGCACGATCCGTCAACGAGGCGGATCCCCGGCGGCAACGGATCACGATGGCGTTGTTGCCCGTGCCGGCCGCCCTGGCGATCACAGCCGCCACCGTCCTCGCGCCGCACAACGTGGCCAGCGAAGTCGTCTTCGTGGTGGTTGTCTTCGCCGCCGTGTACGCCCGCCGCTTCGGGACGCGCGGCAGGGCGCTGGGCATGGTCGCGTTCATGGCTTATTTCTTCACCTTAGGCCTCGCGACAAAATAACTTAGGTTTTCGTGTCCGCAGCGGCTACGGTTGTGATAATGACCGGCATGGCGGCAGCGGCCGAGTCGGCGGCGTCGAGGTACGCGGCGCTGCGCCCGCACCTGGACGAGAAGCAGCGGCGGCTGCTCCTCGGGGTCGAGGCCCAGAAGCTGGGTCTGGGCGGAATCAAGGCGATCGCCGGGGCGACCGGTGTTCACCCGGACACCGTCGCACGAGGGGTGCGGGAGCTGGAGGGGATTCCGGAGCCCTCGGCGAGGGTCCGCGCGCGCGGTGGTGGCCGCAAGAAGCTGGCCGACACCGACCCGGAGCTGGCGGCCGCGTTGACGGCGTTGGTGGATCCCGAGACCCGCGGCGATCCGATGTCGCCGCTGGTGTGGACGACCAAGTCGACGCGGAACCTGGCCGGCGCGCTGGCCGCTGCCGGGCATCGCGTCTCCGACCGCACGGTGGCGCGGATGCTCAAAGCGATGGGGTTCAGCCTGCAGGCCAACGCCAAGGTGATCGAGGGCCGCCAGCACGAGGATCGTGACGCCCAGTTCCGCTACCTCAACCAGCGCGTCGGCGAGCACATCGCCGCCGGTCAGCCGGTGATCTCGGTTGACACGAAGAAGAAGGAACTGGTCGGTGACTTCACCAACGGTGGGCGCGAGTACCAGCCCAAGGGCTCACCGGTGCCGACGAACGTGCACGATTTCATGGACAAGGAACTGGGCAAGGCGATCCCGTACGGCGTCTACGACGTCACCACCAACACCGGCTGGGTGTCGGTGGGCACCGACCACGACACGTCCGCGTTCGCGGTGGCCACGCTGCGCTCCTGGTGGGACACCATCGGGCGCCGCCGTTACCCGCAGGCCGAGAAGCTGCTGATCTGCGCCGACGGCGGCGGCTCCAACGGCTACCGGGTCCGCGCCTGGAAGATCGAGCTGGCTCGCCTCGCCGCCGAGACCGGGCTGACCATCACCGTCTGCCACCTACCACCGGGCACCAGCAAGTGGAACAAGATCGAACACCGGCTGTTCTCCCAGATCACCATGAACTGGCGTGGACGACCGCTCGAGAGCCACCGAATGATCGTCGACCTGATCGGCAACACGACCACGACGACCGGGCTCAGTGTCCACTGCGTCCTGGACACCGACCGGTACCCCACTGGCATCAAATACACAGCGAAAGACGTTGATGCCCTACCGATCACACGCCACGACTTCCACGGCGAGTGGAACTACACCGTAGGGCCGACACGCCCGGACACCACCTAGATTATTTTGTCGCAGGCCCTAAGTATCTGCGAGCCAGCTTTTCGGAGTTGCCCGGGCTGATCGGGGCGGTCGCGGTGGGCACGGCGTGCACGTTTGTGATGAGCACCTACGTGCTGCCCGATCGACCGGAACGCGTGCTGCGAGCCACCGTTCGGGCGCTGCGGGCGCGGATGGCCATCGTGGTCGACACCACCGCCGAGGTGGTGCGCACGGGCCGCCTCGACGAACGCCGTCGTCGCCGCATGCGTGCGCGCACCAACCGGTTGAACGAGACAGCACTAATGGTGCAGAGCCCCAAGTGTCCGTCGGCGCGTCGCTGGCCATCGTGACCGGCGAGTTGGTGTCGCCGGCCCGCTGGTATTGGGCGGTGATCGCGGCGTTCGTGATCTTCGCGGGCACCAATTCCTGGGGCGAAACCCTGACCAAGGGGTGGCAGCGGCTGCTCGGCACCATGCTCGGCGTGCCCTGCGGGATGCTGGTGGCAACGCTGTTCAGCGACGACAAGACCGCCTCGCTCGCCGCGATTTTCGTGTGCCTGTTCTGCTCGTTCTATTTCATGACGGTCACCTACAGCCTGATGACCTTCTGGATCACGACGATGCTGGCGTTGCTGTACGGCCTGCTCGGTCAATTCTCGTTCGGCGTGCTGATGCTGCGGCTGGAAGAGACGGCGGTAGGCGCCATCATCGGCGTCACGGTGGCCATCGTGGTGCTGCCGACCAACACCCGAACGACCATCCGGAATGACGTGCCTTCTCGACGGCCTTGTCCACCCTGATCGAGCTCTCGACCGCGACCATGTTCGGCGGCGACGGGACCGTGAGTCCTACCGAGCAGGCGCGCGAGCTGGACCGAGCGCTGCAGCAGTTCCGGGTCAGCGCCAAGCCGCTATTGGCGGGGGTCGCCGGGCTTGCCGGCCGGCGAAGCATTCGACGTGCCCTGCGGATATTCGCCGCGTGTGATCGTTACGGCCGAACCTTGGCGCGCAGCGCCGAGCAGTACCAGGACCCGGACGGGTCACAAGCGCTGGCTTGCGCCTTCATGCCGGCCGCAGCGCAGACTCGAGGCAACATCGACGCGTTGCTCGCCATCATCGACGGCGCCGACGGGGTCAGGCTCAACTCCGCGACCGACGATCTCGACGCCGCCGAGACGCAGGCCCGCCATCAACACGGCGAGAACGAACCGCGGCCCGAGACGCGGCGATTTCTCACCGCGGTGCACGCGCTTCGCCAGATCGAACGAGCGATCGTCACCGCGGCGACCAACCTCGGCGCGCGCGACGGCCTGCGGGTACCGACCCCAGCGGCGCGCTGACGGCTCAGGCGTCGCCGACCTGCTGGCGAGTCAAGGCCCGGCAAGCTGATTCCCCAGCCCGCTCGGCGTTTGCCACCAAGCGGTTCTGTGCCCGCGGCCACCAGAAGATTTCGACGGCGAAGAACACGACAATCAGCCACGACACGGCCGCGATCCGGGGCGTCGCCAGGAGGCTGTCGATCACCGCCAGGACAAGCACCGCCGCGCCACCCAGCCACACCAACCACTGCCGGTGTCGAGCGTGCGCGCGAGCGTTGCGCAGCGCGCCAACATACTCGATGGCAGCCGGTGCGAGTCGCGCATCGTCGATCCGGCGGCCCCGGCGGGCCGCGGAACTTACCGCGACCCGCTCGTCCGGGCTGAGATCGCCGGCCGCGGGCCAGGACTTGGACATCCGCCGCGACATCATGATCCCGTTGAAGACGCTGATCACCACGAAGACGACCAGCGCGCCCGGCAACAATCCCGATTCCGCAAAGACCAAGACCGCCATGAAGATACCGACCGGGACGCCTATGCACACTGCGCGGTAAACAGGACCGCCCCGCCACGCCCACGCTGGGATTAAAAGCATGCCGTGATTGTCGCGCCTTCTACAGCCCGGGCAAGCAGAAGGGGAAGTAACAGGGCTGATTTGGGCCCTGTGCTTTCCTGAGAAGATCAGCCAGATGGACAAGGGACGGCAACAGTATCGCGTCCACTTGCGCCTTTTGATCCTGGGGCAGATTGCGGCTGTCCAGATCCACCATGGTGACCTGCTGCTGCAGCCCCGCTATCCGCTGATTTCGCTGCTCGGGGGTGAGACTGTCCCAGCTGGCGTCCAGGTCCGCGATCTGGCGCCGCAACTCGTCTGCCTCCGCCATCGGGTCGCCCAGGCTGGGGGGCGGCCGCAGCGGGTAGAACTGGGTCGGCGCCGGCGGCGACGTCACCTCGGCCTGCGCGGGGCCCGCTGTCGCCAGCGTGCCTGCCAACAGTCCGGCCATCAGTATTGCCACGATTTTCATTGGGATACACCGCATTTCGTACTAAGGCGCAAACACGCAAACGAAGCCGAGGGCCCGCTCGCACTCCTCCCGGGTACGGAAGACGGGGGGTGGCGGCGGCGGGGGAGGCCCCTCGACGATGTTGTCGGGGCAGCCGCCGTAATAGCCGGGCGGACACTGCTCGTGGTAAACGTGGCAGACGTTCAAGTCCCACCCGGTAGCCCGCAAGCCGGGCCACACATAATCGCCCGGACACCAGCGCATCCCCGGTCCGTGATAGCACCCGGAGCGTGACGAACAATGGTCGTCCGCAAGGGCGGTCCCCGCCGCCAGCCCCACTCCGGCCATCGCGACCCCGCCCGAAACAAGGGCACCGGCGACTACCCGCTTCATGCTGTGGGTGGTTTCCATGCTTGCCAGGCTGCCGCACCTCGCTTGCCGGATCTTCGCCAGATCCTTGCGAAATTCTTGCGCCGCAGCCTTTGTGCAGCGAAGGATGGACCCATCGACACCGGGGCGGCTACCATCCCGCTAACAGCCGCGTCGGCAAGTCGGCCAGGAAGTCGATCGTCCCGCGCTACCGGCACGATGTTGCGGCGGGCCAAATCGACGCGGGCCGGGCGTCGATGATCATGATGGACGATCCCGAACACAGCCGGCTGCGGAAGATCGGCTCGCGCGCCTGTTCAACGCGATCGCCGACCCGCCCCCAACCACATGCCCGACCTGACCTCGGTGAGAGAACCCGAGCGGCTGCCGTCGTCGTTCATCAATGGCACGCAAGCCTTGGCGGGTCGACTCCGGGGGCATGTGCCCCGTCGCTCCTTAGCGCGCCTCGCACGAACCGCGCCGAGCGGCAGAATCGCAGTTGTGCGGATCGCTCAGCGATGCCCAACGAGCAGGATGGATTTCTCACCGCTGGCAAGGCTTTTCACCAGCAGTGCGCCACGACCTCGATCTGCTCGATGGTCGTTGACAGGCACCCGCGGTGGTCATACATTGTGTGGAACTCGCCCGCCACCCATGGCCCGCGGAACCGGTCAGGAGTCCGTCATGACCGTCGGCGCAGCTCCCGCAAGCGTTTTCGATGCCGACCTGCGCACGCTGGCGTACGGCGACGAGGAAACTCCCGCCGAGGTCTATCCCCGCCTGCAGGCGGCGCAACGGCAGGCCCCCGTGGCGCTGGGACCGCACGGACCCGAAGTCCTCTCCTACCACCTCGTCCGATCCGTTCTCCGGGACACCCGATTCCAGATCCCGCCCGGCTTGAATCTGCTCGTCCAGGGCATCACGTCGGGTCCGTTGTGGGACAAGGTGATCAACAGCATTATCTGCCTGGAAGGCGACGCGCACCATCGGCTGCGCAGTCTGACGTCCAAGGCATTCACACCCCGGGCGACCCTGCGCCTGCACGACACCATGGTCAGCGTGATGAACGAGATCCTCGATCGGGTTGCCGAAGCGGGTCGGTGTGACGTCGTCACCGACACCGCACGCCCCTACCCCGTCCCGATCATCTGCGCCTTACTCGGCGCTCCCCGCGGGGACTGGCAACAGTTTTCCCTCTGGGCCGACACAATTTTCAAAGCCTTCAGCTTCAGCGTCGACTTCACCGCAGAAGAGGCCAATGTCATGCGCGCGTGGGGCGAGCTCGACGACTACGTCGACGACATGGTCGGCGCCGACACAACCTGACCGACGACCTGCTCTCCGACCTGATCCGCGCCGAGGATGACGGCGACCGCCTGAATGCCGCCGAACTGCGCATGCTCGCGGGCGGCCTGCTGTTGGCGGGGACGGACACCACCCGGAACCAGGTGGCCGCCTCCGTGCACGTCCTCTGCGAGCACCCGGAGCAGTGGGAGCTGCTCAAGGGGCATCCCGAACTGGCGATGCGCGCGGTCGAGGAAACCATGCGCCACTCGCCGATCGCTTGCGGAACCCTTCGCGTGGTGGTCGAGGAGGCTGAGCTCGACGGCTACATATTCCCCGCCGGCACGATGATCCTGGTGAACACCGCTGCGGCCAACCGTGATCCCGCCGTGTACGACGACCCGGAGCGCGTCGACATCACTCGCGAGGGGGCACCGCCGATATTGACCTTCGGCGGCGGCGTGCACTACTGCCTTGGCGCCAACCTGGCCAGGCGCGAGATTGCCGAAGCGCTGAACGTCCTCGCCCAACGAATGCGCAACCCGCGCGTTGCCGGACCGGTGCCGTGGAAGCCCATGGTCAGCCTGAGCGGGCCCGAGAGCCTGCCCATCGAGTTCGACGCGGACCGGTGACGGCCGTGCTGGTGACTGCGGACAACTTCGCCCGGGCCGAAAGCGACCTATATTTCAGCAAGATCGTCGGCGACGGTGGATTCGGGAGATTCACCCACAACCGAGAGCTCACCCCGTTGGACAAGCAACTGGTGGTCCGCTCAAACCGCGACACACTTTACTCCGCAGGTATTTTCGATCTCGATGCCGGAACAGTCACGATAACGATGCCCGACCCCGGCGGCCGGTTTATGTCGATGCAGGTGATCACCGAAGACCATTACGTGCCCGCTGTGTTCTATGGGCAGGGCGAACACGTTCTCACTCGCGACGACGCCGGGACGCGGTATGTCATGCGATTCGCACCCTTGTCAATCCGAACGTCGAGGCCGATCTCGACGAGGTCCACGCGCTGCAAGACGCCATCGCGCTGCAGCAGGATGCCACCGGCACCTTCGAGATACCCGACTGGGACCCGGTGAGCCAGAAGACGGTACGCGATGCGCTCCTCCAACTCGCGGCCACGTTGCCCGATTCCAAAATGATGTTCGGCACCAAGGCTGACACCGATCCGGTGCGACGGCTGATCGCCTCGGCAGCGGCATGGGGGGCAACCCGCAAAAGGACGCCATCTATTTCAGCGTTCATCCGGCCGAAAATGACGGTGCCACGGTGTATAGACTCTCAGTCGGCGAGGTGCCGGTCGATGGGTTCTGGTCGGTCACCGTCTACAACAAAGACGGTTACTTCACACCCAACCCGCGGAACGCCTATTCGTTCAACAACATCACGGCCCGGCGCGACACCGGCCGCATGATCACCATTCAGCTCGGCGGCTGCGATGCTGCGACAGGAAACTGCTTGCCGACCACGCCGGGATGGAGCGCTACCTGGTCCGGCTGTACCGGCCGCACGACGTCATCCTCAATGGCGGGTGGAAATTCCCCGAAGCTCAAGCGGTTTCGTGATCGGCGCGACGCCGACATCAAGTGATCGGCGGGTGATCGGACGACCAGGGATGGGCCGATTCGAGTTGGGACGCAACCTGAATGAGGACGTCCTCTCGCCCGTAGGCGGCGGCGAGCTGGACGCCGATCGGGAGGCCCTCCGCGGTGCGGTGCAGGGGCAGGCTGATCGCCGGCTGACCGCTCATGTTGAAGGGCGGTGTGAACGCGGCAAATTGGCCGGCGCGGCGCATCGGTGCCGTTGGATGCTCGGGATCGTTGTCGAATTCCGTTAGCAGCGGCGGCGGTTCGGCCACCGTCGGCGAGAGCAGCAGATCCCAGCCGTCCGCCCACCATTGCTGCAGCGTGCGCCGGAACGACCACCCAGCCGCCTGCGCCGCGGCGTAGTCCACGGCGGTCAGCCGCTGGGCCCGCTCGACATGCACCCAGTTCACCGGCTCCATGTCGTCGGCGGTCAGCTCGCGTCCGAGCGTCTCACCGAAGTCGCGCGCCGCCATCGCCAACTGCGTCGCCCATAGCGCCATGAACTTCTCGACCAGCGTGGCATCGGCGAGGCACGCAGGCCACGCCGGTTCGACGATGTGCCCGAGCCCCTCCAACATCGACGCCGCGGCGCGCGCCGCCGTGACGCAGTCTTCGTGCAGGAAGTCGCCCCGGGGATGAACGTCGAGCAGCCCGATGCGCAACCGACCGGGATCGGCGCCCAGCTCCTCGAGATACGCCCGCTGCGGCGCCGGTGCGATCACCGTGTCGCCGATGCCGGGACCGCGCACCGCATCGAGCAACCTCGCCGTGTCGCGCACCGTGCGGCTGACGCACAGCTCCACACCCAATCCCGCCTCGGCCCGCCTCGGCCCGACCGTGATCCGCCCCTGGCTCGGCTTGAGCCCCACCAGCCCGCAGCACGACGCCGGGATGCGAATGCTCCCACCGCCGTCCGAGGCGTTGGCGACCGGGACCATCCCGGCGGCCACCGCGGCAGCGGCGCCGCCACTCGACCCGCCCGGCGTACGACCGAGCGCCCACGGGTTGCGGGTGGCCCCCCAGGCAACCGGCTGAGTGGTCGGCAGGCTGCCCATCTCGGGGCTGTTCGTCCGCCCCGCGATCACGAACCCGGCCGCCTTGAACCGGGCCACCAACGTCGTGTCGGCGGTGTCGACCTTGCCCGCCTCCTTCAGCGCGACGTTCCCGTTCGACAACGTTTGACCGGCGAAACTCGTGTACAGGTCCTTGAGGAGAAACGGGACGCCACGGAAGGGCCCGTCGGGCAGTTTGGGATCGGCGGCGACGGACCGGGCGTGATCGAACCACTCGATGACCACGGCGTTCAACGACCGGTTGGATTGCTCGATCCGCTCGATCGCCGCCTCCAGCAGCTCGCCCGGCGTAACCTCGCCCTTGGCCACCAGGGCCGCCTGATCCGTGGCGTCCATCCACCGTGTCTCCTCGGCAAGACCGCTCATGGCTTTTGGTGTACCACGACCGACAACTTCGGTCTGCGCGTGACGGCGGGTCGCGGGTAGCAGTCCCGACGCAAGTGGCCGCCGCGGTAATACTGGCTGGTATTACTAGCCTGGTAAATTGGCTCGGATGCGGGTGACAAGCAAAGGCCAGGTGACGATTCCGCTCGAGGTGCGGCGCAGACTCGGCATTGAGCCGGGCTGCGAGGTTGAGTTCGAACTCGATGAGCGTGGCGCCCGGCTGGTGCGCGCGAAGAGAGCTCGCGGCACCGCGATCGCACGGCGCATGCGCGGCCGCGGCACCGTCGCGATGAGCACCGACGAGATCATGGCGCTGACCCGCGGCGACAACTAGCTTGTCGTGGTAGGTACGCTTGTCGACTCAAACGTGTTGCTCGACCTTTTCACCGCCGATCCCCGGTGGTGCGAATGGTCTGAAACGCAGCTTGCCGGCGCGCTCGACCGTGCGGAAACGCTCATCAATCCGATCATTTACGCCGAGATATCGATCGGCTTCGAGCGGATCGAGGAACTCGAGCGGGCATTGCCGCACGAGCTCAAGCGCGAGGCCCTGCCCCGGGAGGCTGCCTTTCTGGCAGGTAAATGCTTCCTCGAGTATCGGGGGCGAGGCGGTCAGAAGCGCTCGCCGCTGCCGGATTTCTACATCGGTGCCCACGCCGCAGTGACCTCTCGTGCGCTACTCACCCGTGATCCTGGACGCTATCGCCCCCTCTTCCCGCGCCTTGAATTGATCTCGCCGTAACTGTCGGCAGCTTCGACGGGCCACTCGGGCGCAATGTGACAAAGACCGCCCAATTCGCGGTCGCTGCAAGCCGGCCTTACGCTCGTTGGTTACGCGAACTTAACGGGGGTTCTTGTTGATGAGTGGGGGTAAGGGGCGAACTGTGTCCAAGCACAGGCTTGCCCTGATCGCGTCGGCCGTCTGCCTTGTCCTCGCATCCTGCTCGGAAACCGTCGCTCCGCCCGCGGCCACACCCACCACCTCGACCTCTACCGCCACAAGCACCACCAGTTCGGCACCTGCACCGCCGCCGATAACGGGTCCACTGGAGAAAGACTGGAAAAGCTACGGCGGTACCGCCTATTTCGGTTGTCCCGAAAAGTTCACGCAGCGTAAATCGGCCCTAGAGGACATCCGCCCCAAGGTATTCGACACCAAGACAGGACAATACGTAGCGCCGGGCATCCCGACGGTCCCCGCCGGAGAGAACCTTGCGGGTGGCATGTGTGCGCTGACGGGCACGGCGGACGATATGAAAGTCGTTTATGTGGTGAGTACCGTCAAGCCCGCGCAAGCGCCGGCACCCGAAGTCACCAAGACAACCGCATATGTTTTCGATACCAAGACGAGCCAGCCCCTGCTCACAAAGGAGCTGCAGCCGCCGACCCCCGACCTGAAACTGACCGCAGCCAACGAATGGGGGCTCGCCTCAACCGCATCCGGCGTTGCGTGGGTCAACGCCTTCAGCGAAGAGCATAGCGCTGCCTCGCCGCCCCGGACGGTCATCCTTTCCAGTACCGATCTGTCGATGGTGTGGAATGACCCGCAACCGGGCCGCGTGTGGCAGGACGTCCTTGCATTTCAACGGAATAGGGACGCCGCCAAGACGTCGGGCGCGGAGTTGCGACGGCCGAGCGGGGAAGTGATCTACCAGGACAACGATATCGCGAGCGTCGACGCCGAATTGTCCGACGGGCCAGACAAATTGGTGAAGCTCACGCACGTCGATTCCTACAGCCCCCCGGTCATGTCGACGATGTTCTATGACCTGAACGCGAAGGCGATCATCAAGGTCGGCGATTCGGAGAAGATCTCCGGCGGCGGATTGTCCGCGACGCTTTCGGACGGGAAGCTATTCGTCGACGGTCACAAGTCGGACAATTCGCAGTTCGGGTTCGGCGTGTGGAACCTGCGGACGCAACACTGGGATTTGTTGAAGACACGGGATGACGCGACGAAGATGTCGATTTCCAAATTGGCGTTCTTCGAAGACCACCTTTACATCACGAACGTCGGCAACACGTTTGCCGTCCTCGCCTTGCCCGCTACCGATCCGATCTCGACGAGCTGGTCCGTCCGGCCCTTCGCGCGGATATCGGGCTGGACGCTGGTATGCCGCGGCGAGAACGCGGCGGCCCTGAACGGCGAATGCAGGGAAATCGTGATGGTGCAAGACCAGAACGGTCGCTTCCCCGGTCCCTGGTTCTGAACTTTGGGAGGTCAGGTCCAGCCGAGGGCCTGCGGAACCATGTAAAGCCCGAAGCCCATGACAACCAGACACAGGGCGCGGGTTATGTACTTGTGCAGGCCTCGCATGCGCCACTGTTCGGGTAGCGCGCGGGCTTCCAGTGCCAACAGCAAGCCCAGCACGATGGGCAGCAGCAGGGCGTTCATCACCTCGACGTCCACGGCCAGATTGACCAAGTTGACGCTGCACAGGACAAGCGCGGCGCCGATGACGTGGGCCAGCCCGTAAGTGATGTAGAACTTGGCGGTGGCGCGGTTGGGTCGCTCGTTGAGGGTGTGCCGCCATCCGAAGACCTCCGAGAGTCCCCAGGCGCCGGCGAGCGAGGCCACGATCGCGGCGACCAGCGCCGCGCCGAGCATGCCCAGGCCGAACAAGACGGTGCCGCCTATGTGGCCCAGGTATGGGGTGAGCGCACCGGAGATCTCGCCGACGGTGTTCAACGTCGTCTCGCCGTTGTGTGCGCCGACCGTCGAAGCCATGGTGACGACCACGGCGATCATGATCACCTGGGTCAGCACGGCGCCGGTAGCGGTGTCGTGGCGGGCCTGGCGAATCGTGGCCACCGACAAATGCTTATCGACGACGGCGCCCTGCTGATAGAAGATCATCCAGGGCATGATGACGGCACCGACATTGGCCGCGACCAGCAGCAGATACGACGAGTTGCCCAGGGGCATCGACTTCAGGCCGGCCAGGAGCGCATTCGGATCGGGCCGGGACATGACCATGGCGACGAGAAAAGCCAGTTCTGCCGCGCCGATGGCCAGCCCGATGCGCTCGACGCGCCGGTAGCTGCCGGTCAAGGCCAATCCCAGCAGTGCCGCGGTCGCGACCGGGATGCTCACCCAGCGCGAGACGCCGAAGAGTTCACCGACCCCGGCGACGCCCGCGAACTCGGTCAGCAGCGCCCCGATCGCCGACGCGAACAGCGTGAAGGCTGAGATCCACGCCCAGAAGCGGCCGAACCGTTCTCTGATCAGCGCGCCGTGCCCCTTGCGGGTGACGATGCCCAGCCGAACCGTCATCTCCTGCACGACATAAAGGATCGGCATCAAGATCAGCTGCGGCAGGACCATCCGATACCCCCACGCGGCGCCGGACTGCGACGCGGTGATCAGCGATCCGGCATCGGTGTCGGCCAGCATCACCACGAGACCCGGGCCCCACACCGCGAACAGTCCCCACCGCAGCCACCGGCCACGGCGCGATACCGATTCGGATGACTCGTCGAATGCGTCCGCCACTGGTGCGGTTGTATCGGTCACCTTCGACCAACTCCTTCTTAGACGGCAGCCTGCGCGACACCCGACCCGTGGATAATAAATTAAGCCTTGCCTAAACCGGCAGTCTTACCGGCCCTGGGCACCGGGACCAACATCCCCTATGGCTCCAATGTGCGGATATAGGCAAATCGACCCCTGTTTGAGGACGAAAGGCCCTACGCACGTCAGTCCACACGACTACGTTTGGCCGCCAGAGCACATGCGCGACGTCAGCGCGTGGCGGAAGGCAGGGTTGAGCGATGAAGAAGATGACGGGAGCGGTTGTGGCCGCCATGGCGATGGCAATCGCGCCGGTGGCCGTAGCGCCGATGGCGCACTCCGACATATGCGCCGGCGCGGACGGGCGCCACTTTGCGGCGGGCGGCTGCACCGACGTCGCCGGTCGCGTGGCAACGGGGGCGGCCATAGCGGCGGCCACCGTCCCATACTGGGCGGGCCAAGTACCGTGCTACACGGTCGAGGGGGTGCCGTACTACACCCCTGACGGCGATCCTTGCTAGTGCTCCAAATGACTAGCGGATTACGCCGCCTGACAGAGCATTACGCGGCTGTAGTCCCGTGCCACGACGACTCTGCCGACGGGTTTTCCAGGTCGCGTCCACCGGTCGATGCCGGGCGAAGATGGCGCACCGACGCCATGTCCGTACCGTTTCGCTCCAAACGGTGCTCAACTGCGCGGTAGATCCACGAGATTGCGGCCGCGATTGCGAAAGCGGCGGCCAAAACGGTCAAGAAGTCCCCGAAAGCGATCACTACGAGGATGCCGGCGAGGATCCAGAACATGGCCGCCTCCGTGAAGTGGGTGTCACGGCGTTCGCTGATCGTGGTCGTGGTGTGCCACATGTCTGCCTCGCTCCGGTTGGGGCCACCGTCTAATACGGGACCGTTTGTTGGAACGCACGAGCGGTGGAAAGGCTGCCCAACCTGGCGTGATCGTGACGCATTTCACGGGCGGGCTACCTCAGTCTGGCCCCCTCCGTGATGCCTCAAGTCAATATGCCCGCGAAAATAAGTCGATGCCTGGTCCGAAAATAATGGGTGAGCCGCGGCTCCCAGGGTGATTGGTGTTTGTTGCGGTGCGCCCGAGGTCGTGCTGGTCAGGCGGCTTGGATGGGGTCGAAGCGCACGGTGAAACCCAACATGTTGGCTTGGCGCACGATGCGGCGCATGGCGCGTTCGGGATCCAGCCGTGCGAAGTAGTCACCGCCGAGATCGGCGTAGTCGACATCGTCGGTGAACATGTGCCATACCGCAGTCAGGATTGAGTGTTGGATGGCGACAATGGCTTTCGTCTTACCCAGGCGGGGCGCCAGGCGCTGATATCGGGCCCCGAGGTAGGTGGTGTCTTTGGTGCGGGCCGCGGCCATCGCGGCGGTGCCCAAAGCGCCGGTAAGCCATCGGTTGCCGTGACGGGTCTTGCCGGACCGGCGTTTGCCGGCCGACTCGTGATGGCCCGGGCACACCCCGGTCCACGACGCCAAGTGTGCGGCGGTGCGAAAGCGACTCATGTCAGCGCCGGTCTCGGCGATGATGACCTCAGCGACGGACTGGCCCACGCCCGGGATGGTCGCCAATTGTTGGAGCTGGCGGGCAAAAGGGCGCATCTGCTCCTCGATGCGCTTCGATAGTTCCCCGATGGCCACTGTGAGCTGGTCGATGCGTTGCAGGTGTAGCCGGCACAGGAAGGCATGATGGTCACCGAAGTTGCCGTTCAACGCCTGCACCAACTGCGGGATCTTGGGCCGCATCCGAGCCTTGGCCAGCTCGGCCAGCGCCCGCGGGTCTCGTTCGCCGTCGATCAGCGCGGCTAACATCGCCCGCCCGGAGACGCCCAGAATGTCAGTGGCCACCGACGAGAGCTTGATCCCGGCATCTTCGAGCTCCTTCTCTAACCGTTGGGCCTCCCGGCTGCGCTCAGCGGTCAGCGTGGTGCGGTAGCGGGTCAAATCCCGCAGCTGCCGGATCGGCTCGGGCGGCACGAACGAAGCCCGCAACAGCCCACACTCACCCAACTGACACAACCAAGCAGCATCACAAACATCGGTTTTGCGCCCAGGCAACCCTTTGGCATGCGCGGCGTTGACCAACATCACGTTCAGGTCGTCCTCCAGCAGGTAGAACGCACCACGCCAATAATCGCCAGTGGCCTCCAGCACCACCAAAGACACCCGCTCGGCCATCAGCCAGTCCCGTAGCTCCAGCAACGCGTTGGTGGTGGTGGCATAGGTGCGAATCTCCTGGCTTCGTGACCGCTTGCCCTTCGGGCCAGGTGTGCGTACACACGCCTTGAGATCCTTCTTGCCGATATCCAGCGCAGCGCAGCGCTCATGCAGCAGTTCCATCGAATTCCTTCCGGAAACAACAACTTCCAACCAGGTACGACCGTCCGGAGGAACCACAGGGCCTAAAGAATCTGGTCCGCGTGCTCACCGCAACAATCGACAGTTCCTGTCGGTGGCTCCCAACACCATGCTGACCGACGAGCTCAGGGCATCACAGGAAATCCGGTGTCCCGGACGACCGCGACCCCATTTTCCCGCCTCCACGGCGGCCGAGCGCAGCGGCCCAGGTTGCTGACCGGAAAATCCCCAAGGTGAGCGGGCAGCCCGAAGGCGACCCGGCGGAGCTTGCGGAGCCGGGTTTCGTTGCTGTGTTGTGTGGTGTTCAGGCGGCGGGTTCGACGGTGACGCGGAAGCCCATCGCGGAGAGTTGGGCGATGTGGTTGCGCAGCCGTCGTTCGATGCTGATGCGACTGGCGTGGTAGTCGGACCCGAGGTCGAAGAATCGGGCGGCGGGGTCGGAAAGGAGTTGCCAAATGATGACGAGGATGGAGCGGGCGACCGCAACCAGGGCTTTGAGCTTGCCGCGGCGTTTGACGATGCGCCGATACCTTTCGCCGAGGAAGGTGTCGGTCTTGGCGGCGGCCGCGGCGGCCTCACCGAGTGCGCCCTTGAGGTAGGGATTGCCCTTGCCGGTCTTGCCGCCGCGCGTCACGGGTCCGGACTGTACGGTTCGCGGGCACAGCTTCGCCCAGGACACCAAGTGCGCGGGTGTGGGGAATTGGGTCATGTCGAGGCCGATTTCAGCCAGGATGATCTGTGCCCCGGATCTGCCGATGCCGGGGATTTCCTTGAGGCGTTCGACGGCCGACAACCCGCTATCGGCAGGCTTGGCGTAGACACTGGGGTTGCCGGGACCGTCGTTTTCGGCAGGTTCGGCGGCCGCGAGCAGGTCGTCGATCCGGGTGGTCAGCGTGCGGATCTGCGCAGTGAGGGTGTCGATCTGATCGAGCAGCATCCGCGCCAGTTCGGCGTGGTGTTCGTCGAAGCGTCCGTCGAGCGCTTTGATCAGCTCCGTTCGCTTGGTCTTCATCCGGGCCCGGGCCAAGTCGGCGAGTCGGCGCGGGTCGCGTTCGCCGGAGATCAATGCCTCGATCATGTCGCGCGCCGAGAGCGTGTCGAGTGTGGATGCCACCGACGACAGCTTGATCAGGGCGTCTTCGAGCAGTTTCTCCAGCCGCTGCCAGTATCGGGACCGGTCCCGCGTCAAGTCGACGCGAAGTCGGGTGTAATCGCGTAACTGCCGGATTGGTTGCGGCGGCACGAAACTTGGCCGCAGCAACCCCTTTTCGGTGAGCTTGGCCAGCCAGACAGCGTCGAGCTTGTCGGTTTTGGGTCGTCCCGGTACGTTCTTGACATCGCGGGCGTTGACCAGCTGCACGTCGAGCCCGGCCGCCTCCAACAGGTAGTACCAGATCCGCCAATAATCCGATGTCGACTCGATGGTGACCTTCTCGATGCCCAGGTTGATGAGCTGGGCGGCCAGCTCGGTGACCGCTCCGCTGGTGGCCTCGACGTCCCACACCTTGCTAACCCGCCGACGCTCCCGCGGGGTGCGCACACAGACCTTGCCGAACGCCTTGGCCACATCGATAGCGCACACATGCTCGATGACCAACTCATGCTCGGCGTCGGGAATCTCCTGCGGCGCCGGGCTGTGCTTCTGTTTCACTTCGATTGCCCTCCAGTCGATCCGTGCTCATCATCGAACGGGTTGCCCGGGGGCCTCGGTCAAGGGAACCGAAAATCTGACCGGCGTGCTCGAAGCAACAGTGCGTGACCCTTCCAGGTCGGGCCCCGGCGCCCAGGCTCACGTGCGGGCTAGTGGTCCCAAGGAAACATCGGCGTCGGCGGGCAACTCGACCCCATTTTCACGCTGCGAGGCGTCCCGGGAACGGAACTTGGCGCTCACGTAAGAATGCCCGCGAAACGGGCGGATCAGCTGGCCTTGGTCCGGATACCTTTGCGGATGTCGGGTAGGGCGGTGGGGATGCTGGCCGGGTAGAGCTGCTCGGTCTTCTCCTTGGCCAGCAGGAGAAGCCGGTTCTGCAGATCGGCGATCTCGCGGCCGATTTTGGCGGGGTTGAGGCTGTCGCGGTAGGCGGTCAGTTCTGCCTGCTGTGCTGGTGAAAGGACGCCGGCGGCCAGGAGCCGGTCAAATGGGGTCTGCGGTGTGTCGTAGAGGCGTCGGCGCCGACCGTCACCGCTACTGGTGTACCCGGTGGGTTTGATGGTCGGGGTCAGGTAGTTGAGCCGGTCGTTGACCAGTGGCCAGAGCCGGTTGAGCACGGCTCGTTCTTCAGGGGTGTCGTAGCGGTAGTAGAACGCGTACTTGCGCACCAGATGGTTGTTCTTGGACTCGATGGTGGCCTGATCGTTCTTCTTGTACGGCCGCGATCGCGTGAAGAAGATCTCCATCTCCGCCGCCCACTTGATGACAGCCTTGTTCAAAAACTCCGTGCCGTTGTCGAAGTCCAAACCGGTTACCTCATAAGGTATTTCGTGCACCCCTGCTTTCAGTGCACCCAGGATGTGGGCGTTAGCGTTGTTGCGCACGGTGCGGGTAAATACCCAGCCGATATGGACATCGGTGAGGTTGAGGGTGCGGGCGAACTCGCCCTTCAGTGTTGGGCCGCAATGCGCGACCGTATCGCCCTCGAAGAAACCGGGTTCGTCTTCTACCTCATCGCCTGCCTTACGGACCTTGACCGAATTCCGCAGCAGTGGTGAAGGTTTCGTCGTCGATACACCACTGATCTGGTCCTTGGCCCTCGCCGGCGCCAGATACCGGTCAATCGTCGCCGCGCTCATCTCCAGCAGCTCCTCACGCACGGCCGGACTGTAGCGGTCACGACCAAAGGCCAGCTCATCGTGGCGTTGCAGGCCGTCGAGCTGCAGCCGCATCGAAGCAGCCAGATACTTCCCGCACTGCCCACCCGAGGCGGCCCAGACCCGCTGCAGCACCTTGAGCGCGTCGTAGGAATACTTCGGCGCCCTCGGCTTGCGTGGCCGCTTCGCGCTGCTGCGACCCGATCCCGGCGGCCGCATCGCCGCCGCGGTAAGCCTGCGCCGGGCATTGTCACGCGACCACCCAGTCACCTCCACCACCTGGTCTAGGACCTTTCCCTTGTCCTTCTTCGCGGCCTTCACATACGCCTTGGCGTACCTGGTGGTGATCTCGGCCCGAGACGTCATCGATAACCCACTCTCCATGCCTCACGACGGTCACCGTTTCGCGGGCATTCTTACGTGAGGCACCGAGGGTGTTTCGCGGGCAGTTTCCGTGAGTCAAGCCGTACGCGTGGCAGCAGCGCATAACGCAGCTTCGCAACCAGTACACGAGCGGCATCGCCCTGCTCGACCAGCAGGCCGGCGGCGACTTCACAGCGGTCAACCCGGCAAAGCAGGACCTCATCCTGGTGCATGGCCAAGCGCTGACCTTCACCAATCTGCTCTTCGGTCACACCATCGAGGCGATGTACAGCAACCCCGAGTACGGCGGCAACGCGAACCTGGTCGGTTGGAAGGACATCAAGTTCCCCGGGGATGTCCAGCCGCGGGGGTACACGCCCGCCGAGGTGGAAGCGGCCCAGTGGGACCTGGTCGTGGTAACCGACATCATCGACCGCGTGCGCCACGGCTGGGAACAGCTCATCGCGAAACTCGGTGGAAAGGGTGGCCTGGGTGCCGGCCGCTAGGGCGGTCATCGTCGGCTCCGGTGCGGGCGGGTCGACGGTGGCAATGGAGCTTGCCGAAAACGGCTGGGACGTCGTGATTTTCGAGAAGGGATCGAATTACTACACCAACTTGGAGGGGACCGGCCCGCTCGGGACGACGTTTTCCAACGACGAACTCAAGGCGCTCTACCGCTATTTCGAGCAGCCGGACCCACTCGCCTACCCGCGCACGTATCGCACCAGCGCCAGCCATGCCGCCAGCTACGTCGGCCCGGTCAACGAACTGCCGGTGACCGTCGGCGGCGGAACGACGCACTGGGACGCGAAGGTCCCACGGTTCTGGGACATCGACTTCAAGGGACTGTCGATGCTTGGCCCGCAGCCCGGCGCGGACGTGCAGGATTGGCCCTTCGAATACAGCGAGATCGCCCCGTACTACGACGTGATCGAGGCGCTGCTCGGGACTCAGGGCGATGTCGGGGCGATACCAGCGCTCTCCCTGAAGCACGCGCCGCGCGCCCGGCAATTCCCGATGCCGCCCGGGCCGCAGCAGCGCTCGTCCACGCTCATCGCCAGGGGGGCCAAACGCATTGGGCTGCACCCGTATCCGTTCCCTACCGCGATCAATTCCGTCGAGTACGACGGCCGCCCGGCGTGCAACAACTGCGGATTCTGCAGCAACTACGGCTGCCCCATCTCGGCCCGGGTGGGCGCGCTTGCGCCGCTGCGGCGTGCGCTCCGGACGGGGCGGGTTCAGTTGCACCCCGAAACCACCGTCACAAAAGTCAACTTCACCGGCCGGCGGGCGACGGGCGTTTCCTACCTCGACCCGGCGGGCAATGCCGGCGGGGAGAGCGCCGACCTCGTGGTGCTGGCCGCCTCGGCGATCGAGACAGCCCGCCTGGCCCTGCTCTCCGGCCTGCCCGACGCCAGCGGACGGATCGGCGCCCGGCTGATGTTTCACAACTTCGTCGACGGGTTCGGGATCTACCTCGACCAGCGTGTGCACGCCTACCGCGGCCGCTCCATCACGCAGTGCATGGAGGATTTCTGCAACCCCAATTTCCCCGGGGCGCGCGCCGCCGCAAAACTGGCCGGGCTGCCCTATATTCGTGGCGGGCTGTGCGAGCTGGGCGGGAGCCAGGATCCGATCACGGAGGGCAAGTTCTACCAGGAGATCCTCGGATTCCTGCCGGGGGTTCAGCTGTTCGGCAGCCCGTTCAAGGACCTGATGCGCGCCTCGCTCCTGCGCGATCGGCTCGCCGGCGTCAACTTCATCGGCACCGACCTGCCCTACCTGACCAACAACGTCACACTCGACCCGACGGTCACCGATCTCAACGGCCAACCCGTGGCGCGCGTGACTTGGGCACCCGGACGGCACGAGGTGGTCGCGCAAACGTTCTACCTGCTGCCCATCACCGCGATGATGGCGGCGGCCGGAGCGACGCTGTTCGCGGCCATCCCGGACGGTCTGGAGAGGAAACTGAGCGGCGGCACCCCGCCGAACACCAAGCACGTCATGGGCGGGATGCAGATGGGACTGTCCCCGGCGTCGAGCGTCGTCGATCCGAACGGGCGGATGCACCAGATGGACAACGTCTTCGTCGCCGACGGCAGCGTGTTCGTCACGTCCGGGTGCCAGAACCCCACCAACACGCTCATGGCGGTGGCGCTGCGCACCGCGCGGGGGCTCAGCGGCCGGCGGTGACCGCCAGGAAGGATTCGACGGCCCCGCGGTATGCGTGTGGCGCTTCGTCGTGGATCAGGTGACCGGCCTGCGGAACGTGCAAATAGGTTGTGTTGGAACGGGTTTGGGTCATCGCCTGCATTTGGCCCGGCGGGGTCACGGAGTTGCCGGCCTCGATGAGCAGCGCCGGGGCCCGCACGGCCATCCAGTGGGCCCAGTAGTCTCGGGTGCCCCACTCGGCGGCGATCTCGATCCATCGGGAGGTGTGCCCGTGCAACCGCCAGCCAGTGGCCGTGCGGTCGAAGGCGTCCAGGAAATACTGCCCGGCGACGGGCCCAAATTCGTCGAATACCTGTTCTGCGGAATCGAATTCGACCGGAAGGGCGTGCAGCCACGGCTCCCACGGTCCGGTCGTGCGGCCGCGGAAGTCCGGCGCCATGTCCTCGAGCACGAGCGCGGAAACCACGTCCGGGCGCTCCGCAGCCAGACACCACGAGTGCAGGGCGCCCATCGAATGCCCAACGAGCCGGACCGGCGCCCCCAGCGCGGTCACCGCGTCGGCGAGATCGGCCACGAACCGTTCGGTACTGATCGGGTGTGGGTCGTCGACGTCGCGACCGCGGTGCCACGGCGCGTCGTAGGTGTACACGGTGCCCAACCGGACGAGCCACGGTAGCTGGCGCGACCAGGTGGAGCCCCGGCCCATCAGGCCGTGCACCAGCACCAGCGGCTCGCCTTGTCCGCCGTGGCAGGTCAACAGATCGCCGGGCATATCACCATCTTGCGTGCCCAGCCCTGGAGTCGATCAAGCGAGGGGTGGCGGTAGCCTAGCGGAATGCCACCAGTGGTAAAGATCAACGCAATCGAGATACCCGCCGAGGCGGGCCCCGAACTGGAGAAGCGGTTCGCCCACCGCGCGCACGCGGTGGAGAACCAGCCAGGTTTCCTCGGCTTCCAGTTGCTTCGCCCGGTGAAGGGCGAGAACCGCTACTTCGTGGTGACGCACTGGGAGTCCGATGAGGCGTTCCAGGCGTGGGCCACCGGGCCCGCCATCGAGGCCCATGCCGGTCACCGGGCCAACCCGGTGGCCACCGGCGCGACGCTGCTGGAATTCGAGGTCGTGATGGACGTTGCCGGGAACGACAAAACTTCTTAACGAGCGGCCGGCGCGGCGCCTGGCGGCGTTGAGCGCCGCAGCAGCACTGGTCGTGACCCTGGCGCCGGGCTGCGCCACTTCCCCGTCCCCGCACGCCAACGCGGCGAACGCCGGGCGGGGAATCGACACCCGAACTCCTCCCGGTCTGCGGGCCCAGCAGACCATGGACATGCTGAACTCGGACTGGCCCATCGGACCGGTCGGCGTCGGCACCCTGGCCGCGCAGGACAAGGTCGACTCGGTCGAGACCACCATGGAAGGGCTGTGGTGGGATCGCCCCTTCACCCTCGCCGGCGTCGACATCGGCGCCAGCGTCGCCACCCTGCACCTGATCTCGTCCTATGGCGCCCGACAAGACATCCGGTTGCACACCGACGACGAGGGCTGGGTCGATCGGTTCGACGTCGAAACGCAGGCTCCAAAGGTCGACTCGTGGCAAGACGTCGACGCGGTGTTGAGCAAGACCGGCGCCCGCTACTCCTATCAGGTAGCCAAGGTGGACAACGGTCACTGCGACCCGGTAGCGGGCACGAACACCGGCGAATCACTGCCTCTGGCATCGATCTTCAAGCTGTACGTACTGCACGCCTTGGCGGGCGCGATAAAGAATGGAACGGTGTCCTGGGACGATCAGCTGACCGTCACCGACAAGAGCTTGGCGGTCGGCAGTTCCGGCTTGGAACTGCCTGCGGGAGCCCATGTCTCGGTTCGCACGGCCGCCGAGAAGATGATCGCCACCAGCGACAACATGGCCACCGACTTGTTGATCGGGAGGATGGGCACCCACGCCATCGAGGAAGCGCTCGTCACCGCGGGCCATCACGATCCGGCCAGCATGACGCCCTTCCCCACGATGTACGAGCTGTTCTCCGTCGGCTGGGGACAACCGGATCTGCGCAGCCAATGGAAGCAGGGATCCCCGCAAGCCCGCGCTCAGCTGCTGGCGCAGGCGAATTCCACTCCCTACCAACCCGACCCAAGCCGCGCCCACACCCCGGCCTCGACCTACGGCGCGGAGTGGTACGGCAACGCCGAGGACATCTGCCGGGTACACGCCGCGCTGCAAGCCGACGCGGTCGGCGCGGCGGCGCCGGTAAGACAGATCCTTTCCGCGGTGTCGGGCATCCAGCTGGACCGCAACGTCTGGCCGTATATCGGCGCGAAGGCCGGCGGCCTGCCGGGAGACCTGACCTTCAGCTGGTACGCCGTCGACAAAACCCGGCAGCCGTGGGTGGTCAGCTTCCAGCTGAACTGGCCTCGTGACCACGGGCCGACAGTCACCGGCTGGATGCTGCAGGTCGCCAAGCAGGTCTTCGCGCTGATCGCGCCCCGATGAGGCGTGACAAATGCTGATGGCCCTCTTATAAGCGCAGCGTCCAACGGCCTTTCCGGAAATGCAGAACGACGCGACTGACCGGCGCAATGTCTATGCGCCAGAACGAGTCCGGGGGCATGTCGAAAGCCGCCAGTATCGCCGCCCGGATCACCGCCGGATGAGTGACGGCCACCGTGGGCGACGTGTCGTGAGTCCCCGTTCCAGTCAATGACTCCAGCCATCCGGCCACCCGATCGATCAGGTCGACGATCGACTCACCACCGTGCGGCGCCCGGGCCGGATCGTTCAGCCAGGTTTCGAGGTCCGGGGGCCCGAGGGCCCGCAGGGTCTGCCCACACCACGCTCCGCAATCAAGGTCGGCCAACCGCGGCTCCGTCGTCGCGTGTAAGCCCAGCAGCTGCGCCGTTTGACGGGCACGCTCTTCGGGCCCGGCGAATTGGCGGATACCGCTGTTGATATCAAGGCGCGCAGCCGCTTTGACCTGTCGGCGGCCGATGCGGTTAAGCGGCTCGTCGGCGGGAAAACGCCCGGCCGCCATGGCATCGGTCATCGCGTGCGACACCAACGTCAGCCGGATGGTTTCGGTCACGGCGCGATGCCCTCGCCAGTCCGCGCTCGGCTCGCTCCCCCAGCAGGCGACCGGCCAGCGTCGCAAAGACCACGCCGATGGTCGCCCAGAGCACCAGCTGCGTGCCGAGCGAAAGCAACCTGAATTCGTAGAGGACGGCGGCGGGAAAGCCGGGAGGTGTTTCGTCGACGCTCGGCAACAGGACCATCACCACCGCGATGGCCACCAGGTAAGCCGCGGTCGCGAGCAGCCTTCCGGACCACGCGCCGAGCCGGGCGGCAAGCCGACGCGCCAGCCACACGGCGGCGATCGCCAGCACCACCGACGCGAGCACGTTGGTGGTAACGATCAGCACATGCGGCCTTTCTCTTCCAGTCTCTTCCAGCGCAGCGAAAACGGGCGGTAGTCCCGTCAGAGACTAACCGCCCGTTTTCTGTGATGGCTACTGCGTGTCGGGGGCGCTGTGCGCTCCAGCTTTCGCCAGGTCAGGCTCGGTCGGCGGCTTGCGGGTTCCCGTGAACGTGAACACCGCGTCCTCGCCGGCGCCTTCGCCGTCCCAGTTGTCGACATCGACGGTGACGACCTGTCCCGGTCCAATCTCCTCGAAGAGGATCTTTTCCGAGAGCTGGTCCTCGATCTCGCGCTGGATGGTGCGTCGCAGCGGACGGGCACCCAACACCGGGTCGAAACCACGCTTGGCCAGCAGCGACTTGGCCTTATCCGTCAGCTCCAGCGCCATGTCCTTGCCCTTGAGCTGGCCGGCGATGCGGCCGATCATCAGGTCGACCATCCGGATGATCTCGTCGCGAGTCAGCTGGTGGAAGACGATGACTTCGTCGATGCGGTTGAGGAACTCGGGGCGGAAGTGCTTCTTGAGCTCGTCGTTGACCTTCTGCTTCATCCGCTCGTAGTCGTTGTCCCCGCCGCCCTGGGTGAAGCCCAGGCCGACCGGCTTCGAGATGTCGGAGGTGCCGAGGTTGGACGTGAAGATCAGGACGGTGTTCTTGAAGTCCACCGTGCGACCCTGACCGTCGGTGAGCCGGCCGTCCTCGAGAACCTGCAGCAGGCTGTTGTAGATCTCCTGATGCGCCTTCTCGATCTCGTCGAACAGCACGACCGAGAACGGCTTGCGCCGCACCTTCTCGGTGAGCTGGCCGCCCTCCTCGTAGCCGACGTATCCGGGCGGCGCGCCGAACAGCCGCGACGCGGTGAACCGGTCGTGGAACTCGCCCATGTCGATCTGGATGAGCGCGTCGTCGTCGCCGAACAGGAAATTCGCCAGCGCCTTGGACAGTTCGGTCTTACCGACACCGGACGGGCCGGCGAAGATGAACGAACCCGACGGCCGCTTGGGGTCTTTCAGCCCCGCGCGGGTGCGGCGTATCGCCTTCGAGACCGCCTTGACGGCGTCCTCCTGGCCGATGATCCGCTTGTGCAGTTCGTCCTCCATGCGCAGCAGGCGGGTGGTCTCGGCCTCGGTGAGCTTGAACACCGGGATGCCGGTCCAGTTGCCCAGCACCTCGGCGATCTCGTTGTCGTCGACCTCGGCAACCACGTCGAGATCGCCTGAGCGCCACTGCTTTTCGCGTTCCGCGCGCTGGGCAACCAGGGTCTTCTCCCGGTCGCGCAGGCTGGCCGCCTTCTCGAAGTCCTGGGCGTCGATCGCCGATTCCTTCTCGCGGCGCGCCTCGGCGATCTTCTCGTCGAACTCGCGCAGGTCTGGCGGGGCGGTCATCCGGCGGATCCGCATCCGGGCGCCCGCCTCGTCGATCAGGTCGATCGCCTTGTCCGGCAGGAACCGGTCGTTGATGTAGCGGTCGGCCAGGGTCGCCGCGGCCACGATCGCGCTGTCGCTGATCGACACGCGGTGGTGGGCCTCGTAGCGGTCCCGCAGGCCCTTGAGGATCTCGATAGTGTGCTCCACCGTCGGCTCCCCCACCTGCACAGGCTGGAAGCGGCGCTCAAGCGCGGCGTCCTTCTCGATGTACTTGCGGTATTCGTCGAGCGTGGTGGCGCCGATGGTCTGCAGCTCGCCGCGGGCCAGCTTGGGCTTGAGGATCGACGCGGCGTCGATCGCGCCCTCGGCGGCGCCGGCACCGACCAGCGTGTGCAGCTCGTCGATGAACAGGATGATGTCGCCGCGGGTGTTGATCTCCTTGAGCACCTTCTTCAGGCGCTCCTCGAAGTCGCCGCGGTAACGGCTGCCCGCCACCAGAGACCCCAAGTCCAGCGTGTAGAGCTGCTTGTCCTTCAGCGTCTCGGGGACCTGGCCGTGCACGATGGCCTGCGCAAGGCCCTCGACGACGGCGGTCTTGCCGACGCCGGGCTCGCCGATCAGCACCGGGTTGTTCTTGGTGCGCCGGGAAAGCACCTGCATCACCCGCTCGATTTCCTTCTCGCGGCCGATGACCGGGTCGAGCTTGCCCTCCATCGCGGCGGCCGTCAGGTTGCGGCCGAACTGGTCGAGCACCAACGACGTGGACGGGCTGCCCGACTCGCCGCCGCGACCGCCGGTCCCCGCCTCCGCGGCCTCCTTGCCCTGGTAGCCCGACAGCAACTGGATCACCTGCTGACGCACTCGGGTCAGCTCGGCGCCCAGCTTGACCAGCACCTGGGCGGCCACGCCCTCACCCTCGCGGATCAGGCCCAGCAAAATGTGCTCGGTGCCGATGTAGTTGTGGCCGAGCTGCAGCGCCTCGCGCAGGCTCAGCTCGAGGACCTTCTTGGCGCGTGGCGTGAACGGGATGTGTCCCGACGGCGCCTGCTGGCCCTGGCCGATGATCTCCTCGACCTGGCTGCGAACGCCCTCCAGCGAGATCCCCAGCGATTCCAGCGACTTAGCTGCGACGCCTTCGCCCTCGTGGATCAAGCCCAACAAGATGTGCTCAGTGCCGATGTAGTTGTGGTTGAGCATCCGGGCCTCTTCTTGCGCCAGGACGACCACCCTGCGGGCACGGTCCGTAAATCGTTCGAACATCGGTGGTTACCTGCTCTCCGTCACCATCGGTACTTCGGTCGGCCTCGGGTCGGCTCCCGCGTACCTGTCATCCACTGTAATGGTCGGCCTGCCGCGGTTCCTAACGTTGCGGTAGCTGGGGCTTCCAGGCTGAGCCCCTGTTAGCCCCTGTTACCAAGGCCGCAACACATAAACGAGGAAAACCACCAAAGCGTTTCCGGTGGGGGCGGCGATCATTAAGCCGCCAGCGAAAACAAGAAAACGGCGGGCCCGGGCCTCGGGCGCGGACACCGGCCGGCGGTTTGTCAGGTCGCCGCGTGGAATGCGTCGATCACGTCGGCCGGGATGCGCCCGCGCGTCGACACGGTGCGCCCGTTTCGGCGAGCCCATTCCCGGATCGCGGCGCTCTGCTCGCGGTCGATGGCGCCACGTCCGCGTCCGGAGCCGGACCGCCCGCGCCGCCGACCGCCCACACGACGCCCGGCCGCCACCCATTGCTTCAAATCGTTGCGCAGTTTCGCGGCATTCTTGGACGAAAGGTCAATCTCATAGGTGACCCCGTCAAGCCCGAATTCCACCGTTTCGTCGGCCGCGCCCGAACCGTCGAAATCGTCGACCAGGGTGACGGTCACTTTTTTCGCCATTGGCTTACCCTCACGTTTCGTCCTGAGCAGTTGCTGAGCAGATTCACTCCCCGGACACCCAATCTGCCATATCAAGGCAGCATACTCAATCCAGGCGCACCACGTAACTCAGCTCGAGTGCGGCCGAACAATCGGGAACAAAACTGTCTCTCGAATTGACAGGCCGGTCAAAGACATCAACAAGCGATCGATACCCATTCCGGTTCCGGTGCACGGCGGCATCGCATACTCGAGCGCGGCGAGAAAGTCTTCGTCGAGCACCATAGCCTCGTCGTCGCCGGCGGCCGCGGCCCGGGCTTGTTCAGCGAATCTCTCGCGCTGCACGATCGGATCGTTTAATTCGGAGTACCCGGTGGCCAGTTCTACCCCGCGAAGGTAAAGGTCCCACTTCTCGGTCACCCCGGGGATACTGCGGTGCTGGCGGGTCAAAGGTGTTGTCTCGACAGGGAAGTCCCTGACGAAGGTTGGCGCGGTCAGGGTCTTGCCCACCGTGTGCTCCCAGAGCTCCTCGACGAGTTTGCCGTGCCCATAGACGGGTTTGTCGCGGTTGTCGGGAATTTCCAGTCCGGTTTCGGGGCCGAGCCGAGCCGCGATGGCGCGCAGCCGGTCGACCGACGTCTGAGGCGTGATCTCTTCACCGAGCGCCGCCGACAGTGACGGATACATTTGTATCGACGGCCATTCTCCGTCTATGTCGTACACACTGCCGTCCGGCAGCGGCAGTTGTCTCGTTCCGATCGCGTCGTCGGCTACCTCTTGAATAAGCTCGCGGGTGACGACCGCCGAATCGTCATAGGTTCCGTACGTCTGGTAGGTCTCCAGCATCGAAAATTCCGGAGAATGGGTCGAATCGGCTCCTTCGTTTCGGAACACTCGATTTAGTTCGAAGACCTTGTCAAATCCGCCGACGACGCAGCGCTTGAGGAACAGTTCCGGTGCGATCCGCAGGTAGAGATCGATGTCCAGCGCATTGGAATGGGTGATGAACGGCCGGGCCGCCGCGCCTCCGGCCAGGGTCTGCAGCATAGGGGTTTCGACTTCGAGAAAGCCGCGCCGTTCCAGAGAGTTGCGTATCGCGCCGATTACGGCGATTCGCTGACGGGCCACGGAGCGAGCTTCTGGACGCACGATCAGGTCGACATAGCGCTGCCGCACCCGCGACTCTTCGCTCATCTCCTTGTGCGCGACGGGAAGCGGCCGCAGCGACTTTGCGGCCATCCGCCAGGAGTCGGCGAGGACGGACAACTCGCCGCGTCGTGAGCTGATCACGTTGCCGTGCACGTAGACAATGTCGCCGAGGTCGACGTTTGCCTTCCATGCGTCCAGCGCCTCTCGGCCGACCTTGTCCAGGCTGATCATCACCTGCAGGCTGGTCCCGTCGCCGTCCTGGAGTGTCGCGAAGCACAGCTTTCCGGAGTTGCGCGCGAACATCACCCGTCCCGCGACACCGACTACGTCATCGGTCGCGGTGTCGATCGGTAGGTCGGGGTGGGCGGCGCGGACCTCGGCCAGGGTGTGGGTGCGCTCGATGGCAACCGGATAGGGGTCACATCCCTCCGCCAGGAGTCGAGCCCGCTTGTCGCGACGGATCCGGAACTGCTCGGGAAGGGCAGTGCCGGCTTCCAGGTCGGTTTCCGGCGGGTCAGCGTTCACGACGTGCCAGCCTAATTGACGGGATACCGACGCTCCGGTGACGGCGTCGAGCCTGCGTTGGCACCCTGAAATCGCTCCGGAAGCCGCCCTGGACGCAGGCTCGCCCGTCAGCGCGCCGTCTTCAGCCGGCCCCGCTGGGCGTCCCGGTTTCGCTCGAAGACGAGCCGCAGGCCATCCAGGGTCAGGTTCTGGTCGTACTGGGCGACGGTCTGCAGTTCGGGCAGCAGCAGCGGTGCCGTATGCCCGGTGGCCACGACCACGATGTCGTCGCCGGAAAAGCCGTCCACGTCCTCGCGGATGCGTTGCACCAAACCGTCGACGAGGCCGGCGAAGCCGAACACCGCGCCCGCCTGCATGCATTCGACGGTGTTCTTGCCGACCACCGAGCGGGGCCGGGCCAACTCGACGCGCCGCAGCGCCGCGGAACGGGCCGCCGCGGCATCCGAGGACACCTGCAGGCCCGGGGCGATTGCGCCGCCCAGGAACTCCCCCTTGGCCGACACGACGTCCACGCAGATCGAGGAGCCGAAATCCACGACGATGGCCGCCTTACCGTACTTGTGAAACGCCGCCAGGCAGTTGACTATCCGGTCCGCGCCCACTTCCTTCGGATTGTCGACGAGCAGCGGAATCCCGGTGCGCACCCCCGGCTCGATCAGCACGTGCCGCACCGACGGCCAGTACTGGTCGAGCATGATCCGCACCTCGTGCAGCACCGACGGGACGGTGGACAGCGCGACGGCCCCGGTGAGCCGCTCGGAGTCGTCGCCGATCAGGCCGTCGATCGTCAGCGCCAATTCGTCCGCGGTGACCTCGGATTCTGTACGAATCCGCCATTGCTGCACGACTTTTGCGTGTTCCTTGGATCCCGACAGCAGTCCGACGACGGTGTGCGTGTTGCGGACGTCGATGGCCAGCAGCACGGCTACCGCACGCCGATCCGCGGGTCAAGCAGCTCCGCGGCGGCGGATATGTCCGAGGGCACGAACGCCGGATCGTGGCCCAGGTCGATCGGCTTGTTGTCGGCATCGACAAACACGATCCGCGGCTTGTAGGCGCGCGCCTCCGCGTCTGCCATGGTCCCGTAGGCGATCAGGATCACCAGGTCGCCAGGGTGCACGAGATGCGCGGCGGCGCCGTTGATTCCGATCACCCCGCTCCCGCGCTCGCCGGTGATCGCGTAGGTGACGAGGCGGGCACCGTTGTCGATGTCGACGATCGTCACCTGTTCACCCTCGAGCAGGTCCGCGGCGTCCATCAAGTCGGCGTCGATGGTCACTGATCCGACGTAGTGCAGGTCGGCCTGCGTGACTGTGGCGCGGTGGATCTTCGACTTCAGCATCGTCCGTAACATCAATTCCTCCAATGCGATTGGGCGTGTTCGTCCGGCCCAACGGTGCGGGCGAAACTTCCGATCTGAATCTCGATGTTGTCGAGCAGTCTGGTGGTGCCCAGTCGGGCGGCCACCAGCAGGCGGCACGGCGCGTCGACCCGCACCGGACCCAGTTGCGCGTCGCGCAATTCCAGGTAGTCGACGGTGAGCGCCGGCACAGCGTCGAGCACGGCGCGGGCTGCGTCAAGCGCGGGCCCTGCACCGGCCGGCGCCGCATGCGCCGCCGCCGTCAGCGCCGCCGAGAGCGCCCCGGCCAATTCACGCTGTGCCGGGTCCAGGTAGCGGTTGCGCGACGACATCGCCAGCCCGTCGGCTTCGCGCACCGTCGGGACGCCGACGACGGCCACGTCGACGTTCAGGTCGGCGACCATCTGCCGGATCAGGACCAGCTGCTGGTAGTCCTTCTCGCCGAAGAACACCCGGTCCGGGCGCACGATCTGCAGCAGCTTGAGCACCACGGTCAGCACGCCGGCGAAATGCGTCGGCCTGGCGACACCCTCGAGTTCGGCGGCCAAGGGACCGGGGTGCACGGTGGTGCGCAGGCCGTCGGGATACATCGCCGCGGCGGTTGGCGCGAACACGATCTCGACGCCCTCGCCGCGCAGCAGCGCCAGGTCGTTGTCGACGGTGCGGGGGTAGGCGTCGAGGTCCTCTCCGGCGCCGAATTGCAGCGGGTTGACGAAGATAGACACCACGACTACCGAGCCGGTGACCCGCTTGGCCGCCCGCACCAGCGCCAGGTGCCCGTCGTGCAGCGCTCCCATCGTCGGGACCAGCATCACCCGGCGGCCCGTGTGGCGCAGCGCGCGGCTGACGTCCGTGACGTCGCGCGGCGCCGAATAGACGTTGAGTTCGCTGGCCTTGAACGCGGGCGGCCCGCCCAGCGTCGGGTTCATTCCTGGTTTCACGGCAACAGTACCTCGACCACGTCGTCGGGGGCATGTGCGCGCCTGGCGGTCCGCAGGGCGTTGACCCGGTAGGCCCGAGCCAGTTCCGGGTCGATATCGGCCAGCGCGGCCAGATGCCCGGCGACCGCCGCCGCGTCACCTCGGGCGACCGGGCCGGTGAGCGCCGCTTGGCCGCGCCGCAGGGTGTTCTCCAGCGCCGCCCGGGCCAATGGCCCGACGATTCGTTCGGCGAGGCCACCCGGCTGGTCGTCGACGGTCTGTTGCCCGAGCAGTTCGCTGCCGCGCAGCGCGGCCCGCAACGCCTCGAGCGCGTCGGCGAGGACGGTGACGATGTGGTTGCCCGCGTGCGCCAGCGCGGCGTGGTAGAGAACACGCGCGTCCTCGCGTACGCAGAACGGCTCCCCGCCCATCTCGAGGACCAGCGACTGCGCGATCGCGTACCCGACATCGTCGGCGGCGGTGATCGCGAAGCAGGTGTCAGGCAGCCGGCTGATGTCCTCGTCGGAGCCGGTGAACGTCATCGCCGGGTGAATCGCCAACGGTATGCAGCGTGGCGCCAGCGGCGCGAGAACGCCGACGCCGTTGGCGCCGGAAGTGTGGGCGACGATCGTGCCGGGCCGAACCGCAGAGGTGGCCGCCAGGCCCGACACCAGGCCGGGGAGTTCGGCGTCGGGAACCGCCAACAACAGCAGCTCGGCATTGGCGGCCACATCCGGGGGCGATGCCACCGGGGTGTCGGGCAGCCGACGGTGCGCCCGCTGCCGCGACGCGTGGGAGATGGCGCTGCACGCCACCACCACGTGGTCTGCCCGCTCCAGCGCGACACCGAGCGCGGAGCCCACCCGGCCGGCCGAGATGATCCCCACTTTGAGCCTGGCCGGGCGCAGTCCGTCGAACTGCACCATTGCAGACGACCTCACATTTGTCTTCGTTCGTTCCAGTCCCAAGCAGCGGGTACCGGACGGTCATTAAGACTTTAGTCGATCCGGCGACCGCGCCCAATGTGAGGAAGCTCCCAGCTCACCCCTCAGGGCCTTCACGCCTCCGACGCCGGCCACCCCCGGACGGCTCGACCTGCAGCCGCGCCAAGAGGTCGGCAACCGACTGACCACCGCTTGGCGGGCCATCCTCGGGGCCGTTCCCATCGGTCAGGAAATCGGCGCCGCGGTGCCGGGGTGCGGGCTCCGGCGGTGGCGGCGGGGCCATCTGCGGTGGCGGCGGGGCCGCGGCCGGTGGCGGCGCCGAGGGCGAGGCAGGCGGCGGCGCCGCGGCGGCCGGCGCACCCATGGGCGGAGGTGGCGCCGCGAAGTTGCGCACGCCATAGTCGCGGTACTCGGCCGAATGCCGCGCCCGCGAGCGGCGACCGGACTCTTGGTACGGCTGGGATGGCCACGAAGGCCCGGACTCGAGGGGGGACTCGACGGGCGAATCGTCGAAGGGTTCGTCGGCGTGCCGGGACCGCCGCCGGCCCGACGGGTCGCCGGCCGACGCCCCGGGTGCGTCGACGCCGCCCCAGTGGCTTCCCGGGGCCCCGGGCGACGGCTGCCCGTCCGCGGCGACCCGCTGCCAATCCTGCATCTGCGGTTGCGCTTCCGGTTGCGGTGGTTGCGGTGGCGGCGGCCGGTGAAGGGGCTCGAATCGCGGCTCGGGCTCCGGCGGCGGCGTCATGTATGGGGGGTGCGAAATGAGGTAGGGAACGTCCTGCGGGACGTCGTATGCCGGGACGTGCTCCCGCGGGGGCGACGGCTGCCGGGGCGGCAGGAGCGGTTCCTCGGGCACGTCGATGATCGCGGATTGGTCGGCGCGGCCGCCGTCGCCATGGAGCGGGCTGTCCTGGGGTGCCGAGGTCACGCGATCGCTGGACACCCAATCGGCGGGTTTACTCTCGCCGTTGCGTTCCCAGTCGCTGTACGCGCGTGTGGGTGGCGCCTCGGTCTCGAGCGTCTCCAGCGCCGGGCGGTGCTGCAGGTCGGTATCGAACAGGATCTCCAGGCTGGTCCGAAGCGCGCTCAGCTCGGCGCGCAGCGCCGCCAGGTCGTCGGCGGCCTGAGCGCGCAGCTCCGAAGCCAGCTCGCGGCGCAGCTGGGACTCGACGGTAAGCTCGTACTCGCGGCGGGCCGAGATTTCCCGATCCAGCTGCAGGTCGTAAACCAGCTTCAGGTCACGGACGCGGGACTGGTCCGCGTCGCTTTGGCGGCGGTAGAGCACCGAAACGAAGGCGCCGGCGACTGCGGCCCACAGCGCCAGGATTACAGCGAGCTTGAGGAGTTCCACCCGATTGGTGAAAACCAGTGCGGAGCTGGCCCCCATAGCGAGGACCAGCAACGCGGTCAAGAGCACCCACCCCGGCCTGCGGCCGCCGCGCCGTACCCGGGCGCCGCGGGACAGAACGGTCATGGCCTGACTGTACCTGCGCGTCGTCGCTCCGCGTGTCGCGCGACTCCGGCGATTCTCACCTGGGTTAACCCGGGAGTCGATTGCCGTTAGGTGTTTTCCGCACCCTCGCCGTGCTCGGTCGGATCCTGCGGGGATTTGCAGGAATGCTGCAGCCACAGCGCGGCAACGACCAGCGCCAGCGCGCTCACGGCGGCGACCACCGTCCCCGTGGTGTCCTCGGCGGCGACCCGCAGCCATGACCGCCGCGGCAGGAAGTACACCAATACCCCGAGCCACCAACCGAGCACGAGCGCACCCACCCAGGCCGACGCCTTGGCGACCATCACGCTGCGTGCCACCGCGAGGGGGTGCAACCAACCTGGCCCGGCACCGATCTCGCCGTCGTTGATCTTGACCCGCACGTAGCGCGCCCACAACGCCTCGGCGATAGCCACGCCCAGCAGCGAGATGCCGGTCCACACGGTGATGGGCGGAAACCACCGGTACAGCGTGATCACCAGCAGATACCCCAGCACCGCAGCGCCGACCACCGCGGCCGTCAGGTCACGTTTCCTGGTCGGTCCCATCAGGCTTCCGATTCCGGGTCGGCGGACGCCTTTGCTTTCACCTTGAGTGTCAGCTTGGACAAGCGGACACCGGCGCGGTCGGCCGGCTCCAACTCGGCCAGCAGGCCCGCGACCGGCCGCGACCTGCCGCCGACCGTCAGCCGTGCGTCGGGGTCGACGGCCAGCCAAGGCGCCAGCACGAAGGCCCGCAGGTGGGCCAGCGGGTGCGGCAGCGTCAGGTCGGGCTCGCGGGCGATCTCTTCCGTCTCGCCGTAGCAGGCGATCACGTCGACGTCGAGGGTGCGCGGGCCCCAGCGCTCGCCGCGAACCCGACCCGCTGCCCGCTCGAACTCCTGCGCACGGCGCAGCCAGGCGCGCCCGTCCCACGCCGGGTGGTCGGCGATCACCACCGCATTGAGAAACGGCGCCTGCTCGACCCCGCCCCACGGGTCGGTCTCGTAGATCGGAGACACGGCCACCAGCTGTTCCCGGAGGCCGTCGACGACGGACTGCAGCCGCGCCAGCCGGTCACCCAGGTTGGAGCCGATCGACAGCACTACGCGGCTCATATCGCCCCGCCCGCGGGAATCACCGAACCGCGACCGCCGCGGCGCGACCGCCGAACCACCACCGCGACGTCGGCGAACTGATGTGCGATCGGAGCCTGCGGCTTGTGCACCACCACCTCGACGGCTTGGACCCGTTGGTCGTCCATCACCCGGTCGGCGATCTCGCCACCCACCGCCTCGATCAGGCTGCGCGGGGGCCCCGCGACCACGTCGGCCGCGAGCCTGGCCAGCGCGGCGTAGTCGTAGGTGTCGGCCAGTTCGTCGCTGGCGGCGGCATCAGCCAGGTCGATCCAGACGGTGATGTCGACAACGAAGTCCTGCCCGTTGGTGCGCTCGTGCTCGAAGACTCCATGGCGGCCACGAACTGTCAAGCCGCGCAACTCGATCCGATCAGCCATCGGGTCCCGTCCAGGCCTCGACGACCTTGAGCGCATCGACCGAGGCGCGCACGTCGTGCACGCGCACGCCCCAGGCGCCGTGCAGGGCGGCCAGTGCCGAAATCACCGCGGTCGCCGTCTCGCGCCCGTCGGGCGGTCTGGGCGACCCATCCGGCCCGGCGAGGAGCGTACCGAGGAACCGTTTGCGTGAGGCGCCCAGGAGCACCGGGATCCCCGTGCCGACCAGCTGCGGCAACGCCCGCAGCAGCGCCCAATTGTGTTGTCCCGTTTTGGCGAATCCAAGCCCCGGGTCGATGACCAGCTGGGCGGGGTCGACGCCCGCGGCCACCGCGTCGTCGACGCTGGCGAGCAGCTCGGCACGCACCTCGCCCACCACGTCGTGGTAGTGCGGCGCTACGTGCGGCCGGTCGGACGACACCGATCGCCAGTGCATCAACACCCAGGGCACTCCCGCTTCGGCCAGCAGTGGCGCCATCGCGGGATCGGCTCGCCCACCGGAAACGTCGTTGACGATCCGCGCGCCACCCTCCAGCGCCGCTCGCGCGACCTCCGCGCGCATGGTGTCGATGCTCACCGTAATACCCTGTGCGGCAAGCTGTTTGACGACAGGAACCACGCGGGAGGCCTCGACTCGGGGATCGACCCGAACCGCACCAGGACGGGTCGACTCACCGCCGGCGTCGACGATTGCCGCGCCTTCGGCGGCCAATGCCAGTCCATGGGCGACGGCGTCGTCGGCATCGAGATAGCGGCCGCCGTCAGAGAACGAGTCGTCCGTGACGTTGACAACCCCCATCACCTGCACCGGCAGAGGAGCCAATGGGCTCAAAGGACTCACTTGCGCAGGATGAGGTCGAGCGCTTCGGCTCGTGAAGCGGCGCTGGTCTTGAACTGACCGCGCACCGCCGACGTCGTGGTGACGGCGCCGGGTTTGCGCACACCGCGCATCGCCATGCACAGGTGCTCGGCCTCGATGACGACGATGACCCCGCGCGGATCGAGTTTCTTCACGAGGGCGTCGGCGATCTGGCTGGTGAGGCGCTCCTGGACCTGTGGCCGCTTGGCGTAAAGGTCCACCAGCCGGGCGATTTTCGACAGGCCGGTCACCCTGCCGTCATTACCGGGGATGTAGCCGACATGCGCCACCCCGTGGAAGGACACCAGGTGATGCTCGCAGGTGGAGTACAGCGGGATTTCCTTGACGATCACCATCTCGTCATGGTCCTCGTCGAACATAACGTTCAGCACGCTGTCGGGATCGGTGTAGAGCCCGGCGAACATCTCTTGGTAGGCCCGGGCGACGCGGGCCGGGGTGTCCTGCAAGCCATCTCGATCGGGGTCTTCGCCGATCGCGAACAGCAATTCGCGGATCGCCGCCTCGGCACGTTGTTGGTCGAATCTCCCTATGCGGCCAGGTGCGGTGCGGGTATCCGGCCGCAGATCCGGTAAGGCCATCGAAGACTCCGTTCGTCAGCCGTGGGCCGGCGGGTTGGACCGGCTCACCTCGTCGTCCGACTGGTCAGGGAACTTCTGAGCATCCGGGCCGGATTGACCGGGCGGTGGATACGGCGGATAGGGCGGGTACGGGGCGTGGGCATTACCCGGCTGGCCCTGCGGGCTGTGGTAGCCCGGCGCCGGTCGTGCTGGCGAAGGGGGCCAATAAGGCTGTTGCGGGGGCGGTGGAGGGCCCGGGGTGGGCGGATAGCTGTAACCCGGCTGCTGTTGCTGCGGCGGCCATCCCGGCGCATACCAGCCCGCCGGCGCGCCGTAGTCGGGCTGAGTGGGCCCGTGCGGAGCACCCTGACGGTTGCCGCTCCCCTGATCCCTGTGCGACCCGTTGGGACCGTGGGCATTTCTTTCGGCCGCCGCTTGTGCGGCCTGGGCGGCCTGGCTGGCCTGTGCGATAGCCGCCTTGAAGGCCGGCTCGGCGACCGGTGGCGGCCAGGGCTCGCCCCGCTCGATCGCCAGTTCGCCGGGCGTCTTGATCGGCGGCTTGTCCGACGGTATGCGTCCGCCGAAATCGTCGAACATGGTGAGCCGCGGCCGCTTCTGGACGTCAGCGAAGATGCCCTCGAGCTCGGCTCGGTGCAGCGTTTCCTTTTCCAGCAGCTGGCCGGCCAACGTGTCGAGCACGTCGCGATATTCCGTCAGGATCTCCCATGCCTCGGTGTGCGCCGCCTCGATCAGCTTGCGGACCTCGTCGTCGATGTCGCGGGCGACCTCGTGGGAGTAGTCGGCCTGCGTTCCCATGGTGCGGCCGAGGAAAGGGTCGCCGTGTTCGGTGCCGTACTTGACCGCGCCGAGCTTGGAACTCATCCCGAATTCGGTGACCATCGCGCGGGCGACCTTGGTGGCCTGCTCGATATCGGAAACCGCGCCGGTCGTCGGCTCACGGAAGACCAATTCTTCGGCCGCGCGCCCGCCCATCGCGAACACCAGCTGCGCGATCATCTCCGAGCGGGTCCTCAGCCCCTTGTCTTCCTCGGGAACCGCAACCGCGTGCCCGCCGGTGCGCCCCCGCGCCAGGATCGTCACCTTGTAGACCGGGTCGATATCGGGCATCGCCCAGGCCGCCAGGGTGTGCCCGCCCTCGTGGTAGGCGGTGATCTTCTTTTCCTGTTCGCTGATGATCCGGCCCTTGCGGCGCGGGCCGCCGATCACCCGGTCGACCGCCTCCTCCAGCGCCGGGCCGGTGATGACGGTGCCGTTCTCGCGCGCGGTCAGCAGCGCAGCCTCGTTGATGACGTTGGCCAGGTCGGCGCCGGTCATGCCGACGGTGCGCTTGGCCAGCCCGTCGAGGTCGGCATCCGGGGCGAGCGGCTTGCCCTTCGAGTGAACCCGCAGCACCGCACGGCGACCCGCCAGGTCAGGGTTGGACACCGGGATCTGCCGGTCGAACCGGCCGGGCCGCAACAGCGCGGGGTCCAGGATGTCGGGCCGGTTCGTGGCCGCGATCAGGATGACGCCGGCCCGCGGGTCGAACCCGTCCATTTCCACCAGCAGCTGGTTCAGCGTCTGCTCGCGCTCGTCGTGGCCGCCCCCCAACCCGGCGCCGCGCTGGCGGCCCACCGCGTCGATCTCGTCGACGAAGATGATGCACGGGCTGTTCTGCTTCGCCTGATCAAACAGGTCGCGCACCCGCGAGGCGCCGACACCGACGAACATCTCGACGAAGTCGGAGCCGGAAATCGTGAAGAACGGGACGCCGGCCTCCCCGGCCACGGCGCGGGCCAACAGCGTCTTGCCGGTCCCGGGTGGGCCGTAGAGCAGCACGCCCTTGGGGATCTTGGCGCCCAGAGCCTGGTAGCGGCCGGGGTTCTGCAGGAAGTCCTTGATCTCGTAGAGCTCCTCGACCGCCTCGTCGACGCCCGCGACGTCGGCGAACGTGGTCTTGGGCATGTCCTTCGAGAGCTGCTTGGCCCGCGATTTGCCGAATCCGAAGCCCATCCGTGCGCCGCCCTGCATCCGGGAGAACATCACGAACAGCCCCACCAGCAACAACAGCGGCAGCACGTAGACCAGCAGCTCGCCCAGAATGCTGCCCTGGTTTACGACCGTGCTGACTTTTGCGTTCTTGGCCGTGAGCGCGTTGAACAGGTCCACGGCATATCCGCTGGGGTACTTGGTGATGACCTTGTCGGAATTATCGGTGTCGTTGTTGCCCTTCTTCAGGGTCAGCCGCAACTGCTGCTCGCGGTCGTCGATCTGCGCACTCTTGACGTTGTCGCTGCTTATCTGGGCCACCGCCACCGAGGTGTCGACGGGCTTGTAACCGCGGGTGTCGTCGCTGAAGTAAAAGAACGACCAACCCAGCACCACCACGACGGCGATCGCCGTGAGAATGCGGATCAAGTTTTTCCGGTTCATCAATCATCGGCCTTGTCGGCCAGGTCCTTCCCCGATACGCGCAGTTTCGAAAAGTCCAGGCTACCGCTAGTGGCGATCGCCAGCCCCGGCAGAGCCGGGGCGCAGCGGGTCGCCGCCCTCTCGTCCAGACAACGACCGGCAGTTCCCGGCGCGGCCCGGAACCGGGCAGATCACCCGCGCGCCGAGCGGTTACTCGTAATGGCGCGCCTCGACCACGTTCCCGTCCGGGTCCGCGAAGTAGTACGCGTGTGGCGCCAGCCCCCGGGCCCCGTAGGTACGGCTCATCCGCGCGCTCGTGTCGACGCCGGCCGCCTGCAGACGCCGGTCGAGTTCATCGAATCCGGACTTCGACAGCGCAAGGCACACGTGATTGACCGGATGGCCGGCACTGCCCTCGACGCATGCCGACGACGCAAGACGGGCTGCCATCTCGATCGGCATCAGGTCGATGATCGAGTCCTCGCACACCCGCACGCTGGGAAACGGTGCTTCGCCGGCCTCAAACTCGTCAAACCGCACGGGCATAAGCCCGACCACGTTCGAGTAGAAATCCATTGACGCCCGTGTGTCTTTCGTCCACAAGACGATGTGGTCCAACCGCATGGACCAATATGATCCGCGCCCGCGCGCGCGATATCTACCGCCAATCCGATCGGGACGACCCTTTTCAGCCCGGGGTGGTTGTGATTTGGTGAGACGGTGCTCTCGTCAACCGAACGGTTAGTGGACACGAATGGCGTGCAGCTGCGGTTGGTGGAGGCGGGAGACCGCGGCGCCCCCGTGGTGATCCTGGCCCACGGCTTTCCCGAACTGTCCTATTCATGGCGGCACCAGATACCGGCCCTCGCCGAGGCCGGCTACCACGTGCTGGCGCCCGATCAGCGCGGCTACGGCGGGTCTTCTCGCCCGGATGCGATCGAGGCATACAACATTCACGAGTTGACCGCCGACCTGGTGGGCCTCCTAGACGACGTCGGCGCCGAGCGCGCTGTCTGGGTTGGTCACGACTGGGGCGCTCCCGTGGCGTGGCATTCGCCATTGCTGCATCCCGACCGGGTCGCGGCCGTCGCGGCATTGAGCGTGCCTGCGCTGCCCCGCTCGAATGTGCCGCCGACGCAAGCATGGCGCAAGTTATTCGGCGAAAATTTCTTCTACATCATGTATTTCCAGGAACCCGGCGTCGCCGACGCAGAGCTCAACGCCGACCCCGCCCGGACCATCCGGCGGATGATGGGCGGGCTACGAACGTCAGGCGATCAGAGCGCAGCGATGCGGATGGTGGCCCCGGGCCCCGAAGGTTTCGTCGATCGGCTTCCCGAACCGGACGGGTTGCCGGACTGGATCAGCCAAGAAGAGCTCGACCATTACATCAGCGAATTTTCGCGGACCGGATTCACCGGCGGGCTGAACTGGTACCGCAACTTCGACCGCAACTGGGAGACGACCGCCGAACTCGCCGACGCCAAAATCGCTGTGCCGTGCCTGTTTATCGCCGGCACGGCCGATCCGGTACTGGCGTTCACCCGCGCCGACCGCGCTTCGGAAGTGGTCTCCGGCCCGTACCGCCAGGTCATGATCGACGGTGCCGGACACTGGCTGCAGCAGGAGCGGCCCGACGAGGTGAACGCGATCATGTTGGAGTTCCTCAACGAATTGGAGCTGCGATGAGCGCGCCCCTGCGTTTCGGCGTCTTCATCACGCCGTTTCATCCCACAGGCCAATCCCCCACGGTGGCACTGGAATACGACATGGAGCGCGTCGTTGCGCTGGACCGCCTCGGGTTCGACGAAGCGTGGTTCGGCGAACACCACTCCGGCGGCTACGAGCTGATCGCCTGCCCGGAAGTGTTCATCGCGGCCGCAGCGGAACGGACCAAGCACATCAAGCTGGGCACCGGGGTGGTCTCGTTGCCCTACCACCACCCGCTTATGGTGGCGGACCGCTGGGTGCTGCTGGACCATCTAACCCGCGGGCGGGTCATGTTCGGTACCGGTCCCGGCGCGCTCCCGTCGGACGCGTACATGATGGGCATCGACCCGGTCGAACAGCGGCGGATGATGCAGGAATCGCTCGAGGCGATCCTCGCGCTGTTCCGCGCCGCGCCCGACGACCGAATCGACCGCCACTCCGACTGGTTCACGTTGTGCGACGCGCAGTTACATGTCCGGCCCTACACCTGGCCATACCCGGAGATCGCCACGGCGGCAATGATTTCCCCGTCCGGGCCGCGGCTGGCCGGTGCGCTGGGAACGTCGCTGCTGTCGTTGTCGATGTCCGTGCCCGGAGGTTACGCGGCGCTGGAGAACACCTGGGAGGTGGTGCGCGAGCAGGCCGCGAAGGCCGGGCGGGACGAACCGGACCGGGGCGATTGGCGTGTTTTGAGCATCATGCACATAGCGGACAGTCACGAGCAGGCGATCGACGACTGTACCTACGGGTTGCAGGATTTCGCCAATTACTTCGGCGCCGCCGGATTCGTCCCGCTGGCCAACACCGTGGAAGGCGCCCAGACCCCGCACGAGTTCGTCGAAGACTATGCGGCCAAAGGGAATTGCTGCATCGGCACGCCCGCCGACGCGATCGCGCACATCGAAGACCTACTCGAGCGGTCGGGCGGTTTCGGGACGCTGCTGATGCTCGGCCACGACTGGGCCTCGCCCGAAGCGACTTACCACTGCTATGACCTGTTCGCCCGCAAGGTGACTCCGCATTTCAAGGGGCAGCTGCAAGCAGCTCGGTCATCTCACGACTGGGCCAGAAGCAAACGCGACCAACTGATTGGCCGCGCCGGCGAGGCGGTCGTCAAAGCCATCACCGAGCACGTGGACGAAAAGAAGGGCGCAGGAAGCTGATGCGTGTTGCGGTATTACGAGGCGGCCGGATGGTCTACCGGGACGACGTGCCCGAGCCGGTGCCGGAACCCGGCCAGGTGTTGGTCGGTGTGAAAGCTTGTGGAATCTGCGGTTCCGATCTGCATTTCGCATCCCACGGCGCCGAGGTGATGGAGCTCGGCGATCGGTTGGGCGGCGGCGCCGCAACCGGGATGCGCGTCGACCTGAACGACGATGTCTTCATGGGTCACGAATTCAGTGCCGAGGTGCTCGAGGCCGGACCCGACACCGCGGCCCAGCCGCCGGGAACCTTGGTCACGTCGCTTCCGGTGCTGCTGTCCGCCAAGGGGGTCGAGCCGATCGTCTACAGCAACAGCACGCTCGGCGGCCACGCCGAGCGGATGCTGCTTTCGGCCCCGCTGCTGTTGCCGATCCCCAACGGCCTTGACCTCAAGCATGCCGCGCTTACCGAGCCTATGGCGGTCGGGTTGCACGCCGTCAACAAGTCGAATATCGCCCCGGGCGAGACCGCCCTGGTGCTTGGCTGTGGTCCGATCGGCATCGCAATCATCGCGGCCCTTCGAGCGCGCGGTGCGGAAACGATTGTGGCATCGGACTTCTCGCCGAAGCGGCGGGAACTCGCCGGCGCGATGGGCGCGCACCGGACGTTGGATGCGGCCCAGGGTTCACCGTTCGACACCGTCAAGCCCGCGGTCGTGTTCGAGGCGGTCGGGGTGCCCGGAATCATCGACGACGTGCTGCTGCGGGCACGGCCGGGCACCCGGCTGGTCGTCGCCGGCGTGTGCATGCAGCCCGACACCGTGCATCCATTCTTCGCGATTGCCAAAGAGATCAACGTGCAATTCGTCCTCGCCTACACCCCGGACGAGTTCACGGATTCGCTCCGTGCGCTAGCCGAGGGCGACATCGACGTCAGCCCGCTGATCACCGGAGAAGTCGGCCTGGACGGGGTCGGCCAGGCCTTCGCCGACCTTGCCGATCCCGAGCGGCACTGCAAGATTCTCGTGACGCCGTAGGCCGAACCGAGTAGGCCGAACCGAGTAGGCCCCGGATAGCCCCGGCCGATCCTGTATCGCGGACGCTGCGACAGGCTATCCGACCGAGGGGGTCTTGCGCTTGTCGAAAAAGTCCGTCCACGAGACGATTTCGGGGTGCTGTTTGAGTAGTCTCCTGCGCTCTCGCTCGGTCATGCCACCCCAGATGCCGTACTCGACCTTGTTGTCGAGCGCCTCAGCCGCGCATTCCTGCATGACAGGGCAGTGACGGCAGATTATTACAGCCTTACGTTGTGCTGCTCCCCGCACGAACAGTTCGTCGGGATCCTTTTCCTTGCACAGCGCCTTCGAGATCCAAGCGCGATCCTCCGCGGCCACCGCGCGCGGAGTGTTGTGTACGGGCACCAAACTTATTGGCCGCGCGGCCGGTCCTTTTCCTAGCAACGAGTTGTCCCTTCATCCGGCCGCAAGTTTGCGACCGCCTCCCCTGGGCATGCTGGGATGCGCGCCACATCGTTCCCGTACGTGTGACCTTGATCCCCTCGTCACGAAGGTAGCGATGCGGTACCGATTGCGCAACGGTTTTTTTGGCACACCCGTACCTTTTTCTCGCGTTGGCCGATGTGCGCGTCCGGGCACCGACGGGCCGAAACCAATTGTTGTCAGACCGTTCACCTACGATCGAATGTATGTTCGATGAACTTCCCGATCCGACTGCGGTAGGCGAGCTGGCGCCCGAAGCGCTGGTCGCGGTGATCGAGTCCGCCCACCGCCAGGAGGCGGTGGTGGTCGCACGTCGGATGGCGGCGGTGGCGGCGCTGCTGCGGCATCGGGTGGCCGCCGCTGAGCGGTCCGAGACCCAGGCCGGATACGCAGCGATTGACGGGTTCGAGCAAACCGCCGCCGAGGTCGCCGCAGCGATGAACCTATCGTCTATGGCGGCAAGCTTCCTGGTTTCGGACGCCGAGACGCTGGACATACGGTTGCCCAACGTTGCGGCGCTACTGGCGGAGGGTCGAACGGATTGGCGCACTGTGCGGTTGATCATCAGCCGCACCGATCTGGTCACCGACGAGGCGCTGGTCGCCAAGCTCGACCAGTCGCTGGCCGCGCGCATTGGGAACTGGCATGGCTGGTCGAGGCAGCGGATCGTGAACGCCGTCGACGCCGCGGTACGGACCACCGATCCCGACGCCGCCCGCGAGCGCCGTGCCGCCGCCGAGGACAACAGGCACGTCGGGATCAGCGCTCTGGACAACGGAATGGCCGAGATCTACGGCACCGTCGCCGCGACGGCCGCGACGGCTTTCGAGCGGCGGCTGTCCCAGCTCGCTAAGCAGGTGTGCGCGAGCGACCCACGGACGCTGGATCAGCGCCGTGCCGACGCGTTGGCCGCGATGGCCCGAGGCCGCCGCCTTGCGTGCGCCTGCGGCCAATCGGGCTGCCCCACCCGGGCCGGCGATGACGGGTCCGAGGGCGATCGCGGAGGGGCTCAGGTGGTCATCAATGTGGTGGCCAACGAGGACACCGTCTATGGCAACGGCACCCTGCCGGGCTACTTGGAGGGTTACGGGGTAATCGATGCCGAGCAGGTCCGTGACTTGGCCGCCGCCGCCTCAATACTGGTTGCGGATCCGTGGACCAGCCCGGTGGCGGCGCTGCGCTACTAGCCCTCGGCGGGGCTCGAGCGTGCCGTGCGGTGCCGGGATCTGACTTGCCGCTTCCCCGGGTGTAGCCGCCCGGCGGTTGTGTGCGATATCGACCACACGACTCCTTTCAACCACCGGGATCCGGCAGCCGGCGGGCTTACGGTGTTGGAAAACCTCAAATGCCTTTGCCGGCAACAGTGGATGCACAAGCTACGCGACGGCGAAGAGACGCCATTCGCCCGGAACGCCCTTGAGCGTATGCGCCCCACCCGCCTCGAACTCGAGTGCCGACCCGATCACCAGGTCGCGCAGGGTGCTGGACATCAGCACATCGTTGGGTCCGGCCAGGGCGCTGACTCGCGCGCCGATGTGTACGCCGATTCCGCCGATGTCGTCGCCGCGGATTTCGCACTCGCCGGTGTGCAACCCGGCGCGCATCTGGATACCCAGCGCGTGCACCGCGTCGCGGATCGCCATCGCGCAGCGGATCGCTCGCTGCGGGCCGTCGAACATCGCCAGGAAGTCGTCGCCCGACCCTTGATGCGCTGCCCGGCGCCGGCCTTGGCGTTGGCCAGCGTCGCCAAGCACAAGCGCTTCATAGTTCGTCGATAATCTGCCCGCGCTTGGCCGTGTATTCAGCGTCGGAGATCACACCTGAGGCGCGCAGCGTCTCCAGCTCCTGCAGGCGCTGGGCGGCCGAAGGTTGCGGTGGCGCGACCGGCGCGCCGCCGGCCATGCCGCCCGTGATCCTGCCCCCACTGATCACCGTCGGGCTGGTCGGGCGCAACTCGTCCATCACGCGCTGGCTCGGAGCGTCCCGCGCGACCAGGAACTTGTGCGGGAACCCTGCGCCCGGATTGTTGCGCGCCGCAGCCGATAGGTACCGGTTCCCACCACCTTCGATCGGCAGAAAAAGGATCAGGAGTTGGCGATCGTCGGGCACCCCCATGCTGCGTTGCATCTGCGGAGTACCGAGGCTGGCGCGAAAGCCGCGGTCCCAGGTTTTGAGGACCTTGCCGGGTACGAGCTGTCCTCCGTTGCGCTTGTCCTCGAGCGCGTACACGTGGCCCGCCGTGACTGCGAGAATGAAGCTGTCCGGCAGGTCAGCCATCTCCATGTACTTCGCCATCCCGCCGACGTTCGTCACGGCGGGCATCGCTCGACTCACCTTCCGACTCACGCGCATCCCCCAGCGGGTGACCGCGCCAACACCGACCGCCTCGGCCGTCATGGCGTCCGTCACCTGCTCGCATCGGGTTGCTGCCACCACAGCTTCGGGGACAACTGATGCAGCGACGCCCGCGGCCTGCTGGTTGATCAGCAGTTCTTCCTCGGATAACGCCTTCATGTCCACTCCTGGGTTACTCCCCGAGTCTCGGCGAGCTGGCGCTTCTGCTCGGCGAAGTGCTTCTCGGGTCTTTGCTGATCAGCGAATGGTCTCACGGAGAAGTCGCGCGGCGGCTAAAAATCGAGAATGCCCGCCGACCACCTCTAGCCGGCCCCGCGGTTGAAGTGTTCTTTAGCCAGTCGGTGCCACCATTTGATGGAGACATTCTGGAGCTGATCGGTAACCCAAACAGGACGCAAGAATTTCGCAAGCGGTCGGCAGCAAACTAATGGAGCATTTCCTATATGGGAGAAGCGAAAGGAACCGACCATGAACACCCCTCACACCTTAAAGCGGATCATTGCCGGAGCGCTGCTATCGGTCGGCCTTGCGGTGGCTGGTTTGGGGCTGGGCGCAGGTACCGCCGGCGCAGACCCCGGCTACATAGATCCCATTGGGCCGTACCACTGGTGCCCCGGGGGGAAACCCCTGAATGTCAATTGGGACCAAAGTATCTGCCACACCTACTGGCACGTCGCTACCGGGCACGGCAACGTGGGCGGGCCAGGCGATAGTCATAACAACCTTTGGGAGGGACCGAATCCACCGCGAGTACCTCTGGGCCCGTGCTTCTCCGGGTGGATTCCGTCCCCTTGTCCCGCCGGCTGACGACCATCCAGACGCCCCACGGCCGCACCGTCGCGGCGGCGGCGCATAGTCCGCAGCCGCAGCCGGGTTGGTGGGCGAGTAGTTCGTCGAGGTGTTGTTCGACGGTGCCCAGCGTGATGGGTTTGCCGGCTGCGCGGCGGTAGATGCGGATGGCTAGTTTGTCTTCGTTGACGGTGGCGGCCACGGAGTCAGTTTCTAACACCAGTGCCGCGTTGTGGTGGGTGTGGTGGCTGTGACGCGCACCAGTTAGAACGTACTTCGGCGTTTCGCTAGCAGCGACGACAACCCCTTTTTAACGGGCCTGTCAACGGCATACCGTTCGAACAGCTAACGGCGGGAGTGGCGCCCCGCAGTCGGGGCCGCATCGGTGGGTCTGCGCCCCGCAAAAAAGGTCGCAAAAAAGGTCACGACTGCGAGGACGCCAGCGCCCGTCCCGACGATGAACCACATGTTCCCCGAGGTGGCCGTATAGGCACTGCCGCCACGCACCCGAACATCGAGCGATGATCCGACGTGATAACCCTTGCTGTCTCCCTCGATCCGGCCTGTGTATGACTTTCCGCCGAGACTCCATTGACCCGTGCAGTAAAGGGGGGTGTGCTTGTTGCCATTGCGATGGCAGCTAAGGACCGTCGCCGTCATCGGTGTGCCGACACGATAACCATAAACGTCGTAGACGCCGACGCCGAAGGCCGCAAGCGAAAATACCGCCATAAGGATTGCGCAGGGCAAGATCGCCCACTCGACCCGCCGCCGTTTGGAGCGTTTCCCCGTGTGACCCCGAAAGCCACCGGGCGCTGCCGGAAACCCGAGTTGGGACCCCACGTCGGGCCTCAGCTGTTGTTCGAAAAGACCGTTAGTCCGCTTCAGCTGTTGTACAGCACGCTCGAGGAAGGCGTCGACTTCATGTGGGTCGTAACCGCGTTTACCGATTGCCGCCTTCGGGAAAGCCACGCTGTCCACCTCGGCGGTTGTCAGCCCGCCCACCGCCTGCGGGTTTCTGAGATGTTCTTCAAGACGCGGGCGGAATGCTTCGACTTCACCTTCGTCGTAACCGCGTTTTCCCCTTGGCGGCGTCGAGAACGCCACGTTGTGAACGTCATCGGCCGTCAATTCGCCACGCCCAGTGGACACCGAGCCTCCCGTGACCGGCCGGGACGGCAGCTGGCCCGCGGCCGCGTTCGCATCGGCCTGCAGACGTTCCAGCTCGGCGATTCGCTTCTCGGGGTCGTCCCAGTCCATCAGCAGATGTTGTCACTCGGAGCCGCGGCCGCCAAGACTTGCGGACGCCCGCCAGCCAGTACCATTAGTCGGCCCCATGGCTGGCTGAAATGTTCTTTGCGTAATCGCTACCATCATCGGCTCAAGACATTCGGCGGTTGGCGCGACAAACAGTTGGCTGACGGCACGGTGATTCGTCTGAGATACCCCCTAAACCATGCCTCGACCTGCACTAATTGTGCTTTTATGGTGGCGGTGGCGAAGGTATTGTCCCTTCCATGCCGCTGCGATACGTCGATCCCCACAAGAAGCACAGCCGCTGGTATAAGAGCTTCGAAAGCTTCATTCGCTCACGGGCGGGAGAGTTCACAACGCGCCGCGTTTTTTCTCGCATCGACCCTTGGTTGTATCGCGCAACCGGCGGGCGCTACCCAGCGATGCTCGGCGTGTTGACTACCGCGCCGCTAGTCACCACCGGCGCTAAGTCGGGCCAGCGGCGAGAGCATCAGATCAACTACTTCCACGATGGCAGCGACCCCATCGTGACCGCCTCAAATTACGGCGGAGTGAAACACCCGCAGTGGTACTACAACCTCAAGGCGAACCCTGAATGCGAACTGGGCGACGAAAAGTTTGTGGCGACCGAGGTCACCGACCCCGACGACTACGAGCGTGTTTATGGGTTGGCGGAGCAGGTGTACGCCGGTTGGAGCGACTATCGCCTCAAGACAGAGCCGATTGGCCGTCATATCCCCGTCTTTCGGCTCAAACCGCGTTAGCGCGTCGACTGCGACACCCTGCCCGCCGACGGTACCGTGATTTGGACTTCTCCCACCGGGCGGATCTACCGGACCGCCCCGGGTGGTGCCGACCTGTTCCCGCAGCCGCGCGGGCCCGCATGCGCCATGCCGGTCTCCCGTAGACGAAGCCGGTCGAAGCAGCGCAGCGCTCGAATTGCCCAGGCGCGCAAGCATAATCGGGAACAACGACCGATCAACGAAGCGCGGCGCTGGCTAGAGGATGCCCGAAAGCGAGAGATCGCCGAACGGAAATTCCGAAACCACATGCGCGACATGCTTTTTCTATTCAAAGGCACGCCCAGCACCAGCCCCTACTGCACCTGGGTGAACGATCCGCGGGAGCCGGAAGAACTACCGAAGGACTGGACGCCCGGCGAACCCGCGCCGGCACCATTGCCCGACGAGCCGCCCTTTTGAGAACCGCCCATCCGGCGTGGGTGATAGCGCTAATGTCCACCCATGCCGATCGCAACTAACGCCCGGAAGCCGGTCCGTAGGTCCATCGCCTTGGCCGCCGCCGGGTTGACGCTCGCCACGCTGGCGGCGTGCGACAAGCACAACCCGGCACCGCCGGGGGCGAATCCGCGGCAAGTGACGGTCGTCGGCTCCGGACAAGTCCAAGGCGTCCCGGACACGGTGACCGCCGACGTCGGCATCGAATTCACGGCATCCGACGTCACCGCCGCGATGAATCAGACCAACGATCGTCAGCAAGCGGTGATCAACGCGCTGGCCGGTGCGGGACTAGACCGCAAGAACATCAGCACCACAGCGGTCACCCTGCAGCCGCAGTACAGCAACCCCGAACCCAGCGGCACCGCCGCCATCACCGGCTACCGCGCCACGAACGCGATCCAGGTCAAAATCCACCCGACCGACGCCGCGTCGCGCTTGCTGGCGCTGATCGTCAGCACCGGCGGTGACGCCACCCGGATCACCTCGGTCAGCTACTCCTTCGACGACGACTCGCAGCTGGTCAAGGACGCTCGTGCACGGGCGTTCAACGACGCCAAGGGCCGTGCCGACCAGTACGCCCAGTTGTCCGGCCTGCAGCTGAGCAGGGTGCTTTCCATTTCGGAGGCGTCCGCGAGCCCGCCCGCGCCCGGCGGGCCGCCGGCGCCGCCCCGCGGCATGTCAGCGGTCCCGCTGGAACCCGGCCAGCAGACGGTGAGCTTCTCGGTGACCGCGGTGTGGGAGCTGGATTAGGGCCCGGCTACTGCTCGTACACCCTGGGGTCCAACGTTCCGATGTACGACAGGTCGCGGTAGCGCTCGTCGTAATCGAGGCCGTAGCCCACGACGAAGTCATTGGGAATGTCGAAGCCCACGTACGCGATCTCGACATTGGCCCGCACCGCATCGGGCTTGCGCAGCAGCGTGCACACCCGCAGCGAGCGCGGACGCCGGCTCTTCAGGTTGCGCAGTAGCCAAGACAAGGTCAAACCGGAGTCGACGACGTCCTCCACGATCAGCACGTCGCGATCGTTGATGTCACGGTCCAAGTCCTTGAGGATCCGCACCACACCCGATGACGATGTCGACGACCCGTAGGAGCTGACGGCCATGAATTCGAACTGGGTCGGCACCGGAATCGCTCGGGCCAGGTCCGTCACGAAAATCACCGCACCCTTGAGCACGGTGATCAACAGCAGGTCCTGGCCGGTCTCAGCGGCCAGGCCGCGATAGTGGTTCCCGATTTCCTCGCCCAGTTCGACGATGCGGGCCTGGATCTGCTCCGCAGTCAGCAGCACCGACTTGATATCTCCCGGGTACAGCTCCGCGGGCTGAGCGGGAGTGATCGCCGAGGGGATCTGTGCCACGACCACAGAGTGCCACGTCAGCGAGCGAATAACCAACGGCAGCCCCCGTTTACACAGGCTCCCGCCACAACGTCAGTACGTCGTCGCGCCGCCCCGCGATCAGTCGCTCGCCGCGCAACGAGGAGCCCACCGCCACCCCGCCCTGCCCGCGCCAGGCGGTGACCAGGGTGTCCACGCGGCGGATCTGCTTGTCGGTCAGCGCGGTCGCGCCGCCGCCGAGCAGCCAGCCCCGGATCACCCGGCGTCGAACCGGGTCGGGCAGTGCGGCCAGGGCGCCGGCTGCCAGGCCCGCACCCGCGGCCACGCCGGGCAGCGCCTGCGCGGCGAGCGTGTCGATCAGGTCGCCGTCCTCGCGCAGCGCCGTCGCGGTGCGGGCCAGCGCCTCGGCCACCCCGCCGCCCAGCACGTCCTCGAGAAGCGGCAGCACCTCCAGGCGCAGACGGGTTCGGGTGAAGCGGCGGTCGGTGTTGTGCGGATCCTGCCACGCGTCCAGCCCCAGTTCCCGGCACGCGGCGTGCGTCACGGCCCGCCGCACCCCCAGCAACGGCCGGCACCACGGTGGATCGTGCGGGCGCATCCCGGCGATCGAGCGCCCCCCGGAGCCGCGGCCCAGCCCCAGCAACACCGTCTCCGCCTGATCGTCAAGCGTGTGGGCCAGCAGCACCGGGCGGCCGTCGCGGTGTGCGCCCAGTGCGGCGTAGCGGGCGGTGCGCGCCGCCGCCTCGGGCCCGCCGTCATTGCCCACCCGGACGCAAAGCACTTGTGTGTCCACGCATCCCAAGGCGACCGCGTGCTTGCGTGCGGTCTCGGCGACGGCGGCCGAGGCGGGCTGCAGGCCGTGATCCACGATCAGCGCGGTGGTGGGCCGCAGCGGGGCCGCGACGGCGGTGAGCGCCAACGAGTCTGGGCCGCCGGATAGCGCCACGCACCATGGCTGGTCGGTGACGAGATAGGACTTGGCGAACGCCTCGACAGCCGCGCGCAGCTGCCCTACAGCACCCTGTCGATCCATTGCCGGGGGTGTTGGATTTCGGCGGGCAGCGGCAGCGTTTCGGGACCCGACCAGACGGCGTTGAACCGCTCCATTCCGACCCGGCCCACCACGTCGTCGACGAACGCCTTGCCGCGGGTGTATTGGCTCAGCTTTGCGTCGAGCCCCAGCAGCGCGCGCAGCAGGCGCTGCAGCGGTGGCTGCTTGCGATGGCGACGCTCGTCGAACCGGCGGCGGATGGTGGCCACCGAGGGCACCACGACGGGACCGACGGCGTCCATCACGTGCTCGGCGTGGCCCTCCAGCAGCGTGCCCAGTACCAGCAGCTGGTCCAGGGCGTTGCGCTGCGCCTCGGACTGCACCGCGCGAACCAGGCCGAGAATCCCCGACACATTGGCATCCGCGGCGGACGAGCCGTTACCGCGGTGGCGGACGAAGTCGGCGAGCCGGCTCGCCACCTGGCCGATGTCCTCGCCGGCGTCCTGGGTCAACAGGCCCAGCGCCTGCGACATGTAACCCGCCAGCCACGGGTTGGCGGTGAACTGCACGCGGTGGGTCACCTCGTGAAGGCACACCCACAACCGGAAATCGGACGGCTCGACGCGAAGCTGCCGCTCGACGGCGATGACGTTCGGGTACACCAGCAGCAAACAGCCCTCGTTGGCCCCGCTATTAGTGGCGAACGGATCGTACTGGCCGAGGATCCCGGACGACACGAACGCCAGCACGGCGCCCGTCTGCGCGCCGGTGATGCGGCCGGTGACGAACCCGCGCGGCTTTTCGCTTCCGTTGACCATCACCCGCATCGACTCGGCCGCGGCGCCGATCCACTCCGGGCGGTCGACGACGCGGGCCGGCGGGACCGCGCCGTTGGTGACCAGCCCCGTCACCTCGCGCACCGGCGGTTCGGCTTTGGCGGCCGCACTCGTCAGTTCGTCGATCACCTGGCGGCGGGTGTAGTCGCTGGAGGCCGGCCCGGGCCGGGCCAGCCGCTGGCCGACGGTGGCCGCGAATCGCCAGTCAACGGCGGTGCCGAGAGTCAGATCCGACGGCGGGGTCATGCGCACCCGCACGACCAGAGCTTGGTGGCCAATGCATCCATGGCATTGCGGCCATTCGGGCCGGCGGCATTCGAGATGAAGGCGAAGGTGAGCACCCGCCCGGTGCGGTCGGTGAGCACTCCGACAAGAGAGTTGATCGCGGTCAACGAGCCGGTCTTGGCGCGCAGCCAGCCGGCCGGGCCCTGGTTGGTGGCCGGGTCGAGGAAGCGGTCGGCCAGCGTGCCACTGCCGCCGGCGATCGGAAGCAAGTCCAGTAGCGCCCGCAATGACGGCTGGTCCGGCCCCGCCGCCGCCTGCACCACACCGTCGAGTGTCTTGGCCGTCAGCCGGTCATCAACCGAAAGCCCGCTGGAATCCGTCAGCGCCGCACCGGTCATGTCGACGTGCGCGGTGCTCAACCGGTTGGTCACGGCGTCGACCGCCCCGGCGAAACTCCGCGGCCGGTTGATCGCCGCCGCCACCTCCCGGGCGATGCACTCGGCCATCACGTTGTCGGAGTGGTCCATCATCTCGGACAGCCGCTGGACCAACGGCGCCGACTGGACCACGGCCAGCTGCCGGGCGCCGGATGGCGCCGTGGCAACGGTCACCACGCCGGGATCCAGGCCGAGGCCCTTCGCCAGCTCGCGCCCGGCATCCAGCGCCGGGGTCTGGGACCGTCGCGAGTTGACGGTGGTCGGCTGGATGCGGCCGGCGTCGATCATCGCCGACTCGATCGGCGCGATGTCGCCGTTGTCGACGTCAGCCGGATCCCAGCCCTGCGCCATCGTCGGTCCGCTGAACGCCGACGTGTCCACCTGCACCGCGGTCGGCGTCACACCGCTGCGGCGAACCTGTTCGACGAGGTCGCTGATGCGCGCCGCGCCCCGATACCAGGTGGGCGTTCCGGGCGGAGCCGCCGACAGCACGGGATCCCCGGCACCCACCAGCACGACCGGGCCCTGGGCGTTCGGTCCGCCGGCCACCACTCGGGTGCTGATCCGAGCCTGACGGTCCAGCGTCAGCAGCGCCGCCGCGGCGGTCAGCACCTTATTGGTCGACGCCGGCACCAGCGGCAGGTCCTCGGCCACCTGCCAAAGCTCTCTTCCGGTCATCGCGTCGGTGATCCGACCACCCAGCCTGCCCAGGTTGGGGTCGGCCGCCACTGGCGCCAGCGCGGCGGCCACCCCACCGGGGGTGGGTGTCTCGGCGGTCTCGGCGACCGGAACCATCCCCGGCTTGACCGTCGGCGGGCGTGGAGGCGGCACCGGGACGTGCGTGGCCCCGGCGCCGTGCCCACCCATGGTGAAAAACGTTGCCGCGGCCACCACCGCGGCGACGAAGACCAGCACGGCCAACCCGATCAACGCCTGGGTGGATTTCCGCCAGCGAGTAGGACCCATCACTCTCCTGACTGTTTGAAACCATTCTGCCGAATCGGCCGCAATTCCCCTCGACTAGGGTGGATGCCCGACGCGACTGACCTACAGACAACCCCTCGCGAAGGAGCCGACACGGTGCAATTCGACGTGACCATCGAAATTCCGAAAGGCCAGCGGAACAAGTACGAAGTCGATCACGAGACGGGCCGGGTGCGTCTGGACCGCTACCTGTACACCTCGATGGCGTACCCCACCGATTACGGGTTCATCGACGACACCCTCGGTGAAGACGGCGACCCCCTGGACGTTCTCTTGCTGCTGCCGGAGCCGGTGTTCCCCGGCGTGATCGTGGAGTCGCGCCCGGTGGGAATGTTCAAGATGGTCGACGAGCACGGCGGCGACGACAAGGTGTTGTGCGTTCCGGCCGGCGACCACCGATGGGACCACATCCAAGACATCGGCGATGTTCCGGAATTCGAACTGGATGTGATCAAGCACTTTTTCTCGCAATACAAGGCCCTGGAGCCGGGCAAGTTCGTCAAGACCGCCAACTGGGTGGACCGCGCCGAGGCCGAAGCGGAGGTACAGCGCTCGGCGGAACGGTTCAAGGCCCAAGGGCACAGACGCGGCTAACGCTCTTGGCGTAACCGCACTCCGCGTCGCGGTGGCATCCTGGCGATGTGACCCCGATGCTGCATTTTGCCGCCGGCTTCTGGTGGCTGATTTTCCCGCTGGGCGGCGCGATCGGGACGGGCCTTCGGGCGATAGCCGCCGCCAACGAGCGTCGGGCCGAGCGACGGCTGGAGCGCTACCGCTTGAAGCAGCAAGCCAGGATCGCCGTGGCCGAAGCGTCCGCGCGGAAGCGAGCCAACGGAGACAACAGAGAGAACGCCCGCCGCGAGCTCGCCAAACTCATTGCGGCGCATGACCGTACCGACGCCCGGTGGTTCGACTACGAAATCGATATCGCGAAATTGCTGGACTTCCCGATGATGACCGACATGCGCGATCCGCTGACCATCGCGTTTCACAAGGCGAAACGGCGCGCGGACCTGCTGCGGCCGGAACGACCCCAGGACGTGGAGGCCCTCGCCGGCGATCGGGCAGCGCAGCTGGAATACCGCGATGCCGTCCACGAGTACGTCAGCGCGTTCGAGGTCGCCGAAGCGGAGGCGATTCGCCGGCGCCGCAGCGACTTTTCGGCAGAAGATCAACAACGGCTGGCACGCGCGCAGCACCTGCTGCACCTGGCGCAAGACGAGGCGGCCACGCACGAGGAGCGACAGAACGCCTACGCGCGGGCGAGCAAGGAACTCGACGGGCTCATCGTGCTGCCCGCGCAGGCACGGGCGAGCATCGAACGGCGCATCGCCGGCCAGATCGAGGCCTAACCAATCAGGACCAATCAGGACCAATCAGGACCAATCAGGACCAATCAGGACCAATCAGGACCAATCAGGCGTTAGCTCGGGCGTTGCGCCGGTTGCGCAACACACTCCAGCCCAGCGCCGCCCCGATAAAGACCACACCCACCGAGGCGGTGACCGCCTCGGGAACCGCGAACGGCTTGTCGATGGAGAGCAGCATGATCACGGCCAGCGCGCCGATCGCCCAGTGCGCGCCGTGTTCCAGGTACACGTAACGGTCCAGCGCTTCCTGCTGGACCAGGTAGATGGTGATGGACCGGACGAACATCGAGCCCACCAGGCCCAGTCCCAGCGCGATGACGATCGGGTCCGAAGTGATCGCGAAGGCGCCCGTGACGCCGTCGAAGGAGAAGGCGGCGTCGAGAACCTCGAGATAGAGAAACAGGATCAGACCGGCCTTGCCGACCGCCGCGCCGGCCGGCGCGTTCCCGATGTCCGGCGGCCGAAACGCCCGGCTCAAGCCGTTGACGACGAGATAGGTGACCAGACCCAGTAGTCCGGCGGTCAGCACCGTCTCGGCCTCGTCGCTCGAGTGCGTCAATAGCGTGCCGGCGAGAATCAGCGCGCCGAGGGCCACCGCCACCGGCACCTGACCGAGTCGACCGACGCGGGCGAACGGGACCTCGATCCATTTGAGCCACTTGATGTCTCGGTCGTAAACGATGAAGTCCAGGAAAAGCATCAGCAGAAACGTCCCGCCGAATGCGGCGATCTGGGGGTGGGCGGCGATGATCAGCTTCTCGTAGCTGGGTGAGCCGTCGGGGAATTCCAGCGCGCCGTGCGGCGGCGGATGCAGCGCCAACTCCATCGCGCGTACCGGGTCGATGCCCGCCGTCGCCCACACCAGCAGCAACGGGAACAGCAGCCGCATGCCGAATACCGCGACGAGAATCCCGACGGTCAGGAACATCTGCCGCCAAAACGTGCTCATCCGCTTGAGGACCGCGGCGTTGATGATGGCGTTGTCGAACGACAGCGACACCTCGAGGGTGGCCAGCACCACCAGCAGAAAGAGGTCCTTGAGCCCACCAAGCGCGTAGCCCACGGCAAGGGCGGCCGCCGTGAAAAACAGCGAAATCCCGAAGGTGCGGAACGCGGCCATGGATCCTTCCCCGACAGCCGCTCACGATAACGGACCATCGCGCCGCGGCGGGCTATCGGTACGGACCCACTTAGTATTTTCAAATGGTGGCGATGCGGGCTATGTCTCGGGGCGGTCGGCTGAATGCGCTGCCCGGGTGACCGAAGTCGGGGCCTCTCGGGGGCCGGTCGCGCGGGGCAGCGTGGCCAGGGTCGGCACCGCCACCGCGCTGACCGCGCTGTGCGGGTACGCGGTGATCTATCTGGCCGCTCGCGACCTGGCCCCGAGCGGCTTTTCGGTATTCGGTGTGTTCTGGGGGGTGGCCGGTCTGGGCGCCGGCGCCACGTTCGGCCTGCTGCAAGAAGCCACCCGGGAGGTGCGCTCGGCGCAATACATCGACGTGGTGACCGGGAGTCGTACCCACCCGCTGCGGCTCGCCGCGATGGTCGGCGTGGCCGCGGCGGCCGTGATCGTGGCGAGCTCACCGTTGTGGAGCGGGCGGGTATTCGTTGAGGAGCGCTCGCTATCGGTGGGGTTGCTCAGTGTCGGGCTGGCCGGATTCTGCGTGCACGCCACGCTGCTGGGCATGTTGGCCGGGACCAATCGGTGGACCCAATACGGGGTGCTGATGACCACCGACGCGGTCATGCGGGTGGCGGTGGCCGCGGCGACATTCGTTGCCGGATGGGGCCTGACCGGGTACTTGTGGGCGACCGTGGCGGGCTCGTCGGCCTGGCTGGTCATGCTGGTCGCCTCGCCCACGGCCCGCGCCGCCGCCCGCCTGCTGACGCCGGGCGGCACCGCGACCTTCCTGCGGGGAGCCGCCCATTCCATCACGGCGGCCGGTGCCAGCGCGATCCTGGTGATGGGCTTTCCCGTGCTGCTGAAGCTGACCAGCGACGAGCTCGGCGCGCAGGGCGGCGTGATCATCCTGGCCGTGACGTTGACCCGCGCGCCACTGCTGGTTCCGCTCACGGCCATGCAGGGCAATCTCATCGCTCATTTCGTCGATGCGCGCAGCGATCGGCTCCGAGCCCTGATCGCGCCGGCGGCGATCATCGCCGGCATCGGCGCGGTCGGGGTCGTGGCTGCGGGCCTCGTGGGCCCGTGGTTGCTGCAGGTGGGTTTCGGGCCGCAGTACCAGGCCAGCGGCGCGCTGCTGGCGTGGCTGACGGCGGCCGCCGTGGCGATCGCCCTGCTGACGCTCACCGGCGCCGCAGCGGTCGCGGCCGCGCTTCATGGGGCCTATTCGCTGGGCTGGGTAGGGGCGACCGTCGCGTCGGGGCTCTTGCTGTTGTTGCCGCTGGCGCTGCAGACCCGCACCGTGGTCGGCTTGTTGTGCGGTCCACTGGTGGGAATCGCCGTTCATCTGGTGGCGCTGGCGCGTGCCGGACGCCTAACCGGCTGATACTGGCTAATCTAGTGGGCTTAGATGGTTACTGAATGGACACTGAAACGCACTATCCGGACGTCTGGATCGTCATTCCCGCCTTCAACGAAGCCCCCGTCATCGGCGAGGTGATCGCCGGTGTGCGCTCGGTCTTCGACCACGTCGTGTGCGTGGACGACGGCAGCACCGACGGCACCGGCGAGATCGCCAGGCGTGCCGGGGCCCACCTGGTGCGCCATCCCGTCAACCTGGGCCAGGGTGCGGCGATCCAGACCGGTGTCGAATACGCCCGCACTCAGCCCGGCGCGCGCGTCTTCGCAACGTTCGACGCCGACGGCCAGCATCGCGTCAAAGACGTGGCCGCGATGATCGACCGCCTGTGCGCGGGCGACGTCGACGTCGTCATCGGAACCCGATTCGGCAAGGACCAGGGCAGCAGCCGGCCGCCCCTGCTGAAACGGCTCGTCCTACAGAGCGCCGCCCACCTGAGCCGGCGCGGGCGCCGACTTGGCTTGACCGACACCAACAATGGGCTGCGGGTGTTCAACAAGAAGGTCGCCGACGGCCTGAATCTCATAATGAGCGGCATGAGTCACGCCAACGAGTTCATCACGCTGATCGCCGAAAACCATTGGCGCGTGGTCGAACAACCGGTGGAGGTGCTCTACACCGAATACTCGAAGTCGAAGGGGCAGCCGCTGCTCAACGGCGTCAACATCATCTTCGACGGGTTCCTGCGGGGCAGGATGCCGAGATGAAAGGGACCGAAAGATGAACTGGATCCAGGTGCTGCTGATCGCGGCGATCGTCGCGCTGTTGGTCTACCTGCTGCGGTCCCGCAGGAATGCGCGCTCGCGGGCATGGGTCAAGGTCGGATACATCTTTTTCGTGCTAGGCGGCATCTATGCCGTGATCAGGCCCGACGACACGACGGTGGTCGCGCACTGGTTCGGGGTGCGCCGCGGCACCGACCTGATGCTCTACGCACTGATCATGGCGTTCAGCTTCACCACGCTGAGCACTTACATGCGGTTCAAGGACTTGGAGTTGCGCTACGCGCGACTCGCCCGCGCCGTGGCGCTCGAGGGCGCACAGGAGCCCGAAGAGGCGTCGAGCGTGTAGCGCACGATTAACGAGCGTGGGCGTCCCGGAAGTATTTCACCGTGCGCCGCACACCCTCGTCCAGCCCAACCTTCGGGCGCCAGCCCAAAACCCTTTCGGCCAAACCGATATCGAGGCACGACCGCTGCAGATCGCCCAGGCGATCCGGATGAAACTCCGGGTCGTCGGGCCCCCCGACCGCCGCGGCCACCGCCGAATGCAGTTGGCGGTCCGAGGTTTCTATTCCGGTGCCGATGTTGAAACGCTGCCCGCCGCCCGCGTCCCCGGAGGCCTTGACGAAGGCGTCCACCACGTCGTCGACGTACACATAGTCACGGGTTTTGCCGCCGTCCCCGAACACCTTGGTGGGCTTACCCGACAGCAGCGCCTGGGCGAAGATCGCAACCACGCCCGCCTCGCCGTGCGGGTCCTGCCGGGGGCCGTATACGTTGGCGGGCGCGATGTGCGAGCAGTCCAGGCCGTACAGGTGGCGAAACGTGTTCAGGTAGATCTCCCCCGCCACCTTGCCCGCGGCGTACGGCGATGCCGGGTCGGCGGGCACGGTCTCGGGGGTCGGGTACTGCGACGGGGTGCCGTAGATGGATCCGCCCGACGAGGTGTGTACGACCTTCCGAACCCTCGTCAGGCGTGCGGCTTCGGCGAGACGGATCGTGCCGATGACGTTGACCGAGGCGTCGAATTGCGGGTCGGCCACCGAGTGCCGCACGTCTATCTGGGCCGCCAAATGGAAAACCACCTCCGGCCGGTGCTCGTCGAGGATGGCGTGCAGGTCAGCGGTCACGATGTCCGCCTCGACGAAGACGTGCGCCGGATTCCCGGACAGATGCTCGAGGTTGGTCGCGCGGCCGGTGGCGAAATTGTCCAGTCCCACGACCGTGTGACCATCGGCCAGCAGACGGTCGACTAGCGTCGACCCGATGAATCCGGCTGCCCCGGTGACCAGTGCGCGCACCGGCCCACCATACCGGCGGTCCGTGCGCACGACCCGCATGCCTCCGGTGGCCCTGGTCGCCGCGGCGCTGGTCACGGTGCAGCTGGGGATACGCGCGGTGCTGGCCTTCGGCGGCTACTTCTACTGGGACGACCTGATCCTCATCGGCAAGGCCGGCACCCAGGGACTGCTGTCCCCGTCGTACCTGTTCGACGACCATGACGGCCACGTCATGCCGGCCGCCTTCCTGGTCGGTGGCGCCATCGTCCGGCTGGCGCCACTGGACTGGACGGGTCCGGCGATCAGCCTGGTGGCGCTGCAGTTGCTGGCCTCGCTGGCCCTGGTGCGGGCGCTGTACGTCATCCTGGGCTGGCGTCCGGTCCTGCTCGTCCCGTTGACGTTCGCGCTGTTCACTCCGTTGGGCGTGCCCGGGTTCGCGTGGTGGGCGGCGGCGCTGAACTCGTTGCCGATGCTGGCGGCGCTGGCGTGGGTATGCGCCGACGCGATCCTTTTGGTACGCACCGGCAATCAGCGCTACGCGGTGACCGGCGTCCTGACCTACCTGGCCGGGCTGCTGTTCTTCGAGAAGGCCGCGGTGATCCCGTTCGTCACCTTCGCCGTGGCCGCGCTGCTCTGGCACGTGCAGGGTGATCGGGCGCCATTGCGGACGGTGTGGCGGGCAGGTGTGCGGCTGTGGATCGCGATGCTGGCGTTGACCGTTGGCTGGGTCGCGCTCTATTTGGCCGTGGTCAATCAGCGGCGGTGGAGTTTCGACCTGGCAATGACGTGGGATCTGCTCTGGCGTTCGGTCACCCACGGCATCGTGCCTGGTCTGGTCGGAGGGCCGTGGCACTGGGACCGATGGGCGCCGGCCTCGCCGTGGGCCACGCCACCGGCGTCGGCGATGGCGCTCGGCTGGCTGGCCCTGTGCACGGTGCTTGCCCTGTCGCTGATCCGGAAACGACGCATCGCGCCGGTGTGGCTGACCGCGGCCGGTTACGCCGTCGCCTGCCAGGTGCCGATCTACCTGATGCGGTCGTCGAAGCAGACCGCACTGGAACTCGCTCAGACCCTGCGGTATCTGCCGGATCTCGTCGTGGTGCTGGCGTTGCTGGCCGCCGTCGCCTTGTGCGCCCCCAGCCGACCCGTCGCGGCACGTTGGCTGGACGCCTCGCCGAAACGCGTTGCCGCGACGGTCGGTTTGGCGGTGGCGTTCGTCGCCAGCAGCCTGTACTCCACCGCCACGTTCCTGACGAGCTGGCAAGACAACCCCACAAAGCCCTACCTGCAGAACGCTCGGGCCGGCTTGGCCGCCGCGCATGCGTCGTCGGACGCACCACTACTGGATCAAGAGGTCGATCCGCTGGTGCTGCAACGGGTCGCCGCACCGGAGAACCTGGTCAGCCACATGTTCGCCCTGCTGCGCGACCGACCCGAATTCGCGACGGCGACAACGCAATTGCGCATGCTCGACAGCTCGGGCCGGCTGATCGATGCGAGGGTGACCTGGATCCGCACCATCGCGCCCGGGCCTAACCCGCGGTGCGGCTATTTCGCGCAACCCGACAAGCCGGCGCGGTTGAGCCTCGACGGGCCGCTGCTGCCGGCCGATTGGACCGTCGAACTCAATTACCTGGCAAACAGCGACGGATCCATGACGTTGTCGCTGTCCGACGGGCCCGATGTCAGAGTTCCGGTGCATCCGGGGCTCAACCGCGTCTTCGCCCGGCTTCCCGGCGCGGGAGGCGCGATCACCGTTCGAGCCAACACCACCGCGCTGGCGTTGTGCCTCGCGTCAGGACCGGTCGGTTTCGTCGCGCCGGCGTGACGCCCGAGCATGAGATTTTGGAGCCACCTAGGAGAATCGAACTCCTGACCTGCTCATTACGAGTGAGCCGCTCTACCGACTGAGCTAAGGTGGCGTACCCGCACGCCGGGCGGCACGAGTCTACGGCAGGCGTACCGGGTCACCCAAGTTCCTGGCCGATGGTGGCGACCATGGCGTCGACGGCGAACTTGGGTTTGACGTTGATCGCCAGTGCCTCACGGCACTGAAGTACCGCCTCGATGCAGCGCAGCAGCCGCTCGGGCGGGGCATGGGCGGCCAGCGCCGCCACTCGATCGGCCATATCCGGATGGTTGGCCCGCACCGCCCCGGCGTGCGCCGACGCCACCAGCGCGTCGCGGAAGTACGTCGCGAGGTCGATCAGCGCCCGGTCCAGGGCATCGCGCGACGCCCGCGTCTGACGGGACTTCTGCCGGCGTTCGAGGTCTCTGATCGCGCCCGTGGCGCCTCGCATGGCCCCCGCGGTGCCCTTACCGGTGCCGCCGGCCCCCAGCGCCGTCCGGAGCTCTTCGGTCTCGGCCTCGGCGCGGTCGGCGGTCAGCACGGCCGCCTCGGCGTCGGCCGCGGCCACCAACTCCTCGGCGGCGGCGTAGGCCCCCGACGGGGTCACGGCATCGCGCACCAATCCCAGCGCCCGCTCCCGTCGCTGGCGGGCCTCCGGGTCGGTGGCCAGCCGCCGCGCCCTCCCTATGTGACCACCGCTGACCGACGCCGCCCAGTTCGCCGTGTCGGCGGGCAGGCCGTCGCTGTCGACCAGCACACGCGCGATCGCCTCGGTCGGCGGGGTCGCCAGCGCGACGTGCCGGCACCGGGATCGCAGGGTGACCGCGATGTCCTCGGGGTCCACCGACGGCGCGCACAGCAGGAACACCGTGGACGGCGGCGGCTCCTCGACAACCTTCAGCAAGGCGTTCGCGGCACCCTCGGTCAACCGGTCGGCGTCCTCGATCACCACGATCTGCCGGTGCCCGGTGGTCGGACGCCGGGACGCGATCTGCACGATGGCGCGCATCTCGTCCACGCCGATGGACAGGCCCTCGGGAATCACCCGGCGCACGTCGGCGTGGGTGCCGGCCATCGTCGTCGCGCAGGCGCGGCAGCGCCCGCAGCCCGGCTCCCCGTCGGTGGTGCATTGCAGCGCGGCCGCGAAGCACACCGCTGCGATGGAACGCCCCGACCCCGGGGGTCCCGTGATGAGCCACGCATGTGTCATAGTCCCGTCGCCGGCCCCGCTGTGAGCCGAATCACCGCGGGCGGCCCGCGCGGCCGCGAGCAGCTCGGCGACGACCGGCTCTTGGCCTACCAGCCGCGTAAACACCCGGGACATCACCGGCAACAGTAGTGACACCGGCCGACGGATACCGATCGGCCACCGTATCGCGATGATTCCGTTACATTTCCGTGCGTTTCGGCGGCACTGCGCGACTTGCCGAGACGCCTCTTGTTTTCCACCTAGCCGGGGTCGCCCGATACGGTGGATTGGTGGCAACCGAGGCGGCACTATCCGGACGGATCAGCGCATTCGTCCGCTGGGTGGTGCGCACGCCATGGCCGCTGTTCTCGCTGAGCATGATGCAGGCCGATATCATCGGCGGCCTTTTCGTGCTGGGCTTCCTGCGCTATGGGCTGCCGCCGCAGGACCGCATCCAACTGCAGGATCTGCCGCGGGTCAACGTGGCGATCTTCGTCAGCGTCGTCATCGCCCTGTTTCTCGCCGGGATTCTGTTCAACCTGAGACTGCTGGTGCCGGTGTTCCGGTGGCAGCGCCGCGACAATCTGCTCGCCGACGACGATCCGGAGGCCACCGAACTGGCCCGCAGCCGCGCGTTGCGTATGCCGTTCTACCGCACGCTCACCAGCATGGGGGCCTGGTTCATCGGTGGCGTGGTGTTCATCGTCGCCAGCTGGTCGGTGGCCAAGCACACGGCGCCCGTCGTCGCGGTCGCCACCGCTCTGGGCGCCACCGCGACCGCGATCATCGGCTACCTGCAGTCCGAGCGGGTGTTGCGGCCGGTGGCCGTCGCGGCCCTGCGCAGCGGTGTTCCTGAGAACGTCAAGGCACCAGGCGTCATCTTGCGGCAGATCCTGAGTTGGACGCTGTCCACCGCCGTGCCACTGCTGGCGATCGTGTTGGCCGTGGCGGCCGACAAGGTCTCCCTGCTGCACGCCCCGCCCGAGGAATTCTTCAATCCGATCCTGCTGCTGGCTTTGGCGGCGTTGGGCATCGGTTTCGTCAGCACCCTGCTGGTGGCCATGTCGATCGCCGATCCGTTGCGTCAGCTGCGCTGGGCGCTGTCCGAGGTGCAGCGCGGTAACTACAACGCGCACATGCAGATCTACGACGCCAGCGAACTGGGTTTGCTGCAAGCCGGCTTCAACGACATGGTGCGTGACCTGTCTGAGCGGCAGCGGCTGCGTGACCTGTTCGGCCGCTACGTCGGGGAGGACGTGGCCCGCCGGGCCCTGGAGCGCGGAACCGAGCTGGGCGGGCAGGAGCGCGACGTCGCGGTGTTGTTCGTGGACCTGGTGGGCTCCACCAAGCTGGCCGCGACGCGACCGCCCGCCGAGGTGGTCCACCTGCTCAACGAGTTCTTCCGGGTTGTGGTCGACACCGTCGGAAAGCACGGTGGATTCGTCAACAAGTTCCAGGGCGACGCCGCGCTGGCCATCTTCGGTGCGCCGATCGAACACCCCGACGCGTCCGGTGGAGCGCTGGCCGCCGCCCGCGAGCTCCACGACGAGCTGCTCCCGGTGATCGGTTCCGCGGAGTTCGGGATCGGCGTGTCGGCGGGCAGGGCCATCGCCGGCCACATCGGCGCGAAGGCCCGCTTCGAGTACACGGTGATCGGCGACCCCGTCAACGAGGCGGCGCGGCTCACCGAGCTGGCCAAGCTCGAGGATGGCCACGTGCTCGCATCGGCGATCGCGGTCAGCGGCGCGCTCGACGCGGAAGCCCTGTGCTGGGATGTCGGCGAAGTCGTCGAACTGCGCGGACGCACGGCGCCCACTCAGCTCGCGCGACCGCTGAATCTCGCCGCGCCCGAGGATCTTTCCAGCGAACAGGTTGCCAGCGAAGCGCGCCGTTAACCGCGCTTGGTGGCCTTCCTCGCCGGCGCCTTGCGGGTGGTCTTCTTGGCAGGGCGCTTCGCCGGACCCCGGGCCCGCCGGTCGGCGAGCAGCTCGGCGGCGCGTTCATCGGTAGTGGACAACACGTCGTCGCCCTTGCGGAGGCTGGCGTTGGTCTCGCCGTCGGTGACGTACGGCCCAAACCGGCCGTCCTTGATGACCATCGGCTTGCCCGACGCCGGATCGGTGCCCAGCTCACGCAGCGGCGGCGCCGCCGCGCTCTGCCTGCCCCGACGTTTGGGCTCGGCGTAGATCTTCAGCGCTTCGTCGAGGGTGATGTCGAATATCTGATCCTCGGTCGCCAGCGAGCGAGAATCGTTGCCGCGCTTCAGGTATGGTCCGTAGCGCCCGTTCTGCGCGGTGATCTCCTCGCCCGTCGCGGGGTCCACGCCAACAACCCGGGGCAGCGACAGCAGCTTCAGCGCATCCTCCAGGGTGACGGTTTGCAGGTCCATGCTGCGCAGCAGCGAGCCGGTTCGGGCTTTGGGACGGGCGGCCTTCTTGCCCTTTTTGGCGGGCTCGTCGACGTCCTCGGCGGGAGCCTCCGGCAGGATCTCGGTGACGAAGGGGCCGTACCGGCCGTCCCTGGCGACGATTTCGTGACCCGTTTCCGGATCCACGCCCAGGACGCGTCCCTCTTGCGGTGTGGCGAAAAGCTCCTCGGCCACCTCGAGCGTCAGCTCGTCGGGCGTCAGCGAGTCGTTGAGGTTGGCCCGCTGCGGCCTCGGCTCACCATCGTCGCCGACCACCACGCGTTCCAGATACGGCCCGTTCTTGCCGACCCGAACATAGACGGGACGGCCCTGCGCGTCGTCGAAAACCTTGATGGAATTGACTTCTCGAGCGTCGATGCCTTCGAGGTTGACGCCGACGAGCTTTTTCAGCCCACCGGAGCGGGCCACCGAGTCGGGCACGCCGTGGTCGCCGCCGAAGTAGAAATTGTTGAGCCAGTTCGTGCGTCGCTCGTTGCCCGAGGCGATCGCATCGAGCTCGTCTTCCATCGCCGCGGTGAAGCCGTAGTCAACGAGCCGGCCGAAATGCTGCTCCAACAAACCGGTTACGGCGAACGCGACCCACGACGGCACCAGGGCGCTGCCCCTCTTGTAGACGTAGCCACGGTCCTGAATGGTCTTGATGATCGACGAGTACGTCGACGGGCGGCCGATGCCCAGCTCCTCGAGGGCCCTGACGAGCGAGGCCTCGGTGTAGCGGGGCGGGGGGTTGGTGGCGTGGCCGTCGGGCGTGAGCTCCAAAGCCTCCAGCCGCTGCCCCTCGGTCAGATGAGGCAGCCGGCGCTCGGCGTCGTCGGCTTCGCCGCCCGCCAACTCGTCCACGGTTTCCACGTAGGCCTTGAGGAACCCGGCGAACGTGAGGGTGCGCCCGGTCGCGGAGAACACCACCGGCCGGCCCCCCTCCGGGCGATTCGCGGTGCCCGCGATTCGCAGGCTCACCGTGGTGCCCCGCGCGTCGGCCATCTGGGAGGCGACCGTGCGCTGCCACACCAGCTCATAGAGCCGGAATTCGTCGTTGTCCAGCTCGCGACGCACCGCGTCCGGGGTGGCGAACGTGTCACCGGCGGGCCGGATGGCCTCGTGCGCCTCCTGAGCGTTCTTCACCTTGCGGGTGTACTGGCGCGGCGACGGCGAGACGTACTCCTCGCCGTAGAGCTGACGCGCCTGGTTGCGCGCGGCGTTGATTGCCGACTCCGAGAGCGTCGTGGAGTCGGTCCGCATATAGGTGATGTAGCCGTTCTCGTAGAGCCGCTGGGCGATGCTCATGGTGCGCTCCGAGGAGAACCGCAGCTTGCGCCCGGCTTCCTGCTGCAGCGTCGACGTCATGAACGGCGCGTAGGGCCGCCGGGTGTAGGGCTTCTCCTCCACCGACGCCACGGACAGCTGAGCGCCCCGCAATCCCGCGGCCAGCTCCGTCGCGCTGGCCTCGTCCAGGACCACAACCTCGTCGGCCTTGCGCAGCTGGCCCAGCGAGTCGAAGTCGCGGCCCGTGGCCACCCGCAGGCCGTCGACACTGGTCAGCCGGGCGGTGAAGACGGGCGGCTGGGCAGCCGGGTCGGACGCGCTGGCGTCCAGCTGGGCGACAATGTCCCAGTACGCCGCGCTGCGGAACGCCATGCGGTCGCGTTCGCGCTGCACGATGATCCGGGTGGCCACCGACTGGACCCGGCCCGCCGACAGCTTGGGTGCGACCTTCTTCCACAGAACCGGGCTGACCTCGTAGCCGTACAGCCTGTCCAGGATGCGGCGGGTCTCTTGCGCGTCGACCAGGTCGATGTCCAGGTCGCGGGGGTGCTCGGCGGCCGCGCGGATCGCCGGCTCGGTGATCTCGTGGAAAACCATCCGCTTGACCGGGATATTGGGCTTGAGCGTTTCCAGCAGGTGCCAGGCGATGGCTTCGCCCTCGCGGTCGCCATCCGTGGCCAGGTAGAGCTCGTCGACGTCTTTGAGCAGACCCTTTAGTTCGCTGACGGTGCTCTTCTTCTCCGGGCTGATGATGTAGAGCGGTTCGAAGTCCGCGTCGACGTTGACCCCGAGCCTGGCCCACGGCTCCGACTTGTACTTCGCGGGCACGTCGGCCGCGGCCCGGGGCAGGTCGCGGATGTGGCCCCGCGAGGACTCGACGATGTACCTGGAGCCCAGGTAGCCGGCCAGTTTCCGCGCCTTGGTCGGCGACTCGACGATCACGAGCCGCCTACGGCTCCCGTTTCCGCCGCTGCTTGGGCTTTTAGGGTCTTTCAACTTCGGGTCAGCCAACTGCCCTTACGCTCCATCTCTCATCTCGGCCCCCTGCGAGACCGCCCTGCACGAAGAATGCCAGGCCAGCGCCTGAAATTCCGGTGAAACTCGGGTACGCCGGCGTTCCCTCGCTTTCGGGCACCTGACAATTTCGCACCCCCGGGCGGGCCTTCGCAAACCGGCTATCCAAAATGCAAGTTTCGTCACCCGGCTAAACCCGGGGCCACTGCGACAACGCCTCGGCGCCGTCAGGGGGTTCCCCCACGTTCTCTACCAGGCGCGATAGCCTGCGACGGCCGCTGACCCGCAGCGCCGGCCGACCGCCGCGGGTGCCGATCAGGGTGGGCGCGATCCCGACCCGCATCAGGGCCGACGCCAGCGGGGAGTGGGTGTCGGGCGCATGTGGGTCCAGACCCAGCAGATAGTGGTCGCCTTCCGGGCTACCGGCCGCCAGCGTCCAGGCCCGCAACTCGCGCGGACCCGGCAGCCATCGCGGGGGCACCGTTTTGACCGCGCCGCGGGTCCACTGGGCGGCGATTGTGGTCAACGAAGGGTCCACCGCGGTCCTCACCAGCGGGCTGTCCTCGTCGGTGCGGGTGATCTCGGGCACCAAACCGGCCTCGCGGATCATCTCCGCCAGCGCCGAGGCGCGCCACAACTGGTCCACCACCACCGAAAGCCGGGCACCCTGGGCTTGGCTTTCAGATCGACCGCCGACCAGCACGATTTGGCCGCTGGCCGCCAGCACTCCCGAGAGATCGGCGACCGCGGGGGGCACCGCCTCCGCCGTGAAGAAGGAAAGCTGGCTCACGCCACCGACAGTATGCCAGGTTTTCCATCCACGCCTTGAGGTTGGCGGTGAGCCGGGCTGGTGGCCCGCCGGCCGGCGCCCCGAATGCGAAACGAAACCCCCCGGGCGGGACCCGCTGAGCGGGATCGCACGAGGGGATTCGCGGAGAATCTGCTCTGTTTAGACCTCTGTTTAGACGGAGCGCACTCCGGTGGCCTGGGGGCCCTTAGGGCTGTGGCCGATTTCGAATTCGACCTTCTGGTTTTCTTCAAGGGTGCGGAAGCCCGAACCCTGGATCTCCGTGTAGTGGACAAAAACATCCGCGGAACCATCTTCGGGAGCAATGAACCCGAACCCCTTTTCCGCGTTGAACCACTTCACAGTTCCCTGTGGCATCTCTCGATCTTTCCTTTTCTTCTGGGTGCGGGGCACCGCCTTTCGATGCCCCGGGCCGAGTACGACCGCCATACCTCGCAGAGTCGCCGGAACTTCACCCGACCGATAACCTCGCAGGAACCGCGGCCGCAACGTTGTCCTGCGAAAGTTTGACACGAACACAGAAGCTGCGACCGCCATCAGTCAACCATGTTCATCGCGTCGGCGACAGACTTGTGTGCGGGACGGATTCGCAGAGGGTGTTCGGAGGGAGTGAGGTGGCGAGTTTCGGCAGCGACCTGCTTGCCGTCGCCCTCGCCGGTACCGCGGCGGGCGAGCGCCCGTTGCGCCATGTCGCGGAGCTGCCGGCGCGGGGCGGCCGGCCGCACAGTTGGCCGGAATGGGCCGAGTCCGACGTCGTTCGCGCGTTCGCCGACCGCGGCATCAGCCGCCCCTGGTCGCACCAGGCCGCTGCCGCCGACCTGGCCCACGCGGGCCGTCACGTCGTGATCAGCACCGGCACCGCCTCGGGCAAGTCACTCGCTTATCAACTGCCCGCCCTCAATGCGCTCGCGACGGACCCCCGGGCACGGGTGCTGTATCTGTCGCCGACCAAAGCGCTCGGGCACGACCAGTTGCGCACCGCGCACGCACTGACCGCGGCCGTTCCGCGGCTGCGCGATCCTGGTTTTGCGGTCGCGCCCACTGCCTACGACGGCGACAGTCCCGCCGAGGTGCGGCGCTTCGCGCGCGAGCGCTCCCGATGGCTGTTTTCCAACCCCGACATGATCCACTTGTCGATATTGCGCAATCACGCCCGCTGGGCCGTTATGCTACGTGGCCTTCGCTTCGTGATCGTCGACGAATGCCATTACTATCGCGGCGTTTTCGGCTCGAACGTGGCGATGGTGCTGCGCCGCCTGCTGCGGCTGTGCGAGCGGTATTCGGCCCGGCCCGACTGCACGCCGACGTTCATCTTCGCCAGCGCGACGACGGACTCGCCGGGCGCGACGGCGGCCGAACTCATCGGCCTTCCGGTCGAGGAGGTCGTCGAAGACGGCTCGCCCCAGGGGGCGCGAACGGTGGCGCTGTGGGAGCCCGCCTTGCGGACCGACCTCACGGGCGAGAACGGTGCGCCGGTGCGCCGCTCCGCCGGCGCCGAGGCGGCCCGCGTGATGGCCGACCTGGTCGCTGAGGGAGCGCAGACGCTGACCTTCGTTCGCTCGCGCCGCGCCGCGGAATTGACCGCGCTGGGTGCGCGGGCGCAGTTGGACGACATTGCCCCCGGGCTGTCGGGCACGGTGGCGTCGTACCGGGCCGGCTATCTCGCGGAGGACCGCACCGCCCTGGAGCGCGCCCTGGCCGAGGGCCGGCTGCGCGGCCTGGCCACCACCAATGCACTGGAGTTGGGGGTCGACATTGCCGGGCTGGACGCGGTGGTGCTCGCCGGCTTCCCGGGAACGGTCGCCTCGTTCTGGCAGCAGGCCGGCCGGTCGGGCCGGCGCGGCCAGGGTGCGCTGGTCGTGCTCATCGCCCGCGACGACCCGCTGGACACATATCTGGTTCACCACCCCGCGGCGCTGCTGGACAAGCCGGTCGAGCGGGTCGTGATAGACCCGGCCAACCCCTACCTTCTCGGGCCCCAACTCCTCTGCGCCGCAAGCGAACTACCGCTCGACGAACGCGAGGTCGCCAGCTACGGCGCCGCGGATGTGGCGCAGAGCCTGGTCGATGCCGGGCTGCTGCGGCGCCGCGGCGGCAAATACTTTCCCGCGCCCGGCCTACAGCCGCACGGCGCGGTGGACATCCGGGGCGCGGCGGGCGGCCAGATCGTCATCCTGGAGGCGGACACCGGGCGACTGCTGGGCAGCGTCGGGGTCGATCAGGCCCCGGCCTCGGTTCATCCGGGAGCGGTATACCTGCATCAGGGCGACACCTACGTCGTCGACACCCTGGACACCGACGACGGGATCGTGTACGTCCATGCCGAGGATCCCGGCTACGCGACGTTCGCGCGCGAACTCACCGACATCGCCGTCACGGGGCCGGGCGAACGCTCCCGGTTCGGGCCCGTCACCCTGGGCCTGGTGCCGGTCAGGGTCACCCACCGCGTCGTCGGTTACCTGCGGCGCCGGCTGTCCGGGGAGGTGATCGACTTCATCGAGCTCGACATGCCCGAGCATGTGCTGCCGACCACCGCCGTCATGTACACGATTGCTCCGGATGCCTTGGCGGACAAGGGCATTGAACCGCCGCGCATTCCCGGATCGTTACACGCGGCCGAGCATGCGGCCATTGGGCTGCTGCCCCTCGTGGCGAGCTGCGACCGCGGCGACATCGGTGGCATGTCCACCGCGATCGGCCCCGACGGGCTGCCCACCGTGTTCGTCTACGACGGCTACCCGGGTGGCGCGGGGTTCGCCGAACGCGGGTTCCGCAGGGCCCGCATCTGGCTGGCAGCGACGGCGGGGGCCATCGAGGCGTGCGAATGCCCGAGCGGATGCCCGTCGTGTGTCCAGTCGCCCAAATGCGGCAACGGCAACGATCCACTGGACAAGGCGGGCGCCGTGCTGGTGCTGCGACTCGTGCTCGCGGAGTTGGGCGGCGAATAACGCCGAGCGGTCCCGGGACGGCGACCGACCCCTCAACGGTCGACCCCCGCGGACCTGCGCTGTGGCAACCGCCCAGTACAACGCATTTCCTCGGTGCTAAGAAATGCAACATACCATCGCAGAGCGCGACGAGCGGTCGAAACACAAGCCGTTAACACCCCGGCGCGCAGGGAGCCCACACACCGGGCCGCCACCAACCCCCGATCGCCGCCGTAATATCAGCCGCATGGCCCACGACTGGTTGCTCGTGGAGACGTTAGGGGACGAACCCGCCGTAGTAGCGCAGGGGCGCCAACTCAAGAACCTCGTCCCGATTACCACGTTCCTGCGCCGCAGTCCGCACCTTGCCGCGGTCCGCACCGCGATCGCCGAGACGGTGCAGACGGGCCAGAGCCTGACCAGCATCACCACCAAGCGCGACCGCGTGATCCGCACCGAGCCGGTGGTGATGTCCGACGGCCGTATCCACGGCGTGCATGTGTGGACCGGTCCCGCCGACGCCGAACCATCCGAGCGGCCGATCCCTGGACCGCTGAAGTGGGACCTGACCCTTGGGGTGGCCACCGATACCCGGGAATCGCTGGCCAACAGCGGCAAGAATCCCGACGTCGAAGTCACCTTCGGCAGGGCGTTCGCGGAAGATCTTCCGTCGCGCGAACTCAATCCGAACGAAGCCAAGGTGCTTGCGATGGCGGTCAATGCCAAGCCGGGCCAAACTCTTTGCAGCACATGGGATCTCACCGATTGGCAGGGAAAACCCATCCGGATAGGATTCGTCGTGCGCACCGCTTTGGAGCCGGGTTCGGGCGGCCGGGAGCACCTGGTTGCCAGGGCAATGAACTGGCGCGCCGAACTCAAGGGCCCGGTGATGTCGGTAGGCGACCTTGCGCAGCGCATCCTCGACGGGCTGGCCCAGGCCGGCGTCCATCGCGCACTCGTCGACCCAAAAAATTGGACCCTGCTGAAATGGCTGGACGAGCCCTGCCCCTTCTATGACTGGCGGGGCGCCGACTCGGACAGGCCGAAGGTCCATCCGGATGATGAGCATCTGATGGCCTCTATGACAAGCGAATTCGGCGACGGCCCGACCAGTCGAGTGCTGCGAATGCGCGGCCACGACGTCGACTGGGTGCCGGTGCATGTCACGGTCAACCGGGTGGAACTGGAACCCGAGACCTTCGCCGGGCTGATTTCGTTGCGCTTGCCGACCGATGACGAACTCGTCGCCGCGGGACTGCCGAAAGCTGCGGACGATACGGCCTAACCGCCCGTTCCGGCCGGCCCCGCCCGCGCGGCGGCGCGCGCCACACCCGCGAATCCGACGGCCACTTGGACTGTGACGACGACGTCGAGGCCATCCACCCCGCAGTCGGCGTCGTCGACCCGCATTTGGTGTGCCACGGCCGTCGCGCGTTCGCAGGCCGCCGCGGCTCCGGACGGTAACCGGGCCGCGGCGGCCAGCGCGGCCAGGTCGGCCGCCGCCTGCGCGCGATGACGGGCCACCACCACCGAACCCAGGTATGCCCCGGCGCCGGTGACCCACAGCAGCACGACGACCATCGCGGCCGCCAGCAGCGTGGCCGAGCCGCGATCATCCCCATGACTCCTCCGCCGAGACCGCCTTGGCCCGAATGTCCAGCGAGGGCAACAGCCTTGACCGCGCGACCACGGTGGCCACAACGAAGTCGCCGTCCCGGCGCACCTGTATCCGCGCCCCGACGGGTGCGACGCGGCGCGCGGCGTCGACCGCCGAGCGTTCGTCGCCGCGCGCCGCCAATCGGGCGGCCTCGCGGGCGGCGTCGACGCAGCGCACCTGCATCGACACGGCGGTGACCCCGGCCAGGCACAGCACCAACACCACGACCAGCGTGGCAATCGCCAGCGCCGCCTCGACGGTGCTCGCACCGGCACAGCCGGCTAAACCTTGGTGTTGAGCGCGCGACCGATGATGTTTGTCAGCGCCGACACGATGGAGTCGCCGGTGACCACGGTGTAGAGGATCGCGCCGAAGGCGGCCGCCGCGATCGTGCCGATGGCGTACTCGACCGTCGACATTCCCGACTCGTCGGTCACCAAGGCGCCGAGGCGCGCCAAAAATGCGCGTAACACGTTGAGCATCAATTGATTCCTTTCCTTTCACAGCAGTCCTGATTCCAGGAGATCACCGGCCAGCCCGGCCACCACCGGAACGATGCCCAGGCACACAAACGCCGGCAAAAAGCAGAGGCCGAGCGGGCCGGCGATCAGAACGCCGGCCCGCTCGGCGGCGGCGGCAGCCCCGTGCGCGGCGTCGTGACGCGACTCGTCGGCCAATTCGGCGACGCCGCCGGCCAAGGCGGCGCCCGAGGATGCCGAACGCCGCGCCAGTCGCAGCAGCGCGTCCGTTTGCGCGTCGACCGAACCACCCCGGAGGTCGGGCGAAAGCGACCATGCGACAGACGGATCGGCCCCCAGCGCCAGCAGGTCGGCTGCGCGGCGCAACACGCGGGCCAGCTTCGGTGGCGCGGATGGTGCGGCCGCGGCCGCGGCAGCCGACACCGCCATGCCCGCCGCAAGGCACACGGCCAGCACGTCGAGACTGGACGCAACCGCCAGCGGGTCCGGGCCATGTGCGGGTCCTGCGGTCGGCTCCCGCCGCAGCCGATGCGTCCGGGCCGGTGCCCCCGCCCGCGCCCGCGCCGCCGATGGACCGGGGCCCACACACAATGCCAACGCGAGCAACAACGCGGCGGTGCTCATGCAGCGAGCCGATCGGTGATGCGGTCCGACCACACCAGCCCGCCGCACGCGAGCATCGACCCTATGACCAATAGCCATCCGCCTGCGTGCCCGCTCAACAAGAAGCTCAGCGGTCGGGCCCCGATCAGCTGGCCCAGCAACACGCCGAGCACCGGCAGGCCCGCCAGTATCGTGGCGGTTGCACGGGCCCCTGCCATGTTCGACGAGACCCGCGCCGAGAACCGTTGCCGCTCCGCGATATCGCGTTGCGCGGCGCGCATCAGGGTGGCTATCGCGAGCCCGTGGTCGCTGGCCAGCTGCCAGCACACGGCCAGTCGATTCCAGTGCGCGGGCAGGGCCGACGATCGCGCCGCAGCGCGTAGGCCGGCCGTCACGTCGGCGCCGAGCCTGGCCCGCGCCGCGACGGCCCGCAACGACACGGCGACCACGCCAACGGTCTCGTCGGCCGCCACGCTGAACGCGCGCACCGGATGGGAGCCCACTCGCAACTCGCCGACCAGCACATCGAGTGCGGTTTCCAGTGTTCGGCCCTCGTCGATGGCCCGCTGGATGCGACGCCGCCGACGGTAACGCAGGCCCGCGGTTGCGCCCACTACCGCGACGGCGACCACCGTCGTCAGCGGCAGCATCACGGCGACGGCAACGACGGCACAGGCGGTCACGCAGCCAACCCCCCGCGCTCCTGCTATGGCACGCCGCGGAACGCGAGCCGGCGGCCTGAGCCGACGACGCGGTGACGCCTTAAACGCGACCAGCGCAAGCGATAACAGCAGGGCGGCCACCGCGAGGCCGTTCATGCCGACATCCGCGTTTGCAGCAGGCGATGCAGATCGCCGGCGTCGTCGGTCATTCCTCGGTCCGCATGCCACGCCGTGACGGCCCGGACCTGGCCCTCGATTCGGCGGAGCACGGCGATCTCCCGGAGCCGACGCCGGCCGGCCCGGTCCCTGGCGACGTGCAGCAGCACCTGGACCGCGGCGGCGAGTTGACTGTGCAGCGCCGCGCGATCCAGGCCGCCGAGCGCGCCCAGCGCCTCCAGCCGAGCGGGGACCTCGCCGGGACTGTTGGCATGCACCGTGCCCGCGCCGCCGTCGTGGCCGGTGTTCAGCGCCGTCAGCAGATCGACCACCTCTGTGCCCCTGACCTCGCCGACCACGATGCGGTCGGGCCGCATCCGCAAGGCCTGCCGAACGAGTTGGCGCACTGGGACTTCGCCGACGCCTTCGATGTTGGCGCACCGCGCCACCAGCTTGACCAGATGCGGGTGCCGAGGTGCCAGCTCGGCGGCGTCCTCCACGCACACGATCCGTTCCGTGGGCGGAACGGCGCCAAGCATCGCCGCCAACAGGGTCGTCTTCCCGGCCCCGGTGCCCCCACACACCAGGAAGGCCAACCGGGCGGCGATGATGTCGCCAACCAATGCCGCGGCCTCCGGGTCGATCGCGCCCGCAGCGCTCAGCGCGGCCAAATCCTGAGTGGCCGGCCGCAACACCCGGAGCGACACGCAGGTGCCTCCGGCCGCTACGGGCGGCAACACCGCATGCAGCCGCACCGCGAACCCTCCGGCACCGATGCCCGTCAGCTGGCCGTCCACCCAAGGCTGCGCGTCGTCGAGTCGCCGACCGGCGGCCAACGCCAGCCGCTGCGCCAACCGCCGCACCGCCGCCTCGTCGGCAAAGCGAACCTGGGTGCGCCGCAAGCCGTTTCCGTCGTCAACCCACACCGCATCAGGCGCGGTGACCAAGACGTCGGTTGTGCCGTCCGCGCATAACAACGGCTCGAGGATGCCGGCGCCGGTCAGTTCCGTTTGCAGCACCCGAAGATTGGCGAGGACCTCGGTGTCACCGAGCATTCCGCCGGACTCCGCCCGGATCGCGGCGGCCACCACGCTGGGCCGCAGCGGGGCGGATTCGGATGCCAGCCGCTCGCGCACCCGTTCGATCAGCGGGCCGCTCACGCCGCCCTCCCGTTCACCGCCGAGGCGCCTTGTGGCAGCGCCGCAAGGACCCGGCGAGCCGCCACCGCGAGCGCGGATCGCCGTCCCAACCGCAGACCGCCGCGCTCCAACTGCTCGGCCAGTTGCGGCTGAGCCTTCATTGATGCCAGCAGCGGCAGGCCGGTGATCTCGGCGACCTCGGCTGCCCGCAATCCCGCCGGGGACGGGCCCCGCACAACCAATCCGAGACTGGGATTGATAGCGGCCAGCACCGGGGCCAACGCCGCGGTCGCGGCGCACGCCCGCACATCGCAGCGGGTGACCAGGACGACGAGATCAGCGGCGTCGAGCGCTACCTGCGTCGCGTCGGTGAGGCGGCGGGGCAGGTCGCACACGACGGCGACTCCCCCGCGGCGCCCGGCGTCGACAACCGCGTCCACGGGCGCGCCGTCCAACTCGTAGCCGCGCCGGGTGCCCGACAGCAAGCTGATTCCGCGGTGTCGTGGCAGCGCATCACGAACGGCCGACCAGTTGAGCCGTCCGCCCCGTAACGCCAAATCGGGCCACCGTAGGCCGGGCGTGGCCTCGCCGCCCAACAGCAGATCGATGCCGCCACCCCATGGGTCGAGGTCCACCAAGAGCGCGTCGGCGGCCGTTTGCGCCACGGCGAACGCGAACAAAGAGGCCCCCGCGCCGCCGCAGCCGCCAATCACGGCGACGACTCCGCCACGCGGCCCGTCGTCGCGCGCCGATTCACCGGCCTCGGCGAGTTCCCGAATCAGTTCATGCTCGCGGTCTGGCAGCCGCAACACGTGCTGCGCACCGACCGTGACGGCCCCCGCCCACGTCGCCGTCACGGGTTCGGCCACGGTCAGCACGCTGACGTGAGGACGCCGCGGCAGCGCCGCCCGCCCACACCGGTCCGCCGCCGCCTCGTCCAGCACCACAGCGGCGGCCGCCAACCACGTCTTCCGACTGACCCGAGAGCTGCCGGCATGAACCACCCGGACACCGACGGCGGCGGCCACCCGGTCGAACTCGTCGCGCAATTCCGGATCCGTCAACACCGCCAGCACGCCCGAGGAACCCGCCGCTGCGGTGCCGGTTGCGCTGGTCACCTACCCACCTTGCGGGGCCGTGACCTTGGGACACCAGTCCCAAAGCTGCATTTGTGGATAGAGACGCGAGTGTGCACAATGCGCCGAGTCGGCGCTCACCCAGCATACGGATGACGCGTTTCCCGCAACGCGCGGCGCGCCGGTATGAACCGTGAACGGCGGATGAAACCTACCCCGGAAAAGGGACGACCCCCGCCAGGGGGGGAGGAGGCGAGGGTCGTCGTGTATCAGCCCCGGGGGGTCGGGCTGAATACACCCTCGGCTCAGGCCGAGTAATGCTTACTATACACGTGACAGTCCGTATTGACGCAAGTAGCGATTTATTTAAAAAAACACGTTGAGCCGCAAAAACACGGTCGGTCACGCCCGCCACACGCGTGTTGAGCCGCCATTTGGGCGTACGGTCGCAGCCCGATCCGATTACCGACCTATGCTGGGGCGGTGACCGCCTTCGACTCGGCCGCGCAGCAGCAAACATCACCGGAAACAGCTGCAACTACCGCACCCGGCGCCCGCACCGCCGCCTTCTTCGACCTGGATAAGACGATCATCGCCAAGTCCAGCACCCTGGCGTTCAGCAAACCGTTCTTCAACCAGGGACTGCTCAACCGCCGCGCCGTGCTCAAGTCGAGCTACGCCCAGTTCATCTTTCTGCTCTCCGGTGCCGATCATGACCAGATGGACCGGATGCGTGCCCATATGACCAACATGGTCACCGGCTGGGATGTCGAGCAGGTCAAGTCCATCGTCAACGAGACACTGCACGACATCGTCACGCCACTGGTATTCGCCGAAGCCGCGGACCTGATCGCGGCGCACAAGCTGTTCGGCCGTGACGTCGTCGTGGTCTCTGCGTCCGGAGAAGAGATCGTCGCGCCGATCGCCCGGGCGCTGGGCGCCACCCATGCAATGGCGACGCGAATGATCGTCGAGGACGGCAAGTACACCGGCGAGGTCGCGTTCTACTGCTACGGCGAGAGCAAGGTCCAAGCGATCCGCGAGCTGGCTGCCCGCGAGGGCTACCCGCTGGAACACTGCTACGCCTACTCCGACTCGATCACCGACCTACCGATGCTCGAGGCCGTCGGCCACCCGAGTGTCGTCAATCCGGACCGCGCCTTGCGCAAAGAAGCCAACGAGCGCGGTTGGCCCATCTTGGTGTTCTCTCGCCCGGTGTCGCTGCGCGACCGCATTCCGGCACCCTCGGGTGCCGCCATCGCGACCACCGCCGCCGTGGGCGTCAGCGCACTCGCCGCCGGCGCGGTCACCTACTCGTTGCTGCGCCGCTTCGCGTTCTAGGGACACCGCTGCGCCACCGGAGTGGTCGGCGCGCAAAGGGTTTGGGAAGAGTTTGGGCCAAAGACCCGAACCAGCGGACGTCGAATCGGCCCTTCGGGGGCTCGTCACACGGGAAGGCCAGCAAACGAATTGCGGTCGCAATCCGGGGCACCTTCGCAACTTTCACGCAATTGGGCCTTGCTGTGTTAAGGGTCTAGTAGTACAAAGGAAACACGGAAGCCCAGCGAGGCCTAGGTCGATCCGGAAGAGAAGGTTCGATCTCCCGACCCGGGCGCCCAGGCACGGTACCCGGCACCCACGCGGAGTCATAGCCGCGATAATGGCAAAAGTGTTGCGGGCCTGCGTAATTGCGAAAAGCGGAAAGTGTCGACGACCCTTTGGGCGGGGTTGCAGCCGGAAGCAGCGCAAGATCGCCGAGGCCGACCCACGCAGCCCAATAAATGCACGCTTGGTAACCGGGTTCCGTGTTAGCGGGCGGCGGACCGAATCCTTCGGGACGTCGCCCGCTTTACATTTCTGGAACAGATTCGCCGGCGCAGTTTCGAGACCCCCGAGCAACCGACTTCGGCTATCGGCTCGGTAGCGATTCGGCGATCGACACGGCCTCCTCCGCACCCGCCCGCATCGCCCGGCAACACAGCACCAGCCAGGCGCCCACGCCGTCCGGCGTGCCGTCGGCGAAGCCGCGCGCGGCGTCCCGATACGCCGCGGGCTGGCGCATCCAGCTCACCTCCGGCACACCCAATCCGTGCGGATCCAGTCCGCTGGCGATGGTCACCAGCCGCGACACCGCGCGCGCCACGACGCCGTCCGCACTACCAAATGGCTTCAGCGTCAGCAGTTCCCCGTGCGCGACGGCGGCCACCACCGGCGCAGGTGCGCGCGTGCGGCCGGTCGCCAGCCCGGCCAGCAATTCCAGGCGCGGCCCAACCTCGGCGTCGGCCCGGGGGCGGCCCAGCCGATCGTCGTCGACCTGGTCGGCCGCCGCCAGCATGTGCAGACGGGCCAGCGCCTGCAGCGGGGCCCGCCGCCATATTCCGATCAGCGGCCCAGCGCCGCCCTCGAGGGCCTGCGCCACCCGCAGCGCTCCGCCGAACACCGGATCGCTGACCCCTCCATTTGCTAGGCCGGCCTCCGCCAGGTCGTCAAGTCGCACGGGGCCGCCATCGAGTACCGACGAGGCGCGCGCCGCCCGCAATGCCGCTTCCGCGGCGGTCACCGGCCAGCCCCGCAGGTTGGCCGGGTGGCGGTGGGCCCGGCCCAGCGCCTCGCGGGCCCGGTCGCTGGCCTCGGCGACGCCGGGGAGATCCATCAGCGGGGCCAGGGGGTCAGCCGTCACGGGTTGCCAACCTATCTGCTAATGAGCGGGCGCGCGCGGAATGGCCTCCAGCAACTGACGGGTGTACTCGTGGCGGGGCCGGGTGAACAGCTCCTCGGTCGGCGCCTGCTCCACCACGCGGCCGGCGCGCATGACCAGGACGTCGTCGGCGATCTGGCGGATCACCGCCAGATCGTGGCTGATGAACAGGTAGGTCAGGCCCAGCTCGGCCTGCAGATCGGCGAGCAGGTCCAAGATCTGCGCCTGCACCAGGACGTCGAGCGCCGAGACGGCCTCGTCGCACACCACCACCTCGGGGCGCAGCGCGAGCGCCCGAGCGATGGCAACGCGTTGCCGTTGACCGCCCGACAACTCGCGGGGCAGCCGGCCCAATACCGACGACGGGAGCGCCACGTGGTCGACAAGCTCGCGCACCGCCTGCGCGCGCCGCTTGCGGTCACCGGCGCGATGGATCCGCAACGGCTCCTCGATGGCACGGAACACCGAATACATGGGATCCAAACTGCTGTAGGGGTTCTGGAATACCGGTTGCACCCGCCGGCGAAAGGCCACCGCCTGGTCGCGATCCAATCGGCCGATGTCGTTGCCGTCGAAAACCACTGTGCCAGAGCTGGGTTGCAACAACCCTAACACCATCCGCGCCAGGGTCGATTTTCCCGAACCGGACTCCCCCGCGATCGCCAAAGTGCTCCCGCGACGTAGCCGGAACGACACGGCGTCGACTGCACGAATCTCCGCCCGCCGCCACGGCGCCCCACCCGATTCCCGGTAAACCTTGGTGAGCTCCGAGGCGACGAGGACGTCGTCGGAGGGTTGGCTCTTGGATCGCGACACGGCTCGGGCCGGACTCCTCGCAGCGAGCGATGGGGCCGCGGCCACCAGCCGTCGAGTGTATTCGTGTTGTGGGGCGTGCAGAATCGATTGCGCCGTACCGGATTCCACCGCCGCTCCGCGATGCATCACGACAACGGACTCCGCCCGTTCGGCGGCCAACGCCAGGTCGTGGGTGATCAACAGCAACGCCGTTCCCAGTTCGTCGGTGAGCTCCTGCAGGTGGTCGAGCACCTGCCGCTGCACGGTGACGTCCAGCGCCGAGGTCGGCTCGTCGGCGATGAGCAGCTTCGGCCGGCCCGCCAGCCCGATGGCGATCAGCGCGCGTTGGCACATGCCGCCGGAAAGCTGATGCGGGTATCGGCCGGCTTGTCTCGCCGGATCCGGCATGCCCGCCTCGGCGAGCAACTGGCGAGCGCGCCCGCGGGCGTCGCGATCATCGGTGTTCGCCCGCAAGGCTTCCCGGATCTGGAAGCCCACCTTCCATACCGGATTGAGGTTGCTCATCGGATCTTGGGGCACATATCCGATGGCGCGCCCCCTGATCGATCGCAGTAGGCGGCGGTCGCCCCTGCGCTCGAACGACGTGATGTCGCGCCCGTCGAAAACGATGCGCCCGGCGGTGATTCGTCCCCCGGGCGGAAGCAGCCCGAGAATCGCGGCTGCCGTCGAGGATTTGCCCGATCCGGATTCGCCCACCACCGCGACGGTCTGACCGCGCTGCACGGTCAGATTCATCCCGCAAACCGCGGGAGCTCTTGTGCCGAACCTGACCTCCAGGCCCTGCACCGACAGCAGCGTCGCTTCTCCGGCGGTCATGCGCGACGCGCCCGCGAGGCCGGATCCAGGGCGTCACGCATCGCGTCGCCCATCATCATGAAGGCCAGCACCGTAATCGCGAGTGCACCAGCCGGATAGAACAGGATGGGCGAACCCGACCGCAGCCGGGTCTGGTCTACGTCGATATCGCCGCCCCAGGACACGACCGATGTCGGCAGTCCAACTCCGAGGTAGGACAGCGTGGCCTCGGTGACGATGAACAGGCCGAGCGCGATCGTGGCCACCGCGATCACCGGACCCAGGGCATTGGGCAGCGCATGCCGCAGCAGGATTTGAAATCTGCCCAACCCCAGGGCTTTAGCAGCCAGCACGTAATCGCTGGCACGCACCTCAAGCACGGCGCCGCGAGCGATTCTGGCCACCTGGGGCCAGCCGAACAGGGCCAGGATCGCGATCACCGTCCACACCGTGCGGTGGTGCATGACCTGCATGAGCACGATGGCGCCCAGCAGCAATGGCAGGGCGAAAAACACATCGGTGATGCGAGACACCACTGCGTCAACCCAGCCGCCGTAGAAGCCGGCGAGCGCGCCCAGCACTCCGCCGAGGATGAACACGGCCAGGGTGGCCCCGAGTCCCACCGCGACCGAGGCACGCGCGCCATAGACCGTGCGCGCGTAAATGTCGTGGCCCTGCAAATCGGTACCGAACCAATGAGCGGCCGACGGCGGCAGGAGGCTCTGGGCGGGATCGGCATAGGCGGGATCGACCCCGGTGAACAACGCAGGAAACATCGCGACGATCAGGATGAACAGAATCAGCGCGGCGGCGACGACGAACTTCGGACGTCGGCGAAGCCGACGCCACGTGTCGCGCCAAAAGCCGTGGCGGTCTGGGATGCGTTCAGCCATATCGGATCCGGGGGTCAAGCGCGGCATAGAGCAGGTCCACCACCAGGTTGGTGATCAGATAGACCAGGACCAGCACCGTCACTATCGACACCACCGTCGGCGCCTCCTGCCTGGTGACGGCTTGATACAGCACGCCACCCACGCCGTGAATGTTGAAGATGCCCTCGGTCACAATGGCTCCGCCCATCAACGCCCCGAGATCCGCCCCAAGGAAAGTCACCACGGGGATCAAGGAGTTGCGCAGGATGTGCACCGTCACGACCCTTTGCCGCGACAGTCCCTTGGCGGTCGCGGTTCGGACGTAGTCGGCGTGTGCGTTGGCGGCCACCGCGGACCGGGTCAGCCGCACCACGTACGCGAAAGAGACCGCGCCCAATACGATCCCGGGCAGCAGCAGCCGCGCGAACGTCGCTCTTTCACCCACGGTGACGGGCGCGATTCCGAGTCGGACTCCGAACAGGAATTGCGCAAGGAAACCCAGGACGAAGATCGGGATGGCGATGATGACAAGGCCGGCGATCAAGACCGTGGAGTCGAAGATTCCGCCCTCACGCAGGCCGGCGATCACCCCGAAGCCGATCCCGAGCACCGCTTCCACGGCCACCGCGATCAACGCCAGCCTGAGGGTGACCGGAAAGGCATGCGCCAGAACGGCACTGACGGGAAGCCCGGAGTAGGAGCGACCCAGATCGCCATGCAGGACGCCGCCGAGGTAGCGCAGGTACTGCACGATGAACGGATCGTCGAGATGGTAACGGGCACGCAGTGCCGCGGCCACCGCGGGAGTCAGCGGGCGGTCCCCCGCCATGGCTGCCACCGGGTCGCCGGGCAACAGGAAAACCATGCCGTAGATCAGCAGCGTGGCACCGACGAAAACGGGCACCATGATGGCGATCCGGCGTGCGATGTACCAGCCCATCTCAGCCCTTCACAATGTTCTCGTAGTCGGGCAGGCCGTTCCAGGTGACGTGTACGTTTTTGACCGCCGTCGACCACCCGACCACGCTGACATTGTCCCAAAGCGGAACAACGGGCATGTCGTGCATCAGGATTCGCTGTGCCGCGTTGGCCAGCCCGGCGGACTCCTGCAGCGTAGGCGCGGCCTCGGCGGCCGCCACCGCCGCGTCGAATTCGGGGTTGGAGTAGCCGACATCGTTGGAACCGGCCCCGGTGGCGAACAGCGGTGCAAGAAACTCGATCATGGACGGATAATCTCCCTGCCATGAGGCGCGGAAGGCGGTCGCGATGGTGTGGTCGTCGATCGGGCCGCGAAAGCCGGCGAACGTGGGCTGAGGCGCGCCGACCGCGTCGATACCGAGGACGTTCTTGATGCTGTTGGCCACCGCGTCCACCCACTCCTGATGGCCCCCGTCGGCGTTGTAGGCGATCGCGTACTGGCCGCTCCAGGCCGAGATCGCGTTGGCTTGCGCCCAAAGTCGCCGCGCGCGCTCGGGATCGAAGTTCAACACGTCGTTACCCGGTAGGTTCGGGTCGAAGCCCGGCAACGATCGCGCCGTGAAATCGCGCGACGGGCTGCGAGTGCCCATAAAGATCTGCTTACAGATCTGCGGGCGATTGACGGCGGCCGAGAGGGCAAGCCGACGCAACCGGCCTTCCTCACCGGAGAAATGCGGCAGCCGCAACGGGGTATCGAGGGTGTGGTTGATCGCCGCGGGGCCGGCGATGACGTTGTCGCCGAGGTCACGCTTGTAGCTCGGCAGTGCGCTGGGCGGAATGGTGTCCAGGACATCGAGATTGCCGGAAAGCAGGTCGGAGTAGGCGGTGTCCAGGTTGGCGTAGAACTCGAACCGCAGGCCCTTATTGTGGGGCTTCCGGTTGCCGTGGTAGTCGGGGTTAGGCCGAAGATCGACCTTGACGTTGTGTTCCCACGCCGGACCGTCCGGGCTGTCGGCGAGCTTGTAAGGGCCGTTGCCAATGGGGTCGTGGCCGAACGCCGCCATGTCCCGAAATGCCGCCTCCGGCAGCGGATAGAACGCGCTGTACCCCAATCGCAGCGTGAAGTCGACGGTCGGCTCCTTCAAGTGAACGGTGAACTCGAGATCGTTGACCACCCGCAACCCGGACATCGTGGTTTGGCCCGGTTTCCCGTCACTTCCCGCGCCGGAAACCTCGTCGAAGCCGTCGATCGGGCTGAAGAAGCTCTGCTGCAGTTGGGCATTGGTGCTCAAGGCTCCGTAGTTCCATGCGTCGACGAACGAGTGCGCCGTCACCGGCGAGCCGTCGGTGAACTTCCAGCCCGGCTTGAGGACGATGCGGTAGTTGACGTTGTCGGTCGTCTCGATCGACTGGGCGACCTCCGGCGACGGTTGGCCGGCGGCGTCATAGGACATCAGCCCGGCGAACAACCGATCGAGGATCCGCCCGCCGTCGCTGTCGTTGGTGTTGGTGGGGACCAGCGGATTTGGCGGTTCCCCACCGTTGACCAGCACCAGATCGGGGCTGAGAGCCCCGCCGCCACAACCGGCCAGGGAGGCGGCTAGCGACGCAACCGCCAATACTCCGGCGGCAAGGACGGCCAGCCCGGCCGGCGCCCGACGCATAAGGCGACTCTAGGGCCTGGGCTGCGCCCGACCGTCACGGCGCGCGTGGTGGTCAGGCTGAACTGACGGGGTGCACCTGCAACTGGCAGGCGTCGATCGTGGCCGGCACGGTGAACACCTCGATGATGTCGGGAGGGCTGACGGCCAGTTCGGTGTAGGTGGGGCACTGGCTACCGTGGGCGTCGACGGCCATGCCCTCCACGACGGCCTGGGCCTGAGTCGAGAGCGACAGGGTGACGGTCGGCGGCACATCGACGTCGGCCGGCAAGCCGCCCAGGTATCCACGCAGCGTGGGCTGGGCATGGACCGGCGGCCCGCCGGCGCCCGAATCGACAAGCGGATAACCGGTGAGCGTGCATGGCTCCGCACCGCCGGCGAGGGCGAACGTCAGGGTCACTGCGCGGTGCCCCACGGCGGCCTGAGTGGGGGAAGCACTCACGGCGACCTGGTCCGACCAGCACGGCGTCGGCTGGTCGACGCTCTCGGCCGGCGCCGCCCCTGCGGGCGGCCCCAGCGTGATGGCGGCCGCGTAACCCGTCGCGGCCGCCGCAAAGCTGCGGAGCATTCGGCGCTCGCGCCCGTACGGTCCCGCCACACCGGCGATTATCCGGTAGGAAGGCAGTCTTTACCTCGGATTGAGGAACCGCTTTTCACTTGGAAGGTTTAGGCTCACTGACGGTTGACGAGCCTCGACGTCAGGAGGAAACCAGTGACCGCCACCCACACCGAAGGCACGTCCGATCCGGCTTCCTATCCGGCTTCGTATCCGCCATCGGCGGAGTTCGCCGAGCAAGCCAACGCCGGCGAGGAGCTCTACCGCGAGGCCGAGCAGGACTGGCTGGCGTTTTGGGCAAAGCAGGCCGAGCGGCTCTCTTGGTCGAAGCCCTTCGGCGAGGTCCTGGACTGGTCGGAGGCGCCGTTCGCGAAGTGGTTCGCCGACGGCAAGCTCAACGTCGCCTACAACTGCGTGGACCGCCACGTGGAGGCCGGCCTCGGGGATCGGGTCGCCATCCACTGGGAGGGCGAACCCGTCGGCGACAGCCGCAGCCTGACCTACTCCGAGCTGCAGGCCGAAGTGTGCACGGCGGCCAACGCGCTGACCGGCCTCGGTCTGGTCGCCGGGGACCGGGTCGCGATCTACATGCCGTTGATCCCCGAGGCGGTGATCGCGATGCTTGCCTGCGCGCGCCTCGGCATCATGCACAGCGTCGTGTTCGCCGGTTTCACCGCCAAGGCGCTGCGAGCCCGCATCGCCGACGCCCAAGCCAAGCTGCTCATCACCAGCGACGGGCAGTTCCGCCGCGGCAAGCCGGCCCCGCTCAAGGAGGCGGCCGACGAAGCCGTTGCGCCCGGCCCGGACGGCGACAGTTCCGTCGAGCACGTTCTGGTGGTGCGGCGCACCGGAATTGACGTGCCCTGGAACGACGACCGCGACCTGTGGTGGCACGACGTCGTCGACTCCGCCGCCACCGAACACACGCCGGAGCCGTTCGACGCCGAGCAGCCGTTGTTCCTGCTGTACACCTCGGGTACCACCGGGAAACCCAAAGGCATCGTGCACACCAGCGGCGGCTACCTGACCCAGGTTTCCTACACGCACTACTACGCATTCGACATCAAGCCCGAGACGGACGTATTTTGGTGCACCGCCGACATCGGGTGGGTCACCGGGCACACCTACGGCGTCTACGGTCCCCTGTCCAACGGGGCCACCGAGGTTCTCTACGAGGGCACGCCCGACTCGCCCACACAACACCGGCATTTCGAAATCATCGAAAAGTACGGCGTGACAATCTATTACACCGCTCCCACACTCATCCGGACGTTCATGAAGTGGGGCAGGGAGATCCCCGACGCGCACGATTTGTCCAGTCTGCGGCTACTGGGATCGGTCGGCGAGCCGATCAATCCCGAAGCGTGGCGCTGGTACCGCAAGGTGATCGGCGCCGACACCCTGCCGATCGTGGACACGTGGTGGCAGACCGAAACCGGTTCCGCGATGATCTCTCCGCTGCCCGGAGTGGCTGCCGCCAAACCGGGTTCGGCGATGACGCCGCTGCCGGGCATATCGGCGAAGATCGTCGACGATCACGGCGATGAACTGGCGCCGTCCGCCAATCAGGGCGAGCACGTCAGCGGCTACCTGGTCCTGGACCGGCCGTGGCCCTCCATGCTCCGCGGCATCTGGGGCGACCCGGAACGGTACGTCGAGACCTACTGGTCCAGGTTCGCCGAGCAGGGCTGGTACTTCGCCGGCGACAGCGCCTATTACGACGCCGACGGCGCCATCTGGGTGGTGGGCCGCATCGACGATGTGATGAACGTGTCGGGGCACCGCCTTTCCACCGCCGAGGTGGAGTCGGCGCTGGTCGGCCACATCGCGGTGGCCGAGGCGGCCGTCGTCGGGATGACCGACGAAACCACGGGGCAGGCCATCTGCGCCTTCGTCGTCTTGTGCGCCGATTTCGACCTGCATGAGGGGATCGTCGACGAGTTGCGCGTGGAGGTGGCCCGAGAGATCTCCCCCATCGCCAAACCCCGCGAGGTCCACGTGGTGCCCGAGCTGCCCAAGACCCGCAGCGGCAAGATCATGCGCAGGCTGTTGCGCGACGTCGCCGAGAACCGCGACCTGGGTGACACCTCGACGCTGCTCGATCCCGGCGTGTTCGACGCGATCAGGGCGGCCAAGTAGGCCGGCGCGCTCAGGACGCGAGCGGCACGAAACCCGCGCCGGGCCGGTGCTTGGTGTTGATGTCGGTCAGGATGGCGTTGAACGACTGCACCACCGCGGGGGTGTGCAGCGGGATGTATTTGATGATGCAACTCGGCAGGTTGTCGCTGAAGGCTCCGTGAATCATCCCGACCAGCAGGTTGTTGACGGTCACTGGCGCGCCGGAGTCACCCGGTTGGCCGCAGACCTGCATGACGATGGTGCCCGGGTCTTGACCCGGCCCCCAGGTAACCCCGCACGAATTGCCGGTCGTGCGGCCCTGCTTGCAGGCGACCTGGCCGAAGGCCGGATCCGGACCGAGGCCGTTGATCGTAAACCCGTTGTAGGTGGCCACGGGCGCCACCTTGGCCGGATCGAATCTGATCACCGCATAGTCGAGGGTGTCGTTGCCGGCGATCATGGTGCCCAGAGGGCCCCTGTTTTGCGCCGCCTCGGCCGCGACGTTCGCGCCTGGTCCGCCGCAGTGTGCGGAGGTGAATCCGATCAGCTCGCCGGCGGCATCGTTGCCGATGGTGGTCAGGGTGCACAAATTGTCCCCGTTGACGACGATGCCCGCGCCGCCGCCCAGCGGGACCCTGTCGTCGGCGGCTGCGCGGTTGGCTGCCAGAGGCGCCACGGCCAGGAGCACGGCTGCGATCGCCGCCGTATAGCGACGGTGGGCCGTCTGCAAAGCGACACTCCCATCAACAGGTCGGACATCCGGAGCAGCCCGGTCAGTCTAGTCGGCTAGCCTGTCCCGCTAGCTCAAGCCGATGCCGTCGCCGCGCCGGAGGAGTCGTCGTCGGCTGGCCTCGTCTGGCATCGCAGCGCATGGCAACATAAACCGCGGCGAGCGAACAGGCTCGGCGACGATGCGAGCCGGGCAACGGCTCGAGGAGGAGCCGGGCGAATCGAACAGGCTCGGCGACGATGCGAGCCGGGCAACGGCTCGAGGAGGAGCCGGGCGAATCGAACAGGCTCGGCGACGATGCGAGCTGGGCAACGGCTCGAGGAGGAGCCGGGCGAATCGAACAGGCTCGGCGACGATGCGAGCCGGGCAACGGCTCGAGGAGGAGCCGGGCGAATCGAACCGAGAGGACCGTCTGTGAGCAAAGTCGACCGGAACAACGGGGTGCCCAGCACCCTGACGACGATTCCGCTGGCCGACCCGCACGCCAGGTCCGCTGAGCCGTCGATCGGTGATCTGATCAAAGACGCGACAACACAGGTGTCCACCCTGGTGCGCGCCGAGGTCGAACTGGCCCGTGCCGAAATCACCCGGGACGTCAAGAAGGGCCTGACCGGCAGCGTGTACTTCATCGCCGCGCTGGTGGTGCTGTTCTATTCCACGTTCTTTTTCTTCTTCTTCCTCGCCGAGCTACTCGACAACTGGCTGTGGCGCTGGGTGGCGTTCTTGATCGTGTTCGCGATCATGGTGGTGGTCGGGGCCGTGCTGGGGCTGTTGGGTTTCCTGAAGGTGCGCCGCATCCGGGGACCGCGGCAGACGATCGAATCGGTCAAGGAGACGCGCACCGCGCTCACCCCGGGCCACGAGAAGGCCGCCGCAAAGCAGCTGACCGAGCTCCACGGCAAGCACGAAAAGCCCGAAAGCGGCAGCCCCGCCGATCGCTCGGGCTGGTAGATGGCAGCACCAGATCCGTCGATCACCCGCATCGACGGGCCATGGCGCCATCTGGACGTGCACGCCAATGGAATCCGCTTCCATGTCGTCGAGGCGCTGCAGGAGGGCCGGGGACCGACCACGCCGGCGACGGCGCTGCCACTGGTGATCCTGCTCCATGGTTTCGGATCGTTCTGGTGGTCGTGGCGGCATCAGCTGCGCGGACTGACCGGGCCGCGAGTCGTCGCGTTCGACCTGCGGGGTTACGGCGGCAGCGACAAGCCGCCCAGGGGCTACGACGGCTGGACTCTCGCCGGTGACACGGCCGGACTCATTCGCGCGCTCGGGCACTCGTCGGCGACGCTGGTCGGGCACGCCGACGGCGGGCTGGCCTGCTGGGCCACCGCGCTGCTGCATTCGAGGCTGGTGCGCGCCATCGCGTTGATCAGCTCGCCGCACCCGGCGGCGTTGCGGCGATCCGCGTTGACGCGGCGTGATCAGGGCTACGCGCTGCTGCCGACGCTGCTGCAATACCAAGTGCCCGTCTGGCCCGAGCGCCTGCTGACCCGAGACAATGCGGCGGAGATCGAGCGCCTCGTGCGAAGCCGGAGCTGCGCCAAATGGATTGCCTCCGAAGACTTTTCCCAGACCATCGGTTACCTGCGCACGGCGATCCAAATCCCGGCGGCCGCACACTGTGCACTGGAATACCAGCGCTGGGCGGTACGCAGCCAGCTACGTGGCGAAGGAAGGCGATTCATGCGAACAATGTCCCGGCAGCTCGGTTTGCCGTTGCTGCACCTGCGCGGTGACGCCGATCCCTACGTGCTTTCCGACGCGGTCGACCGCACACAGCGCTATGCGCCCCGCGGACGCTACGTATCCGTCACCGGCGCAGGGCATTTCAGCCACGAAGAAGCACCGGACGAAGTCAACAGGCACCTAACGAGATTCTTCGAGAACGTGCACGGGCCTAGCGTCAGCTGACGCACGCCCCGGTGGCCACCTGCGCAGTGCTGCCCATCTTGGAGAGCTGGCCGGCGACCTCGTCCGCCGTCAACACGAAACCGGTGTCGGGATCGTCGACGGCCGCGCCGAACACCACACCGAGCACGTGGGCGTTCAGGTCGATCAACGGCCCACCCGAATTCCCTTGCTCCACATTGGCTCTGATGGTGTACACGTCGCGGGTGACCGGTGCGGGGTCGCGGTAGATGTCAGGCCCGCTGAGCCTGATGGCCTCCCGAATCCTGGCCGGGGTCGCGGTGAAGTTGCCGCCGCCGGGATAACCCAGCACCACAACGCTTTCGCCGCTTTTCGCCTCCCCCTGCGCGAAGGACAGCGGCGGCGGCGGCAAGTTCGGGACGGCGAGGATCGCGATGTCGACCGCCGGGTCGTAGTCCACCACGGTGGCATCAAGGGGATTGCCGCTGGCGTAGACCTGGACGCTATTGGACCCGGCGACCACGTGCGCGTTGGTCATCACCCGGTCCCGCGCCACCACGAACCCGCTGCCCTCCAACACCTTTTGACAGCTCGGCGCCAGGCTGCGCACCTTGACGACGCTTGGCGCGGTGCTGATCACCACCGGATTGTTGGCCAGCGCGGGATCCGGTGATGCGACCGGAATCACCGGAGTGCGGCTGAAGGGTTCCAGCACCGCGGGCAGCCCGGAGGTGTTCAGCAGCGCCGACAGCCGCTTGGGCACGGTCTTCAGCCAGGGCGGTGCATACTCATTGACTCGGGCGAGCACCCGCGATCCGCGGACCGCGGCGGCCAGCTCGGGCTGATCCTTGGACTGCGTCAGCGGCGTCGCCAACAACCAGGCCGCGGTCAACACGACGACGAGCTGGACCGCCACCCCGATGATCGAGTCGATGTTTCGGATGGTGCGGCTGCGGATCGCGCCGCGAACGGCACGTCCCAACACCACGCCGGCGACCTCGCCGACGACGACCAGCGCCAGGATCAGAAATAGCGCGCTGAACAATTTGGCGCGCGGGGCGACGATGTGGCTGACGATGTGGGGCGCCAGCAGCACGCCCGCGATGGCGCCGAGCAACACACCGACGAACGACAGCAGGGATCCCAGCGCGCCGGAACGCCAGCCCGAAATCGCTGCGATGAACGCGACCGCCAGGACGGCGATATCGAGCCACTGCGACGGGGTCATCGAGTTCATCGGCGACCACCCCCGTCGCCGACCAGCATCATGGCCTCGTCCAACTCGCGGATGTCGGTGGTATCCCATGGCAAGGCCCAGCCGGCGACGTCGAGCACCGCAGAGATCACCTGGCCAGTGAATCCCCAGACCAGCATCTGGTTCAACAAGAACGCCGGGCCGGCCCAACGCCGGCCGAGGTTGCCGCGGTAGACCATCAGCCGGTTTTCCGGATTGATGAAGGCACGCACCGGAACCCGCGACACTATCGCAGTTTCGGTCTCGTCGACGACGCCCACCGGGCCGGGATCCGGCGAGTAGGCCAAAACCGGGACGACGTGGAACCGTGACGGCGCGATGAACGTCCGCTCCATGGTCGCCAGCGGATGCAGCCTGCTGACGTCGATCCCTGTTTCTTCCTGCGCTTCCCGCAGGGCGGTGGCCACCGGACCCTCATCGGTGGGATCGGAAGCGCCGCCGGGGAAGGCGGCCTGACCCGCGTGGTGGCGCAATGTGGAGGCCCGCACTGTCAGCAACAGATCGGCATCGTCGGGCGCGCCGCCGTTGCGCGGGCCGGACTCTGGGCCCGAGAACAAGACGAGGACGGCTGCGTCGCGGCCGCTGTGGTGCGGGTCGCGTAAAGACGCCAACGACGACGCGGCCTTGGCCGCGGTCACCATCGCCAGGACGGGGGCCGGCAGCCGATGCCGGTACGCCTCCGGGATCTGGCCGACGTTGTCGACCAGCGGACGTAACCAGGAGGGGCAGACGTCAGGCGTGAGCGGAACGGCCCCGCGCCCGCGGGCGAGGTCCCCGTTCGGCGCGGCGGGACTATCCCCTGCGCTCACCGGCACCTCCCTATCTCGGGCCTCATCCCGCGTCGTTCCCGACAGCAGCGGCGATCTCGTCGGCACTGGCGAAAGGCCGCGGAAGCGTCTGCGCAACGCTACCGTCCGGCCGGAGGATCACCGTCGCGGGCATCACGTTTACCACCCGCAGCGCCGCCGCGACCCGACGACGACCGTCCTGCAGGGTCGGCAGCCGAACGCCCAAGTCCGCCAACCGGAGTAACGCCGCCGTCTCGTTCTCGTCCTGATGCACCGTCACCACCATCACGTCCGCACCCACCCGCCGTTGATACTCGGCCATCGCGGGAAGTTCGGCTGTGCATGGCGCGCACCAATATGCCCAGAGGTTCAGGACCACGCGGTGACCGGCCAGCGCACGGGCGACGTCGACGGCCGAACCGTCAGCGGCGCATTCCACCGTCACGCCCCTCAGTGCCGCGGGGCCGACACCCCCGCCGGCGACCGGGCAGGGCGGCAGGTCGGCACGCCGCCGCGGACCGGCGAGAGCGGCCGGCGTGTCGGCGTCGCGATGCTCGCGCGCGGCCGGCGTCTGAACCGACGCGGTCGTCGCCGGCGGTGCGGAGGTGTCGCGCAGCTGGGCCACCAACGCCACTGTCAACGCTGCCACCACCGCCAATATCGCAATGGTCCAGCGGGTCTTCGCGGTCAAGGGTCTGCCGCCCCGCTGTTACAGCCCCGCCAGGGCCAGCAAGTGCTCGGTTTCCGGGCCCTGCACGAGGGGCGCGGCAAGCAACGGTTCGGTAGGACCAAGGCCGAAGGACGGGCAATCCCTGGCGAGCACGCAGACACCGCACGCCGGTTTGCGGGAATGGCAGACCCGGCGGCCATGAAAGATCACTCGATGGCTCAACATGGTCCACTCGCTGCGCTCGATCAATTCGCCGACCGCGTGCTCGATCTTGACCGGGTCCTCCTCGGCGGTCCACCGCCATCTGCGCACCAGCCGCTTGAAATGAGTGTCGACGGTGATTCCCGGCACTCCGAAGGCGTTGCCCAAGATGACGTTGGCGGTCTTACGCCCCACTCCGGGCAGCGTCACCAGCTCGGCCAAGGTCGACGGCACCTCCCCGTCGAACCGTTCCACCAGGGCCTGCCCGAGGCCGATGAGCGACGCGGCCTTATTGCGGAAGAAGCCGGTGGGACGGATCAGGTTTTCGAGTTCGGCGCGATCGGCTTGCGCATAATCCAGCGCCGTCCGGTATCGCTTGAACAAGGCCGGTGTTGTCAGGTTGACCCGTTTGTCGGTGCTCTGCGCCGAGAGAATGGTGGCGACCGTCAGCTCCAGCGGCGTCGTGAAGTCCAGCTCGCAGTGGGCGTCCGGAAAGGCTTGGGCCAGTGCGCGATTCATCCGTCGCGCCCGCCGTACCAATCCGACGCGGGTTTCCTCGGCCCAACGCCGGGCGGCGCCGCCCCCGGGCGTGGCCGGCGCCGAATTCGTGCGCCCGGATGGCTTTGCCGTTGTCACCTACGACAGAGTACTGATTTCGTGATCTCACTGAGACCTCGTGTTGATTCGAGACCATGTTTACTCTCCATGTGTCGTGGTTGCTGGTGGCCTGCGTTCCCGGGCTTTTGATGCTCGCGACGCTCGGTCTGGGCCGCCTGGAGAAGGAGCTCGGACACGACACCGTCACGGCGACCGATGTCGACGAGTTCCTTGACCACGCCGAGGCCGTGGATGTGCACACGCTGGCCCGGGAAGGCATGCCCGAGGCGCTGGAATACCTACATCGTCGGCAGGCTCAGCGGCTGGCCGATTCGCCGGCTCCGGCAGCGCAAGTCGGGAAGCATCGGGCCGAGACAGTCTTTGCCAGAGGCTTCGACGGTCGGGGCGAGGCCGGTTTGCCCACGCGAATCCACGCGCGTCCCGCGCGCCAATCCGCAATTTGGGGCGACTAGACATGTCAATCGTGTGTAGCGTGGCACGTTGGACACATCGGGCTTACCTCTAGACTTACGTCACACGAGCAGGGGTTGGCCTGCCCGTATCAGATAATTGGAAAGCTGAAGAGGCAACGTGGACGAGATCCTGGCAAGGGCAGGAATCTTCCAAGGGGTTGAGCCCAGCGCAGTCGCCGCACTGACCAAGCAACTGCAACCGGTCGACTTCCCCCGGGGACACACGGTCTTCGCGGAGGGGGAGCCGGGCGATCGGCTGTACATCATCGTGTCCGGCAAGGTCAAGATCGGGCGGCGCTCACCGGATGGCCGGGAGAATCTGCTGACCATCATGGGCCCGTCGGACATGTTCGGCGAACTGTCGATCTTCGACCCCGGTCCACGGACCTCCAGCGCGACCACTATCACCGAGGTGCGCGCGGTGTCCATGGACCGCGACGCGCTGCGGGCATGGATCTCGGATCGGCCGGAAATCGCCGAGCAGCTGCTGCGGGTGCTGGCCCGGCGGCTGCGGCGGACCAACAACAATCTGGCCGACCTCATCTTCACCGACGTGCCCGGCCGGGTGGCCAAGCAACTGCTGCAGCTCGCCCAGCGCTTCGGTACCCAGGAAGGTGGCGCGATGCGGGTCACCCACGATCTGACGCAGGAGGAGATCGCCCAGTTGGTGGGCGCGTCCCGAGAAACCGTGAATAAGGCGCTGGCCGACTTCGCCCACCGCGGCTGGATCCGCTTGGAGGGCAAGAGCGTGCTGATTTCGGATTCTGAGAGGCTGGCGCGCCGAGCCCGCTGACGCCTCTTGCGCTGAGCAGACACAAAAGTCCCCGACACGCCGAGAAGATAGGGCCTTTTGCGTCTGCTGGCGCTAGCGAGTCCGCAGGTAGTCCAATTGCGCCTGAACCGACCACTCGGCCACATCCCAGAGTTCCTCGTCGACGTCGGCATAGACGTATTCGACGATGTCTCGCGTCGTCGCCTCGTCGCCGAGGTCCCACAACGCGGCGCGCACCTGCTCCAGGCGTTCGTGGCGGTGCGTGAGGTATCCGGCGGCAACGGACTCCAGGTCGGCCAAATTGGGCCCGTGCCCGGGCAACACCCGGCGCCGGCCCAGGCCGCGGAGCCGGCGCAGTGACTCCAGGTAGTCGGCCAGGCTGCCGTCTTCCTTATCGATGACGGTGGTGCCCCGCCCCAAAACCGTGTCGCCCGTGAGCACGGCGTCGTCGAGTACGAACGACATCGAATCCGCGGTGTGGCCCGGAGTGGCCATCACTTTGATCGTCAGGCCGGCGGCATCGATCACCTCACCATCGACCAACTCGCCGCCCAGGCCGCGCAGAAACCCGCTGCCCACCGACCGGACGGTCGCGCCGGTCAGGTCGACCAGCTTGTCGGTGCCGTCGGTGTGGTCGGTGTGGCGGTGAGTGATGAGAACCAATGCGATGGGGCCCAGCGTCGCGATCCGGGTGATGTGGTCGTCGTCGTCCGGCCCGGGATCCACGATGACCAGCTCGTCGCGGCCCGCGCCGCTCAGCACCCAGGTATTGGTGCCCTCCAGCGTCAGCAAACCGGGATTGTCGGCCAGGAGCACCGACGCCGTGTCGGTGACCGACCGCAACCGGCGGTATGCGGGATGGGTCAGCGACTCAGCAGCGTCGATCATTGCCGTCAGCCGACCTCCACGATCAATTCGACTTCCACCGGCGCATCCAGCGGGAGCTCGGAGACGCCGACCGCGGAACGCGCGTGGGCGCCTTCGTCGCCGAACACCTGGCCGAGCAGGTCGGACGCCCCGTTGACGACGCTCGGCTGGCCGTGGAAACCGGGGGCGGACGCGACGAACCCAACGACCTTGACCACGCGGGTCACCGCGTCGATGCCTACCAGCGAGTCGACGGCCGCCAGCGCGTTGAGAGCACAGGTCCGCGCCAACAGCTTGCCCTCTTCGGGGCTGACCTCGGCGCCGACCTTGCCGGTTCGCGCCAGCTTTCCGCCCTCCATCGGCAGCTGGCCGGCGGTGTAGACCAGATTGCCGGTCCGCACCGCCGGTACGTAAGCGGCTAGCGGCGCAACCACCTCCGGAAGCGCGACACCGAGTTGCGCGAGCCGGTCGGAAGCACTCATCGGGCCCCCGGCTACTTGGGTCGCTTCAAGTACGCAACATGTTGCTCGCCGGTGGGCCCGGGCAACACGGCCACCAGCTCCCAGCCATCGGCTCCCCACTGGTCGAGGATCTGTTTGGTGGCATGCGTCAACAGCGGGACCGTGACGTACTCCCATGCGATCGGTTGGCTCATGACGCGAGCCTATCGGTCTGTTTTGAATGGCTCTGGCCCGGTCGCCAAGGGCGCTCGGGCTAGCATGCGAAGGTGGCATCCACTTCTGGGGGCAACGGCTCCGTCGGCTGGCCGGCGCGCTTATCGAAGGCCCGCCTCCATTTCGTGACGGGCAAAGGCGGTACCGGTAAGTCGACGGTGGCCGCCGCGCTGGCGCTGACGCTGGCGGAGGGGGGCCGCAAAGTGCTCCTTGTCGAAGTCGAGGGCCGCCAAGGGATTGCGCAACTTTTCGACGTCCCGCCCCTGCCGTACCAGGAACTCAAAATCGCCACCGCTGAGCGCGGCGGGGAGGTGAACGCGCTGGCGATCGACATCGAGGCCGCGTTCCTGGAATACCTCGACATGTTCTACAACCTCGGCATCGCGGGCCGGGCGATGCGCCGCATCGGTGCGATCGAATTCGCGACGACGATCGCGCCCGGTCTGCGTGACGTGCTGCTCACCGGCAAGATCAAAGAGACGGTGGTGCGCCTCAACAAGGGGACCAAGACCCCGGTCTATGACGCGGTTGTGGTCGACGCACCGCCGACGGGCCGCATCGCGCGTTTTCTGGATGTCACCAAGGCGGTGTCGGATCTGGCCAAAGGCGGGCCGGTGCACTCCCAAAGCGAGGGTGTGGTGAGGTTGCTGCACTCCGATGCGACCGCCATCCATTTGGTCACCCTGCTGGAGGCGCTGCCGGTGCAGGAAACGTTGGAGGCCATCGAGGAGCTTGCGGAGATGGAGCTGCCGATCGGCAGTGTGGTCGTGAACCGGAATATCCCGTCCTACCTGGCGCCACACGACCTGGCGAAGGCGGCCGAGGGAGACGTCGACGCCGACTCGGTGCGGGCGGGGTTGAAGATCGCCGGGATCCAGCTCAACGACAGCGACTTCGCCGGCCTGTTGACCGAGACCATCGAGCATGCAACCCGAATGGCTGCCCGCACCGAGACCGCGCAACAACTCGACGCATTGAAGGTGCCGCGGCTAGAACTGCCGGCGATCTCCGACGGCGTCGACCTCGGTAGTCTCTATGAGCTTTCGGAATCGCTTGCGCAGCAGGGAGTTCGATGACGATCACGCCGAAAACGCTCGATATGGCCACAATCCTGGCCGACACGACCAATCGGGTGGTTGTGTGCTGCGGCGCCGGCGGCGTGGGCAAGACCACCACCGCCGCGGCGATGGCGCTGCGCGCAGCCGAATATGGCCGTACCGTATGTGTTTTGACGATTGACCCGGCCAAGAGGCTGGCCCAGGCGTTGGGACTCACCGATCTCGGCAACACGCCGCAGCGGGTGCCACTGGGGCCGGAAGTCTCCGGCGAACTGCACGCGATGATGCTCGACATGCGCCGCACGTTCGACGAGATGGTGGTCCAATACTCCGGACCCGATCGGGCACAGTCGATTTTGGATAACCAGTTCTATCAGACCGTCGCCACTTCGCTGGCCGGCACGCAAGAGTACATGGCGATGGAGAAGCTGGGTCAGCTGCTGAGCCAGGACCGCTGGGACCTGGTGGTGGTCGACACTCCGCCGTCCCGCAACGCGCTGGATTTCTTGGATGCGCCGAAACGACTTGGCAGCTTTATGGATAGCCGGTTGTGGCGGCTACTTCTCGCACCCGGCCGAGGCATAGGCCGATTAGTCACCGGCGCAATGGGTTTGGCGATGAAGGCGATTTCCACCGTGCTCGGCTCGCAGATGCTGAGCGACGCCGCAGCATTCGTTCAATCACTGGACGCCACATTTGGCGGTTTCCGTGAAAAGGCCGACCGCACCTACGCGCTGCTGAAAAGGCGCGGTACACAGTTCGTCGTGGTGTCGGCGGCCGAACCCGACGCGCTGCGCGAGGCGGCCTTCTTCGTCGACCGGTTGTCGCAGGAAGGTATGCCGCTAGCGGGACTAATCCTGAACCGCACTCACCCGACGCTCTGTTCCTTACCGATCGAGCGCGCGATCGATGGGACCGAGACGCTGGAGGCCAGTACCGATTCCGAGCCGGCGTCGCTGGCGGCAGCGGTGCTGAGAATCCATGCCGACCGCGCGCAAACCGCCAAGCGGGAAATCAGATTGCTGTCCCGGTTCACCGGGGCCCACCAGCACGTGCCGATCGTCGGGGTTCCGTCGCTGCCGTTCGACGTTTCGGATCTGGACGCGCTCCGGGCGCTCGCCGATCAGATCACTTCGGTCGGCGACGATGCGGCCCGCGTAGCGGGGCGCTGAGGAGGCGGCCCATCCGACTCCGGCCGGCGACGATGCGGCCCGCGTAGCGGGGCGCTGAGGAGGCGGCCCATCCGACTCCGGTCGGCGACGATGCGGCCCGCGTAGCGGGGCGCTGAGGAGGCGGCCCATCCGACTCGGGTCGGCGACGATGCGGCCCGCGTTGGGGGCACCTCCCGCTTGCGGGGGACGGGGCGCTGAGGAGACGGCCAAGCTGTGCAGGCCGTAACGAAAACGCAATCAGGAAAGTTGAGATTCTCCGAGCCACTTGGTGACCGGGACGCCGACTCTAGAGCGGCTGCGCGGTATGCGTCGGCTCAGCCGATGCTCCGGCTTCGGCGCTTTTCGAAGAAGTCGGACCACGAGACAACCTCTGGGTGTTGCTTGAGCAGGGCCCTGCGCTGACGCTCCGTCATGCCGCCCCAAACCCCGAACTCGACCTTGTTGTCCAACGCGTCCGCACCGCACTCCTGCATCACCGGGCAGTGCCGACAGATGACCGCGGCCTTGCGTTGGGCGGCGCCCCGCACGAAAAGCTCATCGGGATCGGTGGTCCGACACAGTGCCTTCGAGACCCAGGTAATGCGCTCTTCGGCGTCGACGCTACGCAATACCCCTTGTGCTGCCGCTATGTTTGTTCGACGCGCGGCCGGTCGCGTTCCTGACACGAGCTGTTCCCTTCCTCCCGGCCGCCGGTGCGACCGCCCTCCTCAGGTGCAGACCAGGCTGCGAGCTACGCCACACTGTGCACATCGTTGTTATCTGAATCTCACTGTCTGTCTAAGTTAGGTGGTCAGGTGGCAATTGCGCAACAGTCTGATAACGGTTTTTTTGGGACGCCCGTGCAGTCTTGCTCAGCAGGATAAGTCCGGCCATGGGATCGCGCACCTCCTCGGGATGACCCAGCAGTGACGGACGCGCAAATTTTGTAGCGAGTTCGACGCTAAGTTCGCTTGTGGCGGCACAGAAGAGTCTTTGGTCACCTGCTGGTATGGCCGGGTCGTGAGGGGCCGCTACCCTAGTACGCATGTCAGATCGCCCCCCGGCCATCCTCACCGTTCTCAAGCTTGCGGGGTGCTGTTTGTTGGCCAGCGTCGTCGCTACAGCGCTGTTATTTCCGCTGGCGGGCGGGCTGGGATTGATGTCCAATCGGGCCTCCGAAGTTGTCGCCAACGGCTCGGCCCAGCTTCTTCAGGGTGAGGTGCCTGCCGTGTCGACGATGGTCGACAAGAAGGGCAACGTCATCGCGTGGCTCTATTCGCAGCGCCGGTTCGAGGTGCCCACCGACAAGATCGCCAACACCATGAAGCTGGCGATCGTTTCCATCGAGGACAAGCGGTTCGCCGAGCACAACGGGGTGGACTGGAAGGGCACCCTGACCGGGCTCGCAGGCTACGCGTCGGGCGACGTCGACACCCGCGGCGGTTCGACCATCGAACAGCAGTACGTGAAGAACTACCAACTGCTGGTGACCGCCCAAACCGACGCCGAGAAGCGCGCGGCCGTCGAGACCACCCCGGCGCGCAAGCTGCGGGAGATTCGGATGGCCCTCACGCTGGACAAGACCTTCACCAAGCCGGAAATCTTGACCCGCTACCTGAACCTGGTGTCGTTCGGCAACGGCTCGTTCGGCGTGCAGGACGCGGCGCAGACCTATTTCGGCATCAACGCGTCCGACTTGAACTGGCAGCAGGCGGCTCTGCTGGCGGGCATGGTGCAGTCGACCAGCACTCTCAACCCCTACACCAACCCCGAGGGCGCCCTGGCCCGGCGGAACCTGGTCCTGGACACCATGATCGAAAACCTGCCGCAGGACGCCGACGCCCTGCGCGCCGCCAAGGCCACGCCGCTGGGGGTATTGCCGCAGCCCAATGAGTTGCCTCGGGGCTGCATCGCGGCGGGCGACCGCGCCTTCTTCTGCGACTACGTCCAGGAGTATCTGTCCCGCGCCGGGATCAGCAAGGAACAGGTGGCCAGGGGCGGCTACTTGATCCGCACCACGCTGGACCCGGACGTGCAGGCCCCGGTCAAGGCGGCCATCGACAAGTTCGCCAGCCCGACCCTACCCGGCATCTCGAGCGTGATGAGCGTGATCGAGCCGGGCAAGACCTCCCACCACGTGATGGCGATGGCCAGCAACCGCACCTATGGGCTGAACCTCGATGCCGGTGAAACCATGCGCCCGCAGCCCTTCTCCCTGGTCGGCGACGGTGCAGGCTCCGTGTTCAAGATCTTCACCACGGCCGCCGCGCTCGACATGGGCATGGGCATCAACGCCACGCTCGAGGTCCCGGGCCGCTTCCAGGCCAAGGGCATGGGTAGCGGCGGGGCGAAGGGCTGCCCCAAGGACACCTGGTGCGTGGTCAACGCGGGGAGTTACCGCGGCTCGATGAACGTGACCGACGCCCTGGCCACCTCGCCCAACACGGCATTCGCCAAGCTGATCCAGCAGGTCGGGGTGTCGCGAACGGTGGACATGGCCATCAAACTCGGGCTGCGGTCCTATGCCGACCCCGCCACCGCACGCGACTACAACCGCGACAGCAACGAGAGCCTGGCCGACTTCGTCAAACGGCAGAACATCGGCTCGTTCACGCTCGGCCCGATCGAGGTGAACGCGCTGGAGCTGTCCAATGTCGCGGCCACCCTGGCCTCCGGCGGTGTCTGGTGCCCGCCGAGCCCGATCGACAAGCTGATCGACCGCAACGGCAACGAGGTCGCGGTGACCACCGAGACCTGCGATCAGGTGGTGCCCGAGGGTTTGGCGAACACGATGGCCAACGCAATGAGCAAGGACGCGGTTGGCAGCGGCACGGCGGCCGGTTCGGCCGCCTCGGCCGGCTGGACCTTGCCGATGTCCGGAAAGACCGGCACCACCGAGGCGCACAGGTCCTCCGGTTTTGTGGGCTTCACCAGCCACTACGCGGCGGCGAACTACATTTACGACGACTCACCCAACCCGACGGACTTGTGCTCCGCCCCGCTGCGTCACTGCGGCGAGGGTGACTTGTACGGCGGCAACGAGCCGGCACGCACCTGGTTCACGGCGATGAAACCGATCGCCACCAACTTCGGTGAGGTCAAGTTGCCGCCCACCGACCCGCGCTACGTCGAGGGGTCGCCCGCTTCGCGGGTGCCAAGTGTGGCCGGCATGGATGTGGACGCGGCGCGCCAGCGCATCAAGGAGGCGGGTTTCCAGGTTTCCGACCAAACCAACTCGGTAAACAGCAGCGCGAAGTTGGGTGAGGTGGTCGGAACGACTCCAAGCGGCCAAACGATTCCGGGATCGATCGTCACGATCCAGGTGAGTAACGGCATCCCGCCGGCACCTCCGCCGCCGCCGCAAGGTGGACCACCGCCGATCGGATCGCAGGTCGTGGAAATCCCGGGTTTGCCGCCGATCACCATTCCGCTGCTGGCACCACCACCCCCACCGCCGGCGCAGCCACCTCCATAGGCGCCGTGGCGCAGCAACTCCCATCGACACCCTGGCGCAAGCGATACGCTGCCGGTCGCGACCGGCAGTAGGCTGCTTTCATGGCTGATGTTCTGCCCGTCCTGCTACGCACCGGTGCCGTTGCGCTTGGCTCGACCGTCGCCGGAATCGGTTATGGCGCGATCGTCGAGCGCAACGCGTTCGTCCTGCGAGAGATAACCATGCCCGTCTTGACGCCGGGTTCCACACCGCTGAGGGTGCTGCATATCAGCGATCTCCACATGCTGCCCAACCAGCGTCGGAAACAGGCCTGGCTACGCGAGTTGGCCGCCTGGGAGCCCGACCTGGTCGTCAATACTGGCGACAACCTGGCGCACCCCAAGGCGGTGCCCGCCGTCGTGCAGACCCTCGGCGACCTGCTGTCGCGGCCGGGCGTGTTCGTCTTCGGCAGCAACGACTACTTCGGGCCGCGCCTGAAGAACCCGTTGAACTACCTGACCAACCCGTCGCACCGGGTCCGCGGTGCGCCGCTGCCCTGGCAGGACCTGCGGGCGGCGTTCACCGAGCGCGGCTGGCTGGACCTGACCCACACCCGCCGCGAGTTCGAGGTGGCCGGCCTGCACGTCGCCGCCGCGGGCGTGGACGACCCGCACATCGACCGGGACCGCTACGACACGATCGCCGGCCCGGCCAGCCCCGCCGCGAACCTGCGGCTGGGGCTGACCCATTCCCCGGAGCCGCGGGTGCTGGATCGCTTCGCCGCCGACGGCTACCAGCTGGTGATGGCCGGCCACACCCACGGCGGTCAGCTGTGCCTGCCGTTCTCCGGGGCCCTAGTCACCAACTGCGGCCTGGACCGCTCCCGCGCCAAGGGACCGTCCCGTTGGGGAGCGAGCATGCAGTTGCACGTCTCTGCCGGGATAGGCACCTCACCGTTTGCGCCCGTGCGGTTCTGCTGCAGGCCCGAGGCAACCCTGCTGACGTTGATCGCCACCCCGATGGGCGACCGGGATTCGACCAGCGACCTGAGCCGTTCGCAGCCAACCGCTTCGGTGCGTTGAGCGACCTGGCCCAGATCGCCGCCCGCAGCCTGCCACGCCGCTGGACCGACAACGCGGTCCGGCTGATCCAGGCAGACGCCCGTCGCAGCGCCGACACTCACCTGCTCCGGTACCCGCTGCCGTCGGCCTGGTGCGGCGACGCTGGCGTCGCGCTGTATCTGAAGGACGAGACGACGCATATCACCGGCAGCCTCAAGCACCGGCTGGCGCGCTCGCTATTCCTGTACGCGCTGTGCAACGGGTGGATCGGCGAGGGCACCACGGTAGTCGAGGCATCGTCGGGTTCGACGGCGGTGTCGGAGGCCTACTTCGCGGCGCTGCTGGGGCTCCCGTTCGTCGCCGTCATGCCGGCCTCCACCAGCGCCGCCAAGGTGGCGCTGATCGAATCACAGGGTGGGCGTTGCCATTTCGTGGCGGACTCGAGCCAGGTGTACGCCGAGGCCGAGCGCGTGGCCGAAGAGACCGGCGGGCACTACCTGGACCAGTTCACCAACGCCGAGCGCGCCACCGACTGGCGCGGCAACAACAACATCGCCGAGTCGATCTACGAGCAAATGCTCGACGAGGAGTATCCGGTACCGGAATGGATCGTGGTCGGCGCGGGCACCGGCGGAACCAGTGCGACGATCGGCCGCTACATCCGTTATCGACGGCACGCGACCCGGTTGTGCGTCGTCGACCCGGAGAACTCTGCGTTTTTCCCCGCCTACTCCGAGGAGCGGTACGACATCGTGATGCCGACGTCATCTCGTATCGAGGGCATCGGCCGGCCGCGGGTCGAGCCTTCGTTTCTGCCCGGCGTGGTCGACCGCATGGTCGCGGTCCCCGACGCCGCGTCTATCGCCGCCGCGCGACACGTCAGTGCCGTCCTGGGACGCCGGGTGGGCCCGTCGACGGGCACCAACCTGTGGGGCGCATTCGGCCTGCTCGCCGAGATGGTCGCCGAGTGCCGCGGTGGTTCGGTGGTCACGCTGCTCGCCGACAGCGGTGACCGCTACGCCGACACCTACTTCAGCGACGAGTGGGTCAGCGCCCAAGGGCTCGATCCCAGCGGCCACGCCGAGGCGCTGGTCGAATTCGAGCGCTATTGCCAGTGGAGCTAGCCCTTAGCCCTGCGGTTTGGCCAGCGCAGGGGCCGGTGCGATAGGCTGTCGTGGCTTCAAGCGGGGTGTGGCGCAGCTTGGTAGCGCGCTTCGTTCGGGACGAAGAGGCCGTGGGTTCAAATCCCGCCACCCCGACTTTGTGATGCTTGTGGTCTATCCCGAGGCGGCATTCAGTTCCGCTCGCGCGCGGTCGATCTGGTCGTAGGCGTACGCTACGACCGCGGCGGTGCTCATGTCCGCACCCTTCTGGGCGAGCGTGTCATATCTCTGATCGCCGAGGACATCGCGCAGGTGCGCAATCGCGGTTGCCAGCTCTGGGAGCCATGCCCTGGTAAAGCGACTGCTCGAGTAGCCGGCGATGACGGCGGCGCCTTCCGCGCGCCCGAGCCGGTCGAGGCACGCCGCGAGGCTCGCGAGCGGAACTCGGATAACGTTCGTGTTGCCGGAGTCGTGGTAATTGTGAATCGCCAGTCTGAGGTATTCGAGTGCCGCGAGGGTGTCGCCGTGTCGGGCCTCGAGGCGACCGAGGACGTTCGTGAGGTGGGACTCGTTGTAGCGAATTCCGCTCTCTTGGGCGATGACCAGGCCGCGTTGCAAGGCATTACGCGCACGCGCTGGATCGGCGTCACACCACGCCATGCCGAATGCGAGAAGCGCATATGACTGTGCCCATGGGTTTGGTATGACCTCAGTAGCCTCGATCAGCTCTCGAGCGGTGGTCTTCGCCTCCTCAAAAGACCCGTTACGCATCAATGCCAGAACAAGTCCCGACCGCGTCAATCCAAATGGGTCTTCGTCTCGAGCCAGCATCTCGCGGAATATCTCCATCGACCGTCCCGGCTGACCCGTGTTGGTGTACATACCACCAAGCCAGGTCTCCAATCCGCGCGGCACTCCGTACCGGCCTTGGCTGACGAGTTTTTGGCCCTCGTCGGCGTAGCGACAGGCTTCCTCGATACGTCCGAGTGGCCAGCAATGTGTCGCCATTACGTACAGGGATGTCAGCCGGGGATGGTCAGCCGCACGGGCCCGCGGAATGAGTTCTATGGCCCAGGCCACCGGCTCGAAGTTTTCAATCATTACGCCAAGTAGCGTCGCGAACGTCGCAATGGGTGCGGCCGTATCGAGGTCGCCGTGTTCGGCCGCCCACCGAAAGGCGGTGCGCAGGTTGGCTAGTTCGGTGGTGAACCAGGTGTAGGCCTCGCCATGTCGTGGGCTGTTCCACAGCGCAAGAATGTCGCCTTCGCGCGCGGCGAAGTAACGCGCATGTGCGGTCCGAATTGCGTCCGCATCGCTGCTTTCCGCGAGTTGCTCCTCGGCGAACTGCCGGACGGTTTCCAACATCGAGTACCTCGCCCGGCCTGAAGACCGTCCCGCGACGAGCAACGACTTACGCACCAGCGCGTCCAGGAGGTCCAACGTCGCGAACTCATCGTCCGATCCGCTTACCGCGCAAACACTTTCGAGGTCGAAGCCGCCTGTGAAGACCGAGCATCGGGCCAGTAGGGCCTTTTCCGCGTCGCTGAGCAGGTCGTAGGACCATGCCACCGCGTGCCGCAATGTTTGGTGGCGTTCGAGTCCGCGACGTGTTCCGACCAGCAACCGGAACCGATGGTCGAGACGGTCGCGGACGTCGCTGGCGGTCATCGACGCCATCCTCGAGGCCGCCAACTCGATCGCTAAGGGGATTCCGTCGAGGCGACGGCAGATCTCCACCACAGCGGCCGCGTCGTCGGTGTCGGCTACCGAAAAGCGTGAGGCGACACTGACAGCACGGTCGACGAAAAGTGCCGCGGCAGCGGAGTCGACGCCGGCACGAACGTCCAAAGATGGCACCAGCCACACTCGCTCGTCCTCGACCCGCAGTCCCTCGCGACTGGTCGCCAATACCCGAACGGTGTCGGAGTGACCGAGGACGGCCTCCACGAGATCGGCCGCGGCATCGCGAACATGCTCACAGTTGTCGAACACCAATAACCGGACTCGGCCTTCCAACGCGACGGCCACCGACTCGCTCACCGTCTTCCCCGGCTGCTGGGTGATACCCAATACCGCCGCCACCGCATCGGGTACCGAGGCCGGGTCGGCGATCGCCGCCAATTCGAAAAGCCATACCCCGTCGGGAAATTCGTCTGTCAACAGCGCGGCGACTTCCAACGCCAAGCGGGTCTTGCCGACGCCACCGGAACCGGTCAGCGTGACCAATCGGTGAGCACGCACCGCAGCTATGACGTCGGCAACGTCGGAGTCACGGCCGATGAAGCTGGTCGTCGGTTTCCGAAGGTTGCCGGGACTGGTATCGACGGTCCTCAGCGGCGGGAACTCGGCCCGCAGGCCCGGCACCCGAAGCTGGAAGACGTTGATCGGTTTGGGCAGATCACGTAGCCGCCGCGGCCCCATATCCACCAGGTGCACCCCGCTGAGCAGACCCGCGGTGGAGTCCGCCACCAGGATCTGTCCTCCATGCCCGGCGGCCATCAGTCGGGCGGCGCGGTTGAGCACCGTCCCGAAATAGTCGTTGTCGCGCAGCTGGGCCTCACCGGTGGCAATGCCCATCCGCACCGGCAACTGCAACTCCCGCTGCGCGTCGATCGCAGCATCAACCGCCGACATCGGCGAGGCAAACGCGGCGGCCATCCCGTCGCCGGTGTGGCTGAAAACAAAGCCGTCGTTGGCGTCGATCGCCGAGCGCATCACTTTGTCATGCGCGGCCAACGCCGCACGCATCACATCCGCATCGGCCTCCCACCGACGGGTCGAACCCTCGATATCGGTGAACAAAAAGGTCACCACCCCCGAAGGGGGCACCCCTGCGGACACCCGATCAGGATGTCACACGAATCCCACCTTGAGACCCTCACATTTCATCTATTTCGAGCCGGCGTTCAGTTCTGCTCGGGCCTGGTCGATTTGGTCGTAGGCGTAGGTCACGATCTCTGCCGTGGTCAGCGTCTCGCCTTCGCGGGCAAGCGATTCGTAGGCCCGGTCTCCGAGCACTTCGCGGAGGTGGGCAACCGCGGTGCCGAGTTCGGGCAAGATCGCTGCGGCCATGGGATTGACCGTTGCGAAACCGGCGATGGTGGCCGCTGGTTCGTAGCGTCCAAGCGGGTCGAGAACAACGGCAAGGGTAGCCAGCGCGTTATGCAACATGCCGATGCCGCCCGACTCGTGCTGATTGCGGATGGCCACGTTGAGGGACTCCAACGCCGCCACTCGGTCCCCTTGCTCGGCCTCAAGTCCGGACAGCCAGTACGCCAGTTGTGTCTCCATGAATCGGTTGCCGCTGTCCTGCACGACGGGCATACCGCGGCGCCAGACTTCGAGCGCGCGGTGTGGATCAGTGTCGCGGAACGCATACCCGCACACGTAAAGGATGTACGCAACCACCCACGGATTGCCGATCTCATCGGCGGCATCGATGAGCCCGTTGGCGATTACCATCGCCTCGTCAGTCGAACCGGAGACGGCTAAAGCGAGCACCAGGTTCGCCCTGGCGAATGTGTTGGCGTCGCCAGTGCGCTTCAGCTGGGCGCGGCACAGCTCGACATACCGTTCGGGCTGGCCGACGAACAAATACGCACTGCCGAGAAAGGGCTCACCGAAGTTCGACGCCTTGTCGCTGGCAGCGGCGATAACTGTCTGGCCGATCTCGCTATAGCGCACAGCCTCTTCGAAACGTCCGGCGAGACAGCTCAGCGATGCTCCCACGCATACTGCGGCGAGTCGGGGATGGTCAATGCCGCGGAGGGGGTCTATCAGCTCTTCGGCCCAAGTTAGCGGTTCGTAGTTCTCGAGAAAAGGGCCAAGCAACCCTGCATACGCGGCGATGGCGGCCCCCGCGTCCAGGTCGCCATGATCTCTGGCCCAGCGAAAGGCGGTGCGGAGGTTGGCCAGTTCGGCGCTGAACCACGTATAGGCCTCGCGCTGGCGCGGGCTGTCCCACAGGGCCATGATGTCGGCTTCCCGTCCGGCGAAGTACCGCGAGTGGGCGGCCCGAGTCTCAGATGCTTCGCCGCGCGCAACGAGTTGTTCCTCGGCGAACTGGCGGATCGTTTCTAGCATCGAGTACCGGGTCCGCCCTGCCGATCGGTCGGCGAGCAGGAGCGACTTGCGCACAAGAGCGTCGAGTGCCTCGAGGATGGCGTACTCGTCGCGGTCATCCGATCCGGCTACCGCGCAGGCGCTTTGCAGGTCAAATCCGCCCGCGAACACCGAACAGCGTTCCAGCACCGTCTTTTCGGTGCCGTCAAGAAGGTCGTAGGACCAGGCCACCGCGTGGCGCAGCGTGTGGTGGCGTTCCAGCCCCCGGCGTGATCCGACCAGCAGCCGAAACCGGTGATCAAGACGATCACGCATTTCACTGGCGGTCATCGACGCCATCCGGGAGGCGGCCAATTCGATGGCCAACGGAATCCCGTCCAGGCGCTGACAAATCTCAGCGACTGCGGCGGCTTCATCGCCGTCCACCATCGAGAAGCCCGGTGCAATGCCTTGAGCGCGTTCGACGAACAGGGTCACCGCCGCAGAGTCGATTCCCGCTGCCGCGTCCAGCGAGCGCAGCGGGCGCACCTGCTCGTCGGGGACTGCGAGTCCTTCGCGGCTGGTGGCGAGGATTCGCACCGTCGCCGAGCGCGCGAGTATCGCTTCGATCAGGTCGGCGGCGGCGTCGAGCACGTGCTCGCAGTTATCGAGCACCAGCAACCGGACCCGGCCCTCCAAGGCGCCAGCCACCGACTCGGTCACGGTCTTACCGGGTTGTTGGGTAATGCCGAGCACGGCGGCCACTGCATCGGGCACCGCCGCCGGATCACTGACCGCGGCCAGTTCGAAAACCCATACGCCGTCCGGGAAGTCATCGGCCAGTCGTGCGGCAACCTCCATCGCAAGGCGGGTCTTGCCGACCCCGCCTACCCCCGTCAACGTGACCAACCGATGGGACTTCACCGCGGCGTGGATCTCGTCGACCTCTAACTCGCGCCCGATCAAACTGGTGGTCGCTGGCCGCAAGTTTCCTGGCGTCGTATCCAGCGCACGCAGCGGCGGAAACTCCGCACGCAGACCCACCGCCCGGACCTGAAACACCCCGACCGGCATCGGGACATCGCGCAACCGTCGCGGCCCCAACTCGAGAAGGTCGACTCCACTGAGCAGACTCGCCGTCGACTCAGCCACGAGAATCTGACCGCCGTGCCCGGCGGCCATCACCCGCGCCGCGCGGTTGAGCACCGCACCGAAGTAATCACCCTCGCGAAGCTCGGCCTCCCCAGTCGCCAGCCCCATCCGCACCGGCAACTCCACTGCCCGCTGCGCGGCCACCGCAGCATCCACCGCAGACCTCGGCAAGGCGAACGCCGCGCACACCCCGTCCCGGTGTGCTTGAACAGAAAGCCACCGCGCGCCTCAATCGCCGCACGCAACACCTGATCGTGTGCGGCCAGAGCCGCCCGCATCGCATCGGCGTCGGCTTCCCACCGACGGGTCGAACCCTCCACGTCGGTGAACAGAAAGGTCACTACCCCCGACGGCGGCACCCCCGCGGGCACCCGCACAGGATGTCACACTAAACGGCGTGGCACCTACAACGTCGTCGAATGCTCGTTAGAGAGCGGAACGAATCGAAGGTTATGAGACACGCAAGCTATGTCATCGCCTCCACTCCTCGTTCCGGTAGTTCGCTGCTGGCCGCCGGCCTCGTCGCAACCGGAGTTGCCGGCCGACCCGAGGAGTACTTCACGCCCGAGCACATCGGGTCCTATACGGAAGATCTGAAACTGCCGCCGAATTGTTCGTGGGCCGAATATCGCGCGAAGGTTATGGCGGTCGCGGCGACGGAGAACGCCGTTCGGGGTTTCAAAATTCATTGGCGGCATGTCGTCGTCCTTGCGGAATCCCTGGGTTTTCGTGGCGATCCCGGTGACGTTCTCGAGGCGCTCTTGCCGTCCGCAGTTTTCGTCAACATCGTCCGTGCCGATCGGCGCGCGCAGGCCATATCGCTGTTTCGTGCCGAAACGACCGGCGAGTGGTTCCGTTCCCCCGGCCCGTCGAGGAGTGTGCGACCGTGGGGGCTTTACCTGGCCCGGCCCACACCCGGACAGGCCGCGGCCGATCTCACCGGGGTGGCACCGACATACGAGCAAATTATCGGGATGGAACGGAGCCTCGACGCCGAACAGGCAGCGTGGACCGATTACTTCACCACTCGACGTCATAAGGTCCTGACGGTCCGCTATGAAGACCTCGACGCGAACTTTAGCGGTGAGATTGCGCGAGTCCTGCAGTTCCTCGGCGCCGATCCCGCGCACGCGGCGGGCTTGCCCAAACCCCCGCTTGAGCGTCAGTCCGACCACATCAACGAACACTGGCGGCGACTAATTGATGAGGAGCACCGCGACAAGTCGACGCCGAAGTGAGCCAATAGGTGTCGTTCGGGACGAGGACGCCGTCCCGTCATATCCCGCCGAGCAGACCTATGCGGGCCGATCTCTCGTGTTGGCTTTGGAGCCGGCCCGCTGTTCGAGTTCCGTTCGCGCCTGGTCGATTTGGTCGTAGGCGTATGTCGCGATGGCGGTGGTGGTCATGTTCTTCCCGGCACGGGCGAGCGATTCGTAGGTCCGCTCGCCGAGGACTTCGCGCAGGTGCGCGATCGTGGCGTTGAAGTCCGGGTAGGCCGCCGCGGAGAGTGGGGTGGCGGCGAACCCGGCGATGGTGGCCGCCGGCTCGTAGCGCCCGAGTCGGTCGAGGAAGGCGGCGAGGACGGCCAGCGGCTGGGTGATCAGGCCCATGCAGCCCGCGTCGTGGTGATGACGGATCGCCAGCGTCATGTGGTCGAACGCGACCACAGGGTCGCCGTGCTGGGCCTCAATGTAGGCGAGATTCTGTGCCGCGTTCGACTCGTTGAAGCGGTTGCCGCTGTCCCGAGAAATCGCCAGGGCCCGACGCATGGCTTCCAGCGCGCGAGGGGGATCGGTGTCGCGGAACGCGAACCCGTCGGCGGTGAGCGCGTACGACACCGCATACGGGTTGCGGGTTGCTTCGGCGGCCTCGACGAGGCCCTCGGCGGCGGCCATCGCCTCGTCGGAGCGACCGGCCGTCACCAGCCCGAAGACGAGGCTCGCCCAGGTGATGGTGTGCGTGTCGCGCCCCCGCGCGAGCTGGGTGCGGCACCACTCGGCCCACCGTTCACGTCCGCCGGTGGCCAGGTACGCGGTGCATATCTCCATTGGTGGCGGGCCGAGTGTGCCAGTGATAGTCGACACAGGGTCCCAAGGTATCCTCGTCCCGCCCCAAGACGTCAATTTCGCGACCCTCGGCCCGTCGGCAACAAGAATGAGGCGTTCCAGCCAACGACCTTGCAGTCTGATTCGATGAATGCTTATATAGAAGAATGTCGAAACAAGATTGCTGCCCAACGCTGGGATGAGCAGCGATTGACGAGTCGCAGGCGGCGGAGCTGGCGACGATGTTCAAGGCGCTCGGCGACCCGGTACGCCTGCGGCTGCTGAGCCTGATCACCAGCCACCCGGGCGGGGAAGCCTGCGTGTGTGAAATCTCGGCGACGTTCGACGTCTCTCAGCCCACGATTTCTCATCACCTCAAACTGCTGCGCTCAGCCGGGCTGCTGGACTGCGAGCGGCGCGGCACGTGGGTCTACTACTGGGTGATTCCTTCTGCATTGCAACAGCTTTCGTCGATACTGCGTGCCGAGGACCGCGTCCGGGAGACGAGAACCGGGTAAGGGCCGTGACCGAAACCCCGATGATGGCGGCTGAGGAGGCGGTAGCGAGCGGCGTTGAATGCGAAGGCATTTCGCGGCCAGACACGACCGAGCCGACTGAGGAGGACTAGCCGATGGCCGACAAACCCAGCGTCCTGTTCGTCTGCGTCCATAACGCCGGACGCTCGCAGATGGCCGCCGCCCTGCTGAGCCGGATGGCCGGAGATCGCATCGAAGTGCGTTCCGCCGGAACCGAACCCGCCGACCGGGTCAACCCTGCCGCCGTCACCGCCATGGCCGAGCTCGGCATCGACATCACCACCGCCATCCCCAAGATCCTGTCCGGCGACGCGGTGCAAACCACCGACGTCGTGATCACCATGGGCTGCGGTGAGACGTGCCCCGTCTTCCCAGGGGTTACCTACCGCGACTGGAAATTGCCCGACCCCGCCGGCCAACCCGTGGCTACGGTGCGGGCCATCCGCGACGAGATCGCCCGCCGCGTCCAGGCGTTGATCACCGAACTCCTGCCCAACGCCACGACCACGTAACAAGCACCCGAAGAAAGGACACACCATGTCACGCGTGCAGCTAGCCCTCAACGTCGACAACCTCGACGAGGCGATCGCCTTCTACGCCAAGCTGTTCCACACCGAGCCGGCCAAGGTCAAACCCGGCTACGCCAACTTCGCGATCGCTGAGCCCCCGCTCAAACTGGTCTTGCTCGAGAACCCAGGCCACGGCGGCACCCTTAACCACCTCGGCGTCGAAGCCGAATCCAGCGAGGCAGTCCACGACGAGACCCAACGCCTTGCCGTCGAGGGCCTGCTTACGGAGGAAGAACTCGCTACGACGTGCTGCTTCGCCACTCAAGACAAGGTGTGGGTCACCGGGCCCGGCGGGGAAAGGTGGGAGATCTACACGGTCCTGGCCGATTCCGAGACATTCGGCGCCGGCCCCGAGGCATCGGCAATGACGACCTGTTGCTGACCTGAGGGCCTGCCTAGGCCTCCACCTCCGGCTGCATCCGCCGACGCTCGGCACCCCGACTCGCCCGATGGGTGCTCGACGCGGCATGCACCCAGATCTGCACTTGTTCCCGCCCGACGAGACGGCAACGGTGGGTGGTCGCCAACCGGCGAGCCGCCTTGGTAAACCCCTGATTCGTCACCACGACCGTCTGGTGACAACCGTGTTGCAGCGCGCCGGAAACAACCTGCTGCACGGCCGCGACGCCGACGGCCCTCGCCAGCCTCTTGCACTGGACCGCCATGCGTGTGGCGCCTTTCTCGGCGATTAGATCCACCCCGTAGTCACCGGTGCCGGCCGTGTGGGTGACCCGCCAACCCACGGTCCGAAGCTGTGCCGCGACGAATTCCTCGAACTCGACGCCAGACATAACATCGATAGCCGCCATGCCGGACCTCACGCGTTTGAGGTCGCGTCGTCGCTGTAGGACGGCCCGGAAGCGGTTCCGTTGCGTGGACAGCCACAACAGGACGACCACCGTCAGGACCAGGCCGCCCAGTCCGGCCGTAAATCCCGCCGGCACGCTGCCGGTGGCCTTCTGCGTGAAATACCAAGGGAGGGCCAACCCGACCACGACGAAGGACCCCATTATCTTGTCCATGGCTCCTCAGGGTGCAGATCAATCCGCCGGCAGACTCGTCGATGAACCTAACGGATGATTGTGACAATTCAGCGCAGGCGAAACATCACCCTGGTGCCGAAGCGGGGCGCAAGCATGATCGAGCGCCGCACGATCCTTTCCGGCTTCTCGTCAACGGCGCGGAATTCGCCCTCCCGCAGGAGGACGTGCAGCACGGTGATCAACTCGCGCATCGAAAAGGCCGCACCCAGACAACGTTTGACACCGCCCCCGAAAGGCACCCATGCGTAGGTTTCGGGTCGGGCGCCGAGGAATCGCTCGGGGCGGAACTCGTTCGGATGCGCGTAGACGTGGGGATTGCGGTTAATGGCGATGATATGAACGACGATTCGCGTGCCTGCCTCGATGCGGTAGCCACCGAGGGAAAAGGGTTGCGCCGCAACCCGGGCCGTGAACGGCGCCGGCGGGCGTATCCGCAGCGTCTCGTTGATCACCGCCGTGGTAAAGGCCTCTTCACCGCTCGCGGATTCGGCCTGGACGCGTCGGAGCGCGTCGGGATGATGCAGCAGCAGGTCGAAGATCCAGGCCAGGGTCGTCGCGGTGGTTTCGTGGCCGGCCAGCATCAGAGTGATCAGGTCGTCGCGAATCTCGCTGTCCGACAGCCGTTCGCCGTCGTCCCCGCGGGCGCACATCAGCAGGGCCAAAATGTCGTGTTGCTCGCTAAGGTACGGATCGTTGCGCCGTTGGGCGATGAGCGGCATCACGACTTCGTCGATCTCCTTGTTGGCGTAGGCACGGCCCGGCCACACACGCAATGCGCCCGCGTGCCGCAGCGCGTACCGGACCGTCAATTGCTCTGAGACGCCCAGATTTAGCAGCCGTTCGAATGGCCCGCCGAGTCGCCGCACTTCGTCGGGATCCGCAACCCCGAAAATGACCTTGACGATCACGTCCAACATCAGCGCCCGCGCGGCCTTGAGCATCTCGAACGGACGGTCAACGGGCCAGCCGTACATCGCCGCGCGCGCGGAGTTCTGCATGATCGGCACGTAGCTGTTCAGCGCGGCGCCGTGCAGCGGCGGCGTCAGGAGTCTGCGCCGGCGCAGATGTTCGGGCTCTTCCTGCACGAACATCGATCCGGACCCGTAAATGGCCGCCGCGGGTCCCACGCCCTCGCCGCCGAGCAGGATATCCGCCGGTGCGGTGAAAACCTGCTTGACCAGCTCCGGGTCCGACACGATCGCAACGTTGCCCAGGCTGAGGATGGGCATCGTCATTATCGGTCCGTATCGACGGATCAACCGCAGCATGCGGCGCTCCCCGCCGACAAGGTAGGCGATTGCGTACGCCGCGGCGAACGCCGAGCGAAGGGGGCGCGGAGCGGGTAGGCCGGGCGGACGGCTCAGTGCGTCCGGCGTGCCCTCCCGGCGATCAGCGCGTCCTGCCACGTTGACGACGGAAACACGGCGTGTCCGATCGGTCAAGCGCCGCGCTCCGCCGCGGGATCAGGCGCAGTCGGCGCACATGGGAAGACCGGAGCCCGAGCTGCGCAGCCGGCTGCGGTGCTGCACCAGAAAACAACTAGAGCAAGTGAACTCGTCGGGCCGCTGGGGAATAACCGTCACCGACAGTTCTTCTCCGGACAGGTCCGCACCGGGCAGCTCGAAGAAGAGCACGTCGTTCGGGTCTTCATCGGCAGCCGCGATGGACGAGACGGGAATGGCGGGCGCTAGCTCGCGTAGAGCGGACGGATCCTGGATCTCGACTTCAGCCACCCCGCGTGCGTCGTAGTCGCTCTTGGTCACCATGGGTGTTCCTTCCTCTATGACGGGTTGACGCACTTCCCTGTACTTACCCCGGATCACGCGGTACTACCCAATTCGGGTCGTAACCACACCTTTCGAGCCAAAAATTGCGACGGCTCCCACGAGCACGGCCTTTCACCTGGTCAGGCCTGAAAATGAACTATCTTCAGAAAGCGGTCAGCGTTGGGCGACACCCGGCTGGACTTTGCAAACTTTATTGTCCGCCTGCACAATCCATGTCCCCGCAGGACCCGGGCGTTGGCACCGTTTACATGGTGCTCGTCCTCCTGAGGAGGATTGGATACCAAGGTTATTCGCAAATGCGTCGGAACTGCCGGCCACGCCGACGCCCCCAATTCCCGTTGTGAGTGTGTCGGCCGGGCCCTGCGCGGGTATGCCGCGCAGATGATGTTTCGACCGCCGGCACGACGTGCCGCCGACGCCAGGATCGTCCGCTGAAAACCTCGAAGCCGGGCCGCGGGGCCCCGGCCGTCCTGTTCGACGTGGACGGAACCCTGGTCGATTCCAACTACCTGCACGTCTATGCCTGGCAGTGCGCCTTCGACGCCGAAGGCATACCGGTCGCGGCCTGGACGATCCACCGCTGCATCGGTATGGACGGCTCGACGCTGGTGCGCACCCTCTCGAGCACCCCGTCTGGAGAAGCCCCGGCCGAGGTGCAAGACCGGCTCAGCGACGGCCATAGCCGCCATTACCGCGACACCACGTCGCTTTTGGCACCGTTGCCCGGTGCCCGCGCGTTGTTGCGCCGCGTCGCCGATATCGGACTGCAGGTCGTGCTCGCCAGCTCTGCGCCCGAAGACGAGCTCGAGGCGCTGCTCAAGGCGCTCGACTGCGACGACGTGATCGCCGAAACGACGTCGTCCCGCGATGTCGACACCGCCAAACCCGAACCCGGCATCGTGCAGGTGGCGCTGGACCGGGCCGGCGTCGACGCCGACCACGCCGTGTTCGTCGGCGACGCGGTGTGGGATGCGCACGCCGCGGCGGCCGCGGGATTGCCGTGCATCGGCCTATTGAGCGGCGGCATCTCCCGCGAGGAATTGCAGGCCGCCGGCGCGTCGCCGATCTTCGCCGATCCGCAGGACCTTCTCGACCATCTGGGCTCCACCCGCATCGCGGCGCTGGCGCCCGGCCGCTGAACCGCGGCCGCGCTACTTGCCCCGGGTGCGCAGCATCAGCGGTAGCACCCACCAGAAAAATGCGAAGAGCAGCAGTGCGCACGCCCCGGCGATAACCCCCGCGGTGCGCCCGGCCACCGCGACGAAAACGATGATCGTCACGCCGGTCAGCGCCGTGCCGAGCAGCGCCAGGCCGGCGTAGGCGCACCGGTGCGCGGCCGAGACCAGCACCTGGAGGCGATGCCGCCTGAACAGCAGCCGGTGAATACCGACTGGGGCGATGAGCAGTACCGTTGCGCCCACCGAACATCCCACGGTCGCTAGGTACACGACCTTCATCTGTTGATCGAGGACGTCGAAGCGCTGCTGGAACGGCAACGTCAGCAGGAACCCGGTAAGCAGCTGCACCCCGGTCTGGACGACCCGAAGCTCCTGCAGCAGGTTGTTCCAATTGCGGTCCAGCCGTTCGAGTTCGGTTTCGCCGCGCTGACGGCGATCCCACGACTGGTCCTCTTCCGGATGGTCGACATCCATACTCGCGATCATCGCACCGCGCGCTCGTCCTCATAGGCCGATCCGATCGGCGCGCCTATAAAGGCCCATAGCCTGACCCGCGGTGCGACGATACTGGCGTGGACGACACTCGCGGTGCGCCGGCACCCGAACTGTCCTGCGGGTCGTGCGGCATGCGGCTGGCCGCGACAGCCAAATTCTGTAGCGAGTGCGGCGCGCCGCGCAGCCAGGCCGCCCGATCGGCGGAGTACAAGCAGGTGACCGTGCTGTTCGCCGACGTGGTTCGTTCGATGGATATCGCAACGCAGGTTGGGGTGGAGCGGCTGCGCGAGATAATGACCGAGCTCGTCGAACGTTCGACGGCGGTGGTGCACCGCTACGGCGGCACGTTGGACAAGTTCACCGGGGACGGAATCATGGCGGTCTTCGGGACGCCGACCGCGATCGAGGATCACGCCCTCCGCGCTTGCATGGCCGCGCTGGACATCCAGGCGGAGACGGCGCAAATGGCCAAGGAAGTGCAAGTGCGCGACGGCATCGCCCTGCAGCTGCGGGTAGGCCTGAACTCAGGTCAGGTCATCGCCGGCGAGATCGGTTCCGCGAGTTACACCGCCATCGGCGAACAGGTCGGGATGGCCCAGCGCATGGAGTCCGCAGCCGCACCGGGCGCTGTGATGGTCAGCGAGTCGACAGCGCGCTTGATCGAAACTGTGGCGGTCCTTGGCGAACCGGAGCAAGTACGGATCAAGGGCGCCGACCGGCCGGTGTCAGCACGGCGCCTGCTCGCCTACGTACAAGGGGCCGAACAGCATTCCCGCCGGCGCGGCGAGTCCACATTGGTCGGGCGTACCTGGGAACTCAATACGGTCGCGGCGATCTTGGACGAGGCGATCGGCGGGTCAGGCTCCGTTGTGAGTTTCATGGGTCCGCCCGGGATCGGGAAAAGCCGGATGGTCCGCGAAGCCGCCGCCGTCGCCGCGACTCGGGGGATCCCCGTCTTCACCGCGTACTGCGAATCCCACGCCAGCGACATCCCTTTCCATGCGGTGGCGCGTATGCTGCGAGCCGCGTTCGGGATCGAGGATCTCGAGGCACACAAGGCCCGCAACCGTGTGTACGAGCTATTCCCCGAAGCAGACCCGGAAGACGTTGTGTTGCTGCATGACCTGCTGGGCATCGGGGACACTCCGTTGCCCGACATCGGCCCCGATGCCCGGCGCCGACGAATGACGGCGTTGATCAACGGCGCCGCGCTGGCACGACAGGAGCCGGGCGTGTACGTCATCGAAGACGCGCATTCGATCGACGAAGCCAGCGAGTCCTTGCTGGCCGGCTTCCTGGCCGTCATCCCGCAGACGCCAACGCTGGTGCTGATCACCTATAGGCCGGAGTACCACGGGCAGTTCACCCGCCTGTCGGGAGTGCAGTCGCTAGCGCTACGGCCGCTGAGTGGCGGGCATACCTCGGCGCTCACGGCCGAGCTGCTCGGAGACGATCCGTCGATCGGGGCGCTGACCCAGCTGATCTCAACCCGTGCCGCCGGAAACCCCTTCTTCGCCGAAGAAATGGTGCGCGACCTGTCCGAACGCGGTGTGCTGCAAGGTGATCGCGGTAACTACCGGCTCGCCGACGATATTGCCGACGTTGCCGTGCCGGCCACCTTGCAGGCCACCATCGGAGCGCGCATCGACCGCCTTAGTCCGGCCGCCAAACACACGCTGAACGCAGCGGCCGTCATCGGATCGCGATTCGACACCGACCTACTTGCCGAATTGGTCGAAGATGGCGACACATCCCCGCTGATCGAGGCCGAACTGATCGACCAAGTCCGCTTCACTCCCAAGGCCCAGTACGCGTTTCGCCACCCTCTGATTCACACGGTTGCCTACGAATCGCAACTGAAGTCGGACCGCGCGAAATTGCACCGCCGGCTGGCCGCCGCGATCGAAGCGCGCGGATCCGTCGACGAGAATGCGGCGCTGATCGCCGAGCATGCCGAGGCCGCGGGCGACCTGCCCGCCGCCTTTGCGTGGCACATGCGGGCCGGAACGTGGGCGATGAACCGCGACATCGCGGCGGCGCACAGCAGTTGGCGCAAGGCCCAACAGGTCGCCGACCGGCTGCCCGCCGAGTACCCGGACAGCCTGTCCATGCGCATCGCACCGCGAACATTCCTGTGTGCCACCGCAGCCCGGCAGGGCGGCAGGAGAGCCGATACCGGCTTCGAGGAATTGCGCCAATTGTGCGTCGCCGCGGGCGATCAGCGGTCAGTGGGCATCGGCATGGTTGGGGTGGTTGCGAGCACGCTCATGAATCTGCACCGTGAGGAGGCTTCGAGGCTGGCCGACGACCACGTCGAGCTACTCGAATCAATTGGCGATGCGACGCTAACAGTGGGCCTGTTGCCCATAGCTCTGATCGTCAAACACGAGACAGCCGAGATGACCGAAATTCTCCGGCTGTCGCAGCGGCTGATCGATCTCGCCGACGGCGATTACGCCAAAGGCAACGTGATTTTCGGGTCGCCTCTGGCGTATGGGGTCGTGATGCGGGGCCTTGCCAGGGCTTCGCTCGGTATCGCGGACTGGAAGCAGGACTTCACCTGCGCCGCGGTTTCCGCTCCAGAGGTCGACGCGATAACACACGCGAGCGTCGTGTACTACACGTACCTTCCTGGAATCGCATTGGGATTTCTGCGGCCCGACGCGACCGTACTGACTCAGATCGAGGAGGCGTACGAGGCGGCGACGCAGGCCGGTGAGGACATTGCCGTGGGACTGACCGAAGCACTCCGAGGCGTCGCCCTTGCGTGCCAGGAAGGCACTGACCGTGCCGTCGTGATCGAGAGGCTACTGCGCGCCCGCGAGCGGGTTCTGGACCAAGGGCTCATTCCGCCCATCGTCGACAGCTACATCGCTCGCGAGAAGGTGCGGCTGGGTGAGATCGACGAGGCCATCGAATTGGCCCGCGCGACCTTCGATGACCTGACCACCCCAGAAAGATGCGTCTGGGTCGTGCTGGCCATCACCGTGTTAGTCGAGGCGCTGCTTGCCCGCGGCAGCACCGAAGATCTCGATCGACGCAAAGGTCGCCATCGACCGATTGGCGGCCGCGCCGGCCGACCCCGGTTACGTCGTCAACAACATCGCCGTGTTGCGGCTGCGCGCGATGCTGGCGCGGGCACGGGGGGACGCGGAGTTGTATGGAATTCATCGAGACGAGTACAGGGCGATGGCGAAGTCGCTTGGGTGCGAAGGACATATTGCCTCGGCCGAGGCAATGACGTAACCAATGACGGGAGAACGATGATGCCGGCAACCGATCACGAATGGAGCAAGCCCGCCGCGATGGCGATTCCCGCGGAGGGATACTTCGAACTGCAGCGAGGCAGTACGGCCCCGTCTTCCCCAGGACGCCCGCCTGCTACGGGTTCTCGATCATCGCCAAGGTGAAGCCGGGCCAAGAGTACGCGATCCGCGAGTACGGCAAGACGATCCAGGAGGCGATAGCGGCCCAGCCGGACCTCCTCGCCCCGCTGCGGTTGCACTACCTGCGCTGGGTGCTGTTCGACGTCGGGCACGGGCTGCATTTCCAATACCAAGGCATCTTCGACACCGATTTCGACAAGTACACCGAAGACGCGATAAAGCTGTTCACCCAGTCCGGAGTGACCACGGTGTTCACCAACCTGGAGGGCTTCCCGGAAGACTGGCAGCCAACCCGGAAGCGTTCATGAAATTCGTTAGGGCGCACCAGTTTCCCAGCTTTCTCGAGTATGGCGAATACCCGTATGTCACGGCGGACGAGATCAAGAAGGCGCTTCGGCTCAAGGCCGCATTCTCCGACATGCTCGACCAGATGCAGTGATTCATGCTTGACCTCGACAACATTCAGCACATCCTGCTGACGCGCACGCCGGCGATGACCGGACGCTACGAATTCCTGTCGTTCGACATCACGGCCGGAGGCCGAGCGTGGCTATCCGAATTAGCGGACAGGGCACAGTCGGCGGCGGACGTACGCAAGACGATGGACGGCAGTGAGCGGTGGGTTACGCTGGCGTTCACCTGGAATGGGCTACGAGCGTTGGGAGTTCCCGAGGACTCTCTTGCGACGTTTCCGAAGGCGTTTCGGGAGGGCATGGCCGCCCGCGCGGACATCTTGGGCGACACCGGCGCCAACCATCCGGACAATTGGGTGGGCGGCCTGGCCGGCGACGAGCTGCATGCGATCGCGATCCTGTTCGCCCGCAACGAGGCCGAGCACCGCCGCTGCACCGCGGTCCACGCCGACCTCGTCGCACGGTGCCCCGGTGTTCGGGGTGCTGTCCTTTTTGGATCTCAACGCGACGCAGCCGTTCAACTACGCACACGATCATTTCGGGTACCGCGACCGGATGTCGCAACCGGTGATCGAGGGAAGCGGCGATGAACCGACGCCGGGATCGGGCGGGCCGCTGAAGCCCGGCGAGTTCATCCTCGGCTACCCCGATGAGGAGGGGAATATCGCGGAAGTGCCGCAGCCCGAGGAGTTGTCGCGCAACGGCAGCTACATGGCGTACCGGCGGCTGCGCGAACACGTCGGCCTGTTCCGCAGCTATCTGGAAGAGCACGCCGACACATCGGAGGGGCAAGAACTCCTGGCCGCGAAGTTCATGGGCCGGTGGCGCAGCGGCGCACCGCTGGTTCTCGCCCCCGACCACGACGACCCCGAACTCGGCGCGGATCCGTTGCGCAACAACGACTTCAACTACAAGGAGATGGACCCGTTCGGGTATGCGGTGCCCTTGGGTTCACATGCGCGGCGGCTGAACCCGCGCGACACCACGGTCAACATGAACCGGAGGCGGATGATCCGCCGCGGTGCGACGTACGGCGAGGCCCTCCCCGACGGCCATCCCGACGACGGCGCCGACCGCGGCATCGCCGCGTTCATCATCTGCGCAAGGCTGATGCGTCAATTCGAGTTCGCGCAAAACGTATGGATCAACGACCCCACCTTTCACGAGTTGGGGAACGAGCGTGATCCCATTTGCGGAACACAAGACGGGACACTGGAATACAAGATTCCCAAGCGCCCGATCCGCAAAGTTCTCAAGGGGCTGCCCGCCTTTACCACGCTCACCGGCGGGGCGTACTTCTTCCTTCCCGGTCTCAACGGATTGAGATATCTCGCCAGCCTCGACACCTAGTGGGGACATCATGACCGCACCCGCACGGACCTACAACCAGAACCACGTTCACCGTCAGCACACGCCGGGCCGTCGGCGCATCAGCATCTACTGGACCTGGAGCTATCCGTGGGAGTCCCAACGGGATCCGGCCGCGCTGGACAACCGGTTCTCCACCATGACCGAGGTGCGCAGGGCGGCCTGGCCCAACTACGAAACACCGGAATGGGACGCGGCGCACTTCCTGCAGGGCATCGCCGGGACCTTGGAGCTGTTCCATCGTTCGACGTTGGACTTCCAAAGGCTCGCCGGCGAGGCGACAGGTTACCCGGTAGCCGTTTTCCAGCGCATCGACCAAGCGGGCTACCGCCTACCAATCGACGAACGGATCCTCGCGGACACCGACACCCTGATGGTGTTCGGACTCGACCACGTGCTCGGTGAGGACGAGGCCGATCCGGACGAGGTGGCCGCCATCCAGGAATGGCTGCAGCGCGAAGGCACGTGCCTGCTGCTGGCGCCGCATCATGACGTCGGCTTCACCGAGGACAACCAGCAACGCCAGATCGAGTACTTGCATCACGGCGACCCGCTGGTGCCTCGCCAACAGCGCTTCAGTCAGTACACGCGATCCCTGATGAGGGCGCTCGACGTTCCGGTCCATAACGCCTGGGGGCTGCGTCCGGCGGTCACCGGCGCCAACGAGATCGCCCCGCTGACCGGCTTTCCTGACCTGGACACCCCCGGACTGCTCGGCAACGTCACCACCTTCAACTTCCACCCCCACCTGCCGCACTACGAGCTGACGGTTCCGGAGGGCGACAGCCTGTGAGTGCTGGGGCGGCAACGAATCGATCCGACCCGGCCGCATCCGTTCACGGCGGCGGGCAACACCCAATTCAACGCGCTCATCTGGATGCCGCCGGCCGGCCAACGCGCCGGCGACATCGTATTGGTCGACTCCACGAACTTCACGACACTCTTTGGCGGCACCGAGAGCCTGGTGAACTTCTGGCGGAACCTGGCGCTGATGCGATAGACCGGCTGAGGCGCCGCTAGCCGCCGTCCCGCACAGCGGTCAAGGCGTCGTCCAGCGTCGGATACAGCGGGAAGGTCTTGTCCAGACCGGTCAGGTGGATCGGCCGCCTGGTCGCCGGACCGCGCGCGACCACCCCGAACTCGGTGGACTTGCCGAGTTTCTCGTAGGTCGCCGCCAGGATCTTCAGCCCGACCGAGCCGAGAAACTCCACCGCCGAAAGGTCGATGACCAGCGCGGACGGGCCGTCTGCGACCACCGCGCCGATTGCTTGTTCGAGGGCCGGAGCGGTGACCAGGTCGATTTCGCCGCTGACGCTGATCAGGGACACACCATCGCGGTCCTCAACCAAGGTGGTAATCGAATCGGGAGCTGACAATGGCGATCCTTTGTCCGTGGCCTTTAGCGGCCTTTAGCGGCCTTAAGCGTGGTGCAAGCCTAACCCTCCTTGCGAACTGCCGGAGAAGAATATGCCCTAGACACCTGTACCGCGATAGCCCAGGCTAGTCTGCCCAATAGGCACTGCGCACTGCGGAGCGCGTCGCGGGACACGGGAGGGCCAGATGTCGGATTTGTCGTCGGATTTCGGTAGCACCACAACCGCCGCGCAGACGGTCAGCGAGGGTCTGCTGCCGCAGCTGGTGCAGCACTTGCGGCAGAATCGAACCGTCCTGCGCGAGGAGTGGGCCCGCAGAATCACCGAGGCCGAACTGCTCACCGCGATGACCCCGGAGGAGATCTTCTCCGAGGCGACCACGGTGTACGACAGCTACGTCGAGGTGCTCGAGACCGGTAGCGTCGAGGCGCTGCAGGATTACGCTCGCGACCTGTCGGAACGCATCATCCCGCGGGGCGTGGAAACCGACGAGGTCGTCGGCATCGTCCTGTTGCTGCGTGACGTGCTGGCGCGGTCCCTTTTCGAGAAGTACCAGACCGACTTCGAGATGCTCAACCGTGTTCTCGACGCCTACGAGCCGGCGGCCAACCGCATCGCCAACACCGTGGCCGTCAGCTTCGTGCAGGAGCGCGAGCGCATCATCCGGCAGCAGCAGGAGGCCATCCGCGAGCTGTCGACGCCGGTGCTGCAGGTGCGCGAGCAGCTGCTGATTTTGCCGATCATCGGTGTGCTCGACAGCCAGCGCGCCCGCCAGGTCACCGAACAACTGTTGAGGGCCATCCGCGCCAACCGCGCGAAAGTCGTGGTCATCGACATCACCGGTGTGCCCACCATCGACTCCACGGTGGCGAACCACCTGGTGCAGACGGTCGACGCGTCGGGCTTGATGGGCGCGAGCGTGATCATCACCGGCCTGTCCTCGGAAATCGCCCTGACCCTGGTAACCATCGGGCTGGACCTGTCGAAGATGAATGCCGTCGGTGACCTGCAGGGCGGCATCGAGGAGGCTGAACGCCTGCTCGGGTACGAAGTCACTCGCACCGGTGAACAGACCGGGTGAGCGCGATACGCGACTAGCGCGAGCACACCATGCCAGTCCCGATACTGAAACAGGGCGCCATTCTCATCGCCTCGGTGCAGTCGGCGCTCACCGACTCCGACGCCGAACGTCTGCGCTACGACCTCATGGAGCGGGTCAGCAGATTCCGCGCACAGGGCATCATCGTCGACGTCACCGCCATCGACGTGATGGATTCGTTCGCCGCCCGCTCACTGCGGACGATTGCCCACATGACCCGGCTGCGCGGCGCGGACACCGTGATCGTCGGTCTGCAACCGGAGGTGGCCTTCGCGATGGTCCAACTGGGTCTGGCGTTCGACGACATGAACACCGCGCTGGACCTCGAAGAGGGCCTTGCCCTGCTGAACCGCGAAAGGGGACTGGGCATATCGACGATCGGGCGCGACGGTGGTGGGTGACATCGTCGTCAATATCCACAACTCCGACGACATCGTCGCCGCGCGCAAAGCCGGACATCAACTCGCCCTCGACCTCGGATTCTCGCTGACCGACGTCACGATGATCGCCACGGCGATCTCCGAGATCGCCCGGAATATCACCAGCTACGCCGGTCGCGGAGCCATCCGGGTCACGGTGGCCGACCGGGACGGCCGCAAGGCTCTGGTGGTACGCGCCGAGGACGAGGGTCCGGGCATCGCCGACATCGAGCGTGCGATGGAGGACGGATACTCGACCGGTCGCGGGTTGGGAATGGGCTTGCCCGGGGCGCGCCGCCTGATGGACCGATTGATTGTGGAGTCTTTAGTCGGCCGCGGAACGGTGGTCGAAATGTGGAAATGGGTTCCGGCTCGTGCGTGAGAACGGCCGTTTCGGGCCAATAGAGTGGGCAAGGGCGGGCCGCCCTATGCCCAGCGAGTACACCTCCGGCGACCGGGCTATCGCGGTCGACCTCGACGGGGAGGCTGCTCTGTTCGGGGTGGTGGATGGCCTGGGCCACGGGCCCGACGCCGCAACTGCCGCGCTGCGAGCCGTCGAGGTGGTCAGCGGCGCACGCGAAAGGCGGCTCGAGGTCCTCATTCAGCTCTGCCACCGCTCGCTGGAGGGCACCAGGGGAGTGGCAATAACCTTGGCACGTGTGGATTTCGCGTCCAGCACACTGACGTGGACAGGCGTCGGCAACGTAACCGCCGAGCTGGTGGCCAAGGCACCGACCGGTTTCCAAATCCGATCCAGCGCGCGCCTCACCGCGGGCATCGTCGGCTACCGCATACCGGAAGTCATTCCGGCCCAGGTGCTTTCGATCCGCCCCGGTGACCTGCTCCTGATGAGCACCGACGGTATCGCCGAGGATCACTTGGAGCACGTCGACTTCGCGGCTTCCGCGATGGTTATCGCCGACGAACTACTGGGTAAACACTCCAAGGAAACCGACGACGCGATGGTGCTCGCGGCGCGCCACCGGGGAGCCACGACATGAGCGACCGTAACTGCGGGAACGACTTTCACGTCGAATACGTCGCCGCGTTGCACAGCTACCTCCACGGGCGCGACGAGGATAGCCTGGCCGTCGGCCACGAGCTCGGACGCCGCGCCTTGCAGGAAGAAATCAGCATGCTCGAGATCATCGAGCACCATTTCGAGCTGATGCAAGAGCTAGCACAGAACGATGGTGGTGTCGATAGGCCGGCCGCACTGGAATTCCTTTTGCAGACGCTGGCGCCGCTCGACGTCGCGACGCGGGGATTTCTCGACGGGACCAGGCGCTACGCGGAGCAGCGGGCCCGCGCCGAGGGGCTGGCCGACCGCGACAAATTCCGCACGGCCCTGGTGAATTCGCTGCAGGAGGGTTTCTTCGTCGCCGATCACGAAGGCTCGGTGATCGAAATGAACAGCGCCTTCATCGAGATCCTCGGCTATCCCGAGGAGGGCCTGCCGTACCGGTGGCCGCACCCGTGGTTGGTCGACAAAAAGACCGCGCGTGAGCAGCAATCCTTGGTCCAAAGCATTGGCAGCGCCGAGTATGAAACACCCATTCGGCATCGAGACGGTCATCTCGCTTGGGTGAAGGTCAGCATCAACGCGGTCAAGGAAACCGGCAGCGACCGAGATGTCTACGTGGGAACGATCCGAGACATCACCGCGGAACGGGCATTCGCAGCTCGGGAAAGCGCGGTTCTGCGCCTGGCCACGGCAGTGACGGTGGCCAAGAGCGTCGCCGAGCTGCTTTCTATCACCCTCGAGGAGTGCCGGACGGCGATCGACGTCCAACGCGTGGTCACCGTCTCGTGGCCCAGCGGCGGCGGCGAACCAAGCGTCCTGGCGGTGGGTGAGCCTGCCGAATCTTCCTGGCGCAGAATGGATCCGTGGCTGCGTCAAACCTTCCAAGAAGCGCGTCACCAGCTGCCCCTGACCGCCAAGACGGTCCAGCACCCCAACAATCCCGGCAAGGCGCAGGGCTTGGTCGCGGTGCTCTCCGGCGCCGGAGACCTCGCGTTGTGGCTGGAGCTTCGCGCCCCTCGCTGGGTCAGCGCGGAGGATCGGCTCCTGGTCACAGTGCTCATCGGGCACCTCAGTCTGGCCATGCAGCATGTGCGCCAGTTCGAGAGCGCGCGGGAGACGTCGCTGACCTTGCAGCGCGCGATGCTGCCAACGGTGCAGCCGCCGCCGGGCTTCGCCGTCCGCTACGAACCCGCTGTCCCGCCATTGGAAATCGGGGGCGACTGGTACGACGTGCTGCCGATCGGGGAAAACCGTATCGGCATCGTCGTCGGCGACTGCGTGGGCCGTGGTCTGCCGGCCGCCGCGATCATGGGTCAGCTCCGCAGCTCGGCGCGCGCGCTGCTGATCAACGGCGCCCAACCGGCGTTGTTGCTCGAGCAACTCGACTCTGCGGCTTCGCTCATCCCGAATGCCTACTGCACCACGGTCTTCCTGGCGGTCCTGGACACCGAGACCGGGCGTCTGGAGTACAGCAATGCCGGCCACATGCCCGCTGTGCTCGCCGGGCCCGAGCCCGGACAGACGACCTTGTTGACCGATGCCGCGTCGGTTCCGCTCGCGGTCCGCCGGGACCATCCGCGCCCGCAGGCTTCCCGGGTGTTACCGCCGGGCTCGACGCTGATGCTGTTCACCGACGGCCTGGTGGAGCGGAAGCGCGAGTCGATCGACGATGGAATCGCCCGCGCCACAAGAATATTGGTGAAGACGATGAAGTTGCCTTTGGAGGCCGTCCCGGCCGAGGTAGTTCGCGAGCTGGCGCCCGCGTCGGGGTATGACGACGACGTCGCGATGGTGATCTACCGCCACCGCCCGCCGCCGTTACGCCTCGAAAGGGGCGCCACGGCAGACCAATTGGTCGACATTCGCCATCGGCTGACCGCCTGGCTGCGGGCCGCCCAGGTCCCGGCCTCGTTGGTCGCCGACATCGTGATGGTCGTCAACGAAGCATGCACCAACTGCGTCGAGCATGCGTACCGCGGGCAACGGGTCGGGGCGATGCTGCTCGAAGCCAGATTCGTCGACGGCGAAGTGCGGGCACGGGTCGCCGACTCCGGCTCGTGGAAGACACCGGCCGCGGACCCGGGCCACGGCGGACGGGGGCTGGTGCTGATGAGGGCGCTCAGTGAGCGTATGGAAATCGACAGCAGCCCAACCGGCACCACGATCGACATCAGCTTCCGCCTACCGTCGCAAGCCGGTTGATCGATGCCGGCTCACCGTTTGCCGGGGCGCGTTCCCGGGTAGTCATCGGCGTGACCCGCGCATCGATCACGGCAGAGCCCGCCCTTCCGGCGGCACGCGGCCCGCTGTCGACGGCTGTCCGTCATGCGCTGACCGGGCCGCCCTCGCACGACCACTTGGCACGCGTCGGCGCTTCGGTCCGGGACTCCGATCCCTACGGCCTGGATCTCCACCTCGCGTTGGGAATGTGCTATGAGCTGCACTACCGCGGATTTGCCGGGGTCGATCCCAGTTGGGAATGGAATCCCGCGCTGCTGCACCTGCGCTCAGAACTGGAACGGGTCTTTCTGGCGGGCGTGCGACGCGACGTGGGCCCGATAGCCCCCGGCGACACCGCGGCGGCCGAAATGGACTCGCTTACCGTCGAACCGGCCGACGGTACCGGGCCGTCGTATTACCTGCGCGACGCGGGAAGCTGGGACCAGATGCGCGAATATTTCGTGCACCGCTCGCTGTATCACCTCAAAGAGGCCGACCCGCACGCGTGGGCGATTCCGCGTCTGATGGGCACCGCCAAGGCGGCGTTCGTCGCGGTCGAGTACGACGAATACGGCGCCGGCCAGGGTCCTCGCCTGCACCAGCAGCTGTTCGCCGATCTGCTGGCGGCCGCCGGCCTCGATTCGACCTACCTCGGGTACCTCGACGCCGTCCCCGCCGAATCGCTGGCGGTGGTGAATCTCATGTCGCTTTTCGGGCTGCACCGCTCCTTGCGCGGCGCCGCAATCGGGCACTTCGCGGCGACGGAGATCACGTCGCCTCCCGGATCGCGACGGATGGTTCAGGCTTTGCGAAGGATGGAGGCACCGTCGGCGTGCATCGAGTTCTACGCCGAGCACGTCGAGGCCGACGCGGTGCACGAACAGGTGGTGCGGATCGACGTCGTCGGCGATCTGGTCGCCCGGGAACCGCAACTCGACTCCGATGTCGTTTTCGGGATCCGCGCACACGCGGCTGTCGAAAACCGCTTGGCGGACCGGCTCATGGCGTCGTGGAACCAGGGTCAGACGTCGTTGCGCAGGCCCCTGAATTAGACCCCCGGATTAGACATTTCGCCCGCGATCCTCGAGGGCCTGCAGCGGCGATGGCTGGTGTCGCACAACGGATAGTCGTCGCTGCGACGGCAGGTGCAGATCGCCACCATGAAGCGGTCGGACTCGACGACGTCGCCGCCGGGCATCTCGATGCGCGCCGGACCGGACACCAGCACGGGTCCTCCCGCCACCACCTGTACGCGGGTGGGGGTCATGGCTTCTCCGCCCGGATCACAACCAGTTCCTCCTCGCGGCGGCCGCGAGGAATTCGGCCAGTCTCCTCCAGCCACTTCGACCGGGCCAACATGACCGGGCCGAACGGAATCCATTTGGAGGCAATGACTTCGGCCTCCATCCCGGCCCACTTCAGGCGATCCAGCGACTGCTCGACGCCGGCCAGCGCCGAATGCACGAGCAGCAGGGATCCGCCGTCGCACAGCAACTTTGGCGCCGATTCGCACAGCGGATCGAGAACCAGGCGCCCATCGGGTCCGGCGTTGACGGCCAATGACGGGCCCGCGCTCGCGCAGCCGAGCTCGAAGTCCTCGGCCGGCGGGGTGGGGACATACGGTGGATTGGCCACCACCACGTCGAACGGCGCGTGTTCGAGAGCTTCCACCCACGACCCCTCGCGGACATCGACCTGTACGCCGGCCAGTTGGGCATTGTCGCGGGAGCACCGCATGGCGTGCGGGCAGATGTCGAAGGCGGTGACACTGGCGCAGCCCATTTCGGCGGCGGCGATCGCGACGAATCCGCTACCGGTACAGAGGTCGAGAACCCGTCGTCCCGGGATGAGCCCCGTGTAGTGCATTGCGTCGACCAGCAACCAGGAATCTTCTTGCGGTCGATAGACATTGCGCACAACCGAAACGGCGGGTTGTGGGTAGGTAGTTGTCAACGTGGGCCTTTCCTGCAAGGGTCCCCGTGGCAATCACGGCTTGGCGTGTGTAATGCCCGCAAAAAGATGGGTTAAAACAGGTTATGGGTCTATTTCCCGCTATCCCGCTATTCCCGCTATCCGGTAGTGGCGTGCGCAATTTGCTTGATGATCGTCTCGCAAAACGCCGGAAGGTCCGACGGTGACCGGCTGGTGATCAAATTCCCGTCGACCACGACCTCTTCGTCCACCACGTGCGCGCCGGCGTTGCGAAGGTCGGTGCGAATGCTGGGATACGAGGTCAGCGTGCGCCCCACCGCGACGCCGGCTTCCACCAACGTCCAGGGCCCGTGACAAATTGCGGCTACCGGCTTTCCGGACACGACGAAGTCGCGCACGAACGAAACCGCGTAATCGTCGAGGCGCAGCTTGTCCGGATTGACCGTCCCACCGGGAAGCACCAAGCCATCGAAATCCGCTACCGATGCGTCCGACACGGCGCGGTCGACGGCAAACGTGCCCGCAGGCTCGAGATCGTGATTGCGGGCCTGGATTTCGCCCGTCTTCAGCGACAGCACCTCGACCCGGGCGCCGGCGTTCCGCAGCGCCTCGCGCGGTTGCTCGAGTTCCACCTTCTCCACGCCATCCGCGGCAAGGATAGCAATCTTTGTGCCTTGCAATTCATTTGACATCGCGGTACCTCCTCCTTCGCTACGGATTCATGACGACCTTGGTGCATCCGTCCTGCTTGTGCTTGAAGATCTCATACCCGTGCGGGGCCTCCTCGAGCCGCAGGTGGTGGGTGATGATGACGGTCGGATCGATGTCGCCGCTGCGGATCCGGTCCAGCAGGGGGCGCATATAGCGCTGCACGTGGCACTGGCCGGTCTTAATGGTCAGCGACCGATTCATGATCGCGCCGATGGGAAACTTGTCCATCAGACCCCCGTACACCCCGACTATCGAGATGGTGCCGCCGTTGCGGCAACTCATGGCCGCCTCCCGAAGTGCATGAGGCCGTTCGGTTTCCAGACGCATCGCCTGCTTGACGCGGTCGTATGCGTCCACCGGGACCGACCCGTTGCGGGCTTCCATGCCGGCCGCATCGATGCAGTGGTCGGGCCCCCGCCCGGCGGTGATGTCCTGAAGTTCCGCCAGAACCGAAGTTTCGGCGAAGTTCACCGTTGTCGCGCCGATCTTTTCGGCCAGCTGGAGGCGATACGGAACCTGGTCGATGGCAACGACTTTGGACGCGCCGAGCAGAAATGCGCTCATGATCGCGAACAGCCCGACAGGGCCCGCGCCCCAAACGGCGACAATCTGGCCGGGCCTGATGTCACACATCTCGGCACCCATGTAGCCGGTCGGCAGGATGTCCGACAGGAACAGAACCTGATCGTCGGTGAGGTCGTCCTCGATCTTCAGCGGGCCCACGTCGGCGAACGGCACCCGGGCGTATTCGGCTTGACCGCCGGCGAATCCACCGAGCATGTGCGAATAACCGAACAGGCCCGCCGGAGAATGGCCCATGAACTTCTCCGCGATGCCGGCATTCGGGTTGGAGTTCTCGCACAGAGAATATAGGTCACGCTCGCAGGCCGAGCACGCACCGCACGCGATGGGGAACGGCACCACCACCCTGTCACCGACGGCGAGGTTGTTCACCGCCTTACCGACCTCGACGACCTCGCCCATGAACTCGTGCCCGAGCACGTCGCCGCGCTTGACCGTGGGGATGTAGCCGTCGTAGACGTGCAGGTCCGAGCCGCAGATCGCGGTGGACGTCACGCGCACGATGGCGTCGCGATCGTTGAGGATCTTCGGGACCGGGACCTTTTGCACCTCAACGCTGTTGCGGCCCGCATAGACGGTGGCCCTCATACCGTGACTCCTTCGCTGGCCCTTCGGCGCCCGTTGGGTTGAGCGGCTTGCTGGCGCAGCTGCCGGCCCGCGGCCGTCCCCTCTGGGGACCCGTCGGAACGCAGCACCTGGCCCGTCTCCAGGATTTGCTTGAAACGCCGCAGGTCGTCGTTGATCTGTTGGTCCGGCGACTCACCCAACAGGGTCGCGGCCGCTTTGCCCAGCGCGCCGCCCGGCATCTGGTAGCCGATCTTGACCCGGACCTCGGTCCCGTCGACGACGGGCGTGAATTCGACGCTGCCCCCGTTCTGGATCGAGGAGCCGGGCAGCGACTGCCAGGCGATCCGCTTGTTTGGCTCGTCTTCGGTGATCTGCGCGTCCCACTGCACCGGCTGGCCGACCGGCGCGTTGGCGACCCAGTGCGAACGGCCGTCGGCGCCGGCGGTGACGGACTCCAGGTGGTACATGAAGCTCGGCAGGTTCTCGAGGTCGCGCCAGTAGCGGTAAACGTCCTCGGGCGGGCGATGCACGGTGACCGCGGCCCGCACGCTGCGGTGATGTGCGGCCCCGGCGTGCCTCCCGCCGCCATCGCGGCCGGCGCGCAGGGCCGCATAGAGGTCGACGGCGCCGATCCCCCCGAGAACCGCAGCCGAGATCGCGCCCCGCCGCCGGCGGCCGGGGCCGCGAGCTGCCACCCCGGCCAGCAGCAGCGCCACGTCCAACACGTCGCCGGCCACCCTCGTCCAGACCAGCTTGTCCGAACCACCCAGCAGCGCCGCCCAGTGGCCGCATTCGCGTGCGCCGAGCGCCCGGATGACGCGGCGCGACCGGCGCGTGTCGTCCACACCGGCGATCGCAGCAACTTTCCCGGGCGCCACAAGCTCACCGAGACCCAGCCCGAAGCTGGCGCCTGCAATCGCCTTCACCAATGGCGCGGTGGCGGCGCCGGATCGATCACTCATCGTCGACTCCCTTAGCTTGCCGAACATAGGCTGGCACAAGTCCGCTGTAACGCAGCAACTTTGCAGGCCGCCCGTTCGCCGGCTCTGCCTCTTCGTTCGAACGTCACACTGCCGATGGTGGCCCGATGCCCACGACCGAAATCGAATACCCGTGCAGGCGGTGCCCAAACGTGTAATCAGCCGGACGCGCCGCGCAGCGCCTCGAGCAAAGGCTCCGCGGCTTCGGCGAGGAACTCCTCCTGCGTTTCCCCACCGATCTGAACCAGCGCGACGTCGGTGAACCCGGATTCCCTGTACGGCCGGACGGCGTCAACGATCGCGTCCAGGTCGGGGCCGCAGGCGATGCTGTCTGCGACGTCTTCCGGCCGCACGAATTGGGTCGCGCCTGCGAAACCCGCCGGCGTCGGCAGATCCGCGTTGACCTTCCAGCCACCGGCGAACCACCGGAACTGGTCGTGGGCGCGTTTTACCGCGGCGTCGCGGTCGGGATCCCACGACACCGGTATCTGGCCGACCACCCTTCCGCCGCCGGCAATGTTGGCCGCCTGGCGAGCGGTGTGCCACGCGTCGACGAGTTCTCCGTTGGGCTCCACCGCAACGAGGTGGTCGGCCAGCTTCGCGAATCTGTCGACGGCCTTGGTGCCGCCCACGGCCACCGCGATGCCGACCGGGACGTCGGGAACGTCCCACAATCGCGCCGAGTCCACCTGGAAGTACTCGCCCCGCCAGTTCACCAGCTGTCCGCCGAACAGCTCGCGGATGATCTCGATGGCTTCGCGCAGCATGTCCTGGCGACGCTCGATGGTCGGCCAACCCCGGCCGACCACGTGTTCGTTGAGGTTCTCACCGCTGCCCAGGCCGAGGATGAACCGGCCGTCGGACAGGATCTGCACGGTGGCGGCCTGCTGGGCGACGATCGCGGGGTGATATCGCATTGTCGGGCACGTCACATAGGAGTACAAGTCCACGCGCTGCGTGGCTTGCGCCACCGCGCCCAGCACCGCCCAGGCGTTGGGAGCGTGACCTTGCGACGCCAGCCACGGCGAGAAGTGGTCGCTGCACACCTCGAAGTCGAACCCGCGCTCTTCTGCCGAAACCGCAAAGCGCACAAGGTCTTTGGGTCCACTCTGCTCGGTCATCAGAGTGTAGCCAAAATTCGTCATGCCGCTACGGGTACCCCGGTGCATCGAGCGCAAACCGTGCGATGCTCCGCACGCGGGCGTAGCGCCACACGGGCTCAGCGCACCACGATCGTGTGTTCCCCGCGGGGCACCAACTCCCCGATGACGGGCGCGCCGGGGATCTCGCCCGCGATCAGCAGCCCACCCGAGGTCTGCGCGTCGGCGAGCAGCAGCGCGTCGTCCTCGCCGACCGCGGACAAGTCGACGTGCGGCGCCACCCACTCGAGGTTCCGGCGCGTGCCCCCGCTGACGCAGCCGGCGGCCAGCGCCTCCCGCGCCCCCTCGAGGTAGGGCACCGCGGCCGAGTCGATCACCGCCGTGACGCCGCTGGCCCGCGCCAGCTTGTGCAGGTGTCCGAGCAGCCCGAAACCCGTGACGTCCGTTGCACATTCGACACCGGCCGCCAGCGCCGCCCTGGAGGCCTCGGCGTTCAGCGTGGTCATCACGGCGACCGCCTCCGGGAAACGCTCCCCCGTGGTCTTGTGCCTGTTGTTCAGCACGCCGAGCCCGAGCGGCTTCGTCAACGACAGCGGCGTCCCCGGGCGACCGGCGTTGTTGCGCAGCAACCGGTTTGGATCGGCGGTCCCCGTGACCGCCAACCCGTACTTCGGCTCGGGGTCGTCGACGCTGTGGCCACCGGCCAGATAGCAAGCCGCCTGCGCGCACACGTCGAATCCGCCGCGCAGCGTCTCGGCGGCCAGCTCGATCGGCAGCAGATCCCGCGGCCAGCCGAGCAGGTTCACCGCCACGACCGGCCGCCCACCCATCGCGTACACGTCGGAAAGCGCGTTGGCGGCCGCTATCCGGCCCCAGTCGTATGCGTCGTCCACCACCGGGGTGAAAAAGTCCGTCGTCGCGATCAGCGCCGTGCCGCCGTCGATGAGCACCGCGGCGGCGTCGTCGCCGCTGTCCAGACCGACCAGCAATTCGCCCGCCGGATGCCGCGGCGCGCCCTTCTGCAGTCCGCGGATCACGTCCTCGAGCTCGCCGGGCGGGATCTTGCACGCGCAGCCGCCGCCGTGGGCGTACTGCGTCAGTCGCCGGGTCGCTCGGGAAGCCATGAAGTCCATTGAAGTCACGAAAGTCCATAATTGTCGCCATAGTCCAGGGAGGTGTGTCCGGTCTGGTGACCGGCGCGGTCTTCAAAACCGTCGAGCGGCAGGCGCTGCCGCTGGCGGGTTCGATTCCCGTCCGCCTCCGCCATGCTCCCGGGACCTGACGTGAGTGACGTGAGCGATCGCAGGCGGCGGGTCCCCCGCACCGACACGCTGCTCGCCGATCCCCGGCTCGCCGAAGCCGAGCGGGTGCTGGGGCGCGCCCTGGTGAAGTCCGTGATCGCCCAGGCGCAGCAGCGGGCGCGCGCCGGGGAGATCGAGCCCGAGCGCGTCGCCGAGGACGCCGTCGCCGCGCTGCCCGCCACCGCGTCGGGCCTGCGGCCCGACGTCAACGCCACGGGCGTGGTCGTGCACACCAACCTGGGCCGGGCGCCGCTGTCGCAAGCCGCGGCCGACGCGGTGGTGGCCGCTGCCGGCGCGACGGACGTCGAGTTCGACCTGGCGACCGGCCGGCGCGCCCGACGGGGCCGCGGCGCGCTGGCCGCGCTTGCTCGGGCGGTCCCCGACGTGGGCGGCGTGCACGTGGTCAACAACAACGCCGCAGCCCTGCTGCTGACCGCGCTCGCGTTGGCCCCCGGCAGGGAAATAGTGCTCAGCCGCGGCGAGCTCGTCGAAATCGGCGACGGCTTCCGCATCCCCGAGCTGCTGGCATCCGCCGGTTCGCGGCTTCGCGAAGTCGGCACCACCAATCGCACCGCCCTGCGCGACTACGCCCAGGCGATCGGACCCGACACCGGCTTCGTGCTGAAGGTCCACCCGTCCAACTTCCACGTCACCGGGTTCACCTCGGCGGTCCCGGTCGCGGAGTTGGCGGCCCTCGCGGAGGAGTCCGAGGTGCCGCTGGTGGTCGACATCGGCTCGGGGCTGTTGGCGCCGCATCCGGTGCTGCCCGATGAGCCGGACGCCGCGTCGACGCTGCGCGAAGGCGCGAACCTGGTCACCGCGAGCGGCGACAAGCTGCTGGGCGGCCCGCAGGCCGGCCTGATGTTTGGCGACGCGGAACTGGTGGAGCGGCTGCGCCGACACCCTGCGGCGCGCGCCCTGCGGGTCGACAAGCTCACCCTGGCCGCGCTGGAGGCCACCCTGCTGGGGCCCCCGCCGCCGGTGGCGCGGGCGCTGGTCGCCGACGTTGCGCTGCTGCGCAGCCGCGCCGAACGGCTCGCCGCGCAACTCCGCGAGAGCGCCGGGGCCGAGGCGGTGGACTGCGTCGCGGCCGTCGGCGGCGGCGGGGCCCCTGGTGTACGACTGCCCAGCGCCGCGGTGAGCCTGCCGGAGTCGTACGCCGCAGCGCTGCGCCTCGGCAGCCCCCCGGTGGTCGGCCGGTTAGAGGGCGGCCGCTGCCTGCTGGACCTGCGTACGGTGGCGCCGGAGACCGACGAGCTGCTGCTGGCGGCGGTGCGGGCATGTTCGTCATAGCCACCGCCGGCCACGTCGACCACGGCAAGTCGACCCTGGTGCACCGGCTCACCGGCATGTGGCCGGACCGGTTGGCCGAGGAGCAACGCCGGGGGCTGACGCTCGATCTCGGCTTTGCCTGGACCCAACTCGACGGGCGCCGGCTCGCGTTCGTCGACGTGCCCGGCCACGAGCGGTTCGTCGCCAACATGCTCGCCGGGCTAGGGCCGGTGGCCGCCGTGATGTTCGTGGTGGCGGCCACCGAAGGCTGGATGCCGCAGTCGGAGGAGCATCTCGCCGCGCTGGACGCCCTCGGGGTGGCCCACGCGCTGCTGGTGATCAGCAAGGCCGACCTCGCCGATCCCGGTCCGGCGATCGAGCAGGCGCGGGACCGGTTCGCCGCCACGTCACTCGGCGACGTCCCCGTCGCGCTCGGCACCGACCTCGACGGCGTGCGCGCCGAACTGTCGGCGTTGACCGACCGGCTGCCGGCACCGGACCGCGACGCCGACGTGCGGCTGTGGATCGACCGTTGCTTCACCGTCCGGGGCGCGGGCACGGTCGTGACCGGGACGCTGGCCGCCGGCACGATCCGGGTGGGCGACGAACTCGAACACGCCGGGCGCCGTGTCACCGTCCGCGGGCTGCAAGCGCTGGGCCGCGACGAGTCCGTCGTCGGCGCGGTCGCGCGCGTCGCGCTGAACCTGCGGGGCGTGGCCCGCCAGCACATCGGCCGCGGGGACACCGTTCGGACCCCGGGCGCGTGGCGGGACACCGGGGAGATCGATGTCGCGCTGCGATCGGCGCACAACCTGCACCGGCAGCTGATGCTGCACATCGGGTCCGCGGCGGTGCCAGCCCACGTCCGGCGGCTGGGGACGGACGCCGCGCGGCTACGCCTGGAACGGCCGCTGCCGCTGCGGGTTGGCGACATCGCATTGCTGCGCGATCCCGGCGAACACCGGATCGCGGCCGGGATCGAGGTGCTCGACGTGCGCCCGCCCGGGCTGCGCCAACGTGGCGCGGCGCGGGCTCGCGCCGCCGAGCTGGCGAGCGGCCGCGTCCGTCCGCCCGTCTGCGCTCGCGCCGACGAGCTGCACGCGATGGGCCTGCCGGGCGGCGGCCGGCGGGTGGGCGACTGGGTGGTGGACCCGCAATGGTGGGCCGCGCAGCGCGACTGCGCGACCGCGACCGTGCAGAGCTGGGCCGCCGACCACGACATCGCGGCGGGGATGCCGCTGGAGACGCTGCGGCAGCGCCTCGGGCTGCCCACCGCGGAGCTGATGCCGAGGCTTTTCGAGGGCACCGGGCTCGAGGTGGCCGACGGGCTGGTGCGGCCACCGGGCGCGGGCCTGCCGGCCCGCGTCGACAAGGCGATCCGCACGGTCGAGCAGTGGCTGGCGGCCGGACCTTTTCGGGCACCGGAGGCCGACGAGCTGGCCGGGCTCGAGCTCGGCGCCCGCGAGCTGGCCGCGGCGGTGCGGGCCGGGCGGCTCACCCGGATAGCCGACGGCGTCGTGCTCGGGCCGGATGCATTGGATCGCGCGGCCCGGATCCTTGCGACGCTGCCGCAGCCGTTCACCGTCAGCGAGGCCCGCCGCGCGCTGGACACCACCCGGCGGGTCGCCGTCCCGTTGCTGGAGCTGCTCGACCGGCAGGGGACCACCCGGCGGGACGGCGACGGGGCCCGGATAGTGGTTTGATCGATAGGCGGCCGGGTAGCCGACGCTTCTACCCTTCGACCCATCGATCCTTCGATCTAGAGGACGCGCATGGACCTTCGCAAGCTCATCCAGTCGTGGCCGGTCTACCGGCAGTTGACCGGTGCCGACGCCTTGGGCCGCGGCAAGGCCGCCCAGTCCAAGCGCTCGGCAGGGTTGAAACCGCGCACCGCCACGGCGGACAGCGTCGCGCACTCCGTCTGCCCGTTCTGTGCGGTCGGCTGCGCTCAGAAGGTGTACGTGAAGGACGGGAAGGTCATCCAGATCGAGGGCAACCCCGACAGCCCGATCTCCCGAGGAAGGTTGTGCCCCAAGGGATCCGCGAGCAAGCAGCTGGTCACCGGGCCGCAGCGGGAAACCACCGTGCGCTACCGCGCCCCCTACACCACCGAGTGGCGGGAACTCGACCTCGACACCGCGATGGACATGGTCGCCGACCGGGTGCTCGACGCCCGCCGTCGCGGCTGGGAGGACTTCGACGCCGACCGCAACACGCTGCGCCGCACGATGGGCATCGCCAGCCTTGGCGGCGCGACGCTGGACAACGAAGAGAACTATCTGATCAAGAAGCTCTTCACCGCGCTCGGCGCGCTGCAGATCGAGAACCAGGCCCGTATTTGACACAGCGCCACGGTTCCCGGTCTGGGAGCCTCCTTCGGTCGCGGCGGCGCGACGGACTATCAGCAAGACCTCGTCAACTCCGACTTCATCGTCATCATGGGCTCGAACATGGCCGAGGCCCATCCCGTCGGGTTCCAGTGGGTGATGGAGGCCAAGGCGCGCGGCGTCAAGGTGGTGCACATCGACCCGCGGTTCACCCGCACCAGCGCGCTCGCCGACCGGCACGTGGCGCTGCGCGCCGGCAGTGACATCGCGTTCCTGGGCGGGGTGATCAACTACATCCTGTCCAACGGGCTCGACTTCCGGGAGTACGTCGCCGCCTACACCAACGCGTCATTCCTCGTCGACGAGAAGTACCGGGACACCGAGGACCTCGACGGGCTGTTCAGCGGCTACGACCACGAGACCGCGTCCTACGATCCGACGACCTGGCACTACGAGTCGACGCACCCGGGCGGCCGCGGCGGAACGGGCGCCAAGGAACAAAGTGCGTCCTACCAGTTCGGCTCCGGCGGGCCGCCCATCGAGGGTGCCGCCGGCGACATCCCGGCCGACCCCACGCTGCAGCACCCGCGCTGCGTCTACCAGATCCTCAAACGCCACTACGCCCGCTACACGCCCGAGATGGTCGAGCGCGTATGTGGCGTGCCGGCCGAGCAGTTCCTCGAGGTGGCGCGCGCCTGGACGGAGAACTCCGGCCGGGAGAAAACGGCCGCTCTGATCTACAGCGTCGGCTGGACCCAGCACACGACGGGCTCCCAGTTCATCCGCGCGGGATCGATCATCCAGCTGCTGCTGGGCAACATCGGCCGCCCAGGCGGGGGCGTGTTCGCGCTGCGCGGGCACGCCAGCATCCAGGGCTCCACGGACGTGCCGACGCTGTTCAACCTTCTGCCCGGCTACCTGAAGATGCCGCACGCCGGGGAGGCCACCCTCGCGGACTACCTCGACGGGATCAGAAGCCGGAACCAGAAAGGCTTCTGGCACCTCGCCGACGCGTACATGGTGTCGCTGCTCAAGGAATATTGGGGCGAGCACGCCACCGCCGACAACGACTACTGCTTCGACTACCTGCCGCGGATCACCGGCGACCACGGCACCTACCGCACGGTCATGGACATGGTCGACGGCAAGGTGTTCGGCTACTTCCTGCTGGGACAGAATCCGGCGGTCGGGTCGGCCCACGGGCGGCTGCAGCGGCTGGGCATGGCCAACCTCGACTGGCTGGTGGTCCGCGACCTCGTCATGATCGAAAGCGCCACGTTCTGGAAGGACGCCCCGGAGATCGAGACCGGCGAGATCACGCCGGAGAGCTGCCGGACCGAGGTGTTCTTCTTCCCGGCGGCCTCCCACGTCGAGAAGGCGGGCACGTTCACCCAGACGCAGCGGATGCTGCAGTGGCGGGAAAAGGCAGTCGAGCCGCCCGGTGATGCCCGCTCCGAGCTGTGGTTCTTCTACCACCTGGGCCGGCGGCTACGCGAGAAGCTGGCCGGTTCGACCGACGAGCGCGATCGCCCGCTGCTCGAGCTGGCCTGGGATTACGCGACCGAGGACCCGGAAGGCGACGAGCCGTCGGGCGAAGACGTGCTGCGGAGCATCAACGGCATCGACCTGACGACGGGTCGGGCCCTCAGTGGCTACACCGACCTGAAGGCCGACGGCACCACCGCGTGCGGCTGCTGGATCTACAGCGGCGTGTACGCCGACGAGGTCAACCAAGCGGCGCGGCGCAAACCGCACGACCAGCAGGGGCCCTATGAGTCGGAGTGGGGCTGGACCTGGCCGATGAACCGGCGAGTGCTCTACAACCGCGCGTCGGCCGATCCTGAGGGCCGGCCGTGGAGCGAGCGCAAGAAGCTGATCTGGTGGGACCCCGACGAGGGCGAATGGACCGGGCACGACATCACCGACTTCGAGAAGACGAAGCCGCCGGACTACCACCCGCCCGAGGGCGCCGTCGGCGTCGACGCGCTGCGCGGCGACGACCCGTTCATCATGGAGGCCGACGGTAAGGCCTGGCTGTTCGCCCCCAACGGTTTGGCGGACGGTCCCCTGCCGACGCACTACGAGCCGCACGAGTCCCCGGTGCGCAACGCGTTGTATGCGCAGCAGGGCAATCCTACGCGAATTGTCTACGGCCGCAAAGAAAATCCGTCTAACCCGTCCCCGCCGGAGCCGCACGGCGACGTGTTCCCCTTCGTATTCACCGCGGCCCGGCTGACCGAGCACCACACCGCCGGGGGGATGAGCCGTCAATTGCCCTACCTCGCCGAGCTGCAGCCCGCGCTGTTCGTGGAGGTGTCACCGGAGCTGGCGCGGCTGCGGGGGCTGGCGCACATGGACTGGGCGCACGTGATCACCAGCCGGACCGCGGTGGACGCGCGGGTGTTCGTGACGGACCGGATGAAGCCGCTTCGCATCGAAGACCGTGCGGTGCACCAGGTTTGGATGCCGTACCACTTCGGCCACGCCGGGTTGGTCGACGGTGACGTGGTCAACGACCTGCTCGGCGTGGTGTTGGACCCGAACGTCTACATCCAGGAAAGTAAGGTCGCCACGTGCGACGTCCAGCCGGGACGCCGCCCGCGCGGACCGCAGCTGCTGGACTACGTCGCGGGCTACCGCCGCCGGGCCGGCATCACACCGGAGACTGGCACGCACGTCGACACCACCCGGCCGGACGGAATAGCCCACGTCGACCCGTCCTGAGTTGGAGGAAAACCCTTGAGCGACAACAGCCTTTATGGCCGATTGGACGATCCCGCCGGCGACGCCGGGTATCCCGAACACCCGCCGCGAATGGGATTCTTCACCGACACCTCGATCTGCATCGGCTGCAAGGCCTGCGAGGTGGCGTGCAAGGAATGGAACCAGGTGCCCGACGACGGGTTCAACCTGCTCGGCATGTCGTTCGACAACACCGGCGCGCTCGGCGCCAGCACCTGGCGGCATGTGGCATTCATCGAACAGGCGGGGCCCGAAAGGGAACGGGTTGACCTCGGGATGCCGAAGTTGGAACGCCCGGGCGACGGCACCGGCGCGGAGGGCCGCACCGACTTCCGTTGGCTGATGAGTTCCGACGTCTGCAAGCACTGCACGCATGCGGGTTGCCTGGACGTGTGCCCGACGGGCGCCTTGTTCCGCACCGAGTTCGGCACTGTCGTTGTCCAACCGGACATCTGCAACGGCTGTGGCTACTGCGTCTCCGGCTGCCCGTACGGGGTGATCGACCGCCGCGAGGGCGACGGGCGGGCGTGGAAGTGCACCCTGTGCTATGACCGGCTGCGTGACGGCCTCGAGCCGGCGTGCGCGAAGGCGTGCCCCACCAAGTCCATCCAGTTCGGTCCGCTGGACGAGCTGCGCGAGCGCGCCGCCCGCCGCGTCGAGGAGCTGCACGAGCGTGGCGTGCCGGAGGCGCGCCTATACGGTCACGACCCCAACGACGGAGTCGGCGGCGACGGCGCGTTCTTCCTGCTCTTGGACGAGCCCGAGGTATACGGGTTGCCACCGGACCCGGTGGTGCCGACACGGGATGCACCCGCGATGTGGCGCTACGCCGGGATGGCGGCGTCGGCCCTGGTAGCCGCCGCCGTGTCGGCGTTCGTGGGCAGGGGACGCCGATGAGCTCGCGTGGCGCGGGTACACGCGAGCAGCTTACGGTCCCGCGGGCCGAATTCCGCTCCTATTACGGGCGCGCGGTCCTCAAACCCCCGGTGTGGGAGTGGAAGGTCGCGGCGTACCTGTTCGCGGGCGGACTGTCGGCGGGCTCCGCGCTGCTGGCCGCCGGAGCCGATCTCACCGGCCGCCCGGCGCTGCGCCGGACGGGCCGCGTCGGCGCCTTGGCCAGCATTTTGGCGAGCATGTACTTCCTCGTCGCCGACCTCGGCAGGCCGGAGCGGTTCCACCACATGCTTCGGGTGGCGAAGCCGAGCTCGCCGATGAGCGTGGGCACCTGGATCCTCAGCGCGTACGGGCCGGGCGCCGGGCTGGCCGGCGTCGCGGAGTTGCTGCCAGGCCCGCTGCGGCGTTCACGGCTCGGGAAGCTGGTGGCCACCCTGGCACGACCGGCGGGGCTGTCGGCGGCGGCCGTCGCGCCCGGCGTCGCCTCCTACACCGCGGTGCTGCTGTCGCAGACGGCCGTGCCGGCCTGGCACGAGGCGCACCCGTACCTGCCGTTCGTGTTCACCGGCTCGGCCGCGGCCAGTGGCGGCGGGCTGGGCATACTGCTGACGCCGCCCGAGGAAGCCGGTCCGGCGCGGCGGCTGGCCGTCGTGGGTGCCGGCCTGGAGGTCGCGGCGTCGCGTCTGCTCGAGCGGCGGCTCGGGTTGGCCGCAGAGGCCTACACGACCGGAAAGGCGCATCGGCTGCGCGAGTGGGCGGAGTACCTGACCGTCGGCGGGGCGCTGGGCACTGTAGTGGCGGGCAAGAGCCGGATTGCGGCGCCGCTGTGCGGGCTGGCGCTGCTGGTCGGCAGTGCGCTGCAGCGGTTCGGCGTATTCGAGGCCGGCGTGGAGTCCACCCGCGATCCGAAGTATGTCGTGGTTCCGCAGCGTCAACGGCTCGACGCCGGCCAACCCGCCCGCGGCGACGACAACCGTGGCCGCCCGTCTTGGTTTCCTCGTCGACAGCGGCCTCGGTGATCGTCACGAGCAGCGGGTAGGAACCTGCATCGTCACCCGATTGGCGGCCGCACTGAAATTACGGCCGGGGGTTGGCTGAGCCATGGTGGGGCTGCGGCAGCCCCGGTACCGAGGCGGAAAGCCCTTCCTGGATCCCCCGATCAATCTGTTGCGTCAGTCCGGGACTGCCGGGTGCGGCCGCCTCTCGACTCGTCGAGCTGAGGGTGCCGAACGGGTTGGGATTGGCGCCGGACCTGTTCGGGCTAGCGCTGGCCGGCGCCGCTCCTGCGACGCATAGGCCAGCAGCGACAGCGGCAGTGACCAACATTTTTGAGATCACCCTGTGGTGCCGGCGCTTCACCTCAGAGTTTGTTGTGCTCGGGTTTTCGATCGACATGGTGGGCCTTCCTTTCAGCGTCCCGATAGCTTGCACCTTAATCGTATATAACTTGTATCTCATAGGCACCCCGATCGCTTTGTGACCTCAGGCACGCCTAGTCGAGACTGCGTCGGCATCCTGAACAGCGATCGGGTTTGCGAGCCTATCGCCCTCACGGCCGTGCACTTCTGCCGGATTGATGTGAAAACTGTTGCGCCAGAAGTACTTTCAGGTGTTCGTTGCTCGAACAATTGAGGATTGCGATCTCACTGGCGACAACCATGCCGATGAGAACGACGACCAACGTAGCTATCATTCTGGCGCCCCGTCTCTGTCGGTTCAGTTGGCGATGAGGTCGCGGCGTTGAGTGAACTTGATGTCGAGGCTGCGCAGGTAAGTCTGCAGGCCGGCGTCCTGGACGGGGATCAGGTGTGCCGGTGTGTCGGTCTCGTTGAAGTGGGCGTGCCACATGCCCGGCGGGGTGGTGAACGCGCCGCCGGCCTGCCAGTCCACCCTGACCGGGTCGACGATCTCACCACGGTCATCGAGGCGGGTGCCCAGCAGGGTGTAGCAGCCGCTGGGTGGCGCGTCGAGGATCAGGTCCAGCGCCACCGACTGGTGCCGGTGCGGACGCTGCTCTTGGCCGGCCGGCAGCACCCCGAACATGGCCCACAGCACGTGGGTGATGGTCAGGCTCTGCTCCTGGTTGGCGTTGGCCAGCAGCACGCTGACCCGGCTCTTGTCGTTGGAGCCGGGGCGAGAAGCGATGTCCTCGAGCTTCGCCACGGCATCCGCGCGGGCGAACTTCGTGACCCTAAACTTCGGCTCGCGTGCCTCGACACCCAGGTAGCGCAGCAGCGGCGCGTCGTGCACCCAGTACATGGCGGTCTCGGCGTCGGCGTAAAACATCGAGCGGGACCCGGCGGGCAGGGTCACAAAGTCACCCTTTCCGAACTTGATCAGCCGTCCATCGACCGCCGCAACGCCTCGCCCGTAGAGCACGTAGTACAGCTGGCTGGTGGCATTGACCGCGGTGTCGATCTGCTCGCCGGCGCGGATGCGCACAAAGTTGGCCAACAACGCAGGGCTCGTCGCCTCGCCGGTGGTGATGCCCAGCTCCTTCGAAAGATCCAGGGGGACCACGCCGGTCGGCTGGTCCAGGTAGATCTCGGGACTGAATTGCCTGATCGGAACCCGGGGTGCGTTTCCCGAGCCGATCGGATTGGCGGCCGTGGAGTACTCGAAGTAGCGGGCGTCGTCTGCCCAGTCCTGGAAGGGGCCTTCAAACCCGAACTCGGCCACATTGGTCATAGGCGCCGGGATGGTCGGGTCCAAGTTCAGCCCGGCGGGAGCTGACTTCTCTGCACGTGCGGTGGTCATTGGCATGCCCTTTCTCTTGCTACGCAGCTTGCATTTATCTAGTATCTAACTTGTATCTTATCTCGTCAAATCGCGGGCGGCCTCACTTCGTCGAGGCGCGGCGCGAAGCAGTGGGCGGCCGCCGGTGTACCGTCGGCGATGCAGAGATACGACTTATCTACAAGAAGGTGCAGTGGCGACTAGGCAGGCGAAGGCGTCGGGCGGAGGGCGTGGCAGCGCCAAGGACCGTGCGTTGGATTACGTCAAGACCCAGGTGCTCACCGGAGCGTTTCCGGGCGGCGAGCTGATCAGCGAGGGCGACGTGGCGACCGCGCTGGGGATGTCGCGCACCCCGGTACGCGAAGCCTTCCTGCGACTTGAGGCCGAGGGGCTGCTGCGGCTGTATCCGCAGCGCGGCGCGCTCGTCGTGCCGGTTTCCCCTGACGAAGTGCGAGCCGTCATAGAGGCCAGGCTCCTCCTCGAACAGTTTGCGGCCGGTAAAGTGGCGCGGCGCGGTCCCGCCGCCTGCGCCGCGGTGTTTGAGCGGCTCTCGGGCGAGCTGCAACGGCAGCGCGACGCCGCCGTCAAGGCCGACTTAAGCGAATTCCTGGACGCCGACCGTGCGTTTCACAACGTCACTGTGGAAGAGTCGGGGAACGCCCTGCTGGCTGATTTCTATTCATCGCTGCGCGACCGCCAACTACGGATGATGGGCGAGTCGGCGACCCGTGATCCGCAGCGGCTGACGACCATGATGAACGAGCATCGCAGCATCGCGGAAGCGCTGCGAGACTGCGACGTCGATCGCGCGTCGGAGGCAGTGCGGACCCACCTCATGAGCACGGGGCGAGCCATTGGTGTCGCGGTTGAACCCCTATCGCCCGTCGGAGGCGACGGATTCTCGTAGGAGCCGCTCACCACGGGCCGACTGTAGCAACATCATTCGGCCGCCGAACTCGTTGCGGCGGCGACGGTTTCCGTTGCCGCATCCGAGATCAACTCGAGTTGAGCGAGGGTGGCCGCCACCGTGACGAATGGCTGCGCGGCCTCGACGGCGTCGTCTTGGCCGGTCGCCTCGGCGCGCAATCCCCGTGCGACTTCCCCGGCCATCGGCGGGCTCGCCGTGTCGCCTTTTCCCGAAACTTGCTCGGTGACGAATTCCAGGTGTGCTTCTAACGCGGCGCGAGCGGATGGGTAGGCCCCGCTCGGCGGCAGCGTCCTGATGTCGGCGATCATGTCCGCCGCCAGGCGCAGCCAAGTGGCCCAGTTGGCGGCCCGCACCACCGGGGTGCGCAGGTCGGCCCCGCTGCCGGTCTCCGAAAGATAGTGGCGCACAGCGTCATCCACTCTTCGGCTGCCTACGACCGCGTCGTGGCTAAGCGCCGCGAGGTTGGCGTCAATTCTATCCGGGCCCTCCTCTGAACGGGTGACGCGCAGCACGGCCGCCTGGAGATAGCGCACATTGACGTCGACCGCGGCCGCGATCAGGGTGGACACCGCGACCGTGGCGCCCCTGGGCCACAGCAGCAGCGATACGGCCAGACCAACGGCTGCGCCCATCGCGATGTCTTCGATGCGCAGCAGGCCGACGCGCCAGCCGGCGGGGGCCGTGAGGTTGAGCATGACCAACAGGCTCAGCGCACCGATGGCCTGTGCGGCGGTGAAGGAAACGAACCGCGGCAGGTAGGTCGACCCGAAGACCGTGATCGGCACCAGCAGCCACAAAACCACCGGTTCAACGCCGACAGCCCCAACGAGCAGTCCGCCGAGGACGATGCCCAGCGCGGTACCCGCCACCGCCTGAACGACTTTGGTTCGGGTGGAAAGCGCGCTGCTACTGAGCACCAGCATCGTTCCCACCACGACCCAGAAGCCATGCTCAACCAGATGCAGATGAGTGACTGCGACGGCCAGGGCCAGCCCGGCCCCCATGCGCAGTCCGTTGTGTGCCGCGACGGAACGGGCGGCCAGGAACGCGGTGACAATCGTTGTGCCGGCGGCGGTCTCCGAAGTCAGCCGGTCGGCGAATCCGGTGCGTGGCAGCTGTAAACCGAGCGCCCGTGCCCATACCGGCCGGGCATCGGCCGCGGCAGCCGCGGCGATGACACGGCCCGTCAATGCGATGGTTGTCGTGATGACTCGGCACGCCAGCAGCTGCCGGCCCGTCGCAACGGCCGACGCCTCGTCCGGAGCGCTGAGAATCGATACCACGTCCTCGCGGTAACTCCGACGTGCCAGCGACCGCAATCGGGGAAGGACCTTGTCGAGAGCGGCGCGATTCTCGGCGCGATGGGCCAGTTGGGAAGCATCCAGCAACCGGGCGCAGCACCGCAGGATGTCGACGGCCGGCGATTTCACCGACCCCAAAGTCGCCCCGGTGTCGTCGTCGACCAGACCGGAGACCAGTTCGAGAACATCGACGACGCGTACCAGCGCCCGGCTGCCGGCGCTGAGGCCGACCGGGCGGAAGCTGGCGGCCAGGAAGTTGGCCCGCAGCGCATCCATGGCCGCCGCCACCTCTTCGGCCGAACCGATGCCCTCGATCCGGTCGGCCAGCGCCCCACACACCTGTGCGACGTGGCGGCGCAGGGCGCCATAGTGCCGTGGGGGAAGGAAGAACAGCCCCGCCGGCACGCATATCGCGACGGCGATCAGCCAGCCCAGCAGCCGCTCGCCGATGGGCCCGACCGGTGTGCAGACCGGCCAGACGTAGCACAACAGGGTCGCGCGCTGACCGGCGGACATCGTCGTACTGAGCATGCTTGCCAGGGTCGCCGCCACGGCGAGGAAAAACATCAACGTCACCGCCAGCCACGCACGGGGAGCGACCAAGGTGCCGACTGCGATCAGAACAATCCCATTGACGGTCAACCCGAGGTAACCCACCGCGCGCTGCTGGCGGTTGCCGGGAAACTCGGTGACAACGAGCAGCCAAAAGGCGCCGAGCAACGCGTACAGGGGTGTCACCCTGCCGCCAACCGAAGCGAAGGCGACTCCGGCCGTGAGCGGAACCATGATCGCGGCGCGGATGGCGCGTCGCAGCGCGTCGCGCTCCGGATCCTCGCTACGCAGCCGCTCCAACGTTTGCCGGATCGACCGGACCCGGATCAGCATGACTGGATGATAGAGCCGTTGCCCACGTGGTGTCGTTATCGGGCGGTTTTCACGCCGGTGGATTCCCGCTCAGCACATAGGGATTGGCACTACAGCCGCTCCTTGACCGCCGCCGACAGACGGGCCCCGTCGGCCTTGCCGGCCGCGATCGCGGTTGCCGCTTTCATCACCATTCCCATCTGCTTCATGCCCGGCCGCTCTCCGATTTGCTCGGCAACCTCGGCGATCGCGGTGTCGGCGACGTCTGCAAGCTCCGCCTCAGTGAGCGGCGTGGGCAAGTACTCGTCGATGATCCGCGCCTCGGCATGCTCCTGGGCGGCGAGCTCTCCGCGACCGTTTTCGGTGTAGATCTCGGCCGCTTCACCGCGCTTCCGCGATTCCCTGGACAGCACTTTGATGACTTCGTCGTCGGTGAGCTCGCGGGCCTGCTTACCGGAGACCTCCTCGCTCTGTATCGCGGCCAGCAGCATGCGCAGGGTCGCGGTTCGCAACTTATCCTGGGTCTTCATCGCCTCGGTCAGGTCCGCCCGTAGCCGGGATTTGAGTTCCGCCATGACGGAGACGGTACGCGTAGGCGCGACCGCCAACATTGAGAAATGCCCGGACCGCCGACAGGATGGAGCCCATGACGATCGACGGGCCCCGCTTCAGGCCCGGCTTCGAACGCCGTTTCGAAGCTGGTTTAACAGGCCGCTGCGCACGGTGAGCGCGCCGCCGCCTGGTTATCCGGTTGGTCCACCGCCCGGCTACGGCCTCCCACCCGCCTACGGCACGCCACCGGGGTACGGACCCCCACCGGGGTACGGACCCCCACCGGGGTACGGACCCCCACCGGGATACGGACCGCCGCCGGGGTACGGACCCCCACCGGGGTACGGACCCCCACCGGGATACGGACCGCCGCCGGGGTACGGACCGCCGCCGGGATACGGTCCCCCACCGGGATACGGACCGCCGCCCGGCTACGGTCCCCCAGCTGGCTGGCAGTACGGTCAGCCGCAGTCGGTTCCAGGAGCGGTCAAACCCGGGATCATCCCGCTGCGGCCCCTGACCCTGAGTGAGATCTTCAACGGGGCAGTCGGTTACGTCCGGGCCAACCCCAAGGCGACGTTGGGGCTGACCGCGATGGTGGTCGTGGTCATGCAGATCATCTCGCTGATCGCGACGGTCGGCCCATTGACCGCCCACGGCAGGATCACGACCCAACGGTCGGACGAGCTGAGCATGGGAGTCGTGAGCACGTGGATGGCGTCGACGGCCGCCGGCGTCCTCATCACCTGGCTCGGTAGCATGCTGCTTTCCGGAATGCTGACCGTCATCGTCGGCCGGGCGGTCTTCGGGTCGTCGATCACGATCGGCGAAACCTGGGCCAAGATTCGTGGGCGGCTGATCCCGTTGCTCGGCCTGGCGCTGCTGGAAGCCGCGGTGGTGGCGGCCGTTTTCGGGCTGGTGACAGTGATCATCGCGCTGCTGGCGGCGGTCGGCAATCCGGCGGTCGCGGTGCTCTTGGGCATCCCGCTGGTGCTCGCGGTGATCGCGTTGCTGGTGTACCTGTACACGGTGGCGCTGTTCGCGCCGGTACTGATCGTGTTGGAGAGGCTGCCGGTCATCGATGCCCTCAAGAGATCATTCGCGTTGGTCCGCAACAGCTTCTGGCGGGTCCTGGGCATCCGGGCGCTGACGTTCCTGGTTGCAGCCGTCGTCGCCAACGCCGTCGCGGTGCCCTTCAGCATCGCCGGCCAGGTACTCCTGTCCGGCAACCCGTCCACCGGCACCCTGCTGGCGGGCACCGCGATCGCCTCCGTCGGCTCGGCGATCGGACAGATCGTCACCGCGCCGTTCAACGCCGGTGTCGTCGTGCTGCTCTACACCGACCGCCGAATGCGCGCCGAGGCGTTCGACCTGGTATTGCAGAGCGGTGCCGCCGGCGGACCCTACGCCGCCGAGTCCACCGATAACCTCTGGCTGACCCGGCCGGTATGAGGACCGGCTGACAGTGCCTTCCATCGACATCGACCGCGACGCCGCGCACCAGGCCGCGCAGATCGAGCTCGGCAAGCCGATCTACTCCAAGGGTTCCGCGGCACAACAATTCGCCGACTGGGTCAACGAGCTGTTGTACCGGCTGCTGGACAAGACCGCTTCGATACCCGGCGGCTGGTTGACCACGACGGTGCTGCTGATCCTGCTGGCGATCCTGGTGGCGGTCGCCATCCACGTCGCCCGGCGCACCATGCGCACGAAGCGCGGCGGCGACCACCCATTGTTCGAAAGCGGCCCCCTCACCGCGGCCCAGCATCGATCGACGGCTGAAAGCTTTGCCGCGCAAGGCGATTGGGCGGCGGCGATTCGCCACCGGCTACGCGCCGTCGCCCGCCAGCTCGAGGAGAGCGGCGTGCTCGAGCCGGCACCCGGCCGTACCGCCAACGAGCTGGCCCGGGATGCGGGCAAGGCATTGCCTCATCTGGAAGGCGAGTTATCCGAGGCGGCAACCTCGTTCAACGATGTCACCTACGGCGAGCAGCCGGGAAGCCAGGCCGCCTACCAGATGATCGCCGACCTCGACGATCACCTGCGGTCTCGACCAGCGGCCGTACCGCCGGGGGCGGGGCCGCCCGCCGCGACCGGATCATGGGTGGGGGTCCGGTGATGGCAACCGTCGTAACGCATCCCGAAGGAGCGACCGGGACGGTGACGCGCCGATGGCGATCATGGCGCTGGGTGATCCTCACGCTGGTTGTGCTCGCCGTAATAGCCGTCATCGGCGCCTACCTGACCGCCCCGCGGCCCGGCGCCCGGATGGATCCGAAATCGACCGGTCCCGACGGCGCCCATGCGTTGGTGGCGCTGCTGCGCGACGGCGGCGTCGAGGTCGTCGTGGCCAACAACATCGCCGAGGTCGAACGGGCGGCACGGCCCGGGACCCTGATCCTGGTGGCGCAGAGCCAGTACCTCACCGACAGCGCGCTGCTGGAAAGGCTGGCGAAAGCCCCCGGCGATCTCCTCTTGATCGAACCGACCGCGCGAACCCGCGAAGCACTGATGCCGGGTGTGCGCATGTCGAGCAGCAACGCCTTCGACAAAGAGCCGAATTGCACTCTGCGAGAGGCCACTCGCGCCGGGACGGTTCGATTCGGCCCGAGCGACACCTACCACGCCAAAGATGGCCGGCCAATGACCAGCTGTTATGGCGGGGTGCTCATCCGGTATCGCGAGGACGGGCGGACCGTCACGGCGGTCGGCAGCACCGACTTCATGACCAACGGGGGCCTGTTGCAGGCGGGCAACGCCGCGCTGGCCATGAACCTCGCGGGTGACCAGCCGCGCCTCATCTGGTATGCACCCCACCGGGTGGAGGGTGAAACGTCCTCCCCCGCATCGCTTTCCGATTTGATTCCGGAAAACGTCACGTGGATCGTCTGGCAGCTGTGCCTGGTCGTGCTCTTGGTCGCGCTGTGGAAGGGCCGCCGGCCCGGCCCACTGGTGGCCGAGCAGTTGCCCGTCGTGGTGCGCGCGTCGGAGACCGTCGAGGGCCGCGCGCGGCTTTACCGATCCCGCCGCGCGCGCGATCGCGCCGCCGCGGCGTTGCGCACCGCCACGGTGCAGCGGCTGCTGCCCCGGCTCGGCCTGGGCCCGGGTGCGCCGGCGCCGGCGGTGGTGGCGACCGTGGCTCAACGCAGCGGCGTCGACGCGGGGTTTGTTTCTTACCAACTCTTCGGCCCGCCCCCTGCCACCGACAACGACCTGTTACAACTTGCCCGTGCGCTCGACGAAATCGAAAGGCAGGTCACCAACACGTGACACAACCACCTCCCGCCCCGACCCTGCACGCTGAATCGGCGAGAGATGCGCTGCTCGCGTTGCGCACCGAGCTCGCCAAGGCCGTCGTCGGGCAGGAGGGAGTGGTCAGCGGGCTGGTGATCGCGCTGCTGTGTCGAGGCCACGTGCTACTGGAAGGTGTTCCGGGAGTAGCCAAGACGCTGTTGGTGCGGGCGCTGTCCGCCGCGCTGCAACTGGAGTTCAAGCGGGTGCAGTTCACCCCCGACCTGATGCCCGGCGACGTCACCGGTTCGCTGGTGTACGACGCGCGCACGGCCGCGTTCGTGTTCCGGCCGGGTCCCGTGTTCACCAACCTGCTGCTGGCCGACGAGATCAACCGCACCCCGCCGAAAACCCAGGCCGCCCTGCTGGAGGCGATGGAGGAGCGTCAGGTCAGCGTGGAGGGCGAAGCCAAGCCGCTGCCCGACCCGTTCATCGTCGCCGCGACCCAGAACCCGATCGAATACGAGGGCACGTACCAGTTGCCCGAAGCGCAACTGGATCGCTTCCTGCTGAAGCTGAATGTCACGCTGCCGTCGCGCGACGCCGAGATCGCCATCCTCGGCCGGCACGCGCACGGCTTCGATCCCCGCGACCTGTCCGCGATCGAGCCGGTGGCCGGGCCTGCCGAGCTGGCGGCCGCCCGCCAGGCCGTGCTACAGGTACTCGTCGCCGACGAGGTGCTCGGCTACATCGTCGACATCGTCGGAGCCACCCGCTCCTCGCCCGCGCTGCAGCTGGGCGTGTCGCCACGCGGGGCCACGGCGCTGCTGGGCACCGCCCGCTCCTGGGCGTGGCTGTCCGGCCGTAACTATGTGACTCCGGATGACGTGAAGGCCATGGCCCGCCCGACGCTGCGGCACCGGGTGATGCTGCGCCCCGAGGCCGAGCTCGAAGGGGCCACGCCCGACGGTGTGCTCGACGGAATCCTGGCGTCGGTTCCGGTGCCCCGCTAGTGATCCTGACCGGACGCACCGGGTTGCTGGCGCTGATCTGCGTCCTCCCGATCGCGGTGTCCCCTTGGCCGGCAAGGGCTTTCGTGGTGCTGTTGATAGTGCTGGCGTTCTTGGTGGTCACCGACGCCGGGCTGGCGGCCAGCACCCGCAGATTGCGCTATACGCGTTCGCCCGACACCTCGGCGCGGCTGGCGCAGCGGGTCGATGTGAGCCTGCTGATAAACAACGACGGCCGCCGCCGGTTCCGCGGCCAGATCCGCGACGCCTGGCCACCCAGCGCGCGCGCCGAGCCGCGCATTCACGCCGTCAGCATCCCCGCCGGGCAGCATCAGCAGGTTCAGACCCGGCTTCGACCGGTCCGCCGCGGTGACCAGCGCGCGGCCGCCGTCACGGCCCGCTCGATCGGCCCCCTGGGTTTGGCCGGACGCCAGGGCTCGCAACGCGTGCCGGGTCAGGTCCGGGTACTGCCGCCGTTCTTGTCGCGCAAACACCTGCCGTCGCGGCTGGCCAAACTGCGGGAGATCGACGGGCTGTTGCCGACGCTGATACGCGGCCAGGGAACCGAATTCGATTCGCTGCGTGAATATGTCGTCGGCGACGACGTGCGCTCGATCGACTGGCGCGCGAGCGCGCGCCGCGCCGACGTCGTCGTCCGCACCTGGCGACCCGAGCGCGACCGCCGCGTGGTGATCGTGCTCGACACCGGTCGCACAGCGGCCGGCCGTGTCGGTGTCGACCCGACCGCCGCCGATCCCGCGGGATGGCCCCGGCTGGACTGGTCGATGGACGCCGCGCTGCTCCTGGCCGCGCTCGCGTCGCGGGCAGGCGACCATGTCGACTTCCTCGCCCACGACCGGCTCAGCCGGGCCGGTGTGTTCGGCGCGTCGCGCACCGAACTGCTCGCCCTGCTGGTCGACGCGATGGCGCCGTTGCAGCCCGCGCTCGTCGAACCCGATTGGCGCGCAATGGTTGCCGCGGTCGCGCGACGCACCCGGCGACGGTCGCTCGTCGTGCTGCTGACTGATCTCAACGCGACGGCGCTCGACGAGGGCCTGCTGCCGGTCTTGCCGCAGTTGTCGGCCAAGCACCACATGCTGATCGCCGCGGTCGCCGACCCACGGGTGGACCAGATGGCGGCGGGGCGTTCGGATGTGGCCGCGGTGTACGACGCGGCGGCGGCCGAACGATCCCGCACCGACCGCCGCTCGATCGCGGCGCGGCTGCGCCGCAGCGGCGTCGAAGTCGTCGACGCCATCCCCACCGAACTGGCGCCCGCCCTCGCCGACCGCTATCTGGCGATGAAAGCGACCGGGCGTCTGTGACCTTCCACGAAAGTGCAAGCACCGACGGCCGAACTCGGGAAACGCTTCGGCAGTTGCACTTTCGCGGGCCTAGCCGGTTGGGACCACGTCGGGCGCGTCTTCCACGTCGCCGGTCTCACCGGCTTTGACGGCGCGCCGACCGAAGTACACGACATACGACAGGAACGCGACCTCGGCGACGACGCCGATGCCCACCCGAACGAACGTCGGCAGCGGCGACGGCGTCACCAATGCCTCGATCAATCCGGAGACCAACAACACACCCACAAGTCCCACGGCGACCGATACGACGGCGCGGCCTTGTTCGGCAAGCACTTGTCCGCGGGGCCGATCCCCGGGCGATATCACCGACCAACCCAGCCGCATCCCCGTTGCCCCAGCGAGGAATACGGCCGTCAGCTCCAGTAGCCCATGCGGGGCGAGCAGGCCCAGCAGCACGCCGCCCTTGCCCGCCTGGAACATCAGCCCGCCGATCACTCCTAGGTTGGCGGCGTTGTTGAACAGGATGAGGGGAATCGGCAATCCCAGTACGACGGACAACGCGATGCATTGCGCGGCGACCCAGGAGTTGTTCACCCAGACCTGCAGAGCGAACGCCGCGGCGGGGTGTTCGCTGTAGTACGACTCGACATCGTGGTTGACCAATTCGTCTATGTCGCTTGGAGTTCCGATCGCGGACTGCACCTCCGGATTGCCGGCCACCCACAGCGCGATGACCACCACGACGGCGAAAAAGGCGAGCGCTGTCGCGAGCCACCACCGCCAGGTGCGGTACGCAACCACCGGGAAGGACACCGTCCAAAAGCGGACGAAGGTGCCGCTTCGCGGCGCGTGCGCGCCGGTAACCGCGGAACGAGCGCGTGCGACGAGGCTCGAGAGCCGACCGATCAGCAGCGAGTCCGTGGACGCCGACCGCACCATCGACAGATGGGTGGAGACCCGCTGGTAGAGCTCGACGAGTTCGTCGACTTCAGCGCCGGTCAGCGACCGGCGTCGCTTGACCAACTGGTCGAGCCGGTCCCAAGTACCGCGATGGGTCAGCACGAATGCGTCGACGTCCACTCTGCGCAGCCTAATCGGCCTGTAGCGTTCGGTGTTATGTCGGAGGTGGTGACCGGGGACGCGGTGGTGCTCGACGTGCAGATCGCGCAGTTGCCGGTGCGCGCTGTGGGCGCGCTGATCGATATCACGGTGATCGTTGTCTGCTTCGTGCTCGGGCTGATGCTGTGGGCGGCCACCCTGACTCAGTTCGACACCGCGCTGAGCACCGCCGTCCTGCTGATCTTCACGGTGCTGGTGATCGTTGGCTACCCCCTGGGATTCGAAACAGCCACGCGGGGACAGTCAGTGGGCAAGATCGTGATGGGCCTGCGCGTGGTGTCGGACGATGGTGGCCCAGAACGCTTCCGGCAGGCCTTGTTTCGCGCACTGGCGTCCGTGGTCGAGATTTGGATGTTCGGGGGGAGCCCAGCCGTCATCTGCAGCATGTTGTCGCCGAGGGCGAAACGCATCGGCGACATCTTTGCCGGCACAGTCGTTGTCAGCGAACGGGGACCCCGACTGGTGGCGCCGCCGGCGATGCCGCCTTCGCTGGCTTGGTGGGCGTCGGCGCTGCAGCTGTCGGGGTTGAACGCCGGGCAGGCCGAAATCGCGCGCCAATTCCTTTCCCGGGCGCCACAACTCGATCGCCAGTTACGCCAGCAGATGGCATACCGAATCGCCGGTGACGTGGTGTCCCACATCGCACCGCCGCCCCCGGCGGGCGCCCCGCCGGAACTGGTGCTCGCCGCCGTCCTCGCCGAACGCCATCGCCGCGAACTGGCGCGGATGCGACTTTCTATGCCTCCCCCGGGGCCCCTGCCCGGACCCGCGGCCTGGCCATCGCCCGGACCCGCGGCCTGGCCGTCGCCCGCTACGACGTACCCGGGCCCTCCTGGCTGGGCCGCCCCGTCGGGGGCGGTGCCGTGGCCGCAACAGGAGGAACCGCACACCGGCGGCTTCTCGCCGCCTCGCTGAAGGCAGCCCTAGCCTGAGACGCTCGCCGCCATCAGTGCGACGTCGAGGATCAATAGCGACCACCCGCACAGCGGCACCGCGATGCCGCCGCGGCGCTTTGCGGTGAAAAACGAGATCACGAGGACGACGAAGCCCACCACCGGCGCGCCATAGAACGCGACCCCGAAGTTGATCCCACCGCGGCCCAAGTTCGCGCAACTGCGATCACTGCAACCATCGGTGCTCATCACGGCACCGAGCGCGAAGAGCATCACGATGGCGGCGGCCGGCACCGTCGTCAACGCCAGCCCCCAGTTGACCCACGGCCAAGCGTCACGCTCGCGGCCGCGAGGACCCGCCGGTCCGGCCTCGGTCTGCGTTCCCCCGCCGATCGTCAGGTTGTTCTTAGCGTTCATCCCTTAGGGCCTACCCGCGACTGCCGGATACAAACCACGCCGGCCGGCCGGGTTTGAATTGCGCGCGGTTCGCTTTCTTGCCGGTCGGGTGGGCGGAAGCCCCCGTTGCATCGCGTTAGTTTACGATATATCGTGATATGCCGTAGCGCGCGTTCAGCGCGTGAAACCACAAGGCATGAGGACCACACACAATGAGCAATCCCTTCACTCCCCCGGACGGACCCTTCGGCGGCCGGCCCGGTTCCGGCTTCGGCTTCGCCCCCGGCCCAGCGGACCGCCGTGCCCTGCACGAGGCCCGGCGGCAGGCCCGACGGGAATTCCGCGAACACCTCCGCGACCATGCCGGCGGTGCCGGTTTTGGCCCGGATTTCGGGCCGGGTTTCGGTCCGGGCTTGGGTCCGGGCTTCGGCCCCGGTTTCGGGCCCGGCTTCGGATTCGGCTTCGGCCCCGGCGGGCGGCGCGGCGGATGGCGGCGCGGGGGCGCCGGCCGCGGACGCCGCGGTGACGTGCGCGCGGCCATTCTGGTGCTGCTGGCCGAGCGGCCGATGCACGGCTACGAGATGATCCAGCAGATCGCCGAACGCAGCAACGGAATCTGGCGGCCCAGCGCCGGGTCGGTGTACCCGACGCTGCAGCTGCTCGACGACGAAGGCCTGATCACGGCGAGCGAAACCGACGGCAGCAAGAAGCTTTTCGAGCTGACCGACGAGGGGCGCGTCGCGGCCGAGAAGATCGGGACCCCACCGTGGGACGAGATCGCCCAGGGCGCCGACCCGGGCCATGTCAACCTGCGGGCGGCGATGGGCCAGTTGTTCGGCGCGGTCGCGCAATCCGCGCACACCGCCACCGCCGAGCAGCAGCAGCGCATCGTCGAGATCATCAACAACGCGCGACGCGAGGTCTACGGCATCCTCGGCGAAGACTGATTTCTCGGTGCCGCGAGCGCGCGCAAAATGCCAGCCGACACGGCGTGTCGATGTACAGACACGCGCGCTCGCGGCATGCCGGGCTAGGCCCGTTTTCCGCACTTATTGAGCTTAAGGCCTGATTTCGGGGGCGGGCTCCGCCGCGTCGTTGGTTGTGGTATCCCATTGCGGGAGTTGACTGTTCGATTCTAATGGGGGTTGGTTGGCGCGCGGAGGGACCGCCACGTGACGTGACTCTGTAGGGCCAAATCATGCTGGCCAGTGGGTACCGAGACGTACCGAGACACCCCGAATTACATGCTTGTAATGCGGTCACAGTCGCGATAACGTAGGGCCAAATCGCATGGGATAGGGGACGAGGCCGGCATGTACGTCAAGCGGCACGCGGTGGTCAGGGACGGCGAACGCTATGTGTACTTGCGGCTGGTCGAGGCCTACCGAGACGAATCCGGCCGGGTACGACACCGGGTGCTGCGCACCCTGGGCCGCGAGGACGAGCTGAAGGCGTCGGGCCAACTCGAGCAGTTGGCGGCCTCGTTCGCCCGGCTCGACCCGCCGCCGGTCGGCACCCGCCGCCACGTCGGGCCGCTGCTGTTGGTGGGCCACTACCTGCGGCGGCTGGGCCTAGTCGATCTGGTCGACGACGCGGTGCCGATGCGGGGGCGGGCGATGCTGACCCACGGGGAGGTGATCGCCGCGCTGGTGGCCAACCGGCTGTGCGCGCCGGCGCCGCTCTACGACGTGGCGGGCTGGGCGTCCTCGGCGGCGATGGCCGAATTGTTTTCCGTCCCGGCGGGACTGCTCAACGACGACCGGCTCGGCCGGGCGCTGGAGGCACTGGCCCCGGCCGCCGAGCAGGTGCGCGGCGCACTGGCCCTGGCCGCGGCGTCGCGGTGCGGGGCCGATCTGTCGCGGCTGCACCTGGACATGACCGCGGTCCGGTTCACCGGCGGCTACACCGGATCGGCGCTGGTGGCCAAGGGGTGGGCCGCCGACCGCACCATCGCCCGCCAAGTCAAGACCATGCAGGTGTCCACGCGCGCCGGGGTCGCGGTCTACTACCGGCCGCATCCGGGGGGCTTCAACGAGGCGCCGGGCTTCGCCGATGCGCTCGAGCGCATCCGCGAGCTCGCCCCGCCCGGCGTGGTCTGCGTTATCGACTCCGGGTTCGGACACCTGAGCAAGCTGTGTGCCGCCGACGCCGCCGGGTTGCGGTTCGTGGTGCCGCTGCGCGCCGACACCGGCTGGGCGCAGTGGTTCGCCGCCGACGTGCCCGACGGGCTGGGGGCGCTGGCCGCACTCGAGCACTGCCCGCAGCGGCAACGGCGCCTGCCCGAAGACCAGCGCACCGTGTGGAAAGGCGTGCTGTGCGAGCGCGACATCACCAACGACGACACCGCCGCCACCCACCGGCTGCGCATCGCCTACATCTGGTCCTCCGAGGAGGCCGCCTCGGTCGCCGACGCCCGCCAACGCGCCCTGACCACCGCCGAAGACGCCCTCACCCGCATCCGCAACGGCCTCGGCGGGCGCCACTACAAAACCCGCAAGCAGGTCGACGACCGGGTCGCCAACATCATCGACCACCGCATCGCCGACCTGATCACCGTCACCACCGGCATCGACGATCACGGCAAACCCACCATCGCCTGGCACCGCAACCCGCACGCCATCACCAGCGCATCCGCCCACGACGGGCTCTACGCCCTGGCCATCAACCTGCCCGACCCACCCGGGCGCACACTCACCGCGCTCGACGTACTCGGCATCTACAAAGACCAGTGGATCGTCGAACAACGCCACCGCGACCTCAAACAAACCCTGCACGTGCGGCCGATCTTCCTGCACAACGATGACCGCATCCACGCGCTCATCGCCGTCATCGGCATCGCCCTGCTCGTCTACGGCCTCATCGAAGCCGACCTGCGCGCCGCGCTCGGCCCCGACACCCCACTACCGGGCATCCTGCCCGAACACCGCGACGCGGTCCCCACCGCACGCGCGGTCCTGGCCACCTTCACCGACCTCAACGCCACCTACACCCGCGCCGGGCTCGTCCTCGACCGGCTCACCCCCACCCAACGCCTCATCCTCGCCCACCTCGACATCCCGCTCCCATGGCCCGAAACACACAGCACCACAACAACATCCAAAGTCACAAACCTTGACCCGCAACTATGCGGAAAACGGGGCTAGGACACGTCGACCCAATCCAGGGTCCGCTGCACCGCCTTGCGCCAACCCGCATACCCGGCCTCGCGCTCGTCGTCGCTCCAGGTGGGCGTCCAGCGCTTGTCCTCTTGCCAGTTGGCCCGCAGGTCGGACGGATCGGCCCAGAACCCGACCGCCAGGCCCGCCGCGTAGGCGGCGCCCAGCGCCGTCGTCTCCGCGACCACCGGCCGCACCACGTCCACGCCCAGCACGTCGGCCTGGATCTGCATGCACAGGTCGTTGCCGGTGACCCCGCCGTCGACCTTCAGCACCTCGAGGTCCACACCGGAATCCGCCTTCATCGCGTCCACCACGTCGCGGCTCTGGTAGCAGATCGCCTCCAGCGTCGCGCGAGCCAGGTGCGCGTTGGAGTGGAACCGGGACAGGCCAACGATCGCGCCGCGGGCATCGGATCGCCAGTACGGGGCGAACAACCCGGAGAACGCTGGGACGAAATACATCCCACCGTTGTCGGCGACCTGGCGGGCCAGCGTCTCGCTCTGCGCGGCGCCGCTGATGATGCCCAGCTGATCACGCAGCCACTGCACCGCCGATCCGGTGACCGCGATCGAACCCTCAAGCGCATAAACCGGTTCGGCGTCCCCGAACTGGTAGCAGACGGTGGTCAGCAGCCCGTTGTTCGAGCGCACGATCGTCTCGCCCGTATTGAGCAGCAGGAAATTGCCCGTGCCGTAGGTGTTTTTCGCCTCGCCCTCGGCAAGACACACCTGACCCACCATCGCCGCGTGCTGGTCCCCCAGGACCCCGGTGATCGGCACCTCGCCGCCGACGGGCCCCGTCTCCAGCGTGACACCGTAGGGCTGCCGCGGCGACGAAGGCGCGATCGCCGGCAGCATCGCCCGCGGGATGGAGAAGAACGACAACAGCTCGTCGTCCCAGTCCAGCGTTTCCAGGTCCATCAACATGGTCCGGCTGGCGTTGGTCACGTCGGTGACGTGCACGCCGCCCCGCGTGCCTCCGGTCAGATTCCACAACACCCAGGTGTCGGCGGTGCCAAAGAGGGCGTCGCCGCTTTCGGCGGCCGCACGCACCCCGTCGACGTTCTCCAGGATCCATTGCAGCTTGCCGCCGGAAAAATAGGTCGCCGGCGGCAGGCCCGCCTTGCGGCGGATCACCTCGCCGCGGCCGTCCCGGTCCAGCGCGGAAGCGATCCGGTCGGTGCGGGTGTCCTGCCAGACGATCGCGTTGCAATAAGGCCGTCCGGTGCGGCGATTCCACACCAGCGTGGTTTCGCGTTGATTCGTAATTCCCAGAGCTACAAGCTCTTTCGACGTCAGGTTGGCCCGGTTCAGCACGGATATCAGCACCGAGGAGGTGCGCTCCCAGATCTCAACCGGGTCGTGCTCGACCCAGCCGGCCCGGGGCAGGATCTGCTCGTGCTCGAGCTGATGGCGAGCCACTTCGGCACCGTCGTGATCGAAGATCATGCAGCGGGTGCTGGTGGTGCCCTGGTCAATGGCGGCTATGAATTCGGCGGACTCGGCCAACTGCTCTCCTCGCGGGTGGCGTCGGACAATGCACGTACTCGTCCATGATTGCCGATATGGGCGCCGACATCGTGGCGGGTCAACCGGCGAACGGGTCGCGGACGCTGATTCCCTCGAACCTGCGAAAGTCGCGGTCGTGACTCCAGATGGTGGAGATGCCGTGCTGGTGCATGAGCGCCACGAGGTGGGCGTCGGGCACGAGATTGCCCCGCGGATTGACCGCGTCGGCGATTCGCCGATATACCAGCCAGAATCCATCAGCTTCCCCGACCTGCCGAACATGCGGTCGAGAGGTTAGCTGCTGAATGTTGTCCGCGGCTACGGCCGGCGCAAGCGGTGCGTCCAGCAGCGTGGGATGTGTCACGATGCGCAGGTATCCCAGCGCTACCGGCCATAGCAGGTAGACGAGGCTAGGCCCGGCCAAAAACCGCTCAACTAGTGCCTTCGCCGGCTCGTGGAACGGGCTCCCACGATTCGTCGCGTGTACCAGGACGTTGACGTCGAAGGTCTCGCTCACGTTTAGCTTGGACGATCAAGGAAAACCCAGACGGCCTCCTTATCGTCGAGATCGACACGAGGCCGCAGGTCGGACGTCGCCCAGCGGATGTCCACCTTCGGGCGGGAGGGGACGGCGAGCGCTTGCGCCAATAGCTCCGAAACCAACTGCCCCAGCGTTTTCCCTTCCTCCCGCCGGCGCTGCTTCAACGCCCGCAGTATGTCGGCGTCGAGATCGATCGTAGTGCGCACACATCTGATGCTAGCAGATCGAACATCTGATGCAGATGACTTCGAGGCCGGTTGCGTTGCGGCCGGTAAACCTGTTGCATCGGCGTTGTGGGCGACGAGGTCAAGAGCACCACGTATGACCGCGCACAACGGGAGGAATACCGGCGCAAGGTCCGGCTCTGCCTGGACGTCTTAGAGACGATGCTTGCGCAATCCCGCTTCGATTCGGACCGACCGCTCACCGGCATGGAGATCGAGTGCAACCTCGTCGACTCCGACTATCAGCCCGCCATGTCGAATCGGTTCGTCCTGGACGCCATCGCAGATCCGGCTTTCCAGAGCGAATTGGGCGCCTACAACATCGAATTCAACGTGCCGCCCCGGCCATTGCCCGGACACACCGGCCTGGACCTGGAGGCGGAAGTGCGTGCCCGCCTGAACGACGCCGAGATCAAGGCCAACTCCGGCGGGGCCCACATCGTGATGATCGGCATCCTGCCCACGCTGATGCCCGAGCATCTCAACGACGACTGGATGAGCGAGTCGAGACGATACGCGGCCCTGAACGACTCTGTCCTGACCGCACGCGGCGGGGACCTCCCGATCAACATCTCCGGCCCCGAGCCGCTCAGCTGGCGGGCCGCGTCGATCGCGCCCGAATCCGCTTGCACCAGCATGCAATTGCATCTGCAGGTGGGGCCCGCGGATTTCGCCGCCAACTGGAACGCGGCCCAGGTGCTGGCCGGTCCGCAGCTGGCGCTGGGCGCCAACTCGCCCTACTTCTTCGGCCATCAACTGTGGTCGGAAACCCGCATCGAACTGTTCGAGCAATCGACCGACACCCGGCCCGACGAGCTCAAGACCCAGGGCGTCCGGCCGCGGGTGTGGTTCGGCGAACGGTGGATCGAATCCGTCGTCGACTTGTACAAGGAGAACATCCGCTACTTCCCGTCCCTGCTGCCCGAGGTTTCCGACGAAGACCCGGCCGCCGAACTGGCCGCCGGGCGCACGCCGCACCTTTCCGAACTTCGCCTGCACAACGGCACGGTGTACCGCTGGAACCGGCCGGTGTACGACGTCCTGGAAGTGGACGGGGTCGGGCGCCCGCATCTGCGCCTGGAGAACCGGGTGCTGCCGGCCGGGCCGTCGGTCATCGACATGCTGGCGAACTCGGCGTTCTACTACGGCATGCTGCGCAGCTTGTCCGAAGACGACAACCCGCTATGGAACAGGATGAGTTTTGCTGCGGCACAAGCGAATTTCCTCGAGGCGGCCCGTCACGGCATCGCCGCCCGGCTGCACTGGCCCGGTCTTGGCGAGGTGACCGCGCGTGAACTGGTGCTCGACACCTTGCTGCCGATCGCCCACGAAGGGCTGCGCCGCTGGGGTGTGGATGCCGAGGTGCGCGACCGGTTCCTGGGTGTCATCGAGGGCCGCGCCCGCACCGGCCGCAACGGAGCGAGCTGGCAGGTGTCCACCGTGCGTAGGCTGGAGGACGGCGGTATGAGCCGGTCCGCGGCACTGCCAGAGATGCTGCGGCGGTACTGCGAGCACATGCATGCCAACGAGCCGGTGCACAGCTGGAGTCAATGAGAGCGCCTAGGGGGAACCATGTCGGAGATCATGGACTGGGACAGTGCCTACCGCGAAGAAGGCGAATTCGAGGGTCCGCCGCCGTGGAACATCGGTGAGCCGCAGCCGGAGTTGGCGGCGCTGATCGCGGCGGGTAAGTTTCGCAGCGACGTGCTGGACGCCGGATGCGGGTTCGCCGAGCTGTCGCTGGCGCTCGCCGCAGAGGGCTACACCGTGGTGGGGATCGATATCACGCCGACAGCCGTCGCGGCGGCAACCAAGGCTGCTGCCGAACGGGGCCTGACCACCGCCAGTTTCGTGCAGGCCGACATCACCTCGTTTACCGGCTACGACGGACGGTTTTCGACCGTGGTCGACAGCACGCTGTTTCACTCGCTGCCGGTTGAGGGCCGCGATGGCTACCTGAGCTCGGTGCACCGCGCGGCGGCCCCGGGGGCGGTCTATTACGTGCTGGTGTTCGCCAAGGGCGCTTTCCCCGCCGCGATGGACCCGAAGCCCAACGAAGTCGACGAGGACGAGTTGCGCGCCGCGGTGAGCAAGTACTGGGAGATCGACGAAATTCGCCCCGCCTATGTCCACGCGCATATTCCCCAGATCAAGGACGCGCCGTTCGAATTCCCGCCGCACGACCACGACGAAAAGGGGCGGATGAAATTGCCGGCGTACTTGCTGACGGCACACAAGGCCGACTAGTCGTGTCTTAATCTGATTGACCCCGACGGGCTGGCACTACGCCGGCAATGGCGGATTGGCACACGATCAATAACTGCTTCATCAGCGCAGTCGCACGCTGGCTCGTTCTCGCAGTAGCCCATCCCCGGCGGAAGTGAGCGCTCGAAAGTCGGCACGGACGGTTTGAAAAAACCTCGCCGTGGCGAAGCGGGCGGCACCGGCCAAACCAGCGCCGGCAGCACCGGGGGCACCGGGGGCACCGGGGGCACCGGCCACACCGGTACTACCCACACCGGCACTTCCGGCGCCAACGGCGGCACCGGCGGGACCGGCGGCGCCGGCGGCCCCTAGATGAGTAATTCCAAGGGGTGTTACTGGTGTGGCTGCTGTGAATTTGAGGTGAGGGTGTCCAGGATTGGCGTTGCAAACCCAACCTGGCACTGGAGGCCGAAGTGGACGCCGACCTGGACACCCTCGCTACCGCACTGTACGTCACCGCCGATGATTTCCTGATCAGCAATCCGCAGTATCGGCCATGGCGTCCCAGGGTCGGGATCACCCCGCGCCTTGATGACGCCGAACTGGTCACCCTGGTGGTGCTACAGGCGCTGCTCGGATTCACCTCAGAGGCGCGGTGGTTGCGTTACGCGAACAGCCGGCTGCGTGGGTTGTTTCCTTATCTGCCAAGACAATCGGGCTACAATAAGCGGGTGCGCGCAGCGACCGGGATGCTGCGTGCGGTCATCGCGCATCTGGTTGCGTGCACTTCGCGGTGCACCGACGATGTGTGGGTGGTTGACTCGACTCCGGTCGAATGCGGGCGATCGCGGGAGACCGCGAAACGCTCCGATCTGGCCGGTTGGGCCGAGTATGGGTACTGCGCGTCGCACTCGCGCTTCTTCTGGGGACTGCGCCTGCACCTGGTATGCGCCCTGTCGGGGCTGCCGGTGGCGTTCGCGCTGACCGGCGCCAAGGCCGATGAACGCGAAATTCTGCTCGGGATGCTCGACGCCGACCCGAACTTGCTCGCGACGCATCCCGCTCAGACGTTGATGGCCGACAAGAACTACTACGGCAGGCAATTCGAAGCCACGCTCGCCGACGCCCGCATCAAACTGCTGCGCCCTGCCCGCGCGGGAGAGAAACCCCGTGCGGGACAAGGCTTCTTCAAGCCGCTGCGGCAGGTCATCGAATCAGTCAACAACACCCTCAAGACCCAGCTCGACCTTGAACGCCATGGCGGACGAACCATCGCCGGAGTCGCCGCACGCGTCCTGCAACGCATCCTCGCCCTCACCGCCGCCATCTGGCACAACGACAGAACCGAGAAGCCGATCCTGCGATCACTGACCGCATACGACCACTGACCCCTTGGAATTACTCATCTAGCCGAACACCCAGCTATACCGCCGTGGTCGCGGCCTCCAGCGCCTCGGCGAAGACAGCCAGGTCGTCAGGCGTGGTGTCCACGTGCGGCGAGATCCGCAGCACCGGTGCGGTCAGCTCGAGGGGCGCCCGCTCCACTCCGGCGTAGGTGGTCACGATTCGCCGTTCCGCGAGCAGCCAAGCCTGCACTGCTTCCGGGTCGGTGCCACCGACCGGAACCAGGGTGGTGATGGCGCTAGGCTCCTCGACCTCTTCGACCACCGCCCAACCGGGCACGTCGGCCAACACCGTTCGGCTGATGCCGCCCACCTCCGCCAGGCGTGCGCGCACCACCTCCGGCCCCTTCGCCAGGTGCTCACCCAGCGCCACCGAAAATCCCACGCGCGCAGCAACATTGGCCTCACCGAACTCCAGTTGCCGGGCCACCGGCAGCGACGGTACCGGCAGCCGCGGCCGCAACCGCTCCACCAGGTCGCGGCGCACCGCCAGGAACCCCACGCCTCGCGGCCCGGCGATCCACTTCCGCGACGACGCGTAGGTCACGTCGGCGCCCACCGCGCAGTCCACCTGACCCAGCGCCTGGGCGGCGTCCACAACTAGCGGCAGTCCCAACTCTCGGCAGAGCTCCGCGATCATCGCCAGCGGCTGCACCACACCGCGATGGCTGCCCACCGCGGTCAGGTGGACGAAATCGGGTCGATCAACGTCCAAAGCAAACGCTGCATCGTCGAGCGCGACCCGGCCGTCGTCCAGCGTCGGCAACAGCCGACGGTCGAATCCGTGAACGGCCATCATGGCCAGGTTGGGCCCGTATTCGCCGGGCAGGCAGACCACCTTCCTGCGGTCCGCCGGCCAGCCACCCAGCAACAGGTCCAGCGCGTTCAGCGATCCGGTAGTGAACACCACCGCTGCATCGGACATGCCAGTCAGCGCGGCGAACGCGACGCGCCCGGCGTCCAGCACAGGTGTGGCCGCCTCGGCCGCGACATACCCACCGACCTCGGCCTCGTTGCGCGCGTGCTCGGCGGTGGCGTCGATCACCGCGAAACTCTGGCGCGAGCACGCCGCGCTGTCCAGGTGCAGCCCGGCCACCGGCGGGCGGGCGGCCCGCCATCGGTCGCCCAGTGAATCGCTATCGGTCACTTGACGCCCAGCGACAGCCCGAAGTCGCCCGCGTTGTCGGTCCACCACCGAATGCGACGCAATCCGGCGCCGGCCAATTCGGCATTCACCCCGTCCGGGCGGAACTTGCACGACACCTCGGTCAGCATCTCCTCGCCGGCCGCAAAATCGACGGTCAGGTCGAGCGCGCCGACGCGCACCCGCTGAAAGCTGTTGGATCGCAGCCACATTTCGATGCGCTCCTCTTCGGTGTTCCAGCGCGCCACGTGCTGGTAGGCGTCGACGTCGAAATCGGCGCCGAGTTCCCGGTTGATCACCGCAAGCACGTTGCGGTTGAACCGGGCCGTCACGCCGGCGGCGTCATCATAAGCACGCACCAGCCGTCCCGTGTCCTTGACCAGGTCGGTGCCCAGCAGCAGGCTGTCCCCCGGCCGCATCACCGCCGCCAGCGTCGCGAGGAATTCCGCACGCGGCTCGGGCGTGAGATTGCCGATCGTCGACCCCAAGAACACGAACAGCCGCCGTCCGCCGCCGGGGATCTCGGTCAGGTGCTCCTCGAAATCCCCACAGACAGCCTTGATTTCGACGCCCGGGTATTCACTCTGGATGGCGGTCGCGGTGGCCGACAGCATGCTGGCGTCGACGTCGAACGGCACGAATCGACGCAGCGACCCGCGATCGCGCAGTGCGTCCAGCAGCTGCCGGGTCTTCTCCGACGTGCCGGCGCCCAGCTCGACCAACGTGTCGGCTTCGCTCGCGGACGCGACGTCGCCCGATCGGGCGCGCAGGATCTCAGCCTCGGCGCGGGTCGGATAGTACTCGGGCAACCGGGTGATCTGATCGAACAGATCACTGCCGACGGAATCGTAAAACCACTTGGGCGGCAACGATTTCGGTGTCTGCCGTAGGCCGTCGAACACGTCGCGACGCAGCGCGTGATACGCGGAGTCGGCGGCGAGGTGGTTGGACAGCGTCAGCGTCATCGAGATCCTCTCCAGTGATCGAGCGGAGTCACGGTCAAGCCGTCCGGGGTGACCTCAACCAGGTGCCGATCCGGCACGTCCTCCCAGTCGGGCGCATCGTCGTACGGCTCGCTGGCCAGCACCACACCGTCGTCGCGGTGCAAGATGGACAACGTGTCGCCCCATGCGGTGGCCAAGAGCCGAGAACCATTGGCGGCCAAGATGTTCAGCCGAGCGAGCGGGTCGGCTGCCCCGATCTCGGCGATGGTTTCGCCCAGCGCGTCGAGTCCACGCTCGAAGACGACCGCCGCGAGTATCGCGCTGTCGCATACCGATTCGGCCGACGAGGTCAGCGGCAGCACGGCGCGGTCGACGAGACCGTTGTGCGACAACAACCACCGGCCGTCGGTGAACGGCGCGGTCGCGCTGGCTTCGATCGGCATGCCGACGGTCGCCGAGCGCACCGCGGCCACCACGCAGTGGCTGCGCAACGCCGGGGCGACGGAATCGAACGACGTATCCCCCCACAGCGGCGCCGCGCTGCGCCACCGCCGGGGAATCGCACCGTCGAAAAACCCGACCCCCCAACCGTCGGCGTTCATCAGGCCGTGCTTCTGCCGTCGCGGGGCGTACGACTGCACCCGCAGCCCGCACGGGGGTTCCAGCACCAGCGACGAAACGGCCACGTCGGCACCGAGCCATCCGAGGTGACGACACATCAGTCGCCCACATCCCACGCCAACCGGACGCCGGCGAAGATCTGACGACGGTACGGATGGTCCCAGTTGCGGAAGCTGGGCCGCAGGATCGCGGCCTCCACTGCCCACGAGCCGCCCCGCAGCACCCGATAGTCGCCGTCGAAAAACGGCTGCGAATAACGCTCGTAGATCATCGGGACGAATCCCGGCCAGGGACGCAGCGGCGAGCTGGTCCACTCCCAGACATCGCCCAGCATCTGCTCCGCGCCGTACGCCGAAGCGCCGGCCGGGTAGGCGCCGACGGGTGCGGGACGCAGCGCGGTCCCGCCCAGGTTCGCCAGCGCGTCGGACGGCTGGTGCGCCCCCCACGGATAGCGACGCCGGGCGTCGGCCGCCGGATCCCAGGCGCAGGCCTTCTCCCATTCCATTTCGGTGGGCAACCGCGCGCTGGCCCACGCCGCATAGGCCTCGGCCTCGAAGTAGCTGACATGCTGCACCGGCTCGTCGGCGGGAATGTCTTCGATGTAACCGAACCGGGTGCGCGTTCGCCCGTCGGCGCTCCAGAACTGCGGCGCGGTCAGACCCGCGCTCTGTCGGTGCTGCCAGCCGCGGTCCGACCACCACCGCGACTGCTGATAGCCGCCGTCGTCGATGAACCGCCGCCATTCATCATTGGTGACCGGTACCCGGCCGATCCGAAACGCCGGCAGGTCGACGAGGTGGGCGGGACGTTCGTTGTCTAGCGAGTACGGTTCGCTCGACGCGTCCACGCCCAGCACGAACGGGCCGCCAGGCACCAGCACCGACGTGCGGGCCACTCCCTGACGTCCGGCGGGCAAGACGGAAGCGTCGCCCAGCAGCGGCGCGCCGATGCGCAGGTTCAGTGCCTGCAGCATGGTTTCGTCGTGCTGGTTTTCGTGGCTGACCACCATCCCGTACACGAAGGCCGCCCGGTCGCCGGCGGGCTCGTCGGGCAGGGCATCCAGGGCGTCCAGCGCCGCGGACCGCACCGTCCGGCAGTAGGAACGCGCGCGTTCGGGGGACAACAGCGGCAAGTCGACGCGGCTGGCCCGCGAGTGCTCGAAAGCGTCGTAGAGGCCCTCGACGGCCGGCGGCAACACCCCGGGCCGGCCCGGGTCGCCGCCCCGCAACAGCCAGAGCTCCTCCTGCTGACCGATGTGCGCGAGGTCCCACACCAGCGGGCTCATCAACGGGTCGTACTGCCGGCACAGTTCGGCGTCCTCGAAATCGACCAGCCGCAACGTCCGCGTTCGCGCCCGCGCCAAATCGTCGGCAAGTCCCTGCCTGGAAGTCACGGCCCCCCTTGCGAGCATCGCGCGGCCTCCGAAACTGTGGCCGCGATGCCGTGCGCGATCACCTGGTCCGCGAAGTCGTCGCCGGGACACCGACCCTGCTCGACGCAGCCGGCCAACCGCTGCACCGCATCAGTGAGCCCCGCCGGTGCCTTGTCGGCCGCCACCGCGACGCACTTGTTGGCCGCCTCGTACAGCCGCCGGTCACGCAGGCCGACCCGGGCCGCGGTATCCCACGCGGTGGCCACCGGTTCGACGGCCTCGGCGGCGATGTCGGCAGCGACCGGATCATCGAGCAGCGTCACGAGCGTGAACACCACGGCCTTCCAGAAGGCGTCCGGCACCGAGTCGAGGTAGCGGATTTCCAGCCACTGCCTTGGGCGCACCGGCGGGAAAAGTGTGGTCAGGTGGTATTCCAGGTCGGCGATGGTCGGCCGTCGATCGCCGAGCAACACCCGGCCGTCCACCCAGTCGGCGAACGGAACCCAGTGCGTGACGGCCACCGGGTCCGGGTTGTGCACCATCATCACCGGGGCCTTGAGCGCATACCGCGCCCAATCGGTGCCGGGGTCGTCGCCGCTGGCGCCCAGGATGGGCCCGCACCGCGCCGAGTCCATCTGGCCCCACACCCGCTGCCGGGTGGAGACCCAACCGGTGAACTCGCCACCCAGCATCGGAGAGTTGGCGGCGATCGAGATCATCGTCGGCCCCAGTGCGTGCGCCAGCCGCACCCGCGCAGCCCAGCCGTCCTGCGGCCCGGCGTCCAGGTTGACCTGAATGGACGCGGTGGACGTCATCATCGCCGCGCCGGCCTCCCCGGAGCGGCTGGCGCCGAAGAACTCTTCCATAGCGCGGTAACGCGGGCCGGGATTGACGCGCTTGGGCGGTCGCAGCGGATCCGCCCCGAGGAAGACGAGGCCCAGCCCGGCGTCGGCGCAGGCCGAGCGCAACACGGCCTGGTCGCGGTCCATCGCCTCGATCGCGGCCGCAGCGCCGTCGGCGGGCGGGCCGGACAGTTCCACGGCGCCCCCCGGCTCCACGGTGACCTTGCTGCCGCACGGCAGCTCGGGCAGAAAGCCGAGGACGTCCCCGATTTCGTCCCAGCTGGGCCTGCGGTACGGGTCGGCCGGGTCGTGGCAGTGCCCTTCCACCTCCAGGCCGACAGACCCCAGCGGAGCATCGACCAGGCAGGTGTCGGCGATGTATTGCGCGGCAGCCGGCGAGTCGGTCATCTCCCGTTGAGCGGCGCTGATGGCGGCGAACGTCATATCACCATCCCTCCCGGTTGCGCAGCTGACGGAAAAACAATCGCCACTACTTCATCTAGCAGATACCCCCGACAAATTCCCCCGCGCCGGATTTTCCAGAGACCCCCGCGTCACGTTACTGACCCAGCGCGTTCTGGATCGCCCCGGCAAGGACGTTGACCGCGGGGCCGGCGTTGCCAGACTGGCAGACTTTGGCCTGCAGCAGCACGTTTTCGCGCAGCCTCGTTTGATCGAAGCACCGGCGGTCCGTCCCCGCTTCCTGCTTGGTCCAGTTCGCGTCCGTCCCCGTCGCCGGCCCGCCATCGAACGACCACACCTGCGTGATCCCGTTGTCCAGGTGCATCGCGGTGGTCTGCCCCGAGCAACCGACGGTCCGGTCCACAACCCGATGGAAAGCCCGGCCCGCCGCGTCGTTGGTGGCGAATACCCCGACCGCCTGCTTGACGTAGTGGGTCTCGTCGGAGGCCGACGTCTGTGTGGTGGCGCCGCTGAACGACGCCAGATCCGGGTCGTTGTAGACCTCGGGCAACCCGATGTCCGCCCAGTTGTTGCACACCGGGATATCGACCGAATAGCCCTGGAACGGTTGCGTGAATATCGACTCCCAGCCCATCGGTCCGCCGACGATGTTGCCGACCGACCCTTTGCCTAGGACCGCGTAGTTAACCACTCCCGGCTCCGAGGGGTGGGCGGTGGCAACGGGGATGCCCCACGCTCCTCCGACGGCCACGCCGACGGTCATGACCGCGGCTGAAATGCGCATAGCTGTCGGGCTAGACCTTGGCCGAGACTTCGACGTCGACATTGCCGCGTGTGGCTTTGGAATACGGGCACACCTGGTGCGCCTGCTCCACCAGGTCGTCTGCCACGCTTTGTTCCAGGCCCGGCAGGTAGCCGACGATCTTGCCGGTGAGTCCGAATCCGCCCGCCGAATCCTTGCCGAACCCGATCTTCACGGTCACATTCGTGGCGTCGTCGAGCCGGACCTTCGACTTGCCGGCCACCAGGCGCAGCGCACCCAGGAAGCAGGCCGCATACCCGGCGGAGAACAATTGCTCGGGATTGGCGCCCTCGCCGTTGCCGCCCATCGCCTTCGGCGGCCGGGTTTCCAGGTCGATGCGGCCATCGTCCGACTTAACGTGGCCGTCGCGGCCGCCGCCAGTGGCTGTGGATTCCGTGGTGTAAACGACTTCAATGGTCATGGGTTTCGATCATGCCAGGGCGGCTGCGCCGCAGCGAACGTCGGGTTGTTGGGCCGAATTGCGCGACCAAATCGCCCAACAACTCGACGTTGGGCGCCTACTGACCCAGGTTGGCCCGGACCCCCTCCTCGACCTTCTTACCGAGGTCGGGGTCGACGTTGCGCCAGTACTCGAACACTCGCGACAGCACCGGCTCTTTGACGCCCTTGGAGACGTGGCCGATGATGTTGTGGGCCAAGCGTTCCCGGGCCGCGTCGTCGAGAACCTCGCGGACCATGGTGCCGGCCTGCCCCCAGTCGTCGTCCTCGGCGTGCAGTGTGTACGCGGCGCGGACCATGTCGCCGTCGGCATGCCAGCGCACCTCGGCGGCGCGCGCCGGGTCGGCCTGCGGTCCGCCGTACGAGTTGGGGGCGTATACGGGATCGGAAGCATTCTGCACCCGCATCGCGCCATCCTTGGAGTAGCTGTTCACCTCGACCTTGGGCATGTTGACCGGGATCTGCCGGTAGTTGGTCCCCAGCCTTGCGCGATGCGCATCCGAGTAGGAGAAGCCGCGGGCCTGCAGCATCTTGTCCGGGCTCAAGCCGGTGCCGGGCACGGTGTTGTTCGGCTCAAAGGCGGCCTGCTCGATCTCGGTGTGGTAGTCGGTGACGTTGCGGTTCAGCGTCATCTTGCCGATGTCGATCAACGGATAGTCGCCGTGCGGCCACACTTTTGTCAGATCGAACGGGTTGAATCGGTAGTTCTTGGCCTCCTCGTACGGCATGATCTGCATCTTCAACGTCCAGCTTGGAAACTCGCCACGCTCAATTGCGTCATAGAGGTCCCGCTGGTGGTAATCGCCATCCTCGCCCGCCAACCGGTCGGCGTCCTCCTGGGTCAGGAAATCAGCGCCCTGATCGGTAACGAAGTGATACTTCACCCAGAAGATCTCGCCGGCGGCGTTGATCCAGCTGTAGGTATGGCTGCTGTAGCCGTTCATGTGCCGCCAGCTCTTGGGGATCCCCCTGTCACCCATCAGCCAGGTCACCTGGTGCGCGGACTCGGGCGAGAGGCTCCAGAAGTCCCATTGCATGTTGTGGTCGCGCACATTACTTGCCTGCAGCCGCTTCTGTGACCGAATGAAGTGCTGGAACTTCAGGGGGTCGCGCATGAAGAACACGGGCGTGTTGTTGCCGACCATGTCGAAGTTGCCCTCGGTCGTGTAGAACTTCAACGCGAATCCGCGGGGATCCCGCCAGGTGTCCGGGCTGCCACGCTCGCCGGCGACGGTGGAGAATCTGGCCAGCATGTCGGTCTTGGTACCGGGCTGGAACACCGCGGCCCTGGTGAACTTGCTGACGTCGTTGGTCACCTCGAAGTGGCCGAACGCACCCCCGCCTTTTGCGTGCGGTTGGCGTTCCGGGATGCGCTCCCGGTTGAACATCGCCATCTGCTCGATCAGATAGTGGTCCTGCAGCAGGATCGGACCGTCCGGGCCGATGGTCAGCGATTGGTCGTCGCTGGGCGCGGCGATGCCGGCGTCATTGGTGGTAAAGCGCTCCGTCATTTTCGCTACCTCCTCGTTACTGGGCTGAATCCGGGCTGGCACCAAGCAATTTCAGCGCACAACCGCGCGATATGAAGGGCGCGCATCCCAGTATGCCCCTGCTCTGAAACAGGTCAAGAAAGGTAGACGCGCTACCAACGGCGGCTGCCCCCTACGGGCGCGGCGCCGGAGTGTTGGGAGTCGGGCTCGGCGCACTGCTCGTCGGCAACTGACCGGGGCCACCCGGCCCACCCGGGCCGAAGCCCGGCGGCGGCGGCGGACCGAACGGGGGAGCTATCCCAGGGCCGTAGGGCCCGCCGTACTGCGGCGGCCCTCCGCCCGGGCCCCAGGGCCCTCCGGGTTTGTACATCATGCCGTGGTGATGGCGGTAATAGCAGTGATGGCTTAACCCGACGACCATGGCGCCGGCGAAGAGGATGGTGGCGAGGATGAAAACGATCCCGGCCACGATCACCACCCAGGCTGCGGCCACATAGAGCCTGGGGGGCTTGACCCGCTCGTGTGCCGGCGGCGGGGTTGTGGCGACGGACGTCGGGTGCGTTGGGGGCTCGGGCGTTTCGGTCATGGCTTGAATACTGCCCTGGACACCAACCGGCATAACAGTTTCCGGCGACAAAAGTTGCTGTGAATGCACCCGAAGGCGCGCGCCCGTTACTCAAGGCGCAGCCCGGCGCTCGGGCGAGCGCCGGGCTACTCGTTGTTGGTTAATGCACCCGCCGGGGTCCTCCTAACCCCGCTGGTGTTACGGCGTACGTGACGGAGCGACCGATGACGGAACCTGGCTGGGTCCCGGGGCGCCGGGGGCCACGGATGCGGGTCCACCCTGCGTCCCCCCGGGGCCAGCGGCCGGACCACCCGGGCCACCCGGGCCGCCGAATCGGTGCCCATGCATCATCGCGTGGTGCTTGTGGTGGTGACCGCCGTGGTGGCCGCCGCGGTGGCCGAGGATGAAGCCGGAGAAGAAGATGACCGCGAGGATGAACACGATCCCGGCGACGATCGCGACCCAGGCCGCGAATTTGAAGACCCAGAGGGTCCGGATTGGCGCTGCCTCGGCGGCGGCGGCCGCCGGCGCAGTTGCGGTAGAGGTCCGCACGGTTGGGGTGTCTGATGTTTCACTCATGAGACACATGATGCGGGGGTCAACAATAGGTACGGCTATGCGCTACTTATGTAGAGCCTGTGAGCTGAAAACTCGCCTTACCTGGTCAAACCCCCCGTCTCGGCAGCGCTGAGCCGCTAATCCGGCTTGAACGGATTGACCGCGAACTGGATCACCCGGTACGGCGCGGTCGCCCTGGCCCGGGTGTCCCACTGGCTGACGAATATCCGCAGCTCATCCAGGGTGGACCCCGGCGAGATGTACCCGCCATACGGCTGGGCGAGCCGATTGTCGTAGGGCGGCGGCAGGCTTTCCGCCGGATCGGGCCATTCGTCGTGTTGCACCACCGTCGTCACCGGCGCGGTGCCCAGCGAAGTCGGGTCATTGGCCACCCGGACCTCCATGTTGCCCGTGTTGGCGTTGAAATACGACAGCACCGCCTTGCCGTCGATCTGCCGTACGCACATCTCGCCCACCTGATCGGGCCACAGCGGCGTCGGCGGCTTGTTCCAACCACCCCCGGGTCCGGAAGCCCAGCCCTGCCACTTGGACCGGTCGGTGAAGGCTTGCGGCGTGGCCCGGTACAGCAACACCGGCTCCCTGCGGGTGAAGCTGTTGGCCACGATGTACACCCAGCCGCTCGGCGAATCGGGAGTGGGAATCGGGTCGTAGTACCCGCTGATCTGGGACTGCCGCCCGCCCTGGTAGGAAGCGGCGCGCCGGGAACCCGCGACGGTCTGCCAGCTGCCACGCACGGGGTCGGCCATCACGAGCCGCGAGTTCTGGGGCTCCAGGTTTTTCGTCGTCGTCACCATCAGGTAGTTGCGCCGGTTGATCTGCACCACCCCGGCGGGCAGCTGAGAATCCCCGGGCGGCGTGGGATCGGCCAGCAGCGGTTTACCGATCCCGGTGACGCCGGTGTAGCGCACCCCGCCGGGATCATCGACCGACGCGGTGTCGACGTGCAGCGCGATCGGCGAATACCAGCCGCCGAAGCCCACCCCCTGACCGGCGAAACTGTCACCGCACACCTGCAGCAGTTGGGTGGGAAACTCGACGAACTCGCACAGGTCGGTGGCACCGATGCCGTAATCCACGGTGGGGGTTCCGGTGCCGGCCGTCGGCCCGAGCCGCAGCACCTGACCCGGCGCCAGCGGCCCCACGATCGGTTCGGGGGCCGGGGCGGGCGGATCGGCCCGCGCAGCGTCGATCCAAAAGCATTGAGCCACAAGCATACTGAGGATCAGCAGCGAGCACCGCGTCGCGGAACTCACCCGCGGATTCACAACTGAGGGGCCAGCAGCTCGGCGATCTGGATGGTATTGAGTGCCGCCCCCTTGCGCAGATTGTCGCCCGACACGAACAGCGCCAGACCCCGCCCGTCGGGAACCCCCGGGTCGTGCCGGATGCGGCCGACCAGCGATTCGTCCACGCCGGCGGCGGCGAGCGGCGTCGGCACATCCACCACCTTCACGCCCGGTGCGCCGTCGAGCAGTTCACGGGCTCGCTCGGGCGACAGCGGCCGCGCGAATTCGGCGTTGATCGACAACGAGTGCCCGGTGAACACCGGGACTCGCACGCAGGTGCCGCTGACCATCAAGTCGGGGATGCCGAGGATCTTTCGGCTCTCGAAGCGCAGCTTCTGGTCCTCGTCCGTCTCGCCGGAGTCGTCGTCGACCAGCGATCCGGCCAGCGGCAGCACGTTGAACGCGATCGGGGCGACGTAGGTCTTCGGCTCCGGGAAATCCAGCGCGCCGCCGTTGTACACGAGCTGCTCGGCCTCGCCGACGACGGCCCGCGACTGGGTGAGCAGTTCTTCGACGCCGACGAGACCGCTGCCGGACACCGCTTGATAGGTCGAGGCCACCATGCGCACGAGCTGGGCTTCGTCGTGCAGCACCTTGAGCACCGGCATGGCGGCCATCGTGGTGCAGTTCGGGTTGGCGATGATGCCCTTCTTGAGGGACCGGGGCCCGGCGGGGACGTCTCTTGAGAAGTTCACCTCGGACACCACCAACGGAACGTCCGGGTCCTTGCGCCACGCCGACGAGTTGTCGATCACCGTCACTCCGGCCGCGGCGAACCGCGGCGCCTGGACCCGCGACATCGTCTTGCCGGCGGAGAACAAGGCGATGTCCAGTCCGGTCGGGTCCGCCGTCCCGGCGTCTTCGACCTCGATCTCCTGGCCGCGGAACGTCAGCTTGCGGCCCTGGGAACGGGCGGACGCGAAGAACCGCACCGTGCTCGCCGGAAAGTCGCGCTCCTCGAGCAGCATGCGCATCACATGGCCCACCTGACCGGTGGCGCCAACCACCCCGATCGCAACCATCTACCGGCCCGTCCCCGCATACACCGTCGCCGACTCCTCACCGCCGAGCCCGAACGCCTCGTGCAACGCGACGACCGCCTTGTCTAGTTCCGTGTCGCGGCAGAGCACCGAGATGCGGATCTCGGAGGTGGAGATCAGCTCGATGTTCACGCCCACGGCGGCCAGCGCCTCGCAGAATGTGGCGGTGACCCCCGGATGGCTGCGCATGCCCGCCCCGACGAGCGACACCTTGCCGATGTGGTCGTCGTAGAGCAGTTGGGTGAACCCGATCTCGTCCTTGAGCGAGTCGAGCTTTTCCACCGCGGTGGGTCCGCTGTCGCGAGAGCAGGTGAAGGTGATGTCGGTCTTGCCGTCCTCGACCTTGGAGACGTTCTGCAACACCATGTCGATGTTCACTTCGGCGTCGGCAACAGCCCGGAAGACCTTGGCCGCGTACCCCGGGATGTCGGGGATCCCGACGATGGTCACCTTGGCCTCGCTGCGGTCGTGTGCGACTCCGGTCAGGATGGGGTCTTCCATGGGGGTGTCCTTGATCGATCCGACGACGACGGTGCCCGATTTCTCCGAGTACGACGACCGGACGTGCACCGGAATGTTGTAGCGGCGAGCGTATTCCACGCAGCGCAGCATCAGCACCTTGGCGCCGCAGGCCGCCATCTCGAGCATCTCCTCGAACGCCACGGTGTCCAGCTTGCGGGCGTTGTGCACGATCCTCGGGTCCGCGCTGAAGATGCCGTCGACGTCGGTGTAGATCTCGCACACGTCGGCGCCGAGCGCCGCGGCCAGGGCGACGGCGGTGGTGTCCGAGCCGCCGCGCCCCAGCGTGGTGACGTCGCGGGTGTCCTGGCTGACGCCTTGGAAACCGGCGACCAACACGATCCGCCCTTCGTCGAGCGCGGCCTGCAGGCGGCCGGGCGTGACGTTGATGATCTTCGCGTTGCCGTGGGTGCCGGTGGTGATCACGCCGGCCTGGGAACCGGTGAACGACCGGGCCTGCGCGCCGAGCGATTCGATCGCCATCGCCACCAACGCGTTCGAAATGCGTTCGCCGGCGGTCAGCAGCATGTCGAGTTCCCGGGGCGGCGGGGCCGGGCATACCTGCTGGGCCAGGTCGAGCAGGTCGTCGGTGGTGTCGCCCATCGCAGAAACTACGACCACCACGTCGTTGCCCTGCTTCTTGGTCGCGACGATGCGCTCGGCAACGCGGCGGATCCGGTCGGCGTCGGCCACCGACGATCCGCCGTACTTCTGCACGACGAGCGCCACTGTTACCCTTCCGCGCTGGCGTTTGAGTCCGTCAAGTTCACAACAGAATACGTGCCTGCGCATCTCGGTTAACCGCGCGATGCGGGGCGCCGAGTGTGGGTGCTAAGTACGGATACCGAGCTGATTTCGTCCATACGCCATACGCTCGGCGGCCCGGGGCGCGCGTTTTGGTCGCGAGGAAGATGGCGGTAGAGTGCAGGACGTGCAGCGGGTGCTCCTTCTCGGGCGCCGCGACGGGGTCTGATCCAGACCGGCTTCCCGTCGCGGGTGTTCGCGATGCGCCGGTCTGAGGAACCTTCTGACACCCCCGGAGCAATCACCGTGACCATTCCCGATTCACCCGACGCCTACAAGTCGGCACGCACCATCGTCAAACCCGCGGGCCCCGCTGAGGCCGGTCAGCCCGCATGGAATCCCCAGCGCGGCTCGTCGATGCCCATCAACCGGTATCGGCCGTTCGCCGAGGAAGTCGAGCCCATCCGCCTGGCCGACCGCATTTGGCCCGACCGCGTCATCACCCGCGCCCCGCTGTGGTGCGCGGTGGACCTCCGCGACGGCAACCAGGCGCTGATCGACCCGATGAGCCCCGCCCGCAAGCGCCGCATGTTCGACCTGCTCGTGCGGATGGGCTACAAGGAGATCGAGGTCGGATTCCCCTCGGCCAGCCAGACCGACTTCGACTTCGTCCGCGAGATCATCACCGGCGGCGCCATTCCCGACGACGTCACCATCCAGGTGCTGACCCAGTGCCGGCCGGAACTGATCGAGCGCACCTTCGAGGCATGCGAAGGCGCGCCAAAGGCCATCGTGCACTTCTACAACTCGACCTCGATCCTGCAGCGCCGCGTGGTTTTCCGCGCCGACCGCGCCGCCGTGCAGGCCATCGCGACCGACGGCGCCCGCAAGTGCGTCGAGGAGGCCGCCAAGTATCCCGGCACGCAGTGGCGGTTCGAGTACTCGCCGGAGTCCTACACCGGGACCGAGTTGGAATACGCCAAGCAGGTGTGCGACGCCGTCGGCGAAATCATCGCGCCGACGCCCGAGAACCCGATCATCTTCAACCTGCCCGCCACCGTGGAGATGGCCACCCCCAACGTCTACGCCGACTCGATCGAGTGGATGAGCCGCAACCTGGCGAACCGGGAGTCCGTCATCCTGAGCCTGCATCCGCACAACGACCGCGGAACCGCCGTTGCCGCAGCCGAATTGGGCTACCAAGCAGGAGCCGACCGGATCGAGGGCTGCCTGTTCGGCAACGGGGAACGCACCGGCAACGTGTGCCTGGTGACGCTGGGTCTGAACCTGTTCTCCCGCGGCGTGGACCCGCAGATCGACTTCTCGAACATCGACGAGATCCGCCGCACGGTGGAGTACTGCAACCAGCTGCCGGTCCACGAGCGGCACCCCTACGGCGGGGACCTGGTCTACACCGCGTTCTCCGGTAGCCATCAGGACGCCATCAACAAGGGCCTGGACCAGATGAAGATAGACGCGGACGCCGCCGACTCCGACGTCGACGACATCCTGTGGCAGGTGCCGTACCTGCCGATCGACCCCAAGGACGTCGGGCGCACCTACGAGGCGGTGATCCGGGTCAACTCGCAGTCCGGCAAGGGCGGGGTGGCCTACATCATGAAGGCCGATCACGGCCTGGCGCTGCCGCGACGGCTGCAGATCGAGTTCTCCCAGGTGATCCAGAAGATCGCAGAGGGCATAGGGGGCGAGGGCGGTGAGGTTTCCCCGAAGGAAATGTGGGACGCGTTCTTCGAGGAGTACATCGCCCCGGTGCGGCCGCTGGAGCGCATCAAGCAGCACGTCGATGCGTCCGATGAAGACGGTGGCACTACCACCATCGCCGCGACCGTCAAGATCAACGGCGAGGAGACCGAGATCAGGGGCGCCGGGAATGGTCCGCTGGCCGCGTTCGTCCACGCGCTGGGCACCGTTGGCTTCGAGGTTGCCGTTCTCGATTACTCCGAGCACGCGATGAGCGCGGGCGACGACGCCCAGGCGGCGGCCTACGTCGAGGCGTCGGCGGGCGGGCGGACCGTGTGGGGCGTCGGCATTGCGCCGTCGATCACCACGGCGTCGCTTCGCGCCGTCGTTTCGGCGGTCAACCGCGCGTCCCGGGATTAGCGGCGCTAGGTCTCGATGAACACACTTAGCAGGCGGTCGACCAGCCCTGCCGGGTTATCGGCCCCCGGCATCGTGAGGCTGCTGAACACGTAGCCGTTGAGCAGGCGGCTCAGCTCGTCCATTTGTTCTGGTTCTGGAGTGAAGCCCGCCGCCTCCACGATGAGCGTGGCGGACTTCACCGCGGCGGCCTGCAGCTCGATCAGGAACGGCCGCAGCTCGGGCCGACGCGTGCCCTCCAGGAACAGCTCGAACCGAGCCAGCGTGTACCGGCGCGCCTGATCGTCTGGGTCGGAGATCAACCGCGTCATCAGCGTTTTGAGCCCGTCCCGGGTGAGCGGCCCGATCGCGGCCCGCAAAGCCTCGACGCGCTGCCAGTGCAGATCGACGGTGTGCGCCGCCGTGGCTTCCAGCAGCGCCTGACGGGTGCGGAAGTAGTTCGATGTCGTGCCGGCGGGCAGCCCCGCGCGGTCGTCGACCTGGCGATGCGTCAGACCCCCTACGCCCACGTCGGCGAGGATGTCGATCGCGGCGTCCAGGATCTGCGCGCGGCGTTCAAGGTTTGGCGGCATGGTCCGTCTAGGAGTCTTGGTAGCGCAGCCGCCAGAACATCGTCAGGAACGCCGGATAAATGACGACCAGCAACAGGTAGCTGAACCACATCGGAAACCACGTGTAGAGCGAAACGTCCCTGATCACATAGGAGCAGTAGACGTGGAGAGGCACGCTGCCGGCGATGTAGCCGAGTGACGCGGTGAAGAACGCCCGATGCCGCTTGTTGGCGAACCGTACGCGCCGCCACACCAGGATGCCGGTGACGGCCGCATACGCCATCGGGACGAGCAGGATCCTGTCGGTCGTCACGGTCAGCGCGTATTTCAACGTGAGGTCGTCGCCGAAGCACACTCGGTATAGGTGGATGAGGACGCCGAGCGAGATGGTCAGCATGGCGGCCTGGCGGAAGAAGTAGCCGTGCCGTCGATACGACGTCCACCAGGACTTCCTATGTACTACGTCTGTAGTGGTAGTCACGGTCTGACGGTACCACTACTGCTGTAGTGGTGACAAGGCGTCTCAGAACAGCGCGAGCTGCCGGTCGACGGCAGTGACGTCCGTGAACTCCTCCATGCCGGTCCCGCGCACGACCGAGGTCACCGAGTCCATGAATTGCGCGTCGGAGACCACCGGCACCCCCAGCTGCAGGGCGTGATAGCCCTTGCCCTGCCCTGGGGCGGCATCGTTGCAGACCACCAGGGAGGTCTCGCCGTCCACGACGTCGCTGTAGGCGAGCCCGGCGTGCAGGATCCGCTCGACGAGTTCCTCGTGGGTGCGTTTCACCTCGGCCGCCAGAGCCACCCGCATGCCCTGGACCAGCGGCCTGCCACCAACGTATGGTCCCGGATTGAGATACGGGCAAGCCATCCGCGAAGCCAGCACCTTCAACGGTCGCAGCTTGTCGTGGGTCACCCGCCCGTTTGGCCACCGGCGCCGGGTTACCGGATGCACCGGCAGCCAGACGTCGAGTTGGCGCGCCCGCTCGAGCGCCGACGCCAGCACGCCGGTCAACACCAGCGCGTCGTCGAAGGCATCGTGCGGCCGTTCCTGGATCACGCCCCAGTGCGCCGCGAGGGTCTCCAGCCGCAGGTTGTCGACGCCGAGGTCCAGCCGCCGGGCCAGCTCGACCGTGCACATGACGGTGTCGACGGGAAGTTCGGCGTCGGCGAGCTCGGCCTCCGCTGCCAGAAACGCGTAGTCGAACGCGACGTTGTGCGCCACCAGCGTGCGGCCGCGCAGCAGCGCCGCCAGGTCGTCGACGATGTCGGCGAACCGCGGCTGGTCCTCGAGCATCGCGGCGGTCAGGCCGTGCACGTGGGTCGGACCGGGGTCTACCCCGGGGTTGAGCAGGCTGATCACCGACTGCTCCACTTGCCCGTCGGCGTCGAGGCCCAGCGCGGCCACGCTGATGATCCGCGCCTGACGGGGCCGAAAACCCGAGGTTTCGACGTCGATGACGGCCCATCCCCCGTCCGGCTCGCTGGCCGGCCGACCCCAGGACACCCGGTTCATGAACGACAGAATGGCACGTCCGGCCGACATCGCCCGGTCGTCACGCGTCGTGTCGCGCCCTTAAACTGCGCGGGTGGTTACCACCCGTGGACGTCTGGCGCTCACCGCGGGAGCGGTCGCGCGGTGGGCTTCTCGGGTCACCGGGCGCGGGGCCGGGGCCATGATCGGCGGCCTCGTCGCGATGACGCTGGACCGCTCGGTGCTGCGTCAACTCGGGACCGGACGGCGCACCGTCATCGTCACCGGTACCAACGGCAAGTCGACGACCACGCGGATGACGGCGGCCGCGTTACGGACGCTGGGATCCGGAGAATCCGTCGCCACCAACGCCGAGGGCGCCAACATGGACGCCGGCCTGGTGGCCGCGCTGGCCGCCGACCGGCACGCCAAGCTGGCGGCCCTCGAAGTCGACGAGATGCACGTGCCGCGCGTCTTGGACGCGGTAGAAGCCGCCGTGATCGTCTTGCTCAACCTGTCGCGCGACCAGCTGGACCGGGTGGGCGAGATCAACGTGATCGAACGCACGCTGCGCGCCGGCCTGGCCCGGCACCCGAAGGCGGTCGTCGTCGCCAATTGCGACGACGTGCTGATGACCTCGGCCGCCTACGACAGCCCGAACGTGGTGTGGGTGGCGGCGGGCGGTGCCTGGGCGAACGACTCGGTGAGCTGTCCGCGCAGCGGCGAGGTCATCGTCCGCGACAAGGGTCACTGGTACAGCACGGGCGCCGACTTCAAGCGGCCCAGCCCGCAGTGGTGGTTCGACCCGGAAGAGGGGGGCACCCTGTACGGGCCCGACGGCCTGGCGCTGCCGATGCGGTTGGCGCTGCCGGGCGCGGTGAATCGCGGCAACGCCGCCCAGGCCGTCGCGGCCGCCGTCGCGCTGGGTGCCGACCCCGCTGCGGCCGTCGCGGCCGTGTGCACGGTCGACGAAGTCGCGGGCCGCTACCGCACCGTCCACATCGGCGCACACGAAGCGCGGATCCTGCTCGCCAAGAACCCCGCCGGCTGGCAGGAAGCGCTGTCGATGGTCGACAAGCACGCGGCCGGTGTGGTCATCTCGGTCAACGGGCAGGTGCCCGACGGCGAGGACCTGTCGTGGCTGTGGGACGTGCGCTTCGAGCACTTCGAAAACACTGCTGTGGTGGCCGCCGGCGAACGGGGCACCGACCTGGCCGTGCGCCTCGGGTATGCGGGCGTGGAGCACACGTTGGTGCACGACACCGTGGCGGGCATCGCGTCGTGCCCACCCGGGCGGGTTGAGGTCGTCGCCAACTACACCGCGTTCCTCCAGCTGCAACGAGCGTTGGCACGCCATGGCTGAAACTAACGTTTCTGCGGTACGGATCGGGTTGGTGCTGCCCGACGTGATGGGCACCTACGGCGACGGCGGTAACGCCTTGGTGCTGCGCCAACGGCTGAGGATGCGCGGCATCGCCGCCGAGATCGTCGAGATCACGCTGGCCGACCCGGTGCCGGAGTCGCTGGACCTCTACACGCTGGGCGGGGCGGAGGACTACGCGCAGCGGCTGGCCACCAGGCACCTGCTCCGGTACCCGGGGCTGCAGCGCGCGGCCGACCGGGGCGCACCTGTGTTGGCGATCTGCGCGGCCGTCCAGGTGCTGGGGCACTGGTATGAGACATCGGCGGGGGAGCGGGTCGACGGGGTGGGCCTGCTGGATGTGACCACGTCGCCGCAGGAGGCTCGGACCATCGGCGAGCTGGTCAGCAAGCCGGTGCTGCCCGGCTTGACCGAACGGCTCACCGGATTCGAGAACCACCGGGGCGGCACCGTCTTGGGCGCGGCCGCGTCGCCGCTTGGCGCAGTGGTCAGGGGCGCGGGCAACCGGGCAGACCCGCCCGGCAATGGCTTCGACGGCGCGGTGCAGGGCAGCGTGGTCGCGACCTACATGCACGGACCGTGCCTGGCCCGCAATCCGGAACTGGCCGACCTTTTGCTGAGCAAGGTGGTGGGTCAGCTGGCGCCGCTGGAGTTGCCCGAGGTCGAGCTGTTGCGCCGCGAGCGGCTCGCGGCCCGCTGAGCCAAGTCCACCTGGGCTCCAAGAATGCACCAAGGATTCGTATAGGGCCTGCCCGAGGCTTCACCCATGACCAAAAGCGTCGGACTCGGGGTCTTATTGAGCGCGGCCGTCGCCGCCTCGGTGGTCGGATTCGCCGGTGCGGCCCACGCCGCCGGCGACGGGATGCACGGCGACCCGGCCGCCGCCGCGCCCTACTGGCGCTATCAGCAACAGGATTACGACTGCGGGGAAATGGCGGTCGCCGACGTGGTCGGCCAGGTCACCGGCCACGAGCCGACCGAGGCGGAGATCACCGCTGCGGCCGGAAACATCCCGAGCGTGAGCCACCCCGGCCCGATCTACCGTCCCTCCGGCAAAACCAAGCACTCCGACCTGCCGGTGCTGCTGGCGCACTACGGCGTCCAGGCCGCCGCGGTCCACACCAACACCGATGCGCTGGCACAGGGCGCAAGGTGATCGTCGGGCTCAACGACAGGACCATCTGGAACAAGCCCGGCGACCGCACCCAGGAAAACCACTTCGTGGTCGTCACGGGCATCGATACCAAGGCCGGTGTGGTGCACCTCAACGACAGCGGCATCAAGGCCGGCCGCGGCGAGCAGGTTCCCATCGCCACCTTCGGCCAGGCTTGGGGCTCCAGCGACAACTTCGCCGTCGTCACCAGGTGACGGTCGTCCGCCCGCTTGCGCCGAAACTTGCGCCAGGGTCACCCCTAGCGGCGTGTCGTGTGCCTGGTGTCGGTGTCGCGGTATCCGCGGCGGCAGAGCGCCTCCCTGACGCGGCGCACCACGTCCTCGGGTTTGTCCTCGGCGATCACCCGGACGACGACCCAGCCCAGTGCTTCCAGCTCGCGCAGCCGCCGCTGGTCACGGGCGTACTGCCGGCGGCTCGAGCGGTGGTGATCACCGTCATACTCCGCTGCCACCCCATAGCGCTCCCAGCCCATGTCGAGCACGCCCACGAGTCGCCAGCCCTCCTGCACCGGTATCTGCGTGGTGGGACGGGGTAGGCCCGCGTCTATCAGCAACAATCGCAGCCACGTCTCCTTGGGCGACGCCGCCCCGGAGTCGACGAGGGGAAGGGCCGACCTCAGCCGCCGCAGGCCGCGCGCGCCCGGATACCGCTTGGCGAGCAGCAGCACATCCTCGGTGGAGAACGGCGACGCTCGCTTTAGCGCATCCAGGCGTGCGACCGCTTCTCCGGTCGGCAGGTAACGGGCCAGGTCGAACGCCGTCCGTCCAGGCGTGGTGACGGGAAGACCCGCAACGCGGGTGATCTCGTCAGCGCCCATGCGTTGGCTGCGGGTGAGCACACCGGCCGGCGCGCGGGTGTTGGGCCAGATGAGTTCGACGGGTTCGTCGTCGTCGATCCAAGCCGCGCCGTGTAGCGCCGCTGCGGCAAGCCCGGCCAGTACGCCGCGTCGGCCTGACCACAGCCACGCCGCAACCGAGCGTGTCCGCAGCGACGGCGAAGCACCTTTCGCCAGGTAAACGTCGGGATAGATCGCCCGGAATCCCGCTCGCAGTTGGTATCGGCTCAGTTGTCCCCGGCGCAGGGCCTCGCTGCCTCGAAGACGGTGTCCACGCTGGAATGACGTCATTAAGCGCCGGGCAGGCTCCCCGAAACTTGCACCAGGGTCACCGCCTACGGCGTGTCGTGTGCCTGGTGCCAGTGTCGCGGGGCGCGATACGCGGGCGCGGGCCGAAACCGCGTCAGACCATCGCCCGCCGGCCCGTGAGCGCCCGGCCGAGTGTCAACTCGTCGGCGAACTCCAGGTCGCCCCCCATCGGCAAACCCGACGCGATCCGCGTCACGGTCAGGCCGGGGATGTCGCGCAGCATCCGCACCAGGTAGGTGGCCGTCGCCTCCCCCTCGGTGTTGGGATCGGTGGCGATGATCACCTCGGTGATGTCGACGTCGTCGACGCGCTCACCGATACGACTCAGCAACTCGCGGATCCGCAGCTGATCGGGACCGACTCCGGACAGCGGGTCGAGCGCCCCGCCCAGGACGTGGTAGCGGCCGCGGAATTCGCGGGTGCGCTCGACGGCCTGGATGTCCTTGGGCTCCTCGACGACGCAGACCTGCGAGCCGTCCCGGCGCGGATCGGCGCAGATGCGGCAACGCTCGTCGTCGGAGACGTTGCCGCACACCGCGCAGAAACGCACGCCGTCGCGGACCTTCCCCAGCACGGCGGTCAGCCGGTCGATCTCCGGCGGTTCGACCGACAAGAGGTGGAATGCGATGCGCTGGGCGCTCTTGGGTCCGATGCCCGGCAGCTTGCCGAGTTCGTCGATCAGGTCCTGGACGGGTCCCTCAAACATGTCGGTATAACGTCTAGAGCCCCGGCCGTTGTGTCGGAGGCGGCGCCTGCGGTTGGGCCGGTGGGCCGCCCATGCCACCGGCCAACGCGCCCAGCCGCTCCTGCGCCATCTTGGTGACTTGCGCCGAAGCGTCGCGCATGGCGCCGACGATCAAGTCCTGCAGGGTCTCGATGTCCCCGGGGTCGACGACCTTGGGGTCGATCTCCACCCCGACCACCTCGCCGCTGCCTTTGACGACGACCTTGACCAAACCCCCACCCGCTTGACCGTGCACCTCAGCGTTCGCGAGCTGCCGCTGGGCATCCAGTAGCTTTTGCTGCATCTGCTGCGCCTGGGCGAGCAGCGCCGACATGTCGCCTCCGGGTTGCATGACAATCCCCTCGCATCTTGGTCTCGAGTTGGTTTCGCTTGTCGGTGTCGGGCGATTCGAAACACCCAGCGTAGCCGCGCGACATTACCTTTGCGCCGTGGACCAACTAGTGAGCAGGCGTGTCGGCATCAGAATGGTGGTCAGCCTCCTGGTTGCTGTGTCGGCAGTAATCATTCCGACGGCGACCGCAGCGCCCTCCAATATCGCCGGCATGGTCGTCTTCATCGATCCCGGCCACAACGGATCCAATGACGCCTCCATCACCCGTCAGGTGCCCACCGGTCGCGGCGGCACGAAGGACTGCCAGACCAGCGGCACGTCGACCAACAGCGGCTATATGGAGCACACCTTCACCTGGGACACCGCACTGCGGGTGCGCGCCGCCCTGAACGCCCTGGGCGTCCGGACCGCCATGTCACGGGCCAACGACACCGGCCTGGGGCCGTGTGTCGATGCGCGCGCCGCCGCCGCCAACGCCTTGCGCCCCAACGCGATCCTGAGCATCCACGCCGACGGCGGCCCGCCTTCCGGCCGCGGATTCCACGTCAACTACTCGGCCCCACCGCTCAACCAGGCGCAGGCGGGTCCGTCGGTGCAGTACGCCCGGATCATGCGCGACCAGTTGCAGGCCTCGGGTATTCCGGCCGCCAACTACATCGGCCAGGACGGCCTGTACGGGCGTTCGGATCTGGCCGGGCTGAACCTTGCGCAGTACCCGTCGATCCTGGTCGAGTGCGGCAACATGAAAAATCCCGCCGATTCGGCGCTGCTGGAATCCCCCGAGGGCCGCCAGAAATACGCCGACGCGCTGGTGCGCGGCGTCGCCGGCTTCCTGGCCACCCAGGGCCAGGCGCGCTAGGCCCGTTTTCCGCACTTATTGAGCTTAAGGCCTGATTTCGGGGGCGGGCTCCGCCGCGTCGTTGGTTGTGGTATCCCATTGCGGGAGTTGACTGTTCGATTCTAATGGGGGTTGGTTGGCGCGCGGAGGGACCGCCACGTGACGTGACTCTGTAGGGCCAAATCATGCTGGCCAGTGGGTACCGAGACGTACCGAGACACCCCGAATTACATGCTTGTAATGCGGTCACAGTCGCGATAACGTAGGGCCAAATCGCATGGGATAGGGGACGAGGCCGGCATGTACGTCAAGCGGCACGCGGTGGTCAGGGACGGCGAACGCTATGTGTACTTGCGGCTGGTCGAGGCCTACCGAGACGAATCCGGCCGGGTACGACACCGGGTGCTGCGCACCCTGGGCCGCGAGGACGAGCTGAAGGCGTCGGGCCAACTCGAGCAGTTGGCGGCCTCGTTCGCCCGGCTCGACCCGCCGCCGGTCGGCACCCGCCGCCACGTCGGGCCGCTGCTGTTGGTGGGCCACTACCTGCGGCGGCTGGGCCTAGTCGATCTGGTCGACGACGCGGTGCCGATGCGGGGGCGGGCGATGCTGACCCACGGGGAGGTGATCGCCGCGCTGGTGGCCAACCGGCTGTGCGCGCCGGCGCCGCTCTACGACGTGGCGGGCTGGGCGTCCTCGGCGGCGATGGCCGAATTGTTTTCCGTCCCGGCGGGACTGCTCAACGACGACCGGCTCGGCCGGGCGCTGGAGGCACTGGCCCCGGCCGCCGAGCAGGTGCGCGGCGCACTGGCCCTGGCCGCGGCGTCGCGGTGCGGGGCCGATCTGTCGCGGCTGCACCTGGACATGACCGCGGTCCGGTTCACCGGCGGCTACACCGGATCGGCGCTGGTGGCCAAGGGGTGGGCCGCCGACCGCAGCATCGCCCGCCAAGTCAAGACCATGCAGGTGTCCACGCGCGCCGGGGTCGCGGTCTACTACCGGCCGCATCCGGGGGGCTTCAACGAGGCGCCGTGCTTCGCCGATGCGCTCGAGCGCATCCGCGAGCTCGCCCCGCCCGGCGTGGTCTGCGTTATCGACTCCGGGTTCGGACACCTGAGCAAGCTGTGTGCCGCCGACGCCGCCGGGTTGCGGTTCGTGGTGCCGCTGCGCGCCGACACCGGCTGGGCGCAGTGGTTCGCCGCCGACGTGCCCGACGGGCTGGGGGCGCTGGCCGCACTCGAGCACTGCCCGCAGCGGCAACGGCGCCTGCCCGAAGACCAGCGCACCGTGTGGAAAGGCGTGCTGTGCGAGCGCGACATCACCAACGACGACACCGCCGCCACCCACCGGCTGCGCATCGCCTACATCTGGTCCTCCGAGGAGGCCGCCTCGGTCGCCGACGCCCGCCAACGCGCCCTGACCACCGCCGAAGACGCCCTCACCCGCATCCGCAACGGCCTCGGCGGGCGCCACTACAAAACCCGCAAGCAGGTCGACGACCGGGTCGCCAACATCATCGACCACCGCATCGCCGACCTGATCACCGTCACCACCGGCATCGACGATCACGGCAAACCCACCATCGCCTGGCACCGCAACCCGCACGCCATCACCAGCGCATCCGCCCACGACGGGCTCTACGCCCTGGCCATCAACCTGCCCGACCCACCCGGGCGCACACTCACCGCGCTCGACGTACTCGGCATCTACAAAGACCAGTGGATCGTCGAACAACGCCACCGCGACCTCAAACAAACCCTGCACGTGCGGCCGATCTTCCTGCACAACGATGACCGCATCCACGCGCTCATCGCCGTCATCGGCATCGCCCTGCTCGTCTACGGCCTCATCGAAGCCGACCTGCGCGCCGCGCTCGGCCCCGACACCCCACTACCGGGCATCCTGCCCGAACACCGCGACGCGGTCCCCACCGCACGCGCGGTCCTGGCCACCTTCACCGACCTCAACGCCACCTACACCCGCGCCGGGCTCGTCCTCGACCGGCTCACCCCCACCCAACGCCTCATCCTCGCCCACCTCGACATCCCGCTCCCATGGCCCGAAACACACAGCACCACAACAACATCCAAAGTCACAAACCTTGACCCGCAACTATGCGGAAAACGGGGCTAGGAAAGCTAGCTCTCCAGTTCCTTCTTCAGGTTCGCCAGGACCTCGCCCTGAATCCGCTTCAGCCCCAAGGGCGCAAACGTTTTCTCGAAGAAGCCTTTGACGCCGCCCGCGCCTTTCCAGGTGGTCTTGACGGTGACACTCGAGCCGGGTCCCGCAGGAGCCACCGTCCAGTTGGTCACCATCGACGAGTTCGAATCCTTCTCGATGACGGTGTGGCCGGCCACATCAACGTCGACCCGAACGTCGCGAACCCGTGACTTGGTGGCCTGCAGCTTCCACTTGGCGACCGTGCCCACCCCCTGGCCGCCCTGCAGCACCTGGTATTCGCTGTACTGCGGCGACAGGATCTTCGGGCGCACCTTCTGGTAGTCCGCTACCGCAGCAAGGGTGGCCGCGGGCTCGACGTTGATCAAGATCGTGCTGGCTGCGCTCACCTGTCCCATCAGGCGCGACTCCTCTGTCGATGTCTTGTTGATGTCATGTGATGCCGGCCGCGCGCGTGTGCACGGACTGTTTCCGAAGACTAGGGTATATGTGGTGCCTGTCCCTGGATCCGCCCTCTCGGCCCACGCAGCGGGCGTTGACCGGTTGATGGCGAGTTATCGATCCATCCCGGCAACGTCCGCCGTCCGGCTCGCTAAGCCAACCTCCAATCTGTTCCGCGCCCGCGCCAAAAGCGATTCGCGCGGCCTGAATACCTCGGGGCTGACCGGCGTCCTGGGTGTCGATCCCGAAGCCCGCACCGCGGACGTGGCCGGAATGTGCACCTACGAGGACCTGGTCGCCGCGACGCTGCCGTACGGCCTTTCGCCGCTGGTGGTCCCGCAGCTGAAGACCATCACCCTCGGCGGTGCGGTCAGCGGGTTGGGCATCGAGTCGGCGTCGTTTCGCAACGGGCTGCCACACGAATCGGTGCTGGAGATGGATATCCTCACCGGCGCAGGCGAATTGGTCACGGCATCGCGCAGCCAGCACCACGACCTCTTCCGCGCCTTCCCCAATTCCTATGGCACGCTGGGCTATTCGACCAGGCTTCGGATCGAGCTGGAGCCGGTCGCGCCGTTTGTGGCGCTGCGCCACGTCCGATTCCGCTCGCTGCCCGAGCTGGTCGCGGCGATGGAACGCATCATCGATACCGGCGGGCAGGGCGGAACGCCGGTCGACTATTTGGACGGCGTCGTTTTCGGCCCCGACGAGAGCTACCTGTGCGTCGGCCGGCGGACCACGACCCCGGGTCCGGTGGGCGACTACACCGGAAAAGACATCTACTACCAGTCGATTCGGCACGACTCGGTTGGCGCGGAAGCCACCAAGGACGACCGGCTGACGATTCACGACTACTTCTGGCGCTGGGACACCGACTGGTTTTGGTGCTCGCGCGCGTTCGGCGTGCAAAACCCGCGGGTGCGGCGCTGGTGGCCGCGCCGGTACCGGCGCAGCAGCTTCTACTGGAAGCTGGTCACACTCGACCAGCGCTTCGGCATCGCCGACCGGATCGAGAAGCTCAACGGGCGTCCGCCGCGCGAGCGGGTCGTGCAGGACGTCGAGGTGCCCGTCGAACGGACCGTCGAATTCCTGGAGTGGTTCCTGGACAACGTGCCCATCACGCCGCTCTGGTTGTGCCCCCTGCGGTTGCGCGACCACGACGGGTGGCCGCTGTATCCGATACGGCCGGACCACACCTACGTCAATATCGGGTTCTGGTCGTCGGTGCCCGCGGGAAGCTCAGCGGGCATCACCAACCGGACGATCGAGGCGAAGGTCAGCGAGCTCGACGGGCACAAGTCGCTTTACTCCGACGCGTTCTACACCCGCGAGGAGTTCGACGAGCTGTACGGCGGCGAGGCCTACAACACGGTCAAGAAAACCTACGATCCCGATTCCCGGCTCCTCGACCTCTACGCGAAGGCGGTACAACGGCGATGACCACGACTAGAGACCGCGCGGTCCCCCAGTCCGGGGGAAAGCTGAGCATGGCGGAGATTCTGGAGATCTTCGCCGCAACCGGCCGTCATCCGCTGAAGTTCACGGCGTACGACGGCAGCACCGCCGGCAACAAGGACGCCGTTCTGGGCCTGGACCTTCGGACGCCCCGCGGCGCCACCTACCTGGCGACGGCCCCCGGCGAACTCGGCCTTGCCCGCGCGTACGTATCGGGTGACCTGGAGACGCACGGCGTGCACCCGGGGGATCCCTACCAGTTGCTCAAGACGCTGACCGACAGGGTTCAATTCAAGCGACCGTCGCCCCGGGTGCTCGCCAATGTGGTTCGCTCCCTCGGCGTCGAGCATCTGCTGCCGGTCGCCCCGCCGCCGGAGGAGACGCCGCCCCGCTGGCGCCGGATCGCTGCCGGCGTGATGCACAGCAAGTCCCGTGACGCCAACGCGATCCACCACCACTACGACGTGTCGAACAACTTCTACGAGTGGGTGCTCGGTCCGTCGATGACCTACACCTGCGCGGTCTACCCCAACGCCGACGCGACGCTGGAAGAGGCCCAGGAGAACAAGTACCGGCTGATATTCGAGAAGTTGCGGCTGCGGCCCGGCGACCGCCTCCTGGACGTCGGCTGCGGCTGGGGCGGCATGGTGCGCTACGCGGCGCGGCACGGTGTCCGCGCGATCGGCGCCACCCTCTCGGCCGAGCAGGCGAAGTGGGCCCGACAAGCGATCGAGAATGAGGGGTTGGCGGACCTCGCGGAAGTGCGGCACTCCGACTACCGCGACGTCGGCGAGGTCGGATTCGACGCGGTCTCCTCCATCGGGTTGACCGAACACATCGGCGTCAAGAACTACCCCGCCTACTTCGGCTTCCTCAAATCGAAGCTGCGCACCGGTGGTCTGCTACTCAATCACTGCATCACCCGTCACGACAACAAGTCCGCCTCGTTCGCGGGCGGCTTCACCGACCGCTACGTGTTCCCGGACGGGGAGCTGACCGGCTCGGGACGCATCGTCACCGAGATCCAGGACGTCGGTTTCGAGGTGTTGCACGAGGAGAACTTCCGGCACCACTACGCGATGACGCTGCGCGACTGGTGCCGCAACCTGGTCGAGCACTGGGACGCCGGAGTCGCCGAGGTCGGGTTGCCCACGGCCAAGGTGTGGGGCCTGTACATGGCGGCCTCGCGGGTGGCCTTCGAGCAGAACAACCTTCAGCTGCATCACGTGCTGGCCGCCAACGTCGACGCGCGGGGCGATGACAGCCTGCCACTGCGGCCCTGGTGGCAGCCCTGAGAGGGGCCTAAGTTTTTTCTAGCCGCCGTCTATCCGGCGCGCTCCCAACTCGTTCTGTAACAGTTCTAGCGCGACCTCTTCCGGGTCGCGGCGCGGTTCTGACGGCTCGCTGCGGCTGGCTTCGGCGAGCATGTGTTCCTCTTCGTCGCGCTGAGCCGAATCCGCGTCACCCGGCTCGTCCGCCGGCGGTTCGGGTCTGACCGGCGTCGGGGCGGCCGCCGCCGGTGCCGCTGTGCCGGTCTCACACCGCACCCGCCAGTTCACCCCCAGCGCGTCTTTGAGCGCCTCGGCGATGACGTCGGCGTTGCGCTGCTCCGACAACCGCCTGGCCAGCGGCGCCGACGCATGAGTCAGCACCAACGTGTCGTCCTCGACCGCGCGGACGGTGGCGCCCGCCAGCATCACCTCGGTGGTGCGGCTGCGTTGGCGTACCTTGTCGCGCACCGTCGGCCACATGGTTCGTACCGCGGACGCGTTGGGTTCGCCCGGGGTGGTGGTTGTTTCCGGGGCCGGCATGGGTGCCGGCATGGGGGCCGGCTCGGGAGCGGGCATGGGCGCTTGCTCGGGCATGGGTTCAGGCTTCGGCTCAACCGCGGCGGGCCGGGAGGGGGGCGCCGCGCCCGAGGGGGCGGGGATCGACATGTCCAGCCGGGTCTCGATCCGCTCGACGCGTTGCAGCAGCGCCGATTCGGCGTCGCTGGCCGAGGGCAACAGGAGTCGCGCGCAGACCACTTCGAGTAGAAGACGCGGCGCCGTCGCCCCGCGCATCTCACCGAGCCCGGCCTGCACCACCTCGGCGTACCGGGTCAGGGTCGCCGGGCCGATTCGGGCGGCCTGCTCGCGCATCCGGTCCAGCACGTCCTCCGGTGCATCGACCACGCCGCGGCTCGCGGCATCCGGGACCGCTTGCAGCACAATGAGATCGCGGAACCGCTCCAGCAGATCGGTGGCAAAGCGCCGCGGGTCGTGACCCGCGTCGATCACTGATTCGACCGCGCCGAACAACGCGGCGGCGTCCCCGGCGGCAAGAGCGTCAACGGCGTCGTCGATCAGCACCATGTCGGTGGCGCCCAGCAGTCCCAACGCCCGCTGGTACGTGAGGTGGTCGCCCTGCGCGCCGGCCACCAACTGGTCCAGCACCGATAGGGTGTCCCGCGGCGAACCACCGCCTGCCCGGATCACCAGCGGATACACCGCGTCGTCGACGACTACGCCCTCTTGCGCACAGATCCGCTCGATCAATGCCCGCATGGTGCGCGGCGCCAGCAGCCGGAACGGGTAGTGGTGGGTGCGCGATCGAATCGTGGGCAGCACTTTCTCCGGTTCGGTGGTGGCAAATATGAAGATGAGGTGTTCGGGCGGCTCCTCCACGATCTTGAGCAGCGCGTTGAACCCGGCGGTGGTCACCATGTGCGCCTCGTCGACGATGAACACCCGGTAGCGGGACTGCGCCGGAGCGTAGAAGGCGCGATCCCGCAGCTCGCGCGTGTCGTCCACGCCGCCATGGCTGGCGGCGTCGAGTTCCACCACGTCGATGCTGCCGGGCGCGTTGGGCGCCAACGCCACGCAGGACTCGCAAACTCCGCACGGGTTGGCCGTCGGTCCCTGCGCACAGTTCAATGACCGGGCTAGGATGCGCGCCGACGAGGTCTTTCCGCAGCCGCGCGGTCCGGAGAACAGGTACGCGTGGTTGATCCGGCCGGCTTCCAGGGCAATGGAAAGCGGTTCGGTGACGTGCTCCTGCCCCACCACCTCGGCGAAGGTCGCCGGTCGATACTTGCGGTACAGGGCCACGGTCAGCAGGCTACCGGCGCGCGGTGACTAGCGCCCCAGGGGATTGAGTGGGCGGCAGCGGTTTCCAGTGTGGACCTGCGGTGGACTCGCTCGGCGTGTCGTCGCCGTCAGCTCATACTGGATGCCGCAGAGACCAGCATCCGCTCGGTAGCCGCGAGAAGCGCGCAGGTCGCCAGCCCATCGACCGCGTCGCGCAGATCCGGAAGCGACGGGAATGTGGGCGCGATCCGGATGTTCTTGTCGTCCGGATCTCTCCGGTAGGGGAACGACGCGCCCGCCTCGGTCACGGCGATGCCGGCGTCCTTGGCCAGGGCGACGGTTCGCCGCGCCGTGCCGGGCAACACGTCGAGGCTGATGAAATAACCCCCTTTGGGATCGGTCCAGGAGGCGATCTTGGAATCGCTCAGCCTTTGGTCCAGAATTTCGGCCACCAGCGCGAATTTCGGGGCCAGTATCTGCTGGTGCCGCAGCATGTGCAGGCGCACCCCGTCGGCATCGCCGAAGAAACGCAGGTGCCGCAGCTGGTTGACCTTGTCGGGGCCGATCGACTTCTTCGCGGCGTATTGCAGATACCAGGCGATGTTGCCCAGCGACCCGCCGAGGAAGCTCACACCGGCGCCGGCGAAGGTGATCTTGGACGTGGACGCGAAGATGTAGGGCCGGTTGGGATGGCCGGCCGTGGCCGCCAGCCCCAGAATGTCGACCTGGCGGATGAAGTCGTGAGTCAGGGTGTGCACCGCATAGGCGTTGTCCCAGAACAACCGGAAGTCGGGCGCCGCCGTCCGCATCTGGACGAGTCGGCGGGCCGTCTCCCAGGAGTAGGTGATGCCGGTGGGGTTGCCGAACACCGGTGTCGTCCACATCCCCTTGATTGCCGGGTCGACGGCGACGAGCTCCTCGATCAGGTCGACGTCCGGGCCTTCCTGCAGCATCGGGACCGGGATCATCTCGATGCCCATCGTCTCGGTGATGGCGAAGTGCCGGTCGTAGCCGGGGACCGGGCAGAGGAACTTGACGGTCGGTTCGTCCTTCCAGGGCCGTTGCGAATCCACGCCGCCGTACAGCATGGAGAAGGCGACGAGGTCGTGCATCAGCTCCAGGCTGGAATTGTTGCCGGCGAGCAGGTTCTGCACCGGCATGCCGAGCAGCTCCGCAAAGATGGCCCGGAGCTCGGGCAGGCCGTGCAGGCCGCCGTAGTTTCGGGTGTCGGTGCCCTCGGCGTCGCGGTAATCCTCCCCCGGCAGGCTCAGCAGCTGGTTGGACAGATCGAGCTGCTCCGCAGACGGTTTACCGCGGGTCAGGTCCAATGCCAGCTTCTTGGCCTGCAGCTCGGCGTAATCTTGCTGGTTGCGGGCGTGCACTGCCGCTAGCTCGTCAGGGCTTAGGGAATCGAACGACACCATGCTGCCAGCGGGACCCTTTCGCTGTGGAACGCCGGGGGTTCGGGGCCAAGCACCGCCCACTCATCAAACCTAGTAGCGATCGCAAGCGCGGCGGAGCCGGGCGCAGCGGGTCGCCACTCATGAAGCCTAGTGGCGATCGCAAGCGCGGCGGAGCCGGGCGCAGCGGGTCGCCACTCATGAAGCCTAGTGGCGATCGCAAGCGCGGCGGAGCCGGGCGCAGCGGGTCGCCACTCATCAAACCTAACGGGGCTTCGCCCCAGCCCGACGAGGCATGCCGTGCTCGTCTTGGGTTAGAGGCTCCGGTCGGACGGGGGTGAGACCGTGACCGAAGGACCGGTCCGGTGTATGAACCGCATAGCGCGGTTGGTTGGCCTGAACTGGCCGCCCGTCCGATCGGAGCCCTGTGATGACCGTAGCGCGATCTGTCGATAATGTCCTTACCGAGCATGTGGTGTTCGAAGTGGAGTGCATCGACCGGATGTATTGCAACGTCTACGTGCCGGGATTGCAGTACGCGGCTGGCCTGGTGGGCTATGTGCATCGGCAGTTGGGATTGCCGATCGCCTCAACCGCGCCGCTGGCCCGGATCACCGAGGCGTTCGATAGATCGGTGCACCGGTTTGCCCGCGACCACGGGTTGGCCTGGGTGGACTTCGCCAAGGGGCAACGCAAAGACGACATCGCCCAGCAGTACCTGGCGGAGTTCACCGACACGGAAGGAGTGCTGTTCGTCGGTCGGGCGCAGGAGAAGACCAAGCTGTTTCGTACCGAGAAACGCCGCGACGCCAACGGTGATGCCTACCCGTGGATCGTGCCGGCGACTGGGCTGGTTAATCACTTCTACTTCTACTGCGTCGATGACGATTTCGGTCCGTTCTTCATGAAGTTCTGCTCTTATTTCCCCTACAACGCCAAGCTGTGCGTCAACGGCAACCATTGGGCCCAGCGGCAGGCAGCCAAGGCCGGCATCGGGTTCACCGCTTTGGATAACGGGTTCGCCGCGGTCGACGACCCGGCCGCGCTGCAGACGATCTGCGACAGTCTGGGGCCCGCCCAGATCGAGGCGCTGTTGGGCAAGTGGCTGGCGATCCTGCCGCACCCGTTCACCACCGCCGACCGGGCCGCGGGCTATCACTACGAGCTGTCGATCCTGCAGGCTGAGTTCTCGCTGACCCAGATGCTGGACAAACCGGTGGCGGGACGGATGTTTTTCGAGCAGGTCATCCGCGACAACCTCGATATCGGTCGCCCCAACCAGATCGCCCTGGTCTTCGACCGCAAGCTGATAGGCCGCGGCCCACGCCGCACACCCGGGTTGTTTCGCACCCGGGTGATCACCGAGGGTGTGACCCCCAGCCTGCATGTGGACTACAAACACACCCGCATCAAGCAGTACCACAAGGAAGGAAAAGCGCTGCGCACCGAAACCACAATCAATGACACCACCGACTTTTCGATCGGCAAACGGCTGACTAATCTGCCCGCGCTGCGGGAGATCGGCTTTTCGGCCAACCGACGTCTGCTGCACGTCCAACGACTCAGCCACGACCCGATCACCGGCGCCGACGCGCTGGCCACCATCACCGGCACAGTCACCACCGCCACCGGCGCCCGCGTGCCCGGACTACGCCTGGCCCAGCGGCGCACCCACGCCCTGCTTCAGTCGCTACTGACGTTTGGCTGCCAAACCAACGGATTCACCAACCGTGACCTACGCACGCTCACCACCGAGCTGCGCGGCCTGCCGCGCGGGACGGTCACCGCCGGGCAGACCACCTATGACCTGCGCCGACTCAAATCCCGCGGCCTGATAACCCGCATCGCGCACACCCACCGCTACACCGTCACCGACCACGGCCTGCACACCGCGCACTTCCTGACCTGCATACACGACCGATTCCTGCCCACCGGACTAGCACACCTGGCCGACGACACCACCGCGCCACCACTGCAGGCAGCTTCTCGCGCCTACAACAACGCCCTCGAAAACCTCAGCCGCACAACACTACTCGCCGCCTAACACCAACCACCTAACCTACCACGCCAAACTTGACTCAAAATTCCGGCTGTGCCGGATCTAGCCAAGCTAGTGGCGATCGCAAGCGCGGCGGAGCCGGGCGCAGCGGGTCGCCACTCATGAAGCCTAGTGGCGATCGCAAGCGCGGCGGAGCCGGGCGCAGCGGGTCGCCACTCATGAAGCCTAGTGGCGATCGCAAGCGCGGCGGAGCCGGGCGCAGCGGGTCACCACTCATCAAACCCAGGGGACCCCGCGCACCCGACAGAGCCCATTGACCCTTGCTGCCTTCCGGCCCTGGGGGAGTTCACAGGATAGACGCCGCGCGGGGTCCACGGCGAGTCTAATACCTGGCGCGGAGCAAGCGACGGCCGTTTGGACAGTCGCGCCGACACCCCATAGCGAGAGGCCTGCAATCTGGTCCACCACAAGCGGTGTACCACCTCGCGGAAAAGTGGTACACTTGCGCGGGTGCCCACCGCCCGACCCCGCTACCAGGTGACCGAAACCCCGGAGGTGGCTGAAGCATTGGACCGAGCCGCCAAGCGCTGGCCTGGCGAGTCGCGTTCGAAGCTGCTGCGGCGCCTGATCGAGGTGGGGGGCGGCATCCTCGAGCAGAATGAGCGCGCGCAAGACGCAGGCCACCGTGCCGCCGTGTTGGCAAGCAGTGGACGCTACCCCGAGGCGTTCGGGCGCGGGTATCTGGCCGAGCTACGAGCGGACTGGCCCACGTGATCGTGATGGACGCCAGCGTCCTCATCGCGCATCTCAATCCCGCAGACCCCCACCATGAGACGGCTACCGCCATATTGCTCGCCGGCACACCCGGACGGATGCTGGTCCATACCGTGACGATGGCAGAGGTCCTCGTCGGCGGGGTCCGCGTCGGACAGGGAGCGTCGATGCGCGACGATCTGCACGCCGCCGGCATCGTCGTCGCGCCGCACGACGATGGCGAACCTCTGCGTCTGGCAGAAATGCGCGCTCGTAGCGGGCTGAAACTACCTGACTGCTGCGTCTTGGACACCGCAATCCATCACCAGGCAAGGCTTGCCACCTTCGACGAAGCACTCGCCGCCGCGGCCCGCGACCGGGGCGTGGCTGTCCAAGCCTGAGTCCATGTAGTTGAGGCACCCCCATCCTGAGCCGCTACCATGGCCACGGAGGATTCGCCTAGTGGCCTATGGCGCTCGCCTGGAACGCGGGTTGGGTTAACAGCCCTCGCGGGTTCAAATCCCGCATCCTCCGCCATCGGTCGTACTCGATTGAGACGCGGCCAAGCGGTGTCTTGTTTGGAATCGGTTTGAGCGGCCTTTATCCTGGCGTGGGCTCGGGCACCGGCATTGAGCATTGAGGAGGCGTATGGGGCGCAAGGTCGCCATACCGTGGCACGCGTCGTTCTCGATCGCTGCCGGCGTCCTCTACTTCTATTTTGTGTTGCCCCGCTGGCCTGAGCTGATGGGCGACACCACGCATTCCCTGGGGACGGCGCTGCGGATCGTGACGGGTGCGCTGGTGGCCCTGGCCGCCCTGCCCGTCGTGTTCACCCTGTTGCGGAGCCGCAAGCCCGAGTTGGGAACCCCGCAGCTGGCCCTGTCCATGAGGGTTTGGTCAATCGTCGCCCACGTGCTTGCGGGCGTGCTGATCATCGGCACGGCGATCAGCGAGATCTGGCTCACCCTGGATTCAGCGGGCCAATACTTGTTCGCGATTTACGGCGCCGCCGCCGCCATCGCGGTACTCGGGATCTTCGCGTTTTACCTTTCGTTTGTCGCCGAGTTGCCCCCGCCACCGCCGAAGCCGATCAAGGCCAAGAAGCCCAAGACGCGACGCCTGCGGCGCAAGAAGGGCGCCGAAGTCGAAGCGGAAGCTGAAGCCGAAGTTGAAGAGGTCGCCGAAGAAGCCGAACCCGAAGAGGCAGAAGAGACAGAAGAGGCAGAAGCAGTCGCCACCGAAAGCCTCGAGGAGACCGTAGGCGAACCGGCCACGCAGGACACGCAAGCAGCGCCATCGGCCCAAGCCACCCAAGACACCGAAGACACCGAAGCGCCGCGTGCCGGCTTGCAGAACCGCCGGCCGACGGGCAAGGGGTCCCATCGCATGCGGCGCCGGCGCACCTCCGGCGGCGTCGCGCTCGACGAATAGCTCACGAATCGCACCAATAGCTCAGCGCCGCCGAAGGCTCTCGACGTAGGCGGCGATGCGTCCCTGCGTCTCCTCGGCGCCCCACATCCCCCGAACCTCGGCGTCGATCGCGCCAGCGTCACGTATCCGCGCCAGCGTCGGGCCCCGCAGCTGGGCTTTCGTGTGGCGATAGGCGTCGGCCGGGATGCCGGCAAGGTCGGATGCCTCCGCCACCGCCGCCCCGACGAGATCTTCGGCGACGATCCGGTGGGCGAGCCCGTTCGCGATGGCCTCTTCGCCGCGGTAGAGGCGGCCGCCAAGTAACACATCGTCGGCGCGGTCCCCGCACGCGTAGCGCATCACCTCGAGGGCGGCGACAGGAAACGGCACTCCCACGCGGACCTCGGACGCCCCGATCTGCGCCTCGGGGCCGATCAGCCGCCTGTCGCAGGCGCAGGCCAGAACGCACCCGCCCGCAATGGCGGCACCGTTGATCGCGGCCACGGTCGGCCCCGGGTAACTGAACAGCGCCTCGAATGCCTCGGACAGCGCCGGGATCAGCCGGTCGATGTAAGCGGCACCGCCTTCGACCACGCGGTTGAGGTCGACGCCGGCGCTGAACGCGCGGCCGGCGCCGGTGACGACGAGTGCGCCGGCGCCCGATCGGCGCAGCTCGCCGAGCGCGTCGGTCAGCTCTCCCATCAGCTCGACGTCTTGGGCGTTGACGCGCCCGGAGGACACAGTAAGTACCCGCACCGCGTCATCCGCGGCCTCGATATCGATCACGGTGAAACGATAACGACCGGGATGTCGGTGTTCTCGTCGGTGTGATAGCTCGCGCACACCCGGTGATAGCCGTCGGCGATTTGTAGCGGAACACCCGTCGTGAAGTCGCCACGCACCAGCAGGATGGGCGACAACGGTTGATCCTTCTTGATCTTGGATAGATCCGCGGCGACGTGGGGATTGTCCGCGGGCAGCAGGCTCAGCTGCGCTGCCCGCAGTATGTCTTTGGCCTTCTTGTAGGTGACGATGCCGGCCTTCAGCTTTTCCGCCAACTGATTAGCGGTACCCGGCTCCGCGACCAAAGCGAGGTAGTCGGCCGCCGCCGGGAAGTCGTGCGCCTCAGGCTTTTCCAGCCATTTCACGCTTGCCATCGCGTGTCTCCCTTCGTGGGGCCGTGACCGCCCGGGTCTTGGCAGACTACCGAAATTGGGATCGGTAGCAACGCGGCACGTCTGTACTTGCGCCCATGGCGACGCCAAAGGGGCGACGCATGAAGGAAGGAAATGCAGTGAAACGTCTCCTCGTGGCTGCGATTGGAACCCTGGGCTGCGCTACGGCTTCAGTGGCGCTGGTGGCCTGCTCAAGCGGCGGCCACACGGCCGGCCCCGCGTCGAGCACGGCACCCAGCGTCGCCGCCGGCGGCGGCGCGCAGGTCAAGGTGGGCGGGACCGACCTGGCGGGTGTGAACCCGAACTCCGTGACCTGCGTCAGGACCGGCGGCAAGATCGACATCGGCAGCGGGACCGCCGCCAATGGCGGTCGGCAGGCGCTGGCCGTGGTGATGACCGACGAGGCCACTCCGAAGGTGGAGTCGCTGGCCCTGTTCGTCGACGGCAGCGCGCTGTCGGTCACCAACGCGATGGGCGCGAAGGTCGGCTCGGCCAACGTGGCGGTGGACGGCAAGACCTACACCATCACCGGCCAGGCGCAGGGCGCCGACATGAAGAACCCGATGGCCGGAATGATCACCAAGGACTTCAACATCAAGGTGACTTGCGGTTAGTCGGTCGAACCCCGGGCGGCGGACGTGCCTTCACTCACACGTCCGCCGCTCCGGGCGCTCGCCAGGCCGGCGACAGCGGACTTATGATGCAGCCGTGTCGATCCCCGGCGAATTGGAGAACGCCCGTCGGCTGGCGTTTGCCGCCGAGGAAACGCGGGCCCGGGATCTGCTGCTGTCCTTGATGCCGCAGATCGAGCGGGAAGATCGAGACGATCTCATGCTCGAAGTCTTCGCGCAGCTTGGTGAAATCTACCTTGCGCGCGGAGCGAACGACGGAGTGCACGAATGCATCCGGCGCATCCGCGAGGTGACCCAGCACGTAACGCCGCCGGACGCCGAGGTCGCGCGCATGATCCGTCGCTATTCGCGACGAGCCCAGTTTCTGCAGACCGGCTTGGCCGCGGCCCAGGGCGATCACGGAGGCGCCCAAGCGGCGCTGGCCGGGCTGCGCGACGCGGACGACGCATTTCCCGACCTGGCCGACGAGCAGGCCCGCCTGGTCACCCACGCGCAGGTACTTTGCGCGACGGCGCTCTGCGACGACGACCTGCATGTGCGATCAGTCCCGTTGTGGGAGCAGGTGCTTGATGCCATAGATCGCCTCCGAGACGGCAGCGAGGCCGCCGACCATCTCCTGGTATCCGCCGCAACGGCGTACGGCAGATTCTGTGTGGAGACGGGCCGATTGGCCGAGGCTGAGCCCTGGTTACGTCGCGCAGGGGCCAAGGCGCAGGCGCGGGGATGGGAATTGGCAAACGCCAGAACCCAATTGGAGCGTGCGGCGGCAACTTGGTTGATACGTGACCACGCGACCACCGACCAGCTGGTATCAGAGGCTTACCCCGTCATCGCTCGGTACGCCCGGGCACACGACGTCGCCCGGTGCTGGCTGTACATGGGGCTCACAAAGCTGGCGTCGGGCGAACTGAAAGCCGCCGACGAGTGCCTGGAGCATGCCGAGCGGCATTGGCGCGAACTTGGGAAGCCCTTGCATCTGCACCGTATCTTGTTGCAGCGCAGCTGGATTGCGATCTTTTGGAGCCACTTTGCCGACGCGGTCGAGCTGATCGCCCAGGCCCGTGAGCTGCTCGACTCGTCGCCGCGCAGCAGTTGGCTGCAATACGCCCAGCTCGACAGTCATCTGGGCACAGTGTGGCGCGCGGACGCTTTGGCCGACCTCGGTATGGACAGTTCGGGCGATCCCGACGAGACGCTCGAGGAAACCGAGGCGCGGCACGCCGAGGGACTCGGCATCCTCCTCGGCGAGGTCGGCACTCCGGAATACTGGCGCGCGATGACCAAACTCCAACAGGCCGCCGAACTCAAGATCCCGGCCGCGCTGGCGGTCGACTCGGTGCGGTATTCGATCGCCGATCCCGACGCCAGATCCCGCTGGGCGACCAGCATTTCGGCGCCCATCCTGGCCGGCGCCTTCGCCGTCGCGTGGGAATGGGAGAACACCCAACTGATCAGCGAGTTGGTCGAATATCACAGCGCGAGAGGCACTTTCGACACCGATCCGCAGCGTCCGAATATGAGCGAATGGGCGTCCACGGCCACCACCACCGTGGTCATCGACACCGAACCGGAACTGGCCACAGCGCTGGCCGCGGCCGGCCCACCGACAGCGGGTGCCGGCGGTCCGCTAACGCGACTCGGTCCGTTGCCGCCGTTGCAGATGCAGCCCGACAGCCCGCCGATCATGGGTCACTATCGCGCTTTGGCTTCCGAGCGCTACGGCCGCGACGTCACCGCGGCCGAACCGGCCTGGTCGACCTGGCCATGAGCGATGCCGACCGGCTGACTCTGGTCCTGCGCTACGCCGACGTCGGCATCGTCACCTACGGGAGTTTGCGGATCGTCGGGCAGCCCTCCAGAACCGTCAATTGGGTGGTGGAGGACCCGATCCTGCTCGCGGCGTTGCAAGAACTGACCGATGCCCTACCCGAGCCACACGGCGCCGAGAGCCGGCGCGACGCCATCGAGCGGGCACTGACCACGGGCCCTTTCGCGACGCCGGACACCGAACTCACGGCCGCCTACATCCTCGGTGTGCTGCTGATCGGCACCGCGGGGTGGGAGCTGTTGACCGAGTGCGCGGCCCCGTCGAACCGTGGGCCGCGGGCGGTGCTGTTCGTCTCGCCCAGCGCGCGCTTGGCACGGGTCCCCTGGGGGCTGCTGGCGGTGCCGAAATCGGGACCGAGCAAAGAGGAATTGGTACGCGCCCGCCAGGATGCCATTACCCGAAGCGGCAGGGTGGCCGCCCAAATCCCTTGGCAGCTGGCCGATATCAGCGCGCACACCGACGGCCATCGGCTGATGGAACTGGTCGACGTGCTGATGGCGGTACCGCCGAACATCGTGCACTCGCCGCGGGCGCCGGCCGGTTGGGAGGCCAGGCGCGACGGCCCTCCGGTTCTGCTCCTCGACCCCAGGGTTCCCGGCCAGCGCCCCGACTCCGCGCTCGGCTCGGTGCTCGGCAGGCCGTCGTCGCAAACGCAACTGGGGCGGCACTTCGGCGAGCTGATGAAACGTCGACCTGTGCTGCCGGATGTCGACGATGTGGTCGAGCTGTTCCGGCGTCAGGACGCCGACCGCACGTGGCTGGCGAAGCTGCTCGGTCAGGCCCCGAGCAGGCTCATGTACGTCGGCCACGCGAGTTCCGGCGGCGGCGACCCGAATCAGCCGAGCCGGGCCGACCGGGCCGCCCTTCACCTGGCCTGCACCGCAAGCATCCCCGGAGATGCCGACGCGATCGGTGACCACCGCCCCCTCACCGCGTCGGATCTGATGTCGTTGCGATTGCCGATGCCACCGCGGGTTGCCCTGCTGGCGTGCGGGTCGGGCGGGGACTATCAATACGACGAGGCGACCGGTCTGGTGGCCGCAATGATCCTGGGTGGCGCGCAGCTGGTGACCGCCACGTTGTGGTCGCTGCCGACCACCGCGGCCTACCGGCAGTTTGCGGCCGCGGCCGTTCCACGAGCCGGCGAACCGGCCGATCCGATGGCCGATGTGGTCATCGCAGCCGATCGCGCACACGAAGCCGCCGACGCCGGCTGCGCGGTCAATCGATGGCAACGCGCGCAACTGCGCCGCTGGCGCGACGGCGACGTCACCGCCAGCCCGCTGTACTGGGGTGCCCTGGTCACCTTCGCGGTGGACGGCGCGCGATAGGGGTCAGACCCGTTCAGACCGAAGCCAGCCAGGACGCATGTACGGCCAGCACATCGTCGGGCAGCGAAAGCTCCTCGCGGGCATCGGGATCGAACGCTACGAGAACGACGAGTCCGGGGCGCAGCATCGAGACGTCCTCATCGCGGGCGCAACGCGCCAGTTTGCCGATGAATGTCTCCCCGGACACGGCCACCACCTCGATGAAAACCTGGCGCTTATTGCCGACTTCCCGCACCGTGCCGACCCCGACGGCCGGGCGCCACGCGACCCGACGCCGGGCGAACGGGAGTCGCCCCACCAAAACCAGCAGCTTCTTCATGGGACCAGGCTCTGGCTTCCGGCCGGCTACCGAACCCAACTTTTCGACTGCCGATATTTTTGCAATGACCCTATTCTGTGGTGATGAGCGCAGATTCGCAGCTTGCGACTGCTGTCGCCGTGGGCCACCCACGCCGGTCGGTGATCGAGACGGCGTGGCGGGCGATCGGTCCGGGCGTCGAGGTGCTCAGCAGCGATGATGGCGGCCCGCTGAGCCGGACCGTCAAACGCATCATCGACCCGCTGGTGCTCCGGCTGCGATCGAACCCCCAGTATTCGGCTCCGGTGGTCGCCCCCGAAACGGCCGCGGCGATGCATGACCTGATCGTGGGGAGCGCGCCCGAATTACGTTCCGCCGCCGACTGGTTCGAAACCCTCAAGCTCGAGCGCCGCAGGCAGCGGATTCGCAGCGGTAACGCCCAGGAACTGTACTTTCCGGTCTGCTTTGAGCTCGCGGTGACGAAAGGCCCACCGGCGCCGCAAGATAGCGAGACCGCCGCAGTGGTTCTCAGCGACATTCACCAGGGCCGCGACCGCACCGCGATCGAAGTGCTTCAAAAGTACGTGGCCCGCCCGGACGTCGTCACCAGGCTCGCTGACCAGCTCGACCGCAGCTGGCGCGACGTCCGGCCCTCGGAATCGGCCCCAGCGACGGGTGCCTTCCTGGCCGAGCTCGGCACGGTACTAGGGGCAGCCAGCGGCCATCGTGCCGCGGCGGCCCGGCAGCGAACCTGGTCGGCCGTGATCGCCGACACCACGCCGTACGACCTGGGCGCGCTGGCCCGCCTGGAAGAGCCGGGGACGTCTGGGCTGCCGTGGTCAATTGTCGACCTCGGCCTGAGTTCGGTTGAGCCGCAACGACCGCCGAAGGTCTCGGGTGGCTCGGACAGCGATCGTCCGCTTGACCGCAGCGTGGTGGACCGGGTGCGCGCGACACTGCGCCGCGCCCTGGACCGCGATGCGCTGCCCGATATCCCCCTGCTGTGCGAAGAGGAAGTGGACCGGGCCTGCGCGCCATGGGGGCTGTTGTCGGAGGACAAACAGGCCACGCTGGTGGCCGGCATCGAGGTGGCGGTTGACCTGTCCCCACTGGACCGATCCGTCTCGAGCCGTTACGCATTGGCGGCGCAGATCCAGGCCCGGCTGCGCAAGGAGGCCTACGTGCTGCACGCCCGGCGCTACCTCGCCGAGGGCGGCCCCATCCATCCGCGCCAACGGCGAGTGGTCGACGATCTGGCGTCCTACGCCCAGCCCTACCTGAGCCGACTCTGGGCGCGCCTGCACGGACGCGACGTCTGGCAGGAGCCCTGCGACGATGTCGACGAGGTGCGCTCCCTGCTCGAAGGGGTCGCGCGATCGGTGAGCCTGGACCACCGACAACGAATCAAGGCGATGCTGGAAGTGCAGGTGGCGGGATGAGATTGGTTGCCGATTCCGGCCTATGGAGCACCGGCCCCGCCACCGAGGCGACGCCACTGGTCGCGGTGCTGGAAGTGAGTGGCGCGGTGCTGTCGTGGACCGTGGACGATCCGGACGATGCGGCAGCCCAGATCACGTTCACCGATCTATCGCGCGCCGAGTGGCTTTGGCGTGTCCTCGGCGAATCCGGCCACGTCGCTTTGGCTTCCGCCGCAGCGGCTCCCGCGGCCGAGGCACAGCACAGCATCGAACTCGCCGGCGTCGACATCGCGCCAGGATCGGTGGCCCCGCTCCGGCGGCTGGCCTTGGGCCACTGGCTGCGGCGGTGGTGGCCCGCCAGTCGACGGGACGGCATCGCCGGCCTCGACCGCGCCCTGCTCGACGTCGAGGTCGCACTGCTGACCGTGGGCGCGCAAGGCTACTTCTTCGATGACACTCTGGATTCCGATGTGGTCGAGCTGCTGGCGCCACACGCTCGGGCGCTCATAGCGCACGTGCGGGATGGCGATCCGCGGATACTCGATTTGGTGCGCGCCGGTGCGGGGCTGGCCGACGAAGTCGGCATCGACGACAGCAGATGGCAGGAAGTTCATGCGGCCCTTGATGATTCGGACGCGATCGTCAGCACGCCCAGCGGACGCCGGGACGACTACGCGCTGGCGGCCGGCGCCGACGCGGCACCGCTCGCTCCAATTCGGATCGCCCGCGGCGCCGCGTCGATCAACTGGAGTGCCGTGCCGCCCAGGATATTCGACGCGAGCGAGAACACCGTCGACTGGAGTGTCGAGGTGGCCGGGGCGGCGGTGGTCGCGGTGGTGCGGGCGGCCGTCCTCGGACCGGATCCGACCACCGGAATCGAGGTGCGATTGCGGTCCGGAGGCATCGGCGGCAGCGGCGCCCTGGACGCCGACGGCCGGGCGACGCTACCCCTGGTCGACGGCGAGCGGCGGCCCCTGACGGAATCGGCGGCCTGGGAGCATGATTGGTCGCCGACGTCGGTGGTCGTCGGCGTTGAGGTGGCTGGGTTTTCTGAAGCGCCCGAAACCCGCGAACGGATTCGCCGGTGGGTGCGGGCGCGCCTGGACCGGCCGCCGAACGACGCGTTCCTGGCCGAGATTATCGCCGCCGAATCCGACTACTGAGCCTTTTCGGCGGCGCCGCGAGCGGGAACCTCACGACGCCATCCCGGCGTGTCCCGTTGGGAAATTCACTGTCGCCGAGGTGTGCGCCATTCCCTATGCTGAGCGAGTGCCAAACAACTATCGAGTCGTTCAGTGGAACACCGGGAACGTCGGGAAAAGCTCATTGCAGTCGATCGCCGACAATCCCGCCCTGGAACTGGTGGGGTGTTACGCCTGGTCACCGGAAAAGGTCGGCCGCGACGCCGGCGAACTGGTAGGCATTCCGCCGCTGGGCGTAACCGCCACCGACGACGTCGACGCGCTGCTCGCCCTCAAGCCGGACTGCGTCGTCTACAACCCGATGTGGATCGACGTCGACGAGCTGGTCCGGATCTTGTCCGCGGGCGTCAACGTGGTGACGACGGCGTCCTTCATCACCGGACAGAATCTGGGCGCGGGGCGTGACCGCATCGTCGACGCCTGCAAAAAGGGCGGCTCGACCATATTCGGATCCGGCGTCAGCCCGGGCTTCGCCGAGCTCTTGGCCATCGTGTCGGCGATGGTGTGCAACCGGATCGACAAAGTCACCGTCAACGAAGCCGCCGACACCACGTTCTACGACTCGCCGGCGACCGAGAAGCCGGTGGGCTTCGGTCAGCCGATCGACCACCCGGAGCTGCAGGCGATGACCGTGCACGGGACGGCCATCTTCGGCGAGGCCGTCCGGCTCGTGGGCGACGCGCTGGGCGTCGAGCTCGACGAGGTGCGGTGCGTGGCCGAATACGCCCAGACCACAGCCGATCTCGATCTCGGTTCCTGGACGATAGCTGCGGGATGCGTGGCGGGCGTCTACGCGAGCTGGCAGGGAATCGTCAACGGCAAAACCCTGATCGACCTCAATGTCCGGTGGCGCAAGGGACAGACGCTCGAACCCGATTGGAAGATCGACCAAGACGGCTGGGTCATCCAAATCGACGGCCAGCCAACGGTAACGACCAAGATCGGCTTCCTTCCTCCGCCGTATTTTCAGGCCGAGACGATCGCCGACTTCATGGCGCTCGGTCACATCATGACGGCGATGCCCACCATCAACGCGATCCCGGCCGTCGTCGCCGCGCCGCCGGGCATCGTCACGTACGCCGACCTGCCTCTCACGCTGCCCCGCGGCTACGCGAAGGTGCCCGACGCCGCCGGCGCGACCGCCCGTCGCCGCGCGGGCTTGGAGTAGGTCGCCCCCAGCTGGGGCACCTCGAGCGGACCCTGATGACGGGCGGCCTCGATGGCGCTGCGCATCGGGCCGGCCAAGCCCGCGAACGACCCCATGTCGAACAGCAACGGCGTCAGCAGCCGGTTGTGGACGAACCCAAAGGAGCTGCCCAATTCCGGGTCGGCCCAGCCGAGGGTTCCACCCAGACCCACGTGACCGAACCCGCTGAGCAGGCCGGGAACCGGCGATTCGTGGTAGCCCAGGTGAAAAGGCATGGGCACCACCATGTTCGCGTCGGGCCACTTCCGTCGCGGCTGCCCGGTCAGACCGCGCACCAGCTCCTTGGACAGGTACTTCTTGCCGTCGATGCGGCCGTCGTTGGCCAGTACGGCGTACATCTTGGCGAGGCCGCGGCCCGTCACCACGCCGTTGGCCGCGGGCACCTCACCGTCCAGGAACGGAGTGTCCCCCTTGACGAGGGAGATGACGCCGGGGAAGTACATCGCCCCGACGGCGCCCGAGAAGGGCAGACCGGCCAGCCTCGGCGCGATGAAATTGAATACCGGGGCGCGGAACTTTCCCTGCGGCATCAGGATCTGCGCCGGCTTGGTCGGGGCGCCCTCGGGTGGACGACCCAGATGTAGGCCGTCGGTGTTGAGCGGGCGCGCGACCTCCTGGCGGATCAGTTGGCGCATGCCCTTGCCCGTCACCGCCCTGGCCAGACCGGAAAGCAGCCACCCGTAGGTCAGCGCGTGATACGCCTGCACGCCGCGCAAATGGTCGACGGGCGCGGCGGCCAGCCGCTCCTCCATGAGGAGGTGATCCATCAATTCCGTCTTGGTGACGCCCCTCAGATGCGACAGGCCGGATCGGTGCCGCAAGACGTCGCGGACGGTGATATCGCCCTTCCCGTTGGCTGCGAATTCGGGCCAACAGTCGGCGACCGGATCGTCGTAGGACAACAGCCCCCGGTCGGCCAGCCGGTGAATCACCGTCGAGGCGACACCTTTGGTGGCCGAGAACACCATCGCGCCGGTGTCCGCGGTCCAGCGCTGGGTGCCGGCCCGGTCCGACCAGCCCGTCCAGACGTCGACGACGGGCACGCCGTCGATGTAGGCGCTCAGTGCTCCCCCGCCGAATCGGCGGCCGGGGAATAGCCGCGAGAACACCCTGATGACGTTGCCAAAATGCGGGTCCGCAGCACCGGACACCCCGCGCGGCAAGCCATCGTCGGTCGCCAGGAGCGCTGATCCCGGACGCGTCGCCATCACGAGAATGAAGCTATCAGGGAGGAAGAACGCTGCACACAGCTCACTCCGGGGGTTTGCCGGCTTCGTCGCCTGGCGGCTTGTCGGGGGGTGGTGCGTTCAACCACTTCCTCAACCGCAGGAGCTGATTGACCACCATCCCGACGCCAAGGAGCATCAGCGTCGCCACGATCGCGACCACAATTGCGGTGCCCACGGATCCATGATGGCAGGCCGCTTGGCGGCAAACAGATCGCCGCCGGGGGTTTCAAGGTCGGCTGCCGCAGGGTAGCCACGTCAAGCACCACATATCCATAGGAAGGGGCAGGCGCGAATGAGCGGCGAAGACAAGCTGAAGAACAAGATCGAGGATTTGGGCGGCCGCGCCAAGGAGGCCATCGGAAAGGCCAGCGGAGACAAAGACACCAGGGACGAAGGCCGGGCTGATCAGGCCAAGTCGAGTCTGAAAGACGCGGGCGAGAAGGTGAAGGACGCCTTCAAAAAGTAGTCTCGAGAAATATGCCTGCTTGCGATCCAGACCGCGACTGGCATCGAATATCAAATAGGTCACGGACGATGCACAGCGGGTGGGTAACTATGCGCCGGTTCAAAAATTCCATGGGACTGGCGGCGATCGCGGCGCTGGCGGCGCTGCTGGCCGCGTCCGCTCTGTTGGGCGTACCGGCCCCCGGAGCGTCCGCCGATCCGTGCCCCGACGTCGAGGTGGTGTTCGCTCGCGGCAGCGGCGAGCCACCCGGCGTCGGCGGTGTCGGCGGAGCATTCGTCGACGCGTTGCGCGGCCAGATTGGCGGGCGCTCGCTCGGCGTTTACCCCGTCAATTACCAAGCCAGTACCGACTTCGGCAATGCCGATTTTCCGCTGACGGTCATCGACGGCATCCGTGACGCCGGTACTCATCTCGAGTCGATGGCGGCGAACTGTCCCAAGACCCGGGAGGTGCTCGGCGGATACTCCCAGGGCGCCGCCGTGGCCGGTTTCGTCACCTCGGCGGCCGTACCGCCGGGCGTACCGGCGTCGATGGTGCCCCAGCCCATGCCACCCGAGGTCGCGAACCATGTCGCCGCGGTCACGCTGTTCGGGACACCGTCGGGTCCGTGGCTGCAGAAGTACGGCGCACCGGCGATCGTCATCGGCCCGCTGTATCAGCCCAAGACCCTCGAGTTGTGCGCCCCGGGCGACGGAATCTGCGGTGACGGCACCGACGCCTTCGCGCACGCGACCTATACGCTCAACGGCATGACGGGCCAGGCAGCGAGCTACGCCGCAAGCCACCTCTAGGGCGTTGGGGCCCGCCGTGCAGAATCGCAGCATGCGCGTTCTGGTCACGGGTGGTACGGGATTCGTCGGCGGGTGGACCGCCAAGGCCACGGCCGACGCGGGGCACTCGATCAAGTTCCTGGTGCGAAATCCCGCCCGGCTGCAGACGTCCGTCGCCAAACTGGGCGTCGACGTCTCGGACTTCGCCGTCGGGGATATCACCGACCGCGTTTCGGTGCGGGAGGCGTTGCGCGGTTGCGACGCCGTCGTGCACAGTGCGGCTCTGGTGGCAACCGATCCGCGCCAGACCGCCGAGATGCTGACTACCAACATGCACGGCGCGCAGAACGTGCTCGGGCAGTCCGTCGAGCTCGGCTTGGACCCGATCATCCACGTGTCGAGCTTTACCGCGCTGTTTCATCCGGGCCTGGAGGTGCTGTCCGCGGACCTGCCGGTCGTGGGCGGAGCGGACGGATACGGGACGTCCAAGGCGCAGGTCGAAATCTATGCCCGCGGCCTTCAGGACGCCGGCGCACCGGTGAACATCACCTATCCCGGCATGGTTCTCGGTCCGCCGGTCGGGGACCAATTCGGTGAGGCAGGCGAGGGAGTCAGGGCGGCGCTGCAGATGCATGCGATACCCGGGCGGAGCGCGGCATGGTTGGTTGTCGACGTGCGGGATTTGGCCGCTTTGCACACGGCACTCTTGGAGCCCGGGCGCGGGCCGCGTCGCTACACCGCGGGCGGCCATCGGGTTCCCGCGTCGGAGCTCGCGAGCATGCTCGGCCACGTCGCGGGGACACCGATGGTCGCCGTTCCGATTCCGGACACCGCGCTGCGCGTCGCCGGGGCGGTCATGGATCGGGCCGGCCGATTCCTGCCCTTCGACACGCCGTTCACCTCGGCGGGGATGCAGTACTACACTCAAATGCCGGCGTCCGACGATTCCCCCAGCGAGCGCGAGCTCGGCATCACGTATCGGGATCCGGAGGAAACCATGGCCGACACCTTCGAGGCACTTCGCAGCGCAAGCAGCTAATTCTCGGCGACTGTCACATCGACAGTGAGTCTTCGACCCGTTCGACTTGTGTGTTATGGCCCGTCGATTCCGGGGAACCCGTTGAAGATGGCGCCGCACCGGGCGCCGCTATGACAAGGAGTTGCAATGATTGGATCAATAGTCCTCGCCGTTGTCGTGGGCGCGATCATCGGTTTAGTGGCGCGCCTCGTCATGCCGGGCAAACAAAACATCGGCATGATCATGACGGTGGTACTCGGCGCCCTGGGTGGCCTGATCGGCTCCTGGGTGGCCGGCAAGTTCGGTTACCACAACGCCAACGGGGGAATCGTCTGGATTCCATCCTTCATCGGAATCGGTGTTGCCATCGTCCTCATCGCGATCTGGGAAACCGTGACCGGCCGCCGTACCGGCACCAGGCTGCCTCGGTAGCTCGCACCAGCTGAAAGTCGCGCTCGCCGATGGCAGCGCGAGGGACTTAGGGCTGCCCCAACGGGGCCCTAATGCCCTCGCCGACCGCGGTCCCAAGAGGGAACATCGCTGTACGTTCGGTTCCGTGGGCGCCCTGCCCGGCTGGTCAACGGCTGCCAGGGTTACGGGTAGGAGGGACGGCATGGCCAAACCGATTCCGCCGCTGGACCTTTCGTGGCTGCTGATCGAGTCACCCGCCGGCACGACACATGTTGGTGCGATGCTGCTGTTCAAAAAGCCGGCCGGCCGCGCACCCATCGTCCGCGAAATCGTCGAGGCGTATCGGGCGTGCTCGCCTGCGCCGCCGTTCAACTATGTCCCTGAGGTGTTCGGCCGCGGCGGGCCCCATTTCCGGGAGGCGACGACCTGGGACCCCTACTACCACGTCGGTCACCTGGCGCTCCCCGCGCGAGCCTCCTACGACGACCTGCTGCGGCTCGTCGCCGACCTGCACGAGCCGATGCTCGATCGCGACCGTCCGCTTTTTCGGTGCTGGGTCATCGACGGGGTGCCGGACGGAATGTTCGCGATCTACACCAAGACCCATCACTCCATCATCGACGGCGAATCGGGCCTCAACCTTCTCTACGCGGGCCTGAGCGCCACCGATCGGCGCGTCGTTCCCACGCCCGCCTTCGGGCTCGGCGCGCCGGAACCCGCGCCGCACCCGCCGACGCCACTCGCCGAGCGAATCACCGACTCGATTCGCGGGGCGATCACGCAGGTCGAGGCGCTGAATCAAATTTCAGTCGGCACGCTGCGCAAGGCACTCGCCGGCCTCTTCAGGTCGCATCTCGAGGGCAGCCTGCCTTTCGCGGCCCAGCACGCCCCGACCAACGCACCGCTCAAGATCGGGCGACGATTCGCGACGCTGTCCCTGCCGCTCGAGGAGATGCACGCGGTCGGCCAGCACTTCGGAGCGACCCTCAACGACGTGGCCGTCGCCGTCGTCGACGGGGGCCTGCACGCCTATCTACGCGAGGGTGGCCGCCCCTTCGCGCACCCCTTCATCGCGATGTGTCCGGTGTCGCTGCGCGCGGGCGCTGACACGACGATCGGCACCCGGGTATCAGCGATATTCCCACGGCTCGGAGAGCCCGACGCGGGCATGCCCGAACGCCTCGGCCAAGTGGTGGACTCGGTCGCCGCCTGCAAGAAGGAACTCGGCCGCATGTCCAAAGGGGCGGCGATGACGTACGCGGTCGGGCTCGTCGCGCTCGCAGGCCTGGGCGCGTCCACGCACCTGGACCGCGTCGCGCGCCCGGCGTGCAACCTCGTCATCTCGAACGTGGCAGGCGCCCGGGAGCCCAGGTACCTCAACGGTGCACGCCTCATGGGCATCTACCCGGTCTCCGCGCTCGCCGCCTCGATCGGGCTCAACGCCACGCTGGCGTCCTACAACGACAGCATGAACTTCGGGTTCGTCGCTAACGCCGCCGCGTTCGACGACCTGCCGCAACTCGCTCGCTGCACGCTGCAGGCCTACGAGGAGCTGAAAGTTGCGGCGGGGATGAAGCAGGCGCTATTAACCTGACCGAGATGAAGACCGTAACGTGCACCAACGCGAAACTCGAGGTCGTCGACCGGCCGACCCCGGCACCGGCCAAGGGCCAGTTGCTGATCGAGGTCTTGAAGTGCGGCATCTGCGGATCCGACCTGCATGCGCGTCACCACTGTGACGAACTCGCCGACGTGATGGCGGACTCGGGATATGACGCGTTCATGCGATCAAATCAGCAGGTCGTCATGGGACACGAATTCTGCGGTGAGGTGGTCGATTACGGCCCACGCACGCGCAAGGCCCCGCGGCGCGGCACACCGGTCGTCGCCCTGCCGCTGCTGCGGCGCGGCAAAGAGGTGCACGGGATCGGGTTGTCGACGATGGCGCCGGGCGCCTACGCCGAGCAGCTCCTCGTTGAGCAGTCCCTGACGTTTGCCGTCCCGAACGGGTTGTCCCCCGAGGCGGCCGCGCTGACCGAGCCGATGGCCGTCGGGTGGCACGCCGTCCGCCGCGGCGAGGTGGGCAAGGGTGACGTCGCGATCGTGATCGGCTGCGGGCCGATCGGTCTCGCGGTGATCTGCATGCTCAAGGCGCACGGTGTACGCACCGTGATCGCCAGCGACTTTTCTGCGGGTCGACGCGCGCTGGCGACCGCCTGCGGAGCCGACATCGTCGTCGATCCCGCGCAGGACTCGCCCTACACGACGGAGGCGGCCCGCGGCCACTTGCAAAGCATCCTCGAGGCGTTCGACCTGGCGGTCGGAACGATCGAAAAGCTGCAGCGGCTGAGGCTGCCCTGGTGGCACGTGTGGCGCGCCGCCGAAGCCGCCGGCGCCGCAACGCCCAAGCACCCCGTCATCTTCGAATGTGTCGGTGTCCCAGGCATTATCGACGGCATCATCGCGAGCGCGCCGCTGTTCTCGCGCGTCGTCGTGGTCGGTGTCTGCATGGGCTCGGACCATATCCGGCCGGCGATGGCGATCAACAAGGAGATCGACCTGCGGTTCGTGCTCGGCTACACGCCGCTCGAGTTCCGCGACACGCTGCACATGCTCGCCGACGGAAAGGTCGACGTCGCGCCGCTCATCACCGGAACGGTCGGCCTGCCCGGCGTCGCGGCCGCGTTCGAAGCGCTCGGCGATCCCGAGGCCCACGCGAAGATCCTGATCGACCCTCAGAGCACCGCCGAGAGCCCGCAGCCATTCCGCTGAAGGTGGGCGACTTCGTCAAGCATCATCCGGGCGCGCCCACCGGCTTCTTCGCATGGGAAGCCGCAGGGCTGCAATGGCTTTCGAGCGTCGAGGGCGGCGTGCCCTGCGCGCGGGTTGTTTCGTTCGACGCGACCAGGCTGGTTTTGCGGCGCCTTGAGTCGGTGACTCCGACCCGCGCAGCCGCCCACGCGTTCGGCGGCCGACTGGCCAGCATGCACAACGCGGGCGCGGCAGCGTTCGGCGCAGGGCCCGACGGATGGGACGGGCCGGGGTTCTTCGGGCCGTTATCTCAGCCATTGCCGATGTCGCTGCGGCGCCACCGACGCTGGGGCGATTTCTACGCCGACGAGCGGCTGCTCCCCATGGTCGAGCGAGCGGGCCCGCGGCTCGATGCTTCGACGCGTGCGACGATCGAATCCGTCGCGGCGCGTTGCCGTGCGGGCGACTTCGACGACGGTGACCAACCGGTTCGGCTGCACGGCGATTTGTGGAGCGGCAACGTGATGTGGACGCCGGAAGGGGTGGTGTTGATCGACCCGGCCGCGCACGGCGGTCACCGCGAAACCGACCTGGCGATGCTCGCACTGTTCGGCTGCCCGCACTACGACGCCATTCTCGCGGGTTACCAGCGGGTGCAGTCGCTGAAACCGGGCTGGCGCAACCGCATCTGGCTCCACCAGCTCTTCCCGTTGCTCGCGCATGTCGTGCTGTTCGGCCGCGGGTACGCAGGGCAGACGGCTGCCGCCGCGCGCGCCGCGCTGGAGGCCTAAGCCCCAGTGAGAACGCGATCGGCATGCTGACCGCCCTAGCAACGGCGTGGGCAATGAGCGTGTCGACAGCCGCTCACGCCCTCGCGCAGAACACGCTGCCCAGCACGGTGTGGTATTTCCACGAGCCCTCGAACCTGTCGAAGCCCGACCAAGTCACCGCTGTGGTTCGCATGAAAGACGGCACGGTCGCCTCCCAGATCACCGACATCGCCGCAGGGGAGTCGGTGCACCGATTCGGATTTCCAGCGATCGATAAGTCGGCGGTCCAGGAGGTCCTGTTGAGTTCTAGCGGCGGTCAATGCTTAGTGTCCGGTCCGTGAGCGATGGGCACACCGAAGGTTGCGTTGAACACACCTTCCCTGTGGCGCGACTGCGCCTGGCTGGCCTCCATGGCCTGCGCGTTACCCTTGCGGGACTCGGGAACTCACCTCGCATTGACGCCGTATGTGCGGCAGTTCGGCCGGATTTGGTGTATGCCGACGGTTACAATCGGTCCGGGGCCTGACCATTAGGTGACCCTTGAACACGCTATCACCGGTGATAGCGTGTTCGCGGTTCATATGCAGACTGCCTGAATGGTGCTGCTGTGACCAGTGATTCACCACCCGACTCAGTGTGAAGGTTCCGCCACAAGGTCACTCGCCGGGCTCGATCTCGAGCCCGATGTGCACCTTGTCAATGCCGCCGCGCACGATCGAGTGCGCATAGAACCACCAGGCGTGGTACCAATACCGCCTGAGCACCGCGTTGTAGACGCGCCGCGTCTCGGACTTCGGCAGGACCCGGGCAATCCCTTCCACCGGTCCGCTCTTCGGCTTACCCAACGATCCGCTCCTGGCGAGCGTGACCCGGCGTGTATTGCGGATCCGCCGGACTTTCCATGAACCGTCGTCCGTGATCACCAGAAGCTTGCCGCCCTCGGGCACTCCCCAGATGGCGGTCGGTTTCGGACTGCCGTCCTTGGTGAATGTGGTCAAGAGCACGTACTTGGATTGGATGACGTCCTGGAAACTGAGAGCCATGCTTCTTCCTTACCGATAGTGTCCTGAGCCGCGCTGACGGCCGACGAGTCGAACCCGGATCGCGCCGTCCCGATCCTCCTCCTCCAGCTCTAACTCAATGCGGGCCAACTCCCGTCGTAGCAGCGGTAGCCAGTGTCTGCTCAAGGCGCGCGTCCGCAGCCGGGTGGTGTAAACCTCTTGCAAGACGGTTTTCAAAGCCGATTGCGCCGCAGCGCATTTGGCGGCGGCAACAACGGCTGCCCGATACGCGTGCGTGGCCTGCACAGAAGCGGAGGTCGGGTAAATGACGGCCGGATCGTTTTCGGGCGGTAATACGCAAGCGGCGACGTCGGGGTAGCGCACCCCAGCGGTGACGGCCCACTGCACGGTGATCGACGCCGGCGCGGTGGTCACGGCCATTTCGATCGCGTTGTGGCCGCCCAGCAGCACCGCGCGCAGCCCCCGCATGTCGGCCTCGCGGCACGCCTGCCGCCAATCGTGGCGGCTTTGTTCTGCCTTGCCCTGCAGCTCTTCTTGCAGCGCGATCAGCGAGTGCAGCTTCTGCTCGAGCAGCGTCACACCGCGCTCGGCCAGGTCCAGCCGGTCGAGCACCCACAGCCGGCCCATTCGCCCCGGGGGAACCGACAACGTCGCCATCACCCCTCCGGCACGCTGTCGTGCCGGTGTTCCTCGAGGAGGCCGGCGGGCAGCATCGCCAACTCACTCTGCGGCAGCCGCGCGAGTACCTCCCACGCCCGGTTGAGGGTCTCGTCGAGCGGTCGTGTCGCGTCCGGACGCTGATTGACCAACTTCGCGGCGAAATCATCCTCGAACAGCAGATAGCTGCGGTCGATGGCGGTGAGGGCGTCGGGTCCGATCAGCTCGGCCAGCGCGCTGACCTGCCGTGCGCGAGCCAACGAAGCCAGCAGCTGTGCCGCCACCGGCAGGTGATCGTCGCGGGTGCGGCCAGCCCCAGCGCCGCGGCGCATCAGCCGCGACAGCGACGACAAGGCGTCCACCGGCGGATAGACGTTGTGCAGATGCATCTGCGCGGAAAAGATGATCTGCCCTTCGGTGATGTAGCCGGTCAGGTCCGGCACCGGGTGGGTGATGTCGCCGCCGGGCATCGTCAACACGGGCAACACGGTCACTGAGCCGGGCCGTCCGACGATTTTGCCGCACCGCTCGTAGAGCGAGGCCAGGTCGCTGTAGAGATAACCGGGATAGGCTCGCCGCGCAGGCATTTCACCGCGGGCTGCCGAGATTTCCCGCAGCGCCTCGGCGTAGCTGGTCATGTCCGTCATGACCACCAGCACGTGCCGCGCCGTGTCGAACGCCAGATGCTCGGCGATGGTCAGCGCGATGCGCGGGGTGAGGATCCGCTCGATGACCGGGTCGTCGGCGGCGTTCAGCAGCATAACCAACTCCCCCGCGGCAGCTCGCGATTCGAGCACATTGCGGGCATAGGCCACGTCGGCGTGCGGAAGTCCGATGCCGGCGAACACCACGCTGAACAGCTCGCCGCCGGCACTGGCCTGCGCGGCGACCTGACACGCCAGGCGCAGGTGCGGCAGCCCGGGCAACGAGAAGACCGGCAGTTTCTGACCCCGGACCAGGGTTGTCAGCGCATCGATCACCGACACGCCGGTCAGCACCGGCTCCGAGGGAGCCTCGCGTTGCATCGGGTTGAGCGGGTCGCCGTTGACCGGCACCCGTCGTGCTCCGGTCACCGGCGGGCCGCCGTCGATCGGTTCGCCGCGGCCGTTGCAGGTGCGGCCCAGCCAGGCGGTTCCCACCGGGACGCGCAGGGGCTCGCCGCTAAACCGGTAGGCAGCCCCTGCCGGGTCCATTCCCGACGTGCCTTCCATGACCTGCACGAGAGCCACGTCGCGGTTCACGTCGAGCACCAGCCCGTGCCGCACCGAGCCGTCGGCCAGCCTGATGACCACGTACTCGTCCCATCCCACACCGGCGACACCGCCGACCAGGGCCAGCGGACCACGCAACTCACGAACACCCCGGTATTCCACCCATCGCGGCAACGGGCGGGTCATCGCGACAGCTCACGCAACGTGCCGACGATCTGGTTCCGTCGTTGGAGCACCAACTCGGTGTCATCGGGTCCGGCATCGTCGCGGGCGCGGATCAGCTTGCCAAAGTCGGTCTCCTCGATCAGCTGCGCCGCCACGCCTCCGGCGACCAGCTCACGGCAGGTGTCGATTACCGCCAGCACCGCGTCGACCAGCGCCGCGGTCTTCTCTGGTCCGCAGCGCGCCTCGTTGGGGTTTTGGGCATTCTGCTGCAGCACGGCTTCGCGCAGCAGCCGCCCGGCCACCAGCACCATCCGCTCGGTGTCGGGCAGCGCTGTCACGCCGACGAGCTCTGTCAGCGCAGCCAGGCGATCGGACTCGGTCAGCAGATCCAGCACCCGAGCGCGCCGGGCGGCCCAGCCACTGTCGCCGGCACCAACGTGGGCCGTGCCGAGGGCTTCGGCGTCACGGGAAAACGAGCCCGACCACGACACCGCAGGGTAATGACGCGAGTAGGCCAGGTCCCGGTCCAGAGACCACCGACAACGCACGAACCGCTCAGTCTGGACGGTGACCGGCTCCGATAGGTCCCCACCTGGTGGAGACACCGCTCCCAATACCGTCACCGAACCCGCATCCCCACCGAGAGTGTCGACGTAGCCGGCGCGTTCGTAGAACGCCGCAAGTTCGGAGGACAGGTTGGCCGGATAGCCCTCTTCGGCGGGAAGCTCGCCCAGCCGTGATCCGAACTCGCGCAGCGCTTCTGCCCACCGAGACGTGGAGTCGGCGATCACCACGACGTGATAGCCCATGTCGCGGTAGTACTCCGCGACGGTGACACCGGTGTAGATGCAGGACTCGCGGGCCATCATCGGCATGTTTGAGGTGTTGGCGATGATCACGGTGCGGTCCACCAGCCGCCCACCGGTGCGCGGATCGCTTAATTCGCGCATGTCGGCGACGATCTCGGCCATCTCGTTGCCGCGCTCACCGCAGCCGACATACACGATGACGTCGGCGTCGCACCATTTCGCGATCTGTTGTAGGAGAACCGTTTTACCGGTGCCGAATCCGCCCGGCACCGCGGCGGTGCTGCCCCGGGCGATGGGGAACAGCAAGTCGACCACCCGCTGGCCGGTGGTCAGCGCAACGGCGTCGTCGCGTCGACGGCGATACGGTCGCGCCTGTCGCACCGGCCACCGCGCCGTGATGGAAACCGGCTGTCCGCCAACTGTGGCGATCGCCTCATCGGCAGCGTAATCACCAGCGGCGGCGATCCAGTCCAGCCTGCCCGACATCCCGGCGGGAACCTGCACCCGGTGTGGCACCGATCGGGCGCCGGGCACCACACCAAGCATCGTTCCGGCCGTAATTTCGGCGCCGAGGGTCGCTCTCGGCTCGAAATGCCAAGTCGAGTGGTCGATTTCACTATCATGGCCGGGCGCCAACCAGGTTGGCGCGGTGTGCAGGGGCCGCAGCAGCCCGTCGAACACCCCGCCCAGCAGCCCGGGCCCCAGCCACGCCGACAATGGGCGGCCCAGCGCCACGACGTCGGCGCCGGGCCCCAGGCCGCCGGTGTATTCGTAGGCCTGTACGGTCACCTGCTCACCGCGGATTGCGACCACCTCCGCGGGGATTCGCTCGGTTCCCAGTGTCACCAGCTCATGCATCGCCAGCGGGGCCGCGACGTCGATTTCCACCAGTGGCCCCGACACTCGCGCCACCCGGGATATGTCGCCTACGACCACGGCTCGTCCAGCTGCGCAGTGGTCTCGTCGAGCATTCGTGCGGCAATGCCGGCCAAGCTCAGGTCGATGCACCGCTGATCGGCCTCGCCCACCACACCTCCGGTGGGGTGCTCGCTGAGCTGCGCGTCGGCGCCCAGTGTCGCTTGCGCCGCGGCCCGCAGGGCGGCAGCCCAACGAGGGTAAGCGGGGTCGTCACGCAACCGCAGCACGGCCTCGGTGCTGCGGGTACACCACCGCTGATAAATGTCGCGCCGGGTCGCGAGCAGCGCACCGCGCAGCTCCCGCTGCAGCGCCGCCCGTCGCTGGGCGCTCACCCTTTCCGCCGCGGCCCGCCCTGTGGCACGGGCCGCCTCGGCCAGCTGTGCGGCTTGATCGCGAGCCTCAGCGAGAACGCGCTGGGCTTCCTGCCGCGCTTCGACGATTTCGCGTTCGGCGTCAGCCCGGGCGCACTCCATTAGGTGTCGTCGCAGCGGCTGCAGCGCGGCCATTGCCTTCTTGGTGTTGAGCTCGCTCATGCCGGCATCACGGCGGTCATCGGGTCGGCCTCGCTCAGCTGGCCGCCCAGCGCATCAGCGGCCGCCGCGGTCAGGATGACCAGGGTTGTGCCGGACGGCAGACTTTCCCAAGCCCGGCGCACCTCGTCCGGGCCCTGGGCAGGCATTGTGGTCGCGCCCGCCATCGCATAGCCGGTCACCAACGCCGGCTCACCGATCACGACGACGGCTCCCACGTCAGGCCCGCTGTATCAAGATGACCGCCACGACCAGCCCGTAGATCGCGATGCCCTCGGCCAACCCGACGATCACCATCGCCCGGCCGAACAGCTCCGGCCGCTCGGACAGCGCCGCCAGCGCCGCGGCGCCGGTATACGCCACGGCGATCGCCGCGCCGATCGACGACCCGGCGACCGCGATCGCCGCACCCAGCAGAGCCGCCCAGTTGCTGCCGGCGCTGCCAGGTCCGGCCGCAGCAGCCAATTCCGCCGCCGCCGGCCCAGCGGTCAACGCCTGCACCAGCACCACCAGCGCCGCCAACACCACTACCGCGTTGACAGCACAGAACAGCTGCACCGCCAGCCGGGTCCGACGCCGCAAAAGCATCAAGCTGACCGCGAATCCGGTGATCAAAGCCGGTGAAGCGATAACCCAGGTCAACATGCCGCCGCCTCCATTTCAACCACCGGGACCGTCCAGGGCCGGAACGGCCGACCCTCACCGATGAACACCCGCGAAAACAATTCGTAGAACTCCAGCCGCAGCGCCTGCACGCCCGCCACCAGCGCCTCCAACGCGAAGGCCACCGCGTTGCCCACAACGAACAGCACCGCCGCCCCGACTGCGCCGATCCAGCTGTGCGCCCACAGCGCCGTCGTCCCGCGCCACACCACCCACCCAAGCGCGGCGTGCGTCATGCCGAACGCTGCCAGACGGGCGAACGACACCAGGTTGGACCCGAGACGCACCACCAAATCCAGACCGCCGATCGCGGCCTGCAGGAGTCCGGCTGCACCACCACCCGACTCGGCGTATAGACCGACCAGCGACAGCAGCAGCCCGGCCGTGCACACCCCGAATCCAGCCGCCACCAGCACTCGGGGGCCGGCCATGTAGCCGAGCAGCACCACACCGGCGCCGACGAACACGGTGGCCCCCGCGATCCCGGACGGCGCGTAAACGGCCAACCGAAACCCGCCCTCACGCCAGCGGTTGACCGCCCCGACGGTGTAGGCGGCCCCTAGCAACACCGCCCCGACCGCCAACGCCACCAGCAGCAGCCGCAGCGGATTATCCAGCGGGGCCAGCCACACCACCGGCACCAGACCCGTCGGTCCGAAGCACTCCCCGTACAGGACCCCGAAGACACTCGCCGCGATCCCGGCGGCACCCACAAAACTCCACATCGGCCGCAGCGGCGCGAGGCGTCGGATCCAGCCCAGTTTGATCATGACCGCGGCAGCGACAAGCAGCAGCCCGTGCCCGACGTCGCCGAACATCATCCCGAACATCACCACATAGGCCAGCCCGGCCCACACCGTGGGGTCGATGTCGTGGTACGCGACGGTGCCGTAGGTGCGCACCAGCGCCGAGAAGCTGCCGGAGAGCCCGGGCCTGGTACTGAGCAGCGTTGGCGGATCCACCCCCCGCGGAGTGGGCAGGGGCACTGCGGCCGCCTCGGCCGCATCCAGGCGCGCGCCCAGCGTGGGTAGCTGGTCGGCCGGGCACCAGCCCGGGACCGCTACCACGTCACCGCGGCGCACTGCGGCCGCAGCGTAATGCTGCAGCTGCGCCTCTCCGGCCAGCAGATCCGCGCGCCCGGCCCGCTCCAGCTCCGCGGTGTCCGGTGCGGCGGCCGACAACAGCACCACCGCGCCGCCATGCGCCGAATCGGGGTGCTCGCCCATCCGCTGCAGCGCCCGCGCTGCCTGACTCGGTATGCCGGTACTGTCTGCGGGGTCGTCGAGCTCGACGATGCCGGATCCGGCCACCGCCACCAGCGCATCGCGCAGCGTGTCCGCCCGCGCGACCACCGCGATGCGTTGCATGCGAGCCGGGGTAAAACGCCTCGCGACGGCACGCAGGCGTTCAGCGCATTCAGGCGACGACATCGTAGACGTCCATCGGCCCGCCGCCACGCGACGACATGGCCACTGCAGCGCGGCACCGCCAGGCGTCGGCGGCCAGCACCGCGACTGCCCCGATCGTTCGGGCCCGGGTGAATTCGCTGCGCCCGAGCATCGTCATCCCGTCGGCTTCCACCCGCGCCCACCAACGCGCCTCCGCGGTCCACAAGCCGTCGACCCCGGTGATGCCGTCGAACAACCAGCGAAGCCGGGTGGCAAACGCATCGGTGAACGTGGCCAGGTCACTTGCCGTGGCTGCCGTGCCCAACATCAGGCGGGCGCGCACCAGCACCGGCTCAGGCAACTGACGCTGTTCCATTAGCCGCCGGCGCGCCACCGACAAAGCCAACCACGCATCCGCCCAATCCCGCGCCTCGGGAACCGCGTTGGCCACCCGCGCCGCCCAGCCGATCTGCACCGCCAACGCGATGTCCGAGGGTGATTCCGATCCCGGGTCACCCCACATCGTGTGGGCCAGGATCTCCCGCAGCTGCGCCAGCGAGCGGGTCTCGCTCAGCCGCGGCCACGCGATGGCCAGTGCGCCCAGGGTGTAGGGCGGGCAGGCCGGCGCGCCCGCCAACCGCCGGGCATGGGCGGCGATGTTGTTCGCTTCGAAGCCAGCGGCCAGCGCGCGGATGGCCTGCGCGCCCTGCGCCGGTTGCCATCCGGCCAGCACACGCAGATGCCACAACAGCGCGGCGCACACCGCATGATCGGTGTCGAGCGCGGGCTGTCCCACGATGATGTCGCGTCCGTACGCGGTAGCGGCCAGCGCGTGCTGGGCGTCGGTCAGCGACTTCATCGCCGCGAGTGCCCGGGCGCGCCCCACACCCAATCGCCGGTTGAGCAGGGCTTTGGCGCGCACGTTGCCCGCCACCCACTGAGCGCTCACCGATCGCTCTCCGCCGTCGCGGAGCGGACGAGGCCATCGAGCCACCCCCGCGCCTGAGCGGCGACGGTGTCGACGTCATGCGCCAACCCCTGGTCGGCGCGCTGGCACAGCCGGGAGATCTCGGCCTCCGTCTGGCGTCGCTTGTCGTCCTCATCGGCGCCGGCTTCGCGCAGCGCTTCCGCTTCCGCTTGGGCTCGCACACTCTCGGCGTCGTCACGGGCTTTCGCGACGATTTCGGCCGCCTGACGTTGGGCGTCGCGGCGGATCTCCCGCGCCCGGTCGGTGGCGGCCTGGCGGGTCCGCGCTGCCTCCTCTTGCACATCGTCCAGAAGTGCCAGCACTTCAGCGAGCTCGGCCGCCGCGTCGGCGCTGCGGTCCGCCGGAATGCCGGGATGGCCGGCGGCACCCGGGGTGCCAGCCGGACGGAAGCGGTCGAGCACATTTTGCCACTGCGGCACCGCATCCTCCTTACCGGCACCACCTGTTCGTGGGCTGAAAAGCGTTCCGCGGGAGATGTTTTGGGCAATCCCCAACGTTAGCTGCCGACGTCCGCCACCAACTCGCGACCCCAAACGTGCAGCATCCAGGCTAGTGGGAGTCGGCGAAAAAGGAGCAGAGTCTAATGGCCCTATGGGAGATGGCCCATTCGGATGTTCTTACCCTACGGCCCTGGACGTGCCTGCTGCCAGCCGTAGTTTGTCATGTGTTGCCGCCGCCGTTGACGCCGAATATCTGACCGGTGATGTAACCGGCTTCCTCGGACACAAAGAATGCGCACGCCGCGGCAGAATCCTCGGGCCTGCCCACTCGGCGCACCGGGGTGCGTGCGATGTGATGCTCCACGGTGCCACCGAGCAGCTCCCGCCGCTCGGCACTGCGCAGCATCGGTGTGTCGACGAATCCCGGCGGTATCGCGTTGAGGGTGATCCCGAGGGGCCGTATTCGAGGGCCAGTGACTTGGTCAGGCCGTTGACCGCGGACTTGGCCGCGACATAGTGGGCCATGAACGGCTGCCCGGAGTGAGCGCTGGACGACGAGATGTTGACGATGTGGCCCCATCCGGGCCTCGACCATGTCGGGGAGGACGGCCTGAATGGTGTGGAATACACCGTTCAGGTTGACGTCGATCACTTTGCACCATTGCTCGAAGGACATGCCCAAGAACTTCTTGAAGCCTTCCACGCCGGCCGCGTTGACCAGCACCAGGATCGGGCCGAACGCTTCGCGGATCGCCGATATCGCCGTATGACCTGCGCACGATGAGTGACGTCGACGATATAACCGAATCCATCGCCGGTCGGCGACAAATCGAGGACCGCCACCCGAAATCCGTCGCCGCGCCGTCGCTCCGCGATCGCGCGGCCAATCCCGGACGCACCGCGGGTCACCACCGCAGTCTTCACCTGCGCCCACCCGCTTTCTGACCGATCGCCCAGCGTTTGGGCTTCACATGCGTATCGCCCTGCATCACCGGGGTCAAGCATGCCCGTTTTGTTGGGGCTAGCAGTTGATTTTTGGCGATCGCCCAATTTAGGGTCCGTTGATGGCCAGGGACTCCACGACTCGCGACATGCTGATAGACGCGACGACTCAGCTCATGGTCGAGGAGGGTTACGCCGCGGCCACGTCGCGCCGGGTGGCGGCCAAAGCCGGTGCAAAACCGGCGTTGGTGCACTACTACTTCCCCACGATGGACGACCTGTACCTGGAGGTCTTCCGGCGCGGGGCCGCCGCCTACCTGGAACGGCAAAAGGAAGCCTTGGCCTCTGACCGGCCGCTGCACGCCTTGTGGGACACCCTGACCGAACCGAAGGACACCCGGCTGCTCCTGGAGTTCATGGGGCTGGGCAACCATCGCAAGGAAATCAGGGCCGAGATTGCGGCCTGGTCGGAACGGTGGCGCGAGACGCAGATCACCGCGCTGAACTTCATCGTCCGCGAAAATGGGCTCAGCACAAGTGAATTCCCGCCCGCAGGTCTCGCGCTCATCATCGCGGCGATCGGCCGCATGCTGATATTGGAACAGGCGCTCGGCGCCGCCGTCGGCCACCAGGAGGCCGTAGCGCTGGTCAACCGATTCCTGGACCGCTTCGAGATGCCGACACCGCGCTAGGGCAGCACGACCCGCAGCCGCTCCCAGCCGCGAACCGTAGACGTTGGTGCCAATTGCGCTGTGTCGTAATCAATGTCCCATTCGGGCCAGCGGTTGAGAATCTCGTCCAGCGCGACGCGGCCTTCGAGGCGTGCCAGGTTTGCCCCGAGGCAGTAGTGCACACCTTTGCCGAAGGTGATGTGGGAGATGTTGTTGCGATGGATATCGAAGGTGTCCGGATCGGCGTAGCGACGGTGATCGCGATTAGCGGCACCAAACAGCAGCAGCATGGCGCTGCCGGCCGGGACCGTCGTGCCGTAGCACTCGAAATCCTTTGCCATCCAACGAGCGACGTGCGGCCCGGTGGGCTCGAACCGCAACGTCTCGTCGACGGCACGGTTCAGCAGCGACCGATCCCGGTAGACCTCCCGGCGCTGGTCGGGATGCTCGGCCAATACCTTGGCCAGCCAGCCGATCAGCCGGCCGGTCGTCTCGTTGCCCGCACCGGCGACCACCTGGGTGTAGTGCAGCGCCTCTTTGCGTGTCAGCTTCCTCCGCACCCCGTGCTCGTCGTCGAACTCGACGTTGAGCAGCGTCGTCATCAGGTCGTCCGACGGGTTCTTGGACCGCCACTCGACGTAGTCGGCGTATATCCGGCCGTCTGCGATGGAGTCGGCGTCGGCGACCTTGAGCGGCGCGCCCGGTTTGGTGCGCAGGTTGGCGTCGTTGGCGTCCCGAACCGAAACCTGTTCGGATTCCGGGATTCCCAACAGCATCCCGATCACGCGCATCGGCATCATCGACGCCAGCTCGGCAATGATGTCGAATCCCCCGGAGCCCACCAAGGGGTCCAAGCACCGGACGCAGTACTGCCGGATCTGGTCTTCGAGTTCGGACATCCGGCGCGGGGTGAAGACGCGCGACATCAGGCCGCGCAGCCTGGTGTGCTCGGGTGGGTCCTGAAACATCATCACGCCGCCGGGCATGTCGAACTTCGACTGGATCAGCTCGAGGATGTCGCTTCGCCGGCTGGAGAAGACCTCCCAGTTGGCCAATGCCCGCTCGACGTCGGAATGCCTTGATATCGCCCAGAAGTCGTACCTCTCGTTGTAGTAGATCGGCGCTTCCTCGCGCAGCCGCGCGTAGACGGGGTACGGGTCGGCGATGATGCCGACGTCGTACGGGTCGTAGTAGACGTCCGTGTCGTTTGCAACGGTCATCGATCGTTTCCCCTTCTTCGGAGGGCAACAACGGCGCCGCTCCTGCGCCGGCAATTGGGCGGTCGCCCAATTTTCCGATGCAAGCCATGTCTAACAGCACCGGCGGGAGCCCGTCAAGATCCCGGCGCTGAGCCGGCGCTTAGCCGCGGCGGGCGGCTTCCTGCGCGAGCTGCACGCGGGACGCCAAACCGAGCTTGCTGTAGACGTGGCTGAGGTGAGATTGCACGGTGCGTGGCGACACGAAAAGCCGGGTTGCGATGTCGTTGTTGCCGAGTCCCTCGCTGACCAGACGTACGACGTCGCGCTCCGCGAGCGTGAGTGACCCCCAGCCGCTGGTGGGTCGCTTTCTTTGACCGCGGCCCCGTTGGGCGTAGGCGATCGCCTCATCGATCGAGAGTGCGGCGCCCTCTGCCCATGCCGACTCAAAGTCGCCATGATTCATTGCATTCCGCAGCCCTGTTGCCGCGGCGTCGCAATCGGCGTCCCAGACGTTGAACCGGACCATGCCCATGCGCTGACGGATCGCCGCTGCCGCGCCGAAGAATCGGGCGGCTTCGCGGTGACTGCCATGCCGGCCGGTCAGCATGGCCAGGCAATCGAGGGCGTCGGGTATGTGCGAATAAGCCGCAACCTCGGCAGCACATGCGAGCGCGTCATGAAGGTCCTGTTGGCCTGCTTCCGGCTCACCTTGTGCGATCGCCACCCGAGCACGCGCGGTCAGTGCCTGCGACAGGTAGAGCCCGCCGGTCGCCATGGTGACGGCTTCGTCGGCCGCTTGCCGGGCCCCGAGCAGATCCCCGCCCGCAAGCGCGGTCTCGGCTTTGAGCCGACACCGCACCCCCGCAGTCTGTGGCAAAGCACTCAGTTGCGGCCAGGCCTCGATCGCATGCTGCGCCGTCGCAACGTCCCCGGCGGCCAGGGCCGCGTCGGCCAAAGCCTTATAGGCGACGCCCACGTGTATATCGCCGACCTGGGACGCGGCTTCGATAGCTGCCGCGGCGATGGCGCGGGCCGCACCCGTGTCACCCTGGTACGCCAGCACGCTGCCCTGAACCGCCAGACTATTCGCCTCTACAAGGACGTCGTGAGCTGCCTTGGCTTCGGCCACCAGCTCGGCGAATTGTGTAGTGGCGCCGACCAAATCACCCTGATTTGCCTGTGCGACTCCAAGGCACCAGCGGCACACGCGGGACACGAACCGGTCACCGATAGCATCGGCGAGCTCGCGTCCTTCTTCACCTGCCGCGCGCCCCGCGATCGGGTCGCCCGTCGCGAGCGCCGCCACCGCCTGCCACGCGAGGACCTGGCTGAGCCTCCAACGATCGCCGGCCGCGCGGGCGAGTTCGATCGCCTCGGAGAAGTACCGCCGGGCCACCTCGGGATCGTTGAAGGCGGCGAAAAAGCCGCAGGCGGTCAGCACCCCGGCGAGCAGCGCCGGGTCATCGACTGCGCGCGCGATCACCAGGGCTTGCCGGGCCTGCTCCACGCTGTCCACGGCGCCCATCCGGACCGCGAGCATTGCCCTGTCGGCCAGGGCGCGTGCCCGCACGGCGGCCGATACCTCGTTATGTTGCGCATCGTCGTCGGCGAGGGCCGCGCCGAACCAGTCCAACCCTTCCCGAAGTCGGCCCCGAGCCAGCCACAGCGGCCGCAGCGAAGATGCCAGCGAAAGCGCAAGCTCTGTGTCGGAGGCTTCCCGGCTCCACTCGAATGCGGCGCGCAGGTTGTCGATGTCGATCTCCGCCTGCTCGAGCCGCCGCTCATAATCACCATCTGCCGGCCCGTCGAGCAGCGCCGCCAGCGCCGTGTAGTAATCACGGTGACGCGCCCGCACGGCATCGGCCTCGCCCGACTCCCCGAGCTTCTCCAGGGCGTACTGGCGCACCGTCTCCAGCAGCCTGTATCGGGTTCGCCCGCCGCTCTCATCGGTCACCACCAGAGACTTGTCCACCAGCAGGGTGAGCTGATCGAGCACCTGGAAGCGCTGTACGTCACCGCCGCCGGCGACGGCTTGGGCGGCATTGAGGTCGAACCCTCCTAGAAACACCGCCAGCCGGCGAAACAACACTTGTTCGGGTTGGGTCAGTAATGCGTGCGACCAGTCCACCGATGCGCGCAATGTCTGCTGGCGGCGCACCGCGGTGCGCGAACCGCCGGTCAACAGGCGGAACCGATCATGCAAACTCTCGAGAATCTCCGCCAGCGACAGCGCCCGCACCCTTGCCGCGGCGAGCTCGATCGCCAGTGGCACCCCGTCCAGGCGCCGACAGATCTCGGCCACCGTCGCAGCGTTGTCGTCCGCGACGACGAAGTCCGGCCGGGCATGACGGGCCCGGTCGGCGAATAGTTCGATGGCTTCGTCGGCCATCGGTAGTGACGGCACCCGCCAGCTCAGCTCGCCGGGCACGCCGATCGGCTCACGGCTGGTCGCCAACAACGTCAAGCCCGGAGCGGCGCCGACGAGAGCAACGACCATCGCCGCGCATGCGTCCAGGAGATGCTCGCAGTTGTCCAAGATCACGAGCATCTGACGGTCGGCGACGAATCGGGTGATCGTGTCCATCGTGGAGCGGCCCGGTTGATCGGGCAGGCCGAAGGCGCGGGCGACCGCGATCGGCACCACCTCGGGATCGGTGAGCGGCGCCAGGTCCACGCACCAGACACCGTCGGCGAATTCGCCGGCAAGCTGAGACGCAACCTGCACCGCCAGCCGCGTCTTGCCCACCCCGCCAGCGCCGGTCAGAGTGACGATCCGGTTTTCGGCCAGTAGATCCCTCACATGCGCCAGCTCCGTGTCGCGGCCCACGAAGCTGGTGAGCTGCGTTGGAAGGTGTCGGGAGGCAACAGGATTCAAGACGCGCAGGGGTGGGAAGTCGTTGACGAGATCGGGATGGCACAGCTGCACCACGCGCTCGGGACGGGGCAGATCGCGCAGTGCATGGGTGCCCAGATCGCTCAGCCAGACACCGCCGGGCAGCCGATCCAGCACCAACGGTTCGGTCGCGCCGGAGAGCAGCGTTTGGCCGCCGTGCCCGAGGTCGCGCAGCCGTGCCGTCCGGTTGATCGTCGGTCCGGCGTAGTTACCTTCATCGCGCAGCTGAACTTCGCCGCTGTGGATACCGATGCGCAGCCGGATCGGTGCCAGCGCTGCGCGCTGCAACTCCACCGCGGCCGCCACCGCGTCCGAAGCACGGGCGAACGCCGCGACAAAGCTGTCGCCCTCACCCTGCTCGACCGGCCGCACACCGTCGTGCGCGGGAATGATTTGTGAGACTGCCTCATTCATTCGAGCGATGGCGGCGGTCATCTCGGCGTGCTGCGTCTCCCAGAGCCGCATCGAACCCTCGACATCGGCTAACAGCAACGTCACCGTGCCCGTCGGCAATTGCCCGCTCATGCCAAGTGCACTCCAGTCCAGCAGCGGTGTCTCCGCGCGTGGATCGATCTCGCTCATGCTAGCCAGCATGCAGCGGCACCACGCAGCAAAACATCCGTCAAATTGCGGAGATTGCTTGTCTGGAACGCGGATGTACCCGGGGGCGCCGGCGCAAAATGGTGAAGATCAATCACACGGGTGTGAAACCTTCGTTAAGAAGGTGGCGGAGCCCGCCATCGGGCCTGCACCTTGTAACCATGGCGCGGTTTGAAGACAACGCCGAGGGGTGGGCAGCGGTGGCCACGCGGACACTGTCCGGCGCGGCGTCGGTGCGGATCACGGCGGCGTACGCCGCCGTCCTGGTCGCGGTCTCGCTTTGGTTGACCGCGCTTGGTCAGCACACCCGGGAAGCCGTGGTGAGCCGCATGAGCACCAACGTGCACAATCTGTCGCACGGCCGCATCAGCACGCTGGTCGGCAGCGCGTTTGTCGACGCCGGTGACGACGTCTACGCCTGGCTACCGGGGCTGGTGGGCTTGCTGGCGTTGGGTGAGTTGATCTGGCGCGGTAGGGGTTTGGTGCTGGCATTCGCGGTCGGTCACGTCGGTGCCACGTTGATCGTCGCCGCGGGGTTGGTCGTCGCAATCAAGGCCGGGTGGCTGCCGTTCTCCCTGGCGCATGCCACCGACGTGGGCACGAGTTACGGGGCGGTTTGTGTTCTGGGCGCGCTGACGGCATCGATACCGTCGCGCTGGCGGGCGGCCTGGGCTGGTTGGTGGCTCGGCATCGCGGTGACCGCGGCCGCGGGAGCGGACTTCACCGCCGTCGGACACGTTCTCGCGCTGCTGCTCGGCATCGGGTTGTCGTTCCGATTGCCCGCGGCCGCCGGCTGGACACCGATACGAGTGATATTGCTGTGCGTCGGCGCGACGTTCGCCTATTTCATGCTCTCAGGGTCATCGGCGATGGCAACGGTTGGCGGGTTGGCGGGAATGCTGATCGCGGTTCTCGCCGCCCGGGCGCGACGAACCGAAGTTTCGGTGCCCGCCGCGTTGTAGCGTCTCGCCGCTCGGCCCCAATCCTCAACGCAAGCGGGCTCAGCGCCTGCTCGACGCAGGAGCCGAGGCGCCCTCGAGGTCCTCGAGAATGGCCTGTTGGGCCTTCGGCGGCAGCGTGTGCAGCATGCCGCGAACCCGGGCCCTCCGCCGTTCGACCGCCTTGCGCTCCGGCATCCCGGGCGTCGCGACGACCTGCGCCGGCACGCCCTCGATCTCCTCCACACCGCCGGCGTGTTGACCGGCGTCCACCATGGCCTGCTCTTCGGCCATCGTCGTCTCGTCCTTCTCCTCGGACATGCCGATCGGCCCGATCCGGCGGCCGTTGAGGAACTGCCCCACGACCGGCTCGTCACTGGTGAGCAGCACTTCGCGCGGACCGAACATCACCAGCCTGCGGCGGAACAGCATGCCGATGTTGTCCGGCACGGTGTGGGCGACGTTGATGTTGTGCGTAACGATCAGAATCGTGGCGTCGATCTGCGCATTGATGTCGATGAGCAACTGGCACAGGTAGGCGGTGCGCACCGGATCGAGTCCGGAATCGGGCTCGTCGCAGAGGATGATCTCAGGATCGAGAACCAGAGAGCGCGCCAGGCCGGCGCGCTTTTTCATGCCGCCGGAGATCTCGCCGGGGAACTTCTTCTCGTCACCACCGAGGCCGACCATCTCCAGCTTCTCCATGACAATGTCACGGATCTCGCTTTCCTTCTTCTTGGTGTGCTCGCGCAGCGGGAACGCGGTGTTGTCGAAGAGGTTCATCGAGCCGAACAGCGCGCCGTCCTGGAACATGACGCCGAATAGCCTGCGGATGTCGTACAGCTCCTTGGCGGAGCTCTGGATGATATCGCGGCCGTCGATGACGATTGACCCGCGCTCCGGGCGCAGGAGCCCGATCAATGACTTCAAAAACACCGACTTGCCGGTTCCGGAAGGGCCGATCAATCCGCTGACCTCACCGGCCGGGATGTCCATCGTGACGTCTTCCCAGACGCGCGTAGGTCCGAATGACTTGGTCAGCCCTGCGACCGAAATTCCGATGCCCATCTTCGATCTCCAAGCTCATCTCGCTGCCATCCGAGTGAACGGCCGTGTGACCGGGATAACCGTTAGGCCGCCCCGGCAAAACGGCGTTCAGGCGTGCCTGGCTGCTTCCTGGGCGAGTTGCACGCGGGAGATCAGGCCGAGTTTGGAATAGACGTGGGTGAGGTGGGTTTGCACGGTGCGCGGTGAGACGAACAGCCTTGTGGCTATGTCGTTGTTGCCCAGCCCCTCGCTGACGAGTCGCACGACGTCGCGCTCGGCGGGGGTCAGCGAGGCCCATCCGCTGGCGGGTCGTTTGCGTTGGCCGCGGCCGCGTTGCGCGTAGGCGATCGCCTCCTCGGTGGACAAAGCGGCGCCCTCCGCCCACGCGGATTCAAAGTCCTTCTCAGTCATTGCATCTCGCAGCGCCGCCACCGACGCGTGGTAGCCGGCGTCATAGATTTTGAAGCGGACCTCGCCGATCTGTTGCCGAATGCTTTGTGCCGCACCGAACAGCCGGGCGGCTTCGCAGTGAGTGCCGGCCTTGCCGGCCGAAGCGGCCAGGCACTCCAGGAGGTCGGGAACGAGCAGATACGCCTTAACTTCGGCGGCGATCGCGAGCGCTTCGTGGACGTCACGCTCGGCCGGTTCCGACTCGTCCACCGCGATAGCCACGTGGGCGCGCGCCGTCAGCGCCAACGCCGAGTGCACGCCAGTTGAAGTCGAAACGGCCTCGTCGGCCCAGCGACGGGCCGCGGTGAGATCCCAGTCTGCGAGCGCGGCCTCGGCATTCCAGATGCGCTGCACTGCCAACATGCCGCCAATGACGACAGTCGTATATTGGGCGGCCTCGCGCAGCTCGTGTACGGCCGCCCGATCTCCCGCGGCCAAGGCCGCTAATCCCAACGCTGCATGCGCGATTGCCGCGAACCTTCCGCCAAGCTCCGCGCCGCCCTTGAGGGCCGCCTCCGCCACCGCTCGGGCAGCGGCCACCTCGCCCCGGTACGCGAGTGCCATGCTCTGACCGCCCAGGCTGACCACCCTCGAGATCTCGTCGTGAGCCGCGTCGGCCTCGGCGGCCAACTCACCGTATTGTGCGGCAGCTCCGGCCAAATCGCCCCGCTCCAACTGCACCGACCCGAGGTAGAAGCGACACACACGCGAGTTGAACCCGTCGCCGATCGCGTCGGCGAGGTCGCGTCCTTCCTCGCTGGCCGCGTATATCGCAATCGGGTCACCCGCGGTGTGGGCGCCCTGTGCCTGCAGGGCCAGGATCTGGCTGAGCCGCCAACGGTCTTCCACGGCACGGGCCTGGCCGATCGCCTCGGAAAAGCATGCCCCGGCCACCTCGGCGTTATTTCCCTGGGCGGCGATGAAGCCGCAGGCGGTCAACGTGCGGGCCAGCAGGGCCGCGTCGTCCAGTTCGCGGGCGATCGCCAGGGCCTGTTGGGCCTGTTCCGTACTCGCGGCGGCGCCGGCCCAAGTATCAAGCACCGCCTTATCCGCGAGCGCCCGGGCGTGCACCGCGGCCGCCACCTCGAGGTGCTGCGCGTCGAGGTCGGGCAGGGCGGTTTCGAACCAGGTGCGACCTTCCCGGCCGCGGCCCCGCGCTTGCCACAGTGGCTGCAGCGACGACGCCAGTGCCAACGCCAGCTCGATGTCGTTGTTTTCTCGGCTCCACCCGAAGGCGGCGCGCAGGTTGTCGATCTCGACGTTGGCCTGCTCGATGCGCTGCTCATAGTCACGCCCTGCCGGCGCGTCGAGCGCGGCTGCCATCGTCGTGTAGTGATCGCGGTGACGCGCCCGTACGGAATCGGCCTCACCGGACTCGCCGAGTTTGTCCTGGGCGTACTGGCGCACGGTCTCCAACAGCCGGTAGCGCGTTCGGCCCCCCGTGTCGTCGGCCACCACCAGCGACTTGTCCACCAGCAAGGTGAGCTGATCCAGAACCTGATAACGCTCCACCTCGGCCCCGCCGGCGACTTCTTGGGCGGCTTGGAGGTCGAAGCCACCCAGAAACACCGCCAGCCGGCGAAATAACACCCGCTCGGGCTGCGTCAAGAGCGCGTGCGACCAGTCCACCGAGGCGCGCAGGGTCTGCTGGCGGCGCACCGCGGTGCGCGCACCCCCGGTCAACAGGCGGAACCGATCATGCAGGCTGTCGAGGATCTCGGCCGGCGACAACGCCCGCACCCGCGCCCCGGCCAACTCGATGGCCAGCGGTATGCCGTCGAGGCGCCGGCAGATCTCGGCGACCACGGTGGCGTTGTCCGCGGTGACGGCGAAACCCGTCTGGGCATGACGAGCCCTGTCGGCGAACAACTCGATCGCTTCATCGGTCAGCGACAGTGACGGCACACGCCACATCGCCTCGCCACTCACACCGATCGGCTCACGACTCGTGGCGAGCACGGTCAGCCCCGGCGCCGCACCCAACAACGCGACGACCAGCTCGGCGCTCGCGTCGAGCAGGTGTTCGCAGTTGTCTAGCAACACCAGCATCTGACGGTCGCGGACGAACCGCAGCAGCGTGTCCATCGTCGAGCGGCCGGGTTGATCGGGCAGGCCGAGCGCGCGGGCCACCACCACCGGCACCACAGGGGGATCGGTGATCGGTGCCAGGTCCACATACCAGACACCATCGGCGAATTCGGCAGCCAACCGGTCCGCGACTTCCACCGCCAGGCGGGTCTTCCCCACCCCACCGGCTCCGGTCAGGGTGACCAGCCGGTTGCGCGCCAACAGGCTTCGTACCTCTGTCATCTGCGCGGCGCGGCCGACGAAGCTGGTCAACTGCAACGGAAGACGCTTCTTGGCAACGCTTTCCGGCGTGCGCAACGACGGAAACTCGTTGCGCAGATCGGGATGGCATAGTTGCACGACCCGCTCCGGGCGGGGCATGCCACGCAATTGATGCGCGCCCAGATCGGTCAGCCACGCGTCGGCCGGCAGCGTGTCAATGACCATCGCCTCGGTCGCGCTCGACAGCACCGTCTGTCCCCCGTGGGCCAGGTCGCGCAGCCGCGCCGCCCGGTTGATCGTGGGGCCGATGTAATTGCCCTCATCGCGCAGCTGCACCTCGCCGGTGTGCACGCCGATCCGCAAGCTGATCGGCGCCAACGGCGCCCGCTGCAGTCCAAGCGCACACGCCACCGCATCACTGGCCCGTGCGAACGCCACCACGAAGCTGTCGCCCTCACCCTGCTCGACCGGCCGCACCCCGCGATAGGTGGCGACCAGCTCCGACAGCTCGTGATCGAGCCGCGCGAACGCCGCCGTCATCTGCTCGGCCTGCGATTCCCACAGCAGCGTCGAACCTTCGACGTCAGCAAGCAGCAGCGTCACAGTGCCCGTCGGCAAAAGCCCGCTCACGCCAAGCTCGCTCCAGTCCACCCCCGGTAGGTCCACGCGTGGATCAATCTCGCTCATGTTAGTCAGCATGCGGCGTGGTAGATGGGTAAAACATCGGCGGAAACGCGTAGGGTCGCGTGTGGACCTCGCTGATTTTTTGAACACTTCAGGGCGCGCTCACCGCCGACTAGACTTCCAATCGGTCCTAACGATTTGCAGCGATAGAGCAGTTGGGAATGAGCGCACGAACCATTGCACGCATCCTCGGTGTGGCGGTGACGATGACGTGCGCGCCGTCAAGCGCTTTCATCGACGCTGGCTATGCCTCTGCCGGCCCGTGCCCCGACGTCGAGGTGGTGTTCGCCCGCGGCACCAACGAACCTCCCGGCGTCGGCGGTGTCGGCCAGGCCTTCATCAACTCGATTAGGTCGCAAGCCGCTGGGCGGTCGGTCGGGGAGTATGCCGTCAACTACCCTGCCACCGACGATTTCGTCAGGAGCTCGTTAGCCGGAGCCGGCGATGCGACGGCTCATGTCCAATCAATGGCAGCGAACTGCCCCACCACCAAAATAGTGCTTGGCGGATATTCTCAGGGCGCGGGCGTGATCGATATGACCACCAATGATCTGCAGCCACAGGTCGCTCAGCACGTCGCCGCCGTCGCCGTCTTCGGCAATCCGGAGAGTGCATTCGCGAGGACACTCGGGGGCGGCCGACTCCCTGCGATCAGCCCGCTCTACCGCCCCAAGACGATTGACATGTGCGTTCCCAACGACCCAATCTGCTCCGAAGGCAGAGATCCGGGCGCACACGTCGCGTATGTCCAGACAGGGATGACAAACCAGGCCGCGACATTTGCGGCCAGCCGGCTCTAGCTCAGACGTGGCGGGCCGCTTCTTGGGCGAGTTGTATGCGGGAAGTAAGTCCGAGTTTGGCGTAGACCTGGGTCAGGTGGGATTGCACGGTGCGCGGTGAGACGAAAAGCCGGGTGGCGATGTCGCTGTTGCCCAGCCCCTCGCTCACCAGTCGCACGACGTCGCGCTCGCTAGGAGTCAACGACCCCCAGCCACTGGCGGGTCGCTTACGTTGGCCGCGCCCGCGTTGCGCGTAGGCAATCGCCTCCTCCGTGGACAGGGCCGCGCCCTCCGCCCAGGCGGCGTCAAAGTCCTTCTCCCCCAGCGCCTCTCGCAGCCCCGCCACCGAGGCTTCGTAGCCGACGTCCCAGACCTTGAAGCGGACCGCGCCCCTGCGTTCCCGTATCACGTGTGCCGCGCCGAAGAGGCGGGCGGCATCGCGGTGACTGCCGGCCTGGTCGACCAGAGTGCCAAGGCACTCCAGCATGTCGGGGATATGCAAATAAGCCTCAACGTCCGCCCCGCACGCGAGTGCGTCGTGGGCGTCCTGTTCGCCTTGTTCGGGCTCCCCTTGCGCGATCGCCACACGTGCGCGCGTCAACAGCGCCTGGGACAGGTAAAAGCCACTCGAGGTCGTGACCGCCTCGTCGGCCCAGCGGCGGGCCGCGGCCAGATCCCCGCCCAACAGTGCGGCCTGCGCACTGAGGGCTCGCTGCACTGCGGCGGTCTGGGGCAGGGCACTCAGGTGCGGCCGGGCCTTTGCCCAGATAGGTCTTGAAAGAGCCGGGGTTTCCAGCCCGGAGGCCTGCTGGATCGCACTGCCCGCTATGTCCACATCGGCCAGATAGGGGCTTTCTTAGGAGCATGCTTGACCAGCCAGTTCTCTCCGGTCTGTGGCAGCCGGTCGATCTCGGCCCCGTGCGTGCCCCCGCCCGGGGAATAGTACTGCAGCCCTTCGGGTAAAGCGGTGGGAACACCTGCCTGAATCTCATGTCTCTCGGGCCAGTGCTCGGGATCACCCGGGGCGTGCTGCAGCCAGTCATGGGGAGGCAGGCTGTCGAGGTAGTGCTGCAGCCTTAGTTGGGCGTCAGAGTACGAGGGATCCTGCGGCCCGCCGAATAGCGTGCGGCGATTGGCAGTCCTGGTCCACCACTCGATCCGTTGGTGGGGTGCTCAGCTGCCTGCGTAACGAGGATCGAATCCCGCCCGATTTGCGAGGCCTCCGTGAAGGTGGCGAGGGAGACCTGCTCGTTAGGGTGGTCAACAGCGGAGTCGTTGAGGTGAACGATCTCCTTGTTGGTGTCGATCCCGGTGACGACAACGAAGTGATCGGGCCTGGTGCGCTGGTCGCTGCTGTTCCAGAGGGTCGCGGAATTGACCCAGGCGATGACCTTGCGGTTGTCGGTGAGGTACCGCTCCAGCGCGGTTGCCCCGGTTTGATCGGGGGACCTGTTATCGGTCAAAACCGATTTGATGCCGTAGTGGTCGAGCAGCACGCCCTCGTCGGCCATTTCGACGCCGTTGGGGTGGCTCGGGTCGGCTGGGGGCACGTAGATCGGACCGGGCCTGGTCTGGGAGGGAGTATTCTCTGCCAGCGCGATAATCTGCTGCTCCGTCGGTTCGTCCCCGGTGATCTCACCGACCACGTCGGCCACAGAGACCAGCCCGCAGTCGTCCTTGAGCGATTGCCGCTGCCAGTTCTTGGCGGCCGCAGCCGGGTTGCCGTACATGCCGTCGGTGGTCAGGGCCCCCGCCGCCGCACTGGCTTTGCTCGGCGTCGAGCCGATGCCCGCCGAGTCCGTCGCCGTCGCCCCAGCATCTCCAGGGCCGCCATCACATGCGGCATCGCTACTTACCCGATCATCAGGCCCCATAAACGAGAGTGTCGCGCTGCTCCGTCGCGCCAACTAGGGCATTTCGCCTCTTCTCCTCCGGCTGACCGGGCCGCACCCGATTGCAGTAGCCGCCGACTTTTCCGGCCACCGCCATCGACACTATGCTCCTTGGCCCGACGGAAGTAATCGGTGTCACGGGATCAACTGGTTCGCCGCTTGAAGTAAATAATTCCATGTCCGGCCGACCCCAGCGTGGGAGGCGATTACGCGGAGCAGTTGATCACCGCCATGCTCAATAAAGTGAAGGTGTAACTGGCATCTAGCCGAAGCGCCGCTCGGCTTCTTCCTCGACCCGCGATGCCGTATCAAGCTCGTCATCGAAATCAGCAAGCTCGTCGGGATCGGTACCGTCATAGAGAGCGCCTGCGCTAACGTCGAGCGCCTTTGAATCTCGCTCAGACTGGTCCAGCTTCTCGACGATGTCGCCCCACATCTCCTGGGGCACCGCAGATTTCACTGCGTTGATGACCTGGTCGAGCTTCAGCCACATCTCGGCAACGTCGACGCCTCGTCGCGGCTGTCCAGGAAGGACTGAAGCTTCTCAGCCGCACGCAGCCCCGTCTCGATATTGACCTCCGCGTCCTCTTCCATCAGGCTGCGGAATGCCTCGTTCATCACGAATTCGTCCGGTCCGTATCCCGGCTGGGCTGTACCCGCTTCGGCTCGCCCGGCATCTTCGGGGTGCCATCGTCCAGCTCATCATGCTCAGCTGCATCGATGCAGCATGAGAGCATCAGCCATGCGGCAGGTTGTCGGGCGAGTTTTCGCCCGTCTTGAGCGGGCGTGCCGACATCCGAAGCTGCAGGCACCACCACTGTCCTCCTCCAAGGGTCCGAACACCTCCCCGCGCTTATCATGGCCAGACGCTGTGGGCTGAGGCATCCACAAGCCGACGAACCTCTTTCGTAGCTACCGCCCAAGTAGGCATTCGACGGCGTCGCGAATAATCTCACGCTGCCGTTTGGCGGCCGATACGTCGGCGACTGTTAGGACCTCGAGGCTGCTGCTCGTGGTCCACAACGAGGCGACGTTGATGATCAGCGCCAACAGCACGCCCGGTTCGAAATGGTCGGATACCGTACCGTCGGCTTGCGCCTTTGCGATCGCGTCAACGGTGGCCTTGGCGTTCTGAACCGCGAACGGGTGGGGTCCATCATCACCACGCTCGAGGCGCCGCCAGCTCACCAGCCGCCTGATCTCCGGATGTTGGCTATACGTGTCCGCTAGTCTTGCCGCATACCCGGCGAGATCGGTGGCATCGATCGGGGTGGACTCGACGACCTGCTGCACCACCGATTCCCAGACCGCGTCGAACAGTCGGTCCTTGCTTCCGAAATAGTTGTAAATCTGGGCCTTGTTGGCCCCGGCATTGGCGGCGATGCGGTCCACACGCGAACCGGCGATGCCGTACCGGGCGAACTCGGCGCGGGCGGCGTCGATCAGGCGCTGACGGGTCGCTGCGGCGTCACGGATGACGGTCATTGCCACAGCATAACTAACTAACTAGATAGTTGACACCAGGCATGGTCGTGGCGTAGCTTCCCAACTATCTAGTTAGTCAGGAAGAAGCTCCCCGATGCTCGGCTCCGACCCATGCAGTAGCGCCAGCTGCGCGTTTTCGGCCCGCCTCATGCAGGCGCCGTTTCCGCCCCAGGCGCCAGACGCTGTAGGTCGCCTGAACTCGGGTTCGTCCCCGGGCACCGATCAGCAGCTGAGATCGCTGATCGCAGATGCCATGCGGCAGTTGCCTTTCGAGCACCGCGCAGTGATCTGCAGGGCCTATTACCAGGGATGGACGACCGGCAGAATCGCCGACGACCTGAAGATCACCGAAGCTGCCGTGAAGTCACGACTACACGATGGCCTACGCACACTACAGCTCACAATCCACCGAATGGGGCGTCGGCGTTGAGGCTCAACCAATGATCACCAGAGCCACGTCTTCCGTTTTCCTGCCGATCGCCGACACAGTCCCGCGATGGCTGGGCATGTTTGCGACGCGCACCCTCAAGTCCGCTTGTTAGCCTTCTGATCCGTGTCCCGGCTGGGCTGAACCCGCTTCGGTTCTCCCGGCATCTTCGGGGTGCCATCGTCCAGCTGATCATGCTCAGCTGCATCGATGCAGCATGAGAGCATCAGCCATGCGGCAGGTTGTCGGGCGAGTTCTCGCCGCAGTTCAGATGCTGGCCCCAGCGTTGCTGAACCTGCTGGGGTCCTTAAGACTGTCGAACAACCCTCGCTACCAGATCCGGCCCCTGGTGCTCCCCAGCGGGGCCTCCTATGACGACTCCCTGCAGCTCGTTGCCGGCCTGCATGAGCCGACGCTCGACCGCGACGGCCGAAGACCTCCTAGCAGCCGTCGGTCACAGCTCACCCTCGTCGCTGAGGGCGATGACCGCGTCAAAGCCTTCACGGACGCACGCCACGAGCGCGCCCAAGTCCGGGATCGCTGCGCCGTCGACGTTGATGCCGATCAGCGCCTTGCGGTGATAACCCACCAACGTGATGTTGGCGGCGGTGCCGACCGGGGGGCCGAAGGGGAAGATGCTGAGCACCTTCGCGCCGGCGAGGTAGAACTCCAAATTGCCGGCGTTGACGTCGCTGAGCACGAAGTCGTCGTGCTTCATGATCAACCCGAAGACTAGATTCACTGCCGGACCGAAGGCGTTGATCACCGTGCCGAGCGCGCTGGCCAATGGGAGCTTCGCAACTTCCAGCAAGCCTTTGATGAGACGGTGATAGGTCACCATCGCGGCGCCCGGGTCATCGGCGCCGATCGGGATCGCCATTCGGCAACCGTTCACCCGGTTGCCGAACAGTGGGTCACCCGGCTTGCGGATATCAACGGGGATGGTGGTCCGCAATCGATCGACGGGTTTGCCGTGCCGTTGATGGTACAAAGCGAATCCGTGGGCGACGGCGGTGAGGAACGCGTCGTTGACGGTGCAGCCCCGTGTCTTGGCGGCTTTCTGCAATCCTTCGAGGTCGGCCTCGAGTACCGCGAAGCGCAGCCACCCTCGGCGCTCGGTCATCAGGGGCGAGAGGGTCTTCAAGTTCGGCGCCATGATCCGGGTCACCGCCCGCACATCCTTGGCGACTGTGGTCACGGTATCGCGCGGCCGCCGCACCACGGTCGGCAGCGTACGCGCCGTCAAGCCCGCGGACCGACCCAGGAACCGCAGGGTCCGGTGTCCGGTGTAGCGGGCGGCCTCGGCGGCCAGCCCGAGCCGGGAGCGATCCTCGGGCGCGGGGATCGCGGGCATCGGGCCAAGATCACGGGGCTTTCGGGTGAGGTCACCGAGCAACCCGAAGATCGCGAGAAGGCCGGTACCGTCGCTCATCACATGATTCACCGTCAGGATTAACGCCGCCTGCCCGCCCTTGAGGCCCTCAACCACGGTGATGGTCCACAGCGGGCGCTCCCGATCGAGGCCGGACATCGCCGACTGGCGCGCGAACTCCAGCACACCGTCCAAAGATCCATCACCCGGCGCGCCGATCCAGCGGACATGGTAGGAGAGGTCGAAGTTCGGGTCGACAATCCAACGGGGAGTCGACAAGCGCAACGGCGCCTCCACCAGCCGGTGCCGAAATGAAGGCAGGGTACGGCTGCCACGTTCGAGGCGGTCGAGGAGGATCTCCCGGTCGGGCGCGCTGTCAAGGATCAACACCACCGTGATCGTCTGCCGAAGCAACGGATCTTTTTCGATCCCCCACAGCATCGCGTCCAGATCGCCGGTGTGATGGGGCTTTTGCGGGGCGTGATTGTCGATGGCTGCCATCGTTTCTCGGTTATCGTTCGCAGTTCTGCCGGCCGGTTTCGGCTGCCAATCCCTGCCCGTAACGTAGTAGCGGTAATCAGCCGCCACAGCGGTTGCGGAGTTTGGTCAACGTGGCTTCGATGCCGGCGGCATTGCGCTTGGCGAAACCCGTTCTCTCATAATACTTCAGCCGGTCCTTCAGCCGTCCAGTGTCGCGGTAGTCGAACGTCTCGGTGACGCGTGTGATCGTCGGCGTGATCGCGGCGAACTCCCAACGCCAGTGGTGCCCGACGGGGTGCCGCCATTCGATGAGTTCGTCGGGTTTCATCGCGGTGATGGTGCTGGTGATGCGATAGGGCACCCCGAACATCTTCATCTTCGTGGTGAACCGCGCGCCCGGGACAAGATGCTGCGGGGCGCGGATGTTTTTCCTGACGGTGCCGGAACCGTCAAGTTCGTGGTGTCGACGCGGGTCCGCGACGATCGCGAACAGATCAGCTGCCGGGGCGCGCACCTCAACCGAGCGGCTGACCTGATTGCGACCGGCGTCCACACGGGTGACGGTAATTGTGTCTGCTCCCGACTTTCTATGTGGCGACCATGGCGAGGCTGCGCTCCCAGAGTTCACGGGCCAGGACCGGGTCGTTTGCCCGCGGGTTGGCCCGAGCGATTCTGTGGTCAGAGTAGTACTCGCCCGATTTCCAGTCGGTTCCCGGTATGGACGAGGCCAGCCACACCAGCTCGTCGGATCCCTCCTCAGGTCCAACCAGCGCCAGAAACTTGATCGGGCCGCGAAACGCCGTCCGAATCCACCACGTCCGCGACTCATTTCCGAAGTTGGTCGCTACGTCGCCGGGATGAAACGCCGCCGTGGAGATCCCGGCAGCGTGGTAGCGGCGGTGCAGCTCCTTGGTGAACAAAATCATTTCCAGCTTCGCGTCGCCGTACGCCTTGAGGGGCCGGTAGCCGTGTGCTGCTTCGAGGTCATCGATGTCGACGCGGCCGAAGAGCCTATTGACCACGCTTGAGGTGTTCAGCACCGTGGCGCCGGATTCGACGAGCCGATCCATCAGCAGCGTCGTGAGCTGAAACGCGGCCAGATAATCAACCTGGAAAGTCGTCTCATGGCCGTCGACGGTGACCTCGCGCCGCTTCATGAAACGGCCGGCATTGTTGGCCAGCACATCGATGCGGGGGTAGGACTGCAGCAGCTGCTCGGCCAACCTCCGCACCTCTGAAAGGTCCGTGAAATCGGCTATGAAGTACTCCACGCCCAGACGCGCGGCGACGGCTGTTGTTTTTGGTTCGGATCGGCCCACCACGACGACGTTCTCGCCGCTTCGGCTCAGCCTGGCCGCCGCGGCGGCGCCGATGCCATCACTGGCACCGGTAATGATGACCGTCCGACCCGCCATTGGTGTCCTTTCCGAAGCCGCGCCGTCGCCACAAAACCGCCGCATCAATGATTGTTGCGACGCCAGCGTCACGTCCCACCTCTGGCCGACTGGTGTCACCGAAGTGGGAGACGCCCGGATGTCGGTCAACGTCTGCCCGAACTTCGTAACGTCGAGTCCACGCGCCGGTTGCGTCAGCGTTTGTGACGTATCCGTGACGGGTCGACAAGCCCCGACTGCACCAGCGCGTCGTCGATGAATCGCTGTACCGGCCGGGAGCGGAAGAACCCGGTGTGGCCGCCGGAGTACCAGTGGATCTGGGGTCTGCCCCAGTGCTGCCAGAGCCGGGGACCTGGTCGCGTGGGTGCACCAACCTGTCGGCGATGCCGGCGTAGATGAAGCGGCCCTGCATCGGCACGCGGGGAGTCGCTGCAAATGGGGAGATCATCCGGCCGATGGGCTTGGCCAACCGCATCGTCTGACCGAGGGCGTCGTGACCGCTCAGGCCGGCGTGGCGGTCGACCACTTCGACCAGATCGACGGCCGGAACGCCCAGAATCGCACAGGTGAGACCGTCGTCGAGGCTGGCGACCAGCGACGTGAGGTAACCGCCAAGGGAGATGCCGTTCAACCCGATCATCGCCTCAGGCTGCTGGGAACGGATCCAGCTCAGCAGGCGCCGGATATCCCACACTGCCTGAGCCGCACCGTGGACGTCGTTGAGCACGTCCTCGCTCGGGAACGCGGCGCCCTTCGGCAGGCCCCGCGCGCGGGGCCCGTGCATGGGAAGCACGGGAAGCACGACGTTCAGGCCGAGATCGGAGTACAGATGCCAGGCACGAAACAGCGTGGGGTCCAGGGCAGCCCGCCCCATCTCCGCGCCGTGCACGCACACCAGCCAGGGTCGCGGCTGGCGGTGTCGGAACATCAGCCCGTACTCGCGGTTATTGCCGGTGTAGCTCAGCCAGCGTTCCCGGCCCGGTTCACCTGCATGGGGCTCATAACCACTGTCGAAGAACAGGCGCTCGTAGGTGCGCCCCATGTTGTTCACAGTCCTGACCGTGACATCGGTGAGCGCCGGGGGCGCCGCGAAAAACCCCTCGGGCTTTTCCAGCCAGCCCTGCTGGCCGTAGAACTCTAACGGGGCTTCGCCCCAGCCCGACGAGGCATGCCGTGCTCGTCTTGGGTTAGAGGCTCCGGTCGGACGGGGGTGAGACCGTGACCGAAGGACCGGTCCGGTGTATGAACCGCATAGCGCGGTTGGTTGGCCTGAACTGGCCGCCCGTCCGATCGGAGCCCTGTGATGACCGTAGCGCGATCTGTCGATAATGTCCTTACCGAGCATGTGGTGTTCGAAGTGGAGTGCATCGACCGGATGTATTGCAACGTCTACGTGCCGGGATTGCAGTACGCGGCTGGCCTGGTGGGCTATGTGCATCGGCAGTTGGGATTGCCGATCGCCTCAACCGCGCCGCTGGCCCGGATCACCGAGGCGTTCGATAGATCGGTGCACCGGTTTGCCCGCGACCACGGGTTGGCCTGGGTGGACTTCGCCAAGGGGCAACGCAAAGACGACATCGCCCAGCAGTACCTGGCGGAGTTCACCGACACGGAAGGAGTGCTGTTCGTCGGTCGGGCGCAGGAGAAGACCAAGCTGTTTCGTACCGAGAAACGCCGCGACGCCAACGGTGATGCCTACCCGTGGATCGTGCCGGCGACTGGGCTGGTTAATCACTTCTACTTCTACTGCGTCGATGACGATTTCGGTCCGTTCTTCATGAAGTTCTGCTCTTATTTCCCCTACAACGCCAAGCTGTGCGTCAACGGCAACCATTGGGCCCAGCGGCAGGCAGCCAAGGCCGGCATCGGGTTCACCGCTTTGGATAACGGGTTCGCCGCGGTCGACGACCCGGCCGCGCTGCAGACGATCTGCGACAGTCTGGGGCCCGCCCAGATCGAGGCGCTGTTGGGCAAGTGGCTGGCGATCCTGCCGCACCCGTTCACCACCGCCGACCGGGCCGCGGGCTATCACTACGAGCTGTCGATCCTGCAGGCTGAGTTCTCGCTGACCCAGATGCTGGACAAACCGGTGGCGGGACGGATGTTTTTCGAGCAGGTCATCCGCGACAACCTCGATATCGGTCGCCCCAACCAGATCGCCCTGGTCTTCGACCGCAAGCTGATAGGCCGCGGCCCACGCCGCACACCCGGGTTGTTTCGCACCCGGGTGATCACCGAGGGTGTGACCCCCAGCCTGCATGTGGACTACAAACACACCCGCATCAAGCAGTACCACAAGGAAGGAAAAGCGCTGCGCACCGAAACCACAATCAATGACACCACCGACTTTTCGATCGGCAAACGGCTGACTAATCTGCCCGCGCTGCGGGAGATCGGCTTTTCGGCCAACCGACGTCTGCTGCACGTCCAACGACTCAGCCACGACCCGATCACCGGCGCCGACGCGCTGGCCACCATCACCGGCACAGTCACCACCGCCACCGGCGCCCGCGTGCCCGGACTACGCCTGGCCCAGCGGCGCACCCACGCCCTGCTTCAGTCGCTACTGACGTTTGGCTGCCAAACCAACGGATTCACCAACCGTGACCTACGCACGCTCACCACCGAGCTGCGCGGCCTGCCGCGCGGGACGGTCACCGCCGGGCAGACCACCTATGACCTGCGCCGACTCAAATCCCGCGGCCTGATAACCCGCATCGCGCACACCCACCGCTACACCGTCACCGACCACGGCCTGCACACCGCGCACTTCCTGACCTGCATACACGACCGATTCCTGCCCACCGGACTAGCACACCTGGCCGACGACACCACCGCGCCACCACTGCAGGCAGCTTCTCGCGCCTACAACAACGCCCTCGAAAACCTCAGCCGCACAACACTACTCGCCGCCTAACACCAACCACCTAACCTACCACGCCAAACTTGACTCAAAATTCCGGCTGTGCCGGATCTAGCCAAGCTAGTGCCGCGATCACCTCGCGAGTGATCCATTCGAGTCTCGTCGCGTCGGGGGCCGACCGCAGCAGGCGAAACCCGGTCAGCACGATTTCGTCGATGAACGCCTGGGTCGCCAGCGGGAGGGTGGGCCGTGCCACCGGAAGCTCACCAGGCTCACGATCCAGATAGGCGCCCCAGGACCGGGCGTAGAAGCCGCCGGTCCGGGTGAATAGCCCCAGCACCTGCGACAGCGGACTGGCAGCAGCGCGGCGCCGGTCCCGTCCTAAGTCGGCATCGTCTGCTACGGCAGCCGATGAACCTGTGTGCTCGATGTCCTGCATCTAGCCTCTGCTTCACCGGAAACGGTTGGACACGAGATCGAGTCTCAGTCAGTTTAATGCCTCTGGACCGGCGCGCCTGCCACGGTCGAGGCTCTGGCCCTTTCTACGTTTTGCACGCGGAGGTGTGCGGTGGTGCGGTTGATCGTGACCCAGTCCGTTTCGCAGCACCTTGCCGGTCGGGTTGCGCGGGATGGTCGCGACGATGGTGATGTCCCGCGGTTGTTCAAAGCGAGACACCTTGTCCTTCAAATACTCCCGCAGTTCGACTTCGTCGATGCCGGCGCCCGGGCGGAGGACGACGAAGGCAGCAAGCCGCTGGCCGAAGGTCTCATCCGGAACACCGATCACCGCGTGGTCGGCCACGTCGGGATGTTCGCCAAGGGCGTTCTCAACCGAGCTGGGGTAGACGTTCTCTCCCCCGGAAACGATCATGTCGTCTTCGCGGCCGACGATGAACAGCCGCCCCGCCTCGTCGAAGTAGCCCATGTCCCCGGTGCCCGTCATCTTGGCGACCACATCCTTGCCACCGCCGCCGGTATAGCCGTCGAACGTCAGGCCACCACCCACGAACACCCGCCCGATGACGTGCGGCCCGACCGGACTGTCGTTCTCATCGAGAAGCTCGACCGGACAGCCGGCAACCGGCCTGCCAACCGTTTCTGGTGTCTCCCGTAGATCGGCGGGCATCGCGAGCGACGCGATGGCGACCTCCGAGGAGCCGTAGCCGTTGTAGAGGATCTCGCCGTAGGCGTCCATGAACCGCTGCGCCAGATTCGGATCCAGGGGTGCCCCGGCGGTGATCACCACGCGCAGCGATGGAATCGGGTTTCGCGCCCGCACCTCGTCCGGAAGGTCGAGAATCCGGGCCAGCATGACCGGGACCGCGGCGAGCACGTGCGCGCGATGCAACGACGCCTGCGCGAGCGTTGCTTCGGCGTCGAACCGGCGTCTCGTCAGCAGCGTGCCGCCGAGTATCACCGTGAGCAACACCATCCCGAACCCGAACGCGTGAAACATGGGCACCGGTACGACAATTCGGCTTCCAGCGCGCAGCCCGATGCGGTCGAGGAACACGGCTCCGACACCCAGCGCCGGGGTGATACGGGGTGTGCGCGGCACACCCTTGGGTGTGCCCGTCGTGCCGGACGTCAGGAGCACGATCCGTCCGCGCGGCCCGGCCTTCGGCCGTGGCTCGCGCCCATCGATCTCGAGCGCCGCGAGATCGACGACGGCGACGGCCTCGTCTGCCGCACGCACCCGATCGGCGAATTCGTCGTCACAAAGCACGGTTTGGATGCGCTGCGTGCCCAACGCGGTCGCCAGCGCGTCGGTTTGGAATTCGGTATTGAGCAACACCACGTCGGCACCGACCGACGCCGCCGCGAACATCGCCTGCATGAAGGCGCGCCCGTTGCGGCACAGGATGCCAACGGGGACCCCGGGTCCGACGCCGTGGCGGTAAACCAGCGCGGCCGCGAGGGATTCGGTGCGGGACTGCAGCTGGCCGTAGCTCAGCGCGCCGTCATCGTCGATCACCGCGGTCCGGTCCGACCAGCGAACCGCCGCGATCGCCAGCACGGTAGCCAGGTTCGCACTGCCTCGAACCGCCTCGCGCACGATCCGGAACATCGTCAGCGGCCCAGCGGGCGCAAACAATCCCGATCGCAGCACCACCCGGGCCGCGCTGGTCACGATGTTCGCGGCCGTCATCGCCGAATCCCCTGAGCGCTTGGGGAATCGGTGGTGAACCGATACATCAGTCCCATCCCGATCTCCAGCGCCTTGGGCAGCAGCATCGAGCTGATTTCGATCGGCCACACCCACACCGGCTGCACCCTGCCGGGCCGGTCGATGATCGCCTTCGCGACGATGTCGGCGGCATGCTCCGCAGACAGGCCCGGCATTCTGCGCAGGATCGGCGTGGGTTCGCTCATGGGGGTGTGCACCAACGTCATATACACCGAGGTGACATGCACGCCGTCGGCGCGCAGTTCCGGTGCCACGCTGCGCAACCACACATCGAACGCGCTCTTGGACGCCAGATAGGCGCCCCAGCGGGGGCCTGGTGCAGTGCGCACACCGATCGTCGAAATGCTCACGATGTGCCCGCTGCCGCGGCGCCTCATCGCGGGAAGCAGCCCGAGCAGCAACCGGACCGGGCCGAGGTAGTTGACGCCGATCGTGCGCTCGAAATCCTGCGGCCGGTCGTACTGCAGATGCAGCGACCGCCGGATGGACTTGCCGGCGTTGCTGACGACGACGTCCATCGGGCCGTGGTTTTCGGTGAGCTTCTTACCCAGTGCGGCGACTGCTGTCTCGTCAGTCAAATCGGCCGGGTACGCGGCCGCGTGGCCGCCGCCCGCGTTGATCGACGCCGCGAGGGCCGCCAGCCTGTCCGCAGAACGGGCGACCAGCAACACGGTTGCCCCGGCCGCCCCGAGCTTGCGGGCGGTGGCCTCGCCGAGTCCGTAGGAGGCACCGGTCACCAGCACGGTCTTGCCGGACACCGCGGCGCGCAGCCGGTCCGGATCCGACACCCGCGGTGGATTGGTGATCTTGTCGACAGCCTTGGCTACCAGGTTCATTGGCCTGCCTTACACGGACGAATCGCAGCATAGCCCGACAACAACGCACTATCGAACGTGAGACGGCGTCGCAGCTGCCGACTGGGTTCGGGGTGGCCCTGGCCAGCAACAGTTGAACTTCACACCCGAGGTCCCGACGGGCACGATTTGGAACGTCACCATAACCTGCACCCACCTCGTCCAAAACCAAATCGGGACTATCTACATCCAATCGATGGGGTTCTAACCACTTAGCCGCTCAATGGATGGTGTCGATGATTACCGGCGCTGCTGCTTTCCAGGGACTCGGGCGCGGACACAATTGTGCGAGGTTGCCAGGGAGAGTTCCTGCGATGCTCGACGGCACCCGGCGTCAATCAGGATTATTCTTGCTGGTCAGATCCCTATTTCTGCTCGGCTGCACCCGTTTCGGTTCGCCCGGCATCTTCGGGTAGTTCGGTGGATACGGCATATCGCCAAGGCCGCGCTTTTCGTCGACCTCGGCCATCTCCAGCAACGGCGCTATCGACTGCGCGACGCCGTCGATGCCGCCCCACGGGTCATCGCGGCGCCGCACCAGTTCGGGGACGGTCGCCATGGTGTAGTCGTCCGGATCGGCGCCGGCCAATTCATCCCACGTGAGCGGCGTCGACACGGTCGCGATCGGCGTGCGCCGCACCGAGTATGGCGACGCCATGGTGCGGTCGCGGGCGTTCTGGTTGAAGTCGATGAAGATGCGTTCGCCGCGTTCTTCCTTCCACCACGACGTGGTCACCGCGTCCGGCGCGCGACGCTCCACCTCGCGGGCGAGCGCGATGCCCGCCCGGCGCACCTCGACGAAGCCCCAGTCGGTGGCGATGCGCAGAAACACGTGGATCCCGCGCCCTCCAGATGTCTTCGGGTAGCCGACCAAGCCGAGTTCGTCGAGCAGCGGCCGCAGCACGTCGACGGCAACCGCCCGGGCTTGCTCAAAGCCGGTGCCGGGCTGAGGATCCAGATCGATGCGTAGCTCGTCCGGATGGTCGGTGTCCGGGCAGCGCACCTGCCACGGGTGCAGCGTGACAGTTCCCATCTGCGCCGCCCACACGACCGCCGCCGGGTGGGTCACCTTCAGCGCGTCGGCGGTGCGTCCCGACGGGAACGTCACCCGGCAGGTCTCCAGGTAATCGGGATGGTGCTGCGGTACGCGCTTCTGGTAGATCTCCTCGCCGTCGATGCCGTCCGGGAAGCGCTGTAGGTGGGTGGGCCGGTCGCGCAGCGCGGTCAGCATCGGTCCGCCCGCCACGGCCAGGTAGTACTCGACGAGGTGTCGTTTGGTGCCGTTCGACCCCAGGGCGGGGAAGTACACCTTGTCGGGGTTGGTCAGCCGCACCGGGATGCCGTCGACGTCGATTTCCTCTGCTGCTGCGGCCACACCACAGATTCCAGCACGCCGCACGCGACAATGAACGAATGGACCTGCCCGTCATGCCTCCGGTGTCGCCGATGCTGGCCAAGCCCGTGCGTTCGATCCCGCCGGATGCGTCGTATGAGCCCAAGTGGGACGGCTTCCGGTCGATCTGTTTTTGCGACGGCGACGAGGTGGAGCTGGGCAGCCGCAACGAGCGCCCGATGACCCGCTACTTCCCCGAGCTCGTCGCGGCGGTCCAGGCCGAGCTGCCGCAACGTTGCGTGATCGACGGTGAGATTGTCGTCGCCACCGACCACGGCCTGGACTTCGAGGCGCTACAACAGCGTATCCACCCGGCCGATTCGCGGGTGCGGATGCTCGCCGAGAAGACGCCGGCTTCGTTCATCGCGTTCGACCTGCTCGCCCTCGGGGACGACGACTACACCCGCCGGCCGTTCAGCGAGCGGCGCGCGGCCCTCGTCGATGCTGTGCACAATTCAGCGGCCCGCCCCGGCCGCTGGATCCATGTCACGCCGGCGACCACCGATCTGCGGACCGCGCAGCGCTGGTTCGACGAGTTCGAGGGCGCGGGCCTCGACGGCGTCATTGCCAAGCCACTTAGCCTCACCTATCAGCCGGACAAGCGCGTGATGTTCAAGATCAAGCACGAGCGGACCGCCGATTGCGTGGTCGCCGGCTATCGAGTGCACAAGTCCGGCGGCGAATCCATCGGCTCGCTGCTGCTGGGGCTCTATCAGGAGGACGGCCAGCTCGCCTCGGTCGGCGTGATCGGCGCATTCCCCATGGCCGAGCGGCGGCGGCTGTTCGCCGAATTGCAGCCTCTAGTAACGAGTTTCGAGGGCCATCCCTGGAACTGGGCCGCCCACGAGGCCGGCGAACGAACGCCGCGCAAGAACGAATTCTCGCGCTGGAACGCCGGCAAGGACCTCTCGTTCGTGCCGCTACGTCCCGAGCGGGTGGTCGAGGTTCGCTACGACCACATGGAAGGTCCGCGGTTCCGCCACACCGCCCAGTTCAGCCGGTGGCGGCCGGACCGCGACCCACGATCGTGCACCTACGCCCAACTCGAGCAGCCGGTTACCTTCAGCCTCAACGAGATCGTGCCAGGTCTTGCCGGCGGAGCGGTCCGGCGCTGACCATGAGGCGCCCTTCGAAAGCGCTATCACCGGTGCCAGCGGATTTGCGGCTCATGTGTGCCCGGCCTGCCTGGTGCTGATGTGCGCACCGCGACTAACCGTCGAAGCCGTCAGACCCAGTAGGGAACCCGGGCGCGGTACTGCCGCATCCCGAAGGCCGCGAGCAGCCAGCCGATCACCGTCAGGGCCAGCACCACAACCCAATGGCGCAGTTCCTGGTGGGCGCCCAGCAGCGGGGCGCGAACGATATCGAGATAGTGCAGCAGCGGGTTCAGTTCGACAATGCTCGACCAGCGCCCCGCACCCTGCTGCCGCAACGTGTCGTCGTTCCAGATGATCGGGGTCATGAAGAAGAGCAGCTGGACCACCGAGAACAACAGTGGACCGATGTCCCGGTAGCGCGTCGCCAGGATGCCGAAACACAGTGACACCCATATGGAATTCAGCACGATCAGCGCCAGCGCGGGGATGACCGAGAGATCCGCCCACGACCAGGGCTTGGGGAAGATGATCGCAACGACGACGTAAATGACGATGTTGTGGGCGAACAACAGCATCTGCCGCCACACCAGCCGGTAGACATGCACGCTCAGCGGCGTCGGCAGCTGCTTGATCAGTCCCTCGTTGGCGACGAACACGTCGGCGCCCTCCAGAATCGAGGCGTTGATCAGGTTCCAAATGATCAGCCCGAGGGTGACGTAGGGCAGGTGCACGGACAGATCGAGGTGGAAGAGCTTCGAATACAGGCCGCCCATCGCGACGGCGGTGGTGCCCGTCGCGACGGTGATCCAGAAGGGTCCCAGCACCGAGCGGCGGTAGCGCTGCTTGATGTCCTGCCAGCCCAGGTGTAGCCACAGCTCGTGGCGACGAAATCCGGCGAGCAGATCGCCGCGGGCGCGCGCGAAGGTCCGCGACTGCGCCGCCGCGTCAACGAACGTCATGTGCTCCCTCCAGGCCTGCCGAACTGCTCGCGACGTCCCAAGCGACGCAAGCGAACCCACTCCCACATGCCCTTGGGGTCGCGGCGGGTCACCAGGAAGAACCAGCCGAACCGCAGCCATTCTTGGGCCAGCAATTTGCGCAGGCCCGGTTGGGACAGCAGATAGCCGCGGTTGCGATAGGTGAAGAACCGCTTGGTCGGGTCATCGGGATACTGGGTGTGCATCCGGCCGCCCAGGATCGGCCGGAACTCCTCGGACCCGCAGGGGTGCAGATAGACCGCGTCCAGACAGGTTCCGAACGGCAGCCCCGACCGGACCAGCCGGCGGTGCAGTTCGACCTCGTCGCCGCGGATGAACAGGCGCAGGTCCGGGACGCCGACCGCGTCCAGGGAGGATGCGCGGAACAGCGCGCCGTTGAACAGCGACGCTATCCCACGCAGCAGGTCCTGTCCCGGTTCGGTGCGCAATTCGCTTGTGCGCCTGCGCCATACGAGGCCGCGCCGCAACGGAAACGCAAGCCGCTGCGGGTCGTCCATATTGCACACCATGGGCGACACCTCGGCGAGGCCGTACCTTTCCGCGCAGGCGAGCAGCGTCGCCAGCACCCGAGAATCCTGGGGGCGCCCGTCGTCGTCGGCCAGCCACACCCAGTCCGCCCCCTGCGCCAGTGCGTGCAACATGCCGAGCGCGAAACCTCCTGCGCCACCGAGGTTTCGGCGTGAACACAGGTAGGTGGACGAGATAGGTTGCGCCGCAACCAGATCGGCGACCCGGCCGTCGGCGGGACCGTCGTTGTCGACGACGATGAGGTGGTCCGGCGGCCGGGTCTGGGAGCTGAGCGCGTCCAGTGACTTGGCCAGCTCGTCGGGGCGCCGGTGGGTGACGACGACGGCGACGATCGTCTCACTCATCGGCGGAGACTTGTTCTGCCAGCGGCTTGTCGGGCCGGGTCTCTTCCAGCACCTCGCGGACGTGCCGGGCGGCGTCCTCACCCTCGTAGGCGCGCACCACGTCTTCGATGCCGCCGGACATCCGGATCACTCCGTGATCGATCCACATCGCGGTCTTGCACAGCCGGGCCAGGAATTCGTTGGAATGACTGGCGAACACCAAGATTCCGGAGCGCGCCACCAGGCGCTGCAGTCGGGACTGGGCCTTCTTCAGGAAGTCGGCGTCCACCGCGCCGATACCCTCATCGAGCAGCAGGATCTCGGGGTCGATGCTGGTGACCACGCCCATCGCCAGCCGGACACGCATCCCGGTGGAGTAGGTGCGCAGCGGCATCGACAGGTAGTCACCCAGCTCGGTGAACTCGGCGATCTCGTCGACCTTGGACAGCATCTGCTTGCGGGTCTGCCCGAGGAACAGCCCGCGGATGATGATGTTCTCGTAGCCCGAGATCTCGGGGTCCATGCCGACCCCGAGATCGAATACCGGTGCCACGCGGCCCGTGACCGTGGCCACACCTCGGGTGGGTTCGTAGATGCCCGAAAGAAGGCGCAGCAGCGTGGATTTCCCGGCGCCGTTGTGGCCGACCAGTCCGACCCGGTCGCCCAACTCGAGCGTCATGGTGATGTCGCGCAACGCCTCGACGACAACCACGTTGGAACTGTTGCGACCGATCGTGCCGCCCGCCTTGCCCAGGAACGCCTTCTTCAAAGAGCGCGACTTGGCGTCGAAGATGGGAAACTCCACCCACGCGTCGCGCGTCTCGATATGAGGACCTGGCCCCGCCACCGCACGTCCGCTTACAGGTATTGGCCGTGTCCGGACCCGGTTTGGCCCGACCGACTCATTCCGGGCGGCAGCGCGCCTCGGCGCATCTCCTCCAGTTGCGCGCGCGCCGCCATCTGCTGGGCGAACAGTGCGGTCTGGATGCCGTGGAACAGCCCCTCGAGCCAACCGACGAGCTGCGCCTGAGCGATGCGCAGTTCGGCGTCGGACGGCACGGAGTCCTCGCTGAACGGCAGGGTGAGGCGGTCGAGCTCCTCGCGGAGTTCGGGCGCGAGCCCCTCCTCCAGTTCGCGGATGCTGGTGGCGTGGATGTCTCGCAGCCGATTGCGGCTGGCCTCGTCAAGCGGCGCGGCCCGCACTTCCTCGAGCAGTTGCTTGATCATGGTTCCGATCCGCATCACCTTGGCCGGCTGCTCGACCAGGTCGGTCAGCGAGCGCCCGTCGGAGTCGTCCTCGTCCGCGTCGCGGAGCGCCATGATCCGCGGGTCGACGCCGCCGATGACCTCGATGCCGTCATCGTCTGGGCCGTCTGGGCCGTCTGGGCCGTCTGGGCCGTCTGGGCCGGTACTCAATCGATTCACCATCCTCTTGGTCCTCTAGGGGTGGGTCGCCTGCGGACTTCCGCGCCATTCGTAGATTTTGGCGCCACCATTGTCGTAGATCAGCGTCCACGACTTCGATTTCTCCAGCGACACTAGTCCCTCGGGCGTGGCAAACCCTCTGACGTTGGGCGTGCTGGTCAGGATGTACCTGATATTGAGCGCCTTAATCGCCTCGATCACCTTCGGATCCGATTCACCTTTGCGCGCCGAGGTCCAGAAGATGTAGCGGCAGTAGCCGGGGCCGGTCTGCTGCGGGTAGTCGTAGTGGGTCCACAACGGATGCAGGTCCGCCACCGCATACATCCAGGTGGTGCCGTCGATGTTGGAGTCGCCGATCACGGTGGTGCGGGCACCTGGCAGCTTCGCCAGGTACGCCATGGCCATCAGGTCTCGCTGGTCGACGATCACCGAGTCGTATTTGTCGCCGAACAGGACCAGGTGCCGGTACAGGTAGTGCCGGCCGGTGAGCACGGTGGCGACCAGCAAAAGGACCGCCGTTGCGCTGGCCCAGACCGGTGCCGGCGCCCGGACGAAACGGCCGGTGAGCCGCTTCGCCGCCGCAACCACGAGCGTGACCAGCGCAAAGAGGGCGATGGCCGCCATCGGCGTCACCACCATCGTCACCACCGCCGAGAGGCGTCGGGGATCGTTGTAGAAGAATTGGCTGAACGCTTCGATGGCGCGGCCTAGGGGATTCCGAAAGGGCGCCCCCGAGTAGATGGTCGCCACCGTGGCCACCAGCCACACGGCTGGTGGCCACCAGATCCTCTTGTACAGCAGGATCGCCATGCCGATCCCCGACAGGGCCACCAGGCCGTACTGGGTCGGGAAGTCGTTGAGGTGGCGGGTGTGCAGCAGCAGCGCATCGATCACGCCCTGCTTCACACTCTTGAAGCTGGGGAACGCGTGCCCGGCGATGATGTCGGCCTGCCTGAGCACCCCAAGGAACTGCGGCGCCAGGATCATCGCGGTCGGAACGACCACGGCCGCCAGGGTCAGCACGTCGGCGAGGCGACCGCGCACCGGATGCCACACCGCATCCAGCAGGTACCAGCCCACAAGGAACAGGATGACGACGAATCCGCCGGTGAGGTGCACCGACAGGATACCCACCAGTGCCAGGACCGCCGCCGGTATGCGGTCGCGGTGCCGCAGCGTCGAGGCGATCAGGACGAACGTCGGTATCGCGACCCCGTAGGCGGCCAGGTTGGGCATCGCCGCCACGCCGAACTCCACATAGGGCACCGAGGTGAACGACGCCGACAGCGCCGCGGCGGTGGCTGACACGCCCGCGGCGAACCATTGAGTGCTGCTTGGGCGCAACAGGAACCAGGTCAGGGTGGCCGCGCTGGATGGAAACAGCCAGACCGACGCGGCCAGCGATGTCAGGGTGTAGCCGGTGGTGGGTGCCGCGCCGGTGAGCTGACAGTAAACCGCCGTCAGGGCATGAAACACCGACGGGTAGTAGAGCGGTTGGTGGGTCTCGACGTTGCGGAGCTCGCCCATGTGAGTGGACGACGCCTGGCCGGTGTCGAGGATGAAGCGCACCTCGTTGGCATGCCACGCGGCGTCCCAGGTGCTGGGAATGGATTGCCAGTGCGTGAGCCCGCGGTAGCCGGCCCACATGATCAGCAGCGCGCCCAACAGCACACCGGCCGCCACCACCACCGAGGGCCAGCGACCGATCCCCCGGGATTCGGCCTCGGTGTCGCGATAGCGGGCGAACACCATTTGCAAACCCGTTGCCACCACGCACACCGCGGCCAGTGTGGCCAGCGCAGTCCAACCGTTCCAAGGGATTTGGAGCGCACCGAACGGAATAATCGCTAGTGCCACTACGCCGTATGTCAGCGCCGGGCCAACTGCGATAGCGACCGGCCAAGTTAGCTGAGTGATGCGTGCGACGATCGTCCCGGGCGTGATCAGCAAGAACAGTGCGGTCAGCGTTCCGAACCAGAGGCCCACTGGACTAGTATGGCTGGCCGGGTGACCCGGCTCGCCACGCCTCCGTTCGGCTGGAGCGTCTATGGGGCACCCGCTACCGTCACAATTTCGCGAAATGCGGAAGATTTAAGGTGGCTGGCATGGCTTACGACGTCGCCCGGGTGCGCGGACTGCATCCGTCGCTGGGTGACGGATGGGTGCACTTCGACGCGCCGGCCGGCATGCTGATCCCCGATTCCGTCGCGACCACCGTGTCGACGGCCTTCCGCCGGTCGGGCGCCACCACCGCCGGGGCGCACCCGTCGGCGCGGCGCAGCGCCGCCGTGCTCGACGCGGCGCGCGAGGCGGTGGCCGATCTGTTCAACGCGGACCCCGCTGGCGTCGTGCTGGGCGCCGACCGCGCCATCCTGTTGTCATCGCTGGCCGAAGCGTCGTCGTCGCGGGCGGGTCTCGGCTATGAGGTGATCGTCAGCCGCCTCGACGACGAGGCCAACATCGCCCCGTGGCTGCGGGCCGCACACCGCTACGGCGCCAAGGTGAAGTGGGCCGAGATCGACATCGAGACCGGTGAGCTGCCGACGTGGCAGTGGGAGAGCCTGATCGGGAAGTCAACCCGGCTGGTCGCCGTGACCTCCGCGTCGGCCACGCTGGGCACGGTCACCGATCTGCGGGCGATGACCAAGCTCGTGCACGACGTCGGCGGCTTGGTGGTGGTCGACCATTCCGCCGCCGCGCCGTACCGATTGCTCGACGTCAGAGAGACCGACGCCGACGTGGTGGTGGTGAACGCCCTTGCGTGGGGTGGTCCTCCGATCGGGGCGATGGTGTTTCGCGATCCGGGGCTGATCAACTCGTTCAGCTCGATCTCGACGAACCCGCACGCCGTCGGCCCGGCACGCCTGGAGGTCGGCGCGCATCAGTTCGGTCTCCTGGGCGGCGTGGTCGCCAGCATCGAGTATCTCGCGGCGCTGGACGAGTCCGCTCGCGGCGGCCGGCGCGAACGCCTCTCCGTCTCAATGCAATCCGCCACGTCGTATCTGAACCGCGTGTTCGACTACCTGATGGTGTCGTTGCGGTCGTTGCCGTTGGTGATGGTCATCGGCCGCCCGGAGGCGCGGATACCGGTGGTCAGCTTCGCGCTGCACGAGGTGCCCGCCGAGCGCGTGGTGCAGCGCCTGGCAGACAACGGAATTCTGGCCATCGCCAACCAGAGTTCACGCGCGCTCGACGTGCTGGGCGTCAACGACGTTGGGGGCGCCGTTACCGTCGGGCTGGCGCATTACTCGACGACCGCCGAGGTCGACCAGCTCGTGCGTGCGCTGGCCTCCCTGGGCTGAGTCGCCCGGGCCGCGAGCGTGACGCCACTGCGAAAATCCACTCCAGAAATCGCAGCCACGCTACGCTCGCGAGCCGTTAGACGGTCAGCACGACCTTGCCGGTGACCTTGCCCGCCGCCAGCTGCTGGTGCGCGTCACCGGCCTGCTGAATCGGCATGCGCGCGCCGATGATCGGCCGGACCCGGCCGTCGGCGATCATCGGCCACACCGACGCCGCGACCGCCTGCACGATCTCGCTCTTGCTGTTCGGCCCGCTAGTCGGGCGGCCCCGCAGCGTGGTGCCGATGACCCGCGCCCGCTTGGCCAGCAGCTTGCCGATGTTGAGCTCGGCCTTCACCCCGCCCTGCATGCCGATGATGACCAGCTGCCCGTCGGGGGCGAGCGCGTCGATGTTGCGGTCCAGATACGACGCGCCCATGATGTCGAAAATCACGTCGGCGCCGCCGCTTTCGTCCCGCACCCGCGCCACGAAGTCCTCGTCGCGGTAGTTGATGGTGATGTCGGCGCCCAGCTCGCGGCAGAAGTCGAGCTTGTCCGCCGACCCGGCGGTGACGGCCACGCGTGCGCCCAGCGCTCGGGCGACCTGGATGGCATGGGTGCCGATGCCGCTGGCCCCGCCGTGCATCAGCAGCAGCTGGCCTTCGCTCAGGTGAGCGGTCATCACCAGGTTCGACCACACCGTGCACGCCACTTCCGGTAGCCCGGCCGCGTCGACGAGATCCACCCCGTCGGGAATCGGCATCACTTGGCCGGCGGGAACGGCGACGTATTCGGCGTATCCGCCGCCCGCCAGCAAGGCGCAGACTTCTTGCCCCGCAGACCATCCGGTGACGCCTTCGCCGATTTCCGAAATGACGCCCGACACCTCCATGCCGATGATTTCGCTCGCACCCGGCGGAGGCGGATATTTACCGGCGGCCTGCAGCAGGTCGGCGCGGTTGACGCCCGCGGCGGCGACCCTGACCAGCACCTCGCCGGGGCCGGCGGTCACGTCGGGGACTTCCTGCCAGGACAGTCGATCGGGGGATTCGGCGACGATGGCGCGCATGCGGGCAACGCTACCGGCCACCGTTACCCTTATCAGCGGTGGCGTGGCAGAGCGGCCTAATGCACTCGCCTTGAAAGCGAGAGACGGCTAAAACCGTCCGGGGGTTCAAATCCCTCCGCCACCGCGTCAGCCGGCCGTCTCATGCAGCGTCGGCGCGTAGCGAAGCAGAGCGGCGACACCGTCGGCCGGCGCGATTCGCTCCTCGGCGTGCAGCAGGGATGCCCCGACCGAGATCGCGAACATCGGCAGCGCCTCGTCGGCCCGCAGCGTCCTGTCGGGCGCGGCGCCCTGCTCGGACAGCACGTCGGCATTCGGGGCCACGGTCGTCAGGCCTGCGTCGGCCACGACGGTCGCCTCACCGATGTCGTCGGTGACCATCAGCGTCTCGACGGCGCCCTGGCGCAGCGCCGAGCAGACCGCGCCGAGGCCCTCGGCGGCCAGCCCCGACTGCCGGCCGATCTCGGCGGTAAAGCGCTCTGCGGCATCGTCGATCAGCTTCAGCCTCCGATTACCGAACTCCGCTTCGATGGCCCGCTGAACCTCGTTGTCGTCGTGTCCGCTGTGACGCGCACCGACTTCGAGCGGGACCGCCTGTCGGCGCAGCTGTTCCGGCAGTTCGGCGACCAGATCGGAGCGCGACCGCACCTCGCCCACCACGAAAATCACCTCGACCGCCTTGTCGTCGGCGAGCTCGCCGACCCGGTCGGCGACAGCCCGCACGTTCTTGCGGGCGGCCTCGTCGCTGCGCAATTGGGGGTCGCCGTACCCCGCCGTCTCGGCGCCGGCGGCGTGGTGCACCGGGTGGCCGCCGCCGTCGACGGTTTCCGTGCGCAGCGCGCCGTTGATATGGGTGGTGATGTCGGCACCGGCGTGATCCACCTCGACCAGCACATAATCCGGGTGGTCGAAGCCGTGGCGGACGATAGGCAGCAGGTAGGGCAGCTCGGAGACGCGAACGAGCGGCTCGGCGGTCGGTGTCGTCAGGTGCTCGTTGAGCATCACGCCGTGGGCGTTGGCCACCACCGCGCGGCCGCTGCGGCCGATCGGCGCGCGCAGGTCGGTGATCGCGTTCGCGATCGCTTCGACCGTTGCCTTGTCGGCGCCCTGTTCTTCGAGCTCTTTTTTGACCGCGCGCGACTTGAGCTCGAGCTGAGTCTCGGCGTCGTGCGTGTCATGCGAGTCGTCGAAGTACACCGAGGCGAAGGGCCCCGGTGCGTCCAGCAGCTTTCGGAAGCGTTCAGATTCCATGATTTTCTGGTTGCCCGGCCCGTCGGGGCACAAACGCTACTACTAGTAGCTTCGGTCGCCTTCGCTGTTGTCGAAGAAGTGCCATTCGCCGTTCTGCTCGACTTCCATGCGCCAGCCAAGCTCGTTGCCCTCGACCGCTTCATCGGCGAACCACGCGTGCGCCTTGTCGGCGCTTTCGATGTCCTTCGTCGCGACGACGTCGCCCTTCGGGTTGAGCACTCGGTATGTAGCCATGGTTGGCAGTGTTCCCACCGCCGTGCGGTGTCAACCGATCGGAATCTCGGCGGCGATGGTGTCCATCAGCGCGGTGTAGCGGCGGGCTTCCGGATCGTGGCCCGGCTTGCCGCTGCTGATCACGCCGGCGGCCAGCCCGCGCGCCGGGTCGGCCCAGATCGCGATGTTCGCCAGGCCGAGGTTTCCGAATGCCGCCGGGGCGTTGCGCCCAAATGGCCCGAACCGTTTTGTGCCCAGCATGTAGCCGGTACCCCAGCGGGCCGGCTGCAGGCCCACCGCGAAGTCCGGTCGCAGGCGCCGGCATTCCCGCACGGCGCCATACATCCTCTCCGGGCTGATGATCCGCACGCCGTCGAGTTCCCCGCCGCGCCGCCAAATCTCGGCGAAGCGGGACATCTCGTCGGCGGTCGACACGGTGTTTGACGACGGGACCACCGTGGACAGAAATGCCGGGCTGTTCGTGTAGGGGATGATCTCGTGCACGGTTCCGCCGATGGCCTTACGAAATATCGCCGCGATCACGGGCGGCAACGGCCTGCCGGTGGCGTGGCTGGGCGCGACCAACGGGATGTCCTGCTTGGCGACGCCGAAGTTGGTCCACCGAAAGCCCAGTGGGTCGAGAATCTCGGCGGCCAGGATTTCGCGAATGTCCTTGCCGGTGGAGGCGTAAACGATTTCGCGCATCAGCGGGCCCCAGGTGAGCGCGTGGTAGATGTGCACCAGTCCCGGCCGGTACAGCGGCCGCAGCTTACCCAGCTGCTCCTGCGCGTACTCGTGGTCGTCCGCCCGGCGAAGGTCTGGCCTGGGTCCGGTGGGGAACGGGACACCCGCGCTGTGGGTCAGGACGTGCCGGATCGTCGTGCGGTGCTTGCCGTGGCTGGTGTAGCTGGGGATGTACTCGCAGACGCGGTCATCAAGTGAGAAGTGTCCCTGCTCGACGAGCATGTGCACGACGGTCGCGGTGATGCCCTTGGCCGCCGAATACACGCAGAATGGCGTTTCGGTCGTGACGGGGACCTTCTCGGCGTCGGGTGGATCGGTCGGAGCGTTGCCCCAGCCGTGGCCGATCGCACGATTGAGCACCACGCGACCGCGACGCCGGATGCACAACTGGATCGCCGGGTGCATGCCGGCCTGGTACCAGTGCCGCGCGGCCCGCCAGATCCGTTCGACGGCGGCGCTGTCGATTTCGGAGCGGTCCTCGTCGCCGATCGCGGTAACGGCGTCCAGGTCGGCCGGGACGCGGATCCTGCCGTCCGGAGTCGTCGTCGCCATGTTCACTCCCCGGTGAACTGCGGCGCACGCTTGGCGAACGTCGCCGAGATGCCTTCGGTCAAGTCCTTGGACGGCAAGAAGGCCGCATTCCAGGCTGCGACGTAGCGCAGGTTCTCCGACACGGCCGAGGTGCGTTGCTGGTCCAGGACCTCTTTGACGCCGTAGACGGCCAGCGGGGGGTTCGCGGCGATCTCGGCGGCGGTGGCGTGGGCGGCCCCGAGCGTCTGGTCGGCGTCGGAGAACACGTCGTTGACCAACCCGATCTTCTCCGCCCGGGCCGCGTCGATGTCTTTACCCGTCAACGCCAGTTCGCGCAGATGGCCGTCATTGAGGATGAGCGGCAGGCGGGCCAGGCTGCCCATGTCGGCGACGATGGCGAGCCTGACCTCGCGCACCGAGAACTTGGCGTCGGCGCTGGCGTAGCGGATGTCCACCGCCGAGATCAGGTCGACGGCGCCGCCGATGCACCAACCGTGCACCGACGCGATGGTGGGGGTGCGGCAGTCGGCGACGGCATTGATCGCCTTCTGCATCCGAAGCACCTCGGCGTGGAAGTCGGTGCGTGGGCGGGCCAGCGCGCCCTCGGCCATGAGCGGGGCGAACATGCCGCCCATCGCGGGCACGTCCAGGCCGTAGCTGAAGTGGCTTCCCGATCCGGTGATGACGATGGCCCGGACATCGCGGTCGGCGTCCAGCGCCGCGAACACTTCCGGCATCTCCGACCAGAAAGCCGGCCCCATCGCGTTGCCCTTGCCCGGCCCGATCAGCGTCACCTGCGCCACGTGGTCTTTCGCTTCGACGGTGACCGATTCGCATATTTCGCCCATATCGAGACCGTAGCGTGGCAACCATGCCTGCTGATTTGCGACCCGGACCTCATTCCCCGCCCACCGACGAGCTGCACAGCGCCGAGGACACGCTCGGGGCGTTGCAGCGAGTTCTGCACCCCATTGCCGCCGACGACATGAACCGGCAGACCCCCTGCACGGAGTTCGACGTCACGCGGCTCACCGAGCACCTGTTGAAGTCCATCACGGCGCTCGGGGGAATGGTGGGCGCGGAGATCCCACAGCGCGACGAAAGCGATTCGGTCGAACGTCAGATCGTCGCCGCCGCCCGGCCCGCGCTCGACGCCTGGCACCGGCGCGGCCTGGACGGCAGCGTGCCGTTCGGCAACGGCGAAATGCCGGCCAAAGGTGCGTGCGCGATTTTCTCGATTGAATTCCTGGTCCACGCTTGGGATTACGCGGTAGCTGTGGGCCACGAGGTCAACGCGCGGGAACCGCTGTCCGAGTACGTGCTGGGGCTGGCCCGCAAGGTCATCAGGCCGGAGCTTCGCGGCAGCGCCGGGTTCGACGACCCGGTCGACGTGCCCGCAGATGCCGGCGCCCTCGAGCAGCTGATCGCGTTCACCGGCCGCAACCCAGCCAGGTAGTCCGCTTCCGCCTACGCCGAGTGTGAAGCGAGCCGCACACTGGTCGCAGAACGTGCGGCCAGCCGCACACTGGTCGCCGATCTACACTCGCTCCAGGTAGAAGTAGTAATAGCGGCCGTCATCCAGAACGCCCTTGCCGTTCATGATGCCCATCACCGCGTCGTCGTCGATCTTCTTGAAGTGGTCGTGCACCGGTTGGCCGTCGTAGACCATCGTGGCGGTCACTTCGCCGCGGAAGTCCTCCAGCCACAGGCTGGCCTCGCCCTTGCCCATCGCCACGTTAGAGAACTTGTTTCCGTCGGCGTCCAAGCAGACCAGCGGCTGCACGTCGCCGGCCGATTTGAAGGTCTTGCCGAACCAGCGGGCCTTCTCCAACCGGCCATTCATCTTGTGGCCGGTGACGAACTCGCCGCCCTTCCACTCGCCGAGCATCCCGTCGATGGTGGCGGGCTGAAGCGTCGCCCAGAATTCGTCGAGCTCGGCATCGGGAATGCTGCCGCGCCGCTTCAACTCTGCGAATCTCTCGCGGGCCGGGCTCATTGGCTACTCCCTATCCAATCGCGGGCAAAATGCAGAAGGGCGTCGTTTTCTTCCGGCGCGCCGATGGTCACACGCACGCCGTCGGTCCCGTATGGCCGGACCACGATTCGGGCGTCCGCCGCCCGCGCCACGAAGTCCGCCGTGCGGGGGCCCAGCGGCAGCCACACGAAGTTGGCCTGCGACGGCGGCAGGGAGAACCCGGCCTCCCGCAAAGCGGCGGTGACCCGGGAGCGCTCGGCGACCACGGCGTCGGTGCGAGCGAGTAACTCGTCGGCGGCCTCGAGCGAGGCGATCGCGGCGGCCTGCGAAATGCTGGTCACCGAGAACGGCACATAAACCTTCTCCAGCGCCGTGATCAGCTCGGGATGACCGACCGCGTAGCCGACGCGCAGGCCCGCAAGCCCGTATGCTTTCGAAAAGGTCCGCAGCACAACGACATTCGCGCGGGCGCGGGCCAGCTCCAGGCTGTCGGGCAACATGCCGTCGCGGATGTATTCGACGTAGGCCTCGTCGATGGCGATCAGGATGTGCGACGGCACGGCCTCGACGAAGCGGGCCAGTGCGTCCGGGTCGACGACCGTGGACGTCGGATTGTTCGGGTTGCATACGAAGATCAACCGGGTGCGGTCGGTGACGGCGGCGAGCATTGCGCGGAGGTCGTACGCGTGGTCGGTCAACGGCACCTTGATGGCGCTCGCGCCGGCGACCTGAACCTGCGGGGGATAAAGCTCGAAGCTGCGCCACCCCATGACGACCTCGTCGCCGGCCGCGGCGGAGATTTGAACGAGCTGCTGGCACAAGCTGACTGAACCGCAACCGACCGCGACCTGTTCGGGAGCGAAGTCCGCGGCGCCGGCCGAACGGAGGTGTTTGGCCAGGGCGGCCTTGAGCTCCACGCAGGCGCTGTCGGGGTAACGGTTGACGACGTCGGTGGCCCGCTCGATGGCCGCGCGGACGCCGGGCAGGGGGCCGAACACCGTCTCGTTGCTGGCCAGTTTGATCGAACCCGGCACGGTCTTGCCAGGGACATACACCGGAAGCCCGACCAGTTCGGGTCGCAGGCGGGCGGTCACTTCGACAGCATATGTCGGCGCTGTGTACGCTATGCCTCCGGCGGATCGGCGACAGCTGGAAGGGTTCGGGTACCCTCAAAAAGTCCAATGGAGGCGTGCCAGAGCGGCCGAATGGGGCTCACTGCTAATGAGTTGTCCCCCTTCAAGGGGACCGGAGGTTCAAATCCTCTCGCCTCCGCGGAGTTTTTGGCAGGACACAACTGAAGACAGGCGCCCGTAGCTCAACGGATAGAGCATCTGACTACGGATCAGAAGGTTGGGGGTTCGAATCCCTTCGGGCGCGCCATCAAAAATGTTGGTCTACCTGCTCTTTGCTGAATCGGCGTCCTGGCGGTCAATCCCTCTGAGGCCCTCGTTGTCACGAGGATTCCCCGCGCAGAAGCTCACGCGCCCGGACCTGGACAGGCTGCTGATCGCGCGTCGCGATGGAGGCATCGAGACCGCGAAGGGCCAGACTCGGCGGGCATGGTCGCCCCGCTCACTAAACGCCGCAGTCGACGCTTGGCGGCTGGCGCTCGCCTACGGTTGCGACCGATGGGATCTGGCACACAACGTCGCCGCGTCGGTCAAAAGTTTCACGACCATGCCGAGAGGTGCAGACCTACACGCCCGCCGAATCCGGGCGTGTCTCGGCAGGAGGGTCGGCGGCCCGGAGAGCTGGTCACTGCGCGGTGGTCGCAGGGTCCATCAGTTGCGCCGCGGGAGATCCCTTCGGCTTGCTTATCATGCACCGAGTGGAAGGAGCGCCCAAAACAGGCGGGCTACGGGATCCGTGACAGGAAGGGCGAACGTACTATTCAAGAACGGAAGGACCGGACTTCGGAACGTATTGACTGTTTGTCCGGACGCCCCTAAGCCCAGTGTGGGTTCAAACCCAGAGGTCAAAGTATCGGTGAATTGCGGGCTCGAGAGTTTAATCGCATCAAAATAATGGTCGTCAGGGTCCGAAAGAGACGTTTGTGTGAGCGGCCCGAAATTGCTGACTTGACTCTTTAAGTCTGGGTCGCTGGCTACAGGGGTGGTGACGGGGTTGAGGCCCAGGAGTGCGGCGAGCTCGCTCGACGCGTTATACAGCGATTGCTGCCACGGCGCCACCTGCGCGACGGCCGCCGAGGCCGCCGGATTGGCCGCGAACGCCGCAACATTGGCGGCCTCGGCGCCGGCATAAGATCGCGCACCGGCGGTCAACGTCTGCACAAACTGGTCATGAAAGGCCGCCGCCCGCGCACTGAACGCCTGAAAGCCCTGACCGTGGGCGGAGAACATCGCCGCAACGGCCGCCGAGACCTCATCCTCGGCCGGGGCCAGCACCCCCGTCGTCGGGGCCACCGCGGCCGCGCTGGCCTCGCTAAGCCTCGAACCGATGTTGGACAGATCCGTTGCCGCCGAAGCCAGGAACTCGGGGGCCGCCACCAGATGCGACATCGCTATCCTCCGCCAGGTCGTCGATACATCGCCGAAGCGAATGAACTTGAAAAGGGTCCAAATACGTACACGCCGATTCCGCCCCGACAGTTCAACCGTTCCGCCAAATTTTCACGCGGTTGACGCCAGCACGGACCGGACACCGCTGAGGTTGTCGAGGCCGCCGACGAGTTGGAACACGTGGATTGTCTCACGCGGCTAGTCGGAACAGATCGCTCCCGCCCGCGTCTGAATAATTGATCGGGCCCGCCCCTGCTCTCCCCGGGACGGCCCGATCAAAGCCGAGGGGTTATGCCGCGAGGCCGGCGGCCCAGGCGTGAATGTGGGCATCACTACCGACGATTTGTGTCTTGATCGTCATGGAGGCCGCGTAGAGCGTGCCCACCCAACGCCCCATCTCAAAAGTCCACCCGCAGCACCCCACCGTCGGGCAACCTGTAATGCCCAGTGCGCATCGCTGTGCCCATTGGCCACTCCCATCGGTGTCGCTGCGGCCGTGAGCCGCTCTATAGAGATAGACGTCCGAGCACGCAGGAACGTTCAACCGAGCAAAGTCTCAGTTCATAACGGGACGCCTGTCGACCGTCCAGCGCACAATACGTGTCGACTAGAAGGGTGAGCATGACTGCTGACGCCGACAACGGCCCTGGGGTTGGAATCCCTTCGGGCGCGCGCTCCAAAAAGTCGGCGCCACCGAAATCACACTGGTGTCCACTCTTCCCACGACTCGGAGAAGTCGAGAGTTTCTTGGGGGATTCCGGCGGTGCTGATGATCTCGCGAAAGTGATCTTGCCAGCCCCACCAGAGGCAGATGTTGAATTCGTACTGGAACCAGCTGAGCTGGTAGCCGTCGGGTATGGGTTCGCCCTTGTTCTCGGGCGCAAACACTGCGATAGCCAGCAGACCGATCACTGCCGCCCCCGGGAGCTGGATCTTGCCGGTCTTCCAGATCTGCACCCCGAGCGGGCGGGGCCCGTGGGGGGTCAGCTCGAATCCCTGGGGCAGGTCCTCGTCATGGCCGTGGCTCCACCGGTGGATGCCGTACAACACGTCGGCGACGTCGGGGCGCCGTCGGGCAGGTCCGACTTCACCGCGATAGGGAAGCGGCTCTCCTTGAAGTCGACCGACGGCGCCGCCATCAGACCGAAGATGTCCAGCGACTCCCGGATTGTGCGTTTGAATCGAGTTGCCACCCCTTGCTGCGGATAGCGCCTTTTCGCCGTCCCGTCGACAGCGTTGCACGCGTGCAGCATGGCTTGCTCCCACTCGCGCCTTTCCCAATGGTCGAGCGAGCGCCTTACCGAATCCCCGACATCCACGGATGAAGGCTATCCCCCGTTCCGGGAATCTGGCCTTAAATCACGCCGGCTGGACTACAGGACTCCTGACATCAGGACTCCTGACATAGCTCAGTAATTGGTGTGCGGTCGTTGGTGGGATTTGATGCTGTAGCGCAGCGTGAGGTCGGTGCTGGGGTAGACGGTGTTGGTGTCGTTGAGGGCTTGGCAGAGTTCGTCGATGGCGGCGGTGTGGCGTGGCGCGGAGAGCGGATCGAGCCGGATGTGCAGGGTGTTGGTGGCTGTTTCGGGGATGATGTCGCCGGAGCCGGCCAGCGCGGTGCGGATCAGGGTGTGGGCTTCGTCGTCGGCGCGGGTGTAGCCGGTGGCCGTGACGATCGCACGGGCGAGGGATTGTGCGGTGTTGAATGCCGCGATGCGGATGGCGTGGTAGATCAGCTTGGTTTCGGTGTCGAGGACTTGCTGGCCGGGATTGACCTGCGACAACGGTAGCCGGGCGGGGATCGCCTGGTGCGCGGCGAGCGCCGTTTCGAGTGCGTGCTCGGCGGTGTGGACGTCGGCGTTGATGGTGTTGATCATCTCGTTGGTCAGCACCACCGACGTTCCTGGTTGCGGCGAGTGGGCGGCCAGCAGCGCGGCGTCGCTGGCGGTTTCGGCCAGATGCAGTGCCCGCCGGGCCTTTTCGACGTTGTGGTAGGCGGGCTTCTTGGCCGGGTTGGGCACCATCCGGTCCGCGTCGTCATCGGTGGCGTGGTAGATGTCGTGGGAGTCGAGGTCGAAATGGATGCGGGCGTAGCGGTAGTGGTTCTCCTGCCGCCAGCGTGATCCCATCCGGTAACGGATCTCACCTGGCGTCAGGTCGGGGCGGGTGGTCAGGATGTGCATCTGCCGGGTTCCGGCTGTGTTGAACAAGCTGACCTGCCGCATTCGGAATACCTGGCCGGCGCGCGGGCCGTCGGCGATGTCCAACTCGACCTCGGTGTCGGCCAGCCGCCAGGTGTGGGTTCTGCCGTGCTCGTCGGTGTGGCTGTGGGTGGTGAACTTGTGCTCGTCGATATCAGCGATCTTGCCCTTGCGCCAGGTCAGGGTATCGAACCCGGCCGCGTCCAGGTCGGCGAACAACGCCGGTGACCAGCCGCCGCGGTCGAACCCGACCAGCACGCGGCGGTCGTCGCCGACCACGTCGCGCAGCTCGGGGATCAACCGGCGCAGCTCGGCGGCCAGCGAGGCGGCCGGTTCGGCCATCACCACCAGCAGCGGATCCCCGGCCGCATCGCACACCCAGGTCTCCACCGTGGCTGGGGCGGGGAACTTCAGCCTGGGCACATGGGTTTTGGCGATCTTGCGGGTGCCCTGATAGGCGCGTACATGCCCGTCGACATACAGCACCGCCGCTTGCTCGGGGCTGGCCTGCACATGACGGCGCGCCATCGCCGCGATCCAGTCGCCGGCCTTGCCCGCCTCGGCGAGCAGCCCGATCTTGCGGCGGATCGTCTTGACCTCCGGTGCCCGGTCCAGCCCGAGCACCCGGCCCAGCGCGGGCGGGTCGATCCGGGTGGCGCCCTCCGCGCGGGCCTGGCCCAGCAGGGCGCGGAACACGCCCTCGCACAACATCGTATCCAGCGAGTAGAACCCGCTGCCGAACTCGCCGTAGACGGTGTGCGCGGTGTCGAGCAGCCCGGTTGCCGTCAAGGCGGGCAGCGCCAGGAACAGTCCCGCGAGCGGGGCTCGGGCGCACCCGGTGAACACCGGCGGCGCGTACGGGATCAACCCGAACGCCGCCAACGCCCGCTCGGCGCCGCGATCGACCGGATCCGCCAACACCGGCACTTCCCCGGGCACGGGCCCGGGCGGATCATCGGAAATCGCTGCAGAGCAATCCTTCTCAACCTCGGGCTCACCCTCGGGTTCGGGTTCGGGTTCGGGAGGAGCATCGGACCTCGTTGCCAGGCACACTTCCTCGGCACGGGCGCCGTTGTCGGCGAGTACCAGCGCATTACGGACGCTGCCCTCGGACACACCGGTTTCGGCGGCGATGGCGCGGTACGACGCTCCACCGTCGCGCAGCCGCTGGATGCGGGCGACGGTGTCGGCGATGAGTTTCGACTTGCGTTTGGGCCCTTTGCGTTCCCCGAGCAGTCCGGCCACGCCGGCATCGCTGAGCCAGGTCTCCCAACGCCGCACGGTGGCCGGTTTCACCGCGAACGCCTCGGCGACCTCGAGCTGGGTGGCCGCCTTGATCCGCATCAGCGACACCGCCGCGAACCGGCGCGCCACCGAGTCGTCGACGTCCCAGGCGTAGGCCAAATTGCCATGCACGAACACCCGGCCGCCCTCGCCGTCCTCGACGATCGCCGCGGCCGCCCCGACCGGGCGCGCGTCGCCCGGCACCAGCGGCAGGGGCGGCTGCACGGTCATCACGGCCATCATCCACCACCCCTCAGCGCATCTAAACAACTCTATTTATTATTGAGTATCGCAGCCGCTACCGCACGCCGACACACCGGGAATACGCAGATCAGAGCACGGAATTACCGACCGGGCACGGACTCCATGTCAGGAGTCCTGGACTAGGGGCGTGGTTGGAACGGCCCCCGGCGCGGCGGGACGGTCACGGTCTGCGTGACCGTGCTGGTCTCGGTGCTCGGCGAAACAGTGACGGTGCTCGGGGGGACCGTCGTCGTGCCGGTGTCGGTGCTCGGCGGCGGCACCGTCTCGGTGACCGTCTGGGTCGGCGCGCCTCCGCCTCCCCCTCCCTGCTGGCGAGGGGGCTCGGCGGTCGTGGTCGTGACCGCTGTGGTGGTGGTGGTCATGGTGGGCGCGGTTGTGGTCGTCGTCGGGGTCGGAGCCGGAGCCGGCGAACCCGTCAGAAGCTTGAACAAGGCGTAGGCCACTAGGGCGAGGAGTATCGCACCGATCGCGCCGGCCGCGACCAGCGCCAACGGGCGGCGGTACCACGGCGTCGGGGGCTCCGGCGGCGGCTCGGGTGCGCCGTCGTAGTACCCGCCGTAAGCGGCCTGGGTCGGCTCGGAGTAGAAGTCGGGGTTTTCGGGGTAGGGCGGCACGACACGAGATGCTAGTAGGTCACGGCTCGTTGTCGATAAGCGCCAGCGCCCGCTCGAACAGGTGCACCGTGGCCGCGTGGAGTTGATCGCCCACCTCTTTCTCGGCCTTTCCGGCGCACGCGCGGGCCAGCGTGCCCTCGATGACGATGCCGAGCTTGAAACAGGCCAGCACCGTGTACCAGGTGATGCGCGACAAGTCGCGGGTGGTGTTCGCGGCGTACCGCGCTAACAGGTCGTCGGTGCTGGCGAGACCGTCCTGGCCGCCGAGCGCGTGGCCGAACACGCTGGACCCGTCGGGCTGGCGCCAGGTGGCCAGCAGCCAGCCCAGGTCCAGCAGCGGGTCGCCGATCGTGCACATCTCCCAGTCGACGATGGCGACCACCTCGGGCCCCGTGCGGGAAAACATCACGTTGGCGGCGTGGTAGTCGCCATGCATGATCCCAGGCGTCCAGGCCGTCGGCCGGCGGCGCTCGAGCCACGCCGCAACCTGCTCCACCCCGGGAATCTGCGGGCCCGGATAGTTCTCGTACTCCCGATAGGAGTCCAATTCGGAAAGCCAGCGCGGCACCTGGCGCTCCAGGAAGCCGGCCGGTTTGCCGAAGTCGGCCAGTCCGACGGCGACATGGTCGACGGCGCCCAGCTTCGCCAGCGCGTCGGCCATGGACAGCCCCATCTGGAACCGCACATCGGGGTCGCCCGCATGCAACGGTGGCAGCCCCTCGCCCGCGTTGAAGCCGTCGACCGGCTCCATCAGGTAGAAGACGGCATCGCCGAGGACGCTCGGGTCGTCACAGGTGGCAATCAGGTGTGGGTGCGGGACGTCGGAGCCCGCCAGCGCCGCAAGGACTTTGGTTTCCCGCAGGATCACGCTGTTGCTGCGCGGCCGCAGATGCCGCGGTCCGCGCCGCAGCATGTACGGGCGGCCGGCCCGGGTGAATCGCAGCATGACGTTCTGCGTTCCGCCGGTCACGGCGGACACGTCCTCCAGCGGTCCTTCGCCCAGGCCCTGCCGCGACATCCATTCCGCTACGGCGTTCAGGTCGACGTGATCCACAACGTGATCCACATTCAGCCCTTGGCGCGCGGCGTGTACCGGACCGTCTGCGCCCAGATGACACCGTCGCGGAACACGAAGGTGTCGACGCCGTCGTCGACCCGGTTGGTCGCCGAATCGGCGGCCCACTCGAGGAACAGCACATCGCCTTCGAAGACCTGGTTTTTCAGGTCCCATGCCGCGTCGGGCAGGTCGCCGAGCAACGTGGCGAAGGCCTGACGTATGCCGTCCTTGCCGCGTGCGGCCCCGGCCGGAGTAATCAGTACGGAATCGTCGGCATAGTCGGCGACGATCTCGTCGAGGTCGCCCGCGGCCAGCGCCTTACCGTGGTGGGCGAACACTTCCTGTGGCGTACGCGTCATCGCGGCACTCCCTTCCCCAACCCGTGGGCCGTCTGGGAAAAGACTAGGCCAGCGGTGACGAGCGGCCCGCCGGCGGCCTGGGCTGGAACAATCGCAGGTGGACTGACCGACTTTCGCGCTTGGAAGGGAAGTGGCGATGCCGCGCACCGACAACGATTCCTGGGACATCACCCAAAGCGTGGGAGCCACCGCACTGGGTGTCGCCGCGGCCCGCGCCGCCGAGACCGCTAGCGAAAACCCGCTCATCAGCGACCCGTTCGCGCGTCTGTTCGTGGACGCCGCCGGAGAGGGGATATGGAGCATCTACGCGAATCCCAAGCTTCTGGCCAAGGCGGTCGAACTGGGATCGGACGTGTGGGCCCGCATCCAGCTGATGGTCGACTTTATGGCCACGCGGACAGCGTTTTTTGACGAGTTTTTTCTCGGCGCGGCCGACTCCGGTGTTCGGCAAGTGGTGATCCTGGCGGCCGGCCTGGACGCGCGCGCCTGGCGGCTGCCATGGCCGGACGGCACCGTCGTCTACGAGCTGGACCAGCCCAAGGTGCTGGAGTTCAAGTCCAACACGTTGCGTGAGCACGGCGCGCGCCCGACGGCACAGCTGGTGAACGTGCCGATAGATCTGCGTCAGGATTGGCCGAAGGCATTGCGGGAGAACGGGTTTAACCCGTCGCTGCCGACGGCCTGGTCCGCCGAGGGGCTCGTCCGTTACCTGCCGGCCCAAGCCCAGGACCTGTTGTTCGAGCGGATACATTCGCTCAGCGCCCACGGCAGTTGGTTGGCGTCGAACGTTCCCGGCGCGGGATTCACCGACCCCGACCTAGTTCGGCGCCAGCGCGAGGATCTACAGCGTGTGCGCGCCGCCGTCGCCAAGCTGGTCAATACCGAGATAACGGACTTCGACGACCTTTGGTACCCGGAGGATCGCAGGGCCATCGACGGCTGGCTGCGGGACAACGGCTGGGACGTGACCACGACAACCTTTGCAGAGCTGATGGCCCGTTACGGCCGCAGCGTTGCGCGGGACGCCGAGGACTCGATGCCGCCAACCCTTTACGTTTCCGCGCAGCGGCGCTGACGCGGCAGCCGTCCCGCTAATCACTTGCGCGAGAGCCGGATTCGCATGGTCTGGTCAGTCGCCGTGCCGCATATCGGCAAGCGGTAATCCCGCCGCTATGACTGATCGCCCCGCCGGGGTCAGCGAGGTGCACCGGATCGCCGCGTCGATGCCGCACGTCAAGCGCCTGGAGGGCCCGAAGGGCAACTCCATTTATCAGGTGGGCGGAAAGTCGTTCGTGTTCTTCCGCACTCCCCAACCCGACGCGACCGATCCTGACGGCGGCGAACGCTATGCCGACGTGATCATGATCTGGGTCGAGTCGGAAGGCGACAAGCTGGCGCTCGTCCAGGACCCCGGGTCGCCGTTCTTCACCACAAGTCATTTCGACGGACACCCATCGGTCCTGGTGCGAGCCAGCCGCCTGTCCGAGATCACGACGTCGGAGTTGGCCGAGGTGATTCAGGACGCGTGGCTTTCGCGTGCGTCGAAGAAGCGTGCCGCAGCCTGGCTGGCGGATCATTCGTAGGTCGGATTTCGCAGCGACGCCATCCGTCGCCAAGCATGTTTAGACACGAGTCGAACGGGTAACGCTAGGGCCACGGGAATTTCCCTCGGTTAGCGGAGGTCACGATGCGAACTCGCGGAGTTAGCGGAATCGTCGGCGTCATCGTCCTGGTGTGGTTGCTTATCGGCGTTCTAGCTGTGTGGATGCGTGGCTATTTCAATTCTGGCCCAGCTAACTGTGCGTCTACCGTCACCGTCGTAACCACGGTGTTGGCCGGGCCCCTGAACTGGAAGTTAAATCCGGCGGCAAATTGCGACGTAAAAGTGAACGTCCCGCCGCCAAAGCAGTGAGTTATCAACACAAGACAAAGGAACAGATCATGATTGCCCTTGGAGTTATCCTCGCCGTCCTCGGCTTTTTCTTCTCTCACATACTGATGGTGATTGGCATAATTTTGGTCGTGGTCGGCTTGGTTTTCCACGTCATGGGTTCTGTCGGCCGGCCGGTCGCGGGCCGGCGGTACTGGTATTAGGCCTCGATTTTTCGTGCAGCCTTGGGGGGTCGGATGGGGCCGGTGCTGGCCGGCTTGTGGGGCTGATTGTCACATGCGGGTACGACAAATTGGCCGGTGTCGCTCGGTGGGCGGGCTTTCCAGGGCCGGTGGGGTTCCTCGGGTCGGTTGGGCGGGGAGCCGGGTGGTCAGGGGAAGGCGGCCCGGAGTCGTTGCCATGCGTGGGCGATGGCGCTGGCCCATCGCCAGGTGGCGTCGATCCGCAAGCGGATTTGGCGGGCGCCGCGGGTGATGCGGGCGGCGACGTGCAGCACCCGGTAGCGGAACGTGTCGATCTCGCAGGTGGCCAGATCGGGATGGTCGATAAATCCGATCAGTTTCGACCAGGCCACCAAATCGGTTGCGGCCAAAAGTATTTCCAACCATGCCGCGTTCGCGTCGGAGCGCTGGCAGGGTAGATTACGCAGCCCGGTGGCCTTGGCCTGGCGGATCCGGTCCTCCACCCGGGCGTGCTGGCGATGCCGCAGCTCCAGACCGGCGAGCTGGCCTGCCACCACACCGGGGGCGGTGTCGGTGATGAACGCGGTCACCCGTAGCCCGTCGGAGTCGGTGAACCGCAGCTGCGCTCCGGGGTGCGGGCGTTCCCTGCGCAGGATCAGCCGAGTCCCGGTCGGCCAGCTGCTCATGTCCACCAAATCGGTGGCCTCGGCGACCCAGGCGCCGTCGCGGATGCCGCAGCCGGAGTCGATCGCCGGGTACCAGCCGTCGTTGGCGTTGAGCAGTTCCACCGCGGCCTGCACGCGGGCATCGACGGCGTAGCCGAAGGAGAATCCCACCCCCTTGACGCGGCAGGCTCCGGCGAACGCGTGGGTGGCGCCGGCGGAATCGCAGCGCACCAGAACCTGTTGCGCGCCGGGATCGTGCGGGTCGGGCTGGTAGGCCGCCGGCAGCGATTCCAGCGCCCACCCCAGCACCCTGATGTGATCGGCGGCGGTGTTACTGCCCGCATTGCCCGCTCGCAGCAGCCCGGCCAAGCCTTCGCCACCGGCGATCGCGGGGCGGTCCAAAAACGCCAGCAACGAGTGATGGCCCCAGGTCTTCTTCCAGGTCGGCGCCGCGTCCTCCTTGTTATCGGAGTGATCGATGGTGATGGTGGCATCGATATCCAGGTGCAGCCACTCACCGGCGGCCGGGGCCGCGCCCGCCGCCCACGCCACCTCCCGCGCCTGGGCACGCGCGGCACGGATACCGGGCAGATGAGCGGCGTCCATCCGCTCGTCGACCAGCCGCCACATCGTGGTCGTCGACGCCGCGGCACCAAAGACGTGTTCGCGATCCCCGCAGCGCTGCCCGACACCGTCGATGCAGTCCGCGCCGTCGGCCACCGCGGCGGCCAGATCGGCGAACACCGCACCCGGCCCGTAGATCCACGGGCCCCGATAGGTATCCGCCAACGCCGCCGTGACCTGCGCCGACAGCCCGGTCAACTCCGCCAACTCCCGCAGCATCCCCATCCCGGCGTGCGACACGACCCCGTCACCGTCCGCCGACACTTTCACCCGGGAAACCGCTGCGCTATTCTTCACCTGCGAAGTGCCTTCCAGCCAGGGTAATCGAACCTTAGAGAAGTCTCATTATTCCTTGCAGGACAGGCACTTTCGCGTATCTACACGCCATCGTTCGCCGCATTTCGCGAATAATCCAGGTTAGGCGCTGGCAGCGCAAGGCAGCGCAAGGCAGCAACGGAAGATCGCGTGGCCTCTCAGCGGTCATGCGATCTTCACAGCGCAGGCATAGCAACGGCATAGCGTCGGCTCAGTCGCTTGCGGATACTTGAATTTGTGACGCAGTCCCGAGCCTCGGTAGAGCGGGTCGTCATGTGCCGCGCAGACGGCAATCCGATCAACGTACTCGTCGTGGACGACGAGGCCGTCCTGGCCGAAATGGTGTCCATGGCGCTGCGCTACGAGGGCTGGAGTATCTCCACCGCCAGCGATGGATCGTCGGCGATCGCCGCGGCCCGCGCCCAACGGCCCGACGTGGTCGTTCTCGACGTGATGCTTCCGGACATGAGTGGGCTCGACGTGCTGCACAAACTGCGCGAAGAGAACCCGCAGCTGCCGGTGTTGCTGTTGACCGCTAAGGACGCGGTGGAGGACCGCATTGCCGGATTGACCGCGGGCGGCGACGACTACGTCACCAAACCGTTCAGCATCGAAGAGGTCGTGCTGAGGTTGCGCGCACTTCTGCGGCGCACCGGGGTGACGACGGTGGACAGCGGCGCGCAGCTGGTGGTCGGCGACTTGGTGCTGGACGAGGACAGCCACGAGGTGACGCGCGCCGGCGAACCAATCTCATTGACTTCCACCGAGTTCGAGCTGCTGCGGTTCATGATGCGCAACTCCAAGCGGGTGTTGAGCAAGGCGCAGATTCTCGACCGGGTATGGAGCTACGACTTCGGCGGCCGGTCCAACATCGTCGAGCTATATATTTCCTACCTGCGCAAGAAGATTGACAACGGTCGCGAACCCATGATTCATACTCTGCGTGGCGCCGGTTATGTCCTCAAGCCAGCCCGCTAGGACACGGCGGGTCTGGTCGCTTCGCCTACGGCTACTGGTCGGGCAAGTCGTCGTGCTCGCCGTGGTGTGTATCGGGATCACCGCGGCGACCGAACTTGCGCTGAACCACCACCTCGTGAGTCAGCTCGACGGGCAACTCGCCGGGACCTCGTACCGCTCGGCGCTGATGTACCCCGAACCGCGCCATCAGCACTCTTTCTATCCCAGGCCGGGCCCCGGTCCACGGTTTCTCGACGCCCCAGGCCAGCCCGCGGGCATGGTCGCGGCGGTGGTCAGTGACGGCAAGACAGTCGATGCCGGCTACACGACCAGCAGTGGCGCCCGGGCCGGGCTGACCGACAAGGCCCAGGCCCAGCTGGCGGCGATCGCCGGCAGCCGCAAACCTTTGACCGTGAACCTCGACGACCTCGGCCGGTATCGCGTCGTCGCCGCGCCGAGCCGAAACGGGGACGACGTCATCGTTACCGGACTGTCGATGGCGCCCGTCGACGCCACCATGATGCGCATGCTGATCATCCTCGGGATCGTCACGGTGATCGCGCTGGTCGCCGCGACCACCGCCGGCGTCATCATCATCAGGCGGGCGCTGGCGCCGCTCCGCCGCGTCGCCCAAACCGCAAGCGAAGTCGTCCAGCTGCCGTTGGATCGCGGCGAAGTCGAGCTGCCCGTGCGCGTGGCCGAAGTCGACGCGAACCCGTCCACCGAGGTCGGTCAACTCGGGTCGGCGCTGAACCGGATGCTCGACCACATCGCGGCCGCCTTGTCCGCGCGGCAGGCCAGTGAGACCCGCGTTCGCCAGTTCGTCGCCGACGCCAGCCACGAGCTGCGCACGCCGCTCGCCGCCATCCGCGGCTACACCGAACTCACCCAGCGCATGGGTGATGACCGCGACGCTGTGGCGCACGCGATGAGCCGGGTGGCATCCGAGACGCAACGAATAACGCGCCTCGTCGAGGACCTGCTGCTGCTGGCCCGACTGGACTCGGGCCGGCCGCTGGAACGCGAACCGGTGGATCTCTCGCGATTGGCGGTCGACGCGGTCAGCGACGCACACGTCGCGGGGCCCGATCACCAGTGGGAGCTTGACCTGCCCGAGGAGCCCGTGGTGGTCACCGGCGATGCGGCCCGGCTGCACCAGGTGCTGACCAATCTGCTTGCCAACGCGCGGGTGCACACCGGCGCCGGCACCGTCGTAACGACGCGGTTGAGCACCGAGCGGGCGCATACCGTGCTGCAGGTCATCGACAACGGTCCCGGCATTCCGGCAGGGCTGCAATCCGAGATTTTCGAGCGGTTCGCCCGCGGCGATTCCTCGCGCTCGCGCAAAGGCGGCAGTACCGGGCTGGGCCTCGCGATCGTCTCGGCGGTCGTCAGGGCGCATAATGGGACGATCGCGGTCACGAGCTCGCCCGGTCGTACCGAGTTCACGGTGCGGTTGCTCAACGGGTGGCAACCGCCCGCATCACCCAATTAAGAGCAAGTCGCGTCGATTTCGAATGGCTTGTTCACCGGTTGCATCGGGTTGGCCATGTCGGTCCCCGTGGCGGTGCCGGTGACCTTGTAGGTGTTGCCGTCCTTCGTCACCGAGGCGTTGCCCTGACCACCCTGCGCGTACTGAAGGGTCACACCGTTCACGTTGCCGAGCTGGACCGCCTTCACCGCCATCGGATTGGCGTCGGTGAGCACGGCACTGATCCCGGTGGTGTTCCCGCCGACCGCAATGGTGATATTGCCGGGAGTCTTCGTGCAAATAGTGGTGCCCTGAACGTTCTGTTCTTTGCCGTCGATGATGACCTTCGACGCGTTCGCGCCGCCGGCCGACACGGAGCCTCCCGGCACAGAGGTCGCAACACCGCCGTTATTCGACTTGTTGCTCGAACACCCGGAAATGCCTGCTACAACAAGCGCCGCGCCAGCTACCGCGACAGTCAGTCCCCGCTTCACCTGTTCTCCTTTTGCCCGAATGTTGCGGCCCTCGGCATTGCGAGCCGTCAAGGCAGTATGCAAGTTTGCCGGATCGCGCAAAAGAGATTGGGCCAAATTGTTTGATGTTGGTTAACCCACCGGCCGGGCGCATTAATGGCAATGTGTGGCCGTGGACCACAAAGCCCCCACCGCCGTCATCGAGTCGGCCCATCGCAAATGCTCTCTGCCGTTCGACGACACGACGGACTTCGACAGCGCCGATCGTGGATTCATCGCCGCTCTGTCCCCGTGCATCATCAAGGCCGCCGACGGCCGCGTGGTGTGGGACAACGACGCCTACGGGTTCCTCGGGGGAACCGCCCCGCCGTCGGTTCACCCCAGCCTGTGGCGCCAGTCCACGCTGGTCGCCAAACAGGGCCTGTACGAGGTGGTGCCGGGGATCTACCAGGTGCGTGGCTTCGACCTCTCCAACATCACCTTCGTCGAGGGCGACACCGGGATCATCGTCATCGATCCCTTGGTGTCCACCGAGGTGGCCGCCGCGGCGCTGGCCTTGTACCGCGCTCACCGCGACGCTGACCGTCGCGTCGTCGCAGTGATCTACACGCACAGCCACGTCGATCATTTCGGCGGGGTGCTCGGCGTTACCACGCAGGCGGACGTGGACGCCGGTGCGGTCGCCGTGCTGGCGCCGGAAGGCTTCGTCGAGCACGCGGTACAGGAGAACGTCTACGCCGGGCCGGCGATGACGCGCCGGGCGACCTATATGTACGGGACCCTGCTGCCCCGCGGGCCTCAGGATCAGGTGGGCTGCGGGCTTGGCCAGGCCCCATCCACCGGCGAGGTCGCCGTCATCGTCCCGACCATCGACATCCGGACGACGGGCGAGAGGCACACCATCGACGGCGTGGAGATCGAGTTCCAGATGGCGCCCGGCACCGAGGCGCCCGCCGAAATGCACTTCTATTTCCCGCGCTTTCGCGCCTTGTGCATGGCCGAGAACGCCACGCACAACCTGCACAACCTGCTCACCCTGCGCGGCGCGCTGGTGCGCGACCCGCACGCCTGGTCGGGCTACCTCACCGAGGCCATCGACACCTTCGCCGACCGCGCCGACGTGGTGTTCGCTTCGCACCATTGGCCAACGTGGGGACGCGAGAGCATCGTCGAATTCCTTTCGCTGCAACGCGATATGTATTCGTACCTGCACGACCAGACTTTGCGGCTGCTCAACCAGGGCTACACCGGGGCCGAAATCGCCGAAATGTTCCAGATGCCGCCGGCGCTGGAGCGTGCCTGGCATACCCATGGCTATTACGGATCGGTCAGCCACAATGTGAAGGCCGTCTACCAGCGCTACATGGGCTGGTTCGACGGCAACCCCGGTCGGCTGTGGCCGCACCCGCCGGAGGCCCTCGGCCCTCGCTACGTCGACGCCATGGGCGGTATCGATCGGGTGGTCGAGCTCGCTCAAGCGGCCTTCGATTCCGGCGACTTCCGCTGGGCGGCAACGCTGCTCGACCATGCCATCTTCACCGACAGCGAGCACGCCGCGGCCAGCGCCCTGTATTCGGACACGCTGGAGCAGCTGGCCTACGGCGCCGAGAACGCGGTCTGGCGCAACTTCTTCATGAGCGGGGCCACCGAATTGCGTGATGGCAACTTCGGGACCGCGGTTAGCGCCACCTCGATGTCGATGCTCTCCCAACTCACCCCGGAGCAGATCTTCGACAGCCTCGCCATCCGTGTCAACGGACCGCGCAGCTGGGATCTCGACATCCCCATCGACATCGCTTTCGCCGATCTGGCCGTCAATTACCGGCTCACGCTCCGCAACGGCGTCCTCGTCTACCGCAAGGTTGCGGCCGATGCGGCGACCGCAAGCGTTACGGTCAAGCTGGACAGCAAGTTTCGCCTGCTTCTCGTTGCGACGGGTGACTTCGCCTCACCGGGGCTCGAAATTACCGGTGACCAGGGGGCGCTGCAGGCCTTTCTGGGTGTGCTCGATCAACCCGATCCGAATTTCAACATCGTCACGCCGTAGTCATCTGCTCGCACGAACGCGCGACGTCGATGACCACCTTGCCCAGGACCTTGCGCTCGGCCACATGCCGCAATGCCGCCGCGGTCTCGGACAAGGGGAATCGCGCACCGATGTGGGGGCGGATCGCGCCGGCGGCGAACATCTGCGCCAACTCGTGCATGTCGCGCGCGGCGTCGTCGGGCCGGTCGCCCAGGAAGGTGCGAATCTCCATGCCGCGGATCGTGATTCCCTTGAGCAGGACCAGGTTGAGCGGGATAGACGGGATGGTCCCCGCGGCGTAGCCGAGGGTCACGAAGGTTCCACCGCGGGCCAGCCCACGCAGCGCGGGCTCGGAATAGGCCCCGCCGACGGGGTCGACGACCACCCGGGCGGCGTCGCCGGTGAGTTCGCGGATGCGCGATTTCAGGTCTTCCCGGTCGTAGTCGACGGTGGCCTCCGCCCCGCGCCGCCGGCATAGCGAGAGCTTTTCGGCGCTGGACGCCGCCGCCAGCACCCGGGCCTTCATGGCCACCGCCAGGTCGACGGCCGCCAGCCCGACACCGCCGGCAGCGCCCAAGATGACCACCCAATCCCCCTGCGCGACTTGCGCAATCGATCGCAGGGCGTGATACGCGGTGCGGTAGGTGACGCCGAACGCCGCTGCCGAGGCGAAGTCGGCGCCGTCGGGTATCAGTGCCACCGATTGCGAGTCGAGCAGCGCCCGCTCGGCGAACGCCCCGGTCGGGGTCGTCGCAAAGACCCGCTGGCCCGGGCGAAAGTGGGCGCCGTCGCCGACGGCGACCACTTCGCCGGCGAGTTCGCTGCCCGGAACGAAGGGCACGGGAATCTTGACCTGGTACTTGCCTGCTATCAGCAGGACGTCGGGAAAGTTGACGGCCGCGGCATGCACCCGGACCACCAGCTGGCCGGGACCGGGGACGGGCTCGTCGATGTCGTCGATCACCAGGTCTTCGGGCGCGCCATAGGACCGGCAGACAACGGCGCGCATCAACCGATCCCGAGCCCGCGCAGGCAGAATCGCACCAGGTGTGCGATGTCGTCGGCCCGGGGCCGATCGGCAGACCCCACATATCGCCGCATGGCCGCGGCGGTGCAGCAGAACACGGCTTCGACGTCGCGATCGACATCGTTGCTTCCCAGCGCCGCGATGGGCTCGACGAGAAGATCCCGCAACGGTCGCATCATTTCCCGGTCGGCCGCAGGCCAATTGGTGGTGGAGGACATTTGTCCGGCCGCCGCGCGGCTCATGCTGATCAGGTGTGGGTCGGCAACCTGTGCCAGCGTGCCCTCGATCCAGCGGGACACCTTGCCCTCCGGCGTGGGCTCCTTGGCCATCTGGTGCGTAAGGTAGGACACCACGATAGCCACGCCGCGTTCCATGACAGCCAGGATGAGATCGTCCTTGCCTGCGAAATACCGGTAGAACGCCTTGTTCGACGAGCCAGCCTCGGCGACGATGTCGCTGACCCGGGGCGGCTCGGGCGCGACGCGTTCCATGACGCGCACCGCGGCCGCCAGGATGCGCTCTACCTCCTCGGTGGCCTCTCGCTGCCGGTCGTCCAGTGCCCGCTCGACCGCCGCGGCGACTCTGCTATTGCCCAAGGAGCCCACCGTATTTGGCGCGTGCGGCCTCGCGGCGGATGTCCAGCAATTCGCTCGGCCACTCCGCGTCTTCGGCCTCGTAGCCCTTGAGCAGCATCCGCGCCAGGTTGACCTTGTGCGCCTCGGTCGGCCCGTCGGCCAGCCCGAGCGCGATGCCGCCCAGCAGCACGTTGACCAACGGCAGTTGGTCTGTGAGGCCGAGCGCGCCGTGCACCTGGATCGCGCGCAGCGCAATGGATTTCAGCACTTGCGAGGCAAGGATCTTGCAGGCGGCGATCTCGGCACGGGCAGCATATTCGTCGCCGTTGTCGATCAGCCAGGCGGCGTGCAGCACCGTCAGCCGAAACGGGATCAACTCGGTGTAGGAGTCCGCGATGAACTCCTGGACCAGCTGCTTGTCGGCCAGCGAGCTCCCTTGCGTGAAGCGACTTTTCGCACGCCGCGACATCATCTCGACGGCGCGCTGCGCCATCCCGATCGAACGCATCGCATGGTGCAATCTTCCGCCGGCCAGCCGGGTCTGCAAAATCAGGAACCCCTGACCCGGTTCGCCTAGCAACGCGTCCGAAGACACCCGCACGCCGTCGTAGCGCACCAGGGAATGCCCCGGCTCGTGCGGGTCCGCGCCGACGAGGTGGTGGGTGGCTTCAATGGCCAGGCCCGGGGTTCCGGCCGGAACGAGGAACGTCGAGGCGCCGCGATGGACGGGGACGTCGGGGTCGGTAATCGCAACGACGATAAAGAAAGAGGCGACCGACGCGTTGGAGGAGAAGTACTTTCGCCCGGTGATGACCCAGTCGTCACCGTCGCGGACGGCTCGGGTGGTGAAGACGCGGGGATCGGCGCCGCCCTGCGGCTCCGTCATCGAGAAGCACGAGAAGATCTCACCCGACAGCAGTCCGGCCAGGTAGCGGTCCTTCTGGTCCTGGGTTCCGAAGCGGGCGATGATCTCCGCGTTTCCAGTATCGGGTGCCTGCGTTCCGAACACGATCGGCGCCCACGGGCTGCGGCCGAGGATCTCGTTGATCAGCGTCAGCTTGACCGCGCCGAACCCCTGTCCGCCGAGTTCCGGACCCAAATGGGGAGCCCACAAACCGTTGTCGCGCACCTGCTGCTTGAGCGGATCCACGATCCGGCGCCGCTCGTCGTTCAGCGGCAGGAACTCGCACCCGGGAAACAGCACCTCGAGGGGCTCAACCTCGTCGCGCACGAACTCGCGGATCCAGTCCAGCTTCTTCTCGAACTCCGGTTCGCTGGAGAAGTCCCAAGGCATACGAATGCTCCTATCTATGGAATTCCACCGTCGGCGCGCAAGATCGAGCCGGTGGTGAAGCTGGACGCGTCGGACGCGAGAAACAACGCGGCGCCGATGATTTCGCGGGGGTCGCCGGCGCGCTGCAGCGAGAGATGCGCGAAGGGATTCTGCGTCGCCTTGTCGAGGTTCCAGGCCTTGCTGATGTCGGTCAAGAAAGGCCCCGCCATCAGTGTGTTGACTCGCACGGTGGGCCCGAAAGCCCGTGCCAGCCCCTCGGTCATCGCGTTGAGCCCGGCCTTGGCGGCGGCGTAGGGAATGATGTCGCCACCGGGCCGCAGCGAGCCGGTCGAACTCACGTTGATGATGGAACCGCGGCCGGCCGCCACCATCCGCTCGCCGACCAACGCCGACAGGCGGAAAGGCCCCTTCAGGTTCAGGTTGACCACCGCATCGAAAAGCTTCTCGGTGACGTCGGTCAGCTTCTCGTACAGCGGTGACATGCCCGCGTTGTTGATCAGCGTGTCGACCTTGCCGAAGCGCGCGTAGGAAGCCTCGACCAATCCGTCGAGCTGCTCCCAGCGCCCCACGTGGACCTGATAGGGCATGGCGGAACGGCCGGTCTCGGCTTCGATCTCCTCGGCGGTGCTCACGCAGTTGTCCATGTTGCGGCTGGCGATCACCACATCGGCACCGCAGCGCGCCACGGCGAACGCCATTTCGCGTCCAAGTCCGCGGCTGCCGCCGGTGATCAGCACGACGCGATCGGTCAGGTCGAAAAGACGGTCGGCATAGGCCATTTCAACGTCCCTTTGCGGCCGCATGCGAAGGCGCGGCCCGGGCGAGCTCGGCCGCCGTGGCGATGAGCTGCGGGATCATCGACCCGAACGTCTCAGTGATGTTGGGATCGACTCCCCCTTTTTTGGCCCCGGCCCGCACCCCGGCGGCGTAGGTCTTCTCCAGCACGATTCCGAGCTTCCAGTTGGCCAGCACCAGGTAGTAATCGATGTTCTCGGTGGAAAGCCCACTGACCGACTCGTAGTGCTCCAGCAGTTCGCCGCGGGTCGGCATGCCCCGCATGTCGAGATAGAACCCGTCGGTGCGGGGGTTTTCGCCGTCGTAGCCCAGCAGCGCCCAGGCGAGGTCGAGCAGCGGATCGCCGACCGTCGTCATCTCCCAGTCCACGATCGCGGCCAGTCGCGCCGGTTCTCCGTGCGCGAACATGACATTGGCGAATTGGTAGTCGCCGTGCATGATGCCGGGCGTGTACCGGGCGGGCCGCTTGCGCCGCAGCCAGTCGGCGGCCTCGTCCAGGCCGGGAAGCTCGCGCACCTTGTAGGCTGCGAGAAAGTTCAGCCAGCGATCCACCTGCCGTTCGTGGAACCCGTCGGGGCGGCCGAAGCCCTCGAGGCCGCGCGCTCGCCAATCCACCCGGCCCAGCTTGGCGGCGCCCTCCACCAGTTGGAACGCCAGCCCGCGACGCGCCCCCAGGTCGGTGTCGTAGGGAGATTGCCACCCGCCGTTCATCGGGCTCCACCCGTCGATCGCCTTCATCACGTAGAACGGCATGCCCAACACGGAGCCTGTTTCGTCGGCGGCGATCAGCGCCGCGTGCGGGACGTCGGTGCCGGACAGCGCCCTCACCAGGCGGATCTCGCGCAGCAAGCCGTCGATGCGGGCCGCGTCGGCGCGTGCGCCCGGCATGCGGAGCACCATGCGCTCACCAGCGCGCTCGATCAGATACAGGGTGTTCTGAGAACCGCCCGTCAACTGTTTCAGCACCGGTCGTTCGCCGCTGCCCGGCGCGTCGTTCGCATCCAGCCACCGGGCAAGAACGCCCGCGTCAAGTTGTTCTGCCATCGGCGGCACACCCCGCTCTCCATGCAGAGAATAGCATTCTCTGCTCGTTTGGGAAGACTCCGCGACCGCATGCGAGGCTTGGCGGGGCTACCGAGGGCGATCGACAAATCGACAAGGCGACAGAACGAATCATGCAACTGCTGCTTGTCCGGCATGCGCTACCGCTGCGCAGCGAACCCGGCGAGGGCTCGGACCCGGACCTGTCGGAGGAGGGTTTGGCCCAGGTCGAACGATTGCCCAACGCGCTTGCCAGGTTCCCCATCTCGCGCGTTGTGAGCAGCCCGCAGCGCCGCGCCGTTCGGACGGCCGAACCGGTCGCGGCGGCCCGCGAGCTGACCGTCGAGATCGACGACAGATTCGCCGAATACGACCGCGACCTTCCGCTGTACATCCCCGTCGAGCAGATCCGGGCGGAAATGCCCGAGGAATGGGCGCGCTTGGCCCAGGGGCACCTGCCAGGTGCGGTCGACGAGGACGCGTTTCGGGCACGCGTCCACGCGGGCGTCGATGACCTGGTCACTGCCGCCGCGCCGGAGGACACGGTTGCGGTGTTCAGCCACGGCGGGGTGATCAACGTCCTGCTGCACGAGATCCTGGGCACGGCCCGGCTACTGTCCTTCCCCGTCGACTACGCGTCGGTGACCCGGCTCTTGTTCTCGCGCTCCGGCCAGGCGACGGTGGCGAGCGTCAACTCGACCGAGCACGTGTGGGACCTGTTGCCGCGAAACCAGCGCTGGTGAAGGCGCAGACTCGGGCCGAGGAGCTGCTCCACGCTGCGAACGAGCAGTGGTAAACAAGTTCGGTGACGTCAGTTGACCGACTCGAGGGACTCGACCTGGCATCGCTGGACCGGTACCTGCGTTCGCTCGCCATTGGACGCGACGGCGAGTTGCGGGCCGAGCTCATCTCCGGTGGGCGTTCGAATCTGACATTCCGGGTGTACGACGACGCGTCGAGCTGGCTGGTGCGGCGCCCGCCGCTGCACGGGCTGACGCCCTCGGCGCACGACATGTCCCGCGAGTACAGGGTGGTTGCCGCGCTGCAGGACACGCCGGTACCGGTGGCGCGCACGATCGCGCTGTGCGAGGACGATTCCGTGCTGGGCGCGCCCTTCCAGATCGTCGAATTCGTTGTCGGGCAGGTGGTGCGCAGGCGCTCGCAACTCGAATCGTTCAGTCACACCGTCATCGACGGCTGCGTCGACTCCTTGATCAGGGTGCTCGTCGATCTGCATAGCGTCGACCCAAACGCCGTGGGGCTGTCAGACTTTGGCAAGCCGAGCGGTTACCTGGAGCGCCAGGTGCGCCGTTGGGGTTCGCAGTGGGAGCTGGTGCGGCTGCCTGACGACCCCCGCGACGCCGATGTCGAGCGACTGCATTCGGGTCTGCACCAATCCATTCCGCAGCAGAGCCGGACTTCGATCGTGCACGGCGACTACCGGATAGACAACACCATCCTGGATGCGCAAGATCCGACGCTCGTTCGCGCCGTCGTGGACTGGGAGCTCTCCACGCTGGGAGACCCGCTCAGCGATGCTGCCCTGATGTGCGTATATCGCGACCCCGCGCTGGACCTGATCGTCAACGCGCAAGCGTCGTGGACGTCGCCGCTGTTGCCGACGGCCGACGGGCTGGCAGACCGCTACTCGCTGGTGTCCGGGTTGCCGCTGGCGCATTGGGAGTTCTACATGGCGCTGGCCTACTTCAAGCTCGCCATCATCGCCGCCGGCATCGACTTCCGCAGGCGGATGTCGGATCTGGCCAGCGGAAAAGACTCCGAAGACGCGCCCGAGGTGGTGGCGCCGTTGATCTCGCGCGGTCTGGCGGAGCTGGGCAAGCCGCCGGGCTAGCGTAACTAGCGCGAAGCCGCCGCGTGGTGCTTCTTCGCCGCGCGGCGCAGCTGAATGATCCGCGCGGTGCCGACCGCCACGGTGAGCAGCCCACCACCGACTGCCGCCAGCAGAAATGCCACGCCCAGTGGCAGGCTCCAATGGAAGCCCAAGAACGTAAACGGCGTCGACGTCGTGTTCTGGGCAATGAAGATCAGCAAGAGGATCAGGATCAGGAAGCCGGCGATCAACGCCGTCCACAGGGCGCCGGCGCGGGTAAACCCGATGGCCGGTTCTGCGGGTATGGCGCCCTTGTTGGGCGCGTGGGCCGGCCTAGCGGGCGGCTCGCCGGGGGAGGCAGGGGTTTCGCTGCTCATAGGGTCATCTTTGCCCCATCACGCCGCGAATGAAACAAAACCACGCAGGAAACCTCGCAGCGCCTCGGCGATTCAGCCGTTAGGGTCGGCGGTATGAGCATGCTGCCGCGCCTGCGGAGCGCGACCGTCTCCGCGGCAGTGTGGCTCGCGACGATATGCCTGGCCGCGGCGTGCAGCAATTCCGATCCCCTCGGCGCGGAGACGCGCAGTCCGAAGTCGATCGTCGTCGGCTCCGGCGACTTCCCGGAGTCGGAGATCATTGCCGAAATCTATGCGGAAGCATTGCAAAGCAATGGATTTGAAATCGGACGTCGGATGGGCATCGGCAGCAGAGAGACTTATATCCCTGCGCTGAAAGATCATTCCATCGACTTGGTGCCCGAATACATCGGCAACCTGCTGCTGTACTTTGCGCCCGACTCCGCGGCGACCATGCTCGACGCGGTCGAGTTGGAGCTGTACAAAAAGCTTCCGGGCGACCTGTCCATTCTGACACCGTCGCCCGCATCCGACACCGACACCGTGACCGTCACCAGTGGGACGGCCGGCGCCTGGAACCTCAAAACGATCGCCGACCTGGCGGCGCACTCGCCCGACGTGCGATTCGGGGCGCCCTCGGCGTTCGAAACCCGCCCGTCGGGCCTGCCCGGGTTGCGCCAGAAGTATTCTCTGGACATCAGCCCGGGCAACTTTGTCGCCATCAACGACGGCGGCGGTGCGGTGACCGTCCGCGCGTTGGTGGAGGGACGAGTGACAGCGGCCAACATCTTCAGCACCTCACCGGCCATCCTGCAAAATCACTTGGTGGCACTCGAAGACCCAGAGCATAACTTCCTGGCGGGTAACATTGTGCCGCTGGTGAATTCGCAAAAGAAGTCCGACCGGCTCAAAACTGTGCTGGACGCGGTGTCGGCGAAGCTGACCACCTCCGGCTTGGCCGGCCTCAACGCCGCGGTGTCGGGCAACTCCGGCATCGATCCCGACCAGGCGGCACGAAACTGGGTGCGGGATAACGGCTTCAACCGTCCGATCGGGCAGTGACATTGATCGTCTTCGACAACGTCAGCAAGGCATTCCCCGACGGGACCCTCGCCGTCGACGGGCTCTGCCTGGTGGTCCCCAACGGCAAATTGACGGTCTTCGTCGGTTCGTCGGGCAGCGGCAAGACGACCGCGCTGCGGATGATCAACCGGATGATCGAGCCGACCTCGGGCACCATAACCGTCAACGGGGCGGACGTGTCCAAGGTCAACCCCGTGCAACTGCGCCTCGGAATGGGCTACGTCATCCAGCATGCGGGACTGATGCCCCATCAACGGGTAATCGACAACGTCGCAACGGTTCCCGTACTCAAGGGGCAGTCCCGCCGGGCCGCCCGCAAAGCCGCCTACGAGGTGCTCGAGCGGGTCGGGCTGGACTCCAGGATCGCCACTCGCTACCCCGGGCAGCTTTCCGGCGGCGAACAACAACGCGTCGGCGTCGCACGCGCACTGGCAGCCGATCCACCGATCTTGTTGATGGACGAACCGTTCTCGGCCGTCGACCCGGTGGTTCGTCACGAGCTGCAGAACGAAATACTGCGCCTGCAAAGCGAATTGCATAAATCCATCGTCTTCGTCACGCACGACATCGACGAGGCGCTCAGACTCGGTGAGCGGGTCGCGGTGTTCAAGGCCGGCTTGCTACAGCAGTATGACGAACCCGAGCAGCTGCTCTCGCGCCCGGCCAACGAATTCGTTGCCAGGTTCATCGGTCTCGGCCGCGGTTATCGATGGTTGCAGTTCATGGACGCGGCCGGGCTGCCACTGCACGACGTCGAGCGCGTCGCGGCCGACGGCCTGCCCAATGCCAGCCTTTCCGACGGCTGGGCGGTGGTGATCGACGATGCGGGGGCGCCGCTGGGCTGGGTCGACGCCGAGGGCCTGCGCAGGCACCGCGCCGGCGCTCCGCTGTCCGGTTCCATGACTGCCGCCGGTTCGTTGTTCCGCCCCGACGGCAATCTCAGCCAGGCGCTCGACGCGGCGCTGTCGTCGCCGTCGGGGGTCGGTCTGGCGGTCGACGACGGGGGCAAGGTCATCGGCGGGGTGCTGGCCGCAGACGTGCTGGCCGCGGTGGAAGCCCGACGGAGAGCCTGACCGAGGACTGACCATGCACTATTTGCTCACCCACCTCGGCGACGCGTGGGCTCTGACGGTGGTCCATCTGCGGCTGTCGCTGGTGCCGGTGCTGATCGGATTGGCGATCGCGGTGCCGCTGGGCGTGTTGGTGCAGCGCGCGCCGATTGCCCGGCGGCTGACGACGGCAACCGCCAGCGTCGTGTTCACCATCCCGTCGCTGGCGCTGTTCGTGGTGTTGCCGACGATCATCGGAACCCGGATCCTCGACGAGGCCAACGTCATTGTCGCGTTGACGGCCTACACTGCCGCGCTGCTGGTGCGGGCGGTGTTGGAGGCGCTGGACGCGGTGCCCGCCCAGGTGCGCGACGCCGCCACCGCGATCGGCTACGCCCCCGTCAAACGGATGCTGAAAGTCGAACTGCCGCTGTCGATCCCGGTACTGGTTGCCGGGCTGCGCGTGGTCGTGGTGACAAACATCGCGATGGTCTCGGTGGGGTCGGTGATCGGCATCGGCGGCCTGGGCACCTGGTTCACCGAGGGGTACCAGACCGACAAGAGCGATCAGATCGTTGCCGGCATCCTCGTGCTGTTCGTGCTGGCGATCGTGATCGACGAGCTGATCGTGCTGGCCGGCCGGCTGGCCACGCCCTGGGAACGCGCCGCGCGCACCCCCCGCCGACGGTCGGTGGTCGCCCCGGTCGTGGGCGGCGCCCGATGAACTTCGTCCAACAGGCGCTCTCCTACCTGCTGACCGCGGACAACTGGACCGGTCCGGTCGGGCTGGCGGCGCGCACGTTGGAACATCTGGAGTACACCGCCATCGCGGTGGGGGCGTCGGCGCTGATCGCCGTGCCGGTCGGGCTGATCATCGGGCACACCGGTCGCGGCACGATGCTGGTCGTGGGCGCGGTCAACGGGTTGCGCTCGCTACCGACGCTGGGGGTGCTGCTGCTTGGGGTGCTGCTCTTCGGGCTGGGCGCGGGGCCACCACTGGTTGCCCTGATGCTGCTGGGCATCCCGTCACTGCTGGCCGGGACGTATGCCGGCATCGCCAACGTCGACCCGACGGTGGTCGACGCGGCCCGTGCGATGGGCATGACCGAGGCCCAGGTGCTGCTGCGCGTCGAGGTCCCCAACGCAATGCCGTTGATCCTGGGCGGGCTGCGCAACGCAACGCTGCAAGTGGTCGCGACCGCGACGGTGGCCGCCTACGCCAGCCTCGGCGGTTTGGGCCGATACCTGATCGACGGCATCAAGGAGCGCGAATTCCAACTCGCGCTCGTCGGCGCGCTGATGGTGGCCGTGTTGGCGCTGATCCTCGACGGCCTCCTGGCGCTCGCGGTGTGGGCGTCGGTGCCCGGCAGTGGCCGGTTACGGGGCCGGTTACTCGGGGCCGTCGGCGGGCGCACCCACGTGACGCCGACCGCAGTTACCGACAAACTCACCGCCGTCGGTGGAGACGTCTTACCGTAGATGTGTGAACGCAGCCCCCTCTGATCCCGCCCGGCGTGTGTGGCAGGCGATGTTGACCTGGCGTGCGCAGGACGTGTCCCGTATGGAATCGGTACGAATCCAGGTGTCCGGCAAGCGAATCAGAGCCAACGGCCGCATTGTCGCCGCGGCCACCGCGAACAACCCCGCGTTCGGCGCCTACTACGACCTGCAGACCGACGAAACCGGTGCCACCAAGCGCTTCGGGTTGACCGTCACGCTGGCCGAGCGCGAGCGGCAGCTCGCCATTTCCCGTGACGAGGAGAACATGTGGCTGGTGACCGATCACCAGGGTGAGCGGCGCGCGGGATACGACGGCGCGCTCGACGTCGACGTCGTGTTCAGCCCGTTCTTCAACGCGTTGCCGATCCGCCGCCTCGGCCTACACCAGCGGGCGGACTTGGTCACCTTGCCGATGGCCTATGTGAACGTGCCTAAGATGTCCGTCACCGCGGCCACCGTGAGCTACGCCAGCGAGGGACGTCTCGACGGGATCAAGTTGCACTCTCCGGTCGCCGACACCACGGTGAGCGTCGACGAAGAAGGGTTCATTGTGGACTATCCCGGATTGGCAGAGCGGATCTGATCACCCCGCCCGCCCGGCCGGCGGCGGCGAGTTCCTCACGCCAGTTCTCCTCGCCCACGACGACGGTGAAGATGTCGGAGCGCGGGAAGCTGTCGTACCGCGTCCGCGCAGCGTGACCGGCCTCGACGAGATCGGCCACGGAGTTGTGGTGCGCCAGCGACTCGCGGGCACGGCCCAGCAACTCGATGACTCGGTCGACAGCCGGCAACACCTGCCCGCAGTTGCTTTCGCACATCGCCCGCACCAGGTCCGGGGCGGTGCCCGCCACCCGGGTGCCGTCGCGGAAGGATCCCGCGGCCAGCGCGAACGCCAGCGGGACTTCGCCGGCGGTGACGGCCAACGCCTCGGCGAGCAGGTGCGGGACATGTGAGATGACCGCCGCCGCGGCGTCGTGCTCGTCGGATTTGGCCGGCACCACCAGCGCACCGCAGTCCAGCGCCAGCCCCGTCACCATCGACCAGACATGAGGGTCGACGTGGTCGTCCACGCTGACCACCCACGGTGCCCTGGTGAACAACCCGGCGTACCCGGCGGCCCAACCCGATTCCGCGGTGCCCGTCATCGGGTGACCGCCGACGAAGCGCTCCTGCAGACCGGCCGCGGCGACCACGTCGAGCACCGCGCGTTTGACACTGGTGACGTCGGTGAGCGGGCACTTGGGGGCCGATTCGCTGACATGGGCAAGCATGCCGCCCAATGCCGGCATCGGCACGGCCAGCGCAATCAGCGCGCCTGCTTCGGCGGCGCGGTGCAGCGTGTCGGTCAGGTCCGTGCTGGCGTCGAAACCGTCGCCGACGGCCGCGTGCGCGCCCTCCACCGACCGGTTGTAGCCGAACACTTCACGGCCGGCGGCCTTGGCGGCCCGCATTATCGAGCCGCCGATCAGGCCCAGCCCGAGCACGCACACGGGCATCTTGGAGACAGGGTGAGCAACGGGGCCGGCCACTATCTTAGGTTGGCACAGTTTGGCGGGCGACGGCGCTGTCGGGTGTTGTTGGTCATCGCGCGTTCGTCTGGTCTGCGTCTGGTCTGCGTCTGGTCCGCGTCTGGTCTGCGTCTGGGCTGCGTCTGGGCTGCGTCTGGCCAGAGAGCCTGGTCAGCGACTAGCGTAGGCGCCCATGGGAGCACAGCGGGCGTCTGCGCAGGGCCCGTCAGCGGACATACCGGACGGCTTCGGCGTCGCGGTCGTGCGCGAAGAGGGCCAATGGCGCTGTTCCGCGATGACCCGCAAGTCGCTGACGAGTCTGGCCGCCGCCGAGACGGAGCTGCGCGAGCTGCGCAGCTCGGGCGCGGTGTTTGGGCTTCTGGACGTCGACGACGAGTTCTTCGTCATTGTGCGCCCCGCACCGTCCGGGACCCGGCTGCTGCTATCGGACGCCACCGCGGCGCTGGACTACGACATCGCCGCCGAAGTCCTGGACAACCTCGACGCCGACATCGATCCCGAGGACCTCGAGGACGCCGAGCCCTTCGAGGAGGGCGACCTCGGTTTGTTGTCCGATATCGGGCTGCCCGAGGCGGTGCTGGGCGTCATCCTCGACGAGAGCGACCTGTACGCCGACGAGCAATTGGGCCGCATTGCCCGAGAGATGGGCTTCGCCGACGAGTTGTCGGCGGTGATCGACCGCCTCGGTCGGTGATCGCAAGCGCGGCGGAGCCGGGCGCGGCGGGTCGCCGCGATCAGGCTCCGTCGGTGACCACCGACGAAGACCTGATCCGAACCGCCCTGTCGGTCGCCGCGACGGCCGGTCCTCGCGACGTGCCGATCGGTGCTGTGGTCATCAGCGCCGACGGAACCGAGCTCGCCCGGGCGGTGAATGCGCGTGAGGCCCTTGGCGATCCGACCGCCCACGCCGAGATCCTGGCGATGCGGGCAGCGGCGAGGGCGCTCGGCGACGGCTGGCGGCTCGAGGGGACGACGCTTGCGGTGACGGTCGAGCCGTGCACCATGTGCGCGGGCGCGCTGGTTCTGGCACGCATCGCCCGGCTGGTCTTCGGAGCATGGGAGCCCAAAACGGGCGCGGTCGGGTCCCTGTGGGACGTGGTCCGTGACCGTCGGCTTAACCATCGCCCGGCCGTGCGCGGCGGTGTGCTTGCGCAGGAGTGCGCCGCCCCGCTGGAGGCGTTCTTCGCCCGCCAGCGATTGGGGTGACCCTAAAGAGATCGGGGCCGGGTTCGGTAAGCTGCCTGGCGGTGGCGTGTCCGAGCGGCCTAAGGAGCACGCCTCGAAAGCGTGTGACGGCTAACACCGTCCGAGGGTTCAAATCCCTCCGCCACCGCCGGATTATCTGGCGCATATGCGCAGGTAGAGGCCCTCAGCCGGTGACCTTCCGCAGGCGCTGGACCTTTTTTGGACCCCGGTTGGACACACTTTTCCGGCGAGCCGTGTCCAGGGCATCGCTCACTTGGTCCAGATCGGTGTCAAACAGGTCCGCGTAGGTCCTCAGGGTCACCTGGGGATTCTCATGGCCTAGCATCCTGCTGACTGCCAGGACATTGGCCCCGGCACTGATGGCCAGAGATGCTGCGGTGTGCCGCAGATCGTGCGGGGTGATCTTCTGGACCTCGGCGCGCTTGGCCGCTCCCACAAACCATCCATCCGTGGACTTGGGCCGGGGCAGATAGTTCACCCCGTCCCCGAATATCAGGTCATCTGGACCGCGATTGCTGATGTGTTTCTTCAGCTCGGCCATCACGAACCGAGGCACCGGCACCTCGCGGGGCTCGTCATCCTTGGGGTCACCCAGCGCATGGTCTACACCCAACTGGACCGCGTTGTCGGTCACCAGCAGGCGGTGGCGCACCTCATCGACATGACGGACCCGCAATGCAACAGCCTCACCCCAGCGGATGCCGGTGTAGGCCAAGACCAGAACCAAGGTCTTGTGCTGGCCGGATTCATTGGCCAGCCGAGCCACCGCATCGTGGTCGAGGTAGACGTGCTTGCGCCTGGGCTTGGTCGGCTTCTCCCGCTTCTTCGGGTCAAGCCCCCGTGCCGGGTTCTTTAAGATACGGCCATCGGCGATGGCGTCATCCAGGATGCCCGCCAGGACACCGATGCAGCGCAAAACCGTTGTAGCTGAGTAGCCCGCCCCCGTCATTGAGGATGTCCAACCCCTGACTGCCGTGGCGCTAACCTTGTTCACCGGCACGTTGGCCCACACCGGTTCCACGTGGATGCGCCAGGCGGAGTCCAGCATCCTGGAGTGGCTCGGCTCGGTGGTCGCCTTCTTCCGCTCGATCCACCCTTGCGCGAGATCCCCCACCTTGACGCGGCCCTTGGAGACAGCAACGAACTCGCCTTTGTTCATCCCCACCCGGGTGTTGGCGTCCCAGTCCTCAGCGGCTCTCTTTGTAGTGAAGCCACGCTTGCGGCTGGTGATGCCGTTGGGCTGGCGGTAGCGGAGAGTCCACGCCCGAAGCCGTGGTTGGAGTCGAACACAAACGAGATGATCCGCGACATCACCAGCACGGCGCTCGCCGCACCGCCGCCGATCCAGCACTGCATCTTGACTCTGCTGCACGGTGTTGGCGTCCCGATGGCATCTGCACTGCTGATGGTGTGGCAGCCGGATCAGCACACCGTCATCGACGTGCGGGCTGTCAAATCGCTGGTCAATAACAGCGAGATTGATGACCCGGCACCGGACCTATATCCGCCGTACATGAAGTACCTCGACAAGTGCAAGGAGATCAGCAAGCGCTGCGGTCGCAGCCTGAGAACGGTTGACCGGGCACTCTATAAGGCCAACGGTCGCCCGGTAGGGACCACCTGACCGATCCTTCCTGCACGCGGCGAATAAGCGGGCTTGGGTCAGACTGATCGCGGCGCATCTTTACCCAGTGGCAGTGCGGCGGCGCGCCTTAATGGCCGTGGCGTCAAGGATGGTGGCGAAGTCGGAGGAAACGAGCCCAGCACAGCGATGGGCCTCATCGGCGACGACCAGATCCAAGGCAGGCACCCGCCCGATCCGAAACGCCTTGGCGATCTCGAGCGAAGACTGCTTTCGATTTCAATCAAATCAGGGACGAGCGACACCCTCTCCAAGGGCTAAAGCCTCTGCCCTGGTGTGGTGATGACGGCGGAGCATGACCCTTCAATCGAGCGTTGGCCCACCCCGAGAGTAAGGAACCAACGTGGTCGCCAAGCAGATGATCGCTGCCGCCGCTATGCGCATGGCCGCTCCGAGGTTCGGCAACGAATCAGTCTTACGGAGTAGACGATGACGGCAACAAATCGGGGCCGGTTGACAATCCCGTTGGCTGAGGGTGCGGTCTTTGCGGGCTATACCATCGTGCGCCTGCTCGGCTCAGGGGGAATGGGCGAGGTCTACCTAGCCGAGCATCCTCGGCTGCCCCGGCTCGACGCCCTCAAAGTGCTGCGGGCCGACGTGTCGGCCAACTCCGAGTTTCTTGAAAGGTTCAATCGCGAAGCCGACCTGGCAGCCAAGCTGTGGCACCCCCACATCGTCGAAATCCACGACCGAGGCGAGTGTGAGGGCCGGTTGTGGATCTCCATGGATTACGTCGACGGCACCGACGCTGCTCGCATGCTGCGCGACCACTATCCAGCGGGAATGCCTGCGTCTGATGCGATCCGGATTGTCACCGCTGTTGCCGAGGCGCTGGACTACGCGCATGCCAGGGGCCTCTTACACCGGGATGTGAAACCGGCGAACATCCTGCTGGCGGAACTTGAAGATGGTGAACGACGAATCCTGTTGAGCGACTTCGGTGTTGCTCGCGATGTCGAGGACATCAGCGGCCTTACCGCGACCAACATGACCGTCGAGGTTGTCCCGTTCTTCGTGGAATTTGAGGTGGCGGTCCCTCACCTGAGGCCTGCCTGATGGTAGGTCTTCGGGTGAACGACCAAGAACACCCACGAAGGAAGGGACCGCCATGAGAACCGTACCTACTGTCCGCCTCGCTGAGACGACTGACGCCGCCGTACTGCCCGATCTGCCGGAGGAGATCGTCCTGGCGCTGACCGACATCGCTGGTGCGGCCCGAGAGGGGCTGCTGGCGATGAGCGTGGCCGCCGGGATGGCAGTGATGCGGGCACTGTTTGAGGCCGAGATCGCCGAGGTGGTCGGACCGAAAGGCAAGCATGATCCGAACCGGGCCGCGGTGCGTCATGGCGGCGGGCGCGGCTCGGTCACGCTGGGCGGGCGTCGGGTGTCGGTGGATCGGCCGCGGGCCCGCACCTGCGATGGGCACGAGGTGCCGCTGGCCTGCTATACCCACTTCGCTACCGAGGATGTGCTGACGGCCGTGGTGATGGAGCGGATGCTGGCCGGGGTGGCCACCCGCCGGCACGCGCGGGTCGCCGAGCCGGTTGGCACCGTGGTCGACAAGGAGACGAAAGCGACTAGCCGCTCGGCGATTTCGCGCCGATTCGTCAAACAGACCGAGACTGCGCTGGCCGAGTTGATGGCCCGCGACCTGGTGGGCGAGGACATCAAGGTGCTCATGCTTGATGGTGAGCACATGGCCGAGCGCTGCGTGGTAGTGGCGCTGGCCATCACCGCCGACGGAACCAAAAAGCCGGTCGGGCTGTGGGACGGTTCCACGGAGAATAAGACCGTGGTGCGTTCGCTGTTGGCCGACCTGGTCGAGCGTGGCCTGCGCTTCGATGACGGGCTGTTGGTGGTCGTCGACGGCGCCAAGGCGCTCGCGGCCGCGGTACGAGAGGTGTTCGGCGCCAAGGCCATCATCCAAAGATGCACCCTGCACAAGCGGCGGAATGTCGCCGAGCACCTGCCCGACAAAGACAAGCAGTGGGTAGATGCCAAGCTAGTCAAGGCATTTGGTCATGCCGACCCAGACACCGGGCTGGCCAACGCCAAAAAGCTTGCCGCGCAACTGGATAAGAGCTACCCGGGCGCGGCCGCCTCACTGCGTGAAGGCCTGGAGGAAATGTTCACCGTCGCGCGGCTGGGCATCGAAGGCCGGCTGGCCAAGAGCCTGACCACCTCCAACCCGGTCGAGTCGATGATCTCGATAGCCCGCACCACCAACCGTAATGTCACCCGCTGGCGCGACGGGCAGATGGTGCTGCGCTGGACCGCGGCCGGCATGCTCAACGCCGAACGGTCGTTCCGTCGCATCAAGGGCTACAAGCAGATGCCCCAGCTCGCCGACGCCCTGCGCCGACACGCCAACCCCGACACCGTCGGTACCGCCGCATAGAGTTCACCATGGATCGCCACCAAAAATCCACGCGACTCGGGACATGCTCTGACCGTCGGAACGGTGGCCTACGCCGCTCCTGAACAGCTGATGGCTTTACCGATGGACGGCCGGGCAGACCAATACTCGCTGGCGGCGACCGGCTATCACCTGTTGACAGGGTCGACGCTGTTTCCAAGTTCCAATCCGGCCATGGTCATTGGCCGACATCTGAATGCAGCACCCCCGACCCTTGCCGAACGCCGCCCACAGCTTGCCCCCCTCGATACGGTGTTCGCCAAGGCATTGGCGAAAGATCCCAACGAACGGTTCCTGCGCTGCGTGGACTTCGCCCACGCACTCGCGGAGTCAAACACGGAACCGGCCAGTTCAGATCTGAGTGATATGAGCACCAAGACGCCGGTCATGCCACCGGTGTCGATCCCCGCGGGACCCGTTGATAGAAATGCTCCGGCGAGTGAAGCGCCGAATTCGCAACTTCCGCACGACAACGAGGTAAGAATCCGACGTTCACGATGGCTGATTACGGCAGCAGTAGTACTGATGACAATCTGTGTTGGCGCATACTTCGCAGTCAAGGCCTGCACCAAACCTGCTCCACCCGCACCGTTCACCCTGACCGGCACGCTGCAGCTCACCAGCGACAGCATCAAGACATCTGGTCTACCCAACGGATACAGCTGCGCCGGTGACCGGGACTACGTCGACATCGGACCTGGGGCGGCAGTCACCGTGGTCAATGAGACGGGAAAACTTGTCGCTAAGGGTGTCATCGAAAGCAGCTACGGACAGCAAGGCTCGTGTCTGTTTCTGCTCAGAGTCAACGACGTTCCTGGCGGGGAGAGGTTCTACAGAGTACAGGTCGCACAACGCGGCGAAACCAGCTACACCGAGGCCGAAGCCAAAGCCGGAATCAACCTCGCCCTCGGCAGCACTGCCCCCAGCCCGACGGGCACCCCCCCTCCTGCCGGACCATCACCAACACCCAACCCATCACCGACCATGCAACCGCCGCGCATCCCAGCACCGACGACAGAGACACCCGAGGACCCCGAGTCGGCCAGCTTGGCCCAACTGCAGCGGATCGCCCATAACGACCACCCATTCGTGACCCGCAGGCTTGCCGACCGCTGGGTACCCCAAATCAGTTCCAAGCGGCTAGGAATCGTCGCCGAAGGTACCGTCTGGAACAACGCAAAGATACTGAGCGAACACCTGCAGCTCCGGGCGCAATTCCCAGAAGCCAGACTGCTCTGGTCGGGGGACTGGTCAACGTTTGACGCACCCGACTTCTGGGTCACCATAGCTGGCGACACATTCCCCGATGCGGCCGGTGCGCTGAAGTGGTGCACCAGAAACAATCTCGATCGAGACCACTGTTACGCCAAGCTCGTCAGCACCACGCACCCAGTCAAGGGCAGCACCGTCTTCAACTAAGTAACCACAACACCACACATAACAGGTGCTTGGGGGCCGTCGGCGTTCACGGTGATGACGGGACAGAGTCTTGAGGGGCTTGCATCGTCGCCGAGGTCACCCCAGAAGGAACCCTCCCCCCGGTCACCCTCCGCGCACGGCCGGAACTGAAGAGGCGCGTCGGAATCGGCATTTTCGCTGGGTTGTGGTCTGGCGGCTTACGATTGCGGCTGTGGTTAGGTCGGTTGAGTCGCGGAAGTTGTTGCGGTTGTTGAATCGTGAGCTTGCCGCGGCAGTCACCTGCCGCGACGGCTGTAGTCGGTGATGGCCTGGTCAGAAGCATTGCCCGCAAATGCGATTTGGCTTTTTTCGGCACCGTCACAACAAACGGCCCAAACGGATTAGGGTCCCTGTCCGACGCGCAAACCGTCAGCGCCGGTTCTACGTTCACGAATCTCGATTCGGCTGTGGAAGCACAAAGCAAATTGGAACGTGTCGGTAAAGTTCCCCCGGTTCTCCGGAGACTTTTCTATCTGGATTCGGCTGGCTCGGGTTGGAGCCTATCCGGTTGGTGTTCGTCGTGTTCGGTGTAGTAGGCCTCCTCGTATTCGTCGGGTGAAAGTCCGTTAAGACCGGCTTGGATGCGGCGCGGGTTGTACCAGCCGTCGATGTAGCGGAACAGTGCCGCTTCTGCTTCCGCTCTGGTAGCGAAAGTGATTGCAGGCCAGTATATTAGCTCGATTTTCAGGGTTGACCACAGGTTTTCCGCCAACGCATTGTCGAAGCTATCCCCGACGCTTCCGGTGGAGGGGGCGATGCCGGAGTCGCACAGTCGCTGGGTGAACCGGACCGCAGTATATTGACAGCCCTTGTCGCTATGATGGACCAGCTGACCGTCACAGATATCGCGGGAGAAGATCGCGTAGTCGAGCGCCGAGATCACCAGGTCGGTGTCCGCGCGAGGGCCGCTGCGCCAGCCAACCACCTTGTTGGAGAACGCATCACGAACGCTGGCCAGCCACAGCACACCCTCGCCGGTGAGGATGCGAGTCAGATCGGCCACCCACTTGCGGTTGGGTGCAGTCGCGGTGAAGTCGCGGTCGAGCAGATCCGGCGCGGCCGTGTGCTTGGGGTTTTGCCGGGTGGACCCGTGCTTCCAGCCCTTGCGCAGATAGGCGCCGCGGCGGCCGTTGACGCGCATGATCCGCTCCACCCGCTTGCGGGAGACCCACACCCCGCGGCGGCGCAGCTCCAGCCACACCCGCGGTGAGCCGTAGGTGGCGGCGAACTCGTGAGAGCCGCGGATCTCATCGATCAGCGTCAGCAGCCCGGCGTCCTCACGGGTCCGCCGCGACGGTTGCTGGCGCGCCTTGCGCCACCCGTAGTAGGTCGAGGCTGCGATACCCAGGACCCGTAGTACGAGACCGACCGAGAAGTCATGCGCATCAACGAAGTTCATGACCGCCTCCGGGTCGGGTCGATCTCCGAGGCGAAATACGCACTCGCCGCCTTGAGTACCTCGTTGACGGCCCGCAGTTGCTTTACTTCGGCACGCAGCCGGCGATTCTCCTCCAGCATCTCTGTCGTTGGACGGTCGTGCCGCGCACCACGGTCAGCCTCGTCCTGGCGGATCCAATTCCGCAAGGCCTCCGGATGCACGTTCAGCTGACGCGCCAGCTGCGCGATCACCGGCTTGGGAGTCGACTCCCGATACAGCCGCACCGCGCGTTCACGCAGCTCGGCCGGATACTTCCTGTTCGCTGCCACTAAGACTTCCTCCCTCCAGGCTTACAACAGCAAACCCGGTTTGGAAGTCTCCGGAAAAGCGGGGGAAGCACACGGTAGCACAGTGACCGTGTTCTGTGCCTCGTTTGAAACCGTGCGGCAACTCAGCGAAATCAAGACATTCGTCGGCACGACGCTCACCAGCAACGAGAACTTGCTTTCCGATGAGAACAACGGCGGCATGACTGCGGCAACACCAAGAAACATTCTCGGAGTTCCATTGTTCTCGTTGCCCGAGGGCACCATCGCGGACGGCATCGTGTGGGCACTCGACCGCGAAAAGGTGTACGCCGTCATCCGATCCTGGCTGCGTGCCTCTATCAGCAGCCGCTCGGCGGCCTCGTACACGCGGGCGCGCCGGTCGGTGAGCTTGGTGAGAAATCCCTCGGAGACTTCGCCGGGCATCGCAATGCTCCCGTTTTTCTGGGCATAACGAATTGAAGACGGCCCGTCGACCTAACCACCGACGCTTTCGGCGCGATCATAACGTCTGAGTCTCGGCTCCCCGTACCGGGTTCCGCTTTGGCCCCAACGCGGTGGATGAGCGAATAGTAGAGCCGCCGGCGAGGCCGTTTAAACGACCGGAGCGCGTGTCGCGCGGCCCTTGCCGCCGGGGAACTGGTAACGGTGGATGCGTAACTGTTGTTCGTCAACATGAGACCACGAATAGGTTTGGGCACAATCCGTGAAAGCTTCGGTTGTTCGGGTGGCTGTTGCTGCGCCTGTCGGCGCGGCTGTCGCGGCATTGATCGGTGTCGCTGCGGGGTGGAAGTATGCGCCGGCCGGCGGCTGGATCGCTGGCGCGGCGCTCTATTTGATTTGGACGTGGATTATAGCTGGCCGAATGAGCCCGGAGCAGACAGCGTTACACGCTACACACGAGGGTGCGAGCTGGTCGATGACCGACGCGATCGTGGTAGCAGCGAGCGTGGCGAGCCTAGCTGGCGTCGGCTACCTCCTAATTGCGGGAACGGCCAAGGGAGGCGAAGCATACGGCGCTGCGGCCCTCGGCATTGGTAGCGTCGTCGTGGGCTGGGTCGCCGTACAGACTGTGTTCACCCTGCGCTACGCCCGGCTCTATTACTCGGGCGCATCGGGTGGAATCGATTTCAACCAGCCCGAAGCGCCGGCCTACGTCGATTTCGCTTATCTCGCATTCACCATAGGCATGACGTATCAGGTGTCCGACACCGATTTACAGACTCAAAAGATTCGGGTGACGGCGTTGCAGCAGGCCCTGCTGTCTTATCTATTTGGGGCGGTGATCCTGGCCATGATGGTCAACGCGATCATCGATCTGGCCCACTCCTCGAGCTGAGAGTGCTGGGCTCTTCCATTGCGTTAGCAAGAACCGTCCTGAGCGCCCTCGCGGTGACCGGCCTGGTTGTTGTGTTCGGTGATGTCGGCGAAGCGGCGGCTGACATAGCGGTCGGACCAGGTCCCACCGACTACACCGCGCAGCAGCAGCCTGCGCCGGGAGCCTGCCATTACCGCACGGCCGCCAACGGGCAGATCCTGCCTGACCCGAATTGCACCCCTGGTGCGATCAGCCCGAAGGTCACCCAAGACACGCTCGATACCACGATCTAACATCACCGCCCTGCCGACGTCATGACCACCGTCGTCGTCGCCGATCCGTTCCAGGTCTGCTTGTCCGGCACCGTCTACGGCCCCGGCGAGGTGGTCGAGGCACCCGACGAGGTGGCGGCGCGGATCCAAACGAGAACATCAACGGGCTGCTACGCCAGTACTTCCCCCAGGGCACCGACCTGTTACGCCGGCGTACTTAGCCGAGGTTGCTGCCGAGCTCAACAACAGGCCCCGAAAACGCTGCGACTTCGACAGTCCTGCCCAAGTCCTCAACCGGCTACTCTCACAACCACCACAAGTCACTGTTGCAAGCGAACCTTGAGCCCAAGTCGCAAATCGCGTTACGGAATGTGGCAATCCCCTGAAACCGTAGAGACTTTGTTGTGTTGGGCTTGGTCGTGAGCGCCGTGCGGTCCGGCGGGCAGGGGCTTTGCCCCTGCCCCTGACACTGCGCGGTGAGGGGCCGTAGAGGCTCGGGGGTCAAGGGCGGGCCGCAGGCCCGTCGCGCAGCGATCGCGGTGGCGACCCTGGAGGCCGGAGGGGCGGCCCCGTAGCCTGCCCGGCGCTCACCGGGAAGGTCAGCGGCGGCGAAGCCGCCTCGATTGTGGTTCATGCCGCCTCCGGGTCGCTGCCGGAGGCGGTGCTGCGTCGTTGAGCGCAGGCGTGTTCGTAGGCGATTGGGCTGAGCATGCCGTCGGTGGAATGCCTGCGGGCGCTGTTGTAGTCTTCGATCCAGCCAGCGACCGCGTGACGGGCCTGTCCGCGAGTCTGGAAGTGGTTGTTGCGCAACAGTTCCCATTCCATGGTCGAGTTGAACGATTCCGCGACCGCGTTATCTAGAGCCGATCCTGTGCGCCCCATCGACTGCGTGACGCCAGCGTCTCGACAGGCCTGGGCGAACAGCTCGCCGGTGTACTCTCCACCTTGGTCGCTATTAAGCCGGATCCGGCTTAATAGCGATTATGCCGAGGTTTGCTTTAAGCCGAGGATCTGCGGAGATGGCCTGCGCTCGTGGGGGGTGTCGCTGGATTTCTCGGCTTAACGTTTCGGGTGGTGGTTAGCGTCCGTCGTATCTCTACGTCTGTGGAAGGAGACGGTCATGGATACGACGGTCCGTGGGATCGGCGCGGTTGTCGTGGCGGAGCTGCGTGCGGCCGGCTACATGGAATCGACAGTTGGTCAGTACGCGAAGACGATCAAGGCGCTGACTGAGTTCGCCTTGGGGCGTGAGTATTCCACCGGTCTGGGTGCGGAGTTCGCCTCGATGACGAACAGTGTGCGCACCGGTCGGTTCAGCCCGCAGCGCCGGTTCGATTACCGGCGTCTTGTTACGGTGTTCGACTCGTATGTGCAGACCGGGCGGGTGGACCTGGCGGTTCGTGGCCGCGGCGGCGGAGGTCCACGGCCCGAGAGCAGCGACTTCGTTGCACTGGACGCCGCCTGGCAGGCCGAGATGGGCCGGCGCGGTCTTGCGCCGGCCACCCGCGAGGCCTACGGGCGGGTGGCGCGTAGCTACCTGGTGTTCCTGGAAGCACGCGGGATCGCAGTGCTGGACGGGGCGGATGGCGCCAGTGTCCTGGCGTTTTTGGAATCCCTACTGGACCGGTGGGCCAGGTCGTCGTTGTTTTGGGTGGTGTCGAACTTTCGTCCGTTCCTCAAGTTCACCGGCCGCACCGACCTTGTCAATGCGCTGAATCTGGCTGGCATCAAACGCTTTCACGCGATAGTCCCCGCCCTCGGCGATGGCGACGAGGAACGGGTTGTTCGGGCCTGTGCGTCGGGGGTGGTCAGCGCGCGGGACGCCGCGATCACCTTGCTCGCATTATCGACGGGATTGCGGGCCTGTGACATCGTGGCGCTACGGATGGGTGACGTCGACTGGCGTGGGCACACAATCGGCCTCGTGCAGCAGAAGACGGGCAACCCGCTGACGCTGCCATTGCCGGCCTTGCTGCTGGGCAAGCTGGCCACCTATGTTCTCGACGAGCGTCCCAGCTCCGGCGATGATCACCTATTCCTGCGTTCGGTAGCCCCACACACCCGGCTCAACGATCACGCGACGGTGCACTGGGTGACCGTTGAGACATTCCGGAAAGCGGGGGTGAACAAGCTGAAGGCGGGAACCCGATTGCTGCGCCACAACGCCGCATCCCGGCTGCTGGCCGCAGCGGTTCCGCTACCGACGATCGCGGCAGTGCTCGGCCACGCCAGCGAAGAATCGACGAACCTCTACATGAGCGTCGACCGGCTACGTCTGCTCGACTGCGTCCTGCCGGTCCCAGAAGCCGTGCGGTCATGAGTGGCCACGGCTTCACCAGCGCGTTCGCCACCGAGTTGGATGCGTACCTGGCGTTCAAGGCGAACATGGGATTCACTGGCGCTTCCCGCATCTGGTACCTGAGGAAGTTCGACGCCTACTGCGCCGAGCACGACCGCACGGTGTTCGACAAAGAAACTGTCGAAGGCTGGGTCGGTGTTCAGCTGCAACGTTGCGGCCGCTACCGGTCCTGGATGTCCTACATCCGTGACGTCGGCCGGTGGCTGAATACCAACGGGGCCAACGACGCCTATGTGCTCTCCGACCGGTGGAAAGCCTCTTTCGTTGCCGCGCATCCCTATCTGTTGGCCCGGCGTGAGATCGAGTTTTTCTTCACCGCCGCAACACAACTACAGGCACCATCCCCGTGGCGGTGGCAGGCGGTCGCGTTCTTCACGCTGATGCACTCGTGCGGGCTGCGGACCGGCGAAACCCGCGCTCTGCAGACCGGTCAGGTCGACCTTGATGCCGGGCACATCGACATCGTCTGGTCCAAAGGACATCGCAGCCGCAGGCTGCCGCTGACTGATCGGGTTATCGAGATCCTCGACACGTGCGACCGGACGTCGCGAGCACATTTCGCCTCGCGGCGCACGTTCTTCGTCTCTGCTACCGGTAACCAGGTCAGCGCGGCAACGGTCGGGAAAATGTTCGGCCGCATCTGGGACCAGGCCGGGCTGCCCCGGCCCGCGGCCGGCCAACAGCCACGCCCCTACGATTTCCGGCATCACTTCGCCTACGCCAACATCCAGCGATGGATGACCGCCGGCGACGACGTCACCGCGATGCTGCCCTACCTGTCTCGTTACATGGGCCACGCAACCTTTGAGAGCACGTACTACTACGTGCACACGTCGCCCGATTTCATGGCCACCTACGCCGGCATCACCCGACAACGCCAGTCCCTGCTACCGCAGGTGGGATTCTGATGAGACGCGACCCACATACCGGCGCACCGGACTTCTTCAGGTTCGGCCGCGATTATCTGCACGCCTACATGCCCAAGACCAGAGGACTGTCGCCGAAAACGATTGAGGCCTACCGGATCAGCCTGGAGTGCTTCCTGGACTACCTCGCCGAGGCCGAGCACATCGGACGTGAGCACGTCAGCTTCGATCACTTCGACCGCCGGCACCTGAAAGGATGGCTGACCTGGATGACCGATCAGCGGCACTACACGCCCAAGACCGTCAGGTTGCGTCTGAGCGCGGTCAAAGCGTTCCTGACCTACGCGGCCTACGAAGATCTCACGCTCGTCGCGCTCAGCCAATCAGCCAAAGCACTCAAAGCGCCGGCTGGCCCCCGCAGGCCCATCGAGTACCTCACCGAAGCTCAAACGCGTGCGATCCTTGCCGCGTTCACCGGGCAAACAGCGAAATCTCGGAGGAACCGGATGCTGCTGATCCTGCTCTACGACACCGCGGCTCGCGTGGGCGAGATCACGGGCTTGACCCTGCAGGATCTGTGCCTGACCGAGCCCGGGCACATCCTGCTTACCGGCAAGGGCAACAAGACCCGCGTCGTACCGCTCACCGAGAAGACCGTCGAGCACCTGCACGTCTACCTCGATGAGTTCCACCCGAATATCACCAAACTCCCCGCGACCAGGCCGTTGTTCTACAGTTTGCACCGCGGGCGACCTGCCGAACTGTCCGCTGACACGGTCGCCGCCGTGCTCAAGCAAGCCGCCGAATCCGCTCGTGCTCAATGCCTTTCGATCCCGGCGAACATCCACTGCCACCTGCTGCGCAAAACCAAGGCGATGGATCTCTACCAGCAGGGTATCCCGCTGCCGATCATCATGCGCCTCCTCGGCCACGAAAACGCTTCCACCACAGCAGCGTTCTATGCCTTTGCGACCCTGGACATGATGCGACAAGCCATCAACGCCGCCACCCCCGCCATCAACACCGCGGCCACCGAGCCACTCACCGAAGACCAACTCCAAACCCTCTACAGCCTGCGATAGCCGCGAAACGTTAAGCCGAGAAATCCACCAGCAACCCCCACGAGCGCAGGCCATCTCCGCAGATCCTCGGCTTAAAGCAAACCTCGGCATAATCGGTGTGAAAGATCACCCCGGCCACCGACCCGCCGCGTACCGCGATGGCCATGCACAGCGCCGCGCGCGCCAACGCCGCGTCGTGGTGGACGTCCATCGCGAAGCCGGGCACCCGTCGTGAATGTAGGTCAATGATCGCCGCGAGCTGCAGTTTGCCCTCGTCAGTGGGGATCTCGGTCAGATCGCCCACCCACGCCAGGTTCGGTGTCGGGGGCGCGGTGAAGTCGCGGCCCAGCAGGTCGGGTGCCTTACCCGCGGACTTGTCCGGTTTGGTGCTGCCGCGCCGGCGCCGCGCGCGCCGGGCCACCAACCCCTGCTCGGCCATCAACGCCGCGACGGTGTTCACCGACACCCGCCACCCCATCTCCTGCAGGTCCACCACGATCCGGGGCGACCCATAGGTGCCCTTGTGTTTGGTGAACAGCCACGCGATCGCGGCTGCCAGCGCTTTGCCGCGATGCCGCTGCGGTGAGCCGTCGCCGTTGCGCCACTTGTAAAACCACGCCTGTGACACGCCCAGCGCGCGGCACGACACCGCGTGCGGAATGCCGTAGTTGGCCCTCTGGGTGGCGATCACAGCGGCCAAGCTCACCGCCGCATCGCTTCCTTGACCCATTATGCCCGGGTGCCGCCATTGATCCCGAGCTCGCGAGCGACCTGCGCAATCGGTTTGCCAGTCTCCCGCACGATCCGAACCGCACCCTCCTTGAATTGCTCGTCGAACTTCCGCCGTGCCTCCATCGCCGAACCTCCTCATTGGCGATGTCTCCACGATATGAGGGGAATCCCAGACGGCCTTTCAGTAACGCGCATGCTGTCGTAGCAGGCTGGGAGTGCGGTGCGGAAAGTGGGTACTGGTACCGGTGAAGATGTTGTGATCGGGACAGGTGGCGGCAGCGCCATTAACGTAGTAGCTGGCGGTGGTGGTGTCGGTTCCATGGCTGGTGGTCTGGTCACGTTCGAAGTCCTGGTATTCGCCGAATTGTGTTGCCAGGGGTGCCAAGCCAACGCAACTGCAGCGGCGAGCACAACTACGCCAGTCACGGCTGCCAAGACGACTGCGCGACCAGAGATTCGGGGGGTTGCATCCACGTCGGTACCCGCCGGGGTTGGTGGCGCTTTGGGAGCCGCCTGCGTCGTGTGTTCGCCGACCGGCTCGGCCACATGTTGGCGCAACGCCTTGGCGAAATCCCGGCAACTGCTGAAGCGTTGGTCGGGGTTCTTGGCCAATGCGGCCGACATTGCGTGGTCGAAGTCAGCCAAATCGGGTCTAAGAGCGCTGAGCTTAGGAATTTCTGCGTTGAGGTGCTGACCGATGATGGCGACGGGGTTCGAATGCTGATACGGCGGCGCGCCGTTGAGCAAGTGAAAAGCGGTAGCGGCCAAAGCATATTGATCGGCACGTCCATCCAGCTCCAGCCCCATCAACTGCTCTGGGGCGGCGTAGGCGACCGTCCCCACGGTGACGTTGGTCGCAGTAAGTCCACTAGGGTCAGCCAATTCGCGCGCGATTCCGAAGTCCGCCAAAAACACTCGTCGTTTACCCTCGTCGTCCGGGTGGGTGAGCAGGATGTTGGCGGGCTTGATGTCACGGTGCAAGAGACCCTGCTGATGGGCGTAATCGAGCGCCCCCGCGACGGCAGTGATGATCTCGACCGCCTCATCTGGCGGCATGCCAACTGGATAACGGTCCCGCATCAGGCGGGCGGCGTCCGTACCGTCGACATACTCCATCGAGATCCACAGCTGCCCCTCAAACTCGCCGCGGTCGTGCACGCGGACGATGTGCGGGTGCGAGAGCGCTGCTGCGATGTCAGCTTCGCGGCTGAATCTTTCACGGAATGTGCTGTCCGCTGACACAGCCGACGACAAAATCTTCAGCGCGTCGCGACGCGGCAGTCGAGGATGCTCGGCAAGATAAACCTCGCCCATACCTCCAGAGCCGAGCAGACGCACGATTCTGTAGCCAGCGAATGTCTCACCGCTCGTCAACGGCATAGGCGGATGTCCTTTCACTTAGCGTTTCCACGGTGGCATGTCCACCAACCGCGAGAATTTGGTCAAGAACCAACGGCACGGCAAACCACATCAGGGTGGCAAACCACATCAGGGGGTCAGACAGCGATCTTCTAGCTGGTAGTGCTGCTAACTCTCGTCCGGCCAGGAGCCTTGCGAAGCAAGGCCGTCGTCCCAGTCCTCCCACCTCTCGTGGCGTCGGTCGCGGGTCCGGATGATGCGCCGTCGCAGCTCCAGCAGCAGCTCCTCGGTGGAGGCCCGAGACAGCGCGTCGGTGGTGAATGATTGGTATCGCGGTTCTGGGCTGTCGCGGTGCAGCTTGACCACCAGCTCTTTGGGCTCGCCACCGGCCAGGATGGTGTCGATGCTGCCGGGTGCCCATCCGAGTTTGTTTTCCAGCATGGCGTAGGTGCCGGGGCTGGCCTTGCGGTGGCCGTTCTCAATGTCGGACAGGGTGCGCACGGTGAACTGCAGGCTGGCGGCGAAGTCGGTGCGGTTCCGGTACCCCAGGGCGACGCGGCGGCTCACAATGTGATGGCCGAGCCGTCCCAGGGCATGTTGGTCCATGGAGCGATCATGACGCACTGCGGGCGGCAATGTCCAGTCGCCATGTCCAATGTCTTCCTACTTTTGCACGAAGTCGCGGACATCACTTCCGTGGCACTCCGGCCAGGTCGGCTCTGACCTGGGTAATCGTGTCCCAGAACAATGCCTCTACCTTCTCCTTCGACAGGCCAGCCACCTCCACCGTGGGTATCCCGGCCAGTTCGCGGCGCACCACCTTCGCGTCGGGCAGCGCGTCCCCGGTCCACCACCCTTGGCGGATCTCGAAGTCATCGAAGCGCTCGCCCTCACGGGTATGCCGCAGCTCAGCGCGGCGCTTGCTGACCGGCACCCGCGCCCACCACTGCGCCCGCCAGTACGGGCCGTCATAGGCCCCCGGTGGGGCACCCGTCTCCCATTCCTCGACGTGAACGGGTTCGTTGGGCGCAATACCGTTGTACTCCTCGGCAAACCCGTAGGCCTGGTCGCGGTCGAGGTAGACCCGTTCGATGCGGTAGGTGTCACCGCTGCCCGCCGTCACCACGTACACCGTCGCCATGCCGCCTCCCATATCCGCTGGTGGCTGGACCTCCAAGTCTCCCACGATGCGCGAGGCCACGTTCCGATGAACCGCTGGTCACCACGTGCGACCGAGCGTAGCTGGGCCCGGGTCGCCATCAGCGCCTTCCGTGTGAGCGGAATCACACGGAATCTATTGCCGGATAATTGACACAATCTCCGTTAATTTCCTACCCTTGCTAGCAGCCGAAGCGTGCCCTGGTCGCCGAACTCACCCCCCGATTGGAGGCTAGGCGCGGTTCGGCCCCACCGTCGTCAACGACCACCAAGCAACAAAGGGGAACCGCCATGAAGAAGTTCATCCTTGGCGGACTGGCCGCCGCCGCCGCGGTCGGCATCGCCGCCGCACCAATCGCGAACGCAACGCCGACCAACACCGACGACATCTACTACCCGAACTGCAATGCGGCTCGTAAGGCGGGCGCTGCACCGATCTATCGGGGGCAGCCCGGTTACCGGCCCGGGCTTGACCGGGACGGCGATGGCATCGCCTGCGAGTGATGCACCGTCACCGGCTGCGCATCGCCCCCGAGTTCGCGGGCATGGATCAGGATCAGCTCGCCGAGGCTATCGGGTTGAGCCGCAACACTATCGGCAAGCTTGCAGCACTTGAGAAACCCCCTCGAGAAAACAGGAGAGAAATAGTAATGCGCAGATTTTTTGCCGCGCTTGGTATTGCCGCGACACTTAGCGTTCCGCTAGCCGCGTCCGCTTATGCTGATCCCGAACCCGCGCCGCCACCAGCACCGGCCGGTCCGGTGATTCCGAATCTGACACCCGAGCAACAGTGCGCGTGGATCGCGTTTCGGACATGGGTGCCGTGCAACTGGGTGATGCCGTCGCCGCCGCCGCCGGGCACACCGGGAACGCTGTACCCAGGCTGACGCCAACTTTTGGTGCCTTCATAGAGATCTAGCTCTCCCTCGACCCACAAACACGGCTTGTGCAGCATGACCGCGGGACCCCGAAGAAACCCATAACCGCCGCCTGGCGCGCCAGGCCGCATAACAGCCCCGGGGATGCGACGGGGCGGGGCCAGGAACTCATCCAGGCCCCGCCCCCGACACCGACAACCATTCCCTCAACAAATGCCGAGCCCCGCGATAGCAGAGGAATCCAACCATGAAGAGAACAGTCGCGACCGGCCTGATGACCGGTCTCGGGGCACTGGGCGCGGCGGCGGTCACCGATAGTGCCACCGCCAAGACCGATACCGACAGCTCTTGCTACGGCGACGATTACAGCATCAGTTGCAGTCCCGACTACTACTACTGGCGACGGTGGCAGCTACACCAGCCCAACCGATTCGTGAAGCGATGGCTACTGCTACAGCAATGGCTGGGGCGACTAATAGAGGCACGTCATGAAAGTAGCGAGGGAGGCGATGGCGGGGCTTCGGCCCCGCCATCGCAAAAGGCGCTCTGAGAAACCGTGAACAACATGGACCGCGAAGAGCGCCGTGCCCTGCTTGAGCAGCGGCGCTCAGCCCTCGCACACCAATTGCGCCGTCTGGCAATCGAATTAACGGACATCGACCGACAGCTTGACGACATCGATCAGTCGGAGGGCCGAGACACGCCATCCGCGCTCCACGGCCAAACGGCTGACCAATGACCGCACCGGCCACGGCATGTCCGTCAGCGAACGGGTCTGCACCGAGTGCCACCCACAGCTGCGGCAGCTGCAACGGAGCATCGACCAGTTGCGCCGCGAGAACGCGGCACTTAAGGAACGCATCGAACAATTGGAATGGGAGCGCTGAATGCCAGGAGCCATCTTGCGGGCCGTGTATCTGCGCGGTAACCGAACCGAACACGGTCTGATCGAACTTTGCCGTTGGTGGCAGGGCGAGCCTTTCTTCACGGTGCGTTGGCCGCACGGCAGGCGCAGTCAGCACAGCGCCAAGGAGCTGGTCCCGGCGAGCAGGAGTTGGCGGTGAGCGACCCCTACGCCAAGCCGAGTCGCGGCAAGCTGCCGTGGCCCGAGAGAAAGAGAAGGCAAATGCAAATGATGAGAGTGTTGCTCGGCGGTGTCGCCGCCGGAGCGGCCGCGCTGGCGCTGATTGGCGTCGGGGCACCGCAGGCACACGCCGACGCCGAACAAGGCTACCTAGACGAGCTGGCGCAGAACGGCGTCCCAATGGGGAGAGGCCCGGGAGGGGCACTGCAGGGTGGGCGTGAAGTCTGCGACGACCTGCACCACGGGATGTCACCGGAGCAGATCATCGGAACGCAAATGGGGGTGTTTGGCGGCGTTTGGGGACCGGCCATTGTCGCCGCAGCACAACACCACTTGTGCCCGAACACGCTGCGCTGAGCCCCGGCATGAAGACCCGCGCAGCTGCACTCGCGGCGGCTCTCTGCACCGGAACAACGGACCCAGACCTGACCAGTCTGATCAAGGCGGACAGCGACCCTATCTGTCCGTGCGGGTGTATGTGCGTATGGGTTTCGCCCCGCGGATGGGCATGCCCGCATTGTGATGTGCCTGTACCGCACTCGACCCCTACGGACGTGTGATGACTAACCGCACAGCAGCGGCCAAACTCGCCGTGTGCAAATGGATTCGCGGCCAAGTCACCAAGTGGGAAGACGAGGCGAAAGCCGAACTCAGCGACATGGTCGCCGGGGATCGCCAGGCTGCCTTGCTGGGAGGGTACAAGATCGGCACCGTCACCGTTTGCGAAGGCAAGCGTGAATTTCGCGTCATCGATGACAACCGGCTCGCGGAGTGGGTGGCCGAACGCTGGCCCGATGAGGTTGAGCGCATCGTGCAGGTACGTCCCGCGTTCGTGCGGGTCCTGGCCGACCGCGCACTCAAACACGGCGCGTTGATCGACGACGCGGGCGAAGTGTGTCCGTGGGCCGAATTGCGCCACGGTGAGCCGTATCTGATGACCAGGCCCGACCCCGAAATGGGCGCGGTCATTGAGAACCTGCTTACCAGGGCTACACCATCGACAGCATCATCCGCGAACTACCGGAAGGGACAACAGATCCCAGTCACGCAGACATTGCCCTCCACGGATAACGGCTTCACGCAGCGCTACCCACCGGCGCACGGCCAGGTGACTGCCGCCGGTGAGCACTATCGCCGAGCTTTATCCACGTCGCCGTAGGTAGCCACAGATTGGCTTCGAAAGGGGTCGAAAGACAATGGACGAAGACAAGATTGCAGAGTCGACCAACAGCGACGCGCTGTTGCACCTACGCGCACACCGCGTCCGGTTGGCTCGCCGGACCAACGAAATCGCCCTCAAAATCCTCGATTTGAGAACCGAGCTGGAAACGCTCGACGAAGAGATGAAGGCGAAGGTTCACCAGCTAGAGGACGTTGATCGGGGTATCCGCGCTCTGGGTGTCGATAAGCTCAGCTTGCGACACGCTGGCAGGTTGGCCGATATGAACCGTCCGAAACACAAGCCGAGGACGACTACTTCGTCATTGAAACCTGGCGCTAGGAGCATTTGATGGGCCGCTTGCGAAAACTCATCGCTCCGCGGACTGACCCGCTAAATAGACTCAAACGATTCGAGGACCGCACCGAGTGGCCGCTGGCCATCGTGGCCATCCTTTTTCTGGTCGTCTACTCGGTGCAGGTGTTGGCCCATCCGTCGGAGCCATGGAAGGCCGCAATCGACATCATCTTATGGGTCGTATGGGGCGTCTTCGTGGTTGACTACTTTGCGAGACTGTGCCTTGCGACTGACCGTTTGCGTTGGTTCGGCCGTCATCTGTTCGACTTTGCCATCGTTGTACTTCCGATCTTGCGGCCGTTGCGGCTGCTGCGGCTGGTGGTTCTTGTCACTGCGTTGCAGAAGGTCATCGGCGGGGCGGTTCGTGGCCGAGTGGTCGTCTACACCGCGTCTTGCGCAGTTCTGCTCCTCTACGCAGGTTCACTGGCCACACTGGAAGCTGAGCACGGGCACTCGGGGAAAATCAACAACTTCGGTGACGCATTGTGGTGGTCGATCTGCACTGTCACCACCGTCGGCTACGGCGACGAGTCACCGGTGACGGGTCAGGGGCGACTGATTGCTGTTTTGCTCATGATCGGCGGAATCGGGTTGGTCGGCACCGTCACTGCAACGCTTGCTTCCTGGATCGTGCAGCGCGTCGCAGACGAAGACAACGAATATCAAGCAGCAACGGCGGCCCAAATCGAAGCTCTACGCGAAGATGCTCGGCTGCAAATGGAGCGTCTCCGCGACGAGATTCAGCAATTAAGGGAAGCCATTGCGTCTCAGCAACCACAGCCGAGAACCCACAACGGACATCCGGTCGACGCGATATCGCCAATCCCCAAAGCGCTAGCCTGGCGTGAACGGCGGTTGGGGACCCCCTAGATACGTGCCGGCGCGCATCTGAGCATCGCTAAGCGACACTCCGGAAGCCAACACTCGGACGCGAACCTGCCCCTCAGCCGGTTGTGGGTCATCATCCTCTACTACCCGCACGACCTCGGGCCCACCAAAACAATCGATGAGGACACGCTTCATCCGGTCAACGTAAGAGGACAACCACCCCGCTCTCTAGAGACTTAGGTCCTTGCACCAGCGCGTAAGGTGCTCGCGATGCAGCTACGCCGCGGGACGCTCCGGGTCACCGCTGTGCCGACCCGACAGCCTGTGGCAGTTCCACGGCGCCTGGCACGTCCTGTCTGCCGCAGCCGCCGGATGGGCCGCCCCGGCCATCGCGCCGAGACGGGCCGCTCAGCTTCCACCAACGCCAATAGCCCCGGGGGGCTGGGAAGTATCCGGCACGGTACGGATAGCGCAGGGTGTGGACTACAACAATCGCGGCTCTAATCGTGCCCAGGCGACGATGGTCGCTCCTCACATTGGTGATATGTCTTGCACCCGCCGCGTAAGCCCTAGAAGGCGTCGTCGGAAAACATCAATCGGGTCGCCTCCCAGCCAGTTCGTCACTTCTGACTCAGTTGATTACCGCATTTAGAGTCTGGTTAACCTCGGCTTCCCGGCGAAGGTCCTGCACGATCCGTTCGGCAACTTGCTCGAGCTGAACCAGCCGGAATAGTCGCGCACACCGGCGGACAGAAATAACAAACGTCACTCGTCAAGCTCATCGAAGCCGTCGGCGTCGTAGCAGTCACCGTCTGGCTCGAAGGCGATGCGGCGTGTGCCTCCAGCTTTGATCTCGCCATCCCGACTTCGGCCAAATTAGCTTCTCGGGGGCGCTTCGCTCCCCACCGTGATGATCGAAAATCCTTGGGCCGGGTTGCGGTTTGTGAACGGGGTCGGCGCTGGTTTAGCGGCAAGGCGGTCGACGGTTCATGCTGGAGGGTGTTTCGGTTGACCCCGGTCGCACTATGTTGCCTGTGAGCCCGCAAATTAGCCTGAGGGTGGAGAGCCCCCTATCCACGGGGACCGTGGAATGTTGCCGTCGAGCACGAGTGTCAGAATTCTGTTTTATCCCGCTCTCCCCGAAGCACGCCTCTTTGTCAATCCTGTGGGGAAGCGGTGAGTTTCGATGGATGTGGTACACCCGCGGTGCGCGGGAATCGACTGCTCGAAGAAGGACGCGAAGGTCTGTGTGCGGATTCAGGGCCAAGGACGCAGACGGGCGTCGTCGACGGTGACGACGTGGGGTGCCACTGACGAGTCCCCGATACTGAGTCCACCCGGAGTTAGAGCCAGGTTGTTGTGGTTCGGTTCAGTTGATCTCGCAGACCACGGGGTAGTGGTGTGGCTGCATCGGGCAGCGTACTCGACTGGTGTTCGCTAGCCCACGGCCGAATGCCGGTGTCGGTGGTTGCGCTCCTGCTTGAAGTCGCCGATGACCGCGGACCCCGAACAGGGTGTTCCAGTGGTTGCGGTTGAGGCACTCCTTGCGTAGGCGGTTGTTATTGAACGATTCGATGTAGCCCCTGTTCCGGGGCGTGCCTCGCGGGATGTAGGACAAGTCGCCCTTGTGCTCGCAGAACCATTGCAGCGCTTGATAAACCGACTCAGGACCGTTGTCCATCCGTAACACCATCGGCGGTCCGCCGGCCGGGGCGAAGTCCTTTTCGAGCTCGGTGACGAGCCGCTCGGCGGTGATGGAGCTTCCGCCAGATGCAGCAATGACTCACGGGTATGTTCGTCGACCATCGATGCGATCTTGATGGCTTTTCCGTTGACGGTGCAATCGAACTAAAAGTCGACTGCCCACACCACCTTCGGGGCGTCGGCGACCACCTCGGGCACCGAGGACGTCCCGGCCCGGTTGCGCGGGCTGCGGACGCGCCTTTGTAGCCCCCTCCTCGCACCAGAGCCGGTGCACTTCTTCACGTTGATCTCACGGCCCTCGTCGTGGCGTAGCGCTGCCCAGGCACGCCCGGAAGCCGTGGCGCGGGTGTTTGGTGGCGCAGGCGCGCAGCCAGCCAGCAAATCGGCGTCGAGGTCGGTGGGTGTCTGGGCTCGGGGCGTTCAACACCCTCTTCCGCGACGTCCTGGCCGCCGGCGGTCCGCTGGATGTGTTCATGGCCGGCGATGACGCGCAGGCCAAAGCGAGCCCGTCAGCGTTCATCAAGAGCCTCGGACTGCGCCCGCGGGACACCGGCGACCTGAGCATGGCGCACTGGCTGGAGGGCGCGGGCCTGCTATCAGTAGGCGTGGGCCGGCAAGGCGCGGGGGACTTCAACTTCTCCCTCGGCGTCAATTTCGGCTGAGCTCGCCGCCGGATCCGGCGCGCGGCCCCGTCCCGGCTGGCAGGTTCCCGCCTGCGTCGGGCGGTACCGCTGCCGTGGGGATGGCGTTGTCGATGAGGACGGCTGCGATGGCGGCGGCGGTGGCGAAGGTGTCGGAGTTGAGGACTCGGTTGCGGGCTGAGGAGCCATCCAGGAGCAGCGCCAGTTGTTCGCCGAGCTGTTCGGGGTTGGTGGCGCCGGCCTCGCGGGCGGTGTCGGTGAGCCGCGCGGCAAATGCCGTCTTGTAGTCGCGGGCGCGTAGGCGTGCCGGGTGGTCCGGGTCGTGGAGTTCGACGGCCGCCGCGATGAACGGGCACAGCGGCGCGTGAATGTCGAAGGCGGCGAGGAGCCGTTCGCGGGGTGGGAGGTCGGTGCGGTCGAACACCTCGGGCAGGATGTCGGGATCGAATCGGCGTAGGTGTTCGGCGATCAGCTCATCCTTGCCGGTGAAGTGCTGGTAAAACGTGCGCTTGGACACCTGGGCCACCGCGCAGAGCTGGTCCAGGCCGGTGCTGTTGATGCCTTGATCGCGGAACAGTTGTTGTGAAGCGCCGAGGATGCGCTCTCGTGCGCCCCTGCCGCGGCGCAGGCCTCGCGGCCCCTTCTCTAACTCCGTCATACACCCAGCGTAGCCGAGATGGGTACCGATCGGTGTGCATAGCTTGCATTCCGCGTAGCCGTTCGATACGTTAAGCACTCAGATCGGTGTACATAACATCGGCACTATCGAAAGGGTGGAGTGATCGTGGGAAAACTCGATGGCAAGGTCGCGGTGATCACCGGCGCGACGAGTGGTATGGCGTTGGCCGGTGCCAGGGTGTTCGTTGACGAAGGAGCTCACGTCTTCATCACGGGCCGACGGAAGGACGCAGTGGAGGAAGCCGTCGAACTGATCGGGCGGAACGTGACTGGCGTGCAGGGCGACTCGGCCGACCTCGATGATCTGGACCGTTTGTTCGACACGGTCAAGCAGGAAAAGGGCGCGATCGACGTGTTGTGGGCAAGTGCCGGGGTGGGCAAGCAGAGCAGGCTCGGTGAGATCACCGAGGAGGACTTCCATGACGCCTTCTGGCTGAACGCGCGCGGCACGCTGTTCACGGTGCAGAAGGCGCTGCCGCTGTTCAACGATGGCGGCTCGATTTTCATGACCGGGTCAAACGCATCGCTGCGGGGCTACCCCAATTGGAGCGTGTACGCGGGAAGCAAGGCCGTGCTGCCCGCCTACGCACGGGTGTGGGTGTCCGAGTTGAGGGACAGGAAGATCCGGGTGAACGTGCTGACCCCCGGGCAGGTCGGCTCGCCGATGTTGGCGAAGGTGATGGACGAGGCGGCGAAGGAGCAGTTCGAGTCCGTGATCCCGCGACGAGAGATGGGCCGCCCTGAGGAGATCGCGTCGGCCGCGTTGTTCCTTGCCTCCGACGACTCGAGCTATGTCAATGGCATGGAGCTGGTGGTCGACGGCGGCACCACAGCGATCTAAGTGAGAGACACCGGGATGGACGCCGACAAAGACGTCGTCGCACCGGACCGTGGCCACCGCGGCAGAAGGGTACCGGGGAACGCGGTTCCACCTGAGACGGAAGGCGACTCAATGGCTGAGCTCCCGACCGATGCCGGGCTGGGGTACATCGAGGATCGAACGGACGGCAAGTCGGCGGAGGCTTTCGTCCGTGTCGATCCGGAGGGGACCTTTTGGATCGCGGGCAGGGACTGGTCCTTCGGCGGCACGTACGACCGGGATGACATCGCGAAGGTGCAGATCCTGTTCGTCGTGCGCGACGGAAAGATCGTCGAGTCGAAGGAATACCACGACACGCTGCACGCGAGCCTGGTCATCGGTCCCTGACGGCCTTCTGGTTTCCGGTAATCCGTTGTGGTCGTCCGGTTATTCGGGTCATCGGAAAGCCGCGCCGTTTCGGCGACCACCCCCGACCTGATGACCTCGCGGGTCCGGCTCCGGAGTGAGGTTGTCGCGACCGTCCGGCCACCCAGCTCAAAGTCCATCACAACAACTCAATACGGCGCTAGCGGGAATCGATGAAATTGATTCTCATTCCGTGCGTTCACCTCACCTTGATGACCTGGGCACCGACTCAACCCTACGGGTGGGCGCACCGACCAGGTCTCACACACAACAAGCAAGAAGCACATAACAGGAAGCACATAAGGAGTAGCCATGACCACCTTCGCCCCGCACCGCGACACCGTGGAATTATTCGTCGACTGCATGCACGGCGGCGCAGACAAAGACACTCTTTCCGGCATCCTCGCCGAGGACGTGGTGATGTACAGCCCGCTCGGCGATGAGCCAGCCACAGGCCGCGAGGCAGTCCTGGAAGGCATACAGAGCGTCGGCGCGGTGGCGGCCGACCTCACCTATAAGGAGGTCCTCAGCGGAGAGACGCACCACGCCGCGTACTTCCGGCTGCAGATCGAAGACACCGCGGTCAACGGAATGGACTACATCCTGCTCGACGCGGACGGCAAGATCGCCGAGGTGACCATATTTTGGCGCCCTCTGCCGTCCGGCGTCGCGCTGCAGCGAAACCTTGCGGATGCACTCGGCATGCAGCCCTGGGAACTGCGTACCGATGTGGAGTAACGGTGAAGCCCGAGACGCGTCGGTGACGTTCGCGTCGTATCCGCACTTCCGGGAAACGCGGATTGAGGCGCCGGAGTTCGACTGACGCGCTAGTCGTCACGGCGCGACGGACGACCGCCGCGCCCGTTCCCAGATGATCTTGACGCGGTCCCACGAGGTGTCGGCGTCGAGCACCAATCGCTCGGCGTCGAAGTGGAAGTAGCGCGCCTGTTCGGTGCCGGCGAGGTTGGGGAACCATCCCGACTCGATGTGATGGGTGATGGCCGCGTTGCCCGCGTCGATCGTGTACGTACCGAAGTAGCCGAAGTAGTTCGGCCAAGCGGTGGTCATCTCGGTGAGTGTCGCCTCGCGGTAGTCCAGAACTCCTCGAGATGCTCGACCGACCAGGACCACAGGGCTTGATAACCGTCGAATCGGCGACCCGAAGTCGCGGTGACCATGCCGATGAACCGGGTGATCGCAGCATCGGCGACTGAGTCGGGATCGGGCTCCCAGATCGGTGCGCGGTCCTTCCCCACCGCCATCGGTCCCGCGGAGGACGTCGTTTTCCCAGAAGGGTCTTCATTGTGGGGCATGGCGAGAGCTCCGGAGTAGAGGAGTGTTGAGGGGAGGTCGGACCGGCAAACGCGAGCGCCTGCTCCGGGTGACCGCGCAGCCAGGACGAGGTCCACCACCAGTTCGGGCAGGATCGGTTTCCTGATGACCGTCGCGTACATGGGTAGAGGCGCGATCACCGTGGTCGTCACGGTTCGGGCATCGACCGCCCAATGCAGTTCCCCGCGAGCGATCCCGCGTTCGACGACGACCGATATCGCGCTGTGCAGCTCTCGCAGAATTCGTGGCGGTGCGGGGCCGAGGCGTCATCGGCGCTAGACGCGGCCATCCGCGCCAACGCCACTCCACCGGGCTGACTGAGCCTCTCGGCCACGGCGCGCTCAACAACGATCAAATCCTCACGGGCAGAACCGGTGTCGTGAATGGGAGTCTTCGTCGTGCTGTCGTCGAGCAGAGCAGCGACGATCGGGTACTCCCCCACCGTCGGTAGGTGGAGGTCTCTTGCATTCCGGCGCTGGCCGCCACATCGGCGATGGCCGGGTTGTCAATGCCCTGGGTTTCGGATCCAGTCGCGACGTTCGCCGCCCGGTGGCTTCGCCGCCTCATCGCGTCGGCGCGGAGGGTTGCTTGACCGCCTCTACGCAAACGGTGATCTCGACGGTGTCCCCGACCATCGGGCCGCCTCCGGATAGCACGGGAGTGTCGGTCAGGACGCCGAAATCACTACGCTTCAGCTTGATCACGCCTTCGAACCCGGCCACCTCACCGCGACCCATGCCGGGGCTCACGCCGAGAAACGAGAACGCCACTGGTATGCGTTTGGTGGTTCCGCGCAGGGTGAAATCAGCCTCGAGGACCCAGTTGTCCTTTTCGACGGGGTGCATACCGATCGAGACCAGGGTGGCGGTGGGGAACTCGTCGGCCCCGAAGATGTCGGGGGCCCGTAGGTGCTGGTCGCGGTCCGGGTTACCGGACCTCACCGACCCGACCGCTACCGTGACCGCAACGCTCGGAGTGCCGTTCTCGGGCACCGTGATCGCACCGGAGAAGTTGTCGAATCGCCCACGTACCCTACCGACCGCCAGGTGGCGGACCGAGAACGTGATGGAAGAGTGGACGGGGTCGATCATCCACGTCCCGGGGGTGAGATCCCGCCCAACAGTCGAGTCCACCTGGATGCTCTTTTCGAGCTCCGACGGTAGTTCGTAGAGATTGCGCAAGACCAGGGCGTTGCGGGCTTGGATGAGTACCCCGCCCTGGTCGATACGTCCGAGTTCGATCGGGGCGAAGCCGAGATCGGTGCACAGCCCGGCTACTAGCGCGCTCGCCGCGGAGTCGTTGCTGGACACGAAGACTACGCGTCTGCCGAACTCGGACGGGCGCTTCTCGGCGAGCTGCCTGGCGGCGGTTTGGTTGAACGACTTGACCACCGCGGCGCCGGGGAAGGCCTCGGCGTTGAAATCAGTCGACAGGCGGCTGCCGAGGATTTTCTCGGAGTTGGGCACCAGAAACGCGTTCGCTGTGTCGACGACGATCTTGCCGGACCAGTCTGCGCGGCGCCGACCCACCTCGCGGACCTGCAAGAACGGTATGGCCAGGATGATCACGTCCGCGTCCAGAGCTGTGTCGAGGGTGACCGGCGCTATCGAGGCGGACAGTTCGGTGACGTCGATCGTCTCCGGACCTCGCGTGTTGGCGAAGAGTGCCGGGACGTGGTGGTCGGAGAACCGTTGCGCCAGAACCGTGCCGATGCTGCCGGTGCCCACGATGGCGTACTGCACAGCGCTGGTCATCGCACGACCTCCGAGGTCCGAGCGGCCGCGATGAAGACCGCCAGCGCCAGGAACACGACGTTCACCGGCCACTGCTTGTACTCCGCTTGTACTCCGCGCGTCGACCGTGGAACACCGCCGCGCCCACCTGCAGCAGCGCGAGGCCCACGGCTGCGGCCGGCGTCAGGATGGGCGCGATGCCGGTGAGCCACGGGAGGATCAGACCGAGAGCCCCGGCCACCTCGACGCCGCCGATGAGTTTGAGCGACGTCGCGGACAACGCCTCGGCGGCAGCAGCCATGGAGGGGTTCTTCGCCAGGCGCTCCTTCGGCGTCAGCAGTTTCGTGCCACCGGCAAAAAGATATGCGGCGGCGAGTAATCCGGACGCGATCCATACCGCGATGTTCACGTGGGCTCCTCGAAGACGTGTGTGTGCGAACAGGGGCGACCACCCGACCGGTCGCACCTGCGAATCTCGCATTCACGCGGACGAGTCATTAGTTGATGCATCAATTACCCTACGGGTGTTAATGTGAAGCGTCAACTAAATCGGCTCCATCGGAGTCATTCCCGCGGTGATGCAGACCTTGACGCCTCGACAACGACCGGACGCCGTCGCCGGTGCCGCGGGGTTGCCACGACGGAGCCGTCGCCGCTCGGCGGCTGACGTCTAACAGTTGACGGTCGAACTATCCTTCAGATGCAGGAGGTCCGGATGACAGCTGGGCGATCGGAAACCGTCGGGTCGTCGCGGTGACGCGGCCCGAGCGTGAGCGTCGTCAACCCGAAACGGTGTGGCTCGACGACGATCAGCAGCGTGCGTGGCGTCAGCTCCTTTCGATGATTATGGAGCTTCCGGCGGCCCTGGAAAGCGATCTGCAGCGCACCACCGGACTGACGACGTTCGAGTACCTCGTGCTGGCGAATCTCTCGGAAGCCGACGAGAGGACGCTGCGGATGTCGGAGCTCGCCTCCAGTGCGAACTCCTCGTTGTCGCGGTTGTCGCACGTGGTCAGGCGCCTCGCAGGCAACGGGTTGGTGGTGAAGCGCGTCTGTGCCGAGGACGGCAGGGTGAGCGCTGTCGAGCTCACGAAGGCGGGATTGCGGCGGGTCTCCGCCGCGGCCCCCTTGCACGTCGCGAAGGTGCGCGAACTGGTGGTGGAGCCGTTGACGAAGGCCGACCTGATCAGGCTCGGCAGAGCGGCCCAGGCCATTACCAACCGGATCGCCGAGTCGGGTTCGCCCATCGGCTCCGCCCGTCGACGGTGATGCGTGGCGCGACGAGGACCGCCTTGACCAACGGATCGCAGCATGTCCGGATCATCCATCCAGTTGGGCACCGTGGCGATCCGTTTGGGACTGATGCGCCCCATTGCGAGCAGTCCCAAAAGCCCTTCAGATGCGTTGTGACACTTGAAACAGCCAACCGCTACCCTCGTCGCTCACGTCGGCGCGCTCGCCCTCAGCGCTGCCTACCGCGCTGGCTCGAGCCGGCCAATGGCAGACACTCGCCAAGCTTGCCGAGCAGGCGCTGCGAGAATTGAGTGCGGCGACCGAGGCTTTCCGCTGATGCCAATACAACCGCGCCAGGTTGTGCGATTCCATACCGCCGCTGCGTATCTCGGCTCGCTAGCGGCCGACAGGGCGGCATCGGCACGGCACCCGTCGTCGACCGCAACGGCCAACGTGAGCCCGATGCTTCATCAGGTATCGGGTCATCTCGTCTGTATGGTGGACGATTGATAGCCAGCTAGATCGCGCCACCCGGATCGCTCACACCATCTGGATGGTCGGCCGAGATCGCCGACCCGCCGGTAAGCCCGCCGATAGACGGCGCCTTCGTGCGTCAGCACGACGCCCGTTCGGAACGAGCTCGGAGACTAGATTTCCTCAGTTCAGGGCGCGGTCGAGGTTGATCGCGGCGCTGATCAGCGCCAGATGGGTGAAGGCCTGGGGAAAGTTGCCGACCTGTTCGCCGGTGGCGCTGACCTGTTCGGCGTAGAGCCCGACGTCATTGGCGTAAGTGAACATCTTCTCCAGCGCCAGCTGGGCGTCGTCGAGCCGGCCCGCGCGGGTGAGCGCTTCGACGTACCAGAACGAACAGATCGAGAAGGTGCCCTCTTCGCCGTCCAGGCCGTCAGATGCCGGGTCGTAGCGGAACACCAGGCTGTCGGTGACGAGTTCGCATTCGATGGCGCGCAGGGTGGACAAGAACTTGGGGTCGGCCGGTGACAGGAACTTCACCATCGGCATGAGCAGCACCCCGGCGTCGAGTTCGTCACCGTCTTCGGTTTGGGTGAACGATTCCCGCGCGGCGCTGTAGCAGCGGGTCATGATCCGGTCGTAGATCTCGTCGCGGGTCTTCGACGAGGCGACGATGTCACCGGGCAGCCCACGCTGGCGGGCGATACGGATGGTCCGCTCCAGGGCTACCCAGCACATCAGCCGTGACGTGGTGAAGGCACGTTTCTCACCACGCAATTCCCACATCCCGGCGTCGTCGCGGTCCCAGTTGTCCATTACCCAATCGACGACCTCGACGACGTCGCGCCAGGCGTCGTCGCTGATGCCCGGGCCGTACTTGTTGAACAGGTACACCGAGTCGATCAGCTCGCCGTAAATGTCGAGCTGTAACTGGTTGACTGCCGCGTTGCCCACCCGCACCGGCGTGGAATCCCGATGGCCGGAAAGATGATCGAGCTCGACCTCCTTATCGGGTAGGTTGCCGTCGATGTTGTAGAGCACGCGCAGCGGTTCCCAGTTCCTGGTCGCCGTCGCGTTCGTGGCCCAGCCGTTCGGACAGCCATCGGGTGAAGGACCGCGCCTCGTCGATGAATCCAAGGCGCAATAGCGCGTACATGCTGAAACCTGCGTCGCGCATCCATACGTAGCGGTAGTCCCAATTGCGGCTGCCACCAATATGTTCCGGGATGCTTGTAGTAGGCGCCGCGATGATCGCGCCGGTGGGCTCGTGGGTGAGCAGCTTGAGAGTGATGGCCGAGCGGTGCACCATCTCGCGCCACCGCCCGACATAACGCGACTGGTAAAGCCAGTCGCGCCAGAACGATGTGGTGGCATCCAGCAATGCGTCGGTCACATCGACGGCGTCGGCGGAAGGCTCGTCGTCACCGTCGAGCATCTCCAGCACGAACAGGGCGGTGTCTCCTCTGGTGAGTTGGATGTCGGCGCACACCACGGCGTTGTCGGGGTTGTCGTCGTCGACAGTCAGTGCGGTGGAGGCGATCAGTCCCATTCGTACCCCGTCGCCGGTGATCAGCACGCCGTCGCCGAGCGGTTTGGCGGAACATGATTGGCGCGCGTAGTCAGGTCGGACGGCTGGCAGTCCAGCCGCAAGGATATCCAAGCACTCCTCCGCGTCGTGCAGCGCATCAGCATCGGTGATGCCGAGCCTTGTTGGGATCGGCTGGCCGCGGTGCGGCGCACCGAGACCGCCAGTGGGCTGGCGCCGATCCCGAAACCTACGGCGCCGCCCACCCTGAAAGCGTTGCACGGCTAGCTTTTTCAAGACGTGTACACCTTTAGCATGATGGTGTCAAACTATCGCCCCGATCGAGCGCCCTAGAGGAGTCGTCCATGGCGTCGCCGTCCAAGCTTGCCCACGTCGTTCTGAAGACCAATAGGCTTGAGACGCTGATGAATTGGTACGTGCAGCTACTCGATGCGCAGGTGGTCTACGCCAACGATAAGCTGGGCTTCATCAGTTATGACGACGAACATCATCGAATGGCCTTTGTCGCCAACGGCGCTCACGAGCGTCCCACCGACGCGCATACTGGCCTGCATCATGTGGCGTTCACCTATGAGGACCTCGACGGACTGTTGGACACCTTCTTTCGACTGAAGTCCGTCGGCGTGGAGCCCTTGTGGTGCATCAACCACGGTGCGACGACGTCGATGTTCTACGAGGACCCGGACGGTAATCACGTCGAGATGCAGGTGGACAACTTCGCCACGGCCGAAGAAGTTCAGGGCTACATCGATTCCGGTAAGTTCGCCGCCAATCCCATCGGCGTCGAATTCGATCCCGAGGAGTTGGCGTCGCGTTATCGGGCTGGGGCGTCGTTCGAAGATCTCGTCCGACTGTGACCGGCTCCCGGCGCGCGACCGGTGAAGGCGACGGCCTCGGTGTACGGAGAATGGTTACGTGCCGGACAGCTCATTCTCTCCGGTGCGCTGGGCCCGATGGTCCCAGCACCGCCGGGGACACACATCCATGCCGAAATCGCCCCGTTGGGCGAAGTGTCGGCAACCTTTTCGACGAAGGAGACCCAGTGAGCACGACCAAGGTGGCTATCGTCGGATCGGGCAATATCGGCACCGATTGTTCGCACCTCCACCGAGCGTGAGGTCCCCGGGGGACGGCTGACCATAGGGCGTGCGCTACCGGATGCGCGCCTACCGCCAGATGTTGGACCCGGTTACGCGATCGGAGTGCACGCCCACGAGAGCGTGTCATTGTCGGTGGCCCACAGCGTCGTTGCCGTTGAGGAAGGCGCCAGCCGCGTCGACGCCTCGCTAGCAGGACAAGTCGCGGGAGCTGGCAACACAGCGATCGACCCTTCATCGGGGTGGCCGACCTGCTGGGCTGGCGCCACGGCTGCGACCTGCTCGCGCGGCAGGACGCGGCCGACGACCTGGTGTGCGGCCGCTGTGGGACCGCCCCGTGCAAGTCGACCAAAAACGCTGACGCGCGGCTACGCCGGCGTCTAGTCGTCGTCCCTGCGCCACGCCGAAAACGCCGCCCGCCTGATCGAAGCCCACGATCCCTCATCTGAATACATGGCGGGACTTTGATCGGGCGACTGGCATCTCCTCTTGCCGTCCTGTCCGCCCAATTGGGCCCGCGGGCATCGCATTGCAGTCGGTGACCTCATCCTCAAGCGTCAGAACGACGCATCGATTCCGTGGCGTGACGCTGACGATCCGCCAGCCGAGAACGCGCCGGTGCGCAACGGGCAACGCTGGTTGGTGACCGCCATCAACCCAGGCGTCTCATAAGCCGACTCACAGCCGGAGTCTCATCCCTACCGAAAGACCTGTTATGCGGGGTGAATCGCTCACAGCTGATGAAGGTTATGAGGGCTCGTCTTCGGCGGGGAGTCGTGGTTTGTGGCCAGGTGGTGCAGGATTCGTTCGTTGAGGGTGGCGAGCAGGTCGAGCTCAGCCGGGGTAAGCAGATCGACGAAGTTCCGGCGGACGTCCTCCACGTGCCCGGGTGCCGCCTTTTCGATGGCGGCGCGGCCGTTCGGCAGCAGGCAGACCAGGTTGCTGCGGGCGTCGTCGGGGTTGGGCTCGCGGCTGATCAGCCCGTCCTTCTGCATGCGTCGCAGCTGGTGGGAGAGACGGCTCTTCTCCCAGCCCAGTGCGTTGCACAGGTCGCGGGCGGCCATGCGGTCCCCGTCGAGAGCCGAGAGCACCGCCAGGATCTCGTAGTCGGCCTCGGACAGGCCCGATTCCTGCAGGCCCCGGTTCAGGTGCACAAGGAGGTGGTGATGTGCGTACATGAAGGCTCGCCATGCACGGTCTTCACGAGCGTTCAGCCAGTTCGGTTTCATCGGCCTCCACGCTACCCCGATTGGTTGACGCATCACCAATCCTTGGTATGGTTGAGTAGTCAACCTTTTCCATCAACCAAGACGGGATACTTCATGAGCAGCATCAGCATCATCGGCCTGGGGAACATGGCCAGCGCCCTGGCCCACCGGGCGCTCGCTGGCGGCAACGCAGTCGAGATCATCGGCCGCGACCCGGTCAAAGCCAAGGAATTGGCCGGATCGCTCGGCGGCGCCACTGTCGGTGCGGCCGGCACCGCCCCGGCCGGAGATATCGTCATCCTCGCTGTGCCCTACGCTAATGCGGCGGAGGCGGTGAGCGAGTACGGAGACGCGCTGCACGGCAAAATCGTCATCGATATCACCAACCCCGTCACCCCCGATATCACCGGCCTTGTCACCCCTGACGGCAGTTCCGGCGCACAGGAGATCGCCAAGGCCGCCCCCGCCGGCGCGCATGTCGTCAAGGCGTTCAACACCCTGTTCGCCAACGTTCTGGCGGCCGGCCCAGCCGAGGGTCGCCCTTTGGATGTGTTCATCGCCGGCGACGACGCGCAGGCCAAGGCCCAAGTATCGGTGTTCATCGAGAGCCTGGGACTGCGCCCGTTCGACGCCGGGCCGCTGCCCATGGCGCAGGCATTGGAGAACGCGGGCCTGCTGGAGATGGGTCTGATGACGCACTCCCTCAACCACACCGACTTCTTCCTCGGCGTCAACATGCTCAGCTGAGCGCAACCGCACCACCACGTCTCGCGCCACATGACGCCAGTCGGCCTACGGCACGAGAACAATACCCACTCCACTTACCCTCGGAAGGACAGTCACATGCGCGTTTTCGTTGCCGGAGGGACCGGACATGCCGGTTCGTACATCATCCCCGAACTCATCGCCGCCGGGCACGAGGTCACCGGCCTGGCCCGGTCGGACACCGCCGCGGCGGCGCTGTCCGCGCAAGGCGCGAAGGTGCGTCGCGGCGACCTTGAGGATCTCGACGGGCTCACGGAGGCGGCCGCGGACGCCGACGGCGTCATCCACGTGGCGCACAGGCAAGACCTGCTTCCGTCCGGCGGGATGGACGCCGTGGCCGCCGCGGAGCTCCCGATCATGCTCGCGTACGGCGAGGCGCTGGCGGGGACCGGAAAGCCGCTAGTCGCGGCCGGCAGCATAGGCTCGGCCGGGAACCTGGGCCGACCAGCCACCGAAGAGGACCCGGCCCTTCCCAGCGGCGATGAGCACAAGGGCACCCTGCGTGTTCGCAACGTCGTGGAACGCGCCGTAGTCGGCCTCGCCGAGCAGGGAGTGCGGTCTTCGATCGTGCGGCTTCCCCTCATCGCGCACAGCACGACTGATAGTGCCGGGTTCCTTCCAGGGCTGATCGCGCTCGCGCAGGAGAAGGGTTTCGCCGGCTACCCCGGAGATGGCGCGAACCCGTGGTGCGCCGTGCACATCCGCGATGTAGCCGCCGTGTTTCGCTTGGCGTTGGAGAAGGGTCCGGCTGGCAGATATTGGCACGCGATTGCGGACGGAGGCATCCCTTTCCGCGAGATCGCCGAGGCCATTGGCAGCCATCTGGGCCTGCCCACCGTGAGCGTTCCCGAGGACGTGATGATGCTGCCGGGATACTTCGGGCTCTACACGAATCTGGTCACGGGGTCCTTCCCGGCGACCAGCCGCATCACGCGCCAGACCCTCGGCTGGGAACCCGCGCAGCCCAGTCTGTTCGCCGACTTGGACAACGGCCATTACTTCCCGGCCGGCTGACGGCCGGGCGACCACTTCAAAAGGAGTCACCATGACCACGTTCGCCCCGCACCGCGAAACCTTGGAGTCCTTCGTCGACTGCATCCACGGCGGCGCAGACAAAGACACCCTCACCCGTTTGCTCGCCGAGGACGTGGTGCTGTACGGCCCGTTCGGCGATGAGCCAGTCACCGGCCGCGAGGCCGCCGTGGAAACCATAAAGACTGTCAACGGACTGGCGGACGACGACACCTATCTGGAGGTCCTCAGCGGCGAGACCCACCACGCCGCCCACTTCCGGCTGCGAGTCGGAGACGCCGCGGTCAACGGAATATTCTTCGTCCTGCTCGACGCGGACGGCAAGATCGCCGAGGTGAGCATCTTCTACCGCACGCTGCCGGCCGGCGTCGCGCTGCAGCGAAACCTCGCGGATGCAATCGGCATGCAGCCCTGGGAACTGCGCACAAACGGGGAGTAACGACCAAGGCCCTGCCCTACGCCCGCACGGCTCGATCCCGGGGCGTAGGGCGGGCATGCGGTCCCCGTTGTGACCCGCGAGCACCGCCAGGACCTCGTAGTCGGCCCCGGACAGGCCCGATCCCTGCCGGCCCCGGTTCAAGTGCACGACGGGCCGATGATGGGCGCGCACGAAGGCCCGCCAGGCGCGGTCTTCACGACGGTCCAGCCACTTCGGTTCCAGCACCCCCCGCTTCCTCAATTAGTTGACGCATCAATAAATCCGCCTTAAGGTGGAGGAGTCAACCTTTTCAACCGTCAGTCAAGAAAGGACACCTTATGAGCAACATCAGCATCATCGGCACCGGGAACATGGCCCGCGCGATCGGCGCGCTGGCGGTAGCGGGCGGCAACACTGTCGAGGTCATCGGCCGCGATCAGTCCAAGGCCGCTGACCTGGCCAAGGCTCTCGGCGGCAGCGCCACGACGGGAGAGTTCGGTGCCGTCCCCGCCGGGGACATCGTCATCGTGGCCCTGACGTACGCCAGTGTCGTGCCGGTCGTCACCCAGTACGGAGACGCGCTGGCGGGCAAGGTCATCGTCGACATCAGCAACCCCTTCAATGACGCGGCCGACGGGCTAGCCATCCCCGATGACACCTCGATCGCGCAAGAAGTTGCCAAGGCGACCCCGGCCGGCGCCAGCGTGGTCAAGGCCTTCAACGCCATCTTCGGTCATGTCCTGGAGAAGAACCGGACAGTGGATGCGTTCTTCGCTGGCGACGATGCGCAGGCCAAGGCACACGTGTCGGAGTTCATCGAGAGCCTCGGGCTGCGCCCGCTGGACGTCGGCGGCTTGAACATGGCGCACTGGCTGGAAGGAGCGGGCCTGGTCCTGATGGGTCTCGCCCGTCATGGCTTGGAGAACTTCGAGGTCGCTCTCGGCGCCACTGAATTCCCTGGCTGAGCTGCGCCCGGGTGCTAGTCCCGAGCAGTGAACGAACGGGGGCGATGTGCACCCTCGAAATGGTGGATGAATCACTGAAAGGTGTTGGTATGTCAGCAGTCACCGCAGTCCGCCGATCGTCAGCGGGCAGAGGAACCCCGCGATGAAGCTTGGTTTCGTCATTCCCTCAGTCGGGCCCGCTGTCAACGGCGCCGCTGGTCTGAGCGCGTTCTGCCGCGCGCTGGAGGATCTTGGCTACGACACGCTGTGGGTCTCCGATCGACTGGTCACGCCGGTGGATATGCAGGCCACCTACCCGGGCAAAGAGCAGCCCTACCCGCCGCAAATGACCCGTAACCTCGACCCGTTGCTGCTGTGGACGGTCGCCGCCACGGCGACCAGCCGGGTGCGGCTGAACTCCAGCACGCTCAACACGTTCTACTACGAGCCGACGCACCTGGCCCGGCTGCTGACCACGCTCGACGTGCTCAGCGACGGCCGCCTTGACGTTGGCGTGGGAGTCGGGTGGATGAGGGACGAACTCGACATCGCCCGCGGCGCGGACTGGCACCGACGCGGGCGCATGCTCGATGACCTGCTGGCGTTCCTGCACCAGTGGTGGACGACCACCCCGGTGTCCTGGGACAGCGAGTTCTTCTCCCTGCCGCCGGTCCATGCCGACCTGCGCCCGGTCCAGGCTGGCGGTCCGCCCATCTGGATCGGCGGTGCCAGCGAGGCCGCGATGCGCCGGGTCGGCCGCATCGGCACCGGCTGGCTCGGGGTCGAGGGACTGCAGGACGAGGCCACCGACCACTTGTGGTCGATTGCCCGCCGTGCGGCGCAGGACGCCGGCCGCGATCCTGACGTGCTAAAGACCGCCATGCGGATCAACCTCGAACCCGGCACGTCCGTCGACTCGGTTGCCGGCAAGCTCGAACGCTTCGCCGGGTCCGGTGTTGATGAGGCGATCGTGGATGCCTTCGCAGTGTTTCCCAGCCTTGATCAGATGCTTGACTTCGCCAGCCAGGTAATCGCTCGATGGAGTGATCGTGGGAAAGCTTGACGGCAAGGTCGCGGTGATCAACGGCGGATTGGCGAGTCCCCCAGCCGGTTTCAGAGTCGGGTTGTTGGTTCTGGATTTAGTTGATTTCGCAGGCCAACGCGGTGTGGGTGCACCTGCATGCCGCAGCGTACTCAGCCGGGGTGAGGTAGCCCAGCGCTGAGTGGCGGTGTCGGTGGTTGTGCTCGGTCTTGAAGTCGCCGATGACGACGCGGGCCTCGACCAGGGTGTTCCAGTGGTTGCGGTTCAGGCACTCCTTGCGTAGGCGGTTGTTGAACGATTCGTGTGCCCGTTGTTCCACGGCGTTCCCGGCGGGATATAGGACATTCCGATCCTGTCGCCGCAGAACTGTTGTAGCGCCTGTGAAATGAACTCCGGACCGTTGTCCATCCGCAGCACCGTCGGTGGCCCGCCGGCCGCGGCGAACACCGTCGTGAGTTCGGCGACGAGCCGGTCGGCGGTGATCGACCGTTCCACGATATTTAGCAGCGATACCCGGGTGTGCTCGTCGATCATCGAGGCAATCTTGATGGCCTTGCCATCGACAGTGGAGTCGAACTGAAAGTCGACCGCCCACACCACGTTCGGTGCGTCGGCGGTGATCGGCGGGATCGAGGACACCCCGGCCCGCTTGCGCGGACTGGTCACCTTGACCTGAAGCCCTTCCTCGCGCCACAGACGGTGGACCTTTTTCTTGTTGGCTTCACGGCGCTCGTCGTAGCGCAATGTCGCCCAGGCGCGCCGGAACCCATGGCACGGGTTCTTGGTGGCGTAAGAACGCAGCCAGGCCCTCATATCGGCATCGGGATCGGCCGGGGGTCTGCCCGGTTGGGTCAGGATTGCCACAACGATGGCCAGTGGGCCGAGAAAGCAGAGCAAACGGCTGAGCCAGCGTCGCCCAAATAGAATGAAAGCATGTAGCAATGGGTCATGTGGGTGGTAATCGTCCTGTCCTGCCTCTGGTGGCTTCTCTGCGCCTGCGTGTCGGCTCGCATAGCGGAGGCTAGGTAGCTCAGCGGTACGGGGTTCGGCGCCTCGCCGCCTACGACAACTGGCCGATAACCGGCATGTTGACGTGGATGTCCTCGCTGCACACTCACTTACCTTGCTTACGAATGGCAAGGGGTAGCCGTTTCGGAAATACGCTCAGCGTGCGGCTGTCTCACTTGTCGGTGGTCCTCATACACCCAGCACCACGAACGGGTCGGCCAGCATGACCAGGCGAACGGCTAGGACGATGAGCACCGGCAGATAGCCGGACGCCGCCACCAACAGGAACAGGACCGGCGCGAACACGATCACCAGCGCGAGCCTGCGTACTGGTAGTCATTTCAGATCATCTCCACCAGGTGCAACGGTGGTCGCCGGTTGGAGGTCATCCACACGGGCCGAACGGGACTGGCGTGGCTATAACACCAACTCGTCCAAGAGATTTCGACGTAGGTTATGCGGGGTTCGGTCGTTGCGGACCACGGTCACCGAGGGTGATTCAGCCGACGGTCGGGCCGCCCGTCGGAGGTCCTGCTACATAGAGCCATTCAGTCCACTCGTCACAGGTTTCCCCATCGACTCTGACTCGCCAGGTGTAGCGCTGCCCTGTTTGCAGTGACAGGCCGTTTTGGAAGTTCATCATGATATTCATGCGTGGCCGGACTGCTTCCGTGGGGATGCGCAAACCTTGAACAATGGTCGGCCTGAGTTGCTCTGAGATACCGACGCGAAGATATTGGGGTTGTTGCCCCTGTGGGCCAGACAGACCCGGCAGCGCGACCGGCTGACCACTTTGATCTTCGAGAAGCAGTTCGACGGCAGGGCTCTCGCCAATGTAGGCAGGATCAAAAGTAACTATTGCTAGGACGGAGAACGGCACCGTGTATCCAGGAGCTTGGCCTGGAGGTACCCAAACGATGCCGCCGCCGACGATGGTCGCCTTGCTCGTAGCCGGATCTGCGGTCGCATAGTCGGCGAGCATGATGCGGACGTGAGCGGAATCCGATACGTCACTCATGCACGCCGGGGAAAGGCTTCGGAGTGCCAAATGCCGGAAGCCCCGGTAGTGACCGGTCGCGTGGCGCTGGCAGCCGCAGCGACTAGTGCCTCCAATTGTTTCGGCTTCAGAGTCTTCTCCGGGGCGAGGGTTGCCCAATCAACGCGAAGGTATATGAGGTGGTCACGTTTATCGATGTCGGTCACGGCAGCTTTGCCAACGAGGTTGGACTCGGGCTCGCGCACATAGACCTCGTCGCCAACTTTGGGGATATCACCCCTGACATGCCTGAAAGCGGAATAGGTCTGTCCGCCGCGCACGCGGACGTTTGGGTCGATGAAGACTTCGGTGGGCATACCGTCTCACCTCGCTTCCTCTGTGAACGTTTCCTTGGTGAAGGCTCCCACAAACCGCTTTGCGTCCTCAAGGGTCGGAGAGTCGCCGAGCACTACCACATAATGCACGTCTGGCTCGTCGTCGTCCCCGTCTTTATCGAACGTGAAGCGCCGGTGGACTAGTTCCTCGGCGGTCGAGCATTCCCAATAATAGGGGTTGCTTGCCGCCCGCATCTGGCTGGCCGCCAGCAGTCGATTTATCAACTGTTCACGCGTCTCACCTGATCGTGCGCAGTCTGCCCACACAGAAACTGCATGTAGGTGTTTGCCTTCGCTTCGGTCCGCTTCGGCGATGGCCCGGTCCAGTATCCCTTGGGGGCTCATGGGACGGAAGCGCAACACGACTGCATCAGGGGGCGGCGTGTTGGGCACGATGCAACAGGATAGTTACCCGCGCACACAGGTTAATCCGCGCAGCGCTGGCTAGTGCTGGAAGACGCTACAGAAGATCACAGGAGATCGCTGGAGCCGACCCGCTCAGACGGTTGAAAATATCCTCTGACCAGGCATTTGGTGCTGGTGTCCCCGGCAGGATTCGAATCTGAGGTTATTCCCGTATAGTGACATTGCTTCACGAGATGCGCCATCAAGCCCCGGCTCGGCGCGCACCAACCCCATGCTCATGGGTGGTCCGGGTGACAAAGCGGCCGACGCCAACCGGCGCCCGGCAAGAGCGCCTCCCTCGCGGAGGCCAGATCTCTCGGGAGTTCTGCAATGCCAAGGAATCGTTCCTGCGGGTCGCATGGCCCCGGTCACCTCCGTTCGGCGCTCTGCTTCAGTGGTCGCCCACCTTGCAGTTCCTGCACGACCAGATCGCGAAGGCCGGAGGGGACGTTGGTGTGAACGCCCGTAAGTACACCAAGGAGAACCGCGCCCGGCTGACCTCCATGTCCGAAGACGAGCTGCTGGCCTACCAGCGGGAGCACCACGGAGACCCCTACATGTCCCTCGGAACGGCCAAGGAGTTGCGGAAGATAGCCCTGAAGTTCTGGCACCTGGGGGCGGCCTCGGAGCGGGCCGAGGAGGAGGCGAAGGAAAGCGCCCGCCGTGAACTTCGGGCGAAGCTCTGGCCAGGGTTGGCTGAAGATGGCTGAACTGGAGTATCACATCCTGCCCCAGGGTGACCCGGTGGCCGAGCTGAACATCCTGCGTGAGGCCGCCGCTTAGCCTGCCCGGCCCTTCTCGCGCTGTGCAATTCACGTCTCCTGGACACACTTTGGACACACTTTGGACGCATTTGCCCTTGTCTCCCGTTGGTTACCATTGTGTCATTGTCCAGCTCAGGGCAGTTTTCAGCCCCCTAACCACCACCCCCGAGTAGGGTTCAAATCCCTCCGCCACCGCCAAAGCCTTTCAGCTGTTAGCCCAGCTCAGAGAGCGATGGCGGCCCAAGAGCATGTACAACGGCCAGGAGCCGCCGCTGTGGATAAGTGGTCGAGGGTGGTCCTGATAGGTGACGACTCTTGACGCCGTCAAGACCCGAGAACAAAACCCCGGCTTACACGCAACGATCCGCAGCATGCAATTCACCACCGGGTCCCCATGAAAGTTCCCACTCTTTTCTGTGTTCGGTTCGATGCCTTCTGGCCTCGTATCGCTCAGGGCGGCAACGGAATTTCCAGTTCATCCCCTCCAGCTGGAAACGCTTCTCACAGGTTCCACGGGCCCGGTGCTTCCTGAAAGCCGTTGCGACTAAAGATTGATCACGGGAAAGGATCTGGCGTTGATGTTGATGCCAGGTGTCGTAATGGGTGTTAAGCGGCCTTCCAGCGCAGCGGATCTTTTGTCGTCCTACAGGGGAAAGTTGCGGCGGATCAGCACGGGATGACGTAGCCGGGATCGGCTGCCGTATCCAGCCATTTGCCGTACGCGCTACCACCGGCAGCTCTGACGGCGCTACAGACCTCTTGAGGCGTCCGGCCTGCTACACGAAACACCGCATAGATGGGACTTCCTGTTTCGGTTGCCTGTCTGAGCGATGGGCATGACTGGTCGGTGCGCAGGTATGAAGCACCCGGATTGTCGGAGAGCAGCCGCTGCACGTCAACTTGGTATCGGCCGGGGATCACTGCATTTCCGAGGACAACTATGCCGGTGCCAGCACACGTGGTTTAGCGAACGAGAAGGCGCTGCGCACCCAACAGCGTCCAGCCGGAGGACAGTCCCGAGCCATGGTGGAGACCTGCAAGCCAAGTAACAACGCAGCGTCCCCCTGCCGGTCGATCAGCGGATTGCCGATGGGAATGGCGGCGCCGGGAGAACCCTCTGAGCAAGTAAGGGGTGCCCGCTCTCAGCCGGCGCCGCCATGGCATCCCCGGTGGTGAACCGGTCCCAGCTGGAGCAAGAAGGGCTGAACCCCCGACTCCTGCCTTGAATCATGCTGCTGGCCAACGGTTTACATATACGTCGCCGTGCTGAATCACATCACGGTTGTTCACAACAGGTATCTGTAACTGTGGGCAGATTGTGGGCACGGTGGGGTAAGCCGAGGTTCAGCGTGTCCGTTAGCTCCTGTGCCCAGCTCAGCAACGAGGACGGGCAATCCTGGCCATCATCACCGACAGCGACGCGCTGATGTCGTTGGGGAAAGCGAATACGAATAGTGGCGTTCGTGGGGTGTGTACCCGCGCTGGTGGCTCGTGTGAGAAGGGCCACGTCGCTGCGGTGAGCCATTCCGACTCCCAGAGCGTTGCTCTAAACATCAACCGTTTCATCTCGAAGGAAAGAGGATGAGATGAACACTCAGCACCACCACGTGATCACGAAAATACTGGTCAGCGCTGCTATCGTTCTCGGCGCCTGGGTTGCGGGAGCAGCACCGGCCAGCGCCAACACGAACGGCACCGACCCGAACCCGTTCGGCGGCCTCAGATGTAACTGCCAAGAGACAGCTGCACCCGGCAGCCCCGCTCTCAGGCCAGAGATAGAGCGGGGAATCCAGAACGGTCACTCTGACCGGTTGCCAGGACTGCCGCCACCGACCCAGCCCAGGCAACCGCAACCGTGATCTACGTGCGGCCGCCAAGTAATCGCCTGTGCAACAGTTCGTTTTCCCCATCACCGGTGTGGATGTTGCCTGCGCGTGGAGGCCTGGCAGCGCAGCGGGCTCGGGCCTGAACTGGAGTCGTCTCCAGCTTCTCCACCTTTAGGCGCGGGAGCTGGTGGGCGGCTAACGGCTCGGGTGTGCTCGACGGTATCCGATGGCACCGAGCCGTCGCGGGTGATCACGCCCGCTGCGGCGTGGCTTTTCGTGCGCGGGCGTAGACGGCTTCGTCGTCGATGTTCACGCGGGAACGGTCGGGGAGGGCCAGGACGCAGCCCACGGTGATAGCCGCGGCGAGGACGATGTAGCCCGAGATCGAGTACGGCGTCCCGGTCTCATGCAGCAGCCAGGTCGCGATGAGAGGCGCAGGCCCCCCGGCGAACACCGACGCCAGCTGGTAGCCGAGCCCGGCCCCGCCGTAGCGCAGGTGCGTCGGGAAGCTTTCGCCGATCAACGCGGCCTGCGGCCCGTACTGCATCGCGTGCACGATCAACGACAGCACGATCGCGATGAAGATCATTACGCGCCCGCCGTAGGTCAGCACGGCGAAGTACGGGAAGGCGATCAGCCCGGTCAAGACGGCTCCGGTGAGGTAGACCCGTTTGCGGCCGAAGCGGTCCGAGATGTGTGAGAACAGCGGGATCATCGCGAGTTCGCACAGGGCGCCCACGAGTACCGCGTTAAGCACAAAGGTCTTGCTGAAGTGATGGTGCGACACGACGTAGATCAGCACGTAGGTGGTGAACAGATAAAACGGCATCTGCTCGCTGAACCGCAGGCCGGCCGATAGCAGGATTTCCCGCCAGTGGCGCCGGATCGCCTCGATGACCGGAGTAGTTGCGGTCTTCCCCTGGGCGAGCAGCTTGGCGAACATCGGCGGCTCGACGAGCTTGAGCCGGATCACCAGGCCGACCGCGACCAGCACGAGGCTGGCCAGGAACGGCACCCGCCATCCCCAGGAGTTGAAACCGTCGGGTGACAGCGTCGCGGAGAGCAGCGTCATGCCGCCGGTGCCCAGCACCAGGCCGACCGGGACGCCGATCTGGGCAAAACTGCCGAGTAGCCCGCGCTTTCGCTGGTCGCCCCATTCCATGGCGATCAGTACTGACCCGCTCCACTCACCACCGATCGCGATGCCCTGGATCAGCCGGAGCACCACCAGGATCAGCGGCGCGGCCACTCCGATCGCCGCGGTCCCAGGCAGGATGCCGACGACGGCGGAGGAGATGCCCATGACCAGCAGCGTGATGATCAGCGTGGTTTTACGCCCGATTCGGTCGCCCCAGTGCCCGAAGATCGCTGCGCCGACCGGGCGCGCTGCGAACCCGACCGCATAGGTCGCGAACGATTGCATCGCACCCGCGTACGCGCTCGAGGCGGGAAAGAACAGGTGCGGGAAGACCAGCGCGGCGGCCGTGTTGTACAGGAAGAAGTCGTACCACTCGATGGTGGTGCCGATCGCGCTCGCCAGCGCGGCACGCCGCACCTGTATCCGCTGCGATTCCGGTTCCAGCTGCGCAGCGCGGGTGACCTCATTGTCTCCGACAACCATAGTGTCCTACCTCCGGTGATCGACGTCCCTGAATAGTGTGATGTTCGAGAGCCGGTTTGGCCGGATAACGCCCGAGGTCGGTGTAAAGAACATTGTCACCGACAACGGGCACGAGCCACGATGAGTGGATCACGTCATGGCGGACAAGCCAAGGGTTGCCCTGCGCGCGTTGCTGTTTGATGTGCAGGGAACGGCGACGAGTGGATCTATCGGCAGCGGCCGTACAGCCCTTCGGAGCGGGTTAGGATCATCAGCATCGAGAAGCGCAAGCAGACCACCCGCGTAGACATTGAGTTCCTCGACGGCTGCCGGACATTCCCTTCCGCCTGCGTGTCAGAGCGGAGGAGCGGCAGATTTCCTCACACACGTTCCGACATTTGCGCCTTAAGTTTCGGCGCACCTGACCCTACGTGCTGACGATGATTTTGAAGATGGCCGTGTGGATCGTCCCAAAGGCGTTGTGGCCGCCGATGAACAGGGGATGAAGGGCCGGTACGGCCAGGCAAGCGGCCTACGATCGAAAGATGGAGCTGTCGACGGCGGGTCTGCTCAGCGGAGTGGACCTGGTGGATTTGGGGCCGCGGCGGTTGCGGGATCTGCCGACCTCGGTTCAGGTGTTCCAGGTCCAAGCGCCGGGCCTGCCGGAAGACTTTCCGCCATTGCGGACCCTCGACCCGAGTCCGGGGAACCTGCGGGCCGCGACCACGAGCCTCATCGGGCGCGAGTCCGAGGTCGCCGAGGTGCAAGCCGCGGTGAAGGCGCATCGGCTGGTCACGTTGACCGGGGTGGGCGGGGTCGGCAAGACCCGGCTGGCTCACGAAGTGGCGGGGCTGCTGGTCGACGAATTTCCCGACGGCGTCTGGTTTTTCGAACTGGCGGCGGTCACCGATCCGGCGGCAGTGCCCGACGCGGTCGCGGCGGTGCTGGGCATCACCCAACAAGCGGGCAAGAGCGTCAGCGAGTCCGTGGCCACCGCGCTGGAGGGCAGAGTCCGGCTGTTGGTCTTCGATAACTGCGAGCACGTTCTTGATGCCTCAGCTGACCTGGTCGAGGAGATCCTCGCGGCATCGGCGACGGTGAAGGTCCTGGCCACCAGCCGCGAAGGACTGATCGCCGACGAGCATTTGTGGCCGGTGCCCTCACTCCATGTCGGCACAGGAATCGATTCATCGGCAGTGGCTCTGTTCGTCGAACGGGCGCAAGCCGTTTCGCCGCGCTTCTCGGTCGCCAACGCCGATGAGGCGGATGCGGTGCTGGAGATCTGCCACCGACTTGACGGTATTCCGTTGGCCATCGAGCTGGCGGCGTCACGCATGGCGTCGATGACGGCGAGCGAAGTGCGTGATCGTCTTGGTCACCGGTTCCGGTTGCTGGTCGGCTCGCGGCGGGGCCTGCAGCGGCATCACACGCTGCGTCATGCCGTGGCCTGGTCGTACGACCTGCTCGGCGACGCGGAAAAGGCATTGCTGGAACGGTGTTCGGTGTTCGCCGGGGGATTTGACCTCGAAAGCGCCTGCGCGGTAGCCGGATCAGATGACTTCGACGAGTACGCCATCCTCGAGGTACTCGATGCTCTTGTGCGCAAGTCGCTACTGATCGCCGACCGAGCTTCACGTCGGACTCGGTTTTCAATGCTGGAGACGATCCGCGAGTTCGCCGAGGAGCAACTGGTCGCTCGCGGTGCGGCGACTGAGGCGCGGGCCGCGCACGCCCGCCACTTCGCGGGGCGAGAAGCCGAAATCATGGCGCTGTGGGACAGCCCGCGCCAGCGGAGAGCGGCACCTGGTTCACCGCCGAGCTGGCGAACCTCCGCACCGCATTCCGGTGGGCCGCCGACAACGACCATCTCACCGAAGCCGCCACCATCGCGGTTTACGCGACATGTTTTGGCAATCTGGGAGGCCAATACGAGCCAATCGGCTGGGCCGAGGAACTGATCGAACCCGCCCGCGCCGTCGATCATCCCCGACTCTTGGCGCTTTACGAAATGGCGTCGCATTGCTGGCTGGTCGGAAAATTCGAGGCGGCTGTCGGCTACGGCGAGGCAGGCCAGGCAGTTTTGAACAGCGGCCGAGAGTATCGAGAGTACGTGGAGCCGGTCGACGCCCGATACGCGCTCGGTACTCCATACGTTTACATTGGTCAGCCTCAACGGGCGGTCGAGTGGTACCGCGGCCTGCTGAAAGATGGTCGCGACGGTGATATGCAGACCCGGGCAGCCCTGGTCCTAGCACTGTCATTCGCCGGATCTGCTAGCGAGGCGATGGCGGCCGCCGAAGGCCTGGTCGACGCCGCGGAGGCCACCCGCAACCCCTATCTGCTCTCATTCGCCCTGCTCGCCGAGGGATTCGCCTTCCGCAACAGCGATCCGCAGCGTGCCCTGAACGGCGTTCGTCGGGGCGTGGTGATCGCCGAGGACAGTGGCAACCGGTTCAATACGGCACACCTGGCGCTGCTCGGGACCAGCCTCGAGGCCGCGGTCGGCGACTTGGGGGTCGCGCTCGACTATGCCGTCGTCGCGATCCGTCATTTTCACGACTCCGGCAGCCCGATGCACGCACCCCTCGCCATGCTTGCGGCCACTTTCGACCGCCTGGGTCGCTTCGAACCGGCAGCCATCGTTGCAGGCTTCGCCCTGAGTCCGTTCACCACGGTCGTATCTGACCTCACCACTGCGATGGCCCATCTCCGCAAGGTCCTCGGCGACCAGACCTACGAATCGCTCGCCCGCGAGGGTGAGGCGATGACAACTGCCGCGATGGTGACGTACGCCTACGACCAAATCGACCAGGCCCGAACAGAACTGAACGCCGTCTCGAAAGAGGTCTTGAGCTCAACCAGTCAGCGCATCACTGCAGGCCGATGATGTGTCGATGGAGGTTGTTGTGGGTCCGGTTGGGTTTGGTGTCGAACAGCAGGAACTGATCTGGGCGATGTGGCGGCATGGTGACCCGATCCGGGAGATGGAGCGTGCTCTGGGTGAGACCTTGCCGCGGATCCGGCGGTACTTGCGTGAATCGGGCGGGATCCCGCCGATCCCGCGGAAGCGCAGAGTCGGTCATCTGACTCTGGTTGAGCGTGAGGAGATCTCACGTGGGATCGCTGCCGGTCTGTCGGCACGGGCGATCGCCGGTCGCATCGACCGGCCGTCGTCGACGGTATCGCGGGAGATCGCTCGCAATGGTGGCCGCGACGCGTACCGGGCGCTGGTCGCTGACGCGGCCGCGTTCGAGCGGGCGCGGCGCCCGAAACCGAGCAAGCTCGCCGTGAACGCCCAGTTGCGCGGCGTGGTCACCGACAAGCTCGTGGCCGATTGGTCGCCACAGCAGATCGCCCAGTGGCTGCGGCGGGAGTATCTCGGTGACGCAACGATGCATATCTCGCATGAGTCGATCTACCGTGATGTGTACATGCCGTCGCGGAATGTGTTTGACGCCACTATGTTCCATCGACTGCGGAGTGAGCGTTCGATCCGGCGGCCGCGCGGTAAGAAGCGCTCGCACGGTCGCGGCCAGATCCGGAACGTGGTCTCCATCCGCGAGCGACCGGCCGAGGCCGACACCCGACAGGTGGCCGGCCATTGGGAGGGCGATCTGGTGTTTGGAGTGCGTCCATCGGCGGTCGCCACCCTCGTCGACCGCGCCACCCGCTACGCGATGGTCGTCGCGCTGCCCGACGGCAATAACGCCGACGCGGTGGCCCGCGCGTTGATCGAGCGCCTGGGGCGCCTACCGACACCTCTGCGGCGGTCGTTGACCTGGGACCGCGGCAGCGAGATGGCGCACCATTCGGTGATCACGACGGCGCTGTCGATGCCGGTGTTCTTTTGCGACCCACACCACCCATGGCAGCGAGGTACCAACGAGAACACGAACCGGCTGCTGCGCCAATACCTGCACAAGAACGCCGACCTGTCGACGTTCACCCAGGACGAACTGGACGCTGTCGCCGCGAAACTCAATCACCGCCCGCGTCGAGTCCTCGGCTGGGCCACCCCGGTCGAAGCGTTCGGCACCGTCGAGCCGAAACCGCTGCAGCTGGCGCCTGCGTAGCCGGTGCGATTCTCGGCTGCGATCATGACAGCATGGGCGCCGGCGGACTTCCCGAGCTCGATGTCGCCCGCGTACAACGCTGGTGCGCTGACCAGGTCCCTGAGCATGTTCGCGGCGAGGTCCGCGTCGAATGCGACGTCGCCCCAAGACATCTGACCATTTGTGAATGCCGACCGCCTTGGCGCGAGGACTTCGGCCCCGATTGGACCCGATTCCCGATCGCCCGGCTGCACTACACCAAGACCACCGGGCTATGGACGCTGTACTGGCGCGACCGAAACCTGAAATACCACCGCTACGACCCTCCGACCCCAGCTCCCGAGTCCAGGACCTGCTCGACTATCTCGATAACCGAGCCGACCCCATCTTCTGGGGCTAACAACCCGCTAATCTAACTCAACAGATGCACTGACCGGTTGAGCGCAAGACGAGATACGAGGCTCTCAAAACTTTGTGCCGGAATCACCGTGAACGCCGACGGCCCTTCGAGAACGTTTCGCAGTCAAGCTCGTCGGGCGGCGCTGCCTTTAGGGCCGGACGCCAGCCCGGTGTCGGTGAAGCACCTCGCGGAAGCAGCGAGTGAGAATCGCGTCCTTACATCATTGGCGGCAGCGGATTGATTCCTTGCCAAGCCCCGATGTCGGACGTGGGATTGCGTTGCTTGCGCCATGCTGCGTAGGCGTCCGCTGACCAGGCGGTCACTGCTGAGCGATGGTCTGCGAGACGGTCGAGACGACCACCTCAGGGATCACTCGGTTCGCCACGGCACTTCACCAGGTGCGAGTCCCTCGAAAATCTGTTGCGCATCGCGCCGGCCCAAGTCGATGGATGCCTGGATGAAGTCGAAATCGAAGTACAGGAAACTGAGCATGTCGCCGCGGCGCGGGCCGTCGCCTTTGAAAAGCTGTGCCATCAGGTCGAGCTCAAGTTGGCGAAGCGTGCGCCACAGGCCGCCGGAGGGCAAGCCGCAGTCGTTAAGCGCGTCTATAGCGAGGTGTCCCAGCGTTTCTCGGTGCTGTGGACCGACGAATAGGTAGGGAACCTTCTTGCGCAGCCGCCCCGTTGCAGTAACGGCCTGTTGTGCTACCAGGGCGTTGATCTTGGTGAGCGTGCGGAGGTCCTCCACCATGCGGTCGACGAGCACGATGTCGAGCAGCTGGACGAGATCGCCATACACATCCGGGGCGACGGGATTGGGTTCCGGCGTCGTCGTGCTGTCGCGCAGCGGATGGGTGGCAACGACCACCAGGCAATCCGCGTCCAGCGACAACGCCGGTTTCAGCGGTGCGTTGAGCCGCAGCCCGCCGTCGAGGTACCAGCGCACAGCACCGGACGGCTTTCGCAGCCGCACGGGCGGGAACAGGACGGGGATGGCCGATGACGCGAGCACATGCTCGGGCTGTATCTGCACCCCGACGTAGTCGATCGCACGGTCGTCGTCGCTGGGCGGTACGGGGACGCCGTCTTCGCGGTCGACGAAGACGACGCTGCGGTTGTCGTCACCACAGGTGGCCACCACTGCCAGTGTCAGCGTCTTATCGCGGATGTTCTGCCGAAGTCTGTTGATGTCGATCGAGTTCTTCGCCTTGTGGCTTAGCGGGGCGGTGTCGAGCAGGTGTGTGCACCGCACCCCGGGCACCCGCAGCAGTTGACCAACGAAAGCCGCGGCGACGCAAGGAAAATCGAGAACCGGCGAGCGGTACACCTCAGCGACGGAGATGCTGCGCCACACGTCCAGGACCCGGCGAGCTTGTTCATCCGGCGAACAGTGGGCATGCGCGGCAAACAGCGTGGCATTGATGGCGCCCGCGCTGGTGCCGACGTATATCGCCGGCTCGTAACCCGAGGCACGCAGCCGCGGGATCAGAACCGACAGCGCGCCCGCTTCATACCCGCCACGTGCACCCGCCCCCGCCACGACAACCGCAACTCGTTTGCGCCCGGTATTCGCCATTGCCGAACACTATCGTCAGTTGAAGCCAGCGGCGCAGCTGACATCGCCGAATTCATCAGTCCGTGGCTTTCGGGGCGCAAGCACGAAGGGATGGTTTCCGTGATCAGCTCACGCCCCTCTTCGAGAGGCAGTACAGAATCCGCGAAGGCCTCTACGTGTTTCCAACCCAGCACCTTTTCATCAGCTGTTGTCGCGCAACCATATAGCCGCCGACGGTCATTGTGAGTCTCGTCAATATCGGTATCGCGACGCCAGCACCAGCAGTGAGCTTCTCGCCTGAACGTCGCGCCCGATCTCGTCCGGCTGGCGCGTTGACGTTGGCATCGCTTGCGACGGCTGAGTAGTGACCGGGCCTTGTCTCTGCTGGCTGCCCAGGGGTGGCACCATAGCCGAGGTCGTTGATGTAGAACACGGCGGTCCGGTTCAGCGAGTGCGGCCAATCGGCCACCGTATGCCTACATGACGAACGGTGTGAGGAACGCCTGGGGTTAGCGGCGAAACAGGTACTGCACGACCAGTCAACACCCTCGATGCGGATATCGCCGGGAACCCGCCCGAACCAGGACAGTCCTACCTGCGGCTTCGTTCTCGGGTCTTGACGGCGTCAAGAGTGGCGCTGCCGGGAATCGAACGCCGTGATGTTTCGTTCGATCCACTGGGTGAGCGCATCCTCGAGCGCGGCCGCGACGCCCACACCGGCAATGTCGGCGGCCTGCTCGAATCGGTCGATCAAGTCCGCCGGGACTGAGGCGTTTACCTTAGAGCGCCTCGGTTTCAGCTTCGCCGGCTGGGCGAGGACAACCGGCGTGTGTCGCGCGGCAATCACGTCCATGGTTTCACGCAACGCGGGTATCTCGTCGAGCAAGCTGGCGAGATCATCGCGCTCGATACGCAGCACCTCGGCCGCCCCGGTCGTCGTTACGGTCGCAGAACGCAGTTTGCCACGGCGGAGCACAGATTCGCCGATCACCTCGCCGGGCCCCAACACGGCAATGCGGTCCTGGCCGACATACACTCCTACCTCCCCGCTAAGCAGGATGTAGCAGGCATCTGACGGAGTCTGCTCATGAACCAGCGGCCACGGCGCGGACGTCGAAGTGTGATGTGCTGCTCGGACGAGACGCTCCAGCTCATCATCCGAAAACTTGTCGAAAGCGATGAACTCGCGTAGCCGACAGGCGTCTTCCCCATGTGTTCCATCGAACTTCATACTGGGCTCCCGATGCGCGATATGCGTCCAGGTGACCATTACTGCCTCCTTGCGTTACCTGCGATGCTCTTGCGAAGCTACGGCTGTCGCCTAAGGGCTCGCACGAGTAGTCGACTACTTATTTTTCCGTGCTGCGCCTACGCCGGCTTACCCATCAGCCCCCACACCGCAACGGCCTTCCCCGAGATCAATACCGCCATCGCCCACCTTCGCGATGTCCTCGGTGAGGCGACCTACGAATCGCTCGCCCGCAAGGGTGAGACGATGACCACCGCCGCCATGGCGACGTACGCCTACGACCAAATCGACCAGGCCCGAGCGGAACTGAACGCTGTCTCGAAATAGACGAGATATGAGGTTCTCAAAACTCTGCGTCGGAATGACCGTAATGCACCTCGTCGGCGGTGGCGCGGACTCATGCGCCTGGCGCGGAGTCGGAAGTGAATTTCGGGAATGCCGGACTCGTACCGGCGCGCGGTGGTGAGGTGCGGAACGTGACCCGGCGGAAACCGGTCGGGCATGTGCGGGCCCCTATGGGTTGAGCAGCGAGTCGACGTTGGTGTAAAAGACACCGGGCATTTCCTGCTCCTTCGTAACCCATCCGCCGATGTCGTCAGCGCCGACGCGGCGCTATGCTGAAGCGGTCTTAATCGCCGTGCGTCAGGCTAGCAAGGCAATTTGCCGCGTTCCCGCTGCGCTTATCCGAGTATTGTCACCGCGCGGCGTGACGGACGGGCCGGGCGTGACGCGAGAACAGCGTCACACCGCTAGTCAAGGGCGGTGAGCACCAAGGACGGCGTGCCGCGGAACTTGCCGCCCCAAGCACCTGGGGTCGTGGCTTTCAAGGCATTTGCCGCTTCAGCCGGGCTTCGTGGAGTAATGCCGCACCCCAGGTGTGACGGACAGTGCGCCCTTTGCGGACGGGCCAATCGCGAAGGGTAAAAGCGATTTTGAAGACTGCGTCGGCTTTCTTCGCGTCAATGTCATCCTGAGTAAGTCTGGCTGGGTTCGCGCGTTTCTTCGCTGCCCCGGTTTTGGCTGGTGGCTTTTCCGGCGATGTGCGGCCCGCCAGGCCTGCTCTAAGCAGCGATGTGGCTTGATAGGAGCCTGCTTGTGCCTGATTGAGGCGTGCCCGCGCTGCTCGGTGCAGACCTGTTCTGCTGCCTAAGCTTGGGGAGCCGCCGCATGGTCATGATCGGTACCGATTTGCATAAACGCACCCACACGGTGGTGGCGCTCGATGATATCGGCCGGTTTCGGCGAACCGGGCATTCGACTGTGGGAAGCTAAGGACATGGGCGGGCCAGCGCCGACCAACAAGATACGGGTAGTGGTCGGCGACGACCACCCGATCTATCGCGAGGGTATGGTACGGGCGCTTTCGTTGAGCGGCTCGGTAGAGGTGGTCGGCGAAGCCGATGACGGTGCGAGCGCACTGGAGATGATCAAAACCCATCGACCCGACGTCGCGCTGCTGGACTTCCAGATGCCCGGCATGGATGGCGCACAGGTGGCCACCGCGGTAAAGCGCGACGAGCTGCCGACCCGCGTGCTGTTGCTGTCGGCATATGACGAATCGGCGATCGTCTACGAGGCATTGCAACAGGGCGCGGCCGGCTTTCTACCGAAGGAGTCGACGCGAGCCGAGATCCTCAAGGCCGTGCTCGACTGCGCCGAGGGTCGCGATGTGGTGTCGCCCGCCCTTGTTGCCGGCCTGGCGGGGGAGATCCGGCGTCGCGCCGAACCCCGCGCACCTGTGCTCAGCGCACGCGAGCGCGAGGTGCTCAGTCGCATCGCGCGTGGTCAGAGCATCCCGGCGATCGCGGCGGAGCTGTACGTGGCGCCGTCCACGGTCAAGACCCATGTGCAACGCCTCTACGAAAAACTCGGCGTTAGTGATCGCGCGGCCGCCGTTGCCGAGGCGATGCGGCAGCGGCTGCTGGAATAACGCTGGTATCGTGCCGTTCTCCCGCAGCCGGTGCTCGGCTTGGGCGATCTGCCAAGCAGCGACCTTTCCTGCTGACATAGGCATGATCTACGAGGCCCGGCGGCATGGGGTTTCCTCTCGGAGTGTTCCCGCGCATGAGACACGCGACAATACATCATGAAACCTCCACTTTGTCTCAGATTTAACCGGCTCTTCCGAAAATGAAGTGCAAGTGATGGCGGCTCGACGCCGGTAGATCCGGTCGTGTCGATGAGCTGAAACGGGCCCCGGTGGGCAGAGGATGCAGGTGCTTACGCCGTATCGCCTACCTGCCGGGGAGCCCTGTGTCTGACTCTACGTCGTCTGCTGCTGCTGTTGTTGCCGACACGATCGTGCGGACTGTGGAGTTGGGGGTGACGATCACCAACGCCGCGGTCGACGGCGAGGTCACGGTGGTGTTCTGCGACCTGCTCACCGACGGCCAACAGCGGTGCTCGAGCTGCGGCGGCGTGGGAATCTACCGCGACACCGTGATCCGGCGGGTCACCGACGTACCCGTCGTTGGACACCCACTTCGGCTGCGGGTCCGAGTACCGCGCTACCGCTGTCCTACCGCCGACTGTAAGCGGGAGGTGTTCGCGCACAATACTTCCCGGCTTGCCCGCCCGGGATGGTCGACCACGCGCCGATGTGCCCGCTACATCTTGCGCCGGCTGATGATCGACCGGATGACCATCGCTGCGGTGGCCCGGGAGTTGGGCCTGTCCTGGGACACCGTCAATACCATCGCCATGGACGCCACCCAAACCATCGTGGCCGCCGACACCACGCGGCTCGACGGTGTGCGGGTCATCGGGGTTGATGAGCACCGCTGGTCACACACCGCAGTAGCGACGGATTCGTCACGGTGATCATCGATCTGACCCCGGTCCTGGAGGGTACGGGGCGCGCACGGCTGCTCGACATGGTGCCGGGGCGTTCGGCGGCGGCCCTCAAGTCCTGGCTGTCGGCCCAGACTGCGACCTTCCGTGACCAGGTCGACGTCGTGGCCATGGACGGATTCGGCGGTTACAAGACCGCCGCCACCGAACAGCTGCCCGAGGCCACCGCGGTGATGGACCCTTTCCATGTCGTTGCCCTAATTACAAGACCGCCGCCACCGAACAGCTGCCCGAGGCCACCGCGGTGATGGACCCTTTCCATGTCGTTGCCCTAGCCGGCGTCAAGCTCGACTTGACCCGCCAACGAGTTCAGCAGCAGACCTGCGGACACCGCGGCCACACCGGCGACCCGCTCTACGGAGCGCGGCGCACTCTACGCACCCGGTTCCCGCTGCTGACCAGCCGCCAACGATCCCGGCTGACAGCCCTATTCGCCGACGACAACCATCTCGCCGTCCTTGTCACCTGGAGCATCTATCAGCGCATCATCGCCGCCTACTGCGAGCCCGACCGCCGGCGCGGCAAGACGATGCTTGCCAGCATCATCGACTCCCTGCGACGCGGTGTGCCCGCCGGGCTGGAGGAACTGGCTCAACTCGGCCATACCTTGCACCGACGCCGCCACGATGTGCTGGCCTACTTCGACCACCACGTCTCCAACGGCCCCACCGAAGCCATCAACGGCCGCCTCGAAGCCATCCGCACAAACGCCCTCGGATTCCGCAACCTAACCCACTACCGACTGCGCTCACTACTGCACTGCGGCAGGCTCATCCGACAGATCGATGCACTCTAAAACCGGAAGAGCCATTTAACCGTGTGAAATCGAACGGAGTCATCCGCTCCCTGTCCGATGTGATGATCAGTTCGGGAACTTCAAATGGCGAGCCGAGGATTCACTGAGTCAGCTGCGATGTGTCCCCCAGCGTACCCAAGTTGGGCCCGAATTTGGCGCCGCCTGCGGGTTGCCGCAGCGGTATGGAGATTGTTACTTCCGTTCCAGGGAAGTTTGCATGCACGTCGAAATGCCCGCCGGCAGCGATAACCTTGGCGCGAATCGATGCCAGGCCGATGTGACCGCTTTCAACGCTTCGACTTAGGCTCGCAGGTGAGACGCCCACTCCGTCATCAGCGATTCGTACGAAGGCTTGCCCCGGCTTGCGTCCTAGCTCGATACAAACGTTATGTGCGTTGGCATGCTTAATTGCGTTTGTTAAAACCTCCCGCGCCGCGCTATAAAGAACGTGATCCGCGTCGGTGCGTAGGGTGTCCGGCCATGTCCGTGCGTCAAGGTCAACCGCGAGTTCTGTACGGGTAATCATACTATCGGTTAGCTGTGTGATCGCCGATTTCAGTCCAGCCCGCGCTAGGACTTCTGGATGCAGTTCCCTCACTACGTCACGGAGTAAATGTGAAGTCTCTGTAAGCGATGATTCCACCCGGTCCACCGCAACAAGTGAGCCAGACCGCACTTCCTCCAGGTCTTGGCGCGCGACCAGAACGTACTGAAGGGCACCGTCGTGCAGGCGCTCGGAGAGGGCTTGCCGCTCGCGCTTTTCCAGTCCGAGCAGCTCCTCCAGCAATTGCGTGCGTTGCCGCGCCAGGTCCCCAATCATGTTTACGCGAGACCGCTGAATACGCGACAATGTTACGGAGCCGCCGGCGAGGGCGCCCAATACGGTGACGCTCAAGAGAATCGATGTCCACGGCTCCTGGTTGGCGGATTTGGTGATCCAGCTTACGGCAACAAGTGCTAGTACAGTGGGAATGGCCATAGCGGCGCTGATTTCCGGGTTTAATTGTGCGGCAGCGATCAAAGGGATCAAGAACAGCCCATTCCTCAATACGTCCGACGTCCAGCTCTCCGGTGCTGTGATTCCCGTCAACACCGAAAGAACGGATACAACGGCAACATCGGCGCCGAGGACCACGAAAGTCACCAGCTTTTTGGTATGTATAACTGCGCGGGCCGCCGGCCGCAGCGCCCCGATGCTCCAGCACCCAACGATCACTACGTAAGCGACCAAAATAAATACGCAGATCCATCTATTACTGTTTGGCGGTTCGAACAGTAAAGTGACTGTGACAAAGACGATTAATACGGTGCGAATCGCCCATTGCAGCAGAATACCAAGAAAAATATACCGCTCCGAGTCCTGCGGAGGCGCAATATAACCGGAGGCGCGCTGGCGAGGTCCGGACATACACGACTCCCTGTCACCTGATGGGCGAAGTATAGCCGCGCTACACAGCATCGGATGGCAAACCCGGATTCTGCAGGAGGCCTCAGCGCGACGCGGTCGCGAGCTGCCGACCGGGGCGTGATGGAGGTTTGAATGCTGGTGGGAAGGGTCTTGGTGCGGTGACGCCGCTGGCAAGCTGGCCACATCTGATGGGTGGCCATGGCCGCTTTGGAGGCGCGGGGCACTGCCGTGTCTGTGCTTGCATTGGGAGCGCAGATGGCGGGCGTTGGCTAACCTGGCGCCGGTGCCCATCCGGGGAGCCGGTTCCCATTTCGCCGTCACGGCAGAAGTTGAGGCGCCGTTCGACCACGTTGATATTGCGCATTGATTCGAAGAATCTTTCCGCCGGTGACGGGCGTCCCGGTTCCGGTGGCGCAGGCGTCGCCGATTGGGGGACATCTGAATCCATACCGCGCTGGCTGGTCGGCGGACAGACATTGCCGGAAGAGCGCAGCAATAGTTGGTATGCGCCCGCAAAGCGGGCTCCCACCGAAACATCCGCCTAACAGGAGGCTTAAAGGAGATGCCCGTAATGTCAATCACAAGAATGCTAGTCAGCGCTGCTATCGCTCTCGGCTCCCTTGTTGGGGGAGCAGCACAGGCCAGCGCCGATCCCAACGTGTTCGGCGCCGACCCGAACCCGTTCAGCGGCTTCAGCTGTACCTGCCAAAAGGCAGCCCCAGCCGACAGCCCGGCTCTGAGCGAGGAGATAAATCGGGGACTCCGGGTGGGTCACTCGGCCTGGTTGCCAGGACTACCGGCACCGACGCAGCCCAGGTAACCCCGGCCTTAATTTAAGTGCTGGCGCCAAGTAATCGCCAACTCAACCTGCCGCGCCCGGTCCGACACTTGGACCAGGGCGCGGCGCCATACCTGCTGCATTCTCCGATGAACAGGCTTCGGGTCGAAGATGACCTCTTTGACCGTTCCACTGACCGCGTAAGGCGCCTGTCCTGGTAGTCGAAGTTAACGAGCAACCCGTGGCCAGCGGCACCATTTTGGCCGGATCGCCGTGTTCGACGCTCAGAAGTTCACGCCCGCGGGAGTGCGCTAGAAATGCGGTCCGCCGCCGCGTGTTGCTCGACCGGCGTTTGATATTGCGCATTCGTTGAAGGCTCCGCCACCCCCTGACGGGCGGCCGGTTCTGGGGTGACGGGCGTCGCCCGGTCGGGGACATCTGAATTCATCCACCGTCGAAGCTGACGCCGGGGTCCCCGGATCGGTGGACCGTGATTTACCCCCTGCGGTGGCCGGGCAGCGGACAGACAGGCAAGCCCCGCGCAGCAATGCTGCTACATGAGATAGCGGGACAGGCCCGTCAACACACCGAAAGGGACAGCAATGACAACGACAATTCGTACCTCGGCTTTTGTACCCGGCCTGGCAGCTGGGCGGCGGATGGACGAGTGGCTACGCGCGGGACAGCCGTCCGCCCGGAGCCACATAGCGTTGGTTGCGCTGGCCGGCACTCGCTGCTGGGTGCGGCATGCGGAGAGGAGTAACTAATGGCTACAACGATATGGACGTTGCTCTCTATCTTCGTCATCGCTCCTCTCGGTGCTCTTGCCTTTGACAGGCCCCTTTTCGGCAACTGGATTTGGCACATCGACCCTGAGAAGGCGACGGACTATCAGTGAGCATTCCGGCGTCACCGGCAAGACCCCACACCACCCAGCCACCATTGGCTTCGAGAAAAGGAACTCAAATGATCAAGACCCGCATCGCCGGCGCCGTGGCCACCTCCCTGTTCGGGCTCGCCGTCCTTGCTGGCTGGTACTCCGCCCTTGCTGGCACTTTCCTGTGACCGCGCCGGTGCGCTAGACCAATCACCGCCATTATCGAGATCCGCCCCCAAGTATGGGTAGTCAAGCACAACGGACACGCCCTGCGTCAGCACTACTTCACACTTCACGCAGCGCAGATGGCGGCACAACAGTTAGCTCGATGAGCGCCTAGCACACTGCGGCGGCACCGACGAGACAAAGCTACGAAGAATAGGCCGAACTTATGGCCATTTTAGATTGACACGAAAGAGAGACTGTCGATGACATCAGAACACACGCATAGCACCGGATTCAACTGGGATCAATTGGTAAAGATGCCCACCGCGAGTGAAGAATGGCACAAAGGGCGCCAGGTTCTTAACTTTTACCCCATGGACAAGAACTATCGAGATTCGCCGGCGGCCCAGGCGATGGTGACGAATTACTTTGACAACGCAAAGGCGCTAAACACAGACGCCGCAGTGTTGAAATTCGGCTCTGACCACGTTACGCTGCGCGGCGCATTTTTGGAGATGGGCGTGTGTACGGGAAGGACCATCAATTTTATTGCCGCACTAAATCCCGAGCAACATATCTGGGGATTCGATTCCTTTGACGGACTTCCTGAACAATGGACTCGCACCGACCTTACTGTCCCTCAAGGTACTTTTCGGGTTAACGTCGAGGGGTGGATGCCACCGGTTCTTCATAATGTAACCCTGGTAAAGGGCATGTTCCATGAGACCCTTCCGCAATTCAAAAAACAAGTTCTGAAATCTACTCCCATCGCTTTCTTGCACATCGATTGCGATATTTATGCATCCACGAAAGAGATTTTCGACCAGTTGGTCGATAACATCGTGTCAGGCACGGTGATCGTATTTGATGAATTTTATAATTACCCGGGAGCCGAGGAACATGAATTCAAGGCATTCCAGAAATTCCTGGACTGGACCGGGAAAAAACCTGTCTACCTTGCCTATAATCAGTACTTTGAACAAGTGGTTGTCCAGATAGCCTGACCTCGATTGATAAACGGCTACGACACCGAGCAGATCGACGCGGTGACGGCGGAATGGCAGCAGGTCTACGACCATCTGGCCGGCGTGCCCGAGCGGGGCGGACGATGAACGACGCTAACCAACCCGGCGCGCATCCATGCCGAGCGCCTGCACCGCGTCGCGAATCGCCATCGCGCGGCGGATCGAGGACCGCGGCAGACACGAGCTCAAGGGCGTTCCCGGCGAGTGGCATCTTCTCGCGGTCGCGTCTTCGTAGCGCTGGGAGCGTCGGCCCGTGGGGTCGAGGCCGAAGATCTGCACTGCCGCTGACTTACCCTTCAGCGCGTGAAACCCCCGGTCGATGAGCGCGGCTGGGAGAGAAGCCAGGGCGTCGACCGTCTGGCCGGTGAGAAGGATCGCATCACCGGTGGTCTTCGTCAGCTGCTCAACACGCGCAGCGACGTTGACGTATCGCCGATCAGAGTGAACTCAAGCTTGCCGCCGCCGCCGAAGGTTCCGGCGATCACCACCCCGTCGCTTACGAGCCTTTCCGACGGCGCTTTACCGATCGACCAAGCATGGGGTTCCTTTGAAGAGTTGATAAGGCAACGCGGCAACATCATCGTCAGAGCTTTGTTAGACCCTCTTTTTCAGAACCCTCTTTTTCAGGCAACAGCGCCGGAGAGGGCCTTGCTGCGGGCTCGTCTGATGTTGAACGGCACTCGGTATGGGGTCCTCCGCGTCACTGTGGGTGAGGATGAGAAGTGCGGTCGTGTGCTTCGGCATGGTGAACATGACCAGGGGCAGCCCAGGAACGGGCGGCTACCGGGTGCCGAGTCAGTGTTCACGGTGACGGTGGCCGGCGGAGGAGATCAGCTGGCGCAGAGCCGATTCCGAACCGTCTGCTACCAACACGAATTGGCCCCTTCCCCGGCCAGGGCGTGATAGACCACGCTGGTGGCTCATGTCCGCCGTATCGCTCGATGATCATCGTCCGCGCCGCCGAGTCGGCCGAACAGGACCTGACCGACGGGCGGATGCACTGCCCCCGCCGCGGATGCGGCGACACCCTCAAGCGGTGGGGACACGGCCGGCGCCGACACGTCCGCGGCCTGGGGACGGACACGATCGACGTGCGGCCCCGGCGGGTGCGTTGCCGCGGCTGCGGAGCCACCCAGGTCCTGCTGCCGGCCGCGTTGCAGCCCCTCCGGGCGGACTCCACCGAGGTGATCGGCACCGCACTGGCCGGCAAGGCTAAAGGCCTGGGATACCGGCGGATCGCCGCCGCGCTGGGCCGCTCACCGTCCACCGTCCGCCGCTGGTTGCGTCGCGCCCGCGACCCCGGTCATCTCAACCGGCTCTGGCAGCGCGGGGCGCAAGAGCTGATCCGGCTCGACGCAGAGGCGTTCAACGAACTTGCGAGCACCGGCAACCTGCTGCGCGACACCCTGACCGTTCTGGCCGCCGCGGCCTGGTGGGCGCCAGCGGCTGGGCATTGCCGAGCCCGTGTGGACACTCATCGGGCTCTACACCCGCGGGCGCCTTCTCGCGCCGCCCGGCTGAGCCCTTCAACGGCCCGGCCCACCCGCCGGGCCCGCGGTACCACATGCCCGGCTCCGCCCGTCACCATGAACACCAACATCCGCGCCACGCCGTCACCGTGAACACCATCACGTCAGCATGCACACCAACTACCGGTTGTTCGTCCTCACCGAAAGTGACGCTCTCATACTCATTTTGAGTGCCGGGCAACAGTCTGAGAGCGATAGGGCTATTCAACGACTGAGCCTCAGTGGCGTGAGTGTCCCAGGGCTGCCACAAGGCAGCATCGTCCCCGAAATCGACGCGGTAGCGCGAGCGCTGCGAGGATGAGGTTCAAGCCTCCCGGTCATGTCTGTTATTGAACGCGTCAGGGCCGCCCCCAGAGAACAGCGCCTGGGGCGGCCCGACAACTATTCAGACGCGGGTTAGGCCGATCTGGTTCCGATGTTGGTCTATCGACGGCAGCGGACCGCCCCGCTCGCGAGCCGCACGGCGAAGAGCCGCCACCAGCCGCCACTCGTCGTCGGTGAGGCGGACGATGACTGGGACACGCCGCCCTGTTGCACGAATCTTGCGCGGATTTACATCTGCGCTGTTCAGATAGTGCCCCCGGCAGGATTAGAAACTGCGGCGTTTTCCAACTCCCGCCACTGGTGACGCCCGCCGAAGTAGCCGAATATCTCCACACCACTGCCGCTTCGCTCGCCCAGGACCGTTATTGGGGGACTGGCCCCAAGAGATGAGTGACGCCGCTGACCGGCTCGCCCAGGCACTGCGCGACCTGATCAACGAGGCCGTGCAGGCAGCCGTCGAGCAGAACCGCCCAACACCACCGCCCGCACGAGTCATGGAACGTCCCGGGGTGCCAGACGAAGCGTTTGATCTGTGCCCGTGGTGCAGCAGGAAACATATGCGGCACCTCATGCCGGTCAAGGAAGCCCGGCAGCAGCTGGGCGGCATCAGCCAGACCATGTTCTACGCACTGGTCAAGGAAGGAGAACTGTCGCTCGTTAAGATCGGCAGCCGCTCATTCGTCCAGGCGGAAGATCTCGACGATTTCGTGAGGAGAAGGCGTAGCCTTTGGGGCGCCCAAACTTTGATGGCCATCATTGACCCGAGCACCGCCATTCGATGGCGCCGTTCTCGTTCGACCAGTGCGAAGTGATATACGGTGCACCCTTGTCAATGACCATGTGGTACAGGGTGTCGATGTCGCCAGCCCCGTGAAAGCCAAACCTGGCAAGGTTCCTCGGATCACTGGCCCATTTGGCTGGATCAAGCCCCATCTCACCTGAAGTTCTCTGAAGTTCAGCCGCGTTGTCAGCGCAGAAGGCCGCCAAGGGGGTATCGGCACGAGCCTGGAATGGGATTGTCAAGGCCGCGCAGATCATTGCTGCGATGACCACGAAGATGACCCGCTGAATTTGCTTGTGTACGGCCAGACCGCCAACCATAGGATTCCTCATAGGCGCAAATCCTCCCGTCACTTGTGAGCCTAACGACCTCCTGACGCGATGTTCGCTTATCTCGGCGCCGCGCTTGCCGCCTTGGTCTTCAGCGGCGTCGAGCATGAACGCCGCGATGGCTTGCGTCTCCAGGTGCTGCCTCAGCAAACGCCCGGAACAGGCAGCCGTGAGCACATTTTGAGCACACTTTGAGCACAGTCACAGATACCTGGAGAGGGTGACAGAGATGCATCTGTGCAGGCAGAAGCGGATTTAGGCTGGGCTGAAGCGTAGCTGAATAGGGTTCAAATCCCTCCGCCACCGCCACAGTTTCAATCGCCCGGTGTGCCGGGAGATTTCGACTGCATAGGTGACGCAGCCGCGGACCCGGCCCCTATGTGAGGCAGCCTAGTTCGCGCACGGCGTCGAGGTTGCGGATATCCGAGTCACGGGACCCATAGTGGTAGGGGCCGATGCGGAGACGGCGGCGGATTGTCTCCTTCCCAAATGCCGGGAGCCACATTGCCCTTGCCTGCCTGGACGACGTAGTACGTGTGGCAGATGTTCCAGTCCCAATTCGGTCGACTCGTCACGAAGGGGCCGCCGGGGCCTCCCCTGGGGTCGTCTCCCGGGCACCAGCGATACGGGCCCCCTGCGGGGAACGGGCCACGGTCCAGCGGAGCAAGACCAGGCTCGGCATTGGCGGTCCCCGCGGCCGCCGCGAGCCCGGCAGCCGCCACGGTGCCCGACAGCAGCGCACCGGCAATGATCCGCTTCAGAGCGTTGGTGGTGTTCATGGTGGTTCGCCTCTCGCTTCGCATCGGACGCCGCCTCGCACGGCGTCACCGCGGCAATTAGACGCGGGCCGGTTCGCTACCGCTCCCACAAAGGCTGCCGCCCACCGCTTGCGAAAGGCGACAACGGCGAACAATGCGCCCGGCTACCCGCTTATGTCTGCTGGCCGCCGGTCAGCGTCCGGACCGCCTGAAATTCGCTGTCCCGATAGGGCCGTCCATCGGGCAGAAGCAGGTCGTGAAACCACACCTTCGGGGGCGCTTGGTACGGGTGATCCCAGGAGTCCCACGGGAAGTAGGTCTGGGTCTTTCCGGCGACGAAACCCCAGTTGAAGGCGCCAACATTGTGTCGCTTCGCAACGGGCAGCACTCCCTCGATGGTGCTGCCCTGGGGCCGAGCCATGTACTCGGTGCAGATGATCGGGCGCCCCAGCGGGGCGAGCTCAGCGATCCGGGACTCGAAGGCCGCCGGCTCGGCATAGGAGTGGAAGGTGATGACATCGGCGTTGTTCAGCTGGATTTCGCTGATTTGGCTGCGCCCGGCCGGCTCGCCCCAGTCGCCGCGCCACACGCCGCTCGTCAGCGGTTGACTGGGATCGACCGAACGCGCCCACCGAAACACCTGGGGAAGCAACTCCGCTACGCGTTCCTGCTTGTCTTTCCTTTCCACACTGCGATACACGCGCGCAGGGTTGTCGGGCTCGTTCCACAGGTCCCATCCCAAAACCCTTTCGTCGGTGCGGAATTGGGTCAACACGCTCGTGACGTAGTCGTGCAGGACGCGGGCGTAGCGGGGGTCGCCCAGGTGTTCGGCGCCGGGGCTCTGCACCCAGCCCGAGTTGTGGACCCCCGGACGCGGCGCGCGCTGGGGACCCAGTTTGGGGAAGGGGTCCCAACAGGAGTCGAAGAAGACGAAGAGGGGTTTGATCCCGTGGCCCGCCGCGATGGCGACGAACTGAGCGAGACGCTGTTGAAAGCCTCGTGGATCCTGGGCCCAGAGCAGATCGTGGAGGAAGACGCGCACGCTGTTGAACCCGTACGACCTGGCCCAGCCCAGCTCGGTATCGATGCGCCGGGGGTCGTAGGTGCCGGGCTGAAACATCTCGAGCTGGTTGATGGCGTTCGAGGTGATGAAGTTCGCGCCGACGAGCCATCCCTGGGCTTGATACCAGCGGTTGACGCGGTCGACGGACCACCGCGTCGGTTCGCCGGAGGAGCGAGGCGGCTCGGCTGAGGCGCGGGGCGATTGGGCCAACGCCGTGCCTACGGCCAACAGCAACGGTAGCTTGAGGGCCGTTCGACGTTGCACGAGGTGACGATAGGTTTCCCCGGCGAAGCGCTTAGATTTGCTTATCGGTGCGTCGGAAATTGTTATCTGGTTGTGACCCGGCTGTATCCAGCGAACTCGGTCCCGTGATCCGACCGTCACCCGCCATGAGACGCGCTCAAATACTAAGTGGCTGCGGTGTCCAGCTGCTCACGACCAGGGGTAGCGAGACGCCCGCGCCGCCGCTGGTCACGTCCATCACCCAGCGGCCGTCGACGGGAAGCGTTACGTCGATTCCGAAGAAGGCGAATCCCGGAAATTCGCCCACGGCCGCCTCGGGCGCTTCGAACTCTTTGCGTATCGGCGCGTCAGGTGTGGGAGGCCTGAGCTCCACGTCAACCCGCCGGTCCGAATCATCGGTACCCTGCTGCGTCAGCACCACGAGCACAAACTGAGCCACCCGGTCGGGTCCGACCATGAACCTGGAGACCACGCCGCCTTGCACATTGAGTTTGTTGTCTACCGTCGCGGCAGCCTCCGCCAGGAAAGCTCCGGTAACTATCACACGCAGAATTTACAACGCAGAATCCGGCTCAATGCCCCGGATCGAATGCCATTGGCAATGAAATCGGGCCACTGATTCCGGCTATCGGCTTCCAGCGAACCGGGCCTGTGCGGTGGGCATGCGGCATCCGCCGAGTGATGACCTTCATGGCCTCGGCCAGCTCGATCCGGGCCAGGTGAGCCCCGAGGCAGTAGTGCACGCCACCCCCGAAGGTCGTCATCGGCGGCGCACCCTGCCGGGTGATGTCGAGACGGTCGGGGTCGTCGTATGCCGCGGGGTCGCGGTTGGCGGCCGCGGTGTTGGCGATCACGTAGGCGCCTGCAGGCACGACTATGTCCCTCAGGTCCCCCAGTTCGACGTCGGTGGTCGCGACGCGCAGCGCGGCGAACACGATCGGCTGGTGGCGCATGATCTCCTCGACCGCTTGCGGCGCGAGTTCGGGATGTACGGCCAACAACGCCCACTGGTCCGGATGGTCGGACAACACCTGCACCGCGGCGGCTAGCTGATTGCGGGTGGTGTCGGTGCCCGCGTTGAGCAGGATGGCGACCAGGTTGACCAGCTCGTCATGGGTGAGCCGGTCGCCGTAATCTTCGGCGCGAATCAGCTGGGAGATCAGGTCGTCGCCTAGCGCCTGGCGACGACGGGCGATCAGGTCCTCGAGGTAGGCATCGAGTTGTTCCCAGGCCGCCAGAATGGCGGACTCTTCGGCGGCGACGTTGGCGCCGAAGGCCTTGCTGAGGTCGTCTGCCCAGCACGAGAACAGTTCCCAGTCCTCACGGGGTGCGCCCACCAGCGCGCAGATGATCGGGACAGGGTACTGCCGGGCGATGTCGTGAACCATGTCGCAGTGACCCGCCGCGCTGTGCCGGTCGATCAGGTCGTTGATGACCTCGGCGCATGCGCTGCGCATCCGTACGGCGGCCCGCGGGGTGAACGCCCGAACCACCAGGCGGCGCAGCCGGCGATGTTGGTCCGGCTCGACGGACATCAGCGTTTGGCAAACCTTGTCCCAAACCGGTCCCGAGGTGATGCCTTGCACCACCAGGCTGATGCCGGGCGGCATCGCGAAGCGCGAGTCGCGCAAGACGGTGCGGACCAGGTCGTAGCTGAGCACCTCGGGCCCGTACGGACCCAGCGCGATCGGCGCCTGCAGGTGAGCACGCCTGATCATGTTGTGCGCCTCGACCGGGTCCACGAGCTCCTGATAGGCGAAGGTCGGCCAGGCGACGTCGAAGACGTTGCGAGTGAGCGTGTCGATGGTCATGACCTCGACTATCGGTCGATGCCGTCGAAGGACCATCGGTCGAAATACCTAAATCCTCGGCGATCCGCCGCGTACGTACGTATGGCCGCCCGAGAACTATTGGCAATTTCGCTGATGTTCCGCGGTTCGCGCCGCTACATGCTGGTTAGCATGAGCGAAACGGACTGGAGCAACGTGGGAGTAAGCGACCTTCCGACCGGATTACCAACCGGAACCGTGACGTTGTTGCTCGCCGATGTCGAGGGCTCGACGCGGCTGTGGGAGACCCAGCCGGACGAGATGACTGCCGCTCTGGCGCGCCTGAACCGGGCGGCCTCCGAGACCATCGCTGCCCACGATGGGGTGCGACCGGTGGAGCAGGGCGAGGGTGACAGTTTTGTCGCAGCGTTCGCCCAGGCCTCCGATGCGGTGGCCTGTGCACTGGAGTTGCAGTTCGCACCGCTGGCGCCGATCCGGCTGCGGATCGGGGTGCACACGGGCCAGGTGACGCTGCGCGATGACGGCAACTACGCCGGCCCCACCATTAACCGGACCGCGCGGCTGCGCGATCTGGCCCATGGTGGGCAGACCGTGCTGTCGGGGGCGACCGAGCCGCTGGTCGTCGACTGGCTGCCGGCCGGCGTGTGGCTGACCGATCTGGGCACCCACCAGTTGCGCGATCTGCCGCGACCCGAGCGGGTGGTGCAGCTGTGTCACCCCGACCTGCGCAATGACTTCCCGCCGCTGCGCACGCCCAACACGCTTGTCTCCCACAATCTTCCCGCTCAGTTGACGAATTTCGTTGGGCGCCAAGGCGAAATCGAAAACCTACGAGGCGCGCTGGCGAGCAACCGTCTTGTTACCCTGACCGGTGCCGGCGGCGCGGGCAAGACACGCCTGGCCGTGCAGGTCGCCGCCGCCCTGGCCGAGCAGTTCGGCGACGGAATCTGCTATATCGATCTCGCGCCGATCACCCATCCCGCAGTCGTGCCGGTCACCGCGGCCCGCGCGCTGGGGCTGCCCGACCAGCCCGGCCGGTCGACCATCGACACGCTGCAGCAACATCTTCGCGACCGCCACCTGCTGCTGGTGCTGGACAACTGCGAACATCTGCTCGACTCCTGCGCGTCGTTGGTGGCTGCCCTCCTGGGCGCCGCGCCGCGGCTGACCATCCTGGCCACCAGCCGTGAGCCTCTCGGGGTGGCGGGCGAAGCGGCCTGGCAGGTGCCCTCGCTGTCGCTGGCCGACGACGCCATCGACTTGTTCGCCGATCGTGCCCGATTGGCCCGTGCGGACTTCACCGTTGATGACGACAACGTCGGCGCGGTGACCGAGATCTGCCGGCGGCTGGACGGGATGCCATTGGCGATCGAGCTTGCAGCGGCGCGGGTCCGTAGCCTGTCGCTGACTGAGATCGTCGACAGTTTGCATGACCGGTTCCGCCTTTTGACCGGCGGATCGCGGATCGCGGTGCGCCGGCAGCAGACTTTGCGCGCCTCGGTGGATTGGTCCCACGCACTGGTGACCGACACCGAGCGCGTTCTGTTCCGCCGGCTGGCCGTGTTTTTGGGTGGCTTCGACCTTGATGCCGCCCAGGCGGTCGCCGGGGCCGACGGAGTGGAGCGCTACCAGGTGCTGGATCAGCTCACCCTGCTCGTCGACAAGTCGCTGGTGGTAGCCGAAAACACCGGTGGGAGAACGCGATACCGGCTACTTGAGACGGTCCGCCAATACGCGCTGGAGAAACTCGGCGAGTCCGGCGAAGCCGACGCCGTCCGGTCCCGGCATTGCGATCACTACACGGCGATGGCGGCCCTGCTCAACGCGCCGGCCCGTACCGACTATGGGCAGCGTCTTGATCAGGCGGAAGTCGAGATGGACAACCTGCGAGGCGCCTTGGGGTGGAACCTGGAGGAGTCCGACAACGAGCGTGCATTGTCGCTGGCGTCGTCGCTGCAACCGCTGTGGCTGGCCCGCGGACGTGTCTTGGAAGGCCGGGCGTGGTTCGAAACCGTGGTCGGCGAAGGCGATTTGAACACTCTGGAGGTGCCCGCCGCGGTGCGTGCCCGCGCACTCGCCGACACCGCAGTGTTGCACGTGTGGGTCGGCGGCACCATCGATCCGGCTGAACGAGCGGTGGCGATGGCCCGCAAACTCGGTGATCCCGCCCTGCTGGCGCGGGCGTTGACTGCGTGCGGATTTATTGCGGGCACCAGATACAACGCCGACGCGGCCGGAAAGTACTTCTCGGAGGCGGTCGTCTTGGCCCGGAGCTTGGACGATCGATGGAGCCTGAGCCAGATTCTGGCCTGGCAGGCCAACACCGCGGTGACCGTGGCCGACCCGATCGCGGTGCGCGCGGCCGGTGAGGAAGGACGCGATCTCGCCGACGCGATTGGGGACCGGCGCAACTCGCGGTTTGTTCGTTTCGACCTCGCTTGGGGGCAGCTGTACGAAGGCGACCCTAACGGAGCCGTTACGGCATTCCGTGGCCTGATCGCCGAGTGCGAACCGGATCACGACGAGATGCTCAAACCAGCCTGCTGTATGGGCCTGAGCATTGCACTGACATATCTGGGTGAGGTTGACGCGGCGCGTGCTGCTGCCGACGCGGCATTCGACACCGCGTCGGGCCTGGATGAGTACTTCCATGGGATAGGCCACGCCGCGACGGCGCTCGCGGCGCTGGCCGCGGGCGACCTTAGTGCCGCGCGTGACGCGAGCGACCGCGCCTGGGAACTCCTGAGGCTGGGTCAGCCCGAGATGGCTGCGGCGCAACGAGCTTTCAATACCGCCGAGGTGGCGTTGGCGGAAGGTGACCTGGCGCGGGCGCGCCATTTGGCCGACGAGGCCGTCGCGGTGGCGAAGGGGGGACACCGGGTGACAGCTTTACTGGCCCATGCTCGGATCGCGATTGCGGAAGGTGACCGAGTAAGCGCGGAACAGGACGCCCATGATGCGCTCGCCTGCGCGGCCAGCTGTGGGGCTTATCAACCGCTCGCCGGCGTCCTTGAGTGTCTTGCCGATCTCGCCAGCGACGTCGACAGTCAGCAAGCCGCCCGTCTTTTCGGAGCGGCCGAGGCGTTCCGGCAGCGCACGGGGATGGTGCGGTTCAAGGTCCATCAAGCCGGTTACGAGTCCGCGGTCGCGGCCCTGCGTGATGCGATGGAAGACAAGGATTTCGACGCCGTCTGGGCCGAGGGCGCGGCCTTGTCCACGGAGGAGGCGATCGCTTACGCGCGGCGGGGCCGCGGCGAGCGCAAGCGGCCCGCCAGCGGCTGGGCGTCGCTGACACCCGCAGAGCTCGAGGTCGCGCGGCTGGTCTGCGATGGCCTGCCCAATAAGGACATCGCCACGCGACTATTCGTCTCGCCCCGCACCGTGCAAGCCCATCTCACACACATCTACACCAAACTGGGCATCAACTCGCGTGTTCAGCTGGTGCAAGAGGCGGCCCGCAAGGCGTGATCAAGGCAAGCGCAAACAGTACCTACGAAGAAATTCGCCTCGCGTGGATGGCCAATTTCCTTCAAACTTCGCCCTCGAGAGCGCGATACTGAACGGGTGCCCGATCGCAACGTACTGGGCGGTCCGTTGGAACCGTGCGGCAATGATCCACTCACCGGCTTCTACCGGGACGGCTGTTGCTCGACCGGTTTCGAAGACCTCGGCCGCCACACGATCTGCGCGGTAATGACCGCCGAATTCCTGGAACACCAGCGTTCCATCGGCAACGACCTGTTGACGCCGGTCCCCGAGTACAGGTTCCCGGGCCTCCTGCCCGGCGACCGCTGGTGCGTCACCGCGCTGAACTGGCTTCGTGCCCACAAGGAGGGTTGCGCCGCACCCGTGGTATTGGCGTCCACCCACGAGCGCACGCTCGAGGTGGTGCCCCTCGAGGCGCTTCTGGAACACAAGGTCGACGTTCCCGACGACCTGGCTAACTTGTAGAGCCGGCATGTCGAGGAGGCGGTCGCGTGGGTTCGGCGGGCCCCGACATTACTGACGTCGACGACATCGACTTCGACGACCTGACCTCGCCCAGGCTGACCGATGTCCAGCGCCGGATCATGGAATTCACCGAGGCCAGACGCGTCGACTTCGACATCGATCGGATGCTCGCCGAAGCCGTAGGCCAGGCCGGCGTCGGCGACGACCTGGGCGACACCGACGGCTTCGCGGACCGGCTGAGCGCACACGTCGCCGCGATCGAGGCCGACGACGGCCTGACCCAGCTCGCCCGCTCCTCCCTGCGGCAACGCGTCGTTCGCCTGCTGCGGAACCGGCTGTCGCTGACCGAGCTCCTCAAGCGGTATCCCGAGATCGAGTCGATCCCGATCGAAAGGCCGTTCGTCGTCGTCGGCATGCCGCGCTCCGGTACCACCCACCTGGTGAACCTCATCGCCGCCGATCCGCGCCGGCGAGCGCTGCCGTACTGGGAGAGCCAGGAACCGATACCCGCGCGCGGCCAGGGCCCCGATATCTTCGGCGTCGACCCCCGCTATGCGCGGGCCAAGTCGGAGCACGACGCGCTCATGGTCAGCGCCCCGGTGGTGGCCGCCATGCACGACCGGTTTCCCGAGGCGATCGAGGAGGAAGTCGAACTCCTCGACCTCGACCTGGCCGGTTATGTGCTGGAATGGCATGCGCGCGTTCCCGATTGGCGAGACTACTACTTGGGCCTCGACCACACCCGGCACTACGGATACATGAAGAAGGTGTTGCAGGCGCTGACGTTCCTGCGCGGACCGCGAACGTGGGTTCTGAAAAGTCCGCAGCACTGTGAGCAGCTCGGCCCGCTGATGGCGACCTTCCCCGACGCGACGGTGGCCTTCACCCATCGCGACCCCGTCGCGGTGGTCCAGTCGGCGATCACCATGATGGCCTACTCCGATCGATTGTGCCGGACCAGCATCGACCCCGACTGGCTGCTGGCCTACTGGAGCGACCGCGTGCACCGGCTGCTCGGAGCGTGCGTACGCGACCGGGACCTGGTGCCGGCCGAACGCAGCATCGACATCGGATTCCACCACCTCAACGGCAACGAAATGCCCCTCCTCGAAACGCTTTACCGATGCGGCGGGGGGGAATTAACGACGGAGGTGCGCGCCCGCTTCCAGCACTATCTGGACCGCAACCCGCGCGGCAGGCACGGCCGCATACGCTACGACCTGCAGCGGCACTTCGGCATCTCGGCCGAGGAACTCCGACGCCAGTTCGACTTCTACTTCGACCGGTTCGACGTCCGCCCGGAATGAGGAGACAGCATCGATGGGCAGCCAAGGCTTTGAGCCGATCTATCGCAGCCGACCCGGCGCCGACGCGATGCGTCCGGCCTCCGCGGAAAAGGCCGAGCAGATCGCACCGGGACTGTGGTGCTCGCCGGGTCTGTCGAACGCCTACCTGCTGACCACCGGTGACGGCCGGGTGATCGTCAACACCGGGATGGGCTTCGAGGGGCCGGTGCACCGCGCCAACTTCGACGCCGTCGACGCGTCCCCGGTGCGCTACATCATCTTCACGCAGAGCCACGTCGACCACGTCGGTGGCCTGGAGAGCGTCCGCGATCCGGACACAACCGTTGTCGCACAGGCGAACTGGAAGGCATGGCGGGACGACAACGAACGCCTGATCCCGTACCGCGCGAGCCGCAGCGCGTTCGCCTTCAAAGACACCCTGGCGACGGGCATTCAAGCGATTCAGCGACGTCTCGGCACCTCGCGGCTGCCCGGCCAGAGCATTCCGGTCGTCGATCTGGACTTCGAGGACACCCACACCCTGGACGTCGGCGGCCGACGGATGGAGCTGATCTCTGTGCCCGGCGGCGAAACCACCGACTCACTGGTGGTCTGGCTGCCCGACGAGCGAATCTGCCTTTGCGGGAATACCTTTGGCCCGCTGTTCGGACACATACCCAACCTCGTTACCATACGCGGCGACCGATATCGGGACGCCGTCACTGCCATAGCATCTGTGGAGCGGGTGCGCGGCCTGCGGCCCGACCTCCTGGTGACCGGTCACTTCGGGCCGATTGCCGGGCAGAAGCGCATCGACGCCGAATTGACCCGGCTGCGCAACGCGATTCAGTACATCCACGACCAAACCGTCGCTGGGATGAATGCGGGCAAGGATGTCCGGACCCTGATGCGCGAGATCACGTTGCCGCCGGAATACGAAGTGGGCCAGGGCTACGGCAAGGTCGACTGGGACGTGCGGGCCGTGTGGGAGAACTACTCGGGTTGGTTTCACCACCGGTCGACCACCGAGCTCTACCCGGTCGGATTCGACGCCGTGGCCGCGGACGTGGTGGAGCTGGCCGGCGGCGACGCGCTGGTGGAGAGGGCGCGGGCGCACCTCGACGCCGGACGGCCGCTGCACGCCATTCATCTCGCCGAGCTGCTCCCCTCGGACCATGAGGGGGCGCGCGAAGTCCTGGCGCGCGCCCATGAAATGCTACTCGCCGGCACCACCAACTTCTGGGAAAGCGCGTGGCTGAGAAATCAACTGGCGGGAAGCTCGTGACGGCGCGGGTCAGCTTCGACTTCACCGGGACCGCCGCGCTGATCACCGGCGGCACCAGCGGAATCGGGCACGCCACCGCGACGTTGTTCCGGGATGCCGGCGCGGAGGTCACCGTCACCGGCACTAAACCGGCCGCGACGGACTACGACACGGACCTGTCCGGGATGACCTATCGCCAGTTACAGATCACCGACCGCGAATCGGTGGACGCGTTGGCGCGGACATTCACCCGCCTCGACGTCCTGATCAACAACGCGGGCGCGAATTTTCACGGCGGCCTTGACGAGTCGAAGCCGGACGGGTTCGAGGCGTCGGTCGCGCTCAATTTGACCGGTCCCTACCGGCTCACGGTCGGGCTGTACAGTGCGTTGAAGGCGTCCGCCGCTGCGGGAGGCGCCAGCGTGGTCAATCTGGCGTCGATGTCCGCGCTGCGGGCGGTCCTCCCGGTTCCCGGGTATGGCGCCGCGAAGGCCGGAATCATCTGCATTACAAGGAATCTCGCCGTCAAATGGGCGAGCGAAGGAATCCGGGTCAACGCGGTTGCGCCGGGCACCATCGACACCCCGATGACCGCTCCCATGCATCTCGCGGCCGCACTGGTGGAATCCGAGTTGGCTCATATTCCGTTGCGCCGCTTTGGAGCAGTCACGGAGATCGCGCCGACAGTGGCGTTTTTGTGCACCGAGCAGAGCAGCTACACCACAGGCGCGCTGTTCGTCGTCGACGGCGCCTCGGACTGCGCCTGAGATGAGGAAATGACCTTGGCTTCTCCTGTTTTTCGGGCCCTGCGCCCCGAGGACCTCTATCACACCGGCATCGTCGTGCCCGACCTCGACGCGGCCATGGCCCGCCTCACCGCGCTGGCCGGCTATCGGTGGATCGAACCGCTCACCTATACGCTGCCGTTCCGCACCGCGACCGGAACCCGCGAACTCACCTCGACGTTCGTCTACTCCCTGCAGGCACCGCACGTCGAACTCATCCAGGAGGTTCCCGAAAGCCCGTGGGCCGCGGCGCCCGGCAACTCCGTCCATCACCTCGGCTACTTCACCGACAGCCTCAGCGACAGCGCCCGCCTGCTGGAAGACAACGGCTTCGCTTTCGAAGCGACCGCCGACGTGTCCCCGCCGGGCCTTGCGCTGTTCGCCTACTACGTCGACGACTTCGGCACCCGCATCGAGATCGTCGACCGCGCGCTATTCCCCGACTTTCCCGCGTTCCTGAAGTCGGCGTCGGGCCCACCGGAGGCATGACGTGTTGCTGACGGTGTTGCGGTTCAACTTCGCGTCCCCGCAGGGGAATCCGCGAAAGCAGAGCGAACTGCTCACTGCGGCACTCGAACTGGCGCAGTGGGGCGAGTCGCACGGTATCACCTCCGTGAGTGTCGATGAGCACCACGCGACCGGGCAAGGATGGAGCTGCAATCCGATCATGGCTGCGGCGATGTTCCTGGCGCGGACGTCGAAGCTGATTGCCAGCGTGGACTGTGCGCTCGGACCGCTGTGGAACCCGGTCCGCTTGGCCGAAGACATCGCGCTGGTCGACAACATGAGCCGGGGGCGGCTGCACACCACCGTGGGCCTTGGCTACCGGACCGTCGAATACGACTCGCTAGGAGTGAATTTCGGCCAGCGGGGCGAGCTGATGGACGGGCTGATCGAGCGAATGCTGTCAATCTGGTCCGGCGCCGACCCGGACCGTGGAGTGTGCACAGGTACGTGGACCCGTCCGCATCCACCGCTGTATGTCGGCGGCGGCGTGCCCGCGTCCGCCCGTCGCGCGGCCCGTTTCCGGCTGCCGCTCAGCCTGGCCGACCACCTGCCCGACATCGCCGCCTACTATCGCGCGCTCTGCTCGGACGCGGGCATCACTCCGGTCATCCTGATGCCCGGACCGATCAACAGGGGCATGATCTACCTGCACGAGGATCCGGAGCGGGCATGGGCCGAACTCGGCGACCACATCCTCTGGGAGGCGGTCACTTACGGCCAATGGTCAACCGAGCAGCGTTCGTTCATGCACCTGCCGGGAGTGCAAACGCTGGATGAAGTCCGGGCGTCGGGGCGCTACCGCTTCCTGACTCCCGACCAGCTCATCGCCGAGGTCCGTGACGCCAGCGATTACGGGCCTCTCGTGATGCATCCGCTGGTCGGCGGCATGCCCGTCGACGAGGCGTGGAAGTCGGTCCAGCTGCTCACCGACAAGGTCCTGCCCGCGCTCGGGTGATTGCGTGCGGGGATAACGGGTATCGCAGTTGTATCGGGACTGCGATGAGGCAGTTACATCGGAACTGCGACGATGAGTGGGGGATTCAGTGAAATCTGCAGGTAGTAAAGCAATCGCGCTATTCGGTGGTGCCGCGATGGTCACCTTGGCGGTCGGCTTCGCTGGTAACCCCGGCGCCCTGGCGTCCAATGCGCCGGCGGCGCCGCCGGCGCCGACGTCATCGACCCCTGCACCACCTCCCCCTGCGCCCGGTCCCCAGCTCCCGTACGACGGCGGCTGGGCAAACTCCGCGCCCGGCGGGGGCGGCGCCGGCGGGGGTGCCGGCGGGGGTGCCGGCGGGGGTGCTGGAGGAGGCGCCGGAGGGGGTGCTGGAGGAGGCGCCGGCGGTGGTGGCGGATAGCTTGCGGCTCGAACGGGCAGCCACGGATCAGCGATTCAGTGGGGGCCGTCGGGGGCCGGCGCGGTCGGGGTTACGAATAAGGCCGGATCGGCCACGACGACGCTGGGTGCCACATCGCCGGTGCGGGTCGCGGTAAACGGGGTCCGGCACACCGTCCCCTGGGTGCCGCATCCATTGCTGAGAATGGTGCCAATCGTCAGGCCCCTAAGCGTGCCATCGGCCTGGGGATCCCATGACCACAAGCGCGTCTCGTCATCGTGGCCCGATCTGTTCGTCCGCTGGCAGCCCATCGATGCCTGAAGGGTCGGCGTCCCACGCCAATGACCGTCGGCGAAGGTGAGAACGCTCGTCGTGCCCGTCCCCTCCTGCTGGTTGGACTCGGCCAGCTGAGATCCCGCGGCCGCGCACCCGGCGGGCGTGCGCTGCGCGGGCGCGGATTGCCAGTGACCGTCGGCGAAGCTGTAATTAGCGGACTGGGCGGGTGTGCGAGCGACCTGGTGGTTGTTGGTGTCCAGCTGGGTCGCGGTCGCGGCGCAGCCCGTGGATCCGCACGATGAGCGAAACGCCCACCACGCGGTGTTGTCGGTGGTGTTGATCGCGTGAGGGGCGCCGTTGATCGTTTGCTTCGCATAGTCGTATTCGAAGCGATAGGTGCCGTCGAGCAGGGCGGCGGGCCGGGCTGGAGCGCTGGCTGCCGGGGCCGGGGCCGGGGCGCCCGCCGGAGCGGAGGCCGCCACCGGGGCGGTGTGCGTCGTCGGCTGGCGCAGGTGTCCGATAACGCCGACCGCGGTTACCACCACCGCCGCCAGCGCCGCCGCGAGGAGAATTCGAAAACGCTTGCGCCGCTGCGGCTTCGCTGCGGGCGATGGTGCCGGCACCGCGACGTGAGTCGCACAATCATTTAACGGTGCGTCGATTGCAGTGCCGGCATAGCCGCGATGATCAACATGCGATTGCACAGCGGCTCGCTCGGCGAGGGCGGCGGCGAAGTCGCGGCAACGGTCGAACCGTTCGGCGGGGGTCTTGGCCATTGCTCTCGACATGACTTGATCGAGGTGCGCCAGGCCCGGCCATCCATCGGCCAGCCGTGGCGGCGGTGCGGCGAGGTGTCTGCTGATGACGGCCACGGAGCTGGAGTGCTGGTACGGCGGGCAGCCGGTGAGAAGATGAAACGCGGTGGCGGCCAGCGCGTACTGATCGGCCCGTCCGTCGATGTGGTCGCCCATCAATTGCTCGGGGGCGCTGTAAGCCACCGTTCCGACCGTCGTATTGGTGAGCGTCAATCCGCTGATGTCGTCGTGTTGGCGCGCTATCCCGAAATCTGCGAGCAAGATTCGCCGCTCGCCATTTTCAGGGCCAGCGACCAGGATGTTGGCCGGTTTGACGTCGCGATGCAGGAGTCCGCGCTGGTGGGCATAGTCGAGTGCCTCGGCCACCGCGGCGACAACGTCGCAGACTTCGCCGACCGCATGCCGGCCGGGTACCGGTACTTCATCAACTGTGCGGCGTCGGCTCCCTCGACGTAGTCCATCGCGATCCATCGGTTGGCCGTCGAACTCGCCGCGATCGTGCACTTGGACGATGTTCGGATGCCACAGGGCAGAGGCGAGTTCGGCTTCGCGGTGAAATCTCTCCCAGAAGTCGCTGTCCGCGGTTGTTGCCTGCGGCAGGATTTTCAGCGCGTCGCGACGGGGCAACCTGGGGTGCTGTGCCAGGTAAACCTAACCCATCCCTCCGGCGCCCAGTAGACGCAGGATGGTGTATCCGGCAAAAATCGCGCCGCTCTCCAACGGCATGCGCGGATCCTACCGCCATGTGGGCGATCGCGCCGATCACGGCAAACTCGTTCACCGTCTTCCGGCCGCAAGGTGCGGAGCCGGGCACCCGGCGAACAACGGCAGGTCCAGATACGTCTTGATACCGGGCTCGGCGGCGCACACGTCGGGGATGGCGTTGACGCAGTGGTTCGCCGTGGCGACGACGCCGGGATTTCGTTTCAGCCCTTCGGCGATCGACGGCGGTTGCAGTCCTTTGAACGTGAGGCTCACCGTGGGGTCGCCGGTGATCTCGACCTCGAAGCGTTCGCCGCGCCCACCGAAGCTCCAGTCCGGTTCCAGGTTGGCCTCACCCATCAGCCAGTTGACCGCCGCCGTGATGACCGGCTCGCCGTCAACGAGCGCTTGCCATCGGAACCGGCGCGCGGCTACGGTTCCCGCGGTGATCGGAATTGGGTCATAGTCGATGTCGGAGGTCGCCACGGCGATCTCCTGAACCGTCCGGATATTGGGGTCGATGCGAAATCCCATGTGGTCGGCGATCATTCGCACCGACATCTTGAAGCCCGATTCGAGCAGGTCGGCCATCGGTCCGTGCGCGGCTTCCTCGGGGGGACCGCCGAATCCCATGATGTGCCGCACGACGTCCGGGGCGTTGTAGGTGCGGATATCCGAGAACTCCTCCGCGCGCACGTGGGTGACGGCTGACGACAGCCCGGATACCATCAGCGGGAATCGCTCCGTGATTCCGCCGGGATGGATTCCCGACCCGTGCAGGGTCACGCCACCATCGAGCGCGGCCTCGGCGATGGGTTTGACACGGGGGTTGCTCGGGTCGGGATACACCCAGCCGACCGGTGTGACCACGTTCTTGCCGGACCGCAAAATAGCCATGACCTCTTCGTCTTTGGGGACCAGCGGGCTGTACACGACGCAGTCGGCGTCAACGGCCAGCACCTGGTCGACGCTGGAGGTGGCGGTGACAGCCAGGGGGTCGGTGCCCACGATTTCACCGACGTCGAGTCCGTCCTTGTCCGCGCTGTGCACCCAGCATCCGGCCAGCTCGAGCTCCGGGTGGTTCAGCACGCAGTCTATGGCGGCCTTGCCCACGCCCCCCGTGGCCCATTGGATGATACGAAGACTCATCGGCAACCTCCTGTCGCACGCCGTTACGCGCCAATGGACGGACGGGCACAGTATGACCCGCTGGCCGTCGCTCTCAGCGACGGCGTAGACGCGGGGAGGCTCGGATCTGTCGTAATCGGACCCTCGCTGGCAACCGGTCTGATACTTTCCGGATAGGCCAACGGCTTTCGGGAGGCTCGGGAAGGCTTTAGGAGGCTCGAGGAGCCTCGGGAGGCTTGAGGAGGCACCGTGCATCGGACACTCGTCGCTGCAATGGTCGTTGCAATCGCGGTCCCGGTTGGCTGCTGCATAGGCACGCCGCGGGCCGCCGCCGATAACCAGGTCTGTGGCCAGGGGTGGTGTTCCTTCCTGTCCCCGTCACGCAACATCGGCTGCGAGATGGACTTTCAACACGGCAACGGCATACCCGACGACACGTATTGTCAGTCGACCTCGCCGCCCCAGTCCGTGCATATGTCCACCGACGGGACGTTCAAAAGCTGCACGGGAGATTCGTGTCTCGGCAATGCGGGCCAAGGCACGCCTACCCTGGCCTACGGCCAAACCGTTTGGCTCGGCCCTTTTAGCTGCCGGTCGGAAGCCAGCGGCGTCACGTGCAAGGTCACCTCAGGCCGTGGCTTCACCATTTCCAACGCGGGGATCGCACCCGTCGGATAGCGGCCGACCTGTCCTGAATTGTCAAAAGGTTGTCCTTAATTGTCAAGATTTGAGCGGCTGGTCTGCTGCAAAGTGAGTGCAGCGGTAAGCCACCGCATCCGACAACGCAGTCAAGGAAACCCCCATGAACTCCAGCATCGAACACGTCGACGTGTTGATCATTGGTGCCGGCATCTCGGGTATCGGCGCCGCCCGCTACCTGCGGACAATGCAGCCGGGCAAGACATTCGCGATCCTGGAGGCCCGAGACGAGATCGGCGGAACGTGGGATCTGTTCCGTTATCCGGGAATTCGCTCGGACTCCGATCTGCACACGTTCAGCTACGAGTTCAAGGCCTGGGAGAACCAGAAGGCGATCGCCAGCGCGGACTCGATCATGGCCTACTTGCGGGAAACGGTGGCCGAGAACGGAATCGGCCAATCGATCCGATTCCGCCACAAGGTGGTCAGCGCGGCCTGGTCGACCAGCGACGCACGCTGGCTGGTGGAGATCGATCGGACAGACACCGGCGAACACCTCACCATGAGCTGCGGATGGTACTTCTGCGCCAGCGGCTACTACCGCTACGACGAGGGCTACACGCCGGAATTCCCCGGGCGGGAACGCTTCGCCGGCCAGATCGTGCACCCGCAGCACTGGCCGCAGGACTTGGACTACGCCGGCAAGCGGGTGGTGATCATCGGCAGCGGCGCGACGGCGGTGACGCTGGTGCCGGCCATGGCTGAGACGGCCGGACACGTGACCATGCTGCAGCGCTCGCCGACCTACATCGTGCCGGTGCCCTCGGAGGACCGCATCGCCAACACGCTGCCCAAGCTGATCGGCCGTGACCGGGCCTATGCCGTCACCCGGCGGAAGAACATCGCCAAGCAACGGCTTGTGTGGCGGTTCTGCCAGCAGTACCCCGGCGCCGCCCGCCGGCTGATCCGTCATCTCAACGCCAAGCAGTTGCCGCCGGGATATCCGGTCGACGAGCATTTCAGGCCGGCCTACAACCCGTGGGACCAGCGGCTGTGCGCGGTGCCGGACGCCGACATGTTCAAGGCCATTCGCGACGGGCGTGCCTCCGTAGTCACCGACCAGATTGAGACCTTCACGGAACGGGGAATCCGGCTGCGGTCCGGGCGCGAACTGGAAGCCGACATCATCGTCAGCGCCACCGGCCTGAACCTGCTCGCCTTCGGCGGCATCAACCTCTCGGTCGACGGCGTCGCCGTCAACGTCGCGGAAAAGGTGGCGTTCAAGGGCTTCCTGCTCAGCGACGTTCCGAACTTCGCCTACATGTTCGGCTACACCAACTCGTCGTGGACGCTGAAGGTCGGGCCGGTTTGCGAACACTTCTGCCGGCTGTTGGCGCACATGGACGCTCACGGCCACACCATCTGCTACCCGCAACTGCCCGGACCCATCGAGACCCGCCCGCTGCTGGAGGTCACCGCCGGCTACGTCAAGCGGGCAGCCAGCCAGTTCCCGCACCAGGGCACCGAAGGCCCTTGGCGCACAAGCATGGAGTACCGCGTCGACCACAAGGTGCTGCGCGAGGGTTCGGTCGACGACGACAACCTGCGCTTCACGACTTCGTCGCCCGCCGAGGCGCTCGAGCCGGCGCTGAGCGCGTGAGGGCCCAATGGTTGCGCGGGTTTGGGAAACCGCGCTGGAGGAACCCGCGGGTGCGGTCGGTCTTCAACTCGTACGCCGTCGAGGCTGCGCCAGGGGGGGCACGCGAGTTTGGTTACGGTAAGCGGCCGGCCCTCTCCCGAACCACCGTTTACACGAGCGGGTCAGCACGCTCTGCTCGGCGTAGCCGAGTTCACGAGCGAGGTGTGTGAGGCTCATGCCGGTGTTGCGCAAGTAGCGATCGGCGGCATCCTTGCGGACGCTGTCCACTAGTGCCGCGAACGTGGTGTCCTCCTCGGCGAGTCTGCGCTGCAAGGTCTTTGGGTGCAGGTTGAACTGATCGGCGACGACGTCCAACGTCGCCGCCCCGGTGGGCAGCAGTTGGCGAACGATAGTGCGCACCGATTCGACAATCCCGGCATCGTGAGGGGTGATGCCGTTCAGGTACTCGACGACAGCGCGGTGCGCGAGGTCATCGCGGCGCAGGGGGCGGCCCAAGTCGGCGGTGCGCACGGTGAAACCCGCTGTACGCGCGGCGAACTCAGGAGCGCATCCGAAATACCGCAGGTAGTCAGCCTTTGGTGTTAGCGGGTCGTGCGGAAGATGCACCTTCAGCGGCGTGTAATCGGCACCCATGAGTAGCCGGAACACGCGTAGCGAGACACCCAACGACAGTTCCGTGGTCTGCGGGTGCGGCGGGGGGCTGTCAAGTAGAAACTCGATGGCAAGCAACGACCGCTGCGGGTCGGTCAGCGGCGCGACGCGGATAGCGATCACCGGGCTGTAAGCCGCCATGTACGTGCCGAAGATGCCCAGGGCGTCCGCCACCGTCGCGGCGGTGCGGGCCGCCACGCCGACCGGCCCCAGAATCTCGATGCCTTGCCGCTGAGCCAGCCGTCGCCCGAAATCCGGTGTGTTGGTGATCAGTGCCGCCGATTCGATCGCGTGTATCGCCGCGCGGTAGGGGATGAAAGCGTCGTAGTTGCCGGCATCCTGCTGCCGGATGCCGGCCGCGCGCAGCAGGCGGGCCGGGTCACCGCCCAATTCGGCGACGAGGGCCGGGTAACTGGAGAGCGCGGTCCCGCGTACCACAGACATATGTCTTGAATTGTCAAAAACGTGTCACGGACTGTCAAGACGCCGACGGGGTCTGTGACGGATCGTTGGAGTCACCTCGAGAAGAGCCAATCGGACAAGGAGTAAAGCCATGGTCTTCTGTGTAGCCATCACCGGCGGCGCCCGTGGTATCGGCCGCGCCACCGCTGAAGCCTGCCTGCGCGCGGGCATGTCCGTTGTCATCGGCGACATCGACCCCGCGGCGGTCACCGCGGCCGCCGCGGAGCTGGGCGACGGGGCCATCGGGCTGCCGCTCGACGTGCGCGACGCGGACGGCTTCGAAGCGTTCCTGATCGGGGCCGAAGAACATATGGGGGCGCTCGACGTACTGGTCAACAATGCCGGCATCGCCCCGATCGGTTTGTTCATCGATGAAGATCCCCGCGACACTCAACGGATCGTGGATGTCAACATAGGCGGTGTGCTGACCGGAACCCGCTTGGCGCTGGGCCGATTCCTGCCTCGCGGTCGCGGTCACATCGTGAACCTGGCGTCATCGGCGGGGCAGATCGCACCCGCCGGCGGGGCCAGCTACGCGGCCACCAAGCATGCCGTCGTCGGGTTCACCCGTGCGATTCGCGCCGAAACCCGCGGCACCGGGGTCCGCACCACCATCGTGATGCCCGGCCTGATCCGCACCGACATGATCAGTGGCTTCAAGAAGGCCAGGGGCACAAGGGTTATCGGCCCCGAGGTGGTAGCCGGCGCGATCGTCGACGCCATCCGCAACGGGCGCGAGGAGGTCTTCGTCCCCCGTGAACTCGGGCCGGTCGCCCGCCTGATCGCAGGAACTCCGCCGGCGATCGCCGACCGAATCAAGCGGGCGTTGAAGGCGGACACGATCATGGCCCACGTTGACGGTGACGCCCGGGAGGCGTATCGGCAACGACTGGACGCCGAGGTGAAGGAGTTGCAACTATGACCGGCTTCCAGACGCGCCCCTTGGTGGTCAACGGCGTCCAATCTCCGGTGCTCATCGGCGGCACGGGGGCCAGCGACGAGGCCGTCGTTTTCGTGCACGGCAACCCCGACGCGGGTGGCGACTGGGAACCGTTGTTGACACGCGTCGCCGAATTCGCCACGGTCGTGGCACCGGACATGCCCGGCTTCGGCGGCGCTGACAAGGGGGCGAATCAGGACTACACCCTCGCCGCCTATGGCGCGCACCTGGGCGGGGTGATCGACCAAATCGGTATCGAGACGGTGCACCTGGTCGCCCATGACTTCGGCGGACCGTTCGCGCTGACCTGGGCCGCCGCCAATCCCGACAAGGTCGCCAGCGTCACGCTGATCAATACCGGAGTGCTGCTCGACTACAAGTGGCACCGGCTAGCCCGGGTCTGGCGCATTCCCGTCGTCGGGGAACTGTTCATGCGCGCCACCACCCGCCGCGTGGCGCGCTTGGTGATCCGGCACGACAACCCGGGGCTGCCCGAGCAATGGGTGGACCGGATCGCCGAACACCTGCTCCCGAGTGGAACGAAGCGCGCCATACTCCGGCTCTACCGCTCCACCAGGCAGGAAGACTTGGACGCGCCGGTCGAGCCCCTGCGCGACCGTGATCCCGACACGCTGGTGGTATTCGGCGCCGCAGACGTTTACATCCCGGTCGAGCAGGCCGAACGCCAGCGCCGCGTGTTCGCGCGCGCACGAGTTGAAATCTTGCCCGGTGTCGGTCACTGGGCGTGGCTCGAGCAACCCGACCGGGTTGCCGGGCTGGTCGTACCGTTCCTGCGTGACCGGGTGGGTTCAGTTGCCCAGAAACCCAACTAAGACAAGGAGATTCACATGAGCACGACAGTAGGGCCCACCGCAGAGCAGCTGGCGGCGCTGACCTCGCGGCCGGCGGACGCGCCGGTGTTGATGGTCAACCTGTTGAAGTTCAACGCGACCGGTGGCCTGGAGTCCTACCAGCGGTACGGGCGGGAGGTGGCGCCGCACCTCGAACGAGTCGGCGCCACGGTCCGATACGCGGGCGCGGCACCGTCGTTCGTCATCGGCGATGGCGAACGGCCTTGGTGGGACGCGATTCTGGTCGTCGAGTACCCGACGCCACAGGCGTTCATCGACATGGTGACCACTCCCGAGTACGCCGAAGTGCACGAGCATCGCGCCGCCGCGCTAGAACGCGGCGACCTGATCGCGACGTCGACGTGGTCACTCGCGGTGTGTGATCGACCGCCAAGGGACTCTTGACGCTGGTACTTTTGGCCACCAAGGAAGCCAAGGCTTGGTTGGCGTTAGCTCCGGTCGACTTCACCGTGCTCACCGGTGAGCTGACCCCGACGCTGAAGGTAAAGCGCAACGTGGTGGCCGCACGATTCGCCGGTGAGATCGATTCGCTCTACAACAAGCGCTCAGGCGCGCCCTCTCAGAGCTTGTAACCGATGGCCCGCAATAAATCGTGCCGCTCGGCTACATCGCGATCGGTCTCCACTCCGACCGGCGTCTGTCCGTCGATAACTCCCACGATGCCACGACCACGCGGAGTCACCGCTACGACGACATCGACTGGATTTGCTGTGGCGCAATAGATTCCGCAGACCTCGGGAACCGCCTTCACCGGGTTGAGGATGCTGACCGGAAAGCCCTCACGCAAGAAAATTACGAAACTATGCCCGGCCGCGATAGCCAGTGCGGCGCGGGTGGCAAGTTCCACCAACTCGGTGTCATTGCCTGTGCGGCGGACCAGTCGCGGCCCGGAAGCCTCACAAAAAGCCAGCCCGAACCGCAGTGACGGGCTGACACCGACCAGGGCCTCGTGCAGGTCTTCGACCGTTTTGATGAAGTGTGCCTGCCCTACGACGACGTTGACATCTTCCGGCATGTCAACGGATACGACATCCCAGGACAGCGACGACGTCGTAGTCACAAACCCATGCTGCCACCAATGTGTTGGTTTCCGGCACAAATCAGCCCAGGACGGGGAAGCGGCGTTCGCGCCCCAGTCGGTCAAGGGTGCTCTGCATGACTGAGCGCACGTAGGCGTCGACCTCATCGACGTCGGCGTCCTCGCCGAACCGGGCGGCGATATCGATCGGCTCCAGTACCTGATAGACGATCTTGGCCGGCAACGGCAGGTTGGCCGGGAAGAATAGCGTCATGCCGAAGGGGAAGCCGACCGTTACCGGCAGGATCTCTATCCGGAATCGCTTGAGCCCTAACCGCTTTGCCAGCCGATTGCCGCGGGTAAGGAAAAGCTGGGTTTCCTGGCCGCCGATCGAGACGGCGGGGACGATCGGCACGCCGGCTTTCATAGCGGTCCTGACGTATCCGGTGCGGCCACCGAAGTCGATGACGTTCTGACTGAACGTTGGCCGAAATGCGTCGTAGTCTCCGCCTGGAAAAGCGAGCACCATCGCTCCCGAGCGCAACGACTCCTCAGCGTTTTCCCGGCTGGCATGGATCACGCCGAGGCGGCCCAGCGATGCGCGAAACGGTGTAAGGAAGACGCCGTAATGGGCAAGGGTGTACAGCGGGCGGTCGTAGCCGAACCTGCCGTACAGGGCCGGGGCCAGGACGTTCCAGTCCGGCGTCAGCACGCCGCCGGAATGGTTGGAGACCAGCAAAGCGCCGCCGGTCGGCGGGAAGGTTTCCAAGCCCCGCACCTCTGGCCGGAACCATCGTTTGATCACCGGCGTGACGGCGTTGATCAGCAGCTCGGTGAAAGTCGGATCCCACTTGGCCGCCTCCGGGTCGGCGATTTCGTTGCCAGTCAAATCTTCCCCTGCGTCGTATCCGAGTGCTCTCATGCTCCCGCGGCAATAGACGTCCCGGCAGAGCCGCAATTCCCCCCAGGTGGGGACTAAAGACCTCGGCAACGCATATGGGGTGACCCACGGCCGCCCTATCGGTCTGAGCCGAGGACTAATGGCGGCCATGGCGGGCCAAAAGACCCATCTCAACAACCCGCTTCATCGATAACGTCAGTCAGGGTGATGAGTTCAAACCGCGGTCAGGAGATAGCGATGACCGACTTGCTCAATGTCATCGAGGAACGACACTCCGAGCGGGTTCCGTTCGATCGCAGCCGCGCGATCGCCAAGGAAGACCTCTTGCAGATACTGCAGGCCGCGCGGTGGAGCCCTACCGCTCATAACATGCAGAACTTCGAAGTCGTCGTCGTGGATGACAAGAAGTTGCTGGACGAGATCGGCACGATACAGGTTCGGCTGTCCGAAGAGTTTCTGCGCGAGCACTGTGAACTTCTTTCGTTCTCCGAAGAAGAGTTGCGCCACAGGGAGATAGGCCTGCTGGCCGACATGCTCCCGCCGTGGATGCGAGACCCGGCCCAAATGAATCAACCGAATGAGGCGATCCCCCTGCTTCACGTGATGCCGGGGTGCCCAGTCCTGTTGATCGTGTTCTACGACGCCACGAAGCGCGCTCCCGCCTCCGAGGGGGATGTGCTGGGGATGATGAGCCTGGGGTGCGTGCTACAGAACATGTGGCTGATGGCGGACTCGCTAGGGCTTGGCTTTCAACCCCTTTCGGTCTTCAGCGTGCCACCCGTCGAACAAGCGGAGAGAAATCTTCTATCTGCTCCCGGCCACATGAAGATTGCCTTTGCGGTGCGTCTCGGCCATCCTGCGATGTCGGTGCCTTACCTGCGGGTTCGTCGTGAGGTCGCCGAGTTCACCCACTGGAACCAATTCGGCAACAAATCGACTGGCTAGGGAGCGCAGCCATGGCCGTACTGATGACCGGTTTTCCCGGATTTCTCGGCAGCGCGTTACTGCCGGGCATTCTCAAACGCACTGATAGTTCTGCGGTCTGTTTGGTGCAGCCCAGGTTCGCTGCGCTGGCGAAGCGACGCGAGGCCGAGCTCGGCTCGGCCGATGCGTCCCTGCAGGGGCGGATCCAGCTAGTCGAGGGTGACATCACCCGCCCCGGGCTCGGTCTTGCCGCAGACGTCCTCACCGACGTCACCGAAGCGTGGCACCTCGCTGCCGCGTATGACCTGACGGTGCCCCGGGACATGGCGCTTCGGGTCAACGTCGACGGCACCCGCAACGTCCTCGACGCACTTGAGCGCTGCCCCAAGTTGAGCCGCCTGCACTACTTCAGCACGTGCTATGTCAGTGGCCGCTATGCGGGTCCATTCGGCGAGGACGACCTGAAAGTCGGTGCACCGTTCAACAACTACTACGAAGAGACGAAAAACCTCGCCGAGGCAGATGTTCGCTGGCACGTGTCCGCTGGCATGCCGGCTACGATCTATCGCCCCTCGATTGTCGTGGGCGACAGTCGCACCGGCGAGACGCAAAAGTTCGACGGGCCCTATTTCGTCATGCAGTGGCTGCTGCGACAGCCACGGTACGCGATCCTGCCGATGGCGGGGGACCCCACGGCGACGCGCGTAAACGTGGTCCCTCGCGACTTCATCGTTGATGCGGTTGGGTATTTGAGCGGCCTGCCCACTTCCGAGGGCCGGACCTACCAGCTGGCGGACCCACGACCACTCACGGTCGACGAGATGACGGAATCGCTGGCCCGGGCAACCGGGCGCAAACTCCTCAAGGTCCCGCTGCCGCGGAAGCTGGCGAAGGCGTCGCTCGCGCGGGTTCCGGGGCTCTACCGCTTGATGCGAATCCCTCCCGAAGCGGTTGACTACTTCACGCATCCCACCTTCTATTTGACCGACCATTGCCGCGCCGACCTCGCCGGCAGCGGCATCGAGGCACCCTCGTTCCGCAGCTACGTCGATCGGCTGGTCGAGTACATGCGTGGCCATCCAGAAGTCAGCTCGGCAGCGATGTTTTGAGATGGCCTTGCGTTGTACCCCGTTCGCGGTCTAATTGGTGGATGGAACTCATGGCGCCCATCGACGCGGTCTTTCTCATGGGGGAGTCCCGTGAGCACCCGATGCACGTCGGCGGCTTGCAGTTGTACGAACCGCCACCGGGCGCCGGCCCCGGCTTCGTCCGGGAGTTCTACGACCACCTGGTCGCGCTGCGGGATTTCCAGCCCACCTTTCTCAAGCGCCCGTCGACATTCTTCGGCGGAGTCACGAGCCTGGCCTGGTCGTATGACAAAGACATCGACATCGATTACCACATCCGGCGCTCGGCGTTGGCCTCGCCCGGACGGGTCCGCGAGCTGCTCGAGCTGACTTCCCGGTTGCACAGCAGCCTGCTCGATCGCCACCGGCCGCTGTGGGAAGCGCACATAATCGAGGGACTGCAGGATGGCCGGTTCGCGGTGTACTCCAAGTTTCACCACGCGCTGATAGACGGCGTCTCGGCGCTGAGGCTGACGCAGCGTGCGCTGTCAAGCGATCCGGACGATCCCGAGATTCGGGCGATCTGGTGCCTGCCCAAGCGCAAGCGCAACCCCAACCCGGTCTCTCGTTTCGGTTCGCTGGTAAAGACGGTGGGTTCCATTGCCGCACTTGGTCCGTCGACAGTCTCGCTGGCCCGGGCTGCGCTGCTGGAGCAGCAGCTGACGTTGCCGTTCGGAGCCCCGCGCACGATGTTGAACGTCAAGATCGGGGGCGCCCGCCGGTGCGCGGCGCAGTCATGGTCGGTAGACCGCATCAAGAACGTGAAGAGGGCCGCGGGCGTGACCGTCAACGATGTCGTCCTGGCGATGTGCTCGGGTGCCCTGCGGTACTACCTGCTGGAGCAGAGTGCGCTGCCGGACAAGCCGCTGGTCGCGATGGTACCGATGAGCCTGCGCAGGGAGGATGAGGCCGACGCCGGCGGCAACCTCGTTGGAGCCATCCTGTGCAACCTGGCCACCGACAACGACGATCCCGCGGCTCGACTGGAAATAGTCAGCGAGTCGATGCGCAACAATAAGAAGGTATTTACCCAACTGCCTCGAGTACAGGCGCTGGCGCTGTCGGCCATGAATATGGGTTCGCTTGCCCTGGCTGTGGTTCCGGGCTGGGTGGCGTCCACCTCGCCGCCGTTCAATCTCGTCATATCGAACGTGCCGGGACCGCACCAGCAGATGTATTGCGGGGGCGCCCGACTCGACGGCAACTACCCGCTGTCCATCGCGCTGGACGGGCAAGCGCTGAATATCACCCTGGTGAGCAACGCCGACAACCTCGACTTCGGCCTGGTCGGGTGCCGGCGCAGCATCCCGCACCTGCAGCGCCTACTCGCGCATTTGGAGTCGTCGCTCAAGGATCTCGAACGCGCCGTCGGAGTCTGAACGCGCTGTAATGGCCAAGTCAAAGCTCAGCGCCGGTGTGCTCTTGTACCGGAACCGTGACGGCGTCGTCGAAGTGCTGATCGCGCATCCGGGCGGCCCGTTCTGGGCCCGCAAGGACGACGGGGCCTGGTCGATTCCCAAAGGGGAGTACGCCGACGGGGAGGATCCTTGGGCCGCGGCGCGGCGCGAGTTTTTCGAGGAGCTCGCGCTGCCGGTGCCCGCGGGGCCGCGCATCGACCTCGGTTCGCTGAAACAACCCGGCGGCAAGGTGGTCACCGCCTTCGCCGTCGAGGCCGACCTCGATGTCACCGACGCGCGCAGCAACACCTTTCACATCGAATGGCCGAAGGGCTCGGGCGCGATGCGGGAGTTTCCGGAAGTGGACCGGGTCGGCTGGTTTACCGTGGCGCAGGCAAACACCAAACTGCTCAAGGGGCAACGGACATTCCTCGATCGGTTGATGGCGCACACGGCATTGTCGAGACTGAGCGAAGGGACCTGACATGCAGACGCTGCGTACTCCAGACGAGCGGTTCGACGAGGTGCCCGATTTTCCTTATGCCCCAAGGTATTGCGACATACCCGATGGCGAGGGCGGTGAGCTGCGGGTCGCCTGGGTGGCCGACGGGCCGGAACGCGCCGATCCGGTTCTCATGTTGCACGGCGAGCCGTCGTGGTCGTACCTGTACCGGAAGATGATTCCGATACTGGTCGCCGCCGGGCATCGAGTCGTCTGCCCCGACTTGATGGGGTTCGGTCGTTCGGACAAGCCGACCCGCCTCGAAGACCACAGCTATGCACGCCATGTCGAATGGATGCGCACCGTGGCCTTCGACGTCCTCGACCTTCGCAACGTGACCCTGGTGGGCCAGGACTGGGGCGGGCTCATCGGTCTGCGGCTGGCCGCCGAGCACCCCGAGCGGTTCGCCCGGCTGGTCGTCGCGAATACCGGGCTGCCCAACGGGGACCAGCCGATGGCCGAGATCTGGTGGCGCTTCCGTGAGGCCATCACGACGGCGCCGGAGCTGAACATCGGCTGGTTTGTGCAGGGCGGTTGCCGGCAGCAGCTGAGTGACGAGGTGCGTGCGGGTTATGACGCGCCGTTCCCCGCCGACGAATATTGCGCCGGGCCGCGCGCCATGCCCGGACTCGTGCCGACCTCGCCGGACGATCCCGCAGCCGCGGCCAACAAGGCGGCGTGGGCGAAGCTGTCCGTGAGTCCGACGCCCATGCTGGTCGCCTTCAGCGACAGCGACCCCATCACCGGACCGATGGCCGAGATCTTCCAGCGCGAAATGCGGGGCGCGCAGGGTATCGATCACCCGACGATCCGCGGCGCCGGACACTTCCTTCAAGAGGACGCCGGCGAAGAACTGGCCAACCACATCGTGGCGTTTCTGCGCCGCTGAGTCGGCACAATGTCAGGATGACGACCGCGCCCGCCCAGCCCACGGGGCCTACAGGGCCTACAGGGCCTACAGGGCCTACGGAACAAGCCGAATCCCAAGGCTTGTTGCTGCAGCTCCTGGACCCGGCCAACCGCGCCGACCCTTATGGGATCTGCGCGCAGTTTCGCGACCGCGGACCGTTCCAATTGGCCCAGACGAACGCAGCGGTCTTTTCGACCTACCGCGACTGCGACGAGGTCCTGCGCCATCCGTCGTCGAGCAGTGACCGGTTCAAGTCGACGATGACGCGGCGCCTCCTGGAGAGTGGGGCGGCGCCGCGACCGCTGGGCCCGCCGGGATTCCTGTTTCTCGATCCGCCCGATCACACCCGGCTGCGCAAGCTGGTCAGCAAGGCGTTTGCGCCGAAGGTGGTGAACGGGCTGCAACCAGAAATCAGGACGCTGGTTGATGGACTGCTCGATTCCATCGCCGAGAAGGGTGCGTTCGAGGTCGTCGAAGACCTCGCCTATCCGCTGCCGGTGGCGGTCATCTGCCGGCTGCTCGGTGTGCCCCTCGAGGACGAGCCGCGCTTCAGCCACGCCTCGGCGCTGCTGGCGCAGTCGCTGGACCCGTTCGCCCAATTCACCGGCCAGCTGCCGGGCGGCATCGCGGAGCGGCAGCGGACCGCTCAGTGGCTGCGTGAATACTTCCACGGCCTGATCGAAGAGCGCCGGTCGCGGCCCGGCGATGACTTCATCTCCGGCTTGATCGCGGTGGAGGAGTCCGGCGACCAGCTGAGCGAGGACGAGATCGTCTCGACCTGCAACCTGCTGCTGATCGCGGGCCACGAGACCACGGTGAACCTCATCGGAAATGCCCTATTGGCCATGTTGCGCAACCCCATTCACTGGACGGCGCTGGGCGCCGACGCGGGCCGCGCGTCCGCGATCGTAGAGGAAACCCTGCGTTACGACCCGCCCGTGCAGATGGTCGGCCGAATTGCGGCCGAGGACATGACAATTGCGGGCCTCGAGGTGCCTGCGGGCGACGTGATGATGCTGCTGCTGGCCGCGGCCCAGCGTGATCCCGCCGAGTACGACCGGCCCGACGCCTTCGATCCTGATCGAGCGTCGTTGCGGCACTTGGGGTTTGGTCGAGGTGCGCATTACTGCCTGGGTGCGCCGCTGGCTCGGCTGGAGGCCGGCGTGGCGCTGTCGGCGGTGACGGCGCGCTTCCCGAACGCGCGGCTGGACGGCGAGCCGCGGTACAAGCCCAACGTCACGCTGCGCGGCCTGTCAGAGCTGACGGTAGCGGTCTAGTCATTGCGCTCAACACGCAGCGGTGCCGTCGTCCACGACGTAGCGTAGCGCCCATGTAATACTCGTCGGTCCTATCCCTGCTGCGCGAACGCGCCGGTGTGCAGCCCCACGATTTGGCGTTCACGTATACCGACTTCGAGCAGGACTGGGCAGGCGTCAGCGAAACTTTGAGCTGGGCACAGGTCTATCAGAGAGCCCTGAATATTGCGCACGAGGTCACGCGGCACGGCTCGGTCGGCGACCGCTCCCTGATTCTGGCTCCGCAGGGACTTGCCTACGTCGTGGCTTTCCTGGGGGCGATGCAGGCCGGGTTCATTGCCGTTCCGCTGTCGGTCCCCGCCGTCGGCTCCCATGACGAACGTGTGAATGCCGTTCTTGTGGACACAGCACCCACGCTGATTCTGACGACAACTGCGGCCGCGGAGGCGATCACCGAATACGTTCGGCAGCCGAACACGGGAACCGCCGCAGCCGTCATCGCCGTTGATTCGCTGGATCTGGACGGCCGGAATGCAGCGAGTATTCGGATTAGTCATCTGCCGAGCACGGCGTATCTGCAGTACACCTCCGGTTCCACCCGCGCCCCGACCGGGGTCATGATCTCTCACCGGAATCTTCTGGCGAATTTCCAGCAGTTGATGGCCGACTACTTCGCTGACTTCAACGGCGTGGCACCACCCGGTACTACTGTCGTGTCGTGGCTGCCGTTCTACCTCGACATGGGCTTGGTGCAGGGTGTCATCGGGCCCATCCTGGGCGGCTTCCGCGCTGACCTCACCAGCCCGGTGGCGTTCCTGCAGCGCCCGGCAAGGTGGATCCAATCGATGGCCAAAGCAACCCGCGCGTTTTCCGCAGGGCCGAACTTCGCCTTCGAACTGGCCGTCCGAAAGACTTCAGACGCGGACATGGCCGGACTCGATCTCGGGAACGTGATGAGAGTCGTCAGCGGCAGTGAGCGCATCCACCCCGCAACGCTGAACCGGCTCTGTGATCGATTCGCTCCGTACAACTTCCGCGCCCACATGATGCGACCCTCATACGGTCTGGCGGAGGCAACCGTGTATGTCGCCAGTCGCACGTCGAATGATGGACCAAAGGTCGTCCACTTCGAGACCGAGAAGCTGGGGTCGGGCGGCGCGGAACGGTGTTCAGCAGAGACCGGCGCGCCGCTGCTCAGCTACGGCATGCCCAAGTCGCCGACGGTGCGGATCGTGGATGCCGACACCCACGTCGAATGCCCGGCCGGAACTGTGGGTGAGATCTGGGTCCACGGCCAAAACGTCGCCGAGGGCTATTGGCAGAAGCCGGAGGAGACCCAGCGCACCTTCGGTGGAATACTGGCCAACCCCCGGCCCGGCACCCCCGAGGGACCATGGCTGCGAACCGGAGACCTCGGATTCGTCTCCGAAGGAGAAATATTCATCGTGGGCCGGATGAAGGATTTGCTGATCGTTTACGGGCGCAACCACTATCCCGAAGACATCGAGTCAACGGTCCAGGAAATTACCGGCGGCCGGGTCGCGGCGATCTCCGTTCCGGTGGACGAGGCCGAGAAGTTGGTCACCATCATCGAACTCAAGAAGCGCGGCGATTCCGACGAGAAGGCGGTGCACAAGCTCCGCGTCGTCAAAAGCGACGTCACCGCAGCGATATCCGAGTCACACGGTCTGAACGTTGCTGACCTGGTGCTGGTAGCACCCGGATCAATTCCCACCACCACGAGCGGCAAAATTCGGCGGTCAGCCTGTGTGGAGCAGTATCGCCTGCAGCAATTCACCCGGTTGGACGCGTAAGCGGACCGCCGCACCCACAACCAGGCGGCACTCATTAGCACCTTCGGTGACCGAAGAGTCAGCCGCGCTCCCAGGGCGCGGTGTCGCCCATCTTCTTGTAGTACTTCGCCAGGTGGCTCTTTACGCGGGCCACGTCGGCCTTGGGTAAATCGATGCCGCCGCGTGCGCCGTCCATAATCGCGCCGGCAATCATTATTCCCCGCGGCACCGCCTTGAGTTCCCCGCCGACCACGTCGGCGAACAGCAACTTATACGCGGTGAAGTTGTCCTTCTTGTCCCTGTCGTACCAGATGTGGGCGTCGCGGTATTTCTGGTTCGGTTTGTCCTCTGCGCCGGCCCATTTGCGGACGCGCTTTTCGGCGGCATCGCCGTCCCACTTGCGGTCCCGATCGGCCAACGGCAGATCCTTGAACGCTGTTACTGACATCTTCGTCGCGTGCCCGCTTCAATCCCGGATAAACGTTGACCGGCTTGGCTATTTAGCCCGAAGTTCCCCTGGTCTGGTGGCGTGCTGAGATGTTGACCAGGGGTTTTGTGGTTTGGTGGTGTGGATGTACTGACTACGCCAGCCCGTGACGGTGGGAGACGTCGAGGAGTTCGAAGGCTTGGCGCTGCAGTGGGGTGGGGGTGGTGATCTTGGTGAATGCCGGCATCTCGTCGGTGGGCTGAATCTGGTTGGCGCAGATGGTGGCCAGGTCGGCGAGCAGGCTGGTGAAGCTGTGCACGGGGGTGCCCTCTGGAGTGCGTTTGCGGGCGGCCTTGGCCAGCGCGGCATCGGAACGTTGGGCCGCGGCGACGGGGCTGGGGCGTTTGGCGGCTGCGGCGGGTTTGTCGTTGTCGTGAAACAGGATTGGGGCCAGGGCCCGTTTCATGTGCCAGCTGATGTAGTAGGACAGCATGCGCAGGAACATGTGGGCGCGGACCCGGTCGGCCAGGCGGTGGCGGATGGGCCGCACGTCGAGTTCGGTGTTGAGGGTGCGAAAGAACCGCTCGACGTCTTCGAGTCCCTTGTAGCGGGCCACCACATCACCGTCGGCGAGGGCGGGTTCGGGCAGGCTGGTGCGCAGCACGTAGATGCCAGGGCGAGGAGATGATGGCGTCGCCGCCGCCTAACGTGCCGAACGAGGTCTGCCGGTTCAATACGGTCAGGGTGCCCTGCCCGTAGCGCGCCGCCTAGCTCAAAGCTTGCGGAGTTATTCACAGTTGCGGGTTCATCCACAGCTGGTGGGTTTTGGGCGGTTCGGCGCCTTGGGCTTCACTAGTATTCGAAGGCATGTTCGATTGCTCGTTGCCCGACGCCGAGGCGCTTGGCGGCGCCGATGACGCGGTGGTGGTGGCCGCGATCGCCGAGGGCGCCCGGGGGGAGGCGGTGGCGGCGGCGCGGCGGCTGGCGGCGATCGCCGAGTTGGTGGCCCGCCGCGCTGACGGGCCCACCGACCGCGCGCACTGGTCGTGTGACAACTGGGATGCCATGGCCGCCGAAGTCGCCGCCGCCCACAACATCAGCCACGCGATGGCCTCGGGGCAGATGTATCTGGCCGTGGCGCTGCGCGAGCGCCTGCCGCAGGTGCGGGCCGTGTTCGCCCAGGGCGCGATCAGCGCCCGGCTGGCCGGTGCGATCGTGTGGCACACCGACCTGATCAAAGACCCCGACACGCTGGCGCTCGTGGATGCGAGCCTGGCCCAAGCCGCCCGCCAATTGGGGGCGCTGTCGGTGAGCAAGACCGCCCAGGCCATCGACGCCATCGTCGATCGCCACGATCCGGGCGCGCTGCGGCGCCGCCGCGCCGGCGGGCGCGGGCGCGAGGTGGTGATCGGCCCCGCCGATGACCACTCGGGCACCGCCACCATTTGGGGCACGCTGTTCGCCGCCGACGCGGCCCTCGTGGAGCGCCGGCTCACCCAAATGGCCCACCAGGTCTGACCCGAGGATCCGCGCACCGTGGCCCAGCGCCGCGCCGACGCCCTCGGCGCGCTGGGTGCCGGGGCCGACCGGCTCGCCTGTGGCTGCGGGGGCACCGAGTGCCCCACCGCGGGTGATCCCGACCCGCGGGCGGCCGCGGTGGTCATCCACGTCGTCGCCCAGCAGGCCACCCTGGATGCCCGCCCCGACCCGCACACCTCCGGTGAACCCCCGCCGCGGCGGCCCCTGACCCCGCAAACACCCCTGGCCGAGGCGCTGGCCCCCGACCCCGAACCCGACCTGCCCGCGTTGCCCACCGCGCCGGCGGCCCACCTGCTCGGGGGCGCCACCCTGCCGGCGGCGATGATCGCCGAGCTCATCGCCAACGGCGCCAGGCTGCAGCCGGTGCGCCATCCCGGCGAGGCCCCACCCGAGCCGGGGTATCGGCCCTCGGCCGCGCTGCAGCGCTTCCTCCGGTGTCGCGATATGACCTGCCGGTTCCCCGGCTGTAATCGGCCCGCCGAGTTCGCCGACATCGACCACACCATCGCCTACCCCTACGGGCCCACCCACCCCTCCAACCTGAAATGCCTGTGCCGAAAACACCATCTTTTGAACACTTTCTGGACTGGGTGGCGCGACCAACAGTGGCCCGATGGCACCATCGTGTGGACTTCCCCGAGCGGGCAGAAATACCTCACCCGCCCCGGCAGCCGGCTACTGTTTCCCACCCTGTGTGTGCCGACTGGCGAAATACCCACCAAGGCAACGCAATACCGGCCACTCGGCCAGCGCGGCCTCATGATGCCCCTCCGCCGGCGCACCCGAGAACAAGACCGCGCCCACCGCATCAACACCGAACGCGCCCTCAACGCCGACCGGGTCGCCGAACGCAACAAGCCCCCACCGTTTTAGTTGTGCCGCAAGCGGTTACGAGGCGACGGCAAAGATCCGCCATTCGCCGGGCACGCCCTTAAGCTTAAGCGCATAAGAACCGCGCTCCTGGAACTCAAGCCCCGACCCGATCACGAGGTCGCGCAGCGTGCTGGAAACGAGCACATCGTTCGGCCCCGCCAATGCGCTCACGCGCGCGCCGATGTGCACGCCGATGCCGCCGATGTCGTCGCCGCGGACCTCGCACTCGCCGGTGTGCAACCCGGCGCGTACCTGGATGCCGAGCGCCCGCACCGCATCGCGGATCGCCATCGCGCAGCGGATCGCTCGCTGAGGACCATCGAACATCGCGAGGAAGCCGTCTCCGGATGTGTTCACCTCGCGGCCCCGATAGCGAATGAGCTGCGACCGCACCACGGCGTCGTGTGCATCGAGCAGCGCATGCCAGTCGCGGTCGCCCATCTCCGCGGCCCGCCGCGTCGAATCGACGATGTCGGTGAACAGCACGGTGGCGAGCACCCGATCATCGGGTACGTCGGCCTGCTCGCCGGTGAGGAACTCGGCGATCTCCTGGAAGGACGCGCGCCATGGTTCAACGAAGTGGTATAGGTTGCGCCCTGGCAGCTCAACGTATTTCGCGCCCGGTATGCGGTCGGCGACGTACTTGCCCGCCACCGGCGGGATGATCGGGTCGTCGGCGTGGTGGACGACTAGGGTAGGCACGCGGACTGTGGGGAGCACCGCTCGCACGTCCAATTCGGACAGGAGCGGCATCATGCCAACTACCGTCGCGGGGCTCGCCGCCAGGCGCTCGTGTCGGGCCCATGTTGCCCGCGACCGAGGTATCGAATAAACCCGTCGTGGTCAGCCCGTCCGCGCGTTCGGCCATCATGTCCGCGAAGCACTCGACCGCGACGAGCGCGCTCGTGCGGGACGGATGCGTCGCCGCGAACAGTGCCGCCGTTGCCAACCCGCCGCCGACCGCGACAAGGACCGCTTCCCGACTCCCGAGATCGTCCAACACTGCAGTGATGCTGTCAGCCCATTGCTCCAGCGTCGGCCGTGCCCCGGCAGTGACCGGATCGGACACTCCCGTGCCCGGCTGGTCGAAAAAGATCAGCCGACCGAGCGATGTCATCGCCTCGACCCACCCGCGAAGGGACGGCAGATCCGCAAGAACCTCGCAACAAAAGAACCAGTTCGGAACGAAAACGATGTCGCGCGTACCTTCGCGTGACGCGCGATAGGCGACACGCAAGTCGCCGTTCAGGGCATACCGCGTCTCCGAGAACACGGCGGAAGTGTAAGCCGAGGAGCGGGTCGAGTTTCGGCGTCAGGTAAAGCCCGCCAGTACGAGTGCGGGGTTAACGACCGCTTCTGATCAGAGGTTGGTGACACCAAGGATCCTTCGAGAATGTGCCAAGAATCCGTCAAGGCACCGCTCCCACGCTAACCCGGTGGAAAGGAGCGAAGGACCGATGAGTTACACCGCAGTTGAGGACCGGGTGCAGGTCGCCACCATCCACCGCGCCGACGCGCCGATCGGCCGGACGGCACGGTTCCATATGCGCGCGCTGTTCGACAATCTTCCGTGCTGCCATCGCTCGTGGGCCCATCAAGGGAAGCGTGTCTTCCTGCACGGCTACGAGCGGGCATTCGAAATCGAGTTCGCCTGCGCCGAAACCGAATCCGGCACCGGCTTGGTGTTGGGAAGCGGTTTGGTCAAAGAGGTCCGCGCAGCACTGCGATACCAGTTCGACCACACCACCCTGATCGCCGGGGACGACCCGGAGCGCGACCTGTTCGAACTGCTGGCCGCGCGGGGCGTCATCGACCTGCGGATCATGGAAAACACCGGCATGGACGGCTCGGCTGCCTGGGTGTTCGAAACCGCCGAACGCATCGTCGGGCTAGCGACCGGCGGCCGGGTATGGGTGTCCCGGATCAAGGCACGCGAGAGCCGCAATAACGTGGTCACTCTCACCGCAGGACTCTGAGGGCGCTAGTCGGCACGAGCAAACAAGGATAGAATCGCCCGCCTACCGGGTAAGCATGCGTATAACTGACTGAAAACTGCACAACACAGAGGTCGAGAGCGTGAGCGACGAAGTCCAATCAGCGGCGGATGCGGCGCGGGAGAACCTCGCCGCGGAGCTGGATCGGCTGCGCCAGCGGCGCGATCGCCTCGAGGTAGAGGTCAAGAACGACCGTGGCATGGTCGGAGACCACGGAGACGCGGCGGAGGCGATACAGCGCGCCGATGAACTCGTCCTCCTCGCCGACCGGATCAACGAACTGGACCGGCGGTTGCGGACTGGGCCGCCCTACTCGGACGAATCGGAATCGCTGCCGGGCGGTACCGAGGTGACCCTACGGTTCCCCGACGGTGAAGTCGTCACAATGCAAGTGATCTCCATCGTCGAAGAGACTCCCATCGGCCGCGAAGCCGAGACGTTGACCGCTCGCAGCCCATTGGGGCAGGCGCTTGCCGGACACAAGCCGGGCGACACGGTGACCTACTCGACGCCGCAAGGGGAAAATCAGGTCGAGCTGATCGCAGTGAAGCTGCCCAGCTAGCTTGCCCTGGCCGCTCAGTTAAAGCGAAGAAGGCCGTCCACGCCAGCTTGCCGAGAACTCGCGGGTGACAGACGTTGCTTATGTGGCAACAGCGATTGCTGGGTTAGAAGTGGCATAAGTAGAGCCGCTTCCCTTCGCCGGAACCTCGCGAAAAGGCGAATTGAAGCGTGCGGCAACCGAATTCAACGAGCGAACACGCGATTGGCCCACGGGCATTAGACTGGCCGATCATTCGCGGTTGATGCAACCGCGAGGACCACCGGGAGGGGATATGTCGTGGACCGTACAACCCGAGGCCGTTTTGGCGTCGGCGGGGGCGGAGTCGGCCATCAGCGCAGAGACCGAGGCAGCGGCCGCCGCGGCGGCGCCGGCCCTGCTCGGAGTCACGCCGATGGGCGGTGATCCTGATTCGGCAATGTTCGCGGCGGCGCTTAACGCTTGCGGCAGCGCCTATCTGGGCGTGGTCCAGGAGCATGCGCTCCAGCGTGGGCTGTTCGCCGGTGCACAGGGGCTCGCGTCCGGGGTATACGTGACCACCGAGGCGGCACGCGCGGCGACACTTGGTACATAAGAGGGGGGTTGCGCATGCCTGATCCGGGGTGGGCTGCGCGTACGCCGGAGGACAACGATCTGCTGCTCAAGGCCGGAGCCGGGGTGGCGACCCACGTCGCCAACCAGACGGCCTGGACGGCTTTGGGGGCAAGTCACCACGCCTCTGGCGTCGCGTCGGCGATCAACACCGCCGCGACGTCGATGAGCTGGCTGGGTGCCGGGTCTGCGGGCTCGGCCGCGAGTGTCACCATGCTCAACGCCTCGCTGCACGGGCTGGCCGGATGGGTCGACGTCAAGCCGGCGGTGGTGGCGACCGCGATTTCGGCGTACGAGACGGCCAACGCCGCAATGCGCCCCGCTCCCGAGTGCATCGGCAACCGCACCGAGTGTGCGTTTGACTACGGCATCAACCCACTCGTTCTGTGGAGCTTGACGCCCCGAATCACCTCGCTCGAGTTCGAGTACTACGGGGTGATGTGGCCGAACAACTCCGCGGCCGGCGCCAGCTACGGGGGAATCCTCGCGGGGCTGGCCGAAAGCCTCGCGATACCACCACCGATCGCCACCATGGGCGCCTCGCCGGCTGCCCCGGCGGAGGCGGCCTCGGCGGTCGGCCAGGCGGCCGCCGACACCGCGGCCGGCGACGGAATGCGCTCCGCTCTGCAGGGCGTGCAGACGGGCACCACGGGCACCACGGGCGCGGGTCAGGGGGCATCGGGCGGTCAGGACATGGGCAGCCAGCTCGGCGCGTTCATGCAGCCGGTGCAGTCGATGATGGGAGCGGTTCCGCAGGCGCTGCAGGCTCCTTCGCAGCTGATGCAGGCTCCCATGAGCGCGATGCAGCCGCTGCAGTCGATGATGGGCATGTTCGCCAACCCCGGCGCTATGGGCATGGGCGCGGCCGCGCCGGGGGTTTCGGCAGCCTCGGCGACCGGCGGACTTTCCGCCGCGGAGGCGGGGGCGTCGGCCGGCGTGGGCGGCGGCGGGGCCTCCCTGGGCGGAGCAGGCGTGCCGGCTACCACCTTCACCCGCCCGGTCAGCGCCTTCGAGCCGGGCAGTAGCGGCCGGCCGGTAGGGCTGCGCCCCAGTGGGGCGTTGGGCGCCGAAGCCGTGCGCCCCCAGACGACGCCCACAACTGGGGGCGCGGCGGTCGGCGGCATGCCGGTGGGACATGCGGCCGGCGGCCACCGCGGTCCCCACGACAACAAGTCCGAGCAGCCCGCCACGGTGCGCGTCGTCGACGACAGGACCTAAACCGAAGTTGCGGTAGCTCACCACCGCAACTTCGGACCTAAAAGGCCTGGTCAAAGGGTGAATCGACACAACTGAATAGCACCCATACACTTCGACGCATGACCCCGGGGATCGAGGGGGATATGCCCAACCGGATAAGGAGAAACCACTGTGACAATCAAGGTGACCCCGCAGTTGCTGCGCAGCACCAGCCACGATATCCAGCAGAACATGGAGCACGCGCTGTCCATCGCTCGCGGCTACCTGGCGAACCAGGAAAACGTGATGAACCCGGCGACGTGGTCGGGTGCGGGCGTCGTCGCCTCCCACATCACCGCCGCGGAGGTCACCAATGACCTCAACAAGATCCTGATGGGCGGCACCCGCCTGGCCGAGGGCCTGACGCAGGCCGCGGCGTTGATGGAAAGCCACGAGGCCGACTCGCGGACCGCGTTCCAATCCTTGTTCGGCGGCGCAGCCCAAAACGCCTAAGAATTCCGGCCTTATCTGATTTTCGAAAGGAACTCCACATGGACGACATGATCACGTACAACCCCGGGGCCGTGGCCGACTTCGCGACGGACGTGGGTTCGCGCGCTGGTCAACTCCACGCCATCCACGAGGACGTGGCCAACAAGACCAACGCGCTCCAAGAGTTTTTCGCCGGCCACGGTGCCACGGGATTTTTCGACGCCCAATACCAGATGCTGTCGGGGCTGCAGGGCCTCATCGACACCGTCCGCCAGCACGGCCAAACGACCAATCATGTGCTCGACGGCGCGATCAGCACAGATGGGCAGATCGCCGGTCTTTTCTGAAGAAATCCCTGCCAGGCGCACCGCGTTGCCGGCTGGAGTGCGTCAAAGGTGGGGCACCGGACGTCTGCGTGCGCCCCACCTTTGGTATGCCGGGCGATCTGTTGAGGTGAGCGCACCGTGCTGACAACGACGATCGATGGCTTATGGGTGTTGCAGGCGGTGACCGGGGTGGAGCAGCTATGCCCCGAGCTCGGCTTGCGGCCATTGCTGCCGAAGCTGGAGACGCCGGAATTCGCGCTCCGTCACCCCGTGGCCAGGGAACTGACGGCCTGCGGTGCCCTCGACGAGGGCGGCAACCCCGACCCGATGATCCGGGAATGGATGACCGTGCTCTTGCGGCGCGACCTCGGACTGATCATGAACATCAGTGTGCCGGGCCGCGAACCGACACGTGCCGCCATTTGCCGCTTCGCCACCTGGTGGGTGGTCCTCGAACGCCATGCCGATCTGGTGCGTCTCTATCCGGCCGGCACGGCCAGCGACGAGGCCGCGGCGACCGAGCTCGTGGTGGGTCAAGTCGAGCGGTTGTGCGGGGTCGCCGAAGCGGCGCCGCTGCGGCCGGTCACCTTGGACACCGCGGAGCTGTTGGAGTCGGTCCACGACGCAGCCAGCCTGCGATCATTTCTGCTCCGCCAAAACCTGGATGTCGACCAGCTGCAGATCGTCACGATGGCCACCGATCCGGCGCGCTCGGCACATGCGGCCATCGTGGCGCTGCAGGCCGGCGCCGGCCCCGAAAAAACGGCCCGCTTTGCGATCGGGGAGTCGACGGCAGCCATCGTAGACACGCCCGTCGGCCGGGTGTGCGTTGAGGGGCTGACGTCGGGCGGGCGTTGCTTCCAGGTCGTCTCGCCGGGATCGCGTAGCGACATCGGTGCGGCGGTGCACCGGCTCATCCGAAATCTGCCAGCGGGCGAGGAGTGGTACTCATACCGACGTGTGGTTTGACTGCGCTGACTGGTCGGACAATGCCGGTAAAGCGGCGTCGTTACAACCAATCTTGGGAATGGCAAAGCCTAACGCTGTAATGCACTTCACGGGCTAAGTGATCGAGTAAACGGCCTATCCCCAATCGTGTTAGCATCGCGGTCGTGACGACCCCTTGGAATGACCCTAATATGTTTGACGAACAGAGACTTGGGCGGGGGGATCCGCCGTCGGTTCGCCACAGGGATTCGGTATCGGATACGATGCGTATTACCGATTTAGCCGCTCCGCGAAAAATTCCTCCCGGCTCGGGCTGGCGAAAATTCGTTTATAGCATTTCGTTTCGCAAGATTAATCTCGGCGAATCGCCGGCCGAACGGCATTACCGTGAATTAAAGGAACGTATTCGACGGCATATCCGGCGGCAATTTGTTATCTCGTTGGTATCCGGCAAGGGCGGTGTCGGCGTGTCGACGATGACGGCATGCATCGGCGGTGTCTTCCGCGAATGCCGCCCGACGAACGTGATCGCCATCGATGCGGTTCCGGGCTTCGGCACCCTGTCCGACCGGATCGACGAGTCGCCGCCCGGCGATTACACCGCCATCATCAACGACACCGATGTCCAAGGCTATGCGGACATCAGAGAACACCTGGGACAAAACGCGGTGGGACTTGACGTGCTGGCCGGCAACCGGACATCGGACCAGCCCAGGCCCCTGGTGCCGGCGATGTTCGCCGGGGTATTGGCGCGACTGCGGAGAACCCACAACGTCATGGTCGTCGACACCGCGCCCGACCTTGAACACCCCGTCATGAAGACCGTATTGGACAACACCGACTCGTTGGTCTTTGTCTCTGGGATCACCGCCGACCGATCGCGCCCGGTGCTGCGCGCCATCGACTTCCTCAGTGCGCAGGGCTATCACGAGCTGGTTTCGCACAGCACGGTGATCATCAATCACACCACCAGCGCCGTTGACAAGGACGCGCTCGCCTACTTGACCGAGCGGTTCACCAAGGTGGGCGCGACGGTGGAAGTGATGCCGTTCGATCCCCACCTGGCGAAGGGCGGGATCATCGACACTGTCCACGAGCTCAAGAAGAAAACGCGGTTGCGGTTGTTTGAGATCACCGCCGGACTGGCCGACAAATACGTTCCCGAGGCTGGTGCCGAGAGGGCGCAGCAGTGACATCGCCGCATAAGGTCGCTTTCCCGGCGCGGTGTGCAGTCAACATTTCCTACGACAAGCACCTCTGCTCACAGGTGTTCCCGGCGGGCACGCCGGTAGAGGGATTCTTCGAGGGCATGGTGGAGCTACTCAGCGACGACCTGAGGCGTAAAGGCTTCGACGGTGTCACGCTGCCGCCCGGCAGCTATGAGCTGCACAAAGTCAACGGAGTGCGTCTGGACATCAACAAAAGCCTCGACGAGCTGGGCGTACAAGACGGCGACACCTTGGTGCTGGTGCCCAGGGTCGACGGCGAATCCTTTGAACCGCAATATGAATCGCTGTCGACTGGGTTGGCGGCCATGGGTAAGTGGCTGGGCCGCGACGGCGGGGATCGAATGTTTGCACCGGTGACGGCGCTGACGGCCGCGCACACGGCGATCGCGATCCTTGCCATGGCGGTCGTTGTGGTGGTCGCGCTGACCCTGCGGGCCCGCACCTTCACCGACAGCCCGATCCCGGCGGCCGTTGCGGGCGGGGTCGGTGCGCTACTGGCGATCGCGACGGTGGTGGTGTTTCTGGGATGGCGGCGGTGGCGCGATATGTTCAGTGGGTTCGCTTGGCTCACAGTGCTTTTGCTGGCCGTAGCGGGCGCCTGCGCCCCGCCCGGGAGGCTCGGTGCCGCGCATGCGCTAATCGGGCTCGTGGTGGTGATTCTGGGTGCCGTCGCCATCAGCATGGCGACGCAGAAACGGTGGCAGACCGCGGTGGCTACCGCGGTGATAACGGTGTGCGCAATCACGTCCGCGGTGGGAGCCGCTCGTATGTTTCGGCCGGTGTCGGTGCAGGTGCTGGCGATCTGTGTGTTGGTCGGGCTGTTGGTGCTGGTCCGGATGGCGCCGACGATCGCGCTCTGGGTCGCGCGGGTACGCCCCCCTCACTTCGGATCAATCACCGGCCGTGATTTGTTCGCACGCCGCGAGGGGATGCCGGTGGACACGGTATCCCCGGTCGGGGCGAACGAAACCGAAGACCAGGACGACGAACTCACCGACATCACTGCCCGCGGCGCAGCGATCGCCGCGTCGGCGCGGCTGGTCAATGCGGTCCAGGTGGGCCTGTGCGTCGGGGTGTCGATTCTGCTCCCGGTGGCGGTGTGGGGGGTGCTGACGCCGGGTCATCGTTGGGCGTGGCTGGCGCTGGTGGTGGCCGGGCTGGCGGCGGGCATCTTCATCACCCAGGGCCGCGGATTCGCGGCCAAGTACCAGGCGGTCGCGCTGGTATGCGGGGCGTGTGCGGCGGTGTGTGGCGGCGTCGTTAAGTACGCGCTGGCCGGGCCGAAGAATCTCGAGGCGGGCCTGATATGGCCGGTGGTGGTCGTGGTGGCCTTCGCCGCATTGGGTTTGGCCGCCGCGCTTTTGGTGCCGGCGACGCGGTTTCGACCGCTGATCCGGTTGACCGTGGAATGGCTTGAGGTGTTGGCGATGATCGTGTTGCTGCCGGCGGCCGCGGCGCTGGGAGGGCTGTTCACGTGGCTTCGCCACTGACACGGCATGGTGCGCGAGCAGCCGCGATTGTCGCAGCCCTGGCCTTGGTCGCCATCGCCGCCAACGTACCCGTGGCGCAAGCGATCTCACCGCCCAAGGTGGATCCGGCGGCAGTGCCGCCCGACGGACCGCCGCGACCGGATCAGCCGATGCGGCGCGCCAACAGCTGCTCGGCGCCGATCACGGTGAAAACTCCCGACGTGTCGCAAATGGCGCCCGGCTTCGACCTGCTCAACATCAGCCATGCGTGGCAATACAGCACCGGCAACGGGGTGCCCGTCGCGGTCATCGACACCGGTATCACCCCCAATCCGCGATTGCCGACCGTTCCCGGTGGTGACTACGTCATGGGTGAGGACGGCTTGTCCGATTGTGACGCCCACGGCACGGTGGTGGGTGCGATCATTGGCGCTGCGCCACAGGGGCTTTCGCCGATGCCGAGGCCCATGCCGCCCGCGCCGGCGTTTCCCCCGCCGGCCGGACCTCCCCCGGCCGTCGCGGCGCCCCCGCCTCCCGTCGAGCTCCCGCCTCCGGTGGCGCCCCCGCCGCCACCTCCGCCGGTGACGATCACCCAGATCGTTCCTCCACCGCCGCCACCCCCACCTCCTCCGCCCCCGGAGGCAGGTGCGATGGCGCCCTCCAGTGGGCCGCCCGACCCCCAGACCGAAGACGAACCGGCGGTGCCGCCGCCCCCGCCGGGGGCCCCCGACGGGGTGGTCGGCGTGGCCCCTCACGCGACCGTTATCTCGATACGGCAGTCGTCGCGAGCCTTCGAGCCGGTCAACCCCGGCCCGGCCGACCCCAACTCCGACGAGAAGGTGAAAGCCGGCACGCTGAACACCCTGGCGCGGGCCGTGGTTCACGCGGCGAACATGGGCGCCAAGGTGATCAATATTTCCGTGACGTCATGCCTGCCGGCGGCATCGACTACCGACCAGCGGGCACTCGGAGCGGCGCTGTGGTACGCGGCCACCGTCAAGGACGCAGTTGTCGTCGCCGCGGCCGGAAACGATGGGGAAGGCGGCTGTGACAACAACCCGATGTTCGACCCGCTGGATCCGTCGGACCCACGCGACTGGCATCAGGTGAAGGTCATCTCCTCACCATCGTGGTTCGCCGACTACGTTCTGTCGGTGGGTGGGGTCGACGCCACCGGCGCCCCGATCGACAAGAGCATGTCCGGCCCCTGGGTGGGTGTGGCGGGGCCGGGAACCCACATCATGGGTCTGTCACCCCAGGGCGGCGGCCCGGTCAACGCCTACCCGCCGTCGAGGCCGGGCGAGAAGAACATGCCGTTTTGGGGCACCAGCTTCTCGGCCGCCCACGTCAGCGGCGTCGCGGCGCTGGTGCGCGCCAAATACCCTGAGTTGAGCGCGCATCAGGTGATCAACCGCATAGTGCAGTCGGCCCACAACCCACCCGCCGGAGTCGACAACAAGGTGGGGTATGGCCTTGTTGACCCCGTCGCCGCCCTGACCTTCGACATTCCTGCCGGCGACAGGATGCCCGCGGGCGCACAGACTCGCGTCATCACCCCGGCCCCTCCCCCGCCGCCACCCGATCATCGGGCCCGCAACGTCGCCATCGGCTTCCTCGGCGTCGTGGTCGCAGGCGTGCTGGTGGTGGCGATCGGGATGCGGCTGCGGAGGGCTCGATGAGGTCGGGACTGACCCGGTTCACCGCGGGCAGCAATCGGCGGGTCGTCGGGATAGCGGCGGTCTTCCTACTCGCGTTGGGGAGCTGGACGCTGGGCGGCTACATCGGCACCGCCGCGGCCCTGGTGGTGGGTGTCGCGTTGGTGTTTGTGCGATGGTGGGGGCAGCCGGCGTGGTCGTGGGCGATCCTGGCGCTGCGTGGCCGGCGGCCGATCAGCTGGGGAGACCCAATCACGGTGGCCAGCAACCGATCCGGCGGCGGAGTCCGCGTGCAAGATGGCGTGGCGGTGGTGGCGGTGCAGCTTCTCGGTCGAGCGCACAGAGCCACCACGGTGACCGGCTCGGTGACCGTCGAGACCGAAAATGTCGTCGACGTCGTGGAACTGATGCCGATGCTGCACCACCCGCTCGGCCTGCATCTCGACTCGATCAGCGTCGTCTCATTGGGGTCGCGGTGCGGCAACGTCGGTGATTACCCGCGGGTGTATGACGCCGAGATCGGCACCCCGCCGTACGCGGGCCGGCGCGAAACGTGGCTGATCATGCGGCTGCCGGTGATCGACAACACCGACGCGTTGCGGTGGCGCACAAGCCTTGGGGCGACGGCCATTTCGGCCGCGCAGCGGATCGCAGGCCTGTTGCGATGCCGCGGCTTGCGCGCGAAGGTGGCCACCGCGACCGACCTGATCGAGCTCGATCGCCGGCTAGGCTGGGACGCGGTGTCTGGTGCGAAGCAGAACTGGAAGGCCATCCGCGGGGAAGCCGGGTGGATGACGACGTATGCCTATCCCCCCGAGGCGATCACCTCGCAGGTTCTCGCACAGGCGTGGACTCTGCGCGTCGACGAGGTCATCCAAAACGTGACGGTTTACCCGGGAGGCACTTGCACGGCGACCATCACCGTGCGGACGGCAACGCAGGCGCCGAGCCCGCCCAGCGTCGTCTTGCGTCGACTCAACGGCGAGCAAGCGGCCGCGGCGGCCGCCAACATGTGCGGCCCGCGCCCGTACCTCCGCGGACTGCGGCCCGGCAGGTTGCCGGAACATCTGATCGTCGAGATAGGGCCGTCGGGCGTATTGGTGGGCAAGCTGAGTAACGGCGACCGGCTGATGATCCCGGTCACCGATGCGGGGGAGCTGTCGAGGGTCTTCGTGGCCGCCGACGACGCGATCGCGAAACGGATCGTCATCCGCACCGCCGGCGCCGGCGAACGGGTGTGCGTGCACACCCGCGACAGCAAGCGCTGGGCCAGCGTGCGGATGCCGGCGGTCAGCGTCGTCAGCACCTCGCGGCCCGCACCGCGCACCACCGTGAGCGTTGTGGAGCACGTCGCGCGGCCGGGTGGGGGCTCAAATACTGCGGACGTCGCGATCGCGCCCGCGCCCCGCCCGGCCACTGTGATCACCATCGCGCCTGCGGGCACGACGCTTCCCGAGCCGCACGGGCACGCGTTCGAGGTGGTCATCGAGCAGGTCAGCGGTCGGATGGTGAAAGTCAGTGCGGCAGGCCAAACTTGGCTGGTTGAAATGGACATGTTCCGCGCCGAGAACCGCTATGTCAACCTTGAGTCGGTCGCGATGTCGTTCGCCACATAGCAAGATGTGCGTCGAGGACGGTGTAGACGATGGCTGATTTGCTCACGGCGCGCAGGCATTTCGACCGCGCCATGGCAATCGCGGACCGCCAGGGGCGCGCGGCGGCGTTGCCGGAGTTCATTGCAGCCACCGAGGCCGACCCGTCGATGGCCGATGCGTGGCTGGGCCGCATCGCCTGCGGCGATAACGACCTGGCGTCGCTGAAACGGCTCAACCATCACAGCGAATGGCTGCACCGCGAGACCACCCGGATCGGCCGGACGCTGGCCGCCGAGATGCAGCTGGGTCCCTACATCGGTATCACGGTGACCGACGCATCGCAGGTGGGCCTGGCGCTGTCGTCGGCGCTCACGATCGCCGGCGAGTACGCGGAGGCCGACAAGCTTTTGGCGAATCGTGAGCTGTTGGATTCATGGGGCAACTATCAGTGGCATCAACTGGCGCGGGCGTTTCTGATGTACGCGACGCAACGCTGGCCGGATGTGTTGTTGACGGCCGCGGAAGAGCTGCCCCCGCAGGCGATCATCATGTCGGCGGTGACCGCGTCGATTTGCGCGCTGGCGGCCCACGCCGCCGCGCACCTCGGGCAGGGCCGGGTGGCACTGGACTGGCTGGACCGCGTCGACGTGATCGGACAGAACACGTCATCGGGCCGGTTCGGGGCCGAGGTGCTGACCGCGTCCATCGGCCCGGCCGACATTCCGCTGCTGGTCGCCGACTTGGCGTACGTACGGGGCATGGTTCACCGCCAGCTCCGCGACGAGGACCGAGCCCAGGTCTGGCTGTCCAAGGCCACCATCAACGGCGTGCTGACCGACGCGGCCAAAGCGGCACTGGCCGACCCGAATCTGCACCTGGTCGTCACCGACGAACAGACCATCGCCAGCCGCACCGACAAGTGGGATGCCTCGACGGCGAAGAGCCGTGAGCAGCTCGAGGACGACGACGCGGCAGAACGGCGCGCCGAGCTCCTGGCCGAGGGCCGGGAGCTACTGGCGAAACAGGTGGGCCTGGCCGCGGTCAAGCAGGCGGTGTCGGCGCTGGAAGACCAGCTCGAAGTGCGCATGATGCGGCTCGAGCACGGGCTACCGGTGGAGGGCCAGACCAACCACATGCTGCTCGTGGGGCCGCCGGGCACGGGCAAAACAACCACCGCCGAGGCGCTGGGCAAGATCTATGCCGGCATGGGGATCGTGCGCCACCCCGAAATCCGGGAGGTCCGCCGATCCGACTTCTGCGGCCATTACATCGGCGAATCGGGTCCCAAGACCAACGAGCTGATCGAAAAGTCGCTTGGCCGAATCATTTTCATGGACGAGTTCTACTCCCTCGTCGAACGCCATCAGGACGGCACACCGGACATGATCGGCATGGAGGCCGTCAACCAACTCTTGGTGGCATTGGAAACCCACCGATTCGACTTCTGCTTCATCGGGGCAGGCTACGAGGACCAGGTGGACGAATTCCTTACCGTAAACCCGGGTTTGGCCGGCCGATTCAACCGCAAGCTGCGGTTCGAATCCTACTCGCCGGCCGAGATCGTCGAGATCGGACACCGCTACGCCACGCCGCGGGCCAGCCTGCTCGACGACGGCGCCCGAGAGGCGTTCCTGGATGCGGCCACCGCCATCCGCAACTACACCACGCCCGGTGGGCAGCACGGAATCGACGCCATGCAGAACGGCCGGTTCGCCCGCAACGTCATCGAACGCGCCGAAGGGTTCCGCGATACGCGAGTCGTCGCCCAGAAACGAGCGGGGCGGCCCGTGACGGTCCAGGATCTGCAGATCATCACCGCGGCCGACATCGAGGCGGCCGTGCGCAGCGTGTGTTCGGACAACCGCGACATGGCTGCCATCGTCTGGTAGCTAATTCCGACTCCTGGGCTTGATCGGACCTGACGAGAAGATTGACGTGAGCCCCCAATCGCCTCACGGTGACGCCTCGCAGGCGTGAAAATTGGGGTCGGGTCGCCTGCCGACGCCGACGTTTCCTTGGGACCACTAGCCCGCACGTGAGCCTGGGCGCCGGGGCCCGACCTGGAAGGGTCACGCACTGTTGCTTCGAGCACGCCGGTCAGATTTTCGGTTCCCTTGACCGAGGCCCTCGGGCAACCCGTTCGATGATGAGCACGGATCGACTGGAGGGCAATCGAAGTGAAACAGAAGCACAGCCCGGCGCCGCAGGAGATTCCCGACGCCGAGCATGAGTTGGTCATCGAGCATGTGTGCGCTATCGATGTGGCCAAGGCGTTCGGCAAGGTCTGTGTGCGCACCCCGCGGGAGCGTCGGCGGGTTAGCAAGGTGTGGGACGTCGAGGCCACCAGCGGAGCGGTCACCGAGCTGGCCGCCCAGCTCATCAACCTGGGCATCGAGAAGGTCACCATCGAGTCGACATCGGATTATTGGCGGATCTGGTACTACCTGTTGGAGGCGGCCGGGCTCGACGTGCAGCTGGTCAACGCCCGCGATGTCAAGAACGTACCGGGACGACCCAAAACCGACAAGCTCGACGCTGTCTGGCTGGCCAAGCTCACCGAAAAGGGGTTGCTGCGGCCAAGTTTCGTGCCGCCGCAACCAATCCGGCAGTTACGCGATTACACCCGACTTCGCGTCGACTTGACGCGGGACCGGTCCCGATACTGGCAGCGGCTGGAGAAACTGCTCGAAGACGCCCTGATCAAGCTGTCGTCGGTGGCATCCACACTCGACACGCTCTCGGCGCGCGACATGATCGAGGCATTGATCTCCGGCGAACGCGACCCGCGCCGACTCGCCGACTTGGCCCGGGCCCGGATGAAGACCAAGCGAACGGAGCTGATCAAAGCGCTCGACGGACGCTTCGACGAACACCACGCCGAACTGGCGCGGATGCTGCTCGATCAGATCGACACCCTCACTGCGCAGATCCGCACGCTGACCACCCGGATCGACGACCTGCTCGCGGCCGCCGAACCTGCCGAAAACGACGGTCCCGGCAACCCCAGTGTCTACGCCAAGCCTGCCGATAGCGGGTTGTCGGCCGTCGAACGCCTCAAGGAAATCCCCGGCATCGGCAGATCCGGGGCACAGATCATCCTGGCTGAAATCGGCCTCGACATGACCCAATTCCCCACACCCGCGCACTTGGTGTCCTGGGCGAAGCTGTGCCCGCGAACCGTACAGTCCGGACCCGTGACGCGCGGCGGCAAGACCGGCAAGGGCAATCCCTACCTCAAGGGCGCACTCGGTGAGGCCGCCGCGGCCGCCGCCAAGACCGACACCTTCCTCGGCGAAAGGTATCGGCGCATCGTCAAACGCCGCGGCAAGCTCAAAGCCCTGGTTGCGGTCGCCCGCTCCATCCTCGTCATCATTTGGCAACTCCTTTCCGACCCCGCCGCCCGATTCTTCGACCTCGGGTCCGACTACCACGCCAGTCGCATCAGCATCGAACGACGGCTGCGCAACCACATCGCCCAACTCTCCGCGATGGGCTTCCGCGTCACCGTCGAACCCGCCGCCTGAACACCACACAACACAGCAACGAAACCCGGCTCCGCAAGCTCCGCCGGGTCGCCTTCGGGCTGCCCGCTCACCTTGGGGATTTTCCGGTCAGCAACCTGGGCCGCTGCGCTCGGCCGCCGTGGAGGCGGGAAAATGGGGTCGCGGTCGTCCGGGACACCGGATTTCCTGTGATGCCCTGAGCTCGTCGGTCAGCATGGTGTTGGGAGCCACCGACAGGAACTGTCGATTGTTGCGGTGAGCACGCGGACCAGATTCTTTAGGCCCTGTGGTTCCTCCGGACGGTCGTACCTGGTTGGAAGTTGTTGTTTCCGGAAGGAATTCGATGGAACTGCTGCATGAGCGCTGCGCTGCGCTGGATATCGGCAAGAAGGATCTCAAGGCGTGTGTACGCACACCTGGCCCGAAGGGCAAGCGGTCACGAAGCCAGGAGATTCGCACCTATGCCACCACCACCAACGCGTTGCTGGAGCTACGGGACTGGCTGATGGCCGAGCGGGTGTCTTTGGTGGTGCTGGAGGCCACTGGCGATTATTGGCGTGGTGCGTTCTACCTGCTGGAGGACGACCTGAACGTGATGTTGGTCAACGCCGCGCATGCCAAAGGGTTGCCTGGGCGCAAAACCGATGTTTGTGATGCTGCTTGGTTGTGTCAGTTGGGTGAGTGTGGGCTGTTGCGGGCTTCGTTCGTGCCGCCCGAGCCGATCCGGCAGCTGCGGGATTTGACCCGCTACCGCACCACGCTGACCGCTGAGCGCAGCCGGGAGGCCCAACGGTTAGAGAAGGAGCTCGAAGATGCCGGGATCAAGCTCTCGTCGGTGGCCACTGACATTCTGGGCGTCTCCGGGCGGGCGATGTTAGCCGCGCTGATCGACGGCGAACGAGACCCGCGGGCGCTGGCCGAGCTGGCCAAGGCTCGGATGCGGCCCAAGATCCCGCAGTTGGTGCAGGCGTTGAACGGCAACTTCGGTGACCATCATGCCTTCCTGTGCCGGCTACACCTGCAACGCATCGACCAGCTCACAGTGGCCATCGGGGAACTATCGAAGCGCATCGAGGAGCAGATGCGCCCTTTTGCCCGCCAGCTCCAACAATTGGCGACCATCCCGGGCGTGGGCCAGTCCGTCGCTGAGGTCATCATCGCCGAGACCGGCGCTGACATGAGTCGCTTTCGCACCGCCGCACACTTGGCGTCGTGGACCGGGGTGTGCCCGGGCCATCACGAGTCGGCCGGCAAACGCCGGTCCGGCAAGACCCGTCACGGCAACCGATGGCTTACCGGCGCTTTGGGCACCGCCGCGATGGCCGCGGCCCGCACCAAAGACACCACCTACCTCGGGGCCCGATATCAGCGCCTGGCGCCCCGCCTGGGTAAGACGAAAGCCATTGTCGCCATCCAACACTCAATCCTGACTGCGGTATGGCAAATGTTCACCGACGATGTCGACTACGCCGATCTCGGCGGTGACTACTTCGCACGGCTGGATCCCGAACGCGCCATGCGCCGCATCGTGCGCCAAGCCAACATGTTGGGTTTCACCGTGCGCTTCGACCCCATCCAAGCCGCCTGACCAGCACGACCTCGGGCGCAGCGCAACAAACACCAATCACCCTGGGAGCCGCGGCTCACCCATTATTTTCGGACCAGGTGAGTTCGTGGGGTGAGCGGTTCGGTCAGGACGCCTGGTCGAGGGTGACGCGGTAGCCCATGGCTTCGAGTTGGCGAACGGCGTTATTTCGCGCTATCTGACGAGAAGATTGACGTGAGGTGAGTTCGTGGGGTGAGCGGCTCGGTCAGGACGCCTGGTCGAGGGTGACGCGGTAGCCCATGGCTTCGAGTTGGCGAACGGCGTTATTTCGCGCTATCTGTGGGTTAAGTCGGGTGAAGTAGTCGCCACCAGGGTCTTGGTAGGTGGTGTTGGTCGTGGCGATGTTCCAGATTGCGACGAGTAGTGCGCGTTGAACGGCAACGTTGGCTCTCATGGGGCCACGTCGGGTAGCGATCCGCCGATATTTGGCGGCCAGGTAGGTGTCGCGGGTGTGGGAGATCGACATCGCTGCGGTACCGAGGGCACCTTGTAGATAGGGGTTGCCCGGTCGGGTGCGCCGCGATTTGACCTTGCCGGCCGATTCGTTGCTGCCCGGGGTGGTGCCCGCCCACGACGCGAGGTGCTGTGCGGTGGGGAATCGGGTCATGTCAGCTCCGGTCTCGGCGACGACAACGTCGGCGGTGTACCCACCGATGCCGGGGATGGTGCAGATCAAGTCTCGGAAACCGCGAAAGGGTTCCATCACCACCTCGATTCGCTCGGTGAGCTGCTCTATGGCCGCGGTGTGCTGGTCGATCAAGTCCAGGTGCATGCGGGTCAGAAACGCGTGATGGGAGGTAAACCGACCGTAGAGAGCTTCGGTCAGCTGGGGGATTTTCACCCGCATCCGTTTCTTGGCGAGGTCAGCCATGGCCGCCGGATCGGTTTCGCCGGCGAGCAAGGCGCCCAGCATCGCCCGCGTGGAGGCGCCGTTGAGATCAGCGGCGACCGAGGACAGTTTGATCCCGGCGTCTTCAAATAGCTTCTCCAAGCGCTGGATCTCGCGGGTGCGTTCGCGAGTCACGGCGGTACGTGTACGGGTCAGGTCGCGTAGCTGCCGGATCGGTTCAGGCGGAACGAACGACCCTCGGACCAGACCGTGGGCGCCCAACTGAGCAAGCCAGGTGGCATCAGCCACGTCGGTTTTGCGGCCAGGCAAGTTCTTGACGTGTCGGGCGTTGACCAGCATCACCTCCATGCCAGGCAGATCCTCCAGCAGGTAGTAGAACGGCTTCCAGTCGGGTAGCTCCGGCGCGTCGCCGCGCCGGAGCCCCCTCAGAACCGGCCGTGCCCGCTTTCCAGGCAACCGGCTCAAGCAAGCCCCAAAGGCTCCTCAGTTGGGATAGCAGAGTGCTGGTACACGCCGATGCGGTCTGGGTGACGGCCACGGCAGTGTGTGTGGATGAGACGGAATGCGGTGTAACCCAATGACTCTGTCCCCGAGTCGACGATGATCGCGTGGTGGCGGATCGCCTTGGCGGTGGCAGTGATCCACTGCTCCCATTCGTCGGGGTGTTTCGGCTCGACCTCGGCGTGCAGCAGTAGCTGACCGCAGAGCGGGCAGCGTCCGTGCTGTGCGCGGATCAGCCGCGACCGGGTCCGGTCCAGCGGGGGTCGCCCGCGTCGGCGCCGGGCCGCCCAGTAGTCGGCCAGGGCGGGGTCGTCCGGGGACGCCCAGCCCTTGACCAGGGTGTGCCGGGTGATCGCCGTCCAGGCGAACTTGACCAGGTAGGCGCCGCTGTCGCGGTCACCGAATACCCAGCGGTCGCGCCGGGACGGATGGAACGCGCCGAAGTAACGGGACACGATCCAGCGCCGGCCCTTGTGCGGATGGGTGAACCTGGCCCACTTGTCGGTGAGCTTCCACACGTGATTGTCCAGCGCGTTGAACACCCGGGCCGACACACAGTGCCGGTAGTAGGCAGACCACCCCCGGATAATCGGGTTGAGCCGGATGAGCACCATCTGGGCGTTGTGGCCCCGCAGTGCGCGCATCTCGGCGGTCAACCGTGCCCGGATCCGTCTCACGGCCGCCTTACTCGGTTTGATCAGCAGCTTGCTGCGGTAGCGGCGGATGTTGAACCCCAGAAAGTCCACCCCATCATCGAGGTGCACGATACGGGTCTTGTCCTCGTTGAAGACCAGACCCCGAGGCCGCAGCCACTCCGTGAGCCGCGCCTTGACCTGTTCGGCCTGTTCCCGCGAGTGGCACAGGGCCAGCAGATCGTCGGCGTACCTGATCAGCACCGGGGAGCCCGGCCGTGCCGTCCCGGCGTTGGTGCCGGTACGGATGTAGCGGACTCCGGCGGCCTGCTCCATTCCGTGCAGGGCAACGTTCATCAGCAACGGGCTGATCACCCCGCCTTGTGGGCTGCCTTCCTCGGTCGGGGCGAACCGACCTTGATCGATCACTCCCGCGCGCAGCCAGGCCGCGATCATTCCCCGCGCGGGAAACGAGCCGAGCTGTGCGAGAAGATGAGAATGATCGATGCGGTCGAACGCGGCGGCCAAGTCGGCGTCGAGCACCCACATGCGTTTGCAGGTCGCGCCGCGAGCGGTCACAAAGATCGCCTGCATCGCGTCCTGACAGCTACGGCCCGGCCGAAACCCATACGATCGAGACTCGAACCGGGCCTCCCACTCGGGTTCTAACGCGTTGACCGTCAGCGCTTGCAGCGCCCGATCAGCGATCACGGGAATCCCGAGACCACGCCGTTTTCCGTTGCCCTTCGGAATGAACACCCGCTTGACCGGCCGGGGCCTCCACGCGGCGGTGTCGCGCTGCAGCCAGGCGGCCATCTCGGCCTTTTCCCATTCCGCGAGCACGACCCTGCCGTCGACCCCGGCCGTCTTGCGGCCAGCGTTGAACTCGGTGACCCGCCGCACACTCAGCAGAGCGTTCGCGCGGGAACCAAGCATCAGCTTCTGCAGATTGCGGACCCGTTTCAGGTCCCCCGCCTGCGTCGCCGTGAAGATTCGTCGCCGCAGCCGCCGTACGTCATCCTCGACCTGGCGCCAATCCACGGCGTCCCAGTCGATGATCTCGTCCTCAGGTCCGTTCACCGTCACGGTGTCCAACTTGCCCATCGGTTCTGGCGTCTCCCGATCGTCTGGTCTTCACAGGCTCACCCGACCCACGTCGGCTCCCTTTCGGGCCGGGCAGTACGCCCGTATCCGACCGGTTATGCAGCAACCATCCGGCGGAGGAGCCGAATCGTGCGGTTGCCGGTTTCCCGTCGCCTTTCGGCGTGTCGGCGTTCGCTTCTTGGGTCATCCAGCGCCCGCTGGGGAGTTGCACCTTCCTCACGGTCGGCCTACCGGCGGAATCGACCGCCGGACCCCAACGGGGTTGTCATGTTGCGCATGAACAAGATTCGACCGGGCAGGGTGCCCCCTTTACCCCGGGGACGGTGGTGCGCTCCCGACCGGCGACTACCCTCCGGCCGGCACCTGCCGCTTTCCAGCGGCCAGTCCCTACGGCCCCGCTGACACATCCCATCGGCGGGGGTCACCTTCACGAGGCGTCATCAGGGGTTCACTGACGTTCACCCATCACCCCAAGACGGCCGGATGCCGCCCCGGAGCCGGGAAGCGCGCTAGCTTCCCGCCGGTCTTCTCCTTGCCCGCGGCCCCCGGATGGAACGGGAACCGCTTCGGCTTCGGCCCCGGGCTTCGCACCCCGCAGTCACCCGCAGAGCACGCCGAGGCGGAGACGGGCCTTCGCGCACTGGCCCGGGTACTACACCTACGGCATCAGCCGAACCTCCGAACGGTGCCTCCCACTTCACTCATGCACCCTCATGTCGCACATAGTCGCCGGTGGCTTCCATGACGACGCAGGTAACCTGCTGTGCGGCAAGGTGATCCCGCAAGGCCATGATCTGTCGCGTGGTGGCCCCGAACGTGGTGACCGTTTCGGTGGTCTTGCGACGGCCTGCGCCGTTGATACGGACGCAGACTTTAGCGTCCTTCTTTGAAATGTCCAGGCCCGCGCAGCGCGGATGAATGACGTCCACGACGCCGCTCCCCTTCTCTTGTAGCCCACCATGAAGGTGTCCGTCGTGGGGAGAGCAGGAGAGTCGGAAGTCTGACGCACGGGCTCAAGGCACCAATCCACGGTTCCCGTGGAAGCCCTCCGCCGCCATGCTGACTTACAGGCTCAAAGCACCAAGGTCTTTGCGGGGACAACCACGACGAACGCCCACAATGATCCCGCCGTGCCCAAGGTGAGCACAACAGGTGACCACCGCCGAATCTTCACCCCCCCACGGTGCGCCCACCGGGCGCTGGTCTGCTGACTAATGGGAAGTGCCAGGCCAGCCGAGGCAAGCATTCGGCAGACTTGGTCGCTGGTAGCCGCTACCGGGTGAGCACTCCTCCTGACCGGGTGAGTTCGGAGCCCTGAGCCAAGACCGTGCCCCCGGTGGTGTGCCAGGAGGTCGATCGCTGTTGGGATGTCGTGCCGGCCCTGCTCGTTGGTGGGGTGTGAGCACTGGTCCATTAGTCCGCGGGTACTCCTCCTCGGCTCGGCTGCCGGGACGACAGAGACCCATTGTCGAGGCCAAGGAGGTGCTGGGGATGTTGTTCATCGGAGATGATTGGGCAGAAGATCACCACGATGTGGAGGTCCAGGACGAGCAGGGCCGGGTGCTACGACGGGCTCGTTAGTCGCAGGGGATCGGGCGGCCCGGATTTGTCGTAGGTGGCTGCGATGATGACGTCATGTCTTCGACTGCATCTGCTGGCGCCGTGGTGGTGAGTCCTAGTGAGCGTCTTGAGGTGCTGTTCGAGGAGCTGGCAGAGTTGACCGGTCAGCGCAACGCGATTGATGGGCGCATCGTGCAGATCGTCGCCGAGATCGATCGCGACCAATTGTGCGGTGCCACCGGCGCGCGGTCGGTGCCGGCGTTGGTGGCCTGGAAGACCGGCTGCTCGCCGGCAAACGCTCACACGATCACCACCATCGCGAGCCGGCTAACGGAGTTCCCACGCTGTGCCCAAGGCATGCGTGAGGGCCGGCTGTCGCTGGATCAGGTCGGCGTTATCGCGGCGCGGGCGGGTGAGGGATCCGATGAGCATTACGCGCAGTTGGCGCGGGTCGCCACGGTCAATCAGCTGCGCACCGCGGTCAAGCTGGAACCGCGACCCGAACCCGAACCTTCGCCCGAGCCCGAGCGCTCGATCACCACGACCACCAACGAGCAGGGCAGCTGCTACCGGATCACGCTTCCCCACCATGACGCCGCGAAGTTCGACGCCGCCTTGCAGTCTCATCGTGATGCGCTGATCGCCGAGTGGAAGCACGAGCACGGCAATGGCGAGGGCGCTTCAGATCAGCGGCCCCCGTTGCCTACCACCGCCGAGGCGTTTATGCGCCTGGTCGAGGCTGGATGGGACGCCGAGGCGGCCCGCCGGCCACACGGGCAGCACACCACCGTGGTGGTGCACGTCGACGTTGAGCAGCGCGCTGCAGCCCTGCATCTGGGTCCGCTGCTCACCGAGGCCGAACGCCGATACCTGACGTGTGATGCCACGTGTGAAGTCTGGTTCGAACGTCACGGCGAGGTCATTGGTGCTGGCCGGGCGACCCGCCTCATCAACCGGCGGCTTCGCCGCGCGCTGGAGCATCGCCACCGCATGTGCGCGGTTCCCGGCTGTGGTGCCACCCGCGGTCTGCACGCCCACCACCTCCGGCACTGGGAAGACGGCGGCCCCACCGAGTTGGCCAATCTGGTGCTGCTATGCCCTTATCATCACCGGTTGCACCATCGTGGCGTCCTCACCATCACCGGAGCCCCAAGCGCGCTCATGGTCACCGACAACGCCGGCCGATTACTGAGCCCGGGATCGCTGGCGCGCCCACCAACCCAACCCCCGCCCGCGGTGGCGCCCTGCCCGGGACCTACCGGCGAGCGCGCCGACTGGTGGTGGTATGAACCCTTCCAACCCCAACCACCACCGCCACACAACTAGCTTGGTTACCGCGGCCGTCGACTACCGGCAATGTATCGAAGCTCAAACACGTTGGGGCATCAAAAAATTAGTTCACATCACCCGGCTGCCTACCGCGTCGTGGACATCGGGGCCGACAACCAACTCCGCACCGCCGCCGACCGCGACCCCAACACCTCCGCAACCCCTCATCAACACCCGCGGTGACCGTGCGCACCAATTTGAGACAAGTCGGGCCGCCATCGTCTGGTAGCTAATTCCGACTGACCGGCTCGAATCGGAAGACGGCAATCCGGCCCGCCAGTGCCTCGAATTCGTCTGCCGTTCCGTCGCGGACCATCCCGGAGCGCTTCGCGAAAGCCACACCGACGGGCACCTGGGTGGGAAACGCCCGCAGCACCTGGCGTGCTTCGTCGGCGTTCAGCTCGACGATCCTGACTTCGCGCGATCGCCGGCCCCGGCTCAGAATGCCGGTGCCGGCGGCGCGGGCGTTTGCCGCCCAGTCAGAGCCGGGGTACCCGGCCACCGCGTAGAGGCCACCCTGAAATTTGAACGGCGTCATCGGGGTGCTGCGTGGGCGTCCGGACTTGCGGCCGGGCACCGTCAGCACCATCGCGGGGCCGGTCGGTATACCCAGCCGCTGGACGGCCATCATCACCTTGTTCATGGGTTTGAGGTAGCGCGGGGGACGCGGTTCGGACATGTCAGGCTCCTTGCGATCGGGCGAACAGGGCGCGGTGCTCCGAAACCCACTGCGCGAATGGGGTCGCGCGGCGGCCGAGGATCTTTTCGACGTCATGGGTGACGAGGGCGGGTTTGTCGAGCGTCTCGGCGAGCATGACGGTATATGCGTCGGCGAAGTCGGCTCTGAATCCCAATCCGATGAACCGCTGGCGCACCAGTTCCGCCGGAATTTCCCGGTACTGCAGCGGGCGGGAAAGGATCGCGCCGATGACCTCGACCAGCTCTGAGTTCGTGAACGCCTGTGGACCGGTCAGTGGGATCCGCTGACCGACAAGCTCATCGGTGAGCAGCGCCCGCGCTGCGACGGCCGAGATGTCGCTCTCGACGATCGGCGCGGACGACGCCGCGGCGTACGGCCCGGCCACCACGTCGCCCGCGCGGATCTGCGCCGACCACATCCCGGCGAAGTTGGTTGCGAAAACGCTGGGCCGCAGGCTCACCCAGGCCAGCCCGGAGTCGACGGCGAGCTGTTCGACCTCCTTGTTGCGGTCCCCGCGAAAGCGTGACGGCTGCCGCGAGAAGTCGTCGTCAGCGTTGATCGCCGACAGTGCAACAAGCTTGGTGACCCCGGCGCGCACGCACCGGTCCACCACCTCGGGCAGCTGTTCGCCAAGCGCCCGCGAATTGAGGAATACCGCCGAGGCGCCCGTCAGCGCCTCTGCCGCCGTGGCGACCACCTCGACGCCAGGCGGAAATTCGGCGGCCTCCGGTGTGCGGGTGACCGCCCGCACACGCGCGCCCGCCGCGGCGAGTTCGGCAACGAGCGGGCGCCCGACGTTGCCGGTCGCTCCCGTTACGACGATCGTCATGGGATGGTTCCTTTCGTGAGTTCTCTGCAGTGCTGCACCGCTGAAAGGAACGACGGCGCCGGGAACGGGAAAGTTACAACCGAAACGCGTAACTTTCTGTGGCACCAAATCGTCGAAGACTCATGAACCAGTCGCAGCCACCGAGCGACCAGATCACCGAGGCCTGGCGCCGTCACCGCCCCTATCTGGTCAATCTCGCCTACCAGATGCTTGGGGACGTCGGCGAGGCGGAAGACGTTGCGCAAGAAGCGTTTCTGCGGCTCTCACGCGCCGACCTGAACGACATCGACGATGTCCGCGGCTGGCTCACGGTGGTGGCAAGCCGGCTTTGCCTCGACCAGGTGCGCTCGGCCCGCGCCCGCTACGAACGGCCGGGTTCCCGCGATCTCGAGGAGCGGGAGCCGCCGTCGCGCCGCCTGGACCCGGCGGACCGGGTCACGCTCGACGACGAGGTCCGCGCCGCGCTGCTGGAGGTTCTGCGCAGGCTCAGTCCCGGTGAGCGGGTCGCGTTCGTGCTGCACGACGTGTTCGGGGTCCCCTTCGACACGATCGCCGAGACCGTGGGCCGTCCCGTCGGCACCTGCCGTCAGCTGGCGCGGCGCGCGCGGGCCAAATTCACTGCGGCCCAACCGAACGTGAACGAAGTCGCCCCAGCCGAGCACCAGCTCGTCACCGAGAAATTCATCACCGCATGCGCCAACGGCGACATCGCCGCATTGACCGCCGTCCTCGATCCGGCGGTCTGGGGGGTGGGCACGGTCCTCGTCGACCCGGCTCCACCGCCACAGATCAACCATGGCCCCGACGCCGTGGCCACCAACCTGCTGCGCTACCTGGGGCCGGAAGTGACGCTGGTCAGCGGTCCCGCCGGGCAACCGGCGGTGCTGGCCTTCGCCGAGCGCCGGCTCTTCGCGGCCATCGTGCTGACGATCCGCGGTCACCTCGTGACCAAGATCGAGGCCGTCGCCGACCCGTCGGCGCGGGCGGGGGTCCCTGAGCGGTATTAGCCCGACGACCGGTCCGGCCGCGCCGCGAAATACCCCGCGACCGTTGCCGTCACCTGGAGGAACCTGCGCCGTGTCGCCGGGGCCATCTCGCGGTCCACGTCGATGACGCCGCCGGGCCGCAGATGGGGATCGAAGGGAACCTCGACCACCGGCCGGCCGTGGTCGGTGAACTCGCGGGCCAGCAGTTCCCGGGTGCGCTTGTCGGCGTGGCCGTCGGAATCGTTGAGCACCACGACGGTGTGGTGCAACAGCCTCGTCATGCGCTGCTCAGCCAGCCACTCCATGGTCCGGGCGGCAGCGGAGGCCCCATCCGCCCATGGCGACGACACCACGATCAGCGCATCCAGGTCGCGGAGCACTTCCTGGGTGACCGGTGAGTCCATCGCCGAGCCGCAATCGATGACCGAGATCGTGAAATGGCCGTCCAGGCGTCGCGCGGCTTCCCGGTAGATCGCGGGATCTAGCACCCGGCGCGGGCCCGACGCCGGTTCGCCGCCGAGAACGTGCAAGCCGGCGGAATTACGGCCGAGACGCTCGACCACGTCGGTGAACGAGCGCAGGTTCTTGTCGGAGGTCAGCTCCCAGAACGAGCCGGTCGACCGCGGGTCGATCCGACTGCTCAATCGGCCAAACGCGGTGTCGGCGTCGATCGCCACGACGTGGTCCTGTGGACGCAGTTCGGCAAAGAGCGATCCGACGCTCGCGGCCACCGACGTTTTGCCCACGCCGCCCTTGCCCAGCACGCCGACCTTGTAGGTGCCATGGAGCACGGTCCGGATGGCCGCTTCGAACTGAGCTTCCTGGCGCTGAGCGGCCGACGGCCCCAGCTTGATCAGGTCAAAGGTGGCCAGCCGAAGGATGCGTCGCCAACCGCGTTCGGGGAGTTCGGCCGGCGGCGTGGGTGCCGGCGCAACGCGGACGGTGGTCCAGGACTGCCCGGGAGCCGGGGCGGTGCCCGTCGAGGCCGCGGGAGGAGCCGGGTGCCGGGGCGGCACCGCGGGCGGTATCGCGGGCGGAGGGGCGACGGGAGGCGGGGCGGGGGGAGCCGGCTGGCGGGGCGGCGCCGGGGATCGCCGCGGAGGCCGTGGTGGGGTCGGGCCGAACGGCCTGGGTTGCGGCGCGGGTTGCGGCGGCGCCTGCGGACGCGGCGGGGCCGGCCTCTGGGCAACCGCCGGAGGAGCCGGCGGCGGCGCTGCGGGGGGACTAGGATGGCCGCGCTGCAGACGGTCCCGCAGGAATTCGTCGCGCTCGTTCATGGGCTCCTCGGCTGCCAGGCGATCGATCTGCGCGTGCGGCCGACCGCGGCGAGCCCACGGGTGATGAGCACCACGGTCCGACCGTCAACGCCGTATGCGGACCAGTATCCGTCCAGTATCGGCCACGCGCCGCCGCTGACTCTGCCGGGTGGCGCGCAAACTCGCGGGGCCCTGCCGCGGCGGCGCCGCGACGCCTTCGGCCATCCGCTGAACACGCGCGGTGGGCGACCTCCCCCGGGCAACCGCTCACCCGGGTGACAGATCAGCAAACGCCGCTAAGCGGCGGATATGCCGGGCGGCGTGGCGCCCTCGATGCTGCGGCGGCAAACGTACCAGCCGAGACACCGCCCGTCGGGGGTGGTCGCGGCTGCCGGCCGCAGCGAATTTACGGTGGCGCCAAATGACAGCTAGACTTGATCAAGTTGGCATGTCAGGCGGGTATTGTCATATCGTTTTACAACTTGTCGAGACCGATTCCAGGCCACCGTTCAGCGCTGCACGGACGAATCCCTCACCGGATTCTGTCCGCCTGGGGACAGCCCGCCGACAAGGCCGAAGGGGTCTTAGCCCGCAACCTCCGGGTGCGGCCTCGGCGGAGCTGATCGTAACGGCCTTTACCGGGCCGCTGGAACGTTTGTGGTGAAGGGTCAGGTGCATATGACGCCCACGCGCGTCGGGTTATACAACCCCGCGTTCGAGCACGATTCGTGCGGGGTTGCCATGGTCGTCGATATGCACGGCCGCCGCAGCCGCGACATCGTCGACAAGGCGATAACGGCGCTGCTCAACCTCGAACACCGCGGTGCTCAGGGCGCCGAGCCGCGCAGCGGCGATGGGGCCGGAATTCTGATCCAGGTCCCGGACGCCTTCCTTCGGGCGGTCGTGGATTTCGAGCTGCCCGCTCCCGGCAGCTACGCCACGGGTATCGCGTTCCTGCCGCAGTCGTCCAAAGACGCCGCGGCGGCCTGCGCCGCGGTGGAAAAAATCGCCGAGGCCGAGGGCCTGCAGGTGCTGGGCTGGCGGAACGTGCCCACCGACGACTCGTCGCTGGGTGCGCTGTCCCGCGACGCGATGCCGACCTTCCGGCAGGTGTTCATGGCGGGGGCCTCGGGGATGACACTCGAGCGCCGCGCCTACGTGGTCCGCAAGCGCGCCGAGCACGAACTCGGCACCAAAGGCCCGGGCCAAGACGGGCCCGGCCGCGAAACCGTCTATTTCCCAAGCCTTTCGGGGCAGACGCTCGTCTACAAGGGCATGCTGACCACCCCTCAGCTCAAGGCGTTTTACCTTGACCTGCAAGACGATCGGCTGACCAGCGCGCTGGGTATCGTGCACTCCCGGTTCTCCACCAACACCTTCCCGTCCTGGCCGCTGGCGCATCCCTTCCGGCGCATCGCCCACAACGGGGAGATCAACACCGTCACCGGCAACGAGAACTGGATGCGGGCCCGCGAGGCCTTGATCAAGACCGACATCTTCGGGTCCGAGGACGACGTCGAGAAGTTGTTCCCGATCTGCACCCCGGGCGCCTCCGACACCGCGCGCTTTGACGAGGCGCTCGAACTGCTGCACCTGGGCGGGCGCAGCCTGGCCCACGCGGTGTTGATGATGATCCCCGAGGCCTGGGAACGTCACGAGTCGATGGATCCCGCGCGGCGGGCGTTCTATCAGTACCACGCCTCTTTGATGGAGCCGTGGGACGGCCCGGCGTCGATGACGTTCACCGACGGCACCGTCGTCGGCGCCGTGCTCGACCGAAATGGCTTGCGCCCCTCCCGGATCTGGGTCACCGATGACGGTTTGGTGGTGATGGCTTCCGAGGCCGGCGTGCTGGATCTGGACCCGGCCACGGTGGTCCGCCGGATGCGGCTGCAGCCCGGCCGGATGTTCCTGGTGGACACCGCGCAGGGCCGGATCGTCGACGACGAGGAGATCAAGGCGGAGCTGGCCGCCGAGCACCCCTATCAGGAGTGGCTCGACAAGGGGCTGGTTCCGCTCGACGACCTGCCGGCGGGCAAGTACACCAGGATGCCGCACGAGCGACTTGTCAAGCGCCAGTTGAGTTTCGGCTACACCTATGAGGAACTCAACCTGTTGGTGGCGCCGATGGTCCGCACCGGCGCCGAGCCGATCGGCTCGATGGGCACAGACACCCCGGTCGCGGTCCTGTCGCAGCGCCCGCGGATGCTTTACGACTACTTCCACCAGTTGTTCGCCCAGGTGACCAACCCGCCGCTGGATGCCATCCGCGAGGAGGTGGTGACCAGCTTGCAGGGGACCACCGGCGGCGAGCGCGACCTGCTCAATCCGGACGAGAACTCCTGTCACCAGATCGCCCTGCACCAGCCGATTCTGCGTAACTTCGAGCTTGCCAAGCTGGTCAATCTCAACCCGGACGACCAGGTCAACGGGCGTCCGCACGGCATGCGGTCCAGGGTGGTTCGTTGTCTGTACCCGGTCGCCGAGGGCGGCGCCGGGCTGGCCGCCGCACTGACCGAGGTGCGCGCCCAGGCGTCGGCGGCGATCGCCGACGGCGCGCGGGTCATCATCTTGTCCGACCGCGAGTCCGATGAGCTGATGGCTCCCATCCCGTCGCTGCTCTCGGTTGCGGCGGTGCACCACCACCTGGTGCGCGACCGAACACGCACCCACGTCGGTCTGGTGGTCGAAACCGGTGACGCCCGCGAGGTGCACCACATGGCGATGCTCGTCGGTTGCGGGGCGGCCGCGATCAACCCGTATCTCGCTTTCGAGTCGATCGAGGACATGCTCGACCGCGGTGTGATCGACGGGATCGACCGCAACAAGGCGCTGAACAACTACGTCAAGGCGGCCGGCAAGGGCGTGCTCAAAGTGATGTCCAAGATGGGCATTTCGACGCTTGCCTCCTACACCGGCGCGCAGTTGTTCCAGGCGGTCGGGGTCTCCGAGGACGTGCTCGACGAATACTTCACCGGGCTGAGCTGCCCGACGGGCGGGATCACCCTGGACGACATCGCCGCCGACGTCGCCGCCCGACACAAGCTGGCCTACCTCGACCGGCCGGACGAACGCGCCCACCGCGAGCTGGAGGTGGGCGGCGACTACCAGTGGCGCCGGGAGGGCGAGTACCACCTGTTCAACCCGGAGACCGTTTTCAAGCTGCAGCACGCCACCCGCAGCGGGCAGTACAAGATCTTCAAGGAGTACACCCGCATCGTCGACGATCAGAGCGAGCGGATGGCGTCGCTGCGCGGCCTGCTCAAGTTCCGCCCCGGCGTGCGCCCCCCGGTCCCCCTGGACGAGGTCGAGCCCGCCAGCGAAATCGTCAAGCGCTTCTCGACGGGCGCCATGAGCTACGGCTCGATCTCCGCGGAGGCGCACGAAACGCTGGCCATCGCGATGAACCGCCTGGGCGGCCGGTCCAACAGCGGCGAGGGCGGCGAGGACGTCAAGCGATTCGAACGCGATCCCAACGGGGATTGGCGCCGCAGCGCGATCAAGCAGGTTGCCTCCGCCCGGTTCGGGGTCACCTCGCACTACCTGACCAACTGCTCCGACATCCAGATCAAGATGGCGCAGGGCGCGAAACCCGGCGAGGGCGGCCAGCTTCCGGGGCACAAGGTGTACCCGTGGGTCGCCGAGGTTCGGCACTCCACGCCCGGCGTCGGCCTGATCTCGCCCCCGCCGCATCACGACATCTACTCGATCGAGGACCTGGCGCAGCTGATCCACGACCTCAAGAACGCCAACCCGTCCGCGCGGGTGCACGTCAAGCTGGTCTCCGAAAACGGAGTGGGGACGGTTGCGGCCGGAGTTTCCAAAGCGCACGCCGACGTGGTCCTGATTTCCGGGCACGACGGCGGCACCGGGGCCACCCCGTTGACATCGATGAAGCACGCCGGTGCCCCGTGGGAGCTGGGGCTGGCCGAGACCCAGCAGACGTTGCTGCTCAACGGGTTACGGGACCGGATCGTGGTCCAGGTGGACGGCCAGCTCAAGACCGGTCGCGACGTGATGATCGCCGCGTTGCTCGGCGCCGAGGAATTCGGCTTCGCCACCGCCCCGCTGGTGGTGGCGGGCTGCATCATGATGCGGGTGTGCCACCTCGACACCTGCCCGGTCGGCGTCGCCACCCAGAACCCGGTCCTGCGCGAGCGGTTCACCGGCAACCCGGAATTCGTCGAGAACTTCTTCATGTTCATCGCCGAGGAAGTCCGGGAATACATGGCGCAGTTGGGCTTCCGGACCTTCAACGAGGCCGTCGGGCAGGCCGGAGCCCTCGACACCACGCTGGCGCGCGCGCACTGGAAGGCGCACAAGCTGGACCTGACGCCGGTGCTGCACGAACCGGAGTCGGCGTTCATGAACCAGGACCTGTACTGCAGCTCCCGTCAGGATCACGGCCTGGACAAGGCGCTCGACCAGCAGTTGATCGTGATGAGCCGCGAGGCGCTGGATTCCGGCAAACCCGTCCGGTTCTCCACCACGATCGGCAACGTCAACCGCACCGTGGGCACCATGCTGGGCCACGAGCTGACGAAAGCCTATGGCGGCCAAGGGTTGCCGGACGGCACCATTGACATCACCTTCGAGGGATCCGCCGGCAACAGCTTCGGCGCCTTCGTGCCCAAGGGAATTACGTTGCGCATCTACGGCGATGCCAACGACTACGTCGGCAAGGGACTTTCCGGTGGCCGCATCGTCGTGCGGCCGTCGGACAACGCGCCGGCGGGCTACGTTGCCGAGGACAACATCATCGGCGGCAACGTGATCCTGTTCGGCGCCACCAGCGGGGAGGTTTACCTGCGCGGCGTGGTCGGCGAACGGTTCGCGGTCCGCAACTCGGGGGCGCACGCCGTGGTCGAGGGCGTCGGCGATCACGGCTGCGAGTACATGACCGGCGGCAAGGTGGTCATCCTGGGCCGCACCGGCCGGAACTTCGCGGCGGGCATGTCCGGCGGCGTCGCCTACGTCTACGACCCGCACGGGGAATTCCCGAGGAACCTCAACGGCGAAATGGTCGAGCTGGAAACCGTCGACGACGACGACGCGGACTGGCTGCACGGGACCATCCAGGCCCACGTCGACGCCACCGATTCGGCCGTCGGACAGCGGATCCTGGCCGACTGGCCCGGCAAGCGCCGGCATTTCTGCAAGGTGATGCCGCGGGACTACAAGCGCGTGCTGCAGGCGATCGCCGAGGCGGAGCGCGACGGCGAGGACGTGGACAAGGCGATCATGGCGGCCGCGCATGGCTGATCCCACCGGCTTCCTGAAATTCACTCATCGGGAATTGCCGCAGCGCCGGCCTGTCCCCCTGCGGCTGCATGACTGGAGCGAGGTCTACGAGGACTTCGACGAAGGGACCTTGCGCGAGCAGGCCACCCGCTGCATGGACTGCGGAATTCCCTTCTGTCACAACGGGTGTCCGCTCGGGAACCTGATCCCCGAATGGAACGACCTGGTACGCCGGGGCCGCTGGCGCGACGCGATCGAACGGCTGCACGCGACCAACAATTTCCCGGACTTCACCGGCCGGCTCTGTCCGGCGCCGTGCGAGCCGGCGTGTGTGTTGGGAATCAACCAGGACCCGGTGACCATCAAGCAGATCGAGCTGGAGATCATCGATCGCGCCTTCGACGAAGGCTTCGTGGTGCCGCTGCCTCCGGACAAGCTGACCGGAAAGACGGTGGCCGTAGTGGGTTCGGGCCCGGCGGGCCTGGCCGCGGCGCAGCAGCTGACCCGCGCCGGCCACTGCGTGACCGTCTTCGAGCGCGACGATCGCATCGGCGGGCTGCTGCGCTACGGCATCCCGGAATTCAAGATGGAAAAGCGTCACCTCGACCGGCGGCTGGACCAGATGCGGGCCGAGGGCACCGAATTCCGGGCGGGCGTCAACGTCGGCGTCGACATCACCGCCGACCAGCTGCGCTCCGATTTCGACGCGGTCGTGCTGGCCGGCGGCGCCACCGCCTGGCGCGATCTGCCCATCCCCGGGCGGGAGCTGGACGGCATCCACCAGGCGATGGAGTTCCTGCCGTGGGCCAACCGGGTGCAGGAGGGCGACGACGTCCTCGGGCCCGACGGGGAGCCGCCGATCACCGCCAAGGGCAAGAGGGTCGTCATCATCGGCGGCGGCGACACCGGGGCCGACTGCCTGGGCACTGTCCATCGGCAGGGCGCGATCGCGGTGCACCAGTTCGAGATCATGCCGCGACCGCCGGACGTGCGCGCCCCGTCCACCCCGTGGCCGACCTACCCGCTGATGTACCGGGTGTCCGCGGCCCACGAGGAGGGCGGCGAGCGGGTGTTCTCCGTCAACACGGAGCAGTTCATCGGCGAGGACGGGCACGTGACCGCGCTCAAGGCGCATGAGGTGACGATGCAGGACGGCAAGTTCGTCAAAGTCGAGGGATCCGATTTCGAGCTCGAGGCCGATTTGGTGTTGCTGGCGATGGGATTCGTCGGCCCGGAGAGGGCCGGGCTGCTGACCGATCTCGGCGTGAAGTTCACCGATCGAGGCAACGTCGCCCGGGGCGCCGATTTCGATACGTCGGTCCCCGGTGTTTTCGTTGCTGGCGACATGGGTCGTGGCCAGTCACTGATCGTTTGGGCGATAGCTGAGGGCAGGGCCGCTGCTTCGGCCGCCGACCGGTATTTGATGGGGTCGACGGCGCTGCCGGCGCCCATCAAGCCGACGGCGGCCCCCCTCCAGTAGTCACACCAGTCACATCAGAAACATCTGTATTCAATTCGGCGTTTCTGCCCACGTTTGCCAGACGATTGTTGTCTAATAGGTCGGTGTGGGCCCCATCCCATAGCAGTCACGGGGGAGTCCGCTGGAACGGAACCGATCGCAGGAAGTGATCACTGTGTATGTCAACCCAGTACCTCGGACGCGGATGGGTCGAATCGCCTGGTCATGGTTACGTCACCCGGTGAAGAGTCGCGAGTTTCCCGCCAAGCACGAACGCCTGATTACCGCCGAAGAACTGCTGTCGTTCGGGGTCTAGGCACCAAGTTCGACCCCCATCGGCGCACGACTTAAGTCTCCTTAGTTTGCTGGGCGCCATCGTTCAACGAGCCCGGATCCCACAACCCCGAGTCCCGGATCGCTTCGGCCAGCGGCTCGAGGACGGCGGGATCGTGCGGCGGTGAGATGTAGACGATGCCCAGGTCCAGGCCTTCGGCGGCCAGCCCCGCCGCGTCCTCGATGACCTGCCCGTAGTTCCGCTCTTGGTCCAGGCGCAGATGGGCCGACCGGATGATCTCTTTCGGGTCGCGTCCGATGTCGGCGCAATGCGCGGCCAGGACGTCGCGCTTGCGCGCGAACAAGTCAGGCGGACCGCCGGCGAAGTTCCAATGCTGGGCGTACCGAGCGGTGATGCGCAGTGTGCGCTTTTCGCCGCTGCCGCCGATGCAGATCGGCGGGTGTGGCCGCTGCGGGCCCTTGGGCTCGTTGCGGGCTCCCTTGAGCTGGTAATACTTGCCGTCGAAGTCGGTGGTCTCTTCGCTGAGCAGGCCGATCAGCACCTCGCAGGCCTCTTCGAATCGGTCGAAGCGTTCCTTGATGGAGCCAAGCTCGATCCCGTAGGCGCCCGACTCCTCTTCGTTCCAGCCGGCGCCGATGCCGAGTTCGAGGCGTCCATTGGAGATGATGTCGAGCGCCGCGGCCATATTGGCCAGCACCGCGGGATGACGGTAGTGGATGCCGGTGACCAGCGTGCCGAGCCGGAGTCGCTTGGTGGCCTGCGCCAGGGCGGTGAGCGTGGTCCAGCCCTCCAGGCAGGGCCCGTCGCTGTCGGAGAAGATCGGATAGAAGTGGTCGAAGGTCCACCCCGAGTCGTAGACCTCGATGTCGTCGGCGGCCTGCCAAACGGCGAGCATGTCTCCCCAGGTGGTGTTTTGCGGTGAGGTTTTGAACGCGAATCGCATGAAATCGACGTTAGCCGACCTTTATGAAGCGCAACTAAACTGGGCACACTGGAGTGCATGGATCCGGTGCTGGCACTGCGGCAGATCGCCTACTACAAGGACCGGAGCCGCCACGATCCCCGGCGGGTTATGGCCTACCGCAACGCCGCCGACATCATCGAGGGTCTCGACGAGGCTGCGCGGGAACGACACGGTCAGGCCAACAGCTGGCAGTCGCTGCCGGGCATCGGGCCGAAAACGGCGAAGGTCATCGACCAGGCGTGGTCGGGTCGCGAGCCCGACCTCCTGGTCGAATTGCGTTCTGCGGCGGAGGATCTCGGTGGCGGCGACATCCGGTCCGCGCTACGCGGGGATCTGCACCTGCACTCCAACTGGTCGGACGGGTCGGCGCCGATCGACGAGATGATGGCGACGGCCGCGGCGCTGGGCCACGAGTACTGCGCGCTGACCGATCATTCGCCGCGGCTGACCATTGCGAACGGGTTGTCGCCGGAGCGGTTGCGACAACAGCTCGACGTCATCGATGAGCTGCGCGACCAGTTCGCGCCGATGCGCATTCTCACGGGGATCGAGGTCGACATCCTCGAGGACGGCAGCCTGGACCAGGAGCCCGAGCTGCTGGAGCGGCTCGACGTCGTCGTCGCCAGCGTGCACTCGAAACTGTCGATGGATTCCGCGGCGATGACTAAACGCATGGTCCGCGCCGTCTCCAACGGCCACGCCGACGTGCTCGGCCATTGCACCGGCCGACTGGTCGCCGGCAATCGCGGCATCCGCCCCGAATCGAAGTTCGACGCGGAGGCGGTGTTCACGGCCTGTCGTGACCACGGGACGGCGGTCGAGATCAATTCGCGTCCCGAGCGCCGCGACCCGCCGAGCCGTCTGCTCGAGCTCGCGCTCGAGATCGGCTGCGTGTTCAGCATCGACACCGACGCGCACGCGCCGGGTCAGCTCGACTTCCTCGGTTACGGCGCCCAGCGCGCGTTGGACGCCGGTGTGCCCGTCGACCGGATCGTCAACACCTGGCCGGCCGACCAGCTGCTGGAGTGGACCCGCCAGAACGAGAAGTCAGTCGGGTAAGTGCGGCATTTCGAGGCCCGGGTCGCGGCCGACCAGTACCGCGGGCGTGAGCGCGGACCTGCCGTAGCGACGGCGCACCCGGTCGATCGCCGCCTCGAAGTCATCCGAGGTCAATCGGCTCCCGTCGTCACCGAACGGCAGGGCTAACTGCTGAGCGCCGCTGCGGTCGATGCCGGACACCGCGAAGCCGACCAGCGTCAACCCGCGCTGCGAGATCAGCGGCGCTGCCGACGCGACCAGCCGGCGGGCGGCCGCCAGGATGGGCTGTGTCGACGAGGTGGCCCACGGCAACGTGTGGGACCGGGTCGCGCGGCCGAAGTCGTCGAACCGCAGCCGCAGAACCACCGTGCGGCCGGCGCGCCCCGCGGTGCGCATGCGGGCGGTGATCCGGTCGATCAGGTTCACCACCACCGCGTCGACCTCCGCCGCCGACATCCGGTTGCCGGCGCGGCCCAGCGCCCGCTGGGCGCCCACGGACCGCCGCCGCACACCGGTGGTCACCCGTCGCCGATCGATGTTGCGGGACAAGGCATAAAGCTGGCGGCCCATCGCCGGGCCCAGCAGCGAGGCCAGCGTCGACTCGCTGAGCTCGGCGACGTCGGCGACGGTCGAGATGCCGTGCGCGTGCAGCTTCTCGGCCGTTTTGGCGCCCACGCCCCACAGCCGGCGCACCGGCAGCGGACGCAGAAACGCCAGCTCCCCGTCGGGCGGCACCAGCAGCAGCCCGTCGGGCTTGGCTTCCCGGCTGGCGACCTTCGCCAAGAATTTCGTCCGCGCGATGCCGACGGTGATGGGCAGGCCGACGCGGTCGCGCACGTCGGCGCGCAGCCGTTCCGCGATCTGGGCCGGCGTCCCGGACACCCGGCGCAGCCCGCCAACGTCGAGGAAGGCTTCGTCCGCCGACACCGCCTCCACGATCGGCGTGCAGTCGCGGAACACCTCGAACACGGCGTCGCTGGCGCGGGTGTAGGCCGTCATCCGGGGCGGCACGACGACGGCGTGCGGGCACAGGCGTCGCGCCTGCGCCCCGCCCATCGCCGTGCGCACGCCGTGGGCCTTGGCCTCGTAGCTGGCGGCCAGGACGACCCCGCCGCCGACGATGACGGGGCGGCCGCGCAGCGTCGGATCGTCGCGCTGTTCGACGGACGCGTAGAACGAATCGAGGTCCGCGTGCAGGATGGAGGCATCGCACCGCACGAACATATGTTCGCACCTGGCCGTGACAAGTTCCAGGACAATCTAGGCCAAGTGGCCGGCCTCGCCGTAGATGCTGCTGACCCAGATGTGCACAAGCGTGTCGAGCAGTTGGTCGTCGGGCACCGAGGGTCGTTCGCCGGCGAAGGACGTGAGCATCACCTTCTCATTGAGCAGGTTCAGCGCCGCGGACAGATCATGGGCCGGCAGCGTTACCGGTGCGGCGCCGCGAGCGCGTTCGGCCTCGATCACGGCGGTGATGTGACTGACCCATTTCTGCATGAACCGCGACCACAGCTCGCGAAGATCTTTGTTGGTGCGCGCGGCGTCGGCGGCCAGCGACACCGCGCGGTGCGCGCCGAATGTCTCGACGAACACGTTGATGCCGATGCGCCAGAGGGCTTTCAGGTCGGCGGGCGGATTGGCGACCATGGTCTCCAGTGCGGAGTCGGCCTCGACGATCACCCGCTCGACGAGGGTCAGCAGCACCGCGTCTTTGGAAGGGAAATAGAAGTAGAACGTCGGCCTGGACAGTCCGGCCCCCTTGGCCAGGTCGTCGACCGAGATATCGGCGAGCCGACGTTCGGCCAGCAGTCGCTCGGCGGTGGCCAGAATGGCCAGTTCGCGATCGTCCCCGGAGGGACGCGTCGAACGCCGGCCCCGTTGGGTACGGGCGGGGCCGGCGGTAGTCACGACGATGAGTCTACACAGTGTTGAAAATTTCGACACTGTGTTGACTCGTTCAACGCGACGTTGATAGCGTGGCTCCATGACTGAGCACCTTGACGTCGTCATCGTGGGCGCCGGCATCTCCGGCGTGAGCGCGGCCTGGCACCTGCAGGACCGCTGCCCGACCAAGAGCTACGCCATCCTGGAGCGCCGCGACGATCTGGGCGGGACGTGGGACCTGTTCAAATACCCCGGCATCCGCTCCGACTCGGACATGTTCACGCTCGGGTTCCGGTTCAAGCCGTGGCGTTCCGCGAAGTCGATCGCCGACGGCGCCTCGATCAAGGCGTACATCAAGGAAGCCGTGGTCGAGAACCGGATCGACCGGCACATCCGCTACCGCCACCGGGTGGTGGCCGCCGATTGGTCCGACGCCGACAACCGCTGGACGCTGACCGTCGAGAACGACGGCCGGCAGTACGACATCACCTGCTCCTTCCTGTTCGCGTGCACCGGCTACTACGACTACGACGAGGGATATTCGCCCGCGTTCCCCGGCTCCGACGACTTCGCGGGCACGATCGTCCATCCGCAGCACTGGCCCGAGGACCTCGACTATGCGGGCAAGAAGATCATCGTCATCGGGTCCGGCGCGACCGCGATAACCCTGATTCCGGCGCTGGTGAATTCGGGCTCCGGACACGTGACCATGCTGCAGCGCTCACCGACCTACATCGGCTCGCTGCCGGGGGTCGATCCCTTCGCCGAGCGGGCCAACCGGCTGCTGCCCGACCGCTTGGCGCACATGGCCAACCGATGGAAGGCCATCGCGTTCAGCACTTTCCAGTACCAGCTTTCGCGTAAGGCCCCCGCCTACATGCGCAAGACGCTGATGACGATGGCGCAGCGCCGCCTGCCGAAGGGCTATGACGTCGAGAAGCACTTCGGGCCGCGGTACAACGTCTGGGATCAGCGGCTGTGCCTGGCCCCCGACGGCGATTTCTTCCGGACCATCCGGCACGGCAAGGCGGACGTCGTCACCGACTCCATCGACCGGTTCACCAAGACCGGGATCAGGCTCACCTCGCGTGAGGAGTTGAAGGCCGACATCATCATCACCGCGACGGGCTTGAACATGCAGTTGTTGGGCGGGGTGAAGCCGTCCCGCAACGGTGAGCCGTTCGACCTGACATCGTTGATGACGTACAAAGGCTGCACGTTCTCCGGGGTGCCGAACTTCGCGATCACCTTCGGCTACACCAACGCGTCATGGACGTTGAAGGCAGACCTGGTCTCCGAATTCGTCTGCCGGTTGCTGAACTACATGGACGCCAAGGGTTTCGAGACCGTCGAGCCGCAGCACCCGGGCGCTGACGTGGACGAGTTGCCGTTCATGGACTTCAACCCCGGCTACTTCCAGCGGTCGATGCACTTGCTGCCCAAGTCGGGGTCCCGCGCGCCCTGGCGGCTCAAACAGAATTATCTCTTCGACATGCGGACGATCCGGCGCGGAAAGGTCGATGACGAGGGCCTGCGCTTCGCGAAAAAGCGGGTCGCAGTAGCGGTTTAAGGTTTGACGACAACGATTCCGTCGTCGTCGCTGTAGGCGATTTCGCCGGGGACGAACGTCACGCCGCCCAGGGTGACCTCGACGTCGCGCTCTCCCGCTCCGGTCTTGGCGCTCTTGCGGGGATTGGTGCCCAGCGCCTTGATGCTGATATCGATGCCGCGTAACGCGGCGGCGTCACGCACCGCGCCGTTGACGACAAGTCCGGCCCAGCCATTGGAGCAGGCCAATTCCGCGATGACGTCCCCGACCAGCGCGGAGTGCAGGGAGCCTGCACCGTCGATCACCAGGATCCCGCCGGATCCCGGTTCGGAGAGCACCGATTCAAGCAGCGCGTTGTCCTGGAAGCAGCGCACCGTGCTGATCGGGCCGGCGAATTCGGACCGGCCGCCGAACTGGCGGAATTGGAGGTCACAGCTGCGTACGTCGGGCCCGATGCTGTCGACGAGGTCGGCGGTGGGCCGGAACGACACGGACACGGTCACCGTGACGCTAGCGGCGCCGCAGCTGCCGGATCAGCAGGATGGCCAACAGGCTGAGGGCCAAGGCAACGATCAGCGGCACGGGCGCTTCGCTGGATGACGGCGCGCGGACGTCGGCGGTCACCGGGTTGTTCGCGCCCTCGACGGTCGATTTGGCTTGTGCTGCAGCATCTTTGGCGGCAGCGGAAAGCTCACCGTTGGTTTCGATCCGATGCTGCGTCCCGAGCGGCTGAGCGGCAGGCTGCGGGGGCTCGGGGCTTTTGGCCGGGGCCTTCTTTGCGGGCGCTTTTTTGGCCGGCGCTTTTTTGGCCGGCGCCTTTTTCGCAGGGGCTTTTTTGGCCGGCGCCTTAGCGATCTTCTTGACGGCCTTGGCGGGGGGCGCGGGGGGCTGCTTTTCCGGCGGGGTCGATGCGCCGTCGGGTTCGCTGTTGGGTTGATCCTGCGGGTCTGCCATGCGGCCGCTCCTTTGCAGCTTTGTCTCGCTCGTTTCTAGCGCACCGGGTTGCTCGGGTCCCATCATGCCAGGAAGACCGGCGGCGCCTCCGTGACCAGGGCTGGTCACGGCCTGCGGCGCACCGCCCAGACGGCACCGCCGGCGACGAGCGCGATTGCTACGACCACAAAAGGCCAGGCGGGGATGCCGCCGCCCGTGCCGGCGGCGGCGCCGGGCCCGGGTGTGCCCGTGCCGGGCAGCGTCAGCCGAAACGACCAGGAGCCGGACACCACATGGCCGTCCGCAGACGTCACGCGGTAGTTCACCGTATAGGTCCCGGCCGGTCCGAGCGGTCGCAGGCCGATACCGACGACCGCGCCCTGCACTGCCGGCTCCCCGGTGGACCACACGTTGCCGTCGGGACCGACGACCGTCATGGCCGCGAACGTGGTCTGCAATCGTTCGTTGAAGGTCGCGCTCACCCGCGCGGGACCGGTGGTGAGAGCCGCATTGTCCGCGGGCTCGGCGGACACGCGCCAGGCATGCGCGGACGCCGCTTGCGCGTTCATGGTCGCGGTCAACACCATGGCGGCCAGCAGCAGGCCTGCCCAGGCGATAATCGTAAGGCGTCTCATGCCCTTCGGCGGATCAGCGCAAGGGCCACAGCCAGAGCTGCTATTGCGAGAGCCGCTCCGCCCAACAGGCGGGCGGTGCCATCCTGCGATTTCGACCGGGGCGCCGCGGCGCTGTGGTGGTCGTGCGGTGGGCTCGGCCCGGCGGCGAGCGTGAGCATCGGCGCGGGGTGTTCGGGTTCAACGCCGCCGGGAAGCGGCGGCTGATCCCACTTCATGACCGCGCCGTCGGAATAGGTCTGCGTGGCCGGGAAGCTGACCGTGTCGGCGTCCGGCAGTTGCACCGAAATTCGGAACAGCGCGAACTGGTCCACCCCGATCCCGCCGCCCTGCGAGGCCGTCCAGGCCACTGAGCGGACGGTGCCGGACGCCGCGTCGCGATCGAGCTTGGCCGTCCACCCGGGCATGCTTTCGACACTGGCGGACGACACATTCGTGAGGGTGACGGTCAGCCCGGTGGTTGCCGCCCCGGTGTTGGATTCGTTGGGCACCTCGAAGGTGACAATCGCCATGGCGCCGCGGCCGGGGTTGTCGCTGCTGGCGCGGACGTGGGCCCCGGCCGGCGGTGCGCCCGCCGCCGAGCCGAGATAGAGCGCGACGGCCGCGGCGGCCGGGATCACAACGCGCGAGATCGGCCTGTCGAGTGATGACATGTCGGGGCGGCTTCAGCTCAGCCCGAGGCGGGCCATCAGGTCAGCCTCGATACCGTCGAGCTGCGACGAGATCGCGGCATGGGCCGCGCGGCGTCGCGGGGCCGGCATGTTCTCCGCAGCTGTGACCGCCGCCGACAGGTCGGAGAGCCGTTCGATGATGGCGGAGACGAACTGCTTGGTCTCGGCGTCCTTGGGCTTCTTTTCTTGGACCACCCGCAATGACTTTTCCGCACCGGCGATCCGGGCCGACAGCTGGGCGCCGTGCGCGGAGAACTGGCCGATCTGCGCCAACGGAATTCCGAGCTGATCAGCGCGCCGCTGGTCGATGATCGCGCGTGCGGCCATGGCCAACCGGTAGATCAGCGGCGCGAGGACCGGGGCCAGCAGCCTTGACACCGTCAGCACCCGGCGGATTCGAGTCGGGGACAACAACTTTCCTTCCCGCGCGGCCTTCAGCTGGGCCTCTGCGACTTTCAACGCCGTCCGGTCGCTGTCCCGCTGGGACTTGATCTGCGCCTTGAGGGCCTTCTCTGCCGCCCGTCGATCGCCTTTGATCCGGCGAACCTCGTTCTTGGCGGACAGCCTGGCCTCAAGCTTGGCGCGGGCCTTGATCGCGCGGGCTTCGGCGCGACGCGTCGCACGACTCTTTCGCTTGCGGAACAGGCCCATTCCCGGCCGCCTCCCGGTAATCTCGCTGGCTACCTTGTCTGTCGCTGTCTGTCGCTGTCGATCGCTGTCTGTCGCTCTCGCGTGTGCGCGATCCGTGAGCCAACCCTAATGGGAATAGGCGGGCGGCAACCGTTCAGGTCGGGGTAGGGCAACCGGTGGCAGAGTCAGGCGCTGAGATGCTCTTTGCGGCGCAGCTCGTTCACCCGCTCCACGATGTCCTGCCGGGCTTCGGCAGACAACTCAGCGGCGCCCAGCGCGATGCGGCGCACATTGTCGTCGCGCATCGTGGCCAGCCACGACAACTCCTTGTCAAGCTTTTCGTAGTACTCGTCGTCGGTGAAGTAGGCCGGCTTGATCCGGAAGAAGTTGGCCAGTGCGGCCATGGTTGCCGACGACGGGTTCGTGCGGTTGCCCGAGCGCAGCTGAGACAGGTAGGGAGCCGACATCGTGATGCCCTCCGCCTTGAGCGCCGCGATGACCTCCGCGGACGTGTGCGGCCCGCGCCCGGGTGGATACACCGTGTCGAACAAGCGGTTCAGGCGGGCGGCGAATGTCGTGCTCATCGATATGACCTCCACTGGGCTATAGAAGTGAACTATTGCCTAGGCGTATTTGCTGATCATGGTAGCGAGGGATCGGGTCCGCAACCAGGTGCAAACCCGTAAGGATTCGGCACCGGCGTTGCTGGCTGTCGCCGAATCCCCACTTGACGAGCGTCCAACTAATTCGCTGGGGTGTCCACCAAGTAAGCCGAACTCACAGGTTATCCGCAGAATTCGGGGTCGGGGTCAGCGTGGCGGGCGGCACCGCGCGCGTCTGACGAGGCGATCGGATCGAGGATGCTGGGCAGATGCACCGCAACCAGCAGGCAACTTAGGCCAACTTAAGCCTCTCCGCGGCAACCTTTGCTGTCAGGTCGGTATTACAGGCAAAAAACGGGATCCGGGTGCAGCCAATCGCCCACGGCGATACCTCTGGCGTGGCGCGCGGTCCCGCCGCCGGGTCGGGTGCGAAGGGTGCCGTCGGCACCTCAGCCGATGTCCAGAGACCTCCCGGCGGTTGCGGCTTCTTTCCGGCGCCGGCGCAGGGTTTGTGCCGCCGCCACTACCGCTGCGGCAAGAGCCACCGCGACGGTTGCGGCGATGGCCACCGACGGCAAGCCCAGCGCACTGTCGAACAGCATCCACAAGCCGAAGAGCAGGAAGAGCAGGCCGGCCAAGACGTGCAGCAGTTTCTCGGGAAGGCGCCTGTGCAGCGCTATTCCCACGCCGATCGCCAGGGCGTCGGCCAAGACCATGCCCAAGGTCGTGCCGATCCACACGCCAATCCAGTCGTGATTGCTGGCCAGTGTCACCGTCGCCAACGACGTCTTGTCGCTCGCCTCGGCGAGTGCGAAGGACGAGACGACGGTCAGCAGCGCGAAACGGGGTTCCCGGCCGACCGGGGCCGCCTCGTCCCTCGAGACGCCCTCGCGCCAGGCCCACACGGCGAAGGCGAGGAAGGCGATCGCCGACGCGAAGGCCATCGGGCGAGCCGGCAGCGCGGCGCCCAGGAAGTGGCCGATCGTGACCGACACCCCGTGCACCAGGAATGCGGCAATCGTCACCCCGATCAGCACCACCCACCATCGGTAGCGCAGCGCGTAGGTCATGGTGATTAGCTGGGACCTATCACCGAGTTCCGCGAGGAAAACCACTCCGAGGCTTAGCAACGTGGCGGCGAGCACGGGATGCGACCTTTCGACACGTCGTCGACGGCCGTCTCGCCGTCGAACATCGGTCGAAGGTCTCGCCCACCGGCCTGGTTGGGCCGGTTCGCCGGCCGGGCTATGCGCCAGTATGTCGACTCGACGATTCGGGGCTACTCCCCTTCGCTAACGGTCCCAGGCTAGCGGGCCGATCCTGTAAGCGCCAGGACGGTGCGCGGATTCGGCCGCCCGTACTCCTGCATTCGAAGGGCGAATTATTGTCTTTGAATTCCCTTATGCCGCAAGCAGCATGGCGAGGATCGCCGTGTCGGGATGGCTGATGGGGTCGACCCCCACCCGGCTCACCATGGACGTGATCGTTCCGTCGGCTTCGGCTTCCACCCAGGCGGCCCGATGCTCTAATCCCAGATAGGGCAATCCCGGCAGCAGTACGCATCCCGACGCCGCGCCGCTGCATTCCGGCAGCGACGGCGTCGTTTCCGAGGGCGGATGCAGCATCAGCAGCGCGGGAGGCTGATGGTCGGCGAAATGCCCTGGCGGGATGGCCGACTCGCCGAAAACCGTGCCCTCGGCCAGCACCAGGCCGACGGTTCCGGGCTCCGGTTCGTCGGGCAGCTCCTCGCGGGCACCGAATACCGTTGTGGTGGAGAGCAATCCGGGCAACGACGCAATCCTGACGGCGACCATCAACAGCTGGGCCCACTCTTTCGTCGAATCGGGCCAGCGCCCCGAGATCACGAACCCTTTCAGGGCACCACGAGAGTGGAAGGGAGAAACCCCTATAGGACGATCGGACCCAGTTTCCATCTCGACCTCCGCGCGACGCCAACGTTCCCACCACGCTGTAGCTCGAATAATCCAGCATGCCTGCGGGTCAAGCGCGATGCAACTCGACACGGCCAGCAGTGCTTGCCTTCTCGAAATGGCCGAGCAACCTTCGGTAAAGGCAAGGGCGCCAGGCGTTCCGCGTGGCGCCCCGGCCCTCCGAGATCGCCTAGCCGAAGATCAGCCCCTGTGTTTTAGAGGTGGCGGCGGCGTACCGCGACTGCACATCCGCCCAGTTGACCACGTTCCAGAACGCCTTGGCGAAGTCGACCTTGACGTTCTTGTACTGCAGGTAGAACGCGTGCTCCCACATGTCCAGCAGCAACAGCGGCACGATGCCGAGCGGAAAGTTGGACTGGTGGTCGTACACCTGGAATATCAGCAGCTTGTTGGCAAGCGTGTCCCAGCCGAGTGCTGCCCATCCGGAGCCCTGCACCGTGGTGGCAGCCGCGTGGAACTGCGCACGGAAGTTGTCGAACGATCCGAAGGCATCGTCGATGGCCGCGGCGAGATCTCCCGTCGGTTTGTCCCCGCCATCCGGCGAAAGGTTCTTCCACCAGATGGTGTGGTTGACGTGGCCGGCGAGATTGAACGCCAGGTTTTTCTCGTTCAGCAGGATCGCACCGTAGTCTCCCTTAGCGCGCGCCTCCTCGAGTTTGTCCAGCGCGTCGTTAGCGCCCTTGACGTAGGTTGCGTGGTGCTTGTCGTGGTGAAGCTCGTTGATCTGACCGGAGATGTGCGGTTCCAGCGCTCCGTAATCCCAGTCCAAGTCGGGCAGGGTGTATACAGCCACGGCATTCCTTTCTTCGGTGCATCATTGGTGCTCGTCGGAGGCTCATTCCTGCGGGGCCGCCACGCGGCGGCCGGCCGTAATTAACCCTGCTCCATGACCGCGCGCGCCGCAAGGAGGACCGCTAGCGAGGGATACCCGCCCGGCGACGATTCAAGACAAGTCGATTCAAGACAAGACGATGATGGCGAGAACCGCGAGCAGCACCAGCGCGATCAGGCCGGCACGCAAAGCGGCGACGCTGTAACTGTGGTTGCAAGCGGGCGAGCCGGAATACGAGTTCGACGTGCCCGGCGAACCCGGACCGAACGAATGCGTAGTCATAATTGCCTTTCACCTGCAGCCCACCCACACGAGTGAGGTGAGTCACAACCGAGTTTCGTGACGGTAATCATAACCGCTTGCAACGAGGTTGGAAAACGCACTGGTTAACGCCGCTGCGGAGCGGGCCCGCCGGGCGGGCCCCGGACAGACTGGCGCGGCGCGTGGTTTCGCTCGGATATCGGTTCGAGCCTGTATATGGCACGGCGGTACCACGCGGCGGTTATCCACAGTCGCGAACCGGGACAGCCGGTAGAGGGCTTATTGAAGGCGTGCATACCCGCGGACAAGTTGTGGATAAACCTGTGGAAACTGTGGATAGCCATAGGCAATGGTTGGCGTTGCCGGGAAGCGCCTCTGCGGCCCGGATCGTCGCCGGCGATAGGCTGGTCCGGTGATCCAGGTGTGCTCCCAGTGCGGCACTCGGTGGAACGTGCGCGATCGGCGACGCGACTGGTGTCCCCGCTGTCGAGGGGCGCTGATGGCGCCCCTGGCGGACGCGCCGGCCGCCGACCCGCGATGGACCACGCACGGCGCGGCGCCGCCGGCCAGACCGCCGGCGGCTGCCGGATGGCAGCGGACTCCCCCACGGCTGCCGGCAGGCTTCAGGTGGATAGCCGTGCGCCCGGGCGCCCCGCCACCTCAGCGGCGCGGACGACGGTCCCTGGGTCCCACTCCCCGCTACGCCGTGATTCCGCGATGGGGCTTGACGGACCGCGTCGAACTGGCCGCGGCGGCGGCCGAAAAGCCCACGCAGACGGGTCCGTCGGCGCCGGTCGTACGCACCGCGCTGTTCCTAGGCGTGTTGATGCTGAGCATCGCCGCCCTGGTCTATGTCGTGCGGTATCTGCTGTTGGTGATCAACCGCAACACATTGCTGAACTCGATCGTGGCGATCGCGGCGGACTGGCTCGGCGTGCTGGCCAGCCTGGCGGCGATCGCGGCGGTGATCACGTGCGGCGTGACGCTGATCCGGTGGCTGATCGCCCGCAGGGCCGCCGTGTTCGCGCACCATGGCATGCCTGAGCCCCGCTCGGTCCGGGCGTTGTGGGCGGGTTGCGTGGTGCCGCTGGCCAACCTGCTCTGGGCACCCGTGTACGTCGTCGAGCTGGCAGTGATGGAGGAGCACTACGCCCGGCTGCGGCGACCGATCGTCCAGTGGTGGGTCGCTTGGGTTTGCAGCTACGTGGTCTCGATTTTCGCCATCGGCACCAGCTTCGCGACCGATGCCCAGGGCATCGCGAACAACACCATGCTGATGGTGTTTGCCTATCTGCTCGCGGCGATCACCCTGGCCGCCGTGGCCCGGGTCTTCGAGGGGTTCGAGCGCAAACCGGTTGCACGGCCGGCGCACCGATGGCTGGTGGTCGAGCGGGATCGCCCCGACCGCGCCGCCGCGCCCGCATCCGCTGCCCCGGTTGAGTTGCACGGGCAGGAACCGGCAGCATAGGGATATGACGTGGGCCGACGAGGTGCTCGCCGGGCATCCGTTTGTCGTTGCCCACCGCGGCGCATCTGCCGCTCGTCCCGAACACACGTTGGCCGCCTACGACCTGGCGCTCAAAGAGGGCGCCGACGGCGTGGAATGCGATGTGCGGCTGACCCGCGACGGACATCTGGTGTGCGTGCACGACCGGAGGCTCGACCGGACGTCGACGGGAGCCGGTTTGGTCAGCACCATGACGCTGGCGCAACTACGCGAGCTCGAGTACGGCGCGTGGCATGGCAGCTGGCGTGCGGACGGTACGCACGGTGACACGAGTCTGCTGACGCTGGACGCGCTCGTTTCGCTCGTCCTGGACTGGCACCGGCCGGTGAAGATCTTCGTCGAGACCAAGCACCCGGTCCGTTACGGCTCGCTGGTGGAAAGCAAGCTGCTCGCGCTGTTGCACCGCTTCGGCATAGCCTCGCCCGCCTCCGCCGACCGCTCCCGCGCGGTGGTGATGTCGTTCTCGGCGGCCGCGGTGTGGCGCATCCGGCGAGCCGCGCCGCTCTTGCCTACCGTGCTGCTCGGCAAAACACCTCGCTACCTGGTCAGCAGCGCGGCCACCGCGGTCGGCGCGACGGCCGTCGGACCTTCACTGCCTGCGCTGAAGGACTATCCGCAGCTCGTGGACCGCGCCGCCGCCCAGGGCAGGGCCGTGTACTGCTGGAACGTGGACGAATACGAAGACATTGACTTCTGCCGCGACGTCGGGGTCGCCTGGCTGGCCACTCATCATCCGGGTCGCACGAAGGCCTGGTTGCAGAGCCGACGAGCCGGTCAGGGCAGGGGTTAGTTCTGGGGTTAGTTCGGGGGTTAGCTCGGAGCTACCGCTGACCGTCGAGCGCCGCCGCCGGTACCGGCGCGTCGGACGCCAGCGCCTCGAACAACTTGCCCGCGGCCTTGTGGTTCCACACCACGACGGACCCGGCGTCGCTGCTGGTCAATTCACCGATCGGGACGGTGAGCGCCGTGGTGAAACCGTGCAGCGCCCAGCCGAGTCGCGCCAGATCCCATACGTGGTTGCCCGTGTCGACAGTCAGGGCGCCCACGGCGGCACTCGGAACCGAGTACCAGCGGAACGGATTGAGCCACACCGCGGGGCTGGACGCGCGATCCAGCAGCGCGGACAGGAACTGCCGTTGATTGACCATTCGGTCCAGATCTGCGCGCGGTGTATCGCGCGTTCTGACGTATCCGAGGGCCTTGCGGCCGTCCAACGTCTGGCAACCCGCCGGCAGGTATATGCCGGCCAGCGGATCGTTGATCGGCGTGCTCGGGCACATGGTGACCCCGCCGAGCGCGTCGACCAGGCGGGCGAACCCGCTGAATCCGATCTCGGCGTAGTGGTCGAGCCTGAGCCCGGTGGCCTGTTCCAGCGTCTGGGTCAGCAACGGCGCCCCGCCCATCGCGAACGCGGCGTTGATCTTGTCCTTGCCACGACCCGGGATCGGTACATACGAGTCCCGCGGTATCGACACCACCGTCGTCGGGTTGCTGGACCGGAATTCCGGCACGTGCACCAGCAGGATGGTGTCGGTCCGGCCGGTGCCGATGTCACCGCCGGTGGCCAGGTCTTGCTGCTGCTCGGCGGTCAGGCCTTGGCGGCTGTCCGAGCCGACCAGCAGCCAGTTCGTGCCGCGGCCGCGTTCGGGCCGATCCGGATAGTCTGCCAGTGCCTCCTCGCGGCGCAGCGCCGTGTCAAACCAGATGGCCGCGCCGAGGAAGGAGGCGCCGGCGAACAGCGATCCAATCAACAGGGTGAGGACAACCCGTCGAGGCCAGCGGCGCCTGCCACGCTTGCGACGCGGTGGAACCGGCGGCGGAGGCGGCGGATTCAGGGGGGCGACGGGCGGTGCCGGCCGGCGCAGCGGTGTCGTCGGCGGGGCGACGGATGATGGCGTCGGCCGGCTGGGCCGGCGGATTACCTGCGACGGCTCGCGCCTTGGCGGGCCTCGATGCCCCCGCCTTTCCGGTGATCGGTCGCCGTACACCCGGATAACTTACGTGCTGGGTCGTCCGCGGCCGCCTCGCCTCGCCTCGAGCGCCGTTAGGGTTGAGGCGTGGTCCGCATCGCTTACCTCGGTCCCGAAGGGACCTTCACCGAGGCGGCGCTGCTGCAAATCATGGCCGCCGGCCTGATCCCCGAGCAGGGACCGGACTCCGCGCGGCGGCTGCCAATCGACAGCACCCCCGCCGCGCTGAACGCGGTCCGGGATGGCGACGCCGATTACGCATGCGTCCCGATCGAGAACTCGATCGACGGCTCCGTAATACCCACACTGGACAGCTTGTCCACCGGTTCGCCCCTGCAGGTCTTCGCCGAGACGACGCTCGACGTGGCGTTCACCATCGTCGTCAAACCCGGCCGCAGCGCGGCCGACGTGCGCACGTTGGCGGCCTTCCCCGTGGCGGTGGCCCAGGTGCGCCAGTGGCTCGCTTCCCACTTACCCGGCGCCGAATTGCGGCCCGCATATTCCAATGCCGACGCGGCACGGCAGGTGGCCGAGGGCCAAGCCGACGCGGGCGTGACTTCGCCATTGGCAGCCGCGCATTGCGGTCTTACCGCCCTCGCGGAGGGCGTCGTCGACGAACCCAACGCCCGCACGCGATTCGTTTTGGTCGGGCTGCCTTGTCCCCCACCGGCCCGCACCGGCGCCGATCGGACGTCGGTGATGCTGCGCATCGACAACGTCCCCGGTGCGCTGTTGGCCGCGCTGGCCGAATTCAGCATCCGCGGCATCGACCTGACCAGGATCGAATCCCGGCCGACCAGAACCGAACTCGGCACCTACCTGTTCTTCGTCGACTGCGTCGGTCACATCGACGACGGCGCCGTCGCGGAGGCACTCAAGGCCTTGCACCGCCGTTGTGCGTACGTGAGATACCTGGGTTCGTGGCCGACGGGCTCCGTCGCGGGGGCCGTGCCCCCGCCGGCGGACGAAGCGTCTCGCTGGCTGGCGCGACTGCGGGAAGGCAAACCGGACCAGGGCTTTGGCGCCGGGGGGTTCGAGCGATGAGCGGGCGTTTGGTGCTGCTGCGGCACGGCCAGTCCTACGGCAACGTCGAGCGCCGGCTGGACACCCGGCCGCCCGGCGCGGAGCTCACGCCGTTGGGTCGCGACCAGGCCCGGGCGTTCGCGCGGAGCTCCGGACGACCGGCGCTGCTCGCGCACTCCGTGGCCACCCGGGCGTCGCAGACGGCCGCGGTGATCGGCGGCGAACTGGAGCTGGCCGCCCTCGAAGTCACCGGCATTCACGAGGTGCAGGTCGGAGAGCTGGAAAACCGCAGCGACGACCAGGCGGTCGCTGAGTTCAATGCGATCTACGAGCGCTGGCATCACGGTGAGCTCGACGCGCCATTGCCCGGCGGGGAAACCGGCAACGACGTGCTGGACCGCTACGTGCCGGTGCTGACCGAGCTGCGGACGCGCTATCTCGAAGACGACGACTGGAACGGCGATATCGTCGTCGTCAGCCATGGTGCGGCGATCCGGCTGGCCTCCGCCGTGCTGGCGGGATTGGATGGCTGCTTCGTGCTGGACAACCACCTCGGCAACGCCGAATCGGTGGTCCTGGCCCCGGTCACCGACGGGCGGTGGAGTTGTGTGCGGTGGGGAGCCTTGACGCCGCCGTTCTCTCCCCAGGCCAAGCCGAGCGCGGTCGCGGACGCGGTCCGCTCAGGCACCGACCCGATGGGTTGAGGCCGGCGCGGCCGATTCCGCGCATCCACAGCCGATGGCATCGCAGTCGATGACAAACGTGTGCGGCACCACCTCGGGGCTAGCGCAGTCCGGCTCGGTGCATTCCGACCGGCTCCACAACCGGGCGAGCGAATGGCGAATGATGGTGCCGTGGCAGTGATCTAGACCGGCCCGGCAGTCGCGGCAGTCAGCGCTCATGATCCGTTCATAGCACCCGGCTCGGACGAAGTCGGGCTGCCGCGCCGAACCCGTTGGCACGGCGGCATTTTGTCACGGGTCCTCAGCCCCAGCCCAGTTCTTCCAGCCGGTCGTCGTCGATGCCGAAATGGTGGGCGATTTCGTGGATCACCGTGATCGCCACCTCCTCGACGACCTCCTCGTCGGATTCACAGACGTCCAGCAGCGCCTCCCGGTAGATCGTGATCGCGTCCGGCAGCACCCCGGCATAGTCGGAGTCGCGCTCGGTCAGCGCGACCCCTTCGTACTGCCCGAGCAGTTCGGCGTCCTGCGGGTGGCGGTCTTCGACCAGAACGACGACGTTGTCCATGCCGGCCGCGAGCTCGGGCGGGATCAGGTCCAGTGCGTCGGAGACCAGTTCGTCGAACCGCTGGGGATCCATCCGCTCGGACACCGGATTAGCCCCCCGGCGGTGGTTGCGATGCCTCCGGCGCGGGCTGAGCGGGCGGTGGTGCCGGTGCCTCGGCCGGTGGCGGTGCGGGCGCTGGTGCCCCCGGCGGCGGGGCTCCGCCGGCGGCCGGGGGCGGGACATCGTGCGGCGCCTGAGTGGCCGGAGCCTGCGGTGCCGGCGCCTGCGGCGGCGTCGCGACCGGCGCTTGCTGCGGAAGGTGCTGATTGTTCGGCGGTATGCCGTTGGAAGGGGCGCCGGACTGGTTACTCGGCACCTGGTTGCTCGGCGCCTGGTCGCTCGGGAGCTGGTTACTCGGCACCTGCACCGGGATCGGCGGCTGCGTCAGCCGTTCCTCGGGAATGTCGGGCGGGGGTACGGGCGGCTGACCGTTGATCAACAGCTGACCCTTGGCGCTATTCACGAGCGTGGCCCAGCCCCCGTTCCCGAGCGTCGCACCGATGCTGCACGCGACCTCGCGGCTACCCGCAGACCAACTGGGCAGCGACACGGTGGGGTAGATCAGCGTCAGGGTCGTGGTGCGCAACTTGATGGGCGCCAGGTAACCGTCCGTCATCTTGGTGCAGGAATCCTTGATGAACCCGTCCTGATCGGGCTCGGCGGGCAGGGCACCGGGAAACTTCTCGGCCAGGTTGACCGTGCCCGTGACCTCCATCGCGTGCGGGGCGGCGCAGTCCACCGGTACGTCGATCGGCTGGTTGGTTGTCGGGTCGATGCCCAGGCAGGTACCGGCCGGCCACACCTTGGATTGGTCGATGTCGGCGACCTTGCCCTTGAACGCCTCCTGCTGGTTGTTGGCCCCGGGCAGCTGCAGGCCGCACAACATGCGGCGCTCGCCGGAATTGCGCCACGCTCGGTCCCCGGCCCACAGCAGGCTGACGGTGAACTTGCTGTTGGGGTCGAACTTGGCTCCCAGGTAGTTGCGCACGGCGGCGTCGCACTGCTCCTGCGTGATCTGCTGGATGCGCGCCGGCGACGGGGGAGCCGCGTTGGGCCCATACTCGGACCCCGGGAAAGTCCGCATATCGACGGACTCGGCGACTTCGAACTTGTGATCGTCCGCGCAGTTGACGATGCTGGCGGACTCCGGGGTGGCGTCCGGCCACGTCAGGCAATCACCGGCGTGGGCGCGGTTGAATGCGGCGTCGCTTTTGGTTCCGGTGCTGGGCACCGGATTGCTGTCGATATAGCCGGCCAGTCGGCCCGGCCCGCTGCCGACCGGAACCGCTATGGCCAGCCCGGCGATCAACAGGCCGCCGAGCGCGGTGAGCAGCAGCGCTCGCCGGGTGGCCGTCGGCTGCAAGCCGCGCGGCCACGCAAAGCCGCCCTGCGGCGGTTCCGCTGGGTCATCCGGGGAGCCGGCTGTGGTACCGGCTTCCGAAACTTCCTTCTCGGGCGCTTGCGACATCGGCTCCATTCTGACAGGACCCGTTGAGTGCTGTGACAAATGTTGTAGATGTTCCTTGCTGGGATTGAATCGGGTCGGGTGCTGCGCGACCGGCTCGGGGCCGCAAAAGTAGTGTCAGGGCCGTGATCGACCTGAAGTTGCTCCGGGAAGACCCCGACGCCGTGCGCCGCTCCCAAGTGAGCCGGGGCGAGGATCCGGCCCTGGTGGACGCCTTGTCGACGGCCGATGCCAACCGTCGATCCGCGATTTCGGCCGCCGACGCGCTGCGCGCCGAACAGAAAGCCGCCAGCAAGAGCGTGGGCGCCGCGTCGGCCGAGGAGCGCCCGGCCCTGCTGCAACGCGCCAAGGAGCTCGCCGAGCAGGTGAAGGGCGCGGAAACCGCCCAGGCCGAGGCCGAGGAGGCGTTCGCGGCGGCGCACCTGGCGATCTCGAACGTCATCCTCGACGGGGTGCCGGCCGGCGGCGAGGACGACTACCGAGTCCTCGATGTCGTCGGCGAGCCCCCGGTCATCGAAAACCCGAAGGACCACCTGGAACTTGGCGAGTCACTGGGACTACTCGACATGCAGCGCGGCGCCAAGGTCTCCGGCTCGCGGTTTTACTTCCTGACCGGACGCGGTGCGCTGTTGCAGCTGGGCCTGCTGCAGCTGGCCATGCGGCTGGCCGTGGAGAACGGATTCATTCCGATGATCCCGCCGGTGCTGGTGCGTCCGGAGGTGATGGCCGGCACCGGGTTCCTGGGCGCCCACGCCGACGAGGTGTATCGGGTAGAAGCCGACGACCTCTACCTGGTCGGCACGTCCGAGGTGCCGCTCGCCGGTTACCACGCCGACGAGATCCTGGACCTGTCCGGCGGCCCGCTGCGCTACGCGGGCTGGTCGTCGTGTTTCCGGCGTGAGGCCGGCAGCTATGGGAAGGACACCCGCGGCATCATCCGGGTGCACCAGTTCGACAAGGTGGAGGGGTTCGTCTATTGCGCTCCCGCCGACGCCGAGGCCGAGCACCAGCGGCTGCTGGGCTGGCAGCGCGAGATGCTGGCCCGCATCGAGGTGCCGTACCGGGTAATCGACGTGGCCGCGCGCGATCTCGGCTCGTCGGCCGCCCGCAAATTCGACTGCGAGGCATGGGTTCCCACCCAGGGGACCTACCGCGAGCTGACGTCGACGTCGAACTGCACCACGTTTCAGGCGCGCCGGCTCGCGACGCGCTACCGGGATGCCGGAGGCAAGCCGCAGGTCGCGGCCACCCTCAACGGCACGCTGGGCACCACCCGATGGCTGGTCGCGATCCTGGAGAACCATCAGCGGCCCGACGGCAGCGTGCGGGTACCCGCCGCGCTGGTTCCGTTCGTCGGCACCGAGCTGCTGGAGCCCTAGGCCACGCTGTCGAAGGTGGGGCTGCCCGCCTCCAGTCGGACGCGGGTGGCGCGCGCGGTGAAGCTGATCGCGTGATACCACCCGCACAGCATGAGTAGGTCGAGGTTTTCGCGATCGTCGAATTCGTCGCGCAATGCCGCCCAGAGCGTGTCGTCGATGTCTCGCCGGTCGCACAGCGCGTCGACGGCGCGGATCAGCAGGCGGTCTCGCTCGGCGGTCCAGCACGGATCGTCCGCGCCGCCGTGGGTCAGCGAGGCGATCTGATTCCTATCAAGGCGTGCCTTCTCCGCGAAAAACGCGACGTGCACACCCCATTCGTACTCGCAGCCGCAGCGAGCGCAGGTGCGATCGATGACGATCTCGCGGTCGCGGAGGGATAGCGACAGTGAGCGGCTGAGCTCGTAGCTGCCCCAGAGCGTCATTGCCTCGGCCATCGGCAGGTTTCGCACCATGGTGCGAAACAGTCCGATCGGCGGCACGTCGGGCGGCATCATCTTCCGAAGCTGAGCGGTAACGGCCGGCTCGTAGGGCGGTTCGAGGGCGCCGATCCGGGGCGTTACTATTTCCGTAACCATGGAGAGAAATCGTATGTTACGGAAAACGAAACGTCAAGCGGCCGTCGGACCGGGCCGCCCGGTGCGCGGCTCAACCACAGGGCGACCGCTCATGGCCGCGCTCGATCTGCTCGGGCGCCGTTGGTCGCTGCGGATGCTGTGGGAGCTTCGCGACGGTCCGCTGGGCGCGAGGTCGTTGCGCGACCGCTGCGACGGCATGTCCCCCAGCGTCCTCTACGAGCGCCTGGGCGAGTTGACGGCTGCGGGCCTGATCGCCCAGCGGGACGACCAGTCGTATGAGCTGACCGAGGTGGGCCGATCTCTGGGCGAGGCGCTCGTTCCGTTGGAGCAGTGGGCCCGACGCTGGTCGGAGACCACGCGCGGAGAGGCCTAGGGTGTGCTGACTAGGCGTCCACAGTCGTGGGCGCGGGCGAGGATTGCGTGTGCCGGCGCACGCGCTCCATGGTGGCGAAATAGAAGGCGAGCGGGAAGGAAAAGCTGGTGAAGAAGCTGGCCAGGAAGAACAGCCATGGACGCCGGATGCCACGCCGGTAGCCGTCAACGATCGTAAACACAGGTAGCAGCACGACATTCGCGATGATGTAGTCCTGGTTGCCCGAACCAGCGGCGGGGTTGGCGAACTGCTGGTGAAGGAAGTGCGGGTAGCTGGCCGGCCCCTGCACGATGCTGCCCTGGCCGTACGCGTCGAGCACGAAGTGGATGTTGAAGTACCAGCCGAGCGCGACGGACGCGATGCCGGCCGCGTAGTAAACGCATTCCAGCGGTGAGAGCCACGGCCCCTCGGCCGGTTTCGCGTAGATCTTCGGGTTCGACGCGATAATCCAGCCGATCACGGCGAGCCCGAGTATTGCGTGAACGTAAAGCCAGACCATGGGCGCAGTCTCACCGCGCCGCTAAGTTTTGTCAATACTGACAAAACGGTGGCTGAGGTAACTTACTTCCATGGTCCGGCCCGCGCAGACGGCGCGCAGCGAACGCACCCGCGAGGCGCTGCGCCAGGCCGCCCTGGTGCGCTTCCTGGCCCAGGGGGTCGAGGAGACGTCGGCCGAGCAGATCGCCGCGGACGCCGGCGTTTCGCTGCGGACCTTCTACCGCCACTTCCGGTCCAAGCACGACCTGCTGTTTGCCGACTACACCGGGCTGAACTGGTTCAGATCGGCGCTGGACGACAGGCCGGCCGGCGAACCGATCATCGATTCCGTGCAGGCGGCCATCTTCTCGTTTCCGTATGACGTTGAGGCGGTTACTAAAATCGCCGGGCTGCGGGGCGGCGAGCTAGACCCGGGCCGCATCGTCCGCCATATCCAGGAGGTCCAGGCCGACTTCGCCGAGGCCATCCAGGCGCAGCTGCAAAAACGTAGCCGCGCGGCGGTTCAGGCGGCGGACGCCCGGCTGCGTGCTGCGGTGACGGCGCGCTGCATCGCGGCGGCCGTGTTCGGTGCGATGGAATTCTGGATGCTCGGCGACGACCGGTCGCTGGGCGAATTGGCGCGGGTATGCCACGTGGCGTTGGAGGCGCTGCGCGCCGGCATCACCGGCGCCTGGGCGCCCGCGCCGCGGTTTCGTCATAATTGACAAAACTTTCCGGCCGTGCCAGCCTCCATTCGTGGAGGGCGGGAAGCATGGCTGAACCTGAAACGACGTTCGACGCGATAGTTATCGGTGCAGGCCATAACGGACTGGCCGCGGCGGTGCTGCTGCAGAAGGCCGGCCTGCGGACGGTGTGTCTGGATGCCAAGCTCTACGCCGGTGGAATGGCCTCCACGGTGGAGCTTTTCGATGGGTACCGGTTCGAGATCGCGGGCTCGGTTCAATTCCCGACGGCGTCCGTGGTCGTCCAGGAGCTGGGCCTGGACACCCTGCCGACGATCGACCTCGAGGTGATGTCGGTGGCGCTGCGCGGGGTCGGCGACGATCCCCTGATCCAGTACAGCGACCCGATCAAGTTGTTCGCCCACCTCAACGAGGTTCACGGTGCTGACGCCGTCAACGGAATGGCGGGGCTGATGGCATGGAGCCAGGCTCCGACGAGGGCGCTGGGCCGGTTCGAGGCGGGCGCCCCGCCCAAGACTTTCGACGAGATGTATGCCTGTGCCACAAACGAATTCGAACGAGCAGCCATCGATGACATGCTTTTCGGTTCGGTTACCGACGTGCTGGATCGCTACCTCCCGGACCGTGAAAAGCACGGTGCGCTACGCGGGTCGATGACCGTGTTGGCCGTCAACACGCTCTACCGTGGGCCGGCCACACCGGGCAGTGCGGCGGCGCTCGCCTTCGGACTGGGTGTTCCCGACGGGGGCACCATGCAGATGAAGAAGCTGCGAGGCGGCATCGGAGCGCTCACCTCACACCTGTGCGAACTGCTGGAAAGCCACGGCGGCGAAGTCCGGTTACGCACCAAGGTGGCCGAAATCCTGGTCGCCGACGGCCGGGTCGGTGGAGTGCGCACCGAGGCGGGAGACATCCTGGCGGCCCCGGTCGTCGTCTCCGGAATCGCGCCCGACGTCACGATCAACGAGCTCATCGATCCCGCAGCGCTGCCCGCCGACATCCGCGAACGGTATGCGGGGATCGACCACCGCGGCAGCTACCTCCAGATGCACTTCGCGCTGGACGAAGCCCCAGCCTTCGCCGCACCGTATGAGGCGCTCAACGACCCGGCCATGCAGGCGTCGATCGGCCTCTTCAGCACCCCGGAGGAAGTACAGCGGCAGTGGGAGGATTGCCGCCGCGGGATCGTTCCCGCTGACCCGACGGTCGTGTTGCAGATCCCGTCGCAGAATGACCCGGGGCTGGCGCCGCAGGGCAAGCACGCCGCGTCGGCCTTCGCGCTCTGGTTCCCGATCGAGGGCTTGGACTCTGGAGCCTATGGTGAGGCGAAGGTCGAAATGGGCCAGCGGGTGATCGACAAGATCACCCGACTCGCACCCAATTTCGACGCCAGCATCACCCGGCACACGACGTTCACGCCTAGGCACATGGGCGTGATGTTCGGCGCGCCGGGCGGCGACTACTGCCACGGGCTGCTGAATCCGGACCAGATCGGGCCGAACCGGCCGGGACCGAAGGGGTTTCTCGGCCAGCCGATCCCGATTGACGGCCTATACCTCGGCAGCGCGGGCTGTCACGGCGGTCCTGGGATCACGTTCATCCCGGGTTACAACGCCGGTCGCGCGGCACTGGAAGAGCGAATCGCTTAGCGATTCATCGTGCCCCGGCCGGAAGCGGGAGGGCGGCGGACCCCGCAAAAATCCGACCGACCAAAAGCACGGCGGGCTACGCTACCCGAGAACCTCACCGGAGGACGCCCCCGGCTGCAACGCCGTGACGGTGAAGATTCAGCGCCGAATCCGGGACCTTAGGTGCTGAAGTACAGGAGGCCAGCAGTGCGAATCGGACCACTGGACGTCTCGACGGTCAACGAATGGGCGCTGGCGCCCGGCACCCTGATCTCTTGGTACCCGACACCTTCATCGCGTGCCAGAGCCCTCGAGGCGCCGGTGAGTGCCGTGCCGCCCAGCTACGTGCAGGCCCGGCATCTGCGAAGCTTTTGCGAGCAGGCCGCCCGGGGGCTCGACCACTCTCGGGTGCTCATTGCGTCCCGGCCGGGCAATTTCGTGATGTCGTTCCTGGATGCAAGCATCGCCCCCCTTTCCACGGTCGCCAACTCCGAGTTGAGCTTCCGGATCTATGACGAAGGAAGGGTTTCCCACCAGGTTTCGATGTGGGTGAAGAGGCTCCAGCGGGAGACCACGGTGACGGTGTTGTTCCCGGACAACCCGGTCGCCCGCGGATCGGTTGCGAATTACCTCGAGGCCATGAAATCCGCGTACTCCGGTGTCGCAGACGGCAGGCGCGGCCGTACTAGTGCCCGACCGCGTGCCCAATCGCGCCGCTAACCGCGGTCCGCGAGCAGCTCGTCCAGCAGGGCGGTGAACTCGGCCGGGCGCGCCGGTGTGCAGGCGGGGCTGGGCCAGGTCCCCGGTACGTCCAGCGTGATCAGCGTCGACTTGAACGGCCGTTGGATGTCCAGGGGCAGCCAGCGGCGGAGGTCCGAGCTGCCCCAGATGCGGAGCCGCTGCACGAACAGCCCCAACGCCTCCGCCCTGTACCCACGAATAGTGTCCAGGCTGATCACCTTCGAGGTGCCCGACGGAAAGTGATAGCGGCGCAACGTGATCGCCGCGCGATCCAGCTGGATGAGCCCATCGTCGTAAGAGGGGCCGTAGGTCTCGTTCATTTCCTCGAGCTTCGCAGCTGGTGGCCTCGGGAGGTCAGGCAGTGGCCGTCGTCCAATCGCCACTGCCAACCATGCAGGTTACATGTCAGCGTATTGCCTTCTACCACACCGAATTTCGAGAGATCCGCCTTGAGATGGGGGCAACGGCGCTGAATCTCCCACCCATCCAGTGTGATCGATGTCGAGTCGTCATGCGTTTCGGCAAACCATCCGTCGGCGTAGGCGATCCGTTCGTCGGTCAGACACTTGAAGAATGTGTACAGGTATTCGTTGTAGCCGCCGATCCGCCAGGCCCTGAAGCGGGTGGACAAGAAGATGGTGTTCACCCAGTCGGGTTCGTGGTCGCGCAGCACGGTGCGGACCAATTCGGGGGCAATGGCGAAGCCGTAACGGACCCTTTCGTCGGGAATTCGTTCGCGCACGGCTCTTTTGGGGAAGTCCAGAATCACCGTCTCGGGACCGATGACCAACTCGACGGGGTAGCCGATGCCGTCGCAGATCTCGTCGCTTTGCAGCATGATCGGCTCGAAAAGCGCGCGCAGTTGATCGAGCAGCGGCTCCCCGGCGGCAGGGGCCCAGCTCGCCCGCTTGGCGGCTATCACGGGGGCCATCCGGTTGGCGTAGTCGGCGATGTAGGTCGCCTTGTCGGTGGTGAAGATGGCCTCGACTTGGTCGGCCGGTAGCGGATGGCTGAGCGAATTCAGCGTCGCGCCGCAGAAGTCCGCGGTCGACCCCGGGATCATCAGCAGGCCGCCGTCGTGCCCGTGCGCGCGCATCTGGTCCAGGAACACCATCTGGTCGGGAAAGATGTTGGCGGGATCGCCGCGGTCGTCGTTGAGGTGGCGCAACTCGGGGTCCAAAAAGCATGGTGGCCCAGCCGACGGAACGACCCAGGTGGCCCCCACCTGGGCGATGTATTGACGAGCGCGGTCCATCTGCCGTTGCCGTTTCTGGCTGCCGAACGACTCCTTGGCGCGGGCCGGCATGTCGTAGACCATCGGGTACCAGATCGCTCCGGAATACTGCAGCAGGTGCACGTCCACGTGGGCGAATTCGGCCGCCAGCACGTCCAAATCGACCGGCCGCGCGTCGTTCATGTCGAAAACCGTTGTCTCGCCGTCGGAAACCACCAGCGCCGAATCGCCGATGGGGCCGTCGGCCGGAGCCCGCAGGGCGACGATCATGATGTCGAGGTTGCCCTTGGGTCCGTCGACCCGGTGCTTGACCGAGTCGGCGGTCTCGAAGAAGCGGTGAAACCCCAGGCTTTCCAACTCCTTTCGCAGGTCGGGCACCGGGAAGTCGGGCAGGAGCACCACCGCGTCCTTGTTGACGTGCTCGGCCAGGTTCTTCGCGTCGAAGTGATCCCTATGCAGATGGGACACATAGAGGTAGTCGCAGTCGCCCAAGTCGTCCCAGTCCAGCGCGCTGTTGTCCGGGAACGGAAACCAGGACGCGAAGTAGGCGGGATTGACCCACGGGTCGCACAGGATGTTGCCCGCGCGGGTTTGGATCAGAAATCCGGCGTGTCCTACGCTCGTGACCTGCACAAATACCTTTCCGTGGACTACCCCGTCCGGGGACAATGGGAGCCTCTTGGTGACGCCTTGTTCAGCCCCCGAGCTTAGCGCGATGCGGTGTATCCGTTCTCGTCGCTATTGTCTTCTGGGGCCCACGGGGCCTGCCAGAGCCGTCGGTAGTAATCGATACGCGCCGCGTCGGGCTCCACGCCGTAGGCGGCGAAGAACTCGCCATCCCAGAGGCGCCCGGGATAATTCCAGCTCAACGACAGCGTGGCTACCGCGAGGTCGGCCCACCGATCGGCCACGCCGAGCCCGCCGAAGTCGACGTGTCCGCAACAGCGGCCTTTGTCGTCGATCAGCGTGTTGGGCGAGCAGGCGTCGCCGTGGCAGACCACCGGCGCGTCGATCGGCGGCGGCTCGCCGAGCTCCGTCCGGGCGGCAGGCGTGAGCTTGGCCAGCCGGCTGGCCACCGACCAGTCGAACGTGCATGAGCGAACCGGCAGTCGGTCATGCAATGTGCGCAGACCCGTGCCGATCGCCCGCACCGCAACCTCGGGTGCGGCCAGCCATCGAGGGTGCACCGCCGATACCCCGGGTAGCCCCGCCGGTGCGCAGCCACGCCCGGCTCCCGTCGAGACCCCAGCCCAGCACCTGCGGCACGGTCACGTAGCGGGCCGCCCACCGCAGCCGCATAGCTTCACCGGCGAAGTCGGCGACGTCCGCGTCAGCCACCTTGATGAATTCCGTCCCGGGAGACCCGGCACCGACCCGGAAGGTGACGCCACCCACCTCATTGACCCAGACCGCGCGCATGAGCCTGCCGGCGGCAAACGCCCTGACTACGGCGGGCACCGGGGACGGGGAGGAGGGGGCCGGGGGGAAGGACACGGGTTGCCTCTCTGCAGCAAAGCAGGCACTTCAGGCGGCTCACAGCCGGGAGCACTAGGCTGAGCTGCTGTGGAACCGGTATACGGGACTGTCATCCAGCTTGCCCGCTTGATCTGGCGCATACAGGGTCTGAAGACCACGGTCGTTGGCGTCGAGAACTTACCGAAAAGCGGCGGTGGTGTCATCGCGATCAATCACACCGGCTACCTGGACTTCACATTCGCGGGTTTGCCCGCCTACAAGCAGGGCCTCGGGCGCAAAGTGCGGTTCATGGCCAAGCAGGAGGTGTTCGACAACAAGATCACCGGCCCGATCATGCGCAGCCTGCGGCACATCCCGGTGGATCGGCGGGACGGGGCCGCCTCCTACGAGGCCGCCGTCAGGAATCTGAAAGACGGTGAGCTGGTCGGCGTGTATCCCGAGGCCACTATCAGCCGCAGCTTCGAGATCAAGGAGTGCAAATCCGGGGCCGCCCGGATGGCGGTCGAGGCCGGCGTGCCGATCGTCCCGCACATCATCTGGGGCGCGCAGCGGATCTGGACGAAGGGCCACCCCAAGAAGCTGTTGCGCCCCAAGGTGCCGATCTTGGTGCTCGTCGGCGAACCGATCGAACCCACGCTGGGCACGGAGGAATTGAAGGGCCTGTTGCATTCCCGGATGCAGCACTTGCTGGAACGGGCCCAAGAGCTTTACGGACCCCACCCGGCCGGCGAGTTCTGGGTGCCGCATCGGCTGGGCGGTGGTGCACCATCGTTGGCTGAGGCGGCGCGCCTGGACGCCGAGGAGGCGGCCCTGCGGGCGGCCCGCCGCGACCAGGCCGCCGGGCCACCGGAACGGTAACCGATGGCGGAGCCCACCTTCCGCTCCCTCGAGATCCTGGCCCAGCTCGTCGTCCTGGCCACCGGCACCCGTATCACCTTCCATGGCGAGGAGAACATCCCGGACCGGGGCGGCGCCGTGATCGCGATCAACCACACCAGCTATGTTGATTTTTTGCCTGCCGCATTAGCTGTGCATCGACGGCACCGTCGGCTTAGATTCATGATTAAGGCCGAGATGCAACAGGTGAAGGTGGTCAATTTCTTGATCAAGCACACCCGCACGATCCCGGTGGACCGAGGCGCCGGGGCGGATGCCTACGCGGTCGCCGTGCGGCGGCTGCGGGAGGGCGAACTGGTCGGCGTCTATCCGGAGGCCACGATCAGCCGCAGCTTCGAGCTGAAGGACTTCAAGACGGGCGCGGCTCGGATGGCCATGGAAGCCAAGGTCCCGATCGTCCCGGTGATCGTCTGGGGTGCGCATCGCATCTGGACCAAAGACCACCCACGACAGATAGGCCGCAAAAAGCTTCCGGTCACCGTGCAGGTGGGCGCGCCCCTGTGGGCTGCCGAAGACATCGCCTCCACGAATGCCGCGCTGCGCGAATCGATGAACACACTGCTGCGCCAGGCGCAGCAACGATATCCGCACACCCCGGGCGCTTATTGGGTGCCGCGCCGGCTCGGCGGCGGAGCACCCACGTTGGCCGAGGCGGCCCAGATAGAGGCTGCGGCGAGGTCGGCCGGGAAGCCCGCCGACCGTACCCCCTACGAGTCGCGATAGGGCAAGGAGAGGAACATGGCAGAGCCGTTTTTCCGCTTGGCGGAGATCGTTGTTCCGGCTGTCGCCGCGCTGAACGGAACCAAGCTCAAGTTCGAAGGCCTCGAGAACATTCCTGCGCGGGGCGGCGCCTTGATCGCGCTCAACCACACCAGCTATCTGGACTGGATGCCTGCGTCGATCGCCGCCCACGAACGCAAGCGACGGCTGCGCTTCATGATCAAAGCCGAGATGGCGGACGTGAAGGCGGTCAACTACGTGATCAAGCGCTGCCAGCTCATTCCGGTGGACCGTCGGATCGGACAGGACGCCTACGCGGTGGCCGTGGAGCGGCTGCGGGAGGGCGAACTCGTTGGGCTCCATCCGGAGGCCACCATCAGTCGCAGTTTCGAGCTCCGAGAATTCAAGACCGGGGCGGCGAGGATGGCCCTGGAGGCGCAAGTCCCGATCATCCCGATGGTCGTCTGGGGCGCCCATCGAATTTGGCCGAAAGATCATCCAAAGAAGGTGTTCCGCAACAAGGTTCCCATCACGGTGGCCGCCGCCCGCCCGCTGCTCCCGCTGGGCACCCCCGACGAAGTCATCGTCGCGCTGCGCGAGGCGATGAACACCTTGCTGTACCGGGTGCAGGAGGAATATCCGCACCCGGCGGGCGAGTTCTGGGTGCCGCGGCGGCTGGGTGGGAGCGCGCCAAGCCGAGACGATTCCCGGGCGATCCGTTTGGTCGAATTGCAGCAGCGGGTTCAAAAGTACGGGACGGACGGCGTGACGCGACCGCGGCAGCCCCAACGCGGACCGCGTTGACGACCGCACGGGGGGTACCGCCTCAATGACTCCGAAGTGAGGAAGCCGGCGCTCATCGCCTGCGACGTCGACGGCACGCTATTCGACGAAAACGAAACCCTCAGCCCGCGAACCCGCGACGCGGTACGTGCCGCCGTCGCCGCCGGCGCGCATTTCCTCGTGGCGACCGGCCGCCCGCCGCGCTGGATACGCCCCGTCGTGGAGTCGCTGGGGTTCGCGCCGATGGCCGTGTGCGCCAACGGCGCCGTAATCTACGACCCCGAAAACGATCGGGTGGTGTCGGCGCGCACCCTTGCCGTCGATGCCCTGGCCGAGTTGGCGGAGCTGGCGAGCCGCGTCATCCCGGGTGCGGGGCTGGCCGTCGAGCGCATCGGCGAGCGCGCCCACGACACGGCCACTCCCCAATTCATCAGCTCGCCGGGCTACGAGCACGCATGGCTCAACCCGGACAACACCGAGGTGTCGATCGACGACCTGCTCAGCGCGCCGGCGATCAAGCTGCTGATTCGCAAGCCCGGGGCCCGCAGCCAGGACATGGCCGCCGAACTGGCCAAGCATGTCGGCATCGAGGGCGACATCACGTATTCCACCAACAACGGGCTGGTGGAGATCGTGCCGCTGGGGATCAGCAAGGCCAGCGGCGTGGAAGAGATCGCCAGGCCGCTGGGGATCGCCAGCGACGAGGTGGTGGCGTTCGGCGACATGCCCAACGACATCCCGATGCTGCTCTGGGCCGGTCATGGCGTGGCAATGGGTAACGCGCATCCCGATGTGCAGGCCGCCGCCGACGAGGTGACCGCGCCCAACACCGACGACGGGGTGGGGCGGGTCCTGGAACGCTGGTGGCTGTGAATCTGCCTGAATGTGCCTGGCCTGCCTGAAACTGATTACGTGGCCGCGGGGTGAGCGGGTAGCGAGAAGTGTTCCGACGGCACCGTCGGGCCGCTCGGGGATTGCGTCGACAGCTGCGTCGTGATCCCGTCGACGACCTCGGTGACGTTTGCCGTGAGCCGCTCGAAGTTCAGGGTTCCGTGCTGGAAGTTCTGCGTGATCTGAAGTGGCTCTTGGATCTCCGCGCTGGTGGGCAACCCGAGCGGACCGCGTTCGTAGCTCAGCGACGCCCAGGCGTCGTAGATGGCGCCGGTGACCGGCTGGGCGCCGGTCTGGGGCGACCAATACATAGCGCCCTTGGCGAAGGTGGCATAGCGTGCATCACCTTCGGCGCTGTCTTCCGGCGAGGTGGGTGCACCCAGGACGCTGTTCATGCCGCCGATCGCCTGCCAGTGCTCGTAGATGGCGCCCCCCTGGAGGGCCTTGATCAACTCCTCGGGAGGGTCGTTGAAATGCGATGCGATGTCGCGTATTTCATCCATCAGCGCATAGGCGGCGTTGCCGGGGCAGTTGGTGTTTCCAACGTCGCGGTGGGTGAAGATGGTGGGTAAGTTCGCGGTGGCGCCGGCTGGGAACGTGGTGTAGTGGCTGCCGGCCGACTCCAGCGCCACCGTGCCCTTGGGGTCGACGCCGTCCAGGCTCAGCCGCCAGCCGAGCAGCCGGCCGACGGTTCGCAGCTGGATCGGCGTGGGCGGTACGTCGTCGAAGTTGCCGATCATCGCCACACCCCAGGTGTTGCGGTTGAATCCGCCGGTGTGGAAGGCCTCGACGGCTTTGGTGAGCCCGCCGGCACTGCCCTCGAATACCTGGCCGTACTTGTCGACCAGTGCGTTGTAGGCGATGTCGCACCAGCCCAGCGTCTTGCTGTGGTAGGTGTAGATCGCCTTGGCGATTCCGGCCGATTCCAGCGGAGAGTAGTCATTGCTCCCGGCGGTGTGGTGGACGACGGCGGCGCGTATCCCGTTGTCGTACTGCGGACTACCGCATCGCAGCGACTCGTCGGCGCCCCATTCCGCTCGACTGATGACGCGGGGCGGCTGGCCGGGCAGCATCACCCCGGACGGCGGCATCCATTGTGTTTTCGCCGGCGCTTGCGGCGGAGAGATGAGGATCGCGGAGATGTTCTGCCCGTAGGGCTGTTCCCTGGACGCCGGCCTGTACCCCAGACCGTCATTCCCCGCCGGGGCACTCGGCGGCGATGTCCTCACGGTCACGGGCGCATCGATCGAGCGTGTGACCGCGATCTGGACCGTCCTCGTGGTGCCCACGAACACCGGATCGGTGCTGCGGGGCCCCTCGCTCGGTCCGGCCGGCCGACCCGATGCGTTGCCCGCCGGGCCGGCGTCCGGTGCCGCGGTTTCGTATTCCGTCTGATACCACTGCCCCCAGGAACCGTCGGGGCGCTTTGCGCGCACCCGTGTGGACGTCCCGGCGAGGTCGCCGGTGAGCGCGACCAATGAAAAGGGTTGGTCCCGGGTGATCTCCCGAACGGTGACGCCACCGCCGAGTCCGAGCAGCGGCTGCTCGGCGAGTTCGGTGTCGGGGGGACGCGCCGGGCCGGGTGAGCCGCGATCCCGCTTTACGTCACTCACCCACGAGACGATGACGACGGTCGCGGCGATGGCGGTGAGCAACATCGTTGGGGCGCGACTGCGGGACGACACCAGCCGATGTTACTTGTGTTTCTGGTGTTATTACTGAGGCGACACGGGCTTGCGTGCGGAAAGTCCACGAAAGCCTGTTCGACGGCACCGCAGAGATTTGCTTGCTGAGCGGGTTGTCAGATCCCGACCCAGGCGGGACTCTGCGGTGCCGTCAGGTGACAGGTTCCTCCCGGCTCTAGTGAGGCTCTAGTGAGGTAGAGCCCGGGCGGCGGCACCCGTCAGGGCACCCACGGCCGGCGCGCCAGCACCCGCGGCACCCGGGGTGGTTCCGGCGCCGGCCGGCGGAGTGCCGGCGGCGGCTGGCAGGGCGGCGGCGGCACCTGGGGCACCTGGCAGCGCCCCGGCGGCACCGGGCAGCGCGCCGGCGGCACCGGGCAGGCCACCCGGCAGGGCGCCTGCGGCACCCGGCAGGGCTTTGGCGGCGCCCGGCAGGGCTCCGGCGGCGGCCGGCAATGCGCCGGGCAGGCCACCAGCACCCGCGGGCGCCCCCGCGGCGCCCTGCTGGACGCTCTGCATGATCGCCGGCATCACCAAACCCTTGAGCAGGTCGATGGCCTGGCTGGCGCCCAACTGGTTGGCGGCTTGCATCAAATCGTTGACGAGCCCGCCACCGCCGCCGCTGCCCCCGGTACCGCTGGCGGCGGGGGACGCGATCGGCGAAGCGCCGCCCAGCGTCGACGGGTCACCGAGGATCGGATAGGTGCCGCCGACGCCCGGGTCCAATCCGGTCTGTGAGTCGATCGGCACTTCGCTGGGCGCGAGGGTGGGAGCGCCGACGCCCGGCGTGGTCGCGTCCGGGCTGGTCAGTCCCGGGTTGGACAGTGCCGGGTTCAGTCCCGCAGCCGGCGTCGTAGGCAGCGCGCCGGGCGTGCTGACCCCCGGCGTCGGGGGCGGCAGCCCGGGGGTTGCGAGGCTCGGGCTGGTCAAGCCCGGGCTGGTCAGCGCCGGACTGGTCAAGCCCGGAGTGGTAGCGGCCGGACTGGTGAGGCCCGGACTGGTCAGGCCCGGGGTGCTGGCACCGCTCGCACCCAAAGCGGGCACCGGCGGCAAGTTGATCCCGAACTGCGACAGCCCCTGCGACAGCGCGCCCATCAGCTCGCCCGGCAGGTCCGACATCATCGCCGCCCGCTTGAACTCATGGTGCTGGGGCGGCTTGTCGCCGGCAGTCGACTCGTAAACAAGGAAATATGCGCAAGGACTCGCCACTGCCACGGCGGCGACCGCGCTCATGGCTGTCGAAAGCTTGCGTCGGCGTCGGTTCGGCACGGAAGTCTCCTCAATCTGGACAACTCATTTACCTGCGTTTTGTATCGGCGCGTCCTGCCCGTCCTATCCGGCATGAAGCACACAGAATCGATGGTACGAGTGGGATGGGTGTGACTAGAGTGCTGATATTGAATCGTGAGGCAATTGCGACCCCGACTGTGACCGCGGATACGAATCATCCGAACACCGTCGTCACCTGGCAAAACCGCCGACTCTGTGGCCTCGCCAAATGGGTTAGGCCCGCGCGGTCAGATACCCTAAGCAACCGATGACCGCTCGTTTCGACCTCCTCGTCGTCGGCTCCGGATTCTTCGGCCTGACCATTGCCGAGCGCGTGGCTACCCAACTCGGGAAGCGCGTGCTCGTCGTCGAACGGCGCCCGCACATCGGCGGCAATGCGTACTCAGAGGCGGAGCCGGAAACCGGCATCGAGGTGCACAAGTACGGCGCCCACCTGTTCCACACCTCTAACAAGCGGGTCTGGGATTACGTTCGGCAGTTCACCGAGTTCACCGACTACCAGCACCGGGTGTTCGCGATGCACAACGGTCAGGCCTACCAGTTCCCGATGGGGCTCGGCCTGGTTTCGCAGTTCTTCGGCAGGTACTTCAGCCCGGAGGAAGCGCGGCAGCTCATCGCGGAGCAGGCCGCCGAGATCAACACCGCCGACGCGCAAAACCTCGAGGAGAAGGCCATTTCGCTGATCGGCCGGCCCCTTTACGAGGCTTTCGTCAAGGGCTATACCGCCAAGCAGTGGCAGACGGATCCCATTGAGCTCCCGGCTGCCGTGATCAACAGGCTCCCGGTGCGTTACACCTTCGACAACCGTTATTTCAGCGACACCTACGAGGGCCTGCCGGTCGACGGTTACACGGCGTGGCTGGAGAAGATGGCCGACGACGACCGCATCGAAGTCAGGCTCAACACCGACTGGTTCGACGTACGCGACCAACTGCGCGCGGACAGCCCGGCCGCGCCGGTTGTCTACACTGGCCCGCTGGACCGCTATTTCGACTACGCCGAAGGCCGCCTTGGCTGGCGCACCCTCGACTTCGAGGTGGAAGTGTTGCCCATCGGGGATTTTCAGGGCACGCCCGTCATGAACTACAACGACCCTGACGTGCCCTACACCCGGATCCACGAGTTCCGCCACTTCCACACCGAGCGCGACTACCCGACCGACAAGACGGTCATCATGCGGGAGTACTCCCGGTTCGCCGGCGACGACGACGAGCCCTACTATCCGATCAACACCGAGGCCGATCGCGCCCTGCTGGCCGCCTATCGAGCGAGGGCGAAGTCAGAGACCGCGTCGTCGAACGTGCTGTTCGGCGGCCGGCTGGGCACCTACCAATATTTGGATATGCACATGGCCATCGCCAGCGCACTGAGCATGTACGACAACATCCTCGCGCCGCACTTGCTGCACGGCGCCCCCCTCATGCAGGAGGAGACTGCGAGCGCATGACCGCCGTAAGCCTGCTTTCCCGCGTAATCCTCCCGCGCCCGGGTGAACCCCTCGACGTCCGCAAGCTGTACCTCGAGGAGTCGTCCATCAACGCCCGCCGCGCGCACGCGACGACGCGCACCTCGCTACAGATCGGCGCGGAGTCCGAGGTGTCGTTCGCCACGTACTTCAACGCGTTCCCGGCGAGCTACTGGCGCCGCTGGACGATATGCGAGTCGGTTGTGCTGCGGGTGGAGGTGACCGGAACCGGGCGGGTCGACGTCTACCGCACCAAGGCCACCGGCGCGCGCATCTTCGTGGAAGGCCGCCAGTTCACCGGCACCGAGGGTCAGCCGCAGGTGCTCGAAATCGAGGTGGCGCTCAAGCCGTTCGAGGACGGCGGGTGGATCTGGTTCGACATCACCACCGACAGCAAGGTCACCCTGCACAGTGCTGGCTGGTATGCGACGCAGCCCGCCCCGGGCACGGCCAACATCGTCGTCGGCATCCCGACGTTCAACCGCCCGGCTGACTGCGCCAACGCGCTCGCCGAGCTCACCTCGGATCCCTTGGTGGACGAGGTGATTGGGGCGGTGATCGTCCCCGACCAAGGCGTCCGCAAGGTCCGCGACCACCCCGACTTCCCCGCCGCGGCCGCCCGGCTGGGCAATCGGCTGTCCATCCACGACCAGCCCAACCTCGGTGGGTCCGGCGGCTACAGCCGAGTGATGTACGAGGCCCTCAAAAACACCGATTGCCAGCAGATCCTGTTCATGGACGACGACATCCGCATCGAGCCGGACTCGATCCTGCGGGTGCTGGCCATGCACCGCTTCGCCAAGAGCCCGATGCTGGTGGGCGGCCAGATGCTCAACCTGCAGGAGCCTTCACACCTGCACATCATGGGCGAGGTCGTGAACCCGTCGAACTTCATGTGGACCGCCGCGCCGCACGCCGAGTACGACCATGACTTCGCCGAATACCCGTTGAACCACGACAACGAGCGAAGCAAGCTCCTGCACCGCCGCATCGACGTCGACTACAACGGCTGGTGGACCTGCATGATCCCGCGGCAGGTCGCCGAAGAGCTCGGGCAGCCGTTGCCGCTCTTCATCAAGTGGGACGATGCGGACTACGGCCTGCGGGCCGCCGAGCGCGGGTACCCGACCGTCACGCTGCCCGGGGCGGCGATCTGGCACATGGCCTGGAGCGACAAGGACGACGCCATCGACTGGCAGGCCTACTTCCATCTCCGCAACCGGCTGGTGGTCGCGGCGATGCACTGGGACGGTGACGTCACCGGGCTGGTCCGTAGCCACCTGAAGGCAACGCTGAAACACCTTGCCTGCCTGGAATACTCGACGGTCGCGATCCAGAACAGGGCCATCGACGACTTCCTTGCCGGTCCCGAGCACATCTTCTCCATCCTGGAAAGCGCCCTGCCGGAAGTGCACCGCATCCGCAAGGAATATCCGGACGCAGTCGTGCTGCCGGCGGCCAGCGAATTGCCGGCGCCGCAGCACAAGACCAAGGCGATGAAGCCCCCGGTCAACCCACTGTCCATCGGCTACCGGTTGGCCCGCGGGATTTCGCACAACCTGACCAAGGCCGACCCCGAAGCCCACCGGCGACCGGAATACAACGTGCCGACCCAGGACGCGCGCTGGTTCCGCCTGTGCACGGTCGACGGGGTCACGGTCACGACCGCCGACGGGTGCGGGGTGGTCTACCGGCAGCGTGACCGGCGCAAGATGTTCACGCTGCTGCTGAAGTCCCTGCGCCGCCAGCGTCAGCTGCTGAGCCGGTTCGACGAGATGCGCATGGTGTACCGCGACGCGCTGCCGGCGCTGTCCAGCAAGCAGAAGTGGGAGACGGCGTTGTTGCCAGCCGCAAAGCATGCCTGAATCGGCGGTTCCGCGCGGCGAAGTCGCCGCGCTGGTGGCCGTGCAGTCGGCGCTGGCTGACCGCCCCGGTGTGCTGGCCGCGGCGCGCGGACTGTCCCACTTCGGGGAGCACAGCCTCGGCTGGCTGGCCGTGGCGTTGCTGGGTGCGATGCTGATGCCGAACCGTCGCCGGGATTGGCTGATGGCGGGGGCCGGCGCGCTAGTCGCGCACGCCGCGGCCGTGCTGGTCAAACGGGTGGTGCGGCGCAGACGGCCGCATCATCAGGCCGTAGCGGTCAACGTCGGCACGCCCAGCCAGCTCAGCTTTCCGTCCGCGCATGCCACCTCCACGACGGCCGCGGCCATCCTGATGGGCCGGATCACCGGGTCGCCCCTGCCCGCGGTCCTGGTTCCGCCCATGGCGCTGTCGCGAATACTGCTGGGCGTGCACTATCCCAGCGACGTGGCCTTCGGCGTTGCCCTTGGCGCCGCCATCGCGGGGATCGTGGGCCGGAGCGGCGAGAGGTCCCGAAAGAGGTATGCCGAATGAGTGAAGACGTGGTGACCGGACCCCCGGCGAACCTGATCACTGGGGTGGTCAAGGCAATGCGCCCCCGGCAATGGGTGAAGAACGTCCTGGTGCTGGCAGCGCCGCTGGCCGCGCTGGGCGGCCCGGTCCGCTACGACTACGCCGAGGTGCTGACCAAGGTGTCCGTGGCCTTCGTGGTGTTCTGCCTGGCCGCGTCGTCGATATACCTGGTCAATGACGTGCGCGACGTCGACGCCGACCGCGAGCACCCCACCAAGCGGTTCCGCCCGATCGCGGCCGGTGTGGTGCCCGAATGGCTCGCGTACACCCTCGCCGCGGTGCTGGGGGTGGCCTCGCTCGCGATCTCCTGGGTGCTGTCCCCGGACCTGGCGCTGGTGATGGCCGTCTACATCGGCATGCAGCTCGGGTACTGCTTCGGCCTCAAGCACCAAGCGGTGATGGACATCTGCATCGTGTCGTCGGCGTACCTGCTCCGGGCCATCGCCGGTGGTGTGGCCGCGAACATCCCTCTGTCGCAATGGTTTCTGCTGATGATGGCGTTCGGGTCGCTATTCATGGTGGCCGGCAAACGCTATGCCGAACTGCAAGTCGCCGAGCGCACGGGCGCGGCTATCCGCAAGGCGCTGGAGAGCTACACCAGCACCTATCTGCGGTTCGTCTGGACGATGTCGGCGACCGCGGTGGTGCTGTGCTACGGGCTGTGGGCGTTCGAGCGTGACCGCCATTCGGGGTCCTGGTTCGCGGTGTCGATGGTCCCGTTCACCATTGCGATCCTGCGCTACGCGGTCGACGTCGACGGCGGGCTGGCCGGGGAGCCGGAAGACATTGCGCTGCGCGACCGGGTGTTGCAGCTGTTGGCGCTGGCATGGATCGCAACCGTCGGAGCCGCGGTTGCCTTCGGCTAGTCCACAGCTGCAGGCCCTGAAGTCGGGGGTGATGCGTCGCGGGCCTCTGGTCAGGCGGACCGGTCGGCCACTGTTCCCGTACGCCACCACGGTGCGGGTCAGCCTGTGGATCAGCGTGGCGGTGGTGGCGCTCCTGTTCGCACGGGGGGCTTGGCAGAGACGCTGGATCGCCGACGATGGGCTGATCGTGCTGCGCACGGTCCGCAATTTGCTGGCCGGCAACGGGCCGGTCTTCAACCAGGGCGAGCGGGTCGAGGCGAACACCTCCACGGCGTGGACCTACCTGATGTACTCGGGAGCCTGGGTCGGCGGGCCGATGCGCATGGAGTACGTTGCGTTGGCGCTGGCTCTGGTGCTTTCGGTGCTGGGCGTCGCGCTGCTGATGCTGGGTGCCGGACGGCTGTACGCGCCGAGCCTGCGGGGCCGCAGGGCCATCATGCTGCCGGCCGGCGCGTTCGTCTACATCGCGTTGCCACCATCGCGCGACTTTGCCACCTCGGGCCTCGAGACCGGGTTGACGCTGGCCTACCTCGGTTTGCTGTGGTGGATGATGGTGTGCTGGTCGCAGCCGGTGCGGGGCCGACCGGACAGCCGGCTGTTCATCACGGCGCTGGCCTTCGTGGCCGGGTTCAGCGTTCTTGTCCGGCCCGACCTGGCGCTGATGGGCGGGCTGGCGCTGATCATGATGCTGATCGCGGCCCGCGATTGGCGCAGCCGCCTGCTGGTCGTGCTGGCCGGCGGCTTCCTGCCGGTCGCCTATGAGATCTTCCGGATGGGCTACTACGGATTGCTGGTGCCCGGGACGGCGCTGGCTAAGGATGCGGCCGGTGACAAGTGGTCGCAGGGGATGATCTACCTCTCGAACTTCAACGCGCCCTATGCGGTCTGGATACCGGTGGTGCTCGTGGTGCTTTTGGGGGTGTTGTTGTTCGCGGCGCGCCGCAAGCATTCTTTCCTGCGCCCGGGGCTCGGACCCGACTACGGCCGGCTCGCACGGGCCGTGCAGAGCCCCTCCGCGGTGGTGGCCTTCGTGCTCGTCAGCGGGCTCGTGCAGGGGGTCTATTGGATCCGGCAGGGCGGCGACTTCATGCACGCGCGGGTGTTGCTCGCGCCGCTATTTTGTTTGCTGGCCCCGGTTGCCGTCATCCCGGTCGTGATCCCTGACGGCAAGGATTATTCGCGGGAGACGGGGTATTGGGTGGCCGCTACAGCCAGCCTGTTGTGGCTTGCACTCGCGGGCTGGTCGCTCTGGGCAGCAAACTCGCCGGGGATGGGCGACGATGCCACCCATGTGACGTATTCCGGGATCGTCGACGAGCGCCGCTTCTACGCGCAGGCCACCGGGCACGCCCATCCACTGACGGCCGCCGACTACCTGGATTACCCCCGGATGGCCGCCATTCTCACAGCGCTGGACAACACGCCGGACGGGGCATTGTTGCTGCCGTCCGGCAATTACACGCAGTGGGACCTGGTGCCGATGCTGCCGCCGCCGCCAGGAAGCCCTTCGGGCGGCAAGGCGCCCCAAAAGCCGGAGCATGCAGTGTTTTTCACTAATCTGGGCATGGTGGGCATGAACGTCGGCCTCGACGTCAGGGTGATCGACCAAATCGGGCTGGCAAACCCACTCGCGCAGCACACGGAGCGGTTGAAGCACGGCCGGATCGGGCACGACAAGAACCTCTTCCCGGACTGGGTGATCGCCGACGGCCCGTGGGTGAAGCTGCCGCCGGGGATTCCGGGCTATCTCGACCCCAATTGGGTCGCCCAGGCGGTCGCCGCCCTGCAATGCCCCGAGACGAAATCTGTGCTCAGTTCGGTGCGCGCCCCAATGACCTTGCATCGCTTCGTCTCCAACGTCCTGTACTCCTTCGAATTCACCGCGTACCGGATCGACCGTGTCCCGCTCTACGAGCTCGCCCGGTGTGGGCTTCCGGTGCCGGAGGCGATCCCACCGCCCCCCCGCGAGTGAGTCGGGCGAAGTCGAAAATCTTTTTCGGCGGATCTCCGAACCCGCCGGGACCCGCTCGGTCCGGAGATATTGCCAGCAACTTCACATCTGCCCTCTCACCAGTGGTCGACGAGGGTCAAGCACATGCGGAAACGCGACTCTCGAAGCGCCCGTCCGGCCCGAAAATCTCTGCGAGAGCCAGCCGAATGAGGGTTTGCCTGACCGCTTGATGAGAGCGGACGGCCGGACGTGTGGTTGACTACACGGGCACTGGTGCGCCAGAGCGTATGCAGTCCGACCCAATTCGACGACGCGCCCGGATGAAGGGTGTGCTCGAAAGGATCGCGAAAGGATGAGGAAGCAAGCATGACGTTTGTCGACAGGTTTCGCGGCGCCGTGGCTCGTACGCCGCGCCGGCTCGTGGTGGGGGCCGTTGGTGCGGCCTTGCTATCGGGTCTGATCGGCGCCGTGGGGGGCTCCGCGACCGCAGGCGCGTTCTCGCGCCCGGGTCTGCCGGTGGAGTACCTGCAGGTGCCCTCGGCCGGAATGGGCCGCGACATCAAGGTTCAGTTCCAAGGCGGCGGGGCCAACGCGCCCGCGCTGTACGTGCTCGACGGCATGCGCGCGCAGGACGACTACAACGGCTGGGACATCAACACCCCGGCATTCGAGTGGTACAACCAGTCGGGCCTCGCCGTGGTCATGCCCGTCGGCGGGCAGTCCAGCTTTTACTCCGACTGGTACAAGCCCGCCTGCGGTAAGGCCGGCTGCACCACCTACAAGTGGGAAACCTTCCTGACCAGCGAGCTGCCCGCCTACCTGGCGGCCAACAAGCAGGTCAGGCCGACCAACAACGCGGCGGTGGGTCTGTCCATGGCCGGGTCGTCGGCGCTGATCCTTGCCGCCTACCACCCGAACCAGTTCATCTACGCCGGTTCACTGTCGGCGCTGTTGGACCCGTCCCAGGGCATGGGGCGGACGTTGATCGGCCTGGCGATGGGTGACGCGGGCGGCTACAAGACCGCGGACATGTGGGGGCCCAAGGAGGACCCGGCGTGGCAGCGCAACGACCCGTCGCTGCAGGTCGGCAAGCTGGTCGCGAACAACACCCGCATCTGGGTGTACTGCGGTAACGGCAAGCCGTCGGACCTCGGTGGCGACAACCTGCCGGCGAAGTTCCTGGAGGGCTTCGTGCGCAGCAGCAACCTGAAGTTCCAGGACGCTTACAACGCGGCCGGTGGCCACAACGCGGTGTTCAACTTCGACGCCAACGGCACCCACGACTGGCCCTACTGGGGCGCGCAGCTCAACGCCATGAAGGGTGACCTGCAGTCGACGCTGGGCGCCACGCCGGGCGCCGGTCCGGCTACCGCCGCTGCCAGCAACGCGGGCAACCAGGGCCACTAACCCGTAGCTGACGCATAGCAATACGCCTGACGGCGGCGATCCTCGGATCGCCGCCGTTAGCGTTTCGGCGGTGCGCCGGTGTGGCCTACTTCACTAATTTTCAGCACCCTGCGGCCGCGCGCCATTCGGCGCTGGTTAATGTGCTGAAAGCGACTAGACGATGGAGGGTGGACATGAGGGTCGGTCTATCAGCGCTTCTGCGGGTGTTCTGCGCCGTCGCACTGTCGGTGGGGTTAGGCGGTGTCACTTTTGCTTTGGCGACGGCTGGAGCCGTGGGCAAAGCCAGGGCAGCGGGCTATGAAAGCCTGATGGTTCCATCGGCGGCGATGGGCCGCGACATTCCAGTGGCCTTCCTGGCCGGCGGTCCGCACGCGGTTTATCTGCTGGATCCCTTCGACGCCGCCCCGGACGTCAGCAACTGGGTCACCGTGGGCAACGCGATGACCACCCTGGGCGGCAAGGGCATCTCGGTCGTGGCACCCGCCGGCGGCGCGTACAGCATGTACACCAACTGGGAGAACGACGGCAGCAAGCAGTGGGACACCTTCCTGTCCAGCGAGCTGCCCAACTGGCTCGCCGCCAACAAGGGCCTGGCACCGGGCGGCCACGCCGCCGTCGGCGCGTCCCAGGGCGGCTATGCCGCGATGGCGCTGGCCGCCTTCCACCCCGACCGGTTCGGCTTCGCAGGCTCGCTCTCCGGCTTCCTCTACCCGTCCAACACCACCACGAACGGTTCCATCCTTGCCGGCCTCCAGCAGTTCGGCGGCGTCGACGGCAACGGAATGTGGGGAGCCCCACAACTGGGCCGGTGGAAGTGGCACGACCCCTACGTGCACGCCGCGCTGTTGGCGCAGAACAACACCCGCGTGTGGGTCTTCAGCCCGACCACCGACGCGGCCAGCGACCCCGCCGCCATGATCGGTCAGGCCGGCGAGGCGATGGGCAACAGCCGGATGTTCTACCAGCAGTACCGCAGCGTTGGCGGGCACAACGGCCACTTCGACATGCCGGGCGGCGGCGACAACGGCTGGGGCTCGTGGTCGGGCGAGTTGGGCGCCATGTCGGGCGACATCGTCGGAGCCATCCGCTAGTCAACCGGCGCAGCGTGGGCAGGGTGCCGTGCGACGAGCCGGTACCGTGTAAGGGGTGCAGCAGCGGGCGGGACGGCCGCTTGGATTGAATCGAGCTGCGAGCTACCCACTCTGCTAGCAGGAGAAGATGACCACGAGCGCGCGGCGCCGCAAGCGCCACCGGATCCTCGCCTTGGTTGCCGCCTTCGCGGTCGCTGTCGTCGTGCTCCTCGTCATAACGGGCGTGGTGATGCTGCTGCGCGGCCCGAAATCACCGCCCAGCGCGGTGCCGCCCGGCGTCCTGCCCCCGTCCTCGACCACAACCCACCCGCACAAGCCGCGACCCGCGTCTCAGGACACGTCCTGCCCCGACGTGCAACTGGTCAACGTTCCGGGGACCTGGGAGTCCGCCCCGCAGGACGATCCGCTCAATCCGATGCAGTTTCCGAATGCGTTGCTCCACAAAGTAACCGCGGAGATTTCTCAACAGTTCCCCGCCTCGCGGGTACAGACGTACACCACTCCCTACACGGCGCAGTTCCATAACCCGTTGAGCGGCGACCCGCAGATGTCCTACAACCAGAGCCGGGCGGAGGGCACCCGCGCCACGGTCCAGGCAATGACCGACATGAACAACAGGTGCCCGCTAACCAGCTACGTGCTGATGGGCTTCTCCCAGGGCGCGGTGATCGCCGGCGACATCGCCAGCGATATCGGCAACGGCCGTGGACCCGTCGACGACGACCTGGTGCTCGGTGTGACGTTGATCGCCGACGGCCGCCGCCAGCAGGGCGTCGGCAACGACATCGGCCCCGACCCGCCGGGCGAGGGTGCCGAGATCACGTTGGCCGAGGTGCCGGTGCTGTCGGGGCTCGGCCTGACGATGACGGGTGCGCGGCCGGGTGGTTTCGGCAGCCTCAACGGCAAGACGAACGAGATCTGCGCCCCCGGTGACCTCATCTGCGCCGCCCCAAGCGAGGCGTTTAGCGTCGCCAACCTGCCGAACACGATCAATACCCTCGCCGGCAATGGCGGCCAGCCCATACACGCGCTCTATGCGACGACCCAGTTCTGGAATATGGACGGGGAGCCGGCGAACGATTGGACGTTGAACTGGGCCCATGGGCTCGTCGCCAACGCGCCGCACCCCCCACATGGCTGACCGCAGCACGAACATGGCGTGGACACAGCCGCCACCTAGCCGCTTGCCCGGCGGGATCGGCGGTACCTTGTGATTTGGTCTGCCGTGCGGCGCCCCTTAACATTAAGAGAAAAGTAAGAGCATTGCGGTTGTGACCCGTTCGGGTCGAAGCTGGCACCCAATCGACGCCCGCGTAAGGATGCGCCGTGCCGGGGACTGGCCCGTGCAGATATAACGTCGGATCAGCCGACCTAATTGTGTTGTGACAGGAGAGCGGAATGGTTTACCACAACCCGTTCATCGTGAATGGAAAGATCAGGTTCCCGGACAACACCAACCTGGTCCGTCACGTTGAACGGTGGGCGAAGGTTCGCGGCGACAAGCTGGCCTATCGGTTCCTGGACTTCTCGACCGAACGCGACGGAGTCGCACGCGACATCGGGTGGTCCGACTTCAGCGCCCGCAACCGCGCGGTGGGAGCTCGTCTACAGCAAGTCACCCAGCCTGGGGATCGCATTGCCGTCCTGTGCCCGCAGAACCTGGACTATCTTGTTGCGTTCTTCGGCGCGCTCTACTCCGGGAGGATCGCGGTGCCGTTGTTCGACCCGGCCGAGCCGGGTCACGTCGGCCGTTTGCACGCGGTGCTCGACGACTGCGCCCCGTCGACGATCCTGACCACCACCGACTCCGCCGAAGGCGTCCGCAAGTTCATTCGCGCGCGTTCAGCCAAGGAGCGCCCCCGCGTCATCGCCGTCGACGCGGTACCCAACGAGGTCTCCAGCACCTGGCAGCAGCCGGAGGCCAGCGAGGGCAGCATCGCCTATCTGCAGTACACCTCCGGCTCCACCCGCGCCCCGACGGGCGTGCAGATCACCCACCTGAACCTGCCCACCAACGTGCTGCAGGTGCTGAATGCCCTGGAGGGCACCGAGGGGGATCGGGGGTGCATGTGGCTGCCGTTCTTCCATGACATGGGCCTGATCACCGCCCTGTTGGCGCCGGTGTTCGGCCATAGCTTCACTTTTATGACACCCGCCGCGTTCGTGCGCCGGCCCAGTCGCTGGATCCGCGAACTCGCGCGCAAGCCCGGCGAAACCGGCGGCGTCTTCTCTGCCGCGCCGAACTTCGCTTTCGAACACGCCGCGGTGCGCGGCGTGCCCCGCGACGATGAGCCGCCCCTGGACTTGAGCAACGTCAAGGGGATCCTGAATGGCAGCGAGCCGGTATCGCCCGCCTCGATGCGCAAGTTCTACGAAGCATTCAAGCCCTACGGTTTGCCAGAGACGGCGATCAAGCCGTCCTACGGCCTGGCCGAGGCGACGCTGTTCGTCTCGACCACCCCTATGACAGAGCCGCCCAGGGTCATCTACGTCGACCGCGACGAAATGAACAAGCAACGCTTCGTCGAGGTGGCCCCCGATGCGCCGAACGCCGTGGCGCAGGTGTCCGCGGGTGTCATCGGCGTCGACGAATGGGCGGTCATCGTCGACCCCGACACGGCCAGCGAGCTCCCGGACGGCCAAGTCGGCGAGATCTGGTTGCACGGCAAGAACCTGGGCACCGGCTACTGGGGCAAGGAAGAGGAGACAAACCACACCTTCCGCAACATCCTCAAGTCGCGGATCAGCCAGTCACACGCCGAGGGAGCGGAGGACGACGGGCTGTGGGTACGCACCGGCGACTACGGCACCTACTCCGACGGCCACCTTTATATAGCGGGCCGCATCAAGGACCTGGTCATCATCGACGGCCGGAACCACTACCCGCAGGACCTCGAGTACTCGGCGCAGGAAGCCAACCGGGCATTGCGCACCGGCTACGTGGCCGCCTTCTCGGTTCTGGCCAACCAGCTGCCGCAGGAGGTGTTCGACAACCCGCACACCGGCCTGAAATACGACCCGGAGGACACTTCCGAGCAGCTGGTGATCGTCGCCGAGCGCGCCGCCGGTACGCACAAGCTCGATTACCAGCCCATCGCCGACGACATTCGAGCGGCCATCGCCGTGCGGCACGGCGTAACCGTCCGCGACTTGCTGCTGGTGCAGGCCGGAACCATTCCCCGCACCTCCAGCGGCAAGATCGGGCGCCGCGCCTGCCGCGCCGCCTACCTCGACGGAAGCCTGCGCAGCGGCATCGGTTCCCCGACGGCCTTCGCCAGCTCGACCGACTGAACCCAGGAACCATGACTGATATAGACGAATCAAAAGCGAACGACGAACCTCAGCAGAACCCGCCCGCCCCGAGGGCCGACATGACGGTCCCCGAGATGCGGGAGTGGCTCCGCAACTGGGTGGGCAACGCCGTCGGCAAGCCGGCGGACGAGATCGACGAGTCGGTCCCCATGGTCGAGCTGGGCTTGTCGTCCCGGGATGCTGTGGCGATGGCGGCCGACATCGAGGACATGACCGGCGTCACGCTCTCGGTGGCGGTGGCTTTCCAGCACCCGACCATCGAATCGCTGGCGACGCGGATCATCGAGGGCGAACCCGAAGCCGAGGACGATGGCCTTGACGTCTTCGACTGGACCCGCAAGGGCCCGGCGGAGCGCGTCGACATCGCGGTCGTGGGCCTGTCCACCCGCTTCCCCGGCGACATGAACACCCCCGGCGAAACCTGGCAGGCGCTGCTCGAGGGCCGCGACGCCATCACCGACCTACCAGAGGGCCGCTGGTCGGAATTCCTGGAAGAGCCGCGGCTGGCCGAGCGAATGGCGAAGGCGCGCACACGCGGCGGCTACCTGAAGGACATCAAGGGCTTCGACTCCGAGTTCTTCGCGGTGGCCAAGACGGAAGCCGACAACATCGACCCCCAGCAGCGGATGGCGCTGGAGCTCACCTGGGAGGCGCTCGAGCACGCCCGCATCCCGGCATCGAGCCTGCGCGGCGAGGCCGTCGGCGTGTACGTCGGCGTCTCCAACAACGACTACCAAATGATGGCGGTCTCCGACCCGACGACCGCCCACCCCTACGCGATCACCGGCACCGCCACGTCGATCATCGCCAACCGGGTGTCCTACTTCTACGACTTCCGCGGGCCTTCCATGGCGGTCGACACCGCCTGCTCGAGTTCGCTGGTGGCGATCCATCAGGCCGTGCAGGCGCTGCGCAACGGTGAATGCGATGCGGCGGTGGCCGGCGGTGTCAATGCGCTGATCACCCCCGCTGTGACGCTGGGTTTCGACGAGATCGGCGCGGTGCTGGCCCCCGACGGCCGGATCAAGTCGTTCTCGTCGGACGCCGACGGCTACACCCGCTCCGAGGGCGCCGGCATGCTGGTCCTCAAACGGGTCGACGACGCCCGCCGCGACGGCGACCAGATCCTGGCCGTGATAGCCGGCAGTGCGGTCAATCACGACGGCCGGTCCAACGGTCTGATCGCTCCCAACCAGGACGCGCAGGCCGACGTGCTGCGCCGGGCCTACAAGGACGCCGGCATCGATCCGCGCACCGTCGACTACATCGAGGCGCACGGCACCGGCACCGTGCTCGGTGACCCGATCGAGGCCGAGGCGCTGGGCCGCGTCGTGGGTAGGGGGCGTCCCGCCGACCAGCCGGCGCTGCTGGGCGCGGTTAAAACCAACGTGGGGCACCTGGAGTCGGCCGCCGGCGCGGCCAGCATGGCCAAAGTGGTGTTGGCGCTGCAGCACGACAAGCTGCCGCCTTCCATCAACTTCGCCGGCCCCAGCCCGTACATCGACTGGGACGCGATGCGCCTGAAGTTCGTCGACACGGCCACCGACTGGCCGCGCTACGGCGGGTACGCGCTGGCCGGGGTGTCGAGCTTCGGGTTCGGCGGGGCCAACGCGCACGTGGTGGTCCGCGAGGTGTTGCCGCGCGACGTGATCGAGCGGGAACCCGAACCCCAGCCCGAACCGAAGGCCGCCGCTGAGCAAACCGAGGCACCCGCGTCGGGAACGTTCGAGGGCCATTCGCTGCGGTTCGACGAGTTCGGCGGGATCATCCCCGACGCACCCGCGGCCGAAGAGAAGGATCCCGAACTCCCGGGGCTGACCGAAGAGGCGCTGCGACTCAAGGAAGCGGCGCTGGAAGAGCTTGCGGCGCAAGAAGCTCAGGAAGGTCAGGAAGGTTGCGAGGCTCCGCTGATTCCACTGGCGGTGTCGGCGTTCCTGACCTCCCGCAAGAAGGCCGCGGCCGCCGACCTGGCGGACTGGATGGAAAGCCCCGAGGGCCAGGCGTCGTCGCTGGAGTCGATCGGCCGGTCGCTGTCGCGGCGCAACCACGGTCGCTCGCGCGCGGTGGTGCTGGCCCACGACCACGACGAGGCCATCAAGGGCCTGCGGGCCGTCGCCGAGGGCAAGCAGCGGCCGAACGTGTTCAGCGTCGATGGTCCGGTGACCAACGGTCCGGTGTGGGTGCTGGCCGGGTTCGGCGCGCAGCACCGCAAGATGGGCAAGAGCCTGTACCTGCGCAACGAGGTGTTCGCCGAGTGGATCGAGAAGGTCGACGCGCTGGTCCAGGACGAGTTGGGTTATTCGGTGCTCGAGCTCATCCTCGACGACTCGCAGGACTACGGCATCGAGACCACCCAGGTAACCATCTTCGCGATCCAGATCGCGCTGGGTGAGCTGCTCAAGCACCACGGCGCCAAGCCCGCCGCGGTGGTCGGCCAGTCGCTGGGCGAGGCCGCGTCGGCCTACTTCGCGGGCGGCCTGTCGCTGCGCGACGCAACCAGGGCCATCTGCTCGCGCTCGCATCTGATGGGCGAGGGCGAGGCGATGCTGTTCGGCGAATACATCCGGCTGATGGCGCTGGTGGAGTACTCCGCCGACGAGATCAAGACGGTGTTCTCCGACTTTCCTGATCTCGAGGTGTGCGTGTACGCCGCGCCCACGCAGACCGTTATCGGCGGGCCGCCCGAACAGGTGGACGCGATCATCGCCCGGGCCGAGTCCGAGGGCAAGTTCGCGCGCAAGTTCCAGACCAAGGGCGCCAGCCACACCTCGCAGATGGACCCGCTGCTCGGCGAGCTCGCCGCGGAGCTGCAAGGCATCAAGCCGATGAGGCCGACATGCGGGATTTACTCGACGGTGCACGAGGGCAGCTACATCAAGCCCGGCAGCGAGCCGATCCATGACGTCGATTACTGGAAGAAGGGCCTGCGGCACAGCGTCTACTTCACCCACGGCATCCGCAACGCCGTCGACAGCGGCCACACCACCTTCGTGGAGCTGGCCCCCAACCCGGTGGCGCTGATGCAGGTGGGCCTGACGACGGCGTCCGCCGGGCTGCACGACGCCCAGCTGATCCCGACGCTCGCCCGCAAGCAGGACGAGGTCGATTCGATGGTCTCGACCATGGCCCAGCTCTACGTCCACGGCCACGACCTGGACATCCGGACGTTGTTCACACGCGCTTCCGGGCCGGCAGGACCGGAAGATTTTGCCAACATCCCGCCCACCCGATTCAAGCGCAAAGAGCACTGGCTGGACGTGAACTTCCACGTCGGCAGCAGCTCGGTGGTCATGCCCGGGGCGCACGTCGCGCTGCCCGATGGCCGCCACGTGTGGGAGTACGCGCCGCGAGGGCTGACGGATCTGGCGGCGTTGGTGAAATCCGCTGCGGCCGAAGTCATTCCGGACGCACAGTTGGCGGCGGCGGAGCAGCGCGCATTGCCGGCAGAGGGCTCCTGGCTGGTGACGACGCTGACCCGGCACCCGGGCGGCGCCTCGATTCAGGTGCATGCCCGCATCGACGAGTCCTTCACGCTGGTCTACGACGCCCTGGTGGCACGGGCCGGTTCCCAATCGGTGTTGCCGGCCGCCGTCGGCGCGGGCACGGCGATCGCGGCCCCGGCGGGCGTGCCGGTGGCCGCCGCCGAAGCTTCCGTGGTGGCGCCCGCCGAGGACGCGGACGCCGGAACGCTGGCCGACAGCCTGACCAACCGCTACATGCCGAGCGGCTTCACCAAGTGGTCGCAGGATTCCGGTGAGACCATCGGCGAGCGACTCGGCGCGATCGTCGGGGCGGCGATGGGTTACGAGCCCGAGGACCTGCCATGGGAGGTGCCGCTCATCGAGCTTGGCCTGGACTCGCTGATGGCGGTGCGGATCAAGAACCGCGTCGAGTACGACTTCGACCTGCCGCCCATTCAGTTGACGGCGGTGCGTGATGCCAACCTCTACGCCGTCGAGAAGCTGATCGAGTACGCGATCGAGCACCGCGACGAGGTCCAGCAGCTGCACGAGCACCAGAAGACGCAGACGGCCGAGGAAATCGCCAGGGCTCAGGCGGAATTGATCAGCGGCGCGACACCGGCATCGGTTGTCGCGCCGGCTCCCGACCCGCAAGCCGAGTCGGAGACTCAGACGCCCCCGGCTTCGGACGTTGCGATCCCGCCGCCGCCGACGGATCCGTTGGGCCCGTCGACTAATGGAGCCGGGCAGCCCGCCCTGTCTGGGGTGGCCGAAGCGCTCAACCAGGAGGCCGTCGCCAAGGCGCTCAACTCCGACGTGCCGCCGCGCGACGCCGCCGAGCGAGTCACCTTCGCCACCTGGGCGATCGTCACGGGCAAGTCCCCGGGCGGCATCTTCAACACGCTGCCGACGCTGGACGGTGACACCGCCAACAAGATGGCGCAGCGGCTGTCGGAGCGCGCCGAGGGTCCCATCACCGCCGAGGACGTCCTGACGTCGGAAAACATCGAGGCGCTGGCCGACAAGGTGCGCGGCTATCTGGAGGCCGGGCAGGTCGACGGGTTCGTGCGCACCCTGCGGGCCCGGCCCGAGGGCAGCTCGAAGGTGCCGGTGTTCGTGTTCCACCCGGCCGGCGGGTCGACCGTTGTCTACGAGCCGCTGCTCAACCGGCTGCCGGCGGACACCCCGGTGTACGGCTTCGAGCGGGTCGAAGGCTCCATCGAAGAGCGCGCGGCCGCCTACGTGCCGAAGCTGATCGAGATGCAGGGCGACGGGCCGTACATCCTGGCCGGCTGGTCACTGGGCGGCGTGCTGGCCTACGCCTGCGCGATCGGGCTCAAGCGGATGGGCAAGGACGTCCAATGGGTCGGCCTGATCGACGCGGTGCGTGCCGGCGAGGACATCCCGCAGACGAAGGAGGAGATCCGCAAGCGTTGGGAACGCTACGCCCGGTTCGCCGAGAGGACGTTCAACGTCACCATCCCGGAGATCCCCTACGAGCAGCTCGAGGCGCTCGACGACGAGGGCCAGGTCCGGTTGGTGCTCGACGCGGTCAAAGAGAGCGGTGTGCAGATCCCGGCGGGAATCATCGAGCACCAGCGCACGTCGTACCTGGACAACCGGGCGATCGACACCGCCCAGATCCAGCCGTACGACGGGCACGTCACCCTCTACATGGCCGATCGCTACCATGACGACGCGATCATGTTCGAGCCGCGGTACGCCGTTCGCCAGCCGGACGGCGGCTGGGGTGAGTACGTGTCCGACCTCGAGATCGTGCCGATCGGTGGCGAGCACATCCAGGCCATCGACGAGCCGATCATCGCCAAGGTCGGTGCGCACATGACCCAGGCCCTGAGCGAGATCGAGGCGAACCGCAGGCCGACGAGTGAGGTAGGCAAGTAGTGACCGAGATGGCGCCAGCTCCCATCCAGCACACCACCGCGGAGAAGCTGGCCGAGCTTCGGTCTCGCCTGGAGCTCGCCCAAGAGCCCGGCGGCGAGAAGGCCGCCGCCAAGCGCGACAAGAAGGGCATCCCGAGCGCCCGCGCCCGAGTCCACGCGCTGGTCGACCCGGGCACCTTCTTCGAGATCGGTGCGCTGGCCAAGACTCCCAACGATCCGAACGCGCTGTACGGCGACGGGTGCGTCACCGGGCACGCCATGATCGACGGCCGGCCCGTCGGGGTGTTCTCCCACGACCAGACCGTGTTCCAGGGCACCGTCGGCGAGATGTTCGGCCGCAAGGTGGCCCGGCTGATGGAGTGGTGCGCAATGGCTGGCTGCCCGATCGTCGGCATCCAGGACTCGGGTGGCGCCCGCATTCAGGACGCGGTCACCTCGCTGGCGTGGTACGCCGAGCTGGGTCGCCGCCACGAGGCGCTGTCCGGGCTGGTGCCGCAGATCTCCCTCATCTTCGGCAAATGCGCCGGGGGCGCGGTCTATTCGCCGATCCAGGACGATCTGCTCGTCTCGGTGCGCGACCAGGGCTACTTCTTCGTCACCGGTCCCGACGTGATACGTGAGGTCACCGGCGAGGAGGTCACCCTCGACGAGCTCGGCGGCTCCGACGCGCAGGCCCGCTACGGCAACATCCACCAGGTGGTGGACTCCGAGGCCGAGGCGTTTCAGTACGTGCGCGACTACCTGTCGTTCCTGCCGTCCAACTGCTTCGACAAGCCGCCGATCGTCAATCCCGGGCTCGAGCCCGAGATCACCCCGACCGACCTGGAGCTCGACGCGATCGTGCCGGACTCCGACAATGCGGCCTACGACATGCACGAGATCCTGCTCCGCATCTTCGACGACGGCGACTTCCTCGACGTCGCCGCGCAGCACGGCCCGGCCATCATCACCGGATACGCGCGCGTCGACGGGCGCCCGGTCGGCGTCGTCGCCAACCAGCCCATGCACATGTCGGGTGCGATCGACAACGAGGCGTCCGACAAGGCGGCGCGGTTCATCCGGTTCTGCGACGCCTTCAACATCCCGCTGGTGTTCGTGGTGGACACCCCCGGGTTCCTGCCGGGTGCCGAGGAGGAGAAGAGGGGCATCATCAAGCGCGGCGGGCGGTTCCTCTACTCCGTCGTGGAGGCCGACGTGCCGAAGGTGACCATCACCGTGCGCAAGTCCTACGGCGGCGCGTACGCCGTGATGGGATCCCGGCAGCTGACCGCCGACTTCAACTTCGCCTGGCCCACCGCGCGCATCGCGGTGATCGGGGCCGAGGGGGCCGCGCAGTTGCTGATGAAGCGGTTCCCCGACCCGACCACGCCCGAGGCGCAGAAGATCAAGAAAGACTTCATCGAGGGCTACAACCTCAACATGGCGATCCCGTGGACCGCCGCCGAGCGCGGGTTCATCGACGCCGTCATCGAGCCGCACCAGACCCGGTTGCTCATCCGCAAGTCGATGCACTTGTTGCGAGACAAGCAGCTGTGGTTCCGCGTCGGGCGCAAGCACGGGCTGATCCCGGTCTAGCCAGTAACGCGAGCAGCCACAAAAGCACCCTCCGCCCGGCGTGTCGCGGGGCTTCTATGTCTGCTCGCCATTGAAAGCATTGAAAGCGCCGCCAACGAGGTCGTCGAAACGCTCGAGCGCCTCGTCGGAGTCGGCGTCGATGCCGCGCAGCGGCCCCCGGTCGGCGAGATAGCGCTGGGCGTACAGGCGGGCGACGAGCGCCTTGCGGTCGCCGCCGCGGGTTTCCCGCTCCCAGGCGGCCTGCTCCGTGAGCAGCGCGCCCGCGTAGACGTCGCCCATGAATTGCGCGAGCGGGAACAGCCGCGCCTCTGCCACGTCGCCGTCGAGCTTGGCCCAGGCGGTGATCGCCTCGTCGAGATCCTCGACGCGGCGGGCCACCAAGCCGGTGGTTGCCCCACCATCACCGCAGTCGTCGGAGACCGACAGGGCGTCACGCAGCCGCGCCAACAGCGCCTCGTGCGCCCGGTTCTTCTCGATGCCGCGTCGCACATCGAGACACAGGATGTTGTCGGGGCCCTCCCAGATCGTGTTCACCTGCGCGTCGCGCAGCAGCCGGGCCACCGGCCAGGTCTCGATATAGCCGTTGCCGCCGTGGATTTCGATCGCGTCCGACGCCGCGGTGATGCCGAGCCGGCATACCTTGAGCTTGGTGACGGGCACCGCGATGCGTTGCCGCATGCCGCGGGGTTGGCGATGGTTGGTGGCGCCGGTGCCGTCGAAAACCAGCGCCAACGCCGCTTCGACGTCGACGATCATCTCGGCCAGCTTGCGTCGCATCAGCGGCTTGTCGACGAGCGCGCCGCCGAACGCGTGCCGCTGCCGGGCGTAGCAGAGTGATTCCACCAGGGCGCGACGCGCGTTACCGAGCCCGAACAAGGCGATGCCGAGGCGGGCGGCGTTGGTCAGCTCCATCATGCGGCCGAGTCCCTTGCCGTCGGATGCGCCCGCTGGGCCTGCTGAGGCGCTCGGTTCGCCGGACAGCAGGAACGCCTCCGCGTCGACCAATTCGACTTCGCCTGAGGCCACTGAGCGGGTGCCGAGCTTGTCCTTCAGGCGGCGCACCCGCACCCCGTTGCGCGACCCGTCGCGGCGGGTGCGCAGCACGAGGAAATTGGCGACGCCGCGGGTCGAGTCCGGCGCTCCCTCGGGTTTGGCCAGCACGACGAACGCCTCCCCGGCGCAGTTGGAAGCAAACCACTTGAAGCCGTTGAGAAGCCACGCGTCCCCACACCGGGTCGCGGTGGTCTCGAGCGTGCCCAGGTCGGAGCCGCCGGTACGTTCCGTCAGCAGCTGCGCGGTCTCGCCCGCCCACTCGCCGGAGGCGAACTTGTCCAGCACATGCTCCCGCACGTCGGCGGGTGCATAAGCCGCCACCAGTGACTGAACCATGCCGCCGCCCGTGCCGAGTGCGCAGCCCATCCCGATATCGGCCTGGTTCAACAGGTAATTGGACGCGAACATCGCCAGCGACGAGCTGACTGCGGCGGCCCGCGCTTCGGCGCGCAGCGCCTCCTGGGCATCCAGGACCGCGCGTTTGGACCGCGTGAACGATTCCGGCATGACGACCCGGCTGACGTCGTGTCCCCAACGGTCGTAGCGCTCCAGCCGGGGCGGGTTGCGGTCGGTCTCCTCGGCCCACCGCGCCACGGCGCCGCCCATGAGTTCGCCGATGCCGGTCAATTGGCGCTCAGCGAGCGCCAGCTCGTCGGGCTTCAGGTAGTAGGCCATCATGAACCGCAGCGTGGGGTCGGTGAGGTACCAATTGAGGCCCACGGCTCCGCGGTAATTGTCCGTTCGATAGCGCTGCGACTTTTCCGGTGTGGAGAAGGCCAGCCCGCGCGGCCTTTCGAAGGCCTCTAGGTGGTGCTCGCTCATGTCGCGACGGTATTACAACGCCGGTCCCGCCATGAAAATCAGCCGGAAGTTACCGATCTGGATCTCGTCGCCGCTGGCCAGCACCGCCGAGTCGATGGGTGTGCGGTTGAGATAAGTCTGGTTCAGGCTGGCCAGGTCGACGACATGGAATTTGCCGCGTTCCCTTCGGAATTCGGCGTGCCTGCGGCTCACCGTGATGTCGTCGAGGAAGATCTCGCTGGCGGGATGCCGGCCGGCGGACATGACGGGCCGGTCCAAGCAAAAGTGCGAACCGGCGTTGGGACCCCGCTTCACGACGAGCATGCCCACCCCGCGCGGCAACGCCCCCATGTCCTCCAGCGCTCCGTCTGCCACGGCCGTTGACGTCTCGACATCATCAGCGTGAAAACCGTGGGAGAGGCTTCCGGTGGTCTCGTCGGAAGCTGGGCTCTGCTCGTTCACGTGCCCCTGTGGTGCCGACATCTCGACTCGATCACGCAGCTTGCCGGAGATCCGGGTCGGCCGGGTTGGCTTGTGCCGCTTGCGATGTCGGCCGCCTTGGCCGGTGGACCCAGCCGACATAGGTCAGGTACAAGCCGACCAGCGCGAAAACGGCACACAGCACCACCCACCAGCCTTGCGCGCCGATCACGTCGCGGGCAACCGAAGCGAAGGCCTGGGGGAAGGACAACAGGAGCAGCCCGCGCAGCGTGATCAACCAACCCAGCAGGGACACGATGATCGCCGCGGCGCCGCGCCAGTATTGGTGGCCGGCGACGGTGATGAGGCCGAAAATCAGAACGAAGGAGCCGGCGACCCAGGTCCACAGCGAGTTCGCCTCGAATTGCGCCACCAGTGACTGCATGTCGGAGGCGCGCGCTATCGCCGTGACGTCGGCAATGACCAGGAAGGGGCCGAGCACTCGAGAAAACATGCGCGTCGTGGCTTGTGACTGTTGTGACGCGTCCATTGTTGTATCGGACCATTCGTCGGGGCGCCGAGATAGGGACCGAAGTCCCGTCCGTTCGGGGCCTTCGTCCCGCGGGTCTTCCTCTCCGGCTCACTGAGGCGCATGATCGGCTCAGCAGCCGACGATCAAGGGAGTCATTATGAAGGCCGACGTGGGCGATTTTCTCGTCATCAAGGGCACGACGACCGAGCTGCCGGACCAACATGGCGTGATCACCGAGGTGCGCGGGCACGACGGCGCGCCGCCGTACGTGGTGCGCTGGCTCGCGAGCGGCCACGTGGCGACGGTTTTCCCGGGCTCGGACGCTCTCGTCGTCACCGCAGCCGAACGGCAACAGGCCGACGCACGGCACGCGGCCGGCAACTGAGGGCCTATACCGGCACCAGGAAATCGGACGTGTAGAACTCGGCCGGGTAGTGGGTGTTCGCGCTCGGGCGCTCGATGATCACCCAGACGCCCGTCGTGCCCGGCCGAAGGGCTTCTTGAATGGTCACCGCCCCGCCGCCGCCCGCGTCGGTGTCCATTCCGGCGTAGGCGGTGCCCGGATCGCCGGGACCACAGGTGGCCGACGAGGGAAGGGGTTCCTCGATCAGGCCGACCTCGTAATGGGTGCCCGGGTTGGGGCCGCTGACCAGATGCACCTCGGCGGTCGCGGTCGATCCGGCGATAGTGATGACGGCCGAGGCGGAACCTAGACGGGGGCGCACCACCAGAGGCGCGTTGTCGTCGCGGCTGAAATCGCAACGCCGGAGATCGCTACTCAAACCGACCCGCGTCCCGCCGTCGGCGGCGGCCTTGACGATTTCAAATGTCATCCCCGGGGAGAACGCCAAGGTGATTGCCGCCGTGCACGTTCCCAACCGGGTCAGCTTTTGCGTGTTCACCGGTGCCCCCTTTTTCGATTTTGTCGGCTTTCCCGTGAGGGAAATAAGTATTGACCAGAATTCGCGAATATTAAACAGCCGGCGGGTAGCGCAGTGCATATAAAAGGACATGCAATACAAGCGTTCTCGCGTATTGCTCGGTGGGTGTCAAGGCTTGATCCGGATCGGCCCCGGCGACCACCACCCGCTGCGGGTCGCAGTCCCCAAGTCCAATTCCGCGGGATGCGCGTCGGCGACCGTGTCGAACTTGCGCAGCGACCCCCAGTCACGGCCCCAGTCGCGCGACAGGTAAGTGGACATCACGTGGGCCCGCAGCAGCAGATCGGTGATGCCCAGCAGGCCGCCGTTGACGCCGTCCTCCCACGTGTCGGTGTCCTGCTTCTTGGCGTTGTAGTCCGGTGTGATGCGAAACTTCGGGATCTCGGTCACGCCGTTGACGTGCAGCATCGGGTGCTGGCACGGGAACGCCAGGCCGACCGCCCAGTCCAGCAGCACCGGCTGCGACGAACCGACGTACTCCTGCACGGAGCGTAGCTCCGGCACCCGCGGCGGGGTCACCGCGATCCAGTCCTCCGGCGTCAGGGACAGGTCCTCGGCCACGACCCGGACCGCGACCGCGTCCGCGGGCATCTGGGACCGGGCGAAGCGCAGGTTGCGCCACACTTTCGGCTGTTCCCCGTACAGGTCGTAGGGCACCAGCCGGCCAGTCGGCAGCACGTCACCGCCGGGACCCGGCTTGCCGTACTCGAGGACGACGGTCTGCCCGGAGGTGTGGCCGTGCAGCACGCTGTTACCCGCGATCGTGCCCGCGGCGGTGACCACCACCAGGGGATGCCCGCCGTCCGGTTTGGGCAGCGGGTACCACGCCGACGTCAGCCTGCTCTGCTGTTGCGGCCCGGTGGTGTAGCTGCCTGCCACCGGCACCTGATCGGGATTGAGGCCGTACGGCAGCGGTACCAGGGACCCGTTGATGCCGGGTGCCGTCAGCTTGGTCGGCCCATACCAGTCGTAGTCGGTGCCCGGCTGCGGCACGGCCGTCTCCCGCACCGCCTCGGCCAGGGTGCGTTCCGGTACGCCGTTGGGGGAGAAGCCCATCGGGTTGACACCGCCCAGCGGGCCCAACGGGCCGTAGTTGCCGGGCAGGGGCGTCATAAAGCCGGCGTTGCCGTCCGGCTCGACGAGCACGTCGTCGGCGAGTGCGCAGCCACCGGCGAATTCGCGCAAATTGGCCCAGCCGTTGGAGTAGGTGGGGTATTGGCGCACGATTCCGGCCACCATCGACGCAACGAAGACCACCGCCATGAACCCCGCCGCGATCGGCACCGGCGCCGCCGTCACCGCCCGCGCCAGCCGGCCCTCCCCGCGATCCCGCGACGCGAAGTGCAACCAGATCGCCCAGAGCGCGGCGACGACGAACAGGGCGCAAAAGACGGTGCTGACGGTTATTCCGGCGAGTTTCGGCATGGCGCTGTTGAACGGCACGCCGTAGCTCGATACGTACCACCAGCCGTTGAAGGTGGCGAAACACAGCGCCAACACGAACAACACCGCCGCCGCGAACGCCATGCGGTTGCGCGACCAGCGCAGCACCTCGTGCGACACCAGCACCGTGGTCAGCGCCGCCATCGCCGCGCCCACCGCGGCGAACAGCCCGAAGTGGTGCACCCACTTCGTCGGCGTGAACATCAGGAAGAACATGGTCCCGAAGATCACACCCATCAACCGCCACGCCGGCCCGCGGGCCACACCGGCAATTCGCTTGCGGCGCAACATGATGAACACGGCGGTGAACAGGCACAGCGCGGTGATCAGGAAGCCGAACCGCCGCGACACCGCACCGTCGACGGTGGGGAGGAAGAGGTAGTAGTAGCGCAGGTTCTCGGTGTACCACGCCTGGCTCGGGCCGATCGCGGTGCGAATCCTGGTGGCTTCCAACACCGTTGACAGTGTCTGGTCGGCGAAGACGACGGTGAGCACCACGAAACCCGCTGCCAGCATCGGGGCGACCAGTGGCCACGTGCCGACCAGGCGATGACGATGGACCAGGATTCGCAGGATCGGACGGCCACCCGCGATCAACGCGGCCACCGCGATGAGGCCCGTCGGCTGGACGGCCAACGTGAATGCCGCGGTGACGACCGCCAGCGCCGCGGGGGTCAGGCGGCTGTAGCGCATCGATCGTTCGATCAGCACGTACGTGACCAGCGAACCCAGCGCGATGATGGGCTCGGGGCGAAGGCCGTTATTGAACGGCATCCACGCTGTGAGCAGGACCATGCCCGCCGCCCAGTTAGCGGCGACGCTGGAGGTCACCGCCGGACCCAACCGGGGCAGCACCTCGCGCGACAACAGCAGCCAGCAGAGCAGCCCGGCGAGCAGGTCGGGCAACCGCATCCACAAGCTGCCGTCGCTGACATGGGTCATCAGCGCCAGCAGGTTGTAGTACCAGCCAAACGGGTCTTCCGGGCTACCGAACCAGCGGAAGTAATTGGACATGTAGCCGGCGTGGTCGGCGACCCGGGCCATGCCCAGGATGTAACCGTCGTCGGAGGAATTCGCGCCGATCAGGTGCCATAGCAGGAATCCGAATATCACCGTGGCGTCGACCAGGGTGAACCTGCGCCAGCTCGTCGGTATCCAGCGGTGCATGCGCCGGCCGTCCAGCTGATCCAGGCGCCACAACGCGACCAGCGCGACGATGGTGGCCACGATCGCCAACACCATCGCGGACAGTTTCAGCGTCGTCGGCGTGGTGGAGAACCGGGTGTCGATGGTCGCCGAGAGCCGCAGTCCCGGCGGAGCGGGACCGGTCAGATCCGTGAATATCCCGACGATCTGCGGGCGCAGGTTGGGATCGGCGAAACCCCCGCTGACCGGCTTGCCCGCCGGGTCGGTCAACCCGACGAAGGTGGCAAAGGTGCCGGCGCGGGTGGAGGTGATCTCGATGCGCTGGCATTTCGGTGACGCCGCCTGGTCCCGAGAAACGCTGGCGATCACCACATTTCGGTCGGTGACGTCGACGCGCTGGCTGCTGGCGACGACGAACAACGCATTGAGCGCCGCGTCCTTGCCCTTCTTGGGTGCCGTGCTCAGCACGACACCGCCGTCGGGCGGCAGGCCACCCACCACAGAGCACGGCACGGTTGCCGTCACGTCGACCGGGGTCAGCGAGATCAGCGGCGCCGTAACGCTACTCAATTGGCCGTTCTGCGGCCAGTTCAGCTTTGCCGTGGTCTGAACGACGGGAAGCAGCGGTGTCGCGACCGACAGTAAGAAGCCCAGCAGCCCCGCGACCGTTGCGACCCAGCGCGTCACCCGCACACCGTCACGGGTGTCACGCCGCACGGGGGCCGCTTGCTGTTCGTGGTTGACGACGCTCATGGCAGCGCCCTAATCGGTCCTTGCCGGCTCCAGCCGCGCACTGTGATCACACCCTGTTCGACAACGGCGGCCGGCGCCTGATCGGCCGGCACCAACGGGAAGTACTGCTCGACCGAACCCCAGTCGCGGTACCAGTCGCCACGCAGGTACGTCGAGATCGTGGAGGTGCGCAGCAGCGCCTGCGTGAACAGGAACGGACCCCCGGCCTCGCTGGACTCCCACCCGTTCGACGACGCCGCCGTCTGTTTGTGATCGGGCAGGAGGCGGTACTGCGGAAGTTCGGCGACGCCAAGGTGTTCCGAGAAGGGCCGCTGACAGGGGAAGTTGGCGGCGGTGGCGATGTCCATCAGCACCGGTGTGCGCGATCCGATCAGTTGCTGCAGGGTTTGCAGCACCGGGACGCGCGGCGGCGTGAACGCGAACCACTGCTCGGAACTGAGGTTCGGGTCGTAGGCGACGATGCGCGCCACGTTGGCCTCCGGGGGCGCCCAGGTGAGCGGGAACCGCAGATTGCGCCATGCCGGCTCGGGCCCGATGTCGATCGGCTGCACCTCCCCGAGCGCCTGAGTCGTTCCATCCGGCCGCGTGACGCCCCACTGCAATTTCAGCGACTGGCCGTACGTGAAGGTGCCGTCCTCCTTGTACGACCAGATGGCGCCGGCGGCGGAGACCACCACCAGCGGCCGGTCCGGGCTACGCGGCGGCAACTGGTACCAGGCCGAGGTCGCCGTGGCGGCCAGCGTGTTCTCCCCGTAGCTGCCCATCACCGGCGTGCGTGCCGGGTCGAGGCCGAACGGCAGTGCCACGTGCGACCCGTTCACCCCGACCGGCCCCTTCCCGCCGGCCGTGCCCGCGGAGTCGCTCATGGTGGCGTTGGGCTTGTTGGGCGACGCGTCGGAATTCACCACGCCCGGTTTTGTCACCACCGGGTAGGACCTAAGGTCGTCGCCAACCCCATCGGGTTTGAATCCGACGGGATTGATGCCCCCGAGCGGGCCCGCGCTGCCGAACTGCTGCCCCGGAACCGGCTGCAGCAGACCGGCGTTGGGGTCCGGCTCGGCCAACACGTCATCGCCCATCGCGCAGCTGGTAGGCGACAACCCCGAGGTGATGGCCGCCAGGTTGGCCTTGGCGGTGGTGTAGAGCGGGTAGCGGAACACGGCGGCCTTGGCCATCGAGCCGACCTCGCCGAGGACCATGATCGTCGCCACGACCAGGAGCGGGGTGGAGGCCAGCACGCGGTTGCGCCGGTTGTCCTTGACCTCGGTGTGCCCGGTGTAGTCCATGCGGAAGTGCTGCCAGGCGGCAAGTAGCCCGGTCAGGATCGACAACGTCAGGAACATCGAGGTCACCGGATGGCTGGCGATGACGGGCTGGATGTCGAACCACGGCACGCCGTAGTTGCCCACGTAGAACCAGCCGTTGACTCCCGAGGTCGCCCATGCCAGCACGAACAGCAGCGCGGTGACGTACAGCGTCAGGTTGCGGCGGCTGTGCAGGCCTATCCGGGCGAAGGTGAACGCGGTGACCGCGCCCAGGGCGCCGGCCAGACCGGCGAACGCGCCGAACTGCACGGCCCACTTCGTCGGCGTAAACGTCAGCAGCAGCAGGCCGACCGCGGCGGTGCCGATCAACCGCCATGCCGGGCCGGTCGCCAAGCCGGGCACCCCGCCGCGTCGCAGCAGCACGACCAGCATCCCGAACAGGCACAACAGCAGCACCAGCACGGCGAAGCGCCGCGCCATTGACCCGTCGGGGTTGGACTCCACCGTGAGGAAGTAGTAGCGCAGGAAGTCCTGGTACCACGCGATCGTCGGACCGACCTTGTACTTGATGCGCGCCGATTCCCCGACCGTGGCCAGTGTCTCGCTGCGGAAGACCACCACGAGGATCAGTGCGAGCGACGCGGCCAGCACCGCCAGCGGGGCGAGCAGCCCGTCGGTCGCCCGGCGTCGCCGGATCGCCCGGGCGATGGCCCGGGCCCCGGTCAGCAGCGGGGCGACGGCGATCAAACCTTGTGGGGCCAAAGCCGCGGAGAGCATCGCGACGATGATCGCGACGGCGGCGGGCGCGATTCGTTGCAGCGCGATGGCGCGTTCCACCAGCACCCAGGTGACGAGCACCCCGAGGGCGATCAGCGGTTCGGGTCGCAGCCCGTTGTTGAACGGCAGCCACGCGGCCAGGAACACGGCGCCCGCGGTGAGCACTGCCACCCGGTTGGCTCCGAGGCCGCCCCTGCCGGGACCCAGCCTGCGCAACATCCAATGGCCGATGATCAGCCAGCACGCGATCCCGGCCAGCGTCGCCGGGATCCGCATCCATACGCCGGCCGTGCTCACCGACGCCAACTTGGCGAGCACCGCGAGATACCAGTCGAACGGCGCCTCCGTCGTCCCGAAGTAGCGGTAGTAGTTGGCCACATAGCCGGCTTTCGGCGCGACCCGGGCGATCGTCAGGTTGTAGCCGTCGTCCGACGAGGTGGCGCCGATGACGTGCCAGACCAGCAGCGTTCCGATCACGCCCACGTCGGCGAGCCAGGTGGCCGCACCGACGCGCCACCACGTGGCCCAGCGGGAGTGCGGGCGGTATCGGGACAGCCAGGCGATCGGGGAGCGCCAGTTGATCAGGGCTGCGTCGCCGCGACTGCGCCGGTCCATGACCCCCATCGCAAGGATGGCGGCCAGCACGGCCAGCGTACCCACCGCCATCGCGATCTTCTTGATGGCCGTGGGCGCCGTGATGAACCGGGTGTCGACGTCGATGCGGGCCGACAGCCCCGGCTGGGCCGGCACCTTCAGGTCGGTGAAGATCCCGCCGACCTGTGGTTTCTTCTCGGACGGCAGTGTGCCGGAGGCGCCGGGTATGCCGACGAAATCCGCACGCGCTCCACCGGCGTCGGCCCAGACGTGCAGCACGGAGCAGGCGCCGGCGGCGACCGCCGAGCGCTGGGCCACTGCGGCCACCGAGTCGCGGAACGCGACGACGACCACGTCTTTGTCGGCGCGGACGAACAGCCCGTTCTTGCCGGCGTCGATTCCGCCCGTCGGCAGCGTCGACACCACCAATCCGCCGTTGGGCCCCAAGGTGGCCATCGCAGGGCAGGGGATGGAGATGTCCAGCGCGCGCGGCGCCCCGGAAACCAGCGGGGCGGTGAGCTGGGCGACGTTCCCGGCGGGACCTTCCGTGATGCCCTGGGGCCACAGGACCGTCGCGGTGGTCTGTTTCACCGGCAGCAGTGGCACGGATGCGCACAACAGCACCCCCAGGAGTCCCGCGACGACGGCGATCAACCGTGGTATCGGGTGCGATCGCTGATTACCGTCGTGGGGCACGAGGCTCGATGGTAAGCGAAGCCGCTTTGTCCGGTAAGGACGCAGGGCCGTTCCACATCGACCCCGGCGGACGCTCCGGCTCGCCGGGCCCGCGAGCGATTTGCCGCGCCCAACCGACGAAATAAACTCTCGTCGCAGCACGTGCGTTCAAAATGAGGACCTGAGGCCCTCGAAAACGGCCTCCGTCCCCCGGGAGGCTCGCAGCGCGATGATGAACACAGGTCTGGGGTTCGGTGTCTTGGGACCGTTGCTGATGACCTCCTACGGCGTCCGGGTGCCGGTGGGGCCGCCGAAGCAGCGAGCGGTGCTGGCGATGCTCCTTATCAATCGCAACCGACCCGTGTCCGTGGAGTCGTTGATCAATGCGGTATGGGGTGAGGAGCCGGTGCCGGCCGCGCGCACCAGCATCCAGGCCCACGTGTCCAACCTGCGGCGGCTGCTCCGCACGGCGGGCGTGGACCCATACCAGGTGCTGGCCAGTGCGCCGCCCGGATATCAGCTGACGGTCGCCGACGCCGATTGCGACCTGGGGCGCTTCGTCGCCGAAAAGGGCCTGGGATCGCAGGCTGCCGCCGCGGGACGCTTCGACGAGGCCAGCAATCACCTGTCGCTGGCGCTGGCCGAATGGCGCGGGCCGGTTCTCGACGACCTGCGCGACTTCGCCTTCGTCGATGCCTTCGCCACCGCGCTGATGGAAGACAAAGTGGCGGCCCACACCGCGCGCGCCGAGGCCGAGATCGCCTGCGGGCGCGCCGACGCGGTCATCGGTGAGCTCGAGGTGCTCACGGCCGAGCATCCCTACCGCGAGCCGCTGTGGGCCCAGCTGATCACCGCCTATTACGTCACCGAGCGTCAGTCCGACGCGCTCGGCGCCTACCGGCGGCTCAAGACCGCCCTGGCCGAGGGCCTGGGCATCGATCCCGGCCCCACGGTGAGCGCCCTGCACGAGAAAATCCTGCGCCAGGAGCCGTTGGGCGCCAAGCGTGCCGCCCTGACCACCCGCAAGCGCGGCGTCTACAGCCCGGACCCGTCGACCGCGGGTATACTGCTTGCGGAGTCGATCGTCGGATGCCTGCGCGATCAGAACGGACGGCGGCATCGGCTGACGGGCGCGATCACCCGGATCGGGCGCTTCACCGACAACGACATCGTCCTCGACGACACCGACGTGAGCCGCCATCACGCCGTGATCACCGATACCGGAACCGGGTTCGTCATGACCGATTTGCGGTCCACCAACGGCGTCGAGGTGCGGGGCCAGCGCATCCGGGGCAGCGCAACCCTGGCCGACGGCGACCGCATCCGCATCGGCGGGCACGACTTCATCTTCGAGACCCGCCCCGGCTGACGGCCGGCTACCCGCCCACCCGTTTGGCCAGCGTGATCAGGCCCGGGCCGCTGAGGTCCGTCAGCGCCGCCGGGCGCCCGGACATGGCCATCAGGAGAGCCTCGCCGGGGCCGGTCACCTCGGGTCCATGGCCGTGCGCCCAGACGATGTCGGTGGCGCGCAGCCGCAGTCCCCGGACCCGGCGTCCGGCGCCGAGCCTCGGGTTGCCGGGCACCAACCCGAGAACCCGCTCGAGCCGATCGGGCGGGACGCTGCGCGGCCGACCGAGCGAGCGGCGGATGTCTTGGTGATGGATCGTGCCGTCGACGAGCGCGATCATGCCGCCGAAACCCGCTGTCAGTCCGCGCGGCTCGAGGTGATTGCGCAGAAACGCGAGCAGCTGTTGCGGGCTTAGGGCCGCGAACTCGTCGACGCCCACCTGGTTGGCCCGCACGATCCAGCCCTTCACGAAGCGCCTCATCAGCCCAAGGGCGCCGAGCTCTTCGTAACTGATCACGTGCGCGACAACGTCTTTGACGCTCCACTTCGAACAGAGGCTGGGCGCCTCCCAGTCCTGCGGTGCCAGCGTGGCCAGGAAATCCGCGAGGTCGGCCCGCTCGGCTCGGGCCATGGTCATCAGCGTGGCGGTCATTTGCGGTGCGCGACGCTGGGCAGCCGAGCGTAGCGATCCAGATACAGCGGCCAGCCGGCGTCGCCGTCGACGCCGTCGGCGACGTTCTCCCAGCCCGGACCGTGGCGGTCCAGATGGCGATGCTCGAGGTCGACGCGGGTGCGCCCCTCAGGTTCCGCGGTGAGGCGGACTTCGACTTCGCTGGTCTTGGACGGATCGGCCTCCAACTGCCAGGTCGGACCGATATCCCAGGTGAACATCAAGGGGCTGGGCGGCTCGTAGGCCAAGATGCGCGCCCAGCGGCAAACGCTGCCGTCGACCCCACGGTCGTAGATGTGGCCGCCCACGCGGGGTTCGAACACCGTCTCGGCGATCGGGACGGCGAGCAGGTTGTGTTCGCGCGGCTTGAAGTCGCCGAACCGCTCGGTGAAGACGGCGAACGCGCGCTCGATCGGGGCGTCGACGACGACGTGGTGCGTGACATTCGGAGTGCGCGGCTGGGTCATGCGGGTTCTCCTTCCGGGTGCTTCGACTCGTCGATGGTCTGCGCGTAGGTCGCCAGGGCTTGGGACCAGAACCGGTCGAGATCGGCGCGCAACGCCTCGAGGCCGGTCGGGTCGAGCTGATAGACCCGCCGGGTTCCCGCTGCGCGATCGCGCACCAGCTCGGCGGACTTGAGCACCTTGAGGTGTTGGGAAACGGCAGGCCTGCTGACGGGGAGGTCCCGAGCCAATTCGCCGACGGCCGACGGGCCGTGCGCGAGGCGTTCCACGATGGCCCGGCGTGTCCCGTCGGCCAGTGCGAGCCAGGCCTGGTCGGCTCGGTCGGCTCGGGTGGCTCGGGTGGCTCGGTAAGTGACCACGAACGGTAAGCATACACTTACCGACACTTACCGACCGCAAAGAAATTTCGCAAGAATTTCGTAAAGACCCGGCAAGCGGCCCGCGCCAGACTGCCGCTGTCGGCAATCCAAGCCAAAAAGCCAAAAGGAGGAATGGCAACCATGAAATCCAAGGCGGAGAAAGTGTCCAAGCTGCGGGTCGCGGCCGGTGTCGCGGTGGGCACCCTGGGTCTTTCACTCATCGGGTCGCTGGTGCCGGCCGTCGCGTCGGCTGACCAATGGGTGCCCTACTCCGGGCCACTGCACCCGGCACGCCACTACGCCGCGGACGTCCTGCACCCGCTGTGGACGCTGACGCATCCCCTGCGTGCCGCGATCCCGTAGGAAGTCCACGAGCGACCGCGCCGAGACTTGCGCCAGGGCGATGCGCCGCGGCGTGTCGTGTACCTGGTGCAAGTGTCGCGGCGCTTTTCGGCCCGGCCAATGGCGCGGCCAATGGCGCGGCTAATGGCCTGGCTAATGACGAAGCGGCGCCGGGCTCCACAGGCCGCTGCGCGTCGCCGTCCCCAGCTGCAAACGGGCGGGCTGCGCGTTGGGATAGTAGGGCGTCAGCCGTTGCAGCGAGCCCCAGTCGCGGGACCAGTCGTCCTTCAAGTAGGTGGCCATCGTGGTGGCTTTTACCAGCAACTCGGTGACGCCCAGCGGACCGCCGCCATTGTTGTCCATCACCGGCGAGTTGGCCTCGGCGCCGAATCGGTCCGGCAGGATGCGCCATTTCGGCGTTTCGTCGACGCCGTTTTGATGGCCGAACGGTCGCTGGCACGGGAACGCCAGGCCCACCAGCCAATCCAGCAACACCGGGTCCTGGGAGCCCACCACGTCCTGCAGCGTGCGCAGCTGCGGGATCCGCGGCGGCGTGAGCGCGATCCAGTGCTGCGGCGCCAGATCTTCGTCGTTGGCGATCAAGCGGATCTGGGTGGCGGCGCTCGGGATTGCAGACAGTGGCAGCCGCAGGTTGCGCCAGGCCGGCGAGGCGCCGACGTCAGCGAATTCAAACGACCCGCCGGGGTGTCCGCTGGCCGCTTCGTCATCGGTGGCCCACTGCACCTGGACCTCCCGCGGGTCGAAGCGACCTGCGGCGGTCACGACCAGTAGCGGCCCCGCCTTGTCCCGTGGGGGCAGTCGGTACCAGCCCGACCGCAGCCGTGCGACCACCTGGATGCCGGACCGCCAGCTGCCCAGCACCGGCGTGCGGGCAGGATCCAGGTTGTAAGGCAGCTGCGCGACCGAACCGTTGATTCCCGGCGCCGGGGTGGTGCCGCCCTCGGTGCCTGCCTCGGCGCCCGTGACCGCCCCTTCATTGAAGAAACTACGGTCGCCCGGACGTTCCATCACCGGGTCGGCGCGGACGTCGGCCGGAATGCCGTTGGGCGTGAACGCTTCGTCCCGCCCGGCTCCCAGGGCGTCGACCGCCGGGCCCGCGACCGGGGACAGCATCCCGACGTTAGGGTCCTGCTCCACCATCACGTCCTCGGCCAGTCCGCAAGACTTGCCCGTCAAGGCCTCCAGGTTTGACCGTCCCACGGACCAGGCGGGGTACTGGGCGGTCATCGCCAGGGTCAGCGACGCCACCTCGAAGATCACCAGCAACCACGCCGCAATTGCCAACGGGGACTGGACGATTCCGGTCACTCGGGCCCGCGGACCGGCGTTCGGTGGCCCTTGGAACCTGGCCGAGTCCGGAGCGACGAAATGAAACCACGCCGACAGCAGCAGCACCAGGACGGTGAGCCCAAGCAGCACGGTGGCGAAGGCGTAATGCCACGCCGGGAACGAATTAGACCACGGCACACCGAAATTGGACACATACCACCAGCCGTTGACGCTGGCGAACGACAGGGCGACCAAGAACAACACGACGGCGGCGAACACGGTGCGGTTGCGCCGGGAGCGCATGGCCGCCGACGTCACCGCCACCGCGGCCAGCGCGCCCAGCGATCCGGCCAGCCCGGCGAACACCCCGAAGTGGTGCGTCCATTTGGTGGGAGTGAACATCATGGCGAGGAACGAAATGATGGTGATCCCGACGATGCGGCGGCTCGGTCCCCCGGCGGTGCCGGGAATTCGGCCCTTCCGCAACGACATGGCCACCGTTATCGCGAGCGCGAGAACCAACGCCAGCACGGCGAAGCGGCGGGCCACTGACCCGTCGGGGCTGGCCATGAATAGCCGCTCGTAGCGGATGTGTTCGTCGAACCAGCTCAGGCTGGGACCGACGGCGCGCTTGAGCATGCTGGCTTTTACCTCGCCGGCCAGGGTCTGGTCGCGGAAGATCAGGATCGCGGTGACGGTGGCCGCGGCCAACACGGGCGCCACCAGCGGCACGATGCCGAATCGCCTGGATCTGCGATGCAGGATGGTCCGCAGGGGGCCGATCGCCACCAGCAGCGCGCCGATCGAGGCGATACCGGTCGGCCCGGAGAACAGGGTCAGCGCGCCGATGATGCAGGCGATCGCCACGGGCAGCAGCCGGCTGGTGGCCACCGCGCGTTCCACCGAACACCAGGTCAGCAGGATGCCCAGCGCGATGATCGGCTCGGGCCGCAGGCCGTTGTCGAGGGGCAACCAGACGGCCAGGAACATGCCCGCCGCGGTCCACGCGGCGGCCCGGCTCTTCTTGACGGCGTGACCCAGCCGGGGTATCACTTCGCGGCTGATCACCCACCAGCACGTCAGCGCCATGAGCAGGGTGGGCAACCGCATCCAGATGCTGGTGGTGCTGACGTGCGCCCACACGGCCAGCAGGTCGTAGTACCAGCCGAACGGAGCCTCGGGCGTACCGAACCAGCGGTAGTAGTTGGCCATGTATCCGGCGTGCTCGGATACCCGGGCCATGGTCAGGATGTAGCCGTCGTCGGAGGTGTTGGCGCCGACGAAATGCCACCACACCAGCACCGCGATCACCAGGGCGTCCAGGCCGCCGATCGACCACCATCGCCGAGGCAGGAAGCGGCGGTGCCGGGTGCCGTCGGCCGTGTCGAGGACGTGCAGCGCGATCAGGGCGGCGGCCGTCAGCACCACCCCGAGGATCATCGCGGCCATCTTCAGCGGAGTGGGGCTGCTGCTGTAGCGGGTGTCGACGGTCGCCGAGAAGCTCAACCCCGGCGGCGACGGCCCGGAGAGGTCCGTGAACACACCGACGATCTGCGGCCGGAAGTCGTAGCCGCTCTTCTCGCCCCGCAGCGGCGAGCCGGGATGCTCGGCGTTGGGTCCCTGCGTCAGCCCGACGAACTCGGCCGTTACCCGATCGGCGTGTGCGGTGAAGGTCAATCGCTGGCAGGCCGGGCTGAGCACCTCGCTCAGGGGCGCGGTGACGACCGCGACGTTGCGGACCACGAGTACCAGATCGTCGTTGGCGCGCTGGATGAGCAGCCCGCGGTCGACGGCCTTGGGCGCCTGCCTGGGCACCGTCGACAACAACACCGTCTTGCCGGCGCTCTGCGGTCCCGCCAGCCCGGCGGCGGCCTGGCACGGCACGCTCACGTTCAATTCGGTGGCGACATACCCGATCAGGGGGGCCTCGACGCTGTCGAACTTGCCGCTCTGCGGCCAGTTGAGTTGGGCGGTGGTCTGGTTGACCGGCAGCAATGGGGTGGCGACCGCAAGGAGGGCGCCGAGCAGACCGGCGACGGTCGCAACCAACCGAGCGACCCGTTGGTTGGCTCCCGCGTCGTTCACGGAGCTAGATGGTAGTTCTTCGGCCAAGTCAGCCGAGATTTCGGTGGCCATCGGCGGCTAAGCCCCCGGCCGGCGGATAGCCAGCACGAACGGGCCGATGGTTTCAACGACGAAGCGGGGGTCGGCGAACAGGGCGGCCCGCAAGTCGACGGTATAGCGGCGGACGTTCGGTTGGTTCGGGTACACGTCCTGGGCCAACCGCAACGTGTAGTTGTTATCGGCGCCGCGGCGCATGAGAAACACCGTCGGCGGGGGCCAGGGCGACGTGTCCAGCGCATGGATGAACTCGTCGGGGGTCTTGAGCTTGGACCACTTCTCGATCTGCGCGGCCCGCAAGTCGAACTGTGCCAACGGGTTCGCGTAGTGCGACGTCAGACCTTGGAATCCCCAGTACGGGTAGTAGGAAAGGAAGCTGTAGTCGGCGGTCATCACGATGGTCTGATCGCGCGGCTTGCCGGTCACCTTCAGGATGGTGGCGTCGATAGCGGAGTAGAACTTCTCCGAGCTCGGCGGCCGCCGATCACCGCGCTGGCCGTAGCCGTCGGTGTCCGTGTAGGCGATGGCGAGATCCGGCCGCAGCACCTCCGGGATGTCCTGGCTGAACGCTATCGCCGCGGCCAGCCCGAGCGCGCCGGCCACCGGAAGTATGGCGCGGCTACGCGCGACGAGCGCTTGGGTGGCCTCGATGAACCCGAACGCTCCGGCAGCCACCAACAGCACGGTCAACGTCGGCTGTAGCCGGAACGACAACAGGGTGGTGCGCGCCAGCGTGGTCAGCATCGACAGCAGTGACCACACGTACACGGCGAGCACGCCGATGGCCAGGGCGCCCGCCCGGACCGACGTGCGGGCACGCAACACCAGCCACAGGGTGCCGACCATGCAGACCGCTCCGAGCAGGGAGAACTGCAGCATGGGGAAGGTCAGTTCGGCGCCATCGGCCGGCAGGTAGTGCTGGGCGCTGCCGGTGTTGCTGACCGGGCTGCGGGCCGCACGCAACAAGAACGGCAGCCAGGTCGTGCTCGCGATGGCCGCTGCGATGGCGGCGATGAGGGCCAGCCGGCGAAGTGGGTCGAGCGCGGCCGTGGCGCCGTGTTGCCGCCAGCGCGCAACCGCCAGCAACAGCGCCATGAGCAGCACCGTGAACGCGCTGAAGGCGACCAGCAGCGTGTACCAGGTGGCCGAGAATCCCAGGAACAGCCCGGCGCCGACAACGGCGGCCCAGCCGCCGCGCTCGCCGGCGCGCAGACCCGACCACGTCAGCACCAACACCGGCGGAAACAACACCGTGATCATCGCCGCGTAGGGCTCCGGCGAGCTGTAGGCCAGCGTTGCCGCTGCCGTGGCGGCCGTGACGATCAGTGCGTACTCGAAGCGGATCATCCGCCACCACAGCACCAGCGCGACTGCGACTGCGACCGCGATCGAGGTGACGGCCCAGGGCTTGTAGATCTCCCAGGCCGGTGTTCCGGTCAGCGCCGCGATGCGCCCGCCGATCCAGAACCAGCCCGGCGGGTAGAACGGCGGCAGCCCGAGGTAGGTCATGTCGTGCAGGGCCGGGCTGTCGGCGAACCGGGTCAGGTATTCGGTGCGGAACTGCTGGTCGACGGAGATGCCGAAGAGATACAGCTTGGTGGCGCCCAGCGGCATGCCCAGCGTCACGACGGTGAAAGCCGACACGAACACCAACCCGCCCAGTTGGGCCAGGCGGCGATATCGGCGCCACAGCCAGCAGACCGCCACCAGCCCGGCCACGCAGGCAACCTGCCCGACGGTGGTCAGCGCGTGCAGCTGGTTGGACGACGGAAAGGCCGGCCATTGCACGCCCGCGATCGCGGTCAGCGATACCACCGCGACGACGGCTGCGACGACGACCGCCACGAACATCTGGCCTAGGGTGGCCAGTGCGTTACGCATCTTCAGATCGGCAGCTTGCGGAAGATGCTCCGCGGGATGTGTCGCAACACCATCATCACATAACGGAATGCTGCTGGTGCCCAAACCAATTCCTTACCTTTTGCCGCCGCGGTCACCGCTAGGTTGGCGACGTACTCCTTGTCGACGGTGAGTGGAGCCTCCTTGATGTGCGCGCTCATCCGGGTACGCACCTGGCCGGGCCGGATCACCAGGACGCGAACCCCGTACTCGCGCAACGCCTCCGACAGGCCCAGGTAGAAACCGTCCAGACCCGCCTTGGTGGAGCCGTAGACAAAGTTGGACCGCCGCACCCGCTCACCGGCCACCGTGCTCATTGCGATGATCTGACCGAAGCCCTGGGCGCGCATCTTCTCGGCAAGTAGCACTCCCACCGAAACCGCTGCGGTGTAATTGATCTCGGCTATCTGCACGGCTTTTCGCTGGTTCTGCCACAGCTCTTCGGCGTCGCCCAGCAGACCGAACGCCACGATCGCCACGTCCACGTCACCACCCGAGAACACCTGGTCGATCATCTTCGGGTGGCTTTCGGTGTCGGTGGCTTCGAAGTCGACGACCTCCACCGCCCGCGCGCCGGCTGCCTTCATCTGGGCTACCGCGTCGTCGCGGCCCGGGTCGCCGGGCATGGTGGCCAGCACGACTCGCGCGCGCGCGGTTTGCAGGTAACGCTCGCAGATCGCCAGCCCGATCTCGGAGGTGCCACCGAGCAAAAGGATGGTCTGCGGATTTCCCACGGCATCTAGAACCATCGGCGCACCATCTACAGCAGCTCCAGGCGTCGGGCCATGTCGGAGGCGAACACCCGCAGTGGGTCGACCTTGCGGCGCACGGCGATCCACTCGTCGATGCGCGGATACATGGCGTGGAAAGTGTCAGCGGTGGTGCGCGAATCCTTGGCCGTATACACGCGGCCCCCGAATTCCAGCACCCGGCGGTCGAGTTCGTTGAGGAACTCGTTGAGCCCCGGCGTTATCGGGAAGTCGACGCAGACGTTCCAGCCGGGGATGGGAAAGCTCAATGGAGCCCGGTTGCCCGGGCCGAACAGCTTGAACACGTTGAGGAATGAGTAGTGCCCGGACTTCTGAATGTCGCGGATGATGCTCTTGAACTCCTCGACGGCGGTGGTGGGGACGACGAACTGGTACTGGCTGAAACCCGCTGAGCCGTAGGCGCGGTTCCACTCGCCGAACATGTCCAGCGGATGGTAGAACTGCGTGAGGTTCTGGATCTTGCCGCGATAGGTCCCGGACTTGCGGTACCACAGCTCGCCGATCGGCATGAACGTGTATTTGTTGGCCAGCCCGTTCGGAAAAACGTCGGGCAGCGTAAGCAGTTGTGGCGCATCGAATTTGAGTGGGTTTCGACGCAGCTTCGCGGGCAACTGCTCGATGGTCGCCAATGAGCCGCGCGAGACCGCGGCCCGGCCTAGTTTCGGCGGGGCGCTGATCGCGTCGAACCAGGCGCTGGAATAGGTGTAGGAGGCTTCGCTGCCGTCGCTGTGCAGCGCGATGGTTTCGTCCAGGCTCGCGGTGACGTCGCCGTCCGCGATGAAATATGCGGTCTCGGTGCGCGTCATCTCGATGGTGGCCCGCAGGATGATCCCGGTCAGGCCGTTGCCGCCGACCGTGGCCCAGAACAGCTCGGAATCCTCCCCGGCCGGTGTCAGGTGGCGGATCTGCCCGTCCGCGGTCAGCAGGTCCATCGACCGCACGTGGTTGCCGAAGCTACCCGCGCTGTGATGGTTTTTGCCGTGGATGTCGCACGCGATCGCGCCGCCGATGGTGACCTGGCGCGTGCCGGGCAGCACCGGGACCCACAGGCCGAACGGCAGGGCAGCCTTCATCAGCTGGTCGAGGTTGACCCCGGCGTCGAGGTCGGCCAGCTTGGTGTCGGCGCTGATCGAGTGGATAATGTTCAGCTCGGTCATGTCGATCACCAGACCGCCGCCGTTCTGCGCGTTGTCGCCGTAGGACCGGCCCAGCCCGCGCGCGATCACCCCGCGGTGATTTCGCTGCCCGACCGAGTCAGCCAGCCTGGCCACCGCCTTGGCAACGACCTCGGGATCGGGCGTACGCAGCACGTCGGCCACTGACGGCGCCGTGCGCCCCCACCCCGTCAGTCGTTTGGTGGTGAACATCGTCAAAGAGGGTACCGCCTGGCGGCTCGGCTCAGCGGATGCGGAAGATTACCGCCCGCTGCACGACGAAGTTGATCACCGTGGCGGTGCCCTGCGCGATCACGAACGCCACCGGTATCGCCCACCCGCGGTAGTCCAAAAGCGCGAGGCACAGATGGTTGAGGCCGACCTGCACGGCGAAGGTCATGCCGTAGAGAACCATGACCGCGATGAACCGGCCGGTGCTCGGCGCCGCCTGAAACGTCCATCGGCGGTTGATCAGGTAGGCGGTGACCGTTCCGATAACGAAACTGATCGATTTGGATAGGTCGACCTGCAGTCCCACCACCTTGTAGAGCACTAGATAGAGGCTGAAGTCGACGATCCCGGCCAGGCCGCCGGTGACGACGAAGCGCCACACCTGCGTCGTCAGACTCAGTTGTGGGCGCGGCGGCGCGGCTGGAGGCATGGCGGAGCCATTCTAGCGGGGAAGCCGTATTCGCCATTTTCGGCACAATTCGTCGTTTGCCTATAGCGAACGGCTATTGCCCGTAGACCATCGACGGGAGGCCGACCAAGATGCCCTCGACATCGGAGTCGTCGGTTACCAGCAGCCCACGCCCGGGGGGTAATGCTTGGGCGCGAACCACCCGATTGATCTTGTTTTGCGGATCGTTGTCCATATACAGCTGCGCGACCTTGGCCGACGTTTGATACCTCCACCACGGATCCATCTGCAGCGTCGCCCAGTTGGTGCTATTGCGGGTCGTGAAAACGTGCAAACCGATCTGGCGGGCGCGCTCCATCAACTTCCACAGGGCCGCGCCGACCGGTGCCGTCGCCGGGTAGCTCTGGGTCTGAGCCGGCCGCAGGTCTTGGATGTCGTCGATGAGGACGAAATGCCGTGTTCCCTCCCATGGCTTGAGCGCACGCAACTCCTCCTGGCTCAATCCCTTGGGGGGCAACCGCGGCAGCAAGACGTCCTGGGCAAGTTCGGTGATGACACGGTCTATCTCGTCTTGGTCATAGGCGTAGGCGCGCACATAACCCGGCGCGTGCAAGTCCCGTAGCCCGTGCGGCGCGGCCTTGGGGTCGATCAGCGTCAGCTGGGCTTCCTCCGGGCTGAACCGGCTCATGACAGCCTCGCCGATCGCCACCAGCGACAGGCTCTTGCCGCAACCCTGCCGACCCAAAATCATCAACCCCGGGCTTTCCGCGAGACGCAGAGGCACCGGGCCGAGCTGGTGGCGTTCGCCGATCGCAAACCCGATCGAGAGATCGTCGGCGGCGCCATCCCCGGCGTGGGCCTCCAGAATCGCCCTCAGTTCCACGCGTTCCGGGAGCCGCTGCAGGACCGCGTGCTTGGTGACTCCGGCAACCTCGGCGATGCGGGCACCGACGTCGGGCGTGGCGACAATCGTGTGGGTGGCGGGATCGACCACGACGGGGAGGCCGACCAACAACTCGTGAAGCGAGTCCGTCAACCCAAAGCCGGGGCGGTTCAACGTTCGGCGGGCGGCCTCGCGGGACTCGATCGCCGAGTGCCCCATCTGGCTTTCGCCCGGCTCGGCCAGCCGCAATTGGATTCGCGCCGTGGCGTTCTGCAGCAGCTTCTGCCGCTGCCCATGAATCCAGCCGCCCGCGCTGCACGTCACATGCACCCCGTATTCGGGGCCGCGGCTGCTCAAGGAGATGATGCGGTCGCCTAGGAGCGTGTCTTTCGTATATAGGTCGTCGTAGTCGTCGACCACCACGAAGACATCGCCGAACGGGTCGTTGGGATCGGTTCCGCCCAGGCCGTCACTGCCTGGCCCGAACCGCCGTTCGCGGAACCCGTCGAGGTCGATGTTGGCGCGACGAAACGCGTCCTCGCGGGCACCGATCAAAGCGTCCATGCTGCTCAGGATCCGCTCGATGCCCTCTGTGTCTTTGGGCGACACGATGTCGGCGATGTGCGGCAGCGAGCCGATCTGAGCCATGGTCGCGCCGCCGACGCAAAAGAACGTCACTCGCGAAGGGCTGTACATCATTGCGGCCGAGCACATGAGCGTCATCAAAGTGGTTGTCTTGCCGCGCTGCTTGGCCCCCACCACGATGATGTTGCTGCGCAACGCGTCGACGGAATGCACGACCTGCTTGGATTCCTCGGGAATGTCCATGATCCCCACCGGAAACACCAGTCCCGGGTTGCGGCCGTAGTCGACGTGCCACGCCTTACCACGCCAGCCGGTCACCAGCGCGTCAACCGGCTCGGGATTCTCCAGCGGCTCCAACCACGGCCGGCGCGGGGCCCGGTGCGGCACCTTTTGCAGCGACTCTCGCAACACGTCCACGATCTTCTTCTTCTTGAAACCGTCTTCGTGCAAGAGGAATTCGTCGGGTTCGTCGTCCGCCGCGGAGGCTGCCTCCAACACCGCGGCATCGGCTGCATCCAGCGGCTGATACTGCCAGTTGTAGAGCCGGGGCTGCCTCAGGGTCATGTCGACGGTCCTGACCGTCTCCCTCTTTTTAGGGACCACGAACGGCGCTGACAGATAAAAGCAGCGGAACGGCTCCAGGTCACGCGGACCCACCTTCAACAGCGCGAAGCCGTTCTCCTTGGAGGGCAGATGGTACGCGGCGTCCGTGCCGATCACCTCGCGGCTGTCATCGCCGGACTCGGCGCGCAGTGCGATCCGAAATGCAATGTTGGACTTGACTTTCTGTAACGACGACAGGTCCAGCCGTTGCCCGCCCAACATAAAGAACACGTTGGCGCCACGGCCCTCCTGGCCAATGTGGATGATCAGGTTGATCCACTTGTCGTGATTGGCGAACAACTCGAGATATTCGTCGACGATTACCAGCAACACCGGTACCGGCGGGAGATCGCGCCCCGCAAGCCGGATCTCCTCGTAATCGTTCGCGTCGCGCGCCCCCACCGACGTGAAAAGTTCGTAGCGCTGCTTGATTTCACCGTCGATGACTCTGCGCATCCGCTCGGCCAGGTGTCGTTCATCCTTGCCGAGGTTCGACAGCGCCGCCACCACGTGGGGGATGCCCAGGATGTCCTGGGCGGCCGATTCGAACTTCATGTCGACGAAGATGACATTGAAGGTCTCCGGTGAATGCGTCAGCGCGATCCCGTACACCAAGGACAGGAAGAACTCCGACTTCCCCGAGCCGCTGGTGCCGATGACCACCGAGTGAAAACCGAAGCCGCCGAAGTCCTTTGCGCGGATGATGATGCTTTGCAGTTCGCCGTTCGGTTTGGCGCCTACGGGGATCTCCGACCACCGCTCGTCGCCCCTGCCGCGCCGCTCGGCCCACAATCGGTCGACATCCAGGTCACGGGGATCGCTGATTCCCAGCGATCGGAGCAGCTCGGTCGCCCCACTGGTCGAATCGGCGATCTCGCTGCTGCTCGTCGGCGACCACCGCGCCATCGCTCGCGCGTACCGGTAAGCCCGATGGATCGACAACTGGTCGGCGTGGGCGAAGAACTTTCCGCCGCTGCGCAGCAGGGGCGCCGGGCGGTCATCGTCACCGTCGACGGGATCCCCGTTCCCGGGCGATTGGGCAGAGCCGTTGGACGCGCCGACCACCCCGGCGTCGTGCCGCTCACTCATCTCGTAAAGGTGGTCCGTGTGGAACCCCACGCCGACGCCGACGCGGGAGGCAATGCGCAGCACGCTGATTCCCGCCTTGCCGACCTGGCCGACGACGCTCTCCCATGCCTCGGGGCTGCCGGTGTTGTCGTCGACAATCACCCAGTGCGGTCCCAGCTCCGCCGTGGGATCGGCCTGAGCGGTCTCCAGGGCGGAAGCGGTCGTGGTGGGGCTGGCCGCCGGCAGCGGAGTCCACTGGCCACGCTTGCCCTTCATGTGCAGCTCGGCGCCCAGCGCCTCCTCCAGCTCCTCGGGTGTGGCAAACACCAGCCGGCGCCAACCGCAGGCGTCGAACAGCTCGTCGTGCAGATTGTGTGGCAGCCACACCATCCACGACCACAACTCGGGGTTGCGGGTGACCACCATCAACTTGACATCCCGCGGGTTGTGAAACACCGCCAGCGAGCACAGCAACGAACGCATCAGCGAACGCACCCGGTTCAAATCGTCGCCGACGAAGCTGAACCCCGGCGCCGAGCGCAGGTTCACCACCTTGGCGATGTCGCGAATCTTGCGCTGTTCCAGGATGAAATCTCGCAACGCCTGACCGGTGACAGGCTCCAGCTCCTCGTCGGAGGCGATGTCGGGCCAAGTCACTGACAGCACCGAGTCCGGTGCGTGCTGCACGCCCGTGCCCAGCCGCAACTCCAGAAAGTCGACATCGCCGCGCCCGCGCTCCCACATCCGCGGGCCGCCGATGATGGCGCCCAACCCACGCGGGTCGGAATGCACGGCCTGCTGCCACTTGCGTTGCGCACACACCGCGGTCTGGATTTCGTCACGGTTGCTGTCGAGGTCGCGAAGATAGCGGCGTCGACCCTTTTCCAACTCACCCCAGGTGATCTTGCGGGCCCGCCCGAAACGGCCGGAGAACGCCAGCATGCTGAAGGCGCCGATTCCCATCAATGGGAAGAACCCGGTGGACAGGCTGCGCACACCTGACACATAAAGCATGATGATCGTGCCGATCAGCGCGACGATCAGCGCCGGCACGCCGATCATCACCCAGATGTTTCGCGGCTCGCGTTCGGGCAGGGCTATCGGCGCGGTCGGCGCTACCCGAACCGGTTTCGGCGGCTGGATCCTGACGCGGTTGATGGGAAACGCTCTCTTGGACAACTTTTCTCAGCCTCCCGCCCTGGCCGACGTCGTCAGCACGGCCGCCTGCCCGCCTGCCGGCACAGTGTCGCGCGCCACAAGCGCCGCCTGCCGCGACAAGGCAGGCCCCGCAGCAAAAGTCCGCAACAACGGCCACGGCGCCTGCACCGCCGTGGCGGGATCAAGACCGAGCGCGCGCAGCGTCGAGTCGTCGGCGGCGATGCCGAACCGCACACCGCTGTCGGACACCCAGAACAACGATTCCCTCGAGTCGCTGGTGATCACACCGCTCGTCGACGCCACGAAGTTCGCCGCCCCCGGCAACACCAGCACCTGGTTGGCGACGACCGACGCCGGGTCACGGTCGTCGCGAACCAACCGTACGATCCGGTTATCCGTCGACGACGGAACCGGAAGCCCGCGGCCGTTATAGATGGCAACTCGCGCCTGCGGATCCGTCGACGCCTTTTCCCATCCCACGCACGTCGTCGGATTCGCCGCGGAATCAACGAAATTCAGCCGACCACTCGGGTAATAGTCGACGGCGAGGGAATCCACTTCGGGAATGTTGACCAGCACGTCGGGAGTCACCGTCCGCGGCGTTGTCGCTCCGTAGGAGTTGGCGCTGCGCAGCAGATCGGCCACGAAGCCTCCGACCTTTTGCACACCATCGGCCAGCAATACGTAGAATTGCGTGCCTCCGCCCGCCGTTTGGGCCTGCAGCACCGCGCCCACCTGTGAGCCCGGTAGCCACTTCGACGGAGTTCCCGCCTCGGGCACCTTCGGCACACGCAGGGGCTCGGTGGCAGGTAGGCCGTCGAAGAGCGCGCGCGAGATCTCCACTGGGACAGTCACTCCCGGGTCGAGCCCCAGGCTCAACGTGACCGCCCGATCGGCGGGATCGACCTGTGAGCGCTTGCCATCCCAGATGACATACGTTGCGCGCTCGAACGTCACCATAAGTCCCGCGCCGTTGGCCATCGGTGTGGCGCGGCCACCGGTGAGCTGGCCGGCAATCGAGGTCACCGCGGGCTTGTCCGCGGTGCGCGGCCGCCCCGCCGTGTCGCACACCGCCCAGGCGGACACGGCCCCACGGTTCACCGGCATCGCCGCTGGCGCACCGGGGATCCCGAGCAGCGGCCCCGTCGGATACTTCGCGATCTCGGCCGGCTTCACCCACGTTGGCTGCCCTGCGGTCCCCGTCGCCAGCCGCGCGGAAGTCAGATTCAGGGCGGGATACAGCCGGCCGTCGATGCGCGCGTAGATCGCCCCGGACTCGCGATCGCCGATGATCGCCGAATCGCCCACCACCCCACTGGGTTTGAGCACGTTCAGTAGCACCATCCAGCCCGCGGCGATGGCCACCAACACCACCGACAGTGCCAGCGCCGCAGTCTGTTTGCGGTCGTCGTGTTTCATACGCACCGAGAACCGCGTTGTTGCTGCACGGAGCCGCCGGTTGTAGAACAGATGCCCCGAATTCTGGTCGCGGTTGGACAAACTCAATGGCATTGCTTAGTAACCCCTGGGCGCGCGGCGGGGATCCGCCTGCTGAATCCGATCCGCCAAATCCGACGCGTCGGCGGCGACGCCGTAGTGGTGCCGCACGTAGTTGATGAACGCGCAGGCCTGCGCTACCAGATCGTGGATGCTTCCCGACGTGCCGGGCTCGTGGTACCGCGCGAACGTTGGGGCTATGAACTGCCAGACACCCTTACTCGGAGTGCCCACGGCCGCATTGGAGTCCCGATCGTTTTCCGCGCTGGCGTTGTAGTTCGACTCGCGGCGAGCCACCAGATCCATCCCGCGCTTCCACCGCTCACGCGCCGCAGGATCGTGGATTCCCTTGATATCCAAGGCCTTATCGATTGCAGCCAATACTGCGGCGCGCCCGCTGCCACTCGCCAACGATGCGTCTGCCCGGCCGCGTCGCCCCGCCAACGAGCGCGACCGCAGGTACCGCAACCGCCGCAGTCGCCACGCCAATAGCCGCGCCCGCGAGTGCGCACGCACGATGTGGCCGTGCTGAGCGCGCAACCGCGCAGCCATCCGAGCCATCGCCTCGCGACGTCCCATCGGCGTATCGGACGCCGGCGCCACATCGGCGACCGCGGCATCCAGGACCAAGCGCGTCGCCGCGCTCGCTTCCGAGCGGACGGCCTGAGCCTGCGCGACGATTGCATTCAGCGCCCTATCGGTGTCGGCCAACCGATGCAGCCTCGCCACGGACGGACCTGATCGCAGCGCCGCCCCCTTGGGCAGGCCGCCCGGCTTCTTCATCGCTCCTCGTATCCCGTCGGCGCGGGCGTGCAGCAGCGCGGGCGTGTCGAGGCCACGACCGGCATCGCCGCCGACGAACATGCCATGGCCACGAGCCAGAGCGGCCACCGCCCGCGCCACCAGAGGGTCATTCAACGGTTCCCCCACCGTAATTCCGATTGAAATCGGCCTGCGCTTCCTCGCGCAATGCCTCAAAGACCATATTCAGCCGATCCATCAACTCGCGACAGGTGTAGGACGTCGTCACGTGCGGGGCCAACGACAGCCCGGTGAGCCGCCCGTCCGAGTTGCACACCGCATAGATGTCACCCACGTCGGCGGTGTAAGTCACAGACTCCTGGGCGGCCAAAACCGCCTCCCACTTTTCGAAATTCGCCTTCAAATCGGCTAAGACCTGATCGACCAAGGCCTTGTCCGACGTCGCGTCGGGGCGCGCAGCATCCGTGTCGGACACCTCAGCCATACCCCCACACCTTCTGGCCCACCGGCCCTGATTGCGCCGGCCGCATCAATAGCATGCACCCAGCCGCGGGTCGCTCGCTTGCTGTCGCATGGCTGGGCAGCAGCGCGCGCGGCGGGTCGACACAGGCACCCGGCCGCTCACCTCCGGAGCGCCATGAGCTGTCATTGCTGTCGAATGCCGATGGCCCAACTATTCCTGCCGATCTTCGTCTGTCGGCATGATCACGATGCGCCGGTTGGGCCTGGCGACGACGGCGGGTTTGCCGTCGGCAGACTTTGTCACGGGAACACTCGGCGGGACCGTCAAGCGACCCTTCACCGGCTGGCCGTTGGGGATGCCAGGGACGGTCACGCGCTTTTCTTCGGGTTTCTCCCTACCGCCACCGTCAGCATGGGCTCCCATCGCGCCGGGCATCATCGGCATACCGGCCATTCCCATCGGCCCCGCCGGCGGCGGCGCCCCGCCTGTCGGCGTCAAGGCCGCGGGCTTAACCGACGCTGCAGCGGGTGTCGTCGGAGGCGACGACGTCGGCACGGGTGGCGGGCCCAGGTAGCCGGTCGGGGTCGTGCCACCACCGACTTCCATCCCGCCGCCACCGCCCCCGCCGCCAGCGCCCAGGCCCGCGTCGCCGTGGCCGGCGCTGTCCAAGACGGCGCCATCGCCCGCCATATCGGTCAAAGCGGCCTCCGCCGCCCCGCCGCCCTTCGCCGCTCCCGTCAGCGGCTGAATGGCGCTCTCGGCGGCCTGCATCGCCTGTTGCGGAACCTGCGCGAGGGGCCCCATGATGCCGCCGAGAGCGCCGGTTATGGCGCCCGCGATGCCTGACGCCAATTGCGGGATCATCTGCGTCAGTTGCTGGAACTGCTGCGACGCGCCGGCCTCGTTGGCCGGGAACTTCTCCGCGGCATTCGCGGCGTGCGCCCGGCGATCCAAATCGCCCTGAGCGCTCGCTGCTTGGTCGCCGGGCACGCCGATGTTGCCGGCGTGCAAGAGGCCCGTGACAGCCTGATCGGGGGAAGTGCCGCCGGGTACGCCTGGGACTCCAAACGGCAACACCGGGGGGCCCGGCGGCGCCGCAGCTATCCCGCCATAGGTCCCCGGACTTGCCTTTATTGGGATTCCGCTTGTCATGACTGCACCTCAAACCCTCACGTATAGCGCAACGCCAGCGCCGTGTCGTCTGCCCAGCCATGCGGCGCTGGCGCGGCCAATTGAGCCACGTCGTGTTGGGTCGCATAGTAGAGCGGGAACCGCTCGGAAGGTAGTCACCGCGGCTTTGCCCAGACCGCGTGGAACCACGCCAGGTGGTAGTGCGCCAGCGATTCGTGGCCCTCGATGAGGGCGTCGATCGATGCCAGGAGCATCCAATCGACTACCCGTGACAGGTTGCGCGGATCCTCGACCGTTAGTTGGTAGATGGACTGCTGCTCCTGCTGCAGCAGATTGAGCTCATTCTCCGTAACTCCGGTTCCGCGGGTAGCTGCTTGCGCCAATGTCTGGGCGATCCGCGGCAAACCATCGCGTCGTCGCACCGCCTCGACCAATGTGGGGCCAAGCTCATCGACTGCCGGCCCGGTGCGTGCCAAGCGGTCACCGGTGAGGGCCGGGTCATCGGGTCGCGGCTTGGCGATAAATCCGTTGGGGTTGTGCACTGCGGCTGCGCTGACGGCGCCCAGCAGATCGACCACGCCCGCGTTGGATCTTCGCCGTGCCGGCTCCAATAGCCGATTCACGCCGACCGGGATCTTGACATTTGGCGGGATCCATCCGCACCCGATATCGGTGACCAACAGGGTTGTGCGGTCGTCGCGCAGGCCGGCTCCCCACGAAAGGCCCGGTGCCTGCCGAGCCACCGCGTCGACGAGGCGCTGCAGCCTCTGCTGTTCCGCGCCCCGACTCGATGCGTCCCCAGCGACGGCGCCCGTAGCCGCGGACAGCTCTGCAGCCCCAGCCGGAGCCGCCGTGCTTGCCCCAGGCTGCCCAGCCGGGGCGCGATGGACGGCAGACATCAACGGGTTGTTCGCGGACGGTGTTGACGGCGGCGGCACTACGGGCGAGCCGGAAACTGGAGCCGTCGGCGCCGACACCGAAGGTGCCGCAACGACAGGCGGACGCAGATCGGAGCCGTACGCGGGCAACGGTCCGGCAGGGGTGGCCGGTGAGCCGGTTACCGGAGTTGGCGGCGCTGCCACCGGTGCACCAATCACGGGTGCTGCCGATGGCGCGCCGCTACCGCCGGTCGATGTCATCGGAGCACCGGCGCCAGCGGAGGTCGGCGCAGCTGGGGCATGGTCTACGGCAGGCGATTGGATGCCACTACTGATGGTCGCAGCGGGTGCCGGCGGTACTACTGGTGCTTGTGGCGCTTGCCCCGCCCCGGACGCCGCGGCGTTCATCACGCCGTCTGACAACTTATGTGCACCCGCCGCTGCGGGCTGACCGGTCATCATTCCCTGCGCGAATGAATTGCCCAGCTGACTGGGCGAAGCCCCACCCAAAGCAGCAGCCGGTGCGAGTCCGCCACCCTGCAAGGGCGAATTCACTGCGGGGGCACCTGTGACAGGTGCGCCGCCAGTCTGAACAGCTTCCAGACCGCCTGAGCGTCCTCCATGTATGCCACCGTTGAAACCTGGTGGACCGCCATCGCCTGTCTGTGCGCCACCAACCGTGCGCGTCCCGCCTCCAAAACCACCCGTTCCCGCAGGTCCGCCATCCCCTGTATGTGCGACACCAACCGTATGTCTCCCGCCGTCAAAGCCACCAGTTCCCGCAGCGCCGCCATCCCCGGTAGAGGCTTTCACCGGACCAGTGGTTAATCCCTGACTATTAAGAAATTCCTGCGGCGACATCGCCAATCCTTCGGCGGTCAGGATCTTCTGCGTAGCCTCCATAATTGTCGCGACCGCCGCACCAGCCTTATGTGCAGCGAATCCATTAGCTTCTGCGATTAGCTTCTCGATTTCCGCGGCCTTGATCGGCGCCGGTTCCTTAGAGTTCTCGATATTAGCGATCCGTTGGTTGTAGTCGTCAGCGATCCCTCGAAGTCCCTCACGCAAGTTATCGATTGCATCTGCACCCTTCTCAAATGCGTTGGCTTTAACATGATATTTCTCGGATAAATCGAGGTGGTGCTTTTCGCCCTGCTGAAATCGGAAGACGAGATCGTCGGCGGTATGGCCCTGATTCTGGGAAGCCAGTAGTGTCCACTGGCTGCGCAATGCCTGGGCACACTGTTCTTGCTCCTCGGCCTGCGCTCTCCAGTGCGCAGCGCCCGCTCTTAACGTAACTGACGCTTGGGGCCACCAAGCGCAGATCAGGAGCGACGTATACTTCCCTGCGGGCAAGTCTCCCCCCAATGCCCCTCCTCACAGATGTTGGTTATGCTGCCCGCCATAGCTAACGGCGTCCACATCGGCTAGCGACAGATCGCCGCCATGGCTGCATTGGCTTGAGTTATATCGTCGATCGTCCTTTGATATAGCGGCGACGTAACATCAGTAGTATCACTACTGACAGCATTAGAGGTTCGGTAAGCCGAAGCCAGCGCCCGGGCCGCATCCCGATCATTTGCACTAAGGGCTGGGTTACTCGCCGCAGCATCGAGCATTCCCGCCCCGTTAGCTAATGAGATACGCGCCAGAGCCGTGTCTGACGAATGCGTATCTACATTGACTGAATGGGCCGCAAGCTGATATGCCGAGCATAGTTCCTTTTTCGCGTCCGCGGCCTGCTCACGGGTGAATGTCGGCGAAGGGGAAGCGTCTGTCGAGGCTTTACCCGAAACGCCCGAAGTCGGCCGAGTGAGGTCGATGATGCCGATAACGAGCGCCGCCACGGCAATCAGACCAACCGCGATCAATGCGATGGTGATGCGGCCATTAGACGCTGGCCCGCTCGGTTCCGCGGGTGGTGTCCACTGTGCCGGAGGAGGCAGCTGGGGATTCATCACCTGCTCAAGGCTAATCGCCGACGCGGCAAAGTCACTTCAGGCCAGCAGGCTCAGAGGTTTCCATAGGTTTGTCGCGGCGAAGCGGATACGAACTCGTATCGAAGAGTATCGGCAGTTAGCCCGCTGGCGGGCGATGGCGATGCCCAGTCGTCGCAGGACGCAAGGCCTCGGGGTCGACCCATCCACCCAGGCGATACTCGCCTCGGTGACGTGCGGTCATGCCGTCGCTTTGCAACGCATCACCGTGGCCCGAGACCACATCGGCGATGGAGAAGAGCGATTCGGACCCTTCGTCGAAGTAATGGAGATGGTCGAAAACCGGATTCAGGGAAGCGCCCGGCACCTCGGCTTTGAATCGGGTCGAGCCGTAGCCGTCGACGGACGGGTCGTCACCGAGGCCGCCGAGGCTCACGCCGATGAGACCGGGCCCAGTCACACGTCCCGGCGACCAGGTGACCGCATCACCGGATGCCGCGCCCACGTAAAGGTGACCACCGGATGGCAGATGGAAGTCGGCGGCCGAATGCGCCAGGTCGGTGCCCGGGGAGCCGACCAGAACCACGTCGTTGGCGTGCATTCGGTAGGCCGCCGCCGCGTCCGAAACGACGGTGGATCCGTAGGAGTTACCAACGACGGTCATATGCGTCGGGCCGCCTTCGTGGGTGACCGCAAGGGCGTTCACATCGGCGGCCAACGCCGCGGCGCCGGTACGAGCCATGTTCGGTTCCCGCAGACGCGGGTCGTACCAATCGCCCGGGGCGTCGTACCCCACCCACAGGACCACCGCGGTCTCTTTGCCGGAATCGGCGCGCGCCGATTCCTGATAGAGACGCGCGGCTTCCGTCCTGGCCAGCGTTCCCTCCCGCACGGCAGTGCCCGCTCCGGTCACCAGCACCGCGGTGTTAGCCGCTGTGTCAGGGTTGCCCATCGCGATGGCTGCTGCACCCTGGCCGCCGAAAGCCTCTGGCTGATACATCAAAAGAAGCACGGCCTGGTCGACCTCGTCGTCCAACGTGCTCAAGCCTTCTTGGGTCCGGCGGCCGTTCGCGAATCGGGCGATGGCTGCTGCGGTGAGCCCGTACCTGGCAGGGTCGCCCAACGCGTCATCGACAGATACGCCGTCCCCCTTCGCGACGTCCTCAACGCGACGGATGTCATCGTTCATGACCGCCTTGTTGACCCGGCTCCGCACGACGACGGGCACACCGTTGAGGTTGCCCAGCTCGGGCGGATGGTCCGCAATCAATCGGCTTTGCTGTTGCGGGCCAAGCGTGTTCCACCAGCGGTTGATTGCCTCGGCGCTCGTCCCCGCCGGCGGAATCTGCATCGATTCCTCGGGGTTCACCGACGATTCCGGCGCGTCGACCACCTGCAGAACCGTCGGGTCGTAGCCCTCGGTACGCAACGTTGTCAGCGACCTCTGCAGGCAGTCTGAGTAGCCGCTGCGCACTGCCCCAAGTTCGCTGAGCGCTGACTTGGTGTCGTCAATGGCTTGCTGCTCCAGCGCCCGGATAAGCGCATCTAGTGCGGCGCGATCAGCCGCGGTGAGTTGGGGATCGTTTTCCAGATCCAGCGCTTGGCCGAGTTGGTTATCGATCTGTTGCAGCTGACGCTCCAAGCTGCCGATCACTGCTGCGCCCGCGCGTTGGGCCCCGGCCAAGGCTGCGGCGATGGTTTCCAGGTCGACCCCGATCTTGGGCAACAGTACGGACTGTGCACCGAGCGACTGACTCACCCGCAGCACTTCGGCAAGGTTGTTTATCGGGTGCTCGCCTCTCACCCGATTCCATGAAGCGTCGAAACGGCGGCGGGCTTCATCGAATGCAGCACTGGACTCGGCGGTGTACCGGCCGGCATCGTGAAAGGCCTGCGCCAAATCGGAAACCTGCGCCGGTCGCCCGATTTGCAGGCTTTCATTGATCGCCCAGGGATCCCCGCCGGCTTCGGCTATCAGATGCGCACTGCTGATGTATCGGAGTTGCATCGCACCGCCCGCATCTTTGCGGCGTTGCGGTCATCCATGTCGGTGAACCCCGTGGCGGCATAGTGCGCCTTGCGGCCAAGTTCGGTCAGCGTCTCCAGATGCGCCCGCAGGTCTTCGACGTGTCGAGCGTGCGCGGTGCTGACCGCGTCGTGAAATTTTTCGGCAACGGCGAAGCCGCCAAACATCCCCGATACCAGCGGGCCCCGCGAAAGCTGATCGGCCCCGTCCTGTGCGTGTTCGCCCGCGCGGTGAGATGCGTTGGCCCCGGAGTGCATTAAGTCAGCGTCGACGAACATCGCTACGCCCTCCCGGCTAGGGGTCTCCGTCGTGAGTTGCCGGCAAAGCTAGTAGCGGTCCAGTAGCAGGTCAATTCGGTACCACCGTGCCCCGCGGTGAGGCTTCGCGAATCGTCATAAGCTGCTGGCCCCGTCGGCTAAACCGTCGCCGTCGGTGTCGGCCAGCCTGACGTTCCACTTGCCGTCGCCGTCCGTGTCGACATATCCAGTGACGCCGTTGTCGCCGGTGCACAGAACTCGATCCGCTAGTCCGTCGGCGTCGGTATCGAGCAGTCGGTCGTCGGCGACGCCGTGTCCGTCGAAGTCGACCAGCGGACCGCCGGTGTGCTCCGCTCCGTCAAGGCCAAACCAACGCAGTTGGCCACCCCGGTCGACGGTCACCGCCCACGTGCCGGATCCGTCATCGGTGAAGTAGGCCTCCGGCGTGCCGTCATTGTCGAGGTCGAGCACGGCGTGATCGGCCACCCCGTCGCCGTCGAAATCCGCCAGTGCGTCGTCCTGCATCCCGTCACCGTCGAAATCCAATCCAACTGCGTCGAGCCGGCCGTCGCCGTCAAGGTCGAGGTTGGGCTGGCCGTGCCATATGGCCGCACCGCCCTCATCTCCAGCTATGCAGTAATCCATGCCTTGTCGGACGCATTAGCCGCCGCTAGCGGTTCCGCGCGACCGCCACCAGGCCAGCAGTTCGGCGGTGGCCTCCTCGGTGGTCAACGGCCCGCGGTCCAGCCGCAGCTCTTTCAGATAGCGCCACGCCTCGCCGACGGCCGGGCCGGCCGGAATGCCCAGCAGCTCCATGATCTGGTTGCCGTCCAAGTCGGGGCGTATCCGCGCCAGATCTTCTTGGGCGGCCAACTCGGCGATGCGCGCCTCGAGCCGGTCGTAGTTGGCCTGCAGGCGGGCGGCCCGGCGCTTGTTGCGGGTCGTGCAGTCGGCGCGCACGAGCTTGTGCAGCCGGGGCAGCAGCGGCCCGGCGTCGGTGACGTAGCGGCGCACCGCGGAGTCGGTCCACTTGCCGTCGCCGTAGCCGTGGAACCGCAGGTGCAGATACACCAGCTGCGAGATGTCCTCGACCATCTGCGTGGAGTACTTCAACGCCCGCAGCCGTTTCCGGGCCATCTTGGCGCCGACCACCTCGTGGTGGTGAAAGCTCACGCCGCCGTTCGGCTCGTGGCGCCGGGTGGCGGGCTTGCCGATGTCGTGCAGAAGCGCGGCCCAGCGCAGCACCAAATCGGGCCCGTCATCTTCCAGCGCGATGGCCTGCCGCAGCACCGTCAGTGAGTGCTGATAGACGTCTTTGTGCTGGTGGTGTTCGTCGATGGCCATCCGCATGCCACCGACCTCGGGCAGCACCACCTCGCCCATCCCGGACTCCACCACCAGATCGATACCGGCCACCGGGTCCTTGCCGAGCAGCAACTTGTCCAGCTCGGCCGCCACCCGTTCGGCGCTGATCCGGGCCAGCTCCGGGGCCATCTCCTCGATCGCCTCCCGCACCCGTGCGGACACGGTGAAGCCGAGCTGCGACACGAACCGCGCGGCGCGCAGCATCCGCAACGGGTCGTCGCCGAAGGACATTGACGGCGCCGCCGGGGTATCCAGAACCCCCGCGCGCACGGCCGCCAAGCCGCCCAGCGGGTCGAGGAATTCGCCCGGCCCGGTTGGCGTGACGCGCACCGCCATCGCGTTTCCCGTGAAATCCCGTCGCACCAAATCGTCCTCGAGCCGATCGCCGAAACGCACCTCGGGATTGCGCGACACCTGGTCGTAGGTGTCCGCGCGGAACGTGGTGATCTCCAGGCGATGGCCGCCCTTGCCGACGCCGACGGTGCCGAATTGGATCCCGGTGTCCCACACCGCCTCCGCCCACCGCCGGACTATGTGCTGGACCTGCTCGGGGCGGGCATCGGTGGTGAAGTCCAAGTCGGGACTCAGCCTGCCCAACAAGGCGTCCCGCACCGAACCGCCGACAAGGTACAGCTCGTGGCCCGCGGCGTCGAACATCGCACCCAGCTCGCACAGCATGGGGGCGTGCTTATTCAGAGCGACCGCGGCAGCTGTCAAGAGGTCGGCGTCGGCGTCAGGCACGTTCGATCAGCGTAGTCGGGCGAGAGTTGCAGCATCGCTCACATGCGACGCTGCGCTGCCGCGTCTGGTGTGCGTTCAACGGCCTCGCGTGTGTATCCAGGGCGGCCCTCAATGGCGATTCGTCGCCGCTGACGCACACTCAATGCCGTGGATGGACACTCGACCTGCGGCGTCGCGCACCGCCCTAGCGGCGAGTATGTCCAGAAGACAGACCCGTGCCAGCTACTATCGCTTGGGTGTCGGACGGCGAACAAGCCAAACCACGTCGACGCCGCGGGCGGCGCCGGGGTCGTGGCGCTGCCGGCGCGGCCGAGAACCACAAGGACGGCCAAGCGACCGGCGACTCCACACCGACCAAATCCCGGCTATCCCGATCGCCCCGCCGCATACCGGAGCGGCTCCGCACAGTGCACGAAACATCCGCCGGCGGGCTGGTCATCGACGGTATCGACGGGCCGCGCGATGAGCAGGTCGCCGCGCTGATCGGACGCATCGATCGGCGCGGACGGACGCTGTGGTCGCTGCCAAAAGGGCACATCGAGGTCGGCGAGACGGCCGAGCAGACCGCTATTCGGGAAGTGGCTGAGGAGACCGGAATTCGTGGCAGCGTACTCGCGGCGCTGGGGCGGATCGACTACTGGTTCGTCACCGATGGCCGCCGGGTGCACAAGACGGTGCACCATTATTTGATGCGCTTCTCGGGCGGCGAACTGTCCGACGACGACCTGGAAGTCGCCGAAGTGGCCTGGGTGCCGATCCGGGAACTCCCGTCCCGGCTCGCCTACGCCGACGAACGCCGACTGGCGCAGGTAGCCGACGAGCTGATCGACAAGCTGCAAAGCGACGGGCCTGCCGCGCTTCCGCCGCTGCCACCCAGCTCGCCCCGGCGTCACCCGCAGACTCATTCGCGCACCCGGCATTCGGACAACCCCGTCGCCGGCCGGAAGAACGGTCACGGGCCAGGACCGTGACTGCGCCGCGACTCTGCTGGGCCATCTTGTTGCGCCTCGCCGCAGTGGTCGGCATCGTGGCCGGGTTTGCGGTGCTCACCGGAGCCTACGGGCCCCTTGTGCCGCGCGCGGCCGCGGGCGAACCCGCGGCGACGCCGTTTGTCCGTGTCCGTATCGACCAGGTGACCCCGGACGTGGTCACCACGACGAGTCAACCCGTCGTCACCGTCAGAGGAGTGGTTACCAACATCGGTGACCGCCCGGTCCGCGACGTGATGGTCCGGCTAGAACACGCGCCAGCGGTCACCGACTCCGCGGCCTTGCGCACCTCCCTGGACGGCGGCACGGACCAGTACCAGCCGGCCGCCGACTTCGTCACCGTTGCACCCGAGCTTCAGCGGGGGCAGGAAGTCGGGTTCAGCCTGTCGGCCCCGCTGCGCTCGCTGGCCAAATCGTCATTGGGCATCGACAAGCCGGGGATCTACCCCGTCCTGGTCAACGCCAACGGAACACCCGACTACGGCGCCCCCGCCCGGCTCGACAACGCACGGTTTCTGCTGCCCGTCGTGGGCGTGCCACCCGACCGCGCCGATGACCTGGATTCCGCCGTCGCCCCGGACACCTCCAAACCCGTCTGGATCACAATGCTGTGGCCGCTGGCCGACCGGCCGCGCCTCTCCCCCGGCGTCCCCGGCGGCAGCATCCCCGTCCGGCTGGCGGACGACGACCTGGCCACCTCGCTGGCCACCGGCGGTCGGCTGGACATCCTGTTGTCCGCGGCCGAGGTGGCCACCAGCCACGAGGTCGATCCGGACGGCGCCGTCGGCCACGCGCTGTGCCTGGCCGTCGACCCGGATCTGCTGGTCACCGTCAACGCGATGACCGGCGGCTACGTGGTGTCGAATTCACCCGACGGCCCCGCTCAACTACCGGGCACCCCGACGCATCCGGGCACCGGTCAGGTCGCGGCGACCACGTGGTTGAACCGGCTGCGCGCGCTGGCCCACCGCACCTGCGTGGTGCCGCTGCCGTACGCGCAAGCCGATCTGGACGCCTTGCAACGCGTCAACGATCCCGGGCTGAGTGCGACCGCCACCACCGGCGTCGGCGACATCGTCGACCGCATCCTCGACGTGCCCTCCACCCGCGGCGTCACGCTGCTGACCGACGGGCCGCTCACCGGCCGCGCGGTCAACCTGCTCAGCGCCAACGACAGCACGGTCGCGGTCGCCGCCGCCGATCTGTCCGCCGACGACTCGGCGAGCGGCGCTCCCACCGGCGTCGACACGGCGCCCAAGCGGCTGTCCCCGCAGGTGGCGGTCGCGCCGTTCGACCCGGCGGTCGGGGCGGCGCTGGCCGGAGTGGGTATTGACCCTGTCATGCCGACGTACGTTGATTCCTCGCTGACGGTTCGGCTCGCCCACGACTCGGACACCGCTCGGCGCCAGGACGCCCTGGGCTCCATCTTCTGGCACGGCCTGCAGCGCGACGTCACCCCGCGCACCCAGATCCTGGTCCCGCCGGCGACATGGAACCTGCAGACCGATGACGCGCAGGACATCTTGACCGCACTGGCCACCACCATCCGTTCCGGTCTGGCGGTGGCGCGGCCGCTCCCGGCGGTGATCGCCGACGCTGCGGCCCGCAGCGGGCCGCCGGATCCTGCGGGCGCTATCGGGACCCCACCGTCGGCGCGCGGCCGATTCACCGACGACGTCACCGCTAACATCTCCGGTCAGGTCGGTCGCCTGTGGGGCCTGACCTCGGCGCTGAGCACCGATGAGCGCACCGGGTTGACCGGCATCCAGTACACCGCGCCGCTGCGCGAGGACATGCTGCGCGCGCTGAGCCAGTCGGAACCGCCCGATACCCGCAACGGCCTGGCTCAACAGCGCATATCGGTGGTTGGCAAAACGATCAACGACCTGTTCGGCGCCGTCACGATCGTCAACCCGGGCGGCTCCTACACCCTGGCCACCGAGCACAGCCCCCTCCCGCTGGCGCTGCACAACGGGCTCGCCGTGCCCATCCGGGTCCGGTTGCAGGTCGACGCTCCGCCCGGGATGCGCGTCACCGACGTCGGCCAGATCGAGTTGCCGCCGGGCTATCTCCCGCTGCGGGTGCCGATCGAGGTGAACTTCACCCAACGGGTCGCCGTCGATGTGACATTGCGCACCCCGGACGGCATGCAGCTCGGCGAGCCCGTGCGCCTGTCGGTCCATTCAAACGCCTACGGCAAGGTGCTGTTCGCGATCACGATGACCGCCGCGGCGGTGCTGGTGCTGCTGGCCGGCCGCCGGCTGTGGCACCGTTTCCGCGGCCAGCCCGATCCCGCCGACCTGGACCGTCCGGACCCGCCCCACCGCAGACGCCCCGACCTGCACGACGACCTCGATGATCGCGTCATCGAGGTCGAGCATCGCGTATGACGCCCGCCTACCGGCGCGCACACCCACAGACAGCGCCGCAGTCGCCGCGCGTGCCGCCCTCGGCACGGCGGATACGTCCCGGCCCACCGACCGGTCCCCTTCCGCCGGTCCCCGAGCTGGCGCGCCGACGGCCCGAAATGTCCGACGCCGCGCTGGTATCGCGCTCGTGGGGAATGGCATTCGCGACGCTGGTGAGCCGCATAACGGGTTTCGCCCGGATCGTCCTGCTGGCCGCCATCCTGGGCGCGGCGCTGTCCAGTGCTTTTTCGGTGGCCAACCAACTGCCGAACCTGGTTGCGGCGCTGGTGCTGGAGGCGACGTTCACCGCGATCTTCGTGCCGGTTCTGGCGCGCGCCGAGCAAAGCGATCCCGACGGCGGCGCGGCGTTCGTGCGGCGCCTGGTCACGCTGACGACGACGCTGCTGTTGGTCGCCACAGCTCTGTCCGTGCTGGCCGCCCCCCTGCTGGTCCGGCTGATGTTGGGCCGCACGCCGCAGGTCAACGAGCCGCTGACTACCGCATTCGCCTACCTGCTCCTCCCCCAGGTGCTCGCCTACGGCCTCACGTCGGTGTTCATGGCGATCCTCAACACCCGCAACGTGTTCGGGCCGACGGCGTGGGCGCCCGTCGTCAACAACGTCGTCGCACTCGTGACCTTGGCGGTGTATGTGGCCGTCCCCGGCGAGCTTTCGGTCGACCCCGTCCGGATGGGTAACGCCAAGCTCCTGGTGCTCGGCATCGGCACCACGTTGGGCGTGTTCGCGCAGACCGCCGTGCTGCTGGTAGCGCTCGGGCGCCAGCACGTCAGCCTGCGCCCACTGTGGGGCATCGACCAGCGACTCAAGCGCTTCGGCACGATGGCCGCGGCCATGGTGCTCTACGTGCTGATCAGCCAGCTCGGCCTGGTGGTCGGAAACCAGATCGCCAGCACGGCAGCGGCTTCCGGCCCGGCGATCTACAACTACACCTGGCTGGTCCTGATGCTGCCGTTCGGCATGATCGGGGTGACGGTGCTGACCGTCGTGATGCCACGGCTGAGCCGCAATGCCGCCGCCGACGACACCCGGGGCGTGCTCACCGACCTGTCGCTGGCTGCTCGGCTGACGTTGATCACGCTGATCCCCATCGTGGCGTTCATGACAGTCGGCGGGCCGGCGATCGGTAGCGCGCTCTTCGCCTACGGTCATTTCGGCGAGGTCGACGCGGGGTACCTGGGCGCCGCGATAGCGATGTCGGCGTTCACCTTGATCCCCTATGGGCTCGTGCTCCTGCAGCTGCGCGTCTTCTACGCGCGGGAGCAGCCGTGGACGCCGATCGTGATCATCCTCGTCATCACGGCCGTCAAGATCGCCGGCTCGGTGCTCGCGCCCCACGTCACCGGCGACCCCAAGTTGGTGGCCGGCTTTCTCGGACTGGCCAATGGCGTCGGCTTTCTGGCCGGGGCGATTGTCGGTTACTTCCTGTTGCGCCGCGCACTCCTGCCCACCGGCGGCCACCTGCTCGGCGTGGGCCAGGTGCGGACAATCCTGGTGACGATCGTCGCGTCGATGCTGGCCGGGTTGGTCGCCCATGTGGCCGACCGGCTTCTTGGCCTCGGGAACCTCACCGCGGCGCACGGCGGCGCCGGTTCGTTGCTGCGCCTGTTAGTGCTGGCAACCATCATGCTGCCGATCGCTGCCACGATCATGGTCCGCGCGCAGGTTCCCGAAGCCCGGGCGGCGCTGAGCTTCGTCAGGCGCCGGTTTTCCGGTCACGGCGGGCACCAGCCCGCCCCAGTGCCGCCCCGCAACCCCACTGTTCGGGACGAATCGTCTCAGGCCGACCGCGTCACGTACCCTGAGCAGAGGAATTCGTCCCCGCCGGGGGCAAATGCGGTCCAGGAGCCGATCCGGCGCAGGCCTTCGGAGCGGGTAGCCAGCGCCCGGATAGCGAAAGGACCGGAGGTGACCGACCGCCCAGTGGATAGCGCCGCATCCGGCGCCGAGCTACCGCGACCGGTTGCCGACGACTTCCACCCTGACATCCCGCCCATTCCCGAGCGCGGAGCGTCGGCGCCGCGCCCATCCGACGGAATGAACGGCGATTACTCCGCCGAATCCGCCCGCGGGCCGGTTCCGTTGGACGCTCCCCGCGAGCGTGGCCGGGAAGCGGCGCCCTCCGGGGAGGATCTCCACCTGGTTCCCGGCGCCCGCATCGCCGGTGGCCGGTATCGGTTGCTGGTCTTCCACGGCGGCGCCCCCCCGCTGCAGTTCTGGCAGGCGCTCGACACCGCGCTGGACCGGCAGGTGGCGCTGACCTTCGTCGATCCGGACGGGGCCCTGCCGGACGAGGTGCTGCAAGACATTCTGTCCCGCACATTGCGGCTCAGCCGGATCGACAAACCCGGCATCGCGCGGGTGCTCGACGTTGTCCACACCGGTTCGGGCGGCTTGGTGGTCGCCGAGTGGGTTCGCGGTGGTTCGCTGCAAGAGGTCGCGGACACCGCCCCCTCGCCGATCGGCGCCGTCCGGGCGATGCAGTCGCTGGCCACTGCCGCCGACGCGGCACACCGCGCCGGCGTGGCCCTGTCGATCGACCACCCCAGCCGGGTGCGCGTCAGCATCCAAGGCGATGTCGTGCTCGCCTACCCCGCGACCATGCCCACGGCCAACCCGCAGGACGACATCCGCGGAATCGGCGCCGCGCTGTACGCCCTGCTGGTCAACCGCTGGCCGCTACCGGAGCACGGGGTGCGCAGCGGGCTCGCGCCCGCCGACCGGGATTCCACCGGTCTGCCCGTCGAACCCACTGCAATCGACCCCGACATCCCCTTCCAGATTTCCGCCGTCGCGGTTCGGGCGGTCCAGGAAAACGGCGGAATACGCAGCGCGTCAACGCTTTTGAATCTGCTCCAACAAGCGACGGCGGTCGCCGACCGCACCGAGATAATCGGTCCCATCGACGATTCGCCGCCACCGCCCACCTCCCCTGTGTCGACCGGTCGGGAGTACGCGACCTTCGCGCGCAGGCGCCGCAACGTGCTGATCGGATTCGGCGCGGCCGTTGCCGTCATCCTGGTGGCCTTGCTGGTGCTGGCCTCGGTGGTGAGCAAGATCTTCGGCAACGTCGGCGGCGGCCTCAACAAAGACGAACTCGGCTTGAACGGGCCCTCGTCGTCGACCTCCTCGGCGGTCAGTTCGGCTCCCGCGGGCAGCGTCGTCAAGCCGACCAAGGCAACGGTCTACGCCCCCGACGGCGACCCCGACAATCAGGGCCAGGCCGGACTGGCGATCGACGGCGACCCCAGCACCTCCTGGTCAACCGAGCTGTATACCGACGCCGTGCCCTTCCCGAATTACAAGCCGGGCGAAGGGCTGATGTTGCAGCTACCCAAACCGACCGTGGTGGGTCAGGTCAACATCGACATTTCCAGCACCGGGACCAAAGTCGAGATTCGCTCATCGCCCACACCGTCGCCGTCACAACTTACGGACACCACGGTGCTGGCCCCCGCAACGACGCTCAAGCCCGGCCACAACACCATTGCGGTCAAATCCGGCGCGCCGACGTCGAACCTCCTGGTGTGGATCTCCACGCTCGGCACCACCGACGGCAAGAGCCAGGCGAGCATCTCGGAGGTCACGGTTCGGGCCGCATCCTGACGGCGCTCACATGCGGGCGCTGTGGTGAAGTGCCGGGCGGGAACCGATTGGTTACTGTCCGCCCGTGGGCCTCGGGGGCGTGGACATTGGGGGCAATAGCCAGCGGGAACGCACTGACGCCGAGCTGCTGGCAGCCCACGTCGCCGGCGACCGCCACGCCTTCAAGGAGCTTTTCCACCGCCACCAGCGCCAACTGCACCGGCTGGCCCGGCTGACCACTCGCAGCCCCGAGGACGCCGAAGACGCGCTGCAGGACGCGATGCTTTCGGCGCACCGCGGCGCCGGTTCCTTTCGGCACGACGCCGCGGTCGGGAGCTGGCTGCACCGCATCGTGGTCAACGCGTGTCTCGACCGGCTGCGGCGCACCAAGGCCCACCCGACCACCCCGCTGGAGGACATCTACCCGGTAGCCGATCGCACGGTGCAGGTCGAGACGGCCATCGTGGTGCAGCGGGCCTTGATGCGGCTTCCCGTCGAGCAGCGGGCGGCGGTGGTGGCCGTCGACATGCAGGGTTACTCGGTGGCGGACACGGCCGCCTTGCTGGGCGTTGCCGAGGGCACGGTCAAGAGCCGATGTTCCCGCGCCCGGGTCCGCCTCGCCGAGCTGCTCGGCTATCTCAACGCCGGCAGCCACACCGCCCCCGACCGCCCCTAGACCCCGCGCCGGCGTGCGTGGCCATCGACGTGTCGATGACGGACACTGGGGCGGATGGGTGCAACCGATGACGAATCAGCGGACGCGGGGCCGCCCCCGACGGTCGAGCTTCTCGCCGACCTGCAGGCCGGCCTGCTGGACGACTATTCCGCGGCCCGCGTACGCAAACGGGTCCGCGAAGACCCCCGGGCGGAGGAAATACTGCGCACACTGAACCGGGTGCGCTGCGAGGTCGCCGCGCTGGGTGCCGACCCGGCGTCGGCGCCGGACATCCCGCCAGAGGTCACCGCCCGAATCTCGGCAGCGCTGAGCTCCGCGGATGAGGGCCGATCACGTGACGATGCCGCGCACTCGGCGCGGCCCCAGATCCGGCCCGTGAAGGTGGTCGCGGGGGTGGCCGGCGCCGGCGCGGTGCTCGCGGCGATCGGCGTGGGCACCGCGGCGCTGATCAACGCGCCCGAGCCCGCACCCAGCCCCCCGGCCACCGCCCAACACATCACGGTGTCAACTCCGCCGATGACGATTCCGCTGTCACGGGCGGAAATCCTCGGTCTGCTCAGCCAGCGCCCCGACTTTGGCCCGCTTTCAGGCCCGCTCGCTGACCCGGCACGGCGCGCGTCGTGCCTCAGTGGCCTCGGCTACCCCGCGTCCACGCAGGTGCTGGGCGCACGACCGATGGAGATCAACGCCCGTCCCGGCGTCCTGCTCGTGTTGCCGGGTGAGACGCCCGACAACTTGGCCGTCTTTGCGGTCGCGCTGAATTGCAGCGCCGCGGACACGGGTTTGTTGGCCGACACGCAGGTCCCCCGCTCTTAGTGGCGGCGTGCGTTGTGCCTATGTTGTGCCAAGCGTCCGGGAACACCCACGCCTACGCTGGCGTTCGTAGGCTTAGTTTCCATAGCTCGATAGCTCCATAGCGCTCCATAGCTCCACTGCTCCCTAGCTTCCAGGTCTGAAAGGCTCGAATGACTGCCGCCGCTTCTGCTCATGATGCTCAGGACACGGTCCATGACGTCATCATCATCGGTTCCGGCCCCGCCGGGTATACCGCGGCCCTTTACACGGCCCGCGCGCAGCTGGCACCACTCGTTTTCGAGGGCACCTCGTTCGGCGGCGCGTTGATGACCACCACCGAAGTGGAGAACTATCCCGGCTTTCGTGACGGCATCACCGGCCCGGACTTGATGGACGAGATGCGTGAACAGGCGCTGCGCTTCGGCGCGGACCTCAGGATGGAAGACGTCGAGTCGGTATCCCTGGACGGACCGATCAAGTCGGTCGTAACCGCCGACGGGGACACCTACCGGGCCCGGGCCGTCATCTTGGCCATGGGTGCCGCGGCGCGGTACCTGCAGGTTCCCGGCGAACAGGAGTTGCTCGGCCGCGGCGTCAGCTCGTGTGCCACCTGTGACGGGTTCTTCTTCCGCGAGCAGGACATCGCCGTCATCGGCGGTGGCGACTCCGCGATGGAGGAAGCCCTTTTCCTGACCCGGTTCGCCAACAGCGTGACGCTCGTGCACCGCCGCGACGAGTTCCGGGCGTCGAAAATCATGCTCAACCGCGCCCGCAACCACGAAAAGATCAAGTTCGTCACCAACCACTCCGTGGTCGCGGTGGAGGGCGACACGACGGTCACCGGATTGCGGTTGCGCGACACGGTAACTGGTGAAGAAACCACCCTCCCCGTGACCGGCGTTTTCGTCGCGATCGGCCACGAACCGCGCTCGGCGCTGGTGCGAGACGTCCTCGACGTCGACCCGGACGGCTACGTGCTCGTGAAGGGCCGCACGACGAGCACGTCGCTGGACGGTGTCTTCGCGGCCGGTGACCTCGTGGACCGCACCTACCGGCAAGCAGTCACCGCCGCGGGCAGTGGCTGCGCCGCGGCCATCGACGCCGAACGTTGGCTGGCCGAACACGAGTCAGACGCGCCCGCCGGCGGCGCAGCGGCCGGAAACGCCGACGGTACCTACACATTGATTGGAGCACCACGATGACCGACGCCGAAAACGCAGGAAACACAATAGAAGTGTCTGACGCGTCCTTTTCCACCGAAGTGTTGTCGAGCAATAAGCCTGTGCTGGTTGACTTTTGGGCGACTTGGTGCGGACCGTGCAAGATGGTCGCGCCGGTTCTCGAGGAAATCGCAAGCGAGCGGGCCGGTCGGCTCACGGTCGCCAAGCTAGACGTCGACGCCAACCCCGAAACGGCGCGCGACTTCCAGGTGGTTTCGATCCCCACCATGATCCTGTTCAACGATGGCCAACCGGTGAAGCGGATCGTCGGCGCCAAGGGGAAGGCGGCCCTGCTGCGTGAGCTTTCCGACGCGGTTCCCGACCTCAGCTAGCCCTATCTGCTTCGCCGCGCCGCGCCCCGCGCTTAGCCTGGGTTTTCCGGAAATTGAGAAGCGTCTGCGACAATAACCGTGAGCTGTTGCCGTGTTCAGCCTTGTCCCGGAGGGCCCTTGGTATGTCGAATCCGCGCCGTGAAGACGGCGATGCGCTGCGCTTGGGCGACAGTAGCGCGGCCGTGGCCGAGGTCAGGGCGACGCTAGCCTCGCTGGGGCTGCTGGACGATCACGACGACGACCTGACCACCGGCCAGCACGTGGCTGTTGAGGTCTTTGATGCCGAGCTGGATCAGGCGGTGCGGGCTTTCCAGCAGCATCGCGGACTACTGGTAGACGGCGTTGTCGGCGAGGCGACCTACCGCGCGTTGAAGGAGGCCTCGTACCGCCTCGGGGCGCGCACGCTGTATCACCAATTCGGCGCCCCACTCTACGGCGACGACGTGGCCACCTTGCAGGCGCGGCTGCAGGACCTCGGTTTCTACACCGGTTTGGTCGACGGCTATTTCGGCTTGCAGACTCACAACGCGCTGATGTCGTATCAGCGTGAATACGGGCTTGCTGCCGACGGCATCTGCGGCCCAGAAACCTTGCGCTCCTTGTACTTTCTGAGCTCCCGGGTCACCGGCGGCTCGCCGCACGCCATTCGTGAGGAAGAGCTGGTCCGTCGGTCGGGCCCCAAGCTATCCGGCAAGCGCATCATCATCGATCCCGGCCGCGGCGGCGCGGACCACGGGCTCATCATGCAGGGGCCGAATGGCCCCGTCAGCGAAGCGGATGTGTTGTGGGACTTGGCAAGTCGGCTTGAGGGGCGGATGACCGCCATTGGTATGGAGACCTTCCTGTCGCGGCCGACCAACCGCAGCCCATCGGACGCCGAGCGCGCCGCCACGGCCAACAACGTAGGTGCGGACCTGATGATCAGCCTGCGCTGCGGATACCAGAGCAGCCTGGCGGCCAACGGGGTGGCCTCCTTCCACTTCGGAAACTCGCATGGCTCGGTCTCTACCATCGGGCGCAACCTCGCGGACTTCATTCAACGAGAAGTCGTGGCGCGCACCGGTTTACGGGATTGCCGGACGCATGGCCGGACGTGGGATCTGCTGCGACTGACGCGGATGCCGACCGTTCAGGTCGACGTCGGCTACATCACCAACCCGCGCGATCGCGCGATGCTGGTTTCGACGCAGACTCGAGATGCGATCGCCGAGGGTATCCTCGCCGCGGTCAAACGGCTCTATCTTCTCGGCAAAAACGATAGGCCCACTGGCACGTTCACGTTCGCCGAGCTGCTGGCTCACGAATTGTCGGTGGAGCGGGCGAGCAGGCTGGGCGGTTCCTGACCGCGGTCGGTCGCCTTCAGCGTGTTCCCGGCCGCGGAGCCCGCACCGACCGGCTCCTGCAGTTGAGCGTTGGCCAGCAGTCGCTCCAGCGCCGCCTCGACCTCGGCTTTCCAGCCAAGGCCCTTGTCCAGTTCCAGCCGCAGCCGGGGAAAGTACGTATGCGGCGCCACCACGACGAAGCCGACGTCCTTCAGGAATTCCGCGTCGATGATGCAATGCTCGACCGAGCAGTCGCCGAGCGCCTCCAACACCGGCCGGACATCGGGGTCAGCCGTCCGGGGATCCTGCAGCTCGGAGGCCGCCGGCGTGCGGCCGAACGCTTCCAGCGCCCGAACCCCGCGCCGGACCAGCTCGTCGATCACCCGCGCGATGAGCCCCTCTGGCAGATCGTCGCCGGCCTGCCCCGGCTCGATCCCCATCGATGTCAGCAGTACCGCGTCGGCGGACACCGGCGCGGTGGGAAAACGCTGCGCCCGCGGCACCGCCCGCGGCGGCGCGTACAGGACATACCCGAGGCACGGCGGCTCGGAGTGGCTGCGTTCGTCATCCAGGACCGCGACCTGACCGCATGAGCCCCACTCCAGCATCACCATCGACAGCCAGGCCTCCTTTTCGAATTCGGGGTCGGCAAGGTGGTCCTGGTCGCCGAGGGTCGCGGGGTCGACCTCCCAGAAGACGCAGCGGCGTGCATGCTTGGGAAGATGCTCGAAGGCCTCGAGCCGCAGCGGCGTAATTCGAGCGGACACTAGCCTCCTGGCTTCCGTGCGGTACTGCAGCCGATTGCATCAGCAACCCCTCCAGGATAGGAGAGTTGGTCCTGTTCCGACCAGTGTTTGCCGCGCCACCCGCGCCGGGCCCGCCGACCGGTCGAAGTGCCGCGGCGACGGCCAGCCGAACGGCTAAATGGCTTGGGGCACACGCCAACTCCTGCACGCCGCGGTCCTTTAGGCCGGCGTTCGGGCCCCGGCAAGCCGTGCGGTGTCACAGTGACGTAATTAGGCGGTATGGATGGTCATGCCTTGGGCGGGGTCATCATGGCGACGATCCGCTGGAGGTCATCGACCGAGCCGAACTCCACCACAATCCGACCCTTCCGTTTGCCGAGGCTGACAGTCACCCGCGTATCGAAGGCGTCCGATAGCCGCTCAGCGACGTCTTGAAGACCGGGCATCTGGATCGGCTTGCGCCGTTGAGGTGCCGGGTTGGCGGCATCGCCGCGGTTGGCCAGCGTCACCGCCTCCTCGGTCGCACGCACCGACAAGCCTTCCGCCACGATCCGGCTGGCGAGTTCCTCCTGCGCCTCGGGCCCGGCTTCCAGCGACAGCAGGGCGCGGGCATGGCCGGCCGACAGCACTCCCGCGGCCACTCGCCGCTGCACCGCGATCGGCAACTTCAGCAACCGGATCATGTTGGTGATCAGCGGTCGCGAGCGCCCGATGCGCGACGCCAGTTCGTCGTGGGTGACGCCGAACTCGTCGAGCAGCTGCTGGTAAGCCGCCGCCTCTTCCAGCGGGTTGAGCTGCACCCGATGGATGTTTTCGAGCAGGGCGTCGCGCAGCAGATTGTCGTCGCCGGTCTCACGGACGATGGCCGGGATGGTGGCCAGGCCCGCTTCCTGGGCGGCGCGCCACCGCCGCTCCCCCATCACGATCTGATACCGCGCGCCGCTCGGCGATCCGGTCACCGCGCGGACCACGATCGGCTGCAGGAGGCCGAATTCGCGGATGGAGTGCACGAGCTCGGACAGCGCCTCCTCGTCGAACACCTGCCGCGGCTGGCGCGGGTTGCGTTCGATGTCGCTCGGCCGGATCTCGCGATACACCGCACCCAAAGTGCCCGCCGTGCCCGCCGGGGCCGCGTCCGTCGTCGATCCCCCGATAAGGACGTCGGCGGCCGCGTCGCCCATCCGCGGGCCCAGCGTCGCCGGGCCGGAGTCGCTGTCCGCCGGGCCGGTGGGAATCAGCGAAGCCAGGCCCCGGCCGAGGCCGCCCTTCTTGCGTAACGGCTGCGTCATGGTCGTCCCTTCACGGATGGTGCTCAATCGCGTTCGGCGAGTTCACGGCTCGCGTCGAGGTAGCTCATAGCCCCGCGCGAACCGGGGTCGTAGTCGATGATCGTCATGCTGTAGCCGGGCGCCTCCGAAACCTTCACGCTGCGCGGAATCACCGTGCGCAACACCTTTGTTCCGAAGTACCGGCGAACCTCTTCTGCCACCTGGTCGGCTAGCTTCGTCCGGCCGTCGTACATCGTCAGGATTACGGTGGTCACCTCGAGTTTGGGATTGAGATGCGCCTTCACCATCTCGATGTTGCGCATCAGCTGTGACACCCCCTCGAGCGCGTAGTACTCGCACTGGATCGGAATCATCACCTCCGGCGCGGCGACGAGCGCATTGATGGTCAGCAGCCCGAGCGACGGCGGGCAGTCGACGAAGACATAGTCGAAGTCGAGGTGGTCCAGCCCCGCCAAAGCGGTGCGCAGCCGGTTCTCGCGCGCCACCATGCTCACCAACTCGATCTCGGCGCCCGCCAGATCGATCGTCGCCGGCACGCAGAACAACCGCGGGCTGTGCGGGCTGGGTCGTATGGCATCTCGCAGCGAGATCTCGCCGATGAGTACCTCATACGAGGAAGGCGTGCCCGCTTGCCGGTCGTGGATACCCAGCGCCGTGCTCGCGTTCCCCTGCGGATCGAGGTCGATCACGAGCGTCTTGAGTCCTTGCACGGCGAGGGCGGCGGCGAGGTTGACGGCGGTGGTGGTCTTACCCACGCCGCCCTTCTGGTTCGCGATCGTGAAGAGCCGCCGATGGCGGGGGCGGCGCAGCGGAGGGTAGGTCGTGTGCAGCACCCGCATGGCGCGCTCGGCGGCGGCGCCGATCGGCGTGTCGAATTCGTCGGATGTTTCACGTGAAACGTTGTCGGTTGCGTTGTCCGCGTCGGCGGCGGGTAGCGAAGTCGGCTGCGGTGCGACGGTCACCGGCGCCGAGGGGTGCGCGTGCGCGACACCCGGCGCCGGCGGGGAACCCGGGGATCGGTCCTCCGGAGAACCCGGAGAACCCGGAGAACCCGGAGAACCCGGAGAACCCGGAGAGCTCATCGTGTCCTCCTGTCTGGCCTCCGTGGCGACCCTTGGCGCGGCTGGCCTCCACGCCGCGCCAACACCACGGTTGCGGGCGGACTCAAGTAGTTCGCGCCACATGTCACCACCCTGACATCAACGGCACCGGATGCCGCCATCACACGCCGGTGCGCTTCCACTTCGTCGGGAGCACGCTCCCCTTTGATCGCGACCATTCGCCCGCCCGCCCGCAATAACGGCATACTCCACTTCGTCAGCCTGTCCAACCCGGCGACCGCCCGCGACACCGCGACGTCCATGGCGCCGAATCGACTGCGCACCCAAGGTTCCTCGGCGCGGCCGCGCACTACCTCGACGGCCAACCCTAGTTCGGCCGCGGCCTCGGCGAGAAACTCGCTACGGCGCAGCAGCGGCTCCAGGAGGACCATGTCGAGGTCGGGCCGCGCGATCGCCAACGGTATTCCCGGCAAGCCCGCCCCGCTGCCGATGTCGATCACCCGCTCCCCCGGTTCGAGCAGTTCTTGCACGACGGCGCTGTTGAGCAGGTGGCGGTCCCAAAGGCGGTCCACCTCGCGCGGTCCCAGCAGACCGCGTTCCACCCCTGGGCCCGCAAGCAGTTCGGAATAGCTTCGGGCAATATCCAGACGGGCGCCGAAGATCGCCTCCGCGGCATCGGTCTCCGACGCGGGGTCGACGGGCGCGGGGCGGTCCGCGGCCCGCTCCTGGCGGCTGGCATGTTTCACGTGAAACATCTCCCTTCCTGTTTCACGTGAAACATCCTCGATCCTCGGCGGCGGGAACATCAGGGAATTACACGGCTGTGACTCGGACCCCGTTTAGTCGAGCAGGACCACGACCCGCCGCGCCGGCTCGACGCCCTCGCTCTCGCTGTGTACGCCCGGCACGGCCGCCACGGCATCGTGCACTATCTTGCGCTCGAACGGCGTCATCGGTGAGAGTTCCTCGCGTTCGCCGGTGGTAAGTACCCGCCGTGCGACCTTGTCGCCGAGCGTCGCGAGCTCATCGCGGCGCCGGCGACGCCAGCTCGCAATGTCGAGCATCAGCCGACTGCGCACACCGGTCTTCTGGTGCACCGCCAGCCGCGTCAGCTCCTGCAGGGCATCGAGCGCTTCACCACCGCGCCCGACCAGCTTGTTCAAGTCGTCGCTGCCGTCGATGCTCACCACGGCCCGGTTGCCCTCGACGTCCAAGTCGATGTCGCCGTCGAAGTCCAACAGATCCAAGAGTTCTTCGAGATAATCGCCGGCGATCTCACCTTCGGCGACCAATCGCTCCTCTAGGTCGGCGAATTCCTCGCCGCTGGCATCCGGCGCCGCTTCCGCTTCCGCCTCGGCTTCCGCCTCGGCTTCCGCTTCCGCCTCGGCTTCCGCTTCCGCTTCCGGAACATCCTCGACCGACGCTTGGGCGTCGAGCGCCGCGTCGAAGTCGTGTTCGGTGGTGTCCGCTTCTGTCATGTCTTTCTCTCTCCCTCCTCCACGGGTCCCTTGTCCTGCCGGCACCTCGTCAGCGCTTGCGCCTCTTCGGGCGCGCCCCGGGCCGCGGTGTGCGGTTGGTCGGACCGTCGTTGCGTCCCGCCGCAGCCGGCTTATCGGGTGGCGCCTTCTCCGTTGTGGCTCCCGCCTCGCGATCCTCGGATCCGTCATCCGAGCCCTTCTGCGCCGAGCGGGATCCGGAGTCGGTGCTCCCCTCACCGCTCGCGCCACTTGTCGGCGAACCGTTGCCGCTCGCGGGTGCCGCCTTCGGGTTGCGCTTCGGTTTGGCCCCGGGCGCCGGCGCGTTGGCGGCCCGGCGCTGGATGGCTTCTTGCCTCTTGGCCTCTTCTTCTTTTTCGATCATGCCGAACACGTAGTGCTGCTGTCCGAAGGTCCAGATGTTGTTCGCGAACCAGTACAGGATGATGGCGAGCGGAAGGAATGGACCGCCGACGACCACCCCCAGCGGAAACACGTACAGCGCAAGTTTGTTCATCATCGCGGTCTGCGGGTTGGCCGCCGCCTCCGGACTCTGGCGGGCCACCGACGCGCGGCTGTTGAAGTAGGTCGCGATGCCGGCCAGGATCATGATCGGCGCACCCACCGCGATCACAGCCGGGCGGCTGAAGTGGGTGAACGCGTCCAAGCCGGCTCGCTGGGTCATGAAGGCGCCGATCGGGGCGCCCCACAGGTTGGCGTCCAGGAAGTGCCCCACGTCGGCGGGGGGAAACACGTAGTTGCCCGTCATCCGGTTCTGCGCAACAGACATGTGCGGCTGGCCGAAGCCTCCGGTGGTGCGGTTGAACGACCGCAACACGTGGTAGAGCCCCAGGAACACCGGGATCTGCGCCAGCATCGGCAAGCACCCCAGGATGGGATTGAAGCCGTGCTCGCGTTGCAGCTTCTGCATCTCGAGCGCCATCCGCTGGCGGTCCTTGCCGTACTTCTTCTGCAGCGCCTTGATCTGCGGCTGCAGTTCCTGCATCTGCCGGGTGGTGCGGATCTGGCGCACGAACGGCTTGTACAGCAGCGCCCTCAGGGTGAACACCAGGAACATCACCGACAGCGCCCACGCGAAGAAGTTCGACGGGCCCAGTACGAACGCGAACAACTTGTACCAGACCCACATGATCCACGACACCGGGTAGTAGACGATGTCGAGACTGAAGAAATCAAACAAAAGACTCACTCTCCCGTTGCTTTGCCGCGGGGCTCCGCACGTGCCCGTCCTCGGGTCCGTCGTCTTTGGCATTGGCCCGGCATGTATGGCGGTCCGGTATCGGATCCCATCCTCCCCGATGCCACGGCCCGCACTTGACGAGCCTCGCCGCGGCCAACCAACTCCCGCGAATCAAGCCGTACTCGGTGAGAGCGTCGACGGCGTACTGGCTACAGGTTGGAACGAAGCGGCACGTCGCCGGGCGCAGCGGTGACACCATGTGCCGGTACAGCTGGATCAGGAAGACCAGCCCGCGAACCGTCGCCCCACCCGCAGCGCCGACCGCACCGCGCGTACGTCCTGAGGGGCTCACCGGTCGCTGCCCGCCGACTCGAACGCGCGTCGCAACCCGCGGCGCAGCTGTTGCTCCAATCGTGCCGACGAGACCTGCCGACTGCTCGGGAGCGCCCGGATCACCACCCGATCGCGTCGATCGAGATCGCTCAACATGGTTCTGGCGACATGCCGCAGCCGACGCGCAACCCGATGGCGTTCAACCGCCGATCCCACCTTCTTGGAAATGATCAACCCGACGCGTGGGCCCGTGAGATCGAGGTCGCTACCGCGCCGAACGTGAACGACGACATCGGGCTGAACCCTGCGCGTCCCGTACTTCACCGTGGCGTCAAACTCCGTTGACTGCCTCATGCGGTTGCGTGCCGGAAGCACCGCCGAAGAACCTGACGTGCGATCAGGCAGATAGCGCGCGACGGCCCTTACGGCGCCGGTTGGACACGATGGAGCGCCCGGCGCGAGTGCGCATCCGCAAGCGGAAGCCGTGCACGCGGGCTCGGCGCCGGTTGTTCGGCTGGAAGGTCCGCTTGCCCTTGGCCACGGCATTCTCCTGTCGTCTGCGGCTCAACCGCTCGAGCCATCTGCCCACCACGCTTGTCGAATGCGTCCATCCGCGCGTCGCTCGGAGGTGGGTCTTGCTGCTGGCCGGCGCGGTCCCCGGGTACAAACCGGGTCGCAGCCGTATCGCCGACTTTCGGGCGACTGTTTGAGGGTACTGAGGACGCTTCGCTGGGTCAAACTTGGTCTGCCCCAACGGACCGAGACCCAATAACGGCGAAAGCTTTCGTGTCGGCGGCGCTGCTGCGGCACGATAGCGAGAACGAACGACGAGCACGCCCCAAAGAACCCTAGAGAAGCCGATTGGAATGCAACAGAACTGTTGGCAGCGACACGGAAAACTGTTAGCTTCGGGCAATGCCGTTTCAGAGTGGAACGGCGCTCGACGACGAAGCGAGGAAGCTGTCTAGGCGACCTGCACGGGTTGTCACCAGCACGGAGATCGCGTGCCGCCGCCGGTAGGCTGCGGCTCGCTGACGACCATCCTGTCCACACCTGTGTATAACTATGTGGACAGTTGTTTCGTCGCCAAGCGTGGTTGCCCCTCGACCCCGGATTTGCGAGAACCAGGGAGATTACGTCGTTGACCGATGATCCCGGTTCAGGTTTCACGACAGTGTGGAACGCGGTCGTATCTGAGCTCAACGGCGAGTTCACCGCAGACGCCATGGGCGCCAACCGCACCACTCTCGTCGCTCCCCTGACCCCTCAGCAAAGGGCGTGGCTGAATCTTGTCCAGCCGCTCACCATCGTGGAGGGATTCGCTCTGCTGTCAGTCCCGAGCAGCTTCGTTCAAAACGAGATCGAACGTCACCTGCGCGCCCCCATCACCGATGCGCTCAGCCGCCGGCTCGGACAGCAGATCCAGCTCGGCGTGCGCATCGCCCCGGCCGCCGAGGACGCCGACGACAGCGCTTTCTCCCCGGCGGAGACCTTTTCCCAACCCGACGCCCTATCCCGACCCGACGACGCTCCCGACATCGACGACGCCGACGAAAATGGTGAAGCCGTCGTCGGCGCCGAACAGGGCTGGCCCAACTACTTCACCGAACGTCCACACAGCGCCGACCCGGTCATCGCGGGCGGAACCAGCCTCAACCGTCGGTACACCTTCGACACATTCGTCATCGGCGCCTCCAACCGGTTCGCCCATGCCGCCGCCCTGGCCATCGCCGAAGCACCGGCCCGCGCTTACAACCCGCTTTTCATCTGGGGCGAGTCGGGTCTCGGGAAGACCCACCTGCTGCATGCCGCCGGCAACTACGCGCAGCGTCTGTTCCCGGGCATGCGGGTCAAGTACGTCTCCACCGAGGAATTCACCAACGACTTCATCAACTCGCTGCGCGACGACCGCAAGGTCGCCTTCAAACGGAGCTACCGCGACGTCGACGTGCTGCTGGTCGACGACATCCAATTCATCGAAGGCAAGGAAGGTATCCAGGAAGAGTTCTTCCATACCTTCAACACGCTGCACAACGCCAACAAGCAGATCGTCATCTCGTCCGACCGGCCGCCCAAACAGCTGGCCACCCTCGAGGACCGGTTGAGGACGCGGTTCGAGTGGGGCCTGATCACCGATGTGCAGCCTCCGGAACTCGAGACCCGCATCGCCATCCTGCGCAAGAAGGCTCAGATGGAGCGGCTCGCGGTGCCCGACGAAGTCCTCGAGCTGATCGCCAGCAGCATCGAACGCAATATCCGCGAGCTCGAAGGGGCGCTTATCCGGGTTACCGCGTTCGCGTCGTTGAACAAAACCCCGATCGACAAGGCGCTGGCGGAGATCGTGCTTCGCGATCTGATCGCCGACGCCAGCACCATGCAGATCAGCGCGGCCACCATCATGGCCGCGACCGCCGAATACTTCGACACGACGGTTGAAGAGTTGCGCGGCCCCGGCAAGACGCGAGCGCTGGCTCAGTCGCGACAGATCGCGATGTACCTGTGCCGCGAGCTCACCGACCTCTCACTCCCCAAGATCGGCCAGGCCTTCGGCCGTGACCACACCACGGTCATGTACGCCCAGCGAAAGATCTTGTCCGAGATGGCGGAGCGGCGTGAAGTGTTCGACCACGTCAAGGAACTCACCACTCGTATCCGGCAGCGGTCCAAGCGCTGACTCCCGGCCGGCCCTACAACTTTTTTTCAAAAAACTTCCCACTCCCCTGCCACACCGGTCACACCGGCTTCCTGTGCGCAGTGCTGTGCACAAACCCACCAAAGACCGGTGCAGCGATGTGGTTTTCGTCCACACCGGCAGTCTGTCCCCAGCGACCCAACATCGCCCGCACAGTTTGTCGACGACGTCATCCACAACCCGATCACTCCCCTAGCTGGGAGAAGCGTCGCCTGTCCCCAGATTGCACAGCACTTAATACTGTTACTGGTATCTATCCGTCTTTTGTTCTTTGAAGTAACAGGCTTGGGGACGCTCGTTGCGCGGGGCCGGCCGAGCGCTCGTTCGCCCGGCTTGTCGGCCTTCGCAATTAGCTTTAAAGATGGCCGCAGAAGCTCTACGGTTGTTCTTCGACCGCTAGCGACGGGCAGCTAGCCATCTCGGTTTCGACACTTGGCAGGTAAGGGACGCTATGGACGCGGCGACGACAACAGCTGGCCTCACCGACTTGAAGTTTCGTTTGGTGCGAGAGTCCTTCGCCGACGCGGTCTCGTGGGTGGCGAAGAACCTGCCGACCAGGCCCGCGGTGCCGGTGCTCGCCGGAGTCCTGTTGTCCGGTTCGGACGACGGCCTGACGATCTCTGGATTCGATTACGAGGTATCGGCGGAGGCCCAGGTCGCAGCCGAAATCGCTTCTCCCGGAACCGTTTTGGTGTCCGGAAGGTTGTTATCGGACATCACCCGCGCGCTGCCGAACAAGCCCGTCGACTTCTATGTGGACGGCAATCGGGTCGCGCTCACCTGCGGTAATGCCAGGTTTTCGTTGCCGACGATGCCGGTCGAGGATTACCCGACCTTGCCTGCGTTGCCGGAAGGCACCGGCACCCTGCCTGCGGATCTGTTCGCCGAGGCGATCGGCCAGGTGGCCATCGCGGCCGGCCGTGATGACACGTTGCCCATGCTGACCGGCATCCGGGTCGAGATCTCCGGTGAAACGGTGGTTTTGGCCGCCACCGACAGGTTCCGTCTGGCAGTTCGCGAGTTGACATGGTCGGCGTTGTCGCCCGACATCGAAGCCGCGGTGCTGGTGCCGGCCAAGACGTTGTCCGAGGCCGCCAAGGCGGGCGCCGACGGGGACGATGTTCGGTTGTCGTTGGGTGCCGGAACCGGAGTCGGAAAAGACGGGTTGCTGGGCATCAGCGGTAACGGCAAACGCAGCACGACCCGGCTCCTCGACGCGGAGTTCCCGAAGTTTCGCCAGTTGTTGCCGGCCGAGCACACGGCCGCGGCCACTATCAACGTCGCCGAGCTGACCGAGGCCATCAAGCTGGTTGCGTTGGTGGCCGATCGCGGCGCGCAGGTGCGGATGGGATTCGGCGATGGCATGCTGCGGCTGTCCGCGGGCGCCGACGACGTGGGTCGAGCCGAAGAAGACCTCCCGGTCGATTTTGTTGGGGAACCGTTGATGATTGCGTTCAACCCGACGTATCTGACCGACGGACTTGCATCGGTCCATTCGGAGCGGGTGTCCTTCGGCTTCACGACTCCGGGCAAGCCGGCCTTGTTACGCCCGGCGATCGAAGACGATCGCGGGCCGAGCGGCACTGGGCCCTTTCCCGCGTTGCCGACGGACTATGTGTACCTGTTGATGCCAGTGCGGTTGCCCGGCTAGGTGTACGTCCGGCATTTGGGACTGCGCGACTTCCGGTCCTGGGCACACGCCGACCTCGAGTTGGAGCCAGGCCGGACGGCGTTCGTTGGCCCTAATGGTTTTGGGAAGACGAATCTCATTGAGGCGCTGTGGTATTCGACTACCTTGGGTTCGCACCGGGTGGGAACGGACATGCCATTGATCCGGGCGGGCGCCGACCGGGCGGTTGTTTCGACGATCGTCGTGAACGAGGGCAGGGAGTGTGCGATCGACCTGGAGATCGCGACCGGGCGGGCCAATAAGGCGCGGTTGAATCGTTCGCCCGTGCGCAGCACGCGCGAGGTGGTCGGAGTATTGCGTGCAGTGCTTTTCGCGCCCGAGGACTTGGCCCTGGTGCGGGGGGATCCTGCGGATCGGCGCCGCTACCTCGATGACTTGGCGACGGTGCGCAGACCGGCGATTGCCGGCGTGCGCGCGGACTTCGACAAGGTCTTGCGGCAACGTACGGCGCTGCTGAAGTCTGTTTCCGGCGCACGATATCGAGGCGACCGGAGCGCCCTGGATACCCTCGACGTGTGGGACAGCCGGCTGGCTGAACACGGCGCCGAGTTGATGGCCGCTCGCATCGATCTGGTGAACCAGTTGGCGCCGGAGGTGGAGAAGGCCTATCAGTTGCTTGCGCCCGGATCACGCCCGGCGGCGATCGCCTATCGAACCAGTCTCGGTGCCGACGGTGTGGGCGAGTTCGCGGGCGGGGATCGCGAGTTTCTACAGGCCGCGTTGCTGACCGCCCTGTCGGCACGCCGCGACGCCGAATTGGAGCGCGGGATGTGTCTGGTCGGTCCGCATCGCGACGACTTGGAGCTGCGCCTCGGCGACCAGGCCGCCAAAGGCTTTGCAAGCCACGGCGAATCGTGGTCATTGGCGGTGGCGCTGCGGCTGGCGGCGTTTGAATTGCTGCGTGCGGACGGAAGCGAGCCCGTGTTGTTGCTCGACGACGTGTTCGCCGAACTTGACGCCGCGCGCCGTCGTGCGCTGGCCACGGTGGCGGAATCGGCGGAGCAGGTGTTGGTGACCGCGGCGGTGCCGGAAGACATTCCGGCGGACTGGGATGCTAGGCGGGTGCATATCGATCTGCGTGACGACGACTCTGGCCGGGTGTCGGCGGTGCGATCGTGATGGGCCCCGGCGATGCGAAAGATGCCGAACCAGCCAAGGCGCTGACGGGCATCGACTTGGTGAGGCGCACCCTCGAGGAGGCGCGCGCCGCCGCCCGGGCTCAGGGCAAGGACGCCGGCCGGGGGCGGGCGGTGCCCCGGACCCCGCGCCGGGTAGCGGGACGACGACGCGGCTGGACAGGGCCGGGCCCCGATGTTCATGATCCGCAGCCGCTAGGGAAGTTGACGCGGGAGTTGGCGAAAACGCGCGGCTGGTCTGCGCACGTCGCCGAGGGAACGGTGCTGGGTCACTGGCCCTCGGTGGTGGGCCAGCAGATAGCCGACCACGCGACGCCGACCGCACTCAAAGAGGGTGTGCTCAGCGTGACCGCGGAATCGACCGCTTGGGCCACCCAGTTGCGCGTGATCCAGGCGCGACTGCTGGCCAAGATCGCCGCGGCGGTCGGCAACGGTGTGGTGACGTCGCTGAGAATCACCGGACCGGCCGCGCCGTCGTGGCGGAAAGGTCCACGCCACATTGCCGGCAGGGGCCCGCGCGACACGTACGGCTGAGTGTTTTCTGGCGGCAAAATTATCCCCAGTTGGACTTTGATAAACAGGGTCTCAGAGCCGCTAGGACGAAACGGACCCCCTTAACGCACGTCCGGACGCGCCGGGAATAAAGAAATCGTGCGCACGGCGCGGTCAGATGGGCAGAAACGCGCCCGGAGAATCGGTCCTAGCCCCCGATCACGGTAGAGTGGTGAGGTGCGACCGCTGCGGTGACCGGACCGCTCGCATGAAACCCCAAGGAGAGCATTCCGACCGTGGCTGCCCAGAAGAAGAAGGCACAAGACGAATACGGCGCTGCATCGATCACCATCCTCGAAGGGCTGGAGGCCGTCCGCAAACGCCCCGGGATGTACATCGGCTCCACCGGTGAGCGGGGTCTGCACCACCTTATTTGGGAGGTCGTCGACAACGCGGTGGACGAGGCGATGGCCGACTACGCGAGCACGGTCGACGTCGTGCTGCTCGAGGACGGGGGCGTCGAGGTCACCGACGACGGCCGCGGCATCCCGGTCGCGATGCACGCGTCGGGGATACCCACCGTCGATGTCGTGATGACCCAGCTGCACGCGGGCGGCAAGTTCGACTCCGACGCATACGCGATCTCGGGTGGTCTGCATGGCGTCGGCGTGTCGGTGGTCAACGCCCTGTCCGCCCGGCTCGAGGTCGAAATCTCCCGCGACGGCTACGAGTGGTCGCAGCGATACGAGCAGTCCGTGCCCGTCGGGCTCAAGCAGGGGGCGCCGACGAAGAAAACCGGCTCGACAGTGCGGTTCTGGGCCGACCCCAACGTCTTCGAAACCACCGAGTACGACTTCGAGACGGTCGCGCGCCGGCTGCAGGAGATGGCCTTTCTCAACAAGGGGCTGACGATCAACCTGACCGACGAGCGGGTGTCTCAGGAAGAGGTTGTCGACGAGGTCGTCAGCGACGTCGCCGAGGCACCGAAATCCGCGAGCGAGAAGGCCGCGGAGTCCGCCGCACCGCACAAGGTGAAGAGGCGTACCTTTCACTACCCTGGTGGGCTCGTCGACTTCGTCAAACACATCAACCGCACCAAGAGCCCGATCCACAGCAGCATCGTGGATTTCTCCGACAAGGGGCCGGGCCACCAAGTCGAGATCGCGATGCAGTGGAATGCCGGCTACTCCGAGTCGGTGCACACCTTCGCGAACACCATCAACACACATGAGGGCGGGACGCACGAGGAGGGCTTCCGCAGCGCGTTGACGTCGGTGGTGAACAAGTACGCCAGAGACCGCAAGGTGCTGAAGGAGAAGGACCCCAACCTCACCGGCGACGACATCCGCGAAGGCCTGGCGGCCGTCATCTCCGTCAAGGTGAGTGAACCGCAATTCGAGGGCCAGACCAAGACCAAGCTGGGCAACACCGAGGTCAAGTCGTTCGTGCAGAAGGCCTGCAACGAAAAGCTCACGCACTGGTTCGAGGCGAACCCGTCGGACGCCAAAGTGGTTGTGAACAAGGCCGTTTCGTCGGCTCAGGCCCGGATCGCGGCGCGCAAGGCGCGAGAATTGGTGCGCCGCAAGAGTGCCACCGATCTCGGTGGGCTGCCGGGCAAGCTCGCCGACTGCCGATCGACCGACCCGCGGAAGTCGGAACTCTATGTGGTGGAGGGTGATTCGGCCGGCGGTTCGGCCAAGAGCGGTCGCGATTCCATGTTCCAGGCCATCCTGCCGCTGCGGGGCAAGATCATCAATGTCGAGAAGGCGCGCATCGACCGGGTGCTGAAGAACACCGAGGTTCAGGCGATCATCACCGCGCTCGGCACCGGGATCCACGACGAGTTCGACATCAGCAAGCTGCGGTACCACAAGATCGTGTTGATGGCCGACGCCGACGTTGACGGCCAACACATTTCGACCCTGCTGCTGACGTTGCTGTTCCGGTTCATGCGGCCGCTGATCGAGAACGGGCACGTGTTCTTGGCACAGCCGCCGCTGTACAAGTTGAAGTGGCAGCGCAGCGATCCCGAGTTCGCCTACTCCGACCGCGAGCGCGACGGCCTACTGGGGGCCGGGCTCAAGGCCGGCAAAAAGATCAACAAGGAAGACGGCATCCAGCGCTACAAGGGTCTGGGTGAAATGGACGCGAAGGAGCTGTGGGAAACCACGATGGACCCGTCGGTCCGGGTTTTGCGCCAGGTCACCCTGGACGATGCCGCTGCCGCCGACGAGTTGTTCTCCATCCTGATGGGTGAGGACGTCGACGCGCGACGAAGCTTCATCACCCGCAATGCCAAAGACGTTCGCTTCCTGGACGTCTAACCCCACGGGCTCAACGCAAAACGAGGAATAGATGACTGACACCACCCTGCCGCCTGGCGACGAAGCCGGCGACCGCATCGAGCCGGTCGACATCCAGCAGGAAATGCAGCGCAGCTACATCGATTACGCGATGAGCGTGATCGTGGGCCGCGCGCTGCCGGAGGTGCGCGACGGTCTGAAGCCGGTGCACCGCCGCGTGCTGTACGCGATGTACGACTCCGGATTCCGGCCGGATCGCAGCCACGCCAAGTCGGCGCGCTCGGTCGCCGAAACGATGGGCAATTATCACCCGCACGGCGACGCGTCGATCTACGACACGTTGGTGCGCATGGCGCAGCCATGGTCGCTGCGGTATCCGCTCGTCGACGGGCAGGGCAACTTCGGCTCGCCGGGTAACGATCCGCCGGCGGCGATGCGCTACTGCGTCACGGGCGACGCGCTGGTGGCGCTCCCGGAGGGTCACTCGATCCGCATCGCCGATGTGGTGCCGGGCGCTAAGCCCAACAGCGACAACGCCATTGAACTGAAGGTGCTTGACCGGCACGGCGCGCCGGTCTTGGCGGGTCGCCTGTTCCATTCGGGAGAGCACCCGACTTTCCGAGTGCGCACGGTGGACGGCCACGAAATAGCGGGCACGGCGAACCACCCGCTGCTCTGCCTGGTGGATCTCGGCGGTGTGCCGACGCTTCTTTGGAAGCTGATCGAGGAGATCCGGCCGGGTGACTGCGCCGTCATGAGCACCCAGCGCGGGGCTTATGCACCCAACACGCCGACACCGGCGTGCGTAAGGCCCAGGGCCGACGCGGTGCCCGGACTTGCAGAATTCCTCCGCGGCTACGGGACCGATGCGGACGCATTGGCTATCGCGACGGAACTCACCGACGGCCGCTTCTACTACGCCCGAGTCGCTTCGGTCACCGACGCCGGCGTGCAACCGGTGTACAGCCTGCGCGTCGACACCGAGGACCACGCCTTCCTGACCAACGGCTTCGTCAGCCACAACACCGAAGCGCGGCTGACCCCGCTGGCGATGGAGATGCTGCGCGAAATCGACGAGGAGACAGTCGATTTCATCCCCAATTACGACGGCCGGGTACAGGAACCGACGGTGCTGCCAAGCCGGTTCCCCAACCTGCTGGCCAACGGTTCCGGCGGCATCGCGGTCGGCATGGCCACCAACATCCCGCCGCACAACCTGCGCGAGCTCGCCGAAGCGGTGTTCTGGTGCCTGGAAAACCACGAGGCCGACGAGGAGGCGACGCTGGCCGCCGTCATGGAGCGGGTCAAGGGGCCCGACTTCCCTACCTCCGGGCTGATAGTCGGAAGCCAGGGCATCCAGGACGCCTACAAGACCGGCCGCGGCTCCATCCGGATGCGCGGCGTGGTGGAGGTCGAAGAGGCCAGGGGCCGAACGTCTTTGGTGATCACCGAGTTGCCCTATCAGGTCAACCACGACAACTTCATCACCTCGATCGCCGAGCAGGTCCGCGACGGCAGGCTCAACGGCATCGCCAACGTCGAAGACCAGGGCAGCGACCGGGTCGGCGTGCGCATCGTCGTCGAGCTCAAACGCGACGCGGTCGCGAAGGTGGTGCTCAACAACCTCTACAAGCACACCCAACTGCAGACCAGCTTCGGCGCCAACATGCTGTCCATCGTCGACGGGGTGCCGCGTACCCTGCGGCTCGACCAGCTGATCCGCCACTACGTCGACCACCAACTCGACGTCATCGTCCGTCGTACCACCTACCGGCTGCGCAAGGCCAACGAACGCGCGCACATCCTGCGCGGTCTGGTCAAGGCGCTCGACGCGCTGGACGAGGTCATCGCCCTGATTCGGGCCTCGGAAACCGTCGACATCGCCCGCGCCGGGTTGATCGAACTGCTCGACATCGACGAGATCCAGGCGCAGGCCATCCTCGACATGCAGCTCCGGCGCCTGGCGGCCCTCGAACGTCAGCGCATCATCGACGACCTGGCCAAGATCGAAGCCGAGATCGCCGACCTGGAAGACATCCTGGCCAAGCCGGAGCGCCAGCGCGCGATCGTGCGCGACGAGCTCAAAGAGATCGTCGACAAGCACGGTGACGACCGTCGCACGAGGATCGTCGCGGCCGACGGCGAGGTCAGCGACGAGGACCTGATCGCCCGCGAGGACGTCGTCGTCACGATCACCGAAACCGGATACGCCAAACGCACCAAGACCGACCTGTACCGCAGCCAGAAACGCGGGGGGAAGGGCGTGCAGGGCGCCGGGCTCAAGCAGGACGACATCGTCGCGCACTTCTTCGTCTGCTCGACTCACGATTGGATCCTGTTCTTCACCACGCAGGGCCGGGTGTACCGCGCGAAGGCCTACGAGTTACCCGAGGCATCCCGGACGGCGCGCGGCCAGCACGTGGCCAACCTGCTTGCCTTCCAACCCGAGGAGCGCATCGCACAGGTGATCCAGATCCGCGGGTACGAGGACGCCCAGTACCTGGTCCTGGCCACCCGCAATGGGCTGGTCAAGAAAACCAAGCTGACCGACTTCGACTCCAACCGCTCCGGCGGAATCGTGGCCATCAACCTGCGCGACAACGATGAGCTGGTCGGCGCGGTGCTGTGTTCGTCCGAGGACGACCTGCTGCTGGTCTCGGCCAACGGTCAGTCCATTCGGTTCTCGGCCACCGACGAGGCGCTGCGGCCGATGGGGCGGGCCACCTCCGGGGTGCAGGGCATGCGGTTCAACGCCGACGACTACCTGTTGTCGCTGAACGTGGTCCGCGAGGGCACTTACCTGCTGGTCGCCACGTCCGGCGGGTACGCCAAGCGCACCGGGATCGACGAGTACCCGGTGCAGGGTCGCGGCGGCAAGGGAGTGCTGACTGTTCAGTACGACCGTCGACGTGGCAGGCTGGTGGGCGCGCTGATTGTCGACGACGACAGCGAGTTGTATGCGATTACCTCCGGAGGGGGTGTAATCCGCACCGCAGCGCGCCAGGTCCGCAAGGCGGGACGGCAGACCAAGGGCGTTAGGTTGATGAACCTGGGTGAGGGCGACACACTGCTGGCAATCGCGCGCAACGCCGAGGAAAACGCGGACGAGGCCGTCGGGGACGCCGATGATGCCGCGGATTCTTAGGAGCCAGCCCCTGAGGGTTCGGGCAGGAGCCGGCCATACACTGACGAGAACACACATAATGCAACTGCCACCGCGCAGGCGGTCATGGTAGGAGATCGAAGGAGTGCGGGGTGACCTCACCGAACGAGCCGGGTACCCCCAAAATGGGCGACAGCCTCAATGGGGATGGTTCGGTCGAGCGTGCCGGTGCACGCCGCGCGGCGCCTATGCAGACCGGCCGTGCCCCCCACTCGACGCCTCGCCCGCCCGAACCGCATGTCGAGATGCGGCCGGGCCCGCCCGCCGGTGCTGACGGCAGGCTGAACCGCTTCATCTCCGGCACTGCCGCACCGGGGGGCGGCGGCGCCGCACCCCCGCGGAAGGCGCCGCCGCATGAGCTCGACGTTGCGCCGCCACGCGGCGAGGGCGCACCGCCGGAGGCCTACGCCAGCGAGTTGCCCGATCTGTCCGGCCCAATCCCACGACCCCCGCAACGCAAGGCCGTGCCCGACCGGGGCCCGGAGGCTTCCAGCCCAGCCGCCCCAGCCCGGTCGACGACCCCCGAGAGCCAAGAGCGCCGCGAAGCCAGAGAAAATCGCGTTCAGGTGTCGCGGCGGACCCGCGGCCCGGTTCGCGCCAGCATGCAGATCCGCCGGATCGATCCGTGGAGCACGTTGAAGGTGTCCCTGATGCTCTCGGTGGCATTGTTCTTCGTCTGGATGATCGCGGTGGCCTTCCTCTATCTCGTGCTCGGCGGCATGGGCGTGTGGGCCAAGTTGAACAGCAACGTCGGCGACCTGCTCAACAACACCAGCGGCAGCAGCGGCGAGCTGGTATCGAGCGGCACGATCTTCGGCGGCGCGGTCCTGATCGGGTTGGTCAACGTCGTCCTGCTGACCGCGATGGCCACCATCGCCGCGTTCGTCTACAACCTGACCACCGACCTGATCGGCGGCATCGAGGTGACGCTGGCGGACCGCGACTAGCGCGGATCCACGGGCTTTTGGGGGTGGGGCGGCGATTGCGGTAATCTCGTCGCTCGGCCCTACGCGAGTGCGGGCCTGTAGCTCAGGCGGTTAGAGCGCTTCGCTGATAACGAAGAGGTCGGAGGTTCGAGTCCTCCCAGGCCCACAACCATGTGCCCGTCAAGACGTTGCGTGAGACTCGCTTTACCACTGGCACTGATCGCTGTGGCGGTCGCGGTGGCGCGGTCACGACGCGGAGTCGAGGTCTGGCACGTGGCGGTGATTGGCACACCCGGTCAGCCATCCGGTCGGGACGAGGGGCCTTAGCTCAGTTGGTAGAGCACTGCCTTTGCAAGGCAGGTGTCAGGGGTTCGATTCCCCTAGGCTCCACAGATCGGCTTGTCGCTGCTGCTCAGCTGCCTGTTCCCGGGCGCAGCGAGCCATCCGCTCACTCAGGTTGATGAGCTTGTCCTCATGCCCGCTAGGCATGGTGTACGCCAACCGGCGCAACTCGACAGCGAACTCGTACATGTGCCGCCTCAGCGACGTGGCAGTCATGCCCCCAAAACCTCCCCGGTTGGTGATGCTCCAGTTTCGTGACGCGGCCCGATTCGTCGATCGGAGCGTAAACGTTGCCACGCTTTCTCAAACGAGAATTGTGAAAATTCCCTTTGCGTTACGGACGCGGCTGCACGTTGACGCTGGGCGGCCGGGGTGACGGCTCCTGGCGCTGTTGACGCACCGAACGCCGGACGATACTGAATGCCACGGCACCGCCGGCCACGACCACGACGGCAGCCCCGGCGATCACCCAGGGGCGTTTGCTGCGGCGTTGAGACCGGCGCGCCTCCCGCAGCGCCTGGGGCAGCTCCGTGACGACCTCCTGTGCGGCGGCCAGCTCCTGGGCGAGTGTCTCTTGGGCCGCGGCGATCTCGCGGGCCAGGCGGCCCTCCCGGTACCGGCGACGGAGCTCCGACGAGGTCGACCGGGCGGACTGGGCGCCCAGTCCGACAATGCCCCGGCTGACGTCGACGGGTCCCACCGCCGAGTAGGTCAGGCCGCGGGCCAGTCGCTGGCGAGGGGTCAGCCGGGATTCCGTCTTCGCGCTCATCTGCCGCCTTTCTGTGCCGCTCGTCGAGTGCCCCATCAGACTGCCATCAATCGGGCGCCCGCGAGCCTATTGCGCGCACACGTGTTTTCGGGGCATGCGCTCCGGTCGAGCGATACCGGGTGCGGGCATGCGCCCGCGTGATGGCAGACTCTGGGGTCGTGACTAACAGCCCCATTCAGACCGCTACCGCAACGCTGCACACCAACCGCGGAGACATCAAGGTCGCCCTGTTCGGAAACCATGCGCCCAAGACGGTCGCCAACTTCGTCGGCCTGGCGCAGGGCACCAAGGAGTACTCGACCCAGAACGCGTCGGGTGGTCCGTCCGGCCCGTTTTACGATGGCGCCGTCTTTCACCGGGTGATCCGCGGCTTCATGATTCAGGGCGGTGATCCGACCGGTACGGGCCGTGGCGGCCCTGGCTACAAGTTCGCCGACGAGTTCCACCCCGAGATGCAGTTCGACAGGCCTTACCTGCTGGCGATGGCGAACGCGGGCCCGGGCACCAACGGCTCGCAGTTCTTCATTACGGTGTCGAAGACTCCGCACCTGAACCGGCGCCACACGATCTTCGGCGAAGTGACCGACCCCGATTCCCAGAAGGTCGTCGACGCGATCGCGACCACGGCCACCGACGGCAACGACCGGCCCACCGAGCCGGTCGTCATCGAGTCGATCACGATCTCCTGAACGCCGCCGCGACGCGGCCTCTCCTCACGCCCCCTTGCGGCCCGCATAGCCGGCGTCCGTGAGCGCGTCGAGCACCAGCAACGGGTTGGTGCCGAGGTCCCAACGGGAGAAGATCACCAACCCACCGGTGACGGTCTCGACCTCGAGCAGGCGAACGTTGCGTCCGTGGCGGCGGAACTCGGTGATCCGGATGATCTTGATGTCGGAGCGCCGCAATACCTGCGTCCGGAACCACCCCCGGACAACGAGGCCATCCTGCGAAATTGCCAGCTTCGGGCGCGCGCGCCAGGTCAGGCCCGCAAACAAGATCAGACCGGTCGCGGCAACCCCCGTCAGAACGCGCCCGGGCGGGTCTGTGACAAGGGTCACAGCAGCGATAGCCATCAGAACGCCGGCGAGGCCGCAACCAGCGATTCCCGCCGGGCGTGGCTCCCATTCCGTTTGCTGCATGCGCCGGTTACACCCTTGGACCACGCCTGATGGAGTTATCCACAAGCGCTATCAACAGTGGGGATGAATCACACGCGTGTGATTGGACCGTCGAATTGTTGCTGAGCCAGTAACCGGCCGACCCCAAAATGAATTCATCTCGTTTGTGTCTTGCTTAGTGCCAGCGCATCGTCAGCAACAAACCCGCGATCATGAAAGCGAACGCGATGGCATAGTTCCACGGACCCAGTTGCGCCATCCAGTTCAGGGCGGCGGGTGCCTGGCTTCCGACGGCGGCCAATTGAAACACCATCAACCAGATGAGCCCCACCAGCATGAGGCCGACAAACAGGCAAACGAACCACACGCTTGACGGCCCGACCTTGACCTTCACGGGTGTGCGGCTGACGGCGCTGACCGTGAAATCGTTCTTCTTGCGGACCTTGGACTTGGGCATGATTACCTCGGGATTTCTCGGGGTGAACACGTGGTGCGCGACGGGGTGCGACGATATCGAGTGCAGCCGCGCCCATAGCTTGGCTACGAGACTAACTCACCTGGCATGGTGACCAGGAAATTGGAGAGTCGATGATTGACACGCGCCGCTCGCCGTGGCGTCTCGGGGTCCCCCTGGTGTGCCTGCTGGCCGGGTTGCTGCTGGCGGCCACGCACGCGGTGTCCGGCGGCACCGAGATCCGCCGCAGCGACGCGCCGCGGCTGGTCGATCTGGTCCGTGAGGCGCAGTCGTCGGTGAATCACCTCAGCGCCGAACGCGACGAGCTGGCCAACAAGGTCGATTCGACGCACGGCCGGTCGCCGGATGCCGCACTGGCGGCGATGCGGCGGCGCTCCGCCGAACTGGCCGGTGAGGCGGGCATGGACCCGGTCCACGGACCCGGCCTGGTGGTGACCCTGCAGGACGCACAGCGCGACGCCAACGGCCGCTTCCCGCGCGATGCATCGCCCGACGACCTGGTCGTGCACCAGCAAGACATCCAGGCCGTCCTGAACGCGCTGTGGAGTGCCGGTGCGGAGGCGATCCAAATGCAGGACCAGCGGATCATTGCGACATCGGTGCCCCGCTGTGTCGGGAACACGCTTTTGCTCAACGGGCGTACCTACAGCCCCCCCTACACGATCACCGCGATCGGCAACGCGGCAGCGATGCAAGCCGCCTTGGCGGCCGCTCCCCTTGTCGTCCTTTACAAGCAGTACGTGGTCCGGTTCGGCCTCGGCTACGCCGAAGAGGTCAGGCCGGACGTCGCGATCGTCGGCCACTCCGAACCCGTCCGGATGCACTTCGCGCAGCCCGCCGGCACGGTGGGGTACTGAGCGGTATAGGCGCAGCTGCCGACCGGTACCCTGGCACGATGCGGATCCTGGTGGTCGACAATTACGACAGCTTCGTGTTCAACCTGGTGCAATACCTCGGCCAGCTCGGCGTCGTGGCCGACGTCTGGCGCAATGACGACGCCCGGCTCTCCGACTCCCCAGACGCCCATGCAGCCATCGCGACGCAGTTCGACGGTGTCTTGCTCAGCCCCGGACCGGGCACCCCGGAGCGCGCGGGCGCGTCGGTCAGCCTGGTCCGTGCGTGCGCGGAAAAGCGCACCCCGCTGCTCGGGGTCTGCCTCGGACACCAGGCCATCGGCGTCGCATTCGGCGCCACGGTGGACCGGGCGCCCGAATTGCTTCACGGCAAAACCAGCAGCGTCTTTCATACCAATGTTGGTGTGTTGCAAGGGCTTCCGGATCCTTTCACGGCGACGCGCTATCACTCGCTGACGATCCTGCCGGAGTCCCTGCCGCCGGTGCTGGAGGTCACTGCGCAGACCCGCAGCGGGGTGATCATGGCCGTGCGTCACACCGAGTTGCCGATTCACGGTGTCCAGTTCCATCCGGAGTCGATCCTGACCGAGGGCGGCCACCGAATGCTGGCGAACTGGCTCGCCTATTGCGGGTGGGCCCGCGACGACACGCTGGTTCGCCGTCTGGAGAACGAGGTCCGCGCCGCGGTGCGGCCGCATGTTCCGGCAGATCCAGCGGCTACTGACCGAACTTCAGCGTGATGATCCCATCCCGGCTGACGCCGGTCCCGGCCGGCGGGTTCTGGTAGACCACCCGATTGTGTTGGGCCCCACCGGCGTCCACGTCGGGACCCTTGTCCAATACTCCCGTCCAGCCCAGCGCGCGTAACCGCGGTTCGGCGTCCGTCCAGAACATGCCGGTCAGGTCGGGCATGATGAATTGGTTTCCCCGGGACACCTGGAGCTCGATGACCGAGTCCACCGGAACGGTCTGGCCCTTGGGCGGATTGGTGCCGACCACTTCCCCGGCCGGTCTCAGGCTGTCCACCTGGGACTGGCTGAACTTGCTGAAACCGTAGACGGTGAGGTTCTTTTCGGCGACGTCGACGGTCTGGCCCGCAACGTCGGGGATCTGCTTGGTCTCCGGGCCGGAGCCGACGATGACGGTGATCACGTTCGTGATCGCCGACGTCTGGTTGGCCGGCGGGTTGGTCCCGATGACCTTGCCCAGCAGTTCCGGGGTCGACGGCGAATTCGCCTGCTTGAACTTGCTGAAACCGGCGGCTTTGAGCTTGGTGACCGCGTCGGTGTAGCTCAACGACGAGACGTCGGGCACTTCGCGCTGCTCGGGCCCCGTGGAGACGTTGATGGTGATTTCGTCGCCGGCGCTGACGGAAGCGTTGGCGCCGGGGTCGGTGCTGATGACGTGATCGGGCGGGACCGTCGAGTCGGGCTTCTGCAGCGTGCGCGTCTTGAAGCCCCGGTTCTGCAGTGCGGCAATGGCATCGGCGGACACCTGCCCCCGCATGTCGGGCACCTGCACCTCGCGCGTGTTGCCGCCGAACGTGTTGAAGGCAATGACGACGCCGATCGTCAGCACGGCCAGCACCGCGACCGCGACGACCCAGCGGGCGATGGAACCGCCGCCGCCTTCGCGGTCGGCGTCTTCGAGGCGCTGGCGAGGCAGCGGGTCGGTGCGCGGACCTCCGTGGCCTGCCCCGGCGGACGACAGCAGCGAGCTTCGCTCGGCGTCGGTGAGCACCTTCGGGGCCTCGGGCGTCTCGCCGTTGTGCACCCGGACCAGGTCTGCGCGCATTTCCGCCGCGGTCTGATAGCGGTTTTCCGGATTCTTGGCCAGCGCCTTGAGGACGACGGCGTCGAGGTCGGCGGAGATGCCGCCATGCCGTTTCGACGGCGGCACCGGATCTTCTCGGACATGCTGGTAGGCGACCGCGACGGGCGAGTCACCCGTGAAAGGGGGTTCGCCGGTGAGGATTTCGTACAGTACACAGCCCAGCGAATAGACGTCGGAGCGGGCGTCCACGGGATCGCCGCGGGCCTGTTCGGGTGATAGATACTGCGCGGTCCCGATCACGGCCGCGGTCTGTGTGACGCTGTTGCCGCTGTCGGCAATCGCGCGCGCGATGCCGAAGTCCATCACCTTCACCGCGTTGGTGTTGGTGATCATGATGTTCGCCGGCTTGACGTCCCGGTGAATGATGCCGTTCTGATGACTGAAGTTCAGCGCCTGACAGGCGTCGGCGATAATCTCGATGGCCCGCTGGGCCGGGATCGGGCCGTCGGTGTGCACAATGTCGCGCAGGGTGACGCCGTCGACATACTCCATGACGATGTAGGGCAGCGGTCCCGTGGGCGTTTCCGCCTCGCCCGTGTCGTACACCGCGACGATGGAGGGGTGATTCAGCGCCGCGGCGTTTTGCGCCTCGCGCCGGAAGCGCAGGTAGAAGCTGGGGTCGCGGGCCAGATCGGCGCGCAGCACCTTCACCGCGACGTCGCGATGCAAGCGGACGTCGCGGGCCAAGTGGACCTCGGACATCCCCCCGAAACCGAGGATCTCTCCGAGTTCATAGCGGTCGGACAGGTGCTGCGGGGTGGTCATTGTGGTGTGTGGCTCACATAGTCGACCGGGCTGACTTCCATTGCCCGGCTCCTCCTCAGGCCGTTCCTGCCCGCATCGTTGACCGGGGTGGGTTCGGGCGGCCTGCTCTGAAACCCAGAATTACCCACGGCCCCGCCATCCGTCCAATTGAGACGCAGGTCCGGCCCCGCACCCGTGGGAGTCGGGCTGGGCGGCGCCGTGGCCGGTGGGGTCCCGGTGTCGGTGACGGTCGAGGGCGGTGGCTGCTGCCCATTTTCCCCGCGGGAATTGATGACGATGAGGACCGCGATGATGATTGCCAGCGCTCCAAGCACTCCCGCGGCCCACAGCAGCGCCCGCTGACCCGACGAGAAGGTGCGCCGGGCCGGAGGCGGCCGACGACCGCCCGTGGGCGGCCCGGACCGGCGGGCCGCGGGGGTGCGGCCGGGCACGGCCGCCCTGGCCTGGGGGCTGGAAGGAATGGCTGCCGGCGAGGCCCGGCCGGGTGGCGGGGACTGGCTGGGCCGCGGGGGACGGCGGCCGGCTCGCACCGCGGCGACGGCGTCGGCGAACGGCCCGCCGCTGCGGTAGCGCATTTGGGGATTCTTGACCAGAGTGATCTCGATGAGTTCTCGCACGTTGGGCGGCAGCTCGGCGGGCAGCGGGGGCGGGGGCTCCTTGATGTGCTTCATGGCTACCGTCAAAGCGCCGTCACCGCTGAACGGCCGCTTTCCCGAAACCACCTCGTACCCAACGACTCCCAGTGAGTAGACGTCACTGGCCGGCGTCGCGTCGTGACCCAGGGCCTGTTCCGGGGCGATGTACTGGGCGGTGCCCATCACCATGCCGGTCTGGGTCACCGGCGCGGCGTCGACAGCCTTGGCGATGCCGAAGTCGGTGATCTTCACCTGGCCGGTCGGGGTGATCAGGATGTTGCCCGGCTTGACGTCGCGGTGCACCAAGCCGGCAGCGTGGGCAACCTGAAGGGCCCGGCCGGTCTGCTCGAGCATGTCCAGCGCGTGGCGCAGCGAGAGCCGCCCGGTGCGCTTGAGTACCGAATTCAGCGGTTCGCCGTTGACCAGCTCCATCACCAGGTAGGCGGTGCGGCCCTCCCCGTCCATCTGGCTTTCGCCGTAGTCGTGCACCTGCGCGATCCCGGGATGGTTGAGCATCGCGGTGGTGCGCGCCTCCGCGCGGAACCGTTCGATGAACTCGGGGTCCTGGGAGAACTCCTGCTTGAGGACCTTGACCGCGACGCGCCGGCCCAGCCGGCTGTCCACCGCTTCCCACACCTGGCCCATGCCACCGGTGGCGATCAGGCGCTGCAGGCGGTACCTGCCAGACAGCGTCACACCAACTCGCGGGCTCATGGTCCTCCCTGTAGCGCGGCCTCGATCACGGCCCGCCCGATCGGCGCGGCGAGCGCGCCCCCCGTCGCGGACAGGCGGTCGCCGCCGTTCTCCACCAGCACCGCCACGGCGACCCTCGGCGTCTGCGCGGGCGCGAACGCGATGTACCACGCGTGCGGTGGGGTGTGGCGCGGGTCGGTGCCATGCTCCGCGGTACCGGTCTTGGATGCAATCTGCACGCCGGGAATGGCCCCCTTCTGTTGTGCGACCTTCTCGGCGCCGACCATCAGCTCTGTTAGCTTAGCGGCGACCTGCGGCGACACGGCGCGGCGCTGTTGAAACGGCACGGTTGTGCTGATGTTGGACAGGTCGGGCCCCTTGAGGCTGTCGATCAGGTAGGGCTGCATGGTGACCCCGGCGTTCGCGATGGTCGCGACGATCTCTGCGTTTTCCAGCGGTGTGAGCGCGACGTCCTTCTGGCCGATGCTCGACATCCCCAGCGCCGCGGCGTCCGGAATTATCCCGACGGTCGATTCCGCCACCTGCAACGGAATCACGCTGGGCGTGCTGTCCAGCCCGAACGAGCGCGCCATGCCGCGCAGCGCATCGGCGCCGGTGAGGAGGCCAAGTTGGACGAACGCGGTGTTACAAGAGAAGGCGAACGCCTGGCTGAGGGAAACCGTGGGCTCGTTGCCGCACGGCGTGCCACCGTAGTTCTCCAAGGTGGCGGTGCTGCCGGGCAACTGAATGGACGGCGCCGCGGTCAACTGCTCGGCTTCGGTGGCGCCGGCCTGCAGGGCAGCCGCCGTGGTGATCACCTTGAACGTGGAACCGGGCGGATAGGTCTCGGAGATGGCGCGGTTGGCCATGGGATTGTCCGGGTCGTCTCGGAGCCGCTGCCACGCCTGCGCCTGGACTTCGGGATCGTGCGACGCCAGCAAATTGGGGTCAAAGGAGGGCGACGACACCATGGCCAGAATCTTGCCGGTGGACGGTTCGAGGGCCACGACAGCGCCCTTGCAGGGTGGCCCGCCGCAGCCCTGCTGCATCGCGTCCCATCCGGCCTGCTGGACCCGCGGAACGATCGTGGTGTCGACGTTGCCGCCGCGCGGATCGCGGCCGGTGAAGAAATCCGCCAGCCGGCGCCCGAACAACCGCTCGTCCGACCCGTTCAGCAGCGGGTCCTCGGCTCTTTCCAGGCCCGAGCTGGAATAGCGCAGCGAGTAGAAGCCGGTGACCGGCGCGTAGACCGCGGGGTTGGGATAGACGCGCAGGAAGCGAAACCGGCTGTCGGTGGCCACGGAATAGGCGAGCAATTGCCCGCCGGCGACGATCTGGCCGCGCTGACGTGAGTACTCGTCGAGTAGGACGCGCTGGTTGCGCGGATCGGCACGCAGCCCGTCGGCCGCGAAGACCTGCGTCATCGTGGCGTTGAGCAGGAGCAGCACGATCAACGCCATCACGGTCACCGAGATCCGGCGGAGGGAGGCGTTCATACCCGCTCAATCACCTCGGTTTTGGCCGCCGCGATCGGGGAGGACTTGCGCGGGCGGGCCCGCAACGGGCGTCGGGCGCTGTGCGAGATGCGCGCCAGGATGGCCAGCAGCACGTAATTCGCCAGCAGCGACGACCCACCGTAGGACATCCACGGTGTGGTCAACCCGGTCAGCGGAATCAGCTGCGTGACGCCGCCGACCACGATGAACAGCTGGATCGCCAGCGTCGACGCGAGACCGGCGGCAAGCAGCTTGCCGAAGCTTTCCCGTGTGGCAATCGCCGTACGCAAGCCTCGGACGATGACGATCGTGTAGAGCATCAGAATGCTGGCCAGCCCGACCAGGCCGAGCTCTTCGCCAAACGCGGCGATGATGAAGTCGGTCGACGCGGCCGGCACGGTGTCGGGTTGACCGTTGCCGAGCCCGGTGCCGAAGATGCCGCCGGTAGCAAAGCTGAACAGCGACTGCACGATCTGATAGCCGGCACCGTCGGGGTCGGCGAACGGGTCCCACCACATCTGCACGCGAACCCGGACATGCGCGAACATGAAATACGCCGCAACGCTTCCCGCGGCGAACAGCACCAAGCCGATCAGAACCCAGCTAAACCGTTGGGTCGCAAGGTAAACCACGACCAGAAACGACGCATAGAGCAGCAGGGACGTACCGAGATCCTTCTCGAACACCATCACACCCACCGAGATGACCCAAGCCGCCAACAGCGGCGCGAGGTCGCGGGGCCGCGGCAGGGTCATGCCCATGAAATGCTTGCCCACGCTCGTGAACAAACTCCGTTTGGTGATCAGCACCGCCGAAAAGAAAATCAGCAGCAGTATCTTGGAAAATTCGGCCGGCTGAATCGAGAAGCCCGGGAAGCGAATCCAGATTTTGGCGCCATTCTGCTCGGACAGGGAGGCCGGCAGCAGAGCGGGAATCACCAGGAACACCAGACCAGCGACGCCACATATGTAGCCGTAGCGCGCCAGCTGTCGATGATCCTTCAACAAGGTGACCACGAGCGCAAACGCCGCCACTCCGATCACGGTCCACAGCATCTGCTGGGTTGCGCTCGGGTGACGACGGCCACTCAGATCGTTGTTGACAAGGTCGAGCCGGTGGATCATCACCAGGCCAAGTCCATTGAGCAGAGCCACTGTTGGCAACAAGAGCGGGTCGGTGTAGGGCGCGAACCGCCTAATGGCGAGATGGGCGATTCCGAACACGACCAGAAAGATCAGACCGTAGCTGATCAGATTCCAGCGCAATCCGCGCCCCTGGTTGGCCTCGACGATCAGCAACGCAGCGACGGTGATCAACGCGGCGAAGCACAACAGCAGCAGTTCGGCGTTGCGCCGAGTGGGCAGCGGTGGCGTGACCGCGACCGGCGGCTGCAGTTGTGTGGTCATGGCGCGCTCATGTCAGGGCCCGGCAGTCGATGCCCGGCTGAGGTGGGGGTAGCGGGAGCGCGGTCACCGTCTGGGGAGTCGTGGGCGACGTGGTCGCGGGCACCGCGGGAGTGGTGCTTGCGGGGGTGCTGGTCGTGCTGGTGCTGGTTGGGGGGCCGCTGGAAGAGGTATTGGGTGCCGTGACATTCGGCTCTGTCGTACCGCCCGTAGTCGTGGGGGCCTGTGGCGCGGGCGGAGATGTGGCGCGGGGCGGCGGACAGGGCGGCAGCAGGGAGTTCGCCGACAATTCGCGCAGCTGCCCGATGGCGTTGTCCAGGGTTCCTCCCGGTAGCCCGGCCTGAACCTGTGCGCGTTCAGGAGGGCGGAGGTCCTTCAGTTGCATCAGGCGGCAGTCGAGATGACCGCCGCTCTGGCTCGAGCTGATGAGGGATAGTTCATTGCGGGTGTTCAGGCAGCCGATCAAATAGGGCTCGTGCAGGGACATGCCCAGCAGCGATCCTTGAATCCCCCGCAGGATCGCGACCATGCCGTTGTATTCGGCGACGTAGTAGTTGCTGCGAATGATGGCTCGGCCGATGCCCAGGCCGGCGAGCACCAGCAGCACTACCAGTGTGATAACGATGGCCATCCGCCGCCGCGACCATCGCGGCCGTCGCGGTGTTTCCCCCTGCGGGGGAAGGCGTTTGGCGGTCTCGTCGCGCGGCCTGATCGCCGACGCGCGGCCGGCCGACGTGTTGGGCAGGGTCAGCTGGTCGTCTTCGCCTGAGACCGCGCCCGCCAGAATCGGCTGGGTCTGGCCGTAGTCGTAGTCGACGACATCGGCGACCACGACGGTCACGTTGTCGGGTCCGCCACCGCGCAGCGCCAATTCGATGAGGCGGTCGGCGCTCTCGGCCACGTCGGGTATCTGCAATGCCTCGAGGATCGTTTCGTCGCTGACGGGGTCGGACAACCCGTCGGAGCAGAGTAGGTAGCGGTCATCCGCGCGTGCTTCTCGCATGATCAGGGTGGGCTCGACCTCATGACCGGTCAGTGCTCGCATGATCAACGATCGCTGTGGGTGGCTGTGTGCCTCTTCCCGGGTGATCCGCCCTTCGTCAACCAGGGTCTGGACGAACGTGTCGTCCTTGGTGATCTGGGTAAGCTCGCCGTCGCGCAAGAGATATCCACGGGAATCGCCGATATGCACCAACCCAATCCGGTTGCCGTCAAACAGGATTGCGGTCAACGTGGTGCCCATCCCCTCGAGGTCGGGCTCCATCTCGACCTGTGCCGCGATGGCGGCATTGCCGGCGCGCACCGCCGCATCGAGCTTGGCGAGCAGGTCGCCGCCCGGCTCGTCGTCGTCGAGATGGGCGAGCGCGGCGATCACCAACTGGGACGCCACCTCGCCGGCGGCGTGACCACCCATGCCGTCGGCCAATGCCAATAGTCGTGCGCCGGCGTAGACCGAGTCTTCGTTGTTGGCGCGTACCAGGCCGCGATCGCTGCGGGCGGCATATCGCAGGACCAGGTTCACCGGCGCCCTCCCCCGCGAGCGGCAGGTGACCCCGCGATCACGCTTGGAAAACCTGCCGAGCCGGCACCGCCGTCGTTGGCGCGGGTCACGGGCGCAACTCGATTGCCGTCTTGCCGATCCGAATCGGCGTTCCTATGGGGACCCGTACCGCAGTCGTCACCTTCGCCCTGTCGAGGTAAGTGCCGTTGGTCGATCCTAGATCCTCGACGTACCATTCCGAGCCGCGCTGAGACAGTCGGGCGTGCCGTGTCGACGCGTAGTCGTCGGTCAGCACCACGGTCGAGTCGTCTGCGCGCCCGATCAGCACCGGCTGCCCGCTGAGCGTGATGCGCGCTCCCGTCAGCGCCCCTTCCGTCACCACGAGATAACGCGCGGCGTGGCGGCGCTGGCGCGAGGGCAGCAGGGTGTCGCGCAACGCCAGGCCGCGACGCACCATGACAGCACCGGTGGGCGCATAGATATCGGTCCGCAATATCCGCAACACGGACCAGATGAATACCCACAACAACATCAAAAATCCGGCACGCGTCAGTTGCAGTACTAGCCCCTGCATCTGGCGTCCTTTCCGTCCAGGCGCCGACCCCCCGCGCCCGCAACACCGAGCACATCAGCAACGTCACGATACTTGGACAGTCGTCGACGCGGGGCGAAGCACGGCAGCTTAAGCCGGGTGCGTTCAGTGGATGCGAACGATGATCTCCGAGTGGCCCAGACGGATCACGTCGCCATCCGCCAACTGCCACTCCTGTACCGGTGCGTTATTGACGGTGGTGCCATTAGTCGAGTTGAGGTCGGAGAGCAGCGCGATCTGCCCGTCCCACCGGATCTCCAGGTGACGGCGCGAGACACCCGTGTCGGGTAACCGGAACTGGGCGTCTTGCCCGCGACCGACGATGTTGGAGCCCTCGCGGAGCTGGTACGTACGGCCACTACCGTCGTCGAGCTGCAGGGTGACCGAAGTCGCCGCGGATCCGTAGCCGCTCGGGCCGTAGTCCGCGTAGCCGGCGGCCGGCTGGCCTCCATACTCGTAGTCGGCCGGCTGGCCACCATACTCGTAGTCGCGGTGGGTGGTTTCGGGGTACCCGCCGGCCGGGGGGGCGTAGCCCGCACCGGGAACGCTTTCGGCGTATTGCGTGTAATCGCCTGGGCCGTAGTCCGGCTGGCCGTATCCCGCACCCTGCTGGTAACCCTGGTCGTACCCGCCGCCCTGATCGGGGTAAGCCGGCCGTTGTTGCTCGGGCGGGCTCTGCGGGGCTGGAGGGGCGTAGGCGCCCTCGTCCTGGCGAGCCGGCCCGCGACCGTAATCGCCATACCCGCCGTAGCCCTGCTGGCCGCCGGCGGGAGGACCGCCGGGGGGACCGCCGGCGGGAGGAGCGCCGGGGGGGCCGCCGGCGGGCGGGCCGTAGCCGCCGCCCGGGCGGTATCCCTGGTCGTAGCCTTGCCCGCTGTAGCCGCCGGGAGCGGGAGGGCGTTGCTCATAGGGCGGTGGGTAGCCGGCCTGCCCCTGGTCGGGGTAGCCGCGGCCCGGGTCTTGATACCCGGGCTGCTCTTGATGTCCCCGCTGCTCGTACCCGCCCTGATCCGGGTAGCCGCCGCGAGGTTCTTGGTAGCCGCCCGGGGCGGGGTAGCCGCCCTGGTCGGGGTAGGCGCCCGGCTCGGGGTAGCCGCCGCGCTGTTCTTGGTAGCCGCCCGGGCCGGGGTAGGCGCCTTGATCGGGGTAGCCGCCCTGGTCGGGATGACGAGGGGGCGGGTAGCCCCCCGGGGGCGGGTAGCCGCCTTGCTCCGGGGGCGGGTAGCCGCCTTGCTCGGGTGGATAGCCGGCTGCGCCCTGTGGATCCGGCGCCCGCGGCTCCTCCGGGGGACGCCCGTAGCGGTCGTCGTAGTACTCGTCGCCGGGCCGCCCCTGCCCGGGACCCCCGCGGTAGCTCGAATTGTCAGTCATTGGTGCTACTCCTCGTTCTGCGCCGAACGCGTGGTTTGATTGTGGCCGGAGGCGATCGTTGACCTTCGGGCGGGGCTCGACGTCGGGGTTGACAGCCCCGCGGGCGCGGTACTGACCGGTATGCAGGTTCGGCGACTGCTCGAACCGGACGACCACATCACCATACGTTTGCCACCCCTGTTCATCGATATAGTCGGCCACGTACCTAGCGAAACGGCTCGACGGGAGATCCGCGTCGGCGCCCACCTTCTCGAAGTCGTGCCTACCGAGGGTAATGATGTATTCGTTGGGCGCCAAAAGACGATTCCCCTGAAGCGTGCGGACGCCGTCGTCGGCTTCGCGGCGCAGCAGGGATTCCACCTCTTGCGGGACGATCGATCCCCCGAACACTCGCGCAAACGCATTATCTACGGTCGCCTCGAGCTTCCGCTCGATGCGTTGGACGAGCCCCTTTTGGCTACTCATGTCTCAGCGCTCGCCCGCAGTTGCGTCGGGGTATCGCGGGCGCGAGGCAAACGAACCGCCCGCGTGTCGTATCACACCAGCATGGTATCGGGACATCGCGACGCTGCGGCACCTCGGGAACTCTGAGAATCGCATCGATGCAGCTCAGGGCCGCCTTTGGAGTGCGAGAAGGGGGTGGGAACGGACGTCGAGCCCGCTGGGGTGGTTCGGGGCCACGGCTCTTACACTGCTCTACAGTGGTATGGTCCATCGGTTGTTTTTCCCCGGGCGAGTGGCGGAATGGCAGACGCGCTGGCTTCAGGTGCCAGTGTCCTTCGGGACGTGGGGGTTCAAGTCCCCCTTCGCCCACCAGCATAGCTGCTGGTCACAGACTTAAATCTATGCAGTCTATTGGCCCCGTCAAATTTCCCGTCAAGATATGCTGGAGTGGATGGCGTCACTCCGGGTCCGTCAGCGTAAGGACGGCAGCAGCTACACCGCCGTGCTCTACACGCTCAACGACAAGCAGAGCAGCTCGTCCTTCAATGACCACCGGGAAGCCATCAACTTCCAGCAGCTGGTCAACCGGGTCGGCCCGGCCAAGGCCATCGAGATTTGGCAAACCCGGCAGCCCGACGACGGCCACACCGTCGCCAGCTGGTGCAGCCACCACATCGACCACCTGACCGGGGTCAACGAGGCCACCAGAACCAAGTACCGCCGCTACGTCGCCAATGACATCGCCCCGTCGGGGATGGGCCCCCTGCCGCTGAGCGCCCTGACCAACCACGACGTGGCCGCCTGGCTCAACAGCCTGCCCGGCTCGGCCAAAACGGCGGCCAACAAGCATGGCTTTTTGGCGGGTGCCCTCAACGCTGCCGTGCGGGCCAAGCACCTCTCGGCCAATCCCTGTGACGGCAACCGGATGCGCCGGGACGCCCCATCGGAGATGGTATTTCTGACCGACGAAGAGTTTGCTCTGTTGCATTCTTGCGTCAGTGAGCACTGGCAGCCCCTGGTGGAGTTCCTGGTGGCCAGTGGTGCCCGCTTTGGTGAGGCCACCGCGCTCAAGCCTGGCGACATCAACCAGGCCGAGGGCACCGTCGGTATCCGGCGGGCGTGGCGCTATGTGGTCGGCGAGGGTTTCCAACTCGGCCCACCCAAGACCAAACGCAGCGTTCGCACCATCGACGTGGCGGCTACCACCCTGGCCAAGCTTGACCTCACCGGCGAGTGGGTCTTCACCAACTCCGGCAGGAGTACGAACGGAGGACCCGAGGACCCGGTGCGGGGTCCAAACTTCTACACCAACGTGTGGGTGCCCGCGTTGATCCGGGCCAAAGAGGCTGGCCTGACCAAGAAGCCCAGGGTCCATGATCTGCGGCATACCAACGCCAGCTGGCTCATCCAGGCCGGAGTCCCGCTGACGGTGGTGCAGCGCCACCTCGGCCACGAGTCCATCCAAACCACGTCCGACCGCTACGGCCATCTGGACCGTAAGTCATCGCGGGTAGTCGCCGATGTCGTCGGCAAGGCCCTCCAGCCGATGCCGATGGAGGCGGGGCAGTAGCTTGGCGGGCCCCCGGAACTGCGGATTGTAATTTCTCTATAGGTCACCATAGACCAAATGTCTTCGGGTGTAGATGATTTCAGTTGCATCGACTGGGAACGAGCCGTAGGATCAAAGGTGTGCAATGGCCACCCATTACAACTGACTACCGCCGAATACACTGAAATTCCTTTGTAACACTTAATATTTGGCCAAAGCGCAACTTGGTGCGCATCGCGAGCGCGGAAGCTGGTGCCCGACAAGTGGAGTCTGGGTCGGATCACAAAGCGAATTACGCGAACTCCCCTGACTTCTACTGACCGCCGGTCGATAGTCGGACCTTCATCCCGCTGGACCGCGCACCTATGCCTGCAGACTCCATTCCCCCACCGCTTCGGGTGTTCACCCTCGATCAAGTCGCTGCACCATGGCCATGCAATGTTCGCTGGCTAGCCGACCAGCTGCGATCTGGCGAGTTCGTTGGTCACAAGATTGGCCGAACCTGGGTCCTTACCGAAGACGACATCGCTGAGAACATCAGACGCTGCGCAGTCAAACCGAAGGCTGTGGGGTCCATCGATACCACGGATTCCGATGGCCCCCAGGTCAGCTCGATGACGCAGACGACTGCTCGACGGATGCGGCGGGGTGATCACTGATGCCCGGAAAGGACTGCCTCGGTCGAGACCGGCCAGCCGGGGGCCATTCACCGGATGCGAACAGTTCCAGAGCGCACCGTGAGGCCGCCGCAATAGCCGCTGCACATGCCGAGAACGTGCGGATCAGGAACCAGGCCCTCGACGACGTGCTGGCCCATCTCCTCAAACACCATGAGCTGTCCGAACAGGCTCGTGAGCTCATTGCCGGGCTGATCGGACGGTGGGGGCCATGAGCTTTGAAGAGGAAGGGGGCATCAATGCTTTTCCAGCGGAGGGGCGCTGCCCACGATGCGATGGCTACGGCGTCCTCTTCAAGCTCGGGGTGCGCTGCCTCGACCCATTCCACGACCTTGCGATTTTCGATCTATTCGTCCACGTAAAGCAGACCAAACGATGAGCCCAGATGTCCGACGAGGACTACGCCCGCATTGCGGAGGCGATTGCCCAAGTGCGCAGTGCGAGCAATGAACCCTGAGAAAACGGGGCAGGCGGCCCATTCCCCTGGACCGCCCCGCCACCACCAGCCAGAAAACCCACCGACACCACTCGAAAGGCCTTCCGTATGAACCCCACCGCGACCAGACGGGAGGGCCGGGAAACCGCCCGCCCATCACGACAGGAGACTTCCCGTGTCTGAGCATAGTCACGACTCCGAGAAATCCGCACACCATCGGACACGCCGGAACAGGGCACTGACCTTCCCGAAACGGCTGTCCCTGGCCAGGGAGTACGGGGGCACCACGGCCTATGTCTACGAGCTGATCCTGCTGGCAGACACGGGGGACGGTGCTGCAATCGCCCATGCCGACATCGCCGAGAAGCTGTCGATCAGCGTCAGCTCCGTGCAACGGGCCATCAGGGAACTGACCCAGGGAGGTCTACTCAAGGCCGAGGACCGCCAGCGAGCAAACCACTACCAGACCCCCACAGCGCTCACCCGCCACCAGATATCGGCCTCGTTCACCCCGTCTGTGCTCGGTCAACTTGACCAACCAGAGCAGAAACCCGTAGGTATTACTGATTCAGGGTCTTTCCCTCCAGGAGAGACTTCTTCTCCAGAAGGTTCCTCACCCTCCCCCCCTTCCTTTTCTTCTTCTTGTAGCTCTTTCTCTGGTTCTTCTTCTGAAGATGTTCTTGATGGTGTTCTACCTGCTGGTTCCCAATCCGCCAGGGGTGGTCGGGGGGAGGAGAGTGTTTTCCCTTCGGGGAGCCAGGGTGGGGGGGGACAGAGCCGGGGGAGGGAATGTCTGGTTTCCAGGCACACCGGGACAACCCGTGCCTACCCCGTGGCTGGGCCGAAGGCCCTTCAGGTTGGCCGATACCACCGATAGCCACCGGGAACGGAATCGGTCTGCTTTCCCCCGAGATTTCCGCCTTCACCGACTACTTCGAGGCTCTGGTGACTCCCCTAGCCAAACGCAGGATCACCGACGCCAAACGTGAGAAGTGGCTTTGGAGCGCCATGAATCTGCTGGTCATGGATTCTCGCCCGTTCGAGGAGCTGGTGGCGCTGACCACCTGGATCTTCCGTGACTGCGACGGACATCTCCCGTTCGAGAACCGCTGGGGCGGATACGACGAGAAAGTCACCCGCGTCGACCAGATCCGGCACAACTACGACAAGGCCCTGGCCTATATGCGTTCGGGGTTCATCCGGCAAGTGAGGACGAAATGAACCCTTGTAACGCTGAGGACAGCAGGAAGCACATGTACGCGCTTCTAGCACGCGACATCAGACGCCTGACCGCAAAGATCCACCGCACCAACATCGATGACGCCCGGCAGATGATCGATGCTGCACTGGACCAACTCGAAACTCGGGTGTGGTTGCTGTCGTTCCACGACCCCGCCAGCGGCGTCCTGATCAAGGATGAGGATGTCTATTCGGATGGCCGCCCGGTGACGACGACGATCAGTTGGGGCGAGGGGTACGCAACGCTGGTTCACGGCCCCGATCCGAACAGCGAGACTGGCGGTGCGGCAGAGGAGCTTTCCGAGGAGATGTGGCCCACTGGCCCAGATGAACCCGGCTGCAACCCGCTCGAAACCGACCGCGAGGACGAGGAGGGATGACGCTGCGCCACAGCTCACCCCCCGACGGAGGCAGCCTAGATCCGATTACAGCGAAGACCCCAGCGGGGATCTCACCTTTGCCGAAGGCCGAGAGGTGGAGCCTTCAATAGCTGTAGCAGAGGTGTAGCGGAATGAAAACCGTGTAGCCATCTCGCCGACGACTAGCCCGCAAGTACGGTCAAATGCCGTGCAAGTACTGCAATTGATTCGCCGTTCAGCGCCGCGGTCTGGAAGACTGAAATGAAGCGATCAGACAAAGCCAAAGTTCAACCGGAGCAGCACAATGACGGTGACCGAGACAATCAGCGACTCTGTCGGCGAGATAGTCGAGTCAACTGAGCTAGCTGCACTCCTCCGCCAGTTGCCCCTTGAGCCCCGGTGCCGCGTGTGCCGGAGCGACGTGCTGCGGGCAAAAGTCAACGGCCTCTTGGCCGTCGGGGCAAGCTACGCGATGATCCTGCGGGCCATAGAGGACGACAACACCAAACTCGACAAGCGTGACCGGGTCACCATCGACTCCATCAGAAACCACACCGCCCGGCATTTCCCGGTGCAGAACGTCGCGAAGGCCACCTACCGCGAGATCCTTGAGCGACGCGCCAAGGAGAATGGCGTCGACTTTGTCGAGGCGGTGGGCACGGCGCTGACGCCAATAGCGTTTTACGAGACAGTCATGGCCAGGGCCTACGAGACCCTCGTCGACCCGGAAACCAGGGTGGACGTGAACACCGGCCTGATCGCCGCCACCCGGTTACGCGAGCTGACCGGCAGCGATCCTAAGCAGCTCAGAATGATTGATTTACGCCTGCAAATGGACCGGATCGTTGCTGCTGCTCAGGAATTCATATCCGCCGAGCACCACGAAGCATTCCTGGCCCGGGTAGAAGGCTGCCCCGTGCCCACCCACACAATCGAGGCCCCATCCCCGGCGATACGGGAGTTCGAGCCGCAGACGGTGACGGACGAGGAGGACATTTAACGACGGTGGAGCACGACACCAGCCGATTGATCTTCTATGCGCGAAAAACGCCCATGACCTCGACCATCAAAACTCTGCCCACGCAGATCAGAGTGAGCGATTATCAATAATAGCGATCATCAATAATAGAGCCCGCCTAGGCAGATCAGAGTCCACGTCATCAAGAAATCCAGACCACAACACCAGCCCGCGGATTTCCGCTGTGATAGACGGGATAACGCCGTCGACCTTGAGGATTTAAAAGGCGACCGACGTGAATGGCTCTTGAAACAAAGGGTTGACGCTTCGGGAGATTATTATTATAAATGATATACCGTGCACGACCGGGCGAACGGTAAACACGTAGTGCACTGCGTCGTTTACAGCTAAAAGAGGGATGGCGTGCCCCATGTTCTTATGGGATCTCTCTTTTAGCTAAAAGACCTCTTCCCTACGGCTTTGGCCTTTCCGCGCCAGGCTCTTTGCCCAAATTGGTGGACAAGTGAATCGCACCCAACAGTCGGCGATCTGCTCCGCTGCACGAATGGCTTGTGGATACATTCTGGGGCCGGGCTCGTGCCGAAGAGATCTCCGAAAGGGCCGGTGTCGAGCCAGTCGTGCGACGACTTAGGCAACCTCGACTACAACCCTTCGGTCGGGCAGATCGTGTGCACCGCCGCTGGCATTGACAATGCAGAGGGTTTGCCCTCGGCCCCGGTAGGGACGTTTGAAATGGCTTTGCCCCGGCTGGGGCGCTGGCAACACTCTTCCCCCGTGGGAGGTGTCATGAGCCAAACGATCCCGAGGGGCAAATGAACGGTGGCGATGAGTACGGGCGCTACAAGCCGCCACTCAGCCGCCGGGGCGTGTCGGCGATATGCCCATCGGCAGCGCCGCCCTTGCAAGGCCGCATACCTCCCGCTGGCGATGACAGAGGTATGCACTTCTGAATGCCCAAAGACCCTTGTGTTGGCTAGCGAGGAAACGCAGCATGGGTGCAGACAGCAAAGGTCTTTTGAGACGGCGCGGCAAACGAGGAATCGAAGGAGTCGCAAGAATAGGGAGGAAATGATGGGCCTTGCAACCCTTGCCGCGAGGGCTGTCCTAAAAGGTGCTATGTCCCTGCTAGACAGTCTGACGGATGAGCAACGCCAGCGGCTCAAGTACGAAGTGACTGAGCTGAGCGCTGCGATCAAGACGACTACGGTCGCGCTCGCAGCTCAACACACGAATAAGAAGGCCCAGGAGCGTAGAACGGTGGTGCTACATCCGCCGACGATCTCAGTGATCGCCCGCACGCTTGTCCAAGAGTTGCGAGATGGCGGGCGGCTCACAGCAGAGCAGCTCGCTGCGCACCTTGGCACGGTGGTCGAGGATGTTGACTTCGGACAGGCGGTCAACGTTGCGGCCACCGATGGGCGAATTATCGCGCCGGTCCTGAAAGCGGAAGATGAGCAAAAGGTCCTCATTCGGAAAGACGATGAGCTGCTCGCCCGCACGGCTGCCATCATTCTGGAAGCCCATCCCCTCGTGCGCGCATCTGGCCAGGTGGATGACCTTCAGATGCGAATTGTCGAAGCGACCCATGAGGTAGGGGCCGCAACGGTTGACGAGTTGCGTGTTGCGGTTGGAGTGGGTGACATCGGGAGCGCCGATGTGGACGTGGCCTTTGAGGCCGGGCTTGAGGAGGCGCTTGCCCAGGGCCTTATTGAGTGGGTGGGTCGCCCTGGTAAGCCAGCCCTTTACACGGTTCCCAGGAACAAAATGGAGAACCTTTGGAAAGACGACGGCAGGCCCGACCTTGTCGAGGCCCGAAGTCACCTGGCCAATGCGGTGAAGGCGCTCATGCAAGAGCTTGCGGCCCTGCAACACGCCGACTCACGGGGCGATGCCCACGCTGCGAGCTCTGCGAGCACAATCTCAACGCCCGTGGCGGGCGGTGGCGACGGAAGCACCTCCGAAGCCGCCCATTCCAACCCCCACTGAGGAATCGCAGCCAGACTCGGCTGACGGCTGACGAGTAGGACTTGTGGCGCTAGGTCTCCAGTCGCGGGCAGACGGTGAGGTCAGCGTCGGTGATGGTGGTAGGTAACGTCACTGCTTATGCGACTGCGCAAGGCGATCATCATGCGGTATCGCTCAGTGGATTACCTGGATATCGAAATGGGGCCGCTTACGGTCCTTTTCGGAAAGAACAACGTTGGCAAGACCAACGTGCTCGAAGCCATCTACGGAATCCTCGCTCCCGAAACTATGCGGGGCTACGCTGGGGTGGAGAACCTCGCTCGCGGGGTACGAGGCGATGACACATCGCTTCCCGCTGGAGCGGTCTACGCGGATCTGGAATCTGGTCTTGACTTCGATGACGACGTACTGACACGAGGTAACCGCCTGAATCGGTTTGATCCGTGGCAGTTGCATAGCGACGAAGACTCAATTCAACTCGAACAGCTGCCACCCCATCAGGTTTCATTCGTATTCGATTCCGTCAAATCGGGACTGTGTTTTGCGGACCCACAACCATACTTCGAGCTAGTGGTCAACGAGAACTTAAAATACGAGCATGTCGATGTTGAAATGAGCGAGAAATTAAAACAGCATTGCTGTATCGACCAACCCCGGCCACGCCCGTTGTTCGTGGACTGGGAGTTCGCCGACCTCAGCGACAAGGTCACCGCCGCGATCCGAAAATGGGGTTCTGGCGGCGACACCTGGCTATATAAAGTTGACGCTGATGAGGGAAGTAGCTGGCAAATAGAGCCGATGACCGACGTATTCATCGAGGCTATGCCGAATCTGGCGACCAAACTTCTCCCCGATTTCCTTCAGGGCTCGATCCGGGCAGAACTTAAGGTTCCGACGAGGTGGGGAGAGACACCATCGGTACATGTGGCCTATGAGGAGCGAGGCAGCGGGCAGTGCGCACGCTCCGTCCATGATGTCGGAAGCGGTGCTGCGCGGTGGATCGCCGCTTCAACGCAAATCGCCATGCATGTCCTAGTGAACATCGCTGACTACCCGGAAGGAATTTTTGACACCCGGGCATTCAGTGGGACTGTTCTCTTTGTCGATGAGCCGGAAGCGCACCTTCACCCCGACGCGGTGGCCAGCATCCTGCGCTGGTGCCAACGGATGGCTGACTGGGGATTCAACATCGTCGTGGCGTCACACCATGAGGCGTTCTTGCGCGCTTCCGGCGATGACATCCGGTTCGTCAAGATCAGCCGTGATCTCGAATCGTCCTCTACACAAGCCCGCTCCGTGCTCAGCACAGCCACGCCCTTGCTTCGAGAACTCGCCACAGAAGTCGGCATGCATCCGGCCACAGCGCTATCTCTCCAGCGGGCCATCCTGTTCGTCGAGGGACCGCTGGATCAAGCTGTACTCGATGAGTACGCTGCTCCGGCGCTCGATGCCGCCGGAGTACTCATCATTCCCATTCATGGAACGAAGAACCTTGAAGGGCTCATCGATGGCGAGTTGACGACTCGTCTAGGCATCAAAACCGGTGTGCTGACCGACAACACCATCACCGAGACGATATGGGACCGATCCAACACGAGAAGGACGGGTGAGGAAAAAAAGCTCGTCAAACTGCTCAAGAGGTTCGACGACCAGGGCCTGCCGCCGCCGGATCTATTCGGCGTGCCCGAAGAGGACTTGTTGTTTGCGCTCCCGGCGAAGGGCATACGGCAGTGTTATCCAACGTCGGGTACCCAGTTCCCAGGGTGGATCGAGATGCGGGAGGAGTGCCGCCAAGCGCTAGGCAAAGGTCCGTCGGATTCAGTCGACTGGAAGGCGTACGCCGAAGAGCACTACCACCTACCCCTCACGACCGCAGACGGCGTAAGAAGCGTCATTCACGCACTCGACCTCGCCGGAGTCCAGCTTCCTTCAATCCGAGCGGTAGTCAATGACGTAATCGCCTGGGCCAGGCGGGATCGCAATACGACTTGAGACCTTCCCCCACCCAGCTAGGGCCATAGAGGACGACCTCCTTGTGTGATCGATTAGCCCGTCCGAAAGGGCCGTTTAGAGCCAGTCGTGCGACGACTTAGGCAAGCTCGACTACAACCCTCCGGTCGGGCAGATCGTGTGTCTCAAGCGACGGGGCTAGCTCGATGACGGCGCTCATCGAAAGTCCCCAGGTGTGCTCGTTGAAATTCCCCACCTGTGAGCATCGGTCAGTGTAGTGGTTGGCGGGTGCCGGTGGTGGCGCGGCGCAGAGTTTCGGCGGCGGCGTGGTGGTCGCGGAGTCGGTAGGACTCGCCGTCGAGGTTGATGACCACGGAGCGGTGCAGCAGGCGGTCGAGCATGGCTGCGGCCACGGTGGTGTCGCCGAGGATCTCTCCCCAGGCCCCGACGCCGCGGTTGGTGGTGATCACGATTGAGGTCTTCAAATACCGTTGGGAGACAACCTGAAACAACGCCGAGGCCGCCTCGGCCGGCAGTGGCAGATACCCGAGTTCATCAATGACCAGCAGGGTGGGCCCGGCGAAGAACCGCATGGTGGTGGCCCAGCGTCCTTCAATCGCCGCACGATGGCAGCGGGCGGCCAGATCTGCGGCGGTGGTGAAGTAGGTGCGATACCCGGCGTGTGCGGCCGCTCGCGCCAGACCGACCGATAAGTGCGTCTTGCCTGTCCCCGGCGGGCCGATCAACAAAATGTTGGTCGCTGATTCCAGGTAGCGGCAGGTCCCCAGTTCGTCGATCATCGCGCGGTCGATCCCGGCGGCGGCATCGACGTTGAAGTCAGCCAGCGTGGCCGGGGTCGGCAGGCACGCGAACCGCAGCCGCCCGGCCAATCGCCGTGCGGTGCTGGCGTCGACTTCCACAGCCAACAGCCGCTCCAACGCCACGGTCAGCGACAGGCCCTCGGCGGTGGCCTCGTCGAGCACGGCCGGCAAGGCTTCGGCGGCGGCAGTGAGTTTGAGTTCGGCCAGATGCGCGCGCAGTGCCTGATACCGGCTGGCCGCGGCCGACGGCGATTCGGCGGCGCTGCGGGCGGTTTTGCCGGTGCGTGAGGTGGGGGTCATTGCAGGGTCCTTTTCTGGGCGGCCCGCTCGTAGGCGGACAGGTCGATGACAGTGGAATCGGTTGACGGGGTGAAGGATTCGATAACAGATGGATCGATGCTTGCCAGTTGACGCAGCTGGGCGGCGGCGGCTTTGGCCACCGGGCCCGGTGGGATGCGTTCCTTGCGTCGATGCGGGCGGCCGGTGGCCGCGGTGGCCATCGCCGCGGCATCCAAAGCGATGACGTGCCCGCTGTCGCGGACCATCACCCCGAGCCCGTCAGCGGCCATCCGATGGCGGGCGATGACGATCCCGCTGGGGGTGGCGATATCGCAGAATTCACCGCCGAGCGGGTGCGAAACCACCACTTGGGCTGCGGCCAGTTCGGGTGGCACCGAGTAGCGGTTACCGCGGTAGGACACCATCGCCTGGCGCGAGGCGGTGCGTTGTTCGGACACGATCACCGGATACGGCACCGCCGGCGGTGGGGACAGCGGCTCAGATTTGGCGACGGTGGCCACCGACGAGCGCCCATCGGCGGTCGCACGGATGCGGGTATCGCCACGCACCCGCGCGAAGCGGTCCACGCCGGCCTGGGCCGCCTCGACCGCCACATCGTCGGCCAGAGTGCGCCACCAGCGTTGCGCCGCGGTGTGGTTGACCTTCTCCACCACCCCCTTGCGGTTGCCGCGCCGCGCCGGGCAGATCGCCACCGACACGCCGTAGTGCTTGGCCACCCCCGCGAACGACGCGGTCACCCGCCCGCTGCCGGGGTCACATACCGTGGCCATCCGGTCAAAGCGCCACACCCGCGATACGCCACCCAGGCCGCGCACGACCCGGTCGATCGCGGCGACCAGGTGCGGCTGATCGGTCGACGGCGACAACGCCGCCCGCCACTTCCCGGAATGGGCCAGCGACCCGACCAACAGGTACGCGGTCTTGCCCCACCCCCAGGATGCCGGCGGATCGGGCAATTCCAGCCAGTCCCATTGGGTTTCGTCCCCGGGTGGATGCGGGATCACGGCGTTGGGTCGTTCGGTCGCGGTCCGGCAGGCCTCGCAGACCGGACGCAGGTTCCGTTGGCGGATGTTGCGGGTCAGGCTCTGATACGACAGCTCGAACCCGAGGTCCTCGAGTTCGTCGAACAGGGTGCGGCCCCACAGATGCGGGTCCTCGACCAGGCGGGCGGTGACGTAGTCGACGAACGGGTCGAACGGGTCCGGCGACGGCCGCGCCCGCACCCCCGGTTTTTGTTCACCGTTGAGATACCGGCGGACCGTCTTACGGTCGAACCCGGTGTGGCGGGCGATCGCCGAGATCGACCAACCACGTTTGCGCAGGGCATGTACTTCCACATCGTCCTCCCATGTGAGCATGAGAAAGCGCGCCTCCTTCAACACGGCAACTGGCGTCAGACACCAGCAGCATCGAAGGAGGCCCGCCCTTCTCGGCGGAGCCACACATCGAAGGAGGCCCGCCCTTCTCGGCGGAGCCACACGGGTGGGGAATTTCGATGAGCGTCAGTGGGGAAATTCAGCGAGCGTCGTCATCGATGCGTACTGGACCATAGGTTCTGAGTCCACGTGGCCGCCCGGTGAGACGATGTTCAGCACGGTTGGCCGCACCTGATAGCGCGTGCCATCAGTGGGATTGGTGACATCGAACCCACTGATGTGCGGACAGCGTTCGCCAGAGTCGCCGGTAGGGCGCGGAAATCGGCCCCCTAGCAGCCCGGTGAGTCAAACTGACCCAACTACCCCACTTTCGTGACGTTTGACTTCGGGAAGTGGGGGTCGACGCCCAGCAGCACCCGCCATAACCTCACATTCCCCACGTCGTTTCCTCGCTTCTCGGTTCCTGACCCTTGACAAGCCAGAAACCTTAAGCAGCAACGACGTGCGCCCTGTCCTCAGGCGCTACCCACCCACGGAAGTGTCATAAGAGCCGTTTTTATGCCGAGATTGGACCGTCAGAACTGCGTGTGAGCTCATCATTCGTGGCGCGCTGCGGGTTAGAAGACTCCGGCTGCTGTCAATGACTCTTCGATAACCGGGGTGATCTTCTCTCCGTAGGCGGAAGACATGTGCGTGTCATCATCCTTCGTTGGCGTCGATCCGACGAAAGCCGGGCAGAGTCCCCCCTCGCTGCAGAACCATGGCCGCGAATCGATCCACACCCCATCGAAGGATTTGGCGACGTTTTGCTCTTCTTCCGCCGTCGAAAGCCACTGACTATTGGCCCGGCCGATGCAATCCGCTGGGACACTTGACCGCTTGCCGTAGCACTCGCTGAGTTTCTTATCCCTCGGCGGAGCAGATAGCCACACCACTTTCTTGGTGCTGCCCCGGAACCTGTCGACAATCTGGCGCATCGAGTTGGCCCATTCTCCGGCCGCCAGAAATCCGCCGCGCACGCGAGGTTTCGCTCCGTAGTTGTTCGAAATGACCACCACGTCCGGCTTGGCGGTGTTGATGACATCGATGGTGTGTTGTTTGCGGCCTGGGCAAGCATCAGTCCAATTCACTAACGGGTCAAAGTTCTTGAGATCGGCGTTAGCGAAGGGGCACCCGACCATCACCTCGACGCGGAGCTGGATTTTCCCGCCGGAATTCAGCGCGATTTCGCGCAGTGGACCCCCGTAGGTCAAGGCGACGGAATCCCCGGCCAGCAATACCCGTGTCGGCGCATCGGGCGAGCCCCACGTACATGGCGGGTCCGGGACCTCTATGCCAGCACAGCGTCCAACCTCCGGCGTCACAATCTGATGTGTTGTGATCGCCGACTCCATCGACGGATCAAGTTGCGGCCACTCTGTGGCTTTAAGTGCCTCGACGATCTGCTGTTGGAGCGCCGACGCGCGTGGCCCCAGCTTTGGCCCGGTGGGTTGCGACTGTCCCATGGCGAGCGGAGCAGCCACTTCTGGTGGGGCCTGAACATGCGCGGGGGGCCGAAGGGTGTAGGCGGTCAACGCGCCTACTAGCAGGGTTAGGACGGCGGCGGCGGCATAACTGGTCGACTGCTCGGGTGCAAACCGACCACGGCGAATCTCACGAATCGTTTCGCGCACCTCCCCCCAGCTGCTATATCGCAGAGGGTTCTCGACAAAGTGGTAGGACGCGATCGCCACTCCGAAGGTGAGCGCCACCACCGCGAAATAGAAGCTCCCCCCGCGTGGCGTCATGAGGGCGCCGAGGATGACGATCACCGGCCAGTGCACCAGATACAGCGAGTACGAAAGGTTCCCGATGTAGACGGCGACCTGGTTGCGGAGAAAACCCTGGTACTCGGGTTCGCCCCCGACGCCGGCAACGATCACCATCGCCGACCCCGCCACCGGCAGCAGCGCCCAGGGTGCAGGGAAGCCCACCGACCCCTCGGCGATGAGGACCACGCTCGCGGCAATTAGGCCAAGCCCAGCCCACGACAGCCACGGCTTAACCGCAAAGGGTATCCGGGTCAGCGCACCGACCGAAGTCGCTAACAATGCGCCGACACCCAACTCCCACACCCGAGTGAAAGTGTTGAAGTACGCCCACGTCGGCGAGGATGCGGTCTCATACAGCGCCCACCCCAGAGAGGCGGCAATGATGAAGCCCATCACCGCGCTGGCGAGTCGCATCCTGTGGCCGTGGGTCCATGCCCTGCGGGCGATGAGCAGCCCGATCACGAAGATCAGCGCCGGCCAGACAAAATAGAACTGTTCCTCGATCGACAGCGACCAATAGTGCTGAATCGGCGATACCGCGTCACCCGCAGTGAAGTAGTCCGTTTCCTGGACGGCGAACCACCAGTTAGACATGAAGATGAACGCGAACAAGGCATCGACACCGACCTGGTGCGACCGGAATGGCAGGAACACCAGCAGCGACGCCACAAAGGTGAGGGTAAGGACGACCGTGGCAGCCGGCACGATACGCCGAACCCGGTTCCAGTAGAACTTGCGGAAGGACACATTTCCGCTGCTCTCTGCCGTCCGTAACAGGTTTCCGGTGATCAGGAACCCTGAGATCACAAAGAACACGTCGACGCCGATGAACCCGCCCCGTGGCCAGCCGCACAGGTGGAAGGCGAAGACGGTGAGGATTGCGACCATCCGCAAGCCCTGAATGTCGAGGCGTTGCTTCGATTGTTTGGCTTGTCTCCGTCGACGTCGCGAATTCTTCTGGAACCGATCCACAACCGTGGCCACGTGTGCCCCCTTAACCCGTACCCCTACTTGCCGTCTCCACGCACCGGCACCCCTGCTTGAAGGCCAGCCTGCATTGCAGGCATCTTAGGACAGAATGCCGTGGGCACCCTGCTTCACCCGGGCGCTCACCCGAGGGCCGATGCCCATGGGACGACCGCCACCCAGGCCACCTACAGTTATAAGCGCTATGGCACTTTCGTGACGGCCAACTACCAGGATGCCGTCTACCACGTGGCCTATGCCGACTTCGGTCCCGATGGCCAGATGTTCGTCAGGAGTGACTGACTGTGGGCTGGCAGGGCCCGCCCTCGTTGTCTTGAAACAGACGACATACGAGGCTCTCAAAACTCTGTGTCGGAGTCACCGCGAACGCCAACGATCCCTCAGTGTCTCACGGCCTATCCTTAGAGAACCCCTGAAAACGCTGGGGCCCAGGATCGGCGGAGGATGTCGATCACCAACAACCTCGGCGCGCAGAATTAGGCTCACCGCGCGTGAATGACTTGAGACAACGACACCAAGTTAGCCTGTGGCGTTCTTCTAGGGACCGCAGCCGGTGATGCCCTGGGAGCTGCCTATGAGTTCGGTCCGCCACGTGGTCCACAACTTGAGGTTGCGATGGTGGGGGGCGGGAGCTTTGGCTGGGAACCTGGCGAATGGACGGACGACAGCAGCATGGCTGTTGCAATCGCCGAGGTGGCCGCAACCGGGGCGGACCTGCGTCAGGAAGAGGCGCTCGACGCCATCGTTACGCGCTGGTATGAGTGGTCCCAAGACGCCAAAGACGTTGGCGTGCAGACACGATCAGTCCTCAGCCGCGCAGGCCGACACGGAATCTCGGCACATGCAGCACGTGAAGAGGCTGCGGCGCTGCACAAACTCACTGGCCGCACAGCGGGTAACGGGTCGTTAATGCGGACTGCACCAGTGGCACTGGCTTACCTCGACAACGAAGCAGCTCTGGTGGAGGCGGCCCGTGCCGTCAGCGAATTGACGCACTACGACCCCGAGGCCCGTGATGCCTGTGTGCTGTGGTGCCTGGCGATCCGGCACGCCGTCCTCACCGGGCTATTGGATACTCGGATCGGCCTGCAGCACATCGACATAGATCGGCGAGACCTATGGGGCCACGCGGCTGGATGTCGCTGAGGTGTCGACACCTTCTGACTTCGCCAACAACGGGTGGGTGGTTGAAGCACTGCAAGCCGCCTGGTCAGCGATCACGACCACGCCTGTGCCGCAGGATGATCCGGCTGAAGGTGTCTTCCGTGTCGATCACCTCCGCCTGGCTCTCGACGCAGCGGTCCGAGGAGGTGGGGACACGGATACAGTGGGAGCGATTGCGGGCGGGCTGCTCGGCGCTGCTTACGGGGCATCAGCAGTCCCCGCAGACTGGCGTGTTCTGCTCCACGGCTGGCCAGGGATAGGTACCCGCGATCTCGTTGACCTCGCGTTCACGATCACCGGTGATGGCAAGCCTGAGGGCTTCGATTTCAGTTACAGCGGCTAGGAACTGGGCGCCGTCACCAGCCACGATTGCACGAACCACCGGTGCGCCGTCGGAGGTTCGGGGTAATTGACCCCAACGCCCAGGCCAGCACTGACACAGGCCTACAGCAGAGGCCAAATCGGGCGACTGATGCCCGTCAAAACACCACTTGCCCCGCTCGGGGGCATAAAAGACCCATCCTCGATTTTGTCGGGTAGATTGCGTTGGGTCGCAACCGACGGCGCTATGCGGTGGGGGCGGTCCACTGGGCGCTATGGGGGCTATCTCCTGCGGCGGCGCACGAAGGAGTCGTGGGCATGGCTTGTCAAACATCCGTGGTCTCACATTTATTCATAACTTGCCTCATGGAAGTACCGGATCGGAGCAGAATACGGATGGTCGATCAAACCTTATCCGCGAATCGCTATGACAGTATGCGACGGGTGCGGCCCTCTGCATCGTTCCGGCGGGTGAGTTTCAATCGTTGGACGATGACCACGCACCGCATAACGGCTTTAGTATTCATTGTAGTCTGGTACGCGATCGGGTTGCGTTGGATTTGGCTTTATCGGCACGAAAACCTATTCGACCGCGATGAAGCGGGTTTCTTAACTATGGCTGTAGCGGCGGCCCGCAACCACCATTTTGTCGGATCGGTGGGAATAGTTTGGGGGACCAGCCTTTCCCCCGCAACACCGGGAATCACTGCAGCCATCTTCTGGCTGTTTGGGATACATCTCGTCCTTGGTTTCCTGGTGCCGCTCACTGCCGCGGCGCTGACCCTTTTTCTGATTTTCTCGATGGGCTTGAGAATTGGCGGACCGCGGATGGCGTGGACCGCGCTCACCCTGGTCGCGACGATGCCTGTTTTTGTGGACTATTCGCGACAGTTCCATTTCGCGATGGGATCAACCTTGGCGACCATGGCAGCACTATACTGCCTACTGCGTTCCGATGGTATGGCCAGTCGCGGCTGGGCCATGTTGTTCGGTTTCTGTCTGGGTTTGATGCCGCTTACCCGCACAATGGTCATTGCTTATGTGCCGGGGGTTCTTCTGGCTGCGCTGATCTCCTCATTGGGGCGTGAGAATTCCCTGCAGAGACTCGCTCGACTTGCCGGTGCGACGATCCTCGCCGCCGCAATAACAGCACTCTGGCTCGTTCCGAACTGGAAGGGAGTTTGGGGCTATCTCTTCGAGTACGGATATGGCGGACACAGCACCGAGCATGGCGTCAAGGCTTCGCTGCTTCACTGGGATGCCTGGCTTGGAACGCTGGCATATTACTTCTGGGACGCTGGATTGATTCACTCGGCAATCCTGCTTGTCGGCGTAACGCTCACTGCGGTCTTCGCCGTGCGTAGATCGCGGGGCCTGGAACCCATGGAGGTTGTGTGGAAAGTTGCACATTCGGCGCTGGTCGGCCCCGCCGTGCTATTCGCGTTCGGAACCGTTGCATTGGCGTCCACTCCGAATCATGGTACAGCCTTTGACTTGCCGCTCCTTTCAGCGTTGACTTTGGTTTCCGCGTGGGGTCTGACGCGGGCACACAAGTATTTGTGGCGCGGTGCCGTATTTGTGCCTACAGTAGCAGTACTGATTGTTTATATTCCCAAGGTCGACCTGCGCTCGCCTGCCGCGGAACTTCGGACCGTTAACATTCCGGTAGTCGGTCCGTCGCCCATTACTGACGGTCGCGGATTGCTTCAGTGGTATGAGGCAGCGGGTATGACGACGGCGTTGGGACCGGTGCTTGATGGGGAATCTTGGTTAGCGCATGTGCGCGCTGCGCCGAGACCTGAACCAATCGACGCTGCAACCACTCGCGAATGGCAGAAGGTCATTGCCCAGACCGTAGAGTTCATCAGGTGGGAAAACCAGTCGTCGACGCCGTTGACTTTCGGATTTCGCCACTATCTTTACAACTCGTCCTCAGTGCAACTGGCCCAGTTCTCGAAATACGACTACGGAATTGTTTGGGGGGGCGAAATCGATCCGATGTCGTTGGGCAAATCCGAGGATGCCTATTTCTGGTGGTTGACAAATGGCAGCGCCGGTGGAAGCTGTCTCTTATTCACTTCAGCAGGCATTGTCAACGAGAACGCTCCAGTCCCCGATTCCCAAGCGTTGACCTCGGCGGCACGCCGTACGGGTTTCCTGAGCTTTGCGCAATGGACGCTGCCCGATGGTCGCGACGTAGTGGCCTGGCGCCGTGACTCCGATTTGTGCCGGAAGAAATAGGGGCACTCTAGACGCCGACAGCCAACGCCGACTCCAGAAGCTGCCTGGCTGCACCTGGAAGGCGTCATCGTCGCCGTAAGCCAGTCCATAGCGGCGCGCCAGCCCTGCCAGGCGTCAACCAACGGCTCACGCGCTGCGGCACACTGCAGCAATGGGCTTCCCTGCACCCCCCCTTTACTACCCGGCCGGGTGTTCGTCGCTCTATATCTCTCTCCCTGACGCGGGAAATGCGGGATGTGAAATATCCTGCGTCAGGCAGCGGGGCTGGAGCCGTTGTCGGAGGAGAAGGACTCGGAGGAGAAGGACGAGGACTAAGTGGAGCACTTGACCGAGCAGTTGCGCCGTATCGAGGCGAAGTTTCACAACTTGGGGGCGGCCAAGCAGCGGGGCGTCAGCGCACGAGGTACGGTTCATCCGCACCTGCATCATCCCTGCCCGAAATGCGGGTATGCGACCCGGTTCAAGCAATGGCCGATCAGTTGCCTGTGCACGGAAGCTCCCGCGGCGCCTCGGGCACACCTCACCAACCCGGATCATCTGATTCCCGCGCCCAGCAGTGGTCAGGACTCCTGACATGGAGTCCGTGCCCGGTCGGTAATTCCGTGCTCTGATCTGCGTATTCCCGGTGTGTCGGCGTGCGGTAGCGGCTGCGATACTCAATAATAAATAGAGTTGTTTAGATGCGCTGAGGGGTGGTGGATGATGGCCGTGATGACCGTGCAGCCGCCCCTGCCGCTGGTGCCGGGCGACGCGCGCCCGGTCGGGGCGGCCGCGGCGATCGTCGAGGACGGCGAGGGCGGCCGGGTGTTCGTGCATGGCAATTTGGCCTACGCCTGGGACGTCGACGACTCGGTGGCGCGCCGGTTCGCGGCGGTGTCGCTGATGCGGATCAAGGCGGCCACCCAGCTCGAGGTCGCCGAGGCGTTCGCGGTGAAACCGGCCACCGTGCGGCGTTGGGAGACCTGGCTCAGCGATGCCGGCGTGGCCGGACTGCTCGGGGAACGCAAAGGGCCCAAACGCAAGTCGAAACTCATCGCCGACACCGTCGCCCGCATCCAGCGGCTGCGCGACGGTGGAGCGTCGTACCGCGCCATCGCCGCCGAAACCGGTGTGTCCGAGGGCAGCGTCCGTAATGCGCTGGTACTCGCCGACAACGGCGCCCGTGCCGAGGAAGTGTGCCTGGCAACGAGGTCCGATGCTCCTCCCGAACCCGAACCCGAACCCGAGGGTGAGCCCGAGGTTGAGAAGGATTGCTCTGCAGCGATTTCCGATGATCCGCCCGGGCCCGTGCCCGGGGAAGTGCCGGTGTTGGCGGATCCGGTCGATCGCGGCGCCGAGCGGGCGTTGGCGGCGTTCGGGTTGATCCCGTACGCGCCGCCGGTGTTCACCGGGTGCGCCCGAGCCCCGCTCGCGGGACTGTTCCTGGCGCTGCCCGCCTTGACGGCAACCGGGCTGCTCGACACCGCGCACACCGTCTACGGCGAGTTCGGCAGCGGGTTCTACTCGCTGGATACGATGTTGTGCGAGGGCGTGTTCCGCGCCCTGCTGGGCCAGGCCCGCGCGGAGGGCGCCACCCGGATCGACCCGCCCGCGCTGGGCCGGGTGCTCGGGCTGGACCGGGCACCGGAGGTCAAGACGATCCGCCGCAAGATCGGGCTGCTCGCCGAGGCGGGCAAGGCCGGCGACTGGATCGCGGCGATGGCGCGCCGTCATGTGCAGGCCAGCCCCGAGCAAGCGGCGGTGCTGTATGTCGACGGGCATGTACGCGCCTATCAGGGCACCCGCAAGATCGCCAAAACCCATGTGCCCAGGCTGAAGTTCCCCGCCCCAGCCACGGTGGAGACCTGGGTGTGCGATGCGGCCGGGGATCCGCTGCTGGTGGTGATGGCCGAACCGGCCGCCTCGCTGGCCGCCGAGCTGCGCCGGTTGATCCCCGAGCTGCGCGACGTGGTCGGCGACGACCGCCGCGTGCTGGTCGGGTTCGACCGCGGCGGCTGGTCACCGGCGTTGTTCGCCGACCTGGACGCGGCCGGGTTCGATACCCTGACCTGGCGCAAGGGCAAGATCGCTGATATCGACGAGCACAAGTTCACCACCCACAGCCACACCGACGAGCACGGCAGAACCCACACCTGGCGGCTGGCCGACACCGAGGTCGAGTTGGACATCGCCGACGGCCCGCGCGCCGGCCAGGTATTCCGAATGCGGCAGGTCAGCTTGTTCAACACAGCCGGAACCCGGCAGATGCACATCCTGACCACCCGCCCCGACCTGACGCCAGGTGAGATCCGTTACCGGATGGGATCACGCTGGCGGCAGGAGAACCACTACCGCTACGCCCGCATCCATTTCGACCTCGACTCCCACGACATCTACCACGCCACCGATGACGACGCGGACCGGATGGTGCCCAACCCGGCCAAGAAGCCCGCCTACCACAACGTCGAAAAGGCCCGGCGGGCACTGCATCTGGCCGAAACCGCCAGCGACGCCGCGCTGCTGGCCGCCCACTCGCCGCAACCAGGAACGTCGGTGGTGCTGACCAACGAGATGATCAACACCATCAACGCCGACGTCCACACCGCCGAGCACGCACTCGAAACGGCGCTCGCCGCGCACCAGGCGATCCCCGCCCGGCTACCGTTGTCGCAGGTCAATCCCGGCCAGCAAGTCCTCGACACCGAAACCAAGCTGATCTACCACGCCATCCGCATCGCGGCATTCAACACCGCACAATCCCTCGCCCGTGCGATCGTCACGGCCACCGGCTACACCCGCGCCGACGACGAAGCCCACACCCTGATCCGCACCGCGCTGGCCGGCTCCGGCGACATCATCCCCGAAACAGCCACCAACACCCTGCACATCCGGCTCGATCCGCTCTCCGCGCCACGCCACACCGCCGCCATCGACGAACTCTGCCAAGCCCTCAACGACACCAACACCGTCTACCCCAGCACCGACCTCACGCTGCGCTACAGCATCAAATCCCACCAACGACCGCACACCAATTACTGAGCTATGTCAGGAGTCCTGGTGGTGGGCCCACACTGCCAATCGCCGAGCGTTATTCGGCGGGCCGCAAGACCCCTTCGACACCCCCGAAACCCAGCGGCCAGCCCATGATTCTTGGCTGTCCCATCCCGAGCACTCGGGGATGATGACCATGAGCGCAGAGCATGGCTGGATCATCTCCGATTCGGCAGCGGGGTGGATGGCCCAGCATTGCGATCAAGGTCATCATCCCCATCCCAACCCAACTTCGGAGAACCCGGAGAGGTGGGACTGCGACTGTGGCTGCATCTGGCGCATCCTGACAATCGAACAGATTCGGCAGAAGTTCGCACATTTGGGGAAGCGTCCCACTCTCGTGCGCGGAGCCCAGCGGCGTGACCTGCAGGCGCACATCGCTGAGATTCAGGTAGAGTAGGAGCAGCGCAACGCCGCTCTGCACAAGATCGACAACAGTCACGTCCCACCCCTGCGGGTCGCCGCCCAGTATGCCGCAGGGAGGCCCAGGGCTCCACGACGCGATTGACCCTTCCGACACTGTGCTGCCGAAGCCCCCAGATCGATGCAGGCCTTGCGTCGGAGCTGATTGCATCCGGTGTGACGACGCAGCCCGTCGAGACCGTCATTGCAATGCTGGCAGCAAGCCGTGGTGGCGCATCGATCAACGCTGCCGCCAAGGCATCTGGGATCAATTACCGAACCGCGCAGCGGATCGTGCAGGCTGCTGCAGAGTACCGGCGGCGGCAGCTTTTGGCGGTCGGCTGATGGAGGACGGGTCCCGATGAATGGTCGGGGCCCGTCCTTGCCGATCACCAGTGGCAGTTCGCCAGCTCGGCGGCGATTCCCTCCAGGGTGTCGCCTTCGCCGCGCCAGAATGCGTTGGGCGCTGTTGCCGCTCCCGGCAGCCGGTTGCCCCTGCTGTCGCCGATCAACACGTAGAGCCCGTAGTTCTCGGCTGAGCGGTCACGGGTGCGGTTGCGCCGCAGCAGGAACCCCTTACGATTGGCTTCGCGGCGGAGCCGGTTTTCGAGCATCTTGTGCTCGCGAGAGTTCACAGAAATCATCTCCTGTTCGCGGTGTTTTTGGGTACACAAATAAGCCGGGTGCCCTGGTCTGGAAGCGTCACCAGGGAGAAGCTGCACCCAGCTAGTACCACGCCACGAACGGAGGGACGCGAGGTTCTGTACCGGCTTCCGGCGTCCAGGGTACGCCGTGGGCACGAGATGGGCACAGTGGCACGTCTTGACGACCGTCAAGACCCGAAAACAAAACCGCAGGTAATGAGCGGGACTGAATCGGAACGAGCCGGAGCGAACATGCAGGTAAACCGGCATTTTGCCTGGTCAAGGCGGGGGTTCAAGTCCCCCTTCGCCCACAGGAGCGTGCAGGTTTCCCAGCCGCGGTATAGGCGAGGGCCGTCTGCGTGTGGATTGCCTAGTGTGTCAGGGTGTTTGGACAGCCGGTAAGCAACAAACGGTTGGTTCGGTGGCCCGAATCCCGTTGCGGCCGGACGTCATTCACCGGGCCAGCGGCTTGTAGAAAACCAGCCCGTTGCCCTTGTTGTCGTAGACCACGGCACGACGTTCGTGCGCGTCGTCGTACGGGCCTTTGACGATGCCACCACCACTGGCCTCGACAGCTTTTGCTGCGGCGTCGACATCGGCGGTCTTGATACCGACGACGACCTGCCCGTGTATGGGATGGTCCACCGCGGTCGCCAGCGCGAGAGTGACCGGGCCGCCATCGAGGGCCGCGAAGTGGGTTCCGTCGCGGAACTTCAGCGGCATCCCCAGGGTCTCGCTGTAGAAACGGATCGATTCATCCAGGTCGTCGGTCGACAGGACAATCATCCGCACTTCGTGCTCGCTCAATGGTCCCTCCTGGGTGCCTCCTGTGACGAGATCGCCTTACCCTAGCGCTGTGAATACCGCGCGAGTGCCCGGCGGGGTGGTGCACAAGCTGCCCGCAGACCTGCGCGAGGCGCTGGTGGCCAACTCCACGGCGCTCGCGGCCTGGAAGGACATCACGCCGTTGGCGCGCAACGAGTTCATCTGCTGGGTCGAGGATGCCAAGCAAGAGGTGACCCGGAAGCGCCGCATCCGCCGGACGCAGGAGGAGCTGGAAGAAGGCAAGCGCCGACCCTGCTGCTGGCCGGGGTGCAATCACCGGGAACGCAGCGGCGGCAGGCAAAGGGCGACCCAACCGGCCGGCTAGCGCCGCAGCCACCCGTGGATCTCTTCGGTGACGGGATCGGTGATGTCGAATTCGGGATGGTTCTTCAGCACGGTGACCACCATGGAGCACACGGGAACGACGCGCTTGCCGTCATCACGAGCTGCGTTCAGTGCCTCCTCGACAAGAATCGTCGGGAGGCGGCGTCCGCCGTAGGCGGGGTCGATCTCGGTGTGGTAGAAGACGCGCTGATCGCCGCGGTCGGCGAAATCGGCGAGGCCCACCGTCTTTCCCTCGACCGCAATGGTGTACCGGCCCTGCTCGGCGCTGACTGTGGCCTCGGCGCCGGTCTTATCGACAGTCATCTGTGCTCCTTCATTCCGGTATCGGTCGGGGCCGCAGCCGGGTGGTCGGCAGCGGCGGGGCGGGCAGTCGGGTGACGGAACCCCGATAACCCTCGACGGCACCAAAGCGGTCGTCGGCGTCCTCCCACAGTCGGCGGTAGCCGACGATGTCGTCGTGACTGCGCCCGACGAAGTTCCACCACATCACCAGCTGTTCGGTGAACGGGGCCCCGCCCAGCAGCCGCACGCGCGCGGGTCGGTCGCCGACGTTGCGCAAGCGCAGCGACGAATGGCCCGGGCTCTGATACCCGAGATCGGCGACCGCAAGGGCGATCTCGCCCACCTCGACGGGTCCCTCGTCGCAGAGCACGCCGTGCTCGAAGGCCGGATCCACGTTGATCTCCAGCCCGGCGTTCACGTCGAGGTCGATCTGGGCGCCCAGTAGCGGAGTGAATGTGCGGACCGGCGAGCGGCGGCCCGCCAGCTTCCCGAGAAAAACGTGCACCACCGCACCGGGCAGAAAAACCTGTGTCGGCACATAATGGGCGAAGTCGCGTGCGGTGTCGCGATCGGAGTCCGGCAGGGCCACCCACAGCTGCACGCCATGCAAAGCGGTGTTCGACTCGATCGACACTTCAGAGTGACAAATGCCCGCGCCCGCTGTCATCAGATTCAGCTCGCCGGGACGGACAAGTGTATGGACGCCGGCGCTGTCGCGGTGTTCCACTCCCCCACTGAACAACCAACTGACGGTTTGCAATCCGGTGTGGGGATGAGGCGGAACATCCATGCGCGCGGACTCCGGACCGTAGTGGTCGATAAAGCACCACGCACCGATCAGCGAGCGTTGTCGTTGCGGGAGGGTGCGTTGCACGCGAATCGCGCGCGGCCCACCCAACGGAACCTCACGTGGATGCAGCACTTGTACCGTCGGCAAGATCCCGGCTACCCGTGAAGCGCTGCAGGCGACTTCGGCCGGCGCGGCTTCCAGGTTGCTCATGGTCAACCACCGTCGTGGGCTTGGTTCGGCGCCGATACCGCGACAGTACCCCGGCGCGGTTACCTACCGGGCGGGCGCAGCACCTGCATGGCCAGCCGCATGATGGGTTCGGGCACCCGGTCCTGCATCGACAGCGCAACATCGGCGGCGCGGGATCGCAGTGGGGTGCCGCGACCCAAGATCCGGTTCAGCGGTCCCCCGGTCGGCTCGATGACCACGTGCAGTGGCGGGGTGCCCACGGCGGCGCCCAGAGCGTTGGAGATGACCATCCGCTGAATCTCGCTGGTGCCTTCAAAGATGGTGTACAGCTTGGCATCCCGATACCACTTCTCCACGGGGTGGTCAGTGATGTAGCCCCAGCCGCCCATGGTCTGGACGGCCCGTTCGGTGGCCTTGACGGCGACTTCGCTGGCGGCGAGTTTCGACATTGAGCCCTCCCCCCGCTCGAAGGGCACTTCATTGGCCGCCATCCACGAGGCGCGCCACGTCAGCAGCCGAGCGGCGTCGATCTGAGTGGCCAGATCCGCCAGCGGAAACGCGATGCCCTGGTTGTCGATAATCGGCCCCCCGAAAGCCTCCCGCTCGGTTGCGTACCACGTCGCGTACTCCAATGCGGCGCGCGCGATCCCGATCGCCTGGGCGGCCACCATCGGGCGGGTCTGTTCGAAGGTTCCCAACGTCGCCGAGCCGGAACGCTCTCCACCGGCCACCACCTCGCGGGCCTTGGCGAGCTTATGTTCGAGCTTCTCTTGTCCGCCAAGCAGATTGGCCGCCGGGACGCGGGCGCCCTCGAACAGCAACTCGGCGGTGTGGGATGCCCGGCAGCCCAGCTTGTCGAGCTTTCGCACCATTTTCAGCCCGGGCGTGCCCCCGGGCACCACGAACAGCGCCTGGCCCCGGTGGCCGAGTTCCCCGTCGACCACGGCGTTGACCACATGCACATTGGCGATGCCGCCGTTGCCGATCCACATCTTGTGGCCGTCGATGATCCAGTCGTCACCGTCGCGGCGCGCATGGGTGCGCAGATTCCGTACGTCGCTACCGCCCTCCGGTTCGGAGATCGCCAGCGCCGCGAGCTTGAGATCCCCTGGTGTGCCGAAACATTCGGGCGCCCACTCAAGCATCTGCTCCGGAGAGGCGGCCTGACCGATCGCCGACAGGGCCAGCGCCGGCATCACGATCGCCAAACCGATCCCGGCGCAGCCCCAAAACAGCTCCTCCATGAACATCGCTAGCGAAAGACCGGTCGGATCGCCGATCAGGTCGCGGTAAAACAGCGGGCTGTAGAAGCCGCGCCGGGCCGCTTCCTCGAGGACGGCCCACGGAAACTCCTGCCGCCGGTCGTACTCGAGGGCCACCGGGCGGACCACTTCTTCCGCGAACTCGTGCGTGCGCCGGGCCAGGTCGTGTTGAGCCGCCGTCGGTGTCAGGTCGAACGTCATGGATGCGCCCTCTGGGTCGACGGTCTGGTCGTGCCGAAGGCCGTCTACCCTGCCGGGTGATTCAGCAAACTGCCCAGGGGGCGCCGCGGGCTGTTCGGGGGCTATCGGGGGCTGTCAGGCGGCCGAACGCGGCCCAACTTGTGCGCTCGGAAGGTGCAATACCACCGCCGCGACCTTAACGGCCTCGTGCTCGTGACGCGCCAGCAGCGCCGCGTTTTCAGGCAGCTGTCGCGAGTTGATCTCGCCCGCAGCGATACGCCGCAGGACCGCGTGGGCCCGCGCGAGCTCCTGCCGCTTCCGGTACTGGCCGCCGGGTAGCTTGACGCCCGCCCAGACGCCGTACTCCTCGCCGTGGGCGATGGCGTGCTGCGCGCACCGCCGCTGCTGGGCCAGCGGGCAGCGGCGCAGGCATTGGATCCGCGCCTCGGTGGCCGACCGCTCGTATGCGCGCGCCTTCGCCGCCCCGTCGCCGCCGTCGTCATCGGGATAGCCGAACCATAATTCGGGATTGCCTGCGCAGGGGTGCCCCATGTCGATCTCCTCATCACGGACGAAACGTAGGCAAAAGCGTATACACGTATACTGGCAACGCGCAAGTGAAACGTGACAGAAACGTATATACGCAGGAAGCGGGCACCCGCTGTGTAATATCCGGCCTATGGCCGGAGCGCGCGGTGAGCCGTGAATCGGCCGGTGCGGCCGTCCGCGCCTTGCGCGAGTCACGCGACTGGTCGCTGGCAGACCTGGCCGCCGCGGCCGGCGTCAGCATCATGGGGCTGAGCTTTCTCGAGCGCGGTGCCCGCAAGCCGCATAAAAGCACTGTTCAGAAGGTCGAGAATGGCCTGGGCTTGCCGCCGGGTACCTACTCCCGGCTGCTGGTAGCCGCCGATCCGGATGCCGAATTGGCCCGGTTGATGGCCGCGGAGCCCTCCGACGCCAGGTCCGCCGGGCGTGCCGACACAGTGGTGGTGGGCCGTCACAGCGACACCGAAGTGCTGGAAGGCTACGCCGAGGCGCAACTCGACGCCCTCAAATCCGTCATCGATCGGCTGCCCGCGACGACATCAAACGAATATGAGACGTATATTCTGTCTGTGATCGCTCAGTGCGTGAAGGCCGAGATGCTCGCCGCCACGTCGTGGCGGGTGGCCGTGAATGCCGGCGCCGACTCGACGGGCCGGCTCATGGAGCATCTGCAGGCGCTCGAGGACACCCGCAGGGCGTTGCTCAAGCGAATGCCCGCCAGCTTGAGCGCGCGGTTCGATCGGGCATGTGTGCAGTCGTCGCTGCCGGAGACGGTCATCGCGGCGCTGGTAGGAGTCGGCAACGACGAGATGTGGGATATCCGCAACCGGGGAGCCATCCCTCCGGGAGCGCTCCCCCGGGTTCGCGCCTTCACGGAGCTGGTCGAGTCGGCGACCCAGAACAAGTCAGATCCGGACAGCCGCGAGGGGAAGCTGTGAGCGAAAGCGAAGTCGAGGTGTTGAGCCGCGCCCATCAACTGTTCGCCGGCGCCACCCGGCTCCCGACGCTGGACGCGGGCACGGCGCAGCACCGCCGAGTGCTGGAACGAGCTGCCGGCCTGAATAACGCTGTGGCGCATGGCGGCTATCGGCTCGCCGCGGACGACGCCGGGCGACGGCTGTCGTCGTCGGCCCGCACCGACGCAGAGGCTGCCCGCATCATCGCCAGCGCACACGAGACCCGCGCCCGGGCCGGTGAGCTCACCAAGAACGTCCTCGACGAGGCCCGTGCGGATGCCGCCGTCACCCCAACGACGCCGATGGCCCGGCGCGAGGCGATGCGCCGCCAGGTGGCCCGACTGCGCGCGCAACGCGCGCATGTCGTGTCGGCCCGCTCACGGGCGCAGCGGCACTCCACGGCACTGCGGGCGCTGCGTTACCGAATGATGCACCATCGCGGCCTCGGGCTACCGCTGGGGAACGGTCGCGCCGCGACCGTTGTGCGCGCCGCGCTGTCCCGACTTGGACGCCCCTATGTCTGGGGCGCTACCGGGCCCGACCGGTTCGACTGTTCCGGACTGGTCCAGTGGTCCTACGCGCAGGCGGGCATTCACCTGCACCGCACCACCTTTCAGCAGATAAACGATGGGGTACCGGTGCCCCGCTCGCAGGTCCGGCCGGGCGATCTCGTCTTTCCGCACGCCGGACACGTGCAGCTGGCCATCGGCAACAACCTGGTGGTCGAGGCGCCCTACTCGGGCGCTTCGGTGCGAATCAGTCCACTCGGCAACAACGTTTCGATTCGGCGACCACTGTGAGCCACTATGAGCAATGAACGCACGCCAGAACAAGCCCCACCCTCGATAGGCGGTGTACGGGCACGGCAATCAGCGCTGGTGAGTCGACACGGCACAGCTGCCGAGGCCGACCGGGTGCTGGCGGACGTGCTCACCAGCGCTCATGCCGCGACCCGGGAAAGCTTGCGGCGACTCGACGCGATCGGCGAGGAGATCGATCGCGCCGCCGCCGGCCGGACGAACCTTGCCGTCGATACCCCCGTGGGCGCGCGTGAGTTTCAGAGGTTTCTGGTGGCCAAGCAACGCGAGATCGCGGGAATCGTGGCGGATGCTCAAGAACTGGGTCGCGCGAAAAGGGTTGCGCTGGAAAGCCTGCGGGCACAGTACGCCGTTCCGGCGCGTTAGCCGCACCCCATGCGCGTCGTTGGTCCACAGGCGCTGCGGGGTGAATTGTCGGCGGGAACGGGCCTGGGTACTGTCGCCCCGCATGGAGGGGTCACGACACATCCTGCGGCGGCATCCGCGGCGGGGCGCAGCGCCCTTGGCCTAGACGATGTCGGCATATGAAGAGTTCCTTGCCATGGTCAGATATCTTCGCGACCGTACCGGCGATCCGAACGCGTGGCAGGCCGGTTTGACGCCGGCCGAGGTGGCCGCCGTAATCACCCCCACGACGCGGCCGGATCAACTCGAGGTGATCCTGCGCAAGATCCGACAACAACATTCGGGAGTGCCCGGTGCGTCTCCAGACGGTGGGGAGGGGGACGCCGCCGAGGCGATGGCTGACGCCGAAGCAGCCCTGGCTCACCAGAATTCGGCCACTGCGCGGCTCGACATGCAGGTGATCTCGGCCATCCTGAACGCTCACCTGAAGGCCGTCGAGGGCAGGGACGCGCTGACCAATCTGCAGCGAGAGACCGAAGCCGCGGTGATGACGCGGTCGGACCTCGACACGCCGGCGGGAGCGCGTGATTTCCAACGCTTCCTCATCGGCAAGCTGAAGGACATTCGCGCGGTGGTGCTGAACGCGAGTCTCGATGACACGTCGAAATCAGCTCTGATGGCCGCATGGACATCGCTCTACGACGCTTCCAAGGCTGGCGCCGACGATACCGGCGACCACCCGTCGGCAGCGGCGGTCCCGGTTGCACCGGCGGGCGGCACCGGCCAACAGCCGGTCGACGATGTCGACGATGCCGACGACGCCGGCGATGCCGACATGGGATGGGATCCGTTGCTGGATCCCACCGCCGGTGACGATCCCGGCGTGCTGGCCGGGGATTCATCCGGGCAGGGCCCGACACCGGCCGCGCCGCCTGCGCCGATGCCCGTGGCGCCGATGACCCCGACGATTCCCGGCTTCAACGCGGGACCGTTGCCCGGCCTGGGTACGGCCCCGGGCTCCACGGCCGGTTGGGGTGGCTTACCGCTGCCCGGACTGCAGGAGGACGGCCGAACCGATCCGGCGCCGCGGAAAAAGGCCGACGACGCGCCGCCGGGATCCCATGACGCCGCGAGTGATCACGGCTCGCCCGACGAATCTGGCCACGACGAGCACGGCGAGGACGCCTCAGCGGACGGGCCCGATTCACCTGCCGGCCCGACGACGGTGACCCTGCCCGACGGCGAAATAGTGACGGCGGCCACCCCGCAACTCGCCGCGGTCATCCAAGCCGCGGTGGCAGGGGCGCCGATCGCGGATGCATTCCATCAGCAAGGGATTGCCCTTCCCCCACCGGGAACCGCCGTCGCCAATCCAGTCGACTCGCGGCAGGTCGTACCTGGCGACGTCGGTATCTTGACCGATCGTTACGCGCTTGCACTGGGTCGCGATAAAGCCCTCCTCGACGGCCAGATTCAACTCATCGCCACCGTGACCGGGCCTAACTTCCTAGGCTGGGAGCATCCACCGGCGGCGGCCCCGCTTCCGGCGGCGCCGGGCAAGCCCGACGCACCGGCGCCGACCCGGCCGGCGGCCGCGTCGACCCCACGACAATAGAGAACTCGCCGGCCCCACCCGGCGGCGCACGAACAGGAGACCGCAGATGGCAGATTCGATCCGGGTGGCGCCCGCGCAGCTACGTGAAGCCGCCGCGCATCACCGGGAAGCCTCCGACTACCTGCGCACCGTTCCGTCGTCGCACGCGGCGATCCAGGAGAGCCTGGACTCGCTGGGGCCCATATTCGGCGAACTTCGCGACGCCGGACGCGAACTGCTGGAGCTCAGACGCCAGTGCTACGAGCAACAAGCCGACGACCACGCCGACATGGCCGAAAACCTCAGTCTTTCGGCGACGATGTGGGAACAGCACGAGGAGGACGCTGCACGAAAATTCGGTGGCATCGTTGACGGCGGTCCATGACCGACGCCAATCCCGCCTTCGACACCGTTCACCCGAGTGGGCACATCCTCGTCCGCTCGTGCCGCGGCGGATACATGCACAGCGTCGCGCTGAGTGAAGAGGCGATGGCAACCGACGCGGAGACCCTCGCAGAGGGCATCCTGTTGACCGCCGACGTGTCGTGCCTCAAAGCGTTACTGGAAGTTCGCGGCGAAATCGTGGCAGCCGGACACACCCCGTCCGCGGAGGTTCCGACACCGCATGACCTTGACGCGGCGATTGAAAAGCTGCTGTCGCACAAACTGCGCCGCCGCAATGGCGCGCACTAAGCGGCTCAAACGGATGACAAACCTGCGGACGGCCTAGAGGAGCCATGCCTTTGCGGCATCGGGATCGGGCGCGATATCGGCGGGCGGCTCAATGGGATTGGGGCCGAACAACTCTCGCGCGCGAGCCAGCAGGGCGCGTACTTCATCAAGCTGCTGCTGCAGCGCAGAATCAGCCATGGCTCCACGCTACCCAGGCCGTCGCGGCTGCACAATTCACTCGCCGAATAGACCGCAGATGAGATCTCGGTACGCTTAGCCGGTGACGATTTTCGGGCGGATAACGGCGCGCCAGCGGCTCCGGCGAGCTACCCGGGAATCACTGACGATTCCGGCCTTCAGCTCTCACGTCGACTGCAGCCCCTGGGTTACGGGCGGCCTCTGGCCCGCCGAACTGTCCACAGCCAGCGCCGAAACCACCGCTCTCGCAGCGTATCTCAAGTCCGACTTGCAGCGGATCACCGATGGCGCCAACGACGAGCTCACGGCCATCAAGCGAGCGGTAATGCCCGGTCCCGCTCGGCAAGCAGAAGAGGCGCGCGTCATCGATGCGGCCCGCGCCCGCGCCGCGCTACGGGTGGAGTCCACGATCCGCCACTTACGCGCGGTAAAGCCCGAGGCGCCCGTCGAACGCCCGCGCCCGCGGCAGGACGAGAACGAACGCGAGAACGACCGGGACGACGCGCCCGTGGGACGCGACCCCGCGGACGTTCGGGCTCCTGACGACGCAAACGCCGAGGAGCCCACCGCCGCCCCTCCACCGGAGGCCATGGAACCCGCCGTCGCGGGCGAATCCGACGACGAGCGGTTGCGGCGGATCCTCGCGTTCGTGGTCCATCAGGAACCACGGCTGAACTGGGCCGTCGGCGACCGCCCCGATGGCACCGCGGTGTTGGTCACCGACCTTGCCCACGGGTGGATACCGCCCGGCATCACCTTGCCCGCGGGCGTGCGGCTGTTGGAACCCGGGCGGCGCACCGGCAAAGTCTTCGCGATGGTCGGCGAGAGCAGGCGCACGGTGACGTATGCCCCCGGGGACTCCCTCGGCCGGCTCGATGACTTCGCCGAGACGAAGGCGTCGGTGCAGCCGCGCGAGCTGCCCCCGATCCAAGACCTGGGATGGGAGTTAAGCCAGACCACGCACTGGCGCGACGGATTGCCCCGAATGGTGCACACATTGGCCCGAGCGGCCGCCTCGGGAACTGGCGTCGCCGAGGAAGAGATCGACCTGCTGCGGGTGCATCTCGACACGGCGCGTTATCAGCTTTTGGCCCAGCATCCGAACGTCGATCCCGCGCTTCTGCTCAACTGCCTGTTGCTGGCGGCCACCGAGGGGGCGGTCACCGGCGACGCCATATCCGCCAACTATCACCTGGCCTGGTTCCGGAAACTCAGCGCGCCGGCGGACTGCCCCTAGCCGCCCCCTAGCCGGCCCCTAGCCGGGCTCTTCCCGCGCGGCTCACGCCCTCATCGACCCGGGCCCGGGGGGCCCGCGAAGGCCTGAGCTATCGGCAACCAGCGCTGGGCGTCCGCGCCCTCCGCGGTGACGTCGAGAGCGGCCGCCGGGCGCCGCTGGGTCACCAGGAAACAGAAGTCCTCGGCGGAGCCGGTGACTCGCTGGGCGGCGTCTGGCGGTCCCCAGGTCCAGGTGTCGCCGCCGGGTCCGCGCAGCTCGACGCGGAACGGCTCCGTCGGCGGAGCCAGATTGTTGACGATGAACGCGTAATCGCGGGTGCGCACCCCGAGATGCGCGATCGACCGAAGCCGCTCCGTCGCAAGCCGTTTGACGCCGAGGGCGTCGGCGACGTCAAGTCCGTGCGCCCAGGTCTCCATCAACCGCGCGGTGGCCATCGACGCCGGGCTCATCGGCGGCCCGAACCAGGGCAGTTTGTGACCGTCGGGTACCGCCAGCAGCGCCTCGTGCAACCGCCCGCGGGTGGCGCGCCATTGGGTGAGCAGCTCGGCCGGCGCCAGGGTCGCCAGTTCATCCGCACCCGCATCGACAAAGCCAGTGGGGTCGGCCTGAGCGGCCTTGAGCAGTTCAGCGAACCCGGCCTCGTCGGTGACCGCGGTCAGGGCCACGCGGTCGGTCCACAACAGGTGTCCGATCTGGTGGGCGATGGTCCAGCCCGGCGCCGGCGTCGGATCGGACCAGCGGCGCGCCGGCAGTGGCGCCACCAGAGCGTCGAGGTCGTCGCTTTCGGCACGCAGGTCGGCGACCATCGGTCCGGGACCCGCCATCATCGCCTCCGGCCGTCGGCCGTCGGGGAAATCACGTATGTACCTTAGCGATTGTTGGCAGCCTGGCCGCGCCGGCCGACGACGGCGTGCGTGGCGAGGCCGATCAGGTACAGGACCGAGCCGAACAGCACGAGCGTCGGGGCGTGCCCGTCATCGGGAATCACGGCCGCAGCGACCGTGATCGAGACGATGAACGCGACCCAGAACAGCGCATCCTGGACCGCGAACACGTGTCCGCGCAGGGCGTCGTCGACGTCCATCTGCATCGCCGAGTCGGCGCACAGCTTGACCATTTGACCCGTAACCCCGAGCAAAAAGCCGCACACCACCATCACCGGAAGTCGCAGCCCGGCGCCGGGGATCTGGATGATCGCGGCCGCCGTCAACACCCCATTTGCTGCCGCGTAGCGCCCCCACCGGCGCACCGCGTACGGCGTCAGCACGTTGGCCAGGAAGGCCCCGAGGCCCGAAGCGGCGAAGAACAGCAATGCGATGCCCAGACCTTCGGCGGCGGGACCGGGCAGGTGGTGAACGAGCACCAACATGACAAGGGAGTTGATACCGACCACCATCCGGTGTGCGGCCAGGCCCGAGAGGGTGGCAGCGACCGTTGGGCGCTGCGCGACCGTCCGCGCGCCGTGCAGCCAGCCGGTGATCACCGCATAGATGGCGGATCCGTGGATTGCCCGGCGGGTGTGGTCGGGGCCCAGCACGCGGGGGCGGAATCGGAACGCCAGCAGCAGCGCGATCGCGACCGGAACCGTGGTCATGAAGATAATCGCCGCGGCGCCCTGATCGCCGGCGCCGACGAAGAAGCGGGGCACCAGCATGAAGTTGGCCCCGAGGAAGGCCGCGACGGCGCCCGACGCGGTGGCTACCGAATTCATCGTCACCACCTGTTCGCGCGGCACCACGTGAGGCAGGGACGCCGACAGTCCGGACGCGACGAACCGGGCTAGGCCGTTGGCGAGCAGCGCTCCGATCAGCAGCGGTATGTCGCCGGCGCGGACCGCCAGAATGGTGCCGATCGCCGCGATCAGAATCAGGCGGCCCACGTTCGCCCCGACGAGCACCATCCGTCGATCCCACCGGTCCATCAGCGCCCCGGCGAACGGTCCCAGCAGCGAGTAGGGCAAAAACAACACCGCAAACGCGCGCGCGATCGCCATGGGATCGGCGGCTCGATCCGGATTGAACAGCAGCGCTCCGGCCAGCGTCGCCTGGAAGAGACCATCCCCGAACTGACTCGCCGTGCGCACCCGTAGCAGTCGCCAGAAATCGGGCAGACTGCGCACCGACCGCCACACGTCGGCGCGTGCGCGTGAGTGCATCCGGGTCTGAGTCACACAACCGACTTTCACGAGGGGGCTTGCCAGGATCGCCGCGGCACGAACAGTTGGAGCCGCTGCACCCACAGTACAAATATTCGCCAGCCGCGCTCGATTTTCCGGACGGCGGGGCGGAGGTGCGATGATGGTGTGGTGTCGCCACCCGAAGATCCAGAGGACTATGTCGCGCCGGCCGCGCAGCGGGTGCGCGCGGGTACGTTGCTGCTCGCCAACACCGATCTTCTCGAACCGACGTTTCGGCGCAGCGTGATCTACATTGTGGAGCACAACGACGGCGGCACCTTGGGCGTCGTGCTCAACCGGGCCAGCGAGACCGCGGTGTACAACGTGTTGCCGCAGTGGGCCAAACTGGCGGCCAAGCCCAAGAGCATGTTCATCGGCGGGCCGGTCAAGCGCGACGCGGCCCTGTGCCTGGCGACCCTGCGGGTCGGCGCCGACCCGCAAAGCGTGCCCGGGCTGCGGCACGTGGCCGGCCGGATAGCGATGGTCGATCTGGACGCCGAGCCCGACCTGATCGCTCCGGTGGTCGAGGGAGTGCGAATCTTCGCCGGATATTCCGGCTGGACGATCGGTCAGCTCGAAGGCGAGATCGAGCGCGACGACTGGATCGTCTTGTCGGGGTTGCCATCCGACGTTCTGGCCGGGCCAAGAGCCGATCTGTGGGGGCAGGTGCTGCGGCGGCAGCCGCTGCCGCTTTCGTTGCTTGCCACCCACCCGATCGACGTCAGCCGAAACTAGGGCCGGGTCGGCAGGCCGGGTCAGTCGGTAGGACGGCTCAGTAGCCAGGACTCAATGGCAGGACTGGGTGCAGACGGCGCAGTTGCCGGCGCAGCTCGGCGCCGCGGCTGCCTGGCGCAGCACGAAACGCGCGCTCTGCCAGGAGCCGGTGGCCAGCGTCCCGAGGGCCCCGGCCACGCAGACGATCAGTACCACCAAGGCGGTGTGCGGGGCGGCCGCCAGCGCCACCACCCCGCCGGCGGCCAGCATCACCGCGGCCGCCAGCTGGGTCGGCGCCATGGCGCGCGGTGCCAACTGAGTGGTTTCAACAGCCCGGTTGTGGGATAGCGACCAGGCCCCGAACCCGGCGGATCCCACCGCTGCACACATGCACAGCGCCCCCGCGATCAACATGGGCCTCACAATACGAGACCGGCCGCCGGTTTGCTCGCCCGGCTCTCGCCCAGCTCTGCGCCCTCCTGTCCGCGGAAAGTCAGTGGCCTTGCAGGAACGGGAAATTCGGCAACGGCGGCAGGCCCGGCACCAGCGCCAACAGGTTGGGGGCGGGCCGTGACGCGGCCGCCTGGCTCGGTACGGCCGCCTGCGCGGGAAGCCCGGCCGGCGCCGCGCCGGGTGTCTGTGCGGGAAGCCCGACCGGCGCCGGACCGGGTGTCTGCGCGGGAAGCCCGGCCGGCGCCGCCGCTTGGGCGGGTGCCGGGGCAGCCCCGGGTGCGGTCACCCGGAATCCGTTCACGATCGCGTCCGTCGCCGGGGCGTCCCCGACCGCCACCGCGCGGTCGGTGGTCACTGCCAGCGACACCAGGTACTTGTCTCGCCCAGAGGACGCTATGACGTTGCGCCGCGAGGTATTGACCGTCACATCGCCGTCGCGATAGGTGCCCTCGATGACCGACGACGGAAAGCCGCCGAAGTCGGCCATCGAGGCGTTGGTGGTCTGCCAGGCGAGCAGGCGCTGGCTGTCGACGTAGCCGTGCTTGATGGCTTCCCGCGGGTCGAAGTTACCGAGCAGCTTGTACACCACCACCTGGGCGTTCGACGTGTAGACGCTGTTGCCCTGCCGATCGGCGATCACCGCGAACGCGTCGGGCACATTGGGGTCGGGCACCTGGGTCCAGCGCGTCGGCACCGGCAGTGTGATGTCGAGCGCCGTGAACCCCTGGGGCTTTTGCGGCTCGAGCTTGACGCCCTTCGACTGCAGAAATTCCCGGATCGTGCCGGTGACGGCGGAAGTCGACGTCGGAGGGATCGGCGCCACCGGAGTGACCGCGGCCGGCGCCGGTGGCGCCGGCGCCGTCGCCAGCAGCCTGCTGCTGGGGGCCTGGCCGGGGGCGGCCGTGACGTTCTGCGGCGCCGCCGCCTGTGCCGGGACGGGGGGGACGGGCGGCACCGGCTGCAAAGGATCAGCCGATGCGGTGCCGCCCGCGATGAGTGCGACACCGATCCCGGCCGCGGCCAGGCCCCCTGCGAGTACCCGCAACGTGCGGGCGAGCTCAATCATCTGCGTCGGTCCTTCCCAATGGCTCGGGCTTGCGCATCCATCGCTAGACGGTGACTGTAACCAGTGGTCAAAGGCGGTGAATAGGCTCGAAATAGAGCTGGGATGAAGCTCTGACCGGTGTGCAACGCAACCGAGATCAACCCGTGGCCGGGGGGCCCGCCGGGGCGGCCCTTATACCCTGTTCACGTGACCGAATCCCCGACCGCCGCTCCCGGGACCAGCTCGGGTGCCGACGCGCCGGACTCCGATGCGCCGCCGTATCGCTACACCGCGGCCCTGGCCGCCCGTATCGAGAGCACCTGGCAGGGCAACTGGGCGAAACTCGGGACGTTCAATGTGCCCAACCCGGTAGGTGACCTGGCCCCCACCGATGGAAGCCCGTTACCCGAAGACAAGCTGTTCGTACAGGACATGTTCCCCTACCCATCGGGGGAGGGGCTGCACGTCGGCCATCCGCTGGGCTACATCGCCACCGACGTATACGCCCGTTACTTCCGGATGACGGGCCATAATGTGCTGCACGCCTTGGGGTTTGACGCCTTCGGGCTGCCCGCCGAGCAATACGCGGTGCAGACCGGCACCCACCCCCGCACCAGGACCGAGGCCAACGTCGTCAACTTCCGGCGTCAGCTGGGAAGGCTGGGCCTGGGTCACGACAGCCGGCGCAGCTTCTCAACCACCGACGTCGACTTCTATAAGTGGACGCAGTGGATCTTCCTGCAGATCTACAACGCCTGGTTCGACACCTTGGCCAACAAGGCTCGCCCGATCACCGAGCTGATCGCCGAATTCGATTCCGGTGCACGCCGTCTCGGCGACGGGCGGGACTGGGCCAAGCTGTCGGTGGGGGAGCGGGCCGACGTGATCGACAGCTACCGACTGGTCTACCGGGCAAACTCGATGGTGAATTGGTGCCCGGGGCTCGGCACCGTGCTGGCCAACGAGGAGGTCACCGCCGACGGCCGAAGCGACCGCGGAAACTTCCCGGTGTTCCGGAAACGATTGCGGCAGTGGATGATGCGCATCACTGCCTATGCCGACCGGCTCCTCGACGACCTCGACGCGCTGGACTGGCCCGAGCAGGTGAAAACCATGCAGCGCAACTGGATTGGCCGCTCCACGGGGGCGATGGCGCTGTTCTCGGCGGCTATTCCCGATGGTGACCGAGCCGGCTCGGAGATCGACATCGAGGTGTTCACCACCCGGCCCGACACTCTGTTCGGCGCCACGTATTTGGTGCTGGCGCCCGAGCACGGCCTGGTCGACGATCTGGTCGCCGCGGCCTGGCCCGACGCCGTGGACCCGCGGTGGACTTACGGCGCCCCCACCCCGGGCGAAGCCGTGGCCGCCTACCGCGGTGCGATCGCCGCGAAGACGGACCTCGAGCGCCAGGAGAGCAGGGAGAAGACGGGCGTCTTTTTGGGCAGCTACGCGACCAATCCCGCCAATGGTAAGCCGGTGCCGATCTTCATCGCCGACTACGTGCTGGCCGGATACGGCACCGGGGCGATCATGGCGGTCCCCGGACATGACCAACGCGACTGGGACTTTGCCCGCGAATTCGGCCTGCCGATCGTGGAAGTGATTGCCGGCGGTGATATTTCACAGTCCGCGCACGCTGGCGACGGTGTGCTGGTCAACTCCGGCTACCTCGACGGCGTGGATGTGGCGTCCGCCAAGGAGGCCATCACCGCGCGTTTGGAGGCCGAGGGGCTTGGCCGGGCGCGCATCGAATTCAAGTTGCGCGACTGGCTTTTCGCCCGGCAACGCTATTGGGGCGAGCCCTTCCCGATCGTCTACGACAGCGACGGACGTCCGCACGCGCTCGACGAGGCAGCGCTGCCGGTAGAGCTGCCCGATGTGCCGGACTATTCGCCGGTGCTTTTCGACCCGAACGACGCCGACAGCGAGCCGTCACCACCGCTGGCCAAGGCGACCGAATGGGTGCATGTCGAGCTGGATCTGGGCGACGGTCTCAAGCCTTACACCCGCGACACCAACGTGATGCCGCAGTGGGCCGGGAGCTCCTGGTACGAACTGCGTTACACCGATCCGCACAACTCAGAGCGGTTCTGCGCCAAGGAAAACGAGGCGTACTGGATGGGCCCGCGGCCGGCCGAGCATGGCGCGGATGACCCCGGCGGCGTCGACCTGTACGTCGGCGGCGCCGAACACGCGGTGTTGCACCTGCTGTATTCGAGGTTTTGGCACAAGGTGTTATACGACCTGGGTCATGTCACCTCTCGCGAGCCCTACCGGAGGCTGATCAACCAGGGCTATATCCAGGCTTTCGCCTACACGGATTCCCGCGGGTCGTATGTCCCGGCGGACAAGGTGATCGAACGCGACGGGCGCTTTTACTATCCGGGACCCGACGGGGAAATCGAAGTCGCTCAGGAGTTCGGCAAAATCGGTAAGAGCCTGAAGAATTCGATATCGCCCGACGAGATCTGCGACGAATACGGCGCGGACACGCTGCGGGTGTACGAGATGTCGATGGGGCCGCTGGAGGCGTCGCGGCCCTGGGCCACCAAGGATGTCGTCGGTGCGCACCGTTTCCTGCAGCGTGTTTGGCGGCTGGTCATCGACGAGGAGACCGGCGAAACCCGGGTGGTCGACACTGCCGATCGACAGGCCGCGCGGCAACCGCTGGACACTGACACCCTGCGATCGCTTCATCGCACAATCGCGGGAGTATCGGAGGACTATGTGGCGCTGCGCAATAACACCGCGGCGGCGAAGCTGATCGAGTACACCAACCACCTCACAAAGAAGCACCGCGATGCAGTGCCCCGCGCGGCGGTGGAGCCGCTGGTGCTGATGCTGGCGCCGCTGGCCCCGCACCTGGCCGAGGAGCTGTGGCTGCGGCTGGGCCACGCAACCTCGTTGGCGCACGGCCCGTTCCCCGAGGCCGACGCGGCTTACCTGGTTGACGAGACCGTCGAGTACCCGGTGCAGGTGAACGGAAAGGTACGCGGACGAGTGGTGGTGGCCGCCGACGCCGATGACGACGCGTTGAAAGCGGCTGCCATCGCAGACGAAAAGGTCCAGGCGTTCTTGGCGGGTGCCACCCCACGCAAGGTGATCGTGGTCCCCGGTCGGCTGGTCAATCTGGTCGTCTAAGCGCCGTCTGCAATCCAGTCATCGCCGACCCGGCCGCAGCACCACTTCGTGCACGTGACCGTCGGATGGCATGGCCAGCGCATTCGCGACCGTCGCCGCGACGGTTTCGGGCCTGAGGTAGCCGGCGGGGTCGTACTCGCCCCCTTCAAACGCCACAAGTTCGCGTTGCATAGCGGAATCGGTGCGGCCTGGGTAGATCGTCGTCACCCGCAGGTCCGGCTCGTCGTCGCGCAGCGAGTCGGCGAAGGCCCGCAACGCGAACTTGCTGGCCGAATAGGATGCCATACCCGGCAACACACTGCGCCCCGCCCCGGAGTTGATGAACACCACGTGACCGCGGGCACTTCGCAACGCCGGCAACAGCGCCAGCGTAAGCTCCACCGCCCCAAAGACATTCACGGCGAAGGTGGCGCGCCACTCGTCGACGTTCGACTCGGCGACATGACCGGGGATGGAAACCCCCGCGTTGTGCACCAGCACGTCGAGCTCGTCCACGACCTCACAGGCGGCCTCGATCTCGTCTGTGTTGGTCAAGTCCAAGGGGAAGGTCGTGGCGCCCAGCCGCCCCGCGACGGCGTCGAGCCGATCGGAGGGCCGGCCGGCCAGCAGGAGGGTGTACGTTGCCGATAGCGCGGTGGCGATAGCGGAGCCGATGCCGCCGCCGGCTCCGGTGATAAGTGCAGTTGGCATGCAGCTCAGTTTACGGAAGCTGCCATTTTCATTGGCAGCCGGACGTTTTCACGCCTGCTTGCGCGCCGGTGGCTCGCCCGCGGGGCCGGATGTGGGTTCACCGGATGCCAGGCGTTCCAGCGGTGCCAGCGCCTTCATCAGGGTGTTCAGGTCGGACTCGGGGAGCTGACTGAGCATTGCGGCCAGGGCGGCGCGACGGTTTGCCAGCGACTCGCCATGGACGGCCCGCCCTCGCGGCGTGATGTCTACCAGCACCGCCCGCAGGTCGGATGGGTCGCGGGAACGTTTCACCAGCCCGATCTTTTCCAGCCGGCGGATCGCCACGGTGGTGGTGGGGGTCCGCACCCGCTCGTGCGCCGCCAGGTCGGTCATTCGGATGGGGCCCTGATCGAGCAACGTCACCAGGATGGATAGCTGTGCCAGGGTTAATTCCCCGGCCGCGGCGCCGTTCGGGTCCCCGCGACGCAGAATCGAAAACAATTTGGATAACGCACGGTGCAAACCTTCCGCAAGCTCAGTCACCTCGGCTGCGGTGGGTTCGCTGTCCGCCATAAGTCGGCAGTCTAACCCGATATCGGCACCGTACAAGGTGGCTAACACGGACTGGCCATCGACCGTTAGAGCACTTGGGAAAGGAATCGCTGGAGCCGCTCGCTCTTGGCTGCTTCGAATATCCGGTCCGGAGGTCCGGATTCCAAGACCTTGCCGTGGTCCAGGAAAACAACGGTGTCGGATGCCGACCGGGCAAAGCCCATTTCGTGGGTGACGACCACCATGGTCATGCCGTCGGCGCCGAGGTCGGCGATAAGTTGCAGAATCCCCTTGACCATCTCGGGGTCCAGCGCCGAGGTCGCCTCGTCGAAGAACATCACTTGCGGCGCCATTGCCAGCGCGCGGGCGATCGCGACGCGTTGTTGTTGCCCACCGGACAGCATGCCGGGGCGGGCGCTGGCCTTGTGCTTCAGGCCAACTCGGTCCAGCTGAGTAAGCGCGAGTTCCCGGGCCGCGTCTGCAGACAGCCCTCGCAACTTGCGCGGTGCCAGCGCCACGTTTTTCAGCACGCTGAGGTGCGGGAAGAGATTGAAATGCTGGAACACCATGCCGATGCGCTGGCGGAGCGCGTTGGGGTCGTCGCGCAACACCGACCGGCCGTCCAGCAGGATGTCGCCGCTGTCGGGCTCGTGCAGTCGGTTCAGCGTGCGCAGCAGCGTCGACTTACCCGAGCCAGACGGCCCAATGACGGCGGCTGTGGTGCCGGCTGGGACCTCGAAATCGACGCCGCGCAGGACCGGATTGCCGCCAAGAGTTTGGTGAATGTCTTTGGCCGCCAGCGATACTGGCGCGCGCGCCGCGGTGTGGGAGCTCACGTGATCTCCTAGCCGAACGTCGTCGCGAGCATGTCGGCCCGGTCTTCCGGCTCAAGGGCGGAACGACCGCGGCGAAGCCGGCTGTCGATGTAGTTCACCAAATGCGTTAACGGAATGGTCAATATGAGGTAGAAGAGCCCGGCGGCCACCAGCGGCGACAAGCTGCCGGTTTGCGCGTTGAGGTCCCGGCCCACCTGAAACAGCTCCCGCTGGTCAGCGACCAGGCCCAGAAAGTACACCAGCGCCGACGCCTTCAACAGCCCGATGGCCTGGTTGACCAGCGCCGGCAGGACCCGCCTTATGCCCTGTGGCACCACCACGAGCCGCAGCGCCGTCGCATAGCTAAAGCCAAGCGCGCGGGAGGCTTCCAGCTGGCCGGGGTCGACACTCTGAATTCCGGCGCGCAGAATCTCGCCGATGTAGGCGGCGGCCATCAATCCCAACGCAGTGATGCCCAACGGGTAGGGGTTCTTGTTCGTCAGCCCGCCCACCAAGGGACCGATGCCCATCCCGATCAGCAGGATGATCACCACTTCGGGAAGACCGCGGAAGATGTCGGTGTACACCCGGGCCGGCCAGCGCAGCCAGCGCGAGTGGGAAATTCCCGCGATGGCCAGGACCATCCCGAGCGCCAAGCCGATGACGAGGGCGCTGTTGGTCAAGATCAATGTATTCGGCAGCCCCGTGGTGAACAGAATGGGTATGGCCTGCCGGTACAGCTCCCAGTCGAAGAAGGAATCACGCAACTGGGCCAGCGCCGACTTCGGCGCCGCCGGGCCCACTGGCGAGCGGTGCTGCTTGGCGGCGATCGCGGCGAAGTCCGGCAGGTGCGGGGCTGGGGCGGCTTTGGACCCGGGTTTCCAGCCGGGCGGCAAGGTCCGCGGCACCCAGTCGCAGTACAGCTTCGCCCAAGTGCCGTCGGCGATGACGGCATCCAGCCCGGAATTCAGCGCATCGATCAGCGGCTGGTTGTCCTTGGCGACCGCATACGCCACGAAACTGCCTCGGCTGAAAGTGTTGGCGACGACCACAGCCGGGTCGCCCGGTCTGATGATGGTCGACGCCAGCGTTCCGGGCGCTACCCACGCGTCGACCTGGCGGGTCTTGAGGCTGGCGTACAAGGTGGCGAAACCCGGGTACTTCACCGGTTGCAGGTGCAAAGTCTCTACCACGTAAGACTCTTCGACGGTGCCCTGAACCACGCCGATGCGCTGGCCGGCGGCGAGATCGCTGAATTTGCGGATCGCCGAGCCGGGGGGCACCACGAGCGAGAAGAAGCCGAAGTCGTAGCCGTTGGTGAACGCGACGGTGCGGCGGCGCGCGTCGGTGGCTTTCACCGACGCGGAGCCGACGTCGAAGCGCCGCGACGCCACTTGGGCCAGCAGCGCGGCGAAATCCGTACTGGCGAAACGGACTTGGAGCCCCAGCTTGCCCGCGATGGCGCGCAACAGCTGATTGTCGAAGCCGCTGAATTCGCCGGTGGGATTGATGCAAATGTTCGGCGGGGCGTCCGAGAGCGTGCCGACCGTCAGGACGCCGGGCGTGCCGAGGCCCAACGCGCCGACGTCGACCGAGCTGAGCGGCTCGACGGTGGCCGTGGTGTCCCGGTCGTCCTGGCCCATGGCCGGGCCGTCGGTCAGATCTTTCGGCAAGACCCTGGCGCTCTCCACGCCGGCGGGCGCACATTGATTCCAATCGGCGCCCGCGCGCGCAGCCGGTCCGCCTAGAGCCATGCCGAACACCAGCACCGTTGTGGCGGCCAGTCCCAGCAGCTGTCCGCGGCGCCTGGTGCGCCTGCCCACGCACAAACTCATCACGGTTACCGTATCGGCCGACGGACGGCTCGGCTCGTTTTGAAGCGCTGTTAGAGCGCGACCGACGGCTCGGCGCGCGGCGCATCCGTGCCGGCGAGCACCCGACGGGCACCGCGAACAACCTGGCCGATGTCGTCGGGCGCCGGAAACACCCTCCGCCGAAACAGTTCGGCCAGCATGGTCTGGGCCATCAGATTGGACCGGCCGACGCAGGCGGCCCGCGCGGCCGCGGGGTCACGGCGGTGTATGGCGGCGGTTTCGTCCTCGTAGAAGGGCAGCATCTCGTCCCGGCTGCCCTGGTAGCTCGTCCAGAACACCCGGGGGATGAGGTTTTGCGAAGCTCGGATCGTGGCGTGCAGCCGCGGTCCCGCGTATTCGTCGTTGATCGCGCGGCGGTATTCGCCGGCGATTTCGGAGAACGCGCGTGATTCCTTCGCGGAGCGCAATGTTCGCATGAGCGCATCGAGTTGACCCAGAATCCGCGGCGTCGGGTTGGTAGCCGCACGCGCCGAGGCTATGCCGTTGAGCAGGCCGTCGAGTTCGTGATGTTCGAGGACGGTGGCTTCGTCGAACCGCTCGACGAACGCGCCCCGGTGATAACGGGTCGACACGATCCCGTCGTGTTCGAGTTGGACCAGCGCCTCTTGAATCGGCACACGGCTGACTCCCAGGCCAACGGCGATCTCATTCCGGTCGACGCGGTCGCCGCTGCGCAGCTTTCCGGTCAGCACCAGGTTGAGAATGTGCGAAACAACCTGGTCCTTTTCTTTGACCCCGTATTTTTTGGGCATCCGCCTTTTGCGTCTCTTTTCGAACCGGCTTCGCAAATCTAGCGCTGAGAGTTTCTCATGACCTGGTGCCTGCGCTCAGGTGTTTGGCGGATGAATCGGAGGCTAACGCCAGCCGACCGGGTCAGCGACTGTCGCGCCACTTGCACAGCGCCTCGGCGGCCGTCAGGTCGTAGTCCGGGCCGTCGGAACCGACGGTCAGCAGCGTCACGCCGAGCCCGACGAGGGTTTCGGCATTGGCGACGAGCGCACCGCCTGGAGGGTCCCCGCTGACGGCTGCCGAGTGTTCGATGGCGGCCGGGTCCCGACCAACGTCGGCGCAGTGCCGGGCGAGGACGGCCGACTTCGCCGGCAACTCGTCGGCGGAGCTGAAGCTGTGCCACACATCGGCGTACTCGGCAACCAGTCGCAGGGTCTTGCGTTCGCCCCCGCCGCCGATCAGGACCGGGATGTCGCGGGTCGGCGGCGGGTTGAGCTTGGCCAGCCGCGCCTTGATCCGGGGCAGGGCGTCCGCCAGGTCGTCGAGGCGGCTGCCCGCGGTGCCGAATTCGTAGCCGTACTCGTCGTAGTCCTTGCGTTTCCACCCGGAGCCGATGCCCAGGACGAGTCGGCCGTCCGAAATGTGGTCGACGGTGCGCGCCATGTCGGCCAGCAACTCCGGATTGCGGTAGGAGTTGCAGGTCACCAGCGCACCGATCTCGATGCGCGACGTCTGTTCGGCCCAGGCCCCCAACATGGTCCAGCATTCGAAGTGCGGGCCGTCGGGATCGCCGTAGAGCGGGAAGAAATGGTCCCAGTTGAACGCGATGTCGACGCCGATGTCCTCGCAGCGGCGAACGGCGTCGCGGATGTCGCCGTAATCCGGGGCGTGCTGTGGCTGCAGCTGCACGCCGATACGAATGGGGAGATCTCGGGTCATATCACCACCGTAGGCTCAGCGTGCGTCGAGCACCCCGCGCAGGAGGTCGATCAGCGCCCCCGGTTGGTCGCTTTGCACGGAGTGGCCCGAATTCTCGACGACGTGTGTCCTGCGGAAATTCGTTGCCCGCCTGCCTAGTTCGGCCGCGTCCTCGTCGGTGACGAAGCCCGAGGAGCCGCCGCGGACGAGGGTGATGGGCGCGGACAGCCTGTCGACGTCGTCCCACAGGCCGTCGAAGTCGGGGAAGGTACGGATGGCGTCGTAACGCCAGGTCCAGTTGCCGTTGTCGAGCCGGCGCGAATTGTGGAACACGCCGCGGCGCAGCGCCTTCACCTCGCGGTGTGGTGCCGCGGCGACGGTCAGGTCGAGCATCGCTTGGAAGCTGGGGAACTCGCGCTCGCCGTGCATCAATGCCACCGTGCCTTGCTGCTCCTTGGTCATCTCGGAGTGCCGCTGCAGCGCCGACGGGGTGACGTCGATCAGGACGAGTTGGTTGACCAGCTCCGGGGCCACCGCGCCCAGCCGTATTGCGGTCAACCCGCCGAGTGACATGCCGACGACCAGATCGGCCTTCGATGCGTGCCCGCGAAGCATTGGGAGCAGCGCATCGGCATTGAGTTGCGGCGAGTAGTCGCCATCCTCACGCCAGGCGGAGTGGCCGTGCCCGGGCAGGTCCACCGCCAGCGCGGGCTCACGAAGACCGACGATCACGGTGTCCCAGGTGTGCGCGTTCTGCCCGCCGCCATGCAGGAAGACGATCCGTGGGGGAGTGGTGCGGCCGCCCCACCGCAGCGCGCTGACGTTGCCTACGTCGACCCGCTCCACCGCTGGTAGCGGGCCGTCGACGCCGGCCTGCTCAGCGTTCTCCGACAGCAGCGAGAATTCGTGGAGGCCGGCCAATTCGTCCTCGGAGATCTCGGTCACGATCTCCGACACTACGAACTGCGGCCGCACGACGGAAGGCGGTCCCGCGCGCCTAGCCTGTAAATCTGCAGCAGAAGTGCGAGTAGGGGCCCGCAAAATTACAGGCTCGGCGAAACGAGGTCGCCGAACTAGGCGCCGCCGATGAACTCTTCCAGGTGGGCCCGCGCGACGTCGTCGGGCAGCTGCTGCGGCGGGCTCTTCATCAGGTAGGCCGACGCCGCAACCACCGGCCCGCCTATCCCGCGGTCCTTGGCGATCTTGGCCGCCCGCACCGCGTCGATGATGACGCCCGCGGAGTTAGGCGAGTCCCACACCTCGAGCTTGTACTCGAGGTTCAGCGGCACGTCGCCGAAGGCACGACCCTCCAGCCGCACGTAGGCCCATTTGCGATCGTCGAGCCAGCCCACGTGGTCGGACGGTCCGATGTGCACGTCCTTGGTCTTGAACTCGCGCTGCAGGTTGGACGTGACCGCTTGGGTCTTGGAGATCTTCTTGGATTCGAGCCGCTCGCGCTCGAGCATGTTCAGGAAGTCCATGTTGCCGCCCACGTTGAGCTGCATGGTGCGATCCAGCTGCACGCCGCGGTCCTCGAACAGCTTGGCCATCACCCGGTGGGTGATGGTCGCGCCGACCTGGCTCTTGATGTCGTCACCGACGATCGGCACACCGGCGTCGGCGAACTTCTTCGCCCACACGGGGTCGGAGGCGATGAAGACGGGCAGCGCGTTGACGAACGCCACGCCGGCGTCGATGGCGCACTGGGCGTAGAACTTGTCGGCCTCTTCCGAGCCGACCGGCAGGTAGGACACGAGCACGTCGACCTTGGCGTCCTTCAGGACCTGCACCACGTCGACGGGCTCCACGTCGGACAGCTCGATGGTGTCGGCGTAGTACTTGCCGATGCCGTCGAGGGTGGGGCCGCGCTGCACCACCACATTGGTGGGCGCCACATCGGCGATCTTGATCGTGTTGTTCTCCGAGGCGAAGATCGCGTCAGACAGGTCGAAACCGACCTTCTTGGCGTCGACGTCGAAGGCCGCGACGAATTTGACGTCGCGAACGTGATACGGGCCGAACCGCACGTGCATGAGGCCCGGTACCGTCGACGTTTCGTCGGCGTTCTGGTAGTACTCGACGCCCTGGACTAGCGAGGACGCGCAGTTTCCGACGCCGACAATGGCGACTCTTACCTCCGTCTGCGGCTCCGGCGTCCCTGACGGCCTGTGGTCACTCATAGGGCGATCTCCTAACTTCATAGCCTTTTGTGTCGGGTGTCCTGTGTGTTCGTTGGTGCTGCTTGTCACCGGAGTCCTGGGGGGGTTCACGTTTGTTCCGCTGCCCGTTCCGCGGCGATGAGCTCGTTGAGCCACTTGACTTCGCGCTCACTGGACTCGAGCCCAAGTTGGTGCAGTTGGCGGGTGTAGCGATCGAACGAGCTGCTCGCACGCGCCACCGCCTCGCGCAGACCTTCACGGCGCTCCTCGACCTGACGCCGGCGGCCTTCCAGGATGCGCATCCGCGCCTCCGCCGGCGTGCGGTTGAAGAAGGCCAGGTGTACTCCGAAGCCGTCGTCGGTGTAGTTGTGCGGACCGGTGTCGGCCACCAGCTCTCCGAAGCGCTGGCGGCCCGCGTCGGTCAACTGGTAGACCCGCCGGGCTCGCCGCACCGGGGTCCCGGCCGGCGCGGCGTTCTCGGCGATCAATCCCTCGGCCTGCATGCGCCGCAGGGCCGGGTAGAGCGATCCGTAGGAGAATGCCCGAAACGCGCCGAGCAAACCGGTCAGCCGCTTGCGCAATTCGTAGCCATGCATAGGCGACTCGATCAGAAGACCCAGGATGGCGAGCTCCAGCATCGATACACCCCCTTTGCACGGTCAGTTACGACGGTCCGACGCCTCGCGTCATCGTATCGTTTCGATATATTCGCCACAACACTACCCTGTGTTGGTGCGCCATTATCACAGCGTTGCGCCGGCGATGGCCCCTATGCGGGCAGGGCGGCACGCTCAGTCACGCCGTCACCTGCGAGGACGATAAATCCGCGTTATTTCCCGGCCGACGAGCGGTGTCCCGCACAACTTCGTTACGCGGACGATCGTAGAAGTCCGGCCAGGGTTCGGCACCTGATGCGACGGTCGGTCACCGCGGCTCGGGCCGGCAACAGCCTCGGTTGCATACCGGGGGCGCGGATCGCCACGTACTCTGGTCAGCGTGCGACTGCAGCGACAGGTGGTGGATTACGCGCTCCGGCGCCGCTCGTTGCTCGCTGAGGTCTATTCCGGCCGCACAGGTGTGTCCGAGGTGTGTGACGCCAACCCATATTTGCTGCGCGCCGCGAAGTTTCATGGCAAACAAAGCCAGGTGATGTGCCCGATCTGCCGCAAGGAGCAACTCACCCTGGTGTCGTGGGTGTTCGGCGACCACCTGGGTGCGGTGTCGGGCTCGGCTCGCACTGCCGAAGAGCTGGTGATGCTGGCGACCCGCTTTGAGGAGTTCTCGGTCCACGTGGTCGAGGTGTGCCGAACCTGCAGCTGGAATCACCTCGTGAAGTCGTACGTGATGGGTGCGGCACGGCCGCCCAAGGGAAGCGGCGGCGGGCGGACGGCGCGCAACGGCGCCCGGACGGCTTCTCGGACGGCTTCTCGGACGGCTTCTCGGACGGCCATTGAATAACGAAGGCCGCCACGACCAGTCGCCCAGTGACCGGAACCAATCAGCGACTGAGCGCGTGGGCAAGCACGCGAGCGCCGACCGGCCGGATAGTCCGGATAGTCCGGGCCCGGGCAGTTCGGGAGCGCATCCGGGGCCCAGCCGCCGCCGTCAGGTCCCTCCCGACGACCGGATGACCACGATCCTGCCGCCGGTGATCGACGACCGGTCGCCTCGGCGGTCCGACCCCATCCAGGAAGTCAAGGCCGCTTTGGACGCCCCTGCGTCGACGCCCTTTCAGCGGGACCCGATCGACGAGGTCAAGGCCGCGCTCGACGGTCGTGCGGCAACCTCGCCGCGGCCTGACCCACCGTTCGGACGGCGCCCTCCGGACGGACCGCCACCGCCGCCGGGGCGGCCCGGCGGGCCTGGTGGACCCGGCGACGGAGGCCGGAGGCCGGGCGGCGAGTGGAGCTGGGTCGACCAGATCAACTGGTTGTGGGTGCGACGCGCGGCCTACCTCACGATGGCGGCGCTGGTCCTGTTGCCGATCGTCACCTTCACGATGGCGTACTTCATCGTCGACGTCCCCAAGCCGGGCAACATCCGCACCAACCAGGTCTCGACAATCCTGGCCAGCGACGGCTCGGAGATCGCCAAGATCGTTCCGCCCGAAGGCAATCGGGTCGACGTCAGCATCAACCAGGTGCCCGTGCATGTGCGCCAAGCCGTGATCGCCGCAGAAGACCGCAACTTCTATTCGAACCCGGGCATCTCGTTCACTGGCTTCGCGCGGGCGGTGAACAACGACCTCTTCGGCGGCGGCGACCTGCAGGGCGGCTCGACGATCACCCAGCAGTACGTCAAGAACGCGCTGGTCGGCTCTGCCCAACACGGATTGAGCGGCCTGATGCGCAAGGCCAAGGAATTGGTCATCGCGACCAAGATGTCGGGGGAGTGGTCCAAAGACGATGTCTTGCAGGCGTATCTGAACATCATCTACTTCGGCCGGGGCGCCTACGGAATTTCGGCCGCGGCCAAAGCCTATTTCGACAAGCCGGTCGAGCAGCTCACCGTCTCCGAGGGGGCGCTGTTGGCGGCGCTGATTCGGCGCCCGTCCTCGCTGGACCCCGCCGTGGATCCGAAGGGCGCCGCGGAGCGGTGGAACTGGGTGCTCGACGGCATGGTCGAAACCAAGGCACTGTCGCCGAGCGACCGTGCGGTGCAGGTGTTTCCGGTGACCGTGCCGCCGGATCTGGCGCGCGCGCAAAACCAGACCACGGGCGCTAACGGGCTGATCGAGCGCCAGGTGACCAAAGAGCTGATGGAGCTGTTCAACATCGACGAGCAGACGCTGAACACCCAGGGCCTGCAGGTCACCACGACGATCGATCCGAAGGCCCAACAGGCCGCCGAGAAGTCGGTATCGAAATACCTCGACGGGCAGAGCCCCGATATGCGGTCCGCGGTGGTTTCGATCGATCCGCACAACGGCGCGATCCGCGCCTACTACGGGGGTTCCGACGCCAACGGCTTCGACTTCGCGCAGGCCGGGCTGCAGACCGGATCGTCGTTCAAGGTGTTCGCTCTCGTGGCGGCGCTGCAACAAGGAATCGGCCTGGGCTACCAGGTCGACAGTTCCCCGCTCACCGTCGACGGGATCAAGATCACCAACGTCGACGGCGAGAGCTGCGGAACCTGCAATATCGCTGAGGCGCTCAAGCTTTCGCTCAATACCGCGTATTACCGGCTGATGCTCAAGCTCAAGGGCGGACCGCAGGCGGTCGCGGACGCGGCGCACCAAGCCGGTGTCGCGACCAGTTTTCCCGGCGTTGCGCACACGCTGTCCGAGGACGGCAAGGGCGGGCCACCCAACAACGGGATCGTGCTGGGCCAGTATCAGACCCGGCCGATCGACATGGCCTCGGCCTACGCCACGCTGGCCGCGTCCGGCGTCTACCACCGGCCGCATTTGGTGCAGAAGGTAGTCAATGCCGAAGGCCAGGTGCTATTCGACGCCGGCAGCTCTGACAACAGCGGCGAAAATCGCATCGACAAGGGCGTCGCGGACAACGTCACCGCCGCCATGCAGCCCATCGCCGCGTATTCGCGGGGCCACAGTCTGGCCGGCGGCCGTCCGTCGGCGGCTAAGACGGGGACGGTGCAGTTGGGTGACACCGAGGCGAACAAGGATGCGTGGATGGTCGGATACACGCCGTCGCTGTCGACGGCCGTGTGGGTGGGCACCGTGCAAGACAACGTGCCGCTGGTAACCGCTTCGGGCGCCGAGGTTTACGGTTCCGGGCTGCCGTCGGACATTTGGAAGTCGGCCATGGACGGCGCCCTGAAGGGCACCCCCAACGAGAGCTTCCCCAAGCCGAGCTCGATCGGCGGCTACGCGGGGGTGCCCGCCGCGCCGCCGCCGCCGCCCCCGCGGCCGTCGGAGACCGTCATCCAGCCGACCATCGAGGTGGCGCCCGGCATCACCATCCCGGTCGGACCGCCGACGACGGTCACCAATGCGCCGCCTGCTGGCGGCGCTCAGCCGGGCGGTCCCCAGCAGGGTGGCGGCTTCCCGCCGGGCGGCACGCAGCCGGGCTACTCCCAGCCGGGCGGGGCCCAGCCACCCGGCGTCCCGCCGGGCGGCCCCCAGGCTCCCGCTCCGCCACCGTGACCTTCGCCCGGCAGCGGAGCGCCACCATTTCGCCGCAGCCATGGGCGGCCGACCTGCGCAGCGCCGACAACCGCGATTGCCCGAGCCGCACGGACTTTTTGGGAGCGGCTCTGGCGGAGGTCGTGGGGGGACCGGTCGGCCGGCATGCGCTGATCGGCCGCGCCCGGGTGATGACTCCGGTGCGGGTCATGTTCTTGATGGCGTTGGTGTTTCTGGCGCTCGGCTGGTCGACGAAGGCGGCATGCCTGCAAAGCACCAGGGTGGGGACGGGTGATCAACGTGTCGCCAATTGGGAGAATCAACGCGCCTATTACGAGTTGTGCTACTCCGACACGGTGCCTCTCTACGGCGCCGAGTTGTTGAGCCAGGGCAAGTTTCCCTATAAGTCGAGCTGGATCGAGACGGACGCCAACGGTACACCGCAGACCCGCTACAACGGCCGGCCCGCGGTGCGATACATGGAGTATCCGGTGCTGACCGGCATCTATCAGTACGTTTCGATGGCGCTGGCCAAGACCTATACCGCGCTGAGCAAGCTGGCCCCGCTTCCGGTGGTCGCCGAGGTGGTGATCTTCTTCGATGTGGCGGCATTCGGGCTCGCGCTGGCCTGGCTGGGTACCGTCTGGGCGACCGCAGGGTTGTCGGGCCGGCGCATATGGGACGCGGCCCTGGTGGGCGCCTCGCCGCTGGTGATCTTTCAGATATTCACCAACTTCGATGCTCTCGCAACGGTATTCGCGATGGGCGGACTGCTGGCGTGGGCGCGGCGCAAACCGGTATTGGCCGGCGTGCTGATCGGATTGGGCGCTGCGGCCAAGCTGTACCCACTGCTGTTCCTGGGGCCGATGTTGGTGTTGGGGATCAGGACCGGTCGCCTCGGTGCCCTGTGGCGCACCGCGGGAGCGGCCGCGGTGACCTGGTTGCTGGTGAATCTTCCTGTGGTGGTTCTCTTTCCGCGGGGCTGGTCAGAGTTTTTCCGGCTCAACACTCGGCGGGGCGACGACATGGACTCGTTGTACAACGTCGTGAAATCAGTCACCGGCTGGCGCGGTTTCGATCCCAATCTGGGCTTCTGGCAGCCGCCGACGGTGCTGAACACGGTGGTCGTCGTGTCGTTCGCAGTGTGTTGTGCGGGAATCGCTTACGTCGTGCTCACCGCTCCGCAGCGACCGCGCGTGGCGCAGCTGGCTTTCCTCGTGGTGGCGGTCTTCCTCTTGACGAACAAGGTGTGGAGCCCGCAGTTTTCGTTGTGGCTGGTGCCGCTGGCGGTGCTCGCATTGCCCCACCGTCGGATACTGCTGGCGTGGATGACGATTGACGCGCTGGTATGGATCCCGCGGATGTACTACCTGTACGGCAATCCGAATCGCGGACTTCCCGATGAGTTCTTCACCACCACGGTGTTGCTGCGCGACCTCGCGGTCGCGGCGCTGTGCGCCCTGGTGATCAGACAGATATACCGGCCCGACGAGGATCTGGTGCGCTGGGATGGTCGCGTGGACGATCCGGCGGGCGGTCCCTTTGACCGCGCCCATGACGCCCCTCCCGCTTGGCTGCCGGAGTGGCTGCGTCCGCCCGGGCTGCGAGCGTCGCCCGCTCGAACGACCGCTCCGGCGGACGAAGTAGAAACCGAAACAACCGCTCGAGCGCCGGCGTGATGCTGGTCGCAATCCCGCTGTTTCCCCGGTTCACCGCGCTCGACGCCGTGGGTCCCTACGAAGTGCTGCAACGGATTCCGTCGTTCGACGTCGTCTTTGTGGGACACCGCCGGGGTGAGGTGCGCACCGAAAACGGGATGCTCGGCGTCGTCTGCGACGCCACCTTCGACGAAGTCGCCGCGCCCGACGTTGTGGTGGTTCCCGGCGGCATCGGGACCCGCCGGCTGCTCGACGATCACGCCATCCGCGCCTGGCTGCAATCGGTGCACCCGACCACCAAGCTCACGACGTCCGTGTGTACTGGCGCGCTGTTGCTCGCCGCCGCGGGACTGCTCGATGGCCTGACCGCGACGACGCATTGGCGCGCCGCGGATCTGCTCAACGAGCTGGGCGCGCGCTATGTGCCGACACGAGTGGTCGAGCACCTACCGCAGCGAATCGTCACCGCCGCGGGTGTGTCCAGCGGCATCGACATGGCCTTGCGGCTGGTCGAAATTCTCGTCGATCGACAGGCCGCGGAGGCCGCCCAGTTGCTCATCGAATACGACCCGCAGCCGCCCTTCGACTCCGGTGCGCTCGCGAAGGCCGGTGCCGCCACCGTGGCCAGGGCGACGGAATACCTGCAAGCCCGGCGGTAACCGGGCCGCCTCGCCCGGATTTCGTGGGTCGCCCGCACGTCCGGTAACCTGGGGCGGTTGCCGACGCAGGCGACCCTCCTGCCACGGACGGACCGTGGCCGCACAGACCAGAGGAGGTGGTGAGGTTTCCATGCGTCCATACGAAATCATGGTCATTCTTGACCCCACGCTCGACGAACGCACCGTTGCCCCGTCCTTGGAGACGTTCCTCAACGTCGTCCGCAAGGACGGCGGAACCGTCGAAAAGATCGACATCTGGGGCAAGCGCCGGTTGGCATACGAGATCGCCAAGCACGCCGAAGGCATCTACGTCGTCGTCGACGTGAAAGCGGAGCCGGCGACGGTATCCGAACTCGACCGTCAGCTCAGCCTCAACGAGTCGGTGCTGCGCACCAAGGTGATGCGCACCGACAAGCACTGACTGCCGGCTGTCGGCTCAGCTGCTTAAGCTTGTTCAAGCTCAGCGGGGACACACTCATGACCATCCACCGCCGCGCGGCGAGAAACAGGGCGAAACGAGGAGGAAATTGTGGCTGGTGACACCACTATCACGGTTGTCGGAAACCTGACCGCCGACCCTGAGCTGCGGTTCACGCCCTCGGGTGCCGCCGTCGCCAATTTCACCGTCGCATCGACGCCCCGGATCTATGACCGGCAGACCGGGGAATGGAAGGACGGCGAGGCGCTGTTCCTGCGGTGCAACATCTGGCGCGAGGCCGCCGAGAATGTCGCGGAAAGCCTCACGCGTGGCGCCAGGGTGATCGTCACTGGGCGGCTCAAGCAGCGTTCCTTCGAGACCCGAGAGGGCGAGAAGCGCACCGTCGTCGAGGTCGAGGTCGACGAGATCGGCCCGTCCCTTCGCTACGCCACCGCCAAGGTCAACAAGGCCAGCCGCAGCGGCGGCGGAGGGGGCGGCTTCGGCGGCGGTTCCCGCCAGGCGCCCGCGGCGGCATCGGCGCCTGCACAGGGGAGCGGCGGAGCGACTGACGACCCGTGGGGCAGCGCTCCGGCATCAGGGTCGTTCGGTGGCGGCGACGACGAACCACCGTTCTGACCCACCCAGACTTCAGTCAAGTAACAGACGGAAAGAAAGACCCACATGGCGAAATCCAACAAGCGGCGCCCGGCTCCGGAAAAGCCGGTCAAGGCGCGGAAATGCGTCTTCTGCGCGAAGAAGGGGCAAGCGATCGACTACAAGGACACCACGCTGCTGCGCACTTACATCAGCGAGCGCGGCAAGATCCGCGCGCGTCGTGTCACCGGCAACTGCGTGCAGCACCAGCGCGACATCGCGCTCGCGGTGAAGAATGCCCGCGAGGTCGCTCTGCTGCCCTTCACCTCCTCGGCGCGCTAGCCGGCCAATCCCCAAACGAAGCCCAACCGAAAGTACGTAAAACGATGAAGCTGATACTGACGGCTGATGTCGACCACCTCGGCACCGTCGGGGACACGGTCGAGGTCAAGGACGGGTACGGTCGCAACTTCCTGCTGCCTCGCGGCCTGGCGATCGCCGCCACCCGCGGCTCGCAGAAACAGGCCGACGAGATTCGCCGGGCCCGGGAAACCAAGACGGTGCGCGACCTCGAGCACGCCAACGAACTCAAGGCGGCGATCGAGTCGCTCGGCCCCGTCTCGCTGCCGGTGAGGGCCGCGGCCGACTCCGGCAAGCTGTTCGGCTCGGTGACCGCCGGCGATGTTGTCGCGGCCATCAAGAAGGCCGGCGGCCCAAACCTCGACAGGCGGATCGTCCGGCTGCCCAAGACGCACATCAAGGCCGTCGGCCAGCATCGCGTGTCCGTGCACCTGCATTCGGACATCGATGTCGAGATTGCGCTCGACGTCGTCCCGGATAGCTAACTCAGCGGCGTTTGCTTATCACCGGCGGCGGCCCGTGGCGGAAGGCCGCCCCCAGTGAGTCGCGCCATCGGCGGGCCGACCGGCTCCTTGAACGCGGTCACCACGGGTCGGGCTGGCGAACTATTTCGGGGAAGGTCCCGCGCTACCGCCTTAACCGCCTCGTAACGCGGCGAAAATACGGCCGAAAGCCAACACGCCCGGCGCAGTAACCTGGCCCGACACGCCGTAGAGATTCTTGTCCACACCAAACGCGACAGGTTGTGCTGCTCTTATCAGCAGCGATGTCGCAGTGTTTCGGATTAATCCACAGGTTCTCCACACCCCGCTCAACACAGGTGTCGACGGATATGCACACAAGATGCACAGCGTTATGAACAGCGGCCCCTTTAAGTACGTGCCAGCAACGTTTACCGTCTTCCCGGCGCGGTGCGATATGGATGCGATGGGTCGTGGGATGTCGGCGTCTTGACTTACGCTCTGATTGTCGGTTATCGAATGTATGTTCGGCTGATTGCGGCAGGGGAGGTGAGGGTCCGTGGCGGTCGTCGATGATCTGGCGCCTGGCATGGATTCGTCGCCGCCCAATGAGGAGTTCGGTCGCCAGCCACCGCAGGACCTGGCCGCGGAGCAGTCGGTGTTGGGCGGGATGCTGCTGAGCAAGGACGCCATCGCAGATGTGCTGGAACGGCTGCGCCCGGGCGACTTTTATCGCCCGGCGCATCAGAATGTCTACGACGCGATCTTGGACCTCTACGGGCGGGGGGAGCCGGCCGACGCGGTGACGGTAGCCGCGGAGTTGGACCGTCGCGGGTTGCTGCGCCGCATCGGCGGCGCGCCGTATCTCCACACCCTGATCTCGACGGTGCCGACGGCCGCCAACGCGGGCTACTACGCGGGCATCGTGGCCGAGAAGGCGCTGCTGCGCCGGTTGGTAGAGGCCGGGACTCGGGTGGTGCAGTACGGCTACGCGGGCGCGGAGGGCGCCGACGTGGCGGAGGTGGTCGACCGCGCGCAGGCGGAAATCTACGACGTCGCCGACCGCCGCCTTTCCGAGGACTTCGTTCCGCTCGAGGATCTGCTGCAGCCGACGATGGACGAGATCGACGCGATCGCGTCCAGCGGCGGCCTGTCGCGCGGGGTGCCGACCGGTTTCACCGAACTCGACGACGTGACGAATGGTCTGCATCCGGGGCAGATGATCATCGTGGCGGCGCGGCCCGGTGTGGGGAAGGCGTTGGCGCTGGATACTCCGCTGCCGACGCCGACGGGCTGGACGACGATGGGCGACGTCGCCGTCGGCGACGAGTTGCTCGGCGACGACGGAAAGCCGACGCGGGTGGTGGCCGCGACGGAGGTCATGTTGGGCCGGCCGTGCTACGAGATCGAATTTTCCGACGGGACGGTGATCGTCGCCGACGCGGCGCATCAGTGGTTGACTGAGACACGCGCATCACGGAGGTCGGCGCACGCTGCGAGTGTCGGCTACAAGCGCTTGAAGAATCAGCGCACCTTCGCTGCAGTTCGGACAACGGCCGAAATCGCGGAAAGTTTGCGTTGCGGTAACGCGGACGGACGACTTAATCACAGCGTGGTTAATGCGGAGGCACTTGACCTACCGAAGCGAGAGCTGCCGGTCCCGCCATACACCCTGGGAGCCTGGCTCGGCGGCGGGACCAGTGCCGCTGCGCAGATCACCACCGCCGATCCTGAGATCATCATGTTGATCGAATCGGATGGCTTCGTGGCCGTTCCGTCGGACTCCGCTCAGTGCAGTTATCAGTTGCGCCTCCACACAGGCGCCGAGCCGGCGTTGTGCAGGAGGTTCCGCGCCACGGCGGGAACATTGCAGGCGCGACTGCGAACGATCGGCGTGCTCGGGAACAAGCACATCCCTACGGAGTATTTGCGGGCTTCTGAAGCGCAGCGACGTGCGCTTCTTACCGGCCTGCTCGACACTGACGGAACCGTGACAGTCGTTGGCGCCGTGCAACTTTCGGTCGCTAGCCGTCGGCTGGCCTGTGATGTCAATGAGCTGATCGTCAGCCTCGGCTATCGTTGCCGAACCTCGGCCAAGCGCGTGGCAGGCCGCCGCGAATCGTCCAGCATCGCGTACACCCTGACGTTCTCCACAGCCGACGACGTGTTCCGATTGCCTCGAAAGGCCTTAGCGCACAAGGAACGCCGGGCAAGCACCGCCACCTCGCGCTCCGCGTCGCGGTTCATCGTCGACGTGCGCCGGATCGACACCACGCCCGTGCGGTGTGTCGAAGTGGACAACGCCAGCCACATGTATCTGGCGAGCAAAGCCATGATTCCTACCCACAACTCCACGCTCGGCCTTGACTTCATGCGGTCCTGTTCGATCAAGCACCGGCTGGCCAGCGTCATCTTCTCCCTCGAGATGAGCAAGTCCGAGATCGTGATGCGTCTGCTCTCGGCGGAGGCGAAAATCAAGCTCTCCGATATGCGTTCGGGCCGGATGAGCGACGACGACTGGACGCGGCTGGCACGGCGGATGAGCGAAATCAGCGAGGCCCCTCTCTATATCGACGACTCGCCCAACCTGACCATGATGGAGATCCGCGCCAAGGCGCGCCGCCTGCGGCAGAAGGCAGACCTGAGGCTGATAGTCGTCGACTACCTGCAGCTGATGACGTCGGGAAAGAAGTTCGAGTCGCGTCAAGTCGAGGTTTCCGAATTCTCCCGCCAGTTAAAGCTTTTGGCGAAAGAACTCGAGGTCCCGGTCGTGGCGATCAGCCAGCTCAACCGCGGCCCCGAGCAGCGCACCGACAAGAAGCCGATGTTGGCTGACCTTCGCGAGAGCGGGAGCTTGGAACAAGACAGTGACGTCGTGATCCTGCTGCACCGGCCCGACGCTTTCGATCGCGACGACCCGCGCGGGGGAGAGGCGGACTTGATTCTGGCCAAGCACCGCAACGGCCCCACCAAGACGGTGACCGTCGCGCATCAGCTGCACTTGTCGCGATTCGCCAACATGGCCAAATGAGCCGTTCAGACCCGTAGAGAAAGAATGCGCGTCCTACCAATAGTTGGTACTTTGGCGTGCGTGCGTAAGAACACCTCGTTCAGCCTCGATGAGCACTACAGCGCGTTCATCGAGGAGGAGGTCGCCTCGGGCCGGTATCGCTCGGCCAGCGACGTCGTGCGGACCGCATTGCGGTTACTCGAGGATCGTGAGACGCGACTGCGCGCACTGCGCCAGGCCCTCATCGCTGGTGAAACGAGCGGCGAGTCGACTCCGTTTGACTTTGATGACTTTGTATCGCGAAAGCGGGCTCAGAAGCCGCGCGAGCGGTGAGCCGTTATGTGCTGTCACCCGCTGCACAGGCGGATCTTGAGCACATATGGGAATACACCTCTGAGCGGTGGGGTGACGATCAGGCCGAGTCATACGTTCGTGATATCCAGCGGGCGATCGAACGGGTGGTGGACAACCCCCTGATTGGGCGGTCGTGCGACGAGGTACGCCCCGGCTACCGGAGGCACGCGGTGGGATCACACACGTTGTATTACCGCATGGCCAGCGATGAATTGATTCATGTGGTGCGCGTACTCCACAAGCGGATGGATGTCGACCGGCACCTCGACTGACCCAGGCTGTGGGCCTCCCAGCGCAGAAGCCAGAAGATGAGACGTTTAGCGTCAAAGCCAAAGTATCCTAATTGAATTGGCGCACTCGCAACGAAATTCGGAGGAAACGCGTGGTGAGGGCTGAATCCGCCCACGACAGACCGCTTGGACGGGACTGGGCCTTGACGGCGCTGACGCCGTTGCGAACGTCAGGGTGTGCTCCGCCGGTGCAGCGCGCGACAGAACTGATACGCGAAGTGGCCAGGCGTGTCTTGCCATCTTCACTGCGTCTTGACAGCGTTCGCGGTGTTGGCCAACTCGTCACACGTCGGCTACTTCGCCATGGCACCTTAGCGATGTGCCAGCCGCATTGGGGGCCAGCCAAGCACGCCTGGTGGAACGATTCCACACGATTTGCGAGGCGGTAGTTAATCGGCTTCCGTTTGGGCTCGGATCGATTGTCGCACCGACATTCCTCGGCTTCTGCCTGATCAACGGCCTCACCTTCGGCGTCGACCTCGCCCTCCTCACCGGCCTGCACAGCGGGCTGCGCGTCCCGGTGCCGCTCGCGGTCACGGCCGCCTACGCGTACGCCTTCACGCTCAGCTACGCGCTCAACCGCACCTTCAACTTTCGATCCCATGCCCCCGTCGGACCGCAGTTCCTGGTCTATGTCGTTGTGGTCGTCGTCAACTACCTGGTGTTCATCCTCGGGGTGACTAGTGGCTTGTCGGCCGTTGGCGCGCAATACCAGCTGTCGCGGATCGCGGCGGGGATGTGTGAAGCGGTGTACATGTACTGCGCAATGAGGTGGCTGGTGTTCCGCCGTTGATCTTGGCCGCCGGAGAGCTACCGCGTGCTCTCGTCGGCGAGATTTTCCCGGGACTGGTGCAGGCCCGGAGCGTCCGAGTCATCGTGTTGGTGCTCGAGCTGCTCTTGCAGTTCCCGCTGTTCCTCGGTTGCCTTCCTGGCGTCCTCGGGCACCGGCGCCGGGTCGAGGTTGTTGTGCTGATCCATACGAGGTGTCCTCCGATCGGCCGCGAACTCTGCGGTGAGGATCTCCAACCTCACAGGTTTCGAAACACGGCGGGCCGGCCGCTGTCGAATCTAGCCTAAAGCTGGCCTAAAGTCGGCAAGCGCGTTACGCAGAACCGTCGACCGCGCGGTCGGGCTCCGTCTTCACCCGCAACGACTGACACGAAACCCCGCTCGAGACGAGAACGTACCTCGTCGCCGAATTGGTTGAACGGACGGCATAAACCCGATTCACAGGTTCGACACAGATGCTCCCCAGGATGCAGCGGAACGATGTGATCGGGCTGAAATCGCCTGGAAAGAAAGCACTTCACGCCAGTCCGTATGCAAGGTTGGAGAGGGCCATTGAGTTATCAGACCGCCGCGCAGGCCACGCATTCCGGACCGATCAAGATCGAGCGACTCGCCGGGGATGCGGCCGGTTTAGTCATGAAGCCGCGGTTGCGCGGCTTGATCCACCAATACTGCGCCGTCGCGGCCGTGATTGCGGGCGCTCCGTTGGTGGCCCTGTCGTGGGCCGAGGTGTCCAAGCGGGCCGGGCACTCAACGCTGATATACGCCCTGGCCATCGTGGCGATGTTTGCGGTGAGCGCGACTTATCACCGGGTCCACTGGGAGTCGGCGTCCGTCAGGAATTGGATGAGGCGCCTCGACCACTCGATGATCTTCGTCCTCATCGCCGGCACCTATACGCCGTTCGCCAGGCTTGCCATGCCGCGCGGGGCGGGAGAGCTGGTGCTGGCGATCGTTTGGGGCGGCGCGTTGGCCGGAGTCGCGCTGACACTGTTCTGGCCGACGGCCCCGCGCTGGCTGGGCGTGAGCCTCTATCTCCTGCTGGGTTGGGTCGCGGTCTGGTACACCCGGACGATCCTGCACAACGCCGGAATGGCCGCGATCGTGCTGCTCGCGGTGGGCGGCCTGCTGTACAGCGTGGGCGGTGTCTTCTATGGACTTCGGTGGCCCGACCCCTGGCCGACGACCTTCGGCTATCACGAAATCTTCCACGCCTGCACCGCGGTTGCGGCAATCTGCCAATACATTGCCATCTGGTTCGCGGTCTTTTAGTTCACGAACTGGCGTACCGGTGCTCAGCTCCCTGGAACTTGACCAGAGATAGCGCCCGGGAGGTCGGTGTACGGGCGCCGAACCCCGTCATCCGCAACGCCGAGTACAAGACGAAGACGGCCGGGCAAATCTACTGTTTCAACACTTTCCAGCCGTTCATCCCCTACGCCCAGCCTGTGGAGTCCCGCCCGTGTCAAGCGCTGACCGACAGCGGCTGGGCGCCAACATCGGAAAGCTGCCCGGACGAGGGCGTGAGACGGGCGAGTTGCGCCCAATCCCATTGGGCGCGAAGCCAGTCGGTGGCGGAGGTGCGTCGGTTTCGTTTCCGGTGGCCCCCGGTGGGTAACCGACAGTGCAAAGACAGTGCAACGACAATGGCAAGGAGCCCTTATGAGCACCACCACCGCCTCGATCGACGTGAACCGGCCGATCGGCACCGTCTACAACCAGTGGACCCAATTCGAGTCGTTCCCGCACTTTATGGAGGGCGTCGAGCAGGTTGAACAACGCGACGCTACCCACACCCACTGGCGAATCAAGGTGGGACCGGTCACCCGCGAGTTCGCCGCCGCGATCACCGAAGAGCACCCAGAGGAGCGGGTGGCATGGAAATCCGAGAGCGGCCCGGAGCACGCGGGCGTCGTTACGTTCCATCGCCTTGACGACAACAGCACGAGGCTCACCACCCAGATGGACGTGGATCCCGAAGGTTTCGTCGAAACGGCGGCCGACAAACTCGGCATCCTGAAAGCGCGGGTGCACGGCGACCTGGAACGGTTCAAGAAGTTCATCGAGAACCAGCCCGCCGAGACGGGAGCCTGGCGCGGCGACGTCTCCCGTCCCGATGCGTAGCTAAGTCAGCTAGCTCCGAACCCGCGGCGTCGTGAACGCACAACCGAGCGTTATGCCTTTGCAGCCGAAGCGAAATCACGATCGCGTTAAATCCGCCGCCACGATTGGGTACGCGTCCTTCATGATCGCAGATTCGCCGATGGGTGCCAGCCCCGTGGAAATGACCTGCGCCGGCGCCGCCGACGCCGTTACCGCAGCGGACTTGCGCCACGCCCTGCAGCGGTGGCTGCGGGAGGTGACCGGCGTCTCACCAGAGGTGCGCGACGACATTGTCCTGGGCGCCGGCGAGGCGCTCGCGAATTGCGTTGAGCACGCCTACCGCACGCACCGCGCGATAGGGACCATGAAGCTCGACGCGCGCCACGACCCCAGCGCGCAGTCGATCAAGGTCTGCGTCAGTGACCGCGGAACCTGGCATCGGCCACTGCCCAGGAAGCCCAATGATCCTTGGGCGTCGCGCGGCATCATGTTAATGCACGCCCTCGCCGATCACTGCACCATCGATGCCCGCCCCAGCGGCACCACGGTGTGCCTGGACTACACGACGTGACCAGCGCGCTTGGCGCACCAGAATTGACGCTTAGCCCGCGGGCCGCACCTCAGACGCCGAAGGCGCGCTCCAAATCCTTCAGTGAGGTCTCCAGGTGGCCGAGGAGCCGCTGCAGGTGCGGGACGCTGCGGCGGCAGCCGACGAGACCGAAGTCCAGGTTGTCGGCGTTGTTCGTCACGGTGATGTTGACCGCCTGTCCGTCGAGTGGGATCGACAGCGGATAGTTCCCGTCCAGCCGGGCGCCACGCCAATACACCGGCTCGGAAGGGCCGGCCGAGACATTGGAGATGACGATGTTGAACGGCGGCGAGGCGGCCGAAAGGTATCCGGGGATCAACCCGAAGAAGAGGCCCCCGACGTTGAACGCCGACAGGGCCAGCTGCTGAACCGGGGGCAGTTGCTGGAACACCTCCTTGGTGTCCCGGATCGACGAGCTGATGATCTCCAGCCGCCTCGCCGGGTCTTCGAGGTCGGTCGCCAGGTTGCACAGGAACGTGCCGACCATGTTGCCGCCGAGGTCGTCATCGGCCTTGCGGAGATTCACCGGCACCATCGCGGTCAGCGGGGCATCCGGCAGGGCGTTCTGCTCGACGAGGTAGGCGCGAAGGGCGCCGGAGGACATCGCGAGCACCACATCGTTGACCGTGACGTCGGCGGCCGACTTGACCGCCTTCACGCGGTCCAGCGACCAGGACTGCGCGGCCACCCGCCGGGCGCCGCCGATCCGGACGTTGAACATGCTCCGCGGCGCCCGGAAGGGCAGGGTTCAGTTGCTGTTCGAGCAGCGCGGCCCGGGCGAGTTTCAGCGTGGACGGCGCCAAAGCCAACGCCGACCCCGCGGTGCGGCCCAGCCGGCCCAGCAGCGACGGCCGCTCGCGCGGTTTGTTGCGTTGGCGCGACCCGAGGTTCCACGGGACCCGCACCTGGTCATCGTGCCGCGCGGCAGTCGCCAGTTCGGGTATTCGTCGATCGTGCCGGGCAGGTTGGGCTGCCGGGGTTCGGCGAGGACGTCGTAGGGCGAGATCAACTTCAACCGGCTCGGGGTCGCGGCCAGGAAGCGGTTCATCGCGACGATGATCGCCCACTCGTCCGGCTCGGACTGCGGCAGCAGCCCTTCGTCGTGCAGCAGCGTGAGCCACTTCGTCCGTTCCTTGTCGGCCGCGGCGCGCTCGGCCGGCACGTCGACGAGCGGGCCGAGGTTGGCGCGCGCCCGAACGTGCTCGCCGCGCAGAAATCCGGCCGCCGTGGGCAGGTCGTGCGTCGAGATGCTCGCCGCCGCCCGCGACGGCCACTTGGCCGGCGGGAGCAGCGGCTCGCCGGGCGCCGACTCGTCGCGGGTGAACCAGGACACGGCGCATCCGAGCATCCCGTTGTCGGCCAGCGCTGCGGTGACCTCCGGCTCGACGGTTCCCAGGTCCTCGCCGACCACCGCGGCTCCCGGGCGGTGCGCTTCCAGGGCCAGCACCGCGAGCATGACGTCGGCGTCGTAGTGCACGTAAGTGCCGCGGTCGGGCCCCTCGCCCGGCGGAATCCACCACAGCCGCCACAGGCCGGCGACATGGTCGATGCGCAGCCCGTCGGCGTGGTCGAGGACGGCGCGCAGCATGTCCCGTCGGCGGCGTACCCGGTGGCGGCGAGGCGGTCCGGTCGCCACGGCGGTAGGCCCCAGTCCTGCCCGAGCGGGGTGAAGTTATCCGGTGGCGCCCCCACGTGCACCCCCGTGGCGAGCACGTCGGCCAGCGCCCACGCGTCGGCGCCCTCCGCATCGACACCCACCGGCAGGTCGTGCAACACGCCCAGCGCCATGCCGGCGTTTCGCGCGACGTTGCGGACCGCGGTCAGCTGCTCGGCGCAGCGTTGCTGCACCCAGGCGTGGAACGCCACTCTGGGCGCCAGCTCCCGGCGCGCCGCGGTCACGGCCGGCGCGGCGACATCGCGCAGCGGTTCGGGCCAGCGGCTCCACCGGCCGCCGTGGCGTTCGGCCAGCGCGCAGTAAGTGGCCCAGTCGCGTAACACGTCGGCAGCGGGTGACCCGTCGAGCGGGCTGGGTCGGCCCTCGGCGCGCCAGAGCAACTCCAGCGCGGCCCGCTTGGCCGCCCACACCAGGTCGTAGTCGATCCGCTCCGTGGTCGCCGAGACGCGCAGCGCGTCGATCTCCGAGCGCGTGGCCGGGTCGGCGCGACGGTAGGCGTCGAGGTCCTCGATGCGCAGCGCCAGCGGGGTGGTGAACCGTCGGCTGGACGGGGCGTAGGGCGACGGCTGCACCGGGTGCGTCGGGCCGGGCGCGAGCAGCGGGTTGAGCAGCACCGCCCCGGCGTCGTGTTCGGTGGCTGTCCAGTTGAGGAACTCCCGCAGATCCCCGAGGTCGCCGATTCCCCAGGAGCGCGCGGAGCGCAGCCCATAGAGCTGCAGCATCCAGCCCCAGGTGCCGGCGCGTTCCCGCTCGTCCAGCCTGGCCAAAGCGCCCTTCCGGTCGGCCTCGGTGCCGGCGTCGACGTCAAGCAGTCCCAGCACGCGGATCACCACGTCGGCGTCAACCTGGACCGGCTCGCGTCGCTCGTTCCGGTAGGAGGTGGCCACTCCATGGGCGGCGGCCAACCGCCGTAGGTCATCGGGTACCGGCCTCGGGTTTGCCATCAGCGCGCCGACCCCGGCGGCCCGTGCGGGGAAAAGGCAAGGGGCGAAGACGGGCGAACACCGCTCTGGGGTACCCCGGCCGCGGGTTCTGACACCGGCCGGTCAAGAAACATGTTGGAATGCAACCGGTTACGCGCGCGCGGGGATTCATCGTGCGCCGCCCCCGGGCCGGGCGGAACCGGCCCGATACACTAGCTGGTCAGCAAATCGAGCGGCCTCGACCGCACGCCGATGCATCAAGAATCCACGTCAGAGGTTGTGACTTGCCCGAGAATCAGAGCGAACCCGTCAGCTTGAAGCCGCACTTCGAGGACGTTCAGGCGCACTACGACCTGTCCGATGAGTTCTTCGCGCTCTTCCTGGATCCGACGCGGACCTACAGCTGCGCCTATTTCGAACGTGAAGACATGACCCTGGAAGAGGCGCAGCTGGCGAAGATCGACCTGTCGCTGGGGAAGCTTGGGCTGCGCCCGGGGCTGACGCTGCTCGACATCGGCTGCGGGTGGGGCACCACGATCATCCGCGCGCTCGAGCGCTACGACGTCAATATCGTCGGGCTGACGCTGAGCCGCAATCAGCAGGCGCATGTGCAGCGGCGTCTCGACGAGCATCCCAGCGGGCGAAGCAAGCGGGTGCTGCTGCAGGGCTGGGAGCAGTTCGACGAGAAGGTGGACCGGATCGTCTCCATCGGCGCGTTCGAGCATTTTGGGCGCGACCGCTACACCGACTTCTTCAGGACGGCTTACGAGGCGCTCCCGGCGGACGGCGTGATGATGCTGCACACCATCATCAAGCCCAGCGACGAGGAGTTCGCCGAGCGCGGCCTGCCGATCACCATGACCAAGCTGCGGTTCATGAAATTCATCATGGACGAGATCTTCCCCGGCGGAGATCTGCCCAGCGCCAAGGTCGTCGAGGAGCACGCCGAGCGTGCCGGCTTCGCCGTCAAGCTCGTTCAACCGCTGCGCCTGCATTACGCCCGCACTCTCGACACCTGGGCGGCCGCGCTGCAGGCGCGGCGCGACGATGGCATCGCCATTCAGTCTCAAGAGGTATACGACCGGTACATGAAGTACCTCACCGGATGCGCCGACCTGTTCCGCGAGGGCTACACGGACGTCGCGCAGTTCACCCTCGCCAAGGGATGATGGCCCCGCACTGAGGGTATTCATCCACCCGGTTTAGCGGCGCGGAGCGACGGGTAAAACCACGAGCAACGACCTGATTCGGTAGGCGCAGGCACGTGTCGGCGCGAAACCGCAGGAAGGATGGACCGTGGGCGCCCAACACCGCATCACCGAGTTGTCAGAGCAAAGGCGATCGTCGAGCGATCGGACCGCGCGACGCGGCATGTCCGGCTTTGTGGCGGCGTGCGAAATGGTCTCGGCTTCGCTGCTGTGCGCGGCCACCTTGGGGGGCCTGGTCAGCAACGTGGCTGGACCCGAGAAGCCAACAGTGGAGGCGACTCTGGGCCCGCCGCGGGTCTCGCAGCCCGTACGCCAGCCGGTCCGTCAGCACGGGACGCTGATCGCCGTCTCGGCGGGCTCGCTGACCGCGCGCAGTGCCAACGGATACACCCAGACTTACCTCGTCGCGCCGAACATGACTGTGATCAGCGACGGTGATGGCCAAATGGTCACGGCCACTCCACATTTCAGCGTCAATGACCAGGTCGACATCGTCGGGAGCATCGAGGACGGTACGGCGCTCGCCACCACCGTGGCCGACCGCAACGTGGGACGCGGCGACGGGCCACCGATGGATTGCCTCCCGGCACAACCGGTCATCGCCGACGCGACGCCGGCCGGCTGACCGCGCCGGCAGTCCCCCGAATGCCGCGGCATGCCGGACCTTAGACGGGGGATCAGCCGTCCGCCAAATGCGCGCTGCCGTCGTCCAATTCGTCACGGCGCAGGCTCATCGGAGTCGCCGCCGGGACGTCGCCGCCGGCGACCACGGCCCGGGTGATGGGAGTGAGCGCCTGGAACAGCGTTTCCACCTCGTCGTCACTGAGCGCGCTGAGCGCCGACAGGGCGAGCGCATCGGTCGCCAATTCGACGCGGTCCTTCAGTTCTTGGCCGGCCACGGTAAGTGACCCGTCGTCGTCGAGCAGCCCCCGATCGGCCAACCGCCGTTCGTGGTGACGCCACGCCGCGTCGTCATAGTCGCGGGTCCGCGCGATGTAGTCACGCGCGATCCGGCCCGCCGCGGCATGTAGCACGTTGGACTCCCGACCCGAGATGCCGGCGGCCCCCAGCACCGCCACGTGCCCGTCGCCGCGCTGCTCTCGCAACAGCGTCGTGGCATGCCACAGCGCGGCCAGCGGAACGTCCGGCCAGGGCAGCGCCCGATTCGCGGCGAACAGCGGTCGGCCGTCGAGCGGCGCCTGCCGCGCCGCCCTGCCCGCCAATTCCGCTGCAACCCTGACGTTTTCATCTAGTTCAGCCGCGCCGATGCCGTATCGGCGCAGCGCCGCGACCGCGGAGTCAGCCCGGGCGCGCAACGCGGCGTCCGGACCGGCGATCTCCCACGCCGTCGGGAGGGCCTTGGCGACCCGCTCGGGAGCAAAGTAGTAGAAGATCGCGGTCACGACCTCCGGCGGCACCATCCCCAGCGGCGCGGATCGGGCCGCGAAGTAACCCATCCAAAATCCTCGGTACCCCAGGCCGTCCAATGCCGCCCGCGCCTCGGGCGCGAAGTAGGTCACCGCGTGCACCGGCTCGAATCGATCGAAGAATCGTCGCGCCAACTCAGGGGTCCTGGGCACGCTCATTCGCCTTTCAGGCTGCCGATGCCCAGCGAATGGTCACTGGGTTTGGACCGTGGAGTTTTCTCGAGATTCTCGACGTAGCCCTCGGGGTCGAGGTCGACGATCGGCAGCCCCTTCGTGGTGGGGTGCTCAGCCATAAATTCGCCGTATTGCCGTCCGAGTGCCTCGCGAAGGCCGGCCGGGGCGTGGCGGCGGAAGTCCGACAGTCCTTCGCGTTCCTCTTCGCTCATGTGGTCGTCGTTGGCCGACCGGGTGCGGCCGACCGCCGCCCACCACTCTTCGGTGCCGACTCGGGCCGCGTCGGCGGCGCGCACGCCGTCGCGGATGTCGTTGTGATCACCGATAGCATCGAGCGTCTCGCCTTCGGGGTCGTCGGCGCCGCGCTTCAGCAGTTGCGGGTAGAAAATCCTCTCCTCGATGTAGGCGTGCACGTCGAGCTTGTCGGCGAGCGGACGCCATAAGCGCTCGAGTGCGGAGCGGTTGACGTGTGTCTGTGCCCGCAGTTCGTCCAGCTTGGCGAACTGTTCGCGGAACCAGTCATGGTCCGCACGGATCAAGACGGTGATGTCACCCATTCGGACTCCTAGCCTCCCCGACCGCTACTCCCACGGCCAACGTTTCCATGCTGGCAGAACCAGTCAACCGCCACATCGTGGCGGCTAAGCAGAGATGGGGAGGGAGGCCGCTCAGCCAGGTCTCAGCAACGTCGGCTGTGATGGTAGAAGTCAATTCCCACATAGCGAAGGGAACGCGGCAGTGGACACCGAGACTGTTGACCGCCAATTCAGCGCGCTGCAGCAGCAGGCGCAACAAACCGCGACGCTGATCCGAACGCTTGAAGACAAATTGTCCACCGCGGCCGCCGCAGGCGACCCTAATGCACGGGAATGGGCACTGGACCTCAAGGAGATCGCGTTAGCGATTCGCGACGAGCAAGCCACCACCACGGAGCTCCTGCAGGCGATTCACGCCCTGGTCGACAACCACGTCGCGGCCACCGCGCCTGCGCCGCCGCACTATCCGCCAACCGCCCAGTACGCGCAACCGCCGCAATACCAGGGTCCGTACCAACCGCAGTACCAGCAGCCCGCGCCGTCCGGCGGCGGAGCGCTGCAGCGCTTCCTCGGTGGACGGTTCGGCCAGGCGATCGTCACCGGCGCGGGCATCGGCATCGGCGACGACATTGTCAACAGCATCTTCGATAGACTTTGAGCTGCAACGGTTTTCGTCCCAACACGGAGGGCGTTGCAAATGTCCACCCATGACGACCACCGGTACGTGATCATCGGTGCCGGTGCTGTCGGCGGCGCCGTCGGCGGCGTGCTGGGGCGGGCCGGTATCAGCACGCTGTTGATCGCCCGGGGCCGAAACGCCGAGGTCCTCGCGACCGCGGGCATGACGCTGAGAACGCCGGACGGCACGTTTCGCACGGCGGTCAGCACGGCGGCACGGCCAGAGGATGTCCGGTTGACGCATCGCGACGTGTTGGTCTTCGCCACCAAAACCCAGCAACTCGATGCCGCCCTGCAGGAATGGGTGGATCAGCCGGTACACGGCCCGGATGATGGCGTGGCCGGGACCGCGGGCGAGCTACTGCCGGTGATGACCGCGCTCAACGGCGTTGCCGCCGAGGAGAAGGCGCTGCGCTACTTCCGCCGGGTGTTCGGCGTCTGCGTCTGGCTGCCCGCCGTGCACCTCGAACCGGGTGAGGTGATTGTCCGGTCGTGGCCGGTCGTCGGGCAATTCCACATCGCACGCTGGCCCGCGTCGACCGGCACACGGGCCGACGCCGAGCTGTTGACGGCGCTTGCCGAGGCGTGGAGCGCCGCGGGGATCCGGGTGCGTATCCCCGATGACGTCGCGCCCTGGAAGTACAACAAGCTGCTGAGCAACCTTGGCAACGCGGTGGGCGCGCTGTCGGCCGAGCCGGCCGACACGAGCGAAGTGGTGGCGGCGGTACGCAGCGAAGGAGAGAACGTGTTGCGGCACGCGGGGATCGAGTTCGTCTCGTTCGATACGTCCGCGGCGGCGCGGGCGGACGGGCCGACGATACGCCCGGTGCCGGGGTGGAATGCCGGGCCGAGCAACTCGACCTGGCAGTCGTTGAGCCGCAACACCGGAAGCGTGAAAACCGACTTCCTCAATGGGGAGATCGTCCGCCTCGCTCACCGGCACGGCATCACGGCGCCGCTCAACGCCGCTCTGGCCCGTGCGGTGCGTGAAGCGGTCCGCAGCGGTGTGGGGCCGAGCCATTACTCAGCGGGCCAACTGGCCGAACGGTTGGGGACCGATATTGCGACCCTTCCGAACGGCCCCGGCGACGGGTCTTAACCTTCCAGGTGCGGCGTGGGACTCTGCGCGGATTCCCATTTCGACCCGAATGAGCGCTTGATCGTGGCGCCGGCCGTCAGCTCAAGCTGAAAGGTCTCACCCTTGCCGCCCTCGAGCGTGACGAGGTACCGGGCGTCGGTGAAGTCCTTGAAGACCACTTTGTAGGGCTGCTCGCCTGCGCCACGGTCGACGGCGATGATGTCGCCGGGACTGACGTCGTCGATTCGGTCTTTACCGGAAACTTCAGGCATGCCTTCGACGGTACTCGACGGCCAACCGCAACCGCAGCAATGATGTTCAGACGCAGCGTAATCCGATGCCTGATCGGTCTGAACCGCTGGCGCCTACTTCGTCAGCTGGACCAGGAACTCGTGACAGCGTTGGGCGCGCTTCGAATCCTCGGCCATCACGTCCTCGAAGAACGACGCGACGTCGTCGAGGCCCGCGTTCTTTGCGTCGCGGACGTACTGCCCGTAGTCGTGCCCGGCCTTCAGTGAGTGGTACTGAACCGAGACAAGATCGTAAGTCACGTCGTCGAATCCGGTTTCCCCCGTTGCCAACCATTGCCTCCTTAGTCGTTCTTAGTCGTTCTTAGTCGTTCTTAGTCGTTCTTAGTCGTTCTTAGTCGTTCTTAGCCTGAATCCGTGGATGGGTGCTTTCGCGTGTTCGTCGACGTGGTTGCCCGGATCTGCGGCCGGGTGTGTGTGCGGTGGGCATGCGTGATCTGCTGGCCGGTACCAGCTTTTCCTTGTTACGAGGTTCCTCGGGTCGGGCCTGGGGTGGCGGGGTGGACAGGGGGTGGTCGGTGGGGGTCAGCCGGCGCGGGGTTGTGCGGTCGGGTAGCTGATGACGTTGTGCCACAGGGTTTTCCATCCGTTTTGCCAGGGCCAGTGGGCTGGTAGGTGCAAGACGGGTTTGCGGGCCGGGGCGGCGAAGCGGGCGGGTGCGTTGACCAGGTCGCGGCGCAGGGTGGCGCCACGGGCCACGGCGTGGTTACCACCGGCGAGGGTGCCTGCGGCGCGCAGCAGGTTATGCGCGATCACCGCGCAGGCCAGCCAGGCGCAGTTTGCGGCGAACAGCCCGGACGGGATATGCGCCAGTGGGCCGTCGATCAGGTCGGCGAAGGTGGTCTCGATGATGGCGTGGCGGCGGTGGGTGATGTCGGCCTCGGCGGTGGGCAGTGCGGAGTTGGTCACAAACGGGTGATAGCGCCACACCGGAAACAGCGCGTCGGGGTAGCGGGCGTCTTTGACGCGGCGCACCACCAGCCGCACGGTGAGCGTGCGGCCGCGGCCCAGGCGCAGGGTGTAGGGGGTTTCGGCGACCTGGGCATCGGAGATCAACGCCCCGGTGTCGGGGTCTTCGATCGCTCCCGGGTAGTGCACCGGGGTGTAGGCGGCCTCATCGATGCCCTCGAGGGCGGCGGTGATGCGCTTGTTGCGGCTCACTGACAAGGAGAACTCGGCGCCGTCCGCGCAGCAGGTGGCGATCACCTTCTTGGTGCCGAACGCCGAGTCGCCGCGCAGCATGATCGTCCCGGTGGGCCCGCACGCGCGGGCGGTGGTGATCGCCCGTTTGATCTGGGCGGCGGCGCCGCGCCCGGAGCCGGCCTTGCCGCTGCGTAGCTGCGCCTCGGCGATCACCGGCGGCGCGGTTGCCGTGGAGAGCGTGGTGATCTGCGGCGACAGGCCCAGTCGCAGCAGCGCGCGGCTGGCGATCTTGGCGTGCCCGAACGAGGCGCCCTGCTTGTGGTGCCCGTAGACCGGGCGCAGCAGCGAGTCGATGTCCACAAACACGCGCTGCTCGCTGCCGGGTAGCAGCGCGGTGCGCTGCGCGAGCGCCACCAGATGCGCGCGGGCCACCGCGGCGAGCTGGTTGGCGTGTCCGAAGGTGAACTCGCGCAAGAAGATCCCCAACGTCGAGGGGGCGTACACCTCGTCGAACACCCGCGGCGTGCCGCCGGCGCGCAGCACGTTGGCATCATCGATGCTGTCCGCGCCGCACATCATGCCCGCGATGATCGTGGTCAGCTTGCCGGCCGGATTGACCGCCCCGGATTTGACCCGAGTCGACGGCAGATCCACATGCTCGCCGATCAATTCCGAAAGACCGGTCTGCTCAGCCAATTCCAGCACCGGCACCAAACCCGCCGCCGACACCAGATTCCGCTCGTCGAACACCGCCGACCCGACCGTGAACATATACGATGATTGCACCGGAAATGCCTTCTTGAATTCAGGACAACACGACATCAGCACTCGTATTGTCCCAGTTCAGAAGGTATTTTCGCTGTTCACACGCCGATCAGATCACCGGCCCATCCACGGATTCAGGCTTAGTCGTTCTTAGTCGTTGTTGGTCGTCGCAACGATGCGCGTACGGAACGCCTACCCGTGAGCCGCGTGGCTAAGCCGCTTACGCTCGGCGGCGGCGGCAGAAGGGCTCGGTTACCGTCGCCTGCCCGGGCTATCATCTGACGGACGTGCATTGTTGGTCTTCTGGTAACCGGCGGGCGCATTGGGTCTGCGAACCTTGACCGACGCTCCGGCACGCAGGAGTCGCCGCGACTCGAGAAAGGGCGGCCATGACCGAACACTTACGCGCTTACAACAGTCTGTGGCAGGTTCGCAGCGACTCGTGGTGCCGATTGGAGGAAGCCGCTGATCGGCTGACGCGCCCGACCACCACGGGAGCGTTGAAAGAAAAATACCTGAGCGCCTGCCACGAATTACTGGCCCGCCTGAGCACACTAGAGCCCTATTGGGCCTACCCCGGCTCGCCGCAATTCGCAAGAGTTCAACGACTTTTCGCCGCCGGCAGCTATGACAAGTTCGCGCAAGAGGTTGGGCGGATCAATCGCGCGCTGTCCACCGAGTCGTACCGCTCGGGAGATGTCGACAACGCCGGTGCTGACGACCTGGACATGTTTCCGTCCGACCCGCGTCAGCTCCTCGAGCATCAACCGGCGACGCAACGCGACCGTCCGTATTTCGAGGTGCTCGTCGTCGAGAAGATGACCGAAGACCAGGAACGGTCGCTGCGCAGCGAGGTGCGCAAATGGCGACGCCCCGACGACGAATTCGTCTACGAGCTCGTGGTGGTGTCCAGCGGAGACGAGGCTCTCATCGCTGCACGGCTCAACGTCAACTTGCAGGCGGTGGTGATCCGGCGTCGCTTTTCGCACCAATCGACCCGGGACCTGTCGACCCTGGCGGAGTTCGTCGATACCGCGGTGTCGCAGGAGTTGGCCGATCACCAGACGCCCGAAGAACGCGCGCAGATCCTCGCGATTTCCCTGGCGAGGCTACGGCCCGAACTCGACCTCTACCTCATGACAGAGATTGAGGTGGAGGAGATGGCCGGGCGGCTGGGCCAGTATTTTCGCAGGGTGTTTCATGCTCGGGAAGGCATGCTCGAACTTCACCTGTCGATCCTGCAGGGCGTGGCGGCGCGCTACCGCACGCCGTTCTTCAGCGCGCTCAAGGAGTACAGTCACCGGCCCACGGGCGTCTTTCACGCCTTGCCGATTTCGCAGGGTAAGTCGATCGTCAACTCGCACTGGATCAAGGACATGGTGGGCTTTTACGGCCTGGACGTGTTCATGGCCGAGACGTCGGCGACGTGCGGCGGTCTTGACTCACTGCTCGAGCCGACCGGGCCGCTGCGTGAATCGCAACAGCTCGCGGCGCAAGCCTACGGGTCGCGCCACACGTACTTCGTCACCAACGGAACGTCGACGGCTAACAAAATCGTCACGCAGGCGTTGGTTGCGCCCGGCGACATCGTGCTGCTGGACCGTAACTGCCACCAGTCACATCACTACGGGATGATGCTGGCCGGCGCGAATGTCGTTTACCTCGAGGCATATCCGCTCAACGACTACTCGATGTACGGTGCGGTGCCGTTGCGCGAGGTCAAGTCAAAATTGTTGGCGCTGCGACGCGCCGGCAAGCTCGACCGCGTCAAGATGATGTCGCTGACGAACTGCACCTTCGACGGCGTCGTCTACGACGTCGAGCGGGTCATGGAGGAGTGCCTGGCCATCAAACCCGATCTCGTGTTCTTGTGGGACGAGGCATGGTTCGCTTTCGCACGTTTCCACCCCGTCTACCGGACGCGCACCGCGATGGAGTCGGCCCGCGCGTTGCGCGAGCGGCTGCAGGACCCTGACTGCAGGCGTCGCTACGAGGAGAGCCTTGCCGCCGACACCGCCGCTCCGCCGAGCGACGACGACTTGTTGGACCGCCGCCTCGTTCCCGACCCTGCGAGGGCCCGGGTGCGGGTGTATGCCACGCAGTCGACGCACAAGACGCTGACCGCGCTGCGGCAGGGATCGATGATCCACGTCTTCGATCAGGACTTCGACCAGAAAGTCGCGGAGCCGTTCCACGAGGCCTATATGGCACACACCTCGACGTCACCGAACTACCAGATCCTCGCGTCGCTGGACCTCGGTCGCCGGCAGGTGGCGCTCGAAGGTGTTGAACTGGTGCAGCGGCAGATCGAAAACGCGATGCAACTGCGCGACGCGATCGATAACCATCCCTTGCTCTGCAAGTACATGAGGTGCCTTCGTACTTCCGACTTGATCCCGGAACGGTTCCGGCCGTCGGCCATCGCCCAGCCCCTGCGCTCGGGCCTGCGCAACATGATGGCGGCCTGGGATCAGGACGAGTTCGTGCTCGACCCGTCGAGAATCACCCTGTTCATCGGGCCCACCGGCTATGACGGAGACACCTTCAAACGCCAACAGTTGATGGACCGCTACGGAATTCAGATCAACAAGACGTCACGCAACAGCGTGCTGTTCATGACCAATATCGGCACCACGCGCAGCTCGGTCGCCTTCCTGGTGGAAGTCCTTGTCAACATCGCCCGCGAGCTCGACCAAAACATCTCCGAGATGAGCCTTGGTGAGCGCCAACACTTCGAGCGCGCGGTTTATCGGCTTACCGAAATGTCTCTGCCCCTGCCGGATTTCAGCGGGTTCCATCCCGCATTCATGGATCACAGCGGAAGCGAGGCGACGCCGGAAGGGGATGTCCGCCGAGCGTTCTACCTCTCCTACGACGACACCAATTGCGAATACCTCACCGGCGATCAGATCAACGAGCGGCTGGATGCTGGAGCCGACATCGTGTCGGCGACTTACGTAACGCCCTACCCACCCGGGTTCCCTGTCCTGGTACCCGGCCAGGTGTTCAGTCGCGAGATACTGCAGTTCATGCGCGACCTCGACACACCCGAAATCCACGGCTACTTACCGAACTTCGGCTACCGGGTGTACACCGAGAAGGCCATCGAGATGGCAAGCGAGTCCGCCGGGTCGGCGCCCAACGGGCACCGCGCCGCGGTACGCACGGCGGCCCCGGCGCCGCAGAAGGCGCCCAAGAAGAAGTCGGCGAAGCGCGGCGGGCCCAACGGCGATCGGGACCTGCCCGAGGTCGGGCACGACGAGCTGCTCGGCCAGCGGCAGCCCGGCGACGCGCTTACCACGGCCGCGCCCCCCGGCGACCAGGGTGTCCCCGAGGTCGGCGCGGACAAACTCCTCGGCGAACAGCAGCCCGGCGACGCGGTGAATACCCGGTCTAGTCGGTCTGCTGGGTCTGCCCGGTCTGCTGGGTCCTCCTAGCCGGCACTAGCCGGTGCTCGATAATCGTCAGCGCGCGCTCGGCGCATCGAATGTTCTCTTCCTCGAACGATATTCCACGCAGCACCGTCAGGTAGGGGATGAGTTCCACATAGACACGCGGCCGCGGACCACCTAGCGTCAAGCGCACGCACCCAACAAATCGTCTAATGCGAGGTGTCCCGTGGATTCTAAGCATCCCTTCCGTAGGGCAGTCGAGGAGCACGACGAGGCGGCCATCCACGCGATGCTCGCCGACGACGTGGTGTTCACCAGCCCGGTGGCGTTCAAGCCCTACGTCGGCAAGCCGATAACCGCGGCGCTCCTGCGTGGTGTCTTGCGCATCTTCGAGGACTTCCGTTACCTCCGTGAAATCCATGACAGCAACGGTCGCGACCATGCGTTCGTGTTCGAGACCGGTATTTCCGGGGCGCCGGGGGTGAAGGTCACCGGTTGCGACTTCCTGCACTTCGACGACGACGGGCTGATCGACGATTTCATGGTGATGGTGCGGCCGCTGTCGGGCGCGACGGCTTTGTCCGAGGCGATGGGCGCCCAGTTCGATCGGATCCAGCAAGAGGCTCTCGAACTCGCCAATCAGTTCACCACCGCGTAGGGGCGCCTGGCGTGCGGATCGGATTGGGCATCAACTACTCGGGCGGATTCAAGGAGGTCGCCGGCGAAGTCGCCGACCTGGAAAGCGCCGGATTGGACATCGTCTTTGTCCCCGAGGCGTATTCGTTCGACGCGGTGAGCTCGCTCGGCTACCTGGCCGCCAGCACCCACCGGGTTCAGCTCGCCTCGGGAATCCTGCAGCTCTATACCCGAACGCCCACGCTGACCGCGATGACCGCGGCCGGTCTCGACTACGTCTCCGACGGCCGCTTCACGCTCGGGCTCGGCGCCTCCGGCCCGCAGGTCATCGAGGGCTTCCACGGTGTGCCCTACGACGCCCCGATTGGCCGCACTCGCGAAGTCATCGACATCTGCCGTCGGGTATGGCGCCGGGAGTACCTGGAATACCAGGGCAAGCACTACACGATCCCACTGCCCGCCGACCAGGGCACCGGACTGGGCAAACCGCTGAAGCTCATCAATCAGCCTGTCCGGGAACGCATCCCGATACTGGTGGCCGCGCTGGGGCCCAAGAATGTCGAGCTGGTCGCCGAGATCGCCGAGGGCTGGCAACCGATCTTCTATCTGCCGGAAAAGGCGCAGGAGGTGTGGGGAGGGGCCCTGGCCGCCGGCCGGGCCAAACGGGACGCCGATCTGGGTGAGCTCGACGTGTATGCCGGCCCGGTATTGGCCATCGGCGAAAACGTCGAGCCGCTGCGGGAATTCGTGAAGCCGCACCTGGCCCTCTACATCGGCGGAATGGGCGCCAAGGGCAAGAACTTCTACCACGCGCTGGCCACCAAGTATGGCTACGGCCCGGAGGCCGACAGGATCCAGGAGCTCTACCTGGCCGGCGACAAGGACGGCGCCGCCAAGGTGGTGCCCGACGAGCTGGTGCGGGACGTCAACCTGATCGGCAGTCGCGAGTTCGTCAAGGAACGGGTGGCGGCTTTCCGCGAGGCTGGAGTGACGACCGTGAACGTGGCACCCATCGCGGAGACGCCGGGCGAGCGGGTCAAGATGATAGAGACCCTGCGCGACCTCGTCGACTAGGTCGACTGCGAGTCCGCCAGCGCGGCGTTGAACGTTTTGCTGGGCCGCATCACCGCCGTGGTCTTCTCAGGGTCCGGCGCGTAATAGCCGCCGATGTCCACCGGCTCACCCTGCGCCTCGTTGAGTTCGCGCACGATGACGTCTTCGTTCGCGGCCAACGTTTCGGCCAACGGGGCGAAGTGATCCCGCAGCTCCTGGTCGTCGGTCTGCGCGGCAAGCTCCTGCGCCCAGTACATGGCGAGGTAGAACTGGCTGCCCCGGTTGTCGAGTTCACCGGTCTTGCGCGACGGACTCTTGTTGTTCTCCAGCAGTTTGCCGGTTGCTGCATCCAGCGTCTTGGCCAGGATCTTGGCCCGGGTGTTGCCGGTCTTGTTGCCCATGTCCTCGAAGCTGGCGCCCAGCGCCAGGAACTCACCAAGCGAATCCCAGCGCAGGTGATTCTCCTCTACCAGCTGCTTGACGTGTTTGGGCGCCGAACCACCCGCTCCCGTTTCGTACATTCCGCCGCCCGCCATCAGGGGAACGATGGACAGCATCTTGGCGCTGGTGCCGAGTTCCAGGATCGGAAACAGGTCGGTGAGGTAATCCCGCAGGATGTTGCCGGTGGCGGCGATGGTATCCAGCCCGCGGATCAGACGTTCCAGCGTGTACCGCATGGCGCGCACTTGCGACATGATCTGGATGTCCAGGCCATGGGTATATTGCTCCGCCAGGTACTCCTTGACCTTTTTGATCAACTCGTTCTCGTGGGGGCGGTACGGGTCGAGCCAGAACACCACCGGCATCCCGGAGTTGCGTGCGCGGGTGACGGCCAGCTTGACCCAGTCGCGGATCGCCGCATCCGTAACCGTGCACATGCGCCAGATATCGCCGGTTTCCACGTTCTGCGTCAACAGCACTTCGCCGGTGTCGAGGTCCACGATGTTCGCGACGCCGTCCTCGGGAATCTCGAACGTCTTGTCGTGCGATCCGTACTCTTCCGCCTTCTGTGCCATGAGGCCGACGTTGGGGACCGTGCCCATGGTCGCCGGGTCGAACTGGCCGTTGGTCTTGCAGAAGTTGATGACTTCCTGGTAGATGCGGGAAAACGTGGACTCCGGGTTGACGGCTTTGGTGTCCTTTTGCCGCCCGTCGGCCCCGTACATCTTGCCGCCCGCCCGGATCATCGCGGGCATCGAAGCGTCCACGATGACGTCACTGGGCGAATGAAAATTCGAGATGCCCTTGGCCGAATCGACCATGGCCAGCTCGGGACGGTGCTCGTGGCAGGCGTGCAGGTCGCGGATGATCTCGTCGTGCTGCGTCGCGGGCAACGACTCGATCTTGTTGTAGAGGTCGACTAGCCCGTTGTTGACGTTGACACCCAGCTCGTCGAAGACCTTCTGGTGCTTGGCGAAGGCATCCTTGTAGAAGGTCTTCACCGCGTGCCCGAAGACGATGGGGTGCGAAACCTTCATCATCGTGGCCTTGACGTGCAGTGAAAACATCAGGCCCGTCTTGCGGGCGTCCTCCATCTGCTCTTCATAGAACTCGCACAACGCCTTCTTGCTCATGAACATGCTGTCGATGACGTCGCCCTCACCCAGCGACACCTTGGGCTTGAGCACCAGGGTCTCGCCGCCCTTGGTCACCAGTTCCATCTTCACGTCGCGTGGCCGGTCGAGCGTCATCGACTTCTCGCCGGCGTAGAAGTCGCCGTGTCGCATGTGCGCGACGTGGGTGCGGGAGGCCATGGACCACTCGCCCATGCTGTGCGGGTGCTTGCGCGCGTACTCCTTGACCGCCTTGGGTGCGCGGCGGTCCGAATTACCTTCTCGCAGCACCGGATTAACGGCGCTGCCGAGGCATTTGGCGTAGCGGTCCCGGATTTGCTGTTCCTCGTCGGTCTTCACGATTTCCGGGTAGTCCGGAAGCTTGTAGCCCTTGCCTTGAAGTTCCTTGATCGCGGCAACGAGCTGCGGCACCGAGGCGCTGATGTTCGGCAGCTTGATGATGTTGGTGTCCGGTAACTGCGTCAGTCGGCCCAGCTCGGCGAGGTTGTCCGGCACCCGCTGCACTTCGGTCAGGTAATCGGGGAACTCGGCCAGGATGCGCGCGGCCAGCGAGATGTCATTGGTCTTGACTTCGATGCCGGCCGGTTCGGCGAAGGCGCGCACGATCGGCAAGAAGGCGTAGGTCGCCAATAGCGGCGCCTCGTCGGTCAGCGTGTAGATGATGGCGGGCTGCTGGGCGCTCATGGTTTTCTCCCGGCGTCGCTGTGATCAGGTCTTCAGGGGCGCTGCGTCCTAAGAGCACAGGGCAGCATTGCATCGGGTACGACGTTACCTGCGAAGTGCGCATTGTCTGCTAGGGAGTTCTGCGACTGGGGCGGGGCGGCGGGGTAGCGGCAGGACCTTCAACGCCCCCCAACAATGAATCAGGGCTGGCGGTGGTCGTCTCGTCGCAGCCGAACCGCGCGGCCGACTGCCGCTGCCGCCGCCAGCACGGCCATCACGGAGAGAATGATCGCCGAGACCGCGGACCCGGCCGTGGCCACTATCAGCGGCAGGCCAAAGCCGGCGTAAGTCACGACAAAGAACACTCCTGTGAGGGCACCGCGCACGTGTTGCGGCGCCGCCGCTTCCAAGTCGATCAAGCCCTCGCGCAGCAGAAGGCCCGATGCGCACCCCAGAACCAGGAACAGCGGGAGGCCCAACGCCGCTGTCATGGTCTGCGGCGCCACCGCGGTCGCCGCGTAGCCGACGGCCGCCAGCACCGCACCGGCGGTGCCGGCGTGTGGCCCCCATCTACCGGCACGGGCGACTAGTTGGACGAGCCCGCTGACGCCGTTGACTATCAGCGCGGCCGGTCCCGCGGCTATGGGGGCCGCGAGCCCGGTGTGCACGCGGGTGGGGAGCGTGACGAACCCTGGTGTCGCGGAGGCGAACACCCACGGCGCCAGCGGTATGGCCCAGCTCAACGCCCGCGCGGTTCCCCGCCGCGCCGGTTTCGATGGCTCCGAGTGATGCGCCGTTGCCGGCGTGGTCACGTCCGCCCGCTGCGCGGCCGCGATGGCGGAAAATGTCGCCACCACGACAATGGCGGCGGCGACCCCGAACGACACCCGGACGCCGGGTTGGCCGGCCCGGCCGAGAATCCCTCCGGCGAGCGGAGCGATGGCGAAACCGGCGGTGAGCACCGCTCCGGCGGTAGCTGCACCGGCCGGACCTTTCAGATCGGATGCCCATGCCGTGCAGGACGTCATCACAAGACCCACGCCGAGCCCGACGATAAATCGTCCCGCCAGCAATGCGTCGGTTTGCTCTGAGAGCAGCATCGCCGCAGTGCCCGCCAGAACAGACGTCGAACCCGCCAACGCAACCGACTGGCGCCCAAGCGCATCCGACGTGCGTCCGCCGATGAGCAGGCCGGGCAGCAATCCCACCGCATAGATCCCGAAGATCGCGTCGAGTGTGACCGTGCTGAGGTGTTGGTGATCGCTGATGAGAGGCATCAACGCGACAAGGTGGTTGGCGGCCCATCCTGTGGCGAGCAGCAGACCCAACACGCTCACGAACAGGGCCTGGATCGCACCGGATTCGACGCGCTCGCCACGCTGATCCGTCACCGCATCGCCAGGCCCTGGCCCGCTTGTCAATCCCGTCGACCCATTCGACCAGATCACTGACTTCCTCCCCTGGGGTCGTTGCGAGCGGCGGACCGGCAAACGCTAGAACGCGATGCCTCTCGGGGAGGTATTCCCACCGGCGGCAGCTCTACACCGAAGACGGCGGCGCCCCATCCCGTCGTTCGACGGCTCACTGCAAACAGATGGCGCGATTGGGGCAAATCGCAGTTGATGTTTGGAATCAGTCGATTTGGTGTATGAATACCACCACTCCGATGCGGAAAGGCGAATCATGAAGCAAATCGCTGCGGCCGCGCTTGCGATCGCTGTGCTGCTGTCCGGCGCGTGTTCAGCCTCACAGATCATCAACACTGGCGGTGACACAAAATGCAAGGACTTCACGACACAGGACGAAAAGAAGCAGAACGATGAGGTCGGCAAGATGCTCAAGGACAAGAATGGTGCCGACCCGACCAATGTGGAGATCTCGGCAACGCGATTGTCGGCATTGACTTACTGCCAAACGTTGGGCAAGCCGGACACCAAGATCTCCGAAGCCCCGCATGGCTGACGTCGGCTGAGCCGACGGCCATTGGGCGCAGCCGTTGCGCGACCGACCAATGCGGTGACTTCCTTTTGCGATAGCGCCGGTGATAGCGGAAATGGAAACCACCACATGGCCAGCTCACGGTACTCCCGTGGCGACTGTGATTAGTGCCGCAATTACAGTTCGGGCATTGATGCGGCTGTCCATCCGCGGCCAGGACCTTGGCTTTTCGGCGGCCGACGTACGATTCGGCGCGCATTCGTTCCACCATGTGCGGGTAGTGCAACTCGAATGCCGGGCGCTCCGAACGGATCCTGGGCAGCTCGGTGAAGTTGTGCCGTGGGGGCGGGCAACTGGTGGCCCATTCCAGCGAGTTGCCGTGGCCCCATGGATCGTCGACCAATACCGGTTCGCCGTAGCGCCAGCTCTTGAACACGTTCCACACGAACGGCAAAACCGAGATACCGAGGATGAACGCCCCAGTGGTGGAGACGAAGTTGAGCGTTTGGAACCCGTCGGTGGGTACGTAGTCGGCGTAGCGGCGCGGCATCCCAGAAGTGCCCAGCCAGTGCTGGACCAGGAACGTGGTGTGGAAGCCGATCACGGTCAGCCAGAAATGCAGCTTGCCCAGCCGCTCGTCGAGCATTCGTCCGGTCATCTTCGGAAACCAGAAGTAGATGCCCGCATAGGTGGCGAACACGATGGTGCCGAACAACGTGTAGTGGAAATGCGCCACAACGAAATAGGTGTCGCTGATGTGGAAGTCAAGCGGTGGGCTGGCGAGCAGCACGCCCGTCAGCCCGCCGAGCAGGAAGGTCAGCAGGAAGCCCACCGAAAACAGCATCGGTGATTCGAAGGTCAGCTGCCCCCGCCACATGGTGCCGATCCAGTTGAAAAACTTGATCCCGGTCGGGACCGCGATCAGGAAGGTCATGAACAAAAAGAACGGCAGCAATACCGCACCGGTGACATACATGTGGTGCGCCCACACCGCGACCGACAACGCGGCGATCGACAGCGTCGCGTAAACCAGCGTGCTGTAGCCGAAGATCGGCTTTCGGGCGAACACCGGAATGATCTCGGAGATGATGCCGAAGAACGGCAGCGCGATGACGTACACCTCGGGATGCCCGAAAAACCAGAACAGATGCTGGAACAGGATCACCCCCCGTTAGCCGGGTCGTAGACGTGGGCACCCAGGTGTCGGGGTCGGCGGCCAAGCCGAACAGCGCAGCGGTCAGCAGCGGAAAGACAATCAGGACAAGGACGCTCGTGACGAGGATGTTCCAGGTGAAAATCGGCATCCGGAACATGGTCATGCCCGGGGCGCGCAGGCACACCACGGTGGTGATCATGTTGACGGCGCTCAGGATGGTGCCCAGGCCACCGACGCCCACGCCCAGGATCCACAGGTCCCCACCCACGCCGGGGCTGTGGACCGCATTCGACAGAGGCGTGTAGGCGGTCCATCCGAAATCGGCCGCGCCGGCCGGAACGATGAAGCCGCTCAATGCGATCAGCGCCCCGAAGATGAAGAGCCAGAACGACAGCGCGTTGAGCCGCGGGAAGGCGACGTCGGGTGCGCCGATCTGCAAGGGCAGCACCAGATTGGCGAAGCCGAAGACGACCGGGGTCGCGTAAAACAGCAACATCGCGGTGCCGTGCATGGTGAACAGCTGGTTGTACTGCTCGTTGGACAGAAATTGCAGCCCGGGCCTCGCCAGCTCGAGGCGGATCAGCAATGCCATCAGGCCGCCGATGAAAAAGAAGATGAAGCAGGCGACCATGTACATGATCCCGATCAGCTTGTGGTCCGTCGTGCTGATGACCTTGTAGATCAGGCCGCCCTTCGGTTCGAGCCGCGGTGGAAACGGCCGGCGGGCCTCCAGCTGAACGGCGGGCGGCGCGTCAGCGGTCATGAGCTACCTCCGAAAGGTCTTGTGACCGACCCAGCGTTTGATCGAGCGCCCAAAGTATTCTGAGTGATCGGCAGCCGACCTAGGGCCATACGTCCCTAAAATCAGCAAACTGCGGCCGCAGACGGGCCCGTGACCGCCGGCTCAGGTGACGGCGAGATCGGCGGGCAGGTCGTCGCTGACTACGGCCCCGGCGAGCAGTTCGCCGAGCAACGGCCCGAACTTCATCAGATGACTGCCGACGAACGCGACGACCCGGCCGCGGCGCGCCACCGTCCAACCGTCGCCTCCGGAGTCGAGCCACCGGGCGCGAAGCCGAACGCAGTCCACCCGGTCCACGGGCGAGAGCGACGGAAACAGGGCACGCACAGCCGCCGGATCCGGCACCTCCTGCCCGAAGGCCCAGCGGCCCGTGCTGCCAAGCGGCAACCCGTAGCCCTCGGGCGCGGACAGGCATGCGGCGCCGGTGGCGTCGGCCCCCACGTACGTGAAGCGGGTGTGCGGGGCGAATTCGACACCGAGCGGGCCGAACAGCGCGGGCGTCTGAACTCCCGCGCAGATGAGCACACGGTCGGCGCCCAGCACGGTGCCGTCCGTGAGCGTCGTCGAGCCGTCGTCGGCGACCGATACGGCCTCCCGGCGCTCGATGACGACCCGCCGCGCCAGGGCACTCAGCGCGCGTCGGGTGCGCAGGCTGCCGCCGAGCGGATCGAACACCCCAATTTCCCACGGCGCGGCAACAAAAGGGATTCGCGCTGCGATCTCGGATCGATCGAGCCAAGAGAAAGCGGCGCCCGCATCGTTCATTGCGGCCGCGGTCTCTGCCGGCGCGCCGACACTGATGAAGCCCTCCGATCCAAGCAGGCGCACGGCGCCGAATTCGGTCTCCCAGCGTCGCCAGCCCTCCCGGGCCTTCATAGCGAGCCTGCACAGCGCCGGGCGCCGATGCGCGACGCGGAAAATCCGCGCAAGTCCTGCGGATTGCTCGGCGAACGGCTGGCCGCGCTCGAGCACGAGCGCCTCCTGCCCGCGCCGCGACAGCTCATAGGCCGCCGCGAGCCCACATATCCCAGCACCGATGATCACAATCACGTTCGTTCCCCCGGCGGCCTCAGAAAAAGAATCCGGCGTGTGGTGCGTCGGGCAGCGCGAACAGCCGATCGGCAATCGCGAGCGCCGACGGATCGGCGGCCCTTGCCAGCCCGGCGACGGCGAGGCTGCGCCACGTTGTTCCACCGAGCAGGACGGCGGCCAGCCCCTCGGCGCTGGTGTGGAGCTGGGCGCGCCGGTCGGTCGGTTCGGCGCCATCGGCCGCGACGGTGAAGCTGGCCGAATTGTTCGGCAGCAGAGGGTCTTTGATCGCGATGGTGACAGCGCCGTCTCCGACATATCGACGGGCTGCCAGCGCCTTTTCGGCGTCGATGACCCGAAGCCACGTTTCGTCGTGCACCGCGGTAACCCGCGCGGCGCGCCGATCGACCAGCAGCCAGGGCAGCGGATCGTCGACGGGCAGCATCCAGAACACCACGCGGTCAATGAGATCGAGGCCAAACAGGAAACGCATCAGCCCGAGATAGGCCTCCGCGGTGGGGGCAAAGAAGTCCTCGACCGCGATGGCGCGCTGGTCGCTGATGAACCACGACTCGGTGTCGACGGGGCGGTAGCGGGCGAATCCCGACTCGGAACCCGGTTCGCCGTGCACCGCGAAATACGAAGGCCCCGGCGAGGATTCGGTGCGCATTCGCGCGCCCTGCCACCAGACTTCGGGGCGATCGACGGTTCCGGCGCGGGACGGACGATTGCCGGCATAGATGCGGGGTAGGACGTCCCACGCGCGGGAGGCTTCCAGCAGTCGGACCGGACCGTCCGCCGCGACATCGGGACGCAGCTTCGCCCGGATGATCCGAACCTCCATGGTCTGCGACGAACTCGCCACTCCGTAGCCGTACCGTCCGTAGATCGTCGCCTCCGAGGCCCGCAACGTCGCGAGGACCTCGCCCCGTGCGGCGATGTCGCGCAACTGATGGCGCATGAGATCGGTGGCGACACCCTTTCGGGTGAACGACGGCAGCACCCCGATGTGTGACACGGCCGCGTGGCTCACGATCGCCCCGCCCGGCAGCGTCAGTTGGCTCGTCGCGGCGTCGGCCGTGCCGACGAGTTGCCCTTCCACGAAGGCCCCGATCGTGCGCCCGGGTTCGAGCACCTTCGTGATCTGGCCCGGCGCCAGGTTCGACAGCGGCGGGAACCCGACCATCGCGGCGCGAAACACGTTGGCCGCAGCGATGAGGTCGTCCTCGTCGTCGAGAACACGGATCTCGGTGGTCATGGGGACATCATGTCCCCCCAGCCCGCCTTAACGGATGGGCAGTCCGGTCAGCGCCCGCGAAATCACCAGGCGCTGGATCTCGCTGGTCCCCTCGAAGATCGTGAAGATCTTCGCGTCGCGGTGCATCCGCTCGACCGGGTAGTCGCGCGTGTACCCGTTGCCGCCCAGGATCTGGATGGCCTCGTCGGTGACGTAGACCGCGGTCTCGCTGGCCACCAGCTTGGCCATCGAGCCCTCCGCCGAGTCGAAGCTCTGGTTGTTGCGCGCCATCCACCCGGCCCGCCACACCAGCAGACGGGCGGCGTCGATGCGGCTCTTCATGTCCGCGAGCTTGAATGCGACCGCCTGAAACTCACCGATCTTGCGACCGAATTGCTCGCGCTGGCAGGAGTATTCGAGCGCGTACTCATAGGCGGCCCGGGCCACGCCGACGGCCATGGCGCCGACGGTGGGCCGGGTACGTTCGAAGGTCTTCATCGCGGCCTGCCCACCGGTGGAGGCACCGGACTTGACCCGAGCGATCCGAGCCTCGAACTTCTCTCGGCCGCCGAGGATCGCGTCCTCGGGCAGCCGGACATCGTCGAGCACCACCTCGGCGGTGTGCGAAGCGCGGATCCCGTGCTTCTTGAACTTCTGTCCCTGAGCCAGGCCCGTGGTGCCCGGCGGGATGACGAATGTGGCTTGGCCGCGAGTGCCGAGTTCGGGATAGACGGATGCCACCACGATGTGCACGTTGGCGATACCGCCGTTGGTTGCCCAGGTCTTGGTGCCGTTGAGAACCCACTCGCCGGTCGCTTCGTCGTAGTGCGCACGAGTGCGGATGGCGCCGACGTCGGAACCCGCATCGGGCTCCGACGAGCAAAACGCGCCCAGCTTGGGATCGTCAGGCGTGCCGAACATCTCGGGAAGCCAGCGTCCCAACTGTTCGGGAGTTCCGTTGCCGGCCAGGGCGGCCGCGGCCAGCCCGGTGCCCAGGATGGACAGGGCGATGCCGGCGTCTCCCCAGAACATCTCCTCGAACGTGGTGAGGAAGCCCAGACCGGTCGGCTCAGCCGCCTGCTGCGCGAAAAAGTCGGGGGAGTAGAGCCCCACCTTCGCCGCCTCCTGGATCACGGGCCACGGAGTCTCCTCACGTTCGTCCCATTCGGACGCTGCGGGCCGGATCACGTCGGCCGCGAACTTGTGCACCCAATCGCGGACCTCGATCACGTCGTCGCTGAGTTGAAGAGAGAATGTCACGGTTTACTCCTGAAATCGGTTGGCATTAGCCGTTTTCGGGTTGCGGTAGTGCGCGAGGACGCTGAGCGTCTGCTTGACCCACGCCTCGAAGTAACGGTTTTCGTCGATGTTGCCGGGCAAGCGGCCGGTCAGCGCTTGAAGTGTCGCGGCATAGGACAGCGACGCGATTGCCACGGACGCGGCCGCCTCGGGATCGGGAATGTGGGTGCGGCCGGAGCGATTGGACGCGGCAAGTTCGCCGGCGAACCGCTGATAGGCGTTGTCGGTGATGACCTGCCATGTCTTCTCGTCGAGATCGCCGAGCTCGTCGGGTTCACGCAGCATGACCTTGAGCAAATCCTCGCTCTCTTTGAGGTTGCTCCAGATCAGCTGCCCCGCGGTGCGCACCGCCTGCTCGACGCTTCCCGGTTCGCCCGCGTCGTACTGCTCTCGCGCGGCCACGATGCTGTCGATCCGGTGCGCAACGGCGGCTTCTAACAGCTCCCGTTTGGAGCCGAAGTGCTTGTAGAGCGCGCCCGAACCCGGCGCCAGGCCGGACGCCCGCTGGATGTCGGCAACCGAGGTCGCCGCGTACCCCTTTGCGGCAAAAAGCCTCAGCGCTGCGGCCAGCAGCCGATCGCGTCCCCGAGCGGGCTCCGTGAGCATGGTGAGAGAGTACTCACTCACCTGAGGAGAAAGCAAATGCCGACCGCGGGTGGCCCGTCGACCGGCGGCGCACCCGTTTATGCGCGTATCGAAAACCGCTGATAGCCTCGACGCTCCCACCCACAGGGCATCCCACGCGAGCTACCGGGACAATCGTCTTCGACCCGTGCGGGACGGGACAGAGGAGAAGACGATGGAAGTCACCGTTGCTTTTGGGGCGACCCACGATATCGGCTCGGGCGTGCGGGTTCGTTGATGGAGCCCGATATCGGCGCGTCCCGCCATGTACGGCTGCCGATGCGGTTGCTGTCATTGCGCACCATCGTCATCGTTGCCGCCCTATCGGTAATTGCCCTGGTCGTCGCTCTCGGCGCGTGGGTATGGATCGGCGTCACCAACGACCAATACAGCCAGCTCGACCGCCGGCTGGATTCGGTGAGCAGCCTCGGCGACATCAATACGCTGCTGAACACCGCACAGCTCACCCCCCCCGATCGCCCCATGCCGGACGGCAATTTGGTGCGCACCGTGCGGATTGGGGAAACGACGGTGTCCGTGCCCGGCAACGTCGTTCTGCCCAGACTCCCCAACGGTTATGCGAATACCACCATCGACGGCGTTCAATACCGCGTCCGCACCTTCACTGCCGGCCCGGCCTCGATCGCACTCGCGGCGCCGTTGGCCGAAGCCCAACATCGGATCAACGAACTGCACCTGCGGGTGTTGTTGATCTGTGGCAGCGTCATCGGCGGCACGGTCCTCGTCGGCTGGGTGATCTCGCTGATCATGGTCAATCCCTTCCTGCTGCTGGCCCAGCAGGCCCGCGCCATCAATGCTCAGTCGAGCCCGGACGAGCTCCAGGTCCGCGGCGTCCGTGAGGCCGTGGAGATCGCCGAGGCGGTCGAGGGGATGCTGGCTCGCATCGGTGACGAGCAACAGCGCACGAAGGCGGCGCTCGAGTCGGCGCGCGACTTCGCCGCCGTCGCTTCGCACGAGCTGCGCACCCCGTTGACGGCCATGCGCACCAACCTGGAGGTGTTGTCCACCTTGGAATTACCGCCCGAGCAGCGTTACGAGGTGCTCGGCGACGTCATTCGCACGCAGAGCCGGATCGAAGCGACTCTCACGGCGCTCGAAAGACTGGCGCAGGGCGAACTGACCACTGTCGACGACTTCGTGCCTTTCGACATCACCGAGCTGTTGGATCGGGCCGCGCACGACGCGCTTCGCATCTACCCCGGCGTGCAGGTTTCGCTGGTGCCGTCGCCCACGGTGTTGATGGTGGGCTTGCCCACGGGGCTGCGGCTGGTCATCGACAACGCCATCGCCAACGCCGTAAAGCACGGGGGCGCCGGCGAAATCCGGCTCAACGTAACGAGTTCCGGAGAAGGGGTGGAGATCGCCATCGACGACGACGGCAGCGGGATCCCCGAAGCGGAGCGCACCGCAGTCTTCGAACGCTTCTCCCGCGGGTCGACGGCATCGCTCGCGGGCTCGGGGTTGGGGCTCGCGCTCGTGGCGCAGCAGGCCGAATTGCACGGCGGCGAGGCGTCTTTGCACGCCAGTCCGCTGGGCGGCACGCGCCTTCTGCTCAAGCTCGGGGTGGATGGGCGCGGCCCGGCGTGAAGCACTGGTATCGATAGTCACGCCAGCCACTTAAGTACCGCGAGCGGGCCATAAGGCGGTTGCCACTGCGCTAGCACCGGCGCTATCGCAAATAAATGTCGCTCCTCATTTGTCGGCCGCGCAACTTCTTGCCCGCCCGCCACCAACGGGTATGGCGCGGCTGAGCGACGGCAGCGGAGGGATGAGAGGTGGTCGAGGGCTGCGTGTTGACCTGCTAGTCGTTGCCCACCACGTTCACAACGGCGTGGCCTGCTGGGCCAGGTTCAGCAGGACGTAGGCGACGCAGAAAAGAAAGTTCAACACGACGAGGATCAAGCCCGCGAACATCAGCGAGCGGGTGCCGCGGCGCTTGAGGCGCTTGTAGCGGGCACCGCGCGCCTCGCGGTTCAGCTGCATCGCGATCAAAGCGAAATTGACATCCGTCACTTCGTCGTAGGCGACGGGCACGCCCGCGACCATCTGCCGCAGCCGCTCCGGGGCGGTGTGGACACCGACGCGCTCGAAACGGTGGCAGAGCCGTCGCGCCCGCCTTCGGCCCAGCGCCGGACATCGCACCTGCACCTGATGCAAGAGTTGCCGCCGTTCGTCGCCCCAGGGGTTTGACGGGCTCGTCACATTCGGGATCTTAGTTCGGTTCGACCCGATTTCGCGAGGTCTCGGCTTGACTCACGGAAACTGCCCGCGAAACACCCTCGGTGCCTCACGTAAGAATGCCCGCGAAACGGTGACCGTCGTGAGGCATGGAGAGTGGGTTATCGATGACGTCTCGGGCCGAGATCACCACCAGGTACGCCAAGGCGTATGTGAAGGCCGCGAAGAAGGACAAGGGAAAGGTCCTAGACCAGGTGGTGGAGGTGACTGGGTGGTCGCGTGACAATGCCCGGCGCAGGCTTACCGCGGCGGCGATGCGGCCGCCGGGATCGGGTCGCAGCAGCGCGAAGCGGCCACGCAAGCCGAGGGCGCCGAAGTATTCCTACGACGCGCTCAAGGTGCTGCAGCGGGTCTGGGCCGCCTCGGGTGGGCAGTGCGGGAAGTATCTGGCTGCTTCGATGCGGCTGCAGCTCGACGGCCTGCAACGCCACGATGAGCTGGCCTTTGGTCGTGACCGCTACAGTCCGGCCGTGCGTGAGGAGCTGCTGGAGATGAGCGCGGCGACGATTGACCGGTATCTGGCGCCGGCGAGGGCCAAGGACCAGATCAGTGGTGTATCGACGACGAAACCTTCACCACTGCTGCGGAATTCGGTCAAGGTCCGTAAGGCAGGCGATGAGGTAGAAGACGAACCCGGTTTCTTCGAGGGCGATACGGTCGCGCATTGCGGCCCAACACTGAAGGGCGAGTTCGCCCGCACCCTCAACCTCACCGATGTCCATATCGGCTGGGTATTTACCCGCACCGTGCGCAACAACGCTAACGCCCACATCCTGGGTGCACTGAAAGCAGGGGTGCACGAAATACCTTATGAGGTAACCGGTTTGGACTTCGACAACGGCACGGAGTTTTTGAACAAGGCTGTCATCAAGTGGGCGGCGGAGATGGAGATCTTCTTCACGCGATCGCGGCCGTACAAGAAGAACGATCAGGCCACCATCGAGTCCAAGAACAACCATCTGGTGCGCAAGTACGCGTTCTACTACCGCTACGACACCCCTGAAGAACGAGCCGTGCTCAACCGGCTCTGGCCACTGGTCAACGACCGGCTCAACTACCTGACCCCGACCATCAAACCCACCGGGTACACCAGTAGCGGTGACGGCCGGCGCCGACGCCTCTACGACACACCGCAGACCCCATTTGACCGGCTCCTGGCCGCCGGCGTCCTTTCACCAGCACAGCAGGCAGAACTGACCGCCTACCGCGACAGCCTCAACCCCGCCAAAATCGGCCGCGAGATCGCCGATCTGCAGAACCGGCTTCTCCTGCTGGCCAAGGAGAAGACCGAGCAGCTCTACCTGGCCAGCATCCCCACCGCCCTACCCGACATCCGCAAAGGTATCCGGACCAAGGCCAGCTGATCCGCCCGTTTCGCGGGCATTCTTACGTGAGGCATCGACTAATTTTCGCGGGCATATTGACTTGAGGCATCACGGGTCTGAGCAGATTAGGTTCGCGGCGTTTGGTCGGGATTGAGGTAGCGCTCGAGGTTGCGGTGCATGTTGATCACCCGACGCTCCTCGCTGGAAAGCACCAAATGGGTGAAGCCCGGTTGGTGCATGCCCCGCTGTAACCCCGCGAGCAGCCGGATGTCCTGGGTGAGCACCACGCCCGGTTCGGCTTCCCCGGCGGTGGTGCGGACATCCGTCGGCTTGTTGCGCGGAGCGCCGGGCGGCATCCGCGTCGTCAAGAAAATGATCAACTCGCCGCGATCGGGGTCCGGGCCCGGGCGCGAGCACATGACGGTCAAGTGATCGGCATTGGCCAGCAGCGTCATGTTCGGGAACACGTTGTACTGGTGCAGCCGGGTGATCCGGTCGGTGTCGGCCCAGTCCAGGTCCACTCCGCGGCTCGCGGCGAACGCGCGGGTGCGGTCGGCGATCAAGTCCTGGACCGTCTGTCCGGGCCGGCGCTGATCGGCGGGAAACGGCGTTCCCTCGACCGCGCCCATCAGCGCGCCCTGGGTGTAGACGTAGGCGTCCCAGACCTCTTCGTCGCTCAGCGCGCCGTCAAAGCGTGGGCTCGGCACGCCGTAGGGCTGGTCCGACTTGCCGGTGTGGCCCCAAATCCGTTGAGGCGCATGGATGTCGTCGACGCAGCGGAGCAACTCCGGATGCAGTGTCTGGACGTGGTAGGTCTCGCTGAAGCCGTCGGCGATCGTCTTCCAGTTGGCGTCGACGTCGACGGTGAGCGTGGCGTAACACCGGAAGTCGCTCAGATGGCACCAGGCGATGTCGTCGGGCACCGCCTCCAGGTACTCGATCAGGGGCATCGCCTCGACGTCGAGGTTGACGAAGACGAGCCCTTCCCAGCTTTCGACCCGGACCGGGAGCAGCGGGAAGTCGGACATCTTCAGCGAGCCGAAGCCCTTGCGGTCGGGCACGCGCTTGAGCGCGCCAGCCAAATCCCAGGTCCACCCGTGATAGCCGCACTTGAGTTCGCGCAGCCCCGAGCCGGAGCCGACGCAGACGGAGTTGCCGCGATGGCGGCAGGCGTTCTGGAACGCGCGGAGCTCGCCGTCGTCCCCGCGGACGATCAGCACCCCGTACGGGCCGCAGCGGTACTCGAAGTAATCGCCCGGCTCGGCGACGTGGTCGACCATGCAGGCGAGCTGCCACACGTTCGGCCACATGCGCTCGATCTCGAGCGCGGCGAACGCAGGGGAGTAGTAGCGCTCGGGGGGCACCAGGGTCGGGCATGCGGGCGGGGCGCCGATCGCATCCTCGTCGCGGGTACTGGCCGGATTGCCGGCCGTCAGGCTCACGGCCGGAGCCTCAACGCGCCCCGCGCACCAGCCGGCCGGGACGGGCGCCGGTGTCGACGTCGTTGCGCCGCGTCACGGTCCCGCTGACGATCGTTGCCGCATAGCCGCTCGCCCGCTGGAGGATCCGGTTGCCGCCCGCCGGCAGGTCCCACGCCATCGCCGCGGGGTGCAGCTTCAGCGCTTCCATATCGATCACGTTGATGTCGGCCTTCTTGCCGGGCACGATCGTGCCCCGGTCGGTCAGCCCGAACAGGTGCGCGGTGTCGCGCGACTGCTTGCGGATCACGTATTCCAGCGGCAGCTTCTCGCCGCGGCGACGGTCCCGCGCCCAGTGCGTCAGCAGGAACGTGGGATACGAAGCGTCGCAGATCATCCCGCAGTGCGCGCCGCCGTCGGACAGCCCCAGCACACCAGCGGGGTGCAGCATCATCTCGCGGATGGCGTCGCAGTTTCCGTCGGCGTAGTTGTACAGCGGCAGCATGAGCATGGCGGTCGCGTCCGACTCGAGCATGAGGTCGTAGAGCGTCGACAACGGGTCTTCGCCGCGCGCTCGTGCGATCGCTGCGACGGTGCGGTCTGGCGCCGGCTCGTAGTCGGGCGGATCGCCCAGCGCGTACAGGCGGTGCAGCGAGTGCTGCACGAGCGCGAACATGCCGTCGAACAGCAGCGCCGGGTCGACCGGCAGGTCGTCCTCGGACAGGATCGCGGCCTTCACCGCCGGGTCGGCCAGGCGAGCCGCGAGCTCCTCACGGCCGCATTCGGCGGCAAGCCTGCGGTACGTGGGGCGATGGCTGAAGCCGTGGTGGCCCTGGAACCCGATCATCATGCCGAACGGACGCGCGGCGATCTGGGGATGCAGGCGGCTGCCCGCCTCGTGGGCGGCCGCGGAGAGGTCGAGCATCTCGCGCCACAGCTTCGGGTCGGCGTCGACCTGGATGAGGGCGAACGACACCGGCCGGTCGATTTCGGCGCTCAACCGCCGCATCCAGTCCAGTTCCTTCTTGGGCGCGATGATGTCCTCGCCCGCGGCGCCCTGCGGCGCCAGTTCGAACACGGCCTGCCCGCCGGCCACCATGGCGCGCCCGAGACCGAACAGTTCGTCCTCGGCGGCGAAGGTGCCGGGGACGGGCTCGCCGTCCATCGCGCGGTGGCCCATCGTGCGCGATGTCGAGAACCCCAGCGCGCCGGCCTCGATCGCTTCGGTGACCAACCGTCCCATCGCCGCGATGTCCTCAGTGGTGGCAGGCTCGTTGCGGGCACCCCGCTCGCCCATCGCGTAGGCGCGGACCGCGCCGTGGGCCACCTGGCTGCCCACGTCGATCGCGAACTTGCGCTTCTCGATGGCGTCGAGGTATTCGGGGTAGGTTTCCCAGCCCCACGTGATGCCCTCGGTCAGGGCCGTCCCAGGGATGTCCTCGACACCCTCCATCAACTCGATCAGCCAGTCCTCCCGGCCGGGCCGCACCGGGGCGAAGCCGACACCGCAGTTTCCGGTGACCACCGTCGTGACGCCGTGACCGCTCGACGGCTCGAGCAAGCCGTCCCAGCTCATCTGGCCGTCGTAGTGGGTGTGGATGTCCACGAAGCCGGGTGCGACCACGCGCCCCGTCGCGTCGATGGTCTCGGCGGCCTCGGCCATTTCCACGCCGGCCCTCTCGCGATCGGTGCCGCGGCGGACAACGTCGACGATCACTCCGTCCTTGATGCCGACGTCGGCCCGGTAGCGCTCCGCGCCCGTGCCGTCGACGACGGTGCCACCGACGATCTTCAGGTCCAACATGAGGGCTCTCCTTGTCGCCATGCGCGTGCCGACGCGAGCGCGCGGCATTTCGCTACGCTAAGTAGCGTAACTCTCGACGATATTCTCGGCGGCAAGTCGAGTCAATGAATGTTCCGATCTTTTCGGCCCGGCGCCATCAGCGGCAGGCAGCGCCCAGAATGCGCTGCGGCTGCGAATTACGTTGCAGGACAGGATATTCGCCCGACGAGCCGCTTGATCGGAGTTTGCCGTGGCCGTGCTGCATTCCCACGCTGGGCTCGCTCAGCCGCCGGCGACGCCGTCCAGCGCGCTGTCGAGAGTGCTGTAAAGCGAGAAAACGCCGTCCAATCCCATGAGCTTCATCGGGCGGCTGGTGGCCGCGCCGTGGGCGACGACCGCGAATCGGGTAGGCGGAACGACCTCGTCGTGCGCGGCCACCAGGACGGTCATCCCCGCCGACGCGAGAAAATCCACTTTCGAGAGGTCAACGATCAGCGCCGCGGGTCGGGTGGCCAGCGCGGTGTGTAGCGCCTCGGAGAGCTGCGGCGCACTGAGCATGTCCACTTCGCCGGAGACGGTCAGCACGACCGCCTGATCTACCTGGTGTTTCCCTACCTGGAAACGCGTCGGATCCACGGACTCGCCGGATTGTTCGACCATGATTTCTCACTCACATTCGTCCCTCCGCGGGGACACCGCTGGCTTCCAACTAGCCACTCCTGGCCGGGGCTGCTGACTCAACCCCCCGAACACGCTTCATGGAGCGGAAACCTCCGTCGATGCTCCGCCGCCGGGTGGCGGCAGGACGCACGTGTTTAGTCGATGGTAAGCCACGCGGGGGCGAGGGTCGCATTTCGGCCTTCGGGCGAACCGCGGTCGACCGGCTGAGAAGGGCCAATTCGGGAGCGGGCGGCTTCGCCGCAGATCGCGCGTAGGCAAGAATTCTGTCCCCGGAGATGGGGACGTTGGTACGTTCTGGAAATGCTCTTCGCGGCCCTGCGCGACATGCAATGGCGAAAGCGGCGCCTCATCATCGCGATCGTCAGTACCGCGCTGATCTTCGGGATGACGCTCGTGATGACCGGGCTCGCGAACGGCTTTGAGGTCGAGGCCCGCAACACCGTCGATTCCATGGGCGTCGACGCATTCGTGGTCAAGGAAGGCGCGGCCGGGCCGTTTCTGGGTTCGACGCCCTTCCCCGACGTCGACCTGGCGCGGATTGCCGCCGAACCGGGCGTCGCGGCCGCCGCCCCACTGGCCTGTGCAGGGACGGTCATGAAGCAAGGCACGTCAACGCGCAACGTCACGGCCTTCGGCGTGCCCGAACGCGGGCCCGGCATGCCGCGCGTCTCGCAGGGCAACGCACCGTCGACGCCGGACGAAGTGGCGGCGTCGAGTACGCTGGGCCGGCACATCGGCGACACCCTGCAGGTCGGCGCGCACGTCTTGCGGATCGTGGGCATCGTGCCCAATTCGACTGCGCTGGCGAAGATTCCCAACATCTTCCTGACGATCCAGGGCCTGCGGCAAGTGGCATACAACGGCCAGGCGATGGTCACCTCGATCGGGATCGTCGGCAAACCCCGGCACCTTCCGGACGGCTATCAGACCTACGACCGAACGGGCGCTGTCAAGGATCTTGTCCGGCCGTTGAAGGTGGCGGTGACCTCGATCTGGATCGTGGCGGTCTTGCTGTGGGTCGTGGCGGCGCTGATCGTCGGATCGGTGGTCTATTTGTCCGCGCTCGAGCGGGTGCGCGACTTTGCGGTGTTCAAGGCGATTGGCACGCGGACGCGTTCGATCATGGCGGGGCTGGCATTGCAGGCGCTGGTCGTCGCGCTGCTCGCGGCGGCAGTGGGTGTCCTGCTTGCGCAGGTGTTGGCACCGTTGTTTCCGATGATCGTCGCGGTCCCCGTCGGCGCCTACCTGCTGCTACCGGTGGTCGCGGTTGTGATCGGCCTCCTGGCGAGTCTCACCGGGCTGAGGCGCGTCGTGGCCGTCGATCCAGCGCTCGCGTTCGGGGGTCCCTAGCGGTGGGCGATCTCAGCATTCAGGACCTCGTCGTCGAGTACAACAGCGGCGGATACGCCCTGCGGCCGATCAACGGTTTGAACCTCGACGTGGGTGCGGGATCATTGGTGATCCTGCTCGGGCCCAGCGGCTGCGGGAAGACGACGCTGCTGTCCTGCCTCGGCGGCATACTGCGGCCAAAGTCCGGGACGATCAAGTTCGATGGCGTCGACATCACCACTCTCGAAAGCGCTGCGCTGGCGAACTATCGGCGCGACAAGGTGGGCATCGTGTTCCAGGCGTTCAACCTGGTGCCCAGCCTCAACGCCCTGGAAAACGTGATGGTTCCGATGCGCGAGGCAGGGATGTCCCGCCGGGCCGCGCGCAAGCGTGCCGAGGAATTGCTGACACGCGTCAACCTTGGAGACCGGATGAAACACCGCCCGGGCGACCTGAGCGGCGGGCAGCAGCAACGTGTCGCCGTCGCGCGCGCGATCGCGCTGGATCCACCGCTGATCCTCGCCGACGAGCCGACCGCCCACCTCGACTTCATTCAGGTGGAGGAGGTGCTGCGGCTGGTCCGCGAACTCGCGGACGGGAATCGCGTGGTGGTGGTCGCCACCCACGACGCCCGGATGCTGCCGATGGCTGACCGCGTCGTCGAGCTGACGCCGGATTTCCCCGAGACCAACAAGCCCCCGGAAACGGTGGAACTCAAGGCCGGCGAGTTGCTGTTCGAGCAGTCCACGATGGGCGAGCTGATATACGTGGTTTCCAAAGGCGAGTTCGAGCTGGTGCACGAATTGGCTGACGGCGGTGAGGAATTGATCAAGGTCGCCGGGCCCGGCGACTACTTCGGCGAAATCGGGGTGCTGTTTCACATGCCGCGCGCGGCGAGCGCGCGCGCCCGCACCGACGCGACCGTCGTCGGCTATACGGCTCCGGCGTTCCGCGAGCGGCTCGGCTCGGGGGGCGTGCGCGACCTGATCGAGCACCGCAAGCTTGCCGCCGAGTGATCCGCCACTCGGCTGCGCCCTGAACGAATTCCCGCGGCGCATCGTGACTGGGTGTGGGCCGCGGGCCGCCGCAACGGAACGCGCCGCGTTCACCTGTGCGTAAATTGCTTTGCCTAGGTTTTCCGGACTGCGCGCGGCACGCAAAGAACGAGAGGGTGTTGGGTATGGAGCCTGGCGATCGCGACGGTCGTGGCGAGGAGTCGGACGACGAATCCTCAGAAACCCCGGGAACGAACCGCGCCGAGTCCTCCTGGCACGCTGCGCTGACCCGGCGGAGCGCGTTGCTGGGGATGGGCGCGGTGGCCGGCTTCGCCGCGGTTGATGCGGGCGGGTTTGCTTACGCCGGCGGCTGGCTGCGGCCCGACGCTCTGACGCCACCCCGGTTCGCCGATCGGTTCGAACACGTCTACGGCCGCCATGACGGGTTTCGCCGAAACCACGCCAAAGGCCTCAGCGCCACAGGGACTTTCGCCAGCACCGGGGCCGGCGCCGCCATTTGTCGCGCGGCGGTCTTCCAGCCGGGCACCATTCCGATCGTGGGCCGGTTTTCGCTCGGCGGCGGCCTGCCCGATCAGGCCGACAAGCCCGACACCGTACGAGGCCTGGGGGTGTTGTTCGAGGCCAAGGGCCAGCAGTGGCGCACCGCGATGATCAACCTTCCCGTGTTCACGGACAGCACTCCCGAAGGGTTTTACGAGCGGTTGCTCGCTTCCAAACCGTTGCCCGAAACGGGCAAGCCCGACCCGCAGAAGATGGCCGCGTTTTTCGACCGCCATCCCGAGACCGCCGCGGCGATGAAGATCATCAAGCAGTCACCGCCCAGTGCGGGATTCGCGGAAAGCACGTTTTACGGGCTCAACGCCTTCTGGTTCACCAACAGCGCCGGTACCACCGTCCCCGTGCGCTGGTCCGTGGTCCCGCAGGATGCCGGCTCCACCGGGGCGTCGGCACCATCAATCGGCAAGGATTATCTCTTCGACGACCTCATCCGCACCGTGGCGCAGCGCCCCCTGAACTGGCGGCTGCTCCTCACGGTCGGTGAGCCCGGCGATCCGACCAACGACGCCACCAAACCATGGCCGCAATCGCGGCGGTCCATCGACGCCGGCACGATCACCATCACCGCGGTGCAGACCGAGGAAGCCGGCAACGCACGTGACATCAACTTCGACCCGCTGGTGCTGCCGGACGGCATCACGCCCTCCGATGACCCGTTGCCCCCGGCGAGATCGGCCGTTTATGCGCGCTCCTTCACCCGCCGCGCCGAGGAGCCCAAGACGCCCAGCGAGGTCGACGTGGCCAAGGTGCTCGCATGACCGGCAAGACGCACGAAACCCCCAGCGCCCCAGTGCGTTTCGCACTCCCGTCCCGGATTCTGCACTGGCTGATGGCGCCGATGGTCATCGCGCAGCTGCTCATCGGTGTCACCATGATCGCTTCGTTGAGCTATTACCCGCTGCTGTTAGCCATACATCGGCCGCTGGGTGTGTTGATCCTGGGCTTCGCAGTGGTGCGCCTGGTGAACCGGCTTACCCACCGGCTGCCGCCCTTCCTGGCCACGATGGGCCCCGCCGAACGCCGCATCGCGTCGTGGTCGGAGTACCTCCTTTACGCGTTGTTGCTCATCCAGCCCCTGATCGGGTGGGCGATGCTGTCGGCGGCGCGATTCCCGATCGTGCTGGTGGGGTCGCTTCAGTTGCCCGGCATCGCGCCACACGACCTCGATGTCTACGCGGTGCTCCGGCAGGCGCACAGCGTGTGTGCTTTCTTGCTTTTCGCGACCTTCACCGCCCATGTCTGCGCGGTTCTGTTTCACACGCTGGTACTGCGTGACCGGCTCCTTGATCGCATGGCAGTTTGGCCCACCAAGCCCACCAAGCCCACCAAGCCGCATGGGGACGAGACCACGGTGTGAGGACTCCGCCTGGGGCGGAAACGTTAGCGGCCAGGGCAACTCGCCGTCCGCAACTCGGGGCGTCGTGCGAACATGACCGACGTGACGTACGACAACGACCTCACCGGCCTTGTAGTTATCGACCCCTACAACGATTTCATCTCCGAGGGCGGAAAGGTATGGGATCGCCTGAAGGGTGTGGCAGAAGCCAACCAGTGCGTTCCGCACATGCGTCAAGTCCTCGATGCCGCACGAGCCACGGGCATCCGCGTTTTCTACGCGCTGCACCACCGGTATCGGCCCGGCGACTACGAGACGTGGAAGTACGTCGCGCCGATTCAGAGAGCGGCGTGGTCACGCAAAACCTTCGAATACGAAGCTGGGGTGGGGAGCTCAAACCCGGGTTCGAGCCTCAGCCTGGAGACATCGTCGCCCAAGAGCATTGGTGTTCAAGTGGTTTCGCCAACACCGACATGGACCTCCTTGTCAAGAAGCAAGGCATCCATCGGCTCATCATGATGGGACTGATAGCGCACACCTGCCTCGAGGCGACCGTTCGATACGGCGCCGAGCTCGGCTACGACGTCACGGTGGTCAAAGATGCGACCGCGAGCTATTCGGACGCCGAGATGCGCGCCGCTCTCGAAATCAATATGCCCAACTACGCCAGCGCCGTTCTCACCGCGGATGAAGTCTTGGACGCGCTGAAGACGCGCTGACCTAAGTACCGCAAAAGCACCCTGTCCGGGAAAGCGTGACGGCGGTAGCGTCTGAGCATGCTGTTCGCGGCGTTGCGTGACATGCAATGGCGAAGGCGGCGCCTCGTCATCGCGATCATCAGCACCGGGCTGGTCTTCGCGATGACGCTCGTCCTGACGGGACTCGCGAACGGCTTCCACGTCGAGGCCCAGCGAACCGTCGACGCGATGGGTGTCGACGCGTTCGTGGTCAAAGCCGGTGCGGCCGGTCCATTCCTGGGCGCGACTCCGTTCGCCCAGGTGGACGTGGCCAGGGTGGCCGCCGAGCCCGGAGTGGTGGCTGCGGCCCCGCTGGCCACCGCGGCCTCGGCCATCAGGGAGGGCACTTCGGCGCGAAACGCCACGGCCTTCGGTGCGCCGGCGCACGGGCCCGGCATGCCGCAAGCCTCGGAGGGCCAGGCCCCCACGGCGCCCGACGAGGTCGAGGTGTCGAGCACGCTGGGCAAGCACATCGGTGAGGAACTGCAGGTCGGTAGCCGCACTTTGCGGATCGTCGGCATCGTGCCCAATGCCACCGCGCTGGCAAAGACGCCGTGTATCTTCCTGACGACCGAGGGCCTGCAGCAACTCGCCTACAACGGCCAGGCGATGATCACGTCCATCGGGATCATCGGCAAGCCCCGGCAACTCCCGGACGGCTATCAGACCGTCGATCGGGCGGCCGGGGTCACCGACCTGATGCGTCCCTTGAAGGTCGCGGTGGGTGCGATCACGATCGTGGCCTTCCTGCTATGGATCGTGGCGGTGCTGATCGTCGGATCACTGGTTTACCTGTCCGCGCTCGAGCGGCTGCGCGACTTCGCGGTGTTCAAGGCGATCGGCGTGCCGACGCGGCAGATTCTGGCGGGCCTCGCGTTACAGGCGGTGGTCGTCGCGCTGCTTGCGGCGGCGGTGGGCGTCATCCTTGCGCAGCTGTTGGCGCCGTTGTTCCCGATGCTTGTGGTCGTGCCCGCGCGGGCGTACCTGGCGCTGCCCGTGATCGCGATCGCGATCGGCCTGCTCGCCAGCGTTGCCGGGCTGCGACGCGCGGTGGCGGTGGATCCCGCCCTCGCGTTCGGAGGTCCCTGACCGATGGCCGACCTGAGCATTCAAGACCTCGTCGTCGAGTACTCCAGCGGTGGTTACGCTCTCCGGCCGATCAACGGGCTGGACCTGGACGTGGCGGCGGGGTCGCTGGTGATCCTGCTCGGCCCGAGCGGCTGCGGGAAGACGACGTTGCTGTCGTGCCTCGGCGGGATTCTGCGGCCGAAGAGTGGAGTGATCAAGTTCGGTGGCATCGACGTCACCGCGCTCGACGGCCATGGGTTGGGCAGGTATCGGCGCGACACCGTGGGCATCGTGTTCCAGGCCTTCAACCTGGTGCCCAGCCTCACCGCCCTCGAGAACGTGATGGTTCCGCTGCGCGCAGCCGGGTGGTCGCGCGCGGCCTCGCGTCGGCGCGCCGAGGAATTGCTGACGCGGGTCAATCTTGAAGATCGAATGAAGCACCGCCCGGGGGACCTCAGCGGCGGGCAGCAGCAACGCGTCGCGGTCGCTCGCGCGATCGCGCTGGAGCCGCCGTTGATCCTCGCGGACGAGCCGACCGCGCATCTCGACTTCATCCAGGTGGAGGAGGTGCTGCGGTTGATCCGCTCGCTCGCGGAGGGCGAGCGTGTGGTGGTCGTTGCGACCCACGACAGCCGGATACTGCCCATGGCCGACCACGTCGTCGAGATGGCGCCCGTGCACGCATCGACGAACCGGCTCCCCGAAGCCGTCCGGCTCAGGGCCGGCGAGGTGCTGTTCGAGCAGTGCACGATGGGCGACCTGATCTACGTGGTGTCCGAGGGCGAGTTCGACATCGTGCGCGAATTGGCCGACGGCGGTGAGGAGCTGGTCAAGGTCGCCGGGCCGGGGGACTACTTCGGCGAAATGGGTGTGCTGTTCCACATGCCGCGTTCGGCGACGGTGCGCGCCCGAACCGACGCGGCGGCGGTCGGTTACACGGCGCAGGCATTCCGTGAGCGGCTCGGCGCAACGGGTATAAGCAGTGTGATCGGGCAGCACGAGCTCGCCGTGACCGACTGACGGCCTGCCCGCCCGCGCCCCGATCGGACGAATATGATCGGCACGATTCGAGCTTGACGGCGCGCCGTCAGCGACGGTGCCACGAGGAAGTGGAGAAGTTCCATGCCGAACGAGCGGCAAGCCGACCGGATGACATCGGGCAAGGGGTTCATTGCAGCGCTCGACCAGAGCGGGGGCTCGACGCCCAAGGCGCTGCGCCTCTACGGCATAGGCGAGGACGAGTATTCCTCCGAGGAGGAAATGTTCGACCTGATCCACCAGATGCGATCGCGGATCATCACCTCCCCGGCATTCAATGGCGACCGGGTGCTGGCGGCGATCCTGTTCGAGCAGACGATGGACCGCGAGATCGAGGGAAAGCCATCGACCACCTACCTCTGGGAGACCAAGGGCGTGGTGCCCATCCTCAAAATCGACAAGGGCCTGGCGGAGGCGTCGGACGACGTGCAGCTGATGAAGCCGATACCGGGACTCGACCAGTTGCTACAGCGGGCCGTGAGCAAGGGTGTTTTCGGCACCAAGGAGCGGTCGGTGATCGGCGGGGCCAACCCGGAGGGCATCGCCGCGGTGGTCGCCCAGCAGTTCGAGGTCGCCCATCAGGTTCTGTCGCACGGCCTGGTCCCGATCATCGAGCCCGAGGTCACCATCTCGATCTCGGACAAAGCCGAGGCCGAGGGCATTCTGCGCGACGAAATCACCAAGCAACTCGAGACCGTGCCCGGCGACCAGCGCGTGATGCTCAAGCTGAGCCTGCCGAGCGAGGTCAACTACTACCGTCCCCTGATCGAGCACCCGAAGGTGATGCGGGTGGTCGCCCTGTCTGGCGGCTACTCCCGTGAGGAGGCCAACGAGCTGTTGGCGAAGAACACGGGATTGATCGCCAGCTTCAGCCGCGCGCTGACCGAGGGGCTTTCGGTCGACCAGTCCGACGAGCAGTTCAACGCCACGCTGGACAAGTCGATCCAGTCGATCTACGACGCTTCCGTCGCGGGCTGATCCAGGGGGCTTCGGGATACGCGCTAGTAGGCGTGGCGGGCCATGGGCGGTCCGCCCTGGCCGCCATCCCCTTCGTCCGAGACCAACGCGGGCACCATTTCGCTTGTCACCAGTCCCTCGTCCTGGGTGAATTCGTCGACCACGTCGAAGGATTCGGCAACGTTGGCCGGGGTGTCGACGATGATCGTAACGACGGGGACCCGACGGCTTAGCGACAGCAGCTTGTCACCGTGGGGTGGCCGGTCGCCATGGAAGCCCCAGATGCCACGCAGCGCCGTCGCGCCGTCGGGCGCCTCACGTTTCCGGAGCTGCTGGAGCAGGCCGCGGTGAATCGGCACGCGATCGTGGCGTGCGGATTCGGAGGTATAGATCATCAGCTTCTGCCACAGCGGCAGGCCGTGTTCGTCGAGTCCCGGCAGGGCATGCGGTCGTTCCAGCAATTGACCGTCGCGCTTGCACACCCGAACCCGTTCGAGCGTGATCATGGGCCGCCGGAGCAGCGCGCCCAGTTCGGGTAACACCCGACCGATACGCTCGCCGGATCCGACGGCGATGACCATCATCGGTACGTCGGGGTTGCGGCCGAAAAAGGCAGCGCGTTGCCGCCGCCCGTGTGCGGTGCCGTCCACGCCAAGGAATACCGAAGCGCCGGCAATCTGGCGCCGGTACAGCAGGTCACACACGGCGATGTAGGCGGGCACCCCGTAGACGCGCTCCTTGCGTCCCACGTAAATGGTCAACTTGACGGCTTCGTGCAGATCGTCGGGCAGCTCCAGCGGCCCGATGTCGTCGCGCAGCAGTCGCGCGCGCTCGAGAGTGAGCAGGCCTCGTTGCTTGATGGCGAGCACCTGGTCGAGCACGGGCTCGATAGCTTTTCTGGTGTCCACCGCCACGACCACCACCGGTGGGTCCTCGGATAGCGTCAGGGACTCATCGGTTCGGAGGTGACGCCCGGTCCCGAAGCCGCCGATGCCGCGCAGCACTACGCTGGTGGCAATCCGGTGCTCTTCATAAAGCCCGAGCAGCACGTCCGAGACGAAGCCCTCGCGTACCCGTCGTCGTTCGGCCAAGTAGACGCTGAGCTTCAGGCAATCTTCGTCCATGGCCGCCCGGAATCCCGTCGATGACGATGTCCTATCGGTTTTGCGGGCATCCTACCCGCCGAATACGCGCGCGCGACCACGCCAGTGGAGTCCGAGAGGTTGCGGATTGGGGACCAATTCCTCTGCCGCGACGCGACCGTAACCAGTAATTTCGTGTCTACCTTGATGATTCGAATCAATCGTCGTTACACGGACGTTAATACTGCATGGCCGGGAAGCCACCGAACGAGGAGTTGTCGTGCCCAGTGAGCGCATGGCCGGCCACCTGAAGGGCACCCCACGCGGCGAACGGGTGGCCGCTGGGACAGACACCGTGCGCCTGGTCGGCCTGCTCGAGCAGGTCGACAGCCTGCTGGCCAAATTGTCGGAGGCCGAGCTATCGTGGGCGGACTGGTTAACGGCCGTGGCACCCCAGCATCGGCCGAGCGCGCGAAACCTGGTGCATTACTGGGCGATTCGCCAGCTCGATTTGCGGCAGTTGCAGACGGGCCTTGCGGTGTTCGGACTTTCGTCGTTGGGCCGCAGCGAATCACATGTCCAGGCAACGCTTTTGGCGGTTCGCTCGGCGATCACCGCGATAGTGGACGGACCATGGCAGCCACCGCCGCCGTCGGCTGTGCCTATCGAGCGGGGACCGGAGATCTTGCGACAAGGGACGGTGGAGTTGCTGGGTCCCCAGCCGCCGCATCGCATGGCTCGCATTATGGTCACGCTGCCGTCGGAGGCCGCGACCGACGCTGACTTGGTCCGCGGATTGGTGCAGCGGGGCATGAACATTGCACGGATCAACTGCGCCCACGACGACGTACAGGCATGGTGCGCGATGACGCACCATGTCCGGAATGCGGCCGAACGGGCGGGCACAAGCTGTTTGGTGGCAATGGATCTGGCGGGACCAAAGCTGCGCACCGGACCCCTCGAGGCGGGGCCGGAGGTGGTGAAGCTGCGTCCGCAACGAAACGCTCTCGGCCAGGTCGTCGCCCCGGCGCGGGCGTGGCTGACCTCGAATGAGGACCCGGCGGCCCCGCCGAAACCCGGCATGGCGGTGGTCAGGGTGCCGCGGCAATGGTTGAGCAAACGCGAGGCCGGCGACGTACTGCGGTTGCGGGACGCACGCGGAGCCAAGCGTCAACTCGATCTCGAGACGGCCTCGGGTGGGTTGCTGATGACCGCGCGCAAGACAACCTATCTGGAAACCGGGACGGCATTGCGTCCCGAAGCCGGCGGGGAGTCCACCGAAGTCGGCCCGCTCCCGCACACGGAGCAGAGCTTGGTGTTGCGGGCCGGAGACCTCTTGCACCTGACCCGCGACTGTTCACCGGCCCCCGTCGACGGTCGCCACGCTGTTCCACGCATCGGTTGCACCCTCCCCGAGGCGTTCGACCATGCCCGGCCGGGTGATGCGGTCCACTTCGACGACGGCAAGCTCGGCGGGCGGGTGGTGTCGGCCGACCGCGAGGTCCTGGCCGTCCGCATCGACCATCCGCAACAGGGGCAGGCTCGTCTGAAGGCCGGCAAGGGAATCAACCTGCCCGACACCGACTTGCCGATATCGGCGATCACCGAGCGCGACGTCGTTGACCTGTCCGCCGTGGTCGCACTGGCGGACCTGGTGGACATGTCGTTCGTGCGCACCCCGTCCGATGTCGAGCGGCTGCTGGCTGAGCTCGACCGGCTTGGCGGGGACAACCTGGGCATCGTGCTCAAAATCGAAACCCGGCGCGCCTTCGAGCATCTGCCGCAGCTGATGCTGACGGCGATGCGCCGGCCCCGGGTCGGCGTGATGATCGCGCGGGGCGATCTGGCGGTGGAGTGCGGCTATGAGCGGATGGCCGAGTTGCAGGAGGAGATCTTGTGGCTGTGTGAGGCCGCGCACCTGCCGGTGATATGGGCGACGCAGGTGCTCGAGCAGCTCGCCAAGACGGGGCTGCCGTCCCGCGCCGAGATCAGCGACGCGGCGATGAGCGAGCGGGCCGAGTGCGTGATGCTCAACAAGGGTCCCTACCTCGATGACGCGGTCACGGTGCTCGACAACATCATGCGCCGCATGGCGGAGCACTACTACAAGAAGAACGCCTTGTTGCGTCCGCTGCACTCTTGGTCGGCGGGGTGGCGCGAAGGCCCCGACGATGATTCGGGTGGCTAGGGCGTCGACATCGACGTTATCGACACGCCCACCCGTACTTTTCCGCGAGCGCTGGTCTCGGCGCGCGGAATGAGCCGCGTTGACACTGTGACTTGCCTCATTGTCAACTAGTCCCAGTTGCAAAAGGGAGCGCGGCATGTACAAGGACGACCTGATCCTGATCAGCGTGGACGATCACATCGCCGAGCCTGCCGACATGTTCGACGCGCATGTCCCCGCCAAGTACAAGGACCTCGCCCCCCGGGTGGTCATTGAACCCGACGGCGTCCAGCAGTGGTACTACGGCAAAGTTCGGGGACGGAGCATGGGACTGAACGCCGTGGCCGGCAAACCCCGCGAGATGTACAACGTCGACGCCTCACGCTACGACGAGATGCGGCCGGGGTGCTTCAACGTCGACGAGCGGATCCGCGACATGAACGCCGGCGGGCAGCTCGCGGGTCTGAACTTTCCGAACTTCACCGGCTTCTCGGGCCAGGTGCTCAACCAGGGCCCCGATCGCGATGTCAACTTGGTGATGATCAAGGCATACAACGACTGGCACATAGACGAGTGGTGCGCGGCATATCCGGGCAGGTTCATCCCGTGCGGCATCCTGCCGCTCTTCGATGTGGCCGAGGCGGCCAAGGAAGTCCAACGGCTTGCGGGCAAGGGTTGCCACGCCGTGACGTTCTCCGAGAACCCAGAGGCGTTGCAGATGCCCAGCATCCACACCAAGTACTGGTACCCGCTCTTCGAGGCCGTGTGCGAGAACAAGACGGTGCTGTGTACCCATGTCGGCTCCGCGTCGCGATCGCCGATGGTGTCGACGGATGCTCCCCCGAGCGTGATGATGACGGCGTCGTCGATGATGAGCATGTTCACGTTCACGGAGCTGATCTGGGCCGAATTCTACGCCGACTTCCCGGAACTCGAATTCTCACTCACCGAGGGCGATGTCGGTTGGATACCGTACTTCCTCTGGCGCGCAGAGCATGTCTACAAGCGTCACTCAGGCTGGACGCTGGCCAAGTTCCCGCCGGGCTACAGCGGACCGACCGACGTCTTCAAGCGGCATTTCTACACCTGCTTCATCAGCGACAAGGTCGGCGTGAAGAACATGGACTGGTTCAACGAAGACAGGCTGTGCTGGGAGTCCGACTTCCCGCATTCCGACAGCAATTGGCCGTTCGCGCCCGAGGACGTCATCGAGACCATGGGCCATCTCGACGACTCGGTCATCAACAAGATCACCCACGAAAACGCCATGACCGCATACTCATTCGATCCCTTCCGGTACATCCCCAGGGAACACGCGCGCGCCGGCTATCTGCGCTCCCAGGCCACCGACGTCGACGTCGTCACGCATGTCGGCCACAAGGCCAGCCAGCGTGACCTGGACACGTGGACCCAAATGACGCAAGCCGGCCTGCAGGCGCTGGCACAGGGACAGGCGCCGCCGACGGTCGAGATCAGCGGCATCGCCGGGCGCGCCACCACCCTGGGCGACTGAACGTGGCAGCCCAGGCGCCGTTCGCGGGCTGGCGGGTCCTGGAGTTCTCCAACGGCATCGCGGTGTCCTACTGCGGTAAGATGTTCACCGACGCGGGCGCCGACGTGGTGAAAATCGAATCACCGCAGGGTGATTCGGTTCGGCGATGGTCGGCCGGGGGACCGGCCGGGGCGCTGTTCGGGTACTTGGCGGCGGGCAAGCGGTCGGTGAACGGCCCGGCGGAGGTCACGGCGCTACTTGCCGGCGCCGACATCGTGCTCACCGACCTCACCGACGGCTGGACCCTCGCCGACATCACGGCGCACACCGTCCCGTCGGCGGTCGTCGTCGCCGTGACGCCGTTCGGAACCACGGGCCCCTACGTTGACGATCGCGTGGTCGCCAACGAGTTCATCCTGCAGGCGCTGTGCGGCTCGATCGCCAGCCGAGGATGGCCCGGCGACGAGCCGGTACAGGCGGGCGGGCGGCTCGGCGAATGGATGGCCGGCACTTTCGCGGCCGCCGTCGCCGCCGCGACGGCGCGGCATGCCTTCCGGTGCGGCCGCGGCGAGGTCGTCGACGTCTCTACGTACGAGGCGATGGTCATTGCGATGGGCGGCCTGTCCACCATGTCGGCCAGTGTGCTGGGCGCGGATTCCCTCATGTACCGACGCAGCCTCGAATTGCCTTCCATCGTCCCCACCGCGGACGGCATGGTCGGGTTCTGCACCATCACTGCGCAGCAATTCCAGGACTTTCTGGTCATGATCGACCGCGCCGATCTGGTCGATGACGCCGAGCTGGCGTCGTTCGCCGGCCGGGTCGAGCGCCGCGAGGAGTTCCTCGGCATGGTCACGCAGTGGACGGAAAACCGGACCACGCAAGAGATCATCGATATCGCTGTGGCGTTCCGCATACCGGTGGCGCCGATCGGCGCCCCCGCCACGCTTCCCAAGGTCGACCACTTCGTTCAACGCGGCGTGTTCGTCGAATCCGAACTGGGGGTGCTGCAGCCGCGGGTGCCGTATCGCAGCGACGCCATCGCGACCAGGCCGCCCGGGCGGCCTCCGGCACTGGCCGCCGACAACGGCCGCATCCATTGGCCGCCGCGACCCGCCCGCCCGCAACTCGGCGGCGCCGCCGGACTTCCGTTGTCCGACATACGGGTAACCGACTTCACCGCGTTTTGGGCGGGGCCGGTGGCCACCCAATTTCTCGGTGCTCTCGGCGCCGATGTGATCAAGCTGGAGGGGGTGCGCCGCGCCGACGGCATGCGGTTCTCCGCAGGCCGCCCACCCGACTGGGACCAGTGGTGGGAGTGGGGCCCGGTGTTCTTGTGCAGCAACAACAACAAGCGCGGCATCAGCCTCGAACTCGGTACCGCCGCCGGACGGGCCATCGCGTTAGAGCTCATCGCCGCAAGCGATCTCGTCCTCGAAAACTTCTCGCCGCGGGTGATGGGGAATTTCGGCCTGGAATGGGATGCGGTGAGGGCGGCAAACCCGCGCGCGATCATGGTCCGGATGCCGGCGTTCGGCCTCGCCGGGCCGTGGCGCGACCGCGTCGGCTTCGCGCAGACCATGGAGCAGGCGACGGGAATGGCGTGGATGACCGGACACGCCGACGGCCCACCGGTGATTCCGCGCGGGGTTTGCGACCCGATCGCGGGGCTGCATGCTGCGTTCGCCGCCGTCGCGGCGCTGGTGACCCGCGACCGGACCGGGGCCGGGATGCAGGTGGAATCGGCCATGGTCGAGTCGGCGCTCAACGTGGCCGCTGAAATGCTGGTCGAGTACTCGCGCAACGGAATCGAGCTGCGCCGCAACGGAAACCGCGGTCCCGGTGCCAGCCCCCAGGGCGTATATCCCTGTCGCGGTGATGACGAATGGGTCGCGCTCGCCGCGATGGACGCCGCCGCCCGTGTTTCGCTGGGCGGGCTGATCGCCCGGGCCGACCTTGGCCCCGACGAGGCGGCGAGGCGGCAGGGTGCCGACGAGATCGACAAGCTGATCTCCGGTTGGACGGCACGGCGCTCGGCGGCCGAAGCGGTCGATGCGCTGCGCGCCGGCGGGGTGGCGGCGGCACGCGTCACGGCGCCCCCGGAGCTGCTGAACGACCCGCAATTGCTGGGTCGGGGGTTCTGGGAAACCGTCGACCATCCCGTTGCCGGTTCCTTCTTGTGCACCGGGATGCCCTTCGCGTTCGTCGGGAAGCCGAGGCGCTGGATACACCGGCCGCCGCCGTTGTACGGCCAGCACACCGCCGATGTCCTCACGGGCGTTCTCGGGCACGGCCCACGGGAAGTGGCCGAGTTGCGCGCTTCGGGAGCCACCAGCACACGGCCGGCGGGACTGTGAGATGGCCGTCACGCTGTGTGTGCCGCCGCGCGCCGGCGAGCCGTGCGCACCTATCCGCTTCCTGGTGCGTCAGGACTCCGTGGTGATGGAATTGACCGCCCGGCACCGGATCACCAGCGTCGCGTGGGACGAGCGCGAACACGCGGTGGCGATGATCGTCGAGATCACCGACCCGCAAACGGCGCGCCCGATCGACGTGCGCATCGACGTGGTGGACGCCGGCACGGCGGCCGCCGATGCACGGACCATGACGATCGGGACCATCGACCGCGACGGGCGCAAGTACGACGTGGTGGGTACCTATCTGGGGGTCGTCGCGGATGAAAACTAGCCCGACGAAGCGAACCGCGGCCATCGTCGGCGTCCACAACACCCGGCAGGGCCGCCGCCTCGATGGCGAAACCTCGCGAAGTCTGGCGCTGGAGGCCATTCGCGGCGCGCTCGCCGATGCCGGACTGAGCCTCGACGACGTGGACGGCGTCAGCGCGGGGCCGCTGTCGACGGCGTTGATCTACGACCTGCGCCTCGGCCCGGCCTGGCAGGGGCTGGGTTTCGGGGTCGGCATGGTCACCGAGGCGGCCGCCGCAATCGAGCACGGCATGGCCGACGTGGTGATGCTGGTCGCCGCCCAGGCGGGTGAGTACCGCGACCACGAGGCCACGGCCCCGTGGACGCGGCCCGAGAACGAATTCGTCGCGCCCTGGGGGATGTTCACCGCCGCCGAGTTCGCGCTCATCGCCCGACGCCACATGCACGTCTACGGCACGACGCGCGACCAGCTTTCGATCGTCGCAGCGACCATCCGCAACAACGGATCGCAAAACCCCGAAGCCGTCTACTACCAACGCGGGCCGTTCACGCCCGACGACATCACCGCGTCACGCCCGATCGCCGACCCGTTTCACCTCCTCGACTGCGCCACCACGTCGGAAGGGGGCTGCGCGTTGGTGATTGCGAACATCGACAAAGTGGACGTCGGGAGTCGACCGATTTACGTGTTGGGCAGCGGCGCGGACCATTACGGCCCGTCGTATCAGCACCCGCCCGCATGGGACCTCTCCGGCCGGCGGGGCGATGACGGCCACTACGTCAACGGCGTCGTGGGCCGGCGCGCGGCCGAGCGCGCGTTCAGCCATGCAGGGCTGCGGCGCGACGACGTCGACGTGCTGGAACTCTACGATCCGTTCTCGTTCGAAATCATCCGGCAGCTCGAGGCTTTCGGCTTCTGCGGCGAGGGGGAGGGCGGACCGTTCGTCGCCGATGGTCACGTCGCCATCGACGGCAGCCACCCGATCACCACCGATGGAGGAACGATGTCCTTCAGCCACGCGGGCGCCAATCCGCAAATGATGCAGCGGGCCATTCGAGCCGTTCAGCAGTTGCGCGGCGAGGCGGGCGACCTCCAGGTTCCCGGCGCGCACGTCGCGTTGTGCAGCAACGGCGGAGCGGGAGCCCTGTTCACCACCGTGCTCATCCTGGGGGACGAACCGCGATGACGGCGGACCACTTGCGACCCCAGGCCGGCCCGGTGCCGCATGCGTGGGGCCGGCTCACTGCCCCGTTCTGGGAGGGATGCCGATCAGACGAGCTGCGCTACCAACGCTGCGAGGGCTGCGGCGCCTCCAATTTCCCGCCGACCGAGCACTGCCGCCAATGTCTTTCGGCCGAATTGCAATGGAAGCAGAGCAGCGGCCGCGGTGAGATCTACAGCTGGACGCTGGTGCGAAGGCCGGTGTCCGCGGAGTTCCAACCGCCGTATGCGCCGGCGATCGTCACGTTGGATGAGGGCTACCAGATGCTGACCAACGTCGTCGGTGTGTCGCCGGAGGAGCTCGCGATCGGCATGCGCGTGCAAGTGCAATTCCATGCCGTGGGACCCGACCTGGCCCTGCCCTACTTCACCGGCCGGAACTAGGCAGCCGTGAGCCCCGCCCGCGTAGCGCCGCGCCCTTAGCCGCCCACCATCATCAGGCCGCCGTCGACCGCAAGCAACTGCCCGGTGATGAAACCCGAACCGGAGCCGGCCAGAAAAACCAGCATGGGCCCGACGTCGCGGGCGGGATCCCCGAGCGTCCGCCGATCGGAATCATCATCTTCATCTGCTGGTCGATAAGGGCGCCGGCTTCCGGGCCGAGGAACTCTCGCAATCGGTCGGCGCCCGCCGTCTGCACCGCCGGCGCCAACGCGTTGACGGTGATATTGTCGGCGGCCCATGCGCGCGCGGCGGATCGCGTCCACGCCTGGACCGCGCCTTTGGTGGCGGCGTAGACGGCCGAGACCGGGCTGCCCATAACGGCTTCGGAAGAGCCGAAGTTGATGATCCGGCCGCTTTTGGGGTCTTGGGTTTTCATCACGGCGTACGCGGCCTGATTGGTGAGGATGGTCGCCTTCACGTTGGTGTCCAACAAGAACGAAATCTCGTCGACACCAATGTATCCGGGCACACCGGCCTGCCACAGACCCGCGGCGTTCACCAAGACGTCGAGTCCGCCGAGGCGCTCCACTGCTTGGCGCGTCATCGCGGAAACGGCGTCGGCGTCACGTACATCGCACTGCAGCCAGGTGGCGGCGAGGCCATCCGGCGGTGGCGTCTTGTGATAGGTGGCGGCGACCTCGGCGCCCGCCTCTGTGAGGGCTCCGACGGCGGCGGCGCCGATACCGGTCGCGGCGCCGGTAACCAGGATCCGCCGGCCTCGCAGCACGTTTTCCATGCCCGCGAGCGTAACGCCACGGCGAAATCGCGCCCGATTTTTCGCCGTGGCGTTACGCCCGCGAAGCCCGAGACCGCGCCTAGGCGCGCACCGCGATCGTCGACAGCAGATCTGTCAGCCGGTCCGGCTGGTCGACCATCGAAAAGGTCCGCGCTCCCTCGATGACCTCGAGGCGCGCGTTCGGGATGGTCGCGGCGAGTCGCTCGCCGTCTCCGAGCTCGAAGAAGACGTCGTCGGCCGACCAGGCGATCAACGCCGGCTTGTCGAACTCGGGCAGCCGGGCGGCCACGGCCGTGGTGACCTCGGTGCGCAGCGAGAGGGTGAACTGGCGCAGGTCTTCGGCGATGGCCGGGTCGGACAGCCCCGGGCGCACCCATTCCGCCGTGAGGTCATCGATGTTGCGGTGCGCCAGGCCGTCGAACGCGCGCTTGCGCGCCGCCGGTGCCCGCATGGCCTGGGCCACGGTCCGGAACAGCGCCTTCGACTTGGCCGCCATGATCACCGGCTTGAGGATGGGCGGCGGAAAGTGTTCGAACGCATCGCAACTCGTGAGAACAAGCGCGCCGAGCCGTTCGGGGTGGTGCACCGCGACGAGTTGGGTGACCACGCCGCCGGTGTCGTTGCCGACCAGCACCACGTCCTCGAGGCCGAGAGCGCCAAGCGTCTCGGCGACGATCGCGGCGACGCCGGTAATGGTCCGGTCGGCGCCGGGGCGCAACGGCTGCGGATGCGCGCCCAGCGGCCAGGTGGGGGCGATGCAGCGCAGGCCGAGGTCGCCGAGTCGCTGGCTGACCCGGCGCCACAGTTGGCCGCCCATCATGTAGCCGTGCACGAAGACCACGGGCCTGCCGTCCTCGGGTCCGGTTGCTTCGTAATGGATGGTCCCGGCATTAATGTCGATCGTCGACATAGATAACTCCCACCTAAGAGATACACTTACAAACAGGCTGTCTGTTCGTAAGTTACCAACAGGTTGTATGGAAATCAAGAGACGAACCCAGGAGGAGCGCTCCGCGGCGACCCGCGACGCGCTGATCTCGGCCGCCCGCAAACTGTGGGGGCTGCGGGGCTACGCGGAGGTGGGGACACCCGAGATTGCCGCGGCCGCCGGCGTCACCCGGGGAGCGATGTATCACCAATTCGCCGACAAGGCAGCACTATTCGCCGAGGTCGTCGAGGCGGTCGAGCAGGATGTGATGGCCCGGATGGCAACTGTGGTGGCCGAGTCGCGAGCGACGACGCCCGCGGACGCGATCCGCGCCTCGGTCGACGCCTGGCTCGAGGTCTCCAGTGATCCGGAGGTGCGCCAGCTGATCCTGCTCGATGCGCCCAGCGTGCTCGGCTGGGCCGCCTTCCGCGACGTCGCCCAGCGCTACAGCCTGGGCATGACCGAGCAGTTGCTCACCGAGGCCATGCGATCGGGCCAGCTGGCCCGTCAGCCGGTGCGGCCCTTGGCCCACGTTCTGATCGGCGCGCTCGACGAGGCGGCCATGGCCATCGCCACGGCGGAGGATCCGAAACGCGCCCGCCGGGAGACCGCGGAGGTGCTACACCGGCTCATCGATGCGATGCTCGACGAGCGCTGATCGCCATCCATCTGGTGGTCGAGCGTCGAGTTGTTGGGCGAAAAGCGAGTATTGCGCAAACAAGTCGACGCTCGAGGCGCGAGATCAGCGGTGGCTCTGGGCGAAGAACTGCCAGATGGTGTCGGTGGCGTCGAGCGCCGTCGAGGGTGCTGGGATACCGAACTGCTCCAACAGGGGGCTGGGCGCGCCGCCGGGCCACTGATGGCCGGCGCCCGCCACCGAGATCAACTCCACGGTGCGCCCGTCCGGGCATCCGGCCGTTTGGGTGGTCACGCTGCCGGTGGTGCTCGAGGCCGGGGCTCCGCACCCGTCGATGGCACGCCAGGTGGCATTGACCGACTCGACCGAGGGACCGTCGACGCGCGGATTTCCGTTGATGGCAAAGGCTTTTCCGGGTCCGCCGTTGTAGGGCACCCGGTCGTCGGCCGTGCCATGGATTTGCAGCACCGATGTCGGTCGTGCTTGGGAGCAGTCGGTCAGCAGTGTGCCGGCCACGGGGGCGATCGCGGCGAAGGTGTCGGTCTGGCATCCGAGCCGCAGCGCCATCATGGCCCCGTTGGACATCCCCGTGACGTAGACGCGCGCGCGGTCGATCGGGATTTCCTGCTCGATCGCCCCGACCATGCCGGTGATGAAGCCGACGTCGTCGGCGTTGATGCGCTGAGGCTCGCCGCAGCAGGTCCCGGCATTCCAGGCGCGGTTCAGCCCGTCGGGGTAGGCGACCAGGAAATGCCCGTTGTCGGCCTCGCTGTCCCAGTGGTAGGAGCGCTCGGCCTGTTCACCGTTTCCAAAGCCGCCGTGCAGCATCACCACCAGTGGCACCGCATCGTCCAATCCCGGCGGTCGATAGAGGTGAAAGGTCCTGCTGACCCCGCCCGCCTCGATGGTCTGGGTGGACTGCCCGACCGGGATCGACTGTGAGCCGGGCGTTCCCGATGCATGGCCGCCGCCAAGGCACCCGCCGAGCGCGACAGCCAGAACGGAAACAAGACACACGCCAAAGACCCGAAACCATGGAGACCGCATGGAGCCATCGTGGCAGCCGCGAACATATTTGACAAGCAACTTGTCAATGTCCCAGCGGGTGGCACACTCGGGCCATGCAACGTGTTGTGGATGCCGAGTGGAAGCCGACGGTGCCGGCGTTGGTGAACTTGGTGGCAGCGTCGGGCGCGCCCCGCTGGAGAGCGGCGTTCGCCGCGGCCGGACTCGACGGGATCCGCCCGGCGCAAGCGGTTGCGCTGGTGCCGCTGGCGGGCGGTGGACTGCACGCGTCGGACCTGGCCGACCGACTTAGGGTGAGTCGGCAGGCGGTGGCCCAGGCGATAGCGGCCCTGGAACGGCATGGCTACGTCAGTCGAGTCCCCGACCCCGCCGACGCCCGCGCTCGGATCATCGAGCCGACGCCGCGCGGGCGGCAGGCGCTGCGTGTAATGCGCTCGAACGCAGTCGATTTGGAGAATCGATGGGAACGCGTCTTAGGGCGGCAGCGATTGGGGGAGCTGCGCGAGACGCTGGAGCTGCTGCTCGCGAGCCAAACGGAAGAAGCCATGTCTTGACGGCGGTTCAGGGCGTAGGTTCGACCCCAAAACAATCGACAGGAGTCCGCCGTGCCGATATTCATGGTCGAGCGCAACTTCGCCGAGGAACTGGAACCCAGCGTCGAGGTCGCCGACGGTATCAATCGGATCAACGACCAGGAGGGCGTTCGTTGGATGTACTCGTTCCTGTCGGCGGACAAACGAAAGACGTACTGCCTCTACGAGGCACCCTCGCCGGAGGCCATCAGGACCGCGGCCGCGCGCGCCGGTCTTCCGGCTGATGTCATCGTCGAGGTAAAAGATCGCCTGAGGCCCGACGGAGCGCTATCCGACATCTGAGCGCCCTCAGCCCAGCAGCTCGTGATCGGCGGCATACATCGCCGCCTGCGTACGGTTCGCGGCGCCGGTCTTGATCAGGATGTTGCGGACATGGTTGGCGGCCGTGTTGGTGCTGATGTAGAGGCGTTCAGCGATCGCCCGATTGCTCAGCCCCTCGGCGAGCAGCCGCAGCACTTCGACCTCCCGCTCGGTCAGACCGTCGGGGCCCTGGAGATCCATTGTCAGCAGCGAATCCACCAGCCCGACAACCCGGGCCTGGCCGATCGGCGCGGCGATGGCGCGGGCCTCGTCGGCCAGCCGCCGCGCGTCCTCGGAGCGACCGCATGACACCGCAAACAATGCGTGCCGGGCCAGCGTCTCGCTGGCATGAACCACCGAGCCCATCCGGCGGTCCATCTCGAGCGCGGCGCGGAAATGGCGCTCGGCCGCGGCGGTGTCCCCGTCAAGTGCGGCCATCCGGGCCAGAAATCGGTCGGCACTGCCGAACAGCGCGACGAACTGGCCGGCCACCAGGTTCTTGCCGGCGTAGCGCGCTACGAACGGGCGCAGCCCGTGCAGCGCTTCACGATTGCCCAGCTCCAACGCCGCCTCGACCATGAACACCAGCTCCATCGGCCACTGCGCCTCGTTTGTGCGATCGCCGAGTTTGCGGTTGAGCAAATGGTTGAGGGCGCGGGTCATGCCGGCCTCGCAGTTGAGCTCGGTGTACAGCGCGAGCAGGCCGGGCACCCAACGCCCGGCGAAAGTCTCGCTGCCGTCGACGAATCCGGCGAATCTCTGCAAATCTCCGGTTTCGCGCCGGATCATGAACATCTGGACGCCGTGCGAGCCCTCGGTGTCCTCCGCATCGAACAAATCGCCTGTGCGCAAGGCGATGTCGGCCCACCGTTCCGCACCGGCGAAGTCGCCGCTCAGATAGGCGAGCGCTTGCTCGACGCAGGCGCCGACGAAGCCGAAGACGGGTTGTCCGCAGGCTTGGCCCGCTCGCCGCATGTCCACGGTCGATGCGGCCAGGTCCTCGGGCCGGCCGGCCAGGTAGCTGACCATGGCGCGGAAATGCGAGGACGCGCCCAGCGCCTCGTAGTCGCGGCGCGCCAGCGCCATTCGCGAGACCTCGGCCGATCGCTCCGCCTGTATTTCGCACAGCTCCGGGGTGAGCCCGTGCCACAGGCTCGTCTTCAGGGTGTGCATCAGCACCGCCGGGTCGCCGATAGCCCGCGCGCGGTCGATGGCGTTGTTGCCGATTTCGCGCGCGCGCGCCGCCTCGCCGGCGAAGGCCAGCGCTCGCCCAAAACTGCCCAGTGCCTGCACGTAGCGGGGGTCGCCGGTGTCCAATCCGCAGGATTCCAGCGCGGACGCCAGAAGGTCGGCCGCCTTGGAGTCGGACTGCCCGCGACGCCAATTCGCCTCCTCGTAGCCGACGGCGGCCCCGAGGCGGATCAGCGGGTCGTCCATCGCGCTGAGGCGCTCGTAGATCGCCCGCGAGCGGGCGAAATCGCCGGCGCGCACGTGATTTGCGGCCGCATCCAGGTCGAGCCTCGCCCGATTCGTGCGGCTCAGCTCGGGCAGAGATGCCGCCCGCTCGAACCATCTCGCCGCGTCCTCATAGGCCAGGCTCTGTTCGGCCATCCGGGCCGCCTCGTGTGCATAACGCAACGCCTGCTCGTGGTAACCCAGCACGTGCGCCCGCAGGTAGTGGTTTGCCAGGCGCGGGACGACCGCTGGATCCGCACGGCCCCCGAGCGCTTCGGCGGCGCGCGCATGCATGATCCGCAGCCTCGACGCCGCCATCCCGCCGAGCACGGCCTCGCGGGTTAGCGCGTGTACGAACGAAAACTCTCCGTCGGAGTCCTGAACCGCCCGGACCAGACCGACGGCTTCGGCCGAATCGATGGCCCCCAGCGTCGCGCCGAGATCGGTCTCGCAGCTCGCGATGAGCGCGGGCAGATCAAACGTCTGACCCAGCACCGCTGCCTGCTCGATGACGCCGCGGACGCTGGCACCCAGCCCGCCAAGGCGGCGTGCGATGGCATCTCCGATCGACGCCGGGACCGTCCGTTGCACACCCAAGCTGGCTAAGCCGCCCCGCATTTCGAGATCGTTGACCAGTTCGGTCAAAAAGAACGGATTGCCGCCGGTCTTGTCGCGCAGCAGGGCAGCGGCCGTGCGTGCCGACGCGGGAGCCAGCTGCTGAGTTCGGCTGACGAACTCGGCGATCGCCTCGGTGTCCAGACCCGCGAGATCCAGGCGCCGGACACCGTCGAACCGGTGCAGCTCGGCCAGCCGGGTGGCGAGCTCGTCGGAACGGTCGGGCGGGGTCGTGCGGAACGTGGCCACCACCAGCATGCGGGCGTCGGCGCAGCCGATCAGCACGTTTTCGAGCATCGCGAGGGTGGGTAGGTGCGCCCAATGCAGGTCGTCGAGGATCAGCGCGATCGGGCGATCGCTCGCCAGGCGCCGCAGGAAGCCGGTCAGTGCGTCGAAAAGCGCCTGCCGGGGTGACCCGACATCCTGCGCCTGGCCGATATCGGGCAAATGACGGTCCACCTGGGTTGACAGCCGCCGCAGCTGCGGTCCCGCGTCACCGAGCGGTGCCGTGAGCGAATCCGGGGGAGTGGCGCTCAGCAGCCGATCCAGTGCTTCTGCGAACGGCGCGTACGGGACATCCGCGTCGGCCGTCGAGCTACCGACGAGCACCGCGACGCCATGGTCGGCCAGCGTTCCGGCCACCTCGGCGGCCAAGCGCGTTTTGCCCGCTCCGGGTTCGCCGCCGATGAAAACCGCCTGGCGATTGCCGCTTTCCACCCGCTCCCAGGCCTGCTCGAACGCCGCAAGCTCCGCGGCGCGGCCCACGAGCGGGCCGCGGCGACGTGCCATCAGTTCCGCCGGAAGCGGTGGCGGCACCCACTGCGCCATGGAATCAACGTAATCGCGCCGTATGGCCAGGTCGATAGTCAGTTCTGACTATCGTTAGATCCCGCGGAATGCTCTGTTGTGGTCATGACGCACCGCCTTCTCGCCTCGTAGCGTCGCGGTATCAACACCCAGGAAGCGAACACAGGAGGTGCGGGCCATGAGCCTGACAACCCCAACGGACGAACTGCGCGGCCGATTCGGCGCCGAGGTCATCCTGCCCGACGACCCTCGATACGACGAGGCTCGGGCGCTGCACAACGCCATGATCGACAAGCGGCCGGCGGTGATCGTGCGCTGCAAATCCGCCGACGACATCGACGGCGCCCTCCACTTCGCGCGGACGAGGAACCTCGCGATCGCCGTCCGCGGGGGTGGTCACAACGGCCCCGGTTTCGGTTCGGTCGAGGGCGGCCTCGTCATCGATCTGTCGCCCATGAACCGCGTCGACGTCGACGCGGACCGGCGCACCGCGCGCGTCCAAGGCGGGGCGACATGGGCAGAGGTGGACCGAGCGACCCACGCCCACGGTCTGGCGGCGCCGTCGGGCATCATCTCCTCCACCGGGGTCGGCGGCCTCACCCTGGGCGGCGGCCACGGCTACCTGACCCGCAAGCACGGCCTGACCATCGACAACCTGTTGGAGGCCGACGTCGTGCTGGCCGACGGCCGCGTGGTGACGGCGTCGGAATCAGTGCACCCCGAGCTGTTTTGGGCGCTGCGCGGCGGCGGCGGAAACTTCGGTGTGGTCACTTCGTTTACGTTCCGCCTACATCCGGTGCATACGGTCATCTGCGGTCCCACGGCGTGGCCCGCTTCGGCGACCGCCGACATCCTCAAGTGGTACCGGGACTTCCTCCCCGCCCAGGACGAGGACCTGTACGGCTTCTTCGCAAGCATGACCGTCCCCCCGGTGGCACCTTTTCCCGAGGCCTTCCACCTGCAGAAGGCCTGCGCCGTGGTTTGGTGCTACAGCGGCGATCCCGCACGGGCCGACGAGGTCTTCGCGCCGATCCGGCAGATGGAGCCGGCCTTCGACGGCATCGGTCCGGCCCCGTTTCCCGCGCTGCAGTCCACCTTCGACGACCTGTATCCCAAAGGACTGCAGTGGTATTGGCGCGGCGACTTCATCCGGACGGTGCCCGACGCTGCCGTCGAAGCTCATGCCCACTTCGCCGAGGAGCTGCCGACGATGCACTCCACGATGCACCTGTACCCGATCGACGGCGCCGTCCATCGGGTCGGCCAGACCGAAACCGCTTGGGCGTACCGGGATGTCGACTTCTCGCAGGTCATCGCGGGGGTCGATCCCGACCCGGCGAACGCTGAGGTGATCAAGCGCTGGGCGGTGGACTACTGGGATGCCATCCACCCGTACTCGGCGGGCGGCGCCTACGTCAACTTCATGATGGACGAGGGCCAGGACCGGGTCCGTGCGACGTATGGTCCGAATTACCGGCGGCTCACCGAGATCAAGGCGCAATACGATCCGGACAACATATTCCACATCAACCAGAACATCCTGCCCGCCGAATGACACAATCGGGCCGGCGACCGCTCTACCGCATCAAGCCGTCGTCGTGACCCCGTGGGAGGGCGCCGCTCGTGATTACTCGTGATGTCGAGGCGAGCGCGGTGGCCGACTTGGCGCTGTCTCCCCCACGCGTGGCGCTGGCCGCGAGCGTCGACGACGAAATCCTTTTGCTGCCGGTGCGCGCGACTCTGGAAGAGCCAACCGATCCTGCGTCGTCATGTCGCATTGTGCAGGTGCCGGAGGGTAGCCCGGATCTGGCCGGTCGTCACGTCGTGCTGATCGCCGACGACGGCCCGCAGTGGTTCCGACTGCGCTCCTTGACCGTGAGAGGGATGGCTGTGGCCACGGCCCAGTACACATATCGGGTCGCGCCCAGGCGAATCGTGGCCTGGGACTATGGTTCACTTCGCCAGGTACCGACCTCAGAAAGAGAGGCGATTTCGCGCGAAACCGCGTTCTCCCGCGCCGACGAGGAGGCCGACATTGCGCCCTTGAACTCGCCGAATCTTGATGCAGCGCTTCGTAGTTCGCGAGTAATGGTGCTTGCCAGCCGTTCCCGAAAGGGCACCCCGTTCGCGGTACCGCTGTGGTTCGTATTCCACCACGGCCGCTTGTACGCCACGACCTCGGCGTCGTCTTGGACGGTGCGCAATGTCGTTGCCTCGCCGCAGGTAACCCTGTTGCTCGGCGGCGAGCGTCGGAACGACGCCGACCGGCTCCTCGTTCAGGGTTGCGCCAGAGCGGTGCGCGGTGCGCCGCCGCCTGCGGTGGTCGCTCGGATAGCTTGGCTCTACTACCTTCAACCACAATTCGCGGCGGTAGAGCTGAGGCACATACGTTTATGGGCGCTGCGCATGCGGTACTACGGCCAGTCGCGGGCGGCCTATGTCGTGATCACTCCCCAGACGGCTACCGAATGCCGAGTGCCGTAGTTTCCCGGACGCCTGGTCGCCGCCTTCGGCGTCGCACGCCGATGAGATGGCAGCTGGTCGTTTCGGCTCTGGGGCTGATCGTGTATGACGCGGTGGTCCGGCCCACCCTGCTGGACTGGGGCGCCACCGATGCCGAGCGGCGGATGCCGTTGCCGGGCGACGACATCGTCCAGGACATCATGACTCACCACACCAGGGCAGTAACCATCGATGCACCGAGGGCCGCGGTTTGGCCGTGGCTGGTACAGATCGGTGATCACCGGGCAGGCTTCTACAGCTACGACTGGGTCGAGCGGTATCTCTTCCCCGGTACCGTGCATTACGTCGAAGGGCGTCGGTCGGCCACCCGCATCCATCCTGAACTGCAAACGATCGCGGTCGGTGACCGAATCGACACCGGTTCGATCGGTTCCTTGCACATCGGAAGCCCGGTGACGGTTCTTGAGCCCAACCATGCCGTGGTTATCGGAACCTGGGCATTTACGTTGTTGCCGCTGGATCAAAACCGCACCCGTCTGCTGGTTCGCGAACGGGACGCCGGGTGGCTGCGATTGCTGGCTCCGCGGCGCTCCGGGCTGCTTCGCGCGCTGGGTGCGGTCATCGACTACGCAGTGGCTGAGCCCCTGCACTTTGCAATGGTTCGCAAGATGATGCTCGGCATCAAGCAACGCGCCGAGACGACGCAGCCGGATCTGTAGTTCGAAGAGAAAGGGACCAGTGACCCTAGGCTCGCGGCGGCAGTCGAATCGACAATCGCACTATGTCGATTGTGGGCGCAGAACGCATGCTGATCGAATCGGCGGTTCCTAGCTTCGACGCCTCGATCGTCGAGCATGTGGTCGTAGCCGCTGACCCGCAGACCACCTTTCACGCCGCGAAGGCCTTGGACTTGCTTACCGTTCGCAGCCCCCTTGTGGTGGCGTCGATGTGGATCCGGGATCTGCCTGCGCGACTGTCGGGTAAGGTCGCTCCACCACCACCACGACTGGTCATCGCGGAGGGCGTCGGGCTGCCCGGTTGGTTACTGCTTGGCGAGCAACCGAATCGGGAGATCGCTTTCGGCGCGGTGGGAAAATTCTGGCGGCCGGTAATCGAATGGCGTGACGTAGCGCGAGGTGATTTCGTGGGCTTCGCCGAGCCCGGCTGGGGAAAGCTCGCGGCTAATTTCTCGATGGTGCCATACGGTGAAAGCCACACGCTGCTCAGTTACCAATGCCGAACCACCACAACCGATCCGGGTGCACGTCGGCGCTTCATGCGCTATTGGTGGTTGGTCCGGCCATCCGTCAAACACATCATGCGCGCGACGCTGAACGCGATCAAAACCGACGCCGAGGCGGCGGCGATAGCCAGGAGCGGGTAATGCGGGTTTTCGTGGGTTTCGGATCAAAGCGCGGCGGTACCGCCGGATTGGCCGCGATGATCGGCGAGGCGCTGACCGAGGCGGGATGCGATGCGGTCGTGAGCCCGGCCAAGGACGTCACTGAGCTCGCGGGCGTCGATGCGGTAATCGTTGCGGGCGCGTTGTACGCCAACAGGTGGCACCGCGACGCGCGACGGTTCGTGCGGCGGAACGCCCCGGCGCTGCGCCAGTTGCCGGTATGGCTGGTCAGCAGCGGCCCGCTGGATGCCTCAGCCCAAGAGCGGGACATCCCACCTACGGTCCAGGTGGCGAAGTTGGTCCACCGCGTGGGTGCCCGCGGTCATGTGACCTTCGGTGGCCGGCTGGAACCGGATGCAAAGGGCTTTCCCGCTAGTGCGATGGCCAAGAAAAAGGCCGGTGATTGGCGCAGCCCCGCCCATGTGAAGCGCTGGATCACTTCAGTGGTCAGCGAGTTGCAGCGGCCGACGGTCGCCGACCCGTCGTAGCTACCGCCGGCATCGCAATCGCGGACGGGGCGTCGCAATCGCGATTATCGTGACGGCATGGAAGATTCGCTGGTCCACCGCCGCCTTGCGCTGCTCGAACATCAGGTGCGTCTACTTTCGGAAAGGGTCGGGGTCCCGTGCCCGACATTCGCCAGCGATGTCGGTGCGACGGCGCCGTCGCAATTCGAGGGCGGGGTGCCCGCGGAGGTCGTCGCACTTGCCCGCGCCGGAAACGCTATCGCCGCCATCAAGCTGTACCGCGAGCTGACCGGCGCGGGGCTGCGCGAGGCCAAGGACGTTGTCGATTCGCTGTAAGGGGGCGTGCGCAAGCACTATGACCGGCGGAAAGCGCTGTTCATGCGTTGCTTGAAGGCATGGTCGAAACGGCGGTACGTGCTGCGCAGCGTGCGCCCGAGCCAATCGTCGCCGGTGAGCTCGACGGGCAGCAGCGGGTCGAGCTGAAGGTGCCGGACGACGGCGATCGACAGCGCGAAGTCGTCGGTGATGCTTTCGGTCGACCCGTCGCGTGAGCTCGCCGCCAGTGCGGCATCCATGGCCTCGATGAGGACCCGGGCGTCATCCGCCCACTCGCCAAGGGAAAACAGCGACCACACCTTGTCGGCGGTGATGTCCGTGGCGGCGCCGTGAAACTGGGTGCACTGCTGGTCCAGCACCGCCCTGAATGTCGGAAACCGTTGACGGTCAAGGTTGTCCGGGCGAATCCAGACGCCCTCCCGAAGTTCCGCCAGATGCAGCGCCATCGCCGCCTTCCTCAGCTCGAGGCGATCGGAGGCCGATCTGCGCTCCAGCGCGACGATGGCCAGCTCCCACGTTCCGTCCCACCGGCGGGTCGCATCGTCGATCCGGGACGCCTCGTCGACACGCTGGCGGCGCTCCAGCAATTTCCCGGCGAGCGCATAGCTCCCGTCGTCGCCGGTGAGCTCGCCGTTTGAAACCATCCGCCACAGGCAAGTGCGGGCCGCGCCGGCGCTGATGCCGAACAGTGAGGCCACCCCGACCAGCTCCGCCACCGTGAGGCGGCCTTCGTCGGATCCCAACAACGCCGACGCCAGGACCGAGCGCGCGCTCAGCGGACGGCTGCCGATCAGGTCGCTCAGGCGAGATCGTGGTAGTGCGGGCACGCGTCCATCTTCCCCGATCGCCGCGATATCACTAAATCATTGACGCGTGACATTCATAGTGTGATACTGACACGCATGAGCTTACCGACGAAGTCGGTGCTTGCCGACGATGTGGAGATCGCTCGGCGCATCCTCGCCCATATCGATGCCGGTACCACCGACGAGGGTGCGGCTTGGCGCGAGCCCGTCGAAAACTACCTGAATCCAAACCGATTCGTCGAAGAACTCCGGTTGCTTCGCGGGATGCCGAGCGTCTTCGTCCCTTCCGCCGCTATCCGGAACCCCGGGGACCATGTCCAGCGAGCCGCCTTCGGGGTGACCCTATTCGCCGTGCGGGGGCGCGACGAACGGGCGCGGGTGTTCCGCAACGCGTGCCGGCATCGCGGTTTTGCGCTAGTGGAGGACGCGGGCTGCTCCCATGCGCTGGTGTGCCGCTACCACGGCTGGACATATCGTCTGGACGGCTCGCTCTCGCACGTGCCGCACGCCGATGCCTTCCCCGATCTCGACATGTCGACCCGAGGTTTGGTCGAGGTGGCCAGCCGCGAGGTGGACGGGCTCATTGTCATCGGCGCGCTCGACTCGGGTGACGCGGGACGGCAGGCCTGGGCCGACGAGGCGATGGCCGAGTTGGCCGACGGCAGCCCGTGGCGGGACAAGTTGGTCCCGGCCCAGCGGCTCGTGTATGTGGATTCCACTCCCCGAGCGATGAATTGGAAGGTGCTCGTCGAGCAGTTCCTGGAGGGCTATCACATCCGCTCGACCCACAAGGAGACCTTTTTCCCGCTGCAATACGACGACCTCAACATGATCGAGACATTCGGCCCCAATAGCCGAATCACGTTCCCGTACCGCAATATTGAACGGCTTCGCGACCGCCCGGAAGCCGCCTGGACGACGGATGCTCGGGTTACGTATGTCTATCACCTGTTCCCCAACGTCATGGTGGCGACGTTCCCGGACCTGGTGCTCATGGTCGTGATCGATCCGGTCGACATCGACCACAGCACGGTCACCATCTATTCGATGGCCAAAGCCGAGTTCGTGCAGCGAGCATCGCTGGGGCCCCGGATCGACCCCGCGGGCACCCTGGTTGCGCGTGGGGCCGTGGAGGACAACGAGATGTCGGAGGGTGTGCAGCGCGGGTTGCGCTCGGGCGCAAACGAATTCGTGGAGTTCGGGCGGCACGAGAGCGCGATCGGGCACTTCCACGCCACCCTGGACGAGCGTCTGGCCCGCTTGGCTACCGGCTGAACTCAGGAGTCGAACGGTGCCAGCCGCACGGCCAACGGCAAGCCGCACCGAACCAGGAGCCGGAAGCGTCCACCGGGCACGGCTGTCGCCTCCGCACGCATCATGGCGATCAGCTCTCTTTTGAAATCGCCTCGTGGGTAACGGCGCAGCACCTCATCGACGTTGCGGGGAGCGATGTCCCACACCCGCAGTCCGGCGCCATCGACCATCGCTCCCCACTGCAGGTAGCAGCCGATGGCACCGTCGGTTTCGACCTTGACTCCCGGCGTAGTGTGCACGCAGATGCCGTCCGCGAGTGAATCCGCGCGCTCATCGTCGAGTCCGGCGGCTTCTGCGCACGAAAGCATGCGTTCGACGCTCCCGAGCGTGAAGTCGCGGTCCGCCGTCGGGCTGACGATGCCGTAGTCGTGCAGGAGCGCTCCGCAGTAGAAGAGCTCGTCGTCGACCTCGCGCCCGTCGACGGCGGCGAGTGCACGCCCGAACAACCAGGTGCGGTAGGAGTGGCCTTGGAGGGCTGGGGGCAACTCGGCGCACGCCTGCTCGGACTCGCGGGCGAACCTGGAATCGGGTACCTGGAATGCGCCCAGATCGACGCGCTCAGCCGCGGCGGGAAGCCGGCCCAGTGCGAGCTTGGCCCTCCCCACGGCGTTCTGCCACTGGCCCACCGCGACTGCAATAAGGAGCCGGCGACGCTCGGCGCGCGACAGCCGACCGCCGGTACGCCGGGCCCAAGCCAGACCGCCGAGCCGCTGCGGATCCGGCGCGCTCACTGAGGGGTCTTGAGGAACACGTCGTTGAGGGTGACGGTGCGCAGGTTTCGGTCGCGGATGATCTCGACGAGCTGCGGGTAGACGTGCGTGACGGGCGGGTGATTGAGGTGGCCGATAACGATGGCCTGTGGGGCGAAGTATTGACCGGCCATCTTCACGATGTAGTCCTCGGTGATCAACGTGGAATCCGACAACGAACCCGACCACAAGGTCGGGACGGTGTACCCGAAGTCGGCGGCTACCGCGTCGACGGCGGCGTTGTGCTTTCCATATGGCGGCCTCCAGTACGGTTTCGCTCCGATGCCATATGTCTTCTTCAGGAATTGGTCGTTGCGGCCGATCTGCTGGGCGATCTGGTCTTTCGGAAGGGTGGTCAGATCGGGGTGTGACCAGGTGTGGTTTCCCAGCTGGATCTGTCCGGAGTCGACCAACGGTCGAAGCACGTCCAGGTTCTCGGTCCAGGATTTGTAGACTCCGTTGACGAAAAACGTCAGCCGCACCCCGGTGTCCTTGGCGAACTGCGTGTAGGCGCGCACCACCTCGCTGTTGACGCCGTCATCGACGGTCAGTGCGAGCAGATCGCCTTCCCCGGGGATCTTGGTCAGCGCACCGCCACCGGGCAGCGCGATGCGAGCGCCCAGCGGCGGGGGCGGCAACAAGGCCGACGGCGCGGTGGGTCCCGAGGTCGCTATCTGCGCCTCGGGTGCCTGCGCAAATGTCCGGGGCTGCGGGTCGACCACGAGACGGGCCGCGCCCACGCCGGCAACGGTGGCCGCGGCCAGCGCCCCGAGGAAACGACGCCGATTGAGCTCTGATGAGCCAACGCCCCGATCCGCAGAGGTAAACGGGGAGACCGTGAATCTCACGCGCCTCTTCGCAGGGCGTTTGCGGTGCGAGGTAGGCACGCGCGCCCCGGAACCCGGGACGCCCATGTTGCCAAACTGCGCATCCACAGCAGCGAACCGTACCACTAGCGGTGGCGATATGCCGGATTCGTTACGGGAGGGTCAGCTGTGAACTCGGCCGCGAAAAGGTAACGTTCCTGCACATTCGGGGCCGCCGACACCGACGGTCGTCGGCGACGAATCCGCGTCGGCCTAACGCGGCGCCCCGCTGCCGCGTCGTGGTAGCTGGACCGGCTCGGTGTCGGGGGTTCCCAGCGTCGCGGCCAGCCACGGCAGCGATGCGGCGAACGCCGCGGAGGCGAACGGCCAGTCATGCTTGCCCGGTTGCGTGACCACCGCGCAGTCGATCCCGTTGGCGTCGGCGATTGCGCACAGGGATCCGGCGGCCGCGTCCTGGCCTTCGGGGTTGGCGGCGGGGTCGGTGTTGGGCGCTCCGAGGGTGGGATTGGCCTCCTGGGCGATGTTGCGCGGCCCGGACGACGCGGGGACGTCGAACCAACCCGATACGCCGGTATAGCGACCATGCCGAGCGACGACCGTGGCCGGGTCGAACGCAGCCCAGGCGGCATTGTCGCCGCCGAACAACCGGGCGATGGTTTGCTCCTTAGGGCCGACGTTGGGGCTGCGGTCGCCGGCGATGTCGACGAAGGCCCTGAACATCTCCGGATGCATGACGGCCAAATCAACCGCGCAGGTACCGCCCATCGACCACCCGGCGACGCCCCAGTTGGCTCGGTCAGCGCTGACCCCGAAGTTCGAGACGACAAAGGGCACAACGTCCTTCGTCAGATGATCCGCGGCGTTGCCGTGGGGGCCGTTGACGCACTCGGTGTCGTTGTCGAACGAACCGGTGGGATCGACGAAGATCAGCACCGGGGCGAACCCATGATGCGCGGCAGCGAAGTCGTCGATGGTGGTGAAGGCGCCGCCGGGGCGCAGCCAGTCGGCAGGGGTGTTAAACGCCGAACTGATCATCATTACCGCCGGCAGCCGGGGCGGCGGATTGCTGCTGAACCATGCCGGGGGCAGGTAGACGAGTTCCTGGCGGTGGGCGAAGTGCGACGCGTCGGCGCTGATCGTCACGGGAACCACGACGCCCTTGGCCGGCTTGGTCCCCTCGAGCTGCATCGCGGTCACTCTCAGGCGGTCAATCTGGTCGGGCAGCGGCCGCGAGGCCAGCTGGTCCCACGCGGCCAGCACGGTGGGGAAATAGCCGACCCAGCCGTTCAGGGCCAGGGCCGCGCACAACACGCAAAGGGGTACCGAAAGCACCGCCAGGACACGTCGCCACCAGTGGGCACCGGGCCATCCGAGTAGCAGCACGGCAAGCGCGAGGCCGGTCATCGCTATCCAGAGCCACAACGACACCGGTGCCGGGTCCCCGGCCACGCCGATCGAGGTGATGTACCAATACGACAGCGCCGTCACCATCGCCGCCACGCCCAGCGCCACCAGGAGCGCCCAGCCGCGCCAACGTCGCCTGCGCCATCCGATCGCGCCGACGGCCACCAGCAGCGCCAGGCCCTGCACCGCATACGGCAACCAGCCGTGCAGCAGGGACCACTGTTGGACGAACTGGGGCAAGGTTCGTGACCTTCGCTAAATCCGATCGCTCTGCGAGTACCCGCCTGCCTCGCCTTCGGCACGCGGTAGGCCAATCAACTATCCCACAGGGTCCGCGCGAATCGTGCTTGCGAACGAGCGCAGCCGCAGGCTGTTGCCGACGACGAACACACTGGAGAACGCCATCGCGGCGCCTGCCAGCATCGGGTTGAGCAGGCCGAAAGCGGCCAATGGGAGCGCAGCGATGTTGTAGCCGAAGGCCCAACACAGATTCGCCCTGATGGTGCGCAACGTCCGCCGGGAGAGCCGGATCGCGTCCGCCGCGGCGCGTAGATCGCCGCGCACCAGGCTCAGGTCGGAGGCTTCGATCGCCACGTCGGTGCCCGTCCCCATCGCGAGCCCCAAGTCGGCGGCGGCCAGGGCGGCGGCGTCGTTGACGCCATCGCCGACCATCGCGACGACCCTGCCCTCGGATTGCAAACGCTTGACGGCGGCGACCTTGTCGGCGGGCATCACGTCGGCGATGACGTGCGCGATGCCAACCTCGCCGGCGATGCGGTCCGCGACGGTGGCGTTGTCCCCGGTCACCAGCACCGGCGTCAATCCCAGGAGTTTGAACTGCCGGACGGCTTCGGCGCTGGTGGATTTGACGGTGTCGGCGACGACCAGGATCCCGCGGGCGCGACCGTCCCAGCCGACCGCGACCGCGGTTTTGCCTTCGCCCTCGGCGCGGGCTTTGGCTGCCGAGAGCTTCGCTTCGAGGTGCTGGGCCCAGTCGGCGAGCAGGCTTGCGCGCCCGACGACCACCGCGTGGCCGTCGACAACGCCATGCGCCCCTAGGCCGTCCACCGCTGTGAAGCCCTCGGGCGCGGGCAGCGCGCCGAGTTCCTCCTTCGCGCCTTGGGCGATCGCCCGCGCGACGGGGTGCTCGGAGGCGTCCTCGAGGGCTCCGGCGTAACGAAGTAGCGTCTCGCGGTCGGTCCCCGGTTCGGTGGCCACGTCGAGCAGCGTCATCTTGCCGGCGGTGACGGTGCCGGTCTTGTCGAGCACGATCGTGTCGATATTGCGGGTGGACTCCAGTACTTCGGGTCCTTTGATCAGCACGCCGAGCTGAGCGGCGCGGCCGGTGCCGACCAGGAGCGCCGTCGGCGTCGCCAGCCCGAGCGCGCACGGGCAGGCGATGATGAGCACCGCGACGGACGCCGTGAGTGCCGCGGCTACCGGGAATCCTGCCAAGAGCCACCCGCCGAGGGTGGCCACGGCGACGGCGATGACGACCGGCACGAACACGCCGGAGACGCGGTCCGCGAGCCGCTGCACCTCGGCCTTACCCGACTGGGCCGCCGCGACGAGCTTTGCCGTTCGTGCCAGTTGCGTGTCGTCGCCGACGCGGGTGGCGCGTACGACGAGCCGCCCGCCGGCGTTGACGGTGGCGCCGGGGACAGCGTCGCCCACGCCGACCTCGACTGGGACGGGCTCACCGGTGAGCATCGAGGCGTCCACGGCCGACGAGCCCGAGACAACCGTCCCGTCGGTGGCGATCTTCTCGCCGGGGCGCACCACGAACTCGTCGCCCGGGACCAGCTGGTCGACGGGGATGCGGGTCTCGGTGCCCTCCCGCAGCACCGCGACCTCCTTGGCGCCGAGTTCCAGCAGGGCGCGCAACGCGGCGCCCGCGCGCCGCTTGGAGCGCTTCTCGAAGTAGCGGCCGGCCAGGACGAACAGGATCACGCCGGCGGCCACCTCGAGGTAGGTGTTGCCGGCGCCGTCGCTGCGCGTGACGGTGAACGCGAAGCCGTGTCGCATGCCGGGCTGCCCGGCCGTCCCCAGCAGCAAGGCGTACAGGGACCACAGGAACGCCGAGAGCGTCCCGACCGAGACGAGGGTGTCCATGGTGGCCGCACCGTGTTTGAGGTTGACCCATGCGGCGACGTGGAAGGGCCGTCCCGCCCACAACACGACCGGAGTGGCCAGGGCCAGCGACACCCATTGCCAGTAGCGGAACTCCCACGCGGGGATCATCGCCATGGCGATCACGGGCCCGGCGAGCGCGACAGCGGCGACCAGGCGGATGCGGAGCGACGTCAGCTCGGCGGCAGCATCATCAGGGGTCGCCCGCGCCGCGCAAGCGGGCTCGTCTGGGCGTTGCGGCAGCGCCGCGGCGTAGCCGGTCTTCTCGACTTCGGCGATCAGGGCCCGCGGGTCGTATCCGGCCGGGATGACGACGGCCGCCTTTTCGGTCGCGTAGTTGACCCGCGCGTTGATCCCTTCGAGCTCGTTCAATTTCTTCTCGATGCGCATCGCGCACGAGGCGCAGGTCATCCCCGCGATCTCCAGCTCGATGTTGTTCTCTGCGGTGGCCGAACCGGTCGTCTCGCGCACGCTGCCTTCCTTGTCGCTGACCGTAGCGCGCACTTCACGCGCGTCCCGGCGGAGACATTCCCGTCACGAGCGGCCAGCGGGTCGAATGGATCAACCACCGATTGTGCCTGGTGGGCAGTCCGGGCGGCCGGGCGGTGCCCGTCACGCGTGCCCCGAACGCCGCCGTCAGCAGTAGGAAATCCCCATGTCGACCGAAACCTGGCTGCCCGTGACGAATCTGGATTGGTCGGAGGCAAGCCAGGCCACGGCGTCGGCGATGTCCTCGGGTTGGGCGGTGCCTTCGGGCAGCAGCGGCCGGTTCAAGCCGCGCAGGTATGGATACGAGTCGGCGGCCGTCCGGATTGCCTCGCGCATCTGGCCGCTGCCCATCGGGGTGGCGACCGCGCCCGGGTGCAGGCTGTTGACGCGGATGCTGTGCCGGCCCAGTTCGGCGGCGAAAGCGCGCGCCATCCCGGTGACGGCGTGTTTGCTCGCCACGTAATGGACCATGAACGGCTCGACCCTGACGCCGGCGGCCGAACCGATGAGGATGATCGACCCGCCGCGGCCGCCTTCGATGATGTGGCGAGCCGTGGCCGTCACGGTGTTCCAGGTGCCGGTCACGTTGGTGTCGATGGTGTCCCGGAAGGATTCGGCGGTGATCCGATCCCAGGGAGCGGGACTGCAGATGCCGGCGTTGGCGACGACGATGTCGAGACGACCCAGTTCGTCGACCGCCCGGTCGACGGCGGTTTGCAGCGCATCGAGGTCGCGCACGTCGACGGCCGCGGCGATGACGCGCCTGCCGTTGGCGCCCACCAGCCGTGCCGTTTCCGCCAGATCGTCGGGCGTCGGCGACTCGTAGGGAACGCTGGGCGGCAAGGGGCCGGCAATGTCGAGCGCGACGATGTCGGCGCCTTCCGCGCTGAGTCGCACGGCGTGTGCCCGCCCTTGCCCGCGCGCGGCGCCGGTGATCAGTGCCACCCTTCCCGGGATCGACGGGCTCATGGGTCCGTAGGGTTCCTTCCTGCCGCAAATCCTGCCGCAAAAGAGCAACTCGGCGAAGCGTAGCGTCGACCGTGCGCCGCCGGACAGCCAGAAAGGTAAGGACCGTCATGACCGTCAATGTTGTCGACGCGGGACCCCGCCAGGTAAGCCGGTCGGTGGAAGTGTCAGCGTCCGCTGCCGAGCTGTACGCGTTGGCCGCCGATCCGCGGCGCCACAGCGAGTTGGACGGATCGGGCACCGTCGTCAGCAACATCAAGGTCCCCGCGGAAGTGGCCGTGGGATCGAAGTTTTCGACGAACATGAAGATGTTTGGCGTGCCATACCGCATCACGAGCAGGGTCACTGCCCTCAGGCCGAACGAATTGGTCGAATGGCGGCACCCGTTGGGCCACCGCTGGCGGTGGGAATTCGAATCGCTGTCACCCACCCGGACGCGGGTCACCGAGACGTTCGACTACCGCGACGCCGGAGCGATCAAGAACGCGCTGAAGTACTACGAGGTGATGGGTTTCAGCAAGGCCAACGCCGAGGGCATCGAGGCGACGCTGGCCAAGCTGCGGGACCGCTACGCCGGGTCATGACGGATCGTCCGCGTCCCGTGGCGCCGCGCCGGAATCCCGTTGGGCGCGTCGCCCGCGACCCGACGGCGGTCGCGGTCGCGATCTGCCACTGAACGCAATCGGGGTGGGCATCGTGTCCCCTAGGAACGATTGCCCGCAACACCCGTCGCCGGAAGGAACTCGTCGCCGATGATCGACCACAGCCAGGCCCCGGTCGCCCCATCGCATCGCGCGGCGCAGGCGCTGATCTCAAGCGGGCAGCTGATTAGCCGCTACGGCCTAGTGGTCGTCTTGGCGTGGATCGGGTTCGGGAAGTACGTGAAGATGGAGTCCCGCGTGCTCATCGACCACAGCCCGCTGATGAGCTGGGTCTACGACGTGGCCAGCGTTAACACGGTCGCGCGCGGGCTGGGAACGATGGAAATCGTTGCGGCGCTTCTCATTGCGCTGAGGCCGCTGTGGCCGCGCGCGTCGGCGGTTGGGAGCGCCCTGGCGGTGGTGCTGTTCCTGGGAACGCTGAGCTTCCTGTTCACCACGCCCGGGGTGGTCGGAACCCACGCCGCCGGCATTCCCGTGCTGTCGGCACTGCCGGGTCAGTTCCTACTCAAGGATCTCGTGCTGATCGGCGTGGCGGTGTGGACTCTGGGCGATTCGCTTGCGGCGCGAAAAGCGTTCCCCTGATCAATTCCTTCGCCGAACTCAGCGTGGCGGCGTAGGCCTCCGGCCCCAGGCTCGCCGCCTGCTCCGTCAGGCCGCGGGTGAGCGCGTAGATGGCGTTGACCGCGGCGCCCGGGTTGGCATCGCTTGGCAGCGCTCCGCGCGCCCGGGCGTCCTCGATGATGTCATTGATGATCTCGCGCAACGCTTTTAGGCCCGGATACCTGGGTGCGCGGCCGCGCCGGTGGGCGGCGCTCTCGACGCGCATTGCGCGATCGAATGCGGCCAAATGTGGGTACTCGCGCATCAACCGCTCCGACTCGTCCAGCACCGCCTCGACGCGATCGACCGCGTCGCCGGCCCGTGCCGCGGCGGCTCGCAGCCGCGCGAAGGCGAGCCCGTCGATTTCCTTGACGGTCGCGTTGAGCAACTCGGACTTGTTCGGAAAGTAGTGATACAAACTGCCACTGGTCATTTCGGCGCCCTTGGCGATCTGTCGAATGGTCGTCTGGGAGTAGCCGATCTCGGCCACGCAGCGCATGGCGGCCGTGATGATTCGTTGGCGGGTCTGCTCACCGTTGGCACCCGCCGGGCGGCCCAAGGCGGACGGTGTCGCGGTCGCTGGCTTACTCACCGCGCACCTCCGCGCCCCATCGAGAGTAATTGATCATCCGATTATATTCTGCGGTAACGGCAGCTTGCCGTCTTGGCGGTCGGCGGATGGGACGCACGAGTGAGGACATCACGATGACGCGGGCACAGCTCGGTCGCCCGGTCGGTGCGAGCGGCGAGGAGACCCGCCGGCGGATCATCGTCGCGGCCATGCGCTGTGTGGCAGAGGTGGGTTACTCCCGAGCGACCATCCGTGAGATCGCCCGCACAGCGAAGGTGACCAGCGCGAACCTGTACAACTACTTTCCGAACAAGTCGGAGCTGATCAAGGCGGCGATCGCGGCCAGAACCGATGTCGCGTTGCCGCGCCTGCGCCGGGCCGCGGGCAGCCCCGGCGACGCCATCGACCGAATCGACGCGGTGCTCGACGAATCGGGACGGTTGATGCGCGAATATCCCGACCTGGCCGCCTTCGAGTGGGCCATCCGGGCCGAAAGCGCGGTCGCCCTCGAGGCAGGGGTATCCGGGGGCACGGGATTGCAGGCGTTCCGCGAGATCCTCGAGGGCATCGTCGAGGAGGGGGGTGCTGTCGAAGCGGTCTACGCGCTGATCTACGGCCTGACCGAGCTGGCTGCGACGCTGCCTCCGGAGGACTACCACGCGGCGCTGGCCTCCGCCAAGCGACTTATCAGAGGGACGCTGCTGGGATCCGGGGCGACCGAGACCGCAACCAGCGCGTCGGTCGGCGCCAAATCCGAGCGCTGAGCGCAGGTCGACGACATCACCGCAGACTCGGCCGGGAGCAGGCGGCGCTTGATATGATCAAACGATTGATTATATAGTCGGGGTCACGAAGAGGAAGCCACAGACCTTGACCGAGACCGTTGGCCTGGCGTTCGACGTCGACGCCCTGCGGCAGAAGTACGCCGAAGAGCGCGCCCGGCGACTGCGCCCGGAGGGGATCGCGCAGTACGTCGAGATCGCGGGCGAATTCGCCCGGTTCGGCGAAGACCCTTGGGTGGACGGCGAGTTCGCCCGCGAGCCCCTCACCGACCAGGTTGACGTGGCGATCGTAGGCGCCGGTTTCGGCGGGCTGCTGACGGGCGCGCGGCTCCGCCAGCGCGGGGTCGAAAGCATCCGGCTGATCGACAGGGCGGCCGACGTGGGTGGCACCTGGTACTGGAATCGGTATCCGGGGATCGCGTGCGACGTCGAATCCTATGTGTACATGCCGCTGTTGGAAGAGCTCGGTTACATGCCGACGGAAAAATACGCCAAGGGCGCCGAGATCTTTGCCCACTGCCGGGCGATCGCCGAGCACAACGACCTCTACCGCGACGCCTGCCTCGGAACCGATGTCCATGAGATCCGTTGGGAGGCCCAGACTTCCCGGTGGGTGATTCGTACCAACCAGGGGGACGAGATGCGTGCCAAGTTCGTCTCCATGGCCAACGGGTATCAAGCGAAGCCGAAGCTGCCTGGCATTCCGGGGATCGGGTCCTTCCGCGGGAAGACGTCCACACCAGTCGCTGGGACTACGGCTATACCGGCGAGAAGCTGGAGAACCTGGCCGGTGAGCGCGTCGGCATCATCGGCACGGGCGCGACCGCGGTCCAATGCGTGCCGCACCTCGCGCAGTCGGCGGGGCGCCTCTATGTTTTCCAGCGCACCCCGTCATCGGTAGACGTGCGGGCCAATCGGCCCACGGACCCGCAGTGGGCCAGGGCATTACGGCCGGGCTGGCAGCGCGAGCGGATACGGAATTTTCAGATCCTGACGGCCGGCGGGCAGTCCGCGGAGGATCTCGTCGCCGATGCCTGGACAAGCATCACCCGGAAGCTTCCGGTTATGCGCCACGACAGCGCCGGCTCACCGGCGCACGACGTCGAACTGGCCGACTTCGCCAAGATGGAGGAGATCCGGGCGCGGGTCGACGAGATCGTGGCCGATCGCGCCACCGCGGAGGCGCTCAAGCCCTGGTACGGCTACTTCTGCAAGCGCCCGTGCTTCCACGACGAATATCTTCAGGCCTTCAATCGTGACAACGTCACACTGGTCGACACCCGCGGTCGCGGAGTGGAGCGCATCACCGAGGCCGGAGTGATCGTCGACGGGGCTGACTACGAACTCGACTGCCTGATCTTCGCAACGGGTTTCGAGGTGGGCACCGACTACTGCCGGCGTACCGGGTTCGACCTGATCGGCCGGGGCGGCGTGACGCTGACCGACCGGTGGCGCGACGGGGTGCGCACGTTCCAGGGCTTGTGCACCAACGGCTTCCCGAACTGCTTCATCGAAAGCATCGCGCAGGCCGGGCTTACGGTGAACTTCCCATACCTGCTCGACATCCAGGCGAGCCACGTCGCATGGATCATCGCCTGGGCGCTTGCGCGCGGCGTCGCCGAAGTGGAGGCCGCACTTGGCGCCGAAGCCGCCTGGGTCGACACCGTGGTGGCCCGCTCCTCCGCGACCGCCGACCGGGCGAGAACCTGCACCCCCGGCTACTACAACCGGGAAGGCAAGGCGGACGCCAAGACTCGGCAGGGCAGCTTCTTCTTCGGTGCACCAACCGAATACGCCGACATCCTGGAGGCGTGGCGGGCCAACGGCGACATGGAAGGGCTCGAGATCCGCACGGCGGGGGCCCGGCCGTGACGAGCCGGCAAGCCCGCCGGCGCTACGCCCTCGGCCGGCTCCGCGCGGCGACGCGGTCGACGCGGCGTCGCCCCCCACCGAAGGTAGCGATCATCGGCGCCGGGTTCGGCGGTCTCGGCGCGGCGGTTGCCCTGCGGCGCGCCGGCATCGACGATCTGGTGATCATCGAGGGCGGCGACGGCGTCGGAGGCACCTGGCGGCGCAACACCTATCCAGGTGGCGCGTGCGATATCCAGAGCCACCTGTATTCGTATTCGTTCGCGCCCAACAAATACTGGAGCCGAACCTACGCCCGGCAGCCGGAGATTCTGGCCTATCTGGAGTCGGTGGCCGACGACTTCGACTTGCGCCGCCATCTCATGCTCGGCACCACAGTCCGCTCCGTCCGCTGGGACCCGAACACCTGGAGCTGGGATTGTCGGCTAGCCCACGCCGGACACACCTCCACGCTGACCGCCGACGTCATCGTCTGTGCCGTGGGATTATTCGGGTCGCCAAAGCAGCCCGATATCCAGGGCCTGACCGGCTTCCGCGGCACGATCATGCACACCGCGCGGTGGGACCACAGCGTCGAGCTGGCCGGCAAAAGGGTGGCGGTAATCGGCACCGGCGCCAGCGGCGTGCAGGTCGTCCCGGAACTGGCGAGGATCGCCGAACGCGTGACGGTGTTTCAGCGGACCCCGCCCTGGATGGTGCCCAAGGACGACCGGCCGTACAGCGCAACCGAATTGGCGCGATTCCGGCGCAACCCCCTGGCGGTGCGCCGCACGCGTTGGCAGATCTGGAAGTTCCAGCACGACAACACGGCGACTTTTGCCGACGACCCGGTGGTGGCGGCACGCACGCACATCGCGACGTCGTTCCTGGAGCGCACCGTCGCCGACGAGCCGTTGCGCCGCGCGCTCACGCCGGACTATCCGTTCCGCTGCAAGCGGGTGCTGCTGGGCGACGAGTACTACCGTGCGCTGCAGGAGGACAACGTCGAGCTGGTCACCGACCCCGTCGAGCGGATCGCCGAGGCGGCCGTCATCACCGCGGCGGGGCGCGCGATCGACGTGGATGTGATTGTGCTGGCCACCGGATTCGAAACGTCACGCTGCCTGTCGGGCATCGAAGTCATCGGGGCCGGTGGGCAGCGGCTGCACGACCGGTGGGGGGCGGACCCGAGCGCGTATTTGGGCGTAGCGGTCGCCGGATTCCCTAATTTCTTCATGCTCTACGGACCCAACACCAACCAGGGCGGCAACTCGATTGTCTACATCCTGGAGGCCGGTGCGCGGCTGGTGGCCAGCGCGGTGAGCCGGGTGGCACGCCGCGGCGGATACGTCGAGGTGCGCCCGGAAGTCGAAAAGCGCTACAACGAACGGCTTTCCGCCGACCTCGAACGCACCGTCTGGACGCAGTGCGACAGCTACTTCCGTTCCCCCACGGGACGGATCGTGACCCAGTGGCCCTACACGGAGCTCGAGTACGCTCGTCGCACCTGGCGCCTCCGGCCCCGAGAGTGGCTGCACCGCAACGGCGTAGCCCCGGGTCGCGGCCAACAACTAGTCGAGACCGAAGTCGATCACCCCGCGGATCAACTGACCGGCGGCTAGGTCGGCGTAGGCGTCGTTGATCTCGTCCAGCGCATAGCGCTTGGTGATCATTTCGTCGAGAAGCAGCTGGCCCGACGCGTACATCGTGGCCAACAGCGGAATGTCGCTCTTGGGGTTGCACGAGCCGAACACGGTGCCGCACAACGTCTTGTTCATCAGTATGAAGTCCTGCAGCGTGACCGCGATCGAGTGCGTCGTCGGCGCGGGCAGGCTGGTGAGCACACACCTGCCGCCCTTGCGGGTGAGCGTCACGGCCGCACCGACATCCGCCGCGCCGATCATTGCCGGGGAGACGACGACCGCATCGGCCATCACGCCGCGGGTAAGGTCGCGCACCAACTCGATCGCCTCGGGTGCGCTCGCCGCAGTGTGGGTGGCACCGAACCTCGGTGCGCACTCGCGTTTGAATTCGCTCACGTCGACCGCGACGATACCGGCCGCACCGCTGATCCGGGCGCCCTGAATTGCCGCGGTGTCGATGCCGCCGGCGCCGATCACCACCGCCGTGTCGCCGCCGCGGATGTGGGCGCGACGCGCCGCCGACCCATATCCGGTCGGAACGGCGCAGGCCAACAGCGCGGCGGGCACCAGCGGGAAACCGTGATCGATCTTGACGAGCGAATTCGCCGCGACGACGGTGTGTTCGGCGAACGCCCCGATCTTGGATACATGCCCGAGGTCTCGCCCGTCGACCGTGTGATGACGAAAGGTGCCGTCGGTCGGCATGCCGGGTGTCAGGGTCCCAGACCCGGTGTCGCACAGGTATTCCATCCCCGAGGCGCACCAGCGGCACTGACCGCACACCGCGACGAAGGACGTAACCACGTGGTCGCCGGGCGCGAGGCCGGTCACGCCGTCGCCGACTTCGACCACAACGCCGGAGCCCTCGTGGCCGCCGATCGTCGGCGACATGGCCGGCAACCCGAGCGCGCGCAGCGTATCCGGCGGGGGCGCCAGCCTTCCCTGCCGAATGTGTTCGTCGGAGTGGCAGAGCCCGGTGGCGGCCAGCCGGATAAGCACCTCACCGGACCGCGGCGGATCCAGCTCGAACTCCTCAACAGACCATGGCCGGCCGTATTCATGGAGGATGGCCGCGCGGCTTCTCATCGACCGTCGGCTACCTCGATGTCGCCGGCCTTGGCCGCCGCACGCAGTTGATGGAAGTCGTCGAGCGACTTGTCGGCGTATGCGTAGCACCATTCGGAGATCGCCTCGTGCAAGACGTCGCTGGTGCCCGCGTAGCCGCGCAGTATCGACGCATTCGCGCTCTGCGCGTGGGCCCGGGCCAGCAGCACCGCGCAGGCGCTGACGTATTCGCTAAACGTCGAAGCCGACATGCCCTCGGTTTCGACGGTGCCCTTCATGTCGTGGAACTGACGCACGTAGTAATCGCGGCCGTCGTTGCGTGTCGTCCCGAGGAACACATCCGAGATCGCCTGCAGGATCTGCTGGCCGTCGACCACGCGCACGCCCTGGCCCTGCACCTCGACGGCGTCGTTCAGGATGTCCGGCTGGCGCCAGCCGCCGTACTCCTCGAGGACGGATCGAGTGGCTTCCTTGATCTGCAGGACGAGCGGCGTGTCGTTCGGGCCGACCAGGATGACCAAGTAGCACCGGGTACCTACGCTGCCGACACCAACCACCCGCAGCGCGGCATCGGTGACGCGAAAGTGCGACAACAGCAGCGCCACGTCGGGTGGGACCGCGGACAGATACTCCGCAACCGACAAGAGCAGCTGGTCTTCGGTTTCGAGGGCGACGTGTTGAAGGACCGGCGGTGCTTCCCGCAGGCGCGGGGTGCCGTCCGGTCCGACCTCGACGATCTTCTTGAAGACCGTCGCCGATGTTTGTGTGCGGGCCCGCGCTATGGTTTGCCGAATCACTCCCAGCATGCCTTTGGATACTTGCCCGGTGTACTTCTCGGGTTCGAGTCGCAGGTAGTACCGGTCCAGCACATTCATGTCGAGCATGGCGTGCAAACTCGCTCGGTAACCCTCCAAGGCCTGGTGCACACAACTGCGGATCGCCTTGGCGGCATAATCGGCGTGGCGGCCGCCGATGATCGCGCTGGTGATCAGCCGTTTGAGGTCCCACTCGGCGGGTGCGACCGCGGCCTCGTCAAAGTCGTTGAGGTCGAACACTATTGAGCGGTCGGGTGCGGCATACATGCCGAAATTCGAGATATGAGCGTCACCGCAGCACATGAGCTCGATCCCGCTCGTGGGGCTTGCGGCGAGGTCGGCGGCCATGACCGCGGCAGACCCGCGGTAGAACGAGAACGGGTCACTGAGCATCCGGGAGAAACGCAATGGGACGAGTTCGCGCAGCCGGTTGGCGTTTTGCGCGACGAGGATTTCCGTGGCCGTTCGGTCAGACGGAGTCAGGTGTGCCAGGGCGCGCCGCGGGGCGGTCTTGCGCAGCGCCCGACCGCGGGCCACGTCCTCGCTCGGGACCTCGAGATCGATCAGGCGTTCACGCAACACCTTTTGCGGCATTCGATCAGCATATGCACGACGCCCTAGTTTGCGGCGCCCGTCGTCACAGCCGCGACGATGCCGCCGTCGACCAATAGGTCGGTGCCGGTGACGAGCGTGGCGTCCGGGCCGAGGAGGAATGCGGTGGCCGCGGCGATGTCGTCGGCGGTACCGAGCCGACCGACGGCCGCGGAGGCGAGCATTGCCCGCATGCCCTCGCCCAGTGGGGATTCAAGTTCGTATCGCCCCATTGGCGTTGAGATGATGCCGGGGCTGATCGAATTGATGCGGGCACCCCGCCGGCCCCATTGCACGCTGGCAGCGCGGACCCGAATGTGGTTGGCGTGCTTGGCGATTGCGTATGCGATACCAGGGTGGCTGAGGCGTTGGGGGCTGACGAAATCCAGCTTGAGCAATTCGCCGGGCGGGGCGTGGGCCAGGGCGCGTTCTTGTTCGGCGGGCAACGGGGGAACCAGGTTCCCGGCCATGCTCGCGACCACGACGCCCGCGCCCCCCGGCGCGATGACTTGGCCGAATTCCTGCAGCACAAGCGCCGTTCCCAAAAGATCCACGGCCAGAATCGCTTCGACCGACGCCTGCGATGGCGACAGGCCCGCGGTGTGTGCGACCTGCGTGACGGCGCCGAGTGCGGCCGCGTGTTCGGCAAGCTCGCGTACCGATTCCGGCGAAGAGACGTCGACCCCGCGGCTATGCACCTGATGGCCATCTGCGGACAGCGCTTCGGTGACCGACGCCAGCGCCGCCTCGTTGTTGTCGGCCAACAGCACCGTCTTGCCCGCACCAAGGCGGTGGGCGATCGCGCCGCCCATGCCCCCCACGCCGATAACCGTCAACACTTCGCGCGCCACGGCGCTCCAATCCCGAGAGGCGTCTTGTCAACTCGCGATGTTATCTACGAGGCGCCGCCCGGCCGATGTCCGGCTACGCCGTGACGCCCGGAACGTCCTCCGCATGGTGCGGGTGACCGCTGTGACGGATCGCCCTTCCGACGAACGGTGCCCGAATCGTGGCAACCAGGTGGCGGCGGTTGACCACCAGCCCGACGAGCGCCACGGCCGTGTAGACACCGCACAGGATCAACCGCCCGTGCGTCGAGGTGAGCGGGAACTGGACGACGAACAACCCCAGCAGTGCCCACGCCGCGGCTCGGCTGAAACGCAGGCCCAGGATCAGCGCCACCCCCATCATGGTTTGGGTGGCCGTGAGCAGCATTTCCTCTACCTGACGCGAGTCGAGCTCCAGGGATAGTCCGCCGCCCCCGAGCACATGGGCCACCGGCAACGATCCGACGAGCAGCGTCCACTGGTTGACCTTGGAGGAGATCAGCGTGGCGATTGCCGCCGTACCCTTGCCGCGGCTGGCGAAGATGGTCGCGACGATGAATTCGGGGGCTTCGGAGGCCAACGGGGCCAGCCACTGGACCAGGAGGAACCGGTCGATGCCCAACTCCGTGCCCGCGGCGACCAGATTGTCGGCGAACGGCTTGGCGCAAAGCAGAATCACCGCGCCCGACGCGATGAAGAGGCTGACGACGGCGATGCGGCGACGGCGGTCGGATAGCTCGCCCAGGGCGGCGGCGGTACCGACGAGCTCCGGCTCCTCCACGTCGCCGTGAGCGATCTTGTAGAGGTAGAAGCCGAACCAGGCCAGGAGCGTCAATCCGAGCGCAAGGTGGATTTCGCCGCTTGCCGGTATGACGAACGCGACCACACCGGCAATCAACAAGAACCCGAGTTCGACGCGATTGGCGGGCTGCAGCGCCAGACCGGTGGGTTTGGCGGCGCCGGTTTTTCGTGCCACGACGATGCTGACCAACACCACGACGGGCCAGCCCAAGCCCATGAGCAACCGGTTGGACCCGGTCATGTTGGCGGCGGCGTACTGGGTGTAATCCGCGTTGTGGCCCGACACGTAGGCGTAGTAGAGGTCGACGGCATATTCGGGCAGGACCGCGACCAATGCGAGCACCGCGATTGCGAGCCCACCGGAAACGTCGATGTGCGCGGCTTCGGCGGCCCACGCGAGCAAGAAGCTGGCCGATACCACCGCGGCCCCGAAGATCACCAGCGCGGCAACCGGGTCCAAACGCAGGCCGACGATTCGTGCGACGACCGCCGGGGCGATGAATGTCACGGTGATCAGGCCGGAACGGGCCAAGGCGATACGCCGCGCGCGTAATGCGGTTGAGGCGGGAGCCGGCCTGCCGGTGGCGCGCATCGTCGTCCTTCGACTCGGGAGCATGATCGTTGGTGGCCAACTGTGACCGCGGCCGTGGCTTGACCCGCTAGCCCAACGTACCCGCTCCGTCCGCAAGCCAGCAACGTTGCGGGGAGGCCGCAGGGGCGACATTCGCCATTACGTCTTTGCTGGCCAGAAGAAACCCATCGCGATAGTTAGGCCGCGCTAACTCTAAACTTTGGCAAACCCACCTTGCGGCACGGGTCTGCTGGTTTCCCGGCGCGCAGCGGGTCAACCGGTGGGGCCCATCGCCGCGGCGCTGGCTTGCTTCATGAATTCGACGATCTGATTGCGGGTGAGCGACGCCATCATCTGCACGGCGGCGCGCATCTCTTCGCCGACGACCCGGGTGGGACCGTTGGTCAGGTTCTCGAATGCGTCCGCGATGACATCGTCCACCGCGGCAGCGTCGGCCGGCGGGTCGTCGGGCGAGCGTATCTGGCCGCGGCGGTATTCGAGTTGCCGCAGTGCCGGCGTGTCGGTTTTCCCCAAGATCAGGCCCAGGACGTCAACGCCTTTGTCGTGTAGTTCCGCCCATAACGCTTCGGCGAAGACCATGTCGAACGCCTTGGAGGCGCCGTAGGCGACCAGGTTGGGTCCGCCGGCCAGCCCGGCGCCGGACCCGAAGATGACGATTCCGCCGCTGCCCCGCTCGACCATGGGGCGAGCGAAGTGGTGGCACAGCTGCATCGGCACGACGCAGTTGCGTTGCACCATCGCTTCGGCCGCTTCGATCGGGGTTGCGAGGAACGGCTCGAAGTTGGGATCGGCTCCCGCACAGTAGACGAGGAACCCGATTTCCACGTCGCTGGTGGCCGAGGCGATCGCCGCTGCCGCGCCCTGTTGCGCCAAATCAACCGTGAGGGTGCGTGTTTGGACCGGAGCCCGCGAGGTGATCGCTGCTGCAACCTGATTGAGCACTGCCTCGCGACGGGCAAGGAGCACGACGTTGACGCCGCGCTCGGCGAGTCCCGCGGCAAACGCGGCGCCCAGACCATCGGAAGCGCCCGCGACGAGTGCCCACGGTCCATACTTCGTCGCGAACGTCACGCAGGGCTCCCGACGGTTCTTCCGACGGTGCTGAGGCGAACCTGCGTATAGCGGCGGCGAGCGATGCGCCATCCGTCGTTGGTGCGGACGATCTCGTGATCGTAGGAACCGATCGCATTGACGCCGGACTTGTTGTCAGCGGTCATGATCAGCCCTCGCCCGCTCCTCCCCGGTTCGTTGCACGAACCGCATCGTCGCCGGGCGGGGTGTGTCCCGCCAGGGCATGCACCCGTTCCATGAAGTCCGCGATGGCGTCGATGCTCGTCCATGCGCCGATCTCTCCGTAGTCGAGTTCGCAGTCGTCGGTGAACACCGTTCGGACAAAAGCCAGTCGCGTCGGTCGATTCCCGTGGCGCAGCGCACCAGCAGATCGGAGATGTCCTGGCGGTCCTCCCGTTCGGTCATCGGACGTCTCCGTTGGGATCGGCAGGACGCAGGCATTTTCGGATAGTCGATATATGATCTCGACTTGTCCGTATCACTGTATGAACGGCTTCGCAAAGGAGTCAAGCCATTCGCGGGTCGACCTCAGCGCCGACCGCCCGGGTAGTCGACGTTGTCGAGCTCCTGGCCCGGTCGGGGGATGCGCGGCTGCGCTTCTCCGACATCGTCCGCGAGCTGGACCTCACTCAGGCGACGGCACATGCGATTTTGAAGACGCTTTGTGACCGTGGATGGGCCAGCCGCGATGTCGTCGCGAAGACTTTTACGCTTGGCCCGGCACTCGCCGTCGTGGCTGCCCGAACCGACGCCGCCCGTCCACTTACGCATGCCGCTCGTTCGGCGGCGCTGCGACTCTCACGCGAGGTCGGTTACGCAGTCTCGGTGGTCGAGCGGTTCGGGGATTCCTTGGTTGTCACGGCCTTCGAGGGCGACCCCGCTACCCAGTCGGCGGGCATACCGGGCGATCGGATCCCCTATTCCCCGCCCTTCGGCGTCGTGCTTGCCGCCTGGGACAGCGAGGAGGAACAGCGGGCATGGATCCGCCGTGGAGCCGGCAGCAGTAGCGATCGAATTCGGCGCCTCGAACGCGTTTTGGAGCACACCCGCGAGCGCGGATTCGACGTCGACTGGACAACGCCGGCGCTGGCATTGGCCGTACAGATGGTCGCAACGCTGGATGCCAACGAGATGCCGACCTCGGTGCGCCACATCCTGGACCAGTTACTGGTCGAGTTCACCACCATCGGATTCCTCTCCGACGACAATCCCGGCCGTCGCAAACAGCCCGTGGTCACCATCGCCGCACCGGTTTTCGACCAGCGTCACCAAGCCGCCCTGATGGTGGGCGTGCACCCGCTGTGCGCGCTGAGCGCGCGGCAGATCCGGATCATCGGGAAGAGGCTCCTCGGCGAAACGGCGGCGATCGCGAAATCGCAGCAGCATCCGGGGGATCGCGCGATCTGAGCCGGCCGAAAACGCTCTAAGCTCGACGGGGTGGAACTGCGGCAGCTGCGCTACTTCGTGGCCGTTGCCGAGGAGCTGCACTTCGGGCGCGCCGCCCAACGGGTCCACATCTCCGGCCCGGCCCCGTCGCAACAGATAATCGCGCTGGAACGCGAACTGGGCGCCGAGCTGTTCGTACGGGACCGGCGCAGTGTTCGGCTCAGCGAGGCCGGACGGACTTTGCTGTCCGATGCGCGCCGAATCCTGTCGCTTGCCGACGACGCCAAGCGCCGGCTGCAGCGGGCGGCCGCGCTCAGCACCCCGCTGCGACTGGGCTACGTCAGCTGGCTGCCCGACGACATCAACAGCATTATTGGGCCCACGGTGGCGCGCATCGCCAGGATCGACGACGGCGGCATCACCGGGGACGCGTTCTACGCACACGTCCGCAAAGTCGGTGCCGCGGTGCTCGCCTCACCGAAGCGTCACACCGCCCCTATCCCACCGAGCCTCGGCCAGCGTCCCGCCGCCGGCCCGATCCCCCTATGGACGTGGTCGTTGGTGCACCGCCAAGACGATGCACGGGGCGGCGTGCGCAGTCTCGTGAACTCGCTGCGCGGGATCGCGCGCAGCCGCGGCTGGCTGGCCCCGCCCGCGGAGCCGTGGTGGACGCCGGCCGACGACCCGCATCGCGGCGCCCTCGAGTCGGGCGCCGACCTGCGATAGGAACTCCGATCAAGCACTGGTAAGAGGTCGGTCGTGGACGGGGCGCCGTCGCGGCGGTTCAGTGGAAGCGTGTTGACGGAGGGACGAAAAGCCATGGCGGATAGGTACGTTGTTGACGAGCTTGGCGCGTTCGTCGCCGGCGCCGACCCGGCGGACCTGAGCGGGCGGCCCCCGGCGTTGCTGAAACGCAACGTGCTGGACAGCGTCGCGTGCGCCATCGGCTCCCTCGGCGGTGAGCTGATCGCGACGATTCGCGATCACACCAAGCAGTTCAGCGGCGCACCCACGGCAACACTTGTGGGAGGCGGGCGGGCGTCGGTCGACCAGGCCGCGTTCTTCAACGCGGTGCTGGTGCGCTACCCCGATCTGCTCGACACGTATCTGACGGTCGGAGGACTGTGCCACCCCGCCGACAACTTCGGTGCGGTCCTGGCCGTGGCGGAGCACGTCGACGCCAGCGGAGCGGATTTCCTGCTGGCCCTCGCGGTCGCCTACGAGATCCAATGCCGGTTCAGCGCCCAGGTACCCGTCATGGCGCGCGGGCTCAATCACGCGCTGCAACTGGCGATGTCGGCCGCGGCCGGGTCGGCGAAGCTGCTCGGTCTCGATGCCGAGCGTACGGCCGACGCCATCGCGGCCGCCGCGGCCGACAACGTGTCCGTTGCGGCCGTGCACGCCGAACCGGTTTCGAACTGGAAGGGCATATCGCCGGCGATAACCGGCATGCGCGCGGTATACGCGACGATGCTGGCCGGCCGCGGCATCACCGGGCCCAAGTCGTTGTTCGAAGGCCCGCACGGCTTGGTACAACTCTTCGATCAGCCGATCGATTTGCGCGCCGCCGACCGGCGCCTCACCTGCGTCGAGCAGACCTACCTCAAGCAGTACTGCTCTCTTATCCACGGGCAGGTGATCATTGACGCGGTCTTGGCAATCCGCGACGCGCACAATCTGCGTGGCGAGGACATCGCGCGGGTGCACCTGGAGGTCTTCCAGGGCGCGTACGACTTCGCCGGCGGCGGCGCATACGGCGAGAAGGATCATCCGCTGACCAAGGAGCAGGCCGACTACAACCTCAGATATCTGAGTGCGGTCGCGCTGCTCGACGGCGGGGTGGGCCCCGAACAGCTTGAGGCGGAACGTGTTCGACGCAGCGACGTTCAAGAGCTGCTGGCCAGGGTCGATGTGGCGCCCGCCGCCGATTTGACCGCGGCCTATCCGCAACGCACGGCGGCCCGGGTGCGCGTGGTCACCCGGGCCGGGCGGGAATTCGCCCGCGAGCAGACCGATTACGAGGGCTCACCCACCCGGCCGATGTCGTGGGAGCGTGTCGTCGACAAATTCCACTGGCTCGCCGAACCGTTTTGCGGCGAAGGGCTGCGCGCCGACATCATCGCCGCGGTCGACCACCTGGACGAGATCCGGGTCGCCGAGTTCGCCGGCCTGCTCGGCGCAGCGAGTCCCACCGCCCAACGCCCGCGGAGCAAGCCGCGCTTCTGACACCTGCGCGTCCTCTTGCATGGTTTGCCGCCCGCATTGAATGATCGGCCATGCGCAAAGATCGCGGCATCAACCGATGGGAATTGATCACCTGCGGATTCGCAGGACACGTCACCTATGCGCCCTACGAAGAGGCACTCGCCGACCGCCTCAGCGGCAACACCGGGCTGGGCGAAGTGTGGCGCTGCCTGCGCTGCGGTGAATTCGTCCTCGGCGAGCCGCACGGACGCGGTCGCGCCGAAGACGCGCCGATGATCATGCGCGGCAAGGCGTTACGTCAGGCCTTCATCATCCGCGCTCTCGCGGTCGAACGCTTGTTCCGGGCGGTCGTGATCGGGCTTGCCGCGTACGCGGTGTGGAAGTTTCGCGGCGAGCGGGGCGCCATCCAAGCCACCCTCGACCGCGACCTGCCGATATTTCGCGCCGCCGGGTTCAAGGTCGATCAAATGACGGTGGTGCACGAGCTGGAAAAGGCGCTGGCAACCAAACCCTCCACGTTGGTGCTGTTGACCTTGATGCTGGTCACCTATGCGGTGGTGGAAATCATCGAGGGTGTCGGCTTGTGGTTGTTGAAGCGCTGGGGCGAGTACTTCGCGGTGGTAGCCACCTCGGTCTTCCTGCCGCTGGAAATCCACGATCTGACCAAGGGCATCACGATGACCCGGGTGGTCACCTTCACGATCAACATCGCCGCCGTGGTCTACCTGCTGATCTCGAAACGGCTGTTCGGCCTGCGCGGTGGTCGCAAAGCCTACGACGAAGAGCGCCGCGGCGAGCAGCTCCTCGACGTCGAGCGAGCCGCCACGATGGCCTGATTCGCTTCGTGATGGGATCGACGGCATGACCGGTAACGACCGCATCGTGACCTGTCCCCACTGCGGTCGAAGGAATCGTGTGCCCGCCGCGGTGGCCGGCAAACCGCGCTGCGCGCAGTGCCGGCAGTGGCTTCCGTGGACCGTGGACGCCCGCGACGAGACATTCTCGGAAATCGCCGAGAGCTCATCCATACCGGTTTTGGTCGACCTGTGGGCGACGTGGTGCGGCCCGTGCCGGATGGTCAGTCCCGCGCTCGAGCAACTCGCGCAGGAGCGGGCAGGACAGCTGAAATTGGTCAAGGTGGACGTCGACGCGGCACCGGTGCTGTCCCGACGGTTCGATGTCCGCGCGGTACCGACCCTGCTGCTATTGCGGCGCGGCGAGGTGCTCGGCCGGCGATCCGGTGCCGCGCCAATCGCCGCGCTGAGGGCGTGGGTGGACGAAACGTTGCGGGGCGCCTAGGTGGGCACCTATGCGATCAGCGGGGCAGCTTCCGGGATGGGCCGCGCGACCGCGCAGCGTCTTCGGGACGACGGCCACACCGTGATTGGGGTCGACGTCAAAAATGCCGACATCGTGGCCGACTTGTCGACGCCGCGCGGACGCACGGAAGCCGTCGAAGCCGTCCTGGGGGCCTCCGGCGGAAAGCTCGAGGGCGCCGTGCTGGCCGCCGGCCTGGGCCCCACCCCGGGCCGGGATCGGCCCCGCCAGATCGCCCAGGTCAATTACCTCGGCGTCGTTGAGCTGCTCGTCGGGTGGCGACCGGCACTGGCCGCGGGTGACCGCGCCAAGGTCGTCGTCGTCTCGAGCAACTCCTCGACGACGGTGCCCGCGGTGCCGCGGCGGACCGTGCGAGCGTTGCTCGCGCATGACGCCGACAAGGCGGTGCGATCGGTGCGCTTTTTCGGCCCGGCCGCACCCACGATGATGTATGCGGCATCGAAGATCGCCGTCAGCCGTTGGGTGCGACGGCATGCGGTGCTACCGGACTGGGCGGGTTCGGGTGTGCGCTTGAACGCGATCGCGCCCGGCGCCATCATGACGCCGCTGCTGGAGGAACAGCTGTCGACGCCCAGGCTGGCCAAGGTGGTCCGCTCGTTCCCGATCCCAGTCGGCGGGTTCGGGGACGTCCGGCACATGGCCGACTGGATGTGTTTCATGCTGTCGGACTCAGCAGACTTCCTCTGCGGCAGCATAGTTTTCGTTGACGGCGGCACCGATGCGCATTTTCGGGCCGACGACTGGCCGAAGCCGGTCCCGGCACGCCAGCTGCTCGGCTATCTCCGCCGGTTCAGAAGATAGGCGGCGGCAGGGGAATAACTAGAGGATTGTGACGCGTTGGTCCGCAGTGTTGGGCATGTGTCTTACGACACACAGCCGCTTTTCGTCACGTTTACCGCGGCGCGGCGCGCCCGTAAAGCAGCCGCGGTGCAATTCAATGAGTCGGCTCACCGGCCGAACAAACAAGGGAATGGAACCGTGGCAACACTCCCGGCCTGGATCAACCAATACCCGACCAACCTTGAGGTGGTGGCGCCCATCAAGGCGCGTGCCCGCGGCGCGCTCCTGGCCGTGCTGAGGAGCAAGCCCCGCCAACCCCGCGCCGACCTACGAATCATGCGCAGGGGTGCCGAGCGCTGCTGAGCGCGCCCGCGTTCAGGTCGGCGCCGCGCGGTCGCGTTCACTCCGACGCGCCCGGGAAGCGCGCAGGTTCGCCGCGTTACCGCAAGTCTTCACGTCGTGCCACACCCCGCTGTTGTTCTTCGAGCGGTCGTAAAACGTCGACGCGCAACGGTGATTGTGGCATCGTTTGATCCGCCGCCAGGTGCCGTCGCGCTGGCTCAACAGAATTTCGGCCCAAAGCGCCGACGCCAGCCAACGCCATCCGCTACCGGCGGGTCGCAGCCCTACCTCGCCGGCCTCCGACAGCACGAAGGACGCCGAAATCGCGCGCGTCCCTGGGCCGGTCGGCGGTTGGCCGGCCACCAGCTTTGCGATCGTGTCGCGCAACGCGCGAAGTTTCGATACATCGGCATCGGTCAGCGCCGGTGGCTGGACGTCCAGCCCGCGCACGGCCGACCACGTCCGCACCGCGGCGACCGCCCACTCGCCGGCGCGCGCGGTATCGGCGAGCAGGTCCGGTCCGTATGGCCCGATGCCCACCGTGTTCAGGAAATCCTGAACCAACCCCAGTCCTCCGGGGGCCGCGGCGAGCTTGTACCGCTGTGACGCAGGCCATGAAGACATAAGCGAACCTTACTTGCCTACGTCAAATCCGTCAATTACGATGACAGATGCAAAGCACGATTGCCTACGTCAAGGAGCAAGGATAAATGGTCAACATCGAGGGGTCGACGGTTGTGGTCACCGGTGGGCAGCGCGGCCTAGGCAAAGCCATCGTGGAGGAATTCCTGCAGCGCGGCGCGGCCAAGGTGTACGCCACCGCTCGGGCTCCGAGGCCGAGCGAGGATCCCCGCGTGGTGAGCGTCGAACTGGATGTCACCGACGCGGATTCGGTTGCCGCGCTGGCCGCGGCGACATCCGACGCGGACATCGTCGTCAACAATGCCGGTGTCCTCGGTGCCTCCAAGCTGCTCGCCAGCGACATCGATGAAGTGCGGGCAGTGTTCGAGACCAATTACTTCGGAGCGCTTCGGGTGGCCAAGGCGTTCGCGCCGACCCTGGCCGAAAACGGCGGCGGAGCCCTGGTGGACATCAGTTCCGTCTTGTCTTGGGTGGGCGGTTTCGGTGCCTACGGCGACTCCAAGGCCGCCATCTGGTCATTGACCAACTCGCTTCGCATCGAGCTCGAGAAGCAGGGCACCCTGGTCACGGGGGTGCACCTGGGTTACACCGAGACCGAGATGACCACCGGCTTCGACGTTCCGAAGAACGACCCGAGGGACGTGGCACGGCAGATCGTCGACGGCGTCGAGCGCGGCGATGCGGAGGTGCTGGCCGACGAGCTGACGCGCTACATCAAGGCGGCTCTCTCCGGACCCGTGGAGGCATTGCGGGCGAGCTGAGACGCTATCTGGCCCCATCTGGACCCAGGACTAATCACTCGGTAAAAGGCCTGCCCGAAGGCAGCTCCGCGTCTTGGGACGATGGGTCAAGCAGGCCCGTGGGGGGACTCGCTCAAAATGGGCCCAAAAAGGGCTTGCTGCACTTCGGACAGGCCACCGGTCTCCCGGTAGGACCACAATCCCAGCCCAGCCGAGCCCGCTTCGACGGCCAAAGGTCCTCAGGGCAATGGCACAAAGTCACTTGGGGTCACATGGGGTCACCATGGCATCGGTATCCGCGAGGCACCTCGGTGACGCGACGATCCGTAAACCCCGCCGGGGCGACGTGTTTGGATATCGACATGGAACCCGAGCGCATCGTCAGCGCCACGCGCGTAATCTCAGCCAGCGCCGATCGAATCTTCGAACTGATCGCCGACCCCTCCCGCCAGCCGAGCTGGGACGGCAACAACAACCTCGCGTCGTCCGCTCCCGGGCAGCGCGTGCACCGCGTCGGCGACGTGTTCAAAACGATGTTGACCAACGGCGCTGTGCGGGAGAACCACGTCGTGGAATTCATTGAGGGCAGCAAGATCGCCTGGTGCCCGGCCGAGCCCAGAAAGCAGCCGCCCGGCCACCTTTGGCGGTGGGAACTCAACCCCATCAACGCCACGCTCACGAGCGTGACCCACACCTACGACTGGACGGCGCTGACCGACAGCACCCGGCTCGAGAGGGCTCGTTCGACGACGCCGGACATGCTGCGCGAGTCGATGGACCGGCTCGCCGTGCTCGCACAAACCGCCGACGCGGGAAGCGGAGGTTAGCGTGGCCCTTCCACCCCCGGGCAACGACGGTGCTGCCATCGTCACCGGCGCATCGTCGGGCATCGGCGAACAATTCGCGGGAATCCTTTCCCGGCGCGGCTATCGGCTGGTGCTGGTCGCCCGCAGCGCCGAACGTCTGGAAGCGCTCGCGGCAGGATTGGGACCGCAAGCGCACCCCCTACCGGCCGACCTGTCCGATCGAACCGAACGAGCGAGCCTGCCCGAACGCGTCGCGGCGCTCGGTCTGGTTCCGGACATCCTGATCAACAACGCCGGGTTCTCGACCCTCGGCCTCGTCGCGAAATCCGTTCCAGAACAAGAAGTCAACCTGGTAGAGGTCGACGTGGCCGCGGTGGTTGATCTGTGCAGCAGGTTCCTGCCGGGGATGGTCGACCGGCACCGAGGGGCCGTGCTGAACGTGGCATCGATGGCCGCATTCGGTCCCCTGCCTGGCCAAGCCGCGTATGGCGCCGCCAAGGCGTTCGTGTTGTCCTACACCCACAGCCTGCGCGGGGAGCTGCGCGGCACCGGGGTCAGCGCGACCGCGCTGTGTCCGGGCCCGGTGGACACCGGATTCGGCGAGGCCGCGGGCTTTTCAAAAGAGGAAGCCGAATCGGCCCTGCCTCGGGTGATGTGGATTCCCGCCGAGAAGGTGGCGCAAGCCGGAATCGACGGTCTCGCGGCCGGCAAGGCCGTCGTCGTACCGGGCCGTGCCAACCGCGTCGCGTCGGCCATTTACCGGTTCGCGCCACCCGGGCTGTTGTCGCCGGTGCTGGCCCGCGGCCACCCGGCCATGAAACGGGACTGAAGCGCGTAAAGATCAGCCGTTCTTGCCGCGCACCCACTGAAACGTGCCGTAGGTCTTGACGCGGACGCTGACGAATCCGTTGTCTTCGAGGAGGTCGCCGATTTCGTCATCGTCGAAGACATGCGCCCCGACATTCGGCAGCATCTGCCAAAACCGGGCGGCACGCCCGACGGTGGGGACCATGATGACCAGCCTTCCGCCCGGTCGCAGCACCCGTGCCATCTCGGCGATCGCGGCCGCCGGATTGGGAACCAGCTGCAGCACGGCGGTCGAGACGACCGCGTCAACGGTGTCGTCGCGCAGCGGAAGTCGTTGTGCGTCGGCCCTTATGAAGCCGATCCGCGGTCCGGCTTCGTTGCGGACGGCGCGTTCCAGCATCGGCACGGAGATGTCGACGCCCAGGGCCAGCCCTTCGGGGCCGGCCGCGCGAGCCAGCGACGCGGTCACATTTCCGGGACCGGAACCGACGTCGAGTGCCACTCCGCCCCGCGGGATGTCCAACCATTCGATGGGCAGCTGCCATGCGCTGATCAGCCGGCGTGAAAAGGCTTGGGCGTTGTCGTAGAGCATCGACCCGATCGGTGACGCCCACGCCGCCTGGATGGGGCCGGTATTTTTCGCGACCGCTTCGTCGCGGGCCGATCCGGTGCTCAGCAGGTCGAGATAGCCCTTGCTCACGTCGGGCTCGGCCGGCGGGTCGGCAAGTAGATCCAGCGCCCGCCGCAACGCGGGAGGCAGCGAGATGTGCACGTCGGTCACGCGTACCCCTTCGATCAATTACCAAGCGGTAGGCCAAAGAACCGAATCGGAAGCGTCGCGAGCCCGGCTCGGAAAAGGCCTGACACTCCCCGGTTGGCAGCCTACGCCGAGCCGGCGGGCTCCTCGACCGTCGCCGGATGTGGGAATCGTTACCGCCTGACGGCGGCGTGGTCGCGCACCAGGGCGTAAAGGCGCCACTGGCCCGGCACGCCTTTGAGCGCGCTCTCACCGCGCTCGGCGAACCGGCGGCGCGACCCGGTCACGATATCGCGCACCGTCGAGGACACCAGCACTTCGCTGGGCCCCGCCAGCGCCGCCACCCGCGCACCGATGTGCACGGCCATGCCGGCCACGTCGCTCTTCAAGGCGCCGCGCACCTCGACTTCGCCGGCGTGAATGCCGATCCGCACCTCTATTCCGAGCACCCGGACCGCGTCGACAATCTCGTCGGCACACGCAAGCGCGGCGCTGGGGCTGGTGAACGTCGCGACGAATCCGTCGCCGGCGGTGTTCACCTCGCGGCCCCCGAATCGCTGCAGTTCGTGGCGGACGATGATGTCGTGGTTGTCCAGTAGGTCGCGCCACCGGTCGTCGCCCAGCAGGGCGGCGCGCTCGGTGGATCCGACGATGTCGGTGAACACGATCGTGGTCAGGAGGCGCTCGGTGGCGGAGACGCCGCGCACTCCGGTGATGAATTCCTCGATCTCGTCGAGCATCGGCGCGGTGTCGCCCACCCAGTACAGGGCGTCCTCGCCCGGCAGCTCGACGAGGCGTGATCCGGCGATGTTCTCGGCGAGGTAGTGGGCGTGCCCGACGGGGCTGAAGTTGGGATTGTCGCGATGCAGGATGAGTGTGGGCACGGCGATGCGTTCCAGCCTGTCGCGGACGTCGGCCTCGCGGATCTTCTTGATGAATGCGCGCGCCATGCTGGGAGACGCGGCCCGGTTGCCGGCCATGTCCCACCATGAGCGGAAGGCGTCCTCGCCGGCGACGGAGGGCGCGATGATGCCGAGCATGTCGAAACCCTGCTCGACCGCGTCCGGCTCGACCCCGACCGTCGTGAATGGATCGGTGGCGTCTAGGTCCCTACCGATCGGGTAATCGGGCCCGCGCAGCGTCCGTGCTGCGCCGTTGGCTATCACCAGGCTGCTCACCCGGTCGGGGTGATCGGCGGCGAGGACGATCCCGGCCAGGGATGTGAAACCCGGGGCGAAGATCGTTGCCCGCTCGCATCCGGCCGCGTTCATGACCGCGATCGCATCTTTGGCCCAAGCTTCCGGCCCGATCATGTCCGGCGAGGACACCCGCGACGACAGGCCGATCCCGCGCTGGTCGAACCGGATCACCCGGCAAAACGACGCCAGGCGTCGATGGAAGCGGTACATCGACGGCTCGAGGTCGACGCAGTCGATCGGGATCAATGGGCCCGGCAGCACCAGCAGGTCGACCGGGCCATCGCCGAAGACCTGATAGGCGATGTCGACCTCACCGCAACTGGCATACCGGGTCCGCGGAACCCCAGAAAGCCCGGGCACGGCTATAGGCTAGTGCAGGCCCCTGACAAGTCGAAGCAAGTCGAACGAAGTCCGAACACCTTGCTAGCGAGCGATGATCGGGACCAGATAGCGGGCGGCGTAATCGCGGACGGCCGCTTGGTCCGACGTGTCGAGCCGTTCGGTGGGGAACACGATGATGCCCAGCGCGACGCGCAGCAGGATGTCGGCGATGTTGGCCAGGTCCGGCTCGGGTATGTCGGTACCGCAGCGCCGCAGGGTATGGGCTATCCCGTCGGCGAATTGGCTGATCGGGAAGGCCTGCGATCGGGAAAACATGCCCAAGAGTTCGGGCTCGCTTTCGACGATCCTGGAATAGAGGCGCGAGTCTTGGACCAGGCGCACCCCGAGAGCGAACGCCTCGATCACGGCCTGCTGCGGGTTGCAGCCCGCGGTGGCCTGGTCGAGCGTTCTGAAGAAGAGCTCGGCCTCGTGCCGGACCACGTGTTCGAAGAGGGCGTCCTTGCTCGGAAAGCGCCGATAGACGGTGCTGCGGCTGACCCCGGCGCGGGCGGCGACGTCTTCGATGTTCGCGCGGCGCACGCCGTAGGTCTCGAAAACGGTTCGCGCGGTGTCCAGGATGGAGCGGTCGAGATCGGTGATCGACTCGGTGCCCCGAACGCGCATGTCGCCGTCCGTCTCCGACTTCATGATTGGCGGCATCGTATCCAACTCACCTCCTTTGCGGACAGCACCGGGGATTGGTAGTGTTGAAACAAAGATACGGTCTTGTATTATTGCTTCATCACCGTGAACGCGGCGCGAGGAGGTCGGCATGACCGCCCAGCACGACCAGCGAGCGGGTGCCCGTTTCGACAGAGGTGTACGCGAGGCGGTGCCCATGCCCACTGACAGGCCAGCCGGGCCGGCCGAGGTCGCCGACGCTTCGCCGCGGCTGGGGCCCGAGTCGTTGATATGGAAGTTCTACGGCGACAATCGAACCCAATTCTTCGGGTTTCAGCGCGTTGCCGGCGTCGAGAACTGTATCGAGCAGCTCGCCCAGGGCGTGTTCGATCACTCGGTGATCTTCAGCGACACGTTGGGGCGGGCCAAGCGAACCGCACCGCCCCTGATGAAGACCGTCTACTCCGACGACCCGCACACGTGGGGGCGCAAGGTGCGGGATTTCCACAAGCCGATCAAGGGCACCATCAGTGACGGGTCGAGGTACCACGCCCTCAATCCGGAGTTGTTCTATTGAGCGCACGCCACGTTCGTCGACCAGGTCATCTACACGACCGACACGTTTATCCACCGGTTGTCCCGCGCGGAAAAGGAGCAGATCTTCGAGGAGGGCAAGATCTGGTACCGCCTCTACGGGGTCAGCGACCGCGGCCAGCCGCAGACCTACGACGAGTTCGTCGTCTATTGGGACGAGATGCTCGACCGGTTCGTCCCGCACCAGACCGTGCTGTACGGCACCGGCTACATCAGGAAAGGATTACCGGGACCGCGCTGGGTTCCGGGGCCGCTCCGGAAGGTTCTCTCCGCGCCGGTCAACGCCTACACGCGGTTGGTCCTGGTCGGAACGCTGCCGCAGCAGATGCGTGACGTCTGCCGCCTGGAGTGGGATGCCAAGAAGGAGAAGCGATTCCAGCGGTTCGCCGCCGTCATGCGCGCGCTGAATCCACTCATCAACCGGCTGCCCCTCTGGCTCATCTACACCCCGTGGGCCGCGCGGGCGTGGCGCCGCGGGGGCGTCGACCCTCGCGGGCTCCACAACCGTAAACAACCGTTAACAACCGTAACAACCGTGCCCTGAAAACCGCGTGGCCGCAAAGAATTTGCCGTGGAGTGGGGCGACGTTCAACCCCTGTATGCCGGCGTCACTCGGAAGCGGTGCCCGGCCGCTCCTATGACAGGATCGGCGGCGTGGCCAATATGGATTTTTCGCTGCTGGACGTGCCCAGGTCGGTCCCGGTCGAAGACCCCGAGGCCTACCTGCAGGCCGCAATGAGCTGGCACTTCGGCGAGGACACCGGCTCCCCATTCTGGTTGCGGACGGCCCGGACCCTGGAGTTCAACCCGTTGACCGACGTCAACCGGCTCACCGATCTGCGCCTGTTCCCCAACCTCGTCAACGAACTGCGCAGTGTGCCGGTGGAGGACCTCATTCCCCGCGGCTACGAATCGCCGGGATCCCGGGCGCCGTTGCCCCAGATATTCGAGTCCGGCGGCACGACCGGCGCGCCCAAAAGGACTGTGCAGATGCCGGATTGGATAGCGCAGGTTGTCGAGTGGCAGACGGAGGACTTCGCCACCGGTGGCTTTGTGCGCGGCGAGGGCTTCCTGTGCCTCATGCCGAGCGGCCCGCACGGCGTCGGCTACTTCTCCCGCCTGGTCTCCGAGCGGCTGGGCGCGGTCTTCCACCCGGTCGACATCGACCCGCGCTGGGTGAAGAAATTGGCCGCTCGCAGCGCCGCGACGGAGGTGGCCGCCTACGTCGACCACGTCATCGAGCAGGCCGTGTTCGTTCTCCAGACGCAGAATGTCGCGAACCTGCACACCACTCCGCCGCTGCTGGAGGCGATCGCCCGAAACGACCGGGTCGTGGATTTGGTGAACGACAAGATCCGCTACCTGTTGCTCAGCGGTGCCCACGTGGACCCCGACACGCTCGACCTGCTGCGCGAGATATTCCCGAACACGATCATCACCATGGCCTTCGGCAGCACCATGGTCCTTTCGCAAGCGGTCACCCGGACCGCCGACGGCGACACGTTCGTCTTCGACCCGAGGACCCCCTACGTTGTGTTTTGGGTGGTCGATCCCGACACCGGGGAACAAGTGCCATACGGAGAACAGGGCCGGGTGGTGATGAACCACATCAGCAAGGGAATGTTCATACCGAACAACCTGGAGCGCGACCTCGCGATCCGGATGCCCGGGCCCGCGGGACAAGTGAGCGATTCGGTCAGTCAGGTGCGGCCCGTGACGACCTTCGAGGGCGAGGCCGTCATCGAAGGCGTGTACTGAACATGGGACCCGAACAGACAAGCGTTGCAGCCGGTTTGGTGTGTATCGACGCGCTCGGCCCGGACGGCGAGTATCGCACCCGCAACCGCGAAGTCATCACCAGCACCGACGGTGTCGCGGTTGCCGAGCTGAGTATCGTTCCGCCGTTGTATGTTTCGCGCGCCATCGGCGCGCAACGAAGGTTCCGGCCGCTGCCGGCCGCACAGCGGGAAGCCGCGCTGGCCAATGCCGCCGATGCGTTCGCGACCGCCGTCATCGGCGGCCTGGACTTCGAGAACTATGTTCGCCTGGCCAGCCGGATTTCGGGGATGCCGATCGCGGTTACCCGTGCCGGGGCACGCAGCGTGGCCGACGCCGCCGCCACGGCGTTCGAGGCGGTGCGGCCGGCCCGCCCCGCGGGCGCCGCGCTGGACTGGCGCGAGGACCGCACCCGCAACGGCTGCGCGGTGTGGGCACGGAGCGGGGAGGTGTTCGCCGTGCATGCCGCCGGAAACGGGCCGGGTGTCCACGGCCTCTGGCCCCAGGCGCTCGCGCTGGGTTACCGGGTCGCGGTGCGCCCCTCGCGCCGCGAGCCGCTGACCGCGCACCGACTGGTAAACGCGTTGCGCCGGTCGGGATTTCGGCCCGAAGATGCGGTTTATTTGCCCACCGACCATGGTGGCGCCGACGAGCTCATCCGGTCGGCCGACCTCGCCATGGTGTACGGCGGTCAGGACGTTGTGGACAAGTACGCCAGCGATCCGACGGTCGTGGTGAACGGACCGGGACGGGCCAAGATCCTAATCACCGCCGACCGGGATTGGCGTGGCCACATCGACCTCGTCGTCGACTCGATCGCCAAGCTCGGTGGCATGGCGTGCGTCAACACCACCGCCGTGCTCTACGAGGGCGACCCCGCCCCGCTGGCGCAGGCGATCGCCGAACGGCTGGCGACGATTCAGCCGCTGCCCAGCGACGACGAGCGAGCGATCCTGCCTACCCAACCCCTCGAGAAGGCGCGGGCGCTGGCGGACTACCTGGCGATCAAGGCCGCCCGAACGACGCCGCTGCTGGGCGCCGATCAGGTGGTCGCGCCCCTGGGTGACGGCTTCGCCGCCCTGCGACCGGCCTTGCACCTACTGACAGGCCCCGGCTCCGGCGAGCTCACTGACGAACTCAACCTCGAATTGCCGTTTCCGTGCGCGTGGGTGTCCTCATGGTCGCGAAGCTCTGGCGTGCAGCCGCTACGGCATTCGCTGGTGGTCACCGCGATCACGGGCGACGACGAGTTGATCGACGACCTGGTCGCCGAACCGACGGTCGCCAACGTCTACCGCGGGGACCACCCGACCTTCTATGCGGCACCCCAAATACCGCACAACGGCTTCCTGGCGGACGTTCTTATGCGCAACAAAGGATTCGTCAGGGACTAACCAGCGCTAACTAGAGGAGCCTCCGACTGCGCCCGGCGACCCGACCACGGTCGCCGGCGCGCCTGGGCCCGCACCCACCGGCCCGTGCGCCGGCCCGGCCGGTGCTTCGCCAAGGCGGCTCGCGGCGAAGGCCACGCCTTTGTCGATCATTGCCCCGTTGGTCGCGTACGAGTCGTGCGCGGTGAAATTCATGCCCTCGGAGCAAATCGGGTCCTCAGGGGCGCATACCTTGATGGTCTTGGGCTGATAGAGCGGGCCGATGACGACTGGCGGCTCGCCGAAGAAGTTCATCGCCCGATCGCTTGGCATCGCGAAGAGCACGACCGATGACACGTGGTTGGCCACCTCGGAGTCCATCGGTTTGGGTACGGTCGCAGGATCGATCCCGTCTGGAACGGCGGCGGATGTGACGAAGCCCATCACGGCCGCGCCCTGCGAATAACCGCCGAGCACCATCTTGGTGTTGGGGCAGTCGTGCGCCATCGAAACGACATGGGCGCCCGCGTCCCTGATGCCGTCCATGCCCGCGCTCGTCCAGTCATGGGTGGCGGGGTAGTTGACCGGGTGTACATCGAGCGACCTTGCGCCGATGCGCGGCCGCAGGGAGTCGACGAAAGCCTGTCCGGTCGAACCGAGCCCGGGAGGGTCATCGGTGCCGCGAGCGAACACCACCTGAACGTCCGGACACGGTCCGGCGGAGGCGGAGGGGATGGCAGCCGCGAGGACGGAGGCGCCAAGGCCCGACGCCGCAACCACCGCACAAGCAAGAAAACGAGGGAACTGAGGGAACTGAGGGAACTGGCGTGCGCTCATGCCGCCATGTTCCCACTGATGTCATTGCCTAAACGGGAATTTCTTCAGGCAGTTTCTGAAGCTTCGTAGACTCCGTAATGCCAGGCTGGAGCTCGGGCCCGCACTGCGATGTGGTCTGCTAGCTGTAGCCCGCGAGTAAAGAGGCACACGGTCAAGCCAGCGCCGCGGCCTCGGCGTGCGATCCGGAGTGAATGCGACAGGGAACGTGAACGTGATTGCGCAGGGCCTTCAAACGGCACTTGATGCGGCCACCAGTCGATTGGCCAACCCAGCGCGGGTATCGGATCCCGACAAGTTGCGCGCCACCGTTTCGGGCAAGACCGTCATGGTGACGGGCGCGTCCTATGGAATCGGCGAAGCGACGGCGCGGAAAATGGCCGCGGCGGGGGCGACGGTGCTGATTATCGCTCGGTCGGCCGAAAGGCTCGACGACATCGCGGCGGCGATCAACGCCGGCGGCGGCCGAGCTGTCGCCTACCCGACCGATCTCACCGACGAGGCCGCCGTCAGCGCGCTGACCAAGCAGGTCACCGAGAACCATGGCCCGGTCGACATCGTGGTGAGCAACGCCGGCAAGTCGTTGCGCCGCTCGCTGCATCACCAGTACGACCGCCCGCATGACTTTCAGCGCACCATCGACATCAACTACCTGGGACCGATCTGGCTGCTGCTGGGCCTGCTGCCGGCCATGCGCGAGCACGGCGGCGGACACATAGTGAACGTTTCGAGCGTCGGTGTGCGCGTCGCACCGGGCCCGCAGTGGGGCGCCTACCAGGCGTCCAAGGGGGCCTTCGATCGCTGGCTGCGCAGCGTGGCGCCGGAACTGCACGCCGACGGTGTGGACGTCACGTCGGTGTACTTCGCGCTGGTGCGTACCCGGATGATCGCCCCCACGCCGATCCTGGGCCGGCTTCCCGGCTTGTCGCCGGACGAAGCCGCCGACGCGATCGCCAAGGCGGTCATCGAGCGGCCCCGCACCAACGAACCGCCGTGGGTGTTGCCGGCCGAGCTGGCCTCGGTGCTGCTGGCCGGTCCCGCCGAACGCGCGGCCCGGATCTGGCACCGCCGCTTCTTTGCCAATGCCGAGGCCCGCGAGGCCCGACGATGACCGCCTTGGTCTCCGCGGATGGCGTGGGCGCCACCGCGGCCCGGGCGCTGCTGCGGTCGGGACTGCTGACTCCGCCCTCCCCCGCAGCAGGGTTGCGGCTCTTCTCCGCGTTGCGCAGGGGCGGCACGAATCCCTACACACTGTTGGCGATCGCGGCGGCTCGGTGGCCAAACCGGGCCGCAATAATCGACGACGACGGCGTCCTGACCTACCGCGAGTTGCAGTCGGAGACCGAATCGCTTGCCGGTGAATTGGCCGGCGAAGGCATTGGACCCGGTCAAGCGCTGGGGGTCATGTGCCGCAACGGACGAGGCTTCGTCAAGGCGTTCTTCGCCGCTGCCCTGGTGGGCGCCGACGTTGTGCTCGTCAATACGGATTTCCGCACCGACGCCCTGGCCGGCGCGATGGGCGCACATCGGATGACAGCCGTGGTGGCTGACGACGAATTCACGGAAAGGGTGCAGGCCGCCGCAGAAGCCGAAGCATCGGTCGCCGTCATCGACCCCGCGACGGTCACCGCGCACGAGGACTCGCGACCCTCGAGACCACCGGTTGCCGCATCCGGCAAAATCGTCCTGCTGACGTCGGGCACCACCGGCAAGCCCAAAGGCGTGCCGCGCACACCGCAGATGCGTTCGGCTGTGGGCGTCTGGGTGACGATCCTTGATCGCACCCGGTTGCGTACCGGGTCGCGGGTCTCGGTGGCGATGCCGATGTTTCACGGGCTGGGGCTTGGCATGCTGATGCTCACGCTGGCCCTCGGCGGCACGGTTCTCACGCAGCGCCACTTCGACGCCGAAGGCGCGCTCGCGCAGGCATCGCTGCATCGAGCCGACGCGTTCACGGCGGTGCCGGTCGTGCTCGCGCGCATCCTCGACCTTCCCCAGCGCGTCCGGGCGCGCAATCCCGTGCCCTCTCTGCGGGTGGTGTTGTCGAGCGGCGACCGGCTCGATCCCAACCTCGGTCAGCGGTTCATGGACGCCTACGGCGACATCCTTTACAACGGCTACGGCTCCACCGAGGTCGGTATCGGCGCCCTCGCGACGCCGGCCGACCTGCGGGATGCTCCCGAGACCGTCGGCAGGCCGGTCGCCGGTTGCCCGGTGCGCATATTCGACAAGAACGACAGGCCGATCGGTCCCCGCGTCACCGGACGCATCTTCGTCGGCGGCGAACTGGCGAGCGAGGGCTACACGGGTGGTACCGATGGTGTGCAGGCCAAGGCCGTCATCGACAACATGACCAGCACCGGAGACATGGGCTATCTGGACAACGCGGGCCGGCTCTTCATCGTCGGTCGCGAAGACGACATGATCATCTCCGCCGGCGAGAACGTCTATCCGCGCGCGGTCGAAAACGCGCTGGCCGAACACCCCGACGTTGCCGACAATGCCGTCATCGGGGTTCCCGACGAGCGGTTCGGTCATCGACTGGCCGCCTTCGTGGTCCCGCAGCCCGAGAGCGGGATCGACGCGCCGACCTTACGGGAGTACTTGAAGGACAAGGTTTCTCGCTTCGAACAGCCGAGAGACATCCACATCGTCGCGAGCATTCCGCGGAATCCGGCAGGCAAGGTGGTGCGCAAGGAATTGTCGACGTAGTTATCGGCGTGTGCCAGCTGCGGCAGCCGAGTTAAAGCCGCCTATGACTTGTCTCTGGGCTCCAGGGCGGCGACGCGGTTGGCCAGCCAGTTGGGAGCCAGCACCGAGACGGCGGTGGCCCCTGCGGTCGCGGTGACGACGCCGGACCAGGCGACCGGTCCCAGCGGTGTGCAGCCGAAAAATTGGCTGACACCCGGGGTTTGGACGATGGCGACCAAGACGCCCGCGCTGCCCAACGCGGTGGCCAGGACGAGTGGGCTGTGGCGCCGCGTCAGCAGGGTCTGGGCGAGCTGCGTGGTCACCAGCGCGGTCAGACCCATTGTCGACGTGCGGCGTTCGGTGCCCGGAGTCCAACGACCGATGGCCCACGCTGCCGTCGCGCCGGCGGCGGTGACGGCGCCACGGGTGACGATCTGGCGCATGAGTGGCGCATCCAGCGAAGGAGCGGGTTCGGCCAGTGCCGCGCGCTGGAATGCTCGTTGCAGCTCTTCGGCGTCGCGGCCGACTTCGTCCTCGGCCTCTTCGGGCTGCGGGTACTGCGGGGTCACGGCAACCGCGAGCGCGGGGAACATGTCGGTGAGCAGGTTCACCAGGAGCAATTGACGCGTGCCCACCGGCGCTCGCCCGGTGCCCAACGCGGTCCCGATGATGGTGAAGATCACCTCGCCCACGTTGCCGCCGACCAGAATGCTCACCGCGTCGCGCACACCGCCCCACATGCCGCGGCCCTCGACCAGCGCGTCGATCAGCACGCCAAGGTCGTTGTCCGTCAACACGATATCGGCGGCCCCGCGTGCCGCCGACGAACCGCGACCGCTCACCCCGACCCCCACATCGGCCATCCGGATGGCGGCCGCGTCATTGGCCCCGTCGCCGACCATCGCGGTCACCTGCCCGCCGCGCTGCAGCGCGGCGACGATCTGGACCTTTTGCTCCGGGCTGACGCGGGCGAAGACCTGAACGTCGGCGGCAAGTTTGGCCCGATCGTCCTCGTCGAGGGCGGCGAGTTCGGCCCCGGTTACCTCCCGCGCATCCGACGGCAGGCCCAGCTGAGTCGCGATCGCCCGCGCGGTGACCGGGTGATCGCCGGTGATCAGCACCACCCTGCGGTTGGCTTCGACCAGCGCCTCGATCAGTGGCCGCGCCGACGCTCGCGCGGTGTCAGCCAAGCCCACATAGCCGATCAACTCGAGGTCGCGCGCGGCGGCGTCGACATTTTCGGTGTCGGTGTCTTCCTCGGTGGTCCCGCGCTCCCAGCGGCGCTGCGCCACCGCAAGCACGCGCAGGCCCTGCTCGGCGAGGCGCAAGACCAAGGACTCCGCGTGGTCGAGGTCGGCGTCCGCATCAGCGAACCGGCAGCGCGGGAAAATTTCCTCGGGGGCGCCTTTCACCATCAACATCGGTACCGTGTCCGCGCTCCCGGCGCCGATCGTGGCGGAGTAGCCACGGCTGGACTCGAACGGTACCTCGGCGAGTACCGTCCATTCCGAATCCCGTTGACCGTCAAGAGACTTGGCGCGCGTGAGGATGGCCTCGTCGGTGGCGTGCGCGTGCCCCTGCCCGTTATGGGGCTGGGTGCAGGCGCGGGCAGCGGCCCGTAACACCTCGACGGCCCGCGGGTCGGTCGCATCCGGGAACGGATCGTCTGCGTTCGCGGTGTGCGGCACGCTGCAAACCAGGCGCAGCCGGTTTTCGGTGAGCGTGCCCGTCTTGTCGAAACAAACCGTCTGTACGCGGCCCAAAGCTTCGACGGCCCGCGGGGTGCGGACCAGCGCTCCGCGCCGCGACAACCGCTGGGCGGCGGCAAGTTGGGACAGGGTGGCGACCAACGGCAGGCCCTCGGGGACGGCCGCGACGGCAATCGCGACCCCGTCGGCGACCGCTTGACGCAGCGACCCCTGGTGCGCCAACGCCAAGCCGGTCACCGCTGCGCCGCCGGCCAGCGTCAGCGGAAGCACCTTGCTGGTCAACTCGCGCAACCGCGCCTGCACACCGGCCGCAGACTCGACATCCGATATCGCGGAAATCGCGCGTTGCGCCGCGGTGCCCGCACCGGTGGCCACCACGATCGCCCGAGCGCGACCCGCGACGATGGTGCTGCCCTCGAACAGCATGCTGGCGCGGTCGGCATCGGCAACGGCGACGGGCTCCACCTGCTTGTCCACCGGCAGCGACTCGCCGGTGAGGAAGGACTCGTCGACTTCCAGATCGTCCGCCACCAGCAGGCGCGCATCCGCCGGGACCACCTCCGGAGCGGCCAGGTCGATGATGTCGCCCGGGCGCAGCGATTTCGCGCTCACCGTGACCGTTCGCTCGGTGGTGCGGGCCGCCTCGAGCCGGCGGTGCGCCGTCGCGACCGTCGGCAGCACGACGCGGCGCGCGTGCTGGTCTTGTTCGGCGAACAGCTCGGCGACCGCCGCCTCGGCCCTCAGCCGCTGCACCCCACCGGCTATCGCGTTGGCGGTCATCACGCCCGCGACCAGCAGCGCGTCGATGTTGCTGCCGACGATCGCCGACGCCGCCGCACCCACGGCCAGGATGGGAGTCAGCGGATCGGCGAGCTCGGCCCGCGTCGCTATCAGGAGCCGCCCCATCCTGGCCGCCGGGCCGCGCAGCGGCGCCACGAGCGGGTTGTACGACAGGTCGTCGAGGAATTGTCGCCAGGGCGCGGTGCCGGGCTCAACGGCCAACGGCCGGGTGCGGCTGGCCAGTCGGGAGTAGACGATCTCCGGGTCCAGGGCATGCCAGGCGGTCAGCGGCTGCGGCGTGGGGTCCGGTAGCCGGAGCACCCGGCTGGCCGAGAAGGTTCCCTGTATCACGGCGGCCGCGGCAGCCGCATTGACCGGATTGAACCAACGCTGCAAGGCGAGCGGGTTGGCCGAGCGGGGCTCGCCTGTGACCAGCAACAGGCCGGCCAAGGTGCTGCCGCCCTTCGCAAGGCGCACCGCCGATTCCGTGGCATCCCGCGCCACGGGCAGCGCCGACAGAATCCGCACCGCCGCGGCCAGGTCGGTGCCGGTGATTATGTCCGCGGTCCATGGCGTCGCCGCCTGCGGATCGTCGAGTGCCACGCCGACGTCGGCGATGGCCAGGGCCGCCAACGTGTCGGTCGATGCGAAGTCCCGGTGCACCGCGGTGATCAGCAAGACGGGGCCGCGATCCGTTCGCAGGTCGCGTACCAGCTGCAGCAACGGGGTGCCCGCCGGATGACTGACGGCAACGCTCGCGGTCAGATCCTCGGTGCCGGCAACGTGGCGCAACACGACTCGGGCTCCGGTGCGGTTCGCGGTCTGCAGCAGCGGGATGGCGAACGGGTCGACCTCCCATCCCACATCGACGCCGCCGACGCGCTCGCCGTCGACCACGAGGTCGGCGTGTTCGAGACCCTGCGCCGGCGCCGTCGACGGCCCCCGCGCCCGAATCCATCGCAGGCGCGCCCCGGTGGCCGGTAACTCATCGGGGTCGGGCTCGGGTGCCTCCTCACCGTGCAGGAGCGCGTCGGCAACCTCATACACCCGGTCCTCGTCCCAGCCCGGCACGTCTCCCCAAGCGTTCAGCACGGCGCGGGCGTCGCCGCGCAGCGCAGCCCCGTCGACGACGACCACCTTGACCCGATCCAGCCGACGCAGAGCGCCGGGGTCGAGGATCAGCTGCCCGGCGTTCGCGAGCCCCCGGCCCAGGACGGCGGCGAAACTCTGCCGGCCCACGTGCGCCGCCCTGGGAACGCCGGCCAAGATAGCGCCGGCCGCGTCTTCCGTGCCGCCCCCGGCCAGCAACGCACCGGCTGCGGCGATCAACGAAGCGTTCGCCGCCTGATCGGCGTACTCCTCCACCGGCCCGGCCATGGATCCCTTCGCGGTGTCGATGGCGGCGTCGATGGCTCCGCCGACCACGACGTGTGATGCCTCACCTGCGGCCGCGGCGGCCCAGTTGTGTCGGGGCGCCTGCGACTTGGGCCCGGCCGACGAGATGACGGGAACCACCGGCGCTTGCGGGCGGTTGGGCGACGCCAGCTCCGGCTCGCGCTCTCGCCATCTCTGGCGATGAGCCGCCGCTTCGGAGACCTGAAGGCTACGTTGCGCCAGATCCAGCAACGGTGTGCCGATCGCCTGGGTCAGCCCGTTGGCCACCGCCGTCGAAGCACTGAGCGCAATGTCGGTCCCGACTCGTCCCAGCCGCGACTCCAGGACGGCTACCACCCGCGGTTGATGATTTATGAGGGCTGCAGCGGCGCGAGCGCTCTGCGGCGCGACGGGCAGCCGGCCCAGCCACCCGGTGACCGCGGCGCCGATCGCCGCGACGTCCATCGCCGCGGCGGTGAGCGGGACCAAGATCGCCAACGGGTTGCCGGGGTCGGCGAACGGCGCGGTTCGAGAGGCCGACATCGGTCCGGTCGAGGCGAGGTCGGCGGCCACGGAACAGACCGTTTCGCGCACCTCGTCCAGAACGCCGTCGCCGTCGGCGTCGCTCTCGAGTTCGACCACAAGCCGGCCCAGCGCGCCCTCGACATGGGCGGTGGCCACCCCCGCAATCCTGCGAACCGGCTCTTCCACCGCCGGCGCGTGTTCGTGCCAACTGGGGAACGGCAGCAAGGGATCCAGGTCCAGGTGCACTCGCCGCCCGCTCTGCCAGCGCACCGGCGGGGCGACGCCGTTAGAAGAGCCGTCCGCGGGGATGCCTATCCCGATCGCCCGGCCCGTCGTATGAGCCATCGACTGAACCACCGGGCCGGCCAGCTCCACCACCGGGCTGGCCAGCAGCTGCACCGCGCCTGCGGCGCCGGCCGCCGTGGAGACGCCGGCTCGCACGACCTGCGCGGCTCCGCCGGTTACGCCGGCGACAACGTCGGCTACACCCGGAACCTTCATTCCGTCACCCTTCAATTAGCCCTGGCGCGCCTAATGATCCTGGCGCGTCAGGGACCTGTCCACATGAGGCCCGGGAGGACGCTCGCGCGACCACGCCGACGACCCTGGCGGCTCGCGATTCGTCAGTTATCCGGGGGCACAATCGCTTCCTGGCAGAAAGGTTACCGGGTGGCCGAACAACCAAACCTGCGAGCCGAATGCGTGTCGAAAGGGGCCAAACGGGGCCCAACGGGGCCAAACGGGGCCTGAGCCGACGCTGGGCAACGGCGGAGAGCTCGCATCGGGGAACGCGGCGCGCCTTCCGGACGCCAGGTCCCTTGTGCGCCAGGCGGGGCCAAATGCTTTCACCCAGCGCGTCGAACGGCATGGATGTGCGGTAGCCGTCGAACGGCTACGCATCGCGATATGGGCTGAAGGAAATCGTCTACAAAATTCGGTGGTTCGCCCTGCCGACTTGGTACCCCGCCGGGAACGACTTCTCGATGACCTGCAGCTGATGGTCCACTCTGGACTCGAGTTCGAGGACCACGCAGCTATCGCCGACGGCTTTCGACTCGAGAACTATGTACCTCTGGCCACAATCGGTGATCGGGTCGCCCGAGTGCAATTTCTCGACCGGCACCGACTCCGGGGTTCCGTCTTCCTCCATTCCAACACGGTAAGTCAATTCCGATGTTGAGGGAATAGACCTCTAAGTGGTGTCGGGCTTTCGCTGCTTGAAGAAGACGCTGACGCGGGAGATCAAGCCGTCGTCGCCCTGTTCGAAGAGGATGCATTCGGGCCAGGTGGCCGCAACACCGTCGATCTCAAACGTCTCGGTCAACTCAGCAAATGACACCTTGGAGTCCGCGTGCGAGACCCGCTGCACCTCCAACCGGTGGCCCTTGAGACTGGTGCAGACCTTGCGGAGGTACGCGACGTAGTGCGCCTTGCCCTCGATGACATCACAGAACGGGCCCTCCCGAGTCAAGCCGTCGTCGGCAATCGTCGCGGCCAGGCCATCCCAATCGTGTGCGGCCAGACACTCCAGGTAGCGCTCGACCACGCCGGCGCCCACCCGGGTCGCATCGGTGACTCCCACGGAAAAACACAGTAAGGGACCGCGCTGGCACAGGAAATACCGATGCGATCTGTTCGTTGAAGCGTTGCGGCCGGCGATCCGGGCGAGAATGGTGCGATGAGCGCTCCCAGCGCACCGGAGTCGCCGGCCGAGGCGCCGAGCTGTTATAGGCATCCCGGCCGCCGGACGTACGTTCGCTGCAACCGCTGCGAGCGGTACATCTGCGGGGACTGCATGCGCGCCGCCGCGGTCGGGCACCAGTGCGTGGAGTGCGTTCAGGCGGGCGCCCGGACCATTCGGCAACCGCGGACGCGCTTCGGCGGGCGGCAGCGGTCGACCGCACCGGTGGTCACCTACGCGCTGATCGCGATCAACGTCGCGGCCTTCATCGCGGAGATGGCGTCCGGGAGCTTGGAAAGGCAGCTGACGCTGTGGCCGCCGGCCGTCGCCGACGGCCAGCTATACCGACTGGTGACGGCGGCGTTCTTGCACTACGGCGCAGCCCATTTGCTGCTGAACATGTGGGCGCTGTACGTCGTCGGCCCACCGCTCGAGACGTGGCTGGGCCGACTGCGATTCGGCGCCTTGTATGCGTTGAGCGGGCTGGGGGGCTCGGTACTGGTCTACCTGCTGTCGCCGCTCAACACTGCGACCGCGGGCGCGTCGGGCGCGATTTTCGGTCTTTTCGGTGCCACATTCGTGGTGGCGAAGCGGCTCAACCTCGACGTCCGCTGGGTCGTCGCATTGATCGTGATCAACCTGGCCTTCACGTTCGTCGTTCCGGCGGTCAGTTCCCAGCGGATCAGCTGGCAGGCGCACGTCGGCGGGCTCATCACTGGCGGGCTGGTCGCCGCGGCCTACGTCTATCCACCGAGGGAACGCCGGAACCTGGTCCAGGCCGCGGTGACGATTCTCGTGTTGGTCGCCTTCGCGGCGCTGATCTGGTGGCGCACAGTCGATCTCCGCGCCGAGTTGTCCATATGAGCTGGTGGGTCTCCCACGCCGAGCGGACGCTGTCCGAGCAGGTACCCGCGCCACCCGACGAAGTCCGCGACTTTTACGTAGATCTGGACAACATCAAACTCGTGCACCCGCTGATCGCGTCCGTGCACGCCACGTCCCGGACCGAAACACCGGACGGTTACCTGCAGGGCTACCGCGTCGTAGACCGAATTCCCTTGGGCCCGTTCACCATAAAGACCACCTATCGGGCCCGCCTACATGTCCGGGCCGATGGCGATGTGATGACCGAGGCCGACCAGCCGCCCGGGGTACACCTACGCGGGCGGGTGAGCTTTGAACGTATCGACGGCGGCACCCGCATCACCGAGCGAATACGGATAACGGCGCCCCTGCCGTTGGCCCCACTCACGACGCGCGAGGCGGTCAAGGCGCACATCGCGATGCTCGCGGGCATCCGGCGCCACTTCGAATCCGTATGAGCGCCTGCGTTCAGCGGGGCTTCCACTCCGAATTCAGCGCCGACTCCGAGAGGTACTTCGTCGAGCTCCAGCCGCCATCGACGACGATGGTCTGGCCGTTGATGAAGGCACCCCCGGGAGAACACAGGAAAGCCACGGTGCTCGCCACATCCTCGACCGTGCCCAGGCGCTGGTGCGGTGTCATCTCGGTATTGATCCTGCGGAACCGCTCGTCCCGCAGGCGTGGTTCGGTCATCGGGGTCTGAATAACCCCGGGCGCCACGGCATTACAACGTATTCCCTGCGCCCCGTATTGGCATGCGATGTGGGTGGTCAGCGCCGTGAGCCCGCCCTTGGCGGCCGAGTAGGCGCCGCCACGAAGACCGCCGACGACGGCGAACGTCGAGGTGACGTTGATGATCGCCGCCCCGGGCGGCATGTGCGGCAGCACCTGGCGGATCAGGCGGAAGGGCGCGCGCAACATCAAGTTGAGGAAGTGGTCCAATGATTCGTCGTCGGTCTCGTGCACCGGCTTGGGGCTGCCGATCCCGGCAATGTTGATCAGGAAGTCGATGTGCCCCCATCGGGCAACGGCGAGCTCCGTGATTCGCTCGGGTGCATCGTCGTTCCTCAGGTCAACGGCGAGCGTGGCCAACCGATCCGAGTCACCCATGCGTTTCGCCAAGGCGTCGGCCACTTGGGCGAGCTTGGCCTCGTTCCTTCCGGTCGCCAGCACCGCCATGCCCATCCCGGCGAGCTCTAACGCGCAACCGGACCCGATTGCGCCGCTCGCCCCGGTGACGATCGCTACCTGCATTTTGAGTGGTCTGCTTCCATCAGCGCCGCCTTGATCTGATGCTTCAGTATCTTTCCCGCATCGTTCTTCGGTAGGACGTCCCAAATAACAACTTGCTCGGGCGCTTTGAACCGGGCGACGCCCGAGTCCGCCAGGAAGCTGCCCAAGCTGGCGACGTCGGGTCCGGGTGTGGCGGTGGGCACGACGACCGCGCAGGCGCGTTCGCCGGTCCGCTCGTCGGGCAGCCCGACAACAGCGATCTCGGCCACGCCGGGGTGGTTCGCCAGGATGTCCTCGACCTCCTTGGGCGAGATATTTTCGCCGTTGCGGACGATGATGTCCTTGGCCCGCCCGGTGACCACGAGGTACTCACCGTCGACCCAGCGCGCGAGGTCTCCGGTGCGGAAATACCCCTCCGCATCAAACGACTCGGCTTCGTCGTCGCGATGCTGGTAGCCGACCAGCATCTGCGGTCCGCGAGCGCGGATCTCTCCGGCCACCAACTTGATGTCGGCCAAACCGACGCGTCCGTCGGTGTCGGCGGCGCGGTCGAGGTCCCGCGGCGACCCGATCGTGGTGACCGGCGCTTCCGTCGATCCGTACACCCGTGTCACGACCGCTGATTCGAAATACGCTGCGGCCCTGCGGATCAGCGACGGGGACACGGACGCGCCGCCGCAGACGAATAACTTGAGATCCGGTAAGCGGGTACCGGCGCGCTGCGCGGCGGCGAGCAGTTGCTCCAGGAACGGCGTCGCGCCTGCCATGTGGGTGCACCGCTCGGCTTGTAGCAGGCGTACCGCCTCGTCGGCGTCCCATCGATCCATCAGCACGGCGGTGGTGCCCAGCAGCAGCGGGCATTCGAACGCGTAGATGGAACCACCGATGTGAGCGATCGGAGATGCGACCAGAAATCGGTCTCCCCGCTCGACGAGCCAGTGATCACGGATCTGGCAGATCAGCGCATGGATCGAATTATGGGAATGCAGAACGCCTTTCGGTCGACCCGTGGTGCCGGAGGTGTAGAGGATCATGCGCACGGCGTCGGGATTCGGTGTAGGCAGCCGTCTGGGGGCCGTGCGCTGGGCGAGGAGTCGCCCGAACGGGATCTGGCCGGCGATCGGATCCCCGCGCACCACGACGACGTCCGGCGGCGATTCGAGCTGAGCGGTCACCCTCGCCAGCGTCGCCGTGTAGTCGTGGCGCCCGAAACGGGCTGGGGCGAAGACCATGCGGCTGTCGGCGTCCTCGAGGATGAAACGGAGCTCGCGGTCCCGCATGGACGGCAGGATGGGATTGGCCACCATTCCCGCCAGCGTCGCGCCCAGGTAGATCACCGCGGCCTCGTGCCAATTGGGCAACATGAACGACACCACGCTCCCCGGCGGGATGCGGGCGTGCAACGCGTGCGCCAACGTTGTCGCCTGCGCGCGCAGGCTCTGGCAATCCACCCGCCGGTCGGCGTCGATCAGCGCCACGCGCTCGGGCGTGCGTTCCGCTGCGTCGCGCAGGGCGTCGGCCAGCGTGCCCGGAACCCACCAGCCGTGCGCGTAGGCGTCGGCAGCGCGTTCGTCGTCCCAGCGAATCGAGCGTCCGCCGACGAGCTTTCGGTCCTGGTGTCTCGGCATGGCAGCTGTTTCGGCTAGCCTTTCATGCGCCGCATCGTCATCGAGTGACGGAACCGAGACGCGGGATGGGTGTTGATCGTGACCTGGGCGACCTGACCGTCCGACGTCGTGTAAGCGCGCCGCACGTGCAGCGCCGGCGTCCCGGGCTCGACGTCGAGGCCACCCGCCAGCGCCGGCGGAATGAGCACCGCCGCGATCTCTTGATGAACGTCAACGATACTCAGGCCGAAGAGGTCTTCGATCAGCGGGAAGATGGGGCCTTGGTGGCGCTGCAGGAGCCTGCCGACCGCGGCGAACGCGCGGTTGATGTAGTACTCGGTGCGGCACAAAGCGGGTTCCGTGGGCTGCGCGCCTTCGGCCCGCCGGAAACCCCGCACCGTCAGCCACTGCTCGCCGCGCGGCAGCCCCGTCCGGGCCGCCAGCTCATCGTCCAGGGGGACCATGGCGATGGATTCGATCGCGAAGTGCGTCCCGGCCGCAAACGCCAGCAGGTCGTTGATCGACATGACGTGCTGGACGTAGGAATCCGACGACGGTCGCGGCACGACGAGGGTTCCGGTGCGCGGTCGCGAGGACACCAGGTTGTCCTCGCGCAATCTTCGCAGCGCCTCCCGAATGGTGTAGCGGCTGACCGCGAACCGCTCACACAGCTCGTGCTCGGTCGGCAATTGCGATCCCACCGGATAGACGCCGTCCACGATCTCTTTGCGCAGGGTGCGCGCAACCTGCAGGTAGCGATGATCGACAACTCTGGTTTCCGACATACAGCCCTTCAGGGTTCCCGCCGTATCGCCAACACACTGCCCTCGGCGTCCGCCGAAACGTACAGCGTTCCATCGGGTCCGGCGGCGATGCCGGCGAACGGCCCCTGCGGCCCGGAGAACGGCGGCATTCCGCGCAGCGGCTTGGGGATCACTCCGGGCGGGGCACCCACCGGTAGCTCCGACGCCACGATGCGCCGGGCGCCCGTGTCGAGGTCGCACGCGACGAGCTCCTTCGCGCCGGCGTCGACGACATACAGTTGCCCGTCGAGCGCGAGGATCCCTTGGGGCCGCTGCAAGCCGTCCAACGCTGTAGAGGTCCTTCCGGTTCGGTGTATCTTCACCACCCGCCCGGCTGCCGCTTCGGCCACCAGAGAGGACCCGTCGGGAGCCATCGCCACGCCAACGGGATCGCTCAGCCCGGATGCGAGCACCTCGATCTGGTTGGGCGAGCCCGGCCTGATCGACAGCACGCGTCCCGCACCCAGTTCGGCGGCCACGATGGCGCCGCCGGGAGCAACAGCCACGCCGTACAGCTGGTCGAAACCCTCAGCGAGGACCTGACTTTCATTGCTGTGAGGCCGATAGCGGGCAACCTGGCCGTTGGAGGTGGTGACCACGAACTCGCCCGCCCCGACGCAGGCCAGGCCGCGCAGGAAGCCCGGATAGCCCGGGCTGAATAACATTCCCGCGGTCCGCAGCCCGCCGCCGGGACGCAACACGTAGAAGTAGGTTCCGTCGGCGATGTAGAGATTGCCGTCGGCGCCGACCGCCAGATCCAGCGGCCAGTTCAACCCGCCCGGCAGCACCGCTTGAGCCTCCCCGTCGACCAGGATCTCGGTTATCTCGCCCGTGAAATTCGACACGAACAGCCGCTCGCCTACGAAGGTGAGGTTGTCCAGTCCGGGGTTCAGCGCCGCCAGCACGGTGCGCTCGCCCGTGCAGGGGTCGATGCGCAGCACCTGACCGCTGTGCACCTGGGTCGACACGATGCGGCCTTGGGGATCGAACTTGACCGCGTCGGGGACACCGAGATCACCCGCAACCCGTTGGGGCGCAGCCCGTTCGGGGTCGATGCGCCAGATCTCGTTGGCCCCCATCACGGGGAAATACAGCAAGCCGTCGGGCCCGACCTCCATCGCGTTGGGCAACGGCACGTTCTCCAGCAGCACCCGCGGCGGGCCGCCGGCCAGATCGAGTTCGAGCAGGCGCCCACCCTCCCGGCACTCGCCGACGAACAACCGGCCCCGGTGGAAGGTGATGCCGTTGGCACCCGGCACGTCGTCGCGCAGCACTCGGGTGTGACCGGCGCCGTCGCGCACGCTGACCCGTCCGTCCATGACCTCGGTGGCGTAGAGGTTGCCATCCGCGTCGAAGGCCACGTCGTCGGGCGCGACGATCTCGCCGCCCTTGGCGCTGATGACGTCCAGCCGACCGGTGGTCGCGTCGAGCGCGCTGATCTGGCTGCCGGTCACCTGCGCTATGTAGACGCGGCCGTCCGGACCCGTGCGCAGACCGTTGGCGCCGAAGAGCCGGCTGGGCGGGGTGAGCCGCGTCAGGCTCCAGCCTTCGGCGAGCCTGGGCGGCCGCGCGGCCGAGTAGCGGCCAGCATGCTGCGATACTCCGGTTCCGGCTATCACCGCTCGCACGATAGCAACCAGACGACGGTACAGACAATAGTCCAGACAATAGTCAGCGCAGCAGCGTGGCGGACCCTTGACGCCAGCGCCATTAGAAGAGAATCATGCTCTCTGATGAATGCACGTCATTATCTTGTCCGGACAATTACTCGATAAGCGATGAACCGGGACCTTCTGAGGCTGGACGGACGCATTGTCGTCGTCTCCGGCGCCGCGGGTGGCGGCATCGGTACGAGCGTCACACGCATGGTTGCCGAGGCCGGCGCCACCGTGGTCGGGGTGAGCCGCGATCAGGACAATCTCGACCGACACCTCAGGCCACTGGTGGACGAGGGTCTGTCGGTGGTGCCCGTGGCGGCCGACGCCTCCACCGACGACGGAGTGAGTGCCACGCTCGAGGCCGTGCGGCGCGCCGAGGGTGAACTGCACGGCCTGGTCAACGTCGCGGGGGGCGCGGATCCGTCGACGTGGATGCCGTCGACCCGGGTGACGCGCAGCGACTGGCGCGAATTGTTCACCCGAAACCTGGAGACGATGTTCTTCATGAGCCAGGCCGTGGCCGCCGAACTGAAGCGGCGCAAACGTCCCGGCTCGATCGTTTCGATCTCGTCGATCAGCGGGATGAACACCGCCCCTTTCCACATCGCCTACGGCACAGCCAAAGCCGCGATCGTGGCGGTAACCCGCACCATGGCGCTCGAACTGGCCTTCAACGAGGACGGGGCCCAGGACGGGGCCCACGCCGGCACCGCCATCCGCGTCAACGCCGTGGCCCCCGGCGTAACCAAGACGCCGGCGTCGGGCACCTATGTCGACGACGACCCGGAACGCGACCGACGCGCCATTGCGATGGGTCGCCGCGGCCGCCCCGAGGAGGTGGCGGGCGCCATTCTGTTTCTGCTGTCTGACCTTTCGAGCTACCTCACCGGGCAGACGCTGCTGGTGGACGGCGGCCTGAACCTCAAATGGGGGCACCTGGGCGCCGACAACACCTCCGTGTTCCTCCGGGACGAGAACTTCCGCACGGCCATAACGCGCTGGGAAAGCGAGGAACGCGATGGACGCGGCTGACGAGCTGACCGCGCCGGTCACCATCGGAGTCGACGCCTACATCTCCGAGGAGTACGCCCGCGCCGAGCGTGACAAGCTGTGGCGCAGGGTGTGGCAGCAAGTCGGGCGCGTCGAAGACCTACCCAGAGTGGGCAGCTACCTCACCTACGACATCCTCGAGGACTCCGTCCTCGTGGTGCGAACCGGGCCCGACACCCTGGCGGCGCACCACAACGTGTGCATGCACCGTGGCCGCCGCCTGGTGGACGTGCCCGAGGGGGCCAAAAGTGCTTGCGGCCACAAGAAGTCGTTCGTCTGCGGCTTTCACGGGTGGACCTATGACCCCGACGGGACCTGCATCCACGTCCCCGAGAGGCAGGACTGGCAGGGCGCCCTGACGCCGGAGAACACCCACCTGGCGACCGTCAACGTCGACACGTGGGGCGGCTGGATCTGGATCAACATGGATCCCGCCTGCGAGCCCCTGCGCGACTACCTGGAGCCCGCGGCCACCATGCTCGATCCGTTCAACTTGCAGGACATGCGCTGCAAATGGCGCAAGTGGCTGCATTTCGGATGCAACTGGAAGGTCGCCATGGAGGCCTTCAACGAGACATACCACGTCGCCACCACGCATCCACAGTTCAACAAGTTCGGCAACTTTCGCGGCTGGGCCCTCGCGCAGGGCAGGCACAGCAACATCGGCTACGACGCACCCGTGGACCTGGAAGAGACCAAGTCGAAGATCCGGCTCGGTACCGGTGCCGACCCGCGCATCTCGACGGCCGAGATGCAGCTCTACACCCTGGAGGAAACCAACGCCACGACCACCAAGACGCTGGTGGACGCGGCGCGCCGGCTGGTCGACGAGGTGCCGGAGGGCGCGCCCGCCAACAAGGTGCTCGAGCACTGGCTCTCCTCGGCACGGCGCGACGATGCGGCGCGCGGCGTGATCTGGCCGACGATCGACCCCGACCATCTCGCCAGGAGCGGCACCGCCTGGCAGCTATTTCCGAACTTCCAGATCGGGCAGGGCCTGACCACCGCCTTGTGCTACAGCGCCCGGCCCCACGGCTACGACCCGGACAAGTGCATCTTCGAAGCCTCGTGCTACGAGCTGTATCCCAAAGGCGAAGAGCCGCAAACACAATGGGTGTACGCGCCGCCGGACGACCCGAACTGGCGAAGCGTGCTACCGCAGGACTTCTCCAACATGGCCGCCGTTCAGCAAGGGATGAAGTCTTTAGGCTTCTCCGGCCCCAGGCCCAATCCCTACATGGAGCGCAGCACCGTGAACCTGCACCGCAACCTTGCCGAGTACATGGGCACCGGTGCGCCACGTGAACTAGCTCCCGAAACAGGACTAGCCCCCAAAACAGAAAGAGTGTCTGATCGATGAAAGTGAATCTTGGGTTCGGATCGCACAACTCCCACGACTGGGACCGCGTGCTGGCCGGGGACTTCGGCCGCCCGCCGGCGACCCCCGACTGGGAATGCGTCCAGGCCACGCTCGCGATCGCCGATCTCGCCGAACCGCTCGGCTTCGACGGCATCTGGATGCCCGAGCATTGCGGGACCCCGTATGGCATGACGCCCAACCCGATTCAGACGCTGAGCTATTTCGCGGGCCGTACCGAACGCGTCAGCCTCGGGACCTTCGTCGTCGTCGCGCCGTGGTGGCATCCGGTGCGGCTGGCGCACCAGATCGCCTACCTCGACATCCTGTCCAACGGCCGATACACGACGATCGGAATCGGCCGCGGTGTCTCCAAGGGCGAGTTCGACGCGGTCGGGGTGCCCCGTGAGGAAAGCCGGCAGCGGTTCAACGAAACCCTCGACATCCTGCAGCTGGCCCTGTCCGGCCAGCGGTTCTCCTATGAGGGGGAGATCTTCAAGGTCCCCGAGATGTCGCTCCGGCCGGAACCCCGGAGCGGCGACCTGTTTTCGCGCATCTACAGCTCGTCGTCGACGGCCGAGTCGCTGGAGATCCTCGCGCGGCGCGGCATGGTTCCGCTCTTCGTGGGTAACAAGCCGATCGAGGATGCCGGGCGGGAAGTGCAGAAGGTCAACACGTTCCGCAAGGAAGAGGGCCTGCCGCCCTGCCAGCCGAAAAACGTGATGTTCATGTACTGCACGACGGAGGATCCCGGCAGAACCGAGGAATGGATCTGGACCGCCAACCGCGATGTCACCGTGCATTACGGATTCGCCGACGCGTCAAACTTCAAGGGCGTCAGGGGGTATGAGGCCTATGCGGCCCGCGAGGCCACCGCGACGGCCGTCCTGGCCTCGTCGGTCACCGGTGACGCCAAGAGCGGCCCGTCCAAGACCCCGGGCTATCACGCTTCAAACCTGCTGATCGGGACGCCGGAAGAGATCTTCAACCGGATCACCGCCGCGCAGGAAGCCTGCTCGTTCTGCGAGCTGACGATCGTGCCGCAGTTCGGCACGATGCCCTACCCCGAGGCAGTGGCGAGCACGGAGCTGTTTGCGAAAGAGGTGCTGCCGGAGGTTCAGAAGATGGACGCGTCCTTGCATGCCGCGGCGCTCCCGGAGAACGCGTTGGCATGACCGATCCGAACTGCCCGCCGACCCGGACGCCGGACGACATCGATCTTGAGGCGCTACGCGATAAGTACCGGCGGGAGCGCGATAAGCGGCTGCGCCCGGAAGGGTCCCAGCAGTACGTCGAGCTCGTCGACGACTTCGCCGGGTACTACGAAACCGACCCGCATTCACCACCATTGGTCCGGGACCCGATATCGGAGGACATCGACGTCGCCGTGCTGGGTGGTGGCTTCGGCGGCCTCCTGTGCGGGGCCTACCTGAAGAAGGCCGGCGTCGACGACGTCCGGATCATCGAGCTGGGCGGCGACTTCGGCGGTGTCTGGTATTGGAACCGCTATCCGGGCATCCAGTGCGACAACGAATCATACTGTTACATACCGCTTCTCGAAGAGCTGAACTTCATGCCGTCGAAGAAGTTCGCCGACGGTGCGGAGATCTACGATCACTGCCGTCGCCTCGGGAAGCATTACGGACTCTACGATTCCGCGATATTCTCCACTCAGGTCCGCGAGTTGCACTGGGATCAGGCCATCAAGCGCTGGCGGGTCGGCACCGACCGCGGCGACGATATCCGGGCGCGGTTCGTGGTGATGGCGTCCGGTCCGTTCCACCGGCCGAAACTGCCGGGGATCCCGGGGATCAAGGAATTCGAAGGGCACAGCTTCCATTCATCGCGCTGGGACTACGGATACACGGGCGGGGACACCTCCGGCGGCCTGGACAAGCTCGCCGACAAGCGCGTCGCGGTCGTGGGCACCGGCGCTACCGCCGTCCAGATCGTCCCCTTCCTGGGCCGATATGCCAAGCACCTCTACGTGTTTCAGCGCACGCCGTCGTCGGTGGGCGCGCGAAACAACGCGCCGACCGATCCCGAGTGGGCGCGCTCGCTACAGCCCGGCTGGCAGAAGGAGCGGCAGCGCAACTTCCACGCCTGGACGTTCGAGGGAATGGCGCTCGGTCAGCCCGACTACGTCTGCGACTTCTGGACGGAACTCGGCCGCAACACCGCTGCGCGGGTCATGGCCCTTCAGGATCCGGCGTCGATGACCGCGGAGCAGTTCGTGGCCATCCGGGAGGAAGAAGACTATAAGGTCATGGAGCGGCTGCGGCGCCGGGTCGAAAGCATCGTGGAGGACCCGCAGACCGCCGAAGCGCTCAAGCCCTATTACCGGTTCCTGTGCAAGCGACCGTGCACCAACGACGACTACCTGCAGACCTTCAACCGCCCGAATGTGACGCTGGTCGACGTGTCTTCAACGAAGGGCGTGGAGCGGGCCACGGCGAATGGCCTGGTGGCCGACGGCATTGAGTACGAGGTGGACTGCATCATCTATGCGAGCGGGTTCGAGATCACGACGGAGATCAGCCGCCGGTATTCGATCGACGCGATCGAAGGCCGCGACAGTCTGTCGCTCTTCGACTACTGGCGGAACGGCTACAAGACATTTCACGGCATGACCAGCCGCGGGTTCCCCAATCAGTTCTACACCGGCTTCACTCAGGTCGGCATCTCGGCGAACATCGCCGCCAACTACGAACTGCAGGGCGAGCACATCGCCTACATCATCTCCGAAGCCTTGGCCCGCAGCGCGACGACCGTCGAGCCCACCCAGGAGGCGCAGGACGAATGGTGCCAAACCATCCGGGAGACCGCGATCGACAACAGCCAATTCGACTTGGACTGCACGCCAGGCTATTACAACAACGAGGGCGGCGGCCGCGGTATCCAGGAGGGCGAGGGCATCCGCTCGCACCTGGGCGAACCGTACGGCCCGGGCTTTTACGCCTTCGGCGAATTGTTGGCGCAGTGGCGCGACAGGGGCGATCTTGATGGCCTAGTGCTGGGATCGTGATGGCTGAACTGCGATTCGACAACCGCGTGGCGGTGGTGACCGGCGCCGGCAGGGGGCTGGGGCGAGCCTACGCTCTGCTGTTGGCCGCCCGGGGCGCCAAGGTCGTGGTCAACGACACCGGTAGCGCCCTCACCGGCGCCGGCACGGATGCCGTTCCCGCGCAACGGGTGGTCGCCGAGATAACTGCGGCGGGCGGCGACGCGGTCGCCTGCGTCGAGTCGGTTGCGACACCCGAGGGCGGCCGGGCGATCATCGGTGCGGCACTGGAGCACTACGGACGGATCGACATCCTCGTCCACAACGCCGGCAACGTGCGGCGAGGGTCTTTGAAGGAGATGAGCTACGAGGACTTCGATGCCGTCATCGATGTCCACCTCCGCGGCGCCTTCCACGTGGTGCGTCCCGCGTTCCCGCTCATGTGTGAGGCGCACTACGGCCGCATCGTTTTGACCTCGTCGATCGGCGGCCTGTACGGCAACCACGGCGTGGCAAACTATGCCGCCGCCAAGGCCGGTCTGATCGGCCTGGCCAACGTGGTCGCGCTCGAAGGCGCCGCGGACGGTGTGCTGTGCAATGTCATTGTTCCGTCAGCAGTGACGAGAATGGCCGAGGGCCTGGACATTTCGGCATATCCATCGATGGGCCCCGAGCTGGTGGCACCCGTTGTGGGGTTGCTGGCGCATCAAGCCTGCCCGGTGACCGGCGAGATGCTGGTTGCCATCGCCGGCCGGGTTGCCAGAGCCGTGGTCGCCGAAACGCCCGGCGTGCACCGCCCATCATGGTCGATCGAAGACGTGGCCGAGCAGATCGACGCCATCCGTTATCTGGCTGCACCACTGGTGTTTCCCGTCGTTCCCGACGGTCATACCGACCACATCCGCTATAGCTTCGGGACGGCCGCTCGGGCCGGACGGGAAGGCGCGCACCATGTCTAGCTCCGGCCCCCTGACGGGCGTGCGCGTCCTCGACCTCACCGCGATGGTGATGGGACCCTATTGCACCCAGATCATGGCCGACATGGGCGCCGACGTGATCAAGGTCGAGCCTCCGCAGGGCGACGACACCCGCTACATCTCCGTCGGGCCAGTCCGGGGTATGGGCGGCGTCTTCGTCAACGTCAACCGCGGCAAGCGCGGCGTCACAATTGACCTGCGGTCCGAGTCGGGCAAGTCCGTCCTGCGAGCGCTCATCGAAACCGCGGACGTCTTTATCCATTCCATGCGGGCGAAGGCGATTGCCCGGCTCGGATTCGGCTATGACGAGGTTGCGGAGATCAACCCCGCCATCGTCTACACCAACTGCTACGGGTACAGCCGGCGTGGGCCGAACGGGGATCTGCCCGCCTATGACGACACCATCCAGGCGGCGTGCGGGCTGCCGTTCGTTCAGGAGCAGTTGACCGGCGAGCCCAACTACGTCGGCACCATATTGGCCGACAAGGTCGCCGGCCTCACGGCGCTCTACGCGACGGTGATGGCGCTGTTCCACCGTGAGCGCACCGGCGAAGGTCAAGAGGTGGAAGTCGGCATGTTCGAGACGATGGCGTCGTTCATGCTGGTCGAACACGCCAACGGCGCCATGTTCGATCCGCCGCTTGGCCCCGCGGTCTACCCGCGCACCGTGGCCCCCAACCGCCGGCCCTACCGCACCAGCGACGGCTACATTGCGGCCTTGATCTACAACGACAAGCACTGGGCCGCTTTCATGGACGCCGTGCGGCCCGTTTGGGCCAGCGATCTGTACGCCACGCTCGAGCGGCGGGCGCATCAAATCGACACCGTCTACGCCTTGCTGGCCGAAACGCTGGCGCAGCGGACGACCCAGGAATGGCTGGAGCTTTTCCGCGAACTGGAGATACCCGCCGCCTCATTGTCCAGCCCGGCAACGTTGTTCGACGACGCCCATCTCGACGCCGTCGGCTTTTTCGAGACGGTGGACACCCCGAACGGCCCGGTGCGGTTCCCCGGCGTGCCGACCTGGTTTTCTCGAACGCCGGGCCGAGTCGCCGGCCCCGCCCCCGAGTTGGGTGCCGACACCGCGGAGGTGCTCGAAGAACTCGGACTGGCCCTGGTCGACGCGAAAGCCGACGTCAAACCGGCCGAAACGGTCTAGGCCAAGTCGCACACGGCAAAAGCCAAGCCCGCCTTCGCGTGTCTTCTCTTCGATCGGGCGCGTCGCCTCTAAGCTTGCTTCGATCAAGAGGAGGGGCAACGACGTATCGGCATCAACCATGGCGCCGGACGACACGGTGGTCAGGGCGTATCGGCTGCGGACACTGAGCCGGGCGGGACATACCCCGCACCGGCGCGTTCTGCTCGGCGGCCCCGGTGGGTCGCTCCGGTGCGCCGCGTCGGCCGGCTGGCAATTTGGGATAAACCCGAGCGGCGCAGCGGCATTCCCGCACTGGATGGGCTTCGTGCCGTAGCGGTTGCGCTGGTGCTCGCCGGGCACGGCGGCATCCCGGGCGTGGGCGGTGGCTTCATCGGCGTCGACGTCTTCTTCGTCCTCAGCGGCTTCCTGATCACGTCGCTGCTGCTCGACGAGCTGGGACGCACCGGTCGCATCGAGCTGGCCGGCTTCTGGATTCGGCGGGCGCGACGGCTGCTGCCGGCGTTGGTGCTGATGGTGCTCACCGTGGCCGCGGCGCGCGAACTTCTCCTTGCCCAGGCCCTCACCGGGTTGCGCAACGACGCTCTCGCAGCGTTCTTGTGGGTGGCTAATTGGCGGTTCGTGGCCCAAAAGGCCGACTATTTCACCCAAGGCGCTCCGCCGTCGCCGCTCCAGCACACGTGGTCGCTCGGGGTGGAGGAACAGTACTACTTCGTCTGGCCGGTGCTGTTGATCGCGGTGACGCTACTGCTGGCCGCGCGGGCCAGGCGCTACTTCAGACGCGCCACGGTTGGCGGGGTACGGTTTGCCACATTCGTGATTGCCACGGTGGGCGCGCTGGCATCCGCCGCGGTCGCCATCGTGCTTGCCTCCGGCACCGCGCGCGACCGGATATATTTCGGCACCGACACCCGCGCGCAGGCGTTGTTGATCGGCGCGGCGGCGGCGGCCCTGCTGGTGAGGGACTGGCCCTCGATGAACCGCGGCTGGTGCCTGATCCGGACCCGGTGGGGACGGCGGCTGGCCCGCCTGTTGCCGCTGCTGGGCCTGTCGGCGCTGGCGGCGGCGACGCACTACGCGACCGGCGCTGCCGGAGAATTTCGCCACGGGCTGCTGATCGGAGTCGCGGTCGCGTCCGTCCTCGTGGTCGCTCCGGTGGCAATGGAGCAGCGCGGAGCGATCGCCCGCGTCCTGGCCCAACGTCCCTTGGTGTGGTTGGGCACCATCTCCTACGGCGTCTATCTGTGGCACTGGCCAATCTTTTTGGCGCTCAACGGCGAGCGGACCGGATGGTCTGGGCCGCCGTTGTTCGCCGCTCGGTGCGCCGCGACGGTGGCGGTGGCCGCCGCGTCGTGGTGGCTGATCGAACAACCCATCCGGCGCTGGCGGCCGGCGCGGGTGCCGTTATTGCCGCTGGCGGCGGCCACCGTGGCCAGCGCCGCGGCCGTGACATTGCTGGTGGTTCCGGTGGGAACCGGGACCGGCCTGCGTGAGCCCGGCCTGCCGCCCGGAGTCTCCGCGGTGGCCGCGGTCTCGCCATCGCCACCGGGTGGGAGCCGCCCGGGACCGGTAGGGCCGCGAGATCCCAATCGCCCATTCACCGTTTCGGTGTTCGGCGATTCGATCGGGTGGACCTGGATGCACTACCTTCCGCCCACACCCGGATTCGCGTTCCTCGACCATACGGTCATCGGCTGCAGCCTGGTGCGCGGGACACCGTATCGGTATATCGGCCAAACGCTCGAGCAGAGACCGGAATGCGATAGCTGGCCAATCAGATGGTCGAAGCAGATCGCGCAGGACCAGCCAGACGTCGTGCTGCTGATCATCGGCCGTTGGGAGACGGTCGACCGCGTCAACGAGGGCCAATGGACCCATATCGGCGACCCGACCTTCGACGCGTATCTCAACGGGGAGTTGCAGCGGGCACTGAACATCCTGGGCTCCACCGGCGTTCGCGTGATGGCGGCCACGGTGCCCTCCAGCCGGGGCGGCGAAAAGCCGGACGGCCGCTTGTACCCGGAGGACCAACCGGATCGGGTCAATCTCTGGAACACCATGTTGCGCAAAACGGTTGCCCAGCACCAGAACGTCGAGATTCTCGACCTGAATAAGAAGCTGTGTCCCGACGGCGTTTACACCGCGAAGGTCGACGGCATCAAGGTGCGCAGCGACGGCGTCCACCTCACCCCGGAAGGGGTGAAATGGCTGACGCCGTGGCTCGAGGAGTCCCTTAGGTAGCCTCTAACTCCCTGTGCGGCAGCTGATTTCCATGCTGTCGCCCTCCCGGACCAGGAAGTTGAAGCTGACATAGCCGTTGTCGGGATTGCGCACCCGATCGAGATAGGGCTGAGTGTCCGCGGCGTTGGTGTTGTCGGCGACCACCAACGCGCCCGTCGACAGGCGCGGTTCGAGCAGCTCGATCACCGGGAGATAGAGATTCTTCCAACCGTCGAGGAGGACGAATTCGACGGGCCCGTCGACGCCGGCCAGCGTGGACAGCGCATCTCCCTCGAGAACGGTGATCGGGTGATCCAAACCCGTCTCGGCGAACGTCTTCCTGGCAGCGGCGGTCTTCGTGGCGCTGAGTTCGGTGGTCACCACTCGACCGGTGCCGTTGTCGCGCACCGCGGATGCGAGATGGACGGCGGAGATGCCGAAAGACATTCCGAATTCGACCACCGTGGTCGGGCGGGTCGCCCGAACCAGCGCATACAGGAGGCGCCCGGCTTGCGGCGTCACCGGGATGTAGAACTCGCTCATCGCGTCGGCGCGCTCCTGCGCGCTCATCGGCCGGTCGAACTCACCACGCCTTTCGCGCAACAGCGACATCTGATTCTTCGCTTCGGCGTACATCCGGTCCAGCGCGGTCGCGACTCTCGGGTCCTGCAAAGTTGTGGCCATGCCCTCGAGGGTAGGACTCGAAGCGCCGCGAAACGCAACATGGGCCTTGGTTACGAAAAGCTTACGTAAAGGTTGCGAAAAGGTTTGACTGGCGCGCGGCCGCGAGTGCAAGATGGATCAGCAAGCACCTCGGTAGGTGAGGCGTCTGCACGGATACAGGCCACTGACCCCGAACGTCGAGAGACGCCCCGGGTCAGGACAGCTCTTCCCGGACCCAAGGGTTGAGCCCAAGTGGCTTCTGGAGAATTTCCGGATACGCCGTGCAGTGCCGAAGCTCCGACGAGAGGGGTGCGACCGTCGGTCCGCCGCCGGTCATTCGTGCCTCTTCGGTGAATGTGATGACACCGGCGCGTGTCCCGGCGAGAGGAGGTAACGGCGAGATGAGGGCAACCCGTCTGGGTGATGGCCACCATCAGGCTAGCTCACCTCGTGCGTGCCCGAGCCGAAACTGTTGAGACAGCGATAAGTCGATGACTTCGATCTCCACCGACCCAATTGCGACGGCAGGGGTGGCACCCCACACGCCCGGTTCGGCGGTATTGGATTCTGCGCGCGAAGGCGACATCATCGGCGCGTTCGGCCGCATCGGCCGGGACGCCACCGGGGCGGGATGCAGCTGGTGGCAACGACTGCGATTGCTGATGGTTATCACGGGTCCTGGACTGATCGTGATGATCGGCGACAACGACGCCGGTGGTGTCGCCACATACACGCAAGCGGGGCAGAACTACGGCATGAATCTGCTGTGGACGCTGGTGCTGCTGGTCCCGGTGCTCTATGTGAACCAGGAGATGGTGCTGCGGTTAGGGGCGGTCACCCGGGTCGGCCATGCGCGGCTGATTTTCGAGCGGTTCGGCAAGTTCTGGGGCGCATTCAGCCTCGGCGACCTGGTGATTCTCAACGCGTTGACGATCGTCACCGAATTCATCGGGGTGGCAATGGCGCTCGGCTTTTTGGGATGCCCCAAGACGATCGCCGTACCGGCAGCCGCGGTCCTGCTGTTCGCCGTGGTCGCCGGTGGCTCCTTCCGGCGTTGGGAGCAGGTAACTTTCGTGCTGATCGGGGCGAACCTCGCGGTCATCCCGCTTGTCCTGTCGGCACACCCCGCCCTGGGCCCAAGCCTGCACGGGCTGGTGCCGTCGCTGCCCGGCGAACCGGACTACGTCGTGCTGTTGCTGATCATGGCGATCGTCGGGACGACGGTCGCGCCGTGGCAGCTGTTCTTCCAGCAGTCCAACGTCGTCGACAAACGCATCACCCCGCGTTGGATTCGCTACGGGCGAGCCGATCTGGCCATCGGCATTGTCGGGGTCATCGGTGGCGCGATCGCGCTGATGGCAGTCACCGCGTTCGGCCTGGCGGGTACCGCCGCTCAGGGCCATTTCACCGACGCCGGATCGGTCGCGTCCCAACTGTCCAACCACTTGGGGCACACAGTCGGCGTCCTGTTCGTGATCGTCTTGTTGGATGCATCGCTGATCGGTGCCAATGTCGTCGGGCTGTCGACCACCTACGCGCTCGGTGATGCGCTGCGCAAACCGCATTCGCTGCATTGGAAGATCACCGAGGCCCCACTGTTCTACGGCGGCTACGCGGTGTTGCTCGGGGTTTCTGCTGCTGTGGCGTTCAGCCCGGATCACGTCCTCGGCCTCATCACCCAAGGTGTGCAGGCGCTCGCCGGCGTTTTATTGCCTTCGGCGACAGTGTTTTTGGTCCTGCTGTGCAACGATCGCCCCGTGCTGGGCCCGTGGGTGAACACGTTCCGTCAGAATGCCCTCGCCTGGGTGATCGTGTGGTCGCTAGTGGTGCTGTCGCTGATGCTGACCACGGTGACGTTCTTCCCCAGCCTTCCCACCCCGACGATGATGGGCGGGCTCGTCGTCGGCGGCGCGCTCGGCTTTCTTGGCGCCGCCGTCGTCTTCGCCGTCGGCTGGTTCACCGACCGGCGCGGCGAGGATGCCGACTCGACCCACGACGGGCAGATCCGCCGACCCGGCGAAGGCGACGAATTGCCGAAAATGAGGCGGGCGGAGCGGAAAGCCGTTCGTGATGAGGCGCGCGCAAACTGGACCATGCCCGCCCTGGCGATGCTGGATCGGCCGGTGATGTCGCCAGTGCGCCGGGCCGGGCTTTTGACGTTGCGCGCCTATCTGATTCTGGCCTGCGTTCTGGTCGTGGTCAAAGTCGTACAGGCCGGCATGGGGTGACTCGCGGGCCGGGGCGACTATGGCGAACGGTTGGGCAGCAGAACGATTTTGCCGTGCGTGTGCCGCTTCTCGAGTTCCTCATAGGCGTCGGCGACGCGGTCCAGCGGATAGGTGGCCGCGACTTCGAACTCGAGCGCGCCACTGGCGACGAGGTCGGCGATTTCCGTGAGCACCTCGGGCGTCGACGCCTCGGCGCTGCCTTCGGTCTTGGCCCCGACTTGCCCGGCCTTCTGAAACGAGATGATGGTTTCGATGCGCTCCGGTACCACCCCGAGGTCCACGGCTAGCTGGACGTACTCCGGGCCGAACAAGTCTATGAACGCGTCGATTCCGTTCGGTGCCGCCTGCCGCAGTCGGTCGGCCAGTCCGTGAAAATCGTCGCCATAGGCGATCGGGATGACACCGTGCGCGCGCAACCAATCGGCGTTGTTCGGGCCCGCGATGCCAAGCACCACTGCCTTGTGCCTCACCAACAGTTGTACGACAAGGCTTCCGACTCCGCCCGCGGCCGCCGAAACGGCGACCGTCTCACCGGGTTGGGGGGCGACTGCGCGGACGGCCGCGTAAGCCGTCACACCGACAACGTACAGCGAACCGGCTACCTCCCAACTTAATTGGGGAGGTTTGTGGATCAGTTGATTGACGGGGACGGCGGTGTGTGTGGCATGGCTGGACCGCCGGAGGCTGAACCCCAGAACCTCGTCGCCCACGGAGAACTCGCTGACTCCGGGTCCGACGGCCGTCACGACGCCGGCGAGGTCGCTGCCCTCACCGGACGGGAAGGTGGCGGGGAACAGCTCGTGCAACGCCCCGGTCCGGATCGCGGCCTCGCCGGGGTTGATCCCGGCGGCGCGAATTTCGACGACCACCTCGCCCGGCCCCGGCGACGGCATATCGATGTCCGCCAGGTACAACACGTCGCGCCCCCCGTAGCGGTCGAACCGCACGGCACGCGCCACCGCAGCCGCCACTTTGCCCTCCTTACCCGAGGAAGTAGACCCGCCCGCGCCAGCATAAGCCGCCAACAGCGCTGCCCTTGTTCGCGCCACCATTTCGCAGTAGCGTCAGGCGCCGCGGCCGAACTGCTGTGTGTCGGCATATCATCGGCGTGGATCGGCGTGGATTGTCCGTCGATTGAGCCTGGATTGACGGTGGATTGACGTTGGATTGGCGTGGAAGGAATGTCCATGGAGCTCGCTCGGATTTCCGTGGGCGGCCGGGCGGTCGCGACCGTCGTGGTCGGCGCCGCAATCGCCGGGTGTGGCCACTACTACCACGAGACCGAGATGCCCTCGTCATCGGCGACGACGTCGAGAACCACCACTTCATCGACCGCCTCGAGAACCGCCACTTCATCGGCCGGCTCGAGCGCCGTGACTGCACCGCCGCCAGGACCACCCACGGATTACAGCCCGTTGTTGATCACGGCCAGCGAAATCGGCGGTGACATGACCACACCCCAACCACCCGTGCTCAACCCCAATAACCTGCCCGGAGCGGCGCAGCTTTTCGCCACTCCCGACGACAGCCGCCGAATCGGCGACACGATCATGATCTTCGCGGATCCGGCGATCGCAGCGACGGGCGTCGCGAACACCAAGGGAAATTACGCCGGGAAGGTCAGCGGTACGTGGCAGCCTGTCGATGTGGGTTCTAACGGGGCGATGATTTCGGGTTTGTCGCAAGACAATTCGCAAGCGGTGACGGTGCTGTTGTTCAGCGAGGGCAAGGCGCTGGTCAATCTGGAATTCGACAGTGCGCCCAGCGATCCGATCGATCCAGCCGTCGCGATTGATATCGGCCGCAGGCAAGACGACTTGATCAAGAACGGGCTGCCCAGCTAGAGAGCCGGCACGTAGTTCTCGACTGGGACCCCCGCCGGATGGGAAATGTCTTTGCCCGCAGCAGCTTTGGTTGACCGCAAGATGCGCCGGATGATCACGTCGAAGTCGGTAGGTGACGGTATCGAACCGGGAGCAGCCGCGCTGTGGTGCGCCCGGCGATTGTCAGGCCTGTCAGGCCACCACCTGGACGGGATCGCCGACGTTCACCTGGTTGAAATACCACGCGGCGTTGTCCGGGCTCAGGTTGATGCATCCGTGACTGACGTTGGCGTGGCCCTGCGAGTCAACCGACCAGGGGGCCGAGTGCACGTAGACGCCGCTATTGGTGATCCGGACCGCGTACGACGCGGTGATCTTGTATCCCTCGGGTGAACTCAGCGGGATACCGATGGTCCGCGAGTCCATCACCACGGTGCGGTCCTTTTCCAGGGCGGTGAAGCTGCCGATCGGCGTCGGGCGGCTGGGCTTCCCCATCGACGCCGGCATCGTGCGAAGCACCTCTCCGTTTCGGCTGACGGTGAACGTATGCTCGGACAGGCTGGCGACACCGAGTAGCGCGTCACCGGTCTCGAAACCTGTCGTCAGGGCCTGCACCCCAACCGAGACGTGCGAGTGCGGGAGCCAGTAGTGGTTCGGAACCCACTGCACGACGTTGTTCTCGACCCACTCGAAATGCCCCGGCATGTTGATCGGCGAGGTGACGCGAATGGATCGTTCGGCGGCGGTGCGATCGACGACGGGCGCGGTGAACTTCACGACGACCGGGTGCGCCACACCCACCACCGCGCCGTTGGACGGCAAAACCGAGGCAACTCCGGGCAGGGGATCGGGTGCCGGGACCGCGGCAACGCTGCGGGCGCCACTCCCCAACACGCTCATGGCCGTGCACGTCACCATAACGAATAGATAACGAACCACTCGACGCATGGCGTTCACCCTTCGAGACGGTTTAGTCAACACAAGTGTATTGTACTGACTGTCTACCCATTACGGTTTTCAGCAAACATTTGGCGGCTTCTCCCGCTCGCCGCGATTACGATCCGATCACAGGTCGCGGCCGAGCCCCGCGCCGGGAGGGCCGGCCAGGAGCAGACATGACCGCAAATGATCGCTACACGCGCCCGTTGGCGGGTTCGGCCGCACTCGTGTTGATCGATGTACAGCGAGATTTCCTAGACCTTCCGAGCAACGATACCCCGATGCCGGTCGCGGGCACGGGTGCGGCGATCCCGGCAATGGCCAAGTTGGCGACGGCCTTCCGCGAACGAGGGCGCCCAATCGTGCATGTCATCCGGCTGTACCGGCCGGACGGGTCGAACGTCGAGCCGGTGCGTCGGCAATCGATAGAGCACGGTGCGAGAGTCGCCGCGCCGGGCAGCGCCGGTTCGCAGATCCCCGGCGAACTATTGCCCAATGTTGTTGAACTGGACCACCAATTGCTGCTGGCGGGTGGCTTCCAGCAAGTCGGACCCGGCGAGCACGTGATGTACAAGCCAAGGTGGGGCGCCTTCTATGACACCGGTCTCGGCGGTCATCTGCGCGAAAGCGGAAGCAACACACTGGTTTTCGCGGGATGCAACTTTCCAAACTGCCCTCGTGCGTCGATCTACGAGGCCTCCGAACGTGACTTTCGGATCGTCCTGGTGTCCGACGCGGTCTCTGGCCTGTACGACCGGGGCATCGAAGAATGCCGTGCTATAGGAGTGGAAGTCATGGGGTTGTCGGAGACCCTGGATTGGCCGGCGTGCTAGCGACGCGTTAGCCTCAGCGAGATCGGTGCCCGAAGGCCGAGGAGGTGCCGGTGCTCTTCCGTCAATTGGAGTATTTCGTCGCGGTCGCCCAGGAGCGCCACTTCGCCAGGGCGGCCGAGAAGTGCTACGTTTCCCAACCCGCACTGTCCGCCGCGATCGCCAAGCTAGAACGAGAGCTGAACGTCACGCTGATCAATCGCGAGCACAGCTTCGAGGGACTCACGCCCGAAGGGGAGCGATTGGTCGTGTGGGCCAAGCGAATCCTTGCCGAACACGATGCGTTCAAGGCCGAGGTGCACGCCGTGCGATCCGGTATCACCGGAACGCTTCGGCTGGGCACGGTTCCAACCGCTTCCACGACAGCGTCCCTGGTGCTCGCGGCCTTCTGTTCGGAGCACCCGTTGGCGAAGGTGCAGATCCTTTCCCGGCTGGCCGCATCGGAGCTGTACCGGCGCCTGCGCGAGTTCGACCTGGACGCCGCCATCCTGCACACCGCGCCCGACGACGATCACGATGTGACCCTGGTGCCGCTCTATGAGGAGCACTACGTGCTGCTGTCATCGGCGGACATGTTGCCCTCCGGTGCGTCGACGATGACGTGGCCGGAAGCCGCGCAGTTGCCACTAGCGTTGCTCACCGCAGACATGCGGGACCGTCAGATCATCGACAAAGCATTCGCCCGCCACGCCATCACCGTCACGGCGCAGGTTGAAACCGACTCCGTCGCTTCGCTATTGGCACAGGTCGCCACGGGCAACTGGGCGTGCATCGTGCCACACACCTGGCTGTGGGCGTCGCGGCTGGACGCAGAAGTCCGCGCGGTCGAAATGGTAGATCCTGCGCCTAACGCCCAGATTGTGCTGGCCACCAACTCGAGCGAACCGGGCTCACCAATCGCCCGCGCCCTCACCGCGTGTGCGCGGGAACTGGCGCTGAACGAGTTCTTCGACGCACAGCTGTTGGGTATCACCCGTCGGCGTTGACCGCGACCGGGGGCGGCGCGGCCGCGCTGGTCGGGTTGAGGCTTGCCAGATGGCCGCTCTCCACCCCGGCCGCCGGGTCCAGTTCGCAGTCGATGATCGACGGCCCGTTGGAGGCGATTGCTTCGACCAGCGCCGACCGCAGCTCGGCCGGCGTAGTGACGTGATATCCATTGCCGCCGAACGCCTCCGCGATCAGCTCATGATGCGCCCGCGCGTTCAGCACGGTCGGCGCCGGATCCCCGCGCGTTGGCGCTTCGTCGCCACGGTAGACGCCGCCGTTGTTGAGGATGACGACAGTCACCGGCAGGCGGTAGCGGCAGATGGTTTCGACTTCCATGCCGCTGAAGCCGAACGCGCTGTCCCCCTCGATCGCGACCACGGGACTACCGGTCTCGACCGCTGCAGCGATCGCGTAGCCCATACCGATGCCCATCACGCCCCAGGTTCCCGTGTCGAGCCGGTGCCGCGGCAGCTCCATGTCGATGACATTGCGGGCCAGGTCTAGTGCATTGGCTCCCTCGTTGACCACATAGACCGCCGGGTTTTCGCGCAGCACGGAGCGAATGGCGCCGAGCGCGTTGTAAAACCGCATCGGGTGCGGATCTTCGTCCAGGCGCTGACGCATCTTGGCGTTGTTGCGGGCCTTGCGATCGGCCAGCTGGTTGATCCATTCCGCGGGCACCATGATCGGACGTGCGGCCACGGCGTCACACAGCGACGACATCGCCGAGCCGATGTCACCGACCAGCGGCGCCGCTATCGGCTGGTTGCTGTCGAATTCCGTCGCCGCGATGTCGACTTGCACGAACTTGGCACCGGCGGACCATTGCGGCGAATCCCCATGGCCGAGTAGCCAGTTCAGCCGGGCACCCACCAGCAAGACCGCGTCGGCACGCGCGATCGCCAGTGAGCGCGCGGCGGCGGCGGACAGCCGGTGTGAGTCCGGCAGCAGGCCTTTGGCCATGGACATCGGCAGGAACGGAATTCCGCTGGCCTCCACAAACTTTCGAATCAGACCGTCGGCCTGCGCATACGCGGCACCCTTGCCCAGCACGATCAGCGGACGCCGCGCTTGCGCGAGCACGTCGAGCGCGCGGTCGACCGCCTCGGGTGCCGGCAGTTGTCGGGGTGCCGGGTCGACCACCGGCCAGACGGTGTCCGCGGCGGTGGAAGCGTCCATGGCCTGGCCCAGAACGTCGCCGGGGATGTCGAGGTAGACGCCGCCCGGTCGTCCCGAAATCGCGGTGCGAATGGCCCGCGCCACGCCGCGCCCGATGTCCTCGATCCGGCCGATCCGGTAGGCCGCCTTCGCGAAAGGCTTTGCGGCGCTGAGCTGGTCAAGATCCTGGTAGTCACCGCGCTGCAAATCCACCATCGCCCGGTTGCTGGAACCAGAGATCTGGATCATCGGAAAGCAGTTCGCGGTGGCGTTAGCCAATGCGGGCAGACCGTTGAGGAAACCGGGCCCGGACGTCGTGAGGCACACGCCGGGCCGCTGGGTAAGGAACCCGGCGGCGGCGGCGGCATTGCCTGCCGAGGTCTCCTGCCGAAAGCCGATGTAGCGAATGCCAGATGACTGCGCGACGCGCGCCAGGTCGGTGATCGGGATGCCGACGACGCCGTAGATGGTGCCGATGCCGTTCGACTTGAGGGAATCCACGACGAGGTGGAAGCCGTCTGTCCGATGCGTCGAGTCAGGCGCTTTGCTGGGCGATGTCATGGTGGCGACTCCTCGTGTGCATGTGGTCGGCGGAGTAGTGCCTACTCCTCACTGTTGTCCCAGTGCCCGTAGGTGTCCAAGACTAAGCGGGTATGCAGCGATTCACGCTGTCTATCAACCCTCGATCAGCGATGGTCGCGCGCCTCAATAGCCTCAATAGCCGTGGGTTATCGATCGTGAGCGGATCGGTATTGGACGGACGGAAGGTGGCGCGGGATGGTTCATGTGGAAACTTTCACAGCAATGCGGGAGGGGTGTCGCTATGAGTTCTGACTCGATCAGCGGCAACGACATTGTGGCTGAGCGGTCCGAGGTGGAACCCAATGACGAGATTCGAAGCCCGCGCATCGCCGATCTGGTCGACGCGGCGGCAAGCCGGTCCCCGGAGGCGGCCGCGCTCGTCGTCGGCTCCGATCGCACGCAGGTCAGCTATCGGGACTTGGTCCGGCTGGTCGAGGACCTGGCCGGGCAGCTGAAGGGGGCTGGCCTGTCACCGGGTGATCGGGTCGCGCTGCGTGCCGGTAGCAATGCCGAATTCGTCATCGGCTTGTTGGGGGCTTCGCGCGCGGAGCTCGTCGTGGTCCCGCTGGATCCGGCCCTGCCCCTCACCGAACAGCGCGCCCGGAGCGAGGCGGTGGGAGCGCGGGTGGTGCTCGTCGACGGAATGGCCGAAGAGGGCGCCGAGTCCGAGCGGGAAACCACGTCGCCGTGGTGGCCGATCACGGTGGCCGTCGGCCGCGAGCGGGACGGCGCGCAAGGGGGCACCACCGCAATCAACCTTGACGCCGCCACGCTCCCGAAGACGGACGTTTCGACGCCCGAGGGGCTCCGGCACGACGACGCCATGATCATGTTCACCGGCGGGACCACGGGCGTGCCCAAGATGGTCCCGTGGACCCACCAGAACATCGCCACCGCAGTGCGTGCCATCGTCGACGGCTATGGCCTCGGCCCGCAGGACGCGACGGTCGCGGTGATGCCGCTCTACCACGGTCACGGGATGCTCGCCGCATTGTTGTCGACCCTGGCATCCGGCGGTACGGTGCTGCTGCCGGCACGCGGGCGGTTCTCGGCGCACACGTTCTGGGAGGACATCGACGCTGCCCGGGCGACCTGGTACACCGCGGTCCCGACGATTCACCAGATCCTGTTGGAGCGCGCCCAGACCGAGCATCCGCGCGACAACCCGGCAGGATTGCGCTTTATCCGCAGCTGTAGCGCGCCGCTCACCCCCGAAACGGCTCAGGCGTTGCAAGATACGTTCGCTGCGCCAGTCGTCTGTGCCTTCGGCATGACGGAGGCGACTCACCAGGTCGCCACGACACGCATCCAGAGCATGGGGCTGAGCGAAAACCCCGCTGCCACACCCGGTCTGGTCGGTCGGTCGACCGGACCCGAGATTCAGATTGTCGGCCCGGACCGCCAGCCCCTGCCAGCGGAAGCCGTCGGGGAGGTCTGGCTGCACGGTCCCACGGTGGTGCGCGGCTACCTCGGTGACCCGGCGATAACCGGGGCCAACTTCACCGACGGATGGCTGCGGACCGGTGATCTGGGATCGCTGTCGGAGTCCGGCGAGCTGCGCATCCGCGGCCGGATCAAGGAGCTCATCAACCGGGGCGGCGAAAAGATATCGCCCGAACGTGTCGAGGGTGTGCTGTCCGGCCACCCCGACGTCTTGGAGGTGGCCGTATTTGGTGTGCCGGACAAGATGTATGGGGAGGCAGTGGCCGCCGTGATTGTGCCCCGGGTATCCCCCGCACCCACACCGGCCGAGCTCGCGGTGTACTGCCGCGCGAGGTTGGCCGCCTTCGAGGTGCCCGCCACCTTCCGGGAAGCCAGCGAGCTGCCGCATACCGCGAAGGGCTCGCTGGACCGACGCGCTGTGGCCGACCGGTTCGGCCGCGGGACTTAGGTTAAGGGCTGGGTGAAAGGTACTGCGCGGCAAAGACCTTACGATATTCCCGCCTGCGGCGCGTTCTCAGGCGGTCGTCTTCACCCGCGCGGCGGCCGATTCGGGCATGGGTTCGTAACGCGCGAACGAACGGGTGAACGAGGCGGCCCCATGCGCGAGCGAGCGCAAGTCGATCGCGTAGCGTGTCAGCTCGACCTGGGGCACCTCGGCTTTGACCACAGTGCGTTCATGGCCGGCGGTGTCGGTGCCGAGCACCCGGCCGCGCCGGCCCGACAGGTCGCCCATCACCGCGCCGACGAAGTCATCGGGTACCAGCACGGTGATCTCGTCGATCGGCTCGAGGAGGATCACCCGCGTGGCCGCCGCCGCCTCCCGCAAAGCCAGTGCGCCGGCCGCTTGGAACGCGAAGTCCGACGAGTCGACACTGTGGGCCTTGCCGTCGAATAGCGTGACTCGGATGTCGACCACGGGGTAACCGGCGTGCACCCCCTTCTCCATCTGCGCGCGCACACCCTTCTCCACGCTGGGAATGAAATTCCGCGGCACCGCTCCGCCGACCACCTTGTCGACGAACTCGAACCCGGAGCCCTCCGGCAGCGGCTCCACCTCGATGTCGCACACCGCGTACTGGCCGTGCCCGCCGGATTGTTTGATATGTCGGCCATGGCCTTTCGCCTTGCCGGCGAGCGTCTCTCGCAGCGGGACGCGAAGCTCCACCGTGTCGACGCTGACGCCATACCGGTTGGCCAGCGCGTCGAGGACAACGCCGGCGTGGGCCTCGCCCATGCACCACAGCACTATCTGGTGCGTTTCCTGGTTCTGCTCGATCCGCAGCGTCGGGTCTTCGGCGGCCAATCGCCCGAGCCCCACCGACAGCTTGTCTTCGTCGGCCTTGGCGTGCGCCTGGATCGCGATCGGCAGCAGCGGTTCGGGCATGGTCCAGGGCTTCAGCACCAACGGCTCGGACTTGTCGGAAAGGGTGTCGCCGGTCTCGGCGCGGCTCAGCTTGCCGATCGCGCAGATATCGCCCGCCACCGCGGAGGGCGCAGGGCGCTGCTGCTTGCCGAGCGGGAAGGACAGGACTCCGATGCGCTCGTCTTCGTCGTGGTCTGGGTGCGAACTCCCATTCCCGTTGGCCTCGCCGAAAAACGACGCAAAATGGCCCGACACGTGGACCGTCGCGTCGGGCCTGATGGTCCCGGAGAACACCCGGACCAGGCTGACTCTCCCTACGTAGGGGTCCGACGTCGTCTTCACCACCTCGGCGAGCAACGGCGCGTCGACGTCACAGGCCAGCGTGGCATGGGCAGCGCCCTGCGGCGTAAAGACCTCCGGTAGCGGGTGTTCCATCGGGGAAGGGAATCCCCGCGTGGCTACCTCCAGTAATTCCAGTGTGCCGACACCGGTACCGCTGCACACCGGGATCACCGGGAAAAACGAGCCCCGCGCAACCGCTTTCTCCAGGTCACCGATGAGCACCGATTCGTCGATCGACTCCCCGCCCAGATAACGCTCCATCAGGGACTCGTCCTCGGATTCCTCGATGATCCCTTCGATCAGGGCGCCGCGGGCTTCCTCGATCCGATCGGCGTCCGATGGGTCCGGGGGATGCACGGCCCGCTTGCGGTCGGCGTACTGGTAGCGCTTTTGCGACAGCAATCCGATCAGCCCGTCACCGGTCGGCAGGTAAAGCGGTAAAACCTTGTCACCGAAGGCGTTTTGTGCGGCGGTCAGTGCCTCCTGATAGTTCGCCCGGGCGTGGTCGAGCTTGGTGATCAGTACGGCGCGGGGCATGCCCACCTGGCTGCATTCCTGCCACAGCGACTTGGTCGGCTCGTCGACACCCTCGTTGGCCGCGATCACGAACAGGGCGCAATCCGCGGCTCGCAACCCGGCGCGCAACTCGCCCACGAAGTCGGCATACCCTGGCGTGTCGATGAGGTTGACCTTGATGCCGTCGTGTGACAGGGAGGCCACGGCGACGCCCACGGACCGCTGTTGGCGGATCTCCGCCTCGTCGTAGTCACAGACCGTGCTGCCTTCGGTAACCGAGCCCGGCCTCGACAGCACCCCGGCGGCGACCAGCAAGGCCTCGACCAGGGTGGTCTTGCCGCCCCCAGAGGGTCCCACCAGGACCACATTGCGAACGTCGGCCGGACCGTTCGCGGTGGGGGCGGCTGCCGCGCCCTGGGAAGCGTTCGCCTTGTCCGCCATCACTTGCCTCCAGTTCTGCAGGTGTATCCGCCGGCTGGTGTGTTTTAAACCACAGGTCCCTGTTTGCAACTTTTCCCCCAACTGCCGCCCAACACAAGGCCACGGGCCGACCACAATCGGGTGGGCAGCGGCGGCTGAGCCGGTGGGGCGCCCTTCGGGTCAGGCGCGCCACCCGGACCAGCGATGCACCGTGACTGCGATTACCGGGCCGTTCAACGGAACGGATTGATACTGAGGATATTTGGCGCGCAACAACTCGAACCCGGTGTCCATCGCCTCGCCGCCGGAATGAATGGCGGCGACACCGTCGGCCCGGACCCACCACAACTGGGTCCAATCGTCGGCGTAGTGATCGACCAGCAGGCTGACCTTCGGATTGCTCTCGATGTTGGCTAGGCGCCGCAACCTTCGCGTCGTTTTCGGTTTCGCGTCGACGGCGGTGTACACCATGTCACGGTCGCCGAGCGAGCCGCCGTCGACCGCGAACACCACCGGCACCACGTGCGGCATCCCGTCGGGCGTGATCGTGGCCAGGCGGGCGATCGGGGACTGTGCGAACCTGGCCCTGGCGTCGAATTCGCCCATCCCGCCAGCTTAGGGGCCCGATCCGAGCGGGGCGCCGATCGTCGCCGCGCTCGGCTGGATCGCGCGCTAGGTTAACCGCATGCTGGCGGAGACGCAGATCACGAACCTCCTTTATCGCTACGCCGAATGCATCGACGCCGGCGACCTGGCAGGGGCCGCCGCGCTTTTCGAGCACGCTCGCATCCGGATCGGCGGCCCCGACACGGAACACGACACGATCGATGCGGCGCGGCTGCTGAGCATCTGGAAGTCCCTCATCGTTCTTCATCCGGACGGGACACCGCGAACCAAGCACGTCACCACCAATCCGATCGTCGAGATCGACGAGGACGCCGGCACTGCAAGCTGCCGCAGTTATTACACCGTGCTGCAGCAGACCGACGAGATTCCACTGCAGACGATCGTCGCCGGCCGCTATCACGACCGATTCGAGCGTGTCGCCGGCGAGTGGCGGTTCTCCTACCGGGACCTCACACTCATCGACATGGTCGGCGACGTCAGCGGCCACCTCACCCAACCGATCGCGCCGGCCGGCCGGGCCTGAGCAAATAGCGCAGGGTAAGGCCCAATGAGGGCCTGACCAATGCCCCGCATAGCTACCTGCACTACGGTGATATGGAGTTATACGGAGCAAGTCGTGTCGCCCAGACTCAAAGGCTGGGCCGGTTCGGGTTCGTAACGCGATGCAGGAGGTGACGGCGATGAGCAAATGGCACCACCGCTTCGCCCGGTGGTCATGGTTGGTCAGCGTGCTGGCTGTGATCGGACTGGGCCTGGGCTTCACCGCGGTGCCGGTGTCCGCCGCGCCATCCGGGCCGTCCACACCGGCGCTCGACCGGTTCAGCGATCGACCCATGGCCCCGCTCGACCCGTCGGGGGTCGTCGGGCAAGTGGGACCCCAGGTGGTCGACATCAGCACCAAGTTCGGCTACAACAACGCGGTGGGAGCCGGGACCGGCATCGTCATCGATCCGGCCGGTGTGGTGCTGACCAACAACCACGTGATCTCGGGCGCCACCGATATCAGCGCGTTCTCCGTCGCCAACGGTCAGATCTACCCGGTTGACGTGATCGGCTACAACCGGACCGCGGACGTGGCGGTGCTGCAACTACGTGGCGGTGGCGGCCTGCCCAGCGCCAGCATCGGCGGCGGGGTCTCGGTCGGCGAGCCGGTCGTCGCGTTGGGAAACGCCGGCGGCCAGGGCGGAACGCCCAGCGCGGTTGCCGGGAAGGTCGTCGCCCTCAACCAGACCGTGTCGGCAACTGACACCCTGACTGGTGCGCAGGAGACGCTGGGAGGCTTGATCCAGGCCGACACGGCCATCCGCCCCGGCGACTCCGGTGGTCCCATGGTCAACAACGCCGGCCAGGTGATCGGCATGAACACCGCCGCAACCGACAGCTACAAAATGTCCGGCGGCCAGGGCTTCGCCATTCCGATCGGGACCGCGATGGGAGTGGCCGGACAGATCCGTTCGGGCGCCGGGTCGAACACCGTCCACATCGGCCCGACGGCGTTTCTCGGCCTGGGCGTCACGGACAACGGCGGTAACGGCGCGCGGGTCGAACGCGTGGTCGGCAGCGGTCCCGCCGCGGCCGCCGGGGTATCGCCCGGCGACGTCATCATCGCGGTCGACAACGTTGCGATCAACGGGGCCACCTCGATGACCGATGTGCTCGTCCCGCATCACCCCGGGGACACCGTCGTGCTGCATTGGCGAGCCAGGGGCGACGGAGATCGCAGCGCGCCTGTGACCTTGGCGGACGGGCCTCCGGCCTGATATCGCGCGGATAATGCCGGCTCTCCGTCGAATTAGTTTGCGGCCCGGCGCGATTCGTCACTGGTTTGTGGCATGATTCCCGGCGTCGCCCCTCGGGTACCCGTGGCAGCGTGGAATTGATGAACGACGCAAGAGACGCTGTCGAGCACGATCCCGCGGGCGGCAGCCACGTCGAGGGCGGTGTGGTGGAACACCCGACCGCCGAGGATTTCGGCAATGCCGCCGCGCTGCCCGCCGACCCGACGTGGTTCAAGCACGCCGTCTTCTACGAGGTGCTGGTCCGGGCGTTCTTCGACGCCAATGCGGACGGTTCCGGTGACCTGCGGGGGCTCATGGCGCAACTGGATTACCTGCAGTGGTTGGGCATCGACTGCATCTGGCTGCCGCCGTTCTACGACTCGCCGCTGCGCGACGGCGGTTACGACATCCGCGACTTTTACAAGGTGCTGCCGGAGTTCGGCGCCGTCGACGATTTCGTCGCGCTGCTCGATGCCGCGCATCAGCGCGGCATCCGCGTCATCACCGACTTGGTGATTAATCACACCTCCGAGTCGCATCCCTGGTTCCAGGAGTCGCGCCGCGACCCCGACGGGCCGTACGGCGACTACTACGTTTGGAGCGATACCAGCGAGAAGTACCCCGGCGCCCGGATCATCTTCGTCGACACAGAGGAGTCGAACTGGACTTTCGATCCGGTCCGGCGCCAGTTCTACTGGCACCGGTTCTTCTCCCACCAGCCGGATCTGAACTATGACAACCCGTCGGTGCAGGAGGCGATGATCGACGTTATTCGCTTCTGGCTCGGACTCGGCATCGACGGGTTCCGCCTGGACGCGGTGCCCTACCTGTTCGAACGCGAGGGCACCAATTGCGAGAACCTGCCCGAGACGCACGCCTTCCTCAAGCGGGTGCGCAAAGTCGTCGACGACGAGTTTCCTGGCCGCGTGCTGCTTGCCGAGGCCAACCAGTGGCCGGGCGACGTCGTCGAGTATTTCGGCGACGCGAGCACCGGTGGCGACGAATGCCACATGGCGTTTCACTTCCCGCTCATGCCGCGCATCTTCATGGCGGTCCGCCGCGAGTCGCGGTTTCCGATCTCGGAGATCATGGCGCAGACGCCGCCGATCCCCGATATGGCTCAGTGGGGGATCTTTCTGCGCAACCACGACGAGTTGACGCTGGAGATGGTCACCGACGAAGAGCGCGACTACATGTACTCCGAGTACGCCAAGGATCCGCGGATGAAGGCGAACGTCGGGATCCGTCGCCGACTGGCGCCACTGCTGGACAACGACCGCAATCAGATCGAGCTGTTCACCGCGCTGCTGCTCTCGCTGCCCGGCTCGCCGGTCCTCTACTACGGCGACGAGATCGGGATGGGTGACGTGATCTGGCTGGGGGATCGCGACGGGGTGCGCACCCCGATGCAGTGGACACCCGACCGCAACGCCGGCTTCTCCAAGGCCAATCCGGGCCGGCTCTACCTGCCGCCCAGCCAGGACTCGGTGTACGGGTATCAGGCGGTAAACGTGGAGGCGCAACGCGACACCTCCACATCGCTGCTCAACTTCACCCGGATGATGCTGTCGGTGCGGCGCCGCCACCAGGCGTTCGCCGTCGGCACCTTCGAGGAATTGGGCGGCTCCAACCCGTCGGTGCTGGCGTTCGTGCGCCAGGTAGGAGACGACGGGGACACCGTGCTATGCGTCAACAACCTGTCGCGGTTCCCGCAGCCGATCGAGCTCAACCTGCAGCATTGGAGCGGCCACACGCCGGTCGAGCTGACCGGCCATGTGGAGTTCCCGCGCATCGGTCACCTGCCCTATCTGCTGACGCTGCCGGGACACGGTTTCTACTGGTTCCAGTTGACTGGATCCGAGGAGGAGCGGCGCACGTGACCGCGCCGGCGACGATGCAGTGGGGGTACCACCCGCTTGCGGGGGATGAAGCAATGAGGAGGAACGGCGCACATGACTCAGTCAGCCAAGCTGCCTTGGTCTGAATGGCTGCCGCAGCAACGTTGGTACGCCGGGCGCAATCGCGAGCTGTCCGCCACTGAGGCCGCCGTAGTCGTCCCACTGCGTGACGATCTAGATCTGGTGTTGGTCGACGCCACATATGCGGACGGTTACGCGGAGCGCTACCAGGTGATCGTCGGCTGGGACTCCGCGCCGGTGTCGGAGTACAGCACCGTGGCCACGATCGGCGCGGCAGACGATCGGACCGGATTCGACGCCCTCTACGACGCCGCCGCGCCGCAATTTCTACTGTCCTTGATCGACTCGGAGGCGGTGCGCAGTTCGTCGAACGTCGAGGTGAAGTTCACCAAGGAGCCGGACGTGGGGTTGCCGCTGGAGGCGATGCCACATGTCTCCGACGCCGAGCAGAGCAACACCAGCGTGATCTTCGATCGTCGCGCCATCTTCAAGGTGTTTCGCCGGGTGAGCACCGGGATCAACCCCGATATCGAGCTGAACCGGGTGCTGGCCCGCGCCGGAAATCCGCACGTGGCGCGGCTGCTCGGTACCTACGAGATGGCCCCGCTCGGCGCCGACTCGCCGGACGAGATGTGGCCGCTCGGCATGGTCACCGAGTTCGCGTCCAACGCCGCCGAAGGCTGGGCGATGGCCACCGCCAGTGTTCGCGACCTGTTCGCCGAGGGCGATTTGTATGCCTACGAGGTGGGCGGCGACTTCGCCGGCGAGGCCAACCGGCTCGGCGAGGCGGTGGCTTCGGTGCACGCCACGCTGGCCGAATGCCTCGGAACGGCGCAAGCACCTTTCCCGGTGGACACCGTGCTGGCGAGGTTGTCGTCGACGGTGGCCACGGTGCCCCAGTTGCAGGAGTACGCGCCAACCATCGAAGAGCGATTCCAGAAACTCGGGAGCGAGACCATCACCGTTCAGCGGGTGCACGGCGATCTGCACCTGGGGCAAGTGCTGCGAACCCCCGAGAGCTGGCTCCTGATCGACTTCGAGGGCGAGCCGGGCCAGCCGCTCGATGAACGCCGCGCGCCGGATTCACCGCTGCGGGACGTGGCCAGTGTCCTGCGGTCCTTCGAATATGCCGCCTACGGGCCACTCGTCGACCAGGCCACTGACAAGCAGCTGGCCGCCCGCGCCCGCGAATGGGTCGAGCGCAACCGCACGGCGTTCTGCGACGGCTACGCGGCCGTGTCCGGGATCGACCCACGGGATTCGGCGCAGCTGCTGGCGGCGTATGAACTCGACAAGGCCGTGTATGAGGCCGGCTACGAGGCGCGGCACCGGCCCGGATGGTTGCCGATACCCCTGCGGTCCATCGCCCGGCTGACCGCCGCGTAGCTCGGTGACGGTGCGGCCGGAACGGCCCGAAGAGCGCAATCGGGACTAGCTCGTCGGCCTGCGCGGGACCGGGGCGTCTGAAAGCATGTCTGCGTGGCAAGTGAGACTTTCGACCCCGAGGCGAGGTTGTCGTGGGTCTTGGCGGCGCTGGCCGGTGTGCTGGGCGCGACCGCGTTCACACACTCCGCCGGATACTTCGTCACGTTCATGACCGGCAATGCCCAGCGCGCCGTGCTGGGGTACTTCCGGCACGAAGCGTTGCTGTCGATCACGGCGGGGCTGTTACTGCTGTGCTTCGTTGCCGGCGTGGTGGTCGCGTCGGTGTGCCGGCGGCGTTTCTGGGCGGCGCATCCGCACGGCCCGACGGTGCTCACGACCTTCAGTCTCCTGGCCGCCACGGTTGTCGACGTACTCGACGAAGGCTGGGAGGAGAACATGCTTGATTTCGCGCCAATCATGCTGGTGGTTTTCGGTATTGGCGCGTTGAACACCTCGTTCGTCAAGGACGGTGAGGTGTCGGTGCCGTTGAGCTACGTGACCGGCACGCTGGTCAAGATGGGCCAGGGCATCGAACGCCACATCGCCGGTGGAAAAGCGTCGGACTGGCTGGGCTACTTCCTGCTCTTCGCGAGCTTTCTGTTGGGCGCGGTGATCGGTGGCTGCATCAGCCTGATCGTCAATGGCACCTGGATGCTGGTGGTGGCCACGGTGGTGTGCGCGGCCGCAACCGGATACACGTACTTTCACCAGGACCGCCACACTCTCGCGGATTAGCGGATGGGCCAAAAGCATCGGCAGCAGCGCTGACCGGTGCGCTGCTGCCGATGCTGGCTTGCGGTGCTCAGGCGGCGTTGTTGCCGCCGTTGAGCACCTGCTGGATGTCGGGCTTCATGGCAACCAGCTGTTGATTCCAGTAGGGCCACGAGTGTGTCCCGTTGACCGGGAAGTTGAACACCCCGTTGCGCCCACCGGCGGCGATGTAATTGTTCTGGAAGGTTTGGTTGGTGCGCAGTGTCAGGCTCTCCAGGAACTTCGCCGGCATGTTGTCGCCTCCCAGATCAGTCGGCGTGCCGTTACCGCAGTAGACCCAGACCCGGGTGTTGTTGGCGACCAGCCGCGGAATCTGGACCATAGGGTCGTTGCGCTTCCACGCCGGGTCGGTGGACGGGCCCCACATGCTGTTGGCGTTGTAACCGCCGGAGTCGTTCATCGCCAGACCGATCAGCGTCGGCCACCAGCCCTCAGAGGGGTTCAGGAAGCCCGACAGTGAAGCGGCATAAGGGAATTGCTGAGGGTAGTACGCCGCCATGATCAGGGCAGCGCCGCCCGACATCGACAGTCCCACCGCGGCGTTGCCGTACGGCGATACCTGCTTGTTGGCCTGCAGCCATGCGGGCATCTCCTGGGTCAGGAACGTCTCCCACTTGTAGGTGTAGTTCTGACCGTTGCCTTGCGATGGCTGATACCAGTTGCTGTAGAAACTGGACTGGCCGCCGACAGGCATGATCACCGACAGGCCCGACTGGTAGTACTCCTCGAAGGCCGGGGTATTGATGTCCCAACCGTTGTAATCCTCCTGTGCGCGCAGGCCGTCGAGCAAGTAGACCGAATGCGGTCCGCCCCCCTGGAACTGGACCTTGATGTCGCGGCCCATCGACGGCGATGGCACTTGCAGGTATTCCACCGGAAGACCCGGCTTTGAGAACGCCGCCGCGGTAGCGGAGCCGCCGGCGGCGGCAACGAAACCGGACAGCAGGGCAGCCCCCAAAGCCGCGATCGCCAGTCGGCGCGGCATGGTCGCCGCTGCGCCACGCAACTTTCGCACCTCTTCGATGAACGTCATAGCTCCTACCCATCCCAACTTTCATCTGCTTTCAGATGCCGCACGATGCGGCCGAATCTGTTCGAAGGCAGTCAAACACGGGGAGAGGGCGTAATTCGTTTGTCGTGGCCGCGATCTGAGATCGCGGTTGGCTAACGATTCAGCCTCGGAGCGGAATCGGCGGAACGTTCTGTTGCCGGCCGTCCCGGGTTTTACGCGACGAGGCGACGCAATAGCGTTGAGGCGGTGGCGATCCCGATCACCGCGGCCAACACAAGCACGACGATGGCGGCCGGGTTGAAGGGGGTTCCGATGAGCAGCGCGCGCAACGCGTCGACTTCGTAACTGAGCGGGTTGACCTTGCTCAGCGCGTGCAGCCAGGCGGGCATCGCGTCGACCGGGTAGAGCGCGTTGGACGCGAAGAACAACGGCATCGTGATGGCCTGGCCGATGCCCATCAGGCGATCGCGGCTGCGGACCAGCCCGGCCAGCGTCATCGACAGACAAGCGAAGAATGCGGCGCCGAGCATGACGATGGCCATCGCCGCCAGGATCCGCAGCGGATTGATGGTCAGGCCCACGTTCATCAGATAGGCCAGCGCCATCACGCCGACGACCTGCGCGACCGATCGCACCCCGGCCGCGAAGGCCTTGCCGGTGATCAAGGCCGACGCCGGCGCCGGCGTCACCATGAGCTTCGCGAGGATTCCGGCGTCTCGATCCCAGATGATCTGGATGCCGTAGAAGATCGAGATGAAGAGTGCCGATTGGGCGATGATGCCGGGGGCCAGGAAGGCCAGGTAGGACACCGAACCGGTGTGGATCACATGCAACTTGGTAAACGTCGTACCGAAGATCAGCAGCCACAGCGCCGGTTGCACCATCCGGGTGACGAGCTCAGCCCGGTCGTGTTGCAGCTTCTGCAGCTCGACGATCGCGAATGCGGCGACGCGTCCCAGCGTCGCGTGGATCCGTTGCCATCCGTGCGGCGCGCCAACAAGGGCGGCCACCGGCCCTGTCGAGGTGGAGGTGGTATCAACTGGCACGGCGGGCAACCTTTCTGCTGGAACGGATTTCACGGAAAGATCCGGCGGATTCTGTTGCGCCCGGCTCGGCGGACAGGCCCGATGCCGCGTAGTGACGGAACACGTCCTCGAGCGTGGCGCCGGGTGACACCTTGGATACCTCGGCCTTCAGCTTCGCGGGCGTGCCAACGGCCCGTAACACGCCGCGGTGCATCAGTGCGACGCGGTCGCACAGTGCGTCGGCCTCTTCCATGTAGTGGGTGGTCAGCAACACGGTCATGCCGAACTGGGCCTGCATGCTCTGCACCTGCGTCCACACCCCGTCGCGGGCAATCGGATCCAGCCCGACGGTTGGTTCGTCGAGCACCAGCAGGGATGGGCGGTTGACCAGTGCCTGCGCCACTTCCAGGCGGCGCACCATGCCGCCGGAGTAGGTTCCCGCGAGCCGGTCGGCCACGTCGAGTAGCTCCATCGCGTCCAGCGCCTGATCGACCCGTTCCGCGCGGTCGGCGCGCGGCACGCCGTACAACCGTGCGAACCATTGCACGTTTTGCCGCCCGGTCAACGCGGGCTCGATCGAAAGTTGCTGTGGGACATAGCCGATGTTGCTTCGGATGTCGACGGTCTCATCGCGAGCGTCCATGCCGAAGATGCGCAACTCGCCCTGCTGCAGCGGTGTCAACGTGGTGAGCATGCGGACCAGGGTCGTCTTGCCGGCGCCGTTGGGCCCGAGCAGACCCATCGTCTCGCCGGGGCGTACCTGCAACGTGACGTCGTCGACCGCGGTGAATTGGCCGTACCGATAGCTGACGTTACGGCAGTCGATGGCCATGGGGAGTCGTTCGCTCATGATCGCCGCTCCTGCAATAGTCGGGTCACGGTGGCAAGGACCTCCAATCCCTCTGTGAGGGCTTCGATTTGGTCATCATCGAGTTCGCCGAGCACGTCGGACAACAATGCTCGGCGCGCGGCCCGAGACGCGTCGACATTCTGCTGGGTGGCCTCGGCGAGCCGTAACTGGCAGGCGCGACGGTCCGTCGGGTCCACGGTCCGGATGAGCGACCCGTTGGCAACCAGCTTGGAGACCAGCGTCGACGCGGTGTTGGGCACCAAGCCAAGTTCCGCGGCGGCGGCGCTGACCGAGATCCCCGGTCGCCGGCCGACCAGCCACAACAACTCCGACTCCGCCTCGCTGAGCCGCGCGGAATCGAGCCCGCGACCGGCTGACCTGCGCAGTTGCCGGCGGAATCTGCCGACGACGCCGAACACCTCGGCGACCAAATCGGTGCTCGACTTCACTGCTTCCATATAGCTCTGTCTACGAGCTAAATATGGGTGCAAGCTGTGTAGGAGCTAGCTCCGAGCTACTTTTCGAGGCTCGAGATGATGCAGGGCCACGCCCGCCAGTGCGCCGTTTGCGACGCTCGCGGTCATGTAGGTGCAGAACGGTTGTCGGCGGCGATCCGTCGGTGAGCCCGGGTTGAGCAGGCGCAGCCCGGACTCTGTGGTGGTGTCCCAGGGAATGTGGCTGTGGCCGAATACCAGGACGTCGCTGTCCGGGTAAAGCCGCGACATGCGCGCTTCCCGGCCAGCCGCGGCGCCGGTCTCGTGGACCACGGTCAAGCGCAGCCCGCCCAGCGTCGCGTCGGCACGCTCGGGCAGTCGAGCCCGCAAGGCGGGGCCGTCGTTGTTGCCCCAGCACGCGACGAGCCGAGCCGCCCTGGCTTCGAGCTCGTCGAGCAATTCGACTGACACCCAGTCGCCGGCATGGACGACGGCGTCTGCTCGGGCGACCTCGTCCCATACCTGTGCGGGCAGGTCGGGGGCACGCCGGGGGACGTGGGTGTCGGCGATCAGCAGCAGCCTCACATGCTCATCTTGCGTCAGCCATGCCGGCGCTAGCCCCGTTGGCTCCGCGCTTCGGCGCCCGTTTCCCCGGCATCCATGGCGTCATCGGGACCAGTCGCTCCCACGTAGGTGCCGTCGTCCTGCCCCTCAGTGGCGCGCGATCGCGACTCGTGGGCTTCGGGTTCGACGTCCGATTCGCCTCTGTGGCCCTTCGGTTCAGGCATGCCGATCCTTCCGTGCAGTTCGCGGGGTTCAAAAGGGGGTACCCCGCTCAGTCGCCGCGAAACGGGCGCGAAAGGGGCCCAGAACTACGCGCTATTGTTTAGCAGCCGGACCCAAGGAGAAACACCGAATGCGCACCTTTGAATCAGCAGCCGACCTCGCCGCCGCGGCGGGCGAGACGATCGGGACGAGCGACTGGGTGACGATCACTCAGGAAGACGTCAACCTGTTCGCCGACGCGACCGGCGATCACCAGTGGATCCACGTCGACCCGGAGCGCGCGGCCGCCGGTCCGTTCGGCAAGACGATCGCCCACGGTTTCATGACCCTTGCCTTGCTGCCGCGGCTGCAGCACGAGATGTACACCGTCAAGGGCATCAAACTCGCAATCAACTACGGGCTCAACAAGGTTCGCTTCCCCGCACCCGTGCCGGTGGGCTCTCGAGTGCGCGCCCAGAGCTCGTTGGTCAGTGTCGAGGACCTCGGCAACGGCGCCGTGCAGGCTATAGTGTCGACCACCGTAGAGATCGAGGGTTCGCCGAAACCGGCGTGTGTGGCCGAAAGCATCGTTCGCTACATCTCCTAGCGGCGAGACTTGCACTACGGCTTCGCCTTTCGGCGTGTCGTGTGCGTGGTGCACGTGTCGCCAGCGGCCCGGTCAGAACTCGGCGATCGAGTGTTCCAGGCGCTCGGCCAGTCGGGCCTGCGCTTCGGCACGCCGGGTCGGTATGTGCTGGGACGGGAAAGGCGTTGTCACCGGCTGGTATTCGCGCAGCGTGCGGCGAGCCACCGTCATCTTGTGCAGTTCGGTCGCGCCGTCGGCGATGCCAAGTGACTCGGCGGCCACCATCATCTTGACGAACGGCATCTCGTCGGAGACGCCGAGTGCGCCGTGCAGGTGCAGGGCCCGCTGCGCGACATCGTGCAGCACCTGCGGCATGGCGACCTTGACCGCCGCTATGTCGCGGCGCACCTTCTGGTAATCCTCGTGCTTGTCGATCAACCAGGCGGTGCGTAGCACCAGCAGCCGGAATTGTTCGATCTGGATCCAGCTGTCGGCGATCTTCTCCTGAGTCATCTGGAAATCGGAGAGCCGACCGTGCCTGGTCTTGCGTGACACCGCGCGCTCGCACATCATGTCGAATGCGCTGCGCGCCAATGCAATCGTGCGCATAGCGTGGTGGATGCGGCCGCCGCCGAGCCGGGTCTGCGCGATCATGAATGCCTGGCCCTCGCCGCCCAGCACGTGGTCGGCCGGGACGCGCACATCGTTGTACCGAACGTAGCCGTGACTGGCGCGCTTGGAGGATTCGGCGCCGACGCCGACGTTGCGGACGATCTCGATGCCCGGCGTCTCGGCGGGGACGATGAACAGCGACATCTTGTCGTACGTGCGCGACTCGGGGTTTGTGACGGCCATGACGATGAAAAACGAAGCATGCTTGGCGTTGGTGGAAAACCACTTCTCCCCGTTGATCACCCAGTCGTCGCCGTCACGGGCGGCGGCGGTGACGAACTGCCCGGGGTCCGACCCTCCCTGCGGTTCGGTCATCGAATAGCAGGAAGTGATCTCCCCGTCGAGCAGCGGCTGCAGGTAGCGAGCCTTCTGCTCATCGGTGCCGAACAGCGCGAGGATCTCGGCATTGCCCGAGTCCGGCGCCTGGCAGCCGAACACCGAGGGCGCCCACCGTGAACGACCGAGGATCTCGTTCAGCAGCGCAAGCTTGACCTGACCGAAGCCCTGACCGCCGAGCTCCGGCTTGAGATGCGCGGCCCACAGTCCCTGGTCCTTCACCCGTTGCTGCAACGGCCGCAGGACCGCCATGGTCTCGGCGTTCTTCTTGTCATACGGGTCGAGGGCGACCAGGTCGAGCGGTTCGAGTTCGTCCACCATGAACTTTTCGACCCAGTCCAGCTTCGCCTGGTATTCCGGGTCCGTTTCGAAGTCCCACACCGTCGGCAACCGTTCCCCGGTGCAGCGTCGCACCGGACTCGTTGATGAAGCCACCCCATCCTAATGGGGGCGGGGAATGATCAGTCCTTGCCGCGGGTATCGATGACGCGCTGGGCGACGTCGACGAGCTTGGCCTGGCTCTCCTGGGATAGCCGCCGCAAGAGCTCGAAGGCTCGTACGTCGTCGACGCCGTAGCGCTCCATGATGATGCCTTTGGCTTGGCCGATGCGGTCCCGCACTTCAGAACGGCCGGGTTGGGCGGAGTGTGCGGATGTGGGCGCCTGGGCGCCACTTTCTTTGCCGTCTCGAGCTTTTCGCCGATCTTCTCCAAGTCCTCGCGGCCGAACACCATCTCGACCTGAGGCCACACGACGTCTTGCTCGTAGGCGATGTGCTCGCGGCCCGCTTTGACGAACTCCTGCAGGGCCTCGTGGTAGTCCGGCTCGCCGGGCTTTCCGTCCTCGAGCCGCTGCAGCAGCTTCTTGCCGGCCTGCTCCTGCTCAAGCGCTTTGTCTGCGAGCGAGTCACCAATCGCTTTGCGCACCGCCGGCCAGAAAAACTGCTCCTCGATGGCTTCGTGCTGAGACTCGGCGATGATGAGGTTGTTCACCATGGTCTCCAAGCCGCTGATCTCGGCGCCCGAGCCCGAGGGTGCGCCGTCGAGCGCTTCCAGCAATCCGAGCACGCTTTTGTGGTCCTGGCGAAGGAAAGTTATTGCGTCCACACCCTGCCTTCCGATTGGGCTGCCAGTGGAAGAATTGCCTGCGGGTACCCAGGCGTGTCGCCCTGAAACAGCGGCCACGGGCGTTTGCCCGGATCAGAGCCCGGGTAGCCCTGTGCGGTGGCGGCTGACGGCACAACCAGGTCTGTCCTGGTGGCATTCGGCGCCAACGTTGCGATCGCGGTTGCAAAACTCGTTGGCTACTTGATTACCGGCAGTTCGGCGATGCTCGGCGAATCGATTCACTCACTCGCCGACAGCATCAACGAGTTGCTATTGATGGTTGGTAAGCGCCGGGCACGCAGGCCCCCAGATGCCCTGCATCAGTTCGGTTATGGCCGTAGCCGGTACTTCTATTCGTTCGTGGTGGCGCTGCTGGTGTTCGTGCTCGGAGCCGTCGCTGCCCTATACGAGGGGTGTCGAAAAATCGTCCACCCTGAGGCGCTCAGCGCGCCGGGGATTGCCATCGCGATTCTCGTTGTCGCGGCGTTGTTGGAAGGCTTTAGCTTCCGGACCGTATGGAAGCACTCTAAGCGGCTGAAGCGTTCGGACAGCTGGTGGCAGTTCATCCGCGGCTCCCGTACCCCCGAGCCGCCGGTGGTGCTGCTGGAGGATAGCGCCGCGCTGCTGGGTCTGGGCATGGCATTTGCGGGCGTGACCTCGACGGCCGTCACGAAAAATCCGTTGTGGGATGCCGTCAGCACTCTCGGCATCGGCGTACTGCTCGCGGGTATCGCTGTCGTATTGATCATCGAGACGCACAGCATGTTGATCGGAGAGGGCGCAACGGTGAACCAATGCAACAGGATTCGATCCGCGCTGCAACGGGCGGACCACGTCGAGTCTGTGATCGACTTGCGCACCGAATACCTGGCCCCCGACCAAATGCTGGTGACCGCCAAGGTCGCGATTGGTCCCGATAAGGAATTCGCGAACGCCACGGATGTGATCAGGAACGCCGAGGCGCGCATTTGTGAAACCGAGCCCGCGGTGCGCGTGGTCTACATTCAGCCCGACGTCGAACCCGGAAGCGGGTTGACTTAGTGCAGTTTGGGTAGGACGTCGGTGCGGTAGAAGTCGATGGCGGCGATCGGATCCTCCTGCGGGAAGTGCAGAAAGGGAACAGTGCCGGTGTCGAGAAGCCTTTGTACGGCATCGATGTGGGGCGAAGGGTCGCGGCCGACCGTCCAGTTGGCGAGCACCTTGTCGATGGGATTGGATTCGGCTGCGCGTTGGATCTCGACGGGATTGGGCTGATCGACCGCCCCAGCGGTAAAGCGCCACAGGGCGGCGGCGCGGGCTGCCTGGTTGGCGTCGCCGACCACGGCGAACAGTTCAGCGCGTTTCCCCAAGTTGGCCGCGTCGCGTCCGGCGGCTTGCGCGCCCGCGGCGAACGCGGCGAGCAGTTCGGGCTTCGTGACATCGCGGGCTTGAGTGATCCAGCCGTCGCCGTATTGGCCGGCCAGTTTTGCGCTCTTGGGCCCGCCGGCGGCCACGAAGATCGGCGGCGGCGTGGCCGGCAGGTCGTAAAGCTTCAAAGCGTTCGTCTGAAAATAGCGGCCCGCGAAGGAGATCCGTGAACCGCTCCACAGCTGCCGGATCAGATCGATCGCCTCGACCAGTCGGTCGTGGCGCTCGGTATAGTTGCCGAACGCGTTGGTGGCGGCCTGCTCGTTGAGTCGCTCGCCGGTCCCCAGTCCCAAGAACACCCGCCCGGGGCTGAGGATGGCCAGGGAGGCGAACGCTTGTGCCACGGCGGCGGGGTGATAACGGTAGATCGGGCATGTCACCCCGGTGCCGAACGAGATGTGGCTGGTGCTGTTGCCGACCAGCGCCAGGGTCAGCCAAGGAAACATCGAATGACCCTCGTTGTCCTGCCACGGCTGAATGTGATCGCTGGCCCACACGTACTGAAAGCCCGCCTGCTCGGCCGCCCGGCCTTGCGCGACGAGCTGATCGCTGCGGAATTGCTCGTGCGAAAGCACCACCCCCAGACCTCTGCCCGACGGTGGCGGCGGACCGGTGGGCTTGCCGCGATCGGTTCCCGGTTTCCCACAGCCCTCGGACAGTCCGACGGCGCCGAACATGCCCGCGCCGGCGGCCATCCGCCCGAACGTCCGCCGCGAGATGCCGGTCACCGGAACGGGATACCCGCCGCGCTAGCCATCACACCTCGCGCAGGTGCGCCCGGCAGCTCACCCATACCGGTTGTTCGCGACAATGACCCGTCACCACCGCCTGGCGCGCGGAGGCGTGGAGGTGGCGGGCGATGGACCGGGCATCGGTGCGGCGGCACTGTGGGATCCGCCGAATCAATGGCAAGAAACGCGCCGTGGGCAACCCGCGATGACGCCGACGTTCCTGCGCGTGTTCGGCACTGGTATCTGGCCGTGATCGGAAGCGACCCGGCGGTCCGCGGCCAACGCTTGGGACAGGCCCCTCATGCGGTCACGGCTGGAGCGCTGCGATGCCGAATACTGCCCGGCCTACCTCGAGTCGACCAAACGCGAAAACCTTCCCTAATACGATCGGTTCGGTGAGCGTTTCGGTTTCACGGTCACCCGCGAGATCGCGTTGCCCGACGGCGGCCCAACGATGTGGGCGATGTGGCGGGTGCCGAGGTAGCGGCTCATCGCGTTTAGCCCCCTGATCCGGCGGGCAACCGTTTTCGCATGAGCGATAACCCCCAAGCCGACGAGCTGGTGGATCCCGCGGACCTTCCCGAGGAGGGCGGCCCGGGCGACACCTTGAACCCGAGCGAAGGCACCGACTCCGATGAGCTGCGCAACGATGACGGCGACATCGTCGTCGACCCACCGGAGCACTGGAGCGAGGCCGACCGGTTCGGGATCACCGCGCGCGAACAGCGAGAAGGGGAATCTCTCGACGCTCGGCTGGCCGAGGAAGAGCCCGATGAATCCGCCGACGCGATCGGTCCGATCGATGACGGTGGTCCCATGCGCGCTCATCGCGGTCAGATTGACGGCGCCCCTGAAGACGGCGACTCGCTGTACGAGGTTGTCGATGAGTGATTAGTGCTCGGCTGTTCACTCCCCGGGACACCGAGGCGGTTCCTACGGACTGCTGCGCCAGCCGGCTATCCCGATGGTGATCATCCGCAACTGCTTGACCGCGGCCCGCCGGATGTCTTCCAGCGCCTCGGCACTCTGTGCGTCCTCGATCGCCTCGGCGATGACGATCATCGAGTTCACGAACAGGGTCGCCAGGACGTTGAGGTCCTCGGTGCTCCACTCGTTCAGCCCCGGGAACCGCGCCAGGTCGGTGGCCAGCTCGGAGGTGATGAGCCGCAGCTCGGTGCGGATCGCATAGCGCAGCACGGTGACTCCGCCCGAGCGCTCCCGATAGATGAACCGCCAGTGCTCGCGGCGTTCGGTGATACTCGCGATGACGATCTCGACAGAAGACTCGATCACCCGGCTCGGGTCGAGCTTGCCGGCGCGCGCTCCACGCAGGGTGTCGCGCAAGGTGCGAAACGATTCGTCGATCAGCACCAGCCCGAGCGCCTCCATCGACTCGAAGTGGCGGTAGAAGGCCGCCGGCACAATCCCGACCTCCCGCGTCACCTCGCGCAGGCTCAGGCTGGAAAAGCTGCGGTCCTGCAGCAGCTTCAACGCCGCGGCGATGATGGCACGACGCGTTGCCTCCTTGCGCTCCTCGCGCGACAGGTTGTCGCGAGAACGCTCGCGGCCAGACCGACGCGGCCGTGAGCTAGGAGTACGGCTGTTCACTGTTGTGAACCCTACCACAAACGTGCCCTATACCCTTGACGACCTGCAGGGGAGGGGAGCACGGTGTACATATGTTCACTCAAACACCCACTCGGAATCTCGCGCAAACTCTGCGGAAGCGAGTCCTGGGTTCAGACTTGCTCGACCTGCTCACCGGTCCGCACGGCGTCGACCGCTACACCGAACTGGTGGCGCCGACGTGGACGCTGGGCGAGGCCCGCGCCAAGGTCGTCGACGTGCGCCGCACCACGCCGCGCAGCGTCACCCTCACGCTGGCTCCCAACGAGACCTTCACGTCCACCCACACCGTCAAAGCCGGCCAGTACGTCAACCTCACGGTCGACATCGACGGTCGTCGGCACACCCGCTGCTATTCGCCGGCCAATGCCGAAGGCAGCGCCAACCTCGAGCTCACGATCGGCCACCACGAAGGCGGCCGGGTGTCGAACTACCTCTACGAGCGTGCCCGCCGTGGGATGGTGGTCGGCCTGGCCGGTGTCGGCGGCGACTTTGTGTTGCCGGCCCGGCGGCCGCGGCGGATCCTGTTCGTCTCCGGTGGCAGCGGCATCACGCCCGTCATGGCCATGCTGCGCACGCTGATCGCAGAGAACCATCGCGGCGAGATCGCGTTCGTGCATTACGCGCGCACCCCGGCGGAAGCGGGCTACCGCGATGAGCTGGCCGCACACAATGATCTGCCGCACGTGCGGGTCCTGCACGGCTACACCCGCTCAGACGCCGGCGACCTCGTCGGCCGCTTCGACGCAGCCCATCTGGCCGCCGCCATGCCGACACCGGACGCCGTATTCGTCTGTGGGCCAACGGCTTTGGTCGAGGCGGTGCGGCAGCACTGTGAAAACACCTACACCGAGAGCTTCGTGCCGCCGGTGCTCGAGGCGCCGGCCGACCCGTCGGGCGGACGAGTAACCTTCGCCGACAGCGGTGTTGATGTCGTCGACGACGGCCGCTCGCTGCTGGAACAGGCCGAATCGGCCGGCCTGACGCCGGAGAACGGGTGCCGGATGGGCATCTGCCACACCTGCACCCGGCGGAAGACCGCCGGCGCCGTGCGCAACTTGGTCACCGGCGCCGTCTCGACCGCCCCCGACGAGGACGTGCAGATCTGCGTGTCCGTCCCCGTCGGTGACGTCGATCTGTCCCTTTAGCAAACACGACCTTGGAGGCGGAAAAGCCATGTCACAAAACAAGATCACCCTGACCCCCGAACAGGCCGACGCATTCGGCAGCGAACTCGACGCCATCAAAGAGCGCGTCATGGCGGACCTCGGCGAAGTAGACGCCGACTACATCCGCCGCGTCATCAAGACCCAGCGTGCCCTGGAGGTCGGCGGCCGCGCGCTGCTCTTCCTGCCGCCGGCGTGGCTGCTGGGCACCGCGATGCTGGGCCTGTCGAAAATCCTGGACAACATGGAAATCGGCCACAACATCATGCACGGCCAGTACGACTGGATGCGTGACCCGGCGATCTCCGGTCGCGCGTTCGAGTGGGACACGGCTTGCCCGGCCGATCAATGGCGGCATTCACACAACTACATGCATCACACCCACACCAACATCGTGGGGATGGACCGCGACATCGGCTACGGGATCCTGCGGATGAGCGAAGACCAGCGCTGGACGCCATACTTCTTGGGCAACCCGGTTTACGCGTTCTTGCTGATGGTGTTGTTCCAGTACGGCGTCGCGCTGCATGAACTGGAAACCGAGCGCATTCGCGCAGGGGAGATCCGGCTCGCCGACAAGCGTGAGGTGCTTCGGGCGATCTGGAAGAAGACGCGCCGGCAGACGCTCAAGGACTACGTCGCCTTCCCGTTGCTGGCCGGCCCGTTCGCCCCGTTCGTCTTCGCCGGGAACCTCTCGGCCAACCTGATGCGCAACGTGTGGTCGTACATGATCATTTTTTGCGGTCACTTCCCGGACGGCACACAGGAATTCACGGTCGAGGAGACCAAGGACGAGTCCCGCGGCATGTGGTACTTCCGTCAGGTCCTCGGTTCGGCGAACCTGACCGGCGGCAAGATCTTTCATCTGCTGTCCGGCAACCTGTCGCACCAGATCGAGCACCACCTGTTCCCGGACATGCCGGCCCGCCGGTATTCCGAGGTCGCGCCCGAGGTGCAGGAGATCTGCGAACGCTACGGCATCCCCTACAACCGCGGCCCGTTGCCGCGGCAGTTCGGCACCGTCGTCCGCAAGATCGTCAGGCTGACCTTCCCGGACACATGGCTGCGCAAGCCGACGGCTGACCAGCCGGCCAATCGGGTGCCGGTCGCCGCATGACCCTGCGCTGACGGCGCCGAGCCTGCGCCCAGAGCGCGTCTCCTCGATTGGGGATAGCGCTGGGCGCAGTCTCGATGCATCAGGGGGCTTCAAAGGGGCTTCAAGGGGGCTTCAAGAAGGCTTCAAGAAGGCTTCAAGAAGGCATTGCCTCGCGCCGCAGGCGAGGGACAATGGGGGCCGTGGAATGGACCGGCGCGCGCTATGCGGATACGCCAACGGTGGAGGCTGCGACGTGGATCGACGCCGATCCGGCGAGGGTCTGGAGCCTTGTCTCCGATATCCAGCTGATGCCGACCCTCAGCAACGAGCTGCAATCGGTGGAGTGGGTCGAGGGAGCCGACGGGCCCCGGGTGGGGGCCCGGTTCGTCGGGCATAGCGAACATGACGCATTCGGGAAGTGGAGCACCACTTCGCAGGTCGTCGCGTGCGACGAACCACGAGAATTCGCCTGGGCGGTGGGCGATCCCCAATATCCTTCGGCGACATGGCGGTTCCGGCTGACGCCCCGGGACGGGGGTACCGCGCTGAGCTTTTGGATGCGGATGGGACCGGGACGCTCGGGGTTGTCGATGGCCATCGACGCGATGCCCGACAAGGAAGAAAAGATCGTATTCGTGCGGCTGCGGGAGTTCGAGAGCGCAATCGACAAGACCCTGGCGGCGATCAAGAGGTTGGCCGAACACGGGGTGCGTTGATGCGAACCGCGACGACGATCGAGTTCTCCGAGTCCGGCCGTGAAGTCGCCGAGTTCGCCGTCGAGGCCGAAAAGCTGGGCCTCGACGTCTGCTGGGTCGCCGAGGCGTGGGGGTCCGATGCGCCCTCGGCGCTCGGCTACATCGCGGCGGGCACCGAGCGGATGCTCCTTGGTTCCGCCGTCCTGCAGCTCGGCATCCGCACGCCGGTCGCGGTCGCGCAGACCGCGATCACGCTGTCCAACCTGTCGAACGGGCGATTCCTGCTCGGGCTGGGCGCGTCCGGCCCGCAGGTGATCGAAGGCCTGCATGGCGTCTCGTTCAGCCGGCCGCTGGCGCGGATGCGCGAAACCGTCGACATCGTGCGGCAGGCGTTCGCCGGGGGCAAGCTCTCCTACTCCGGCAAGGAGTTTCAGCTCCCCCGGCCCGGCGGTGAGGCCGTGCCGATGCGGTTGTCGATTCGGGCTGAGCATGCCATCCCGATCTACCTGGCCGCGCTGTCACCGGCGATGCTGCGCTTGACCGGGCTGGTCGCCGACGGCTGGCTGGGCACCAGCTTCGTCCCCGAAGGCGCCGACGACGCCTACTTCGCGCACCTCGACGACGGGCTGGCGGCCGCCGGTCGCACACGCGCCGACATCGATATCTGTCAGGGCGCCGAAGTGGCGTTCGCGTCAGACCAAGAAGAACTGCGCGGCATGGTCGCGGACCGCAAGAAAGAGCTCGCCTTCAGCCTCGGCGGCATGGGGTCATCGAGCACGAATTTCTATAACCAGGCCTACAGCCGGCAAGGCTGGGCCGACGTTGCGGCCCGGGTGCGTGACCGCTGGCAGCGGGGCGACCGTGAGGGTGCGGCCGGGCTGGTGACGGACGATATGGTGTTGGCCACCACGCTCATCGGCACCGAGGAGATGGTCCGGGCGCGGCTTGCGGTCTGGCGGGACGCCGGCGTCGACACGGTGCGGCTGTATCCCGCCGGCGACACCATGGATGCCAAGCTGGCTACCCTGGGCCGCGCCATCGAGCTGGTCCGCGAGGTTTAGCACACTTCGGTCGGCGCCTCGAACACCTTCACGAGTTTGACCTCGGGCCGCGCCGGCACCCCTTCCGCGAGGAACCACCGGAAGGCGAGGTTGCCGCGCGGATAGCCCAGCGTGGTAAGTGAATTCGGGTGAGACGTCATCCCGCGGGACAGGACGATCGTCACAGAGCCGTCGCCGTTGGTCGCGGCGCTATGGCCATTGACCGAGCAACGGGCATCCGGGCCCTCCGCGGCGCCGTAAGTGGCCATGAACTGGTTCCACACCACCATGTTCCAGAATCTGCACGGCGGGGGCCGGTGCGTGATGACCAGCGCTTCGTCCTCATCGAGCATGAAACTGCCGTAGGAATAGCAGGCGTCGCGCGCCGACCAGCCGAAGTTGGCGTCGGGCACGAGATAAGGCTCGGCGAATTGATTTGCGGCGTGGGCCGTTTCGTGCCCGAGTGCATGCGCGTCCCCGTCCTCGTGGCTGGCCCTGTCCCCCACGGCGAGCGGCACGATGGCAAACATGGTGCGCAACCAGGTGGCAGCCGACCGCAGGCTGGCGGCGGTCTCCGCGTCGCCATGCCGTATCGGGTCGGGCTCGTCGAGCGCCTCGATATGCCAGACAACCGGGCGGCCGGTCAGGGGGTCCGCTTGATAGTCCCTGGTCATGAGCGTCGCCGCTTCGGGCGTCGGGGGGAATTCGAAGCTGAAGTTGCCGTCGTCATCGATGTCGAGATCGCTGTCGCGCACGATCGCGACGATCCGGTCGGACCACGCGCCCGGCGAAGGTTCGTTGTAGGCGGTCACCGAAAAGTACACGCTGTCGCCCTTGTTGCCGCTGATCCGGTAGCGCCGCTTCGGATCGATCGGGCACATGAAGTAGTACGCGTCGGTGTTGTCGCCGCCCCAGCGACGATCCCGGCGGAAGGGCGTGTTCACCGCGACAAACTGCGGCCGGCCGGGCTCGGCGAACAGGTAGGTGTCGAAGGCCACGCCGAGCGTGGTGGCGAGCATGCGGTAGCCGTCGGCAATGTGCCGGTCGTCGGTGACCGCGCGGTCGCCCTCCAGGAAGGAGCGGTCAAGTTCTCCGACGGTCGCAAGCAGCTCTCGCCACGCCACCGTCGACTCGTGCGTCATGCGCGGATTCCTTTCAGCAGCAACGTGGCCGTGCGGTCGACCCAGGCATCATCGAGCTCGGCGGCGCGCGTGAGCAGGCCCAGCAATGTGATGCCCGCGATGGCCTCGGCCAGGTCGAAGGCAAGCTCGGTGGCCGTCACGTCGGCCCGGACCTCGCCCCGCGCCGCGGCCGCCTCCAGCCGTTCGGCAAGTCCGCCGGCGATGATGCCGGCGAACCGCTCCAGCAGCGCCGAATGCAGAGTCGGATCCGCCGCCAGCTCGCCGACCAGCCCCGGCAGCGCCGCCCTGGCGGCCGGGGTCGTCAGGAAAGCCGTTGTGCGGCGCACCATCTCGCGCAGGTCGTCGGGCAGGGATCCGGTGTCGGGGATTTCGGTGGCGGCTCCGATCGGGAACACGGCCTCGTGCACCAGATGCGCTTTGCTCGGCCAGCGCCGGTAGATCGCGGGCTTGGTGGTACCGGCCCGCTCGGCAATGGCGGACACCAAGAGGCCGGGGTAACCGGTTTCGGCGAGCAGGTCGACCGTCGCGCGCAGCACCGCAGCATCGATGCGTGGGTCACGGGGGCGACCAAAATCCACTACCATTACGAAACTGAGAGTAACATAAGTCGCCGTGAGCGATGCCGCCGTCGTCCGGCTGGAAGACCTGGCTCAGCCCCGCTTCAGCGCGGCGGCCCAGCAGATCCTCGACATGATGGCCGCCATGGCCCCGGAATGCCCGCTGGATGCCGACGCGCTGCACGCCAAGGCCAGTGCCGACACCGGCCTGCGCGATTTTGGACCCGACGACTATCGGGAACGGCTCGACGTCTACCTCGCCGCGCTGCGTGAGATTGACGGGCTGCACGCGGCGGGCGTGGTGAACTTCTACGGGCAGCTGCTGCAGTTGCTCAAGAACCGGCTCCTGTTCACCGATCTCCTGCGCCGGCATCCCGAGATTGACGACATCCGGACGGAACCGCCGGTCGTAATCGCCGGCCTACCCCGGACCGGAACCACCTACCTGCACAACCTGCTGGCGGCGCCGCCCACATTCCGCACCATGCCGTACTGGGAAAGCGTCGAACCGTTTCCGTTGCCCTCCGAAGCCGCCCTGGGCCGGGCCGAGCCGGATCCGCGGCGGGCGCGGATGGACGTCGCGGTCGGCCTGATCAACACCGTGATGCCGCATTTTCCCCAGATGCACGAGATGACCACCGATCACGTCCACGAAGAGATCCAATTGCTTGCCAACGACTTTTCGACGATGTTCTTCGAGACACTCGCCGACGTGCCCCGCTGGCGTGACTACTACCGGGCGCACGACCAGACGCCCCACTACGCATACCTCGCTCGGCAACTCAAGGCGATGCAATTCTTGCGCGGCGGGCGGCGCTGGTTGCTCAAGTCACCCCAGCATCTCGAGCAGGTGCCCGTGTTGGATCGGGTTTTCCCGGGCAGCATCGTTGTTTTCACGCACCGCGACCCGGTGCCGGTTGCGCTCTCGATGGTCGCGATGATCACCTACTCCGCCCGCATGCACCGCTCACCCGTGCCGGTGGAGCAGATCGCGGCTTCCTGGATCGACCGACTCGAGCAGATGCTGACCGCGCTCGTCCGCGACCGCGACACCATCGGCCCGCAACGTTCTGCCGACATCCGGTTCGACGACTTCATGGCCGACGAAGTCGGCGTTGCCGAGCGGGTGTACGCCCTGGCCGGCGAACCCTTCACCGAAGAGGCACGTAGGGCGGTCGCCGACTATCTCGCGGGCCACCGGCGCGGCCGGCTGGGAAACGTCGAAACGTCGTACGAGACGTTCGGGCTGTCCGAGGACAGCCTGCGGGCACGGTTTGCGCCCTATGTGGAGCGGTTCCTGGCGTAATGCGGTTGGGCGGGCATCGAGTACCTTCTCAACACATGGTCGCGATGCCCGTGCCGGAAGGTGTCGAACACAGGTACATCGAGCTCGGGAATGGTGTCACCATCCACGTCGCGGACGCCGGGCCGGCCGATGGACCCGCGGTGATGCTGGTACACGGTTTTCCCCAGAACTGGTGGCAATGGCACGAATTGATCGGTCCGCTGGCCGCCGACGGTTATCGCGTGCTGTGCCCCGACCTGCGTGGCGCGGGCTGGAGCTCGGCGCCGCGCGGTAGCTACCTCAAGAACGACATGGCCGACGACCTGGCCGCCGTGTTGGATCACTTGGGCGTCGCGACCGTGAAACTCGTTGGGCACGACTGGGGCGGGCCCGTCGCATTCATCATGATGCTGCGCCGCCCGGAAAAGGTGAGCGGATTCTTCGGTATGAACACGGTGGCGCCGTGGGTGAAGCCCGACCTCACGCTGCTTCGCAACATCTGGCGGTTCTGGTACCAAGTGCCGATCTTGCTGCCGGTGATCGGTCCGTGGGTGATCGCCGATCCCAAAGCGCGGTTCTACCGGTTGCTGGCATCCTGGGTGGGCGGTGGCTATTTGGTCGCCGAGGACGACGTCCGCTTTTACGTCGAATGCATGCGCCAGCCCGGGCATGCGGTGGCCGGTTCGCGCTGGTATCGGACTTTCCAGAGCAGGGAATTGCTGCGCTGGCTGCGCGGGGAGTACGACAACGTTCGCGTCGACGTGCCGGTCCGCTGGCTCAGTGGCACCAAAGATCCGGTGCTCACCGCGGATCTGCTGCACGGATATGACGAGCGGATCAGCGATTTCCAGGTCGAACTGGTCCACGGCGTGGGCCACTGGATAGTCGAGCAGCGACCCGAGCTGGTGCTCGACCGGCTTCGGTCGTTTCTCAAGGCCGAAACCTGAACCACCGCCGCATTTTTCGGGGGCGTCGTGTGGGCGGTGTAAGTATCGCGGCGCGCGGACTCAGCGGCTGCGTGTTTATTGACAGCGAAACTTGCGCTGCTGCGCCGCTTTGCGGCGGGTCGTGTGCGCAGTTTCGGTGTCGCGAGAGCGGAACGCCGCCGTGCCTTTCGGGTTAATCGACGCCGATGATGACTTCGGTGGACTTGATGAACACGGTCGCCGGCTGACCCACTTTGAGTCCGAGGTCGAGTGCGGCGTCCTTGGTGACCGAGGATGTGACGATCTGATCGCCGCCATCGAGCTTGACTTTCACGATTGCCATGACGCTGCCGAGATCGACCTCGGTGATCGTTCCTTCGAGCTGATTCCGGGTCGACAGCCGCATCGCGATCCTCCGTCTCCTAGGGTCCGCACTCGACCCTAGCGTCGGGGCCCGAGCAGGGCTATCGATGCATCGACGGCCGGTTCGACGATTTCGCTGACGGGTCGGCCGTCTTCGACTGCGAGTGCGGTGAGTTCACGCAGGCCCCCCAACAGGACCACGGCCAGCGGCGTGGTCAACGGCGGCAGGTCGGCGCGCCGGAATCCCGGGCTGGCGCTGAGGTCGATCAGCAAGGTGGACAACAACTCCAACCCTCGGCGCTGCACGGGGCGAGCGACGGCACCGAGCGAGGGGAGCTCGCGGATCCAGCTCAACGTAATGGCCGGGCGGGACTCGATATGCCCCACGTAGGCCTCGACGGCCTGACGAATCTGCTGATGCCAGTCGGCCTCGGGATCGACCGCAGCGGCGATCCGCTCGCCGAGCTTCTCGGTGTCGGCCCGTAGCAGTTCCAGGAAGCATTGCTCCTTGCTGCCGAACTGGTCGTAGAAGGTCCGCTTGGACGTCCGGGCGTGGCGGACGACGTCGGCGACCGTGCTGGCGCGGTAGCCGCGCTCACCGATCGAGGCGGCCAGCCCGTCGAGGAGCCGAAGCCGAAACGGACCGGGTTCGGCCAGGGGGTCGGCGAGAACCGCGTCGTCGACTGCTGATGTCACGGGCCCCCCTTCGGTGAATACGGCACCTTGTCACGTTTTGGTACTACAGAGTACCGTATCGGCAAAAGCCTTGGTACACCGCGGTACCAACCCCGAAGCCGGGGAGACATTGGGAGCATCACCGCTATGAGCGAAGTAGTCACCGCCCCACCGACCGTCAGGCTGCCACCGGCCACCCGAATGCCGAAAGTGGTGCAGGGCATCCTCTTTGCGGGTTCCCGGCGGCGGATGATCCAGCGGTTGGCGCGACGCTACGGCAACGTGTTCACGGTCAACATCCCGATCTATGGCCGTGTGGTGGTGGTCGGCGACTGGCGGCTGGCAAAGCAGGTCTTCACCACCGGCCCGGAGGAACTCGGGAACATCCGGCCCAACCTGAGCCGGCTCTTCGGATCCGGCTCGGTGTTCGCGCTCGACGGCGACGATCACCGCCGGCGGCGACGGCTACTGGCGCCGCCGTTCCACGGCAAGAGCATGAAGAACTACGAGCGCATCATCGAAGAGGAGACGCTGCGCGAGTCGGCCGACTGGCCCGAAGGCAGGCCTTTCGCCACGCTGCCGTCGATGATGCGCATCACGCTCAACGCGATCCTGCGCGCGGTGTTCGGGGCCGAGGGCGCCGAGCTCGACGAGCTGCGCCGGCTGATCCCGCCGTGGGTCACCCTGGGGTCCCGCTTGGCGACGCTGCCGAAACCCGAACGGAATTATGGCCGGTTCAGCCCGTGGGGCCGGTTGGCCGAGTGGCGGCGCCAGTACGACATCGTCGTCGACAGGTTGATCGAGGCGGAGCGGGCCGACCCGAATTTCGCCGAGCGGACCGACGTGCTCGCGCTCATGCTGCGCAGCACCTACGAGGATGGTTCGGCGATGTCGCGCAAGGATATTGGCGACGAGCTACTGACACTGCTGGCCGCCGGGCACGAAACCACCGCGTCGACGCTGGCATGGGCGTTCGAGCGGTTGTGCCGTCACCCCGACGTGCTGGCCGCCTTGGTCGAAGAAGTCGACGGTGCCGGTGATGGCGGCGGCGAGTTGCGCGAGGCGGCGATCCTTGAGGTCCAGCGGTCGAGGACGGTCATCGACTTCGCCGCTCGCAGCGTCTACCCGCCGGTGTACCAACTCGGTGAGTGGGCCATCCCCCGCGGGGACTCGATCATCGTCAGCATCGCGCAGATCCACAACGATGCCAGCGTCTTTCCCAATCCCGAACGCTTCGATCCGCAGCGCTACATAGGAAACAAGCCATCCTCTTTCGCCTGGATTCCTTTTGGCGGGGGGACCCGTCGGTGTGTGGGCGCCGCGTTCGCCAACATGGAGATGGACGTGGTCCTGCGAACGGTATTGCGCCACTTCACCATCGAGACCACCACCGAACCCGGGGAGCAGTGGCACAGCCGAGGTGTCGCATTCACCCCGAAGGACGGCGGACGCATCGTGGTCCACCGGCGGTAAGCCGCCTACTGGTCGGCAGTACTGGTCGGCTTACTGGTCAGCAGTCGCCCGGCGGGGCAACTTCCAGCCGGGGCGCACATAGTGGCAGGTGTACCCGTTGGGGTAGCGCTGCAGGTAGTCCTGGTGCTCGGGCTCGGCCTCCCAGAACTCACCGGCCGGGCTCACCTCCGTCACCACCTTGCCGGGCCATAGGCCCGACGCCTCCACGTCGGCGATCGTGTCCAGCGCGATGCGCTTCTGCTCGTCGTCGAGGTAGAAGATGGCCGAGCGGTAGCTGGTTCCCCTGTCGTTGCCCTGCCGGTTCTTCGTCGTCGGATCGTGGATCTGAAAGAAGAACTCCAGCAGGGTGCGGTAATCGGTAACCGTTGGGTCGTAGACGATTTCGACAGCCTCCGCGTGCGTGCCGTGGTTGCGGTAGGTCGCGTTGGGTGTGTCGCCGCCGCTGTACCCGACTCTGGTCGAGACCACGCCGGGCTGCTTTCTAATCAGGTCTTGCATCCCCCAGAAGCAGCCGCCGGCAAGGATGGCCCTTTGGGTGCTCGTCATGCTGTCCTCCTAGCAAGTCCTCCGTCAGGGAGCGAGGATGTTGCCAGGCTACACTCCGGCGGTGACGTGTAACGGCGCCAAGAAGCCCTCGTGACGACGCGAGAGTTCTCCCGCACCGAACTGGCGGCCGCTTTCGCAAAATTCGAGGAGACGGTCGCCCGGGCGGCCGAGACACGAGACTGGGAGGCGTGGGTGGCCCAGTACACGCCGGACGTCGAGTACGTCGAGCACGCGGTGGGCACCATGCACGGCCGCGACCAGGTGCGCGAATGGATCCAGCGCATGATGACGACTTTCCCGGGTAGCCACATGGTCGCGTTTCCGTCGTTGTGGTCGGTGATCGACGAGGCCACGGGGCGGATCATCTGCGAACTGGACAACCCGATGACCGACCCCGGCGACGGCACCGTCATCAGCGCGACGAACATCTCGATCGTGACCTATGCCGGCGAGGGTCTTTGGTGCCGTCAGGAAGACATCTACAACCCGCTGCGCTTCCTGCGGGCGGGGCTGAAGTGGTGCCGGAAGGCGCAGGCCCTTGGAACGCTCGACGCGGAGGCGGCGCGTTGGATGCACGAGAACGGCGGTGGGTGCCAATGAAAGAAGAGCGACTGTGAGCGCGAAACCCAAACTGGTTATAGGCGCCAACGGTTTTCTGGGTTCGCACGTGACCCGCCGGCTCGTCGCCAAAGGCGCAGCAGAGAAATACGAAGTGCGGGCGATGGTGCGCCCGACCGCCAATACCCGTGCCATCGACGACCTCGAGATCACCCGGTTTCACGGCGACGTGTTCGACACCGCCACGTTGCGCGAGGCGATGGACGGCGTGGACGACGTGTACTACTGCGTCGTCGACACCCGCGCGTGGTTGCGCGACCCGTCGCCCCTGTTCCGCACCAACGTCGAGGGCCTGCGCAACGTTCTCGATGTCGCCGTCGCGGCGCCCGGCCTGCGCAGGTTCATCTTCACCAGCACTTATGCGACGGTGGGCCGGCGACACGGGCACGTGGCGACCGAAGAAGACGTCATCGGCTCGCGCGGATTGACGCCCTATGTCCAATCGCGGGTTCAGGCCGAGGACTTGGTGATGCGCTATGTGGCCGAAGCCGGGCTGCCCGCCATCGCGATGTGCGTCTCGACCACCTACGGCAGCGGCGACTGGGGCCGCACCCCGCACGGTGCCTTCATCGCAGGCGCTGTCTTCGGCAAGCTGCCGTTCATGATGGATGGCATCCAGCTGGAAGTCGTCGGCGTCGACGATGCCGCCCACGCCATGATCCTCGCCGCCGAGCGCGGGCGCGTCGGTGAGCGGTACTTGATCTCCGAACGGATGATCGCGCTGAAGGAGGTCGTGCGGATCGCGGCCGACGAGGCCGGGGTGGCGCCACCGCGGCGGTCGATTTCGCTCCCGATGCTGTATGCGCTGGGTGCGCTGGGCAGCCTGAGAGCCCGGCTCACCGGCAAAGACGCCGAACTCAGCCTCGCGTCGGTGCGCATGATGCATGCAGAAGCCGAGATCGACCACGGCAAGGCGATGCGCGAGTTGGGGTGGCAGCCGCGACCGGTTGAGGACTCCATCCGCGAGGCGGCTCGGTTCTGGCTCGCACTGAAGGGCACGCACACCGCTCGAAAAGATACGAAGAACAGCGCCACCACCTCGGCGGAATGAAGTCGGCGCGGCAGAACGTATCCGGGTCCGCGTGCTACGCGTTCGGACCGGCCTCATCGGGAAGCGTTGAGCGCGGGCCGGTGTTGCACCCTTCATCCGCGTTCTGAGGAGGTACTACCCAATGAGCCATCCGGAAGTCAAAGAGCCCAGCGCTGGGCACCCGATCACCATCGAGCCGACAAAGGGACGCGTGCAGGTTCGCGTCAATGGCGAGCTGGTCGCCGACACCACCGCCGCGTTGGAATTGCGCGAGGCGACTTTGCCTGCGGTGCAATACATTCCAATGGCCGACGTGGCCCAAGACCGCTTGACCCGGACCGACACCAGCACCCACTGCCCGTTCAAGGGTGACGCCAGCTACTACAGCGTGACGACCTCGGCCGGCGACACCGTCGACGATGTGATCTGGACGTACGAACAGCCCTATCCGGCGGTCGCGGCTATCGCAGGGCACGTCGCCTTCTACCCCAACAAGGCGGAAATCAGCGTCCTAGCCGTATAGGCCCGCCCAGGGCAGCGCATCCGCCACCGCCCGGGTATCGCTGTATTCGCGCACCGAGACGATCAGACCGTGGCGGGTCTCGAAGATGCAAACGAACGGGCTGTCGTATCGGAGCCCGTCGACGGTGGTGCCGTGTGCGCGCCCCTCCACGACCACCGTCTCCCCTTCGTTGATGCAGCGAAGCAAATCGATGGTGAGGTCGACGGACCCTTTGAGCCGTTCGTACGCTTGGCGCAGCGTCTCCTTGTCTAAGCAAACACGGGTGAACAGGCTCCAGTAGGTGAAGTCGTCGCTGAGCAGCCCGAAGCCCTCGTCCAGATCGCCGCCCTCGCCGATGCTCTGCAAGAACATCCAGGCCAGTTCGGCCTGCGGGTCATCGAACGGGGTCATCACATCGCAATACTGTCTTGGGAAGTAGTTCACGGTCAATCAGCGGTCCCACGGAACCGGCTGGCATTTCTGCGATTGAAGAGTGATTGGTGAAGAGCGCACGCACGGTCACGTTTCCCGGGGCGGCCAGCTTCGGGCACACTTTGGCGCCGCTGCGCCGCGGTCCCCGGGATCCCTGCTTCCAGGTATCCGGTGACGGCACCGTCTGGCGGACCAGCCTGCTGCCGACCGGACCGGTCACGGCCTCGATCAGCCGCGCGGCAGCCAACGCCGCCCATTGCGTGGCGTGGGGCAGCGGGGCGCAGGAGTTCGTCGAGACGTTGCCCGCGCTGCTGGGCGCCGACGACGACGCCTCGGATTTCGTGCCGCGGGACCCGACGGTCGCCGCCGCGCACCGACGACTTCCCCACCTGCGCCTGGGCCGCACCGGTTTGGTACTGGAAGCCCTGATCCCGGCGGTCATCGAGCAGCGCGTGCCCGGCGCCGACGCATTTCGGTCGTGGCGTCTGCTGGTGTCCAGGTACGGGACGCCGGCGCCCGGTCCCGCTCCGGCGACGATGCGGGTGCCGCCGCCGGCCGATGTGTGGCGAAACATCCCGTCGTGGGAGTTTCATCGCGCCAACGTGGACCCCCGCCGCGCACAGACGGTGGTGACTTGCGCGCGACGCGCCGCTTCCCTGGAACGGCTCGTGGCCAGGCCGGCGGCGCAGGCCCGCGAAGCGTTGACGTCATTGCCGGGGGTGGGTGAGTGGACCGCCGCAGAGACAGCGCAACGGGCGTTCGGTGACGCCGATGCCGTATCGGTGGGCGACTACCACATCCCGAAGATGATCGGCTGGACGCTGCTGGGCCGCCCGGTCGACGACGCGGTGATGCTCGAGCTGCTCGAACCGATGCGACCGCACCGCCACCGGGTGGTTCGGTTGCTCGAAGCCAGCGGACTGGCCTACGAACCGCGCCGTGGGGCGCGGCTGCCGGTGCAGCGGATCAGTCGGCTGTGACTTGCCCGAGCGCTAACGAGTACTCACGAGCACTCACGAGCGCTAACGAGCACCAAGCGAGGCGGGTTTTCGGCAACGGGCACCGGGTACCCATCGAGGACGTGTTCGTGCGCGAAACAGGAGGAATCGATGACGCAGTTCACAATTCCGGGACTGACCGACTCGCAGGGGGCGCGGCTTGCCGAGTTGCTGCAAAAGCAACTGAGCACCTATAACGATCTTCATCTGACGCTGAAGCACATCCACTGGAATGTGGTGGGGCCCAACTTCATCGGCGTGCACGAGATGATCGACCCGCAAGTGGAGGCGGTGCGCGCTTACGCCGACGAGGTCGCCGAGCGCATCGCGGCCCTGGGCGCGTCGCCGCAGGGCACCCCCGGCGCGATCATCAAGGACCGCACCTGGGACGACTACTCGGTCGGGCGCGACTGCGTCCAGGCGCATCTGGCCGCCTTGGATCTGGTCTACAACGGCGTCATCGAAGACATCCGCGACGCCATCGACGAGACCGAGGAACTCGACAAGGTCACCCAGGACATCCTGATCGACCACGCCGCCCAGCTGGAGAAATTCCAATGGTTCGTCCGGGCGCACCTGGAGAACGCCGGCGGGCAGCTCACTCATGAGAGTTCGGAGAGCGAAAGGGATGCCGCGAGCCGCGCGCGCGGCAATTCCTGACAGGTTACCGTTCGCTGTCTCACGGTCGCGGCGCCCGATCCGCTGTTTCCTCACCGCTATTGGGGACGAGGATGTTGATTCGGTCGCCCGCGGCGAGCCGTACGGCGGCGTCGGCATCGACGAGTCGCCGGTCGTGGAGCACGGACACGGGGAGATGACCGGCTGGCCAGTCGAGTTCGCCGAGCATCTGGCCGACGGCGACCGAATCGGGTGTGAGGGTGTGTTCAACGATGCGGTACCCGGCGAGCTGGCTACGCGGATCGTGTTCGGCGTTTGCTTGCGGGTAGGCCCATTCGGCGGCCTCGTGGCTGGCGGCGATCTCGGGTTGGACCTCGGCGAGGTAGGCGTCTACAGCGCGTAACACATTCTGGTTGGTCAGCCAGCCTTCGATGTGCCGGGCGTCCGTGTTGATGACTGGGAGTCCGTCGCGGCCGTAGAGGACGAGCTGTCGGAGTGCTTGGGCGAGACTGTCGTTGGCGAAGAGCGCCTGCGGTTCGCGGACGCGGGTAATGGGGCCGAGCAAGGCCGTCCAATCCGGGTTGGCGCCGGCCGCGTCGCCGGTGAGGTCCAGCGGAACTGTGAACGGGTGCATCGCGTCGGCTGCGGTCAGGTTGGCGAATGCATGGGTGGGAGTGGGGCGATCGATGTCGATGCCGCGGCGCAACAGTTTGGTGGTGTAGATGGTGCCGTAGGAAAGCGCGCGGGACACCGTCGTGCCAACGGCGACGGCCAACATGACCGGCAGCGTCAAGGTGAAGTCGCCGGTCATTTCCACCGTGCTGGCCAGCGCGGTAAGCGGGGCGCGCGCGGCGGACGCGAACACGGCGCCCATGCCGACGATCGCATACAGTGCGGGCTGGCCGACCCCTGGACCGATCAGCTGGTGGACGATCAGCCCGAACGCCATGCCGGAAGTAGCCCCGACGAACAGCGAGGGTGCGAACACACCGCCCGAACCGCCGATGCCAATCGTCAGGCTGCAGGCCAGCATCTTGCCCGCTGCGAGGATCACTAAGAACCACAGCGCGTAGTGGCCGGCGAACGCGGCGTACATCACGGGGTAGCCGACCCCGTACAGCTGCGGCACTGCAAGGAGCAGCAGGCCCAGCACTATTCCGCCGACTGCCGGTCGCGCCCAATCCGGACGGTGGCCCCACAGCCGATCGCACAAGTCTTCGGTCTTGTACAGAACGTTCTTGAAAACGACTCCGATCAGCCCGGCGATCGCTGCGAGCAGGGCCACCAAGAGGTAATTGGCGATGTGGTCTAGCGCAATGCCGGCCGGTAGCTGCGTGAGGAACGGTGAAGATCCGAAGAAGACCCGCGAGATCACGTCGGCAACCATCGCCGAAAGCATGATGGTGAAGATTGCTTCCACAGAGAGCTCACGCAGGATCAGTTCGACGGCAAAGAACACCCCGGTGACGGGGGCGTTGAATGTGGCCGAGATACCGCCCGCGGCGCCGCACGCCACCAGCACCCGTAGCCGGTTTTCGGGCATCCGCACCCACTGGCCGAGTCCGGACGCTAGCGCCGCGCCGATCTGCACGATCGGCCCCTCCCGACCAACCGAGCCGCCGGTCCCGATGCACAGTGCCGAAGCCAACGCCTTGACCACGGTCACTTGGGGACGGATGCGGCCGCCGTTTTCCGCCACAGCGATCATGACTTCTGGCACCCCGTGGCCTCGGGCCTCACGGGCGAACCGCGAGATCAACGGCCCGTACAACAACCCGCCGATTACCGGGATGACGACAAAGAACCCGAGCCCCAACCAGGGCAAGTGGTCGCTGCCCACCCAACCACGCTGGCCGAACTCGTCGTGTCCGGTGGCCAGCCAGGTGAACCCATAGATCAGGTAGCGGAACGCCACTGCGCCAAGTCCCGCACCGATTCCGACCACGATCGCCGCGCAAAACAATCCCAGCCGGTTAGCGCGGAGCCAGCTGGCCATCCGCCCGACTACGTAAGACACCGATCGCGGCATCCGCACGGAATCGGCGGTCGCCTCCTGCTTCTCCATCGGCGTTGCCCTTCCCGCCATCGACTTTCTCGCTTGACGCCATTGACCTTCTCAGGATCGGGATGCTGTCGCGACCCCGGCCCGCAAACGTCCGCAGGCAGCCCGAGGGAATAACTGGACCGTGGTCCGGTTATACGGGCAGCGCCAAATCAGGAGGTAACCATGCCCGCTGTCACTGCGGACACACTCACTTTGCCACGGATCAGCCCCGCCGGCCCCGCCGACACCGAGCGGCCCGTCCGGTCGATCACCGCCGGCCCGCGAGGTTACGAGGGCGAGGGTTTTCCGGTGGTCCGCGCGTTCGCCGGGGTCAGCACCGCCGCTCTGGATCCCTTTGTGCACATGGACCAGATGGGTGAGGTGGACTACCAGCCCGGCGAGGCCAGAGGCACCGATTGGCATCCCCACCGCGGCTTCGAGACCGTCACCTACATGATCGACGGTAGGTTCGCCCACCAGGATTCCCACGGCGGCGGCGGCCTGATCACCGACGGCGCGACGCAGTGGATGACGGCCGGTTCGGGCATCCTGCACATCGAAACCCCGCCCGCGGAATTGGTCGAAAGCGGTGGCGTCTTCCACGGCGTCCAGCTGTGGGTGAACCTGCCGCGGAAAGACAAATTCGCCCCTCCTCGATATCAGGCCATCGAAGGCGGCGACGCCAAATTGGTCGCGTCGGACGACGGCGGGGCGCTGCTGCGCGTCATCGCCGGTGACATCGACGGTCATCGCGGGCCCGGGATCACCCATACGCCGATCAACCTGGCGCACGCGACGATCGAAAACGGCGCCCGGCTCAACATTCCGTGGCGGCGCGATTTCAACGCGTTGGTATACGTATTGTCCGGCAGCGGATATGTCGGCCCGGTGGCCCACCCGATTCGGCAGGGGCAATTGGCCGTGCTCGGACCGGGCGACCGGGTCACCGTGGGGGCCCGCCGGCCGCGGGACTCGTCGCGGACATCAGCCGTCGGGGCAATTGATGTGCTGCTGCTGGGCGGGCGGCCGATACGCGAGCCCGTATTGCACTATGGACCTTTCGTGATGAACACTCGCGCGGAATTGGTCGAGGCTTTGCAGGACTACCAAGCCGGAAAATTCGGGAATATTCCACCGAACGCGTTAATGCCACATCACGGTGGTGGTGGCACACTTTAATAATGTTGCCGACGGCGAGTCGCCGGCCGGGCCGTCCGCCCGCGGCGAAGGCAGATGACACGCGCAAGCGCATCTTGCACGCGGCTCGTCAGGTGTTCAGCGAGCGTGGTTACGGCGGAGCGACTTTCCAGGCTATTGCCGTGCGCGCCGACCTGACCAGGCCGGCGATCAATCACTATTTCTCGAGCAAACGGGTGCTGTACCGCGAAGTGGCAAGCCAGACCAACAAGCTCGTCGTCACGGCCGGCATCCAACGTGCCGAGCGCGAGGCCACCCTGATGGGACGGCTGACCGCGTTCATCTCCGCGGCCGTGCGGGCGAATTCCGAAAATCCGTCCGCCTCGGCCTTTTTGGTTACCAATGTGCTGGAATCTCAACGCCACCCGGAGCTCAGCACGGCCGAAAACGATGTCGTGGGAATTAGCCGGGAATTTCTGATGCGGGTCGTCAACGACGCGCTCGAACGCGGCGAGATCGTCGCCGATATCGATGCGTCCGCGTTGGTCGAGACCCTGTTAGTCGTGCTCTGCGGCGTGGGTTTCTATGCCGGCTACGTGCGGAGCTACGAAGAGATGCTGGCGGTCTCCGGCATGCTTCGGCAGCTCTTGGAAGGCGCCCTCTGGCGGCCCAAGAGCTAGCGGACACAGGATCGATGCGCGCCCAGTGACATCGCGCACAAAGCGCATAGGCTAACTAACTTATTCGGTAGCATGGTGCCGACATGACTGATGTGGACGCCTCGTTACCGCCCTCCCTACGAACCGCCGGCGACTGCTGGTCCATCACCGAACTCGTCGGCGCCACCGCATTGGGCGTCGCCGCGGCGCGCGCGGCGGAAACCGCCGGACCCGACCCCCTGATCCGCGACGAATTCGCCCAGACCTTGGTGTCGTCGGCCGGCCCGGCGTGGGCCCGGCTCACTGACCCGGAGCTGACCTGGCTCGACGGCGACGCGCATGGGCAACGGGTGCATCGGGTCGGCATCGACTACCAGGCGGTGCGCACCCACTTCTTCGACGAGCACTTCGGCGACGCCGTCGCCGGCGGGATTCGGCAGGTCGTGATCCTTGCCGCCGGCCTGGACTCGCGCGCTTATCGCCTCGGCTGGCCGGCGGGTACCGCGGTCTATGAGATCGACCAGCCCAAGGTGCTGGAGTACAAGACGGGAATCCTGGAATCGCATGGCTCCGTTCCCGGCGCTCAGCGGCGCCCCGTCCCGGTCGACCTGCGCGACGAATGGCCGGCGGCGCTGACGGCCGCCGGATTCGACCGCACCCAACCGACCGCGTGGCTCGCCGAGGGCCTGCTGCCCTACCTCCCCAGCGACGCCCAAGACCGGCTTTTCGAGATGGTCACCGCCCTCAGCGCGCCGGGCAGTCGGCTCGCCGTCGAGGCGTTCGGCATGAACTCGAACGGCAACACCCAGCGCTGGCTGAGGATGCGGGAGCGGCTCGGTCTGGACGTCAACGTCCAGGCGCTGACCTACCACGAGCCCGACCGCTCGGACGCCGCTCAGTGGCTGGCTGACCACGGCTGGCAGGTGCACGGCGTGAACAACCGCGAGGAGATGGCCCGATTGGGCCGACCGGTGCCCGAAGACCTGGCCGACGAGGCCGTCCGCAGCACGCTGCTGCGAGCGCGCCTCGGCAGGCCGAACACCTGATCAAGGAGTAACGCGATGAGCTCACTGCGCACCCACGACGACACCTGGGACATCAAGACAAGCGTCGGCAGCACCGCGGTCATGGTGGCCGCGGCCCGCGCCGTGGAAACCGAACGGCCCGACCCACTGATCCGTGACCCGTACGCCAGGCTGCTGGTCAGCAACGCCGGCGCCGGCGTCTTGTGGGAGGCCATGCTCGATCCGGAGATCGCCGCCAAGGTCGAAGCCCTCGACGAAGATTCCGCGGCCCACCTGCATCACATGCGCGGCTACCAAGCGGTGCGGACGCACTTCTTCGACACCTACTTCAAAGACGCCGTCGCCGACGGGATCCGCCAGATCGTGATCCTGGCCTCGGGGCTGGATTCCCGCGCCTACCGGCTGGACTGGCCGGCCGGCACCACAGTGTACGAGATCGACCAGCCCGAGGTGCTGGCCTACAAGTCCACCACTCTTGCGGAGAACGGCGTCACGCCTTCGGCCGATCGCCGCGTGGTGGCCATCGACCTGCGTCAGGACTGGCCGGCCGCGCTGCGCGCCGCGGGCTTTGACCCGACGCAGCGCACCGCGTTGCTGGCCGAGGGATTGCTGATGTACCTGCCCGCCGAGGCCCAGGACCGGCTCTTCACCCTGATCGGCGAGCTTAGCCCGGCCGGAAGCCGGGTCTCGGCCGAAACCGCCCCCAACCACGCCGACGAGCGGCGACAGGAGATGCGTGAACGCTTCAAGAAGGTGGCCGACGAGATCGGCATGGAGCAGACCGTCGACGTCGGCGAGTTGATGTATCGCGACGACCACCGCGCGGACGTCACCGAGTGGCTCAACCAACACGGCTGGCGCGCGACGGCGGAACACTCCTCCGATGCGATGCGCCGGCTGGGCCGCTGGGTTGACGGCGTGCCGATGGCCGACGATAAGGACGCGTTCTCCGACTTCGTGGTGGCGGAGCGGTTGTAATGCCGCGCACCGCCGACGACTCGTGGGACATCGCCACCAGCGTCGGGGCGACCGCGGTGATGGTCGCGCTGGCCCGCGCCGCCGAGACGGCCAGCGCCGAGCCGCTGATCTCCGACCAGTTCGCCGAGGTGCTGGTGTCTACTCCCCAACTCGAGGGGGTCCGGGAGCAGGTCGCCGCCTGGTGGGCTCCGGATCCAGATGATGATCCGGATTTCGCCGTCGACTCCGGGCACATGATCGATTACCAGGCGGTGCGGACCCATTTCTTCGACGCCTACTTCACTGAAGCCGTCGCGGCAGGCATCCGGCAGGTAGTGATTCTCGCCGCCGGCCTCGATTCGCGGGCCTACAGATTGGATTGGCCGGACGGCACCGTCGTCTACGAGATCGACCTGCCCAAGGTGTTGGAGTACAAGGCCGAAACACTGGCCGGTCACGGCGCCACGCCCGTCGCCGAGCGGAGACCGGTGCCCGTCGACCTGCGCCACGATTGGCCGCAGGCCCTGCGCGACGCCGGATTTGATGCGGCGCGTCCGACGGCTTGGCTGGCCGAAGGGCTGCTGCCCTTCCTGCCGGCGGCCGCGCAGGAAGCCATGTTCGCCTCGGTCGACAGGCTGAGCGGATCGGGCAGCCGGGTGGCGGTGGAAGTCTTTGGGGTCGACGAAGCGAAACGTCGCGAGGCCGAGGAGAAGTGGCAAGAACTGCGGGCCAGGCGGCAAGCCCGCGGCCAGGACACCTCCTTCAACCCCTTCGATCTCTGGTTTGACGACGCGGGCCGACCCGATTGCGCCGACTGGTTCCAGGCGCACGGCTGGACCACCCGAACGGTCAATGCGCGCGAGGAGGCTCTGCGGCTGGGCCGCGCGCCGCAATCCGAGGAGCGGCCGTTCACGAATAGCTTTGTGACGGCAACCAAGCCCTGAGCCGCATCCCGCAACCTCGTATGCGTGTCGACCGCCGCAGACGGTCGCGGGATCCTTCCTCGCTGCGCTTTCAACCGGACGGTTAGGATCGCGGTTATCACCGATGAGTGGGCGCCCACAACGTGCGGGCAACCCTGCTCGGAAAGGACAATGATGACCACCGAATCGGTTGCACCGAAGACATCGGAATCCGCGAACGGGGCCCCGTCGAAATCCGAGGCCAAATCTGTCGACATCCCCGCGACGGTCGCTCGGCTCCGCCAGACCTTCGCCACCGGACGCACCCGCGACATCGATTGGCGCAAGAGGCAGTTGCTCCAGCTGGCAAAGCTGATGGAGGAGAACGAGGATGCGATCGCGGCCGCGCTGGTCGAAGACCTGGACCGGAACCGAGTCGAGGCCTACATAGCCGACATTGCGACCACGGTCGCAGAAGCGAAGTACGCGGCGAAGAAGGTGCGCAGGTGGACTCGCCGCCGGTACCAATTGTTGGAGCTGCCGCAGCTGCCCGGCCGCGGCTGGGTGGAGTACGAGCCCTACGGGACGGTGCTGATCATCGGCGCCTGGAATTACCCGTTCTACCTGACGCTGGGCCCGGCGGTCGGGGCGATCGCCGCCGGAAATGCCGTCATACTCAAGCCCTCCGAGATCGCGGCCGCGTCGTCGCGGTTGATGGCCGAGCTGGTGCCCCGGTATCTCGACAACGACGCGGTCGCTGTGGTCGAGGGCGACGGCGCGGTGAGCCAGGAGCTGATCGCGCAGGGGTTGGACCGCGTGATGTTCACCGGTGGGACCGAGATCGGCCGAAAGGTTTACGAAGGGGCGGCGCCCCACTTGACGCCGTGCACGCTTGAGCTCGGTGGCAAGAGCCCCGTGATCGTGGCCGCCGACGCCGACGTCGATGTCGCGGCCAAGCGGATCGCCTGGATGAAGCTGCTCAACGGCGGCCAGACCTGCGTCGCCCCTGACTATGTGCTCGCTGACGCGAAGATCCGCGATGAACTCGTGGACAAAATCGGCGCCGCCATCACGAAGTTCCGGTCAAAGGAGCAGCAGGGAATACGCATCGTCAATCGGCGGCAGTTCGACCGAATCGCCGGTTATCTCTCCGGCAACGATGGCAAGGTGACCGTCGGCGGCGGTTCCGACGCGTCGACGCTGCGCATCCAACCGACCGTCGTCGTCGATCCCGACCCCGACGCGCCGCTGATGCAGAACGAGATCTTCGGGCCGATCCTGCCGGTGATCACCGTCGAATCCCTGGACGAGGCAATACGTTTCGTCAATTCGCGGCCCAAGCCGCTGTCCGCGTACTTGTTCACCAAGGCTCGTGACATCCGCGAGCGGGTGATCAAGGAGGTTTCCGCGGGCGGCATGCTGGTCAATCATCTGGCCTTCCAGGTATCGACGGCCAAGCTGCCGTTCGGTGGAGTCGGCCCGTCGGGCATGGGCGCATACCATGGCAAGTACGGCTTCGAGGAGTTCAGCCACCGCAAGTCGGTGTTGACCAAGCCGACGCGGCCCGACTTGTCCAGCTTTATCTACCCGCCCTACACCGATCTTGCCTTCAAGATTGCTCGCAAGTTGTTCTGATACGGCGGCCGCCCGGTGCCGGCGCAGACCCGATAGAGCGATAACCCCTAATCCCGTGTAAGCCAATTTCCTTACAGGAGAGAGGAACCTGATGCCCGGAGTGCAGGATCGTGTCATCGTCGTCACCGGAGCCGGCGGGGGACTGGGTCGTGAATATTCCCTTACCCTCGCCCGGGAGGGCGCCAGCGTCATCGTCAATGACCTCGGCGGCGCCCGCGACGGCACGGGCGCCGGCCACAACATGGCCGACCAGGTGGTCAAGGAGATCAAGGACGCGGGTGGCCGTGCGGCCGCCAACTATGACAGCGTCGCGACCGAGGATGGCGCCGCCAACATCATCAAGACCGCGCTCGACGAGTTCGGCGCCGTGCACGGTGTGGTCAGCAATGCCGGGATCCTGCGCGACGGGACCTTCCACAAGATGACGTTCGAGAACTGGGACGCCGTGCTGAAAGTGCATCTCTACGGCGGGTACAACATCATCCGCGCCGCCTGGCCGCATTTCCGTGAGCAGAGCTACGGACGGGTCGTCGTCGCGACCTCGACCAGCGGGCTGTTCGGCAACTTCGGGCAGACCAACTACAGTGCGGCCAAACTCGGTCTGGTCGGCCTGATCAACACGCTGGCGCTGGAGGGCGCCAAGTACAACATCCACGCCAACGCGGTCGCCCCGATCGCGGCGACCAGGATGACGCAGGACATTCTGCCGCCCGAGGTGTTCGAGAAGCTCACGCCGGATTTCGTGGCGCCGGTGGTGGCCTACCTGTGCACCGAGGAATCCTCGGACAACGGATCGGTTTTCGTCGTCGGTGGCGGGAAGGTGCAGCACGTCGCGCTGTTCCAGAACGAGGGGGTCAACTTCGACAAGCCGCCGTCGGTCCAGGACGTCGCCGCGCACTGGGCCGAGATCACCGACCTTTCTGCGCCGCAAAAGGCCGGATTCCAGCTGTAGGAGCCATGAAAGCCTGTGTGGTACAAAGGCTGTCCGGCCCGGACGGCATGGTGTACACCGATGTCGACGACGTCAGCGGCGACGACAACAACGTCGTCATCGACGTCCGCGCCGCCGGGGTTTGCTTTCCGGACCTGCTGCTGACCAAGGGCGAGTACCAACTGAAGTTGCCCCCGCCGTTCATCCCCGGCATGGAAGCCGCGGGCGTGGTGTGTTCTGCCCCGGCAGGGTCGGGTTTCCATGTGGGCGAGCGTGTTTCGGCGTTCGGATTCCTGGGCGGCTATGCCGAGCAAGTCGCTGTCCCGGTGCCGAATGTGATGCGCAGCCCCGCGGAACTCGATGACGCCGAAGCGGTTTCGCTGCTGGTGAACTACAACACCATGTATTTCGCCCTGGCTCGTCGCGCCGCGATGCGGCCGGGCGACACGGTGCTGGTGCTGGGGGCCGCCGGCGGGGTGGGTACGGCGGCGATACAGGTCGCGCAGGCAATGGGCGCCAAGAAGGTGATTGGCGTGGTTCACCGCGAGGTCGCGGCCGACTATGTCGCCGCGCTGGGCGCCGACCTGGTGGTGCCGTTGTCCGGCGGGTGGGCCGACCGGGTACATGAGTACACCCGCGGTCGGGGGGTGGACATCGTCGTCGATCCCATCGGTGGCCCTGCCTTCGACGACGCCCTCCGCGTCCTGGCGATCGATGGCAAGCTCCTGGTGATCGGTTTCGCCGCGGGCGGAATCCCCACAGTCAAGGTCAACCGGCTGCTGCTGCGCAACGTGAGCGTGATAGGTGTCGCGTGGGGCGAGTACCTCAACAAGGTCCCGGGTTCGGCGGCCTTGTTCTCTTGGGGGCTGAGCCAATTGGTGTTCTTGGGGCTCAGACCCCCGCCGCCGCAACGCTTTCCCTTGTCGGAGGGTCAGGCCGCATTGCAGAGCCTGGCCGACGGCGGTGTGCTCGGCAAACTCGTGCTCGAACCGTAGCTGGGAGCCGACTCTCCTTCAGCCGCGGAACATGCCGGTTATTGGAGGCCCGGATGTGGTGTGCCGCTGATGATCGTGCTGAGCGCATTCTGGAAGACGAAGAATTCGATGCCGCCCGCGACGGTGACCAGCCCAACGTCGGCCGCGATCGGATTACCGATCGCATTGACGAGCCCAGCCGGGTCGCCACTGAGCGCTTGCCCGATGCCGCCTAGGAACAGGTTCACGTCATAGGACGGGATAGAGACCAGGACTACGCTCGCGAGGTCTGCCGTCGGAAGCAGCGTCGCGTAAGCGGTCGAAGCGTCGTTTGTCAGGGTGCCGATGAAATCGGTGTTCGCCGACTGGATTCCCGAGACGATCGACGAAATGGACGGCGGTGCAGGCAGGGTCGGTGTGCCGCCACCACCTCCGGAAAGCAGGCTCGTCAGGCTTGGCAGGGACAGGCCGGACCCGGACCCTGATGTCGATCCCAGGTGGGATAGGTCGCCGGCGAAGGCGGTCACTCCCTGCTGTGCGCCGCTCACCAAAAGGGGCCCCAGCGCCGTGGTATCGCTCAGCGGCGGCAGGAACCCGAATGGGGTGGGCACATTGGCCGGGCTCGTCGACCAGCCAAAGTTGGGGTCGCCGTAGCCCCAGTTGACGAGATACCTCAGATCCGGCTGGAGCAAGTCTGCGATTGGGTTGCCGATGAGCGGGATGATCCGCACGGGGTCCAACAGCGGCAGGTTTGCGGTGGGGATCATTTCGTAGTTCGTCAGGCTGTTGGGCGTGCCGAGGGCTGCTGAGCCAGATAAGAGAACCGCCGAAGCGAGCTGTGAGGGCGGCACAGTTGCGTAGGTGCCGTGCACGAATGCGATACCTAGGACCGCGTTGAGGTCCGACAGGAAATCGATCGGATACCGCGGGAAGTCGGCGAAGCCGTCGTATTCGAGCGTCCAAATGGTGGTCGGGAAATCATTGCTGGGCGTCGCACCGCCCCATGTGACACCCACTTGCGGAGTGCTAAAACCGGGGAAACGCGAAAGCAGGCCGCCGTTGGGATTGAGCTCATCACCCGTCAGGGTGAAGTACACCTGGTTCGTCGTCCCACCTGTTCCATTTGTAAAGCCTTCGGCCAGAAGTTTCGGCATTTCCTCTGAAGCGATGATCGCGCTCTGCGAGACGCCGAACACGGAAACGGCGTTGCCGGAGCCGGGGGTGATTGCCAGGTTGATTGCGTTGTCCAGCGTGGTGACGCTGCGGGCCACGGAAACATCCAGTGTCAGGTCCTTGACACCACTAACCGGATACAAACCCTCATTGGTGGACACGGCTTGAAGGGGGCCGGTGAAATTGGTCAAGTAGCGGCTGGCAACGTTATTCAGAAAGGTCGAATTCGGTGTCGTGGTGCCGCTGCCGGACATGATCAAATTGGCCACAACTGCCGGGTCCGCCGCCGGCGTCGCTGCCACGAATGTCGGGCCGGCCCCTGCCCCGCCGGAGAGCATGCCGGCGACCGCGCCCTCGGCTTCTGAATAGGCGTTACCGGCGGACGCCAACGTCGCAACGAACTGGTTGTGGAATGCGGACGCCTGCGAGAGGAGCCCCTGGTAGTGCTGACCGTATCCGCCAAAAAACTGTGCGGTGATCGCGGACACCTCGTCTGCGGCCGCCGCCACCAGACTGGTTGTTGGGCCCGCCGCAGCGGCTTTGGCCTCGCTGAGCGCCGAACCAATCGCAGAAGCATCCGCTGCGGCCGTCGCCATGATTTGGGGTTCCGCGATCATGCTCGTCATCGGTGTTTCCTTCCTGGCATGGGGTTCTGGTAGTGGTACCGACGACGCTGCAAACCGACGATCCGCGCATCGCTGGAACCGGCACGGATAGCTTAGAGCGATCGACCGAGCGTGCGTGGCATTTTAGGCATTGTTTTACGCACGTCGCACAGCTTTAGGCGCACTGCTGGCGAAGCGTTACGGGATCAGGCCGGTGAAGCTCTTGACAACGTCGGCGACCCCGCCAATCACGACGAGACCTTCTATACCGCCCATCACGGTGAGCAACCCGGTGGTCGCGGCAATCGGATAGCCGACAGCATTGAGGAGACCGACGGGATTACCGCCGGCCACTTGAGAAATGCCATTCAGGAAAAGCTGGGCGTCGTAGGCCGGGATGGCGGTTACCGCGGCATTGAGGATGTCTGCGGTCGGAAGCAGCACCGCGTAGCCGTCCGCGGCCGCCTGGCTGATGGCGTCGGCGAGGCCGTTGTGGCCCGCCTGCAGCGACAGGATAAAGCCGTCGATCGATGTCGGAGACAGCGGAGACAGCATGGTGCTGGGCGACGGCAACGAAATCGACGTCAGCGAGTTCGTGATATGCGACGGGGACAGGCTCGCCACGCCCGTCATTCCCTCGGCCAGGACATCCCTCGCGGCAGCGCTGATGCCCTGCGGCACCCCCATGGCCAGATCGACAGGTAGGGCCGTGGTCGCGCTGAGCGGCGGGAACAGCCCGAACTGCGTGGGCACATTCGCCGGCGAGGTCGAGTAGCCGTAGGCCGGATCGCCGTAGCCCCAGTTGACGAGGTACCGCAGATCGGGTTGGAGCAGATCTGCCAGTGGGTTCCCCACACCGGGTATAGCGCGCAGCGGATCCAACAGCGGCAGATTCGGGGTGAGAACCATGTAGTAGTTGGTATTGGCGAGGGGCCCGGTGTAATCGGGTGACACGGGCAATTTGACGATGTCGCCGGCCGGAAGAGTCGCGGGATTGAGATTCGGATAGTTGGGGTGCACATAGACGATGCCGGCAACGGCGTTGAGGTCCGACAGGAGGTCGATCGGGTACCGCGGGAAGTCGGCGAAGCCGTCGTATTCGAGCGTGTAAATGTTGGTCGTCCAGGGCGTGTTCGCGGGGGTCGCGCCGTAGAAGTTCACACCCAGAGTCGGGAGCTCCAGACCCACGAAGCGCTCGAGGAGGCCGCCGTTGGGGTTCATGGGATCGCCCAGCAGGTTGAAGTAGAGCTGGCTGTTCGTCGGCGGGCTCCCGCTGGCCAACAGGTTGCGCATCTCGAACGAGGCGATGATGGCGCTCTGCGAGTAGCCCTGGACGAGAACGCTGGTACCGGGTGTCGCAAGTTCTGTCTGGATCGCGGAATCGAGAAGCCCGATGCCCTGGCTCACGGAGGTATTGAGGGGCAGGCTCTTGACACCGGTAAGCGGATATAACCCCGCAGGGGTGGGAAGCGCTTGCACGCTGCTCCAGGAAAAACCCCCTTGTGTGGCCCAGTTGAGCACACCATTTACGAATTTCGCATTCGGTATCGGGTTTCCGTTGCCGCCCATGACGATAGCGACGGTTGGGTCGATTGCCGCCGACGTTGCTGACGATGTCGGCGAAGCCGCGGCAGGTCCGCTCAGCGCGTTCGAAGCCGCTGTCTCGGCTGCCGCGTAGGCGCCAGCGGTGGAGGCCAACGCCTGCGTGAATCGGCTTTGAAAGGCCGCGGCTTGCGCGACGGCGGCGTGATATTCCTGACCGTATTGGCCGAATAGCGTCGTGATGGCCGCCGACACCTCGTCAGCGGCGGGCGCCATGAAACCCGATGTCGGGCCCGCCGCCGCTGCACTGGCCGCGCTGATCGCCGCACGGATCTGCTCGACATCCGCGGCCGCCGCCGCCATAGATTCCGGCGTAGCGATCAGGTATGTCATCGGCCCCTCCTACGCGACGACAAGACTCTCCTCTTTCACATCGAGGACTCGGCGGCCAGGGCCACCGGCAATTCGGTTGCAGCCAGCGTAGAGCGATATGGCAGGCCCTGTCTGGCGTTTTCCGTAATAGCTAAATTGCTCGTCCGTGCAACGCTCGCCACCGATGCGTGAAAACGTGGCCGTCGTAGCCGATTTCAGCCGAGCAGCTCTTTGCGCAGCCGATCGAGGTCGGCGTCGGTGACATCCGCGTCGCGTAGATAACCGTCGAGCGATCCGAACTCCTCGTCGATTGTTTTGCGTGCGGCAGCAAGGTATTCGGGCCGGACGCCGAGAACCTCGTCGGACAGCCGCGCCTTGGTGAAGGTCATCACCTCCGGGGTCAGTTCGATATCTGAGCGTTGCTGGATCATTTCGTAGATCCGTGACCGCAGCTGCGGTACGGCATCATTGCTGCGCAGGAAATCGACGACGATGGCGTCGCGATCAATACCAACAGCCTCCAGGACCGTCGCTATCACAAAGCCGGTGCGGTCCTTGCCCGCGAAGCAGTGCGTGAGCACCGGGCTACCCGCCGCCAGCAGGGTGATCACGCGGCGCAGTGCGCGCTGCGCTCCATTACGGGTGGGGAACTGCCGGTACTCGTCGGTCATGTAGCGGGCGGCAACCTCGCTGACAGACTCGGCGGACCCGTCGGACTGGTCGGTCAGCAGCCGCTGGAATGCTTCTTCGTGCGGCGCCGCACTTTCGGTTTCGCCGCCATCGTCGGCGAGGTCGGGAACGGGCAGCAGGTGGATCTCGACGCCGTCGGGAACCCGTCCTGGACCCCGCCGCGCAACCTCCCGGGACGCGCGCAGGTCGGCGACGTCGGTGATGCCCAGTTGACGCAGAACGGCGCGGCCGTCGTCGTCGAGGCGGCTCAGCTCGCTGGACCGGAATAGCCGCCCGGGGCGCAGTGCGGTCGCACCGTCGGCTACGTCGCGGAAGTTCCACGCGCCCGGCAGGGCCCGGAGAGCCGCCGCCATGTCAGGTGATCGCCGCGGCGAACGCGGACTTCTCGCGGCCGATTTCGGCGCGCGCAATGGATCGCAAGTGCACCTCGTCCGGTCCGTCGAAGATCCGCATGGCGCGATGCCAGGCGTACAGCCGGGCCAGCGCCGTGTCCTCGCTGACACCGGCCGCGCCATGCACCTGGATAGCCCTGTCGATGACGTCGCAAGCCACCTTTGGCGCGACCGCCTTGATCTGCGAGACCAGCAGATGGGCGGCCTTGTTGCCGTGCTGGTCGATCGTCCATGCCGCCTTCTCGCACAGCAACCTGGCCTGGTCGATTTCGTTGCGCGACTTGGCAATTGACTCCCGCACCACGCCCTGCTCCGCCAGCGGACGGCCGAACGCGACCCGGTTGCGGGCCCGGTCGACCATGAGGGCGAGTGCACGTTCGGCTCCGCCCAGCGCGCGCATGCAGTGGTGGATGCGGCCCGGCCCCAGCCGCGCCTGGGCGATCGCGAAGCCGCCGCCTTCCTCACCGAGCAGGTTGGTGACCGGCACCCGGACGTTGTCGTAGAGGATCTCGCAGTGCCCTGGCTGGTCCTGGTAACCGAAGACCGTTGTCGAGCGGACAACCGTCACGCCCGGCGTATCGATCGGCACGAGAACCATCGACTGCTGCTGGTGGCTGGCCGCGTCGGGGTTGGTGCGACCCATCACGATGAGGATCTTGCAGCGCGGGTCCGACGCTCCGGACGTCCACCACTTGCGGCCGTTGATGACGTAGTCGCCGCCGTCGCGCACGATCGACGTCTCGATGTTGCGGGCGTCGCTGCTGGCGACCGCCGGCTCGGTCATCGAGAAGGCGCTGCGGATGTCGCCGTTCAGCAAGGGCTCCAGCCACCGCTTGCGCTGCTCCTCGGTGGCGAACAGGTGCAGGGTTTCCATGTTGCCGGTATCCGGTGCCGCGCAATTCAGGGCCTCCGGCGCGATCTCGAGGCTCCAGCCGGTGATCTCGGCGAGCGGGGCATATTCCAGGTTGGTCAGCCCCGACTCAGCCGGCAGGAACAGGTTCCACAGGCCGGCCGCCTTGGCCTTGGTTTTCAGCTCGTCGATGATCGGCGGGACGGTGTGGTCGTTCGGGCCGGCCTCGTGGCGGTACTTGTCGTATTCGGCCTCGGCCGGAAAGACGTACTCGGTCATGAAGTCGGACAGCCGCTTGTGGTAGTCGCTCGCTTTGGCCGACATCGCGAAGTCCATTCCGTCACGATAGGACACGTGCCGTGAGGGGTCGTCGCGGATCGGTTCGCGACCGGCTTCGCGACACGTGCACCACGCAGACGACACGCCGAGGCACGTGTGCCTAGCTGCAGTCTGGACGAAGTGTCGGCGCTCGAAAGGGCGCACGATTCACCTCATGACCGAAAGCCTTCCGCCTTTCCCGCCGTTCACCCTCGAAACCGCAATCCAGAAGGTCCAGGCTGCCGAGGATGCCTGGAACACCCGGGACCCCGAACGCGTCAGCCGGGCCTACACGCCGGATTCACACTGGCGTAACCGTGACGAGCACATCGTCGGCAGGGACGAGATCGTGGCGTTTCTGACCCGCAAGTGGGAGCGGGAACTCGACTACTCGCTGCGCAAGAGCTTGTGGGACTTCCACGACAACCGCATCGCGGTGCGGTTCCAGTACGAGTGCCACGACCAGAGCGGACAGTGGTATCGCAGCTACGGCAACGAACTGTGGGAATTCGGCCCGTCCGGCTTGATGGCGCGCCGCGAAGCCAGCATCAACGACGTGCCGATCGACGAGTCGCAGCGCCGCTACTTCGGGCCCCGGCCGGCGTCGGAACACGGCCAAGATATTTCGCCCTGGTAGCGGCCGATAGGGTGTCTGCGGCAATCCAAAGCAAAGAAAGTAGATGTACGCGCCATGACAGATCCGCAGACGACCGTGGGGGTGGTCGCCGAGTCCGGGACCGACGAACGGCGCGTCGCGCTGGTGCCGAAGGCGGTCGCGTCGCTGGTCAATAGCGGTGTGGCGGTGGTCGTCGAGTCGGGTGCCGGCGAAAGGGCGTTGCTGCCCGATGAGCTCTACACCGACGCCGGCGCCACCATCGGGGACGCCTGGGCCGCCGACGTGGTGGTCAAGGTCGCACCCCCCACGGCGGACGAGGTCGGCAGGTTGCACAGCGGGCAGACGCTGATCGGCTTCCTGGCGCCCCGCAATGCCGACAACTCGATCGGCGCGCTCACCGACGCAGGTGTGCAGGCGTTCGCGCTCGAGGCCATCCCACGAATCTCACGCGCCCAGGTCATGGATGCGTTGTCTTCCCAGGCCAACGTGGCCGGGTACAAGGCCGTGCTGCTGGCGGCCTCGGAGTCGACCAGGTTCTTTCCGATGCTGACCACGGCGGCAGGGACCGTGAAGCCGGCCTCGGTGCTGGTGCTGGGCGTCGGGGTGGCCGGCCTGCAGGCGCTGGCGACGGCCAAACGCCTCGGTGGGCGGACCTCCGGGTACGACGTGCGGCCGGAGGTGGCCGACCAGGTGCGATCCGTGGGGGCGCAGTGGCTCGACGTCGGCATCGACGCGTCCGGTGAGGGCGGGTACGCGCGTGAGCTCACCGAGGAGGAACGCGCCCAGCAGCAGAAGGCCCTAGAAGACGCGATCGCGGGGTTCGACGTGGTGATCACCACGGCGCTGGTCCCGGGGCGGCCCGCGCCACGACTGGTGACCGCGGCGGCGGTGGAGGCGATGAAGCCCGGCAGCGTGGTGGTGGACCTGGCCGGGGAAACCGGCGGCAACTGCGAGCTCACCGAACCGGGGAAGACGGTGGTCAAGCACGACGTCACCATCGCCGCCCCGCTGAACCTGCCGGCGACGATGCCCGAGCACGCCAGCGAGCTCTACAGCAAGAACATCACGGCGCTGCTTGAGCTGTTGATCAAAGACGGCAAGCTGGCCCCGGACTTCGAGGACGAAGTAGTCGCGGCGGCCTGTGTGACCCGGGCGTCATCGGCCGGGTAGGGAGGACTGCTAGATGTACGACGAGTTACTGGCCAATCTGGCGATCCTGGTGCTATCCGGATTCGTCGGGTTCGCGGTGATCTCCAAGGTGCCCAACACGCTGCACACGCCGCTGATGTCGGGCACCAATGCCATCCACGGCATCGTGGTGCTCGGCGCGCTGGTGGTGTTCGGGGCCGTTGAGCACCCGTCGTTGGCGCTGCAGATCATCTTGTTCGTGGCGGTGGTGTTCGGGACGTTGAACGTCATCGGCGGTTTCATCGTCACGGACCGGATGCTGGGCATGTTCAAGGGCAAAAAGCCTGTGCCACAGGCTAAAACTGACAAGGTCGCCAAATGAGCTACCTGGTCACCATCCTTTACGTCATCGCTTTCTCGCTGTTCATCTACGGTCTGATGGGGCTGACCGGGCCCAAGACCGCGGTGCGCGGCAACCTGATCGCCGCCGTAGGCATGGCCATCGCGGTGGCCGCGACCCTGGTCAAGATCCGCCACACCGACCAATGGGTGCTGATCATCACCGGCCTGGTCGTCGGGGTGCTGCTCGGCGTTCCCCCGGCGCGATACACCAAGATGACCGCCATGCCGCAGCTCGTGGCGTTCTTCAACGGCGTCGGCGGTGGCACGGTCGCGCTGATTGCCCTGGCGGAATTCCTTGAAACCAAAGGGTTTTCCGCCTTCCAGCATGGCGAGTCGCCGACGGTTCACATCGTGGTGGCGTCGCTGTTCGCCGCGATCATCGGGTCTATCTCGTTCTGGGGGTCGATCGTCGCGTTCGGCAAGCTGCAGGAGATCATCTCCGGATCGCCGATCGGCTTGGGGAAGGCGCAGCAGCCGATCAACGTGCTGTTGCTGGTGGCGGCGGTGGCCTCAGCGGTGGTCATCGGCGTGCACGCACACCCCGGCACGGGTGGAGCGTCGCTGTGGTGGATGATCGGCCTGCTGGCCGCCGCCGGGGTGCTGGGCCTGATGGTGGTGTTGCCCATCGGCGGCGCCGACATGCCGGTGGTCATCTCGCTGCTCAACGCCATGACCGGGCTATCGGCCGCCGCGGCGGGTCTGGCGCTCAACAACACCGCGATGATCGTGGCGGGCATGATCGTCGGCGCCTCCGGCTCGATCCTGACCAACCTGATGGCCAAGGCCATGAACCGCTCCATTCCCGCGATCGTGGCGGGCGGCTTCGGTGGCGGCGGGGTGGCGCCCATCGGCGACGGCGGCGGCGACAAGCACGTCAAGTCGACGTCGGCCGCCGATGCGGCGATCCAGATGGCCTACGCCAACCAGGTCATCGTGGTGCCGGGATATGGCCTCGCCGTCGCGCAGGCCCAGCACGCCGTCAAGGACATGGCCAACCTGCTCGAGGCGCGTGGAGTGCCGGTCAAATACGCGATCCACCCGGTTGCGGGCCGCATGCCCGGCCACATGAACGTGCTGCTGGCCGAGGCGGAGGTCGACTACGACGCGATGAAAGACATGGACGACATCAACGACGAGTTCGCCCGCACCGACGTGGCGATCGTGATCGGCGCCAACGACGTCACCAATCCCGCGGCCCGCAATGAGGCATCCAGCCCGATCTACGGCATGCCCATCCTCAATGTGGACAAGTCAAGGTCGGTGATCGTGCTCAAGCGGTCGATGAATTCCGGCTTCGCGGGCATCGACAACCCGCTGTTCTATGCCGAGGGAACCACGATGTTGTTCGGGGACGCGAAGAAATCGGTGACCGAGATCGCCGAGGAACTCAAGGCGCTATAGGGCGGCCTAAACGGGCGGGTAGGCCTGGGGGGGATATCCGTTGCCATCGGTAACCCCCCGCAGACCCCAGCCGAAGTAGTTCATGAAGAACTCGATCTCGTCGCTTCCGTCGTAGCTCGGACTCGGATCCATTGATCCACCCCTCTGGTCTCGACTTGGTCGTCAAACGAGTCTAGTCCCATCCGCGTCGGTGCGACACCCGGCGTCTTGCATAAACTGTCCAACCAGTTGATTGATAATTGGCCCTGTCGGGGACCCATGCGCCCATGCAGGCAGTGACGATAGAGAGTACAGATGCCATCCGAGAACGGGCTGACGCGCCGCGAGGAGTTGCTGGCCGTTGCCACCAAGCTGTTCGCCGCGCGCGGCTATCACGGCACCCGGATGGACGACGTCGCGGACGTGATCGGACTGAACAAGGCGACCGTCTACCACTATTACGCCAGCAAGTCGCTCATCCTGTTCGACATTTACCGTCAGGCCGCGGAGGGCACGCTGGCCGCGGTGCACGATGACCCGTCGTGGACGGCGCGCGAAGCGCTCTACCAGTACACCGTCCGCCTGCTGACCGGCATCGCGGCCAACCCGGAGCGTGCAGCCGTGTACTTCCAGGAGCAGCCCTACATCGCCGAGTGGTTCACCGACGAACAGGTCGCCGAGGTCCGTGAAAAAGAGGCCCAGGTCTACGAGCACGTGCATGGGCTCATCGACCGCGGGATCGCCAGCGGCGAGTTCTACCAATGCGACTCGCACGTGGTGGCCCTGGGCTACATCGGGATGACCCTGGGCAGTTACCGCTGGCTGCGGCCGCACGGACGGCGGACCGCCAAGGAAATCGCCGCCGAGTTCAGCACCGCGCTGCTGCGGGGTCTGATCCGCGACGAGTCGATCCGGGAAAATTCCCCGCTCGGACGTTAGGGCCCGTCAGTGGACGGGCGGAATGTTGTGGAGTAGGTTCCCGACGGCGCCACTCAGCACGGATAGCCCTGTGGTACTCGGCTGGCCGAAGAAGAAATTCAGGTGCGGGTCGATCGACGGGACCCACGGGTAGGTGGTCGGGAACAATGACGGTGACGCCAATCCGGCTTCCACCCCGATTTCCACCGCGGCGCCGTACGGGCCTTGGACGGCGCCTAAGGCCAGGTCGGGGATGACCGTCAACGGATCGGGCACCGAGAACAGCCCGGCCGGGGTGGGAACGTTCGCGTAGTTGCCGCCGGGTCCGTAGTCGGCGTAGCCCATGTCGACGAGCACCCGCAGATCGGGCTGGAAGATGTCGGCGATCGGGGGACCGGCATAGGGGATGTCGCGAATCGGCTGCAGCAGCGGCAGATTCTGGGTCATGAACATGTAGTACTTGGTGTTGCCGGTGTAGCCCGGAGACGTCGGCAAGGATACGGCGTTGCCAACCTGGGTAGCCGTCAAGTCCGGATACATGTAGTGCACGTAGTGGTAACCCATGACGGCGTTGACGTCCGACAGAACATTGAGCGGGTATTGGGGGGCGTCGGCGACGCCGTCGTATTGGATCGTGTAAATGGTGGTCGGGTAGGGCGAATTCGGCGGGGTCGCACCGTTGAATGCCACGTCCCCGAATGGGATGTAGAAGCCCGGGAAGCGCTCGAGGATACCGCCGACGGGGTTGTTCGTATCACCAGTCAGCATGAAGGACAGCTGGCCCTGATAGGGCGAGCCCGCCGCCATGAGAGCGGTTATTTCATTGCTGGCGATCTCGGCGCTCTGCGAGAAGCCGAAAACCACGGCGCTGTTAGTCGGGGTGCTGAGAAGCGAATTGAGCTTGTTGTTCAGCAACGTGTCGCCCTGGGCGACGGACTGGTCGTACGTCAGGTTGCCGAGTTGCGGGGTCGTCGGCCAGCCCTGCTCGGGCGTGAACAGGCCTTGCGGGATGGCCGAAGAGAAGAGGGGATTCGGCTTGATGTACGCGTTGTAAACGCTTTTCACATACGCAGGGTCGGGTTGCGGGTCGGCGGTGCCGCCCATTATCAACGCATATAGGGGATCCCCAGAGGCCGACTGCACCGTCGAAGTCTGAACGCTGAACCCGCTGGAACCGCCGCCACCGCCGATCAGGGATGCGTTGGCTGCCTCGGCTTCGGCGTAGGCGCTGCCCGCGGCGGCCAGCGCTTGGGCGAATTGGTTATGAAAAGTCGCGGCTTGCGCGAGGGCCGCTTGGTATTCGTGGCCGTAGGCGCCGAATACATTCGCGATGGCCGCGGATACCTCATCCTCGGCCGCGACGAGTAGACCGGTTGTCGGGCCCGACGCATTCGAGCCGGCCGTGGTGATGGCCGAACCGATACTTCCCACATCTTTGGCCGTGGACGTCAATGCCTCAGGGGCAGCGAACAAGTACGACATCTCCCCGTCCTTTCCCCCCCGACCGGAAGCCCTTCCCGCACCCGAAGCGGGACTACCACGGGACCGTGGGTCTCAGGTACTGGCAGGTATTGACCGAGACTAAAACCGTCCTGCCCGGAAATCTGGCGTTTCGCGCAAGTTGCACGAGTTTTAACGGCGGCGCGTCAGGCCTTTTTCAAGTGCTTGTCGAGGAACGCGAGCTGGTCGGCGACGACCCGCCCGAACGCGTCGCCGACGTAAATCGCGAAATGGCCTTCGGGGTACATCCTGACTTCGCCCCGCGGGGCCTTGGCCGCATAGCGCAGCGTCGGGACCGCGGGCGCCACCGAGTCGCCCTCGCACACGCAGAACAAGATCGGGCAGGTGATCTTTGCGGCCAGGCGGCCCGGCCGGTAGCCGATGACCTTGAACGCGAACCGGGCTGCGACCTCATTCGGCACCTGTTCGCCCTCGGGCACCAGCCTCATGTAGCCGGGGTACGCGTCGGGCGCGTTCATCAGGGCCGCCTCACCCGGCTTACCCGCGGCGGGGACCATTACCGGTGATTTCCGGATCTGGGCAGCGAGAATGTCGCGCGCGGCCAGGACACCGACCCGCATGAAGATCAACGGGTTCAGCGTGCGCGCGGAGGCGACGCCGTCGGTGAACGGGCACTGGGCCACGGCGGCCCTGATGCCCGGCAGCCTGGCCGCCGTAGCGATCACGTGCCCGCCGCCAAAAGACGTGCCCCACAGCCCGATCCGATCATGATCTATGCCATCGAGAGTGTGGGCGTAGGCCACCGCCGCCGCCCAGTCCGCAAGCTGCATGCCGATGTCGAGCAGTTGCCGCGGCCGGCCTTCGCTAGCGCCGAAGTTGCGGTAGTCGAACACCAGGCAGGCGTACCCCGCCGCACTGAATCGCTCGGCGTAGGCGTCCAACCGCATGATGCGCACCGCCCCCAGGCCGTGCGCCATCACCAGCAGCGGCGCGGGTCCGCCGGCGGCGTTGTCCGGGGGCCGGTAGAGCCATGCGCTGATCCGGTCGTCACCGGATACGAATTGGACGTCCTCACGTTGTGCCATCGCCGTTTCCATTCTGCCCGGCGGCTTTGAGTCGGGCCCGGTGGGTGCCCCAGAAATTGTGGACTAGTGTCTAGAAAAGTCTTTGAGCGTACGAGGGACGGAGACTCTCATGAGCATCCGCGTCGCGCACGTCGGCACCGGAAACGTCGGAAGGCTCGCCCTGGCGGAGCTCATCACCAATCCGCAGTTCGAACTGACCGGCTTGTGCGTGTCCACGCCCGAGAAGGTGGGCAAGGACGCCGGGGACCTGTGCGGCGTCGGCCTGGGCGCCGGGACCGTGACGGGCGTGGCGGCCGTCGGAGACCTCGACGCCCTTCTGGCCACCAAGCCCGAGTGCGTCGTTTACTGCGCCATGGGCGACACCCGGCTGCCCGACGCTATGGCGGACGTAATGCACATCCTGGCCGCCGGCATCAACGTAGTCGGGTCGTCGCCTGGGCTGCTGCAGTACCCCTGGGGCGTGATGCCCGACAAGTACATCGACCGCGTGGAAGAGGCCGCACGGCATGGCAATTCGAGTGTGTTCATCACCGGTGTCGACCCAGGGTTTATCAACGACCTCGTCCCGTTTGCGCTCTCGGGCACCTGCCAGCGCATCGAGCAGGTGCGCTGCATGGAGATCGCCGATTACGCCACTTACGACGGCTCCGAGGTCATGTCCTACATGGGGTTCGGCAGGCCGCTCGACGAGGTGCCGATGTTGCTACAACCGGGCGTGCTAAGCATCGCCTGGGGGACGGCGATTCGACAGCTGGCGGCTGGCCTCGGCATCGAGATTGACGAGATCACCGAGTCATACCAGCGCGAGCCGGCGCCGGAGGACTTCGAAATCGCGGTCGGGCGGGTTCGCCAGGGGACGATGGCCGCGCTGCACTTCGAGATCCGCGGCATGGCCAACGGCCGCCCGGCCATCGTCATCGAGCACATCACCCGGTTGCGCCCCGACCTCCGACCCGACTGGCCGCAACCCGCTTCGGGCGGCGGCTCGTATCGCGTCGAGATCGCCGGGGAACCGTCCTACGCCGTGGACATCGTTCCGAGCAGCCGCAAGGGCGACCACAACCACGCCGCGATCGTCGGCGCCGCCGGGCGCATCGTCAACGCGATCCCGGCGGTGGTTGCCGCGCCGCCCGGCATCCGGGCCACGCTCGACCTTCCGCTGATCACCGGAAAAGGTCTTTTCGCGCCAAACGACCTAATAGCCACCTAACCGAAAGGAACCCGCCCGTGGGAGACGTAGGACGAGTAGAGGGCAAAGTCGCGCTCATCAGCGGCGGGGCGCGCGGGATGGGCGCCTCACACGCACGGCTGCTCGTCCAGGAGGGCGCCAAGGTGGTGATCGGGGACATCCTCGACGACGAAGGCAAAGCGCTTGCCGAAGAACTCGGTGACGCCGCGCGCTACGTCCACCTCGACGTGACCCAGCCCGAGGAGTGGGACGCCGCGGTCGCGACGGCGACCGGAGAATTCGGCAAGCTCGATGTTCTGGTCAACAACGCCGGCATCGTGGCACTCGGGCAACTCAAGAATTTCGATTTGGCTAAGTGGCAGAAGGTCATTGACGTCAACCTGACCGGCACATTCCTGGGAATGCGCGTGGCCGTCGACCCGATGACCGCGGCCGGGGGCGGCTCGATCATCAACGTGTCGTCGATCGAGGGACTGCGCGGCGCTCCGGCGGTGCACCCCTATGTCGCATCGAAGTGGGCGGTGCGCGGCCTGACCAAGTCGGCGGCGCTGGAGCTGGCGCCGTTGAACATCCGGGTGAACTCGATCCATCCCGGCTTCATCCGCACCCCGATGACCGCCAAGCTGCCGGAAGACATGGTCACCGTCCCTCTGGGCCGCCCGGGCGAGGCCGCGGAGGTGTCGACGTTCGTTGTGTTCCTGGCCAGCGACGAATCCTCTTACGCGACCGGCAGCGAGTTCGTCATGGACGGCGGGCTGGTGACGGACGTGCCGCACAAAGAGTTCTGAGGGGGAGTTCCCGCGCCGGTCGGCCCGCCGATTGAGGCGGGGCAGCCCAGATTCGCCCGCTGGCACGGGGCGGCGTTGTGTCGTTTAATTGGCGCGACGCGTGGGGATTCCAGGGGGTGAGCGCCTAAGGCGGCGGAATCTCCAGACCGGGAGAAGGGAAGAGGCCATGTCAGGATCGAACCCGCCCGGTGGGAGACCACACCGTGCGGTTATGCGGGGGTTGATCCGCAGCGCGGATCCGGAGGAGTCGACCGGTTGGGTGTCGAGAGCCCTCTGCCGCGACGCTGATCCTGACGAACTGTTCCAACGGGGCGCCGCGCAGCGTAAAGCCGCGGTGCTCTGCCGCCGCTGCCCGGTCATGCAGGAGTGCGGAGCAGAAGCGTTGGACAACAAAGTGGAATTTGGTGTCTGGGGCGGGATGACGGAGCGCCAACGGCGAGCCCTGCTCAACCAGCATCCCAATGTGGTGTCGTGGTCAGACTTCCTTAACAAGCGAGGCAACCGTAGCGTCGGCTGAATTTCCGCATCTCCTCGAGCTGAACCGCATTCATTGGCCAGCACCTGCGGTGCTATAACCGCGAGCATGCTGCGCACGCTGGCGACCGTAGTCGGATCGACCCACGTCACCACCGACCCCGACATACTGGCCGGCCGCAGCGTCGACCACACGGGCCGTTATCGCGGACAGGCCAGCGCGCTGGTCCGGCCGGGGTCCGCCGAGCAGGTCGCCGAGGTGTTGCGGGTATGCCGGCAAGCCGGGGCGCACGTGACGGTGCAGGGCGGTCGCACCTCCCTGGTGGCCGGCACCATCCCCGAGCACGACGACGTGTTGCTGTCGACCGAACGGCTCTGTGCCCTGGGCGATGTCGACACCGCCGAGCGCCGCTTAGAGGTGGGCGCCGGGTGTGCGCTGGCCGCGGTGCAGCGCGCCGCAACCGCGTCGGGCCTGGTGTTCGGCGTGGACCTGGCGGCCCGGGACACCGCGACCGTCGGGGGCATGGCGTCGACGAATGCTGGGGGACTGCGCACCGTTCGCTACGGCAATATGGGCGAGCAAGTGGTCGGCCTGCAGGTGGCGCTTCCCGACGGTTCGCTCATGCGGCGGCATAGCTTGGTGCGCAGCGACAACACCGGCTATGACCTGCCGGCGCTGTTCGTCGGCGCCGAGGGCACTTTGGGGGTCATCACGTCCCTGGATCTGCGGCTGCATCCGACGCCGTCGCATCGGGTGACGGCCGTCTGCGGGTTCGCCGATCTGGAGGCGCTTGTCGATGCCGGCCGCACGTTTCGGGATGTGGACGGGATCGCGGCGCTGGAGCTGATCGACGGCCGGGCCGCCGCGCTGACCGCCGAGCACCTTGGCGTGGGCGCGCCGGTAGCCGGTGATTGGCTGCTGCTGGTCGAGCTGGCCGCCGACCACGACCAAACCGATCGGCTCGCCGGCCTCCTTGACGGCGCGCGGATGTGCGGAGATCCCGCCGTCGGCGTGGATGCCGTTGCGCAGCAAAGGTTGTGGCGCGTTCGCGAATCCCTGGCCGACGTGCTGGGCGTGTACGGGCCACCGCTGAAGTTCGACGTGTCGTTGCCCTTGTCGGCATTGGCCGGCTTTGCCCGCGACGCGGTTGCGGTGATCCACGCGCACGTTGCCGAGGCACTTCCGCTGCTGTTCGGCCACGTCGGCGAGGGCAACTTGCACCTGAACGTGCTGCGCTGCCCGGTCGAGCGGGAGCAGGCGTTGTACGAGCCGATGATGGACCTCATCGCGCGGTGCGGCGGCAACGTCAGCTCGGAGCACGGCGTCGGCAGCCGGAAACGGGCCTATCTCCGGATGTCTCGCGAGGCCGCCGATATCGACGCGATGCGGGCGGTCAAGGCGGCGTTGGACCCGACCGGCTACCTCAACGCTGCGGTGTTGTTCGAATAGGGCGATTCGCCTCAGGCGCCCTTGATGCCGACGGCGTGGCGCAACTGAGCCAGGAATTGATCGGCGTCGTCGCTTCGGACTATGTAGTGCGAGATGGCAATTCGGATCACGGTCGCGGCTTTGACCGCGGCGTTGGGCCCGGACATGTGCCGTTGCAGACCGTCGCGCATCTGCGGGATGACGCGGGAGAACTGGGCGATGGTGTGCTCGGGTTCGACGTCGACCATGCGCACGCCCGAGTACGAGTGCTGGTATTCGACGATGAACCGCAGCACCGCGTCGAGCTTGTCGACGCCCTTCAGCCCGGCTGTTGCCTTGGCCAAACCGCTGTCGAAGATCTGTCGCTCCCACTGTGAAAAGGCCGAGAGCAACTCCTCTTTGGACGCGAACCAGCGGTAGAGCGTGGGCCGCGAGACGCCGGCCTGGGCCGCGACCTCCGACAGACTGAGCTTGGTCTTGCCGTTTCGACCGAGCACCTCGGCGGTGGCGGCAAGGATCCGCTGACGCGTCGAGGTGTCGGCCTCTGTCGCTTGGGCCGGCTGACTCATATCTGAAACTTTACGAAGTATCGCGGCAGTGTCACGGTGATTCCCCTTCCGGGTCTGTCTCAGCCGGGGCGCCGGCGCACGAGCACGCACTGCTGGATTGCGCCGACCGCGCCGCGCTCATCGAAGAGCGTGCCGACCGTAGTCCCGATGCCGTCGGGCCCGTAGTTGGTCTCCGCCCGAACACCGATCCAATCACCTTCGGGGATCCGGAACACGTGCACGGCCAGATCGGTGTTGAGGAACGTCCACTTCGTGATGTCCAGCTTGCTGCCGATGCCGTTGGCACAGTCGGCCACTGCGAAAAGTCGCTGCAGCTGTGTCATGGTCTCGCCCTTGACGAGGTCGACGGTCGGCTTGATCCAGGATTCGCCCGGGCCCTCGCTCAGCGGTTCGGTCAGCCACAGCCACCCCAGGCTGTGCACGTAGTTGCGATCCCAGTCCCTTGCCCTGAGGTTGCGGTTGCGGGCCTCCGACCGCGGCCGGGGCAAGGGAGTCGCGGCGTGAGCCAGCGCCTGCGTGTCCAGGTGCTGCAGCCGCCATCCGCTGGCGCGCGCCACCGGCCGGGGTTCGCCGTCGGGCCCCGGCGCCAGCATCTCGGCCGTGACGAGCTCGATCTGTTTCCCACCCCGTTGCAGTTGCGAGCTGACCCACAGGTCGCCCTCGGCCGGCACCCCGCCCAGCAGGTCGATGACGACCCGGCCGAGCCGGGTGTCGTCGCGCCGCGCGCACCGTTCCAGCGCCCGGACCAGCAGCGCCGACACCGGGCCGCCGTGCTGAATGGCGGCCGACCAGGTGCCGCGCGCCAGATCGGTCGCCCCGAACTTTTCGCCCCGCGGGTCGGCGTCATCGATCAGCTCGTAATAGGAGTCGGTCATCGTCTGCCTTCCGGGTGTCAGGGTAGGCCCGCGCCGGGGGTGTCAACCGTCACCGCGTCCAGCTGCGAGAGCCGGGTGCCGATCAGTCGCTGGGGATAAGCGTCGGTGCTCGACAGCAGAAACAGCGTGCGGCGCACGGGACCGCCGAGCGCGCACGCGATCGCCACCCGTTCGCCCATGTCGATGCGGTCGGTCACGGCGCCGCCCTCGGTGATCCGCTCGAACTGGTGAGCCAGCGTCATGGACGCCCACACCCCACCCTCGGCGTCGAGCGCGATGCCATCGGGCGGACCATCCAGGCCGTCGGCGAAAATCCGGCGGCCACCAAGGCCGCCGTCATCGCCGATGGTGAACGCGGTCAGTCGGCGGCCCGTCGATTCGGCGACGATCAACGTCTTTCGGTCCGGCGTGATCACCATGCCGTTGGGAAAGTCGAGGTCTTCGGCGACGACGGTGGCGGTGTCATCGGCGTCGAGGCGGATGATCGCACCGCCGGAGAATGCCTGGCATCCGATGTAGGCGCGCCCGGCGTCGTCTACGACCATGTCGCCCAGGTTGACCGGCGTCAGGGGGCCGAGATCGGCGATGGCATCGATCGTTTCGCCGTCGTAGCGCAGCACCTGCCGGTCCTCGGTCGAGGCGATCAGCAGGGACCCGTCGGGACGAAACCCGAGGCCCGACGGGGAGCGCCCGGGCAGCGGCAGCGTGGTCAGCGAGCCCCGCATGTCCACGGTGTGCACGGCTTCGCCCAGCATGTCGGAGAACCACAGCAGTCCTTCGAACCAGCGCGGGCCCTCGCCGAAGCAGAACCCCTTGGCCAAGGGCTCCGGGATCATCCGCTCAGGCCTTTACAAAACACGGCAAAAGTGTCACGCACGACGTGCGTCGGTGTCAATCTCGCCCAGCTCGCGCGCCACGGCCGCGTGGTAGGCGTCGATCCTCGCCGGATTGGCCTGCTGGAAGAGCGCATCGGGCAGCGGTGCGTGCTTGTACGCCTCGATCGTCATGGTTCGGGAGAACAGCGTGATGTCCCGGCCGGGCCTGGTGAACCGGTACGTGACGGTGATCCGGCCCTCCATCCCCCCATCGCCCTGGCGGTCATGGCCGAGGCGACCCACCGAATTGAACACGAACAGCGTCGGCCGATCGGCGATGGCCAGCTGCCAACTGAAGATCCGCTCGCCGTCGGGGCCGGCCTCCTCCCAGGTGTCACCGACCTTCAGGGGAAGCTCCGGCAACTTGCCGATGTGCGCGCTGCCGGGATAGGTCTTCGTCCAGTTGGCCGGGTTGGTGACGAAGTCGTACACGGCCTCGGCGGAATGGGTGAACGCGGTCTCCGAAGTGCTCGTCACTGTGCCCAATTGTCTTGCCTCTCCGTGCGTTCCATTGCTGGGTCGATCCCCCGGCGCGCAGCCTTGTTAGCCAACCTTTACAAATCCTACTCAAAGTGTCACGCTGGGCCGTGAGCTGCTAGCGCGGAGGTGGAGCGGATTTGACGAAGGCTGCTGAGGAATCTGAGCAGACCGAATGGACGGTGCAGGGTCTGCTGGACCTGTTCGACGTGCGGGCCGACGGCCAGGATCGGTTCACCGGCGACACCGGCATCGCCACCGGCGACGAACGGCAGGTGGTCGAGGGCACCCAGGTGCTCGCCCAGGCGATTGTCGCGGTGGCCAAACGATTCCCCGACAAGTCGGTGCGCTCGGCGCACGCGGTGTTCTCCCGTGCCGTGACGGTCGGCCCGCCGATCGAACTCGTCCTCGACGTCGTGGCCGAAGGCCGGTCCACCGCGACCGCGGTCGTCGCCGTGCATCAGAACGGTCGGCGCTGCCTGAGCATCACCGTGCTGGCCGACGTCCCGACGGGCGACGCCATCCGTCACCACCTGCCGCGACCCGACGTGGCGGCCCCGGCCGACGCCAACCATTCCCCGATGCCGATGGTCGGGCGGGAGCTGCGCCTCGTCGACGTCGTCGACGTCAACAGCCCCGACGAGGTCGGGCCGCCCGAACTTTACGCGTGGCTGCACTATGACCCGATTCCGACCCGGGACGACCTTGCCAAGGCGCTCGTCGCCTACTTCACCGGGCATCTGGGGATCTCCACGACCATGCGGGCGCACCCGGGCATCGGTACCAGCCAGGCGCACCTGACCGTGTCAACCGCACCGATGAGTATCTCGGTCGCGTTCCATGAACCCGTGCGCTGGGAGGGGTGGCTGCTCTACACCCACGAGAGCACCCAGGTGGGCGCGGGTATGTCGTACGTGCGCGGCACGGTGCACGCGCAAGAGGGTGAGCTGCTGGCCTCCTTTGCCCAGGAGGCGCTGATCCGCCCGCTGCGCACCAGCGACACGACGATCGATTCGCGCGCACGGTTCTAGCCGTTAGGACGCATCCGATGCGCTTCACCATCACCCACCCGATGCACAGCCATCCGTACAACCCTGAGCTGGTCAGCGGCGAAGGCATCGGAAAGGTGGCCGCGGCCGTCGAAGCGGCCGGCATCCATGGTTTCGGCTTCACCGACCACCCCGCGCCGTCGCAGCGCTGGCTGCAGGCCGGGGGTCACGACGCGTTAGATCCTTTTGTCGCATTGGGTTTCGCGGCGGCCACCACGTCAGCGCTGCGCCTGATTCCCAACATCGTGGTGCTGCCGTATCGAAACCCGTTCGTGGTTGCCAAGGCCGGCGCCACGCTCGACCTGCTCTCGGGTGGCCGGTTCACCCTCGCGGTCGGTGTGGGTTACCTGAAACGCGAATTCGCGGCGCTGGGTGTGAGCTACGACGAGCGCGCCGAGCTGTTCGATGAAGCGCTGCAGGTGATCCGGGCGATCTGGACCGAGGACGATATCTCGTTTGAGGGCAAGCATTTCAGCGCCAAGGGTATTACCGCGCACCCCAGGCCGGTCAGCTGTCCGCCGATTTGGATAGGCGGCAACACCACGACCGCGCGCCAGCGGGTCGCCCAGTACGGCGACGGCTGGTGCCCGTTTCCCGCCCCGCCGCAGCTGGCCCAGACCGCGGGCACCGCGGTCATCGACTCCGTCGAGCGCCTCACCGAGGGCATCGACGATCTGCGACGCCGCTGTGACGCGGTGGGCAGGGACTGGTCGGCGATCGACATCACCTTCACCAACTTCGAGGGCGGCAGCCCCGCGAGCGACGACTTCAACGCGGACGCATACCTCGGCGGCCTGGAAAAGCTTGCGGCGGTGGGAGTGACGTGGGTCGGCGTCCACCTTCCGGGCGACAGCGTGTCGCATGCGCTCGAAACCCTCGGCCGATTCCGTACGCTCGTGATCGACGCGATGTAGATGGACTTCTCAGCCGTCGATCTCAGCGCCGAGGACCAAGTGTTTCTCGACGAGACCCGGGCGTTCATAACGAAGCACGTCACCGACGAGGTGCTGCGCCGCCAGCGCGAGTTCGGTGAAAACTTCGACGAGCAAGTGCATCTGGCGCTGGGCGAAGCCGGCTACCTGGCCTCGGACTGGCGGCTGGAGTCCGAGGGCGGATTCAGCCCAGTCCGTCGGCGCATCTTTCAACTCGAGATCGCCCGGGCCCACACCCCTTGGTATCACTGGGGAACCACGTCCGTCGTCGCGCGGCTGGTGCAGCAATTCGGCGCGCCGAAACTCGCCGAAAAGGTCCTGCCCGGCGTGCTGTCCGGCGAGATCCGGCTGTGCCTGGGATACACCGAACCCGAGGGCGGCTCCGACGTCGCCACCTGCAAGACCCGCGCGGTGCGGGACGGGCCTAGCTGGGTCATCAACGGCTCCAAGATGTTCACCTCGAACGCGCAGAACGCCCGGTACGTCTTCCTGCTCACCAACACCGACCCGCAGGGCCCGAAGCACAAGAACCTGACCATGTTTCTCGTGCCGCTCGATTCGCGGGGCATCGAGATTCAAGCCATCCGCACCCTCGACGGCGACCGCACCAACATCGTCTACTACAGCGACGTGCGCGTCGACGACCTCTACCGCATCGGTGAGGTCAACGGCGGCTGGACGGTGATGCGGGCGGCGCTGGACTCCGAGCACGGCATGGTTGACCCGGAAGACCATGGCTTGCAATACATTGCGGCGATGGCGGGCCACGGCGACGTGATGGCCGAGGTCGTCGACACGGTCGCGGCGCTCGTGGCGAAGGTGGACGACGAGTCGGTGAGATACCGGCTCGGGCGGGCTGTCGCGCGAATGGAGGCGGCGCTGTCAACGCCGGGCATGTTCGGGCGCGTCGCGATCGCGCAGACGATGCGCGACATCTCCCCGGACTTGATGGACATCCTCGGGGCCGCCTCCGTGCTGCCCGCCGATACTCAGGGCTCCGCGAGCGACGGTGCGGCGGAACACCTTTACCGGCTGTCGTTACCGCTCGGCATCTACGGCGGCACCCTCGAGGTGTTCCGCAACATGATCGCCCAGCACGCGCTGAAGCTGGGGCGCCCTAGCTACGGCGGTTGAGCGGCAGCTCGGCGACGACATCGACGCGCGCGGCGTCGAAGCTGAAATACCCCTTGATGGGCAGGCTTTCGGGCGGTGGATCCTCGTAGCTCCAGGCGACGTCGTCGACGTCGCCGGCGGACCAGTAGGTCGCGTAACCCTTGTAGTTGCAGTAGCTCGAGGTCTGCGACCGTCGCAACGACTCGGTGCGCACGTGTGCGGGAGCGACGTAGAGGCGGGGTTCGAGCGCCGTCTCGAAAACGATCACCGTGTCGTCGGTGTCCACCAGCGTGGTGCCCGCAACGTCGACCCGCAGCCGCCGCGTCGTCGGGCGGCAGTCGACGCGGTGATAGGGGTTCGGCGGATAGTGGACGAGCCTGCGGCCCTCCTCCAGCCAGGTGTCGACCGCGTCCCAGGGCACCTGGACGAAACCCGGCGCCTCGGGTTCCGGCTCGGCTGGTAGGTCGCCGACCTCGTCGGCCGGAAAGGCGTAGCTGAGCGGGCGACCACGCCGGTGCACCATCAGGGCCCGCTCGGTGTCGATCACCGGGCGCCCATCCCGGAACGCCTGGACGCGCCGCGGGTGCGGTTCGACGTACACGCCGGTATCGGGCGGTATCGGCGGCGAGAACCGTCCCACCGGATCGCCGCTGAGCGGACCGCGCCCGGCCACCAGGGTCATGGTGTGAGGCTAGACCGCGCCGCGGCGTTGCGCCGTATCCGAATTTCCGTCGACCGCTTCCCGGGCGGCTCGCTGTCGGCGGTCACCCGGACCCCGACGGCTTGACCGGTGTCGGCGTCGACGAATGACAAGGGTGCCCGCCCGTCCTGCAGGTAAGCGTCGCCCCACTGCACGAGGGACATGAACACCGGCAACAAGCCTTCGCCGGCCTCGGTCAGCCGGTACTCGTCCCGGGCGCGCCTCCCCGGTTCCTGATAGGGGGCGCGACTGACGATCCCCGCCGACTCGAGCTGCTTGAGCGCCCGCGACACGGCCGGTGCCGATGTTCCGATCCGCTCCACAAAGTCCTCGAAGCGCGTTGTGCCGAAGAACAATTCACGGATCACCTGGAAGGCGGTTTTGGTGCTAAGCAGCTCGAGGACCTTCGACATGGAACAGGCTTCGCCGATCGACCACGTCTGCCGGTCTTGCAGCCGCTTTTCGAACTCCATTCAAGCTCCCTTGACTAACGCTTGCGTTATCCAGCTATCGATGGTTACATCTTACTAACGACACCGTTACTCAGCAAGGAGACAAGAGATGTCATCGGATCAGCTGTTCCTCATCACCGCCGCCACCGGCAACACCGGGGCGCCCACCGTGAAAATTCTGCGCGACGCCGGGCACCGGGTCCGCGCGTTCGTTCACCGCGCCGACCACCGTTCCGAGGCGCTTGCCGCGCTAGGCGCCGAGGTCGTGGAAGGCGACCTGCTCGACTTCCCCTCGGTCAGCTCGGCCATGTCCGGCGTCAGCGCGGCGTACTTCTGCTACCCGATCGCCCCCGGCACCCTACTGCCGGCCACTGCGATCTTCGCCCAGGCCGCCAGCGAGGCCGGCGTCGGGGCCGTCGTGAACATGTCCCAGATCTCGGCCCGGCGCGAGGCGAAAAGCCATGCCGCCCGGCAGCATTGGATCGCGGAACGGTTGCTGGACCGCTTCGCGTTCTACACCACTCACCTGCGCCCGACGTTCTTCGCCGAGTGGCTGAAGTGGCAATGGCTGCGCGAAGGTGACGAGGGCGTGCTGCGGCTCCCCTTCGGCACCGGCCGCCACGCCCCCATCGCCGGCGTTGACCAGGCCGCGGTGATCGCCGCGATCCTGCAAAACCCCGCTCCGCACGACGGCCAGAGCTACCCCCTGGTCGGCGCCGAAGAGCTCGACCACTACGCCATCGCCGAACAAATCGCGGACACGCTCGGCATCCCGGTGCGCTACGAGCCGGTCGACATTCCGGCGTTCGCGGCCGCCCTGACCGCCCAGGGGAGGACGGACTTCTTCGTCCAACACATCAGTAGCGTCGCCCAGGACTACCAGGACGGCCTTTTCGCGGGCGAGAACAACCTCGTCGAGGTCATCAGCGGCCACAAGCCGATGACCGTCGCCGATTACGTCGACGCCAACCGCGCCGCCTTCGAACACGACGGTCGTTTCGCGGCACGCGACCAGCTGCGTGCGATCCGGGTGGCGACAGGGTAGGAACTTAGCCATGGCCGGACCGGTGGAAGGCATCAGGGTCGTCGAACTCGGGGTCTGGGTGGCCGGACCGGCCGCCGGCGGGATCCTGGCCGACTGGGGTGCCGACGTGATCAAGATCGAGCCGCCGACCGGTGACCCGGGGCGCCTGTTCGGCCGGATGCTGGGCTGCGACCTCGGCGTCAACCCGCCGTTCGAATTGGACAACCGGTCCAAGCGCAGCATCGTCTTGGACCTCGGCACCGACGCGGGCCGCGACACGGCATTCGAATTGCTTTCCGACGCCGACGTTTTCCTGACCAACGTGCGGCCCGGGGCGTTGCAGCGCCTCGGGCTGGACTTCGAATCGGTGGCGGCCCGCAACCCCCGCCTGGTCTACGGCCTGATCACCGGCTACGGCGAAACCGGGCCCGACGCCGAGCGCGCCGCGTACGACGTGGCCGCCTACTGGTCCCGCGCCGGTCTGGCCCACCTGCTCACCCGGCCCGGTGACACGCCGCCGTTCCAGCGCGGCGGCATGGGCGACCACGCGGCCGGGATGACCCTGGCCGCGGCCGTTTGCGCGGCGCTGCTCGCCCGCGAACGCACCGGCACGGGCCAGCTGGTCAGCACCTCGCTGTACCGCCAGGGCATCTACACGATCAGCTTCGACCTCAACACCTATCTGCTGACCGGCCAGCAGATCGCGATCGGCCAGCGCGAGTCGATGGGCAACCCGTGCATGAACAACTACACCGCCGCCGACGGGCGGCGATTCTGGATCGTGGGCCTGGAGGCCGATCGGCACTGGCCACCGCTGTGCCGCGCCGTCGACCGCCCCGAGTGGTGCGACGACCCCCGCTTCGGCGACGCCGGGTCGCGCGCCGCCAATGCGGTCCAGCTCGTCGCCGAGCTGGACAAGATCTTCGCGACCCGCCCGCTCGACGAATGGGCGCAGATCTTCGCCGGCGAACCCGAACTCTTCTGGTCGCCGGTCAACAAGCTCGAGGACGTCGTGGCCGACGAGCAGTTCCACGCCGCGGGCGGAATTGTGTATGTGCCGGACGGAGAAGCCGGCGTCACGATGGTTGCCACCCCGGCGGACTTCCACGGCACGCCGTGGGCGCCGCGCTCCGTCGCGCCCGAACTCGGCCAGCACACCGAGGAGGTGCTGGCCGAACTCCAGGCCCGGCGGGGGCCTTGAACCGCGCCCGGCACCTTTACAAATTTCGCTCGAAGTGTCACGCTGTCCCGTGACAACAGCCCAGGACAAGCGCTGCGGGGAAACGCCAACGATGGTCACTCCAACGTTCGACATCGCCTACAACCGCCGGGTTAGCGCCGCGCGAGCGACCCGCGCAGACGGTGAGTGCCTGCGATATCGGCTGGACGTCGTTGCGGCCAGCGCCGCGGACGTCGTGCAATCGGCCGGGGGTTGGCTCTATGACCGGGTGATGGCCGGTTGGGAGGTGACCGCCCTGCTGCCCCACGGCGGCGACGCCCGCTCGCTGCGGATCCTCGGCGTGCAGGCGTTCGACGGCGAGGCGCGGCCGGACCTGACGGCCTCGAGAAGCCAGAGCCTGGCGGTCAGCGCCGAGGCGTTCACCGCCGACCCGCGCGTGCGGGAAAAGGTGCTTGACTCCCTGGGCGACCGGTTGACCGAGGTCGCGCTGTGGGGCGACGGGTGGCCCCTGGGCGTCAACCGCGCGATGACCCGGACGCAGCACGTGCTCAGCGCGGCGGCGCGCCGATTCAAGGGCTATGCCCTTGCGGCGGCCGGATTAGCCTGCGATTCAGTCGATCCCACCGAGACGTTGCTGTGCGACATGGCCACCTGTTCGCCGGTCGGCTCAGAGCTGGTCCGCCTCTATTAGCCCATGAAGAAGTACTACGGCCACACACTGCTCTACCTGCACGAGACGATCTCACTGGGATCAGGGCGAAGCGACGCGTTCACCGAAATGTTCACCGGCACTTACCAGCCGATGATGGGCGAGCTCGGGGCCCGGCTGTTCGCCATCTGGGAATCCACCCCGTACAACGGCCACTGGCCACGGGTGACGATCATCTGGGAGATCGACGGATTCGCCGACTACGCCAGGATCGGGGCCGCCCAGGCGCGCGGCGGCAGCCATGAGGTCGCGGCCGGCAAATGGTCGGAGTTCATGGCCGGTATCGGCGCATCGGGGGAGGGGCGAATCATGTACCCGGGACCGAGCAACAAAACGCTGGCCCAGCTGCGCGAGGCCAATTTCGCTGCGCCGCTGGTAATTCAGGAGATCATGCAGACCAAACCGGGCCGCCAGGACGACTACATCCGCGAGCTGGAGCGGCTCTACGTCCCATGGTCGGAGCGCACCGGCAAGCGGTGGCTGGGTTCCTTCACCACGACCTTCCGCTTCAACGAGGTCATCCACTATTGGGCGCTGGACGGCGGCTGGGAGTGCTTCGCCGATCACTACCCGTCCTGGAAGGACAGCCCACCCGCCGAGATCGTCACGTGGATGAGCGTGGCGCCGGCGCTGCGGGACGGCTGGGAGGACTCGATTCTGCAAGCCCTACCACCGTCGCCACTGCAGTGAACTTTTCGTACGATCCGTTCGACGCGGAAGTAATGGCAAACCCGTTGCCGTACTACCGGATCCTGCGCGATGAGCACCCGGTGTACTACATGCCCCAGTGGGACACCTACGCGCTCTCCCGCTTCGACGACATCTGGCGGGTCCTGGAGGTGAACGACGGCACGTTCGTGGCCTCCGAGGGGACCCTGCCCGCGGCATCCGTGCTGGCCAAGCACAACGCCGGGCCGGTCGACGACCCGCCGTTGCATCCGCTGCCCTTCCACGCGGTGTTCGACACCGACGTGTACGGTGAGATCCGTCGCGCGCATTCGGCGCCGCTGCGGCCTAGGGCGGTCGCCGGGCTGGAGGACACGATCCGCGCGCTGGCCAACGAGCGCCTCGACGTCCTGCTGCCGCAAGGTTCTTTCGACCTGACGCAGGACTACGGCGGCGTCGTGGTGGCCTCCGTCGTGTGCGATTTGCTCGGCATCCCAACCGATCTCGCTCCGCAGGTGCTGGCCGCGGTCAACGCCGGCAGCCTCGCCGAACCCGGCGTGGGCGTCGAGGTCGCCGAGGCCAGGCCGAACTACCTGGAATACCTGATCCCGTCGGTCCAGCGCCGCCGCGCAGATTCGTCGGGGGACGCGCTGCCCGTGGTCGACGGCCTGCTGGGCTATCGCTTGCCCGACGGGAGCGCGCTGTCCGACGTCGAAGCCGCCACGCAGATGCTCTGCATCTTCATCGGCGGGACCGAAACGGTGCCCAAGATCGTCGCCCACGGGCTGTGGGAGCTCGGCCAGCGCCCCGACCAGATGGCGGCGGTGCGCGCCGACCCCGACGCCAACGTGCCGGTCGCGCGCGAGGAGATGATCCGGTTCTGCGCGCCCGCGCAGTGGTTCGCCCGAACCGCGCGGAAACCCTTCACCATTCACGACCAGACCATCCGGCCCGGCCAGCGCGTCATCACGCTGCTGGCGTCGGCCAACCGCGACGAACGGGAGTACGAAAGCCCCGACGAGTTCGTCTGGAACCGCCCGATCCGTCGCTCGCTGGCCTTCGGTCGCGGCCAGCACTTCTGCATCGGCTACCACCTGGCCCGGCTGGAAATCGCTGTGCTGCTACAGGAATGGCTTCGCCGGGTGCCCGACTACGCGATCCAGGGCGACGCCGCCACCCGGCTGCCGTCCAGCTTCCAGTGGGGATGGAACAACATCCCGGTGGAGGTCTGACGTGTGGTCCTACCGGATCATCGCCCCATACCAATTCGAGCGGACGACGATCCCCGACAAGACGCCCGAGCAGCTGGCCGACGGCCAGGTGCTGCTGCGGTTTTCGGCCGCCGGCGTCTGCGGCAGTGATCTGCCGGCCTTCCGGGGCAACAGGGGCCGGCTGCCGGGCGACGACGGGCGAAGCGCCGCCGAAAAGGACGGGTTCCCGATCCACGAGGTGGCCGGCGAGGTGATCGCCAGCCGTCACCCGGACCACCGCGCCGGCGATCGGGTGGTGGGCTGGGCGTCCGGGTTCGACGGCCTGATGGAACGCGTGATCAGCGACGGCAACATGCTGGCGCCGTACGACCCGGCGCTGAGCCCGGCTGAGGCGATCGGCCTGCAACCGCTGGCGTGCGTCCTCTATGCCTGCGAGCAGCTGCCCGACCTGGCCGGCCGGCACGTCGCGATCATCGGCCAGGGCTCGATCGGCCTGCTGTTCTCCTATGTCGCCAAGGCCGCGGGCGCCCGGCGCGTCACCGGGGTCGACCCCGTCGACCGCACAAGCCACGCAACGGCATTCGGCGTCGACGACCCGGTGCGCGCCACCAGCGACCGCTGGGTGAGCCAATTGACCCCCGGCGACCGAGCCGACGTCGTCATCGAAGCCGTCGGACACCAGGTGGCCACCCTGGGGCACGCCGTCGAAGCGGCTGCCCCCGGGGGCACCGTCTTCTATTTCGGCGTGGCCGACGACGACGCCTACCCGATCAGCATGCGCCTCATGCTGCGCAACAACCTGACGCTGAAATCCGGTGTGACGCTTGACCGGAGACGGGTCTTGGAGGTCGCCGCCAAGTTCGCCGACGAGCATCCCAACCTGCTCGGCACCTATCTCACCCACACCTTCGGCGTCGACGACGTGCAGGGCGCGTTCGACCTGGCCTGCCGGCCGGCGCCCGAGCGCATCAAGATCGCGATCGCCCAGTGAGCGTCTTCGACGGCAACCAGCGAACCCCCATCTGGGGCGGCTGGATAACGGGACCCACGCTGCTCGGCCCGGAGGAATTCGCCCGGGCCGGTTACGACTACGTCGGTTTCGACGCCCAGCACGGCTACATCGACGACGCGGACATCGCCAGCATGCTGCGGCGCATCGAGCACGTGCCGATCGGAACGGCGGTGCGGCTGCCCAACGCCGACGCTGCGCCGATCGGGCGGGTGCTCGACGCCGGCGCCGACGCCGTCGTCATCGCGATGATCGAGTCGGCGGGCCAGGCCGCCGCCGCGGTGGCCGCCACCCGCTACCCGCCGGCGGGCGTCCGCAGCTTCGGTCCGCTGCGCACCAGCCTGGGCCATGACACGGCCGCGCTGGAGTCGCGGGTGAGCGTGTTCGCGATGATCGAGACCGCGGCGGCCCTGTCGGGCCTCGACGAGATCTGCGCCGTCGAAGGGCTGGCCGGGCTGTATATCGGGCCCGCCGATCTGGCCCTCTCGATGGGCGTGGATGTCGTTGGCGCGACCAAACATCCGGCAGTGCTGGACGCGATAAGCCGGATCCGTCGCGCCGCCACCGATGCGGGCCTAATCACCGGCATCCACGCGGGGGACGGCAAGACCGGTCGCGCCATGGCGGGCCTGGGAATCCGGATGATCACCCTGGCGGCCGAATCGCAGGCCCTGCGGCGCGGGGCGGCCGAACACCTGCGCGAGGCGACCGGGGGATGACGGACGATCGCGCCGCGATCCGCGAGCTGATCGCCGCCTACGCCCTCGCCCTCGACGCCGGCGACATCGACAGCTGCGTGGCGCTGTTCGTCCCGGATGCCGAATTCCTCGTCTATGGGCGGGCCTTCGCGGGCCTCGACGGCATCGACTCGATGTTCCGGAACGCGCCGCGCGGCCTGCACCTGACCGGGGTCTCGCGAATCGACGTGCAGGGCGACACCGCGACGGCCCGGTCACAGGTGCTGTTCGTCAGGGCCGGTGACCTGCACCTGCGGCCCGCCCTGTACGACGACGAGCTGGTCCGCGCGGACGGGCGCTGGCGCTTCCGGCGCCGGCGGTGCCAATTCGTCACCAGCCGCGGCCTTTCCGACAGCCCCGAGGTGCCGTGATCATGAATCAGCGCGTTGCATTGGTGACCGGCGCCGCCGGCGGACAGGGCTGGGCCATGGCCACACGGCTGCGCTCGGCCGGACATTCGGTGGCCGCCTGCGATCGTCGCGCCGACGAACTGGCCGCCGCGGTGGATGAATTGGGTGACGACGGGGTGATCGGGATCCCGCTCGACGTCACCTCTCAGGCGCAGTGGGAGGCGGCCGTCCACACGGTCGTCGAGCGCTTCGGGTCGCTGACCGCCCTCGTCAACAACGCCGGCGCGCTGCACCGCACCTCGTTGGCCGACGAGACGGCCGAGGGCTTCGAAAGCGCCTGGCGGGTCAACTGTTTCGGTGCTTTCCTCGGCATTCAGGCGACGCTGCCCCAGCTGCGCGCGGCCACCAACGCGGCCATCGTCAACATCTGCAGCACCGGGGCGATCCGTCCCTTCCCGCGGCACAGCGCCTACGGTTCCTCCAAGTGGGCGCTGCGGGGCCTGACCCAAAACGCGGCCGCCGAACTGGCCCCCCTCGGCATCCGGGTCAACGCGGTGTTTCCCGGGCCCATCGCGACCCCGATGCTCGATGACGCCACCCAGTTGCGGCTGGCCGCGTCCTCGGCATTCGGGCGGATCGGCCGACCGGCCGATATCGCCGACGCGGTGGCATTTCTGGTCTCCGAGGAGGCGTCGTTCATCACCGGTTCGGAACTGGTCGTCGACGGTGGGCAATGCCTGCAGATCCGATGAGCGCCGAGTTGTCGGTCGGCATCATCGGTGCCGGGCCCGGCGGCATGGCACTGGGAATCCTGTTGGCCCAAGCCGGCTTCGGTGACTTCACGATCTTCGACCGCGAGGACGACGTCGGGGGCACCTGGCTGATCAACACCTATCCGGGGCTGGCGTGTGACGTCAAGTCGCACCTGTACTCCTACTCGTTCGACCTGAACTCGGATTGGTCGAGGCTGTGGCCGGCGCAGCCCGAGATCCTGGAGTACTTCCAGCGGTGCGCCGACAAGTACGGCCTGCGCCCACACCTGAGGTTGCGCACCGAAATCGTCTCCGCGCGTTGGGAGGAAGACACCCAGCGGTGGTGTCTCACCACGGCGACCGGCGAAACGCATCACTTCAATGTCGTGGTGTCCGCCGTGGGCCTGTTCACCCGCCCCCTGTTCCCGGAGCTGGTGGAAGAGGAGCCGTTCACCGGCACGCTGATGCATTCGTCGCGATGGGATCATTCGGTCTCGCTCGAGGGTGCGCGGGTCGCCGTGCTGGGCACCGGATCGACGGCCTCGCAACTGGTGCCGGAATTGGCGAAGGTGGCCGACACGGTGTACTCGGTGCAGCGGTCACCGACCTGGATCCTGCCCAAGCCCGACCGGCCGTACACCCAGCTTGAGCGCTGGCTTTTCGCCCACATACCGTTCGCCAAGAAGCTCTACCGCACGCGGCTGTGGCTGCGCAGCGAATCCAACATATCGGTGATCGAGCACGGCAGCGAAAAGACCCAGGAGTTCAAAACGATCGCGCTGGGCATGCTCGAAAAGACCGTCGCCGACGAGGAATTGCGCCGCAAGCTGACCCCGGACCATCCGATGGGCTGCAAACGGCTGGTGTTCTCCTCGGACTACCTGCCCGCGTTGGTCCGCCCCAATGTCGAGGTGCTGAACAGCCCGGCGCGCTGCCTGCGCGCGCGGAGCCTGGTCACCGAGAACGGCACCGAACGGGACGTCGACGTCGTGGTGTGCGCGACCGGTTACGCCGCGGCCGACTACCTGGGTGAGCTGGAGGTGTCCGGCGAGGGCGGCACCACGCTGCGGGAGGTGTGGCGCGACGGGGCCCATGCGTATTTCGGCATGGCGGTCCCCGGATTCCCGAACTTCTTCACGCTGTACGGCCCGAACACCAATGTCGGTTCGAACAGCGTGATCTTCATGCTCGAGGCCCAGGCCCGCTACATCGTGCGGGCGCTGAAACACATGCGGCGCAGGGGCAAGACGTACGTCGCCGTGCGGCCCGCCGCGCTGGCGCGGTTCGTCGCCAAGGTCGACCGCTGGATGGTCGGCACGGTGTGGACCACCAAGTGCAGCAACTACTTCCGCGCCCCCAACGGGAGAGTGGTGACGCAGTGGCCGCGCAGCGCGCGTACCTTCTGGGGAATGACGCGCAGATTCAAAGCCGCCGACTTCACTTTCCGGGCCGGTCGATGACCGAACCGGGTGCCCTGGACGGCTTGGATGGCTTCGAGCGGCTGGATCCGGCCCTGCAGGCCGTCGCGACGACGCGAACCGACTTTTCGGCGCAGTCGATCGGGCTCATTCGCGAGCCGTTCAACCAGCGCCGCCGCGAGGCCTCCGAACACACCGACACACGGGGCGTGCGGATCGTCGACGACAACGTGGCGACCGAATCCGGCGGCGTGCCGGTGCGGATCTACCATGGCGGCGAGTCGGATCCGGCTGGGCCGCTTCCGGTGCTCGTCTACTGCCACGCCGGCGGCTTCGTGCTGGGCAACCTGGACACCGATCACCGGCAGTGCGTGGAGCTCGCGCGGCGCGGCCGCTGCACGGTGGTGTCGGTCGACTACCGGCTGGCGCCGGAGCACCCCTATCCGGCCGCCCTCGATGACGCGATCGCCGTGCTGCGCTGGGTGGCCGCCACTGCAACGGAACTGTGCGTGGACCCCGCGCGCCTGGCCGTCGGGGGCAGCAGCGCCGGCGCCACCCTGGCGGCCTGCCTGGCGCACGGCGCGGCCGACGGGTCGCTGCCCGCGGTCGTGTTCCAGCTGCTGCACCAGCCGGTGCTCGACGATCGGGAGACCACGTCCAAGGCCGAGTTCTGCGCCAGCCCGGCCTTCGACGGCGAGGCGGCGGAGCTGATGTGGCGCCATTACCTGGGCCCGGCCCCCGGGACGCCGGCCGCCGTGCCCGCGCGTCGAGGTCAATTCGGCGGTCTGCCACCGGCTTTGATCACCTGCGCCGAGATCGATCCTTTTCGCGACGAAGCGGTCGATTACGCGCTGCAGCTGCTTCGCGCCGGGGTCTCCGCCGAGTTGCACGTGTTTCCGAGGACCTGTCACGGGTTCGATTCGCTGCTGCCGGACTGGTCCGACTCCGAGCGGTTGTTCGCGCTGCAGGGCCAGGCCCTGGCAAGGACCTTCGGCTCTACTTGAACGCTCGATCCGGCGGAACAATCGGGTGCCATGAAGATCGTCGGCCTAGAGGTCGTGCCGTTCGAGACCGTCGTCGATCGAATCTCCTTCGGCCAGTTGGTCACCGACTACCCGGTGGTCCAGACGGTGACCAAGGTGCTCACCGACGAGGGGGCCGAGGGCTACTACTTCGGTGGTCATTTTCACGGCGACCAGGATGGCCTGCTGCCCGGGGACCAGGCGCTGATCGGCCAATTCCTGAGCCCCCTGCTCGCCGGCCAGGATCCGTTCGACCGGGCGGAAATCTGGCGGCAGCTGTGGGCCGCCAAGCTTCCCGAAAACGTCTGCAGCGTCATCGATCTGGCCCTGTGGGATCTGGCGGGCCGGGTGGCCGGGCTGCCGGTGCGCAAGCTGCTCGGCGGCGCCCGCGACCGCGTCAAGGCCTATGCGAGCTGCTTCAACAACCTCGGATCGCCCGACGAGTACGCCGCCCATGCCGCCGAATGCCTGCGCCAGGGCTACCGCGCCTACAAGATCCACCCGTACCACTACTGGAACCCCGCGACGCGGGAACCGGCCCTGCCCCGGCCGTCGTACGTGGACTGGGATATCCGGGTGTGCCGGAAGGTGCGGGCGGCCGTGGGCGACGAGGTTGTGTTGATGTTCGACCCGTGGGGGACCTATCACAGCTACGAGGACGCGCTGCGCGTCGGCCGGGAGCTGGAACGGCTGGGCTTCTACTGGTATGAGCATCCGATGCCGGAGTACCGGGTCGAGTCCTACGCGAAGCTGGCCGGCGCGCTCGACATCCCCATCTGCTCGCCCGAGATCGCGGAGGGCGGCATCTACACCCGGGCGCACTGGATCCTGCGCAACGCGTCCGACATCAGCCGCATCGACGTGCTGCGCGGCGGCATCACCGGCGTCATGAAGCTGGCCGGGATGTGCGAGGCCGTCGGCATGCGCTGCGAACTACACATGAGCGGCTTCGGCAACCTGCAGGTGCTCGGCGCGACAAGCGAAGACGTTTGCGAATACTACGAGCGCGGCCTACTCGGCCCCGGCGTCCGCGATGACGCCGTCCCACCCTATCTGGAGGCGTCCTGTGACCCGCTCAGTCGCGACGGTTTCGTCGACTTGCCCAGAGCACCAGGACTCGGCTACCAGATCCGTTGGGACTACATCGAAAGTCACCGACTCCCCGACACGACGGTGGAACCTGTCGCACCACTGCACCCGAGGTGACCGGCCCTTGCGGTAGATTGCCTCGCGACCGGCTCAGGAGGAGTGATGGCGTGCTGCGATGTCCCGATTGCCGCCGAGGACTGCGACGGAGCTTTCACCATCGACGCGTCGCGGGTGACTTTCGGGCGCGGTTGCCTCGCCGAGGCGGGTGACAGAGCCGGCGCTCTTGGGTTGCGGCGGGTGGCGTTGTTCTCCGATGCCGACGTGGCTCGACTGCCCATCTTTGCGAAGACGCATGACTCGCTTGTGGCGGCCGGGCTCGACGTAGTGCCCTACACCGACGTACATGTCGAGCCCACCGACGTGTCTTTTATGGACGCGGCGCGTTTCGCGCAAGAGCTGAACCCCGACGGCTACGTATCGCTGGGCGGCGGCTCCGTCATCGACACGTGCAAGGCCGCGAATCTGTACGCCACCTATCCCGCTGACTTGCTGACCTATGTCAACGCGCCCGTCGGGGAGAGCAAGCCCGTACCCGGCCCACTCAAGCCGCATATCGCGTGCCCCACCACGGCGGGCACCGGAAGCGAGGTGACCGGCATCGCGATCTTTGACTTCTTGTCGCTATCGGCCAAGACCGGCATCGCTTCTCATGCGCTGCGTCCGACGGAGGCGCTCGTCGACCCCGACTGCACCGCGAGCCTGCCCCCCGAGGTGGTCGCCTCGGCGGGCCTCGATGTGCTTTCGCACGCTTTGGAGTCCTACACCGCGCGGCCCTACCTCCGGCGGCCCGCTCCGGCACGGCCCAGCAAGCGGCCCATGAGTCAGGGCGCCAATCCCTGGAGCGATCTCGGCTGCCGTGAGGCGCTACGCCTGCTGGGTAGGTTTTTGGAGCGCGCGGTGCACGACGCCTCCGACACCGAGGCCCGCGAGCAGATGATGTGGGCCGCAACGCTTGCAGGCATCGCTTTTGGCAACGCAGGTGTTCATGCACCACACGGCATGGCCTACGCGGTGGCGGGGCTGGTGCGCGACTTCCGCCCCTCCGGCTACCCGGCCGATGAGCCGCTCGTGCCGCACGGCATGGCCGTCATCCTCAATGCGCCGTCGTCGTTCCGCTTCACAGCGGAGGTGAACCCGGACAGGCACTTGGAGGGCGCATGGCTGCTCGGCGCCGACACGCGGGGCGCCGGCCCAAGGGATGCGGGTGAGGTGCTGGCCGACGAACTCATCCGCATCATGCGAGCGGTGGGCATGCCGAACGGGCTAAGTGCAGTGGGCTACACCGAAGATGACGTGGTGGCCCTGACAGAGGGTGCTTACCCGCAGCAGCGCCTCTTACAGAACGCTCCGCGCGAGATAAGCAAACCGGTTCTGGTGGAGCTGTTTCGGCAGGCGATGCGCTACTGGTAACCAAGACCCGTTCCCATGTTGGAATGTGAACCATGGCTTCGGTTCCAGTGGTCCCACCCGCGCCGGACGGGCTGACGAGCCGCGATTTCCCGGTGCTTTGGCCCGTCCTGACCCGGTGGGCCGACAACGACATGTTCGGCCACCTCAATAACGCGGTTTATTACCAGCTGTTCGACACCGCGATCAACGCCTGGATCAACACCAGTACCGGGCTGGACCCGCTCGCCGCGTCTTCACTCGGTATCGTCGCCGAGTCGGGCTGTCGCTACTTCTCCGAACTGCGTTTCCCGGAAAGCCTTGTCGTCGGACTGGCGGTCACGCGGCTCGGCCGGAGCAGCGTGACCTACCGGCTCGGCGTGTTCCGCGCGGAGGCGGAGCCGCCGAACGAGAAGCCGGTCACGGCGCTGGGGCACTGGGTGCACGTCTACGTGGACCGGACCAGCCGCGAACCGGTCCCGATTCCCGACGCAATCCGCGTATTGTTGGCGACGGCTTGCGTCGACCAGTAGATCCCCAGATCGCGCCCCAGGACGCCGTTTTCGCGCGAACCGCACCCGGTGTGCGCCGTCGAGGCCGCCCGCCTCGTTATGCTTCGGCAATGCCAGTTTTGAGCAAGACCGTCGAGGTCAGTGCCAACGCCGCATCGATCATGGCCATCGTCTCCGACTTCGAGGCTTATCCCCAGTGGAACGAAGGGATCAAAGGTTTGTGGGTGCTCGCCCGTTACGACGACGGGCGTCCCAGCCAGCTGCGGCTCGACACCGAGGTTCAAGGCATGCAGAGCACCTTCATTCAGGCCGTTTACTACCCCGGGGTGAACCAGATCCAGACCGTCCTGCAGCAAGGTGACCTGTTCTCCAAGCAGGAGCAGCTGTTCAGCGTGGTGGAGACCGGCGCGTCGAGCCTGCTGACGGTGGATATGGACGTCGAGACCGCCATGCCGATACCCGCTCCTATGGTGAAGTCGCTTCTCAACAATGTGCTCGACCGACTCGCGGAGAACCTGAAGCAGCGCGCCGAGCACCTGTCCGCCAACTAGGGACCCCGCAGCGACGCGGTCGGATCAGTCGAAGACACCGGTGCGGTCCAGCATCTCGGTCAACCGATTCACCGCGTCGGTGAATTGCCAGACGGTGTGCTCGATCACGGCGGCGGCGTCGCGCCGCCGCAGCGCGGCGATCAACTGCCGGTGATTGTCGACCGCGGCCGCGCCCCACTGCGGATCGGCCGCATACACCCGCACCGGCATGTAGCGCGCGGCGTTCAGCAGGAACCATGCCAATTTGATCCGGCCGCTGGCCTGGCTGAAGACACGATGGAAGGCGAACTCGATGCCGGCGATGGTTTCGGCGTCGCCGGACCCGATGGCCGCTGCGAGCGTTTCGTTGATGCGGTCGAGCTCGCCGATCTCCGCGTCGGTGATGTGGTCGGTGGCCGCAGCCGCCAGCTCCTTGGCGATGGTTGCCTGCAGCCAGAAGATGTCCTGGATGTCCTGCCGGGTCAGCGGCAGGACGACGTGACCGCGGTGCGGCTCGAGCTGCACCATGCCCTCGCCGCGAAGTTTCAGCAGGGCCTCCCGCACCGGCGTGACGCTGACCCCGAGTTCGGCCGCGGTCTCGTCGAGGCGGATGAATGTACCCGGACGCAACATCCCGGACATGATGGCCGCCCGCAGGTGACCCGCGACCTCGTCGGACAACTGCGCCCGGCGTAGGGGCCGCCGGGTCCTCGTAGATATGGGTGCGTTCACGCGGGCTGCCAGGGCCTTTCAGGGCTTGGCGGGGCTTGGCAGGGTCTTGTCAGGGGTCTTGTCAGGGGTCTTGTCAGGGGTCTTGTCAGGGGAACGTCAAAGCCATAGTGTGACCCACACAACACCATGTTTTATCAAATATCAACCTGGCGCAAGCGGTGCGAGAGGTGAAGGGGAGGCAGTAGTTGACCGCGCAGTTGGCCAGTCATTCGACACAGGCCGCCGATCAGCCATACCTGGCCCGGCGGCAGAACTGGGTCGACCAACTCGAGCGGCACGCGTTGATGCAACCGAACGGGACGGCGCTGCGGTACTTGGGCAACACCGTCACGTGGGATGGACTGCACCGCCGGGTCGTGGCGCTGGCCGACGCGTTGAGCCGCCGCGGGGTCGGCTTCGGCGACCGGGTCATGATCCTGATGCTCAACCGGACCGAATTCGTCGAGTCGGTGCTGGCCGTCAACTACCTGGGGGCCATCGCGGTCCCGCTGAACTTCCGGCTGACCTCCGCCGAAATCGTCTTCCTGGTCGAGGACTGCGAACCGCGCGTGATGATCACCGAATCGGTGCTGGCCCCGGTGGCCACCGCAGTCCGGGACATGCAGCCGTTGCTCGAGATGATCGTCGTGGCCGGCGGCGCGGGCGGCGACAGCGTGTTGGGATACGAAGAACTCATTCGCGAGCCCGGTGATTCACACGGACCCGTCGACGTCCCGAATGACTCGCCGGCGCTGATCATGTACACCTCGGGCACCACCGGCCGGCCGAAGGGTGCGGTGCTGACGCACACCAATCTGACCGGCCAGACGATGACCGGGCTCTACACCATGGGCGCCGACCTAAACAACGACGTCGGCTTCGTCGGCGTCCCGTTTTTCCACATCGCCGGAATCGGCAACTTGCTGCCCGGCATGCTGCTCGGGGTTCCCACGGTGATCTATCCGCTGGGGGCGTTCGACCCCGGGCAGCTGCTCGATGTGTTGGCCGCCGAGAAGGTCACCGGCATCTTCTTGGTTCCCGCCCAGTGGCAGGCCGTATGCGCCGAGCAACAAGCGCGACCCCGCGAGCTGCGGTTGCGGGTGATGTCGTGGGGGGCCGCGCCGGCACCCGATGCGTTGCTGCGGGAGATGTCGGCAACCTTCCCTGGAACCCAGATACTGGCCGCGTTCGGCCAGACCGAGATGTCGCCGGTGACGTGCATGCTGCTCGGAGAAGACGCGATCCGAAAGCGGGGATCGGTCGGCAAGGTGATCCCCACGGTCACCGCCCGGGTCGTCGACGAAAACATGAACGACGTCCCCGTCGGTGAGGTGGGTGAAATCGTCTACCGCGCACCGACATTGATGAGTGGCTACTGGAACAACCCGGAGGCCACGGCGGAGGCCTTCGCGGGCGGTTGGTTCCATTCCGGCGACCTCGTCCGGATGGACGACGACGGCTACGTCTGGGTGGTGGATCGCAAGAAGGACATGATCATCTCCGGGGGCGAGAACATCTACTGCGCCGAGGTGGAGAACGTCCTCGCCAGCCATCCCCGCATCGTCGAAGTCGCCGTCATCGGCCGTGCCCACGAGAAGTGGGGTGAGGTGCCGATCGCGGTCGCGGCGGTCGCCGGCGAACCCCCGCGGCTCGATGACCTGGCCGAGTTCCTGGCCGAGCGGCTGGCCCGCTACAAGCACCCCAAGGCGCTCGAAATCGTCGACGCGCTCCCCCGCAACCCAGCCGGTAAGGTCCTCAAGACTGAGCTACGGGTTCGCTACGGAGCGGCAGTAGAGGGTGAAAGCTTCTCTGCCACAAGGGATATGACGACCAGAGAGGAAGGTTGACGGAAACTGTAACGTTTGCCCGTTATTGACGAAGGGTTAATTGTGCCTATGCAGTTCACACGTGCACGGCCATCGGGTACATTCCTGTGGTCTCCGTTACTACCTGCGGGTAGGGAGCCGATGGTCACACACGTAGGGTCGCGGCATGGTGGGGGTCCCCCCAGCCGCGTAGCGGCGAGGGGGCGAGGCGTGCGACAGGATCGGCCGCGGCGCTGCCAGGCACGCGGTGCCGGGTTAAGGGGGCAGCGGTGACTTCGACGTCCACGAGTCAGCGGGGTCCGTACCTGGTTGGCTACCTGCGCGACCAGCTCCAGACGCCGCTCACCCTCGTCGGTGGATTTTTCCGCATGTGCGTGCTGACCGGAAAAGCCCTGTTCCGCTGGCCCTTCCAGTGGCGCGAGTTCGTCCAGCAGTGCTGGTTCATCATGAGGGTGGCGTTCCTGCCGACGATCATGGTCTCGATCCCGCTGACGGTGCTCCTGATCTTCACCCTCAACGTTCTGCTCGCCCAGTTCGGCGCTGCCGACCTGTCCGGCGCGGGTGCCGCGATCGGTGCGGTCACCCAGCTCGGCCCGTTGACCACGGTGCTCGTGGTCGCCGGCGCCGGGTCGACGGCGATCTGCGCCGACCTGGGTGCTCGGACCATTCGCGAGGAGATCGACGCGATGGAGGTCCTTGGCATCGACCCCATCCACAGGCTGGTGGTGCCCCGGGTGATCGCCGCGACCTTGGTCGCCACGCTACTCAACGGGCTGGTGATCACCGTCGGCCTGGTGGGCGGCTACCTGTTCGGGGTTTATTTGCAGAACGTCTCGGGCGGGGCCTATCTGGCCACCCTGACCACCATCACCGGTCTACCCGAGGTGGTCATCGCGACGGTCAAGGCCGCGATATTCGGCCTCATCGCCGGACTGGTCGGCTGTTTCCGCGGGCTGACCGTGCGCGGCGGGTCGAAGGGCTTGGGCACCGCCGTCAACGAGACGGTGGTCCTCTGCGTGGTCGCTTTGTACGCGGTCAACGTGGTGCTGACCACGATCGGCGTGCGATTCGGGACGGGGCACTGACATGTCGACCGCTGCCGTACTGCGCGCTCGCTTCCCCCGGGCAGCCGAAAACCTCAACCGCTACGGCGGCGCCTTCGGCCGCGCGCTCGACGACATCGGCCAGATGACGTGGTTCGGGGCGGTCGCCGTCGGCAACATCCCGCATGCGCTGCGCAACTACCGCAAAGAGACGCTGCGACTGATCGCCCAGATCGGCATGGGCACCGGAGCCATGGCCGTCGTCGGCGGTACGGTCGCGATCGTCGGATTCGTGACGCTCTCGGGTAGTTCGCTGGTCGCCATCCAGGGGTTCGCCTCCCTGGGAAACATCGGCGTCGAGGCGTTCACCGGCTTCTTCGCCGCCTTGATCAACGTGCGCATCGCCGCCCCCGTCGTGACCGGTATCTCGATGGCGGCCACGGTCGGCGCAGGCGCCACCGCGGAGCTGGGGGCCATGCGGATCAGCGAAGAGATCGACGCCCTGGAAGTAATGGGCGTCAAGTCCATCTCGTTCCTTGCGTCGACTCGGATCATGGCCGGACTTGTGGTCATCATTCCGCTCTACGCGCTGGCAATGATCATGTCGTTCCTGTCCCCGCAGATCACCACGACGGTGCTCTACGGACAGTCCCACGGCACCTATGAGCACTACTTCCGGACCTTCCTGCGCCCCGACGACGTGTTCTGGTCATTCGTGGAGGCCATCATCATCACGGCGGTCGTGATGATCACCCACTGCTTCTACGGGTACAACGCCGGCGGCGGGCCCGTCGGCGTCGGCGAGGCCGTCGGCCGCTCGATGCGCTTCTCGCTGGTCTCGGTACAGGTTGTTGTCTTGGCCGCCGCGTTGGCGCTCTACGGCGTCAACCCCAACTTCGCACTCACGGTGTAGCCGCCATGACCACCGCGACAGGGCCCGGAAAGATCAACGCTCCCCGCAACCCGCCGTACAAGTGGGCGGGGGTCGCTTTGCTGGTGGTCGGCGCCGTGGCCCTGGTGCTGGTGTACGGGCAGTTCCGCGGCGACTTCACGCCGAAGACCAAGTTGACGATGCTTGCTTCTCGGGCCGGATTGGTGATGGATCCGGGCTCGAAGGTCACCTACAACGGGGTGGAGATCGGCCGGGTGGCCAACATCTCCGAGACCGTGCGTGACGGCAAGCCGGCGGCCAAATTCACCCTCGACGTCTACCCCCGCTACCTCAAGCTGATTCCGGCCAACGTGAACGCCGATATCAAGGCGACCACGGTGTTCGGCGGCAAGTATGTGTCGTTGACGACGCCGCCGGACCCGTCGCCCCAGAGGATCTCGCCGCAGAAGGTCATTGACGCCAGATCGGTGACGACGGAGATCAACACGTTGTTCCAGACCATCACCTCGATCGCGGAAAAGGTGGATCCGGTCAAGCTGAACCTGACGCTGAGCGCCGCCGCCCAAGCGCTGACGGGGTTGGGCGATCGGTTCGGGCAGTCGATTGTCAACGCGAATGCCATCCTCGACGATGTCAACCCGCAGATGCCGCAGATTCGGCACGACATTCAGCAGTTGGCGGGTCTGGGCGATACCTACGCCAATGCCGCGCCGGATCTGCTCGACGCGCTCAACAGCGCCGTGGTCACGTCGCGCACGATCAACCGGCAGCAGAAGGACCTGGACCAGGCGTTGTTGTCGGCGGCGGGGTTCGGCAACACCGGCGCGGACATCTTCCAGCGGGGCGGGCCGTATCTGGCGCGCGGGGCCGCCGACCTGGTGCCCACCGCCCAGTTGCTGGACACTTATAGCCCCGAGCTGTTCTGCACCGTCCGCAACTATCACGACATCGAACCCACAGCCCGAACATTCCTCGGCGGCAACGGCTACTCGCTGAATACCCATACCGAGCTGATGTCAGGGTTGGATCTAATACTGAACCCCCTCTCGGCGACCACCATCGTCGGCCTCATCGGGCTGTTCGCCCTGCCCACCTCGGGACTCGCAGGGCTCGGCGGGTTAGCCGGCCTGGTGGGTGGGGCGCCGAACCCCTACATGTGGCCCGAGAATCTGCCGCGGGTGAACTCGCGCGGCGGACCGGGGGGCGCGCCGGGTTGCTGGCAGCACATCACCCACGATCTGTGGCCGGCGCCCGAGTTGGTCATGGATACCGGCAACAGCATCGCGCCGTACAACCACCTAGACACCGGTTCGCCGTACGCGATCGAGTACGTCTGGGGTCGCCAGGTAGGGGATAACACGATCAACCCATGAAAATCACCGGTACCCTCGTCCGACTCGGCATCTTCTCGTTGGTGCTGCTGCTGTTCACTGTGATGATCGTCGTGGTGTTCGGCCAGATGCGCTTCGACCGCACTTATGGGTACTCGGCGGAATTCACCAACATCAGCGGGCTGCGGAATGGCCAATTCGTCCGCGCCTCGGGGGTGGAGATCGGCAAGGTCAGTTCGGTGCACCTGGTCGACGGCGGCAAGCGGGCGAGGGTGGATTTCAGCGTCGACCGCTCGGTGCCGCTGTATCAGTCGACGACCGCGCAGATCCGCTACCTCGACCTGATCGGCAACCGGTACCTGGAGCTCAAACGCGGTGAGGGTGAGGGCTCCGACCGGGTCCTGCCGCCGGGCGGCTTCATCCCGGCGTCGCGGACGTCGCCGGCGCTGGACCTCGACGCGCTGATCGGTGGTTTCAAGCCGCTGTTCCGGGCGCTGGACCCGCAGAAGGTCAACACCATCGCGTCGGCGCTGGTCACCGTGTTCCAGGGTCAGGGCGGCACCATCAACGACATCCTGGACCAGACCGCGCAGCTGACCAACCAGCTCGGCGAGCGTGACCAGGCGATCGGCGAGGTGATCAAGAACCTGAACATCGTGCTGGACACCACGGTCCGGCATCGCCAGCAATTCGATCAGACCATCAACAACCTCGAGGTGCTGATCACCGGGCTGAACGACCACCGTGAGCAGCTCGCGGGCGGAACCGCGCACATCAGCAATGCCGCCGGAACGGTGGCCGACCTGCTGGCAGAGGACCGCTCGTTGCTGCACAAGACCCTCAACTACCTCGACGCGGTTCAGCAACCGCTCATCGACCAGCGTGAACAGCTCAACGACTTCCTCCACAAGCTGCCGACCGCGTTGAACATGATCGGGCGCACCATCGGCTCCTACGGCGACTTCGTCAACTTCTACTCCTGCGACATCACCCTCAAGCTCAACGGGCTGCAGTCCGGTGGTCCGGTCCGCACGGTCCGGCTTTTCTCGCAGCCGACGGGTAGGTGCACGCCGCAATGAGAACGCTGGAACCTCCCAATCGGCTTCGCATCGGGATCATGGGCATCATCGTGACGCTGCTCGTCGTCGGCGTCGGTCAAAGCTTCACGAGCGTGCCCATGCTGATGGCCAGACCCCACTACTTCGGGCAGTTCACCGACTCCGGCGGCCTCAGCAAAGGCGACAAAGTGCGCATCGCGGGCATGGACGTCGGCAAGGTAGAGAGCCTCAGCATCGACGGCGACCACATCCTGATCAAATTCAATCTCGGCACCGAAACTATCGGCACCGAGAGCCGGCTGGCGATCAAGACGGACACCATCCTCGGCAAGAAGGTTCTCGAGATCGAGAACCGGGGCAATCAGCAGCTGAGGCCCGGAGACGCGTTACCGATTGGTCAAAGCACCACCCCCTACCAGATCTACGACGCGTTCTTCGACGTCACCAAGGCCGCCCAGGGCTGGGACATCGACACGGTCAAGCAGTCGCTGCATGTGCTGTCGGAGACCATCGACCAGACCTACCCGCACCTGAGTGCCGCGCTCGACGGCGTGGCCAAGTTCTCCGACACGATCGGCAAGCGCGACGAGCAGGTCAAGCATCTGCTCGCCCAGGCCAACCAGGTGGCCAGCATCCTCGGCGACCGTGGCAACCAAATCGACCGCCTGCTGGTCAATACCAAGACGCTGCTGGTGGCCTTCAACGAGCGGGGCCAGGCCATCGACGCGTTGTTGAGTAACATCGCCGCATTCTCCGAGCAGGTCAAGGGATTCATCAACGACAACCCCAACCTGAACCACGTGCTGGAGCAGTTGCGCACGGTCAGCGACATCTTGGTCCGGCGCAAAGACGACCTGGCCGCGGGATTTACCGAGGTCGGCAAGTTCCTTCCGTCGTTGAACGAGGCCATCGCGTCGGGACCGTTCTTCAAGGTGGTCCTGCACAACCTGGCGCCGTACCAGATTCTGCAGCCGTGGGTCGACGCGGCCTTCAAGAAGCGCGGCCTCGACCCGGAGAATTTCTGGCGCAGCGCCGGACTGCCGGAGTTCCGCTGGCCCGACCCCAACGGCACCCGATTCCCCAACGGCGCGCCGCCGCCGGCGCCGCCGGCGCTGGAGGGCACCCCGGATCATCCGGGGCCGGCCGTCCCGCCCGGATCGCCATGCTCTTACACGCCGGCGAATCCCGGCGGCAACATCACCGTCGGCGACGAGGGTCTGCCGCGGCCGTGGAATCCGCTGCCCTGCGCGGGCGCGACTATCGGCCCCTTCGGCGGACCCGGCTTCCCCGCGCCGGTCGACGTCGAGGCGTCGCCGCCGAACCCGGACGGTCTGCCGCCCACGCCGGGCATGCCGATCGCGGGGCGCCCGGGCGACCCACCCCCGAACGTTCCGGGCACACCGGTGCCCCTGCCGGCGCAAGCACCGCCCGGCGCGCGTACCGAGCAACTGGCGCCGGCCGGCCCGACGCCGCCACCGTCGACGTTCGCGCCGGGTCTGCCGCCCGGTCCGCCGGCACCGCCGGGGCCTGGCGGGCAACTGCCGGCACCATTCATCAATCCGGGAGGCTCGGGAGGTAGCGGCGCCGCGGGGGGAGGTAGCCAGAATTGAGCACCGCCTTTGACATCCGCAACGTCCGGCTACCGAGGACGACCCGTACGTCCTTGATCATCGGCTCCCTGGTGATCGCGCTGGCGCTCGTCGTCGGGTTCGTCGGCTGGCGGCTTTACCAGAAGCTGACTAATAACACGGTGGTGGCGTACTTCCCCGCGACGAACGCCCTTTATGCCGGGGACAAGGTCCAGATCATGGGCCTGCGGGTCGGCGCGATCGACAAGATCGAGCCGGCCGGGGACAAGATGAAGGTCACCTTTCACTACGAGAACAAGTACAAGGTCCCCGCCAACGCCTCCGCCGTGATCCTCAACCCCACGCTGGTGGCTTCGCGCGCAATCCAGTTGGAGCCGCCCTACAAGGGTGGGCCGGTGCTCGCCGACAACGCGGTGATTCCCGAGGACCGCACCCAGGTGCCGGTGGAGTGGGACGAGCTGCGCAACAGCGTCACCAACATCATCTCCAAGCTCGGCCCGACGCCCGAGCAGCCGAAAGGCCCGTTCGGCGAGGTCATCGAGTCGTACGCGAACGGGCTTGCCGGCAAGGGCAAGGAGATCAACACGACGCTGAACAGCCTGTCACGGGCGCTGACCGCATTGAACGAGGGCCGCGGCGACTTCTTCGCGGTGGTGCGCAGCCTGGCGCTGTTCGTCAACGCGCTACACCAGGACGATCAGCAGTTCGTCGCGTTGAACCAGAACCTGGCGGATTTCACCAGTCGGCTCGCGAGCTCGGACAACGACCTCGCCAATGCGATACAGCAGTTCGACAGCCTGCTTTCGACCGTGCGCCCGTGGCTCGACCAGAACCGCGAGGTGCTGACCCACGACATCAACAACCTGGCTACGGCGACGAACACGCTGCTGCAACCGGATTCCCTGAATGGGCTCGAGACGGCCTTGCACGTGCTTCCGACGGCCGCGTCGAACATCAATCAGATCTACCACCCGGCGCACGGTTCCGTTGTCGCCGTTCCGGCGATCGCCAACTTCGCTAACCCGATGCAGTTCATATGCAGCTCGATCCAGGCCGGCAGCCGGTTGGGCTACCAAGAGTCGGCCGAGCTCTGCGCCCAGTACCTGGCGCCGATCCTCGATGCGATCAAGTTCAACTACCTGCCGTTCGGCTTGAACCTCTTCAGCACGGCCGAGACGCTGCCCAAGGACACCGCCTACTCCGAGCCGCGGTTGCAGCCGCCCAACGGTTATAAGGACACGACCGTCCCGGGAATCTGGGTGCCGGACACGCCGACGTCGCACCGCAATACCCAGCCCGGCTGGATTGTCGCCCCGGGCATGCAGGGGCAGCAGGTCGGGCCGGTCACGGCGGGTCTGATGACCCCGGACTCACTGGCCGAACTGATGGGCGGTCCCAACATCGCGCCCGTCCAGTCGAACCTGCAGACCCCGCCGGGATACCCGAACGCCTACGACCAGGTCCCGATAGCGCCGGTTGTCGGGCAGAACCCGCCGCAGGTGCCGATACCGCCGCCCCCGCCTGGGCCGGAGGTGGCGCCGGGGCCCGTCGCTCCGACACCCGCGCCGGTGTCGGCCCCCTCACCCAATGCCGGTGGGCCCGCTGATGCAGGACTGGGCCAGTGAGGCGCGCGATGAGCGCCTTCGGCGCGAGGAGCAAGCCGAACAGTTGGGCACCGGGGCGCGCGATGAGCGCCTTCGGCGCGAGGAGCAAGCCGAACAGTTGGGCACCGGGGCGCGCGATGAGCGCCTTCGGCGCGAGGAGCAAGCCGAACAGTTGGGCACCGAGGCGCGCGATGAGCGCCGTGGGCGCGAGGCATTTTGTCGGCCTGATCCGCCGCCGGGCCTGGCAGGGGCTGGTGTTGCTGACGGCCGCGCTCGTGCTGAGCTCGTGCGGGTACCGCGGAATCTCCAACGTGCCGATTCCGGGCGGTCCGGGCAGCGGCTCGGGTTCCTACACCCTGTATGTGCAGGTGCCGGATACGCTGGCGATCAACGGCAACAGCAAGGTGATGGTCGCCGACGTCTATGTCGGCTCCATCAAGGCCATCAACCTGAAGAACTGGATCGCCACGCTGCGGCTCGGTATCGACAAGAGCGTCAAGCTTCCAAAGAACGCGACCGCCAAGATTGGGCAGACTTCTCTGCTCGGTTCTCAGCATGTGGAGTTGGCCGCCCCGCCGAATCCGTCCCCGGAGCTGCTCAAGGATGGCGACACCATTCCGCTGAAGAACTCGTCCGCCTACCCCACGACCGAGCAAACGCTGGCCAGTCTCTCCTTGATCCTGCGCGGTGGCGGCATCCCGAACCTGGAAGTGCTGCAGAACGAGGTTTTCAACATCTTCAACGGGCGTGCGAATCAGATCCGCGCGTTCCTCGGCAAGCTCGACACCTTCACCAACCAGCTCAACCAGCAACGCGACGACATCACTCACGCGATCGACTCGACCGACCGGCTGTTGGTCTACGTCGGGGGCCGGGCGGACGTCGTGGATCGCGTGCTGACCGACATCCCGCCGTTGATCAAGCACTTCGCCGACACGAAGAATCTGCTCATCAACGCCGTCGATGCGGTGGGACGGCTGAGCCAGTACGCCGACGAGTACCTGTCGGAGGCGCGCGGCCCGCTCCATCAGGATTTGCAGTCGCTGCAATGCCCGTTGAAGGAGCTCGGCCGTGCCTCGCCGTACCTGATCGGCGCGCTGAAGTTGATCCTCACGCAGCCCTACGACATCGAAACCATTCCGAAGCTGATGCGGGGCGACTACCAGAACGTGTCGCTGACGCTGGACGTGACCTACAGCTCCATCGACAACGCATTCCTCACCGGTACTGGATTGTCGGGGGCTCTGCGGGCGCTCGAGCAGTCGTTCGGGCGTGACCCCGAGACGATGATCCCCGACGTCCGATACACGCCGAACCCGAACAACGCGCCCGGTGGACCGCTGGTGGAAAGGGCGGACAGAAATTGCTGACTCCCTTCATCCGACGCCAGCTAATCCTGTTCGGGATCCTCACGGTGGTCTCGATACTGGTGCTCGGCGTGTACTACTTGCAGGTCCCCAGCCTGGTGGGCATCGGCCGGTACACGCTCAAGGCCGAGCTGCCGGCGTCGGGCGGCCTGTACCCGACTGCCAACGTGACCTATCGCGGCATCACGATCGGCAAGGTCACCGACGTCGAGCCGACCGAGCAGGGCGCCGAGGCGACGATGAGCATCGACAGCCGCTACAAGATTCCGATCGATGCGGTGGCCAATGTGCACTCGGTGTCGGCGGTCGGTGAGCAGTACCTGGACCTGGTGTCGACCGGGAACCCGGGCAAGTACCTGTCGGCCGGGCAGACCATCACCAAGGGCACGGTGCCCAGTGAGATCGGGCCGGCGCTCGATACCGCTAACCGCGGGCTCGCCGCGTTGCCCAAGGACAAGATCGGCACGCTGCTGGACGAAACGGCGCAATCCGTCGGCGGGCTGGGTCCCGCCCTGCAACGGCTGGTCGACTCCACGCAGGCGATCGTCGGTGATTTCAAGACGAACATCCCCAACGTCAACGACATCATCCAGAACTCCGGGCCGATCCTGGACAGCCAAGTCGAGTCGAGCAGCGCGATCGAGCGCTGGGCGCGCAACCTGAACACCTTGGCCGCGCAGAGTGCGGAAAACGACCAGCATGTGAAAAGCATCCTGTCGCAGGCGGCGCCAACCGCCGACCAGCTCAACGACGTGTTCAGCGACGTCCGCGAATCGCTTCCGCAGACGCTGGCGAATCTCGAGGTCGTGTTCGATCTGCTCAAGCGCTACCACACCGGCGTGGAGCAGGTGCTGGTGTTCCTGCCGCAGGGCGCTTCGATCACGCAGACGGTGGCCGCGCCGTTCCCGAACCAGGCCGCCCTGGACTTGGCGCTGTCGATCAACCAGCCGCCGCCGTGTTTGACCGGCTTCATTCCGGCGTCGGAGTGGCGGTCCCCCGCGGACACGAATCTGGCACCGCTGCCGTCCGGCACGTACTGCAAGATTCCGATGGATTACCCGGCCAACAGCGTGCGCGGCTCGCGCAATATCCCGTGCACCGACATCCCCGGCAAGCGGGCGGCCACGCCGCGGGAGTGCCGCGATCCCAGGCCGTACGTCCCGGCGGGCACCAACCCCTGGTACGGCGACCCGAACCAGATCCTGACCTGCCCCGCGCCCTCGGCGCGCTGCGACCAGTCGGTGCGGCCCGGGATGGTAATTCCGGCGCCCTCGATCAATACCGGCCTGAACCCGGCACCCTCGGATCGAGTCGCCGGGACGCCACCGCCGACCAGTGACCCACTATCGCGGCCGGGAAGCGGTACCGTGCAGTGCAACGGCCAACAGCCCAACCCGTGCGTCTACACTCCCAGCGGGCCTCCCGCGGCCGTCTACAGTCCCCAGAGCGGTGAACTGGTGGGGCCCGACGGAGTCAAATACTCCGTCGAAAACTCGACCAAAACAGGAGACGACGGATGGAAGGAGATGCTGGCGCCAGCCGGCTGAACCCCCCACCGATGCAGATGTTTCGCCGTCTGCGTAGGTCCGCCCGGAAATCAAGCTCGAAGATGCAGCAGGAGCCGGCGGTCGCTGCCGACCAGACGAGCCCCGAGGTGACGGCCGAGGAATCTTCAGCGTCCGAGGCCGACGAGATTGGCACCGAACAGATAAGCCCCGCGGTGACGGCCGAGGATTCTTCAGCATCCGACGGCGGAACCGACCAGATCGCGACCGAGCAGATAGCCCCCGAGGAGACCCAGGAATCGCCGGAGCCCGAGGGCGCGGCCGATGCCGGGGACGGGGATCCCCAACGTCGTCCTTCGCGTATGGGTCGCGGCTGGAAAGCCGGCATTGCGGCGGTGCTCGTCCTGTGCGCGGGCGCCCTCGGGACCGGCGGCTACTTCGCGTTGCGTTTCCACCAGCAAAGCCAGGCCATCGCGCGCAACGACGCCGCAGCCCTCAAAGCCGCGGTGGAGTGTGTTTCGGCGACCCAGGCGCCCGACACCAACACGATGGTCGCGAGCGAACAGAAGATCATCGACTGCGGCACGGATGCTTTCCGGTCCCAGGCGCTGCTGTACACCAGCATGCTGGTTCAGGCCTACCAGGCCGCGAACGTGCACGTGCAGGTGTCCGACGTGCGGGCCGCGGTCGAACGCAACAACAGCGACGGTTCGGTCGAGGTGCTCGTCGCAATGCGCGTCAAGGTAGCCACCGATAAGTCGCAGAACGAAACCGGCTACCGCCTGCGGGTGAAGATGGCGCTCGCTGAGGGGCAGTACCGAATTTCCAAGCTCGACCAGGTGACGAAGTGATGGTGGTGGTCGAGGACACTCGGACCACCACGGCCGTCCCAGCACCAGCGCAGAATGCCTTGGCGCCATGGCGCTTGCGCGTCGCCGCCTTCGCCGTTGACGTCTTTCCGGCCATCGCCGTGATCGCGACGCTGGCATTGGTGTCCTTCACGGTGCCCGCGCGCGGCGTGTGGTGGTGGCTGTGCATTTCCGTCATCGGCGTCGTCATCCTGCTGATGCTGGTGAACCGGCTGTTGCTGCCAACGATCACCGGTTGGAGCTTGGGACGGGCGCTGTTCGGGATCGCGGTGCTCCGGAGCGATGGCACAGCCGTTGGCCCGTGGGGGCTGCTGCTGCGAGATATGGCTCACCTGCTCGACACCGCATCGGTGGTGGGATGGCTGTGGCCGCTGTGGGATTCGCGGCGTCGCACCTTTGCCGACATGCTGCTGCACACCGAAGTGCGTCGCATCGAAGCGGACGATCGGCCGCCTCACATACGGCGGTGGACCACCGTGGCGGTGCTGACCGCGGCGGCGGTCTGCCTGGCAGGTTCCGCCGTGAGTTACCTGGTCGTGTACTCCCGTGATCGGGCGATCGATCAAACACGCGAACAGATCGCGAATCAGGGGCCGAAAATGGTCGCGCAGATGCTGACGTACGACCCGAAATCGCTGAGCGACGATTTTGCGCGCGCACGGTCGCTGGCCACAGACAAATATCGGGGCCAGCTGGAGGTTCAGCAGGACGTCGTGCAGAAGGGCAAGCCGGTCATCAACGAGTACTGGCCGATCGACTGGTCCGTCCAGTCGGCCACGCCGGATCGGGCGACGATGCTGTTGTTCCTGCAGGGCCGGCGAGGAGCGGCGCCTGACGAACGGTATATCAGTGCAACCCTGCGGGTGATTTTCGCGAAAGGCGCGGACCACCGCTGGCGTGTTGATGACCTGACCGTGCTGACCAAGCCGAAACCGCCCGGGAGCGGAAAATGAGTCCGCGCCGCAGGTTTCAGCCCGGAGAGGAGCCGCTGTTCGCCGCGCATGGCGCACAGGCGCGGCGACCGTGGGGGCTGCCGCTGGCCAGCACGGTTGCCTCGTTGCTGATGGCGGCGGCCATCACGGTATGCACTCTTATGCTGATCTCCCATGAATCCCGCGTGCACCGCGAGTCGAAGAACCGCGAGGTGCTCACTTATGTGTCGGGGTTCATGTCGCAATTCACTTCCATCGACCCCTACCACGCCAACGACTACGTGGCGCGGATATTGGCCCAGGCGACAGGCGATTTCGCCAAGCAGTATCAGGATAAGGCGAACGAGATCCTGCTCCAGGTCGCCCGCGCCGAACCCGCGACCGGCACCGTCCTCGACACCGGGCTGGAACGGTGGAACGACGACGGCAGCGCCACGGTGATGGTGGCAACGGAAGTCACCTCCAAGTCGCCGGATGAAAAGCAGGTATTCGAGAACGCCAATCGTTGGACGGCGACCGTCAAGCAGGAAGGGAAGCAGTGGAAGATCAGCAGCCTGCTGCAGGTGATCTGACCGCCGACGCGGCCGTGGACGACTCCAAGCAGCGCAACGAAACCGCCGACGCTGCAACGGAATCAGCCGAAGCGACTCCCGATGAGACCGACGGTGACGCGGCGCTACAACCGGATGCCGAAGATGCCGAAAAGGCTGAGGAGGCCGAAAAGGCCGAAGAGGCGGAAAATGCCGAGGACGCCGTGACTCCCGACGAAGGCCGTCGCCGCCGGAGGAAGTGGCTGGCCGGCAAGGGCCTCGCCATCGTCGTCGCAGTGGCAGCCGTGTTATTCGTGGGTTCGGCGGCGTTCGCGGGCGCGACCGTCCAGCCGTACCTGTCCGATCGCGCCTCCGCCGCAACCAAGTTGAAAGTGGCGCGGACGGCCGCGAACGCAATCACGACACTGTGGACCTACACCCCGGAGAACATGGACACCCTCGCCGATCGCGCGGCGGCCTACCTCAGCGGCGATTTCGAGGCCCAGTACCGCAAATTCGTCGACTCTATCGTGGCCCCTAACAAGCAGGCCAAGGTGACCAACACCACCGAGGTCACCGGCGCGGCGGTCGAATCGCTGGATGACCCGAATGCCGTCGTGATCGTCTACACGAACAGCACCTCCACCAGTCCGCTGACCAAGAACATCCCGTCGCTGAAATATCTGTCCTACCGGCTGTTCATGAAGCGCACCAACGGCCGCTGGCTGGTGACGAGAATGACGACCATCACGTCGTTGGACTTGACGCCGCACGTTTAGGGCAGACGGGCCGAATCCGCCGAAATACACCACAGCCCATGGCCGTTGCTTCGCCGGTATCCGAGCGCTTCACCGTCGCGGCCTTGCTGCTGCTGACCTTCGCCACCGGTTTGGCCGACTCGATCAGCATCCTGGTTCTCGGTCACGTCTTCGTGGCCAACATGACCGGCAACGTGATCTTCCTCGGCTTCTGGCTGGCTCCGAGAACCAGCATCGACCTGACCGCCGTCGTGGTGGCCCTTCCCACGTTCGTCTGCACGACGATCGTTAGTGGTCGGCTCTCAAGGCATTTCGACCAGCGGACGCGGCCCTGGATCACCACGGTGTTGGCAGCAGAAGTCGCGCTGTTGGCGGCGTTGTCGATTCTGGGCGGCGTGGGCGTGCTGCACTATCACGACAACACCAAACTGGCCGTGATCGGTGTCCTCGCGGTGACGTTCGGGTTGCAGCACTCGAGTGCCCGCCAGTTCGGGATCCAAGAACTCTCCACCACGGTGTTGACGTCGACGATCGTGAGCCTCGGTCTGGACAGTCGCCTGGCCGGCGGCACGGGCGCGCGCCAAAAGCTGCGCTTCAGCGTGGTTTTCACGATGTGTGCCGGCGCGCTGGTCGGCGCCACGATGTCGCGGTTCGTCGTCGCACCGGTCTTCGCGGTCACGGCGGTGGTGGTGGCGCTGAGCCTGCTGATCTTCCGCTTCGGCCCGGCCGAAGCGAAAGCCCCTGCCTCCCCGTCTAATTGAAGGCAAGCCAGCTGGGCAGCGCCCGCTCATGCGAGTCGCAAAGTACCTGCCGGGTGTCGCACGATCCCCTCGGCGACCCGGCCCCGGCCCACATGCCGCCGGTGTCACGGCGCAACACAATCGCCGAGGACCCGCCACCGTCGAGCAGGACGGCGGTGTCGCTGCCCAGCCCGCGGAACAGGTCCTGAATGTTGTCCGGTGTGTAACTCCCGCCCTCGAAGATGTACATCTCGTCCTTCTGCTTCGAGTACGCGAGGCCGGTGCGTGCCGCGCTGGGGCCGCCGTCGTTGAGCTGTCCGGTGTTGCCGGGGGACAGCAGCCCGATCCCCGAAACCGCGACGAACTTCTCGTTCTCGTTGAGCAGGTCTTGGACCACCGGAGTGGCGACGTCGTAGTCCTGCCTGCTCTTGGGCCGCAACACATACGGCGCACCGCCGGACGGCAGGATCATCGTCGACAGCGCGCTCCAGCTCTCGCCTCCGCCGGACAGGCCTTGCTTGCCGGGGTAGGCGACGGTCCCGGTCACCGCCTGGTTGGCCCGGCCCTGGCCGTGGGTGTTGTCGACGAAGGCGCCCAGGGGCGAACTGCAGCCGGTCTGGCGCCAGGAGCCGCCCTTCTGCGGGCGGATGTCGAAGAAGTTGGCGTTGATGGCGATCGTCGGTTGCCCCATCCGCTGCCACGCCTGAAGCGGCGGGTAGACCTCGGATGCCTGCCAGAGTCCCTCGCCGGTGCGGGCCCCGGGATTGTTTTCGCAGCGCGCCTGATCGCCTTGGTGGCTGTCCACCAACAGATGCGGTGCCAGGCGGCCCGCGGCGTTCTTGATGATCATTAGGTGGCCGCCGTTGTTCATCTCATACCAGCTGCCGCCGGCATTGAGCATGGGCGTGGGGTGACCGGGGCCGAAGTTGTAAACCAGGTATGAACCCCTGGTCGTGTCGATCGCGCTAGCCAGGAGATCCCGTCCGTCGGCGGCGTGTGCGAGTGGCTGTCCGGTGGTGCTCGCCATCGTCACGCATGCGACCACGGCGGCGCAGCAGGCCGTCAGCCGGCGCAAGCTGGCAGTCGGCGTCAGCACGATGGACCTTTCGCCACGGATGTGAAGGCAACATCCACAGCATTAGCCACAATAGCCTCAGTGTCAACTTTGATAACAAAAGGATGACGCTTGGGCCGCGCGTGAATTACGTTTGCGCGCTTGAACTTTCGCTGAGGGCCTCGGCTGCGCTTTCTCGCTTGCGCAGGTGCGCCTCGTGCTGCGCCCGGTGCGCCTCGGCGATCGCCAAAGCGACCGCGCCGGGAAGCCGGTGGAAGCCGCTGCGGTCGTACAAGTGCGTGATGATGCCACCCAGCAGTAGGCCGATGACAAGGCCGACCGCTGTCATCCACAACGCCTGCGACAAACCGGCGTCCGCGCGGCCGTTGAGATAGAGCAGCGCCCGAACGCCGAGGAACACTTGGTGCATCGGCTCGAATTCGGACAACCAGCGGAAGAACCGCGGCGTCGCCTCCAGCGGCACGGTGGCACCCGCCGACGGTAGCCCGAGGATCACGAAGATCAGCATGCTGACCAGCAGGCCCATCGAGCCAAGCACCGAGATCAGAGAACTCGACGTGACGCCCACCGCGATGATCGCGAACACTCCGTACGCCCACAGTTGCCACCCGCGGGGAATCGGCATGCCGAGCCCGCCGGAGATGGCCAGATACACGCCCGAGGTCAGCAGCGCCAGCAGGACCATCATGGCCCATTTGAGCAGTAGCGTCTGGAATCGTGAGATCCTGACCTGCTCGGCGAAGCGATACACCGGCCCCCATTCCGCCGGCACGTAGCCGAGCAGCGCGTCCACCAGCGTGCTGACCACGACACTGCCGGTGAAGCCCGCGAGCAGCAGCAACAGCGCGTAATAGAACGCCGAGAGCCCGTTGCCGGTGCCGTTGGGCAGCGGGTTGTACACGCCCGTCTTGACCTCGATTGGATTCGCGATTCCCAGCGCCGACGCTCCCGTCAGCGGCGCGCCGCCGGTCTCGGCCGCAACCTCAGCCGTAAGTCGTTGGCCCGCTTTGCCGTTCGCCACGGACATCGCCTGCGTCAGGGTCTGGCCCGCGATGCTGGAGGCCAGCGTGCCGGCTCGCTGGTTCGTGGAGATGGTGACCGATGGCCGCGCCGCATGGGTGGGCGTGACCGCGCTTGCCCCGAAGTCGCGAAGGCTGGACGAGAACGTCGGCGGAATGACCAATTCCCCGTATACCTTGCCGGTTTCCAGCAGTCGCTGCGCCTCGTCATGGGACACCACCCGGACGTCGAACTTGTTCTTGTCCAAACCGGCTACCAGCCCGTCGACGACCTGCGCGCCGAACGGCCCGGCATCCTCGTTCACGACGGCGATCGGAAAATGCCGCAGGTTGGTTGTCGGGTTCAAAATGCCCCCGAGGTACAGCGCACACAGCGCCGACATCAGCGCCAGCGTGACGGCAAGGGGTAGCGTCCAGAACCGCACGGTCCGAATTGACTTGATGTTGTGCTTAGGGTTCGGCGCAGCGTGCCGCGGCTGCGATCGGGACATGCGGGCTCCTGTCTGTCGTGCCCACTCTATGTCGTCACGCGATGGCCGCTAGATGCGCTCAGCCGCCCAAGGTCGCATGCATCTCCCAGATCAGCAGCTCGGACGGTTCGCTCGCCGTCACTCGCGGGCCGTCGGAGTCGGTGAATCGGACCGCGTCGCCCTCGTGTAGGTCACCGATTCCCTCGCACGTGACCCTGCCCTGCGCGGCGAATAGGTGCAGGTAGGGCGCCTCCGGGAGACCTACCGAGTCGCCAGGTTCTAAACGTGTGGCATGCAGTGCGGCGTTGCGGTTGTGCAGTGTGATGGCCGCCTCACGACCGGGGCGCCTGAGGCGATGGTCACAAGTTCGCCGCCCAGCAGTTTGGCGTCGATCTCGTGCTGCTGGTAGCTCGGGGCGATGGCGGTCTCGTCGGGAACGACCCACATCTGGACGAAACGGACCGGCTCCGTTGCGGAATCGTTCATCTCCGAGCGCAGGATTCCGCTGCCCGCCGACATGCGTTGCGCCAGACCGGGATAGATCACCCCTCGGTTGCCGGCGGAATCCTGATGCCGCAGTCGGCCCTGGAGAACCCACGTCACGATCTCCACGTCGCGGTGCGCGTGCGTCTCGAATCCGCCTGCAGGCGCGACAATGTCGTCGTTGTTGACCAACGGCAGGCCGAAGTGGGTGTTGGCTGGATCGTAGTGGTCGCCGAACGAAAACGAATGCCGGGATTTCAGCCAGGACGTCGTGGTGACGGCCCGCTCGGCCGCGCGCCGAACCTCGGCGGTTGCAGGCATCGATCCAGCCTACCCAGGCCCGCCGGGGGTGAGCAGTCCCTGGGCGTGGCGCAGCGTGGCATCGAGCGCCGCCAGCGTCAGCCCGGCCGGGCGGCCCAGGTGGATCTCGATTTGGTACTCCGGCTGGCGATCGTGACCAAAGATCGGCAGCACGACGAATTCCGTTGATTCCAGATCTGTTTCGAGAATATCGGTGACGGACTGCAGCGTCACCATGGTCATCAGCGTGGTGAGTCGGCGGGTCACCTGGGCGGTCGGCTCCAGCGATGACAGGACGTCGGCCAGCCTGTCGTGCAGCGATTGGTGGGTGTCGTCGAATCGCCACGCGCCGTAGCCGCGGGCCCGGATGTCGGCGAGCACCCGCTGGTGGTGGGCGATCTCGGCGCGCGTCAGCCGCGGCATGACACGCCGCAGCCATGCCTGGACGAAATCGTCGTCGCGCCAGGCCATCGCGACCAGGCCGAACGGCGGGTCGATGGGGAAGCGCTGGCCGACCGCATGCTCGCCGTCGGTGCCGTGGCCGACGGCGTCGACGGTCGTGAGGTGCCGGTCACCGATCTTCGACATCGAGCAGCCCGCGCCGAGGGAGTCGTGCAGCAAGCGCAGCGCGTCCCGTCCCCGGTCCAGCAGGGGGAACTGCGTCCGCAGCCCGTGCACGACTGCGAACAGGCCGCTGCCAAGGACGTACCGGCGGTCCCCGCGCCGGACCACCCAGGCGCGCCGCTCCAATTCGGCCAGGACCAGGGCGCAGGTCGAGGTGCTGATCCCGCAATTCTTCGCGAGCTCCGACGAGGTGTGTCCATTCCCCGAATCTGACAGGGCCACAAGCACATCCATCACGCGACTGGTGGGCGGAGACTTGGCGGTTGACTCGCCCACGCGAAGCTCCTTACGATCCGTCCGAAATATGATATCTCGCTTCCTAATAATAGGAGAACAGTGTTCAAGGTGAGCATTTGGGGGCCTGGCTCCATGGGTGTGATCGCCCTGCGCGGGGTGATCGATCACCCCGCGCTGGAATTGGTCGACGTCGTCGTGCACAGCGATGCCAAAGCGGGCCGCGACGCCGGGGACCTGTGCGGCATCGCGCCGGTGGGAGTGATCGCGACGAAGGACCCGGCCGCGATGCTCGCCGGCGAGGCCGACGTGGTGGTGTACGCCGCCGGCGCCAACCTGCGCCCGCTGGAGGCGGTCGAGGACATGGTGTCGATCCTGCGGGCCGGGAAGAACGTCGTGTCGTGTTCGGTCGTTCCGCTGGTGTATCCCGACGCTGTCGATGCGGCTCTTACCGATCCGCTGCGGCGGGCCGCGTTGGACGGCGGCGTGTCGTTCTTCACCACGGGCATCGACTCCGGTTTCGCCAACGACGTTCTGCCGCTCGTTCTTTCGGGGGTATCGCGGGTCATCGAGTCGATCCGGGTGACGGAGATGTTCAACTACGCAACATATCCGGACGAGACCGCGGTGTACGAGATCCTCGGATTCGGCAAGCCGCCCGAGTTCACCGCGTTCGCGGCGACGCCCGGCGTGTTCACCTTCGGATGGGGGCCCGTTGTGCACCAACTGGCCGCCGGACTGGGCGTCAAGATCGACCACATCGAGGAAAGCAACGAACGCATTCCCGCCCGCGAAGCCTTCGACACCCCCCACCGGTCACATCGCGGCGGGAACGATTGCGGCGATGCGCTCCACGCTCACCGGTTACGTGGGCGACAAGCCGACGTTCGTCCTCGACCACGTGACGCGGATGCGCGACGACATCGCCCCGGACTGGCCACAGCCGCACATCTGTATCCCGCCCAAGGACCTGGGGTTCGGTCCGGCGTCCGGCCGCGGTCTGTATCGCGTCGAGATCGAGGGATCACCGAGCATGCGGTGCGAATTCGAGATGGCCGAGGACCGCGACCACGATCTGGGCGCGCGCATCGCCGGCGCGTCGCGGATGGTCAACGCCATCCCCGCGGTGTGCGCGGCCCCGCCCGGTCTGCTGTCCGCACTCGACCTGCCCGTCATTACCGGGGCCGGCCTGGTCCGCTCGGTGCCCGGCCCGTCACCCGACAGCCGCTGTTCTAAGCGGGATACGTGGCGGCGGCGAGTTGGAGGATTTCGGCGCGATCGGCCGGCAGGATGAACCCGGAGTCGATCGCCCTGTCCAGCGCCACCGTGAAGCTGTGGAGGTACTGGTCGGCCCCGCCCGGATAGAGGCGGTGCAACGTCGCGGCGCCGAAGGGTTCCCCGGAGCCGAAGATCGCCGCCATGACGCCTTCGTCGGCGCCAAGACCGGAGGTGCGGGCGACCGGCACGTCGACCCAAGGGGTCCTCACGCCGCCCCGCGCCAGACCATTGGGATCCACAACCGGAGCGGGCTCGTCACTGACGCGGACCTCGATGGGTGCGGCCGCGGGCGCCGGCTCGCCGGTTCGGACCCACCTGTTCAGCGCGGCGAGCGCAGCCTGCACCACGTAATGGTGTTGCGGGGCGAAGTTGATGTAGTGCCCGAGCTGCTGACCCATCAGCGTGTCGGTCGGCGCGTAGGCCGCCACGATGTCTTCGAGCGGCGCCGAGCCGCTGTCGATCGGCGCCACCTGGATCGTGTAGTTGTCGGCGTGGGCCGCGCCGGGGATCTCCCAGACCCGCAGCCGGGGGTTGTCGGGCTGCCTCGCGAAGTAGTAGCCATGCCGCACGGGGCCGAACAGGTCGGTTTCGGTGATGATCGTGACGACCGGGACGCGGAGGTCAGGCCGGAACGCTACCGCGTCCGGTGAGTTCGCCTGCGATTCGTCGAATATGGAAATGTCATCCAGCGGTGCGGCCGACGCGAACCGGGAATGCACGAGGAACCCGTCGTAGCGTTGGGCAACCGGATCGACGGCGTTGACGTAGGTCGTCAACAACATCGCGGACTGGGACTCGCCGACGGCAATTACCTGTTCTACACGCAGATCCCCGAGCACGCCGCTGCGGACCAGTTCGCCGGTCTGCGAAAAGATGTCGTAGGAGAAGGCGTCGCCGGGGTGGTGCAGGGCCGCATATTGCGCGGGATCCTGACTCTTCAAGGACATATCGATGCCCAGTAGGCTGGCGCCGCCCTCCACCCCCACCCGTTGGGCCGAGACCGCGACGTAGGCGTAGCCCGCCCGAATGATTTCGCGGTGCGCCATCATCCACACCGCCGGAGCATCGATGCCGCCGCTGACGTTCAGCCATTCCACGAGTACCGTCCCGTTAAACCGCGCCGGGTCGGAAGGGGTCAGCACCACCATCCGGGTCGTGTATTCAGCCGTCCCGCAGGGGGTCACAGTCCACCGCCCGTCCGGGCCGAACTCCGCCGCCGGGGCGTAGGAAGACGCCGTTCCGGAAACGAAGAACTCCTCGGCCGCATAGCCCACGCCGCCAATGCCGAAGGCGCCCAACAGCAGAAGAGGTTTGCCGGGCGCGGGTACGGCAACCGGGGTATCGGCCATGTTTACAGGGAACCGGGCAGGCCGAACTTTTCGAACAGCGTGCCGTCGAGGAACGCCACCACGCGGGACACTCGGTCGGCGCGGACGTCCAGGACGTGCAACTGAAACGGGAGGTGCACGTCGCCGGCACGCATGTACATGGCAGCGGCGGGCTGGCCATTGGCGACCAGCGGGATGAGGCGCATGTCCCCGGGCGATTCGGCCGGGCACTGGTGGTGGATGAGCGCGATGATGTCCCGCGGGCCCCGGTACCAGCCGGCGTAGGGAGGCATCTCCCAGATCGCCTCGGCGGTGAACAGCTCGACCAGCCGGTCGATGTCGTAGGCCTCGAACGCGGCGATGTAGCGGTCCAGCAGGTCCTGCGCCTCCGGCGAATCCGGCGGCGTCAACCGGTCGGAGGAGCTGGGACCGACTGCCTCCAGCTGCGTCCGGGCCCGCTGCAACAGGCTGTTGACGGCGATCGTGGTGGTGCCGAGCGCCGAGGCCACTTCGGCGGCCTTCCATTGCAGCACGTCCCGCAGCAGCAGCACCGCCCGTTGCCGGGGTGAAAGGTGTTGCAGCGCGGCGACGAACGCCAACCGCACCGACTCGCGCGAGCCGACGATGACCGAGGGGTCGGCCGGGTCGTCCGTGACGTCCGGCAGCGGTTCGAGCCAGGGCACCTCGTGGCGTTCCACCAGCTCGGCGGTCGGGTCCGAACTCGATGCGCCCAGCCCGGTCGGCAGCGGCCGGCGCTGCCGGCCCTCCAGCGCGGTCAGGCAGGTGTTGGTGGCGATGCGATGCAACCAGGTCCGCATCGACGACTTGCCCTCGAATCGGTCGTAGGCCTTCCAGGCCCGCAGCAGTGTCTCCTGCACCAGATCCTCGGCGTCGTGCAGCGAGCCGGTCATCCGGTAGCAGTGCGCGAGCAATTCACGTCGGTACGGCTCGGCATGGGTTGAGAAGTCCCGGTCGGAGTTTTCTACGAGCACACTCACGTCAGAGAGCCTACGCAGAGCCACTGACAGGCCGGTCGCCGCAGCCACTACGCTGCGCGTAATGAGTACGACCCGCAGTGAACGGAATTTCGACGGCCTCGGCGGCGTGCGCATCGTCTACGACGTCTGGACGCCGGAGACCTCGCCGCGCGCGGTGGTCGTGCTGTCGCACGGCCTCGGCGAGTATGCCCGCCGCTACGACCACGTCGGGCAGTGCTTCGGCGATGCCGGGCTGGTCACCTACGCCCTGGATCATCGGGGGCACGGCCGCTCCGGCGGCAAGCGGATGCTGGTGCGGGACATCTCCGAGTACACCGCCGATTTCGACACCCTCGTCGGCATCGCCTCCCGGGAGCATCACGGCCTCAAGTGCGTCGTGCTCGGGCACAGCATGGGCGGGGCGATCGTGTTCGCCTATGGCGTCGAGCGCCCCGACAACTACGACATGATGGTGCTGTCCGGGCCGGCGGTGGCCGCCCAGGACCTGGTGTCGCCGCTGATGGCGCTCGCCGCCAAGGGGCTCGGTGTTCTCGCGCCCGGTCTTCCGGTTCAGGAACTCGACGACGAGGCCATCTCCCGCGACCCCGCTGTCGTGGCGGCGTACAACGAGGACCCGCTGGTCTACCACGGAAAGGTCCCGGCCGGCGTCGGCCGCGCGCTGCTGCAGGTCGGGGAGACCATGCCGCGGCGGGCGCCGGCGTTGACCGCGCCGCTGCTGGTGGTGCACGGCGGCGACGACCGGCTGGTCCCCGTCGACGGGAGCCGCCGCCTGGTCGAATGCGTGGGATCCACCGACGTCGAGTTGAAGGTCTACCCCGGGCTGTATCACGAGGTCTTCAACGAGCCCGAGCGCGCCCAGGTGCTGGGCGACGTGGTTTCGTGGATCCTGAATCGCCTGTGACCGCCTGTCGGCAGAATGTCGGATCGCTCCCGTAGTTTGGCGGTATGACCGACGACAAGATGCTCGCCCGCATAGCCGCGCTGCTGCGGCAGGCCGAAGGCACCGACAACTCGCACGAGGCCGAGGCTTTCATGAGCGCCGCGCAGCGGTTGGCGACGACGGCCTCGATCGACCTGGCGGTGGCGCGGTCCCACGCGGCCCAGCGCTCGCCGGCGCAGGCCCCGACCCAGCGGACCATCACCATCGGGCCGGCGGGCGCCAAGGGCCTGCGGACGTATGTGCAGCTCTTCGTGCTGATCGCGGCGGCCAATGACGTGCGCTGCGACGTGGCGACGAATTCGACGTTCCTCTACGCGTACGGGTTCGCCGAGGACATGGACGCGAGCCACGCCCTGTACGCCAGCCTGGTCGTCCAGATGGTGCGCGCGTCGGACGCCTACCTCGCGTCCGGTGCCCACCGACCGACGCCGACGATCACCGCCCGGCTCAACTTCCAGCTCGCCTTCGGGGCCCGCGTCGGTCAGCGCCTGGCCGAGGCCCGCGAACAGGCCAGGAGCGAGGCGACTAAGGACAGTCGTCGCCAGCCCGGCACCGCAATCGCATTGCGCGACAAGGAGATCGAGTTAAGGGACTACTACCGCAGCGCATCGAAGGCGCGCGGCACCTGGCAAGCCCATCGGGCGTCGGCCGGGTATTCGTCGGCGGCACGACGCGCGGGTGACAGGGCCGGCCGGCGGGCGCAGCTGCACAACAGCCCCGAACTGCCGGGTGCGCGGAGCGCATTGGACCGGTGACGCCGGCCGGGGCACACGATCGGTCTCGAAGGGACTCCCAGCGCGCCAAGGTCTACGCGGCTGAGGAGTTCGTCCGGACGCTGTTCGACCGCGCCGCGGGGCATGGATCACCCGCGGTGGACTTCTTCGGCACGCAGTTGACGCTGCCGCCCGAGGCGAGGTTCGGGTCGGTTGCCTCCGTGCAACGCTACGTCGATGACGTGCTCGCTTTGCCGGCCGTGCGGCGACGTTGGCCCGACGTGTCGCCGCTGAGAGTGCGGCCCCGGCGGGCCGCCACCGCGGCGCACTACGAAAACCGTGACGGCGCGGGCACTGTCGCGGTTCCCGATCGCGATGCCGCCGACTGGGCCTTGCGCGAGTTGGTGGTGCTCCATGAAGTGGCCCATCACTTGTGCCGGGCCGAGCCGCCGCACGGCCCAGAGTTCGTCGCTACGATCTGTGAGTTGGCAGAGCTGGTGATGGGACCCGAGCTAGGACATGTGCTGCGTGTCGTGTACGCCAAAGAGGGTGCGCGATGAAGGAATTGACTGACGCCGATGTCCGCGCGCGCGAGGTCGAGGCCCAGATGACCGACGACGAGCGATTCTCGCTGATCGTCGGGGTGATGGGGGCCGGGGAATTCTGGCCGCGGCGGGATGAGCGCATCCCGCCGGACGTCCCGATGGGCGCCGGGTATGTGCCCGCGATCCCCCGGCTCGGGGTTCCCGCGTTGCTGATGAGCGATGCCGGCCTCGGCGTCACCAACCCCGGCTACCGCCCGGGAGACACGGCCACCGCGTTGCCGGCCGGGCTGGCGCTGGCCGCCAGCTTCAACCCCCCGCTGGCGCGCACCGCGGGCGACATGATCGGTCGGGAGGCGCGCAGCCGCGGATTCAACGTGCAACTCGCGGGCGGGATGAACCTCGTCCGCGACCCGCGTAACGGCCGCAACTTCGAATACCTCTCCGAGGACCCACTTTTGACCGCGACGATGGCCGCGGAGTCGGTCAATGGGATACAGCAACAAGGCGTCATTTCGACGGTCAAGCACTACTCGCTGAACTGCAATGAGACCAACCGGCACTGGCTGAACGCGGTCATCGATCCCGACGCGCACCGTGAATCCGACCTGCTGGCCTTCGAGATGGCCATCGAGCGGTCGCAGCCCGGCGCCGTGATGACGGCCTACAACAAGATCAACGGCGACTACGCCGCCGCGAGCGGCGCCTTGATCAATGAGGTGCTGAAAGGCGCCTGGGGATACCGCGGCTGGGTGATGTCCGATTGGGGCGCGACACCGACCTGGGAATGCGCGCTCAAAGGCCTCGACCAGGAGTGCGGCGCGCAGCTCGACGCGCTGCGGTGGCAGTCGGAGGCTTTCGGCGAGCCCCTGCGAACCGCCTACGCCGACGGCAGGCTGCCCAAAGAGCGCCTGTCGGACATGGTACGGCGGATTCTGCGTTCCATCTTCGCGGTCGCAATCGACCAGCGGGAAGCCGCACCGCAACCGGATCTGCTCGCGCACAACGAGATTGCGCTGCAAATAGCTCGGCAAGGGATCGTCCTGCTGGCCAACCGCGGGGCGCTGCCGGTGACGGCCGAGCCGGGAGCACGCATCGCCGTCATCGGCGCCCACGCGCACATCGGCGTTCCGGCCGGCTATGGTTCGAGCGCCGTTGTTCCACCGGGCGGCTACGCCGACGTGATCCCGATCCGCGGCGAAGGCCCCGAGGCCGGCTCGCGCAATCTGTACTTGCTGCCCTCGAGTCCGTTGAGTGAACTGAGGAAACAACTGCCCTACGCGCTGATCGAGTTTCATCCCGGCACCCTTCCGGCGGATGCGGCGCTGGCTGCGCGGCGAGCCGACATCGCGATCGTGTTCGCGCTCCGCGTCGAAGGAGAGGGCTTTGACAGCCCCGACCTGTCGCTGCCCTGGGGCCAGGACGCGCTGATTGCCGCGGTCTCGGCCGCCAACCCGAATACCGTCGTGGTGCTCGAGACCGGCAACCCGGTGGCCATGCCCTGGCGAAAGTCGGTGAACGCGATTGTGCAGGCTTGGTATCCCGGTCAGGCCGGTGGCCGGGCCATCGCGGAAGTCCTTGCCGGCCAGGTGAATCCGTCGGGCCGGCTGCCGATCACCTTCCCGGTCGATCTCGGTCAGACGCCGCGCGCGGAGCTGCCCGGCTTGGGTGCCCCCTGGGGCACGCCGACCACAATCGAGTATCGAGAAGGGGCCGACGTCGGCTACCGCTGGTTCGCCAGAACCGGTCAGGCCCCGATGTTCGCGTTCGGTCATGGCTTGTCCTACACCAGCTTCGAGTACCGCGACCTGGCGGTCGACGGCGGCGACACCGTGACCGCGAGCTTTACCGTCGTCAACATCGGCGACCGCGACGGTGCCGACGTCCCACAGCTGTATCTGACCGCGGCCCCGGGCGAACGATGCCTGCGGCTGCTGGGATTCGAGCGGATCGAGCTCGAGCCGGGCGAGACGCGCCGGGTGACGATCGCGGCCGATCCGCGGCTGCTGGCCCGTTACGACGGCGGCGCCGGGCGCTGGCGCATCGAACCGGGCGGTTATGCGGTGGCGGTGGGCACTTCGGCGGTCGACCCGCGGCTGAATTCGGAGGTCGACCTGGCCGGTCGCACGTTCGGGCGGTGATGGGTTTAGGCCCGGACGCGCGACCGGCGCGCCGGGTGCTACTGGACGGGAGTCAGCTCGTCGCCGCACGTGCAGCGGTACGGCTGACCCGCCCCGGAGCAATGGCACGGAACCTCGATGCGAACGCGACACCCGCAGCCCTCGTGGCCACAGGTCAGTTCGGTTCCCGCGTCGTAGTCTGGCATTTCGAACCACCCTTATCTGTCTTGGACTTTCCGTGCTGTGGATCAACCACACGGCCACTATATACCCCCCATGGGTATACCGTAAATAGGTTTGCGAGCGGTCGATGGCTAGCGTGGGCGAAATGACCGAGAAACCAACCCCGCAAGACGTTGACGCATTCTTGGACGGCACGGTGGTCGGCGACGATCCGGCGTTGGCCGCGGCGGTAGAGGCCAGCAACGCGGCCCGGTTGCCGCCGATCGCCGTCTCGGTGCAGCAGGGCAAATTCCTGTGCCTGCTGGCGGGCGCGATCCAGGCGCGCCGGATCCTCGAGATCGGCACATTGGGTGGCTTCAGCGCCATCTGGCTGGCGCGCGGAGCGGGCGAGCAGGGGAGCGTTGTAACGCTGGAGTACGAGCCCAAGCACGCGGAGGTGGCGCGGGCAAACCTGCAGCGGGCGGGCGTAGCCGACCGGGTGGAGGTGACAGTCGGCGCGGCGCTGGATACGTTGCCGACGCTCCGCGGCCCCTTCGACCTGGTGTTCATCGACGCCGACAAAGAGAACAATGCCGCGTATGTCGAGTGGGCGGTCCGGTTGGGCCGCCCCGGTTCAGTGATCTTGGTGGACAACGTCATTCGTGACGGACGGATCCTTCAGTCGCAGTCCGACGATGCCCGGATTCAGGCGAGCCGCCGGACCTTGCAGGTCATGGGCGAGCATCCCAAGCTGGACACGGCGGTGATGCAGACGGTCGGAGCCAAGGGCTGGGATGGTTTTGCGTTCGCGTTGGTGCGGTAGCGGCCGCGGCGTCAGCGCGGGCGCAGGTCGCTGACCGCCTGCTCGGCCGAGGTGAGTTCGCCGATCCTCAACGCCGTTTCACCGGCGTAGAGGGCGGCGCGGTCCACCCATGAATCGGGCATCCCGGCGGTGAGCGCGAGCGGGGTGAACAGCGGGCGGGACGGCGACTGCACACGCATCAACGCGCCGGCGTCGAAATAGCCCAGTACCGACATCGGGCGGCTGGCCGCGTTGAGGGCGGCGGGCAGTGCCTTGGCCTTCCCGACGTCGCCGCACCACCGCCGAGTGGCCGCGTTGGGCACCACGCGGTGGCGCAGCGGCCAGCTGACACCGAACAGGTTCGTCTCGATGGTCTTTCCGGCGTGCATGATTCGTCTCTGGTACTCGCGGTTTGCGTTTGCCTCGTGCGTCAACAGGAACCGCGTGCCGGCGATGACGCCGCTGGCTCCGGCATCGAGGGCGGCGCGCGTGTCGGCGCCGGTGGCGATGCCGCCGGCGAGGAACACCGGACGCTTCCCGGCCGACATCAGGGCCTGGGGCAGGAACTCCAGCGCCGGCATGGTTCCGACGAGGTGGCCGCCGGCCTCGCGTCCCTGAGCGATCAGACCATCGGCGCCCCACGCGACGGCGGCGCGCGCCTGCGCCAGGGTACCCACCATCACGAAGACGAACGCCCCAGCTTCCCGAAAGTGCTCGACAAGCCTCCGCTTCTCGCCGAACGCCAGCACCACCACGTCCACGCGGCCGTCGACGCAGACCGCGACATGGTGGCGACGGACGAACGGCATCAACAGGTTTACCGCGACGGCGCGACCCGGCGCCTGTTCGCGCATCAGGCCGATCGACATTCGGAGCTGGCGGGGCGTGGCGATGCCGATGGTTCCGAGGCCTCCCGCGTTGGCGACCGCGGCTGCGAGCGCTGCGCCGGCCAGCCCGCCGCCCATTCCCGCCTGTCCTATCGGTACGTCGAGCCGCAGCCGGTCCGCGATGTCCATGTCAATGACGCTACGCGGCCGACGAATTGGCGGCGACTGGTGCCGCCGGCGACCCGATGCTCATTGGTCGCGTCGCGGGACCGAGCGTAATCTTGAAGAAGATGGATGGGGTTGAACAGTGAGCCCACATTGCCTGTTACACAACGGGTCTGCTGTATAACGGAAAGGTTGCAAAATGACTACGGTCCATTCATCAATCGACCGCCACCCCGATTTGTTGGCTCTGCGCGCTCGCTACGAGCGCGTCGCCGAGTCGACGACTGCGCACGTCACCTTCGGGCTGACCCTACTGACCGGCCTGTACGCGGCGGCGTCACCGTGGATCGTGGGATTCAGCGCGACGAGATCGCTTCCGACGTGCGACCTTGTCGTGGGGATCGCGGTGGCGTTCCTGGCATACGGATTCGCGACGGCACTTGACCGCGCGCACGGGATGACGTGGACGCTGCCCGTGCTCGGCGTGTGGGTCATCGTTTCGCTGTGGGTGCTGCAGGACTTCACGCCGACCGCCGGCATGATCTGGTCGAATGTCGTCGCGGGTGCGTTGCTGACGCTCCTGGGCCTGAATGCCGCGTACTTCGGCATGCGGACGCGCGCCGCGGCCGCGCAAGCGTAGTCGCGGAGTCGGGTCAGCCAGAACCCAATTCGGCCCGCCCGGCCGGTTGATCCCGGCCGGGATGGGGCTAGCCGCAGACCGCGCCCACCGCGGCGGAGCTGACCAGCTTGACGTACTTGGCCAGTACGCCGGTTGTGTAGCGCGGCGGAGGCGGAGCGAAATCCCGTCTCCGGGACTCGAATTCGGCCGGGTCGGCGAGCACGTCGAGGACCCGGCCGGCGACGTCGAGACGGACCCGGTCGCCGTCGCGCAACAGTGCGATCGGCCCGCCGTCTACCGCCTCCGGCGCGACGTGTCCCACGCAGAGTCCGGTCGTTCCGCCGGAGAACCGGCCATCGGTGAGCAGCAGAACGTCCTTGCCGAGGCCGGCGCCCTTGATCGCGCCCGTGATGGCCAGCATTTCGCGCATCCCGGGGCCGCCCTTGGGGCCCTCGTAGCGGATCACCACCGCGTCGCCCTTCGTGATGGTCCCGTTCTCGAGGGCGTCCAGCGCGGCTCGTTCGCCGTCGAAAACCCTTGCGGTTCCCTCGAACACGTCCGAATCGAAACCGGCCGTCTTGACCACCGCGCCTTCGGGGGCCAGCGATCCGCGCAGGATGGTGATCCCCCCGGTCGGGTGGATCGGGTCGTCCACCGCCCGCAGCACCTTGCCGTCCGGGTCGGGCGGGGCGATCGACGCCAGATTCTCGGCCATGGTCTCACCCGTCACCGTCAGGCAGTCGCCGTGCAGCAGGCCCGCATCCAGCAGCGCCTTCATCACCACGGGCACGCCGCCGATGTGGTCGACGTCGTACATCACGTGGCGGCCGAACGGCTTGACGTCGGCCAGGTGCGGCACCTGGGACCCGATCCGGCTGAAGTCCTCGAGTGACAGCTTGACGTCGGCCTCGTGGGCGATGGCCAACAGATGCAGCACGGCGTTGGTCGAGCCGCCGAAGGCCATCACCACAGCGATCGCGTTTTCGAAGGCCTCCTTGGTGAGGATGTCGCGGGCGGTGATCCCGCGGCGCAGCAGTTCGATGACGGCCTGGCCGCTGCGCCGCGCGAAGCCGTCGCGACGGCGGTCGGTTGCCGGCGGCGCGGCGCTGCCCGGCAACGACATGCCCAGCGCCTCAGCGGAACAGGCCATGGTGTTGGCGGTGTACATGCCGCCGCACGCTCCCTCGCCGGGGCAGATCGCCCGCTCGATGGCGTCGACGTCCTCGCGGGGCATCAACCCCCGGGCGCACGCGCCCACCGCCTCGAACGCGTCGATGATCGTGACCTCGCGCTCGGTGCCGTCGGATAGCTTGGCCCGCCCGGGCAATATGGATCCGGCGTAGAGGAACACCGCCGCCAGGTCCAGCCGCGCGGCGGCCATCAGCATTCCGGGCAGGGATTTGTCGCACCCGGCCAACAGCACCGAGCCGTCGAGCCGTTCTGCCTGCATCACGGTTTCGACGCTGTCTGCGATCAGCTCCCGCGAGGGCAGCGAAAAATGCATCCCCTCGTGACCCATCGAGATGCCGTCGGAAACCGAGATGGTCCCGAATTCGAGCGGATAGCCGCCGGCCGAGAACACTCCTTCTTTGACCGCCTTGGCGAGTCGGTCCAGGGAGAGGTTGCACGGGGTGATCTCGTTCCACGACGAGGCCACCCCGATTTGTGGCTTGGCGAAGTCTTCGTCGTCCATGCCGACCGCTCGCAACATGCCGCGGGCGGCGGCCTTCTCCAGGCCGTCGGTCACGTCACGACTGCGCGGTTTGATGTCGGCGGCCGGCGCCGAATCCGGGGTGGTGGCCTGCCCTGAGTTCATCGTCCAAGTATGCGCGGGCCGATCGCGCCGGGAATGCGCGGGGTTATACCCCAGCGGGGTATGGGGTAGGCTGGTGGTACCAGATCGCGGGAGGTTTTGAGCGGGAATGACGACTGCGCACGGATATTCGCAGCAAAAGGACAGCTACGCCAAGCGGTTGCGGCGCATCGAGGGCCAGGTGCGAGGCATCGCCCGCATGATCGAAGAAGACAAATACTGCATCGACGTCCTCACCCAGATCAGCGCAGCCAACAGTGCCTTGCGTTCCGTGGCGTTGAATTTGCTCGACGAGCATCTGAGCCACTGCGTCACCCGCGCCGTGGCCGAGGGCGGCACCGACGCCGACGCCAAGGTGGCCGAAGCCTCCGCCGCCATCGCGCGCCTGGTTCGTTCCTGACGACGCTGGCGTGTTGCAGCCCCAACTTTGGTGAACCCGTTGCCCCGGTGCGTACGGTAGGGGCAGCGTAATCGCGCCGAGCAGCATCGCCTGGCCTGGTTGCGCACCCTGGAGCGACCACTGCCCATGACTGCCCAAACCGCCCCCCCCGCCGCGCGAACGTGGACGCCACGGATCGCCGCGCAGCTCACGGTGCTTTCAGCAGCGGCCTTCATCTATGTCTCCGCCGAGATTCTGCCCGTCGGCGCGTTACCGGCGATTGCGCGCGACCTGCAGGTCAGCCTGGTCGCCGTGGGAACCCTGCTGACCTGGTATGCGCTGGTGGCGGCCGTGACGACCGTTCCACTGGTGCGCTGGACCGCGCACTGGCCGCGCCGGCGCGCGTTGATGTTCAGCTTGGTCTGCCTGACCGCGTCCCAGGCCATCTCGGCCCTGGCGCCCAACTTCGCGGTGCTGGCCGCCGGGCGGGTGCTCTGCGCGCTCACCCACGGGCTGCTGTGGTCGGTGATAGCACCGATCGCCACCCGGCTGGTGCCGCCAAGCCATGCCGGGCGCGCCACCATGTCGATCTACGGGGGCACCAGCCTGGCGCTGGTGATCGGCAGCCCCCTCACGGCCGCCATGAGCCTGATGTGGGGCTGGCGGGTGGCGGTGGTGTGCGTGACCGTTGCGGCGGCCATCGTCACGGTGGCCGCACGGGTGATGTTGCCGGAGATGGTGCTCACCGCCGAGCAGCTCAAATGTGTGGGTCCGCGGGCACGCCACCACCGCAACCGCCGGCTGATCATCGTCAGCGTGATCACGATGATCGGTGTGACCGGGCATTTCGTGTCCTACACCTACATCGTGGTGGTCATCCGCGAAGTCGTCGGGGTGCGCGGAGCGAACCTGGCCCTGGTGCTGGCCGTGTACGGCGCCGCCGGAGTGGTCGCGGTCGGCTTGGGGGTGCGGCCGCTGGACCGCCGACCGCGGGGCGCGATCATCCTTTGCATGGCCGGGCTTACGGCCGCCTTCGTCGTGCTGACGTCGCTGGCCTTCGGTGGGCACCGCACCACGACGACCCTGCTGGTCGGGATCGGAGCCATCGTGGTGTGGGGCGCCATGGCCACGGCCGTCTCGCCGATGCTGCAATCCGCCGCGATGCGCAGTGGGGCGGACGATCCCGACGGGGCCTCGGGGCTGTATGTGACAGCGTTCCAGGTGGGAATCATGGCGGGCTCGCTGGGCGGCGGGCTGCTGTATGAGCGCAGTGTGGCGCTGATGTTGACCGCCTCGGCGGCCCTGATGGCCGTCGCGTTGGCCGGTATGGCGGCCAACCGGAAGATGCTGGACGTTGCGCCCGCAGGCTCACGCAATTCATAGCTCTGCAGCTCAGCGGCATGAATCGCGCCGCTCGCCGGCGGCCGATTAGGTAGCTGGCCTCCCTGCTATGCCACACTGTTCTCCGAGCTAGTGACTGGAGGATGCATATGTCGGGATGGACGAGGGGAAGCCTCTTCGCCGCTCTGAGGGCCGCGGGAGTGGCTTCGGTCTTGGGGGTCTTGGGCTTGGTCCTGGTGCTGGGTGCGGGTCCCGCTGCGGCGGACCCCGACCCGGCGCCCGGCGATCCAGGGGTTGGCGCGCCCCCCGCGGAGCCGGCCGCCCCACCGGCAGTGGCGGCGCCAGCAGCACCGGCGCCGGCCGCGCCCGGGCTGCCGCCTGCCCCCGATCCGTTCGCGGTACCGGTCGCCACCGGTCCGGCCGCCGGCCAGGACCCCACGCCGTTCACCGGGACGCCGCCCTTCGGGCCGCCCTCGTTCGTCCCGAAAAACGGCTCTACGGTAGGTGTCGCGCAGCCGATCATCATCAACTTCCCGGGCCGCGTCGATGACGCCGGCGCCGCCGAGAGCGCCGTCCATGTCTCGTCGGTCCCGCCGGTCCCGGGCAAGTTCTACTGGATGACGCCGACGCAGCTCCGTTGGCGCCCGTTGAGCTTCTGGCCCGCCCACACCGCGGTGACCGTCGACGCGGGCGGCACGGTGTCCAGCTTCCGGACCGGTGACACGCTGGTGGCCACGGCCGACGATGCCATGCACCAACTGACCGTGACCCGCAATGGCACCGTGGAGAAGACCATCCCGATGTCCATGGGCATGACGTCCGGTCACCACCAGACCCCCAACGGCACCTACTACGTGCAGGAGAAGATGCCCTCGGTGGTGATGGACTCCTCGACCTACGGTGTCCCCGTCAACTCGACGTACGGGTACAAGGTGACGGTCGACCTGGCCGTCCGCTTCGACAACGTCGGCGACTTCGTGCACAGCGCCCCGTGGTCGGTGGATGACCAGGGCAAGCGCGACGTCAGCCACGGCTGCATCAACATCAGCCCCTCCAACGCCAGGTGGTTCTTCGACAACTTCGGCCCGGGCGACCCGATCATCGTGAAGAACTCCTCCGGCGGCAATTACCCGAAGAACGACGGTTCCAGCGACTGGATGAATTAGCCCCCTAGGCTCGCCGGGCGCCCCCCTGCGGCGCGAGCAGACACAAAATCGCCCTTTTCGGCATGAAATAGGGCGATTTTCTGTCGGCTCAGCAAGGGGGTTTTCGCTTGGCCCGCAGTTATGTATAGCATCATACATAACGCCTTAACCGAGGAGCGGCGAATGCGTAGCCCACGCGAGCGGATGGTCGTCTCGGCCGCGCTGTTGATCCGCGAGCGGGGCGCCCACGCCACCGCAATCTCGGACGTTCTCGAGCACAGCGGCGCGCCGCGCGGCTCGGCCTACCACTACTTCCCCGGGGGGCGAACGCAACTGCTCTGCGAGGCGGTCGACTACGCCGGCGAGCACGTCGCCGCCATCATCACCGACGCCGAGGGAAGCCTCGAACTGCTGGACACCCTGATCGACAAGTATCGCCGCCAGTTGCTGGACAGCGATTTTCGCGCGGGCTGTCCCATCGCCGCGGTCTCCGTCGAAGCCGGCGAGCAGCGGGACCGCGAGCGGATGGCCGCGGTGACGGAGCGTGCGGCGGCGGTGTTCGATCGCTGGACCGAGCTGATCGCGCAGCGCTTCGTCGCCGACGGCATACCGGACGACCGGGCCGTCGAAATGGCGATGCTCGCCACCTCGGCGATCGAGGGCGCCATCCTGCTGGCGCGGGTGCGCCGCGACCTGTCACCCCTGGATCTCGTTCACCGCCAGTTGCGCAACTCGCTGCTGGCCGCAAGGCCGGAAAGGACCTCCCGCGATGACCAGTGAATGGAAGCCCACCGCATGCATCCTCTGCGAATGCAACTGCGGCATCCTCGTGCAAGTCGAGGACCGCAAACTGGCCCGCATCCGCGGCGACAAGGAGCACCCCGGGTCGCAGGGTTACACCTGCAACAAGGCACTGCGGCTGGACCACTACCAGAACAACCGGGCCCGCCTGACGTCTCCGATGCGCCGACGCGCCGACGGAAGCTACGAGGAGATCGACTGGGACACAGCGATTGTCGAGATCGCCGAGGGTTTCAAGCGCATCCGCGACACCTACGGCGGAGACAAGATCTTCTACTACGGCGGCGGCGGGCAGGGCAACCATCTGGGTGGGGCCTATAGCGGCGCGTTCCTGAAGGCCCTCGGGTCGCGCTACCGGTCCAATGCGTTGGCGCAGGAGAAGACCGGCGAAGCGTGGGTCGATGCGCAGCTGTATGGCGGTCACACGCGGGGCGAGTTCGAGCACGCCGAGGTGTCGGTGTTCTTCGGGAAGAACCCATGGATGTCGCAGAGCTTCCCTCGGGCCCGGGTGGTGCTCAACGAGATCGCGAAGGACCCGACCCGGTCGATGATCGTGATCGATCCCGTACTCACCGACACCGCGAAGATGTCCGACTTCCACCTGCGGGTCCGGCCTGGCACCGACGCCTGGTGCCTGGCAGCCCTGGGCGGCGTTCTCGTCCAGGAAAACCTTTGCGACGAGGCGTTTCTCGCCGAACACGTACGTGGCGTGGACGCCGTGCGCGATGCGTTGCGCGAAGTCCCGGTCGGCGACTACGCCCAACACTGCGGGGTGGACGACGAGCTACTGCGTGCCGCCGCACGGCGCATCGGGACCGCGGCCAGCGTCGCGGTGTTCGAGGACCTCGGCATTCAGCAGGCGCCCAACAGCACGCTGTGCTCGTACCTGAACAAGCTGCTGTGGATCCTCACCGGCAACTTCGCGAAAAAGGGTGGCCAGCACCTGCATTCGTCGTTCGCCCCGCTGTTCAGCACGGTCTCCGGTCGCACGCCGGTCACCGGCGCGCCCATCATCGCCGGGCTGATCCCCGCCAACGCCGTCCCCGAGGAGATTCTGACCGACCACCCCGACCGGTTCCGGGCGATGATCGTCGAGAGCGGTAATCCCGCGCACTCGCTGGCCGATTCGGCCGCATGCCGGGAGGCGTTCCGGGCGCTCGAACTCATGGTCGTCGTCGACGTCGCGATGACCGAGACCGCCAGACTCGCCCACTACGTGCTGCCAGCGGCGTCGCAGTTCGAGAAGCCGGAAGCCACCTTCTTCAATTTCGAGTTCCCGCACAACGGCTTTCAGTTGCGCCGGCCGCTGCTCGAACCCCTGCCGGGAACGTTGCCCGAGCCCGAGATCTGGGCCCGGCTGGTCCGGGCGCTCGGCGTGGTCGACGACGCCGACCTGCGGCCGCTGCGTGAGGCCGCGCAGCGGGGGCGCCAGGCGTACACCGAGGCGTTCCTCGAGGCGGTGGCCGGCAACCCGACCCTGACCAAGCTGCTCCCCTACGTGCTCTACGAAACCCTCGGGCCGGCGCTGCCTGACGGTTTGGCCGGTGCGGCCGCGCTGTGGGGGCTCGCGCAGAAGACCGCGATGGCCTATCCCGAAGCCGTCCGGAGGGCCGGCCACGCGGACGGCAACGCGTTGTTCGATGCCATCCTCGACAGCCCGTCGGGCGTCACGTTCACCGTGCACAACTACGAGGACGACTTCGCGCTGATCAGCCACAGCGATCACAAGATCGCCCTGGAGATCCCCGAAATGCTCGACGATCTAAGGGCGTTGACCGTCGCACCGGAACCGCTGACGACGCCGGAGTTTCCGATCGTGCTGTCCGTGGGTGAGCGGCGCGCCTACACCGCCAACGACATCTTCCGTGACCCGTCCTGGCGCAAACGCGATACTGATGGCGCGCTGCGCGTCAGCATCGAAGATGCCCAGGCCCTCGGGCTCGTCGAGGGCGGTCGGGCCCGCGTCAGCACGGCGGCCGGCAATGCGGAGGCGACGATAGAGATCACCGAGACCATGCTTCCCGGCCACGCCGCGCTGCCCAACGGTTTCGGGCTCGACTACGTCGACGACGACGGACATAAGGTCGTCCCGGGCGTCGCCCCGAACATGCTCACGTCCACCGGATGGCGCGACCGCTACGCCGGCACACCCTGGCACAAGCACGTGCCCGCGCGGATCGAGGCCTTGCTAGCCAGCGGGGTCAGTTCCAGATCCTGACCCTGCTCTTCGGCTCCAGGTACAACGCGTCGCCCTCGGCCACGTCAAAGGCGTCGTAGAAAGCGTCCACGTTGCGGATGACGCCGTTGCACCGGAACTCCGGCGGGGAATGGGGGTCGACCGCCAATCGCCGGATCGCCTCCGCCTCACGCGATTTGGTCCGCCACACCTGCGCCCAGCCGTAGAAGACGCGTTGCACACCGGTGAGGCCGTCGATGACGGGAGGGGTCTGGCCGTTCAGCGACAGCTGGTAGGCCAACAGCGCGATGGACAAGCCGCCCAGGTCGCCGATGTTCTCACCGACGGTGAATGCGCCGTTCACGTGGTGACTGGAGTCGAGGCCTCTGGGTGTGTACGCGCCGTACTGCTCTATCAGCGCCTTGGTGCGTGCGCCGAACTCTCTGCGGTCGTCGTCGGTCCACCAGTCGACCAGGTTGCCGTCGCCGTCGTACTTGGCGCCCTGGTCGTCGAAGCCGTGCCCGATCTCGTGCCCGATCACCGCCCCGATCCCGCCGTAATTGGCGGCGTCGTCGGCGTCGGCGTCGAAGAACGGCGGCTGCAAAATGGCTGCGGGAAAGACGATTTCGTTCATGCCGGGGTTGTAGTAGGCGTTGACGGTCTGGGGAGTCATGAACCATTCGTCGCGGTCCACGGGGCCGCCGAGCTTGGCCAGCTCGCGGTCGTGGTTGACCGCGTACCCGCGTCGGTAGTTGCCGTAGAGGTCGTCCCTGTCGATCACCAGCTTGGAGTAGTCGCGCCACTTGGCCGGATAGCCCACCTTGGCGGTGAACTTTTCCAGCTTGGCCAGCGCTCGCTCGCGGGTCTCCGGCGTCATCCAGTCCAGCTCGCTGATGGACAGGCGATACGCCGCCCGTAAGTTGTCCACCAACTCGTCGATCCGGGCCTTGGCGTCGGGCGGGAAATGCCGCTGCACATAAAGCTTTCCGACGGCATCGCCCATCAGGCTCTCCACCAGAGAGACCGCTCGCTTCCAGCGTTCCCGGATCTGCTCCGCGCCGGTCAACAGGCGGCCGTAGAAATCGAAGTCGGCGGCTACCAGGTCGTCGGTCAGCCACGGGGCGCGAGCCCGGATCAAACGCCAACGCGCCCAAAGCTTCCAGTCCTCGAAATCTTCGCTGCCCCACAGCGCCGCGAAGGCGGTGAGGTAATCAGGTTGGCGCACAACCACTTCCGCGACAGCGTCCGGCGTGCTGCCCAGCGAGGTCACCCAGCCGGCCCAGTCGAAGCCGACGGCTTCGTTCTTGAGGTCTGCGAAGGTGCGCAGGTTGTAGGTGAGGTCGGCGTCGCGACGCTTGACCACGTCCCAGTGCGCGGCGGCGAGTTTTGCCTCCAGCGCGACGATGCGGGCCGCGGTCTCGGCGTGAGCTCCGGGATCGTCGGGGCCTTCGCCCCGATAGACCAGGCCGAACATCCGCGCGATGTGTCCGGGGTAGGCGGCCAGCACCTCGGCGTGCTGCTCGTCGCGGAAATACGATTCGTCGGGCAGTCCGATGCCCGACTGGGTGAAGTGCACCAGGTAACGGGCCGAATCCTTGGCATCGGTGTCCACGTACGCCGCGACGCCGCCGCCCACCCCGGTGCGCTGCAGGGCGCCCACCGCGGCGGCCAGCTCGGAGGGACCGGCACAGTTGTCTATGACGGCCAGCTCGTCGAGCAGGGGTTGCACGCCCCGGCCCTCCACGGCTTCCTCGTCGAGGAAGCTGGCGTACAGGTCGCCGATGCGTCTCGCGTCGGTGCCCACGGTTGCCGAAGTCCCGTCGCCCTCGCCGGCCTCGACGATCAGGTCGCGCACCTGCTCTTCGGCCCGGTCGAACAGCTGGCGGAAGGCGCCGTCGGTCGCGCGATCCGGGGGTATCTCGTATTCGGCCAGCCAGCGGCCGTTGACATGGCCGAACAGGTCGTCTTGGGGGCGGGCGTCGGGATCGACGTGGCTCAGGTCGATGCCCGAGCGAATGGCCGCATACGTCACCCCGCCATCCTTCCATCTTCTTTTGGGTGCAACGATCGGCCCATGTCCGACGGCGAGCCAACCGAGCCAGCGGCCTCGAAAAAGCGGGACGAGTCCGCCGGCCCCGAGGACGAGTCGCGGCCCGACGCTTCCGAGCCCGAACCCGCTGGCGGCCAGATCTTTTCCAGTTACGGGATCGCGTCGGCCGTTTTGGGCGTGCTGTCGGTCGCCGCGGTCGTGCTCGGCGCGATCATCTGGTCCGCGCACCGCGACGAGGTGGGCGAACGCATCTACCTCAGCCGCGTCATGCAGACCGCCGCCGAATGGACGGGTGTGTTGATCAACATGAACAGCGGCAACATCGACTCCAGCTTGCAGAAGCTGCACGACGGGACGGTCGGGGAACTCAACACCGACTTCGATGCGGCCATGCAGCCGTATCGGCAGGTGGTGCAGAAGCTGCAGTCGCAGAGCGCGGGCCGGATCGAGGCGGTGGCTATCGAAACGGTGCACCACGACCTGGACACACAGCCCGGCGCCTCCCGGCCCCCGAGAGACGTCGTCAACACCAAGTTGCCGCCGTTCGCCACCCGAACGGACTCGGTGATGCTGGTGGCGACGTCGGTCAGCGAGAACGTCGGCGCGAAGCCGCAGACGGTGCACTGGAACTTGCGGCTCGACGTCTCCAATGTGGACGGCAAGCTGATGATCTCGGGGCTGGAATCCATCCGATGAGAAACATCTGGCGGCTGCTGGCGTTCGACATCGCGGCCCCGTTGGCGACGATCGCCGCGCTGTTGATGATCGGAGTCGTACTCGACTGGCCACTGTGGTGGGTGTCGGCGTGCTCGGCGCTGGTGCTGCTGATCGTCGAAGGCGTGGGCATCAATTTCTGGCTGCTGCGCCGCGACGCGGTCAGCCTCGGCACCGACGACGACGCACCGGGGCTGCGATTGGCCGTGGTGTTCCTGTGCGCGGCGGCGCTGTCGGCGGCGGTGCTGACGGGCTACACGCACTGGACGAGGTCCGACGGCGAGTTCAAGAAGGATTCCCGCGAGATGGTCCGGATCGCGACGGGGATGGCCGAGGCGATGGCGTCGTTCACCCCGAGCGCCCCGACAAGCTCCATCGATCGGGCCACCACGATGATGGTGCCGGAGCAGGCGGGCGCGTTCAAGGAGCAATACAAGAAGTCCAGCGCGGATCTGGCCCAGCACAACGTCACCGCGCAGGCCGCCACGCTGGCGGCGGGGGTCGAGGCCATGGGCCCGTCGGCGGCCAGTGTGGCGGTGATCCTGCGGGTAACGCAGAGCTCGCCGGGCCAGCCGCCCAGTCAGGCGGCGCCCGCGCTGCGGGTAACGCTGACCAAGCGCGGCAGCCGCTGGCTGGTGTCCGATGTGGTGCCGGCGAACTCGCGCTGACGGATCAGTTGGATTCGGCGGAACGCGCGGACTTCACCTTGACGAATCGATCCGATAGCCGACGCATCCGGATCATCAGCGCGGCCGTCGGGCTGGTGCTGCCGTCGAGGTAGCCGGTCAGATCCTCGGGCGCCACCCCGATCCGGGAGGCGAATTCCTGTTCGCCCAGGCCGGACCGGTCGATCAGCAGCCGCACGTGGCGGGCCACTTCCCCGCGTTCATTGGCCTCCAGGTGGGCGCGGGCACGCTCCAGCACCTCCCATAGAGCCTTGGAGATGCCATAGGGCCGCGTGCCCTCGAGGACCTCTTCGACCTGGCGGGCGGTCCGGCCGTACGGGTCGCGTTTGAGTGCGGCGGCGATGCGCTTCCAGGTATCGATGTCGCCGCTTTGCAGCGCCGCACGGATTGCGGCCGTCGACCAGAACTCCACCGGCTGGTCGGGCGCTTGGTCAGATTCGCCTCGCGGCCTGCGCGGCTCACTGTCGGGCCGTTGCGGCGGCGGTGCGGGGCGCCGGTCAGATGCCAACGTCACCTCGTCTCCTCCAGCATCGCTACGGCCACCGAAAGGCAACGTTGCCTGACCCCTTCCCAGTTCGCCTCGGCGTCGGGGTCCGACCAGTCATCGTCACCGGAATCGGAAGGATGTGGATCCGCGAGCCGACGGACCAACTGGGTGGCGATCCATTGCCGCCTGGGTGCTTGACAACAGTAATACCTGTCCATCCCGGCCAGCACTACCGCGGCGGTCTCGGGCTCTACCGTTTCGACCATGTCAGCAAAGTCGGCATAATCGCGCCGACTGTTACGGCACATGATCAGGTAGCCCTTGAGGCGCAGCGCCTCCGCGCCGGTGGGCACCTGCAGCCGGTCGCCGGTGGGCAACTGGACGTGGGTGGTCTCCACCGGGCCGCGTCGCTCGAATCTCGGCGGGTCACAGCTCTCGACATCGGTCTGCAGCGCGTCGATGGCGACCGACAGCCGCCCACGCCACAGCGTGACCGGGTGAACGGGCCGGTTCCCGCCGGCGATCGCGCGGGCGACGCCGTTGCGCGAGGTGAGGCCGCCAACCAGCTTCTTGGCCGCCGAGTGACCATTGGTGCCCGTCTTCGGGGAAGAACCCGTGGCGGCCGGGCCCGCGCCCGCCTGGGAGCGGTCATCGCCGATGTCAACCTGATGGGGGATCTGCCCGGGGCCAAGGCCCCTGTTTGTTTCCGGGTTTGCGTTGGGACCCTGGTGGAGGCCCTTGCCGTTGCGCCCACAGCCGGTGAAGGCGAGCGGGTCGGCCACGCAGATGGCGTCGGGCGCCAAGTTCCTGAGCTTGGCCGCCGACTTGAGCACCGACCGCAGGTCGGCACTGGGCGCCGCCAGTGCCGAGATGTCGGCGGGGATGACCACGACGTCCCCGAGGTCGACCGCGGGGAGCGGCCTCTCGAAGTCGACCGACGGCAACACGCGCCGCAGCCACCGGGGCAGCCACCAGTTCCACTGGGCGAACATCGCCATCAGCGCCGGCACGAGGACCAGCCGCACCACCGTCGCGTCCACCGCGATCGCTACGGCGCACGCCACGCCGATCTCGGCGACCAGCGGCATGCCGGCGAATGCGAAGCCGATGAAGACCGCGATCATGATCAGGGCGGCGCTGGTGATCGTGCGAGCGCTGGTGCTCACGCCGTACGCGACCGCATCGCGAGTGTTCCCGGAGTGCAGGAAGCGCTCCCGGATGCGGGTGAGCAGGAAGATCTCGTAGTCCATCGACAAGCCGAAGGTCATCGCCAGCACCAGCGGGGGAACGGTGCTGTCGATCGAGCTGATGTGGGCGAAGCCCAGATCCTGCAACCAGCCCCACTGGAAGACCATCACCAGGCTGCCGTACGCGGCCGCGACCGACAGCAAGGTCATCAGAACGCCCTTGAGCGCCAAGAACACCGAGTGGATCGAGATCAACAGCATCACGAACGCGATCAGCGCGACGACCAGCAGTACCACTGGCTCGGTGGCAGACACCCGGTCGTCGAAGTCCTTGATCAGCGCGGTGGGCCCGCCGACATCCACTCGCGCTGTTCCCGGGTCGGGAATCGTAGGTAGCTGCGCGCGCAACCAGGTGACCGTCTCTCGGGCCTTCATGTCCTCGGGGTCGACCGACAACACCGCCGACAGCAAAGCGCTGCTGTTGTCCTCGGCGAATTGCGGTGGGGACACGGAGACGATGTTGGGAGCCTGCGTCACGCGGTTACGGATCGCGGCGATCGTCACGCCGTGCTCGGCGGAGGCCGCGCCGCCGTCGGGAAAGGTGATCAGCACCCTGACCGGGCCCAGCGCGCCGGGCCCGAGCGCTTGGGCCGCCGCCGCCACCCCGGCGCGCACTTCGTGGGAAGAGTCGAACTGGCGCAGCAGGCTGTTGCCCAGCACCATCGATGCCGTCGGCACGGCCATGACGAGCAGCACCAGCGACGCAGCCGCCGCCGACGCCCAAGGTCGGCGCATCACCCATCCGACCCAGCGGTTCCAGAACCGGGACTGGGTGCTCTCGGGGCGCCGGGACCAGTGCAGCAGGGCGGACCTCTTGGCGGCCGCCCGGCCGAACGTCGCCAGCACCGCCGGCGTCATGGTGGCCGCTGTCAGCATCGCCACCGCGACGGCCAGAATCGCTCCCGTGGCCATCGACTTCAGCGCCGGCGTATCGATGAGGTAGATCGCGGTGAGGGAGGCGATGACGGTCATCCCGGACAGCACCACCGCGAGCCCGGACGTGGCCATCGCGGCGTCCACGGCTTCGGTCGGCTGGCGGCCGGCACGCAGTTCCTCGCGGAAACGCATGAGAATGAACAGCGAATAGTCGACCGCGAGCGCGATCCCGAACATCGAAACCGTGGACGTCACGAACACCGACATGGTGGTGTACGCCGAGAGCAGGTAGACCAGTCCCATCGTGACCACGACCGTGCAGATGCCGAGGGTAAGCGGGATCGCCGCGGCGGCGAGCGAACCGAACACCGCCAGCAAGACGATCAAAATGATCGGCAGGTTCCAGTGTTCGGCGGCCGCGATGTCCCGCTTGGTGTTCGCCGCCGCGGCGGCGCTCAGCGCTCCCTGCCCGATGACGTAAAGCCGCACCCGGCCGTCCGCGGTCTGGCCGGACTGATCACCCTTAATGCCCACCTTTTCGCGGAGCTGCTTGGCGACGTCACTGGTGCCGGCGTTGCGCGCGTCCAGCCGCAGCGACAGCACGTAAGGCCGGTCGGGCTGCGGCGGCGGCTGGGCGGGGTTGGGCGCCTCCGTTACGCCGGGGAACTCGCCGGCGATCCGTCTCAGCAGCGCGACCGCGTCGTTGATGTCCTGGTAGCTGGCGTCCGGGCGGGGAGCCGCCACCAGCGCCAAGGACGATGCGCCCTCGTCGTGGTAGAGATCCTCGAGTTGGTCGTGGACCGCAAGCGACTGCGAACCGGCCACTTCGAAACCGCCGCCGGTCAGATTTCCGGACTGCGTCATCGCCAGATAGATCGCCGGCACCAATGCGAGCAACCAGCCTGTGAAGACCAACCAGCGGTACTTACGCAGGCTGCGGCTAAGGCGCATCATGAACTGCTGGATTTCTTCACTCCCCGGGGTTCTCACGCAGTGCGTGCAGGCGAGGATACCGCAGCAGGCTGTGGATTATGTCGGGTTAACTGGTTCCTGAGCTGCAACGAAACCGTTGTTGCCGAGGCGCTGCGCAGTCGTTGCCAACCGGTGACCAAGCGGGATGTTCCTCACACAGGCGGGATCGGCTTGGTAATAACCGGGCCCGGGATGGCAGGATGACGGATGGCCGCGGGGGGCCCGGCGCATTCGGGGGAACCTTCCGCGCCAAAGCGCCGTCTCTATAAATCGGGTTGCAAAGATGTCCGGGAGTCGGCCCCGGCTTCGCAAGCTCCCAAGGAGTGATCCATGACGATAGGCAGCGTGACACGGCGCCGCAGGCTCATCGCAGGACTGATCGCGGCCGCAGTGCCGGGCGCTGCGCTCGCGGTTCTGGCCGGGCCGCCGGCCACCGGTGCCAACGACCCATGCGCGGCCAGCGAAGTCGCCCGGACGATCGGATCGGTCGCCAAGTCCATGGGTGACTACCTGGACTCGCATCCGGAGACCAACCAGAGCATGACCACGATGCTGCAGCAGCAGGCCGGGCCGAATTCCCTTCCGTCGCTCAAGTCCTACTTCGAGGCCAACCCCAAAGTCGCCGGCGACATGACCACGATTGCGCAGCCGTTGACCAACCTCTCGCTGCAGTGCAAGTTGCCGATCTCGCCTTCCCAAGCGATGGGCATGATGCAGCAGGCGCAGGGCGCGGCGGGTGGGCTGCCGGGCGGGCTGCCCGCTCTGCCCGGTAACGCCGCACGCGCCGCGCCGCTGGGCGGCACGCCCGGCACCGCCCCGTCCGGGGGCGCTGCCAGCCCCACGCTGCCCGGCGTGACGGTGGGTGGCACGCCGGCACAGAGCGGACCGGTGGGCGGCGCGCCGCGACAGAATAACGTCGGCTAGAGGCCGGCCCGCGCCTGAGCGTGGGCCACGCGCCGAAGTTCGGCGGCTAACCGTCGGCTTCCCGATTGAGCTCGGGCGGCGGCACGGGACCCTGCAAGGCCGTATCGGTCGGGTCGGTTGGGTGCTGCACCACAGGCAGGGGACCGGTAATCGGGTCGTCGTCCGAGTCGGCGGTGTTCTCTGTGCGGAACATGAAGAAGAACACCACCCAGCCGACGGCCGCGATGAGCAACCAGCTGATCAGTCGGTAGAGCAGCATTGCCGAGATGGCGCTGGGCAACGACATGCCGCTCGAGACCAGCCCGGGTACCAGAACCGCCTCGACGACCAACAGCCCGCCCGGCATCAGCGGTATCGTGCCGACCGCGCGGGCGGCCGCATACGCAACCGTCAACCCCGCGACCGACGCGTGGTCGCCGGCCGCGTAGGCCGCGAAGCCGAGGCAGGCCACATCCGCGATCCAGTTGAACAGCGACCAACTGAACGCCACCCCCAAGTCGCGCCGGCCCAGGCTCACCGATTCCAGTTGTGTTAGGGTTTCGCGCCACCTGTCCACGCCGGTATCCGCCGGCCTGCCCCGCACCGAGTTCACCCACGACAACACCCGGCTGCCGATGCCCTCGATCAGCTCCGGCCGCGACGCCACCGCCTGGGCGAGGAGCAGCAAAGCGACGAAGCCGCCGAGGGTGAACAGCAACGAGAACGGGTTGTTCTTCGCCCCCAGGAAGAAAGCCCCGCCCAGGCCGAGCAGTGCCAATCCCACGGCCTGCAGCACGCCCGACATCACCAGCTGCCACGAGGCCACCACCGTCGAGGCTCCCCAGATCCGCTGCTGGCGCAGCAGAAACGTCGCCGACAGCACCGGGCCGCCGGGCAGCGTGGTGCTCAGCGAGTTGGCGGCATAGAACGCGGCCTCAGACCGCAGTTGCTTGACGTGCACGCCGGCCGACTTCAGCAGGGTGCGCTGAATCTGGGCGAAGCTGTGCATCGATGCCGCCGCTGCCAGCACGGACGCCAGCAACCACCACCAGTTGGCCTTGTACACGCTCGTCCAGGCTTTGGCCAGCTGGTCCCAGCCCAGCGCGATCTCGACGGCAAGCACGATCGCGACGATGCCGAGGATCACCCATCGCACCCACCAGTACTTGCCGCGCGCGCCGTCCCCGCCGCGGGCGGGCGCGCGCACGTCTGAGGCGGGTGGGCGGGCACCCACCCGCGCGCGGGTAAATGCGCCCACGCGCGGCAAGTGGAGCTTGCGGGCGGGCGCGTCATGCGACACGTGCTTTAGGGTAATCGCGCAGGTGGCGCCGTCATCCAGGCGCAGCACCGACCGTGTCGTCGTCGTAACCGGATCGTGCCGGCCACGGCGGATTCCGCTCGCGGATAGGCTGGCCAGATGTCAGCAAACGCCGACGAAGCTTCAGTGGAACCCCTTGTCCGAAAGGCAGCGGCCTGGTCGTGGCGTTTGCTAGCCATCCTGACCGCGGTGCTCGCCCTGCTCTGGGTCGTGAAGAAGCTGGAAGTCATCGTCGTGCCGGTGTTGCTGGCGTTGATGATCAGTGCGTTACTGGTGCCGGCGGTGGACTGGCTCGACCGGCGGGCCCTGCCGCGCGGTGCCGCGGTGGCGCTGGTCCTGTTCGGCGGATTCGCGATCTTCGGCGGCATCCTGGCGTTCGTCATCATCCAGTTCGTCTACGGTTTGCCCGACCTGACCGAGCAGGTGACCCACAGCATCGACTCCACCCGCAGGTGGCTGATCGAAGGACCGTTTCATCTGCGCAGCGAACAGATCTCGAGCGCGGGCAACGCCGCGATCCAGGCCCTGCACAACAATCAGTCCAAGCTGACCAGCGGCGCGCTGGCCACCGCCGCCACCATCACCGAGGTCGTCACGGCCGCGGTATTGGCTCTGTTCACGCTGATCTTCTTTCTCTACGGCGGCCGCAACATCTGGCACTACGTCACCAAGATCTTCCCCGCCGCCGTCCGCGAGCGGGTGCGCGAGGCGGGCCGCGCAGGATATTGGTCGCTGATCGGCTACGTGCGGGCCACTTTCCTGGTCGCCCTGACCGATGCGGCGGGTGTCGGCACGGGGTTGGCGATCATGGGCATTCCGCTCGCGCTGCCACTGGCCTCACTGGTGTTTCTCGGCGCCTTCATCCCGTTGGTGGGTGCAGTCATCGCCGGCTTTCTGGCCGTGGTCGTGGCGCTCCTCTCGAAGGGGATCGTGTACGCGCTGATCACGCTGGGTTTGCTGATCGCGGTAAACCAGCTGGAGGCCCACTTGCTGCAGCCACTGGTGATGGGACGCGCGGTCTCGATTCATCCGCTGGCGGTGGTGCTGGCTATCTCGACCGGCGGGGTGCTTGCCGGGATCGTCGGCGCCCTGCTGGCCGTTCCGACGGTCGCATTCCTCAACAACGCGATACAGGTGCTGCTGGCTCCGGATCCGTCCGCCGAAGCCGAGAAGCAGACCGAGGAAGGCGACGATGCCGGGATAATGGTCCGGCTGACACCGGACGAACCCGAGGGAGGGCCCAACTGAGCTCTACGGAGCTTTTACGCGCCTTACAGCCGACCCTCGCGGCGCAGCAAATCCTGGGCGCTGAGGCCCCCGCCGCCGCGGCGGCGCCGGTCGCCATTGTCGTTCTGCCCCCGGGCGTTCAGCTGCTCGGTGGCCGTGTCCGAGTCGTCGGCGTCCGACCGCGTGACGGGCAGCGCCGCGGTCGGGTCGGCCGGGTCGGCGTCGTTGCCGCCGGGACGCTCGGCCGCGACGGGCATCGCCCGGGTCTGACCGCTAGACGGCGTCGGGGCCGGCGGCGGGGGTGCGGGGGTTGCCGGTGCCGGGGGCCGGGTGGCGGCTGACGGCGCGGCGCCGCCCGGCCCGCGTGCGTCGGTCGGTCGTTCCCGCGGGGGGGCGGTCTGATCGCCCGGAGCCGCCGTGGCACCGGTGGCACCGGGGGCACTGGTGGGCACCGCGAGGCGCGCCGTCGTGGCCTGCGTCGGTTGCCTCGCCGGAATGCGTGCGGTGGTCGCCACCGAGCCCGGTGGTGTGGGCAGTTCGGGGGCCGTCCTGGCCTCAGGCGGACCGGCCGGCCCCGAACGCACGGGCCGCGCCGGCTCCGGCACACCGGGGTGCGTGGGGTCATGGGGCGGACGTGGCGCCGCCGCGACAAGGCCGGCCCCGACCGGAGGCCGCGTGGGCCGCCCGTCGAGGGTGGGCCGCTTGCGCTCGTCGGGGAGGTCGATCTCGCCCAGCCCGAGCCGGTTCTGCAGGCGCCGTGCCCAGCGCGGGGCCCACCAGCAGTCGTCGCCGAGCAACTTCATCACCGAAGGCACCAGGAACATGCGCACTACGGTGGCGTCCAGCAACAGCGCCGCCATCAGACCGAACGCCAGGTACTTCATCATGACCAGGTCGGAGAACACGAACGAAGCGGCGACCACGGCCAGAACACACGCGGCGGCGGTGATCAGCCGGCCGGTGGTCGCCGTGCCGATCCGGATGGCCTCGGCGGTGGACATGCCGCGCTCGCGCGCCTCGACCATTCGGGAGACCAGGAACACCTCGTAGTCGGTCGCCAGGCCGTAGCCGACCGCGACGACCAGCGCGATGATCACCACCATCAACGGTGTGGGGGTGAAATTCAGCCAGGTCGCGAAGTGCCCGTCGACGAAGATCCAGGTCAGGATGCCCATGGTGGATCCCAGTGTCAGCGCGCTCATCACAGCCGCCTTGATCGGCAGCACCATCGACCCGAAGGCCAGGAACATCAACAGCATCGTCGTTGTGACGAGGACGAGCAGCATCAGCGGAGCCTTGGCGAACAAGGCGTGGATGCTGTCCTGCTCCAGGGCGGGTGTCCCGCCGACCAAGACGGCCAGGCCCTTGGGCGGGTTGATCGACCGTAGCTCGTTGATCTTCTTGGCGGCGTCGTTGCGGTTGACCAAGCCGTTCTCGATCACCCGTACCGAGGAATCTTGCGGACGCGACGTGCCATCCGGCCCGGCAACGCAGGGGTTGCCGGCGATGACGGGGCAGGGCCGCTCGTCCCACTGCTTGTTGGTGAAACCGGTGAACGTGGAGACCTTGTTGCGGATGTCGGCCACCTGCTGGTCGGTGACGGGGCTGTGGTTATCGCTCTGGATCACGAGCGTCAGCTGCTCGGTGCGGTAGCCGGGGAAGAGTTTGTCGAAGTGCTCCTGAGCCACGCGCACGGAATTGCTGGGCGGCAGGTACTTTTCGCTGATTCCGCCGAACGAGAGGTTGCCCAGCGGGATGACCAGCAGGATCATGCCGACGATGATGGGGACCGCGAACATCAGCGGGCGCTTCATTACATAGTTGACCAGCTTGCCCCAGAAGCCGGCCTCGACCTCTTCGCGGGTCTTGGTCTTCTGCAGGCGGTCGGCGAGCCAGTTGAGGTAGGCGCGCGAGACCTTCCAGTTCCGCAGGAAGGGAACGCGGAAGGCGGTCCGCACGCCCAGCGCGTCGACGTGGCGACCGAGGATGCCCAGGCAGGCGGGCAGCAGCGTGATCGACAACAGCGCCGCGAGGCCCACCGCCGCGATCAGCGCGTACGTCAGCGACTTCACGAAGCCCTGCGGCAGCAACAGCAGGCTCGATCCCGAAGCGATGATCAGCACCGCGGAAAACGTCACGGTGCGCCCGGCCGTCATCACCGTTCGTCGCACCGCGGCCTCGGTGTCATAACCCTCGGCGATCTCTTCCCGGAACCGGCTCACCACGAAGAGGCCGTAGTCGATCGCGAGACCCAGCCCGATAAGCGAGACCACCGGCTGTGCGAAGAAGTGCACCGGCCCGAACATCGCGACCAGCCTCAGGATGCCCAGCGCACCAGCGATGCTCAATCCACCCACCATGACCGGCAGCCCCGCGGCGATCGCACCACCGAACACCAGGAACAGCACCACCGTCACCGCCGGCAGCGCCAGCACCTCCATGCGGCGCTGGTCGGTCGCGATGGTGCCCGCCAAGGCGTTGGCGATCGGCTCGAGTCCGGCGAGTTCGACCTTGCCACCCTCGAGCTTCTGCAGGTCGGGGGCGATGGCCTTGTAGTTGTTGAGGATGGTGTCGTCGTCATTCCCCTTCAGCGGGATGCTGACGAAGGTGTGCTTTTTGTCCTCGGTCGCCATTCCCTTGATCAGCGCGGGCGCGTCGGCGGGGTTGGCCACAGCCAGGTAGCCGGCCCATCCGAGGACCTGGTCGGGGTGGTCGTTCTTGAACTTGTTCAGCTCGTCGACCATCTGCTGCCGCCATGCCGGATCGTCGACGGTCTTTCCATCGGGAGCGGTGAACGTGGCGACGATATGGCCGGTTCGGTCCCTGCCGTAGACCTTGTCGCCGATTATCGAGGCCTTCACGGACTGACTGCCGTCGTCGTAGAAGCCGCTTTGCGTCACGTGTTTACCCAGGCTGAGCCCGAAAATGCCGGCGCCGAGGCATAGAGCCACCATGACCCCGATGACGATGTACCGGTAGCGGTACACAGTTCGACCCCACCAGGCGAACACGTAAGCTCCTTACTGGATCAATAGCGACCCGCGCACTGGTTTTCCAGTGTCACACACGCGTGGTCAACAGCGCGGACAGCGGCCGGAACGGCTGCAGCCACGCCCCTTGTTCGGGCAGCGAATCCAGGCCGATCCGCGGCAATGGTTCCCGGAAGACTCCGCTGATGTCCTCCAAGTCGACGAAGTCCAAGGTATCCGACGCTAGCGCCCAACTAGCGTGTTCACGAAATCCGATCACTTGGACGTGGATTCCGTCCCGCGCGATTTCCTCGAGCGGTTGGCGGAACGCTTGGCCGTCCGCCGAGGCCACAATCAGGGCCGCGAGCCCCTCGTTGCGCCGCAATTCGATGTGGTCGAGCATGTCGCGGTCGACGTCACTGTCCTCGTCGATCTTCGGCTTGGCAAAGACCGCGAACCCCACGTTACGCAACGCGTCGACCCAGGGTCGGACCACTTCGGCGCTGCCCGGCGCGATATTGGTGAAAACGGTGGCCTCGGGCTCGATGACGACGCCCGGGCGGCCGGCGCTGACCTCCGCCGTGCGCGCCAGCAGCCACCGGCCCAGCGCGTCGAAGCGCGGGCGCTCCAGCGCCGTCGGGCGGCGTCCCAGGATGGAGCCCAATCCCATGTCGAGGTTGGGGGCGTCCCATACCAGCAGCACCCGGCCGCCCGGTGTCGGAAAGCTGTTCAGGCCCTCGGCCGACAGGACCGCAGGCGATTCCGGGGATTCCGGTGCCGCTGTGGTCTCCTCCGTCAGGCTCATGCTCGTCGCCTATTCATCGTCCTCGTCGTCGCCGCCAGATGAATTCGGTCACTGTTATGCCCGCGGCGCGGGCCTTCGCCTCGTACTTGGTGATCGGCCGTACGACGGAGATCAGCAGCCGGCTCCCGGCGTCGACGCGACACAGCCTCGGCTCGGCATCGCCCACCTGAGCGATCTGCTCGGCGTAGCCGGGGTGATCCGTGGCGGCGTGCAGGACACCACCGGGGAGTAACCGGTCCGCGATCAGGCCAATCGTGGCTGGTTGCAGGAACCGGCGTTTGTGGTGGCGGGCCTTCGGCCAAGGATCGGGAAAGAAGACGCGAACCCCGACCAGCGAGCTGGGCGCGATCAGGCGCTCCAACACGTCGATCGCGTTTCCGCGGATCAACCGGATGTTGCCCACCTGCTCGCGCTCAATCGCGCTCAGCAGCTGCGCCAGCCCCCGCCGATAGATTTCTACCGCTAGCACGTCGACATCAGGCTCGTCCTTCGCCATTGCCAACGTCGATGTGCCGCTGCCACAGCCGATTTCGAGGACCACCGGCGCCCGGCGGCCAAACCACGCATCGGTGTCCAGCGGCTCCGGGCGGGCGCTCCCGGCGGGGGGATCCACCGAGAGGCCCAGTTTCGGCCACAGCCGCTCCCAGGTCTGTCGCTGGGCGCCGGAAAGGGCGGAACGCCGGGAGCGAAAGCTCGTGGCCGGGAGGTGGCGGCGTTCGGGACGGTTCGAATCCGGCGCGTCGGGTGCCGCCGTCACCGATTCGTCAGATTCCGGCCCAGCGCCCACCTCCACCGGCGCGTCGGGACACGTCCCGACACCGGGTTGCGCATGCATTTGTCCATGGTGGCCCATGAACCCCGGTTGTAGCCGCCCCAGGTCCAGATCGATACCCAACAGTTGTCTTCAGCTGCTACCCGATAGGCGGTGGCTCGCGTCTCGGTGACGCAGATGCCACCATCGGTGGGACTCGTTCGGCCTTGCGGCAGACCGGCGGACGATCGGGTCTGTCGGATCGAACGGGCATGGAACGGGCAGGAATGACGGGAAAAGGGCACCAGATCTTCGTTGGCGAGCTGGCACGCTTTGCCGCCGGCCACGCGGACCCACGCCTGACGGCGATCGCCGAGCGTGCCGCCGCACCGCTGCGCGCGGTCGTGCGCGGGCGCCCGGGAGTGGGTTGTCGCACGGTGGCGCGCTCCCTGGACCGCGCCGGAATCGTATCGGGGATATCGGCGACGACCGCAGTGACGACGGCGTGCGACGCCGACATAGTCGTCTACGTCACCACCGAGGTGGTCAAGCCGGAGGACACCGACGCGATCACGGCCGCCGGGCACCCGGCGTTGGCTGTGCTGAACAAAGCAGACCTGGTCGGCTCCCTTTCCGGCCGGGCCGGCGAGGGGCCGGTCGCGGCGGCGCGGGGGCGCTGCGCCGAGTTTTCCGCGCTGGTCGGGGTACCCATGGAGCCGATGATTGGTTTGCTCGCGGTCGCCGCCCTGGACGACCTCGAAGACCCGCTGTGGGCTGCGTTGCGGTCGTTGGCCGCCGATCCGGGCGGCCTCACCTGCCTCGACGGTTCCATCGCCGGGTTCCTGGCGGCCGCGAATCCGGTGCCGACCGACCTTCGGCTGCGCCTCCTGGACACCCTGGATCTGTTCGGCACCGCGCTCGGCATCGCCGCCATCCGGCAGGGCAGGAACCCGGCGCAGGTCCGGGCCCTGCTGCGACGGATGAGCGGAGTCGATGCCGTCCTCGACAAGATCGCCGCCGCCGGCGCGGAGGTGCGCTATCGGCGGGTGCTCGAGGCCGTCGCGGAATTGGAGGCCCTGGCCGTGGGCCGGGCGGGGCTCGGGGACACGATCAGTGGATTCCTGTCCCGCGACGACACGGTGGTCGCCCGCATGGCGGCGGCCGTTGACGTGGTAGAGGCGGCCGGTTTGGCCGTCGATCCCCGCGATCTGGACCGCGAGGACCCCGCCGCGCACCTGCCCCGGGCGGTGCGTTGGCAGCGCTACAGCAGCGGCAGGCTGGGCCCGGTGAGCGATCTGCACCGCGCGTGCGGTGCCGATATCGCCCGGGGATCGCTTCGGCTGTGGTCGCAGGCGTCTGGCTCGCTGCCGGAGGAGTCCTGGTGAGCGACGATCCCACCGCCGACGATCCTGCCGCCGGCGTGGACGCCCTGGTGGCAAAGGTCGGTCCCCGGCCGGACGCGCCGGCGATCAACCGCCGCGACGTGGTGTTGGTGACCGGCCCGTGGCTGGCCGGCATCAGCGCGGTGGTGGCGGCGTTGCGAGACCGGCTGCCGCAGCACAAGTTCATCGAGTCGGCGGAGCTGGGATCCGGTGATGCACCGCTCGCGGTGTTGTTTGTCGTTTCCTCGGCGGCCCGACTGACCGCATCGGACTGTGCACTGCTGGATGCCGCGGCCGAGAATACCGATGCGGTTGTCGGCGTGGTGTCCAAGATCGACGTGCATCGCAAGTGGCGCGAGGTGCTCACCGCGGACCGGGAGATCCTGGCCGCGCACGCGCCGCGCTACCGCCAAGTGCCCTGGGTGGGTGCGGCGGCCTTGCCCGACGTCGGCGACCCAGACGTCGACGATTTGGTGGAGACCGTAGCGGCCCAGCTCGCCGACCCCGATATCGCACGGCGAAATAGGTTGCGCGCGTGGCAATCCCGGCTCCAGCGGGTTGCCCGGCGGTTCGATCGCGACGCCGAGGGCGCCGGTCGACGCGCGCGCGTCGACGCGTTGCGGCAAGAGCGCAGCACGGCCTTGCGGGAGCGGCGCCAGGCGAGGAGCGAGCGCACCATCACGCTCCGGGGTCAGATCCAGCAGGCTCGGGTCCAGTTGTCCTACTTTGCGCGCAACCGTTGCTCGTCGGTGCGCACCGAGCTGCAGGAGGACGCCGCTGGTTTGTCGCGGCGGGACATGCCCGGCTTTCAGGCGTACACGCGCGGCCGGGTCGACGAGGTGGTCGCCGAGGTTAGTGAAGGCATCACCGCCCAACTCGCCGACGTCGCGCAGGCAACGGGCGTCGCGGTGGCGCTGCCCGACGCGGAGCAGCTGCCGGCCGTCGACGTGCCGCCCCCGCCCCTGAAGTCACGGCGGCAGGAAACCTGGCTGATGATGCTGTTGGGCGCCGGGTTCGGGCTCGGTGTGGCGCTGACGCTCGGTCGGCTGGTGGGCGGCTTGGCCTCCCGGCTGAGTCCGCGGCTGGCCCCCTTGCTGACGGTCGCCGGGGCCGTGGCGTGCGTGGCGATCGGGCTGGCGGTCACGTTCCTGGTAGTCCATATCCGCGGCCTGCTGCATGACCGCGCGCTGCTGGACCGCTGGACCGGCGACGTGACGTCGTCGCTGCGGTCGGTCACCGAGGAGCTGGTCGCCACCCGCGTGTTGGTGGCCGAGTCGCTGTTGAGCACCGCCGTGGTTGCCCGGGACGAGGCCGAGAACACGCAGGTGGCCGATCAGGTCGGCGCGATCGACAGCGAACTGCGCGAGCACGCCATCGCCGCGGCGCGGGCGGCGGCGCTGCGTGACCGGGAGATGCCCGCGGTGAACGCCGCGCTGGACGCGGTGCGGGCGGAACTGGGGGAGTCGCCGGGGAGCGCAAACACAGACGTCTTGTGAGCTTCTGAATCGTTGTTGTGAGAAGGCTTATACCCGCCCGAGACCTCCCCGACAAGTCGCCCGCGATAACCTGTAGCTAACGCCACCATTCAACAGTCGTGTGGTCGAGCGCATACGCAAGCAAGAGATGCCCGAAGAGCAAGAAAGAATCCAGGAGAATTCGATGACCTCAGCGACCATTCCCGGTTTGGATACCGCACCCACCAATCACCAGGGGCTGCTGGCGTGGGTTCGGGAGGTCGCCGAGCTAACCCAGCCGGACCGGGTGGTCTTCGCGGACGGCTCCGACGAGGAGTGGAAACGGCTGACCGACCACCTGGTCGAGGCGGGCACGTTCACGCGGCTGAACCCCAAGGTGTACCCCAACTCGTTCCTGGCTCTGTCCGACCCCTCCGATGTGGCGCGGGTGGAGTCGCGGACGTTCATCTGCTCGGAGCGCAAGGAAGACGCCGGGCCGACCAACAACTGGATGGACCCCGCCGAGATGCGGTCCACCCTGACCGACCTGTTCCGCGGCTGCATGCGCGGCCGCACCATGTACGTGGTGCCGTTCTGCATGGGCCCACTCGGTGCCGATGACCCCAAGCTGGGCGTCGAGATCACCGACTCCGAATACGTCGTCGTCTCGATGAAGGTGATGACCCGGATGGGCAAGGCCGCCCTGGAGAAGATGGGCGACGACGGGTTCTTCGTCAAGGCGCTGCACTCGGTGGGAGCGCCGCTGGAGCCGGGCCAGCAGGACGTCCCGTGGCCCTGCAACGACACCAAATACATCACCCATTTCCCGGAAACCCGCGAGATCATGAGCTACGGCTCCGGCTACGGCGGCAACGCCCTGCTGGGCAAGAAGTGCTACTCGCTGCGCATCGCGTCGGCGATGGCCCACGACGAGGGCTGGCTCGCCGAGCACATGCTGATCCTGAAGCTGATCTCCCCGGAGAACAAGGCGTACTACTTCGCCGCGGCGTTCCCGTCGGCGTGCGGTAAGACCAACCTGGCCATGCTGCAGCCGACCATCCCGGGCTGGCGCGCCGAAACGCTCGGTGACGACATTGCCTGGATGCGGTTCGGCAAGGACGGCCGCCTCTACGCGGTCAACCCCGAGTTCGGCTTCTTCGGCGTCGCCCCGGGCACCAACTGGAAGTCGAACCCCAACGCCATGCGCACGATCGCGGCGGGCAACACCGTCTTCACCAACGTCGCGTTGACCGACGACGACGAGGTGTGGTGGGAAGGCCTGGAGGGCGAGCCGGATCACCTGATCGACTGGAAGGGCCAGGACTGGTACATCCGCGAGACGGAAACGAAAGCCGCGCACCCGAATTCGAGGTACTGCACGCCGATGTCGCAGTGCCCGATCCTGGCACCCGAGTGGGACGACCCACAGGGCGTGCCGATCTCGGGCATCCTGTTCGGCGCCCGTCGTAAGACCACGGTGCCGCTGGTGACGCAGGCCCGCGACTGGCAGCACGGCGTGTTCATGGGCGCCACCATGGGCAGCGAGCAGACCGCCGCCGCCGAGGGCAAGGTCGGCACCGTGCGCCGCGACCCGATGGCCATGCTGCCGTTCCTGGGCTACCACGTCGGCGACTACTTCCAGCACTGGCTCGACCTGGGCAAGAACTCCGACGAGTCCAAGCTGCCGAAGGTGTTCTTCGTCAACTGGTTCCGGCGCGGTGACGAGGGTCAATTCCTCTGGCCGGGCTTCGGCGAGAACAGCCGGGTGCTGAAGTGGATCGTCGACCGCATCGAGCACCGGGCCGGCGGCCAGGACACGCCGATCGGGATCGTGCCGACGCCCAAGGACTTGGACCTCGAGGGCCTCGACGTAGAGGACGCCGACGTCGAGCGGGCTTTGGCGGTCAATGCCGACGAGTGGCGCCAGGAACTGCCGCTGATCGAGGAGTGGTTCGAGTTCGTCGGCGAGCGGCTGCCCACGGGAGTCAAGGACGAGTTCGAGGCGCTCAAGCAGCGGCTGGCTGACGCCGAATAGCCGCCGGTTGGCGTTCGGCAGTTAGCCCGCGGCGATCAACGCCCGCGCCCGGTCGATCTGCTCGAGCGCATAAGCCACCGCGGCGGCGGTGGTCATATGTTCACCCTCGCGCGCCAGGGATTCGTAGGACCCGTTGCCAAGCGCTTCGCGCAGGTGTGCGATCGCCGCGGCGAGCTCCGGGAAGGCCGACCGATTGAACGGCGTGTCGGCGAAACCGCCGATGGTGGCGGCGGCTTCGCGGTGCCCGAGCCGGTCGAACAGCGGGGTAAGGGCGGCCAGCGTGTGCTTCACGAGGTAGAGGTTGCCCGAGTCGTAGAAGTAGCGAATCGACATGATCGAATAGTTGAGCGCTTCTTCAGGTTCACCGCGGCTGGTTGCAAGCGCGGTCAGCATCGAGGCGATGTTCGAGGCGGTCTGCAGGCTGCCGCTGTCCTGAGCGATTCTCAGGCCTCGACGCAGGGCGTCGTAGGCTGCGGCGGGTGCGATGTCTCGGTTTATGGTGCCGTATGCGAACAGTGCCCAGGCGGTCAGATTCGGGTTGTCAGTGGCTTCGATAGCCGCATGGAGTCGCTCTGAGTTCGCCACCGCCTCGTCGTCGGCGCCCGCCATCTTCAGCGCGAGGGTGAAGATGGAGCGGGTGTGGAGGTGGGGTTCCGGGTGGCGCGCAATCACGGTGCGGCACCAGTCAACCCATCGATCGACCTGACCTATTGCCGAGTAGGGGCTGCCGAGTGAGGCCTCGGCCTCGCCGCGGACGTCATCGAATCGTCCGCTCATGACGGCGTCCTGACCGGCTTGGGAGTACTTGACGGCATCGTCGATCCGCCCGGCGGTGAAGCACAGCACCGCCACGCTGTACAGCTGCGTCAGGCGTCGGTGCTGGACGGCGCGGGCGGGTTCGATGAGTTCCTCGCTCCACCGGACCGGTTCGTGTCGCTCGCTCCAGAAGCCGACAACGCCGGCGAAGTGGGCGATCGCTACCGCGGTGTCGAGGTCGTCGTGGTCGGCGGCCCAACGGATGGCCGTGCGCAGGTTGGCCGTCTCGACCGCCAGCCACTCGTAGGCCGCGCGTTGCCGCGGGCCGTCCCACAATGCGAGGATGTCGCCCTCGCGGGCCGCGAAATGGCGGGCGTGCGCGGTGCGGACGGCCGGCGCTTCCCCGGACGCGACGAGCCGCTCCTCGGCAAACTGTCGAATCGTCTCGAGCACGGAGTACCGGGTGTGGCCCGTCGACCTGTCGGCGATCACAAGCGACTTGCGGACCAGGGCATCGAGCAGGTCCAGGGTGGCGAATTCGTCGTCTGAGTCCGCCACCGCCACGGCTGCGGCGAGGTCGAATCCGCCCGCGAACACCGAACATCTTGCCAACAAGGACTTTTCACTGTCGTGGAGGAGGTCATGCGACCATTGCACGGCGTGGCGCAGCGTTTGATGGCGTTCCAGGCCGCGCCGGGAGCCGACCAGTAACCGGAACCGGTCGTCGAGACGGTCGCGGACCTCGGTGACCGTCATCGACACCAGTCGGGATGCGGCCAATTCGATTGCCAGCGGTATCCCGTCGAGCCGCCGGCAAATCTCGACGACGGCATCGTCGTCTCCGGCAGGGCGGAAGCCACGGGCGACTGCGCCGGCGCGCTCGACGAACAGTTGCGCGGCGGCGGATTCCGGCCCGCCGTGGACGTCCAATGATGGGACGGCCCAAAGCAGTTCCTCGTCCAGGCGCAAACCCTCGCGGCTGGTGGCGAGGACTGTGACGGTTGCGGAGCGGGCAAGGATCGCGTCCACGATGCCGGCGGCGGCGTCGATGACGTGCTCGCAATTGTCGAACACCAACAGCCGCGACCGCTCTTGCAGCGCCGAGGCCACGCTCTCGCTCACAGTCAAGCCGGGTTGCTGGGTGATGCCGAGGACCGCGGCAACCGCATCGGGCACCGCCGCCGGATCGGTGACCGCGGCCAACTCGATGACGAACACCCCGTCCGGAAAGTCATGGGACACTCGCGCGGCGACCTCCAGGGCGAGCCGGGTCTTCCCCACACCGCCGGGACCGGTCAGCGTCACCAGCCGATGCGCCTTCAGTGCGGTCTGCAGTTCGGCGATCTCGGCTGTGCGTCCGAAGAAGCCGGTTGACGGTGTCCGCAGATTTCCGGGCGTGGGGTCCACCGTCTTCAGCGGGGGAAAGTCGCTACGCAGCCCGATGGCTCGAACCTGGTGCAACTCAACGTGTTTCGCGATATCCCGAAGTTGGCGTGCACCCAAGTCGACCAGTTCGACACCGGTGAGCAGCGCCGCCGTCGCGCCGTCGAGCAGGATCTGCCCGCCGTGCCCGGCCGACATCACCCGCGCGGCGCGATTGAGGACCGCCCCGAAGTAATCGCCACCGCGCAGTTCCGCCTCGCCGGTCGCGAGGCCCATCCGCACCGGCAGCTGTAGCCCCCGCTGTGCGGCGACGGCCGCGTCCACGGCGGCCTTCGGGGAGCTGAACGCCGCGCACACACCCCGTCGCCCGTGTGCTTGAACAGCCAACCCCGGTGTGCCGCCACGGTTTCGCGCAGCAGGTCGTCATGGGTCGCCAGGGCCGCCCGCATCGCGTCGGTGTCGGACTCCCACCGGCGCGTCGACCCCTCGACGTCGGTGAAGAGGAAGGTCACCACACCCGACGGGGTGTCCGGGCCGTCAGTGCCCATTGATCCACCCTATCGACGCACTCCGCGCTCGTCCCGCTTGACCAACTTGTAAGCCAGGTAATCGTAGTGCACGGGCTGCTCGGCCTCACCGCCGCACCGACTTGGGCAGGTAGATCGCGCCCGCTCCGGCGGCCGCTGCCGCGTCGCCCGGATTGGAGACGGCGCAGCGCTTCAGTGACAGGCAGCCGCAGCCGATGCACGAGTCGAGGTTGTCGCGAAGCGCGATCAGCCCCGCGATCTGATCGTCGAGGCGTGCGCGCCAGATCCTGGACAGCCGAGCCCAGTCGGCGCGGGTCGGAGTGCGGTTGTTGGGAAGTTTCGCCAGCGCATCGGCGACCTCGTCGAGGGTCAGTCCCACGTTTCGGGCGGCACGGATGAAGGCCAGCCGCCGCAGCATCTGCCGCTCGAACCGGCGCTGTCCGCCGGCTGTCCGGGTGGCCGTGATGAGGCCCTGGTTCTCGTAGAACCGGATCGCCGATGCCGCGAAGCCACTGCGCTGGGCTAACTCGCTGACGCTCAATAATTCCCGCTTATCCATGTGGCCTAACCAAATCGAAGACTTGACTTAAAGTGTACTTCAACTTGCACCATGGCCGTATGACTCAATCTCAATCCTGTCCCGTCGCAATTGTCACCGGCGCGTCGCGCGGGTTCGGTAGAGCGGTGGCCGCCGGTCTGCTGGGCCGCGACTGGGTCGTGGTCGGCGACGCCCGTCGCGCCACAGAACTCAAAACGACTGCCGCAGAGCTGGGTTCAACCCGATTCATCCCCTTGCCCGGCGACGTAACCGACGCGTCGCATCGCGACGCACTGGTCGCCACCGCGATCGATGCGGGCCCCCTTCGCCTGCTGGTGAACAACGCGAGCCGGCTCGGACCGAGCCCCCAACCGCCATTGGCCGACTATCCGGAAAGCGAATTGCGGGCCGTGTACGAGACCAACCTGTTCGCCCCGCTGGCGCTGATCCAGGCGGCGCTGCCGGCGCTCACCGACAGCGCGGGGGTGATCGCGAACCTGACCTCCGACGCCGCCGTCGAGCCGTATCCGGGCTGGGGCGGCTACGGCTCGTCAAAGGCCGCGTTGGACCAGCTCTCAGCGGTCCTGGCCGCCGAGACCTCTGCGGCCCCGGCCGTGCCGGTCTACGCCTTCGACCCCGGCGACATGCGGACGGAGATGCATCAGGCCGCGTTTCCGGGCCAGGACATCTCCGACCGCGCCGAGCCGGAATCGGTCGTCCCCGCGCTGCTGCGCCTGCTGGAGACCAGGCCGGCCGCGGGTCGTTACCGGGCGGCCGACCTGGTGTCGGGAGCGCGGCAATGACCACAAGGAGGACGGCCTTGCTGCGCCCACGCACGCGGTTCCACCGGCCGCCGGGGTCCGACGCCGTCGAGCCGCCCGAGGCGCACGGCGTCGCTCGGGACGCGGTCAAGTTGCTGGTCGCCCGGCCGGCCGCGGTCAGCCACACCCGATTCGCGGACCTTGGTGAGTACCTGCGGCCGGGCGACCTCCTCGTGGTGAACAACTCCGCCACGCTGCCGGCCGCGGTCTACGGCCGCCGGGCCGGACGGCCCGTAGCCGTGCACTTCTCGACGGCGCGCGCCGAAAAGCTCTGGGTGGTGGAACTGCGGCCCGGCGGGGATGCGGACGGTCACCTCACCGACATCCGGCCCGGCGAACGCATCGACATCCCCGGAGGCGCGGCGCTCGTCGTCGGGTCTTCCTACCCGACGCCCGGCGTCGAGGGCGCACGGCTGTGGACCGCTCGGGTGATCATCGAGGGCCCCGAAGGCAGCCTCGGGTCATACCTCGCCCGGCACGGCCGGCCGATCAGGTATTCGTACGTGCCGCGGCACTGGCCGCTGCGTTACTACCAGACGGTGTTCGCCCGGCGCGCCGGCAGCGCCGAAATGCCCAGCGCAGCAAGGCCCTTCAGCACCGAGCTGGTGACCGACTTGGTGGCCGCGGGCATTGCGATCGCGCCGATCACGCTGCACGCCGGGGTGTCGTCCGCAGAGGCGGGCGAGCCGCCGGCTCCCGAGCCGTTCGAGGTGCCGGCCTCCACCGCGCGGATGGTGAACGTCACGCGCGCGGCCGGCGGGCGGGTGATCGCCGTCGGCACCACGGTGACCCGCGCTCTCGAGTCGGCCGCCGACGGCGGGGGCGTGGTGCGGCAGGCCGCCGGCTGGACGGATCTGGTGCTCGGGTCCGGGCAGCCCTGCCGGGTGGTCGACGGCCTGATCACCGGCTGGCATGATGCCGGCGCCTCGCACCTGTTGCTGCTCGAGGCCGTCGCGGGCCCGGACCTGGTCGCCGTGGCCTACCGGGAGGGCGTCGCGCACGGCTACCTGTGGCACGAATTCGGCGACAGTGCCCTGCTGCTGCCCGACACTTAGCGCGAGCAGACACAAAAGCCCCCGCACGCACGGCGTGTCGGGGGCTTTCGCGTCTGTTCGCCGGCAGCCCGTGCGTGCATCGTAGAGTTCAGCCATGCAGATTCGCGAACACGCCGAAGCTCACCCCGACAAGCCCGCGGTGATCCTGCACCCGTCCGGGACGGTCGTCACGTTCGGCGAGCTGGAAGCCCGCGCGAATCGGCTGGCGCATCGATTCCGCGACGCCGGGCTGCGCGAGGGCGACACCGTCGCGATCCTGATGGAGAACAACGAGCACATCCACGCGGTGATGTGGGCGGCTCGCCGCAGTGGTTTGTACTACGTGCCGATCAACACCCACCTGACCCCGGCCGAGGCCGCCTACATCATCGACAACAGCAACGCCAAGGCCATCATCGGATCGGCGGCGCTGAGCGAGACCTGCAAGCAGCTGCGCGACCACCTTCCGGGCGGGCTGCCGCGGCTGCCGATGATGGCCGACGGCGATCTTCCGGGCTGGGAGCGCTACCCGGAATGTGTTGCAGGCCAACCGGAAACCCCGATCGGCGACGAACGCGAGGGCGACCTACTGCAGTACTCGTCGGGCACCACCGGCCGGCCCAAAGGCATCAAACGCGAACTGCCGCACGTACCGCCCGCCGAGGCGCCCGGCATGATGTCGGCGCTGGTCGGCTTCTGGATGACCCCCGACTCGGTATACCTGAGTCCGGCGCCGCTCTACCACACGGCGCCGTCGGTGTGGTCGATGAGCACGCAGGCCGGCGGCATCACCACCGTCGTCATGGAGAAGTTCGACCCCGAGGGCACGCTGGACGCCATCCAGCGTCATCGGGTCACCCACGGCCAGTTCGTGCCGGCCATGTTCACCCGGATGCTGAAACTTCCTCAGGGTGTTCGTGATTCGTACGACCTGTCCAGCCTGCGGCGGGTGATGCACGCCGCCGCGCCGTGCCCGGTGGAGATCAAGAAGCAGATGATCGACTGGTGGGGGCCGATCGTCGACGAGTACTACGCGTCTTCCGAGGCGATCGGGTCGACGTTGATCAGCGCCGAAGACTGGCTGGCGCACCCGGGTTCGGTCGGCAAGCCCATGCAATGCCAGATCCACATCCTGGGCGAGGACGGAAGCGAGCTGCCGCCGGGTGAGCCCGGCGAGATCTATTTCGAGGGCGGCTTCGCCTTCGAATACCTCAACGATCCGACGAAAACCGCCGCGTCGCGTGACGAGCACGGCTGGGCCACCGTCGGCGACATCGGTTACCTCGACGACGGGGGCTACCTGTACTTGACGGACCGGCGCCACCACATGATCATCTCCGGCGGGGTGAACATCTACCCGCAGGAAGCCGAGAATCTTCTGGTCACCCACCCGAAGGTGTTGGACGCGGCCGTGTTCGGCGTTCCCGACGACGAGATGGGTCAGCGCGTCGTGGCGGCCGTGCAGTCCGTCGACCCCGCCGATGCCACCGATCGATTCGCCGACGAGCTGACCGCCTGGCTGCGAGAACGCCTGGCGCACTACAAGTGTCCGCGAAAGATCGCCTTCGAGGCGCAGCTCCCCCGCACCGACACCGGAAAGCTCTACAAGAACGGGCTGATCGAGAAGTACTCGGTGTGACCCATGCTGCGGGTGGTTGACGTATCGAGCCCGCCCGATGCCGGCGTCACCTCACCGCCGGGCGTGATCGTCGCCGTCGGTTCGGCAGCCGAGATTGGGACTGCCGAATACTGGGTGGATACGGCAACTTTCACGCTCACCGAGGATCCCTGCGCCGACCGCCGGGTGATCACCGTCGATTCGGTGTCCGAGGCCCTGGCCGAACTCACGCGGCGCTGTCGACGTTGGCCGCACGCCAGCAGCGTGTGCGACGACGTGCTGCGCTCCGTCGACCCCGGCGGCCCGACGCTTGCCGGCGTGGTGACCGAGTCGTTGGCCTACTCGACCCTGCAGGCCGGGCCGGAGTTCGCCCGCTGGCTGGACGAACGCGGCCCGACCCGGATGCCCGACATCGCGGACCCGGTGCAGGCGCGGCGCGACGGCGACGTCCTGCGGATCAAATTCAATCGGCCGCAACGTCACAACGCGTTTTCCACCGATGCACGCGCCGCGCTGCTCGAGGCGCTGACGGTCGCGCAACTGGATCCGTCGGTGACCGGGATCGTGTTGAGCGGCAACGGACCGTCGTTCTGCAGCGGCGGGGACCTCTCCGAATTCGGCACCTTCGCCGACCCGGCGAGCGCCCACCTGGCCCGCACCCGTCACAGCCCGGCGCTGGCGCTCGACGCGCTGACCGCCAGGCTTGGCCGGGCATGCCGCGCCGAGGTCCATGGCCGGGTGCTGGGCAGCGGACTGGAAATGGCGGCGTTTTGCGGATGGGTTGCCGCCCATGGCGATTCGGTGTTCGGGCTACCCGAATTGGGCCTGGGCCTGATCCCCGGCGCCGGCGGTACCGTCAGCGTCACGCGCAGGATCGGCCGCTGGCGCGCCGCGTATCTGGTGCTCTCCGGGCACCCGGTCGGTGCAGATACCGCACGGGCCTGGGGGCTGGTGGACGCGATTCACGGTGACGCCCAGGGCGTTCTCAGTAGCCGGAATACGTCGTGCTGGTAGTGGACGGGATGTGCGAGACGACCGCCGCGACGAAGGCAAACCACAGAACGATGCCGATGACATAGCTGACCGCGCCCACGACGGCGCCGACGATGGCCCACTTCTTGGCGTTGTCGGACGCGGTCTGGGCCTCGGCGTACCGCCCTTGACCCCACAAGCCGGAGACCCTGGTGGAGTAGACGATCGACACGATCCCGAGCGGGAGGCAACACAGGACTGTGCACAGAATCGCCCAGACTAGGTAGTTGTCCGGCTCACGCTGGCCCGTCCAACCCGGCTGCGCGCCCTGCCAACCGGGCGGCTGCTGGCCCGGCCATCCCGCCGGCTGCTGGCCCTGCCATTGGGGCTGCTGGCCCTGCCATTCTGGTGAACCTTCGTACGGCCCTGGGGGATAACTCATGGGAACTGCCTTTCCGTGTGGTTCCCTCCGCCGCCGCTTCGCCGGTGTGAGAAGTCAGGCAAATATACAGCACGGGTCCACGTCAGTCCGGGAGATTCCAACTGGCCTCAGATCCCGCCCCGAGCGACCAACTGCCCGGCGATCACATTGCGCTGGATCTCATTGGTGCCTTCGCCGACGATCATCAGCGGCGCGTCGCGGAAGTAGCGTTCGACGTCGTATTCGGTGGAGTAGCCGTAGCCGCCGTGGATGCGCACGGTGTTCAGGGCGACTTCCATCGCCACCTCGGAGGCGAACAGCTTGGCCATCCCGGCCTCCATGTCGCAGCGCTGGCCGCCGTCGTAGCGCTCGGCGGCGTAGCGGGTGAGCTGCCGGGCCGCGGTGAGTTTGGTCGCCATGTCGGCCAGGTAATTGCCGACCGACTGATGTTTCCAGATCGGCCGGCCGAAGCTCTCCCGCTGCCGCGCATAGGCGAGCGCGTCCTCGAGCGCCGCGGTCGCCACGCCCAGGGCTCGGGCGGCCACCTGGATGCGGCCCGTCTCGAGTCCTTTCATCATTTGCGCGAAGCCCTCGCCCGTGCGGCCGCCGAGGACCGCCGACGCCGGCGCGGCGAAGTTCTCGAACGAGAGCTCGCAGGATTCGACGCCCTTGTAGCCCAGCTTGGGCAGGTCCCGCGACACCGTCAGGCCCGGACCGGGCTCGACGAGCACAATCGACATGCCCTTGTGGCGGGGCGTGGCGTCGGGGTCGGTCTTGCACAGCAGCGCGATCAGTCCCGAACGGCGCGCGTTGCTGATCCACGTCTTGGAGCCGTTGATCAGCAAGCCCGGGGAGTTTTCCCATCCGTCGGGCAGCGCGGTCGTCGACATGTTCTGCAGGTCCGAGCCGCCGCCCGGCTCGGTCAGCGCCATGGTTGCCCGCAGCTCGCCGGTGGCCATCGCCGGCAGGTAGGCGCGTTTCTGCTCCTCGGTGCCGAACAGCGTCAGCAGCTTGGCCACGACGGTGTGCCCGCCCATCGCGCCGGCCAGGCTCATCCAGCCGCGCGCCAGCTCCTGGGTGACCTGCACGTAGCACGGCATCGACACCGGTGTCCCGCCGTACTCCTCGGGAATGGCCAGGCCGTAAATGCCGATCCGCTTCATCTGCTCGATCCACGCCTCGGGGTAGGCGTTGGCGTGTTCGACCTCGCGGACGCCGGGTTTGACCTCGCGGTCGATGAACGCCCGCACCGTGGCGACCAGCATGTCTTCGTCGTCGTTCAGCTCACCTTTCACCCGTGACCACCCTCCCAGCGTCAACCTCGATTCGACAGCCTGCCAGCATGTGGCGTTGTGACTAGTGACGGGTACGCGGGGATCCGCGAAGGCGGGCCCTACTTCGACGATCTTTCGGTAGGCCAGGTCTTCGACTGGGCGCCGTCGATGACGCTGTCGTCGGGACTGGCCGCCGCCCATCAGGCGATCGTCGGCGACCGGCTGCGCCTGGCCTGCGACGCCGTTCTCTGCACCGCGGTGACCGGCGTCCCGGGCCCGCTGGCGCATCCCGCGCTGGTTTGCGACGTCGCGATCGGGCAGTCGACGCTGGTCACCCAGCGGGTCAAGGCCAACCTGTTCTACCGCGGCCTGGTGTTTCACCGCTTCCCGGCGATCGGCGACACCATCTACACGCGCACGGAAGTGGTTGGGCTGCGGGCGAATTCGGTCAAGCCGGGTCGGGCGCCGACGGGAATGGCGGCGTTGCGGATGATCACGATCGACCAGGCCGATCGGTTGGTGCTCGACTTCTACCGGTGTGCGATGCTGCCGGCGAGCCCCGACTGGCGTCCCGGCGACCGGCCCGGCGATGATCTGTCGGTTATCGGCGCCGACGTCCCCGGCCCGGCCTCCGATCCGACCGCGCAGTGGGACGGAGACCTTTTCCGGAACAAGGTGCCCGGTCCGCATTTTGACCCCGGCCTGGCCGGTGTGGTGCTGCGCAGCACCGGCGACGTGGTGAGCGGCGCGCCCGAACTGGCCAGACTCACCCTGAACATCGCTGCCACACACCATGATTCACGAGTCGGCGGCCGCCGGCTGGTGTACGGCGGACACACCATCGGGCTGGCGCTCGCGCAGGCGAGCAGGCTGCTGCCCAATTTGGTGACGGTCCTGCGTTGGGAGTCCTGCGATCACACCGGGCCGGTGCACGAGGGCGACACGCTGTACAGCGAGCTGCACGTCGAGTCCGCCGAGCCGACCGACCACGGCGGGGTGCTGGGCCTGCGGTCGCTGGTCTACGCCGCCGGCGAGTCCGACCGGCCGGTGCTGGATTGGCGGTTCAGCGCGCTGCATTTCTAAGTCGGCGTGGACAGCCACGCGCACAATGGTGGGCGTGAGCTCGGCTTGGACGTCGTGGGAGGTGCGGTGGGGGAGCAGCGGGCTGGCCTGCCTGACCGGTCTGCCTGACGGGCCCCCCGACTTCTCCCGCGCCAACGTGCTGGCCCGCGCCGAGCGCGTGGCCGCCGACGCCGGGCGTCGCATGGGCATCGCCATCGACGCGGCCGGCCTGCTGACCGGTCGGGCGGCATTGCTCGGATTGACGCGCGGCGGCCGGGTGTCGGCCGGCGGGACCACCCGGCTGCTGGCCGCCCGGGACGGCTGGTGCGCGATCACGCTGTCGCGGCCCGACGACGTCGCCGCCGTCCCGGCGCTGCTGCAGGCCGATGACGATGAGGTCCCCGCCGACCCGTGGCAGCCGCTGCAGCGTTGGGCCGCAACGCTTCCGGTGTCCGAGGTCACCGAGCGGGCGGCCCTGCTCGACATCCCGGCGGCCGGCCTGGGCGAGGCCGCCGCCGCGTCACCCCGGGTCCTGCGAATGGGATCCCGAGCGCACGCCCGTGAGTTCGCCGGCCTGCTGGTGGCGGACCTGTCGTCCATGTGGGCCGGCCCGCTGTCCGGGCAGCTGCTGGCGCGCGCCGGCGCGACCGTCGTCAAGGTCGAAAGCCGGCGCCGCCCGGACGGCACCCGGGACGGCAACCGGGCCTTCTTCGACTGGATCAACGGTGAAAAGCTCTCCTACTGCGTCGATTTCGATGCGCAAGCCGGGGAGCTACGCGAGCTGCTCGCGGCCGCCGACATCGTGATCGAGGGCTCGCGCCCGGCGGCTCTTGCGCGGCGCCGGCTTGGGCCGGACGACGTCGCGCCGCGGCCGGGCCGAATCTGGCTGCGCATCAGCGGATACGAAGATCCCAGGGATCCCCGGCCGGCTTTCGGCGACGACGCCGCGGTGGCCGGTGGCCTGGTGGGTGCCGCTGTGGGTGCCGGTTCACGAGGACCGGTGTTCTGCGGCGACGCCATCGCCGACCCGCTTACCGGACTGGACGCGGCCCAGGCGGTGGCCGAATCGCTCGGCCGGGGCGGCGGCGAGCTGATCCATTTGTCCATGGCCGCGGTCGCCGCGACCTACGCGGCGCTGCCGACGGTGGCGTCGGTCGCGGAATGCCCGGCGACACCGCCGCAGGCACCGCCGGCATCCGGCCCCGCCGCCGAGCTGGGCGCCGACAACGACGCCGTGCGCCGCATCGTCGTCGAAAGGGGTTGCGCGTCATGCTGATTCGGCGTGCCACTTTGCTAGACGGGACGGTCACCGATATTCGCGTCGGCGCGCAGGTCGACGAGATCCGCGAGGGGCTGGTGGCCGGGAAAGGCGAGGGTGTGCTCTACGCCGGCGGCGGAACCGTCCTGCCCGGGCTCCACGACCACCACGTGCACCTGCGCTCGGCGGCTTCCGCGTTGGATTCCTTCTTCGTCGGGCCGCCCGGGGTCAGCACGAAAACTCAACTGACGCAACTGCTTTCGAATGCCACCCCCGGTCCCGACGGGTGGATTCGCGCCGTCGGCTACCACGAGTCGGTCGCCGGGGATTTAGACCGCACCACCCTCGATGCCGTCGTGTCGAACGTCCCGGTCCGCATCCAGCACCGCAGCGGTGCGTTGTGGATCCTCAACTCCGAGGCGCTGGGCCGGGTCGGCCTGGCCGAACATCCCGACGGCCGCCTGCGTAGCGCCGACCGCGGCTGGTCGGACGCGCTGGCGCGGCGCGAAACCGACCTCGCAGAGCTAAGCCGCCAAATCACGGCAACCGGCGTCACCGGCGTCACGGACGCCACACCCGACCTCGACGCCGATGACATGGTCTCGCTGCTGGTGGCGCACCGGCGCGGAGAATTTCGGCCCCGCCCGCATTTCCTGTCGCCGGGCAAGAAGATCCTGCACGACGATCGGCTTGACCTGGACTCCCTCACCCACTGGATTGCCGATCACCACGACGACGGCCGGCCGGTCGCCGTGCACTGCGTGACCGCGGCCCAACTGGTGGTGACCATCGCGGCCCTGCGCGCCGCCGGCAGTCACCCGCTGGACCGCATCGAGCATGCCGCCGTGGTGCCTGACGACAACCTGACCGACCTCGCCGAGCTGGGGGTCACGGTGGTGACACAGCCCAACTTCGTCGCCGAGCGCGGCGATCAGTACCTCGCCGACCTCCCCGCCGCCGAGCACGGTCAGCTATGGCGCGTCGCATCCCTGCTGGACGCTGCGGTGCCGGTGGCCCTGTCCACCGACATGCCTTTCGGCCACGGCGACCCGTGGACGGCGATGCGCGCCGCCGTATACCGCACCACACCGAGCGGTGCGGTTCTCAACGCCAACGAACGTGTTTCGGCGCTCAAGGCTTTGACGATGTTCCTGGGCCACCCGGATAGTCCGGGCCGGGCTCGGACAGTCGAAATCGGGCAGCCGGGGGACCTGTGCGTGCTGACCGAGCCGCCGGAGACGGCGCTGGCCGAGCTGGACGCCGGCATGGTGGCGGCCACCATCATCGGCGGCGAGCTCGTCTACTTCGCGATGTGACCGGCGATCAAACCGCCGGCGCCAGCGCGGCGCGCAGACTGTCGCACTGGCTGTCGAAAAACCTCTGTGACACTTGGGCTTTCGGCACCACCATGTCGAAGCCGTGAAAGGCCCCCGGAACGACTTCGACGTGGCACGGCACCCCGGCCTCGGTCAGTCGCGCGGCGTAGGCGAGATCTTCGTCGTGGAACAGGTCGTGGGTGCCGACGCCGATCCACGCCGGCGGCAGCCCGCCCAGGTCGTCGCGGCGCACGGGGACGGCGACCCGCGGGTCGGTGTCGCCCAGGTACGCCGTCCAGCCGAAACGGTTGCTGCGGGTGTTCCACAGTCGGTAGTTGGGGCTCTCGGCGGTCGCGGAGCTCCGGTCGTCGAGCATCGGGTACACCAGCACCTGGAACGCCGGTGTGACCCCTCCTTCTGATGAGCCGCGGTCCCGCGCCAGCAGGGCCAACGCCGCCGCCAGGCCGCCGCCGGCGCTGGCGCCGGCGATCGCCACCCGGTCGGAGTCCACCGCCGGCAGGCCGGCCAGCCACGTCAGCGCCGAGTAGCAGTCTTCCAGCGGCATCGGATACGGATGTTCGGGCGCCAGCCGGTACTCCACCGAGGCGACGGCGATCCCCAGCCGCTTGCTGAACCGGCGGCACAGCCGGTCGTCCTGTTTGGCGGTCCCGATCACGTAGCCGCCGCCGTGGATCCACAGCAGCGCGGGCGTGGGTCCGGTCGCGCCGACGGGCCGGAAGAGCCGTACACCGGCCCCGGACCCCAGGGTGATCACCTCGACATCGCCGGGTGCGCCGCGGCTGAGGAGGCGCTCCGTCAGCCCGCTCATGGCCCGCATGATGGGCAGGCTCCGGGGACCGACCAATCGTGGTGGGGCAATGCGGGCGATTCGCCGCAGTTCGGGGTGAACCTCGTTGGTCCGCACCGATCAAGTATCCGTCCGGTTAGCCGATCGACGATCGGGGTATCGATCCGATTGATCGAAACGTTGGCCTATCCCGTAGATATGGCGTGTCGGCGGTGCTGGTTCCACGCAATGCCCTCCAACGGGGCCTCCTGGTTGGGGTGAGTCGCGAGAGGCGGGAAATGCTGGGGCAACTCTACGATCGGGCGCTCGGCGGCGAGCGGTGCTGGATTCGTCACGAGGACGGGGAGGTCCGGCCGCTGCCCGCTCACCGTTGGCTGGGTGCGCGGAACGGTGACGCATCGGACGAAGCCTTTGATGACGCCGTTACGCGGATGTGCGCCGGGCCGACGATCGAGTTGGGATGCGGACCCGGACGGTTGGTCGCGAGGCTGATTCGGCGGGGCATACCCGCGCTCGGCATTGATCGGTCCGCGACTGCGATCCGGCTGGCTGGCCGCGGCGGTGCACCGGCCCTGCTGGGCGACGTTTTCGAGCCGCTTCCCGGAACCGGGCGTTGGCGGACGGTGCTACTGGTCGACGGCAATGTGGGCCTCGGCGGCGACCCGCGACGCATCCTGGCGCGCGCCGCCGAGCTGCTGGGCCGGGGCGGGCGTTGTGTCGTCGAGTTCGACGCCGAGGTCATCGGCGTCCGGGAACGCTGGGTGCGTCTGGAGTCGGCCCGCGAGGTCGGCCCGTGGTTCCGCTGGGCGTCGGTCGGCGTGGACAGCGCCGCCTCGCTGGGCGCGCAGGTGGGTCTGACGCTGAGCGGTGTGCGCCTGATCGGTGGCCGGGTGATCGCCAGCCTGGCAGCCTAATGAACCAGTGAGGAACGACTACGGGTTCCCCGCCAAGCTGTGGCGGGGGCTAGACCGACATCCGCCGGCGTGGGTGCGGCGGTTGGCGCGTTTGCACCTGCAATTTCGAAGCCCCCTGCGCGGCCCGTGGCTGACGTCGGTATTCGGCCTGGCGCTGCTGGTCGCGATGCCGATCGTGATCGTCACGGGGCTGCTGTCCTACATCGCCTATTCGCCGCAATTCGGTCAGGCGATCCCGGCGGAGGTCGGCTGGCTGCGGTTGCCCCTCTTCGCCTGGCCGACCCGCCCGTCGTGGTTGTACCGGCTGACCCAGGGACTGCACGTGGGGCTGGGCCTCGTCCTCATCCCCGTGGTGCTGGCCAAGTTGTGGTCGGTGATCCCGCGGCTGTTCGTGTGGCCGCCCGCCCGCTCGATCGCCCAGCTGCTGGAGCGACTGTCGTTGCTGATGCTTGTCGGCGGGGTGCTGTTCGAAATCGTCACCGGTGTGCTCAACATCCAGTACGACTACATCTTCGGGTTCAGCTTCTACGCCGGCCACTACTTCGGGGCGTGGGTCTTCATCGCCGGTTTTCTGATGCACATCGCCATCAAGATTCCGCGCATGGTCACCGGGTTGCGCTCGCTGTCGATGCGAGAAGTGTTGCGCACCAGCCGCGGCGACACCCGTGCCGAACCGCCCGATCCCGACGGCCTGGTGGCCGCCGACCCGGCCGAACCGACGATGAGCAGGCGCGGTGCCCTGGCGCTGGTCGGCTCGGGTGTGCTGCTGATCGGCGTCCTGACCGTCGGCCAGACCCTCGGCGGTGCCGCCCGTGACGTCGCCCTGCTGCTGCCGCGGGGGCGCGGCCGCGCCGATTCGCAGGGGGATTTCCCGGTCAACAAGACCGCCGTCGCCGCGGGCATCACGCCCGAGAGCGTCGGCGGAGCTTGGGTGCTGACCCTGCGCGGCGGACCGGCGGAGGTGGTGCTGGACCGCGCCGCGCTGGCCGGCATGCCGCAAGCGACGGCGCGGTTGCCGATCGCGTGCGTCGAGGGGTGGTCGACCGTTCAGACTTGGAGCGGGGTGCGGCTTTCCGAGCTGGCCCGACTGGCGGGCGTGCCGGCGCCCCGCGCGGCGCGGGTGGCGTCGCTGCAACGCGGCGGTGCCTTCGGCGCGGCGACGTTGCAGGCGAACCAGGTTAGCGATCCGCAAGCGCTGCTGACGTTGCGGGTCAACGGCGCCGACCTGACGTTGGACCACGGCTATCCGGCGCGGATCATCGTTCCAGCGCTGCCGGGCGTGCACAACACGAAATGGGTGGCTTCCATAGAGTTCGAGCCGAGCTGAGATGGCAGCACCGGCAACGCGTTTCAGGGTGATCTACGGATCTCATCCCTTGCATCTGCTGACGATGCTGTCCGGTTTCGCCCTGTTGGGCTACATCCTCGCCACCTTCGATCCGGCAACGCTGTGGAATCCCGGCACCTGGTGGCAGTCGATTGCCGTCTGGCTGGCCGCCGCCGTCATCGCCCACGACCTGCTGCTCTTCCCGATCTACGCGCTGGCCGACCGGGCGCTGACCGCGCGGATCGGTCGGAAGGCGTCACGCGGCCCGGTAAGTCATCCAAAAGTGAGCGCACGCAACCACGTTCGGGTGCCCGCCCTGGGCGCCGGTCTGACGCTGCTGATTTTCCTTCCGGGCATCATCGAACAGGGCGCCCCGACCTACCACGCGGCCACCGGACAGACCCAGCAGCCGTTTCTCGGCAGGTGGCTACTGCTGACCGCGGCGATGTTCGCGGCGAGCGCCCTCGGCTACGCCATGCGACTGGCCCTCGCCCGGTGGCGAGCCCGCGGCTCGCGGAGCTGACCCCTAACCGAAACGTCAGTTTTGGCGATCCCCGCGGGGGTACGCTCCGTACATGACTGCGAGGGGACCCCGCATGACACCCTGCGTGAGATGGTTGCTGCGGGCTGGCCCCGCCGACTACATCCTGGCCTTAAGCGTGGCAGGGGCTTCGCTGCCGGTCGTCGGCAAGCGCTTGGAGCCGCTCGGCGGCATGACCGCCATGGGCGTCTGGGGGGCCCGGCACGCCCCGGGGGCCATAGCCGCGATGACGAAGGATTGGCTGACGCCGGGCATCAACGACGTGCGTCGCCGGGACCGGGAGAGCACCCGGGAGGTCTCCCTCGCGGCGATGCGAGGGGTCGTGTCGTCGGCGGACCTCGACGTCGAATGGCCCGTAGCGGAGCGGACGCCCCCGATGTGGGAGGCGATGCGTCAGCGCCGCCACCTCTACCGCCGCGGGGTCCACTACGGGAACAGCCCGGCGCAGGTGCTCGACGTCTGGCGCCGCAAGGATCTGCCGGCGCAACCGGCGCCCGTGCTGATCTTCGTCCCGGGCGGTGCCTGGGTTCACGGCCGGTGCATGGGCCAGGGGTCCGCGCTGATGTCGCGGCTGGCCGAGCAGGGGTGGGTGTGCCTGGGGATCGACTACCGGGTCGCGCCGCACCACCGCTGGCCGCGCCACATCACCGACGTCAAGACCGCGATCGCGTGGGCGCGAGCCAACGTCGACAAGTTCGGTGGTTACCGCAATTTCGTTGCGGTGGCTGGCTGTTCGGCCGGCGGCCACCTGTCCGCGTTGGCCGGGCTGACCCCCGACGACCCCGCGCACCAGGCGGAACTGCCCGAGGGCGCCGACACGTCGGTGGACGCGGTTGTCGGGATCTACGGCCGCTACGACTGGGAGGATCGTTCCACTCCCGAGCGCGTCCGGTTCGTCGACTTCCTGGAGCGGGTGGTGGTCAAACGGACGATCGGCCGGCACCCCGAGGTTTTCCGCGACGCGTCGCCGATCGCGCGCGTGCATCGGAATGCGCCGCCGTTCTTGGTGATTCACGGCAGCAAAGACAGCGTCATCCCGGTCGAGCAGGCACGTAGCTTCGTCGAGCGGCTGCGGGCGGCGTCGCATTCGATCGTGGGCTACCTGGAGCTGCCCGGGGCGGGCCACGGCTTCGACCTCATCGACGGCGAGCGGGCCGGCGCGATGGCCCATGCGGCTTCGCTGTTCCTCAACCAGGTCTATCGCGCCAAGGCACAGATCGGCGCGAAAGAGGTCATCTGAGCCTCCGCCGCTGAGTATGGTCGGCCCTATGGGTAAGGGGCAGCGGTGAAACGGCTGAGCGGCTGGGACGCGGTATTGCTGTACAGCGAAACGCCGAACGTGCACATGCACACCATCAAGGTCGCTGTGATCGAACTGGACGCGGACAGGCGCGACTTCGATATCGAGGCGTTTCGCCGGGTCATCGCGGGCCGGCTGAACAAACTCGAGCCATTCTGCTATCAGCTCGTCGAGGTCCCGTTCAAGCTGCACCATCCGATGTGGCGGGAGCACTGCGAGGTCGACCTCGACTATCACATCCGCCCATGGCGGCTGCCCGCGCCCGGCGGCCGCCGCGAGCTGGACGAGGCGATCGGACGGATTGCCAGCACCCCGCTGGACCGGACACGTCCGCTGTGGGAGATGTACTTCGTCGAGGGTCTCGCCAACGACCGCATCGCGGTGGTCGGCAAGATCCATCACGCGCTCGCCGACGGCGTCGCCTCGGCGAACCTGATGGCGCGTGGCATGGACCTGCAGCCGGGGCTGGAGGGCGGCCGGTATGGGTCCGACCCGGCTCCCTCCACGCGCCACCTGATGGGCTCGGCATTCGCGGATCACCTGCGCCACGTCGGACGGATCCCCGCGACGATCCGGTACACGGCGGAGGGGCTGCGCCGCGTCCGCCAAAGCTCGCGCAAGCTCTCACCCGAACTCACCCGGCCGTTCACGCCGCCACCGACCTTCATGAATCACAGGATCACCCCGGAGCGCAGGTTCGCCACCGCGACGCTGGCGTTGGCCGACGTCAAGGAGACCGGCAAGCGGCTCGGCGCGACGATCAACGACATGGTGCTTGCCATGTCCACCGGGGCGCTGCGCACGTTGCTGTTGCGCTACGACGGGAGGGCCGACCCGCTGCTGGCGTCGGTACCGGTCAGTTTCGACTTTTCGCCGGAGCGGATTTCCGGAAACCGGTTCAGCGGGATGTTGGTGGCGCTGCCGGTAGATCTCGACGACCCGCTGGAGCGGGTGCAAACATGCCACGAGAACGCCATCTGGGCGAAGGAGAGCCACCAGCTGATGGGGCCGGAGCTGGTCAGCCGGTGGGCGGCCTACATGCCGCCGGCGCCCACCCAGGCTTTCTTCCGATGGGCGTCCGGCCGGGACGGGCAGAACAAAATACTGAACCTGAACATCTCGAACGTGCCCGGTCCCCGCGAGCGCGGCCGGGTGGGCGGCGCGCTGGTCACCGAGATCTATTCGGTGGGGCCGTTGACCGCGGGCAGCGGCCTCAACATCACCGTCTGGAGTTACGTCGACCAGCTCAACATCTCGGTGCTGACCGATGGCGCCACCGTCAAGGACCCGCACGAGGTGACCGACTCCATGGTCTCGGACTTCATCGAAATACGAAGGGCAGCAGGGCTTTCCGAAGACCTGACGGCCGTCGAGACCGCAATGGCGCCGGCTTGATCTTACGCCCGATCGTCGACCGCTACCATCAGCCACGTGACTGGTAGCGGAGAAGCTGGCAATACCGAACCCGAGGTCCTGGTCGAGCAACGGGACCGGATTTTGATCATCACGATCAACCGGCCGAAGGCGAAGAACGCGGTCAACGCGGCGGTGAGCCGCGGCCTGGCCGATGCGATGGATCGGCTCGACGGCGACGCCGGACTGTCGGTGGGGATCCTGACGGGCGCGGGCGGCTCGTTCTCCGCGGGCATGGACCTCAAGGCGTTCGCTCGCGGCGAGAACGTCATCGTGGAGGGCCGCGGCATGGGGTTCACCGAACGTCCGCCGGCCAAGCCGCTCATCGCGGCGGTGGAAGGGTACGCGTTGGCCGGGGGCACCGAGCTGGCGTTGGCCACCGACCTGATCGTGGCGTCGCGGGACTCGGCGTTCGGCATCCCCGAGGTCAAGCGCGGACTGGTGGCCGGCGGCGGCGGACTGTTGCGGCTGCCCGAGCGGATCCCGTACGCGATCGCCATGGAGCTGGCGCTGACCGGTGACAACCTACCGGCCGAGCGCGCCCACCAACTAGGGCTGGTCAACGCGCTGGCCGAGCCGGGGAAGGCGCTGGACGCGGCGATCGCGCTGGCTGAGAAGATCACCGCGAACGGGCCGCTCGCGGTGGCCGCCACCAAGCGGATCATCACCGAGTCCCGCGGCTGGAGCCGGGACACCATGTTCGCCGAACAGATAAAGATCCTGGCGCCGGTGTTTTCGTCCAACGACGCGAGGGAAGGCGCGATCGCGTTCGCCGAGAAGCGCCCGCCGCGCTGGACGGGAACCTAACCGGCCGGCCAGCGCTGCACGGTCGGCGCCCAACGAGGGGACCCTCATCCCGTTCCGCGCTGGATCCTCCGAATCTGGGTCTGGGATCCGAGCCGGTTGGGCCTGGGGTTACACTGTGGCGTAGATTTGTAACGGGCGGGGATCCATGAGGGATCGAGGATGAGCATTTCGTTGCTTCTCGAGATGGCTGCGTCGAGCAACCCCGATCGCACGGCGGTTGTCTCTTCAGACACGCGGCTGACCACGCAGCAGCTCAGCGATCTCGCCGACGGCGGCGCCGGCGTCATCGCGCGATCGAACGCCAAGCATGTGGCGTACGTGGGCGCGGGCGGCACGATGCTCCCGGTGCTGATCTTCGCTGCCGCTCGTGCCGGGCTGGCCTTCACCCCGATCAATTACCGACTGTCCGCAGACGGCATCCAGGCACTGATCCAGCGGCTACCCGAGCCGCTGGTGGTCGTCGACGACCGCTATCGCGACACCGTCGGGGATGCGTCCGATCGGACGATGGTCTCCGGCGAATTCCTGACGGCCGCGCGCACCGGCGAACCGGCCACCGAATTCCCCGACCCCGGATCCGTCGCGATCGTGCTGTTCACGTCCGGCACGACGTCGCAACCCAAGGCCGTCGAACTCTCACACAACAATCTGACCAGCTATGTCACCGGGACGGTGGAGTTCGATTCAGCCGAACCGACCGACGCCGCGCTGATCTGTGTGCCGCCGTATCACATCGCGGGGGTCGGCGCGGCGCTCTCGAATCTCTACGCCGGCCGAAAGATGGTCTACCTGCCCAATTTCGATGCCACGGAATGGGTGCGGCTGGTCACCGCCGAGCGGGTGACGACCGCGACGGTGGTGCCCACCATGCTGGACCGCATTGTCAGCGTGTTGGAGTCCGGCGGTCATGAGTTGCCGTCGCTGCGCAACCTCGCGTACGGCGGTTCGAAGGTGGGCCTGCCGCTGGTCCGCCGGGCGCTCGAACTGTTGCCGCATGTGGGCTTCGTCAACGCCTACGGCCTGACCGAGACGAGCTCGACGATCACGGTGCTGACCCCCGATGATCACCGCGAGGCGCACTTCGCATCGGCCGACCACGTCGCCAGGCGGTTGGGATCGGTCGGGCGGCCCGTGCCCGGCATCGAGCTGCAGATCCGAGACGAACAAGGCAGGGTGCTCGAACCTGGCGAAAGCGGCGAGCTGTTCGTGCGCGGCGAGCAGGTGTCCGGCCGCTATGCCGGGATCGGCTCGGTGCTCGACGAAGACGGCTGGTTTCCGACCAGGGACATCGCGATGCTCGACCAGGATGGCTACCTGTTCATCGGCGGTCGCAGCGACGACACGATCATCCGCGGCGGCGAGAACATCGCACCGGCCGAGCTGGAGGAGGTCCTGATCGAGCACCCGCACGTGCGCGACGTCGCCGTCGTCGGTGTCGAGGATCCGCAGTGGGGCCAGGCGATCGTCGCCGTGGTGGTCCCGGCGACGGGCCGCGATCCCGACCCCGAGGAACTACGCGAATTTGTCCGCGAGAACTTGCGCGGGTCCCGAACCCCGGACCGGGTAGTCTTTCGCGACGAGCTGCCAACCACCCCCACCGGCAAGGTACTTCGCCGGGAGATCGTCGAGACGCTAGAAGGACTCAAAGGACTGAGCGCATGATCAAGAACGGAACCCGCCTCGCCAGCCAGGTGTGTGACACCCAGGTCATCGTGGTCCGAAGCGCCGACAGCCTTGACGACCTGCGGTGCGGTGGCGCGCCGATGGTGCCGATAGGCGGCGAGCGGTCGGGCGAGCTCGACCCGGCATTCGCCGGCGGCACGGTGATGGGCAAGCGCTACGTCGACGAGACCGGGGCCGAGGTGCTGGTGACCAAGCCGGGCGCGGGGAGCCTGAGCATCGGTCAGACCGCGCTGCAGCTCAAAGAGGTCAAGCCGCTGCCGGCCAGCGACTGACGGTCACTGCCCGATCTTGTTGCGGACGACGAATTCCCTTGCCTTGATGAGGAATTCGAGTTGCTCGCCGACCTGATGCAGCGGGTCCTTACTGCGCGTCGATCGCGACAGCACGATGGCGCCCTCCAGGGCGGCGATCGACATTACCGCCAGCGAAGCGGCATCGTCGTCGGCGAAGCCGTCGTTGACGAACGCCTGGGTCAGGGCGGTACACCAGCGGCCAAGGATGGCGCCGGCCTCGGCGGACAGCTTGGGGTCGGCATCGCAGCCGATCGCCGCGGCCACCACGGGGCACCCGGCGGCGAAGTCGCCCTCGGTCAGCAGGCGTTCCCAGAACTTGATGAACTCTCGCAGCAGGACCCTGGCGCCCCAGCCCGTGGCGTCGTCGATCATCGCGGTGATCGACTCACCGGAGTACCGCAGCGCCTCGGCCAGAATCTGATTGCGCCCGTCCGGAAAGTGGTAGTAGACAGAGCCGCGCGGCGCGCCGCTGCGGGCCAGCACCTCGTCGATGGTCACCCCGGCCGCCCCCCGCTCGCGCATCACCTCGGCGGCGCTGATGAGCATCTTTGTCCGAGTGTCGCGGCGCTTGGTCGGCGCGGTGCCCGGCTTGGCATTGGTGATAGTGGTGATAGTCATGCAGCGTTTGAATGGCGCGGTACCGGCCAGTGGATGTTGCGCGGATGGAAGCGGAAGGGCCGACGCTTCAAGTCGGGCATCTCGCGGGTGAACTGATAGCCGGCGATGTTGAGCTCGATGATCCACATTTTTCTCTCCCCGGCCGTGTCCAGCCCACAATTATGATGGAAACCATATAAGATATCCATCGAGTAAGCAACTTTTATTTCCTATGTAAGCCCACCAGCACACTGAATTGTGCGTGTGTGGCGTCAACGGTCCTGATCAGCGCCGACATAACAATCCGGCATCTATGCTCTTTTGCATAATCGCCGGACCTGCGGTTCACTTTCCCGATGGCCCTACCAACCCTGGACACCGTGTCACTCGAGCGCGACGGACACGTGCTGCTGATCGGCCTGAACCGGCCGCACAAACGCAATTCGTTCGATCGGGCGATGCTCGCCGACCTGGCCCGCGCGTACGCGCTGCTGGAATCCGATCCCTCCGTGCGGGCGGGCGTGCTATTCGCGCACGGCGACCACTTCACCGCCGGTCTGGACCTCGTCGACGTCGGCCCAGGCATCGCGAGCGGGGAGCTGGCCTTCCCGGACGATGGCCGGGACCCGTGGCGGCTGGACGGCCCCTGGGAAATGCCGCCCACCCCGGTGGTGGCCGTCGCGCACGGCTGGTGCATGACGTTGGGCATAGAACTGCTGCTCGCTGCCGACGTCCGGATCGCGGCGACCGGAACCCGGTTCACGCAGCTCGAAGTGCAGCGCGGGATCTACCCCTTCGGCGGCGCGACGATCCGGCTTCCCCGCGAGGCCGGGTGGGGCAACGCGATGCGCTGGCTGCTGACGGGCGACGAGTTCGACGCCGCCGAGGCGCACCGCATCGGTTTGGTCCAAGAGGTGGCCGACGACGCGGGGGCGGCCCTGGCCCGCGGGCGCGAGATCGCGCAGACCATCGCCGAACGCGCCGCACCGCTGGGCGTGCGGGCCACCCTGGCGTCAGCCCACCTGGCCCGCCAACACGGGGAGGCGGCCGCGGTCGAGCGGCTGCGCCCCGACGTGACCGCGCTGTTCGCCAGCGAGGACGCCGCCGAGGGCGTGCAATCGTTCATCGAGCGCCGGCAGGCCCGCTTCCAGGGCCGCTAGTTTTGCCGAGCGTGCGCCGCACAATCGAGCACCAACGTGCGGCTGGCCGCGCTCGGCGCGGATGCGCTATTCGACCGTGTAGCCCATCGGCATCAGCACGCTCTTCTGCTGGGTGAAGTGCTCGACGCCCTCCGGACCGTTCTCGCGCCCGATGCCCGAGTTCTTGTACCCGCCGAACGGGCAGCCGGGATCGAAGGCGTACCAGTTGATTCCGTAGGTCCCCGTGCGGATCTTCTCCGAGATCTCGATGCCGCGCGGCACGTTGGTGGTCCACACGCTGCCGGCCAGCCCGTACACCGAGTCGTTGGCGATCTTGATCGCGTCGTCCTCGGTGTCATAGGGAATGATGCTCAGCACCGGGCCGAAGATCTCCTCCTGGGCGATCGTCATCTTGTTGTCGACGTCGGCGAACACCGTCGGCTGCACGAAGAAGCCTTTATCAAGACCCTCGGGACGGCCGCCGCCGCAGACCAGGCGCGCGCCCTCCTCGACGCCCTTGGCGATGTAGCCCTCGACCCGGCTCTGTTGCTTCTCCGAGATCAGCGGTCCCACCTGCACGGCCGGATCCGACGGCGGCCCCACCGGCAGCGCCTGCACGAAATTGCTTACCGCCTCCACGATTTCGTCGTAGCGCGAGCGCGGCGCCAGGATGCGCGTCTGGTTCACGCAGCCCTGCCCCGCGTTCATCACGCCGGAGAAGACCATCATCGGAATAGCGGCGGCCAGGTCGACATCCTCGAGGACGATGGCCGCCGATTTCCCGCCGAGCTCCAACGTGCACGGCTTGAGCATCTCCGCGGCGCGCTTGCCGACCTCCTTGCCGACGGCCGAGCTGCCGGTGAAGGTGAGCATGTCGATGTCCGGGTTGGACGTCAGCGCCTGGCCTGTCTCGATCCCGCCGGGCACCACGGACAGCACGCCCTCGGGCAGACCGGCCTCGGCGAAGACCTCCGCCAAAGCGTTTGCGGTCAAAGGAGTTTCGGCGGCCGGCTTGAGCACCACCGTGCACCCGGCCAGCAGCGCCGGGCCCAGCTTGTTGACCGCCAGGAACAGCGGCACGTTCCATGCCACGATCGCGCCCACCACGCCGACCGGCTCGCGATGGACGATGGTCTGCCCGTAGGAGCCGTTGCGGATCTCCCGCCACTTCACCTGGTCGACGGCCGATGTGGCGAAGAAGTTCAGCGCCCCCATCGAACCCATCCAGTGCATCGTCTCGATGATGGTCGCCGGCTGACCCGTCTCGTCCGTCAAGAGTTTGGTGAAGAGCTCCTTGCGGTCCTCCAGCAACTTGGCCGCCGCGGCGATGACGGCCGCGCGCTCCTTGGGCGGCGTCGTGGGCCAGGGGCCGTTGTCGAATGCGGCCCGGGCGGCGGCGACGGCGGCGTCGACGTCGGCCGCGGTCGCCATCGGAACCCTGCCGACGTACTCGCCGGTGGCCGGGCAGTGCACCTCGATAACTTCGGAGGTCGACGGTTCGGTCCACTTGCCGCCGATGAAAAGCTTGTCGTATTCGGTCTTCTGGCTGTCGGTCATCTGCGCCGCTCCTCCTCATTGCTCCGCGCTGCATCGTCGCCGGCGCGCATGGCGCCACCCTACCCAAGCCAAAGCAAAACGAGAACATGTTCCATTATTGCGGCTGCAGCACCAGCACGAGGTTGCTGACGAGGAACTCCCGCAGCACCGGCACCGACGTGAGCCACCAGGCCCATCGGGGGTGGTAGCGAGGAAATGCCGCCACCGCGCGCCCGCTGTGGGTGGCCCACTCCAAACCGTCGGCCACCGACACCGCGAACAACGACGACCCGTAGTTGTTTTTGGCGGGATGACCGTGTTTGCGCGCGTAGCGCGCGGCGGCGCGGGCACCGCCGAGGTAGTGCGTCAGACCCATCTCGTGGCCGCCGAACGGGCCCAGCCACACGGTGTAGGAGAGCACCGCCAGCCCGCCGGGCCTGGTCACCCGCAGCATCTCGCGACCGAGTTGCCACGGCCGCGGCACGTGCTCGGCGACGTTGGACGACAGGCAGATGTCCACCGAGTCGTCGGCGAAGGGCAGGGCCATGCCCGACGCCCGGACGAACGCGTCGGTCACCCCGCGCCGGGTCGGCCCGGCCGCGTGCATCTCGCCCGGGTCGGGTTCGACGGCGATGTAGCGGACTCCGGCGTCGGCGAACGCCGCCGCGAAGTACCCGGGCCCGCCGCCGACGTCGAGCAGCGTGCGGCCGGCCGGGAACTCGCCGTGGGCGCCCGCCCAGAGGTCACCGACCATCGCCGCGGTGTCGGCCGCGAGGGCGCGATAGAACCGGGCCGGGTCGCGCCGCTCGTAGCGGAACTCCGACAGCAGCCGCAACGAGCGGGCCAGTGTTGCCCGCCGCGCGAACACGTCAGTGACGGCCACCCGCCAACCCTACGGGCGGGGAGTGGGCTACACCTGTTGGTCGTGCCTGTGCAGGTAAGGGGCCAAGCCGAATTTCTCAACGAGCGTCAGCCAATCCGCGCCCGAGACCGAAAAGTCGGGAGGTTCGTTGATGCGCTGACGCACGTTGCCCGGCCATGAAAACCGTTTGTCCAAACCCCCGACGGTGTCGCGGCAGCCGATGCTCAGCGGTTGCACACCGGGAATGCACAGGACCATGACGGGCGTCTTGGACAGCGACCTGGCCATGATCTGTTCGAACGACAGGTTCGAGCCCCACCCGTATCGGTATTGGTAGGTTTCCGGCGTCGCCGTCACCTGCGCGGGCGGCACCGAGGTGACAAGCGCATTGCTGTTCGGGTCGACCACCCGGATCGCATCGGCGTCCACGTCGATGAACAGCCGAGGCTCGTTCAGCGACCGCAGGAGTTGTTGTTTTCGTCGGAATGCGAACGACCCTATCTGCTGGATCAAAAGGGGACTGGGAAACAACACGCAGCGGGTCGGTCCCGCCGGTGCAGGCGGGCTGCCGGCTAACCCGCTTCGGTTACTCTCGCGGCCGGCGATGGCGAGAATGTCACCAAAGTCTGTGGCCGTTACCCAGGCGTCGACGTCAACCGGCAGGCCGTAGCCGGCATCCGGCGCATCGAGCCGCGTTCCGGCAGCAACGCGATAATCTCGCCCGCCGAGAACGAAGCGGCGGCCACCGCAGTGCAGGTGCAGCGTCGTACCCATCGTCATGCCGCCGGATTGCCCCACGCGCCGAGCTGCGCGTCGCTGAATGGATAAACGTCGCCCGGCCGCTTGCTGACGGTCAGGGCATCGCGCGTGACGTCGATGAAGAACTTTCCATGTCCGGACCGTTGAGACCACCAGTACCAGCCGCCGAAGCCGCCAAAAATGAGGGCCACAAAGCCGTAACGGAAAACCTTGTCCATCACCTCCGGAGCGAATGTTGAGCCGCCGGAATGGCGCATGGCAAACCCCTGCACAGCCATGTACAGCCCGCCGAGGACCGCTGTAAACGCGAGGATCGCGACCACCCAGATCAGGTAGGTCCCGATGGGGTTCTTCTGCCACGCGGGTGTCGTTATGGAGGCCCACTTCGAGCCAAAGAATGGGGGATTCGCCTCGAACCTGCGCGACCCCTGCGAATCATCGCTGATGCTCATCCCGAAACGATGCCACTGGGGGACTCGCGCTGCCAAGCCTTAATCTTTGCTGGACTGCCTATCCGTCGCTTGCTTCAGTGGCGTCGCCGCTGCCGGGCGCCCGGCACCGTCTAGGCTGTCGACCGATGTCTGATCTGCGCTCGGTGTTGTTGCTGTGCTGGCGCGACACAGGGCACCCGCAGGGCGGCGGCAGCGAGGCGTACTTGCAGCGCATCGGCGCGCAGCTGGCGGCGTCCGGGATCGCGGTCACGCTGCGCACAGCCCGCTATCCGGGTGCGCCGCGGAGCGAAGTGGTCGACGGTGTGCGCATCCACCGCGCCGGGGGCCGGTACTCGGTGTACGTCTGGGCGTTGCTGGCCATGGCCGGGGCGCGGCTCGGGCTGGGGCCGCTGCGGCGAGTGCGGCCCGATGTGGTCGTCGACACGCAGAACGGCTTGCCGTTCCTCGCCCGGCTGGTCTACGGCTGGCGGGTGGTGGTTCTGGTGCATCACTGCCACCGCGAGCAATGGCCGGTGGCGGGGTCGGTGCTCGGCCGGATCGGCTGGTATGTCGAGTCGACGTTGTCGCCTCGGGTGAACCGGCGCAATCAGTACGTGACGGTGTCGCTCCCGTCAGCCCGTGACCTCGTCGCGCTGGGTGTGGACAACGAGCGGATCGCGGTCGTCCGCAACGGCCTGGACGAGGCGCCGGCGCAAACGCTGTCGGGCCCGCGTTCGGCCGCGCCACGAGTGGTCGTGTTGTCGCGGCTGGTGCCGCACAAGCAGATCGAGGATGCGCTGGAAGCCGCCGCGGCGTTGCGGACGCGGATACCCGGCCTGCACCTCGACATCGTCGGCGGCGGCTGGTGGCGGCAGCGACTCGTCGACCACGTCCGACGGCTCGGCCTGTCGGATGCGGTGACCTTTCACGGCCACGTCGACGACGTGACCAAACACCATGTGCTGCAAAGCTCGTGGGTGCACGTGCTGCCCTCCCGCAAGGAGGGCTGGGGTCTGGCGGTCGTCGAGGCGGCCCAGCACGGGGTGCCCACCGTCGGCTACCGATCCTCCGGCGGCCTGTCCGACTCGATCGTCGACGGGGTGACCGGCATATTGGTGGACAGCCGAGCCGAGTTGGTGGATCGCCTCGAACGATTGCTTTCCGACCCGGTGCTGCGCGATCAACTCGGCGCCAAGGCGCAGACGCGCAGCGGCGAGTTCTCGTGGACGCAGAGCGCCGAGGCGATGCGCGGCGTCCTCGAGGCGGTGCAAGCCGGACACTTGGTCAGCGGGTTAGTCAGCCGCCTCGTCTAGCCGGACGGTCGGCCACCGCGAGACTTACTCCTGGGCGACGCCCGTCGGCGTGTCGTGGCCGCGGTGCAAGTGTCGGGGTTCGGCGCGGCGGCGCCGCCAGCACCCGACCACCGCCCCGGCGGCGCCCACGATCAGCATCGCCAGCCACGCCAGATGCGCCGCCACCGCCGCGGTGCGGCGGGCGGGGGAGGCGCCCGCGGTGTCGCCGCCGATCCGATAAAGAGCGAACTCGCGGTCACGGTAGACAGGCGCCAGCGCGTCGAGGGTGCGGCCGGCCGCACCCATGTCACCTGCGCTGTCCGCTTCCACGACCAGCCACCCCACGCCGGCCGGGGCCAACGTCGCGGGATCGGGGCCCGACAGGAGCAGGCCCTGCACCGCCCGGGCGTGACTGCCCTCCCCGGGGACGACGATCCCCGAGATGGCCAGGTCGCCGGTCATCAGCACGTCGGCGCGCACCCAGCGCGGCAACGGATCCAGCACCGGCGCCTCGCCGGCCCACGAGAACCGCCGCATGGTGCCCGCGGGCAACACCGCGACCGTCCGCGGATCGGCGTTGATCACAGCCGCCATCGCAGCCCATCCCGGCGGGTAGCGGACCGCGGAAACCTTGCCCCAGACCCCCCAGACAAGGTCGGGCAGCGCCACGATCAGCGCGACGCAACAGGCCGCCGCGACCACCGCGCCGCTCAGCCACCGGCGCAGCGTGACCACGGCGCCGGCACCCGCCAGCGCGTAGCCCGGCACCGCCAGCGCCACCCACTTTTGACCGTCGCGCAGCACGCCGAAGGCGGGCGCGGCGTCAACCACCGCGCGCAGCGCGTGTAGACCCGGCCCGGTGGCCAGCGCAGCCGGGGCCAGCACCGCCAGCCCCGCGAGCGCCAGCAGCGGCACCGTTGCTCCGCGGCGCGCCGCTGCCGGTAGCCCGGCGACCACCACACCCAGCAGCACCACGGCCGACGACACCGCGAAAAGCGTTGCCCGCGAGGACGGTACGGCCTCGCCATTCCAGATGCCGCCGAGGCTGGCCAGGCTGGCGAGCGTGCCCAGGCCCGGCTCGGCTCGCGGCGCGAACGCGTTGACCCCCAGCGCGTTCGCCGGGGTGTGGGCGACCAGTGACGACCCCAGCGCAGATGCGGTCAGCCAGGGCAGCGCCGCCACCAGCGCGGCAATCAACGCCCCCACGGCACAGAGCCAGCGCGGCCATCCGGCGCCGGGCGCGGTCGCGCAAACGAGCGCGACCGTCGCGGCGAGCAACAGGCCGGTCGGCGTCAGCCCGGCCAGGGCCACCCAGAACAGCAGCCCGAACACCTCTAACCAGCCGGTGCCGCCCTCCGTGCGCAACGTCAGCATCGCCGTCGCAACCCACGGCAGGCAGCCGTAGCCCACCAGCAGGCTCCAATGACCCTGCAGGAGTCGTTCGGCGACATAGGGATTCCAGATCGCGAGCGTGCTCGCGACGAACTGGCCGCCGGCGCCCGCGCAGGGCAATGCCGTCCCGACCAGTCGGGCCGCACCCCATCCGGCGAGCCACAGCCCCAGCACGAGCAGCGCCTTCACAACGATGCCGCCGTCGATCAGCTGCGAAGCGAGCGCCACCGCGAAATCCTGTGGCGTCGCGCGGGGCGCCGACGTCAGCCCCAGCGCGGTATCGGAAAGGTAGGACCGCGGGGTCGACACCGCGTCGCGCAGCAGCAAGTAGCCGGGCTTCAGTACCGGCCCGACCACCAGCAGCGCCAGGAACAGCGCGTACCCCGGCCGCGTCCAACGCACAGCTAGCGCCCGCCGAGGCGGGCTATTCCCGGTCGGGCGGGCCGGGTGGTTCGGGCTCGGGCGGCCCCACATCGGGTGGCTCAGCGGTACCCGCCGTGGGCGCGTCCGAGGCGGCATCCTCTCGAGGAGCGGCGCGTTGCGTGGGTAGCTTCTCGGTCTCGGCTTCAGCGCCCGGCACCGGTTCTTCCAGCCCGCTGCGGCCGAAGAATTCCTGGTCGTCCCGGTCCAGGCCGGGGTCGGTCAGCGCGCTCTCGGCCCGCAGGCTGAACGAAGCGAGCAACCCGCCCCCGATCAGCGCGATCAACCCCACCGCGGTGAAGGTGATCGGCAGCACCCGCGACCACAAAGCCAGCCGGTCGCGCTCGTCGCGGGCCGCGTTGACCTGGGATTCGACGGTGTCTTGGCTGGACGTGACCCGGTAATCGACGAGCGTCACCTCGGGCTTGAGCGGGTCACGCGCGAAGTAGTGATTGGCGTGGTCGGTCTCCTTGACGATCGTTCCCGAAACCGGGTCGACCCAGAAGGTCCGCTGCGCCGCGTAGTAGCGGGTCATGGTGATCTGCTCGGCCGGGTCGCCGGGCAGGCCCCACATCGCCGCGGACGCGGTGACCTTGCCGTCCTCGTTGCCGGGGTACAGCGAGGGGTACGCCACGGGAGCGCTCAGCTTTCCGTCGGGCTGGTAGCCGACGTTCTGCGTGAAGCGGTATGTGGTCAAACCGTTGACGTCCTCTTGGCTCTCGTAGTTGACGTCGAACGGCTTTTGCGCGATGGGGTCGAAGTAGCGATACGTCTTCTTCTCGGTGTGGAACGGGAACCTGTAGGCCAGCCCGTCGTGCCGCAGCGGGATCGCCGTGGGCGGGTTCTCGTCACCGAAGGCGCGCGGCTTTTGCACAGAGCCGCCGGTGTGGGTGTCGTCCGAGACGGCCATCGCCGTCTTGCGGTTGAGGGTGACGGTGTCGACGATCGCCAGCAACAGCCCGCTGTCTTTCTGCTTGTCGGTGCGCCGGACCGAGGTGCCCACTTGCAGCGTGACCACGTCGGCGTTGGCGGGCGACTCGACGCTGACCTGTCGCTGGGACACCAGCGGCACGTTCTGGTTGACGACGATGTGGTCACCGGACAGCGACGCGGCGTCGAGCGCGGTTCCGGTGCCGTTGCTGATCAACGTGGCGTCAATGTCCAGCGGGATCTTGGCGATCCTGCTGCTGGTGTACGTCGACAGCAGCAATGCGGCGATCAGCAGGGCGGCTCCGAGTCCGATGATCGCGCACGCGGCGAACCGCAACATGACTGCTCGGTTCACGTTGCTGTCCCCTCCCAATGCTCCTCGAAAGTCCGAGACTGATCGGCCGCGACCCGCGCCGACCCGGCCAAGCAGCGTGGCAAACCCGTTCGACCCTAACAGCAGAATTAAGGCCCCGGCTTAGCAACCCATCCGCGTCGCCGGGGGTGGCTCCGGCGTACCAGATTCGTCCGGGACCGCGCGACAGGCACACTTGTGTGCGTGACCGCGGAACAACGGGTGGGAGGGATCCGCAGCTTCCTGCCCGCCGTGGAGGGCATGCGGGCGTGCGCGGCCATGGGGGTGGTCGTCACGCACGTCGCCTTCCAGACGGGCCACTCCAGCGGAGTCGCCGGCCGGTTGTTCGGCCGGTTCGACCTCGCCGTGGCGGTGTTCTTCGCCTTGTCGGGTTTCCTTCTGTGGCGCGGGCACGCCGCCGCGGCAAGGGGCCTGGGATCGCGTCCACGCACGGGCCACTACCTCCGGTCGAGGGCGGTTCGCATCATGCCGGCCTATGTGGTGGCGGTCGTCGTGATCCTGACCCTGTTGCCCGACGCGGATCACGCCAGCCCGACCGTGTGGTTGGCGAACCTGACGCTCACGCAGATATACGTGCCGCTGACGCTGACCGGCGGCCTGACCCAGATGTGGAGCCTGTCCGTCGAGGTCAGCTTCTACCTGGCATTGCCGGTGCTGGCGTTGCTGGCCCGGCGTCTGCCCGTCCGGGCCCGGGGGTCGGCGGTCGGTGCGCTCGCGGTCCTCAGCTTGGCCTGGGGCTGGCTACCCCTGCACGGCGGGTCGGGCATCAACCCGTTGAACTGGCCGCCGGCGTTTTTCTCATGGTTCGCCGCCGGCATGTTGCTCGCGGAGTGGGCCTACAGCGGGATCGGCTTGCCGCACCGGCTGGCGCGCCGGCGGGTGTTGATGGCCGTCGTGGCCGTGCTGGCCTACCTGGTTGCGGCTTCCCCGTTGGCGGGCCCGGAGGGACTTGTTCCCGGCACCGCCACCCAGTTCGCGGTGAAGACGGCGATGGGTTCGGTGGTGGCCCTCGCGCTGGTCGCCCCGTTGGTCCTGGACCGGCCCGACACGCCGCACCGCGTGCTGGGCAGCACCGCCATGGTGACGTTGGGACGCTGGTCCTACGGCCTGTTCGTGTGGCACTTGGCCGCGTTGGCGATGGTGTTCCCGGTGCTCGGGACGTTTCCCTTCACCGGCCGGATGCCGACGGTGTTGGTGTTGACGCTGATGTTCGGGTGGGCGATCGCGGCGGTCAGCTACGGGCTGGTCGAGTCGCCCTGCCGGGAAGCGCTGCGCCGCTGGGAGAAGCGACACCGGCCGACAGAACCGACGGCGGCGCCTCCGGTCACAGACGCTGAGGCGGACGCAATCGCGCCATGACCTCCTCGCGCACGGCCGACCGCCGGGCCTTGCCCGCGTCGTCGCGCAGTGGGGGTGTCGACGAATTCGACGATGTGCGGCACCTTGTACGACGAAATGCTCTCGCGCAGAAAATCTTTCACGGTCTCGGCGTCCAGTGCGGATCCGTCGGCCGTGTGCACCAGGGCGTACGGCACCTGACCCAGGTCCCCGGCGTTAGGGTCGGGGACACCGACGACGAGGCACGACAACACTTCCGGGTGCGCCGAGAGCGCGTTCTCGATCTCGGCGGGGTAGACGTTGCGGCCGCCGACGGTGAACATGTCGACCCGGCGGTCGGACAGGTACAGGAACCCGTCCTCGTCGAAATGGCCGAGGTCGCCCAACGAGTCCCAGCCGTCGCGGGATTTCGCCGTGGCACCGACGTACCGATAGGTCGGCGAGCTGCCTGGCGCGGGCCGCATATAGATCTCGCCGACCACGCCGGGCGGGCACGGGTTGCCGTCGTCGTCGAGCACCTTCATCTCCCCGGCGACGACCCTGCCCACCGAGCCGCGGTGGGTCAGCCACTGGTCACCGGAGATGAACGTCAGCGCCTGTAATTCGGTGCCGCCGTAGAGTTCCCAGACCTTTTCCGGACCGAGCAGCTCGATCCAGGCCTGCTTGACGGCCGGCGGACATGGCGCCGCCAGATGCCAGAAGCGCCGGATGGACGTGAGGTCATAGGACTTCGGGTCGGCGTGGTAGACCGGCAGCGTCCGCTGCATGATCGTCGGCACCGTCGTCAGGAACGTCACCCGGTGATCGGTGATCAGTCGCAGGAACCGGTGCGGATCGAACCGGCTCATCAGCACCAGGTGGTGACGCATCAGCAACGCCATCGTCGCCGCGGTGAAGCCGGTGTTATGTGACAGCGGCACCGGCACCAGCGTGACATCGCCTTCGCGGGCGCCCAGCGGATAGCCGATTGCGGGCCGTATCCGGCTGTCATCGCCGGACTCGATCAGCTTGGGCCGGCCCGTGCTGCCGCCCGACCCCATCGCCTTCCACACCGGCGAAACCGCTTCGGGTAACCTGGCATCGGACAGCGCCGGATCCGGGGTGAAACCCACTGGCATACTTGGTATTTCGGGATGTTCCTGGCCCACCAACAGGGCCGGTGGTCGCAACTCCAGCAGGCCCGCCAGCTCGGCGGCGGGCAACCGCGCCGACAATGCCTGGGGCACGGCGCCGAGTTTCCAGCACGCCGCGGCGGCCTGGATCCACTCGACCGAGTTGGGCAGCACGATGGTCACGTAGTCGCCGACGCCGACGCCGCGTTCGGCGTAGGCGCGGGCCAACCGGTTGGTCGAGCGGTCGAGTTCGGCGCGGGTGAGGGTGAGCCCGTCGCAGGTGACCGCCGGCTCCTCGGGGGCGAGCGCGGCCAGCGCGGAAATCTGGCTGCCGATCGGCGGGATCGGCTCACGCTGGGCCATCTAGTAGGCACCCGTCTGCTCGAAGATGCGGCGCGGGTTGTCGACCAGCATGGTGCGCAACTGCTCGTCGGTGACCCCGCGTTCCTTCAGGGCGGGGATCACGTCGTTGTGGATGTGCAGGTAGTGCCAATTGGGCGCGGCCGCCGCCAACAGGTCCTCGGGTATCGCGTCGAAGTAGCAGTTCGCGTCGTGCGAAAGCACCATCTTGTCGGCGTGCCCTCGCTCGCACATCCGCGCCACGGTGTTGACCCGGTCCTCGAACGGCAGGTACACGTCGATGCCGAATCGGTCCATCCCGATGTAGGAGCCGGCGGCGATGAGCTCCTCGAGGTAGCCGAGGTCGGTGGTGTCGCCGGAATGGCCGATGACCACCCGGCTCAGGTCGACGCCCTCCTCGGCGAAGATGCGCTGCTGCTCGAGCCCGCGCCGCGTCGCCGCATGGGTGTGCGTGGAGATCGGCACCCCGGTGCGCTTGTGCGCCTGCGCGACCGCGCGCAGCACCCGCTCGACGCCCGGGGTGACGCCCGGCTCGTCGGTGGCGCATTTGAGGATCCCGGCCTTGACGCCTGTGTCGGCGATGCCCTGCTCGATGTCGCGGACGAACATGTCGGTCATGATTTCCGGGCCGTCGAGCGGCGCGCCCGGGCCCAGGTAGTGGAAACAGAACGGCACGTCGTTGTAGGTGTAAAGACCCGTCGCCACAACGATATTCAGTTCGGTGCCCGCCGCTACGCGCGCAATGCGCGGAATGTAGCGGCCCAGCCCGATGACGGTGAGGTCGACGATGGTGTCCACCCCGCGGGCCTTCAGCTCGTTGAGGCGGCCGATGGCATCGGCCACCCGCCGTTCCTCGTCGCCCCAGGCTTCGGGATAGTTCTGGGCGATCTCGGTGGTCATGATGAAAACGTGCTCATGCATGAGCGTGACGCCGAGATCGGCGGTATCGATGGGGCCGCGCGCGGTATTGAGTTCTGACACCTGACTGACTCTAAGTGCCCGGAGCGGTTCACCGACAGAGCCGTGTGCAGTACGTTGCCCCCATGCTGCTTAACCCCAACCGCTTGGCGCGCAAATACCCGGACCGTCGCTCGGGGGAGATCATGGCGGCGACGGTCGAGTTCTTCGAATCCCGCGGCAAGGCCCGGCTCAAGCACGACGACCACGAACGGGTCTGGTATTCCGACTTCCTCAATTTCATCGCTAACGAACGGATCTTCGCCTCGCTGATGACACCGGCCGACTACGGCGCCGATGAATGCCGCTGGGACACCTACCGGATCAGCGAGTTCGCCGAGATCGTCGGCTTCTACGGCTTGAGCTACTGGTATCCCTTCCAGGTGACCGCGCTTGGCCTGGGCCCGATCTGGATGAGCGACAACGAGGACGCCAAGCGGAAGGCCGCCGCCCAGCTCGAGCAGGGTGAGGTGTTCGCCTTCGGCCTGTCCGAGCGGACCCACGGTGCCGACGTCTACAAGACCGACATGATCCTGACGCCGTCGGACAGTAAATTTGGGGGTTGGACCGCAACTGGCGAGAAGTACTACATCGGCAACGCCAACGTGGCCCGGATGGTCTCCACCTTCGGCAAGATCGCCGGGTCCGACGAGTACGTCTTCTTCGCCGCCGACTCCCAGCACGACCGGTACGAACTGATCAAGAACGTGGTCAACTCGCAGAACTACGTCGCCAATTACGCGCTGCGCGAGTACCCCGTCACCGAGGCGGACATGTTGCACCGCGGCCCCGAGGCGTTCCACGCCGCGCTGAACACGGTCAACGTCTGCAAGTACAACCTGGGCTGGGGTGCCGTCGGCATGTGCACCCATGCCATCTACGAGGCGGTCACCCACGCCGCCAACCGCCACTTGTACGGGTCCGTCGTCACCGATTTCAGCCATGTGCGGCGGCTGCTCACCGATGCCTACGTGCGCCTGGTCGCGATGAGGCTGGTCGCCACCCGCGCCTGCGACTACATGCGCACCGCGTCGGCCGACGACCGCCGGTATCTGCTCTACAGCCCGCTCACCAAGGCCAAGGTCACCAGCGAGGGCGAGCGGGTCATCATCGCGCTGTGGGACGTCATCGCCGCCAAAGGTGTCGAGAAAGACACCTTTTTCGAGACGGTAAGCCGCGAGATCGGCCTGCTGCCCCGGCTGGAAGGCACCGTTCACATCAACATCGGGTTGCTGGCCAAGTTCATGCCCAACTACCTGTTCGCCCCCGACGCCGCGTTGCCCTCGATCGGCCGCCGCGACGACGCGGCCGACGACTCATTCTTGTTCGCCCAGGGACCGACCGGCGGCCTGGGCAATGTGCGCTTCCACGACTGGCGCGCGACCTTCGACAGCTACGCCCACCTGCCCAACGTCGCACTGCTGCGCAAGCAGGTCGACGTGCTCGCCGAGATGCTGGCGAGCGCCACCCCGGATGCGGCGCAGCAGAAGGACATCGACTTCGCGTTCGGCGTGGGGCAACTCTTCGCCGTGGTGCCCTACGCGCAGCTGATCCTCGAGGAGGCCCCGCTTTCCGGAGTGGACGAGGCGCTGATCGACGAGATTTTCGCGGTGCTGGTCCGCGACTTCAACAGTTACGCCGTCGAGCTGAACGACAAGCCCTCGACGACGGACGAGCAGGCCCGTTTCGCGCTCCGGATGGTCCGGCGCCCGGTACATGACCCCGCCCGCTACGACCAGATCTGGAAGGACCACGTGCTGCCGCTCAACGGCGCCTACGAGATGCGGCCGTGACATGGGGCGGGGGGCCCAGCGGTAGCCGTGTGGCCGTTATCCCGCTCGGAGTCTGACCACCCGGTAGTTGCCATAGTCGGTGACGAAGACGTTGCCGGCGTTGTCCACCGCCACACCCTCGGGATGGCTCAGGCCGTCGAACGGCAGCTCGACCGGGGTGTTCGACCCCGCTGGCAGTTTGAGCACCCGGTTGTTCCAGTAGTCGGTGACATAGACGTTGCCGGCGTTGTCCACCGCCACACCCTCGGGAAGGCTCACGCCGGTGAACCTCAGCTCCATCTGGGTGGTCGACCCCGTCGGCAGCTTGAGCACTCGGTGGTTGGCGTAGTCGGCGGTGTAGACGTTGCCGGCGGCGTCGACCGCCACGCCCGAGGGATTTTGCAGGCCGGTGAACGGCAGCTCGATCTGGGCAGTCGATCCGGCCGGCAGTTTGAGCACCCGGTTGTTGTCGGCGTCGGCGACGTAGGCGTTGCCTGCGGTGTCGACCTCCACGTCTACGGGCCTATTCAGGCCGGTGAATGGCAGCTCGGTCTGGGTGGTCGACCCCTCCGGCAGTTTGAGCACCCGGTTGTTGGCGGTGTCGGCGATGTAGACGTTGTGCGACGTGTCGACCCCCACGCCCGAGGGATTTCTCAGACCGTTAAACGGCAGCGTGAAAGCGGTCGTCGACCCTGCAGGCAGTTTGAGCACCCGGTTGGTGTTGGCGTCGGGGGGCTGGTAGCCGGCCGCATTGTTGGCGTCGGTGATGTAGACGTTCCCGGCGGTGTCCACGGCCACGCCGTAGGGCTCGCGGACGCCCGCGAATGGCAGTGCGGACTGCCGGGGCTGATGTAGGTGCCGCAGGAAGAGCCAGGCTCCAACGCCGCCAACGACCAGGACGACAATCAGGGCGACGGCGCCGATCAGCTTCCACTTTTTGCGGTTGCCTCCAACCGGCGCCAGCCCTTGGGCGGTGGAGGGTGGATCTGCCGGCGGTGGGGTCGCACCCTGGGTTCCGATGTCGTCGGCCGGGGTCACCCGCTCGTTGTCGCTCATCGTGGATAGCGCCTACTTTCCACCAAACCGCTCTGCACCCAACGCGATAACGCTAATCAACCTCGGCGATTTCAGCACTCGAACCGGCCGATTTTCCACGCGCTTGCGGCATGTGACCCTCGCGCGGGGCCGACCGCCCGAGCCTTGACTGTGACACCGCCCACAGTAGAATGACCAGTGGTCATCGACGGGAGGAGGCCCCATGCCGACGGTGACGTGGGCGCGCGTCGACCCGGCTCGCCGCGCAGCGGTCATAGAAGCCGCAGAGGCCGAGTTCGGTGCGCACGGGTTCTCCGGGGGAAGCCTGAACGTCATCGCGCGCCGCGCCGGAGTGGCCAAGGGCAGTCTCTTCCAGTATTTCGCCGACAAGCGCGACCTGTACGCGTTCATCACCGAGATCGCCAGCCAGCGGGTGCGCTCCTATATGGAGGACCGGATCCGGGAGCTCGACCCGAGCAGGCCGTTCTTCGAATTCCTGACCGATTGGCTGGACACCTGGGTCGCGTATTTCGCAGACCACCCCCACGAACGTGCGCTTCATGCCGCGGCGACCTTGGAGGTCGACACCGATGCCCGCATCAGCGTGCGCTCGGTCATTCACCGCCATTACCTGGAAGTGCTGCGGCCGCTTGTCCGCGACGCGCAAGTGCGGGGAGACCTGCGCAACGACTGTGACGTCGGCGCGCTGTTGTCGTTGCTGTTGTTGATCTTTCCGCACCTGGCGCTGGCCCCCTATATGCGTGGCATGGACCCGATTCTCGGGCTCGACGAGCCGACACCCGAGCAGCCGGCGCTGGCGGTGCGCAGGCTCGTCGCGGTGCTGGCCGCCGCATTCTCGGCAGCCCCCGCCGTCACCCCCGCCAAACGATCTGAGGAGGTCAGATGATACGTTCACGTTCAGGCTCGCTCGCCAAGGGCGGACTCAACTGGAGCAGCCTGCCGTTGAAGCTGTTCGCCGGCGGCAACGCGAAGTTCTGGGACCCGGCCGACATCGATTTCTCCCGCGAGCGCGCGGACTGGGAGAAGTTGTCGCACGTGGAACGCGACTTCGCCACCCGGCTGTGCGCCGAGTTCATCGCCGGCGAGGAAGCGGTTACCGAGGACATCCAGCCGTTCATGGCCGCCATGCGGGCCGAAGGGCGGCTCGGCGACGAGATGTACCTGACGCAGTTCGCATTCGAGGAAGCCAAACACACCCAGGTGTTCCGGCTGTGGCTCGACGCGGTGGGGATCACCGACGACCTGCATAGCTACCTGGAGCCCCTGACGGCTTACCGCCAGATTTTCTACGACGAGCTGCCCGACTGCCTCAACGCGTTGGCGACCGATCCCTCGCCCGCGGCTCAGGTACGGGCGGCCGTGACCTACAACCACATCGTCGAGGGCATGCTGGCCCTGACGGGTTACTACATCTGGCACAAGATCTGCGTGGACCGCGGCATCCTTCCCGGCATGCAGGAGCTGGTTCGGCGCATCGGCGACGACGAGCGGCGCCACATGGCGTGGGGCACCTTCACCTGTCGGCGCCACGTAGCCGCCGACGACGCGAACTGGACGGTGTTCGAAACCCGCATGAACGAGCTCCTCCCGCTAGCGCTGCAGGCCGTCGACCAGGGCTTCGCCCTGTACGACCCCATGCCGTTCGGGATGTCCGAGGACGAGATGACGCAGTACAGCGCCGACAAGGGAATGCGAAGGTTCGGCACCATCTCCAGCGCCCGCGGGCGGCCGGTCGGCGAAATCGACCTCGACTACTCGCCACTGCAACTCGAGGACGCGTTCGCCGACGAGGACCGGAAGGTGTTGGCGGGCAGCCATTAAGTGCGGTGCAAAAGCCGCGGCTACTCGACCTTCGTGCCGCCGCCGGAATCGCCCGCGTCGGCCGAACCCACCCACACGGTCTTGGCGTTGCAGAACTCGCGGATGCCGAGGCCCGCGAGCTCGCGACCGTAGCCCGACCGTTTGACGCCGCCGAACGGCAGTTCCGGGTAGGAAACGGTCATCCCGTTGATGAAGACCTGCCCCGCCTCGATGCCGTCGATGAACCGCTCCTGCTCGGCCTCGTCATTCGTCCAGGCATTGGAGCCCAGCCCGAAGGTCGTGCCGTTGGCGATCTCGATGGCCTCGTCGATGTTCTCGGCTCGGTACACCGAAGCGACCGGGCCGAAAACCTCCTCGGTGTAGAGCGCCATGTCCTTGGTGATGTCGGTGACCACCGTCGGCGGGTAATACCAGCCCGGCCCGTCGGGACGCTTGCCGCCGCAACGGATCACGGCCCCGGCCGCGGCGGCGTCGTCGACCTGCTTCTCGACCTCGTCGCGGCCGGATTCGGTGGCCAGCGGGCCGACGTCGGTGTTCGGGTCGGTCGGGTCCCCGACCCGTAACGCTTGCATCCGCTCCACGAACTTGTCGACGAATGCGTCGTAGATGTCGGCGTGGGCGATGAACCGCTTTGCGGCGATGCAGGACTGGCCGTTGTTCTGCACCCGCGCGGTCACGGCCGTCTTGACGGCCTCGTCCAGGTCGGCCGACGGCATCACGATGAACGGGTCGCTGCCGCCGAGCTCCAGCACCGTGGGTTTGATCTCGTCGCCGGCGATGGCGCCGACGGACTGGCCGGCCGGTTCACTGCCGGTCAGGGTGGCCGCGGCGACGCGAGGGTCGCGCAGGATGGTCTCGACGGCGCTCGAGGGAACCAGCAGCGTCTGGAAGCAGCCCTCCGGGAAGCCGCCGCGGGCGATGACGTCGGCGAGGTACAGCGCGCACTGCGGCACGTTCGACGCGTGCTTCAGGATGCCGACGTTGCCGGCCATCAGAGCCGGCGCGGCGAACCGGACGGCCTGCCACAGCGGGAAGTTCCACGGCATGACGGCCAGCACCACGCCGAGCGCTTGGTAACGGGTGTAGGCCTTTTTCGCACCCACCTTGGACGCGTCGGCCGGCTCGTCGGCCAGCAGCTTCTCGGCGTTCTCCGAGTAGTAGCGAAAACCCTTGGCGCACTTGATCGCTTCGGCCTTCGCGGAAGCCAGCGTCTTACCCATCTCCACGGTCATCATGGCGGCGGTCTTCTCCGCCTCGGCCTCCAGCAGGTCGGCGGTGGCGTTCGCCCATTCCGCGCGCTGGGCGAAGGTCGTGGAGTGGCGGTAGTCGAGGAAGCGCTCGTAAGCGCGGGCTATTGCGGCTTCGATTTCCTGGTCGGTTGCCGGGCTGAAGGTCTGGACTGTCTCGCCGGTGGCCGGGTTGATCGTGGCGATGGGCACGTTGACATCCTTCGTTTGCGATGGTTTGTGAAACGTCCGCTATCCAGCCTGCCACTAGTGTGGGCTGAAGGAGGTGCCGGATGAGTAAACCCGCTCAGCTAATGGTCGAGTGCCTGGAAAACGAGGGCGTTTCGGTGGTCTTCGGGCTGCCCGGCGAGGAGAACATCCGCTTTGTGCAGGCGCTGGCTTCCTCGAATATCCGCTATGTGCTCACCCGCCACGAACAGGCCGCGGCGTTCATGGCGGAGATGTATGGGCGCGTCACCGGGCGGGCGGCGGTGGTGTCCACCACGCTGGGACCGGGCGCGATCAACATGCAGCTCGGTGTGGCCGACGCCACCACCAACAGCACGCCGATGGTCGCCATCTCCGCGCAGGTCGGTCAGAACCGCCAGTTCAAGGAGTCGCACCAGTACGTCGACCTGGTGTCGATGTTCGCCCCGATCACCCGGTGGGCGGCCGGCGTCCCTACCGCGCACGCCATACCCGAGATGTTCCGCAAGGCCTTCAAGGTCGCCGAGGCCGAACGCCCGGCCGCGGTCTACCTGGCGGTGCCCGAGCACATCGACGCCGACGACACCGACTACGACCTTAATCCCTTGCCCCGCAACGTCGTTCGCCCCGACGCGCCGGCGGCCCGCCAGGTGGAACGGGCGGTCGACATCCTGCGGCGGGCGAAGCGGCCCGTGGCGCTGGCCGGGCACGGCGCCGCCCGCGCCGACGCCACGAAGGCCCTGGTCCGATTCTCCGAGGAGACCGGCATCCGGGTGGCCAACACCTTCCACGGCAAGGGCGTCATGCCAGACGACCACCCCAACAGCATCGGGACGCTCGGGTTCATGCGGCACGACTACGTCAACTTCGGCTTCGACAATGCCGACGTGGTGCTGGCGATCGGCTACGAGCTGCAGGAATTCGACCCGATCCGGATCAATCCGCAGGCCGACAAGAAGATCATCCACATTCATCGCTTCCCGGCCGAGGTCGACGCGCATTATTCGGTGGACGTCGGCATCATCGGCGACATCAGTGCCTCGCTGGACGCGCTCACGGACGCGCTCGAGGGCCACGCCTACGAAGCCGACCCCGAAGTCCCCGGCTTCGGCCTGCTCGCGGAGGAATTCGAACGGGGCCAACAGGATTCGCGCTACCCGCTGGCGCCCGCGCGGGTGGTCGCCGACACCCGCGCCGCACTGGGCCGCAGCGACGTGGTCCTGGTCGACACCGGCGCGACCAAAATGTGGATGGCGCGGCTCTATCCGACGTACGAGCGCAACACCTGCCTCATCTCGAACGGCTTGTCCACCATGGGTTTCGCGCTGCCGGGGGCCCTCGGCGTCAAGCTTGCGCGGCCCGAGTGCAAGGTGCTGGCCGTCGTCGGCGACGGCGCGTTCATGATGAACTCGCAAGATATAGAGACCGCCGTCCGGGAGCGGATACCGCTGGTGGTGCTGATTTGGGAGGACGGCGGTTACGGGCTCATCGAGTGGAAGATGGATCTGGAGCTCGGGGCCCACTACTACGTGAAGTTCGGCAACCCCGAGATCGTGACCTACGCGGAGAGCTTCGGCGCCAAGGGATATCGGATCAGCAGCGCCGAGGAACTGCTGCCGACGCTGAGGGCGGCGCTCGACGACGACGGCGTCTCGCTGATCTGCTGCCCGGTCGACTACTCCGAGAACCTGCGGCTGACCGACCGGCTCGGCGAGCTGGACGAGACGCTGTAACCGTGCCGTTCCGTCGGAGTGCGATCAGCTAGTCGGCGATCGGGCCTCCCCGTCGTTCGACAGCGCGCCCGATGCGGTACTTGACCGAGTTGACGTGGAGGCGAAGCTCCTCGGCTGGGGCTTTAGCCGCTCGTCGCTTTCCGTAGGAGAGGCGAGGGGTCCGAGCAACTCACCGACCCAGGCCGACGGATCGGCGATGTTATCGTCCGCAACGCGGAGCCATCGACCCCTACCACCGGGTGTTCAGGACTCCTGACATAGCTCAGTAATTGGTGTGCGGTCGTTGGTGGGATTTGATGCTGTAGCGCAGCGTGAGGTCGGTGCTGGGGTAGACGGTGTTGGTGTCGTTGAGGGCTTGGCAGAGTTCGTCGATGGCGGCGGTGTGGCGTGGCGCGGAGAGCGGATCGAGCCGGATGTGCAGGGTGTTGGTGGCTGTTTCGGGGATGATGTCGCCGGAGCCGGCCAGCGCGGTGCGGATCAGGGTGTGGGCTTCGTCGTCGGCGCGGGTGTAGCCGGTGGCCGTGACGATCGCACGGGCGAGGGATTGTGCGGTGTTGAATGCCGCGATGCGGATGGCGTGGTAGATCAGCTTGGTTTCGGTGTCGAGGACTTGCTGGCCGGGATTGACCTGCGACAACGGTAGCCGGGCGGGGATCGCCTGGTGCGCGGCGAGCGCCGTTTCGAGTGCGTGCTCGGCGGTGTGGACGTCGGCGTTGATGGTGTTGATCATCTCGTTGGTCAGCACCACCGACGTTCCTGGTTGCGGCGAGTGGGCGGCCAGCAGCGCGGCGTCGCTGGCGGTTTCGGCCAGATGCAGTGCCCGCCGGGCCTTTTCGACGTTGTGGTAGGCGGGCTTCTTGGCCGGGTTGGGCACCATCCGGTCCGCGTCGTCATCGGTGGCGTGGTAGATGTCGTGGGAGTCGAGGTCGAAATGGATGCGGGCGTAGCGGTAGTGGTTCTCCTGCCGCCAGCGTGATCCCATCCGGTAACGGATCTCACCTGGCGTCAGGTCGGGGCGGGTGGTCAGGATGTGCATCTGCCGGGTTCCGGCTGTGTTGAACAAGCTGACCTGCCGCATTCGGAATACCTGGCCGGCGCGCGGGCCGTCGGCGATGTCCAACTCGACCTCGGTGTCGGCCAGCCGCCAGGTGTGGGTTCTGCCGTGCTCGTCGGTGTGGCTGTGGGTGGTGAACTTGTGCTCGTCGATATCAGCGATCTTGCCCTTGCGCCAGGTCAGGGTATCGAACCCGGCCGCGTCCAGGTCGGCGAACAACGCCGGTGACCAGCCGCCGCGGTCGAACCCGACCAGCACGCGGCGGTCGTCGCCGACCACGTCGCGCAGCTCGGGGATCAACCGGCGCAGCTCGGCGGCCAGCGAGGCGGCCGGTTCGGCCATCACCACCAGCAGCGGATCCCCGGCCGCATCGCACACCCAGGTCTCCACCGTGGCTGGGGCGGGGAACTTCAGCCTGGGCACATGGGTTTTGGCGATCTTGCGGGTGCCCTGATAGGCGCGTACATGCCCGTCGACATACAGCACCGCCGCTTGCTCGGGGCTGGCCTGCACATGACGGCGCGCCATCGCCGCGATCCAGTCGCCGGCCTTGCCCGCCTCAGCGAGCAGCCCGATCTTGCGGCGGATCGTCTTGACCTCCGGTGCCCGGTCCAGCCCGAGCACCCGGCCCAGCGCGGGCGGGTCGATCCGGGTGGCGCCCTCCGCGCGGGCCTGGCCCAGCAGGGCGCGGAACACGCCCTCGCACAACATCGTATCCAGCGAGTAGAACCCGCTGCCGAACTCGCCGTAGACGGTGTGCGCGGTGTCGAGCAGCCCGGTTGCCGTCAAGGCGGGCAGCGCCAGGAACAGTCCCGCGAGCGGGGCTCGGGCGCACCCGGTGAACACCGGCGGCGCGTACGGGATCAACCCGAACGCCGCCAACGCCCGCTCGGCGCCGCGATCGACCGGATCCGCCAACACCGGCACTTCCCCGGGCACGGGCCCGGGCGGATCATCGGAAATCGCTGCAGAGCAATCCTTCTCAACCTCGGGCTCACCCTCGGGTTCGGGTTCGGGTTCGGGAGGAGCATCGGACCTCGTTGCCAGGCACACTTCCTCGGCACGGGCGCCGTTGTCGGCGAGTACCAGCGCATTACGGACGCTGCCCTCGGACACACCGGTTTCGGCGGCGATGGCGCGGTACGACGCTCCACCGTCGCGCAGCCGCTGGATGCGGGCGACGGTGTCGGCGATGAGTTTCGACTTGCGTTTGGGCCCTTTGCGTTCCCCGAGCAGTCCGGCCACGCCGGCATCGCTGAGCCAGGTCTCCCAACGCCGCACGGTGGCCGGTTTCACCGCGAACGCCTCGGCGACCTCGAGCTGGGTGGCCGCCTTGATCCGCATCAGCGACACCGCCGCGAACCGGCGCGCCACCGAGTCGTCGACGTCCCAGGCGTAGGCCAAATTGCCATGCACGAACACCCGGCCGCCCTCGCCGTCCTCGACGATCGCCGCGGCCGCCCCGACCGGGCGCGCGTCGCCCGGCACCAGCGGCAGGGGCGGCTGCACGGTCATCACGGCCATCATCCACCACCCCTCAGCGCATCTAAACAACTCTATTTATTATTGAGTATCGCAGCCGCTACCGCACGCCGACACACCGGGAATACGCAGATCAGAGCACGGAATTACCGACCGGGCACGGACTCCATGTCAGGAGTCCTGGTGTTCGGTCAGACCGGGTTTGCCCGTCTTCGATGGAGCCGCGGTTTCGGCCAACATCGGGGTGAACCCGTCCCTGACAACCACGGCACAAGCTATCGGCGGATCCAACCGGTCCAGCCCCTCAAATCGGTCGTTCCCGACTACGCTCCGCGGCAAGTCCGAGTCGAAGGTGGCGGCCCTCTTCGACGACGGTCCCGTCACCCCGTCTGCGAGGCGCAAACAACATCTGCCACATGGGTTTCGGCGGCAGGGGTGATCGACATTTTGCCCAGCTCAGCGACAACTTCAGTCGTGGCAGGCAATCTGGTAAGCGATCGACTGAAGTTGTCGCTGAGAGCTGGACAAAATGTGCACCGTCTCTGTGCGGAGACCGATGGGGCAGATGTGACAGCTGACTGCTTAGTCGTGCTGCGGGTACATCGCCTTCTGCAGTGCCATGGGCCGGACGTATCCGCCAATCAGCGTGCGATGCCACCAGGCGCCGTCCTGCCGCAGCTCGCGAAACGTCGTGAACCGGTATTGGTAAAGCTGCGCGCGCACATATCGGGGCGGCGAATCGGGGAAGGGGTTGTGGCGCAACAGGCGCAGCGTGGGGCGATCGTTGCGCAGCAGCCGCTGCAGAAACGCCGTCAGCCACGGCTGCGCATAGCCCGGTGAGATGGCCGCGAACCACATCAGCCAGTCCAGGCGCAGGTGGTACGGCGCCCATTGCCGCGGCAGCCGGCGCACTGCACCGGGCTTGCCCTTGAATTCGTATTCCTTCCAGACGGTGTTCGGGGTGAGCCGCTCCTCGTCGGTGCCCTCGATCACCACCTCGCGGCGCACGCGGCCGATGCTGCCGAACGCACCGTAGGTATTGACCAAGTGAAATTGGTTGAAGGACATGTTCATTCGCTGATGTGACGAAAGCATGTTGCGCACCGGCCAATAGGTCATGAACAGCACCGCGCCCGTGAACGCGATCACCAGGCCCGCGAACCACTGCGGGGGTGCCGGCCACGCCGGATACCCGGGCATCCCGAAGACGGTCGCCAACGATGAGTCGTCGATGGCGCTGAACGCCAGGATGATCGTCACCCAATTGAGCCAGGCGAAGTTGCCGGATGCCACCAGCCACAGCTGGGTGATCACGACGATCCCGGCCGCCACGCCGGCTACCGGCTGTGGCGCGAACAGACCGAACGGCACGACGAGCTGGGCGAAATGGTTGCCGGCCACCTCGACGCGGTGCAGCGGCTTGGGCAGGTGATGGAAGAACCAGCTCAACGGCCCCGGCATCGGCTGGGTTTCGTGGTGGTAGTACAAACAGGTCAGGTCGCGCCAGCACGGGTCGCCGCGCATCTTGATCAGTCCCGCACCGAACTCCACCCGGAACAGCAGCAACCGCGCCATCCACAATGTCAGCACCGGAGGCGCCACGCGGTCATTGCCGAGGAAGATCATCAAGAACCCGGTCTCCAGCAGCAGCGACTCCCAGCCGAACCCGTACCAGGTCTGTCCGACGTTGACGATCGAGAGGTAGAGCACCCACAGAGCGAGCCACATCAGCATCGCGGCCCACAGCGGCGCCAGGTCGGCCGCGCCGGCGACGATGGCCGTCGACAGGGCCGCGCCGAGCCAGGAGGCGCCCGCGAACAGCCGATCGGAATAGCGGAGGTGGAAGATGCTCGGGGTCCTCCAAAACGACCGCCCCGCCAAAAACCTTGGCACCGGCAGCATTCCGTGTTCGCCGATCAGGGCGCGGAACTGCAGTGCGGTCGCGACGAATGCGATCAGATAGATGGCCGCGACACCGCGCTCGAGCACCAGTCTGCCGAGCCAGTATTCGGGTGCCGAGAACCATCCCATCGTTCATCCAGTCAACCAGCAGGAAAACCGGTAGCCAACACCCTGGGAATTATCCCTCGCCGGGACGGCGCGCCCGGTCGGGCACCGTCACGACCGAGGCGGCGAGCACCGCTAGCGAAATCAGTGCCAGAAGTTGCACATTCGCGGAATGGCCGGCATATCCGTCGACCGATCGCCAGGGATGCCTGGACAGCGCCGCCCCCGCCAGAATCAGCCCGCTCGCGCTCAGCCCAACGGTAACACCGTCCCGCCACCGCTCCCGGCGGCGCAGGGCGTACCGCAGACAAAGGGCGGCGCCGACAACCAGGGCGCCCGCCGCGCCCGCGATAACGGACCCGGCCGCCAGCACCGCGGCGGCCGCCCAGGCCCCGGATGCCCATGGCTGTGCGGGTGCGTCGTCGCTGCGCCCCCGCCCCGTGCGCCACAACGCGAGCATGGCGAGCAGCGGCAGCAACGCCAGCCCCACTGCCAGACCCGCCCGGTACAGCGAATTGGAGGCGAAGGTCAGCGTGATGGTGCCGGGGTCGCCCGCCGGCACCACCCAACCCTGCTGCCACCCGTTGACCGCCACGGGCGTCAATCGCTGGCCGGTGCCGGTGCGCGCCACCCAGCCGGGATTGATGCTTTCGGGGACGACCAGCACCCGAGACGTGGCCGACGCGGGGGCGCGCACCTCGCGCCGGCCCGGACCCCACGCGCCGGTGTCGGCACGCACCGGCGGGGGAGCGACGGGCGATTCGGCGGCAGCCGGGGTCTCCAGCCGGGCCCCGTCCACGACGAACTGCGGGCCGGGGCTGATCAGCACCTCCTGCTCGCCCGCGGGCAGCGCGATCGGGTCGCGTTCGCAGGCCAGCGCCGGAATCGGTCCGCCGTCCAGCAGCGCGCCCACGGTGGTGTGGATCGAGGTGTGCAGGAACCGGCCCGCGACCGCGATCACCGGGCCGTGGTCGCAGTCGACGGTGATCTCGCGCGCACGATTGCGGGCCGCGTCGGCGGGCGCGATCGGGTTGCCGTCGGCGCCGAGCACCGCGACTTCGGCCAGCCCCGGCGGCTTGAGCTGGTCGAAGCCCAGGGCATTGCGGTCGATGACGTCTTCCCACTCGAGCAGGCTGATGCTGACGGTGTCGGTCACCCGGGGCTTGAGCGACAGCGTCTGCGGCTCACCCGGCTCACCCGGCTTCAGTTCCCGGGCCTGTGGGCCGTCGCCCAGGTTCACGGCCACCATCGTCGGGTGCGCCGGCAATGCCGGCCGATTGGGAACCAGGCGCAGGCCGGTGACCTCGGTCGGCCGCGGCAGGGTGACGGTCAGCGTCGGCGGGGATTTGTGTTGCACCACCCGCTGCGGTGCGGTCCACGCGGTGGCCGGGTCACCGTCGGTGGCCGCATATGCCGACCCGAGGATGTCGACCACGTCGGAATCACCCTGGGCCCGGGTGGTGTTCGGCTCGGCGATCAGGTCGGCCAGCTTGGGGCCCTGTCGTGGCCGCACCCACACCGTCGGCGTGACCGTCACCGGGGCCGCGACGCGCAGGGTGCGGCTGAAAGTGACCGGCTCATCGGGCGCCAACGCCATCGACGCCGCGCAGCGCACCCCGTCGGGCGCCGGCGCGCAGCCCGGCCTGCCGAGCAGTTCCGACCCCAGGTCCCAGCCTGCGACCGCCGAGCCCGGCGGCGGCGCGGGGATTCGCACGGTGTGCCGCAGGCTGACCGGGTGGGCGAATCCGGACGCGTCGTACTGCGTGATGGCCAGGTCGGTGATGCCGAATTGCACACCCGGGGACCCGTCGTCGGTGCCCGCAGCGGTGATCCGCACCCATGGGGTTTCGCCGTAGGGCAGCGCCGCGGTGAGCGGCTTGCCGGGCTCGTCGTACCGCAGGGTGGTGCTGCCGTTGGCGGTCTCGATCAGGATGCGGCGGACCTGGGCGCCGACGGCGGTCGCGCTCGGCGTGATCGTGATGGCGCCGTTGCTGACCGGGTGGTCGAGATCCACCTGCAGCCACTGCCCCACGGCGGCCTGCAGCGCGTTGGACACCCAGGCGGTCGCCGAGTCGCCGTCGATGGCGGCGGCCGGTGAGGTCGCCGGTGCGACGTCGGGCATCGCGGTGGAATCCGAAGACGAGCTCGACACGGTGATCCGGCCGCCGTTCCAGCCGCCGAACACGGTGTCGGCACCCGGCACCGGATAGTCGGGCACGCGGTTGTAGGTGTGCCGGGCATCGCCAGCCGCCCGGATCGCCGACGAATGTTCGTCGACGCGGCCGTAGTCGGTCTCGCGGGCGACCGGGGTGTCGGTGACGGTCACCCCGCCTTGTCGGGGCCCGGCCAATCCGGCGCTGCGCGCGTCCGCCAAGTCTGAAGTCATCAGCACCGCGCCCAGCGGCGGCAGGCCCAGCAGCCGTCGCCGCTCGTCGAGCCGCAGCAGCACCTCCGGCCCGCCGTCGACGCGGGCCAGCCGGTCGGTGTTGACGAAGTAAGGCGCGCCCGGATCGCCTTCGGCGGCGGCCCGATCGAACACTCGGTATATCTCCACGGCCGGATAGCGGGGCCGCAGCCCGCTGTCGGCGACGAAGCCCGCCAGCGTGCCGGGCCCCACCGATGCGCCGAACTGCGCCACCTTCCGCAGCCCGGGCGAGCCGTCTATGGCGCGGTGCACCAGGATCGGGCGCGCCGACCGCGAAGCGTCCGGATCCAGGTCGTTGCGCAGCACCACATACGAAATGCCTTGGCGGGCAAGGGTATCGGCGAGGCCAACCGACGGCTGCCCGGCGGCGAACAGGCGTTGCACCGAATCCAGCGCCCGGATGGTTTGCGGTGGGGTCAATGGGATGGAGTCGCGGACGCCCCATGGGCCAGAGCCGAGCACCTGCAGCGGCTCGTCGTGGCTGGTGCCCCACACCTGGGTCGCGAACGGCGCGCCGGGGGCCACCAGGACGCGTCCGGGAGCGGGCGTTCCGGTGTTGTGTGCGCTGAGCCAGTCGGCGGCTTCGTGCCAGTACTGCGGTATCGCGCTGAACGTGCCGGGCGGGGTGAGCCGACCGGTCCACGCCAGCGACGTGCTGACCGTCAGCGCCGTCAGGACCACGACCGTCACCGCGACCCGCCTGTCGCGCTCGGGGCGGGCGAACGCCCGCAGCCACACAGAGACTGGCGCGCTGCCGGGTAGCGGGACCCGGCCCAGCAGCTGAGCGATGCCCAGCACCACCGGGATCCGGATCACCGAGCCCAGCTTGTGCACGTTGCGCAGGGGCGCGCCGCCGGCGTCCAGGAACGCCTGGACCTGGTGGGCCAGCGGCGAACCCAACCCACCGCTGTAGCCGGCCGCCATCAACACCACCCCGACCAACAGCATCGTCACGAGCCGTCCCCGCGCCGGCATCCCTGGGCTGGCCAGCCCCGCCAGCCCGGCCGCCGCGACCAGGCAGGTGCCCAGGATGGCCGCCGATCCGGTCACCAGGGGCGCGCCCGCGGTGGCGGTCGGCGCCACGAACGGGGTCCAGGCGTCGGTGCCGCGCAGGATCTCGGTGAGTGACGACCATTGCGTCGTCACGCCGGAGGATTCGATGAAGTCGAGGAACGGGGGGCTGACGTGGCGCAGCAGAACCAGCGCGACAACCCACCACAGCATTGCCAGGGCCAGCGCCAACGTCCACCACGCGGTAAAGCGCCACCACAACCGGTTCGGCCGGTGACATGCCCACCAGATCACGGCGGGCAGGCAACCGGCCAGCGTTGCGATGGCATTGACCGCGCCCATCAACGCCACCGCCAGCCCGGCCTGCGCGGCGAGCGCTCGCACCGACCGTGCAGTGTTATTAGAGGACCCCCGCAGCGCCAGGATCGTGGGCAGCAACACCCAGGGCGCCAGCATCATGGGCAGGGTTTCCGAAGAGATCGATCCCAGTGTGGTCAGCACCTTCGGCGCCAGCGCGAACGCCACCGCGCCGATCACCCGTGACGCCGGGCTACCGATTCCCAGCGCCTCGGCAACGCGCAGCATCCCCCAGAAACCCAGCCCGAGCAGCAACGCCCACCACAGCCGCTGGGTGACCCATCCCGGCAATCCCAGCAGATGGCCGACCGCGAAGAAAGCGCCGTGCGGAAACAGGTAGCCGTACGCCTGGTTCTGCGCTTGGCCGAAAGGCAGTTCGCTGTTCCACAGGTTGGTCGCGCGGGCCAGAAAACGCAGGGGGTTGGCGGTGAGGTCGAGTTTGGTGTCGGGCGATATCTGCCCGGGCGATTGCGCGAAAGCCAACGCCAGCGCGACGGCGCCGACCAACAGCAACCACCGGCGTGACAGCGGCGCAGCCGGCGGAACCGGGGCCGCTCCCGCAGTGGGCGCCTGCTGGAGCGGCCCCGCCCCCGCCGCGCGGCTAGCTACGGTTGCCGTACTCGACCCGGTTGAGCACTGACGACTGCGGATCGCCCCCGGGGAGTGGCGGCTTCGTGTCTTGCTGCACCATCAAGGTGATTCCGAAGATCGCGGCCGCGCCCAGCAACAGACCGACCACGACGCTCGCCGCGGCGGGCGCAATGATCCGATTCATCGATGGCTCCTCGGGCTTTGTGGTCGTGGCTTCCAACTCAAAGCCAACCTAGCAGAACGGCCGTTGCCGGCCGGGCCGGCGAGTCACGGCCACGGCACGCAATGACCGTGCCAACAGCGAGACCCGTAACTCACCAGGTACGGCCCAGCAGGGTTCCGCGTAGCCGGTGCGGTCTGCGCCGGCACCATCCTTTGTTCCTCGAGGGCGAGCGTTACGCCAACGGTCGCCGTGGCACCGATCATCAGCCCCGCCGCGATGCTGGCCGCAGCGGCCGCCGTGAACCCGGTCATCGCTGGCTCCTCCCTGCCAGAGAAATGGGTCGCTGGCCCCTCTGACTGGCAACGTACCGCTGACGCACCCTGGAGCAGAGCACGAAACGCCTGTCATGACAACATGTCCCGATGGCTTTTCCGCGCACCCTGGCCGTGCTCGTCGCCGCATCAGCGCTGGTGGCAGGCTGCGGCCACCATGCCGCACGACAACCGGGCGCTTCGCTGTCCAGCAAGCCGGCGGCCGCACCCGCGCCACCGATGTGCGGTGACCCGACCACGCTGCCGCCCCGCGACAAACTGGCCCAGCTGCTGATGGTCGGTGTGAAGAACGCCGACGACGCCCGGGCGGTCGTCAACGACTACCACGTCGGCGGAATCTTCGTCGGCGGCTGGACGGACCTGTCGATTTTCAAGGGCCCGCTGGCCGACATCGCAGGTAAAGCAGGTCCCTTGCCGCTGGCGGTCGGCGTCGACGAGGAAGGCGGCCGGGTATCGCGGTTGAAGTCGCTGATCGGGCCGGCCCTGTCGCCGCGGCAGCTGGCGCAGAGCCAGACGGTCCAGCAGGTCCACGACTTGGAGGTGGAGCGCGGCAAGAAGATGCGTGAGCTGGGCATCACCATCGACTTCGCTCCGGTGGTCGACGTCACCGATGCCCCCGACGGCGTGATCGGGGATCGCTCGTTCGGCGGGGACCCCAACACGGTCACCGCCTACGCCGGGACCTACGCGCAGGGCCTGCGAGAAGCCGGCGTGCTGCCGGTGCTCAAGCATTTCCCCGGCCACGGCCATGGTTCCGGCGATTCGCACAAGGGCGGGGTCACCACGCCGCCGCTGAGCGACCTGCAAAACGTTGACCTAGTGCCCTACCGGACGTTGGTGACCCAGGCCCCGGTCGCCGTCATGATCGGTCATCTGCAGGTTCCCGGCTTGACCCCCGACGACCTTCCGGCGAGCCTGAGCCGCGAGGCGGTGCAGTTGCTGCGCACCGGCACCGGCTACAACGCCCCGCCCTTCAACGGCCCGGTGTTCAGCGACGACCTGTCCAGCATGGCCGCGATCTCCGATCGGTTCGGCGTATCGGAGGCGGTGCTGCGCAGCCTGCAGGCCGGCACCGACGTCGCGCTGTGGGTCACCACCGACGAGGTCCCCGCGGTCCTGGACCGCCTGGAAAAGGCCGTGGCCGCAGGCGAATTGCCCGCACAGCGGGTCGACGACTCGCTGGCACGGGTGTCGGCGATGAAGGGCCGCAACAAGGCGTGTGGCCCCTAACCCGCCGCGTCATCGTTACCCTGGAGTCAGATAGACAGGCTAGAGAGGCACGGCGATGGCAGGTGGTACGAAGCGGCTTCCGCGTGCCGTCCGCGAGCAGCAGATGCTCGACGCCGCCGTGCAGATGTTCTCGGTCAACGGCTATCACGAGACTTCGATGGACGCCATCGCCGCCGAGGCGCAGATCTCCAAGCCCATGCTGTACCTGTACTACGGCTCCAAGGAGGACCTGTTCGGCGCTTGCCTGAACCGCGAGTTGAGCCGGTTCATCGACGTGGTGCGCGCCGACATCGACTTCAACCAGGGCCCGAGGGACCTGCTGCGCAACACCATCGTGTCGTTCCTGCGCTACATCGACGCCAACCGCGCGTCGTGGATCGTGATGTACACCCAGGCCATCAGCTCGCAGGCGTTCGCGCACACGGTCCGGGAGGGACGCGAGCAGATCATCGAGCTGGTGGCGGGGCTGGTGCGGGCGGGCAGTCGCACCCCGCGGGCGGACGCCGAGCATCAGATGATGGCCGTGGCGCTGGTGGGCGCGGGCGAGGCGATGGCCAATCGGCTCAGCACAGGCGACATCGACGTCGACGAGGCGGCCGAGCTGATGATCGACCTTTTCTGGCATGGCTTGAGGGGAGCGCCCGAAGACCGCGAGGCCGCGGCTGATGCCGGCGGCTCCAGCGCCGCCGCGCGGTAGCGCGGGCTAGACCTTACATTCGTGGGGTGGCGGAATCGGCTCGAATCGGGCGGCCCCGCCGCAACCTTGACTTCTTCTGTGCGGTACTCATCGTCGGGTTGCTGGCCGGCGTCGCCGGGATGGCGACGACGATCCTGCTGCGCTTCGTCGAGCACCTGACGTACCACTACAGTCTCGGCACGTTGCTCACCGGGATCACCGGCAGCAGTCGGATGCGCCGCGCCCTGGGGCCGATGGTGGGCGGTGCGCTGGCGGGATTCGGGTGGTGGATGCTGCGGCGCAGCACCGAGGTGCCACCGCTCGCGCAGACCATCGCCCGTCATGACCGGATACCGCGGCTGGCGTGGAGCATCGACGCGGGGTTGCAGGTCCTGCTGGTCGGTTCCGGGGCGTCCCTCGGCCGGGAAGGAGCACCGCGCCAATTCGCCGCGGCCCTAGGCGATTTGGCCACTGGATGGCTGAAGCGGCTGTCGACTCGCGACCGCGAGATCTTGCTGGCGTGCGCGGCCGGGGCCGGGCTGGGTGCGGTCTACGCCGTTCCGCTGGCCGGCGCGTTGTTCACGTTGCGGATCATGCTCAACACCTGGCATCCGCGCGCCGTGGGGGCGGCGTTCCTGACCTCTAGTCTGGCAGTCGCGGTCTGCTCGGCCATCACCCACGATCAGCCGACCCTGGACTGGCACGGGCAGGAATCGTCATATCTGCTGACCGCACACGCGCTGATATTGGCCCCGCTGACCCTGGCGGTGGGATTGGCGTTCAACCGGCTCATGGCGGCCGCGCGGCCCGCCAGTGTGATGCGGACCTGGGTGCTGATCCCCGCACTGGCCGCCGCAGGATTGGTGATGGGCATCTGCTCCCATCGGTGGCCCGAGTTGCCCGGCAACGGTCGAAGCATCCTGACGGTCAGCCTGGCCAGTGGGATGACGCTGTCGGCGGCGGCCGCGATTCTGGTTCTGAAACCACTGCTGACGGCCCTGTTCTTGCGCGCCGGCGGCGCCGGCGGAATGCTCACGCCCTCGCTCGCCACGGGCGCCGCAGCGGGATCGCTGCTGGTGCTGGTGGTCAATTGGGCGGTCGGGACCCACCTGCAGATGCCCGCGACCTCGCTGGCCGGCGCCGCCGGGGTGCTTGCGGTGACCCAGGGCTCACCGATATGGGCCGCGATCTTCGTCTGGGAACTTGCCCGGCCACCGCTCTGGCTGCTACTCGTCTTCCTGGTGACGGCGTGCGGCGCGCACGGATTGAAAGTGCTCGCCGCGGCCGCCAGGCGCTCCAGCCCGACGCGTCCAGGCTAGAGGGCGCGAACGCTGCCGGTCAGATACGGATATCCCTTGGCGACATTGCGCAGCGAGAGATCCCAGCCGGCGGCGGCCGAGCCGCGATCGTCGATGTAGAGCCCGGCGGTGGCGGGCAGTACCAGGGGCTTGCCGAACCTCACCGAGTACTGCACCGCGTCGGGAAGCCGGGCCTCGATGTTGGCCAATACCGCTGCGGCGCTGAACATTCCGTGCGCAATCACTGTAGGGAATCCGAACAGCTTGGCGGCGATCGGGTTGGTGTGGATCGGGTTGTGGTCGCCGCCGACGACGGCGTAGCGACGGATCTGGCCGGGTGTGATCCGTAGCACGGTGCTGGGCGGGGGCAGCTTCGGCTGCTTCTCCGGCGGCGGTTTGGGCTCGTCGGACAGGCTGGTGCGTTGCTGGTGCAGGAAGGTGGTCACCTGGTGCCATGCGGTGTCCTGGAAATCACCGCCGACGCTGACGTCAGTCACCAAATCGACCAGCAGGCCCTTGCGGTGTTCGCGAAGGTTCTCGGCGTGCACGCGCACGCCGACCGTGTCGGTCACCGCGATCGGGCGGTACTGCATGATGGTGTTCTCGGTATGTACGGATCCCATTGCGGGAAAAGGAAAGTCGAAACCGGTCACCAGCGACATCATCGCGGGAAAGGTCAACGCGAAAGGATAGGTCAACGGCACCTTGGTGCCATAGCGCAGGCCGGTGACCCCCGCGTAGTCGGCCACGTTCGTCTGGTCGATGGGCAGTTCCGCGACGGTCACCGTGCGGCTGGGCAGCTGCCCTCCCCGGGGCACCAGTGGCAAGGCGCCGGCCGCGGCGCGCAGCATGTTCTTCAGGCCGCTTGGCTGGTTCATCACGTTCTCCTAGAGGTCAGGCGCCCAGCATGGCCTGGCCGCATACCCGAATGACGTTGCCGGTCACCGCGTTCGAGGCGGGGCTGGCGAAATACGCGATGGTCTCGGCGACGTCGACGGGCTGCCCACCCTGCAGCAGCGAGTTCATCCGGCGGCCCACCTCGCGGGTGGCGAGCGGGATGGCCGCGGTCATCTGCGTCTCGATGAATCCCGGTGCGACGGCGTTGATGGTGATGCCCTTCTCGTACAGCCCCGGAGCCAGCGCCTGGGTGAGGCCGATCATGCCGGCCTTCGTGGTGGCGTAGTTGGTTTGTCCGCGGTTGCCGGCGATGCCGGCCATGGACGACAAGCCGATCACCCGGCCGCCTTCGCCGATGCTGCCGTTGCCGGTCAGGCCCTCGGTGAGGCGTTGCGGCGCAAGCAGATTGACGGCCAACACGGCGTCCCACCGGGCGTCGTCCATGTTGGCCAGCAGCTTGTCGCGGGTGATGCCCGCGTTGTTGACGAGGATGTCGGCGTGCCCGCCGTAGTGGTCGCGCAGGTGCTCGGTGACCTTGTCGACGGCGTCCTCGGCGGTGACGTCCAGCCACAGCGCGGTGCCCCCGACCCGGCTGGCCGTTTCTGCCAAGGACTCGGCGGCGGACTCCACGTCGATCGCGACGACGCGGGCGCCGTCGCGGGCGAACACCTCGGCGATCGTGGCGCCGATTCCCCGGGCCGCACCGGTCACGATGGCGACCTTGCCGTCCAGCGGCCGGTCCCAATCGGCCGGCGGCGTGGAGTCGGCATCGCCGATGTAGAGGACCTGCCCGTCGACGTAGGCCGACTTGGCCGAGAGGATGAACCGCATGGTGGATTCCAGGCCCGTAGCGGCGGGTTTGGCCGCCGGCGATAGGTAAACCAGCTGCGCGGTTGAGCCGTTGCGCAATTCCTTGCCCAGCGAGCGGGTGAAGCCCTCCAACGCGCGCTGCGCGATCCGCTCGTCGGTGCTTGCCGCGGCGTCGGGCGTGGTGCCGACGACGACGACGCGGGCGCAGTGGCCCAGGTTACGCAGCACGGGCGTGAAGAACGTGTGCAAGGCCTTCAGCCCCGCCGGCGTCGTGATGCCGGTGGCGTCGAAAACCAGGCCGCCGAACTGGTCGGCCCAGCGTCCACCCAGGTTGTCGCCCACTAGGTCGTAGTCCCTGTCCAATGCCGAGCGCAGCGGCTCGACGACCCGGCCCTGCCCATTAGAGGGGCCGCCGATCAGCAGCGGTCCGGCCAACGGCGGATCGCCTGGCCGGTAGCGGCGAAGGGTCTCCGGTTGCGGCACGCCGAGTTGCTTTGCCACAAACGATCCGGGACCCGAATTGACAATCTGGGAGAACAGATCGGACGAACGATTGGGAGCCACTGAGCTGCCTTCCGTTTCTTTCTAGGTCGAACGGGCCGTACAAGCCCACCGTATCGAGGACGAACTTACTTCAGAGTAAGAACAGTGGGTAGTATGGCCCTCGACGGCCGATCCAAACTGATGTACCGGAGAGATACGCGGGAGAAAAAATGGCCCCTGCTAATTCTGAGACCAGGCGACCCGTCGCGGTGCTGGGCGGCAATCGCATCCCGTTCGCCAGATCGGACGGCGCCTACGCCGAGGCGTCCAACCAGGACATGTTCACCGCCGCGCTGGCCGGGCTGGTGGACCGCTTCGGGCTCGTCGGCGAACGGCTGGGCGTGGTGGTGGGCGGCGCCGTGCTCAAGCACAGCCGCGACTTCAACCTGACGCGCGAATGCGTGCTCGGTTCCGAGCTGTCGTCGTACACGCCGGCATTCGACATTCAGCAGGCCTGCGGGACCGGGCTGCAGGCGGCGATCGCCGCGGCCGACGGCATCGCGGCCGGTCGCTACGAGGTGGCCGCCGCCGGCGGAGTGGACACGACCTCCGACCCGCCGATCGGCCTGGGCGACAATCTGCGTCGCCACCTGCTCAAGCTGCGCCGGTCCAAGTCCAATCTCCAACGGCTGAGGCTGGTCGGCACGCTGCCCGCCACTCTCGGGATCGAGATCCCGGCCAACAGCGAGCCGCGCACGGGGCTGTCGATGGGCGAGCACGCGGCCATCACCACCAAGCAAATGGGCATCAAGCGCGTCGACCAGGACGAGCTGGCCGTCGCCAGCCATCGCAACATGGCCGCCGCCTACGATCGCGGGTTCTTCGACGACCTCGTCACGCCGTTCCTGGGGCTGTACCGCGACGACAACCTGCGGCCCAACGCCAGCACCGAAAAGCTGGCGACGCTGCGCCCGGTCTTCGGCGTGAAGAACGGTGACGCGACGATGACGGCCGGCAATTCCACCCCGCTGACGGACGGCGCCTCGCTCGCGTTGTTGGCCAGCGAGGACTGGGCGGCCGCCCACTCGCTGGCCCCGCTGGCCTACCTGGTGGACGCGGAGACCGCCGCCGTCGACTACGTCAACGGACGAGACGGCCTGCTGATGGCACCGACCTACGCGGTGCCCCGGCTGCTGGCCCGCAACGGCCTGAGCCTGCAAGATTTTGATTTCTACGAGATCCACGAGGCGTTCGCGTCGGTGGTGCTGGCGCACCTGCAGGCGTGGGAGTCCGAGGAGTACTGCAAGGAGCGGCTGGGTCTGGACGCCGCGCTCGGGTCGATCGATCGGTCCAAGCTGAACGTCAACGGCTCGTCGTTGGCCGCCGGCCACCCCTTCGCGGCAACCGGGGGACGGATTCTCGCCCAGGCGGCTAAGCAGCTTGCCGAGAAGAAGGCGGAGCAGAAGGGAGGTCGGTCGGGGACACCTCTTCGAGCGCTGATTTCGATCTGCGCCGCCGGTGGCCAGGGCGTGGCCGCGATTCTGGAGGCATAGCGGCCGGCCGCAACTCCCGATGATTTCAGTCACATCAGGTTACGAGCGCCAACGCCGGGGTACCCGACAGTCCGGATTGCCCCGTGTTGTGGTCTGACCCCCCGACCCCGACGGCAACACGGGGCATCCCCTGAGTCGATCGTCGGTCGGCACCGGCGTACCAAATGGGCCGCCGCTGGAGTGAGGGGATCCAGCGGCGGTCTTTTTGGTAGGCCGCGTATGTGCAGCGCGTCGACACCAAAGACACAAGGTCCCCCGCTTCAGCGTGGAAGCGGGGGACCTTGAGATTGTCGGGTTTTAGAACGCGGCTTCTTCGAGCTCCATGATGTCGTTGTCGAGCGTCTCGATCACCTCGCGGGTGCTGGTCAGCAGCGGCAAGAAGTTCTTCGCGAAGAACGATGCCACCGCGACCTTGCCCTCGTAGAAGGACCGCTCGTCGCCGCTGGCGCCGGCGTCGAGCGCCGCGACGGCCACCGCGGCCTGACGCTGCAGCAACCAGCCGATGATCAGGTCGCCGACGCTCATCAGGAAGCGCACAGAGCCGAGGCCCACCTTGTACAGGCTGGTGACGTCTTGCTGGGCCGCCATCAGGTAGCCGGTCAGCGCCGCCGCCATCGCCTGGACGTCGGCCAGCGCCGTCCCTAGCAGCGCGCGTTCGCTCTTCAGCCGGCCGTTGCCGGTCTCGCTGTCGACGAACTTCTGGATCTCACCCGACACGTGGGCCAGCGCCACACCCTTGTCGCGAACGATCTTGCGGAAGAAGAAGTCCTGCGCCTGGATGGCGGTGGTGCCTTCGTAGAGGGAGTCGATCTTGGCGTCCCGGATGTACTGCTCGACCGGGTAGTCCTGCAGGAAGCCGGAACCACCGAACGTCTGCAGGCTCTCGGTCAGTTTCGCGTAGGCCTGTTCGGAGCCCACGCCCTTGACCACGGGCAGCATCAGGTCGTTGACCTTGACGGCCAGGTCGGCGTCCACGCCGTGCAGCGCCTCGGCGACCCCCGCGTCCTGGAAGGTCGCGGTGTAGAGGTACAGCGCGCGCAGACCCTCGGCGTAGGCCTTCTGGGTCATCAGCGACCGGCGCACGTCGGGGTGATGCGTGATGGTCACCCGCGGTGCGGTCTTGTCGGTCATCTGGGTGAGGTCGGCGCCCTGCACGCGGGACTTGGCGTACTCCAACGCGTTCAGGTAGCCGGTCGACAGGGTTGCGATCGCCTTGGTGCCGACCATCATGCGGGCCTGCTCGATCACCTCGAACATCTGCGCGATGCCGTTGTGGACCTCGCCTACCAGCCAACCCTTCGCGGGCACGCCTTGCTGTCCCAACGAGAGCTCACACGTCGCCGAGACCTTGAGGCCCATCTTGTGCTCGACGTTCGTCACGAAGACGCCGTTGCGCTCGCCCAGCTCGCCGGTCTCGAAGTCGAACAGGAACTTGGGCACGAAGAACAGCGAGAGGCCCTTGGTGCCCGGGCCGGCGCCCTCGGGGCGGGCCAGCACCAGGTGGAAGATGTTCTCGAACAGGTCGCCGGAGTCGCCGGAGGTGATGAACCGCTTCACGCCGTCGATGTGCCAGGAGCCGTCGTCCTGCTTGATCGCCTTGGTCCGCCCGGCGCCGACGTCGGAACCGGCGTCCGGCTCGGTGAGCACCATGGTCGAACCCCATTGACGCTCGGCCGCCAGCACGGCCCACTTCTTCTGCTCCTCGGTGCCGAGGTGGTAGAGAATGTTCGCGAACCCGGCGCCGCCGGCGTACATCCAGACGGCGGGGTTGGCGCCCAGGATGTGCTCGTGCAGTGCCCAAACCAGCGCCTTGGGCATCGGCATGCCACCGAGGGCCTCATCGATCCCGGCCTTGTCCCAACCGGCTTCCGTGACCGCCTTGACCGACTTCTTGAAGGCCTCCGGCAGGGTCACCGAGTGGTTCTGGGGGTCGAAAACCGGGGGATTGCGGTCGCCCTCGACGAACGACTCCGCGACCGGCCCCTCGGCCAGTCGGCTGATCTCGGCCAGCATCTCTTGGGCGGTGTCGACGTCCAGGTCGCTGAACTCGCCTTGGCCTAAAGCCTTGTCAACGCCCAGCACCTCGAACAGGTTGAATACCTGATCGCGGACGTTGCTTTTGTAGTGGCTCACTACGTTCCTCCTCGTTGAGAATGCCTGAGAATGCCACCGTGGTTGGGTACTAGGGCTAAGTTACCCACCAGTAACAGCTCAAAACTATATCCGTTTGTTACTACAACGCAAGCGAGTGTGAGCTAGATTTCACGGTCTAACTAACCAACCGGTTGGACACCTCGACTTCGCGCGCCAGATACGCCCCTGACCTGCAGCGATGATGAGTCGCTGCCCGATGTGGCAAACGTCACCACCTTTCCCGTGGGGCCCTCGATCGGCGGCCCAAGAAAGTCGGTAGCGCGCGCCCCGCTGCCGCATTGGGCGGCTTCGCTGGGTGGGGTCCCGGACGTGTTCGATCAAGATCATCCGCTACCCGGTCCGCGCGGCCAGCCGGGCCATGGCGATGGCGCGCCGGCCTGCGGGTAGGGTCGGGCGCGAGAAAACCGTCTTCGACTTCGAGGGGCAATGAGGTCCGGTGAACTCAAGGAACAAGGTGACGCCGTCCTCCCTTCGTGAGGCCTTCGGCCACTTTCCGTCCGGCGTGGTGGCGATTGCCGCGGAAGTTGACGGGGTGCGGGAAGGCTTAGCCGCCAGCACCTTTGTCCCCGTCTCGCTCGAGCCGCCGCTGGTGTCGTTCTGCGTGCAGAACACGTCGACGACGTGGCCCAAACTCAAGCGCGTGCGCATGCTGGGCATCAGCGTCCTCGGTGAGGCCCACGACGAGGCCGCACGCACGCTGGCCGCCAAGACCGGAGACAGGTTCGCCGGCTTGGAGACGGTATCCACCGCCAGCGGTGCGGTCTTCATCAAGGGCACCGGCCTGTGGCTGGAGAGCGCGATCGAGCAGCTGATCCCGGCCGGGGATCACACCATAGTGGTTTTGCGGGTCAACGAGGTGACGGTCGACGCCGAGGTGGCGCCCATCGTGTTCCACCGCAGCACATTCCGCCGCCTGGGCGCCTGACGGTTGTAGTTCACAACATCGAGCCTGCGGTCAGCGCCTCCGATTAGGCCGATTGGGCGGCGCGCTGGAGGCAGGCTCGGCGCCACTATCGCAAGGCTCCGCAGGTTAGGGCCGGTGGCCGAGTTCTTCCCGGTAGCCGGCGATACGCCGCTCGATCTCGGCGGCGTCATCGTGCCGCCCTTCCTTGTGCGCGAGGTCGGCGCGGACGGACAACTCCCGGATGGCCTTTCGGATCTCGTTGATGCTGGTGGTTGCTCGCATGGGGTTCGGGTACCCCATGCCGCTGTCGCTTAACGACGGAACAGCTTGTTACCCAGCCACACCACCGGATCGTATTTGCGATCCGCGACCCGCTCCTTCATCGGGATCAGCGCGTTGTCGGTGATCTTGATGTTCTCCGGGCACACCTCGGTGCAGCACTTGGTGATGTTGCAGTAGCCGAGGCCGTGCTCGCTCTGCGCCTGGTTGCGCCGGTCCAGCGTGTCCAGCGGGTGCATCTCCAGCTCTGCGATGCGCATCAAATAGCGCGGCCCGGCGAATGCCTTCTTGTTCTCCTCGTGGTCGCGGACCACGTGGCAGACGTTTTGGCACAGGAAGCACTCGATGCACTTGCGGAACTCCTGCGAGCGCTGCACGTCGACCTGGGCCATGCGGTATTCGCCCGGTTGCAGTTCCTTGGGCGGCGCAAACGACGGTATCTCGCGGGCCTTCTCGTAGTTGAACGAGACGTCGGTGACCAGATCACGAATCACCGGGAAAGTCCGCAGCGGCGTCACGGTCACGACCTCGTCCTCGGCGAACGTGGACATCCGGGTCATGCACATCAACCGGGGATAGCCGTTGATCTCCGCCGAGCACGATCCGCACTTCCCCGCCTTGCAGTTCCACCGGACCGCAAGGTCGGGCGTCTGGGTCTGCTGCAGGCGATGGATGATGTCGAGCACCACCTCGCCCTCGTTGACCTCAACGGTGAACTCCCGCAGCGCGCCGCCGGCTTCGTCGCCGCGCCACACCCGCATGGTCGCGTTGTAGGTCATCTACTTCTCCGTCCTGGGGGTCCGTCCTGGGTGCTCGGCCAGCTCATCGTCGGTGAAGTACTTCTCCAGCTCGGAGAGCTCGAAGAGCTCCAGGAGATCGGGCCGCATCGGCACCTGTTCTTCCCGCGTGATCTCAACGTCGGGAATCACGTCGTCCCCGCCGGCCGCGCGGCAGACCAGCAACACCTTGCGCCACGACGCGTCCATCGACGGGTGATCGTTGCGGGTGTGCCCGCCGCGGCTCTCGGTGCGCGCCAGCGCGGCCTTCGCCACGCATTCGCTGACCAGCAGCATGTTGCGCAGGTCGATGGCCAGATTCCAGCCGGGGTTGTACTGGCGATGCCCCTCCACCTGGATGTTCTTGAACCGCTCGCGAAGTCTGTCGAGCCGCGCGAGGGCCTCGGTGATTTCGTCCGACTTTCGGATGATGCCCACCAGGTCGTTCATCGAATCCTGCAGTTCCAGTTGCAGGCTGTAGGGATTCTCGGCCGCGGCACCGTTCGTCGGTCCGTCGAAGGGAGCCAGCGCTCGCTTCGCGGCCGTGTCGACGGCGTCGTCGTGGACCGCCGGGCGGCTGCTCAGCGCCCGCACGTAGTCCGCGGCGCCCAAGCCGGCCCGCCGGCCGAACACCAGCAGGTCCGACAGCGAGTTGCCGCCCAGCCGGTTGGATCCGTGCATACCGCCGGAGCACTCGCCGGCGGCGAAGAGCCCGGGGACCGTGGCGGCGCCGGTGTCGGCGTCGACCTCGACGCCGCCCATCACGTAGTGGCAGGTGGGGCCGACCTCCATCGGCTCCTTGGTGATGTCGACCCCGGCCAGTTCCTTGAACTGGTGGTACATCGAAGGCAGCCGCCGGTTGATCTCCTCCGGCGTCAAGCGAGACGCGATATCAAGGAAGACCCCGCCGTGCGGGCTGCCCCGGCCGGCTTTGACCTCCGAGTTGATCGCGCGCGCGACCTCGTCGCGCGGCAGCAGGTCCGGCGTGCGACGGGCCGAGTCGTTGTCCTTGAGCCACTGGTCGGCCTCTTGCTCGGACTCGGCGTACTGACCTTTGAAGACCGGGGGGATGTAGTCGAACATGAACCGCTTGCCGTCCGAGTTCTTCAGCACCCCGCCGTCACCGCGAACACCCTCGGTGACCAGGATCCCTTTCACGCTCGGCGGCCACACCATGCCGGTGGGGTGGAACTGGACGAACTCCATGTTGATCAGCGACGCGCCGGCCCGCAGCGCCAAAGCGTGCCCGTCGCCGGTGTACTCCCAGGAGTTGGACGTCACCTTGAACGACTTGCCGATCCCTCCGGTGGCCAGCACCACCGCGGGGGCTTCGAACACCACAAAACGGCCGCTTTCGCGCCAGTAGCCGAACGCTCCGGCGATCGAGTCCCCGTCCTTGAGCAGCTCGGTGATGGTGCATTCGGCGAACACCTTGATCCGCGCCTCGTAGTCGCCGAGTTCGGCGTGGTCCTCCTGCTGCAGGGACACGATCTTCTGCTGCAGCGTACGGATCAGCTCGAGGCCGGTGCGGTCGCCGACGTGCGCCAGCCGCGGATAGGTGTGCCCGCCGAAGTTGCGCTGGCTGATCTTGCCATCTTTGGTGCGGTCGAACAGCGCGCCGTAGGTCTCCAGCTCCCAGACCCGGTCCGGGGCCTCTTTGGCGTGCAGCTCGGCCATCCGCCAGTTATTGAGGAACTTGCCACCGCGCATCGTGTCGCCGAAGTGGGTTTTCCAGTTGTCCTTCGGGTTGGCGTTGCCCATCGAGGCCGCGCACCCACCCTCGGCCATCACCGTGTGGGCCTTGCCGAACAGCGACTTGCACACCACGGCTACTCGCAGGCCGCGTTCCCGCGCCTCGATGACCGCCCGCAGTCCCGAGCCGCCGGCACCGATCACGACCACGTCGTAGGAGTGCCGTTCGACCTCAACCATGAAACCTCACTCAGCTGTTCTTGGTGATCTCGGAAGTCCTTGAAATGGCTTTTCAGCCAACGAATCTCAAGTCTGTGATGGTCCCGCTGGCCACCAGCATGATGTAGAAGTCGGTCAGTGAGAGGGTGCCCAACGTAATCCATGCGAATTGCATGTGGCGGGTGTTCAACTTGCTGACCTGTGTCCAGATCCAATACCGCACCGGGTGTTTGGAGAAATGCTTGAGCCGACCGCCCGTGACGTGCCGGCAGGAATGGCAGGACACGGTATAACACCACAGCAGCAGCACATTGGCCACCAAAATGATGTTGCCCAAACCGAACCCGAAACCGGAGGGCGAATGAAACGCCATTATCGCGTCGTAGGTGTTGATCAGCGAGACCACCACCGCGATATAGAAGAAGTAGCGGTGGCTGTTTTGGATGATGAGGGGAAGCCGGGTTTCGCCGGTGTAGTGGGCGCGCGGTTCGGGCACTGCGCAGCCGGTCGGCGACTGCCAGACTGAACGGTAGTAGGCCTTGCGGTAGTAGTAGCAGGTGATCCGAAAGCCCAACAGGAACGGTAACACCAGCATTCCCAAGGGAATCCACCACGGGAAGTGACCAAACCAGACGCCGAGGTGGCTGGCCCCCGGCTCGCAAGACGCGCTGACGCACGGCGAATAGAACGGGGTCAGGTAATGGTATTTATCAACCCAGTAGGCGCTGCCCCAGAAAGCCCGGGTCGTCGCGTAGAGGATGAAGGCTAAAAGGCCGAGGTTGGTCACCAGGGGCGGCAACCACCAGCGGTCTGTGCGCAGCGTCCGTTCCGGAATTTGCGCGCGGGTAGCCGAGAAAACGCCGGACGCAGGACGGTTCGCCGTGGGTGCGCTCATCTATTGTTCCTCTTCGAACGGGCTGTCTCGTCGAAGGGTACACAGAGGAAGCCCCCCTCTTTGCGGGGGGCTTGGGTTGTTAGGAGCCCTTGTGACCCCCGACACCCTCGTCGTCGACATCGCGCCAGAAGTCGGTGTCGTACTGGGTGTCGGGAATGGCGATCTTGTCGCCGGATTGCTGCACGGTGGCGCGTGCGAGGTCCAATTCGGACACGTCGGTGTCGAGCAATTGGATGTCGGAGAGGATCCGGTCGGCGTCGATGACGATCCGACGCATCGCCGGGCTATCGCCGTAGCGCGCCTTCATGGAGCTCACGCACCGCCGCAGGCCGCCGATGAGGTCGTGAAGTTCGGCGAGTTCGGTAGTGCCAGTGGGGCTCGTCAACGGATCTCCTAGGGCAGACGGTGTTACGGATCACAGTACGCCCCCGATACTATCCACCGCACAGGTGTTGTGTCAGACGGATCGCGTCGCGCGACCAGAAAGCAAGCCGTCCGTGCCAGGTCAGGCCACCGCGCAGCGCGCCACCGCGCTGCTCGGGCGGGCTGGCCCGGGCCGGCAGACCCGGATGGGTGCGCTTGGCCTGGCAAGACGCGCTAAACCGGGTAAAACAGTGCGGGGGAGACTGATTGACGCTTGTCGACATTGATCTGAGCCGCCGCACGCGGTGAATCCGGCGGGCCGATGACCCGCCGGATTCGCGCGATTCGGTACGGAATTACTTGGTGATCGCGATGCGCTGCGGCTGAGCCCCGGTGTAGGCACCGGCGACCCGCACCGTTAACACGCCGGCATCGTACGAAGCCGTGATCGCCTCGCTGGTGACGTGCGCGGGCAGCTGGAACGACCGGCGGAACGATCCGTAACGGATCTCACGCAACGTGCGGCCGCCCTCCTCCTCCGCGTGCTCGTCGCGGTGTTCGCCGTGGATTACCAGGCGGCCCTTGTCGACCTCGACATTGACGTCTTTCTCGACGTCAACACCCGGCAGCTCCAAGCGGACGACCGCGTCGTCGCCGTCCTTGACGATCTCGCATGCTGGTTTGAAGGCCGGGCTAAAACCGCCGGTCACGGGCTTGAACCAGTCCGTCGTCGCGGCGGGGCCGAAGAAGTCGCGCAACCACCGGTCGGTGTCCCAGGTCGGTCGCGACCACAATGCGAGGTTGCTCATGGTCTTTCCCTTCTGCATCCTTATGCTTTCTTGTGAGTTGGCTGTGGCCGGCGCCTTACCGGCCTGCTGTTCCTACAAACATGAGTCGACCCCGCTTAAGTTCCACCTGGGCGTTCGCCCGCAGCGAACAGCTTCACAACGGCCCGTGTGAGGTGTGAGGGCGCGGTCATGTGGGCGTCACATTTCGCGATTTCTCCTTAATTTGGCGCCCCTACCCTCGTGGCATGGCCCCAACCGAAACTGCGCACCCGCATCGTGCCACGCGTCATGTCGCCGTGGTCGGGCATGGCATGGTCGGCCACCGGCTGGTCGAGGCGCTGCGCGCTCGGGACACCGAAGGGTCTTGGCGCATCACAGTTTTCGCCGAGGAGGCCGATGCGGCCTACGACCGCGTCGGGCTGACTTCCTACACCGAAAGCTGGGACCGTGCGCTGCTCGCGCTGCCGGGCAACGACTACGACGGTGACGAGCGGGTCCGGTTGCTACTCAATGCGCGGGTCACCGAAATCGACCGCGCCGCAAAGTCTGTGGTTACCGCCGATGGACGCCGGCACAGCTACGACGCCCTGGTACTGGCCACCGGCTCCTGCGCTTTCGTCCCCCCGGTGCCCGGACACGACCTACCCGCATGCCACGTTTACCGCACGCTCGACGACCTCGACGCCATCCGTGCCGACGCCCTGCGCACGCTGGATGCCGGTCACGGTGGCGCAGGGGTGGTCATCGGCGGCGGCCTGTTGGGCCTCGAAGCCGCTAATGCGCTGCGCCGGTTCGGGTTGCATACGCACGTCGTCGAGATGATGCCGCGATTGATGACCCAGCAGATCGACGAGGCCGGCGGTGCGTTGCTGGGCAGGATGATCGCCGACCTCGGCATCGCAGTGCACGTCGGGACCGCTACCGAGTCGATCGAATCCGTTGAGCGCTCGGACGGCTCGACCTCCGTGCGGGTGCGCCTGACAGACGGTGATGTCATCGACGCCGGGGTGGTGATCTTCGCGGCCGGCATCCGGCCGCGCGACGAGTTGGCGGCGGCGGCGGGCCTGACGCTGGCCGAGCGGGGCGGGGTCCTCACGGATTTGTCCTGCCGGACAAGCGATCCCCACATTTATGCGGTCGGTGAGGTCGCGGCCATCGGGGGCCGGTGCTACGGCCTGGTCGCGCCCGGCTACACCTCCGCCGAGGTGGTGGCGGATCGGCTGCTGGACGGCGCCGCGGAGTTTCCGGAAGCGGACCTGTCGACGAAGCTCAAACTCCTCGGCGTCGACGTCGCCAGCTTCGGCGACGCGATGGGGGTGACCGAGAACTGTCTCGAGGTCGCCATCAGCGACGCGGTGAACCGTACCTACGCCAAACTGGTGCTGTCCGACGACGCGACGACCCTTCTCGGAGGGGTGCTGGTGGGCGACGCCTCGTCGTACGGGGTGTTGCGGCCCATGGTCGGCAGCCGGCTGCCCGGGGATCCGCTCGCGCTGATCGCGCCCGCCCAGTCCGGCGGCGGGGCGGCTCTGGGCGTTGGGGCGCTGCCGGATTCGGCGCAGATCTGCTCGTGCAACAACGTCACCAAGGGTGATCTGAAGTGCGCGATCACCGGCGGCTGCGCCGACGTTCCCGCGCTCAAGTCCTGCACGGCGGCCGGCACCTCGTGCGGGTCGTGCGTGCCGCTGCTCAAGCAGTTGCTGGAAGCCGAGGGCGTGGAACAGTCCAAGGCGCTGTGCGAACACTTCGGCCAGTCGCGGGCGGAGCTTTTCGAGATCATCTCTGCGACCGAGATCCGCACCTTCTCGGGCCTGCTGGCGCGCTTCGGCCGCGGAAAGGGTTGCGACATCTGCAAACCCGTGGTCGCCTCCATTCTCGCGTCCACCGGCTCCGACCACATTCTCGACGGCGAGCAAGCGTCGCTCCAGGATTCCAACGACCATTTTCTGGCCAACATCCAGAAGAACGGCAGCTACTCGGTGGTGCCGCGGGTGCCGGGCGGTGACATTAGACCGGAGCACCTCATCCTGATCGGCCAGATCGCCCAGGAATTCGGGCTTTACACCAAGATCACCGGCGGCCAGCGGATCGACATGTTCGGCGCCCGCGTGGACCAGTTGCCGCAGATCTGGAAGCGGTTGGTCGACGGCGGCATGGAATCCGGCCACGCGTACGGCAAGGCGTTGCGCACCGTCAAGAGCTGCGTGGGCAGTGACTGGTGCCGCTACGGCCAACAGGATTCGGTGCAGCTGGCCATCGACCTGGAGCTGCGGTACCGGGGGCAGCGCGCGCCGCACAAGATCAAGCTCGGCGTCTCGGGTTGCGCGCGGGAATGCGCCGAGGCGCGCAGCAAGGACGTCGGCGTCATCGCCACCGAAAAAGGCTGGAACCTTTACGTCGGCGGCAATGGCGGCATGACGCCCAAGCACGCGCAGCTGCTCGCCAGCGATTTGGAAACCGAGACGCTGGTGCGGTACGTCGACCGGTTCCTGATGTACTACATCCGCACGGCCGACCGGCTGCAACGCACCGCGCCGTGGGTCGAATCCCTGGACGGCGGCCTGGAGCACGTTCGCCAGGTCGTGTGCGACGACTCGCTCGGCCTGGCCGAGGAATTCGAGGCCGCGATGGAGCGGCATGTGCAGAACTACAAGTGCGAATGGAAGGGCGTGCTCGAGGATCCGGACAAGCTGTCGCGGTTCGTGTCCTTCGTCAACGCCCCGGACGCCGTCGATTCGACGGTGACATTCACCGAGCGTGCCGGGCGCAAAGTGCCTGTGCCCATTGGCATGCCGCGCGTCCGCGCGTGAACTAGGCCTGAACTAGAGAGGAAGAGCCGTGACACTTCTCAGGAAAGTTCCAGACATTCGGGTGTGGACCACCGCCTGCACGTACGACCACCTCATTCCGGGTCGTGGCGTCGGAGTGCTCCTCGACGACGGCACCCAGGCGGCGCTGTTCCGGCTGGATGACGGGTCGGTGCACGCGGTGGGTAACATCGACCCGTTTTCCGGGGCGGCCGTGCTGTCGCGCGGGATCGTCGGCGACCGCGGGGGCCGCGCCACGGTCCAATCCCCGCTGCTGAAGCAGGCTTTCGCGCTCGAGGACGGTTCCTGCCTGGACGATCCACGGTTCTCCATCCCGGTGTACCAGGTGCGGGTCACGCCTGAGGGCCACGTCCAGATCGGGCGGATCGCTGAGCCGGTAGCGCTCAGCGCGTGATGTCACCGACCAGGTAGCGCTGCATCGTCGGGCCGATCGCGTCGACGATCGCCTCGACCGACATCGAGTGCAGCGGTTCGGAGCGCACCCCGTAGCGCATGATGCCCAGGCCCACCAGTTGGGAGGCGCACAGCGACGCTCGCACGGCCGCCTTGTCGGCCCCGAGCATTTTCAACAGCGGGCCGAAGAACGGGCCGACGAACATGCTCTCCACGATCTCTGCGGTCTTGGCCATCCCCGTCGACGCGATCGCGCTGGCCGCGAATGGCCCACCGCCCGCCGCGTCCCAGGTGGTGATCAGCAAGTACAACGTCCGTCGGCCCACCTGGTTGACGCCGCCGGTGACGATTCGATCGATGAACTCCGGTGTGCCGAAGGGCAACCGCAGCATCTTGGCGACCGGATCGAGGAGCCCACGCGATGGCTCTTCGCGACGAGGCATGGTGTCAGGATCGTCGGTGCGTGATCAAAGATCAAGCGTGGCGGGCTTCGGCGCGCCTCGGCAGTGCATGGGGTGCGTGCGTTCGCGGCCGGCCGGGCCGACGCGACGCGTGCCGCGCCGTCGGCGGCACGAGGCCGGGCGCGGCCCTGCGGAAGCGGTTCGCGATCAGCCGGGCCAGCCCGGAATGTGTACCCAGCGGCTCGCTGACCCGGTCGGCGCCGCAGGCGCGCAATCGTTCCTGGAACAGGCCGTCGGCGAGTAGGTAGGACGCGACCGCGACGCGGCGGGCACCGTCGCGGCGGGCGGCGGCGACCGCGTCGTCCACATGCGGATCGCCCGTGCCCGCGAATCCCAGCCGCACGTGCGATCCGACCAGCGCGGACAACGTCGTCGCGGTGACGTGCAGGTCGGCGCGCGCCCCGGAATCCGTCGTGCCCGCCGCCGCGAGGATCACCGAGTCTCCTTGGCGCCAGCCGGATTCCGCCAGTTGGTGGGCGACTGCGCGGGCGATGTCCCCGCTTGGGCCCAGAGCGGGGGCGACGATCACGTTCGGGTGCCCGCTGGCCGCGACATGGGCGGGCAGGTCGCTGCGCACGTGATATCCGCGCGAGAGGAACGCCGGCACCACGATCGCGGGCCGGCTGCTGGCCGCCGCCCGCGACAGCAGCTCGCTGGGTGTGGGTCCCAACACATCGACGAACGCAACCTGCACCCTGCGGTCGAGAAGCGCGCTCACCTGCCACGCAAGCGCCGCGATCATCGCGACACCGCCCGGCCTGCGGGTGCCGTGCGCGGCGAGGATCAGGTCCATGGGGAACCCGGCATGTCATCGATGGCAAGGCGGTAACCGCGCTTGACGACCGTCGCGATGATGTTCTTGTCCCCCAGCGCCGTTCGCAGCCGTAGCACGGCCGTGTCGACGGCGTGCGGGTCATTGCTGTTGCCCGGCAGCACCCGCAACAGGTCGTTACGCGCGACGACGTCGCCGGGCCGTTGTGCCAGCGCACGCAGTATCGCCATCCCGGACGGCGACAGCAGTTTGATCGAACCGTCGACCAGCACGCAGGTTCCGCGGATATCGACCGCGTGGCCGGCGGCCTTCACCGTGCACGATCCCAGCAGCGGCAGCTCCTCGGCGATATGGCGGGCCAACGCCCCCAACCGCATTCGTTCCGGCGCTGACGTCGGGATACCCTTTCGGATCAGCGGTTTCGAAGTAACCGGGCCGACGCACATCGCGTGCACATCGGTGCGCATGGTTTCCAACAGCTGGTCCTCGATATCGAGCTCGCGGCCGCGCTCCAGCACCGCGGCCGCCGCCGGCGCCGACGTGAAAGTGACCGCATCGAATTGTCGCCGCGCGATCCCGGTGACCAGCTGGTCGAAATCGCCACCCAATGGCGTTGGCTTCCACCGGTACACCCGGATGGGAACCACGTCGGCGCCAGCGAAACGCAACCCGCCGAGAAATTCCGGGAACGGGTCCCAGGCGTCGGCGGCGCCGTGCAGCTGGATGGCCACGCTGAGTCCGGACACACCCGACTCGAGCAGATACTCGAGCACTTCCTGTGAGGATTCGGACTCGGGAGACCACTCCTCGTGCAAGCCCGCGGCGCGCAGCGCGCCGGTCGCCTTCGGCCCGCGTGACACGATCCTGGCCGACGACAACGCGGCGATGAGCTGGCTGGCCAGCCCCCACCCCTCGGCCGCGGCGAGCCAGCCGCGAAAGCCGATGCCGGTGTGCGCGACCAGGATGTCGGGCGGCTCGGCGATCAAAGCCCTGGTGTTGCAATGCAGTTCATCATCGTCAGGCAGCGCGATCATGTTGATCGCTGCGGCGCTGCAGACCTCGGCGCCCTGGCGGCTCAGCAGCGCGCACAGCTCCTCGGCGCGCCGAGCCGACGTAACCGCAATCCGGTAACCGGTCAGCGGCGCGGACCTCGGCTGAGCCATATGACCTGTGTATGCCCGGGACATTTCCGCTGCGTTACCAAGCAATTGCTGACGCATTGCCCCTGCTGCGACGGCCATCACACTCTTGCCGGCTCGGCTTGGGGCACGGACTCCGGTGCGCCCGGGAGGAATCGCTTCGCCTCCGTTGCCGCAGCATTGAAGAAATAGAATCAGCACTACTCAACCCACGCCAGGGCAGGTGTCGGGCATCCGAGGAAAAGGTTTAAACATGAAGAAGAAAAACGATGATGCCACTCCGCTTCTTCGCGTAAAAGAATTCCACGTAATGGTGCCCACTAACGCACCTACCGGAATGCAGCCGGTGATAGGCCTGTTGGCTATTACCGAAAATCAGGAAATTCTAATTCCCCTCGCCGATGAGGCGGCGAAGGAAATGTCCGACATGGTTGCGAAAGTCCTGATGCTTGAGCCACCCGAAACTCTATTTCCCGCCTGATATTGTCAAGAAATTGAAAAATGGGAAACTGTCACTGGAACAGCTGAAAGAATTGATCTAGTGGACTCGGCCATCATTAGCGACCGCCTGCGCTCGACCATCGCGGCTACCCGCCAGGACGATGGTCGCATTGTGGTCCGTGCCGCGAACAGGTTCCTAATTTTTACCGTCGATGAGATCGACCGCCTCGCCCGCTTCGCCCGTGGGGAGGGCGTGCTGCAGCGTTATCCGCGGCGCTTTACCGCAGAACACTCGGCAACGTCCCTGAGCGCCCCGGAGAGCGACGAACTAACTGCCTCGTAGGCCACAAACGGCTAATACGCGTGCTGACGCGGGGGTCTGTCCACATAAGCGGAAAGCCGTGAGTGGCGGCCCCGGCTGTGCCCTAGTAAGCCACGATCCTCTGGGATGTTGCATGGAGGAATCTGGTGCGGGAACATTAGCAAATGCTATCAATCCAGCACCGGAAGGAGTTTGATGAATAAAATACCTCATCTGGAACTACTCAAGTTTCACGTGATCACTTAGCAGAAAAGGTGGTGAAGGTAGTCGATGAATAAAATCTGGCTCGTCCCGATAATGGCATCTAGTGCGATTTTTATTTTCCCGCCAGCGCGGGCCAATGCCGGTTTCTGTGATTATCCAGCTGTCACCACAGCAGCAACCGCATTCCTTGTCGCCGGTGCTTACTGTGATTGGCCTACTGAAATCAATGGATCACATATGCACTGTGAGCAAGGGGGCCTGGGTGTTAACTCTGAGGCGAATATTGGCGGCCCAGCCGCTCTCGGCCTTGGTGGCGCGGGTGTCGGCGGTCTCAGTTGCACATGGCGGTGCCCCGACAACAGCATGGCACCGGCACCAAATCCCCCTGGCGCTTGGAAATGGTATCTCGTTCCTGTTCCTAATGCGTGCAAAGATCATATGGAACCGGCTGGATTTTCGAGTGCACCCGTTCTTCCCGGTGAAGGTACGCCAGTTCCGGCACCACCTCCCGCAGCGGTAGGAGGACCGGTATTACCGCCGTTAGGACCGACAACAGAGCTACCTTAATCGATAGGAGCGAAGATGGAAAATGCCGCAGAGTCTGGGGGTGGTCGCAGCTAAGCCCACGGCTAACCCACTTCACGGGGTGGTTGGCAGCTGGTCACTATCCCACTGGCTAAAAGCGACAATAGCTTGTGGCGCAGTAACTTTGACCATCCTACCCGAGCCGACCAGCCGTGCAGGTCAGGGAGGAAGTAGATCCGTTGTGACACAACCGGATTTAAATCGGTGATTTAGGTCACGGGAAATGGCGGAAGGGGGGCGGCGGTAGGGTCGAATCCTTGGCGCGGCAGGCGCTGTCGACCGTGCCGACCCGAGTCACGTGGGTGATCTTGATCGTCATTAAATTCGGTCAATGCGAACCAGTTGAGCTACAGATTTATCGACACGGCTGGGCCGATAACCTCGGCTAGCCGCCACAAGCAATGTGCTCTGCCTTCCCGCCGATTGCGTTGGAGATTTTCTTCGCAAGGGTCTGGGATACATCAGTGATGGACCAGCGGTCACCCATCACATAGTCAATTGTCGACGTACCAAATGTCTTTCCCATCTGGCAGCCCATATTTTTTGTCGTTCCCGCCCAGTTGTCCTCTGGCCGTTGTCCTTCCAAACGACCATCAAGATGTTCTCATTCTCGAGCTTGCACGCGCCCTCATCGGCAGCATCCTCTGTAAAGAACTCGCGATCACCGCTTCCGCGGGTTTCGTAGCCGGAGCACGTGAGGCCCGCCTTGCTGAGTGCGTCGCGGATGTCTGCGGCGGACGCGAAGCTCACATTCTCACGTCCGTTAGACGTTGATCCTCCGAGCGTTGTTCCTCCCCAACCAGCAAGCAGAACGGCAACGACCGCGACGAAGTATTTCCCCATAAGCGGCAAGATAACCATTTCGGCCGCCATCAACACAGGAGCTTCCGATTTCCATTGATCTTGATCCACCGTTTGAACTGAGCCTGCCGGCGCGCCGCCACTGGGACCGTCTGGCGAAAGGAATCCATGGTCAGGGCCGATTCGATACCGTCAGTCACGACCTGTTAGCCAACTTCTGCCAGATGCTTCATCTTAGCCAAGAATGCCTGGACACCATCATTGCCGACGGTGTTGTGGTGGCGGGCTCCCGCTCCGAGCGTGATCGTGTCCGCCATCCCCTCTGGACGCCCTACAAGCAGTGTCAGCAGAACCTGATTCGGCTGGCGAGGAGCATTCCGCTGGTTGATCCGAAGGCGGACACCTCCGGTGCCGCTTTCGACTCCTGGCTTGACGAGTTGGTGGCCAGTTGAGCAACGCGCTAGCCGAGCGGGCATCCGCCATCCGGCATTACCTGAGTGACTACGCTGACCGTGGCTTAACGCGTAAGTACTCGTTTGTTGCGGCTCGGTGGGAAGAGATGCGAGTGGACCAGCACGACGGCAGAACGACACCTGACGATGAGGCTAGGTTCCGTGAGGTAACCGAGATGCTGCGGGCACTGGGTAAGAAACTCGGTTTCGGTGACGCCGTGCCCGAAGCACACCTACCGCACGACCCTCAGCGGCTAATCTTCGACTCCTGGCTCGACAGCGCAAGGCTGTGGTTCCCGTGAGCCGTGTAGCGCGATCCCACGTGGACAGTACTTTCGGCCCTATTTATGGCAACCCTGCTGAAGCTACGGTCTTTTCTGTGCAAAGAGACTTGTGATGGTCGGCATAGCTAACCGTTTGGCACTCATCATCCTTGCCGTCCTAGCGCCGCACGTCATCGCGACCTCTATCTCGCCAGCAGTGGGCAAAGCAGCCGGATGTGGGCACGGACTGGGAACGGGTGAAGTCAACAACCGATCCTGATTCCAGGCGGAGGAACCCAAGATGAAACACCCCTGTTAGCTTCTCCCCAAGATAATCATGCCATACTGCATAGTGCTGACCTCGTTTTACCTGCTCAGATACAGTGCTTAGCTAGGCTAGAATGGCCAGTTATCTGGCAATTGACTGGGGGCGGTCAATAAGCGCCCATGCCAAGTGATTTCGTGCGGCTATGGAAAGCAGTGTGAGCTGGAATACGCCTTTCGCGCGGCGGGCCGACTCACCAAACGTCCCCGGCCCGCCAGTCGCACATCAAGTCTGCGGAGGTGTCCAAACTGATCTCGACCGGCAGGACGAACACGGTGGCGTCGTCTTCGGGTGTGCGCGTTGGGCCGGTGGGGCTCAGCACCGACGTGGGGCCGCGCCACGGCGACCACCCGCGCGCCGTGTACACACCGCGGGCAAGGGCCGACGAACTGACGGCGCCCAATTGGTAGGCGCCGCGGATCACCTGCTCGCAGCCGTCCATCAGGGCGTGCACCAGACCCTGGCCGCGGCAGTCTTCGCGAACCGCGACACCTTCCACATACCCGCACCGCAACGCGTCGCCGCGGTATATCAGCCGCCGCTGGACCACCGCGGCGTGCGCGATGATGGCACCGTGACGCCAGATCAGGGCGTGCATCCCACCCAGCGCGTGTTCCCAGTCGCTCTCGGTGAAGTTTCCGGCGAACGCGTCGGTGACCATCTGCCAGACGCGCTGCCGAGTCTCGCCGTCGAGATCGGAGGTGTGGACCAGGCGGGCGGTGTGTACCTGGGTGTGCACAGTCTTTGTCTACCAGCCCTGTCCAGCGGCCGGTGCTCGGAGTATCTCGGACTGTCTCGGAGTATCTAGGAGAACGGCCAGCCCACGGAGCTCACCGCCTGCCGGCCCCCCAGCGCGCACCGAGGTCGTGCCCAGTGCAGGCGCACGTACTGGCCGGGCCGCACCTGGGCGACCTTGTCGACGTCCTCGTGGATCACCACGCCAACCACGGGGTAACCGCCGGTGACCGGGTGATCTGGACCCAGGATCACCGGTAAACCATTGGGCGGCACCTGGATCGCCCCGCGGGTGGCACCCTCGCTCGGCAGCTGCCGGTCCGGGTAGCGGTGCTGCATCGGGCGGCCCTCCAACCGCATTCCGACCCGGTCGCTGCGGTTGGCGGCCATTCAGATCGTGTGCACCAACGCGTCGGGATTGACCAGCCAGTCGTCACGGCGGCCGGGCACCACCTGTAGCTCCACCAGATGTTCCGAGATGGCCGCCACCGGGGCCTGGTCTAGCTCGGGGTAGTCGTTGGTGTGCGGGCCGACCGGTAGCCGGTCCCCGGCCCCCAGCGGCGACGGGCCAATCCCCGACATGACGTCGTAGCTGCGCGACCCCAGCACCGGCTCCACACAGATGCCGCCGCGCACCGCCAGGTACGTCCGCAGACCGGCGCGCGGAGAGCCGAGCGCGATCACCTCGCCGTCACGGACATGGTGAATGCTGGTTGGTGCCGAATTCGATTCCGTTCACCGTTGGATCGGTGTCGGCGCCCGTCACGGCGGTGTCGACGTCGCCGCCGCAGACGCGGGCCGAGAAGCCGCCGAACGTCACTTCGACGGTGGCGCGGTCGTTGGGGTTGGCGACCAGGCGGTTGGCCAGCTTGTGCGCGCGACGGTCGGCCGCCCCGGATCTGCTGACGCCGAGGTGGGCCAGTCCCGGCCGGCCGAGGTCTTCGACGACGGCGAACGGTCCGGTGCGCAGAACCTCCAGGTGGATTTCGGGGTGTGCCACAGCTATCTCCTGGGTCACACTGCCCGGAACTGAACCCACATGCCCTGCGTCAGCAAGGCCGGATTGGGTCGTTCGAGATCCCAAAGAACCGCGTCGGTGCGGCCGATGAGTTGCCAGCCGCCGGGCGATTGCCGGGGATAGACCGCGCTGAATTCCCCGGCCAGCGCCACCGACCCGGCTGGCACGGACGTCCGCGGTTCAGACCGGCGCGGCACCCGCAGCCGAGGGTCGCCGTCCACCAGGTACGCGAAGCCCGGTGCGAATCCGCTGAATCCGACGCGCCACAGGGAGCCGGTGTGGGCGTCGACGACCTGCGCCGTGGTCAGCCCGGTGTGGGCGGCGACGTCGGCGAGGTCTGGGCCGTCGTAGACGACGTCGATCACCACGTCTGCGCTGCGATCCGCAGGTGCCTCGGCATCGGTGGCGGCCCGCATCCTGCGGAGCCGCTGGCGCGTCACCCCCTGGACCCGGGGAGTGTCGAGCCTGACCAGCACCGTGCGGGCGGCGGCGACGAGGTCGACCACACCCGGCAACGCCGCCGCACGTAACGTGTCCACCCACGCCAATACCTCAGCGGTGCTGCCACATTGCAGCATCAGGGCTTGGTCGCCGTAGTCCAGGACGGTGTTGCCGATCAGGTCGGTAGGCAGATCCGTGGACCGGTCGCTACTAAGGTCCGTCGCGCTCATTACTCGACGGTAACCCCGGAATCGGTGCCCGGGCGAGGGATGCCAGAGGGATTTTCGAGCACTGCCAGAGGTGCCTTAGCAATCGCTCAAACAGGCGGGATTTGGAGGGGACCTAACCCAGAATCTTGCCGATCAGCGGCGGCAGCTGATCGGCGATCAACGGGTAACTCAGCGGCGACGAGAAGGCGATCGCGCCGGCCTGGTCCTTGGTGGTGAAGACGTGGCGGAACTGCGCGGTCGCCTGCGAAGCCGCCACCTCGGGGTCGGCCAGTAGCGCTTTCTGGTCGTCGGGGCTCTCGGTCGTCCAGATCACCACGTCGGCGGAATCAAGTACGGCTTTGATCTGATCGCGTGGGATGACGGCGCGGTGATCGCTGCCGAAGGGTCTGATGCTGTCGGCGATGACGAGACCCACCTGGTTCAGGAAGTCGGTCCGCCAGCCCGCCAGGGTGGCTACCACGGTTCCCTGCCAGAGGGTGCCCTCCATCAGCAACGCCTTCTTGCCGTGCCATTGCGGATTCTTTTGGCCGACGGCGGTGAAGCTCTGGTCGACCGCCCCGATGAGCGACTTCATCTGGTCGGCCTGGAACACAGCCTCGCCCACGGCGGTGGCTTGTTCCTTCCACGGCTCGAAAAACGCGTCGCCGCCCGACTGCGGGACGGTCGGGGCGATTGCCGAAAGCTTCCGATACGTGTCGGCGTCCACGCCGGCATTGACGGCCACGATCAGGTCGGGCTTGAGGCCGGCGATCTGGTCGACCGGAATCCCGTTGTCCAGGCTCAGCACCACCGGCTGCGCCCCGCCCAACTTGGGCTGGGCCCACGGCCACACCGCGAACGGCTGGTCGCCGAACCAGTTGGTCACGGCGATGGGCACGACGCCCACCGCTAACAGGTCGTCTTGCTCGGTATAGCCGGCGCTGACCACACGCTTGGGCGGCTCCTTGATGACGGTCTGACCGAAAAGGTGGTTGATTGTCACCGAGCCGCCGCCGGGAGTCCCCGGCGACGGTTTGTGCGACGAGCACCCTTCTGACACCCCGGCGACCGCGAACACGCCTGCGGCCCCTGCGAGCTGCAAGAATCCCCGTCGACTCCATCCCTGTCGCATCGCGTGAGATTATCGCGTCCCCCGCTCCCGCCCGCGTCGCCTCGCGGCTGGGCCCACGGCTCGGTCGGCCACGAGCCGCAAAAGTTCTGACAGTGGGGTGTAAGCCGTTGCGATCTTTGCGTATCCCCGGCGTAACTGCGGGCGAAAAGACCGGTAACAGACCATCCATAGCGTCGAGGCGTGACCACCACGACCCCGCAGACCAGCACCCAAGCCTTTGTCCCCGCGCCGGCGCGCGAGCACCACAAGGGACGGCATTGGATCGATGATTGGCGTCCCGAAGACCCCGCGTTCTGGGCGACGACCGGCAGGGCCATCGCTCGTCGCAACCTGATCTTCTCCATTTTCGCCGAACATGTCGGGTTCAGCGTGTGGATGCTTTGGAGCATCGTAGTGGTCCAGATGACAGCCGGTCCGCACGGGCATCCCGCCGCGTCGGGCTGGGCATTGTCCGCCAGCCAGGCCCTGTGCCTGGTCGCCGTCCCCAGTGGTGTCGGCGCGTTCCTGAGGCTGCCATACACCTTCGCGGTCCCGATCTTCGGCGGCCGCAACTGGACGACCATCTCGGCGTCACTTCTGCTGATCCCGTGCCTGTTGCTGGCGTGGGCGGTGAGCCATCCCCACATCTCGTTCGCCCTGCTGGTGGCCATCGCCGCGACCGCCGGCTTCGGCGGCGGCAACTTCGCCTCCTCGATGGCCAACATCTCCTTCTTCTACCCGGAGAAGGACAAGGGCTGGGCGCTGGGGCTCAACGCGGCCGGCGGCAACCTCGGCGTGGCGGTCGTGCAGAAGATCATTCCGCCGATCGTGGTGGCGGGGGGTGGGGCGGCCCTGTCGCGTGCGGGTCTGTTCTATGTGCCGCTGGCCGTCGCGGCCGCGGTGTGCGCACTGCTGTTCATGAAAAACCTGACCGAGGCGAAGGCCGACGTGAAGCCGGTGTTGCAGTCGCTGCGCCACCCCGACACCTGGATCATGTCACTGCTGTACATCGGTACGTTCGGGTCCTTCATCGGCTACTCCGCGGCGTTTCCGACCCTGCTCAAGACCGTGTTCGGGCGCGGCGACATCGCCTTGGCGTGGGCCTTCCTCGGCGCGGGCATCGGATCGGTCATCCGCCCGCTGGGCGGCAGGCTCGCCGATCGGATCGGCGGGGCCCGCATCACCGCGATGAGCTTCGTCATGCTGGCCGCGGGCGCCTCGTCGGCCCTGTGGTCCGTCAACGCGAAGAACCTGCCGGTGTTCTTCGCCAGCTTCATGTTCCTGTTCGTCGCCACCGGCATCGGCAACGGCTCGACCTACCGGATGATCTCGAGGATCTTCAAGGTCAAGGGGGAGCTCGCCGGTGGTGACCCGGACACCATGGTGCACATGCGCCGGCAGGCCGCGGGTGCGCTGGGAGTCATCTCGTCGATCGGCGCCTTCGGCGGGTTTGTCGTGCCGCTGGCCTACGCCTGGTCGAAGTCGCACTTCGGCAGCATCGAGCCGGCGCTGCGGTTCTACGTGGCGTTCTTCCTCGCGTTGCTGGTGGTCACCTGGGGCGCCTACCTGCGCAAGAAGACCCGGATGGCGCAACTGGGCGTCTAGCGGTCCTGGCCTTTGAGCTGGTATTTGTCCCAGGGGCTGTAGTCGGCGATCAGCTCTTCCTGAGGCGGGCGCTGGTCGGCGGGTACGTGCTGCAGATTGATGCGGATCCGGTACCAGATTGAACTCGGCCCGCGCATGCCGTCGACCAGGACATCAGCCGGCTGCAGGAGGCCGGCCGCGGCGGGGTAGCGGTGACGCCAGGTGTCCAGCGCGGCCACCGCCTCGTCCTTGGTCTTGGTGCGGGCGATCTCGATGAGCGGCTTCGAAGACTGGCGCCTTCCACCGGCGCCCGTGCCGCGCCGGGCGGTGTCTTTGGCCCCTCGTGGGGCCTTCTCCGGGGGGCCCATTTCTTCGGCGAGCATCAGCAACCGGTCAAGGTCGCCGACCGCTGCTTCGTTGCTGGGGTCCATCCCCGCCCACGGATCGCCAATTTGGGCGAACCTGCGGGGGACGGTCTCGATGGTGAAGGCCTCGGGTTTGCAGCCGGCGACCTCGTCCCAATGCAGCGGCGTCGACACCCGGGCGTCGGGAGTCGCCCGCACGGAGTAGGCCGATGCGACGGTGCGGTCCTTGGCGTTCTGGTTGAAGTCGACGAACACCCCTTCCCGCTCTTCCTTCCACCAGCGGCTCGTTGCCGCATCCGGCACGCGCCGCTCGACCTCGCGGGCGACAGTCTGAGCGGCCAGCCGCACCTGCCGAAATCCCCAGCGCGGGGCGATGCGGGCATAGATGTGAAATCCCCGCGACCCGGACGTCTTCGGCCACGCGACGAGTCCGTAGTCCTCGAGCACCTCGCGGGCGACCAACGCGACGTCGACGATCCGCCGCCACGCGACCCCGGGCATCGGATCCAAGTCGACCCGCAGCTCGTCGGGATGATCGAGGTCGCCGGCGAGCACCGGATGCGGGTTGAGGTCGACGCACCCCAGGTTGATCGCCCACGCCAGTCCCGCGGCGTCATGGATCACGGCTTCAGCGGCCGAAGTGCCACGCGCGTAATGCAGTTCGGCAACGTCGACGTAGTCCGGTCGTTTGGCGGGCGCCCGCTTTTGGAACACGGCTTCTTGCCCGATGCCCTTGACGAAACGCTTGAGAATCATCGGCCGGCCGGCCACGCCCCGCAGCGCCCCGTCGGCGACGGAGAGGTAATAGCGGACCAGGTCAAGCTTGCTGTACGGCCCCACGTCGCCGTGGCGTTCGAACACCGGTTTGTCCGGATGCGTGATGGTGACCTGACGTCCGGCCACCTCCAGCAAAACCGGGCCGGTCATGTTCATCATCGTAAGTCGATGGGTACTTACTAGTGGCACTGCGACGGACGTCACATAGGGTGGAACCCATGCCTAACCCATTCGAGCTGCCTGGCCAGGCCGTCTCCAAAGTTCAGCAGTACCTCGAGCGCGGCTCGGCCGAACTGCACTACGTACGCAAGATCTTCGAAGCGGGTGCCTTCCGGATCGAGCCGCCGCTGAACTACGCCGCAATGGCCAACGACATCTACAAGTGGGGCGAATTCGGCATGCTGCCGTCGCTCAACGCCAGGCGCCATCCCGACCGCGCGGCCTGCATTGACGAAGACGGCGAATTCACTTTCCGGGAGCTCGACGAGGCCGCCCACGCGGTGGCCAACGGGCTGATCGACAAGGGCGTCAAGGGCGGTGACGGGATTGCAATCCTCGCCCGCAACCATCGCTGGTTCCTCATCGCCAACTACGGCGCCGCCCGGGTCGGCGCCCGCATCATCCTGCTCAACAGCGAGTTCTCCGGCCCCCAGATCAAAGAGGTGTCGGAGCGCGAAGGCGCCAAGGTGATCATCTACGACGACGAATACACCAAGGCCGTCAGCAAAGCCGAGCCTGAACTGGGCAAGCTGCGGGCGCTCGGCGTCAATCCCGATGCGGACGAGCCGTCGGGCAGCTCCGACGAGACGTTGGCAGACCTCATCGAGCGCAGCAGCAAGGAGCCCGCCCCGAAGGCGGGCAAGCGCGCCTCGATCATCATCCTGACCAGCGGGACCACCGGCACCCCGAAGGGCGCCAACCGCAGCACGCCGCCCACCCTGGCCCCGGTCGGCGGCATCCTGTCGCACGTCCCGTTCAAGGCCAACGAGGTGACATCGCTGCCGGCGCCGATGTTCCACGCACTGGGTTACCTGCACGGCACCCTGGCGATGTTCCTGGGGTCCACGCTGGTGCTGCGGCGGAAGTTCAAGCCGCCGCTGGTGCTGGAAGACGTCGAAAAGCACAAGGCGACCGCCATGGTCGTGGTGCCGGTGATGCTGTCGCGCCTCCTCGATGCGATCGAGAAGATGGACAAGAAGCCCGACCTGTCCAGCCTGAAAATCATCTTCGTGTCCGGATCGCAATTGGGCGCCGACCTGGCCGCCCGCGCGCTCAAGGACTTCGGGCCGGTCATCTACAACATGTATGGCTCGACCGAGATCGCGTTCGCCACCATCGCCGGCCCGAAGGACCTGGAACGCAACGCTGCAACGGTCGGACCGGTCGTCAAGGGCGTGAAGGTCAAGATCCTCGATGACAACGGCAACGAGCTGCCGCAGGGTGAGGTGGGCCGGATCTTCGTGGGCAACGCGTTCCCGTTCGAGGGCTACACCGGTGGCGGCCACAAGCAGATCATCGACGGCCTGATGTCATCCGGCGACGTGGGCTACTTCGACGAGCACGGCCTCCTCTACGTCAGCGGTCGCGACGACGAGATGATCGTCTCCGGAGGTGAGAACGTCTTCCCCGCCGAGGTGGAGGATCTGATCAGCGGGCATCCCGAGGTCGTGGAGGCCACCGCCATCGGTGTCGAAGACAAGGAGTGGGGTCACCGCCTGCGCGCCTTCGTAGTCAAGAAAGAGGACGCCGGCATCGATGAGGACACCATCAAGCACTACGTGCGCGACCACCTGGCCCGCTACAAGGTGCCCCGGGAAGTGATCTTCCTGGAAGAGCTGCCGCGTAACCCCACGGGCAAGATCCTCAAGCGCGAGCTGCGAGAGATGGAGATCGACTGACCCGCCGGTTCACCTGCGGGCTTGGATCGCGCGTGTGATCTGAGCCGAGAGTTTGGGGTCGACCAGCAGTTGCTCGATGAGTGCGCTCAGGACCTCTTGTCCGGTGACGCGGGCCACCCCGATGCGGTCGGCGGCCTCCCGCTGCCAGACGTCTAGGGCCCGGTGCGTGGCGAGCGGCAGGTCGACGGTCCGTCGTGTTCGTCGGTCGCGCGCAGGCTGAGCGGGCGCTTGCCCGAACGCGGTCAGGCGCTGGGTCGGTCCCGTCTGTTCAGGCAGGGGTGGCGTGCCGGCATAGTGGGCGAACCGCCTGGGACCGGATTCGTTGTGACCGGGTGTGATAGTCATCGCGGGTGCCCTCTCTGGGGTGCAATCAGTGACGAGTACCCCGATGTACGTCTGTTGATACTGATTCTGTCACTCACGCGACCGTGAGTCGCATCGCCGGACCGCGAGGCGTACCGCAGGGCGCACGGCGACTGATCGCGGAGGCGGCTCGAATCGGGGCCTTACCAGCGGCACTCCATGTGGTTATATCTAGATTGCTGGAGAATCCCTGAAACGGACGGAAAACGGGCAAATCGTGCGAAATATACAGTTCGCCGGTTATTTACCATGGCACCCGATTGCGAGCTGTTCGAATAGTGTCTACGGGATTACGCGTAAAAGCGGAATATGAAGTACTGAACTACGATGTTGCTGAAGATGCAAGCTAGCTACCAGCAGGCTTGGTGCTCGTCGGTATCGGAGATACTGATCTCCTTAGCTACTGAAATTGCGAAACACGTAGATATGGTTCTCAGTTTAGTAGGTAATGAAATGCGGGCTTCAGAGGAAGTCGGACCGTAGCTTCCTGCGGATTCCAGGGAAACTTTGGGGCCAAAATTTGCACGGGTTGGGTCGTTTGCATTCTCTTATGCTTGGGTATTTAAGAGGCGTCCGGACAAGGTCTTTGAAAGGAGTTCTAAATGTTGGTTTCACTACGATCGGTTCGCTACGCCGCCGCCGGTGCAGTCGGTGCCGGTGCGCTGACCGGAGCGATGTGGTTCGCCGCCCTTCCCGCCGCACAGGCGGCCCCGGCGCCCGCTCCCACTCATGGCTTCGTAAGTGCCGGGCCCCACGGCCCCGGTGGGCCCGGCGGCGGTGGCAGGGACCACGACGGCCCAGGACAAGGCGGCTGGGGCCGCGGCGGCGGGGACCACGACGGCCCTGGCCAGCGAGGCTGGGGGCAAGGCGGCAACCGCGGTGACTGGGACCGTGGTGGCAACCACGGTGACTGGGACCGTGGTGGCAACCACGGCGACTGGGACCGTGGCGGCAACCACGGCGACTGGGACCGTGGCGGCAACCACGGCGACTGGGACCGTGGCGGCAACCACGGCGACTGGGACCACGGCGGCTGGAGGCGCTAGTCGTGTGCTACTACCTCAGCGCGGCCAGCCGGCCTAGACGTGCGAAATCTGATTCGGCTGGCGGCCACTAAGGGGGAGGAACCCATGCCGACCTGACGACGTCAGGTCGGCATGGTTCTGTTTACGGGTCGCGCGGCAGGCCCAGCAGCCGTTCGGCGATGATGTTGAGTTGTACCTCCGACGTGCCGCCGTAGATGGTGGTGGCCCGGCTGGCCAGCAGGTATTCGCCCCACTTGCCCGCTAACTCGTTCGTGTCGCCGATCGCGGCGTCGCTGCCGAAGGACGACACGGCGAATTCGGCGTACCCCTGGCCCGTGCGCATCGACAACAGTTTCGAGATCGCGGCGGACGGCATGGCGTCCCCGCCGGCCAGCGTCAACAACGTCGAGCGCAGGTTCAGCACCTTGGCCGCATGACCCTCGGCGATCAACTGCCCGGCCCGATGTTGCGCGACCTGGTCGAACTGTCCGTCACGAACGAATCCGACGAACTCGGGAAGAGTCGCCAGAAAATTGGCGTCGCTGCTGCCTATCGATACCCGCTCCGCCGTCAGGGTGTTGCGGCTGACCTCCCAGCCCCGGTTGATCTCGCCGAGCACGCATTCGTCTGGCACGAACACGTCGTCGATGTAAACGGTGTTGAACATCGCGTTGCCCGTGAGCTCGCGCAGCGGCTTCACGGTGATGCCTTCGCTCTTCATGTCCAGCAGGAAGTAGGTGATGCCGTTATGTTTCGGGGCGCTCGGGTCGGTTCTCGCCAGCAGCGCGCCCCATTGCGAGTACTGCGCGGCCGTGGTCCAGATCTTCTGCCCGGTGATCCGCCAGCCGCCGTCGGTACGGGTCGCTTTGGTGGACAACCCGGCCAGGTCCGATCCGGCGCCCGGCTCCGAGAACAGCTGGCACCAGACCATCTCGCCGCGGAGGGTCGGCGGCAAAAACCGTTGTTTCTGGTTTTCGGTCCCGAACGCGACGATCGACGGGATGATCCACGCCGCGATGCCGACCTGCGGGCGCTTGACCCGTCCGGCGGTGAACTCCTGGGCGATGATGATCTGCTCCACCGGACTGGCGGCCCGGCCCCACGGCTTGGGTAGGTACGGCAGCACCCAGCCGGCCTCGGCGATCGCGACCCTGCGTGGCTCGCGCTCCATCGCCTTGAGCGCGGCGACCTCGGCCCGGATCTCGGCCCGCAGCTTTTCGGTGTCCGGATCCAGGTCGATGTTCACCGCGCGCATCCCCGTGGTGGTCGCCGTGTCCACCACCTTTTGCGGGTACTCCGAGCCGCGGCCGAACGAGGCGGCCAACATCAGCGCCCGACGGTAGTACACGTTCGTGTCGTGCTCCCACGTGAAGCCAATTCCGCCGTGCACCTGGATGCAGTCCTGCGCGCACCGCTGGGCCGCCGCCGGCGCCAGCGTCGCCGCCACGGCCGCGGCGAACTCGACTTTGGAAGCGGTTATGTCCCAATTATTTTGGCTCGCCTCGTCAATCGCGCGGGCGGCATCCCAGACCGCCGCGGTGGCCCGCTCGGTGTCGGCGATCATCTCTGCGCACTTGTGCTTGATCGCCTGGAACTGGCCGATCGGCCTGCCGAACTGCTCACGGATCTTCGCATACTGCGACGCGGTATCGGTCGCCCAGCGTGCCACGCCGATGGCCTCCGCCGCCAGCAAAGTGGACATCAGGGCGTGCGCGGTCGTCTTGGTCAGGGTGCTCAGCACCGCATCGTCACCGACCTCGATGGCGTTGGCCCGCACATGCGCGATGGGGCGCAGCGGGTCAATGCTTTTCACCGGCTCGATTTCGAGCTGTTCTGCGCGCAGCACCACCCATTCCTCGCCGCTGTCGATCGCCACCGGAAGCACCAGCACGGACGCCTGCGCCGCCGCGGGGACGGCGCGGACCTCGCCGCGGATCACCAGCGCCCGCTCATCGGGGCCATGCCGGGTGGCGGTCAGGCCGGAATCCAGCGCGTAGGCGGCGATAGCGGCGCCGGACGCCAGCTCGGAGAGCACCTTCGCTTGCGCGTCGTGCGCGGAGATCAGCGCGCTGGCGATCGCCGAGGGCACGAAGGGCCCGGGCACGGCGCCGTAGCCGAATTCGGCCAGCACGATGGCCAACTCGAGCGTGCCGAAACCCTGCCCGCCGACGGATTCGGCCAGATGCACTCCCTGCAGGCCTTGGTCGGCGGCCGCCCGCCAGTACGGCGGGGGGTTTTCGACCGGAGTCTCTAAAGCCGCGTGCAGCACCTCGGACGGCGCCACCCGCGCCACCAGGGATCGCACCGAATCGGCCAGGTCTTGATGCTCAGGAGTGATTGCGATCGGCATTGGTCGCCTTCCCATGGCTTTCGTTTTGGCCAAGCACTTTCCAAGCTAACAACCGGTCGGTTGGTTGACCAGATTGGTCAGCGGTTGCCCGTCGCGCAGCCGGCGGCAGTTGGCAACCGCCTCGGTGAGGTACCGCCGTATGGTGTCGGCGGTGTACCAGGTGACGTGCGGCGTCAGCACCACGTTGTCCAGGCCCAGTAGCGGGTTGTCGGGCACCACCGGCTCGACATCGAAAACGTCCAGCCCCGCCGCGGCCAGCCGCCCGCCACGCAGCGCGTCGACGAGCGCGTCCTCGTCGACGACCCCCCACGCGACGTGTTGACCAGCACCGCATGCGGTTTCATCAGCGCCAGCGCGTCGCGGCCCAGCAGCCGTCGGGTCTGCGCCGTCAACGGCAGGTGCAGCGAGACGACGTCGCTGGCGGCCTGGGGGCACCTCCCGCTTGCGGGGGACAAGTCGGGCAGCCGCCGCCATCCGGGCCGCCCGTCGCCGCGGGTGCTGGTGTGCAGGACGGTCGCCCCCATTGCCGCGACGATGTCGCTCACGCGCTTGGCGATGTTGCCGTAGCCGACCAGGCCGACGGTGCAGCCGCCGAGGTCGCGCACCGTCTCACCCAACCCCGGGTCTGCCGGCCAGCCACGCCCTTGCCGGGTCGCGCGGTCCAGCGTCGGCAGCCTGCGCAACGCCGCCAGCATCAACAGCACCGTGCCCGCGGCCACAGAGGCGCGTTCGCGCCGGGCATGTTGGCGACCGCGATGCCGCACTCCGTCGCGGTCGCCACGTCGATGGTGTTCACCCCTGCCCCGAGTTTGTGCACCAGCCGCAGCCGGGCCCCCCGCCGCATGTCGGCACCCGAGAGGGGCCGAAGCACGTGCCAAATCACGTCAGCTTCGGGCAGCTCCCGGTAAAAGCAGGGGTCGTCCTCTTCGGCGCACTATCGGACGTCAAGCCAATCTGATTCTGGCGCAACGAAGTCGAGCACTTTATCACCGGGAACGAAGTGGGCGAGAACCCTCAGTGCCACCGCTTGGTGATCCACCTGGCGATGGTATCGGCCTGCTCGCTGCGCGCGCCCGGGGTGGTGAAGTAGTGGTCGCTGTCGATCGAGACCTGCGCCTTGTCGGTGCCGGCCAGCGCGTTGTAGATGCGCTGGGCGTCGGACGGAAAGACCCCCGTGTCTGCCTCGGCGTTGATCACCAGGGCCGGGCAGGTGATGCGAGCCAGGTGCGGCTCGGCCCGGGTCTGTGCCACCCGCAGGCTCCACATGCCCAGCCAGTTGCGCAGCGTGCACGCGGCGGCGATGCCGTGCGCGGAGCGGTTCGCCTTGGCCGGGACGCCCGCATAACACATGTTTGGCTGACGCTTGGTGGGCTCGATCGCGGGATCGACCATGCGCAGATCCGCCCACGTTCGCATCACGCTGAACGGCCGATCCGAAAACCCAGCCGCGCGAACTCTTTTCAGTTCCGTCTCCGCCCAGTCGGTGATTGCGTGGTTGCGCGCCGTCTGTGCGCGGCGGTAGCGGGCGACGAACTCCGGCGAGTATGGCGGGCCGTTGCGCTCGTTGAACGGGTCGAGATCGGGATCCGTTGCCACGGGGTCATTTTCGTCGACGACGGCGGCGTCCATCCAGGAGGTCAGCACATCCGGGCGCCCGGGATGGGCGGCGGTGGCGACGTAGCCGTCGGCTGGAAACAACTCCGTCACGCCCGGCGCCGGGCGCATGCCTTGCAGTGGAGTCACGTTCGGTTCGACGGCCTGCGACTGGTAGGCGGCCATCAGCGAGCCGCCTCCGGAATTACCCAGCAGCACAATGGTATCCACCCCTTGGACCTCACGCAGCCAACGTACCCCCACGCCGATGTCGACCAGCGCGTGGTCGAGGACAAAGCTGCTTTCGAAACCGCGGAATCTGGTGTTCCAGCCGAGAAAGCCGATGCCGCGGGCTGCCATGTAGTCGGCGAGATAGTGCTCGGAGAAGTCGATCTGGTAGTGCGTCGCGATCATCGCGACTCTCGGCTTGCGTCCCACCCCGCGGTGATACAGCCCCTGGCAAGGATGCCCGCCGGCCCCGGCGCGCCCAGCGGTGGGCGAGGGCAACCCGACGAACTCGCGGACAACCCCTGCAGCGCCGCTATGACCTGTCAATTCGGATCCCCCTCGCGGACGTAGATGGCCCGGTAATAGATGTTGGCCAGCGTCTGGATGCACGCCGCGTCGTCGGCTTCACCGGCCCCTTTTTGGGGTCCGCTGAGCTGGATGTAACAGAACTGGTTGAACATGGCCACGATCGCCTCGGCGATCAACTGGGGGTCGTCGTCCGGGCAGTAGCCCTCGGCCTGCGCACGTCTGACCGACTCGGCGATGAACGAGACGGGGATCGCGCATATCTCGGCCCAGTACTGCGCGAAGTCGTCGTTGACCATCGCCAACTGGGACACGCTGATCACCTCCGCGAGCCGATTGCGGTAGGTGTGCCAATGCGCGGCGGCCGCCTCGTAAGCGCGCTCGCGATTCGACAGGCCGTGCCGGGTCACCGAACGCGCCCGCTCGTTGGCCTCGTCGCGGAACCGCAGGGCCCATTGGCGGACCATCGCCTCCTTGGAGTCGTAGTAGTTGTAGAAGGATGCCGCCGAGCGGTCCGCCTCGGCGGCGATGTCGGCGATGGTGGTTGCCAGGATGCCCTTGCGCGCGACGACGGTTCGGGCGGCCACGTCGATCGCTGCCTGCGTCCGCCTGCCCCGATGCGTCGGGAACTCGGCGGACCGGCCGGGCCGGCCATGACGCTCTGCCGCGGTGGACACCCGGCGCACCTCCCTGGAACAAAACTGAACCTGATGTTAGATTCAGATTCGGATCTTGGCCAGGACCCGTCTCCCCCGCGGACCGATAGGAGCCGCCCAGATGATCAAGCCCCACAACCCCAATACCGAATTCAACCTCGGCGGGATCAACCATGTCGCGCTGGTGTGTTCGGACATGGAGCGCACGGTCGACTTCTACAGCAACATCCTCGGCATGCCGTTGATCAAATCGCTCGACCTGCCCGGCGGGCAGGGACAGCACTTCTTCTTCGACGCCGGCAACGGCGACTGCGTCGCGTTCTTCTGGTTCGCCGGGGCCCCCGATCGAGTGCCGGGCGTCTCGTCGCCGGGAGCCATCCCCGGCATCGGGGACATCACCAGCGCGGTGAGCACCATGAACCATCTGGCATTCCATGTACCGGCCGAGAAGTTCGACGCCTACCGGCAGCGGCTCAAGGAGAAGGGCGTGCGGGTCGGCCCGGTGCTCAACCACGACGAGAGCGAGATGCAGGTATCCGCGACGGTGCATCCCGGGGTTTACGTCCGCTCGTTCTACTTCCAGGACCCGGATGGCATCACGCTCGAATTCGCCTGCTGGATAAAGGAATTCGACACGAGCGACACCAAGGCCGTTCCCAAAACGGCAGCTGACCGGCGACTCCCGGTAGCGGCCGTACGCTAACGGCAGACCGTGCACGAGCCGGGGGATGTCCATGATGACCGACGGCATATTGACCGACGCTCAGATCGCTGCGCTGACGCCCGAGCAGCGACGCGATCTGATTACCCGGCTGGAGCAACCGCTGAGCGAGGTGATCGACCCGGTGCTCCTCAGCCGGATACGGCGCATCCGGTTGGGTCTGATGGTCGGCGGCTCGGTCGCGATGATTCCGTGGCTGGTGTACCTCTCCTTGACGCTGCCGGAGAACTACGTTGCCCACAACTGGCCTGTGACCTGGATCGGGTTCGACGCTCTGTTGGTCGCGTTCATGCTGGCGACGGCCGTGTTCGGGTACCTGCGTCGACAGGTGCTGCTGTTCGCCGCCTTCACCTCCGGGGTGCTGCTGATCTGCGACGCATGGTTCGACCTGATGACCGCCGGACCCGATGACCTCTGGCTGTCGGTCATCACGGCGCTGGTGATCGAGGTGCCGTTGGCGATCTTCATGATTCGCGGTGCGCAGCGCATCATGCGACTCACGATGATGCGTCTATGGCTGTTAGATCCCGGGGTGCGGCTCTGGCACCTGCCGTTGTTTCCCTGAGCCCGTACAGTTTTGGGTGACTGAGTCGGTCGAGCAGCAGGGCCAGCTGATCGATGAGTTCGTCCGGCTCGAGCCGGACGTCCCCGGCAAGCCAGGCGCTGATCGTTTGCCCGACGCCCCCGACCGCGAAGTGCGCCCCCGCTTGGAGGCGGTCGTTTGCCGGCATCCGCAGCGCATCCCCGGCATACTGGCCCGAAAGCATCGCGAACAGGGTGCTGGATTCGGCGCGCTTGCGCACAACCACGGCATTGGCCAGTTTCATGCTGAACAACAGTCGTCCGATGCGGGCGTCACCGGCGATGGTCCGCACGATGTTGGCCATCCCCGCACGGCTCCGCTCGTGCGGCGGCACCGCCACCACCGCGGCCTGCGTGGTGGCGGCCAGCTCGGCGATCACCCAGTCGAAAACGCCACTGACGAATTCGTCCTTATCGGCGAAGCTTTCGTAGAAATAGCGGGCGGCCAGCCCGGCCCTGCCGCAAATCCCGCGGACGGTCAGCTCGGAGATGTCCCGCTGGTCGGCCCCCAGCAGGTCCAGGCCGGCTTCCAGCAGCCGCCGGCGGCGGGCGGCCACCCGCTCCGCGGCCTCGATGCCCCGGTAAGGCCGCTCGCTGGGACTCATAAACACCATCTTGACACGAGTGTAATAAACAGCCAATAATTCTGATAACAAATGTTCGCACAATTAGCGAACAGGTGCCGCGGGGAGGACGTTCATGGCGATCCACGAGGCGGTTGAGGAGCCGATACGGCATGTGGAGCGCGCCCTCGCCGACCCGCCCCATCCTCGCCGCGGCCGGCGCGGCCGCGGCTTGGGTATCGACGAGGGTTTGATGGGCGTGGCGTTGCTGGCCGGCCCGGCCAACGTGATCATGCAATTGGCGCGGCCCGGCGTCGGCTACGGCGTGCTGGAGAGCCGCGTCGAAAGCGGCCGGGTGGACCTGCATCCCATCAAACGGGCGCGCACCACCTTCACTTACCTCGCGGTGGCGACCGCGGGGAGCAACGCCCAGAAGGAGGCTTTTCGCCGCGCCGTGAATCGGGCGCATGCGCAGGTGTACTCCACACCCGAGAGCCCGGTGCAGTACAACGCCTTCGACGTAGACCTGCAACTGTGGGTGGGCGCCTGCCTGTACAAGGGCGCGGTCGACGTCTATCGGATCTTCGTCGGCGAACTCGACGGCGAGGATGCCGACCGCCATTATCGCGAGGGCATGGCGTTGGCCACCACGTTGCAGGTGCCCCCGGACATGTGGCCGGCCGACCGGGCGGCCTTCGACCGGTACTGGCAGGAGTCGCTGGCCAACGTGCACATCGACGACGCGATCCGGGGCTACCTGTATCCCATTGCGGCGGGCCGCATTCCGGGCTTGAGCCTGCCGGCTCCACTGCAGCGCCTGTCGGATAGCCTCGCGTTACTGATCACCACCGGCTTTCTGCCGCAGCGGTTTCGCGACGAGATGCGGTTCCCGTGGGACGCCAGCAGGCAACGGCGCTTCGACCGGCTGATGGCGGTGCTGCGCGTCATCAACCGCACGATGCCGCGGTTCGTCCGCCAGTTCCCCTTCAACGTCCTGCTGGCCGACGTCGACCGCCGGATCAGGACGGGGCGCCCGCTGGTGTAGCGCCCCGGCGAAAAGGCGGCCTCGCCACCCTGGTTGATAACGACAATCATATTCATTAAGCTCGGTGCGGTTTGGTAAACCCTCCCAGCCCGAGGAGTGCCTATGACCGCGCCGATCTGGATGGCTTCACCGCCGGAGGTGCACTCGGCGCTGCTGAGTGCCGGCCCGGGACCGGGATCGTTGCTGGCGGCGGCCGGGACGTGGAACTCGTTAAGTGCCGAATACGCATCAGTGGCTGAGGAACTCACCGCGTTGTTGGCGTCGGTGCAGGCCGGGGCGTGGGAGGGGCCGAGCGCGGCGTCGTATGTGGCCGCCAATGCACCGTATCTGGCGTGGTTGATGCAGGCCAGCGCGAACAGCGCGGCAGCCGCAGCCCAGCATGAGACCGCGGCCGCGGCGTACACCGCCGCGTTGGCAGCGATGCCGACCCTGCCTGAGCTAGCAGCCAACCACGTCATCCACGGAGTCTTGCTGGCCACTAACTTCTTCGGGATCAACACGATCCCGATCGCGGTCAATGAGGCCGACTACGTGCGGATGTGGATCCAGGCCGCCACCACGATGGGCATCTATCAAGGGGTGTCCAGCGCCGCGGTGGCGGCGACGCCGCCGACCACCCCGGCGCCGCAAATCCTGAAATCCGACGCGCCAACCCAGGCCCAGTCGTCGGCGGCCAACCCCCTGCAGGGGTTCCTGCAGGCGTTCCAGTACCAGATCGAGAAGTTCCTGCAAAACCCGGCGGGGATCTCGAACCAGGTCTCGCAGATCCTGTCAAACGCTTCCCAGGGCGACAACCCGCTAGGGCTCCCGCAGGGACTCGTGAATTCTTTGCAAAAAGTCGGTATAGGCAATGTCCAACTTGCACACGACCCGTTGGTCGACAACCCGCTGGATGACTTCGTTGCGCAGATCCTGCAGCGATTCAACATCAATTGGAACCCCGCCGAGGGCACGGTCAACGGACTCGAGTACGACGATTTCGCGGACCCGGGCAAGCCGATCTTTTATGTTGTTCGATCCCTCGAAGTCTTTGAGGACATCCAACAGTTTGGCGTATACCTGACGCAAAATCCGGTGCAGGCTTTCCAGTACCTGGTCAGCCTTGAGCTCTTCGACTGGCCGCTTCACATAGAAGAAATTGCTGCCTATGGGATCACGCAGCCGGCGGCGGTGGCTCTCGCGCTCCCCGCCGCCGTCGCCCCCTTGGGAGCACTAGGCGGTTTGGGGGGTCTGGCCGGCCTGGCCGCCCTGCCTCAGCCACTTGTGGCGCCGGCTCTGGCACCCCTGGCGGCACCCCCTTTGGTGCCGATCGTCGCGACGCCCGCGTCGTTCGCCGCGCCGGCGCCGGCCCCCGCCTCGGCATCGGCGCCTGCGCCCACACCTTCTAGCCCACCCGCCCCTGCGGGTCCGGCACCGACACCGCCGCCTGCGGCCGCGGGTTCGGTTGGTTTTTTCCCTCCGTATGTGGTGGGGCCTCCCGGTATCGGATACGGTTCGATGCGGAGCAGCGCCAGCTCTAGCGCCAAAAGGAAAGCGCCGGAACCCGATACCGCCGCGGCGGCGGCCGCGGCTGCCGCGCGGGAGGCGGCGCGGGCACGGCGGCGCCGACGGGCGCGGCAGCGCGGGCACGGCGACGAGTTCATGGATATGAATATCGACGTCGACCCAGACTGGGGCACCCCGCGGGGTGAAGCGCCAGTCGCGTCGACGGTTGCCTCGGGTCGAGGCGCCGGAAATCTCGGGTTCGCCGGAACGGCACGCAAGGAAGAGGCCGAGGCGGCGGGCCTGACGACGTTGGCCGGTGACGAGTTCGGCGGCGGCCCCAAGATGCCAATGGTGCCGGGCGCCTGGGAGCCGGACGCTCCTCGGGAGGACAACATAGAGGCACATGACGATGACGGACGTGACAGCTGATATAGAGGCAGTCTTTGTCATTAGGCAGGTGAAAGCCGCCCCGGTTTGTGCCGGGGCGGCTTTCGTTTGATCGGGGCGCAAGACGATGGTTCGGCGCGAACGTCGGTAATCTGTCGAACACTGTTGTGGCCCATAGCTGTACCGCAGATCCAGTTCGCCCAGCCGCGTCACCGTTGTCGGCGATGGGCCGATCCGATGGCCTGGGGCAGCCGGGATCGGCCGCCTCGGCATTGCGTCACCGCTGAGCGGGTGGCGGCGGCCGCAGCCGTGCTTTGTGGAATAGTTCAGCCGCTACTGTTTATATCAGTTTTGGCTGTATTGTTGGATGAATGCTGACGAGTGAGGTGCGCGACTCGGCGCTGGCCCGGCTCGGCCGGGCGCTGGCCGACCCGACGCGGTGCCGGATCCTGTTGGCGTTGCTGGATGGGGTGAGCTATCCCGGCCAGCTCGCTTCTCACCTCGGCCTGACGCGGTCCAACGTGTCCAATCATTTGTCCTGTCTGCGGGGTTGCGGACTGGTTGTGGCGAGCTATGAGGGCCGGCAGGTTCGCTATGCGTTGGCTGACGCGCATTTGGCCCGCGCGTTGGGCGAGTTAGTCCAGGTCGTACTCGCGGTGGATACCGCGCGGTCATGCGTCGATGACGACGCGCCTTCCGCGGTGGCCAGTGGGGTGGACGCCGGTTGATCAGCGACAAGGACGCCAGCGGCCAGCTCGGGCTGTCGTTGTCGGTCTCAGCGCCGGGGCGGTACGGTTGCTCCGAACGGTGTTGCGCTGCAACGAATCCCGTTGATCAGCGACGCCGCTCCGTGTTGTCGCGGCGTGTGCGTGTGCTTGCGGTAGCGACGATTACCTACAACCTCATCGAGGCGATCGTCGCGTTCGGCGCGGGGGTGGTGGCTTCCTCGACCGCGTTGATCGGTTTCGGGCTCGACTCGGTCATCGAGGTGGCCTCGGCGGCCGCCGTGACCTGGCAGTTTTTCGGCAAAAACCCCGAAGCGCGCGAACGCGTCGCGCTGAGGATCATCGCGGTGTCGTTCTTCGCGTTGGCCAGCTACGTGACCGTGGAGTCGGCGCGTTCGCTGTTGGGTGCAGAGGCCGCCAAACACTCCGTCATCGGAATCGTGCTGGCCGCCGTGTCGCTCGCGGTCATGCCGTTGCTGTCGTATGCGCAGCGACGCGCCGGGCGCGAACTGGGTTCGGCCAGCGTGGTGGCCGACTCCAAGCAAACCCTGCTGTGTACTTACCTATCCGGAGTCTTGCTGTTGGGGCTGCTGCTGAACTTCCTGTTCAGCTGGTCGTGGGCCGATCCTGTGGTCGCGTTGGGCATCGCCGTTGTCGCGGTCAGGGAGGGTCGGCGCGCCTGGTTCGGCAAGCACTGCTGTTGACAATCCACAGGGGCACATCTATCGCAACGGCAGACGCTGGCTCGGCCGGTCGCCGCTGACCGGCGCTCCGCAGGCTGCCCGCGGGTGGCCGCCACATAGGACCGGTTAGGGGTCCGCGGGGGCACGTTGCTCGGCGACGCGAAACACTGTGTATTCGAGGCACTACGCGGCCCCTGTTCCGGCACGCAATTCGCCTCCGGGCAGACCGTGGGTGTGGCGTCATCTGCCGACTGGCGCAGCGATGACGGCAACCGGCGTTGAGGCCGCGAATCACCCCGGCGGTGGGACATGAACCCCGCGCTGCCACGTGCTACAGTCCGGCAAAGATAATGAAAATTGTTTTCAATAGCGGTGCCGTGGAGAAGGTCCGATGAAAGGTCAACCTGGTCGGCGGGGGGCGGCGATATGGGCAGCGGTGGGCACGGCCGCGGTACTGCTGGGCGCGGTCGCATGTAGCAGCAACAACGCATCGCAATCTGGAACCGGTGGGCCAAGCAGCAAGGGGGCCGGCCCCAAACTCGGGGTTGTCGCGACGATCAACGCGTGGGGCAGCATCGCCGCACAGCTCGGCGGTGACCGGGTGCAGGAGACCAGCATCATCACCAACCCCGATACCGACCCGCACAGCTATGAGCCATCGACCGCTGATGCCCGCATGGTTGCCGACGCGAAGATCGTCGTCGAAAACGGCATCGGCTACGATGCCTGGGCCGACAAAATGCTTGCGTCCGACCCGAATCCGCAGCGCACAGTGGTGAATGTCGGCGCCACCGTCGGGGTCGCCGACGGCGGCAACCCGCACCAGTGGTATTCACCCGACTCGGTCGCCAAGGTGGCCAACGCGATCACCGCCGCCTACAAGAAGGCGGACCCGAATGACTCGGGCTATTTCGATCAGCAGAACCAGCAATTCCTCAACCAGGCCCTGTCCAACTACCACAGCTTGATCGCCAGTATTAAAGCCAAGTACGCCGGGACGCCAGTCGGTGCCAGTGAATCGATCTTCACCCCGCTCTCGGACGCGTTGGGGCTGAACCTGATCACGCCGCCGCAATTCCTCAAGGCCATCAGTGAGGGCACCGATCCGTCGCCGGCGGACAAGGCGACCATCGACCGGCAGATCGCCACGAAGGCGATCAAGGTGTACGTCTTGAACAGCCAAAACAGCAACCCGGATGTGCAGGCCCAGGTCGACGCGGCCAAGAAACAGGGCATTCCAGTCGCTACCGTGACCGAGACACTGTCGCCGGCGAACGTATCGTTTCAAGATTGGCAATCCACCCAGTTGTCTGGCCTGGCCGACGCTCTGCACACCGCGACGGGAAAGTAGATGACCAGCGCCGTCCCCGGCCACGCCAGCCAGCGAGCCGCCCCAGCGCCGGTTGCCGACGAGGTCGCGGTGCGGATGCGCGGCGCCTCGGCCGTGGTGGGCGGGACGACCGTGTGGTCGGATGTGTCCCTCGACGTCACCGCCGGGGAGTTCGTCGCGGTGCTCGGACCTAACGGCTGCGGAAAGTCGACCCTGCTGAAGGTGCTGCTCGGGCTGACATCGTCGCACGGCACGGTTGAGGTGCTGGGCGCGCGCCCCGGCCGGCGCAACAACCGCGTCGGGTATCTGCCGCAACGGCGCGCGTTCGACGCCAGCGTGCGCATCCGCGGGATCGACGTGGTGTCCCTGGGATTGGACGGCCCCCGCTGGGGAACGCCCGTACCGTGGCTGACACGGCTGCTGGCCCCGCAACGGTTCGCGGAACGGCGACGACGGCTCGAGCACGTGATCGAGGTGGTCGGCGCCGCCGACTATGCCCGGCGCCCGATCGGCCGCTGCTCCGGGGGTGAACAGCAGCGGCTGCTGATCGCGCAGGCCCTGATTCGCCGGCCGGAACTGCTGTTGCTCGACGAGCCGCTCGACAGCCTCGACGTACCCAGCCAGGCCGGGATCAGCGCCCTGGTGCGCGACATCTGCCGCCGGGAACGCGTCGCGGTAATAATGGTGGCCCACGACGTGAACCCGATCCTGCCCTACCTCGATCGCCTCATTTACATCGCACGCGGGTCGGCCGTGATCGGAACGCCCGAGGAGGTGATCACCGCCGAGAAGCTCAGCGCGCTCTACGGCATCCCGATCGAAGTGCTCCATGACCGGGCCGGGCGCCTGTTCGTCGTCGGCCAACCCGACGTTCCTCCCGCGCACACTGCTGGAGCGCGCGGATGAATCCGCAGCTGACCTGGAATCTGATCACCGATGTGCAGCAGATGTGGGCCTACCCGTTCATGGTCACAGCGCTGCGAGCCGGCACCGTCGTCGCCGTCCTCGCCGGTGTTGTCGGCTGGGCCATGGTGCTGCGCAAGGAAAGCTTCGCCGGGCACACCCTGGCCATCGTCGGCTTCCCCGGCGCCGCCGCCGCGGCCTGGCTCGGCGTGGCCACCGGCTACGGCTACTTCGCGGCCTGCATCGGCGCCGCGGCGGTAATCGCGCTGCTGCCCGCGCCGACCCAGGCGGGCGGGCTGGGCGGCTTCAGTGAAGAGTCCGCCGGGATCGGCACAATTCAAGCCCTCGCACTGGCGACCGGGTTCCTGTTCGTCAGCCTGTATCACGGATTCCTGTCCGGCTTGACCAATCTGCTGTTCGGCACCATCGCCGGGGTCAGCTCCCAGCAGCTTCACGTGCTGCTCATCGCCGCACTGGTGTGCCTGATCGTGCTGGCCGCGATTGGGCGGCCACTGCTGTGGGCCTCGATCGACCCCGATGCCGCCGCCGTCAACGGCGTCCCGATCCGACTCGTTGCCGGGCTGTTCCTCCTGGTGCTCGGCGTCGCCGCGGCCGGCGCCAGCCAGATCACCGGCAGTCTCTTGGTGTTCGCGCTGCTGGTTGCCCCGCCCGCGGCCGCCTTCCACTTCACCGCTCGTCCCGCGATGGGCATTGCGATCTCGGTCCTCATCGCGGTCGCCGTGACCTGGGTGGGCATCGGCTGCGCGTTCTATTCGCCGTATCCGATCGGGTTCTGGGTGAGCAGTTTCGCGTTCGGCATCTACCTGCTGGCCGCCGGCTACCGAGCGAGCGTCGAGCGGACCCTCGGGCGGATCGACCGACGGCACTCCCCGGCTCGCCCCGCGGTGGCGGCATGATCATCGACGGGCGCGCCAGCGCGTCGGGGCCGTTGACCGGTTTCGCAAACATGCTGGGCCACTCCTTCGTCACCCACGCGCTGGTGGCCGGGACCGCGGTAGCGGTAGTGTGCGGCCTGGTCGGCTACTTCCTCGTGTTGCGCGGTCAGGTGTTCGCCGGCGACGCGCAGGGACACGTCGCCTACACCGGCGCCATGGCGGCGCTGGTGGCCGGGCTGGATCCCCGCGTCGGTTTGTTCGCCGCCACCACCATGGCCGGAGTCGCGCTGGGCCTGATCGGCCGTCGCGGCGCCGACGACGTCGCGATCGGCTCGTTTTTCTCCTGGATGCTCGGGTTGGGCGCGCTGTTCTTGACGTACTACACCACCCACGGCAGCGGCAACAACGGCACAGCCAACGTCAATGTCTTGTTCGGCAGCATCTTCGGGATCAACGACCAGGCCAGGACCCTGGCGGTCGGGGTCGCCGTCGGATTGGGCGTCGTGCTGATCGCGATCGCCCGACCGCTGCTGTTCGCCACCATCGATCCGGCCGTCGCCCAGGCCGCCAACGTGCCGACCCGGCTGCTGGGTACGCTTTTCCTGGTGATTGTCGGTGTCACCGTCGCGGAGGCCACCCAGATCATCGGCGCGCTTGTCGTGCTCGGCCTGCTCGCCGCGCCGGCCGCCGCCGCCGCACGGCTGACGACCCGGCCCTGGCACGGGTTCTGGCTGTCCGCGGTCTTGGCCACGGCCGCGATCTGGATTGGCGTCACCATCGCTTACAGCGTTCCCGCGGCGCCGGCCACCTTCACCATCATGAGCACCGCCGCGACAATCTATCTGATCGCCGCGGCGACGGCGACGCGCCGAAATTCATATCGATAGCGCCATGCCACAATATTTTTGCGTGGAACTCGCCAAGTTGGGTCGACAGACCGGGAGGTTCAGTTAATGGCGGTGTATGGGCTCTTGGCAAAGGCGGCCGCCACAGTGGTCACGGGGGTGGTCGGCGTGGCCGCCTACGACCTGTTGCGCAAGGCCGCGGCCAAGGCGCCGCTGCACGAGACCGCGGTGTCGGCCGCGGAGCTGGGGCTGCGTGGAACCCGGAAGGCTGAGGAGGCCGCGGAGTCGGCCCGGCTGAAGCTGTCCGACGTCATGGCGGAAGCGCGCGAACGCATCGGCGAGGAAGCGCCCACGCCGTCGATCGCCGACGCCCACGAGCACGAGCACGAGCGCTGATCGCCTGAAATGAATCTCGCACTCGTTGTCAACGAGGCGCAGGCAGGAGACCCTGCCCTGAAACTGATTTCGGATGCGGCCGGACGCATGCGGGTTTCGGTCGGGTGGGTGCGTGCCGACTCGCGTCGCGCCGTGGCGGTCGAGGAGGCCGTCGCCAAGGAGCAGGGCGTGCGCGCCGTGCACGCCTATCCGCGCACCGGCTCGGTGGTCGTCTGGTATTCGCCCCGGCGCGCCGACCGCTCCGCGGTGCTGGAGGCGATCGCCGGCGCCGCCCGTATCGCCGCCGAGCTGATCCCGGCGCGCGCGCCGCATTCGTCGGAGATCCGCAACGCCGATGTGCTGCGCATGGTGATCGGCGGCGCGGCGCTGGGAATCCTCGGCGTGCGCCGCTACGTGTTCGCCAGGCCGCCGCTGCTCGGCCCGAGCGGCCGGTTGTTCGCCACCGGTGTCACCGTCTTCACCGGCTACCCCTTCCTGCGCGGCGCGCTGCGCTCGCTGCGCTCGGGCCGCGCCGGAACCGACGCGCTGGTCTCGGCGGCCACCGTAGCGAGCCTGGTGCTGCGCGAGAACGTCGTCGCGCTGACCGTGCTGTGGCTGCTCAACGTCGGCGAGTACCTGCAGGACCTGACCCTGCGCCGGACCCGGCGGGCCATCTCCGAATTGCTGCGGGGCAGCCAGGACACGGCATGGATCCGGCTGAGCGACGGGCCGCAGGCGGGCACCGAGATTCAAGTTCCCATCGACAGTGTGGAGATCGGCGACGAGTTGGTCATTCACGACCACGTCGCGATACCGGTGGACGGCGAGGTCGTCGACGGCGAGGCGATCGTCGACCAGTCCGCGATCACCGGCGAGAACCTGCCGGTCAGCGTCGTGGTCGGCGCGCGCGTGCACGCCGGGTCGGTCGTGGTGCGCGGCCGCCTGGTAGTGCGCGCGCGGGCCGTCGGCAACCAGACCGCGATCGGGCGCATCATCACCCGGGTCGAGGAGGCGCAACACGACCGGGCGCCCATCCAGACGGTCGGCGAAAACTTTTCCCGCCGTTTCGTTCCCACCTCGTTCATCGTTTCCGCCATCACCCTGGCCGTCACCGGCGACGTCCGCCGCGCGATGACCATGCTGCTGATCGCGTGCCCGTGCGCGGTGGGTCTGGCCACCCCGACCGCGATCAGCGCGGCGATCGGCAACGGCGCACGCCGCGGCATCCTGATCAAGGGCGGATCGCACCTCGAACAGGCCGGCCGGGTGGACGCGATCGTGTTCGACAAGACCGGCACGCTGACCGCCGGCCGCCCCGTAGTCACCAACATCATTGCCCTGCATAAGGATTGGCAGCCCGAGCAGGTGCTCGCGTACGCGGCCAGCTCGGAGATCCACTCCCGTCATCCGCTGGCCGAGGCGGTGATTCGCTCCACGGAGGAGCGCCACATCAGCATCCCGCCGCACGAGGAGTGCGAGGTGCTGGTGGGCCTGGGCATGCGGACCTGGGCCGACGGGCGCACCCTGCTGCTGGGCAGCCCGTCGCTGTTGCGCGCCGAGAAGGTGAGGGTGTCCAAGAAGGCCTCGGAGTGGGTGGACAGGCTGCGGCGCCAGGCGGAGACGCCGTTGCTGCTCGCCGTGGATGGCAAACTGGTGGGGCTGATCAGCCTGCGCGACGAAGTGCGGCCCGAGGCGGCCGAGGTGCTGGCGGAGTTGCGGGACAACGGGATTCGCCGGATCGTCATGCTGACCGGCGATCACCCCGAGATCGCCCAGGTCGTCGCCGCCGACCTCGGGATCGACGAGTGGCGCGCCGAGGTGATGCCCGAGGACAAGCTCGAGGTGGTGCGCGAGCTGCGAAGCGACGGCTTCGTCGTCGGCATGGTAGGTGACGGCATCAACGACGCCCCGGCGCTGGCGGCCGCCGATATCGGGATCGCCATGGGGCTGGCCGGAACCGATGTTGCCGTCGAGACCGCCGATGTGGCGCTGGCCAACGATGACCTGCGCCGCCTGCTCGATGTGGGCGACCTGGGAGCCAGGGCGGTCGATGTCATCCGCGAGAACTACGGCATGTCGATCGCCGTCAACGCCGCCGGGCTGATCATCGGCGCGGGCGGCGCGTTGTCACCCGTGCTGGCCGCCATCCTGCACAACGCGTCGTCGGTCGCGGTGGTCGCCAACAGCTCCCGGCTGATCCGCTATCGCCTCGGCTGAGCCGCCATCGACGTCCGCACGCCACGTCACCTTGCGCTGAATCCGGTTGGCGAGCCGCGAAACTGAGAACACGTTCACCCGCCACCTCAAGGCGGGAATGCTGCCATGGCTGGGCGCTTCGGCGGTGCTGCCAATCGCCCTAGCGCTTATGGCTATGCCTACCCTCATTGATGAGTCCGCTTCAGTTGCTCTGACCGGCCTTGCGAGTCCAAAGCTGATGCCGGCCGAGATCTCTTGGCATTGGCGAGGTTTCCCACTGACCGAGCTCTAGCCAAGTGCGCAGGGCAGCCGCCTCACCGTTGTCGGCGATGGGGCCGATCCAAAGGGGCGGCCCGCAGGCTACCCGGTCATTCGTGCAGGGTTGCAAAACAGCCATGACGCCGCATCCGGTCGGTCGGGATGCGCAGGTGAGTGGTCCGAGCATGCACGCGGCGGACACGAGCACGGCGTGTGGGCAGCGTCGGATGGTAGGTCGTAGTTCGTCAATGACGGAAAGGTTATCGTCGGCCGCGCATGCGGCACAGACTACAACGGTGAACGGACGATCGGTCGCGTGACGCGGGAAAGTCAACGTGCCACTCTCTGGTCGACGCGCGGAGCCCGGTGACGCGTCTTATCTTGAGACACAGTATATTTCACAGTCGTGCGGCCGGTCCGGGATAGGGCAGGAGCGCCATTTCGCGCGCGTTCTTAATGGCAGTGGCGACCTGCCGTTGTTGTTGGACGGTTAGACCGGTTACGTGACGGGAGCGGATCTTGCCGCGTTCCGAAATGAACACGCGCAGCGCGGCGGTGTCCTTATAGTCGACCGCGCTGAGCCCAAGGCTTGCGAGAAGATTCTTCTTGGTAGACCGGACGCCCGGTTGTGCGAGACGACGAGCCCGCAGGGGTTTCTTAGCCCTCACCAGCTCGCCTTCCGCACCCCCGGCAACTGGCCATTGTGGGCCAGTTGACGGACTCGAACCCTCGACACCCCGAACTTGCGCAGATGCCCGCGGGGGCGCCCGTCGATCGCGTCGCGGTTGCGCAACCGCACCGCGCTGGCATCGCGCGGCTGGCGCGCCAATTCCCTTTGTGCGGCCTCCCGTTGCTCACCGGTGCTCGACGGCGAGCGGATGATCCTTTTGAGTTGGGCGCGGCGTTCGGCGTAGCGCGCCACAATCGCGCGACGGCGGTCGTTCTTGACGATCTTGGATTTCTTGGCCACGCTCAGCGCTCCTCTCGGAACTCGACGTGGCGGCGGATGACCGGGTCGTAGTTGCGCAGCACCAGGCGGTCGGGGTCGTTGCGCCGGTTCTTTTCGGGTCACGGAGGTATAGCCGGTGCCGGCCGTGGAGCGCAGCTCGACGGGGGGCGGATCTCGTTGCGTGCCATCAGATCCGTTGCCCTTGGCGGCGCAGCCGTGCCACAACGGCTTCGATGCCGTCGCGGTCGATGACTTTGATTCCTTTGGCGCTGACCCGCAGCCGGATCCGGCGGCCCTCCGACGGCAGGTAGTACGTCTTGAGCTGGATGTTGGGTGACCAGCGCCGCCGAGTTCGCCGATGCGAATGTGACACCGCGTTACCGAAACCCGGTGCGCGGCCGGTTACTTGGCAATGGGCGGACACTTGCACCCTCCTTAGCGCGGTCTTATTGAAAATCGTTTTCGACAAGCATTGCCGGAGACGGTACCGTACAGGCAGTTCTAATGAAAATGACTACCAATAAGGGTGGATGATGCGGACGCCCGTCATCCTGGTCGCCGGCCAGACGGACACCGACCCGGTCGTGGGTGCCCTGCTGCGCACCCCCGGGACACTGGTCGTCGAACACCGTTTCGACGGGCACGTGGTGCGTCGAACCATGGTGACCCCGCAACATGGCGTGTTGGCGACGGCGGAGGCTGGGCTCGAACTGGCGCACGGCTGCGTGTCGTGCACGATTCGCAACGACCTGCTGGTGTTGCTGCGTCAGCTGCACCGCCGCGACGACATCAACCGGATCGTGGTGCACCTGGCGCCCTGGCTGGAACCAGAACCGATTTGCGTGGCCATCAACCACGTCCGAATCCGTGTGGCGCCGGGCTACGTCGACGGGCCCGCGGCGCTGGATGTGTCGATTGCCGCGGTGGTGACCTGTGTCGATTCGTCGGTGTGGCTGGGCCAGGCGCTCGGTGACGCCGAACTCGATGACGGGCGTACCCAGGCCCAGGTGGTGGTCGGACAGGCCGAATTCGCCGACGTGGTGGTGCTCAATCGGGCTGACCCGTTCGTGGCTGCCGCGCTGCGCCGACTGTCACCACGCGCGCGCATCCACGTGGGCGCCGACGGCATCGAGCACGCCCTGGACCATGTGTTCCGCGACGCGCGGCGGGGCGAAAGCGACGATCCGCACGGTCCGCTGCTGGCCGGGCAGCCACCACTGAATTCCCGCGGCCCGATCAACCTGGTCGAGTTCAATGCCCGCCGCCCCTTTCAGCCCCAGCGTCTCCACGATTGTCTGGACCTGTTGCTAGACGGCGTGATCCGAACCCGGGGACGGCTGTGGTTAGCCAGCCAACCCGAGCAGGCGATGTGGTTGGAATCGGCCGGCGGCGGATTGCGGGTCAGCTCGGCCGGCAAATGGCTGGCCGCCCTGACCGCCTCGGAACTGGCCGGTATCGATGCCGAACGACGCGCCTTCGCCGAGCTGGCATGGGACGACCGGCACGGCGATCGGCACACGGCGATGACCGTCCTGGTGTGCGGTGCGGACGCCACCGAAATCCGCGACGCCCTCGGCGGTGCGTTGCTCACCGACGACGAGTTTCGCTCTCCCCGGGACTGGATCCGCTACGACGATCCGTTCGGTGACTGGCATGAAGATCCCTGTGCAGCCCGGGGAGAAGCGGCTGAGAACCCACCCGCCCACCACGGCCCGGGCGGAGACCGCCGATGAAACCCGGCATCCACCCCGATTACCACCCGGTCGTCTTCCAGGATGCGGCTACCGGCGCCATGTTCCTGACCCGATCGACCATAGGGAGTTCGCGCACTATCGAGTGGCAGACGCCGCAGGGCGTACGACACTATCCACTCGTCGTCGTTGAAGTGACCTCTGATTCGCACCCTTTTTGGACCGGCGGGCGCCGTATCGTCGACAGCGCCGGACAAGTGGAGAAATTCCACCGCCGCTACGGCAGCCGGCAAACGGCCGTAGTCGAACGCGGCGCCGGCGCCTCGCAGCGAAAAGCGAACCGCCCGCGAGAAAGCCAGCCCGGCCTGGTCGCGCGGTTGCACTTGCGCATTAGGTGACCTCAGACGGTGCGGACCGGTCGAGTGTGCGACGTGGTGTATCGGCCGGGCTTTCGGATGCCGGGGCAGTTTGGCATCGCGGACAGATCCCGTAGAGATCGACGTAGTGAGTGACGTCGGTGTAGTGGTGTTGGCGGCTGAGGCGGCGGGTGTGTTCTTCGATGTCGACGGGAGTAAATCCCACGGCTTCGCCACACCGCCGGCAGACGAGATAGTGACGATGACCTTGCCCGGTACGCAGACGGTAGAGGATCTCACCGTCCTCGGCGCGTTGGGTCTCGGCAATTAGGTCGGCGGCCAGCGTGCGCAGGATGCGGTAGATGCTGGTCAGGCCGACCCTCAGCTGTCGATGATGGCGAATGTCGAGGTAAAGCTGTTGGGCGCTGCGGAAGTTCTTCTGCTCCCGTAGGACCTCCAAGACGGCCCGTTGCTTGGCCGTGGAACGTCGCCGCGGCGGTTCAGGCGAAGGCACCAGGAATACTCCTTTGGGCGCGTGGGATGGCCGTCAAATACCGAGGTAGCGGAGGTCGCGACCGCGGCTGGGACATACGCGGGGTGGATACGGGAGTGCGCGACGCACATGGAGAACGATAACCGTTTTCATAACGACCGCGGGAGGGGTCGGCTGGGGAAGGTGCTCAGCCCCTCCGCGTAGTGTCGGTTGGGTGCGTAGCGAAGGCGATACCTGGGACATCACAACGAGTGTCGGCTCGACCGCCCTTTTCGTGGCGACCGCGCGAGCGCTGGGGGCGCAGAAGCCAGACCCGCTGGCCGTCGACCCGTACGCGGAACTGTTCTGCCGCGCCGTCGGCGGCCCCGCGGCCGACGTTCTCGACGGCAAGGAACCCGAGCACCCGCTGAAGACCGCGGACTTCGGCGAGCATTTCGTCAACTTTCAGGGCGCTCGCACCAGGTACTTCGACGAATACTTCCGCCGGGCCGCCGACGCGGGCGTGCGGCAGGTGGTCATCTTGGCGGCCGGCCTGGACTCCCGGGCTTACCGCTTGGACTGGCCGGCCGGGACGACGATCTTCGAGCTGGACTGTCCGCAGGTCCTCGATTTCAAGCGCGACGTGCTCAGCGGCCATGGCGTCCAACCGCGCGCCGAGCGTCGGGAGATCGCCGTCGATCTGCGGGAGGACTGGTCACAAGCCTTGCGGGACAGCGGTTTCGATGCTGACAAGCCGTCCGCATGGATAGCTGAGGGCCTGCTGATCTATCTCCCGGCCACGGCGCAGGAGCAGCTGTTCACCGGCGTCGACGGCCTGGCCGGCCACGGCAGCCATGTCGCGATCGAAGACGGCGCGCCCCTTGAGCCGGAAGAATTCGACGCGGCCGTCGAGGAAGAACGCGCGGCGGCCGCCGAAGGTGATCAACGGCTGTTCTTCCGGTTGGTCTACAACGAGAGGCACGCGCCGGCCACCGAATGGTTCGGCCAGCGGGGCTGGACCGCCGTCGGCACTCCGCTATCGGATTACCTCCGGCAGGTCGGCCGGCCGGTGCCCGGGCCGGAAACCGAAGCCGGGCCGATGATCTCCCGCAACACCCTGGTCAGCGCGGTCAAGTCCTGAGCGGAACCTAGGACGCCTCTGAACAATGAATGCCGTAGGGGCGGGAAGAACGCCGACAAGGCCGTTTTTCGGCAGTAGGTCAGACCTGATTGGTCGACAACGTGGTCGTTCTTCCCGCCGATACCAGTTTGGGCAAGGGCGGGGTCCCGATCAAGAGCCCGCTACGGCCCCGGCGGTCAGGTCAGTGCCCAGGCTCCGTGGTGGCGGGTGAGGTCGGCGTTGACGAGGGTGCGCAGGTTGATCGCGGCGGCCCGGTTGCGCAGCCAGGCATGGTTTTTGGCGACGCCGAGGTAGCGCAGCTTCACGCGTCGGCCCCGATGGGTGGCGATCCAGGCGATGATGCGTTCCACGCTCGATCGGGTCGGGTAGTCCTGCTTGAATTCGGGGGTACGGGCCTGGGCGCGGGCGGCGCGCAGCAGCTGCTCGTGTTTGTGGATGCTCATCGATCGGCCGTCGGCGGCGGTGGTGCAGCGCCGCCGCAGTGGGCAGTGCGCGCACAGCCTGCCGAAGGTCACCGTCCGTTTCGGGCTCATCGGCCGGGTGTGCCCGGCCGGGCAGGTGACCGTGCCGGCTGGTTCGTCGATGGTGAAATCGTCGAGGGTGAACCCGCCGGGCACGGCCGGGCGCAGCGGCTTGGGTTTGATCACCGTCTGGTGACCGGCGTCGCGATAGGCGGCGCGGGCGGCTCCGGTGCCGTAGGCCGAGTCGCCGTACACCCGCAGGTCCACGCCCTTCTCGCCAGCCGCGGCGGTCGCCTCCGCGGAATCGGTTCGGCCGGTGGTGATCTCACCGCCATCACTGGTGGCGACCGCTTCACCGCCGCCGGGCTGATCGGCCTGCGGTTCGTCGGCGGGCACGGCGTCGCCGCCGGTTTCCGGGTGCGCGGTCTGGGTTTCGGGGCGGTGGAAGCGGTCACGCGCGATCATCGCCTGCCCGACCACCGGGTCGCTGCTGTCCTCGCCGGCCGCTTTGGTCAGCTCGGCGTCGGTGATCAGCCCGGTTTCCGGCTCGGTGCTGATATGCCCGCGGAAACCGTCGCGCCGCGCGGACTTCGACTTGCGGGTGTGTCGGGCCTCGGTGTCCACGGTGGAGATCACCCGATCCGGCGCCACCTGCCGCGCGATGCGCCAGCCCCCGTCGGTGCCATCGGAGCCGTCGGCGGGTTCCACGTCCTGCCCCGCGACCAGCGCCAACAACCCCAACGCGTCCGCGGCCTTGTCCTCGCGCTCGGGCGCGTCGGGGCGGGTGAGTTCGGCCAGCACCGCCACCGCGTCGTTGACCAGGTCCGACACCAGCGCCGCCTTGGCCTGCGCGTCGTCCCAGTCGATGTCCGGCTTTCCCGGTATCGAGTAGTCACGCCCGGCGACCCGCTCGATCACCGATTGCGCGCCGGGAACCAGCCGCGCCACCTTGCGCATCGCCGCCACCAGCTGGGTCACCGTGTCCTGGGTGGCCACCGCGTCGTCGAACACCGTCGAATCCACGCAGCGTTTCCGGCGCCCGCGCAGAATCCCGGTCTCGGCGATGACCTGCGCGACCGCGTCAAACACCCGGTCCGGACGATCGGAGGCGGCGATCCGTTTGCGCCAGTACACCAGCGTGGACGGATCGAACGAGATCTGCGTCAGCGACCGCCCGCACGCCACCTTCCACCGGATGTCGAAGCGCAGCGCGTCCGCGGTCTGCGGGTCGGACAGATCGAAGAGCTCCTTGAGCACCAGCACCGACCCGACCAGATCCGCCGGCAGCGACGGCCGCCCCCTCGACGAGGAGAACAGGTCAGCGATGAACGAATCAGGAAACAGCTCATGGCGGTGCTCAGCCAGGAACGCGAACACGCTGCCCGGCGGCACCAGCTCCCCGACCAGCGCCTGCGCGTCCAACAACTCCCGATCCGACCGCGTAATCCCTTGCACCACAACATCATCACACGCCACACGGCGCGCAGCCGTCAGACACCACCAGCGTTGAACGAATTATTCAGAGGTTTCCCAGTTCGGCACCGCCGATAACTTGCACGACGGCAACTCTGGGGAACTTCTCGCGGCCGTCAGCCGACTACTAGCTGCATGCTCGTGACGCCGCCCAACAGCCCGGGCGGCCTCTGTATGAACTGAATCCAGTCCGATCGTTAAGGAGCCGCCGCTATGACCGCGCCGGCATGGATGGCGATGCCCCCGGAGATCCATTCGGCCCAGCTGAGCGCCGGCCCAGGGCCCGGGGGCCTGTTGGCCGCCGCCGCAGGGTGGAGTTCGCTGAGTACCGCCTACGCGGAGACGGCAGATGAACTCACCGCGATCTTGGGCGCGGTGCAGGCGGGCGCATGGCAGGGGCCCACCGCCGAGCAGTACGTGGCCGCCCACGCGCCCTACCTCGCGTGGCTGATGCGGGCGAGCGCCGACAGCGAGGGCGTGGCCGCGCAGCATGAGACCGCGGCCACCGCCTACACCGCGGCGTTGGCCGCGATGCCGACCTTGGTGGAGCTGGCCGCCAACCACGCGATTCATGCGGTATTGATGGCGACGGACTTTTTCGGGATCAATACCATTCCCATCGCCCTCAACGAGGCCGACTACGTGCGGATGTGGATCCAGGCGGCTACCACGATGGCCACCTATCAGGCCGTCTCCACCACGGCGGTCGCATCGGCACCGCAGACCGCGGCGGCCCCGCAAATCGTGAATGCCAGCGCCAGCAGCGACAGCAGCGACAGTGGTCTTCAAGACATTGTCGACAATGACGCCGGCGACCCAACCCAACTGAGTTGGTGGATCAACCGATTCCTCGAAGTCCCGCAAACCTTGTTGCGGGACGTTTTGGAGTTTCCACAAAATCCACAGCTGGCGATAGCACAGGTGGAATCCGACATTCCGGCACTTGTCGCCGACGAGGCCACCCATGTGGGCGAAGTCATCAGCACCTTCCCGCAATTGCAGGCGCTTGTGCCGCTCGCGCTCGTTTCGTCCAGCGCGACCGCCGGGCTTGGCGGCTTCGCGGGGCTCGCCGGGCTGAGCGGGCTGGCCGGGATTCAGCCTCAAGCGGTGCCGGTGGCGGCTGCACCCATGCCGCAGACGCCCAGCGCGCCGGTGACTAGTAGCCCGACTGTGGTGAGTGCCTCGCCCCCCGGCCCGGCCCCGTCCTCGGCGCCGGCCTCGACGCCGGCCGCCACGCCGGCCACGGCGCCCGCGCCGGGCGCGCCGCCACCGCCGCCCATCGGTGTCGAGGGAGCCGCGTACCCCTACCTGGTGGGCGGTCCGACCATGGGGGCCAGCACCGGAATGGGCACCAGTGCGCAGCGGAAGGCTCCGGAGCCCGATATCGCCGCAGCCGCCGCGGCCGCTGGGGCGTCGGCGCGAGCAAAGGAAAGGGCGCGTCGGCGCCTGCGGACCGGGATGCGAGGGCATGGCAACGAGTACATGGATATGAACGTCGAGGTCGAGCCGGACTGGGGCGTCCCGTCTGGCGGGGAGACCGTCGCGTCGACCGTGGCCTCGGATGTTGGTGCCGGAAATCTGGGGTTCGCCGGCACCGCACGCAAGGAGACCGCCGCCGAGGCGGCGGGGCTTGCCACGCTGGCCGGCGACGAGTTTGGCGGCGGACCCTCGGTGCCCATGGTCCCGGGCACCTGGGACGCCGATGCAGTTGATAATGAAAATGATTTTCAGTAGGCTCCGCTGGTCAGTGCTCTGGCTAGCGGCCGCCGAACACGCAGTTCAGCGCCACCGAAACGGGAGGAAGTCGTGAGTCGATCGGGCTCGCTCATCTCGACAGTTAGCTTATGCAATGCTAACTTCAGGCAGGTTAGGTTAGGCGACACTACATACGAAAGAAGAAGCAGCCGTGGAACCCGGTGACACCGGCGTGCTCGCAGTTGAGCCTGTCAATTCTCGGTCAGACGGCAGGGTTGACGGCGACATCGTCAGCCGGTTCGCCACCTGTTGCCGCGCGCTCGGCATCGCCGTCTATGAGCGCCAGCGTCCGGCCGACCTGGCCGCGGCTCGCTCCGGTTTCACCGCGCTGGCCCGAGTCGCGCACGACCAGTGCGACGCCTGGACCGGGCTGGCCGCCGCCGGCGACACGTCGTTCCGAGTGCTCGAGGCCGTTTCGCGGACTGCGAGTACGGCGGGTACGTTGCAGCGTCGGGTGGAACTGGCGCCCGGCGCCCTAAGCTTCCGCTACGACACCGGGCTGTATCTACAGTTCCGCACCGCCACCCCGGACGATTTTCATCTCGCCTATGCGGCGGCGCTGGCGACCGCGGGGGAATTTGCGAAGGCAGACGGGATAGTCGCCGGCCTCACCGAGCGCCGCCCGGGCTGGCGCGAGGCCCGCTGGGTCGCCGTCGTCATCAATTACCGCGCCGAACGCTGGTCGGACGTCGTCAAGCTGCTGACCCCGATCGTCAACGACCCCGATCTCGACGAGGCCTTCTCTCACGCGGCCAAGATCACCCTGGGCATTGCGCTGGCCCGGCTGGACATGTTCGCCCCGGCGCTGTCCTATCTCGAGGAGCCCGACGGCCCCGTCGCCGTCGCGGCGGTGGACGGCACGCTGGCCAAAGCGCTTGTGCTGCGCGCGCACGTCGACGAGGAATCGGCGAGCGAGGTTCTGCAGGACTTGTACGCTGCGCACCCCGAGAACGAGCAGATCGAGCACGCCCTGACCGATACCAGCTTTGGGATCGTCACCACCACCGCGGACCGCATCGCGGCGCGCACCGACCCATGGGATCCCGCCACCGAGCCCAGTCCCGGCGATTTCGTCGACCCTGGAGCCCAGGAGCGCAAGCGCGCGCTGTTGCACGAGGCCGAACGTGAGCTCGATGAATTCATCGGCTTGGACAAGGTCAAAGACCAGGTGGCCCGGTTGAAGAGCGCGGTGGCGATGGAGCTGGTGCGCAAGCAGCGCGGGCTCGAGGTGGCGCAGCGCACCCACCACCTGGTCTTCACCGGGCCGCCCGGGACCGGCAAGACCACGATTGCCCGCGTGGTCGCCAAGATCTATTGCGGCCTAGGCCTTTTGAAGCGAGAAAACATCAGAGAGGTGCACCGCGCCGATCTCATCGGACAGCACATCGGGGAGACCGAGGCCAAGACCAACGCGATCATCGACAGCGCTTTGGACGGGGTGCTGTTCCTCGACGAGGCCTACGCTCTGGTGGCCACCGGCGCCAAGAACGACTTCGGGCTCGTTGCCATCGACACCCTGCTGGCCCGGATGGAGAACGACCGGGATCGGCTGGTGGTGATCATCGCCGGGTACCGCGCCGACCTGGATCGGTTCCTCGACACCAACCAAGGTCTGCGGTCACGGTTCACCCGCAGCATTGACTTCCCGTCGTACAAACCGGCTGAGTTGATTGAGATCGCGAACTTTATGGCAGCCAAGCGGGACAGCGTTTTCGCCCAGGCCGCGCTAAGCGATCTTGAGGCGCTGTTCGCGCACCTGGCCGAAACGTCCAAACCTGACGCAAGCGGGGTCGAACGTCGCGGCCTCGACATCGCAGGCAACGGCCGGTTCGTTCGCAACGTGGTCGAAAAGTCCGAAGAGGAACGCGAATTCCGGTTGGACCATTCCGCACACGCCGAAAACGGCGAGTTCACGGACGAGGAGCTGATGACGATCACCGACGAGGACGTGCGCAATTGCGTTGAGCCGCTGCTGCAGGGCCTCGGCCTGCGGGAGCCGGCATGACCAATAATGAGCCGGACGGCGGATGGGCCTTCGAAAGGGACGGAGGGCGACGCTCGTTCTCCTCACGAACCCCTGTCAACGACAACCCCGACCAAGTGGTCTACCGCCGCGGCTTCGTCACCCGTCATCAGGTGACCGGCTGGCGCTTCGTGATGCGCCGGATCGCCTCGGGTATCGCCCTGCACGACACCAGGATGCTCGTCGATCCCCTGCGCACCCAGTCGCGCGCGGTGCTGATGGGCGCGCTCATCCTGATCACCGGCCTGGCGGGGTGTTTCGTGTTCTCGCTGATCCGGCCCAACGGGCAGGCGGGCAACAACGTGGTCCTTGCCGACCGGTCGACCGACGCGCTCTATGTGCGGGTCGGTGACGATCTGCACCCGGTGCTCAACCTGACCTCGGCCCGGCTGATCGCCGGTCGGCCGGTCAACCCCACCGCGGTGAAAAGCAGTGAGCTGGACCGGTTTCCGCGCGGCAACCTGATCGGCATCCCGGGCGCGCCTGAGCGCATGGTGCAGAACGCCTCGCACGACGCCAACTGGACGGTGTGCGACGCCGTCAGCGGGGCCAATCAGACAGGTGGGCGCGGTGCCCACAGCACGGGCGTCACCGTGATCGCCGGCCCGCCCGACGGCGAGGGTGCGCGGGCGGCCGCGATCCACGCCAATCAGGGGATTCTGGTCGACAACGCCGGCAGCACCTGGCTGCTCTGGGACGGCAAGCGTAGCCAGATTGACCTGGCCAACCACGCCGTCACCAACGCACTCGGCATCGGTGTCGGAAACTCGGAAGTGCCCGCGCCGCGGCCCATCGCGCCCGGGCTGTTCAACGCGATACCCGAAGCCCCGGCGCTGACGGTGCCGCCGATCCCGAATGCCGGTGGCGCGGCGAACTTTTCGGTGCCCGCCCCGGTCGGTGCGGTGGTCGTCTCCCACGGTTTGGAGCGGAACTCGTCGGGCACCGTGCGGTACTACGCGGTGTTGCCGGACGGCCTGCAGCCCGTTTCGCCGGTGCTTGCCGCGATCCTGCGCAACACCAATTCCTATGGCCTTGACCAACCGCCGCGGCTGGGCGCCGATGAGGTGGCCAAGCTGCCGGTGTCGCGGATGCTCGACACCACCCGCTATCCCGACCAGCAGGTCGCCCTCGTCGACGCCGCCAAAAATCCCGTCACGTGTGCGTACTGGAGCAAGCCGGTCGGGGCCGCCACCAGCTCACTGAGCCTGCTATCCGGCTCGGTGTTGCCGGTGCCAGACGCGGTGCGCACCGTCGACCTGGTCGGCGGTGGCTCGCAGGGAAATGGCTCGACGGCCACCCGCGTCGCTCTGGCGCCGGGCACCGGCTACTTCAGCCAGGCCGTGGGCGGCGGGGCGGCGGCGCCGGCTGCCGGGTCGTTGTTCTGGGTCTCCGACACCGGAGTGCGCTACGGCATCGACAATGAGGCTGAAAGTGGATCCGCAGCTGCCGGGCACGGCAAAACCGTTGAGGCCCTTGGGTTAAGCGGTCCTCCAGTTCCGATCCCGTGGTCGGTGCTATCACTGTTTGCCCCCGGCCCGACGCTGTCGCGCGCCGATGCATTCCTCGCGCATGACGGTTTGGCGCCCGACAGCAGGCCCGGTCGTCCGGTGTCGGCCGAAGGAGAGCCCCGATGAGCCGACTGATCTTCGAAGCCCGCCGCCGGCTGGCGCCGCCAACCACCCGCAAGGGCACCATCAGCATCGAGGCGCCCCCTGAGCTGCCCCGGGTGGTTCCGCCGTCGCTGCTGCGGCGCGCCCTGCCCTACTTGATCGTGATCCTGATCGTCGGCATGATCGTCGCGCTGGTCGCGACCGGGATGCGGGTGATCTCGCCGCAGACTTTGTTCTTCCCGTTCGTGCTGCTGCTGGCGGCGACCGCGCTCTACCGCGGCACCGGCAACAAGATGCGCACCGAGGAGGTCGACGCCGAACGGGCCGACTATCTGCGGTACCTGTCGGTGGTGCGGGACAACGTTCGGACCCAGGCCGCCCAGCAACGCGCGGCCGCACAGTGGTCCCACCCCGACCCCACGGCACTCGCAACGGTGCCCGGATCCCGCCGCCAGTGGGAGCGCGACCCGCACGACCCTGACTTCCTGGTACTGCGGGTCGGCCGTCACGATGTGCCCCTGGCCACCTCGCTGCGGGTCAACGACACCGTCGACGAGATCGACCTGGAACCCGTGTCGCACAGCGCATTACGCAGCCTGCTCGACACCCAGCGCACCGTGCGCGACGTGCCGACGGGGATCGACCTGACCAAGGTCTCGCGGATCACGCTGCTGGGTGAGCAGGACGACGTGCGCGAGGCCTTGCGCGCCTGGATCGCGCAGGCGGTGACGTGGCACGACCCGACGGTGCTCGGGGTGGCACTGGCCACCCATGATTTGGAAAGCCGGGACTGGTCCTGGCTGAAGTGGTTGCCACACGTGGACATTCCCGGCGAGCTGGACGGCGTCGGGCCCGCCCGCTTCCTGTCGACCAACGCCGACGAGCTGGTGGCGATGCTCGGATCCGGGCTTGCCGACCGGCCGGCGTTCACCGGCGGGCCCGCCGATGCGCTGCGCCACCTGCTGATCATTGTCGACGACCCCGCCTATGACCTGGACGCCTCGCCGCTGGCAATGGGCCGGGCGGGAGTCACCGTCGTGCACTGCTCGGCCACCCCCCCGCACCGCGAACAGTATTCGGACCCCGAAAAGCCGATTTTGCGCATCGGGCGCGGCGCCATCGACCGTTGGCAGACCGGCGGTTGGCAGCCCTACATCGACATCGCCGATCAACTTGGCGCGGACGACGCCGCTCACCTGGCCCGCCGGCTGTCGCGGTGGGATACCAACCCGACGCATGCCGGGTTGCGCTCGGCGGCCACCCGCGGTGCGACCTTCACCACGCTGCTGGGTATTCAGGACGCGTCGCAGCTGGATGTGCCGACGCTGTGGGCACCGCGCCGTCGCGACGACGAGTTGCGGGTTCCGATCGGTGTCACCGCGACCGGCGAGCCGCTGATCTTCGATCTCAAGGATGAGGCCGAGGGCGGGATGGGTCCGCACGGCCTGATGATCGGTATGACCGGTTCCGGGAAGTCGCAGACTCTGATGTCGATCCTGTTGTCTTTGTTGACAACCCATTCGGCGGACCGGCTGATCGTCATCTACGCCGACTTCAAGGGCGAGGCGGGCGCCGACAGCTTCCGCAACTTCCCGCAAGTCGTCGCGGTGATCTCGAACATGGCCGAGAAGAAGTCGCTGGCCGACCGCTTCGCCGACACGCTGCGCGGTGAGGTCGCCCGTCGCGAGGCGCTGCTGCGCGAGGCCGGCCGCCGCGTTCAGGGCAGCGCGTTCAACTCGGTGGTCGAGTACGAGAACGCCGCGGCGGCCGGGCATGATCTGCCGCCCATCCCAACGCTGTTCGTGGTCGCCGACGAGTTCACCCTGATGCTGGCCGACCACCGGGAATACGCGGAGCTGTTCGACTACGTGGCCCGCAAGGGCCGCTCGTTCCGCATCCATATCCTGTTCGCGTCCCAGACTCTGGATGTGGGCAAGATCAAGGACATCGACAAGAACACCTCCTACCGCATCGGGTTGAAGGTGGCCAGTCCCAGCGTTTCCCGCCAGATCATCGGCGTGGATGACGCCTATCACATCGAATCCGGCAGAGAGCACAAGGGTTTGGGCTTCCTGGTGCCCGCCCCCGGTGCGACCCCGATCAAGTTCCGCAGCACCTACGTCGACGGCATCTACGAGCCACCGCAAAGGGCTAAAACCCTTGTGGTGCACTCCGCTCCAGAGCCGAAGCTGTTCACCGCCGGAAGGGTTGAGCCCGATCCCGGCACCGTCATAGCTACCGGCGACGAAGAGGAAGCGGCCGGACCGCCGCGCAAGCTGATCGCGACCATCGGCGAACAGCTGGCACGTTACGGGCCGCGGGCCCCGCAGCTATGGCTGCCGCCGCTCGACGAACCGATTCCGTTGACCGGAGTGCTGGCTCGCGCCGGGCTGCCGCAAGGGCAGTGGCGATGGCCGCTCGGCGAGATCGACAAACCATTCGAGATGCGCCGGGACCCACTGGTGTTCGACGCCATGTCGTCGGCCGGGAACATGCTCGTCCACGGCGGCCCCAAGTCCGGGAAATCGACTGCGCTGCAGACATTCATCATGTCGGCGGCCAGCCTGCACTCGCCCCGCCAGGTCACCTTCTACTGCCTGGACTACGGCGGCGGCCAGCTGCGGGCGCTGGAGGATCTGGCACATGTCGGCAGCGTCGCGTCGGCGCTGCAACCCGAACGCATCCGCCGAACCTTCGGCGAGCTGGAGCAGCTGCTGGTGTCCCGGCAGCGCCGAGATGCCTTTCGGGATAGGCAGGGTTCGGCCCCCGACGACGGTTTCGGCGAGGTGTTCCTGGTCATCGACAACCTCTACGCGTTCGGCCGTGACAACACCGACCAGTTCAACACCCGTAATCCGTTGCTGGCCAAGGTGAGCGAACTGGCCAACGTCGGCCTGGCGTACGGCATCCACGTGGTCATCACCACCCCGAGCTGGCTGGAGGTGCCGCTGGCGATGCGCGATGGCCTGGGGCTGCGCCTCGAGCTCAAGCTGCAGGACGCGCGGGACAGCAATGTGCGGGTGATCGGCGCGCTGCGCCGCCCGGCCGACACCGTTCCGCACGACCAGCCGGGCCGCGGACTGACCATGGCCGCCGAGCATTTCCTGTTCGCAAGCCCGGCATTGGACGCCGAATCAAACCCAGTGGCGGCGATCAACGCCCGCCACCCCGGCGTTTTTGCGCCGCCGGTTCGGTTGCTGCCCACCAATCTCGCACCCGACGCGCTGGGGCCGCTTTATCGCGGCGCGGAAAAGGTGGTCATCGGTCAGCGAGAAGAGGACCTCGCGCCCGTCGTCCTCGACTTCACCGAAAACCCGTTGTTGATGGTGTTCGGCGACAGCAAGTCCGGTAAGACCACGCTGCTGCGCCACATCATCCGCACCATCCGCGAGCACTCCACCGCCGACCAGGTGGCCTTCACCGTGCTGGACCGGCGGCTGCACCTCGTGGACGAGCCGTTGTTCCCCGACAACGAATACACCGCCAACATCGACCGGGTCATCCCGGCGATGCTTGGGCTGGCAAACCTTATCGAGTCCCGGCGGCCACCGGCGGGCCTGTCGGCGGCCGAGCTGTCCCGCTGGACCTACCGGGGCCACACCCACTACCTGATCATCGACGACGTCGACCAGATGCCGGATGCGCCGGCGATGAGCGGTCCCTACATCGGACTGCGGCCATGGACTCCGCTCATCGCGCAGCTTGCGCAGGCCGCCGATCTGGGGCTGCGGGTGATCGTCACCGCACGCGCCACCGGATCCGGGCACGCGCTGATGACCAGCCCGTTGCTGCGCCGCTTCAACGACTTGCAGGCGACCACGTTGATGCTCTCGGGCAATCCGCAAGACAGCGGCAAGATCCGCGGTCAACGATTCGGCCGGTTGCCCGCCGGTCGGGCGATCCTGTTGGGCGACAGCGACAGTCCGACGTACGTGCAGTTGGTCAACCCGCTGGTTGGGGAGGCCGCGATGTTTGGTGACACGCAACAGGAGGGGAGTTAGTCATGACGTTGCGAGTGGTTCCCGAGGGCCTGGCCGCGACCAGCGCGGCCGTGGAGGCGCTGACGGCGCGGCTGGCGGCCGCCCACGCGGCGGCGGCCCCGGCGATTACCGCGGTGGTGCCGCCGGCGGCGGACCCGGTGTCGCTGCAGACCGCGGCCGGGTTCAGCGCCCAGGGCCAGGAGCACGCCGCCATCGCGGCCCAAGGTGTTGAAGAGCTCGGCCGCGCCGGTGTGGGCGTGGGTGAGGGCGGCGCAAGCTATCTCGCCGGTGACACCGCGGCGGCCGCTACCTATGGGATGGCGGGCGGCTGATAATGGCTTCCCCTTGGAGAGGAGAGACGACGGTTCACAACGTGGCAGTCAATAACAGGAATTCGAAAGGAAGGGAATCGTTATGAGTCTGTTGGATGCTCATATTCCGCAGTTGGTGGCCGCGCAGTCGGCGTTTAGCACCAAGTCGGCGTTGATGCGCAGCACGATCAGCCAGGCCGAGCAGGAGGCGGTGTCAGCGCAGGCGTTTCACCAGGGTGAGTCCGCGGTGGCGTTTCAGGCCGCCCATGCCCGGTTCGTGGAGGCAGCCGCCCGCATCAACACGCTGTTGGACATCGCCCAGGCCAACCTTGGGGATGCCGCGGGCACCTATGTGGCCGCCGACGCCGCGGCCGCGTCGGGTTACACCGCGTTCTGATCAGACCTACAACCGCGAAAGGACTTGTGATGTCGCAGATCATGTACAACTACCCGGCGATGCTGGGCCACGCCGGGGACATGTCGGGCTACGCCGGCACCCTGCAGGGACTGGGCGCCGATATCGCCAGCGAGCAGGCGGTGCTGTCCAACGCCTGGCAGGGCGATACCGGGATGACCTACCAGGTGTGGCAGGCCCAGTGGAACCAGGCCATGGAAGCCCTGGTGCGGGCCTATCAGTCGATGGCCAGCACCCACGAGGCCAACACGCTGGCCATGTACGCCCGCGACACCGCCGAAGCCGCCAAGTGGGGCGGTTAATTCCGGTCAGATGAGTGCCGAACCCAACGCCGTCGAGCTGACGGTCGATCAGGCCTGGTTCATCGCGGAAACCATTGGGGCGGGCAGCTTCCCGTGGGTCCTGGCGATCACCACCCCGTATCGCGATGCCGCGCAGCGGGGGGCGTTCCTCGAGCGTCAGCGGGCCGAACTGACCCGGATGGGCCTGGTGTCGCAAGACGGTGCGATCAGCCCGGCGGTCGCCGACTGGATCAGGGCGGTGTGCTTTCCCGACCGGTGGCTCGACCTGCGCTACGTGGGTCCCGCGGCGGCGCACGGCACCGGCGAACTGCTGCGCGGCATCGTCGCGCAGCGCTCCGGCGCCACCGGTGACCCCCCCAAGACGGTGGTGGCCCTGCGCGCTGCGCAGCTGATCACCTTCACGGCCATGGATATTCACGATCCGCGCGGGCTGGTTCCCGTTCTCGGTGTCGGGCTGGCCCAGCGGCCACCGGCGCGATTCGACGAGTTCAGCATGCCGACGTCCGTCGGTGCCCGGGCCGACGAGCGGCTGCGGTCCGGCGCTTCACTGTCCGAAGTCGTTGACTACCTGGGTATCCCGGCATCGGCGCGACCGGTGGTGGAGTCGGTGTTCTCCGGTCCGCGCAGCTACGTCGAGATCGTCGCCGGCTGCCACCGCGACGGGCAGCACTCCAGCACCGAGGTTGGGATGAGCATCGTCGATACCACCGCGGGCCGGGTGCTGGTCAGCCCGTCGCGCGCCTTCGACGGCGAGTGGGTCTCGACGTTCAGCCCGGGGACCCCCTTCGCCATCGCCGTCGCGATCGAACAGCTGACCGCCGGATTGCCGGACGGCCAATGGTTCCCCGGCCGGCGGCTGTCCCGAGACTTTTCCGCCCGAGCTTCATAACGGCAACGAGATAGAGAAGGAAGAACCATGTCCCAGGACCGGCCCCAACATTCTTCGAGGGCCCGGTGACGTCCGGCGCCGTCATGCCAATCGTCCGCATCGCCATTCTCACGGACAGCAGGCTGACGGAGATGGCGCTGCCCGCCGAGCTGCCGCTGCGCGAAATCATCCCCGCGGTAAAGCGTTTGGTGGTTCCCACCGAGTCGAACGGTGACGGTGGCGCGCCGGATACCCCGGACACCCTTGCGGCCTCCCACCTGAGCCTGGCGCCCATCGGTGGCGCGCCCTTCAGCCTGGACGCGACCCTGGACACCGTCGGAGTCGTGGACGGAGACCTGCTTTCGCTGCAGCCGGTGCCCGTCGGTCCGGCCGCGCCGGGCATCGTCGAGGACATTGCCGACGCCGCCATGATCTTCTCGGCCTCGCGACTGAGGCCCTGGGGCGCAGCGCATATCCAGCGGGGGGCGCTCGCGGCGGCGATCGCCGTGGCCTTGCTGGCGACCGGTCTGGGGGCCAGCTACCGGGCAGCCACCGGCGCGCTGTCCGGACTGGTCGCGGTCAGCGTGATCGCCGCGGTCACGGCGGTGGCCGGCTTGCTGATCACGGCCCGTTCCGCGCGCACCGGAATGGCGCTGTCGATCGCGGCGCTGGCACCCATCGGCGCCGCCCTGGCGTTGGCGGTGCCGGGACGGTTCGGGCCGGCGCAACTGATGCTGGCGGCCGCCGGTGTCACGGCGTGGTCGCTGATCGCCCTGATGGTTCCGGGCCCGGACCGGGAGCGAGTCGTCGGCTTCTTCACCACGACCGCGGTGGTCGGAGCCGGGGTCCTGCTGGCCGCCGGCGCCGAGTTGCTGTGGCGGCTACCGATACTCACCATCGGCTGCGGGCTGATCGTGGCGGCCCTGCTGGTCACCATCGAGGCGGCTCAGGTGTCCGCGTTGTGGGCACGCTTCCCGCTGCCGGTCATTCCCGCGCCCGGCGATCCCACTCCGTCGGCGCCGTCCTTACGGGTGCTCGAGGACCTGCCGCGGCGAGTGCGCATCGGCGACGCGCACCAGAGCGGATTCATCGCCGCCGCCGTACTGCTCAGCGCCCTGGGATCGGTGGCGATCGCGCTGCGCCCCGAGTCGCTGGGCGGCTGGGGCTGGTACGTGGTCGCGGCAACCGCGGCCACGTCGGTCCTGCGCGCACGGGTGTGGGATTCGGCGGCGTGCAAGGCCTGGCTGCTCGCCCAGCCCTACCTGGTCGCCGGTGCCCTCTCGGTGCTCTATACCGCGACGGGCCGGTATGGTGCAGCCCTGGGCGCGGTGCTGGTGCTCGTCGCGCTGGCGCTGGTCTGGGTGGTCGTCGCGTTGAACCCGCGCATCGCCTCGCCGGAAAGCTACTCGTTGCCGTTGCGCCGACTGCTGGGCTTTGTTGCGGCCGGCCTCGACGCCTCACTGATCCCCGTCATGGCCTACCTGGTCGGTCTGTTCGCCTGGGTACTCAATCGATGATGAGGCGCGGACCTCGAACCGGGATAGCCTGTGGCATAGCCGCCTTCGCGGCCATGGCGTGGACTTGTCCGACGGCGTTCGCGATCGATCAGCCGATGGTCGACCCGGGCGTCCCGCCCCCGAGCGGAACCCCGGGACCCGTGCAGCCGATGGAACAGCGTGGTCCGTGCAGCACCTCAGGGGTCATCCTCGGCAGCGATCCCGGTGCGGTGACACCCAGCCAGGCGATGCTGAATCTTCCGGCAGCATGGCAGTTTTCCCGCGGCGACGGCCAACTGGTGGCGGTCATCGACACCGGCGTGCGGCCCGGCCCGCGGCTGCCCAACGTCGATCCCGGCGGCGACTTCGTTGAGACGACCGACGGCCTGACCGACTGCGACGGGCACGGGACGCTGGTCGCCGGGACCATCGCCGGCCAGCCCGGTGACGACGGTTTCTCGGGCGTGGCTCCCGCGGCGCGGGTGGTGTCGATCAGGACGATGTCCGCGAAGTTCTCGCCGCGGACGCCGGGCGGCGACCCGCTGCTGGCGCGGGCGTCCCTCGACGTCGCGACGCTGGGCCGGGCGATCGTGCACGCGGCCGACCTCGGTGCCCGGGTGATCAACATCTCCGCGACAACCTGCCTGCCCGCCGACCGGCCGATCGACCAGGCCGCGCTCGGCGCGGCGATCCGGTACGCGGCGGTGGACAAGGACGCGGTGATCGTCGCCGCCGCGGGCAACAACGGGCCGACCGGATCGGGAACGGGCGGCACCTCAGGAGCTCCGTGTGATTCCAATCCGCTCACCGATCTGAGCCGTCCGGACGATCCGCGCAACTGGGCCGGTGTCAAGTCGGTCTCCATCCCGTCGTGGTGGCAGCCGTATGTGCTGTCGGCGGCTTCCCTGACAGCGGATGGGCAGCCATCGAAATTCACCGCGGCCGGCCCATGGGTGGGTATCGCGGCACCCGGCGAAAACATCGTGTCGGTGAGCAACCGCGACGGCGGCGGCCTCGGCGGTCTTGCTAATGGCCTGCCCGACGACCACCAGCAGATGGTCGCGCTGAGCGGCACCAGCTACGCGGCCGGCTACGTGTCGGGCGTCGCGGCGCTGGTCCGCAGCAAGTATCCCCAACTGACCGCCGCGCAGGTGGTGCGCCGCATCACCGCGACCGCGCACAACGGCGCCCGGGCGCCCTCGAACGTCGTCGGCGCCGGCAGCGTGGATCCCGTGGCGGCGCTGACGTGGGAACTGCCCGCAGGCAACCAACCCGGTCCGGCGTCGGCGAAGCCGGTCGCCGTTCCGCCGGCTCCCGCGCCCAGGGACACCACGCCGCGAACCGTCGCGTTCGCCGGAACCGCCGCGCTGGCCCTGGTTGTCGCGGCCGTCGCCGCGATCGCCGCGATCACCCGAAAGAAGGAGACCACCCCGTGAGCACGCTTCGCTCGATACCGACGCCCGGTAGCGGCCGAATCACACTTGCGCTGCTGGCCGTGGTGCCCGCGGTGATGGCCTATCCCTGGCGGTCGCCGCGTGACTACTGGCTGCTCGGCATCGCCGCCGCCGCGGTCATCGTACTATTCGGCTGGTGGCACGGTTTGCACTTCACCACGATCCTGCGCCGCCGCCTGTCGATGATGCGCCGCACCCTGAACCGAGCGGGTGGATTCGACCCCGAATCCGGCTCTGCCACAAAGACAACTGCGCTGCTCAGGGTCGGGCCGCCGGTCGGCGACTCGGACGTGCTTCCGCTGCCGCTGATCGCCCGGTACCTGGACCGCTACGGCATCCGCGCCGACAAAGTCCGAATCACAAGCCGCGACAACGCATCCGACGCCTCACGCCGGGAGACCTGGATCGGGCTCACGATATCTGCGGCCGACAATTTGGCCGCGCTACGGGCACGCTCATCGCGGATCCCCTTGTACGAGACCGCCCAGGTCGCGGCGCGCCGGCTGGCCGACCACCTGCGCGAGAGCGGATGGGAAGCCAACATGGTGGGGCCCGACGACGTCCCGCGCGTGCTGGCGCCCAGCGCCCGCGAAACGTGGCGGGGAGTGCAGCGGGGCACGTCGGATTACGTGGCGGCATACCAAGTCCGCGTCGACGACACGCTGCCGCAAACCTTCGACGCGATCCGCTCCCACCCGGCACGCGAGACCTGCACGGCGCTGGAGATCGCCGGTGACGGAACCCGCAACACCCTCGCGGCCGCGTGTGCGTTTCTGACCGATACGCCCCCGGCTGCTGGGGTGCCGCTGGCCGAACTGACCCCGCAACGCGGTAACCACCTGCCGGCGCTGACGGCGCTGGATCTGTCGTCCACGCAACGACTCGACGGGCGCACCGATGAGCCCGCCGGCTTGCTGGCGCGGCTGGCCTGGCCCACTCCGGTGGCCGGCGCCCACCGGGCACCGGTCGCCGAAACCGTCAGAACATGAAGTCCTGCAGGAACGGGGTCATCCGGCGCAGATAGTCCAGCTGACTCACGTGCAGCACGTGGCTGCCGGGGAACCAGTGCAGGGCACAGCGATCCCAATGCTGCCAAAGCTTTACGGCCTGGTCCGGCGGAGCCATCCGATCGCCGAGTCCGGTGATGATCATCCGACGGTTCTTCGGCACCAGGGGCCGGTAGTTCAGTGGGCAGTGGTAGGCGAGCCCGGCGGCCAGCTCGTCGCGGCCGATGTTGGACAGCCGCAGTCCCAGCCCCATCAGCTTGTTGGCCGGGAACCATTCGTCGAACATCGTGGCCGGGGTCACGACCGGGCAGTTGGGGATCACGGCTTCGAGCCGATCCTCGACGGAAGCCACCAGCGCGGCGGTGTATCCGCCCAGTGATATGCCGGTCAGCGCGATGCGGTCGACGCCGCTGTGCCGCAGATGGTCGACGATGGACCTAAAGTCGTGCACGGCCTGGGCCATCGCCTCGGCGAAACCGCAGAGCCCACCGGCGAAATAGCCGAAACCGCTGAAAGGCGAGAGTCTTTCGGCCCGCGGGCCGTGGAACGGCAGCGTGTACATCAGGACGTCGTAGCCGGACCGGTAGTACCACGGCAGCGTGAAGAACCGCCCGTTGGCCAGGTAGGACGATCCCATGAAGCCGTGTATGACGCACAGCGTCGGGTGCGGTCCGTCGTCGTGGCGCCAGTGCTGCGCGTGCACGATGTTGTTCGATGTCCAAGAACTCCATCGCTCGCGCATCGCGGGGTTGATAGCCCTGAAGCTGCTGGGGAACGAGATGTTCTCGACCCGGCCGCGCGCCATCGACCGCGCGAGCCGATTCGCCGGCCGCGACGAGACCCGAGGCGGCTCGGTCGGTGCGGGAAACGACTTCGCCGGATCCCGGTCGGCCGCTAGCTCGGCGTAGAAGCGAAGGTTGTCGCGTTCGCTGCCGGAGCGCACGGAGGTGGCGATGACGGCCGGCGTCACCGTGGTGGACAGCACGGAGGCCACCCAGGTGCGCAGCGCGAGATCGCCGATCGCGGCCGCTTCGAGGACCATGCGCTGACGGGGCGACAACACCGAGCGCGGCGGCAGTCCCTCGGCGCCGGCGGGTACGTCGGCGCCGGGAACATCCGGAACGGGAACGGGGGGGCCGACCGGATCCGTGTCGGGCGTCACGAAGCCGATGCTATCCCCCACTCGGTCGCCGCCGGGGCGGCATGCGGTAATACGGTTTGTCTATCAGCCGACTCGGGATGGTGTTGATCGGGAGGACCGACATGTGGGATCCGGACGTCTACCTGGCCTTCGCGGACCATCGCAGCCGACCCTTCCACGACCTGATGTCCCGGGTGGGCGCCGAACGGGCGCGTCGGGTGGTCGACCTTGGGTGCGGGCCGGGCCACCTGACGCAGTACCTGGCCCGGCGCTGGCCGGAAGCGACGATCGAGGCGATGGACAGCTCGCCGGAGATGGTCGCCGCCGCCAAGGAACGCGGGATCGACGCCGTCCTCGGCGACCTGCGCGACTGGAAAGCCAAGCCCGATACCGATGTGGTCGTCAGCAACGCGGCCCTGCACTGGGTGCCAGAGCACGCCGATCTGCTCGTCCGGTGGGCCGGCGAGCTGGCGCCCGGATCCTGGATCGCCGCGCAGATCCCGGCCAACTTCGATACGCCGTCGCATGCCACGGTGCGCGCGTTGGCCCGCCGTGAGCCCTACGCAAAAGCCATGCGAGACATACCATTTCGCGTTGGATCCGTCGTTCATCCGCCGGCGCATTACGCTAACCTGCTGCTGGACGCCGGTTGCCGGGTCGACGCCTGGGAGAGCACCTACCTGCATCAGCTGACCGGTGAGCATCCGGTGCTCGAATGGATCACCGGCACGGCGCTGGTCCCGGTGCGCGAGCGGCTCGACGACGAGGGCTGGGAGCAGTTTCGCGAGGAACTCATCCCGCTGCTGGACGACGCCTACCCCCCGAGGGCCGACGGGACGACGATATTCCCGTTCCGGAGGGTTTTCATCGTCGCCCAAGTCGGTGGCGGCCGTCGCCCGGGTGGGTAGGGTCGACCGCCTGAGGCTCCTCGATGCCGCGGTCGACTGCGATCGCCGAGCTGCTGTTCGGCATCATGTGATGAATCCGCAGATAAGTCTCGGTGTAACGCACCGCGATGCGAGAACCGGCGAACTCCGATGGTATGACGTCGCCGGTGCGCTGGCGCCAATCATGCAGGCGGACAGCAAGATCGGCGGCGATCGCATCCACGTCCTCCGCTATGCCCGTGCCTGCCGCCAGCAGGTTGACGGTCTCGGTGGGGTCGGCGCGCAAATCGTAGAGTTCCCGCTCCGGACGCGGACCGTCCACGAACGGTGCGACGGCCTGTCCCGACGGGCTTTCCTGGATGTCCAGCGGCATGTCGAGCAGCGGCCGGTGTGCGTAGTTTTCGATGTAGCTGTATTCCTTGGTCCGGATTGCGCGAATGGGGTCGAACGAGTCGTGATAGGTCTTCGTGGTGTACACGTGATCGCGGACCGGTTCGGCTTGCGCGTCCGGCGCAAGCAAGGCGTCGGCGTGTGAGACGCCGTCGACGTCGGCCGGCACCTTGACGCCCAACAGGCCGAGCAGGGTCGGCACCAAGTCGACGCCGCTGAACAGTTCGTCGTAGACGCGGGGTGGCATGGCCCGGTTGGTGGGTGGGCGAATGATCATTCCGATGCCGGTTCCGGCGTCGTACAGCGTCGATTTCGCGCGCGGGAACGCCGGCCCGTGATCGGTGAAGAACACCACCCAGGTGCTGGCGTCCAGCCCGGTCTGGGCCAACGTGTCCAGCAGCCGCCCCACCGCGGCGTCGGCCGTGGCAATTGCTCCGTAGAAGTCGGCGAGGTCGCCGCGAACATCGGGAATATCCGGCAGGTAGTCCGGAGGATCGACGGCCGCGCTGTCGGCCGGCTGGTAGCGGTCGTGCGGGTAGGGGCGGTGGGTTTCGAAGAAACCCGCGGTCAACAGGAACGGTTGGCCCGCAAGGTCCTCGGTGGCGTCGCCCAGCCATTCGTTCGCTTTATCCACCACGTACGCGCAGTAGGAGTTCGACACGTCGAATTCGTCGAAGCCCAGCCGTTTCGGATACGACGTCTCGTGTTGCATACCGAAAAGGGCTGAGTACCAACCGGATTCGGAAAGTATCTGGGGCAGCGTTCGTACGCCGCTGCGGTATTCCCAGCCGAGGTGGGCCAGGCCGACGAGTCCATTGCTTTGCGGGTAGCGACCCGTGAACAGTGATCCACGCGACGGCGAACACAGCGGTGCAGTGGCGTGCGCCCCGGTGAACAGGATGCCCTCGGCGGCGAGCCGGTCCAGTCGTGGGCTGGATACGTCGCTGTGGCCGTAGACGCCTAGGTATCGCCCCAGGTCGTGCCAGTGCACAAGCAGCACGTTTTCTTTAGCGTCTTTAACGCCTCTATCCGTCATATGCGCCTTTAGCCGTCATACCCTCACCTCGACCGGCGACGATACCCCAGCTACGCCCATCGGTTCTCGCTGACGAACTCCGACAGCGGTCGAGCGAAGGCCCAGCCGTCCAGCTCCAAGGCCGGCCGATCCGGAAACTCGGGCACCGGGCCCAGGCACAGGATGGCCAGCGGTTCGGCATCGGCGGGCATTGCGAGCAGCTCCGCCAGCCGCTGCGGATCGAACAGCGAAACCCAGCCCATGCCAAGGCCTTCCGACCGCGCCGCCAGCCACAAGTTCTGGATGGCACACGACGCCGACGCGAGATCCATCTGCGGCAGCGTCCGCCTGCCGAACACGTGCCTGCCGCGGTTGTCGCACAGCGCCACCACGAAGAGCTCAGCGCACTCCAGAATGCCCTCCACCTTCAACGCCAGGAACTCCTCGGCCCGTTCTCCCAGGGCGGCTGCGGTGAGCGGGCGCTCCTCGTCGACGAGTGCGTGGATGCGTCGGCGCAGCGAGTCGTCGGTGATCCGGATGAAGCGCCACGGCTGCATCAGGCCGACGCTGGGGGCCGCGTGCGCGGCCTGCAATAGGCGCGCCAGGACGTCGGAGCTCACCACGCCCCCGGGCAGGAAGCGGCGCATGTCGCGCCTCTCGGAGATCACCCGATAGACGGCCCGCCGCTCCTGAGGGCTGAACGCCTGATCGGTCACAGGGTCATCGTAGAAAAATCCGCGCTAGCGTGAACCGTCTCCTCCGCGACGCCCCTTCGAACGGAGTGTTCCGTGAAAGTTTCCGACGTAGTCGACGAGGTGCCCGCCGGCGGCGCGTACGGCGAGCCCTATCAGACCGCCGACGGCGCCACCGTGATCCCCGTCGCCAAACCGGTCGGCGTCTTCGTCATCCGCGACGGCGAGGCCTCCTGGGTGCCCGCCCTGGATGCGAACCGGATCGCGCTGATCGGGGTGCTCACCGGCCTACTGGCGGCGGTGATCGGCACCCTGGCGGTGCTGCGGCAGCCGCCCTGGCCGCGGATCACGATCGCGGAACATCATCACGGGCTATAAGTGACGCCGACCGCCCGGAACACGTATTCCGGCGGCATGTCGAAGGCCAGCGATCGCCGCGGCAGGGCGGCGAGTACTTCGTCCGGCACGGCGGCCTTGTAATGCAGCGACAGCGCGCCGCTGAAGTTCCCGTCAACCTGGGCTGCCCCGGTATCGAGGTCGACCTCGACCCGCAAACCGGTGGGCGAAATGTCGACCTTCGCCGGACCCGCCTGCGGGGCGTCCCAGCGCACGTCGACGGTCGGGCCGGCCAGTTTGGGCAGCATGGACAGCGTCGCGAGCACCCGCTCCGAGGTGAAGGCCAGCGAGCCGCAGTAGCTGGCGACGCTGTGTGACAACCGCACGCCGGGGATGACGCCGCTGAATCGCCGGGTCACCGCGACGTAGTCGGCAAGGTAGATAAGGCCCTCCGCCTCCACCTCGGCGTGCAGATCGTCGGGCAACTTGCCGATGCCGAACAACTTGCGGACAAAGACGGCCATGACGCCAGTATGACTCGCTATGACTGGAGTCATGACCCGCCCGCGGATGGCCCTGGCCGTTTGGGCCGCTGTGGTGGCCCTGGTGGTCTACGCCGCGATGTGGCTGGGGTACTGCCAGGGCTGGAGTTGGCTGAATCGCTTCGATTGGTCGATGTTGAACGCCGCGCACGACATCGCCGTCAAGCACCCGGCGTGGATTCGGTTCTGGGACGGGGTTTCCGTTGCGCTGGGTCCGGTTCCGTTGCACCTGCTCGGCGCGGCGGCCATGGTGGCCGCACTGGTGAAGCGCAACGCGCGGGCGGCGCTGGTGCTGCTGGCCTGTACCCAGTTGAGCGGATTGGTGACGGCGGCGGCCAAGGGCCTGGTGAACCGCCCGCGACCGTCGACCATGCTGGTGGCCGCCTCGTCTACGTCGTTTCCTTCGGGACACGCGCTCGAGGCGACGGCCGCCCTTCTCGGCGTGCTGAGCTTCGTGTTGCCGATGATGAGCCGGTGCATGGGTCGGGTCGCGATCGCGGTGACCGCGCTGTGCCTGCTGTTGGTCGGGATCGCCAGGGTCGCGTTGAACGTGCACTACCCGTCCGATGTGCTGGCCGGCTGGTCGCTGGGATACCTGTATTTCCTGTTGTGCCTCTTGGTTTTTCGGCCGTGGGCGAGCGGGTCTGCTAACGCCGCGCCGCTGGTCACGGCGCGGTGACCCAACTGGTTCTAAACTTTTACTTGACCCCCGGTTGGCGTCACCCGACGATTGAATCCATGCGCCGACTGCTAGTTTCGCTGTGCGCTGCGGCATGCCTGGTCTGCGCGTGCCTCGTGGCGGCACCGGTGAGTGGCGCAGCTACCCCCTGGTTTGCGAACTCCGTTGGCAATGCCACGCAAGTGGTTTCGGTTGTGAGCACGGGCGGTTCGAACGCGACGATGGACATCTACCAGCGCACCACCGCGGGCTGGCAGGCGCTCAAGACCGGCATTCCCACCCACGTGGGTTCGGCGGGGATGGCCCCGCAGGCCAGGAGCGGGGTTCCGGCCACCCCAATGGGCGTCTACACCCTTGACTCGGCCTTCGGCACGGCGCCGAACCCGGGCGGTGGGTTGCCGTACACACAGGTCGGGCCCAACCACTGGTGGAGCGGCGATGACCACAGCCCGACCTTCAACTCCATGCAGGTATGCCAGAAGTCCCAGTGTCCGTTCAATACGGCCGACAGCGAGAATCTGCAGATTCCCCAGTACAAGCACGCCGTCGTGATGGGCGTCAACAAGAACAAGGTTCCCGGCGGGGGTGCGGCGTTCTTCTTTCACACGACCGACGGCGGGCCCACCGAGGGCTGCGTGGCGATCGACGACGCCACGCTGGTGCAGGTCATCCGCTGGCTGCAGCCGGGTGCGGTGATCGCGATTACGAAGTAGCCAGCGCGCGGCCCGGCTTCACCTTAAAGTTCATGCCCGCCAACGACATTGTCGCCTCGTAGGTGCGGTCGTAACCCGTGGCGCTGATTTTCCAGCCGGCGTCGGTGCGGCGATAGGAGTCGCGGTAGAAGGCCGCGCCGATCAGCATGAAGTCGTATTCGGCGACGATGACCCGGTCCTGCAGATACCAACCGCCCATTGCCGTGTCGCCGTTCACGTCGATCTCCGGATGCGTCACCCGGTGTTCGGTGACGACGTTCGGGCCGCACGCGGAACGCATGTAGTCGACCAGGTCGGCCCGGTTGGTGAAGTGCAACTCCTTACCCAGCGATGACCCGTAGTCCCCGCGTACGTCCTCGGCGAGCGTGTCGGCGAAGTCGTCCCAGTGCTTGGTGTCGAGCGCGCGCAGGTACCGGTATTTGACCTGTTTGATCGCTTCAATGTCGGCTGCCACATCTTGAAAGCTCATCCGGTCATTGCAGCACACGCCTAAGCCGAGACTTGGAGCACGGTCGCGTTCGCCGGGGTGGTTTAAGTGTCGCGATGCCCCTGGCCGTCGGACAGGTAGAGGCTGACCATGTCGACGAGCGCGCGTCGCTCCCGGCTCCAATCGATGGTGGTCCCGGTGATCATCTGCGCCAGCACCAAACCGCGCAGGGTGGCCCAAATAACCTCCGCCACACCGGCATTGGCCGGGTCGTCGGTGATCAGGCGACCGAGCTGACCGACCGCGGAATTCATTTCGGGTAGTCGACGCGGCGAGGGGCCGCCGCGGGTGGCTCGCAGGATTTCGAAGGCGGCCATAGACGTCGGACTGCTGTAACAGCCCCACGCGGTGTCGACGACGACCTCGATGCGCTCGCGCAGCGGCAGCGCGCCGACGTCGGCCGCCGACATGCTCTCCACCAGCCTGGCCACGCCATCGTCGACGACGGCCGTCAGCAGGCCGTTGCGGTCGCCGAAGTGGTACTGGATGACCCCCCACGTCACGCCCGCCCGTTCGGCCACGTGCTTGGCGGTCGCGGCGGCGAACCCCTCCTCCACGATGCAGCGGACCGTCTCGTCGATGATTCTGGTGCGAGTGTCATCGCCGCGTTTGCGCGGCGCGCTGGTGCGCCGGGTGGGAGCAACGGACATTGTTGACTTTATAACATAAATCCAACTATTTTCGGGCGGTGAGCCCCTCCCGATACGCGCGGCTGTCCCGCGGCGAACTGGCAACCCTGGTTCCCGAGCTGCTGCTGATCGGGCAACTGATCGATCGCTCCGGCATGGCGTGGTGCATCAAGGAGTTCGGCCACCAAGAAATGCTGCAGATAGCCATCGAGGAGTGGGCGGGCGCCAGCCCGATCTACACCAAGCGCATCCAGCGGGCGCTGAACTTCGAGGGCGACGACGTCCCCACCATCTTCAAGGGCATGCAGCTCGACATCGGCGCTCCGCCGCAATTCATGGATTTCCGCTATACCGTCCACGACCGCTGGCATGGCGAATTCCACCTGGACCACTGCGGCGCGCTGCTCGACGTGGAGCCGCTGGGGGACAAGTACGTCCACGGCATGTGCCACACCATCGAGGATCCGACGTTCGACGCGACCGCGGCGACGGTCAACCCGCACGCGCAGATGCGACCCATTCACCGGCCGCCACGGACGCCGTCGGATCGACACCCGCACTGCGCCTGGACGGTGACGATCGACGAGTCGCACCCGGCGGTCGAAAACATCCCCGCGGTCGACGAGCTCCGCCAAACCCGGGCCGCGACGTGGGAACTCGATCGCATCGACCCGTCCGACGAGGGGCAGGCGGACTACTCGGGGCCGCTGGTGTCCGATCTCGACTTCGGCGCCTTCTCGCACTCGGCGCTGGTCCGCATTGCCGACGAGGTCTGCCTGGAGATGCACCTGCTGTATCTGTCGTTCGCACTCGCGGTGCGGGCACGCGCCTCCGATGAGGCCCAAGCCATCTCGGTGAGCGCACGTGGGTTGACCGGCCTGGCCGGGCTCGCGGCCGAACGCATTCACCGGGCGCTGAAGTTGCCCGGCGGGATCGAGGGCGCGCTGCGCGTGTTCGAGTTGCACCCGCTGCTCAATCCCGCCGGTTATGTCGTGGCCGAGGTGGCCGACGATCGACTGACGGTGTACCGGTCGCCGGCCCACGAGGACCGCGCCTGGATTTCGCTGTGCACACCGGGATACGTCCAGCCCCTGCAGGCGGTCGCCACCGCCGTCGACCCGCGTATCCAGGTGAGCGTCAACGGAACCGACACCGACTGGACGGCTGAGGTGTGGGAAACCGACACGCCCGCAACCGAATTGCCGGAGGTGTCGATCGCCAAGGTCAGCCGTGGGTCGACATTCGAATTCGAGCCGAGGCGTTCACTGCCGCTCACTGTGGTGTGACCCGGGAGACTTTGTCAAGACGGTCGACCATACCGCTCCGGTGACGACACGGCATCGACCGGATACCAATGAGGTTGTGAACCAACTGCATAGGACGTCCGCCGTTATGGTTAACGCTGGCCACCGACCTCTATAGACGAAAGTTTTCGCTCTATGTACGACCCACTGGGGTTGTCGATCGGGACCACGAACCTGGTCGCCGCGTGTAACGGAAGCCCACCGGTCTCACGCCGTGCTGTGCTGACGCTATATCCGCACTGCGCGCCGAAAATTGGTCTGCCCGGGGAAACTCCGCCCCTGAGCGAAGCCGGGGTGCTCATGCGCGGCTTCGTGGAGCGCATCGGTGACTCGGTGGCGCTGGTGTCGCCCGACGGGTCCGCTCACGACCCGGACCTCCTGATGGTCGAGGCCCTGGACGCGATGGTGCTGGAGGCCGGGGCGGACGTCGTCTCATCGGAAATCTCCATCGCCGTTCCTGCGTATTGGAAACCCGCCACGGTGCAGGCGCTGCGCAACGGCCTGCGAACGCACTTGGGCTTCGTCCGAAGCGGCATGGCGCCGCGGCTGGTCTCGGACGCGATCGCGGCGTTGACCGCCGCGAACGCGGAGTTGTGCCTCGCGGCGACGGGCGTGGTCGGGCTGCTCGATTTCGGTGGTACCGGCACGTCGGTCACACTGGTGAGCCTTGCCGGCGATTTCGAACTCGTCAGCCCCACAATGCGTTACGTCGCCTTCTCCGGCGACGAGATCGATCAGGCATTGCTGCTGAAGGTCTTCGAGGAGCTCGGGCACGGTAGCGGCACCGACCCGGCGAGCACCGCCGCGGTGGGTCAACTCGGACTGCTGAGGGAACAGTGCCGTGCGGCCAAGGAGCGGCTGTCCACCGACACGGCAACCGAATTCGTCGCGGAGCTTGGTGGTCGCAGATGCAGCATGAAACTGACTCGGGATGAGCTGGGAGACCTCATCCAGGACCGGCTGAGCGGCTTCATCTATGCGTTCGACGAGATGCTGGCCCGCCGTCGCAAGAGCTGGGCCGATCTTTCGGCGGTGGTCACCGTCGGCGGCGGCGCCAGCATTCCGCTTGTCACGGAACGGCTTTCGGTTCACGGTCGCAGGCCGGTGGTGACCCCGTCGCAGCCGGCGTTCGCGGCCGCCAACGGCGCCTTGCTGCTGGCCTCCCGCGGCGGAGAGCTGGACCTGCGGACGCGCACATCGATCGGCCTGCTCGCGGCGGCCGACGCCGCCGGCGAAGTCGTCGACCTGGGGGCCGGCGACGTGCTGGTGATCGACCACGATGCGATGACGGATCGCGAATTGGCTTGGTCGCAAACCGAATTTCCCGGCGACGTTCGCCTTCCATACAGCCCCGCCGCCTACGACGAGGACGGCCCGGCCGGCTGGTCGATGCGGCTGAACTTGATCGAGCCCCCCAGGGAACGACCCTGGCGGCGCCTTCGGATATCGCAGTTGATCATCGGCATGTGCGCCGTGGTCGCCATGACCGCGATCGGCGGCGTCGCCTTCACGTTGTCGGCCGTGGAACACCGCCAGGTCCCGCCGGCGCGCACCGTCGCGCCCGTACCCGCGCCGCCGGTCAGCCCCCTGGTGCCGAGTCCGGTCCCGCCGCCTCCCACGCCCGTGCCGCCGCCGCCGAGTGCCCAACCGATTCCCAGCCCCGCGCCGCCACCGCCGCCTTCCCCGCCGCCGCCGGCACCGCCACCGCCGGTGATCGTGACCACGGCGCCGCCGGTCGTCACGACCCACCGTCCGTCGCCACCCCCGACGACCACGCCGCCTCCGCCGCCGACCACGACGGCCATGACGACGACGCCGCCACCGCCGCCCACCACCTCCGTCACCCCCACGCCCACCACCCCAACCACAACGGTGCCCATGACGACACAGTGGATACACGTTCCGTTGCTACCGGTGCCAATACCGGTCCCGGTCCCACAGAACCAGGCGCCCCAGGCTCCGCAGGCTCCGCAGTATCCGCAGTATCCGCAGAATTCGCAGAATTCGCAGAATCCGTTCCTGGGCCCGGGATACTGAACCGCGCCGTGTGAAATAGTCAACGGAACGAGCGCATCGGGCCGCACGCGAGTAGCGTGAAGAGCACCCAGTTCGGGCTGGGTTTATTGTTTGCTGCCCTTCGGGGAGGCTGTCTAGGCCTTGGAGGTGCACATGGACATGGTGCTCGGTATCTCGATGTCACCCACGATGGTGCGCTTGGTGCTCGTCGAGGGTCAGAACGCCGACGGTGTCACCGTCGAAGAAGACCACTTCGCGGTCGCTGTGGGAGAGGACTCGGCAACCCCCGGGGCGGCCGACCGGGTGATCGCCGCGATCGTCGGCACCCGGGAAGGCGCGACCGAGGGTGGCCACCAGGTGACCTCGGCCGGGGTGACCTGGACGGACCCCGCCGAGGCCGGCGCGCTGCGGGACGCGATCGCCTCGCATGACGTCGGCAGGGTCATGTTGGTCTCCCCGTTGCTCGCCGCGGCCGCGTTGGCGCAGACAATGGCCGACGCGCTCGACTACGAGCACATCGCGATGTTGTACGTCGAGCGCGACAGCGCGACGCTGGCCGTGGTCGACGCCGCCGACGGCTCGATCGTCGATATGCGCCGACAGCCGCTAGCGGGTGAAGTTGAGGCCGAGCTGGCGGCGATGGTCGCCGGCCTGGACGCGCCGGGATCGTGCGTCGACGGCGTGTTCGTCGTCGGCTGCGGGTCCGGCTACGGGGCCGATGTGGTAGCGATCAAGGCCGGACTCGAGGCGGCGCTCGCCATCCACGTGATCGTGCCCGAGGAGCCGGACATGGCGCTGGCGCGCGGGGCTGCATTGGCGTCGGCGAACGCGCCACTGTTCGCGTCGTCGACGGCCGCCCTGGCCTACTCCCTGGATCCGGGCACCGGCGAGGTGACTCCCGGAGCGCTCTCGCCCACCTACCTCGACGTCTGCGGGAACGCCGGCGACGGCGCGCTCGCCTACAGCGCCCTGGAAGACTTCGCGGCCGACGACGACGTGAGCGCGCGCGCGCGGAGGCCGCTCGTGTTGGCGGGCAGTGCGCTGGCAGCCGTCGCCGCCGGGCTGGTGGTGGTTTCGCTGCCGTCGGATGCCCGGCCGACGTCCGCCCCGCAACCCACCCCGGGCGCAGTCGCCCCGGCGAATCGAGTACCGCCCCCCGAGGCTCAGTTGCCCGCCCCCAGCCCTCCGGCGCCCGCACCCGCACTGGCCGCCCCGCCCGCGCCCGCGCCCGAGGTGGCCGCCCCGCCCGAGGCGGCCCCTGAGGCGGCCGCTCCGCCCGCCCCGCCCGCGCCCGCGCCGGCGGTTCAGCAGACGCCGCCCACCCCGGTCAACGTGGCGCCCGCGCCAGCGCCCCGCCGCGTACCGGCGCGGCGAGCCCCGCAGTCGGCGCCTGCCCCCGTGCAGCAGGCGCCGGCGCCGCCGCCCCCGGCCGCACCGCCCCCCGCCGCCCCGCCACCGCAGCCGGCCGCGGTGCCCGGATCGCCTCCGCAATACCCGGGGTATCGGCGGCCCCCGCTGACGATCTATCTCCACTTCCCCTTCGTCACGATCCCGGTTCCGCTCAACCCGCCGGCACCGGCGGCACCGCCGCCGCCTGGCGCCTAGAGCGCCGGACAGGCGTCCGTGGCGGATGCCGTCGAGCGGGCGCACACTGGGGAATGACGCTGTCACTGCAAGGAGGTCCGCGTGGGCGAGTACGGTGGGTTCGGATTTGATCCCGACGAGTTCGATCGGATGATCAGGGAGGGCAGCGAGGGATTGCGCGACGTGTTCGAGCGGATCGGCAAGTTCGTCGCCGGTCCGGGTGGTCGGACGGGTTGGTCTTCGTTCTTCGACGACATGTCGCGGCGCCCCCGCCCCGCGCCGGAGACCGCCGGCGAGGCCGGGGACGGCGTGTGGGCCATCTACACCGTCGACGCCGAAGGCGACGCCCACGTCGAGGAGGTCTACGCGACCGAACTCGACGCGCTGCGGGCCAACAAGAACAACTTGGACCCGAAGCGCAAGGTGCGCTTCCTGCCCTACGGCATAGCGGTCAGCGTCCTCGACGACGATTCCGAAGAGTCTCCCAAAGAGCCTTCCGAAGAGCCGAAGTAACCGATCGCAGCCGCGGCGATCAGCCCTGCTGCACCACGTTCGAACCGCCGGCATTGCTGATTTTCGGCGTGCCCGAGTGGTAGGTGACCTTGTTGTTGAACCCGGAGGCGTCGACGCTGTCGACGGCGTCGACGGTGATCGTGTTCTGCACGCCGGACACGGTGAGGCTTGTGCAATGACCGGTGATCAGCACCGTGTTGGAAACCCCGCTGACGCTGACAATGTTGTCGTTGCAGGCGAGCGTTCGATTCTCATTGATGCCCGAGACGCTGATCCTGGCGCCGGGCGGCGGGGTGGATGACGTCGATGGCGCGGACGTCCTGGTTCGCGTGGTCGACGGGCCCGGGCTTTTCGAGGTGCTCGCCGGCGGATGAAACGTCCCGGAGGTGGTCGGCAGGGAGCTGATTTCCGACCGGACACCGGAAAGCTGATGGGCGGCGAAGGCGGCGATGCCGCCCGCGAGAGCCAGGAAGCCAATGACGATGACGGTGCCCAGGATCCACCACATGCGGTTGCCCGAGGGGGGTTTCGGCGGCGGCCCGGAAAGCGGGCCGCCATAGGGCGGCCCGGAGAACGAACCGCCATAGGCCCAAGGGGTCGGCGGTGGGGGCGGCGGCGGGCCCGTCGGACCGGGTGTGTACGCGTAACCGCCGGGCGGCTGCGCTTGGCCTGCCTCGGACGCGCGTGCCTCGTCGGCCAGGGGACGCTCGAGTTCCCGGATCCGTTCCTCCGGGTCTTCTCGGGGGTCCATGCACAGATGCTCCCACCCGACGCTGCGGAATGGGTAGTTTCAGCAGCGTGTCCGAGTTGCCCAACCGCCAGATTCTGTTGCGCCGGCGCCCCACCGGGCTGGTCCAGCCGGGTGACACCGAGTTGGTCACCACAACGGCGCCCGAGCCGGCGGACGGTGAGGCGCTGGTCCGAACCACCTACGTCGGGCTCGACGCGGCGGTCAGAACCTGGCTGAACGACCAGCCGGGCTACCTTCCGCCGGTGCAGCTGGGCGAGGTGATCCGGGCGGCCGGGATCGGCGAAGTCGTGGCCTCACGCTGCAACGCCTACGAGGTGGGCGACGTCGTCACCACGCTGACCGGCTTCCAGGAGTACGTCATCGTCCGCGACGACGTGTTCAGCACTCCCATTCCCGGTAAGGACCACCCAGCCGGGAAGGTGGACCAGCTGGCGGTGATGTCGGTCTATGGACCGACCGGGGCCACGGCCTACATCGGGATGATGGACATCGGCCGGCCCCAGCCCGGCGAGACCGTGGTGGTCTCGGCCGCCGCGGGCGCCACGGGCTCGGTGGCCGGCCAGATCGCCAAGATCGCCGGTGCGCGGGTGGTGGGCATCGCGGGCGGCCCGGAGAAGTGCCGGGCGGTGGTGGACGACTTCGGGTTCGACGCGTGCATCGACTACAAAAACGACGACCTGGCCGCGGCGCTCAAGGAGCATTGCCCCCGTCGGGTCAACGTCTACTTCGACAACGTCGGCGGGCCGATCCTCGACGCGGTGCTGGGCCGCCTGGCCAGCAAGGCAAGGGTCGTGCTGTGCGGCGTGATCTCCAGCTACCTGAGCGGGGAGCACCCGGGACCGGCCAACTACGTGAACCTCTTGTCGAAGACAGCGCTGATGCAAGGATTCAACGCGCTCGACCAGTGGGGCCGCTTCGACGAGGCATTCGCCGCGCTTCGGCAATGGGAGTACGAAGGCCGGATCAGGCACCGCGAGACCGTCTTTGAGGGCATCGACGCGTGCGTCGACGCCCTCAACGGCCTATTCACCGGGGCCAACATCGGCAAGATGTTGGTCAAGCTCAGCGAGCCCGCCTCCGGTTAAGGCGCGCGAGCGGCCTAGTCCTCGCCGAGGATGCGGTGCAGCGTCTTCTTCGCGTCGGTCAGGGCTTCCAGAACCTTGGTCCGGGTCTCGGCGAGCTGCTCCTTCTGTTCGTCGGTGCCCGTCCAGGCGATGGTGCGAGCCAGGCCGGCGAGTTCGAAGAGTGTCCTGCGGATCTTGAAGGCGTCGCCGAACTTTGCCGCCCGCCCCAGGAACGCGTGCGCGGTCTCGCTACTGACGCCCCGCCACGCCAGCAGGTTCTGGCCTAACTCGGTCAGCGTCGCCACGCCGTTGTCCACCGTGACCACGCCTCGGCCGGCCAGCAGCCCAATGGCGAGCTCGGCCAGGTCCTGCGGCGGGGTAAACGCGCCCTCGGTCGCGTCGGACACCCGCTGCACGATCTGTGCGGCGTCGGCCGGCCCGTCGAGCAGCATCGCCGCGGTCACGAACGCGGCACGCTTGAGGAAATGCGGGCCACCGGGACCGAAACCCCGCCCGGAGCCGGGACCACCAAAGCCGCCGTGTCCCCAGCCTTTTCCGCCCCAGCCGCCGCCGAAGCCGGGACCGCCGAAACCGGGACCGCCGAAACCGGGACCGTCGAAGCCGGGACCGCCGGAGCCCGGCCCACCGAAGCCGGGTCCACCGAAGCCGCCGAAGAATCCACCACCAAACATCGCTGTCGTTCCTTTCCAAGATAGGACTATCAAGCTCCTTGATACCACCGGCTTCCGGGATGTCAAGGAAATTGATGGTTGCTTGCGGGAAACCACTTCGCGCATGCCAGCATTTGTGGCATGAGTGAATCCCACGAGGAGCCACTGGGCTTTCTGCTGTACCGCGTGGTGGCGGCGCTGCGCCCGCAGGTTGCCGCGGAGCTCAAGCCGCTGCGGCTCGGCCTGCCGGAATTCGTGTGCCTGCGGATCTTGTCGAAGCATCCAGGGCTGACCAGCGCGGAGCTGGCCCGCGGGACGAACGTTTCCGCGCAGGCGATGAACCAGGTGCTGCGCGCATTGGAGGAACGCGGCGCACTGACCCGCCCGGCGACCACCCCCGCGGGCCGGGCGATGCCCGCCCAGTTGACCCGTCGCGGCAAGGACCTGCTCAAGCGCGCGGACGCCGCCGTTCAGGTAGCCGAGCAACGGATCCTGACCCGGCTGAGCGCGGACGAACAACGCCACCTGAAGCGACTGCTCTATGCGGCGGGAGCCCCGGAATCAGAAGCCTGTAGAAATCGGTGAGTTGGGCGCGCGAGCAGCGGCTTGGCCGTCGAAGTGGGCGGGTGTACCGCGAGGCGAGATGCGCGCCGCCCCCGCCGCGTGGTTTCATAACACCGTTTGCGAGAGTTGCCGAGGGGTATCACGCCAGGTCTTAGGTCCCGGTTAGAGATTGGTGGGTTTGCAGATGGATCGTCGCAGCATGTTGCTGAGGACGGGGCTCGGCATGCTGGCGGCCGTGGCCGCGGTCCCCGTCCCTGAGGCCCTGGCCAGCCCGGCGCATCCGGCACCCCCGGAGGCGCCGTCGGCCGGCGGGGGCGGGCCATACATCTTCGCCGACGAGTTTGACGGCCCGGCGGGCTCAGCCCCAGATCCGGGGAAATGGACGGTGCAGTCCTGGCCGGACGACGTGTTCCCGCCGGTCGCAGGGATATACCGGGACGACCGCCGAAACGTGTTCCAGGATGGCAACTCCAATCTCGTCCTGCGCGCCACCCAGGAAGGCGACACCTACTACGGCGCCAAACTGCGGGGCAACTTTCGCAGCATGATCAACCAAACCTGGGAAGCGCGGATAAAGCTGGACTGTTTGGAGACGGGCCTTTGGTCCGCGTTCTGGGGTGTCAATGAGGATCCGCTGCCAGACGGCGAGGTCGACGTCTTCGAGTGGTACGGCAACGGCTCGTGGCCCCCGGGAACGACGGTCCATGCGGCATCAAACGGGAAAACCTGGGAGGGCAGATCGATTCCCGGATTGGTGGACGGCGGTTGGCACACGTGGCGGATGCATTGGGGTGAAGAGGGATTCGAGTTCGCGCGCGACGGGGCACAGTACTTCAGCGTTCCGAACAAACCCATCCACGTCCACGGCGGCGCTCCCGACGACTTCCGGTGGCCGTTCAACAAGCCCGGATATTTCATGACGCCCATGTTCACGCTTGCGGTAGGTGGGGTCGGCGCCGGCGATCCAGCCGCGGCTACCTACCCGGCGTCCATGCTCGTCGACTACATCCACATCTGGTGAGCGCGTTACCGCGCTGAATTCTGGGCCTTGATCACCTGAACCAGGTTGAACTGCCAGCGCTCGACGAGCCGGAAGCCCAGGTCGTGTGGAACCGCGAACGCGGGCGTTGCCCCGTATTCCGGCCCGGGCGGGACCGCTGGCCCCTGTTCGTGAGCGGGCATGGACTTGTCGGCTTGGGTGATGATCCATACGACGCCGCAGTGGCTCAACGGCTTTGCGACGACCTCCGGGATGAGGTTGGTGTCGAACACCTCGTTGCGGTCCGTTGCGCGTTGCCACAGCGTGAGGTCGACCAGCTTCCGGTAGGCGCCGGGGCGCGCCGCCATCAACGGGCGCATGGGGGCGGGCATGAACGTCACCGTGTCGTTCACGAGCAGGCAATCGCCGGGTGCCGCCTTGGCGGTGATCAAATCGGCCACCTGGCTGTAGTCCATCCCGTATTTGGCGTACGGGTTACGCTGTGCCAGAAGGTAATTCGGTGTAGCAGCGACGGCTAACAGGATCACGACCGCCGTTGCCATCCACGGTTTGACGGCTAGTGCGCCAATGCAGACTCCCAGGGCCAGGGCCATCGCGGGTGCGGTGAAGGACAAGTAGCGCGGTGTGTAGATCGGATGCGCCACGGCTGACCAGGCCACGATCAGGACGGTCGGTACCACCAGCCACGCCACCGCCAAGGTCAGCAGTTGGCGATCCGCCTCGGCTAAGCCGGATGCCTTGAGCCACAAGATAACCGCCGCCACGACGACCAGCGCCGACAGCACCGCAAACGGCGGGCTTCTTTCGAAGTACTGCTGAATCACCACATCTTCGATCGTTCGGCGCCCGATCGGTGCGATCCATTTGATCTGTTGGACCTGCCCGACGACCTCGCGCACGAACGGCGCCAAGACACAAACCGTGAGCAACGACGTAATGACGAACGGGACAACGATGGTTCGACTGCGGCGAAAGGCGAAGACGAAGACGACATGCGCGATCAACAACAGCGCGAGATAGAGGTCAAGCAGAATCGAGATCGCCAGGCCGATCCCGTAACACAGCCAGAGCCAACGGCTTTCGCGGCGGGCGGCGACAACCAGGAGCACCGTCACCCACACCGCGGCCATCATCGAAAGGGCATACGGGCGAGCCTCAATGCCGGCCCACGTCGTCCGGGGCAGGATCGCGAATACGACTCCGGAGGCCGCCGCGACAGTGCGCGACGAAAGCTGCTTCCCCAGCACCACCACTCCGGCGGCGGCGCCCCCGACAGCCAGACCACTTGGGGCGCGGGACCAGAACTCCGTGGGGGGGAACACTTGGAACCACCCGTGCATGAGCACGTAATACAGGCCATGGACGGCGTCGACATTGCCCAGCATCCGCCACAACTGGCCAAGTGAACGACTGTACGAGGCCGAAATCGTTGCGGCCTCGTCGTACCAGAAGGATGGCCGAGCGGCCCCACCGAGACTTATTGCGGCAGCAAGGACTCCAGCGATCAGCGGGTCGAGCGCAGCGGGCGGCGGTGCCGGCAGGTCGACGCGATGCCCACGACGGCGGGTTTCGGAGACGCTCACCGAGCCACCGAGCAGATCGCGGTCTCGCCGAACACCATCGCTATGTTGCCAGACCCGGGCCGGAGGCTTCCGGTGTCGCGGCCGCGCCAAAAGGTGTCGTAGGGGGGTGGCATAGTCGAACCTATGTTCGATAAGCGGTTGCATGAGCACTGGGATCCCCCGCAGAGCGAGCGGTCACGGGCGCTGGTGGAGCGGATGTGCGCGTCGGGGCGGGCCGAGGCGCGCGCGGCCGCTGACCGCCTGGATGCGATCGGGGAGTTGTTCGAGCTGCGCCGCGCCCAGCGCGGTGAGCAAGCCGAGTGGGCGGTGGATACCTGGGCGGCGGTGGGCGCCGAGGTGGGCGCGGCGTTGCGGATCAGCCTGGCGATGGCGGGCAGCTCGTTGCGCTACGCCCTGGCGATGCGTGAGCGGCTCCCGCGGGTGGCCGCGGTGTTTCGGGCCGGCGACATCGACTACCGGATGTTTCAGACCCTGGTGTATCGCACCGATTTGATCACCGACCCTTCGGTGTTGGCCGGCGTGGATGCGCAGTTGGCGGTCAATGTGGTGCGCTGGCCCTCGATGAGCCGGGGCCGGCTGGCCGCCCAGGTAGACAAGATCGTCGCCAAGGTTGACGCGGATGCGGTGCGTCGGCGCCGCCAGCATCAGGGTGACCGCGAGGTCTGGATCAGCGATCTCGTCGAGGGCGGTGTCTCCCAGATTCACGCCAGCCTGTTCAGCACCGATGCGCACGCGTTGGACCAGCGGTTGGAGGCGTTGGCCGCCACGGTGTGCGCCCACGATCCGCGCAGCCACGCCCAGCGCCGCGCCGATGCCCTGGGCGCGCTGGCCGCCGGCGCGGATCGGCTGGGATGTCGGTGCGGGCGCCGCGGTGAGTGCGCGGCCGGGGCCCGCCCGCCCGCGGGCCCGGTGGTCATCCACGTGATCGCCGAGCAGGCCACCCTCAACGGCACCAGTGAAGCACCGGGCTCCGAGATCGGCGCCGACGGGCTGATCCCGGCGGAGTTGGTGGCCGAGCTGGCCACCTCGGCCAAACTGGTGCCGCTGATCCACCCCGGCGACGCCCCGCCCGAGAGCGGCTATGTGCCGTCGAAGGCGTTGGCCGATTTCGTGCGCTGCCGGGATTTGACGTGTCGCTGGCCGGGCTGTGATCACCCCGCGGTGGACTGCGACCTCGACCACACCATCCCCTACGCGAAGGGCGGCACGACGCACGCGGGGAACCTGACCTGTAAGTGCCGCACCCACCATCTGGTGAAGACCTTCTTCGGGTGGCAGGAACGCCAGCTCCCCGACGGGACCCTGATCCTGACCGCACCCGACGGGCAGACCCATGTCACCACCCCGGGCAGCGCGCTGCTGTTCCCCAGCCTGTGCCGCGCGGTCGGCGGGTTTGCCGCCCCCGAGGCCGACCTCCCGCCCGATCACTGCGACCAGCGCAGCGCCATGATGCCCAAACGCCGACGCACCCGCGCCCAAAACCGCGCCCACCGCATCGCCACCGAACGCCGACAGAATCGGCAGAGCAGGCTAGCAGGCCACGCCGCACGCCGGCAACCCCAGCAGGCCCACCCCGGCCCCGCCCCACCGGCGGACACCGACGACGAGCCACCACCCTTTTGACGGCAGGCCCGCGGGAGGTGCCTGCAGTCGAGCAAACGTGCAGCATGCTGCGCGGAAGTGCGCCGAAAGGATTGCGAGCCATGCCATTTCGGTCCGCGCGACGGAGTGTAGGACTGTGACGCGATCGAACGTATGATCGATAAATGGGCGACCTCGCGTCGATCGGGTACAACGGCCAACCGGTCCGCACCCCGTTTCGGGTGGTGCGTCCGCCGATCGCGGTGCTGGTCGACCTGACGGTGCTCTTCCCGCGCGAACCGCACCGCTCGGGGCGGTATCAGCCCAACGGTCTGCAGCTGCACAAGGTGGTCGAGGGCCGGCTCAGCTGCTGGGGCATCTGCGAGCAGGGCGACTGGTGGGGGCTGGTGACATACCCGATCGCGTACGGGTCGAAGCGCAGAACTGTGACGCACTGGGTACCAGCCTGGACGCTGCGCCGGAAGGGCTAGTACACGGCTGCCCGCGACTAAAGATGCTTGCGCGTCAAGTGAATGCGATGATTGCTGCCGGTGGAAGGCAACTGGGGTTCTGTGCTGGCCAAGCTCGTTCCGCTCGGGCTGGTCATCGCGATTTCACCGATCACGGTAATTCCGGCGGTGCTGGTCTTGCACGCGCCGCGGCCGCGGCCCGCCAGCCTCGCCTTCCTCGCGGGCTGGGTGCTGGGGCTGATCGCCCTCACCGCGGTGTTCGTCGGCGCCTCCGACCTGCTCGGCGGTCTGCACCAGACGACGCCACCGACCTGGGCATCGTGGCTGCGTGTGGTCCTGGGCTTGGCGCTGATCGCGTTCGGTGTGTTTCGCTGGGCGACCCGGCACCGTCACAGCAAGACACCGGCCTGGATGCGTTCGTTCTCCAATATGACGCCGGTGCGGGCGGGGGTGACCGGGGCCGTGCTGGTGGTGGTGAGGCCTGAGGTGCTGATCCTGTGCGTCGCGGCCGGCTTGGCCATCGGCACCGGCGGCCTCGGCGTTGCGGCCAGCTGGATCTGCGGCGCCGTCTTCGTCATCGTCTCCACATCGACGGTCGCGATCCCCATATTGGGCTTCGTCGCTGCAGGCGACCGCCTCGACGATGCGCTGGAACGCCTCAAAGACTGGATGGAACGAAACCACGCGGCGCTGATGGCGGTCATTTTGGTATTGATCGGTTTGCTGGTGCTCTACAACGGAATTCGCGCTCTTTCGTAACGCGACGCGATAGATTGCTGCCCGTGACAGAAAGTTGGGGTTCGGTCCTCACGGGGCTCATCGGGCTAGGGCTGGTCATCGCGCTCTCGCCGATCACGATTATCCCGGCGGTGCTGGTGTTACAGGCGCCGCGGCCGCGGCCGAGCGGCCTCGCTTTCCTCGGCGGCTGGGTGCTTGGCCTGGCCGCGGTGACGGCGCTCTCAGTCGGGGCGTCCGGCTTGCTCGGCGGCCTGGACAAGGCGCCGCCGAGGTGGTCCTCCTGGCTGCGGGTGGTGCTGGGTTCGGCGCTCATTCTGTACGGGATCTACCGGTGGCTGACCCGACGGGCCCACACCGAGTCGCCGGCGTGGATGCGTTCGTTCGCCGCCATCACCCCACCGCGCGCGGCGCTGACGGCACTGGCGCTGGTGGTGCTACGGCCCGACGTCGTGCTCATTTGCATCCCGGCCGGACTGGCAATCGGCGGCAGCGGGCTGGAAGTCGCCCGCGTCTGGATAGCCGGGGCGATCTTCGTCGGCGTCGCCGCGTCAACGGTTGCCATTCCGGTACTGGCCTACGTGGCTGCCGGTCACCGCCTCGACGAAGCGCTGGCACGGCTCAAGGACTGGATGGACAAGAACAACGCCGCCCTCATGGCGGCAATCCTCGTCGTGATCGGTTTGCTAGTGCTCTACCACGGAATTCACGCGTTGGATCATCGGTAGCCGCCGTCGGACAGGCCGGCGTCTGCCTCGAGCCTGTTCGTCTTGCCAAAGACCAACTCGCGGAACAGTTCCCAACCGTAATCCCGCAGCATGCCCGCATAGCCCTTTGACGCCCATTGCCGGCTGTGTCTCTCCTCATGGTGGAGCACTCGGTCCAAATCGAGCTTGCCCACGCGCCCGGACCGGACGATCTGGCGAAGCTGCTCGGCGGGGTCGGCGTCGTCGCCAATGTTGACCATGAAGATGTCGCCCCAAGTGGTGCCGCCCCGTCGGCTGAACTGCCTCTGGATCAGATTGCCGCCCAAGCCCATCAGCATCCCGTTCGGGGTCGTGACGAGGCGCCCGCCGTTGCGGTCGACGAATCGAACGTCCCGAGAGTAGCTCCAGCGGTTTGCCTTCTGCCGGTTCATGATTCGCGCGACCTCGGTGGCGGAGTAGGGCGTCTCGTCGAAATCTGCGGGCCGTCCGCCCGCCTTGCCGTAGTCGGTACCAGCGTTGACGATAAAGGTCATCAGCGTCGCGTTGCGGGCGTGGTGCCCTCCAGTGCCCGGCGGGATGAGGAAGAAGCACTTGCCGTCGGGATCGTTGATCTCCTCCATCTCCGCGAGGATCTCGAAGCTCGCCGGCGCGATGGCGTGCCGTCGGGCGATGTCGACGACGACACCCGGGGGAACGCCCCGACGCTCGGCGTTTTCGAGCCACCTTTTCGAGTAGCCCTCCGCGACCCAGCCGTGATACGGAGCCAACTCAACGCGGATCGCCGAGGTAGGCGTCGGCCCACGCCCCGATGATTCGGCCCGCCCGATGCGCCTGGCCTCGGGCGGTCAGCAGGTGATCGGAACCCTCGAGCGAGACGAAGCTGCGCGGGTGGCGGGCCAAGCCGAAGATCTCGCTGGCGTTCTCGATGCCGACCGTGTTGTCGGTGGGCGAGTGCAAGATCAGCAGCGGCAACCGCAGGCCCTGGATCTTGTCGTGCAGGTGAGCCGCGCGCACATCCTCGACGAATGCTCGTTTCAGGGTCAGCGTGCGCCCGCCGACCATCCACTCGGCCGTGCCCTCGGATAAACACCGGTCGACCACCGCGTCGTAGTGCTGCTCGACGTGGCTGGGGTCGACCGGCGCCGCGACCGTGACAACCGACCGCACGCCCGGCGATTGCCGCGCCGCGGCGAGTACGGCCGCGCCACCCCACGAGTGCCCAACCAGGATGCCGGCCGGGGTCCCGCGTTCGGCCATGAACTCGCAAGCCTTGACGACGTCGTCGACCTTGACGGTGAACGAGCCGTCACCCCAGTCTCCCTCCGATCCACCGAGACCCAGTGCGTCGAAGCGCAGCATGCCGATGCCGTCCGCGGCCAGCTGCTTGCAGATCCGGGCCGCGGCCGGGGAATCCTTACCGAGTGTGAAGCCATGCGCAAACACGCCCCAGCCGCGAACCGGCCCTTCCGGCACCTCGATGATCCCCGCCAGGTTCGGGCCCGTGGAGCTTTTGAACGTGACGCGTTCGCCCATGGTGGAGACGAACTCAGGTCGTCACTACGCGCGCGGACACAGATCTACGATGGCGTAGTCGATCAGGGCGTCGGCCTGTCGCGGCGTAAGGCCCCTAGGGCCATTGTCTTGGGCAGACTTTTGCAACGCCAGGGACTGCAGTTCCGACGCGGGAGCGCCCCAGGATATCTGCTGGCAGACTTTCCAGCCGGTCGCCACGAGCGCCGCGTCGCCGCCGTCCATGTCCTGGATGCCGACGGCGTGCAGGTGATTGAGGTAGGAGGCCTCGTCGGCGTGCGCCGGGCCGGCGCACACGATGCCGGCGATCAGAAGGGGGCCACCTACCAACGCGGTGCGGATGAACGTGCCCGAGAGCCTCTGTGCTGCCATAATTCCTTCTCCAATGCCTGATTGTCGCCCGGGTTGCTGACGGCGCACATATATCAAAGCCCGAAATCGCTCGCCGTGCAGCAGATGCCTTTCGGCGCGCGTGGCGGCGACGCGTCGGCTCTTCAGGCGGTCGAGCTCATGGCCAGACCACCGCCTCATAACCGACGTCGAATCGGTTATGAGGCGGTGGATTTCGTGGAGCGTTTGGCGGATCAGAACACCTTGGCCGCGTGGGGCGGAGGCGGTGGCAGCTGCTGCATCTTGGTGTGCCGGGTGCCGGTGCCCGTGCCATTGCCGGTTCCGGTGCCCGTCCCGTTGCCCGTACCGGTGCCGGTGCCATTGCCGCCTTCGCCGCCGCGGGCCATGCGCAGCTCGTCGGCGATCAGTGTGCGAATGCTCTGCCGGCGCAAGGCCAGCTTGTTGCGGTTGGTGTTCATCAGATCTCCCTTTTCGTGGTCGCGGCCCCGTTTGGGCTGCGCTCAGAGGTAAGAGCCGGCGGCCGCGGAACCTGACACTTTTTCGGAAGATTTCTTGCCCGATTATTTCCGCGGTGCGGCCCAAAGATATTCGCGTCCCACCACTGCGGCTCGGGAACCTGCCGCTGATGCTCAGACCGGACGCCGCGTTCAATTCGGTCCTCAGTGGGTAACCCACTGGAATGCCCCGTCCTCGGCGAGGCCGCGCTCGAAGGACCTGGACGGAAGAAGGCCCGAATTCAACTACTAGGTTTGTACATATGGCCAACGACGGGGGCGAATCGGCATTCACTTGGCAGGGGCGGCGCGAATTGGTGAGTCGAGTGAATGAGCAGCTTGACGAGTTGGTGGCAGCTCGCGACCAGATGGAACAGTTGGTCCGGGTCATCGTCGAGATCGGTTCCGACCTGGACCTGGACGTGACGTTGCATCGAATCGTCAACGGGGCGATGGAGTTGACCGGTGCCCCGTACGGCGCGCTGGGCATACGTGCGTCCGACGGAAGCCTGGTCTCCTTCGTCCACGCGGGCATAGACGGCGACACAGCGCGGCGACTCGGCGATCTGCCGGTAGGTGAGGGTCTTCGCATCGACGATCTGAGTGCTCATCCGCAAGACGTCGGGCTGCACACACGCGCCCCGCGGATGCGGGCACTGCTCGGAATACCGATCACTGTGCGCGCGGCTGATTTCGGGAGCCTGTACCTGGCAGACAATCGGCCCGACCGCGTGTTTTCCGACTCGCAAGAGGCCGCCGTGCGCGCATTGGCCATTGCGGCGGCGGCGGCCATCGACAACGCACGGCTCTTCGAGCGAGAACGTGAGTCGGCCAAATGGACGAAGGCCAGTCGCCAGATTACGACCGCCCTGCTTTCCGGCGCGCCGCAGACGGGGCCGTTGCAGCTCATCGTGAACCGGGCGCTGGAGTTGTCCGACGCTGAGCAGGCGATATTGCTGGTTCCCAGGGAGCCCGACCTTCCCGCCGATGAGGTCGACACCCTTGTCGTCTCAGCTACGGCGGGCCGGTACGCCTCGCAGGTGATTGGTCAGCAGGTCCCGATGGAGGGCTCCACCACGGGCGGCGTCGCGCGTCGCGGCCTACCGCTCATCACGGATTCCTTCCAGTATCCGATCGAGGGCTTCACCGACGTTGGGGCACGCTCGGCAATCGTCATGCCGCTGATTGCCGACGACAAGGTGCTTGGTGTGATCGCTGTTGCGCGCCATCCGCGGCAGCCGCCCTTCGGCAGCGATTACCTCGAGCTCGTCAGCGACTTCGCCCGGCACGCTGCCCTCGCGTTGGCACTGGCGGCGGGTCGCGAACATGCCCTCAACCAGGAACTCGCCCAAGCGGACACGGTCGATGACGCAGTGCGCGCCGCGGCGGAGGAACTGCGTCGGCTCTGGCGGGCGCGCCGGGTTTTGGCCGTCACCTTCTCGACCCATAGTTCCTCGACGGATACCGCCCATAGCGCGCCGCACGTGGTGTCGGTAGGCGAGCCTGCGCAGTGGACCCACCTGCCATCCGGCACACGGCAGATGCTCGACTCGTTGCGCGATGGCGACCTTCTCACCCCCAACACTGCGAAGGCCGGGACGGCGGGCATCGCGCTGCAGCATCCCGAGGGCGTGCTGGTCGTCTGGATCGATCTGGCCGAGGAGCGGCCGTTCACCCTCGAGGACCAGACGTTGTTGACCGTTCTGGCGGGCCGTCTGGGCCAGGGCTTGCAGCGGGTGCACCAGGTTGACCAGCAGCGCGAAACCGCCCTGGCGCTGCAACACGCGATCCTCGGCCCCGCGAACCTACCGCACGGGTTCGCGGTGCGATATCAGGCCGCCAGCCGGCCCCTGCAGGTGGGGGGCGACTGGTACGACATCGTCGAGCTGGAGGACGGGCGCATCGCGTTGGTGGTCGGCGACTGCGTCGGCCACGACCTCGCGGCCGCCACCGTAATGGGGCAGGTGCGCAGCGCCTGCCGCGCGCTGCTGTTCGACAACCCCAGCCCCGGTGCCGCTCTCAAGAGGCTGGACCGCTTCGCCGCGCGACTGCCCGGCGCCCAATGCACCACCGCCTTCTGCGCCGTGCTCAACCCCGGCACCGGCGAACTGGTCTACTCCAGTGCTGGACACCCGCCGCCCATCCTGGTGGACGCCGACGGCACCACCCGGATGCTCAACGATGGTCACACCATTGCATTGGGAGTACGAGGCGAGTGGTCCCGTCCCGAAGCCCACGTCACCATCGCGGCGCGCGCGACGCTGCTGCTCTACACCGACGGTCTGGTCGAGCGTCGCCGAACCGCGCTGGAGAAGGGCATCTCCCGCGCCGCCTCGCTCATCCAGGACGGCCGTGGCGCGACGCTGGACGATCTGGCGAACCGGATCATGTCCGATCTCGCCCCCGGCGACGGCTACCAGGACGACGTCGTCCTTCTGCTCTACCGACATCCCGCCCCACTGGAGCTGAAGTTCCCCGCCGACGTCAGCCACCTCGCCCCCACCCGTACCGCCTTGCGCACCTGGTTGACCCAGGCCCGGCTGAACCCGGAGCAGATGGTGGATGTGATCGTCGCCGTCGGAGAAGCCGTCGCCAACGCCATCGAGCACGGTCATCGCAACAGCCCGCAGGGAACGATTACCCTGGGCGCCACCGCACTGGTCGACCAGGTGCAGGTGACGATCACCGACACCGGCTCGTGGAAGCCGCCGGAAAAGGCGGCCGCCACCGATCGCGGCCGGGGTATCGCTCTCATGCGAGGGCTCATGCACGACGTCGACATCAACCCGGACAGCACGGGAACCACGGTTCACCTATTCGCAAGGATCAGCTGATGCCTACGTCGCTCACCCTCAACACCGCGCGCTGCGACGACGGGAAACTTGTGCTGATCGCAGCGGGGGAAATCGATATGAGCAACGTCGACGCATTCAACCAAGCCCTCGGGACCGCGACGACCGAGGCCGGTAGCACCGGCCGAACGCTTACCGTCGACCTCAGCGCAGTGGAGTACCTGGACAGCGCCGCGATTAACGCCCTGTTCGCCCGCGCCGACCACATCGACCTCATCGTCCACCCCATGCTGATGTCCATCTTCACCATCAGCGGCCTCACCGAACTGGTCAGCGTCGAACCCGCGCCACCGATAGAGGAGCACTGACGCGCCTACGCGTTATGCCGCCGCGATCGTCGACATAAGGGGACGAAGCGTCTTAAACAGCGCCTGCCGATCACGAAGATAGAAGTGGCCGCCCCGAAGAATCTGCACGGAGAAGTCCGCCGTTGTCCGGGAACGCCATTCTTGCAAGTCGGATTCACTCACAAGCGGGTCCTCGCTGCCGCCGAAGACATGAATCGGGCAGGGCAGTTCCGCTGTGTCGCCTTCCTCGTCCGTCATACATAGCCGCAAGTCGTGTCGAGTGGCAGTCACGGCGCGCTCATGCAGGGTGGGCCATCGCGTCAGTTGGGAAGGCAGGCCGCCCAGGTCTGAAAGGAGCGTCCCGAGCTGGTGGTCGTCGAGCAGATCCACGACGTGAAGTGGCTGTGGAAGGTGCGGTGGGCGGTACGCGGACAGGAATATAGCCCGTGGCAGCGGAGAACCCTGCGCCGCGCGCACGCATGCCAACCGGTAGGCCAGCAGGGCACCGAAACTGTGGCCGAAGAACATATGCGGCTCGTTGAGGGCGGATCGCAGCTGATCGTTGACCTCGTCGACGAGCTGCCGCAGCGTGGTGAAGCGCTGCCGGTCGGGGACCTCGACCGGGATCACCTCGACGGCCGGTCTCAGCGCCTTGTCCCAGGCGTTGAATGCCAACCCGCCGCTCCCGGCGTGGTGAAAGCAGAGCAACCGCATCAGTCGGCCTTTCTTGGGGATGTACCTGGGCCTAGCTGCCTGCGTTCAGGAGCTCCAGCTCCTCGGACAACACCTTGACCATTAACCGGATCTGTTCGGATGAGTGGCAGCTGGTGACGAAGAATCGCAGACGCGCCTGGTCTTCCGGCGCAGCCGGAGAAGGGATCGGTGCGGCATTGAAACCGCGCCGCATCAGGGCATCCGCCAGTTGCAGCGCCTTGCTCGAGCTGCCGACGGTGCAGGGGATCATGGGGGAGTCACCGCTGTCGCCGGTGTCGATGCCGGCTTCTCGTGCCAGGCTCGCGAAGAACGCGGCGTTCTCGCGCTGCCGGCGCAGGTGTTCGACCAGCGCCGGGCGCCCAGTGGCCCTGCGTTTTGCCGCCGCAGGCGCGATCACGTCCAGGCTGTGGGTGGTGTCCATGCTGTGCTCCGCTTCCTTCGCAGGGCGGACCGGGGTGGGCCGCACTCACAGGTAGGAGCGTCAGGCCCGCCCAACACAGACACTTTTTCGGAAGACTTTTGAGCGATCGCGTCTCGTCGCTAGCGCGCGCGGTTCGGCCAGCTCAAGCGTGGAGCCGATGGCGGGAATCGAACCCGCGTATTCAGCTTGGGGAAGCTCCCTGCCGCTGGCCGACCCGCGCGAGCTACCCGCCGCTGATGATGCGCCGATCGGCGGCCTCGTCTCGATCCGAGACGCGGGCTAGCTCGCGCCCGCCGCGATCACCTGGTCCACCTCGAGGGCGCGGGCGGCCATCTCGGCATGTGCCTTTTCCAGCGCGTCGGCCTGATTCTCGTCGGCCTTCATCATCGCCTCGATGTCGTAGCCGGCCATGTCGTGGACACCCATGTCCCTGAACGCCTTCTGCACCTTTTCGCCCCACAACCCGATGTCCTTGACGATCGGCACGATGCGGCTGAACAGGTGCGAGCGGAACTGGACCATCAACGGCGACCTGTCGACCCACCCGGCACACGCTTCGACGTCCATGCCGAGGGTCTCGAAAACCTCCTCACCGCGGAACCGGTCGCGCATCAGGTAGCAGGCGTCCACGACGAACTCTTCACGCTCGTCCCGCTCGGACTCGGTCAGCGCAGAGTAGTAGTCCTTCAGCGAGATTCGGCCGAAGGCGACGTGCCGGGCCTCGTCCTGCATGACGTAGGCCAGCACCTGCTTGGCCAGCGAGTCCTGCGCCGCCATGTCACGCAGCACCCCGAAGGCGGCGAGTGCGAGTCCTTCGATGAGTACCTGCATGCCGAGGTAGGGCATGTCCCAGCGCGAGTCGCGCAGGGTGTCGTCAAGCAGTGCGGTCAGGTGCTTGTTGATCGGGTAGACCAGGCCGACCTTCTCCTGCAGGAACCGCGAGAACGCCTCGACGTGCCGGGCCTCGTCCATGGTCTGGGTGGCCGCGTAGAACTTCGCGTCCAGGTCCGGGACGACCTCGACGATCTTGGCCGCGCACACCATCGCCCCCTGCTCGCCGTGCAGGAATTGCGAGAACTGCCAGGCTTGGACATGGCGTCGCATCTCGTCCCGACGTGATTCGTCTGCGGCTTCCCACATCGGGCTGCCGAACAGCGGATGCAACTCGTCGGGCAGCCCGACCGGGTTCATCGGGTTGACGTCTTGCGCCCAGTCGACGCGCGACTGGGCATCCCACTGCTTGTCCTTCCCCTTTTGGTACAGGGAAAGGAGCCGGGCGCGCCCGTCGTCGTACTCCCAGGTGAAGCGCGCGTCACCGGCGCTGGGGACCTCCCAAGAGTACGGCTCGGGCGCGTTCGTGTATTTGTCCCTCGTGGTCACGGGCTGCCGCCTTTCAGCCGGATATGACCAGTGGTCATATGATGACTATCACATTGCGCCGCCTTCGGCAGCGCTGTCAACCGTGACGGGCGGCCAAACTGACCGCGGGCCCCCTCTACCAAGGCCGCTCCGGTCTGCGTCGGCCCGGTGGCGCCTAGGCTCAGTGTGCGTGGCCGCCGGCCCGCTCGCGCTGAACCGAACCTTCGAGGAAGGAGTGTCGACAGGCCATGGTCAAACCACGGTCGAGAGCGCCTCATGATGGGTGTTTTCAGTAGGCATACATGCCACTGAACTGATCTTTCAGTGGAGCCGATGACGGGAATCGAACCCGCGTATTCAGCTTGGGAAGCTGATGTTCTGCCATTGAACTACATCGGCGAAACTAGCCGTGACCTGCGTAAACACGTTAGAGGATAGTCGAAAACAGCCCTCAGTGTCACGACGATGTCACAACCCGACCAAAACTCACTTCGCCGTCACCCTATCTAACGTCGCCCCGGCGGCGCGCAGCGCCTCGTTCTGGCTGTGCGCGTATAGCCGCATCGTCAAGGTTGCGTCGCGGTGCCCGATCCACGCCGCGATCACCGCCACCGGCACCCCGGACAAGTGCATCAGCGTGGCGCAGGTGTGCCGCGCGGCGTGCAGCTTGATGTGCCGCAACCCGGCGCCGGCCACCGCCTCACGCCAGTACCGCGACAGCACTGACGGCGAATAGGGGTCGCCGATCTCGTTGGACACCACGTAGGCGCCCGATCGGTAGGACCCGCCGAGTGCCAGCCGCTCGGCCACCTAGCGCCGCTTGGCCGCCTTCAGCACCGTTACTAGGCGGTCCGGCAGCGGCAGCGTGCGCCGTGACGTTGTCGACTTCGGGTCGTTCTCGACCGTCTTGCCCCCGGCGTTTACGCGGTTGTTCACGATCGTCAATGTCTTGGCTTCCAGGTCGACATCGACCCACCGGAGGCCGGCGATCTCACCGCGCCGCAGCCCGGACAGCGCCAGCTCCCAGGCGTGCCCGAGCCGGTCGTCGGCGATCGCGTCGAGCAGCTTTTGCACCTCGGGCTCGGTGTAGGTGTCGATGTCCTTGTGGGCCACACCGACACGGTCGACATGCTCGGCGACGTTGCGGGCCACCAGCCCTTGGCGCTGCGCATCGGCGAGCACCATCGCGACCGTCTGTACCACTTTGTTGACCGCCAGCGCCGACCAGGGCCGCCGTATACGGCCCTGCGCGGTGATGGTGCCGCCGGCCACCAGATCGGCCACCAGCTCGTCGATGTGCCGCTTGGTCAACCGCTGCACCGGCAGCGACCCGTGCCGCTCGCGCAGCGGCGCCAGGTCATATCCCAGCTTCGAGCGTGAGCTCGCGCGCAACTGGTGGCGGCCGGCGAGATAGTCGGCGCACACCTCGTCGACCGTGAGCAGCTTGCGGGCCACGAACGTGCCGGCGTTGGCCTGCTCGGTGATCTCTGCCAGAGCCCGGCGGGCTGCCGCCTCGGTGGTGTAGCGGCGCCGCACCTGGCGGCGCTGGCCGGTGCCAGGATCGGTGCGGGCATCGGCGACCAACTGATACCGCGTCACCGTCTTCCCGGTCTTGCGATCGACTATCTCGACCTTGTGGAGTTGTGGCGGTAATTGATTGCGCGCCATCAGTTTTCGCCTTCACTCTGCGCGACGGCCGCAGCGATCACGATGTTGATAGTTTTGATGTGCTCTGCCAGTTCACCGATACGCTCTAAAGCGCGACCGAACTGCTCGGAGTCCTCGTCAATAACACTCAAAGCCCACCGGGCTAAATGAATTTCGCGGTGCTTGTCGGCACGCTGCCGAATCAGATCGAGCAGCGCAACGGCCGGTGAATCAGGATCGGCGATCACCGCGTCAGCATGCGCCCGCGCATCATCCGGCTCGAATTCTGGCCCAGGCCAAGCCATTTCGCGGTCGCCGATGAACCACGCCAGTGCTTCCACCGATGTCGCCTTCTCACCCGGCAAAGACTCGATAGTTTCATCCGGCAGCCCACCGAACAGCAGTATCACCGGCGGCACCCGCAACGCCGCCGCTAACGCCGTCAGCTCGGCGATGTCGAGGCCCTGTTTACGGCCCGATTCGTAGTTGGCGATCATCGCCCGGCTGATCGGATAGCCGAGGCACGCCGTTTCGTCGGCGACGTCCTGCGCCGACATGCGCCGCACGAACCGGGTTTGGCGGATGGCCGCCGCGATCCGCGCATGGAGCGCCTCTCCCCAACTTTCATCCTGTGTCATAACGGCACAGCTTACCACGGGTTTGCATGGTTGGCGGAGCGCGGGTAAAACTTAAGGCAGCGCAACACAGACACAGATCAAGGACAAACTGTGTTGGCAAGAAACACTCGGAGGTTAGGTTCATGAAGGCCGCAACGCCCACAGACGACCAGATCCGCGAACACAACCGTCGCGGTGTCAAGAAGCGACTGCTCGACATGCAAGAACTTCAATACACGTTAAACGTCGGGCGCTCAACAGCTTTCGATCTCGTCATGTCTGGCGATATCCGCTCGATCAAGGTCCGCAACAGGCGACTTGTGCCGATCGAGGCCATCGATGAATACCTCGCGGCGAACGCGAACGACGACCCCCAATAGAAAAACCCCCGATCAGGGCGACCCCGACCAGGGGTTTTCCGTTAGTCCCACCGGCAAAAGTAAGGAACTCACATCATGTTATCCCGTCCCAGCATCACCCACCCAGAGACCCTTGACCAGGCGCGCCGGTGGGACGTCCAAAAATCCCGGGCGATCGCCCACGGTCTATGTGGGAAATGCGCCGGGCAGTACGCCTGGGGTCTACAGGTCGGCTTCACCCACAGCCGCCCGCCATGTGACAGCTGCGCGGTGATCGTCGGCTCGACGCCTGGCGGGACCCGCCCCAACGGCTGGGTCAACATGCGCCTCGGGAATGTCGGTCCCGATGACACCAGGGAACTCCCACACGCATACCGGTCCCGGCGTGTGACCCCGGAAAAGTACATCGACGGCTACGGCGCCTGCCAGTGCGGCAGCTCCTGGACAGGTTTCGAGACGTGCCACTGCCGAGGCTGCCACCACACCTTTCTCGGTGATCGGGCGTTCGCCGCGCACCGTGTCCGCGGCCACTGTCGCGCTCCCGAAACCCGGGGCCTGGTGAAGATCCACCGCGCGCACTGGACCGGGTGGGGCTGGCCAAAGCAACGGGACCGCCGCGAACGCATCGGGTAGGCCGCGGCGCTGGAGCCGAGGCACCCAACCAAGCGTCTCGGCTTTGGCGCGGCGGCCTAACCGGTCCGTCGGAACACGAAGAAAGGCTCGGTATGAAAATTTCGGAACTAGGGAACGCGGCACGACCGAAGTTCGCCACGTTCAACGAGATCGGCGACAGCTACACGCTCACCCTCACCGGGGATCCCGAGCTGGTCATCGATCCGCTCAACGAAGACCGGCAGATGTTGAAGATCGTCGGTGTCGACGACTACGGCCTCAACTGGCAGATCAACGGCAGAACCCAGCTGCCTGAGGCGGTCGTGGAGGCGGTCGGCGATGCCGGCGCCAACGAGATCGTGACGGGCGGCAGGTTGACGGTGGAGTTCGTCGGCCTCGAAGGTCGGATGAAGGTCTACTCCTGCCAATACAAGCCGCCAGCAGAGTCCAAGGCGGCGCAGTGATGGCCGAACCGCGACTCATCGCAGCCGAGGACGTCATCGTCGACGCCTGGGTTTACGGGGGCTGCCTCGACAGCAAAATCACGCTGCGGGTTGTGCGCCAAGGGTGGCCCGACAACGCGCAATTTCACTTCGCGTTGCATCCCGACCAGGCCGTGACGCTGGCACACCAGTTGCTGACGTTGGCCGCGGTGGCATACGAGCCGATCGGCGAGGGTGAGCTCGGGGAGACGGCCAACGAGGATGGCCTGTTCCCGGAGCCCGAGCGCGTCGAACGGCGTTTTGCCCCAACCGATCCGCCGTGGCCGTGCTAGCCGGCAATCACCGCGAGGCTCTGGCCCGCTCCGGGATCGACTCGGAGCGGGCCGCAGCCCGCGGCTACGAAACGATCGACGACAGAAGGCGCCTCGCCGATCTGAAGATCACGCCAGCCGGGCGCAACATCCCCGGCATGCTGGTGCCACTGCTCGACGTCCGCGGTTCTACATGGGGCTATCAGTACCGTCCGGACATGCCGCGGTTACGCGGCGATCGCCTGGCGAAATACGAGACACCCACCGGTCAGCGCAACGGGCTCGACGTCCCGGCCGGTGTCGGCGACCAGCTCGGCGACCCATCGATCCCGTTGTTTGTCACCGAGGGCAGCAAGAAAGCCGACGCCGCCGCGGCGCGCGGGCTATGCTGCGTCGCTCTGATAGGTGTCTATGGCTGGCGGGGCACCAACACCATGGGCGGCAAGGTCGCGTTGGCCGACTGGAACGACGTCGCGCTCAACGATCGCCGGGTCATCATGTCCTACGACGGCGACGTCGTACGCAACCCGTTGGTGCACATCGCGATGGACGCGCTCGCGAAGTACCTGGCGATCAAGGGCGCGCGCGTCGAGTTCCTACACCTGCCCGACACCGAGACCAAGACCGGGCTCGACGACTACGTGATGGCCCACTCCGTCGAGGAGCTGTGGACGTTGGTCAAGCCGATCGCGCCGAGGGCGCGCAACGATACCCGCGAGGACCGACAGCAGCCTGAGCCCCCGAAGGAGCCGCCGCCGTTCGGCAGTATCGACGGCGCCGCGCTACTCGACGACGTCAGGGCGTGGTTCGCGCGGTTCATCTGCGTCGTCGACGACGGCGACTACGACATCCTGACCCTGTGGGCGGCCCATACATACCTCGCCCGCGAGCTTTACACCACGCCGCGGTTGCTGATCACGTCGCCGATCCACGAATCCGGTAAGACGACGCTGCTCGAGCATCTGCAGCGTCTGTGTCTCAATCCCATTCAGGCAGCGGTCATCTCGAGTGAGGCCCTACTCCCGCGGCTACTCGAGCAGTCGATTCGCACGGTGCTCCTCGACGAGGTACAGCGGAACTTACGCAAGGACAAGCCCGGGGTACAGGACCTGGAATCTGTGATCAACAGCGGCTACCGGTTCGGCGCCACGCGCCCGGTTCTGATGCCTGCCGGCGGTGGCGAATGGCAGTCGCGGGAGATGTCCACGTTCGCGCCGCTCGCGATGGCCGGTAACTCGCCGAACCTCCCCGATGACACCATGAGTCGGACACTGCAGATTCTCATGTTGCCCGACATCGAGGACCTCTCCGAGGAGTCCGACTGGGAGCTCGTCGAGCCCGAGGCGAAGATGCTTGCGGCGCGGTTGACCGATTGGGCAGAGTCGATCCGGATCGCGATCAAGGACACGTCGGCCATCGATCTACCCGCTGGCTGTACACGGCGGGTGCGGGAGCGCTGGAAGCCCCTGAGGCGGATCGCCGAGATAGCCGGCGGCAACTGGCCCGCCGTCACCGACGAATTGATCGTTCGTAACCTCGCCGAGGACGCCGCCGCGCGTGAATCGGGTCTGAGGTCACGGCCGCCAGCTATGGCGCTACTGGCTGATCTGCATGCGGTCTGGCCCGTCGGTGAAAAGTTCGCCGCGACGGTCGATCTGGTGAGCCGGCTCATTCGCCACGACCCGGGGTACTGGGGCGTCGACAGCCCGTACGGCAAGGAGTTGACCGAGCACCGGTTCGGCCGGATGCTGTCGGGCGCGGCGAAGGTGACGTCGCAGCGGCCCGGCGGTAGTGCGTCGCCGCGCGGGTTCTCGCGGTCGCAGCTAGAGCCGACGTGGCGCCGGCTCGGTTTCCGCGAAACTCAGGAACCCGAGACACCTCCCGACCAAAGCGACCCAAGCGGCCAAAGCGACCAAAGCGGTGACCAGGGATTTTCCGGCGAGGAGATGGCGGGCGACGACAAAACCGCAGGTCACCACTTTGACCGCATCAACCGCTTTGACCGCTTGGATTCCGAGGTCCCTCACGAAGGTGGGGTTGTCGACCTCGACGCCGTTGAGTCCTGCTGCAGCGACAGCGACACCGAGCCCACCATGCCTGAGGCGGTAAACAACGGCGCCGCGCTCGAGCATTGCTACGCCGGCTGCGGCGCGGTGCTCACCGCCGAGGACCTCGCCGGCAACGGCTACTTCTGCGCCGGGTGCGCCAACACCGAGACGAGGTCGCCGAAGTGAGCGCAGACGCCATCGAGGCGCCCGTCGTCGTCATGTTCACCGAGCATGTCGGCCGATACCGCGTCGAGTTCGATTACGACCCGGCGGCCGTGGCGCTGCTCAAGTCGACGGTCCCCGGGGCGATGCGACGCTGGATACCCGGAATCAGACGGTGGGAAGTCAGCGCCGAATGGATCGGGCCGCTGGCGGGCGCGCTCGCCAACGCCGGGTTCGGCATCGCCGGCCTGGACCATTCCAATATCACCCATTGGTTTGGCCCATTCGTGGAGGCCCTGCCGACCAGCCCGGCCGGGCATGACGCTTACCGGGCCGGCCGGTGCAAAAACTGCCTGACCAAACCGTGCCGATCCGGCGGCGTCGAGTGCACCGACTGCTACCGCGACCGGCTGATCTTTCAGCACCGCATCAAGGCGGCGCTCGGCAGGACGCCCGGGCTCGCCTACCCGACGGCTACATCTTCGACGGGGAAGTCGACGAAGTTCATGCGGGTCCCCCTCGAAGTCGAGCTCGTCGCTCCCGATGTGCGCGTCAGAAACGCCCGCCACCCCAACACCTGGAAGTCCTCACACGCACATCAGTCCCGGCGTGTGACCCCGGAAACGGCGGTTGTCGACATGCTGCTGGCCGCCAGCTTCGAAGAAAAACGGACATGTCCGGTCTGCGGCCGCCGGCCCACCAAGGGCACCGTCGTGCACACCACCTGCCGTACCCGGCTTCTGCACGCGCTGAATGAGGATCGTCCGTTCTCGAAGTCCCGCAACCGATTTTTCCAAGACGGTTGCTGCACCGTCTGCGGCGCCAGGCCACGCCAGTTACCACGCGGCATCGTGTGCACGCGATGCGCCGGGATCCTCGACGTTGCCCGATCGCTATCGACGACGTCGTCACCTAAAGAAAAGAGCCAACTATGACCAACATGGCCGAAGTGCTCCGCGCGCTCTACGCCGCGGGCGCCGACGACATCCCGGCATGCGCCAGCTGCGCCGCGGAATCGACGCTGGAGGAGATCGAGCCCGGGGTCCTGCACCTGGCGATCGAGCACCAAGACGGCTGCCCGGTGCTGGCCGCCCATCCCGACACCGATAGCCACGAGGGTGGCCGATGAGGCCCTACTACTCCGACTCCAGCGTCACGTTGCACCACGCCGATTGCCTCGACGTGCTGCGCACATTGCCAGACTTCAGTGTGGGCGCCGTGGTCACAGATCCGCCCTACGCCTTGGCTTTCCGCGGCGCCGACTGGGACCGTATGCATCCCGACCCGCGGATCTGGGGAGAATGCCTACGGGTGCTGGAGCCGGGCGCCCATCTGCTCAGCTTCGGCGGCACGAGGACGGCGCACCGATTGTGTTGCGACATCGAGGACGCCGGTTTTGAAATTCGGGACTCGATCGCGTGGCTGCACGGTGGTGGTCTACCGAAAACTCCTGGGGCCCTTAAACCTTCACACACACCCATCATCGTGACCCGCCGGCCCGGGCCAACCGCCCCGCTCCAGATCGACGCATGCCGCAACGCCAGCGGGCGTTGGCCTCCTAATGTTGCGCTGGACGAATTCGCCGCGGCCGCCCTTGATCTCGAGACCGCGCACCTCAGGGCGGGCGGTGCGATCGTGCCGGGTAGCAAGGGCGCACACCGCTCCCGCGGAGACGGCACTGTCTTCGGCGCCGAGACGCGCGCCCGCGGTCCTTGGGATCCTTACGGCGACAGCGGCGGCAGCAGCAGGTTCTTCTACTGCGCTCGAGCTGCAGCGTGTGAGCGGCCCTCCTACATCAAGGAGGACGGGACCAAGGTCACACATAAAACCGTGAAGCCGCTGGCGTTGACGCGTTGGCTCGTCCGGCTCGTCGCGCCGCCTGGAGCTGTGGTGTGCGACCCATTCGCCGGCAGCGGCACCACCGTCGAGGCCTGCCTGCTGGAGCAACGCCGCTGCATCGCCGTCGAGCGTGAACCGAGCTATCTGCCGCTGATCATGCAGCGACTAGACATCGTCGACCGAAAGGAAAAAACGTCATGACCGACTACGACGACGAGATGGAAGAATTCGAGGAACAGGTACACGACATCTGGACTGCGCGAGCCGAATTCGGCTACCTAGATGAGTAATTCCAAGGGGTGTTACTGGTGTGGCTGCTGTGAATTTGAGGTGAGGGTGTCCAGGATTGGCGTTGCAAACCCAACCTGGCACTGGAGGCCGAAGTGGACGCCGACCTGGACACCCTCGCTACCGCACTGTACGTCACCGCCGATGATTTCCTGATCAGCAATCCGCAGTATCGGCCATGGCGTCCCAGGGTCGGGATCACCCCGCGCCTTGATGACGCCGAACTGGTCACCCTGGTGGTGCTACAGGCGCTGCTCGGATTCACCTCAGAGGCGCGGTGGTTGCGTTACGCGAACAGCCGGCTGCGTGGGTTGTTTCCTTATCTGCCAAGACAATCGGGCTACAACAAGCGGGTGCGCGCAGCGACCGGGATGCTGCGTGCGGTCATCGCGCATCTGGTTGCGTGCACTTCGCGGTGCACCGACGATGTGTGGGTGGTTGACTCGACTCCGGTCGAATGCGGGCGATCGCGGGAGACCGCGAAACGCTCCGATCTGGCCGGTTGGGCCGAGTATGGGTACTGCGCGTCGCACTCGCGCTTCTTCTGGGGACTGCGCCTGCACCTGGTATGCGCCCTGTCGGGGCTGCCGGTGGCGTTCGCGCTGACCGGCGCCAAGGCCGATGAACGCGAAATTCTGCTCGGGATGCTCGACGCCGACCCGAACTTGCTCGCGACGCATCCCGCTCAGACGTTGATGGCCGACAAGAACTACTACGGCAGGCAATTCGAAGCCACGCTCGCCGACGCCCGCATCAAACTGCTGCGCCCTGCCCGCGCGGGAGAGAAACCCCTTGCGGGACAAGGCTTCTTCAAGCCGCTGCGGCAGGTCATCGAATCAGTCAACAACACCCTCAAGACCCAGCTCGACCTTGAACGCCATGGCGGACGAACCATCGCCGGAGTCGCCGCACGCGTCCTGCAACGCATCCTCGCCCTCACCGCCGCCATCTGGCACAACGACAGAACCGAGAAGCCGATCCTGCGATCACTGACCGCATACGACCACTGACCCCTTGGAATTACTCATCTAGTTCCCGATGACTACCTCGAAGGTATCCCCGTCGAAGGCTTGATGACGATGCGCGAACAGTACCCCGAGATACCGGAAGACAGTGACGACGGAGGCGACAACCACTTCAACACGCTGCGCTGGAGCCTCACGCCTCCAAAGGTCAACCCCGGAGACGGGGGGATATTGTGACTCGCCTAACTCGCCTGACTCGTTTGTACTGGCAGAGGCCACTTTTCGCCTACTCAGCGGCTATGAGGGCGCGAGTTAGTGCGAGTAAAACTAACTCGCGGGCGCAAGCCTCTGACCTGCTGCTGCGAGTTACGCGAGCCAAAAGGCGTCGATTTCAATCTTTATCTCTAGAAGAAAAAAGAGGAGCATGTCCCGAGTCGCGTGGATTTTTGGTGGCGATCCATGGTGAACTCTATGCGGCGGTACCGACGGTGTCGGGGTTGGCGTGTCGGCGCAGGGCGTCGGCGAGCTGGGGCATCTGCTTGTAGCCCTTGATGCGACGGAACGACCGTTCGGCGTTGAGCATGCCGGCCGCGGTCCAGCGCAGCACCATCTGCCCGTCGCGCCAGCGGGTGACATTACGGTTGGTGGTGCGGGCTATCGAGATCATCGACTCGACCGGGTTGGAGGTGGTCAGGCTCTTGGCCAGCCGGCCTTCGATGCCCAGCCGCGCGACGGTGAACATTTCCTCCAGGCCTTCACGCAGTGAGGCGGCCGCGCCCGGGTAGCTCTTATCCAGTTGCGCGGCAAGCTTTTTGGCGTTGGCCAGCCCGGTGTCTGGGTCGGCATGACCAAATGCCTTGACTAGCTTGGCATCTACCCACTGCTTGTCTTTGTCGGGCAGGTGCTCGGCGACATTCCGCCGCTTGTGCAGGGTGCATCTTTGGATGATGGCCTTGGCGCCGAACACCTCTCGTACCGCGGCCGCGAGCGCCTTGGCGCCGTCGACGACCACCAACAGCCCGTCATCGAAGCGCAGGCCACGCTCGACCAGGTCGGCCAACAGCGAACGCACCACGGTCTTATTCTCCGTGGAACCGTCCCACAGCCCGACCGGCTTTTTGGTTCCGTCGGCGGTGATGGCCAGCGCCACTACCACGCAGCGCTCGGCCATGTGCTCACCATCAAGCATGAGCACCTTGATGTCCTCGCCCACCAGGTCGCGGGCCATCAACTCGGCCAGCGCAGTCTCGGTCTGTTTGACGAATCGGCGCGAAATCGCCGAGCGGCTAGTCGCTTTCGTCTCCTTGTCGACCACGGTGCCAACCGGCTCGGCGACCCGCGCGTGCCGGCGGGTGGCCACCCCGGCCAGCATCCGCTCCATCACCACGGCCGTCAGCACATCCTCGGTAGCGAAGTGGGTATAGCAGGCCAGCGGCACCTCGTGCCCATCGCAGGTGCGGGCCCGCGGCCGATCCACCGACACCCGACGCCCGCCCAGCGTGACCGAGCCGCGCCCGCCGCCATGACGCACCGCGGCCCGGTTCGGATCATGCTTGCCTTTCGGTCCGACCACCTCGGCGATCTCGGCCTCAAACAGTGCCCGCATCACTGCCATCCCGGCGGCCACGCTCATCGCCAGCAGCCCCTCTCGGGCCGCACCAGCGATGTCGGTCAGCGCCAGGACGATCTCCTCCGGCAGATCGGGCAGTACGGCGGCGTCAGTCGTCTCAGCGAGGCGGACAGTAGGTACGGTTCTCATGGCGGTCCCTTCCTTCGTGGGTGTTCTTGGTCGTTCACCCGAAGACCTACCATCAGGCAGGCCTCAGGTGAGGGACCGCCACCTCAAATTCCACGAAGAACGGGACAACCTCAAAAAGAGAGAAGAAGAGAGAAGCGCGGAATTTGCCTCACTCGACTCGCGTTACTCGCATCCGCAGGTCAGGGCGCGAGTTACCGCGAGTCAACTAACTCGCCTCCAAACCAGCCGAAAAAGCCCACAGCAAACACATTTCATCGGTGGGTGTGGGGGCCCACCCCCCGTGAGCACCACAACATCCGACGCGGCGCGACGGCTGAAGCGATGGATAGGAGCTGCGCTCGCGTTAGCGATCCTCGTCGTGTTCGGTGCAGGCGCCTGGATAGCGTTGGTGGTGTTCTTCACACTCGGCCGACGCCAAATAGCCCGCTTCGCACTGAAATCGCCCCGATGGCCTCAATGGCTGTCGGGGCGATTTTCGGCGTTCCGATAACGGGGCCTTCTGTCCCGACAGGCCGAGACCGGGGGACTATCTCGATAACGGTGTTTCCGGCGGTTTTCCATCAGTAGCTTTCGGCCACCGGGAAACGGTCGCCGACGCGCCAGTCATAGCTGGACAGCCCTCCACCGCGGGCTGCGGGGGCTACAGCCGGTCAAACGCCGATCCGTCGAGCCACTCGACGACCTCGCCCAGTGGGAGGCGAGGAGTCGCAGGCAGCGGGTCGGCATTAGCCGGTGCCCACCCGATGCGCAGCAGCATCTGCGGGAACCCGCTGCCGCCGAACACATAGGTCTGCACGGCATCTCGTGTTTCGGCGATCTCCAATGGCTCGGTCACCGGGCAGCTCGCCAACCCCTGTGCGGTGGCGGTCAGCAGCACCAGGCTGGTGGCCTCGCCGGCACGCAGTCTGGCCAGCGGAGTGTCGTCTTTGGTGCCCAGTGCCAGCACGACCGCGTTGTCGTCTGCCGGTTCGGTATCGGGGGGCTGGGCCAGTGCAGGACCGGGGAACAGTCGGCCCGGCAGCGGCGCCGCCGGATCGGAGGGCGGTATGTTGCGGGCCGGCACACCGGCCACCGATGCGTTCTGCCCGCTCCACGTGGTCAGCTCGGCGAGATAGTCGTCATCGGTGGCGTGTTGCCAGACCGCTTGCGCGACAATGTGCTTCAGCTTCGGAAGTGAATTAACTTCGCGCAGCATCACCCCGGTGCTTGCCGCGCGCGTACCCATCACGGTGATGTCGCCGGCCGGCACATACCACGAGCTGTAGTGCCGCCGGTCGGTGCGCCGCCGCGGAATCGCCGCGGCCAGCGTCACATCGAGCTCCGTGGCGGGGTGGCGGTGAACCTTCACGGCGGCAAGATGTTCGGGTTCGGCCGGATTGGGGAACCGGTGGACCTTGGCTTGCCAACCCATAGCAGCCAATGCCACCACGCAGTGATCAAGCGCCGCGCCGCAGCTGAGCATCAAGTCCCGGCGGTCGGGGTCGGTGCTGGGCAGGTGCCGGTCGAGATCGGCGTACAGATGCAAGCTGTTCGCGCCGATGCGCCACCGCCATGGCTGAGAGTTGTGCACCGACGGCGCCCGAGTGGCCATCGACAAGACTGTGCGGATCGTCTCGAGCTCCGGAAAATGAGCGCTCATCAGAATACTGCTTTCTGTTGACACTTCTGATGTTTCCCACACTCGCGGCGCGCCGCGGTTACGCCTAGAGGCGAAGGTCCCCCGCTTCCCGGGACTTCCGCCGCCGTCACGAAAGCGGCGCGGACCAGCGAACCAGAGTCCCTCCCCCGGGAGGGGTTTCGATGCTCAACGCACCGTTCACTTGCTCGGCGCACTGACGAAGGTTGACTAGGCCACTGCCGTTGACGCCGGCCGAGGGCCGTTCGACCCGTATCAGCGGTGGCCTGCCGCCCTTCCGGCGGAATGGCTAGTCCGAGCGCGATGGAAACTGGGTACAAACAGGAAGGGCGAAGCGATGAGGGCTGACGTCGGAGACTCGTTGGTAGTCAAAGGCGCGACGAACGGGGATCCCGATCAGCGCGGCATCATCACCGAGTGTGCACACGGCCGGCGGCACGCCAGACTACATGGTTCGCTGGCTCGTACCGGCCACCAGGCACTAGCCTTTCCGGGGGCCGACTCGATCGTCATCACGGCCGCACAGCAGCAGGCGGCCGACGAGCGGACACGGTCACGGCTGATGTCATCGCAGGCGGTTCTCACCGGCCACGCGAGCAAATGAGTCGGCGGTTGATTGCTAACGGCATGCCGCCGCGGGTGGTCGAAGAGGATCCGCGGGCCATCCGCCGATAACTCAGCGCCTCTGTCACTCGGGCGGCGGTGGCGGTCTCCGTAGCGGTCGCCGCGTGCGGCCACGCGCCGCCAGCATCGGTGCCGCCGTCGGCACCGGTGCCTACGCCGCTGCCGCGCCCGCACTCGCAAGGCGATTCATGTCATGTTCCCGGCCGGGTCGACGCTGCAACCGTCTGACATCCCTTCCCCTGCCGGCGTGCCGCCCGACGCCGAGACGTGGATCGTGCCGCTAGCGGTGGTCGACGAGATCGCGGATCTGCGCGTCCAGTTACCCATCGGCCTACCCTGGGGCGACGGGCGCCCGTGGTGCAGCGAGCACTCGCTCCCGACGGCGGGACCTGGGGCTATCCAGTGATCGTGGGGCACTCCGCGGGCCGAACCCCTCACCCAGGATTTCCTGGCAGTCGCCGTCATAGCTGGCGGCCTGAAGACCAGCAAAGTCCTCATCAACCTGCACCTAATGAATCCTGAAACAGGATGTCCTTGACAACTGCGGTGCTGCGGGCCGCCACAGCGGCAACCAGGGGGCCTCTAAACGGCATAATCACGGTCATGGCCAAGGCGCCCGACAGCTATTGCTCGATGTACTCCGCGCGCCACGACAAGCCCGTCGGCGAGCTCGCGTTGCTCGAAAAAATCCTGGCCGGAATTCCGCGACTCCAAGGCGCCCGCTGCGTTCGGTACCCGACCGTCTTCGACGGCGACGACCTGGTGCTCGCCGAGGTGGCCGAAGCGATCTGCTCGACATGCCCGGTGAAAGCCAGGTGCCTCGCCTTCGCGTTGGCGCAGCCGGCCGGCTCGGTCACCGGCATCCTCGGCGGCCACAGATTCGGCGCCTCGTCGAGGCGGCCAGCGTGACACCGCGGGCACCGCGGATTTGCCCCGAGCCTGGGTGCTCGGCGCTGATCCGCGACGGCGCCAAACGGTGCCCGGAGCATTACCAACCGTTTGCAGGTGCGCGCACCGAGTCCAGCCGCGCCACCGGCCGGCGCGACTTCCAAAAGGTCAGGCGGCAAGTCTTCGAGAGGGACGGGAACCTTTGTCGCGCACAGCTTTTCGGGTGTGAACAGGTAGCGGTCGAGTGCCATCACCTCGACTTGATCGACGATCATGGAGAGCATCGGTCGATCGACCGGTTGATAGCGGTGTGCCACCCATGCCATGTTCAGTTGACCGCTGCACAGAAGGCTGACCGCGCGTCGTCGGGTGCAGCACCACCACCATCACGGCGGGTACGCGGTCGGGGGCGCCGGGTGGCTGACGTGCCGTCGGTGCCGAGGACCATCTACTTAAGCTTGGAATGACCCCCTCCTAAACCAGGATGACCTGGTGTCGACGGTCTGACGGTGTGATAGGTGCCGATGGGTGCGATGGTGCAGCCAATCCGACCCGACAGCATTGGTCAATGCCCCGGGATGGTCGCAAGGAATGATCACGATGGCGCCGATGGTCACGATGGGTGTCGATAATCGCGATGGGTGTCGATAATCGCGATGGCGTCGATGGTGACGCTCGATGCCGCCGGTGGAGGGTCTAGAACAGGGTGCCGGGGATAGAGCCAGCCTCGATGGTGCCTTTCGGGAACATTGCACCGGGAAGGCCACCCGTCGATGCATTAGACCGATACGCCGTCGGAGGGTGCCATCGTATGATGCTGTGACACAAGCCAACTCGAACCGCTCATGTGAACGGAATCAGTTGACACGCAACATATCCCGGCGGGCATCGTGAGACGGGACTGATGGAGGGCAAGTCATCCAATCCCGTTTGCACCGCTCGGCATCTGGGATCCGGGTGCCGGCACCCCCTCCCCCGCCCATCCGGAAGCCGGCCGAAACAGTTCTCTTTCCCGGACGCAGGCATTTTCGCAGGATCGGGGGATACTGGGACGCATGGCCCATTGCGCTGAAGCCCGCCGCGTACGGCGTGAACTCGACGAACAGCTCGCCGCGACGGCAGCCGCGTCCGGCCGCGACCTGGTGTGGACACCGGCCGACCGGGTGATTCTGGGGCTGATCGCATCCAGTATCGACCGCAAATGTGACCTCCAGCGCGACTATTTGTCCGCCTCCGAGCCCAAGATCCGCGTCAAGCTGTCCGCCGAGCTGCGGCTGTTGGAGGCCGCCGTGGGCAGGTTGATCAAACAGGTCAAGACCGACATGCCGGCGCCGATGAGCCGCCGTAGCCAGAAGGCTCAGCAGGCCGCCTTGGTCCGCTGGAGTCGCGATGCCGGCTGACCGACATGCGGCGGCCGGGTTCGCCGCCGTCCAACTGGCCGCCGGCACGTACGTCGAGGAGCTGCGCCACCAGTGCGAACGGAAGTGCGCACCCGATCCACGGCTTCTCTTCGAACCCGATTTCCGGGAGTTGAAGGTTGCCGGCGCGACGCGGGCCGCCGTGCTTTTCGAGGAGTTGCTGGCGGCCGGCGAGCCGATCAAGGTGGCGGGCGGGCATGTCGGTGGCCGCCTTCCCGACGCGCCCGACTGGTTGAGAACGCCTGCCATCTACGGCGGCGCCAGCCTGGTGTGGGTTTGCGCCGACGATCGGTGCTCGCCCGCCGAGTTCTACGGCGATATGTCGACCGTGCCGTACGAGCAGATTCCGGTGCGGCCCCCGGCATTGCAGCCCGCAAGGCGACGAGCGCCGGCATAGGCCGCGCGGATGAACGATTCGCCGAGGGTTCAAGGTCTGCGGCTGGCGCTGGCTTCGGGCTACCCGGACTCGAATGCCGCCTGCAATGAGCTGCTTGTCGAGATCGGGCCCGGGCGTGGTGGGTTGACCCTGCTCGCCCTGGCGCTGGCTGACTTGCTCGATGAAATGGTCGGCGCGGATCGAATCCAGGCCGAGCTGGCCGCCGAGCTGGACGCACAGACTCCACACGTCTAAATTCCAGGGCGCCCAGATCGTCTCAGAGCGGCGATCGCCGGTTGGCCGGTATGGATGAGTGGGTAGCCGTCCTGGGAAAAATGTCGCGGCGGCCTCGGTCGATGACGTCGTTGTGATCGCGGCCACTATCTCGGCATTCTCGCCGCCGAAAGCGGATCGGTACACGCCGCGGCGAGTGACCAATTCGCATAGCGGTATTCGGCGCTGGACGGCGTTTGCCGGGATAAAATTTCAGCAAAAGCTTTCGAGGCGCTTAGGAGGTTTCACCATGGCCGATTCTTCGGGTGACAGGTCCGGCATTGCCAACTACCGGCGCACACAACAGCGCTACGGCGCAATCCATAACAATGCGACGCGCGACACCACGCCCGAGGGGGATCTACTGACGTTGTCGTGGGTCATTTCCGTCCTGGTAGTGCTGGGCAGAGGCCGCCTCGAGTCAGCAGGGCCATGGCTATCAGTGCGTTCGGGCTGTGGAATCCGTAGGCGCGCTTGGTCAATGCCCGCAGATGGGTGTTGGTGGCTTCGGATCGGGCGTTGGACAGGCCGTGGTCGAGCGTGTTCCAGATCAGGTCGCGGTAGCGGCGGATGCTGCGGGCGAGCGCGGCGAACTCGGGGATGCGCGAGTGCGACGCCCACGACAGCCACCCGGCCAACAGCTGCCGCCCCTGCCTGCCCTTGACCCGAAACACCTCGCGTAGTTGCTCTTTCAGCAGATACGCCCGGTACAGGGTGGCGTTGGTGTCGGCGATCTCAGCGAGGCTGGTGCGCTGCTCGGTGGTCAGGTCGGGCGGGTTCTTGCGCACCGCCCACATCGCGTGCCGATCGGTGATCCCAGCGTTGGTCATGGTGCGCACCCGCACCTTGTCCAGTGCCTTCATGGCCCAGGCCACGACATGGAACGCATCCAGGCAGATCAGCGCCTGCGGCGCGCGCTGGTGCACCAGGGCGTGGATCCATTCCGCGCCGTCGGCGCTGACGTGGGTCAGCAGCGTCGCCCGCTCGGCCCCCAGCTCGTCGAAGAACCGGCCCAGCGTGTCCTGGTTGCGACCCTCACCGGCCCACACCAGCCGGCCTGTCGTGTGGTCGACGATCACCGTCAAATACCGGTGGCCCTTGCGGTAGGCGATCTCGTCGATGCCGATCCGGGACAGTCCCGCGAGCAGGTCGTTGGTGTCGCGGCCGTCGGCCACCACCCTGGTCACGATCGCCGCGACCGTGCGCCAGGCGATGCGCAACAGCACCGTGAGCACGCTGAGCGCGGTGTGCGCGGCCAGCCACGCGCAGGTGTCCTCGAACAGCCAGGTGTGCTTGGCGCCCGGCCGCGCCCACGGCACGTGCGCGACCACCACCCCATGCTCGCCGCATGTCACCCGCGGCGCCGCGGCCTGCAGGTACGCCTTCGTCGTCCCCACGTCCAGGGTGCGCCAGCGCCGCGTCCCGTCCCCGTCCCGGCCCCCGGCGTCGTAGCCCGGGCACCGCTTTCGACACCGTGAGCACCGGCCCGCCTGCGATGCCTTGGGCCGCACCCAGAACACCAGCACCTCGCTGGTCGTCGGCCGCTTCCGGCCCGTGGTCTCGGTCTCGATCGTCACGTCCTCGATCACCATGTTCTGGTCACCCAGACCGGTCGCGAATACCCTGGACATGCGCAACGCCGTACACCCTTCTTCGTCTTGAACCTTGGACAGTCCAAAACGTAAGCAGGACACGGCGTTGCGCCCAAATCTCAGGTCAGCGAGCCCACGACAACGTCAGAAGAGCCCCCGAGGGTTCATTTCACACCACCGGGCACGTCGATGGCCGGGGCGAAGGGTATGGCACCGCCGGCGAGGATCACCTCGTCACGCATCAGGCCAGTCTGCCGACGGACACGAACCTGCAGTGGGGAAAGGCGATCTGATCTAGATGCCATCCATGAACACAGAGCACGGCAAAGGTTGGGGCTGGAAACCCGGATCGCCTGCGCCGCGAGATAATTCACCTGCGCCCATGACTGTCAATGGGTTCACCGCAGAGCAGGCGGCGCAATTGAGAAAGAGCACACCCACTATGGGCACCAATGCCGATCAGCTATACGCAGGCCTGGTCAGCCTCGCGGAAATACAAGCCCAACACAACCGCGAGGTTTCCGAGAAGGCGAGCCGCCAGCCCGCCCTCTACCCCGCCGAGCGTGTGCAGGCCGAAATCCATGGGGAGGAACCGGATTCGCCCGAGGCGGCCCTGATGTCGGCAATGAGGCGGGCCGTCGCCACAGCCGAGGAGTCAGCCGACGCGCCGGTCACAGTGGCACAAGCCAGGGTCGACGCGATCCGCGATTCGCTTGTGACACACGGTGATTCGGCTCAAGAGCAGCGTAATACCCGCACCCGTGACCGTCTTCTGCGTCGGCTCTCAACGGCGAACGATACCGCCAGCCGGGTCAACATTGCCCGCACCGCGTTGGAACAGGCTAAGGACCGCGCCGAGCTTGGTGTCCTGATTACCGAATTGCCGTCCGAGCTGGCGGCTAGCGGCCTGGACGAGGACACGATCAGCCGAGTCATCGAACCGGTGATACGGCAGCGGATACCGGAGCTGGCTGCGGCGCAGGATGAGCTGGCCGACAAGCGGTTTGACGCCACCATTAGCCATCACACGGCGGGCGTGGTGCGCAGGGGGCTTGCGTCGGGAGTCCCAGCCGACAAGCGGGTACTGGACAAGCTGAATCCGGTGCAGATTCGCGCGGCGAACGGCAGATGACGTTGGTACACAAGGAATCCCGCGCCGGTATGTTTGTCGCGCACTAGCGGCCCGGCATCACTTGCCCCACTCGGATTGACTCCCAGCGACCCGGTTGCCGTGTTCCCATTCTGTCGCGGGCAAGGGTTTACGCCTTCTCGCGCTTCGCGGGCAAGGCCTTACCGTGGCTTGCGCCCATCCTGTCCAGTTCGCGGCGAACGCTACGCACACTCTGCGGCGGTGTTCGGCTGCCACGCCACGCCAGCGGAGATAGTCAACAAGAGCGGCATCAGTCGTCGTAGGGGTTCTCGCGTTCGATATAGTCGAGAGCCTGCTCCCTTTCCGCCTCTTCCTCAAGGTAAGCGAAGTATTGCTCCTGGGAAGCCTCGGCCATCGCCGCATCGTCGTATTCAAAGTCAAGCAGATTCCGCTGCGGCCCTAATTTCGTAGCGTCGATCGGTTCCGAACGGCTAATGACTGTCGCTACGAAATCGGTAGCTTCGCGGACGAGGGACGGATCGTCGCAAACAACCCCGACCTCAAGATGCCTCCGAGAATTGTTGGTCCAGTTAGCCGAACCCCACCACACTGACTGCGGTACGAAGTCCGCCGTCTCTAAGCTAAGTACGGCCACCAGTCCGGTCCGTACATCCTCAGTTGCAACTCGCCCAGGACAAGCAGCTTGGCATGGAGGAGTGGCTTGTTCTGCCTGTTTCCGGGCCACCCTAAAACGCGTAATGGTTCTAGTTCGTACTCAAGTGCTTCCTGTGGCGTACCGGGTCCGACGATCAGTGGCTTGCCGCCCTCAGCACGCGCCTTTCCCCTTAGTTGCGGTAGGGCGATATTCGGCAACCCTATTTCCGGTGAGTCAATGAGCCGCTGAGGAAGGGCCGCTCCCTTGTCGACTACGACGCAGATGCTCGTCATCATGACCAGACGGTCGATGACCTCTGGACTGGTCAACCAGGGAACGCACCCGATGGCCGCTGGGCGACCAGCGGTGCGTTCCGCGGCGAGGTGCTCATCAAGAACTCCGCAAAGGCCTTCAATGACGTTCCCGCCGAACCACACGCGCCACCCGGCGTCCGCCTGTCCCCACGAGCGGGGCCGCCCTGACCATGAGCGGAATTCTTGGTAGTCACCCAGCGGCGACCAGTCTATCGGGTTGGTCATGGCGTCGACACTAGGACGCTGTTCCGACGAGGTCTGGCCGTTAGAAGGGCTAGACGGACTGTCGCCTGACGGCTGAGAAGCCTTTAGCGGTGGTGCACGCGGCGGATCGTCGGTCGTGGGAAATGTCACCCGAAAGCGTAAAGGAGCAGTTCAGCGGCTAGATCGTTGTAGATTCTCGTGGTTTTTGTCGGTGGCGCGCGGCATCCTGGGTACATGACAGGCGTGAGAATGTGTGACGCGCACGACAAGTTGGATGCGACACTTGGTGCATTCTGCGCACAGCCGACGGATGGGGGCTTGGGATGACGAAGATTGAAACCCTGTCTGACGACCAACTCCGCGATCGTCGGGCTGCGATACTCAAGAAGCTTGGCGTTGCGCTGGAGGACCTTCGTGATCGCGCCGAGCACTACGCTCTAGTCGGTGATGAGCACGACGCGTGGGGCGAGCTGGAATCCATCGCGTTTTTGCTGGGGGAAACCAGGGCGTAGACGGGGCAGCCCGTGGTATTGACGCACGAGGAGTTCAACGATGCGGTGGGGGCCTTCGTCGCTGACGTCGAACGGGCCGTTAACTGCTTTCCGGCACAGTTATGGACCATCGAGGCTGACCTCGCTTCGCCAGACAGCGACAGACTGCGTTCGGTTGTCAACGCCGAGGTGGACTTGCGGGGACCCCACGATGCATCCGACAAGGGGCTCGCTGAACTGGCGGCCAACTACAAGTTGTGCGTCGACTCCTACGGGGCTCATCTCGCCGTCGAGCATTCATCGTTTGTTCTCAAGGCGAAGCTGGACCGGGCGCCCATCATCAGATGGGACTACGACAGGGACGCCAGGAGCAAGCCCACCTCACATGTGCAGGTGACCGCGCACCGGGGCGCGTTATCTCATCTGTTGTCCCGCTTGGACCACCTGACTCCGCACAGTATCGAGTCGCTGCACATCCCGATGGGCGGTGAGAGATTTCGGCCGTGCCTCGAAGACATCGTCGAGTTCCTGATCCGAGACTGTGGATTTCCGGGGACCGGTGGCTGGACGGCTGCCTTGGCGGATGGGCGCGCCAAGTGGCGCCGCATACAGACACGGGCTGTGGTGCGCGACTCGCCCGCAGAAGCCATCGCCGCGTTGACCGCGATGGGCTACACGGTGAGTCCGCCGGCCGGCAGCGATGAACCTCAGGAGCGGCTCGACAAGCTGACTGCTTGGTGATGATGGTGGGGGGCGCCCAGCCAATGCGCCCGCTTCGCGTCTGAAGCCGGGGCTCGATGTCACGAGAGTGTCACAACTCATCCAAAACTCACCGACAGACCGCTCCGGACGGCTTCGGACTGCAATAGACTAAAAAGCGCAGGTCAGAGTCGATATTTCAGGTCCAGCGACAGCACCGGACGGACCGGCATAAACGGTTTCAGACGGCTCGAATCAGCTTGGGAAGCTGATGTTCTGCCATTGAACTACATCGGCGCGGTTGCTCCGACAGGCTAGCATCCGCCGCGAGCGCTCGTGGGGCACTCCGGCGGGCGTCGGCCAGCGGTCTGATGCGCCACGTTCATCCCAGCGCGGAAACCGAACGTCGCTATCGTCCCGCGCAACCGGCCCTTAGGCATTCGATATTTATTATTTCGTGATCTGGCCGTAATGTGCTCTGGGTGGGTCGCCACCGATTAGCCAAGAAGCGACGCAAGTCACCAGTCGTGCTGGCTGCCATGCTCGCTCCTGCCGCCGTCTTCTTCGCGGCAGCGGGGGATGTCCGCCCATTAGTCACCCACGACGATGCCAAGCCCGTTATCGGCGACATCGCGCCGTGCTGCCTGGAAATTGTCGCGGCGGCACCAAATATTTCCGGTAAAGCCGACGGTGTCGCCGATGGCCGGTTGGCCGCGGCGTCGAGGTACCACACGCGGTCCCGTTTCCTGCTCGCTGACGTCGCACCGGAGCAGGGCCTGCAGGTAAGGACGATTTTGACGGCCCGCAGTATCACCGCAAAGTTCCCCGAGATCCACCAAATCGGTGGGGTTCGACCGGATCCGCTGCCCTGGCATCCCCTCGGGTTGGCGCTCGATGTGATGATTCCTGATCCCGGCAGCACCGACGGCATCGCGCTGGGGAACGCGATCGTCGCGTATGTGCTGCAGAACGCGAAGCGATTCGGGATACAGGACGCGATTTGGCGCGGCGTCTATTACACGCCCGGTGGCTCGCAGCCAAGCCGGCTTGGCCACTATGACCACGTCCACGTCACGACTACCGGAGGCGGATACCCCAAGGGTGGGGAAATGTATCTCGCTGACTGAAGGCCGGACCTCTCGCTCGTGGCAGCGGATAGGCTCGTCGGGTGCTGCTCTCGGATCGTGACCTCAGGAGCGAAATCACCGCCGGCCGGTTGGGCATCGACCCGTTCGATGACACGCTCGTGCAGCCGTCGAGCATCGATGTCCGCCTCGACAGCCTGTTCCGGGTGTTCAACAACACCCGCTACACCCACATCGACCCCGCCAAGCAGCAGGACGAGCTGACCAGCCTGGTGGAGCCCGTCGACGGGGAGCCGTTCGTTCTGCATCCGGGCGAGTTCGTGCTCGGCTCGACGCTGGAGCTCTTCACGCTGCCCGACGACCTCGCCGGACGTCTGGAGGGCAAGTCGTCGCTGGGCCGCCTGGGTCTACTGACCCATTCGACCGCCGGCTTCATCGATCCCGGCTTCAGCGGTCACATCACCCTGGAGCTGTCCAACGTGGCCAATCTGCCGATCACGCTGTGGCCGGGCATGAAGATCGGTCAGCTTTGCATTTTGCGGTTGACGAGCCCGGCGGAGCACCCGTACGGCAGCTCACGCGTAGGGTCGAAGTATCAGGGTCAACGGGGGCCCACACCGTCGCGCTCCTACCAGAACTTCATAAGAAGTACCTAGGTTCGACCCGGCACTCACAGCGCGTTGGTGCGCCATAATTAACGGGTCCGTGGTTTTCTCCTCCGCCTGACCATGGCTTGGCTAGCAACATCTTTGGAGGGGTTGTATTGGATATCGTGCTTGGGGTGTCGATGGCACCGGCGTCGATTCAGATGGTTGTGCTTGAAGGCGAAAACGCCGACGGCGCCACCGTTGAAGAGGACGAGTTTGACGTCACCGCCGCCGACGACCCGGCCACTGCGACCGCGCCCGACCAAGTGGTCGCCGCGATCCTCGGTACCCGCGAAGGCGCGGCCGATGCCGGCCTGGAGTTGTCGGCTATCGGCGTGACTTGGACCGACAAAATCGAAGCGGCCGCCCTGCGCGACGCGCTGGCCGCGCACAAAATCGAGAACGTCATGCTGGTATCGGCGTTTCTGGCCGCGGCGGCATTGGCTCAAAGTGTCGGTGCCGCAGTAGGTTACGAGCGCACGGCGGTGCTTTTCGTGGAGCCCGACACCGCGACGTTGGCTGTTGTAGAGACCTCCGACGGCTCCGTCGCCGACGTCTACCAGCAACCGATCTATGCGGAGTCCTACGACGATGCGACCGCACAACTCACCGGCATGGTCAGCGGGCTGGAGCGGCTGGAATCACCCCCGGACGGGGTGTTTTTGGTCGGCTCGGGCGTCGACATCACCCCAATTAAGCCGGTGCTGGAGTCGGTGACCGCACTCGACGTCAGCGCGCCGGAGGAGCCGGAGACCGCCCTGGCCCGCGGTGCCGCCTTGGCGTCGGCAAACGCGCCGTTGTTCTCCTCGTCCACCGCGGCCCTGGCCTACGCGCAAGACACGACCACCGACCTGGTCGACCACTACACCCTGCCCGACTACCTCAGCGCTCCCGTCGCCTCCGAGTTAGGCGAGGACGGCCGTGCCTACAGCGCCGTGCCCGACGAGGAGGCCAACGCCCCGACCGTCCTCATAGAAAAGCTCTTCGCCCCCGAACAAGACCCGCCGCGCCGGAGGCCCGTCCTGCTGATCGGCAGCGGCCTGGCGGTCGTCGGCATCAGCGCGGTGTTGGCGCTCGAGATCGCGCTGGCGATCGGTATCCGCACGACCGGAACCATCGCTTTGCGTCCCACCCCCGCCCAAAACCTCATCGTCCCAACGCAACAGGCGCCCACGCCGGTCGGGGCGTTGGCAGAGCGGCTCGGCGTGCCGCAGCCGATCGTGGCGCCCAGGCCGGTTATCCCGCCGGCCCCCGTGCAACTGCGCGCAGGTCCTCCGGTTCCCGCGGCTCCTCCGGTTGCTGCGCCTCCCCTTCCGGCGGCCCCGGTTCCGGCGGCTCCGGTTCCGGCGGCTCCGGTTCCGGTGATCTTCCCTCCGGTAGTGGCTCCTCCGGTGGTGCCGGTTCCCCTGCCACCGGTACACCTGCCCGTTCCCAACCCGGTGGTGAGCCCACCGGTTGTCCAGGCCCCGCCGCATCTTTTGCCGCCGCAACCCGTGGCGCCCCAACTGCCGGTGCACGTCCCGCAACCGCAGTTGCCGTCACAAGGCGGCGGGACCATTCCCCATTCGCCGCCTTACCAGATTCCTGGGCAAGGCCCATTACCCAAGCCAAGTAGCCCCGGCGGTCAGGGCGGCGGACACATTCCGGTGCCCGGCACCGGTCCTGGCGGCTCCGGCGGTGGCGGGCCGATTCACATCCCCGGCGGTGAACCGGGTGGTATCGGCGGCGGTGAGCCCGCAGGGCCCGGACCTTTCGGCGGTGGCGGTCATGGCGGCGGCGGAGGCCCGTTCGGCGGTGAGGGACCGTTCGGCGGTGGAGGGCCGTTCGGCGGCGGACCCATCGGCGGAGGTGAGCCCGCCGGGCCCGGAACGTTCGGCGGTGGCGGCGGTCCCTTCGGTGGTGGCGGTCCCTTCGGTGGTGGCGGCGGCGGTGGGCCGTTCGGTGGTGGGCCCTTCGGTGGTGGCGGCGGCGGCGGACCGTTCGGCGGTGGCGGTGGCGGCTTCGGCGGTGGCGGCCACGGCGGCTTCGGCGGTGGCGGCGGCTTTGGTGGCGGCGGTGGGGGCCACAGCGGCGGTGGGGGCCACAGCGGCGGCGGCCACAGGTAACCCAAGCGCAGCGGGCCGAAGTGGGCATTGCGCAGCGATCACGCAGATCGCGGCGAGTAATTCTCGGCCGTTAGCTCGTTCCGGGTGGGCGGAAACGCGTAAGATCAGGCACTATCGTTTGCGACGATGCCTGTCCCCCCAGTTCGCTGACTGGCAAACGCCTAGGGAGGAGCTTTGGACACCGTACTTGGTGTGTCGATGGCGCCGAAGGCAGTCCGTATGGTGCTGGTCGAGGGGGAAAACGGCGACGGCGTCACGGTCGACGAAGACAATTTCGAGGTGCCCGCCGACGATGAGGCGGCAACGATCACCGCGGCCGACCAGGTAGTGTCGGCGATCCTGGGGACCCGACAAGGCGCGGCCGAGGGCGGCTACCAATTGGCATCGACCGGCGTCACCTTCACCGACCCCATCGAGGCCGCCGCCCTGCGCGACGCGCTGGCCGCCCACAAGGTCGAGAACGTGATGTTGGTCTCGGCGTTCCTGGCGGCGGCCGCACTCACCCAGACGGTCGGCAACCAGACGAACTATGCGCGCACGGCGCTGTTGTATATCGAGCCCGACACCGCAACGCTGGCGGTGGTCGACTCCGCGGACGGCTCCATCGTCGACGTTCACCGGCAGCCGCTACCCGACGACGACGAAACGGCGGTAACCGAGCTGGCGACGTTGGTCTCCGGCGCCGAGGCGTTGGAGACGCATCCCGACGCGGTCTTTGTCGTCGGTTCGGGCGTCGACATTCCCATGATCATGTCGGCGCTGGAGGCGGCCACCACCCTCCCGTTGACGGCGCCCGAGGAACCCGAGACGGCGTTGGCGCGGGGAGCGGCGCTGGCGTCGGCGAATGCTCCGCTGCTCGCGTCGTCCACCGCTGCGCTCGCCTACGCGCAGGATCCGGGCACCGGCTTCATCGACCCGATCGCGGCGGCCCCGCACTACTTCGACGCTCCCACGGATGCCGGGTCCGATGGGCTGGCCTACAGCGCGGTCCCCGATGACTTCGGCGACGTCTACACCGGCGAGCACACCGCCGCGACCCAGCTCGTGGGCTCTGACTACCGCGAGCACAGGTCGTTCTGGCTGATTGGCAGCACGGTGGCAGGGGTCTTCGTCGTCGGTGTGGCAGCCCTTGTCGTTTCACTGGCGATCGCCATCCGGCCAACCGCCGGGGTGCGGCCAGGTCCCCAACACCCTGTCGTCGCGCCGAGCCAGATGGCCCCGCCGCCGGCGGCTCCTGCGCCCACACCCGCCGCTCCCGCTCCGGAGCCGCCGGCTGTTCAGGCGCCAGCGGCTCCCGCCCCGGTGCCGGAAGTTCCCGCTGCACTTCCCGAGGCGCCACCGCCCGCTCCGATTCCCCAAGCTCCGGTGTACGTGCCTCCGGCTCCGGTGTACGTGCCTCCGGCGCCGGTGTACGTTCCACCGCCCCCGGTAGCCGCACCGCGCCCGGCGCCCGAGCCCCCTCCCGCGTCGCCGTGTGGCCGCGGTCCCTTGGGTCGGTGCCACCCGTTCCAGCGCCGCTAGTCGGCGGTGGTCATGGCACTTTCGGCGGCGGACGCGCCGGCCCGATTCGGTCGGGCGGAAAAGCGTAAAATGGGCGGTTAGGGACTAAAGGGGTGGGGACCGTCGACGTATCGCGGTCACTTAGGTGCGCGACGACCTCGTCCCCGGTTCGCTGATTGCAAACTATGATTGGGGAGCTTTGGACACCGTACTTGGCGTGTCGATGGCGCCGACAGCAGTCCGTATGGTGCTGGTCGAGGGGGAAAACGGCGACGGCGCCACCGTCGACGAGGAAAACTTCGAGGTGCCTGCCGAGGATGACACGGCAACAGTCACCGCGGCCGGCCAGGTAGTTTCGGCGATCCTCGGGACGCGGGAAGGCGCGGCCGAGGGCGGCTACCAACTGGCATCGACCGGCGTCACCTTCACCGACCCCATCGAGGCCGCCGCCCTGCGCGACGCGCTGGCCGCCCACAAGGTCGAGAACGTGATGTTGGTCTCGGCTTTCCTGGCAGCCGCCGCGCTGGCCCAGACGGTCGGCAACCAGACCAACTATGCGCGCACGGCGCTGTTGTATATCGAGCCCGACACCGCAACCCTGGCCGTCGTCGACTCCGCCGACGGCTCGATTATCGACGTTCACCGGCAGCCGCTACCCGACGACGACGAAGCCGCGGTAACCGAGCTGGCGGCATTGGTCTCCGGCGCCGAGGCGCTGGAGACGCGCCCCGACGCGGTCTTTGTCGTCGGTTCCGGCGTCGACATCCCCATGATCAAGCCGGCCCTGGAGGCCGCCACCACCCTCCCGTTGACGGCGCCCGAGGAGCCGGACACGGCGTTGGCCCGGGGAGCGGCGCTGGCGTCGGCGAATGCTCCGCTGCTCGCGTCGTCCACCACTGCGCTCGCCTACGCGCAGGATCCGGGCACCGGCGCCATCGACCCATTCGCCGTGGCGCCCGGCTACTTCGAAGCTCCGGTCGACGCCGGCGCCAACGCGCTGGCCTACAGCGCAGTCCCCGATGACTTAGGCGAAGCCTATACGGGCGAGTACAGCGCAGCTTCTCAGCTCGGGGGCGCGGGTTTCCGCGAGCGCAGGTCGTTCGGACTGGTCGGCAGCGCCATGGCGGCGATCTTCGTCGTCGGTGTGGCGGCGCTTGTTGTTTCGCTGGCGATTGCTATCCGGCCCACCGTCGGGGTGCAGCCCGATCCCGAACATCATGTCATCGCCCCCACCCAGGCGGCTCCGGCGCCGGCGGCTCCCGCCCCGGCGCCGGCGGCTCCCGCCCCCGCGCCGGCGGCTCCCGCTCCCGCGCCCGAGGCTCCCGCTCCGGCTCCGGCTGCTCAGGCTCCGCCGCCGGCGCCCGCTCCGGCTGCTGCGCCGGCGGCGCCCGCTCCGATTCCCGAGGCCCCGGCGCCGGCGCCCGCTCCGATTCCCGCGGCTCCTGCGCCCGCTGCCCCGCCGCAGGTGGCGCCCGTTCCGGTGCCGATTCCGCTACCCCTGCCGCCGATCATCGGCGGTCCGCCGGGCGGCGGGTGGGGACCCGGCGGCGGGCATGGCGGCGAGGGTCCCTTCGGCGGCGGTCCCTTCGGAGGCGGACCGTTTGGCGGTGACCACGGCGGCTTCGGCGGTGGCCATGGTGGCTTCGGCGGCGGTCACGGCGGCTTCGGGCGCCACTAGCCCCCTCAGAGCCACCTGTCATCTGCCGTTTGCCTCCCGATTAGCCAAGCGATGCAGTTAGCTCATCGCGGCCACCTACACCGGGGGTATGCGATGCACCGTGTTCGGCACCGGTTACCTGGGCGCCACCCACGCGGCAGGGATGGCGGAACTGGGGCACGAAGTCGTCGGCGTCGATATCGATGCGGGCAAAGTCGCCAAGCTGGCCGGCGGTGAGATTCCGTTCTACGAGCCGGGCCTGCGAAAGTTGCTGACAGACAATCTCGCCGCCGGGCGACTGCGGTTCACCACCGACTACGATATGGCGGCCGAATTCGCTGACGTGCACTTCCTGGGGGTGGGAACGCCGCAGAAAAAGGGTGAGTACGGCGCCGACCTGTGCCACGTCCACGCCGTCATCGACGCGCTGGTGCCCCGGCTGACCAGGCCGTCGGTGCTCATCGGCAAGTCGACGGTCCCGGTGGGCACCGCAGCCGAGCTGAACCACCGGGCCGCCGCGCTGGCGCCGCCCGGGGTCGACGTCGAAGTCGCCTGGAATCCGGAGTTTCTGCGCGAGGGCTACGCCGTGCACGACACCCTGCATCCGGATCGCATCGTGCTTGGCATTCAAGAGGATTCGACGCGCGCCGAGGCGGCGGTCCGGGAGTTGTACGCTCCGCTGCTGGACGCCGAGGTGCCGTTCCTGGTGACCGATCTGCAGACGGCCGAGTTGGTCAAGGTCTCCGCCAATGCCTTTCTGGCGACGAAGATTTCGTTCATCAATGCCATTTCCGAGGTGTGTGAGGCCGCCGGCGCCGACGTCAGCCTGCTGGCCGACGCGCTCGGCTACGATCCGCGTATCGGGCGCCAATTCCTCAATGCCGGTTTGGGTTTCGGTGGCGGCTGCCTGCCCAAGGACATCCGCGCGTTCATGGCACGCGCCGGCGAGCTGGGGGCCGATCAGGCGCTTACGTTCCTCCGCGAGGTCGACAGCATCAACATGCGCCGACGCACCCGGATGGTCGAACTGGCCACGACGGCGTGCGGCGGCTCGCTTTTGGGCGCCAACATCGCCGTACTCGGGGCGGCGTTCAAACCGGAATCCGATGATGTGCGCGACTCGCCCGCGCTCAACGTCGCGGGCCAATTGCAGCTCAACGGCGCTGCGGTCAACGTTTACGACCCGAAGGCGTTGGAGAACGCCCAGCGGCTGTTCCCGACCCTCAACTATGCGGTCTCGGTCGAAGAGGCCTGCGAGCGCGCGGACGCGGTGCTGGTCCTTACCGAGTGGCGGCAATTCACCGACCTCGACCCCGACGACCTGGCCGACCGGGTGCGGGCGAGGGTCGTCGTCGACGGCCGCAACTGCCTCGACGTCGCCCGCTGGGGGCGGGCGGGGTGGCGCGTGTTCCGGCTCGGAGCGCCGCGGCCGTAACCCCGCCCGGGGCTACGGTTGCCCGTTGTTGCCCCTCGAGCCGACCAGGAGCCCCCCGGCGCCACCGGCGCCGGGCAGGCCCGGCGGGATGCCAAGCTCGCCATTGCCGCCGTCACCGCCGTCACCGAAGATGACGGCGTCGCCACCGCTACCGCCGTTACCACCGGGCCCCGCGAGGCCCTGGCCGCCGGCGCCGCCTTCACCGCCGTTGCCGATCGCGCCCGCCTTGCCGCCGTGCCCGCCATTGCCACCGATAAGCAAACCGGTCCCGCCGGTCCCGCCGACCCCTGCGGAGCTTTCGAGCATGCCGGCGTTGCCGCCGTTGCCGCCGGCCCCGCCGGCGCCGCCCAGGCCGGCCCCGCCGGTGCCACCGGCCCCGCCGCCGCCCATCACCGGGCCTGCGCTGCCGCCGTTACCGCCGGCGCCGCCGGAGCCCGTGGCGCTGCTGCCGCCGTCGCCGCCGGGGCCACCGTTGCCGGAGATCCCCCTGGTATCGCCCCCCTGACCGCCGGATCCGCCGATGGTGGCGCCGACGCCGCCGTTCCCGCCGGCGCCGGCGGAACCTTCGAATATGCCGGAGACGCCGCCGTTACCGCCGGCCCCGCCGGCGCCCGTGACGCCGGTGCCGCCGCTGCCTCCGGGGCCGCCATTCCCCCAAATTCCGCCGTCTCCGCCCTGGCCGCCGGCACCGCCGTTGCCGGCGTTGCCGACCCCGCCCCCGCCGCCGGCACCGCCCGAGCCGAGGAACCCGGCGTTACCGCCGGCCCCGCCGCTGCCGCCGCCGGTTAATCCGGCGCCACCCGCACCCCCCGGACCGCCGGTGGGCTGAGTGGGTCCGCCGATGCCGCCGACGCCGCCGAGGCTGACCAGCCCGGCGTTGCCTCCTGTGCCGCCGTTTCCGCCCACGCCGACCGATGACACGCCGCCGGCGCCGCCTGCCCCGCCGGCGCCCAGCAGGCCGCCGTTCCCGCCTGCCCCGCCGTTCCCGCCGTTCCCGGCCGTCGAGGAGCCGCCGGCGCCACCGGCGCCGCCGCCGCCGAACAGTGCGCCGGTCCCGCCTTTACCGCCGTTGCCGCCGGGGCCGGTCGTCGATGAGCCGCCGGCTCCGCCGGCGCCGGCGGAGCCGAACAGGCCGGCGTCTCCGCCGTTGCCGCCGTTTTGGCCGGGTGCGCCGGAGCCCCCGGCCCCGCCGTTGCCGATCAAGATCCCGCCTGCGCCGCCGTTGGCTCCGGTCCCCGGGGCACCGTTGGCGCCGTTGCCGATCAGCGGGCGCCCGAACAGTGTCTCGGAGGGCGCATTCACGAAGCCCAACAGGGTGTCCTGGACGTTGGCTGCCTCGGTGCCGGTATACGAGGCCGCGCCCGCGCTCATTGCCTGCACGAACTGGTCGTGAAACGCCGCCGCCCGGGCGTTGAGCGCGTGAAAGTCCAGCGCGTGGCCGGAAAAGAGCGACGCGACCGCCGCCGACACCTCGTCGGCGCCCGCGGCCAACAGCCGCGTCGTCTGAGGCGCCGCCACCGCATTTGCCGTACTGAGCGTCGTGCCAATACCGGCCAAATTGGAAGCCGCCGCCACCAGCTCCTCTGGCGCCGCGATCACAAACGACATACCCCCACACCTTTCTCCAGCCCAAGGACAGGGCCTTGCCCCCGGCTCCCCATCGCGAATCGAGCTCCAACGGACGTTATCGCTATCACTGGCTCGCCGCAGTCGTCTTCGGCATTTTCCCTGGCCCACCGCCCAGGTGCGGACAAACCGGCCCGGACCGGCGGGTAGCCTGACTACCGATGGACTATGCCGCTGCATTCCTCGACGAGAATCGCGCTTTTGCCGAGCTTTTCCGCGACGTCGACGAGTCCAAACCGGTGCCGACGTGCCCGGGCTGGACCCTCGCGCAACTGATGCGCCACGTCGGGCGCGGCGACCGCTGGGCGGCGCAGATCGTGAGTGACCGGCTCGACCACTACCTCGACCCCCGCGCCGTGGAGGGTGGCAAGCCGCCGCCCGATCGCGCCGAGGCGATTTCCTGGTTGCATGGCGGCGCGCGACGGCTGGTGGACGCCGTCGAGTCGGCGGGCGTCGAGACGCCGGTATGGACTTTCCTCGGTCCGCGCGGGGCTAACTGGTGGATCCGGCGCCGGCTGCACGAAACGGCGGTCCACCGGGCCGATGCCGTCCTCGCGACAGGGGGCGAGTTCACGCTCGAAGCGCACATCGCCGCCGACGGCGTCACCGAATGGCTTGAGCGGGCGGCGCTTCAGGTGGGAAGCCAGGGCGCGCCACTGCCGCTCGAAGACGGCAGCACCCTGCACCTGCACGCCACCGATCCCGGGCTGGGGGAAGCCGGCGAATGGACGCTCGGTGTGGAAGGGGACCAGATCGCGTGGTCACACGAGCACGGAAAGGGCAGCGTGGCGCTGCGCGGCTCCGCCACCGAGCTACTCCTGGCGATCACACGGCGGATCCCGCTGACAGACACCGGTATCGAGCTGTTCGGCGACGAGACCGTGTGGCGAAACTGGCTGGACCGTACGCCTTTCTAACCGCGCCGGACACGGTAACTTGCTGACCATGACCACATCGGAGATAGCCACCATTCTGGCGTGGCACGACGCCCTCAATGCTTCCGACCTGGAAACCTTGGTGGCCCTGTCGAGCGACGACATCGAGATCGGCGACGCGCGCGGGGCCGCGCAGGGCCACGAGGCACTACGTAGCTGGGCCGCTTCGCACGAGGGCACGCCCGAGCCCGGCCGGATGTATGTGCACGACGGCGTCGTGGTCGTCGAGCAGAAGGTCACCACCCCGGACGGAGCCGTCAGGAACGCGGCCTCGGCATTCCGGGTAGTGCACGATCGTGTCACCTCGGTGTTCCGGCACGAGGACTTGGCGTCCGCCCTGGCGGCAACCGAACTCACCGAGGCCGACCTCGTAAATTAGGGGTCGAGCAGGGGTCGAATAGGGGAGGCATTCATGCGCGGGATCATCTTGGCCGGCGGGTCGGGCACGCGTCTTCATCCGATCACGATCGGCGTCAGCAAGCAGTTGTTGCCGGTCTACGACAAGCCGATGATCTACTACCCGCTATCGACACTCATGATGGCCGGAATCCGCGACATCCTGGTGATCACCACCCCCCATGACACCGCCGCTTTTCAGCGGCTCCTCGGCGACGGCTCGCAATTCGGCATCAACCTCACCTACGTGACGCAAGAACGACCCGACGGTCTGGCACAAGCTTTCGTCCTCGGCGCCGGCCACATCGGCAACGATTCGGCGGCTTTGGTGTTGGGGGACAACATCTTCTACGGCGCGGGACTGGGAACCAACTTAAGTCGCTTCCAAAACCTAAGCGGCGGGGCAATTTTCGCTTACTGGGTGGCCGATCCGTCGGCGTACGGTGTCGTTGAGTTCGGGGCCGACGGGATGGCGCTTTCGCTGGAGGAGAAGCCGGCCACCCCGAAGTCCAAGTACGCGGTACCGGGCTTGTATTTCTACGACAACGACGTCATCGAGATCGCCAAGGGCTTGAAGAAGTCGGCGCGGGGCGAGTACGAGATCACCGAGATCAACCAGATCTATCTCAACCGGGGCCGGCTGTCGGTCGAGGTGCTGGCCCGCGGAACGGCGTGGCTCGACACCGGCACTTTCGACTCGCTGCTCGACGCCAGCGACTACGTCCGCACACTGGAACGCCGGCAGGGGCTGAAGGTCAGCGTTCCCGAGGAAATCGCCTGGCGCCACGGTTGGATCACCGCCGACCAACTGGCGGCACGCGCGCGCGCCCTGCTCAAGTCGGGGTATGGCGGCTACTTGCTGGAGTTGTTGGAGCGGAGCTGATTTCGGCGGGTTTCGCCAGCACCGCGGCGATCGCCGTCGTCAACGGCACCGACAGTGCCAGCGCGATGCCGCCCACCGCGGAGCGGGCAAGCTCGATGGCCACGCTCTCGCTGGTCAGCACGTCACTCAGCGAGCGATTCGAGACGCTGAACAACAGCAGCAATGGCAGCGAACTGCCGGCGTAGGCCAGCACCAGCGTGTACACCGTGCTGGCGATGTGGTCGCGGCCCACTCGGATCGCGCCCACGAAAATGGCCCGCCGCGAACCGCCGAGGTGGGCGAGCTCGAACACCGTCGACGCCTGAGTCACGGTCACGTCGTTGAGCACACCCAGTGAGCCGATAATGAAGCCGGCGAGCAGCAGCCCGCTGATCGACACGTTGCCCAGATACGCTGATACCTGGGAATTCTGATCGTCAGACAGCCCGGTCAGATGAGCCAAACCGACTGCGGCCCAGGACAATCCCGCGGCCAGTAGCAACGCCGACAAGGTGCCGAGCAGGGCGGCGCTGGTCCGCAGGTTGACGCCGTGGGCGAGGTAGATCACCGCGTAGAGGATCGCCGCCGACGCCACCAGCGCCACCGGGACAGCGGGCGCGCCGCCGCGCAGCGCGGGCAGCAGGAACACCACCAGCACCAGGAACGCGACCACGATGCCGACCAACGCGAGCAGCCCGCGCCAGCGGGCCACCGCGACGATCACCACCGCGAACGCGACCGCCAGGGCAACCAGCTGCCAGCCGCGTTCGAAGTCGTAAAAGGCGTAGTTGGTGGTGCCCTGTTCGTCGACTTGCCGGACGAGCCGGACGCGATCACCGGCCCCGAAGTGCGGCTGGCCGGGACCGGGGGAGGACTCCAGAAGTGTCTTGGCGCCCGCGTTCGGTCCGGAATCGATTGCGACGAGTGTTTCTACACAGCGCCCGGCGCCGGGGGCCGCCGGCTGAGCCGGGGTGGTGAGCACCTGGCCCGCGGACGTGCTGCCGCAGTCGCCCAGTCCGCTGGACAGCACGTGCCCCAGTTGGGTGCTCACGGCGCCCCCGGACGCGTTCTGGTACGGCATCGGGATGTCGACGTGCTGCCGGCTCGGCCAGAGCAGTACCGCGCCGGCGATCACGGCCACACCGATGGCGACGAGCAGCCCGACGACGACCTTGGCGGGCAGCGGATCCAGCGGAGACGGGCCGGACGGCAAGCTGTGGGAGTGTGAGTGCGCCACCCGGTCGAGGGTAGAGCGCGCTGCCTGGGAGATTGCTTACTGCCGATAGCTGGTCAAGAAGTTGCCCAGGCGCTCGATCGCGGCCGCGAGATCGCGCGCCCAGGGCAGCGTCACCAGACGCAGGTGATCCGCCTCCGGCCAGTTGAACCCCGTGCCCTGGGTGACCAGAATCTTCTCCGAAAGCAGCAAGTCGAGGACGAGTTGCTCGTCGTCGGCGATGTCATAGACTTCGGGATCCAGCCGCGGAAACGCATACAGCGCGCCCTCGGGTTTGACGCAGGACACGCCGGGGATCTCGTTGAGCTTGGTCCATGCCACGTCGCGTTGCTCGAGCAGCCGGCCACCCGGCAACACCAGGTCTTCGATGCTCTGGTGGCCGCCGAGGGCGACCTGGATCGCGTGCTGCGCCGGGACGTTGGGGCACAGCCGCATGTTGGCCAGCAGGCTGATTCCCTCGATGAAGCTGCTGGCGTGGTCCTTGGGGCCGGTGATGGCCAGCCAGCCGGCGCGGTAGCCGGCGACGCGATAGGCCTTCGACAGGCCGTTGAAGGTCAGGCACAGCATGTCGGGCGCCAGCGAGGCGACGCTGATGTGTTTCGCGTCGTCGTAGAGGATCTTGTCGTAGATCTCGTCGGCCAGCAGCAGCAGCTGATGCTTGCGTGCCAGACCGACCATCTGGGTGAGGACCTCGCGGCCGTACACCGCGCCGGTCGGGTTGTTCGGGTTGATCACTACCAGCGCCTTGGTGCGCTCCGTGATCTTGGACTCCAGGTCGGCGATGTCCGGCTCCCAGTTCTGGGTCTCGTCGCAAAGGTAGTGCACGGGCGTGCCGCCCGCCAGGGACGTCGACGCCGTCCACAGCGGGTAATCCGGCGAGGGGATGAGCACCTGGTCGCCGTTGTCGAGCAGCGCCTGCAGCGTCATCGTGATCAGCTCGGAGCATCCGTTGCCCAGGTACACGTCGTCGACGTCGAACCGGGGAAAACCCTCGACCAGCTCGTAGCGGGTGACCACCGCGCGCCGGGCGGGCAGGATGCCCTGCGAGTCGGAATAGCCCTGGGCGTACGGCAGGGCCTGGATCATGTCGCGCATGATCACGTCGGGCGCCTCGAAGCCGAACGGCGCCGGGTTGCCGATGTTCAGCTTCAGGATGCGGTGCCCTTCGGCCTCCAGCCGCGCGGCGTGCGCGTGCACCGGCCCGCGGATTTCGTACAGGACGTCCTGGAGCTTGGACGACTGCGCGAAGGCCCGCTGCCGGTGATGGCCGAGGGGGTGCACGGGTACCTGGTGAGCAGTCACGTCACCTATGGTGCCATCGTTGTCCACTGAAATTTGCTGAAATTTGCTGGCACCGGCAAATCGGCTGTCAGCGCTTGCCCGGCGGGCGGGCGCCGCGTGCGATGCCCAGCCCTTTAACGGGTGCTGCCGGTGCTGCCGGCCGCGCCGCATCGCCGTCGCCCTGTGTTGCGGGCTCCGGCTTCTGCTCCGCCTCCGACTTAGTCTCTGGTTGCTGCGCCGGGGCCTCCCTGGCCTCAGTGGCCTTCGCGGGTTCCGCCGGTTTCTTGGCGCCGGGGCGCCTGGCGCCGGCGGCGATACCCAGACCCTTCACGGGCGCGGCCGGGGCCGCGGGCGCCGTGGTTTCGGCGGCCGGTTCGGCAGCGGGGGCCGCTTTCTTGGCGCCCGGCCGCTTGGCGCCGGCCGCGATGCCCAGCCCCTTGGCGGGGGCCGCCGGCGCGGCGGGCTGGGCGGGCGCCTCCGCCGCAGGAGCCGCCTTGGCCGCCGGTGCCGCGTCCGCGGCGGGCGCCGCTTTCTTGGCGCCGGGCCGCTTGGCGCCGCCGGCGATGCCCAAACCCTTGGCCGGGGCGGGAGCCTTGGCGGCGGCGGGTTGGTCGGCGGGTTGCTCGGCGGGCTTATCGGGCGCTTCAGCGGGTTTGTCAGACGTTTCAGCGGGTGCCGGTGCGGCGGCCTTGGGCTCCGGCTTGGGGGCCCGCTTCTCCGCCTCCTTCGCGGCCGTGCCCTTGGCCGGCAGCGTCGCCTTGTCGTAGTCGAGCGAACCCAGCAGCACCTGGGCCACGTCAAGCACCTCGACGCCGCTGCGACCGGCTTCCTCCTGGCGATCGTTGACCCCGTCGGTGACCATCACCCGGCAGAACGGGCAGCCGGTGGCGATCGTGGCGGCGTTGGTGGCCAGCGCCTCGTCGACGCGCTCGTGGTTGATCCGCTTGCCGATGTGCTCTTCCATCCACATGCGCGCGCCACCCGCGCCGCAGCAGAAGCTGCGGTCGGCGTGCCGCGGCATTTCCGTGAGGTGAGCCCCGGCGGCGCCGATCAGCTCCCGCGGGGCCTCGTACACCTTGTTGTGCCGGCCCAGGTAGCAGGGGTCGTGATAGGTGATGTCCTGAGAAACCGGGGTGACGGGGACCAGTTTCCTGTCGCGGACCAGCCGGTTGAGCAGCTGGGTGTGGTGCAGCACGGTGTAGTTGGAGCCCAGCTGCCGGTATTCCTTGCCCAGGGTGTTGAAGCAGTGCGGGCAGGTGACGACGATCTTGCGGTCGACAGTCTCCACTCCCTCGAACAGCCCGTCCAGCGTCTCGACCGCCTGCTGGGCCAGCTGTTGGAACAAGAACTCGTTGCCCGACCGGCGCGCGGAGTCGCCGTTGCAGGACTCGCCCGTCCCCAGCACCAGGTACTTCACCCCGGCGACGGCGAGCAGTTCGGCGACGGCCTTGGTGGTCTTCTTCGCCTTGTCGTCGTAGGCGCCCGCGCAGCCCACCCAGAACAGGTACTCGAAGCCGTCGAAGCTGTCGACGTCCTGTCCGTAGACCGGGACGTCGAAGTCGACCTCGTCGATCCAGTTGGTCCGGTCCGAAGCGTTCTGGCCCCACGGGTTGCCCTTGGTTTCCAGGTTCTTGAACAGCGTGGAGAGCTCGGACGGGAATTCCGACTCCATCATGACCTGGTAGCGGCGCATATCGACGATGTGGTCGACGTGCTCGATGTCCACTGGGCACTGCTCGACGCAGGCGCCGCAGGTCACACACGACCACAGCACGTCGGGGTCGATGACGCCGCCCTGTTCGGCGGTGCCGACGAGGGGGCGCCTCGCCTGCTCCGGCCCAGAGCCCATGATGCGGCCGAAGCCCGACTCGGGGACGTGATGCTCCTCGGCGTGCTTTTCGCCGCCGAGTTCCTCGCCGAGGCCGCCCTCGGGGGTGTTTTCGAGGGGAGTCTCCTTATCGCCCAGGATGTAGGGCGCTTTGGCCATCCAGTGGTCGCGCAGGTCCATGATGACGAGCTTGGGCGACAACGGCTTTCCGGTATTCCAGGCCGGGCATTGCGACTGGCAGCGCCCGCACTCGGTGCAGGTGGCGAAGTCGAGCATCCCCTTCCAGGTGAAGTCCTCGATCTTGCCGCGGCCGAAGACGGCGTCGTCCGGCGGGTTTTCGAAATCGATCGGCTTGCCGCCGGACTCCACCGGCAGGAGGGGGCCCAACGCGTCGGGCAGCCGCTTGAATGTGACGTTGATCGGTGCCGAGAAGATGTGCAGGTGTTTGGAGTGCAACACGATCAAAAGGAAGGCCAGCATCACAGCGATGTGCAGCAGCAGGGCCGTCGTCTCGATGTATTCATTGGCCGGCTGGCCTAGTGGGCGCAGAATCGCGCCGAACAGTTGCGACAGGAAGGCGGGCTTGCCGTAGGGCAGCGTGCCGTTGTTGACCGCGGACCCGCGGACCAGCACATAGGTCCAGATGACGTTGAAGATCATGAACAGGATCAGCCAGGCGCCGCCCGTGTGCGAGCCGTAGAACCGCGACTGGCGGCCGTACTCTCGCGGTTCGCTGCGAAGCCGGATGATGGCGAAGGTCGTGATGCCCAGGAAGACGGCCGTCGCGAAGAAGTCCTGCAGGAAGCCCAGCGCGTCCCACCGGCCGATGATCGGGATGTGGAAGTTCTCCTGGAAGAGGAATCCGTACGCCTCGATGTAGACCGTGAGCAGGATGAAGAAGCCCCACATGGTGAAGAAGTGCGCCAGGCCCGGGACCGACCACTTCAGTAGCCGGCGCTGCCCGAAAACCTCGGCGATCTGGGTCCAGATCCGGGTGCCCAGGTGGTCGGTGCGCCCGGTGGCCGGCTGGCCGGACATTATCAGCTTGTATAGCCACAGGACCCGCCTGGCCGCGAGCGCGAGCACGACCACCGTCATGCCCATGCCCACTACCAGCCTGATGAGCATCTGCGTGGTCACAGAAGATCTCTCCAATGCATAGTTACTCGGAAGTTACTCGGAAGCGCATTTTTGCCTGCTTAGGCCCCCGCTCATAGTGACATCTGCCCGAGTTTCGGCGCGAGATAGGCTGCCCTAACTTACCGGCCGGCCGTGCGCTTGGCCTGCGGCGTCAACGCGGGAAGGGGGGTACCGGCAGCGGCAGCGGTCGCTGTCGCGTGGTGGTCGGCGGCGCGGTTGTGGTCGCCTGCGTTGACGTGGTCGGCGGGGCGCTCGTGGTGGTCGGCGGCTGGGTCGTCGTGGTGGGGGGCTGAGTGGTTGTTGTCGTCGTCGTCGTCGGGGTCGGCGCCGCGGACGACGGCGGCGGCGGCGCCGACGACGGCGGTGGCGGTGGCGGCGGGATCACCGTCACGGTGGTGGAGTCGTTCGGCCCGGTGATGGTCACCGTTTGCGACGTTTGCGGGGGCGGCGGTTGGTTCGGCGGGGTGGTGTTGACCGGACTGGTTTTGTTGTGGCCCATGGTCAGCGCCAACACCACCGCCACCAGCACGGCAGCGGCGGCACCGACCACGCTCAAAACCAGGGCAGTGCGCTTGTACCACGGCAGCCGGGCCGGCGCGGCGGCGTAGCGGTCACTCTCGGCGTAACCCGATTCCGTTGCGTCGCGGGTGTATTCGCCCGTCATGTCGGGTCCGGTGTACGGCACCGGCTCGCCCGCCTGGTCGGCGTCTTGTGACCACGCCATCGGCGCGGCGTCGCCGACCTGGGCGGTCTCGACCATCTCGGTCGGCGTCTCGACCATGGGACTCGCCGCGGTGGCCACGCCCCCCGACGCTTGCTGCCGGCCGAGCACTGCCGCGCCGATGGCGGCGCTGAACGCGGGCTGCGGGCTGCTGTGGACCGGTGCCTGCAGGCGCCCGGCCAATCGCGTGGCGATTAGCGGGATGGCGGCGCCGCCGCCGACAACCGCCACGGCGGCCAGTTGGGATCGCTGAATCCCATTGCGCTGCAACGTGTTATCCAAGTTACCGATGAATCGGTCCAGCGGTCCGGAGATCAGCTGTTCCAATTCGCTGCGTGACAGCCGGATGTCGTTACCGGAACCCGCGGCGATCATTGCGTCCGTGGCCGTCGAGAGTTTTTCCTTGGCGCGGCGGCACTCCCCGAGCAGGCGGGTCGGCGCACCGAGTCGCGCGGTGCCGGCGAGGTCGGCGGTCGTGTGGTCGGACGCGGCCGTCCGCACGTGATCGACGATCAGCGCATCGATGGCGTCGCCGGAGAAATCGCCGTGGCGCACGGACGGGCCGATCTGCTCGAAGTTCGAGGCGGCGTCGGTCAGAGTGACGGTGGTGCCGCCGGCGCCGAAATCGCACAGGGCGACGACGCCGTCGGTCGGGAATCCCGGTTTGGAGCGCAGCGCGGCGAGCGCGGCCGTGGCGTCGGGGACCAAAAACGGAGGCACACCGCCCCGCGCCAAGTCCGGCTGGGCGAAGAACTCCTCACGCAGCGCGCTGGTCTGCGCATCGGACCAATACGCGGGGTACGCGATGGTCACCGGCGTCCCGTACCCGACCGTGCGTGCCATCGCCTCGACCGCTTCGACCGTCAGCGCCGCGCCGAGGTACTTCGTTCCGTCGGAGGCCACCAACGGGGCCCGGTCGCCGACCCGCTCGACGAATCCGCGCAGCACCACACCGGGTTCGGTCAGATTCGGGTTTTCTTCGGGCAAACCGACCTCGGTCGGCCGGTGCTCGAAGAGCGTCACCACCGAGCGGCGCGTCACCGGAGTGCCGCCCTCGCGGGCCGCCACCAGGTTGGCCACCCCGATCGACAACCCGAGCGACTCGCTCATTGCGCACACCCCTGTGTCTGTTTGATTCCGGCGAGTCTAGGAGCGGGCCGGGTCACTGGTCCGGTGGCAACGGGATCTGCTCATAAGGCATGCCCGGAGGGAGCGTGATCGCGGGCATCCCGGGAATGTTGATCACCGACGGTATCGACGGCAGATGATGCCGATGCGTCGGCGGCTGCTGGGTTGGCGCGCGCGTGGGCTGCTGGGTGGGCGGCTCGGTCGGCTGCTGGGCCGGCGGCTCGACCGCGCTGCTGGTGGGCGGGGGCGCGGGCGACTCCGTGGTCGTTGGTGGCGGCGTTGTGCTGGGGGTGGTCGTCGGAGTCGTGCTGGTGCTCGGGGTGGGGCTGGTGCCTTCGCTCCCCTGAATCAGGTCCATGATCCCGTAGACGATGAGGCCGATGAGGATCAGGACGACGATGACCCATGCGATGAACCCAACGGGCCTGCGATACCAGGGGGTCGGCTCGACTTCCTGGTTGAAGGGATCGGTAGGCTCCGCTGCCTCCTGCTGGTCAGGCCCAATTTCCGGCCGTCCACCTGCGCCGTAGTTGGCATACCGCGTCTGCTGGTTGTGGAAGTCGTCCGGTGGGCCATTGCTTGCCACGGCACCGATCGTACTGACACCGGCGTCGGGCCTGCTCAGAACGTGTTGACTTTGTCGATGCTGACGAACATCCCGTGGCCCGTGTGGTCGTTCGTGAAGCGGGTGCCGTCGGCGGTCGCGTTTATCGTCCAACCCTGCGCCTCATAAGTCTTGTAGTCGATGGTGACGGTTGGAATCGCCCCTAGATTGCCGAGCACCCACTGCACGGAGCCGCCGGAGGTGATGCTGACGCCGTTGGCGTGTTCGCCGTCCTGCAGGGGCGAGTGGGTGAACGGTGCCTCGCAGCCGACGCTGTCCTTATTGATCTGGCAGCGCGTCATGCCCGACTTGGTTTCGATGAAGACGTAGCCGTTCTGGTCGGGAGGGAGCGGGATGGCGCCGGCCGGCGCCGTCGGGCTCGCCGGTGTTGTCGGCTGGGCCGAGGTCGTGCTGGGCGCCGGCGGCGCGGTGGTCGCGGTGGTCGGTCTCGGTGTGGGAAAGGTGGGCTCGGTTGGCCCCGCTCCGGGCGCGGCGACCGGCCGACCGTCGACGCTCGAGCTGCAGCCGGAAACGGGCATGGCACTGACCAGCACCGGCGAGAGCAGCAGCGAGCCACCGGCGAGACTCCATCGTGCCCTTTGCGATAACCGCACGCGTTACTCCCGAAGAGTTCAGATATCGGGATCAGATTACGCATGAGATGACGAAAGTGACTGCAGTGACGCGCCTATGGACGCGGACAGATGCTGCACCGATGGTGAAGTTTTACCGCTGTGTGACCGACTCGGGCGGGCTGAGCCCGTCGGACAGCGCGCGCAATTGCGCGGCACCGTCACCCGAGAATGCAGCGCCGTGCATGATTGCCGGCGTCCTGGGCCGCAATCGGGCCAGCTGCTCGAGCGTAGGCGCAAGATTTGTTGTCCGGCCGGTGGCTTGGAATAGCGACTCCGATTCCAATGCCGTTCCGACACAATCGGATTCGGTGACAGCCGGCACTCGGCCGGCGTGCTCGAGCAAGTCACCGCAGAGCAGCGTGGAGGTGGTTTCGTCGAACCACAGCCCGCTTTCCCAGTTGTGCGGGACGTGTGGGGTGGCGATAAACCGCAGCCTGTGCCCGCCGATATCGTGCGCGTCGTCCGGGCGGCCACCGGCAACCTGTCGCACATGTCGGCTAGAGAGACCGTGCAGGCTAGCGCACTGTGGATCACTTGAGCGTTCGGCGCCGCCTCGAGCAGCAGGTTCACCGCCCCGCATTCGTCCGCCTCCACGTGGGCGAAGGAAATCCAGCGCAGCCGTTCGAGCCCGATGACTTTGTCGATGGCCCCCGACACCAGCGGGAAGAGCTGCCGCATGCCGCACTGGTACGCCGAACGGCTGCTCACCGGTCAGCAAGAACTGGTTGAAGGTAAAGCCATGTTCGGTGATGCCGGGGATCCAGGTCGAAAACCGGAAGATCCCCTCGGCGATTTCATCGATGGTCGTCTCTGGTCCACTGGCCACCCGAATTATCTTGCCGCTGGTGTCAACGCATGGCACGCATCGCCTCGGCGGCTCGACGAGCGGCGGCGACGATGCCCTGGTAACCGGTGCAGCGGCAGAAGTTCCCGGACAAGCCCTGGCGTATCTCGTCGTCGGTGGGATTGGGGTTGTCCCGCAGCAGCGCGGTCAGCGACATTACGAAACCCGGCGTGCAGAAGCCGCATTGCAGTCCGTGGCATTCCCGCAGCGCCGACTGCACGGGCGACAACGTGCCGTCCGGCGACGCGATGCCCTCCACCGTTGTCACCTCCATGCCATCGGCCTGGACCGCAAACATCAGGCATGACCGCACGGCCTCCCCCTCCAGCAACACCGTGCAGGCACCGCACGCCCCATGCTCGCAGCCGAGGTGGGTGCCGGTGAGCCCGCACTTGTCCCGCAAGAAATCCGCCAGGGTCATTCGTGGTTCCACGGTGGCCGATGTGGGAGTCCCGTTGACCGACAACTGGACCGGTTGTTCATGCATTGATGGCCTCATTCATGGCCTCGTTCCAGGCGCGCGCGACCATGGCGGCGCCCACCTTGGTGCGGTACTCCGCCGACCCTTGCAGATCGGTCGGGATGTCGTCGAGGCCGCTCATCGCGGCGTGGCCGATCTCCTCGGGCACCAGCTCGCCGATCGGCGTGCCGACGACCGCGGCCTCGGCCGCCGTCGCGCGCCTGGGTGTGGAGCCCAGGCCCAATAAGCCGATCGCGCAGCGGGATACCCGGTCCTGACCATCATTGTCGTCGAGTGCGACGGCGACGAGCGCCCCGGCGATAGCGAAGTCGCCGTGCCGGCGCGAGAATTCGTGAATCGCAAACCCGGACCTGCCGTTCCATACGGGGAACCGGGCCCCGGTCAGCACCTCATCGGGTTCCATGGTGGTCTCCCACACACCGGTGAAGAAGTCCGCGGCGGCGATTTCCCGCCGGCCGCGCGGCGAGAGCACCTCGATCGCCGCGTCGAGCGTCAGCGCGACCGCCGGGTATTCGCCCGCGGCGTCGGCGTGGGCGATCGACCCGCCGATGGTGCCGCGGTTGCGGATCTGGAAGTGTCCGACGAACGGCGTCGCCCGGGTCAACAGCGGAACCTCCTGGCGCACTTGCTCATCCGCGCCCACCGCGGCTTCGGTGGTTCCCGCGCCGATCCAGAGTTCTTCGCCCCGGCGATCGATGCCCCGCAGCTCGCCCAGCCGGGAAATGTCGATGAGGTGGTCGAAGTACGCCAGCCGCATCGACAGCATCGGGACCAGGCTCTGGCCGCCGGCCAGGATCTTGGCCTCATCGCCCAGCTCGGCCAGCAGCGCCACGGCGTCTTCGACGGTGCCGGGGCGGTGGTAGGCGAACGTGGCGGGCTTCACCGGGCCGCCTCGGTGAGCAGCGACGCGATGGCCGCCGGGCTGGCCGGCAGCCGGGTGATCGTCACGCCCAGCGGCGCGAGCGCGTCGTTGATCGCGTTGATCACCGCGGGGACCGAGCCGATGGCCCCGCCCTCGCCGGCCCCCTTGTAGCCGCCGGGTCCGGGGCCGGGTATCTCGACGTGGCCGAATTCGATCGGCGGGACTTCGGTGGTCGTCGGCAGCAGGTAGTCGACGAACGTGGTGGCCAGCGGGTTCCCGTCGGCGTCGTAGGCGAGGTCCTCCATCAGCGCGCCACCGATGCCCTGCACCGTCCCCCCGGCGATCTGACCTTCCACGATTGTCGGGTTGATCATCGGCCCGACGTCCTCGCTGACGATGTAGCGCAGCAGCGTGACTTTCCCTGTGGCGACGTCGACTTCGCAGGTGCAGGCGTGGGTCGCGTTGGACCACAGGATGGGCGCCCTGGCGACGTAGCGGGCGGTGGCCTCCAGCTCGGGTGACATTCCCCGGGGCAGCATCTGCGGCGAGTAGTGCGCGAGGTAGGCCAGCTCGCCGAAGGTCACCCGCTTCGACGGGTCGCCGCGCACCGACGCGGTCGAATGTGCCAGCTCCACTTCGGATTCGGCCACCTTGAGGCGGTGGGCGGCCAGCGCCACGATCTTTTCGCGCAGGATTCGTCCCGCCTCGTCGACGGCTCCGGCGGTCATCGGCCCGCTGCGGCTGCCCTGGGTACCGGCTCCGTATGGCGTGATCGCGGTGTCGCCCTGGATGGTGGCCACGTCGGCGATCTCGGCGCCCAGGGCGTCGGCGGTCAACTGGACAACGGTGGTTTCCAAGCTGTTTCCGCTCGAGCCGCCGTTGACGTAGACGTTGATCTTGCCCGTCGGCTCGATCCGGATGCTGGCTCCCTCGGTGCCGAGGTGCCCGGTCGCCGCGCCGGTCGGCTCGATGTACGCCGAGAACCCCAGCCCCAGGTAGCGGCCCTGCGCCAGCGCTTCGGCCTGCTCCCGCCGAAACCCCTCGTGGTCAAGGATTTTCACTGCCTGCTCGAAAGTCTCGATCGGGGCGACGTGGTCGTACGGCATGCCGTTGGGGTTGAAGTACGGCATCTCGTCGCGGCGCAGCAGGTTGCGGCGGCGCAGCTCGACCGGGTCGATGTGCATCTTGCGGGCGGCGATGTCGAGCAGGATTTCGCGCGCCAGCGATTCGAACTGCCACGGGCCGCGGTAGGCGGCCAGGCCGCTGGTGTTGGAGAAGACCGTCTGGTATTTGAAGCTGGCCTTGGGCACGCGGTACGGCCCCGGGAAGAACATGCCGATGGCGGCCGTGGTCAGTACCGGGTACGGCGTCGGATAAGCGCCGACGTCCTGGACGAAATCGATATCCGCGGCAGCGATGTTGCCGTCCTGGTCGAACGCCATCCGCGCGGTGCCGTCGACATGCCGGGCCTGCCCGGCCGACATCAGGTTCTCGCGGCGGTCCTCGATCCACTTCAGCGCCCCCGGCACCTTGCGGGCGGCCAGTATCATGCACATGTCCTCGCGCATCGGGACGACCTTCTGGCCGAAGCCGCCGCCGGTGTCGCGCATGATGACCCGGACCCGTTGCGCCGCAATGCCTAACAAGCGCGCACAGAATGCCCGCAATTCGTGCGGCGTCTGGGTGGACGCCCACACGGTGAGCTCCTCGGAGGCCGGCGCCCACTCGACGACGAGCCCGCGGGTCTCGATCGGCACCGGCGCGTAGATCTGTTGGTAGACGTGCTCTTGCACCACGCATGCCGCCGAAGCGAAGACCTCTTCGTCCGGCGGCGCTCCGCCCATCCCGCCCGCGACGTTGTTGGGGTAGGCGTCGTGCACCAGCACGTCGGAAGACTGCGCCGAGGTGAAGTCGACGACCGCGGGCAGCGGCTCGTAGTCCACGTCGACCAGTTCCAGCGCGTCCTCGGCGAGGTAGCGGTTCTCGGCCACGATCAGGGCGACCGGATCGCCGACGAACTTCGCCTCGCCGTCGGCGAGCGGCGGCCGCGGGGTGTCCGGGACGTCCTTGCCCGCCACGGCGTGCCACGCCTCCCTGACGTCGGGATTGAGGTCGGCGGCGGTGAACACCGCGCGCACGCCGGGCAGTGCCAGCGCCGCCGAGGCGTCGATGCCGTTGATCCGGGCGCGCGCAAACGGGCTGCGGACGAAGCAGGCGTGCAGCATGCCGGGCCGTGAGATGTCGTCGACGAAGCCGCCGCGCCCGGTCAGCAGACGGCCGTCCTCCACCCGTTGGACTCGGGTTCCGGCGTACGTGGGCTTGGCCGCCCCCTGCAGGTCCTGGGTCATGCCGCTCCATCCGGTTGTCGCTGAATGAGAAGCTGAATGTCATCATAGGAGAGTGCCGTTATCGCGGTCGAGGGGTTCGCCGCCACGCGTTGTCGGCGTCTTGCTGGCCGCCGGGGCCGGACGACGGTACGGCAAGCCAAAGGTGTTGGTAGAGGGGTGGCTGCGGGACGCGGTGGACGCCCTGCAGGGCGGTGGCTGCACCGACGTCGTCCTGGTCTTGGGCGCCGCCGCGGTCCCGGCCCCGCCCGGCGTCACCGCGATCATCGCGCCGGACTGGCACGAGGGACTGAGCGTCTCCGTGCGCACCGGCCTGGGCCAGGCCGACCGCCTGCGCGCGGACTACGCGGTGCTGCACGTCATCGACACCCCGGATGTCGGTCCCGCCGTGGTGAGGCGGGTCTTGCGCCGCGCGGTGGCGTCCCGCAGCGGCCTGGCGCGCGCCCATTTCGGCGACCGGCCCGGACATCCGGTCGTGATCGCGCGCGGGCACTGGCCGGCGGTGTTGGCCGAGCTATCGGGGGATCAGGGTGCCGGGGCTTACCTCGGCGGCAGGCGTGACGTCGAGATCGTCGACTGCAGCGACCTCGCGCTCGGATACGACATCGACGAGCCGCCGAGTGTGCGCTGAGGGCATCGAGTGCGAACAGGTGGCGGGATTTCGCGCCGAATTCCCGCCCTCATTTCACGGTAAACGCGGCTTGTTAGGACCCCGGGAACAAGACGGCGGCGCCCGCCGTTAGGATGATCAACAGGTTGAGTGAACCAGGCTCAAGTTGAGGTTGACACCTCGGCGCCCGAGGCGCAGGCTTGAGCGTGGTTCACTCAGCATAGTGCACGGAAGAAGCTCTACTACTCAGGAGGAATCACTATGGCTCGTGCGGTCGGCATCGACCTCGGGACCACCAACTCCGTCGTCTGCGTCCTCGAGGGTGGCGAACCCGTCGTCGTCGCCAACTCCGAAGGCTCCCGGACCACCCCGTCCATCGTCGCGTTCGCGCGCAACGGTGAGGTGCTGGTCGGCCAGCCCGCCAAGAACCAGGCGGTGACCAACGTCGACCGCACGGTGCGTTCGGTCAAGCGGCACATGGGCACGGACTGGTCCATCGAGATCGACGGCAAGAAATACACCGCGCAGGAGATCAGCGCCCGCGTGCTGATGAAGCTGAAGCGGGACGCGGAGGCCTACCTCGGCGAGGACATCACCGACGCGGTCATCACCACGCCCGCCTACTTCAATGACGCCCAGCGCCAGGCCACCAAGGAGGCCGGCCAGATCGCCGGCCTGAACGTGCTGCGCATCGTCAACGAGCCGACCGCAGCCGCGCTGGCCTACGGGCTCGACAAGGGCGAGAAGGAGCAGCGCATCCTGGTGTTCGACCTCGGTGGCGGCACCTTCGACGTCTCGCTGCTCGAGATCGGCGAGGGCGTGGTCGAGGTACGCGCCACCAGCGGCGACAACCACCTCGGCGGCGACGACTGGGACGACCGGATCGTCAACTGGCTGGTGGACAAGTTCAAGGGCACCAGCGGAATCGACCTGACCAAGGACAAGATGGCGATGCAACGGCTGCGTGAGGCCGCCGAGAAGGCCAAGATCGAGCTGAGCTCCAGCCAGAGCACGTCGATCAACCTGCCCTACATCACCGTCGACGCGGACAAGAACCCACTGTTCCTCGACGAGCAGTTGACCCGCGCCGAGTTCCAGCGCATCACTCAGGACCTGCTGGATCGCACCCGTCAGCCGTTCAAGTCGGTGATCGCGGACGCGGGTATCTCCGTGGCCGACATCGACCACGTGGTGCTGGTCGGCGGCTCGACCCGGATGCCCGCGGTGACCGACCTGGTCAAGGAGCTCACCGGCGGCAAGGAGCCCAACAAGGGCGTCAACCCCGACGAGGTTGTGGCGGTCGGAGCGGCTCTCCAGGCCGGCGTCCTCAAGGGCGAGGTGAAAGATGTTCTGCTGCTTGACGTCACGCCGCTGAGCCTGGGTATCGAAACCAAGGGTGGCGTGATGACCAAGCTCATCGAGCGCAACACCACGATCCCGACGAAGCGGTCGGAGACCTTCACCACGGCCGACGACAATCAGCCGTCGGTGCAGATCCAGGTCTACCAGGGTGAGCGCGAGATCGCCTCGCACAACAAGCTGCTCGGCTCCTTCGAGCTGACCGGCATCCCGCCGGCCCCGCGCGGCGTGCCGCAGATCGAGGTCACGTTCGACATCGACGCCAACGGCATCGTGCACGTCACGGCCAAGGACAAGGGCACCGGCAAGGAGAACACGATCAAGATCCAGGAAGGCTCCGGCCTGTCCAAGGAGGAGATCGACCGGATGATCAAGGACGCCGAGGCGCACGCCGAGGAGGACCGGAAGCGTCGCGAGGAGGCCGACATCCGCAACCAGGCCGAGACGCTCGTCTACCAGACGGAGAAATTCGTCAGGGAACAACGGGAGGCCGAGGGCGGTTCCAAGGTTCCCGAGGACACGCTGAACAAGGTGGATGCCGCAGTGGCCGAAGCCAAGACAGCGCTGGGCGGCACCGACATCGCCGCGATCAAGTCGGCGATGGAGAAGCTCGGCCAGGAGTCCCAGGCGCTCGGACAGGCGATCTATGAGGCCACCCAGGCTGAGGCCGGCCAGGGTGCTGGGCCGGGCGGCGCCGCGTCCGGCGCCTCCGGCTCGGCCGACGACGTCGTGGACGCGGAGGTGGTCGACGACGACCGGGAGGCCAAGTGACGGAAGGCAATCAAGAACAGGTAACGGTCACCGACAAGCGGCGAATCGATCCGGAAACCGGTGAAGTACGGCACGTCCCTCCCGGCGCTGAGCCGGGAGGGACGGCGCCGGGGGACTCGCCGGCGGACAAGACCGCCGACAAAGTCGCCGAGCTGACCGCCGATCTGCAGCGGGTGCAGGCCGACTTCACCAACTACCGCAAGCGTGCTCTGCGCGACCAGCAGGCCGCGGCGGATCGGGCCAAGGCCGCCGTCGTCGGCCAATTGCTGGGTGTGCTGGACGATCTCGAGCGAGCGCGCAAGCATGGCGATCTGGAATCGGGACCGCTGAAGTCGGTGGCCGACAAGCTGTATAGCGCGCTGACCGGACTCGGCCTGACGGCCTTCGGCGCCGAAGGTGAGGATTTCGACCCGGTGCTGCATGAAGCGGTGCAGCACGAGGGGGACGGCGCCGACGGCTCCAAACCGGTGATCGCCACGGTCATGCGGCAGGGCTACAGGCTGGGCGACCAGGTGCTGCGCCACGCTTTGGTCGGCGTTGTCGACACGGTCGCGTCCGACGGCGAAGGGGCCGTGGCCCCCGAGCCCGCCGACCCGGCCGACCCGGACGATAACGCCGACAGTTCCGGTGAATAGGCACAGAATCAAGAGGACAAATAGATAGAGAAAGGTAAGGGGGTGACGCGGCATGGCCCAGCGTGAATGGGTCGAAAAGGACTTCTACAAAGAACTGGGCGTCTCCTCCGACGCCAGCCCGGACGAGATCAAGCGCGCCTACCGCAAGCTTGCGCGTGACCTGCACCCGGACGCCAACCCCGACAACCCCGCCGCCGGCGAACGGTTCAAGGCGGTGTCGGAGGCGCACAACGTGTTGTCGGATCCGGCCAAGCGCAAGGAGTACGACGAAACCCGCCGGCTGTTCGCCGGCGGTGGCTTCGGCGGACGCCGGTTTGACTCCGGCTTCAACTTCAATGTCGGTGGGGACGGCGCCGAGTTCAATCTCAACGACCTTTTCGACGCCGCCGGCCGCAGCGGCGGCACCAACATCGGCGACCTGTTCGGTGGATTGTTCGGACGCGGCGCCGGCGCCCGTCCCAGCCGGCCGCGGCGCGGCAACGACCTGGAAACCGAGACCGAGCTGGATTTCATCGAGGCTGCCAAGGGCGTGGCAATGCCGTTGCGCCTGACCAGCCCGGCGCCGTGCACCAACTGTCATGGCAGCGGCGCGCGTCCGGGCACCAGCCCGAAGGTGTGTCCCAACTGCAACGGTTCCGGTGTGATCAACCGCAATCAGGGCGCGTTCGGCTTCTCCGAACCCTGCACCGATTGCCGGGGCAGCGGCTCGATCATCGAGCACCCCTGCGAGGAGTGCAAGGGCACCGGCGTGACCACCCGCACCCGCACCATCAACGTGCGGATCCCGCCCGGCGTCGAGGACGGACAGCGGATCCGGCTGCCCGGACAGGGCGAGGCCGGCCTGCGCGGTGCGCCGTCGGGTGACCTGTATGTGACGGTGCACGTGCGGCCGGACAAGATCTTCGGCCGCGAGGGCGACGACCTCACCGTGACCGTTCCAGTCAGCTTCACCGAATTGGCTTTGGGCTCAACACTTTCAGTTCCAACACTGGACGGCAAGGTCGGTGTCCGGGTGCCCAAAGGCACCGCCGACGGCCGCATCCTGCGGGTGCGCGGACGCGGCGTGCCGAAGCGCAGCGGCGGCAACGGGGACCTGCTGGTGACCGTGAAGGTGGCGGTGCCGCCGGACTTGGACGGCGCCGCCCGGGAGGCGCTGGAGGCCTATGCGGCGGCCGAGCGGTCCAGTGGTTTCAACCCACGCGCGGGATGGGCAGGTAATCGCTGATGGCTGGAAGCTCCAAGAAGCCCAGGGAATCCGATTCCCGAACATTCCTCATCTCGGTGGCCGCTGAACTGGCCGGCATGCACGCGCAGACCCTGCGCACCTACGACCGCCTTGGGCTGGTCAGCCCGAGGCGAACCTCCGGTGGCGGGCGCCGCTATTCGCGGCGTGACGTCGAATTGCTGCGCCAGGTGCAGCGGCTCTCCCAGGATGAGGGCGTCAATCTGGCTGGGATCAAACGCATTATCGAGCTGACCAATCAGGTCGAGGCACTGCAGTCGAGGCTGAAGGAAATGGCCGAGGAGTTGGCGGAGTTGCGTGCCAGCCAGCGCCGCGATATCGCGGTGGTGCCCAAGAGCACCGCGGTGGTGGTCTGGCAGCCGCGCAAGGCGGCCCGCGATCGCGGTTAGCCGCTAAACGTGGATCGAAAACTGCGCGACCGCGGGCTCACCGGGGCGCGCACGCCGGTAGCCGCCGCGGCGTAGCGCATCGGTCGGTGCGGTCATCGGCTCGAAGCACACGATGGCTTTGTCGGGGTCCTCGGGCAGGGGCGCGAAGATTTGGGTCGCCGGGTAGCCGTGCTCGAAGTGCACCTCGAGGCGGCGCCCGCCACCCGACACCGCGAACACCGCGCCATCGCGAACCTCGTCGTAGGCATCGTCAAAAGCCTTGTCGCCCAACGGTTCTTTCATGGCCGGCTGCGGTTCCGATGCCCCGGTGGGCAGCCCTCGCTCGTCGAGGCGCAGATGCCGCAGCGGCGGTGTCTCGATGACCCACTCGCCGCGCCCAACGTCCGGTAGGCGCAGGTAGGGGTGGAAGCCGAAGCACAGCGGCACCGCCGTGTCGGCGGTGGGGGTCACGGTGGTCCGCACGGTCAGCGCCCGTCCGGCAAGCCGCACCGTCACCGTCAGCACGTGCGGATACGGGAAGCTGGCCAGCAACTTCGGGTCGGCGCCGAAATCCACCTCGGCGGTCAGCTCGTTCTCCGACTCCTCCGTTACCCGCCAGCCCGGGTACGCTGCCAGCACACCGTGGATCGGCAAGCCGTTGGGGTCGGCGCGAACGCCGTTTTCGCCGGGCGTCAGGCGCACCGTGACGTTCTCCGCCGTATAGGTATTGGCGCCCAGGCGATTTGCCCACGGGTACAGGATCGGGATTCCCATCGTCTTGCCCGCCTCGATGTAGGCCTGCAAGCCGCGGCGTTGGCCGAGCAGCTCCACGCCGGCGTCTGTCAGCGAGGTGCCGATCATGCCGGCGTCGGGCACGAACTGCGCGGCCACAAATGATGACGGATCGGTCAGGGTGACGGTGTGCACGGGCTTACCTCCGCTTGCGTCGACTTACCTCGGCTTACCTCGATAACGGGTCATGCTGAATGCTTTGCGGCGGAGCGCCCTTGGCGATCAGCGCGGCCTTGGTGGCGCGGACCATCGCGGGCCCGCCGCAGATCAAAATCTGTCGGTCGCCCCAGCCGCCGTATTTGGTTACCACGTCGGGCAGCCGGCCGGTCTGGTGCACGTGCAGGCCGCGCGGCGGCGTGACGTCGGGATAGTCGGCGGCCCACGGCGGGTCGCGGCGGTATTCCGAGACCGGCGAGACCGAGAGCCACGGATTGTGCTGCGCGACCTGCCACAGGGTGCGCAGGTCGTAGAGCTCGCAGCGGTACCGGGCGCCAAAGAAGAGGTGTATTCGCGGGTTCACCGCGTAGCGGCTCAGGTCCATGATCAGCGCCCGCAGGGGCGCCAGGCCGGTGCTACCGGCGACCATCAGCACGTCGCCGCCGTCGCGGTCGACCCGCAGGCCGCCGTGCGGGCTGGACAACCGCCACCGGTCGCCGGTCCGCGTTTCGTTGACGACGGCGGTGCTGACCAGCCCGCCGGGGACGAGACGGACGTGGAACTCGATTCCGCCATCCGGGTCGGCCGGAATCGCGGGGCTGAGGTACCGCCAGCGGCGCGGGCACTGCGGAACCTGGACGTTGACGTACTGGCCGGCGTGATAGTGCATCGGGCGGTCAAGTCGCAGCCGGACGACCGCCAGGTCGCGCGAGACCCGAATGTGCTCGATGACCGTGCCATCCCACCAGGCGGGCCCCTCCTCGGCGTCCGCGGCGCCGCTCATCACCCCGGTGATCAGGTTGAGCGACTGGCGGGCCGCCTCGTCGACGGCGTCGGTCCAGGCCGCCCTGCTCGGATGGTCCAGGTGGGTGCGCAGTGTCGCGTACAGCGCGCGCCGCAATGTCTCGTAATGGCTTGGCAGCACACCGTATTTGCGGTGATCCCGCCCCAGCTGGGCCAGCAGGGCAACCGGCTCGGCGGCGCGCTGCGCGATCAGCTCGCCGTAAACCCAGTGCATCGCGTGGCCGAAAGCGGCTCGCTGGGCCTCCATCTCCGGCGGGAAGAGGTCGCGAATCGAGACGTCGAGGGCAAACCAGTGGGTATAGAACCGGTGAACGAGATCGCCGTCCCCGTTGAAGGCGTCGCGCAGCACCCGCAACGCTTCCCGGTCCTCTAAGCTCACGGGCCTCGATTCTAAGCTCCGCGCGCTCTAGAATTGGTCGAAGTTGAGCGGAACAGACTCAACATTGACGACGTTGAACATCACGACAAGCATCGTCACTACCCACCTTTCTGACCCAACTGGAGGTCTCGTGGACTCTTTCAACCCGACAACCAAGACGCAGGCGGCTCTGACGTCAGCCCTGCAGGCGGCCTCCTCCGCCGGCAATCCCGAGATCAGGCCCGCTCATCTGCTGTTGGCGCTGCTCACCCAGAACGATGGGATCGCCGCGCCGCTTTTAGAGGCTGTCGGCGTCGAGCCCGCCACCATCCGCGCCGAAGCGCAGCGGATCACCGACCGGCTGCCGCAGGCCAGCGGCGCCAGCTCGCAACCGCAGCTGTCGCGCGAATCGCTCGCCGCCATCACCACGGCGCAGCAGCTGGCCACCGAGATGGACGACGAATACGTCTCCACCGAGCACCTCATGGTGGGGCTGGCCACCGGCGACTCCGACATCGCCAAACTGCTGACCGGACACGGCGCGTCGCCGCAGGCGTTGCGGGAAGCGTTCGTCAAGGTTCGCGGCAGCGCGCGGGTCACCAGCCCCGACCCGGAAACCACCTATCAGGCGCTGGAGAAGTACTCCACCGACCTGACCGCTCGGGCCCGCGAGGGCAAGCTCGACCCGGTCATCGGGCGGGACAACGAGATTCGGCGGGTCGTCCAGGTGCTCTCCCGTCGCACCAAGAACAACCCGGTGCTCATCGGTGAGCCGGGCGTCGGCAAGACCGCGATCGTGGAGGGCCTGGCCCAGCGCATCGTCGCCGGCGACGTGCCGGAGAGCCTGCGCGACAAGACCGTCATCGCCTTGGACCTCGGGTCGATGGTCGCCGGGGCCAAGTACCGCGGCGAGTTCGAGGAACGGCTCAAGGCCGTGCTCGACGACATCAAGAACTCCGCAGGGCAGATCATCACGTTCATCGACGAGCTGCACACCATCGTCGGGGCCGGCGCGACCGGCGAGTCGGCGATGGACGCCGGCAACATGATCAAGCCGATGCTGGCACGGGGCGAACTGCGGCTGGTCGGCGCCACCACGCTCGACGAGTACCGCAAGTACATCGAGAAGGACGCCGCCCTGGAGCGGCGCTTCCAGCAGGTGTTCGTCGGTGAGCCGTCGGTGGAGGACACGGTCGGCATCCTGCGCGGGCTCAAGGAGCGCTACGAGGTGCACCACGGTGTGCGCATCACCGACTCCGCGCTGGTCGCGGCGGCTGCGCTGAGCGACCGCTACATCACGGCGCGGTTCCTCCCGGACAAGGCGATCGACCTGGTCGACGAGGCCGCCAGCCGGCTGCGGATGGAGATCGACTCTCGGCCCGTCGAGATCGACGAGGTCGAGCGGCTGGTCCGCCGGCTGGAGATCGAAGAGATGGCGCTGGCCAAAGAAGAAGACGAGGCGTCCAAGGAGCGCCTCGAGAAGCTGCGCGCCGAGCTGGCCGACAAGAAAGAAGAACTGGCGGAGCTGACCACCCGCTGGCAGAACGAGAAGAACGCGATCGACACCGTCCGCGAGCTCAAGGAACAGCTGGAAACGCTGCGCGGCGAGTCCGAGCGGGCCGAGCGCGACGGCGACCTGGCGAAGGCCGCCGAGCTGCGCTACGGGCGCATCCCGGAAGTGGAGAAGAAGCTCGACGCCGCGCTGCCGCAGGCGCAGGTCCGCGAGAAGGTGATGCTCAAGGAGGAGGTCGGTCCCGACGACATCGCCGACGTGGTGTCGGCGTGGACCGGCATTCCGGCCGGCCGGCTGCTCGAGGGTGAGACCGCCAAGCTGCTGCGGATGGAGGACGAGCTGGGCAAGCGCGTCGTCGGACAGAAGAAGGCCGTGCAGGCCGTGTCCGACGCGGTGCGCCGCAGCCGGGCCGGCGTCGCCGACCCGAACCGGCCCACCGGGGCGTTTATGTTCCTCGGCCCCACCGGCGTCGGAAAGACCGAGCTGGCCAAGGCCCTGGCCGAGTTCCTGTTCGACGACGAGCGCGCGATGGTTCGCATCGACATGAGCGAGTACGGCGAGCGGCATTCGGTGGCCCGGCTGATCGGTGCCCCGCCGGGCTACGTCGGCTACGAGTCCGGCGGCCAGCTGACCGAGGCGGTGCGCCGACGGCCCTACACGGTGGTGCTGTTCGACGAGATCGAGAAGGCGCACCCGGACGTGTTCGACGTGCTGCTGCAGGTCCTCGACGAGGGCCGGCTCACCGACGGGCAGGGCCGCACGGTCGACTTCCGCAACGCGATCCTGATCCTCACGTCCAACCTCGGTTCGGGCGGCAGCGAGGAGCAGGTGATGGCGGCGGTGCGCTCGGCGTTCAAGCCCGAGTTCATCAACCGGCTCGACGACGTGCTGATCTTCGAGGGGCTCAATCCCGAAGAGCTGGTGCAGATCGTGGACATTCAGCTCGAGCAGCTGGCCAAGCGGCTGGCACAGCGGCGGCTGCAGCTCGAGGTGTCGCTGCCTGCCAAGCGCTGGCTGGCCCAGCGCGGATTCGACCCGGTGTACGGCGCCCGGCCGCTGCGCAGGCTGGTGCAGCAGGCCATCGGCGACCAGTTGGCCAAGCAGTTGCTGGCCGGCGAGGTGCACGACGGGGACACCGTTCCGGTGAACGTCAGCCCGGACGGCGACTCGTTGATCCTGGGCTGAGTTTCTTCGGCGACCAGACGCGAAAGCCCCCATTCCGCGAGGAATCGGGGGCTTTTGCGACTGCTCGGCGTAAAGGTGTGACGGGGTTGTGACCTGGCCGGATTCTGTATTCCCGCCCAACAGCAGATACCCTGTCTGGAATGGTCCCGCTCTGGTTCACGCTATCCGCACTGTGCTTTGTCGGTGCGGTGGTGCTGCTGTACGTGGACATCGATCGACGGCGCGGGCGCAGCAGGCGCCGCAGGTCCTGGGCGCGGTCGCACGGATTCGACTATGAGCGCGAATCGACCGACATCCTGAAGCGCTGGAAGCGTGGCGTGATCTCGACTGTGGGTGACGTTCCCGCCCACAATGTCGTGCTGGGCCAGATCCGCGGGGAGGCGGTCTACATCTTCGACCTCGAGGAAGTCGCCACGGTGATCGCCCTGCACCGCAAGGTGGGCACCAACGTCGTCGTCGACCTGCGGCTCAAAGGGCTGAAAGAGCCCCGGGAGAACGACATTTGGCTACTGGGCGCGATCGGGCCGCGGATGGTGTATTCGACCAACCTGGACGCGGCCCGGCGGGCCTGCGACCGCCGCATGGTCACCTTCGCGCACACCGCACCCGACTGCGCCGAGATCATGTGGAACGAGCAGAACTGGACCTTGGTCGCCTTGCCCGTCTCCAGCACGCGTGCCCAATGGGATGAGGGCCTGCGCACCGTGCGCCAGTTCAACGACCTGCTGCGGGTGTTGCCGCCGGTGCCGGAGGAGACCATTCAGGAGACGGGGGCGCCGGCGGCCCTTCGCAACGCGTCACCCAGCCGCCCATTGGCGCCGGCCGCTCGCGTGGAGTTGCCGTCCGGGCGTGCGCAGCAGGATGTGGCCGGGCTGCTGGGCCCGGATCTTCAGGCGGGCCGTCGTTCCCCGGAGCCGGTGCCCCGGGAGCAGAGTCGCGCAGAGGGCCGCACGGAGGGCATCCGCCGCCCGCCGGCGACGGGACGCAACGGTCGTCAGGCCACTAACTACCAGCGCTGAGAGCGCCGGGTGACCCGTGACCCGGTCAGTACACTGTCGCTCATGCCTCGCCCTGTAGCCCTGATCACGGGGCCTACGTCCGGGATCGGTGCCGGCTACGCGCGACGCTATGCGAGCGATGGCTACGACCTGGTTTTGGTGGCCCGCGACGTCGACCGGTTGACCAAACTTGCTGCCGAACTTGAGGACCGGGCGGGCAGCGTCGAGATCTTGCCCGCGGACCTGGCCGACGCGGCCGACCGCCGAAAGGTCGGCGCCCGCCTTGCCGGGGGAGTGCGCGTCCTGGTGAACAACGCCGGCTTCGGCACGTCGGGTGAATTCTGGACGGCCGATCCCGAAGTGCTGCAGGCGCAGCTGGACGTCAACGTGACCGCGGTCATGCACCTCACCCGGGCCGCCCTGCCGGCCATGCTCGCCGCCCGCGCGGGCACCGTGATCAACGTCGCGAGCGTTGCCGGGATGATGCCGGGCCGCGGGTCGACCTACTCGGCGTCCAAGGCGTGGGTGATCTCGTTCAGCGAGGGCCTGGCCGTCAGCCTGCAGGGCACCGGCGTTTCGGTGCACGCCGTCTGCCCGGGGTACGTGCACACCGAGTTCCACGCCAGGGCAGGGATCGAAATGGCCAAGTTGCCGTCGTTCATGTGGCTCGAGGTTGACGACGTCGTCGGTCAGAGCCTGGCCGATTTCGCCCGCGGCAAGGTGATCAGCGTTCCGGGGCTGCAATACAAGGCGGTTGTCGGCGCCGGGCGGGTTATTCCGCGGGGTCTGCTGCGGGCCGCGGTCAAACGAGTCGGCGGCGGTCGTGGACGAACCTGACCCGCGCGAGGAACTCGCCGAGCTGGTGCGGCGGCTGTCGGTGGTGCATGGCCGGGTGACGCTGTCGTCGGGCAAGGAGGCCGACTACTACGTCGACCTGCGCCGCACCACCCTGCACCACCGCGCTTCCGCATTGATCGGCAGACTGATGCGCGAACTCACCAGCGACTGGGACTACGCCGTGGTCGGCGGCCTGACCCTGGGCGCCGATCCGGTCGCGACCGCCATCATGCACGCGCCGGGGCGCCCGATCGACGCGTTCGTCGTGCGCAAGTCAGCGAAAACCCATGGGCTGCAACGGCTTATCGAGGGATCCGAGGTTGCCGGTGAGCGGGCGTTGGTGGTCGAGGACACCAGCACCACGGGAGCCTCGGTGCTGACGGCGGTGCATGCCGTACAAAATGCGGGCGGGCACGTGGTCGGCGTGGCCACCGTGGTGGACCGCGCCACCGGCGCCGCCGAGGCCATCCAAGCCGAGGGGCTGCCCTACCGCAGCTTGCTGGGCCTGGCCGATCTCGGGTTGGGCTAGGCGGCCGGCCGGGAGTTCGGGCCGTTCAAGCACACTATGCGCCGCGTCGTCGCCCTGGTCGCCTGCCTGGCCGTGTGCCTGGTCGGCTGCTCGAGCTCCAACAATCCCGTTCGCCCATATGGCGCGCAAGGCGCTCGGATCGGTGAATCTCTCGCGCTGCTGGGCTGGAACATGGCGGTGTCCAATCTCCGCTGGGACGGCGATTACGTGCTGATCGACGTCTCGGCTGCTGTGGCGTCGCCGGCGGATCCCAAGGCGCCGCACGCCAAATCCGAGGACATTCGCTTCGGCCTCTACGGTGCGCTGGCGCATCCGATGGAATCCACCGGGCTGGGCAGCTGCGACGCCGCGATGACCACCGTCCACGACATTCCCTCGCCGCTGTCGGCGCCTCCGGACCGGCTCACCGGCACGGTTTGCCTTGGGCCGCTGAAGGATCGAAGCCAGGTCCGCGGGGTATACGCCTATTCGCCGCGCGACCGGATTCCGAACACCTCGGCGGCCTACCCGGCGGCGTTTCCGGTGGGATTGCTGCCGACGAACGGCAACGACACCGGCCTGGTGGTCAAGACCGTCAGCCTGTCGGCCTGGCGCGCCGACGGGACGCCGGTGACCAAGCCCCAGCTCGGCGACTCGGGGGCGTTCCTCGGCAACGGCTACATGCTGCTGGGGCTGGAAGCCGACGCGATCGCGGACCGGTATCGCGACGACTCCGCCAAGCGCGGCGGTCCGTTGATGCTGCTCGCCTCGCCGACTTTGCCCGGCAGGGGATTGAACCCGGCCTGCGCGGCGTACGGGTCCTCGGTGCTGGTCCTGCCCCTCGCGTCGCTGGACTCGGTCCATCTCAACGCCTCGTTGTGCACCCAGGGGGAAATCAACGAGGCGCTGCTGTACGCGACGGTGGCGATCGACGGCACCCACGCCGGCGTGTGGACGCAGACATGACCGAACCCGGGCCCACCGAATGGGGGATACCGGCCGGCGGGGTCGGGCCCTGGGCGGGCGACCTCCCCGATGACCCGCGATACGACCCAATCCTGTTGCGCGACGGCGATACTCGCAACGTCGTCGACGCCTACCGCTATTGGACCCGCGAGGCGATCATCGCCGACATCGACCGGCGTCGGCATCCCCTGCATGTGGCGATCGAGAACTTCGGCCACGACGCCAACATCGGCTCGGTGGTGCGCACCGCCAACGCGTTCGCCGTGCACACCGTGCACATCGTCGGGCGGCGGCGCTGGAATCGCCGCGGTGCCATGGTGACCGATCGTTACCAACGGCTGTGCCACCACGACAGCACCGGCGAGCTGCTGGCCTTCGCCGCCGGTGCGGGCTTGACCGTGGTCGCGGTGGACAACGTGCCGGGTGCCGCTCGGCTGGAGGAGACCGCGCTGCCACGCGAGTGCCTGCTGGTGTTCGGCCAGGAAGGCCCGGGCATCACCGAGGACATCAGGGCGGGCGCGGCGCTCACGGTGTCGATCGCCCAGTTCGGCTCGACGCGCAGCATCAACGCCGGGGTCGCCGCCGGGATCGCGATGCACGCGTGGATCCGCCGGCACGGGGACCTGTCCCGCGCGTGGTGATCGCGTCGAGTGTGCGCTCACGGCTTTGAATGTGAAGTGGCGGTGGGGTTTTGGGCGTTTTTCCCGCCCTGGATTCACACGCGATCCCCGCGCGTTAGCTCCAGAGCGTGACGTGCACCTTCGGGCGGAACCGTGTCACGCCGACGCCCGATCCCCGGATCATCGCCTGGATGCACCTCGGTGTGGTGATGAAGCGGACGAGTTCGGAGACCGCAGGCTGGCGGGCCGCCGGCGCCAATGTCGCAGCGCACCACTCGCCCGACCTGTCCAGCCCCGGACCGGTCACATGCGTCAACCGCCCGGCGGCGAGGTCCTTGGCGACGGCGAAACCGATCGTCAACGTAATACCGCCGACCCGCTGAACCTCCTCGAGCGCGGCGGCGTCGCTTTGGAAGATCCGTTGCTGTGACTCCGGAATAGCCAAGTCCCGCAACATGGTTGCGATTTCACCGGCCACGCCGCCCGCCGACGGGCCGAGCATCCACTGCTGCTGGCGCAGCAGCGCCGGCGTCGCAATGCCGGAGGCCAGTGGACTGTTCGTCGCTCCGACGGCGATGATCTGATATTTCAGAAAGGGCCGCACGAAGATCGAGTCGTCGGGACCGATCGAACTCTCGCTCGCCGGGCCGATCGCGATGTCGACGGCGCGCGAGCAGATCAGGTCGCGGAACCGGCTCGTCGGATGCACGCTCAACTCCACCGACAGGTCGTCGGCCCGCGACGAGAAGAGCTCGATCAGGCCGGGCGCCGCGTGTTCGGCGAACGCCGTGGACGCTGCGATGCGCAGCAGCCGGCGCCCGTGGGCGGCCTCGGTGACTTCGATGGCGGTTTGTTGCTGCAGGCCCAGGATTTCGACCGCGCGGCTGGCCAGCCGCAGCCCGCCGGGGGTGAACGCCAGCCCGGCACCCGTCCTGGTGAACAACGGGTCGTCGAGCTCCTTGCGCAGCGCCGCCACCAGCATCGAAACCCCCGCGTCGGAAACCCCTAGCTCCGCGGCGGCGGCCCGCACCGAGCCCAGTCGGACCACCGCCGAATAGGCCCGAAGTTGAGCCGGGGTCATGGACCGAGCCTACTTCTGGCCTAACTTAAGAGAGTGCGCGACGTGCTTGCCCAGCTGATGACGATCTGGCGTGCCGGTCAGACCGCGGCGCTGGCGACGGTGGTGCGAACGTTTCGGTCGGCACCGCGGCCGCCGGGGGCCTCGATGCTGGTCGCGCCGGACGGTTCGGTGGCCGGGTCGGTGTCGGGTGGTTGCGTCGAGGGGGCGGTGTACGAACTCGCCACCGAGGTGGCGAAGACGGGAACACCGCGGCTGGCGCGCTACGGGGTGAGCGACGACGACGCGTTCGCCGTCGGCCTGACGTGCGGAGGCGTCATCGACGTCTTCGTCGAGTCGCTGTCACAGGCCACGTTCCCCGAACTCGGCGCCGTAGCCGGGGACATCGGCGGGCACCGTTCGGTGGCGGTCGCGACCGTCATCGCCCACCCGGACGCGCGGCGGGTTGGCCGCCGGCTCGTCATCCGGCCGGATCCCAGTGGGCCCGCGGCGGGATCGCTGGGTTCGGCGCGTGCCGACGCCGCGGTCGCCGACGATGCGCGCGGCCTGCTGGCGGTGGGCCGCAGCGAGGTCCTCGAGTACGGACCCGACGGGCAACGACTGGGCGAGGGTATGGAGGTCTTCGTGTCCAGCTACGCGCCGCGCCCGCGGATGCTGGTGTTCGGTGCCATCGACTTCGCCGCGGCCCTGGCGCAGCAGGGATCGTTCCTCGGCTACCGGGTCACCGTGTGCGACGCCCGCGCGGTGTTCGCCACGCCGGTGCGCTTCCCGACGGCCGACCAAGTCGTCGTCGATTGGCCCCACCGCTATCTCGCCGCGCAGGCGGAGGCCGGCGCCATCGACGAGAGCACGGTGATCTGCGTGCTCACCCACGATCCGAAGTTCGACGTCCCAGTGCTGGAGGTGGCGTTGCGCCTGGGCGTCGGATACGTGGGGGCGATGGGATCGCGCCGCACCCACGACGACCGGATGGACAGGCTGCGGGCCGCGGGGCTGACCGATGCCGAGCTGAGCCGGCTTTCCAGCCCCATCGGACTGGACCTGGGCGCCCGCACCCCGGAGGAGACCGCGGTCTCGATCGCCGCCGACATCATCGCCAGGCGCTGGGGCGGCGGGGGGCGCCCGCTGAGCGAGACCGCCGGGCGAATCCACCACGATGCGCAGGTCGGCGACGACCTAAGCGATTCCTTAACTCGCTATTGACGCCTGTTTGGTAGCGGCTGACACTTGGCCGCATGCAAGTACCAGGTCCCTTCGAATACGAACGCGCAACCAGCGTCGATCACGCCGTCGGCCTGCTGGATCGGTTGGGGGAGGGGGCGCGGGTGATCGCCGGCGGGCACAGCCTGCTGCCGATGATGAAGCTGCGCATCGCCAACCCGGAGTACCTCGTCGACATCAACGACCTGGCGCCCGAGCTCGGATACGTGATCACCGATCCCACCCTCGTTCGGATCGGCGCCATGACCCGTCACCGCGAGATCCTCGAGTCCGACACCCTGGCCGCCGTGTGCCCGATCTTCCGCGATGCGGAGCGGGTGATCGCCGATCCCGTGGTTCGCAATCGCGGCACGCTCGGCGGTTCGCTGTGCCAAGCGGATCCGGCCGAGGACCTGGTGACGGTCTGCGGCGTCCTCGACGCAGTATGCCTGGCCCGCGGACCTTCCGGTGAGCGCGAAATACCGATCGCCGATTTCCTAGCCGGACCGTACGAGACCACGCTGGCGCACAACGAGATTCTCGTTGAGGCCCGAATCCCGGTGCGGCACAACACCTCCAGCGCATACGCGAAGGTGGAGCGCCGGGTCGGCGACTGGGCCGTCACGGCGGCCGGAGCGGCGATCACGCTCGACGGCGCGTCAATAGCCGCCGCGCGCGTCGGCCTGACCGCGGTGAATCCCGACCCGGGCGCGCTGGCCGACCTTTCGGCGGCCCTGGTCGGGCAGCCGGCCACCGACGAGGTCTTCGCCGAGGCGGGCCGCCGCGCGGCGGCCGCGTGCGATCCGTTGACCGACATCCGCGGCACCGCCGAGTACAAGCGGCACCTGGCCTGCGAACTGACCATCCGCACATTGCGCACGGCGGCCGAACGGGTGCGCAACCAGCCTGCGCCGGAAGGGAATTGACCATGCAAGTCAAGATGACCGTGAACGGCGAACACGTGACCGCCGACGTCGAGCCCCGGATGCTGCTGGTGCACTTCCTGCGTGATCAGTTGCGGCTCACCGGAACACATTGGGGTTGCGACACCAGCAACTGCGGAACCTGCGTGGTCGATGTGGACGGCGTGCCGGTCAAGTCCTGCACCATGCTCGCGGTGATGGCGTCTGGCCACAGCGTGCGGACCGTCGAAGGATTGGCCGTTGACGGCCAACTCGACCCGGTGCAGGAAGGATTCATGCGCTGCCACGGGCTGCAATGCGGCTTCTGCACACCGGGAATGATGATCACCGCCCGCGCCCTGCTGGACCGCGACCCCAACCCCGACGAGGACACCATCCGGGAGGCGATCTCCGGGCAGATCTGCCGATGCACCGGATACACCACGATCGTGCGGTCCATTCAATGGGCGGCACAGCACAGCGGCGCGGAGGTCACGCCATGACGACGATCGAATCAAGGCCGCCCTCACCGGAAGACACCGCCGACAACGACCAAAAGCCGTGCGGGCACGGCCGGATGCTGCGCAAGGAGGACCCGCGCTTCATCCGCGGCCGCGGCACCTACGTCGACGACGTCGCCCTGCCCGGCATGCTGCACCTGGCGATCCTGCGCTCCCCCTACGCGCACGCCCGCATCGCCGGTATCGACGTGACTGCGGCGCTTGCACATCCGAAGGTCAAGGCGGTGGTGACGGGCGCGGACCTGGCCGACAAGGGCCTGGCCTGGATGCCGACGCTGTCCAACGACGTCCAGGCGGTGCTGGCCACCGACAAGGTGCGGTTCCAGGGGCAGGAGGTGGCGTTCGTCGTCGCCGAGGACCGGTATTCCGCCCGCGACGCGCTGGAGCTGATCGACGTCGACTACGACCCGCTGGACCCGGTCGTCGACGTCCGCAGGGCGCTCGACCCGTCCGCTCCGGTGATCCGCACCGACCTCGACGGCAAGACCGACAACCACATCTTCGACTGGGAGACCGGGGACGCGGCCGCCACCGAGGCGGCGTTCGCCAAGGCGGACGTCGTCGTCAAGCAGGAGATCGTGTACCCGCGGGTGCACCCCGCGCCGATGGAAACCTGCGGCGCGGTAGCCGATTTGGACCCGGTCACCGGCAAGCTGACGCTGTGGACCACCTCGCAGGCGCCGCACGCGCACCGCACCCTGTACGCGTTGGTGGCCGGCCTGCCCGAACACAAGATCCGCGTCATTTCGCCGGACATCGGCGGCGGCTTCGGCAACAAGGTGCCCATCTACCCGGGCTATGTCTGCGCGATCGTCGGCTCGCTGCTGCTCGGCAAGCCGGTGAAGTGGATGGAGGACCGCAGCGAAAACCTGACGTCCACCAGCTTCGCGCGCGACTACATCATGGTCGGCGAGATCGCCGCCACCGCCGATGGCAAGATCCTGGCGATCCGGTCCAACGTGCTGGCCGATCACGGCGCGTTCAACGGCCAGGCGGCGCCGACGAAATACCCTGCCGGCTTCTTCGGCGTGTTCACCGGCAGCTACGACCTGGAAGCCGCGTACTGCCACATGACGGCGGTCTACACCAACAAGGCGCCCGGGGGCGTGGCCTACGCGTGCTCGTTCCGCATCACCGAGGCGGTGTACTTCGTCGAGCGGCTGGTGGACTGCCTGGCGTTCGACCTGAAGATGGACCCGGCCGAGCTGCGGTTGCGAAACCTGCTGCGGCCCGAGCAGTTTCCTTACCAGAGCAAGACGGGCTGGACGTACGACTCGGGTGACTACGAGGCCACCATGCGCAAGGCCATGGACATGATCGGCTACGACGCGCTGCGTGCCGAACAGAAGGAGCGCCGGGCGCTCGGCGAGCTGATGGGCATCGGCATGTCCTTCTTCACCGAGGCCGTCGGCGCCGGGCCGCGCAAGGACATGGACATCCTCGGCCTCGGCATGGCCGACGGGTGCGAGCTGCGCGTGCACCCGACGGGCAAAGCCGTTGTGCGCCTTTCGGTTCAGACGCAGGGCCAAGGTCACGAGACGACGTTCGCGCAGATCGTCGCCGAGGAGTTGGGCATCCCGCCCGACGACATCGAGGTGGTGCACGGCGACACCGACCAGACGCCGTTCGGGCTGGGCACCTACGGCAGCCGGTCGACCCCGGTGTCGGGCGGCGCCGCGGCGCTGGTCGCCCGCAAGGTCCGCGACAAGGCGAAGATCATCGCGTCGGGCATGCTTGAGGTTTCGGTCGCCGACTTGGATTGGGAGAAGGGCACTTTCAGGGTCAAGGGCGACCCGTCGGCGTCGGTGACAATCCAGGACATCGCGATGCGCGCGCACGGGGCCGGCGATCTGCCCGACGGCATCGAGGGTGGCCTGGACGCCGAGGTCTGCTACAACCCGGAGAACCTGACCTACCCCTACGGCGCGTATTTCTGCGTGGTTGACGTCGATCCCGGCACCGGCGTGGTCAAGGTGCGGCGCTTCCTGGCCGTCGACGACTGCGGCACCCGCATCAACCCGATGATCATCGAGGGTCAGGTGCACGGCGGCATCGTCGACGGGATCGGGATGGCGTTGATGGAGATGATCGCCTTCGACGACGACGGCAACTGCCTGGGCGGTTCGCTGATGGATTACCTGATCCCGACCGCCATGGAGGTGCCGCACCTGGAGACGGGCTACACGGTGACGCCGTCGCCGCATCACCCGATCGGGGCGAAGGGCATCGGCGAATCGGCGACCGTGGGGTCGCCCCCGGCCGTGGTGAACGCCGTGGTGGATGCGCTGGCGCCCTTCGGGGTTCGGCACGCCGACATCCCGTTGACGCCGTCGCGGGTCTGGGAGGCCATGCAGGGCCGCGCCAGGCCGCCGATCTAGAGGTACGGATGACGATCAGCGAGCGGGCGCAACAGCTATTGGCGGCACGGACACCGTTCGTGCACGCGACCGTGGTGCGAGCCCAGCCGCCCACCTCGTCCTACCCGGGAGACGAGGCGATCCTCTTGGCGGACGGCACAATCGAGGGCTTCGTCGGCGGCCAGTGCGCGGAAAACTCCGTGCGTAAGGCGGCGCTGGGCGCGCTGCAGGCCGGTGAAAGCGTGTTGCTGCGGGTGCTTCCCGACGGCGACGTGCACTTTCCCGAGGCCCCCGGCGCCTGCGTGGTCGTCAACCCCTGCCTCTCCGGCGGGTCGCTGGAGATCTTCCTGACGCCGCAGCTGCCCGCCCCTCTGATCCGGATCTTCGGGGCCACACCCATCGCCGACGCGCTGGCCCGGCTGTGTGAGGTGCTCGGCTACGACGCGCGGCGCGACAGCGATCCGGGGGACGCCGCGGCCACGCCGACCGCCGTGGTGATCGCCAGCCACGGCGGCCCGGAGGCTGAGATGATCCGCGCGGCCCTGGATGACGGTGTCCGGTATGTCGGCTTGGTCGCCAGCAAGGCGCGCGGCGCGTCGATCCTTGAGTCGCTGGGCCTCTCCGAAGACGAACGGGCCCGGGTGCATACGCCGGTCGGACTGCCCATCGGTGCCAGGACCCCGGCGGAGATCGCGGTCTCCATCGCGGCCGAACTCGTCGCCGGCATCCGCGGCGGCGCACTGGGCCGCGGCGTTGCGCTGGACGACGGCCCGCGGGAGGCGGTCGATCCGGTGTGCGGGATGACCGTGGCGATCGGGCCCGCCGCCGAGCACCTGCGGCTGGCCGGCGCGGACTACTGGTTCTGCGGCCCCGGCTGCCGCGCCGCGTTCGCCGCTGGAGAAGCCGGGGCATGAAAGCGCCGCCCGTCACCGGTGTCGTGCTGGCGGCCGGCGATTCACGGCGGCTGGGTGCGCCCAAACAGCTTCTGCCTTACCGGAATACGACCCTCCTCGGAGCGACGCTGGAGGTTGTCCGCGGCGCCGGGCTGCACCAGCTGATCGTCACCCTCGGCGCCGCCGCCCAAGCGGTGCGCGACGCGGTGCCGCTCGACGGGGCCGACGTGGTGACCGTCAACGACTCCGGAAACGGATGTTCGGGCTCGCTGCGCGCCGCCCTCGAGCGGGTGGACCCACGGGCGGCCGGCATCGTGTTGATCCTCGGCGATCAGCCGTGCCTCGAGCCGGCCACGCTGCGGCGGATGATCGACGTCGGGCCCGGCACCGACCTCATGGTGTGCCGCTACGACGACGGAATCGGGCATCCGTTCTGGTTGGGCCGCAACGTATTCGGTGAACTGCAGCGGCTGCATGGGGACAAGGGAGTGTGGAAGCTCGTGGCGTCCGGTCGGCACGAGGTGCGCGAACTTCCGGTGGACGGTCCGACTCCGCCCGACGTCGACACCTGGGACGACTACCAGCGGCTGAGGGAGTCGTCGTGACCTTCGACGACGTGGAGGACGTGATCGGCCGGTTCGACGCGCACGACTACCTGCTGGACACCGGGACCGCGTCGGCGATCTATCTGGCGGTCGCGCTCGGCCGGCCGCTGCTGCTGGAGGGCGAACCGGGAGTCGGCAAGACCACGGCCGCCAAAACCCTCGCGGCGGTGCTGGATACCGCGCTGGTCCGGTTGCAATGCTACGAGGGTTTGACGGCGCACGAGGCGCTCTACGACTGGAACTACCAGCGCCAGCTGCTGTCCATCCGGCTGGCCGAGGCGCGCGGCGCCAACCTCGAGGAAGCGGATCTCTACACCGAGGCCTACCTGGTCGATCGGCCCATCCTGCGGTGCGTGCGACATCGAGGCCCGACGCCACCGGTGCTGTTGATTGACGAGATCGACCGGGCAGACGACGAATTCGAGGCATTGCTGCTGGAGTTTCTCGGTGAATCCGCGGTCACGGTGCCCGAGCTGGGCACCTTCGTCGCCGAGCGTCCCCCGATCGCGCTGCTTACCTCCAACCGCAGCCGCGACCTGCACGACGCGCTGCGCCGCCGCTGCCTGTACCACTGGATCGACTACCCGGAGCCGGCAAGGGCCGCCGCGATAGTCCGCAGGACGGTGCCCGGGGCGACCGCGCCGTTGATCGAGCAAGCCACCCAATTCGTCGGCTCGGCAAGGGAGTTGGATCTCGACAAGCCGCCCGGCGTGGCCGAGACCATCGACTGGATCGCCGCCCTGGTGTCGCTCGGTGTGGCCGATCTGGTCTCGGACGAGACGTCCGCGGCCGTGCTGACCAGCCTGGGGGCGCTGGCCAAGACACCCGACGACCGTACTCTGATTCGCGACGCGTTTACCGAGTACAGCCGCACGTGAGAGGACCCACCGCATGAAGATCGCCAACCAGTTCACCGTCAGCGCCCCCATCGAACAGGCCTGGGACGTGCTGTGCGACCTGGAGCAGGTGATCCCGCTGATGCCGGGGGCGCAGCTTACCGGGCATGAGGGCGACGACTACCTCGGCAAGGTGAAGGTCAAGGTCGGGCCGGTCACCAGCGAGTTCGCCGGCAAGGTGCGCTTCGTCGAACAGGACCGGGGCCAGCACCGCGCCGTCATCGACGCCAAGGGCAAGGAATCCCGCGGCACCGGCAACGCGGCCGCGACGGTCACCGCCCAGCTCCACGAGGACGGGGAGCGCACCAGCGTCACCGTCGACACGGACCTGAAGATCGTCGGCAAGCTGGCCCAGTTCGGCAGCGGAATGCTGCAGCAGGTGTCGGAGAAGTTGCTGGGCCAGTTCGTGGAATCGCTGGAAGCCAAGCTGGCCGCGGACAGCGTGGCGGCGCCGGCAACACCCGAGGGTCCCCCCCAGGTGGGGCGCATCCCGGAGCCTCGCCACAACGCGCCCGCGGCCGAGCCGGAGCCCATCGATCTGCTCGACCTCGCCGGCGGCGACCAGCTCAAGAAGTACGGCGCGGCGGCGGTCGCCGTGCTCGCCCTGCTGGCGTTGATCTGGATCCTGCGTCGGAGGCGTTAGCGGCCCGTGACTACCCCAATGCTGTTGCGGGGGGCCGACTTGGCGGCGTTCGCGGCCGCCCTGGTTGCGCGCCTGCGGGGTGCCGGGGTACAGGTGTCCGCCAATGGCCCGGCGAGCTTCGTGCAGGCGCTCCGACAGCTGGCGCCGCACAGGACGTCGGCGCTGTATTGGACGGCGCGGCTGACCCTGGTCAACCGGATGGAAGACCTCGTCGCCTTCGACGCGGTCTTCGAGGCGGTTTTCGGCAGCGCTTCGGCGGCCGGCACCAAAGGACCCCAACCGGCCCTGCCCCTCCCGGGGCCGAAAGCACCCGGGGCAGGCACGCTGCAGCGGGCGGGAAGCCGATCCGGCGGCGGCGCCCGCGGATTGCCATGGGCGGCGAGGACGGCCGCCGGAGAGGACCGCAGCGAAACGCCCGCCACGCTGCCGGACCTGCTGCCCAGCCGCCTGGCCGCGCTCGCCGACGAACCGTTCGACCGCTTCGTTCCCGAGGACCTTCGGCTGCTCGGCTCCTGGCTGGAGGAGACCGTCGCGCGCTGGCCCCGCCGCCGAAGCATGCGGTTCGAACCAAGCGGCGGCGGCAAGCGCATCGACCTGCGGGCCACGATGAACGCCTCGCGCGCGACCGGCTGGGAATCGCTGATCCTGGCACGAACGCTGCCGCGCTGCAGGGCCCGCCGGGTCGTGCTGGCTTGCGACGTGAGCCGCTCGATGCAGCCGTACGCCGCGGTCTACCTGCACCTGATGCGGGCGGCGGTGCTGCGGCGGGCGGGGACCCGACCCGAAGTGTTCGCGTTCTCCACGTCGCTCACCCGGCTAACCTCGGTGCTGTCGCACCGTTCTGCCGAGGTGGCGCTGGAGCGTGCCAACGCGAAAGCCGGCGACCGGTACGGTGGCACGTTCATCGGCCGCAGTCTCGCCGCCCTGCTAGACCCGCCACACGGCAATGCGCTGCGCGGCGCGGTGGTCATCATCGCCTCCGACGGCTGGGACAGCGATCCCCCCGACGTGCTGGCCCACGCTATGGCGAGGCTGCGTCGCCGCGCCGCATTGCTGGTATGGCTCAATCCCCGAGCGGCGCATCAGGAGTTCGAGCCGCTGGTCGGTTCGATGGCCGCCGCCCTGCCCCATTGCGACCTGTTCCTGCCCGCGCACTCGCTGACCGCACTGCGCCAGCTGTTTTTGGCGCTGGCGCGGCCGCGGCTTTCAATCGGGGCGCAGCGGGTATCAGGTGTTCGTGAGAGTTAGCGCGGAAACCGACCTACCTCGAGGTCAACCGCCCGGCCGCGTTCGGTCCGTCGGCGAGCTACGAGCGCTCCGGCGACGTGGCCGATGTCGTGTTCCCGTGCGGCTGGATCCTCGACGACGACGGCGACACGATCCGGATGTACTACGGCGCGGCCGACAGTGTCGTATGCCTCGCCACGGCCAGCCTCGAGGCGCTGCTCGACCACGTCATGACCCACCCCTGTGCCGACGGCGAGTCGTCCCACCCTCCCGGGCTCGCCCCCGGTATCGGCGGCTGACGGGTGGGCCAGTTCACCAACCAGCCCTGAACCCATGAGCCGACTAGCCCCAAACAAGCGGCGCAACTTGCCCGGGAGTCCCCGGCATTCTTGCCGGGGAGCATGTCAGGTTTATCCGGGGACCGGGCGGGGAATGTCAGCGCCGTGGCGATGTGCAGCGCCCACGGCAACGACCACGGCAAGGCACTCGGCCCCCACCTGGGCGAAGGGCCGCACCGCCGGCCTAGATTACGCGGCCAGCGACTGGCGCCGTCATGCGCGACGTGCGGTTGCCCAATCCGCGGCCACGGCGTGGGAGCCCGTGACACGATGGGCTGTTGCGCGCGCTGCGCATGACAAGCCGCCAACGCCGACATCGATGATCCACACCCCGCTCCGGCCAGCGCACAACCATGAACAGCCCCACCACGTCGTCCGGCTCTGATAGCCCGCAGGCAAGGCGCACGTTCGCCGACGCCGTCCGATTCGACGCGGTGGTAATCGTCGTCGCCCTGCTGGTGCTAGGCCTCGCGCTGTGGTGGGTCAGCGGCTGCAAGTCCGGCAGCGGTGCCGACCCACTGGCCCATTGCACTCGCCTGCAAAGAAATACGTTGGCGATCGGTGCGCCGCTGATTCTGTTCCTCGGTGGTGTCGGCGCATTCGTCCGCACATTTCGGGTGTGGCGGGCCCGGGGTCGCTGGTGGATCTGGCAGGGCGCGGGCTGGTTCCTGCTGATGCTGATGCTGGTCGTGCTGGGCATGACCGCGCCGGTCGCGCTGCTGTAGCCGGTGGTTGGCACGAAAGCGTGACCACTTCGTCGGATTGCACCGCCGGCCATGAGAAGCCGTGATCACTCAACCCCGTAAGCACACCTGCTCACTTTTCGACCGGAACAGACTGCGCAGGATTCGACCGGAGCCAACACGAGTGTGTTCCCTCAAAGGAAAGGCGCTCGACGTTGCCAACTTTACCCCGTGGATGGGCTGCCGGCCTGATCGTCTTCGCCCAGCTCAGGCTCATCGCGCACGAAACGAATCCTGCCCAACCACGTTCTGCTTCAGGGCAAATCCGAGGCTGCGCTGCGCCACGATATGCCAACGACAGCTCCGCCACACGCATTTCGGTGCCGCCGCGCTCATTGAAGCCGCCGACGAACTCGACCGACTCCACCTGCTCCACCTGGTTCAACGAGCCGGGGTTATGGCAAGGACCTTTGGCACTTGTGAGCGTGATGCCCGCAGCCGCATGGTGAGAACAAGTAGCCGAGATGGCGCGGGTCGCCGCGTCGAGCCGGCTGAGAGCGGCAACCTGCGGTGATGGTGCGAGACAGCACCTCACAGGGGTGACCGTGAATTTCATTTTTGAGGAGAGGACATGAACGTCGTCGTCGTCGTCGTCGTCATTGCGGTGGTCATCGTGGCGCTGATTGTGGTGGCGCTGTCGATTCGGGTGGTGACCCAGTACGAGAAGGGTGTGTGGTTCCGGCTCGGGCGGGTCATTGGTGTCAGGGAACCCGGCCTGAGGTTCATCATCCCGGTCATCGACCGGTTGTGGAAGGTGTCGCTGCGCATCGTCACGATGCCGATCCAGTCGCAGGGGATCATCACCCGCGACAATGTCAGTGTCGACATTGCCGCTGTCGCGTATTTCCGGGTCGTGGATGCGGTGAAGTCGGTGGTCGTCATCGAGAATGTGTACGCTGCGATCGGTCAGATCGCCCAAACCACGCTGCGCGAGGTCGTCGGCCAGCACACCCTCGATGAGGCGTTGGCGGAGACCAAGGTCATCAACGCCAACATCCGGGAGATCCTGGATGTGACGACCCTGGAGTGGGGTGTCGAGGTGACTTTGGTCGAGCTCAAGGACATCCAGCTGCCCGACAGCATGAAGCGGGCGATGGCCCGCCAAGCCGAGGCTGAGCGGGAGAAGCGCGCGAAGATTATTGCCGCCGAAGGTGAATCGATGGCCGCCGCCGCACTCGGTGATGCCTCGGACACCATGATGGCGCACCCGCTGGCGCTGCAGCTGCGCAATCTGCAGACTTTGGTCGAGTTGGGGGTGGACAAGAACACCACGGTGGTGTTCCCGGCGCCGTTGATGAGCGCGATCGGCGAACTCGGCAATTTCCTCGCCCGCGAAACCGCCGCGGCGACGGCACTGGTCCCCCCGGCGGTGTCGCAACCGGGGTCCACGCCGATTGCCAACGGCTCCCCCGAGGTCGTTCGCACGTCGAATTGACGCACAGCCCGACCCGCCGGGTCTGGCGCGCTGACACCATCGCGGGGACTGTGATAACAAACGTTCTCGGGCAATCCCGCCGCTCGGCAACCCAAGGTCGGATAGGAGCCGATGGGCCAGCCTGACGGTGCTGTCGGCAGCTGCAGGCGGTCCAATATTTGTCTGCGGCAGAGTTCCCCGTTCAAGACGTGACGATAGTTCGGTGTCGATGTCGTTCAGGTCGACAGGGTCTTGGGCCGCTGAACTGGCACGAGGTGATGCTCGGCGGTGTCGCACCCGGAAGCGGGGCTCGCGCTTGGTGATGGTGGAGTGGTGTGCAGTCCAATTGAACACCGAAAGGACATCTGTCATGCCACACAAGCTGAGCCCGTCGCCGTCGATCTCTCCCGCCTACACGGGGCGGCTGTCCACCGCGCCTGTGCCCGCGTTGAGGCTGCCCGACGAAGATATGGAGCCCGCCGCAAGTGCAACCCCGTCTGTGGTCGTTGATCGCCGGTTGCTCACCCAGCGCCGCGATCCGGGCACGGCTGGCGATCCAAGAGAAGAGCGGGCCGACTGACGGGCCAACCTGGATGGGTGCGGCGGCGCCCATCAACGACACGACCGGTCACGGCATGTCCGTCACTGCCCAGAACATGGACTCGTTCTGAAATGACCCAGAGAAAGAAATCAGCATGAGGAAGATCGCACTGGCGGCCGCCGGAATCACTTGTTGCAGCAGTTGGCTTTCGCGCCACTGGCAGCCGCCGATCCCACCGCAGGCCACGACGCGAAGGTGAACACCCACACACCACCGATGCTCTGCGAGATCGGCTCCGATGATGCCGATCCGGGGATCGGCCCCAACGTCATCTGCCAGGGGAGTTTCGTCCAAGCCCCGGCGCTCGGTGAGAGCGAGCGTTTCTTTCCTGATGCCACGTGGGGCCAGACACGGTCGACCAGCACGCGTGCACCATCAGACGGTGAAACCTCGTCGTACACCCTGCATAGGAGACATGTTAGGAGACATGCCCACTCATGGCTCACCCCACTCGGTCTCGTCGGAAAGTCTACTCCCGCCGTATCGCGGGAGCTGACGATTCGACTGGCGCAGGCGGCGAGATGAGGCAAAGACCGCGGCCATGAGATCGGCTTAATTGGTCTCGGCTAAAGGCTTTTGGCGACGGTCAGCAGAACGACGGAGTCTTCGACGGCATGTAGGCCATGCCGGCTCGGCGGGATCACCAGGTGATCGCCCGGGGCTCCGTCCCAGCTGGTCTCCGGCGACGTTAGCCGGACCCGGCCCTGCAGCACCTGTAAGGTTGCCTCTCCGGGGCTGTCGTGGTCGGAAAGCGCTGTTCCGGCGGTCAAGGCAACCAGGGTTTGCCGCAGGCTGTGTTGGTGACCGCCGTACACCGTGTGTGCGCTGCGGCCGCTGGCGGCCCGGTGCGCGGCCGCCAACTGCTCGCGTGCCAGAGCGGTGAGCGAGATCTTATCCATCGGGCTGGCTCCTTCCGGGTCACAAAGCATATGCCGCAGTGTGGCAACTCAGTGGTGGAGGCACGGAAACCAAATCGACTGCCTGATTCGGTCTTAGCTTCATTACTACGGTCGTGGCCCTAGACGTTGACGACGAGTGACAGTCCTCGGCGGCCGCGTACTGGCTTGCGTTGCTTGCTGATCGCCACCAGACGTGCCACCGCGACTTCGATTCCGCGGGCCAATGCGTCGATATCGGCCACGGTAGCGTAGTCGGCGAGGATGCCGGGTGTGTATGGCGCGATTGCCGGCGGAGGGGCGGTCGTAGGGCTGCTGCTCGGTGGCGCGCTCACCGAATGGCTTTCGTGGCGGTGGTGTCTATACGTCAACTTGGTTTTCGCGGTCGTTGCGGTTGCGGGAGTGCTGGCCTTCGTCGCTGTGCGGGACGACCGCGGCAGCGTGCTCCGGCTCGACTGGCCTGGCATCATCGCCGGCTCGGGAGGGCTGTTCTGCCTTGTCTATGGCTTGTCCAACGCCGAAACCGATAGCTGGAGCGCGTCGTTGACGATCGCGATGTTCGTCCTCAGCGCCCTGCTGCTGACTGCATTCGCGGTCATTGAAGCACGGGCCGCCGCCCCGTTGCTGCCGCTGCAGATTGTCATGGACCGCAATCGCATTGGCGCCTACCTGGCGATCATGGTGTCGTTTTGCAGCATGTTCAGCGTCTTCCTGTTTCTGACCTACTATGCCCAGCAAAACTTGGGTTACAGCCCCTTGAAGACCGGCGTCGCGTTCTTGCCGCTGTCCGTCGGTATCGCGGTGTCTGCCGGTGCGGCCAACGCCCGCTTGATTCCGCGGTTGGGCCCCCGTCGGGTGGTTCCGTCCGGGATGCTCATCGCTGCCGGCGGGATGTTCTGGCTCCCACCTGGATACTCGCTCCACTTATGCGAGCGATGTGCTTGGGGCCCTTCTGATCCTGGGCGTCGGCACAGGCCTGACTTTCGCACCGGCGATCGCCACCGCCACCGCCGGCATTACCGGCGGGGACGCCGGCGTCGCCTCGGCAATGGTGAACACCACCCAGCAGATCGGTGGTGCAATCGGGACAGCCGCGCTCTCAACGATTTTCGCGTCAGCCCTGACCCGCTATATGACTAGCCATCGGTCGCCGAGCCCGGCGCTGCGAGCCGCCGCCGCAATCCACGGCTACACCGTCGCGTTCGGTGTCAGCTGCGCGCTGTTCCTGGTCGGCGCAGTGGCTACCGCATTGCTGTTGCGCCGCACACCCGTCGCCAATGCCGAAAGGCTCAGGGATCGGTTTGCCCGGCTTTACGCTGAAATACACTGCTCTACTTCACAATTAGGCCAGATTCTGCGTGTGGGGCTGTTGGGGATGACCCTGGCCGTTACGTTGATCGCATTCGCAATTATGGCGGCAACGGCGCCTGGATCACGATCGCATGGTCGGGTTGCGCGCAGCTGCTTTGCCACCGCAAAACCACAGGTTGAACACTACCGGCCCGGCGACCTCAACCAACTGGCCAACGCGCGCGATTGCGAATCCGTCGTACGACGCTAGTCGAGCGACGCGTACTAATCCGGCATCGCGGCGATGAGCTGATCGGCGGTCATCGGCAGCGAGCGCACTCGGATGCCCAGCGCGTGGCAAACGGCGTTGGCGATCGCGGCCGCCGTCGGGCCTTGGGCGCACTCGCCGATTCCCAGCGATGGATTCCCCTGGGCCGCAACGAATTCCACCTCGACCGCGGGAACCTCGGAGAACCGCAGGATGGGGTAGGTCTGCCAGGTGTCGCTGGTGACGTTGAGTCGATCGAAGCGCACCCGTTCCTTGAGCGTCCAGCTGGTGGCCTGCACCGCCCCGCCCTCGATCTGGTTCGCCGCGCCGTCTGGATTGACGATCAGCCCCGCGTCCACCGCGATGACCAGCCGGCGCACCCGGACCTCCTCGACCGCCTCGACCTCGGCGACCACCGCGCAGTACGCGGCCGAGTTCTTGTATCGCGCATACCCGATGCCGTGGCCAATAGAGCCGTCCTTCGGAGTCCATTCCGTCCACCCAGCCCGCGACGCCGCGACCCGCAGCACCGCCCGCCCGCGGGGGTCCGACAAGTGCGCCAACCGGAACTCGACGGGATCGCGGCCCGCGGCCGACGCGAGTTCGTCCATGAACGACTCCGCGGCGAATACGTTCACGAACGCCCCCAGCGAACGCAGCGCCGAGGTGCGCAGCGGCATCTCGGTCAACAGGTGGTTGATCACCAGGTGCGCCGGAAAGTCATAGCCGAGCACCGAGTTTCGTCCCGTGCCGCCTCCCCATTCGACCGGGGGCTCGCCGCCGGCGCGGATGGGTTCGCCATCGGCGCGGTGGCTGGCGGCCAGGAACGCCGGCGTCGGCGTCGTGCCGGGGCGGCCCATGTAGCTGCCGCTCCAGATTTCGTGGCGCCAGCCCAGCACGCCGCCGTCCTCGCCGCAGTCGGCGGCGAGCTCAACCACCGCCGCGGGCCCGAACGGGGCCCATGCGAGTTCGTCGGCGCGCGACCAGACCACGTGGACGGGCCGGCCGGGCACCGCCCGGGCCAGCAGCGCGGCATCCATGGCGGCGTCGTCGGCGCCGTTGTGGCCGTAGCACCCGGCACCCTCCACGTGGCGCACCACCACCCGATCGGCCGCCAGGCCGAGCGCCTTGGCCAACTCCCGCGCGAGCACGTGGACGCCCTGGCTGTGCGACCAGACTTCGAGGCGGCCGTCGGCGTGCGCGAGCGCCGCCGCGGCCGACGGGCCGATCGAGGCGTGCGCCAGGTACGGCCGGTGATAGCGGGCCGAGTGCGACCGCGCGGGCTGGATGTGGGCCGGGGCCTCTTCGGACGCGAGCACCGAGCTGTCGGTCGGGGCCGACACGAGATATGCGGCAAGGTCGTCCTCGTCCGGCAGGGTGGGCAGCTGGTCCCAGCCGGCGTCGCGACGTAGCCGGTCGGCGGCGCGCACCGCGATTTCTTCGCGCTCGGCCACGACCGCGAGGAACTCACCGTCGCGCACCACGGTGATTACCCCCGGCAGCGAGAGCGTGGGGCGGGTGTCGACGGCGCGCAGTGTCGCGCCGCGCGAGGGCGGCCGCACCACCCTGCCGTACACCTGCCCCTCCAGGACGAGGTCGTGCAGGTAGCGTGGCCGCCCGGTCAGTTTGTCGGGCAGATCCAGACGGGCTATGTCGGCGCCGACGACCGTGTAGGCCGACTCCGGCTTGGGTGCCGCCTGCCCGGTCGCCGTCCGGTCCAGCAGCGAGTCGTCGGCGAGTTCCCAATAGCTGCTGGACAATCCGCCCGGACCGGCGATCTGCCCGTCGGCAACGTCCAACTCGTCGGGCTCGACTGACAGTTTGGCCGCCGCGGCGTCGAGATAGATCGCCCGGGCCTCGGAGCACACCTGGCGCAGCGCCGCCCCCGACTGCTGGATCGACCGGCTGCCGGCGGTGAAGCCTTCGTCGGGGCTGAGATCCGTTGCCGCGGCGATCATTTGCACCCGCGCCAGGTCTACGTCGAGCTCCTCGGCGGCGATCTGCGCCAGCGCCGTCAACACGCCCTGGCCCAGTTCCACCTTGCCCGAGCGCACCTCCACGACACCGTCGGATCTGATCCGAACCCATGCGCCCAGAACCGGATTGGCCGCCAGCGATTCCGGCAAGTCAGACATCGCCGGACCCCCGGACCTCAGCCGCGGCGCGCAGGACCGCGGCAACCACGCGGTTGTGCGAGCCGCAACGGCACAGGTTAGCGTCCAGGGCGGCGCGGACCTCGGTTTCCGTCGGATCGGGGTTGGCCGCCAGCAGCGCCGCCGCCGCCACCACGATGCCCGACGTGCAGTACCCGCATTGCGCCGCCTGCCCGGCGATCAGGGCGCGTGCGACCGCGTGCGGTTCCCCGTCGGCGCCGAGGCCCTCGACGGTACGAATCGACTTGTCCGCCACCGCCGACAACGGAGTGTCGCAGGAGTAGAGGGGGCGGCCGTCGGCCAGCACGAAACACGCGCCGCACAGACCCACTCCGCAGCCGAACCGCGTCCCCTTCAGACCCAGATGGTTGCGCAGTACATAGAGCAGCGGCGTGTCGTCCTCGGCATCAACCTCGTGGCGCTGCCCATTCACCGTCAAATCTCCCATGGGCTCCAGCATCCCCCGGCCGCTCGTTAGGGCAGGATCGACAGGTATGGATCAGCTGTGGGCCAACCGGGCAGCCAGCTCCGAGGCCGCCGTAGCGCAACGACACCTGAAACGGCTGTGGGCGCTGCCGGGAACCCAGTTGGGCGTGGTGGCCTGGCCGGCGGCGCGGCGGGACCGGTTGTTCGGCACGTGGCACTACTGGTGGCAGGCGCAGCTGCTGGATTGCCTGGTCGACGCGCAGCTGCGCGATCCCCGACCGGAAAGGCGAACCAAGATCAACCGGCAGGTCCGCTCCCACCGGATGCGCAACAACTTCTCGTGGACCAATGACTACTACGACGACATGGCGTGGCTGGCGCTGGCGCTGGAACGTGCCGCCCGGATAGCCGACGTCCACCGCCGCCGCGCTCTGCCCAAGCTTTGCGACCAGTTCGTCAAGGCCTGGGTGCCCGAGGACGGGGGCGGGATCCCGTGGCGCAAGCAGGACCAGTTCTTCAACGCACCGGCCAACGGGCCGGCGGGGATCTTCCTCGCCCGCTACGGAGACCGGCTGAAGCGGGCCGAGCAGATGGCCGATTGGATCGACCGGACGCTGATCGACCCGGAGACACGCCTGGTGTTCGACGGCATCAAGGGCGGCTCGCTGGTCCGCGCGCAGTACACCTACTGCCAGGGTGTGGTGCTCGGCCTCGAAACCGAGCTCGCCGCGCGCACCGGCGCGGAGGTCAGGGCCCGGCACGCGGCGCGGGTGCATCGCCTGGTCGCGGCGGTCAGCGAGCACATGGCGCCGTCGGGGGTGCTCAAAGGTACCGGCGGCGGGGACGGCGGCCTGTTCGCCGGCATCACCGCCCGGTACATCGCGCTGGTCGCCACCGCGCTGCCGGGCGACTCCGCCGACGACGCCGTGGCCCGCGACACCGCGCGCACCATCGTGCTGGCCAGCGCGAAATCGGCGTGGGACTACCGGCAAACGGTGGACGGGCTGCCGCTGTTCGGCGCGTCTTGGGACCGCGACGCGGAGCTGCCGCCCCAAGAGTCCGACGCCGGAAAGGAGGCAGAGTTCGTCGAGGGGGCGGTCAACGCTTCCGAGGTCGCCGAACGCGACCTGTCGGTACAGCTTTCGGGCTGGATGCTGATGGAGGCCGCCTGTAACGTCACGGCGGTGAGCGAGTCATGACCGAACCCGGCGGCTGGATCCCCGACGAGGCAACGCTTGCCGGTGCCAACCTCACGCGCTTCATGGCCTGGCTGGCCGAGACCGACCGCGGCGAGTACGGCGACTACCACGAGCTCTGGGCGAAGTCCGTGGAGGACATCGAATGGTTCTGGGAGGCCGTCTGGAAGTACTTCGACATCCAGGCCGACCAGGCACCCCGCGCGGTGCTGGGCAACCGTTCCATGCCCGGCGCCGAGTGGTTCCCGGGTGCCACGCTGAACTACGCCACAGAAGTGTTCCGGCACGCCACCACCGAGCGGCCCGCCCTGATCGTCGTCGGCGAAGACGGCTCGGGCGAGTGGTCGTGGGCGCGGCTACAGCGGGAGACCGCGGCGTTCGCGGCCTACCTCCGGGGTCTCGGGGTGAAACCCGGGGACAGCGTGGTCGGATACCTGCCCAATGTCGCCGAGGCCGTCGTCGCCGCCCTGGCCGCCGCGAGCGTGGGCGCGGCGTGGGCGGTGTGCAATCAGGACATGGCCGTCGACGGCGTGATCGCGAGGTTGGGCCAGTTGGGGCCGGCCGTGCTGGTGGCCAGCGACGGTTCGGTGTACGACGGCAAGCGCATCGATCGCCGCGAGGAGCTGGCCGAGATCCGGCGCGCCATGCCCACGCTTCGGGCCACGGTCGTGGTGCCGCGGCTCGGCCTCGACGCCCCCGAATTGGACACCGACACCGTGCCGTGGGCCACGGCGGTGGAATCGGATGCGCCCCTGGACATTACGCCGGTCCCGTTCGCCCACCCGCTATGGGTGCTGTTCTCCTCGGGCACCACGGGCAAGCCGAAGGGCATCGTGCACGGTCACGGCGGCATCGTCATCGAGCACCTGAAGTACCTCAGCCTGCAACTGGACCTGCACCCCGGCGACCGCTTCCTGTGGTATTCGTCCACCAGCTGGATGATGTGGAACCTGCTGGTGTCCGGCCTGCTGGTCGACTCCACCATCGTGCTGTACGACGGCAGCCCAACGCATTTGACCACCGACGGCCTCTGGCGGGTCGCCGCCGAGGCGGGTGTCACGGTGCTCGGCGCGGGGGCGGGCTACCTGCTGGCGTGCGCCAAGAAGGAGCTGAAGCCGGGTGCGTCCTACCCGCTGGATGCGCTGCGCGCGGTGGGCTCTACCGGATCGCCGCTACCGGCGTCCGGATTCCGCTGGGTGCATGAGGGGCTCGGCCGGCAGGTTCCCGTGGTATCGCTGTCCGGCGGGACCGATGTGTGCACGGCCTTCATCGGCGGCTGCCCGACGCTGCCGGTGGTCGCCGGTGAGCTGTCGTGCATCTGCCTGGGCGCGGCCATCGAATCCTGGTCGGGGCCTCGGCACCCGGTGATCGGGGAGGAGGGCGAACTCGTGCTGACGAAGCCGATGCCCTCGATGCCGGTGTTCTTCTGGAACGACGACGACGGCAGCCGCTACCGCGCCGCATATTTCGACAGGTACCCCGGCGTCTGGTGGCACGGCGACTGGATCACCATCACCGACCGGGGATCCGTTGTGGTGCATGGCCGTTCGGACGCCACCCTGAACCGGCTCGGCGTCCGGATGGGCAGCGCCGAGATCTACACCGCCGTGGAGCGGATGCCCGAGGTGCACGACTGCCTGGTGGTCGGCGTCGAGCAGGACGACGGCGGCTATTGGATGCCGCTGTTCGTGGACCTGGAAGACGGCGTCGCCCTCGACGATGCCCTGCGGTCGAGGATCGCCGCGGAGATCCGCCGCCACGCCTCGCCGCGGCATGTGCCCGACGACATCCTCGAGGTTCCGGGCATACCGCGCACGCTGACCGGCAAACGGCTGGAAATCCCCATCAAGCGGATCCTGCTCGGCGCGGCGCCGGGCGAGGCCGTGCAGCAGAGTTCGATCGACCGACCGGAACTGCTAGACGCTTTCGTTGCGTACCGCAGAAGTCGGGTGCCCTGACTCCGGCTCCCGGTCAGCCGCGCGAGCCGCGCGGCGGCGTCCCTGGAACCCCCGCCAGGCGGCGATCATCGCCGGCATCAGCGATACGACCAGGATGCCCAAGATGATCTCTTCCAGGTTTTGGTGAACGAACGGCACTGTGCCCAGGAAGTAGCCCGCGAGCGTCACGCCGCCGCCCCAGACGATGCCGCCGACGATGTCGAACCCGAGGAACACCGGGTAGCGCATGTACGACACCCCGGCGATCACCGGGACGAACGTCCGGATGAAGGGCGCGAACCGGGCCAGGATGACCGCCCACGGCCCGTACTTCTCGAAGAATGCGTGCGACTCGGTCACGTAGTGCTTCTTGAAGAACCGGGAATCTTCCTTCCTGAACAGGGCCGGTCCGATCCGCCGCCCGATGAAATAGCCCGTCTGGTCGCCCAGCACCGCGACCACCGCGACGGCGGGCGCCAGCACCCAGATGCTGGCCGGCGGGTTCGGGTGCGCGGCCAAGAGGCCGCCGGTGAACAACAGCGACTCGCCGGGCAGCAGCGGAAACAGCAGCCCCGTCTCGATGAAGACGATGACCAGGATCCCGGGCAACACCGCGGATCCGAAGACGCCGTTGGCGCCCAACCAGTACATCGGGTCGAGGATGTCGGGCAAAGCCGTCACCGCGGTGCTCATGACGTCTCAACATACCGGCTCGAAATGACCGGTTGACCCGTCCTGGACAATACTGAGTGAACCCGGCCGCTCAAGAGGAGTGCTCATGCCCATCGCAACGCCCGAGGTCTACGCCGAAATGCTGGGGCGGGCCAAGGAGAACTCGTACGCCTTCCCGGCCATCAACTGCACCTCCTCGGAGACGGTCAACGCCGCGATCAAGGGCTTTGCCGACGCGGGCAGCGACGGCATCATCCAGTTCTCCACCGGGGGGGCGGAGTTCGCCTCGGGCCTCGGGGTCAAGGACATGGTGACCGGTGCCGTGGCGCTCGCCAAGTTCACCCGCGTCATCGCGGACAAATACCCGATCAACGTCGCGCTGCACACCGACCACTGCCCCAAGGACAAGCTGGACAGTTACGTGCGCCCGCTGCTGGAGATCTCGGCCAGGCGGGTGGCGGCCGGCAAGAACCCCTTGTTCCAGTCGCACATGTGGGACGGCTCCGCCGTGCCGCTCGACGAGAATCTGGCCATCGCGCAGGAGCTGCTCAAGCAGGCATCGGCCGCCAAGATCGTCCTCGAGATCGAGATCGGCGTGGTGGGCGGCGAAGAGGACGGCGTCGCCAACGAGATCAACGAGAAGCTGTACACCACCCCGGAGGACTTCGAGAAGACCATCGACGCGCTGGGCCACGGCGAGCACGGCAAGTACCTGCTGGCCGCGACCTTCGGCAATGTGCACGGCGTCTACAAGCCGGGCAACGTCAAGCTCCGCCCCGACATCCTTGCCCAAGGGCAGAAGGTGGCGGCGGCCAAGCTCGGATTGCCCGACGGCGCAAAGCCTTTCGACTTCGTCTTCCACGGCGGCTCCGGCTCGGAGAAGTCGGAGATCGAGGAGGCGCTGGGCTACGGGGTGGTGAAGATGAACGTCGACACCGACACCCAGTACGCTTTCACCCGCCCTATCGCCGGTCACATGTTCAGCAACTATGACGGCGTGCTCAAGGTCGACGGGGAAGTGGGCGTCAAGAAGGTCTACGACCCGCGCAGCTATCTCAAGAAGGCCGAAGCCGGCATGACCGAGCGGGTCGTGGAGGCCTGCAACGACCTGCACTGCGCCGGAAAGTCACTCGGCTAACGTTTGGCCGAGCAGTCGCAAAAGCCCCCATTTCGCGCCGAAATTGGGGGCTTTTGCGACCGCTCGCGCAATCGCGGTCTAGCCGCTGGGGGACTGGCAGATCTTCCACTGGTCGTCGCGGTACTGCAGGTCGAGGCTGCGTGTCGAACGCAGCGAGGGGTCGTAGGCCATGAACGAGGTGACATTCGCCTCGGCGTGCTGACCGTTGACGACGACCTGGTCGATGCTGGCGATCACCGGATACTGCTTGGCCGCCGACACCCGCTGGTAGGTCTCCTGCCAAGCGCGTTCGTCGTAGTCGACATACCCGTCCCGGACGGTCCCGCACGTGATGGTGCGCAATGCAGTCAAGTCGCCCCTCTGCACAGCGACGTCGTATTCGGAGATCCTCTGCCGCACCCGCTCTTCCTCGGAGACTTTCGAATGCTTGCCGCGGGTGAGCAGCACCGTGCCCAGGATCGCGATCGCCGCCAGCGCCAGCACGATCACGATCACCGTCATTACCAAGCCCCAGTTGATTTGCCTGGACGTCTGAAGCTTCGCCCCCAGCCTGGGCGGAATGGATTGTGGCACAGCGGCTTTCGGGGGCGGAGTGATCTCTGCCGTCGCTTCTTCCGGCGCCGGCGTCGGCGGCGACGCGAACACCTCGGTGGCGGGCTCCGCGGGCGTTGCGATGATCTGGGTCTCTTTCGCGTCGAAGCCGGGCGCCGTGAATCGTCGTTCGGGTTGTCGCCCGTCCGGAGTTGTCTCGGGGTCGTCGTCCGGACCGGGTTTGCCGATCGCCACCGTCTCTTCGCCGGGCGCGGCGGCCCGCTCGTCGGTCGGCTCGCCGCGGGAGTCGCGTGGATCGAACCCAGGCCGCTTCGGCATGCCGCCTCGGTCGGGCTCGGGTGCATTAGGCATGAGGGGAGCTTAGCGACCCGCCCCGGGGGAACGGCAAAATAACAACCATGACGTCGATGGGAGATCTCCTCGGACCGGACCCGATCCTGCTGCCCGGCGATAGCGATGCCGAGGCGCAACTGCAAGCCAACGAGAACCCGGCCATCGTCGCCGCTGCGCATCCCTCGGCGTCGGTGGCGTGGGCAGCGCTTGCCGAGGAGGCGCTGGCGGACGGTAAGGCCGTCACGGCCTACGCGTATGCACGCACCGGCTACCACCGCGGCCTGGACCAGCTGCGCCGAAACGGCTGGAAGGGTTTCGGCCCGGTGCCGTATTCGCACGAGCCCAACCGGGGCTTTCTGCGTTGTGTGGCCGCGCTGGCCCGCGCCGCGGACACCATCGGCGAAACCGGCGAGTATCTGCGCTGCCTGGATCTGCTCGACGATTGCGACCCCCGGGCCCGCGAAGCGCTCGGGCTGCGGTAGCTGGTCAGTAGCTGGTCGGTAGAAGGTCAGTAGTTCTCCCGGCATCCGCCGGGGCCGCCGGGGCACTCGACCTGGACGGTGGCGTGGTCGAGGCCGCGGGCAGACAGCACCGCGCGGGCGTCCCGCAGCACGCGGGCCGAGTCGCCATCGCTGGTCAAGTGCGCGGTGCACATGTCCTTGCCGGGGGAAAGCGTCCAGACGTGCAGGTCGTGTACTTCGCTGACGCCGTCGACGGCCCCCAGTGCCGAGCGCAGCTCCTCCACGTCGATGTGCGGCGGCGAGGACTCGGAAAGGATCCGCAATCCCGCACGAGCCAGTGAGATAGCCCGTGGCAGCACCCAGATCGCGACCAGCACGGCGACCACCACGTCGGCGTATGGCCAGTGCGTCGTGACGGTGACAACGCCGGCGACCAGCACCCCGAGGCTCCCGACGCTGTCGGCGACCACCTCCATGTAGGCGCCCTTGACCGCCAGGCTGCCCTCCGAATGCGAGCGCAGCAGCAACGCCACCACGAGGTTGGCGGCCAAGCCGGCCAGCGCGACGATGATCATCGGCACGCCGGGGACCGACGGAGCCGCCTTCAGCCGTTCGACGGCCTCGTAGAGGATGAACAGCGCGACCCCGATCAGCAGCGCGGCGTTGGCCACCGCGGTGAACACCTCCGCGCGGTGCCAGCCATAGGTGCGTGCCGGTGACGAGCTGCCGCGCCGGGCCAGGATCACGGCGGTCAGACCCATGAACACGGCGACGACGTCGGTCAGCATGTGACCGGCGTCGGCCAGCAGTGCCATCGAGTTGATCATCAGCGAGGTCGTCAACTCCACGACGAAGAACGCCGCCAGAATCGCCGCGGCGATGATCATGCGGGGGATCATCCGAGACGCGCTGGCCTCGACGGGGGTGTGATTGTGGCCGGCGCCCATAGCCTTGCAATATATGCGTGATGATGCATATATTGCAAGGGCTCAGATCCAGCGGCTCCAGAAGCGGGTCAGCGCGTTGCCCCAACCCACCAGCACGTGCGGCACACCGGAGAAGTCGAACAACCAGAGCACCACCCCGAAAAACCACTGATTCAGCACCGGCAGCAGAAGCAGGAACAGCAGAATAAAGAAGCCGTACTGCTTGGCCGGCGCCAACGAGCGCTGTGTCTCGGGGCTCAGATGCGGCTCCAGGGCGTCGTATCCGTCCAGGCCCGGGATCGGCAGCAGGTTCAGCAACACCGCGGTGAGCTCGAGGAATCCCAGGAATGCCACCCCCGCCCAGAACACGGGATGGGCCGGGTCGTACAGCGACCGGGTCAGCGCCAGCAGCAGCACCGCGAGCAGGAGGTTGGCCGCGGGTCCGGCCAGGCTGACCAGGCTGCGGCGGGCGGGTGTCATGAACCAGGTCCGCACGTACACCGCCGCGCCCGGCAGGCCGATGCCGCCCAGCAGGATCGCCAGCATCGGCAGCACCAGCGAGAGCGCCGGGTGGCTGTAACGCCGCGGATCCAGGGTCAGGTAGCCGCGGACAGCCACGTCGTGATCGCCGAACCGCCAGGCGGTGAACGCGTGCCCGAACTCGTGCAGGCACAGCGAAACCAGCCAACCGGCGATCACGAAGACGAACACCCCGGCATACGACAGCGGTCGCACGCTCGATCCGGCCATCCAGGCCAGCACGCCGCCGACCGCCGTCAACCCGACCAGCGCCAAGAAGATCGGGCTGGGACGCACCGATTCGTGTTGCCGAGCGGGGAAACTCACCGGTCGAAACTACCGGACCAGCAGCCAGCCTTCGACATTGCGGTAGAAGGTGGATCGGTGCGCTGCGCGTGGCGCCGCGACTCCGTCGCGCATCACGGTGACCCCGGTGCTGCCCAGCTGGGCCGCGCGGCCGGGGACCCACGGGCGCCAGATTCCCCGCACCCGATTTCGCACCGAGGCTCGCAGTCCCGGCATGGCCAGCGTCGGCTCGACGCGCGCGGCGGCGACCTCGCCGTCGAACAGCGTGGTGTCGTCGACGACCGCCTCGCCGCGGATGAGCCGCTGGTCCTCGGCCCGGAGCCAGCCGGCCCGGCCGACGATCACCGATCCGGTCTCGTCGCGGATCAGGGTCACCCGCCGGGCGGAGCCACGCAGGGCCCGCCGCGCCGCCCGGCGGCCGGCCGGCAAGCGGTAGATCCGGGTCGCCCGGGTGCGGCGGGGCGGCGCGTAGGCGACCTCGATGTCGAGCCGCTCGGCGCGCAGCAATCGGGTCAGCACCGCGGCCAGGTCGGCGTCGGCGCCGACGACCGCCAGGCGTCGGTAATGCCCGATCGCGGCGTCGATGTCGGCCGGGCCGGCGGCTCGGTGGGTGGGAAGCCCGGTTAACGGCCGTGGCACCCGCTGGCCGCCGAACACCAATACCGCCGCGGGTTTCATGGCTCCTCGCAAGCTCTGGGCTGAGGCTCAATTGCCCGGCTCCTCAGCGGGCCGCAGGCGGTCCGCATCGTCGCAAGGCTAAGGTAGGTCACCGGCTGGACCACAATAAGCAGGTTGAAACAGGTGGGATTAGGCGGGAGCGAGTCATGCCGGCAATCGTCCTCATCGGCGCCCAGTGGGGCGACGAGGGCAAAGGTAAGGCCACTGACTTGCTCGGCGGCCGCGTGCAGTGGGTGGTCCGCTACCAGGGTGGCAACAATGCCGGGCACACGGTGGTCCTGCCCACCGGCGAGAACTTCGCGTTGCACCTGATCCCGTCGGGAGTGCTGACGCCCGGCGTCACCAACGTCATCGGCAACGGCGTCGTGGTCGATCCCGGTGTGCTGCTCGATGAGCTGCGAAGCCTCGAAGACCGCGGGGTCGACACCTCCAAGCTGCTGATCTCCGCCGACGCGCACCTCTTGCTGCCCTACCACGTCGCCATCGACAAGGTCACCGAGCGCTACATGGGCAATAAGAAGATCGGCACCACCGGCCGCGGCATCGGGCCGTGCTACCAGGACAAGATCGCGCGCATGGGAATCCGGGTCGCCGACGTCCTCGACCCCGAACAGCTCGCCCACAAGATCCAGGCCGCGCTGGAGCTGAAAAACCAGATCCTGGTCAAGATCTACAACCGCAAGGCACTCGAGCCCGACCAGGTGGTCGAGTCCCTGCTGCAGGAGGCGGAGGGCTTCCGGCACCGCATCGCCGACACCCGGCTGCTGCTCAACGCCGCGCTCGACGCCGGCGAAACGGTATTGCTGGAGGGCTCACAGGGCACGCTGCTCGACGTCGACCACGGCACTTATCCCTACGTGACGTCATCGAACCCGACCGCGGGCGGGGCATGCGTCGGGTCCGGGATCGGCCCGACCCGGATCACCACGGTGCTGGGAATCCTCAAGGCCTACACCACCCGCGTCGGGTCGGGCCCGTTCCCCACCGAGCTGTTCGACGAGAATGGCGAGTACCTGTCGAAGACGGGCGGCGAATTCGGTGTCACCACCGGGCGGCGGCGCAGGTGCGGCTGGTTCGACGCCGTCATCGCCCGGTACGCGACCCGGGTCAACGGCATCACCGACTTCTTCCTGACCAAGCTCGACGTGCTTTCCAGCCTGGAAACCGTGCCGGTGTGCGTCGGCTATCGGATCGACGGGGCGCGCACTCATGACATGCCGATGACGCAAAGCGATCTCGCCCGCGCAGAACCGATTTATGAGGAGCTGCCGGGCTGGTGGGAGGACATCTCGCGAGCCCGCGAGTTCGGCGACCTGCCGGCCAAAGCGCGTGACTACGTGTTGCGACTGGAAGAGCTTGCCGGAGCACAGGTTTCGTGCATAGGCGTCGGTCCCGGACGCGATCAGACCATCGTGCGCCGCGACGTCCTGCAGGGCCGCGCGTGACGGACTCCGACCCGAACCCGGCAGAGCTCGACCCCGAGTACGAACATCACGGCGGCTTTCCGGAGTATGGCCCGGCCAGCCCGGGACCGGGGTTCGGCCGGTTCGTGGCGGCGATGCGCCGCTTGCAGGACTTGGCGGTGTCCGCCGACCCCGGGGAAGAAGCTCAGGACGTCTGGGACGAGGCCGCCGCGCGCGCCGAGGCGCTAGTCGAGCTGCTCGGCCCCTTCGAGGCGGACGAGGGCAAGGCGCCCGCCGGGCGGACGCCCGACCTGCCCGGCATGGGCAGCCTTTTGCTGCCGCCGTGGAAGTTGACGCGATACAGCCCCGACGGTGTCGAGATGACCGGGTATTTCAGCCGGTTTCACGTCGGGGGCAACCACGCGGTGCACGGCGGTGTGCTGCCGCTGTTGTTTGACCACATGTTCGGGATGGTCTCCCACGCCGCCGGACGGCCGATCAGCCGGACGGCGTTCCTGCATGTCGACTACCGCAAGATCACCCCGATCGATGCGCCGTTGGCCATACGCGGACGCGTCAGCACGATCGAGGGCCGCAAGGCGTTTGTGTCCGCGGAACTGCTCGACAACGACGAGGCGATTTTGGCCGAAGGCAACGGCCTGATGGTGCGCTTGCTCCCCGGCCAGCCCTAGCGATCGCGCGGCCGACCTATCCTTGAGCGGTGACTGACGGTTCGACCGAAGGACAGGACGACAAGACGACGGCGATAGTCGGGCCGCCGCAAGTTCCCGAAGTGCGCTCGGAAGCCGAAGCCAGTGCCGAAGCCGGTGCCAGTGCCGATGCCGGTGCGAGTGCCGGTGCCGGCGCCGACGACCGTCCCAAAGTGCTGCTGCTGGGTTCCGGCGAGCTGAGCCGGGAGCTTGCGGTCGCCATCCGGCACCTCGGCGCGCAGGTGATCGCCGTCGATGAGTACCCGCACGCGCCTGCGCACGGGGTGGCCGACCAGTCGCTGACAATCCCGATGACCGACGCCGGCGAGCTGTCGAAGGTGTTTCAACGGGTGCAACCGGACTTCGTCGTGGCCGCCACCGATGCCGTCTCGGTCCAGGCGCTCGACGCCCTCGAGGGCCCCGCGGCCGACGGCCCCAAGACTCAGCACACCCAACTGGTGCCGAGCGCCCGCACCGTCCGGCTCACCTCCGACCGCGAGGGCCTGCGCCGGCTGGCCGCCGACCAGTTGGGGCTGCCCACCGCGCCATTCTGGTTCGCCGGATCGGTCGGCGAACTCAACGCTGTGGCCGCACACGCCGGGTTCCCGTTGCTGGTCAAGCCGGTGGTCGGGCGGGGACATTCGGTGGTCTCGCGGCCCGACGACATCGAGCCGGCCTGGCGTCGTGCCGTCGGGGGTCAGGCGTGGGCGCCGCGTCAGCGGGTGTTGGCCGAAACGGTCGTCGAGGTCGAGTTCGACGTCACCCTGCTCGTGGTGCGCAGCGAAGGTCCGCGCGGTCCGGTGATCGAGTTCTGCTCACCCATCGGTCACCGCGACGCCGACGGTGTCGTCTTGGAATCGTGGCAACCCCAGCAGATGAGCGCGGTCGCCGTGGATGCGGCCAAGTCGATCGCAGCACGCATCGTCAAGGCGCTCGGTGGGCGCGGCGTCTTCGGTGTCGAACTGATGATTAACGGCGACGAGGTGTATTTCGCCGACGTCTCCGCCCGCCCGCACCCGAGTGCCTGGGTCACGCTGCGCAGCCAGCGGCTTTCGGCGTTCGAACTGCAGGCCCGGGCCATTTTGGGCCTGCCGGTGGACACCATGATGATGTCGCCGGCCGCCGCGCACGCGATACATCCGGCCCGTGGCGGCGGGCCGCCGGGGGCGCCGGGGCCGACCGGTGCGCTGGGTGTGCCGGAAAGCGATCTCCGCGTCTTCGCTCGAGGCTTGTCGTCCGCCGGCGGGACGAACACGCTGGGCGTGGCGCTGGCCACGGCACCGGACGTGGCGGCCGCGCGCGATCGCGCCCGACAGGTGGCGTCCGCCCTGAATATGCGAGACTCACGCGGATGAGCTACGCAGGAGACATCACCCCCCTCGAGGCGTGGACGCTTCTGAGCGACAACCCGCGCGCCGTGTTGGTCGACGTACGCACCGATGCCGAATGGCGGTTCGTCGGCGTGCCGGATCTGTCGAGCCTGGGCCGCGAGGCGGTGTACATCGAATGGAATGCCGCCGACGGGACACGCAACGAAAACTTCGCAGACGAGTTGAAGGAACGGGTCCCGCCCGCGGCGGCCGACGAGGAGCGGCCGGTGATCTTCCTGTGTCGCTCGGGCAACCGCTCGATCGGCGCGGCGCAGGTCGCGACAGCGGTGGGTATCGCTCCCGCCTACAACGTGCTCGACGGCTTCGAGGGCCATCTCGACGCGAGCGGTCATCGGGGTGACACCGGCTGGCGCGCGGTTGGGTTGCCCTGGAAGCAGCAATGACCGACGGTTCCTCGTCGGCGGGTTCGGTTCGCACGCCCAAGGCGCTGCCCGACGGGGTCAGCCAGGCCACCGTCGGCGTGCGCGGCGGACTCCTGCGATCCGGTTTCGAAGAGACCGCCGAGGCGATGTATTTGACGTCCGGCTACGTCTACGAGTCGGCCGCGGTCGCGGAGAGGTCCTTCACGGGCGAGCTGGACCATTTTGTGTACTCGCGCTACGGCAACCCGACCGTGACGATGTTCGAGGAGCGGTTGCGCCTGATCGAGGGAGCACCCGCGGTGTTCGCCACCGCGAGCGGGATGGCCGCGGTGTTCACCTCGCTGGGCGCGCTGCTGGCGGCCGGCGACCGGTTGGTCGCGGCGCGCAGCCTGTTCGGATCGTGTTTCGTGGTGTGCAACGAAATCCTGCCGCGGTGGGGCATCGAGACGGTGTTCGTCGACGGCGACGATCTCGGGCAGTGGGAGGAGGCGCTCTCGGTGCCCACCGCGGCGGTGTTCTTCGAGACGCCGTCGAACCCGATGCAGTCGCTGGTGGACATCGCCGCGGTGAACGAGCTTGCTCATGCCGCTGGAGCAAAAGTCGTGCTGGACAACGTTTTTGCCACACCGCTGCTGCAGCAGGGCTTTCCGCTCGGGGTTGACGTGGTGGTGTACTCGGGCACCAAGCACATCGACGGTCAGGGCCGGGTCCTGGGTGGGGCGATCCTCGGCGACAAGGAGTACATCGACGGGCCGGTGCAGAAGCTGATGCGGCACACCGGTCCGGCGATGAGCGCATTCAACGCCTGGGTGTTACTGAAAGGCCTTGAGACGCTGGCCGTTCGGGTTGAGTACAGCAATTCGTCGGCGCAGCGGGTCGCGGAGTTTTTGGAGAGGCATCCGGCGGTGAGTTGGGTGCGCTATCCCCATCTGCCCTCGCACCCGCAGTACGACCTGGCGAAGCGTCAGATGTCCGGCGGCGGGACGGTGATCACCTTCGCGCTCGACTGCGCGGAAAGCGCTGCCAAGCAAAGGGCATTCGCGGTATTGGACAAGATGCGGCTGATCGACATCTCGAACAATCTCGGTGACGCCAAATCGCTTGTGACGCATCCGGCGACGACGACTCACCGCGCGATGGGACCGGAGGGTCGCGCAGCGATCGGTCTCGGCGACAACGTGGTCCGCATCTCCGTCGGGCTGGAAGGCACCGACGACCTGATCGCCGATATCGACCAGGCGCTTAGTTAACCGGCCGCCTTCTGTTCGGCCGCTTCGGCGCGTTCGACCGCGGCCAGCGCGCCACCTTCCACCTGCGCCTGCATCAAGCTCGTCACCACCCTGGCGTAGACCATCTGGCTGGTGATCGCCATCTGACCTCGGGTGCGCCCCAAAAAGGAGATGCCCCAGGAGAACATGGCGGCGATGCGGTTGCGATGGCCGACCAGGTAGTAGAGGTGCAGCACCAGCCAGGCCAACCAGGCGATGAAGCCGCCGAACTCCAGCTTGCCGACTTGCGCCACGGCGCTGAATCGAGACACCGTCGCCATGCTGCCCTTGTCGAAGTACTTGAACGGCTTGCGGTTTGCCGGGTCGTCGTCCCCTTTCACCGTGTGCTTGATCAGCGCGGTGGCGTAATGCGCTCCCTGGATCGCACCTTGCGCCATGCCGGGCACGTCCGGCACCGCCATCAGATCACCCACGATGAAGACGTTCGGGTGCCCCTTGACGGTGAGGTCGGGTTCCACGACCACCCGTCCCGCACGGTCGACCTCGGTTCCGTCGGACTGTTCGGCGATCATCTTGCCCAGCGGGCTGGCCTGGACGCCGGCCGCCCACACCTTGCACGCGCATTCGATCCGCCGCTCCTCGCCGTCCTTCTCCTTGACTGTGATGCCCTTGTAGTCGACGGCACTTACCATCGCGTTGAGCTGGATCTCGACGCCCATCTTCTCCAGCCGTCGTTGCGCCTTCAGGCCCAGCTTCGGTCCCATCGGCGGCAGCACCGCGGGCGCCGCGTCGAGCAGGATCACCCGGCAATCGCTGGGCTTGATGGTGCGAAAAGCTCCGGCCAGCGTGCGATCGGCGAGTTCGACGATCTGTCCGGCCACCTCGACACCCGTCGGCCCGGCTCCGACCACCACGAAGGTCAGGCGGCGATCTCGCTCGGCCTGGTCCGTGGCGACCTCGGCCGCCTCGAACGCACCCAGGATGCGGCCGCGCAGCTCGAGGGCGTCGTCGATGGTCTTCATGCCGGGCGCGAAGGTGGCGAAGCGGTCGTTGCCGAAGTAGGACTGCTGCGCGCCTGCGGCCACGATGAGGCTGTCGTATGGCGTCACCGTCTCCATGTCGACCAACTTCGACGTGACGGTCTTCGCCGTCAGGTCGATCCCTTTGACGTCGCCCAGCAACACCCGGACGTTCTTCTGATCACGCAGAATTAGCCGAGTGGTCGGGGCGATGTCGCCTTCCGACAGGATCCCGGTCGCCACCTGATACAGCAGCGGTTGGAAAAGGTGGGTGGTCGTTTTCGAGATCAGGGTGATGTCGGCGTCGGCCCGCTTGAGGGCCTTGGCCGCAGTCAGTCCGCCGAATCCGCTTCCGATGATGACGACGCGATGGCGCGACATGGCTATCCCTTCCGGGTCCGTCTGGTCTCACAGCGCATGTACACCGTACGTCTTCCTAGACGTCGGTGTCGGTGCGTGTTGCCTGGTCCGAAAATAATGGGTGAGCCGCGGCTCCCAGGGTGATTGGTGTTTGTTGCGCTGCGCCCGAGGTCGTGCTGGTCAGGCGGCTTGGATGGGGTCGAAGCGCACGGTGAAACCCAACATGTTGGCTTGGCGCACGATGCGGCGCATGGCGCGTTCGGGATCCAGCCGTGCGAAGTAGTCACCGCCGAGATCGGCGTAGTCGACATCGTCGGTGAACATGTGCCATACCGCAGTCAGGATTGAGTGTTGGATGGCGACAATGGCTTTCGTCTTACCCAGGCGGGGCGCCAGGCGCTGATATCGGGCCCCGAGGTAGGTGGTGTCTTTGGTGCGGGCCGCGGCCATCGCGGCGGTGCCCAAAGCGCCGGTAAGCCATCGGTTGCCGTGACGGGTCTTGCCGGACCGGCGTTTGCCGGCCGACTCGTGATGGCCCGGGCACACCCCGGTCCACGACGCCAAGTGTGCGGCGGTGCGAAAGCGACTCATGTCAGCGCCGGTCTCGGCGATGATGACCTCAGCGACGGACTGGCCCACGCCCGGGATGGTCGCCAATTGTTGGAGCTGGCGGGCAAAAGGGCGCATCTGCTCCTCGATGCGCTTCGATAGTTCCCCGATGGCCACTGTGAGCTGGTCGATGCGTTGCAGGTGTAGCCGGCACAGGAAGGCATGATGGTCACCGAAGTTGCCGTTCAACGCCTGCACCAACTGCGGGATCTTGGGCCGCATCCGAGCCTTGGCCAGCTCGGCCAGCGCCCGCGGGTCTCGTTCGCCGTCGATCAGCGCGGCTAACATCGCCCGCCCGGAGACGCCCAGAATGTCAGTGGCCACCGACGAGAGCTTGATCCCGGCATCTTCGAGCTCCTTCTCTAACCGTTGGGCCTCCCGGCTGCGCTCAGCGGTCAGCGTGGTGCGGTAGCGGGTCAAATCCCGCAGCTGCCGGATCGGCTCGGGCGGCACGAACGAAGCCCGCAACAGCCCACACTCACCCAACTGACACAACCAAGCAGCATCACAAACATCGGTTTTGCGCCCAGGCAACCCTTTGGCATGCGCGGCGTTGACCAACATCACGTTCAGGTCGTCCTCCAGCAGGTAGAACGCACCACGCCAATAATCGCCAGTGGCCTCCAGCACCACCAAAGACACCCGCTCGGCCATCAGCCAGTCCCGTAGCTCCAGCAACGCGTTGGTGGTGGTGGCATAGGTGCGAATCTCCTGGCTTCGTGACCGCTTGCCCTTCGGGCCAGGTGTGCGTACACACGCCTTGAGATCCTTCTTGCCGATATCCAGCGCAGCGCAGCGCTCATGCAGCAGTTCCATCGAATTCCTTCCGGAAACAACAACTTCCAACCAGGTACGACCGTCCGGAGGAACCACAGGGCCTAAAGAATCTGGTCCGCGTGCTCACCGCAACAATCGACAGTTCCTGTCGGTGGCTCCCAACACCATGCTGACCGACGAGCTCAGGGCATCACAGGAAATCCGGTGTCCCGGACGACCGCGACCCCATTTTCCCGCCTCCACGGCGGCCGAGCGCAGCGGCCCAGGTTGCTGACCGGAAAATCCCCAAGGTGAGCGGGCAGCCCGAAGGCGACCCGGCGGAGCTTGCGGAGCCGGGTTTCGTTGCTGTGTTGTGTGGTGTTCAGGCGGCGGGTTCGACGGTGACGCGGAAGCCCATCGCGGAGAGTTGGGCGATGTGGTTGCGCAGCCGTCGTTCGATGCTGATGCGACTGGCGTGGTAGTCGGACCCGAGGTCGAAGAATCGGGCGGCGGGGTCGGAAAGGAGTTGCCAAATGATGACGAGGATGGAGCGGGCGACCGCAACCAGGGCTTTGAGCTTGCCGCGGCGTTTGACGATGCGCCGATACCTTTCGCCGAGGAAGGTGTCGGTCTTGGCGGCGGCCGCGGCGGCCTCACCGAGTGCGCCCTTGAGGTAGGGATTGCCCTTGCCGGTCTTGCCGCCGCGCGTCACGGGTCCGGACTGTACGGTTCGCGGGCACAGCTTCGCCCAGGACACCAAGTGCGCGGGTGTGGGGAATTGGGTCATGTCGAGGCCGATTTCAGCCAGGATGATCTGTGCCCCGGATCTGCCGATGCCGGGGATTTCCTCGAGGCGTTCGACGGCCGACAACCCGCTATCGGCAGGCTTGGCGTAGACACTGGGGTTGCCGGGACCGTCGTTTTCGGCAGGTTCGGCGGCCGCGAGCAGGTCGTCGATCCGGGTGGTCAGCGTGCGGATCTGCGCAGTGAGGGTGTCGATCTGATCGAGCAGCATCCGCGCCAGTTCGGCGTGGTGTTCGTCGAAGCGTCCGTCGAGCGCTTTGATCAGCTCCGTTCGCTTGGTCTTCATCCGGGCCCGGGCCAAGTCGGCGAGTCGGCGCGGGTCGCGTTCGCCGGAGATCAATGCCTCGATCATGTCGCGCGCCGAGAGCGTGTCGAGTGTGGATGCCACCGACGACAGCTTGATCAGGGCGTCTTCGAGCAGTTTCTCCAGCCGCTGCCAGTACCGGGACCGGTCCCGCGTCAAGTCGACGCGAAGTCGGGTGTAATCGCGTAACTGCCGGATTGGTTGCGGCGGCACGAAACTTGGCCGCAGCAACCCCTTTTCGGTGAGCTTGGCCAGCCAGACAGCGTCGAGCTTGTCGGTTTTGGGTCGTCCCGGTACGTTCTTGACATCGCGGGCGTTGACCAGTTGCACGTCGAGCCCGGCCGCCTCCAACAGGTAGTACCAGATCCGCCAATAATCCGATGTCGACTCGATGGTGACCTTCTCGATGCCCAGGTTGATGAGCTGGGCGGCCAGCTCGGTGACCGCTCCGCTGGTGGCCTCGACGTCCCACACCTTGCTAACCCGCCGACGCTCCCGCGGGGTGCGCACACAGACCTTGCCGAACGCCTTGGCCACATCGATAGCGCACACATGCTCGATGACCAACTCATGCTCGGCGTCGGGAATCTCCTGCGGCGCCGGGCTGTGCTTCTGTTTCACTTCGATTGCCCTCCAGTCGATCCGTGCTCATCATCGAACGGGTTGCCCGGGGGCCTCGGTCAAGGGAACCGAAAATCTGACCGGCGTGCTCGAAGCAACAGTGCGTGACCCTTCCAGGTCGGGCCCCGGCGCCCAGGCTCACGTGCGGGCTAGTGGTCCCAAGGAAACATCGGCGTCGGCGGGCGACCCGACCCCATTTTCACGCTGCGAGGCGTCACCGTGAGGCGATTGGGGGCTCATGTCAAGATGCGCGCGAGGGTGGTTTCGTTGCCTCATGTGATTGTGCGCGCTTGGGGACTCGGGCCCGGGTGGCGGGTTGGGACTTGCTGGTGGTCATTTTGTGAAGCTGTGCGGTCAGGGCCTGGATCTGACGCTGGGTGGCCGCGGGGTTGATCAGAGCGTGGGTTCGGGCGAGAGCGGCTATGCGGTCGACAGTGGTGTCGGGGTGATTGATGGCGCGGTGGAATGGGGTGGTCGCGGTGTCGTATTTCTTGGTCACCTTGGCGCCGTCACGGACCTTGGATATCAGCTTCTGCTGTGGGTAGAAGTAGTTGGTCAACTGGGACTGAAGCTGCCAGATTTCGTTGAGCAGCAACAGTTCTGGAGCGGTGTCGTAGCGGTGGTAGCCGACAACTGTGCGGACCACTGCCCAGTTTTTCTGCTCGACGTGGCAGCCGTCGTTCTTGTTGGTCGGCCGCGCGCGGGTGAAGGTGATCTTGCGGTTTCTGCACCAGATGAACAGATAGACGTTGATGAACTCAGCTCCGTTGTCAGAGTCCACCCCCAGGATCGGGAACGGCACCTTGTTGGCGATGCTTTCCAAGCCGCCCAGGACGCATTTGGCCTCTTTGCTGGGCACTGAGCGGTTCTCGGTCCAACCAGTGGCGACGTCAGTGACCGTGAGCGTGAATGCGAACGGGCCGATGGTGTTTCCGCCGTCGTGGGAGACCAGATCGATCTCAACGAAGCCCGGCTTAGCGTCGTCCCAGTCTGCCCAGGTGCGTATTGGGATCTGACTTCTCAGCAGCGATCCGGGCTTGGTGGCGCGACGCCCCTTGAGCTGACGTTTGGCTCGTTCACCTGCCAGGCGACGATCGATGGTGGCCGCCGACATCGACACTAGGAGTTCTGCGGTGTCCTCGTCGATGACCAGTTCGCCGAAGTGCCGTAACACTGCCACTAGTTCGTTCAACATCGGCGCCAGTCGCTTGCCTGCCGGCATCCCCAGTACCAGCCAGCACGTCGTAAGTGCAGCAATCACATCCGGCCCGTAGATCGGGGGACGCGGACTTCGCCTCGGCGCTACCACCTTGGGCTGCAGCGCAGCCTTGAGGCGCTTTGCGGGCATGGTTACGGTGCCACCCCGTGTTGGCGCACAACTCGTCCAGAATCCTGCTCTTGACTCGCCTATCCGCCACCACGTAGCGGATCGCGGTCATCTCGGTCACAGCCCTGCGCTCGGCCAACGTCAATCCCATCGTCTGGGCCTACCGAGACCCCCACTGATCGCTCAGGTAGGCACGCCGCACGCGCGCATTTTCAATGAGGCAACGAATAGCCACTGAGCGCGCATAAAAGGCGATTCAACGCGGGTGCCCACCAGTACAATCGAACACATGTTCGGTTCACTGGATGACGCCGGGGTGGTGGATGCCATCACGGCTGCGGCGCGCGCGCAGAATTCAGATTGTGCGCGTGAACTGGCGGCCATTGGTGAGCTGTACGCGCGGCGCGCGCCAGCCGACGATGCCGAGCGGTTCACGTGGGCCGTTGACGGACACGAGAATGTGGTGGCCGAAGTCGCCGCGGCGTTGGGCATCAGCCGGGGGCGGGCGGCCAGGCGGTTGCGCTATGCGATTGCGTTGCGCGAGCGCCTGCCCCGGGTGGCCGAAGTCTTCGCGCGCGGGGATATCGATTTTCGGCTGATGGCCGCGGTGGTGTTTCGTACTGAGCTGGTCGAGGAATGCGAGCTGATCACGAAGCTCGACGCAGCGGTGGCGCGGCACGCACCCAAGTGGATGCGGTTGTCCACGCCGAAACTCGTTGAGCGTATTGATATGTGGGTGGCTAGGTTTGACCCAGCGGGCCTGCGGGTGCCGGGACGGCGCAGCGAGGACCGCTATGTCGAGATCGCGCCCACCGATCCCGGGCTGGCGGGTGTGTGGGGCGCAGCTGCACGCCACCGACGGGGCGGCCCTCGAGCTGAAGCTCGATGCATTAGCCGCCACGGTATGCCGCGCGGATCCGCGCACCAAAGCCCAGCGGCGCGCTGATGCATTGGGCGCGCTGGCGGTCGGGTCGGAGGTCCTGGGTTGCCAGTGCGGTGCGCCGGACTGCGCTGCGGCACAACGACGGCGGGACAATGTAGTGATTCATGTGCTGGCCGAGGACTGAACGCCTGTGCCTCCCAGTTCGGTGGACAACAGGTGCCGCTGCCCTAAAAGGTTCTTCACCCATTCGGTGTCGCCACTTGTTGAAAACCTTTGGACAGGATGGCGCGACCAACAACACCCCGACGGCACTGGCATTCTTGGAAGACACCCCTACATTGCCGGTCTAAGCTGCGGCTGTTGGGTTGTCCTGCTGCGACGATAGCCACGACGGTAATGAGGAGGATTCATGAAGGTGCGATTGGACACGATGTCGGTGATCTCCGCGGCCATCGCTGTTGCGATTTGGGTTCTGGTTATCTGGACGGCTATCGCGGCGATCGTCGCACACATTTAGTCCCTTCAGCGCAGGACTTCTCGACCATCGCGGAACGGTCACCGGCTTAGCGTCGTGCAAGCCGTCGCAGGGCACGGGAACCCTTGTGAGATTGTGACGGGTGAAAAAGCCGCACCTGTAGGGGTGGCGGTGATTGCCCGCGACCTGGCGGGCGAGAACATCAACGTGGTCATGTCAATGGCGAACACATGGCCAAGTGATGCGTCGTCGCACTGGCTCAGGCGGCGTGCCTACAGGTCGGACAGGTGCAATCGGCGCAGGCGCAGTTGTTACAGGCATCGGCGCAGTGGGCGCACTGACACGTCTTGTGGTTACAGGTCGGACAGGTGCAATCGGCGCAATCACAGATTCCACACGAGTCGGAACAATGGGGGCATTGGCAGGTAGCGCACTCGTCGTAATGCACCCCGTCGGACGTGCGATGCTCCCGGTGCAAGCGACCGTCGTCCACATAGTCCACATGGTCCGCATGTAACACAGATGCATGCCCACAACCGGGGCCGTGGGTGTAATGGTGCTGTTGCGCCTGGCGGTGCTCAGATGTCGTCATAGTGATTCCTTCCGTGTGCGTCGCCCACCAATAGTTATATGCAAGTGATTGGCGCAAATTTTGATGGTAGTTGAAGGCCTAACCGAGTGGCGCGGTTCCTACGCTCTATGGCGCCGAGAGGTCGAGGAATCGAGGTGGCGCCAGCTACCCGACGGCACCGTGGTGTGGACATCGCCGAGCGGACACACCTACGTCACCAAACCCGTTGGGAGCCTTTTGTTTCCGGCGCTCGCCGTACCAACGGGCGCGCTGGTGCTGCCCACATGGACGCCACCGCCGGGAGAAAACCGCGGACTGATGATGCCGGCCCGGCGGCAAACCCGGGCGCAAGACCGCGCCGCCCGCATAGCCCGCGAGCGCGGGATTAACGAAGCGCGCATCGCCGCCGAAGCGGCACGACGCGCCGAACGCTTTGCCGCCAGCAACGACCCTCCGCCCTTCTAGCCCAAGCGGGACCCGCAGGGTAGAGTGTGAGCCTCTCGGTCCAGGAGGCCCCCTTGACGGAAGAACCGCCCAGCTACCCACCCCCACCACCGGGCGGATACGGTTATCCGTCGCCTCCTGCGGGCGGATATGGTTATCCGCCGGCTCCCGCGGGCGGTTATGGCTATCCGCCGCAGCCGCAAAGCGCCGCCACGAACGGGATGGCCGTGGCCTCATTGGTGTGCTCGCTATTCGGGTGGCTTTGCATCGTCGGACCCTTGCTGGGGTTGATCTTCGGCTTTGTCGCCTTGAACCAGATCAATCAGACCGGCCAGCGTGGCCGTGGTATGGCGCTCGCCGGAATAATTATCGGCGGGATCATAGTCGCGGTCGGCATCGGCCTGGGGATCCTCGGACAAATTGCCAAGCACGCGCCACGCACGGATTCGGGCGCGCCCGCTGTCGTGATGATCGTTGAGGCGCAGGCGGTTTCGCCCAATCTGGCAGCATAACGACCGGCGGGTCAGAACGGCCACGCGGCAAAGTTCGTCTTGTACTTCCCGTTGAGCCCGGTGCAGAAGTCGTCGGCGGTGCCGGCGAGCAAGATGTAGTAGGCCTCGGTTTCGTGGCTGGAGAAGGAATTCGCCGTCGTCCAGCCGCTGTTGCACATCGAGGTATCACTGCCGAGTGTCGCCTTGCGCCAATTGGTCTTGGCGCAGGAGGCCAACGCGTCGACGTTCGGTGTGGCGCTCTTGGCGGCGACCAGCATTGCGCCTCCCCACAAGCCGTCGTTCCGGCGGTAGGCGCGGGCCCCGAATCCGGCGTTGTTGTTCTGGCATGCCAACGCCCGACGCAGCAGCGAGAAGGGCGCGGCGAGTTGCGGGTTGGCGACCGCGGCGGCCGCGGTGATGAATTGAGCCGCGTTCGAGCCGTCGACCTCCTGGACGTTCGGATTGCCGAGGCTGGTCAGTTGCTGCGAAATCCCGGCGTTGTTGCCCCCGCCGATGATCGGTCCGCCGCCGCCGGATGTCATCGGGGGCAGCGTGACGGGATCGGCGTGGACCGTTGGCATCCCGGCCACGAACGGCACACAGGCGGCGACAAGAACACCGATTCGATACGCAATGACCCTCATGGCTATCATGGCTATCTCCCTGGCGGCGTGGGTGGGGCGTCGTTCGGTACCATCGCGGCACCGATCTTCCTGAACAATATGTCGGCCTGGTTGCCACTCCGCGTTCTCCTGGTCCTCGTGTGCGGAGACAACGGCCTGCCGCACGAAATCGCGCACCAATTGCCGGAATTGGTGATGCTTTTGCTTGTATTCCAGTCGTGCGGCCACTGCTTACTCCCGGGTGTTCCTGTCAGCGGAAGGCGTCGATACCGGTGAACGCCTGGCCGAGGACGAGCTGATGCATCTCCGGGGTGCCCTCGTACGTCAGCACCGATTCGAGGTTGACCATGTGCCGGATCACCGGGTACTCCAGCGATATCCCGTTGCCACCCAATATCGTCCGTGCGGTCCGGCAGATTTTTATCGCCTCGCGGGTGTTGTTGAGCTTGCCGAAGCTGACCTGCTCGGGACGCAGCCCGCCGCTGTCCTTGAGTCGGCCGAGGTGCAGCGACAGCAGCTGCCCCTTATGCAGCTCGACCGCCATGTCGACGAGTTTGGCCTGCGTCAGCTGAAACCCGGCGATCGGGCGACCGAATTGCGTTCGCTGCGTGGCGTAGTCCAGCGCGGCCTGCCAGGCCGACCGCGCCGCTCCCATCGATCCCCAGATGATCCCGTAGCGCGCCTCCGATAGGCACGACAACGGCCCGCGAAGGCCCTTCGCCTCGGGCAGCATCGCGTCGGCGGGCAGCCGCACGTCGTCGAGGACCAGCTCGCTGGTGATCGACGCGCGCAACGACAGCTTGTGGTGGATGGTGTTGGCGGTGAAGCCCGGGGCGCCGGTGGGAACGATGAACCCGCGAATGCCGTCGTCGGTGGCTGCCCACACGATCGCGACGTCGGCGACCGACCCGTTGGTGATCCAAAGCTTCCGGCCGGTGAGCACCCAATCCGAACCGTCGCGGCGCGCCCGAGTCTTCATCGCGGCGGGATCGGATCCGACATCGGGCTCCGTCAGCCCGAAGCAACCCAGCAGTTCACCGGCGGCCATGCCGGCAAGCCACTGCTGCTTGTGCTCCTCCGAGCCGAACTTCCAGATCGCGAACATCGCCAGCGACCCCTGCACCGAGACCATGGACCGGACCCCGGAGTCGGCCGCCTCCAGCTCCGTGCAGGCCAGGCCGTAGTGCACGGCGGACGCCCCTCCGCATCCGTAACCGTGCAAGTGCATGCCGAGCAGGCCGAGCTGGCCGAACTGTTTGGCGAGCTCGCGGACCGGAAGGTCGCCGATCTCAAACCATTCCGCGACGTAGGGGGTCACGTGCTCGGCGCAGAACTTCCTGACGGTGTCGCGCACCGCGAGCTCGTCGCCGGACAGGGAGGCATCCAGGCCCAGCGGGTCGTCGCGGTCAAAGGCGGGAGGTGCTTGCGTGCTCATATGACTCAGCCTGCCACTGCGGTGGCCGTCGCGGGCGGCTCGTCGATGCCCGGGCCGGCCGCGGTTCGTGAGTGGGCGTTCATCGATGACGAATCTAGCCCGGTAGTCTCGCGGCATGCGACGGCTGGTGTGGCTCGGCGCGGACGTCATCTGTGTGCTGGTGTTCTGCGCCGTCGGACGCCGCAGCCACGACGAAGGTGTGAGCGTCACAGGCGTCGCCACAACGGCATGGCCGTTTCTCACCGGAACGGCGGTCGGGTGGCTGGCGTCTCGCGGCTGGCGGCGACCCACCGCAGTGGTCCCCACCGGTGTGATCGTCTGGCTGTGCACCGTGGTGGTCGGCATGCTGCTGCGCAAGGCCAGCTCGGCGGGCGTGGCAGCGAGTTTCGTGGTGGTGGCGGCATCGGTCACGGCGTTTCTGTTGCTCGGCTCGCGGGCGGTCGTCGGCCTGACCATGCGGCGCCGCTCCGGTGTCTGACCACGATGGCGCGGGCACACGACGACAGCTGGGGTCCGGCCACCGGCGTCGGAGTGACCGCGACGTTCGGCGCGGCGGCACGGGCCTTGGCCACCGACAAAGGGTTGGTTAGCGATCCGTTCGCCGAGCCGCTGGTTCGCGCCGCGGGCGTGGCGTATTTCACCCAACTGATCGACGACGCGCGGTACGCCGACGATGCTGGCGACGACCCCGTTACGACCGGGCTGATGCATATCCTCGCGACGCACACCAGGTTTCTGGACGAGTTTCTGGCCGACGCGTCCAGGGCCGGCATTCGCCAGGTGGTGATCCTGGCATCCGGCCTGGACACCCGACCGTATCGGCTGTGGTGGCCGCCGGGGACCACGGTGTATGAGCTGGATCGGCCGGAGGTCCTCGAGTTCAAGTCCGACGTGCTGCGGGGGCTGGGTGCTGAGCTGACCGCGAACCGCCGCGCCGTTGGTGTCGACCTTCGCCAGGATTGGCTGGCGGCGCTGCGGCGAGTCGGTTTTGACGCCGTTCAACCCACCGTGTGGATCGCCGAGCAACTGCTCGTCGGGTACCTGCCGCCCGATGCCCAGAAGCGGTTACTGGACGACGTTACGTCGGTGAGCGCCACCGGCAGCCGGTTCGCCGCCGATCACATGCCCACCTGGACCCCATTGCAGATCGATGCGGGGCGGGCGTTTGTCGACCGCTGGCGGCGACGCGGCGTGGACATCGAGCTGACCGGAATGACCTATTCGGGCGAATACCGTTATGTCCCAGAGTATCTGACGACCCGCGGCTGGCGGGTTACCGAACGAAACATCGTCGAGTTGCTGACGGGCATGGGGTTGGGCCAACTGTGGCGTGGCGGCCCCGACGACTTGGCGGTCACGCCGAGATATGTCACCGCGACGCGAACATAGCCCGCGCCATACCGCGCCCGGGCCGAGAGCCCGTCCGAAAACGGATGGAATGCCGGGGCGTCGGGGACGTTAGATGGTTACGTGATTCCCACTACCCGGCTTCGGTTCGTCGCCGCCGGCTACGACGACCCGCTGGCGCAGCCGCTGCTGGCCGAGTTGGCCGTCGAGTATGCGCAGCGATACGGCGGCACGCCGGACGCGCACCTGGGCTGGCTGCCCGTGCCGGCCGACGAGTTGGCGCCGCCAGACGGCGGCCTGCTCATCGGCACAGTTCGCGGCGCGCCGGTCACCGGGGGTGCGTTTCGGCGCTTCGACGCCGACACCGCCGAGCTCAAGCGGATCTGGACCGACAGCGCGCACCGGCGTCGGGGGTACGCGAGGGCGCTGCTGGCGGCGTTGGAGGAGGAGACCGCCGCGCGCGGTTACCGGCGGCTGTACCTGATCACCGGGAATCGTCAACCCGAGGCGGAGGCGCTCTACGACGCGACCGGCTACACCCGTGTAGCCCCCGCCGAGCCGCTACCCGACTGGGGGCCGTTTCGTCCGATCGCGTTCGAGAAGTGGCTTGCATGACCGGCCAGTTTCACCTGGGCGTCGCGCTGGACGGGTACGGCTGGCATCCGCAGGCATGGCGGGTAACCTTGGCGTCCGACCCCGGCACACCGTCGGTGCTGAGCGGTCGCTACTGGGCCCAGCTGGCAGCGACGGCCGAGCGTGGGCTGCTCGACTTCCTCACCGTCGACGACTCGTTGATGCCGCAGATTGGGCGAAGCTCGCGGATTCATCCGGATCGGTTGACCGGTCGCGCCGACGCCGTCCTGGTCGCCGCCCGCATCGCGCCCGCGACGCAACACATCGGGCTGATTCCGGTGGCCACGGTCACCCACACCGAGCCCTTTCATATCTCGAAAGCCATTGCCACCCTTGACTATGTTTCGCGCGGCCGAGCGGGCTGGCAGCCGAGGGTCAGCGCGACGACGCACGAAGCCGCCTTGTTCGGCCGCCGGGACGGATCCCACATCGCGTTCTTTGACGAGGCCGCCGAGTATGTCGACGTGGTGCGACGGTTGTGGGACAGCTGGGAGGACGACGCGATCATCCGCGACGTCGCCACCGGGCGCTACGTCGACGTCGACAAATTGCACTACATCGACTTCGCGGGAAAGTATTTCTCGGTCAAAGGGCCGTCGATCACGCCGCGGCCGCCGCAGGGCCAGCCGGTGGTGGCCGCGCTGGCGCACGTCCGCCCCGCCTACGAGTTCGCCGCCGCCGGCGCCGACGTCGTCTTCGTGACGCCCGCCGACGGTGCGGCGGTGCGCAGCATCCTCGACGACGTGCACGCGACGGGCGGCTCCGGTCTGAAAGTGCTTGCCGACGTGGTGGTGTCGTTCAACGGGGAGGGCGGCTTTCGCTCAGATGCACTTGTCTTCGCCGGCAGCGCAAGCGATTTGGTGGAGATGCTGCTGGAATGGCAGCCGCTGGGCATCGACGGCGCGCGGCTGCGCCCGGCCGTCAACGCCACCGATCTCCCGCTGATCGTCGACGAGGTGGTGCCGCTGCTGCAGCGGGCCGGCCGCTTCCGCACCGGCTACCGGCACGGCGAAACGCTGCGGGCGCGGCTGCGCCTGCCGGTGGCGCCCAACCGGTACGCGGCGGTGAATCGGTGACCCGCGTGCCGCTGTCGGTCCTGGATCTGGCACCGATCAGCGCCGGCAGCGATGTGGCGACGGCCTTGCGCAACACCGTCGAGCTCGCCCAGCACGCCGAACGGTGGGGTTATCGCCGGTTCTGGATCGCCGAGCATCACTTCGTCGCCGTCGGCAGCGCGGCGCCGGCCGTCCTGATCGGGCAAATCGCGGCCGCTACCAACAGGATCCGCGTGGGTTCGGCGGCCGTGCAGCTGAGTCACACCACGGCCGCCGCGGTGGTCGAGAGTTTCGGCATGCTCGACGCGTTTCATCCGGGCCGCATCGATCTCGGCGTGGGCCGCTCGGCGCAGCGGCGGATCGACCCGAATGCGCCGCCGCGACGGCCCCGCAAACCCGAACCGCCGCGCGAATGGCGCGAGGTCGACGGCGTCGTGATTCCCCCGCCGTTCGACCTACGCGGGTTGCTGGGCGGCGGGCGCGTGATGGCGGCCATGTCGGTCCTGCAGCAGCCGGAAGCCGTCGCGCCCGACTTCGCCGAGCAGCTCGGCGACATCATCGCCATGCTCTCCGGCACCTACCGGGTCGACGGGTTCGACGTGCAAGCGGTGCCCGGCGAGGGCGCCGCCCTGACGCCGTGGATCTTCGGCAGCAGCAAGGGCCACAGCGCCCAGGTCGCCGGGGCCCTCGGGCTGCCGTTCGTCGCCAGTTACCACCTCACGCCGGCGACGGCGCTGGACGCCATCGACGCCTACCGAGGCGCCTTCGTCCCGTCGGCGACGCTGCCGCGGCCCTACGTCGTGGTCTCCGCCGACATCGTCGTCGCCGACGACACCGCCACCGCCAAGCGTCTGGCGTCCAGCTACGGCCACTGGGTCTATTCGATCCGGGCCGGCGGCGGCGCCATCCCCTATCCCGACCCCGATGACTGCGTTCCGCTGACCGATGAGCAGCTGGCGGTGGTAATCGACAGGGTGGCAACGCAATTCGTCGGCGATCCGGACGAAGTCGCCGACCGGTTGGAAACACTGCAGCGCGCGACCCGCGCCGACGAACTCGTCATCACCTCCGTCACTTTCCGGCAGCGCGACCGGCTGCGCTCGCACGAACTGATCGCCGAACGCTGGGGGCTAATCGGATGAGCCGCAAACCGATTCACCTGGCGGCGCACTTCCCGGGCGTCAACAACACCACCGTGTGGACCGACCCGCGGGCGGGGAGCCAGATCGAGTTCGACTCGTTCGTGCACCTTGCCCGCACCGCGGAACGCGGAAAGTTCGACTTCTTCTTCCTGGCCGAAGGACTCAGGCTTCGCGAGCACCGCGGTCGCATCTACGACCTCGACGTGGTGGGCCGTCCGGACACCTTCACCGTGCTGGCGGCGCTGGCCGGCGTCACCGACCGGATCGGGCTCACCGGAACCATCAACACCACCTTCAACGAACCATTCGAGGTGGCAAGACAATTTGCGACGCTGGATCATCTGTCCGACGGCCGGGCCGGATGGAACATCGTGACCTCGTCGGATGCGTTCACCGGTGCCAACTTCCGGCGCGGCGGTTTCCTCGACCACGCCGACCGGTACTCCCGGGCCGAGGAATTCCTCGCCGTGGCGCGCAAATTCTGGGACAGCTGGGAAGCGGACGCCGTGCTGGCAGACGTCGACGGCGGGCTCTATGCCAATCCCGACCGAATCCGAAGCGTCCGACACCGCGGTCCGCATTTCGACGTGCGCGGGTATGCGACGCTGCCCGCGGGCCCGCAGGGCCATCCGGTACTGCTGCAGGCCGGCGACTCCGCCGACGGTCGCGCGTTCGGAGCCAGAAACGCCGACGCCTTGTTCACCCTGCATTCGTCGCTGGAAGACGGTCAGCGTTACTACGCCGACGTCAAGGGACGCGCCGCGTCCCATGGTCGAGATCCCAATCGGCTCAAGGTCTTTCCGGCGGCGACCTTCGTGATCGGCGACACCGATTCCGAAGCGCAGGACAGGGCGCGGCACATCCGCTATCAACAGGTCAGCGGCGCGAGTGCGATCGCGATGCTCGAACAGGTATGGGGCCGCGACCTTTCGGGCTACGACCCCGACGGCCCGCTACCCGATGTCGATCCGGTCGTCGACAGCGACATCGCCCAGGGGCGCGTCCGGCACGGCGACCCGGTCGCGGTGGCCCGCCGGTATCGCGAACGCGCCGAGGCCGGCAACCTGTCGATCCGGGAGCTGGTTATCGCCGTCACCAGCCGCCAACAGTTTGTCGGCACACCACGGCGGATCGCCGACGAGATCGACACCTACATCCAGGCCGACGCCTGCGACGGGTTCATCCTGGTGCCCCACCTGACGCCGCACGGCCTGGACGAGTTCGTCGACCGGGTGGTGCCACTGCTGCAGGAGCGCGGCGCGTTCCGCACCGAATACTCCGGCAGGACGCTACGGGAGCATCTGAGCCTGCGGGTTGCGCACTAGCGCGTGGTCACTCGGCCCGACACAGGTGACCTTGTCCCCTGGCCGCATGACTTTCGTCTCTGTTTCTCGGGACTCGCTGCCCGAACAATCAGTCATAGCGGCCGTGTATCGAGCCCCTGTCTTGAATCACTGAAAGAAGTTTCCGATGAGAAACTCCGTCATCCCGTCAGTTTCCAGCTGGCTGACGATCGGCCCGGATCACCGCCCGTCCGCGCGCTCGCTTGACCTGGGGGAGGCAAAGCGATGACGACAAGCGTCGGCCTGGACCGCGACAGTTTGGACATGATGCTGGCCTCGCTGGACGATTTCGTCGCCGAGGCTCTCCCGGACGACCGCCGGTTGGAGCTCGACCACGACGATGTCTGCCCGGAGGAAACCGTCCGCGCAATGTGCGGTGAAGATCTTGGCGTGCAGCTCGTCTTCATCCCGGAGGAATACGGCGGATTCGGCGGCGGGGCGTTCGACTCCTACCGGGTGTGCGAACGGCTCGCCCACTTTGACATCGGAATCGCAACCTCGGTGCTGGCCACGTTCCTCGGCAGCGATCCGATCCTGGTCGGCGGCACCCCCGAGCAGCGCAAGGAGTGGTTTGGACGCATCGCCGAACAGGGCGTGCTATTCGCTTATGCCGCCACCGAGCCTGAAGCGGGAAGCGACCTGGCCGCGCTGGCGACAACAGCCACACCGGTCGAGACCGACGGTCAGGTGACCGCCTACCGACTCAACGGGCGTAAGCAATGGATCAGCAACGGGTCGATCGCGGACTTCTACTCGGTACTTGCATTGGCGCCGGGCGGCCCCTCCTGGTTTGTTGTGGAGAAAGGCACCCCCGGCTTTTCGACGGCACCCCCGGAAGACAAGCACGGTATCCGCTTGTCCGACACCGCCGCGCTGTTCCTCGATGACGTGACGGTACCACCGGAAAACCTCGTGGGCCGGGAGGAGGGCCGCGGGCTCATCCAGGCCCAACAGGTCTTCGGCTACACCCGGGTGATGGTCGCCGCGTTCGGCCTCGGCGGCGGCTGGTCGGCCCTGGACCGGGCGATCGCCTACTCCGCAGACCGGGTGCAGGGCGGCGCGCCGCTGTCGACCAAGCAAGGCTTCACGCACAAGCTGATCGTGCCGCACGCGGTGCGGTTGGAGGCGGCGCGCGCATTCATCGAGGAGACCGCCACCCGAATCGACGCCGGCGAAGGCGCCGATGGCGCGCTCAACACCGAAGGCGCGATCGCCAAGTACCTGGCTACCGAGGCCGGCAACGCCGCCGCCGAAGCGGCGATCCAGGCGCATGGCGGCTATGGCTACACCCGTCCGTACCTGGTGGAAAAGATCAAGCGCGATGTGCGCATCACCACGATCTACGAGGGGACCTCGGAGATCATGGAGATGACGATCGCCCGCGGCCGCTGGCAGCAACACCTCAAGACATCTGGCGCCTACTACCGCGACGCGGCGCGCGGTCTTGACGGCGTATCCGAGGAATGTGGTGGGCCCACGGCGGCGCTGGTGCTGGAATGCCTTGCCGCGGTGCTGGAGGCATGCCGGGTCGGCCGGCTGACCCGCAGCCAGCATGTTCTGCTGCGGCTGGGTGAACTGATCAGCTACGCCGAGTGTGCGGCCGCACTGGCCCGCCGGGCCACAGCCTCGGCCGCCGGTGTGTTGCCGGTGAAGTCAGACGCCCGCTTCGACGCCGCCGCATTGGCCGCGGTCAGCCGCGTCTTCGCCCGGGAGGCGGCGCTGAAGGTCGCCGATGAGGGCTTGCGGTGGGTGGCCGGCGCGGGCTCCGGGTCGGATCTTGCCGCAGCGCTCCCGTTCGATCGGGTCTGGGCGGTGCAGGCCGGCCTGCTCGCTGACATGGACCGGGTGGCCGATGCGCTGTACCGACGGGAGACGGGATCATCATGACGACCACGCTGCAGGAGCCGATCGCGGTGGTGGGTGTCAGCGCGATCATGCCGGACGCGCCCGACACCGCCACCTTTTGGGCCAACCTCAAGACGGGCCGATACAGCATCAGCGACGTACCGCCGGGGCGGTGGGATCCGGAGCTTTACTACGATCCCGACCCGCACGCACCGGACAAGACGTACTCACGCATTGGCGGGTGGGTCCGCGACTTCTCATGGGAGCCGCTGGCGTGGCGGCTGCCAATCCCGCCGGCGGTAAGCACCCAGATGGACGACGGCCAGAAGTGGGCCGTGGCGGGCACCCGATCAGCGCTGCTGGACGCCGGCTGGCCGGACTGGACGGTGGACCCGGAGCGCGTCGCCGTGATCATCGGCAACGCCATCGGCGGCGACAAGCAGCACCGCAGCAACCTGCGGATCCAGTTTCCGGTGTTCGCGCGCGAGCTGTGCGCCGCTCCGTCGTTCGCGGCCCTGCCGGAGCCGGTGCGCGAAGCCGTGCTCGCCGAGACCCGCGCCTCGTTTCTCGCCGGGTTCGAGGAGATCACTGAGGACACCATGCCCGGAGAGCTCGCGAACGTGATCGCCGGGCGGGTCGCGAACCTGTTCAACTTCCGCGGCCCGAACTTCACCACCGACGCGGCATGCGCCTCGGGGCTGGCCGCTATGTCGGCCGCCATGCGCGGACTGCAGGCCGGCGACTTCGACGCCGCGGTCACGGGCGGCGTCGACCGCAACATGGATGCGGCGGCATATGTGAAGTTCTGCAAGATCGGCGCGCTGTCGGCGACCGGCACCCGTCCATTCGACGCCGGCGCCGACGGTTTCGTGATGGGCGAGGGCGCTGCGCTGTTTGTCCTCAAGCGACTGTCCGACGCCGAGCGTGACGGTGACCGCATCTACGCGGTGCTGCTCGGCGTCGCCGGCTCCAGCGACGGGCGCGGCAAGGGCATCACGGCGCCCAACCCGGTTGGGCAGCGGCTGGCCGTGGAGCGGGCCTGGCATGTCTCCGGTGTCGATGCGGCGCTGGCCACCTGCATCGAGGCGCACGGCACATCCACGCGGGTGGGCGATGCAACCGAGCTGGCCAGTTTGACCGATGTGTTCCGCAAGGCGGGTGCGGCGAACGGCTCGATCGCGCTGGGGTCGGTCAAGTCCAACATCGGCCACCTCAAGGGCGCGGCCGGAGCCGCGGGCCTGTTCAAGACGGTGCTCGGCCTCCACGAAAAGGTGCTGACGCCGAGCTTGCACTTCGACCAGCCCAACGAGAACGTGGACTGGGACGACATCCCGTTCCGGGTCAACACCGAACTTCGCGAGTGGCCCGCGCCCGACAGCGGCGTGCGCTGCGCCGGGGTGAGCGCCTTCGGGTTCGGCGGCACCAATTTCCACGCCGTGCTCGAGGAGTACGTGCCCGGCCGGCACCGCGCGCAGGATGCCAGCCGATCGTTTCCGGGCGCGACGGTCACAGCTCAGCCGACCGCCGCGACGGGTGGGCGGAAGGCGCCGCTGCGTGGAGCGGCCGTGGTCGGCGGCGCAGATGAGGCCGAGGTGGCCGCACAGCTGGAGCAACTGGCCGCCGAGGCTTCGGGCGGGCGGGCTCCCGCCCCTGCTCCGCCGGACCCCGCGCTGGCCGGTGCGGCCGTTCGGGTCGCCATCGACTACGCGGATGCGGCCGACCTGGCGACCAAGGCGGGGAAGGCGGTGCAGGCACTGCGGGGCGGCGGCAACCCGGCCGTGTGGAAGATACTGCGCGCCCAGGGCGTCTTCGTCGGTCGCGGCGCACCGGGCAAGGTCGCGTTCCTTTACACCGGCCAGGGCTCGCAGTACGTGAACATGCTGGCTGACCTCCGCCAGCGCGAGCCGATCGTGGCCGCGACGTTCGACGAGGCCGACCGCACCATGACACCCCTGCTGGGTAAGCCGCTAACCGAGTACGTCTTCGCCGAAGGCACCGACGAGGCCACCGCGCAACGGCTGGAACAGCAGCTCATGCAGACCGAGATCACCCAGCCGGCGGTGCTGGCAACCGATCTGGCCCTGACCCGGATGCTCGACGCGTACGGCGTGCGCCCAGACATGGTGATGGGCCACAGCCTAGGGGAGTACGGCGCCCTGGTGGCCGCCGGCGCGCTGTCGTTCAACGCCGCCTTGGATGCGGTCAGCGCCCGGGGCCGGGGGATGGCGGGCCTGTCGACGGCCGACAACGGCGCCATGGCGGCCGTGTCCGCCCCGCTGGCCGAGATCGAGCGGATTGTCCTCGAGACCGACGGATACGTCGTCGTCGCGAACATCAACAGCACCAGCCAGGCCGTGATCGGCGGTGCCACCGATGCCGTGGAGGCTGCGGTCGCGGCGTTTAAGGCCGCCGGCATGGACGCTCGTCGGATCCCTGTCAGCCACGCGTTTCACACCGCGATCGTGGCGCCGGTCAGCGAACCGCTCAAGGTCGCACTGCGCCGACTCGACATCCGGCCGCCACGCCTGCCGATCGTGTCGAACGTGACCGGTGCTTTTTATCCGCCGGACGCCGACGTCGACACCATGCTCGATCTGCTCGGCCGCCAGGTGGCCTCGCCGGTCCGGTTCATCGACGGGCTGCGCACGTTGCACGCGGCGGGTGCCCGCATCTTTGTCGAGGTCGGCCCAAAGAAGGCGCTGCACGGCTTCGTCGAGGACGTCCTCGGCGACGATGTGCTCGCCCTGTTCACCAACCACCCGAAAACCGGCGATGTCGCCTCGTTCAACCAGGCGTTGTGCGGGCTGTACGCCGCCGGGCTCGGGTTTTCTCCGCTGCCCGCCGCGACCGCCGCGGCGACCGCGGTGCCGAGTGGGAGGACAGCCATGACCAGCGAACAGTACGCCGAACTGGGCCGCCTCGTCGTTGACGTCATCGAACACGGTATGGATGCGGTCTCCGGCACCGCCGCTGCACCGGCATCACGCGCTGCGGCGCCAGCTGCTACCGAACCGGTGGTGATAACCGGCGCAGCGCTCGGTCTGCCCGGTGTCGAGCGAGTCTTCGACGACGAGAACATCGCCCGCATCCTCGACGGCCAGCAGTTCATTGACACCATCCCGCACCCGCTACGCCGTGCGATGGTCGACCGGCACATCACCCGCCTGGTCAAGCGTGAGTCCGGCGACCCCAGCTTCGAGACGATCGACAACGAGGCCGACGTCATCAAACTGGCCGGCCGCAGCGCGCCACTGGACGTGGTCACCGAGTTCGGGGTCGACGCCGCCCGCGATGCCGCGCTGGACTCGACCACCCGGCTTGCCATCGGAGCCGGCTTCGACGCCCTGCGCGATGCCGGGATCCCGCTGGTCATGCACTACAAGACCACGACACTGGGCACCCAATTGCCCGACCGTTGGGGGCTGCCGGATTCGATGCGTGACGACACCGGCGTCATCTTTGCCTCCGCCTTCCCCGGCTACGACAACTTCGCTCAGGACCTCGAGCGCTACTACACCGACCGAGGCCACCGTGATCAACTGCTGGCGCTGGAAGCAGTGCGCGCCCGGCTGAGCAGCGACGAACCGGCCGCGATGGAGGTTGACCGGCGCATCCACGAGCTGCGCCACGCCCTCCAGTCCGACCCGTACGTATTCGACCGGCGCTTCATCTTCCGGTGCCTGTCGATGGGTCACTCGCAGTTCGCCGAGATCATCGGCGCGCGCGGGCCGAATACACAGGTCAACGCCGCGTGCGCGAGCACTACCCAGGCGACCGCGCTCGCCGAGGACTGGATCCGGGCCGGCCGGTGTCGGCGGGTGATCGTGGTGTCCGCCGACGACGTCAGCTCCGACGTGCTGTTGCCGTGGGTGGCATCGGGATTCCTGGCGTCCGGGGCCGCCGCCACCGACGACGTCGTGGAGGAGGCCGCCACACCGTTCGACCGGCGCCGGCACGGGATGATCCTTGGCATGGGGGCGGCGGCTTTCGTGGTGGAATCCGCCGACGCGGCCCGGGAACGCGAGCTGCAGCCGATCTGCGAAGTCCTCAGCACCGTCATCGCCAACAGCGCTTTTCACGGCACCCGGCTCGACGTCGAGCACATCGGCGGCGTCATGGAGAGCCTGCTCGCCCAGGCCGAGGCTCGCGGCGTAGACCGACACGCCATCGCGCCCAGCACCGTGTTCGTGTCCCACGAGACGTACACACCGGCCCGCGGAGGCAGCGCCGCGGCCGAGATCAATGCGCTGCGCCGGGTGTTCGGGCCAGACGCCGACGCTGTGGTCATCACCAACACCAAGGGCTTCACCGGACACGCGATGGGCGCCGGCGTGGAGGACGTCGTCGCCATCAAGTCGCTGGAGACCGGTCTGGTTCCTCCGGTGCCCAATTACAAAGAGCCGGATCCGGAGCTGGGCCAGCTGAACCTGTCGGTT
>CAWBFI010000007.1:0-174951 GCA_963788075.1 uncultured Actinomycetota bacterium | reverse complement strand
TGCCGAGTACGGTTTTCTCATGGCAATACACCTGACCCGCATTTACACGCGAACGGGCGACGACGGGACCACGGGATTGAGCGATTTCTCACGAGTCTCGAAAAACGACCCCCGCCTCGTGGCGTACGCGGACTGCGACGAGGCCAACTCCGCGATCGGCGTCGCCATCGCCCTCGGTAAACCCGACGAGGAAATCACGGGTGTGCTGCGACAGGTCCAGAACGATCTGTTCGACGCGGGGGCGGACCTGTCGACCCCGTTGACAGACCCGGCGGAAAGCCCGGAACGTCCCGCGCTGCGCATCACCCAGCCTTACATCGACCGGCTCGAAGGTTGGTGCGACACTTACAACGAATCGTTGCCGGCGCTGAATTCCTTTGTGCTGCCGGGCGGTTCGCCGTTGTCGGCGCTGTTGCACGTCGCGCGTACCGTGGTACGTCGGGCCGAGCGGTCGGCGTGGTCCGCGGCCGATTCCGCGCCGGAGGGCGTCAGCACATTGCCCGCGAAGTACCTGAACCGGCTGTCAGATTTGCTGTTCATCCTGGCGCGCGCGGCCAACCCCGGCGGGGACGTCCTCTGGAAACCGGGCGGCGGCACGCCAACTGCGGGTTAGCCGCAAATCTGCTGGTAAAAATCAACTTTCGGCTCAATGCGTTTCAAACGCTGCGACGACGTGCGCGCGGTGAAGGACGCGATTCCAGCCAGGACAAAAACGCGGTCAGTGCGCCCCTGTCGAGCGCAAGCTCATAACCCGACCTTCGGTCCTGTGTGGTGTCGCGCAACTCCAATACGACGATCTCCTCGGTCATGATGTCGAATTCGTCGCCGCGCGGGGCGCGTCGGGACACGATCTCCACGCCTCGCCGGCTGAGCCGCCGGTCGGGCCACAACCGAAAGCTGGACAGCCGGTAGAACGCGGCTTCGCCGCCGCGGTAACGGATCACGCCGTGCCGCCAGCCGTGACCTCCGACCGCGGGGATATCGCGCATGATCCCCGCCGTCCCACCCTGGCTCAGCTTCAACAATCGATAACTGAGGGCGAGGACGGCCGCCCCTAAGACGACGACGAGCACGACCATGGCGAGCATGGGCGCGCTCATCGGCGGTTAGTCGATCGCGCCGACGGCGCGCAGTCTGGCGCGCCCTCTGGCGGCGATACGCGGATCGTCGGACTCGGCAGCCTCCCTGGCGGCACTCTCGTCGATCTCCGACTCGAACTCCGCTGATTCGGCGAGGATGCTGACCTGTTCCTCGGTTACCGACAAGAACCCGCCGTCCACCGCGATCCGCAGGTCGTCTTCGCCTTCGCGTTCGACACGCACCATGGCGTCGTCCACCAACTGTGCCACCAGCGGAATGTGGCGGGGCAGGATGCCGATCTCACCGACGGTGGTGCGGGTGAACAGGAACGTTGCCTCACCCGACCAGATCTTTCGGTCGACGGCGACTATCTCAACGTTCAATTCTGCCATGCCACAACACCTTTCGACTTAGCCTCAGGAATCGAGTTTAGCGCCAAAGCTTTCGGCTTTCTTCGCCAAGTCGTCGAGGCCACCGATCAAGAAGAACGCCTGTTCGGGTATGTGGTCGAAGTCGCCTTTCGTCAGCTTGTCGAACGCCTCGATGGTCTCCTTCAGCGGCACCGTCGAACCCGGCTGACCGGTGAACTGCTCGGCCGCCATCATGTTCTGCGAGAGGAACCGCTCGATGCGCCGGGCGCGGTTAACCAACTGCTTGTCCTCTTCGGACAGCTCGTCGATGCCGAGGATGGCGATGATGTCCTGAAGATCCTTGTACCGCTGCAGAATTCGGATGACTTCCTGCGCCACGCGGTAGTGCTCGTCGCCGACGACGCCGGGGTCGAGGATGGTCGAGCTCGACGCCAGCGGGTCCACCGCGGGGAAGATGCCCTTGGAGAACACCGACCGCGACAGCTCGGTGGTGGCGTCCAGGTGCGCGAACGTCGTCGCGGGCGCCGGGTCGGTGTAGTCGTCCGCAGGCACATAAACCGCCTGCATGGATGTAATCGAGCGGCCCCGGGTGGAGGTGATGCGCTCCTGCAGCTCCCCCATCTCGTCGGCCAACGTGGGCTGGTATCCCACCGCCGACGGCATGCGGCCGAGCAGGGTCGACACCTCGGATCCCGCCTGGGTGAACCGGAAGATGTTGTCGATGAACAGCAGCACGTCCTGGCCCGCCTCGTCGCGGAACCACTCCGCCATCGTCAACGCGGACAGCCCGACCCGCATACGGGTGCCGGGCGGCTCGTCCATCTGACCGAACACCAGCGCGGTGTCCTTGAGCACGTCGGCTTCCTTGAGCTCCACCCAGAGGTCATTACCCTCGCGGGTGCGCTCGCCCACGCCGGCGAAAACCGAAGTTCCACCGAAGTTTCGGGCGATACGGTTGATCATCTCCTGGATGAGCACCGTCTTGCCCACGCCGGCGCCGCCGAACAGCGCGATCTTGCCGCCCCGCACATACGGTGTCAGCAGGTCGACGACCTTCAGCCCGGTCTCGAGCATCTCGGTGCGCGGCTCGAGATCCTCGAAGGCCGGCGGCTTGCGGTGAATCGACCAGTGGTCGAAGTCCTCGCCGTACCCCGGCTCGTCCAGGCAGTCGCCCAGGGCGTTGAAGACGTGACCCTTGACGCCCTCACCGACCGGCACCGAGATCGGGTTGCCGGTGTCGGTGACCTCGACGCCACGCACCAGGCCGTCGGTGGGCTGCAACGAAATGGTGCGCACCAGGCTGTCGCCCAAGTGCTGGGCGACCTCGAGTGTGAGGGTCTTCTTGAGCTCCTCGAAGGCGATCTCGGCGTTGAGGGCGTTGAACAGCTCGGGTACCGAGCCGCGCGGGAACTCGACGTCGACGACGGGCCCGGTGACGCGTACCACGCGGCCGCTGGTGCTCGTGTCGTTGGACTCTTTGGTCTTCTGGGTGTTTTCAGTGTTTTTAGTAGTAGCAGCCATAAAATTTCTTCTTCCTCGTGTGCTACCCGGCGTTGGCATCGGCGAGTGCGTTTGCGCCGCCGACGATTTCGCTGATCTCCTGGGTGATCTGTGCCTGCCGCTCGCGGTTCGCCATTAGCGTCAGCTCTTTGATGAGGTCGTCCGCGTTGTCGGTGGCCGACTTCATTGCACGCTGGCGTGAGGCCAGCTCCGATGCCGCGGCTTCCAACAGCGCCGCGTAGACACGGGTGGTCAGGTACCGCGGCAGCAGCGCATCAAACAGGGTCGTCGCGTCCGGCTCGAACGAATACAGGGTGTGCAGTTCGGGTTCTTCCTCCACATACTCCACCACCAGCGGGGCGATGCGGTGAGCCACCGCCGTTTGCGACATCATCGACTTGAACTCCGAGTAGACGACGTGCAGTTCGTCGAGGCCCTGGCCCTCATCGGACGGCTGCTCCTCGTCGTCGCCGGCCCCCTTCATGAAGGTTTCGACCAGGGTCGAAGCGATCTCCGCGGCGTTTTCGTACTTGGGTTGCTCCGAGAAGCCCGTCCACGATTCCGTGATGTCCCAGTTGCGGAATTTGAAGTAGTTCAACGCCTTACGGCCGACCGTGTACAGAACCGGCGTCTTTCCCTCCTCCCTCAGCAGGGAGAACAGCTCCTCGGAGCGACGGAACACGCTGGAATTGTACGCACCGCACAACCCGCGGTCGGAGGACACCACCAGCACGCCGGCCCGCTTCGGTTCCGCTCGCTCAACCAGCAAGGGGTGGTCCAGAGCGGCTTCGGCGGACAGGGTGGTGAGCGTCGCGGTGATCTGGAATGCGTACGGTCGCGCGGACTCCAGCCGAGCCTGCGCCTTGCCGATGCGCGATGTCGCGATCATCTCCTGGGCCTTGGTGATCTTTTTGATCGACCCCGCCGAGCGGATCCGGCCGCGCAATTCGCGAAGTGTGGCCGCCATTGTTAGCTACTTCTTGTCCTTCTTGGAGTCCTTGGATTCCTTCTTGTCCTTCGGCTTCTCCTTCTTGACTTGCACCGATTCCTTTTCCAGGTCTTCCTCGTCCATCGGCTCGACGTGCTCGTCGGGCACCACCGACGCGCCGTCGGAGGCCGCGAAGCCCTTCTTGAAGTGGTTGATGATTTCGGTGAGCTGGTTCTCGCCTTCCTCGGAAAGCTTCTGGGTGTCGCGGATCCCGGCCAGAAATTTCTCTTCGGAAGCCCGCATGTGGTCCAGCAACTCGGTTTCGAACCGCCTGACGTCCTCGACGGGCACGGAGTCCAGGTGGCCGGCCGTGCCCAGGAAGATGGAGACCACCTGCTCCTCAACCGGCATCGGCTGGTACTGCCGTTGCTTGAGCAGTTCGACCAGCCGTTCGCCGCGCTCCAGCTGCGCCTTGGAGGTGGCGTCCAGGTCCGAGGCGAACGCCGCGAACGATTCCAACTCGCGGTACTGCGAGAGGTCCAGACGCAACGACCCGGCCACCTCCTTCATGGCCTTGATCTGCGCCGCGCCACCCACGCGGGACACCGACACACCCACGTTGATGGCCGGGCGTACACCCTGGTTGAACAGGTCGGACTCGAGGAAGCACTGCCCGTCGGTGATCGAGATGACGTTGGTGGGGATGTAGGCCGAGATGTCGTTCGCCTTGGTCTCGATGATCGGCAGGCCGGTCAGCGAGCCGCCTCCGAGGTCGTCGGAGAGCTTCGCGCAGCGCTCCAACAGCCGCGAGTGCAGGTAAAACACATCACCCGGGTAGGCCTCGCGCCCCGGCGGCCGGCGCAGCAACAACGAGATCGCGCGGTACGCCTCGGCCTGCTTGCTCAAATCGTCGAAGACGATGAGGACATGCTTGCCGTCGTACATCCAGTGTTGGGCGATCGCCGAACCGGTATACGGCGCAAGCCATTTGAAGCCGGCAGAGTCGGACGCGGGCGCCGCGACGATGGTCGTGTAGTCCATCGCGCCGCCCTCTTCCAGCGCCCCTCGGACAGCGGCGATCGTGGTGCCCTTCTGGCCGATGGCCACGTACACGCAGCGCACCTGCTTTTTTTCGTCGCCAGACTCCCAGTTCTCGCGCTGGTTGAGGATGGTGTCCACACAGACAGCGGTCTTGCCGGTCTTGCGGTCGCCGATGATCAGCTGGCGCTGGCCGCGGCCGATCGGCGTCATGGCGTCGATGGCCTTGATCCCGGTCTGCAGCGGCTCCTTGACGCCTTGGCGCTGTACCACCGAGGGCGCCTGGATTTCGAGTGCGCGACGTATATCGGTGTCGATGTCTCCGCGCCCGTCGATGGGGTGACCGAGCGGATTGACGACGCGCCCCAGGAAAGCGTCGCCAACCGGTACCGACAACACCTCACCGGTGCGCTTGACCTGTTGGCCTTCTTCAATTTTCTCGAAATCGCCCAGGATCACCGCGCCGATGCTGTGCTCGTCGAGGTTGAGCGCGACGCCGAGGACCCCACCCGGGAACTCGAGCAGCTCCTGGGTCATGACGGAGGGCAAGCCCTCGACGTGCGCGATGCCGTCCCCGGCTTCGATCACAGTGCCGACTTCCTCGCGCGCGGTGTCGGAGGTGAAGGAGCCCACGTACTCCTCGATGGCGCTCTGGATGTCGTCAGCCGAGATTGTCAACTCTGCCATGGCTTTTCGTCTTCCTACTTGATTCTCTGTGATGACCAGTTTCAGTCGGGCAATTGGGCGTGCGCCGCGGCCAGCCGAGACGACAGCGTCCCGTCGATCACCTCGTCCGCCACCGCGATCAACAGCCCACCCAGCAACTCGCCGTCGATCTCCAGCTGGACCGTCACCGGATGACCGTAGATGCGGCTGAGAACTTCGGTGAGGCGGGTGCGCTGCGCATCGCTCAGCCCGGCGGCCGCGCTGACTTGCGCGACGACTTCACCGCGGCGAGCCACCGCGACCTCCGCCAAAAACTTCGTGGCCTCCTCGGCCGGCTCACCCCTGAGCAGCTCCACCGTCTGGGTGAGCAGTGTCGTCGCGATCGGGCTGACCCCGCCGCCCGCGTTCTCAAGCACCTTGCGCAGCAACGCGACTCGGCCTTCGGCAGGAGTGCCGTAGTCGCCCAGCAGGATGGCAAGTCGCGGCTGCGCGTCGAGAATGCGGGAAAACCTGAATAGCTGGTCTTCGACCTCATCGGCGCGATCCTCGCGTTCGGCGACTTCCAGCAGCGCTTGCCGAGATATGTGTTCGATGGCGTCGATCAGATCGGAGTTGGCCGACCAATGCTCCGAGACGGCTGCCCGCAGCAGGTCGAGGGTTGCGTCGCCGACTTTGCCCGATACGAGCCGCTCGATCAGCTGAACGCGCGGGCCCGCGTCTTCGGCGGGCACCGTGAGATAACGGGTGACGACGATTTCGCGGTCCAACATTTTGGCCACCGCCACCAGCTCGCTCGAGAAGGTGGAAAGTCCTTTGCTGTCGAGGTTCTTGGCTATGGTGCTGAACCGATCCGACAGGTTCCGCATCGCGTGCCGACTGGCCGACCGCATCTTCTTCATGAGCGGGTAGGCAACCTCGGCGGGTGCCGGCGCCATGGCGTCAAGCTCATCGAGGAAACGATCCACGGTGGCCGACTGCTGCGCCGGGTCCGCAACGTAGTTGCGCACCAATTCGCCCGCCTGGCGCACTGATTCGTGTCCGAGCTCGAGCCGAAGCTGACGGGTCAGCTGTGCCCGCAACAGGTCGACCTGGCGAGCACCCTGCATTTTGATGCGTTCCGCGTCGATGTCGGCTTGGGCTTTCAATTGTTCGGCAATGCGTTGGGCGTCGGTCTGGGCTTCTTCGACGACCTGTTTCGCCTCCACCTTGGCGTCCTCGATAGCCTTGCTGTGCGCCTCGCTTGCCTCCTTGAGGCGATCGGCCGCCGCCGCCGAGTCCTTCAACTGTTGGCGCACCGCCTCCTGCCGAGCCGTCATCAGTCGACGCACCGGCGGCACCACATAACGCACCACCAGCCACACGATGATGGCAAACCCGACCAACTGCCCAACGAAAGTCCACATCGGTGGTTACCTCGTCGCAGCCGAGGTGGCGACGTCGACACCCAGGATTCGACTGGCCAGGGTCGCCGACATGGCGCCGACATTGGCTCTTAGGTCCAGTTCCACGGCGTCCCTCTCCCGCTTCAATTGCTCCGCGGCGAGCTGCAGCGTCGACATCACCTCTTGTTCGGCCCGGGCACGGGCGTCGTCGACGACCTTACGACCCTCCGCCCGGGCGTTGTCGCGGTACCACGACGCCTGCCCCCGGGCTTCCTTCATGGCTTTTTCGTAATCGGCCTGGGCGGCTGCGAACTGCTCGGCCGACTTCTTGTTGTCCTCCTGCGTCTTATGCACCATGGCGTCGCGCTCGCGCAGCACCTTCAGGATCGGCGGCATCACCCAAGTGCCGATGATTCCGAGCACGACCAGGAAGATGGCCAGCACGAAGAAGAACGTCCCGTTGGGAACGAGGAAGTTGTTGCCTCCCTCGGCCGCCTGGCTCGCGGCCAGTGCAATGGGGCTCACTTCAGGCATTCCAACCCGTCACAGCCGAATCAGCTGACTGGGGTGGCGAAGACGAACAGCGCCATGAACGCCAGGTTGATGAAGTAGGCCGCCTCAACCAGACCCACCGTGATGAAGAACGGAGTGAACAACCGGCCCTGCGCCTCGGGTTGCCGGGCGATGCCCGAAACCAGTGCGTTACCCGCAACACCGTCGCCGATGCCGGCACCGATCGCGCCGCCGGCCATGATCATGCCACCGCCGATGAGCGCGCCCTGAGCGATCACGGGATCCATTACATCTCCTCCTTTGTCTGGTAGCGGTCTACCAGGTTTCTGTGGTGGTGCTTAGGTCGGGCGAGTTCGCGGCGGCCCTAGCCATGATCGTCCTCCAGCTCCATGGCCTGGCTGAAGTACAAGATGGTCAGGATCGAGAAGATGAACGCCTGGATAGCTCCGACGAACAAGTCGAACGATTTCCAGATCGCGTTGGGCGCCCACATGATCCAGGCGGGGAAGAGCGCGATCAAGGACACCAGGATGCCGCCGGCGAAGATGTTGCCAAAAAGACGGAGCGACAACGAGATCGGCTTGGCGAGTTCTTCGACGAGGTTGATCGGTGCGAGAAACGCGACGTGCCCCTTGAGCAGCTTGACCGGGTGTCCGATGATGCCGCGGCGCCAAATCCCCGCCGCGTGGTAGCAGACGAACACGAACAGAGCCAGCGCAAGCACGAAGTTGATGTCCCCCGCGGCCGGCGTCAGCAACTCGACGCTGTGGCCGCCCTTCTTGTATTGCAGCGGAAGGACGGACAGCCAGTTGGCAATCAGGATGAACACGAAGATCGTGACCGCGAGCGGCAGCACGAACGGCGCGATCCGCATGCCGATGGCGGCCTCGATCTGCCCGCGCATCTGTACCGTGATCGCCTCCCAGAACAACTGCACTCCGCTGGGCACGCCCGTCGAGGTGACCTTGGCGCGGAGGACGAAGGCCAGGGCGATCACGATCGCCCCCGCGATCGCGGTCGACAGCACCGTGTCGGTGTTCACCGTCAGCCCCAGCCAGGTGGCGTGGGGATGCACGCCGACCTCGATTTTGGCGTCGGCCAGGGTCGTCTCAATCATCCTCGGCGCTCCTTCCTCCCGCCCCTTCCGGGCCCGACGATGGTGCCGGCTCCCCGGTGCGCAGCTTCTTCCAGACCGGCAGCGCCGTCGTTGCCACCAAGAGCACCTGGAAGAGCGCCAGTCCAAACACCACACCCAAGCCGGCCGGCCGGAAAACGTAGGCGACGATCAGCGCCAGAATCGTGATGATGGTCAGCCGTGACGCTGTGTTGATCGCCATCGACCTTTTCAGCGGATGGTCGTTAGCGGTAATGGCTTGCACCGAACGGCGCACCAGCAGCGCGTTGAGCAAACCCAGCAACAACCCGATACCGAAAAACACCCCGGCCTTGAGGTGGCCCGACAATCCGCCGGCCACCATTGCGACCGCGGTGATCCCCACGCTGATGACAAGAAGCCGAACCGGACGGAAAGCGACAGAGGGGAACACCAACGGCGCGTCCTGCGCTGGCGTCGTCACTGCAGCACCTCAATCCCAGGTAGTGGAGCGGAAAACCGCCGACCGACCGATCGGTGGCCTGCCGAGCGTATCGCACGTCACACTGAAATCACCCAAGGGGTAGCTCCCTATGTCGGTCGTGAATCGGCGCCAACGAACGAGTGTCCGACGGGCCGGCTGGCCAACAACCCTCGAGGTCTGTTTTCGGGGTTCTAGCTGCACCGTACCATATGGTAGAAGCACTACTACCCCTTGTCGTAGGCCCGTCCTAGTCTTCGTCCACGTAGTCGTCGCGGCGGCGCAGGAGCGGAATCAGGGTCGCCACCCCGGCGACCAAGATCGCGCCGAGCATCACCGCCGCGGTGTCCCGCGGGTTGAAGAAAATCGTGCTCGCGGCGCCGAACGCGACGATGCCCACCCATAGATAGATCAGCAGTACGACCCGGCGATGCGAATGACCGATTTGCAGCAACCTGTGGTGCAGGTGCATCTTGTCGGGGCTGAATGCGCTCCGGCCCGCACGGGTGCGGCGCACGATCGCCAGCAGCAGGTCGAGCATCGGCACAAACATGACCGCCACCACCAGCAGGAACGGCGACAGCAGAGCAAACACGTCGCGAGCGCCGTACGCGTTCTGCGAGACCGGCCCTGCGGCGGTCGTGGAGGCCGCGGCGAGCATCAGGCCGATCAGCATCGAGCCGGAATCGCCCATGAAGATCTTGGCCGGGTGGAAGTTGTGCGGCAGGAAGCCCAGACAGGCCCCCGCGAGCACCACCGAAATCACGGCGGGCGGATAGAAAAGCACATCGCCGCCGTGGTCGCGCAACAGACCAACCGAGAACATGCAGATCGCCATCGCGGTGATGAGTCCCAACCCGGCGGCAAGTCCGTCGAGCCCGTCGACGAAGTTCATCGCGTTGACGATCGACACCGTCAGGGCCAGCGTGAGCAGGATCGACGAAGCCTGGTCCAGCACGATGGTGCCCACGCCCCCGATCGGGATGTACAAAACGCTCCAGGCGACGCCCATGGTGACCAACACGCTGGCCGCCGTGATCTGACCGGCGAACTTCGTCAAAGCGTCCAGGCCCCAACGGTCGTCGATCAGCCCGATGCCCATGATCACCGCGCCCGCGACCAGGACCGCGGGCATGCCGGAGGAATAGACGAACCCCCGGGTGAGCGCCGGAAGCTGCGATGCCAGAAAGACTGCCGACACGACGCCGAGAAACATCGCCAACCCGCCCATCCGTGGGGTGGGCGTGACGTGCACGTCGCGTTCCCGCGGGTAGGCGACCGCCCCCAGCCGGGTGGCCAGCACCCTTACCGGTCCGGTCGCGAAGTAGGTGATGATCGCTGCGGTCAGGCCGACCAACGCCAGCTCGCGCAGGGGGACACCGGTGCCCCGATCGGACAAGGCGAGCAGACCACCGGCAAGGCTGGCTGGATCGCTGGACACCTCGAGACCGTACTGCACCACTTATGCGATCAGACTTCCCGGTTCCAACCCGAGCACTTCCGCGATCCGCTCGACGCTCACGGGACCGGCGCGGAGTATGCGCGGGGTGGTTCCGGTCAGGTCGACGATCGTGGACGCGGCCTGCTGCTGCGACGGGCCCGCGTCGAGATAGACGTCGACGAGCTCGCCGAGTTGGCTCCGCGCCTCGTCGGCGTCCACCGCGGGAGGGCGGCCGGAGACGTTGGCGCTCGAGACGGCCAGGGGCCCCACCTCGCGCAGCAGCTCGATGGCAACCGGGTGCAAGGGCATCCGCAGCATTACGGTGCCACGGGCGTCGCCGAGATCCCACCGCAGCGACGGCGCCTGCGCCACCACCAGGCTCAGCGGGCCCGGCCAGAACGCGCGGATCAGCTCGCGGGCGCCGTCGGGCATGGTGTAGACGAGGCCCTCGATGGTGTGCCACGAGCCGACCAGCACGCCCACCGGCATGTCTCGACCCCGTGCCTTGGCCGCGAGCAGGGCGGCCACCGCGGAGCTGTCGAAGGCGTCGGCGCCGATGCCATACACCGTGTCCGTCGGCATGACAACCAGTCGACCGCCCTTGAGCGCCCCGAATGCCGCGGCGATTCCGACTGAACGCTGGTCGGGGTCGGCACAGTCGAAAACCGCCGTCATAGGCGCCTCTCCCTCCGGGCCGTCACGAATCTCTGTCGGCCGGCGAGATCCTGGCGGGACTCGATGTCTTCGAAAAGCCCTGTGCTGTTGACCAATTCGACGGTTTGAGACGACGTGGTGTCGTCATGCTCGACGGCAAACAGGCCACCCGGGCGCAGCCAGCGCTCCGCGAGCCGGACAACGGCGCCGATCACCGCCATCCCGTCCGCCCCGCCAAATACCGCGTGGGGCGGATCATGTTGGGCCACTTCGGGTTCCAAAGCCGCGTCGTCGGGAACGTAGGGCGGGTTGGCCACCACCAGGTCGACCCGTTGTTCCAGTTCGGGAAGCAGCTCGGGCCTCGAGGCTAGTTCGATGACGTCCGCGCGCACGAGTTCCACCGCGGTGCCCTCGGCATTGCGGCGTGCGTACTCGAGGGCCGCATCGGAGTCGTCGACGCCGATAACACGTGCCGCGGGCCGATGGCGGGCGAGGGCGACCGCCAATGCGCCCGACCCGGTGCACAAGTCGACGATCGAAGACCGCGGCGCGAGTTGCTGCGCGGTGGCCCAAGCCAGCATGGCCTCGGTCTCCGGACGCGGTATGAACACACCAGGGCCGACGTGCAGCAGCACCGGCCCGAAAGCCGCGGTTCCGGTGAGATGCTGCAACGGCACCCGCTGCGAGCGCGCCGACACGATGTCGCGGTAGCGGCCGAAGAATTCGTCGCCCGGCGAATCGAGCAACGTCAGCCGGCCGCGTTCGGTGCCGACCAGATGAGCGGCCAACTCCTCCGCGTCGTAACGGGCCGAGTCGATCCCCGCTTCGGCGAGTTGCGCCTCGGCGGAGTCGATCGCGCGCCGCAGCCGAGACATGGCGGCGCTCTCCCCCGCAAGCGGGTGGTGCCCCCACCTCATCGCTTCGTCCCCCGCAAGCGGGAGGTGCCCCACTGCATCGTCGCCGGCGCGGTCATGCCTGCTGCAGCCGGGACTGCTTGTCCGCGGCGCTCAGCGCGTCGAATAGCGCGTCCAGGTCACCGTCGAGCACCTGATCGAGATTGTGTGACTTGTAACCGATTCGATGGTCGGTGATGCGGTTCTCGGGAAAGTTGTAGGTGCGAATCCGTTCGCTGCGGTCGACGGTGCGGATCTGGCTGGCCCGGTCGGCCGACGCGTCGGCCAGCGCCTGCTCCTCGGCCATGGCCTGCAGGCGAGCCGCCAGCACCTGCAGCGCACGGGTCTTGTTCTGCAGCTGCGACCGTTCGTTCTGACAGGTGACGACGATGCCGGTGGGCAGATGCGTGATCCGCACCGCGGAGTCGGTGGTGTTGACGCCCTGCCCGCCCTTGCCCGACGAGCGGTAGACGTCGATGCGCAGGTCCGACTCGTCGATCTGCACCTCGCCCACTTCCCCGGGTTCGGGATACACCAGCACGCCGGCCGCCGAAGTGTGCACCCGGCCTTGGGATTCCGTCACAGGGACCCGTTGCACCCGGTGTACGCCGCCCTCGAACTTCATGCGCGACCACACCCCGTCTGCCGTGTCGCCCTTGCTTGCGATGGCCAGCGTCGCGTCCTTGTAGCCGCCCAGATCGGAGGTGGTCTCGTCCAGCACCGTCACCGTCCAGCCATGCCGCTCGGCGTAACGGATGTACATCCTGGCCAAATCGGCGGCGAACAAGGCCGATTCTTCCCCGCCCTCACCGGATTTGACTTCGAGCACGATGTCGTCGGAGTCGTGCGGGTCGCGCGGTGCCAGCATGTCGGTGAGCTGGGTGTCGAGTTCGGTCACCCGCGCTTCCAGCTCGGTCACCTCGTCGGCGAACGACTCGTCGTCGGCGGCCAGCTCGCGCGCGGTCTCCAGGTCGCCGCGGGCGGCCACCAACTTTCGGTACGTCCCGACGATGGGGGCCAATCGCGCGAACCGGCGCCCGGCCCTGCGCGCCTCGTCGGGCTTGCTGTGCAATTCGGGGTCCGCCAGACGATGCTCGAGCTCGGCGTGTTCGGCCAGCAGCACGTCGATCGTCTGTACCGGCTGCGTCATGTCACACCTCCTGCCGCAAACGCGAACCGACGCCCGGCCTGTGCACACGCGGGCACAGTTCGGGCGTCGGAAGCCCAGCTATTTGTCGGCCGGCGCTGAGGCCTTGCGCTTGCCGTAGCGCTTCTCGAAGCGGGCCACCCGGCCGCCGCTGTCGAGGATCTTCTGCTTGCCGGTGTAGAACGGGTGGCACTGCGAGCAGACCTCGACCACGATGTTGCCGCCGGGCTTGGTGCTGCGGGTCTGGAAGGTGTTCCCGCACCCGCAATGCACGGTGGTCTCCCCGTAGGCGGGGTGAATGTCAGCTTTCATGATGTCCTCTTCGATCGTTTGCCGCCCGGACCGGGCGTGAACTCCGGGAACCTGAACGGGTCCTGGGGTAGTCGACCCTCGATTATGCCAGGTCAACCTACGTCACCCCAAACACCGAGCTGCGCGTGCGCATTCCCCGGCTTGGCTGTGCGCTGAAACTGTAACCAGGCACACGTTCGTCGGCGTGTCGTGTGCCTGGCGTCAGTGTCGCGGTGTTGGGGCTAGCCGGGGGCTATCTCGTACGCCCTGCTCCGCCCGACGCGCCGCCACACCACACCGCCGCCTGGCGTCGTGCCGCGCGCGGTCAGCTCCCGCTTGAGGATCTTGTTCGTGGCCGTGGTCGGCAACCGATGGGTGAGCCACACATAGCGGGGCCAGGCCTTGGGCGACAGGTCCGGCTGAGCGGCGAGGAACTCGCCGAACTCCTCTGGCGTCAGCTGCGCGTCGTCGGCCAGCACGATCGCCGCCATCACCTGGTCGCCGACGCGTTCGTCGGGCACCGCATACACCGCGACGTGACTGACCGGTGCCGGCCGCTGCAGAATCCGTTCGATGGGCGCCGCGGTCATGTTTTCTCCGTCGACGCGCAACCAGTCACCGCTGCGGCCGGCGAAGTAGATCCACCCGTCGGCGTCTTTGTAGGCCAGGTCGCCGGACCAGAAGATGCCTTGCCGGAGGCGCGCATCGGTGGCCTGGGGATCGTTGTAATAGCCGGCGAACAGCCCCACGCCCGTGGTGTTGACCAGCTCCCCTATCGCGTCGTCGGCGTTGGTCAGGGCGCCGTCCTCGTCGAACACGGCTGCCGGGCACTCCGCCATGGTGTCCGGGTTGTAGATGGCGACCCCGGGGAAACCCCGGCCGAGCGACCCCGGCGGGCAGCCGTCTTCCCGGGTGATGATGATCGCGCCCTCGGTGGACCCGAAGCCGTCCCACACGGTGCAGTCGAAACGCCGACTGAACTCGGCGATGTCGCGATCGCTCGCCTCGTTGCCGAATGCGACCCGCAGCGGGTTGTCGTGGTCGTCGGGCCGCTCCGGTGTCGCGAGGACGTAGGCAAGAGGCTTGCCGACATAGTTCATGAAGGTGGCCCCGTACCGGCGGAGATCTGCCAGCAAGCCGGACGCCGAGAACGTCGCGGGGACCATGGACGCGCCGGCGACTACCGCGACACTCCATCCGGCCAGCAGCGCATTCGAGTGAAACAGCGGCATCGACAGATAGCAGACGTCGGAGGCCTCGATGTCGAACCGCGCGATCAGCGTGGTGCCGGCAAACAGCACGGTCAGGTGGGTGACCCGCACGGCCTTCGGTTCTCCGCTGGTTCCGGACGTGAAAATCAGCATGAACGGGTCGGCCGGGGCCACCTCGCGATATGGCGTGAGCGTCCCGGCACCGTCCAGCAGCGCCGCCCACGACCCGCCGGACACGTCGAACATCCGCACGCCGGGCAGGTCCAGGCCGTCCAGCAGCCCTTTATGCGCCGGATCGGTAAGCAGGATCTGGCAGTCGGCGCGCAGGATGTCGCGGGCCAGCGCGGCGCCGCGGCGGGTGTCGTTGATGCCGCACAGCACGAATCCGCCGAGCGCCGCCGATGCCATCGCCGTGAGCATTTCGGGGGTGTTGCCCAGTAACGCGCCGACGTGCATTGGACGGTCCGGATCGGCGACCCCGACGAGGGCTGCCGCGGCGGCGGCGGCATCGGCGAGGTGCTCGCGCCACGTCCAGACCCGCTCGCCGTATTTCAGCGCCGGCGTGTCCTGGTCCAAACGCTCACGAAGCAGTTGCTGCAGCGTCTCCGCCACGGCTGGCGAGTTGGCTAGTCGCTGACTAATCGTTGTCCATCGACCCCGGCGTCGTCTTGGACACCTGGACCAGGAACTCGTAGTTGTTCTTCGTCTTGCGCAGCTGCGACATCAGCAGGTCGATGGCCTGGTGGGGATCAAGACCCGACAGCACGCGGCGCAGCTTGTGCACGATGGCGAACTCGTCGGGCGACAGCAGCAGCTCGTCCTTGCGGGTGCCGGAGGGATTCACGTCGACCGCGGGGAAAACCCGGCGTTCAGAGATCTTGCGGTCCAGCTTGAGCTCGGCGTTACCCGTGCCCTTGAACTCCTCGAAGATGACCGTGTCGCCGGTGGATCCGGTCTCGACCATCGCGGTGGCGATGATGGTTAGCGACCCGCCTTCCTCGATGTTGCGCGCCGCACCGAGGAAGCGCTTCGGCGGATATAGCGCGGTGGAGTCGACACCACCGGACAGGATCCGGCCCGACGCGGGAGACGCGTTGTTGTAGGCGCGCCCCAGGCGGGTGATTGAGTCGAGCAGCACCACCACGTCCTTGCCCTGCTCGACGAGCCGCTTGGCGCGTTCGATGGCCAGCTCGGCGACCGAAGTGTGGTCCGACGGCGGGCGGTCGAAGGTCGAGGCGATGACCTCGCCCTTGACCGAGCGCGTCATGTCGGTGACCTCCTCGGGCCGCTCGTCGACGAGGACGACCATGAGGTGGCATTCCGGGTTGTTCTTGGTGATCGCGTTGGCGATGTCCTGCAGGATCGTCGTCTTGCCCGCCTTGGGCGGCGAGACGATCAGCGCGCGCTGGCCCTTGCCGATCGGCATGATCAGGTCGATGACCCGCGTGGTCAGCCGCTCGGTGGTGGTTTCCAGACGCAGCCGCTGGTTGGGGTACAACGGCGTCAGCTTGCTGAAATCGGGCCGCTTCTTGGCGTCCTCGACCGAGCCGCCATTGACGCTGTCCAGGCGCACCAGCGGGTTGAACTTCTGCCGCTGGTTGGGCTGCTCGCCGTCCCTGGGCACCCGGACCGCGCCCGTCACCGCGTCGCCACGGCGCAGGCCATTCTTGCGCACCATGTTCATGGACACGTAGACGTCGTGCGGACCGGCCAGATAGCCGGAGGTGCGGACGAACGCGTAATTGTCGAGGACGTCAAGGATGCCGGCGACCGGCTGGACGACGTCGTCCTCGCGCAGTTCGGTGTCCCCGCCTTCGCCCGACCGTTCACCGCGGCGCCTGCGGTCGCGGTCGCGGAACCGGCGTCCCCGCCGGCCCTGCCGGCCCTCACCGTCGTCCTCGCCGCGTGCCTGCTGTCCCGAGCCCTGTTGATCACCGCTTTGGTCGCTACCAGCGTCTTGTCTGCGCTCGTCCGTCTTGGTCTTGGCGGCATCGGCGGTGGCTGAGCCGTCCCGGCTGCCCGCATCCCCGCGATCGGCCTGATCATCGGTGCGAGCGGGTGTTCCCGCTTCTCGCGAAGCACCGCGGCGTTCGCGGCGCGGCGCCTCGGCGGTGGAACCGTTCTGTTCCCCTTGGGCGGCCGGCGCTTCGGCCGGAGGTTGGGCCTCTGAGTGGGCCTCCGCTTGGACTGTCGCGGTGCCGGCGCCGCTGTCGTCCGGGCCGGCAGGGGCCGGGGCGCCGTTGGCCTGTCCCCTGACTTCCCGTATCGCGGCGATCAATTCGTTCTTGCGCATGCCCGACGACCCCTTCACGCCGACTTGGTGGGCCAGCGCGCGCAATTCGGGCAGCACCATGGTGGCCAGTGCGCCCACCGGGGCATCGGTTTTCACGTCGGTTTTCACGTCGGGGGTGTCTGTGGTCACGGCGTTCGACGGCTGATTGCTGTCGGTGTTTTCGCTAGCCGTGAACAAGTCCGTATCAGTCACGGAGTTCCTTTCTTCCCCGCTGATCTGCTCATACGGGGGTTCGTTGCATTCAGCCAAATCGCCGAGTGCGCCCAATCATCGACTCTGCAACGGTGATCGCCAGGAGTGGCGGATAAAGCGGCGAACCTCGTTCACGAGAAGAATTGGTGTTGTCCTAGCGGCAAGGCAGTATGGTTGCAGATGCAGATGCTGCGATTGCTGGACGGCTCCGAGGATAACGCGCATCGTTGTCGGAAGCAAGCAAACCCTCCGGCCGCCCTGTGGATTAGCCCGCTACGGTGACTCCCGGGCTCCAGCGAACTCCTTCACCGGCCGTCATCTTGGCGATGGAAAATCCGTTTGCGGCAGCGTACTCCATCGCTTCGAGGGGCAACTCGGGTTCAGTGGTCAGTGCGATGAGCGATGGACCAGCCCCAGAAAGCGTGGCTGAAACGTTATGACGCCGCAACAGTCGCAAATATTCCGCCGAGAAGGGCATCGCCGGGGCTCGGTGCGGTTGGTGAAGCACGTCCTCGGTCGCCGCCATCAACAGATCCGGCCGTTCGGTGAGCGCGACCACCAGCAACGCGGCACGGCTCACACTGAACCTGGCATCGTCGTGGCTGACAAGGGCGGGCAGGAGCACACGGGTCTCCGCGGTCAACGAGCGCTCCTCGGGGATCGCGCAGAATAACCGGATATCGGGGTGGAGGCTCAGCGGCACGGCCAGGTACTCGGGCCGGTCGCCGGTGTGAGAAATCCACGACACCACCGCGCCGCCCAACACCGCTGCCGCGGCGTTGTCGGGATGGCCCTCGAACTCCGAGGACAGCTGGATCAGCTCGGCGGTGCTTAGCGGTGTTGAATCCACCTGTGCGACAAGGCCATTCACCGCCGCCAGCCCACCGACTACGGCCGCGGCGGAGGATCCGAGACCCCGGGAATGCGGGATGGCGTTGCGACAGCGCACCACCAGGCCCGGCGCGCCCACCCCCGCGGCTCGCAGGCCACGTTCGACGGCACGCACCACCAGATGTTCTGAATCCAGCGGCACCTGGTCGGCGCCGTCGCCCTCGACCACCACGACCAAGCCGGAATCCGTTGTCTCCACGACGATGTCGTCGGAAAGGCTCAACGCCAGGCCGATGCTGTCGAAACCCGGACCGAGGTTAGCGCTGGAGGCCGACACCACCGCGCTCGCCACCAGCCCGGCAGGCAGCATGGGGGTCACCAACCGGCGCTCATCAAGCGAGGCCCAGCTTTTCCACCACGAGCACCGGATCAACCGGCAGCGGGGACACTTTCGGCATGTCCCTCAGCGCCGTGTCGGGATCCTTGAGACCATTGCCCGTCACCGTGCACACCACCGTCGACCCGCGGGCCACCCAGCCGTCGTCGACGGCCTTGAGTAGCCCCGCGATGCTGGCGGCGGAAGCGGGTTCGACGAAGACGCCTTCGGACTGGGCCACCAAGTGGTATGCGGCGAGGATCTCCTCGTCGGTGGCGGCCAGGAAGCGCCCGTGGGATTGCTGCTGGGCCTCGACGGCGGCCCTCCACGACGCCGGTGCGCCGATGCGGATGGCGGTCGCGATGGTCTCCGGGTGGCTGACCGGTTCGCCGAGGACCAGGGGCGCCGCCCCGGCAGCCTGCGTCCCCAGCATGCGGGGCAGCTTGTCGATCACGCCCTCGTGCTGATACTCGGTGTAGCCCTTCCAGTACGCGGTGATGTTCCCGGCGTTGCCAACCGGAAGAGCGTGCACGTCAGGCGCGCCGCCCAGCGCGTCGACGATCTCGAACGCCGCCGTTTTCTGGCCCTCGATGCGCACCGGGTTGACCGAGTTGACCAACGAGATCGTCGGGAAGTCGGCCGCCATCTTGCGGGCCAATTCCAGGCAGTCATCGAAGTTGCCGTCGATCTGGATGATCTTTGCGCCGTGCATAACCGCCTGCGCCAGCTTGCCCATCGCGATCTTGCCCTGCGGTATCAGCACCGCACAGGTGATACCGGCGCGGGCCGCATACGCCGCCGCCGACGCCGAGGTGTTGCCGGTCGATGCGCACAACACGGCCCGCTGGCCACGGGCCAGCGCGTCGGTGACCGCCATCGTCATGCCCCGGTCCTTGAAGGATCCGGTGGGATTGAGGCCTTCGACCTTGAGGTGGACCGTGCAGCCGGTCCTCTCCGAGAGTCGGGTGGCGGCGATCAGCGGGGTACCGCCCTCGAGCAGGGTGACCGGAGTCCAGTCGTCGCCAACCGGCAAGCGGTCGCGGTAGGCCGCAATCACCCCCGGCCAGGGCTGGTGGGTTGCCGTTCCTGTAATTCGGGGCACGCTCACTGGCCGTTTCCTTCCAGTCGCAGCACGCTCGTGACGCTCTGCACGACGTCCAAATCCGCGAGCGCATGGACGGTTTCGGACAGCGCGGCGTCGGTGGCGGTGTGGGTGACGACCACGATGCGGGCGCCCACCCGTCGCCCGCCCTCGTCCACGACCCCCTCCTGGCGGACCTCTGCGATGCTGACCTCACGCTTGGCGAATTCTGCTGCCACCGAAGACAATACGCCTGGCTTGTCGGCCACGTTCATGCTGACGTAATACCGGGTGGAGATGAGACCCATTGGTGCGATGGGGAGTTGGGCGTACCTGGACTCTTTCGGGCCCCGGCTGCCCAGCACCCGATTGCGGGCGGCCATCACCAGGTCGCCGGCCACCGCGGACGCGGTGGGCGCGCCGCCTGCCCCCTGGCCGTAGAACATCAGCCGCCCCGATGCGGCGGCCTCGACCACCACCGCGTTGAACGCCCCGCCGACCGTGGCGAGCGGATGCGACAGCGGCACCAACGCCGGGTAGACGCGGGCCGAAACTCGTTGCTGCCCATCGTCTCCTGTGATGCGCTCGCAGATCGACAGCAGCTTGATGGTGCAGCCGAGGGCCCGCGCGGACGCGAAGTCGGCCGGGGTGATCTTGGTGATGCCCTCCCGATAGACGTCGTCGGCGTGCACCCGGGTGTGAAAGGCGATGGACGCCAATATCGCGGCCTTGGCCGCGGCGTCGTAGCCCTCGACGTCGGCGGTGGGATCGGCTTCGGCGTAGCCCAGCGCGCTGGCGTCGGCCAGCGCGCTGTCGTAGTCGGCGCCGGTGCTGTCCATCGCCGACAGGATGTAGTTGGTGGTGCCGTTGACGATGCCGGCCACCCGCAGCACCGTGTCGCCGGCCAGCGATTGGGTGAGCGGGCGGATCACCGGGATGGCACCCGCGACCGCCGCCTCGAAATACAGGTCGACGTGGGCGTTTTCGGCCGCCTGCGCCAACTCGCCGGTGGACGTCGACAGCAAGGCCTTGTTGGCCGTGACGACGGACTTGCCGCGTTCGAGCGCGGACAGGATCGCCTTGCGGGCGGGCTCCACCGGCCCCATCAGTTCGACGACTATGTCGACGTCCTCGCGCGCGACCAGTTCCTCGATGTCGTCGGTGAGCAGGCCGACCGGAACGCCACGGTCGGCGGCGACACGGCGCACCCCGATACCGCGCAGCACCAGCGGGGCGCCGACGCGAGCCGCCAGGTCTTCGGCGCTGTCCTCGATGATGCGGACGACCTCGCTGCCGACGTTACCCAACCCGAGTACCGCTACACCGACGGGCTTTTCGTCACCGGACACGGGTCACCTCACCTCCAGGCTCAGCAGATCGTCGACCGTTTCGCGTCGCAGGATCAGGCGGGCGCGCCGGGCGCGCACGGCTACCACGGCGGGACGGCCGATCATGTTGTAGCGGCTCGACAGCGAATAGCAGTAGGCACCGGTAGCGGCGACCCCGAGCAGGTCGCCCGCCTGCAGGTCGCCCGGAACCCAGGTGTCGCGAACGACGATGTCGCCCGTCTCGCAGTGCTTTCCGACAATGCGGGCGAGCTCAGCCGGTGCGTCGCTGGTTCGCGAAACCATTCGGGCGTCGTACTGCGCGTCATATAGCGCGGTGCGGATGTTGTCGCTCATGCCGCCGTCGACGCTGACATAGCGCCGGTGGGCCGTGCTGCTCACATCGACGTCCTTGACGGTGCCGACCTCGTACAGCGTGATGGTGCCCGGTCCGGCGATGGCACGCCCGGGCTCGACCACCAGCCGGGGGGTCGGCAGCCCCACGGTCTCGGACTCGTTGCGCACGATCGCGGTCAGCTTGGCCGCCAGTTCGGCCATCGGCGGCGGATCGTCGGGCGCCAGGTACGAGATGCCAAAGCCGCCACCGAGGTCGACCGTCGACAGCTGGGCCGTCTTGTGGACGCCGAACTCGTCGACGATGTCGTGCAGCAGGCCGATGACCCGGTGCGCGGCGAGTTCGAATCCTGCGACGTCGAAGATCTGCGAACCGATATGGCTGTGCAGCCCGACCAGCCGTAGGTGATCGGTGGCGAACACCCGTCGCACCGCCGCCATCGCCGCGCCGCCGGCCACCGACAGCCCGAACTTCTGGTCCTCATGTGCGGTGGAGATGAACTCATGGGTGTGCGCCTCGACGCCGACGGTGAGCCGCACCAGCACGTCCTGGACGACGCCCGCCTCGCCGGCGATGGCGTCGAGGCGCTCGATCTCGGTCATCGAGTCCAGAACGACGTGGCCGACCCCGGCCTTGACCGCGGCGGTCAGCTCGCCGACCGATTTGTTGTTGCCGTGGAAGGTGATCCGCTCCGGCGGGAAGTCAGCGTGCAGCGCGACGGCCAGTTCCCCGCCGGTGCACACGTCCAGCGAGAGGCCCTCTTCGTTGATCCAGCGCGCTACTTCGCTGCAGAGGAACGCCTTGGCGGCGTAGTGCACATTGTGGCCGCCGCCGAACGCCGCGGCCATGTCTTGGCAGCGCGAGCGAAAGTCGTCCTCGTCGACGACGAACAACGGCGTCCCGTACTCCTGCGCGAGATCGGTCACCGCGACTCCCCCGATGGTCGCCGCTCCGGATTCGTCGCGGGTTGTGCTGCGCGGCCAGACATTCGGCGCCAGCCGCAGCAGCTCCTCCGGAGATTGCGGCCGCAGCGGGCTTTCGGCGTGACGGGTCTCTTCGGCGTGCCGGGGGCCGGCGGGGTGGACGTTCACATTCGCTCCGGGGCAGAGACGCCGAGGATCGTCAACCCGTTGGCGATGACCTGGCGGGTCGCCTGGCACAGCGCCAGGCGCGCGGTGTGCAGGTCGGTGGGCTGCTCGTCACCCTGGGGCAACACCCGGCAGGAGTCGTAGAACCGGTGGTAGTCGCCCGCGAGGTCTTCCAGGTAGCGGCAAACCCGGTGCGGTTCCCGAAGGGACGCCGCGGTTTTCAGCACGCGCGGGAATTCGCCGATGGTGCGCAGCAGCGCGCCCTCTTTGTCGTGGCTGAGCAGCTCGAGGTGCGCCGTGTCGGGGATCAGGCCGAGCTCGGCGGCATTGCGGGCCAGCGCCGAAAGCCGGGCATGGGCGTATTGCACGTAGTAGACCGGGTTTTCGTTGGACGCCGAGGACCACAGCGCCAGGTCGATGTCGATCGCGGTGTCCACCGACGACCGGATCAGGCTGTAGCGCGCCGCGTCGACGCCGATCGCCTCGACCAGGTCGTCGAGCGTGAGTACGGTTCCGGCCCGCTTGCTCATCCGGACCGGCTGGCCGTCGCGGACCAGATTCACCATCTGCCCGATGAGCACCTCGACGGTCGCGGGATCCTCACCGAAGGCGGCGGCGACGGCCTTGAGACGGGCGATGTACCCGTGGTGGTCGGCGCCGAGCATGTAGATGCACAGGTCGAAGCCGCGTTGCCTCTTGTCCAGGTAGTAGGCGATGTCGCCGGCGATGTAGGCCGGTTTGCCGTCGCTCTTGATCACGACGCGGTCCTTGTCGTCCCCAAAAGCGCTGGTGCGCAACCAGGTTGCGCCGTCCTTCTCGTAGACGTTGCCGGTCTCGCGGAGCCGCGCGAGGGCCTGGTCGACCCGGCCGCTGGTGTGCATCGAGTCTTCGTGCGTGTAGACGTCGAAGTCGGTGCCGAATTCGTGCAGCGACTCCTTGATGTGGGTGAACATCAGGTCGACGCCGATCGCGCGGAAGGTCTCGTGCATCTCGGCGTCTGGCAGGCTCAGCGCGTCGGGCACCTTCTGCAATACCTGCGCGGCGATGTCGTTGATGTAGGCGCCCGCGTAGCCGTCGGCGGGCGTGGGTTCGCCTCTGGCCGCGGCGATCAACGAGCTGGCGAACCGGTCGATCTGGGCGCCGTGGTCGTTGAAATAGTATTCGCGCACCACGTCGGCGCCTTGGGTCGATAGCAGCCGGCCGAGTGCGTCGCCGACGGCGGCCCAGCGGGTGCCGCCGATGTGGATCGGTCCCGTGGGGTTGGCCGAGACGAACTCGAGGTTGATCTTGTGGCCCGCCAGGTCGTCGGATTGGCCGAATTCGTCGCCGGCGTCGATGACGTTGCCGACAACCACGGCCTGCGCCGACGCCTCGAGGCGCATGTTGATGAAGCCGGGGCCGGCCACTTCCGCCGAAGCGATGCCCTCCGCTTCCGCCAGCGCCTCGGCCAGCCATCCGGCAAGCTCGCGCGGGTTCGCGCTCACCTTTTTGCCGAGCTGCAGCGCCAGGTTGCTGGCGTAGTCGCCGTGATCCGGATTACGCGGCCGCTCCACGGTGACCGTCGCGGGCAAGGCGGCGGCGTCCAGCCCGCGCTCGGCCAGCACCGCGGCAGCGGTGGCTTTGAGCAGCTCAGCCAGGTCGGCGGGGGTCACGAACGTCCATCCTATGGGGTGGGATGCTCTTGCCCCGAATCCATTGCGGTGCCCGAGCGGTCACCGCGATGCGCTAGTCTGGCGGGGCCCAATGGCGCAACAGTCACGTCGGTGCGCCCCCGTAGCTCAGGGGATAGAGCGTCTGCCTCCGGAGCAGAAGGCCGCAGGTTCGAATCCTGCCGGGGGCACAAGGCGAAATGCCTGGTGAGAGGTCATTTTTGCAGCTTGGCCGACCCTAGCCGTGCGATATATATGCGACCCACAGTCAGCAATGACCAGCACTCACCGGCACATGCGAAGCAAGGCATCATCAACACATGCCCGGTTTCGATATCACGTCGATTTTGGATTTCCAGCCGCCCCGCTACATCTGCCCGGCTTGTAGAGGGCTCATGCGCAACATCAAGATAAACACCAAAGTTCGCCCATTCTCGTACTCGTGCCCGGTGTGTGAGGTCAAGTTCATTGGCGGTGAGGGCGACTCCAGCATCTGGGAAGCATTCCGCACGGAGGGATGGATTGTCGATCATCGCGACCTCTTCAGCCACGCGACCGCGCTCGCCGAAGTGGTCCAAAAGTCACGACGCCAAAAATGGCCGACGATGCGCACATTCTTCGAGGTCATTGCCCGTGCGAAGTATTTCGTCCACTTTACGAGCTGGGGCATCAGTCATGTGATGATCGGCGCGCTGAAGATGGCAAGTATGCGCGTGTCGGTGTACGGCTTCGTGTCGAGTGTCGAGCAACATGCACGTGTGGAGTTGGTTGACTTCCCGGATGAAGCACCGCAACTGACGGCGAAGGTCATTCCATCAACACAGGGCATCTACGACGCACCACATCAGAAGATTCTCATCATTGATGGTCTCGTGGCCTTCAAGGGCTCGACAAACCTCACGGGTGCGGGGGCGCGGCGGGCTGACCGTGGACTCGACGTGTCCGAGGTCGTGACGGACTACGAGCAGGTAACAGAACTCAACAACAAGTACTTTGCACCGGTTTGGCGGAACATCACGTCCCCAGAAGACACTTACGTGTGGTCGTCGGACCTCCCGCCATTCTGATTAGAACTAGCTCTGCTTCGTCTTACGTTCCTGACCCTGGAACTTCAGAAATATCTGGATGACCGGTTGCTTGACGATAGCGAGTAAGCGGGGATACAGACTGGCCTGCAACACACTTCGTCAGCACTCACCGGCAGCCGCCGATTCCTTGTGGTAGCGTGGCTCGCAGCTTTCCAAAAGAGTCCGAGAGGCCGCTACGCGCGGAAAAGGACCGCTCCGAGAGACGATCTTGAGAGACGAAGGGTTAAGCGCCTAGCCGCTGCTCGCTCTCTTCTCGGAGGAATCAATGCCCACAAAGGCTATCCCCACATCGCCACTCCCCCAATACATCACGGTCGAGCAGTTGGCGACCAGGGGCAATCTCCCCCAATCCACCATTCGCCAATGGCTTCGTGAAGGTAAGTTGCGCGGGTTCAAAGTTGGCCGTCACGTTCGCATTCGGGTCGAAGACGCCGAAGCTTTGTTCAAGGAGATCGGCGCGTGACGGCGGCGAGAACGGGGCCACCGGGGGAAGTCCCGGCCCCCACCACAGAAGCCGGAACCAACCACACCAGTCGCGATGAGTACGACACCACGCATGCTACCGGTGGCAGTGACGCCACACAGATCCAGCCGGTCGGCCCACACCCGAGCGTCGACGTTCTGTTCATCGGGTCGCTGCTGTGGGCACCCATCTCCATCGCCGTGTCGGTGCTGGGACTCGTTGACGATGACGATGTCGAACACCCAGCCGACACCGGGATACTGGCCGCGATCCGCACGCTGGCGCTCGCGAACAAGCCCACCGGCCCGCAACTCGTCTTCGACGAATTGAAGCGCACAGGAGCCGCGACAGCCCTGGTGCTCGACCACTTACGCGCCGCCGTGACATCCGGTGCTGAGGCGCTGGCGGTCGATGCCTACGCGGCTGCCGTGGTGGCGTCCAGGTTCCGGCGCTTGGTCTCCAATGTCGGCAACGCCATGATGATGCTCGCAGATCTGGCACCCGAAGCCGACATCGTCCAGGTGGTCACCAGCGGGGCGGCGCGGATCACCGAAACCTCCGAGCGGCTGGCCGTGCTGCGAGGTGAGTTATGACCGACAACTTCATGACTCAACTCGACAACGCAATCGGTTCGCAGACAACGCAATCCGATTCCGATGCGCCCGAAAGCGAAATCCTCGACGGGGCACAGCTTCTCGATGAACTGTATAACCAGTACGTCAAGTTCGTCGTGTTCCCCGGCAGGCATGAGCCGGTCGCCGTCACACTCTGGACCGCTGCCACCCACGCGATATCGGTCTGGCATCATGCCACCCGGCTCACCGTCGACAGCCCACAGAAACGGTGCGGAAAGACCCGCCTGCTCGACATCATCACGGAGACAGCCCATTCGCCGCTGCCGACCTCCAACGCCAGCACGGCGGCAATCTTCAGAGTCATCGCCCAGCATGGAGACAGCCCACCCACCATCATTCTGGACGAGGCCGATGCGCTGTTCCGCACCAAGACCAAGGCCGAGCAGAACGAAGACCTGCGGGCGCTGTTCAACAACGGGTTCGCACGCGGGAAACCCACCTGGCGATGCGTTGGCCCCAAGCAGGAGCCGACGCAGTTCTCCAACTTCGCGATGGCCGCGCTCGCCGGAATCGGCAAGCTGCCCGACACCATCACCGACCGCGCGATCAGCATCGCATTGCAGCGCCGCAGCCCCACTGAGGAAGTCGCGAAGTTCCGGCAACGCCGGGACTGCCCGAACCTCAACAGCATTCGCAACCAGCTTGCGGAATGGGTCCAGGCCAACATCACTGAGTTGGAGAAAGCCCAACCCGTAATGCCGGTGGATGACCGCGAGGCCGATGCATGGGAGCCATTGTTCGCCATCGCCGAATTGGCCGGTGGAGAATGGCCTGCCAGGGCCAAACTGGCGTGCCTGGCGTTGTGCGAGTCGGCTGCCGACGATGATTCCGACAATGACACCCTGTTGCTGCACGACATTCGCAACATCTTCGCCGACGTTCAGATGCCGACAGGTTGGGCTGGCACACCATTCCTGGCGTCCCAGACACTCGTCAATGAGTTGCGGGACATCGAAGAGTCGCCGTGGAAGGACAAGGAGCTTAACACCAGCAAACTCGCAGCAGCCCTGAAACCGTATGGTGTCAGGCCCGGTCACAACGCCGCGAAGACCCAGCGCGGGTACATGTTGGAATCCTTCCGTGACGCTTTCCGGCGCTACCTCCGTCCAGAACCGTCCAGCCGTCCGACATCAGCTGCTGACCACGGCGAACACGACGAAAACAGCGAAACATCGACCCGTCCGCAACCCGTCCAGAACCCGTCCGACGCTGGACATTTCGGACACGCTGGACGCCCTACGGACGCCCTGGCCGAAAACAGAATGTCGGCTGACGGCGCAGGCCAAAGCGATTCTTCGGACGGTCTGGACGGTCTGGACACTTCTACCGCCGAAAACGGGTCATCGGACAGTGACGGCGACCGCCGACCCGGCTGCGTCTGCGCCAGCCAGCCGACGCCATGCCACTGGTGCCAAGTAGCTGCCAGCAAATCCGATTAGGGAGGCAACACACGATGACGAACCAGGCGGCGGATCTCAGCGCGGTGGTCACCACGGTAATGACCGTGCTGCGCGCCGAGATCGCAACGCTACGCGAAGACCTGCGCTATGAGATGGAAAGCGAGATCGAAGACTTGCGCTGTGAATTCAGCCGCGAGATTGACGAGCTTCGTTCCGAGATGCACCAACTAGGAGTGACATGATTGAAATTTGGGATGACGATATACGGCTGGCCGCTGCAACTCTCGGGCTGGCCGCTGGCACCCGCGCCGACGAAGATGTCGATCAGGTCGCCGAATCGATCTACGCCGGGTTCAAGCACGGCAGGCCGATCACCTACGTCTTGGAGATCATCCGCCAACTCTCCGAGGGTTGGGAAGGATTCTCCACACCGGAGACTGCTGCCGCGTTCCGGCAACTGGCGGCGAAAGCACAAGCGCACGAAGACCAGCTTCGTGCCGATGGACAATGGAGGAAAGACGATGACTGACAAGGCAATCGACGCACCCGAGACTGGCCAGAGCGAGCCGGAACCTGTTGAGGCACAACCCGAACCGAATACGCCTGAGCCGCCTGAAGATTCACAGCAGGATGTCAATCTGTCGGCGGAAGCCAAAGGTTGGCGGCTGAAATTTCGTGAGCAGCAACAGGTCAACGCGGAACTGATGGAGCAGCGGGCCGACATCGCGGCGAAGCTTCGCGCCGCCGAGAAGGCACTGATCGACCAGCACGTCGGCCCGCATATGCGTGATGTCGAAGATTTTTGGGGCAGGACCGACCATGCCGACTTGCTTAGTGAGGACGGCGTGATCGAAATGTCCAAAGTGGACACGGCGTTGGCCTCCATCCTTGCCGCGCATCCTCACTACGCCGCACCTGCACCGGGCATGCCAGCGGCGGCTTCGGCAGAGATCACTGGCGACAGTCGTATCGGCATGCGGCCATTCGGCGTGCTCGACCCGTCTCAGGTGGCCCAGGCGCAGCCGACATGGGCCGATGTACTAGGCCGAAGTTACTGCCGCCAAGATAGGTGAATCACCAGGTTGACCTGGGGTTTTGCTGATTTCGGTGGGTGGTTGTTCTGGCTACGCGGCGATGGTGAGTGGGATCGGGGTATCGATGAGTTCAAAGGCGCGGCGCTGGGTGGGGGTGGCGTCGGTGAGTTTGTCGATTTCGATGTTGGTGTCGTGGTAGCGGATCCGGTCTCGGGTGAGGGTGACCAGGTGAGCGAGCAGATCACGGAAGCCGCGGACTGGGTTGCCGGCCGCGTCGTGTTTGGTGGAGGCCTTGGCGTGGGCGGCTGCCGAACGCTGCGCGGGCGCGACGGGGTTGTCGCGGGTGGGGGGTGTTTGGTCGGTGAAAGTTAGTGGCGCCCAGGCCTTGCGTAGGTGCCAGCTCAGGTAGCAGGCGAGCATGCAGATCAGCACGTGGGATTTGACGCGGTCGGTGAGGCGGTGGTGGATCGGCCGCAGATCCAGGTCGTCGGATTTGATGATGCGGAAGTCGCGTTCGATGTTGGCGAGGTTCTTGTAGCCGGCCACCACGGCGGCGGGGTCGAGCACCTCGGCGTCGACGCTGGTGCGCAGCACGTAGATGCCGTCGAGGGCGGCTTCGGCGGCGATGCGGTCGCGGTCGCGTTCGAAACTGAATGTGCTGTCGGTGATGGTGATGGCAAAGTGCTTGCCCATCTTGTATTTTCCGGCATCTTCGCCGACGGCGATGCCGATCTTGTCGGCCCCGCGCAGGGTGCCGGCCTGTACGCGCTTTTTGATGGCGGCGAGCTGTTTTTCGGTCGCTTGCAGCAGGTCTTGGCGTTTGCGGGCGCGTTCGACGGCCAGGGCGGGGTTGCGGCAGGCGATCAGGCGTTCGCCGGGGTAGTCGGGGTGGGTGATCTCGGCCAGGTCCTGGGTATCGAACAGGCTCATTTGCAGCGGCCCGTCGTCGCGGGCGAGTTTGGCGATCGCGGGTGCGCGTAGCGCGGTGATCCAGTCGAAATCTGTGCGGGCCTCGGGGTTGTTGTTGAGTTCGCGCAGCTTGTCGATGCGGGCGGAGGTGATCATGCCGCGATCGCCGACCAGCACCAGTTGGGTGATGCCGAGCTTGTCCTTGACGACCGTGACGATCTCGGTGAACGATTCCGGGTCGGCGGTGTTGCCGGAAAACACCCGCACCGCGACCGGGCGCCCCGCCGGGTCGCAGAGCACCCCGTATTCGATCTGCTCGCAGCCCTTCTTACCGTCGCGGGAGTAGCCGCGCGCAGCCAGCTCGCAGCAGCGGCCAGTCACCCACGCCGAGGTCAGATCAAACAACGCCATCCGCGACGGATTGGCTTGCGGGCCAAGGTGTTTGTCCGCGAGCTTTTTTTCGATCCTGTCCTGCCGGGCGGCCAGCCAGTCCATCGCCGCATAGATCTCGTCGGTGGATGCGTCGGCCACCTCGAGGTCGACGCCGAGGGTGGTGTTCGACCACCAGCCCAGCGTGGAGAGCTTCGACTTTGGCCGCACCACCCGCGAGATGATCAACGCCAGGACGATGTCGCGGGCCCGGCACGCCGGGCCAATCAGCGCCGCCAGCTCGAGCTTGCGCGCCATCGCCGCCACCGCCGCGACGTCGCCGTGCGGCAGCGACCGCGCCTTGCTGAACTCGCTGCCGGCCGCGATCAGTGTCTGCCCCTTCAACGTCGCCTCGATCGCCGCGACCAGCTCCGGCGGGAGCTTCGACAGGTTCGCCAGCGTCTGGTGCTTGACCTTCTTCCCGTCGCGGAAGGTGCGCCGCAGTAGCACCGACTGGTAGACCCGCTGCTCACCGGACTTTGCCACATAAGAACTCTTGTTCCGGGCTACGTGCATCGCACCGCTGTATGCCGTCACATGTTGAATTCTATCGTGATCTCCCTCGACACTATCTCACCGACACGCTACTTCAGTGGCTACACATCCACGCCGAACCGCCACCGTCGATTCAGGTCAGACCCACAATCCCACCGAAAACGACGCTTAACTTCGGGCTAGGTGGCACGGTTGACGAGATGCGCCCGCCAGAAGCGATCCCAGGCGGGTAGAATCCGCAACCAGAAGTACCTGTAGGCCACGGCGGCAGTTGGATACGCGCCGCGCGCCTGCACTGAAGCCCCGTGGGCAGGCCGACGATCACCGGATGGTGGTCGCTGGTCACCACCAAAAGCAGTTCAATCGCTGCGGTCGGTGCCAAGCTCACGGGGCTACTTTCATTTCACGGCCCGCCGGGGCGGCGCTCCGATTCGCCAGCCGAATCGAAAGTAGTGAATCATGACCGGTACAGGCTTTTTTGAAGCAACATCACCAGGAATCGTCGCGCCAGAATCTATCGGGCCGCTGATTCTTGAACCTCTCCAAGCATCATCGGTCGCCATGCGCGTAAGCAACCTAGTCACTTGCGCCACAAAGGATTACCGTTTCCCAATCTTGACGGCGAACCCGTTGGCGCACTGGGTCGCTGAAGGTGACCCGCTGACAGAGGAAGACCCGAGCGTGGACGAGCTAGTGGTCACGCCGAAAAAGTTGACCGCACTGGTGAAGATCTCCCGAGAGATGGCAGCCGACAGCATCAACGCGGGCGCGGCGGCAATCGTCGGCCAGGGTGTCGTGACGCAGATCCAAAGGCAACTGGACACCGCTTACTTCGGCAGCTACGCCGGTAACCCGAATCAGCCCAAGGGACTTGAGGATCTGGTCGGCTACCAGAACGTCTACGTCGATGGCTTGTTCGAAAACCTCGACTGGGCAATCGAAGCCGAAACGCTGTTGAACCAAGTCGGGGCAACAGCAACGGCTTTCGTCGCATCCGCGACCACGGTGTCAACATTGGCCCGCCTCAAGGAGTTCCAGCCGACCACAGATGTGATCTCCAATGAGACTCTGCTGCAAGCAGATCCGACGCAGCGCACCAAGTATCTGATCAACGGGACACCGCTGTACTGGGTGCTGGAAGGTGTCATCGAGGACGGCGTGATCTGGTGCTTGTGCGCCGATGGGCCGAACCCGAAAGCGTTTGTGGTGCAACGCCAGGACGTGGAACTGGTCACTAGCCCGTGGCCGTATTTCAGTGATGACTGCATCGCGCTGCGAGCCGTACTGAGGTACGGGTTCGCGTGGCCGCACGCCGCAGCCGTCGTGAAAAGTCACTGGCAGCGTGCCGGGCAGCTAGAAAGGCTATGGCCCCGGCGCGGTTTTCCTAATACCACCGGCGACCGCGCCGGGCGTCATCCCTTTCGGAAACACAAGCGACCATGAAACCGACTGTCAGGTTTGAACATTCAAGCCCCATCCACGACGTCATCGTGACGATGGAATTCAACGAGACCGCCGTCGCGGTCATCCGCGCCCTGCCAAGCTGGGCCAGAACCTGGGACGCAGCGTCCGGTGCCTGGCGTATCCATCCAGCGTGGGCAGACAGGCTCGCGGCCAGGCTGCGGCGGATCGGCTACCAGATCGTCGCGGTCGACCTCGACCGGTCAGCATGACCCGCCGCGAAGTCTGGAAGGACGTGCCGAACTACGAAGGCATGTACCAGGTGTCCAACCGGCGCAGGGTGCGCGGCCTGGAGCGTGTCCTATCCCGCAGCAATGGCACCACCTACCGCTGCAGGCCGACGATGATGCGTCTTCGTGTGCATCCCGTCAGCGGCACGCGGGCGGTGACGCTGGCCTACTTCGGCGGGCGGCAGACCGTGAACGTGGACCGGCTGGCAGCCGAACTGTTCCAGAGGCACCGATGACATCACGTGCCCCGAAGTGCTGTGCCGAGGTTGGCTGCACTGCCATCGTCGGCGGCGGCGGCAATCGCTGCCCCGAGCATGTCAACCGGCAGCCGTGGGCACGGCATGGTGTCGACCGCTCCGACACGGCAGCACGCCGCCGAATGAAAGCGAGGGTGTTCCGGCGCTGCGGCGGGCGGTGCGAGATCGGCGACACCGGTTGCACGGGCGCGGCTGCCGAGGTCGACCGCATCAATTCCATGTTGGGATATGTCGATTCAAACGTGCAGGGGTGTTGCCGGAACTGTCACGCCAAGAAGACCTCGCGGGAAGGAAACCTGGCACAGGGCAACCGGGTATCGCCACCGACCAACGCGGGCAGCACCACGCCAACCAATGCGAGCAGCACCCGCCAAAGTGATGGCGTAGGTGTACCCAGGCGGATTGTGATCTGGTAGAGGCTTGCTCGATGGAGGGTGTGCCGATGGAGGGTGCGGCGATGCACTCGCCGCGATGCCTGGTCGGAGGGTGCCGACGAGCACCAGGGCGGGACTCGGTGCGTGGGACTCGGTGACCGACAACCAAGGCGGGACTCGATGATGTACTTCAACGCACCGAATCATGTTGCCACGCAAGCGAACCCACTCCCGATGATCGCAGCCAAACCTGGTGTGCCACACCGACACTCGAGCCGACGCGGCGCTGGGACGGTCGGAGGGCCAGCCGGTCACCGTCACCGGTCACCGCCACCCGACCCCCGCCAGGGGAGGGCTCCCCCGCCACCCGCCCGCACCTGGCCGAACAGCTATTTGGTCTGCCCGCATGCACCCGCGAAATTCGCGGGGTAGGATCGCGGGCATGGATAACCGCACTTCAGCCGCCGTTTCACTGCTGGCGGCGCTCGATGCGGAGCTTGCTGCTGCCGGTGCGGCCACTGGCCGAGACCTGGTCTGGACCGCCGCCGAGCTTCAGGCCCGCGAACTGCTTGCCGACACGGTGGATCGCCGAGCCGGATTGGCCGTCCGGTACGAGCGCACCCGTGAAACCAAGACGCGAATCAGGATCAGCGCCGAGATCCGCCAGCTTGATAAGGCCATCATGGCGCTGCTCAAGGGGATTCGCACCGACATGCCAGCGCCGGAATCGATAACCACGATCAAGAACCGCAGGGCGGCGATGGCCAGATGGGACAAGGTTCGTGCCCAGGGCTGAAAGCCTCACTGTCACAGCGGTTCCCGGTCTTTATGCCGCCCTGATCGCCGACTATCGCCGCGAGTCGCTGGTGATCGATCCACGCCTGAAATTCATGGACCTCGACCCGCAGGAGCAGATCCGGTTCAACCTCCACGCACCGCACGCCGTGCAGATGAGGCGCATGGCCGAGCGGCTGGAAGCGGGCGAACTGCTCCCCGTCGCCAGCGACCGCGTCCGAAGCCTGCCGGGTGCCGACCGCATCGCGTGGCTGGCCGATTGGCGCGGCGGCGTGATCGTGACACCGGGCGATGTGATCCACAAGGCTGACGCAGCCGCCGTCGTACATCTCTAGCGCCGCGAAAACGGCCCCTCAGATCGCCGTAGAGACACTTTCAGGTCGACCCTGGTGTCATCCCTCCCCCGTTGCGAGCCGCCGTTCGCGCAGTGCCCGCCACAATGTCAGTCGACGCGAGCTGTTCGCGATGCTTCAATCGTCTTTTCGGTGAAGTCTTTGCGCCACGGCCATCGGTACCATGTGTAGACCTTGGCGTAACCGCGAACATCTATACCTCGATGGTCGCTCAATAGCTGTGGGCCGTACATCCACCTGAGCGCACCGTGTCCCTCGATCCGCACGGGCAACGGGTCATTGTTGCTGTCGGGTAATTTGAGGGGATCGTGAAGAAGGTCGTACTCGAAATCACGGGCACCACCACCGTCTTCACGGCGCAGCCCAATGTTGCTAATCGTTACGGCCTCAGCACCACGGTTGATCACTGTTAGAACAATCTTGGCCTGGGTGTGCCCGGTGTAGAGGTGACGCTTTGTCTCAACCGACACCCGAGGCCAACGAACGAACACCATCGCGAAGGCCCACATGTTCGCGATGATCAAGACAACGAAGCCAGCGACGCTCAGCGCAAAGGTAGACATGCTGATCGACTCTATTGGGTGACTGGGGGGCAACCCATGACGGGATTGGGCTTCGAACCAGCCGCCTTGTCAGGCGCGAGTCGCTAGCTCCGACAAGGCGGCGGCAATCTCGGCGTCACGGCCCGACACGACTTGCTGGTAGAGCAGGCTGGCCTTGACGGTGCTGTGACCAAGGCGGGCCATCGACTCGGCCAGGTTGCCGACGCGGGCGGTCATCGTTCCGCTGAAATGTCGCAGATCGTGAATCCGCAGATCAGAACGCTTAATGTCCTTCAGCGGCTTGGCGATTGCATCGCGAAACACCCGGTCATTCAGGTGGCAGCCGCCTCGCTGCGGCGAAAACACCAGCGCCTCAGCATCGTTGGCGACGAACACGTCCAAATGGTGTTTCACATCGGCGCGGATATGCGGCGGGATCACGACGGCACGCGGCTTGCCGCTCTTGGGCCAGTCGATCCGGCATTCGCCGCGATGAGTCACACCACGACCGACGAACACGACCTCAGCGTCGTTGTCGAAGTCTTTACGCCGTAGCTCGGTAACCTCGCCCCAGCGCAAGCCGCACCACGCACTCAGCAACACAAGGGCTTTCAGCCGCTCAGGCACGCCACTTGCCAGTGTGGCTAGCTCGGGCACTGTCAAGATGACCGGTTCACGTTCACGTTGCACGTTCATCGCACGTTCAATCTGGCACGGGTTGGCTTGCAGCAGACCGTCTTTGACGGCGGTCGCCATGATGCTGTGCAGCAGGCCGTAGACCTGCGAATTGCGCCGGGTGTGCTCACTGCCCAGGCCCGCGTACCAGGACCGCACAGTCTCGGGTGTCACGGCGGTGATCTCCCGCATGCCAATGGTGGGCTTGATGTGGTGTTTCAACTGCGACTCGTAGAGCAACCGGGTGCGCGGCTTCACCGGGCGGTCGGCAATCCACTTCGCCCCATACTCAGCGAGGCTGATTGCGCGGACTGTACGGGCCGCTGCGCGGTCGGCGGGCGGCGTCCAGGTGCCTGCCTCGATCAAGGCCCGCTCGGCGGCCAGCCAGCCCTCAGCGCGGACCTTCCCGGCCTTGGAGTTGGTGTAGGTGGTCGGCGCGTTGTGCCTGCGGCCACGGTTCAGGTAGGACGCCTGCAGGTTGCCGCTCGGCAGCTTGCGGATGTGGCCCCAGCCGCGACTGCCAGCCTTACGGGCCATTTTGTGCCCGGTGTTGCCAGGCGGGGTTGTATGGCGGACAACGCGTGACCGTGTCGGAGCAGAATGCACCGCTGCCCCTTCCGCCTCCCTCCAGTTGGCAGTGGCGCACGTGCATGACGCAGTCCGCGTGAGCCTCCGTGGTGCTTGCGAATAGCGCCAATGCCGTCAATCCGGCGATGGCCGCCGTTTGTAATGTCTTCCTGATCATCGTTGCCCTCTCCTGGGCCGTGCGATATTCGTGCGATTAATTCACATTACCAGCCAGCATTTGCCAGCGCTCGGATGTAGCGGAAATGCCTGGTAGATAGCATTTTTGGCTGGTCACGGCGCTGCCGCCCGGCAGATTCGAATCCTGCCGGGGGCACAAGAGTTCTTGCCGGTCATTCCTGAAGGAGAGGGGCCGGTCAAGACCAACGGAGGTGTTGTTTTGGTTCGTTCTACGAGCTTCCTTGTCCTGGCTGGGCGCGTCGAAGTAGGCGTCGGGGTCAAGGCTCGGGCGGAGCCCGACCGCGTCGCGGCTGCAGGGCCTTGACGGCGACGCCGTTCGGCGCATGCTGTTCGGGGCAGGGAGATCGAGAAGCCTTGTGCTGCTTTCGGGTTTGTTCGGGTGGTGGGGCGTTGTCGTCGTCAGGGCCCGGTTTCCCGACGCAGGGCAGGCGAATAGGGCTGCCGGTCATTCCTTCGCCACGTGTGGGTGGCATGAAGCGGTTCGCAGGGACGGTCGGTCGGGATCAATCAGAGGGAGCGACCTCGCCGGTTTCGGGGGTCATGACCTGCGCGATCCGCGCCGACCGTGGATTGTGTGCTCACGCCGCGCATGGTGAGCGGTGCAGGGCTCGGACGTGGTGATCCCGTAGCCCGTAGTAGACGAGTTCGAGCTGTTTTCGGGCCGCGGCCACAGCGCCGATGTTGCGGTTGCCGCGGCGTCGAGCGACCTTTTCTCGGATGCTGCCGATATGGCTGGTCTTCGGCAGAATTTGCACCGATTCGATTGCCGCCCACCGCACCAGGCGTGAGCCTGGTTTGGTGATCCGGCCGCGGTGCACCGTGGTGTCGGATTCGTGGTGGGAGGGCGTCAGTCCGGCCCAACAGGCCAACTGGGCGGGGCCACCGAAGCGGTGCACGTCCCCGATCTCGGCGACGAACACCGCCGCCAGCACGGGCCCGATGCCGGGGATCTGCTGGATGGCGGTGTAGCCGGGATCGTGAGCCAGCCGACCCCGAGCGAGCCCGCAGAACAGGTCGATCTCGAAGTCGAGTGCCTCGATCAGCCGCCGCAGTGAGGCGATCCGCGCCTTGTACGGTGCGGGCATCGTGACTTTGTCCAGCAGGAGGGTGCCTTCGACGCCGAACAGGTCGCTCATCGGCACCCAGATCCCGCCTTTGGCGAGCACGGCGTGGACGTGGGCCTTGCACTGGGATCGCATCGCGACCAGTTTTGCCCTGTGGCGCACCAGCTCGCGCAGTTCCCTGGTTTCCGGGGGTGCGATCCACGCGTGCGGCAGGCGCCCCATCCGCCGCAGGTCCGCCAGATCTGAGGCGTCACGTTGATCGTTTTTGACCCGCCGATACGAAAACGCCTTCACCCCCAGCGGGTGCGCCAGGTGCACCGTCGCACCGAACTCGGCGGCTGCGCGCTGCCCGCAGCTTCGGCGGCTCCAGTCGCCGCGCTCGATCAACCGACGTTCGTCGGCCAGCCGATGTTCGGCGTCCATCCTGGCGCTGAAGGTGGCCCGTGCCGTGTGCCGGGCTAGGTCCGGGCCAACGTATGACGCCTGGAGGCGGCCTGACCGCTCGCGGTGGATCTTGCCCCAGCCTCGGCGGGGGCGACGCTTGGCGCTCACCCGGCGTCCGGGCAAAGCTGGGAGTGCGCCGCCTGCACGACCATCTTTGCGTCTCGCGCTAACTCTTGTGGCGTCGCTCCGGGCGTGGCGAATCTCGGATTTTCCAACAGCGCCGTTTCGACCTGGCTTTCCGGCTGGCCCAGGTAAAGCATCGAGCAAGCCAGCCGCCCTACCTCGATCGCCGCTAGGGTGTTGCCTTGGGTCATCGACGCACCATCGGCAGCCAGCGCATTCAGGTAGCCGATTTCGTCGGCGTGAGCCGGCGCGGCGGCACCTATGGCGGCAGCCGCCAGCGCGCCTCTGATCGCTGCCAAGATTCGCGTCTTCATTGGTTCCCTGCCTCTTCGCTGCGCGGACCGATTACGGGCCAAATCCCGCACCTTATTTGCACCCTAACGACGCCCACTCTGGCACTCCCCGTCACTTGCTGTCCATAGCTGGCTAGCGCTGTTTGTGCTGGTAGAGGTCAGTTTACACTCTTCAGGGCTTTGCTGCGACGGACGGGGCGGCAGGTTCGAATCGTGCCGGGGGGCACCTGCCGGCGGCACCGCGGTTTATACAAGTCGGAGGCCGTGTGCCAGCCCATAGTGGCGCACCAGGCTTGATACCGAGATCGACTCGTCGGCCCCTAAGCGCGCTCGGCCTTCATATCCATGTCAATTGTTCCCTGGCACGCGCCGCTGAAGATCTCGGTGTGCATGGTGCCGGATAGCGTCCCATCGGGTTGGGGCGTGTAGCGCACGGTGGCTCGGGCCGGATTCCATTGGATCGTGGTGTCGGGCATCATGCAGTCCCACTGGAAATCGCTGACCTGCGTCCAGGACGACCCATCCCAGGTGAATACAACCGGTTGCGGAACCGTCGGGTTGCTCGGCGGAGGGCCGCCAACGATCGTGGCGGTGCACTTTCCGTTCGTACAGTTCGAGCTGAATACGTAGGTATCGGTGTGCTGCACCTCGGGGTCACCGACGGCCATGCTCGTCCCGGACTTGGGACCCACCATGAATGTGATCGCGTATTTGCCGTTCCACGACGGAGGGTCGGCGGAGGCAGTCGTGGGCAGCGACAGGGCGATCACGAGCGACACGGCGCACGAACCGACGAGAGTATGCAAGTGGTTTGGGGTCATCGGTTTCTCCTCTGCGTATATCTACCACTAGTGCTTGTCGCAGAAACACCGCTCCTGGATAGGCAGGCCACCGCAACTTCCTGACGAGTGCCCAGGGTCCCACTCCGGCCAAGCCACCGCCCATCCGAAGTGGCTGGCGGACAACGGCTTTCGATGGTCGATAAGCCTAGGCGCAGGCAATTTGGAAATCCCTCTACGGGCGCCACCGGCAAAGGCAAGCCGGGCGTCCACGGGCGTCCACTGATGGGCTGCGCTCCCTAGGATTAATCCGATATATCGCCGTAAAGCGGTTGCCTAATCTGCTTAGCTTGAACCGGGCGTCGGTCGCGATCGGTTGCGGCCAGTTGATTACCGCACAAAGGAGCCAGTTATGTTCCTGTCAGAAATCATTCCGCGTCGGATAGTGGTTGGCGCGATCGGCGCCGGCACCGTTACCGGTGCGCTGCTGTGTGCTACCGCGGGGACTGCCGCGGCCGATCCGCCGCCTCGGCCGCCAAATTGCACCGCCGCGGACATAGCCGGTGTCGCGGCCGGTGTTGCGGCGGCACTCTCGAGCTACCTGTTCACTCACCCCGACGTGAATGGGTTCTACACCGACCTTCAGGATCAGCCCAAGGATCAGATCCGCGACGACGTTCAGAACTACTTCAATGCCAACCCGCAAGAGCAGGCCGACCTCGAGGGCATCCGTCAGCCGCTAATTGACATCAGGCAGCATTGCCAGTGGACTCCGCTACTCGGGCAGGGCGGCGTCACTCCGTAAGGCTGGGGCCGCGGATGCAGCGGAATATACTGCGGCCCTCGGGTCATGTACCGAGACCAAGGGCCCGGACGCGACGGGAAGGAGGATCACGATGAATCTATTGATGCGGTCTTGGGGTGCCGCGGGGATAGCGGTGCTGGCTCTGACGTCGATTCCTGAGGTGTATGCCGTCCTGCAGCCCTCCGGTGTGGCCAACGCCGACGTTTGCGCGAGCGTCGGCCGTCGTGTTTCGGTCAGCGGGTGCACCAACGTCGCCGATACCGTCAACACCTATGTCCCGCCGCCAGCCGATTACGCGCCGCTGCCGCAGGACTTTCCGCCCCCACCACCCCCGCCGGTAAGTGTCTGCGTTGGGGCCGGCCGTCGGATCCATGTGAGTGGATGCACGTAAGAGCGACGCCGCGCGTTGGCGTCGGGCGACGCAGGGTTTCAATCCCGGCTTAGGACGAACGCCTCTATGTGGCGGTCACCGGCGCGCGTCTCGTACTTCCGCCATCCGGGGTACATCTCGACGCCTTTCGCCCAGATCTCGTCGCGCTCGCGGGGGGTGGCCAGTCGGGCAGTGGCGTGCCAGGTGTCGCCCCCGACAGTCACCGTGGCTTTCGGATTGGCCTTGAGGTTGTAGTACCAGGCGGGGTGTTTTTCGCCGCCGAAGTTCGACGCGATGAGGCCCAGGCCGTCGGGATGCGGGATTCCGAACACCGCGACGGTGCGAGGTTCCCCCGACTTGGCGCCGGTGGTGGTGAGGATGGTCGCCGGCAGGCCAGCCACGATCCCGGTGAAGCTATGCCTGCCGCCGGTGAGCTTGTTGACGAGCCGGTCTACGTGGTGTGGGGTTGGGCGGAAGAGCGCTACCCCCACCGGCGTGGCCGCGAAGGTGCGCATCATCCGATAGAACGGGTTGGTATCGCGGAAGTTTCGAACTGGCATGGTGTCATTGTTATCCACACCGAAGCTTTTAGGGCACAATTCGCAGGCGCGCTTCGTCAGATCGAAGGAGCCTTGCTCAGCCCAGCTGAAACTTCGTGGCGCCGAAGGGTTCCGACGTGCCCAGCGCGAAAACCGTCGACGGGATGACGCGGTAAACATACCACGGCGCCCGACCGGCCGAGGGCGCGCTGTAGCTCGCTGTGACCCCGTCGCCGGCAACCTCGGCGGGCCAGCCGTCGCGTGCGAAAACATCGGCGACGGAAGCAAATTCACCCGCGTCGGCAACCCTTTCGGCGACACCCTCGATAACGAGGTCGAACGGATCGGTGGCGACGCTGACCACACACCTGGCATCGCGCGCCAGGTTGCGCGACTTCCGGGTCGCCGGTCCGGAGGTGAAGTACCAGCTTCCGTTGTGCTGAACCACTCCCAGCGGCATCACGTGGGGGCTGGCGTCGAGATTGATCGTGGTGAGCCACACCGTGTGGCGGTGCGGGCCGCCAGTGCCCGGCGCCTGCGTCAGCTGACCGTCCAGCACCGATTTGACGCGCGCCCACTCGATCGGCGGAGCCCCGTACCCGTCGAGATTGCGTTGCGTGATCGTCATAGCGGTATTGACCAATGGCGGGCGCGAAAGTCACCGCATTCCTCGCTCGCGCAGCAGAAACAGGCCGTAGGCGGCGATCGACTGCGCGTCGGCGATCACGCCCGAGCGCATCATCTGCTCGACCTCTGCGCGGGAGAACCACGCGCTGCGCATGTCCTGCTCCTCGTGCTCGCGGTCCGCTTCTCCTTCGCTGATGCCGGTCGCCAAGAACACCCAGCCGCGCTGACTGGTCATTCCGGGAGCGGTGTCGAGCTGGCCGAGCGCCTCGAACGACGTCGCGCGTAATCCCGTCTCCTCGCGCAGCTCACGTGCGGCCAGCTCGGACGGTTCGACGTCGGCCAGATCCGGAGCGGTGCCCTGCGGAAACTCCCAGCGCCGCGCGCCGAGGGGATAGCGGAACTGCTCGACCAACCGGAAACGGTTCCCGTCATAGGGCATCACGAGCGCGTACGTCTGCTTGTCCACCACGCTGTAGATGCCCGGGCTGCCGTCCGGGCGGCGGATCTCGTCTTCTCGCAGCACTAGCCACGGGTTCCGGTAGATCTCGCGGGAGGCGAGGCGTTCGATGAAAGGCACACCGCCAGTATCACCACGACGCCGAAGCCAGGTAGCCTCCGAAGCCATGCCATCCCCTGAAGCCATCACCGAGACCGTCAAGCGCTACCTCGCGCTCGTCGCCGACGGCAACACCGACGACGTCGTGGCCCTCTACGCCGCCGATGCGACCGTCGAGGATCCGATCGGAGCGGACCTCCGGCGCGGCCACGACGCGATCCGCGAGTTCTACGCGGGGTTTCAGGACGCCAAGAAAGAGACGGAACTCGCCGAACTGCGGTTCGGCGGCAGCGAAGCCGCGTTCCTGTGGCACCTCACGCTCGACGCCGGCGACAGCCGCAGCCGGCTCTCGCCGATCTCAACGATGACGTTCGACGAGGACGCCAAGATCACGTCGATGCGGGCGTTCTGGTCACCTTCCGACTTCAAAGTCCTGTAGCGCCTCCGCGGCGCGCTTGATCCGCCGCAGCGTCTCCTCGATGCCCCGGTTGACCTGATGTCCGCGTGGCACAAGAACTTCGGCGAGTCGGTTGGGAATCGAGCACCACAGGAACTCGAAGGACTCGGTGAGCAACGTTCCCGACGGCAACGGCTCCATGCCGTAGCGCCACCGCGTCTCCTCACGACCGGTACCGTCGTCGACCGTCGTGAAACCGAATTCGCGGCCCGGATCGGCGATATCGACCACTGCGGTTCTCTCCCAGCGCAGGAGGCCGAGCCGGTTGTACCCGCGGAACCGCACGCCCGGGGCCGCCGCGGTGGACTCGTCGAGCCATTCGCGCCGGTAACACTCCGGGCTCCACTCGCCCATCCGGGTGACGTCCGCGACGAGGTCGTACACCAGCCGCGGAGGGGCGGCGATGTCGATAGTGCTGCGGCCGCGCCGGGCGGTGGGCATGGGCCGAGTATGTCATCGTGGCACAAACCGGCTTGTTGACCGATAGTCGTAGCAACGAGCGGATGCCAATGTCGCCAGAGGTGGGGCTTATGCCAGGACGGCTCGAAGCGCGGGTGAGCGTGCGCAGCCACATCATCGTCAGCGGTGACGACGCGCTGGCCACGACGATCGTCGAGGAGCTCAACAACGCCGGTGTGCACATCGTCAAGCTGGCCACCGCCGCGGAGCTCGCCAGCGCCGGAGTCGCACGCGCGCGGGCCGTGATCTGCGCCGGTGATGACGACGCGACGAACCTCGAAATCGCGCTGCTGGCAAGGAAAGCCAACCCGAACGTGCGGGTGGTGGCGCGGCTGGCCAATGACGTTTTACGGACGGCGCTGACGGCCGACAAGCGCCCCGGGGACATTCTGGACGTCGCGGACCTCGCGGCGCCGTCGGTCGTCGAAGCGTGCCTGGCACACACCGTGCACCCGTTCGAGGCGGCGGGCATCAAGTTCGTCGTCTCGGGCAGCGAGGCACCCCGGGATGCGACGTTGCGCGAGACCTACGGCGACCTGGCACCGGTCGCGGTGATTCACGGCGAGAATTGCGCCACCCCGGGCGAGGTGGAGCCGTGTCCGGGACGGGACCTGCCGGTGCACGCCGGTGACTGGACCGCGATGATCGGTACGGCCGACGAGTTAGCCGCCCGGGGCATCAAAGTCCCGCGACCGACCGCAAAGCGCTCGCGCCCGCCCCGGCTCCATCGAGCGTTCGATGCCGCACGCGCCCTACGCGACGACGTCAACCCGATGCTGTTCCGCGCGGTGGCCGCAGCATTGATCCTGCTGGCCGGGTCGACGGTCTTGTTGCGCTTCGCCTACCAGCCCCATCCGGGCATGAATTGGGTCGACGCGTTGTATTTCAGCACCGAGACGATCGCGACCGTGGGTTACGGCGACTTCAGCTTCCTGCACCAGCCCACCTGGCTGCGGCTGTTCAGCATCATGCTGATGTTCGCCGGTGTGATAACCACCGCGGTTCTTGTCGCGTTCATCGCCGACCTATTGCTATCGCGTCGCTTCGCCCACTCGGCCGGACGCCGACGGGCGCGCCACCTGCGCAATCACGTCATCGTCGTAGGGCTGGGCTCGTTCGGCAGCCGCGTCGTCGCGGATTTGACCGCCGCCGGATACGAGGTCGCGGTCATCGAGCGGGACGAGAACAACCGCTTCCTGTCGGCGGCGGACGACCTCGACGTGCCGGTGATCTTCGGGGACGCGACGCTGCGCCAGACGCTGGAATCCGCCCGCGTCGACCGGGCCCGCGCCGTGGCGGTGCTGACTCAGGACGACATGGTGAACATCGAGACCGGGATCGTGCTGCGCGAGATGCTGGGCCCCCGGGTGATGCCCGACGTCGTCCGGCCCGACGTCCCGATTGTGCTGCGCATATACGACCGCGCGCTGGGGGCCGCAGTGGCTCAGCGGTTCGGCTTCGAAAACGTTCGCTCGACCGTCGAATTGGCGGCACCGTGGTTCATCGGCGCCGCGATGGGCCTGCAGGTGCTGGGGACGTTTTCGGTCGGTCAGCGCTCCTTCATGGTCGGCGGCATGCATGTGGCGGCCGGCAGCGAACTCGACGGGCTGCAGATGTTCAAGCTGTCCACCCAAACCCGCGTCATCGCGATCACCCGGCAGGACGCGCCGGTCGAGCTGCATCCGCGACGCGACGCCTGGCTGCGCGGCGGCGACACGGTCTACCTCGTCGGCCCGTACCGCGAGCTGCTGGCGACGCTGCGCAAGGGACAACCTCCCCAGCAACCCGCTACCGACGACGAGCGCGCGACTGCGTAGAGCGGCCTAGAGCCGCCTAGAGCCGCCCGGTCACATCGGCCGCGCGCGCCAGCTGGTCAAGGTCGGAACTCGTCGGTATGAGCTGAACTTCGTCTGAGCCGATTCCCTCGAACTTGCGCAGCACCGTCCGCAGCTCGTCCTCAGTGCCGGCCCAGCCGGTCGTCGGCACGATCGCGTCGACGTATTCGGCCGGTATCCAGTTCATGTAGCGCCGCCGGTGGCGGTAGACCTGGGCGCGGGCCCGCTCGGGCGGCCCGAACGCGAACCAGAACGACGTGACCAGGTGGGGTTAGGGCTTGCCCGCCCGTGCCCACGCCTCCCGCGCCACGTCGAACAGCTCGTTCTGCTTGGCGACGTCGAGGTCCAGCGTGGTGCCGGCCAGTCCGTCGGCCCACGCCGCCGCGCTGCGGATGGTCTTCGGTCCGATACTGCCGACGAACAGCGGCGGACCCCCGGGCTGGACCGGGGACGGCCCGACCGGCAGCACCGACTCGGTGATCTTTTCGCCGGCCCACACCCGTTTCATCACGCCCACCCGTTCGGCCATGCCGCGCATCGTCTGCGTCGCCGGGTCGGCGCCCACGGCGTGATAGTCCTCGTGCCTCCCGCCCACGCCGATGCCGACGGTAAGCCGGCCGCCGCTCAGCATGTCGCCGGTCGCCATCGCCTTCGCCAGCATGACGGGGTCGTGCAGTTGCGGCACGATGACGGTCGTCAGCAGCCGCACCCGATGGGTCCAGGCGGCCAGCGCGCCCAGCAGTGTCAGGTTGTCCGGATTCTCGTAGGCGATGCGCTCGCCCCAGCACAGTGAAGAGAACGGGCCCTCGTCGATCGCACGCGCCCAGTTCTCGAGCACCGTCGCGTCCAAGCCCGGCTCCATCACCGGCATGGTCATCGCTACTTGCACAGTCGCGATTCTGGCAGCATGGGCCGGGTGGGCTTACCTTGTACCTCCATCGCGCACGTCCGACTGACCGTCACCGATATCGAGCGGTCGCGGCAGTTCTACGAGACCGTGTTCGGTTGGCCGGTGCTGTTCGAGGTCCCTGAAAATGCCGACGAAGCGACCCGCGACCAGTTGAGCTTCCTGTTCGGCGGCGTCGTCTACGACCTCGGCGGCACGCTGCTGGGGCTGCGGCCCGTCGCCGCGGACCGCTTCCACGAGGACCGTTGCGGACTCGACCACATCGCGTTCCGGCTCGGCAGCAAGGCCGAATTGGACGCCGCCGCCGCGCATCTCGACGAGGTCGGCGTCCGGCACGAGCCGGTCAAAGACATTGGGCCGTCATACATCCTGGAGTTCCGCGACCCGGACAACATCGCCTTGGAGCTCACGGCGCCGAAGTAGGCCTTCTGGTGTTCGCGCGAGCGTCCGCAGATTGACGGCCTGCGCGGCGTGTCGCCGTACAAACACGCGCGCTCGCCGGAGGAGTAAAGAGAAACTATGACCATCTGTTTCAACCACACGATCGTCGCCTCGCGCGACAAGCGGGAGTCGGCGGAATTCCTCGCCGAACTGTTCGGCCTGCCGGACCCCAAGCCGTTCGGCCCTTTCATGGTTGTCGAGCTCGATCACGACGCCAGCCTCGACTTCGCGGACGTCCCCGAGGGGGAGGAGATCCGGCGTCAGCACTACGCGTTTCTGGTTTCCGAGGAGGACTTCGACGCGATCTACGGCAAGATCCAATCGCGCGGCCTGCAGCACTGGGCGGACCCGGGTGCCCGACGGCCCGGCGAGATCAACCACAGGGACGGCGGCCGCGGGGTGTACTTCCCGGATCCCTCCGGGCATGGCATGGAAATCCTCACTCGGCCCTACGGTTCGGGCGGCTAGTCGGCGCGCCGCGGCGCGCCGTGCCGCACGTGCTCCTGGTCGCGATAGTCGTCGGCGAGCTGCGCGACATGCTTGGGCAGGGCACCGGTCGCGACGTCCGCCAAGGTCGTTTCTTCCAGCACCGAGCGCATGCTGGCCCGCAGCGCCCGCCAGACGTCGGCCAGCGGCGCCGTGGGCCCCGAATAGGGCAGGTCCCCTAGGCCGATGTCGCGGACGCTGGCCAGCGGCCCGTCGATGCAGCGCAGCACATCGGCAATGCTGATCTCGTTTGCAGGACGGGCCAGTTCGTAGCCGCCCTCGCGCCCGCGATGGCTTCGCACCAGACGGTCGGTGCGCAGGTTGGTGAGGATGTCGACGAGGAATTGCGGCGGTATGCCCTGAGCCTGCGCTAGATCGTCGGTCTTAACCAGCGCGCCGCTGGCGACCGTCGCGAGCTGAACCATCGCCCGCACCGCGTACTCCGCCTTGGCTGACATGCGCACCCTGTGGATTGTGCCATCCGTGCGAGCTATGGTCGCGACTCGAGCAGGTCGATGATGCTCTGGGCCTGCTCGTCGAGGCTCCGGTCAGGCGTGAGCCGCAAATCCGGATTCTTCGGTCGCTGATACGGGCTGTCGATGCCGGTGAAGTGCGTGATCTGGCCCGCGCGCGCTTTGGCGTACAGCCCCTTGGGATCACGCTTCTCGCAGTCGGCGAGCGGGGTGTCGCAGAAAACCTCGACAAAGTCGAAGCCGGCGTCTTGGTGGACTTTACGGGCCAGTTCCCGGTGCTCGGCCAGCGGGCTGATCGCCGGAACCAGCACCGTCTGGCCGGTGTCGGCCAGCAGCGTCGCCACATGCGCCAGCCGGCGCAGGTTCTCCGCACGGTCGGCCATGCTGAAGCCCAGGTCGGCGTTCAGGCCATGGCGCAGATTATCGCCGTCGAGAACATAAGCAGGAACACCCTTTTCGAGCAGCTTCTGCTCGACCAGCATGGCCACCGACGACTTGCCGGCGCCCGACAGGCCGGTGAGCCACACCGTTCTCCCCCGGACCACCCTTTCCGCGGCGGTGACCAATGACTTGTGCAGCACGGTGTTCGGGCTCGCCGACTGCGCCGAGACGTCACGCAGCACCATGCCCGCCGCCACCGTCCCGTTGGTGTCGGGGTCGATGAGGATGAACGAGCCGGTGCTGGCGTTGCGGGTGTACTCGTCCAGCAGCAGGGGTACCTGAGTGCGCAGCGAAATGCGGCCAAGTTCGTTGAGCTTCAGCGCCGTTGCCGTCTTGTCGCGATGCAGAGTGTTGACATCAAGCCGATAGTCCAGCGCGGTGATCCTCGCCCGCGTGCTTCGGGTCGTGTGCTTGATGATGTAGTCGCGGCCGGGTTCCAGCGTCGAATTGTCGGCCATCCAGCACACGGTCGCGTCGAATTCTTGCGCGATCCGGGGGTGGTTATTGGTGCGGGCGATCATGTCGCCGCGCGATATGTCGATGTGGTCGGCGAGGCTGACCGAGACGGCCATCGGCGGAAACGCTTCCGCCACAGGGCCAGTCGGTCCGTCGATCGCGGTTAGCCGAGTGGTCTTACCGATCGGCAGCACCACCACTTCGTCGCCCGGTCGCATCACTCCGCTGGCTACTGTGCCGGCGTAGCTTCGATGGTCCTGGTGCTCGCGGGTGTGCGGCCGGATCACATACTGGACCGGGAACCGCACGTCGACGAGGTTGCGGTCACCCGCGATGTACACCTCCTCGAGGTGCGACAGCAGCGCCGGCCCCTCGTACCACGGCGTTTGGTCCGACTTGGTCACCACGTTGTCGCCGTGCAGAGCGGAAATCGGGATGCTGGCTACGTCTTGCACGTCCAGGCGTGCGGCGAAGGAATAGAATTCGTCCCGGATCGACTCGAATTTCTCTCTGTCCCAATCGATCAGGTCCATCTTGTTGACCGCGAGCACGATGTGCTGGATGCCCAGCAGCGATGCGAGGAAGGCATGCCTGCGTGACTGCTCGAGCAGGCCCTGCCGGGCGTCCACGAGCACGATCACCAGGTGGGCGGTCGACGCACCGGTCACCATGTTGCGGGTGTACTGGATGTGTCCGGGCGTGTCGGCGATGATGAACTTTCGCTTGGGAGTGGCGAAGTAGCGATAAGCGACGTCGATGGTGATGCCCTGTTCGCGTTCGGCCCGCAGGCCGTCTGTGACCAGCGCCAGGTCGGTGTACTCGTGCCCGCGCTCCTTCGAGGTCCGCTCCACCGACGCCCACTGGTCTTCCATCACGGCCTTGGAGTCATACAGCAGGCGGCCGATCAGCGTGGACTTGCCGTCGTCGACGGATCCGGCGGTTGCGATGCGCAACAACGTCGTTGGCGTGGCCATCAGAAGTAACCTTGCCGTTTGCGGTCTTCCATTCCGGCCTCCGAGATCCGGTCGTCGGCTCTGGTCGCCCCACGCTCCGTCAGCCGGGCCACCGCTGTCTCGGCGATCACCTCCGAGACGGTGGCGGCCTCCGACTCCACACATCCGGTGCAGGTGACATCCCCGACGGTTCGGAACCGGACCGTCCCCTCGAACACCGGCTCGTCGGCGCGGGGCTGCAGGTGCCGGTGCACCGCCAGCAACATGCCGTCACGGCGGAACACCTTGCGGCGGTGCGCGAAATAGATCGACGGCAGCTTGATCTTCTCCGCGCCGATATACGACCAGACGTCGAACTCGGTCCAGTTGGATAGCGGGAAGACCCGGATGTGCTCGCCCTTGTGGTGCCGGCCGTTGTAGAGGTTCCACAGCTCCGGCCGCTGGGCCTTCGGGTCCCATTGGCCGAATTCGTCGCGGAAGCTGAACACGCGCTCCTTGGCGCGCGCCTTCTCTTCGTCGCGGCGCGCGCCGCCGAACGCGGCATCGAACCTGTTCTCCCGGATGGCCCGCAGCAGGGTGACGGTCTGTATCGGATTACGCGACGGGATGGTTTCGACGACCCGGCCGGCGTCGATGTCTTCCTGCACGGATGCCACGACCAAGCGCACTCCGGACTCGGCGACCAGTTCGTCACGTGCGGCGATCACCTCGTCGAAGTTGTGGCCGGTGTCGACATGCATGACCGGGAACGGCAGCCGCCCGGGACGGAACGCCTTGAGCGCGAGGTGCAGCATGACGATGGAGTCCTTGCCGCCGGAGAACAACAGCACCGGCCGTTCGAACTCCGCGGCCACCTCCCGGATGATATGGATCGCTTCGGCCTCCAGCGAGCGCAAATGGCTCAATTCGTACTGGCCGGCGGCGAGGCCACCCTTCACGGAGCTGGTCATGGCTTCCTTACCGTATTTCGGATAAATCTGGTAGGACTGACCATGTTTACGGTCATTGCCATATATGCAACCAGCCGGCCTCGCCGGTGTCAATGACCTGCCGCGTATTTGCGACGGCTTGCCGATGCGAAAGCATGGACCGATGACAACTGAAGCTCAGATCGGCCGTGACGTCATCGCGCCGTTTCTCCCCCAATCGCCGTTCGTCGCGAAACTGGGAATTGTCGCCGATCAGCTGGACGACGACGGGGGTCAGGCTGCGGCTGCCGTGGGATCCGTTGCCGTTGAGTGTGTTTTAGTGACACGCTCATGCGGCGTCCCCTTGCGGGGTTTGGGTTTTGGCCTCTCCGCTGCTGGCCCCGCGTGAGCGGGGTCTTACAGAAGCTCCGCCGGCGCCGGATGATCCGGTGTCGGCGCCATGGCCTGTACCAACCTGTGTGGTTGGCCCGGGTACCGATGGGGCCGTGGTCCCGACTGGACCACAACTGGCGTAATCCGGCCAGTCACGAAGATTCAGCGCAGCATTGCGGTCGCGGTCCACGACTTGACCGGTGAGTGGGCAGACCAGCTTTTTGTCGATATGCCCCTGGCCGATCAGCCGACAGGGCGTGCCGTCGGGTTGGTGATGACCGTGGTGGATTTGGCTCGAGGGGAACCATCGATCCGCCACCGTGAGCACCGTGTGGTAACGGGCGGTCTTGTAAGCCAGTTGCGGCTTGACCAAACCCATGGCGGCATCAGAAACCGACCGGCGAAATGCGCGCCGGCCCATACTGCGTTTCATGGCGGCCACGTCGAGGTCTTCGATCGCGAGGTGGCCATAGCTGCCCGCCAGCTCGGTGGTGAGCTGGTGGGTGGCTTCCCGCCGGAGGTGCACACACCGGCGATCCAGGCGGGACAGCTTGGCTTTCGCTGCCCGATGCCCGTGGGAGCCAGGAATGCGGCGGGAAAGTTGTCGTCCGACGCGCCGGCGGGCCAGTGTCGCCGCCAGTGGCGCCGGATTCGGGTATTCGATGAGGGTTTGAACGCCGGTGGCGGTGTCGATGGTGGCAACCGTGGCCAGGGTCCGAACTCCCAGGTCCATTCCGGCGCGCACTGTCGGACAAGTCACCGTTGATGCGGTGGCCGGCCTGCGCTGCGCGTAGCAGACCGAGACGAATAACCGGCCCCACCGCTGCGAGAGGGTCATGTTCAGGATCTGCGCCCGGCCGGCGGCGAGGTGACGCTGCACCCTGCGGGTGTTCTCCTTGGATCGCAGACCGCCGATCACCGGCACCATGATCGTGCGCCGATCATCTTCCATACGCATGGTTCCTGTGGTGAACCGCACCCGGTGTGCGTCGCGACGGACCGACTTAAACCGCGGGAAGCCGACGCGGAGGCCCCTGCGGGCGCCGTTCTTGCTGGCCTTCCAATTGGCCAAGCCCTGGGCTAGATCGGCCAAACCCGACGAATAGCACTCCTTGGAATTGGCGGCCCACCACGGAGCCACCTCGTGTTTGGCCCGGTTCCACGCCCACCGCAACGAGCCCAAGTCCCAGTCCAGCGACTCATGGCCGCAATCAACCGATCTGGCATCCAAGTCGGCCTTCACCTGGGCCAGGCCCCAGTTGAACGCGAACCGGCGGGCACCAAAATGCGAGCGCACCAGCGCCGCCCGATCCGGCTCGGTGGGCCAGTCGACCTCGAACTTGGCCGCCATCACCCCCCACCCAGTGGGCAGCGGCTCACCCGGCGAGCCGCTCGCCGCATACCCCTCGGCGTCCCCGTCATACAGCTCAAAGAGCACCGACACCGACTCCACCACCGGCCGCTGTGCCTCGAAATCCACGCCGACATCCACGTACCGGGACAACGTTTGCGTCCCATCGCGTTTCGGTTTTCCGGGAAGCTGCACACCACCGGTCAGCTCGGCCACCTTCGCCGCCTGCTTGCAGGTGCGCATCCTGGCAATCATGCGGCCGCACCCGGATCCCGCTTGGCCGCCCTCAGCGCACCCATCGCGCGGTTGCGTGCACCGCGCCGGCCATATAGACGGGCGCACATACTGGTCAAGACCTCGATCATGTCGCGCACCGGGTCATCGGTCGTCTCACCGGGATCGGCAACCACGATGCGGCGGCCCTGCGCCGACAACGCCGCCTTGAGGTGTTCCACCCCGAAGCGGGCCAACCGATCCCGATGCTCCACAAAGATCACCTTCGCATCCGGGTCTGACAAGACACGGCGCAGCGTGGGCCGCTTACCGTTGAGCCCGGACCCAACCTCGCACACCACCTGCCCCGCAAGCGGGGGTGCCCCCAGCCCACAGGCAGATCCCGGCCGCTCGCCCACGCCGTCAACCGGGCGACCTGACGGTGTGTCGATGACGCTGGACTTCATGGCGCCGGCTCGGGCCACCGACGTGATCGGGGTGGGCCGGGTGCTGCGGCGCGGCCGGTCGCTGGTCAGCTGCGAGGCGGAGATCATCGACCCGGAGGGCCGGCTGGTCGCCAAGGCCCTGGCCACTTACAAGGTGGGTTAGCGGCGCGCTCTAGAGCGTGACTTCCTCGAGCTTGCCGGTCGCGACGTCGAAGATGAAGCCGCGCAGCGACACGTGCTTGTTCACGAACGGGCTGTTGTCGATCCGGCGCAGCGACTGCCGGACGTCTTCGGCGATATCCGGGAACGCCTCGCCCGCCCACGGCGGCTTGACGCCCGTCTCCTCCTGAATGGCGCGCTTGAAGTCGTCGTCGGTGAACGTGAGCATGCCGCAGTCGGTGTGGTGAATCAGGATGATCTCCTCCGTCCCCAGCAGCCGTTGGCTGATGGCAAGCGACCGGATGACGTCGTCGGTGACGACCCCGCCGGCGTTGCGGATGACGTGGGCCTCCCCGTCGTTGAGGCCGAGGATGCGATAGACGTCGAGCCTGGCGTCCATGCATGCCACGACCGCCACGTGTTTGCTCGGCGGCATCGGGAGCGGGCCCTTGAATGTGTTCGCGTATTCGCCGTTGTTGGCCAGGTAGGTGTCGGTAACGGTCACGCGAGCCTCCTCCGAATGTCGCGGTGGATCTTAACAACGGGCAGGTGCCCATGCCACATTTGTCACTCGAGTCACCGCAGGGGTCGAGGCGGGCGTATCCCAAAACTTGATATGACTTCGGGAATCCTGGGTCGGACTTGAACCGATTCGCGCCCGGCTCGATAACCTGTCCCAATGCGGCGCGGTGGTCGGGCATGATTGGCTTCCTGGCGCGTCGGTTCCTCAATTATGTCGTGCTGCTGTTGTTGGCGTCGTTCTTGGCCTTCTGCCTGGCCTCCGTGACGTTTCGCCCGCTCGACACCTACACGCAACGCCACCCGCCGCCGCCCAAGGAGCTGGTCGACCGCAAGGCGGCTGAGCTTGGCTTGGACAAGCCAATACCCATTCGGTACGCGAAATGGGTTGCCGGTGTGGCCCACGGCGACTTTGGCACGACGGTCACGGGTCACCCCGTCGCCCGGGAACTGTGGCACCGGATAGGGATCAGCCTGCGCCTCGTGGTGACCGGTTCCGTGTTGGGCACGCTGCTCGGCGTCGTCCTGGGGGCCTGGGGAGCGATCCGTCAGTACCGGCTGAGCGACCGCATCATCACCGTGCTGTCGTTGACCATCCTCAGCATTCCGTCGTTCGTGCTGGCGGGCCTGCTCATCCTGGCCGCGCTGCGGGTGAACAACATCACCGGTGTCCGCATATTCCTCTACACCGGTGAGACCTCACCGATTCCGCCCGGCGGCCTGTGGGACCGGTTCGTCGACCGCGTGCAACACCTCGTGTTGCCGACGCTGACGCTGGCCCTGCAGGCGACGGCAGGCTTCAGCCGCTACCAGCGCAATGCCATGCTCGACGTGCTCGGCGAGGACTTCATCCGGACCGCGCGCGCCAAAGGCCTGACCCGCCGGCGCGCGCTGTTCAAACACGGACTGCGCACCGCGCTGATTCCGCTGGCCACCCTGTTCGCCTACGGGGTCAGCGGGCTGGTCGTCGGCGCGGTCTTCGTTGAAAAGATATTTGGTTGGCACGGCATGGGCGAGTGGGTGGTGCTGGGCATTTCCACCCAGGACACCAACGTTGTCGCGGCGATCACGCTGTTTTCCGGGCTGGCGATTCTGCTCGCCGGCCTGTTGTCCGACATCTTCTACGCGGTCTTGGACCCGAGAGTGCGGGTGACATGACCACCCAAGACGCCAGCGTGGAAGTCACGGCCGGGCTCCACCCGGCAGCCTTCACATCACGGCGAAACCTGCTGGCGCGCAGATTCCTCCGCAACAGGCCCGCGATCGTGGCGTTGACCCTGCTCGTGGTGGGCTTCGTCGGCTGCTACGCGGTGCCGCCGCTACTCCCCTACGACTACAACCATCTCGACTACGACGCGCTGCTGCAGCCACCCTCGCTCAAGCACTGGTTCGGCACCAACGCGCTGGGTCAGGACCTGCTGGCCCGAACCCTGCGCGGCATGCAGAAATCGATGCTGATCGGGTTTTGCGTGGCGCTGATCTCGACCACCCTTGCCGCCACCGTCGGGTCGGTCGCCGGTTACTTCGGTGGCTGGCGCGACCGGGCCCTCATGTGGCTCGTCGACTTGCTGCTGGTGGTGCCGAGCTTCCTGCTGATCGCCATCGTCAGCTCGCGCACCAAAGGGTCCGGCAACGTCCTGTGGCTCATCGTGTTGCTCGCGGGGTTCGGCTGGATGGTCAGCTCGCGGATGGTGCGCGGCTTGACCATGAGCCTCCGCGAACGCGAATTCGTCCGTGCGGCAAGGTATATGGGGGTTTCCAGCCGCCGGGTCATCGTGCACCACATCGTGCCCAACGTCGCCTCGATCCTCATCATCGACGCCACCCTCAACGTGGGGTACGCGATCCTGGCCGAAACCGGTCTGAGCTTCCTGGGATTCGGTGTCCAGCCACCCGACGTGTCGCTGGGCACGCTGATCGCGGATGGCACGCCTTCGACCACGACGTTCCCCTGGGTCTTCCTGTTCCCCGCCGGCACGCTGGTCCTGATCGTGTTGTGCGCCAACCTCACCGGCGACGGCTTGCGCGACGCGCTGGATCCGCGCAGCCGGCCACCGCGTCGCAAGAAGCGGGTCCCCAAGTGACGGCCCTGCTAGAGGTGACGGACCTGAACGTCACCTTCGAGACCCGGGACGTTTCCGTGTCCGCGGTGCGCGGCACGACGTATCACATCGATCCGGGCGAAGTGGTCGCCATCGTCGGCGAATCCGGTTCGGGCAAAAGCACCGCCGCGATGGCCGTGATCGGACTGTTGCCGGAGTATGCGAACGTGTCGGGGTCGGCGCGCTTGCACGGCGAGGAACTGCTCGGGCTGAACGACCAGGCGATGTCACGGATCCGCGGCAAGACGATCGGCACCATATTTCAGGACCCGATGTCGGCGCTGACTCCGGTGTACACCGTCGGCGACCAGATAGCCGAAGCCATCGAGGTCCACGACCGCGAAATCCGCCGCGCGGATGCCCGCAAGCGTGCCGTCGAGCTGCTCGATCTCGTCGGGATCTCGCAGCCCGAAAGGCGGGCGAGGGCCTTCCCCCACGAGCTGTCCGGCGGCGAGCGCCAGCGGGTGGTGATCGCGATCGCCATCGCCAATGACCCGGACCTGCTGATCTGCGACGAACCGACCACCGCGCTGGACGTCACCGTGCAGGCCCAAATCCTCGACGTATTAAGAACCGCGCGCGACGTCACCGGCGCCGGTGTCCTGATCATCACCCACGACCTGGGTGTGGTGTCCGAGTTCGCCGATCGGGCAATGGTGATGTATGCCGGACGCGGGGTCGAGGTCGCCACCGTCGAAGAGCTATACCGCGACGGCCGAATGCCCTACACCGTTGGACTGCTGGGGTCGGTGCCGCGGCTGGATGCCCCGCAGGGCACGCGGCTGATTCCGATCCCCGGCGCGCCGCCGACGATGTCGTCACTGTCGCCCGGCGTGTGCCCGTTCGCCCCCCGCTGCCCGCTGGTGATCGACGAATGTCGTTCGGCCGAGCCCGATCTCGTTGCCGTCGCGGAGGGACACTGGGCGGCGTGCATCCGCACCGAAGACGTCGCGGGACGCAGCGCAGCCGAAATCTTCGGGGTGTCAACCCAGCCGCTCGAAGTCGAGGGCGCCGCCGGCGAACGGCCGCTGGTGCTGCGGGTGACCGATCTCGTCAAGACGTTCCCACTCACCAAGGGCGTGCTGTTGCGCCGGCGGGTGGGCGAGGTGCGCGCGGTCGATGGCGTCAGCTTCACCCTGGAGCAGGGACGCACCCTCGGCATCGTCGGCGAATCCGGTTCGGGCAAATCGACGACGCTCAGCCAGATTCTCGAACTCGCCACCCCCCAGGCGGGTTCCATCGAGATTCTCGGCACCGACGTCTCGGCCCTCGATGCGGCCACCCGCCGTAACCTCCGGACCGAACTGCAGGTGGTCTTTCAGGACCCGGTGGCCTCGTTGGACCCGCGCCTCCCGGTGTTCGACGTCATCGCTGAGCCGTTGGTCGCCAACGGGTTCGACAGGCCACGGTGCGAGGAACGGGTCGCCGAGCTGCTGACGATCGTCGGACTCGACCGTGCCGATGCCAGCCGCTATCCCGCCGAGTTCTCCGGCGGGCAGAAGCAGCGGATCGGCATTGCCCGGGCGCTGGCGCTGCAGCCGAAGATTCTTGCGCTCGACGAGCCGGTGTCAGCGCTCGACGTGTCGATTCAGGCGGGCATCATCAACCTGCTGCTGGACCTGCAGCGGCAGTTCGGTTTGTCGTATCTGTTTGTGTCGCATGATCTTTCCGTGGTCAAACACCTGGCCCACCGGGTAGCGGTGATGTATCGGGGGACGATCGTCGAGCAGGGCGACGGCGACCAGGTGTTCACCAACCCGCGGCACGAGTACACCCAGCGATTGCTGGCCGCGGTTCCGCGGGCGCACGCCGATGTCGCCGGCGGTTAGCATCGTGCGAGTGACTTTCCCACCGACGGTTCGCAGGATCGCGCTGCTGTCGCTGGTGATTGTTGTGATCGCCACGGGCTGCTCAGACGGTTATCGGGGCCTCACAGCGGCGTCGACGGCGCGAGTCGGCGCCGGTGCCGACATCAACCCCCGGGATCCCGCGACGCTGCGCGATGGCGGCAACCTCCGGCTCCCGCTGACGATGTTCCCGGACAACTTCAACGTGTTGAACATCGACGGCAACACGGGCGACACCAATTCGGTTGTCGGCCCGACGCTGCCGGGGACCTTCATCACTAACGACGACGGGACGCAGAAACTCAACGCCGATTACTTCACAAGCATCGAACTGACCGGCACCGACCCGCAAGTAGTAGTCACCTACACCATCAACCCGAAAGCTGTATGGAGCGATGGCACCCCAATTGTCTGGAAAGACCTCGAATCGCTGTACAACGCATGCAGCGGCCGCGACCCGCGTTTCTTGATCGCCAGCAAATCTGGATTCGAACGCATCAAGTCGGTGGTTAGGGGTGTCGACGATCGCCAGGCGGTGGTCACTTTCGCCGAGCCCTACGCGGAATGGCGCGGACTGTTCGGCGGCCTGCAACCCAGCAGCATGACGGCCGACCCGGACGTCTTCAACAAGGGCCAACTCGAAGCCCCCGGCCCGTCAGCCGGACCGTTCATCGTGTCCACGGTCGACCGGAACGCGCAGCGCATTGTGCTGACCCGCAATCCCCGATGGTGGGGCCGCACACCGCGACTGGACTCCATCACGTTCCTGGTGCTCGACCCCGCCGCCGTCCTCCCTGCCCTGCAAAACAAAGACATCGACGCCGCCGACGTCGGTTCCCTCGACGACATGGTCACCGCCCAGCGCACGCCCGGTATCGCGATCCGCAGTGCACCCGCCCTGCTCTGGTACCACATCACCTTCAACGGCGCGCCCGGGTCCATCCTGGCCGACGAGAGGCTGCGGCTGGCGATCTGCAAAGGCATCGACCGCCAGGCCATCGCCAGCGTGGTCCAGCACGGCCTGACCGGCCATCCGACGCCGCTGAACAACCACATTTTCCTCGATGGACAGGTGGGCTACGAAGACAACAGCGGCCCAGCCGCCTACAGCCCCGACCAGGCCAGCCGAGACCTCGACGCGCTGGGCTGGAAGCTCAAGGGAGCCGTGCGTGAGAAGAACGGTAAGCAACTGGTGATCCGTGATCCGTTCATCGATCAGCCGTTCCGAAGGCAGATCGGACTCATCGCTCAGCAGAACCTGGCGCAGATCGGTGTCAAGCTGGTGCTCGAACCCAAGCCGGGCACCGGATTTTTCAGCCAGTACGTGAACCCCGGCGACTTCGACGTTGTCGAATTCGGTTGGGGGGGTGGCGGTTATCCGCTTGCTGCGCTGCCGCAGATATATGCGTCGCACGGCGAGGGCAACTCCGGCAGGATCGGAAGTCCGGAGATCGACGCCCTGATCAATCAGACGCTGTCCGAGCTGAACCAGGACAAGGCGCGCGCGCTCGCCAACGAGATCGATAAGTTGATCTGGCGGGAAGGGTTCAGCCTGCCGCTCTTCCAGTCGCCCGGCAACGTCGCGGTGCGAAGCGACCTGGCCAACTACGGCGCTTTCGGGCTGGCCGACGCGGATTACACGGCAATCGGATTCATCCCGGGCTGATATCGCTCGGCGATGATGCGGGCCGTGCCGGCGCGCGTGACCGCACATCGGATCCATAGCGACGGCCCATGCTGCGACTAGCAACGAAGCGCACACCTGAAGGATCACAACAAGAAGGAAGGCGGTGCTCACGTTGCGGGGTCACAACGTTGCGGACTATGCGACGTTACATGACATGAACACCACCGACGTCGCCGTGTTGGACGAGGCCGACGAGGCATGTCTTGGCGAGTTGGGCCAGTATCTCGTTTCGACCGATGCCTGGCGGCGATTCGCGATCTGGCTGCTGCACAAGCACTTCGAACCTGCTGCCGGAGAGATTTTCGTGGAACGGGCCGTCGTGGCGCAACGGGGAACCGAGACCACGCTCGTCAGGCAGTGTTGCGCGCAAGGTTTGAACGTGGCATCGATGCGCTTTGACCCCGACATCAGCTCAGGTGTCGGGGTCATCGGCATGGAGTTCGCCGACCCGGCCGACTTCGGCGTCACCTCGCCGGTGAACTCCGATGACGAGGGGGTGTTGAGCGGCATCGCCGAACGGCTTCGAGCCTCTGACAAGACCGAGCGGTTCGGCGTGCGGTTGATCCGCAATCCGCTTGGCCTTGTGGAAAACGAATCGCTCGTTGAAACCTGCGACGTCACACACCGGACCCTGCGCTGCAACGTCGCCGAGCGTGACGGCGTCCACTTAGCCCGAAGTTAAGCGTCGTTTTCGGTGGGATTGTGGGTCTGACCTGAATCGACGGTGGCGGTTCGGCGTGGATGTGTAGCCACTGAAGTAGCGTGTCGGTGAGATAGTGTCGAGGGAGATCACGATAGAATTCAACATGTGACGGCATACAGCGGTGCGATGCACGTAGCCCGGAACAAGAGTTCTTATGTGGCAAAGTCCGGTGAGCAGCGGGTCTACCAGTCGGTGCTACTGCGGCGCACCTTCCGCGACGGGAAGAAGGTCAAGCACCAGACGCTGGCGAACCTGTCGAAGCTCCCGCCGGAGCTGGTCGCGGCGATCGAGGCGACGTTGAAGGGGCAGACACTGATCGCGGCCGGCAGCGAGTTCAGCAAGGCGCGGTCGCTGCCGCACGGCGACGTCGCGGCGGTGGCGGCGATGGCGCGCAAGCTCGAGCTGGCGGCGCTGATTGGCCCGGCGTGCCGGGCCCGCGACATCGTCCTGGCGTTGATCATCTCGCGGGTGGTGCGGCCAAAGTCGAAGCTCTCCACGCTGGGCTGGTGGTCGAACACCACCCTCGGCGTCGACCTCGAGGTGGCCGACGCATCCACCGACGAGATCTATGCGGCGATGGACTGGCTGGCCGCCCGGCAGGACAGGATCGAAAAAAAGCTCGCGGACAAACACCTTGGCCCGCAAGCCAATCCGTCGCGGATGGCGTTGTTTGATCTGACCTCGGCGTGGGTGACTGGCCGCTGCTGCGAGCTGGCTGCGCGCGGCTACTCCCGCGACGGTAAGAAGGGCTGCGAGCAGATCGAATACGGGGTGCTCTGCGACCCGGCGGGGCGCCCGGTCGCGGTGCGGGTGTTTTCCGGCAACACCGCCGACCCGGAATCGTTCACCGAGATCGTCACGGTCGTCAAGGACAAGCTCGGCATCACCCAACTGGTGCTGGTCGGCGATCGCGGCATGATCACCTCCGCCCGCATCGACAAGCTGCGCGAACTCAACAACAACCCCGAGGCCCGCACAGATTTCGACTGGATCACCGCGCTACGCGCACCCGCGATCGCCAAACTCGCCCGCGACGACGGGCCGCTGCAAATGAGCCTGTTCGATACCCAGGACCTGGCCGAGATCACCCACCCCGACTACCCCGGCGAACGCCTGATCGCCTGCCGCAACCCCGCCCTGGCCGTCGAACGCGCCCGCAAACGCCAAGACCTGCTGCAAGCGACCGAAAAACAGCTCGCCGCCATCAAAAAGCGCGTACAGGCCGGCACCCTGCGCGGGGCCGACAAGATCGGCATCGCCGTCGGCGAAGATGCCGGAAAATACAAGATGGGCAAGCACTTTGCCATCACCATCACCGACAGCACATTCAGTTTCGAACGCGACCGCGACCGCATCGCCGCCGAAGCCGCCCTCGACGGCATCTACGTGCTGCGCACCAGCGTCGACGCCGAGGTGCTCGACCCCGCCGCCGTGGTGGCCGGCTACAAGAACCTCGCCAACATCGAACGCGACTTCCGCATCATCAAATCCGACGACCTGGATCTGCGGCCGATCCACCACCGCCTCACCGACCGCGTCAAATCCCACGTGCTGATCTGCATGCTCGCCTGCTACCTGAGCTGGCACCTACGCAAGGCCTGGGCGCCACTAACTTTCACCGACCAAACACCCCCCACCCGCGACAACCCCGTCGCGCCCGCGCAGCGTTCGGCAGCCGCCCACGCCAAGGCCTCCACCAAACACGACGCGGCCGGCAACCCAGTCCGCGGCTTCCGTGATCTGCTCGCTCACCTGGCCACCCTCACCCGAGACCGGATCCGCTACCACGACACCAACATCGAAATCGACAAACTCACCGACGCCACCCCCACCCAGCGCCGCGCCTTTGAACTCATCGATACCCCGATCCCACTCACCATCGCCGCGTAGCCAGAACAACCACCCACCGAAATCAGCAAAACCCCAGGTCAACCTGGTGATTCACCTATCTTGGCGGCAGTAACTTCGGCCTAGCCAACACCGTCGCGACATGTTGGCAATGGAAGCCAAGCCTGGGTAAGACTCGGCCGAGGCCGACTCGGGACTGCTTCATACAATGTTATTGGGATTCTTCCAATGGGACCCACTGGTTCACGGCGCACCTGTGACCGCGCGTTGGGCTACTCCCGGAACCGGTGGCGCAAGCCGAGTGGCACCGCGGGCAGCGCTGCCTCGGCCATGGCGGCCACCTCGATCGCCTTCCACAGCAAGCGGATTGCGGGACGCGACGGCATCGCATCGAGGGCCGCCGCCCGGGCAGCCAGCCCGTCGATCTCGTCGCGGAACACCGCGCCGGCGATGGCCAGGGCGGCGGGCTCGCGGAAATCCAGCGCGCTGTGCGCCGTCGTGGGCAGTTTCAACAGCACCGCGTTCGGCAACAGCAACGCCTCGCGCTCGGCCACCGCGGGCGGGGTGATGAGATCCCGACCGCCGGAAACCACCACGGTGGGCCAGTGGAAATTCGGCATCTCGGCCACCAGGTCATACGGCTCGTCCTCGAAAGTCGCCGTCTGAGTTCGTGTTTCACGCTCCGCCACGGCGGGGTCGAGCGGAAGGCCGTCGGGCTCGGCGGCGTAGTCGAGCTCACGGAACGCGATGCGGCTCACCAGATCTTCCTCGTAGCGGTACGGCAGGTTGCTCAGGGTGGCGAATCGGGATATGGCCCACCACAGCATCTTTCGTCCGTCGAGCAACAGGTCGAGTTGACGTTCGAGCAGCGTGGCCCCGCCGTAGCCGTAGATCGTCGCGACGACCTGTGTCGCCGCCGCGGTCATTACGCCGGCATCGACGAGTTTGCGGACTTTGGGTGCGAGCGGCGCGGTCTCGGGGCTGTCACCGCGGAGGAGCAGTCGACGAATTGCATTGCGCACGATCACGATGTCGTGGCGTGAGAGCAGCGGGGAATCGAGGATCATGGACCGGACCCGGCCGGGATGACGCACGCCGACCCCGGACGCGACATACGTGCCGTACGACGCGCCGTAGATGACGGCCGAGTCCACACGGGCGTCGTCGAGCACCGCCGCGACGTCGTCGACGACCTGATTGACGGTGAGCGCTTCTGGGGGCAGGTCGGCGCCGGACTCGTCGTGGCGCGACATTCCCACGCCGCGATGCTCGATCATGATCACGTCGAGGCCCGCGAGGGCGGCCCGGCGCCGCAGTCCCCGATACGTCTGCACCGACGCCACCCCGGGGCCTCCCGGGATGATCACCACCGGGTGGGTGGACTTGCGCCCGGCGCGCACGTAGAAGAGATCGAACTCCCTATCGTCACCAGGGGTGATCGGCCGACGTACCGGCCGCACGCCGGGCAGCCTCGCCAGCCTTTCCTGCACCCGACGCCGTTTAGCGTTCATCGTCATAGGTAGTGCCCACCGTCGATTCCGGGATGCTGTTATTCCCGGATGCTCTTATTCCCGGTCGGCTCGCCCGCGAATCAGGTCGGCGGCCTTTTCCCCGATCAGCACCGACGGCGCATGAGTGTGACCGCGAACGGTGCCGGGCATGATCGAGGCGTCGGCGACGCGCAGTCGGTCGATCCCGCGAACCCGAAGCTGCGGATCCACGACGCTGGATTCGTCGCTGCCCATCCGGCAGGTGCCCAGCGGGTGATAGAGGGTATGCGAGGCGGTGTTCAGCGCCAACTCGAGCGTGGCCTCGTTCAACTCGGTGCAGTTGCGCGGTCGAGCGATGGGGCCGAGCAGGCCTCTCAGCGCGGAGGTTTGCGCGATCCGGGCGCACATCCGCAAGCCCTGCATCATCGCCGCTCGGTCGACCCCGCCCGGATCGGACAGGTAACGCGGTTCGATGATCGGCTTGGCGAATGGGTCCGCGGACCGCAGCGTGATCTGGCCTCGGCTTTCGGGTGCGACCAGGATCGGGCCGAACACGACGCCGTGGTCCGGCTCCTCGACGAGCAGGCCCTCGTCGTAATACGGCGCCGGGGCGAAAATCAGCTCGAGGTCGGGGAGGTCCAAATCGGGTCGGCTGCGGACGAACCCGTACGCCTCGCCGACGTTGGAGGTGAGCATGCCGCGGCGCCGCAGCAGGTAGTCGATCAACTCCTTCGGCTTCTCCGCGGCCGACAGAGTGCCCCCGTCGACGTCGAACCCCAGCGGGGTGACCAGGTGATCGATCAGGTTTCGCCCCACCTCGGGTGAGTGCTGGACGGTCTCGATGCCGTGATCGGCGAGGTGCTCGCGGTCGCCGATACCCGAAAGCATCAACAGCTGGGGGCTGTTGATGGCACCACCGCACAGCACCACCTCGCGGCGGGCGTGGGCAACGCATTGCCGACCGCCCCGCTGGAACTGCACGCCGACCGCCCGGGTGCCCTCCATGAGGACTCGGGTCGCGGTGGCCCCGGTCAGAACGTCGAGGTTTTTGCGGCGCATCGCCGGTTTCAGGTAGGCGTCGGCGGTGCTGAGCCGGGCGCCGCGGCGTTGCGTGACGACCGTCTCGCAGAACCCTTCCGGCCGAGGCGAATTGGGTTGCGCGGCCGGAAATCCGCATTCGCGGGTCGCCGCCAGCCAGGCCGCGGTTGCGGGCCGCGGGCTGCGTTGGCGAGAGATGTGCAGGGGGCCGGTCACCCCGCTGTCGTCGCTGCTGACGAAGTGCCAAGCGCCGGTGACGTTCTCGATGCGGCGATAGTATTTGAGCACCTCGTCGAACGACCACTGCGGGCCGGCCCGCACCGCCCACTCGTCGTAGTCGGCGGCGAACCCGCGCACCCACATCATCGCGTTCATCGACGACGAGCCGCCGAGCACCTTGCCCCGGGGCCAATAGATTTCCCGGCCGCCGAGCTCCTTTTCCGGTTCGGTCAGGTAATCCCAGTCGATTTCGCTGCGGAAGAGCTTGGAAAAGCCCGCCGGAATTTTGATGAATCGGTTCTTGTCGCGTGGCCCCGCCTCTAGCGCCACCACCGCTATGCCCGCGTCGGCGCTGAGCCGATTCGCCAGCACCGCCCCGGCCGAGCCGGTACCCACCACCAGGTAGTCGCAGTGAATGTCCATGGTCACCCCGTTTCCGGGGGCGAGTGTAGGGCATTCCGGACTGCCGACGAGCGCTAAACGTTGAGATCGATGCGGTGGGCGCCCTTGACGCCGTCGTACCGGCCGGGACTGCAGGTGAGCACGATCACCTGTCCGTGCGCGCCGACGGTGTCGAACACCTGCCCCATCTTGGCGAGCCGGTCGGGATCGGTGAAACCCAGAGCGTCGTCGACGACCACCGGAACCGTGTCCTCCTTGGCCACCAGGGCGGCGCCGGCCAGCCGTGCCAGGATGCCGAGTTGCTCCTTGGCGCCGCCGGACAGGGATTCGTACGGCACCGTGACGCCGTCCACGGTGCGGCTGCGGATGCACAAGTCGGTGTCGACGTCGACCTCGAACGTGGGCCCGAACACCGGGCGGCCGAGCCGCTGCAGTTCGGCGCGGTAGGGCTCGACGTAGCGCTGCCTGGTGTTGTCGCGGTGCCGTGTCATGACCGATCGCAGCAATTGCGCGGCCCGCGCACGGGCGCCGACCCGCGCGTGCAGGCTGGCGGCGTGCTCGCGTTCTGTCTCCGCGGCGTCGAGCTTGCCCTGGCGACCCTCGCTGCCGATGACCGAGAGTTCGATGCCGATCTCGCGCAACGCGGCGGCGGCGTCTTCGTAGCGATCGCGCAGCGCTTCGGCTTCCTTTGTGGCCTCGGTCAATTCGGCGGCGACCGCTTCGGGATCCGCGGCGGCGAGCTCGTCGGCCAGCTCGCTCACCCGCCGCTCGGCGTCTTGCGCCGCTTGCAGGGCGGCGGCGGCCGCCGCCGCGAGGTCCTCGTCGCTCACCGACGCCCGCTCCTGGTTGAGCCGGCCGGTGGCGGCGTCCAGCTCGGCGCGCTGAGCCTCCAAATTGTTCAGCGAAACCGTTGCTCGCGTGGCGATTTCGCTCAGCGCGGCGTCGGCCGTCGCTGCACCCTTGCGTCGTTCCTCGCATACGGCGGTGGCCCCCGTGCGGGCGGCCTCCGCGGCGTCGAGTTCGGCGCCGGCGGCGGCCGGGTCCGTCGCGACGAGATCGGGTTCGCTGGGTTGACCATCGGCTGCGTCGCGTTGACCGTCGCGCAGCTGCGCAAGGCGCTCGCGCAGCTCGTCGACCTGTTCGTCGCCGCACAGACCGGCCAGTGTGGCTGTCAACTGGTCGCGGCTACCCTGCAGTTCGCGGCGACGCTGGTCGGCGGATCGCGCGGCCACCAGGTCGGCGACATCGCCTGCGGCCAGCGCGGCGGTCAGCTCCGCTTGTGCCGCGGCGTATTTGGCTTGGACGTCGAGGGTGGTGGCGCCTGGAGTGACCCGGGCGGTGAGCACGCCGGGGACTTCGACCGTGGTGGGGCCGGTCGCCGTGATGGACCAGATTTGGCCCGCCGACAGCGACACCCGTTGGTCGCCGGCGGCGAGCTCGATGTCGGCGACGGCGGTGAATTCCAGCCCCGCCGACGTCAACGCCAACTGGCCGCCAATGCGATCGACTGCGGCCGCGGCATTTTCGATTCGCCGCAGCACCTCCTCGGTGACGGCGACCACCGGGTGCTCCGACAGCTGCGCGCAGACGCGGTCGCGATCGCGCTGGACGGTCGCGATCTTCGCCAACCGGGCGCCCAACCGGTCGGCCTCCTCGCGGTCGGCGAGTCGGTCGACTGTCCGGCGGGCGGATTCGGCGCGGCGATGCACGCCCGCCAAGGCCTCGGCGGCGTTCTCGACGGCGGCGGCCGCGGCCTGGGCGTCGTCGCGCGCGGCCGCGAGTGCCTCCGCCGCCTGCCGCACTTCGCCCTCGGCCGCGGCGACACTTGCTGTGCGCGTTGCGATTTCGGTCAACAGCCGCGTGCGCCCGTTGTGGGCGGCGGCCGCCGCGGCGCTGGTGCCCGCCGCCGCCTCGGCGACCAGCTTGGCCTCGCGCGTCTGGTTGGTGAGCTCGGCGATCCTTTCGGCGGCGGCCCGCGCGGCGGCCAGCCGTGGCCCGGCGGCGATCCGCTGCTGCGACACCTCGGCCACCTGCTCGGTAAGGTCGGCGTGGCGACGCAGCCGGTCGTCCACTTCGGCCACCGCTGCCGCGCATTCCGCGACCGCGGCCTCGGCGTCGGCCAGCCGGGAGATCGCGGCGGACCACTCGCCGGTGGGACGCCCGGTGGGGGTGAAATAACGTCCGTATTCGGCGTCTATCCGCTCAATCAGTAACGGTTCGGTGCCAGACAGCGATGCGGCGTCGCCAGCCGCGACATCAAGCGCGCGCGACAGCGCGTCGCAACCGGACAAGTCGACCGCGGCGGTCGAATTGGCCTGCAATACCCGCTGTGCGTGCCAGAGATCGTTGTCTACGGTTTCGGCCAGCATCGCCCGGACCCGTTCGTGGGCCTCGTCGCCGGTCAGCTGTTCCCGGCGCGGTGTCAGCACCGTCAATTCCGTCTCGCACTTCTTGTGAAACCGCTTGCGGTAGACGAAGCGATAAGGACCGCAACTAATTTCGGCGCTCACCTCGGAGCCGACGTCGCTGTTGGTGGGCTTAACCTGCTTGACTTCCTTCTTGGTGGAGCGGTCCCTGGATTCCAGCAGCAGGTCCAATGCCTCGATCATCGACGACTTGCCGATCTCGTTGGCGCCGCATACCACCACCACGCCGTGGTCGGGGAACTCGATCTCCCGGTGCGCGATGCCGCGGTAGTTCGTCAGGGCCAACCGGTGCAGCTTCATGCGGCGCCCCGGTCCGCTAGCCGCAGCAACAGCGCCAGCGCCGCCTGCGCGTCGACGGCGGACTCGGCGTCGGCGTCGCGCGCGGTCGCCACCAGCTCCTCGACGGCGGCGGCGGCGAACCCCCCGATGCCGAGATCGGTGAACTCGCCGTCGGCAGGGACGACCGCCAGTTCGGTATGGCGTTCCCACAGGCCCAGCCAGGCGAAGAGCCGAGCGTATCTGTCGAGGCAGGCATCGAGCCCAGCGCGGTCGGTGACCGTCAACGAGCCGGTCAGTGCCAGCCGCACCACGGTTCGATCCTTGTCGGTCATCAGATCCAGGTTCATGTCGAGGTCGGCGATGTCGCGGCTGGTGTCGACCTCACGGTGCATTGTGACGAACCGCCAGCGGCCGACATGCCGGGACTCCACGGTGACGGGGCGGCGCGGGTCACTGTCGTCGATGTCGACGACCAGCACCTGACCGGGGTCCGACTCGACGTCGTCGAAGTTGGTGACTTCCGGCGAGCCCGAGTACCACACCCGGCCCCTGCCGCCGACCCGGGTGAGCGAATGTTTGTCTCCGAGCGCCACATAGTGGACCGCGCCGCGGGCAAGCGCGTCATCCAGCGCGGCGAGCCGGATCAGCGAGGGCTTGTCCTTGTCGGGGTCGAGGACGTCGACGCCGCCGTGGGCGACGAGGATCCGGGTGACCGGTCCCGCCGACGAGCCCTCGCTCAGGTCTTCGAGCACTTCGGCGACCAGGTCGGTGGTCGGTGCCTTGGACCGCCACGGCGCGGCGACGATCTCCACCCCGGGCCGGATTTCATGGACGCCCGCGCGATCGAGCACCACGACATTGTCGGGGCGCTCGGCGGTGAACAGCGCGCCGGTGTACACCGAGGACGCGTCGAGCGGATCGTGGTTACCCGGCAGCAGGTAGACCGGAATCCCGATGGCACGCATGGCTTCCAGGGACTGGCCGATCACCTGCGGGGCGAGCTGATTGTGCTCGAAGACGTCGCCGGCCACCACGACGAACTCCGCGCCCACCTCCGCCGCCAACGCCCCGAGACCGGCTACGGCGTCGCGGCGGGCCGCGGCATACCGCGGCTGGGCATCGCCGGCGAGGAAGTGCCGGGTCATGCCCAGTTGCCAGTCGGCGGTGTGCAGGAATCGCATGCCGGGTCTCCTGAGTACGTGGCTGTCAAGGCAACGCGAAGTCTAGGTCTGGGTTCCGACAAGACGCGGGACCTCGCCCGGCAGGTCTCGCTCGGGCCATCCCGCCGGCTAGCACCGCCGGCCATGCACTGACTAACCTGACTCGGATGAATCGTCGGCGCATCTTGCTGCTGATGCGGCACGCCAAGTCCGACTACCCGGACGGGGTCCCCGACCATGACCGCCCGCTGGCGCCCCGCGGCATCAGGGAGGCCGGGCTGGCCGGTGACTGGCTGCGCGCCAACATGGAAGCCGTCGACGCCGTGCTGTGCTCCACCGCGACGCGTGCCCGGCAGACGTTGGCGAACACCGGGATCGGCGCTCCTGTGCGGTACAGCGAGCGGCTCTACGGCGCCACTCCGGGGACGATGATCGACGAAATCAGCGAGACCGTCGACGCCGTCGGGACCCTGCTCGCCATCGGGCACGAGCCGACAATGTCCCAACTGGCGCTCATCCTGGCCGACGACCACGACACGAATCCCGCTGTCGTGGAACGCATTTCGATGAAATTCCCCACATCGGCGATCGCAGTGCTGGACGTGCCCTGCGCCTGGAAAGACCTGGAACCACGCAGAGCCGCGTTGACGGGCTTCGAGGTGCCGCGCTAGCCGACGACCTACGAGTTCGTGGCGAGCGTCAGCTCCATGAGCTTGATCGCCTGCCCGCAGGCATCGATGCCGGGCGCCTGGGGGTTGATCCACCAGCCGACCACTCCGGCCGCGTCACTGGCGACTCCGCAGGCGCCGTTCGGGTCGTCGGTGCGCATGACGATCGATTCGATCCCTGCAATCGAACGGTTCTCGACCTTGTACTTCAGGAAGTCGGCAACCTTGCGCTCGTTGGCCAGGCTCCCCTGCTCGAACCAGAACCGGCTGATGTCGATCAGAACCGTCGGGTTGGACGACTGCGCCTGCCACCGGCAAATAGCGCCGACAAACGTGCTTTGAATGTCGAGCGGATCGGCCCCCACGGTCTTGGCCAGGATGTCGGTGGTCAGCACCTCGCATTCCTTGAGCAGGTTCGGGTACTGCTGTTCGGAATTGTTGTTCCGCGACGGGCCCCCGGCCTTGACGGCGGTGCCCCCGACGGCCCTGGAACATCCGGTCATGACGACCAGCGCCGTTAGCAAGACGACTACACCGGCACGGACGCTTCTTCTGCTCATTTGGCATTCGCAATCGACTGACGGGCCAGTTCTTTGGCTATGTCGCAGGGCGGCGGGAACGGCTTTTGGCTGAAGCTGACCGACCATTCGATGAAGTCGTCCTGAAACTGGATCCCGACTTCGCACAGCGAGTCACCAAGGTTGGGCTCATTACCGATCGCGATGAACCCGCCGTGGCCGTTGATGTTGATGTCATCGACGCTCGCGCGCGACAACTCCTCGGTCTTGCGTTCACGCCCGATCGGGCTGCCGCGGTACCACGAAAACGAGAAGTGCGGACCGAGGATTCCGCCGCCCGCCAGCCACTGGCACCCGACGGAGTTCCGGGCGGTGTTGACCAGCCCGGTCACCTTGGTCAGGTCGGACACCGTCTGATCGCTGATGCCACCGCATTGGGGGAACATCGGCCCGTGGTGGCCCCCGCCACTCCCCGGCCCCGAGGACGCCGTCGCTCCCGGCTTGTTGTCACCCGAACCGGAGCACCCCGAAAGGATCAGAATCGTCAAGGCTGACGCCACAAGAGCCAACGCCCTCACGTTACGCCGCACGGCTAGCTCGCCCACTGCTCACAGGATGCACTGTAGCGGCAGCCCACAGGGTCAACCACCGACGCGGCATCTGAGCAGGCATTTCGGTCCGGTGCTGGCAACCGCGAAGGCTGCCATGTGCGACAGTTACCAAATGCTCCTGGCACTGCTGCGCCAGTACATCCAGCCGTACCGCCGGCTGGTTGCGGTGCTGATGGTGCTCCAGCTGGTCAGCACCCTGGCGTCGCTGTACCTGCCGACGGTCAACGCCGCGATCATCGACGAGGGCGTCGCCAAGGGCGATGCCCCCACCATCGTCAGGCTCGGCATGGCGATGCTTTCGGTCACCGGTTTACAGGGGTTGTGCGCTATCGGGGCCGTCTACTTCGGCTCCCGAACCGGGATGGGCTTCGGGCGCGACCTGCGGCGGGCGATATTCGAACACGTCACCACCTTCTCCGAGCGCGAGACCGCCCGATTCGGGGCACCGACGCTGTTGACCCGCAGCACCAACGACGTCCGCCAGATCCAGTACCTGGTCCAGATAACGGGCACCGTACTGGTTACGGCACCGATCATGTGCGCGGGCGGGATAGTCATGGCCATCCACCAGGAGGCCGCGCTTACCTGGCTGCTGCTGGTCAGCGTGCCGATCATGGGCGTGAGCAACTACTGGATCATGTCGCACATGCTGCCGCTCCTCCGCGGGATGCAGAGCCTCATCGACGGCATCAACCGGGTTCTGCGCGATCAGCTGTCCGGGGTGCGGGTCGTCCGGGCGTTCGCGCGGGAGGGCTTCGAGCGCGACCGGTTCGCGCGCGCCAACACCGCACTGTCGAATACCGCGCTGAGGGCCGGGAATTGGCAAGCGCTGATGCTGCCCGTGACCACGCTGACCGTCAACGTGTCCAGCGTCGCGCTGATCTGGTTCGGTGGTCTGCGCATCGATCGCGGCCAGATGCAGGTCGGCTCGTTGACGGCCTTCCTGGCCTACTTCACCCAGATCCTGATGTCGGTGTTGATGGCGACGATGGCGCTGGTGGTGCTGCCGCGCGCGGCGGTGTGCGCTGAACGGATCACCGAGGTGCTCTCCACCCGCGCGGCCGTCGAGAACCCGGAGAGCCCCAAATTCCCGCGCGGCGGAATCCGCGGCGTTGTGCGGTTGGAGTGCGCGACCTTCACCTATCCGGGCGCCGACCGCCCAGTGCTGCAGGACATCTCGTTGACCGCGCTGCCGGGCAGCACCACCGCGATCGTCGGCAGCACCGGTTCGGGCAAGTCGACGCTGGTGTCGCTGATCTGCCGGCTGTACGACGTGACCGCCGGCGCGGTCCTGGTCGACGACGTCGACGTCCGCGATTACCACACCGAGCGGCTCTGGTCGGCGATCGGGCTGGTCCCTCAGCGCGGCTACCTCTTCTCCGGCACCGTCGCCGACAATCTGCGCTACGGCAAGGCCGCCGGCCAGGTCGTGACCGACGAGGAGATGTGGGAAGCCTTGCGAGTGGCCGACGCCGACGGCTTCGTCCGGGCGCACGAGGACGGACTCCACATGCGCGTCGCCCAGGGCGGAATCAACTTCTCGGGCGGGCAGCGGCAACGGCTGGCCATCGCCCGGGCGGTCATCCGCCGCCCGGCCATCTACCTGTTCGACGACGCGTTCGCCGCGCTCGACGTGCACACCGACGCACGGGTGCGCGCGTCGCTGGGCGAGGTTGCGGGCGATGCCACCATCATCGTTGTCACCCAACGGGTTTCGACAGCAGCGCAGGCCGACCAGGTGATCGTCGTAGACAATGGCAAGCTGGTCGGGTCGGGCACACACGAATCGCTGCTGGCCGACTGCCCCGCCTACGCGGAATTCGCCGACTCACAGTCGGTGGGCGCCCTGCGATCAGGTCAAGCGGGCGGTGGGCAGTGACGCCCCCGGCGACGGCAGCATGGTCCCGCGACTTCTGGGGTTCGACCGCCCGGCTGATAAAACGGCTTGCACCGCAACGAGGTTTGAGCATCGCAGTGATCACGCTGAGCATCACCGGCACGGCGATCGGTGTCATCGTGCCGCGAATCCTCGGCCACGCGACCGACCTTCTGTTCAACGGCGTCATCGGCCGACGGCTTCCGTCCGGCATCACCAAGGCACAGGCGGTCGCGGCGGCCCGGGCCCGCGGCGACAAGGCCTTCGCCGACTTGCTGTCGGGGATGAACGTGGTGCCGGGCAAGGGGGTGGACTTCGGCGCGGTGGGCAGGACGCTGGCGCTCGCGCTGGCCCTGTATCTCGTTGCCTCTCTGCTGATTTGGGCGCAGGCCCGGCTGCTCAACCTCACCGTGCAGCGCACTATGGTGGCGCTGCGTTCCGACGTCGAGGACAAGATCCACCGGCTGCCCCTGTCGTACTTCGACGGGCGCCAACGCGGTGAGCTGCTGAGCCGGGTGACCAACGACATCGACAACGTCCAGTCGTCGGTGTCGATGACGATCAGCCAGCTGCTGACGTCGATCCTGACGGTGGTGGCGGTGCTGGCCATGATGGTGTCGATCTCGCCGCTGCTGGCCCTGATCACCTTGCTGACCGTGCCGATGTCGCTGCTGGCGACGCGAGCGATCGCGCGGCGCTCGCAGCGCCTGTTCGTGGCGCAGTGGACCAGCACCGGACGCCTCAACGCCCACATCGAGGAGACCTACAGCGGGTTCACGGTGGTCAAGACGTTCGGCCACCAGGCCGCGGCCCGCGAGCAGTTCCGCCGCTTCAACGACGACGTCTATCACGCCAGTTTTGGCGCCCAGTTCTTCTCCGGCCTGGTAGGACCGGCGACGACGTTCATCGGCAACCTCGGCTACGTCGCGGTCGCCGTGCTGGGGGGCCTGCAGGTGGCCGCCGGGCAGATCACGCTCGGCAGCATCCAGGCCTTCATTCAATATGCGCGGCAGTTCAATGCGCCCCTCAACCAGGTGGCCGGCATGTACAACACCCTGCAATCCGGGGTGGCCAGCGCCGAGCGGGTCTTCGACCTGCTCGACGAGCCCGAGGAGTCGCCGGACCCCCGGCCGGCCGCGGAAACGGCGGGGCCGCGACCCAACGGCCAGGGCCCGCTCGCCCGTGGACGCGTCGAGTTCGAGCATGTGAACTTCGCATACCGGCCGGGCACCCCGGTGATCCACGACCTGTCGCTGGTGGCCGAACCGGGCAGCACGGTCGCGATCGTCGGACCGACCGGGGCGGGCAAGACCACGATCGTGAATCTGCTCATGCGGTTCTATGACGTCGATTCTGGCCGGATACTGATCGACGGGACCGATATCACCACGGTGAGCAGGCAGTCGCTGCGGTCCGGAATCGGCATGGTGCTTCAGGACACCTGGCTCTTCGACGGGACGATCGCCGAGAACATCGCCTACGGGCGGCCGGACGCAAGTCAAGACGAGGTGGTCGAAGCCGCCAGGGCCGCCTACGTCGACCGGTTCGTGCACACGTTGCCGGCCGGCTACCGGACGCGGGTCAGCGGAGACGGCGCGAACATCAGTGCCGGGGAGAAGCAGCTGATCACCATCGCACGCGCGTTCCTGGCCGGCCCGCAACTGTTGATGCTCGACGAGGCGACCAGCTCGGTCGACACCCGCACCGAAACCCTTATTCAGCGCGCCATGCGTGAGCTTCGCCAGGATCGAACGAGTTTCATTATCGCCCATCGTCTTTCGACGATCCGCGACGCCGACCGCATCCTGGTGGTGGAGGATGGCCGGATCGTTGAACAGGGCAACCACGCCGAATTGCTGGCCAGGCGGGGCGCCTACTACGCGATGACCCGCGCGTAGCCGTTACTGAGACGGTGCCAAGAAGCCACCAAGAAGTTATTAAGGATCCCTCAAGGGGCCGGTCCGACGCTGAGTAGGTACAGGGCCGAACCCACAAGCAAAGGATCACAAATGTTCACAACCCGGTTCTCACCCCGCATCACCGCAGCCGTCACCACCGCCATCGGCGCCGCCGCCGTCGGGCTCGCGGTCGCCACCGCCGGTGCCGCAGGGGCCAGCACCACGGACGAGGCCTTCATCGACCAGATGAAGAGCGTGGGCATCTCGTTCTCCTCGCCGCAAGAGGCCATCAAGGACGGCCACCAGGTGTGCAGGGAGCTGGCCGCCGGCAAGACCGGCACCGACGTCGCCACCGAGGTGCTGAGCCAGACGGACCTGACCGCCAAGCAGGCGGCGTACTTCGTCGTTGGTGCGACGAAGACCTACTGCCCGCAACTTTCCAGCCAGCTCACGTAACCGGCCACCCACCCGCGCGATGGGGGATCCCGGTGTCGGGGTCCCCCCTCGGTCGCAGGCGCCGCAACTTTGATTCGGGTTCTGAGAGCGGCGCGACACTTGCACCAGGCACACGACACGCCGTTGCGCACCGCCGTGGTGCACGTTTCGCCGCGGTGGTCTGAGAACCCTCGGCGCGGCTGCGAATGACGCGCCTCATTTTCACATCTGCCGACTCCGCCCAGTTTCGTATCAGAATGACAAGTCATGGTGGACAAACTTCTCGACTTCGGTCTGCTCGGACCGTTGGAGATGAGCGTCGACGGCGCACCGGTGCCCCTGGGCACCCCAAAACAGCGGGCGGTGCTGGCCATGCTGCTGATGAACCGCAACAGTCCGGTTGGCGTCGACAGGCTCATCACGGCCTTGTGGGAGGGCCTGCCCCCGTCGGGGGCGCGGGCCAGCATTCACTCCTACGTGTCCAATCTGCGTAAGCTGCTCAGCGGTGCCGGGATCGACCCGCGGGTGGTGTTGGCCGCGGCGCCACCCGGTTATCGGCTCAGCGTCCGCGAAAGCGGTTGCGATCTCGGGCGGTTCATCGCCGAGAAGACGGCGGGCGTGCAGGCGGCCGCGGTCGGCCGCTTCGAGGAGGCCAGCCGGCACCTGTCGGCCGCATTAGCGGAATGGCGCGGGCAGGTGCTCGAGGACCTGCTTGACTTTCAGTTCGTCGACACCTTCGCCACCTCCCTTGTGGAGGAGAAAATCCTGGTCCACACCGCACGGGCGGAGGCCGAAATCGCTTGCGGACGCGCGTTCGACGTGATCACCGAACTCGAAGCGCTGACCGCGGAGCACCCGTACCGCGAGCCGCTGTGGGCACAGCTGATCACGGCCTACTACATGACCGACCGTCAATCCGACGCGTTAGCCGCCTACCGTCGCGTGAAAACGACGCTCGCCGAGGAACTCGGGATCGACCCCGGCCTGACCCTGCGTGCCCTCAACGAGCGGATCCTGCGCCAGGAACCGCTGGACGTCAAACGATCGGCCCAAACCACCGCCGTCGGCACGGCCACGGTGCTCGATCAGCGCACCATGGTCTCCGGCCAGAAGGCCGTCGCGTACCTGCGCGCGGCCTCGGGGCGCAGCTACCCGCTCGAGGCGGCGGCGACCCGCATTGGGCGCCTTAGCGATAACGACATCGTCCTCGACGGCGCCAACGTCAGCCGCCACCATGCCGTCATCGTCGACACTGGCACCAGCTACATCATCAACGACCTGCGGTCGTCAAACGGCGTGCGCGTGCAACACCAGCGGATCCGCTCGGCCGCCACGCTGCACGACGGCGACCAGATCCGCATCTGTGACCACGAATTCACGTTCCAGATCGCCGGTGGCAACGGGAACGAGGCCTGAGCCGGCCGCTAGGCCGGCCGGTCGGCCCGCTGATAGGCCACGGGGTCCAAGGTTGCTGGGTCGGGGGTTCGCGCCTGGTCGGTAGTGGTGGAAGGTGTTGATATGGTCGGCGGATCCGGGGTTGGTTTGGAGGGTCATAGATGAGCGAGGCGCAGGGCTCACGGGTGGGCTCGATGTTTGGGCCTTATCACCTAAAGCGGCTGCTGGCCGCGGTGGGATGGGTGAGGTCTACGAGGCCGAGCACACCGTCAAGGAATGGACGGTGGCCGTCAAGTTGATGTCGGACACCTTCAGCAAGGACCCGGTGTTTCGCGAGCGGATGAAGCGCGAGGCCCGCATCGCGGGCCGTTTGCAGGAACCGCACGTGGTGCCCATCCACGACTACGGCGAGATCGACGGGCAAATGTATATGGAGATGCGCCTGATCGAGGGCATCGACTTGGACAGCTTGCTCAAGCGCTACGGCCCGCTGACCCCGCCGCGCGCGGTGGCCATCATCACCCAGATCGCCTCGGCGCTCGACGCCGCCCACGCCGCCGGGGTGATGCACCGCGACGTCAAACCCCCCAACATCTTGGTCACCCGCGACGACTTCGCCTACCTGGTCGACTTCGGCATCGCCAGCGCCACCACCGATGAGAAACTCACCCAGCTGGGCACCGCGGTGGGGACCTGGAAATACATGGCCCCCGAACGGTTTTCCAACGACGAGGTCACCTACCGCGCCGACATCTACGCGCTGGCCTGTGTGCTGCACGAGGCCCTGACCGGTTCCCCGCCCTATCGCGCGGACAGCGCCGGCACCCTGGTCAGCGCCCACCTGCTCAGCCCCATCCCGCAACCGAGCACCATCCGCTCGGGCGTTCCCAAGGCCTTTGATGCCGTCATCGCGCGCGGCATGGCCAAAAAACCCGAAGACCGCTACGCCAGCGCCGGTGATCTGGCGCTGGCCGCCCACGAAGCCCTCTCCGACCCCGACCAAGACCACGCCGCCGACATCGTGCGCCGCAGCCAGGAAGCCACCGTGGCCCCCACCCAACCCGAGCCCCCCCTTACCGCCACCGCCCTGGCGCCACCACCCCAGCCCGTCACCACCCCGCCCCCCGCGCCGGCCCCGCCCTACCCCGCCCCCTCGGGACCCAGCTCCGGGCCCATGCCCCCCGCGGCGCAGCCCGCCCCGCACTACTACCAGGCCAACAGTGGCAACTGGGCCGGCCCACCACCGAGCCCGCCCCAGCAATTCGCCGCCGGCCCGACGCCATGGAACCAGCCCCCAAGCAAACCCAAGCGCAGCCCGTGGCCCATCGTCGCCGGCGTCGCCGCTGTGGTGGTCGTTCTCGTCATTGCCGCCGTGGGCATCTCGCTCACAATGGGTGGCGGGGACACTGATAACCATCAGGCGCACGGGACGACGACCAACACGACGACGAGGACGCTCACGACGACATCGTCACCCGCGACCACGACCCGGGCGGGCGACCTCCAACGCAAGCTGGTCAGCCTGCTGCCTGCGGGCTACCCCAGTGGCGCGTGCAAACCGACCACCCCAGAGGCGAACAGCATATGGGTGAACGCGGTGGCCATGGTCGAATGCGATCAAAACACCAACCCGGGCGGCCCATCTCACGCGGTCTACGGGTTGTTCGCTAATGCCGACGCCCTGAAGACGGCGTTCGACGACGATATCGCCGCTATGCAGCTGATGAACTGTCCCGGTGGCGGCCCCTCGCCGGACAGCTGGCACTACGACAAGACACCAACCGAGACCGCCGGGATGGTCGCGTGCGGCACCTACAAGAACCACCCGAACCTGATCTGGAGCAACGAGTCCAAGCTCGTCCTTAGTGATGTCTTCGGAGATCCCCCCACCATCGAGGATCTGCACGGCTGGTGGGCCAAGTACGGTTGACAGGGGACGATCCTGAGAGTGGTTGGCTGACTTGGGATTTGGCCGGTCGGGAGGGGTCGATGAGCGGGGCGCCGGGCCTGGACTGGGACCACAACGCCTACTACCAGCGACTGCTCCTGAACCGATTACCCCAGCGATGCGGACGGGTCCTCGACGTCGGTTGTGGCGCGGGAGCATTCGCCACGCGACTGGCCGAGCGCGCCGGACACGTTGACGCGGTCGACGAATCGGCGGCGATGATCGAGGCGGCCCGGCGGCGCACACCGGCGAACGTCACCTGCATCCACGCCGATGTCCTGACGCTGCCCCTACCCGCGGAGCGCTACGACGCGATCGTGTCGATCACCGCCTTGCATCACGTGCCGCTCGGCGACGCCCTGCGGCATCTGGCGCCGGCGCTGCGCCCGGGCGGTGTGCTCGCCGCGGTCGTCCTGCCCCGGCCGGACTTGCCCCGGGAGATGCTCATCGAAACTGTTGCCGCTGTGGCCAATCGAGTGTTCGGCGCCCTGTTCGCGGTGCTCAGGACGACGGGCCGGGGCGACTGGTATCGAGTGGAGCCGACCCATCAGGCGATGCCGAAGGTTCTTGACCCGCCGCTGACAACGAGCCAAGCGCGCGAAGTCGCGACTGCGACGCTGCCTTTGGCCCACGTGCGCCGGCTGCTGTTCTGGCGCTATCTTCTGCTCTGGCGGCGGCCCGTTTAGAGGCCCGTTTAGAGGCCCAATTTGGCGGCCGGTTAGCCGGCCCAAGCCGGGCGCGCGGCGAATTCGCCGTTGTCCTGCGCGGGTGCTGTCGGGGGCTTACCGTCATGATTGCTGAATCGGGGGCCGCAGCCGGGTCTGGGTTTTGGTTTGGAGGGTCATAGATGAGCGAGGCGCAGGGCTCACGGGTGGGCTCGATGTTTGGGCCTTATCACCTAAAGCGGCTGCTGGGCCGCGGTGGGATGGGTGAGGTCTACGAGGCCGAGCACACCGTCAAGGAATGGACGGTGGCCGTCAAGTTGATGTCGGACACCTTCAGCAAGGACCCGGTGTTTCGCGAGCGGATGAAGCGCGAGGCCCGCATCGCGGGCCGTTTGCAGGAACCGCACGTGGTGCCCATCCACGACTACGGCGAGATCGACGGGCAAATGTATATGGAGATGCGCCTGATCGAGGGCATCGACTTGGACAGCTTGCTCAAGCGCTACGGCCCGCTGACCCCGCCGCGCGCGGTGGCCATCATCACCCAGATCGCCTCGGCGCTCGACGCCGCCCACGCCGCCGGGGTGATGCACCGCGACGTCAAACCCCCCAACATCTTGGTCACCCGCGACGACTTCGCCTACCTGGTCGACTTCGGCATCGCCAGCGCCACCACCGATGAGAAACTCACCCAGCTGGGCACCGCGGTGGGGACCTGGAAATACATGGCCCCCGAACGGTTTTCCAACGACGAGGTCACCTACCGCGCCGACATCTACGCGCTGGCCTGTGTGCTGCACGAGGCCCTGACCGGTTCCCCGCCCTATCGCGCGGACAGCGCCGGCACCCTGGTCAGCGCCCACCTGCTCAGCCCCATCCCGCAACCGAGCACCATCCGCTCGGGCGTTCCCAAGGCCTTTGATGCCGTCATCGCGCGCGGCATGGCCAAAAAACCCGAAGACCGCTACGCCAGCGCCGGTGATCTGGCGCTGGCCGCCCACGAAGCCCTCTCCGACCCCGACCAAGACCACGCCGCCGACATCGTGCGCCGCAGCCAGGAAGCCACCGTGGCCCCCACCCAACCCGAGCCCCCCCTTACCGCCACCGCCCTGGCGCCACCACCCCAGCCCGTCACCACCCCGCCCCCCGCGCCGGCCCCGCCCTACCCCGCCCCCTCGGGACCCAGCTCCGGGCCCATGCAACAAGCCGCCCAAACCCCGCGGCCATGGGCCCCCGACAGCGGCCCTCAGCCGGCGGTCGGCCAACCGAGCCACCACTACCAGCCGGCCAACAGTGGCAACTGGGCCGGCCGACCGCCGAGTCCGCCCCAGCAATTCACCGGAGGCCCAACGGCCTGGAACCAACCCCAACCCAAACGCAAACGCAACCCCTGGCCCATCGTCGCCGCCGTCGCCGCCACGCTGGTTGTCGTCTTCGTCGGCCTCGTGGTGGTCGGGATACTCATCAAGCCCAAGCCGGCGCCGCCGCCTCCCGACCCGATAACGGCGGATCACCTCAGCGCTCTTCTGCTGAACGCGCCGGATATCAACTCCGTCATGGGGTCATCGACCATGGAGCCCGGCAAGCCCATCACATCGATGGACACGTCGTCGGTGACGCTGTCGTTGCCGGCCTGCCAGGGAGCGCTCTATACCAGCCAGGATCCGGTGTACGCCGGCACTGGTTACACCGGGGTGAGCGGACTGGTGTCCTCCGAGCCGGGGGACAACTACGACCATTGGGTCAACCAGGCCGTCGTGGGGTTCCCGTCCGCCGACAAAGCCAAGGCGTTCCTGCAGAGTTCCGCGGACAAGTGGAAAACCTGCGCCGGCAAGACGGTGACCGTGACGAACAAGGGCAAGCAATATAGGTGGACATTTTCGCAAATCAACGGCGCTCCACCGAAGATCGCGATGGTGGAGACCCAGGAGGCCGCCGACGGCTGGGAGTGCCAGCGCGTGATGGGCGTGGCGAACAACGTGATCGTCGACGTCAACGCGTGCGGATACCACATCAGCGATCAGGGTGGCCAGATCACCGACAAAATCGTCGAGAAGATCAACAACCAATAACGAGAATGCCCAAGGGGCACTGCGGGATTGGCTTAAGACTGGAGATCCGGCCCCTGGGCGCGCAAATCATCGACCGCCGACATGGCGTTGCGCAACTTGGCAAGCCATTCCTCGGTGTGCTCACCGACCAGTTTGACCGACCACGCGAGTGCGTCGGCGCGGGACCGGGCCACGCCGGCGTCGACCAACGTGTCGAGCACCTGGCGTTCGGGTTGCTTCAAGCGCGTCATCACGGGAACCGCGATGTGAGTGAACAGGATTCGCTCCGTGCCGGTTTGTGAGCCTACTTCCACGCCCCAGGAGACCTTGCGCCCGTAGCGATCCTGCGCTTCGTCGGCGATGCGCATCCGCTCCGATCGGGTTTCTTCGCGGAATCGCGACACCCGGCCTTCGGCCCGCGCCTCGCTCTCTTCTTTTCCAGACCCCTCGGGCTCGGCCAGCTTTCCGATGACAGTGATCTCTTCGCGGTCGACGATCACCGTTGGGTCGCCGTCGAACCAGTCTTCGGGGAGGCGTCCGGCGAACCATTCGGCGGCGCCGCTGGCGTCGGGCTGCTGAGCTTGCTGCCAGCCCCCGGGGCGGCCGTACCGCCGCCCGTGTGTGTGGTGTGATTTCATAATTACATGATTACACCGTTACATCTGTAATGGGAACCGCGTTCACCTGCGGCGAACACCGAAGGCGTTCCAGGTGGCCGCGGCTCCATTGATATGGGCCGTTCGGCGTTGTACTTTTGGTAGCGAAGCAGGCCCGGAAGCGACCATTCGAAGCGCCGGAAGTAGGGGTAAAGAACCGGCCGCGTACGACACATCGTCAGACGCCCCCAGAAGTCGCCCGGGCCTGCCCTATGGTTTCAGGCGCCGTCCCCGCGGCGGACCCGATAAAGTTTGACCTCGCTCTTGATGCCCTTGAGCCGGCGCGCACCGGCGAAGGATCCCTGGAATTGGCCGGTGTCGCCGACGGCGTCCCATACCGAATCCGCGACCAGGACAGTGCCCGGGCGCGCCACGCCGGTAATCCGGCTTGCCGCGTTGACCGGGCTGCCGAACCAGTCGCCGGCGCGGCTCACCGCCATGCCGGAGGCCACTCCGGCCCGCAACCGCGGGAAGTCGTTGTCGGTGTCCACGGCGTCGACGAGCTTGAGGACGACGTCCAGCAATGGCGCCGGATCAGGACACACGAGCATCACCGCGTCGCCTATCGTCTTGATGAACCGGACCGGTGGTGCGGTCAAGTCGCGGGCGAGGTGACCCAGCCGGCCGGCGAGCTGGCCCAGCTCCTCGGGCGATACCACCTCGCCCAGCTTGGTGAATCCGACCAGGTCCGCGAAGGCGACGGTGACCTGCCGCGCTCCAGGCAGCGGCTTACCGGCCGCTCGCTCCCCGGCGGTGACCGCTTCGGTCTCCATCATGTGCCGCAACTGCATGAAGAGCATGTCCTGGATCATCGGCCCCAGCAGGGGCGCGATTTGGCTCACCAAAGCCTTCGACGCCTGGGCGATCTGAAGCTCGGTAGCGCCCGGGCGCATGATCGCCGACAACGCGGTGTAGCGCATGACCTCTGCGGCGCGCGACAGGCCCTCGGCGAGCACCCGCACCGTGAGCAACATTTGATCGGGATTCAGCCCCAGCTCAACGAACCGCTGCGCGTGCGCGGCGGCCTCACCATCGGCGCGCATGTGGACGACCGCATCCGGATCGTCCACCCTGACCAGACCGATGGCGCGCTGTATGCGCTGCAGTAGCTCCAGGTCGACGTTGTAGCGCTCGCTGATCTCCCTAGCGGACACGTACGTGCCGTCGTCGCCGACGAGGTGGCGGGTGGCCAGCAACAGTGGCGGGTTGGCTGCCCGTATCTCATCGGCGGTGATGCCCTGCTCGAGCAGCCACTCCACGAGTTCGGCCCGCTCGGTGCGCGCGATGCCCTCGAGCCCCTCGAGCAGATCGTCGATGTTCTGATCGACTGGGTCGTTCACGTGGTCAACGTACAACGCCGCAGCCTGGACAGTCAGTGCAGCGGCACTGACAGTCAGTGCAGCGGCACCCTGGTTCCGCCGCGCCATACGGCTCTGACGTCGCTGAGTTCGGCGAGGTCACGGTCCAGACCGGCGCCGACGGCGAGCAGATCGGCGTCGTAACCGGGTGCGAGGCGGCCCTTCCGTCGGCCCAGTCCACAGCTGGCGCCGGCGGCCGCGGTGGCGCAGGTCAGCAGCTCCGGGGCGGTGAAGCCGTGACGGGACAGATCGGCCAGCTCGAGCGGGAGCACGTCATGGGGCTTTGCGGCGTCGACACCGGCGTCGGTGGATAAGGCGACGTGCGCACCGGAATCCATGAGCTCGCGAAGGCTTTGCCGCAGATCCCGCACAAGCGCCGCGATGTCCTCCGGCATCTCGGGGACCACGCGGCCGATCGTCCAACCGCACCACACGCCTCGGGTGACGATCGCTCGGACGAGGTCCGGGCTGGCTTGCGCGCCGCTTTCACTGAGGAACGTGCAGTGTTCGATCCCGTCGACACCTGCCGTGGTCGCCGCGGCGATCCCGGCGCTGGCGTGCGCGTGCGCCGTCACCGGTAGACCCGTCCGATGGGCGGCCTCGACCAACGCACTCAATTGATCGAGGGTGTATTGCGGTTGCCACGGGTCGGTCCCGGCCGTGGTGAAGCCGCCGGTGGCCATAACCTTGACCCAGTCCACTCCCCGCGCTGCCCGCTCGTTCACAGCGTCGACGAGCTCGTCGGCGCTATCGGCCTCACCGCCCAGGAACCAGCAGTGCCCGCCGCGGCGGGTCAAGGGTGGCCCGGAGACCAGAAGTTCCGGACCCAACGCCGTCCCCCGCCGGTATTCCTCCCGCAGCGACAAGGTCACAAAGTCGCGGTCGCCGAGATCGCGAAGCGTGGTGATTCCGGCCCTCAAGGCGGCCTCGGCGTGCCGTCGTGCCCGCCCCAGCAGCGCCTCATGCGAGTCGCGGGCCAAGTCTTCTGGTTCGCCGCCGGGATCCCAGCACAAATGCGTGTGCGCATCCACAAGCCCCGGCAACAACGTCGCCTCACCCAGATCAACCGGTGTCGTGTCCGGCGGGGCGGCGCCATTAAAATCGACTGCGCCGATCCGACCGTTCTCGACCACGGCCACCACCGGTCCGTTGTGGAAACGGTATCCGTCGAACGCCCGATCGGCCCGAATCGCGATCCGTCCCGACGGTCCTGCTGCCATACAGCGAACATATCCACCGATGGAGGGCAAGCCCAGGATGGCCTCACCGCTGCTGCAGGGATTACCGCCGATCATCGGCGACGATGCCAGCGTGCTGATCCTGGGGTCGTTCCCGAGTGCGCTGTCACTGGCGGCCGGCCAGTATTATGCCAATCCGCGAAATGCGTTCTGGCCGATCACCGCGGAGCTGTTCGGATTCGACGCGGCGGCGTCTTACGAAACGCGCGTGGCCGCCCTGCAATCGCGGGGTGTCGCCCTCTGGGACGTGCTACGCGCGTGCCGCCGCGCCGGCAGCGCGGACTCGGCGATCGATCTGAAAGGCTTGGCGGTCAACAACTTTGACGAGCTTTTCGAAAGCCATGCCGCCATCACGCGGGTGTACTTCAACGGCGCCAAGGCCGCCGAGCTGTACCGAAGGTTCGCCCATGCGACCGCGCGCGTCGAGTACTGGCGACTGCCGTCGACGAGCCCGGCTCACGCTGTGCCGGCGAGCGCCAAACTTGCCGCCTGGCAGGCTATTTCGCGCTAAGCCCGCGTCACGACACCGGTGGTCGCCGGTGGGCCCACGGTCGCGCGGCTTCGATCTGCGCCGACAGCGACAACAGCGTCGCTTCGTCGTACGGCCGGGCGACCAGCTGCACCGCGATGGGCAAGCCGTCACCGTCGAAATCCCACGGCACGGCCGCGGCGGGCTGTCCGGTCAGATTCCAGATCTGTTGGTAGGGAACCCGCTGCGCCACCGCCAAGAGCGTCCACACCGCGCCCCGCCGTTGGTAGGCACCGATACGGGACGGCCCCGTGGCGTTGCCCGGCGTGACGACGACGTCGACGTCATCGAAGATCGACTGGATCCGGGCGGTAAGCGCCGGCTCGGCGGCACGGATCGCGTCCATCCGCCGGTCGGAGAAGAAGGCACCGGCCCGCGCCAGGTTGCGGGTGCGCGCTTCGAGACGCTCCGGATGAGCCTGCGAGTCCGCGTCGTCGCAGATGCCGCGCAAATACCGGGGCAGGTAATTGGCGACTACCGCCGAGGCCGGGTAATCGGGGTCGCGGGCGATGACCTCGTGGCCCAGGTCGCGAAGCAACGCACCGGCCTGGTCGACTGCGGCCAGCTCCTCCCTGCCGACCCTGACGGGCAAGGGGGTTGGGACCTTGGTGCTCAAGGCAATTCGCAGCCGACCGGGAGGGCGCGCCGCGGCGACCACGAACTCGCCTTCCGGACCCGGCACGCTCGACGTCGCGTCCAGGAACAGCGCCGCGTCCAACACGGAGCGGGCGAGCGGGCCATTGACGCTCAGCCCGTACCAAGCGTCGTCGTGCGGCTCCAGGGAGACCCGATCGCGTTGCGGTTTCAGGCCGAACAGGCCGCACCAGGTCGCCGGGATGCGAATCGAGCCGCCCCCGTCGGATCCCAGCGCCAGCGGCGCCAGGCCGGCGGCTACCGCGGCTGCACTGCCGCCGCTGCTGCCGCCCGGGGTGCGCTTGGGGTTCCACGGGTTGCGGGTGGCCCCGAACGTGAGCGACTCGGTATAGGGGAACATCATCAGCTCGGGCACATTGGTTTTGCCGATGATGACCGCGCCGGCCGCGCGCAGCCGGCGCACCACCTCCGCGTCGGAGGTCACCGCGGGGGGATGTCCGCCGCTGCCGTACGTCGTCACCTCGCCGGCGACGTCGACATCGTCTTTGATAGCGATCGGCACGCCGAGCAGCGGCAGCCGCTCACCGGCGTCGAGGCGGTCCTGCGCCGCGTAGGCCTCCTCGCGCGCCCCGTCGTACCGCACCACGCGATAGGCGCGGAGCTCGCTGTCGAGGCGCTCGATCCGTTCCAGGTACACCTCGAGCAGAGTCGGCGCGGTGACCTCACCGTCGGCCAGCATCCGGGCCTGTGTGGCCGCACCGGCAAAGGCGAGATCGCTGGAGTCCACTGCGGCAGCATATCGAGCCCGCCCGGGCGACCTGCGGGCGTGAGGGCCGAAGAAATGGGCCAGACTACTGAAATGCACGATAGCGTCTTCGATCTCTTGACCGAGAAGCAGCTCCGCCGCCGCAACACGATCAAGTGGAACTTTTTCGAGCCCGACGTCCTGCCGCTGTGGGTGGCGGAGATGGACTATCCGACGGCACCGCCGGTGCTGGAGGGGATACGGGCGTGCGTCGAGAACGAGGAATTCGGCTACCCGCGGTTCAACGAGGACACCCTGCCGACAGCGACCGCCGACTGGTGCCGGCAACGTTACGGATGGCAGGTCCGGCCCGAATGGGTCCGGGTCGTTCCTGACGTCCTCAAGGGAATGGAAGTCGTCGTCAACTTCCTCACCCGCCCGGAGAGCCCGGTGGCGTTGCCCGTTCCCGCGTACATGCCGTTCTTCGACGTCCTGCATGTCACCGGCCGCCAACGGGTGGAAGTCCCTATGCTGCGGCGTGATTCGGGACGGTACCTACCGGACCTGGACGCTCTCGAGGCCGCTTTCGCCCGGGGGGCCGGATCGGTGATTCTGTGCAACCCGAACAACCCACTGGGCACCGCGTTCACCGAGGCGGAGCTGCGTGCGATCGTCGACATTGCCGCCGGCCATGGCGCCCGCGTCATCGCGGACGAGATCTGGGGACCGATCGTCTACGGACCGCGCCACGTCCCCGCCGCATCGGTGTCCGACGTCGCCGCCGAAACGGTGGTCACGCTGGCGTCGGCGTCCAAAGGCTGGAACCTGCCCGGCCTGATGTGCGCACAGGTGATCCTGTCCAACCGCCGCGACGCCGACGAATGGGACCGGATCAACATGCTGCACCGGATGGGCACATCGACCGTCGGGATCCGCGCGAACATCGCCGCCTACCAACATGGCGCGCCGTGGCTGGACGAGCTGCTCGGGTACCTGCGGGCGAACCGCGACCACCTGGTGCGGGCACTGCCGGAGTTGGCTCCCGGGGTCAAGGTCGACGCCCCCGAGGGCACATACCTTGCCTGGGTGGATTTCCGCGGGCTCGACCTGCCGGCCGAACCCGCCGAGTACCTGCTGTCCAAGGCGAAGGTTGCCCTGTCCCCCGGCATCCCGTTCGGCGCCGCGGTGGGCGCCGGATTCGCGCGGCTGAACTTCGGCACCACCCGCGCAATCCTCGACCGGGCGATCGAGGCGATCGCCGCCGCGGTAGGGGATGCTGTCGGCTCCGGCTGAAAGCCGAGCAACCAGTAGCGTGGGCGACATGTCCTGCGTGTTCTGTGCGATCGCCGCCGATGAAGCCCCGGCCATCCGGATCTGCGAAGACGACCGCTACCTGGCCATCCTCGACGTCCGCCCGTTCACCCGAGGCCACACCCTGGTGCTGCCCAAACGGCACACCGTGGACCTCACCGACACCCCGCCGGAGACGCTGGCCGAGATGATCACCATCGGCCAACGGATCGCGCGTGCCGCGCGCGCGACGGAGTTGGCCGACGCGACCAACATCGCGATCAACGACGGCCGCGCCGCCTTCCAGTCGGTGTTCCACATCCACCTGCACGTGTTGCCGCGGCGCAATGGCGACACACTCTCGGTGGCCAAGGGGATGTTGCTGCGCCGCGACCCCGACCGGGAAGCCACCGGGCGGATCCTGCGGGACGCCCTGGCCCGGATCGACGCGAGTCAGTAATACTGGGCGAATGGCACTTCCGTCCTGGGTTGAAGCGCGCTTACTACCGCAGGTGCTGCGCGTGCACGACACCGTTTATCGAAAATCGAACGGCTGGATCGGGCATCGCACGCTTTTGATACCCAGCCTGCTGCTGCACACCGTCGGCGCCAAGACCGGCATGGCCCGGACCACGTCGCTGACCTATGCGCGCGACGGTGACGACTACCTGATCGTTGCCTGCCTCCAAGGGCGGCAACCCCCGTGCGCCCGGCTGGTATCACAATCTGCGGAAGAATCCGAACGTCGAAATCAATGTCGGGCCAAGGCGTTTCGGGGTGACGGCGCGCCCGGTGCTCCCAGGAGACACCGACTACGCGCGGCTCTGGCAGATCGTCAACAAGAACAACGGCAACCGTTACGCCGCGTACCAGAAGAAGACGTCGCGGCCCATCCCGGTGGTGGTGTTGACCCCGCGAAGTTAGAAGAGCTCTTTCGCCAGTAGCTCCAGCGTCGCCACCCGTGCCGGCGCGGTCGCGGGGTCCGTACCGCGGCGGGCCGAGGCGACCGGGTTCAGCATCACCTCGTCGACGGCGAACCGTTCGGCGAGTGCCCGCACCTGTTCGGCGGCCTCTGCGGGTGCGCCGAGGACGGCGCGCCGCAATCCGCTTTCCACGATGCGCTGCTGCTCCCCCGTCAGCTCGGCTTGCGCCGCTTCTGCTTCCTCGACCAGCGGCACCCGACCGAGCGGCTGCCCGGTGCGCAGCCGCGCCATCATCTGCAGGTTGGGCAATATCAATGCCGTTGCCTCGGCGCGGGTTTCGGCCACCGCGGCGTTGACCGTCAGGAATGTCACGGGCTCGGCGGCGAATTTGCTTGGCACGAACCGGGAGCGGTAGACCTCGAGCGCTTCTTCGGTTCCCCTGCCGGAGAAGTGATGGGCGAAGACGTACGGCAGCCCCTTGGCGGCGGCCAGGTGCGCCGAGTACATCGACGAGCCCAAGAGCCACAGGCGCGGTTCGCTCGCGGCCGCCGGCGTGGCCTTGAGCCGATAGTCTCCGGAGCGCAGGGGAACCACCACGCCGCGCGCGCTCATCAGCGCGGCCACGTCGTCGAGATACTCGGGGAAGTTCTCGATGTCTTCGTTGCCACGGCTGCCGCGCAGGGCGTATGACGTCACCGGGTCGGAGCCGGGCGCCCGGCCGATGCCCAGGTCGATGCGGCCCGGGGCGGCCGCTTCCAGCAGCGCGAACTGCTCGGCCACCGCCAGCGGCGCGTGGTTGGGCAGCATCACGCCGCCCGAGCCGAGTCGCAGCTGCGAGGTCTGCGCGGCCAGGTAGGCGATCAATACCGGCGGGCTGGTGGCGCCCACGGACGGCATGTTGTGATGCTCGGCGACCCAGTAGCGGGTGACGCCCAGCCGGTCGGCGGTCTGTGCCAGCGCCACGGTGGCCGCCAGCGCCTCGCCGGTCGTCTGGTCCGTGCGCACGGGGACGAGATCAAGGACGGAAAGTCGCACGACGGCGTCAACGCCGTCTGGTGGCCGAACGTTCCCGTCGAGTGTGCGCTCACGGCTTTTGGAGTGAACGCAGGGCGGGATTCAGGCCGGGTTTTGCGCCCAGGCTTCACAATCAAAGCCGCGGCTCAGTAGTCCTTGAGGGTGAGCGAGTTCACGATGCGGTCGAACACTTCCTGTGGGATCGGTGCGCCGCCCGGGATGTTGTCGACCACCAGCCACTGGTTGCGCTTGACGTAGTCCTGAAACTCTTTCTGGTAGTTGGCGAAGCCGAGTTCGTAGTCGACCGTCCCGTCCCGGGAGGCCGCTTTCAGCTCGCCGGCCAGGACGTAAGCGCCCAGCAGTGCGACGCTGGTCCCCTGGCCCGACAACGGCGAACAGCAATACCCGGCGTCGCCGACGAGCGCCACGCGGCCCTTCGACCAGCGATCCATCTTGATCTGCGACATCTCGTCGAAGTAGAAGTCCGGTGCGGTCCGCATGTATTGCAGCAGTTGCGGGCGAACCCAGCCGTCGTCGGCCATCCGCTTTTCCATCTCGGCGAACTGGGCCTCGGTGTCGCGATAGTCGATCCGCAGGTCGCTGTCCATGAAGCCCACCATGGCGCGGGCCTCGGTGTTGTTGCGCGCGCTGTAGACGCCGACCATGGTCTGATCGCCGTAATGCCAGGTCTGCCAGTGGTCCAGTTCGAGGAAGTTGGGCACGGTGAAAATCGCCGCGTACGTGCCCAGCCTGTCGATGAATTGCTCCTCGGGGCCGAACACCAATCGGCGCACGTCGGAGTGCAATCCGTCGGCGCCGAGCACCAGATCGAAGCTGCGGGATGCGGCGCGCTCGAACGTGACGGCGACCGCGCTACCGTCGTCCTCAAGCGACTCGATGCTGTCGTCGAATAGGTATTCGACCTTCAATTGGGTTGCCTCGTAAAGCAATTCGACCAGGTCGTCGCGCAGCAGCTCGATGTCGGGGCTGGCGAGGGGACCGCCGGTCGGCGTCGATTCGGTGTCCCGGGACAGCTCGTTGCCGTCGCGGTCGACGACCGACGAACCCCGGATGCGCGTCCTCCGGTGGTCGGCCGCGGCCCGCAGCATCATGCGTTCGAGCACCGTCAGTGCCGGACCCCGCACGTCGATGGCCTGACCGCCCGGCCGCAGCCCGGCATGGCGCTCCACCACCGTGGCCGAATAACCATGGTGGACAAGCCAATACGCCGCCGCGGTGCCGGCCACGCTGGCGCCGGAAATCAGCACGTCAGGCATGAAAAGTCACTTGATCCCCGCTAGCCTCTTTGCTTCGAGGAAAATGTCGTCGAGCATCACGGGAGTCAACCTACCCGTGAACATGTTCTGCTGGCTGGGGTGGTAGCAGCCGAGCAATTGCACGCCGGATCCCAAATCGGCGACGACGCCGTGGCCGAACCGCGGCTTGGGCGCTCCGGCTACCCCCGGCAGTCGCAGCGCGATCTGCCAGGCGAACCCGCCCAGCGCCACAATAGCGCGGACGTGATCCGACACCAGCCGCCATTCGGCGGTCAGCCAGGGCCAGCAGGTGTCCCGCTCCGCCGGCGTGGGGGCGTTGGCGGGGGGCGCGCACCGCACCGGGGCGACGATCCGAATGTCGTTGGCCCGCAAGCCGTCCGCAGCGTCCACGCTGGTGGGTTGGTTCACCAGCCCCGCCCGGTACAGCGCCGCGTACAGCTGATCGCCGGACCGGTCTCCGGTGAACATTCGCCCGGTCCGGTTGCCGCCGTGCGCGGCGGGGGCCAACCCGACGATCAGCAGCCGGGGCCGCTCGGATCCCCAGCCCGGCACCGGCCTCCCCCAGTACGGCTGGTCGGCGAAGGCTCGGCGTTTGGCGACCGCGACGTCCTCGCGCCAGGTGACCAGGCGCGGGCAGGCCCGGCAGACGCTGACCACCGCGTCGAGTTCCGGTATCGATCCGGCTCGGGCTGCCAGCGCGGCCACCCCCGCCGCATCTAGGGCCACCGGGGTTTGCGGAGTGGCCGGATCACCGGGCCATCCGGTGCCGGGGCCGACCGGAGAACCGAACGCCTGGCCGGTATTCGGGTGGGCGAGCACATGAACATCCTGCATTCGGGCGGTGGCGAGGCGGAAATTCGGTGGCTGGCGTTATTGCGTTGGGGTTAGATTCAGCCGCGATACCCCATGAAAAGCACCGGCCCGGCGTTTCTGCTCTTATCCGCCACGCTGATGGCGACGGCGGCTACCGGCATCTCGATAGTCGCCTTCCCGTGGCTGGCCTTGCAGCACCACGACAGCGCGCGGGACGCGTCCGTCGTCGCCGCTGCGATGACTTTGCCGCTGGTGCTCTCCACGCTGGTCGCCGGCACCGCGGTCGACTTTTTCGGGCGCCGCCGCGTTTCACTGGTCTCCGATTCGCTGTCCTGCGCGGCGGTGACCGCCGTCCCGCTTATCGCCTGGTTGGCCGGTGTAGAGGCGCTCAACGTGGCAGTCCTCGGCGCGCTGGCCTTCTTCGCGGCCGCTTTCGACCCGGCCGGGACGACGGCGCGCCAGTCCATGCTGCCCGAGGCCGCCGCCCGCGCGGGTTGGTCGCTGGACCGTACCAACAGCGTCTACGAGGCGATTCTCAACCTGGCGTACATCGCGGGCCCGGGTATCGGCGGTTTGATGATCGCCACGGTTGGCGGCGTCAAGACGATGTGGGTCACGGCAACGTGTTTCGGGTTGTCGTTCCTCGCGATTGTGGCGCTGCGGCTCGAGGGCACCGGCAAACCGCACCACGCGACCCGACCCGACGGATTGGTATCAGGCGTCGTCGAAGGAATGCGGTTCGTCTGGAACCTGCGGGTGCTGCGCACGCTGGGGTTGATCGACTTGGTGGTCACCGCGCTCTACCTGCCAATGGAGAGCGTGCTGTTTCCGAAGTACTTCTCCGACCACCACCAACCCGCGCAGTTGGGCTGGGCATTGATGTCTCTCGGCGCGGGCGGAGTGGCGGGCGCGCTTGGCTACGCCGTCCTGTCGAAATACATGCGGCGGCGCACGGCCGTGCTGACGGCGACCCTCACCTTCGGCGCGGCGACCGCCGGGATCGCGTTCCTGCCGCCGCTGCCGGTGATCCTGGTGCTGTGCGCGGTGACCGGGCTGGTGTACGGGCCGATCCAGCCGATATACAACTACGTGATGCAGACCCGGGCTCCGCATCACCTGCGCGGCCGGGTGGTCGGGGTGATGACGGGACTGATGTACGCCGCGGGCCCGTTGGGCCTGGTGGTGGCCGGTCCGCTGGCCGACGCCGCCGGGCTCAGGGTCACGTTCCTGGCGCTGGCGGTGCCGATCGTCTTGGTCGGGCTGGTCGCTTGCGGCCTGCCGTCGCTGCGCGAACTCGACCGAGCGCCGCAGGTCGCCGTCGAACCGTAGGATCGGCGCGTGACCCTTGACGTGCTGGCGGAGCTGATCGCCGGCCTACCCGACGGGATGGTCGTCACCGACCCCACCATCACCGAGGGCTACCGCCAGGACCGCGCCTTCGACCCGTCGGCCGGGAAGCCGCTGGCCGTCGTCCGGCCGCGGCGCACCGAAGAGGTGCAGACCGTGCTGCGCTGGGCCACCGCCCATCGGGTGCCAGTGGTGCCGCGCGGAGCCGGCAGCGGCCTGTCCGGCGGGGCCACCGCGCTGGACAACGGAATCGTGCTGTCGACGGAGAAGATGCGCGACATCAGCATCGACCCGGTGACGCGCACCGCGGTGTGTCAGCCGGGGCTGTTCAACGCCGAGGTGAAGCAGGCCGCGGCATCGCATGGGCTGTGGTATCCGCCCGACCCTTCGTCGTTCGAGATTTGCAGCATCGGGGGCAACATCGCCACCAACGCCGGCGGGCTGTGCTGCGTCAAGTACGGCGTCACCACCGACTACGTGCTGGGCATGCAGGTGGTGCTTGCCGACGGCACCGCGGTGCGGCTGGGCGGGCCGCGGCTCAAGGACGTCGCGGGGCTTTCGCTGACCAAGCTGTTCGTCGGCAGCGAGGGCACGCTGGGCGTCATCACGGAGGTGACGCTGCGGCTGTTGCCCGCGCCGAACACGTCCAGCGTGGTGGTGGCCAGCTTCGCCTCAGTCCAGGCGGCTGTCGACGCGGTGCTGGGAGTCGTTGCGCGCCTTCGGCCCTCGATGCTGGAGTTCATGGATTCGGTGGCGATCAACGCCGTCGAGGACACCTTACGCATGGACCTCGACCGCGGAGCGGCCGCCATGCTGGTGGCCGGGTCCGACGAGCGCGGGCGGGCGTCGGGGGAAGACGCTTCGGTGATCGCGGCGGTGTTCGCGGAAAACGGTGCGACGGAGGTCTTTTCGACCGACGATCCCGACGAAGGCGAGGCCTTTGTGGCGGCCCGCCGGTTCTGCATCCCGGCGGTGGAGGCCAAGGGGTCTTTACTGCTCGAAGACGTCGGTGTGCCCCTGCCGGCGCTGGGCGAGCTGGTCACCGGGATCGAGCGCATCGCCCTTGAGCGATACCTGATGATCTCGGTGATCGCGCATGCGGGCGACGGCAACACCCATCCGCTGATCGTCTACGACCCCGCCGATGCCGCGATGACCGAGCGCGCCCATGTCGCGTTCGGCGAGATCATGGACCTGGCCGTCGGCCTGGGCGGCACGATCACCGGCGAGCACGGCGTCGGCCGGCTGAAGCGGCCCTGGCTGGACGGCTATCTCGGGCCCGAGGCGATGGAGCTCAACCGGCGCATCAAGCGGGCATTGGACCCGCTGGGCATCCTGAATCCCGGCTCGGCGATCTGAGTTGCGGCGTCCCCGTGCTTGACAGGCTGGGCCCGCATGTCTTAAACATAAGACATGTCGCCAGTAGTGTCTCATGGGTTTCGGCTCGCCACCGCCGACACCTGGGCCGATCCCTGGCCGATGTACCGCGCGCTGCGCGACCACGACCCGGTGCACCACGTCGTCCCCGAGGGCAGGCCCGACCGCGATTACTACGTCCTGTCGCGACACGCCGACGTCTGGTCGGCGGCCCGCGACCATGAGACGTTCTCCTCCGCGAAGGGGTTGACCGTCAACTACGACGAGCTGAATCTCATTGGTTTGCAGGATAATCCACCCTTCGTGATGCAGGATCCTCCGGTGCACACCGAGTTTCGCAAACTGGTGTCGCGCGGCTTCACGCCGCGGCAGGTCGAGGCGGTGGAACCCAAGGTTCGCGAGTTCGTCGTCGAGCGCATCGAGGGATTGCGCTCGAACGGCGGCGGCGACATCGTCGCCGAGCTGTTCAAACCGCTGCCGTCGATGGTGGTCGCGCACTATCTCGGCGTGCCCGAGGAAGATCGGGCACAGTTCGACGGCTGGACGGACGCGATCGTCGCGGCCAACACCGCCGACGGCGGCGTCGGCGGGGCGCTGGAAACGGTCGGCGACGCGGTCGGGTCGATGATGGCCTACTTCACCCGGCTGATCGAGCGCCGCCGAACCGAACCCGAGGACGACACCATCTCCCACCTCGTCGCCGCTGGAGTCGGTGCGGACGGTGACCTCGCCGGGACGCTGTCGGTGCTGGCGTTCACTTTTACCATGGTCACCGGCGGGAACGACACCACCACCGGAATGCTCGGCGGCTCAATGCCTTTGCTGCACCAATGGCCCGACCAGCGGCGCCTCCTGATCGACGACCCGGAGCTGATTCCCGACGCGGTCGAGGAGCTGCTGCGGCTGACGTCGCCCGTGCAGGGGCTGGCGCGGACCGTCACCCGCGACGTCACGATCGCGGGCACCACCGTCCCAGCCGGCCGAAAGGTCTTGCTGCTGTACGGGTCAGCCAACCGCGACGAACGCCAATACGGGCCGGACGCCGGCGAACTCGACGTCACCCGCTGCCCGCGCAACATCATGACGTTCAGCCACGGCGCGCACCACTGCCTGGGTGCGGCCGCCGCCCGGATGCAGTCGCGGGTCGCGCTGACGGAACTGCTGGCCCGCTGCCCGGATTTCGAGGTCGACGAGTCCGCGATCGTCTGGTCTGGTGGGAGCTACGTGCGGCGGCCGCTGTCGGTGCCGATCCGGGTGAAATCCTGATGCCGGGTAACGACTGGCTGGCCTCGCGCCGCACCGAAGTGGCCGCCGACCGGATACTCGACGCGGCCGGGAAGCTCTACACCGAGCGGGACCAGGCCTCCATCGGCATGAACGAAATCGCAAGGGCGGCAGGATGTTCCCGCGCCACGCTGTACCGCTACTTCGAGAGCCGCGAGGTGCTGTGGACCGCCTACGTGCACCGCGAGACGCGCCGGCTCAGCCGCGCGATCGCCGAGCAGATCGACGGAATCGACGACCCGCGCGCCCGGCTGGTCGCGAGCATCACCGCCGCCCTGCGGATGGTTCGCGAAAGTCCCGCGTTGTCATCGTGGTTCGCCGTCAGCCGCCCGCCTATCGGCGGCGAGTTGGCCGGGCGGTCCGAGGTGATTACGGCGCTGGCGTCCTCGTTCGTCAACTCGCTGGGTCCCGAAGACCCCGCCGTCGTTGAGCGACGAGCCCGGTGGGTGGTGCGGGTGCTGACGTCGCTGCTGATGTATCCGGGGCGGGACGAGGCCGACGAGCGGGCGATGATCGAGGAGTTCGTCGTGCCGATCGTGACGCCGGTGGGCGCGCGCCGGTAGCTCGTCACATGCGCCACAGGAGTTTCCTGCCAGGACCATTGTTCGACGTGTCCACCTCAGAGCGACAACTTCCTTGCTCAAGGTGCGCCGAAGTCAAATCGTCGCTATGAGCGTTCAGGGGGCTGCGCCCCGGTGTGCGCAGAGGGAAATTCGGCGCCAATGCCCAGGTCGCTCACCAGGGCATTCGTCGTATTTCCGAGTGAGGCGCACAAACCGTCGCCCTTCTAGACGCCGATACCAATGGGGCGCATGTGACCATCGCGGCTCGGCCGGGTGACCACGGCCGCGCGGCTCACTCCCGGACGCGCGTGAAGCGGTGCAGTAGCCAGGCCAGCGGAATCGTCACGACCAGCGTCGCGACGAACAGGTAGAGCATCGAGCCGGTGTACACGTGGGCCCGGACCACGTAGTCCATCGCGAATTCCATCGTGATCAGGTGGATCAGGAAGATCTCGTACGAGATTTCGCCCAGCCACACCATCGGCCGGCTTGCCAGCAGCCTCGAATACGAACCCTGGTCACCCAGGGCCAGCGGTGCCACCGCCAGCGCGGCGATCACGGCGTAGAAAACCATCTTGAAGAGGGCCTCGCTCAGGCTCGCGGGTGACGTCGTGGGCGCGCCCCCGATGGGTGTGGAGACGATGAAGTAACAGATGATCGCAAGCGATACGGCCATGAACGCGTAGCACCGCACACCCATCGCCTGCAGGACGGCCAGCAACATCCCGGCCAGGAACCAGGCCAGGTAGGTGGGCAGCCACAGTCGGGCGCCGTCGGGAAACCAGTGATCGGTGTGCACCAGGATCAACCACGCCGGGCTGATCAGCGTCATCGCCGCCAGGGCGCCGAGCATCAACCTCGGCTGCCACCGCCGCCGGCAGATCAGCACCAGCAGCACGTAGGCCAACAGCGGCAGCGCCACGTAAAAGGCGGCCTCGACCGCCAGGCTCCACATCTGGGTCAGGCCCTGATGTAGGTACTTGCCGAGGTAGCCGTTGCAGTAGATCTGCGTCAGGGTGAGGTTGCGCACCAGTCCCAGCCACGTGTGCCCGGGGTTGGGTCCCGCCTCGCGGAAGTGGTACAGCACGTAGGCGAACAACACGGTGACCACGTAGGCGGGCATGATGCGCCGAACCCGGTTGCGCGCATAGCGACTCAGCAACGGCGGCGGGCACCCGGTGGCGGCCGACTTCACCCACGGGCGGAAGAGCAGATAGCCGGACAGCACGAAGAAGATCGGAACGCCGATCTCCAGCCGGGCACCGACCAGGCCCCAATAGCCGTGGGTGTACTTGCCGGTGGTGTAGGCCGCGTGCGTGCCGACGACGAGGAGGGCGGCGACCGCGCGGATACCGGTCAGCGACGCGACCCGGTCCACGTGGGAGACCTGCTCGAGTCCGCCCTGGGCGTCTTGTTCCTCGGACAGCGTCATCCGGCGTGTTTTCTCCGTGGCTTGGGTGAGCGGTCCGGCCGCAGGTCGATCAACACACCCGAAATTCGCGTGTGCTCAAGCTTTTTCAGCGTCGCCCTCGGCAGTTTGGCCGGCAGTTCCACCAGCGAGAAGTCGGGCCCGATGGCGATGTGGCCGAAATCGCTGCGATGCAGACCGCCCTCGTTGGCGATGGCGCCGACGATGGCGCCGGGGCCGATCTTGTGACGTTTGCCCACCGAGATCCGATAGGTGGTGAAGTTTCTTGGCGGGGTTGGCCTTTCGCGGCGTTCCCGACGTTCGCGCCGTTCGGGCGGCGGTTCGGGTGCCATCAGGAACGCCCCGCCGTCGCGGGACTGCAACGCCAGCGCCGCGGCGATGTCGGCCATCGGGACGTCGTGCTCGCGTTCGTAGTCCTGCACCAACTTGCGGAACAGCTCGATTCCCCTGTCGCCGAGAGCCTCGGTGATGGAATCGGCGAATCTGGCCACCCGCTGGGCGTTGACGTCCTCGACGGTGGGCAGTTCGGTTTCGGTAAGCGTTTGCCGCGTCGCCTTCTCGATCGCCTTGAGCAGATGGCGCTCGCGCGGGGAGACGAACAACACCGCGGTCCCCGAACGTCCGGCCCTGCCGGTGCGTCCGATGCGATGGACGTAGGACTCGGTGTCGTGCGGGATGTCGTAATTGAGCACGTGTGAGATCCGGTCCACGTCCAGCCCGCGGGCGGCCACGTCGGTGGCAACCAGGATGTCGATGCCTTTGGTGCCACCGTCTTTCAGCGCGGCGATGGTCCGCTCGCGCTGCGCCTGCGGGATGTCGCCGTTGATGGCGGCCGCGGAAAACCCTCGGGCCCTGAGCTTTTCGGCGACCTCCTCGGTAGCCTGTTTGGTGCGGACGAAGACGATCATCGCCTCGAGGGGCTCCACCTCGAGGATGCGGGTCAGTGCGTCCATCTTGCGGGGGCCGGCGACCTGGATGTAGCGCTGCGAAATATTCTCGGCAGTGGCGGTTTTCGCCTCCGCGGTGATTTCTACCGGGTCATGTAGGTACTTGGTGGTGAGCTTGCGGATCGCCGGCGGCATGGTCGCCGAGAACAGCGCCACCTGTTTGTATTCCGGGGTCTCGGACAGGATGCGCTCGACGTCTTCGGCGAACCCCATGGTGAGCATCTCGTCGGCCTCGTCGAGCACCAGGTAGTCCACCCGCGACAGGTCCAGCGTCCCGCGCTCCAGGTGGTCGATGACCCGGCCGGGCGTGCCGACCACCACATGCGCCCCGCGTCGCAGCCCGGCCAGCTGCACGCCGTAGGACGACCCGCCGTAGATGGGCAGCACATTGATCTTCGGCAGGTGCGTCCCGTAGCGGCTGAACGCCTCGGCAACCTGCAGGGCCAGCTCACGGGTGGGCGCCAGCACCAGAGCCTGGGTCGCGGTGCTGGTGACGTCGATCTTGGACAGGATCGGGATCGCGAAAGCCGCCGTCTTGCCGGTGCCGGTCTGCGCCAGTCCCACCACGTCGGAACCGGCCATCAGCGGCGGAATCGTCGCCGCCTGGATGGCCGTCGGCGACTCGTAGCCGACGTCGGCGACCGCCCGCAGCACCGCAGGATGAATCTGCAGGTCGGCGAAAGTGGTAGAGGCAGCCTCAGGCGAGCTGTCCGGGAGCGTCATCGTGCATGAAGTCTAGTGGTGATCGCGAGGCGGGTGTGCGGCGCGCGGCCGAGCCTGCCGCACTGAGGGACCGGATTTCGGTACGGTTTGGCGATGTGTGGTCGCTAGCCCGGCGTGCGGAATCCTTGACGGCACTTGCGTTGGTCGCAGCAACATTGACCGGCTGCGGTTCGGGGGATTCCACGGTCGCCAAGACGCCACAGGCCACCACGACGACGTCGACCCCTTCGATCACCGCCCCCGCCACACCGAGCCCGACGGCCGGGGTCGCCGCGCCGCCCGTCAGCGCCGCACCGCCCGACCCGTGCGCGGTCAACCTCGGCGCGCCGACCATCGCGAAGGTGGTCTCCGAGCTGCCCCGCGATCCGCACGGTCAGCAGCCGTGGAACCCCGAGCCGCTGGCCGGCAACTACAACGAGTGCGCCCAGCTGTCGGCGGTGATCATCAAGGCCAACACGAACAAGACGAACCCCACCACCCGGGCGGTGATGTTCCATCTCGGCCAGTTCATCCCGCAAGGGGTGCCCGACACCTACGGCTTCAACGGCGTCGACGCATCGCAAACCACCGGCGACACAGTGGCTTTGACCTATCCCAGCGGCATCGGCTTGACCACCACGGTCAAGTTCCGATGGAACGGGAATGGGGTTGAGCTGATCGGTAACAAACCCGGCGGATGAACGGGCCGAGGCCGCCGTTACCGTTCGTCCGCCGTTGGAGGCGGTGACATGGTCGGCTGCAGCTCCGGGCCCAGCGTTACCACCCATTACCCAGGCGTGCCCGCGGGACCCGCCACTCCGTTGGGTCCCAAGAAGCCGCCGGACCCGCCGGCCCCACCGCCGCCGGCCTTACCGCCAGGATGCCCACCGTTGCCGCCGGTGCCGCCGATCCCGCCATCGCTGAACCATCCGAAGGCGGAGCCGCCAATGCCGCCGGCACCGCCGGCCCCGCCCGTAACGCCGTTGCCGCCAGCCCCGCCAGTCCCGCCTTGGCCAGCGGTGAAGAAGGCTAGCGCCCGGTCGGGACCGCCGGCCCCGCCGCGCCCGCCAGTACCGCCGGACCCACCGGCCCCACCCATGCCGCCCTTCCCGCCGTCACCAGCCAGGAACCCACCGCCACCTCCGCGCCCGCCGGCACCACCGGTCCCGCCAGACGCGGTGGCGGCCCCGCCGGCACCGCCCATTCCGCCCTTACCGATCAGACCGGCATTCCCGCCACGCCCACCGGCCTTGCCGGGAGCCCCCGACCCACCGCTGCCGCCGTCGCCGACCAAGAGCCCGCCGTTCCCACCCGGCAGTCCGCTCCCCGGCGCACTGTTGGTGCCGTTGCCGATCAGCGGGCGCCCCAACAACCTTTCGGTGGGCGCATTGATGACACCCAGAACGCCCTGGGCCGGGTTCTGCGCCGCCGACGCGACCGCCCTCAGCGGCGACGCGTTGGCCGCCTCGGTGGCCGCATACATCAACCCACCGCCGCTCAACGCCTGCACAAACTCGTCATGGAACTTCGCCACCTGCGCGCTCAGCGCCTGATACTCCGCCCCATGGGCGCCGAACACCGCCGAGATCGCCGCCGACACCTCATCGCCAGCGGCGGCCATCACCGACGTTGTCGACGGCGCGGCCACCGAATTTGCCGACCTAATCACCGACCCGATCCCGCTCAGATTCTGGGACGCTGAGGCCAAAACATCCGGCGAAGCGATCACAAACGACGACATCTGCGGCTCCCATCACTAGGACATCACAAGGGCATGGTCTGGCTGCAAAGAAAAGCTCAAGACAATTCCGGTACACTACCGGACTGCGATCGTTTTTTCAGCGCAACTGGGCAAGCTTGACTCGATCGAATTTGAGCGACGTCACGGACGTCAAACTTGTGCCGATTCGCGGAAACACCTAGGGGACAACGAGATACACGTCACCGAAAAGCGCGGCAAGTCGAATAGCATGCGTGCGTGAACCGCGTTATAACTGCGGTTAAACATCAGCCGAAATCACACTATTTGCCAAATGTCCAATCAAGTCGGTGGCGATCCAAGCGATCTAGCTGTGCTCAATGAAACGCCGACTCCAGGTCGGCCATCGTCTTCCTTGCTAACCGGCACCGGACCCCTGGCCAGGACGGTAGAGTGGCTCCATTGGCGCGATCAGTTCAGCATCGACCGGTGCGACCATGATTTCAAGTTCAGCCCAGGTCCTCAGCCACTCACCTCCAGTGGGAGCGAGAACGCCCCAGGCCCGCCAGTCACCAGAAACACCCAACGGCCATTGACCGGCATCCGTACCTCGATATTGAAGTAAGCGAATCCGATCTCGCCGCCGGCGGCGGCTTCTGGCAGCTCAAATTCGATGGTCAGCGGTTCGTCATCCGTCGGAGGCCTGACTTCCACCTCGACTTTCCGAACGGGACAGTCAGTTTCAGCCTGGGTCAGGACGACCAGCACGAACCGGGCTACCCGGTCGGGCCCGACCATGAATCCGGACAGCACGCCACCCGACACAACCAGCTTGTTATCCACCGCCGAAGCGGCTTCGGCGAGGAAGGCGCCGGTGATCACACCGCCGAAGTTACCGCCTCCGCCATCCCACCGGTCGAGGGGCACGGCGCCGATCGGGGACGGCCGGGCAGCCGGCCGTGTCGGACGTCTCACCTACAGTTGCGGCTGTGTTGGTGACCGACGGAGGCATCGTCTACAGCGCGTCTGACCTGGCCGCGGCGGCCCGGTGCGAGTACGCCCTGTTGAGGGATTTCGACGCCAAACTTGGTTGGGGGCCAGCCGTTTGCGACGAGGACGAGTTGCTCGCGAGAACGGCCGCTCTCGGCACGGAGCACGAACGACGCCGACTCGACCAACTGCGCGACGAGTTCGGGGATGCCGTCGCGGTCATTGGCCGTCCGGCATACACGCCCGCCGGGCTGACGGCGGCCGCCGAAGCGACGCGCCGCGCCGTCGCCAAGCGCGCCCCGGTGGTGTATCAGGCCGCGATGTTCGACGGCCCCTTCGTCGGATTTGCCGACTTCCTCGTACTCGACGGCGAGCGCTACCGCGTCGCCGACACGAAGCTGGCGCGCTCGCCCAAAGTCACCGCGTTGTTGCAGCTGGCGGCCTACGCCGACACGCTGGCCGGCTCGGGTGTTCCCGTCGCGCCGGAGGCCGAGTTGGAACTGGGCGACGGGACGGTCGTGCGCTATCGCGTCGGCGACCTGATCCCGGTCTACCGTTCCCAGCGAGCGCTTTTGCGGCGACTGCTCGACGAGCACTATGCCGCGGGCACCCCGGTCCGCTGGGAAGATGAGGCAATAACCGCGTGCTTTCGCTGCCCCCTGTGCACCGAGCAGTTGCGGGCGACCGACGACCTGCTGCTGGTCGCCGGCATGCGAGTCACCCAGCGGGCCAAGCTGATTGACGCCGGCATCACAAAGCTCGCCGAGCTGGCCTGCCATACCGGGCCCGTGCCGGATCTCGCACCTACCGCGCTGCAGAAATTGACCGCGCAGGCCGCACTGCAAGTTCGCCAACGTAATACCGGTATTCCGCATTTCGAGATCGTCGACCCGCAGCCGCTGACGCTGCTGCCCGAGCCCGACCCGGGCGACCTGTTCTTCGACTTCGAAGGCGACCCGATGTGGACGGCCGACGGGCGCGACTGGGGGCTGGAATATCTGTTCGGCGTCCTGGAAGCCGGGGGGAACTTTCACCCGCTGTGGGCGCACAACCGGGCCGACGAACGGCAGGCGCTCATCGAGTTCCTCGCCATGGTGGCCAAGCGCCGTCGGCGCCGTCCCAACATGCACATCTACCATTACGCGCCCTACGAGAAGACCGCGCTGCTACGGCTCGCCGGACGGTACGGGGTCGGCGAGGACGAGGTCGACGAACTGCTGCGCAGCGGGACGCTGGTTGACCTGTACCCCGTGGTGCGCAAGAGCATTCGCGTGGGCGCCGAGTCGCTCGGCCTCAAGGCGCTCGAGCCGCTGTACATGGGCGCGCAGCTCCGCGCCGGTGACGTCACCACGGCCGCCGAGTCGATCACCTCCTACGCGCGGTACTGCGAACTGCGGGCCGAAGGCCGCTTCGATGACGCGGCATCCGTGCTCAAGGAGATCGGGGACTACAACCACTACGACTGCCGGTCGACGCGGGAATTGCGCAACTGGCTTATGCTGCGCGCCTACGAATCCGGCCTCGTACCCATCGGCGCCCAACCGGTTCGGGAGGGCAACACCGTCGACGACAGTGACGGGCTGGCGAGAGCGCTCTCGGCGTTCGCCGGCGATGCCGGCCTCGGCCAACGCACGCCGGAGCAGACGGCGGTAGCGCTGGTGGCCGCGGCGCGCGGCTACCACCGGCGCGAGGACAAGCCGTTCTGGTGGGCGCATTTCGACCGGCTCAACTTCCCCGTCGACGAATGGGCGGACGACACGGACGTTTTCATCGCCGAGACGGCGTCGGTCAGCGTCGGCTGGCACATCCCTCCCCGCGCCCGTAAGCCGCAGCGACGGGTGCGGCTGCGCGGGGAGCTCGCCCGCGGCGACCTGGTGACCGACGTCTTCGCGCTCTACGAGCCCCCGGCGCCGGCGAGCATGACCGACAACCCCGACCGGCGGGCGGCCGGCCGCGCGGAAGTAATTGAGGCCGACGATCCGTCGCTGCCCACCGAGGTGGTCATCGTCGAGCCGGGTCGCCAGCGATGGCAACGCTTTTGACCAGTTGCCGTTCGCGCTCACTCCGGGGCCGCCGATTCCCACAACGGCGTTAAGGGAGTCGATCGAATCGACCGCCGCCGCCGTGGCCGCCGGGTTGCCGCAACTGCCGCGCAGCGCCGTGCTCGACATCCTGTTGCGCCGTGCTCCCCGAACCCGCAGCGGCAACCCGCTGCCGGGCAGCACCGACGCCATCACCGACATCACCGCCGCGGCACTGGATCTGGACTCGTCATACCTGGCGGTTCACGGGCCGCCGGGAACCGGCAAGACGCACACCGCTGGCCGCGTGATCAGACAACTTGCCGACGACCACGGCTGGCGCATTGGCGTCGTGGCGCAGTCGCACGCCACGGTAGAGAACCTGCTCAACTGCATCATCGATGCCGGCTTGGATCCAGAGCGGGTCGCCAAGAAGCGCTACGAACACAACTCCCCGCGCTGGCAGGAGATCGACAGCAGCCAGTACACCGCCTTCATTGCCGACGGAACCGGCCGCGTGATCGGCGGGACGGCATGGGATTTCGCCAACGCCAACCGCGTACCGCCGGGCAGCCTGGATCTGCTGGTGATCGACGAAGCAGGCCAGTTCTGCCTGGCCAACACCATCGCCGTCGCACCGGCGGCCGCCAACCTCCTGTTGCTCGGCGACCCAAGGCAGCTGCCGCAGGTCAGTCAGGGAACCCACCCGGAGCCGGTCGACACCTCCGCGCTGGACTGGCTCGTGGACGGCCAGTGCACGCTGCCCGACGAACGCGGCTACTTCCTGGACCGCTCGTACCGAATGCATCCGGCGGTCTGCGCCGCGGTCTCGGCGCTGGCCTACGACGGCAGGCTGCATTCGCACGAGTGCACCGCCGCGCGGCGCCTCGACGGGTATCGGCCCGGGGTGCACGTGATTCCCGTTGCCCACCAGGGCAACTCGACCGAGAGCCCTGAGGAGGCCGACGCGATCGCCGCCGAGATCGTGCGGCTGCTCGGCACGCGGTGGACCGACGAGCACGGCACCCGGCCGTTGGCGGCTTCCGATGTGCTGGTGCTCGCGCCCTACAACGCCCAGGTGGCACTGGTGCGTCAACGGCTTGCCTCCGCGGGGCTCGGCGGCGTCCGGGTGGGAACGGTCGACAAGTTCCAGGGCGGGCAGGCGCCGGTGGTCTTCGTCTCGATGACGGCCTCGTCGGCCGATGTGGTGCCGCGGGGAATCTCGTTCCTGCTCAACAGGAATCGGCTCAACGTCGCCGTCAGCAGGGCACAGTACGCGGCGGTGATCGTGCGCTCGCAATTGCTGACCGAGTATCTCCCGGCCACGCCCGCGGGGCTGATCGACCTGGGCGCATTCCTGGCGCTGACGCGGGATTATTTCCGCGACGAGTGTCGACCGTAGCCCGTCGGGTCGTCGTCTCGATGACGCTCGGAAAGCGCGCGGGGCGACGCCATCGGGCGGAGGCGCATCCCGCCGTCCACGTGGGAGCCGTTGTGGGCGAAGCCGATCCTCCCGTCCCGCGGAACCGGGTCGTCAAGCAGGCTGCGCCGCGATTCGACGGGGCGCGGGGGCCCGGGGTCCGGTTCCCGAACGAGGATGAGTTCGACGTACTCGTCGTCGTCATAGCCGTCGTCGACGAAATCACCATCGTCGGGCGTAAACGGCCCTTTCCTGCGCGTCGCCGAAGCCGCGAACCCGATCAGGAACAGCGCGGCGATGACCCCGAACAACGCGATGAACGCAGGCAACAGCACCGACTGCGACATCGCGGCAGCAAACGGCTCGCGCAGGAACTCGGGGAGTTGCACGACGACACCGCGCTCGCCTGTCGACCGGCCCGCGCCCGGCGGCATCTCGGCGCTGATCCGCGACGTCATGAGCGCGGCCATGCCGGCGCTGCCGAGCACCGCCCCCAGCAGGCGGATGGAGTTGTACACCGCGGAACTGGCGCCGGCCAGATGCGGCGGCAGGTTGCGGGTGGCGGTGGCCGCCAGCGGCGACCACACGAACGCCATTCCGACACCTATCGCAAAGAACGGCAAACCCAGCCGCCAGATCGGCGGGTCGGGCGACATCTCGAACGCTAGCCATGTCAGCGCGATCGCCAGCACCGAAAAGCCGAAACCGAGGACGGGCCCGGGATGGTATCTGTCGACGATCCTGCCGGCGAGCGGCGCGAACACGCCGCTGGCGACCGCCATCGGCGCGATCAACAAGGCCGTGCGGATCGGCGAGAGGCCGCAGACCGCCTGCGCATAGAAGGGCAGCGGCACCATGATCGCCGTGGCGGCGAACGAGACGACGGCCACCCCGACGCTGCACACGCTGAAGTCCCGCTCATCGAAGACCTCCAGCGGAATCAGCGGCTCGCCGGTATTGAGCCTCTGCCACCACACGAACACCGACATGAAGCCCGTGCCCGCGACGATCAGCGCCCAGATCCAGGGTTGCCAGTGTGCGTCGGCGCCCTGCTGCAGGCCGAAGACGATCAGAAACATGCCCACACCCGACAGCGCGACGCCGGGCAGGTCGAGCCGGTGCGCGTGACTGGGCAGCACCGGGACCAGCCAAACGGCCAACGCCAGCCCGACGACACCGATGGGAATGTTGACGAAGAAAATCCACTGCCAGCCCAGCCCGCCGACCAGCGCGCCGCCGGCCAACGGCCCCACGAGGCTGGCGACACCGGCCGTGGCGCCCCACACGCTCGCGGCGACGCCGCGCCGGTGCGCCGGGAAGATCCGGGTGATCGTGGTCAAAGTCTGCGGGCTGAGCACCCCGGCGCCGACGCCCTGCACGACCCGCGCCGTGATCAGCATCGCGGCGCTGCCCGACAGCCCGCACCACAGCGAGGCGAGGGTGAACACCGCCAGACCGATCAGGTAGAGGTTCTTGGTGCCGAACCGGTCACCGAGCCGCCCGGCCACCAGCAACACGACCGCGTACCCCAGCAGGTAGGCGCTGGTCACCCAGACCACGACGTCGTACCCGGTATGCAGTTCGGCCTTGATGGTCGGATTGGCGATGGCGACGATCGTCGAGTCGACCATGATCATGAAGAAGCCGATCATCATCGCCCAGAGCGCGTTCCACGGGCTCGCAGGCTGGCGGCGCGTTGCGAGGTGGGAGCGAGGCGCCCCCGCACGCCGAGTCCCCCCGGACGACCTGGGCGTCGCCCTGGTCAATGTCCCCACCTCGCTTCAGCTCGTGACGACTGCACCGACCTGTATCCAACCCTGCATTATCCCGGTTGAAACGATCGGCCGCGCGGGCGCGTTAGCCTGGAGTGACGCCATTTGGCGGGAGAGGCCAGGAAGAGACGATTATGCGGGCCCGACGCAACAGGAATATGTCCACTACGGAGCAGGTGCCGGCCACGGCAGGTGGCCGGCCCAAAGCATCCACGCGGGCATTGGCGCAGGTCATCGAGCGCAGCTCCCGGGTACACGGCCCCGCCGCGGAGGCCTACGTGGCCCGGCTGCGACGGGCTCACCCGGGCGCCGGCCCCGCCGAGATCGACGCCAAGCTGGAAAAGCGCTACCTGGCAGCGCTGACGACGAGCGGGGCCGCGGTGGGTTCGGCCGCCACGTTCCCCGGCGTCGGGACGTTGACGGCGTTGTCCGCCGGCGCCGGGGAAACCGTCTTCTTCATTGAGGCCACCGCGATGTTCGTGCTGGCGAAGGCCGCGTTGTACAACATCCCGGCCGACCACCGGGAACGACGCCGCGCCCTGGTGCTTGGCGTCCTGGTCGGCGACGACAGCAGGCGTGCCATCGGGGAACTCATCGGCCCGGGCCGCACCAACGGCGGCTGGCTGGCCGAGGGCATGGCCTCGCTACCGTTGCCGACGCTGGCGCGGTTCAACACCCGGATGCTCAAGTACTTCGTCAAGCGCTACGCCGTGCGACGCGGCGCCCTGATGTTCGGCAAGATGCTGCCGGTGGGCGTCGGCGCCGTGGTGGGCGGCGCCGGCAACCGGATGGTGGGCAAAAAGATCGTCAGCAACGCCGGGCAGGCGTTCGGCGCCCCGCCGGCGCGCTGGCCGGGCACCCTGCGCCTGCTGCCGCCGGTCCACGAGGCGGGCTAGCGGGCTGCTGCCCTACCCCTACCCGGTCACGCTCGCGAATCGCCGGGGAAAGGTTAGCCTTTATGGGGCGGAGACGTTGAGGACCGCCGCGCGGGTGTGAGGCGCCCCACCGACCCGGGGCGCAGAAAGGCGCAGGCGCCGCGCAATAGCGCTCGCAGGGCCTGCAGGACAAAAGGATTGAGGCGAACACCGGCCGTGAGCAATATAAGTTCACCATTCGGGCAAAACGAATGGCTGGTCGAGGAGATGTACCGCAAGTTCCGCGACGACCCCTCGTCGGTCGATCCGAGCTGGCACGAGTTCCTGGTCGATTACAACCCCGAGCCAACCAACGAATCGGCGGCCGGCGCCCCGGCCGCCCCTGACGGGCAGTCCGCGGCGCCCGCCCCGCAGGCAACGCCTGCCGCCCCGCCCGCCGCAACCACAGAACCCGTCAAGCCGGCCAAAGCCGCCCCTCCCCCGCCCGCGGAAGACGACGAGCTGCAGGTGCTGCGGGGCGCCGCCGCGGCCGTCGTCAAGAACATGTCGGCTTCGCTGGACGTGCCGACGGCGACCAGCGTCCGCGCGATTCCGGCCAAGCTGCTGATCGACAACCGAATCGTCATCAACAACCAGCTCAAGCGCAACCGTGGCGGCAAGATCTCCTTCACCCACATCCTGGGCTACGCGATGGTGCAGGCGGTCAAGCAGTTCCCCAACATGAACCGGCACTACACCGAGGTCGACGGCAAGCCCACCGCGGTCACACCCGCCCACACCAACCTGGGCCTGGCGATCGACCTGCAGGGCAAAGACGGCAAGCGCTCCTTGGTGGTGGCCGGGATCAAGCGCTGTGAGACCATGCGATTCGCACAGTTCGTCACCGCCTACGAAGACATCGTCCGGCGGGCGCGTGACGGTAAGCTGACCGCCGAAGACTTTGCGGGCGTGACGATTTCGCTGACCAACCCAGGCACCATCGGCACGGTGCACTCGGTGCCGCGGCTGATGGCGGGCCAGGGCGCCATCATCGGTGTCGGCGCGATGGAGTACCCGGCCGAGTTCCAGGGCGCGAGCGAGGAGCGCATCGCCGAGCTGGGAATCGGCAAGCTGATCACCCTGACCTCGACCTACGACCACCGCATCATCCAGGGCGCGGAATCCGGTGACTTCCTGCGCACCATCCACGAAATGCTGCTCTCGGACGATTTCTGGGACGAGATCTTCCGCGAGCTGGGCAACCCGTACCTACCGGTGCGCTGGAGCACCGACAACCCGGATTCGATCGTCGACAAGAACGCCCGCGTCATGAAGCTGATCGCGGCCTACCGCAACCGCGGCCACCTGATGGCCGACACGGATCCGTTGCGGCTGGATAAAACGCGGTTCCGCAGCCACCCCGACCTCGAGGTGCTCACCCACGGCCTGACGCTGTGGGACCTCGATCGGGTGTTCAAGGTCAACGGTTTTGCCGGTTGTGAGTACAAGAAGCTGCGCGACGTTCTGGGCCTGCTACGCGACGCGTACTGCCGCCACATCGGCGTGGAGTACACCCATATCCTCGAACCAGAACAACAAGAGTGGCTGCAACAGCGGATTGAGACTAAGCACGTCAAACCGACTGTGGCGCAACAGAAATACATCCTGAGCAAGCTCAATGCCGCCGAGGCGTTCGAAACGTTCCTGCAGACCAAGTACGTCGGTCAGAAACGCTTCTCGCTGGAAGGCGCCGAAAGCCAGATCCCGATGATGGACGCCGCGATCGACCAGTGTGCCGAGCATGGCCTGGACGAAGTGGTCATCGGGATGCCGCACCGCGGCCGGCTCAACGTGCTGGCCAACATTGTGGGCAAGCCGTACTCGCAGATCTTCACCGAGTTCGAGGGCAACATGAACCCGTCGCAGGCGCACGGCTCCGGCGACGTCAAATACCACCTCGGTGCCACCGGCGTTTATCTGCAGATGTTCGGCGACAATGACATTCAAGTGTCGCTGACCGCCAACCCGTCACACCTGGAGGCCGTGGACCCGGTGCTGGAGGGGCTGGTCCGGGCCAAGCAGGACCTGCTGGACGGGGACGGTGAACAGCGCTTCTCGGTCGTGCCACTGATGCTGCACGGTGACGCCGCCTTCGCCGGCCAGGGAGTGGTCGCCGAGACGCTGAACCTGGCGAACCTGCCCGGTTACCGCGTCGGGGGGACCATCCACATCATCGTCAACAACCAGATCGGCTTCACCACCGCACCGGAGTACTCCAGGTCCAGTGAGTACTGCACCGACGTCGCGAAAATGATCGGGGCGCCGATCTTCCACGTCAACGGCGACGATCCGGAGGCGTGCGATTGGGTGGCGCGGCTGGCCGTGGACTTCCGGCAGCAATTCAAGAAGGACGTCATCATCGACATGCTGTGCTACCGGCGGCGCGGACACAACGAGGGCGACGATCCGTCGATGACCAACCCGTACATGTACGACGTCGTCGACACCAAGCGTGGGGCCCGCAAGAGCTACACCGAGGCCCTGATCGGCCGCGGAGACATCTCGCTGAAGGAGGCCGAAGACGCGCTGCGCGACTACCAGGGCCAGCTGGAGCGGGTGTTCAACGAGGTCCGTGAGTTGGAGAAGCACGGCGCGCAGCCCAGCGAATCGGTCGAGGCCGATCAGCTCGTTCCCGCTGGGCTGTCCACCGCGGTGGACAAATCGCTGTTGGCCCGGATCGGCGACGCGTTCCTGGCCGTCCCAGACGGGTTCACCGTGCACCCGCGCGTACTACCGGTGCTGGAAAAGCGCCGGGAGATGGCCTACGAGGGCAAGATCGACTGGGCCTTCGCCGAGCTGCTGGCCCTGGGTTCACTGGTGGCCGAGGGCAAGCTGGTGCGCCTGTCCGGGCAGGACACCCGCCGCGGCACCTTCTCCCAGCGGCATTCGGTGATCATCGACCGCAACACGGGCGAGGAGTTCACGCCGTTGCAGCTGCTGGCCACCAACCCGGACGGCACCCCAACCGGCGGCAAGTTCCTGGTCTACGACTCACCGCTGTCGGAGTACGCCACCGTGGGCTTCGAGTACGGCTACACCGTGGGCAACCCGGATGCACTTGTCTTGTGGGAGGGGCAGTTCGGCGACTTCGTCAATGGCGCGCAGTCGATCATCGACGAGTTCATCAGCTCCGGTGAGGCCAAGTGGGGCCAGTTGTCCAACGTGGTGCTGTTGCTGCCGCACGGGCACGAGGGCCAAGGGCCCGACCACACCTCCGGCCGGATCGAGCGCTTTCTGCAGCTGTGGGCGGAGGGTTCGATGACGATCGCGGTGCCCTCGACACCGTCGAACTACTTCCACCTGTTGCGCCGCCACGCCCTCGACGGCATCCAGCGCCCGCTCATCGTGTTCACCCCGAAGTCGATGTTGCGCAACAAGGCTGCGGTCAGCGACATCAAGGACTTCACCGAGATCAAGTTCCGCTCGGTGCTCGAGGAACCCACCTACGAGGACGGCATCGGCGACCGTGGCAAGGTCAACAGGATCTTGCTAACCAGCGGGAAGATCTACTACGAGCTGGCGGCGCGCAAGGCCAAGGACAACCGCGACGACGTGGCGATCGTGCGCATCGAGCAGCTCGCCCCGCTGCCGAAGCGCCGGCTGGCCGAGACGCTGGACCGCTACCCGAATGCCGCCGAGTTTTTCTGGGTGCAGGAGGAGCCGGCCAATCAGGGGGCCTGGCCGCGGTTCGGCTTGGAGCTGCCCGAGCTACTGCCGGGCAAGTTGACCGGCATCAAACGCATTTCGCGCCGGGCGATGTCGGCCCCGTCGTCGGGGTCGTCGAAGGTGCATGCCGTCGAGCAGCAGGAGATCATCGACACGGCGTTTGGCTAAGCTTGAGAGCTGAACGCCTGGTCGGGTCTGGCACGTCACCTAGCCCGAAGTTCCGACTTGTATGTGTGTTAGCGGTTCGTGGTCCGGGTTGGCTGTCCCGTAGCGTGCCGTAGCGAACCGGAGGGCCTGACTCCCGAAGTTCCTGTCACCTCGTAGTGGGTTGACTCTCAGGGGGTGTGTCGAGCCCTCCGGTTCGCGTTCGCGGCGTGACTGAAGAGAGGCGTGACCACAAGTACGTGCGAGGTGGCTTGAAGTCGGATTGTCCGCCGCGGATCCCCCCGTTACCGCGCGAGAAGGGAATCCGTTGTCCATGATCGTCATCGGCGTTGACCCGCACAAGAGTACGCACACCGCCACCGCGGTGGATCCGGTCACTAACACCGATCTGGGTTCGCTGCGTGTCGAGGCCACGCTGGCCGACTATCGGCGGATGCTGGCCTGGGCCAAGCAGTGGCCAGATCGGCGGTGGGCGGTCGAGAACGCCGAAGGGTTGGGTCATCACTTGGCGCAGTGGTTGTTGGCTCGTGGTGAGGTTGTGCTCGACGTGCCGAGCACCGCAACCGCGCGAGTGCGCGAACTGTCTCGCGGCGCGCGGCGCAAGAACGACCGCATCGACGCGGCCGGGGCGGCGTGTGTGGCCGCGGCGCAGGGCGATGCCCGCTCGGTAGTCCCTGAGGATCACGTCGACGCCCTCGCGTTGCTCGACGAGCGGCGAATGAACCTGTCGCAGAACAGAACCCGCGCCATCAATCAACTGCACCGGCTGCTGCGGGAACTGCTGGCCGGCGGTGTCCCGACCGACCTGACCGCCGCCAAGGCTGCCGCGGCGGTGCGCGGGTTTCGGCCCCGCAGCACCCCCGAGCGGGTTCGGCTGCAGCTATGCAAAGAGCTGATCACCGATGTCCGCCGCCTCGACCAGCAGCTGGCCGACAATCAGGCCGATACCACCCGGCTGCTCGACGAGCACGGCACGCGACTGCGTGAGATCGACGGCGTTGGCCCGGTGCTGGCGGCCCGCATCCTGGGCCGAACCGGTCACGTAACCCGGTTTGCCACCGCGGCGGCCTATGCCACCTACAACGGCACCGCCCCAGTCGAGGTCGCCAGCGCCGAACACCAATGCCACCGGCTCAACCGCTACGGTGACCGGCAACTCAACTCGGCGCTGCACACCATTGCCATGGTCCAAGTCCGCATGCCTGATAGCGCCGGACGACGCTACTACGAGCGCAAGATCGCCGAGGGCAAAGCACCACGAGCGGCGCTGCGCTGCCTCAAACGACATCTCTCCAACCAGCTCTGGCGAACCATGATCGCCGACGAATACCGCCACGGTGGCAAACCCGACACTCAATCCGCCAAGGCCTCTTGATGCGATGAAGGGGCGGGGCCTCCGCTCCTCGTGACGTTCCCGGCGGATGCTGGGGGTGTTCACTTTCCACGAATCATGGGAGGCCCCTATGAACGAGTATGACGGCAAGCAGTTCGTCGGGATCGATCTGCATCGGCAGCGGTCGGTGATCGTGCGCCAATCGGAGTCCGGTGAGCAGCTCTCAGCGGTACGGATCGTCAACGACCCGGTCGCGTTGGGACTGCAGCTCGAGGACGCCGGCTCCGACCCCGAGGTGGTGCTCGAAGCAACGTATGGATGGTACTGGGCGGTCGATGTGCTGCAAGCCCACGGAGCGCAGGTACATCTGGCGCACCCATTGGGAGTCAAAGGGTTTCGGTACAGAAGGGTGAAAAACGACGTGCGCGACGCCGGCGATCTGGCTGATCTGCTGCGGATGGGTCGACTGCCCGAGGCCTGGATCGCACCACCGGCGACACGCGAGCTGCGGGAGTTGGTGCGCTATCGGGCCAAGCTGGTCGCGATCCGATCCGGGCTCAAAGCCCAGGTCCATGCCGTACTGGCCAAAGCCGGGGTGTTGATTGCGGTATCGGACCTGTTCGGAGTCGGTGGGCGCAAGCGACTCGCGAAGGTGCCGCTAGCCACCGCCTACGCCGAACGGGTCCGCTCACTGCTGGAACTGATCGATACCCTCGATGGCCACGAGGCACGTTTCGCCGCGTTGATCGCCAAACGGCTCGACGCTGACCGCGGCTATCAAGCCATCCAGCAGGTACCCGGTATCGGAGTGACGCTGGCGGCGGTTTTTGTCGCCGAGATTGGTGACGCCGGCCGCTTCACCGGTCCAGCCCAACTGTGCTCTTGGGCCGGACTGACCCCGCGCCACCGCGAATCCGACACCGTCGTACACCGCGGGCATATCACCAAACAGGGCTCCAAACTGGTTCGTTGGGCAGCGATCGAGGCGGTGCAGCGCCACCCGACGACGGCCAAGATCGCGGCCGACAAAGACCGCATCGAAGCTCGCCGCGGCAAAAACATCGCCAAGGTTGCCGCGGCACGCAAACTACTCACGCTGGTCTACTACGGGCTGCGCGACGGCCACATCCGCGCGCTCGACCGTGCCAGCGCAGCGTGAGCACTCCGGACGCAACCCGTGCGCGGCCGCTTTTTTGTCTGACCCCCCAACGGCGTGGTCGCCCGCTTGATTGACCCCACGTGTTGCTACCGCACCGCTCCATGCCCACCACAGCTGGGCGAAGGGATGACCGGCAGCCGGAACAGTCCGGCCCTGCCCCAAAGTATCTGCACCATCACGGTTTGGAGAAGGCCCACAACCACACATCCGCCCGGCTGATCTTCCCGACGTCCGTCGAAAGCATGCATCGGCCCGGTCCGGGGTCAAGACCGTTCGTCCTCGCTACGCTGCGGGCGCTCCGTCTTGACCCCGGCCCTTACCCGATGCCGCCTACACGGAGGCCGAAAGCCAGCACAATCCCAGGTCGCCAACGTCTTGACAGAACCCCACCCCTTCAGGGATGACAAATAGAGAGGCACCCCCTTGTAGCGGGGTCCTGAGCACCGCGCGTGGTTGTGAGCAGCTGTTTCGCGTTCTACGGTAGCCGCAGGTGTCGACATGTATATCGAACTATTCTGGTGTAATTGCGTCTTGGTGCTGAAAGAGTCAACGCATATGCGCTATAAACATAGACATGTACGTGGCCGTGGTGCCGAACCGGGGGTCACCGCCGGCGATCCTGTTGCGGCAGAGTTATCGCGAAGACGGCAAGGTGAAAAACCGCACCCTGGCCAACCTGTCGCACTGGCCGGCCGACAAAGTCGACGATCTACGGGCCGTGCTCAAGGGGCAGTCCCCGAAGCTGGAGCTGACCGGGGCCTTTGAGATCACCCGCAGCCTGCCGCACGGGCATGTCGCCGCAGTGCTGGGCAGCGCCGAGAAGCTGGGCATCGCCGAGCTGATCGACCCGGCGCCCTCACGTAATCGGGATCTGGTGTGCGCGATGCTGGCCGCGACCGTGATCGCGCCGGGCTCCAAGCTGGCGACCGCGCGCGGGCTGCGCACCCAGACCGCCACCAGCTCACTGGGTGCGGTGCTGGGCGTGGCAGGCGCCGATGAGGACGACCTGTATACCGCGATGGATTGGGTGCTCGAGCGTAAGAACGGCATCGAAACCCAGTTGGCCGCACGGCATCTGGTCAACGGAACGCTGGTGCTCTATGACGTGTCCTCGGCGGCGTTCGAGGGCCGTACCTGCCCGCTGGGCGCGATCGGGCACGCCCGCGACGGGGTCAAAGGCCGGCGCCAGATCGTCTACGGGCTGCTGTGCTCCCCCACCGGGGTGCCGATCGCGATCGAGGTGTTCGAGGGCAACACCGCCGACCCGAAAACCCTGAAAGCCCAAATCGACAAGCTCAAAACCCGGTTCGGGCTAACCCCGATCGCCCTGGTGGGCGATCGGGGCATGCTCACCACCGCGCGCATCCGCGACGAGCTGCGTCCCGCCCACTTGGTTTGGATCAGCGCGCTGCGTGCCGAGCAGATCAGGGTCCTGGTCAACGATGGGGCGCTGCAGCTGTCGCTGTTCGACGAGCAGAACCTATTCGAGATCGCCCACCCCGACTATCCGGGCGAGCGGCTGGTGTGCTGCCACAACCCCGCCCTGGCCCAGGAACGCGCCCGCAAACGCGACGAGCTGCTGGCAGCCACCGAAAAACAACTGCAGACCATCGCCGCGGCCACCCGCCGCGCCCGCCAACCATTGCGCGGCAAAGACAAGATCGCGCTGCGGGTAGGCAAGGTGTGCAACAAGTTCAAGGTGGCTAAGCACTTTGACCTCGACATCACCGACGAGGCCTTCACCTTCACCCGCAACCAGGACCGCATCGCCGCCGAGGCCACCCTCGACGGCATCTACGTGCTGCGCACCAGCCTGCCCACCAAGGCCCTCCCCGAGCACGATGTGGTGCTGCGCTACAAAGACCTCGCCGACGTCGAACGCTTCTTTCGCACCCTCAACAGCGAACTGGACGTGCGGCCCCTCCGGCATCGGCTCGCCGATCGGGTGCGCGCACACATGTTCTTGCGCATGCTGTCCTACTACATCAGCTGGCACATGAAACAAGCCCTAGCACCAATCCTATTCGCCGACAACGACAAACCCGCCGCAGCCGCCAAACGCCCCGACCCCGTCGCGCCCGCCCAACGCTCCGATGCAGCCCTCACGAAAGCCGCGCGTAAACGCACCGAGGATGACTACCCGGTGCATAGCTTCACCAGCCTGCTCGCCGACCTGGCCACCATCTGCGCCAACCACATACAACCCACCAGCGACACGCCGGCACTCACCATCGTCACCACCCCCACCGCGCTGCAGCGACGCGCCCTCGACCTACTCGGCGTCTCCCACCGCCACGGCCTCGCGTAGTCAGTACACCCAACCAGCTACACTACAAAATCGCTGGTCACAGCCCACACGTCGCAACGCTGGGGGGAACTTCGGACTAGCCGCTTGCCTCAGGTGGGTTTGGCATGGGAACCGGAAGAACGTGGCATCGCGTCCAGGCCCATCGAAAGGAAATCGAGACGCCACAGCGCCCGAAATAGCTTGCGGACGAATTTCTCGCGTTCTGCTGTGCCGGCCCGCCGAGAGTCCCCGCTTTGCGCCGCGAGTTCGGCGATCTCTCGGATCGTGCGACGGCCATCGACGTGCTGCACAAAGGGCAACTGAGCGGCGTTGAGAGTCATAGTCCAGTCCGGCCGGAAAAGCTGATTACCGGACACTCCACAACGCATGCGCATGATTGGCACATAATCGAGAGAATCCTCCGCCGAAAAATCAATCGTGTAGGTCTCTTTCGGCCGCTCCGGACGGCACGCCATGAAAAAATGGCACGCGTTCATCGCCTGGACACGTTCCATCACCGACCAGATTTTGGGCTCAGGCAAGGCGTTGACGGCCGGATAGAACCCGTTCAGCGGTGCAAACATATCGTGCGGGTAATACGGCGCCTTAAGGAGCAGTCCTTGAAACGCGAGTCCGGCCGAGGTGACAAGTTCGATACACTCGTCGACGGTATAGCTACGCTGCCGACCGTGCAGGAACGTATCCACCAGCGCGGCATCGGAGTACTGCAAATCCCGCGCTATTGCCAAATAGCTCTGGACCGGGTGATCCGGCGAGAGCACCGCGATCGTCTCTTTGACTATTTGGACCGACGCATCGTCTTGATGCAGTCTCATGTCACGAAACACCGATTCCAGCAGTTCGACCCCGATTCGGCCGTACTTCGCATACAGCATGACGGCCAAAGCGCCATCCTGCCTCAGGCAACTCCCAAGCGCTTTCATACCTGCGAGCGGATCCGCCAAATGATGCAAAACGCCGGTCGATACCACAAGGTCGAAGTCAAGTCCCAGTGATGACACCTCTTCGATCGGAAGCAGATTCAATTCCAGGTTCCACAGCCCGTACTTGTCTTTCAGATATTGCTGATGGTTCAGTGACGGCTGACTGACATCAATTGCCACCACTCTCGCAGCCGGGTTCGTGTACGCAAAGACCGAAGCCTGATTGGTGCCGCAACCCGCAATCAAAATATCGAGGTCGGGCTTGTATTCCCGATCCGGCCACAAAATGCGGTGTGCGTGGACCGGGTCGAACCATTCCCAGTTGTCAGCGACCCATGCCTCGAGGTCATCTATGGGTTGCGGGTACCTCCACCGCTCATACTGGTGGGTGACAACATCGGCGCGCGGGTCGTCGGCCACTTCAACGTACTCCCTTTGGCGCTCAACCGTTGATCAAGGATCGCGGATCGCTAGTTGGCTGAGGATACCCGAGAGCCCCCGCTTCCACGGCAGGATTATGGATGTCGCTCTCTCCACCCGCAAGGGCGGAGACCTCCGGCAATAAGCATGGTCGGGGCGACCGGGGATCGGGCAGTGAAGCTGGTGGTGGCTCAAAGAATGTGTCAGTCCGCGTTCAGACCCATCGCCAGAAATTCGGGACGCCATAGGACGCCATAGGGAGTGAAGCTTGCGGCCGAATATCTCCACTCCGTACGTACCACCTCGCCGGGACCTGCCCGCTTAGCGCCGTGCGCTCGGCGATCTCTCGAATCGTGCGGCGGCCATCGACCTGCCGCACAAAGGGCAACTGAGCCGCGTTGAGGGTTATGCTCCAATCCGGACGGAAAACTTCATTTCCGGACAGCCCGCGATTCTTGCGGGCAAGGATTCGATGACCGAGCCGTGATGGTCGCGGGTCAGTGCAAACCTTACCGCGGGTCCGGTTAGCCTCGACGCAACGACCCAACGGACAGGAGAGTGTGCATGCATGGGTTCGCCGGCAAGGTCGCCGCGGTCACCGGCGCCGGTTCGGGTATCGGGCAGGCGCTGGCGGTCGAGCTGGCCCGCTCGGGCGCCAAGGTGGCGATCAGCGACGTCGACACCGAAGGCCTGGCGCAAACCGAGGAGCAGTTGAACGCGATCGGTGCGGCGGTCAAAGTGGACCGACTCGACGTGACAGAGCGCGAGGCGTTCCTGGCCTACGCCGACGCGGTCAACGAGCACTTCGGCAAGGTCAACCAGATCTACAACAACGCCGGCATCGCCTTCACCGGCGACGTCGAGGTCAGCCAGTTCAAGGACATCGAGCGGGTGATGGACGTCGACTTCTGGGGCGTCGTGAACGGCACCAAGGCGTTTCTTCCGCACCTGATCGCCTCCGGCGACGGCCACGTCATCAACGTCTCGAGCGTGTTCGGGTTGTTCGCGGTGCCAGGGCAGGCGGCCTACAACTCGGCCAAGTTCGCCGTCCGGGGCTTCACCGAGGCCCTGCGCCAAGAGATGGTGCTGGCCGGCCGCCCGGTGGCGGTGACCACCGTGCACCCCGGCGGCATCAAGACCGCGATCGCTCGCAAAGCCACCGCCGCCGAGGGGCTCGACCGCGACCAGGTGGCCAAGCTGTTCGACAGGCGGCTCGCCAGGACCAGCCCGGAACGGGCCGCGCAGGTCATCCTGGAAGCGGTGCGCAAGAAGAAGGCCCGGGTACTGGTGGGCACCGACGCCAAGGTTTTGGACGCCATGGTGCGGGTGGCCGGCCCCTACTATCAGCAGTTGTTCGGCCCCGTCATGGGGCGCTTTATGCCCAAAGTCTGACGCCTCAGCGGCCCAGCGGGTGTTCGGCCAGCCATCCGCCCGCGACCGCCTGGGGATCGGCGCCGCCCGACACCTGGCGGCGCATCTCGGCCAGGGCCGCGGTGTCCAGGACGCCGGCCACTTCGTTGATCGCCAGCAGCTGGCGATCGCTCAGCGCGTTGCGGCGATAGAGCGGCACCACATTCTCGGCCTGTATCAAAGCGGGTTTGCCGTCGGCCAGCGCGACCAGGTCGGCGGGGTTGCCCGGGTCGGCGGTGGTCGTCCATCCCGCCGTCACCTGCCCCGCCCGAACCGCGGCGAAAAGCGTTAAGGCATCGGAAAATTCGCGGGGAGCGGGCAGCCGGCAGGTTCCCACCGCCGCCGGTGCTTCGAACCCGGCGACGGCCCCGATCACCAGCCCGTCGCAGTGCTTGGGCAGCGCGCTCAGGTCCGCACTCAGGTCCTGGCCGCCCCAGGCCTTGGCGGTGGCCTGCGTGACCAGCAGCACGGGTTTGTCCTCGGCGGCGGTGGTGTAGTCGCCCGCCAGGACGCCCTCGGGCAGCGCCGCGATCATCGCACGGTACACCTGGGCCTCGGAAAAGGCGTCGGACAAGGCGGACGTGCCGGACGCGCCGGGCTGCAGGCGGCGCAGCGTCCGCCCGGTGAACGCGGGCACGACAGTGAATTCGCCCGAATCCAACTTCGCCATCGGGTCGGTCGCGGTTTCGGGTCGCGCCGCGAAACCGTAGGACCGCAGCGCGGCCACGTAGATCGCGGCCAGCAGCACCGACTCGGAGTCGGGCCGCGACCCGACCACCAATTCGGGAGCGGGACGGCGGTCGCCACAGCCCGCGATCGCAAGCAGCGCGGCCAGCAGCAGCGCGGCCAGCCTGATCACACGGAAGTATCTGCGGCGATGGCTACGGCGGCGGCCACGGCTTCGCCCACGCGCAAGTCCAGCGGGCTCGGGACGATCCGGTCGACCGCGAGGTCGTCGCTGACGACGGAGAAGATCGCCTCGGCCGCGGTCACCATCATCTTTTCGGTGATCCGCCGCGCCCCGGCGTCCAGCGCGCCGCGGAACACCCCGGGGAACGCCAGCACGTTGTTGATCTGGTTGGGAAAGTCGCTGCGGCCGGTGGCCACCACCGCGGCATACCTGGCCGCGACGTCGCGACGTATTTCGGGGTCGGGGTTGGACAGTGCGAAGACGATCCCGCCGGGCGCCATCGTGGCGATCAACTCCTCGGGGACCACGCCCCCCGACACTCCCAGGAAAACGTCGGCGCCCTCGAGCGCTTCGACCATGCCTCCGGTGAGGCCGTCGGGATTGGTGCGCCCCGCCAGATCGACCTTGACGCCGTTCATATTGTCGCGCCCGCTGTGCAGGATGCCGCGGGAGTCGAGCACGGTGATGTCCGAAACGCCCATCGCCAGAAGCAGATTCGTGCACGCGACGCCCGCGGCCCCGGCACCGGAAACCACCACGCGCACCGAGGACATGTCGCGGCCCAGCAATTTGGTGGCGCCCATCAGCGCGGCCAACACGACGATCGCCGTGCCGTGCTGGTCGTCGTGCATCACCGGGCAGTCCAGCGCCTCGATGGCGCGTCGCTCGATCTCGAAACAGCGCGGTGCGGAGATGTCCTCGAGGTTGACGGCGCCGAACGTCGGCCGCAGCCGCACCAGTGTCTCGACGATCTCGTCGGGATCCTTGGTGTCCAACACGATCGGGACCGCGTTCAACCCGCCATACGCCCGGAACAGGGCGCACTTGCCCTCCATCACCGGCAGCGACGCCTCGGGACCGATGTCACCCAGCCCGAGCACCGCGCTGCCGTCGCTGACGACGGCCACCAGCCGGTTCGCCCACGTGTAGCGGGCGGCCAACGTCCGGTCGGCGGCGATCGCGCGGCTGACCTGCGCCACGCCCGGGGTGTAGGCGATCGACAACGCGCGCTGCGTGTCCAGCGGCGCCTTCAGCTCGACCGAAAGCTTTCCGCCCGCGTGGGCCTCGAAGATCTCGTCGTTTCCGATGGTGTTTCCGATGGTGAACTGCCGCGGCACTGTTCCTGGCACCGGACGCCCTTAGATCAGACCGAGCTCGGTGACCGCGTTGCGCTCGTCGGCCAGCTCGGCGGTCGACGCGTCGATCCGCCCGCGGGAAAACTCGTCGATCTCCAAGCCGCCGACGATCTTCCAGTTGCCGTCCTTGGTCGTCACCGGGAAAGACGAGATCAGCCCCTCGGGCACACCGTAGGAACCGTCGGAGATGACGGCCATCGAAACCCAGTCGCCCTCCGGGCTGCCGAGCAGCCAGTCGCGTGCGGCGTCGATCGTCGCCGAGGCGGCCGACGCTGCCGACGAGGCGCCGCGCGCTTCGATGATCGCCGCGCCGCGCTTGGCGATGGTCGGGATGAAGTCGTTCTCGATCCAGGCCTGGTCGCCGACGACCTCTGCGGCGTTCTTGCCGCCGACCTCGGCGTGGAAGACGTCGGGGTATTGGGTCGCCGAGTGGTTGCCCCAGATCGTCATCTTCTTGACGTCGGTGACGGCCGCGCCGGTCTTGCGGGCCAGCTGCGAGATCGCCCGGTTGTGGTCGAGCCGGGTCAGAGCGGAGAACCGCTCCCGCGGGATGTCAGGCGCGTTGCTCATCGCGATCAGCGCATTGGTGTTGGCCGGGTTGCCCGTCACGCCGATGCGGACGTCGTCGGCGGCGACGGAGTTGAGCGCCTTGCCCTGCGCGGTGAAGATCGCGCCGTTGGCCTCCAGCAGGTCGCCACGCTCCATGCCCTTGGTGCGCGGGCGGGCGCCGACGAGCAGGGCCAGGTTCACGCCGTCGAAGATCTTGTTCGCGTCGGCGCCGATTTCGACGCCCGCCAGCAGGCTGAACGCGCAGTCGTCGAGCTCCATCACGACGCCCTCGAGCGCCTTGAGCGCCGGCTCGATCTCCAGCAGGCGCAGTTCGATCGGGCGGTCGGGCCCCAGCAACGAGCCGCTCGCCAGGCGGAACAACAGGCTGTAGCCGATCTGGCCGGCGGCCCCGGTGACGGCCACCTTGACAGGACTTGCGCTCACGTCGGATCGCTCCTTATGGAAAGGTCAGGATGTTTCGGGCTTGAAACAAACCAGGTCGAAACTAGCGCACCGACGCGGGCCCGAAATCTCCGGTCCGGGGCTGGCGTGCACTATTCATGCCGTGTTTTGCCAGGACGCGTAGCATTGAGCACCGCTGGGCCGGACCTGCGCCGCGATCGGAGGTTGAGGTGTTCCCGGGGTTTGACGCATTGCCCGAAGTGCTTTGGCCGCTCGCACACGAGCCGGAGAAGCCGGACGCACCCGCCGCGCAACATCCGCCGCACGACGCCTTGGTCGATTGCGGCGTGTACGTCGAGGGCAACCGGCTGCCCGGAAAGTTCGGCTACGTCGCCGCGCTCAACAAGGTGCGGCAGATCGAAGCGCTCGGGCAGGAGGCATTCGTTTGGGTTGGCTTGCGCGAGCCGAACCTGGCCGAGATGCAGGAAGCAGCGGACGTTTTCGGGCTGCACCCGCTGGCGGTCGAAGACGCCGTATGCGCACACCAGCGACCCAAGCTGGAGCGATACGACGAGACACTGTTCCTTGTCCTGAAGACCGTCAATTATGTCCCGCACGAATCGGTGGCGCAGGCCCGCGAGATCGTCGAAACCGGCGAGGTGATGGTTTTCGTCGGCAGGGATTTCGTGGTCACCGTCCGCCACGGCGAGCACGGCGGCCTGTCCGATGTGCGCAAGCGGATGGAGGCCGACCCCGAGCAGCTACGCCTGGGATCGTACGCGGTGATGCATGCCATCGCCCACGAGGTGGTGAACCACTATATCGAGGTAAGCCAGCTGATCGAATCCGATATCGACAGCATCGAGGAAGTGGCGTTCGCGCCGGGCCGCAAGCTCGATGTCGAACCGATTTACCTGCTCAAGCGCGAAGTCGTCGAACTGCGCCGGTGCGTCAGCCCGCTGTCCGGCGCCTTCCAGCGAATCCAGGTGGAGAACAAAGACCTGATCTCCAAGGAAGTGCGGCGCTACCTGCGCGACCTCGCCGACCACCAGTCCGAGGCAGCGGACCATATCAACAGCTACGACGACATGCTCAACTCGCTCATCCAGGCGGCGTTGGCCCGCGTCGGCATGCAGCAGAACAGCGACATGCGCAAGATATCGGCCTGGGCGGGCATCATCGCGGTGCCGACCATGATCGCCGGCATCTATGGCATGAACTTCCAGTTCATGCCCGAGCTGAAGTGGCACTGGAGCTACCCCGTGGTGGTCGCCGTGATGGCCACCTCCTGCGTGGCCCTGTATTTCAGCTTCCGAAAGGTCAACTGGCTCTAACGCTCCACCGCGATCAGGGGTGGGTCACTCGGGAGGCGCGATGGTCAGGTTCAGGCCGGAGTCGCCGTCGAAGACGGCCAGTTTCGAAGTGTCGAGAGCCAATTCGAGCGACTGCCCGAGGGTCGCCTTCGACTCGGCGGGAACCCTTGCAACAAACTGGTTTTCGTGCACCTCCCCCTCGGCTTCGAGCTCGTCCAACTGTGCCGAGTGCACCCCCGGCCCAGCGGTGGTGAAGTACACGTATTTGTCGGCACCCAGGGATTCGACCAAGTCGACCTTGACCTCGAAGGTCAGCGCCTTGATGCGCTGGTAGCCATCGATGAGTGCGGCATCGGCAAGGTGCTCGGGTCGCACGCCGGCGATGAGGTTTTCCGTCCTGGGGTGCGAGGCGATCATCCGCTGGACTTCCGGCGTCAGCATCACCTCGCCGAAGGGCAGGGTCAAACCCGTCGGCGTCAGCGTCGCGGGGAAGAAATTCATCGCGGGCGAGCCGATGAACCCCGCGACGAAAAGATTTGCGGGACGCTCGTAGACCTCGTCCGGGGTGCCGATCTGCTGTGCCACCCCCCCATGCATCACCACCACGCGGTCGCCCAGCGTCATGGCCTCGGTTTGGTCGTGCGTGACGTAGACGGTGGTGGTGCCCAATCTTCGCTGCAGCCGGGCGATTTCGCCGCGCATCTGCACCCGCAGCTTGGCATCCAGGTTGGACAGCGGCTCATCCATCAAAAACGCCTTGGGATGGCGCACGATCGCCCGGCCCATCGCGACCCGCTGTCGCTGCCCGCCCGACAACTGGGAGGGCTTGCGGTCCAACAGCTCGGTCAGGTCGAGGGTTTTGGCGGTCTCGGAAACCTTCTGGGCGATCTCGCTCTTCTTCATCTTCGCCAGGGTCAGCGGGAAGGCGATGTTCTGCCGCACCGTCATGTGCGGGTAAAGCGCGTAGGACTGGAACACCATCGCGATGTCGCGGTCCTTGGGCGCCTTCTCGTTCATGCGTTCGCCGCCGATGCGCAGCTCGCCCGACGAGATATCCTCAAGCCCGGCAATCATGTTCAGCGTCGTGGTCTTGCCACACCCGGAAGGCCCCACCAGAATGAGGAATTCGCCGTCGGCGATGGTGATGCTCAGGTCCTTCACCGCCGTCGCGCCGTCGGCGTAACTCTTGCAAACGTGGTCCAACATAATTTCGGCCATCGCGCTATCCCTTCACAGCGCCAGAGGTCAACCCGGCGACAATACGTCGTTGGAAGACGAGAACGAAAACGATGATCGGGATCGTGATCACCATGGCACCGGCCGCGATCGACCCGGTCGGCTCCTCGAACTGCGAACTGCCGGTGAAGCTCACGATCGCGACGGGCGCGGTGATCGCCGCTTTGGTTGCCGTCAGGGACAGCGCCAGCAGCAGGTCGTTCCACGCGAAAATGAAGACCAAAATCGCGGCGGTCACCAGCCCGGGCGCCGCCAGGGGCACGATCACCTTGCGGAAGGCCTGGCCCGGCGTGGCGCCATCCATTTTGGCCGCCTTCTCGAGGTCCCACGGGATCTCCCGGAAGAATGCCGACAGCGTGTAAATGGCAAGGGGCAAAGCGAAAGTGATGTAGGGCAGGATCAGTCCCGGCCACGTGTCGAACAGACCGATCCAGCGTTCGATGTTGAACAGCGGGGTGACCAACGAGATCGCCGGGAACATCGTGATCAGCAGGGCGGCGCCGATGAGCAGCCGCTTGCCGGGAAAGCTCAGCCGGGCAACGGCATAGGCCGCCATCGCGCCGAGCACCACCGCGATCGCGGTCGTGATCAAGCCGATCCCGATCGAGTTGACCAGCGCCGAGCCGAAGATGTCGCCGCGGAAGATGCCGCGGTAGTTGTCGAAGGTCACCGACGACGGAATCAGCTTGCCGTCCTTGACCGTTGACGTCGGTTTGAGCGACAGGCTGAGAATCCATAGCACGGGAACAAGCGCATACATCACGACCAGGATGTCTATCACGCCCCAGGCGACCAAGATCGTGGCGCGCCGCGCCCCTCCCTCGTCAACGGCCATCGGCGTCACCCCCCGGCTGGCGCCGGTTCAAGTTGATGGGCGCCGAGGACCTTGATGTAGACGAGCGCGATGATGCCCGCGCAGACGAAGATCAGCACGCTGATCGCCGAGCCCAACCCCACATTGAACCCCTTGAACAGGTTGTCGTAGCCCAGGATCGACACCGAGCCGGTGTTGTTGTTGCCGTCGGTCAGCACGTAGATGGTGTCGAAGATGCGGAAGGCGTCCAGCGTCCGGAACAGCAGCGCCACAACGACCGCGGGCTTAATGATCGGGAGTGTGACCCTGGTCAGCCGCCGCCAGGCGCCGGCCCCGTCGACTTGCGCGGCTTTCAGCAAGTCCTCCGGCACCAAAGCCAGCCCGGCGAGCAGCAGCAGCGACATGAACGGCGTCGTCTTCCAGACCTCGGCGATGACGACGATCGCCAGCGACGGGATCTGCGCGGTCAGCGGCGCACTACCGTGCGGGAGCAGGTTGGCCAGGTAACCGGTCCCCGGCGTCCAGGCGTAGTACCAGCTGTACGAAGCGACCGCGGTGACGATGCCGTACGGGACGAGCACAGCGGTACGCACCAGGCCCCTGCCGACGAGGGTGCGGTGCATCACGAGCGCCAACGCCAGGCCCAGCGCGAACTCGATCGACACCGAAACCACGGTGATTCCCAGCGTTACGGCCAACGCCGTCCACCAGTACCGGTCGGTCAATATCGTCTGGTAATTGCCCAACCCGATGAAGGCGGTGTCGTCGGGGGTGGCAAGGTTGTTGCGCTGCAGGCTAAGCCACACCGCGTAGCCGATCGGATAGGCCGTCACCGCCAGCATCAGAATCGCGGCCGGCGCGACCAGGACGAAGGCCAGTCGCCGTTCCGAGACGGAGCCGGTCACGGCAGCAGCCCCTTCCCGTCGATGGCCTTCTGCACCTGCGCGGCGAGCTCGTCGGCCGTGGGCTCCGGGTCGATCTCGGTGATCGGGCTCAGCGCGGCCGACAGCCGCAGCGACACCGCCTGATAGACCGGCGTCGCCGGCCGCACCGCGGCGTCGGTGAGCTGCTGACGAATGATGGTGTGCATCGGGTACTTTGCCTGGAATTGCGGGTCGGAATACAGCGAGCTGCGCACCGCGGGCAGCCCACCCTGCACGGAGACGTACTTCTGGCTCTGCACGCTGCGCAGGCAGCGGACGGCTTCGAACGCCTCCGCGCGGTGGCGGGTGGTGCTGGCCACCGCCAGGTTCAACCCGCCGATCGTCACCTTGGCCGGCCGGTCGGGCGCCACACCCGGATAGGGCGCGAAGCCGAAGACCTTCTGGCTGGCCTCGTATGCGATGCGAAACTGCTCATCGTCGGGCACGAACGTCCCGACGTCGTTGACGCTGCCGGCCAGCGCAGGGTTCCGGTTCAGCGGCAGGAAAGGCACACCGCCCTTCACCGCGTTGTCGAGCATGGACGCCAACACGTAGGGCCAGTTGAGTTCGAGCGCGGCCTTTCCCTGTTCGACGGCCAACCGGGCGGTGCCCTCGTCGGTGCGGGTGATCGACGGGTCGGCCCCGGGTGCGGTGGCTACCGACTTGAGAATCCGCAGGGCGCTCACGGTGGCGGCGCGATGCGCGGGCGTGTCGGTAAGGGTGACGCGGCGGCCGTCCTCGGACAGCACCTGGCCGCCCGCGCTCACCAGCAGCGTGTTGAACCACACCACCAGGCCCTCGCCGTCATTGGCCTGCACGGCGATCTCGCCGGGCTGGCCGGCCGCGTGCAATTTGGCGGCCTCGGCCAGCATGCCGTTCCAGTCCTGCGGCGGTTTATCTACCAAATCGGCGCGGTACCAAAGCAATTCGGTATTGGTGGTCACGGGTGCGCCATAAAGGTTGTGCTTCCAACGGGCCGTCGCCAGCGGGCCCGGGAGGGTATCGACCGTGGCGTCGGCCTCGGCCAGGCCCGCCGGGTCGTCGGACAGCGGCAGCGCCCAGCCCGCTTCGGCGAACTCCGCGGTCCACACCACGTCCAGCGCCATCACGTCGAGGCCGCGGTCGCGAGCGCTCAGCCGTCGTGCCAGCTGCAGCCGCTGCTCACCGGGAGCCCTTGGCAGGCTCACGTGCTGGATCGCGAAGCGGCCGCCGAGTTGGTTCGTGCAATCGCGGGCAACCGCGTCGAATGTCGCGCCGTCGGTGGCCGGCGTGTAGAAGCTGATCACCAGCCCGCCGCGCCCGGATCCGCAGGCCGACGACACCGCTGCGATGGTCAGCGTCGCCAGCGCGACGGCGCCCAGTCGGCGCCCGCGCCCGCGACGACTCATCGTGAAGCGTCAGATCGCCAGGCGCGCAAGCAGATCGCGCGCTTTCTCCGCGTTTTGCGGATCGCAGAGCACGTCGTAGCGGCCGGCCACCAGCTGCATGGTCGAGCTGAAATCCCTTGTGCCGCGGGCCATGGCGTACGGAACCGCGGAGGTGATCAAGCCGAAGAACACCCCGGCGACCAGGCCGGTGGCCAGCGCCGCCCACGGGTTGGGGCTGAAGAACCCGAGCACCAACCCGATGAACAGCCCAAGCCAGGCCCCGCTGAGGATGCCCCCACCGAGCACTTTGGGCCAGGTCAGCCGGCCCGTGACCCGCTCGACCTGCATGAGGTCGACGCCGACGATGGTCACCTGCTCGACGGGGAACTGCTGTTCGGATAGGTAGTCGACGGCGCGCTGCGCCTCGGCGTAGGTGGGATACGACCCGACCGGCCAGCCCTTGGGCGGTGTCGGCAACGCGGGCACCCCACGCCGACCGGCCGCCCCGCCCGGGGGTGGTGCGCCGGGAACTTGTCCAGGCTGGAAAGGATTCGTCATTTGGCGCTCATTCTCCTCGCCTCGGCCGTCCTCCGCATCGGCCATAGTCTCATCCCGGCCCTGGGCTAGGTTGAACGCCATGTCGGCTCCCGGCGGTGGCTTCGGCGAGGGTACCCACGGCGGCCCGGAGCGGCCCGATTGGAAGGCGCCATGGGATGCCCCGGCGTCCTACTATCCGCCCCAGGCGTATCCGCCCCCGGGCTATGGCGGCTGGGGCGGCTGGGGCCAGCCGGAAGCACCGCGGCACCGGATGAACGGAACGGCAATCGCTTCGCTGATATCGTCGTTCGTCGGCGTGTTCTGCTGCGTCGGGGCGATCGCGGCCATCGCGCTGGGCACCATCGCACTCGACCAGATCAAGCGCACTCGCCAGGACGGCTACGCAGTGGCCGTCTCCGGCATAGTGATCGGCGTCGCGACGCTGATCGTCTGGTCGATCGTCGCGATCGTCGCGGCGCATTCCCGGTAGCCGCGGCAGGCCCACAACGGTGGCCTGCCGTCCGCACGGCGGCCGACAAGGCTGCCTAGGCTCTGTTCCATGGGATCGGTCAACAGGGTCTACGTCGCGCGGCTGCCGCGGATGCTGGTGTTGGGTCCACTCGGTGAATCTTTCGGGCGGGTCCGCGACGTCGTGATCAGCATCAGCATCGTCCGGCAGCAGCCGCGCGTCCTAGGGCTGATCGTCGACCTGGCGACGCGCCGCAGCATCTTCATCCCGATGCTGCGGGTCGCCGCCATCGAGCCGGAGGCCGTGACGCTCAACACGGGCAGCGTGTCCTTGCGCCACTTCGAACAGCGGCCCGGCGAGGTGCTGGCGATGGGCCAGGTGCTCGACACCGTGGTCAAGGTCAACGACCCCGCGCTGCCGGAGCTGGCCGGCCCCGACGTGGTGATCACCGACCTCGGAATCGAACAGACCCGAACGCGGGACTGGTTGGTGACCCGGGTCGCCGTCCGCACCCAACGACGGTTGGGCCGGCGCGGCCCAGTGCACGTCGTGGACTGGCAGAACGTCCAGGGCTTGACGCCGTCGGCGCTGTCGCTGCCCGGGCAGGGGGTGGCGCAGCTGCTGGACCAATTCGCCGGACGCAAGGCGGTCGACGTTGCCGACGCCATCCGCGGACTGCCGCCCAAGCGGCGCTACGAGGTGCTCAAGGCGCTCGACGACGACCGCCTCGCCGACATCCTGCAGGAGCTGCCCGAGTTGGATCAGGCCGACGTGCTGTCGCAGCTGGGGACCGACCGATCGGCCGATGTGTTGGAGGAGATGGATCCCGACGATGCCGCCGACCTGCTCGGCGTGCTGAACCCGACGGATGCCGAGATGCTGCTGACCAGGATGGATCCCGGGGATTCCGCGCCGGTGCGCCGGCTGCTGAAGCATTCCCCCGACACCGCGGGCGGCTTGATGACTTCCGACCCGGTGGTGCTGACGCCGGACACTTCGGTTGCCGAGGCGCTGGCCCGGGTCCGCGATCCCGACCTCACCGCCGCGCTGTCGTCGATGGTGTTTGTGGCACGCCCGCCGACGGCCACTCCTACCGGTCGCTACCTGGGCTGCGTGCCGCTGCAGCGACTGCTCCGTGAAGCGCCGGCCGAACTCGTCGGGGGAATCGTCGACAGCGACCTGCTGACCCTGACGCCGGAGACCCCGCTGGCCGCGGTGACCCGCTACCTCGCCGCCTACAACCTGGTGTGCGGGCCGGTGGTCGACGACCAGAACCATCTGTTGGGCGCGGTTACCGTGGACGACCTGCTCGACCACTTGCTACCGCACGACTGGCGCGTGGACATGCAGCAGCTGGACGCCGCCGGCCGGCTCGAAGGACTGGGAGGATCCCGGTGAACAACTCCACGGCACCACGGCGGCTCTACACCCCGCGGACTTCGCGGCGGTACTCGCCGCGGGTGGACCCCGATGCCGTCGGGCAGATCACCGAGTCCATCGCGCGCTTCTTCGGCACCGGCCGCTACTTGCTGATCCAGACCATCATCGTGCTGGCGTGGATCGCCCTGAACGTCTCCGCGGCGACTCTGCGCTGGGACCCCTACCCGTTCATCCTGCTGAACCTGGCGTTCTCCACCCAGGCCGCCTACGCGGCGCCGCTGATCCTGCTGGCCCAGAATCGTCAGGAGAACCGGGACCGGGTCGCACTCGAAGAGGATCGTCGCCGGGCCGCCCAGACCAAGGCCGACACCGAGTATCTGGCCCGCGAGCTGGCGGCCTTGCGGCTGGCCATCGGCGAGGTGGTGACCCGTGAATACCTGCGCCACGAGCTGGAAGACCTGCGCACTATGCTGTCCGCGTTACAGCCGGATAGCACGCAAGGGGAGGCCGCGGGCAGGAGTGACGACGGGGAGCGGACGGCAAAGAAATCCCGCTGATTCTCAATTCAGCCATTGCGCCACTCCCGTCACGAGAGTTATGTATTGTGATCTGGTTCACGAAGCTAGGCTAATTGCTTCCCGACCTTAGGACGGGCGAGTGCGCATTGGGGGACGCTGGGGTGCACGCCCGGCCGCCGCGGCGGTCCGGCAACGCGCGCTTCAGGTGACGCGGTCGCCGGTCTTCGGCATCGCGGCGATCGCTCCCCTGGTGTTTGCCGGCGCCGTGGGGGGCGCGGGCCCGTCATTGCACGCACACGTCCCGCCGGTCCACGGATACGTTCCGCCGGTGCGCACCGCCATCACCCCGGTGGCCGCGGTCTCCCCCACCGTCCCCGATCTCAACGGCCCGGCCGTCATCGCGATGCCGCGTACACCGAACGCCTTCCATGTGGCGCAGGGCGCTTCGTCCGCACCGCCACCACCGATGATCGTGAATTCGCCTGGTGCGCTCGGCATTCCGTCGGTCGCACTGGCGGCATACCGCAGCGCCGAGCAGAAGATGGCTGTTGCGGCCCCGGCCTGCGGCGTCAGCTGGAACTTGTTGGCCGGCATCGGGCGCATCGAGTCGGGCCACGCCGGCGGCGGGGCCGTCGACGCGCGCGGCACCGCGGTCGTCCCGATCTACGGTCCCGCGCTGGATGGCTCGCTGCCCGGCAACGAGGTGATCCTGCAGAGCAGCGTTGGCAATCGCCCGACCTACGCGCGCGCGATGGGCCCGATGCAGTTCTTGCCCGGAACCTGGGCGCGATACGCGTCCGACGGAAAGGGCGACGGGACGGCCGATCCCCAGAACCTGTTCGACTCCGCGCTGGCGGCCGCCCGGTACTTGTGCAGCGGCGGCCTCAACCTGCGCGACCCCGCGCAGGTCATGTCGGCGATCCTGCGCTACAACAACTCCGTGGCCTACGCGCAGAACGTGCTGGGCTGGGCCGCTGCGTACGCGACCGGCGTGGTCCCCGTCGACCTGCCGCCGATGACCGGACCGCCGCCGCCGCTCGGCGACTCGCACGACGAGCACCCGGAGGGACTCGGGCCCAACCTGCCGATAAACGTGATCGGCCTGCCCGCCGACGATCCGTTTGCGCGGACGCCGTTGATCGACTTGAGCCCCCAGCCGTCCGGTGCGCAGCCGTTCGACCCGTGGGCGCCACAGCCGACGCAAACGACGCGGCTGCCCGGCTGCACCATCATCTGCATCGGCCCGCAAGGCAACGGGCCCGGCCCGGGCGGCTGACCGGCCGGCAATCGCGCGCGCCTACACTCGGCGGTGATGTCCAGTCATGACTCTTCCGGTTCGAAAGCCGACCTGAGCGCGGCCATCCGCGCCGCACTGGCGAAGGTGATCGACCCCGAACTGCGCCGTCCCATCACCGAACTCGGGATGGTGAAAAGCATCGACATCGACCCCGACGGCGGCGTGCGCGTCGCGATCTACCTGACCATCGCCGGCTGCCCGAAGAAGAGCGAGATCACCGAGCGCGTCACCCAGGCGGTCGCCAACGTCCCCGGCACCGGGGCGGTGCAGGTCAGCCTGGACGTGATGAGCGACGAGCAGCGGACCCAGCTGCGCAAGCAGCTGCGCGGGTCGGAATCCGACGCGCCCGAGCCCGTCATCCCGTTCGCCCAACCCAACTCGCTGACCCGGGTGTATGCGGTCGCATCCGGCAAAGGCGGAGTCGGAAAGTCCACCGTCACGGTCAACCTGGCCGCTGCGATGGCCGCCCGCGGCCTGCGGGTCGGCGTGCTCGACGCCGACATTCACGGCCATTCCATCCCCCGGATGATGGGCAGCACCGACCGGCCCACGCAGGTCGAGTCGATGATCCTGCCGCCCGTTGCGCACGAGGTGAAAGTCATCTCGATCGCCCAGTTCACGCGGGGCAACACCCCGGTGGTGTGGCGCGGACCGATGCTGCACCGGGCCTTGCAGCAGTTCCTGGCCGACGTCTACTGGGGCGATCTCGACGTCCTCCTGCTCGACCTGCCGCCGGGCACCGGCGACGTCGCCATCTCGGTGGCTCAGCTGATTCCCGGCGCGGAGATTTTGGTGGTGACCACGCCGCAGCTGGCCGCGGCCGAGGTCGCCGAGCGCGCGGGCAGCATCGCGCTGCAAACCCGCCAGCGCATCGTGGGCGTCGTGGAGAACATGGCGGGCCTGACGCTGCCCGACGGCTCGACGATGCACGTGTTCGGCGAGGGGGGCGGCCAGCAGGTCGCCGAGCGGTTGTCGCGTGCCGTCGGCGCCGACGTGCCGCTGCTCGGTCAGATCCCGCTGGACCCGGCGCTGGTGGCGGCCGGCGATGCCGGCACCCCGATCGTGCTCAACGCGCCCGACTCTGAGGCGAGCAAGCAACTGCGCAGCGTCGCCGACGGCCTGTCGTCGCGACGGCGCGGGCTGGCGGGCGTCTCCCTGGGGCTTGACCCGACGCGACGCTGAGGCCCCCCGGCCGGATCAGGCCCGGATCAGGCCCGGATCAGGTCGCGTCGGCGTCGAACGGCGCGGGCCCGTCGGCGCGGTGCTCGCGCTGCGGTGGCTGCCCCGTCGGCTCCTCCGGCTTCGCCGGGGCCCCGTTGACCGGCCGGTCGAAGTTTCCGGTGAGGAATGAGTCGTCGCCGTCCAGAAGGTGCTTGGTCAGCGCGGCCCTCGGTGTCATGGCCCGCAACTGCTGCAACTCGCTGAGCGGGCCGCGCAGCTCGTCGAACTCGGGTCCGAGGTCCTGGCGCAGCTGGCTGGTCATACCGCTGAGGTAGTCGCGCGCCTGCCGCAGCGCGTTCGACGTCCACCGGATCGCGCCCGGAAGCCGCTCCGGGCCGAGGATCACCAGCCCGACCACGACGAGGACCAGGATGTGCTCCCAGCTCAGGTTCGCGAACATCTAGCCGTTATCCGGGTCCGGTTTCACCGTCAGCGTGACGTGGCGCCCATCGCGGACGACCTCTATCGGGGCGTCCTGGCCGATGGTCAGCTGTCGCACGGCGACGACGAACTCGTCGGCGTCGGCGACCTTACGGTTGCCGACCTTGACTATCACGTCGTTTTCGAGGATCCCGCCCTTTTGCGCGGGGCTGCCCGCCTTCACGTTGGCGACCTGGGCGCCCGAGGCGATCGCGTTGCTCACCGACCGGGTGCTGACCCCCAGCGTCGGGTGCACGATCTTGCCGTCTTTGATCAGGGTCTGGGCGACCTGCTTGGCCTCGTTGATGGGGATCGCGAAGCCGAGCCCGCTCGCGCTGTCGGACAGCGACTTGCCCGCCGTGTCGATGCCGATCACCTGCGAATCCGTGCTGATCAACGGGCCGCCGGAGTTGCCGTGATTGATCGACGCGTCGGTCTGGAGGGCGTCGATGACGGTGTCGGTGTCGGAGCCCTCCCCCGACAGGGGGACGGGCCGGTGCAGCGCGCTGATGATGCCGTGGGTCACGGTGCTGCGCAGCCCCAGCGGTGAGCCGGCGGCGAGCACCTCGTCGCCGACGCGCACCTTGTCGGAGTCGCCGAGCTGGGCCACGGTGAGGTTGTCGACGTTGTCGACCTTGAGCACGGCCAGGTCGGTCTTGGGGTCGCGGCCCACCAGGTTGGCGGGCACTTCCTTGCCGTCGTTGAAGACGACGGTCGTCTTGAACTGGCTCGGGTTGTTGGCGGCCTCGGAGATGACGTGGTTGTTGGTGACGATGTAGCCGCGGCCGTCGATGACCACGCCGGAGCCCTGCATGCCCTCCTGGTCGCTCTTCGACTCGATGGTCACCACGGCATTGGCCGTCGCGGCGGCCACCTTGGCGAACCGGCCCGCCGGCTGTTCGGCGTTGCCGGGCGTCGACAGCGTCACCTTGGAGGTGGTGAACGCTTCGACGACCTCGGCCGTCTTGCGGCCGATCACTCCGCCGATCACGCCGATCGCCAGCGCGATCAGCAGCAGCACCGCCAGGGCGCGGTAAGAAACCTTGCGCCCGAACAGCACGTCGCGCACACCGAGCTTGCCGCCGTAGCCCGGCACACCCAGTGGTGCGGGCGGGGCCAGCGCCGGGGTGCCCAGGGCGGCGGCGGCCCCGGGGTCACGCCAGGGGTCTTCGGCCTCTTCCGGCTCGGCGCCGTCCTTCTCGGCGGCCAGCGCGCCGGCGTCGACCGGATGCCGCTGCAGCGTGTCCACGCTCCCGACGGGTCGGCTGAACGCCTCTTGGAGAACCGGGTCGGACCGTTGCGCGTTGGGCCTGAATTCCACCTGGTCGCGAAACTTCTCGGGGCGCACCCGCTCGGCCACGAAAGAGCCCTGCAGCCCGGCGGGACGGCTGAACACCTGGCGCGCCGCGGGGTCGACCGGTGGGCGGGAGACGGGCCGCGGCGCCAGGCGGTCTCCGCCGTTATTGCCGCCGTCGTTGCCTCTATGGTTGGCGTCGGAGGTCACGTCAAACCCCTTCGGATCCTCTTCTGAGCGCTCGAGACGGGCCCGTTAGCGGGCGCTACGCGCCGCACCGGCGTTGTCGGTGTCCACCCTAGTATCCACGGGTTCGGCTGCTACCGGCGCTTACGCTGGTCGCGCACGTCGCGCACGTCGCGATCGGCCGTGTCGGCGGTGTCGTTTTCGGGGGGATAGTGCGGGATTTCGGAAAGCAGCCCGAGCAGTGAGCTTGGGATGCGGATCGGATGGGAGTCGCGCAATGCCGCGCGCGCCCGGCTCTGACCGTCGACTTCGGCCGCGCATTCCGGGCACAGCGAGAGGTGGTGCGCGGCGCGCAAGTGTGCGTTCATCCGCAGCTCGCCGTCGACGAAGGCCGCGATCGCCTCGGTGGACAGGTGTTCGGTGGAACTGAACCGGCGCGGCGCGCCGACCGGGGCATCACTCTGGGAAGCGAATTGTGCGGGGAGCCAGGAGAACGCGCGGCGAAACACTTGCCCACGGTCGGCCATCACCGCTCCTTTCATTACCGCCTATCCCTCGAATGTAGCGCGATGCGAGGCCCGATAGCGCGTCCGTCGGCCCCAAAGTCGCAGCGTTTTCGGGGTGGCGCCGGTGAGTCGACGGCTGGGCCGGCCGCTAAGCCGATTCTGTGGGCGCTGCGCCGGCGCGGGCACCCTGTTCGGGATGCGCGGCCAGGTAGTCGCGCAATGCCTGACGGCCACGGTGGATGCGGCTGCGCACGGTGCCCAGCTTGACGCCCAGGGTGGCGCCGATCTCCTCGTAGGACAGGCCTTCGATGTCGCACAGGACAACGGCGGCGCGAAACTCCGGCGGCAGCGAATCCAACGCCGCTTGCAGGTCGGCCCCCAGTCGCGCATCGTGGTAGATCTGCTCGGGGTTGGGCTCGTCGGCGGGCACCCGGTCGTAGTCCTCGGGGAGCGCTTCCATGCGGATGCGCGCGCGCCGACGCACCATGTCGAGGAACAGGTTGGTGGTGATGCGGTGCAGCCAGCCTTCGAAGGTTCCCGGCTGGTAGTTCTGGACAGACCGGAACACGCGGATGAACGTCTCCTGGGTCAGATCCTCGGCGTCGTGCTGGTTGCCGGAGAGCCGGTAAGCGAGCCGATACACCCGGTCGGCGTGCTGACGCACCAGCTCGTCCCACGACGGCATCGTGGCCTTGTCCCCCGTCGCGTCGAACACGGCCGTGCCCTGTAACGAGTCAGCCGTCTCCACCCATTCGTCCTCCCGGTATTCCTGGGCGTGCGACATGGTGGTAGGGCTCAAAAGGGTCGTGATGATTGAATCCTCCGGATATGCCCTGCCGTCGAGGTTTGGCAGTTCGTCGACGGCGTCAACGCGAAGCTCCCACTGGGTATTCCCGGCCCAGCGCGATCTATTCCCCGCCGGCCGCACTCCGCGTTCCATAGGGATACCGTTGCCCATCGGCGTATGCGGGGCATAAAAGCAGTCTGAGCTTTGGCTGAGAAACCAGATCGTAGCTCGGCTTTACCAGGGCAAATCTGTGAAGGAGTGAGCTACGTCGCTCCGGACGTTCCGGGCGTGTCGCCACGTTCCGGCTCAGGCGCGCCTGCCGGACCGCGCCGCAAATTGGAATACGCTGCGGGGCATGGACGCCACCGACTCTGCAACAGAGGCCGAAACCACTGGCCAGGCGGCCCCAAGCCGAGCCGAATCGCTCTGCTCGCACGCCGAGGGTTCGATATCCGAAGATGCGGTGCTGGCGGCCGCCAGGGAGCGCGCGGTGGAGATCGGCGCCGGGGCGGTCACGCCCGCCGTCGGTGCGTTGCTGAGCCTGCTGGCCAAGCTCAGCGGCGGTAAGGCCGTCGCCGAGGTGGGCACCGGCGCTGGGGTCAGCGGGCTCTGGTTGTTGTCGGGCATGAGCGACGACGGGGTGCTGACCACGATCGATATCGAGCCCGAGTATCAGCGGCTCGCCAAGCAGGCATTCTCCGAGGCCGGCATCGGGCCGTCGCGGACCAGGCTGATCAGCGGCCGGGCTCAGGAGGTGCTCACCAGGCTCGCCGACGAGTCCTACGACATGGTGTTCATCGACGCCGAACCGACCGACCAGCCGGACTACGTCGTCGAGGGCGTGCGGCTCTTGCGATCCGGTGGCGTCATCGTCGTGCACCGCGCGGCGCTGGGCGGGCGGGCCGGTGACCCCTCGGCGCGCGACGCCGAGGTGGCCGCGGTGCGCGAGGCGGCCCGGCTCATAGCCGAGGACGAGCGGCTCACCCCCGCGCTGGTGCCGCTGGGCGACGGGCTGCTGGCCGCGGTACGCGACTAGGTTTCCCGCGTCGAGATCGACGCGAGCGCGTCGCCCACTCGAACCTTCTCGCGCTAACGCAAATCTCGGAGCGAGGTCCCCTTGACCGCGGGCTGAACGCGCGTTTAATGTACTGAACATGCGTTCAGCCGACCTGACCGCCGCCGCCCGAATCCGCGATGCGGCGATCGTCCAGTTCGGCGAGCACGGGTTCAACGTGGGGCTGCGCGCGATCGCCGAAGCGGCGGGGGTGAGCGCCGCGCTGGTGATCCACCACTTCGGCTCCAAGGAGGGCCTGCGCAAGGCCTGTGACGACTACATCGCCGAGGAGATCCGTGACAGCAAGTCGGAGGCGCTGCAATCCAACGACCCAGCCGTGTGGTTCGCGCAGCTGGCCGAGATCGAAGAATACGCACCGCTGATCGCCTACCTGGTGCGCAGCATGCAGACCGGCGGCGACCTGGCGAAGATGCTGTGGCGCAGGATGATTGACAACGCCGAAGAATACCTGGAAGACGGCGTGCGGGCCGGGACGGTTAAGCCCAGCCGGGATCCGCACGCCCGGGCCAAATACCTGGGCATCACCGGGGGCGGCGGCCTTCTGCTCTATCTGCAAATGCACGACAACCCAAGCGACTTGCGTGCCGTGCTGCGCGACTACTCGCGCGACATGATCCTGCCCGCCCTCGAGATCTACACCGAAGGCCTCATGACGGACCGCACCATGTACGACGCATTCCTGACCGCCGACGATCAAGGAGGATCCCATGCCGGCTGACAAGTCCGCCAATTCCGCGCCCATCGACGTCCGCGGTCTGACCAAGAGCTTCGGCGCGGTGCGCGCGCTCGACGGCCTCGATCTCACCGTGCGCGAAGGAGAAGTGCACGGGTTCCTCGGGCCGAACGGCGCCGGCAAGTCGACGACCATCCGAATCCTGTTGGGACTGGTGAAAGCCGACGGCGGGACAGCGCGATTGCTGGGCGGCGACCCGTGGCACGACGCAGTCGAATTGCACCGCCAAATAGCTTACGTGCCAGGCGATGTCACGCTGTGGCCCGCGCTGACCGGCGGCGAGATCATCGACCTGCTGGCCCGGATGCGCGGCGGGATCGACAACCAGCGGCGCGCCGAGCTGATCGAGCGCTTCGACCTCGACCCGCACAAGAAGGCGCGTGCCTACTCGAAGGGCAACCGGCAGAAGGTCTCCCTGATTTCGGCCTTCTCGTCACACGCCAGGCTGCTCCTGCTGGACGAGCCCAGCAGCGGCCTGGATCCCTTGATGGAGAATGTCTTTCAGCAGTGCGTCGGCGAGGCGCGGGATCGCGGTGCGACGGTCTTGCTGTCCAGCCACATCCTTGCCGAAACGGAAGCGCTGTGCGAAAGGGTGACCATCATCCGGGCGGGCAAGGCCGTCGAGAGCGGCTCGCTGGAGTCGATGCGGCATCTCAGCCGCACCTCGATCAAGGCCGAAATGACCGGCGACCCAGGAGATCTCACCCGCATCAAAGGGGTCGAGGATGTCACCATCGACGGCAACACGCTGCGCGCCCAGGTCGACAGCGAAAGCCTCGGGGAACTCATCCGGGCGCTCGGCGACGCCGGCGTGCGCAGCCTGATCAGCCAGCCCCCGACGCTCGAGGAACTCTTCCTGCGCCACTACAACAGCGCGGGCACCGACCAGAAGGTTTCGGCATGAGCACCGCAACCTTGGATCGGCAGCGCCAGCCGGCCCACCCGGCGCCCCGGGCCGGTTCGAACTTCGCCGGAACGCTAGGGATGCTGCGGCTCTACCTGCGCCGCGACCGGGTCTCGTTGCCGCTGTGGGTGTTGCTGCTGTCGGTACCGCTGGCCAGCGTCTACGTCGGCAGCGTCCTGAAGGTCTACCCCACCCAGGCCGCCCGCGCCGGGTTCGCGGCGTCCATCATGGCCAGCCCGGCTCAGCGGGCACTCTACGGGCAGATCTACAACGACAGCATTGGGGCCGTGGGCATCTGGAAGGCCGGGATGTTCCACTTGCTGATCGGGGTGGCCGTCATCCTCACGGTGATCCGGCACACCCGCGCCGACGAGGAAGCCGGCCGGACCGAACTGGTGGACTCCACCGCCGTCGGCCGGTACGCGAGCCTGAGCGCGGCGCTGACGCTCTCGTTCGGGGCATCGATCGCCACCGGCGCGATCGGCGCGGCCGGATTGCTCACCACCGAAATCCCGGCCGCCGGTTCGCTCGCCTTCGGGGCGGCGCTGGCCGGCTCCGGCCTGGTCTTCACCGCCGTTGCCGCGGTGGCCGCGCAGCTGTCGCCGAGCGCCAGGTTCGCCCGCGGCGCCGCGTTCGCCGCATTGGGCGCGGCGTTCGCGCTGCGCGCCATAGGTGACGCCGGTGACGGCAGGCTGTCGTGGCTCTCGCCGCTGGGATGGTCGCTGCAGGTCCGGCCGTACGCCGGCGACCGCTGGTGGGTGCTGCTGCTGCAGCTGGTGGCCACGGCGGCGCTCACCCTGGTGGCGTATCGACTACTCGCGGGCCGCGACGTGGGCGCCGGACTCATCGCCGAGCGTCCCGGTCCCGGCACCGCCGGAGCGCGGCTGAGCGGCGTCCACGGGCTCACGTGGCGGCTGGACCGCGGCGCGCTCCTGATGTGGACCGTCGGCCTTGGTCTATTTGGTGTAGTGCTGGGCAGCGTGGTGCACGGCATCGGCGACGAGCTGGGCGGCAGCACCGTCGCACGCGACATCGTCGCGCGGATGGGCGGCACCAGCGCTTTGGAGGAGGCCTTCGTCGCGGTCGCGTTCACGATGATGGGGATGGCGGCGGCCGCGTTCGCCATTTCGCTCACCTTGCGGCTGCATCAGGAGGAGGCCGCCCAGCGGGCCGAGGCGACACTGGCCGGTGCGGTTTCGCGGACTCGCTGGCTGGCAAGCCATTTGACGACCGCGTTGCTTGGATCGGCGGTCGCGATGCTGGTCAGCGGCGTGGCCGGCGGCCTCACCTACGGCGTCGCAACCGGCGACCTCGGCGGCAAGCTGGCCATGGTAGTGGGAACCGCCGCGGTACAACTGCCTGCCGTCTGGTTGCTCGCCGCGGTGACGGTCGGGTTGTTCGGTCTCGCACCGCAGTTCACCCCCGCGGCGTGGGGCGTGCTAGTCGGGTTCGTCGCCATGTACCTGATCGGGTCGCTGGCCCGGTTCCCACAGTGGTTACTCGACCTGGAACCGTTCGCCCACGTTCCGCGGGTAGGTACCGACTTCACCGCTGCTCCGCTGCTGTGGCTGATCGCCATCGATGCGACGCTCATTGCACTGGGGGCCATAGCTTTCCGGCGACGTGACTTACGCTGCTAGGGGAAACAGGATCGTGAAGACCGGTTTTCGGGTGACGGCATCGTCGGTATATGGACTCGCCATATTCGGTTTGATCCTGTTCTTGCCGACGGGCACGCTAAACTATTGGCAGGCATGGGTTTTCATCGCCGTATACACGTTGGCAACGATCGTCCCCACGATCTATTTGGCCCGGACCAATCCGGCCGCCCTGCAACGACGCATGCACGCCGGCCCACGGGCGGAGACCAGAACAGCCCAAAAGATCATCATCACCGGGTCGATTCTCGACCTCTTCGCGATGATGGCCTTCAGTGCATTCGATCACCGGATGGGCTGGTCTACAGTGCCCGTGTGGCTGTGCTTGCTCGGCGATGTTCTCGTCGCGACGGGGCTGAGTATCGCCATGCTGGTGGTCATACAGAACGGTTACGCGGCCGCCACCGTCACGGTGGAGGCGGGTCAGCAAGTGGTCTCCGGCGGTGTCTACAAGTTCGTCAGGCATCCGATGTATGTCGGAGACGTGATCATGATGCTGGGCATCCCCCTGGCGCTCGGCTCGTACTGGGGACTGCTCTTCGTCATCCCGGGCGTCGCGGTGCTCGTCTTGCGCATCCTCGACGAAGAAAAGCTGCTCACCCACGAATTGGCCGGGTACCGCGAATACGCGCAGCGGGTTCGCTATCGGTTGGTGCCCGATGTGTGGTGATGCCCGAATCGCCTTAAGGTAGCGGGCGTGGCCCACAATCCGGCACCCGCCCGGGACCGGCCATGGCGCCGTCCCGGCGCTCTGCGATACGCACTGGAGCGGATTCGCGGCGTCGCCAAACCCCCCGTAACCGTCACCGATCCACCGACCGACATGGTCATCGACCGCGACGTCGGCGTGCCCACGCGCGACGGAACGGTGTTGCGGCTCAACGTCTTCCGGAAGCCCTTCCGGAAGCCCGAAGTCGAGGCCGGGCCGGTCATCCTGAGCATCCATCCCTACGGCAAGGACAACCTGCCGAAGCGGCGGGGCGGAAAGTGGACCTACTCGCTGCAATACCGCGTGCTGCGCCAGCCCAAACCGGTGCGCTTCTCGGCGCTGACCGGCTGGGAGGCCCCGGATCCGGCGTGGTGGACGGCGCGGGGGTTCATCGTGGTGAATGCCGACTCGCGCGGCTGCGGGCACTCCGACGGCACCGGAAAGCTGCTGTCGCAGCAAGAGGCCGAGGACACCTATGACCTCGTGCAGTGGATCGCCGACCAGCCCTGGTGCGACGGCAATGTCGTGATGCTCGGCGTGTCATACCTGGCCATGAGCCAGTACGCCGTCGCCGCTCTGCAGCCGCCGGCGCTGCGGGCGATCTGCCCCTGGGAAGGCTTCACCGACGCCTACCGCGACCTCACCTTTCCGGGCGGAATTCGGGAGATCGGCTTCAGCCGGCTGTGGTCGAGGAACGTTAATCGCGATACGCGACAGACCTACGCCATCGGGCGGATGCAACACGAGCATCCCCTGCGCGACGACTTCTGGCGCTCGCTGGTACCGGACCTGTCGGCCATCACCGTCCCCATGCTGGTCTGCGGCAGCTTCTCGGACAACAACCTGCACAGCCGCGGTTCCATCCGGGCATTCACCAGCGCCGGCTCCCGCCACGCCCGCCTGTACACGCACCGCGGCGGCAAATGGGCGACCTTCTACTCCGAGCCGGCCCTGGCCGAACAGCTCGACTTCTTCCGGGCCGTGCTGGGCGGCGCCGGCGACTCCCGTAGCGTCCGTCTCGAGGTGCGCGAGGACCGCGACACCATCGCCGAGGTGCGCGAAGAAGCCGAATGGCCCCTCGCCCGGACCCGTTGGCGGCCCTTGTATCTGGGTGGGTCCGGGGCGCTGACGCCCGATCAGCCAGCGCTAGCACAGCTGGGCAGCATTACGTTCGAAACACCTTCTAGCGCAGCGGCATTCAGCTGGACGATCCCCGCCGACGTGGAGCTGACCGGCCCGATGGCTGCCCGGTTGTGGGTCGAACTGCACGGCTGTGACGATGCCAACCTGTTCGTCGGTGTGGAGAAGTGGCGCGACGGAACGTTCGTCGGATTCGAGGGCTCCTATGGCTACGGCCGCGACCGGCTGACCACCGGTTGGCAGCGGGTTGCGCTGCGCGCGCTCGACCCCGAGCTCTCGAAGCCGTGGGAGCCCGTCCCGGCGTGCACCGATCCGCGGCCCGTCGCCGCTGGCGAGGTGGTCGCGGTCGACGTGGCGCTGGGCCCGTCGGCGACGTTGTTCCGCGCCGGCGAGCAACTGCGGCTGGTGGTCGCGGGGCGCTGGTTGTGTTCGCGAAACCCACTCACCGGCCAGATGCCGGCGGCCTACGCCGGCTCGCCGCGCGGTCGGGTCACCCTGCACTGGGGGCCGCGCCACGACGCGCACCTGCTGATCCCGGAGATCCCCTAGCGCGCCGCTACGCGCTATCTCTCGCGCGCGCATCCGGGGCGAGTCAGATCCAGACGCCCTTGCCCACCGCGACCACGCCGCCTGCGCTGATCGCGAAGCGCTCGCGGTCCCTCTCGAGATCCACCCCGACCATCTCGCCGGGCCCGACGACGACGTTCTTGTCCAGGATCGCGTGGCGCACCACCGCGCCGCGGCCCACCCGAGCGCCGGGCATGATCACGCTGCCCTCCACGATCGCGCCGTCGTCCACCACGACGTTGGACGAGAGCACGGAGTTGCGCACCGACGCCGCGGAGATGATGCTGCCGGCGCCCACGACCGACTCCTGAGCGGAGCCGCCGTTGACGAACTTGGCGGGCGCCAGGTTCTCCGACTCGCCGCGGATGGGCCAGCGCTTGTTGTACAGGTTGAAGATCGGATGCACCGACACCAGGTCCATGTGCGCGTCGTAGAAGGCGTCCAGTGTCCCGACGTCGCGCCAGTAGCCGCGGTCGCGGTCGGTGGCCCCGGGCACCTCGTTGTCGGAGAAGTCGTAAACCGCGGCCATCCCGTCGTTTACCAATCGCGGGACGATGTCGCCGCCCATGTCGTGATCGGAGTGGTCGTCGTCGGCGTCCGCGCGAATCGCGTCGATCAGCACCTTGGTGGTGAAGATGTAGTTGCCCATCGACGCGAAGGTGGATTGGGGGTCGTTGGGGGTTCCCGGCGGATCCAGCGGCTTCTCCACAAAATCGCGGATACGCGCGGACTCGTCGGCGTCGATGCACCCGAACGCACTGGCCTCGGCGCGCGGCACCTTGATGCCGGCGACGGTCGCGCCGGCCCCGCTGTCGATGTGGAATCGGACCATCTGCTCGGGGTCCATCCGGTACACGTGGTCGGCGCCGAAAACCACTATGTAGTCGGGATCTTCGTCGTAGATCAGGTTGAGCGACTGGTAGATGGCGTCGGCGGAACCGGTGTACCAGCGGGGGCCGAGTCGCTGCTGTGCCGGCACCGGCGTGATGTACTCACCGGCCAGGCCGGATAACCGCCAGTTCTGCGAAATGTGACGGTCCAGTGAATGCGACTTGTATTGAGTGAGAACGCAGATCCTCAAATAGCGAGCATTGACCAGGTTGGAAAGCACGAAATCGATCAGGCGATAGGCGCCCCCGAAGGGAACCGCGGGTTTGGCCCGGTCCGCGGTCAGCGGATACAGCCGCTTTCCCTCACCGCCGGCCAGGACAATGCCCAGCACGTGTGGTGCTTCCCTCATGGCTACAAACTATCGGCCACCGCGAACCGCTGCCAGGGGGATCGCCCTATTGGCGCACTCTCACGGGCTGTCCGTCAATGCTTTTGGCTCTTCGGGCCGGCCCGATCACCGGCCCCAGATGCGGGCCGCACCGTCGCCGAACTACGGTGCGGTGTATGCGGGTGGCGATGATGACTCGGGAGTATCCACCGGACGTCTACGGGGGCGCCGGCGTACACGTCACCGAGCTGGTCGCCCAGCTGCGCCGACTGTGCGCCGTCGACGTGCATTGCATGGGCGCACCCCGTCCGGATGCCTTCGCCCACCAGCCCGACCCGCGGATTCACGGTGCCAACCCGGCCCTGGCCACCCTGTCCACGGACCTCATGATGGCCAATGCCGCGTCGGCGGCCACCATCGTGCACTCGCACACCTGGTATGCCGGACTGGCCGGGCATCTGACCGCGTTGCTCTACGACATTCCCCACGTTCTGACCGCGCATTCGCTCGAGCCGCTGCGGCCGTGGAAGGCCGAACAGCTCGGCGGCGGCTACCGGATATCGACGTGGGTGGAGCACACCGCGGTGCTGGCCGCCGACGCCGTCATCGCGGTCAGTTCCGCGATGCGCGAAGACGTACTGCGGGTCTACCCCGCACTGGATCCCAGCCTGGTGCACGTCGCCCGCAACGGGGTCGACACGAATGTCTGGTATCCGGCCGGGCCGGCAGAGGGCGGGTCGGTGCTGGCCGATCTCGGGGTCGATCCAAGCCGGCCCATCGTGGCGTTCGTCGGGCGGATCACCCGGCAGAAGGGCGTCGGCCACCTGGTGGCGGCCGCCCACCGATTCAGCCCCGAAGTGCAGTTGGTGCTCTGCGCCGGCGCCCCCGATACCGCGCAGCTGGCCGACGAGGTTCGCGACGCGGTAGCCGAGCTGGGCCGCGACCGCACCGGAGTGTTCTGGATCCGCGAGATGCTGCCCATCGGGGAGCTACGCGAAATACTTTCGGCCGCAACCGTTTTCGTATGCCCGTCGGTGTACGAGCCGTTGGGGATAGTGAATCTCGAGGCGATGGCCTGCGCGACCCCGGTGGTGGCCTCCGACGTGGGCGGGATACCGGAAGCGGTCGTCGACGGGGTCACCGGGACGCTGGTGCACTACGACGCCGACGACCCGATCGGGTTCCAGGCCGGATTGGCCGAAGCGGTCAATGAGCTGGTCGCCGATCCCGACAAAGCAAAACGCTACGGCGAAGCGGGACGCCGGCGCTGCGTGGAGGAATTTTCCTGGGCGCGCATCGCCGAGCAGACGCTGGAGATCTACCGGAAGGTGGGCGGGTAAGCCGCCTTAGCTGGTAACGCCCTTGAGTTCGTCACCGAGGGCGGCGGCTTCGTCGGGCGTCAGCTCGACGACCAGTCGACCGCCTCCCTCGAGTGGTACCCGCATCACGATGCCGCGCCCCTCCTTGGTTGCTTCCAGAGGACCGTCTCCGGTCCGGGGCTTCATCGCCGCCATCGAGTGCTCCCTCCAGATCCGAGCTGGCCCGCGTCGGCGGGCTTGGTCGGCGCCGAGCATGCCCCGCCCGTGAGCTTCCAGCCGTACCCGACATTGAACTGCCAAATCACCCCCCCATTGTTCCCTATTCGGGTCGGCAGTTACACAAAGACCCGCTTCTGACGCTTCAGCGGGTCTTCCGCGGGCCTTCAGGAGACCGGGTTCGGTACCCAGCAACCCCGAATGTGGTCGTCCACCATGCCGGTCGCCTGCATCAGCGCATAGGCGGTGGTGGGCCCGACGAAGCGGAACCCGCGTCTCTTGAGTTCGGCCGCCATGGCCTTGGATTCGTCAGTGGCGGAGGGGATTTCTGATCCGTCGGCCGGCCGGGGACGCGGTGGCGGCGCGAACGACCACAGCAGTTTCGACAGGTCGTCGGGAGTCCCCAGCTCGGCGGCGGCGCGCGCGTTGGCGAGCGTCGCCTGGATCTTGGCCAGGTTGCGGACGATTCCCTGGTCGGTCATCAGCCGCTGCACGTCGTCATCGGTGTAACCGGCGACCGTTTCGATGTCGAAGCCGGAGAAGGCGCGCCGGAAATTCTCCCGTTTGCGCAGGATGGTCAGCCACGACAGGCCGCTCTGGAAGGCCTCCAGGCTCATCCGCTCGAACAGCGCCACGCCGTCGTGCACCGGGCGGCCCCACTCCTGGTCGTGGTAGTCGCGGTACAACTCGAAGTCCCGCCCCGGCCGAAGGGCCGCCCAGCCGCACCGCACCAACCCGTCATCGCTCACATTGTGTCCTGACGATCCTCGCTGTCCTCAGGTTCCACGCCATCGCGCTCCCCGTGGGATTCCGTGGCGACGGACGAGGCGTGCACAGCGGCCAGCTGCCCCCGCAGCGCCTCGAGCTCTCGGGCGAGGCGGTCCAGCACCCAGTCCACCTCGCTCGTCTTGTATCCGCGCAGCACCTGGGTGAACTTGACGGCGTCGACGTCGGCGCCGGTGACACCGTAGGCGGGCAGCACCGTTGCCGTCGTCCCCCGCGGCAAGGGCGGCAACTGCTCGCCACGGCCGAACAGCAGGCTGGCGGCGCCGAACAGCACGATCGCCACCAGCACCAACACCACGAGGTAGAGCAACACCAACGCCACGCGATCGATATTGCCCTATACCGCCGACAACGCGGCGTGGGCCTACCGGGGCCGCAAGCCGTTCATCGGCGGCCGGTCCACCAGCGACACCGGCGAGGTGCGCGCGGTGTAGCCATAACCGTCCGGGCCGTCGGCGAAGAACTGGGTCAGCCCGACGCCGGAGTCGGGAACCCCGCACCGCGACAGCAGGGTCGCGATGACCTGGCGGCTCATCGCCCCGAGCTCGGACAGCGGCCGGTTGCGGTGCGCCCGCACCCCGAGGTTGACCTGGGCGATCGCGTCCAGGCCCAACCGGTCGAAGGTGTCCACCAGCAGGCCGATCTCCACGCCGTAGCCGGGCGCGAACGGCAGCGACGTGAGCAGTTCCCGGCTGGCCGCGTACTCGCCGCCGAGCGGCTGCAGCATGCAGCCCAGCTCCGGCCGCAGCGCCGCCAGCAACGGTCGCGCCACCAGCTCCGTCACCCGCCCGCCCCCGGTGGCACCCGCCCCGGCGGCCGTGTCACCGACGTTCAGCGGCCGTCGATAGAAGCTCTTGACGAGGTGAACGCCCTCGCAGGTGAGCAGCGGGGCGAGCAGCCACGGCACGAACATCGGGTGGGGGTCGATCAGGTCGGAGTCGACGAACACCACGATGTCGCCGCTGGTGGCCGCGAGCGAGCGCCACAGCGCCTCGCCCTTGCCGGGCCGTACGGGCACCTCGGGCAACGCCTGTTCACGGCTGACGACGCGGGCGCCGGCGGCGATGGCGCGGATCTCGGTGTCGTCCGTCGAGCCGGAGTCCAGCACGATCAGCTCGTCGACCAGGCCTGAAGAATCCCGGACCAGCGGCGAGATGCTGTCGATCACCGATTCGATGGTTTGTTCCTCGTTGAGGGCCGGCAGCACCACGGAGACGGTCCGGCCGCCCTTCGCCTCCTCCAGTTGGCCGACGGTCCAGTTGCGACGGTTGCGGCTGCGGTCGGACAGCCAGATGTCTCCGGGCCGCGCAGCCAGGGCTTCCTCCGCGGCGAGATCGCCGGCGACCAGGTCCGACGCGGTCACGCGAGCCCCCTCACCGTGCGCGTCGGCGGGCGTATCCCCTGGATCGAGGACACCATCTCCAGCGCCCGCCGGGTGGCGACGACCTCGTGCACCCGGAACATCCGCGCCCCTGCGGCAGCCGCCAGGGCGGTCGCCGCCAGTGTTCCCTCGAGCCGTTCGGTCAGCCCCACACCCAGAGTCTCCCCGACGAAGTCCTTGTTGCTCAAAGCCAGGAGCACGGGCCACCCGGTTTTAACCAGATCGCCCACGTGGCGCAACAAAAGCAGCCCGTGGAAGGTGTTCTTGCCGAAGTCGTGGGCCGGATCGATCAGCACCCGGTCGCGCGCCACCCCACAGGCGACCGCCCGCTCGGCGGCGGCGGTGACCCGACGAATGACGTCGTCCACCACGCCGCGCGGGGTGGTTCCATAAGTGACCCGGAACGGGCGGGTGCGCGGCAGCGCGCCCCCGGTGTGCGAACACACCAGGCCCGCGCCGAACTCCGCGGCCACCTCGGGCAGGGCGGGGTCGATGCCACCCCAGGTGTCGTTGATCAGGTCCGCACCGGCGGCGCAGGCCACCCTTGCCACCTCCGAGCGCCAGGTGTCGACGCTGATCAGCTGGTCCGGGTAGGCGCCCCGCAGCCACTCGATGAACGGCACCAGCCGGGCGATCTCGGTGTCCGCGTCGACGCTTTCGCCGGGGCCCGCTTTCACCCCGCCGACGTCGATGACATCGGCGCCGTCTGCGACGGCCCGGTGCGAGGCCTCCTGCGCGGCCTCGTCGCCGAAGGTCGCGCCCCGGTCGTAGAACGAATCCGGGGTGCGGTTCACGATCGCCATGATCAGCGGGCGGTCCCCCGCGACCGGTCGACCGCACAGAGTCGATTGGCCGGCTGACGCTGGCGGTGTCGAACGCACCCATCCATAGTGCCCGGCCGCCGCGACGGGTGCGGCCCGGGGATCAACGATCGCGTGTGAAGCGAGGGCGCGATGTTGCGGCGTGTCGCCGCCGTCAGTGCACAGCGAAGGCCGTCAGCGCACACTCAGCCCTGCGGCCGCTTACCCGCCGCGACCTCCTCGGGGTATTCCTCGTAGTACGGCACATAGCCCTCGTCGCGGCCGGCCAGCACGTAGAGCGGATCGGGCACGTCGGGCCCGTAGCTCTGCTCGCGCAACTCCACCTTGCGGCTCTTGAACGTCGTGGTGTGCTCGAGCGACGCCACCACCCGCACGAAGAGCGGCAGCGCGTAGGGGGGGAGTTGGCCGTACACCGCGCGGGCCAGGGACTTGCCGTCGAAGTCGGCGCCGTCGCGCAGCTTGACCGCGGCCATCCCCGCGCGCCCGCCGGTGTGCGGCACCTCGACGCCGAAGACCGTGCATTCCTCGACGGACTCGTCCGACGCCAGCGCCGCCTCGACCTGAGTGGTGGCGACGTTTTCGCCCTTCCAGCGGAATGTGTCACCCAGCCGGTCGACGAACGCGGCGTGACCCATGCCCTGCGGGCTCATCACGTCGCCCGAATTGAACCAGCAGTCGCCCTCACGAAAAGCGTTGCGCACCAACTTCTTTTCGCTCGAGGCGGGGTCGGTGTAGCCGTCGAACGGCTGCAGCCGGTTGACCCTGCTGAGCAGCAGGCCGGGCTCTCCGGGCGGCACCCGGCGTACCCGCCCGTTGTCGTCGCGCAGCGGCTCGCCGGTGTCGGGGTCGTACTCCACGTAGGCCAGCGGCAACGGGAAGACACCGGTGCTGCGCGGCACGTTGAAGATGTTGATGAAGGCGGTGTTGCCCTCGCTGGACGCATAGAACTCGCAGACGCGCGCGATCCCGAATCGCTCGGTGAACTCGTCCCAGATCTCCGGGCGCAGCCCGTTGCCCGCGATCACCCGCACTTTGTGCGCGCGGTCGGTCGGCTTCGGCGGTTGGTTGAGCAGGTACCTGCAGATCTCGCCGATGTAGATGAAGGCCGTGGCCTCGTTGGCGATCACCTCGTCCCAGAACTTCGACGCCGAGAACGACTTGCCCAGCGCCAGCGTCGCCCCGGAGTTGATGACCGACGACAACGCCACCGTCAGCGCGTTGTTGTGGTACAGCGGCAGGCAGCTGTACAGCGTGTCGGAACGCTTCAGCCGCAACCCCACGCCGCCGAAAGCGGCCAGTGCCTTCAGCCACCGCAGGTGCGTCATCACGCTGGCCTTGGGGAATCCGGTCGTGCCCGAAGTGAAGATGTAGAACGCGGTGTCTTTGGCCCGAACGGCCGACACCGACGGAGGGTTGGTGGCCGGGGCGCTGACGGCGAAGCGTTCCAGATCGTCGACGGTCAGCGTCTCGGCGGCACCCGCGCCGCCAGACTCGGACACGGCGCTGACCAGATCGGTCTCGACGATCAGGACCTTGGCGTCCAGCAGGCCCAGGCTGTGCGCCAGCACCTCGCCGCGCTGGTGGTAGTTGATCATGCCGGCGACGGCGCCGCACTTGACCGCGGCCAGCATCGCCAGCACCGCGTTGGGTGAGTTGCGCAGCATGATCGCGACGACGTCGCCGCTGCCGACGCCGCGCGCGGCCAGCACCGCGGCGTACCGGTTGGCGGCCGCGTTGGCGTCACGGTAGGTCAGTTGCTGATCGCCGAACCTCACAAAGACCCGGTCCCCGTGGCGGGCGGCCCGTTCCTGGAACACGGTGCCGATCGATTTCCTGGAGCCCGGCTGCGCCAGCAGCCCCGTCAGCGCCCCGCGCACGATCACCGGGATGTCGGTCAGCACTCCCGGCACCCGGGACGCGATGTCGGTCAGCCTGACCGCGGTGCGCGCTCCCCCGTCGTGATCGGACACGTTTCCCTCGATTCCCCTCGGCGCCATCCGCTGAGCTGCCCATTGCTCTCACGCGGGTGCGCACGCGTCTACTGCGGCACCCACCTTATCGACCAGCACCAATCGGTCCATCGCCGCTTGTGAGATGTACCCGCTGTCGAGCAATCCGCATAGCCACAACCACAGGCCTTCGTAATGCCCGAAGGGGTCGAGCAGCACGATCGGTTTGTCGTGCACACCGAGATAACCCGTGGTCCACGCGTCGAACAACTCGTCTAACGTGCCGACGCCGCCGGGCAACACGATGAACGCGTCGGCGCGGTCTTCCATCACCTGCTTGCGCTCGCGCATGGTGTCACTGACGATCAGCTCCTCGGCTTCGGTGTCGGCAACCTCGTGGCGCATCAAGTTCTGAGGGATGACGCCGACGGTCCGGCCGCCGCGGGCGCGTGCCGCGCTCGCCACCGCACCCATTGCCGACACGCGGCCCCCGCCCCACACCAGGGTCCAGCCGCGCTCGGCGATCGCCTCGCCGAGTTCCGAAGCAAGCTCAAGCAATTCGGGATGCTCGGGGCCGGACGCGCAGTACACGCACACCGCCCATTCGGCTGATGTGTTGCGTTTTGGGCGCATACATCGAAAGGTAGACCAAGCCCGGTGCGGCACGCACACCGCGCGCAATAAAATCCGGCGATGCCGGTTCGATGGAATGTCCCCCAACACGCGGCGGCGCTGGAACAGCTCAACGCTGCCCTGGATGCGACGTCCGTGGGCGGGGCGGTCGTCCTCGGACCCGACGGGATCGGCAAATCCACACTCGCTCGATTGGCTGCCGAGAGCTACGGCCGCCGGCACCCCGCCGCGCTCACCCGCTGGGTCACCGGCACCCCGACCGAGCGCGTCGTCCCCTTCGGGGCCTTCGGCCACCTGATCGATATCGCAGACGTCGGCAAGCCCGCCGCGCTCCTGCGGGCCGCGCGGGCATCACTGAGCCGTGGGCAGGGGGAGCTGCTGCTCGTGGTCGACGATGCCCACAACCTGGACATCCTGTCGGCCACGCTGGTGTACCAATTGGCACTGGCCGGCACCGCCCGGATGGTCGTCACGGCGCGCGGCCCGGATTTTGGGGCGGCGCCCGACCCGATCGCCGCGCTGTGGACCGACCGTCTGCTTGATCGGATCGACGTCGAACCGCCGGGCGAGGATACAAATCCGTCGACCCCCGCCTCGGTCGACGCGTTCCTCGCGGAGCTACCCGCCGCGGCGCGTTCGGTGCTGGACTACCTCGCGGTCGAGGAGCCGTTGTCGCTCGCCGATCTGACCACGCTCGCCGGCGACGGCGCGGTCAGGGAGGCCGAGGAGTGGGGCGCGGCGGAAACCCGGGTGCGCGGCGGGCGATCGGACGATCCCGTGGTGTACACGGCGCACCCCCTGTTCGGCGATCGGGCGCGCGCCGCGCTCGGTGCCGAGGGTGCGCGACGACGGCGCGCCGAGCTCGTCGAGCTGCTGTCGCAGCATCCGTCGGATCACCTCAGCGACCGGCTGCGGCTGGCGTCGCTGGCGCTGGACAGCGACGCCCCCCAGAAGCCTGCTGAGGTCGTCGCCGCCGCTCAGCAGGCGCTGCGGCTGGGGGATCTCGCGCTGGGTGAACGACTGGCCCGCTCGGCGCTGGAGCGGTCCGGCGGCTTGGCCGCGCGTCTGGCGCTGGCGCATGCCCTGGCGTGGCAGGGCCGCGGCCGTGAGGCCGACGCCGTCCTGGCCGCGGTCGACTCCGCCGCGCTGACGGAGCCGGCGCTGATGGATTGGACACTGCTGCGAGCGGCCAACCAGTTCTGGATGCTCAGCGAGCCGGAGCGGGCCACCGCGTTCCTGCGGACTATCCGCAATCGGGTCACCGACACGGGCCCGCGCACCACCCTCGACGCCCTCAGCGCCACCTTCGCGATGAACGCGGGCAACGTCCGGCACGCCGTCAAGGTTGCCCGGGAAGTGCTGGCGTCGCCGGCCGCGGATGATCAGGCGGTGGCCTGGGCGGCCAGCGCCGCGGCACTGTGTGCGGCGCGGGAGGGCCGTTTCGCCGATGTGGAGCCGCTGGCGCAACGGGCTCAGGCCGCCGAGCATCCCGGGCTGCTGCGCTTCACGGTCGGTTTGGCCCAAACCACCGCACTGTTGATGGCGGGTCGCCTCGACGAGGCGGGGCAACTCGCTCAGCAGTTCACCGACTTCGCCGAACTGCAGCAGCCGGGCCGCGCGATCGGCGAGGTTCTGCTGGCGCACGTGTTGCTCGCTGACGGTGAATTCGACCGAGCTGCAACGCTTCTCGGGCCAGCGGCCACCATCCTGCAACGCACCGGCTACTCGTGGGGGCCGCTGTCGCTATTCCTGCTGGCCGCCACTTTCGCCCAGCAGGGAGACACGGCTGCAGCGGCGAAAGCGTTGAGTAGAGCCGAATCCCGGCATGGAACCAAGTCGGCACTGTTCGCCCCGGAGCTGGGTGTGGCGCGGGCATGGCGGCTGGCCTCGATGCGCGACTCGCACGGCGCGGTGGCCGCCGCCCGTGACGCCGCCCGAATGGCCGAACGTGGCGGCCAGGCGGCCGTGGCGCTGCGCGCCTGGCACGAGGCCGTCCGGCTCGGGGATATCCGTGCGGTGGATCCGCTGGTCCGGCTGTGCGACGAGATGGACTGCGCTGCAGGACGTTTGGCTCTCGCCCATGCTCGGGCGTTGGCCGCCGGCGACGAGGGCGCGCTGCGCGCAGTCTCGGATGAGCTGGCGGCGGTCGGCATGCAGGCGGCGGCCGCCGATGCCGCCGCGCAGGCGCAGCGGTTGGGCCGCGGATAGCCACCCGACATAAACCCGGTCTTGATCGCCACCGTCACGATCTGCGGCAGCGTCATGGGCGCGCCACAGAAGTCGATGAGCGCCACCCTAAGCCGGAGCCGCAGTTGTGGACGTCGAAGCGGGCTGTCCCGGGTGAAGTCCTTAAATTGCAGCCGGTATCAGCGTAAGCCAGTCGCGGCGACGACATCTTGAAGTCACAGAAACCTGGTGAGTAGTCCACTACCCCATTCCAAGCGTTACCGCAAATACTCCTCGCGTGCGTATAAATCCGCCGGGAAAGGGCCTACAGTCGGGGGGCGGCGAATCGTCTGTGGGATCGGAGACCCGACCTAACGCGACTCCCCAGAACGGGCGAGTCCGTCGCGACCGAAACATCGGATGCGAACGAAGGGAACTGACGATGTCAGAGCAAGAACAAAACATCCAGCTGGTCAAGAAGGGCTATGAAGCCTTTGCTGCCGGTGACATCGATACAGTGATGAACCTGTTCGACGACAACATCGAGTGGGTCCAACCGGGTGACAGCGCGATCAGCGGTACCTATCACGGCAAAGCGGAACTCGGCCAGTTCATCGGCCGGTTGGCCGAGAAGTCGACGACGGCCACGCCACACCGCTTCCTTGCCGACGGCGACACGGTCGTCATGCTCGGCGAAACGACTGCCGACAACGAAACAAGCGATATCGCACAGGTATTCACCCTCCGCAACGGCAAGACGGTACGGGTACAGGCGTACGCAGACACGGCGGTGATGGAGCGCGTATTCGGCAAGAAGCAGGTCGCCACAGGGTAGTACCCCAGCCCTGCGCCCCTTGTCCGACGAGACAGCGATGCGCTCGTCGGAATAGAGTCGGCCCGTCATCCCTTCTCGGGTGGCGGGCCGACTGCGACGGCCCGACGCTCCGGAAAGCCCATTCATCCCTTCAACGCGTCCGCATCCCCGCTGTGGCTCCCAGTAAGCGTGCTCGACGACATCGTCGACACGTCAAGCACTTTGCGCGCGGTCTCGACTCCGGCGACGGGAAGGCCGTCGGGATTGAGCAGACCGAGTTGAACGAGCACGCTCGCTTGGTCCCAGTAGATGTGCTCATGAACGAGTTTGTCTTGCTGAAATTGCACAATGGCCACCGTCGGAATTTCCACTGCGCGTCCGGTGGGCTCGATGCCGGGCAGCATCCAGTCCATGCGAGTGGTGTGGGTGAAGCGCACGATGAACTCGTCGACAAGGGAAGTCTCCCCGACCGTGCGGCTGACGGGGACGAGTTCGAAGTCGGGAGGGTTCACCCCGATGAAATGGTGCGCGTAAAAATGTCGCAGGCTCTCGAAGCCGATGCCACCGGTCATGGTGGGGATGTGGTTGACGTAGGGTTCCGCCACCATGGTGGACATGGTGGCGTCCACGTCCCGCGTTTCAAACTCGTACCGGCAGTGAGCCTCCCACAAAGCGGCAAGATCGTAAGCGGTCATCGCAGCACCTTCTCGGGGGTTTCCAGCCTACGCCCGCAACCGCTCAGGCCCGACGGCTGAGGCGATCTCCATCGAGTGGACCACATCGGCGAACAACACAGTGACCTGCTTGTACTCCGCCCGGGTACGAGCGTCTTCGACTGGCGAGCCACACCCATGGAAAACCGGGCGTGCTCCAAAGGCGCGGTGCCACATTTCCGGCACGCCGCCACGGTCGTCATCGACCCTCCGCCGATTCAGGCCCCCGACCTTTTCCAAGGTTCTCCAAGGTTAGGCCCGTTGGACACTTTGACGGCGGCCGTCGGCGCCAAGCGTCGGGTCAGGGCACTGGCCCGCCGAATTGTGCGTCAACCGTGACCCCGTCGTGTTGGGGCGGTGACGATCACCCCTCACTGTTTGCACAGTGATCAAGGGCCTGCAGCGCGCCCGAGTCGGAGGCACGATGCGGATCCGCGCGGCCAGACTGCTCGCGGCCGGCCTGCTGATCGCCGCGCTGACGACTGACGCGACGTCGGCCCTCGCCCCGACGCCCGCCCACGCGGCGTTAGCCGGGCCGACGCTGCCGCTCGGCCATGCCGGCCGGTGGATGACCGACTCCGACGGCCGCGTGGTGGTGCTGCACGGGCTGAACCAGGTGTACAAGGTGCCGCCCTACGAGCCGTCCGCCGACGGGTTCGGCGATGACGACGCGGCTTTCCTCGCGGCCAACGGCTTCAACGCGATGCGGCTGGGTGTGATCTGGGCGGCGGTGGAGCCGCAGCCGCTCGGCTACGACGACAACTACCTCGCCTCGATCGCCCAGACCGTGGCGACGCTGGCGTCGCACGGCATCGTCAGCCTCCTCGACTTCCACCAGGATCTCTACAACGAGGTGTTCCAGGGCGAGGGTGCACCGGCGTGGGCGGTCAAGACCGACGGGCTGCCCAACCCGCAACTGGGCTTTCCCGGCAACTACTTCGCCAACCCGGCGGAGGAGTTTGCCTGGAACGCCTTCTGGCGCGACGCCCCGGCGCCCGACGGCCTCGGGCTGCAGGACCACTACGGGCGCGCGTGGGCACACGTCGCGGCCTTCTTTCGCGGCAATCCGGGGATATTCGGCTACGAGGTGCTCAACGAGCCTTGGCCCGGCTTCATCTGGGAGGGCTGCTTCAATCCCGTCTTGGGCTGCCCGCTGCAGGACCACAAGCTCACCGAGTTCTACCGAAAGGTCGTGCCGGCGATTCGCGCGGCCGACCCGACCACGCTGGTGTTCTTCGAGCCGAATACGTTGTTCGACGAGGGAATCCACACCGACCTCGGCAGGGTCCCCGACCCGAACACCGGGTTCTCCTTCCACGACTACTGCGCCATCGAATCGGTACTGCACAAAAACGTCACCTGCCGCTTCGAGGACGGGCTCACGATCACCAACGCGAGCCTCTACTCCGACATCAATCAGATCCCGCCGCTGTTGACCGAGTTCGGCGCCACCAACGACCTGAAAAACCTCGCCGAGGTGATCCGCCACACCGACCGGCAACGGATGGGTTGGCTGGAGTGGGCGTACACCGGCAACGACAAGACGAGTTCATCGCCGACCGACCAGGCGCTCGTTTTCAATCCCAGCCAGCCGCCGACCGGCGCCAACGTGAACACGGCGAAGCTCGCGGTGCTCGCCGCTCCCTATCCCCAGGTGGTCGCGGGCACGCCCCGGGACTGGTCCTTCAACGCGGGCACGTTCCGGCTGTGCTACTCGACCGAACGGCCCGGCCGCCAGGGCCGCTTCACCCCCGGCGCCCAGACGCTCATCTCGGTGCCGCCCATCGAGTATCCGAACGGCTACCGCGTGAGCGTCACAGGCGGACAGGTGGTTTCGGCGCCCAACGCCCCCGTGTTGGCCGTGGTGGCGAACGTGGGCGTCGATACCGTCGACGTCGTCGTTACGCCGTGATCGCCCACCTGGTGACTATGCGCTCAGGTAGCGCCGCAGCATCTCCACCGCGGCGGTGATGTTGGCGACCGGCACCCGCTCGTCGCGCCGGTGAGCCAGGTTGGGATCGCCCGGGCCGAAATTGACGGCGGGGATGCCTAGCGCCGCGAACCGCGCCACGTCGGTCCAGCCGTATTTCGCACGGACCCGTCCGCCGGCGGCCTCGACCAGCGCCTTGGCCGCCGGCTGCGACAGACCGGGCAGCGCGCCCGCAGCGGCGTCGGTCTGCTCGATGTCCACGTCGAGCCCGTCGAATACCTGGCTCACGTGTTGCATGGCCGCGGCCACCGACCGGTCCGGGGCGAAGCGGAAGTTGACGGTCAACGAGGCCGCGTCGGGGATCACGTTGCCGGCCACCCCGCCGTCGATGCGCACTGCAGACAAGCCCTCGCGGTAAACGCACCCATCGATCTCGACCTCGCGTGCCCGGTATCGGGCGAGCCGGTCCAGCACGGCACCCAGTTTGTGAATCGCGTTGTCGCCCAACCAGGAACGCGCCGAATGCGCGCGTGTTCCGGCGGCGCTGATCACGACGCGCAGCGTGCCCTGGCAGCCAGCCTCGATGTAGCCGCCGGTGGGCTCGCCCAGGATGGCGACGTCGGCGGACAACCAGTCCGGCAGCTCGCGTTCGATGCGGCCCAAACCGTTTGCGGCCGCGTCGATTTCCTCGCAGTCGTAGAACACCAGCGTCAGGTCGTGGACCGGCTCGGCCACGGTGGCGGCCAGATGGAGAAAGACCGCGTCACCGGACTTCATGTCCGCCGTGCCGCAGCCGTACAGCTCGCCCTTGTCGCGGCGACTGGGCAGATTTCCGGCAACCGCAACGGTGTCCAGGTGCCCGGCCAGCAGCACCCGCGATGGCCGCTGCCGCCGGGTGCGCGCCAGCACGGCATTGGCGTTGCGAACGATCTCGAAGCCCGACGTCTGAGCGCGCAGCGCGGCCTCTACCTCGTCGGCGAGCCGCGCCTCGTTCCGCGATTCGCTGGGGATGTCGACCAGCGCCGCGGTCAGCCCGATCGGATCCCCGCGCAAGTCCAGCACGCCCCCATTCTGCCCAGCAGACGCAAAAGCTCCATTTCTATCGGCGTGTCGGGGGCTTTTGTGGCTGCTCGGCCGAGGAAAGTAACGTGTCCGCCGTGACTGGAGCTGCAGGCGCAGTGGGTATCGGGCTGGCGACGCTGGCCTCGGATGGGTCGGTCCTCGACGCCTGGTTCCCCGCACCGGAACTCACCGGGCCCGGAACCAGCGCCACGTCCCGACTCGCGCTGTCCGACGTTCCCCCGGAACTGGGCGCGCTCGTGGGCCGCGACGACGACCGCGGCACCGAGACGATCGCCGTGCGCACCGTCATCGGCTCGCTGGACGACGTCGCCGCCGATGCTTACGACGCCTACCTGCGGCTACACCTGCTGTCGCACCGGCTGGTGGCGCCGCACGGGCTGAACGCCGACGGCTTGTTCGGGGTATTGACCAACGTCGTGTGGACTAATCGCGGGCCGTGCGCGATCGAGGGTTTCGACGCGGTCCGGGCGCGGCTGCGCCGCCACGGACCGGTCACGGTCTACGGCGTCGACAAGTTCCCGCGGATGGTCGACTACGTCCTGCCCACCGGGGTCCGCATCGCCGACGCCGACCGGGTGCGGCTGGGCGCCCACCTGGCGCCGGGCACGACGGTCATGCACGAGGGCTTCGTCAACTACAACGCCGGCACGCTGGGCGCGTCGATGGTGGAAGGCCGCATCTCGGCCGGCGTGGTGGTCGGCGACGGGTCGGACATCGGGGGCGGGGCGTCGATCATGGGCACGCTCTCCGGCGGTGGCACGGCGGTGATCTCGATCGGCAAGCGGTGCCTGCTCGGCGCCAACGCGGGCCTGGGAATCTCGCTGGGCGACGACTGCGTCGTCGAGGCCGGCCTCTACGTCACCGCGGGAACCAAGGTCACCATGCCCGACGGTCAAGCCGTCAAGGCCCGTGACCTCTCCGGTGCGAACAACCTGCTGTTCCGGCGCAATTCGGTCACCGGGGCGGTCGAAGTGGTGGCCCGCGACGGTCAGGTCATCGCGCTCAACGAGGATCTGCACGCCAACTGAGTCAGCGGCCCACGCTTTGCAAGCCGGAGCCAAGCGCCGTTCCGCTGGTTTCCGGCAGAAGATAGGTGCACACGAGGCTGGCAAGCACAAGGGCGGCCAGCATGAGGCCGATCGCCCAGCTGCCGTAGGTCGCCACCAGCGTCCCGGCGATCAACGGCGGCAAGGCGCCGGCAACGACGCCTGCAAGATTCACCGTCAGCGCCGCCCCGCTGTAGCGGTAGCGGGTGGCGAACAGTTCGGGAATGAAGGCTCCCGTGGGTCCGGAGCCGATCCCGGCCGTGGCGAACATGCCGACAATGGCGACCGCGTACAAAACGGGCTTGCCGGTATCCATCAACGGGATCACCGCGAACGACCACGGCAGACAGCACGACCAGCCCAGCAGCATCATCCTGCGCCGCCCGACCCGATCACTGAGGGCCGCCGAGAGCGAAACGACGGTGATGCTTGCCAAGCCCCCCAGCGCACCGACGGACCAGATGAAGCTGCGCGAATAACCAAGGTGGGAATGGGCGTAGACGGTGAGGTAGGTGTTGCCCATGTAGGCGAACCCAAAGCCGCCCAGGATGCTCCCGGCGGCCAGGACGATCTCCCGGCGCTGCAGGCGCAGCACCTCGGCGAGCGGCGCTTTCGGGACCAAGTCGCGCGCCTTCTCCTCGGCGAACACCGGTGTCTCATCGATGTTCAGCCGGACGTAGAGAGCGATACCGATCAGCGCCGCGCTGATCAGGAACGGTAGGCGCCATCCCCATTGCATGAACGCCGGGCTGTTCTCACCGATGCTGACGTTGACACCCAGGAAAGTCAGGCTGGTGAGCACGGCGGCGGTGCCCGCGCCAAGCAGGGTGAACATGCCGTACCGCCCGCGTTTGCCGGGAGGCGCGTACTCGGCGCTCAGCAGCGCCGACCCCGCCCATTCGCCGCCGACGGCAAAACCCTGCAGGATGCGCAGGGCGATGAGGATCAACGGCGCCGCGGTGCCGATCGCCGCGGTGCTGGGCACCAGGCCGACGCTCACGGTGGACACGGCCATGATCAGCAGCGTGGCGATCAGCGTCTTTTTGCGGCCCAGCCGGTCCCCGAAGTATCCGAACACCGCGGCGCCCAGCGGCCGGGACAGAAACGCCGTCGCAAACGTCGCCAGCGAGGCGATCGTGGCCATCGTGGGACTCAGGCGCGGGAAGAACACCGTCGGAAACACCAGCGCCGCCGCGGTGCCATAGATGAGGAAGTCGTAGTACTCGATCGCCGACCCGACCAGACAGGAGATCGCCACCCGCCGCATCGGTGTGGACCCGGGGCCGGCCATAACCGCCGCGGCGGCGCCACCCGGGTTGGGTTTGTTCACGGTTACGACGGTAGGGGAAGGTGCGCGGTCTCGCTCGATGCAAAAGCTGGCAACATCCTGCGTGTCGGCGGTCCGCCCCGGAGCCCCGGCGAGCGCGCGTGTCTGCGCAGCGACACGCCGTAAAACGTGTACATCTGCGCGCGCTCGCGCTCAGCCCTCGGCGAGCAACTGCTTCTTGAGGACCTTGCCCATCGCGTTCCGAGGCAGCGCATCCACGATGCGCACCTCGCGTGGCCGCTTGTGCACCGAAAGTTCTTGGGCGACATGGTTGATCAGTTCGTCGGCCTTCAGCTCTGAGCCGACGACGAATGCGACGATGCGCTGGCCCAGGTCGTCGTCGGGCAGCCCGACGACGGCCGCCTCCTCGACGCGAGGGTGCCCGAGCAGCGAGGTTTCGATTTCGCCTGCGCCGATGCGGTAGCCGCCGGACTTGATCAGGTCGACGGACTCGCGGCCCACAATGCGGTGCATCCCGCCGCCGTCGATCACCGCGACGTCGCCGGTGCGGTACCAGCCGTCGGCATCGAAAGCCTCCGCCGTGGCTTCCGGCCGATTCAGGTATCCGTCGAACATCGTCGGGCCGCGAACCTGAAGGCGCCCAACGGTTTCCCCGTCGTGCGGGGCCGGGCCGTCGTTGTCGTCGAGCAGCCTGGTTTGCACGCCGGCCACGGGCAGGCCGACCCAGCCCGGGCGACGCTCGCCGTCGGCTCGTGTGGAGATCGTGATCAGCGACTCCGACGCGCCGTACCGTTCGATGGGTCGATGCCCGGTGAGCTCGGCCAGCCGGTCGAACACCGGCACCGGCAGCGGTGCGCTCCCGGACACCAGTAGGCGCGCCGGCCGCAGGGCCCGGGCGGCCGACTCGTCTCCCACGACCCGCGACCACACGGTGGGGACCCCGAAATACAGCGTGCCGCCGGCTTCGGCGCGGGCCCGAGCGTAGCCCTCCGGCGTCGGTCTTCCGGTGTGCAAGAACCGATTTCCGATCCGCAGCGACCCGAGCAGTCCCAGCACTAGTCCGTGCACGTGGAACAGCGGCAGGCCGTGCACCAGCACGTCGTCGGCAGTCCACTGCCAGGCCTCCGCCAGGGCATCCAGGTCGGCGGCGATCGCCCGGCGGCTCAACTGCACGCCCTTGGGCAGCCCGGTGGTGCCCGAGGTGTAGATGACCATCGCGGGGGCGTCCGGCGACGGCTCGGGGTACCGGTGCCACGAGCGGGCGTGCAACCGAACGGGGATGTGCGGCAACCCTTCCGGCTGCTCGGGCTCGGGACCCAGCCACGCCTGCACGCCCGAGTCGGTGAGCATATGGCGACGTTCGGCCGCGCCGACATCGGAGGGCACCGGAACGAAGGGCACGCCGGCGATCAGGCAGCCGGTGACCGCCAGCACCGTCGACGCGGTCGGCTTGGCCAGGACCGCGACCCGGTCCGCGCCGGCGACGCGTTCGGCCACCGACGTTGCGGCGCCCACCAAATCGCTGCGGCTCAGGACGGCCCCGTCGATCCTGACTGCGTCGCCGATATCGGTGGCGGTTACGGCCGAGGGATTCAAAGACGCGAGCAACACGCGAGCAGGTTACCCGGCGGAGTCAGGCCTTCTCGTCCCAGATCTTCATGAGGGTGCCGAGGATCTCCTCGCCCCGGCCCAGCCCCGCCAGATGGCTTTCGCCGGGCAGCACGAACAGCTCTGCGTCGGGCAGCAGGGACACGACGTGCTCGCCGTGGGCGAATGGGACGATGTGGTCGCTGTCGCCGTGCCACCAGCGGACCGGGACCTTGACCTCGTCCAGCCGGAAACCCCAGTCGCGGGTGAACAGGATGATGTCGTTGAAGGGGGCCGCCAGCTGCTTGCGGCTACCGTTGAGCAGGTCGTCGAGGAACATGGCCTTGAACTCCGGCCGGGTGAGCAGGCGCCGGTCGGCTTCGGGTGAAATCAGCGCGTAGAGTTCGAGCGCCGAAGTCGCGACCGGGCGGATCATCCGGATCACCAGACTCGCGCCGATTCGCAGCGGGTCACCCCCCAGCTGCAGCAGCGGCGCGGCCCGCTTACCCAGGTTCATCAGACCGCTGGTGATCCCTTCGTCGCCGAGGAACGGCGCGACGCCGCCGAGCACCCCGGCCGCCACAACGCGATCGGGCATAACCGCGGCGGCGGCAAGCGCGTAGGGGCCGCCGCCGGACAGGCCGATGACGGCCATCTTGTCGATGCCCAGCGTGTCCGCGATCGTCCGCAAGTCGTCGCCGAACGCCCGGATGTTCTCGTACCGATGGGGCGTCGACGAGCCGATCCCGGGCCGGTCCAGGCCGATCAGGCGGATGTTGTGCTGCTCGGCGTAGACCCGGGCCTCGATCGGGATCTGCCGGCGGGCGCCGGGCGTTCCGTGGAACCAGAAGACGGCGCGACCCCATGGGGCACCGAATTCGGCGAAACCGATTTGGCGGTCCTCTCCGACCGCGATGTTGCCTTCGAGCTTGGGGCGGGCGATCTCGATGACCATGCCAGCAGCTTCGCATGTCACCCGCGGTTTACCCAAGGCTGTAAGCGGTCGCGGCCGAAGCGATATCGGGTGCGCTGTCAACGTTTGAATCGCAGCGTGTCGACGCGATCGCCGGCCTGGTCGAGGAGGCGACCGGCAACTCCTCGAGATCGAGATTCACGCCGGGACGCCGATGGCCTTTACCTCCATGTACTGGTGCAGCCCGGTGATCCCGCCGCTCTCCCGACCAAACCCGCTCAACTTGAAGCCGCCGAACGGGGCGTCACCGGGGCCCACCCCGTTGACCGCGACCTGGCCGGTGCGGATGCGGCGAGCAACGCCGACCGCCCGGTCAACGTCCGTACCCCAGACTGCGCCGGAAAGCCCGTAGCGCGAGTTGTTTGCGATCGCCACGGCGTCGTCGTCGTCCCGGTAGCGGAGCACCGACAACACAGGCCCGAACACTTCCTCCTGGGCGATCGTCGAATCCGGGTCGACGTCGGTGAGGATCGTCGGTTCGAAGTAGAAGCCGACATCCAAGCCGGCCGGGCGACCGCCGCCGGTCACCAGCTTGGCTCCGCCGTCGACCGCCCCGTCGACGTGCGCCTGCACGCGCTCCAGCTGCGCCGCGCTGATGAGCGGGCCCATCTGCGCCTCCGGGTCCCTGGGGTCGCCGACGCGCACCGCACGGGCGAGCGCGACGAGCCGATTGACGACGTCGTCGTGCAACGAATCGGGAAGAAGGAGCCGGCTGTGCAGGATGCACGCCTGCCCGGCATGCAGCGAGCAGCTGTCGAAGAACATCCGCTCCAGCATTTCGTCGGTCACCTGCGCGTCGTCGAGCACGATGCTCGCCGACTTCCCGCCGCATTCCAGCAGGAGGCGCTTCATCGCGTCGCCCGCGGCCCGCATCACCTCACAACCGACGGCCGAGCTGCCGGTGAAGCTGATCATGTCGATGCGCGGATCGGTGGTGAGCAGCCTGGCGGCGTCGAGGCTGGAGGGTGTGACGACGTTGACGACACCGGGCGGGATGTCGGTCTCCTCGTCGATGATCCGGGCGAGCGCAAGGCCCGCGAGCGGCGTCAGCGGCGAGGGCTTGAGCACGACGGTGTTGCCGGCCGCCAGCGCGTTGTTCACCTTCATGACGTTGAGGCAGTGCGGGAAGTTCCAGGGCGTCAGGATCGATACGACGCCGAGCGGCTCACGACGCAGCACGGTGGTTCCGGCGCCGACTCCAGTGACCGGCTCGTCGACCAATTTCGTGGCGAGCTGGGCCGCGTGCATGGACATGTATCCGGCGCCGTCGATTTGCATCACGCGCTCGTTCGAGACGCAGCCCCACTCCGTCTGGGACAGGGCGAAGAACTCGTCGGCGTGGTTCATCAGCGCCTCGCCGAGCTGATTGAGGCAGCCGGCCCGGTCCTGCGGGCCCATCGTTGCCCACGGCCCGCTGTCGAAGGCCCGGCGCGCCGCGGCGATCGCCTCGCCGACCTGCGCGACGCTCGCGTCGGGCGCGGTGGCGATGGTCTTTTCGGTGGCCGGGTCGATGTCGTCGTAGCGACCGTCCTCCGGTTCGACCCATCCGCCGTCGATGTAGAGCTGGTAGGTGTCGATAAGTTCGGCCATCTGCTACCTCATCCGTCGGTCATCTAGAGACTCAGTGTTCACCCGTCAGACTCCGCCGTCAATCACCAATGGCGTTGATTTCTATGCGTATTGACATCAACGGGCACCGCGGAGTAGACACGGTTCGCAAGACAGATTGCGCCAGTCTGTCCGATCCCGTCGCCCGAGAGGGGCTTGCCGTGCGGACCACTTTTCCACTGCACTCCCCCGACTTCTACGCGGGCAATCCGTACCCGGCGTACCGGGAGCTGCGCGCCACATCGCCGGTGTGCTGGAACGACGTCACCAACTTCTGGGCGCTCCTGAAGTACGAAGACATCCGTTTCGTGTCGACCAACCCGGCGCTGTTCTCCTCGACCAGGGGCGTCACCATTCCCGATCCGCACATCCCGAACCCGGTGCAAGAGGGCAGCCTCCTCTTCACCGACCCCCCGCGACACCGCCAGCTGCGCAAGCTGATCAGTTCGGGTTTCACGCGCCGGCAGGTGAGCATCCTCGAGCCGGAGATCCGCGGGATCGTTCGCGGCATCCTTGACCGCGTCGAACCCGATTCGACCGTCGAGTTCGCCGAAGAGATCGCCGCTCCCCTGCCCACCCGCATCATCGCCGAGCTGCTGGGCGCCCCGCCCGACGACTGGGAGCAATTCCGAACCTGGTCGGATGCGGCCACCGGGACCGCCGACCCGGAGATCGAACTGGAAATCTTTGTGGCCCTTGGGCAGTGCTACGAGTACTTCCGGGAGCTGATCGCGGCCAGGCGCGCCGGGGCGCGCGACGACATGCTGTCGATTCTGGTCAACGCAGAGATCGACGAGGACCGGCTCTCCGACGAAGACCTGCTGAACTTCGCCTTTCTGCTGCTGGTGGCCGGCAATGAAACAACCCGCAACCTCATCGCGCTAGGCACCTGCGCGCTGATCACGCACCCGGACCAGCTCCGCCTGCTGGTCGACGACCCGTCGCTGATCCCCCGCGCCGTCGAGGAAATGTTGCGCTGGAACAGCCCCGTGGTCCACATGGCGCGCACCGTGACGACCGACGTCGAGATCCGCGGCCAGCTGATCGCCGAGGGCGAGGTGGTCGTGATGCTCTACGGGTCGGCCAACCGCGACGAGGACATATTCGGTTGCGACTCCGAGGAATTCAAGGTGACCCGCCACCCGAACCCGCACATCGCCTTCGGCTGCGGGGAACATTCCTGCCTGGGTGCGCAATTGGCGCGCCTGGAGGCCTGCGTCCTGTTCGACGAGCTGCTGCGCCGCTTTCCCAGGCTGGAGCTGGTGGGCGAGGTGGACCGAATGCGGGCGACGATGATCCCCGGCGTGAAGCGGATGCCGGTGCGGCTCGGCGCGGGCCCCGGATAGGAGGATCGAGCCAGTGACCGATTCGAAAGCCGAGCTTCACGACAAGCTACGCGCGCTCATCGGCCAGCCGACCGGCGGCACCGGAAAGCCTTCGGTGGCAACGGATCCGGTCAACCAGCCGATGATTCGGCACTGGGCCCATGCGCTCGCCGACATGAACCCGGTCTACCTGGACCCCGACTTCGCCGCCACGTCGAGGTTCGGCGGCATAGTGTCGCCGCCCGTCATGCTGCAAACCTGGACGATGCCGGCGCCCAAGCTCGAGGGGATCGGAGATCGAGGTGGCGCCCCCGTCGAGACCACAACCAACCCAACGGCATTCCTCGACGAGGCCGGATTCACCAGCACGGTGGCGACGAACTCGGAATTCGAAATCGAACGCTATCCCCGGCTGGGCGACATCATCAGCACGACGGCGGTGTACGAGGACGTCTCCGAGGAAAAGAAGACCGCGCTGGGGACGGGCTACTTTCTCACCTGGGTGACGACCTACACCGACCAGAACGGTGAGGTGCTGGGGCGACAACGATTTCGCGTGCTGCGGTTCAGGCCGGAACGCTGATGGCCCCCCGCCTGGCACCGGCGGTCAGCCGGCACACCGAATTCTTCTGGAACGGGCTGCGCGAGCACAAGCTGCTGATCCAGCGCTGCGCCGCATGCGGGGCGCTGCGTCACCCGCCCCGCCCCATGTGTCCCAAATGCCGTTCCCTGCACTGGGATGCGATCGATTCGTCCGGCCGCGGCACCGTCTACAGCTACGTTGTGCCGCTGGAACCCCGGCTCCCGTTCTTCGACTATCCCTACATCGTCGTGCTGGTGCAGCTCGACGAGGGCGTGCGGCTGGTGTCGAACCTGTGCGACATCGCCCCGGCCGACGTGACGGTCGGGATGCCGGTCGAGGTCTTCTACCGGGCCTTCGATAACGACCTTGTGCTGCATCAGTTCCGGCCCGCGGCGGCGGAGGCGGACCGATGATCCGCACCACTAGAAAGACCGTGCAGTGGGCCGACATCGAGGTCGGCGACGAGGTGAGCCCGCTCGAAATCCCAATCACCACAACGATGATCGTCGCGGGTGCGATCGCCTCGCGCGACTTCATGCCGGTGCACCACGACCGCGACTACGCCAAGAAGCAGGGTTCGCCCAACCTGTTCATGAACATCCTGACCACCAACGGGTATTGCGTGCGTTTCCTCACCGACTGGGCCGGACCCGAGGCGATGGTCAAGAAGCTGTCGATTCGCCTTGGCGTGCCCTGTTTTCCCGACGACCCCCTGCGCTTCACCGGCAGCGTGACCGGTAAGACCGAGGGGCGAGACGGGGAGAACTTCGTCGAAGTAACCTTCAGGGGCACCAACAGTCTCGGCGACCACGTCTCGGGCACCGCAATCCTCAGTCTGCTCGACGGGGCCTTCGAAAGGCACGAAGCATGAGTAGCGCGCTGCCCGGCAGTTGTGCCATCGCGGGGATCGGCCAGACCGAGTTCTCCAAGGAATCGGGGCGCAGCGAACTGCAATTGGCTTGTGAGGCAGTCAGTGCCGCACTCAACGACGCCGGCCTGGCACCCGCCGACGTCGACGGCATGGTCACCTTCACCATGGATGCCAGCGATGAGATCGACGTGGCGCGCAGCGTGGGGATCGGCGACCTGACGTTCTTTTCTCGGGTGCCGCACGGCGGCGGTGCGGCGGCCGGCACCGTCGTGCACGCGGCGATGGCGGTCGCCACGGGCGTCGCCGACGTGGTGGTCTGCTACCGCGCCTTCAACGAGCGGTCCGGCATGCGCTTCGGGGGGAGCGGACGTACCAGCGCTGAAACACCGCTCTTCATGGCGCATTACGCGCCGTTCGGATTGCTCACCCCCGCGGCCTGGGTCGCACTGCACGCCCAGCGGTACATGTCGACGTACGGGGTGACCAACGAGGACTTCGGCCGGATCGCCGTCGTCGACCGCGCCCACGCGGCCCGGAATCCCGACGCCTGGTTCTATCAGCGCCCGATCACGCTGGAGGACCACCAGAATTCCCGGTGGATCGTCGAACCCGTTCTGCGCCTTCTGGATTGCTGCCAGGAGAGCGACGGAGGGGTCGCGCTCGTGGTGACCAGTGCCGAACGCGCCCGGGACCTTCGCCAGCCGCCGGCGGTGATCGCCGCGGCCGCCCAGGGCGCAGCGCGCGACGGCGAGATGATGACGAGCTACTACCGCGACGACATCACCGGACTTCCGGAGATGGGACTGGTCGCCGACCAGTTGTGGCGCGATTCGGGGCTCAAGCCGCAAGACATCCAAACCGCCTTCATCTACGACCATTTCACGCCGTTCGTGTTCACGCAGCTCGAGGAACTCGGGTTCTGCGGGCGTGGCGAAGCCAAGGACTTCGCCACCGTGGAGCGGCTGTCGGTCGGTGGGGAACTGCCGATCAACACCAACGGCGGGCTGCTCGGCGAGGCCTACATCCACGGCATGAACGGCATCACCGAGGGCGTCCGTCAGGTGCGCGGCACCTCCTGCAACCAAGTCGACAACGTCGAGCACGTGCTGGTCACGTCGGGAACCGGCGTGCCGACCAGCGGCCTGATCCTCGCTCCAGCAGGTTGAGGTCCTGATGACACAGGCTTCGATAACCCACGCGTCCGACACTCGCGACGTCATCGTCGAGTCCGCGTATGCGTGCTTCCGTCGCCAGGGACTGCAGAAGACGACCATCGTCGACATCGCCAGGAACGCCAACGTATCCCGGAGCACCATCTACGAGTACTTCAGCGACAAGGCCGCGATTCTCGAAGCGTGTGCCGAGTATGCCTCCGAGCAGTTCTACCGCGAGATGTCCAAGGCGATGGACCGGGGCGGCTCCCTGGAGGAAAAGCTCAGTCGCGCAGCCGTATTCGTAACACAGGCGCGCCGGACCTTCGCATCCGGGAAGTACTTCGACGAAGACGCGATCAGCCTGCTGCTGACGAAAGACGCCGCCGTGCTGCTGCGCGAATGCGTCGAATTCCTGGCGCCTTACCTGTCGGCCGCCAGGCTCACCGGTGAGGTACGCAAGGACCTCGACGTGCGGGTCGCCGGTGAATGGTTCGCACGCATACTTTTCTCGCTATTCAGCACCCCGTCGTCGACGCTGGACATGGACGACCCCGAAGTGGCAGCGGAATTCGTGCGCGCACACGTGGTACGCGGGTTCGCCGGCGATCGCCCGCGGACGAGACGCGCATAGGGCCCTTGGGGACGACGAACGTCGCACGCGTTAAGCCGCTGCCGGCGGCGGAGGGATCGGGAACTCCAGCGGCGGCGACCACTGTTGGGTTTCCGGTGGCGGTGGCGGCGGCGTTATAGGTTGCCCCGGCGGTGACGGGGGCGGCGAGCGGTCCGCCCGTGCGACGCCCGCGCCAATACCGAGAGCGGCCATGCCCAGCACACCAGCAAGAGCGGATCCGGCAAACAGCTGCTTGATACACATGCGCGGCTTTTTCCCTCAAGGCACGTCAGCTAAACCCTGGGGCCGTTAGCATCCTGCTTTGTGCGACGGATCCTGGCGTTCACCGCGGTGGTGGTTGCGACGACGACGTTGATGTCGGGCTGCGGCAGGTGCGACGAGAAGCGCGCGGAATCACATGCTGTGGTGATCGTCTCCGGCGGCGACGCAACCAGTCCGTTCACCACGCCGGACCAGGCGTGTGGCACCGGGCTCGCCGCGGGCAACACCGACACGGCAATCCGCGAGTATCTGCTCAAGAAGGGCTACAAGGCGTTCACCTCACCGGCGATGGCCGGGCGCGGGCAGGTGGTGGACCAGACCGGCTTCGGACCCTTCGGGGCCTGTCCAATCACCCTGCCCGAGAACATGACCGTGAACTCCACCGGCAGCATCGACACGGCCGGGGAACACCTGGCACGGTTCTTGACCTACCTGCACACCGACAAGGGCGTCGATGACGTCGACCTAATAGGCCACTCGATGGGGGGGTTGTACTCGCGGGCGGCGATCCGGGTGCTCACGACGACGAATGCTCCGGTACACGTGTCCGATCGCTGACCACCATCGGCACGCCGTGGCAGGGCTCCTACCTATCGGATTACGCCAACGACATCGTTCCTCTGACCGACTGTGCCGCCGATCAGTTCTGCGAAAACGCGATGAGGAATTTCAGGGACGAGGTGCTGCGCCTGATGTCGGGCTCCGGGCGCGAGGTCAACCAGGGATTCCTCATGGGCAAGGACGGTTGGAATCAGTTCCAGGCCGGAGTGCTGGACAAGGTGCCGGTGGTGCTGATCGGCGGCAAGAGATTCACGACGCCCGGACAAGCGAATCCGATGGTGTGGCCCAACGACGGCATCGTGGAGCTGCGCAGCGCGCTGGCGGTCGACATCACCGACCAGGTGCTGCCGCACCGGCGCTGCTCCACATTCGACGACACGCACAGCATCTGCGTCTCCGACGCGGCCGGACTGGACTGGAAGACGGCGCTCACGTGGGATCCGCAGGTCTTTGAGGTTCTCCGCTCCGCCATCGAGGACGCGCCGAAAGCGCTCCAGGGCGGCAACCGTGACGGTTGCCCGGCCTCGTGAGACGACTCCCGCTCAGTGGCCGCGTTCGGCCAGCGCCCGCAAGAAGAACGCGAGATTGGCCGGGCGCTCGGCGATCCGCCGCATGAAGTACCCGTACCATTGGGTGCCGAACGGCACGTAGACCCGCACCTGGTTGCCGGCGTCGGCCAGCCGTCGCTGTTCACCGTCGCGGATGCCATACAGCATCTGGTACTCGAAATTCGCTGTGGTACGGCCCGATTCGTGAGCGATGGCGGGAACCGCGTCGATGATCGCCGGGTCGTGCGTGGCCACCATCGGATACCCGCGGCCGGCCATCAGCACCCGTAGGCACCGCAGATACGAGTCGGTGACGTCGGCGTCGTCGCGGTAGGCCACCGAGGCGGGTTCGTCGTAGGCGCCCTTGCACAACCGGATTCGCGCCCCGGAAGCGGCGAATTCCGCACAGTCGCCCGGCGTGCGCCGCAGGTACGCCTGCAAAACCGTGCCCAGCCAAGGGAAGTCCGCACGCAGGTCGCGCACGATCGACAGTGTCGAGTCGGTCGTCGTGTGGTCTTCGGCGTCCACGGTCACCCAGATGCCCGCCCGCCGCGCGGCAGCGCAGATCGCCCAGGCGTTCTCCCGGGCGATCTTCTCGCCGTCTCGCTCCAGAGACTGTCCCAGCGCCGACAACTTCAGCGACACCTCCAACGGCGCGGCGCCGTTGGCAGCGGAATCGCTTGAGCGGCGGCCCAGCTCGTCGATCAGATGGAGGTAGACATGCGCCGCCGCATCGGCGTCGTCGGTGTTGGTGGCATCCTCGCCCAGATAGTCTACGCTGACGCAGCGGCCCGATCTTCGCAGGGCAGCAACGCTTTCCAGGGCGCGGTCAATCGTCTCACCGGGCACGAACCGGTGCACCACTCTACGGGTCAGCGGCAACCTTTCGGCGGTGCGGCGCAGTGCCTCCCGCCGGCCGGCGGCCAGGATCGCCGGACGAAGGGTGTGGGCGAACATGCCGGCCATCAGTCGGAGCCCATGTGCGGATAGGTGTGGTCGGTCGCCGGGACGAACGTCTCCTTGATGGTGCGCGCCGACGTCCAGCGCAACAGGTTCAGCACCGATCCGGCCTTGTCGTTGGTGCCCGACCCCCGGGAACCTCCGAACGGCTGGCGCCCGACCACCGCGCCCGTGGGCTTGTCGTTGACGTAGAAGTTTCCTGCGGTGAACCGCAGCCGGTCCTGTGCGGCCAGCACGGCCTCGCGGTCGTCGGCGATGACTGCGCCGGTCAGCGCGTAGCGGGACCCGGTGTCGACGACGTCGAGGATCCGCTCGTACTGATCGTCGGGGTAGACGTGCACCGACAGCAACGGGCCGAAGTACTCGGTCGCGAAGGATTCGTCGGTCGGGTCGTCGGACAGCAGCACGGTTGGGCGCACGAAATACCCTACGCTGTCGTCGTATTCGCCGCCCACGGCGATCGTGACGCCCGGTGCGCCCTTCGCCCGCTCGATGGCGTTGACGTTCTTGACGAACGCGCGCCGGTCGATCAGCGCACCGCCGTAATTGCTCAGGTCGGTGACGTCGCCGTAGCGCAGCGTGGCCGTCGCGCCCAGGAAGGTGTCGCCCATGCGTTGCCACACCGAATGCGGGATGAACGCCCGCGACGCCGCCGAGCATTTCTGGCCCTGGTAGTCGAACGCGCCGCGAATCAATGCCGTGCACAAGACATCCGGCCGCGCCGACGCGTGGGCGACTACGAAGTCCTTGCCGCCGGTCTCGCCGACCAGGCGCGGATAGCTTTGGTAGCGGCCGATATTGGCGCCCACCTGTTGCCACAGGTGCTGAAAGGTGGCCGTCGATCCGGTGAAGTGGATGCCGGCCAATCGCGGATCCGCCAGTGCCACGTCCGAAACCGCGAAGCCGTCGCCGGTCACCAGGTTGATAACGCCGGGCGGCAAGCCCGCGGCCTCGAGCAGTTGCATCGTCAGATGCGCCGACAGGGTCTGGGTGATCGACGGCTTCCACACCACGGTGTTGCCCATCAGCGCCGGGGCGGTCGGCAGATTGCCGGCGATCGAGGTGAAGTTGAAGGGTGTGATCGCGTAGACGAAGCCGTCCAGCGGGCGGTAGTCACTGCGGTTCCACTCGCCGGGCCCGCTGATCGGCTGCTGCGCCAGGATTTGGCGGGCGAAGGCCACGTTGAATCGCCAGAAGTCGACCTGCTCGCAGGGCGAGTCGATCTCGGCCTGGTAGGCGGACTTGGATTGGCCGAGCATCGTCGCGGCCGCGATCTTCTCGCGCCACGGCCCGGCCAGCAGGTCGGCCGCCCGCAGGAAGACCGCGGCGCGCTCATCGAAAGGCATTGCCGCCCAAGCCTTCTTCGCGGACAACGCGGCCTCGATGGCCGCCGTCGCGTCGGCGTGCATGGCGTTGGTCAGGGTGCCCAGCGTGGCGGCGTGCCGGTGCGGCTGGACGACATCGATTCGCTCACCGTCACCCATGCGGTGGTCGCCGCCGATGACATGTGGAAGGTCGATCGGGTGGTCGGCCAGCGCGGCCAACTCAGCGAGCAGACGGGTGCGTTCCGGGGATTGCGGCGCATAGTTGTGGACCGGCTCGTTGGCCGGAAGTGGTACCTGGGTGATTGCGTCCATGCCGCCAAGGATCCCCGAGCCGGCGCCTCATCATGTTGGCTGTTTGGCCAGGGATTCCGCATGTTCGTAGTAGGATCGGACAATATGCGAGGAGCCGGTGTCGGGCTGGGTCAGCTGTTGCTGGCGCTGGACGCGACGCTGGTCAGGCTGGTGGACGCCCCGAGGGGCCTGGATCTTCAGGTGGGTTCGGCGGCGCTGATCGATTCCGACGATGTGCGGCTGGGCCTGGCGGCCGCAGCCGGCTCGGCCGATGTCTTCTTCCTCCTTGGGGTAGGCGACGACGAGGCGCTGCGGTGGGTGGACAAGCAGGTGCGCGAGCGCGTACCGGTGGCTGTTTTCGCCAAGGAGCCGTCGAGCGCGCTGGTGGCCAGGGCGGTCGCGGCCGGGTCGGCGGTCGTTGCGGTGGAGCCGCGGGCGCGCTGGGAGCGGCTCTACCAGTTGGTCAACCACGTCTTGGAGCATCACGGGGACCGCGCCGACCCGCTGGCCGACGCCGGTACCGATCTTTTCGGCTTGGCGCAGTCGCTGGCCGACCGCATCCACGGCATGGTCAGTATCGAGGACGCCCAGTCGCACGTGCTGGCTTATTCGGCCTCCAACGACGAGGCCGACGAGTTGCGCCGCCTTTCGATAATGGGCCGCGCCGGGCCGCCCGAGCATCTGGAGTGGCTCGACCAATGGGGAATCTTTGATGCGCTGCGATCCGGCGGCGAGGCGGTGCGCGTCGCCGAGCGTCCGGAGTTGGGCCTGCGTCCGCGGCTGGCGATCGGGATCTATCACCCACCGGCCGATGCGCGACGACCACCCGTATTCGCCGGCACCATTTGGGTGCAACAGGGTTCGCGGCCCTTGGCCGACGACGCCGAGGAGATGTTGCGAGGTGCGGCGGTTCTGGCCGCCCGCATCATGTTTCGGCTGGCGTCCCGACCGTCCACGCAGGCGCGGCGAGTGCAGCAACTTCTCGGGCTCACCGACGGTGAAGCCGCCAACGTTTCCGCCATCGCCGGCGAACTCGGCCTCGCCGTCGACGGCGCGGCCGCGCTCATCGGTTGGGAGACATTAGATTTGGAGCCCGCCGGGGGCTGTCACGCGCGATTGGCCGACGTCTTGGCATTGAGCGCCAGCGCTTTTCGCCGCGATGCCCAGGTCGCGTCGCGCGGCTCGCGCCTCTATGCGCTGCTCCCGCAGACTGCGGCGACGCGGTCGGTCACCTCGTGGGTCCGCGGCACGATCGGCGCCCTGCGCAGCGAACTAGGCGTCGAGCTGCGGGCCGCCATCGCCGCGCCGGTCGCCGAGCTGGCGGAGCTGGCGGCGGCACGCATCGAGGTGGACCGGGTGCTCGATAGCGCTGAGCGACATCCGGTTTCGATTGGGCAGGTGACGTCGCTCGCCGAGGCGCGCACCACCGTGCTGCTCGACGAGATCGTCACCCTGGTCGGCACCGACGAGCGGCTGCTCGATCCGCGTATACGGCAGCTGCACGCGCAGGACCCGATGTTGGCCGAAACGCTGCGCGCCTACCTGGACAGCTTCGGCGACATCGGCGCTGCCGCGCAGTGGCTGCAAGTACATCCCAACACCGTGCGCTACCGGGTGCGGCGGATCGAAAAGCTGTTGGCGACACCGCTGACCGATCCCGAGGTGCGGCTGGTGTTTTCGCTGGGGTTGCGGGTAGCCGAGCGCTCGGCGTAATTGTCCACAGTCAGCGATTTGTCCACAGTTGCGCCCTTTCGTTTCATCGGTGTCTGGCGGCTTCACTAGTATTCGAAGGTATGCTCGATTGCTCGTTGCCCGACGCCGAGTCGCTCGCCACCGCCGATGATGCGGTGGTGGTGGCCGCGATCGCCGAGGGTGCCCGGGGGGAGGCGGTGGCGGCGGCGCGCCGGCTGGCGGCGATCGCCGAGTTGGTGGCCCGCCGCGCCGACGGGCCCACCGACCGCGCGCACTGGTCGTGTGACAACTGGGATGCGATCGCCGCCGAAGTCGCCGCCGCCCACAACATCAGCCACCCGATGGCCTCGGGGCAGATGTATCTGGCCGTGGCGCTGCGCGAGCGCCTGCCGCAGGTGCGGGCCGTGTTCGCCCAGGGCGCGATCAGCGCCCGGCTGGCCGGTGCGATCGTGTGGCACACCGACCTGATCAAAGACCCCGACACGCTGGCGCTCGTCGATGAAACCCTGGCCCAAGCCGCCCGCCAATTGGGGGCGCTGTCGGTGAGCAAGACCGCCCAGGCCATCGACGCCATCGTCGATCGCCACGATCCGGACGCGCTGCGGCGTCGCCGCGCCGGCGGGCGCGGGCGCGAGGTGGTGATCGGCCCCGCCGATGACCACTCGGGCACCGCCACCATTTGGGGCACGCTGTTCGCCGCCGACGCGGCCCTCGTGGAGCGCCGGCTCACCCAAATGGCCCACCAGGTCTGACCCGAGGATCCGCGCACCGTGGCCCAGCGCCGCGCCGACGCCCTCGGCGCGCTGGGTGCCGGGGCCGACCGGCTTGTCTGTGGCTGCGGGGGCACCGAGTGCCCCACCGCGGGTGATCCCGATCCGCGGGCGGCCGCGGTGGTCATCCACGTCGTCGCCCAGCAGGCCACCCTGGATGCCCGCCCCGACCCGCACACCTCCGGTGAACCCCCGCCGCGGCGGCCCCTGACCCCGCAAACACCCCTGGCCGAGGCGCTGGCCCCCGACCCCGAACCCGACCTGCCCGCCTTGCCCACCGCGCCGGCGGCCCACCTGCTCGGGGGCGCCACCCTGCCGGCGGCGATGATCGCCGAGCTCATCGCCAACGGCGCCGCCCTGCAGCCGGTGCGCCATCCCGGCGAGGCCCCACCCGAGCCGGGCTATCGGCCCTCGGCCGCGCTGCAGCGCTTCCTCCGCTGCCGCGATATGACCTGCCGGTTCCCCGGCTGTAATCGGCCCGCCGAGTTCGCCGACATCGACCACACCATCGCCTACCCCTACGGGCCCACCCACCCCTCCAACCTGAAATGCCTATGCCGAAA
>CAWBFI010000006.1:0-831101 GCA_963788075.1 uncultured Actinomycetota bacterium | reverse complement strand
CGCACACTTGGCGTCGTGGACCGGGGTGTGCCCGGGCCATCACGAGTCGGCCGGCAAACGCCGGTCCGGCAAGACCCGTCACGGCAACCGATGGCTTACCGGCGCTTTGGGCACCGCCGCGATGGCCGCGGCCCGCACCAAAGACACCACCTACCTCGGGGCCCGATATCAGCGCCTGGCGCCCCGCCTGGGTAAGACGAAAGCCATTGTCGCCATCCAACACTCAATCCTGACTGCGGTATGGCACATGTTCACCGACGATGTCGACTACGCCGATCTCGGCGGTGACTACTTCGCACGGCTGGATCCCGAACGCGCCATGCGCCGCATCGTGCGCCAAGCCAACATGTTGGGTTTCACCGTGCGCTTCGACCCCATCCAAGCCGCCTGACCAGCACGACCTCGGGCGCAGCGCAACAAACACCAATCACCCTGGGAGCCGCGGCTCACCCATTATTTTCGGACCAGGCATCGACTTATTTTCGCGGGCATATTGACTTGAGGCATCACGGCCGGTGTTGACCTGCCGGTCCGTACTACGGCCCTTCATGACCCGTCATATTGTTGCCGAGCGCACGAGCCATAAGACCAGCAGCGCGAAGATGCACGCGGCACACGCGAGGTGATCCCGGCAGATTGATCGCGCCAGGCGGGACTGTTCAGCCGGGGTGTCCGCGCGGTGTCCTAGCCGAACGGCGTTGGGAACCGTGCGCGTCAATGCCAGGGCTATGGGGACCAGGGCGAGCACGGCCGACGTCGCCATTAGCCACCACGGGTCGTGTCCCCGGACGGCCTGAAAGGCGAGCGCGGCCAGCAAGGTGACCATGACAAGCGCGATCAGCCGGCCCATCGGCCGCGATGCGGTCGTCGCGCGATGGTAGTAACCCGCGATGGAAGCGAGTACCGGCTCGGGCAATTGCGTACCAGCCCTCCGGTTTTGGAGAACCTGCACGTCGAATATCAGGTCCATCCACAAGACGGCGAGCAGAAAACCAGCGCAACCAGCGAGTATCGGGACCACGACGCTCATCCACCTTCCATTCGCCCGGCCGGCGCGGTCCCATTGTTTCCCAAGCGCTGTGTGAGTCCGCGGGGCGGCTGGCAGGCGAGGGAACACGAGGGCCACGAAAACCGCCACTTTCAAGTTGAGCACTTGCGCCAATTTGGTTCAGTGGTTTCGTGGCGACGATCGATGTCGATGCCCGGTTATAGTGTTCGAACATGCGTTCGATCAGCCGTGAGGAGATCCAGAACGACTACGACGCGCTGAGCGCCGTGGTCTCGCGAGTGGTGGGGCATTCCTACGATGCGTTGACCACTCCGGAGCGGCTGGTGTTGTTGGAGCGCCTCGAGCGCGAGACGCGGCGGTTGCGGGTGCCCGGGCATGAATTGGTCAATCAGCTCGCCGAGCAGTCCGGGCCCAAAGAGCTGGGCGGCTCGCTGGGGCACGTGTTGGCCGACCGGTTGCGCATTACCCGCGCCGAGGCGTCCCGGCGGGTGGCCCAGGCCGCTGATCTGGGGCCGCGTCGGGCATTGAGCGGCGAGGTATTGGCGCCGGTGTTGACCGCGACAGCGGCCGCTCAACGCGAGGGCACGATCGACCCGGCCCATGTTGGGGTGATCCGGCGGTTCTTCAACCAGCTGCCCGATGCGGTGGATCTGGGCACCCGTGAGTGCGCCGAAGCCCAGCTTGCCCGGCTGGCCACCCAGTATCGCCCCGACCACCTCGTCGACCTGGCACGCCAACTGGCCGATTATGTGAACCCCGATGGCACCTACACCGATGACGACCGCACCCGCCGCCGTGGGCTGACCCTGGGAAGGCAGGGCCCCGACGGCATGTCCGAACTTCGCGCCCTGCTGACTCCCGAAGCCCGCGCCAGCTTGGAGACGGTGCTCGCCAAGACCGCCGCCCCGGGGATGTGCAATCCCGAGGACGACACCCCGCTCGTCGACGGCCCAGCAGGCGAGGATGCGGCTCAGCGCGACACCCGAAGCCCCGCTCAGCGCAACCACGACGGCCTCAACGCCGCACTCCGCGCGCTGTTGGCATCAGGAAAGCTGGGCCAGCACAATGGATTACCCGCGACCATTATCGTGTCGACAACGCTGAAAGAACTGGAATCGGCGACCGGTACAGCGGTCAGCGGCGGGGGCACCCGACTGCCAATGTCTGACGTGATCCGCATGGCCCGCCACGCCCATCACTACCTGGCGATCTTCGACAAAGCCAAAGCCCTTGCGCTTTACCACACGAAGAGACTCGCCTCGCCGGGGCAACGAATAGTCCTCTACGCGAAGGACCGCGGCTGCACCCGCCCGGGCTGCGACAAACCCCCGTACTGGTGCGAAGTCCATCACGTCGAACAGTGGGCCAGCACCGGCTGCACCGACGTCAACACGCTCACCCTGGCCTGCGGATCCGATCACCCCCTGGTCGAACCCGGCGGCTGGACCACCCGAAAACGCAAAGACGGCACCACCGAATGGATCCCCCCGCCGCACCTCGACTACGGCCAACCCAGAACCAACAACTTCCACCATCCCGAAAGACTCCTTGTGGACGGGGACGACGAGGACGAACCGTAACTGACTGTGGGCGGTTCTTGATCAGGCGCCGCGCCGCGGGGTAGCGTAGTGCTGCCAATTACGACACGCTCAGTAGCGTAATTGGCTCCAGCCCACCGAGAGGATAGGCCTGATGCGCAGCCGCTACGCCGGCAGGCCCTTCACCACCTCGACGCCCGATATCGCGGCCGCGCTCGAGGACGTCAGCATCCCGACGCTGCTACTCTCGCTCGTCCATATCACCGGCGACCCCCGGTTCATCCGCGACTTCAAGCCGATGGGCATCTTCCTCAACGAGATCCAGGGCTTCATGTCGGAGGAAGACAAAGCCCGGGCCCGCGCGGCGGCGCTGCCGGTGCTCGCCGACTACCGAGACCGCGGTTGCCCCGAGCCAAAACCGCTGAGCCGGGCCCTCATTCGGGAAATGATGGACTGGGCGGCCTGCGAGCACGTCACCGATGAGTACCTGCCGCTTATCTTGGAGGAGATGGATCTCGATGGGATCGATCCTCGCCGGCCGGCGGCGCTGCCGACCGACTCCACCGCCGAGCTGCCGGTCCTCGTCGTCGGATGCGGCGAATCCGGCATCCTGGCCGGAATCCGCCTGCAACAAGCCAACATTCCCTTCACCATCGTGGAGAAGAATGCGGGACCCGGCGGAACGTGGTGGGAGAACAGCTATCCCGGTGCCCGCGTCGACGTCGCAAACCACTTCTATTGCTACAGCTTCGAACCCAACAACGATTGGACGCACTTCTTCGCCGAGCAAGCTGAGCTGCAAACCTATTTCAACCAGGTGATGCACAAGCACGACCTGGCCCGGCACGTACGTTGGAACACCGAGGTGGTCGCGGCCGAGTGGAGCGACCCCGAGGGCATGTGGAACGTCTCGCTGCGGTCGGCCGACGGCCAGACCGGCACCATGCGCGTGCGCGCCCTGATCACGGCGGTGGGTCAGTTAAATCGGCCTTATATCCCCGAATTCGACGGTGCGGGCAGCTTCGAGGGACCATCCTTTCATTCGGCCTGTTGGGACCACTCTGTCGACCTGAGTGGCAGGCGGGTCGCACTCATCGGGGCCGGCGCCAGCGGGTTCCAGATCGCGCCCGCGATCGCCGCGCAAGTCGAGCGGCTGACCGTGTTCCAGCGGACCGCGCAGTGGATGTTCCCGAACCCGATGTATCACGACGAGGTCGGCGACGGCATGCGCTGGGCGATGCGCCACCTTCCCTTCTACGGAAGGTGGTACCGGTTCCTCGTACTGTGGCCCGGCGCCGACAAGGGACTCGACGCCGCGCGCGGCGACCCGGATTACGCCGACCAGGAGTACGCCGTAAGCGACATCAACGCTGCCGCGCGAATGATGTTCACCCACTGGATCACCGACCAGGTCGGCGACGAACAGGAGCTACTGGCCAAGGTATTGCCCGACTACCCCGCTACTGGCAAACGGACACTGCAGGACAACGGCAGCTGGCTGCGAACGCTGCAGCGGGACAACGTCGAATTGGTGCGCACACCGATTCAGAAGATCACCCCGCATGGCGTCGTCACCGAAGACGGCATGACCCGCGATGCCGATGTCATCGTCTATGCCACCGGATTCCGGCACACCGACGTGCTGTGGCCGCTGAAAATCACTGGCCGCAACGGAATCGATCTGCACCGGATGTGGGGGCGGCGCCCGTACGCGTATCTCGGCATCACCGTTCCCGGGTTCCCCAACCTCTTCATCATTTACGGGCCGGGGACGCACCTCGCGCACGGCGGCAGCCTCATCTTCCAGTCCGAACTCCAAATGCGCTATATCAACCGGTGTCTCGAGCATCTGGCGGAAGCAAACTTGCATTCGCTGGAACCAACGGCCGAGGCGGCAGCCGAGTGGCATCAACGGACCCAAGCCGAAATCAAGAACATGGTGTGGTCTCACCCCGCGGTGAAACACTCGTACTTCAAAAACTCCGACGGGGAGATCCACACCGTCAGCCCCTGGCGACTCAACGAGTACTGGGCGGCGGTCCGGGAGCCGGACTGGTCCCAATTCCCTATGCAACAAAAAGAGTGAGTGCGGCACAGAAAGAGAGCGCCCCAATATGCGAGCGGTAGTCCTCGACGGGCCGGCCAATATCCGGGTCGACACCCGTCCCGATCCGACACTTCCCGGCCCCGACGGGGCGATCGTCTCCGTCACCGCCGCCGGGATCTGCGGATCGGACCTGCATTTCTACGAGGGCGACTATCCGCTCGCCGGGCCGATGACGCTTGGCCACGAAGCGGTCGGCGCCGTGGTCGAGACCGGGCCCGATGTGCGCGCGGTCAAGGTCGGGGACCGGGTCATGGTCTCGTCGGTGACCGGCTGCGGCGCCTGTCCGGGGTGCGCCACCCGCGACCCGGTCATGTGCTTCTCCGGCTTTCAGATCTTCGGCGGCGGGGTACTTCCCGGCGCGCAGGCCGATCTGCTCGCGGTGCCGGCCGCCGACTTCCAGTTGCTCAGGATGCCCGACGGGATCAGCACCGAACAAGCGGTCCTGCTGACCGACAACCTCGCCACGGGCTGGGCGGCGGCCCAACGAGCCGAGATTCGGTTCGGCGGGACGGTGGCGGTGATCGGCCTGGGCGCAGTTGGCCTATGCGCGCTCCGCAGCGCATTTTTCCAGGGCGCCGCAACCGTTTTCGCTGTCGATCGGGTCGACGGCCGCCTGCAGCGTGCCGCGCGGTGGGGTGCGACACCAATCGCATCGCCAGCGGCCGAAGAAATCCTCGCCGCCACCGGCGGACGCGGCGCCGACTCGGTGATCGACGCAGTCGGTACGGATGCGTCCATGACCGATGCCCTCAACGCGGTACGGCCCGGAGGTACCGTCTCGGTGGTCGGTGTGCACGACATGCAGCCGTTTCCAATGCCCGCCCTAGGCTGCCTGATTCGCAGCATCACATTGCGGATGACCACAGCGCCGGTGCAGCGCACGTGGCCGGAATTGATCCCGCTGTTGCGGTCCGGCCGACTCGACGTCGACGGCATCGTCACCACGACGCTGCCGTTGGACGAAGCGGCGAAGGGCTACGCGACCGCGGAGTCGCGGTCCGGCGACGAAGTGAAGATCCTGCTCGCGCCCTAGTTACTATCGCGGCGTATGTGCCCCGCCAGATAACGCAACGTTCGTACCGGCCCGCGACGCCCGGACGAGAGGCACATCACCGGCCATCCGTGTGCCGCGGCCGCCGCGGCGAGACCTGAGCGGGGGTTCACCGGTCGCGGATAGCCGACGAGTGACATCGACGCCGCGTCCTCGTCGCCGTCGGCATAGAAGTAACTGCGTTCCACCGCAACGCCATTGTCGGCACAGAACCGTTTGACCGCGGCGGCTTTCGTCGCCCCCCACACGATCGGCTTGACGATTCCACCGGTCAGGCGGCCGAACTCGTCGAGTTCAAAATGGTTGCACTGCACATTGGCAATGCCAAGAAAGCGTGCGACCGGTAGCGCCTGGATGGAGAGCGCCGAGGAGCTCAGCACGACGGTGTGTCCGCGGTCCTGATGGGCCTGGACGATATCGCGCATGTGCGAGTACAGCCGCGCGGCAACACGTTCGACAAACAGTCGCTCACCCAACCCGTCGAGGTCGGCGAGCGATTGGCCACGCAAGTACCCCGCGGCCCGCGCGATGAGGTGCTCAAACTCCAAGCGACCGAATTGATACCGTACCGCACCTTCCAATACCCCGAGGAGCTCGCCGATCCCGGCCTGCCGACGCCGGATCCGGTCGCCGACGTGCACCGCTGCAATCTCGGCGATGGCATCGGCGGCGGAGAGCCTTGTGACCATTGCCATCTCGGCTCACCCTGACCTGCTCGCCGTGATGTATTCCGAGTGCATGATTCCGTCGATCTTGACGTCCACTTCCGGCGGTGTCATCCCGTAGCCGGCCTGCAGCTCGAGCGTGTTGCGGACCGGTTCGACGGCCCAGCCATGCGCGGCAAGCGATTCCGCGGGGTCGGTCCTCGGCTCGTAGGTGAGCGCCGAGAAATCCACGTCGCCCGACATGTTGACCCCGGGGTGGTCCGCCTCCAGCGCTGCGAGCCGATCGCGGTCCAAGCGGGTACCCAGCGCGCCGATGGCGATTCGGCTGCCCGGCGCGCTAAGCCCGCTGATCCGGGTGAAAAGCTGGTTCTGGGCTTCGTCGGTCAGGTAGGGCAGCACTCCTTCCACCGACCAGCCGCTGGGGCTCTCCGTGTCGAAGCCGACGGCTTCCAACGCCCTCGACCAGTCGGTGCGCAGATCGGCCGCGACGTCGACCCTGCGCGCCTTGGGCACAGCGCCCTGCTCACCAAGCACGTGCGCTTTGAATTCCAGGACTTTCGGGAGGTCGACTTCGAAAACAGTTGTGCCTGGCGGCCATTCGAGGCGATACGCCCGGGAGTCGAGTCCGGCGGCGACGATCACCGCCTGTCGTATGCCGGCCTCACTCGCGGATGCGAAGAAGTCGTCGAAGAATCGGGTTTGCACGCCGTAAAGGCGGGGAAATGCCGTCTCTTCTTCGGAGGTTCCCGGGTTGGCAAGTACACCCGCCAGATACGGGTCCTGCGAGGCGGCGATGAAAACCTTCGCGTATTCGTCGCGGACCAGCGGTCGCGGGCTCACGGCATGCAGTGCGCGCCATCCCGCCACCAAAAGGGCGGTGTAGCCAACGCTGCTGACGATGTCCCACTGGTCGTCCTCGGACCGGAGCGAACCAAACTCTGGCGTGGTGCTCATGGTCGGCCCTCCGTCCGATCGGCCAAAACGACCCGACATAGCCAAGGTACTCGCGGTGGCACCGTCAGAGCTCCAGAATCACTGTGACGGGGCCGTCGTTTACCAACTCGACCTGCATATTCGCGCCGAACACGCCCGATTGCACGTGGGCGCCCAGCCCTTGCAACGCTTCGGCGAATGCCGTTACGAGCGGCTCGGCGACGGCGCCGGGGGCGGCCGCATTCCATGATGGACGACGACCCTTCGCGGTGTCGGCGTACAGCGTGAACTGACTGACCACAAGGATCGGCGCGTCGACGTCGGCCGCGGACCGCTCATCGGCGAGAATCCTTAAGTTCCAAAGCTTTTCGGCGAGCCGCTGTGCCTTCTCCCGGTCGTCGCTGTGAGTGACGCCGACGAATGCGAGCAGGCCTTGGCGATCCGGCCGGATGGCGCCCACCACCTCGCCATTCACCGACACCGCCGCCGACGAGACCCTTTGCACCAGAACCCGCATGGCCCTCGATGCTGCCAGGAGGCCCCCGAAAAGGTCGAGTACGCTCGTCGGGTGTCTGTGCTCGTCGCGTTTTCCGTCACCCCGCTAGGGCTTGGTGAGGATGTTGGCGAGGTCGTTGCCGAAGCCGTTCGGGTGGTTCGCGAATCCGGCCTGCCCAACAAGACGGATTCGATGTTCACCGTGATCGAAGGCGAGACCTGGGAAGAAGTGATGGCGGTCGTGCAGCGCGCGGTCGAGGCCGTCGCCGCTCGTGCGCCCAGGGTCAGCACGGTGATAAAGGCGGACTGGCGGGCGGGAGCCAAGGACGCGATGACTCAGAAGGTCGCTTCGGTCGAGCGCTACCTCTCCGGCGGTTAGCCGTGCACCGCATTCCGAAACGCCTGCTCGGCCGCGTCGCCGTGGACCGCGAATACCACCTTCTCCAGCGAACTTGGCCGGTACTGCCTAACGACGTCGACCATTAGCCGCGCGGCGTCTTCGAGCGGGAAGCCGCCGACACCGGTGCCGAACGCCACCAGCGCCAGCGAGCGGCAACCGAGTTCGTCGGCCTTCCGCAGCGTGGCGTGGGTGGCGCGGTTGATGATCTCGGCCGAGGTCGGGCCGCCGAGCTCCATCGTCGCCGCGTGGATCACATAGCGCGCCGGCATCTCGCCGGCCGTGGTCTCGACCGCCTCCCCGAGCCCGATCGGCGCCTTCTGTTTCGATTCGCGTTGCACCTCGGGCCCACCGGCGCGGGAGATTGCGGCAGCGACACCGCCGCCGTGCCGCAGTTGGGTGTTTGCCGCGTTGGTGATCGCGTCGAGTTCGAGCTGGGTGATGTCCGCCTGCAATACCTCTAACTCGATCATCGGCTCATTGTCTCGCGATATGGGCGGAGTTGCCGCCTTGAGATTTCGACGAATTGGTTGGTTTGGCAACTGGTCGGCCTAGACTGACTTGGCGCCAACGGCGGAAAGTCGAGTGGCTTTATAGGAGAGGTAGATGCCCACGGCATGAGCAGCGACACGCCCACGAGTGGCGGTATCGGCGGGGCCGGAGGGCCTGGCGGTGCCGGGGGAGCCGGCGGCGCCGGAGGAGCCGGCGGTGCCGGCGGTGCCGGGGGGGCCGGGGGAGCCGGCGGCGACGCCGGAGGCGGCGGAGGCGGCGGAGGCGGCGGCGGAGGCGGAGGCGGGGGAGGCGGGGGAGGCGGCGGCCTGGGCGATGCTCCTGGTGCCGGCGACCAGCCCGGCGCAGGCGGCGAGGGTGGTGGCGGCGGCCCCGGCGGCCAGCCCGGGCAACCCGGCCAACCCGGTCAACCTGGCAGCCCCGGCCGCTAACGAAGGGCTCCCGCGTTTCGCACATGCGTCTGCGGGGGACCTCTGAGACAAAGCCGCGGCAAATCGGTCACGACGAGCTGCTACGGCGTAATAGCTGCCTGCCCTCGTACCAGCGCGTAAAGCCGCCAGAAGCCCGGCACGCCTTTCAGCTCATGCTCACCGCGCTCGGCGAACCGGTGCCGCGACCCGGTGACGATGTCGCGCACGGTCGAGGACACCAGCACCTCGCTGGGTCCGGCCAACACCGCCACCCGCGCAGCGATGTGCACCGCCAAGCCCGCGACGTCACTCTTCGAGGCGCCCCGAACCTCCACCTCGCCGGCATGAATGCCCACCCGCACCTCGATGCCCAAAGCCCGCACCGCGCCGACGAGTTCGTCCGCGCATGCGATCGCCGCGCTCGGGCTGGCGAACGTCGCGACGAATCCGTCTCCGGCGGTGTTCACTTCGCGACCGCCGAACCGCTGCAGCTCGTGACGCACGATGGTGTCGTGGTTGTCCAACACGTCGCGCCACCGGCCGTCGCCAAGGGCGGCGGCCCGCTCAGTGGAGCCGACGATGTCGGTGAACACGATCGTGGCGAGTACCCGCTCGGCATCGGAGCCGCCGCGCACGCCGGTGACGAACTCCTCAATCTGGTCGAGCATCGGCCCGGTGTCGCCGACCCAATACAGGGAATCGGCACCGGGTAGCTCGACCCAGTGCGATCCTGCGATGCGCTCGGCGAGGTAGCGACCGTGCCCAACCGGGATGAAGCTGGCCTGAGCGCGATGCACGATCAAGGTCGGCGCGGCGATACGCGCGAGCGATTCGCGGACGTCGGCGTCCGCTATGACTTTGCTGACGGCACGGGCCATGCTCGGCGACGCGGCACGGTTGCCGGCGAGGTCCCACCACGCGCGGAAAGCCTCATCACCGGCGACCGCGGGCGCGACGATCCGCAAAACGTCGAAGCCACGCTCGACGGCATCGGTCTCCATGGCGACCGTCATAAACGGATCGGTGCTGCTCAACTTCGTGCCAACCGGATAGTCCGGCGCCCAGATCATGCGTGCCGTGCCATTGATCACCACCAAGTTGCGCACGCGCTCTGGATGATCGGCGGCAACAACAAGCCCAGCCATCGCGCCGTAACCCGGCGCGAAGATCGACGCCTGCTCGCATCCGGCCGCATCCATGACCGAAAGCGCGTCCTCAGCCCAGAACTTCGGTCCAAGGACGTCCCGAGACGGAACCAGCGACGACAGACCCATCCCGCGCATATCGAACCGAATCACCCGACTGAAGGACGTCAGCCGGCGGTGAAACCGGTGCATCGACGGCTCGGCATCAATGCAGTCGATCGGAATCGCCGGCCCGGGAAGCACGATGAGGTCGATCGGGCCATCGCCGATGACCTGGTAGGCGATGTCCATATCGCCGCACCTGGCGTAGCGGGTCCGCGGAGCCTGCGCCACGGCCCCAGGTTAGTTGATGCGTAGGCTCGGGGCCGTGAGCGCACGCGCGGGGATCGTGGTGACCGGAACCGAAGTCCTCACCGGCCGAGTCCAAGATGCAAACGGCCCCTGGATCGCCGATCGGCTCTTGGAGCTGGGCGTCGAGCTGGCGCACATCACCATCTGCGGCGACCGCCCTTCCGACATTGAGGCGCAGCTGCGCTTCATGGCGGACCAGGGCGTGGATCTGATCGTCACCAGCGGCGGCCTGGGACCCACGGCCGACGACATGACCGTCGACGTGGTGGCGCGTTTCTGTGGCCGCGAATTGGTGTTGGACACCGAGGTCGAGAACAAGATCGCCGCGATCCTCAAATCATTCATGGCGCGCTTCGACGGCGTCGACTTCGACGCGGTGCGCGCCGCCAACCGCAAGCAGGCCATGATCCCCGCCGGTTCGCAGGTGCTCGATCCGGAGGGCACCGCGCCGGGTGTGGTCGTCCCGGGCAAGCCGACGGTGATCGTGCTTCCGGGGCCGCCGCGCGAGCTCCAGCCGATGTGGCGCCGAGCCATCGAAACCTCCGCCGCCCGGGAGGCGATCGCCGGCCGAACAACGTACCGGCAGAAGACCATTCGGATGTTCGGGCTGCCTGAGTCGGGGCTGGCCGAAACGCTGCGCGTAGCCGAGGCATCCCTCCCCGGATTCGACTCCCTGGAGATCACCACCTGCTTGCGCCGGGGCGAGATCGAAATGGTCACGCGCTACGAACCGGACGCCGCCGACGTCTATGAGCGCCTCACCCAGTTGCTGCGCGAAAAGCATGGGCAGCAGATCTACTCCGAAGACGGCTCAAAGGTGGATGATCTGGTCGCACAGTTGCTGTCCGGTCGATCGATCGCGACGGCGGAATCGTGCACGGCGGGACTGCTGGCGGCGCGGCTGACCGACCGTGCCGGCTCGTCCGACTATGTGGCGGGCGGCGTGGTCGCCTACTCCAACGAGGCGAAAACCCAACTGCTGGGCGTCGACCCGGAGCTGATCAAGGCGCACGGTGCGGTGTCCGAGCCGGTGGCCGAGGCGATGGCGACTGGGGCACTGAAACGCTTCGGCGCCGACACCGCCGTGGCGATCACCGGCATCGCCGGCCCGGGCGGGGGGACACCCGAAAAGCCGGTCGGCACAGTTTGTTTCACCGTCATGCTTGCAGAAGGCCGCGCGGACACCCGGACGCTGCGGCTGCCGGGCAACCGATCGGACGTGCGGGAGCGCTCGACGACCGTGGCGATGCACCTGCTGCGGCGCCTGCTCGGAAACACCGAGTAATCAACTCATTTCTGTCGGCAAAAAGGCGCTTTCGGCGGTGCCGAAGCGAATTCCGGTGGCGTCCTTGCCGATCGCCGTGAGGAACGCCACGGCGATCAGCACCGGCACGATCGTCGCCGCCAACGCGAAGGGATATCCGTGTGACTCGGCCAGGCGTTCCTGGATGGGCAAGTTGAACGCCGCCAACAGGTTTCCGAGCTGGTAGGTAACGCCGGGGTACAGGCCGCGGATGGCATCGGGTGACATCTCGGTCAGGTGAGCGGGAATGACCCCCCACGCGCCCTGCACGCAGAGCTGCATAAGAAAGGAACCGAGGCACAACATCGCCGCCGTGCGTGAGTACGCGAACAGCGGCACGATCGGCAACCCCAGCAACGCGCAGAAGATGATGGTGTAGCGACGGCCGAACCGCTGCGAGAGCGTGCCGAAGAACAGCCCGCCGATGATCGCGCCGACGTTGTAGACCACAGCGATCCATTTGACGGTCACGCTGGACAGGCCCGCGCCGTGGTTCGTGGTCGCGCCCAGGAAGGTGGGGTAGACGTCCTGGGTGCCGTGGCTCATCCAGTTGAAGGCGGTCATCAGCAGCACCAAGTAGAAGAACCGGCGGATGATCGCGCCGTCGCGCAGCACGTCGCGGATCCTGGTGCTGGTGAGCCGCATCCGATCCTGCGCGGCTTCCCAGACCTCGGACTCCTCCACCCGGTAGCGGATGATCAGGCTGATCATGGCGGGCACGATGCTCAAAGCGAACAGCCAGCGCCACGACAGCCCCAGCCAATTCATCACCACCAGCGATGCCACGCTCGCCAGCAGGTAGCCGAACGCGTAACCCTCCTGCAGCAGTCCCGAGAAGAACCCGCGTCGTTCGACGGGAACCTTCTCCATGGCGAGCGCGGCGCCGAGCCCCCATTCGCCGCCCATGCCGATGCCGTACAGCACCCGCAGGATCACCAGCACGGTGAAATTCGGCGCGAATGCGCACAGGAACCCAACCACCGAATAGAACATCACGTCCACCATCAGCGGGAGCCGCCGACCGACGCGGTCGGCCCACAGCCCGAACAGCAGTGCGCCAACCGGGCGCATCACCAGGGTGGCCGTAGTGATGAAAGCGACCTCGGCCTTGCTGTGGTGGAACACCTTTGCGATATCGGCATAGACGAACACCACGATGAAGTAATCGAAGGCGTCCATCGTCCAGCCCAACAACGCCGCGATGAATGAATTTCGCTAATCGGCGGTCAGCCGTTGTGTGGTGCAGTACCAGGCCGCCAATCGCGAGAGTAAGTTGCCGAACATGCGAATCATCGACGCCGATGGACATGTCGCCGAGAACCCCTCGCTAGCGATCGAAGCGATCAAGCGCTGGCCCGAACACGTCAAGCCCAGCACCGACGGGCGGCTGCGGTTGACGTTCGAGGGCCGCAACTATCCGGAGGACCAGGGTCCCGGTGCGGGTTGTCCTCCCGAGCATGGGATCAGCAACGCTCCCGACATCAATTGCCGGTCAGCCGAAGGCGTGCTGGGCGACGCGGACCGCGACCACATCGACACGATGGTGCTGTATCCGAGCCTCGGGCTGTGCGCGCCCAGCCTCGAGGACCCGGACTTCGCCGCGGGATTCTCTCGGCTCTACAACCAGTGGATCGCGGATTACTGCGCACCGTCCGGCGGCCGGCTGCGCGGGGTCGCCGTGGCGCCCGTCGAGCACGGCCGATTGGCCATCGACGTCATGACCGAAGCCAAGGACCTCGGGCTGGTGGCGACTCTCGTCCCGCCGGCGCTCAAGACCCGCAACCTCGACCACCCCGATCTCGACCCGTTCTACGCGGCCGCCGTGGAACTCGGGATGCCGCTGGGGATTCACGGCGCCCCCGGCATCCATCTACCGAAAATCGGCGTGGACCGTTTCACCAACTACATACAGGTGCACTGCATCAGCTTTCCGTTCGACCAGATGACCGCGATGACCGCGATGGTCTCCGGCGGCGTTTTCGAGCGCCATCCGCAGTTGCGGGTCGCCTTCCTCGAGGCGGGCGCGGGCTGGGTGCCGTTCTTCATCGACCGCCTGCACGAGCACTACGAGAAGCGGGGGGATTGGGTCGAGCGCGGCTGGCGTCGCGATCCGCACGAGTATCTGGCCGCGGGCAACATCTGGGTGACCTGTGAGCCGGAGGAACCGATCCTGCCCGGCGTGATCGACGTGCTCGGTGCCGACTTCATCATGTTCGCCAGCGACTACCCGCATTGGGACGGCGAATGGCCGGAGAGCACCAAGCATCTACGAACCCGCGCCGATATCAGCGAGGAGGCCCGCGAAAAGATCGGCGGGTTGAACGCGCAGCGCTTCTACAACCTGAACTAAGCCGGCGACGGGTGGCAGGATCTCCGGCATGGGTCCTTTTCTGCTTCGCGCCGCGCTGACCGGCTTCGCCCTGTGGGTGGTCACGCTCTTCGTGCACGGGATGCGCTTCATCGGCGGGGACACGAAGCTGGAGCGGGTCGGGATCATCTTCGTCGTCGCCGTGATCTTCGGTCTGGTCAACGCGTTTATCAAGCCGATTGTGCAAATCTTGTCGATCCCGCTGTACATCCTGACCCTTGGCCTGTTCCATATCGTCGTCAACGCGTTGATGCTGTGGATCACCGCGCGGATCACCGAACACACCACTCACTGGGGACTGCAAATCGACCATTTTTGGTGGACGGCCATCTGGGCCGCGATCGTGTTGTCCATCGTGAGCTGGGTGCTGTCGCTCGTGGTTCGCGACGTCGGCCGTCGCACTCGCGCCTGAGCGCGCCTAAGTGTTCAGCGGGCCTGCCACCGTGGCGGTCGCTTCTCGGCGAAGGCGCGCGGCCCTTCCTTGGCGTCCTCGGTCTCGAAAATGCGGTCGCTGTGCCGGGTTTCGTTGTCGTAGGCCGACGCAAGGTCGAGCGCCAAACCTTCGACGGCCGACTGCTTCGTCGCGAAGACCGCGAGCGGCGCGTTGGCCACGATGCGTTCGGCGTAGTCGTACGCGGTGTCCAGCAGCCGCTCGGCCGGGACGACGCGATTGATCAGTCCCATCGCCAACGCTTGTCCCGCGTCCACCATGTCGGCGGTCAGCAGCAGCTCCATCGCGAGGGGAAAGGGCATCTGCCGCGGCAGCCGCACGGTGGTTCCCCCGCCGGCGAACAGGCCGCGCTTCGGCTCCATCACCGCGAATCGCGCCTCGGGCACGGCCACTCGGATGTCGGTGGAGGTAAGCATCTCGAAGCCGCCCGCCACGCACGTGCCGTTGACGGCCGCGACGATCGGCTTGTACACCGGGAACCGATGCAAGACGGCGTGGATGGCGTCGTCCTTATCCCATCCGGCGGGCTTGGGTAGCTCACCGGTGAGTTCCGGGATGAATTTCTTCAGGTCGGCTCCCGTACAGAAGTCCCGGCCCACGCCGGTGATCACCGCGACCCAGGCGCGTGAGTCGTCGCGGAACGTTTCCCAGGCGCGGGCCAAATCGCGAAAGTGTTCCATGTCCAGCGAGTTGCGCGTCTCGGGGCGATTGATCGTGATGGTGGCTATGTGGGCGTGCAGCGCATAATCGATGCTCACAACGTCAGACGTTAGACACGTGGCGTCAGACGTCAGACACGAGGCGCAACACATCCCGCGCGCAACCCCATGACAACGTCACCCCGTTGCCGCCGTGGCCGTAGTTCTGCACGCATCGCGCCCGCCCGAGCGGCTCGGCCTCCACGCGCACCGACGGGCGGTCGGGACGCAGCCCGGTGATCGTCTCGATCACCTCGGCGTCGCCGAGCCTCGGCTCGATCCGGCGGCAACGGTGCAGTATCCGTTCGGTCACTTCGGGTTCGGGTGTCGTGTCCCAGCGGCCAGGGATGCTGATGCCGCCGCAGACCACGCGCTGCGGGTGAGGGAAGTAGCAGGTCCATTCCGGGTCGTCGTGCAGCTCGACAAACAGTTGCCGCAGACCGGGATTGGTCAGTACGACGTGCTGGCCGAACCGCGGCCGCACGGTGTCATCGCCCGCGAGCGCTCCGGCACCGAGGCCGGCGCAGTTGACGACTATCGGTGCGGCGTCGCCGGCCTCTGCCAGCGACCGCACGGGACGCTTCTCGATCTCGCAGCCGGCCGCGGCGAGCCGCCGTGTCAGGTAGTCGAGGTATTGCGGCATGTCGATCATCGGCATGGTGGCGCGAAACCCCACGCCCGAGCCCTCCGGAACGTCGGTCGGGTCGGCCGGCCGCAGGTCGGGGATCAGGCCGGCCGCTAGCGACATCGCCTCGGCCCCTGTGAATCCGCCGACGGCTAAGGCCGGTGCCATCCGCACTCCGGTGCCGGCGTCGTCGGCCAGTTCCCGGAACACGCGCAGCGAGTGTGCGGTCCAATCCAGCGTGGCGGCGGCGCGTTCGGCGGGTCGCGGGGGCGCCCACACCGCGCCCGCCACCGCGGAGGTCGTCTGCTGCGGCATCGCGGCCGCCCACACCCGCACCGGCCAGCCGGCTTCGGCCAGCAACACGGCCGACGTCAAACCGCTGACGCCGGCACCTATCACGACGATCGGTCGCGGCTCACCTGCGTTACTGGCCAAGGCAGCAACGTCCCGTCAGGAGTGGGGGGATTGCTGGCCGTTCTGGCCGCCGAGCAGCCCGTTGAGGATGCCGAGGGCGCCTTGCACACCCGGAGGCGGAGTAGTTGCGGGCGGAGCGGCGTCGGGAGTCAGCTGCCACGGCTGACAGCCCGACGTCTTGAAAGTCTTATCCGTTGGATCGATCTGGACTACCTGCGGCTTTTTGCTCAGGGCGTTGTCGATGATGTTGCCGTCGGGGTTGCCCAAACGCTTCCAGTAGCAGGTGCCGCTGCCGACCGGCCCCGCGGAGCTGTACGTGCCCGGCGCGATGTCGGTTCCCACCGCATAGGTGCCGTCGTGGTCGATGTTTGTCTTCGGTGCGGGCGGCGGCGCCGGATCCGGATCGGCGCCCGCAACACCCGCCGATACCGCCCAGCCCGCAAGGAGGAGCCCCGCTGCGCCAATCCGCGCGGATACTCCCGCCTTCAACCCCATGGAACAGCAGCGTACCGGGGTGAGCGGGTTACTTCACCTTCGCGGCTTGACTCACGGAAACTGCCCGCGAAACACCCTCGGTGCCTCACGTAAGAATGCCCGCGAAACGGTGACCGTCGTGAGGCATGGAGAGTGGGTTATCGATGACGTCTCGGGCCGAGATCACCACCAGGTACGCCAAGGCGTATGTGAAGGCCGCGAAGAAGGACAAGGGAAAGGTCCTAGACCAGGTGGTGGAGGTGACTGGGTGGTCGCGTGACAATGCCCGGCGCAGGCTTACCGCGGCGGCGATGCGGCCGCCGGGATCGGGTCGCAGCAGCGCGAAGCGGCCACGCAAGCCGAGGGCGCCGAAGTATTCCTACGACGCGCTCAAGGTGCTGCAGCGGGTCTGGGCCGCCTCGGGTGGGCAGTGCGGGAAGTATCTGGCTGCTTCGATGCGGCTGCAGCTCGACGGCCTGCAACGCCACGATGAGCTGGCCTTTGGTCGTGACCGCTACAGTCCGGCCGTGCGTGAGGAGCTGCTGGAGATGAGCGCGGCGACGATTGACCGGTATCTGGCGCCGGCGAGGGCCAAGGACCAGATCAGTGGTGTATCGACGACGAAACCTTCACCACTGCTGCGGAATTCGGTCAAGGTCCGTAAGGCAGGCGATGAGGTAGAAGACGAACCCGGTTTCTTCGAGGGCGATACGGTCGCGCATTGCGGCCCAACACTGAAGGGCGAGTTCGCCCGCACCCTCAACCTCACCGATGTCCATATCGGCTGGGTATTTACCCGCACCGTGCGCAACAACGCTAACGCCCACATCCTGGGTGCACTGAAAGCAGGGGTGCACGAAATACCTTATGAGGTAACCGGTTTGGACTTCGACAACGGCACGGAGTTTTTGAACAAGGCTGTCATCAAGTGGGCGGCGGAGATGGAGATCTTCTTCACGCGATCGCGGCCGTACAAGAAGAACGATCAGGCCACCATCGAGTCCAAGAACAACCATCTGGTGCGCAAGTACGCGTTCTACTACCGCTACGACACCCCTGAAGAACGAGCCGTGCTCAACCGGCTCTGGCCACTGGTCAACGACCGGCTCAACTACCTGACCCCGACCATCAAACCCACCGGGTACACCAGTAGCGGTGACGGCCGGCGCCGACGCCTCTACGACACACCGCAGACCCCATTTGACCGGCTCCTGGCCGCCGGCGTCCTTTCACCAGCACAGCAGGCAGAACTGACCGCCTACCGCGACAGCCTCAACCCCGCCAAAATCGGCCGCGAGATCGCCGATCTGCAGAACCGGCTTCTCCTGCTGGCCAAGGAGAAGACCGAGCAGCTCTACCCGGCCAGCATCCCCACCGCCCTACCCGACATCCGCAAAGGTATCCGGACCAAGGCCAGCTGATCCGCCCGTTTCGCGGGCATTCTTACGTGAGGCATCGACTTATTTTCGCGGGCATATTGACTTGAGGCATCACGCTTCGTGTCGGAACGGCCGTGATCACGAAGCGCCTCAGGTTAAGCAGTCTGGGCATAGGTCCCAGTAGATGACCTCGGCCCCTTCGTGATGGAAGCCGTTATGGTCAGGAGCGGGCAGGCACGGCGCCTCACCGACGGTGCAGTCGACATCTGCGATGGCCCCGCAAGACCGGCAGACGCTGTGATGGTGGTTGTCGCCGACCCGAGATTCGTAGCGCGCGAGGGAACCGGGGGGGCTGGACCCGTCGCAATAGACCCACGTCGGTCAGCGCGTGCAGTACGTCGTATACGGTCTGCAGGCAAACGTCGGGCAGCGCGTAACGCACCGCTTCGAAGACCGTCTCCGTGTCCGAGTGCGGATTCGCTTGCACCGCCTCGAGCACGGCGATCCGTGGCCGGGTCACGTGCAGATCGGCGGTGCGCAGCTGTTGCGCATAATCCGCCATTGAGGACGTATAGCGAATGGGACTATCTATTCTGGACTCAGTCAATAGATCCATCCCCTTCACCTGGGTTGCAAAATCAGCCGAACTCGGCGCAAATTCGGGCTTGGTACCCAAATTCTGGGTCCACGCGAACCCGCTGTTGCCGAAGGCTTTCCGCGCTTAACCGAGTTCCGCCCGCGCGCCGAGCACCGGTTGTATGCCTCGACCGTTGTTGAAGTCCGGCGACCACGGCCAGCGACCACGCGAATCGGCCCATACCACTTGCAGCGCCGTCACCTCGTCGCCGAGGATTGCGACCGCGAATAGCAAGTGAACCTCGGGGTGCTCCACCTCGACCATTTCTACGAGCGGGCCGGCGGCAACGGTGATCTGCATGCCGGGGGTCGGTTGCTCGCCCGCCACGGCCCGCCGGCCAACGCTGTTCAGCATCCGCACCGCACGCCCGGGTGGGACGCCGGTCATCAGAAGTTCGGGCAACCCGTAGCGGGTTAGGCCGATCGTGTAGGCGAAGGGCATCCGATCGCTCTCGACGTACTGCACCGCCCAGCCATGCTCGAGCATCGTCTTGCGCATTTCGGCGAGGTACTCCTCCGTGGTACGGCCCGGGTGGTCGCACTTCCAGCACATCGCAAGTCCCCTTTCATCGTGCATTGCCACCACGATGCACACGGGGTCTGACAAGTTTGGGCTCGATGAGGGTCACGGGGCGTCCGGCCTGTTGCGGAAAGCGCTACGGCAGAACGCAGACGCGTTAGGTCAGGCGACGCACTTTGCCGGCGTAGGCCAGCGCGTGCTCGTACGTCTCGAGGTTGTCGCGAGAGATCTTCGCGTGCACCGGCCGTTCGAGGAAGAAACGCAGCACCGGGTTGTACGCGTGATACGTCTCGTGGAAGGTCAAAACGGTGGTGCCGTCCGGCTGTTCTTCGAGTTCGTGATAGCCCTCAGCCCGGGACCACAGCGGCGCTCCGACCGCTACGTACCGCGACAGCTTGTTGACCTCCGCCTCGGTCACGGTCTCCCAGGATCTCGCCTTGCCGCCGGACAACAGGTACTTGGGCACTTCGAAGATGCAGGTGCGGACCAGACCCTCGCCTGCTTCGTTGCCTTCGTTGAGGATTTCCATGCTGCCGGTGGGCCATTTGAGCATCCGCGGCCGCGGCGAGTTCGGCGGCGCCGGCGGATGAAGGACCCGCCACACCTTTTTCGGGGGCGCGTCAACATGGAATCGCACGGTGTAGGACTGCATCAGCGCTCTCCCCAGCTATCCCAGAAGGTGACGGTCTCCGCGGGCGGCCGCGAGGCCGGCCGGAAGCTTCCGCCGATCGTGTAGGCGACCGGGAACAGGGCGGCCTGCGTGACCGTCGGCGGAATCCCGAGCACCTCGGCAACCTCTTGCTCCTTGGCCAGATGCATCGTCGTCCACACCGATCCCAGCCCCCGCGACCGCAACGCGAGCAAGAAGCTCCAACCGGCCGGGATGATCGACGCCCACGCCGTCGCGGCGATCAACAGATTGTCGCCGTCGAAGCGGCGGTCCAGGCACGGGATGACGTGCACCGGAACGTCGGCCAGCGTCTCGGTCAGGCGCATTGCGCTGGCGTAGACGCGCCGGGTCTGCGGATCCGACGAGTTCTTGGCGGCGTACGCAAGGTATTCGGCACCGATGCCGCGGTAGATGTCGGCGACCGCCGCACGCTTGTCGGCATCGGTGACGACCAGCCAGCGCCAATCCTGCGCGTTGCTGCCGGTGGGCGCCTGCATCGCCAGTTGTATGCACTCGAGGATCACGTCGCGACCGACCGGCCGATTCAGGTCGAGGCGTTTTCGCACGGCCCGCGTGGTGCTCAGCAATTCGTCCACCGTGGCGATGTCCATACTGTCCCTGCTGTCCCTTCTGTGTTTCCCGCGGTGCTCAGAGGTCTATTGCGCAGGATTGGTCGACACCGAGCACCGCCAATGACCGCCCGAGGCCGAGGAAAACCGCGACGCACAGCGTGAGATCGAGGATCTCCTCGTCGGAGAACAACTCCCGCAGCCGCTCGAAGAAGACGTCGTCCATCGACGCATGGTCGGTGGCGAAGCGTTCCGCGAATTCGATGGCCAGACGCTGCCGCGGCGTGTAGCCGGCGTAGCTCGCGTAGGCGGCGACGTTGTCGTAGAGCTCCGGGGCCGGGGTCTTCGGGCCGGCGTTTAACACGGACTTGGCGCGAAAGTCTGAGCACGCGACGCAGTCGTTGATCTGTGCGATTCGCATCCGGGCCAGCTCGCGCTCGTCGACCGGCAGGATGCTCTGTTGATATGCGCCCCGGATCATCCGCTCGACCATGCCCCCGAGCTCCGGCCGCAGCGTCCAGATCATTGCCGCTTCCCCACCGGGGCCATCCGGCACATTGAGTCGGGCCATCAGCGAACTCCTGGGAGGACGGTTACCGAGTCGAGCAAACCAGATTCTCAACTCGCCTGTCTAGGTCGGCGATGGGCGCAACATGCGCGCAATTGCGCATAGGTAGACCCGCCCTAGCGCCGGAGAACCGGCCGGGCTAGCGTCCGTTGAACGAGGGCGTTCGAAGCGGAGCGTCCGGTGTCGGGAGGTCTCGGCGTGCTGTTCATCCACGAGGTGCACAAGGTGCGCGGCCGCTTCGAAGACGACTTCGAGGCGGCCTTTCGGGAGGGCTGGATGCCCATGCTGGCCGCAGGCGATGACGCCCGGCTGCTGTGGTACACCAACCAGGCGCACGGCAGCGGCCCCGCCTACACCGTGATCACCGTGACCGCGGTTCGCGATGGAGCGGCGTGGGAGCGCCTGACCAAGCGCGTCCAGAAGGGCGATCTGCAGCAGTGGATGCGCAACCTGGACGAACTCCGACATGACGTCGACGCAAAGCTGCTGGTTCCCCTGCCGTGGTCGCCCCTGTTGGAGGTGCGGTTCGACGAGGTGCCGGTCGACGGGCGCGAGCACGAGATGAGCCTGTACATGGAAGACACCATGTGGCCCTACGAGGACAAGTTCGAGGAATACATCGTTCGCTGCGGTGACGTATACGGTAGGAGCCTCGAGGAGCCGTCGTCCATGCTCTCGATGCACGCCGCATTCCAACCTGCGCTCGGCAGTCATGTGCGCCGTGAAGTGATCCTCATGCAGCGCATCTGCCGGCCCGACGCGCTGCTCGATCTGCTCCGCACCCACATCCCCGCTGAGTACCGGGCCCCTGGCACCTGGATGTACGACGCGCTTGACCTGCGCGATCAGTGGACCACCCGGTTGCTGCGGACCTCCGAGTGGTCGCCGTTGTACTAAGCCATGGCGTGAACACCGGAACGATCCTCGACGCCGCCGCGGCCGGCGATCCCGCCCGGGCCGCGCTGATCATCGATGGGCGCACCATCAGTTACGGCGAGCTGGCAGCGACGGTGCGGCAGTGCGCCGCCGGCTTGTCCGCCCATGGTGTGGTGGCCGGCCAGCGCGTCGCCGTCGTCGATGGCGGAAGCCGGTTGTCGATCGCGACATTGCTCGGGGCTGCTCGCATCGGCGCCGCGGCCGCGCTGATGAACCCGGCACTGACGCCGGCGGAGCTGCACGGGCTCCTGGAAAATGCCCGCTGTGCGGCTGTGGCGGTCGCGGGTGAGCCGTACGTCGACCGGCTCCGCGAAGCGGGTGCACCCACGGTGTTGACGGAGTCCGACTTCACAGGCAAACGTTCCCCGGCATCGCCCGACATCGCCGACACGCGAGCCGACCAGGACGCCTTGGTCCTGTTCACCAGCGGCACCACCGGACTCCCCAAGGCCGTCGCCATCACCAATGGGCGACTCGCGAGCCGGATCAGGGGAATGGTCGCACCTTTCCGGGCCGATGCGAAAGCGGCGGTCGGGATGATGTGTGTCCCCTTCTTCCATGTCGGCGGCTCCCTGGGCATGCTCGGCAGCCTTTATTCGGGCAACACGTCGGTGGTTCAGGCGCGGTTCGACGCCGGCGAGTGGTTGCGCCTGGTCTCCGAACATCGGGTGGCCAGCACGTTCTTGGTACCCACGATGCTGCAGCGGATCCTCGACCATCCCAACTTCGCCAACACCGATCTGACGTCGCTGGTCGCCATCGCCTACGGGGCCGCCGCCGCGCCGATCACTCTGGTGCGCAGGGCGATGGCCGCGCTCCCACACGTGGCGTTCGCCAACGTGTTCGGGCAAACGGAAACCCTGGGGGCGTATACGACCCTGCTGCCGGAGGATCACCGCGAGCCCGCCCGCGCCGGATCCGTCGGCCGGCCGCTGCCCGGGGTCGAGGTGCGAGTGGTGGACCCCGTCACGGGCAACGATGTCGAACCGGGGGCGGTCGGCGAGTTATGGGTGAACACACCTCAGAACGTGACGGAAGGCTGGCTGCGCACCGGTGACCTCGCCCGCCGGGACTCCGACGGCTATATCTTCCCGAGTGGCCGGCTCAGCGACACCATCAATCGCGGGGGAGAGAAGTTCGGGCCGATCGAGGTCGAGGAGGCGCTGCGCTCCCATCCGGCGGTCACTGATGTCGCGGTCGCCGGGATCGCCGACGGGGAACTCGGCCAGCGGGTGGGGGTTGCGGTGGTGGCGTGCGCCCCGGTGACACTCGAGGAGCTGCGAGCACACTGTCGCGAGTTGATCGCCTACTTCAAGTTGCCGGAGCGGTTGGCGATTGTCGACCACATCCCGTACAGCGCTACCGGCAAGGTCAGCCGCCGTCACCTGGCCGCGCTGATCTCTGATCGGTAATCCAGGGAGCCCAGGTGCTGTTTCTCCACGAGACCCACAAGGTGGTCGGCGCGCGGCAGGACGAATTCGAAGCCGCCTACCGCGAGGGCTGGATGCCCATGCTGGCCAAGGGGCAGGATGCGCGGCTGCTCTGGTACACCAACCATGCGCACGGCAGCGGGGTGTCCTACAACGTCGTCACCATCACGGGCATCGTCGACGGCGCCGCATGGGAGCGGCTCGCACGCCGCGTCCAGGCGGGGGATCTCAAGCCGTGGGCGCGCGAGCTGGATCACCTGCGCCACGACGTGACCGGCAAGATTCTGCTGCCGGTCTACTGGTCGCCGCTGCAGACGGTAGACCTGGCGACCGTGCCGACCGATGGCACGACCCACCCGCTGAGCCTGTTCATGGAGGACACCGGCTGGCCCCACGCCCCGCTCGACGACTACATCCGTTCCTGGGATGAGATCTACTACCGGCTGCTTTCCAAAGCGCCGCCGGGGATGCGGATCCTCGACATCCAGGCGTGCTTTCAGGTCGCGCACGGGAGCTCTCGGCGGCGAGAAGCCATGCTGTGGCAGAAGATTGAGGACTACAACAACTATGCGGCGCTCGTGCGCCTGCTTACTACCGAGACTCCGCGCGAGCACCGCGCGCCCGGCAGCTACATGGTGGAGGCGCTGAAGTACCGCGATCAGTGGGAGAGCCGTCTGCTTCGGACCTCCGACTGGTCACCGCTGTACTGAGCTTGCAGCGCTTGACGTCGAGTGTGCGCTCACGGCTTTCCGTGTGCATCCACGGCGGGCCCCCCTCGGCGTGTCGCCGCCCTCCCCGCACGCTGACCGACGACCGGCAACCTTAAAGGTTAGGCGAGCGGCGCCAAGCCCGATCGCAGCAGATCCAGGCTCGCGGCCACCAGGCCCCCGAGGTCGTCGGCGCAGCCGTTGCGGCCCCAATTCTCCACGGCCACAACCAAAGCTGCGGCCAGCGCCGAGCCGGCCACCTCGGCGCCAAGGTCGATGTTCGCGACGTCCGGGTTTCGCTTCCGGACGAAGTCGGTCAACACCCGGGCAAAGGACGACTGCACAACGCGCAGATGGCCCGCAATGCGGTCCGCGCTGATCAGCTCCGAGCGGGCGGTCGCGGCCTGGCGCACCACTTCGAGGTCGTGCGGGAAGGCCGCGACGCTTGCCCGCACCGCGTCGAACAGCGACTCGGACGCCGGACGCTGCTCGAGGGCCTCGGCCAGCCATTCCAGGTGCGTCTCGTAGTCCTGGAACAGCACCGCCTCCTTGGTCGGGAAATGGCGAAAGAAGGTGCGCTCCGTGACACCGGCTTCGGCAGCCAGCTCGGTCACCGTAACGTTCGCAAATCCCTTGCGGGCGAAGCTCTTTAACGCCGCCTGCCGGAGCGCCTCGTGCGTCGATTGTCGGCGCAGCTGATGACGGTTGGTGGGCGCGGTCATATCGGGCCGATCGTATCCTAACCTTCCGAAACTTGTCAGTACTGACATCTTTCGATTATGTCAGTACTGACATATTCTTGTCACGCGCTATCGAGGGAGGACAACCGATGACTGACTACGACGCGATCGTCGTGGGCGCCGGGCACAACGGGCTGACCGCCGCGTCGGTTCTGCAGCGCGCCGGACTGCGCACGCTGTGCCTGGAGGCCAACACCTACTCCGGGGGCATGGCGGCGACGGTCGAATTGATCGACGGCTTCCGATACGAGATCGCGGGTTCGGTGCAGTTCCCCACCGCAAGCGAAATTGCCAAGGACCTCGGCCTCGACACCCTGCCCACGGTGGAGCCGGAGGTGATGTCCACCAACATCGGCGAATCCGGCGAGGAACCGATGGTCTTCTACCGCGACCCGATACAGCTGATGACGCACCTCGGCGAGAAGCACGGGTTGGAGGCGGTTACCGGCATGGCCGAATTGATCGGCTGGAGCCAGGGCCCCGCAAAAGCCCTCGGCCGCTTCGACGTTCGCAAACCGCCGAAGACCCTCGACGAGATGTATGCCTGCGCTGCCAATGATGCCGAACGCCGAGCGATCCACGAAATGCTGTTCGGGTCGGCGATGGATGTGATCGACCGATTCCTGCCCGACAAACCCAAGCACGCGGTGATGCGCGGAATGCTCGCGTTTCTGGCCATCAACTCCACCTACCGCGGGCCCTATACCCCGGGCAGCGCCACCTGCTTGGCGTTCGCCCTGGCGGTGCCTGACGACAGCACCGCGATGATGACCAAACTCAAAGGCGGCATCGGCGCACTGACCGAGCACCTGCGTGAGCTCTTCGTCTCCCACGGTGGCGAGATCCGATTCCGCGCGAAGGTGGAACGGATTCTCGTCGACAACGGTGCGGTGACCGGCGTACGGCTGCGGGACGGGTCGACGATCACCGCGCCGATCGTGGTGTCCAACCTCGCGCCCGACGTGACCCTCACCGAGCTGATCGCGTCCGAACACGTTCCGGCGGAGCTGGTGTCGCGCGTGTCGGGCCGCGATCACCGAGCGTCCTTCGTTCAGATCCACTTCGCCCTTGACGGGTTGCCCGAATTCGCAGCGCCCTATGAGTTTTTGAATGAGGAGGGCATGCAGCAGTCGGTCGGCATCTTCGGCTCCCCGGAAGAACAACAGCTCCACTGGGAAAACTGCCGCCGGGGCATTGTCCCGGACAACCCGTCGATGGGGATGCAGATTCCTTCGGTGCACGATCCGAGCATGGCGCCGCCCGGTAAGCACGCCGCCAGCGCGTTCGCCTACGCCTTCCCGGTGGAAGTCGGCCGCGACCAGCACGGCCATCTGAAGAACGAGATGGCGCAACGCGTCATCGACAAGATCACCAGGCTTGCCCCGAACTTCAAGGACATCATGATCCGCCACATCACGTTTGCGCCGTACCACATGAACACGATGTTCGGCGCACCGGCCGGCGACTTCTGCCACGGCCTACTGCACCCGGACTTGATGGGGCCCAACCGCCCCGGCCCAAAGGGATTCCTCGATTTTCCGATTCCTATCGACGGCCTCTATCTCGGCGGGGCCGGATGCCACGGCGGACCGGGGATCACGTTCACACCCGGTTATAACGCCGCCTATCAGGCGCTCGACGACCAGGCCTGACGGCTCTTCAGGGTTGACAGGTGGATTCCAGAGGAAGGACGGCGCCGGCGGACTGGAGGGACAGCAGGTATAGGTAGGTTTGGAGCGAATGTTCGCAAGCCACCGTGGATTTGACCAAGACCTTCGGCGGCAACGGCACCAATCGCACCGGGTTGAGCTCATACGGATTAAGCACATGTTCGTAGTCGATGGGGGGAGGTAACGCGGGGACAATGTCGAGGCGATTGGCGATCCGATACGAGTTCTTGACCACCTGGTCGTACGTGCGGGCGAACAGCGAGTCCCCGATACGCGGGCTGCTGTAGGAGTAGACGGCCGGGTCGGTGAAGGCCGTGTTCGCCGCCACGTCGAGGGCCAGGAGCGTGGCCAGGGCTCCTCCGAGGCTGTGCCCGCAAATCGTCACGGAGCCAACGGGTTTGGGATACGAAAGCTTCGGGAGAGCGTCGACCGCGGTCGGAGAATCGGGCGCGGCCCCGGTCCGCAGCGAGCAATACATGTCGGTGAAACCGTCTTCCGTGTGGCCGGCGCCGACTAGGAAGGGGCATGGCACCTGGAGGAACTCCGCATCATGAATCCATTCCAGGATCCCAACGGTTCCGCGGACCGCGATCACCACGTCGCCCGTTTGGTCCACCTGGCAGATCAGCCCGATGGACACTTCGTCGTCGGCCCGGCTCGGGTTCATGTCGGTCGCCAAATCGTTGGCATAGATCGTCGTGACCACCGTGTAGTCGACGCCGCCTGCACTCAGCGCCCGACCGGCCGCATTCGTCAGATCGCCGGGCAATGTCGCATAGGTCGCGTTCACGAGCTGGCCAAAAGCGATTGCCTTCGTGACGTCTAAGGGCGGCTGCATCGCGGTAGGCCGGTCAGCCCTCGAATGTTCCGGTGAACTGCGCCTGTGCCGCCGCGGCCCGCGCGATCTCTTGCGCCGCTCGCGCCCCGGCAAGTCCCGGGGGGAGCTGGTAGGTGGCGGGAAGCTGGTAGAGGGTGAACCGGTAGTGGTGAGTCCGTGTGCCCGCGGGCGGGCAGGGCCCGCTGTACCCGGCCTGGCCGGCCGAGTTAGGCAGGCTGCTTCCTCCTGCAGGCGTTTGACCGTCCGCGGTGCTCCCTGAGCCGGGAGGGATTCCAACGACGATCCAGTGGATGTAGGGGCCGCGGGGGGCATCCGGGTCGTCGACAACGAGTGCCGCTCCCAACGGGGCCGACCACGTCAACGGTGGCGCTAGGTTGGCCCCTTTGCAGGTGTACTGCACCGGGATCGGCGCACCGTCGGCGAACGCCGGACTGCTGATTGTCAACGGTCCGTCGGCAGGCGCCGCCGCGATAGTCCGACCTACCGTCGTCACTTTCGGCGTCAGCGGGGACGTCATGTTGCTGCCACCGCGGCCACCGCAGCCGGCCACCGCGACCACGAGTGCCAAGCAGGCGACAGCCGCTCCGATCCGGTTCAATGTGCTCGCGAATGCCGAGTTCATAAGGGACTTCGAGTTCATAAGGGACTTCGAGTTCATAAGGGACTTCGAGTTCATAAGGGACTTCGAGTTCATAACGGACAGTGTCGCTCGCGAGCGGTGGGTTCGGAAGTCTCGTTCATGTGGGACCGGCGGCGGAGGTCAGGTCCTGGATCGCCACGCACCGTTCGGTGCCGTCGAGCCAAAGCAGGAACCGGGAGGGCAGCGGAAATCGGTCGGCGACCAGGCTGGTGGGGACAATGCTGGGGTTGCCGACCGGGATGGTACGCCCCTGCCAGTGCAGTCGGCCGGCGGCGGCCCGCAGGTTGACGTACCAGTTGGTTCTCGGCCCATAAGTGAGCGGAACGATGAAAACGCCCGGCTGCTCCACAACGCGAACGGGTGTGGTGTAGCGCCGGCCGGATCGCCGACCGGTGTGCTCGATCACCGCGAAGATGCTGTGTGGTCGGCCAGCGCGGCCCACGCGGGTCACCATTTTGTTCGCGAATCGCTTGTTGCGGTGCCGCTTGGCGTCGATCACCGCCGGGTCACCCCGACGCATTCCCGCCGCGATGCGGACTCGCCGCACGGCCGCCACGACCAGCGCTACTGCGAGCCCGGCGCGCCTCGCGCTCAGCCGGCTGTTTTGGGTTGACACAGCGACGTGAGACTACTTGGCGTGCTTCTTGACCTCGAGGACGCGCTTTCGGAGGCCATCGGTCGCCATTTCCATCAGACCCCTGGCACCTCGTTTAATCAGGAATCCCGGGACCGGCACGGAAAGATCAACGGTGAGCTCGAAATGGACCCGGGTGAAATCGCCGTCGGGAGTCAGCGTGTAGCGGCCCTCCTGCGCGCGTTGCTGTTTGGAGCTCTCCAAAGTCCAGCCCACCCCGTCGTCGTGAACGAAATAGTCGAGCACCTGCTCTTCGCTGACGCCGACGATTTTGATCGTTTGGCGCGATCTGCTCGGATGACCGTCCTCGTCCCACTCCAGGATTTCGACCTTTTTATGAAACGAGGACCACTCGGTCAGCGACTCGAGGTCGAACAAGACGTCCATGATCTCGTCGGGCGTCGCCTCGATGACAACGTCGCGGGTGTCGGTGATAGCCATGGGGAAAAGATAGCCGGTGCGGCAATGCTGAAACTCAGGGCACCAATACGACTTTGCCGACGTTCTCCCGCGCCGCCAGGATGCGGTGGGCCTCTGGCGCTTCGGCGAACGGCACCGCCGCGTGGACGACTGGGGCGATCGTTCCGGCGCGCAGCGCCTCGCTCAGCGGAGCGATCCAGGGCTCGAGCGTGCCGCGGTCGTCCCACAGTCGCAGCATGTTCAATCCGATCACGGCTTTCGACTCCGAGAGTTGGTCGATGAGGTTGAACCCCCGCAGCATCGCCAACGCGTGGGGCGCGGCCGCACGCAGCGAGCGTTTTTCGCCGTGCTGCATGTTCGAAACCCCATAGGCCACAAGCCTTCCGCCCGGTCGAAGCAGAGCATAGGAACGCCGCAGCGACGTGCCGCCCAGCGCGTCGAGCACCAGGTCATACGGGCCGAGGCCCTGCCACCAGCCGTCGCGGCGGTAGTCAATCGCACGGTCTACACCCAAATCGGCCAGCTTCTGGTGCTTTCCGGGCGACGCGGTGCCGTGCACCTCCGCGCCGGCGGACTTCGCGAATTGGATGGCCGCGATGCCGACGCCGCCAGCCGCGGCGTGCACCAGCACCCTTTCACCGGCGCGCAGCGACCCGTAGCCTTGCAGCGCCGCCCATGCGGTCGCATAGTTGACGGGGACCGCGGCGCCCTGTTCGAAGGTCATCGCGTCCGGAAGCGCCACGGAATCGTTGGCGGCAACGTTGACGATTTCCGCATAGCCGCCGAATCGCGTACCCGCCAGCACCCGTTCTCCGACGCGGTTCGGCTCGACACCCTCGCCCACGGCCTCGACCGTGCCAGCGACTTCGTAGCCAACCACCGCCGGAAGTTTCGGCGCGTCTGGGTACATGCCGACGCGGGCAAGGTGGTCCGCGAAATTCACCCCCGCGGCGCGTACTGCCACCCGCAGCTGCCCCGGCCCCGGCGGCGGCGGGTCGGGCCGCTGCTGGACCTGCAAGACCGACGGATCGCCGTGCTTGGTGATGACGACTGCGCGCATCGTGTTCCCTCGTATTCCTTTTTGCGGCCCGGGTTAACGGAGATGCTGCCTCATGCCCGCGCGGCGGCGTCACTGAGCCGAGGGAGAACGACGTCGCGCCACCCCGGGCCCATGCGGTTGAAGGCGTCGGCCATCCTTTTGTCGCCCAGGTCAAACCCGCTGTGTTCCAAGAACACTCGGGTACCGCGGCCTTCCGCTTCCAGGCGCCAGGTCAGTGTCCACGCCGCGGTGAAGGTGTAGACGAAGCGGTGCGGGGGATCGACCTCGAGCACCTTGCAGGATTGCTTGCCGTAGCCGGGCATGTCCAGGGTGAACTGGTGGCCCACCACCGCGGCCACGTCGCCCTCCGCCCACCAGAGCCGCATCAGCTCCGGTTCGGTCAGCAGCCGCCACACCTTCTCCGGCGGTGCTGCGACGAATTGGTCCACCCGGATGGTCGCGGGCGTTTTACCCGCCAAGTCTGATCGGGTCATTCCAGCTCCTCCGCTGCCTCGGCGAGCTCGGCCAGCCGCGCACGCCAGAACTTCTCGAACGGATGCAGCCACTCACCCAGCTCCGCCAGCGGTTCCGCGGTCAGGTGGTAGATGCGCCGGCGCCCTTGCGCCTCGTCGACCACCAGCCCGGCGTCACGCAGCACTTTGAGGTGCTCGGCGACGGCGGAGCGACTGAGCTCGAATCGGTCGCTGAGTTCGCCCGCGGACAAGGGCCGCCGGCTCAGGATTTCGAGCAGCTCCCGCCGCACGGGATTCGCCAACGCAACAAAGACACGATCGGCGGTGGCCACGGCGGCAATATATGTCGGGAATTCCCGACATGTCAACAATTTCCGACATGTGCCGACGGCATCGCCGTGCGGCGGCTAGCTTCCTCCTTGTGCATTTCGCCTGGGAGCGGCTGAGCGCCGGCGTGCGTCGCTGCCGGCTGCCGTTCTGCGACGTCACCATTGGGCTGGTGCGGGGCCGGACCGGAGCGCTACTCGTCGACACCGGCAGCACGCTCGTCGAGGCGGCGGCGATCGACGCCGACGTCCGCCGGATCGCGGGAGGACCGGTGACGCATGTTGTGTTGACCCATAAGCACTTTGATCACGTCTTGGGGTCTTCGGCGTTCGCCGGGGCCCAGGTGTACTGCGCGCCCGAGGTGGTCGACTACCTGTCGTCGGCCAGCGACGAGCTCCGCCGCGACGCGCTGACCCACGGAGCGGACGCCGCGGAAATCGATCGAGCGATCGCCGCCTTGCGCCCTCCGCCGCACGGGATCGACGACGCCGTCGTCGACCTCGGCGGCCGCACCGTCACCGTCGCGCGCCCGGGCCGCGGCCACACCGCGTCGGACTTGATAGTTGTTGCGCCGGCAGTGAACGATGACGGCCGGGTCGTGGTGTTCACCGGTGATCTCGTCGAGGAGTCGGCCGACCCCGCAATCGATTCCGATTCCGATGTGGCGGCGTGGCCGGCCACGCTTGATCGGGTACTCACCCTCGGCGGAGCCCAGGCAATCTATGTGCCGGGCCACGGGAACGTCGTCGATGCGGCGTTCATCCGTCGGCAGCGGGACCGGCTGAGGCGACGGGCCGAGCACCAGCCCGGGTAAACCGCCAAAACGCATTGCACCGCAAAGTGCGACGCCCAGTCGGACGACGCCGCCGGCGCGGCGGCTGACACCGGATTTGCCTAGGGACGATTGACCCTGATTGGACCGTCGGCCCCGGGGATAGACTCCTCTTCAGCAGATCTGCTGAACAGGAGCGTGAGCGCATGGCCATCATCGACCAGGACACCGAGGTCCGCACGCCTTTCGAACGGGACGTCGAGGCTACGCAACGATATTTCGACGGCTCGCGCTTTGCCGGGATCACTCGCCTCTACACGGCCCGCCAAGTCGTAGAGCAGCGCGGCACCATCCCGGTCGACTACACCGTGGCGCGCGAGGCGGCGGCGGCCTTCTACGACCGCCTACGCGAACTGTTCGCCGCGAAAAAGAGCATCACCACCTTCGGCCCCTACTCACCGGGGCAGGCGGTAAGCATGAAGCGGATGGGCATCGAGGCGATCTACCTCGGCGGCTGGGCAACCTCGGCCAAGGGCTCCACCACCGAAGACCCCGGACCCGACCTCGCCAGCTACCCGCTGAGCCAGGTGCCCGACGACGCCGCGGTCCTGGTGCGCGCCCTCCTCACGGCCGACAGGAATCAGGAGTTCCAGCGTCTGCACCTGAGCGAACAGCAGCGCGCCACGACCCCGACCTATGACTACCGGCCGTTCATCATCGCCGACGCCGACACCGGGCATGGCGGTGACCCGCACGTGCGTAATCTGATCCGCCGCTTTGTCGAGGTCGGCGTGCCGGGATACCACATCGAGGACCAGCGCCCGGGTACGAAGAAGTGCGGCCATCAGGGCGGCAAGGTCCTGGTGCCGTCCGACGAACAGATCAAGCGCCTCAACGCCGCCCGGTTCCAGCTCGACGTGATGCGCGTGCCCGGCATCATCGTCGCGCGCACCGATGCGGAGGCGGCCAACCTGCTCGACAGCCGGGCCGACGAGCGCGACCAGCCGTTCCTCCTTGGCGCCACCAACGTGAACATTCCGTCGTACAAGGCCTGCTTCCTGGCGCTCGTTCGGCGCTTCTACGAATTGGGCGTCAAGGAACTGAACGGCCATCTCCTCTACGCAATGGCCAACTCCGAGTACGCCGCCGCCGCCGCGTGGCTTGAGCGCCAAGGCATCCAGGGGTTGATCTCCGACGCCGTCAATGCCTGGCGGGAGAACGGCAAGCAATCGATCGGCGACCTTTTCGACCAAGTCGAGTCACGATTGGTCGCTGCCTGGGAAGACGACGCGGGGCTGATGACCTACGCCGAAGCCGTAGCCGAGGTCCTGGCATTCGGCGAGAGCGAAGGCGAGCCCACGGGCATGACCCCCGACGAGTGGCGCCGGTTCGCCGAGCGCGCGTCGCTCTACGAGGCGAAGGGTAAGGCAAAGGAACTTGGCGTCGATTCGCCGTGGGACTGCGAGCTGGCTAAGACGCCGGAAGGGTACTACCAGATCCGCGGCGGAATTCCGTACGCAATCGCCAAGTCGCTGGCGGCCGCGCCGTTCGCCGACATCCTGTGGATGGAGACCAAGACCGCCGATCTCGCCGACGCCAGGCAATTCGCCGAGGCGATCCACGCCCAGTTCCCCGACCAGATGCTGGCCTACAACCTCTCGCCGTCGTTCAACTGGGACACCACCGGCATGACCGACGAGGAGATGAAGCGCTTCCCCGAAGAGCTCGGCAAGATGGGCTTCGTCTTCAACTTCATCACCTACGGCGGCCATCAGATCGACGGCGTCGCCGCCGAGGAGTTCGCCACCGCATTGCGACAGGACGGCATGCTGGCTTTGGCTCGCCTGCAGCGCAAGATGCGCCTCGTCGAATCTCCTTACCGCACTCCGCAAACCCTGGTCGGTGGCCCGCGCAGCGACGCCGCGCTCGCCGCCTCGTCGGGCCGCACAGCAACCACCAAAGCGATGGGCAAGGGCTCCACCCAGCTTCAGCACCTGGTGCAGACCGAGGTGCCGAAGAAGCTGCTCGAGGAATGGCTGGCGCTGTGGAGCGAGCACTACCAGCTCGGCGAAAAGCTTCGCGTGCAGCTGCGGCCCCGCCGCGCCGGCTCGGACGTGCTCATACTCGGCATCTACGGCAACGACGACGAACAGCTCGCCAACGTCGTCTTCGATCCCATCAAGGACCGCCACGGCCGCAGCATTCTCACGGTACGCGACCAGAACACCTTCGCGGAGAAGCTGCGCCAGAAGCGGCTGATGACCTTGATCCACCTTTGGCTCGTCCACCGCTTCAAAGCCGACGCGGTGTACTACGTCACGCCGACCGAAGACAACCTTTATCAGACCTCGAAGATGAAGTCCCACGGCATCTTCAGCGAGGTCTACCAGGAGGTGGGCGAGATCATCGTCGCCGAGGTGAACCGCCCGCGCATCGAGGAACTGCTGAAGCCGGACCGCGTGGCGCTGCGGAAGTTGATCACCAAGGAGGGGTAAGCGGTCCGCGCCGCCTGAGCATCGCCTGAGACGGCGTCGCCGTTTCAGCGCTCAGCGCGCCGAAACCGCGCATTGCTCGTGGCCTTCGCCGCGGCAATCCGTCCCCTCCGCAGCCCGCGGCCCGGCATTTCGGGATCCCAATGAGCGCACTTGGCGTAAGCGTCAGACCACTTTTATGTGCCTATCAAAATCTCGCTTGTAGCAATAGTTGCACAGATGTATGACTAGCTATCACAAGATGCCCTGCGAGCAGAGGAGAGGCTGATGAAGTCACCAACCAAGACGACAATCGCAATGTTCGGTGGAGCAGCCGCCATTGCTTTGACAGTCGGTTTTGGCGGCGTTGGCGTTAGCTCCACCAGCACGGCGCCGGTGCACCCGAACGCGGCCGCTCCCGCAGCCGGCAAAGGCGTTCACGCCGCGACCCTCACCGGCTGCGTCTCCGGGCTCGACTGCTAACTCCACGAATTCCCCACTTTCAGCGGTTCTCCCCGGTTTGCGGTAGCGCAGGCCGGGTAGGAATACCTGCATCAAAGTGGTGCGAGTGGAAAGCGGGGAATCTGATGAGATCTGGGGCCAGGACTGCGGTCGCGCTTTTCGGCGGCTCGGCAATGCTCGTGTTGGCCGTCGGATGCGGCGGCGGCAATAAGGGCCCGAGCGGCAGCAGCACGACACCATCGACCACCACTACTCCTTCGTCCAGCGTTGCGCCCGCGCCGTCCACGGCACCGGGCGGCGGTGGAGCGGGCGGCGGAGGCGGTAGCGTTCCCGGCGGCCCGACCGGCGGGGGCGGACCCGGCGGGGGTGGCGGCAGCATCCCCGGCGTCGGTGGTGGCGGTGGCGGACCCGGTGGCGGTGGCGGCTGCGTCGGCAACGTCTGCGGCAGCATCCCGTGATCGCTCGCGGGCATTAAGCACCGACCGACGAAAGGCTTGTTTCCTAGCCGGTGGGGTCATGGTGACCTGGCCCCACCGGCTGAGCAATTTCTGACGCCTTCCCCTCCGGCCTTGCGCAGAGCAATTTGAGCTATCGTTCTCCGCAACTCGACCGCAAGGGGACCTCAATGGCCAGGCTCAGGTTTGGATATTTCATCGCCCCTTTCCACCGCGCCGGGACCAACCCGACTCTCGCGTTACTACGTGACCTGCAATTCATCGAACACCTCGACGCCCTCGGCTTTGACGAAGTGTGGTTGGGCGAGCATCACTCCGCCGGTAGCGAGATCATCAGCTCACCCGAAATCTTCATCGCCGCCGCCGCGGAACGTGCCAAGCGGATTCGCTTTGGCACCGGGGTCATTTCGCTTGCGTACCACAACCCGCTCTGGGTCGCCGACCGGTTGATGCTGCTGGACCACCTCACCCACGGTCGCGTGATCGGCGGAGTAGGCCCCGGATCACTTCCCACCGATTCCGCGATGATCGGACTCACCCCCACCGACACACGCGAGCTCTTGGAAACCAACCTCGACATCGTCGTGCGGTTGCTGGCGGGGGAGACCGTAAGCGCGAAGACCGCCACACATCAGCTGTTCGACGCCAAATTGCAGCTCGCCCCCTACTCCGAGGGCGGGATACCGCTGGCGGTGGCGGCGGTCGCGTCCCCTACGGGCGCGCGGCTGGCCGGCAAGCACGGGATCGGCCTGTTGTCCATCGGGGCGACGCTGGTCATCGAAGGCTTCGACGCGCTCGCCTATCACTGGGGCATCGTCGAAGAGCGCGCGGCCGCCTTCGGCACGCAGGTCGACCGCACGAACTGGAGCCTGGTCGGGCCGATGCATATCGCCGAGACCGACGAACAGGCCCGCGCCGACGTGAAATTCGGCATCGAGTCGTGGTTCAACTACTTCCAGAAGGTCGCGGCCTTCCCCCAAATGACCATGCCGGGTGAGCAGCTCGACGAGATGATCGACATCATCAACGACAACGGGGCGGGGGTCATCGGCACGCCGGAGCGGGCGCGGGCCCAGGTGCAGCGGCTCTGGGATCAGTCCGGCGGATTCGGCTGCTTCCTGCAGATGGGCCACGAGTGGGCGAACCCCGCGGCTACGAAACGGTCGGCCGAGCTGTTCGCCGCCGAAGTGATGCCGCATTTCCAGGGCCAGGCACAACCGACGTTGGACGCGGCTGCGCGCGCCGGCCAGGCGCGAGACGACCTCGCGAAGACGCAGCTACAGGCCATCGAGCACATGAATAAGAAGTATCAGGACGAAATCGGTTCGAAATAGCTGCTCAAATGCCGAACCCGGCCACCGCCCGTCGTTCCGGATGGGGACCGGGCATCGGGTCGAGTACCACCGTTCGGATCCCGGCCAATCCAGTTCGCCGGCCAACATCAGCCCATTCGGGCCGGCACCCGCGATTGGAGCCACCATTCGGCGAATCAAGTGAAAACGCGCGATCTCATATTCGCGTGATAGGCGCTTCTTAGCTAGCGGCTAGTGACTGGCGCCAACCTAAACCATGGCCATCAGCCCTCACGAAAAATGCGGTAACTCCCATACGAGCGGCGCACTGCCTCGACGGTTGCGGATGGCGCAACTGATCCTTGCGGGCGCCGCGGCCGCGGCGCTGCTGGCGCTATTCCACGCGGCGCGGCCCGACACCACGGGCGCGATGCTCGGATCAGGGGCCGCGGGCTTGACGGATGTTGGTTGGCAATTCCCCCAGATGCCCCGGACTCCGCCGCGTCTTCCCGGTGGCGGCTTCGGCACCGACGAGGGCAACGACCAGGCCCAACAACAAGAGCAGCAGGCGCTGCAGCAGATGCAACAGTCGATGCAACTGGCCCAAGAACAAAACGAACAGGCCGAGCAGCAATTCGAGCAAGGCATGCAACAGGCTCAGATGGACGAGCAGCAGGCCAATGACCCGTAGTCGGTGAAGTAATCAGGTCTGGCGAAGTGTTGTTCTCGCTCTCGAGCGTCACCACCGTTTCGCCTCGAGAAAAGAGGATGATAATGACGATCCGGTACCACAAGGTGATCACCAAGATATTGGTCAGCGGTGCTATCGCTGTCGGCTTGGGTATTGGGGGAGCAGCCTCGGCAAGCGGCGACCCGAACCCGAGTAACACCAGTCCGAACCCGTACGGCGGCCTGGGCTGTAGCTGCCAAGGCGCAGCCCCCGCCGACGGCCCGGACGTGAAGGCACAGATAGATCGGGGACTTCAGGAAGGCCACACTGCTTGGTTGCCAGGACTACCGGCACCGGCCCACCCGACGCAACCGCAGCGGTAAGGAGCTCTCGTCAGCCGCCCGATTCGCGCTCTGCCGCCTTCACCAAGCGGCCCGCGAAGAAACGGACCGCCCCGCCCAGCGCGGCCCGCATCACCGGACCCGTCCCCGGAACTCCCTCGACGAACGAGCCAGTCCAACGGATGTCGGTGCCGCCCGCCGCATTCGGCGTAAAGACCACCTCGCCCGAGTAATCCTTGGCGGGGCTCGGTGGCCCGATCAGCTTGTAGGCGTGGCGGCGGTCCTGCTCATACTCGACGGTTTCCTCCTGCACCAGCAGCGGCCACATCCCCACCTTGCGGACGGCCCCGACGCCGCCCGGTGCCGGATCACCCTGTCGCGCCCAACTCGATTGAAGGACAATCGGCTTCGCCCACTTCTTCCAGTTGGCACCGTCGGCCACGAGCCGGAACAACGTCGCGGCGGATGCCCTACTGGTCCGGTTGATTTCGAACGAAAACTCGCGACCCGGCATTCCCGACTCCCTGGCGAAGACCAACAAACGACCCCTAATGGCGCTGCCGCGTACCCTACCGCCAGCGTGCGATCCGCCGCCACGGACTAGCCACGGACTAGCCATGGACTAGCCAAATTGCGCCCCAACGTCGACCGCACGCGCATACTCACCGTGTGCGGCGGCCGTTCCTACTTCTCGCTGTCACGCTGCTGCTCAGCGCCTGCGGCGGCGGCCACGACGCCCAGCCGACCGCCTCGACTTCGATAACAGATCACGCCGACGCGAAAGCAGACAGCCAGCGCGTGCTGGACGGCGCCATCGAGGCCGATGCCCCGGGATGTTCGGCTGCAGTGGGCGTCAAGGGCGAGGTCCTCTGGACGGGGGTTCGCGGGGTGGCTGACATGTCGGCGAGCGATCCGATCACCGCGCGCACGGTCTTCGACATCGCCTCGGTATCGAAGCAGTTCACCGCGACCGCACTGCTCCTGCTGGTGGACGGGGGCAAGCTCGCGCTCGACGACCCGCTATCCCGATACGTACCCGAACTGCCGACGTGGGCTGCCACCGTCACCGTCGGGCAGCTGATGCACCAGACCAGTGGAATACCCGATTACGTCGGGCTGCTTGAGGCCCAGGGCTTCCAGCTCAACGACCGCACGACCGAGGAGGAAGCCCTGCAGGCCTTGGTCGGTGTGCCCAAGCTCGAATTCGAACCCGGTTCCCAGTTCGAGTACTCCAACTCCAACTACCTGCTGCTCGGCGAAATCGTCCGCCGGGTGTCGCGAGAACCGTTGCCGCAGTTCCTCAACGAACAGATCTTTCAGCCGCTCGGTCTGGCGATGGTGGTGGATCCAACCGGGCCGATTTCCGGCAAAGCCGTCCCGTATGAAAAGGGCAGCGACGGATATCGCGCCACCACCTCACGCTGGGAGCAGGTGGGCGACGGCGCCATCCAGACCACGCCCAGCCAACTGGTCCGCTGGGCGGACAATTACCGAACCGGCCGCGTGGGCAGCTCCGAACTCCTCAACGCACAACTTTCCGGGGCGGTGTCAACAGAGTCCGGCGGCGCCGACCGCTATGGCGCCGGAATCTACTTGCTGGGTAACGGCATGCTCGATCACGATGGCTCCTGGGGCGGATTCGTCGCGGCATTCCGCGTCAGCAAGGACCGAGCGACGTCCGTGGCCATCAGCTGCAACACCGATAAGCAAGACCCGGAAGCGCTCGCCAAGAACCTGGCGAAATTGTGGATGTAGCCGGCCACGGTGAACCGAGGACAGGGCGGCAGTCATCGGGGTTGAGCCTGAGCACCGCCCCCGGTCAGAGTGACACGGCGCCACCGCCGTTGCGATGAGTTTCGCTGCCGAAACTTGTCTATATCTGTAGTTGGGTCGGCCTCGATCGGCTCAATCATCAAATCGTCAAGCCCCCGCGCCTTGGTGCGGGGGCTTTTCCGTTGAGAGGGGTTGTTGTGGACGGGACCGCGCGCGGAGTCGCAGGCAAAACAATCTTGGTTACGGGCGCCACCCGTGGCATCGGCCGGGCCTTCGTCGAGGAAGCCCTGCGCGGGGGCGCCGCGCGGGTGTACGCCGGCACGCGGGATCGCTTGCGGTATTCCGACGAGCGGGTCGTGCCGCTGGCACTCGACGTGACCATCGCGGAGCAGATCCAAGCTGCCGTCGCGCAAGCCGATTCGCTTGACGTGCTGATCAACAATGCCGGCATCGCGCTCTACGACGATCTGAGCGATCGCACGATGCTCGAACGGCACCTCGCCGTGAATCTGTATGGCACCTATGCCGTGACGCAGGCCTTCCTGCCATTGCTGATCCGTTCCAGGGGCGCGGTGATCAACAATCTGTCGGTCAACGCGTTGGCGCCGCTGCCACTCATCCCCGCGTACTCGATTTCCAAGGCGGCCGCGTTCAACCTCACCCAGTCGCTGCGCGCGATCCTGGCTCCCCACGGCGTGCGGGTGCACGCCGTCCTCACCGGCCCGGTAGACACCGACTTGACCCGGGGCCTCGACATACCGAAGGCAACCCCGCAGTCCGTGGCGGCGGCCGTCTTCGACGCGCTTGAGCGCGGCGAACAGGACATCTTCCCCGATCCGGTGTCGCGATCCGTCGCCCAGCGGTGGGACAGCAGCCCGGCCGCGGCGCTGGAACGTCAATACGCCGACCTGCTCGCGGCCGCACCGCCGGTGCCGGCGCACCACTAACCGTTCAGGAGGACAAGATGAACGACGACCTATCCGGCAAGACCGCGCTGGTCGTGGGTGCGAGCAGGGGCCTGGGCCGAGGCATCGCAACGGCCGCGGCCGACGCCGGCGCCTCGGTGATTGCCGTGGCCCGAAGCGCGACAACGTTTCAGCAACCGACAGCCGGAGCCGGCAGCATTCGACCGGTGATCGCCGACGCCGCCGACGCGTCGGCGCCCGGCAGTCTCCTGGACCGATACGACCCGGAGGTTCTGATTCTGGTGGCCGGGGCAAGCCCGTTGCCGCGACCGCTGCAACACCACACCTGGGAGACGTTCTCGGTCAACTGGAACGCCGACGTGCGGATCGCGTTCCATTGGCTGCGCGAGGCCTTGCTCAAACCGCTGCGGCCCGGAAGCAGGGTCGTGGTGATCAGCAGCGGTGCCGCCGTGGCCGGGTCACCGCTCAGCGGCGGATACGCGGGCGCCAAAGCCGCCCAGCGCTTTATCAGCGGTTATGCCCAAGATGAGGCGAACCGCGCCAAACTGGGCATCACGATCACTGCCGTCCTGCCGCAGATCACCCCGCTGACCGAGCTCGGCCGTCCCGCCGTGCGGGCATACGCGGCCCGCGGCGGCCAGTCCGAGGAGGAATACGTCAAGCAGCTTGGTGAACCGCTGAGCCCGGAGGTGGCCGGCGCGGCCGTCGTGGAGCTGATCCGAGCCGACACGCCCACCGTTGCCCCCGGATACCTGCTGACCGGCGCCGGGCTACGGAAGCTGGCGTGACGTGAAAACCGTTGAATCACAACCCGAAAGGCCTAGCATGAAGATGCAGACGCCCCCCATTGTCTCCGCACAGGACTGGGAGGCCGCACGCGAGCGGCTGCTGGTGAAGGAAAAGGAGCTGTTCCGCGCGCGGGACGCGCTGGCCGCTCAGCGGCGGCGGATGCCGTGGCTGGCCGTCGAAAAGCCGTACGCATTCGACGGACCGGAAGGCAGGGTGAGCCTGCTGGACCTGTTCCGCGGCCGGCGCCAGCTGATCGTCTACCGGGCGTTCTTCGAGCCCGGCGTCGACGGCTGGCCCGAGCATGCCTGCCGGGGATGCTCCATGATCGCCGACCATGTCGCTAACTTGGCGCATCTGAACGCCCGCAACACCACCCTGGTGTTCGTCTCCCGCGGCGGCCAGCCCGACATAGCGCGGGTGAAGGCACGGATGGGCTGGCAAATGCCGTGGTACACGATCACCGACGAATTCGACAGCGACTTCGGGGTCGACGAGTGGCACGGGACCAACGCGTTCATCCGCGACGGCGGACGGGTGTGCCGCACGTACTTCATCAACAACCGCGGCGACGAGGCGCTGGGAACCACCTGGAGCTTCCTGGACATGACCGCGCTTGGGCGCCAAGAGGACTGGGAAGACTCACCGGACGGCTACCCGCAGACCCCCGCGTATTCATGGTGGAACTGGCACGACGCATACGGCGATGAGACTCCGCAATGGTGGGATGACCCGGAACGCGGCGAACGCGATCCCAACGACCCCCGGCCGCGACGCCGCGACTCATGAGCGCCGACGATTTCGCCCAGGTTGCCGAACGCTATCGACCTGAGTTGCGGGCGTACTGCTACCGGATGCTCGGGTCCATCGACGAGTGCGAGGACCTCGTGCAGGACACGTACTTGCGCGCGTGGCAGTCCTACGACACGTTCCAGGGCCGTTCCTCGGTGCGGTTGTGGCTCTACAGGATTGCGACCAACACGTACCTGAACGCGCTGCAGACGCGGAAGCGCCGTCCACTTCCCTCGGGGCTGAGCGCGCCGGCCGACAGTGCGGCGGTCACGCTGGCCCCGCCGCAATCCGAGATCCCATGGTTGCAACCCGCCCCGGACAGCCTGTTGTACGGTGCCACCGACGATCCGGCTGTGGTGGTATCCCACCGCAGCAGCGTTCGCCTGGCATTTGTCGCTGCCCTGCAACATTTGTCGCCCCTACAGCGGGCGGTTCTGGTGCTGCGCGACGTACTCGGTTGGCACGCCAGAGAAGTCGCCGACATGTTGGAGACGTCCCCGGCGGCCGTCAACAGCGCATTGCAACGCGCGCGTGCACAACTGGCCGAGACCCGCCCCGCGCCGGAAGAGCTCGGCGAACCCGCCGAAGCCGAGATGCGCGACGTGCTCGACCGCTACATGGCGGCCTTCGAACACGCCGACGTCGATGCACTGGCGGAGCTCCTCCGGGCCGATGTCGAACTCGAAATGCCGCCGATCCCAACGTGGTTCGTCGGACGAGACACGGTTCGCGAATTTTTGGCCCGCGTTGTGCTGCCCACCCCGGATCAATGGCGGTTGGCCTACACCCGGGCCAACGGCGCTCCAGCGTTCGCCCTGTACAGGCGCGCACCGGACGATTCCGGTTCTTTTCGAGCCGCCGGCCTAGATGTGCTGTCGCTGGTAGGTGGCCGCATCGCGCGCATCGTTGCCTTCAACGACCCCGCTCTGGTCGCAAGGTTCGGCCTGCCCGAGACGATTGGGGAAGCGCCGGCGCGCCCGGATGCAGCGACGACATGAGGCTGCGCCTTGTCCCGCACCGATGAGCTGACCCTGCTGGCCGAGGCGACCCGGTATCTGTTTGGGAGCATGCTCCTGGTTCGTGAGGCCGACCTCTCGGCACCGACACCCTGCCGCGGCTGGGACCTGCGCCGCCTGCTGGGTCATCTCCGCACCTCGTTGGCGGATGTCGCCGATGTGCTTGCGCTACATGAGTTTCAGGACGATTTTGGCCTGGAAACCGACCCAGCGCCCGGCACCGATCCGGTGGCCGTGCTGCGGGCCGGCATCATCGATTTTCTGCTCGCGTCGACGTCGCTGCCCACAGCTGGCCGCTGGTGTGCGGTCCGGGATCGGTCCCTTCCCGCCAAAACCGTTGTCTGCGTTGGGGAGATCGAGATGGTACTCCACGCATGGGATATCGCCCAGGCGTGCGGAGCCGATCGCGCCATCCCCTCCAACCTTGCTTCGGGATTGTTGAGGCTGGCACCGCCAATCGTCGAAGCCGGGCTGGCCGGGCGTGTGTTCGCCGAACCGCTGGCGGCGCCGACCACAGCCACGCCGGGTGAGCAGCTTCTTTCGCTCTTCGGCCGTCGGCCAAGCGGACCCGGTTGGTGCGGCACCTAGACTGCGCTTATGAATTGCGGTTCCCGGCAAAATGCCGAGGGTGTTCCCGGACTGCTAAAAATCGAGGATTGCCTGGATGCCGGGGGCGGTGTCGCGCTGCCCGCGGGCGTCACGCTGATATCCCTCATCGAGCGCAACGTCGCGAACGTCGGTGACGCCGTCGCGTATCGCTACCTCGACTACACCCGCGCCGCCGAGGGGCAGGCCGTCGAGGTGACCTGGACCCAATTCGGTGCCCGGTTGCACGCCATCGGCGCGTGCGTGCAACAAGCGGCGGGCCGCGGTGAGCGGGTCGCGGTCCTCGCGCCGCAGGGCATCGACTATGTCGCGGGCTTCTACGGCGCGGTCAAGGCCGGGGCCATTGCCGTGCCGCTGTTCGCGCCCGAATTGCCCGGACACGCCGAACGTCTCGACACGGCGCTTCGCGATTCGGAGCCCGCCGTGGTGCTGACGGCGACGGCGGCGAAGCAGGCGGTGGAGAGCTTCCTGAGCCACGTCCCACGCCTGAGCAGGCCGCAGGTCGTCGTCATCGATCAGATACCCGACTCGATGGGCGAACTGTTCGTGCCCACCGAGCTGGGCATGGACGACATCTCACACCTGCAGTACACCTCGGGTTCGACGCGACCGCCGGTCGGCGTCGAGATCACCCACCGGGCGGTCGGCACCAACCTGGTGCAGATGATCCTTTCGATCGACCTGCTGGACCGGAACACCCACGGCGTCAGCTGGTTACCGCTCTACCATGACATGGGCCTGTCGATGATCGGCTTCCCGGCGGTGTACGGGGGACACTCCACTCTGATGTCGCCCACCGCGTTTGTCCGCAGGCCGCTGCGATGGATTCAGGCCCTCGCCGACGGCTCCCGGCAGGGCCGCGTGGTCACCGCCGCGCCGAACTTCGCCTACGAGTGGACCGCACAGCGCGGCCTGCCCGCGCCGGGCGAGGATATCGACCTGAGCAATGTGGTGATGATCATCGGCTCCGAACCGGTCAGCATCGACGCGGTGCGGACGTTCAACAAGGCGTTTGCGCCCTACGGGTTGCCGCGCACAGCGTTCAAACCCTCGTACGGCATCGCGGAGGCGACGCTGTTCGTCGCGACCATCGATCCGACGGCCGAGGCATCGGTCGTTTATCTCGACCGCGAGCAATTGGGCGCCGGTCACGCCGTACGCGTCGCGGCGGATGCACCAGACGCGGTGCCGCAGGTGTCCTGCGGTCGGACGGCTCGCAGCCTGTGGGCGGTCATCGTCGATCCCGAAACCGGGACCGAACTGCCCGACGGTCGGGTCGGCGAAATCTGGTTACAGGGCGACAGCGTCGGTCGGGGCTATTGGGGGCGGCCCGACGAGACCCGGCTGGCGTTCGGCGCCAATCTGCAGTCGCGGCTCGGCGAAGGCAGCCATGCCGAGGGCTCGAAGCCCGGAGGCACCTGGCTGCGAACCGGTGACCTTGGGGTGTATCTCGACGGTGAGCTCTACGTCACGGGCCGAATCGCGGACCTGGTGAGCGTCGGGGGCCGCACCCACTATCCGCAAGACATCGAGGCCACAGTCGCGGAAGCCTCACCGATGGTGCGCCGTGGATACGTGACCGCGTTCTCCGTGCCCGCCGATGAACTGCCGGACGGCGATGCCTCCACCGGACCCGGGCAACGCCTGGTGGTCATCGCCGAACGCGCCGCGGGCACCAGCCGCGACGACCCGCAGCCGGCGATCGACGCGATCCGGGCCGCGGTGTCGCACCGGCATGGCGTGACCGTCTCCGACGTGCGCTTCGTACCAGCCGGCGCCATCCCGCGAACGACCAGCGGCAAGCTGGCCCGACGAGCCTCCCGCGCCCAATACCTCATGGGAGTTGGCGGCAAGCTCCGGTAGACCCTGACTAGTGGCATCCTGGCCGTGTGGGTTTGCTATTCCGGTTGGCGGAGCTTCTGATCATGATCCTGCCGCTGGCGGGGCTGATCATCGCAGGAGTAAAAGCGTTCACCGCCCACCAGCGACGAGCCGGACAACCGCAGGATGCCGATCGGACGCCGGTAGCGGAGGCGACGACCTCGCATGCCGGCCGGGCGGGCAATAATCAAGCGGCTCAATGGCGTTCGCTCAGGCGCGTCATCGACGAGCACAGCCGCACCGACGCGCGATGGCTCGAGTATGAACTCGACTTCGCCAAGCTGCTCGACTTCCCACTGATGACCGACATGCGCGACCCGCTCACGGTCGGCTTCCACAAAGCCAAGCTGCGGGCGGACTTCCTGCGGCCGGTCAAAGCCGAAGATCTCCTCGACGACCCGGATGCCGCCGCGCAGTATCGGGCCGCCGTCGAGGACTACGTGACCGCGTTCAACATCGCCGAGGCCGAGGCGATGCGCAGACGCCGCAGCGACTTCTCCCGGGAGGACCAGCAGCGCATCGCGCGGGCCCAGGGCCTGCTGCGGCTGGCATCGGACTCCGGCGCGGCGCCGCAGGAACGGCGGAAAGCCTTCGACCTCGCCCGTAAAGAACTCGACGGCCTGATCCTGTTGCCACCGACGACACAGGCGAGCATCGAGCGCGGGATCTCCGGTCAGCTCGAGGGGTGACTTTCGGCTCTCGCCGGCGGATGGAGCTCACGGGATCATGACGAAGTCGACCATCGTTAAGGAGCACGCCATGATCGAATACGAGCTGGACACCGAGCACTCCATCCTGCTGGTGCGCCCGCAATCCCCGCTCGACAAGGACGACTTCGTCGAACTCGCAAAGGCGGTTGACCCACAAATCGAGGCCAATGGCGAACTGGCCGGCCTCATTATCGCCGCGCCGTCGTTCCCCGGCTGGGATAGCTTCGGGGCGATGGTCACCCATTTCCGCTTCGTTCGCGACCATCAAAAGCACATCAAAAAGATCGCGCTCGTCACCGACTCGCACGTCGCGGACGCGGCGGAGCATCTGGGATCACACTTCGTATCGGCCGAGATCCGGCATTTTGCCGCCGGGCAAATCGACCAGGCGCGACAGTGGATCGTTGATGGCTCGTAAAGCACTGCGCCACAACGTCAACTGCGTTTCAAGCTTGGTGGTCATGTCCGGGCGGACGCCCTACCAACTGGCGGTGTCGAGCGTCGAGTTCGGTGGGCAACAGCGTCGCGGTGTCGAAGAGAACGTCTTCGAATGCTGCCGCCCAACTGCGCCAGTAGGGCCGTGTTTGATCGTCCGCGATGCGCCGGACGAGGCGCTGACGAAAGGTCTCCCACTCGCAGGCGTCAGACCGACACAGCGCAACGGTCAGGCCGAACAATCGGCGTTCCCATGGCGCGTCGAACACGATTTCCCCGTTGTCGCGCGGCGGGGAGGCCGGACCGTTGAGGTCGGAGTCAAGTCTTGACTGCTCGGTCACTGGCTGTCCGGGCCAACCTGATCCGGACTTAGTGCCCGCGCCACCCCGATCATCGCGTCCCGGGTCACCAGCCGCACGAGGTCCGGTTGGCGCAGGTGCTCGGTGCCGGATGGGCGCTCGGGCACCACCAGGTACCGGGCCTCCGCGGAGCTGTCCCACACGCGGATGCGTACATGATCGGGCAGGTTCAGCCCCATCTCTGCGAGCAGCGCCCGGGGCTGGGCAACCATCCGCGATCGGTACTGCGGCGACTTGTACCAGGCCGGCGGCAGACCCAGGACTGGCCATGGGTAGCACGAACACAATGTGCAAACCACCACGTTATGTAGCTGAGGGGTGTTCTCGACAGCGACCATCAGCTGGCCTTCGGGGCCACCGAAACCGAACTCGGCGATCGCGCGCGTGGCGTCGGTGAGCAGCCGCTGCCGATAAGCCGGATCGGTCCACGCCCGGGCAACCACCTTCGCTCCGTTGAGCGGACCCACGTTGGTTTCGTAGTGCTCGATGATCTTGTCGACGACGCGCGGATCGACGATGCCTTTCTCCACCAGCAACGCTTCGACTGCTTCGACGCGCTCCGCGATCGGGTCGTTCACGCCGGCTCCAAATAGGCCCCGTAAAGGTCGACACGGACCTCGGCCGCCGGCTCGGCGGCAGCGCCCCACAGGTCACTGGCGTCGAACGAGACGGTATAGAGGTGCTGTGGTCGTGCGCGCCTGCCGACCGCATGGGCATCGGGGAAGGCCGTCGAGCCGAGATGCGCGACAACAACACCGGGCTTGCCCGTCACGTACCCGGGTTGCCGGGTGTGCCCCGGCGGGCGGTAGTTCCGAACGCGAACGCGATCATCCACCGCATATTGTGGGCCGCGCGCCGTGGGTCGGGCCGTGCCCACCAATCGCGGTAAGACCTGCGCGGCGAACCAGTGCGGAAACCTTGGGCGCAGAAGGAAACTGATCATCCGAGCGGTGACCGCCAGATTCATCCGCGAGGTGCGCGGGGCGGCTGTGAGCGACGCCCGACCCGCTAGCCGAGCGTCGACCTCGTCTGCACCCAGATGCCCCGCGCGCACGAGCTGGCTCTCGAAGCCCGCCAGCCACCGCTGATAGTAGCCCGACAGATACACGTCGCGGGGAAGCCGTTCTTGCGCGAAACGGGTTGCGTCGATATTGCGGCCGAATCGGACCACCGCAAACAACACCATGCCGAAGACGCGACCCTCCCAGCGGGCGTGAAAGACGGGCTCATTCGGCTCGCGGACGACGGGGCCGAATAATTCGGTTCGCCCTCCCATGTCGCTCGGGGCGGTCACAGCGCGAACATAGCATCTAAATCGCTTAGTCGGCCACGCCGTTAGAAGGGGTGGCTACCGTCTACGGTCCCCAAACCAGAAGGTCTTCCATTCCATTGTTCATCGCGACAACGGTCGGCGAGGGGCCGGTGACATCGAAGTAGATCTTGCCGGTCGATTGCGCGCCTTGCGGGATAGTGGCACCGCTGATCGTGTTCGGACCCGAGGCCTGCCACAAGACCCGGTAGTTGACGCCGCTGTCGGTACGGGCATTGAACTGCGAGATGGCGGGGGTGACGGGGCCCCGGATCGCTTTGACGGTCGCGGTGGCTTCCCAGACCTGGCCGGCCACGGGGTAGGCAGGAATGGTGTCGGTGCTGGATTTGAGATCGCTGACCGTCCAGGTGAGTTGCACTTGGCCAACCGAGTCGGTCATCGTCAACTCACTGCCGAGTTTGCCGGTGACGGGATAGGCCGCCTTCGCAATCGGTGCGCTGGTTACACCAATGGTCGCGATGCCCACGATCGCTGCTGCCGTCATTATCATCGCGGTGATCTTCATTTGTGCTCCATTACTCCCGGGGCGACTGCATGATCGAAGTCAGCCGCCGTAATGCATACCTTAAGCCGCAAATGACCGAAGTTTGCAAAGAAAATTCTATTAACTCGTTGTAATTGCGGACGGCCACGAGTGCAGGCGATGATTTCGGCGATGTGGTAACGGGGTAGGTAAAACGTGGCTAATCCCTGTGCCACGATGGTCGCATGACCACCACGCCCGGCCCGCCGGCCGCGGAGTCGGGTGGCAGCCCGGCTCTCGCCGGGTACCCGGTCGCTCCGCCGCCACTACCCGGTCGGGTTACCTTCGAGCAGCGGTGGGCGGACCTCACCTTTGTCCATTGGCCGGTGCGGCCTGCGAGCGTCGAAGGCCTGTTCCCTTGCGGAGTCCGGCCCGACGTGTTCGCCGACGGGATGACCTACGTAGCTCTCATTCCGTTTGCACTGAGCAGCACCAAAGTCGGTACCGCGCTTCCGGTGCCGTATTTCGGCGGCTTCGCGGAGACGAACGTCCGGCTGTATTCGATCGATGACGCCGGGCGCCACGGCGTTCTTTTCAGATCGCTGGAAACGGCACGCCTGGCCGCCGTATCGGTCATCCGGATGGCTTTTGGCGTCCCCTACAACTGGTCGAGGATGCGGATCACGCGACATGGCGACCGCATCGCGTATTACAGCGTGCGCCGCTGGCCTCGGCGGGGCCCGCGCAGCCGGCTCACGGTCACCATCGGTGACGCGGTCCAACCGACACCCCTGGAGATCTGGCTCACCGCCCGGTGGGGCGCGCATGCCCATAAGGCCGGCCGCACGTGGTGGGTACCGATGGAACACGAGCCGTGGCCGTTGCGCGGGGCCGAGATCCTCGAGCTCGACGACGAGCTCGTGGACGCCGGCTCGGTGCGCCCTGCGGGAGAGCGGCTCCGTGCACTCTTCTCTCCCGGCGTGCGAACGCGGTTCGGCCGACCGTGCCCGGTCGCCTGACCACACCATCAGAGGCAGGAGTACCCGCCATCGATGACGATGTCGGAGCCGGTCATGTAGCTAGCCGCGTCGCTGGCCAGATACAGGTATAGGCCGGTCAGTTCTTCGGGCTGGCCCAAGCGGCCCATCGGTATTTTCGGCTCCCACAGGGCGTGGTACTCCGCATAGGGCTCGACCAGCTCGGTGAGGATGTAGCCCGGGCTGACGCTGTTGACCCGAATCTTGTGCGGAGCGAACTCGACGGCCATGGCCTTCGTCAGGTGTATGACCGCCGCCTTGGAGGCGCAGTAATGGCCCACCTGCTGCGGGATGTTGATGATGTGGCCGGACATCGAGGCGGTGTTGATGATGGCCCCTCCCTGCCCCTGCCGCACCATTGCCCTGGCCGCCGCCTGGGCGGTCAGGAACACGCCCGTCACATTGGTGTCCTGGATGCGCTGGAATTCGTCCGGTGCCATTTCCAGCATCGGGATAACCGAGATGATCCCGGCGTTGCAGACCGCTATGTCGATGCCGCCAATCTCCGCGGTCACCCGCTCGAGCATTCCGGCTACCTGATCTGGTTGGGTCACATCGCAACCAATCGGCACGACCCTGCCACCGGCCGCGCTGAGCTCTCCGGCGACCTCCTCCAAAACTTCTGAATGCCTTGCCGCGATCGCCACTTCGGCACCGGCTTGGACGTATGCCAGCGCCACCTTCTTGCCGATACCACTGGAGGCCCCGGTCACCAGAGCCCTCTTGCCGCGCAAGTCGAACAAGTCCAACACGTTCATCGTTCTAGTCTGTCCGCTATGGGCAAATTCACCAGGGCCGAAATCGAGCAAGCCGTAGGGAACTACACAACCGTCGTGAAGGGGTGCAGCGCTTCGGGCGACTGGCGACCGTTTGCCGATCTTTTCACAGAGGACGTGGTCTACACCGAGCATCACTACGGCGTCTTTCACGGCCGTGAGGCGGTGCGGGACTGGATCGTTGCGGTGATGGCTCCGTTCCCGCACATGCGCTTTCCCAGTGGCTGGGTCGCCTATGACGAGGACAACGACGCCGTAGTCGTGATGATCAAGAATTTGCTCGAGCACCCAACCGACCCCAATGGTGCGCCGTTCTGGTTCCCGAACTGGACCCGGCTCGTCTACGCCGGTAGCGGCTTGTTTTCCAGCGAGGAAGACATCTACAACCCAAACCGCGACGCGCCCGGTGTTATCGCCGCCTGGATGCAGGCTGGCGGCCAGCTCGCATCTAGCGAAATCGTGCAGCCCCAGCCGACCGACCCCCGGCTGTAGGTGGTCCAGATGAGCGATTCGCCGGAAGCGTTGGTACGCAAATTCTTCGCCGCGTGGGCAGACCCCAAGCCCGAGGAATTGGGGAGCTTCTTCTGCGCCGACGCCATCTGGGTCGACGGTCCGCAAGGCGTGCGGCGAGGGTCCGACGCGATCAAGTCGGAGCTTGCGTCCCAGCTTGAGGTCGTGGGCGGCGCGCAGGTCGACGTGAGAGTGCTGCTCAGCGAAGGCTCAACCGTCATGGTCGAACAGGTCAGCAACTCTGTCATCCGTGGCAACCCGGTTTCCGCGGTCGTGATGGCAGTATTCGAGCTCGATATCACCGGCCGAATCAAACAGTGGCGTGAGGCCTACGACTTGAAATCGATGCTGGACCAGATCGATGCCGCTGCCGTTTAGGCGGCGTCTCGTACACACGCCATAGCCCTTGCGGCTGAAGCGATATCGCGGGCGCTGTCGCTTTTCAGACTGACATCATGACTTGCCGAGCGGGACCGGCGTGGCGGGGGTGGCGCGCCTCCGCCGGCGCGACCTGACCGCCGCCAGCGCCTGGTCCCAGGCGAGCATCGTCGTCGCCTTCAGGTTCGCCGGCTTGGCGCTGTCCCTGGAGAGCAGCGCGGTCGCAGCGGCTTTAGTGGTCGCCGACGCCTTCGACATGTGGCCGGAGTCAAACGGTGGCTGCGGGTCGTACTCGATCGCGAGCTGGATCGCCTTCGCGCGGCCTTCTCCTGCGATTTGCCCGGCCAGCCACAGCGCGAGGTCGAGTCCCGCGGACACGCCGGCACTGGTGACCACGTTGTCCTGGCGCACGATCCGCTCGTCGGCGACGGGAACGGCGCCAAAGGCCTTCAGCATCGGCACAGCCAGCCAATGCGACGTCGCGCGCCGGCCCTCGAGCAAGCCGGCCGCCGCAAGGATCACCGAGCCCGAACACACCGACGTCGTCCAGCTGGCGGTCCGGTGCGCCCGACGCAGCCACTCGAGCAGCACCTCGTCACGCGCGTGCACCGGAGTAGACGGACCGCCCGGCACGAGAATCAGGTCGGGAGAAGGGGTTTCGGCCAGCGAGTGGGTGGCGCCCACCACCAGCACACCCGAGTCGGCCGTGATCGGCCCGGCCTCGTGCCAGACGAACCGCACCTCGGCTCCGGGCAGGTTTCGCAGCACCTCGTACGGGCCGATCATGTCCAGCGCGGTGAATCCGGGATAGGCGACGAATGCGATTTGGGTCATCGGTGTTGTCCTTTCTGACTGGGCTTCGACTAAGCAAAGGCCTTGCTGTACTGGTCCGGCGAAATGCCGACCCGGCGAATGAAGTTGCGCCGCATCGTTTCCGCGGTCCCGAAGCCGCAGCGCGCGGCGATCGCTACGACGGTGTCGTCCGTTTCCTCCAACTGCCGGCGCGCGGCTTCGGTGCGAATGCGTTCGACGTAGTGGCCGGGCGCCTCGCCGACCTCGTCGGTGAACACCCGCGTGAAGTGGCGCGGGCTCATCGCCGCTCGGCGGGCCAATTCGCCGATGCTGTGCGTGCCGCCAGGTTGGGCCTCGATAGCCTCCTGCACCTGACGGATGGGCGTCCGCTTTGCCCGCGGCATCCACACCGGCGCCGCGAATTGGGTCTGCCCGCCGGGGCGGCGCAAATACAGCACGAGCCAGCGGGCGACCGTCTGCGCGACCTCGGTGCCGTGATCGTCCTCGATCAACGAAAGCGCAAGGTCGATTCCGGCGGTGACACCCGCGGCGGTCCACACCGTGTCCGAGCTCCGGACGAAGATCGGGTCGGGATCGACGTCGATCGAAGGGAACTCGCGTGCCAAACGCCCGGCGAAGGCCCAGTGGGTGGTCACCCGGCAGCCGTCCAGCAGCCCCGCCTCGGCGGCGAGAAAAGCCCCCGTGCAGACGGTGACGATGCGGCGGGCGGTTCCGGTGACCGCCTTGACCCAGCTCACCAGGTCCGCATCGGCTCGTGCGGCGTCGACACCCCCACCGCCGGGAAGCACCACGGTGTCGATGGAATCGCTCGGGTCCGGCAGCGGCGTCGCAAGTAAGGCCAGGCCGGTGGGGGTGGTCACCGGCTGGCCGTCGACCGACGACATGGCGACCTCGTATCCGCCATCGGTCAGCAGCGATGCCCCGGAGAACACCTCGTGGGGCCCCACCACGTCGAGCGCCTGCACGCCGGGAAAGCCGACGATCACCACCTTGCGAACCATGCGATCAGTCTTGGCCAAGCAGGGCCATGTCGTCTACGCCGCGTACCCCACCTTTTAGGACACGGCGACCTGGCCTATGGCGCCCACCTCGCCCTTGGCAGACTGTGCCCATGGCACAGATAACCTTGCGTGGAAACCCGATCAACACTGTCGGCGAGCTCCCTGCCGTCGGATCACCGGCCCCGGCGTTCACTTTGACCGGCACCGACCTGGGTGCGATCAGCAACGACCAGTTCAGCGGTAAGCCCGTGGTGCTGAACATCTTTCCCTCCATCGACACCCCGGTGTGCGCGACCAGCGTGCGGACCTTCAACCAGCGCGCCGCCGCGAGCGGCGCGAACGTGTTGTGTGTGTCGAAGGATCTGCCGTTTGCGCAGGCCCGCTTTTGCGGCGCGGAGGGCATCGAGAACCTCAAAACCGGGTCGGCGTTCCGTGACAGCTTCGGCGAGGACTACGGCGTCAGCATCACCGATGGTCCGATGGCCGGGCTGCTTGCCCGTGCCGTCGTGGTCATCGGCGCCGACGGCAACGTCGCCTATACGGAATTGGTGCCCGAAATCGCGCAGGAGCCCAACTACGACGCGGCGCTTGCGGCGGTGGGATGACCCGTTGCGTTGATCCCCGGGGGCCGGCGATGGCAGCTGGATTCGCGGCGGTCCTGCTCGTCCTGACGGCGTGTGGCGGCAAGACCACAGTCAAACCAGCGGGGGCGGCGCAGTCTGTGGTCGACGTGGTCTCCGGCCAGACGGGCTTTCGTCCGACCGACGTGAGCTGCCCCTCGGGGGTGGAAGCCAAGGCCGGCCAGGAGTTCGACTGTCATTTCACCGGCCCGGAGGGCAAGCCGTATACGGCGCACATGCGCATCACCAAAGTCGACGGCGAACAGGTTGTTTTTGACGTCAAGAGCCGCCCGACCCAGGGCTGACCGCGGGGTGTCGATCGGCTGCCGCCGCAGCACTCATCCGCCGCGCGGGTCGATCAGGTCACGAAAGCCTGCCGCGGGATAGACCGACGCGCCCAGGCTTGTGACCCGATTGGTCAGACCCTTGTCCGATGTCACCACGCGAAGTTCGTGCGGTCGCGGGTCGGCCTGGATCATCCGCACGATCTCGTCGTCGGCTGAGTTGGCGGCCGCCCTGGGCGCATACGCAACCTCGATCACCGATGAGCCGATGGCGGTTGACGGCGGCCGCTCGAATACCACGGTCACTTCGGCGCCTTCGATCGACGCCCAGCGGTCGAGCATGTCCACCAGCGCGACCATGGCGCGGCCGCGGTCCCTCCACCAACCGTCGGGGCGACTCCCGATCACATTCATGCCATCGACGACCCACCGCACAAACACACCGTAGGACAACCACACCGTAGGGCGACTTCCTCGTTCGCCGCCGGAAGAAACGCTCCGCCAATTCGTTGAGAATTCGGCAACGCGGGAGTGGCCATCTGGCACGCTTCGAGAAGCCGTTGGTATCAGTCTCGTCCGCTGATGCCGTCGCACCGCGATCGATGATGGGGATGGGCCGATGACGTCGATAGCCGATACGGATGACCGGGTGGTTTCCCTGGCTCGCGGGATGCGGGCCCTCGTGCAAGCCGAAGCCGCCGAATCCGAGCGGATGCGCACGCTCACCCCGGCGATCGTCGACGAGATGTGGGCGGCCGGGTTGATGTCGGCGTTCAATCCCGTCGCGGCCGGTGGTCTCGAGCCCTCGTTCACCGAGATGATCGAAACCTGGATCGAAATGGCTTGGCAGGACGGCTCGTTCGGGTGGATTGGGATAGCCAACCTACCCTCGTCCTTCGCCGCAGCGGCATACCTGCCCGAAGAAGGTTTCGTCGAGGTTTTCACGGCCCACGACAACCGCATCACCCTGGGCGGCCAGTTCTTTCCCAACGGACAGGGAACCGTCGTGGAGGGCGGTTACGTATTGAATGGATCGTGGAACTTCGGCTCGGGCATCGGCCACTCCCAATACATCGCGGCCGGATTTCTGCCGATGGACAACGGCGAGATGCGCTGGATCGCCGAGGGCTTTCCCGAGATGCGCGTCGCCGTAGTCCCACGGGACCAGATCAGCTTCAACGACGGCTGGTTCGTGCAGGGGCTCAAGGGAACTGGATCGTATGACTACAGCGCCCAGGACGTATTCGTCCCGGACTGCCGTACCTTCGAGCTGTTCGTCCGCCGGCCATACCGCGGCAGGTCGCCGGCCACGCGGATGGGTCTGATGCCCGTCACCGCCGCGGGCCACGCATCGTGGGCGCTGGGCGTGGCCAAGAGCATGCTCGACGACGTCCAGGACCTGGCCGCGACGAAGTTCCGGATGAGTGACATGGCGTCGCTGGCCAGCCGCCCGACGTTCCAGAAGGGGCTGGCACATCACCGCGCGGCCTGGCGCGCGGCGCGCCTTCTGGTCCTCGACGCGTTCACCTCTGCCGAGGCCGCCGTTGCCGCCGGCGAGGATCTGACGCCGGCGCTGCGCGCGGACATGCGGGTGGCCGCCGTCTATGCCACCGACACGGCCCGGGGCTGTGCCGAGTGGGCCCATCTGGTGGCGGGGACCAGCTCCATTCGCGAGGGCACCCGCCTCGAGCGCGCCTTCCGCGACATGTACACCGGGACCCAGCACGCCTTCATCAGCGAGAAGGTCGCCATCGATGTGGCGCAGATCTGGCTCGGCATCATCGACGATCAGCCCGGGCTGTGAGCCCGGCGCGGCCCCCGGTTAGACCAGTTCCTCACCGGGTTGCTGGCCGTCGGCTTGCTGGTCATCCGGGTGTTCGCGAGTGCTTTCCTCTTCGCCGGTCAGCGAAGCCGGGGTCGCCGCCGTCGGCGCCCCCGCCGCGGCGCCACCGGCCGATGTGAACTGACCCATCGAACTCAGCGGGGCGGTGCCCGCGCCCAGCACCGTCGATGCGGCCTGCGCGGCCGCGGGCACCGTGGTCGACGGATTCGACGCGGCGACGCCACCGATCAAGTTGGCCATCGACGGCGAACGCGCGGGCGCCCCACCCGCAACGGGAAGCGTCTCGGCGCGCAGCAGTCCGCTGGCGGCGTTTGGGGCGCCCGCGGCACCGGTTCCACCCGCGAACGCTTGGCTCGAGAATCGAGCGCCGCCGGCCATCAAAGTGCCGGCCGCCTCGCCGTCGACTTGCGAATACATCTGGGCGATTTCCGTCACCGCCAAGCCCGCCCGGGCGAGCTCCTCCTGGGCGGCGGTGTTCAAGGCCAGCAATGCCTCGGCCTCCGCCGCGAACGCCATCACCGCTTGCAGCGATACCTCTTCGGCTCCGGCCGGCGCCAAACCCGTCAATGACGGCAGCGCCGCGGCACCAGCACCCAGGGCGCGGCTGGCGACATCGACCAACTGCGATCCGATCGCGGCGGCGGCGGGATTAATCGACATCGGTTCCATGTGCAGAGTGCTCCTGTCATGCCGTCCCCTCGGGTGTCACCCCGGGTCCAGCCGCGCTGGACGCTCGACCAATTCTAAGTGCTCGGTGGGCAGCGGAGCGCGCCTATGAAGGTCGTCGAACCGTCTGAGCACAATGCGCAAAAGCATTCAATCGTCGCTTAATCCGACTATTGCCCACAAGAGAGACACGGGTTCCACCGCGCCGTAAGTTCGGTTTCAGCAAATAACCGAATACACCGCACGATCGCAGCGCGAAGGCCCGATCAGCGTTTAGCGCGAAAGTAATTCGCAAGTCGCTATTCAGCCGCTCCCGCGCCGCGCCGAGAATCCGCGGCATGCACAGACAGGGGACGGGGAAATGGTCGCACTGGGCAGCATTAACGGATGGGAGCCGGCCGACGGCCCGGTTATCACGTGGATGGCCTCACCCGCGGCACGCGAAGCGGCCCGGAACGCCCGGCGAAGCGATGTTGTCCCCAGTTACCAGCGGAATCGGCACCTGCGGGCCGCTTACGACAGCAAAGCGATGGGCGTGCAAATGCCCCGGCTGATGGTGGTGGCGTGGGACATTGCGGGCACGTGCGACATCCCGGTAATGACCGCAACGATCAATACGCACGTCCGCCGCCACGACGCTTACCACGATTGGTTTGAATTCGAAAGCGACGGTTCTAATAGTGGCTTTATCCGCCGGACGATTGACGACCCGGAAATCATCGACTTCGTGCCGACCGAGTTCGGCCAGATGAGCACCGAACAAATACGCACCCACGCGTTGACGACGACGCCAGAGACGCTCGAGTGGGATTGCTTCACATTCGGCATCGTCCAGCACGCCGACAACTTCACGTTCTACGCCAGCGTCGACCATCTCCACATCGACGGCATGTCCGCCGGTCTGATCTTCTTCGACATCCACCTGATGTACCAGCACCTGTCGAAGGTCGGGCTCGACCCCACCATCCGCCCGCAGGTCGCGAGTTACCGCAGTTACGCCGCACGGCAGCACGAGAAGGTGGTGGAGTTGACCCTGTCCTCCCCGGAGGTCCAGGCCTGGATCGACTTTGCGCGCGACTCCGGGGGCGACTGGCCGGCCTTCCCGCTTCCGGTCGACGGCACCGAGCCCAACGACAAGGGCGCCTTCTTGACGGTCGACTTGCTGGACGCGGCCGAAACGGAGGCCTTCGAGGCCGCCTGCCGCGCGGCCGGCGCCCGGTTCAGCGGGGGAGTGCTGGCCTGCGCAGCGCTGGCCGAGCACGAGTTCACGGGTAAGGAGACCTATCACGGTTTCACGTCCTATGACACCCGGACGCCGGGCGTCGACTCGATGACCGTGGGTTGGTTCGCCAACCTGGTTCCGGTCACCGTGCCGGTCGGCACCGCCACATTCCCGGAGGCGGCCAAGGCAGCGCAGGAGTCATTCGACGGCGCGAAGCGCCTCGCCGCCGTGCCGGTTGAGCGAGCACTTGAGCTGGCCGCCCAGCATCAATTGGCGATCGGGCCGCCCACGCCTCGGGCAATGATGGTGTCCTTCATGGACTTTCGCAAGATACCCGCCGCCACGCTGTTCGAAGAGACCAACTTCGGCACCTACGCCGACAACCTGTCGCACGGCGGAATCAACCTGTGGATCAACCGTCAGAACGACAAGACCACGGCGACGATCTCCTTTCCGGAGAACGCGCAAGCGCGCGATTCGGTGCATCGCTACCTCGCGGCACTGACCCAGGCGTTCGCGCTCGCCGTCAACACCACCTCCGATTGGGTGGATGCCATTGCAGCCCACGCGAATTCGGGCCACGGCGTACCGGTCATCAGCCTCTGACAACGAAAGGACCTAGGCAAAATGAGCAACGTACTCGACCTGTTCGACCAGACCATCTTCCGCTTCGAGCAGGCGATCGGAGTCACCAGCGTGGGGCAACTTGCGCCATATCCGCGCGGCGATCAAGCAAGCGCTGATCGGCCGTCAGGAGGCATCCGACGAGCGAGCGGCACTGCTGCCGCTCGTTCCCCTGCTGCCCAAGCGCCTCGCCAAGCGCTGCGTCGGCGTCGCCACCGGGAATGCGACCGGTGTCGTGTCATCCAACCTGGGCACCGCGCCGGCCGCGGTCAACCGGCCGGACGGCACCGACGCCGACTACATCGCGGTGACGTCTCTCTACCCGGGCATGACAAAGGCGACGATGGAGCGCGTCGGCGGAGTGCTGGCCCTCCTCTCGGCCAGAGTGAACCGCCAGGTCTTCGTCTCGGTCCAGGCGTATCTGCCGGGGCATCTTCACTCGACAGATGAACTGCACCAAGCACTTTCAGCCGCATTGGACGATCTTTCGCTCAGCGCAACCAGCGGCTTTCCGTGCCCCGCGGCGCAGGCCAATTGAGAATCAACGACCTTTCGCAAACCCCATCGACAGACAAGGAACTCGACATGAGCAACACCCTCGACCTCTTCGACCAAACTTTCTCGAGCTTGGAGCGCGCTACCGGGGTCCTCGGCCAGCTGCAGTGCGTCTGGGTATACGACCGCGAAATCGACATCGACGGCCTCCGGCGGTTCCATCGCCACCTCCAGCGGGGGCGGTTATCGCGCCGCATCGAACTCTCGCCCCTGCCGTTCGGCCGTCATCGCTGGGTCTCGTCCAGCGATCGGTCGGAACTCGAGATCGTCGAGACGCCACGGCCGCGCGAGGAATTCGACGCCTGGCTCCGGGAGCAGGCCGCAACGCCCCTGGACGTCGAGCACGGACCCGAATGGCACCTTGCGGTGCTTCCGTTCACCGACGGGGGCGCGGGAGTCAGCTTGGTCATCCCGCACGCCCTCACCGACGGAGTCGGGCTGTGCGAGGCGCTGGCGGACGCCGCGTCCGGCAGGGACGACTCGATCAGCTGGCCTGCCGCCGGATCACGGCCCCGGTGGCAAGCGCTGCGCGACGACGCCCGCCAGGCCGCGCGTGACATCCCCGGCATCGGCCGCGCCCTCGTCGCCGCAGCACGACTGGCGGGGCCCAACCGCGACGCCGCCTCCGCCACGCGGCCGTCGCCCGCGCGCCCCGCGTGCTCGGCCGGTCCGGACGAATCCATCACGCTCCCAACGGAAACGGTGTTCATCGACGCCGACGAGTGGGACGCCCGCGCACACTCCCTCGGAGGAACCAGCAACAGCCTCCTCGCGGGTTTGGCCGCCCGGCTCGCCCAGCGCGTGGGGCGCGTCACCGCGGACCGCTCGGTCACCCTGGCCATACCTGTCAACGAGCGCACCGCGGACGACACCCGCGCCAACGCGGTCGCGAATGTGGGCATCACGGTCGACCCCGCGCAGGCAACGAAGGACCTGCGCGCCATCCGGGCCGCAACCAAGCAAGCGCTGATCCGGCGTCAGGACGACCCCGACAAGCGTTGGGAACTAATGCCTCTCGTTCTGCTGTTGCCGCAGCGACTCGTCAAGCGGATCGCCGGCGTCGCCGCCGGCAGTGCCACCAGCGTCGTGTCCTCCAACATCGGTGTGGTCAACCCGGCCGCCTGCCGGCCGGACGGCACGGGCGCCGACCACTTCGCGATAAGGGCTCCCCACCCCGACACGACGACGGCCATCATGGACCGGTTCGGGGGGATGTTGTCCTTGGCTTCGGGAAGAGCGAACGGACGGGTTTTCGTCTCCGTCGTCGCGTATGAGCCGGGCCGCCCCAACTCGAATGAGGCCCTGCGAAGGGACCTATCGAGCGCTCTGAGCGATTTCTCGCTCGCCGCCACGATCGGCTGGCCGTGCCCCGAGCTTGCGGGCGCGACGGGGTAGGCGCCGGCGGCCGAGCACAATGCGCAGAACCGTGGAATCGCCGCTAATTTCGACTATCGCTCGCAAGCGAGACACGGGTGCGCGCGCCGTCATAGGTTCCCAGTAACCGAAGCGAAAGTCATTCACGGCCCAGCACTATGAAGGGTTTCACCATGAGCAAAGAGTCCGCGTCCCAGAACAACTCGACAGGCGTCGGCGCCTTCTGGATGCTGGGGCGCGCCGTCGTGCGCGCACCCTGGCTCGTGATCGCCGCCTGGGCCGCCGTGGTCGCCGTGCTGGCCGTGGCCTTCCCGCCCCTGACGAAGGCGGTCGAAGGCCAGACGGGGCAGCCGCTGCCGGCCAAGCCATGGCCGCGGCCGAACAGATGGCCAGGGATTTCGGCGAATCGGCCCAGAACGTCCTGATTGTCGTTCTCACCGATGACCGGGGTTTCCAACCGGCCGACAAGGATGCCTACGGCAAGCTGGCCGCCGAGTTGCGCGGCGACACCCGCGATGTAACCGGCGTGCGGGACGCCCTTACCACACCCGCGCTGCGTCCGTTGATGGTCAGCGCGGACAACAAGGCGTTCTCCATGGCGGTGATGCTGCGGGCGCCCGCCGGGTCCCCGGAGTCTTCGCAGGCGTACCAACGGATCACAGAGCTCGTCAAGCGTTCCCCGGCGGGCGCGCGGCTGACGGCGGGCGTGACCGGACAGGCCGCCATGGTCGGCGACATGTCGATCGTCACCGCCCGCGACATGCATGTGACCGAGATCGTCACCGCATTGTTCGTCCTGATCATCCTGCTGGTGATCTACCGGCGGCCGGTGACCGTGCTGCTGCCGTTGATCACCATTGGGGTTTCGGTGGCGTCGGCCCAGGGCGTGGTCTCCGGGCTGACTCAGCTCGGACTCGGGGTGTCCGGGTTGACGATCGCGTTGATGACGGCCATGATCTTCGGCGCCGGCACCGACTATGCAGTCTTTCTGATCAGCCGCTACCACGAGTACATCCGGTCCGGCGTCGACTCCGACCTGGCCGTACAAAAAGCACTGAGCTCCATCGGGGAGGTGATCGCGGGGTCGGCGGCCACCGTCGCCGTCACCTTCCTCGGCATGGTGTTCACCCGCCTGCCGGCGTTCACGAGTATCGGCCCGGCGCTTGCCATTTCGATCGGGGTCGCGTTTCTTGCCGCCGTCACGCTGCTGCCCGCCATCCTCCTGCTCGCCGGCCGGCGCGGGTGGGTGGTGCCGCGGCCGGCGCTCACCGGGCGCCTGTGGCAGAGGTCCGCCGTTCACCTGGTTCGCCGGCCCAAAACGCATCTGCTGGTCAGCCTTTCGGTGTTGATCGCGCTGGCCGGCTGCGCGGCCTTCCTGCGGCCCACCTTCAACGACCGCCTGCAATTGCCGCAATCGGCGCCCAGCAACGTCGGCTTTTCGAACATGCAGGACACTTTTCGACCAGCGCGCTGCTGCCGCAGTACATCTACGTCCGCTCACCCCAGGACCTGCGGACATCACGGGCCCTGGCCGACCTGGACCAGATGGCGCAACGCGTGTCCCAACTGCCGAATATCGCTGCCGTGCGCGGCATCACGCGGCCCGACGGCCAGCCGCTGGATCAGGCCAAGCTCAGCTCCCAGGCCGGGGCGGTCGGCAGCAAGCTCGAAGACGCCTCGACACAGATCAGCGACCGAACCGGCGACCTGGACGCGCTGAGCAGTGGCGCCGACAAACTGGCGGCAAGTCTCGCCCAGGTTCGCGACCAAATCCGCAGCGCCAGTGGACCCATGACGCAACTGGCCGCAACGCTGAACCAGGTGCAGCAGCGGCTCGACGCGGCGGCCAACCTTCTGGACAGCGTGCGCGGCGCGGCGAACGGGTCGGTTCCGGCGCTCGCCAACGAAGTCGCCGCGGTGGCCCCGATGCTCAATGGGCTAGGCGGTACGTTGGCCGCCCCGCCGGCGGCACAGAGCGTGCAGGCGGCGGTGCAGAGCCTTAACACGCTTTTGGCAACGGCCTCCAACGGCCTGCGGGCGGCGGGCGGCAACACCGCCGGGATATCGCAGAAGATTGCGGGCCTGCAGGCGGTTGCCGACCAGCTCGCCGACGGCAGCCGGCGGCTGGCCGACGGCGTCCGGACACTCGTCGACCAGACCAAGCGGATGGGCCTGGGGATGAATCAGGCGGCCGACCTGCTGCTGTCGATGAAACGCGATGCTTCGCAGCAATCCATGGCGGGCATGTACATTCCGCCCCAGGTGCTCACCTCGGCCGACTTCAAGAACGCTGCGAAGACGTTCATTTCGCCCGACGGGCACTCGGTGCGCTACCTGGTCGAATCGAAATTCGACCCCTTCCGCACGGCGGCGATGGATCAGGTGGCATCGATCCTCGCCACGGCGCGCGGCGCGCAGCCCAACACCTCGCTCGCGGATGCCTCGATCTCGATGGTAGGAACGACCGCGATGTACAGCACGATCCGCAGCTACTACGACGGCGACGTTCGCCTGATCGTGATCATGACCCTTCTCATCGTCTTCGTCATCCTCATCCTGCTGCTGCGCGCGATCGTGGCCCCGCTGTATCTCATTGCCTCCGTGGTGATCTCGTTTCTTTCGGCGGTGGGTGTGGGAGTCATCTTCTTCCAGTTCGTGCTTCATCAGCCGATCTACTGGAACGTGCAGGCGACGGCTTTCATCGTCCTGGTCGCCGTCGGGGCGGACTACAACCTGCTCCTGATCACCCGAATTCGTGAGGAGTCACGTTCCGGCGTCCGCTCCGGCATCATTCGTGCGGTCCGTTCGACGGGTGGGGTCATCACCTCGGCCGGCATCATCTTCGCCGCCTCGATGTCCGGCCTGTTGTTCGGCAGCCTGTCGACGATGGTGCAGACCGGGTTCATCATCGGCATGGGCATTTTGATCGACACCTTCGTGGTTCGCACCGTCACCGTCCCGGCCCTGGCGGCCATGATCGGTCGGGCGAACTGGTGGCCCTCGAAGTCCAAAGCGGCGCCGCGGGCCGCCACCAACGGCGGCGAGCCTACGCTAGCGGCGTCGAGGCTGCGCACAGATCGCGGTTCGGCCGCCGGCCCGCGCGCTGAGCGCAATCTCGACGCACCAGTCAGCGCGGTAGGCGGGGTCGCCGCTTATCGGTCGCCGCGAACTCTTGCTCGGGTCGTCCCGTAGTGCCGTACCGCAACCCGACGCCGACCTCACCGGTAGCGGCGAGCGCCGCCAGATACCGTTGGGCGGTCGCCCTCGATATCCCGATCGCCGCGGAGACTTCCGCCGCGGACATCGGCTTCTGGGATGCGTGCAAAGCCTGCAGCACAAGCTGTTTGGTCGACGAAGCCGCGATGGTGGCCTGCTGGGGCTGAGCGACCCTGGGCCGCAGCGCATCCAGAGCCGCGTCCACGTCGCCCGAGCTGAGATTGCGGCCGGCCAGGATTTTGCGGTAGCGGGCGTAGCCGGCCAGCCGGGCGGCGAGCTCGGTAGTGGCAAACGGCTTGACGAGGTAGCTCAAAGCCCCCGCCGACATGGCAGCGCGAATCGTGACCCCCTCGGTTGCCGCCGTCAATACCATGCTGTCGCCGTGCAATTCGCGGACGAAGTCGATTCCCGACCCGTCAGGCAGGTACACATCTACCAGGGCGAGGTCGACGGCAGGCGCCTCACGCAGGGCCTGCCGCGCGGCCTCGAGAGTGTTCGCCGTGGCGGTGACGGTGAAGCCGGGAAGCGTCTTGACGACCTCGGCGTGCATATTGGCCACGCGGAAGTCGTCGTCGACCACCAGCACCGTCAGGTCTGCGTCGCCCATTGCGCCTCCTCAACCATCACGCCCGGCAGCCGGGCGATGAACTCCGCGCCGCGCAGCCGCAGCTCGGTGTTGCCAGTGCTGGCCAGCCAGAGATCGCCACCGAGCGCGCGGCTGATCTGGCGCGATAACGCAAGCCCGATACCCCGGCCGCCCGGCAGACCGGAGTCCGGCTTGGTGGTCGTGCCCTCGGTGAATAGGTGCTCGACGAAGTCGGAAGAGACGCCGTCGCCGCTGTCGGCCACAGTGATGTGCAGCGTCGTACCGTCTTGCAGCAGTTCGACTTCCACCTCTTTGGTCGCGTTGCCGCTCGTCCGGGCCGCGTCGATGGCGTTGTCGAGCAAATTGCCCAGGACCGTGGTGACGTCGACTGGCAATACGAGCCGCCCGGTCACCCAGGTGTTCTCACCGATCGTGAGCGTCACCCCGGCTTCGCGGGCGGCCGCGGCCTTGGCGGCCAGGAACGCCTGCAGGAAGGCGTCGTTGATGGAACCGATACCGGGTAGTGCGGATCCCAGCGGGCCCGATCCGAGAAGCTCTTCCAGATACTGCAACCCCTCGTCGACGTGACCGCCGTGCAGCAGCCCGTTCAGCAGGTGCAGGCGGTTGGCGAACTCATGGCGCTGGGCGCGCAACACCGTGCTCATCACCTGCACCGCGTCGAGCTGCCGCGTCAACGACTCGACATCTGTCCTGTCCCGCACCACCAACACGGTTCCCAGCGCCCGCCCTTCGCGTGATACCGGCCGGGCCGAGACCACCACGATGCGTTCGCCCACCGTGGCCAAGCACGCGCGGGGTCAACCCGATCTCGCCGACGTGCCGCCCGGTCTCGTTGCCTATCTCGAGAAGGTGGCACGCCTCGTCGTTGACGAAGGTGGTCTTCCACGACGTGTCGGCTGCCACGACCCCCTCACCGATGCCCTGCAGCACCGCCGCCTGACTGCGGATCAGCTCGGTGATCTCGGCGGGGCGCAGACCGAGCGTGAGCCCCCGCAACCGCCGAGCCAGCGCCACCGAGCCGGCGACGCCGATCAGCAGGAGCACAACTCCCATCGCGCCGAGCACGCGCAGGTTGTTCGAAAACTGGTCATCAAACGCCTTCGTGGAGATGCCGACGATGACCACTCCCAGCACCCGATTGGAACCGGGCTCCAGCACCGGGACTTTGGCGACTATCGCCCGCCCGAAAACGGTGGCGTCATGAAACACCCCTTCGTGCCCGGCAGTCGCCTGCGTGATGTCCGCACGGACCGGAAGACCCAACATGGTGCGGTCGGGAGCCGCGAGCCTGATGCCGCGCGTGTTGGCGACGACCACGAACTGCACGTGCGTGCGCTGCTGAACGCGTGACGCGACGCCCTGGATCGGACCGCTCGCGAGTTCGTCGACGAGTGCGGGACCCGGGCTCAATGCGTCGGTGTCGTAGCGCGAGATGTTGTTACCGACCGTCGGCGACGAAGCAACGACGCGGGCGATATCCAACGCGTGGAGGTGGTACTGGAGGTCCAAACGCTGGCGATTGAAAGTGGCGAACAATCCGAACGCGATGATCAATGTCAGCGTCACGACGACGAGCTGCAGCAGCAGTAGCTGGGTGCCGAGTCGCAAGCCGATGCGACCCTTGGTTGCCATGCCGAGACCCTACCGCGCTTTGTGAGCACAATGCGCGAAAGTCGGAGTCACAAGTGTTTCAAGAGCCGCTCGACGAACGCCTCGGGATGTTCGCGGTGCATGAAATGCCCGCCGGGGACCTCCTCGACAAGGTACTCGCCGTCGAACATCCGGGCGGCGGCCCGGTAATCCGATGGCGCGACGATCGGGTCGTCGACGCCCGCGAAGGCGACCACCGGCACCGTGATCCGCGCCCGCAACGATGCGCTGGGTATGGGGGAGAGCCGCCGGTAGTAACCGAACGCGGCGTCCAGGCTGGCCGGGTTGGAGAAGCTCGCGCGGACGGCGTCGAACTCATCGGGGCCCGGCTCCCAGGTGGGAGACCATCGCCGATAAATGGCGGGCAGCGCCGCAAAGTCATTGCGCGCGAACCGGTCCGGCGCGCCGGGCAGTTTGTACGCCGCAAAGTGCCGCGCGCCCCACAGCTTCTTCAGCGACGGCTTGAGCGCCGCCGGGTGCGGAATGCCGATGACGAACAGCTTTCTCACCCGATCGGGTCCGAGCGCCGCCGCGCCGTATGCTGCCGAAGCGCCCCAGTCGTGCCCGACGACGACGGCGTCATCGGCGCCGAGCGCTTCGATGAGCGCAAGCGGATCGCGTGCCAGGGTCTCTTGATCCGCGTCGCGATCCGGAATCGCGCTGGGGTGGTAGCCCCGCATGAAGGGGCTGACGGCGCGGTATCCGCGGGCCGCGATGCGCGGTCGAAGGTCATCCCAAGTGTGCGCCGTGTCGGGGAATCCATGTAGCAGCAGGACCAGCGGCCCCGAGCCCTCCTCGAGATAAGCGAATCTCAGGCCGTTCGCAGGAACGAAACGGATCACGTCTGTCATGGCCTGAGGACAATACGCCGACGCTTGTCGCCTACCATCAGCGGATGCGCGGCGCAAAGATCCTGATCACCGGTCCGACCGGTCAGCTTGCGACTCCCATCGCCCTGGCCCTCGCGGCAGATAACGAGGTGTGGGGCATCGCACGCTTCACCAATCCCGCCGCGCGAGAACGCCTTGAGCAAGCGGGGATTCGGTGCGAGACGGTGAACCTGGCGGCGGGTGACTTCACCGGTCTGCCAACCGACTTCGACTACGTCCTCAACTTGGCGGTAGCCAAGAGCGGGAACTGGGACACGGACCTGGGGACCAACGCGGAATCGGTCGGCCTGCTGATGGCGCATTGCCGGGCCGCGAAGGCCTTCCTGCACTGCTCCTCGGCGGCCGTTTACGACCCGCCCGACGACGAACCCCGCACCGAGCGAACCGCCCTGGGCGACAATCACAAGTTTTTGTTCCCCACCTATTCCATCTCCAAGATCGCCGGGGAGGTCGTCGCGCGGTCGATGGCGCGGGCCCTCGGCGTCTCCACCACCATCGCCCGCCTGAACGTCCCGTACGGCGACAACGGCGGGTGGCCGTACTACCACATGGAGATGATGCTGGCCGGCATCCCGATCCCCGTCCCGCCCGGCGGGCCGGCGCGTTACAACCCGATCCATGAGGACGACATCATCGCGACCCTGCCCAAGCTGCTGGACGCGGCGTCGGTCCCGTCGGTCACCGTCAACTGGTGCGGTGACCAGACGGTGAGCCTGCAGGAATGGTGTTGCTACCTGGGCTCGCTCGTCGGCAAGGAACCGGTTTTCGAGGAGAGCGATCAGGCGCTCCGCGGCAATCCCACCGAGGTGGCCCGGATGCACGAGCTCATCGGCGGCACGACGGTCGACTGGCAACACGGGGTTCGCCGGATGGCGGCCAAGTTCCACCCGGAGCTGGTCGGCGCCTAAGGGCGCGCAACGGGTTTGACGATCCGGGCCGCCGCCTCGACGACGGCGGCGCGTCGGCGGGCGACGACCTCCGGGTCCGTTGTCGCGGCAGCCGGATCGGGCCAGTGCGCCCAGCCCAGGCCGATCGCGAAGAGGAGTACCAACAGCTGCCGCGGTTCCCACGCGGGATCAACGTGGCCGTCGGCCTGCGCCTGTTCTATTGCGGCGATGGCCTTTTCGGATGGATGCTGGCCGTCGACCTCCGGATCGTCGAGCGGAAAGCCCTCCAATTGGGCCCAGGTGACCATTCGTATGTGTTCGGGGCGGCTCTGCGCCAAATCGAAGATCTCGCCGACGAACTCCGGCACCGCGTCGGGTCGCAACTCCACGGCGCGGAATAACTCCGCGCCGTCGGTGGCGACCACGTCCCGAAAGAGGGTCTCCTTGTCGCCGAAATGCGCGTACAGCCGTTCCTTGCTCGCCGTGGCCGCCCGAGCGATGCGGTCAATGCGCGCCCCGGCCAAGCCGTACTGCGCGAACTCCGCGCGGGCGGCGGCAAGTATCTCGCCCCGGAGCTCGATCTTTGTTCTCATGAGGAACATCATAATCAGACGAACTAGTTCGTTTGTTATAGTGGCCAAGACGGGCTGACGCCGTCGGCAGGACGAAAGGAGACGACTCGATGGCAACCACCGGTGCGTTCGACCAGGCTATAGCGACGATGCCAAGGGGCGGCCCCGACGCGTCGTGGCTGGACCGTCGATTCGAGACGGATGCCTTGGAGTACCTCGACCGCGACGATGTGCCGGATGAGGTCAAGCAGAAGGTCATCGGGATGCTCGACCGGATGGGCACACTGACCAACCAGCACGAGAAGTACGCGAGGGCGGCACTCGACGTCGTCGCCGACATCCCCAACCCGCGCATCCTCGAACTCGGCGCGGGGCACGGAAAGCTCTCGGCAAAGATCCTCGAGCTGCATCCGACAGTGACCGTCACCGTCAGCGACGTGGATCCGACCTCGGTTGCCAACATCGCCGGGGGGGAGCAGGGAAAGCGCCCGCGGGCGCGCACCCAGGTGATCGACGCCACCGCCATCGACGCCGCCGACAACAGCTACGACCTGGTCGTGTTCGCGCAGGCGTTTCACCACCTGCCGCCGGCGGTCGCCTGTCGCGCCATCGCCGAGGCCACCCGGGTGGGCAAGCGGTTCCTGGTCATCGACCTCAAGCGGCGGACTCCGTTGGCCACCTTGCCGTTTGCGGTGCTGGCATTGCCGATCAGTCTGATCCTTTTTCCATGGTCGTGGGCTTGGCCCGGCCTCCACGACGGCTTCATCAGCGCAATGCGCGCCTACAGCCCGTCGGCGCTGAAGGCCCTTGGCCGCGCCGCCGATCCGGAGATGCGAATCGACCTTCTGCCCTCGTCGACGCGGCTGGGCCCACCTTCGATCACCGCCCTGTTCTCCCGTCCGGGCGCGGACGACCGTGGCTGACGGCGCGGACCTCACCGCCATCATGGAGCCAAGTCGAAGGGTGCGTGCACTGCGCGCGGTTCTCGACACGGCGACCGACCGCCTTCGCCCGGTTGTCGACCTCTACCGGCCCTACGTTGACGATGTGGAACACCTACCGGCCGATGGGCGATTCCTCTTGGCCGGCAACCACACTCAGTTCGGCTCCGAGATCTTTCTGATCTCGGGTGTGGTGCGACACGCGGTCGGGGCCCGGGTGCGGCCGCTGGCCGACCGCGGATTCGGGCGAATACGCGGGCTGCCGGCGGACCTGATGGCGGCGTTCGGCGCCGTGGTCGGGGCACCGGAGACGGCGCGTGAACTCATGCGCAACGACGAGACCATTCTGGTGTTCCCCGGGGGCGGCCGGGAGATCCCGAAGTTCAAAGGTGAGGAGTACACCCTGCGCTGGCACGGCCGGTCGGGATTCGCGCGGCTGTCCGTGGAGAACGGCTATCCGATCGTGCCGGCCGGTCTCGTCGGCGGCGACGACGTCTACCGCAGTTGGACCACGCGGGACGGCGCCTACGGAAGACTGAGCGAAGCGTTGGGCCGCAGGTTGAACGGTCGCCCGGACATGGCGATGCCGTTGCTGCGGGGCATCGGTCCGACGCTGATTCCTCGACCGCAACGCATGTACCTCCGGTTCGGCTCCCCAATCGACACGACCAAACCCCTGGGCATCGGGACGGAAGGCTGGGTGGAGGCCGTCAAGGATCGAACGCAACGGGCGCTGGAACAAATCCTGGCCGACCTCTTGCGGCTGCGCTCCACCGATCCGTATCGCACGCTCAACCCGATGGTCTGGCGCGGCGCGACTGCCCCGTAGCGAACCCGTGGCCGAAACCGTTGTGCCGCGACAGATTCCGCGACATTGAACCAGTGGCGAAGACACGCCGGGCCGAATCGCCATAGTTGCAGTCTGGGCGAAGTCGACGGTTCCCTCCGACGCTATGGCAGCATCGCCGAAGTGACCAGTCGCTCCGCCGAACAGCGCCTGCGCGACCTCGCGCTGCTGCGTCGCGTCCGCGATCGGATCGACCGGGAGTACGCGCGGCCGCTCGACGTCGAGGCGCTGGCCCGCGGGGTGCACATGTCGGCCGGGCACCTCAGCCGCGAATTCCGTCGCGCCTACGGCGAATCGCCATACTCCTATCTGATGACGCGCCGCATCGAACGCGCCATGGCGCTCCTGCGCCGGGGCGACCTCAGCGTCACCGAGGTGTGTTTCGCGGTCGGCTGCTCATCGCTGGGCACTTTCAGCACTCGCTTCACCGAACTTGTCGGCGTGCCGCCGAGCACCTACCGGCGCCGCCCCACGCACGCAACGGCGGGCATGCCGGCCTGCGTGGAGAAGCAGGTGACCAGACCGATCAGGAATCGAGAAGCGGGCGCCACGGAGCCGTACCTAGCCTGAGGCCATGGACATCACCATTCACTCAAGCTTTCTTCCGCACGGCGACCCGGAAGCCTCCCTTGCCTTCTATCGCGACACCCTGGGTTTCGAGGTTCGCCTCGATGTCGGCAAGGGAACGATGCGCTGGATCACCGTCGGGCCGCCGAGCCAGCCAGGCACGAACATCGTGCTGACCCCGCCGGCCGCCAACCCGGGCATCACCGACGAGGAGCGCCGCACCATCGCCGAGATGATGGCCAAGGGCACCTACGCCATGGTGGTGCTGGCCACCAAGGACCTCGACGGCGCCTTCGAGCGGCTGCAGGCCAGCGATGCGGAGATCGTCCAGGAGCCGACCGAGCAGCCGTATGGGCTCCGCGACTGTGCAGTGCGCGATCCCGCCGGAAACCTGATCCGCATCCAGCAGCTGCGCTGAGCCCGGGCTACCGCTTGTCGGTCTGGCCGGCGGCCACCGCGTCCGCGGCCTTGGCGGCTGCCGAGCCCGCAATTCGACCGGAGATCTCCGGCGCCAGCATCGCGAACCGCGCGAGCGCACGCTGACGCAGCGGCGCCACCGAGATTTCCGACTTGTCGCGCTCGATCGCGCGGACCACGGCCTTGGCGACCTGCTCGGGTGTTCCCATACCCATGCCCGGCGGTGGCGGCGCGCCGCTGTCGGCGAACATTCCGGCGTCACGGATCGAACCCGGCGAGATGACCGAAACGCCAATACCGCTGCCCCGCAGGTCTTCTCGCAGGTTCAACCCGAATCCGCGCAGGCCGAACTTCGTGGCCGCGTATATCGAGGAACGCGGTAGCGAGACGACACCCGACATAGACGAGACGAAAACGAAATGCCCACTGCCGCGCTGCTGCCACCCCGGCAGCAGCGCGCGGGTCATACGCATGGGCGACTCGAGGTTGACTTGACTCGCAGGGCGCGGCCGATCTGGTCTTGACTGAAGCTCTCCAACCGGCCCGATCCGGGAAGCGCCGCATTGGCAACCAACACGTCAATATCGCCGGCCTTCTCGAGCAGCACGAGCGCCGCGCCCTCCTCGGCCAGATCGCAAACGGCGGTCGCATGCCCGCCGCCCGGAAGAGATCGTGCCAGTTGCTCCAACTCCTCGGCCTTGCGTGAGCTGAGGACGAGTTTCGCTCCGCGCGAGGCCAGCGCTTTGGCGATCGCTCGTCCCAGACCTCCGGTCGTGCCGGTGAGAAGGACTGCCTTGCCGCCGAGATCCATGCGGAAAATCTACCGTCGCCAACCAGCCCCAAACGGAAAAGTTCCGAACCACGCGGGCTCGGAACTTTTCCAATGATGCGGGCCGGGTTCAAGCCCCTCTGTTGTAGCGAGTCAGGAAACCGACGGAGGCGATCCCCGCGACGGCACCGATCACGCCCCACAGCACCACCGAGAAAGCCATCGACCCGAAAAACCAACCGAACGTCAGTCCGAGGTAGAGCACCCAGATCAGGCGGAACAGGCTCCAGGCCGCAACCAGGCCGGCGGCGATCCCGATGTAGAGGCTGCGCTGCCGATCGACGCGGTTGATCTGCTCTTCGATGGGGGTTGGCAAGATTTTCATTGCTTAGGTTCCTTTCGTAGGGCGCCGCCTCCCTGGCGGCGTCGTTGCGGTAAGTACAGACAGCGCGACCGGCTACCGATCCCAACAACGCGGGCTCACGCAGCCGGTGCGGCGGTCGCGGCCTCTTCGTCGCTCGGGTGGCTCATCTCGGCTTGGAACTGTCGATACCGCTCGGCATGGCCGGGCCGGCGCCGGACAATGAGCCACCCGGCGGCCAGGACCACGAACCATGACGGGAACCACGCCAACGCGATGGCGGTGTCGCGTTGGGTCACCAGCGTCCAGATGACGAACGCGAAGAACGCGAGGACCAACCAGCACATCACCCGGCCGGCGGGCATCTGGTAGGCCGACTCGGCGTGACGCTGCGCGTGCCGGCGACGGTAGACGAGGTAGCTGATGACGATCATCGCCCACACGAACATGAACAACAGAGACGACACTGTCGTAACCAGCGTGAAAGCACCCATCACCGAACCGCCGACGTAGAGCAGCGGGATGGACGCCAGCAGCAGGGCCGCCGTGAGAATCAGGGCAACCGCGGGCACACCACCACGGTTCAGTCTTCGGAACGGCATCGGGGCGCTGCCTTCGTCCGCCAGCCCGAAAAGCATACGGCCGGTGGAGAATACGCCGGAGTTGGCCGACGAGGCGGCCGCGGTGATCACGACGAAGTTGACGATCGATGCCGCAGCGGCCAGGCCTGCGAAGGAGAACATCATCACGAACGGGGACTCGCCGCCGGGGAACTGTCGCCAAGGGACGACGACGAGGATCGCCAGGAGTGCGCCGATGTAGAAGATCGCCACGCGAAGCGGGACGGCGTTGATGGCGCGGGGCAGGGTGCGGCGCGGGTTGACCGTCTCCGCCGCCGCGCTGCCGACGAGTTCAACGCCGACGAAGGCGAAGAATGCGATCTGGAAGCCGCTGACCACGCCCATGAATCCCGTGGCGAAGAATCCGCCATCGTTCCAAAGGTTTTCGATCGCCGCTCGATGCCCTTGCGGCGAAACGAAGTCGGTCGCCACTAGCACGACGCCGGTGACGATGAAGCAGACGATCGCTACCACCTTGATCAAGGCGAACCAGAACTCGGCCTCCCCGAAATTGCGAACACCGAACACATTGAGGAGGAGGACCAGTCCGACGGTGACGAGCGCCGGTAGCCATGCCGGCATGCCGGGCCACCAGAATTTCGTGTAGCCGGTGATGGCCACTATTTCCGCGATACCGGTGACGACCCAGGCGAACCAGTACGACCAGCCCACGAAGAAGCCCGCCGCGGGGCCCAACATGTCGGCCGAGAAGTCGACGAACGATTTGTAGTTGAGGTTCGACAACAGCAGCTCGCCCATGGCCCGCAGCACAAAGAACACGAAGAACCCGATGACCCCATACACCAACACGACCGCCGGGCCGGCTTGGGAAATCGTTCGCCCGGAACCCATGAATAGCCCCGTGCCGATTGCACCTCCTATCGCGATCAACTGAATGTGGCGGTTAGCCAACTCGCGATGCAGTTGCGGGACAACGGAATCAGGGTCGGCGACATCGTTCGGCATATGCGCTGCCCTCATTCATCAGGAAATGTTGTTACCCGGAGCGAAACATTTGCTGCCGGACAGCATAATTCCTTACAACGATCTAGCCCGACGTCCTGACGACGAGCTTGCCGACGTTTTTGCCGTCGAACAGCATGTTGATCGCCGTCGGTAGCTGCTCGAAGCCCTCAATGACGGTCTCCAGGGGCGTCAGCCTGCCCTCGGCGATCAGACCGGCGATCTCGCGGATCGCCTCGGGCGCGCGGCCGAAGTGATCGAGGACTATGAACCCTTGCAGCGTCGCACGCTGGATGAGCAGGTTTCCGAAGGCGCGCGGTCCCGGAGGCGGGTCAGCCGAGTTGTAACCAGAGATCAGACCGCAGAGCGCGACGCGGGCGCGCACGTTGAGACGCGCGAACACCGCGTCCATGATGTCGCCGCCGACGTTCTCGAAGTCGACGTCGATGCCGTTGGGCGTCGCCGCGGCGAGCTGGGCGGCCCAATCGTCGGCGCGGTGGTCGACCGCGGCGTCGAAGTCCAGCTGCTCGGTCAGCAACGCACACTTCTCGGGGCCGCCGGCGATCCCGACGACGCGCGCGCCATCGGACTTGGCGAGCTGGCCGGCGACCGAGCCGACGGCGCCCGCGGCCGCCGAGACGACCACCGTCTCGCCCGGCTGTGGCTTGCCGATGTCGCGAATCCCCACCCATGCGGTGAGGCCGGTCATGCCGAGCGCGCCCATATAGGCGCTCGGTGAGACGCCCTCGGCGACGTCGACCGGGAACAAGGGATTCGCGTCCGAGGCAACCGCGTACTCCTGCCAGCCGACGAGGCCCTGCACGGTCTGGCCGACGGCGTAATTCGGATTCTTCGACGCGATCACCTCGCCGAGCCCGCCGCCGCGCATGACCTCGCCGATGCCGACCGGCGGCAGGTACGTCGGTATCTCGTTGATCCACGCCCGGTTCGTCGGGTCGAGCGAGATCCAGTCGACGCGCACGAGGGCCTCGCCGTCCCCGATCTCGGGTACCGCCTCCTCGCTGAGCTCGAAGGTGCCCGGCCCGATGCGTCCCGTGGGCCGCTCGCGGAGGAGGAAACGCCGGTTTCGATCAGACATGAGCGCACGGTACCGGACCGCGGTTCGTCAACAAGGCGGTTACGGCCGAACCGCTTTACGGGCGATCATCGACCCTTCAAAACTGGGCTTCAAAAGCGGGCCAAGCTGAGGGAGTGTTAGCCAGGTGAGTACGTTGCGAGCTGTCGCGGTGTCGACCGCCATGATGGCGATGACAGTTTTGTCGGCGGGTGGTTCGGCCAGTGCTGATCCGCCGGCCACACAGCAAATCACCGCGGTGGCGGTCGGGCCCAATGGCCAACCGATCAACGGGTATCGCCGAAACCCCCGCGGAAGGCAACGTCTTCACCGTCAACGACTGCACGTCGCGGTCGCCGTCGGCGGTGGCCGACAACGTCTACTACTGTTCACCCAGCGCGGCCGGCGCGGGCACCTGCTGGCCGTCGACGCCGGGATCACTGTTGTGCGTGGACAATCCCTGGGACAAGCGCCTGCATCGGGTCGCCTATGACGGTGCGCTCCCGCCCGTGCAGCCAATCGCGACCCCGGACCCGTTCGCGCTGACCCTCGACGACGGCACCCGATGCCTGCTTCGCAACGGCGGCGCGTGGGGTGGGCGCGCTGACGGGTATGTCGGCGTCTACGGCTGCGGCGACCCCCACGCCAACCTTGCGGTGCTGTGGCTCCCCAGCCAGGGCGCCGGAACCTGCATCGACCGCTCGTCGGCGGCGTGGACGGTCAAGGTTGGGCCACTCGGCGCGCCGGACGCCGCTCTCCCGCCTCCAAAGACCCGCGCCGTGACTTCCGCGTGGTTCGCCGGCGGCAAGGCCGGACAGTAGGCCGGTCAGTAGGGCGGCGACGGTGCTGCTATAACGCACATATGGCAGGCCCAGGGCACACGATCACGCATGTTTCCGACACGGCCCGAATGACGGCGTTGCACCGCGCGACCGAATCGGCCCGTCCCGACGCGCTGTTCCGCGACCCGCTCGCCGAACGCCTGGCCGGTAAACACGGCCGCGCTATCGTCGACGGGGTCCCCCGGACGACCCGCAGCGGCTGGTGGCTCGTCGCGCGCACAATGATCGTCGACGACGCCATCGCCAACGCGCTCGCCGACGGCTGCGATCGGGTCCTGAACCTGGCCGCCGGTTTGGACACCCGGCCGTACCGTTTGAAGCTTCCCTCTGAGCTCACTTGGGTGGAGGCGGACCTGCCCAAGCTGCTCGAGGAAAAGACCGAGCTGCTCGCCGACCAGGCGCCACGATGCCGGTTGACCCGGACTGCGGTCGACCTCGCCGACCAGCGGGCCCGGGACGCCTTCCTAGACGAGGCGCTGGCGGGCGCGACCAAAGCGCTGGTACTGACCGAAGGCCTGTTGATGTATCTCGAAGACCGCGACGTCGTCGCTCTCTCCGAGGCGATCACGCGGCCGGAGGTCGCCTGGTGGATGCTCGACTTCGCCGGCCCGGGCCTCAAGCGGCTGATGAACAAGCAGGTGCCCGGCATGCTGCAAAACGCACCATTCAGGTTCGCGCCCGAGAACGGGGTGGCCTACTTCGAAGACCTCGGCTGGCGCACCGTGGAGGTCGAGGCGCTGCATTTAGCCGCCCAGCGGTTCCATCGCTTGCCGATGCTGATGCGCCCGATGACGTGGCTGCCCGCGCCGAACCCGCGTCGCCCCGGGCGGAGGCCCTGGAGCGCGGCCGCCCTTCTCACCCACTGAGCGGTATCGGATTACCAGACGCGGATCCAGTCGACGAGCATGTCCGCGGGATAGGTCCCCGGTCCCGGATCGCCCCCGCCGGAACCGGCAACCGCAAGATTGAACACCGGGAAAATGGTGTAGCCCGGGCCGTTGAACGGCCAATCCGGAAGCGAGCTCGCCGGCACGTCGAAGTAGGGTTGCGCGCCGTCGGCATAGTCTTTCCAGAAGCGGATGCCGGCCTCGTCCCACTGGGTGCGCCACGTGTGCCAGCCGCTGTCGACCGCGATGTTGTGGGTCTTCCATTCGCCACCGTTCGCTTTCGCGTGGACGGTGGTGGCCGAGGGCCAGTTGCCGTTGCCGTACCACTCCATGACGTCGATTTCGCCCTGGTCGTCATTGCCCAGCCAGTAGGCGGGCCAGGCGCCCGCGGTCAGGCAATTGAGCTTGATCCGGGCCTCCCAGGTGTGGCCCACCCCGCCTCGCCACAGGCTTTGCACCTTGCCGCTGAAGTACGTGGGTCCGTCCTTCGCGGCGCGGAGGACCAGGTTTGAGTTCCCGTCGAGGAACACGTTGCGGCGGTCGTCGCGGTACTGCCCGATGTTCTCGGGTCGCTCCCAATAGGTCGGGTCCTTGATCGTCTCGCGGGCCTTGGCTACAGCCCACTTGGACGGATCCGGGGCCGACCCGGCCGGGCCGTCGAACTCGTCCTGGAAAATGTAGGTCCCGGTTTGGCCGCTGGGCGCGGCGGGCGGGGGCACCCGACCCGCAGGCGCCTCCTGCCTCGGGGGGTAGGCCCGCGCCTCGGGGACCGGCAGCGCAGCCGCCAGCACTCCTATCCCGGCCGTCAGCATCATGCGGCGGCGATCCATCTCCGGCATAAGCAAGGGACGATAGCAGCCGCTGCTGTACAGGTCGAAACAGCTGGAAGCGGAACTCGAAACCAGCACTCGTGTCGGTGGCCGTGGCTAGGCTTTGCGTCACCGTCGACCCGGAACGGACGACGGCGGGTGTGGTGACTGCGGAATCCTTCGAATTCACGGCTAATTCTCATCTTGACGGATGGTTTGGTCTGAGATTCGCTGGGCATTCTTGGAATAACGATTCGATAACCAGCTTTGGTAGTTTTTGCGGGTTGCTCTGGGAGGAGTTGAAATCGTGGCAAAGCCATCGGGGGGAAAGGTTATTTACCTCCAATCTCATCCGGCATGGGTCGCGGCTCGGAGTCGTGAGCACGAACGCCGCCAAGCGATGCGTCGCCATCCCTCGTTTCTCGCCCGGCAGCGCGCCGCCTCGGGTGGCACCGTTGTCCGCGACTTTAGGCTGCACCCCGGCACCGACACCCCGGCCTGAATTGTTCGCAAGAGCGTCCGTGAGCGCCGCAGCCGACGAATGAGGCCGTGCAACAGCCCAATAACCAGCCAATGCTTGGCTATCGAGGAATTGTTTCTGCATTAGAGGGCGTTTACATCTGCGGCCCGCACTACTACAGTCTGTAGTAGATGACCGTTGGGAGGCGCAGATGTCCAACCACCCCGATCTACTGGCGACGCGGCGTGCCCTGACCGTGTCGATGTTGGTCTTCGCCGCGGCGTTCACAGTCCACGGGCTCGACCACCTTCGGCGGGGCATGGCGGCATCGCCGACATCGATCATGATTGGTGGGACGATTCAGGGACTGTTCGTCGTGGTGGCGGTGGCGCTGGTGTTACGCCGTCACCGACAGGCCTGCCAAGCCGCGATCGCCGTGGGTTTCGGCAGCGCGGCGGTGTTCACTTACGCGCATCTCCTGCCCACTTTTCTGCCGGGCTATCAAGACAGCTTCACCTCCGGACCGCGCATCAACGTCACATGGTTCTCGTGGCTCACTGCCGTCGCCGAGATCGTGGCCGGGCTGGCGCTCGGCTACGCCGGTATGCAAGCACGGCGGCGTCAGACCGAAAGCGAAGCCCGTTGTGCCACAAGGGCATAACCAAATGCTGCATACCGAGGAATTCGTCGGCATAATTCTCCATGTGCCGCAAACACACAGAGCAAAAGCGCTCGCCAACCCGGCTCAGCCGCATAGCGCACTTCTGCACGAATTGGAGCGCTATATCGAGGCCCACAATCCCGGTGTGACCGACGTGAACGTTGTAAGCGCGACGGACACGGGTCAAGCGGACAAGAGCCATAAACCGGTGCGCCACTGGTACCACGTCACGTACGAAACCTGAACCGCGACCGGCGGAATACGTCTCCTCAGCAGCGTCCGGTGATCATCGGGCACCAGGCGCGCGAGGCTGGGCACCGGGCATGGCGCGTCGTTGCGCGCCCAGTCGTCAGAGCTTGCTTGCGACGAAGTCGGCGGCCTGGTTGGCCATGCCGGCGTTGATGTACGCGTTGGCGAGGTGTTGTGGCCAGTTCTCTTTCCAGGTGTTCGGGTCGGCCGGGTTGCAGACGGGGTCTGCGCCATGGCACAACTCGATGGTCCTGTCGTTGTAGGTCGGGTTGAAATTCGTGATCGGGCCCACCCACTGGCTTCCGTTGCCGAACAACGCGACGGCGGCGACGTGCTGGTCAATGCCCGGCGGCAACGGGCTGTCGAAACCGAACGCGGCGATGGGCGCCGCGAGCACCACGTCGGTCACCGCCGCGCCCAGCGAGTAGCCGCCCAGCACCAGCCGGGTGTCGGGGCAATTGTTGACCATGTACTGGATGTGGTGGCTCATGTCGTTGGCGCCGACGTCGATCTCCGTATCGGCGGGGTACTTCACGGCGTATACGCCGATGTTCTTCGAAACCTTGGATTGGAGGGCGTTGACGAACGCACTGCCGAGGACACCCGTCCCCGGTGACTCGTATCGGCCGCGGGCGAAGACGACCTGCACCTGGGGACAACTCGCCGCGGCCGCCCCTGGGATGCCGGAGGGCAGCGCGGCGGCACACAACGTCAGCGCCGCCGCGGTGACGACCGCGGCAAGCCCAATACCAGCCAGCTTGAGGAAAGGCGAAGCGCGCACAGCATGATGGTAGGACGATCGCGCCCGCGCCGCTGGGCAGTCTGAATGGCGGTAGGTTCGGCTCATGAGCCGCGCCGGTCCCAGTTCAACGCAGCGCCTGTTTGCGCTGGCAGAGCAGGTGCGGGGGTTCATGCCCGCCGACGAGGGGCGCGCGCTCTACGACGCCGCCCTGCGGCACCTGAACGGTGGCGTCGGTGTCGAGGTCGGCACCTACTGCGGCAAATCGACACTGTTGCTCGGCGCGGCGGCGCAGGAGACCGCCAGCGTGCTGTACACCGTCGACCATCACCACGGCTCGGAGGAACACCAGCCGGGCTGGGAGTACCACGACGCCACTTTGGTTGATGAAGTCACCGGGTTGTTCGACACGCTGCCGACGTTTCGCCGCACGCTGGACGCCGCCGGGCTCGACGAGCACGTCGTCGCCATCGTCGGCAAGTCACCGATCGTGGCGCGAGCGTGGCGGTCACCGCTGCAGTTCTTGTTCATCGACGGTGGCCATACCGAGGCCGCCGCCGAACAGGACTTCGACGGATGGGCAAAGTGGGTGAGCGTCGACGGAGCGCTCGTCATCCACGACGTGTTCCCCGACCCACGCGACGGCGGCCGGGCACCGTACCAAATTTATTGTCGTGCAATGGATTCCGGCCAGTTCCGGGAGGTTTCGGCCACCGGGTCACTACGGGTCCTCGAACGCACCGGCGGCCAGCCCGGCGAACACATCGCTATCGGCTCGGCCCGGTGACGACGCATTCGCAATCGAAGTCGGCCTGAAGTCCCATCGGCAGCCCGTCGCCGCGGAATATTCCGCAGCCCCCGGTGGTGCCGGACAGCGCGTCCGCCGCCAGAATCACCGCCGCCCCTGTCCAGGTGGTGCGCTCCTCCGGCCACCGCTTCCCATCCGCGAATACCAGGCCCGTCCAATATGAGCCGTCGTCGTCGCGCAGGTGCTGCATCGCGGCGAATTGCCGATGTGCGGCCCACCGGTGACCGATTGCATCGAGGGCCATCACCAATTCGCAGGTTTCGGCGCCGGTCACCCAGGGCCGATCGTCGACACAACGGATGCCAAGTCCCGCGACCACAAAATCGTCCCAGCGCTGCTTGATTCGCGCCGCGGCCGACGGGCCGCGCAACGCACCCCCGAGGATCGGGTAGTACCAGTCCATCGAGTAGCGCTCCTTCTCGGTGAACGTCTCGGGATGCGCGGCGATTGCGTGGCCCAGCCGGCCCAGCGCCAGTTCCCATTCCGGCTGCGGTTCCCCAACGAGAGCGGCCAGCGCCAGGGCGCAGCGGATGCTGTGGAACACGCTGGCGCACCCGGTCAACAGGGCTTCCTGGAGCGGCCCGGCTTCGCTTCGGGCCCAGGAGATCTCGCCATAGCCGAACTGTAAGTCGATCACGAAGTCGACCGCCTTGTGCACCACCGGCCACATCTGGGCCGCGAATGCCTTGTCGCCGGTGATCAGCACGTGGTGCCATACCCCGGTCGCGATGTACGCGCAGAAGTTGCTGTCGCTGTTGGCGTCCTCGATGGCTCCGGCACGGATCTGGATGGGCCACGAGCCGTCGGGCCGCTGCGAGCGGCGGCTCCAGTCGAACGCGGCCCGTGCTTGCTCCAGCAGTCCGGCCGCGGTTAGTGCCATTGCGCATTCCACGTGATCCCACGGATCGGTGTGACCACCCTGGAACCATGGAATGGCGCCCGATGACTCTTGCGCAGCGGCTATCGACAACGCGGTCTGCCGGCATTGGTCGGGAGTGAGGATACCCGAAACCGCTGGCAGGCTAGACCGATGCAACTGAATATCCCAGTGGCACTTGGTTTTCCGTTGCCTGCGGCTTGGTGAAGTAAAGGACCACGCTCTTGCCCACGAGGGGGTTCAGCAGCGCCTCCGCCAGCCGCGTCACCTTCGGCCGACGCATCAGATCCCACACCAGCAGCTTGTGGTAGGCGGCCACCGCGGGATGCCCGGCATTCGAAACGCCAACCGCGCATTTCAGCCACCAGAACGGTGAGTGCAGTGCATGCGCGTGCTGGGCGTGCGTCAATTCCATTCCGCCGCCGATGATCTTGTCGCGCAGTTCGCCGGCTCGGTAGATGCGCACGTGCCCGCCATCGTTGCTGTGGTATTCATCGGAAAGCAGCCAGCACACCCGCTCCGGGAGCCACCGCGGCACGCTGATCGCCAGCGTGCCGCCGACTTTGAGAACCCTGGTCAGTTCGGCGATGGCGGCGTCGTCTTGGGGGACGTGCTCCAGGATTTCCGATGCGATCACACAGTCGAATGTCTGGTCGGGGTAGGGCAGGCTCAGTGCGTCACCGAGAACCACCTTCGCCGACGCGGACAAAGGCGCCTCGCCGTTGTCGGCCATCGCGCGCAGGATCGCTTGTACGGAACGCAGTTCGGCTGCATCGCGGTCGAAGGCGACGACGTCGGCGCCCCGCCGGTAGGCTTCGAAGGCGTGCCGGCCGGCCCCGCAACCCACGTCGATGACCCTGCTGGACGGCCCGACACCGAGCCGGTCGAAATCGACGGTCAGCATCGCCCGAGCGCCCGCTCGTAGACCCGCACGGTTTGCGCGGCCACGGCCCCCCAGCTGAAGACGTTGATCGCGCGGTTGCGGCCCGCGATGCCCATGGTGCGGCGCTTTTCCGGCGAGTCGAGAAGCTCGCCGAGCGCGCGGGTCAGGCCGTCGACGTCGCCGGGCGGCACCAACTCGGCGCAGGCGCCGTCGGTGCCCAGCACCTCGGGGAGCGCGCCCGCCCGGCTCGCCACGATCGGTGTTCCGCTCGCCATGGCTTCCACCGCGGGCAGCGAAAACCCTTCGTAGAGAGAGGGAATGCAGGCGACCTCGGCGGAGGAGAACAGGGATGCAAGCGCGTCATCGGAAAGTCCGCTGGTGATGTGGACGATGTCGGAGATCCCGAGTTCTGCGATGAGTTTGTGTGTGGGGCCGTCTGGTTCCACTTTGGCGACGAGCCGCAGCTCGAGATCGCGGCGCGTGCGCAGCCTGGCGACCGCATGCAGAAGCGTGCGGACGCCCTTCAGTGGCGTGTCGGCGCTCGCGATCGCGATGACCCGGCCGGGGTGCCGTGGCCGCGAACCCGGCTGGAACAGTTCGGTGTTCACGCCCAACGGCACCACATGCAGTTGATCCGGCGAGACACCGAAGTCGGCGACGATATCGTCGGCTGACGACGACGAGACGGTCAGCAGATGCGGGATTCGGCGGGCCACCTGCTTCTGCATCTTGGAAAACCCATACCAGCGGTGCACCAAGGGTTTTCGCCACCACCGCGCGGAGGCGAGGTCGAGCACCCGATCGCGCGTGATCGGGTGGTGCACGGTGGCCACCACCGGCAGCCCCGCATCGGCGATGGCGAGCAGGCCCGTTCCGAGGCTCTGGTTGTCGTGCACGATGTCGAAATCGTTCATGCGGTCGGCCAACAGCCGGGCGGCGCGCAGCGTGAACGTGCGCGGTTCGGGAAAGCCGGCCGTCCACACCGTGAGCAGTTCCAGCAGGTCGATCGAGTCGCGGATCTCGCTCGGACGGGGCACCCGGAACGGGTCGAGCTCGCGGTACAGGTCGAGGCTGGGAACTTCGGTCAACCGCACGCGCGAATCCAGCAGCTCGGGATAGGGCTGGCCGGAGAAAACCTCGACCTCATGGCCGAGCTCGACCAGGCCACGGCTGAGATGGCGCACATAGACGCCCTGCCCGCCGCAATGGTCCTTACTGCGATAGGACAGCAGGGCAATTCGCATACTCAACTCTTATCCGCTGACGAAATACTGCGGACGGCCGCCCCCCAATCCATCGCGATCAAAGGGCTCCCGAACGCCGCGACAGCAAACTGGACATGTGTCCAGACTATAGTTCGATCACCTAATTGATGCAACGAGCTGGCTTGACTCACGGAAACTGCCCGCGAAACACCCTCGGTGCCTGACCGGAAAATCCCCAAGGTGAGCGGGCAGCCCGAAGGCGACCCGGCGGAGCTTGCGGAGCCGGGTTTCGTTGCTGTGTTGTGTGGTGTTCAGGCGGCGGGTTCGACGGTGACGCGGAAGCCCATCGCGGAGAGTTGGGCGATGTGGTTGCGCAGCCGTCGTTCGATGCTGATGCGACTGGCGTGGTAGTCGGACCCGAGGTCGAAGAATCGGGCGGCGGGGTCGGAAAGGAGTTGCCAAATGATGACGAGGATGGAGCGGGCGACCGCAACCAGGGCTTTGAGCTTGCCGCGGCGTTTGACGATGCGCCGATACCTTTCGCCGAGGAAGGTGTCGGTCTTGGCGGCGGCCGCGGCGGCCTCACCGAGTGCGCCCTTGAGGTAGGGATTGCCCTTGCCGGTCTTGCCGCCGCGCGTCACGGGTCCGGACTGTACGGTTCGCGGGCACAGCTTCGCCCAGGACACCAAGTGCGCGGGTGTGGGGAATTGGGTCATGTCGAGGCCGATTTCAGCCAGGATGATCTGTGCCCCGGATCTGCCGATGCCGGGGATTTCCTTGAGGCGTTCGACGGCCGACAACCCGCTATCGGCAGGCTTGGCGTAGACACTGGGGTTGCCGGGACCGTCGTTTTCGGCAGGTTCGGCGGCCGCGAGCAGGTCGTCGATCCGGGTGGTCAGCGTGCGGATCTGCGCAGTGAGGGTGTCGATCTGATCGAGCAGCATCCGCGCCAGTTCGGCGTGGTGTTCGTCGAAGCGTCCGTCGAGCGCTTTGATCAGCTCCGTTCGCTTGGTCTTCATCCGGGCCCGGGCCAAGTCGGCGAGTCGGCGCGGGTCGCGTTCGCCGGAGATCAATGCCTCGATCATGTCGCGCGCCGAGAGCGTGTCGAGTGTGGATGCCACCGACGACAGCTTGATCAGGGCGTCTTCGAGCAGTTTCTCCAGCCGCTGCCAGTATCGGGACCGGTCCCGCGTCAAGTCGACGCGAAGTCGGGTGTAATCGCGTAACTGCCGGATTGGTTGCGGCGGCACGAAACTTGGCCGCAGCAACCCCTTTTCGGTGAGCTTGGCCAGCCAGACAGCGTCGAGCTTGTCGGTTTTGGGTCGTCCCGGTACGTTCTTGACATCGCGGGCGTTGACCAGCTGCACGTCGAGCCCGGCCGCCTCCAACAGGTAGTACCAGATCCGCCAATAATCCGATGTCGACTCGATGGTGACCTTCTCGATGCCCAGGTTGATGAGCTGGGCGGCCAGCTCGGTGACCGCTCCGCTGGTGGCCTCGACGTCCCACACCTTGCTAACCCGCCGACGCTCCCGCGGGGTGCGCACACAGACCTTGCCGAACGCCTTGGCCACATCGATAGCGCACACATGCTCGATGACCAACTCATGCTCGGCGTCGGGAATCTCCTGCGGCGCCGGGCTGTGCTTCTGTTTCACTTCGATTGCCCTCCAGTCGATCCGTGCTCATCATCGAACGGGTTGCCCGGGGGCCTCGGTCAAGGGAACCGAAAATCTGACCGGCGTGCTCGAAGCAACAGTGCGTGACCCTTCCAGGTCGGGCCCCGGCGCCCAGGCTCACGTGCGGGCTAGTGGTCCCAAGGAAACATCGGCGTCGGCAGGCAACTCGACCCCATTTTCACGCCTGCGAGGCGTCACCGTGAGGCGATTGGGGGCTCACGTAAGAATGCCCGCGAAACGGTGACCGTCGTGAGGCATGGAGAGTGGGTTATCGATGACGTCTCGGGCCGAGATCACCACCAGGTACGCCAAGGCGTATGTGAAGGCCGCGAAGAAGGACAAGGGAAAGGTCCTAGACCAGCTGGTGGAGGTGACTGGGTGGTCGCGTGACAATGCCCGGCGCAGGCTTACCGCGGCGGCGATGCGGCCGCCGGGATCGGGTCGCAGCAGCGCGAAGCGGCCACGCAAGCCGAGGGCGCCGAAGTATTCCTACGACGCGCTCAAGGTGCTGCAGCGGGTCTGGGCCGCCTCGGGTGGGCAGTGCGGGAAGTATCTGGCTGCTTCGATGCGGCTGCAGCTCGACGGCCTGCAACGCCACGATGAGCTGGCCTTTGGTCGTGACCGCTACAGTCCGGCCGTGCGTGAGGAGCTGCTGGAGATGAGCGCGGCGACGATTGACCGGTATCTGGCGCCGGCGAGGGCCAAGGACCAGATCAGTGGTGTATCGACGACGAAACCTTCACCACTGCTGCGGAATTCGGTCAAGGTCCGTAAGGCAGGCGATGAGGTAGAAGACGAACCCGGTTTCTTCGAGGGCGATACGGTCGCGCATTGCGGCCCAACACTGAAGGGCGAGTTCGCCCGCACCCTCAACCTCACCGATGTCCATATCGGCTGGGTATTTACCCGCACCGTGCGCAACAACGCTAACGCCCACATCCTGGGTGCACTGAAAGCAGGGGTGCACGAAATACCTTATGAGGTAACCGGTTTGGACTTCGACAACGGCACGGAGTTTTTGAACAAGGCTGTCATCAAGTGGGCGGCGGAGATGGAGATCTTCTTCACGCGATCGCGGCCGTACAAGAAGAACGATCAGGCCACCATCGAGTCCAAGAACAACCATCTGGTGCGCAAGTACGCGTTCTACTACCGCTACGACACCCCTGAAGAACGAGCCGTGCTCAACCGGCTCTGGCCACTGGTCAACGACCGGCTCAACTACCTGACCCCGACCATCAAACCCACCGGGTACACCAGTAGCGGTGACGGCCGGCGCCGACGCCTCTACGACACACCGCAGACCCCATTTGACCGGCTCCTGGCCGCCGGCGTCCTTTCACCAGCACAGCAGGCAGAACTGACCGCCTACCGCGACAGCCTCAACCCCGCCAAAATCGGCCGCGAGATCGCCGATCTGCAGAACCGGCTTCTCCTGCTGGCCAAGGAGAAGACCGAGCAGCTCTACCTGGCCAGCATCCCCACCGCCCTACCCGACATCCGCAAAGGTATCCGGACCAAGGCCAGCTGAACCGGCCCGTTTCGCGGGCATTCTTACGTGAGGCATCGACTTATTTTCGCGGGCATATTGACTTGAGGCATCACGCGAGCCCCTCGGCACCTTCGGTGTGCCTCCGGGTGCCGATTGCTTGGCAACTCACAGGGAAATGCCGCCTCAGCGCTCGCCCAACGCCCTCACTACACCCTCAACCGTCTTTGTTAACATCGCGCGGTGTACGGATGGCACTCGGTTTCACGACGCGACGTCCTCAAATTCGCCGCACCGGTGCTGCTGGGCCTGGGGGCGGTGGCCGCGCCGGTCGCCGAGCGCAAGGCCTCGGCCGCCGACCTGCGGCTGATCGATTTCGCGGAGCGCAGGATCGCGCCCGACGAGATCAAAGCCGCCGGGTACGGCGGCGTAGTGAATTACGTGTCGCAGTCACGCCCCGGCGCGAACTTCGGGGCAAAACCCATCACCCGCGAGTACGCGGACGCGCTGCGCGCGGCCGGTCTACAGATCGTCAGCAACTTCCAGTACGGCAAACCGGGCTGGCCGGACCCGTCGGACTTCACCCGCGGGTATGACGGCGGCGTGGCCGACGCTCACACGGCGCTGCAACTCCACAATGCGGCGGGGGGCACGGCCTCGGCCCCGATCTTCTTCAGTGTCGATGACAACATCGACGAGAACAGCTGGAATACCTTGGCTATCAATTGGTTTCGGGGAATCAACTCGGTGCTCGGTGTCGGGCGCACCGGCGTCTATGGAGACGCCCAGGTGTGCGGGTGGGCGATCCGAGACGGCGTCATAGGAAGCTCAACCACCGCGGGTCACCGGTGGGCATGGCAAACCAAAGCGTGGTCGAACGGGGCCCGCGAGCCGGCCGCGGTGCTCTATCAGGCCGTGGTCAACAGCCCGTCTAACCCGGGTCCGCTCCTCGGCGGCATCAACGTGGACGTGGACGAGGTCCTCGCGCCCGATTTCGGCCAGTGGGATTTCCCCCGATGACCGGCCTGGTATCAGTGCGTTATTTGAGGTCGAACCTGTCGGCGTTCATGACCTTGACCCAGGCCGCGACGAAGTCCTCGACGAACTTCCCCTCGTTGTCGTCCTGGGCGTAGACCTCGGAAAGAGCGCGCAGCACCGAGTTGGACCCGAACACCAGGTCGTTGGCGGTCGCCGTCCATTTGCGCTGCCCCGTGGCGCGGTCGACCACCTCGTAGACGTTCTCCGCCGACTCCGACGTCTTCCACTCGTTATCCATGTCGACCAGGTTGACGAAGAAGTCGTTGGTAAGCACTCCGGGCCTGTCGGTGAACACGCCATGCTTGCTCCCGCCGTGGTTGGCACCGAGGGCACGCAGACCTCCGACGAGCACCGTCATCTCGGGACCCGTCACGCCCAACAGGTAGGCCCGCTCCACGAGCAGTTGTTCGAGCGGCGCCTTCTCGCCGGGACGGACGTAGTTGCGGAACCCGTCGGCCCGCGGTTCGAGCACCGCGAACGACTCGACGTCGGTGTTCTCCTGCGAGGCGTCGGTGCGCCCCGGCGCGAAGTGCACGGTGATCTCGTAGCCGGCGTCCTTGGCCGCCTTCTCCACCGCCGCTGAGCCGGCCAGCACGATCAGGTCGGCCAGCGAGATCTTCTTACCACCCGACGCGGAGTCGTTGAAGTCCTGCTGGATCCGCTCCAGCGCGGGCAGCACCTTGTCCAGCTCGGAGGGCTCGTTGACCTCCCAGTTGCGCTGCGGCTCGAGGCGCAGCCGCGCCCCGTTGGCGCCGCCCCGCTTGTCGGTGTGGCGGAAACTCGACGCCGCCGACCAGGCCGTCTTCACCAGCTGGGGAACTGACGGGCCGGGCTCGAGCACCTTGCTCTTCAGGGCCGCGATGTCGTTCTCGTCGACCAGCTCGTGATCGACGTCCGGAACCGGGTCCTGCCACAGCTGCGGCTCGGCGACCCACGGCCCGAGGTAGCGGCTGATCGGTCCCATGTCGCGGTGCAGCAGCTTGTACCAGGCCTTGGCGAACGCCTCGGTCAGCTCTTCGGGGTGGTCCAGCCAACGGCGCGTGATGTCGCGGTATATCGGGGACTCACGCATCGAGATGTCGGTCACCAGCATCGTCGGGGCGCGCCCCGGGCCGCCGAACGGGTCGGGGATGGTGCCCGCACCGGCGCCGTCCTTCGCGACGAACTGCCAGGCGTCGCCTGGGCTCTTGGTCAGCTCCCACTCGTAGCCGTAGAGGTTCTGCAGGAACCCGTTGCCCCACTTGGTCGGCGTCGCGGTCCACACCACCTCGAGGCCGCTGGTGATGGCGTCCTTGCCGACCCCGGTGCCGTACGAGCTCTTCCAGCCCAGCCCCTGCTGTTCGATCGGGGCCGCCTCCGGCTCGGGGCCGACCAGATCGCCACTGCCGGCGCCGTGGGTCTTGCCGAAGCTGTGGCCCCCGACGATCAGTGCGGCGGTCTCCTCGTCGTTCATCGCCATCCGGGCGAACGTCTCGCGGATGTCGATCGCGGCGGCGATGGGATCCGGTTTGCCTTCTGGTCCCTCGGGATTCACGTAGATCAGGCCCATGGTGGTCGCGCCGTAGGGCTGGGCGAGGTCACGCTCGCCGGAGTAGCGCTTGTCAGTGCCCAGCCAGCTGTCCTCCTCGCCCCAGAGGATCTCTTCCGGTTCCCACACGTCCTCACGGCCGAAGGCGAAGCCGAAGGTCTTGAATCCCATCGACTCCAGCGCGCAGTTGCCGGCGAAGATGATCAGGTCGGCCCAGGAGATCTTGTTGCCGTACTTCTTCTTGACCGGCCACAGCAGCCGTCGGGCCTTGTCCAGGCTCACGTTGTCCGGCCAACTGTTGATCGGCGCGAAGCGCTGCATGCCCTGGCCGCCGCCGCCGCGACCATCGTGTATGCGGTAGGTCCCCGCGGCGTGCCAGCTCATCCGGATGAACAGGCCGCCATAGTGGCCGTAGTCGGCGGGCCACCAATCCTGCGAAGTGGTCATCACCGAGATGACGTCTGCCTTCAGCGCCTCGGGATCCAGCTTGGCGAACTCCGCGGCGTAGTCGAAGTCCTCGCCCAGCGGGTTGCCCTGGGGGGAGTGCGGGTGCAGCGTCGTGACATCGATCTGGTCGGGCCACCAGTCCCGGATGGTCAGGGGCGCATGCGATTTCGGCTTGGGGGAGGAGATTGCCGGGTTTTCGCTCTCGCTGGTGCTCGCCGTCTTGCTGTCGTCGTGGGGCGGGCGGCTTTCAGGGATATCGGATGACACGGGGTTCCTTTCGGGTGGTGGGTGATGCGGACTGCGATCACGGAGTGATCAAGAATCTGCGGTGGAGCAATCGGGGCACACGCCCCAGTAGATGACTTCGGCCTCGTCGAGAACGAAGCCATCCAGAACGTTGTCGTCGTCTGACGGGGTCAGGCAGGGCGCATCGCCGACCGCACAGTCGATATCCGCGATGGTCCCGCAGGAGCGGCACACCACGTGGTGGTGGTTGTCGCCGACTCGGGACTCGTAGCGTGCAACCAAACCCAGGGGCTGGATGCGCCGAACCAGATTCGCGGCGCTCAGCGCGTTCAGCACGTCGTACACGGCCTGCCGAGAGACATCTGGCAGGCCGATTCTCACCGCCGCCAAGATCGTTTCGGTGTCGGCGTGCGGGTTGGCGTCCACAGCTTCCAGGACGGCGACCCTGGGCCGGGTCACTCGCAGGTCGGCCATCCGCAGCCGTTCCGCGTGATCCGCCGCCGTCGAGGGCACATTGCCAATATGCCACTTATCTGGAATCAGTCAAGACTCTAGCCAGGGGCGGTGCGCAAATACGCGGTGAACAACGCGGGTGGGCCGAACCCCGTTGTGGCAATGGGCAACTCCGCCGCCCGACCGGGGGGATGGATTAGGAAGCCGGCTTTAAGGCGCTGCCTTCGCGCCACTGATCCCAGCCGAGCGTCCAGTCGCCGTTCTGCGCCAGTTGCAGCGGCGGCCCACCGGTGTTGCGGACCTCGACCACGTCGCCCGGTACCGAGAAGTCGTAGAACCATTTCGCGTTGTCGGCGTTGAGGTTCAAGCATCCGTGCGAGGTGTCCTGGTGGCCCTGGGCCCACACCGTCGCGTCGAGTTCGTGCAGATATATGCCGTCGGTGCTGATCTTGACGGCGTAGTTGATGGTCTCGCGATAGCCGAGGCGGGAATTCTTGGGCAGACCGAATGTCGAGGAGTCCATCACGACCGGGTTGCCCTTGTCGAGCACGGTGTAGATGCCCGGGGGAGTCCACAGCGATATGGTGCGCCCCGCGATGCTTTCGGTGCCGCCCATACCCATGGAGGTGGGCATGGTGCGGACCAGCGCTCCGTTGTCGAAGACGCTGACTTGTTTGGTGGCGTCGTCGGCGATGGACACGTGCGCGTCGCCGATCCGGAACGACACCCGGCTGTCCTCCTGACCGAATATGCCGTCCCCCAAGGAAATTCCGTAGATCTTGGCTTCCGCGGTGACCGTTGTACCGGGTGCGTAGTAGTGCTCCGGTCGCCAATGGGCGTTCTGGCCGTCGACCCAGAACCATGAGCCCTGCACCTTGGGGTCGGTGGTCACGCTCAGCTGTCGCTCGGCGGCGGCACGGTCGGCGATCTGCTCGTCGAAGTGGGCGACGACCACGGTTCCGACGCCGTAGGTGCCACCATCCCGCAGTGCGGCCTCGGAGGTGGTGGTGAACGAAACCTTCGTTTGGTTGGACGGCCGCAGCGTCGAGAATGACGACGTCTGCGTGGCCGTAACACCGTTGGGGCCACGGGCGGTCACCGTCAGCGTGTAGGTGCGCCCATAGCCCAGGGGCTCGGTGGCTTTCCAGACACTGCTATCCGGAGTCATGACGCCCTGGACCGATTTACCGCTCTCGTTGACCATGCGCACTTCGCTCAACGTTCCCGCGTCGGCTTTCACCATCACTTGCGCGACCGGGTCGACGTCGCGTGCGCCCGAGGCCGGGGTGACGCTTATCCGTGCCGGCTCAGGCGATTTCGAGGCAACCCCGTGTTGCGCGCATGCGCCCACAACCCCCACGACGACGACGAACAAGGCCAGCAGAAAACGGCGAGGCCAACCGATGCCACGCGCTCGCCGGACCGAAGGGCCGCTGTTCTCTGACTTCATCACGCTGTCGAATCCCATGTTGTGCTTCAAGTAGCCCAGGGCGTTCTCTCTGAAACGTGACGCGACAATGGCGTCATGGGTGTCATGGCCGACGACGAACTCGACAGCCTGTACTGGGTGGAGCCGGATGCTTTCACCGCGCAACGCACAAGACTTGCCGAGGCGGCCAAGGAGCGTGGCGATCCTGCCGCCGCCAAACGGATCTCCGCCGCACGCAAGCCCACCACGGCGGCGTGGATACTCAACCGGCTCGCGCTCCGGCACACGGACACCAAACGGCGCCTGTCCGACCTCGGTGACCGTCTGCGCGCCGCCCACGCTGAGATGGACGGCGAACGCATCCGCGCCTTGTCCGCCGAGCAACACAAGCTCATCGACGAACTCGCTCGGGCGGCGCTCGACGCGGCCGAGGTGAAAAAACCGTCCTCAACTCTGCGCGACGACCTGACCAGCACGCTGCAGGCCGCTGTCGCCGACCCCGACGTCGCGGCGCGACTTGGTCGATTGGCCAGGCCCGAGCGATGGTCGGGTTTCGGCGGGTTCGGCGATGCCGCGCCGGCGTCGACGGCCACCCGGGCCGGAAAACCAAAGGGGGGGTCGCGCAGCGCGGAAGAGCGCCGGCTCGAAAAGCTCAAGGCGGCCGTCGCCGCCGCCGAGCGCGCCAAGGCCGAAGCCGACGACACGCTGTCGGAGCGGCGCGCCGAACGTGCGGCGGCTCGCCAGCGTCGCGACGAAGCGCGCGCGATCCTCCGCAAAGCCGAGCGCGATGTCGACACCGCCGACGCCAAATACGAGAAAGCAATGCAGGCCAGTCGGGCCGCCGCGGACCTGGTGAGAGAGGCGAAAGCCCAGCTGAAGCGTGTGTGATAGCCCGGAAGCAGCCGCGACCGCGTTTCCCGCGGGCCTTTCGGGGTATCAGCACAGCCGTGACTTCGCTATGGCTCACCGATAGGGCCGAACCACCGTGGACCGCAAACCAGCTCGATGACGGGCCGCGGTCCGCCGATGTCATCGTCGTCGGTGCCGGGATCACCGGGCTGATGACTGCGGTTCTTCTGGCCCGTGCCGGCAAGGGCGTGTTGGTGCTGGAGGCGCGCACGGTGGGTTCCTGCGCCACCGGGAACACCACCGCAAAGATCAGCTTGTTGCAGGGCAGCCAGCTGTCGAAGGTCGTGCCGAGGCATGGGAAGGACCTGGCACGCGCTTACGTCGACGGCAACCGCGAAGGCCAGGACTGGGTGATCAACCACTGCCAGACGCGCGGCATCGCGGTGCAGCGCGAGGATGCCTACACCTATGCCCAATCCAGCAAGGGCGTCCCCTCGGCGCGTGCCGAATTGAAGGCCTGTCAGGCGGTGGGCCTGCCCGCCGTGTGGGACGACGACGCGAACGTGCCGTTCCCGTACCACGGCGGGGTGCGGCTGCCAGACCAGGCCCAGTTCGATCCGATGCCGTTCCTGGACTCTTTGGTCGCAGAGTTACTCGATCGCGGTGGACGACTGGTGGAGCACACGCGGGTCCGGCGCGTGTCCAGCCGTGGCAGTGGGGTGCGGGTCCACGTCAACGACGCCGCCCGGCGCGACGTCGAACTTCAGGCCGGCCAGTTGGTGCTTGCCACCGGAATCCCGATCCTGGATCGCGGCGGCTACTTCGCGCGGCTGAAGCCGAGCCGGTCGTATTGCCTGGCCTTCAAGGTGCCCGGCAGCATCACCCGGCCGATGATGATTTCCACCGATTCCCCCACGCGCTCGGTGCGTTATGCGCCCGTCGCGGACGGCGAGCTGTTGATCGTGGGTGGGGCCGGGCACACAGTGGGGCGGGAAAAGAGCCCGAACCAAGCGCTGGCGGAGCTTTCGTCGTGGGCACGCAAGCACTATCCCGGTGCCGTCCAAACCCATTTTTGGTCGGCGCAGGATTACACCCCGATCGACCACCTACCGTACGTGGGCCCGATTCTGCCGAACAGCGAAAGCATCTTCATTGCAACGGGTTTCAGCAAATGGGGGATGACCAACGGCGCCGCCGCGGCGTTGGTGCTCTCGGGCCGCATTCTGGGTGGGCGGATGGATTGGGCCCGGGCGTTCGCCAGCTGGAGTCCCCACGAGCTGTCGGGGCTTTTGACGGCCATGCAGGCCAACCTCGAGGTCGGCTTCAACTTGACCAAGGGCTGGATCACCCCCGCGATCCGCACGGGCCGCCGGAGCCCCGTCGACGGCGAGGGCGGCGTCGTGAGCGGGCCACCGTGGAATCTGGAGGCTCGGTGCCGCATCGACGGCACCGAGCACCGCGTTTCGCCGGTGTGCACGCACCTTGGTGGAATCGTGAACTGGAACGACGCCGACCGGGCGTGGGAATGTCCGCTGCACGGGTCGCGATTCGCCCCGGATGGCACGCTGTTAGAGGGACCGGCCACCCGCGACCTGACCGCGTAGAATACCCTGCGCCGAACGTGTAACTCAGCGCGAAAACCTGGCCGAATTTTCGCAGCCGGCGCAAGCTCGGCGGGGAAGATCAGCCCGACTTCCGGTAGACGAGCCAGCGCAACTCGATCGGCGAGTCCTCGGGCCGCACATCGAAGACGTCGAGGCCATTGGCCCATCCTTCGAACCAGCCGGTGGGCGGCCACGCGCCTTCGGGCAGGTTGGCTTTCTCGTACTCGTAAGCCGAGTCGTCGGCAACCAGCTCCAGGGGCAGATCTGCCGCCGCCCCCGCCACCTCGTCCCTCGTGAAGATCATGGTGTTGCACTGCTGGCCCAGTTCGCGTGCGGTGCTGTCCGGCGTGTACCCCGGGCGGGCCAAGAAGGTGTTGAACACCAATTGCCCGCCGGGAGCCAGGCAGTCCGTGGCGAGTTCGAACACGCCTCGCAACTCCTGGGTCGTCCGAAAGTCGGGCACCACCTCGGCGAGCAGAATCAGCTGGTACTCCTCGCGGACCCCCTCCATTGCCGTGAAGACGTCGCTTTGGATGACGCGCACGCCGAGCGATTCGCTGTCGGCCTCGGACCGCATGATCTCGGCGAACTTGGGCGTCATCTCGACCGCGTCCACGGGGTGACCGCGCCGGGCCAGGGCCAGTGCGTTGCGGCCCGTTCCCGCGCCGATGTCCAGCACCCGATGGCTGGATGGGTCGGCGGCTTCACGCGCCAGCGCCAACACGCGCGCGTCCGGTTCGGTGCCGAACAGCGGCGGCGGGCGCGTTACCACCCAGTTGTCGTAGTCGGCCTCGACCGTCCGCCACTCGGCTTTGGTGAGGTAGTTCATCCCCGTTCCGAAGGGGAGCTGGAACGAAATGAGGACGTCGGAGCGCTGGGAGGCTTTGAAGGCCTTGTTCAGTTCCGCTTCGAGCACCCGCTTGAGCTGAGCGGATTGTTCGGGCGTGTACGGAACGCCGAGGCTGGCACAGATATTGCTGCACATCTGAGCGTACTCGTCGATCAAACCGGGAACGGCCGGAACCCTGATCTGGCCCTCGGCCATCGTCCGGCGATACATCCGCCGCACCATCGCCTCGCGCAGCACCGACCGATCGAACGATCTGGGGGGCGGGTCGTCCACCAGACCCTTCTACACGACGCAATCCGTGGTCGCACGGTGGGGACCGTCCGACACCGATGATTGACCTGTCGGATCGGCGCGGTATCGACCATATGTGATCCCGGGAGATGTAGTAATGGATCGATGCGATTGTTTGCTGGCTCGGTTGGCTGCGCCGTCCAGTGAGTCGTCACCGAAGCCGTCAGTGCCAGTTCAGTGCCGGTTCAGTGCCGGTCAAGCCCTGGCGGCCCATTAGTTCGATCGGAGGGAACGACATGGAATACGCAGGACTGCCGCCGGAGATCAACTCCGCGCGGATATATGCCGGCCCCGGCTCGGGACCGATGCTGGCCGCCGCGGTGGCCTGGGAAGGACTGGCCGCCGCTATGCATTCGGCGGCGAGCTCGTACCAGTCGGAGATCGCGGCGTTGACAGCCGGGCCCTGGCTGGGCCCGTCATCGGCATTGATGGCCTCCGCGGCCAGCCCCTATGTGGCGTGGACGAGAATCACCGCCGCGCAGGCGGAGCAGACCGCCAACCAGGCCAAGGCAGCGGCCGCCGCCTACGAGGCGGCGTTCGCGGAAACGGTTCCGCCGGGGGCTGTCGCGGCCAACCGCAGCCAGCTGATGGCACTGGTCGCGACGAACATCTTTGGGCAGAACACGCCGGCGATAGCGACGACGGAGGCGCAGTATGCCGAGATGTGGGCCCAAGATGCGGCCGCCATGTATGGCTACGCCGCTGCCTCGGCGTTGGCGACGTCGCTGACGCCGTTTACGTCACCACCACGTAGCACAAACCCGGGCGGGCAGGCCGGCCAGGCCGCCGCGGTGGGCCAAACCGCCGGCACCTCCGCCGGCAACGCGCAGAGCACCGTGTCGAGTGTCCCGCAGGCGTTCTCGGCAGTGCCCAGCGCACTGACCAGCCTTGCGACCCCGGGTGCGCCCGCTCAAGCGACTCCGCTGAATCTGTTGGGCCTGGTGAGCGATCTGATCACGATTTTCCTCGACGCACCAGCCAGCGCGTCCGGACTCGGCATTGACGCACCGGGGACGCTCGTGGCTCTTCCCTTCGACGTTGTCGGTACCCTGACCGGTTTCCACACCGATTCGATTGTCAGTGGCTGGGCCGGGATCGAGGCCTGGCCGGGGATAGCACCGGTGCCGCCAACGCCATTTCCGGTGATCACGAATTTGGCGGGGGGATCGGCGGTGTCTGCGGGTCTTTCCGAGGCGAAAACGATTGGCGCACTATCGGTTCCGCCGACATGGACCGCCGAGACGACGATGATACGACCCCTGGCGGTGGCATTGCCGGCGACGAGCGCCGCCGCGGAGGCATCCGCCGGGGGCGCGGGGAGCCTGTTCAGTCAGATGGCCCTGGCGAGCATGGCCGGGCGCGCGATGGCGGGTACGGGTGGGGCGGGAGGTGGTCCGGGCCGCCGCGAGCGGATCGGGGCACCCACGACCAACGGGAAGACCGATGAGAAGGCGGCGCCTCCGGAGAGCCCAGCCGGCGGCCCGCTGGTAAGCATCGCGGCCGAGTTGCGTGAACTGGCATCCCTGCGCGACGCAGGAATCCTGACAGACGAGGAATTCAACGAACAGAAAAAGCGGCTGCTGGCCCAGTGAGCCCCTAGGCAAATTGTGGATCAGGGCAATAGTTGCCAATTGATGCCGAAAAAAGGTATGTAGCCGACTGGTAACCCGGCGTATTCGATGAAGTCGCATCCCTGCCAACTGGGAAACCGAATATCACGACCCGACTGTACGATTTTCCGCCAAACTCGCATGCCGAAGGTGCTACCGTTTGCACGAAATTTTCAACCTCAGACTGATCATCGCGAGTCAGCATGTTCAATTCCCGGGTCGAAGCGGCACGCACCGCAGTGGTGACCGTTTGCATCGGATTGGCCTGGGTTGTCGCGTCGGGGGGTAGCCCGCAGGCGACAGCCGCCGGCGGCGTCTACGGCGACCCGGAGGCGGCCGCCAAGTACTGGCAAGAGCAGTCGCTCGAGGACAACTGCGGCCTGATGGCGGTGGCCGACGTGGTCGGTGAGATCACCGGCAATGCGCCGACCGAGCGGCAGATGATCAAGCTGGCCGAGCACACGCCGTCGGGGACCAACCCGGGTCCGATCTACGCTCCCCGCGAAGACCCGAGCCACACCAACGGCAATGGCGGCATCGAAATGGCAGACGAGGTCGTGTTGCTCGACCACTACGGCATCAAATCGGTCATGACCTATGACAAGCACCCCGAGCAGACCGGACTGCCGGTGCTGGAGCAATACCTCGGCGACAACCGGAAGATCATCGCCTGGTCAACTCCGCGATTATCTGGAACACCCACGACCAGCGCACCCAGGCCGATCACTTCCTCGTCGTCACCGGGATCGACACCAATAGCGAGGTCGTTCACCTCAACGACCCCGGCGTCGAATACGCCGATGAGCAGGTCTCCATCACGACCTTCACGAATGCCTGGCACACTGGCCACGACTCGATCGTCGTTACCAGCTGACCAGTGCCGTCCATCGCATCGAGGGGACCATGAGCCGCGATAATGCCGCGCGGTTGGGTGACGAAAAGTTCGTGGCCTTAACGACTTACAAGCGCAACGGGGAGGCCGTCGCCTCGCCGATGTGGATCGTTCGCGACGGCGAGCAGCTGTTGGTGTGGACCCCGGCCGACGCCGCGAAGGTCAAGCGGGTGCGACGGGATCCGCGCGTCACGCTCATCGCCTGCGGGCGCACGGGAAAGGTGAAGCACGGTCAGCCCAAGCTCGCCGGAACGGCCGAGGTGATCACCGACCCGGCCAGCGTCACCCGAACCGAATCGCTCATAAAGCGCAAGTATGGCGTGGAGTTTCGGGTGGTGACACTCATCGAAACGATTGCAGCCCGCGGCCGCAGACCGCGGGTGGTCCTGCGCATCACGCCATCGACGAGAAGTGCCTAGGAGCGTGGGTCAGTAATCCCAATCAGGGGTTCGGCAAGTGAAACTTCCGAATTCGCGCTGGCTAGATTTGATGGACCGGCCTGTTTTCGTTCGTCAGCGGCGATCTGAGGCCCTCGCGATTTTGCGGGATTCTTGAAATCCCAATACTGACCCACGCTCCTAGGGAATCACCCAAGCACCACCGCTGAGATTGGCCGGTCGGCTCATCACAAGTTTCTCCATTTTTAATATTCGCGCTCTCCGCGTCCCCAAATACTGACGACACCCTGGACGCCGACAACAAAAGAAGGGCATGAAATGTTTGCACCTCGCTGGCTGGCCAAACTGACTATCCCCGTAGTGGTTGGCGCTGCCCTAACCTCTGGCACCGCGATTGCGCTTGCCGATGCCACTGACGACACATTTCTCTCAAAGATGCATAGTCTCGGCTTCACTTGGCCTGCGGGGGACGACTCCGACATCGTCGCGATGGGCCACCAGATCTGCGCCGATCGCATGGCCGGCAAAACACCGGACGCGATCGCCGCTGACATTCACAGCACGTTGGGACCCAAAGGCATCACGTTTGCGGACGTCACCTCCATGGTGAGCGCCGCAGAATCGACCTACTGCCCGGGCTGATCGACATCTGGCCCGCTGGCCGAGTACGCGCCGACGACTTCCGGCCGGATACTGTTTCCAGGACGGTGTGCGGTGTCGTTGAGTGGGGATGAGTAGTGGAGCCGACGGCGCTCGAATGTCTCGCAGCGGGGGACATGCGGGTCGACACGCTGCTTCGCTACCCGGTGAAGTCGATGCTCGGCGAAACCGTAGACAGCATGTTCGTCGACGAGGGCGGCGCCGAGGGAGACCGGCGGCTAGCCCTCGTCGACGCCGAGACCGGGTATGTGGCCAGCGCCAAGCAGGCCCGGCTGTGGCGCGGGCTACTAAAGTGCACCGCCAGGGCAGGCGCCGGGCGGGTGAGCATCGCACTGCCCGACGGGACAAACGTCGCCGCCGACGATCCTGACGTCGACGAACTGCTCTCGCGGCTGCTGGGCCGGCCCGTCCACCTGATCAGCGCGCGACCCGAAGGCGCGACGCTGGAGCGCCCGGACCCGGAAAGGCTGCTCGAGCTCGGGCTGGAAGCCGACCCCGCCGAGGTCGGTGGCCGCATCCTGGAGATTGCCCAGGCGACACCGGGCGACTCGTTCACCGACGACGCACCACTGCACGCGATCACCACGGCCACCCTTGAGCACATAGGCGTCGAGGCACTGCGCTACCGGCCCAACCTGGTGATCGCGACGCCGGCGGGTTACCCGCCCTACGCCGAAAATGATTGGATCGGAAGCGAACTCACCGTCGGTGAGGTGCGCATGCGAGTGCTGGCTGCCACGACACGATGCGTGGTGCCGACCCTTGAGCACGGGCCACTGCCGCGGGCTCCCGAGGCGCTCCGCACGCCTGCCGCCGATAACCGTTTTCGCGCAAGCGGTTCCGCGCAGCCATGCGCCGGAGCGTACCTGGAGGTAGTGGCGGATGGCGTCATCCGGGTCGGCGACCCCGTCACCATAAAGCGGTAGGACAGCTCAGCCGGCGATCGCGTCAAAGTCCGTCCAGAGGTGCCGCGGCCCGCGGAACACTTGATTGTGCCGATATGGGGGCGGGTCGACCACCAGCTTCGGGGAGTCGATGCGGCGCAGGAAGGTTTCCAGCGCCAGGTTGACTTCCAGGCGCGCCAGCGGGCCGCCCATGCACGTGTGAATGCCGCTGCCCCAACCGAAGTGCTCGTTGTCTTCGCGTAGTGGGTCGAAGCGATCCGGGTTGTCGAATCGCCGCGGATCCCGATTGGCCGCCGCGTAGATCAGATGCACCGCCGATCCCGCCGGGATGACCGTACCGCCGATCTCGATGTCGGTGGCGGCGCTGCGGCTGGGGAAAAATTGGACCGCCGACTGCAGCCGCTGCACCTCTTCGATGGTGCGGGGGATCAGCTCCGGCCGCTGCCGCAGCAGATCCCACGAGCCGGGATTTCGCAGCAGTGTCATCACGCAGTTCGTGATGGTGTTGACTCTGGAGTCGTGGCCCGCGACCAGCAAGAGCATGGCGTTCGACGTCGTCTCCTTGACCGACATCGGCCCGTCGGGTCCGTCGTCGTGCAGCAGCTTGGACAGCAGGCCCTCCCCGGGAGTTTTCGCGAAGCCCTGCACCAGGTCACCCAGATAGTCCAGCAACGCGGCGGTGCTGTTGCGGCCCTTGTCGGCCAGCGCCCGGCCCTCCTCGGTGGTGCCCTCGGGGCCAAGGTCGGCGCCCATCATGAAATCGAAGATCCACGCGTGGAACATCGGCTCGTCTTCGACCGGCACGCCGAGGATCTTGCAGATGACGGCCACGGGTATCGGGTAGGCGAAGTCCTCCACGACGTCCAGACGGGTGTTGCCGCGTGCTTTGACCTCATCCAGTAGATCGTCGGCCAGTTGCGCGACCAACGGTTCCATGCCCGGAATCAGGTCGGGGGAGTGGGGCGGGCCGAAGTGTCGCATCACCTGGCGCCGCGCCCGGTCGTGATCGGGCGGGTCGGAGACGATGATGCTGGCCTCGCGGCCGTAGGCCTGCATGTGCTCGGCGCCCGGCTCGGGCGCGGGCTTATCGCCGCCGAAACCCGAGGGGCTTCGGCTGATGTCGGAGCTGATCCGGGGGTCGTGTGTCAGGGCGAGCAGCTCGCGGTAGCCGGTGACGACGTAGGTCTTGTCGGCGACCTTGGCCACCGGCGTCCTGCGCAGCTCCGCGAAGTACGGGTACGGGTTCGCGCGGTTCTCGAACTTCATCGCCTCGGCCCAGGCCGTTTCGGCGTTCATCGTTGCCTCCTAACCAGCGGCTCAGCGGCCCGGGGCCCGGAACTCGGCACTGCGTGACGTCGGGTCGTGCCCGGGTCAACACCACGTCGGGAATCGCCGTCGGTTCGCGCGGATCAGGGAACCGAGCCGGCATCGGCTCAAAGATGGCGGGGCGGTCGTAGCCCGGCGGGGGCGGCGGAAATGTGCGGACCGCTCGATCAGCGAGGCGTAGTACGGCAACCACTTGCCGTGGTTGAACGTCACCGCCCCGACGGTGCGGCCCCGGTAGCCGTACGCGGCCGCGAAGCGGCGTTGCTCGACCGAGCCCTGGGTGAACACCATCTCGTCGCCGAACGAGCACACCCCGACGCTCTTGATGTTGACGCCGAACTGGCCGGACCAAAACGACGGCAACGGCAGGTGCGGTCGTCGTCCCGTTTCCAGGCTGATCATGTTGTTGGCCGCCACTTCGGCGCCGAAAACGGCGTTGTCCCAATGCTCTTGGGACATGAACTCGTACTCGTAGAGCACATGCGGGGCGCGCGCCACATCGCCGGCGACGAAGATGTTGTCGGTCACCACGCCGTTGATGTCGAACGCACGGCAGCCGGCGTCGCAGGCCACTCCCCAGAACCCGCTTGCCAACTGCGCACCGTCGAGCCATTCCACGTTGCGGATCGAGCCGAGCGCGGCCACCACCACGTCCACCTCGAGCACAGTGCCATCGGAGAGCCGGGCCGCGCGGACGTGGCCGTCAGTGTCGCCCTCGAGGGCGTCCACCGCCACGCCGGTCCGCAAGTCGACACCGGCGTCGATCTGCATCTGTGCGGCGATGTCACCGATGACACCGCCCAGCGCGCCGACCAGCGGTGCCTTGCCGCGCTCGGCGACGGTCACCGCCAGGTCGAGATCGCGGCACACGGAGGCGATCTCGGAGCCTATGAAACCCGAGCCGACGATGAGGACACGGCGCGGTGGTGCCTTGAGCGCAGCGGCCAGCTTCCCGGCGTCATCACAGGTGCGCACGGTAAACAGCCCCTCCAGGGCAGCCTCCTGCGGGTTGAACCACGGGCGTGCCCTGGCCCCGGTGGCGATCAACAGCCGGTCGTAGTCCACCTTTTCGCCGTTGGTCAGCAGCACCTGGCGGTTGGAGCGGTCGAGGCCCACCGCCGCAACGCCCAGCCGCCAATGCGCGTCGACGGGACGCAGGCGTGGGAGCTTGGTGTGATCGGCGGCCACCCAGCCCTTCAGGACCTGCTTGGACAGCGGCGGCCGGTCGTAGGGTTCGTATGGCTCGTCGCCGACGATGGTGAGCTGGCCTCGAAAACCTCCCTTGCGCAACGCTTCCGCTGCACGCAGACCGGCCAGGGACGCGCCGACGATGACGATCCGGCCCTCAGCCTTGAACGCGTCGACGAGCCGGCTGACCAGGGAAGCCCTGCTCACTTGATGTCCCGATCCGCAGGGGGATCCACCTCTAGGATGATGGCCTGCACGGGGCAGGACGCCGCCGCGCGCAACACGCGCTGGCGCTGAGAGTCATCCGGATTGGGATCGTAGGCCAGGGTCTCCTCACCGACGAGCTGGAGCACTTCGGGCGCGAGCGGGACGCATTGGGCGTATCCCTGGCATTTGTTGAGATCGACCACCAAGCGCATATCCCGAGCCTTCCGCCCGTCGGCTATCTGACCCCCCGCGCGCAGAGACTACTTGGACGCGGGGGGCAGCAACAGGCATCGCCGAAATTTGCCCGCCACAGCCGGGGGCCAGCGGTGGTGTCAGGCCCCAGGTTGCGCACCGCCTGTCGAGATTTTCGGCCTGCTCTGCCAGCTCACGATCGGACAGCTGCGCGTCGTTGAGACTCGGCGACACCCGATGTCTGCGGCGCACCCGGCGGAGTGGTGCCCGGGGCGGCACCTCCACCCGCTTCGCATCCTGGGACTCGCGGCGCTCGTAGGGCCGCATCACCGCCCGCCGCTGCCGAACTCACGGGCCAAGGCCCACGCCGAACGCCGTTATCCGCACAAGCCGGTAAAGGTCGTCGACGGCGGAATCCGCGGACGCTAGCGCCCGAGTCGAGCGGCCTCCTCCACGAGGTCGGTGGCCTTGGCGACGCTTTCGGCCGGTTTGGTCATTTGTGCTGCGACCTCGCGGGCTCGATCGAGGCATTGCGGAGTCAGGATGGAACGCAGGTCAGCGACCAACGAGTCCAGGGTGCTGGCCGAAAACGCCCGTGCGGAACCGATTTTCAACCGCTCGACCGCGGCGGCCCACAATGGCTGATCCAGCCAGAACCAGAGGACCAAGGTCGGGATTCCGGCACGCATAGCAGCGGCCGTGGTGCCTGCGCCGCCGTGATGGACGACCGCGCGGCAAGCCGGAAAGATCGCCGCGTGGTTCACCGCAGCCACAACCTTGACGTTGTCGAGATGTAGCATCTGCGAGAAGTCGTTGGGGCCGGCGCAGATCAACGCCCGCTCGCCAAGCTGCGCGCAGGCCGCGCTGATCACGGTGGCGGTCTCGGCGGGGGATGGGATGGGGGTGCTGCCGAAGCCGAAATAGATCGGCGGCGCTCCATCGGCAATCCATGACGAGACCTCGTCATCGGCGTCCGTGGGCAACTCCAGGGTTAACGCGCCGACGAACGGGCGGTGGCCGTCCAAGTCCACCCATTCGGCCGCCGGCCCGGGCAAGCAGAGCTCGTCGTAGGCCTGGATCTCCAACGACTTTCGCGCTGTCGGCCCAGGCGCCTCCGGCAGGCCAAGCGCGTGGCGTTGCGCGTCGTCGGTCTGCTTCGTGATAACGGGGACCATCGACTGGGCCGAAAAAATCCGGGCGGGGAACAGCTGCAGCGCCGCCACCGGAGCGCCGTAGTACTCCGCGATGTTGGCGGCCACCCCCTGTTCATTGAAGCCGGCCAGCAGCAGGTCGGCTCCCTGCGCCACCGCTTTCAGCGTCGCGCTCTTATCTGCCTTGACCTGCGTGACGTACTCAACGACTTGGGTCAACATACTGACCTCGTTGCGCGTCTTCGTCGCTAAGTCGCGGAAGACCTCCGAGGCGGGGTTCATCTCCTCCCGCGAGTCCGGGCCGTAGGCGACCGCGGTAAGCCCCACCGCTTCCGCGAAGCCAAGCATGTTGGGGGGGAGAGCCACGAGCACGTCGTGACCCCGGCGCAGCAGCTCGCGCCCGACGGCGACACCGGGCTCGACATCGCCGCGGCTTCCATGGCCGACAACCACGACTTTCATACCCACAACCTGACCCGGCGGGCCCTGTCTTCCAGCAGATCGGCTGCACTCGAGACGCTTTCGGCGGTCGTCGTCATCCGATCGGCGACCTCACGGGCTCGAGCGAGGCATTCGGGTGCGAGGATGCAACGCAGATCCGCAACCAACGAGTCCAGGGTGCTCGCCGAAAACGCCCTTCCGGAGCCCATTTTCAGCCGCTCGACCGCGGATGCCCAGATTGGCTGATCCTCCAGCCAGAACCACAGGACCAACGTGGGCTTCCCGGCGCGAATGCCCGCGGCCGTTGTGCCGGCTCCTCTCTGGTGGACGACCGCGCGACAAGCCGGAAAGACCGCCGCGTGGTTCACCGAGTCGGCAATCTTGACGTTGTCGAAATGCGGGATGTCCGTGAAACCGCGTGCACCAGAACAAAACAGCGCACGCTCGCCCAGCTGTGCGCAGGCCGCGCTGATCACGGCGACCGTCTCGGCGGGAGAAGGGAGCCGCACGTTGCTGCCGAAGCCGAAGTAGATGGGCGGCGTTCCGTCAGCAGTCCATGACAGAACCTCCGCGTCGGCGTCGGTGGGCAACTCCAGCGTGAGCGCACCCACGAAGCGCCGCCGCCGATCCTGCTCCGCCCATCCGGCCGCCTGGTCGGGAAAGCAGAGCTCGTCGTAGGCATGTATCTCCAACGGTTCGGGTGAGGATCCGGTTGCCTCCGGTAGGCCCAATGCCCGGCGTTGGGCGCCTTCGGCGTCCTTCGTCACGCACCCAATCGCGCCGCCGAGGCGAGACTCCCCACCGGGGAAGAAGTGCAGCGTCGCCGTCGGAATGCCGTAGTATTCCGCGACGTTCGCGGCCAGTCCCTGCTCGCCTTTGCCCGTCAATAGCAGATCGGCCCCGTCTGCTAGCTCCATCAGCGTCGCGCCCCACTCCGCCCAGGCGATGGCGATGCGCTGCGTCACTTCGCTGATGGTGCTGACAACCGGATTCGGAATGTGCGCGTTGCGGACAAAATCACCGTCGCCCTGCCACGGCGGATCCGGCCCGAAGGTGACCGGACTCAGCCCCGCCGACGCCACGAAGCCAAGCATGTTGGGCGGGACCGCCAGGCACACGTCGTGACCTCGGCGCAGCAACTCCCGCCCGACGGCGGCGAAGGGCTCGACGTCGCCGCGACTTCCGTAGGCGGCCAGCACAAATTTCATGAGGCGTGAGCTGGGCTCAGCGCCACTTGATACCGCAGCCGATCGACGGCCGCTGGTTCGGCTCGACCGGCCGGCCGGCGAGCACGGCGTCAACCGCCGCCCGGACATCGCCGGCCGTCACCGGTAGGTCGTTCCCCGGACGGGAATCGTCGAGCTGGCCGCGGTAAACGAGCCGACGTTCGCCGTCGAAGACGAAGGTGTCGGGCGTGCAGGCCGCCGAGAAGGCGCGGGCGACGTCTTGGGTCTCGTCGTAGAGGTATGGAAATGTCCAGCCGTGGGTACGCGCCTCGGCGACCATCTGATCGGGCCCGTCCTGCGGGTAGGTGACGACGTCATTGCTTGAGATGCCAACCATCGGGACGCCCCGATCGGCGAGGTCCCGGCCCAGCGCGGCGAGCCCGGCGGCAACGTGCTTGACGTACGGGCAGTGGTTGCAGATGAAGGTGACGACCAGGGCCGGACCCGTGAGGTCGTCGAGGCTGACCATCGCGCCGGTGGCGGGCTCGGGCAGGGCAAACGGCGGCGCCGGGGTTCCGAGGGCAAGCATGCTGGACTCGATGGCCATGCCAGCCAGACTATCTCGAACAACCTGCCCGTCGGAGCGGCCGGCCACCCGGCGCTACAACTTCGAACCCAACCCCGCGATCAAATTGACCGTCACGGCGAGGACGACCGCGCCCAGGAGGTAGGACAGCAGCGCATGGCGCAACACCGTCGCCCTGATGGACGTCAGCCCGATATCGGTGTCCGAAACTTGGAAGGTCATGCCGACCGTGAAGGCCACGTATGCAAAGTCGCGAAAGTGGGGCGGCTCGGGGTCGTGGAAGTTGATTCCGCCGGGTTCATCCGAGTAGTAGAGCCGCGCGTAGTGCACGGTGAACAGCGTGTGCACGGCGAACCAGGACGCTGCGACGGTCAGGACGCCGAGAACGGCGGCTTCTATGGCTCCCGCGCCGGAGCGTGAGCCGGCGGCCACCACGTAGCCCACCCCGCCAACGCTCGCAACGCTTGCCGAGACGATGACCGCATCTGCGACCCATCGGGTCGGGTCCTCCCGGGTCACATATTCGCGGGTTTGGTCCGCGTCCATCCCGCCCAGCAGGAGCCGCGTCCACACCACATAGATTCCGGCGGTGACGACCCAGCCGACGAGCGCCAGCCGCCAGCCGATCGTGTTACCCACCACCACAGCAGCGGCAACTCCGAGCACCACGGCAAACACGATCCGAACCGCGACAGTTTCGCGCGACAACGCATTGAGGGATTTCACAATCCCGACCTAAGCACCGGCGGCGACCGGGCGACAGCGACGCGCCAAGCGACCGTCGCATCAGTCTCTGGCGGAGGAGACCTCCCGAGGTGCCCGGACTCGGCGCGACAATTCAGTTGCTGCAGCGATGGCCAGCGAGTGTCGCTCGGAGCGTTCAGGGGGCTGCGCCCCGGTGTGCGCAGAGGGAAATTCGGCGCCAATGCCCAGGACGCTCACCAGGGCATTCGTCGTATTTCCGAGTGAGGCGGGCAAGTTGTCCACCGGCTTCGCTAGAGGCCTGTGTTACAGATGGCGCCTATGTGTTTGGAGAGGCCTGGCCGAGCCGTTTAGCGACGAATGTTGCGGCCTGGTTAGTCATCCCGGACTGAATGTACGAAACGTGGGCCATGATGTTGCCGCCCGGCGAGCAAATCGGATCGTCGGGGGTGCACAAGCTGATGGTCTTCGCGGCGTACAGCGGGCTGATCGTCGGCAGCGGCTGGCCGCCCCACAACATCGTCGAGAATCCGCTCGACGGCTCGCCGAATAGCGCGACGGCGGCGACATGGTCAGCCACCGGGGCCGGCATCTCCGAGGTCGCCAAGTCGATCACGGTCGAGCCCTGCGAATATCCGCCGAGCACGATTTTCGTGTTCGGACAGCTGGCGACGGTGTCCTGGATGTGTGCACTCGCGTCATCGGAACCGGCTGTCGCGCTGTTGTGGTAATCGTCGTTCGCCGGGTAGTTGACCGCATAGACCGCGACGGATCGCCCGCCAACATTGGAGGTAAGCGAGTTGACGAATGCCTGGCCGACGTCGCCGAGGCCAGGGTCCTGATGGGTGCCACGAGCGAAAACCACCGCGACGTTGGCGCAGGGATCGGCGCAAGCCGCGGGACTGACGATCGGCACGCTCAGCAGCGCCCCCGCCGTCACGACCGAAATACCAACAAGGCGAGCAAGTCCGCGTGCACTCATGTCCAAATGCTGACATACGGCCGCCCACGGCGCTGCGGGCGGTCTCGGCCCGGTGCCTCATTCGTGTGGCCCCCGCCACACGCGCCGCTCGGATCTCACCTCGTCCGTCAGATGGCGTGGACCTTGTCGCGGTGAGTCGGTTCGGTGAATTCCGAGACTTTCGGGCCGCCGGTTTCGTAGAGTGTGGCATACCGGCCCTGTGACGCGCCCAATCGTCTGAGCTGCGGCGAGAGGTTCCCGTCCCCCGGTAAACAGTGTCGTGTTGCATCGATGGGAAGGACACCCGGGGGATGAGTTTTTTGGTGTTGCCACCCGAGATGAATTCGTCGTTGATTCATTCGGGCGCGGGCTCCGGTCCGATGCTGGCCGCCGCGGCGTCATGGAATGGGTTGGCCGAGGAGCTGGGTACGGCGGCGCAGTCGTTCTCTTCGGTCACCTCAGGTCTGGCCGGTGAGGCGTGGCAGGGAGCCGCCTCGGCGGCCATGATGCAGACCGCCTCGCAGTATGCGGGGTATCTCACGGCGGCAGCGGCTCAAGCGCAAACAGCCGCTGCACAGGCGCAAACGGTCGCGAGTGCCTTCGAGTCGGCCTTGGCCGCCACGGTGCACCCCGCGGTGGTGGCCGCCAACCGCAATCAGATGGTGCAGCTGGTGTTCTCGAATCTGTTCGGGCAGAACGCACCCGCGATCGCGGCCGCGGAAGCTGACTACGAGGCGATGTGGGCCCAAGACGTCGCCGCGATGGTCGGCTACCACGGCGGAGTTTCGGCAGCGGCCGCACAACTACCGTCGTGGTCGACTGCGGTGGAGGGCCTGCCGGCCCAGGTGGGCGCCGCGCTGGGTTCACTGAACCCCGGGGCCAGCAGCCCCCTAAGCGTGCTCGGGCCCATCGGACACGTGCCCGGAGGCATCCAGCACGCGGTCATCGACGTGATCAATGCACCCACCTCGTTGCTGCTAGGGCGTGAGCTGATCCCCATCGGCCCGCAGGCGACCGGCGGCACCGCAACGATCAACGGCTCGACGGCAAGCACTCCACTGACGTTGTTCGGCGGCACAGAGCCGATAGTTGACGCGTCCGTCGGGACTGGGGGCAGAGTGCCCTTGCTGGTCGACACCGGTTCCACGGGCCTTATCATCCCGTTCACGAAGGTCGGGGGGCTAGTAGGACTACTCCAGCTCGGCGTACCCAGCGGGATTAATATCGGCGGTTTCAGCGGGGGACTGGACTATCTGTACGCCACGTACAACGCGCCGGTGAATTTCGGCGGCGGGCTCGTCACCGGGTCGACCCCGGTCCAAGTCGAGCTCATCGCGTGGCCGACGTCCCTGCAGTCCCTGATTTCCAGCGGCCCCACGTTCCAGTCCTTCTTCGCAACCGACGGGGCAGCCGGCGTTCTCGGTGTCGGGCCGAATGCGGGCGGCCCGGGCCACGTCGTTCCGACCTCGGCGTTGCCGGCACCCTACAATCAGGGCCTGCTCATCGACGAACCCACGGGTCAGTTGGTGTTCGGAGGCCCACCGGCAGGCGCCCCGATAGCCACGCTGAACGGATCACCGATTACCAACCTGCTAGTACAGGTCGGTAACGGGCCACTCCAAAACGTTGCCTCGATCGTCGACTCCGGTGGTGTGGACGGAACCCTCCCGACAAGCCTTGGCGCCACAACAGGAACACCGATTCACGTCTACGCCCCCGACGGCACGCCCCTATACTCATTCACCAACAACGTGGACTACTCCCCGGTGCCCATCACGAGTGGATTGATGAACACCGGGAACCTGATCTACCAGAACTACCCCGTATACATCAATTACGGCGCCAACACCACATCCATTTACTAGTGACCTGGGGTGTCCCGACGTCGGCTTCGCGCTCTGACCGCGGCTAGTTTTGTCCCTGCTGGACGCCGGGTACCCGCCCGCTCATGGGGTGGGTGACAATACACGCGGTCGCGATCTTGTCGGCGCTGCTCGCCGCGTTCTGGGCCGCGGTGGGCATCGTTGTGCGGCAGCGAGTCGCCCAAGGCGTTCCGGCCGATAAGGCGACGTCGGCGACCATGGCGACGACCATGGCTCGTGAACCGCTGTGGTGGGCGGGCACTCTCGCCGCTGTCGCCGGTTACGTGTTCCAAGCTTTGGCGCTGGCGCACGGATCGCTGCTGCTGGTCCAGCCGCTGATCGTGTCGTCGCTGCTGTTCGCCCTGCCGCTGAGCGCGAGGCTGTGCCACCGCCACATCAATCGGGTCGAGTGGGGTTGGGCGATGTTGTTGACGGCCGCGCTGGCGGTTTTCGTGCTCGTCGGCCAACCCCGCGAGGGCCATAACCGGCCACCGGTACCGGCGTGGACCCTCGCGTTGGTCATTACCGTGCCGCTGGTGATCGGCTGCGCCGTCGCAGGGCACCGCGCCGTCGGCCGCCTCCGAGCCATGCTGCTGGCGGCCGCGGTGGCGGTGCTGCTGGGTATGGTCGCCGTCTTGACCAAGATCTGCACGCACCGCTTCGCCGTCGGCGGGTGGCATGCGCTCCTCACCGTCCCAGCTCCATACATGCTCGTCGCGCTGGCGGCAACGCTAACCGTGTTGCAACAGGCGGCGTTTCACGCCGGTGCGTTGCAGGCGTCGGTGCCGATCATGTTGGTGGGTGAGCCGATCGTCGCGGTGCTCCTCGGCGTCGTCGTGCTCGGTGAACATTTGTCGGTGCGGGGCTCGGCCGCGGCGGCCCTTGTCGTGGCGGTCGTGGCGATGGTCGCGGCGACGATTGCATTGGCCCGAGGTCAGGCGCCCGAAGCGAGCAGTTTGCCGTCCGCGTCGTCCGATGACTGCTCGACGCCGACCGCCGGGCTCGGAACCAGCAGTAGCGCATAGGCACGACAGATCACGTCCGGGGTTGCGGCAAATCTCCGTGTTTCGGAGGATTGCCACCTACCGCTCTGGCAAGTTAGGGGCGGTGATGGACTGCCGTCTGTTGGCTATGCCGGTTCGGGCGTGGTCCACGGTGTTCGCCCTGCTGCTGGTGGGCATTGCCGGCATTCCTGCCACGGGCACGGCGCGTGCTGAGCCGATCATCACGGAAATCGGCGAGCGGGAGGTCGGCTGGGACATCTACCGTCGATTGGACCGGTTGCCGTACCTGAGCGCCGAAACGCAGACGCTGCAGGTGTCGAGCTTCGATCGAAGCGGCGGCGATTTCGACCTCTCCACCGGCAACGAGAACGGCAGCGGTGGATGTTTGGCTTCGGGTGGCGCCGGCTGTGTCATCGCGGAGGATCGCGGCGCCGGCGAGGTGGATTCGATCTGGTTCACCCGCGACGGCGGCAATGTGACCCGGATAGGCACAATCCGCATCGATCTGGATGGTCGGACCGTGATAGAGGCACCGTTGCAATCGTTGGTCGATGGTGAGCTGGGTGCGCCGTTCGTGTGGCCTCTTGTGGCCAACGCTGCGCAGTCGCCGGGCGGAGATTACATCAAGGTTCCGATGCCCTACCGGCAGTCGATGCGGATCAGTGTCGCATCGAATTTGCAGTACTACCACGTCGACTATCGCCATTTTGCGACCGCCGTTGGCGTGACCACTTTCTCGCCCTCCGACCCCGCACTCGACGTGATCGCAAGCCTCCGCGCGGCGGGCACCTCCGACCCCAAACCCGCGGCACCCGCTGCAACGCAAGACACGCGAGTGGTGGAGCTCCCGTCCGGCGCCGCGGTGATGATCGCGAAATCGGCAGGGCCGGGCACCGTTTCGGCGCTGCACCTTCGGCTGCCAGAACCGACGGATCAACTCCTGACCGGCTTGCGAGTGCAGATCGAATTCGACGGCCAAACCATGGTCGACTCGCCACTCGGGGAATTCTTTGGCGCCGGACTGGGCGTCGACAGCGTGCGATCGCTGATGTTCGCCACGATTCCGCAGCCCGACGGATCCGTCTCGCTATCAGCTTGGTGGCCAATGCCTTTCGCTCGCACGGCCCAGGTCTCCCTCGTCAACACAACTGCCGATCCCGTACCGGGAATCGGCAGCGACGTGGTGACCGCACCCGACCCGCAATGGGCACCCGCGTTAGCCGGCGGCCGCGCCGGCTACTTCACCGCACGCTCGCATGCCGGACCAACGACCCCGGGCCAGGACTGGTTGTTCGCCAACGAACACGGCCACGGCAAATTCGTCGGCGTCAGTCACACCATACGCGGCTCCCGGATCAAGACGTCGTTCAGCGACGACGCTCCATACTTTCTCGAAGGAGCCGAACGCGTGTACACAGACGGCGCATTGTCACCGCAGTGGTATGGCACCGGCACCGAGGACTTCTACGAGGGCGGCTGGTACTTCGAGAACGGCAAGCGCTTTAGCGCCCCGCTCACCGGCCAGCCCGATCAACGCACAGCCGCCGGCGGATGCGCGGACTACTGTGTCGCCGCCTATCGGCTCACGCTGGCCGAGGCTATCAACTACCACTCCGCGATCCGGTTCGGCATAGAGCACGGCAAACGCAACATGGTTCAACCCGATTACAGCTCAACCACATTCCTCTACGCGCAACCGAACGACACCATCACACCCGGTGACGACGTCAACGCGGGCGATCCTGTCAGTCGACTCCTGCACGGCTACACCGACGCCGACGCCACCGATCAACTGCTGATCAGTCAGTACGAGGGCAACGACGACACCCGTCCCGTCGCCGGTTTGGTTCGCGCCACCCAGGCCGCAATCACATTCGGCGCCCAAATCAGCCCGGACAACCACGGAGTCCTGCTGCGCCGCACATCGGACCAATCGATCGGCTACCAAGCCGCAGACGTCGCCATTGACGGCGCACCCGCGGGGATTTGGCTAGAGCCGCGCAGCAACGTCTTTCACCGTTGGCTTGACGACACCTACCTCTTTCCCGCCTCTCTCACAGCGGGCAAAGGCCGCGTAACCGTCACGCTCACACCCATTCCGGGCGCCCCGCCCTGGACCGCCAGCCGCTACCACCTAGACACGGTGAGCGGAGTTGCCCGTCCATAGGGGACGAATAAGGGACGGAGTACTTGGTCCGTCCCACTCTCAATCTATAGCGCACTGGGGGGCTTGCCGCAAGACCCGGGTTGTGGCGGAAAATTCGTTGGCCGAGGCTAGAACTCAGCGACTTTGGGGGTTGCGCAGTGCGTGTTGAACCGATATTCGACCACGCGGTGGTGATCGCGGGGGCAGGCCCGACGGGGCTGATGCTGGCGGGCGAGTTGGCGCTGGCGGGAGTCGACGTCGCCGTCGTCGAGCGGCGCCAAACGCAGGACCTGATTGGTGCGCGCGCGGGCGGTCTGCATTCACGCACGATCGAGATGCTCGATCAGCGCGGAATCGCCGATCGGTTTCTTTCGCAGGGCGAGGTGGCGCAGATCGCGTGGTTCTCTCAGATCCGGTTGGACATGAGCGACTTTCCCACCCGGCACCCCTACGGGCTTGCGCTGTGGCAGAACCACATCGAGCGGATCCTGGCCGGCTGGGTCGCCGAACTGGGGGTGCCGATCCATCGCGGACGTGAGGTCAGGGGCGTCACCCAGGGTGGCGCCGGCGTGCAAGTCGAGCTGGACGGCGGCCAGTTCCTGCGGGCGGGGTATGTCGTCGGGTGCGACGGAGGTCGCAGCGTGGTCCGCAAGGCGGCCGGCATCGGGTTTAAGGGGTGGGACCCGACGACGAGCTACCTGATCGCCGAGGTCGAAATGGCCGCCGGCACGAGCTCGGATTCGGCCCCGACGCCCGAATGGGGCATCCGCCACGACGCCCTCGGCGTCCATGCGCTCAGCATGCTGGAGGATGGAGGGCCGATGCGGGTCATGGTGACAGAGCAGCACCTCGGACCCACCGGCGAACCGACCTTGCGCGATCTGAGCGAGGCCCTCATCGCCGTATACGGCACCGATTACGGCATCCACAGGGCCACTTGGATTTCCAGGTTCACCGACATGGCGCGGCAGGCCTCAACGTATCGCAACGGACGAGTCCTGCTCGCCGGCGACGCCGCACATGTGCACCACCCGATAGGCGGGCAGGGCCTCAACACCGGCATCCAAGATGCGATGAATCTGGGATGGAAGCTGGCCCAAGTTGTCAATCGGACCTCGCCCGACCGCCTCCTTGACACCTACCATTCCGAACGGCACCCCGTCGCCGCGCGCGTGCTGCGCAACGCCATGGCACAAATGGCACTTCTCCACCGCCCTGACGACCGCACCAGGGCCCTGCGCGACACCGTTTCCGAACTCCTCAGCATGGACGAACCGCGCAAACGATTCGCCGCAATGATGTCGGGCCTGGATATCCACTACGACCTCGGTGACGGACACCCCCTACTCGGGCGCCGCATGCCCGACCTCGACGTGGTCACCGACGACGGCCCGCTACGGGTATCCACCCTGCTGCACGAAGCCGGCCCCGTACTGCTCAACTTCGGCGCCCCCGGCGGCTTCGACATCGGTGCACGGGCCAATCGGGTCCAACTGATCGACGCGAAATATGATGGCGGCTGGGAACTTCCGATATTCGGCGCCGTTACCGCTCCCACCGCCGTACTGATCCGCCCCGACGGATACGTCGCCTGGGTGGGGGAGCGCTCGCAGCTCGGCCTCGCCGACGCGCTCACCACTTGGTTCGCGGCATGATCGGTTGCCAGCCCGGAGACGACCACCGACCTTCTAATCCGGCGGCTCATTCTCCGATCCGCGAGTCACGGCACGTTCCCGGTCGCTGGAGTTTCCGGGAGCGCCTGCCTCTTCCCGCTCACGGGTAACCTTCGCATCCAGCTGATCGACGATGCTCTCCAGCTCTTGAGCACGGCTCACTGGGTCTTTGTCGGGTCCGGTCATATCGCTTCCGTTGGCTTCAGACGTTCGAGCCGCCCCAATCGGTGCGAGCCCGTCGTTATCCCATACCCCGCCGCGCGGGTCATAACCGCGAACCGTGCTGGCAAGTCACCGGATTCACTTGCTGTCGCAGATCACCGCGGGGGGCGAGCATGTCTGCTTCGGGCAGCGTACTGGGCCGGGGTGAGGCAGCTTTGTGACCGAATGAAGATGCCGCAACGGTAGGAATCGGAAAGTTACTCCGTAGTGGTTCGATTTTGTCATCGATTCCAGTCAGGCCGGTACGAAGGCTGTTGCCTCGACCTCAACCACCATCCCCGGCCATGCGAGGCTTTTCACTCCGATCAACGAGTGCGGGGGCGGTCCGATACCGCCGAGCGCCTGACGCTGCTCGCTCTCGTAAGCGTCCTTGTCCCGCATGCCGTCAGGTAAGCGACGATCCAACCACATGACTCAGGTCAGCTCCTTGCGCGGCGAGAATAGCCTTGATCTTGTCGTATGCCATCCTGGTTTGCGCCGCGCAATCCCCCCGATGATGAATATGGCCGTCGGCCGGGTCTTCTGCTGCCATGCCGGCGACGAATATCAGCCGCCCGGGGCTGTCCACAATCGCCGCGTCGGCAAAAAGATCCTTGCTCCACTTGCCGTAAACGTTGCTCGTCCCCACGCAAACCCACTCTAGTGGTGAACCGATTCTCGAGCCGGGTTGTCTTTGTTCCGGATTCGGTTGATGTCGCAGGTCACCGGCCGGTGAGCATGTCTACATCGGAGCGCACTCGGCCCGGGTGAGGGAGCCCAGCGGTGAATGACGATGATGGCAGTCGTCCCCGCCCATACGGTCGCCGATCACTACCCTGGGTTCGATCAGGCTGTTCCCGTGGTTGCGGTTGAGGCCCTCCATGCGCAGGCCATTGTCGAGCGATAAGGGAATATGCCAGTGCGGTTGATCGCGGATGGACGCTTCATCGTCTCCGAGAAGTTTGCCGAGCCAAAGTGTGAACATCTGATTTTCACAAAAGCCGATGCGACGCCAGGGCTGCGCACGCGGCGCGACGATGGAAGTATCGCGAGAGTGGCCACCAAGAAACCGCAGACGATCGCCTATCCCTCACCAGAATCACGCCCGCGCCGCCACGACGATCGACCACTAGACCCCCACGTCATCGTCCTGTTCGGCGCTACCGGGGATCTGGCCAAGCGAAAGCTGATCCCCGGGCTGGCCTACCTGGATCAGTCCGAGCTGGCGCCCGACATCCAAATCGTCGCGACGTCGCTGGAAGACTTCGGCGACGACGAGTTCCGGGAACTCGCCAAGAAAGCGATCGACTCGTTCGGCGCCCACAAGCTCACGGACGAGCAGTGGGCCAACTTCGCAAAAATCGTCCGATACGTCCCGCAGGGTGCCGGACCCGAGGCGCTCGCCGAGGCGGTAGCCGAAGCCGAAACCAACCTGGGACCGAACGTGCGGCGACTGCATTACCTGTCGGTCCCTCCGAAAGCGGCGCGCTCGGTCATCGATGTGCTGCGCGAGGCGAAACTCGTCGAGCGCTCCCGGGTGGTTATGGAGAAGCCGTTCGGGACCGATTTGGCCAGCGCAGTGTCGCTCAACGACTTCCTGCACGAGACATTCGAGGAATCGCAGATTTTCCGCATCGACCACTTCTTAGGCAAGGAGGCGGCCCAAAACATCTTGGCGTTCCGCTTCGCCAATGGTCTGTTCGAGCCGATCTGGAACCGCAACTTCATCGACCACATCCAGATCGACATTCCCGAAGCCCTGGGTTTGGATCAGCGCGCCAACTTCTACGAAAGCACCGGTGCCTACAAGGACATGGTCGTGACCCACCTGTTCCAGGTGATGGCGTTCGTCGTGATGGAACCGCCCACGGCCCTCGAGCCGTATGCGATCAGCGAAGAGAAGAACAAGGTGTTCCGGTCGATGCTGCCGGTCAACCCCTCGAACGTCGTGCGCGGCCAGTACAACGGCTACCGCGAAGAGGAGGGAGTGGCAAAGGATTCCGACACCGAGACGTTCATCGCGCTCAAGGTCGGCATAGACAATTGGCGCTGGGCGGGCGTACCGATCTACCTGCGCACGGGCAAGAAGATGGCCGAGGGGATCCGCATCATCTCGATCGCATTCAAGGAGGCCCCCCGTACCATGTTCCCGCCCGGGTCGGGGGTCGGGACCCAAGGTCCCGATCACCTCACGTTCGACCTCGCCGACAACTCGAAGGTTTCACTGTCCTTTTACGGCAAGCGGCCGGGTCCCGGGATGAAGCTGGACAAGTTGTCCATGCAATTTTCCTCGCAAGAGATCGACACCGTCGTCGACGTTCTGGAGGCCTACGAACGGCTCATCCTCGATGCGATGCGGGGCGATCACACGCTGTTCACCACCGCCGAGGGCATCGAATCATTGTGGGAGCGTTCGCAGGAACTCCTCGACGACCCGCCGCCGGCCAAGATGTATCAACCGGGCACGTGGGGTCCCAACGCCATTCATCAATTGATCGCGCCCAACGCGTGGCGGCTGCCATTCGAGCGGGGGTGGCGCGAAGCTGCCAAGGATCGTTAGCCCATAGACTCCGTCCGCTCGGCCGACTGACCAAGCCAGTGCCGCAATTTCGCGTAGATTTCCCCATGGTTGAGCAGGTCGAAGTGATGCAGGCCGGTGAGCGTCAGCCCGTGGTCGCGCTCGAACGGAATCCGTCGCGACCTGCCCGCGCCGGAGGCGCTGTGGGGGCGTACCAGGTGGTCGCCGAGAAAGGCACCGACCGCCCGCGGGCTCGCTGTGGTGGCGACGAAATGGTGGACAGCTCCGGGCAGGAACGGCACCTCATGGCAGCGGTCCTGAAGGAACACGTCAGGGTCGCAGTCGCTCCAGTCCTCGTCGAGCAGCGCACCGTACCGCAGATCCTTCGTGCCCACGCTGCGGGCGTTGAGAAACGACGACACGCCGCGGGTCTCCGGCAACCGGGCGAGCATCCAAGAGGCGGCGTTGACGCCCTTCTCCAGATCCGCCCCCAGGTGCGGGGATCCGAGGCAGACGACGCGGCGGACGGCGTCCGGCCAGCCGTGCTGATGCTCGGGGCCGTAGTGGCAGGCGCTCCGGACCACCAGCCCACCCATGGAATGACCCACCAACGCGATCTCCTCGACCGGAATCGGCCACAGCGCGCTCAGCTGATCCAGCAGGGCGGCCAGGGCTTTCCCGTTCTCGGAGATGTGTAGCCCCGTGTTGTACCGCAGGTAAACCGGGGTGAAGCCCAGGTCACTGCGCAGCCGCGCGCCGTAGGGGACGCGCTCCTCGCCGTCGCGGGGCGACCGCCACCAGGACCTTTCGTTCATGCACCAGCCGTGCACAAACACCGCGATGCGCCCCGTCGCCTGGGGGAACGCCGACGCGATGGCGGCGGCGTTCATCGCGACGGGCTTCCCGTGCTCCCGTATCCGCATGGTCAGCGCGAACCCGTTCCCGCGGTTCGTCATCTCGTCGCCGTAGATTCCGTTGAGTGCGGCAATGACACCGGAAACTGTTGGGTGCGATTCGATGGTGTCGTCCTCGTCGTTGCCGCGGGTCTCAGCGGCCAGCTCGCCGACGCCGCGTAACGACGCCCGCACCCCGCGGTCCACCGCGTAATAGGTCGCCGCGGCGATTGTGTTGTGGACGACCTCTACAGGTTTCGATACCGGACCGATGGCGCCGAAGACGCGCCGTGCGACGCCGCTGTGGGTGTCGCGTACCAGAGTCGTCAGAACGCGGGTGCCTTCGCCCGCGAGGTCAGCGAGTGACCGAATTTCTTGTGGCTGCACGAGCTGCTCCTCACTCCTCCCTGCTTCGACACTTGGTTCCCATTCTGCTCACGGCTTTAACGCACGTCGTCGAAACCCTGTAAGCCGAGGCCGGTCGCCGAGCCCCTGTACGCGGTAGGTTGAACGCGGTTCCGGACGACACCGAAAGGAGACACCGTGGGCCAAACCGCGGCCATGGCAGGGGCCGACCGCGCGTGGATGATCGATACCCTGCTCGCGCTGCTGCAGACGCCAAGTCCGGCGGGGCGCACGGACGCGGTGATGCAGCTCATCGGCGCCATCTTCGACGACTTCGGCGTGCCGTTTTCGCTGACCCGCCGCGGTGCGCTGGTCGCCCAACTCCCCGGCGAGTCCACGACCACCGACCGGGCACTGGTGGTTCACGCCGACACCATCGGCTGCATGGTGCGCAGCCTCAAAGACAACGGCCGTCTCGAGCTGATTCCGATCGGCACCTTCTCGGCTCGTTTCGCCACCGGCGCCCGCGTGCGGATCTTCTCCGACGACCCCGACGAGTTCGTCACCGGCACGGTCTTGCCGCTCAAGGCCAGTGGGCACACGTTCGGCGACGAGATCGACACCCAGCCCACGGACTGGAACCACGTCGAGGTGCGCGTCGACCGCAAGGTGTCCACGCGCGAGGACCTGGTCCGTCTCGGTCTGAACATCGGCGACTTCGTCGCGCTGATCGCCAGCCCCGAACTCACCGCCGACGGCTTCATCGTCTCGCGTCACCTCGACGGGAAGGCCGGTGTCGCGATCGCGCTCGCACTGGCCAAGAACGTCGCGGAGAACAAGGTGGTGCTGCCGCACCGCACCATGATCATGGTCACCATCACCGAGGAGGTTGGCCACGGCGCCAGCCATGGCCTGCACGCAGATGTCGCGGAGCTGATCTCGGTCGATAACGCGGTTTGCGCGCCCGGCCAGCACTCCATCGAGGACGGCGTGACCATCCCGATGGCCGATCTGCACGGCCCCTTCGACTACCACCTGACCCGCAAGTTGTGCCGGCTCGCCGAAGAGCGGAGGATTCCGTTCGCGCGGGACGTCTTCCGCTATTACCGCTCCGACGCCGCCGCGGCGATCGAGGCGGGCGCGGGCACGAGGGCCGCGCTGGTCGGTTTCGGAGTCGACGGCAGCCACGGCTGGGAGCGCACCCACATGGATTCGCTTGAGGCGGCTTACAAACTGCTGCACGCCTGGCTGCGGACGCCGCTGACGTTCGAAGAGTGGGACGCCAAGCCGTCGGGCAAGCTGCGTGACTTCCCCTCGTCGGAGCAGCCGGCGCCTACCGAGCAGTGGGTGCCGCTGTCCCGCGGGGACCACACCGAACCCGGCGACGCATCACCCGGTTCCGTGTGGCCGCCGTCCGAGGGTCCGCAGGCCTGAGGCCCCCAGCGGATCAGCCCGCGACGGATCGCTCCAGGGTCTCCAAGGACGCGGCCAGGTAGTCCTCCGTAAACAACGGCATCCCCCCGACCTGGTCGCGGAACGCCTGCGGCGTGGCGCTCCAGTCATAGGTGAGGGTGACGTCCGTGCCGTCACCATGAGGGGCAAGGTCGTAGCGCCAGAACCAACCGCCGGGGGAGTGATTGCCCGCGTCGTCCAGAATGCCCGGCACCCAACCGATGGCGCGGTCCTGGTTGAACACGTTCACCAGGTTGTACGTGACGTAGTGACCGCCGGCCTGTTCGAGGAACATGTTCATCGCGAACATTTGCCCGGTCCCGCTGATCGGCGCCTTGTCGACCGCGCCGCGGACCCAGTCGGTGGGCTCGGTACCGCAGTGGCGGGAGGGGTCGGCCAGGCACGCGAAAATCGTGTGCGGCGGCGCGGCAATGGTGAGGGTTACGGCGTAGCTTTCGGTGGTCGCGGTCATGTGTTGTCCTTACTTGTTACTGGTCCGTAAGCGCGGGCGATGTCGGGCGAATCGAGCCAACCCGAGTATGTGGGGCGCGAGGGCCAACCTTCGGGAGAATCGAGCCATTCCTCCTGGCGGCCCCACGGCAGGATGTCGATCAGCCCGAAGCTGTGGCTGAGCTGCTCGGTGCCCCGCCCGTTCGTATGCCACGTGCGGTAGACGGTGTCACCGTCGCGCAGGAACACGTTGACCCCGAAGCCCCCGTTCGGCGGTGCGTCCATGTCGGCGCCGAACGAGCTCTGCGACGACGAGTACCAGTCCATCCGGTTGCCGACCTTGCGCTTGTAGGCGAGCGCCTCTTCGATCGGTCCGTTCGTGACGATGACGAAGCGTGCGTCGTAGTTGTCGAGGAACTCCAGTCGGGTGAACTGCGATGTGAATCCCGTGCACCCGCCGCATTGCCACTCGGCGCCGTCCGACCACATGTGGTGGTAGACGATGAGCTGCGAGCGGCCGTCGAAGACGTCGACCAGGCGGGTGGGCCCGTCGGCGCCGATGAGCGTGTGGTCAGGCAGCTCGACCATCGGCAGGCGGCGGCGCTGGGCGGCGATCGCGTCCAGTTCGCGGGTCGCGGCCTTCTCGCGCTTGCGCAGTTCGTCCAGCGCGGCACGCCAGGTCTGGCGGTCGACGATCGGCGGCAGGGCCGTGTTTTTGGGGGACATGCGATCCACCCTTCCTGTCGGAGCTATCGCTTGGTTCGGTCTCGACGGTATGACTCGTGGCGCGCGCGGAATTCATCGGTCGACGGGGCGTCGGCGACGGCATGGCTCCGACGGGGCTAGCTGTCAAGTCGTTGTCGACCGTTGGTTTCATGGGCCGGGGGTTGGGTAGCCATCGTCGAGCACACTAGGGGAGGCCCGTAATGCGGATGCTGGTTCGTCGTCTGGTTCTCGTCATCGTGGTGGCGTTGGCGTCGATGGCCGCCGTGACGATCGCTACGCCGGCAGTGAGCTCGGCGGATTGCGACGCCGGGCAGTGGTGGGACCCAACGGGAAAGGTGTGCCGGCCGCTGGGCGTAGGGCCGCAACCGTTGGCATGTGATCCGGGCCAGTGGTGGGATCCGACGGCTAATGTCTGCCGTCCGCTCGGTGTCGGCCCGCAACCGCTGGCATGCGACAACGGCTGGTGGTGGGATCCGGGCGCCAACGTATGCCGTCCGCCGCTGGTACCGCCGGCCGGCTAATGGGTTGGCGCGGTAGCCTTACGCCGCATGAACGAATCCGTCGTAGTCAAGGTCAAGCCCGGGAGTAGCAAGGGCCCGCTTGTCGAGGTCGGTTCTGACGGTGAGCTGACAATCTACGTCCGGGAGCGGGCGGTCGACGGCAAGGCCAACGACGCGGTCACGCGATTGCTGGCGGCCCACCTTCAATTGCCAAGGAGCCGAGTCGAATTGGTGTCCGGCACGACGTCGCGGCTCAAGCGTTTCCGGGTGAGCCGGTAAGCAGCGGGTAGCGCTGTCGTGCGCAGCGGGAGCCGATACGGTGTCTTTCATGCGCGTCGACTATGTCATCCACTATGTCGAGTCACTTGAACGGTCAGTGGCGTTCTACCGCGAGATGATCGGACTCGAGGTTCGGCTCGAGGGCGATGGCTACGTCGAATTCGATTTGGAAAACACCAAGTTCTCGCTTTTCGAACGGTCGAAGCTGCCGGAGCTCATCGGTCGCGAAGGCGGCAGCGCGCCGTGCGGCGAGATCGGCTTCCGGATCGAAGACGTCGATGGGGAAGCGGAGCGGCTGAGGGGGCTCGGTGTCAAGATCCTCAGCGGACCGGTGGATCGGCCATGGCGTGAAAGGACGCTCCACATCGCCGACCCAGACGGCAACGTTATCGAATTCGCGCAGAAGCTGGGTTCGTAGGCCAATAGTCCTGCGACACGTCCTGCGGCAGAGCGGTTTTAGTCGTGCCGTGGTTGACAATGCGGGACATGACGCAACCGCGGGAGTCCGGCATTGCGCGTGAGATCTCGCGGCAGGCGTTCCTGCGCGGTGCCGTCGGAGCATTAGCCGCCGGCGCGGTTTTCGGCTCCGCCCGGGCGGCCGCGGCTCCGAATGCCTCCGGCTGGGACGGTCTTTCAGCCGCCCTCGGCGGGAAGGTATTACTAGCGGACAGCGGTTCCCAATTCGCCGCGGCCAAACAGGTGTTCAACACCAACTACAACGGCTTTACGCCGGCGGCGATCGTTACCCCGACATCAACAGCGGACGTGCAAAAGGCGATGGCGTTCGCTGCTGCCCACAACCTCAAGGTCGCTCCGCGCAGTGGTGGGCACTCCTATACAGGCGCCTCTACCGCCAACGGCGCGATGGTGTTCGACCTGCGTCAGCTGCCAGGGGGGATCAATTACGACACAGCCAGCGGGCAGGTCACTGTGACGCCTGCGACCACCTTGTATGCGATCCACGAGGCGCTGGCGGGGGCCGGCCGGGGCATCCCGACGGGCACCTGCCCGTCGGTCGGTGCCGCGGGGCACGCCCTGGGGGGCGGCCTGGGCGCGCAATCCCGGCACGCGGGGCTGCTCTGTGACCAATTGATGTCGGCGTCGGTGGTGCTGCCCGGCGGCCAGGCGGTCACCGCGTCCGCCGCCGACAATCCCGACCTGTTCTGGGCGTTGCGCGGCGGCGGTGGCGGCAACTTCGGCGTGACGACCTCGCTGACCTTCGCCACGTTCCCCACCAAGGACGTCGACGTGGTGAACCTCAATTTCCCGCCGCAGTCGTTCGCCCAGGTCCTCGTCGGTTGGCAGAACTGGCTGCGGAGCGCCGACCCAAGCAGCTGGGCGTTGACGGACAGCACCACCGACGCGCTTGGGACGCATTGTCGTATCCTCGCGACCTGTCCGGCCGGGTCGGGTGGCAGTGCGACGAGCGCCATCATTTCAGCCGTCGGGATGCAACCGACCGCGACCGAGAACCACACGTTCAACTACATGGACCTGGTGCGATATCTGGCCGTCGGCAACCTCAATCCGGCACCGCTCGGATATGTCGGCGGATCCGACGTCTTTCCGACCGTCAGCGCGGCCGTCGCTCAGGGGATCGCCTCGGCGGTCAACGCCTTCCCTCGTGGAGCGGGCCGCATGTTGGCGATCATGCACGCGCTCGATGGCGCGCTCGCCCGTGTGGCGGCGGGCGCCACGGCGTTCCCGTGGCGGCGGCAGTACGCGCTGGTGCAGTGGTACGTCGAAACATCCGGTGACCCGGCGGCCGCGAGCAGCTGGCTCAACACGGCACACCAAGCGGTGCAAGCCTATTCGGTCGGCGGCTATGTGAACTATCTCGAGGCGAACCAGCCGGCGTCGCGGTACTTCGGCCCCAACTTATCTCGGTTGACCGCGGTCCGGCAGAAGTATGATCCCGGTCGAATCATGTTCTCGGGCTTGAACTTTTGATTCGGGCCTAACCCATGATTAATCCGACCAGCGTGACACCAGGAGACCGGGAGTCCACGCCGGCCAGGCTGGGGACCCGACGATGACGCCACCACTCATCTGCGCGACGATCCGCGGACCCTTCAGCGCGCTGTTGTCGTAAACGGTCGTTGAGTCCGCCCGACTGATCGCCGCGGCAACGAGCGCCCACAAGCGTCGGTAACGTTCGCGGATCTTATGTTCGTTGACATCGTGTCCGCCGGCAGCGACCCGATGGCGTACGCGCTGCACTGCGAGTTCTTCGGGAATGAGCAACACATGCAGAACCACGGTGTAGTCCGCGGCCTGGGCGGTGTCGATCAATTCGAGCTTGGACGGGTGAGAGAACACCGTTTCGGCGATGAATGAACGGCCCAGCTGGATGAGCCCCGCCCTGGTGTCGGCGGCGACCTGCGCGGCGACGTAGGCATGTGAAGCCGCGTCGTCGGGCCAACGTTGTCTGGCGATCTCGTCGGCGTTGACGAAGACGCTGCCGGGCAGCAGCGGCGCCAGCGTCAGTTCGACGAATGTCGACTTACCCGCGCCGTTGGGCCCCACGACGAGATCGAGCCGGTTCATCGGGTGGGTGCGGCGTTACTTTCCGCGGCGAGCCGGCCGGCGTTTGGGCGCGAGCACGACCGAGCTGCCGTCGGGCCGGTGCTCGACGATCTGACCCGCCTCGTTGAGGGCGACCGTGGTGATGCCGCGCTCGGCGAGCACCCGGCCGTAGTTGGACTCCGTGAGGTTCTCCTCGATCGCCGCCGCGATCTCGGCGTTGAACACCACACCTTCCTCGACGCTCAGTTCGCGCAACTCCAGCTCGCCGGCCAGTGCGGCCTCGACCCGGCGCCGTGCCGCCGTGTGCTGGCTGGACACTGCGCGTCCGACTCGCGCCCAGTGATCGAGCTGTTGCTTTGCCGAGCGACTCTGCCGAGCGCCTTCGGCCGCCGCGCTGTCCAGCAGATCGGCGGCGAAGCGCGTCACACGGTCACCTGATCCAGCCACTATCCCCTCACTGTCCGTAGCAATCTGTAACGAGTGTAGCAAGGTGATACGAAGCCTGAGACCCGTTAGATTCCCGTATGGTGCGCGGTGGACCGAGGCTAAAATTTCATGACGGTTTCAGTTGAGCAAAGGTACTGCAGCTTACCCGCGGTGCGAGGGCCGGATCGCCTGTTTGACTTTAGTGTTGGCTGCTATGGCTGGACTGGACAATCGCGTGAAGCGCTGGCGCACAGCGCTTCACGTAACCGTGTCGGCATTGACAGTTGCCATTCTCGGACTCGCCATCACCCCCATAGCTCATGCGGCCGCGGCCACGGCGACGTTGTCGGTGACATCGACGTGGCAGACCGGTTTCATCGCCAACTTCAGCATCACCAACTCGAGCATGGTGCAGATGACCGATTGGCGGCTCGAATTCGACTTGCCGGTGGGAGAATCCGTCTCGCACACGTGGAATAGCAGCTTTACCCAAACTGGCACGCACGTTGTTCTCACCCCCGCGAATTGGAATCGCATCATCGCGCCCGCTGGTTCAGCCACGGGTGGTTTCCGAGGCGTGCTGAGCGGTACCTACTCGCCGCCGGTGAACTGTGTGCTCAACGGGCAATATCCTTGCACCTAGAGGCGACTGCCGGATGTCTCACCGGCGATACAGTAAGACTATGCAGTCGGTAACGGTCCAAGACCTCCGTAACAAAGGGGGAGAAGTGCTCGATCGTGTGGAGCGTGGCGAACGCATAATCGTCACCCGTGACGGCCGGGCCGTCGCCGAGCTGCGTCCGCTACCGCGCCGCAGCGTTGGACCTGCTGAACTCATCGCGCGCAGGAAGCGGTTGCCCGTGGTTGACCCTGATGCGCTGCGCCGCGATATCGACACCATCCTCGATACCTCGCGGTGATGGCCGCCGCGACGAAGGGCGTGCTTGATACGTCCACGGTGATCCTGCTTGGGCGAATCGAGGATCCTGCGACGCTTCCCGACGAAGCCGTCATCAGCGCCATCACATTGGCCGAGTTTTCCGTGTCTGGCCGCAGCGGCTTGGCGCTCCGGCGACTCGGCGGCCCAGGGAGGTCGCTGTTCGCATACGTCAGAGTGACCAGCCCTGACCCGCAATTTGTAGCGGTACGGCGCCTCGCCCACTTGACATAATGTCGCTTATCGGCATAAGGGCTGCTGCGAGTTCGCATTAGAAGAAAGGCACCCTCGTCGAGGACGGCGTCCTTCCGTCACGTGACGACAGACTGGCCACCAACTTCGTTGACCGAGTCTCGACGGGCGTGTCGTGGCCAACGGCAAGTCCATCACTACTCCGTCGTGGCGCCGCGCCCCATCGGTTTACTATGCGGGCCCTTTACCGCGGTGAACTGCGAAAACACCTGCATAGGCGCGACCGATGCAGCCGTTAGTCAAATACTATTGACATTCAGATTCATGCGTTATCTAATTCAGCTATGGCAACCAGGCTACGGCGGGCCGAGCAGGTGGAACGCAACCGCGAGATCGTGCTTGAGGCTGCGCGCCGGGTCTTCATTGATCGCGGGTATGGCGGCGCGAGCCTTGAGGCCATCGCGGAGGAGGCCGGGTTCTCCCGGGGGGTTGTGTATTCACAGTTCGGCAGCAAGGCCGACATGTTCTTCGCTCTGTTGGACCGCCGGATCGAGGAGCGCGCAGCTCAGAATGAGCGGATCGCCTCCGAGCTCGCTGGCAAGAAGGCGCTGCAGGAACTCATCCGTGCAGCGCATTTGGATACCGCTGCAGAGACGGGATGGTCGTTTCTGCTGACGGAGTTCCGGGCGCTGGCCATGCGTGACCCCGAGCTCAACCGGCGCTATGCCGACGCGCATGCGCGCACCGTCGAAAAGTTCGCATCCGTGTTCGAGCGGATTTTCGCCGGGGCCGGGCGGAAGCCGCCGGTACCGGCACGCTCGATGGCCGAGTTCCTGTTGGCGGGATACGCCGGCATCGCCCTGGAGCGCGCCGCCAATCCTGACGCCATTCCCGACCACGACGTCGCCCGGCTTATTCCGCGTGCCCTTGGCCTCGACGGCACGGAAGACCCGCGAATATGACCAGCCGCGCGTGGGATCGCTTCCGCGAGGGCGTCCTGACCGAAACACTGGCCGCCGCGCCGGAGCAGCTGAGCCGCCTCTCGTGGAGTTCGGACCAGATCGAGCGGGCTCAGCGCGCCGGCCTGCACCGGCTGCTGCTGCACGCCGCCGAAGACTCACCGTTCCACCGGCGGCGCCTATCCGGAATCGACCTCGCCACCATCGAGCCGACCGACCTGTCAATGCTGCCGGTGATGACCAAGACCGACATGATGGACGCGCTCGACGACTTGTTCACCGACCGCCGCATTCGCCGGCGCGACGTCGAATCGGCGCTGACGGCCACAGGTTTCGAACCCGTACCGATCCTGGACGACTACATCGCGCTGGCCTCCGGCGGCTGCTCGGGCAGGCGCGGGTTGTTCGTCTTCGACCAAGCCGCGGCCTCCTCTTATCTCACCGCGCTCACCCGCCCCCCGATACAGGATCCTGCGCCAGCCGATATGACCCCGCCGGGCCCGCTGCGCATCGCATTAGTCGCCGCGCCCTCGGCGGTGCACGCCACCGGATTCGGCGCGGCGCTGACATCCATCGACGGCTGGCCCGTCCGCTTCGAACTGGTGCCCGCCATCCTGCCTATCGCCGAAATCGTCGCCCGTCTAAACGCACTACAACCGCCCGTGCTAGCCGGGTACGCCTCGATGTTGGCGCGCCTGGCCCTCGAGGCGCGCGCAGGCCGCCTGCGAATCGCCCCGACACAGGTGAGACCCAGCAGTGAGACGCTGCTGCCCGAGATGCGCTCGGTGATCAGCGATGTCTTCGGGGCGCCCGTCCTTGACACGTTCGCCTGCACCGAGGGCCTGGTGGGTAAGGCCGCACCCGACGACGACGTCTTCGTCTTCAACACCGACATGTGCATTGTTGAGTTCGTCGATGCCGACTACCGCCCGGTGCCGCCGGGTGTTCCGTCGGCCAAGACGCTCGTCACCAATCTGTTCAACCTGGCCCAGCCGCTGATCCGTTACGAACTCACCGATGTGTTCATCCGCCAGCCCGACGCCGCCGGCCACGGCTATGTGCGGGCCCGCGTGCGGGGGCGTAGCGACGACGTGCTGCGTTACGACACGGTCCACGTGCACCCGATCGTGGTCCGCTCGGTGATGGTCGGCTCGCCTGATGTCATCGACTACCAGGTGAACCAGATCGATAGCGGTATCGAAGTATTCGCCGTGACCAGCGCCGGATTCGACGTCGACGACCTAACCGCTCGGCTGTCCGGGGCACTGGCCGCCGCCGGGCTTGACCACGCGGATGTCGTCGTGCATCGCGTCGAACAGGTCGACCGCCACCCCGTCAGCGGGAAGTTGCGTCGTTTCTCCCCAACCTCCACCGCATAGCCGGCCCGGGGGAAAGGCACAGAACCATGGAGCGCACGAAAGTCACCTTCCCCCTGACGCACCGCGATGGCTGCGGTAGGCGCCCGAGAAGGAGTCAGACGCATGCTTGAGGTGATCGACAAGGGGTCTTGCAGTCAAGCGCATCCGGCACCGCTTCTGTCGCTCCATGACTGACAAGCACCCGTTGAAACTATGGAGTGCCCTGGGAACTTGGTGCCGCGTAGGCGACCCACCCAACGTCCCGCCCCCTCCCCAGCCTCCCGCGGCAATACGTCACTGTGACGAATTGCGCAGGGGCACGGAGATATTGGAACGCCGCCACCGCCAAGTCGCCGACGACTTCGTCCAGCGCCACGACGCGCAACCAGAGCGCTTTGATCCCACTTGAGGCTAATCTGCCAACTGGTGCCCGGGAACTGCCGTCCTGGGTTGTCCCGGCCATCACAGCATCGGCAAGTCTTGTCGGCGCGGTTGTCGGAGGATTCGCCACCTACTGGACGTCGAAGATAGCCCATGACCGAGCCACGGCGGCCGAAAGGGCAATGCAGCGGAACACGCTGCTGCGGGAGGCCGCGATGCGGTTCGTCGCAGCAATGAGCGAAATGTCTTCGCCGGCGTCCGGCTTGGAGCGGATTACCGACCAATGGGGCCCGCTCGCTGACCAACTCGTCGCGGCCGGCACCGAGGAGGAATTGGTGCGGATCGCCAAGGCGATCGACCCCACCATCGAAGCCAGCGAGGGCCGCGTCGGGATTCTGGTACGCCTGGTTCGCGAGACCGGAGTTTACGACGAGGACATCCGAAAGAGGTTCGCTCTATTGACCGAACTTCGTCTCACCGCGCCAGGCGATGTCGCCGACAGCGCCCAGCGAGTTCTCTTCAGCGCCTTTGCCCAAGAGATGATCGGCGCGATCGCGCCGCGCCTGCAGCGCCAGGCCACTGACGCGTTCAACCACGAAATCAATGATTTCGTCAACCGCGTGCGTCATCACATGAATGTCGAAGACATCGAGTTCGAGTTCATCAACGAAAAAGTGATGCACAAAGTCCTCGAGTTGGGCGACTGAGTCACTCGAAACGTCACAGTGATGAAATGCCGACGCGTGGCTCCCCCAGCGGTCCGTTGCTCAAATGCCCAGGAGATCAGGCAATTCCGGTTTGCCCGCCGCACTAGTGACGGATCGGCGGGTGCGTGCTAGCCGGCGAAGGGTGCTCCGTCGAAGCGTTCCCGTGTGACGAATTCGGGCACCTGCCGTCGTCGCAGCTTCGTCACTTGGCGCACCGGTTTACCCAGCGGCACAACTGCGGCGACGGCGTAGGAGTCCGGGACGCCGAGAAGCTGCTTGACACGCGGCTCTTCGGCGACCGCCATCGTGGTCAACACGCCGCCGTACCCTTCGTTGCGCGCTGCGAGCAATACGTTCCACACGAACGGGTACACCGACGCCCCGGATACCACCCCGATGCGATCGAGGTCCTGATCCGTGGCGGCGACGACGGCGAGATCCAGGCAGATCACCAGCACCACCTGTGCCTGGCGAAGCGAAGCCGACATCTGCGCGGGCACCTCCGTGGCGTCGATCGTCGATGCGTCGACATTGGTCGGCTGCAACGGATTCCACGGCGACTCACCGCTAGCCAGCTGCGCGGTGTACCGGCGTGCGGCGGGAAGTCCGAGGTCCGCCAGCGCCGATCGGGTGCCCTCATCGCGGAGCACGATGACGTGCACGCCCTGCCGATTGCCGCCGGACGGCGCGAAGCGCGCATTGTCGAGAATCCGCGCAAGAACTTCATCGGGCAGCGGGTCTTCGGTGAATTCGCGCACCGCGGCCGTGGATCGCATGACGTCGTAGAGCTCCATGAGCACCATGGTGCCGCATGCGGTCGCGGCGGCGTTCAGGCCGCGTCGTGAAATATCAGGCCCAGGGTGTAGCGCTGGCCCGAGCGGACGACGGACACGCCGTGGCGCACTGGGGCGGCCGACCATCCCCGAGTCGAGCGGACCGGTCGTTCTCTGGTCGTGAAGATGTACCCGTGTCCTTGCGGCAGCGTGGTCGCCGTGCCCCGCGACTGTGCCCGCGGCCGCTGCTCCACGAGGAGGAATTCGCCGCCGGTGTGCGACACGCTCGGTTCGCTGAGGCTGATGACCACCTGCAGGGGAAAGACGAGTTCCCCGTAGAGGTCTCGATGCAAGGCATTCCAGTCGCCCGGCCCGTATTTCAGCATGAGGGCGGTGGGTTTGGTTTGGCCGGCGCGACGGCACATGTCAAGCCATTCGTCGAGGGTGTCGGGCCAGGGCACATCGCGTTGCAACTTTGTCCACCAGTCTCGGGCGATGGGCAACAAGCGAGGGTAGAGCGCTTGTTTCAGCGGTTCGATCGGGCCGGGATACGGTCGGTCGAAGTAGCGGTACTCGCCTTGCCCGTAACGGTGGCGGCCCATGTCGACGGTCGCACGAAACAAGGTGTTGTCAGCATAGAGATCACGGAGCGCCGCGCATTCTTTGGGAGTGATCAGCCGTGGAAGCAGTGCACCGCCAACGTCATTCATGTCGGCGGTGACCTGTTCCCAGTCGGCGGACGCCACCCGCCGATGCCATGTCGACGGCATCAGAACAATCTGCCGGCCGCCGCAGGTACCGGCGCTTCGAGGTCCAGCAGGAAGCGTTTGCGCTTCAGGCCGCCCGCGTAACCCATTAGGGCGCCGTTCTTTCCGACGACGCGATGGCACGGGACGATGATGCTCACCGGATTGCGGCCAACCGCTTGACCGACTTCGTAGGCGGTGGTGCCGTCGGCCAATCCGGCGGCCAGCGCACCATATGTGGTGGTCTCACCGTAAGCAATGTCCACCAACAGCTTCCAGACTCGCTGCTGGCTCGGCTCGCCGATGAGGGCGGTGGGCAGATCGAACCGTGTGCGCCGCCCGGTCAGGTATTCGTTCAGCTGGTCGGCTGCGTGACCGAACAGGGCGTCGGTCGCCGGGTCAACGTAGCGACCCAGGCCGTCGGCCGCGGGCGGGTGCCAGTGGTGCGGGAAGTACAGCCCCGTGAGGGCGTCGCGGTTACCGACCAGGGTCAGCTCGCCCAGCGGGCTGTCGATCGTCGTGTGCCGAGTTTGCATCGTTAACCTCCTTTCTCGGTAAGGGACTGATCACGTTTGTGTCGGCGTGGTTCTCGTAGGCAATCAGGCGTTCTTGCAACGCCTCGTACGGTGCAGAGGGCGGTAGTGGCTGTCCGTCTCGCACCGCCCGAGCGACCTGGGCGGCGGCGTACGAAGCGGCGCGGTAGGGCGCCGAACCTGTTGACACGCGGGCCACGCCGAGCTCACCCAGGCCGGCGAGCGTAAGGCCGGGTACGGGCAGGGTGTTGAGCGGGCGGGTGATATTGCTAGTGAGTTCGGTGAGTTCGGCGCGATCGTTGGCCGCGGGCACAAAGATGCCGTCGGCCTCGGCGTCGACATAGTGAAGGGCCCGCTCGATCGTGGCGGCGGTGTCGGCGTCCTCATGCAGCCAATAGGTGTCGACGCGGGCATTGATGAACAATCCGGGATTGCGTTGCTTGATGGCGGTGACTTTGGCGGCCGCCAGGGCGGGATCGATAAGTTTTCCGTCGGTGCTGTCTTCGATGTTGATCCCGGCGATGGCTAATTGCGCGACGTAGTCCGCCACGGCGTCAGGGTCGTCGCTGTATCCGTCTTCGATGTCGACGCTGACGTGACAGTGCAGCGGGGCCAACGCATCGACGAGGGCGATGTTGGCATCACGGGTGACGCGTCCGCCGTCGTGGTGCCCCGCCGCTCAAGGCCACTCCGAAACTGGTTGTGCCGATGGCCGTGAAGCCATCCGCCAGGTAGGCCAGCGCCGACGGCACATCCCACGCGTTGGGCAACACGAACGGAACGCCCTGGTAATGAAGATCGTGAAAACTCATGATTCGCCTGCCCTCTGCCCGCATTGTCTCCATCGCCGCCGTTGCCGCCTCAAGCTTTCACCTAAGTAGACGTCCGGGAAGCCTCGGACGTGAGATCCCGCGCTGCCGGCCGGCTTGCTCACAATCCCCGACGCACCTACGTCTTCGTAGTGAGAGCCATTACCGTGGAACGGAGGAATCGAATGCTTATCCGAACGTTTCGGTGACGCCCACGTGACGGTCGATCGGCACGTCAAGCCGCCTTTCGAGGCCGTCGTGGTGCGGCATGGCGCCACGGTGTTGCGGGTGGTTCGTGCGGTGGTCGGCCAAGCCGATGCCGATGACGCCTGGTCGGACACGTTCCTGGCTGCGTTGCGGGCCTACCCGGGGCTGCCGGGCGACGCCAACATCGAAGCCTGGCTGGTGACCATCGCTCACCGCAAAGCCATCGACATCACACGCGCAGCGTCACGGCGGGCCGTCCCCGTTGCTGATCCCCCCGACTCCCCCGCACGCGAGCGGGCCGACAGCCACGATCTTGACCTGGATGCGGCGGTGGGCGCGCTGCCACCCAAACAGCGCCAGGCCGTGGCCTACCACTACCTGGCCGGCCTCCCCTACTCCGAAATCGCGGTGATCCTCGGCGGCAGCGTCGCCGCCGCCCGGCGCGCCGCGGCCGACGGGATCGCCACCCTGCGTCGCACCTATCCCCTTATCGACAACGCAAGGAATCACCAATGACCACACCAGACCTGGCGAAGCACTTCCCCGTCGACCAAGACCATCTCCGGCGACTACATGTCCGCCTGGAGCACGACGCCCAGGCCATCGACCTGATCGACATCGCTTACCGCACAGCGGATTCCGTGGTTGGCCCACTCCTATTGGCGGCCACCCCGCGGGGGATGCTCCGGGTGGCATTCGCCAACGAAGAACACGACAGCGTGCTACAGAACCTCGCCGATCGCGTCAGCCCGCGGATACTCGAGGCGCCCGCACGGTTGGATCCGATGCTTCGACAGCTCGACGAATACTTCGCCGGGCACCGCCATTCCTTCGACGTTGCGCTGGATTGGTCGCTGTCGCAAGGGTTTCGACGTACGGTACTGGAGCACCTCAACGCCGACATCGGCTACGGCGCAACCGTCAGCTATGCCGCGCTGGCTCGACTGTCCGGCTCCCCCAAGGCCGTGCGTGCCGTCGGCACCGCATGCGCGACCAACCCCATCCCAATTTTTGTGCCGTGCCATCGAGTGGTCCGTTCCGATGGAACCGTAGGCGCATATCGCGGCGGCCCCGCCGCCAAGCGTGTCCTGCTGGACCTCGAGCGCGCTGGCTAACGAAAGGTGGCGCGAAAGCGTTCAGCAGTTGCACCTTCGCGGGATATCAACGGCCAGGCGACCAGTGCACGACCTTCATGGCGGTCATCTCGTCGAGAAGTTCGGGCCCGAAGCCGAATCCGCTGCCGCTGGCGCGGCGCGGCTCAGACGCTCCGCCGGGAGCGCCGCCAAACACGTTGTTGATCTTCACGGTGCCCACCGGGAGACTGCGCCACGCGTCCTGCGCATGCGCCATGTTGCCCGTCAGCACGGTGGCGGCCAAGCCGTAGCGGTCGTCGGCCGCCTCGGCCAGGCCGTCGGCGAAGTCTGCCACCACCCGAACCGGCGCAATCGGACCAAACGTTTCCTCGCACATCACCAGCATGTCCGGTGTGCAATCGGTCAGCACCGTCGGCGGATAGAACGAGCCCGGCCCGGGTCGCGGCTCGCCGCCGGCGAAGACATTGGCACCGCGCCGCGTCGCGTCCTCGACATGTGAGTGCACGTGCGCGCGGTGGCGCTCATCGACCAACGGTCCGATCCGGTCGGCCCATGAGGTCGCCTCCTCGACCAACGCGTCGATGAACGCGTCAGCGATCGACCGCACGACGTAGACCCGCTCCACCGATACGCAGATCTGACCCGCGTTGGCGAAGGCGCCCAGGGCGGCCTGGGCCGCTGCCCAGGCGGCGTCCACATCGGCGTCCACGATCAGGGCATCGTTGCCCCCGTTTTCCAGCAGCGCCTTGGCGCCGCGTTCCGCGCAGGCACCCGCGATCGCCCGACCGGTCGCACTACTACCCACGTGCGCGACCACATCGACGCGCTCGGACTCGGCCAGTCGGGCGCCGACCGTCCCGTCGCCGTCAACGATTTCCAGCACGCCGTCGGGCAGCTGGGCGGCCAGCAGCTCGGCAAACCGCCGACCCGTCTGCGGACACCGTTCACTGGGCTTGTGCACCACCGTGTTTCCGGTCACGAGCGCCGCGCCGAGCAGGCCGGCGGCCACCGCAACGGGATCGTTCCACGGCGTCAGCACCGCGACCACGCCCCTCGGCTGGGGAACCATCAGATCGGTCGCCGACCACCCGCCTTGCAGGCTGCGGCCGCGGTGCAGCGGCCCGAGCTGCGCATACTGCAGGAGAGTGGCCACCCCGGCGTCCACGCCGCCACGCGCGTCGTCGCGCAGCTTCCCGGTCTCCCGCTCGTTCAGCTCGGCCAGTTCGTCGGCGGCGGCGCGGACGTCGGCAGCTGCCGCCGCTAACGCGGCCGCCCTTTCGGCGGGCGGGGTGCGCGCCCAGGCGTTGGCCGCACCCGCGGCGCGCGCGACCGCGGCATCACAGTCCGACGGCTCGGTGATGGGCACCCCCGTCACACTGTCGCCGGTGCGTGGATCGAGAACGTTGATTATCTTGGTCAGGCTCGAAGGCACGACCCCGAATACCCTCTTCGTCCGCTGGTCAATCGGTATGGTCGGGCTGGACCAGCGCTTGGGACCAGAGAGCACGCAATGGCAAGCAGATTCCGCGAGAACACCTTCACCTCACGACAGGCACTTGATCCCGGCCTGCGCAAGGCGGCCCGCCTGTTGCCCCGCGGATATGCCCTACACCGCGGCTACAAAGTTCAGCGCGCGCTCATGAACCTCATGGGTAACGCGGGCCGGATCCGTAACGTACCGGTTGCGGTGGTCAACGAGCACGTGACGGTTCGCCTGCATCGCCCGGCCGGTCTTCCCGACCGGGCAGCCGCGATGTTGTGGATTCACGGCGGCGGCACGATCATGGGTCACGCCGCCCAGGACGACAAGTACCTCCGCAAGCTGTCCCGCATCACCGGAGTCGCGGTGGCGGCGGTGGAACACCGACTGGCACCCGAGCACCCCTATCCCGCCCCGGTCGAAGATTGTTATGCGGCGCTTTTGTGGCTTGCGCGCCAACCATGGGTGGACCCGGATCGAGTCGCGGTTGGCGGGGCCAGCGCCGGTGGGCATTTCGCCGCGGCGGTGGCGCAGCGGGCTCACGATCGCCACGAAGCCAAGCTTGCCTTCCAGATGCTGGTGTACCCGATGCTCGACGATCGCACCGGCGCCGATCCCGACGCCGGCAGGCGGATCATGTGGACCGCAAGCGACAACCAGCTCGCGTGGCACTGGTACCTGAACGGAGCCGATCCCCAAGAGGCCGCGCCGGCGCGCCGGGAAAATCTGGCCGGCCTGGCGCCGGCCTGGATCGGGGTAGGGACGTTGGACCTGTTCTATCAGGAGTGCCTGGAGTATGGGCGGCGGCTACGGGAGGCCGGTGTTCCCGTTCACGAGGAGATCGTCCCGGGCGCCTTTCACGCGTTCGACCAGATCGCGGACAAGGCACCGGTCTCGGTCAAGTTCTTCGCCAGTCAGTGCGAGCACCTTCGCAGCGCCCTCGCCTTGACCAACCCCTGAACTACCATTTCAGCGCCATCCGACCGCCCAACTGGTCATAGTTGACTGCAAAGTTTGCGTTGCGTGCAACGATGACTGTCATGATGAAGCAGATCGGCCTTCGCGAGCGGCGCCGCCGGCAGACCAGCGCGGACATCCGCGACGCCGCGGTGCGGCTGGCGCAAGAGCGCGGCTTCGACAAGGTGACCATCGAGGAGATCTGCCTCGCAGCCGGCATTTCGACTCGCACGTTCTTCAATTACTTCCCGAACAAGGAGTCCGCGATCGCCTATGGTCCCTCGGACCTACCCGCCGAACTGGCCGCGGATTTCGTCGCGGCCGGGCCCGCCACGTATCGAGTCGTGCTGGCAGAACTGATCACCCTCGCGGCGCACCACCTGCGTGACATGCCGCCGAGGCGCGAAAAGGCCGCCGCCATGCTGGAACTCGCGAAGACAAGCCCGGCCGTTTTGATGGCCTTCCTTGCCGAGTTGGAGAGGTTTCAGAACCAACTGACCGACATCGTTGCCCGTCGCCAAGGGATGCGGGCCGACGATGAGATACCGGCGTTGATCTCGGCCTTGGCGTTGACGGCCGTTCGCTCGGGTATCGAGCGCTGGGCGAGTGCCGAGCTACAAGATCCCGACGACACCCCGATGCCCTACGTCGAGCGCGCTGCGGCGCTGGTCAGCAGCATCTTCACGAAGTGACGGTTCGTCAGTTACCTAGATCACTTATTTGCATTATCTGCAAACTCTGCAGAGCATGTATTATGCTCTGATGGCGGAGCTCGACGATTGGGAGACGCCGAGCGCCGCCGATCCAACACGCGAAACGCGCCATTCGCCGATGGCTCCGATGGCTCCGATGGCTCCGATGGCCCTGTGGCGCTACATGACTCGTTTTGCCCCCAGTTGCAGGAGCTCGAGCGTGGTTCACCGCTAAGACAGGGCGACCACACCACGCGCGTGACAAGGGAGGGAAGCACCCGGGTGCAGATGTCGAGGGTCGTGCGCAATGCGTGGTTGCCACTGTTGATCGTGGCGGTCGTCGTGGTCGGCGGGTTCACCGTCGCGCGGGTTAAGTCGTTCTTTGGCGCCCACGACACGGGCGTCATGACGAGTGCGCGGCTGGACGACTCCAAGCCCTTCAAGCCGAAGGTCGTCAAATACGAGATCTTCGGCTCTGCCAGCCATGCCAATGTCAATTACCTCGATCTCAGCGCCGACCCCAAGCGGGTCGACGGCGCGCCGCTGCCTTGGACTTTGGTCCTCAGCACAACGGCCCCTTCCGTCTTTCCAAACCTTTCGGCACAAAGCGACGGTGACCGCATCGGTTGCCGCATCACCATCGATGACGAAGTCAAGGCCGAGAACATGACCAACGGCGTCCACGCCCTGACCTTCTGTTTGGTGAAATCTGCATGAGCGCGATCACTGACGACACGGCCGACGCCCGCACCGACACCCTCCCCATCGCCAAACACGCTGCGCGGCCCGTGATCCCGCGTATCGTCCGCACGTTCGCGGTACCCATCATACTTGGCTGGATCGCGATCATCGCAGTGCTGAACACCGTCGTGCCACAGCTGGACGAGGTCGGGAAGATGCGCTCGGTGTCGCTGGCCCCCGACGACGCCCAATCGGTCGTCGCGACCAAGCGCATGGGCGCGGTGTTCAACGAGTACAAGTCCAACAGCTCGGTGATGATCGTTCTCGAGGGGCAGAATCCCCTCGGCGCCGATGCCCACGCCTACTACGACCAGATCGTGAAGAAGCTCGACGCCGACACCAAACACGTCGAGCACGTCCAGGACATGTGGAGCGACCCGCTGACCGGGGCGGGCGCGCAGAGCAACGACGGCAAAGCCGCGTACGTGCAGGTCTACCTGGCCGGTAACCAGGGCGAGGCGCTGGCCAACGAGTCGGTCGAGGCCGTGCAGAAGATCGTCGCGAGCGTGCCGACCCCCAACGCGGTCAAGGCGTACGTCACCGGCCCCGCGGCCCTGGCGGCGGATCAGCACATCGCCGGCGACCGCAGCCTGCAGGTAATCACGACGGTCACGTTCTTGGTGATCATCGCGATGCTGCTGATGGTGTACCGCTCGATCGTCACCGTGCTGCTCACGCTAGTGATGGTGGTGTTCGAACTCGGGGCCGCGCGGGGCATGGTCGCCTTCCTGGGCTACCACAACATCATCGGACTATCGACGTTCGCCACGAACCTGTTGGTGACGCTCGCGATTGCGGCCGCCACCGACTACGCGATCTTCTTGATAGGCCGCTATCAGGAAGCCCGGGCCGTCGGCGAGTCTCGCGAAGAGGCGTATTACACCATGTACAAGGGCACCGCGCACGTGGTGCTCGGGTCCGGTCTGACGATCGCCGGGGCGACTTTCTGCCTCCACTTCACCAACCTGCCCTACTTCCAGACGCTGGGTATCCCGCTGGCGATCGGCATGGTGGTCGTCGTGGCGGCGGCATTGACGCTGGGCCCCGCGGTAATCTCGGTGGCGTCGCGTTTCCGCAAGACGCTGGAACCCAAGCGGGCGCAGCGCATTCGGGGCTGGCGCAAGATCGGCGCCCTCGTCGTCCGGTGGCCCGGCCCGATTCTGATCATGACGATCGGGGTGGCACTCGTAGGCTTGCTGACCCTGCCCGGGTACCGCACCAACTACAACGACCGCAACTATTTGCCCGCCGACTTACCCGCGAACGAGGGGTATGCGGCCGCTGATCGGCATTTCTCGCAAGCGCGGATGAATCCCGAGATGCTGATGATCGAGAGCGACCACGACCTGCGCAACTCCGCGGACTTTTTGGTGATCGACAAAATCGCCAAGACCGTCTTTCGGGTTCCGGGGATCGCCCGCGTGCAGGCCATCACCCGCCCCGAGGGTACGCCGATCGAGCACACCTCGATTCCGTTCCAGATCAGCATGCAGGGCGTCACCCAGCAGATGAACCAGAAGTACCAAGAAGACCAGATGGCCGACATGCTCAAACAGGCTGACATGATGCAGACGACCATCGACAGCATGGTCAAGATGCAGAGCATTACACAGCAGATGGCCGATACCACCCACGGCATGGTCGAGAAGATGAAGAGCATGACCATGGACGTCGCCGAATTGCGCGACCACATGGCCGATTTCGAAGATTTCTTCCGGCCCCTTCGGAGCTACCTCTACTGGGAACGGCACTGCTACGACATCCCGGTGTGCTGGTCGCTGCGGTCCGTCTTCGACGCGCTCGACGGCGTCGACACGATGACCGACGACATCCAGAGCCTGCTGCCACTGATGGAGCGCCTCGACACATTGATGCCCCAGATGACGGCGCTGATGCCTTCCATGATCGACAACATGAAGGCCATGAAGACGACGATGCTGACGATGTACTCGACGCAAAAGGGGTTGCAGGATCAGCAGAACGAGGCGCAGAAGAACTCCAACGCCATGGGTAAGGCGTTCGACGCATCCAAGAACGACGACTCGTTCTACCTCCCTCCGGAAACCTTCAACAATGCCGAGTTCAAGCGGGGCATGAAGAACTTCATCTCCCCCGACGGCCACGCCGTGCGCTTCATCATCAGCCACGACGGCGATCCGATGTCGCAGGAAGGCATCTCGCACATCGGTGCCATCAAGAAGGCCGCTTACGAAGCACTCAAAGGCACGCCACTGGAGGGCTCGAAGATTTATCTCGCGGGCACCGCGTCGATCTACAAAGACCTCAGTGACGGCAACACCTATGACTTGCTGATCGCCGGGATCTCTTCGCTGTGCCTGATTTTCATCATCATGCTGATCATCACGCGTGGTGTTGTGGCATCGGCGGTGATCGTGGGCACCGTCTTGCTCTCGCTGGGCGCGTCGTTCGGGCTGTCGGTGCTGATCTGGCAACACCTCATCGGGATCGAACTGCACTGGATGGTGCTCGCGATGTCGGTGATCATCTTGCTCGCCGTCGGGGCCGACTACAACCTGCTCCTCGTGGCGCGGTTCAAGGAGGAGATCCACGCCGGCCTGAACACCGGGATCATCCGTTCGATGGGCGGCACCGGATCGGTAGTGACCTCAGCCGGCCTGGTGTTCGCCTTCACCATGATGACGATGGCGGTCAGTCAGTTGACCGTGATCGGCCAGGTCGGCACCACCATCGGCCTCGGCCTGCTCTTCGACACGCTGATCGTCCGGTCGCTGATGACCCCGTCGATCGCCGCCCTGCTGGGCAAGTGGTTCTGGTGGCCGCAACGAGTGCGTCAGCGGCCGGTGCCGTCGCCCTGGCCGGCGCCGATTCGGCGCTGACGGCGCCGAGCCCGCGCCCATGGTGTGTCTGCCCGCGAATCACCAGCGCTGGGGGCAGTTTCGATGCGATTCTTACGTGACCCACTCCGGCTGCTGGCTGGCGTCGACCGCGGAGAAGTCCTTGTGTCCCAACCCGGCGGTGGTGCCGCCGTCCACGACGAACTCCGAACCGGTCGAATAACTCGACTCGTCGCTGGCCAGGTAGACGACGAGGTTGGAAACCTCCCTGGGGTCGGCCGCCCGCCCCAGCGCCGTCTGGAAGATGTCGTCGGGCACCCATTGGGTCATCGGTGTCTTGATCAGACCGGGATGTATGGAGTTCACCCGAATTCCGTGCGGGCCCAACTCCAATGCCACCGACTTCGTCAACCCGCGCACGGCGAACTTGCTTGCGGTGTAGCCGTGGCAGGCCACGGTGCCGGCCATCCCCTCGATCGAGGAGATGTTAATGATCGATCCCCGTCCCGCTTCCTTCATCGGCTTGACCACGGCGCGGATGCCAAGGAACACACCGGTCAGATTGACGTCGAGAATCCGCTGCCACTCGGACAGCTCGTAGTCCTCGATCGTGCCGATATTGAGGATCCCGGCGTTGTTCACCAGCACGTCGACGGCCCCGAACTCGCTCATGGCGGTGGCGACCGCGGATTCCCACTGCTCGGGTTTGGTGACGTCCAGGTGTAGGTAGCGCACGGCGTCTCCGAGTTCGGCCGCGACCCCCTTGCCCTCGTCGTCGAGGATGTCGCCGAATACCACCTTGGCGCCCTCGCCCACCAACGTCCGCACGTGCGAGGCGCCCATCCCCCGCGCACCCCCGCTGACAAGCGCGACCTTGCCCGCCAACCGTTCTGCCACCGCGCCTCTCCCGTCCTGTCGGTGCCTCGTTGCACCATACATTTGCGCGCAGATGCGTGAACAGGGTTGGCCGGGACGCTGACGCTACTTGCTGGTTGGTTTGCTAGCGGGGTGGTGTTGCGGGCAATAATCCGCGGTGGCCGCGCTGACGAACATCTCGGCCTGCCCCCAGTTCAGTCGATGCGCTCCCGTGATTTGGTCCACCTCGTCCCGCTCGGTGTAGCCGGCGTCGAGATCGTTGCACATCGCGTGCGCCGCCTTCACGTTGAAGGCCGGTGAACCGAGGTTGACACCGTGCGACTGCAGGAAGTTGGTGAAGTCCTGGTCCGTTTGGTCGGCGTGCGCGGCGGCTGCCGGCGCCAGCATGACGGCCAGTAGCGCGCCGAACGCGCACGCAGATATCTTCTTGGTCATTTCGCGCTGCTTCATCATTTCCCCCTCGCTTTCGAGAACGTCGGAGTCATCGCATGGTTGCCGATATCCACGGTTTTAGATGACGATGGTTTCCGATATCAATGATTTTTGCGCGTCGACCCGGCCCGGGTCAACTGGGCGGCACCCGGGACGGGCACCGATTTACTCAAGGATTAACCCGCCGTTTGCTTTTCATTCCATGCGGTTCGAATCCGCCCGCGGCGCCGCGGATCAGTGAAAACTGGCGATCTCGAAGGTCGCCGCGGCGGAGGTGATGGCCTTGTCCGCATTGCCTTCGTCACGCAGAAGCATGCGCACGCCGACGCGTCCGGGCCCACTTCCCGGTTTGCCACTGTGCGCGGTGCCCTCCACGCGGAAAGGCCCCACCTTGCCTCGTGACATGAACATCACGTGCCAACTTGTTACCTGCACCTTCGGGGTTCCTGCGAGCTCGGCGGCAAGGTCGGTCGCCGCGGCCTCCAGGACGACGTGCTGGGGCCCGATGTGCAGCGCCGCATCCGGTGACGCCAGTTCGGCGCTCAGCGCCGGCAGCACCCAATGACCGTCGTCGCGCTTGCTGGCACCGAAGGCTTTCCACAGCGGCGGCAGGTCGGGCGAGTCCTCGATCACCAGCTCGCTGCCCGAAACATCCATCCTGTCAAGACCTTTTGGCGGTATGCCAATGATCGCCCCCTGCCCCTCGTTGAAGGCGATCACCCGGTCCGGGTTGTCGGCGTCGACGATCTTGCACCGCCCATAGCCCATGGTGCGGCCCTGGTGCACGATGCCCGAGTCGACGATCTCGATCCTTCGGACGTCGTGGCCGGGGTCGATGATCTGTACCGAGGCGATGACCGGATTCGGCACCGCAACCATGTCGGTCTGACAGCCCTCCGGCGATGAGATGGCCAACGGCGCCGCCATGAGTCCGCCCGCCTCGTTGCGCATGTCGCGGCGGATCGTAACGGTCTCATCCGTCTCGCCGACGTTCATGGACGAGTGCTTGCGCCCGATGTAGCGGTAGCTGAGCAGTCCGGTCCAGCGTCGGAAAAGCTCGTCGCGATAGGCGTCGGAGTCGTCGGCCAATTCTCGGATGTCACGAAGTCGGTCGCTCAATCCGGGCCGCCTTTCGCTGCTTTGCTCCGCCGCACCTGGTTGAACGGTACGCCCCGGTCCGCGGCGTATTCGCGGGGAAAGTTCAAGACGCGCTCGCCGATCACGTTGCGCGCCATCTCGGTGGTGCCGCCGCCGATGCTGGCGATCTGACGGCCCAGGTAACGGGTGCCGATGCCGAGCAGCCCAGCCTCGTCCTCGACCACGGCCGACGCACCGGCGACGGCATGGGCGGCGTCGTTCTCGACATTGTGAACCTGGGCCATGTCCAGCCTGATGATCGATCCGGCGGCCGGCGGCAGGGATCCGCCCGCCACCGCGTGGTAGACATGCTCGCTGAGTTGTGCGTGCACCGCCCGGTGGACCAGGGCCCGGCCGACCATCTCCCGCACGCGTTCGCTCTGCGCCTGCCGGGTGCTGTCGACCAACGCCATCAGGTCGATCGAAATGTCTTCGGCCTCGGCGATTCCGGGTCCGCTGGTGTATTCCGAGCCGTCGCCCATGGTGCGGCGCTCGTGGTAGAGCTGGCGCGACGCGACCTCCCAGCCTTTGCCCGGTTCCCCGACGACGGCCTCGTCGCCGACGTCGACGTCATCGAAGAATTCTTCGCAAAACTCGACCGAGCCGTTGACCTGGCGGATCCGGTTGATCGTTACCCCGGGGTGGCGAAGCGGTATGAGAAACATCGTCAGGCCATTGTGTTTCGGTGCGTCCCAATCGGTCCGGGCCAGGCACAGGCCATAGTCGGCGGCGAATGCCCAGGTGGTCCAGGTCTTGGCGCCGTTGATGATCCATCGTCCACCGCGGCGGTCGGCGCGGGTGATCACACCAGCGAGGTCCGAGCCCCCACCGGGTTCGGAAAGCAGCTGTACGAGCACCTCATCGCCGCGCAACGCCGCCGGGATGTGAGTGCATTTCTGATTTTCATTCCCCATGTCGAGGATCGTCGCGCAGCAAATGGCGAAGGACGGGACGTTGAGCAACAGCGGTGTCTCATAGGCGAGGGCCTCGGCGTCGAAGGCCTTCTTGTACTCGTAGCCCAGTCCGAGTCCGCCGTACTCGCGGGGAAAGCAGATGCCGGCGAATCCCCCGTCGTACAAACGCTTTTGCAGCTCACGGGCGCGCTGCCAAGATTTCAGGTCGTCGCGCTCGAGGAGCATCGCGTCGTCGGAATCCAGCCGCGGCATGTTCCCGGCCAGCCAGGCCCGTGCCCGGCTGCGGAATTCTTCGACGGACTCGGCGGTCACGATCGCGACCGGACTCCCGCGTTCAGTTGCACAGCGGCGCGTATGAGCGCCTTCAGTGCCTTTTCAGCCTTCTCGGCGATCTCGTCGATCTCGCCGCTTGCCCTAGTCATGCGTGTCCTTGCCCGTCGTCAGCGCTCAACCCACAAAATGAAGGTTTACACTTCTCGAGTGAAATGTCACGCATGGCGTGTCCTGAGGAAGCGCCGGTCGACCGGAATCGAGCCGCAATGACGGGGCCCGCGCGAGAACTGATCGCAGGCGATGACGCCGCCGCGCTGACGGCAATCGAAGCCATCAAACGGCTCAAGGCACGCTACTGTCGCTACCTCGATACCAAGGACTGGGCGGCGTGGCGCGCAATCTTTGCCGACGACTTCGTCAGCGACACCGCCGACGCCGGCGGCAAGCTGATCACGGGCGCCGACGACTTTGTGGCCTTCACCCGCAAAGGCATCGGACGACCCTCGCAGACCACGGCGCATCAGGTGCACGCACCCGAGATCGAACTGACCTCGGCGACGACGGCTCGGGGGGTGTGGGCCCTGCACGACGTCGTGCGCTTCGGGCCCGGAGTGACCCTGGTCGGCTACGGCCACTACCACGAGACCTACCAGAACGTCGCCGGGCAATGGCTGATCAAGAGCTCCAAGCTGACTCGGCTGCGAGAGGACATCGTCACTCCGGTGTTCTCGATCCACATCTCCGGCCGTGTCCGGCGGGCAGTCGCCAACCTCGCTGGCCGGCTGATGGAGCGGTGACGCGGCGATGACTGTTGACACCATTCTGATCACCGGCGCGTTCGGCCAGGTCGGCAGGCGATGCACGCAGATCCTGCTCGACCGAGGCCGCACCGTCGTCGCGACCGACCTGCTCACGGACAAGACCGTCGCCGCCGCAGCCGAACTATCCGTCGGCGCCGGACAGCTGATTGCGGCCTATGTTGATCTGCTGGATCCCACGGCGGTGCGCGAGCTGGTCGCAGCACATCGGCCGGAAGCGATCATTCACCTCGCCGCCATCGTTTCACCACCGTCGTATCGCAATCCTGGGCTGGCCCGACGAGTCAACGTGGGCGGGACCAAGAATCTCCTCGCGGCGGCCTTACAAATCAAAGATGCACTGCCCCGTCCGCCGCTGTTCCTGATGGCGTCCAGCGCCGCGGTCTACGGATCACGCAACCCCTACCACCACCCGGAGCGGATCACGCCGGACACCCCCGTTGCCCCCATTGATCAATACGGCGAGGATAAGGTGCTCGCCGAGGCGGCGATCCGCGCCAGCGGCCTGCCGTACGCGCTTTTCCGGCTCGGCGGGGTCATCTCGCCGGACACTCAGTCGAGCATGAACGGCGACCACCTGCTCCTCATGCGCTCCATGCCGGGCGACAACCGCATGCACGCGGTGGACGCGCGCGACGTGGCGCTGGCGTTCGCCAATGGTGTCGACCGCGAAGCAACCATCGCCGGCAAGGTGCTGCTCGTCGGCGGAAACGAATCGTATGTGATGCTGCAGCGCGACCTCGAGGACGACCTGATGGCCGGTGTCGGCCTGGGCCGCCTCGGACCCTCGGCAAGTCTGCCGGGCGACCCCAGCGACGACCGCGGCTGGAGTTTCACGGGGTGGTTCGACACCACCGAATCGCAAGCGCTGCTTGACTTCCAAGAACACGACTGGCACCAGACGATGGCGTGGATCGGCGAATCCCATGGCCAGCTACGACCCGTGTTGCGCGCACTGGGCCCAATACTGCGGCCGCTGCTGCGCTCGGCCCTGAAAGTGCAGCGCCGCGTCGAGGGACGAGGCCGATACGCCGACCCCTGGAAGCTGATCGCGAAAAAATACGGTCCGGGAGCGCTGGCAGCTGCGGACTGAGAACGCCGACGCTAACGGTCGATCCATCCCGTTTGCGCTTCGGCGTGGTGGCCGCCGACTGCGGGGGTGAGTCGGTCAAGCCTCGAGAGTTGGTCGGGGGTGAGCTCGACTGTGTCCGCGGCGACGTTCTCCTCGAGGCGCGCGACGCGCTTGGTTCCCGGAATGGGCACGATGTCAGAGCCTTTCGCGAGCAGCCAGGCCAACGCGACCTGAGCGGGAGTGGCCCCGACGTCGGCGGCGATGTCGCGGAGTTCGTCTGCGCTCTTGAGGTTGTGCTGGAAGTTCTCGTCGAAGAAGCGCGGGTTGGTCTTTCGGTAGTCGCTGTCGGGAAGTTCCGCGGTGGAGCGGATCGCGCCGGTGAGAAAGCCACGGCCCAGCGGCGAGTAGGCGACGAATCCGATACCAAGCTCTCGCAGCACGTCGAGCGCCCCTTCTTCCGGATCGCGGGTCCACAGCGAGTATTCGGACTGCACGGCTGTGATGGGATGCAAGGCGTGGGCGCGGCGAATGGTGTTCACACCTACCTCGGAAAGACCGATGTGCCGGATCTTGCCGGCCGCAACCAGTTCCGCCAGCGCTCCGATCGTGTCCTCGATCGGGGTCCCGCGATCGAGGCGGTGTTGGTAGTAGAGGTCGATGTGGTCGGTGGCCAGCCTTCGCAGCGACCCGTCCAAAGCGAGGCGAATATTGGCGGGGCTGCTGTCGAGCCCGTCACGGCCGGTGTGCGAGATCAGGCCGAACTTGCTCGCCAACACCACCCGGTCTCGCCGGCCCCGCAGGGCGCGGGCAACGAGTTCCTCGTTGACGTAGGGGCCATAGACCTCCGCGGTGTCGATGAGCGTGACGCCGAGGTCGATGGCGCGATGAATGGTGCGGATGGATTCGGCGTCGTCGCTGCCTGCGCCGGCATAGGCGACGGACATGCCCATCGCGCCCAGTCCGAGGCGTCCGACTTCGAGTTCGGCGAGATGAGCAGTTTTCATGGGGCCATTGTCCGCCGAGCGACTTCGAGCGACGGGACAGGTACCGTGGCGCTCGTGCAAGACACCGCACAACCGGCCCGCAATCTGGCGGTGGACTTCTATCGCGTGTCGGGCGTGGTCCTCATCGTGCTGGGGCATTGGCTGGCCGGATCGGTCACTTATCACGACGGGCATTTCGGCCGGGAGAACCCGCTCGTCGACCTGCCCTGGACGCAATGGCTGACCTGGATTTTCCAAGCGGTTCCGGTGTTTTTCCTGGCGGCCGGCTACGCCGGCGCGGTGTCGTGGACTCATCGATGCGGCACCGACGGCTTTTCGCGCGAGGTCTGGCTTCGGCATCGACTGGCCCGGGTGCTGGGACCGACGGCCGTCTATGTCGCACTGGTGTCGGTCATGGTGCTGGCTGTCTCCGCCTTTGGCGTCTCCGGCTCGGTGCTGGAATACGCGGGTTGGGCGGTGGCGATGCATCTCTGGTTCCTCGCCGTCTACCTGGTGGTGGTGTCGCTGACGCCGATCGCGATTGCCGCACAACGACGTTGGGGCCTTTTGGTACCGGCCGCGCTGGCGGTGGGGGTAGCGGTGCTCGACGCCGCCACGATTGTGGGACACGTGCCCTACGTCGGCTGGCTGAATTACTTCCTGTGCTGGGGCGTGCTCTATCAGCTCGGAATCGCTTGGTACTGCGGGCTATTGGCCGGCGTTCGAGCGGTGGTGCTTGCGTTCGGTTCCGGGGTCGCGCTGGCGCTGTCGATCTCGCTCGGAGGGTATCCGGTCAGCATGATTGGCGTTCCCGGTCAAGCGGTGCAGAACACAACGCCGCCCACTGTGGCGATGCTTGCCTTCGCCTGCGCGCAGGCGGGACTGGTGGTCACACTCGCTCCAACGGTCAACCGCGTGCTGCGCGCCGATTTCCTCAAGCGGGTGCTGTCGGTTGCGAATAACAATGTAATGGCCCTTTACCTTTGGCACATGATCCCCGTTGTGATCGTCGCGATCGTCGCTTACCCGGCGGGCCTGCTCGCGCAACCGCCCGAGGGAACGGGGGCGTGGTGGCTGGTTCGGTTGGAGTGGGTCGTCGTCCTCGGGGTGGTGACGGCCTTCGAAATGGTGCTCTTGTGGTGGCAGCGACGCTTCTTCGCGGCCCCCCTGCCCATGTTCGGCGTACCCGTCACGGATCGCTGGGGCGAAGTGGTCATGCTCGCCGGTGCCGCGATGGCGGCCACCGGCTTACACTTCTGCGCTTACACGGGCTTCGCGCCCGACGGGCACTTTCCATGGGTGACCGCAGGAATCTTCGCCGCCGGGGTGTTCCTGGTGGCGCTTCGCCCCACGAAGGTCGGCCGGAAGTCCGCTGACACCGCCGCAAAGACGGCATAACGTCCGGCAAATCGGCGTCGGCGCAACGGGCTAGACGCATCCAGCAGAATGACGGTCCGACTGGTCAACCTGCAATGCCCGGACTGCGCGACCCTCTGGTCGACGGATACTCGAAATAGGTGACCGCGACACCGTGACCAGGCACACGACGCGCCGCGAAAGGTGTGGGTGGCTTCGTCTCGACGAATGCCGGAGCCGGTTGGCCTCGATCCTTGACCGTGGCTTAAGTTTCGGCGAACGCGTCGTCGGGCAGTGGGTGTTGGCAGAGTTGGTGGGCCTCCTCAGCGCTCAGCCCGAACAACCGCAGGACATTCTCGGCGACGGTATCGGTGGCCCGTGCGTCGTCACGATCCGGGTTGTCGCGCAAGAGTTTTCCGAGGCCCAGCAGCGCGCCGCCGGCAATAGCCAGGGCAAGCTCGGGGTCGTCGACGTTGAATCTCCCGGCGTCGGCGCCGGCCTTGATGTCGCGCAGGGCTCGAGGCGCCAGCCCGCGATCGGACGACAGCAGCGCCGGCCCGTTGGCCAGCAGGATCTCGCTCTCCTGCGGGCGGTGACGGAATAGCCGGCCGGTCAGCCGGAAGCTGGTCGCGAACGTTTCCGCGGGGTCCTCGATCGACGCCGTGAGCCGGTCCAACATCGCCCCGTGCGCGTCGAGTACATCGGTGATGGCCGCCTCGAACAATTGCTCCTTGCTGTCGAAGTGGTTGTAGAACGAGCCCATCCCGACATCTGCGGCCTGGGTGATCTCCAAGACCGGCACATTGACCTTTCCCTCGGCGATCAACCGCTGGGCGGCCTTGATCAGGGCCACTCGCGTGCGCTGCTTGCGCCGCTCGAGGCGGTTGGTCGGCTCAAACTCGTCAGGCATCGCGCTCATGTTTAGCAGTATGCATCAATTTTGAGGATTTCGTCAGAAAGCCTTGACCGGGCGCCCCGGGTATGTGACGATTTCGTCAGTTACCTGGGAGATGACCATGAATCTGACGAAGAATGCCCACCGAAACCTGCACAGCGAGCAGGGCGCGCTGCGGGGCGAGCACCCCGGCCGGTCCAGCAATCCGGTGATCAAAGGGGCCGACCTCGCCTGGCTCGAGTTCGACAAGCCCGACCTCACCCGCGCCGAGGCGTTTGCCCAAGCCTTCGGCTTCCAGACGGCGCGGAACGCACCCGACGAGATTCAACTACGCGGCACCCGGGCCGGCGGACCGTGCGCGATCCTGCGTCGCGGGCCGCGGACGCGGTTCGCCGGCGTGGCGTTCCGCGCCTGCGACGAGGCCGACGTACTGCGCCTGGCGGACAAATCCGGTGCTCCGGTGCGTCCGCTGCCCGAGCACATCGGCGGCGTGTCGGTCGACCTCATCGATCCCAGCGGCATGCGGGTCCGCGTCGTCGCCGGCCTGCGCGAATTGCCCGAGCTACCCAGCCAGCCGGCGCACGCCTTCAACTTCGGCGGGCACGTGCGGCGCACCAACATCGGTCAGCGTCCCCCGCGTGTGCCCGCGCGAATCGAGCGGCTGGGTCACCTGGTGCTGCAGTCGACGAAGTATCTGGAAACCCTGAACTGGTATCTGGACAACCTGGGGATGATCGTCAGTGACTTCCTGTTCTTCCCCGGTCAGCGGCAACGTGGACCGACCATGAGCTTCATCCGCTGCGACCGCGGATCCATCCCGGCCGATCATCACACGCTGGCGCTGGCGCTGGGTCCGGCCAACCGTTACGTGCACTCGGCGTACCAGGTCAGCGACCTCGACGCGCTCGCCGCCGGGGGCGAATACCTGCGGGACCGCGGTTATCTGCGCTCCTGGGGCATCGGTCGGCATATCCAGGGCAGCCAAATATTCGACTACTGGCGCGATCCCGACGGTTTCCTGGTCGAGCACTTCGCCGACGGCGACCTGTTCGACAACACCGTCGAACCCGGCTGGGCGCCCTTCGCCGCGTCCGGACTGGCTCAATGGGGGCCGCCGGCGACGAAGGACTTCCTCGGAACCGACCTGAAATCGGCTCGCCAGGAGCTGGTTTCAATAATCCGTGCGCTCCGCGCAAGCAATGAGTTCGATGTCAACCGCCTCGCCGGCCTACTGAAAGTACCCACCTCATGACCGTTTCCGTGCTGCACACCGCCGACGCCTGGTGGCTCAAAACCCCCGCCGGCGCCGTGAAAATCGACACCACCGCCACCACGACCGCCGCGCTGCTGGCCGACCGGGCGGCCATCGAAGCCGCCGCGGCCGGCGGCGAGCCCGTCGCGGTGGAGAGCCTCGATTTGGTCTCGCCCGTGACCCGCCCGTGCCGGGTGATAGCCCAGATGACCAACTTCGTGTCGCACGTCAAAGACGCGGGAATGGACCCGGCGTCCGTTCCGCTGACGTTCTTCCGCAAGGCGTCGGCGTCGATCACCGGGCCGTTCGACCAGATCGTCAAGCCGGCACACGTGAAGCTGCTCGACTACGAGGTGGAGATCGGGCTGGTCATCGGCCGTGAAGTCCCCATCGGCACCGGGATCTCCGAAACCAACCTGGCGGATTTCATCGCCGGACTCGTGGTGACCAACGACGTTTCCGCTCGGGACATCCAGCTTCCGCAGACGCAGTTCTACGAGGCGAAGTCCTATCCGACGTTCACGCCGGTCGGGCCGGAGCTGGTCCTGCTGACCGCCGACGAACTCAACCGGTTCGGCGACCTGCGGCTGCGGCTGAGCGTCAACGGGCAGGAGCGGCAAAACGCGCTCGTCGACGGCGACATGCTGTACCGCCCGCTGGAAGCGCTGCAGTCGCTCACCCAGTTCCAGGAGCTGGCCGCCGGCGACCTGGTGCTGACCGGCACCCCCGTCGGCACCGCGCTCAGCGCGCCGCCGAAGCCGGTGCAGGTCATCTCGAATCTCTTGCCGCCCGCGGTGAAGTGGAAGATGTTCTTCAAAGGCCAGGCCAACAACCGCAAGTACCTCCACGACGGCGACGTCGTCGAGGCGTCGGTGGGCACCGACGACGGGGCCATCGATCTCGGGACTCAGCGCACGCAGGTTCGATTCAAATGAGCGAGAACGCAATTGCGCACATCCCGGTGGTGATCGTCGGCGCCGGGCCGACCGGCATCACGGCTGCCACCCTGCTGGCACAGTACGGCGTGGACAGTCTCATCCTCGACCGCTGGCCCGACGTGTACCCGCAGCCGCGCGCCGTGCACCTGGACGACGAGATCTATCGCGTCATCGCCCGCCTCGGCATCGCCGACGAATTCGCGGCGATCTCGCGGCCCACCCTCGGTTTGCGGTTGGTGGACAACCAATTCCGGGTGCTTGGCGAGTTCCACCGCAAGCCCTCCCAGAGTCGGAACGGCTTTCCACAGGCCAATTTGTTCGACCAGCCGGAGCTCGAGGCGCTGCTTCGCTTGAACCTCAAGCGGTATTCGAACGCCCAGTTGCGTGGGAACGCCGAAGTCACCGGCGTCAGCGACAGCGGCCAAGGAGTGCGAGTCACGTTCACCGACCGCTCCGACGGCCGGGAGCACCGCATCGACGCCGACTACGTGCTGGGCTGTGATGGCGCCAACAGCATTGTCCGCGCCGAAATCGACTCGGCCATGCGGGATTTGAAATTCCAGCAGCGGTGGCTCGTCGTCGATGTCGCCAGCGACTGCGACCTGCACCAATGGGACGGCGTTCACCAGGCGTGCGACCCGGTCCGCGCGGGAACCTACATGCGCATCGGACCCGGCCGCTATCGGTGGGAATTCCGGCTGCTTGACGGCGAGAGCGCCGACGACTTCGACACGATGGACACGCTGCGGCCACTGATTGCGCCCTGGGTCACCGGGGTTGCCGGCACCGAAATGACGCTGGTGCGGGTCGCCGAGTACACGTTCCGCGCGCAGATCGCCGATCGGTGGCGCTGCGGAAACGTTTTCATCCTCGGTGACGCGGCGCACCTCACTCCCCCATTCATCGGCCAAGGCATGGGCGCGGGAATGCGGGACGCCGCCAACCTCGCCTGGAAGATCGCCGGCGTCCACGATGAAACCCTTGATTCAGAAGTTCTCGACAGCTACGAGCAAGAACGGAAGCCACACGCCCGGGCCATGATTCGGCTCGCGCTGGGTATGGGCTGGGCGATGACCGGCGGCGGACGCGTGGGCGACGTCACGCGCCGGCTGGTGTTGTCGCGACTGCGGCTCATCCCCGGGCTGCGCGACAAGGTCATCGACTCCACCACGCCGGCCCTGCACGCTTCCGCGCTGGTGCGCAAATCCCGCCGACCGCGCGGACTCGCGGGCACATTGTGCCCAAACCCGCTGCTGCCCAACGGCCAGCGGCTCGACGACGCGCTCGGCACTGGATTCGGGCTGATCACGACGAGTCGTCCCGGTGCTGCCGACGAAGCATCGCTGCGGCGGCGAGGAGTTGCGGTACTTGTTCCCGAACCGGGCAGTGCTCTGGAGACCTGGCTACGCCGGGGACACGCCGATGCCGCGCTGGTGCGACCCGACCGGACCGTCATGCACGCCGGACGCGACGTTGCTCAACTGTGCGCCTGGACAGCTACCGTCCTTCATCACCGGTGAGTGCGTTCCCAGACACCGACGTCGGCCGGGCGACGATTGCCGGCACCCGGACGGAGTGCAGAACGGCGTTGCTGACCGAGCCCAGCAGCATGCCGGTTAAACCTCCCCGGCCGTGACTGCCGACGACGACAAGCTGTGCGGATTCGGACTTTTCGGTGAGCTGTCGCGCCGGTCGATCGCGCACCACGACCCGGTGCACAGTCACGTCGGGATAGCGCTCCTGGAAGCCCGCCAGACTTTCGGCGAGCCTGCGTTCCGCTTCCGGTTCCACGGCAGACCAGTCCAATTCGGGAAGCTCGCTCATGTTGACGTCGCTCCACGCGTGCAACGCCACCAGATCGACGCCGCGACGAGACGCCTCGTCGAACGCGATCGCCGTCGCGAATTGGGAAACCGGCGAGCCGTCGACTCCCACCAGGACGGGAGCATGGGGGTCGGGTAGATCTTCGTTGTGGATGACCGCGACCGGACAATTCGCCTGCCGCACCACGGCCGAACTGACGGAACCGAGCACGCCCCGGGCCAGCAATCCTCGACCGGAAGTACCCGTAACGACCATCTCCGCCTCATCGGACATCTTGATCAGCGTCAGCGCCGGGGTGGAATACACCAGCTCCCTGCGGATGGTGACCTTCCGGTCGGCCGGCATCGCATCTTCGGCGATTTTCATCGCGTGCATGATGGCCTTTTTGCCCTCGTCTTCCAGCCGCACCGCCAAAGACTCGGGGTATGCAACCGGCGGATAGGTCGCGGTGGGGGTCGCCACCGCGTGGACCACGGTTAGCGGAACGTTTCTCATGGCCGCGTCTCGGGCGGCCCAACATGCGGCGTAATTCGATGCCGGCGAACCGTCGACCGCAACGACGACGCCCAGATTCTTCCCTGTTTCGGACACTTGGTTCTCCCTTCGTCACCAGCGACGCTATCGGCCGGTGACCCGGCGGTCGTGAGGCTTTAGTCCTCAACCGCTGAGCCATCGGACCGTCTGCGGCGAACCCGTTGGGGCCGTGTAACCCTCCCGTCACTTGCCGGTCATGAGCTCTGCGCCGAGCGTGCAGCCATTGCGAAGAATTGGTTGGCACACGTCCGGGTCAGCAGCCCGTTTGCGTCACAAAGTCGATGAGTTCCTCGACGCGGCCGATGAGGGCGGGTTCCAGATCGTTCCAGTCGCGCACTCTCGAACGGATCCGCCGCCAGGCCCTTGCGATGTCCGCTTGATCGGCGTGTGGCAAGCCGAGCGCTTCACACGCGCCATGTTTCCACTCGATGTGCCGCGGTACCTTCGGCCAGGCGGCCAGCCCGAGGCGCTGCGGCTTTACTGCCTGCCAAATGTCGACATAGGGGTGGCCCACGACGAGGGTGTCGGCGCCGCCCGGTCCCCGTCGCACCGCGTCGGCGATCCGCGCCTCCTTCGAACCAGCGACGAGGTGGTCGACGAGCACGCCCAGCCGGCACCCCGGACCGGGCGCAAACTCTGCCACGATGTGCTCCAAGTCGTCTACGCCACCGAGGTACTCGACGACGACACCCTCGATTCGTAGGTCCTCGCCCCATACCTGTGCGATGAGTTCGGCGTCATGGCGGCCCTCGACATATATCCGGCTGGCCCGGGCGGCCCGGGCGCGGGCGCGCGGCACCGCGACCGAGCCGGACGCCGTCCTGTTGGTGGCAGGAGGGGCCGGGCGTCGCGGCGGGATGAGAATCACCGGCCGACCGTCGAGCAGATACCCAGGGCCGAGGGGAAATCCGCGGGTTCGCCCATGCCGGTCTTCCAAGTCGACCCGGCCGTATTCGACTCGCACCACTGCGCCGACATACCCGGTCTTCGCATCCTCGACCACCATGCCGAGCTCGGCGGGGAGTTCAGTCGAGCGAGGCTTGCGCCGATTTGCGGCCAGAACATCGGTACCGTAGCGACCCATCACGCGTTAATACTAGAAAGCCTTGGTACCAAACATGGTTACGGCGCGCCCGGGCCGCCGGATCGCATCACCACCGCGGAGCGTGGCCCGACGTCGACCTGTGGCGCGGCGAGTCCGGTTCGCGCCGGGCTGAACGAGTCACACACGATCTCCCACGGTTGCTCCCCAAGGCCGCCGGGAACGGAGAAGGTCAACGGCTCCCACCAGGCGTTGACGAGCACCAGAAAGTCATCGTCGATCAGCGGCGTGCCGTCGGCGTCGACATCGGGATCCGTTGAGCCGTCGATGAACAACGCGATGCTGCGCGCGACGGGATCCGCCCAGTCCTGGGGCGTCATGTCGGCACCCGACGGCGTGAACCAGCGCAAGTCCGCGGCGGCGGCCCCGGTGAGGAAGCGACGCCTGCGGAACACCGGGTGACGGCGGCGCAGCGCGATCAGGTGGGTGGTGAACCTGATGAGCGCATCGTCGGCCGCGGACCAGTCGAACCACGTGATCTCGTTGTCCTGGCAGTAGGCGTTGTTGTTTCCCCGCTGGGTGCGGCCCAGTTCGTCGCCACCCAGCAGCATCGGGACGCCGCCGGACAGCAACAGGGTCAGCAGGAACGCGCGTTCCTGTCGTGCCCGAAGCGCCTGTACGTCCTGATCATCAGTCGGCCCCTCCACTCCGCAGTTCCATGACCGGTTGTCGTCCGTGCCGTCGCGGTTGTTCTCGCCGTTCGCCTCGTTGTGCTTTTGGTCGTAGGAGACAAGGTCGTTCAGCGTGAACCCGTCGTGCACGGTGACGAAGTTGACCGATGCGCTCGGGCGGCGCCCCTGCGCACCGCCGTAGATGTCCGACGACCCACACAGCCGCGAGGCGAACTCCGCACGGCGCCCGTCTTGACTGCGCCACCAGTCGCGGACGGTGTCGCGGAAGCGGCCGTTCCATTCGCTCCAGAGCGGGGGAAAACGGCCGACCTCGTAGCTGTCCATCTGGCCGACGTCCCACGGTTCGGCGATCAGCTTTGCCTGCGAAATCACCGGGTCTTGAGCGACGAGATCGAAGAAGGCGGACACCGGGTCAAATGCGCCGTCCTGTCGGCCGAGGGTTGCTGCCAGGTCGAAACGAAAGCCGTCGACGCCCATCTGCGACAGCCAATAGCGCAGGGAATCCATGATCAACCGGAGCGTCGTGGGATTGTCGGCGTTCAACGAATTGCCGGTCCCGGTCGTGTCGAAGTAGCTGCTCGGGTCGGCCGGAACGAGCCGGTAGTAGGCGGGGTTGTAGAGCCCGCGGAAAGACAAGGTCGGCCCGCCGGCTCCGCCCTCGGCCGTGTGGTTGAACACCACGTCGAGGATTACTTCCAATCCGGCGGCGTGTAGGGCATCGACCATCGCACGGAATTCCGCTATCTCCCCTCCCGATTGGCCCGCTCGCGCCGCGGCGGAGTACTTCGCCTCGGGCGCGAAGAATCCAATCGTGTTGTATCCCCAGTAGTTGGTCAGGCCGCGATCGACGAGAAATTGTTCGGGCACGCTGCGGTGGACGGGCAACAGCTCCACCGCCGTCACGCCGAGGTCGACCAGGTGTTGCAGGGCCGCCTCATGAGCAAGTCCCGCGTACGTGCCGCGCAGCTCTTTCGGCACACCCGGATGGGTCGCGGTGAACCCACGAACATGAACCTCGTAGAAGATCGTGTCGGCGAGCGCATACTGCGGTTTGGACACGGCAACGGGCGCCATGGTGGCAGACACCAGGCTGCGCGGGACATGTTGGGCTGAGTCCAGAGGGCTTGGCGCCGAAGGGTTTTCCACTGAGTGACCGACGACTTCCGGCCCGAACCGCACATCGCCCTCGATTGCGCGTGCGTAGGGGTCCAGCAGCAGCTTTGTGGAGTTGTAACGCAGCCCGCGTCCGGGATCGAAGGGGCCGCTGACCCGAAATCCATAGGCTTGCCCTGGCCCGACCCCCGGCACGAAGCCGTGCCAAACGTCGCCGTCGCGGTCGGGCATCACCAGCTGTGTCTCCGCTCCACCGGAGTCGAACAGGCACAGCCTCACCTCATCACCGCCCGAGGCCACCGCGAAGTTTGTGCCCCGGGCGTCAGGCGTGGCGCCGAGCGGGTCGGGCCGCCCGGGCATGATTTTCGGTGTCATCAGTCCTCCGTTCGCCACACCGGTCCTTGCCAGCCCTTCAGCCCTGCCGCGCGCCGATTCGGGCGGTTGCGACAAGCACTCTGGCTACAAGGAAACCGAACACGAATCCGCCGACGTGGGCGAAGAACGCGATACCGCTGCCACCCGTCTTCGCATGCACAAGCGAGTAGTTGCTTTCGAAGAACTGGTACAGGAACCAGCCGCCCAGGAATATCCATGCCGGGATGGCGACCGGGAACCACAGCACGAACGTGCTGATGCACGAGTTGGGATAGAGCACCAGATAAGCGCCCAGTACGGCGGCGATTGCGCCACTGGCGCCGAGAGTGGGCACCTGCGCATCGGACGCCGACCCGAAGAGCAACGTCATCGCGGTTTGCGCCATCGTCGCGATGAAACCCCCGGCGAAGTACAAGACCAGGTAACCGAGCCGCCCGAACGCGTCCTCGACGTTCTTGCCGAAGATCACCAGGAACAGCATGTTGCCGAGGATGTGATCCCAGCTGGCATGCAGGAACATGGCGGTGATCCAGCCGACCCCCCAAGGAACGCCCACGTGGCAGGCATGGTCGACGTTGCAGGGGTAAAACGACGCGCGGTTGACCGCGTCATCCCCGCTCGGTAATTCGTAGAACAGCCACACCGCGAAGTTGACCGTGACGAGCGCGGTGTTGACGACCGGGAATCGGCGGGCGGGAATTCCGTCGGAGTAAGGGATCATCCGGGCACCTCGTCGGTGATGCAAAGGCGTGTCATGAACTCCCTTTGGCTTGTGCCGGGTGCCAGGCTTCGGCGAGACAATCATCGCCCTTGTGGGGTTCGCTCGTCATTGTTTGCGCGCTACATCATTTGCGACCTGGGCCGTGCGGGCCGGGTGTCTCTCCCAAAAAACCATAAAAAAGCGGTAAGTAACCGTGGTGTTACCAAGCTGATGACTTTGCCACTGCTATGTTGAGGCTTGCGGTACGAACTGCCTTAGGCGCCCGGCGCCGCGGCGGTTAGCGAGGTGGAAGCATGGACCTGGCCCATTGGGTGTCGAGCATCGTCGCTTTTGTGAGGGCCGGCTACCCCACCGGCATGCCGACCACCGGTTACGTAACGCTTGCCGCCCTGTCGCGCCGGCGCCCGTCCAACGACGAGATCACCACAATCACAAGCGAACTCATTATGCAAGCACGCGGGCCGATCAGCACCGCCGACGTCGGGGTGGCGATCACCCGCGTCACCAACGAAATGCCCTCACAGGATGACATCGAGCGCGTCCACCGCCGCCTCGACGCGATCGGATGCGCGCGCGAGAAGCGGCGCATGACCGGATGACTCGGACCGCTCAGGGAATTCGGTGGCCGTCCGTGCCGAAGAAATGCAAGTGTCCGGGTTCAGGATGCAGACGCACGCGGCTGCCCTTTTCGGGTGGGTGGCGACCGTCGGCGCGCGCAACGACGTGCTGAGCGATGGCCCTGCCTGAGTCGGTGATTCGGCCATACAGGTAGGCGTCGGCCCCAAGCTCTTCGACGACGTCCACTTCCATTTCCACGCCGAGCCCGCCGAGCTCGAAATGTTCCGGGCGGACGCCGACGACGACCTCGCTTGCGCCGGCAATCTCACGCGGTAGCCGGATCGGCCAGTCCCCCAGGGATACCGAGGAATCCGCTATCGGCAGAGTGAACAGGTTCATCGCCGGGGAGCCGATGAATCCCGCGACAAATACGTTGCCGGGGTTGCGGTAGAGCTCGCGCGGCGTCGCGAACTGCTGCAACATGCCGTCGCACAAGACGGCGACACGGTCTCCCATGGTCATCGCCTCGACCTGGTCGTGGGTGACGTACACCGTGGTGGTACCGAGACGCCTTTGGAGAGCGGCGATCTGGTTGCGCGTCTGCACCCGCAGTTTGGCGTCGAGATTCGACAGCGGCTCGTCCATCAGGAACACCCGCGGGCGGCGCACGATGGCACGGCCCATCGCGACCCGCTGCCGCTGCCCACCGGAGAGGTCCTTCGGCTTGCGATCCAGATATGGTTGCAGGTCAAGCAGTTTGGCCGCGGCCAGCACCCGCTCGCGGATCTCGGCCTTCGGGATTTTGGCGATCTTGAGCGCAAATCCCATGTTCTGTGCCACCGTCATGTGCGGGTAGAGCGCGTAGTTCTGAAACACCATCGCGACGTCACGATCCTTGGGATCGACAGTGGTGACGTCGCGGTCGCCGATCCGGATGCGTCCGGAATCCACCGTCTCCAGCCCGGCGACCATACGCAGCGACGTCGTCTTGCCGCATCCGGATGGGCCGACCAGAACGACGAACTCGCCATCCCCGACGGCCAGGTCGAGGCTGTCCAGTGCCGGCCGATCAGCGCCCGGATAGCGCCGCGTCGCTTGCTCGAAACTCACCGAAGCCACGGCTAACCGCCCAGCCCGGTGACGGCGATGCCGCGGACAAACGAGCGCTGCGCGACGGCGTAAATGATGACCAGCGGCACCATGATCAACATTGAGGTCGCCATGATCACCGGCCAGCGCGCGACATACTCGCCCCGCAGGCGGACCAGGCCGAGGGTCAGCGTCGCCAGGCTGTTCCGCTGGAGCATCAACAGCGGCCACAGAAAGTCGTTCCACACGTTGACCCAGGTGAGCACCCCGAGCACCATCACCGCCGGCCTGGCGTGCGGCAGCAGGATCCGCCAGTAGATCTGCCAGGGCGAGCACCCGTCCAGGATTGCGGCTTCCTCGAGATCGGCCGGAAGCGTTTGGAAGAACTGCCGCATCAGATACGTGCCGAAGGCGCTGCCGAACAAGCCCGGCACAATCATCGCCCACGGCGTATCGACCCACCCCACTGTCCGCATCAGAATGAACTGCGGGATCACGGTGACGGTCAGCGGCACCATCAACGTGCCCAGGTACAACACAAACAGCGTGTCGCGGCCGCGGAATTGCAACCGCGCGAACGCGTATCCGGCCAGCGAGCAGAAAAAGACCTGCCCGGCCGTCACGCATCCGGCATATAGAACGGTGTTGAAAAACATTCGCCAGAAGGGCATCAACGAGAACACCTCGGTGTAGTTCGACCACCGCGGGTGGGCGGGCAGCAACCTCGGCTCAGTGATTTCGCCTTCCCTCTTCAGCGAGCCGGACACCGCCCAGGCGATCGGAAAAAGCCAGCACCATGCGATGGCGATCAGCGCGGTATACACCAGTACAGCGCGAAGAACATTGCGCTTGAACACCCGCTCACTTAAGGCCACGAGAAGCCTCCCAGGTGCGCCGCCGGGTGATCCGCAACTGCAGCACGGTCAGCACCAGCAAGATCGCGAACATCACCCACGCGAGCGCCGACGCGTAGCCGAATTCGAGGAAAGAGAAGGCGTGCTGGAAGAGCATGATGCCCAGCACGTAGGTTCCGGTTTCCGGACCGCCGTTCGCACCGTTGAGCACATAGACCATGTCAAACGCCTGAAACGCGTGGATGATCGAAATCACCACCACGAACGACATCGCCCCGCGGATCAGCGGCACCGTGATGAACGCAAACTGCCGTATCTCGCCCGCGCCGTCGATTTTGGCCGCCTCGTACACGGTTTCCGGAACTCCTTGCATGGCCGCCAGCAGGATGACGGTGGCGAACGGCACGCTTCGCCAGACACTGACGATGCACAGGGAGACCATGGCCCATCGGGGTTCGACCAGCCACGGGACCGGACCGATCCCCATCCAGCCGAGCATGATATTGAGCAGCCCGTTGTCGGTGTTGAAGACGAACTGCCAAACCACGGCCATGACCACCGACGATATCGCCAGCGGCAGAAAGACGATGGTGCGAAAAACGCCGATGCCCTTGACTTTCCGGTTCAGCACCCCGGCCACGACAAGGCTGATGAGGATGGTCGGCACCACCGTCCCGAGGGTGAAGACCACGGTGTTGCGGATCGCGATGAGGAACAGCGGGTCAGACGTGAAGAGCTCTTCGAAGTTCTTCAGGCCCACGAACTTTGCCGGCGTGAACACGTCCCACCGCTGAAAGCTCATGTACAGCGAGAATCCGAGCGGGAAGAGCATGAACACCGCGACCGCGGCCAGGTTCGGTGCGACGAACAGGCGACCCGCCCACGCGCGTCGTCGCGAAGGACTCGCGCCTTTGGCGGTGACAGGTCGAGGCGTGGCGGTGGTGCCGACCGACGTCATGGGTTGCGCAGCACCTCGTCGAGGGGTTGCGTCAGCCCGGCCAGCGACGTCGCCGGCCGGGTTCCGCGCAGCACGGGTCCGAAGCTGCGGTCCATCAGGGCGACAATCTTCTCCCACGCCGGGGTGACCGGCATTCCTTCCGAATGAGCCGGCCCTTGCGTGAGGACCGCGAGGTTACGAATCCTGTGGTGTGACTCGGCGAATCCCGTTGAGTCGAGCGCAGAACGCAGCACCGGCACGAAGAGGGTGGATTCGCCGGTCAGCGCCTGCCCGACGGGGCCGGTCGCGAACTTCACGAATTCCCACGCCTGCTGCTTGCGTGGACTGCTCGCCGAGATCGCCAGCCCAGTGGAACCGATATTCGAGCGGGCGGGCTGTCCCTCCCGGCGCGGCCCCACCGGCAACGGCGCGACATCGAAGTCCAGGCCGTCGGCGCGAATGAAAGTCTGGTAACGCCAGTGGCCGGCGAGCCCGATCGCCGCCTTGCCCGCCGCGAACAGATCGGGCGTCGACATCGACTGCACCTCGGACGCGTTGGGCGCAACCCTGTGCTTGTTGGACAGGTCGGCGTAGAACTGCACCGCCTCGATGAAGGTGTCGTTATCGAAATTGAAGTGGGTGGGGTTCTTCAGCGGGGTGGACCAGGGTACCCCGTTGTTCATGGCGAACAGCCCGGCCGAGTAGTAGGAGAACCACATGTTGACGAAACCCCACTGCGTTGCTCGTCCAGATGCAGTGCGCTTGGTGAGAGCGGTTGCGGTGTCAAGGAACTCGGCGAAGGTCCACGGCTGTTCCCACGTCTTGGGCGGCGCGGGCACCCCGGCCTCGGCGAAAAGCCGCCTGTTGTAGAACAGATAGTTTCCGGACCATTGCTCGGGAAGCGCGTATTGACCGCCGTTGAACGCAAAGGTGTCATACAGCGGCGGGATGCTGTCGGACTTCAATTCGGCCGCGAAGCTTTGATCGCGGGCCAGCATGGTGTTGAGGTCGAGCAGAACGCCCCGGGCGGCCAGTTCGGCGTAGGTCAATTCCCACGCCATCAGCACGTCCGGGCACTTGCCGCCGGCGCAAAACGTCGATAACTGCTGCATCACTCCCGGCGCGGACAACACCGGTCGCACCTTGATGTCGGGATGGCGGCGCTGGAATTCGTCGACGATGCGCATCCTGCGATCCCGCTCGTCCGGGTTGGCCGCAAAGAAGAAGGTCAATGCGTCGTCGTCGGGAGCGCAGCCACCGGCCCACGGTGCCAGTGAGGCCACCGAGGCCGCGGTGAGCGCCCCGGCGCCGCGCAACAGGCTGCGCCGTCCGAACGGCTTATCGAGCATGGTGCTTCCGATCTTGCCCCGTGGCCCGCCGGCGCGCCGGGTGTAGCGCCAGAACGGGCCGACGGTGTCGGCGGTAACCCCGCATCGAGCGTGCTTTCTTCAACTGGGATCAGGCCGGAAAGTACCGGATCCGGTTGATCGCGCTGCGCGGCCACGCCAGGTCCGCGAGCATGATGCCGCGCCCGTGACTCGAGTTGAGCGAGACCGCGACCGTCGGCCCCGCGCTGTTCATCTTGGTCCAGGCGGCCCCGTCGAGTTGCTCGACGAGTTCGGCGATGTCGAGCGGGTCGTCGTCGCCCAGAGTTATCGCCGCAGTGGATGACAACGCACCCACAGCGGCGAACCTGTCCCCCCGCGCGAGCGCACCGACGAACGTCGCCACCACCCGTTTGTGCCGCTCACCCACCCGCCGGAAGCCCGTCATGAAGCCCGCGGTCCCACGCACTCCCTGATGCGCCAATAATCCGCGTGACAGTTGTAGCGCGGGTGGCACCGCCGGCGTCCCGGTCCGCGCAAACTGCAGCAGCATCGCCGGCAACTCCCAATAGGCCCGCAATGCAGCAATCTTCCACTGGCCGTTGGCCTCTCGAAGGTCATAGCGCAGGAACGCCGGAATGTACATCGTCACCGCCGTACCCATCGCCACCTCGAGCTCGAGATCGCGCAGCACGACGGTGCCGAACACGATATCGAGGTCGCGATGGAACTTGATGTCGCGAGGGCCTATGAAGGTGTCGTAAAAGCGGCCAATCTGCTGGTGCCCGACGTGCGGCCGCGAGCCCACCGGGTCTTCGATTCGGCCGTCGCCGGTGAACAGCCCCACCCACTCGGCGCGGTCGTGCGCGGCGGCCGCCTGCGGCGACCGCTCGACCGCGGCGAGCAGCTGCTCCCGATCCAGCGGCACCACCATCAGGACGCCTCGACCAACTCGATGCCGGCGGCGCGCATTGCCGCCAGCGCTGCTGTCGCCGAATCCGCCGCTACGGCCGCCGTCAGGCCCACCAGCACCCGGGTGGTCAATCCGGCCCGCGTCGCGTCCTCAGCGGTCCGCAGGACGCACTGGTCGGTGGCGATGCCGACGATATCCACTTCGTCGATCCCCCGCTGCCGCAACCACTCGAGCAAGGGGGTCCCGTTCTCGTCGACGCCCTCGAAACCGCTGTACGCCGCGGTGTAGGCGCCCTTGCGGAACACGGCCTCGATCGGGCCGGTGCGGAGATCGGGATGAAAACCCGCGCCGGGGCTTCCCGCGATGCAGTGCGGGGGCCAGGACGACGAATAGTCCGGGTGGTCGGAAAAATGGTCACCGGGGTCGATGTGAAAATCCTTGGTTGCCACGACGTGCTGGTAGTGGGGCCCTCGGGCCAGATAGTCGTTGATGCGCGGGACAAGCGCGGCGCCGCCGGCCACCGGCAGTGTGCCACCGTTGCAGAAGTCGTTTTGCACGTCGACGATGATCAACGCTCGCACGCCGTCCACGATATCGCCGGCGGGCGGCCACGCGGGCCGCGGCTGGGCCACTAACTGGGCCGATTAAGCCGCCGGTTTGTTTGCCGGTCGGTCGGGTAACGTAACTACCATGTTGATCCGCAGAATCGCGCGGCCCCTTTTGTCTGTAGTATTCGTCGGCCAAGGAGTCGACTCACTCCTCAATCCCAATCCGGCGGCGGAAGCCGCGGCGCCCACCGTGGACGGTCTTCGGGCCTTGCCGGATCCGGTGGGCAGCAGCATCCCCAGCGACCCCCAGACGTTCGCGCAGATCATCGCCGCCGTGCAGATCGGCGGCGGCTTACTGCTCGCCACCGGCAAAGCGCCTCGCGTCGCCTCGGCAGCCCTTGCCCTCACGGTGCTGCCGGCCAACCTCGGCGCGCACATGTTCTGGAGCGAGAGCGACCCCCAGCTCAAAGCGCAGAAGCGCAAGGAGTTTCTGACGGACCTCAGCCTCGTGGGCGGGCTGATGATCGCCTCCGCCGATACGGCCGGCAAGCCGTCGCTGGGATGGCGCGGCCGCCGGGCAGCGGAGCGGCTCTCCGAGCGGGTGTCGTCGGCACTGCCAGGATCCGATGACGCATTTGACGCCGACTTCGGAGAACTCGGCGACAGGCTCGTGCACGGCCTGCAGGTCGGCGCGGAACGCGGCCGCGAACTCGCCAGCACCGCCGCCGAACGAAGCGCGCCATACGCCGAAGCCGCCCTCGAACGCGGCCGCGAATTGGCCAGCGCGGCGGCTGAACGGAGCGCGCCCTTGGCGAAGAAGGCGCGCAAGCGCGGCGAGGAGTTGGCCGACACGGCGCGGGAGCGCGGGGTCGAGCTCGCCGAGATCGCCCGCGAACGCGGGGTGGAACTCGCCGAGATCGCCCGCGAACGCGGGGCGGAACTCGCCGAAACCGCCCGCGAACGCGGGGCGGAACTCGCCGAAACCGCCCGGCTACGTGGCAGCCGGTTCGCTGACACGGCGGTCGCGCGGGGCAGCGAGCTGGCCGACGCGGCACGCGAACGAGTCGAAGACGGGGTCAAGCCGCATCGCCGCCGGCGACCCTGGTAATCGCCTGGCCGCGATCCCGCGCGTCAATCAAACGCCGGGGTGCCGCCGCGCCCGCGTCGCCGCCAGGAACGCGTCGACGATCTCGTCGATGCCCCGGCCGGCATCGACGGTGGCACCGGCCTCGTCGGCGCCGAGAGGTTCAAGAGCCTCGAATTGCGACCGCAGGAGTGCGGCCGGCATGAAGTGACCGGACCTGGCGGCCAGCCGCCCGCCGATGAGTTCGGGTGAACCGGTCAGGTACAAGAACTCGACCGCCGGGCAGTGCGCCCGGAGTAGGTCACGGTATTCGCGTTTGAGCGCCGAGCAGCTCACCACCCCGCCGCCGCGATGGGCGGCTAACCAGTCGCCGACCTTCTGCAGCCAGGGGTGGCGATCGTCGTCGTTGAGCGGTTCACCGCCGGCCATCTTGGCGATGTTGGCCCGGGGGTGCAGGGTGTCGGCGTCCACGAAGGGCACCCTCAACCGTCGTGCGAGCGCCTCACCCACCGTCGACTTGCCCGACCCGGAGACACCCATCACCACGACCGGTCGTGCGGTGTCTACTTGGGGACGTTGCGGTTCCATTCCAACCAACCGACACCGGTGCGGCCGTCCGCAGTGCTGACGCTGGCCCACACGCGCGGAAACTGGCTCACCCGACCATCGGCGGCCGTCAGCAGCACGGGCGCGTGGCCGCGCATTTCGACGTCCGCGGTGATCTCGCCGGGATTGAGAACCAATGTGGCACTCGACGGTAAACCATTGGGGCCGAAGGCTTCCCGCGACTCGACGGTCTGCAGCTCGGTGACGTCTCCGTTGGCGCCCTGAACGTAGCCGACGCTCAACGTCGGCGCGCCCGGAATCCGGATATCCACGCCGTGCAGATGGGTGCCGTCGTCGAGGTGCAGCGCGCTCCAGATCCAGTCCATGCTCCACCAATCGCGCACACCCCAGGAGTGGTCGCGCTGCCCGGGAACCGAGTCGAGGCGGTAGGTGGTGTCGTCAACGGTCACGGTTCCCGAGACGGTGCAAGGCATCTCGTAACGCGTCGTCAGCCGGTACTTGTACGGGGTTCCGTCGGTGGCCCACACCAAATTCATCCTCACCTGGGCTGGGGTGCCCGGCTCGCCGCGCAACAACTCCGACGCGTCGCGGTACGCCTGTGCCCGCGCGCGCATGTCGACGCGGTAGGCCCGTAGCGGGGCGGTGACCGAGTGGGCCACCTCGAAGGCTTCGGTGCGCAACAGCCACGGGTCGGCCGGCAATGGGACTTGCGCGTCGATGACGGCCACGGTCGGCATGTCGGGTCCGCACAGCAGCGCGTGCACCCATGCGGTCTGCTGGTTCGCTATCAGGCCGACCCGGAACCAGCCGCCCAATCCCTCTGCGGCATCGACAAAGTCGGCGTACCAGCTTTCGCTCCACAGCGGTTCGGCGGTCGCGGCGTGTGCGAGTTCGTCCTCCTCCGCCGGTCGCAGCGGCTGCGGCGCCGCCGCAACGGGCAGCGTCGCCAACGCGTCGGTATCGAGAGCGTGATCGCAGTTCCGCTGCAGGATCGTCATGAACATGCGGTCGCCGCGCTCGGTGCGCTCGACCAGCATCGACGAGACGATGGCCATCATCACGCCGAAAAAGCTTTGGCGGCGGACACCTTCGCGGACCTCGGCGAGGCCGATGGGTGCGTCTGGCCCCAGCTCCCCGTGATAGGCCCGCAGCAACTCGTCGTAGTGGTCCCGGCGATCCTGCGTCGGCAGCGCACAGCCGAGGAAGTACGACAGATCGGTGAGCGCGGGTCCCCACGAAACGGTCTGCCAATCGACCACGGTCAGCGCGCGGTCGGCGTCGGCGGTACCGAACAGCATGTTGTCCAGCCGGTAGTCGCCATGCACGAGGCCCTCGATGCGGCCCGGCCCCGACGCCTCCCTCTCCTGAGCCAGGTAGCCGTCGAACGCCCCGACCAGCCGTTCGCACACGATTCGGTGTTCCGGCGCGATCTGGTCGCCGTACCGGTCAATGAAACCGGCGTAGAGAGAAGCGATCGTCGTCTGGTTCAGTGGCGTCTGCCGGTTGAGCCACGGCGCTTGGGCCAGCGAGGCGTCCCCGAGCAGCGGGCCTTGCAGCCTTCCCAGCTCGACCACACCGAGGCGCGCCTGTTCCATTGTGGCGCCGGCGATTTCGTCACCGACGACCGCCGGTCCGGCATCGCCGAGCAACAGGTCGAACACGCCCGTCGCGGTGTCGACGGCGGCGTGGTAGCACGGCGCAATCGGGCCGTCCAGGTGGGGCGCGATGTCGCCGTAGAAGCCGACCTCGCGCTCGTAGAGGCCCAGGGCCAACCCTGTCTGTCTGCTCACGGGATCGCTCGCGGCCACCTTCAGCACCACCGAGCCCGGCCCACTGGAGGCGGCGTCGGTGTAAGTCAGCCGGATTCGGTAGCACTCGCTCATCTGGCCGGTGCCGATGCGCTCTACGGCGAAATCGGCGATGGGTCCGCTGCCGAGCGCCGCGGCCAGCCAGGAGACGGTGAGGTCACTGGGTCGCTCGATGACTTGCTCGGTGTCGGCGTGCATGAGGGTCAGCGTGCCAGGTCAACGCGCCAGCGAGAAACCGTCCCATGCCATTCGGCGGTGCGGGTGCGGATCGAACTCGACGCGGCTGTCGCGGTCGAAGACCATCACGGCGCGGTCGGCGGGCGTATAGGCGGGCCAGTCGTCGCCCGGTGACCCCGTGCGACTGAAGGAGCGCCACCGCCGCTGCACGTGATTGCTGACCCGCAGCGCGGCGCGCCGATCCGCAGCGGCGGTCAACAGGGCACCGAATCTGGTGCGGTAGATGTCGAAGACCGCCAGCAACTCGGTGGCATGCGTAGCGCCCAACCCCGACCAGCGCAGGGTCCGCGGGGCGTAATCGTACCGGTAGAGGTAGGTGGGCGCATGGCTGCCGTGGGCCTCGGCGATCTGCCATGCCGCCGAGCCGAACGCGAAGTCGCCGCCGAGTTGGATGCACGCCGACGGCGCGGGGTAGTCCGGGTAGGCGGCGGTAATGCGTTCGCGGGCAGCCGGTTCCGCGTCGGCCAGTAGTTCTTCGACCATCGATTGGTTGGTCGGCAGCATTGCCAGGAAGCGCGTGAACAGCCGGCCCTCTTCCGCATTGGTGCCCACGATGAGAGGCGCCCGATGTGCCCGACCGCACCGCATCGCCTCGACGGGATCGATCGGCAGAACGTCGTCGCCGGAGACCGGGCCGATCGGGAAGGCCCCCAACCTGCTGTGCATGCCCTGGTCGATCAGCCGGTGTTGGGTTTCTACCAGCCGGGCGGCGGACACCTGCATCAGCGCGGGGGCGGCATCCTCCACGCGCGCGCCGAGTAGGTTGGCAAAGCGCATCGCGAACTCGGCGGCGACCTCCTTCGACCGCACCAGGCCCGATGCCGGGCTTTCCGAGATCGCCCGGGCGAACAGGCCTTCGGCGGCGGGCACGGCCAGCAACGTGGAGGTGATGCACGCGCCCGCGCTCTCGCCGAAAATAGTGACATTGGCAGGGTCACCACCGAACTCCGCGATGTTGTCCCGAACCCACTGCAACGCCAGCACCAGGTCGCGCAGGTACAAATTGCTGTCGATGGTGATGTCACGCGTCGACAGCGACGAAAGGTCTAGACAACCGAGCGCGCCCAGCCGGTAATTGACCGACACGTACACGCAGCCGCGGCGCGCCAGCGCCGCGCCGTCGTACAGGGGGGTCGCCGAACTGCCCAGGAAGTATCCCCCGCCGTGGATGAACACCATGACGGGTAACGGTTCGTCGGCGGCGACTTCCGGCGTGACGACGTTGAGGGTGAGGCAGTCCTCGCCCATGGGCTGGTAGCGGCCGACGCCGAGCATCGTGTAGCGGCGCAGCTGCGGTGCGCAATTGGTGAAGCCGTGGCAGTGGCGCACACCCGACCAGGGCAGCGGCGGCCGCGGCGCCCGGAAGCGCAGGTCTCCCACCGGTGGCCGGGCGTATGGGATGGATCGCCAGCGGTGTACGCCATCCCGGGTGAAGCCTTCGACGATTCCGGCGGTCGTGCGGGAGCGAATGGTGCGCTCATGCATAGCACTGACGGTAACGCACACTACGGCCCAGAACGACACGAGTGCGCGCGTGGCGCCCGAATCCTGGGGCGCGGCGGCTAGCCTGACCGAATGCGGATCGCCGCGCTGGTCGCAGTGTCGTTGCTCGTTGTCGGATGCTCGCATGCGATCGGCGGCCATTCGGGGCAGACACCTACCACCCAGACATCCGCGGGGGCTCCGCCGACGACCACTGGCGGCTCGGGGAGCAAACCGCCGGCTCCGTCCGTCGCGCCCGCCGCCGGTGCCGCGATTTCCGACGTCATCGCCTGGATCGAGGGAGGTCATCCCGCGGATCCGGCTCGCTATCACACCGCGACGCGCGACGGCACCAGCACATCGCTCGGCAGCGACATCGCGCTGACCGCTGCTGCCGGTAGAGGTGCCGGCAAAGTCTCGTGCATGACCGATTCCAAACACACCGGCGGCGCAATGGCGTGCCTGGTGGACCTGACCAATCCCCCGCCCCGCCCCGACACCGCCTACGGCGAATGGAAAGGCGGCTGGGTCGACTTCGACGGAACAAACCTCCAGGTCGGGTCGGCGCGCGCCGATCCCGGACCCTTCGTCAACGGCAACGGACCCGAGTTGGCGAACGGAGATTCCTTGTCATTCGGCGACTACCGTTGCCGCGCCGATCAAGCCGGCCTGTTCTGCGTGAACTACGCCCATCAGTCGGCGGTGCGGTTCGCCGCCGCCAGCATCCAGCCGTTCGGCTGCCTAAAATCCGTGCCGCCGCCGGACGGCGTCGGCACCGCGTTCAGCTGCTGAGTCCGGGCTCCAACGTCGACTTGTTGGGCGAAATAGGGGGGCTTTTTGGCCCCATAACTCCACGTTGGGCGTATCGGAGGGTTTGCGCACGGGCGGACCTGTCGCGGGACCAGATCGACAACATCTTCAATCACGGCAAAGCGACGATCAAGGTGGGGCACTCGATCGTGTATTCCGGGCCGGGCGCCGCACCGGACCACTGCTCGGTGGACGGCATCGGGCCGCCACCACCCGGGTTCCCGCAGCGGGTCGGCGCGAGGCGCCAAGTAGCGCAGGGCCGCCGGCGGCCGTGGGGCACGCGCGGGTGGCCCGATCGCGTCGGGGCGACGCGGACTCCATCGGGATCTGCGTCGGCGCCGCGTCACTGACCGCGACCATGCCGTCGAGCGCGCTGCGGACGAGCCCCCTTGTGTGCGACAGCGGCTACCAGCTTTGCGTACACCACGCCGAACTACAGCTACAAACCGGGCCAGTCGGGCACCAGCGTGAGCTCGAATGTGTCGGGACCACCGGCGCCTACGACGCCAGCTGGATGGCGATCGATCCTTTGCAGGCGCTGCTGAGCGGTCTCGTGCCGGGCGCCGCGGTGGCCCGTCGGCTTCTTGATCTGGCGACGCTTCCGCAGCCCCGGCTGACCGTTACTCGGACCGGTTGGCGACGGTTGCGAACAGCTCGGTCATCACGTCGGCGGGCCCGCGCGGCACGGTGGCTTCGTCGCGGATCTCGTGCAGGTGGTCGCGCGGGTCCTCGACGGACAGCCCGGGCCGGTAGAAGCCCCTCGTCCTGCCGATGAAGAACCGCGCGATATGCCCGGCGCCAACCGTATAGATCTCTCCGGAACCCGGACACTCCCGGTCGTCAGGAAGGCCGCCACCGGGGCCACCGGCGCCGGGGCGAGGTTCTGAAGATATTGGCCCACAAGGTCATCCAACACCGCCCGCGCCGCCTCGTCGTCCCGCTGGCCGACGCCCTCGACGGAGCGCGCGAGCATCCGAGTTTACGCGATCGGTGCGATGGCGTTGACCTTGATGTTGCGGTCGGCCCCTTCGGCGGCGAGCACGCGGGTGAAACCGATCAACCCGGTCTTGGCCGCGCCGTAATTGCTCATGCGTTCGGCGCCAAGGATTGCCGCGGCCGAGCAGGTGTTGAGGATCCGGCCGTACCGTTGCTCGCGCATGATCATCCACGCCGGCCGAGTCACGTAGGACGCGCCCTTCAATTGCACATCGATGACGGGCGTGAGCCGATCGGCGGTCATCTCCCCGAAGGGCGCGTCGCCGACGATTCCGGCGTTGTTGATCACGATGTCCACTCGCCCCAGGCGTCAAGGGCGGAGTCGATGATCGCTTGTCCGCCTTCGGGACTCGTCACGCTGTGGGAGTCGGCGACGGCCCGGCCACCCGCCGGCGGATTTCGTCCGCGACCGCGTGATGGAGTCGTGCCCGGCACTTATCATGGGCGGGGCCACGAGCTGACTCATGATGAATGCGGACGTCACACCAGTCGAAAGTGTGCCGGAAATCTTCATCGGTGATGTCCAAAAATCGTGCATACGTGGACCCGCCGACGTTGTTGACGAGAACATCGATGCGGCCGAAGCGCTCCAGTTGGGCAGCGGCTGCAGCAACGATAGCGGGCGTCGTCGATCGGCTGCAGCGCAGCGCAGGCGCATCGTCGAGCGCACCGGCAATGGACTCGGGCCCGCGACCACCATGCCGCCAACGGTAGCGGCGGCGGCGCGCGCTGCCCAGACTGCGGCCGCGACGGCCGTTACCGCGCACCGCCGGTGACGACATCGCCGAAATTCTTGTGCTGCTTGGGGTTCGACCGATCTGGGACGAGACTATCGCAATTCATTGCGGCCGATCGGCTCCAGGCCCGTGACGGGCCGCGAGGAACCTATCCAGCGTTCGGCGCGGCCCGGCCGGGGTCAGAACGGCTTGGCAGTGAACCCCCAGCGCAATAGCGCCGCCGCGGGGCGCGCACGACCGTGCACAGTCGAGCGGCGCACGCTGGTCGAGGTACTGGGCTTCGGGTGTGCGCTGGGGATCCAGTGGGCCTGCAGATACGGCAACGGTCTCGCGTAGCCGCACCGCACATCATCGAGTCCGGCAGCGGCCAGCTCCGCAGACAGCTCCGCTCTGGTGAACGCGGCAGCTTCACTGGCGATCGCGTCCCTGCGCAGAGCTCCCGGAAGGGACGACGGGTCCAGGCAACGCAACATCGCGTCTGCAGCCGAAGGGTCTCGCATACGCTGGAAATCGGAGATCCAAACCGCGGCACCGCTGTGTCGACGCAGGACCGCGATCTGGCGCAGGGCGGCACGCAGTGCATCGAAGTCGGGCAGCTGGTGCAGTGTCCACATGCATGAAACGGCGTCCCAGCGTGACGTCGCCAAGCGGTCCGGTAGCGCCGTGATGTCGGCGTGAACCAGTTCGACACGCCGGTCGAGCCCCTCGGCTGCGAACAGCTCTCGCGCCGTGGCGAGCATGTTGGGGGCCAAGTCCACGGCCGTCGCCTCCAGGTCCGGCCGTCGACGCAGGACCGCGCTCAGCGCACGGCCGGATCCGACGCCCAGGTCGAGCAGCCGTCCGCCGGGTGGCACGAGCGCGTCGAGGGCACGGGCGTCGAAGTCGTACACCGCCGCCATCGCTGGGTTGGACACCCCGCCGACGTGGAATTGCGCTACTGAATCGGGGTCGTTCATCACCATCGGTTCGGGGATCCGTTGGCGTCCCGCCGGGTGACGTCGTTCCCGCACAGCGATGCGAAGCCCACCACCGAGCCACCAACGGTCCAGTATCTCCCATGGCGGTCGGAATCCGTTCACCCCTCACACCTCTCATCGATCATGGGCTCATTGATGTGCGTAATGCCTCCACCACCATCGCCAAACCACAACCAACCCCGCCGGGGGAGACGCCATGATCGGATAATCTTCCTACGCCATCTCTGCGGTTAAGTCAGGCGCGCTTCCGTCCTTTCGAGGTTTGTCCAGTTGGCCCGCACCCGAGAGATCGCTAATCGGGATCGTTCTTAGGATGCAACGGGCACCTTCTCGTCGTCGGGTTCGGGGAGGCGCTGCTGTCCATTCTCGGATTGGAGATGGTGGGTTTCAGGGATTTGATGGGCTACATAGCTGGCGACGGCCGCAGCGGTCGGGTAGTCGAAGATCAGGGTGGGTGGGAGGGTCAGCCCGGTGGCGGTTTTGAGGCGGTTGCGTAGTTCGACGGCCGTCAGCGAGTCGAAGCCGAGGTCCTGGAATTCGGCTTCGGGGTCGATGTCCTCGGGGGTAGGCCGGCCCAGCACCGCCGCGGCCTGCGCACACACGATCCCTACCAGTAGGTCGTGTTGTTCGTTGGCAGCCAGCCCGTGTAGACGTTGGGCCAGCGCCGACTTCGATTGGGTGGCATCGCCGGTGTCCTCGATTTGGCGTCGCCGTGGGCGGCGTGCGAGCCCGCTGAACAAAGCCGGCAACCCGCCGCTGTGGGCCAGGGCGTCCAGTGCGGTCCGGTCCAGGCGGGCGGCCACCATGGAGGGGTGATTGATCGTCAGCGCGGCGTCAAGTAACTCCAGTGCCTGCCCGGGGTTCATCGGGGCCAGTCCGCTACGGCTCATCCGGGCCAGATCGCGGCTGCTCAAATGAGCGGTCATGCCGCCGGGCTGTTCCCACATCCCCCACGCCAGTGATATCCCGGCCAACCCCGCGGCCTGCCGGTGAGCGGCCAGCCCGTCGAGAAACGCGTTCGCCGCCGAGTAGTTACCCTGCCCCGGTGAGCCCACCGTGGCCGCGATCGAGGAACACAGCGCAAACATCGACAAATCCAGATCGCGGGTGGCCTCGTGCAGGTTCCACGCCGCATCCACTTTGGCCCGCAACACCGTATCGATCCGATCCGGTGTCAGCGAGGTGATCACCGTGTCGTCGAGCACCCCGGCGGCATGAATCACCCCGCGCAACGGCGGAAACTCCCGCGACATCTGGGCGAACAACCCGTGCACCGCGCCGCGGTCGGCCACGTCACAGGCCACCACCTGCACCCGGGCACCGGCCTGCGTCAACTCGGCGGCCAGCTCAGCGGCTCCCTCTGCGCGATCGCCCCGCCGACTGGCCAACACCAGATGACGCACTCCGTAGGCGTCGACCATGTGGCGGGCCAGCACAGCACCGACTGCCCCGGTGGCACCGGTAATCAACACCGTGCCCCCGGCAAGTCCGTCGGCCAGCGCCGAGGGCATGGTCAAGATCACTTTGCCGATGTGGCGGGCCTGGCTGACGAACCGGAAGGCCGCCGTGGCGCAACGCACATCCCAGGTGGTGACCGGCAGGCGGTGCAGCACCTGGGTATCGAACAGCTCCTTCACCTCGCCCAGCATCTCGTGCATGCGCACCGGGCCGGCCTCGGACAGGTCGAACGCCCGGTACCACACACCGGGATAGTTGGCGGCGATCGCCTGCGCGTCGCGGATATCGGTCTTGCCCATCTCGATAAAGCGCCCGCCGCGGACCAGTAAGCGCAGCGAGGCATCCACGAAATCACCGGCCAGCGAGTCGAGCACCACATCAACCCCGCGGCCCTCGGTGACCGCCAGGAACTTCTCCTCGAAATCCAGCGTCCGGGAGTCACCGATATGGTTGTCATCAAATCCCATGGCGCGCAACGTGTCCCACTTACCGCGGCTGGCGGTGACGAAGACTTCGACCCCCCAGTGGCGAGCTAGCTGCACCGCCGCCATGCCCACCCCACCGGTGCCGGCATGTATCAGCACCGATTCGCCTGTCTTGATGTCGGCCAAGTCCTTCAACCCGAACAAGGCCGTCAAGAACACCACCGGCACAGCGGCGGCCTGGGCAAACGACCAGCCCTGCGGCATCTGGGCAATCAGTTGCTGGTCCACCACCGCCAGCGGACCCGCGCCACCGAGGAATCCCATCACCGGGTCACCGACGGCCACAGCGGTCACCTCGGGACCGGTCTCGATGACCACCCCAGCACCTTCCGCACCCAGCGGTGGAGCCTCGCCGGGATACATCCCCAATGCGGCCACCACGTCGCGGAAATTGACCCCGACCGCGGCCACCGCCACCCGCACCTGCCCCGCCTGCAGCGGTGCTTGTGCCTCCGGGCAGGGCTGGATCACCAGATCCTCCAACGTCCCGCCGCCACCGGCGGCCAAGCGCCACGCCGAGTCCCCGGCTGGCAGCGCCAGCAGCGGCGGGGCCGGGGACAGCCGGGCGGCATGCACAGCGCCCGAGCGCACAAGCAGTTGGGGCTCCCCGACGCCGGCCAGCGCCGCCGCGTCCACCACCGCATCGCTATCGATCAACACGATCCGGCCGGGGTTTTCGGCCTGCGCCGAACGCACCAAACCCCACACCGCCGCGGCGGCCAGATCGCTGACATCCTCACCGAGCAACCCCACCCCACCATGTGTCAGCACCACCAACGTGCCCGCCCGATCCCCGCCGAGCCAGGACTGTAACACCTCCAGGGCGGCGTGGGTGGCCGCATAGACCGAGCCCACCACATCCTCACCGGCAGACCCGCACTCCCACACCACCACACCGGCATCGCCAGCCGCCGCACCATCGCCGTCGGCGCCCGCGCCCAAACCAGCATCACCAGCGCAGAAGTCCGCCCAGGACAACACCGCAGGCAGAGCTGTCTGGTCAATGTTGTTGTGGCTCAATGATATTGGCGACCACAGCAGTTCCAGCGGCCCCTGATCGGGCGTACCGCCGGCCGCTGCCACCGCGGCGCGTAGCTGCTCGGCGCTCATCGCCCGGGTGACCAGCGCGCCCACCGTCAGCACCGGCAATCCCGTGGCATCGGCCACCTCTATCGAGATCGCATCCGTCCCCGCCGAGGCGAAGCGGGCCCGCACCCGCCCTGCACCCCCGGCATGCAGCGACACCCCTCGCCAGCAGAACGGCAGCTTCGTCTCGGTAGTCTCGGTAGTCTCGATGGCCAGTCCCAGGGCATGCAGCACCGCATCCAGCACCGCCGGATGCATCCCCACCCCGTCGACCGCCACGCGGGTGGGAGCGGCCACCTCGGCGAAAAGCTCAGACTCGCGCCGCCATAACCCCACCAACCCCTGAAACGCCGGGCCGTAGGCATAACCGCGCTCGGCCAGCCGCGCATAGCCATCGGAGATGTCGACACTCACCGCACCCTCGGGCGGCCATACCGACAGGTCCGTCGAGACCTCCGCGGCCTCCACGCCAAGCGTGCCCTCGGCATTCAGCAGCCAGACCCCGTCGGACTGGTCAGCCCGGGAATACACCGACACCGCCCGGCGCCCCGAATCCCCAGGGTCCCCGACCACCACCTGCACCTGCACCGCCACACCCGGGTGCATCACCAGCGGCGCGGCCAGGACCAACTCCTCGATGACCGCGCACCCGGCCTCGTCACCGGCGCGGATGACCAACTCCACAAAACCCGCCCCGGGAAACAGCACCACCCCGCCGACCGAGTGATCGGCCAGCCACGGCTGATCCGCCAGCGACAACCGGCCGGTCAAGACCACCCCGTCAGAATCGGGCCGCTCGACCACCGCACCCAACAGCGCATGCTCGGTCCCGCCCAGACCCAAACCGGCCGCATCGGCGGGACCATCCGCGCCCCGCGTCTCCCAAAACCGCCGTCGCTGAAACGCATACGTGGGCAACTCCACCCGCCGCCCACCTGAGCCGGCGAACACCGCCGGCCAATCCACCGGCACCCCAGTGTTGAACAACTGACCGGACCCACCCAGCACCGAGGCCACCTCCGGGCGGTCTTTACCCAGCATCGACACCACCACCGCCTCGGCCGGGGCCAACGACTGCTCGATGGAGCCCGTCAAACCACTACCGGGACCGGCCTCGATGAAATGGGTCGCCCCAAGTGGCTGCAAATGACGCACGCTGTCGGCAAAACGCACCGGCCGGCGCACATGATCGACCCAGTACTGCGCCGACCCGAAATCATCATCGGCGCCGGCCAGTTCGCCCGTCACGTTCGACACCAGCCCGATCTGCGGCTCGCGCGCCTCAACCCGGGCCGCGACCCGCGCGAACTCGTCGAGCATCGGCTCCATCAACAGCGAATGAAACGCATGCGAGACGGCCAACCGGTGCACCCGCCGACCCTGCTCAGCAAACCGATCCGCGATCGCGCTCACCGCGGCCTGCGCACCAGAGATCACCACCGATTCGGGCGCATTGATCGCCGCGATCCCCACGCCCTCACCCAGCAACGGCAAAACCTCGTCTTCACCGGCGCCCACCGCCACCATCGCCCCACCCGCTGGCAGCGCCTGCATCAACCGGCCCCGCGCGACCACCAACGTCGCCGCGTCCGCCAACGTCAGCACCCCGGCCACGCACGCCGCCGACAACTCCCCCACCGAGTGGCCCATGACGAAGTCCGGCTGCAGACCCCAGCGCCGCAACACCGCGAACAACGCCACCTCGACCGCGAACAACGCCGGCTGAGCAAACTCGGTGTTATCCAGCAGATCGCTATCAGCACCCCAAACAACCTCGCGCAGCGGTAACCGCAGATGGCGATCCAACTCATTGGCCACCCCATCAAACGCTTCAGCAAACACCGGCAACTGGCCGTACAACTCACGGCCCATCCCGATGCGCTGCGAGCCCTGCCCGGGAAACACCACCACGGTCTTCCCCACCCACCCCGCTTGACCCATCACCACACCCGCGCCCGGCTCACCGCCGGCCAGCGTCGCCAACCCCGCGATCAACGCCTGCCGGTCGGCGCCCACCACCACCGCTCGATGCTCAAACACCGACCGACCCGCCAACGAGCAACCCACATCGACCGGATCCAACCCCGGCTCGGCCTGCACGTGGGCCAACAATCGGCCCGCCTGCGCCGTCAACGCCTCGGCCGTTTTCCCCGAAACCACCCACGGCACCACCGACAACCCCGACTCGCCCCCGGCGCCTTCGCTCACCTCAGCCGGGGCCTGCTCCAAGATCACATGCGCGTTGGTGCCGCTGATCCCAAACGAGGACACCCCCGCCCGGCGCGGACGCCCATCGGCCGGCCAATCCCGAGCCTCGGTCAACACCGACACCGCGCCGCTGGCCCAATCCACCCGCGGGGAGGGCACATCCACATGCAGCGTTGCCGGCATCACCCCATGCCGCATCGCCTGCACCACCTTGATCACCCCGGCCACCCCCGCCGCGGCCTGGGTATGACCCATATTCGATTTGATCGAACCCAACCACAATGGCCGCCCCGACGGACGGTCTTGCCCATAGGTGGCCAACAACGCCTGCGCTTCAATGGGATCGCCCAACGTGGTGGCAGTCCCGTGTGCCTCCACCATGTCCACATCGGCCGCGGTCAACCCCGCACTGGCCAACGCGGCCCGAATCACCCGCCGCTGGGCTTGCCCGCTGGGCGCGGTCAACCCGTTAGACGCACCATCCTGATTGACCGCGCTACCAAGCACCACCGCCAACACCGAATGCCCCAGCCGCCGCGCATCCGATAGCCGCTCAAGTACCACCACACCGGCACCCTCACCCCAACCCGTCCCATCGGCCGCCCCCGCAAACGCCTTACAACGCCCATCAGCAGCCAACCCCCGCTGCCGACTGAACCCCACAAAAAGCGAGGGCAACGCCATCACCGTCACCCCCCCGGCCAACGCCAAATCGCACTCGCCCGACCGCAGCGACGCCACCGCCAAATGCATCGCCACCAACGACGACGAACACGCCGTATCCACCGACAGCGCCGGGCCCTCCAGCCCCAACACATAGGCCACCCGCCCAGAGGCCACGCTCACCGCCGTGCCGGTCAACCCGTACCCCTGCAGGCCCTCGGTTTCCTTGCTGCCGTAACTCGGCGCGAAAATCCCGGTAAACACCCCAGTCGCGGACCCCCGCAACGACAACGGGTCAATCCCCGCGTGCTCCAACGCCTCCCACGAAACCTCCAACATCAACCGCTGCTGAGGATCCATCGCCAACACCTCACCAGGGGCGATGCCAAAGAACCCGGCGTCAAAGCCCGCCGCATCCTCTAAGAACCCACCCCATCGCGAGTAGGTCTTGCCCTCCGCGTCGGGATCCGGATCAAACAGCCCCTCCACATCCCAGCCGCGGTCCGTCGGAAACTCCGACACCAGATCCCGACCCTCCGAAACCACCTCCCACAGCTCTTCCGGACCATCCACGCCGCCCGGAAACCGACACCCGATCCCCACCACCGCCACCGGCTCTGTCGCGCGTTGTTCATATTCCCGCAGCCGTGCGCGTGCCTCATCGAGTTCGACAGCAACCTTTTTTATATAGCGGACGAGCTTTTCGCTCTGCTGGTCGGCGCCTTCAACGCTCGTAGTCATAGTCAGTTGCTCCTCTTCATTACCCGTTCATTACCCGCCAAATTCGGAATCGATTAGCCGGAAAATTTCGTCAGGAGTTGAGGCAGCCTGGATCCGCTTGCCCAAGCGATCCTCGCGGTCGGTGATGATGCCGAGGAGGGCACGCAAACGATCTGCCACCCGCTGCTTCTCGCTGTCCCCGATCGCCGCCACCATCTCTTCGACCTTCTTCAACTCCTCGTCGAGTGGTGAGTGGCCGTTGGCGCCGATATTCGCGGGAAGAAGGGGCAACGCCGCCCGCCTGTCCCCTCCGGACAGTTCAGCCTCCAAATACTGAGCTAATCCTGATATCGAGCCGTAATCCCACCCGACCGTGTCAGGCAGCCGCAAGCCCGTCACTGCTGCCAATCGATTACAGAGTTCAACTGTCATTTGCGAGTCAAAACCCAGCTCCGAGAAGGCGAGATCCCGATTTACCGACCGGGGATCCGGCTCACCCAACATCCTCGCGGCCTCTGCGCAAACTGCCTCGACCACCAGCCGGTGACGTTCTTGCTGCAAAGCGGCCAGCCGCTCCTTGAGTGTCACCTCGCCGCCGTTTCCACCAACAAGCTGCGTGTTCTCTGCCGGTCGGCGATCAAGCTGCGCCGCCGCGTCAGACCCAGGCTCAATCAGGATCAAGGGAAGTTCCCAAATCGGTTTCGTTGGACTCTCCATGCGAAGCGCGCCACGCACTAATTTCCCGTTCGCGGTGCGAGGGAGTCGCTCAACAATGGCAAACCTGTGCGGAACCTTGAACGGAGACAGTCGGCTAAGCAATCGTCGGTGGATGTCTCGCAGCACCGATTCATCGATGAATGCACCGATCGTCGGGGCCAGAAACGCCTGCAGCGTCGACGCGCCCGTGGACTCCCTTACACCGACAACCGCGGCCTCCGCCACCGCGTCGTCTTCAATAATGATTCGCTCGATCTCCCGCGGATTGACGTTGACCCCTCCGACAATTTCTGTGTCATCCGCGCGGCAATGGTACGTAACCCACCCCTCACCGTCGATGCACACCCTATCCCGGGTGTCGAGCCAACCCTCATTTCCCGGGAGCGGATCAGGCCAATTCCAATAGCCCGGTGCGATCGATGATCCGCGGACCCATAGGTTCCCCTCAACCCCAGGTCCGGCGGTCGTGCCATCCGGCGCCACAACGCGGATCTCATAGGGCGGAAGAACCTTTCCCAGAGTCCCCAGCCGCCATTCGTCGATGCCATTCGACACGAATGTCTGCCCCACCTCGGTAGATCCAATTCCGTCAAGGATCGGGATGCCGCCAAAGAATTCCATGAGCTGCTCGGCGAGACCGATCTCAAGTGCCTCTCCCGCTGATACCACACATCGGAGCGAACGGAACGAATCGGGAGAGCATGTGTCGACAACTCTGGCGAAGAAAGTTGGCACACCGTAAAGCACCGATGGCTTAAATCTCGCACTTAGCGTGGCTGCCACTTCCGGACTTACCGGCAACGGATTGACGACCGCGGAACCACCTGTCGCAAGTGGAAACCAGACCGAATTACCTAGCCCATAGGCAAAATACATGCGCGCGCTACATAGCCCGATGTCTTGGGGAGTGAGCCGCAGCGCTTTATTACACATAGCGTCAACGAACGTCAACGGGTCGGCGTGGCGATGGATCGCCGCTTTCGGCGGACCCGTAGTACCAGACGTGTAAGTAGCGTAGGCAAGAGCGTCACTACTCACCGGTTCGTAGTCTCCCGGCCCGACTCGAGTCGCATCGGCCAAGAGCTCTGCGGCTTCCACAACGCCCGACGGCTGGAACCGATCGCGGAAAGCACCAGATGTGACGACAAGCGCCGGCTCCGTATCGCGCTCCTGAAACGCGTGGTCTTCGCGATGGAGCTCCGGATTCGCCAGGAACGCTATAATTCCACGCGCCAGGCACGCCAGCAATAGCTGCACTAGGTCCGGTGAATCCGGGAGACATAACAGGACGCGATCGCCTTTGGAAAGGCCGCGGTTCTTGAGCACTTCCCCAAGACGTGCGCCACCATCATGGATTTGGCCATGCGTCACGACGCCTGCTATGCGCCGGACGTAGGCGGGCTTGTCGTACCATCCTGCTTCCGCTGCCCGCTGAGCGAGTAGTCCCGCTAGATTCTCATTCCGCATGATTAAATGGCCACCCTCGCGCACCGCTGTAACATGCTCCGTCGATACGAGGCTGCGGCATGACATTGTCAGCGCCAAGGACTGCTGGGGATTCGATCATGATGTACAAATCGATCTCCGCTCCTCATGTCGATGTCGTTTGAATGTTGGCGACGATCGGATTCTTCACTCAGATCATCTTCGAATACACTTTGAAGAAAATACTCGGTAATAATAAGGGCCGGTTGGGCTTCGGCAATGATGCGATACCGGCGGGCGACGGTTGCCGTTCGCGAATTCTGATATCCGTCAAGCGCGAGCCAACCCGGCAACTTTCCCGTCCAGACTTTAGCCTCCTCTTTGAAGGTCTCAATACGACTGGCCGCCATAACCTCACCAATAGGACGATCCGTCTCTACCAAGCTTGTTGTGATTGCGGGGGGTAACAGATCAATGGCAATCAACGACTCTGCAGCTACGAATGGGTACCCCGAACGCCGGCCCTTAAGCAAGATATTACGCTGGAGAACCCGACCGACCGCCAAATAGTCAAATTCGGGTACTTTCGGCGCGACGTCGTGAATCTGTTGGTTGATAATCTGTACGGCGATCTCATCGTTAGCAAGCACGCTGAGAATCCGAGTAAGGGTCCCGTTGGTTGCGATAAGTATCCGAAGGTCGCGATTGAGCTTTCGGATTTCGTCTTCAGACAGAATGCACTCGGTCATATCGCAATTCTCTGGTAAAGCAGACCAACCTTTGTGACGCAGGTCCGGCGAGGTTCAGCAACCCCGGTCATGCCGGAACGTCCAAACGGGTGAATTCGCGGTGTAGGTAGCGCTCGACGCAGGCTGAACGTCGAACCTTACCGCTGGTGGTGACCGGAATCGAGCCTGGCGCCACCATAACGACATCTGAGACGCGCAGACAGTGTGATCTGGATATCGCGGAGGTGACTTCACGTTTGACGGTGCGGAGCTTATCCATTGCCTCCTCATCTGTATGATCCCGGTTCATGAGTTCGATGATGGCGACAACCTGCTCAGTGCGGTCATCCGGCACAGCTATCGCCACGACCCGGCCGCCGGTGATTTCCTGAATTGTCGCCTCGATGTCGTCCGGATAGTGATTGGACCCATCCACGACCAAGAGATCCTTGATGCGGCCCGTGATGAAGAGTTCGCCTCCGAAAATGACGCCGAGGTCTCCGGTCCGCAGCCACGGACCTTCTGGTGTGCCGGGCGAGGGACTGACAAGCTTTGCACCGAATGTCTGCTCGGTGAGTTGGGGGTTCCGCCAGTAACCCACGGCGACGTTGTCCCCCTGCACCCAGATTTCACCGATCGCTCCCGCCGGATTCTCCATCCTGGTACCGGGGTCGACGATTCGCACTGTTGATGCCTGCCACGCGCCGTAACTGACCAGCTTGGCGCCGTCGCTCGCTTCGCTCTCGCAGCGCCTCGCCTGACCGGCCGACAAGTGCTGGTAGTCAAAACAGACACTCTTCGGTGGGCGTCCTGGTCCGGCGGTAGCCACGTACAGCGTCGCCTCCGCGAGGCCGTATGACGGTCGGATTGCCGTCTCGCTGAGGTTGAAGCGGGCGAACCGGTCGATGAAACGCTTGACCGTGGTGGGGTTTACGCGTTCGGCACCAGTGGCGATCGCCCGCACGTGCCCGAGATCAAGTCCGGCCATATCGTCATCCGATGTTCTGCGCACTGCCAATTCGAAACCGAAATTCGGTGCACTGGAAATCTGTCCGCGATGCCTGCCCAACAATTGCATCCAGCGGGCGGGCCGTTGCAAAAATGCCATCGGGCTCAGCAACACTGCGGTGCCTGCACCGATGATCGGGAGTAGGACGCCCATTATCAACCCCATGTCGTGATAGAACGGCAGCCACGACACACCAATTGATGGAACGCTTTCCGAATCCCCGAGGTAATCGGACAATATCTGTACGCAGTTGGTGATGACGTTCTTGTGCGAGACGACAACACCAGCCGGCGAGCGGGTCGACCCCGATGTGTACTGGAGATATGCGGTGCTCGGATGCGCATATGGAGCCGCATCGAGCTCACGCGGGGAGTCCAGGTCCAGCGAGTCCACCGCCACGACGATCGGTGCAGGGCCCTGCGCGGCGCGCGCATGCGGCGCATATTTTGTGACCTCGTCGATGACCGACAAGCTCGTAAGAATGACGGTCGGCAATGAATCCCGCAATGCTGCGGAAATTCGTTCGCCGTGAATGCCGAATTGAGGCGTCGGAAGAGGAACAGCGATGAGACCGGCCTGTAGCACGCCCAGGAAGGCAATGATGTATTCAAGCCCTTGAGGGGCTAATATCGCGACCCGATCGCCGCTCGACCCGCAGATCCTGAGCTCCTCTGCCACGATCATCGCTCGCCGGTAGACCTGCCACCACGTGAGCGCTTCCGTAAAACCGGTCGGATCTGTCTCATAGTCGATGAACTTGTACGCCGCGCGATTGGGGTACTGGCTGGCTACCTTGCGCAGCAGATCGGTGAGTGACGACTCGCTCACCGCGAATCGCGTTGCGAACCCGTTCGGCGGTGGTGCGGCTTGCCCACCCGTTCCCGGCGTCGGTCGATCGCCACTTGGACTAAGGCGAACCGACCCAGCGCTCACGTTCATCACCGCTCCTTCCCGCGGGCAACGGTAATGAGACTAGCGTCTAACAAACGGCGGCGTAGCGAAATCAGCGGATCGTCGGACCCAACTCCACGGGGCGGGACAACGTGGGGCGGCCTCTAGCAGGCAAGAGATAGCTGGTGCAGGATCACGCTCGACATTGCGGCAGGCCGTGTGGGCGCTTACCCTGGCGCTCAGGCTGTTACGCCCGCCCCGCCGAGGACAGTGCTGCCTATCATTAGACTGTCGAATTAGCTGGTCGCGTCATTAACACGGCATGAAATGTTTGTCGCGACGGCATGAAGTGCGTGGAGTGTTTGTCGACGGCAACACATCGGTGGGGCCAGGCATCGATGCCAGCAGTGTCGGAGGCATGCAACGGCGCGGTCAACGAGACCGCGCGCCGACCAGCTTGGTATTTATCGATGACCCGTCCGCCGGCTTCACCGATGCGGCCGGCACCTGTCATCCCAACCGCCGCAACTTCGGGCTAATGCGGAAGATTCCCGGTGCGTTCGGTCGCCGGAAACGACGAGATGTCGTCTCGGGCGAGTTCGAGCACATGGATCTCCCCCGCCGTGCCGTCGACCTCGACCAGCGCTCCCGCCGGCAAAGACCTGGTGGCCCCCTGGGCATCCACCACGCACGGGAACCCGAACTCGCGCGCCACCACGGCGGCGTGTGACATCGGGCCGCCGAGCTCGGTCACCACGGCCGCGGCGTAGCAGAAGGCGGTGGTGTACCCGACGTCGGTGACCTCGGCGACAAGGATCTCGCCGGGTTGCAGGTCGTCGATGGTCTCGGGCCGCACGATCCGCACCCGGCCGCGCACCCGTCCCCCGCAGACGCCGACTCCGCGTAGGGTGTCCCCGCTGGCCAGCGCCGTCGACGACGTGGTCGACGGCTGCCAGCTCCCGCTGAACACCGTCGCCGGAACGACGGCGGCCAGCCGACGCTGTTCGGCCCGCCGCTGGGCCACCAGCTTTGCGACGTCCGGCGGGAGGGCATCGAGTTCCTCGACTAATAGGTAGAAGATGTCGTCGGCGGTGTCGATGAGCCCGGCGTCGACCAACCGGAGCCCATACTCCCGCAGCAGACCGCGCAGCACCCAGTTGGCCCGCACCATTTTGTCGCGACGGACTTCGCGGTCGCGCAGTTGCCGCACGGCCAGGGCCGCAATCGGCTTGGCATGCAACGGAATCGCCGGGTGTACCGGTTGCGGCGCGGGAGGGGCGCTCAGGGTCTTGGCGACCATCCGAACAAGCAACTCGGGATCGTCCGCATAGCTCGTCGATGACAGCTCGAGCTCCGCCGGGCCGCGGTGGCCGATCAACTCCAGCTCGGCCAGCAGCGCGGCATGGAACTCCGGCGCCTCCGCGGCCAGCACATCGAGGCGCTTGCCCGGTTCGGCCAGCAGGTGAGCCACCTTCGGATCGCACCGCGCGGCCATGACCAGCCGCCGCATCGCCTCTACCGATCGGGCGCTGACCAATTCCGGCCCGGCCTGGGGGGCTGTGTCTTTTCCGCACAGGCCGCGCAACAACACGTTGAACGCCGCGCACAGCAAGAATGACCCCGCCGCCAGTACCCAGCCCTGCACCACGTGGTCGCGCGCCAACAGGATCAGGCTGAGCAGCCGGCGGTCGTCGAGTCGGCTGAGGTCGCCGCCGGCAAGCCGCTCCAGGCGATCGACGTCGGCAGCGAAGGCGCGGGTGTCCCGCGCCGAGCCGGCGCTGAGGCCCACCAGGTTGACGCCGAACACCCCGATGTTGCGAAGCGTCCGCAATTGCCTTGGGGCGCGGCGCGATTCCAGCGGCGGACGCTCCTCGCCGAAGATCGGCAGGGCGGACATGCTGGGGCCGAAGAACCCGCTATTGCTGACCACCGTCGCCGGTTTGACGAAGGGCACCGTTTCGGCCATGAAGTGCGCCGTCGTGATGGCGCCATAGAGCCGGTGAGCAAACACCGCGACCATGCGCATGGCGATTTCGCGCTGGATCATCCCGCCGGGTCGCAGCCGCTCGGAGACGCACACGGCGCTGGCGCGCAGCCCGCGAACCGTCGCCGATGCCGACGACGGCGAGAACGGCCCGGGCAGCGCTTCGGACAGGTTGGTGGCCAGGAATGTCGGGAAGCGCGGGTCGATCGGGGTGTCGAATTCGCCGTTAACGCCTTCGGGCCCGGCCAGTTTGGGCACCACGCCGTCGTCGGCGGGTGCGTCGACGGCGGGGAGCTCCGGAATATTGGCCAGCCGCCACGGCAGCGATATCACCCGCTTGCCCAGCGCGACCCGGCCGCGGACGGCCAACTCGAGGTCGTCGATGCATTCCTCCGAGGTCCAGGCGGGTCGGAATCCCCACTCGTCGCCCAGCCGCGAGGTGTCCATCAGCGGTGCGCGCTGCGCGCGTTCCAGTTCGGCGAACGACGTTGGGCGCGGCCCCCGTAACCGCACGATGGGGCGCCCGAGCGCGGCCGCGAGGTGACGAAATGTCGGTGCGCCCGGGGCGGCGAGATTGACGGGGCCGGTAGGGGTCTCGGTGTCCAGGATCACACGCACGAACAGCCGCTGCGCGTCGTCGATGTGGACCATCTGCACGGGCCGGTCGGCGAATCCGCCGGGAAAGGCCGGCAGCGCCAGCAGTCGCCGCACCCAGTTGTCGACGCCGCGGCCGACGATCAGCGCGCAGCGGATCGCGACCGACTCAACATCGGCAGCCGCCAGCATCTCCTCGACACGCGCCTGGTGCCGGCCATCGGCACACTCCGGAAATACCGCGTCCGACTCCGCCCTCGGCTCGTCTCCCTCGCCGTAGACGTGTGCCGACGACGGAAAGACGATGCGCCGGGTTCCGCTTCCGGCCATCGCCTCGAGGACGTTGAGCGTGCCTCCAACATTGACCTCGTGGCTGTCCGTTGCCCATGCGCAATGCGCGACGACGTCCGCACCGGCAATGGCGCGCTTGACGGAGCCGGGGTCCCGGATGTCCGCCGCGATGAAATCGGCCGCGCCCGACCAACTTTCGGGCCGACGCCGGGCGATGCCGACCACATCGTGCCCTTGGCTGAGCAATCGGGCCGCGAGGCCGCGGCCGAGCACGCCGCTGGCCCCGGTGACCGCGATTCTCACTGACTGCCCTCGCTCATGCCTACTCTTCGTCGTCGTTCAGCAACGCCGCGTTGACAAGGTCGTCGAGATCCATGTCCGCGATGTCCTTCTCCGTGGTCACGGCGGACGCTGCCCCGTTGCGGTCGGCTTCATTGGCCAGCGCGAGCAACAGTTCCAGGACCCCGGCCTGCCGCAGGCGCTTGACCGGAATCGACCCGACGACGCGCTGGATTTCGGCTTCCCCGGGCGCGGCGGCCGCCGCGTGTTGCTCCGAGGCCCCGACGAGTTCGCGGTGCATGTAGCCGGCCAGCGCGGCCGAGTTCGGGTAGTCGAAGATGAGCGTCGGCGAAAGGGCCAACCCGGTCGCGGATTTGAGCCGGTTGCGCATTTCGACGGCGGTCAACGAGTCGAAGCCCAGCTCCTGGAACGCCCTGTCCGGGTCGATGGCCTCGGGGCTGGCGCTCCCCAGCACCGTGGCGATGTTGGAGCGCACCAAGTCCAGCAGAACCGCTTGCTGCTCGTCCTCGGGCAGGCCTTCCAGGCGTTGCAACAACGCGGATTTCGACTTCGCAGCGGCCAGCGAGTCGTCGACCTGGCGCCGCGTCGGCGCGTTGATCAAATCAACGAACATCGGCGGCAAGGTGCCATTGTCGAACTTCACCCGGAGCGCCGCGAGGTCGATGTGGGCGGGCAACAGGAACGGCTCGTCGACGATCAGGGCGGTGTCCATCAATTCGAGCGCCTCATCGGAGGACATCGCGACGATTCCGTCGCGGCCGAACCGGGCGCGATCAGCGGCGCCCAGCGCACCGGTCATGGCGCTGGCCTGGTCCCAAAGTCCCCAGGCCAGCGAGATCGCCGGCAACCCCTGAATCCGCCTGTGCACGGCCAACGCATCGAGGAACGAGTTGGCCGCCGCGTAATTGGCCTGACCCGACGCTCCCGCCAACCCGGCCATCGACGAAAACATGACGAAGGCGGACACATCCAGGTCGCGGGTCAGCTCGTGCAGGTTCCACGCCGCATCAACCTTGGCCCGCAACACGGCATCAACCCGTTCCGGGGTCAGCGATAACAGCACCGCATCATCGAGGACGCCGGCGGCGTGAATCACCCCGGACAGCGGCCGCTGCACCGGGATGTCGGCGATCACCTTCGCCAGCGCCTCCCGATCAGCCGCGTCACAGGCCACCACCTGCGCCTCGGCGCCGGCAGCACCCAGCTCGGCCACCAACTCGGCGGCGCCGGGCGCGTCGAGACCGCGCCGACTCACCAACACCAAGTTCCGCGCACCGTGCCGGGCCACCACGTGGCGCGCCAACGCCGAGCCCGCCATGCCGGTCCCACCGGCGATCAGCACCGTGCCCGCTCCCAGCGCACCACCGGGCGCAGTGGGCAGAGTCATCACCACCTTGCCGACATGGCGTGCCTGGCTCAAATACCGCAACGCCGCCGGCGCGCGCCGCACGTCGAACCTGGTGGCAGGCAACGGCCGCAACACGCCCTCGCCGAACGTTGCCGCCAACTCGTCGAGCATCTGCTGAATGCGTTCCGGTCCGGCTTCGAACAGGTCGAAGGCGAGGTAACGCACGCCCGGGTGCTCCTGCGCGACGACCCCGGGGTCGCGGATGTCCGTTTTGCCCATCTCCAGGAACACCCCGCCGGGGGCGACCAGTCGAAGGGACGCATCCACGAAATCACCCGACAGCGAGTCGAGCACCACGTCCATGCCACGCCCACCGGTGACTGACCGGAACTTGTCCTCGAACTCACAGGTGCGTGAGTCGGCAATGTGATCGTCATCAAAGCCCATGGCCCGCAAGGTCTCCCACTTGCCCCGGCTGGCGGTAGCGAAGACTTCCAAACCCAGATGCCGGGCCAGCTGGACCGCGGCCATGCCCACCCCGCCGGCGGCGGCGTGCACCAATACCCGCTGCCCGGGCTTGACATCGGCGAGGTCCACCAGCGCATAGCGGGCGGTGGCGAATACCACCGACGCGGTTGCGGCGGCCGTGTGAGACCATCCGGCCGGCACCTTGACCAGCAATCGCTGGTCGGTGGTCGCGATGGTTCCGGTGCCCTCGGGGAACAGGCCCATGACCCGGTCACCGACCGCGAAACGCCCATCGCGCGAAGCCGTTTCGGGGCAGGTTTCTAAGACCACGCCCGATGCCTCGATACCCATGACCGCGTCCGGATCGGGATAGAGGCCCAACGCGATCATGACGTCGCGGAAGTTGGCGGCGACGGCCGACAAGGCGACCCGCGCCTGACCGGGCTCCAGCGGCGCGTCGGCGTCGGGGATCCGCTCCAACCGCAGATTCTCGAATGTGCCGTGACTGTCCATACCGAGCCGCCACGGCCCATCCTCCGGCGGCACCAGGAGCGAGCCGACGGCGCGGCTGCCGCGCACGCGTGCCGTGTACACCGTTGCGCCGCGTAGCAATACCTGGGGCTCCCCGGCCGCCAGAGCGGTCGCCACCGCGTCATCGTCCAAGGGCGCGTCGGTGTCGACGAGCACGATTCGCCCGGGATGCTCGGTCTGCGCCGACCGCACCAGGCCCCACACCGCCGCGCCCGCCAAATCGGTGACGTCCTCACCCGGCAACGCCATCGCGCCCCGGGTCGACACGACCAACGTTCCTGCCCCGTCGCGGGCCAACCAAGATTGCAGTACCGGCAGCACCGTCCGCGTCGCCGCGTACACCTCCGCTACGACGTCATCGGCAACCGGCGCCGATTCGAACACCACCGCCGATCGCTCCTCCTGGGGGACATCCAATTCCGGCGCTCCCCAAGCGCATACCGCAACCGGTTGCACCGAAGATGACGGCAGAGCGGTCCAGACGACCTCGAAAAGCCGATCCGGGCCCGACTTCGAGACCGCAGCCAGCAATTGCTGATCGGTCACCGGCCGGGCCACCATCGACGCCACCGAAAGCACCGGCAACCCAAGACCGTCCGCGAGTTCGATCGACACTGCCGAATCGCCAACCGGCGCAATCCGCGCCCTTACGGCCGCCGCTCCCGCCGCGTGCAACGACACCTGCTGCCAGGAGAACGGCACCAGCACCGAGCCTGCCGCGAGCTCGTCACCATCGGACGCCAGGATCACGGCATGCAATGCCGCATCCAGCAGCACTGGGTGGACCCCGAACCCGGCGGCCGACACCCCGCTGTCGGCGGGCAGTGTCACCCCGGCGAACACCTCCTCGCCGCGACGCCACATCGACGTCAAGCCGCGGAACGCGGGCCCGTAGCCGTAACCACGCGCGGCCAGTTGCTCGTACCCGTCGCCGATATCCACCGGGACGGCACCCACCGGCGGCCACACCGACAGGTCCGCGCCGGGTTCCACCGAACCCGCACGCAGTACGCCTTCGCCGTGCAGCGACCAGCCAGACGCCGTTTCGGCCCGCGAGAACACCGATACCGCGCGGGCACCCGAATCGTCCGGGCCGCCCACCACCACCTGAACCGCAACCGAGCCGTGGGCGGGCAACACCAGCGGGGCCGCCAAATTCAGTTCTTCGAGAACCCCGCAGCCCACCTCGTCGCCGGCGCGGATCGCCAGCTCCACAAACCCGGCACCGGGGAACAGCACGATCCCGCCCACGGCGTGATCGGCCAGCCAGCCCTGCGCGCTCGGCGATAACCGGCCGGTCAGCACCACCCCGCCCGAGGCCGGCAGCTCCACCACCGCGCCCAGCAACGCGTGCTCGCCGGCGGCCAGCCCCAGACCGGCGGCGTCGGCCGCGCCGCCGTCGCCGGAGAGCCAAAATCGCCGCCGCTCAAAGGCATACGTGGGCAGCTCGACGAAGTTGGCTTTGAAACCGGCACTGCCCAGCGCGGCGCGCCAGTTCACGTCCATGCCGGTGACAAAACCCTGCGCGACTGCGTCGATCAGGGTTGCCGGCTCGGGGCGATCCTTGCGCAGCGCCGACATGGTGGTCACCGGGGCGTCCGGTAGCGACTCCTCGATGGAGGCGGTCAGGCCGCTGCTGGGCCCGACCTCGAGGAACCGGCTTGCGCCGGCCGAGTGCGCAAAACGGATGCTGTCGGCGAACCGCACCGCCTCGCGGATGTGCCGCTTCCAGTACGCGGCCGACGCGAAGTCGTCGCCCGCGAGCTGGCCGGTGACGTTCGACACGATCGGAATCGTGGGCTTGTCGATGGCGAGACCGGAGGCGACCGTTCCGAATTCGTCGATCATCGCGTCCATCAACGGAGAGTGGAACGCATGCGAGACGGCCAGCCGGCGCACGCGGCGGCCGTCGGCGCGGAGCTGTTCGGCCACCGCGGCCACCGCCTCCTGCGCACCGGAAATCACCACCGAGGCCGGCGCGTTGACCGCGGCGACGCCGACCTCGGGGACCAGCAGCGGCCGCACCTCTTCCTCGGTGGCCTGAATGGCGATCATCGCCCCGCCCGCGGGCAGGGCCTGCATGAACCGACCGCGGGCGGCGACCAGTACCGCGGCGTTCTCCAGCGACAGGACACCGGCGACGTGGGCCGCCGACAGCTCCCCGATGGAGTGGCCCATCACGAAGTCCGGCCGCACACCCCAGGATTCGAGCAGCCGGAACAGGGCGACTTCCACCGCGAACAGCGCGGGCTGCGCGAACTCGGTGGTGTTCAAAAGGCTTTCGCCGTTTCCCCACACGACCTCGCGCAGCGGGCGCAGCAGGTGCCGATCGAGTTCTGCCACGACGGTGTCGAACGCGTCGGCGAATACCGGGTAGGCGGCGTGCAATCCCCTGCCCATGCCCAACGACTGGGAGCCCTGCCCCGGGAAGAGGAAGACGGTTTTGCCCGCGGTTGTCGCGGTGCCGCGAATGGTCGCGGCACCCGGGTCATCGCCGGCCAATTCGCCCAGCCCGGCAAGCAACTGGTCGCGATCGCCCCCGACGACGACGGCGCGATGCTCGAACGCCGACCGGCCCGCCAACGACCAACCCACGTCGGCGATGTCGAGCTCGCGGCGGGAACGCACGTGGGCCGCCAGCCGGGCGGCCTGAGATCTCAACGCCGACGGCGACTTCGCCGAAACCACCCACGGCACCACTGGCAGTTTGGGGCGGTCCCCGACCCGCTCGGGCGCAGTGGGCGCAGTGGGCACAGTGGGCACGTTGGGCACGGCCTCGAGAATCACGTGGGCGTTGGTGCCGCTGATTCCGAATGAGGACACTCCGGCCCGGCGAAGGTGACCATTGGCCGGTTCAGCCTTCCAGGGTCGCGGCTCGGTCAACAACGACACCGACCCCGCGGACCAATCGACGTGCGGGCTGGGCTCGTCGACATGCAGCGTCGCCGGCAACATCTCATGGCGCATGGCCAGGACCATCTTGATGACACCTGCGACACCGGCGGCGGCCTGGGTGTGTCCCATGTTCGACTTGATCGAGCCCAGCCACAGCGGTTGGTCCGGCGTGTGGTCCTGCCCATAGGTGGCCAACAACGCTTGGGCCTCAATCGGATCGCCCAACGTGGTGCCGGTTCCGTGGCCTTCGACGGCGTCGATTTCGGCCGCCGACAACCCGGCATTGGCCAGCGCCGCCCGCACCACCCGCTGCTGCGACGGACCGTTCGGCGCGGTCAATCCGTTGGATGCACCGTCCTGGTTGACGGCCGAGCCGCGCACCATCGCCAACACCGGATGGCCGAGCCGCCGCGCGTCCGACAACCGCTCGACCACGAGCATGCCGCCGCCTTCGGAGAACCCGGTGCCGTCGGCGGCCCCGGCGTACGCCTTGCAGCGGCCATCGGCGGACAGCCCGCGCATGCGGCTGAACTCCACGAAGATGTCGGGTGTGGCGTTCACCGTCACGCCGCCGGCCAGCGCCAAGTCGCATTCACCGGAACGCAGCGACTGAACCGCCATGTGCAGCGCCACCAATGACGACGAGCACGCCGTATCCACCGACAACGCCGGGCCCTCCAACCCCAGCACATACGACACCCGCCCCGATGCCACACTGCACGACTGCCCGGTCAGGCGGAACCCTTCCGCCGCTTCGGCGGCCGACACGCCGTAGGCCTGCGTCATGACTCCGGCGAACACCCCGGTGGCGCTGCCCCGCAAGCTGCCGGGTTCAATTCCCGCTCGCTCTAAGGCTTCCCACGACAACTCGAGGAACATGCGCTGCTGCGGATCCATTGCCAGCGCCTCGCTCGGAGCGATTCCGAAGAAGGCCGGGTCGAAGTCGGCGACACCATCCACGAATCCGCCGGTGCGGGTGTAGCACGCGCCCGGAACGTCGGGATCGGGGTTGTACAGCCCGGCGAGGTTCCAACCGCGATCGGTCGGGAACTCGGAGAGCACGTCTCGACCCTCGGTCAGCATGACCCAAAGGTCGTCGGGGGAACTCACCCCGCCCGGATAGCGGCACGCCATACCGACGATGACGATGGGATCGTCGTCGGCGGCGCGAATCGCGGGTGCTTCCTTGATTTCTTGCGGTACCCCGGCGAGTTCGGTGCGGATGTAGCCGGCCAGGCCGTTGGGCGTGGGGTAGTCGAAGATAAGCGTTGGCGAAAGTGCAAGTCCGGTGGCGGTTTTGAGCCGGTTACGCATCTCCACCGCGGTCAGCGAGTCAACGCCCAATTCCTGGAACGCCTTGTCCGGGTCGATCGCCTCGGCGGTGGTGGTCCCCAGCACGGTCGCGATGTGCGAGCGCACCAGGTCGAGGAGCACGGCGTGCTGCTCTGCTTCGGGCAGCCTGTCGAGGCGATGCGCCAGAGCGGATTTCGATTTCGCGGCCGCCAACGAGTCGTCGACCCGGCGCCGGGTCGGGGCGTTGACCAGGTCTGCGAACATCGGCGGCACGGCAACGGCGTGGGCGCGCAGCGCGGTCAAGTCGATGCGGGCGGGCGCCAAGAATGATTCGTCGACGATCATTGCGGTGTCGAACAATTCCATCGCCTCGGCCGAGGGCAACGCCAAGATCCCGTCGCGGCCCAGCCGGGCGCGACCGGCGGCGTCCAGCCCGCCGGTCATGGCGCTCGCCTGATCCCACAGCCCCCACGCCAGCGAGACCGCCGGCAACCCGCGCGCCCGCCGATGGGCAGCCAACGCATCGAGGAAAGAGTTGGCCGCACCATAGTTGCCCTGGCCCGACGAGCCCACCAGTCCGGCCATCGAGGAAAACATCACGAAGGCCGACACATCGAGATCGCGGGTCAATTCGTGCAGGTTCCACGCCGCGTCGACCTTGGCCCGCAGCACCGCATCGATGCGCTCCGGTGTGAGCGACGTGACCACCGCGTCGTCGAGGACGCCCGCCGCGTGAATCACCCCCGAAAGTGGCCGCCGCGCGGAAACATCGGCGATCACCCTCGCCAGCGCCTCGCGGTCGGCCGCATCGCACGCGACCACCCGCACCCTGGCCCCGGCCGCCTCCAACTCGGCGACCAACTCGGCGGACCCCGGCGCATCGGGACCAGTGCGACTCAGCAGCACCAGGTCCTGAACACCGTGCCGCGTCACTAGGTGGCGCGCCAACGTCGAACCCGCCATGCCGGTCCCGCCGGTGATCAATACAGTGCCCGCCCCCAGCGCCCCGCCCGGTCCAGACGGCAGCGTCATCACCACCTTGCCGATATGACGCGCCTGGCTCAGGTACCGCAACGCGGTACGCGCGCGCCGCACGTCAAACGTCGTCACCGGCAACGGCTTCAGCACACCGGCGTCGAACAATCCGGCGAGCTCGAGCATCCACTGATGCATCCTGGGACGCCCTGGCTCGAAGAGGTCGAAGGCGCGGTAGCGCACACCCGGATATTCCTGCGCGACCACACCCGGGTCCCGGATGTCGGTCTTGCCCATTTCCAGGAACACCCCGCCGGGGGCGACCAGCCGCAGTGAGGCATCGACGAACTCTCCGGCCAGCGAGTCCAGCACCACGTCCATGCCGCGGCCGCCCGTCACCGCCCGGAATTTGTCCTCGAACTCGAGACTGCGCGAATCGCCGATGTGGTCATCATCGAAGCCCATGGCCCGCAACGTGTCCCACTTGCCGCGGCTGGCGGTGCCGAACACCTCGAGGCCCAGATGCTTGGCCAGCTGAACCGCCGCCATCCCGACCCCGCCGGCGGCCGCATGCACCAGCACCCGCTGTCCAGGCTTGACAGCGGCCAGGTGGATGAATGCCATGTACGCGGTGGTGAAAACCGCTGAGATGCCGGCGGCCTCGGCGTAGGACCAGTCCGCGGGCTTCGGGAGCAGGAGCCGGACATCGCCGGGCACCACCGTGCCGCTGCCATCGGGGAAGAAGCCGTACACCGAATCGCCGACGGCGAACTCGGCGACACCCGGCCCGACTTCGACCACCTCGCCGGCGCCTTCGCCGCCCAACAGGGCGTCGTGGGTGAACATGCCCAGGGTGATCATGACGTCGCGGAAGTTCGCGGCGATGGCCCGCAGAGCGACCCGAACCTGGCCAGGCTCCAGCGGCGCGTCGGCGTTGGGAACCGGCTCGAGGCAAAGGTTTTCGAAGGTGCCCGCGTTGCTGATACCCAGCCGCCAGGGTCCGTCACCGGGCGGTGCCATGATGCTGTCGACCGCGCGGCTGCCGCGCGCCCGCGCGGTGTAGGGCTGTCCGTCCCGCAGCAATACCTGCGGCTCACCGACCGCCAAAGCCGCCGTGACCGCCCGGTCATCAAGTGGCACATCCGAATCGACCAACACGATGCGCCCCGGATGCTCGGTCTGCGCCGACCGGACCAACCCCCACACCGCCGCACCCGCCAAATCGGTGACGTCCTCGCCCGCCAAACACATCGCGCCCCGAGTGGCCACCACCAGCACACCCGAGTCGCGCTCGGTGAGCCATGACTGGACGGCGGCCAACGCCGAGTGGGTGCGCTGGTAGCTGTCCGTCACCGGATCTGCGGCACCGGCAGCAGATTCGAACAGCTGATAGGACGGGGCGGGTTTGGCGTTGGGCGCTGCCGACGCGGCCGGCGACCAGACAACCTCGAACAGCCGGTCCGGGCCCGCACCCGACACCGCCGCACGCAGCTGCTGCTCACTCACCGGGCGGGCGACCATCGTGCCCACCGACAGCACCGGCAGCCCCAACCCGTCGGCGAGCTCGATCGAGACCGCCGTGGGGCTACCGCCCGCTTTCGGGGAAGGACCCGCCGGTGCGATGCGCACCCGTACGGCCGACGCGCCCGCGGCATGCAACGACATGCGCTGCCACGAGAACGGCAACACCACGTCGGCGGCATGACCGCCCGCCTGGTGTGCCATGACCACGGAGTGCATCGCGGCGTCCAGGAGCGCCGGGTGCACCCCGAAACCGCTGACGCCCCCCGCCGCGTCTGGGAGCCGCACTTCGGCGAACACCTCGTCGCCGCGGACCCACGCGGCGCTCAGTCCCCTGAACGCCGGGCCGTAGCCGTATCCCCGCGCTGCCAACTTCTCGTAGCCGTCGGCAAGGTCCACCGCGACGGCACCCTTGGGCGGCCACACCGATAATTCGACGTCCGGCTCGATCGACTCGGAGCTCAACATGCCCTCGGCGTGGCATACCCACGCGGAGCCGGCGTCGGCGCGGGAGAAGATCGAGACACTTCGCCGGCCCGATTCTTCGGCGGGACCGACCACCACTTGCACGGCGACCGAGCCGAGCCTGGAGTCGCCGGCCGGCAACATCAATGGCGCCTGCAGCGTCAATTCTTCGACCGTGGAACAACCGACTTCGTCTCCGGCTCGGATCGCCAGCTCCACGAACCCGGCGCCGGGGAACACGACCGCACCGGACACGGCGTGATCGGCCAGCCAGCCCTGCGAACTGGGGGACAGCCGGCCCGTCAACAGCACGCCCCCCGAGGCCGGCAGCTCCACGACCGCGCTCAGCAGCGGGTGCTCGCTGGGCCCTAACCCCAAGCCCGCGGCATCGGCCGCGAAACCTTCCCCGGACAGCCAAAACCGGCGGCGGTCGAAGGCATACGTCGGCAGCTCTACCAAGCGGGCGCCGTCCAGTGCACCACGCCAATGCACGCTCACTCCCGCAACAAACGCGGTGGCGGCAGAGGTCAGGAACCGTTCGAGTCCGCCGTCGTCGCGGCCGAGGGTGGGAACGACGATGGCCTCGCAGTCACCGCCGACGCAGTCGTTGACGGTGTCCTCGATCCCGGCGACCAGGGCCGGATGCGGGCTGGATTCGACGAATGTGCGATAACCCTGCTCGCACGCGCTGCGCACCGCCTGGTCGAACCGGACGGTCTGGCGGACGTTGCGATACCAGTATTCGGCGTCCAATCCTGCTGTGTCCAAACGGCTTCCGGTCACGGTGGAGAAGAAGGCGGTGCGCGAGGAGCGCGGCTCGATCCCGGCCAGAACCTTGGCGAGCTCATCCCGGATAGCCTCGACCTCCACCGAGTGCGAGGCATAGTCCACGTCGATGCGCCGGGTGCGCAGATCCAGGTCGGCACAGAAGCCGACGAGCTCGTCGAGCGCGGCCACCTCACCGGACACCACGACCGCCGACCGACCGTTGACGGCGGCGATGCTGACCCGATTACCATAGGGCGCCAACAACTCGCGGGCCCGCTCGGTGCCGCAGGCGATGGACAGCATGCCGCCCGGACCGGCCAGTGACCTCAACAGCTTGCTGCGCAGCGTGACAACCCGGGCGGCGTCGCGCAATGACAGCGCGCCGGCGACGTACGCCGCGGCGATTTCGCCCTGCGAGTGGCCGATGACCGCTTCGGGACTCACCCCGACCGACTTCCAAAGTTCGGCCAGTGACACCATCACCGCAAACAACACCGGCTGCACGACGTCGACGCGATCGAGGCCCGGAGCTCCCGGCGCGCCCCGCAGCACATCGATCAGCGACCAGTCCACGAATTCCGAGAAGGCCTCGGCGCATGCCTCGATCTGTTCCGCGAACACCGGTGCGGTGTCGAGTAATTCGATTCCCATGCCCAGCCATTGGGAGCCTTGGCCGGGAAAGACGAACGCGGTTTTCCCCGCGGGGGCGGCGGCGCCTCGAACGGCCGATACGGGCTGGTCGCTGGCCAGCTCGTCGAAGCCGGCCAGCAAACGGTCCCGATCGCCGCCGACCACCACGGCCCGGTGCTCGAAGGCCGACCGGCCCGCCAACGTCCAGCCCACGTCGGCCGCGTCGAGCTCGCCGTGGGACCGCACGTGCTCGGCCAGCCGCGCCGCCTGAGCGGCCAACGCCGTCGGCGACTTCGCCGAAATCACCCAGGGCACCACCGGCACCTTGGGGGCGTCCCTGCGCGGCTGCGACTCGGGCGCGGCCTCGATGATCACGTGCGCGTTGGTGCCGCTGATTCCGAACGACGACACCCCGGCACGACGTGCCGCGCCGGCGGCCGGCTCAGCCTTCCAGGGCCGCGCCTCGGTCAGCAATGACACCGAGCCGGCCGACCAATCTACGTGCGGACTGGGCTGATCGACATGAAGTGTCGCCGGCAACGTCTCGTGGCGCATCGCTTGCACCATCTTGATCACACCGGCGACACCGGCGGCGGCCTGCGTGTGACCCATGTTCGACTTGACCGACCCCAACCACAGAGGCTTTCCGGGCTCCGGCCTATCTTGCCCGTAGGTCGCCAACAACGCCTGGGCCTCAATCGGATCGCCCAAGGTGGTCCCCGTGCCGTGACCTTCCACCACATCCACGTCGGCGGCCGAAAGTCCCGCATTTGCCAGCGCCGCGCGCACCACCCGCTGCTGCGACGGACCATTGGGCGCGGTCAACCCATTCGAGGCACCGTCTTGGTTGACCGCCGAACCGCGCACCACCGCGAACACGGGATGACCCAACCGGTGCGCGTCCGACAACCGCTCGACCACCAACATGGCGCCGCCCTCGGACCAGCCGACCCCGTCGGCGGCTCCCGCATAGGCCTTGCAGCGACCGTCCGGCGCCAACCCCCGGTGCCGGCTGAACTCAACGAAGACCGTCGGCGTGGCGTTCACGGTCGCTCCGCCGGCCAACGCCAGGTCGCACTCCCCCGACCGCAGCGACTGCACCGCCATGTGCAACGCCACCAACGACGACGAGCAGGCCGTATCCACCGACACCGCGGGGCCCTCCAAGCCCAGCACGTACGAAACCCTCCCCGAGGCGACGCTGGAGGTCATGCCGGTCAGCCGGTAGCCCTCGATCTCCTCGGCCAACATGCCGTAGCCCTGGACGATGAGTCCGGCGAACACCCCGGTGGCGCTGCCGCGCAGCCCGCCGGGATCAATCCCGGCCCGCTCCAATGCCTCCCACGAGAGTTCCAGCAACATCCGATGCTGCGGATCCATCGCCAGCGCCTCGCTGGGCGCAATTCCGAAAAACGCGGGGTCGAAATCCGCGACGCCGTCGACGAAGCCGCCGGTGCGGGCGTACGTCTTGTGGCGGGCGTCAGGATCCGGGTCGTACAAGCCGGCCAGGTCCCAGCCGCGATCGGTGGGAAAGTCCGACATCACGTCGCGGCCGTCGGCCACCATCTGCCAGAGTCCCTCGGGGGTATCGATTCCGCCCGGGAAGCGGCATGACATACCGACGATGGCGATCGGCTCGCGCGACCGCTCCAGCAGCGCACGGTTGGTGCGCTTCAGGCGTTCCACCTGGACCAGCGCTTTTCGCAGCGCCTCGGTCGCATGCTGGAGTTGATCCACCATCACTAACCTCGCCTAACCCTCACCTGGCATGGGGCGGTTTGGTAACCGCCGATGCGGTGGTCACCGAGCCTCGCCGAGTCACGGAAATTGCTGCACGAATCGGTCTCGTGGATTTTTCGACCAGCGTCGTGCTGCTCTCCGACCCAAGAATGTCGCTCGTGAGTATGGCCAACTCCGGCAGGATTTCAAAACGTCCCATGCTCCCGGCATCTGAACGCGTCGCCCATGGCGAGACTCTACTAGGCTACCCATCGGTCGTGGTCAGAGGCGTGTTAGACACCCGCTCGGCGCCAGCCGTCGGCGGCCCGGGCGGCCCGGATCAGCACATCGCACAGTTCGCGCAGTTCACGCGCGCCGGCGCCTTCGTCCAGCGCCGTGACGACATCTTCCGCCGCACATCGCACCTGGTAGATGCGATCCGACAGGTCGGCCGCATCGTCGGCCGACAGCACCACCGCGTCCGCCGGCAAGGCCGGCAGGGCCAGCAAGCCCGGCAGAGCCCCAGCCTCGCCGCGGCTCAAGAAGGCACGTTGCTCGTAGGCCCGCTGCCGGCAGGACTGCCGGCAGTACTGGCGGCGCCGGCCCATCCCGGCGTCGGTCACGTCCCGACCACACCAGCGGCACGGCTGCGGGCGGGCACGGCGGGTCACGCCTGCCGACTTTAGTCGGCTGCCTTTCGCAATCCCGGTATCATTATTGGTCGCGGCAGGTCGCGTCGCGTACACCGCGTGTCGGCCTGGGAACTACGAAGACCGTCATAACGTTTGCCAAACGGACAGAATTGCACCCCAGCCCAAACCCAGCCCAGAACACCTGAAGGACCTGAAGGAGCAGCACGCATGGCTGATCGCGTCCTGAGAGGCAGTCGCCTTGGAGCCGTGAGCTACGAGACCGACCGCAACCACGACCTCGCGCCGCGTCAGATCGCGCGGTACCGCACCGAGAACGGTGAGGAGTTCGAGGTCCCCTTCGCCGACGACGCCGATATCCCCGGCACCTGGCTGTGCCGCAACGGCATGGAGGGCACCCTCATCGAGGGCGACCTGCCCGAGCCGAAAAAGATCAAGCCACCGCGCACGCACTGGGACATGTTGCTGGAGCGCCGCACGGTCGAAGAGCTGGAAGAACTGCTCAAGGAGCGCCTTGAGGTGATCAGGTCGCGCCGGCGCGGCTGAGCCGGGGCTTTTCGCCCCTCTCAACGTTTACGTGCGGTTTTCGGCCTGGGTGGAGCGAGTGCGCGCGCCCCTGGTTCGGCGCCCCTCGATGCCCCATTTCGCGACTTTGACCAGCGCCTCGCGGATGTTGGATCCGCTCATTTTGGAGACGCCGAGTTCACGCTCGGTGAATGTGATCGGCACCTCGACGACGACGAACCCGTTGTTCAGGGCGCGTCGGGTCAGATCGATCTGAAAGCAGTAGCCCTTGGACTCCACAGCGTCGAGGCCGATCTTCTCCAGCACTTCGCGGCGATAGGCGCGGTAGCCGGCGGTGATGTCATGGATACCGATGTCAAGCGCCAAGCGTGCATAGGTGTTGGCCGTCCAGGACAGGGCCCAGCGCCGCCACGGCCAGTTTCGGACCGCGCCCCCGTTGAGGTAGCGCGAGCCGATGACCACGTCGGCCCCGGAGTCGACGGCATCGAGCAGTCGGCGCAGCTGTTCGGGCGCGTGACTGCCGTCGGCGTCCATCTCGACGAGCACCGAGTAGTCACGGCTCAGCCCCCAGGCGAAACCGGCCAGGTACGCGGCGCCCAGGCCGTCCTTGACTGTGCGGTGCATCACGTGCGTGCGACCGGGATCGGCGGCTGCCAGCTCGTCGGCTAGCTCGCCGGTGCCGTCGGGGCTGCTGTCGTCGACGACGAGCACGTCTACGCCCGGGCACGCTTCCTTCAGCCGCCGGTGGATCGCCGGCAGGTTCTCCCGCTCGTTGAAGGTGGGAATGATCACCAGCACCCGCTGGCTGGGACGATTGCCCGGTGCCTGGGCCGCCTGCTGGCCGATGGTCATGTAGCTCCTCTGTGTCGCCCGAGATAACGCAACGGTCGTCGTCCGCCCCGGTGGAGCGGAGTGTAGTCACCGCCCTCGCCAGGCGGAGTGTGGCCGCCGCCCTCGTCGTCGGGCGCAGGGTGGTCGCCCTCGGGTTCGTCCGGGGGCGTGCCGGCGTCTTCCGAATCATCTCGGGGCCTGGACCTGAGACGAGCCGGACGCGCGAACCGCCCCGCGAACCATCCATTGTGCCGTATTCCGGCCAGAATGACCGCTCCGGCCGCTGCGACCAGGACCCATTGCACGATCGGGCCCCAGCGGGTTGCCGGCGTCAGCGTCGTCTTGAGCCGCACCTGCATGTCCAGATACGTGGGCTCGAAGAAGTCCGTGCTAGCCAGTACCTGGCCGTCCGGTGCGATCACCGCGCTGATCCCGACAGTTCCGGCGACCACGACGTATCGGTCATGCTCTACGGCGCGTTCTTTTGCGAAGGCCAGGTGCTGGCTACTCATGGCGGGGTTGACAGCGGAGTTGTTGGTGGGCACCGCAAGCATCTGGGCACCGTTGTGGACCGATTCGCGCGCAGCTCTGTCGAACAGCACTTCCCAGCACGTGGCCACCCCGACCGGAATACCGGCGACGTGCACCACACCGGTGCTCTTGCCGGGCACCATATTGCCGACCCACCTGGTGTATTCCGACGCGTGCCGGAACAACCACCGCAAGGGCATGTACTCCCCGAACGGCACAATTATCTGCTTGTAGTGGCGATCGGCCGGTCCGGTGACCGGATTCCAGACGATGACCGTGTTGGTGTATTCCATGCTGTCCGGCGGCTGATTGGGAACGGCGACTGTCGTGCCGACCAGGATCGGCGCGCCGATCGCCGCCGCGGCCGCCGATATATCCCGCCCGGCGTCGGTGTTGGCCAGCGGGTCGATGTCGGAGGAGGCCTCCGGCCAGACGACGAATTGGGGTTGCGGAGCGCGGCCGGCACGCACGTCTTCGGCCAGTCGCATCGTCTCCCGGATGTGGTTGTCCAGTACGGCACGGCGTTGGAGATTGAAGTTCAACCCGAGCTGCGGCACGTTGCCCTGCACGGCCGCGACGGTCACGGCCGGTTCGTTACCCGCGCCCATCCCCGAGTGCCGGACTTGCGGCCAGATCACGATCGCGGCAAGCAACACCACGCAGATGGAGACGCCGGGCAGCATCACAGCGGGCGGAACGTCCGAGTGGCCGCGTCGCCGGACGGTGGTCTGCCACCACGACACGATCTCCTGCGCGATCGCGGTCGCGCAGCAGCCCAGCAACACGACGGCCGCGGACAACAGCGGAACGCCGCCGAGCCGGACCAACGGCAGCAAGGGGCCATCGGTCTGACCGAAGGCGACCACTCCCCACGGGAATCCGCCGAAGGGGATGGTGCACTTCAACCACTCCTGCGCAGCCCAAAGGACCGCGAACCAGAGCGGCCACCCAGGCATGGCGCGCACCACCACGGCCATCAGGCCGAACAGGGCAGGAAAGGCCGCACAAACGGTTATCAGCGCCAGCAGGGCCGGCGCACCCGCAAGCTCGCCGATCAACCGCAGAAGCGGCAGATAGAACGCCAGCCCGAACAGGAATCCATAGCCCATGCCGCCGATCGGCGTCGTGGCGGGGTGCGTCAACACCCAAGCCAGCAGCGCCGCGGCGACGACGGCCGCCCACCACCAGTTCACTACCGGGAAACTGGCGAAGAGCAGCAGGCCGGCCACGACGGCGAGACCCAGCCGTGGCAGCCGCGGCAGCATCGCGGCCCGAAGCGCGGGCAGGCGTGCGATCGCCGCGGCGCCCAGCCCCGACAGCGCCCGGCGGGGTGCGGCGGCCGGCCGCTCGGGCGGCCCAGGAACGTCAGCCCGCTCCGGCCCGGCGCCGAACTCGGTGGCCTGCTCGTCCGGCTCCGATTCGGCCTCGTCGCGTATCGGGTCGGCATCGGGGTCCCCGTCGGTGCGCTCCTTGCCACCCTTCCCGACGAACCATTGCCTAGTCATAGATGACGACGCCTCGATGGACCGTTCGGCGGCAACGCGGCAGGGCGTCGGCCGGGCCCAGTCGCGGTAAACCAGGTACGCGGGAACGCGGATCGGTAGACCAGCGCTGGACCGCGTCGTGAGGTGCGTGGACGTCCAGGGGGCCCGCGTCCCATACGGCGTAGGAAGCGGGCGCACCGGGGGCCAGGGTCCCCGTCAGACCGTCGCGGACACCGCCGGCCCGCCAGCCGCCGCGGGTTGCGGCAGAGAACGCGGCCCGCGCCGAGACCGCGCTGCCCGAAGTGTGATGGTTGACCGCTGCGCGCACGCTTGACCACGGATCAAGGCCCGTCACCGGGGCGTCGGAACCTAGGGCGAGAGGCACGCCTTGGGATGCTAACAGCGAAAGTGGGTTGAGTTGACGGGCTCGTTCGGCGCCAAGTCGCCGGGCGTACATGCCGTCGGGGCCGCCCCACAGCGCATCGAAATTGGGCTGCACGCTGGCGATGACGCCCCACGCTCCGAGTTGGGCCGCCTGATCGGCGGTGACCATCTCGAGGTGTTCGAGGCGGTGACCGCAGCGTGCGACGGCAGGCACGCCGACGTCGGCGACCACCCGTCCGAATGCAGCCACCACCGCCGAGACCGCTGCATCGCCGATGACGTGGAAACCCGCCGTCACGGTCGCCGAAGTACACGCCCGCACGTGCGCTTCGATGGCGTCGGCGTCCAGGTAACAGGTGCCGTTGCCGTCGGGAGCGTCGGTGTACGGCTCTTGCAGCCAGGCGGTGCGAGATCCGAGCGCCCCGTCGACGAACAGGTCACCGGCGAGGCCGCGGGCCCCGGTCTCGTCGATCAACGCGCGGGCCTGTGCGGGCGTGGTTACCGCCTCACCCCAGTAGCCGATCACCTCGACGCCTTGGACGTCCTCGCCGAGGTCACGCAGCCGCCGCCAGTCGTCGAGCCCACCGATCTCCGGGCCGGCGCATTCGTGCACCGCGACGATCCCGGCCGCCGCGACCGCCCGCAATGCCGCTGCGCGGGCTTCGGCGAGCTGTTCGGCGATCAGCAGGCCACGGGCGACGGCCCGGGCCAAGTGGTGGGCGTCGCCGACCAACGGACGCTCGGGGCTGTATCCGGCCGCCGCCGGTAATTCCGCAACCAGCCGTCGCAGCCCCGTTGACGCCAGCGCGGAGTGGACGTCGACACGCGGGAGGTAGGCCGGCTGGTCACCGAGCACCGAATCCAGGTCGCCCGTGGTCGGCGGGGTGTTGTCCGGCCAGGAGGATTCGTCCCAGCCGTGCCCCCACACCGGCCCGCCGGGGTTGGCGGCCGCGTAGTCGGCGACCATCCGGATGCAGTGCTCCCTGGATCTGGCCGGCCGCAGGTCCAGCCCGGTGAGCGTCAGGCCGGTCGCCGTCAGGTGGATGTGGCTGTCCACGAATCCCGGCGCCACAAAGCCGCCTTCCAGATCCTCGACCTCGGCGCCCCGGAACTGACTGCGTCCGATGTCGTCGCTGCCTAACCACGCCACGACGTCCCCGCGGGTCGCCATGGCGGTGGCGTCGGGATGGGTTGGGCTGTGGACACGTCCGTTGACCAGCAGCTTGGTGGAAACGCTCACAGGGCAAAGCTACGTGGGGCGCCGATCGGGCCGATCAGTCCCAGGCCGGCTGTCCCGGGAATCCCCCGCGCCTCTCGTTCGGGAACGCGTGTGGCTTGAAGTCGGTGACGTCGATGACCTCGCCGTCGATGTAATCGCGGCCATCGCCGGGATATCCCCGGCGGGAGTCCGTGAAAGCGGTCGCATAGTTGACAAGCGGCACCCGCCCCAAACGACGTACCCCGATCGCGGTCAGTCCCGGGCCAACGAGGGACCGTATCGGCCGAACCAGCAGCAACAAACCCAAACCGGTGGTGACCAGCCCGGGCACGAGCACCAAGGCGATGGCCAGCGTGACCAGCGCCCCGTCGCCGGCCGCGCCGCGCGGATCGGTCAGGCCGGGCCGCAAGCGCCCGATCCGGCGAATGAGCTGCGCTCCCGCCATCGGCGCGACGAGGCCCCACCCCAGCAGGAAGGTGCCCAGCAGCACCAGCAGAGTCCAGCCCCACCCGAGCGTCGAGACCAGGCCGAAAATAGCCGCGAGCTCGACGACGGCGTAGATCAACAACAGCCGACGCACCATGTGTCGGCAACGTGTACGAGCCGGCCTCGAGTTCCCCTGGTGGTTATCGACGCGGCTGCAGTTAGATGACGCTATGACAACGATTGAGATCGACACGCCCGCCGGACCGATCGATGCGCTGCTGAACCTTCCGCAGGGACAGGGCCCGCGGCCGGGCGTGGTGGTGATCCACGACGCGTTCGGCTACGGGCGCGACAAGCGGGCGACCAACGAGCGCATCGCCCGGGCCGGTTACGTGGCGCTCACCCCCAACATGTATGCGCGGGGCGGCCGCGCCCGCTGCATCACCCGGGTCATGCGCGAGCTGCTGACGCAGCGCGGACGCGCGCTCGACGACATCCTGGCGGCCCGCGATCACCTCAAGGCGCTTCCGGAGTGCTCCGGGCCGGTCGCCATCGCGGGCTTCTGCATGGGAGGTCAATTCGCGCTCGTTATGTCGCCCAAAGGGTTTGGCGCCTCCGCACCGTTCTACGGCACTCCGCTGCCCCGCAACCTCAGCCAGACCCTGGAAGGGGCGTGCCCGATCGTCGCCAGCTTCGGCGGTCGCGACCCGCTGGGCAGGGGCGCGCCCGACAAGTTCCGCGAAGTGACCGCGGCCAAGCAGATCACGACCGATATCGAGGTGTACCCGGGCGTCGGGCACAGCTTCGCGAGCACCCTTCCGGCCCAACCCCTGTTGCGCATTACGGGGTTTGGCCATGACGAGGCGGCCACCGAGGACGCGTGGCGCCGCGTGTTCGCGTTCTTCGGCGGGCATCTGGGAGCGGGCGCGGCGTCGTAGCGCCCAACGGCGACGGAAAGTGCTGTCTTACTTCAGCTTTCGCGACACGACGGCCGCGAAGGTGTGGGTGTCGCCGGGCCAGCGCGCCGACACGTAGTTGCCATCGTCGACGACGAATGCCGGGCGCGAGTCGGTGGCCGTGTCGCGGACCATGCCGGACGACTTGAGCCACCGGTGCGGCGTACCGCGGTCGACGTCACGGAAATCCGCCGAATCCTTGAGGGCGCGCATGACTTCCGACTGCACCGACATGTACCCGGCGGGCTGGCCGGGCTCCTCGGTATAGGTCCGGTAGTAATCGCGATCCCAGAATCGGGTGATCCGGGTGAGCCGCCAGGCCAGGTTCTCCATCGCCCAGGTCAGCGCCGTCGTCCTGCGACCGTAGAGCACCGAGTGGCCCGTGCTCGGGTCAACACTGCGCGCGGCGAGCAGCACGCCGTGACAGATCGCCGCCACGACGAGCCCGCGGCCGAAGGCGTCCACGACGAGCCGTTGCAGTATCTCGCTGTCGATGTAACTGCGCATTCCGCGGGCGCGATGCCCCCCGGGCAACAGCAGCGCATCGATGCCGTCGAGGGTGGCGTGCGCCCAGCTGACCGGGTGCTGAAACTCTGTCGCTCGCAACATATCCCGATACGCGGTGCGGCCGTCCTTGTTGGCCCGAAGCATCAGCCCGATGAGCGGGAGGCCGCCCAACACCGGCAGCGCAGACCAGACGTCCAGCCCACGGCCGGTCACCATGATGTCGTCGGCGACCCCGGCCGCGCCGCTTTCGGTGGCGAAGACCACGCGGTGGCCGTCTAGGGTCAGGACGCGCCAGCTCACCGCGACCTCGGTCGGGTCGAAGTCGCGGTCCGGGATCGGGATCAGGACGGTGCCCATGGCGTTAGGTTGCGGCGACCTTGAGCTCGAGGCCGAGGTTGTTCTGCTCGCCCCCGCGCAGCTTGCTGACGAAGTTGAAGATCTTGCCCACGATCCCGTAGCGCCGGCCGATCGCGTCGTACACGGCGGCGGTCTGCGACTTGTCGAGAATGGCGGCGGTGCCCTCGACGGCCTCGCTCGTCGGCCGGCCTCGCATCGTGCAGGTGGCCAGCGTGACGCGCGGGGTGTTGCGGATCCGCTTGACCTTCCACGACTCTGCCTCCGTGATCACCAGCAGGCGGTCGCCGTCGGCCGCGGCCCAGATCGGGACCGGCTTCGGCCTTCCGTCTTTGGTGAAGGTGGTGAGCAGGATGTACTGGGATTTGGCGAGGTCGGCGAAAGTCGGCGTCACGGTGTCAACCTACCTCGCGAGCAGACACAAAATCGCACGGAAAGGGCGCGAGTAATGGGATTCCGCGTCTGCTCACTGGGCGGTGCGCCACCACACCCACCGGGTTCAACGTTGACATTCGCATCCATTAGCTGCGATAGTCGTCGACGTTAAGCGAAAACGGAATTTTCGCTTAAGGGTGCCGGCACCGACCGAAGCGGGGGCGCGTGAGCGATCCGAGTAAGCCCATGGCGTGGTTGCCGTTCTCGATCGCCGAGGCGGCGCTGTCCGGGGACTCCGGCGATGCCGGGCCAACGCAGGCGTGGTCACATCTCCTGACTCGGCTCCGCGAAGCCGCGCAGGTCGTGGAATCCGACCCCGCGAGCCAAAATCGGCTCGACCTCGCCGCGGGCCTGCGACATCTCCTCGTGCTGCTTACCGCCGGAATCGATGAGGTGTTGCGGTTCGACCCGGATCCGGTCCTGGCGGTCCAACGCACCAGTACCGATGACGTCGTGACGTGGGGAATGGAATGTCCGGACTGCATCTATACCCGGGCCGTGCTGCGCGGCGGGCAGACTTATCGATTGTTCGGCAATCGCGGCACCGCCCGCTACGTCGGGCTGCAGACGATGAACGGCATCACAGCAACGGCAAACGAACTGGTCGACGAGCTCGAGGTGGATTCCGACGGCAACTTCGAGGTGGTGCTGTCGGCCGAAAAGCGAACCGGCAATTGGATGCGCATCGACGGCGAGCATCCCACGTTGACGGTGCGGCACTTCTTCTACGACTGGGACACCGAGGTGGCATCGTCGCTGCGCATAGAGCGGCTCGGCGACACGGTGGCGGCCGCCACCGGTGGGGTCGAGCCGGATCTGGCGGTGACGCGGCAATTGTTCGCCCTCGGCGACTTCGTGCGGGACAACCTGGGCTTCTTCCTGCAGTTTGGCGCGGCCGCCCCACCGAACGGGTTCCTGCCGCCGATCGACCGCACCGATATCGGGGCCGCCGCGGAGAACAGGCCCGCGATCGGTCGGTGGGAGCTGCGACCCGGCCAGGCGCTCATCGTCGAAATGGAACCGCCGGAAGGTATCTACTGGAGCTTTTCCATCGGGAACCCGTGGTGGGAGACCATCCACTATGGCCGCCACCAATCCAGCCTGAACGCCCATCAGGCCGTGGTGGACTCCGACGGCCGCGTGCGCGCGGTCCTGTGCGCCGAGGATCCCGGGGTCGCGAATTGGCTCGACACCGCCGGCTACAGCAACGGTCCCATCATCCTGCGCTGCGTGCGCACCAAAACGGCGCCGACCCCCACTACGCGAGTCGTGCCGTTCGACGATATACGGGCCGAATTGCCCTCGGACACGGCCAAAGTCACCGCGGAAGAGCGGGCATCCATCCTCGCGGCACGCCGTCGCGCCGTACGCGAGAGGTTCGCACGGTGACGTTCGATGCCGACGACTTGGAGGACGGCGCACGCGCCGCAACCGGTCTCGACGATTTCGGTTCGTCCTACTACCGCGAAGGACTCGAACGCATCGTTCAAGCACTCAACACCGAGGCCGACCTCAACGACATGGGTCGGGTCATCCAGCACGCCACCATCAGCAACGCCCTGATCCAACGCCTCAAGATCGAGGACACCTACGCACGGCACCCCGAGATCGACGACGAGGTCGTCGGCGGACCCGTCTTCGTGATCGGATTGCCGCGCACCGGGACCACCGCGCTCAGCCAACTGGTGGCCGCCGATCCTCAGTTCCGGTCGTTGCGGATGTGGGAATCCCAAGCGCCGACCCCGCCGCCCGAGGCCGAAACCCAACACAGCGACCCGCGGATCGCGCAGGCCCAGGCGGGCCTGAAGATGCTCGACGACATGTTCCCGTTGATGAAATCGATGTACAACTCCGAGCCCACGGCCCCGACCGAATGCCAGGACCTGATGGGAATGAGCTTTCGCACCTTCCACTTTGACGGTGCCGTGCGCGCTCCCGGATATCTCGCGTGGCTGATGGATTGCGATATGCGCGAGACGTACACGTTCCATCGGCGGGTGCTCAAGCTCTTGCAATGGCATTGCCCCCCGGTTCTGTGGCACCTGAAAACCCCCGTGCACATGTTCGCCCTCGACGCGCTCGTCGAGGCATACCCGAACGCCAAATTCCTTTGGAGCCATCGTGATCCGGCGAAGGTGATGGCCTCGGTGTGCAGTCTCATCCAGTACGTGCGCAGCTGGAGCAGCGACCGCGACGACGCCCGCGAACTTGGCGCCGAGCAGGTCGACAGCTGGGTTGAAGGTGTGCGACGGGCAATGGATTTCCGTACCCGACACGGCGACGACCGATTCGCCGACGTCTCCTTCGCCGATCTGCAAAGCGATCCGGTACGTACCCTGCAAACTAGCTACGAGTCCCTGGGTTTGACTTTCACCGATGCCACGTTGCATTCGGTCACCCGATGGGCCCAACAACATCGTCCGGGCTCGCGCGGCACCCACGAATATGACCTGGCTGACTACGGACTGACGCCCGAAGGTGTCCGGGAGCGGTTTGCCGACTACCTCGCCGCCTACGATGCGACCGCCTGACCGAATGGATGGTCCGCGCACGCGGCGACGCGACAAACTGGCTCCTGACCCAGCGGTTCGCCGAGCAATTGTGGCCGCCGCATCGAAAGCGGTACGCGAACAAGGGGTCCGCGGGCTCAGTATCGCCGCGGTCCTTGAGGGAGCCGGAGTGGGCACCCGCGCGTTCTACCGGCATTTCGGCTCGAAGGACGAGCTGGTGGCCGCGCTCTTCCTTGAAATGGCGCGCGTGGAGGAGCGGCGACTGCGACGCCGGATGGCTGCTGCCACCACCGAGATCGACGCGGTGGTGGCGTGGATCGACGGACGACTCGACTTGGCGTTCGATGACAACATCAAATCCGATCTGCGCCGCGCGTCGCTCGAGGCGCAATCGCAGATGTTCGCGTCCCCCAATCTGGTTCAGCCCGCGTACGGGCAGATGCTGAAGCCGCTCAGCGAAGCGCTGCAACGCGGGCTGCGGCAGGGAGTTTTCCATGACATCGATCCGGTGACCGACGCGCAAGCCATCCACGCCGTGGTGTGGGCGGGCATCGAGCGGCAATGGACGACCGGCGATTGCGACCGCCTCGACGTCCGCGAACGCATGCTTCGGTTTTGCCTGCGAGGGCTGGGCGTACCGGCGCAAGGAATAGCTCAGGTTTAACCGATCGCACACCAACCAGAGGGAGACACGGATGGACTTGGGTTTGGCCGGAGCGACGGCCGTGGTCACGGGCGGCAGCAAGGGCATGGGGCTGGCTATCGCCGAAACCCTTGCGGCCGAGGGAGCCAGCGTGGCGGTGATGGCCAGAACCCAGGGCGCGCTCGACGCCGCCGTGTCATCGCTGCGCGCGGCGGGCGCTCCGGATGCCGTGGGCATCAGCGTGGATATGGCTGATGCCGAGTCCATCGCCGATGGCTTCGCCGCGGTGTCGGAGCGTTGGGGGCAACTCAACAGCCTCGTCCACACCATTGGACCGGGCGACGGCTATTTCGAGCAGATGGACGACGCACAGTGGGACGAAGCGTTCACACTCGGCACCATGTCGGCCGTCCGATCGATTCGCGCCTCGTTGCCATTGCTGCGCTCCGCGGATTGGGCCCGCATCGTGACGCTGTCCGCGCACTCGATTCAGCGGCAAAACCCCCGCATCATCGCCTACACGGCATCGAAGGCCGCTTTGGCCAGCGTCACCAAAAACCTGTCGAAAAGCCTTGCCAAGGAAGGCATCCTGGTCAACTGCGTATGTCCCGGAACCATCGTGACCGCGAGCTTCACCGAAGTGCTCAAAGACATCCTCGCCGCCGATGGCCTCGACGCGACCGATCCGGTCGATGTCATGACCTGGATCGACAACAACTTTCACCAGCCCTGCGATCTTGGCCGCGCCGGGCTCCCCGAAGAGGTCGCCTCCATCACCGCGTACCTGGCGTCCCGCCGAAACGGTTACGTTACCGGCGCCACGGTCAATGTGGACGGCGGGTCGGACTTCATCTGACACCGCGCCAGATTGGAACCGGTTTGAGTCTGCCGTCCTTGGTGAAGGTCGTCAGCAGCAGGTATTGCGCCTTGGCGAGTTCGGCGAAGGTGGGCGTCACCGTGCCAACGTAATTGCATAAAGCCGCAAAAGCACCCCGAGTCAGCCGTTTAGGCGCTCTTGCGTCCGCTGGGCGAACTCACGTCTTTCCAAGGATCAGCGTCGAGAGCACGCGGTTCGTCCGCCGCAGTGGAGTTGGCGACCGTTGCGCCACCGACATGATGACCGCGCCCTCGACAGCGGCGACCGCGGTGGTCGCGAGATCCGCTGCTGCTGATCGCTCGACGCCGGATTCGCGGATGAGCTCGGTGAGCATGCCCTCCCATTTCCTGAAAGCCGCTGCTGCGGCATCGGCGGCGGCGGGCGCCTGCGAGCGGCCTAACGTCGCCGCGACGATTGGGCAGCCCGCTGTGTAGTCGCTATCGGCCAGCATCGCTTCCCACATCCGCATGAACGCCGCCACTGCTTGCGCTGGGTCGGCTTCTGCCATGCAGTTCTGGATCGATGCGGTGAGCTCCGCGCCGGCGGCGTCGGTTGCCGCCTCGACGAGTTCGGGTTTGCCGCCGGGAAAGTTCAGATAGAGCGTTCGGCGGGCCAGGCCGGAGTGGTCGAGCAACGCCGACACGCTCGCGCCGGCAACTCCGACGCTGCGAATGAGCGCGATTGCGCTGGTAATCAAGCGCTCCCGCGCAGAAGTCAACTTCCTCACCTTCGGCCCGACGAGCAACCACTTGCGGTATACCGATTATTCTACCAGCTTGATTCCCGGATACTAGACCGATCGATCTACGGTACCGGGAGGCCGATGATGGCAAGCGCTGCGGGTGGCTCTGCAAGCACGAGGGACGCCGTCGTGCGGAAGTTCCGCAGGGAGCGCATCATCGGTCGCTACCTCGCTAATCCCACCGTGGCGTTCCTCGGCCGGCTCGGCATACGGACGACCTTCGCGACGGAGCTCGAAACGACGGGCCGAAAATTCGGGGTACGCCGGCGTGTTCCCGTTTCCGCCAACTTCGACGACGCGGGCGCGTGGGTGATTTCCCAGCACGGGCAACGTTCCGGGTGGGCGCTCAACATCGAGGCCGACCCTAAAGTGCTTATCCGGCAAGGGAACCGGTGGCGTTCCGGCATCGCACGCTTCGAACCCGATGACGACCCAGCGATGCGGGCCAGAACATTCGCGACATCGCGGCTGCTGTCACCAGTCGTCGCCGCGACCTTCCGCGCACTGCAGTCCGACCCGATCAGCGTCCGGATTGACTTCACTTAACCTTCGAGGTCGCCCTCGGCTTCCAACAGGGCCCGCCGCAACTCGTCGAGGGTGTCGGCGTGTGGGTCCGCCCACATGCCGCGGTCGGCCGCTTCCAGCAGCCGTTCGGCCATCCCGTGCAGCGCCCAAGGGTTGGATTCCGCCATGAACTTCCGGTTCTCCGGATCCAGGACGTATCGCTCGGTGAGCTGCTCGTACATCCAGTCGGCCATCACCCCGGCGGTCGCGTCGTAGCCGAACAGGTAGTCGAGGGTGGCTGCCATCTCGAATGCACCCTTGTAGCCGTGCCGGCGCATCGCCGCCATCCAGCGCGGGTTGACGACGCGCGCGCGGAACACCCGGGTGGTCTCCTCCGACAACGTGCGGGTGCGGATCGCGTCAGGCCTGGTGTTGTCGCCGATGTATGCGGCCGGTGCCTGGCCGGTCAGCGCGCGCACGGTCGCGACCATGCCGCCGTGGTACTGGAAGTAGTCGTCGGAGTCGGCGATGTCGTGTTCGCGGGTGTCGGTGTTCTTGGCGGCCACCGCGATCCGTCGGTATTGCCGGTTCATGTCGTCGATCGCCTCGCGGCCGTCGAGATCGCGGCCGTAGGCGAACCCGCCCCACGCCGTGTATACCTGCGCCAGGTCGGCGTCGTCGCGCCAGTTGCGGCTGTCGATCAGCTGCAGCAGCCCGGCGCCGTAGGTTCCCGGCTTGGAACCGAAAATCCTTGTGGTGGAACGGCGTCGGTCCCCGTGTTGGGCCAGGTCAGCCTGGGCGTGCGCGCGTACGTAGTTGGCGTCGGCGGGCTCGTCCAGGTCGGCGACCAGCCGTACCGCGTCGTCGAGCATGGTCACGACGTGCGGGAAGGCGTCCCGGAAGAATCCGGAGATCCGCACGGTGACGTCGATACGCGGGCGACCCAGTTCGGAAAGCGGAATAGGCGTCAAGCCAACGACCCGCCGCGACGCGTCGTCCCACACCGGCCGAACACCCAGCAGCGCGAGGACTTCGGCGATGTCATCGCCCGCCGTACGCATCGCCGAGGTACCCCAGACCGAGAGGCCAACCGATTGCGGCCATCGCCCGTTGTCGTTCCTGTACCGGGTCAGCAACGAATCCGCCAGCGCCACACCGGCTTCCCAGGCCAGCCGGGAAGGCACGGCTTTGGGGTCGACGGAGTAGAAGTTGCGCCCGGTGGGCAGCACGTTGATCAGGCCGCGCAGCGGTGACCCCGATGGTCCGGCGGGAATGAACCGGCCGTCCAAAGCCCTTAACACCTGGTCAATTTCGAGGGTAGTGCCGGCGAGCCGCGGCACCACTTCGCTGGCCGCGAACCCCAGCACCGCCGCGACGTCGGCGTTGTCGGTGATGCTTTCGACGGCCTCGGGATCCCAGCTGGCGGCCTGCAGCGCCGCGACCAGCTCCCGGGCCGCGGCTTCGGCTTGGTCTACCGACGAGCGTTCGTCACTCCCGTCCTCGGCCAGGCCCAGCGCCTGCCGCAGGCCGGGGAGGACGTACTCCCCGCCGAACAGCTGGCGGGCCCGCAGGATGGCCAGCACGAGGTCCAATTCGGCCTCGCCCGTGGGCTTTTGCCCGAGGATGTGCAGCCCGTCGCGGATCTGGACGTCCTTGATCTCGCAGAGCCACCCGTCGACGTGCAGGATCAAGTCATCGAACGCGTCCTCGGCGGGCCGTTCGGCCAGCCCCAGGTCGTGGTCCATCTTGGCGGCGCGGATCAGCGTCCAGATCTGCTGGCGGATGGCGGGCAGCTTGCCGGGATCGAGCGCGGCCACGTTGGCGTGCTCGTCGAGCAACTGCTCCAAACGCGCGATGTCGCCGTAGGTTTCCGCGCGCGCCATCGGCGGGATGAGATGGTCGACGAGCACCGCGTGGGCGCGCCGCTTGGCCTGGGTGCCTTCGCCGGGGTCGTTGACCAGAAACGGGTAGATCATCGGAAGGTTGCCCAACGCGGCGTCGGATCCGCAGGCCGCCGACATGCCCAGCGTCTTGCCCGGAAGCCATTCCAGGTTGCCGTGCTTGCCGAGGTGCACTATCGCGTGGGCTTGAAATCCATTCGGGAACCCGGCGTCGAGCCAGTGGTAGGCGGCCAGGTAGTGATGACTGGGCGGGAGGTCGGGGTCGTGATAGATGGCCACCGGGTTTTCCCCGAACCCACGGGGCGGCTGAACCATCAGCACCAGGTTGCCCGCCTGCATCGCGGCGACGACGATCTCGCCGTCGGGATCGCCTGTGCGGTCGACGAATACGTCCCCCGGCGGCGGCCCCCAATGGGCCCGCACGGCGTCCGTGAGTTCGGCGGGCAGGGTCGCGAACCAGTCGCGGTAATCCCGCGCGGAGACCCGGATCGGGTTGCCGGCCAGTTGGCCGTCGGTGAGCCAGTCGGGGTCCTGGCCGCCGCGTTCGATCAGCGCGTGGATCAGGGCGTCCCCGTCGTGGGACTCGACTCCGGGCAGATCGCCCACCTGGTAGCCGTGTTCGCGCATCGCCCGCAGCAGCGCCACGGCACTGGCCGGGGTGTCCAGGCCGACCGCGTTGCCGATGCGGGCGTGCTTGGTCGGATAGGCCGAAAACACCAGGGCCACCCGCTTGTCGGCCGGCGCGACGTGCCGCAGCCGCGCGTGCCGGATGGCCAGCCCCGCGACCCGCGCGCAGCGTTCCGGATCGGCGACATAGGAGATCAGCCCGTCGTCGTCGATCTCCTTGAACGAGAACGGAACCGTGATGATGCGGCCGTCGAACTCGGGCACCGCGACTTGGCTGGCCACGTCGAGCGGGCTGAGTCCGTCGTCGTTGTCGCGCCACTGATCACGCGGGGTGGTCAGGCACAAACCCTGCAGGATCGGGATATCCAGGGCCGCAAGGTGTTCCACATTCCAGCTGTCATCGTCGCCGCCGGCCGCCGCCGTCGCCGGTCGCAACCCGCCTGCCGCGAGCACGGTGACCACCATGGCGTCGGCGCCGCCAAGCCGTTGCAGCAGTTCGGGTTCGGCGGTGCGCAGCGAGGCGCAATAGACGGGCAGCGGTCGGCCGCCGGAGTCCTCGATCGCCTGGCACAGCGACTCGATGTAGGCGGTGTTGCCGGCCAGTTGCTGGGCGCGGTAGTAGAGCACCGCGATTGTCGGGCCGTCGGTGTTCGCGGCGTGCGGCCGTTCCAGCTCACCCCAGGTCGGCGTCGCGATCGGCGGCGCAAAGCCGAAACCGGTCATCAGCACCGTGTCCGAGAGGAAGGCGTGCAGCTGGCGCAGGTTGTCCACGCCGCCATGCGCCAGGTAGACATGCGCCTGCACGGCGATGCCGGCGGCTGGCGTGGACAGGCCGGTCAGCTCGGCGTCGGCGGCCTGTTCGCCGCTGACCAACACCGCGGGGACACCGCTGGCGATCACCGTGTCGATGCCGCTCTGCCAGGCTCGGTAACCCCCGAGGATCCGGACCACCACGATCGAGTCGTTGTCCGGTAGCCGGGCCAGCAGAGCAGCCAGCTCGTCTTCGGACAGGCGCGACGGATTGGCCCACCGATAGTTTTTCCCGCTGGAACGGGCGCTGATCAGGTCCGTATCGGATGTCGACAGCAGCAGGACGGTCGGCTCGGCCACCCGTCATTCGTACCGCAGCGTCGCCGCGATGCGAGCGGCGACCTCGGCGGCCACCCCCAGCGTCCGTCCGCCCCGCCCCGGCCCGTAACGATCGGCGACCGGGTCGTAGTCGGCGCCGGCGATCGACCCGTGATCGGCCGCCAGCTCCACCAGCTCCACCGGCCAGCCAACCTGCTGCAGGGCGGCGGCGAAGTCCCTGCTGACCGTGATCGGCACCGCGTCGTCGGCGAGGCCGTGCAGCAACGTGAACGGTGAGCCGACGCGGTCGGCGGACAGCATGTCGGTGGGCGGTCGACCGGAAATTGGATCCGGGATCATGAAGGCGCCGGCCAGGCAAACCGTATGCGCGAGCGCGAGGTCGAAGCGCGCCGCCTCAAGCGTCAGGCCCGCCGCGGCGCAGCCCCCCAAGGACCACCCGACCAGCACCACGCTGTCAGGGTCGCTTGCCAGATTGCGGGTGAGGTCGAGCGATCGCAACAGGTCAGCGCGCCCGCCGTCGTCGGCGTGGGAGTTCCAATCCGGTGCCACCACCGCAGCACCGTGCTCGGCGAGCATGGCGGCTAGCGGGCGCACGGCGGCGCGGGCATCGGTTTGCATGCCATGCCACAGCAAGACCGTGGGTTGCCTCGGATCGCCGAAGACATCGGAAATGCGTCCGGGGGCGTACTCCACCGTCCTCACGGGGACGAGTGTGCCCGGAGGGACGCGGATCCAACCCCGAACCGGCGCCGAGCCTGCACCCAGCGCGAAAAGTTTGCGCGGAACCGCGCAGTGCGTGCACCTTCGGCGCAAGACTGTGGTCATGAAACCCGGTTCTGTTGCGGAAAACGTCGTTGCCGTCACCGGTGGTGCCCGCGGCATCGGCCTGGCTATCGCCAAAGCCCTGCACGGCCTGGGCGCCAAAGTAGCCATCGGCGATATCGACGAAGCCGCCGTGACGGAGGCCGGCGGCAGGGTGGGGCTGACGGTCTGCCGCAGGTTGGACGTGACGGACCGTCAATCCTTCACCGATTTTCTCGACGCCGTCGAAGGCCAACTGGGGCCCCTGGACGTCTTGGTGAACAACGCCGGTGTCATCGCCGTCGGTAGTGCGGTAGACGAGCCCGACGCCGTCACGCAGCGGGTGCTTGACGTCAACGTTTCCGGCCTAATCCTGGGCACCAAACTTGCCACGCGACGGATGTTGCCGCGCGGGGTTTTCCGAACGCCGAACCGGAAGACGTCGCCCGCGCGGTCGCCGGCGTGATCGTCAAACCGAAACGGCGCGTGGTCGTTCCCCGTTCGATGGGCATTGTGGCGTCGGCGCAGCGTCTGGTGCCGCAAGGCATAGCGGAGGCGATCGGACGTGCAATGGGCACGGACCGCGTCTTCACCAGCGACGTCCAAACCGAAAAGCGCAAGGACTATTCCCGGCGGACTGGAACCTCCTGACGGTCAGCCGGTGCGCACCTCGAAGTCAGCAAGCTCGGGTTGACGCAAGAGCTCATGGTGCGTCTCCGGTGTCCATGGGAACAACTCTGGCAGACCATCCTTGCCGAGGTACCAACTACTGCAACCGGTGACCCATATCGTCTGGGGCATAGCGGCTTTCATGCTCTCGTTGTATTCCTTGGTGGCCGCCTCCTTCGGCGCGGCGGCGCGCACGTTTCCGTCGCGGAGCTGCTTGATCCACCACATCGCATAGTTGGCCTGGTCCTCGGCGACTGGAACCAGGGACTGGTTGCCGATCGGCGAATGCGGACCCATCAGCATGAACAGATTTGGAAACCCCGGCACCGCGACAGACCGATAGGCCATCGGGCCGTCGGCCCAAGCCTCATCCAAGGTGAGCCCGCCCTGCCCGACCACCTCCAGCGGCCGCACGTAGGCGCGGGCGTCAAACCCCGTGGCATAGACAAGCAGGTCCAGGTCGTGCAGGGTGCCATCGCTGGTCACGATGCCGTGAGGCTCGATGCGATCGATCGGGTCTATGACCACCTCGACGCCAGGCTGCTGCACAGAACGGTAGAAATCTCGGGCGAAGACCAACCGCTTGCACATGGGCTGATATTTCGGGGTGAGTTTGGCCCGCAACTGCGGATCGCGTACCGAGAGCCGCAAGTTCCATCGACAGAGGAACGTGGCCAGATCGCGCGGGAAGCCTGGGCGGATCGGCGCTCGACCGAAGAACCACTTCACGTACCGCCCCCAGAAGAGGTAGGGCAGCCTATTCAGGCTTGGCCAGCGGCGCAGCGCTGCCTGGGTCAGCGATGAGTAGCGTGGATTGGGCCCAGGGGCGATCCACTGCGCGGTGCGCTGGAAGACCTTTAATTCGCGCACCTTACCGCCGAGCTCCGCCGTGATCTGGACACCGGTCGACCCAGTCCCGATCACACCAATTCTCTTGTCCGGCAAAGAAATCGAGTGATCCCAACGCGACGAATGAAAGGCTGGTCCAGCGAACGTCTCCAGCCCGGGGATCTCCGGATACCGCGGCACCCGCAGAAATCCGGTCGCGGTGACGAGCACGTCGAACGTCTCCTCGCCGTCGGGGGTGGTGAGCCGCCAGCGCCCGTCGTCGTATTCGGCCCGGGTGACGTTGGCACCAAATCGGATGTGGGGACAAATGCCCCGCTCCTCGGCCACCTGCCGGAAATACGACTGTATCTCGGGACCCGGCGGCAGCAGGTGCGACCAGTTCGGGTTGGGCCGAAACGAGTAGGAGTAGTAGCGCGATGGGACATCGCAAGTAAGTCCGGGATATGTGTTGTCGCGCCAGGTGCCTCCGACGTCGTCCGCTTTCTCAAAGATGGTAAACGAGTCGATTCCCGCGTCTTGCAGCTTGACTGCCATGCATATACCCGACATCCCGGCGCCGATTATCGCGACCTTCAAAGGGCGCTGCTGCGTCATGGCGATCACCCGACCTCTCGCTGGCCTGCAGGTTACGCCGATCGAATCGGCGTAGCGATAAGTTCGGACAATGGGAGTGGACGGGCACGATTTCCGCAGGCTGATGTAAATAATTGACCACGACGACAGGATGGAGCAGAAATGGATGAATCGCGGTTGATGGGCGACGTGCGACGTGCCCTTGCCGTAGCCGGCGCGGGATTCGTTGTAGCGTTGCTAACCGCCGGTGTGGCGAGTGCCGCCTACCCGGCCCAGTTGAGGAGCCGATTGGGCAACTGGTGTCTCGATGGCCCGAATGGAAAAGACACCCCGGTGATGATCAACCCCTGCAATGGGTCGAAGTCCCAACTGTGGATCTTCAACGATACCGGTCAGCTCGAGAGTTTTGCCTTTCCCAGGCAGTGCGCGAGCATCGGTAGCCCAGCGGATACCACCCCGGTGATCCTCACGCCCTGTCATATCAATCCCAAAAACGCGCGCTGGAATACACAGCCCAACGGACAGATCACGAGCGCCCTCGGGCCATGCCTCAACGTCAACGGCGGCGTGGCGAACCCCGGAACTCCGGTGATCGCCTACCACTGCATCCCCGATGTAGCCGACGAGCAGTGGGATAGCGTTCAGTAACGCTGACGGACGTCGTACGGTGAACCATGCCCCGAGCGCGCGACAACGACGCCTGCCCGGGGACGCTGCAGGTGCACATGGCCTCCGACGGCGCACTCGCCCGCGTCCGCCTGCCAGGCGGCATGATCACCGCCGCCCAGTTGGCGACGCTGGCGGACGTCTCAACTGAGTTTGGCTCGGGAACGCTCGAGCTGACCTCTCGGGGCAACCTGCAATTGCGCGGGATCACCGATGTCACCGCGGTCGCCGAAGCCATCGCCCCCCTGCTCGTCGGAGCCGGGCTGTTGCCGTCGCAGACGCACGAGCGGGTCCGCAGTATCGTCGCGTCACCCCTGTCCGGCCGGGCCGGTGGACGCGCTGATGTGCGGGCGTGGGTAAGTGAGCTGGACGCGGCGATCTGCGCCGAGCCCCGGCTGGCCGAGATGGGAGGCCGGTTCTGGTTCAGCCTCGACGACGGTCGGGCCGACGTGTCCGGATTAGGTGCCGATGTCGGCGTGCACGTGCTGGACGACGGTCTGGCGCTGCTCTTGGTGGGGCGGGATACCGGCATCCGGCTGGCGGCCGGCGACGTCGCCCGGTCGCTCGTCGCGATCGCCGCGCGCTTCATCGAAACACGCGGAAATGCCTGGCGCGTAAAGGAATTGGCTGATGTTGCCGCGTTATGGCCCGGGGCCTCGTTGGGCGCCGGCTTTGCGCCCGTTACCAAGCCGCCGGTCGGGTGGATCCGCCAAGACGATGGACGGGTCGCTCTGGGCGCCGCGGTGCCGCTGGGTGTGCTGCCCGCGCGGGTCGCGAAGTACGTGGCCGCTGTTGGGGCCCCGCTGGTGATCACGCCGTGGCGATCGGTGCTGGTGTGCGATCTCAGTGAAGAGGTGGCGGACGTCACGCTCCGCGTCCTGGCGCCGTTGGGCCTGATTTTCGACGAGAACTCCCCCTGGCTGAACGTCAGCGCCTGCACCGGCAGCCCGGGATGCGCGCACTCGGCCGCCGATGTGCGCGCGGACGCCATGCTGGCGCTGGACGCGGATCCCGCGGTACATCGCCATTTCGTCGGCTGCGAACGAGCCTGCGGCAGCCCGCCAACCGGTCAGGTGCTGGTCGCCACCGGACAGGGGTATCGACCGCTGCGCCCGCGGCCCTGTGGCGACCGCAAGCGCGGTGAAACCGGGCGCAGCGGGGTCGCCACGTGAACAGCCTTTAGGGTGAGCGGGTGCTCGACTACGTCCGCGACCCGGCCGAGATCTATCGCCAGTCGTTCGCGGCCATCCGCGCCGAAGCCGACCTGACGGGATTCCCGGACGACATCGCGCGGGTGGTGGTCCGGCTGATCCACACCTGCGGCCAGGTCGATGTCGCCGAGCACGTCGCGTATAGCGACGACGTGGTGACGCGGGTCAGCGCCGCTTTGAACCGCGGCGCCCTGGTGTTGTGCGATTCGTCGATGGTGGCCGCCGGCATCACTACCTCGCGGCTGCCGGCCGACAACGAGGTGGTGTCGCTGGTGGCCGATCGGGGCGCAGCCGACTTGGCCGCGCGGCGGCACACCACCCGCTCGGCGGCCGGCGTGGAGCTTTGGGCCGACCGGCTGCCGGGCGCGGTGCTGGCGATCGGCAACGCGCCCACCGCGCTGTTTCGGCTGCTGGAGCTGATCGACGAGGGGGCTGCGCCACCGGCCGCCGTGCTCGGCGGGCCGGTCGGATTCGTCGGGTCGGCCCAATCCAAGCAGGAGCTCATCGATCGTCCGCGCGGAATGTCCTACCTGGTGGTGCGGGGGCGCCGGGGCGGCAGCGCCATGGCCGCCGCCGCAGTGAACGCGATCGCGAGCGGCGCCGAATGACCAATCGGGGCACGCTCTGGGGAGTCGGCTTGGGGCCGGGCGACCCGGAATTGGTGACGGTCAAGGCCGCCCGCGTGATCGGCGAAGCCGACGTGGTGGCCTATCACAGCGCACGGCACGGTCACAGCATCGCCCGCGGGATCGCCGAACCGTATCTGCGGCCCGGTCAGATCGAGGAACACCTGATTTATCCCGTGACCACCGAGGTGACCGACCATCCCGGCGGCTACGCCGGTGCGATCGAGGACTTCTACGCCGACTCCGCCCGGCGCATCGCCGCGCACCTGGATGCCGGTCGTGACGTGGCGCTGCTCGCCGAGGGCGACCCCCTGTTCTACAGCTCCTACATGCATTTGCACACCCGGCTGACGGAGCGGTTCAACGCCGTCATCGTGCCGGGTGTCACGTCGGTGAGCGCCGCCTCTGCCGCCATCGCGACACCGCTGGTGGCCGGCGACGAGGTGCTGTCGGTGTTGCCGGGCACCCTGCCGGTCGCCGAGCTGACGCGGCGGCTTGCGGACGCCGACGCCGCCGTGGTCCTCAAACTGGGCCGTTCGTATCACGCTGTGCGGGAAGCGCTTTCGGCATCGGGACAGCTTGACGACGCGTTCTACATCGAGCGGGCCACGACCTCCGGACAACGCATCCTGGCCGCCGCGGACGTCGACGAGGCCAGCGTGCCGTACTTCTCGCTGGCCATGCTGCCGGGTGGCCGGCGGCCGCAACGGCAGTCGTTGCGCGCCGGCACCGTCGCGGTGGTGGGCCTGGGACCGGGCGACATCGACTGGATGACGCCGCAGAGCCGACGCGAGCTGGCGGCCGCGACCGATCTGATCGGCTACCGCGGCTACCTGGATCGCGTCCCGGTCCGCGACGGCCAGCACCGCCACCCCAGCGACAACACCGACGAACCCGCGCGGGCGCGGTTGGCGTGCGCGTTGGCCGAGCAAGGGCATTCCGTCGCGGTGGTGTCGTCGGGCGATCCGGGGGTGTTCGCGATGGCCACCGCCGTCCTGGAAGAGGCCAAACAATGGCCGGGAGTACGAATCCGGGTGATTCCGGCGATGACCGCCGCGCAGGCCGTCGCCAGCCGGGTGGGCGCCCCGTTGGGTCACGACTACGCGGTGATCTCGCTGTCCGACCGGCTCAAACCGTGGGAGGTGATCGCCGCGCGGCTGGCCGCCGCGGCCGCCGCCGATCTGGTTCTGGCCATCTACAACCCGGCCTCTAAGGCGCGGACCTGGCAGATCGGCGCGATGCGCGATCTGCTGATGGCCCACCGCGAACCGGGCACACCGGTGGTGATCGGCCGCAGTGTTTCTGGGCCGGACGAAGAGGTCCGCGTGGTGCGGCTGGCCGACCTCAACCCCGCCGAGGTCGACATGCGCTGCCTGCTGATCGTCGGATCCTCGCAAACCCAGTGGTACTCAGACGGTTTCGGTGACCGGGTATTCACGCCTCGGCGTTACCCGACGTGAATGGCCGCACCGGGGATTCCCCGCTGTGCAGCCGGTGCAGGCTCGACCCCGTCCCAGCGAGTCGCTGGGGCCGCGTTGCCGCGTTCGCCTCTTCGCCCAGAAGCAGGGAACGAACGAGGCGACGCGGTCCGAAGGGCCGAAGCATGTAACTGGCGGGCCGCGGCCGGACACGTTGCGGCCACCAGAACCACCGCCCAAGCAGCGCGGCGGTCGACGGCGTCATCAAGGACCGCACGACCAGCGTGTCGAACAGCAGGCCGAGGCCAATTGTACTGCCGGCCTGGCCGATCGAGCGGAGATCGCTGGCGGCCATGGACATCATGGTGAAGGCGAAGACCAGGCCCGCCGCCGTGACGACACCGCCGGTCTCGCCCATCGAGCGGATGATGCCGGTCCGCAACCCCGCGCCGATCTCCTCCTGGAACCGCGACACCAGCAACAGGTTGTAGTCGGATCCGACCGCCAGCAGAATGATCAACCCGAACACCGGTGCGATCCAATTCAACTCCAGACCGAAGAGGTGTTGCCACACGAGCACCGACAGCCCGAAAGCGGCGCCCAGCGACAGCAGCACCGTCCCGACGATCACCAGGGACGCGACCAGGGCCCGTGTGATGATCACCATCACGGCGAAAATCAGTGTCAGAGCGGCAATTCCGACGATCAGCAAGTCGTATTGGGAGCCCGCCTGAATGTCGCGGTATATCGCCGCCGTCCCGGCGAGGTAGAACCTGGCGTCGGTGAGGGCCGTTCCCTTTACCGCTTGATGCGCGGCGCTCAGCTCCGGTTTGACGGCGGAGATGCCCGCCGGAGTTGCCGGGTCCGCGTCGTGGGTGATGATGAAGCGCGCGGCCTTGCCGTCCGGTGACAGGAAAAGTTTCAGACCCCGCTGAAAGTCCGGATTCTGGAAGGCTTCCGGAGGTAGATAAAAATAGTCGCCACTCCGAGAGGCGTCGAAGGCCTGACCCATCGCGCTCGCCGTATCGGTCATCTGGGCCATTTGGGTGACCAGGCCCGAGAAGCTGCTCTGCATCGTGAGCAGCGTTCCCTGCATGGACTTGGCGACGGCGATGATCGGCGGGAACTCGGCGAGCATCTGGGGCAATATCGCATCGACATTGCTCATGTCCTGGATCAGCGTGCTCATGTTCTCGCTGAACTTGTCCACACCGTCGATCGCCTCGAACACCGACCTCGAAGCCCAGCAGACCGGAATGTTGAAACAGTGTGGTTCCCAATACAAATAGCTGCGGAACGGTCTGGCGAAATCGTCGAAGTCCGCCAGATGGTCTCTCATCTCGTCCAGCGTGGATTGCATATCGTGCATGTCGCCGACCATGTGATGAGTCGTGCTGCTCATCCGCCCCAGCAAGCCCTGCATCCGCTCCATCGAACCGATCATGGCGCCGAGATCGTCGCTCATCTTGAGCATGTCGGCCGTGCGGTCTTTCATGAATTGAAGGTTCTGCTGGATCGGAATCGATTGGGCGCTGATCTGGAAAGGTATTGACGTGTGCTCGATCGGGCCGCCCAATGGCCGGGTGATGCTTTGCACCATCGCGATTCCCGGTGAACGAAAGACATCTTTGGCGAGCCGGTCCAGGATGATCATGTCGCCGCTGTTCCGCATATCGTAATCACTCTCGATCATGAGGATGTCGGGATTCATTGTCGCAGCACTGAAATGGCGCTCCGCGGCCGCGTATCCGACATTCGATGGCAGGTTGGCGGGTATGTAGTAGCGGTCGTTGTAGCTGATCTTCATGCTCGGCATGACAAGGATGCCGACGATTGCGATGGCCAGCGAGGCCGCGAACACCGGCCCGGGCCAGCGCACGGTAGCGGTGCCGATGCGCCGCCACCCGCGTGTCTTGATCATCCGCCTCGGGTCGAGCAAACCGAACCGGGTGGCCACGGCGACAACGGCCGGCGCGGCGGTCATCGCTCCCGCGACGACGACGAGCAGGCCCAGGGCGGACGGGATGCCCAGCGCCTTGAAATACGACAGCCGCGCCAAGTGGAGGCAGAAGGTAGCTCCGGCGATGGTCAACCCCGAGCCCAGGATGATGTGAGAGGTCCCGCGGAACATCGTGTACCAGGCCGTTTCTCGATCCTGGCCGGCCTGCCGAGCCTCCTGGTACCGACCGATGAGAAAGATCGCGTAATCGGTTCCCGATGCGATGGCCAGGGACGACAGCATGGCGACGACGAACGTCGAAAACCCCAACAGATGGTTGTTTCCGAGGAGCGCGACGAGCCCTCTGGCTGTGCCCATCTCGAAACCAACCATGACGAGCACCAGAAGCACCGTGCTGACGGAACGATAGGCGATGAAAAGCATGATCATGATGACCACACCCGTCACGCCCATCATCTTGAACATGCTTTTATCGGCGGCTTCGTTCATGTCCGTCGTCAGCGGTGCCGGACCGGTGACGTAGACCTTGAGCCCTTGGGGCGGCGCTGACTTGTCGACGATCTTCCGCACCGCGTCGACGGACTGATTGCCCAGGGTGCTGCCCTGGTTGCCGGCCAGGTTGAGTTGGACGTAAGCGGCTTTGCCGTCGCGGCTCTGGACACCAGCTGCAGTGAGTGGATCTCCCCACACGTTCTGGACATGCTGCACGTGTTTGGGGTCGGCCTGCAGGTTCTTCACCAAGCCGTCGTAATAACGGTGCGCCTCCCCGCCGAGTTGTTTATCATTCTCCAGGACGATCATTGCAATGCTGTCGGAGTCCGACTCGTGGAATCTTGCGCCGATGCGCTTGGCGGCGATCATCGCCGGCGCATCTTGCGGGGACATCGTCTCCGCGTGGTTGCGCGCGACGGACTCGATCGGCGGCACAAGCACGTTCAGGGCGACGGTCAGCAGCAGCCATGCCACGAGGATCGGCACCGCGAACCTGCGGACGAACCGCATGAATTTCGGACGGGCGGCGTCCTTACCGGTGGTCATGCGGCCTTCACCAGGCAGGAGGTTTGGGCGTGGTGCCCGGCCGAAGATCTCTCGTCCTTGACCTCACCGTCGACGGTGATGCGGCACCCGAGGTTGTCGCTATCGCCCTGTGCCACCACGTTGGCGATCACGGCCGGCACCGTCGTCGTGATCGTGAGGGTCCAGGGCAGGCTGGTGAAGTTCGCCTGTTCCGGCTGGGCGTTCTTGTCCAAGAAGCTCACGCTTCCTGTTGTGTTGCTGGGTCCGTAAATCTCGTATGTCACTCGCTTGAGATGTGAGGGCTCGAGTGGCTCGGCGCTTCTGCCGGTCGCTCTAAAGATCTCGTCGGAGCCGAAGACGCCGCGAAGGCGATCGACGGCAACACCACCGAGGGCGACTGCCACCACAACGACGAACGGTACCCAGGCCCGTTTGAGAAAGGCCAACATTGAAGTTTCCTTTCACTCGTGGCCGGGTTCCGGTGGTACGCAGTTTCCGCCCGCACCGCTGCGCGGGATAGGGCCGTTCGGCCCCGCGGTAGTGGCACTCTGGCCTCGGCTGCTGGTCGACTTCTCGCGGCTGCGGTTTCAGCCACAACCCAATGTATACCATACCCCCAGGGGTATTCTCCGCCTACCCTATCAACAGGTTTTCGCTAGGTCTTTGCGCGCGGACGGGCCATGCGCAACGATGCAGTGATGCGGTGTGACGTTGCGCGGGAGGCGCTTTCTGCGCGATTGGACGGCGAGCGTCCCGAGGTGCTTGCGCAGCAGGTCGATGCCCATTTGGAATCGTGCCGCGGTTGCCGCGCCTGGTTGATCGCCGCTGCCGCGCAGACTCGGCGGCTGGCCTCGATCGAGCCCCGCCAGGGTCCCGACCTGGTCGACAAGATCATGGCAAGCATCGGCGAGCAGTCCGCCGCATATCACCGGTGGACGCGGGTGCTGCGGTCGCACTACCGGCGATGGGCGCTGATTGTCGTTGGTGTGTTCCAGGTGGCGATCGCCGCCGCCCAAATCAGCGGAATCGATTTCGGCATGGTATCGGCGCACATGCACGGCGCGATGTCCGGAGAGCACCTGATGCACGAGTCCACCGCATGGTTGCTGGCGTTGGGACTGGCGATGATCGCCGCCAGCATATGGCCCGTCGCCGCCATTGGAGTTGCGGCGATTACCGGCGTGTATTCGGTTGCGCTGTTGAGCTACGTGGTCGTCGACGCCGTCGCCGGCGAGGTAACCGCGACACGCGTCGCCAGTCACATGCCCTTGCTGTTGGGCCTGGTGTTCACGGTGCTCGTGGCGCGAGAACGTGCAGGGGCCCAAAGACCGCACATCTCCGATGCCGACGCCGGCTCCCCCGCCCGGCCATCCGAGGCACCCAACGCTCGGCGACACCGGCACCTTTGGCCAATCGACCGCTCGACCCCCTCTACGACGACCCGTCGTAGAGGGGCCAAGCCCGCGCAACTAAGGTGGTTGGTCATGACGGCGTCCAGCGACGACGAGGCCGTTACCCAGCTCGCCCTGGCAGCCGCGCGCGGGAACGCCCGAGCGCTCGAGGCGTTCATCAAAGCCACCCAGCAAGACGTCTGGCGGTTCGTCACCTACCTGTCGGACCCCGGCTCCGCCGACGATCTGACGCAGGAAACCTTCCTGCGGGCAATCGGCGCCATCGAGCGGTTCGCCGGCCGCTCCAGCGCCCGAACCTGGCTGCTGGCCATCGCGCGCCGGGTCGTCGCCGATCACATCCGCCACGCGCAAGCGCGGCCACGCACCGCCTCCGGCGCCGACCCCGAACACGTGGCCACCGGCGACCGCCATTCTCGGGGATTCGAGGACCTGGTTGAGGTGACGACGATGATCGCCAGCCTCACCGCCGAACAACGGGAAGCCCTGTTGCTGACACAGCTGCTCGGACTGCCCTACGCCGACGCCGCCGAGGTGTGCGGCTGCCCGGTGGGGACCATCCGGTCCCGCGTCGCCCGCGCCCGCGATGCGCTGCTGGCCGACGGGGAGCGCGACGACCTGACCGGTTAGTCCAGTCGCGCAACCCATTCGGCGGCCGCTTCCACGCTGCCCACCGTCGTCACGCCGGCCGGTAGCGGCGGCCGCTGGACCATCACCACCGGGATGCCCAGCGCGGCAGCGGCATCCAGCTTCGCCCGGGTCATCTCGCCGCCGCTGTTTTTGGTCACCAGAGCGTCGATGCGGTGCTCACGCAGCAGCGCCAATTCGTCGTCGTAGCGATACGGGCCGCGCGACAGCAGTACGTGGTGGTGGCGGGGTAGCAACGAAGCGTCCGGGGCGGTGACCGCGCGAATCAAGAACCACGCGTCGCTGCCGGCAAAGGCTTTGACGCCCGAGCGGCCGGTGGTGAGAAAGATTCTCGAATATCCCAGTCTTGCAACGGCATCCGCGGCCTCGGTATCCGATTCGACGACCAGGGCGTCGCCGGGCGCCCACGCCGGGCGGGCCAACACCAAATGGGGCAACCGTAATTCGGCACAAACTTCGGCCGCGTGCGCTGTCATGGTTGCCGCGAACGGGTGGGTGGCGTCGACGACGGCGCCGATGCCTTCGTCTTCGAGCCAGTGTCGCAGTCCGTCGACGCCGCCGAAACCACCGATGCGCACCGGGCCGACCGGCAACGCCGGATCCGGCACCCGGCCCGCCAGCGAACTGATGATGTCGACGTGCGGGTGCAGGGTTTCGGCCAGCGCGCGCGCCTCGGCGGTGCCACCGAGCAGCAAAACGCGCATCAATGACCCCCGCGGGCGCGACGCGCTGCCGAGTACAGGTAGCTGTCGGTGAATCCCTCGGCGGCCAGCACATCGCCGACGATGATGACGGCGGTTTTGGTGATGGCGGCGTCGTGTATCTGCTCCGCAATGTCGCCGAGCGCCCCGCGCAACACCGTCTGCTGCGGCCAGCTCGCGAAAGCCACTACCGCGGTGGGTGTTTCGGGTCGGTAGCCGCCCTCTATCAGCTGCGGGACGATGGCATCGATCTGGGCGGCGGCCAGGTGCAGGACCAGGGTGGCGCCGGATTGGGCGAGGGCGGCCAGCTCTTCACCGGGCGGCATGGGCGTCGACAGGGTCGATACCCGGGTCAGCGTCACGGTCTGCGCCACTCCCGGCACGGTCAGCTCACGTTTCAAAACGGCTGCGGCCGCGGCGAAAGCCGGTACACCCGGGACGATTTCGTATTCGACGCCGAGCGCATCGAGCCTGCGGCACTGCTCGGCGAGCGCGCTGTACAGCGACGGGTCACCCGAGTGCAGCCTCGCCACATCGTAGCCCGCGGCGTGGGCATCGGCCAGTTCCGCGATGATCTGCTCCAGCGTTAACGGGCCGGTGTCAATGATTTTCGTGTCGGGAGGGCACAACGCCAGCAGGTCATCGGGCATGATCGAACCCGCATAGAGGCACACCGTGCATCTTTCGAGGAGCCGTTGGCCGCGGACCGTGATGAGGTCGGCGGCGCCCGGGCCCGCGCCGATGAAATACACCGTCACCTTGTCACCGCCCACTGGGTGACCGGCATCTGCGGGCGCCAACCGGTGAAGCCGCCGAGCGGCTCGCCCCGATAGTGCTGGAAGCGCCGCAGCTGGCCGCCGAGGCGCGAATATGCCTGCACCAGAAGGGACTCTGATTCGGCGGTTACCGCATTGGCGACCAATCGTCCACCGGTGGGCAATTTGCCGAGGCACGCGTCGAGCAGACCGGGCTGGGTCAATCCGCCGCCGATGAAGATCGCCGACGGTGCTTCGGCGCCGTCGAATGCTGTTGGCGCCTCGCCGTGGACGTCGATGCTGACTCCGAGGGCCGCGGCGTTGGACCCGATGTTGCGGCGGCGCGCCTCGTCGCGTTCGAACGCCGACGCGCTGCAATCACGCCAACTCAGGCACCACTCGACGCTTATGCTGCCCGAGCCGGCGCCGACGTCCCACAACCGCCCCCCCGGTCGTGGCGCCAGCGCCGCCAAGGTCACCGCGCGGACCCCGTGTTTGGTGATCTGTCCGTCGTGGACGAACGCATCGTCAGGCAAGGGCGACACGCGCTCGTCGGGCAGGTAGCGAATGGCGATCAGGTTGAGGTCGTCGACGTCCGACGGCGCGTCGTCGACCCACTGGCGCGCGGTGCCGTCGCGGCGGCGTTCGGCTGGGCCGCCGAGCCGTTCGAGCACGCAGAATTCGGAATCGCCGCGGCCGGTTGCGTTGAGCAGTGCCGCGAGCGCCTTGGGGGTGGACCGGCCGCTCGACAGCACGATCGCCTGCCCGCCGCGTCGCACTGCGGTGTGCGGCTGCGCGGTGACCAGGCTGATCACCTCGGTGTCGTGGACGTTCCAGCCCATCCGCGCGCAGGCCAGCGTCACCGAGGACACGTGAGGCAACACCCTGACCTGGTCCGGCCCATGCAGCCGGATCAGCGTGCCGCCGATACCGTGCAGTAGCGGGTCGCCGCTGGCCACCACGTGGATGTCTTCGGTGTGGTTGTCGAGCAAGGCTTGCAGTGCGGGCAGCATCGGTGACGGCCACTCCCGGCGAGGGGCGGCCACCGTGTCGTCGAGGAGGTCGAGCTGTCGCTTGGACCCGTAAATAACTGTGGCCCTTTGCAATTCTGCGCGCGATGTTTCGGCGAGCCCCGCCATCCCGTCGGCGCCGATGCCGACAACGACAATCATCGCGGCATCCTGCGCCACACGAATTGCGGCAGCAGCCGCATCACGAAGAACGTCGGCCGCAGTGCCCACGGGATCCACACGGTGCGCCTGCCCTTCGCCAGCGCACGCGCGGTCGCGGCGGCCACCTGTTGCGGGGTGCTGGACAGCGGCGCGGGCGTCATGCCCTCGGTCATGCGCCCGATGACGAAGCCCGGGCGCGCGATCAGCAACCGCACCCCGCTGCCGTGCAGGGCGTCGGCCAACCCGCTGGCGAAGCCGTCCAGGCCGGCCTTGGCCGAGCCGTAGACGTAGTTGGCCCGGCGTACCCTAACCCCGGCCACCGAGGAAAACACCACCAGTGAGCCTCGGCCCGCCGTGCGCATGGCGGCGGCCAGGTGGGTGAGCATGCTGACTTGGGCGACGTAGTCGGTGTGCACGATGGCGATCGCGTGCGCGGCGTCGGTCTCGGCGCGGGCCTGGCCGCCGAGGATGCCGAAGGCGAGCACCGCGATGCGGATGGGTCCGTGATCCGCGACGATCGCGTCGACCAGTGGGCCGTGTGACGTCAGGTCGTCGGCGTCGAATTCCCTGGTGTGCACTGCCGCGGCTCCGGCGGCTTTGAGCTCGGTGACCTGGTCGTCGAGCTGATCGGCCTTGCGTGCGGCCAGCACCACCGTTGCCCCGGGAGCCAGGCGGCGCCCCAGTTCGACGCCGATTTCACTGCGGCCGCCCAAGATTAGTACCGGACCCGCACCCGTGTCGTCCACGGCTGCGATTATTACCTGCGCTAGCGTGGGCACTGATGGCGAATACCACTACTCGGCTCACCGACGATGCGTTGGCATTTCTGTCCGAACGTCACCTGGCCATGCTGACCACGCTGCGGGTCGACAATTCACCGCACGTGGTGGCCGTGGGTTTCACGTTCGATCCCCACACCCACATCGCCCGCGTCATCACCACCGGCGGCTCTCAGAAGGCCGTCAACGCCGACCGTGCGGGGGTGGCCGTGCTCAGCCAGGTCGACGGCGCGCGGTGGCTGTCGCTGGAGGGCCGGTCCAAGGTGAACAGCGATGCCGACGCCGTGCGTGACGCCGAGCTGCGCTACGCCCAGCGCTACCGCACCCCGCGGCCCAACCCGAGAAGGGTGGTCATCGAGGTGCACGTGGAGCGGGTGCTGGGATCGTCGGATCTGCTGGACCGGGGCGAGTAGTTCGATAATCATTGGACATCTTTGAATGTGAGACGTTGCCACGGCTGAGAAGGAGAGCTGCTCTATTGCGACTCCTCGGCTGGTCCGCATCTCAGTGATTGACGATCGAACACAACCCAGTCGTCTGCGTCGTTTACGATCTGCACGCCGTCAATTGCGAGTTCGTTGCTTATCATTTCTTTGAGAGCTTCCCATGTAATGCCGCCGTATGTGATGCCTTGTCGCCTTCGCGTGAGATAGGCGCGTACCACGTTCGGTATACCCTTAACCTGAAAAACCTTCACGGTTGGTTGACCGCCTTCGCTCCGTCCGGCGGTCATCTCGAGATATAGCTCTCGACCCGAAAGTACCGAATCTATCGATGGCGATAACTCCTCCGTTGCGGAATGGACAGCGCGGGTTATTAGGTCTTCGATAAACTTGTCCTCCTCGCCACCACCTGAGGGCGCGAGCGGAAAAGTCTTTGCCTTTTCCTCTGAATCGAGGTCACTGAGAATGGCAGAGATCTGTTCTTTGCGGACCGATACCCACTGCGAAGCGCGGTTCGAAAGGATTACCCAGTCGAGAGCGGGCATCTTTAGCGCAGCTGCGAGCACATCTTTAAATGATCCCCCGCCGAAGCTATCCGGCAGATCCGGATGTGACTTCGACGTGTACAACATCATGGCGTTTGTACCGTCCTGCAGTCGGAGCAACGGAGTAGCCCTGGCTTCTCTGCCCGCGTAATGCTTTATTTTCAGAGGGAAAAATAATTCGACGTGAGGAAGCGCTCGAAATAGACGGTAACGGGCGGCAGGACTTTTCTCTTGAGCGGCGAGCCGCACAAGTTCTTCGATTTCATCGGCGTCCTGCGTCAAATCCAGACCTTTCATAGGATTGGAAGGTGCCCGTCCATTCGTCAAAGATGCCATCTACATGATATACCTTGCCGGTTGGACAGGTTGCATCGTACGTACAGACTGCGAGGTCAACAGGCCCCATGTTCTCGTCGATAAGCTCACTCAAGCGCGTTGGATATTCGACAGTTTGCGGTGTGTCCATAATATTCAGTCCATCTGGCGGATAAATTGTGTAGTCCGGTATCGGTTCGCCTGGAAGGATGGTCTCGGAATAGACACCAGAGGTGTCGCCTTTTGTCTCAATCAGATTGCCGAGAGCATCGCTAATGCTCGAGCCGTGTTCCGCGTATATCGTGATGGTCGTTCCTCGCGGGACATTCATATAGCCGTGAGCTGGAATATACTCACCGTGCCCGCTTATCGTGTGTCTGATTTCGCCCGCGCCGCCAGAATTCGCGACGGGGGGTTCCTCGGATGGCGATCCCTGGTCCCGATGACCGCCCGGCGCCCCGTCGTGATCCGCTGGCCTAGGTGGATCGTCCACCGAAGGAACAGCGTCACCGGGGCCGCGCGGACCGCCACCATTTGGTAATTGTTCGTGTGGGCGATCGCCCGGGTGACCACCGTGACCGAGTCCACGGGGAGCGCCATCACGCGGCAGCCTTCCGTGTGGCCGACCGCCCAGAGGGCCGCCGTCGCCAGGCCGGTGCCAGCCGCCGCCTGGTGTCGGCACTTCGGGCGGGTGACGTCCCGGGGGTGTGAAATGGGGCGCTGCGGACGTGGCCGGCGGCGCCGGCGGTGAGTGTGCGGCGACAGGTGCTGGTTCAACCGGAGATCCGCTGGGCGATACCGAGACCGGAGCCGGCGAATGATCAGCCAGTTCCGGGATAGTCGGCGGCACCCGCTCGCCGACCGCGGCGGGCACGGACGCAAGGGTCGGACCGGGGGTGGGCACCGACACGGGCTCATGGGGACCACCCGCCGCCACAGCCGCCGGTGCCGGCGGAGCGCTGGGCGTCGACAACGGATTCTGCGGACCACCCGCGAAAGCAGGCGCCCGTTCATGCGGACCGCCCGCCGCCCAGGGCCCCTCCGCGGGCGTTGAGCCCGGCGGGGCAGTTGGCCCCGGGGACGCACCCGGCGCCGTGTCCGGCGGACGCGGCGCCGACTCGACCGGCGCCTCGATCGGCTTCGGCGCTGCCAGGTTCACCGGGGTACCGCCGGGCGGAGGTTCAATCTTGGGCAGATCCCCGGTAACGCCTTCGAGGCCTTTGGTCAGGCCGCTGCCTTGCCCGGCGATATCAGCCAACGCACCGCGGGCACCCGCGACACCCCCAAGCCCACCGGCCGCTCTCCCCCCGGCACGCTCTGCCTGGCCAGCGGCATCCGCCGCCGTTTCCGCACCACGCGCGGCTGCCGCAGCACCCTCGGCCGCCCCACCGGCTTCCCCGGCTCCGGGAAGAAAAAGCGTCCCGACATCGAAGATGTTTTCCCCCAACCCCAATCCGGGCCGAGCCGTACTCCAATCGTCCAGGTGCAGCAACGCTTTGAACATCTGTTTGTCTGCTTCCACCGCCCCCTGCGGGTTGAGAATGTGATTGAGCAGACCCGTCTTCGTCATGCCCGTCCAGGTAGCCGCCCCCTTGGGATCAAGAAGGAACCAGCGCGGGTCGAGATCAACGATGCCTTGCGCCATCCCGACAGCGCCCTTGAGAAGTCCCTCGTTTACGTTGACAAAAAGATCGAGATTGTTCGCCACCACGTTTCCGACCGCATCACCCAAAAACTGGGTGAGCTCGCGGCGCACGTACTTCTCCAATTTGACAACCAGGCCGTCGACGACCTGCATGCCCATCTTGATTCCCTGTTCGAAGGCCCGGGCTTCGCGCCCCAGGTCGTGCAGGACGCCGTTGATGTCCCGGGCGACCTTTTTGATCTCGTCGATCGCGTCACCTTTGATGACCAGCATCACGTCGTGCCCGAGATCGGCCAGAGACCCTAATCGGTTCAACAGGTCCCGAATATGGTGGTGAGCTTGATCCACCTCGTCGGCGAAACCATCGAGGCTGGTGGCCAGCTTCCCGGACTGCTCGCCGAGTTGCGCCATGCAGTCACCGATCTTCGACAAAGCCTCATCGATCTTGCCGCCCTCGGGGATCTGCTGCCCATCCAGGAGCGACTTCGACCCGTCGAGCCCACCCCGCATCCCGCTCGCCGCCGCACCGAAATCGCGCCACCGAGCCGCGGCGGCGTGCAACCCCGCGACGTCGCCGTCGGGCCACACATCGTCAACGAAAGACTCCACCACCGCCCAAAGCAGCGGAGGCGGCTCCCCCTTACCCCACGTCCCCGGCGGCCCGGGCGGTGCGATCTTGGCCGGCTCGGGTGGCGCCTGCAACACGCCGGCACCGCCGCCCAGCGTCGAGGCCGCTTCGGCCTTCGAATAGTTCGATGCGCCCGTTTGTATTAGCGCGCCGCTGCACCGGCACCCGTTGACCGCGGCCGCCGCGGCCTTCAGTAGCTGCTCGGCCGTGTCCTGGTATGCCAGCCCGAAAACCTCACCCGCTGCATCCAGGCCGGTGTGGGCCGAAAAGCCCGCCGTCAACACGGTCAGGTTCGCGGCCAGGCCGTCGCCGGCGGCAGCCACGGCGCCGCCCGCAGCGAACAACGCTTGAGGATCAACCGCCAAGGGAACCACGCGCGAAATTGTCGCCGACGACGTCGCGCGCCGCTAATCACCCAGGTCGCACGGCCGACCTAGGCACGACCGCCCACGGCCACAACTCACTCATCGACGCGCAGCGTGATGCGGTGGCGCCCCCGCGACACGGCCACGGTCGCCCCGGCCGGCTGGCCGTCGAGTTGCACCACTGCCCCGGCAGGCAGCCCGGCCAGCGTGATGTGCACGGCGGCGTCGGTGGCCACCGTGATCGTCGACGACGGCAACGCGGCCAGCCCGGCACGCGCCACGTCGACCGTCAGCCCGGCAACACCGGTCAGGCGCAGCGTCAGATAGGGCAGTGCGCCGACGGGCGGCCCCACCCGCCAGTCCAGCTCGCTGTACAACCCAGGCGTCGGGTCGAAGTTGAGGAAGACCCCGCGGTGATGCCGAACGGTGTGCGTCGGGTCCGGACGCGCATACGACCGCGCGTCAACTTCCGCCACCGCCCCCCGGCGCGCGCTCACCGACGGATCGGCGGCCAGCTCCGACAACCACCACACCTGGTGCGGGCCGATGCCGAGGTCGTCACACACCAGCTGGGGATACCACGCGAACGTGATGTGCCCCGGATCAGCTTGCCGCAGACCGGTTCCCATGTGCGAGATCGGATCCTCGAACTTGTCCTGCAGCACCCACGCGATGTGATCCTCGAGCGGATACACGGTGAACCGATGCCGGTAGCCGAGCCGGTCGAGCTCGAGCACCTGCTCGGCAGCCGAGGCGAACGGCACCAGCTCGTCGACCAGCCCGTGAGCGATGACGTACGGCAGCCAGCGCGCGTTCACCAGCAGCTTCCAGGTGTCACCCTCGCGGGCGCACGGTGAGTCAGGGTCGAGGTCGGCCGGAATGTCGACGTCGGGTAACAGCCGCATACCGCACGCCGGCGGCCCGGCCAGAACCACCGCCTGCGAGAACACCTGCGGGTAGCTCAAGCCCAGCTTGTAGGCTGCATACCCGCCCATCGAATAGCCGGAAATCACCGTGCGATTGGGGTCGGTGCCCAGCTGTTCGGCGACCCGCGCCCACACTTCCCAGACGTCGAGTTCACCGGTGTCGAAGTACCAGGTCGACGGGCCTCGGGCCAACGGCGTCACCACCACCGAGTCGCGGCCTTCGCACACTTCATGCAACAGGTTCGGATCGATCCCGGCGAACTGGCTTTGCCCCAGCGCAAGCGAGTGCAGCAGCAGCGTCAGCGGCAGCGCGCGGCCCGGCGCATACGTCGACGGCAGGCAGACAGAGTACGGCTGCACCCGACCGAGGAACTGCGGCTTGGTGCTCAGGATGTCGTACGCGACCCACCCCTCCTCCAGACCCTGACCGAGCTCGACCGAGGACACGTACCACCGGGTCGACGGCCCGGTGATCACCGGCTCGGGATCGGTTTGACGCGCCGCCAGCGCAGCCCAGGGCACCGTCACCGCGAACTCGGATACGTCGCCGCGGCTCAGGGCGGCGGCCTGGGCCACGTCGGACCAGAAGTTCAGGTGCGGCTGCTCCTGATCGCTGGTGCGAAACGCGACGTTGTAAACGTTCGGCTGCTCGGGCAGCGCGCCATGCTCGGCGGGCACGTCGGCGAATCCGTCCCCGGCGGCGTTGGCCAACCCCGCGACCAGCCGCACCGTCCATGTTCCGGTCGGTTCCACCGCCGCCCGCGGAACCTGCGCCAGGAACGACCGCGACGCCATGTCGACCCTGTGCTCGACCGGCGTCGTGACCCCAGTGGTCAAATCGATCAACGCGGCGCCGGCCGCCGACACCAACAGGGCCATGTCGATGCCGTTCGAGCGGACACCCGCCCGGGCGGGCCATTTGTCGGCAGCCGTTCGGGCGGGGTCAGTGTCGAAGGTGAACAGCGCGATGGGCACCGAGGCGTCCAGCAGGGTGTTCCAGTCGACGCGCCACCACGTGTGGCTGTCGGTAAGCCCGATGGCGACGCGGAAGATGTCGGCGCCGTTGCGGGCCGCGGACCCGTCGGGGTAGACGTAGGTGCCGCGCGGCGGCGCCTGGATCTTCAGGTCCCCGACCGGGATGCCAGTCGCGCCATGGTCGTCATAGAGAAAATCGGTCCAGAACAGGGCCCCGCCGGCCAGCCTGCCGGCGCCGCACGTACGCGGAAACTCCTCGCCGAACGGCCATTCCGACGGCGCGGGCAGCGCCGGTTCGGGGCGTCGCGCGGCCGGCGGCACCCCCTCCGGCATCCCGTCGACGACGATGAGCTCGGCCGGGGGCGCCGGTACCGGCGCCGGCGAGATGGGGTGCAGTACCGCGTCGACGATGTGGCTTGCGACGCGAATCGGAAGCAGCGTGAGGTCGAGGATTGACACCTCGCCCAACCTACGCGGCGGTGTCACGGCCGTCAGGACTCGGGCACCACGACCAGATCGTGCGGACGGTTGTTGACGGCCAGGGCGCCGTCGTCGGTCACGATGACGATGTCCTCGATGCGGGCTCCCCACTGGCCCGGGAAGTAGATGCCCGGCTCGATGGAGAAGGCCATGCCCGGGGTTAGCGCCAAATCATTGCCGGCGACGATGTAGGGCTCTTCATGAACCGACAGCCCGATGCCGTGCCCGGTGCGGTGCACGAAAAACTCTGCGAGTCCCGCCTCGGCCAGCACGTCGCGGGCGGCCGCATCGACCTGCTCGGCAGTGGCGCCCGGGCGGACCGCGTCGAAGGCCACCCGCTGGGCTCGTTGCAGTACCGAATATCTTTGCGCGACATCGGAACTCGGCGCACCGATGCTGTACGTGCGGGTCGAGTCGGAGTGGTATCCGGGCTCGTATGCGCCGCCGATGTCGACGACGACGATGTCGCCCATCTGCAGTTCGCGATCCGTATAACCGTGATGCGGGTCGGCGGCATGCGGGCCGGAGCCGACGATGATGAACGCCACTTCCGAATGTCCTTCGGCGACAATGGCTTCGGCGATGTCCGCGGCAACCTCGGCCTCCGTTCGTCCCGGGCGCAGAAACTCGGGCACCCGGGCGTGCACGCGGTCGATGCTCGCGCCGGCCTTGCGCAGGGCGTCGATCTCGCATTCCTCCTTGACCATCCGCAGGTCGCGCAGCACGTCGGTGGCCAGCATCGGCAGCTGGCCGAGCGCCGCTGCCAGCGGCAAGAGGTGCAACGCGGGCATGGAATCGGTGACGGCGGTCGCGGCGGGGCCGCCACCCAAGGCGGCACTGACCAACCGGTACGGGTCCTCGCCGTCGACCCAATCCCGCACCGGCAGGCCGAGTTCCCCGACGGCTGACCCTTTGAGCGATGCCAGCTCCAGCCGCGGCACCACGACCGCCGGGTCACCGGAGGCGGGCAACACCAGCGCGGTGAGCCGCTCAAAGGTCTGGGCGCGCGAGCCCACGAGGTAACGCAGGTCGTAGCCCGGGGTGATTACCAGGCCGGCGAGGCCGGCCTCGGCGGCCGCCGCTGCCGCAGCAGCCAGCCGACGCGCGTAGACCGCCGCGTCGAATCGGTGAGAATCCATGCGAACGAGGCTAACCCGGTTCGCCGAACGTCGAGTTGTGGCGGCAATCCGCGAAAGTAGTCGAGAACAAGTCGACGTTGGGCGACGTGAGACCATAGCCGGCATGCCCGCACCCCAAGGCTCGATTAGTGGCGACCAGCCGCGCGCGGCTGCGCCGCGCTTGCGATCGCCACTAGTGCTGCTCGACGGCGCCAGCATGTGGTTCCGCTCATATTTCGGGGTGCCGTCATCGATCACCGCCCCCGATGGACGACCCGTCAACGCCGTGCGCGGGTTCATCGACTCCATGGCCGTCGTGATCACCCAGCAACGGCCCAGCCGGCTGGTGGTGTGCCTCGACCTGGACTGGAGGCCCCAGTTCCGGGTGGACCTCATCCCGTCTTACAAGGCGCATCGGGTGGCCGAGCCCGAGCCGGCCGGCCAGCCGGACATCGAGGAGGTGCCCGACGACCTGACGCCGCAGGTCGACATGATCATGGAGTTGCTGGACGCGTTCGGGATCCCGACGGCCGGAGCACCCGGGTTCGAGGCCGACGACGTGTTGGGCACGCTGGCGGCGCGGGAACGCAGCAACCCGGTCGTGGTGGTGAGCGGAGACCGCGACCTGCTGCAGGTGGTGGCCGACGATCCCATCCCGGTTCGGGTGCTCTACCTGGGCCGCGGGCTGACAAAAGCCACCGTGTTCGGGCCCGCTGAGGTGGCCGAACACTATGGCGTGCCCGTGGGTCGGGCCGGACCGGGCTACGCGGAACTGGCGCTGCTGCGCGGCGATCCCTCCGACGGCCTGCCGGGTGTGCCGGGCGTGGGTGAGAAGACGGCAGCCACGCTGCTGGCCCAGCACGGTTCGCTGGATCGGATTTTGGCGGCCGCCCACGATCCGAAATCCAAGATGGCCAAGGGTTTGCGGGCGAAATTGCTGGCCGCGACCGACTACATCGAGGCCGCCGGCCCGGTGGTCCGGGTGGCCACGGATGCGCCGGTCACGCTGTCGACGCCGACCGACGCGCTACCGCTGGTGGCCGCCGACCCGAAACGCACCGCCAAGCTGGCGACTGAGTTGGGCGTCGGGTCGCCCATGGCGCGCTTGCAGAAAGCGCTGGATTCGCTGCCGGGGTGAGGGCTAGTGCGTCGGCTATTGCGGCCGGCCGACCTCGTAGGTGCCCTTGTTGTCCTGGAAGGTCACCGTCACGTGCTTGGGGGCGCCGTCGATGTTGACGTCGCAGTCGAAGGTGCCGCCCTTCTTGACGACGGGGTTTTGGCCGTGGTTGCACTTGACGTCTTTGACGTTCTTCGCGCCGTATCCGTTCGTCTCGTCGGTGAGGATCTGCTGCACGCCGGTCTGGGCCTTGGTCACGTCCAACTGGGTGGTGACGAAAAAGCCGGGCTGCCAGAAACCGAGCACCAGCACGACCGCGATCAGCAGAAAGGCGATCACGCCGACCACGCTGCCGATCAGCGCGAACGAGCGCTTCTTACCCGCTTGCTCGTAGGGCTGGTACTGCTGCGGATATTGGCCGGGCTGGCCGTATTGACCCGGCTCGCCGTACTGGCCCGGCTGGCCGTACTGATTCGGCTGGCCGTACTGGCCGGGCTGCGCGTACTGCGGCGGCGCACCGAACTGTCCGGGTTGCCCGTATCCGGGCTGCTGGGGGTACTGCTGCGGGTATGCCTGCTCGGCCGGCTGTTGATACGTCGGATACTCGGCGGGCGGCGTATACGCCGGGGCCTGCCATGTCGCGTCCTGGTTCGGCTGTTGCTGCCACGGCGATCCCACCTGAGTGGGTTCCGAGGACCGATCGCCACCCTGGCCGGGCGGCTGCCACTGCTGGCCCGGGTCCGATCCCTGCGGTCCGCTCATCGTTTCTCCTCAGTCCCCTTGTGTCTTAGCCGAACTCGTCCGGTCCTGATCACGGATGTAACCGTAGCTCGCGCCCAGCCTACCCGGCGTCAACTGCGACGACGCCGCGCCGAACGTCATTGATAGCGCGCTTGGCGGTGGCCCGCAGCTCTGCATCGGGTGCGGCGTTGCGCACCTGGTCCAGCAGGTCGAGCACCTGCCGGCACCACCGCACGAAATCCCCCGCGGACATGGCTTGTTGGAGCGACCCGATCCCGGCCGACGGGTGGGCATCGGCGGCGGCCAACGCGGCCGCGAGGTCTCCAGTCCGGGCCCACCGGTAGATGACGTTGACAAAGCCGTCGTCGGGTTCGCGACTCGGGGCGATCCGGTGGGTCTGCTCGTCGGCGCGCAACGCGGCGGACAGCCTCGAGGTCTGCTGGAGCGCCTGCCGCAGTCGCTGCGTGGGCACCTCGGCGGCGAGCGCGGGGGGTCCGTCACCGCCTCGGGACTCGTAGAGCACCGCCGAGACGACCGCCGCCAACTCGGCCGGTTTCAACTCCGCCCACGCGCCGGCGCGGAGGCATTCGGCGACCAAAAGGTCGCTCTCGCTGTAGATGCGGGCCAGCAATCGGCCGTCGTCGGTGACGTGGGGATCAGTGGCCGGTCCCTCGATGAACCCGCGTTCGGTGAGCAGCCCGACGATCCGGTCGTACGTCCGGGCCAGCGAGTTGGTGGCGGCCGCTACCTTTTTCTCGAGTTGCGCGTTGTCGCGTTCGATGCGCAGGTAGCGCTCGGCCTGGCGGATCTGGGATTCGAGGTTGGCGCCGTTGTGTGCGGGATGCCGGCGCAACTGCGCCCGCAACGACGCCAGCTCGGGATCGTGGAACTCGCCGTCACCGTCACCGTCACCGCGGTGGCCTCCGCGGCGGCGGCCGGCCGGAACGGTGAGCCCGGCGGCGGCCGATCGCAGCGCCGAGGCAAGGTCTCGCCGGACCCGGGGCTGGCGGTGTTCCACCCGCTTGGGCAAAGACATCGAACCGACCGGCGCCGACGCACCCGAATAGTCGGCCGACGATATCCGCCCCGCCCATCGGTGTTCGGTGAGCACCAACGGACGCGGGTCGTCGCCGTCGCGGGCCGACTCCAGCACCACCGCAAGCCCGCCGCGCCGGCCGTGGGTGATCGTGATGATGTCGCCCCGACGCAGGGCGGCCAGCGCATCGCTGGCCGCCTGCCGCCGCTGCAGTCGCGACGCGCGGGACTGGGCACGCTCCATCTCTGAGATCCGCGCCCGCAGCCTGGCGTATTCGAGGATCGGCGCCTCCGGCCCGCCCAGCTCCGCGGCGATCTCGTCGAGCATCCGCTTGCCCCGCTCGATACCGCGCACCAGGCCCACCACGGATCGGTCGGCCTGGTACTGGGCAAACGACTGCTCGAGCAGCTGATGCGCCTGCTCTGGGCCCATCTGCTGCACCAGGTTGATCGTCATGTTGTACGACGGGGCGAACGAACTGCGCAGCGGGAAGGTGCGGGTGGAGGCCAGGCCGGCCACCGCGGACGGTTCGGTGGTCTCCTCGGCGGGATTCCACAACACCACCGCGTGACCCTCGACGTCGATGCCGCGCCGGCCGGCGCGGCCGGTCAGCTGCGTGTACTCCCCCGGTGTCAGCGGCAGGTGCTGCTCGCCGTTGAACTTCACCAGCCGTTCCAGCACCACCGTGCGCGCGGGCATATTGATGCCCAGCGCCAACGTTTCGGTGGCGAACACCGCCTTGATCAAGCCCGCGGTGAAAAGCTCCTCGACCGTGTGCCGGAACGCCGGCAGCATCCCGGCGTGGTGGGCCGCCAAACCGCGCAGCAGCCCCTCGCGCCACTCGTAGTACCCGAGCACCGCGAGGTCGGAGTCGGCGAGGTCACCGCACCGATGCTCGATCACCTCGGCGATCTGTGCGCGCTCCTCCTCGGTGGTCAGCCGAAGCGGCGACCTCAGACACTGGCCGACCGCGGCGTCACAGCCGGCCCGCGAGAACACAAAGGTGATCGCCGGCAACAGCCCCTGGGAATCCAGGATCGCGATCACGTCGGGCCGCGCCGGCGGCCGGTAGAAGCGCGGCCGGCCGCCAACTCCGCGCCGTCCCCGCCGCGGCTGCCAGTCCGACATCCGATCTGCCTCGCGGCGATGGGCGATGTGGCGCAGGAGGTCGGGGTGGACGCGCGGCTGCGCGGGCTCGCCGGCTTCTGCTTTCCGGTAGTCGAACAGGTCGAAGAGACGCTTGCCCACCAAGACGTGCTGCCACAGCGGCACGGGCCGGTGCTCGTCGACTACCACGGTCGTGTCGCCGCGCACGGTCTGGATCCAGCCGCCGAATTCTTCGGCGTTGCTCACCGTCGCCGACAGGCTGACCACTCGCACCTCGTCGGGCAGGTGCAGGATCACCTCCTCCCACACCGGACCCCGCATCCGGTCGGCCAGGAAATGCACCTCGTCCATCACCACATACGAAAGCCCTTGCAGCGCTGGGGAATCGGCATAGAGCATGTTGCGCAGCACTTCGGTGGTCATCACCACCACGGGCGCGTCGGCGTTCACAGACATGTCGCCTGTCAACAGCCCGATCCGGTCGCGGCCGTAGCGCAGGGTCAGGTCGGTGTGCTTCTGATTGCTCAGGGCCTTGAGCGGCGTGGTGTAGAAGCACTTCCCACCTGCCGCCAGGGCCAGGTGGACGGCGAACTCGCCGACAACGGTCTTGCCGGCGCCGGTCGGCGCGCAGACCAGCACGCCGTGGCCTCGTTCCAGCGCCTCACACGCCCGCTGCTGAAAGTCGTCGAGCGCAAAAGGCAGATCCGCGGTGAACCGCGCCAGCTCGGCCGGCTCGGTCACGCCGCCGCCGAAAAGCGCGAGGGTCCCTGGGTGTACGTCAATATCGGCGTGTCGCTGTACAGACACGCGCCCTCGCGGGAAGAAAAGCTAGGTGACATCGTCGTGTTGACCCGCCGAGAGGGAGGGCTCGGGTATCGGCTGCGATATCGGCTCCGATATCGAAGAAGGCGGCTCGATGACCGACGCTTCGTCGTCGGGGATCGCGGCTTGCGCTTCCCGCTTGGCCTTCCGCTTGTCGTGCAGCCGGGCAATCTGAATGGCGAACTCGAGGAGCACCGACAGCGCTATGCCGAGTGCCGTCATCGAAAACGGGTCGGATCCGGGCGTGAATACCGCCGCGAAGACGAACGTCGAGAAGATCAGTCCGCGCCGCCACGACTTGAGCCGCTGGTAGGTCAGCATGCCCGCCATGTTGAGCATGACGATGAGCAGCGGGAACTCGAAGCTCACCCCGAACACCACCAGTAGGTTGATCAGGAAGCCGAAATAGCGGTCCCCGGACAGCGCGGTCACCTGCACGTCGCTGCCGACCGTCAACAAGAAGCCCAGCGCCTTGGACAGCACAAGGTAGGCCAGCACGGCGCCGGCGAGGAACAGCACCGCGGCGGGGATCACGAACGCGATCGCGAAGCGCCGCTCCTTTTGATAGAGGCCGGGCGTGATGAACGCCCAAAGCTGGTAGAACCACACCGGGCAGGCCAGCACGATCCCGGCCGTCATCCCGACCTTGAGCCGCAGCATGAATTGGTCGAAGGGCGCGGTGGCCAGCAGCCGGCACTGACCGTTGGGGCTGATCTCCGCCCGCGCCGACTGTGGCAGCGAGCAGTACGGATGGCGCAACCACTCGCCGAGGCTCTCCAGCCCGAAGATCGAATGCGAGTACCAGACGAACCCGAAAATCGTGGTGACCAGGATGGCGGCCAGCGCGATCAGCAGCCGGGTGCGCAGCTCAGTCAGGTGGTCGACCAGCGACATCGTCGCGTCCGGGTTGGTGCGGCTGCGCCTGTTGCGAGGGTCGAGCCGCTTCAGCAAGCCGGCGGTGCGCGCTGAAGCCTTGAAACGTTTCACGATGCTCGTTCAGTGCTGGTCAGGGCTCGTTCAGTGCTCGTCGCTCGGGCACCGCGAGGACGCGGCTAGGCCGGGCGCGCTTCGGTGTGACCCTGCTCGGTGCCCGCGGGTGGGTCGACCCGCTGCGACTGCACGGGCTGCGGGGTTTCGATAGAAGGCGCTTCCGGCTTGCTTTCGGTCTGCATTTCACGGAGCTCGGATTTGAAGATCCGCATCGACTTGCCCAACGAGCGCGCGGCATCGGGGAGTTTCTTCGCTCCGAACAGCAGAATCACCACGACCGCGAGGATCGCCCAGTGCCACGGACTAAGACTGCCCACTTTGATTACCTCCAGACGTCCACCCGATGCTACCGCAGCGAAGCGACGCGCCGGTGTGCCCGCGCCGCGCCCTGCCGGGTCCTCGACGGGTCACCCTTGGGCCGCGACCTGGTAGGACTCCAGGGCCGCCGCCGCGGCATCCCGTACACGCTGCGCGAGCGACTCCGGTTCAAGCACGCGCACAGCCGACCCGAATCCCAGCACCAGGCGCGTCATCCAGTCGTCGGAGGCGTAGGTCATGACGGCCTCAAACGATCCCTCCGGCAACTCCCGCACCTCCCGCATCGGGTAGTACTCGAACATCCACGACGCCGAACGCCCCACCAGCAGCTTGGCCGAGGGCAGTGACGGGTCGCCGTCGAACAGCGACGTGTCCGGTGGCGCCTGCAGCGCCGGTTCGGGGGGAGCCGCCGGCTCGTCCAGCTCGGTCGCGTCGACGATCCGGTCGAAGCGGAACAGCCGGACCCCTTCGGCTTCCCGTGACCAGGCCTCCAAGTAGCTGTGACCGCCGATCAGCAGTACCCGAATGGGATCGACGACCCGACTGGTCAGGGTGTCATGCGAGGCGGCGTAGTAGTCGATGGCCAGCGCGTGTCTATGCTGCACCGCCGCCCGCACCGCGGCCGCGGCCCGACTTTCCGCGGGCGCCGGTTTGTCGACGGCCGCGGCCGCCGTCGGAGCGTCCTGCCCGACGGCGCCGGCGGCGGCCTCGATCTTGGCGATCGCGCTGCGCGCCGCCTGGGGATCGACCACGCCCGGAATGTCGGCCAGCGCCCGCAGCGCTACCAGCAGGCCGGTGGCCTCCGGTGACGTGAGCTTGAGCGGCCGGTCGATGCCGGCCGAGAACGTGACCTCAATGGCGTCGCCAGAGAACTCGAAATCGATGAGATCGCCGGGATAGTAGCCGGGAAGACCGCACATCCACAGCTGGTTGAGGTCCTCCTCCAGCTGCTTGATGGACACCCGCAGGTCGGCGGCGGCCTTGGCCCGCGTGACCTTGGGGTTGGCCTGGAAGTACGGCACCATGTTGAGCAGCCGGACCAGCCGGGTGGACACGGGCGTCATGGCCGCCCTGCCTCTACGACACCGCGCAACCGGTCCAGCACATCCTCGCGCAAGGATTGCGGCTCTAACACGACGGCGTCGGCCCCATAGCCGGTGATGTCGCGCGCCAGCTGATCGCTGGATCCGATGTCGAGTTCGATCACCTCGCCGTCGCGGCCGGCCAGCTGCCGGGAAGCCACCGATCTTCCGGCGCGCCGCAGCGCGGTGGCCCGCCCGTCGGCGACCCATACCCGGGCCCGGCCGCCCGTCGGCGTCTCTGAAACCTCGGTGACCGTGGCCGCCACGATCTTTCGCAGATCGACGTCGTCCGGCACGGTCACCGCGCCGGCCGGGCCGATCGGCGTGACCTCGGCGCCGATCCGCGAGAGCCGGAACGTGCGGGTGGCGTCACGGTCGCGGTCGTGCCCGACGAGATACCAGCGGCCCTTCTCGGTGACCACGCCCCACGGTTCGACCGTGCGCGTGGTGTAGGGCTCGGCGCGCGATGGCCGGTGCGGGAACTGCACGACCCGCCGCGAATCGATGGCCGACAACATGATTCCGAGAACGTCCTCCGACCCGCGCAGGCCCGGCACGCCGGCCGGAGACGCGATCGCCACCGGGGGTCCCGCGTCAAACGCATCGACGTCCACCCCGGCGGCGCGCAGCTTGAGTAGCGCGCCCTGGGTCGCGGTGATCAGTTCGGGCGATTCCCAGAGTTGGGTGGCGACGGCGACCGCGGCGGCTTCGTCGGGGGTGAGCTCGACCGGCGGCAGGGAGTAGGCGTCGCGGTTGATCCGATAGCCCTCGGTGGGATCGGTGATCGACACCCTGCCCACCTCGAGGGGGATGCCGAGATCGCGCAGTTCGTTCTTGTCGCGCTCGAACATCCGGGAGAACGCCTCGGCGGTCGGGCTGTCGGAGTACCCCGCCACGCTGGACCTGATCTTTTCCGCGGTGATGTAGCCGCGGGTGGACAGCAGAGCGATGACGAGGTTGACCAGCCGCTCGACTTTCGAGATCGCCATTTGCACCAGATTATTCGATGGCCCTCGCCCGGCGCTTCCACTGGCGCGCCGGATTGGCGGGACCGCTGCCTCTGCAAAGCCCCTGCAAAGTTGATAGCGCCCGCGCTATCGACGCAGCCGAAATGGCTACATGCTGGCGATCAGCCGCTTGACCCGCTCGTCGACCGCCCGGAAGGGGTCCTTGCACAGCACCGTGCGCTGCGCCTGGTCGTTGAGCTTGAGGTGCACCCAGTCGACCGTGAAGTCCCGCCCCGCCGCCTGAGCGGCGCTGATGAATTCCCCACGCAGCCGGGCGCGGGTGGTCTGCGGCGGGTGGTCGACGGCCTCCGCGATGTCCTCGTCGGTGGTGACGCGCGCCGCCAGCCCCTTGCGCTGCAACAGGTCGAAGACGCCGCGCCCGCGCTTGATGTCGTGGTAGGCCAGATCCAGCTGGGCGATCTTCGGGTCGGACAGCTCCATGTTGTAGCGGTCCTGGTAGCGCTGGAACAGCCTGCGCTTGATGACCCAGTCGATTTCGGTGTCCACCTTGGCGAAATCCTGGCTTTCGACCGCGTCGAGCTGACGGCCCCAGAGGTCGACCACCTGCTCGATCTGCGCGTTGGGCTCCCGAGTCTGCAGGTGCTCGACCGCCCGGCTGTAGTACTCGCGCTGGATGTCCAGCGCGCTGGCCTGGCGCCCGCCCGCCAGCCGCACCGGCCGGCGACCCGTGACGTCATGGCTCACCTCACGGATCGCGCGGATGGGGTTGTCCAGTGAGAAGTCGCGGAAGGGAACACCGGCCTCGATCATCTCGAGCACCAGAGCCGCGGTGCCCACCTTGAGCATGGTGGTCGTCTCGCACATGTTGGAGTCGCCGACGATGACGTGCAGCCGGCGGTACTTCTCGGCGTCGGCGTGCGGCTCGTCGCGGGTGTTGATGATCGGCCGGCTGCGAGTGGTCGCCGAGGACACGCCCTCCCAAATGTGCTCGGCACGCTGGGAAAGGCAAAACGCCGCCGCCTTGGGGGTCTGCAGCACCTTGCCGGCCCCGCAGATCAGCTGACGAGTGACCAGGAACGGCAGCAGCACATCGGAGATCCGGGAGAACTCGCCGGCCCGCACGATCAGGTAGTTCTCGTGGCAGCCGTACGAGTTGCCAGCGGAATCGGTGTTGTTCTTGAACAAGTAAATGTCGCCGCCGATGCCCTCGTCGGCGAGCCGCTGTTCGGCGTCGATGAGCAGGTCTTCCAGCACCCATTCGCCGGCCCGGTCGTGGGTGACCAGTTGTACGAGGCTGTCGCACTCGGCGGTGGCGTACTCGGGGTGGCTACCCACATCGAGGTAGAGGCGGGCGCCGTTACGCAAGAAGACGTTGGAGCTGCGGCCCCACGACACCACCCGGCGGAACAAGTAGCGCGCCACCTCGTCCGGAGAAAGGCGGCGGTGGCCGTGAAAAGTGCAGGTGACACCGAACTCTGTCTCGATGCCCATAATTCGCCGCTGCACGTAATCGAGGGTACTGGTTGTCGGACCGGGAAGGTGAGGAAGCCGCGCCCACGGATGTTATTGGCGGCTCGGACCGGCGCGCCGGCGGCTACTCCGAGGAGTCGCCGTTCGGTTCCGACGCCTCGCCGCCGGATTGGGAGTCCCCGGTTTTCGAGCCCTTACCGTCCAGCTCCTGCAGCAGGGTTTCCAAGGTGGCGCGGTTGATCCGCCGAAACGCGCGCCGCGGCCGGTTGGCATCCAGGATGGCAACCTCCAGGCTGGCCACGTCGAGGGACGGCTGATCGCCGTTCCCGGCGTCCGCACTGCCGGCCCGCAGCGCCGCCAGAGCGATCCGCAACGCGTCGCGCAGGTCGGCGTTTTCGGCGTAGGACTCCTTGAGCGCGGTCGCGATCGGCTCGGTGGTCCCGCCCATCACCACGAAATGCGGCTCATCGGCAATCGACCCGTCGTAGGTAATCCGGTACAGCTCAGGAGGTTTGGACTCGCCGTAGTGTGCGACCTCGGCGACGCACAGCTCGACCTCGTACGGCTTGGCCTGCTCGGTGAATATGCTGCCCAGCGTCTGCGCGTAGACGTAGGCCAGTTGCCGGCCGGTGACGTCGCGACGGTCGTAGGCGTAGCCCCGGGTGTCGGCGAACTGAATCCCGCCGCGGCGCAGATTGTCGAATTCGTTGAACTTGCCCGCGGCCGCGAACCCCACCCGGTCGTAGAGTTCGCTGATCTTCTGCAGGGACCGTGACGGGTTCTCCGCGACGAACAGCACACCACCGGCGTAGGCCAGCGCAACCACGCTGCGGCCGCGCGCGATGCCCTTGCGTGCGAGCTCGCTGCGCTCGCGCATCGCCTGCTCGGGCGAGATGAAATACGGGAAACTCACTTCTCCCCCCGCGGCTCGGCGTCACGGCCGAAAGTGTCCGCGCGCGAGCGGCTTTCGATGACTTCGCGGGCCAGTTCGGCGATGCGGCTCTCCGGCACGTCAGCCGCCCCCTCGGCGCCGATGGTGACCGCCGTCGGGTAGATACCGCGGACCAGATCCGGTCCGCCGGTGGCGGAGTCGTCGTCGGCGGCGTCGTACAGCGCCTCGACGGCCACGCGCACCGCGGAATCCGCATCGGTGACTTGCGAATACAACTTCTTCATCGACGATTTGGCGAAGATCGATCCCGACCCCACCGACTGGTAGCCCTCTTCCTCGATGTTCCAGCCGCCGGCGGCGTCGAACGAGACGATGCGGCCGGCGCTTTCCGGGTCCGGCGCATGGATGTCATACCCCGCCAGCAGCGGCAGAGCCACCAGCCCTTGCATCGCGGCCGCGAGGTTTCCGCGCACCATGATCGCCAACCGGTTGACCTTGCCGGCGAAGGTGAGCGGCACGCCTTCGAGCTTCTCGTAGTGCTCGAGTTCTACGGCATAGAGACGGGCGAACTCGACGGCGATCGCGGCCGTCCCCGCGATGCCGGTGGCGGTGTAGTCGTCGGTGATGTACACCTTCTTCACGTCACGCCCGGCGATCATGTTGCCCTGCGTCGAGCGTCGGTCGCCCGCGATGACAACGCCGCCGGGGTACTTCAACGCGACGATGGTCGTGCCGTGCGGCAGCTGGGTACCGGCGCCGCTTGCACCGCCGGGTTGCGCGCCGCCGCTCAGACTAGCCGGCAGCAACTCCGGCGCCTGGCGGCGGAGGAAGTCGGCAAACGAGGAAAGGTCTACAGCCGGATTCCCGGGAAGTGGGGAGTTGGTGGACAGGCGATCGGCGAACGGCCAGGTCACTGTCCGCCCTTTTGGACGTACGCGCGGACAAAGTCCTCTGCGTTTTCCTCAAGGACGTCGTCAATCTCATCGAGCAGGTCGTCGGTGTCTTCGGCCAACTTCTCGCGACGCTCTTGGCCCGCGGCCGTGCCGTCGGCGAAGTCGTCATCGTCGCCGCCACCACCACCACGCTTGGTCTGCTCCTGAGCCATGCCGCCTCCTGCTGTGTCATCGGCTCGTGTAACCCCAAGTCACACGCCCGCTGGTCTTTCTCTACAGTACCGGTCAACACCGACGTTTCCCCGACTAACTGAGTTCACCTGCCGGCTTCTCCTCAGGCCGTGCCGGCCTGCATCGTCGCCGGGCGGCTTAGCTGGTGAGTTGTTCCACCAGCTCGACGGCGCTATTCACCGAATCCAGCAGCGCTCCGACGTGCGCCTTGCTGCCCCGCAGCGGCTCGAGCGTGGGGATGCGCACCAGCGAATCGCCACCCAGGTCGAAAATGACCGAATCCCAGCTCGCCGCGGCGATGTCGGCGCCGAACCTGCGGAGGCATTCGCCGCGAAAGTAAGCGCGGGTGTCGGTCGGCGGATTGTCGACGGCCTCGAGCACCTGGTGCTCGCTGACCAGGCGCTTCATCGAGCCGCGTGCCACCAGCCGGTTGTACAGGCCCTTGTCGAGCCGGACGTCGGAATATTGGAGGTCCACCAGGTGCAGCCGCGGCGCCGACCAGCTCAGGTTCTCGCGCTGCCGGAAGCCCTCGAGGAGGCGCAGCTTCGCCGGCCAGTCCAGCAGCTCGGCGCACTCCATCGGGTCGCGCTCGAGCTGGTCGAGGACGTGCGCCCAGGTCTCCACGATGTCGGCCGCGCGGGGGTCGGGGTCGCGGCCGTCGACCAGCTTTGCCACCCGGTCGAGATAGATGCGTTGCAGCGCAAGGCCGGTCAGCTCGCGACCGTCGGCCAGGGCCACCGCGGTCCGCAGCGACGGATCGCGGCTGATCGCGTGGACGGCGTGCACCGGCCGCGCCAACGCCAAGTCAGTCAGGTCGATCCCGTGCGTCGGGCCCTCTTCGATCAGATCGAGCACCAGCGCCGTGGTGCCCAGCTTCAGATACGTCGAGGTCTCGGCCAGGTTGGCGTCGCCGATGATCACGTGCAGCCGGCGGTACCGGTCGGCGTCGGCGTGCGGTTCGTCGCGGGTGTTGATGATCCCGCGTTTCAGGGTGGTCTCCAGCCCGACCTCGACCTCGATGTAATCGGAGCGCTGGGACAGCTGGAAGCCGGGCTCGTCGCCGGCGGGCCCGATGCCGACCCGCCCCGAGCCGGTGACCACCTGCCGGGACACCAGAAAAGGGGTAAGCCCCGCGATGATGGCCGAAAAGGGCGTCTGCCGAGACATCAGGTAGTTCTCGTGCGACCCGTAGGACGCGCCCTTGCCGTCGACATTGTTCTTATAGAGCTGCAGTTTCGCGGCTCCGGGCACGCTGGCGACGTGCCGGGCGGCGGCTTCCATCACCCGCTCGCCGGCCTTGTCCCAGATCACCGCGTCCAGCGCGTCGGTGCACTCGGGCGCGGAGTATTCCGGGTGCGCGTGGTCTACGTACAGCCGCGCGCCGTTGGTCAGGATCATGTTGGCCGCGCCGACCTCGTCGGCATCGACCACCGGCGGCGGTCCTGCCGAGCGGCTCAGGTCGAAGCCGCGGGCGTCCCGCAGCGGCGATTCCACCTCGTAGTCCCAGCGGGTGCGTTTGGCGCGCTGAATACCGGCGGCGGCCGCATAGGCCAGAACCGCCTGCGTCGAGGTGAGGATCGGGTTGGCGGTCGGGTCCGACGGCGAGGAAATGCCGTACTCGACCTCCGTCCCGATAATCCGTTGCATGCCTTAAAGACTAGGCGAGACGACGACGCGGCCCGCGAAGGGGCAAGAAGGAACAAGGCAATTCGGGCTCAGCGCGGTGCGGCGCGAACGAATGCTGACCTGCGCACAATGCCCAACACGCGGGCTGATCCGCCACTAGGGTGAGGCCTCGTGAGCCTTTCTGTGCGCCGCGCGCCGGGCGGCCGGGCGGGTGGTACCGCCCGCTTGCAGGGGACGGCGGGCGCGGCGGCCGACAGCTGATTCTTGGCGCGCGGTTTGCCGTCCGTGCTGACCAGGCGCGCGCGATGGCGTCGGCTCTGGCCGCGGTCGGCGCCCATCCATGGCGGCGTACGCGGCGCTGCAGGCCTGCGTTCTGCCGGTTTACCTGATCACCGGCGGCCACGACGTCCAGATCACCGGAGAGCCGACGACGTCCGAGTTGATCGTGCTGTCGATAGTCGGGCTCGCTCTGCCGCTGATGGCCCTCGTCGGCTGGCTGGCGTCCCGGTCGCGAACCGGCCGGACGCGCGCGGGGATAGCGACCGTAGCGGTTGTGACGGTGGCATGCGTCGCGGTCACCGTGGGCGGACCCATACAACTGGCGCAGGAAGCCGTCGTCGTGGCAGCAGTGTTGATCCTGACCGGTTGTGGTGTCGGATCGGTGGTGGGATGGGCGTTGCGCATGATGCTTTCGCACCTGGCGATGGTGGGCGCTTTGGTCGTCCGGGCTCTGCCGGTCGTGCTGCTGACCGCGTTGGTCTTCTTCAACACCTACGTCTGGCTGATGGCCGCCACGATCAGCGGGGACCGTCTCGGGCTGGCAATGGCTTTTCTGATATCCATTGCCGCAGCTTTCGTCGTATCGGCCACCCGAGAACGGGTCAGGCCGATGCTGCAATCGACGACGATGCCGCCCGACGACGCTGAGAGGCTCGCCGACACGCCCTTCGCGACGATGCCGGACGCCCCTGACTGCGCTCCGCTGAAACGGTCCGAACGCCTCAACGTGATCTTTGTCCTGGCCACGTCGCAACTCGCGCAGATCGTCGTCGTGGCAGTGGTCACCGCCACGATTTACCTGGTTCTGGGGCTGATCGTACTCACCCCACCGCTGCTCAACGAGTGGACCCACACCTACAAGAGCACCGCGACGGTCCTGGGATTCACGCTGCCGGTCCCGGATTCGCTGATCCATATGGCGCTCTTCCTCGGCGGGTTGACGTTCATGTACATCAGCGCCCGCGCGGCCGGCGACGCCGAGTACCGCTCGACATTCCTGGACCCGCTGATCGACGACCTGCGCACCACATTGATCGCGCCGGTGTCCATCCGCTACCGCGGGGCGGTCGCAACCGCGTGGGAAGTTGACGCCACCCAGCGCGGTGATTAATTTCACACAGGTGTCCGCGGCCCGTCGACCAGGAAGCGTGTGAATTGGTGACCGACTTGGCTGGGAAGCGTTACGGCGAGGTGCTTCTCGTAACCCCGGGCGAGGCCGGTCCGCAGGCGACTGTTTACAACAGCTTCCCGCTGAACGACTGTCCCGCCGAACTGTGGTCCGCACTGGACGCGCAGGCCATCGCCACCGAGAACGGTGCCGCCACGGTCCTGCTCAACGGCCCCCGCTACTGGCTCATGAATGCCATCGAAAAGGAGCCACGGGGCCCGCAGATAACCAAGACCTTCGGCGGGATCGAGATGATTCAGCAGGCCACGGTCCTGCTGTCGTCGATGAATCCCGCCCCCTTCACGGTTAACAAGGTGAGCCGCAATACGGTTTTCGTCTTTAACGCCGGCGAAGAGGTCTACGAACTCATCGATCCGCAGGGGCGGCGCTGGGTCATGCAGACCTGGAGCCAAGTCGCCGACCCCAACCTGAAGCGAGAAGACCTGCCCGGCCTGGCCGGCCGGCTCGACCTGCCGGACGGGTGGACCTACCAGCCACGCGTGCTCACCAGCGAGCTGCGGGTGGACACCAGGACCCAGGCCGCCCAAGTGCTGCAGGACAACCTGACCAACAGCTATTCGCTGGAGAGCTGAGCGTTCCACCCAAACGTGCGCCACGCACACCCGTTACGGCGTGTCGTGTGCGCAGCGCAAGTGTCGCGAGGGTGAGCCCTACAGGTACTGGCCCAGGTTGGATTCGGTGTCGATGGCGCGCGACGCGCTCGACGACTTGCCGGTGACCAGGGTGCGGATGTACACGATCCGCTCGCCCTTCTTGCCCGAGATCCGCGCCCAGTCATCGGGGTTGGTGGTGTTGGGCAGGTCCTCGTTCTCGGCGAACTCGTCGACGATCGAGTCGAGCAGGTGCTGGATGCGCAGGCCCGGTTGCCCGGTCTCCAGCACCGACTTGATCGCGTTCTTCTTCGCCCGGTCGACCACGTTCTGGATCATCGCCCCGGAGTTGAAGTCCTTGAAGTACATGACTTCCTTGTCACCGTTGGCGTAGGTGACCTCCAGGAACCGGTTGTCGTCGATCTCGGCGTACATCCGCTCGACGACCTTCTCGATCATCGCCTTGATGCAGACGGTGCGGTCGCCGCCGAACTCGGCGAGGTCCTCGGCGTGCAGCGGCAGCTCCTCGATCAGGTACTTCGAGAAGATGTCCTGGGCCGCTTCGGCATCCGGGCGCTCGATCTTGATCTTCACGTCGAGGCGACCGGGCCGCAGGATCGCCGGGTCGATCATGTCCTCGCGGTTGGACGCGCCGATCACGATGACGTTCTCGAGGCCCTCGACCCCGTCGATCTCGCTGAGCAGCTGCGGGACCACCGTCGTCTCGACGTCCGAGGAGACCCCGGTACCGCGGGTGCGGAAGATCGAGTCCATCTCGTCGAAGAACACGATCACCGGCGTTCCCTCCGACGCCTTCTCGCGGGCGCGCTGGAAGATCAGCCGGATGTGCCGCTCGGTCTCGCCGACGAACTTGTTCAGCAGCTCGGGGCCCTTGATGTTCAGGAAGTACGACTTCGCCTCGCGGGCATCGTCGCCGCGCACTTCGGCCATCTTCTTGGCCAGCGAGTTGGCCACGGCCTTGGCGATCAGGGTCTTGCCGCAGCCGGGCGGGCCGTAGAGCAACACACCCTTCGGCGGGCGCAGCGAATACTCCCGGTAGAGCTCCTTGTGCAGGAACGGCAGCTCGACGGCGTCGCGGATCTGCTCGATCTGGCGGGTCAGACCGCCGATGTCCTGATAGCTGACGTCCGGCACCTCTTCCAGCACCAGGTCTTCGACCTCGGCCTTGGGGATGCGCTCGAAGGCATAGCCGGCCTTGGTGTCGACCAGCAGCGAGTCCCCCGGACGCAGTTTGCGGGGCTTGGTGTCGTCGTTGAGCGCGTCGGGAACGCCGTCCGGCAAGTCCTCGGCGACCAGCGGCTCGGCCAGCCAGACGATGCGTTCCTCGTCGGCGTGGCCGACCACGAGCGCCCGGTGGCCGTCGTTGAGCACCTCGCGCAACGTGGAGATCTCGCCGACGGACTCGAACGCGCCGGCCTCGACGACGGTGAGCGCCTCGTTGAGCCGGACGGTCTGACCCTTGCGCAGCGACGCGACGTCGATGTTGGGCGAACAGGTCAGCCGCATCTTGCGGCCCGACGTGAACACATCGACGGTTTCGTCGTCGTGCGAGGCCAGCAGGACGCCGTAGCCGCTGGGCGGCTGTCCGAGGCGGTCGACCTCTTCCCGCAGCGCCAACAGTTGCTGGCGGGCTTCTTTAAGAGTTTCCATTAATTTGGAATTGCGGGCCGCAAGGGAGTCGATACGAGCTTCGAGTTGATGCACGTCGCGCGCGGACCGGGTGGTGTCGTGCGAGCTGACCGCGTGCTCGAGTTGCCCGCGCAGCACCGCTGCCTCACGGCGTAACTGTTCCAATTCGGCAGCGTCGCCGCTGGACATGCCAGTTCCACGAGGGTTACCGAATGCTTCAGAACGCTCTGAGTCACCCATGTTGCGCTCCTTTCCCGCCCCGAAATGATGCGGTGGATAGTTCAACGCTACCGGCGATTGCCGGTTCATGCGCGGAGTCAAATACCCACGAAAAGTTAAGACTTTCGTCACGCTGGTAATCTCGGCCACGAATCGGGCTGATCGAAAGGGCCTTGAGGGAACACTGTGACCGCAAAACGCCTTGCCACGGGCCTTGCCGGCCTCGCCGTCGCCGAGGCGGGCGCCGCCGGTGTGACTTCCGTTGCACCCGTTGTCCGGACCGCGGGCGTGCGCGCCTAGCCCGTCGCGATTGGATGCTCCGACACCTGTCCGTAACGCTGACCGCCGTCACAGCGGTGGCGGCGGTGGTTCTCGCGGGTTGTTCACATAACGGGCCGAAGATCGTGTCGTCCCCTTCGTCGGCGGTCCGCACGACGTCGAGCCCGCCCATCATCGCGGCTCCCCCCACTGCGCCCCTGCCGGCGCCCGACGCTCTTATCGACGTGTTGAACCGGCTCGCGGACCCAAACGTCCCGGGCATCAACAAGGTGACCCTCGTCGAGGGGGCAACCCCCGAGAGCGCGGGCACCCTGGACAAGTTCACTACCGCCTTGCGGGACAACGGGTACCTGCCGATGACTTTCGCGGCGAACAACCTCGCGTGGTCGGACAAGAATCCGTCGAATGTGGCGGCCACGGTCAGCGTCACCACCTCGCAGGCGAACAACCGCAACTTCACGTTCCCGATGGAGTTCGCACCCTCCTCACCCCCCCAGGGGGGGTGGCAGTTATCCCGGCGAACCGCCGAAATGCTGCTGGCGCTGGGCAACTCACCGGCGCCAAGCCCGGCTCCCGCTCCGGCCCCGGCTCCCGATTCGACCCCGGCACCCACCCCGTCACAAGCCCCGCCACAAGCCCCGTCTCAAGCCCCGTCCGAGACTCCCTCGGGCTAGACCGATGTGGATCGGCTGGCTCGAGTTCGACGTGTTGCTGGGCGACGTGCGGTCACTCAAACAGAAGCGCTCGGTGATTCGTCCCGTCGTCGCCGAGTTGCAGCGCAAGTTCAGCGTCTCGGCGGCCGAGACCGGCTCCCAGGAACTGTATCGACGGGCGTCCCTCGGTGTGGCCATGGTGTCCGGCGACCGCAGTCACGCCGTCGACGTGCTCGATGCGGCCGAACGCCTGGTCGCCGCGCATCCGGAGTTCGCGCTGCTGTCGGTGCGGCGGGGCCTGCGCCGCAGCGACGACTAGTTAATCGTCGCGGCCCTCGCGTTTGCGCCCCAGTGGTGCCGGGGCAACGGCGCCCGGGGCGAGCCGTCGAGCGGAGATCAGGAACGCGGTGTGCCCGCGCATCGAATGCTGCGGCCGAACGGCCAGGCCGACGACGTTCCAGCCGCGCTGCAGCGTTTCCCACGCCCGCGGTTCGGTCCAACCCTGCTGGGCCCGCACTGCCTCCACGGCCCGCGACAGTTGGGTGACCGTCGCCACGTAGATGATCAGCACACCGCCGGCGATCACCAGCCGCGACACCGCGTCCAGCACTTCCCACGGCGCGAGCATGTCGAGCACGGCCCGGTCGAAGGAGCCGTCGGGCAGGTCGGAGTCCGCAAGGTCGCTGACGATCAGCCGCCAGTTTTCCGGCAGGCCGCCGTGAGCGCCGAAGATGTTGGCCACGTTGCGGCGGGCGTGTTCGGCATGGTCGGCGCGCTGTTCATAGGAGACCACCCGCCCGTCGGGCCCGACCGCGCGCAGCAGCGAGCAGGTCAGCGCACCGGATCCGGCCCCGGCCTCCAGCACGCGGGCACCCGGAAAGATATCGCCCTCGTGCACGATCTGAGCCGCATCCTTGGGATAGATCACCTGTGGCCCGCGGGGCATCGACATCACGTAGTCGACCAGCAGCGGGCGCAGCACCAAGAAAAGTGCGCCGTTGCTGGATTTGACCACACTGCCCTCTTCGAGCCCGATCACGGCGTCGTGCGCGATCGAGCCGCGGTGGGTGTGGAACTCGCTGCCGTGCGTGAGCGACATCGTGTAGTGCCGGCCCTTGGCGTCCGTGAGCTGGACGCGCTCGCCCGCGGTAAAGGGGCCGGTTGCCGACACGCGGTCCAGCGTGCCAGCCGACTCGCCGCGGCCGTTGCTTGGGGTTGTCGGCGCCCGGCTCTACGCTGCGGACATGACCGAGCCGGCGGAATCGCTCACGTTGCGGCCGGCTCCGAGACCGGCACTGAGACCGGCTCTGTCGCCGTCGCGGGCGGCGGACTTCAAACAGTGTCCGCTGCTGTATCGGTTCCGGGCGATCGACCGGTTGCCCGAGGCGCCGTCGGCCGCGCAGCTGCGCGGGTCGGTCGTTCACGCCGCCCTCGAGCAGCTCTACGGCCTGCCCGCCGTGCTGCGTGGCGCCGGCACCGCCAGTTCGCTGGTGGAGTCGGCATGGGAAAGGGTGGTCGACGCAGAGCCCGAACTGGCCGGCGAATTGGACGCCGAATTGCGATCCCAGCTTTTGGCGGAGGCCCGCGCCCTACTCGCCGGGTATTACCGGCTGGAGGACCCGACCCGTTTCGACCCGCAAAGCTGCGAAGAGCGCGTGGAGGTCGAGCTGGCCGACGGTACGCTGCTGCGTGGCTTCATCGACCGGATCGACGTCGCGGCCACCGGCGAGCTACGCGTGGTCGACTACAAGACCGGCAAGGCGCCGCCGGCGGCGCGAGCGCTGGCCGAGTTCAAGGCGATGTTCCAGATGAAGTTCTACGCGGTGGCGTTACTGCGTTCCCGCGGTGTGCTGGCCACCCGGCTGCGGATCATCTATCTGGCCGACGGCCAGGTATTGGATTACGCGCCGGACCACGACGAGCTCCTGCGCTTCGAGAGGACGCTGATGGCGATCTGGCGTGCGATCCTGTCCGCGGCCCAAACGGGCGATTTCCGTCCCAGCCCCTCTCGGCTGTGCGAGTGGTGCCCGCACCGGGAGCACTGTCCGACTTTCGGCGGAACCCCGCCGCCCTACCCCGGGTGGCCGAATCATGCTGACGGGCAGGCTATTTCGCCTCCAACCGAACCTGCGGCATGATCACTGGTCGGCTACTTGAGCGGTGACATCTCCTGCAGCATCGTGGGGATGAGCTCGCAGACCGTCGGGTGGATATGCATCGTCCGCGACAGGGTGGTATACGGCGCCTTGGCCGACATGACGTCCAGGATCGCATGGATCGCCTCGTCGCCGCCGACCCCCAGGATGGCGGCTCCCAGAATCTCGTCGGTGTCGGCGTCCACCAGCACCTTCATAAAGCCTTGGGTCTCGCCCTTTTCCACCGCTCTGCCGACCCTGGTCATCGGGCGCTTGCCGACTAGTGCCTTGCGGCCTGACGCGCGGGCCTGCCCGACGGTCATGCCTGTCCGCCCAAGCGGGGGGTCGATGTAGAGCGCGTAGGTGGTGATGCGGTCGCTGACCCGGCGCGGGTCGTTGTCCAGCAGATTGGCCGCCACGATCTCGAAATCGTTGTACGAGGTGTGGGTGAATGCGCCCTTGCCGTTGCAGTCGCCCATCGCCCAAATGTGGTCCATGTTGGTCTTGAGCTGGTCGTCGACCACGATGTAGCCGCGGGCGTCGGTCTGCACACCGGCCGCCTCCAGACCCAGGTCGTCGGTGTTGGGTCGGCGGCCCACCGCCACCAGCAGGTGACTTCCCGCGATGGGCGGGGCACCCGCACCCGGAGTGAGCTCAAACTCCTCAAATCCATTGTGGGACTTGCTGATCCGCACGTCATCGGCGCCGACGACGATGTCGATGCCCTCGGCTTCCAGGATCTCCCTGACCGCGGCGGAGACGTCCTCGTCCTCGCGGGACGCCAGCCGCGGACCCCGTTCGACAACCGTCACCGGGGCCCCGAAGCGCCGGTACATCTGCGCGAACTCCAGCGCGATGTAGCTGCCACCGAGGATGACGAGATGGGTTGGCACCGTGTCCAGCTCGAGGATCGACACGTTGGTGAGAAAGTCGACGTCGTCCAGCCCCGGGATGTCGGGCACCACCGCGCGGCCACCGACGTTGAGGAAGATCCGGTCGCCGCGCAGGACGTCGCCACTGGCGCCACTGACGCGCACGGTGTGCGGGTCCTCGAAACGGGCGTGACCGCGAACGAGGGTGCAGCCGTCCATGCCGGCCAACCAACTTTCGAGGCCCTCGCGGTCCGCGAGCATGATGTCGTCCTTGCGCGCCTTGACTTTCGCCATGTCCACGCTGATCGACCCGGTTCCGACACCGTATTCGGCTCCGCGCCGGGCCAGGTGGGCGGCGTGCGCGCTGGCCACCAGGGTCTTGGTGGGGATGCATCCCGTGTTGACGCACGTTCCGCCGACCAGTTTGCGCTCGATTATCGCGACGCGCTGCCCCGCCGAAGTCAGCCGAGCCGCCAGCGGAGGTCCGGCCTGGCCGGCACCGACGATGATGGCGTCGAAATCCTCCGTCACAAGTTGGCCGTCCCCGCGAGGATCGCGAATCCACCCAGGACCGCGATCGCGTCCTCGAGAAGTGCTATCGGCCAGTCCTGTCCGCCGCGGGCGGCCACGAGCCACTTGCGGGCGTGATAGCCGCCAAGGGTGCCCAGCACCGCACCGATGACGCCGGCGCCGAGCGAGCTGAAGGTGAAGTGCCACGCCGCGCCGATGACCGCGCCGGAAAACCCGCCCATGATGATCCGGGCCGCGAACGACGGCGCCGCGGTGCGGGCCGGTGTCTTGGGCAGTTTGTCGGCGACCAGTTCGCCGACGGCGAGAACGGTGAAAATCACGACCGTGATGAGATTGCCCACCCACGAGGCCCAGGTGGAGTGCAGGTTGATCCACCCGAGGAAGGCCGCCCAGGCGACTACGGCAGGGGCCGTCAGCGAACGCAACCCGGCGACCACACCGATCAACAAAGCCATCAGCAGAACGAGAGCATGAGTCACGGAGACCCTCCCTATAAGTTGGTCAGAATCGGCAGAACCTGATGTCGGACGCCAGAATCGCTTTGGCGCCGATGGCGGCGAGCTCGTCCATGATCTCGTTGACGCCGCGACGGGGCACCAATGCGCGGATCGCCACCCAATCCGGGTCGGCGAGCGGCGCGATGGTCGGCGACTCCAGCCCCGGCGTGATCGCCGTCGCCTTGTCGAGTGCCGAGCGCGGGCAGTCGTAATCGAGCATCAGGTATTGCTGACCGAACACCACACCTTGTATCCGGGCGACGAGCTGATCGCGCGCCGCGGTGGCCCTGCTGTGGGGGTGGCCACCGTGATCGGCGCGTTCAATCAGCACCGCCTCGGAATCACACAGCGGCTCGCCAAAAGCCACTAGGTCATGCAGGCTCAGGGTGCGACCCGACCCCACTACGTCGGCGATGGCGTCGGCCACCCCGAGTTGCACGGAGATTTCCACTGCCCCGTCGAGTCTGATGACGGTCGCCTGAATACGCCTTTGCGCCAAGTCTTTTCGCACCAGATTGGGATAGGCGGTGGCGATCCTCTTCCCCGCCAGGTCGGCCGGCGTCCAATCACGCCCCGCGGGTGCGGCGTAGCGGAAGCTGGACGACCCGAAACCCAGCGCCAGGCGTTCGCGCACGGGCGCATCGGAATCGCGCAACAGATCCCGCCCGGTGATGCCGAAGTCGAGCTCCCCCGAACCGACATAGATGGCAATGTCCTTGGGCCGCAGAAAGAAAAACTCGACCTGGTTGATCGGGTCGATGACGGTCAGGTCCTTGGGATCGGTGCGGCGCCGGTAGCCGGCCTCAGCGAGTATCTCGGTGGCGGGCTCGCTCAGCGTCCCCTTGTTGGGAACCGCGACTCGCAACATGCTCACAACTTCCGATAGACGTCGTCGAGGGACAGTCCGCGCGCGATCATCAGCACCTGCGTCCAGTAGAGCAATTGGCTGATCTCTTCGGCCAGGGCGTCGTCGGTTTCGTGCTCGGCGGCCAGCCATACCTCGCCGGCCTCCTCCAGGATTTTCTTGCCCAGCCCATGGATGCCGCCGTCGAGCGCGGCGACCGTGGCGCTGTTGGCCGGCCGGGCGCGGGCACGATCGCCGAGTTCGGCGAACAGCTCCTCGAAGGACTTCACGGCCAGCGATTGTTCCATGTGCCGACCAGCAAAGTCACGGCAGTTACGTTACGGACCGGGGCGCGAGGGTCCGCAAATTGCCAGCAGTAGCGGCGTGTCGTTGTACAGACACGGGCGCTCGCGGCCGGACGGTCTAGGCGTTTTCCGCCTCTACACGTTGAAGTACTTCGCCTCGGGATGGTGCAGGACGAAGGCGTCGGTCGACTGCTCGGGATGCAGCTGCAGCTCCTCGGACAGCGTCACGCCGATGCGTCCGGGCTCGAGCAGCTCCATCAGCTCGGTCCGGTCCTCCAGGTTCGGACACGCCCCGTAACCGAAGGCGAAGCGGGCGCCCCGGTAGCCAAGCTTGAAATAGTCCTCGACAGCCTCGGGGTCCTCCGCGGCCATGGCCCGGTCCCCGGAGAACGTGAGCTCCTCCCGGATGCGCTTATGCCAGTACTCGGCCAGCGCCTCGGTGAGCTGCACCCCGATCCCGTGCACTTCGAGGTAGTCGCGGTACGAATTCGACGCGAACAGGTCGTTGGCGACGTCGGCGATGGGCTGACCCATGGTCACCAGCTGGAACGGCAACACGTCCACCTGTTCCCGCTCGACGGCCAAGTCCCGCGATCGGACGAAGTCGGCGATGCACAGGAACCGGCCCCGCTGCTGGCGCGGGAAGGTGAACCGGTAGCGCTCCGCCGCGTCGGGTTTGGGCTCGGTAAGGACGATGACGTCGTCGCCCTCGGACACCGCCGGAAAGTAGCCGTACACCACGGCGGCGTGCGCCAGAACGCCGTCGGTGGACAACCGGTCCAGCCAGTACCGCAGCCGCGGCCGCCCCTCGGTCTCCACCAGATCCTCGTACGCCGGTCCCTCACCGCCGCGCACTCCGCGTAACCCCCACTGGCCCAGGAACAATGCGCGCTCGTCGAGCAGCCCGGTGTAGTCGGCTACCGCCAGCCCCTTGACGATGCGCGACCCCCAGAACGGCGGGGCGGGAACCTCGACGTCGGCCGCGACGTCTGAGCGTGCGGGCACCTTGACCGGCTCCTCGGCGGCCTTGCGCCGCTCGGCGATGCGTTTGGACCGTTCGTGGCGGGCCTTGCGCTCGGCCTCCTTCTCGCGCGCCTTGACAGCCTCCGGGCTGTCGACGTCCGGCGCCTCGCCCCGCTTGGCGCTCATGATGGTGTCCATAAGCTTCAGGCCCTCGAAAGCGTCTCGCGCGTAATGCACTTCGCCCTCGTAGACCTCGGCGAGGTCGTTCTCCACGTAGCTGCGGGTCAGCGCGGCACCGCCGAGCAGCACAGGGAACTTCTCGGAGACCCCGCGGGTGTTCATCTCCTCGAGGTTTTCCTTCATCACCACGGTGGACTTCACCAGCAGGCCCGACATCCCGACCACGTCGGCGCTCTTGTCCTCGGCCACTTCCAAAATGTGGTTGATCGGCTGCTTGATGCCGATGTTGACCACCTCGTACCCGTTGTTGCTCAGGATGATGTCGACGAGGTTCTTGCCGATGTCGTGCACGTCGCCCTTGACGGTGGCCAGCACGATCCGGCCCCTGCCCGAGTCATCCTCGGCCTTCTCCATGTGCGGTTCCAGGTACGCCACGGCGGCCTTCATCACCTCGGCCGACTGAAGCACGAACGGCAGCTGCATCTGCCCCGAGCCGAACAGCTCACCGACGGTCTTCATGCCGGCCAACAGGTTCTCGTTGATGATCGCCAGCGGCGGCTTTTCGGTCATGGCCTCGTCGAGGTCCGCCTCTAGCCCGTTGCGCTCGCCGTCGACGATACGCTGGGCCAACCGCTCGAACAGCGGCAGCTTGGCCAGTTCGGCCGCGCGCGATTCCTTCGACGAGGCCGCCGACACGCCCTCGAACAGCCGCATCAGCTCCTGCAGCGGGTCGTACCCCTCCCGGCGGCGGTCGTAGACCAGGTCGAGCGCCACGTTGCGCTGGTCTTCCGGAATCCGGTTGATGGGCAAGATCTTCGAGGCGTGCACAATCGCGGAATCCAGCCCGGCCTCCTGGCATTCGTGCAGGAAAACGGAGTTGAGCACTTGGCGCGCAGCGGGATTGAGGCCAAACGAGATGTTGGACAAACCGAGCGTGGTCTGCACGTCGGGATGAAGCTTCTTGAGCTCACGAATCGCCTCGATCGTCTCGATGCCGTCCTTGCGGGACTCTTCCTGCCCGGTGGCGATGGTGAAGGTCAAACAGTCGATCAGGATGGACGATTCGTCGACTCCCCAGTTGCTTGTGATGTCGTTGATCAGCCGCTCGGCGATCTCGACCTTCTTTTCCGCGGTGCGGGCCTGTCCCTCCTCGTCGATGGTCAGGGCCACAACCGCGGCCCCGTGCTCGGCGACCAACTCCATGGTCTTGTGGAAACGCGACTCGGGCCCGTCGCCGTCCTCGTAGTTGACGGAGTTGATCGCGCACCGTCCGCCCAGGTGTTCCAAACCGGCTCGCAGCACCGGAGTTTCGGTGGAGTCCAGCATGATCGGTAGCGTCGACGCCGTGGCCAGCCGGCCGGCCAGCGCCGTCATGTCGGCGACTCCGTCGCGGCCCACGTAGTCCACGCACAAGTCCAGCAGGTGCGCGCCGTCGCGGGTCTGGTCCTTGGCGATGTCCAGGCACTTCTGGTAGTCCTCGGCGATCATCGCCTCGCGGAAAGCCTTGGAGCCGTTGGCGTTCGTACGCTCCCCGATCACCAGGATCGATGCGTCCTGCGCGAACGGGACGGCGCTGTACAGCGACGACACCGCCGGCTCGTAGCTGACGTGCCGCTCGCCGCGCCGCGCGGTGCCCTCTTTGACGTCATTGAACGGGGCGACCGCCGCGGCGACCTCCCGGATGTGTTCGGGCGTGGTGCCGCAGCAGCCACCGACCAGCGACAGGCCGAACTCGGCGATGAAGCCGGACAGCGCCTCGGCCAGCTCGTCGGGCTGCAGCGGGTACTCCGCGCCGTTGGGTCCCAGCACCGGCAGCCCGGCGTTGGGCATCACCGAGACCGGGATGCGGGCGTGCCTGGAGAGATACCGCAGGTGCTCGCTCATCTCGGCGGGACCCGTCGCGCAGTTCAGGCCGATCATGTCCACACCGAGCGGCTCGACGGCCGTGAGCGCCGCGCCGATCTCGCTGCCCAGCAGCATGGTGCCGGTGGTCTCGACGGTGACATGCGCGAACACCGGGATGTGCCGCCCGGCCTGCGCCATCGCGCGTCGGGATCCCAGCACCGCGGCCTTGAGCTGCAGCAGGTCCTGACAGGTTTCCACCAGGATGGCGTCAGCGCCCGCGTCCAGCATGCCGAGCGCGGCCTCGGTGTAGGCGTCGCGAATCAGGTGGTACTCGGTGTGGCCCAGGGTGGGCAGCTTGGTGCCCGGCCCCATCGAGCCCAGCACGTAGCGCTTGCGGTCCGGCGTGCTCAGCTCGTCGGCGACCCGGCGCGCGATCTCGGTGCCCCGCTGCGAGAGGTCCCTGATCCTGCCGGCGATGTCGTAGTCGCCGAGGTTGGACAGGTTGCAGCCGAAGGTGTTGGTCTCCACGGCGTCGGCGCCGGCCTCGAAGTAGGCCCGGTGGATCGTCTCCAGCACGTCGGGGCGCGTCTCGTTGAGGATCTCGTTGCAGCCTTCCAGGCCGCGGAAGTCATCGAGCGTGAGATCGGCCGCCTGCAACTGGGTGCCCATTGCGCCGTCGCCGACCACCACGCGCCGCGCCAGAGTGTCGAGGATGTCGGTGTCGTACCGGGGTTCGTTAGCGGCGGTCACCCCACGAGGATAGTGGCCTATGGAACCAACCTCCCCGCCCGAGGCCAATGTGGCGGATGTGGCAAGACGCCGCGGGCGGTCTCTGGTAGTCGCGGATAGTAGCGGGTGGTCGCGGGTAGTCGCGGGTAGTCGCAGTCCGCATCCTCGCCCGGCGGGACGCCGTACGCTGAGTCTGTGACTTCGCCGGATCGTAGGCCGGATCTTGGCCAGGATGGCAGCGCGCTGCCGGAACTGCACAACACCGTCGTCGTTGCGGCGTTCGAGGGCTGGAACGACGCCGGCGACGCGGCCAGCGATGCGCTCGAGCACCTGGATGCGATCTGGGAAGCCGATCCCATCGTGGAGATCGACGACGAGGCGTATTACGACTACCAGGTGAATCGCCCGGTCATCCGCCAAGTCGACGGGGTTACCCGCGAGCTGGTGTGGCCGGCGATGCGGATTACCCACTGCCGCCCGCCGGGCAGCGAGCGCGACGTCGTTCTGATGCATGGCGTTGAGCCCAACATGCGGTGGCGCACGTTCTGCGCCGAGTTGGTTGCGATCGCGGACAAGCTCAACGTCGACACCGTCGTGATACTCGGGGCCCTGCTGGCCGATACCCCGCATACCCGGCCGGTGCCGGTTTCGGGCGCGGCCTACTCCCCCGAGTCGGCGAAGCGCTTCGGCCTCGAGGAGACCCGCTACGAGGGCCCGACCGGGATCGCCGGGGTGTTCCAGGACGCGTGCGTGGCCGCCGGGATCCCGGCGGTGACGTTCTGGGCGGCGGTGCCGCATTACGTGTCGAGCCCGCCGAACCCGAAGGCGACGGTGGCGCTGCTGCGCCGCGTCGAAGACGTGCTCGACATCGAGGTGCCCTTGGCCGACCTGCCGGCTCAAGCCGAGGAGTGGGAGCAGGCGATCACCGAGATGGCCGCCGAGGACGAGGAACTGGCCGAATACGTCGCGTCACTGGAGCAGCGGGGCGACGCGGAGGTCGACATGAACGAAGCCCTCGGCAAGATCGACGGCGACGCGCTGGCCGCGGAGTTCGAGAAGTATTTGCGCCGCCGCCGCAAATAGCTCGCCGAGCGTCGACTAGTCGGGCGGGGAACCGCCGGTCCGCCGCAGCAACTCGACGTTGGACGCAGAAATGGCTCTATGGCCAGTATTCGTTCATCGGTTGGGCGAATCGATCGTTGTTGGTGAGCCTGGGCAGCCCGAGGGCTTCTTCGATGGTGCGCAGCAAGCTGTAGTGATTGTTGTAGTTTCCGGCGACGAAATGGCCTTGGCGCATACCGGAATTCGGCGAAGGGATCACGATCATGGGCACGTGATTTCCCTCGTTGCCGTTGCCCAGATACAGGTTGTTGTAATCCTCGTCCCACGTGATGAAGATGGCGGACCGCTGCGTTTGGAATGCGGGCGAGTTCAAAATCGTGGGCAGCGTTTCCGCCAGGAATTGGTCGCCCGCCCGGAGGTGGTACTGGTGCAACGCGAGTTGGCCGATGACGAAGCGTATGTCGTTGCACCCTTCCTGGTTGTGACATTCGTCCGCGGCGAACCACACGTAGTTCGGGGTGGTGGCGGTCGAGGCGAGATCCGTGGCCATGCGCTCCAGCGGCAGCACGTGCGCCTGGCAACGGGCCGCGTTGGCGATGATGTCGTGGAAAGCGAGGAATGGCAGTTCGCCGGCGCTGTAGGGCCCCGCGGTCCCGGTGAAACACGCGGAGGGCATGGACTGCTCGTATGCTGCCCACCCCTTGCCCGCCTTCTCGACGTTGTCGGCCAGGTTGGGTTGGTCGAAGCAGTCCTTGGGGCAGTTCCAGCCCACGCCGAAGTCCGAGCCGCCGAGGATCGGGTAGTAGTTCGGGAGGCTGGGGTGGGTCAGGGCGAAGTAGTTCGAGCCGTATCCGTACTGGTTGATCAGCGCGTTTATGTAAGCCGCATTACGGCTGCCCACAATGTCTTTCACGCCATGGTTCTCCAAATAGAGCATGAACACATGATCGAGAGGGCCGACTTTCGATGGCGGTGGTGCGGGTGGCGGTGGGGCGGGAAGTGGAGCGCCGATGGTGAACGACAAGTTGTCGGCGTAGGCGTTGTTGTAGTGACTGGGTGACGGGTTGCAATCCTTGAGGGTCACGACGACGACCGCGCTGCGGGTGCCCGCGGGAATCAACCCATTGTTTGCGCGTTGCAGCAGCACAGTTTTGAATGCGCGCTCGAACACACCGACCGGCCCGATCCTGGCAGTGCCTAGGGGTGACTGGTTCGCCGCCAGGAATTGGACGGTAACCGACGCTTCGGACGGGTCGTCGAGGAAGCCGCCGAGCCACCCGCTCAGCGTGTAGGGCACGGTGCCGGTGTCGATCTGGGCCACCGCGCCGCTGAGGTCGACGGTTTGGCCCAATTGGGCAGTAGCCACATTTCCGCCGCCGAAGAACTGGGCGCCGCCGTCGGGGGGCCCGTCGCCGGGCCGCGGAAACTGCAGGAACTTGGGAAAAGGCGGGGCGGGACTGGACAACGGCGACGGCCAACGGCCGATGGTGCCGTATTTGACCACCGTGGGCGTGCCGTTCACCGACCAGCCCGGGATGGAAACGGAACTGTATCCCGTCAGTGACGGATCGCCGAATTCCGCGCCGGGGTTGACCAGCAAATTCGGGCTCTCGATGGGATTGGCGGCCGATGCCGGCACCGTGTTCATCGAAACGACCAGCATACCCGCCGCGCCCAACGCGGCAGCCACGCGGCGAAAACGACTGAACATCAGGCAAGACACCTCTGCGGTTGAGCGCTGCGTACGCGTTGCTCCGTCGATGGTCGCCCATGACACGCCGTCCACCCAGTTTGTTGCGCAGATTGACGCTCAGGCGTTGCCGTTTGGTGACTTTGGTGAGGCACGCCAATTGCCCACGGGAAGTCCGGGAAAGACCCTGCGGGACAACGCTTCTACAGGTCGACTCCCAACAGCGTGTCCACCGCGGTGGTCACCAACGTCGGCGCGTCGGCGTCATGCCCGCCGTACTCCAGCGCGTCGGTGGCCCAACCATCAAGGGCTGCAAGGGCTTTCGGGGTATCCAGATCGTCGGCCAGATACCGGCGAATTCGGCCGATAACGTCGGCGGCGTCCGGGCCGGCGGGCAGCGCCGTCGCGGCGCGCCAGCGCTGCAGCCGGGCGGTCGCCTCGTCGAGCACCTGCCGGCTCCAGAACCGGTCCGCGCGGTAGTGCCCGGCCAGCAGGCCCAGCCGGATGGCCGCCGGCTGTGCGCCTTGCGCGCGCAACGTCGACACCAGGACCAGGTTGCCGCGGCTCTTCGACATCTTGTGCCCGTCCCAGCCGATCATCCCGGCGTGCACGTAGTGCCGCGCGAATCGCCGCTCGCCGCGGACACATTCAGCGTGCGCGGCGGTGAACTCGTGGTGCGGAAAGATCAGGTCGCTCCCCCCGCCCTGAATGTCCAGGCCGCTGCCGATGCGACTGAGCGCGATCGCCGCGCACTCGACGTGCCAGCCGGGCCGGCCGGCGCCGAACGGCGCCGGCCAACTGGGCTCACCGGGCCGCGCCGCCCGCCACAGCAGGGCGTCGAGCTCGTCCGTCTTGCCGGGTCGGCGCGGGTCGCCGCCGCGCTCGGCACTCAGGCGCAGCATGGTGTCCCGGTCGTAGCCGGACTCGTAGCCGAACTGCGGCGTGGCGTCGGCGCGATAGTAGACGTCCGGGTACCCCCCTGATTCCTGGTCGAGGACGTACGCGGCTCCGGACGCCAGCATCTTCTCGACGAGTTCGACCACTTCGGGAATCGCCTCGGTCGCCGCGACATACTCGCGCGGCGGCAGTATGCGCAGCGCCGCCATGTCCTCGCGGAAAAGTGCGACCTGCCCCTCGGCGAGCTGCCGCCAGTCCACGCCGTCGCGCTCCGCGCGCTCGAGCAAGGGATCGTCGACGTCGGTGACGTTCTGCACATAGTGCACGTCGTGACCGAGGTCCAGCCACTGGCGCAGGACAAGGTCGAACGCCAGGTAAGTGGCGGCGTGACCGAGGTGGGTCGCGTCATAGGGCGTAATCCCGCAGACGTACATGGTGGTTTTCGAACCTGGTCCAGCACCGGCCGCCACCGGGCGCACTTGCCGGTCGGAGGTGTCGTACAGCCGTAGCTCGGGGCCATGTCCGGGCAAGCCCGGAACCTGTACCGAAGACCACGCCTGCATATCGTCGACTCTAAACGCGCCGGGGATCAGCGAAATTCCTGGCGGATGGCGCCGAGCAGGATCGGCGCCAGCTCGGCGCGGCACATGACGAAGTCGGGCAGGTACGGGTCCAGCTGGTTGTAGCGCAGCGGCGAGCCGTCGAGCCGAGATGCGTGCATGCCGGCGGCCATCACCACACCCGCCGGGGCCGCCGAGTCCCATTCCCACTGTCCGCCCGCGTGCACATAGGCATCGACGTCGCCGTCGATGACCGCCATCGCCTTCGCGCCGGCCGAGCCGATCGCGACGGGCTGAATGTGCAGCGTCTGGCGCATGCGGTACAGGACCGCGGGTGGCCGGGTGGCGCTGACCGCAATCCGGATGGTCCCGGGGACGCCGGCGCGCGCCGGACCGGCGGTCACGGTGTCGCTGCGGTAGACCGTGTTCCCGCGGGCGGGCAATGCGACGGCCGCGTCGGTGATCTCGCGCTTGTTGTCGGTTGGGTCGCCGGTGGGACGCTGCCACAGCGCGATGTGCACCGCCCAGTCGTCGCGGCCGGGCGTGGAGAACTCGCGGGTGCCGTCCAGTGGGTCGATGATCCACACCCGGTCGTGATTCACCCGGGAAAGATCGTCGTAGGCTTCCTCGCTGAGCACCGCGTCACCCGGCCGCTCGGCCCGCAGCCGGCGCAGGATTAGGGCGTTCGCCAGGCTGTCCCCCGCGTCTCCCAGCGCCCACGGATGGCCGAACCCGACGTCCTCGCGCACTTTGAGCAGCAACTCCCCCGCTTCCGCGGCGAGATCGGCAGCCAGTGCGGCGTCCATCATCTCATCCTGTTCGTCAGGGGAGGCCGAGTTCACCGGTCCAGTATCGCGGACGACGAACGCCGTCCTAAAAAGCCGGCCAGGGGATGGGGCGGTGCCGGTTGGGTCCGGGCATCACGGGATTGTCCAGCAGCGCGTGCGCGCGCCGGCGCAGCGCGGCGATTTCCGCGCGGGTGATGTGTGCGCCAAGTTCGTCGCCGAGCGAGCCGGTGAGGGCCTCGGCGAGCGCTGCGACCTCCTGACACGTCTCGTCGTCGATCGGCTTGCCGGCCCAGCCCCACAGCACCGTGCGCAGCTTGTTCTCCATGTGCAGGCACACACCATGGTCGACGCCGTACACGCAGTCGTCGAGGCCGAACAGGATGTGGCCGCCCTTGCGGTCGGCGTTGTTGATCAGCACGTCGAACACCGCCATCCGCCGCAACCGGGTGTCGTCGGCGTGCATCAGGATGACCTCGTCGCCGGCGTAGTCGTAGGCGCGCAGCACCGGCAGGTAGCCCGGCTGTAGCTTGTCGGCGGGAAACAGGTCGACCAGGTCGGGGCCTGGCCGGGGATCGGAGTCGGCCGCGTCACCCGGTTGCTGGACCCACAGTTGCAGCATGCCCGGTCCCGCCGGGCCGTCGCGAATCACCGTGTAGGGCACAATGTTCCAGCCCAACTGCGTCGACACCAGGTAGGCGCCGAGCTCGCGCCCGGCCAAGGTCCCGTCGGGGAAATCCCAAAGCGGCGCTTCACCGGAGACCGGCTTGTAGACGCAGTGCACGCTGAACCCGCCGAGCGTCGACTCGCACAAAAACGTGGCGTTGCTGGCCGAGCGGATGCGGCCGAGGACCGTCAGCTCGCCGCGCCGCAACACCTCAGGCTCGTCGGACTGGTTATTCCTCGGGGTCATCGTCGGGTCCGAGCAGCGCGCTGCGCTTGTAGCCGTTGGTGCGGGCGCAGATGTGGCCCTCGGGGTCCAACGGTTCGTCGCACAGCGGGCACGGCGGACGTCCCGCCGAGATGACGCGGTTGGAGCGGGTAGCGAACTGCCGCGCCGACTCCGGCGTCAAGAACACCCGCACCGCGTCCGGGCCCTCCTCGGTGTCGTCGAGCACCACCGAGGCGTCGAATTCGGCGTCGGTGACGGCGAGCAATTCGACCACCACGGTCTGCGCCTCCGAGTCCCAGCCCAGGCCCATCGTCCCGACCCGAAACTCCGCGTCGACGGGTGTGATCAACGGGTTCAGGTCGTCGATTTCGGCCGGCTCCGGCGGCACCGGTGTGCCGAACCTGCGATTCACCTCGAGCAGCAACGCACCGATGCGTTCGGCGAGCACCGCGACCTGTTGCTTCTCCAATACCACTGACACCACCCGGGAATCGCCCACCGCCTGTATGTAGAACGTGCGATTTCCGGGCTGGCCAACGGTACCGGCCACGAAGCGGTCGGGTGTGCGGAAGACGTGAATTGCGCGGGCCATGGCACCTCCAAAATACCGGCTATTGCCGTCGCCGTGCGATTCGATTGCCGTCCGATTGCCCCGCCAGAGCGGAATTAAGCGTGATTAGTCCGGGGAGCCGCCGACCACCGCGTCACCCGACGGCACGGCCGGCGCCGGCCCGGTTTGCGGCGGCTTTCCCTCGGGCTCGCCGTCGGCCTCGCCACCCTTGGACTCGTCCTTCGCCGGGGGCCCGGCGCGCAGTCCGGCGGCCAGCCGCGCACCCGTGTGGTTGACGTGCAACACGAACGGCCGCAGCTGGGTGTAACGGATCACGCTCACCGACCCCGGGTCGGCAACGACGCGTTGGAAGCCGTCCAGATGGATGCCATACGCGTCGGCGACGACCGCCTTGATGACGTCGCCGTGGGTGCAGGCCACCCAGAGCGCGTCACTTTGGTCACCGCCTTGTTTCCCGCCCTGTTCCCCGCCCTGTTCCCCGCGCTGTTGTAGGGCCAGCCTTCGGTCGTGTTCCCGAACCGCGGCCACCGCGCGCGCTTGCACTTGGGCCAAGCCCTCGCCGCCGGGAAACACGGCCGCGCTGGGATGCGCCTGGACCACACGCCACAGCGGCTCGTTCGTCAACTCGCCGATTTTGCGGCCAGTCCATTCCCCGTAGTCGACTTCGGCTAGCCGGTCGTCGATCAGCGGCTCGAGGCAGAGCGATTCGGCGAGCGGCCCGACGGTGCGTCGGCAACGCAGCAGCGGCGAGGTGACGATTGCCCGGATCGGCAGGTCGCCGATGCGATCGATAAGGCCCGCGGCCTGCTCGCGACCCTTGTCGTCGAGGTCGACGCCCTCGGAGCGGCCGGCCAGAATGCCGGCGGTGTTCGATGTGGAGCGGCCGTGCCGCAACAAGATGACGGTCATATCGCGGCGACCGTCCCCGAAACCGCAGTCACGACGACGACCGTACCTCGTGCGGGTCGGCCGCGACGGGGCGTGACTAGCGGGACACCGGCACCGCGCGCGCGACGGAGTCGCGTACTGCGGCGGTCAGGCTGCGCTCATCGGTGAGGTCGATGTCGACGAGGCTGCGGACGGCCCTGGCCACCACCTCGTCGGCCTGCGGAACCGGGCCGGCCAGGCGCGGGCGGTAAACCTCGACGATGAGCGACCGGTGCTCGATGTGGAAGGAAAAACTGCGCCCATCACCGACTTGTCCGTACCCGCTGGCAAAGATTCCTGTCGATATGTCCTCGACAGCAAACTCTTTACCCGAGGTATGCCGGTCAGCGATGACGGTCATGACGCGACGATACCTCTCCAGTGAGACACGATGTAGGCAACATGGCCATATTGGATGCGAAACCGTTCCTTAAAATTTAACTCTACGCTTCGTTACGCGAGGGAAAATAATTGCTGCGACGGCATACAACCGACAAACGCCCACTTTGGCGGCTTTTTGCGGGTTTGCTGCTGTTGCTGGCATCGGCCGCGGCTTGCGCCAGTTGTTCCTCGAATCCCCTGAGCACCTTCGCTTCTCAGAAGCCACAAACGGTAGAACCCGGGCGGGCGGCCCAGTCGCCGCCGGTGTCGCAGAACCCGGCCGGTGCGGTGCGACCGCTGGGCAGTGACGCCGTGGCGGCGATCTTCGACAGCGGCACTCACCAGCTGGCGGTCTTGGCCCCCGGCGCGGACCCGACGGCGCCCGCCAGCATCGCCGAGTTCGCGGACCCGCACTCCGCGCCGCGCATCATCGCGCTGCCGGGCCCGGCGACCGCGATGACCGGCGACGGCCGCGGCACGGCCTACCTGGCCACCCGGGGCGGCTACTTCTCTCTGGACCTGTCTACCGGCCGCGCGGCGCAGGTGGGGGTCGCCGAGGCCGGGGGAGCCGAATTCACCGCGGTCGCGCAGCGCGCCGACGGCAAGCTGGTATTGGGCAGCGCCGACGGCGCCGTCTACACCCTCGCCTCCCAGACACCGAGCGCCGTCGGAACCGCGACCGTCGGCAGCCGAAACAAGATCTTCGCGCGCGTGGATGCCCTTGCAACCCAGGGAAATACGACGGTGGTTCTGGACAGGGGGCAGACCTCGGTCACGACGATCGGCCCCGACGGCCACGTCGAGCAGGCGCTGCGGGCCGGCGCGGGCGCGACCACCCTGGCCGCCGATCCGCTGGGCCGGGTCCTGGTCGCCGACACCCGCGGTGGCCAGCTGCTGGTGTACGGTTGTTGTTCGCCGCGGACCCCGCTGATCTTGCGTCAGGCCTACCCGGTGCGCCAGGCCCCGTACGGCCTGGCCGGGTCGCGGGGGCTGACCTGGGTGTCCCAAACCGCGTCGAACGTCGTCATTGGTTACGATCTGTCAACCGGAATTCCCGTCGAAAGGGTGCGATACCCAACCGTGCAGCAACCCAACTCGCTGGCCTTTGATGAAGCGTCGGACACCTTGTACGTGGTGTCGGGTTCGGGTGCGGGCGTCCAGACCATCGAGCACGCGGCGGGCACGCCGTGACAGGCGGAGCCGCGCCGCGGCGGAGTCGGCTGCCCGCCGGCTGGGATACCGAGATGTCCGACGAATACGAGTGGGTGCCGTTGCGCCTGCCGCCCGAAGTGACCCGGCTCAGCGCGTCCACCCGGCTGTCCATCGAGGCGGAATATCGTGGCTGGGAACTGACGCGGGTCCGGCTCTATACCGACGGCAGTAGGCGGGTTTTGTTGCGCCGCAAGAAGTCTCGTCTGGATAACCGGCGGCCCGACCAGCCCGAACTGTGATGTACCGGCTCCTGCGCCGGCTGCTCTTTCTGGTTCCCCCCGAACGCATCCATACTCTTGTTTTTGCGCTGCTGCGGGGCCTGACGGCCGTCCCCTTGGCACGCCGGTTTTTGCACCGGCTGCTCGGACCGCGCGATCCGGTGCTGGCCAGCACGGTGTTCGGGGTCCGCTTCCCTGGACCGCTCGGGCTGGCCGCCGGGTTCGACAAGGACGGCGTGGGGCTTTTCACGTGGGCCGCGTTGGGCTTCGGGTATGCCGAGGTCGGCACCGTCACCGCGCATCCCCAGCTCGGTAACCCCTCGCCCCGCCTGTTCCGGCTGCCCGCCGACCGGGCCCTGCTCAACCGTATGGGTTTCAACAATCGCGGTGCCGGTGCGCTGGCGATCCGGCTCGCCCGCCACCGACCCGAGATACCGATCGGCGTCAACATCGGCAAGACGAAGACCACCCCGGCCACCGAAGCGGTCGACGACTACCGCGCAAGCGCACGGCTGGTCGGTCCGCTGGCGTCGTATCTTGTGGTCAACGTGAGCTCCCCGAATACTCCGGGGCTGCGCGACCTGCAGGCGATCGAATCGCTGCGGCCCATCGTGGCGGGCGTCCTCGCGGAGGCCTCGGTGACATCCGTACCGGTGCTGGTGAAGATCGCACCGGATCTCGCCGATTCCGACCTCGATGACATTGCGGACTTGGCCGCCGAGCTTGGCCTGGCCGGCATCGTCGCAACCAACACGACGGTGTCGCGCGACGGCTTGCTCACGCCGGAGGTCGACAAGCTGGGCGCGGGGGGCATCTCCGGGCCACCGGTGGCGCGTCGGGCTGTCGAGGTGCTGCGCCGGCTCTACGCGCGGGTCGGCGACCGCCTGGTGCTGATCAGCGCCGGGGGCATCGAGACCGCGGACGACGCCTGGGAGCGGATCACCGCGGGGGCCTCGCTGCTGCAGGGCTACACCGGGTTCGTCTACGGAGGTGGGTTGTGGCCCAAGCACATTCACGACGGCATTGCCCGCCGGTTGCACGACGGCGGGTTCGCCTCCCTCAGCGAAGCGGTCGGGTCGGCGGCGCCCAAGCCGGGCAGGCCTCCGGGCTAGGTCACGCGGCCCCGTCTTCGTCGTCTTCATCGTCTTCGTCGTCGCCGTCAGCGAGGAGCTTTTCGGGGTGATGGAAGGTGTTGGTTCTCGGTTGACCATGAACCGTTGAAGTACGTTCCAAAACCACACTGCTAAGGAACGATGAAACGCCCTGGTTCCGGTGGAGGCTCGGGCTATTGGATTTCGACCAGGGGTTGGTCGGTCCGTTTCGTAGCGTAGAAGATGGCTTCGAACTCTGTGGGCGGTAGGTCGTTGAGGTAGCCGTGCAGACGCGCTGTGTTGTGCCAGTGCACCCAGCTCAGGGTGGCCAGTTCGACATCCTCGACGGTCTTCCAGGGGCCGGTGCGGGCGGGTCCGTAGATCAGCTCAGACTTGTAGTATCCGTTCACCGTTTCGGCCAGGGCGTTATCGAAGCTGTCGCCGACGGATCCGATGGAGGGCACCGCACCGATCTCGGCGAGGCGTTCACCGTAGCGAACGGACGTGAACTGCGATCCGGCGTCGGAGTGACATGTCAAGCCCGGCAACGTATTGCCGCGTGACCAGCGGGCCATCTCAATCGCGTCGAGCACCATCGTGGTCCGCATGTTCGACGCGACCCGCCAGCCGACGATCATCCGACTGAACGCGTCGGTGATGAAGCAGACGTACGCCACGCCGGCCCAGGTCGGGACGTAGGTCAGGTCGGTGACCCACAACTGGTGGATATCGCGCTGGCTGAGGGCCACTGTTCCGTTGCGGGGTGAGCCACTGTTCCGGTTGGGACTGGGCCACCGTGGCGGTGCGGGCTGAGCCGTGGCGCCGGTTCTGATCTTGTTGCGTGGGACCTTCGTCGGGCCCGTGCCATTGGGGCATGGGCGTGACGAAAGGAGTCGCCTTTCATGGTCGACTACAAACAAATCCTTCGGCTTCGCGCCGAGGGTGTGTCCCAACGCGGCATCGCCGACGCGCTGGGCTGTTCGCGGAACACGGTAGCGGCGGTGTTCGCCGCGGCGAACACGGCTGGGGTGAGTTTCGGGCAGGTGGCGGACCTCGAGGCGTTCGAGGTCCGCCACCTGCTGTTGCCCGAGCCGACCAAGCCCGACTCTGGTCGGGCTGCACCGGATTTCGAGCATGTGCACCGTGAGCTGGCCCGCCCGTCGGTGACGTTGTTACTGCTGTGGAACGAGTACGTGGCGAAGTGCCGGGAGACCGGCGAGGTGCCGTATCAGTATTCGTTCTTCAACGAACAGTACCGCCGCTGGGTGAAGGCGACGGGCGCGTCGATGCGCATCCCGCGTGATCCGGGCGAATCGATCGAGGTCGATTGGGCCGGTGACTCGATGGTCTTCGCCGACCCGGTCACCGGTGAGCCTGTCGAGGCGTGGCTGTTCGTCGCCGCCCTGTCGTACTCGGCGTATGCGTACGTGGAGGCCTTCACCGATATGACGCTTGTGTCGTGGATCGATGCGCATGTGCACACGTTCGAAGCGTTCGGGGGCGTGGCACGGCTGCTCGTGCCCGATAATCTGCGTACCGGCGTGTCGAGGGCCGACCGTTACGAGCCGGCGCTGAACGCGGCGTATGCGCGCATGGCCGAGCATTACGGCACCGTCATCATCCCGGCCAGGGTGAGGCGGCCTCGCGACAAGCCGGTCGTCGAGGGTAGCGTGCGGTTCGTCGCGAACCAGGTCGCCGCGGTACTGCGCAACCGGCGGTTCGTGGGTCTTGCCGAGCTCAACGAGGCGATCTTCGACGAGGTCGCAGAAATCAACGCTCGGCCGTTCCAGAAGCGGGAAGATTCCCGCCACATCGTGTTCGTCCGAGACGAGAAGCCGCTTTTGATCCCACTGGCGCAAGTCCCTTTTGAGTTGGCGGATCTACGAAAAGCCAAGGTGGGACCCAACTATCACGTGCAGGTCGACAAGAACTTCTACTCGGTTCCCGCCAAGCTGATCGGCCAGTCGTTGGATGTGCGCATCACCTCGCACACCGTCGAGATCTTCGACGGCACCGAACGCGTCGCCTCCCATCCGCGGCGCAAGGGGGTGCGTGGCCGGTATTGCACCGTGACCTCGCACATGCCCGAGGCGCATCGGAGCCGGCTGATCGACTGGACACCGCAACGTTTCGAGCAGTGGGCCGCCACCGTCGGCCCGAACACCGTCGCCGCTATCAACGCGATCCTGGCTTCCCGCAACATCGTCGAGCAGTCCTTCCGGTCGTGTCTGGGCGTGATGGCGTTGGCCAAAAAGCCTGGTGGCATCACCCGGTTGGAAGACACCTGCGGTCGGGCGTTGGCGGCAACACCGACGCCGTCCTACACGCTGATCAAAAAGCTATGGGCCGGTTGGAAACCGGCCGACCCGCCACCGCCGCCATCGCTGGGCGACGCGGGTTTCGTACGTGGCGCCGACTACTACACCACCGACGGGGGCCAGGCATGATCGACGTCGAAACCCTCACCAGGCTCAAGGCGATGCGACTGTCAGGAATGGCTGAGTACTTCGAAAAACTCGCCAACACGACAAGCGTCGGGGCCTTGACCGGGCCGGAGATGGTCAAGCAGGCCGTCGACTGGGAGTACGAGCGCAGGCGAGACAACAAGCTGCACCGGCTTCGCCGCCAGGCTGGTCTGGCCCAGCCCGATGCCGACATCGGCGACATCAAGGCCATGCCCGGACGGAACGTGAACACCGAGCTCATCACCCGGCTCGCCGTCGGCAGCTACCTGGTCAAACATCAAGACGTAATCCTGCAAGGGCCGACCGGGGGCCGGGAAAACCTACGTGGCCTGCGCATTGGGCAACAAGGCCTGCCAGCAATATCGCCAGGTGCTCTACCTGTCGGCCAACGAGCTGTTCGACCGGATCACGATCGGCCGAACGCACCGACCAGAAGAAGCGCTGCCTCGCCGCGCTGGTCAAGGTCGACCTGCTCATCATCGACGACTGGTTCCTCACGACGCCGACGACGCAGCAGGTCCAGCAGCTCCACACCCTTGATCGACCGGCGCCACAAAACCGCGTCGACGATCTACTGCACACAATTACCGCCCGACCAGTGGCACGACCGAATGGACGAAAAGATCCTCGCCGACGCCATCGTCGACCGGATCACCACCAACGCGCACACCACCGTCCTTAACTGCGACGATTCCATGCGCAAACACTTCAACCAGCTCAACTGACCAACGCCAACGGGCGGGCGGCACACCACCGCCCGCCCCAGCGGCGCCACGGCTCAGCCCGCACCGCCACGGTGGCCCAGTCCCAACCGGAACAGTGGCTCACCCCACAGCGAAACACTGGCTCCCGCCGACCGCAATATCCAACTTGGTTGGGGGCAGTCGCGGTGAAGTTGCGCTTGACCAGATCGGGATGCCGCCCGGCGCCAGGGTCGGGCTTGGTGGTGCGGACCCGTTTGCCGCGACGCACCCCTTCGATGCCGGCGGCCCGCATCAGCCGGGCAACCTGATCGCGGCCCACGTCATGCCCGGCCCGGCGTGCCGTTTTCCACAGCTTGTGTGCCCCGTAGACGCAGTAGTTGTCCTTCCACAACTGGACCAGGGCCGGACCCAGGACGGCGTCACGGCAGGCTCGCGGCGACGGACCGCGGGACTTGGCCGCGTAGTAGGTGCTCGGGGCCATCGACACCCCTGCCGATCGCAGGACGGTGCAGATGGGCTCGACCCCGAACTCTTGGCGGTTGTCGTCGATGAAGTCGACTATTTCTTGTGTTGGCGGTCGAGCTCCGCCCCGAAGAAACTGGCCGCTCGCTTCAGAATCTCGTTGGCGCGCTTGAGTTCTCGGTTCTCTTGCTCGAGTTCCTTGACCCGCACCGACTCTGCGGTCGATACCCCCGGAGCTAATCCTTCATCGATATCTGCCTGGCGCACCCACATGCGTACCGACTCCATGCCGTAGCCGAGCTGGCGGGCTACCCGTTGCACGGTTCCCTGCTCGGTACCCAGCTCGGCGCGCAACGCCCGCACCATCCGCACCGCGGCGGCCTTCTCTTCCGGACTGTATCGGCGTGTCGTCGGCTTCCCAGGAGACTGTTCTTTCGGCATACCCGCATCCTCGTTTCCAAGGTCAGGAGCCTCCAGCATTTCCAGGGCGATTCACGATGTGGAAGTCAAGCGCGACTCCTGGACGAGCGCAGCTTCTCGTAGACGGCCTCGGCCAACTGCGGATCAGCCAACAGTTTCCGAGCGATCGCCTCCACGGCTGACCCTTCTTGACCCCATTCGACCGACCAGCGTTTCCTGGTGGCATCACGGCGCACCGGCTTACCCTGCTCGGCATCGCGCCGACGCTTAGAGTCAGCCGCTAACTTGCCCGTACGACCGGTAACGAACCAACTACTTTCCTTGTCTTGGCCAGCCCGAATCCGTGCCGCAGCACCCGATGGGTCAGCGTCCAGGTCGTCAGCCATCTGCCGCCAATGACGCCGCCAACGTTCATCGGCCTTCTTCCCACGACCCGTGATATCAGCCAGTCGAATCTGCCTGGCCGCCAAACCTTCCACATCAGTCGCATACAGGTACGCGTGCCGCACAAGGGTCGGGTCAACTTCCATCGCCAGCAGGAAGTAGTCGAACTCGCACTCCCGGAACCGGAAACGTGTTCCGACCGGGGTGGTGAAGTTACGCCAATCACCCGAATCGATAAGCGTTTCTATGTAATTGACTCATCTCGCCATAGCGGGCGTTGCGAATCTTGCTGACAAGGCCGGCGATGTTGTTGTAGTGCGACATCACTTCCCGGTTCAGCACAAATTTGACCGCTATCCTCCCATTGCCCGATCAGGCGGTGTGGCGTCGGCGGCAGCGTATCCAAATGGATGCCCGAAAACGTCTATTGCATTAGCCGTAACCCGTATCAAAAGGTGTCAGCCAGTAGCTCGGGCTTAATATGCCGGTGTTGGTGAAGCCCAAGTTCAATATGCCCCAGTTGTTGAAGCCGGAGTTGAACAAGCCGAAGTTATGGCCGGTGCCCGTGGGGGGGAGGGGTCCAGATCCAACGGTGGGGGGGTTGGTGGGGGTAAAGAATGCGCCGCCCGAGTTGAAGAGACCGAAGTTGTGGCCGCCGGCGAGCGGGGAGTCCAAAATTGGGCTAGCGGAGGTATCTCCCGAGTTGAAGAAACCGACGTTCCTGTCGCCCGAGTTGAAGAAGCCTTGGTTGTGGGTACCCGAGTCCAGCGGCGTCATGGTGCCGGTGTCGGAGATACCGAACCACCCGATGCCGGTGTTGCCGATGCCGGTGTTCCACAAGCCGATGTTCCCGGTGCCGGTGTTGGCGATGCCGGTGTTGCCGATGCCGGTGTTGGCGATGCCGATGTTGTTATTGCCGGTGTTGGCGATGCCGATGTTGCCGCTGCCGAGGTTCGCGCTACCCAGGTTGTAGTTGCCGAGAAGATTCCCGCTGCCCAGGTTGAGGTTTCCGATATTCCCGAGACCCAGGTTCAAGGTCCCGGTGTTCAGCGGAGGGGCCGCACTCGTCAAGGCCTGCACGATATTGGCCTCGGCATTGGCATACGAACCCGCACTCGCAGTCAAGTTCTGCACAAACTGCTCCTGAAACGTCAACGCCTGGGCGCCAAGCGCCTGATATGTCTGACCGTGCGCACCGAACAGCGCTGCGATCGCCGCCGACACCTCATCCTCTGCTGCGGCCAGCACGGAAGTGGTTGGGGCCGCTGCGGCCACATGCGCGTCAGTTAGCGCCGCGCCAATGTTCGACAGATCCGTTGCCGCCGACGCCACCAACTCCGGGACCGCCACCAGATACGACATCGCCATCCTCCAAATCCGGCTACCACCAAACCCCCGGCAGAAACACCCTACCGCCGTCCCCTACCGCCGTCCCCCCATTCGGCGTTTCAACCAAACGCCCACCCCTCCCGCTACTAGCAAAACGCCGAAATAGTTCGACGAAGAAACTTTCGAGGAATAACGGTCCAATAGCTGCTGGGCCACACGTCACCAGTCACCACAGCCATCTACACGAAAGTCAGCGACGAGTCCATGCGCCGAGCGGCAATGGCCGCATCGGTCAGTAGCGAACCAGTCGCTTAACCCTGGCAATCTCACCGCCAGTCAGCTGCGGGCACGGGATGGGGCTAGTCATGTTGGCCTCCCCCTATTTTCAGGCCCCAGCACGCGCGGCGCGCAGGCGGGCAAGCTCATCCATGTCGGGCTGGTCCGGCTCAACCTCCACCCCCCCAGTCGGGGTACCACCAGCCAACGACACCTCCTTGGCCAACCCGTAAATCTGGGCATGCTGGCCTAATAGCTTGCGGCACAACTCCGCTGAGCGGTGATTCCCGTCCAACGCGCGCCCTCAATGCGCGCGAAACAGCCGCTCGCTGCGCTCCTGGTACACGGCGAAGGCCTCATCGGTCAACAGCCCGCGCCGTTCAGCCGAGGCCGCCAACTCCCGCGCCACGATGTTGCCGACGCTCGTAGGAGACCGCAACCTCACCACCGCGCCGATGTCCCGGTAGCTCAACCCGGCCAAGAACAACCGAACCACCCGAGCATCACGCCGAGCCCGTTCACCAGCAGCTCTCATGTGTCCAGTCTCCCCCATCCGACTGTCGCGCCGCCTGTATGGCATTGCCGCATGTCGCACCCTACCGGCGACACCCAAGGGGTCGGAGCGATTATCTGTCCAGTCCAAATCGGGGGGGTATGTCCACTGCGGGTGGGGAGTTGGGGTGGCCGTCGCGGATGCGCGGCTTCATCACCCCCCTATGCGTTCGGGTTTTTATCGTGCACTTGGGGTCGAAGACCCAAGCGCACTCCGACCTGGTTCAGTCCTCTTGAACTACTTCTCCGCCGCGCCGGTGACGGCGAGAATGGTGCGCGCCACCAACTCGGGGTCATCCACCATGGACCCATGCCCGACGTCGGGCAGGATAGTGAAGGTCGCGCAGGGTAGGCGCTCCTTGGCGGCCGTTTCGTACAGCTCGACCGGAAGCAGGGTGTCTTTTTCCGCCCACGCGATGGTGATCGGGCACGGCAGCGGGTTCAGCGGCGCGATGTGCCAAGCGTCAGCCGAGAGGTCATCGACGACCGCGCAGGCGAGTAAGTCGTTATTCATCTCGACGACCTGGGCCGCGGTCAGTCGATCCCCATGGACGGCAATGTCGCGCGATCCGAATTTGCGCAAGGTTGCCGATCTGGACATCAGTGAGACAAGGGGTCGCATTAGGCGGCCCAACGCTACGTGCCTTCGAATCGTTTTGAAAACGCTAGCTTGCAAACCATCGCCTGACGACCACAGGCCGCCAGGGGATAGGGCACACACCGTTGCCGCCCGTCCGCGCCGCGCCAACTCGATAGCCATATAGCCGCCCATAGAGTTGCCCGCAAGATGCGGTCGATCAAGGCCGTGCTCGTCAAGGTATTGCTCCGCCGCATCAACGACATCGCTCATCGTCACCGGCCGGCGCTGCGCGAAGGGCCGCCGCGATGCCCTAAAGCGCTAGGTGCATACACCTGGTGCTGGTCGGCGAGAAATGGAACCACTTCCCGCCACGCGCTCTCGCCAGACATCGTGATTCCATGTAGCAACACAAGGGCCGATTTTTCGGAGGCCATTCGCGAAGTTTGGCACAGTCCCGCCCTCAGAAGGCACGATAAGTGGCCAGTTCTGCCAATTTCCTTTGCGGTGACGTGGAGGCTCACTGCACCTAAATGAAGGATTCCACTACGGCCGCCCTCCGGCGGCCTTAGGCCACGAGCATCCGGAACGCGGCGTCGTTGATGCTGTCCGCGCCATACCGTGCCCACCGTCACGCCCCCCGCTGCCCGGTCGGACGCCGGTTGGTACCGAACAGGTGCGGGATCAGCTCAAGGCTGGACCCGACGCGCTGGGTGATGACGTACTGGCTGAAGTCGCCGTACACCAGCAGGTTCTTGCCCGCCGCCACGGTGTTGTCCATGTTGGACAACTCGTGGGCCGGACGGCCCAACAGGGTCGGCGGGTCGGTCTGCAGCGACGGGAACTTCAGCGCACCGTTGCTGGTTTCCACCTGCCGCAACGCATTCAGCACGGCCAGGTTGCCCACCCAGCGGGCGTTGCCCTGGAAACGCGGCCCCAGGCTGGACTGCAGCGCGTAAACATCGCTTGCCGCAAGGGTTCCGCTGGTCCCCGCGTTGACCACGCTGGACGTGCCGGTCAGCGCGGTGATGATGCCCGTGGGGTTTCCGACGCCGCTGCCGGTGGTGAATGCGGTGTTGAGCAGCTGCAGCATGCCGTCGTTCATCAGCTTGGAAACCTCGTTGAGCAGCGGCACAGCGTCACCCTGCAACTCCACGGAGAACGGCACGAACGTGGAGGCCTTGTAGTTGGGGATGGTCGGCTCCGCGAGTGCCGGCGAAGCGTCCGACGCCTCGGCAGCCTCAGCCAGCCACTCCGAAACCACACCCGCACTGGACACTCCGTGCCACACGTCGGTCACCACGGTCTTGACGGCGGCGATCTGCAGCAGCGGGTTGATGGCGTACAACACAATCCGTTGTGCTGCCCCAACTTCCCCGATGCCAGCAGCGCACGCAGGGCGGCGGCGAGACCGTCGTGATTGCGCTGGGCGGCGCTGCGAGTGTCGCGCTGAACCGCACTGTCATCTGCTGGGCCATTCACGACGGGCATCTCGTCATCGGGATTGCAAATCCCTGGGGCGGCGGTCTTGGCCAGCATCGCCTCGAGGGTGGCGCGGGCTTCGGGGGTAAGCAGGCCGCGCAGTTCCGACATGCCGTCGGGGCCTTGCCTTCCGAGGGTGAGCCCGCGCCGCCGGACGCGGTCGCTGTCGGTGTAGTTGCCGTCGGGACTCAGATAATCGGCGAGCTGGCGCGCCAAGTCGACGAGGTGGTCGGGGCGATACTGGGTGGCCAGCGAGGCCAGTTGGGCTTCGGCGCACGCGCGGGTGTCGAGATCGACCGCGTCGGGCAGCTGGTCTAAGAACCGCCGGGTCACCTGAACGTGTGCGGGGTCGATCCTCCCGTCGCGTTGGGCGGCCGCGGTCGCGGTCAACAGCGGCGGCAGTGCCTCGCCGGTCAGCGCACGGCGCGGCCCCAGATCGGCGGCCTCATCCACCCGCCGGCGCCCCGCTGCGGGTGATGCGTAACCGGTCAGCCAGCACGCGCGGCAGCGGGCCGCCCAGCTCTTCGGGCCCGGCCTGTTCGGCAAGCTGATTGATCAACTCATGCCCCGGCACGCGCAGCCGCCGCGTCTCCAACTCGAGCCGCTCCAAAAGCGCCAGCCGCTCCGGGGTCGTCAACGCGTCATGAGAACGCCCGACAACCCGCGACACCACGGTGCGCAACGCGTCGAAATCCTCCTGGATCTCCTCACGACTATCCGAACACATGTTCGAAATGCTACGCCGGAGCCCGACAAGAATCCGTCCGTCGAGACCACTGAAACCAAAGTGGCACAAGTTATTTACTGGTTCCGAGCGAACGGACTCTTGAGCTCGTACTCGAGCGCAGCCAACTTGCCCCGAAGGACCTCGAACCGCTCCAAGTAGTCACACAGCTCGCGAACCGTCAGTCCATCGAAGGACAACTCGGAGCAGCGGCGCTGAGCCGCTTCGAGCTCGTCGAAAGCGGCCTCGATCCGATCAAAAGCATGTGTAGAAACCATGCTCGAATGATGGCCGCACCGTCCGACAGCCGCGGGCCGGCTCGTCCTAGTTCTGCTCGTAGGTGCCGTAAATGTAGGCCCGCGCGATCGCGTGCTGGAACAGGTTGAACCCGAGAAAAGCGGGACTTGCGTCTTCCGGCAGGTCGAGCTTGTCGACGTCCACGGCATGCACCGCGACGTAGTAGCGGTGCGGCCCGTGGCCGGGAGGAGGGGCGGCGCCGACATAGCGGCGCATTCCGGCATCGTTGACCAACGTCAGTGCGCCGCCCGGTAGCTCGCTGCCGTCGCCGGCATTGTCGGGCAGCTCGGTCACATCGGCGGGCAGGTTGGCCACCGCCCAGTGCCAGAACCCGGAGAGCGTCGGGGCGTTCGGGTCGTAGACGGTGACCGCGAAGCTGCGGGTTTCCTCGGGGAACCCGGACCAGCTCAGCTGGGGGCTGACGTCCTCTCCGCCGGCACCCATGATCCCGCTGACTTGCGGCGTGGCCAGCGGCTGGCCGTTGGTGATCGAGTTCGAGGTCAGGCGGAACGACGGCAGCTTGGGCAGCGCGTCATACGGGTCGGCGGGCAAGCTCATGGGCGATCCTCTCGTATTTTGTTGGCTAGCCTCGACTAGCTTCGACTAGCAGTGTGTCAGGAAGTGTGCCAGGACATCGGTGCCAAACCTCAGCGAGTCGACGGGTACCCGTTCGTCGACGCCGTGGAACAGTGCGGTGAAGTCAAGTTCCGGCGGCAACCGCAGCGGGCTGAAGCCGAAGCAGCGAATGCCCAAGCGCGCGAAGGCTTTCGCGTCGGTCCCACCGGAAAGCATGTAGGGCACCGTCCGGGCGTCCGGGTCGAGCGCCAGCACTGCGGCGTTCATGGCATCGACCAGGTCGCCGTCGAAGCTGGTTTCGTACGACGGCAGGTCCCTGACCCATTCGCGAGCGACGTGAGGGCCGATCAGCTCGTCGACCTCGGCCTCGAATGCCGCCTTTCGGCCGGGCAGGATGCGGCAGTCGACCACCGCTTCCGCGCTCGCCGGGATGACGTTGGCCTTATAACCGGCCTTGAGCATCGTCGGATTGGCGGTGTCGTGGAGCACGGCCTTCAGCATGCGAGCCATCGGGCCAAGTTTTTCGATCGCGCCGTCCAGGTCAGCCGACTCGGTGTCGAACGTCAGCCCAGTCTCCTCGCTCACCGCGGCCAGGAAGTGGGCGACGGTGTCGCTCACCACGAGCGGGAACCGGTGCCGTCCTAGCCGGGCGACCGCCTCGGCGACGGCGGTGACGGCGTTCTGGTCGTGCACCATCGATCCGTGTCCCGCCGGGCCGCGGGCGGTGAGCCGCATCCAGGACAGCCCCTTCTCGGCCGTCTCGATCAGATAGAGCCGACGCTCTCCCCCCTCCCGGCGCGGCACGGTCAGGGAAAATCCGCCCACTTCACCGACCGCCTCGGTGACGCCCTCGAACAGATTGGGCCGGTTCCGCACCAGCCACTGCGCTCCGTAGTGGCCGCCGTGCTCTTCGTCGGCAACGAACGCGAACACCAGATCGCGTGGCGGCACGGTACCGGCCCGCTTCAATTGCCGGGCGACCACGATCATCATCCCGACCATGTCCTTCATGTCGACAGCGCCGCGCCCCCACACAAAGCCGTCTTTGACCGCTCCGGAAAACGGGTGCACGCTCCATTCGGCCGGCTCGGCCGGGACCACGTCGAGATGCCCGTGGATCAGCAGGGCGCCACGCGAGTCGTCGGCGCCCTTGAGGCGAGCGAAGACATTGCCCCGGCCGGGTGCACCGGATTCGACGTATTGAGGCCGATAGCCGACCTCCTGGAGCTGCTCGGCGATCCAGTGTGCGCATTCGGCCTCGACTTGCGTCGTCTCCGGTTCGCCGGTGTTAGTGGTGTTGAACCGGATCAGCCTGCTGACCACCTCGACCACGTCATCGCTGGGATTGGCCGGAGCGTCGGTTTCCCCGCTCGCCCCGCTGTCCCCGCTATCCCCGCTGTCAAGGATCACAATCACCTTTCCTACCACTGTTGAGGCGGCTCGGTCGGACTCGAAACGGGCTCGAAGCGGGCACGCAGAGTTGGGTCCGCGCGGGCCAATCCGATAGCCTTAGCTGCCAACTCTCGTTTGGTCTTGTCCGAGTGGCGGAATGGCAGACGCGCTAGCTTGAGGTGCTAGTGCCCTACTAATGGGCGTGGGGGTTCAAGTCCCCCCTCGGACACCCGCGCGCTACGGCCCGGCGGTCCGCTTCGGCGGTGGATAGACGGCCCTGGCGATCGTCGCCGACAGCCACCCGATCCACCATCCGCCGAAAACCAACAGGAACTTGTGCCGGGTCGCGGTGTCGGCCACCGACGAAACCCCGGCCAAGATCACGGCCCACACAATGCCGCAACCAATGCTGTAGCCCTTGTAGGTGTTACGAAAGCGCCGGCTCATCTCGCGGCTCCTCTCGACTATCCCCCGCTATCGGCGCAGCACCCGCCGGGCATCCTGGGCATTCCTAGCGCCCAACCCGGTCAAGCTAGTACGGGCGACGCACGAAGGCAACCGGCCCCAGCACAGGTTCATCTCGAACTTCACGGCCCCTGGTCGAACGGCCTAAAGCCGGTAGCCTGGAGGGCGATCAATGAACCCACCGAGCGGTTTCCTCCGGCGAACGGCGGCTCGCGCGTTCCGCGACCGTCGCGAAGCGGGTCGCGCGCTGGCCGAGCGGTTGGCGTCGTACCGCGACAAGGACGGAGTGCTCGTCTTCGGGCTCGCACGCGGCGGCGTTCCCGTGGCGTGGGAAATCGCCGCGTCGCTGCACGCCCCGCTTGACGTGTTCCTGGTCCGCAAGCTCGGGGTGCCGCGCTGGCCCGAACTCGCGATGGGGGCCTTGGCGAGCGGCGGGGGGCTCGTGATGAACGATCACGTGGTTTCGAGCCTGCAGGTCAGCGACGAGCAGGTCCGCGAGGTGATTGCCAGCGAGACGGCCGAGCTCAGCCGGCGCGAGCAGGCGTATAGGGGCGGGCGCCCGATGGCCGACCCGCACGGCAAGACCGTGATCGTCGTCGACGACGGTATCGCCACCGGTGCCAGCATGCTGGCGGCCGTCCGGGCGTTGCGGACCGCCGACCCGCAATCGGTGGTCGTCGCGGTCCCTGTCGGCCCGCAGTCGACCTGCGGCGAGCTGGCGCAGGAAGCCGACGAGGTGGTGTGCGCGACTATGCCGGCCGGGTTCGAGGCCGTCGGGCAGGCATACGAAGACTTTCACCAGGTCAATGACGATGAGGTTCGCGAGCTGCTCAATACGCCGACCCGCTGAGCCCCGTTAGGCGCAGCGTTTTGCGCGGCTACTTGGTCCGGTCGTCGCCGCGGTCGTCGGCGAGCACGGGCGACTCGTGGCCCGCGTCGGAGCCGGCTCGCTCCGTTGACTCATGGACGGCAGCGTCTCGGCTATGTTCGGCCTCGTCCGGGACTTCCTCGGGGTAGTCGACCCAGGCCTCCGCGTCGTCCCCCGGCCGCTCTTCATGGTCTTCGCCGCCGGCGTCGCGCCGCTGGCGTTCCCGCAATGCATCGATAATCAGCAGCACCACGCCGAGGACGCTGGCGCCGATGCACACCCATGCCACCAGCTCATTGCTCGTGACGACCGCAAACACCAACGCGACTAGCCCGATCAGGGCCAGTACCAGCGCAATTATCAGCATCGCTCATCCTCCAGCCTACGTGCCGCACCGCCTGGCCCAGTGCAGGTTGAGTGTGCCCACGGGGGTCAGGCGGGGTCGAGGCTAGTTATTACCCCGATTGAATTGGTCGAATCCAGCGGCATCGGCACTGGAGTCGACAGGTGCCGCCGATCCGCGCTGGCCGAGCTCCTCGAGCTGGGATTCCAGGTAGGTCTTGAGTCGGGTGCGGTATTCGCGTTCGAAGGTACGCAGCTGCTCGAGCCGGCCCTCGAGGACCGTGCGCTGCTGGTTGATGGTTCCCATGATCTCGGAGTGCTTGCGTTCGGCGTCGGCCTGCAGGGCGTCCGCCTTCTCCTGGGCCTGGCGCAGCTGAGTCTCGGAACGTGATTGGGCATCGGCCAGCATCGCGTCGGCGCGCTGCCGGGCCTCCGCGACCGTGGTCTCGGCGGTGTGACGAGCCTCGCTGAGGATCTGGTCGGCGTTGGCGCGGGCGTCGGCCAACATCTTCTCCGATTCGGCCTTCGCGGTGCTGGTGAGCCGGTCGGCGGTGTCCTGAGCCAGGGTCAGCACCCGGGCGGCCTTCATGGCCTGTTCCTCGTTGGTTCCCGCCGGGGCCGGCGGGGCCGTCGGGACCACCACCGGCGCCTGCTTGACCGGCTCGGGCTCGGGCTCGAAGGTCGGAATAGCCTGGGTGGGCGCGGCGCCGCCGCCCCCGGCGGCGGCCAGCTCGCGGTCGAGCTCCTCTATCCGCTGACGCAGATCGGAGTTCTCTTCGATGAGCCGCGTCAGCTCGTTTTCCACCAGGTCGAGAAAGGCGTCGACCTCGTCTTCGTTGTAACCGCGCTTGCCAATCGGCGGCTTACTGAACGCCACATTGTGGACGTCGGCTGGTGTTAGCGGCATTGTTCGTCCCCTCGAGTTCTTGTCAAACGATCTGAAAAGTGTAGAACGGAGTGGTTGCCGTCGTGCAACTGCCGTCCATCCTGTCACATCAGACCCGGCGGTCGCCGATTAGCCCAATAACTAAGAACCAATTTCACACACTAAGAGCAATAAAATCCGAGTCCTTAGAATTTTTAAATCGCGGCCGCCAAACCGAGGCTATATCGTGGCCGAACTGTCTCCGGGCTTCGGCCGGGGCGAGCAGATCACACCGCAGCGCCGAACGCCAGTTGCATGCCGATGAACGCGACCAGCAGCAGCACCATGATCGACAGGTCGAAGCGGACCGCCCCGATGGTGAGTTGTGGGATCAGGCGGCGCAGCAGCTTCACCGGCGGATCGGTGATCGACATGATGATCTCCAGGATCACCACGGTGATGCCGGTGGGACGCCAATCACGGCTGAACGAGCGGATGAACTCGACGACGACCCGGGCGATGAGCAGCAGCCAGAAGATGAACAGCGCAAACCCGAGAATCTTAAAGAACAGCACCAACGCTACAAGTCCCGACCTTAACGATGAGATGACCGATGATCGGTCGCCGCTCAGGAGAGCGGCCCTCGCCAGCGTACCGACTACGGGGTGCGCGCACACATCTCGCGTGGGTCTCGCCCAGCCCGGTGCGTGCCCGCCCCTGTCGGAGGCGGCTATTGGTAAGCGTAGAAGCCGGTTTCGGCGATCCGGCGACGCTCCTCCGGTGATACGTCGACGTCGGCGGGCGACAGCAGGAACACCTTGGTGGCCACCTTGTCGAACGAGCCGCGCAACGCGAACGCCAGGCCGGCCGCGAAGTCGACCAGCCGCTTTGCGTCGGCGTTGTCCATCGACACCAGATCCATGATGACCGGCGTGCCGTCCCGGAACCGCTCGCCGATGGTGCGCGCCTCGCTGTAGTCCTTCGGGCGCAGCGTGGTGATCTTCGACAGCGGGTGGCCTTCTTCGAACATCATTGCCATCCGGCGTGGGTCCATGGCCAGCGCCCCGCGGGTGGAGTTCCGCAACCACGACCCGAACCGCGGGCGGCTCATGTCGGGCCGGTCGAATTCCCGAGGATGCACGGGACTGTAACGGGGCTCCTCGCCGTAGCCGCCGCGGTAGCCGGTGGGCGGCGGATAGTCCGGCTCGCTACGCGGGTCGTCGTAGTCGCGCCCTTCGTAGCGGCCCTCCAAGCGGCCGTACCCGTCGTCGAACCGGGGACGCGGGAACCCGCGGGAGGGTGCGCGGTCGTCGTAGTACTCGTCGTCGTAGTCCTCCATCGGAGCCATACCGAAGTAGGCCTTGACCTTATGCAGTGTGCTCATTGCGTAACCCCTTCTAGCCCCTGGGAGTTTGGTGTCTGTGGTGTCTGTGATGAAAGTGTGACAACAGTGACTACTCACGGTGACGGTAGCCGCCGCGGGCCCAATAGCGCGGTACCGACACGCACACATGTCGAACCATGTTTGACGGCGATTTCGAAATCGCCGGACATGCCGGCGGATAGGCCCGCCGCCTCGGGGTGCGATTCCATGACCCGGCGGTGTTCCCTTCGCAGCAGGTCGAAGGCCCGGTCGGGATCCCAGTCCAGCGGCGGGATGCCCATCAGACCGAGCAGTTCGAGGCTTTTCGTCTCCTCGACCTGGGCGCAAACCTGGTCGACGGCACCGGGCGCGGTGATGTCGACGCCGCCGCGGGACACGTCGCCGTCGAGGCTGACCTCCACATAAACCCGCAGCGGCTGCTGCCGACGGCCGTCGGACAGCGCTGCCGATACCGCCCGGTCGAGCGTGGCCACCAGCCGCGAGCTGTCGACCGAGTGCGCGGTGTGCGCCCAATTCGCCAGCGACCGAGCCTTATTCCGCTGGATCCGGCCGACCATGTGCCAGTGCAAATCGAGCAAGTCATCGCGGAACGAAGCCAGCGCGGGACTACTAGCCAGCCGAGCGACTTCCGCTACCTTCGCCGAAGCTTCCTGATCCCTAGATTCGCCAACGGATCGACAAGCCAATCGAGACAAAATCGCAACATCGGTTGCTGGAAAGAATTTGGTAATAGGGAGAAGTTCAATTTCGCCGACATTACGGCCGGCCGCTTCCGCGGCCGCCGCAAGGCGCGATCGCACACCGGCCAACGCATGTGTCAATTCCGTTTCGCGGTTGCCATGGTTTGCCTCGCTCCTATCGGCTGGCATGTCCACCGCCATGGCGGTCATTCCATCCAGACAAGCGAGGCCAGCCGACCGGTCGGCGCATCCCGGCGGTGACTGAACAGTGTCGCGTCGGCCACCGTGCAGCGCGGGTCGATGTCGATCGCCGTGATGCCCAAATCCCTTAGCTGGCAAGCGATTCCGGCCCGAAGGTCTAGCCCGGGCGTGCCGGCCGCGGTGGTGGTGCGGCTGCCCGGCAACGCCGCCTCGACTTCGTCGGCCATCGCCGCGGGCACTTCGTAGTTGCGGCCGCTGACCGCGGGGCCGAGCAGCGCCGAGATGTCGGCTGCCTGCGCTCCTAGGGTCAGCATCGCCTCGACCGTGCGAGCCACCACCCCCCGCTGCGCACCGACACGACCCGCGTGCGCCGCCGCGACCACACCGGCGCGCGCGTCGGCCAGCAACACCGGCACGCAATCGGCCGTGACCACCGCGAGCGCCAGTCGGGGTGTGGTGGTCACCAACGCGTCGGTGTCTTCGACCGGGGTATCCGACGGCTCGTCGATCACCGCGACCCGCTCTCCGTGCACCTGGTTCATCCACACCACCCGGCCGGTGCCCAGGCCAATGGCGGCGCCGAGCCTGGCCCGGTTCGCGGCCACCGCCGCCGGGTCGTCGCCGACGTGGTCGCCCAGGTTGAAGGTGTCGAACGGTGGCGCCGAGACACCGCCCGCACGGGTGGTGGTCACCCGTCGGATGCGAAAGCTCACGTGACCAGTATCCTCAAAGCCGTTGTCGGCCAAGCCGCCCCGGCCCGGCCGACGGCGCCGGGATTCCACCGTCACCGACATTTCGGTGGGCCTCAGCGGCGCATGAACGGCGGCACATCGACGTCGTCGTCGTCGCCGCCAATGCTCAGGGTCGCGCCATTGGTCTGCAACGGCACGCTGACGGCGTCGACGGGCTCGAACAGCGTCGAGCTGAGCTTGCCCGCCTTCGCCGACTCGATCCGGTGCGCGCCGACCTTTTCGCTGGCAGTGCCGCCCAGAGCGCCCACGAGGGGCTTGCGGCCGGGTCCGGCGGCGTCGAAGCCCGCCGCGATGACCGTCACGCGCACCTCGTCGCCCAGCGAGTCGTCGATCACGGTGCCGAAAATGATGTTGGCGTCTTGATGGGCGGCGTCCTGCACCAGCGAGGCCGCCTCGTTGATCTCGAACAGGCCCAGGTCGCTGCCTCCGGCGATCGACATCAGCACGCCCTGTGCGCCCTCCATCGAGGCTTCCAACAGCGGGGAGTTGATGGCGACCTCCGCCGCCTTGAGTGCGCGGCCTTCGCCGCGAGCCGAGCCGATGCCCATCAGCGCGGTGCCGGCGCCGGACATGATGCCCTTGACGTCGGCGAAGTCGACGTTGATCAGCCCCGGGGTGGTGATCAGGTCGGTGATGCCCTGCACGCCGTTGAGCAGCACCTCGTCTGCGCTGCGGAAGGCGTCCATCAGCGAGACCGCGGCATCGCCCATCTGTAGCAACCGGTCGTTCGGGATCACGATGAGGGTGTCGCAGCTCTCGCGCAGTGCGGCAATCCCGGCTTCTGCCTGGTTGCCGCGCCGTTTGCCCTCGAACGAGAACGGCCGGGTGACCACCCCGACGGTCAACGCGCCCAGCTTGCGGGCGATGCTGGCGACGACTGGCGCCCCGCCGGTACCGGTCCCGCCCCCCTCCCCGGCGGTGACGAAGACCATGTCCGCCCCGCGCAGCAGCTCCTCGATCTCGTCCTTGGCGTCATCGGCGGCCTTGCGCCCGACCTCCGGGTCCGCTCCGGCGCCCAACCCACGAGTGGAGTCGCGGCCCACGTCGAGCTTGACGTCCGCATCGCTCATCAACAGCGCCTGCGCGTCGGTGTTGATCGCGATGAACTCCACGCCCTTGAGGCCCTGCTCGATCATCCGGTTGACGGCGTTGACGCCGCCGCCACCGATACCCACAACCTTGATCACGGCCAAGTAGTTGTGCGGGGGGGTCATCATCAGTCTTCCTCCCTGGTGGGACTCGGTGTTCCGCCTGCAAACCCTCAACCTCAACCATAGGCTTAGAGTTATGTCAAGTAGTTCCGCGCAACCAGAACGGTATGGGTACGACGCGCACTAACCCCGCAGGCGCGCCGAGGCGCGGCGCGCAAATTTTCCCCGCCGAATGTGCGGCGGGCCTCACATTCGGCGCCGAGCGTGCGGCTGGCTGCACCTTCGGGCCGCGCGGTGGGCTACTTGACGGTCGGCAGATCCGGGCTGGACACGTCGTACGTCTTCCCCGGCTGCGTCAACACCGCGGCCAGCTTTTCGGCCTTCTCGTCGCAACGGTCGGTGGTCCCCCAGATCACCACTCGCCCGTCGTTCAGAGTCAGCGTGATCGAGGCCACGGAAGGCGCCGCGATCCGGCCCACCTGGCCTGCGACCTCCGGGCGCAGCGCGGTCAGCACCTGGAGCGCGGCCCTGGTCGCCGGGTCTGTCGGCCCGGGATTGGCGACGTCGATGTAGGGCAGCGCTGGCGGCGGCGGCGCGGTCGCGAAGTCGACGCCATCGCGGTCGAAGAGGTGTGGGCCATCCGGAAAATCCTTGACCGCCACGGCAACTCGCTCGACGATCGTGATGTGCAGCGCCGACGGGTACTGACGCTGCACTCGAGCGCTGGCCACGCGCCGGATCGCGGCCACCCGTTCGGCGACCTGGTTGGTGTTGATCTGCAGCAGCGGCGTTCCGGGTCGCACCCGCGCGGCGGCGAGGACCTCCTCCCGTGTCACCGTGCCGATTCCGGTGACGACGATGTTGCGCGCCGACATCGCGGGCGTGAAATACAGGACCAATCCGAGCCCCACACCGACGGCGGCCAGCACCACGCTGGCAAGCAGCATTTTCAAGCCTCGAACGACGCCGCGCCTAGCGGGTTTCGGCTGGTTGGCAATGCGCCCACCGGCCTGGCGCTTGGCCTCGCGGCGAGCCTCCTCTATGGCCCGGGCGCGAGCCTGCGCGGCGCGGCGCTCCGCCCGTTCGCGACGGGCCCGCCGGCGTGGTCCCTCGAAGTCGGCTTGATCCGCCTGCGGTTGGGCCTGCTGCGCCCCGACGACGAGCGGCTCGGTGACGGTGCTGTCGGTGCTATCCGGGGCCGAATCGTCGGTGGAGTCGGCCACCACGTCGGTCGGTGTGGCCCCAGTCAGCTCAGGGTCCGGCTCGGTCATTGCAGCACTCCGGGCCGGCCCGGCGCGCTGCGGTTGGCGCGCAGCCGCAGCGCGGTCACGATTTCGGGGCCCAGCAAGGTCACGTCGCCCGCACCCATGGTGACGATGACGTCGCCCGGGCGTGCTACCGCGGCCACCTCCCCGGGGACCGCGGAGAAATCCGGGCAGTACCGCACCGGCACGCTGACGTGCTCGGCGACGCTGGCCCCGCTGACGCCGGTGAGCGGTTGCTCGCGTGCGCCGTAGACGTCGAGGACGAACACCTGGTCGGCGGCATCCAGCGCGCGGCCGAACTCGGCCGCGAAAGCCTTTGTGCGCGAATATAAATGGGGCTGAAACACCACGATGCAACGACCATTGGGAACGCTGCCGCCCTCGTCGAGAATCTTTCTGACCGCGGCCAGGGTGGCACTGATCTCCGTGGGATGGTGCGCGTAGTCGTCGAACACCCGCACCACCGAGTTCGGGGCCGGACCGCTTCCCGAGGTTCCGACCAGTTCGAATCGGCGGCGCACGCCCTCGAACCCGGCCAGCCCGTCGAGCACGTCGTCGGCTGGGGCGCCGACCTCGATCGCCGCCAGCATCGCGCCCAGCGCGTTGAGCGCCATGTGCCTCCCCGGCACCGACAGCCGCATCACGCGCGGGCGAGATTCTGGTGCTACTTCCGGGGCCAGCTGCAGGTGCGCGACCGCCTCGGTGCCGTGTTGCTCCCAGGACAACAGCCGGGCCGCCAAGTCCACGCCCGGCTGGTCGGCGGAGCCGTACCGCAGGACCCGGATGCCCAGCTCGGCGGTGCGTTCGGCCAGGGCGGCAGCTCCCGGGTCATCGGTGCATACGACGAGCGCTCCCCCGGGCGCAAGGCGCTCCACGAAGGAGTCGAACACCGCGACGTAGGCGTCGGCGCTGCCGTAGAAGTCCAGGTGATCGGTCTCGATGTTGGTGACCACCGCGACATTTGGCGTGTACTCCAAGAGCGAGCCGTCGCTTTCGTCGGCCTCCGCGACGAAGCAGTCCCCGCTGCCGTGGTGCGCGTTGGTGCCGGCCTCCCCGAGTTCCCCGCCGACCGCGAAGGACGGGTCGCGCCCGCAGTGCTGCAGGGCCACGATCAGCATGGACGTCGTCGTCGTCTTGCCGTGCGTGCCGGTCACCATCAGCGTGGTGCGCCCCTCCATCAGCCTGGCCAGCACGGCGGGCCGCAAGAGCACCGGGATGCCGCGCCGCCGGGCTTCGACGAGCTCGGGGTTGGTTTTCGGGATGGCGGCGTGGGTGGTGATGACGGCAGTGGGGCCGTCGGGCAACAGATCCAATGACGACGCGTCGTGTCCGATCCGGATCAGCGCCCCCCGCGCCCGCAGCGCGTGCACGCCGCGCGACTCCTTGGCGTCGGACCCTGATACCAGCGCGCCCCGGTCCAGCAGGATGCGGGCGATGCCCGACATTCCGGCCCCCCCGATGCCGACCATGTGGACGCGCTGCAGTTCGGACGGTAGCTGCTGGGCGCTCACGTTAGTCCCTCCCCCGCAAGCGGGCGGTCCCTCAAGCCCACGGGCCCTTGTTGAGGGCCGCCGCCCGGCGCGCGTCGGCGGTGGCGGGCGGTGTCCAGCGCCGCCTGCGCCACCTGACGCGCGGCGTCGCGATGTCCGACCCGCGCGGCGGCCGCTGTCATCGCCGCCAACCGCGGCCGGTCGGTGAGCAGGCCGGCCACCTCCCGGGCGACGACGCCCGGCGTCAGAGCGGCGTCGGCGACCAGCATCCCGCCGCCGGCGTTGACCACCGGCAGCGCGTTGAGCCGCTGTTCACCGTTGCCGATCGGTAGCGGCACGTAGATGGCCGGGAGGCCGACCGCCGAGACTTCGGCGACCGTCATCGCCCCCGACCGGCAGATCACCAGGTCGGCGGCGGCGTAGGCCAGGTCCATCCGGTCGAGGTAGGGCACCGCGACGTAGGGCGGATCGCCCGGCTGCGGCTCGCGCAGCTCGAGGGCGTTCTTGGGTCCGTGCGCGTGCAGCACGGACACCCCGGCGGCGGCTATGTCGGCGGCGGCGCCCGAGACCGCCCGGTTGAGGGATACCGCGCCCTGCGAACCGCCGAACACCAGCAGCACCCGGGCGTCGTCGGCGAAGCCGAAGTGCTTGCGCGCGTCGGCACGCAACGCCGCGCGGTCCAGCGCGGTGATGGCCGCCCGGACCGGCACTCCGACCACCTCGGCGCCGCGTAGCCCGCAATCGGGCACGGCCGAGAGCACCCGGTCCGCGCGGCGCGCGCCGACGCGGTTGGCCAGCCCGGCGCTGGCGTTGGCTTCGTGAATCACCACCGGGATGCGGCGGCTACGGCGAAAAGCGCCGGGACTACCCGGCATTCCCATGGCGGCCAAATACGCCGGCAGTGCCACGTACCCACCGAAACCGATCACCACGTCGGCGGCGACGGCGTCGAGCACCGCGCGAGTCTCCCGGACGGCGCGCCACACCCGGGGCGGCAGGCGCGCGAGGTCGCCGCTGAGCTTCCGCGGCAGCGGCACGGGCGTGATCAGCTCCAGGTGGTAGCCGCGCTCGGGCACCAACCTGGTCTCGAGCCCACGCGGGGTGCCCAACGCGGTGATCCGGACGTGCGGATCCAGGGCGGTCAACGCGTCGGCGACGGCCATCGCGGGTTCCACGTGGCCGGCCGTACCACCGCCCGCGAGCACGACCGACAGGGTGGAATCGACCGATGATGTGGAATCGACCGATGATGCGGAATCGACCGATGATGCGGCACCGGCGGGCGAGGGGCTTGCCCCCAGCCCGCCGGCCGGCTGATTGATCGTGCCGTTCACCCGTAACGCTGACCTTCCAATGCGCGAGCTCGCCGTGTCGGACGCTGGCCGGCGCCCTGGCTGGATCCATGATGCTCCCTCGCAACCGGGCGGTGACCCCGCCCCCGCAAGCGGGCCGTGCCCCCGGACCGGCGAGCTTGCGGCGACGCCTTGCGGGCGGGCGGCTGGGGGCTCTTGCGGACCGCTTTCGCTTTTGCCGGTTGCGGGCGGGTCCGCGTGCGATCGCGAAACGCCTCGATGCGGCTCGGCTGATACGGCTCCGGCAGCGGCAGTCTCAGCAGCCGATTCACTCTATCGTCGCGCCCGGCCCGCAGCGCGGCCACCGCCTCCGGCTCGTGACGCGCCGCGTTGGCCATGATGCCGATCATGAAAAGGGTTGCGGCCGTTGATGTTCCGCCAGCAGAAATGAGCGGCAGCTGGATGCCGGTGACCGGGAGGATGCCGATCACGTAGCCGATGTTGATGAACGCCTGGCCGAGCACCCACATGGTGGTGGTGGCGGTCAGGAGCCGCAGGAACGGGTCGGCCGACCGGCGCGCGATGCGCATCCCGGTGTAGGCGAACACGCCGAAGAGCGCGAGCAGCCCGAACGCCCCGATGAAGCCCAGCTCCTCGCCGATGATCGCGAAGATGAAGTCGTTGTGCGCGTTGGGCAGATAGTTCCACTTAGCCACGCCCTGACCCAGGCCGTCGCCGAAGATGCCGCCGTGGGCCAGCGCGAACTTCGCCTGCCGGGCCTGGTAGCCGGTGTCCATCGGGTCGTTCTCGGGGTTCATCCACGAGCGCACCCGGTCCGAGCGGTAACCGGCGGACATGGCCAGGACCGCGCCGGCCATGAACACGGCCAGCATCGAGGTGACGAACACCCGCAGGGGCAGACCGGCGTACCACAACAACGCCAGCAGGATGATGCCCAGCGACACCGTCTGGCCGAGGTCGGGCTGCGCCACGATCAGCGCCAGCGCGATCACCCCGGCCGGCACCAGCGGGATCAGCAGCTCCCGCAGCGACGCCCGCTCCATCCGTCGGGCCGCCAGCAGGTGCGCTCCCCAGATGGCGAACGCGATCTTGGCCAGCTCGGAGGGCTGCATGGAAAACCCGGCGATCACGAACCACTTGCGAGAGCCGTTGGCCAGGTTGCCGATCCCTGGCACGAGCACGAGTACCAGCAGGATGATCGTGACCACGTAGCCGGTGAACGCGACGCGCCGGATGAAGCGCACCGACACCCGCAGCGCCAGATAGGCGCCCACGATCCCGATGATGGTCCACAACACCTGCTTGCCGAAAATCACCCACGCCGACCCGTCGGCGCCGTAGGACCGAACGCCTGAGGCCGAGAGCACCATGATCAGGCCCAGTGTCGTCAGCAACCCCGCGACGGCGATGATCAGTTGAAACGACGTCATGGGTCGGCCCAGCCAGGCACCGAACCGGCTGCGCAAGCCGCTCGGTTGGGCCGTGACCTGGGGCTTGGGTGCCCTGGCCGCAGCCGACGTGTCGGCGGTTTCAAAAGCGTCCGTCGGGTCCTGAGCGTCTCTGGCGTCCCTGGCTTCCCTGGCTTCGCTGGCGTCCGGGGTGTCGGGGACGTTGCTTGGCTGCACCTCGCCCCGATCGGGCGTGGCGGGCTCGTCGCTCCCCTTGCCCCGACCCTTGCCCCGACCCAGCAGCCGGTTCAGCGCGTTACCCACACCCACCTACCGAATCGCCGCGCGCACGGCGGCCGCGAACGCGTCGCCCCGCTCGGCGTACCCGGTGAACTGGTCGAACGACGCGCCGGCCGGCGCCAGCAGCACCGCGTCGCCGGGCTTGGCCAAGTTGCGGGCCGCGGCCACCGCGGCGGCCATGACGCGAGTTCCGAGATCCCCTCCGGAATGTCTCACTTCTGTCACATTTGCATCAGAAACCACAGCAGTCGCATCCATACCAGCATCCTCGCGTGTCACAACGTGGACCACGGGGACATCCGGCGCGTGTCGCGATAACGCCTCCGCAACCTCTGCGCGGTCTCGGCCGATGAGCACCGCCCCGACCAGCCGGGACGCAATCCTGGCGACCTCCGCGTCGATGGACGCGCCCTTCAGCAAACCGCCGGCCACCCACACCACGCGCGGATAGGCCAGCACCGACGCCTCGGCCGCGTGCGGATTGGTGGCCTTGGAATCGTCCACGTAGGTGATCCCGTCGGCGACGGCCACGACCTCGGCCCGATGCCGGCCCACCCGGAACGATGTGATCGCGGCCCCGATCGCTTCAGGGGCCACGCCGACGCAGCGGGCCAGCGCGGCGGCGGCCAATGCGTCGAGCACCCCGACGGGGCCGGGCACCGGTATCGACGCGGCCGGCAAAAGCGCCAGGTCGTCGCCGAAAGCGCGGTCGACCAGTTGGCCGTCTCGCACGCCGAGTTCACCGGCACCCGGTTCGCCGAGCCGGAAGCCGACCCGCACCGGCGCCGCCGCCGTGTCCAGCAACGTGGCGGCCCGCCTGTCGTCCAGACCAACCACCGCCACCCGGCCATCGAGCACCCGGGCCTTGGCGGCGGTGTATTCGGCCATCGTGCCGTGCCAGTCCAGGTGATCCTCGGCGATGTTGAGGACGACGCCGGCCTCGGGCCTCAGGGAGGGCGCCCAGTGCAGCTGAAAACTCGACAGCTCCACGGCCAGCAGGTCGGCGGGTTCCTCCAGAACGTCGAGCACGGGGCTGCCGATGTTCCCGCACAACAGGCTGCGCCGGCCGCCGGCGGCCAACATCGCGTGCAGCATCGACGTCGTCGTCGTCTTGCCGTTCGTCCCGGTCACCACCAGCCAGCGGCGCGGCGGCCCGTAGCGGCCCGAGATGTCGAGCCGCCAGGCCAACTCGACGTCACCCCAGATCGGCACGCCGGCCGCCGCCGCGGCGGCCAGCAGCGGCGTGGCCGGTGAGAAGCCGGGGCTGGTGACCACCAGGGCGTACTCGGAGACCTGCCGCGCGGCCGTCGACGCGGGCATGGTCGCCACTCCGCGCTCGGCGTACTCGCGCAGCCGGGAAGCGTCGTCGTCGCACACGGTTGCTGCCGCGCCGAACCGCGTCAGCGCCGCGAGCACCGCCCTGCCCGTCACGCCGGCGCCGGCCACCAGCACGGGCGCGCCCGCCGCCAAGGGCCATAAGGGGTTGCGACCGGTCATCACGCACCGATCGTGGCGAGCCACTCACCGTAGAACAGGGCTACGCCCAGGCCGCAGGTGATCGCGGTGAGCAGCCAAAAGCGGATGATCACCGTGGTTTCGGCCCAGCCGACCAATTCGAAGTGGTGGTGGAAGGGCGCCATCCGGAACACCCGGCGCCCGGTGGTACGAAAGGCCAGGATCTGCAGCACCACCGACGTGACCTCGGCGACGAACAGCGAACCCAGCACGACGGCGAGGATCTCGGTGCGGCTCGTGACCGACAGGCCCGCGACGATGCCGCCCAGCGCCAGCGACCCGGTGTCACCCATGAAGATCTTGGCGGGGGCGGCATTCCACCACAAAAAGCCGATGCAGGCGCCGGCGGTGGCGGCGGCGACGAGCGCGAGGTCCAGCGGATCGCGCACGTTGTAGCAGCCCAGCCCAGGCGCGGTGACGCAGGCGTTGCGGTATTGCCAGAAGGTGATCAGCACGTAGGCGCCGGTCACCATCGCCATGCAGCCGGCGGCCAGCCCATCCAGGCCGTCGGTGAAATTGACCGCGTTCGACCAGGCGCTGACGATGACCACGCAGAACAGCACGAACAGCGCGGGAGCCAAAGTGACGGTGGCGATCTCGCGCACGTAGGACAGGTCGGCGCTGGCCGGGGTCAGGCCGTTGCCGTTGGGGAACTGCAGGACCAGCACACCGAACAGCACCGCGGCGATGAGCTGCCCCACCGTCTTGGCCGTCTTGTTCAACCCGAGGTTGCGCGACCTGCGGATCTTGATCAGGTCGTCGACGAAGCCGACGCCGCCCAACGCGGTGGCCAGCCCCAGCACCAACAGACCGGATGCGGAGACACCCTCGCCGTCAAAGGCCAGCCCGGCCAGGTGGGCGCCCAGGTAACCGGCCCAGATGCCGGCCAGAATCGCCACGCCGCCCATCGACGGGGTCCCGCGTTTCGTGTGGTGGCTGGGCGGGCCGTCCTCGCGGATCTGATGGCCGAACCCCTGCCTGGTGAACAGCCGGATCAGCGCGGGGGTCAGCAGGATGGACACGGTCAGCGAGATGGCGACGGCGATGAGGATCTGCCTCACGGGCGCGCCCCGGCATCCGCGGCGAGCGCCTCGGCCAGTGCCCCGAGGCCGGCGGTGTTGGACGCCTTGACCAAAACCACGTCGCCGGGCCGCACCTCGGCCCGCAGCAGGGCGAGGGCGGCGTCGCCGTCGGGCACGCTCACGACCCCCCTATCGCCGGAAGCACCCCACGAGCCCTCCATGACCGCCCCGTGGTGCATGGCGCTCACCGACCTCCCGGTTCCCACGACAACGAGTCGAGACACATCTAAGCGCACCGCGAGCCGGCCGATGCGATCGTGCTCGGTTATCGCGTCCTCACCGAGCTCGGCCATCTCGCCCAGCACCGCCCAGCTGCGCCGGGCGCCCGAGTCGTTCTTGTCATGGGCGCCCTGCTTGTCGTGGGCGCCGTGGTGGGCGATCCACGCCAGCGCCTGCAACCCGGCCCGCATCGAGTCGGGGTTGGCGTTGTAGGCGTCGTCGATCACGGTGACGCCGTCGGCACGGGTGGTCACCTGCATGCGGTGCCGCGACACCGGACCCGCCCCGGCCAGCGCGGCGGCGACCTGCTCGACGCCGGCGCCGCATTGCAGCGCGACCGCGGCGGCGCACAGCGCGTTGGTGACCTGATGGTCGCCGTACACGCCGAGTTGCACCTCGGCTTCGACAGCGCCTTGTGCGCCCATGGCGTGCAGGGTAAAGCGCGGCCTGGCCAATTCGTCCAGCGACACTCCTTCGGCCCACACGTCACTGGGCCCCGAGTCGGTCTGGCCGTCGCGGCTGACCCGGACCACCCAGGCCGAGGTGACGTGGGCCATCGCGGCCACGACCGGATCGTCGACGTTCAGGATGACCACACCGGATGGCGGAACCGCTTGCGGCAGTTCGGCTTTGGTCCGTGCGATGGCTTCCCGGGAGCCGAACTCGCCCAGGTGCGCGGTGCCGACGTTGAGGACCACCCCGATCGACGGCGGGGCGATGTCGGCCAGCGCGGCGATGTTGCCGGGATGGCGCGCCGACATCTCGAGAATCAGGTAGTCGGTGTTGCGGGTCGCGCGCAGCACCGTCCAGGGATGACCCAGCTCGTTGTTGAACGAGCCCGGCGGGGCCACTACCTCGCCCATCGGCTCGAGCACGGCCGCGACCAAGTCCTTGGTGGAGGTCTTTCCCGACGAGCCGGTGATCCCGATGATGGTCAGGCCGCCGGCCACCAGCTCCCTCGCCACCGCCTTGGCCAGCTTGGCCAGCGCGGCCAGCACCGCCGCGCCGGAGCCGTCGGTGTCGTGCTCGAGCACACCGGCCAGGCCCCCGCCGGTTCTGCCCCCTGCCCGCCGGGGCGGAACCACGATGGCGGGCACCCCGACCGGCCGGGCAGCCAGCACCGCCACCGCGCCGGCCGCCACGGCCGAGCCCGCGTGGGCGTGCCCGTCGGAGCGCGCTCCCGGCAGCGCCAGGAAGAGCCCACCCGGGCCGACGGCCCGCGAGTCGAATTCCACGGTGCCGGTGACGTGGATTTCCGCGGCGGCCTGCGGCGAGATGTCGGCCAGGGTGCCGCCGACGATTTCGGCGATTTGGGCAACGGTCAGGTCGATCATCGCCGTGCCTTCAGGGCCAGGGCCAGCTCGACCCTGTCGTCGAAGGGGCGGACCTCCCCGGCGCTGCGCTGGCCGGTTTCGTGGCCCTTGCCGGCCACCACCACTACGTCCCCGGGGGCCGCCCAGGCCACGGCGTGCCCGATGGCCTCGCGTCGGTCGGCGATCTCGACCACCTCCGCCGCGCCGCCGCTTTCCGCGGCACCACACAGGATCTCGCGCCGGATTGCCGCGGGATCCTCGCCCCGCGGGTTGTCGTCGGTGAGGACGACCAAATCGGCCAGCTGGGCGGCGATCTCGCCCATCGGCCTGCGTTTGCCCGGGTCACGCTCGCCGCCGGCGCCGAACACCACCGCCAGCCGACGATCCGGCCGGCGAAGGGTGGTGAGCACCGCGCGTAGCGCTTCCGGCTTATGGGCGTAGTCGACCAGCGCGAGAAAGTCCTGGCCGCAGTCGATCTCTTCCAGCCGGCCGGGGACACGGGTTTGCATCAATCCCGGCGCCGCCTGCTCCGGGGAGATCCCCACTTCGTCGAGGATGGCCAGCGCGACAAGGCAATTGGCGACGTTGTAGCTGCCCGGCAGCCGGATGCCGACCCGGTGGTGCACGCCGGCGGCGTCCACGACGGTGAAGTTCTGCCCGGCGCCCATCGGCTCGGCATCGAAGGCGCGCCAGTGCGCTGGATGGCCGGCGGCGCTCACGGTGATCGCGTCACCGGCTCGGGCGGCCATGGCCCGCCCCGCGTCGTCGTCGATACACACCACGGCGCGGCGCGCGCTCAGCGGCGAGTCGGGGTCGAAGAGCATGGCCTTGGCCTCGAAGTAGTCAGCCATGCTGGGGTGAAAGTCGAGATGGTCCCGGGACAGGTTGGTGAAACCACCGACCGCGAAGTTGGTGCCGTCCACCCGGCCAAGCGTCAGCGCGTGACTGGACACCTCCATGACCACGGTGTCCACACCGCGTTCGGCCATCGCCGCGAGCATTGCCTGGAGTGCGGGAGCCTCCGGGGTGGTAAGTGCGCTGGGGATGTCCGCGCCGTCGATGCGGATGCCGATGGTGCCGATCAGCCCGGCCGTGCGGCCGCCGGCGCGCAGCCCCGACTCGACCAGATACGTCGTCGTCGTCTTGCCCGACGTCCCGGTGATCCCGATGACCGTCACCCGCCCGGACGGGTCTCCGTACACCGCGGCGGCCAGCCCGCCGAGCACGCCGCGCGGCGCGGGGTGCACCAGCGTCGGCACGGCGGCGGCCCGGGCGGCCATCTCGGCGACGCCCGCGGCGTCGGTGAGCACCGCGACGGCACCGCGCCGGATCGCGTCGCCCGCATACCGGGCGCCGTGCGTGGACGAGCCGGGCAGGGCGGCGAACAGGTCACCGGGCAGCACATCCTGGGCGCGCAGGGTCACGCCGGTGACCGGCACGTCGGGCACGGCCACGGGGCCCTCCGGGCTGTCGGCCAGCACCGCCCCGATCTGGGCCGCCAGCGCGGACAGCGGCACGGCCTCGACGGCGCTGGGGCGCAATCCAGTGGGCACCGATACCACTTCTTTTCACACCTCCGTCCCGCGCGTCGTCCTCATGATCGGCCATGACACCCTACCGAGCGCGAGCTGGGAGTACCTGCCGACGAGGTCGGTTCGTCCGTCGACTGTGCTCAGTGTCGGGTGATTGGGCCGGGTTCCGCCTTGCGCGCTAAACCAACGGGTCTGGCCCCTACATGGCCTGGAGGGTCAGCGGCGGCCCCGGATCCGGTGACAGCGGCACGTTCTCACGCTGCATCAGCCAGCCCGCGATGTTGTGGAACAGCGGGGCGGCCGAGTGCCCGGGCGTCCCGTCGGCGTTGCGTTGCGGGTTGTCCATCATGATGCCGATGACGTAGCGGGGATTGTCGACGGTGGCCATCCCGGCGAAGGTGATCCAGTAGACGTCGTCGAAGTAGCACCCGCAGCCGGGGTTGATCTGCTGGGCGGTGCCCGTCTTGCCGGCCATCTGATAGCCGGACACCGCGGCCGCGGGCCCGGTGCCCTGCTGGTAGCCCATCGGGTCGCGCTGTACGACGGCGCGCAACATCTGCCGCACGGTCTGCGCCGTCTGCGTCGACACCACCCGGACGCCCTCGGGGCGCGGTTCTTCGGTGCGGGTGCCGTCGGGTGCGATGGTGGCCTTGATGATCCGCGGCGGTATGCGCATTCCGTCGTTGGCGATGGTCTGGTACATGTCGGTCATCTGCAGCAGGGTCATCGAAAGACCCTGGCCGATGGGCAGGTTCGAGAAGGTGCTGCCCGACCACTGGTCGATTGGCGGGACCAGCCCGGCGCTTTCGCCCGGCAGCCCGACGTTGGTGCGCTGCCCCAGCCCGAATTTGCGGACCATGTCGTAGAAGCGTTCCGGGCCGACGCGCTGTGCGAGCATCAGAGTGCCGACGTTGGACGACTTTCCGAATACGCCGGTGGTGGTGTAGGGCATCACGCCGTGTTCCCACGCGTCATGCACTGTGACACCGCCCATCTGGATCGAGCCGGGCACGTGCAATACCTCGTCGGGGTTTGACAGGCCGTACTCGATGACGGAAGACGCGGTGATCACCTTGTTCACCGAGCCCGGCTCGAATGGGGAGGACACGACCAGGTTTCCGAGCTGCTTGTCGCCCTGACGCCCGATGTCCTGGGACGGGTCGAAGGTGTTGTCGTTGGCCATGGCCAGCACCTCGCCGGTCTTGGCGTCCAGCACCACGGACGAAACGTTATGCGCCCCAGACAAATTCTTCGCCTGCTGGACCTGCTGCTGCACATAGAACTGGATGTCGTCGTCGATGGTCAGCTGGACGGTCGAACCGTTGACCGCCCTGTGCCGGTTACGGTAACTGCCGGGGATGACGACGCCGTCGGAGCCGCGATCATACGTGACGGAACCGTCGGTTCCGGACAGCACGGAGTCCAGCGAATCCTCGAGACCCAGCAGCCCATGACCGTCCCAGTCGATGCCGCCGACGATATTGGCCGCCAGCGATCCGCCCGGATACTGGCGCAAGTCCTGCCGTTCGGAACCGACCTCGGGAAACTTCTCGCAGATTGCGCCGGCGACGGCGGGATCGACGGCGCGCGCCAGATAGACGAAGTTGTCGTTGCTTTGCAGCTTCTTCAGCAAGGTCGCGAAGTCCGGCTTGTTGTTCAGCCGAGCCGCCACCTCCTTGGCGATGTCGCGCAGCCGCTCCTGCGGGTCGGGGGCGGCCGAGTTCTTCTTCTTGGCCTCCTCCAATTGCTGGCGGATCCTCTTGGGCTGAAAGGTCAAAGCCCGCGACTCGGTGGTGAACGCAAGTCGCTCGTTGTTGCGGTCGACGATGCTGCCGCGCACCGCCTTTTCGACGTCGGTGACCTTGAGTTGACCAGCGGCCTGGGCCCGCAGTTTCGGGGCATTCGTCACCTGCAGGATGAACAACTGCACCGCTGCGACCACGATCAGCACCAGGATGACCGCGTTGCCGGCTCGGTGCCGGAACACGAACGACGCGCCCCGTGTCCCCGCTTGAACGATTTGTCGGGTGCGCCGTTCCCGTGCCGAGTGACCGGCCGCCACCGCGTCCGGCCGTTCGGCTGCGCGGGTCTTCTTGTTCTGCTTGGGCTTTCGCAACTTCTTCGGTTGTCGGACGCCCTTGGGCTCCTGTGGTTTACGGCGACCTCGGGAGGGTCGCGTCGTGCGCGACCGGCGTGTGCGCCGGTCCTCGCCGCGACTCATCTCGGGGCACCCGGCGTCGTAATGGCGAGGGGCCCGAACAGCTCGCCGTTGGCCGGCCCCTGTCGTGGCGGCGCCGGTTGCGGCGCCGGCGCGGGCGAGACCACAACTTGGGGGGCTTGGGGCGCTTGGGGCGCTTCGGGCGCTTGGACAGCTTGCGGGGCAGCAACCCCCGGCTGCACCGGAACCGGCACCTCCGCCGCGAGCGGGGCCGGCACTTGGGCGGGCAGGGGGACCGGCAGCCCGCCCACCGGGATTGGCACCTCGGCGGGCATCGGAGCGGGCGCCGGTTCCGCGGGAGCCGGCAGGCCCGGCGTCGGCGCCACACCGGGCCCACGCCCGTTAGGCATGCCGGGAAGCCGGGGGGCGGTCTGCGGCAGGTGCTGACCACCGACGGTCGACGCGCCGTCCGGGGCACGCAGCAGCGCCTCGGGCCCGGACCTCGCCGGCGCGGGTGGATCACCGGGACCCGGTTGCATCCGGACCGGGACCTCGGGCGGGAGCGCCAGCGGTTTGGGGGGCGGCGGCGGGCCCGGCTCGGGAAGCTTGGTGTTCAGCGGCGGTGGCGGAACGCCGTCGGCGGGCTTGGGGGTACCCACGACCACCCAGTTACCGGACGGGTCCTGAACCAGGTGGGCGGTATCCCGCGTCGGGATCATACCCTGTTTGCGGGCCGCCTCCGCCAGTGCCGGCGCGGATTCCGCTTCGCGCACATCGCGTTCCAGCGCCTCCTTCTGCTGCTGCAGCAACCGGTTCTTCTCCCGGGCGTGGCTCAACTGATAGGAGCGCTCGGCGGAGTCGGTGGACAACCACAGCGTGAGGCCCAGCCCGAGGCCGAGCGCACCAATGACCAACACGACAAACGGAACCTTGCTCGCCAGCGTTCGCGGCCGCAGGTCAATCGACGCCAGCCGGGTCGCCAGCCGCTCGGACAAGCGAGGACGGACAACCTTGGGCGCCTTGGCTTTACGTGCCTTGGCCCGCGCCTTGGCCTGGCTGGTGCTCTTGGCCCGGGCCGGCCGCTCGACCGGGCGGGCGATCGGGGTGGTCTGCGGCCCGGCCTTCGGCGAGCGTGGCTCGCGGGCCGAGGTCGTTGCGTGCCGGGTGCGGCGCGACGACGGCGAGTCAACCGCGGCGCGGCCGCCCTTGCGGGCGGAGCGGTCCCGTCCGCCCCGGCGGGCACCGCCGCCGCGGCGCTTCGGCGTCTCGCGCTTTACCTTCATGCGTCGCCTTTCCCAATTCGTTGCACGGCCCGTAACCGGACTGCGGCGCTGCGAGGATTGCGTTCGATCTCGGCGGCGTCCGCGCGCTCGGCACCGCGCGTCAACGACCGGAAATGCGGCTCATGGCCGGGAAGCTCGACCGGAAGGTCCAGAGGCGTCCGTGACGCGGCGGCATCCGCGAACACGCGCTTGACGATCCGGTCTTCCAGCGACTGGTAGGCCAGCACCACGACGCGCCCGCCGCCGGTGAGCGCCCCCAGCGCGGCGGGAAGCGCGCTGCGCAGCGACGTCAGCTCGTCGTTGACGGCGATCCGCAGCGCCTGGAACGTGCGCTTGGCGGGATGCCCGCCGGTACGCCGGGCCGGCGCCGGAATCGCTTGGTACAGCAGGGCAACCAGCTCCCCGGTCGACGTGAAGGGAGCGCGGGCGCGCTGGCGGACGATCTGCGCGGCGATGCGGCGCGCGAACCGCTCCTCGCCGTAGCGGTGCAGGATGTCCGCGAGCGCCGCCTCGTCGAAGGTGTTGACGATGTCGGCCGCGGTCAGGTGCGACGCGGGGTCCATTCGCATGTCCAGCGGCGCGTCCTGGGCGTACGCAAAGCCTCGTTCGGCGCGGTCCAGCTGCATGGAGGAGACGCCGAGGTCGAATAGCACCCCGTCGACCGATTCGGCTGCGGCATAACCGGATTCGGCCAGCGCCGCGGAGAGACCGTCGTAGCGGGTGTGGACCAACGTCACCCGGTCGGAGAATCGCGACAGCCGGGCGCGGGCGATATCCAGCGCGCTGGGATCGCGGTCGAGCCCGATCAGGCGCAAGCCGGGCAGTTCGGTCAAGAACCGCTCGGCGTGCCCGCCCGCGCCGATCGTGGCGTCGACGAGCACCGCGTCCGACCCGTCGGGATGGTAGCGCGTCAGGGCCGGGCTCAGCAGGTCGACGCAGCGCTGCAGCAGGACCGGCACGTGCCCGGAATCGCTTGACCCGGAACCGGAATCGTCAACCACCGCGATGCCTAGGCAGGCCTGACGGGCCGCCCCTGCACCCGGGTCCCTGTCCGAAGGCGCGAACCTGGCGTTGGGGAAGTACGCCAGGGTCGGTTCGGGCAGAGGCCACGATGCACGGGCAGGCACCTCAGATGATGTCGCCGAGTGCTTCATCGCTGGCCGCGGAGAAGTTCTCTTCGTGGGTTTGCTGGTAGTCGCGCCAGGCCTGCGCATCCCAGATTTCGAGGTAATCGACCGCTCCGATCACCACGCAGTCCTTGGACAGGTTCGCGTAACGGCGGTGGTCGGCCGACAACGTGATCCGGCCCTGTGCGTCGGGGTGCTGCTCGTCGGTGCCGGCGGCGAGATTGCGCAGGAACGCTCTGGCCTCGGGGTTGCTCCGCGACGTCTTGCTCGCCCGGCGGGCCAACTGCTCGAATTCCGCCCGCGGGAAGACGGCCAGGCTGTGATCTTGGCTCTTGGTGACCATCAACCCCCCTGCCAGCGCGTCGCGGAACTTGGCGGGCAACGTCAGCCGCCCCTTGTCGTCGAGTTTGGGCGTGTAGGTGCCGAGAAACACCAGAATTCACCTCCCGCCGAAAGCGGCTCTGTGTCACCCAAACACTTCGGCCACCATACCCCACAGTCCCCCACTTTGCCCCATTGCTGGAGTGTTTTCGGGCAGTTTTCTCGGCTTTTCGCCACCGACCGCCCTGCCGCCCTCACCCGACGGCCGGCAGCTCTGCGTCGCGACCCGATCACGGTGTCGGAAAAGCGCACTTCAAGGGCTCTGAAGCGGCAGAATGGGCGCGGTGGCGCCTTGGTGGGGCCCAGTGGGGATTAAATCTCGCGGCCCGGACTCGATTCGGGCTCAATCGGGAATCGGAAGGGACACAACCGGTCTGCGCGCGTCAGCAACCCCGCCCGAGCCTGCGACCATCGCGCGGAGGGTGCGTAAGCGGCGCGGCCGCGACCCCGATCTGATCCCTCACCGCAGAGTCGGCGCGGATACCAAAAGCGGGGCAGCCGATGACCCGGCCACCCCGCTTCCGTCCCCGGTTGCGCTAGTCGTCGAAGCGCCGGCGGAACCGGTCCTCCATGCGACTGGTGAATGAGCCTCCGCCGCCCTTGTTGCGACGCTGGCGCGCCGACCCGGGAGCCGACCCGGAGTGGTCCGGCCTGCGCGACAACCGCGGCGCTGTGATGGCATAGACGACACCGCCAAACATCACGATGAAGCCGAAGACGCTGAGAATCGGGAAATTGCCAATCATCGTGGCTTTGAACGCCACCCCGGAGACCAGCATTGCCAGACCGATCACGAACAACGCCGCGCCCTGCAGGCGCCTCCGCGCGGTCGGTGCGCGGAACCCTCCGCCGCGGACGCTCGACGCGAATTTGGGGTCTTCGGCGTAAAGCGCGCTCTCGATCTGGTCGAGCATCCGCTGTTCATGATCGGAGAGTGGCATTCGTCCCTCCTTGCCGACAGTTTGGCACGTAACTATCGATAGCACGCGGATGCCCGTTGTAAAGGGCAACTAACCCAAATGATACGAGGTCAGTCTGCGCCGTACCACTGGTTCGGCGGCGATTCTATCCCGGCCGCGTCCCGGCACCCAGCTGGGCCGGAACGACGGTGCGCTACAACCCTCTTCCGACCCCCTCCGGCCCCGCCCGAAGCGGCGCCGGTTCGTGGGCTTCTCGCCGCGACCGCTCGGCGAACCGCCGCAGGCAAGTCCGATAATGGCGAGAGCGGCGCCGGGTCGAACGATCGGCTCTAAGGGAAGCATCGCGTGCGAGGCGGACCGCCGGATGAGCCGGATGAGCCGGATGAGGAGGACACCGCGAGTTGGCGATATTCCTCATCGATCTCCCACCGAACGATATGGAGCGCCGAATCGGTGACGCCCTCGCAGTGTATGTCGACGCGATGCGATACCCGCGGGGAACGGAGAACCAGCGCGCCGCCATGTGGTTGGAGCACATCCGTCGGCCCGGGTGGCAAGGGGTGGCCGTCGTAGAAGTCGCGGCGGCCGAGGTAGCCGCGGGGCCCTCCAACGGGCAAACGCCGTCGGCCGTCGAATTGAGCGACGCGCCATTGCTCGGCGTGGCGTACGGCTACCCCGGGGCCCCGGGGCAGTGGTGGCAGCAGCAGGTGGTGCTGGGCTTGCAACGCGGCGGCTTGCCGCCTCAGGAGATAGCCCGGCTGATGAACGACTACTTCGAGTTGACCGAGTTGCACATCCATCCCCGCGCCCAAGGCCGCGGCCTGGGCGAGGCGTTGGCACGCCGGCTGCTTTCCGGTCGCGCCGAGAAGAACGTGCTGCTGTCCACGCCGGAGACCAAGGGTGAGCCCAACCGGGCATGGCGGTTGTACCGGCGGCTGGGATTCACCGACATCATCCGCGGCTACCACTTCGCCGGCGACCCGCGAGCGTTCGCCATCCTGGGTCGCGCCCTGCCTTTATAGAGATCCCTGTAGACCGGGTAGCGGTACGGCGCGCCGATGCGCCACACCGGATCTGGCACGATGACCTGGTGCACGCCAGCTCTTCCCCGCTGCAAGCCGGCGGATCCCGGGTTTTTAGGGCCCGGCGGCGCCGTGTGCTGGCCCTCGCGCTGCTGCTGCTGCTGTTGGCGCCCCTGTTCGCCGGATGCCTGCGGGTGCGAGCGTCGCTGACCGTCTCGCCCGACGACCTAGTGTCGGGAGAGATCATCGCGGCTGCAAAGCCGAAGACGCCCAAGGACCCCGGCCCGCAGCTCGACACCAACAACGTGCCGTTCGGGCAGAAAGTGGCGGTGTCGAACTACGACAGCGACGGCTATGTGGGGTCGCAGGCGGTGTTCTCCGATCTGACGTTCGCCGAGTTGCCGCAGCTGGCGAACATGAATTCCGACGCCCAGGGAGTCAATCTGTCGTTGCGCCGAAACGGCAACCTCGTGATCCTGGAGGGCCGCGCGGATCTGACCTCGGTGACCGACAACGACGCCGACGTGGAGCTGACCGTCGCCTTTCCCGGCGCGGTGACCTCTACCAACGGTGACCGCGTCGAGCCCGAAGTGGTGTCGTGGAAGCTCAAACCGGGCGTGGTGAGCACCATGACCGCCCAAGCCCGCTACACCGACCCCAATACCCGTAACTTCACCGGCGCCGGCGTCTGGCTGGGCATCGCGTCCTTCGCGGCCGCCGGCGTGGTGGCGCTGCTGGCCTGGATGAGCCGCGACCGCTCCCCGCGGTTTACGGCCGGAAGCGACCAGCCGCCCAGCGCCTAGACGTCCTCGGCTACGCCGTCTGAGCGGGTGACCAGTAGGCCAGCATCTCCGCGAAGGTCTGGAAGGCCGGCCCGGACACCCCGTACGTCGCCTCGAAATGGATGCTCAGCGGGAAGCCGAGCTCGGCGACCCCGTCGATCACGCGCTTGTACAGGTCGACCATGAGCCGGCGTTTCTCGGCCGGTTCGCTGCCCGCCAATCTTTTGACGAACGCCTGCTCATCGGCTACCGATGCATTGCCCGGGTCCTGGATCAGCCAGTTGATCAACCCGACGCGGGTCTCCACCTGCGGTACGAAGCCGAACGACAGCAGGATTTCGGGCCGGTGATCGGTGTTCTTGGCGAACTCCGCCAGGAAACCCACGATCGCGTCGGAGTACAACAGCTGGGTCATGCCGTATGTCGCGCCCCGGTCGCACTTGAAGCTGAGCCGGCCCTCCTCGCCGTCGCGGGTCGGAATCACGATCACGCCGCGGTTGGTCACCAACTCCCGGTACATGGACAAGGCGTCGGTCGGCGCGACGCCGGAGCCTTCGCCGTCGTTCATGGTGCGCGGCACGCCGACGAACACCACGCCCTCCATGCCGGCAGCGCACAAGTCGGTGAGCCGATGGCGCAGCGACGCCTCGTCCATGAATGCGGTCACCTGAGTGCACAGGCCGCGGAACCCGGGCAATTCCGGTTTGATGATCGACCAGAAGTCCAGGACGTCCAGTTTGGTTTTCATGGCGACGGGACGATCGTCTTCTTCCGCGATCATGCCCGGGATCATCACGTGCCGGATCCGGCCCTCGAGGCCGAATTCGGCCGAGTACCGCACCAGTTTTCGCGCGTCGTCGACTGCCCGCTCCCGACCGTCTTCCACGTTCGGTGGCACCAACTCGAGCGCGATGGTGTTGAGGCTCACGCGGCTCCTCTCCGATTCCCGCCCCGCAGCGCGGCGCGGCGCCCAGACACGCTCGCCAGCATAGGGGCGGGATAGTGAGCCAGTCGAAGCAACTGGGGTGGGCGAGGCGACATACACTGTCGGCCCGAGACGAAATACACGTCACGGAGAGCTGAAAGGGGCGCCGCGCTGAGCCCAAAAGCCGCAGAAGCAGCGGCAACCGTCGAGTTGACCGGCGCGATCACCGAACGACTTCGGCGGTATCTGCACGACCGGCGGGCCCAGACCGCATACATAGGGGGCGATTACGACACCCTGGTCGCCGCGCTCGAAGATTTCGTGCTCAACGGGGGGAAGCGGCTGCGGCCCGCCTTCGCCTATTGGGGCTGGCGCGCCGTGGCGATCGAGGATCCCGGTCCGGACGTGCTGCTGCTGTTTTCCGCGCTGGAGCTGCTGCACGCCTGCGCCCTGGTGCACGACGATGTGATCGACGACTCGTCCACCCGCCGCGGCAGACCGACGACCCACGTCCGCTTCGCGGCGCTGCACCGCGAACGGGGCTGGCGCGGCTCGCCGGAGCGGTTCGGGATGTCCGCGGCCGTCCTCCTTGGTGACCTGGCGCTGGCCTGGGCCGACGACATCGTGTTCGGGGTCGACCTGCCGCCCGACGCCCAGCGGCGCATCCACCGCGTGTGGGGCGAGATCCGCACCGAGGTGCTGGGCGGCCAATACCTCGACATCGTCGCGGAGGCCAGCGCCGCCGAGTCGATCGCGTCCGCGATGAACGTCGACACCTTCAAGACCGCCTGCTACACGGTCGCCCGGCCCCTGCAGCTGGGGGCGGCGGCCGCCGCGGACAGACCCGATGTGCAGGCGCTCTTCGGTCAATTCGGGAACGACCTCGGCGTCGCGTTCCAGCTGCGTGACGACGTGCTGGGGGTTTTCGGGGATCCGGCGGTGACCGGCAAGCCGTCCGGCGATGATTTGCGATCCGGCAAGCGAACCGTCCTGCTGGCCGAAGCGCTGGAGCTGGCGGACAAGTCAGATCCCTTGGCGGCCAAGCTCTTACGCAGCTCCATCGGCGCGCCGTTGACCGACGCTCAGGTGGGCCAGCTGCGCGACGTCATCGTGTCGGTCGGCGCGCTGGCCGCTGCCGAGCGGCGGATCGCCGAGTTGACCGAGCGGGCGCTGGCCACGCTCGCGGCTGCGCCCATCAGCGCGGCGGCCAAGGCGGGGCTGTCCGAACTGGCCAGGATTTCCACGAATCGCTCCGCCTGAGCCGATGACCACCGGAACGCACACCTCCTCATCAGCGACGAAACATTCGCTGGCCCAACGATTTTCACGGCTGCTCGCGTTCGCCGCGGCCCCGGAATCACGGCCGGCGAAGCTGGGCTTCGTGGGCTCGGTGCTGATCACGGCCGGCGGCCTCGGCGCGGGAAGCACCAAGCCGCACGACCCCCTGCTCGAAGCGCTGCACCTGTCGTGGCTGCGCTTCGGCCACGGACTGGTGCTGTCGTCGATCCTGCTCTGGACCGGCGTGGGCCTCATGCTGATCGCATGGGTGGGCCTGGGCCGACGTGCGCTGGCCCGGCAAACATCCGAGTACACCATGAGGGCTACCACCGGTTTCTGGTTGGCGCCATTGCTGGTGTCGGTGCCCGTCTTCAGTCGTGATACCTACTCGTATCTGGCCCAGGGTGCGCTGCTGCGGGACGGCTTCGACCCGTACGCGGTCGGTCCAGTCGCTAACCCAAACGCATTGCTGGACAACGTAAGTCCCATTTGGACTATCACCACGGCACCCTATGGCCCGGCGTTCATCCTGATCGCGAAGCTCGTCACGATGATCGCCGGCAATCACGTGATCGCAGGGACCATGTTGCTGCGGTTGTGCATGCTGCCCGGGCTGGCGCTGCTGATCTGGGCCACGCCCCGGATGGCCCATCACCTGGGCACCGACGGCTCGCTCGCGCTGTGGATCTGCGTTCTCAACCCGCTGGTGCTCATCCACCTGATGGGCGGGGTGCACAACGAGATGCTGATGGTAGGCCTGATGGCTGCCGGGATCGCACTGACCTTCCAGGGCCGCCATGTCCTGGGCGTCATCCTGATCACGATGGCGATCGCGGTCAAAGCCACCGCCGGGATCTCATTGCCCTTCATGGTGTGGGTGTGGACGAGGCACCTGCGCGAACGGCGCGGATACGGGCCCGCCCGGGCGTTTCTTCTGGCCACCGCGACGTCCTTGCTGACCTTCGCCGTCGTGTTCGGCATATTGTCGGCCGTCGCCGGTGTCGGCCTGGGGTGGCTGACCGCGCTGGCCGGGTCGGTCAAGATCATCAATTGGCTGACCGTGCCGACCGCGGTCGCCAACCTCATCCACGCCCTCGGCAGCGGGCTTTTCCCGGTCAACTTCTACGCCACCCTGCGCGTCACCCGGTTCATCGGCATCGTGATCATCGCGGTCTCACTGCCGCTGCTGTGGTGGCGATTTCGGCGGGACGACCGCGCCGCGCTGACCGGGATCGCGTGGTCGATGCTGATCGTGGTGCTGTTCGTGCCCGCCGCCCTGCCGTGGTACTACTCCTGGCCGCTGGCGGTGGCGGCCCCGCTGGCCCAGTCGCGGCGGGCGGTCGCGGCCATCGGCGGCTTCTCGACGTGGGTCATGGTGATCTTCAAACCCGACGGGTCGCACGGCATGTATTCATGGCTCCACTGCGCGCTGGCCGCCGCCTGCGCGCTGGCCGCCTGGTATGCGCTCTACCGAGCCCCGGAGCCGCGACCCGAGGAGGCCGAAGAGCCCGTATCGGCTTAGCGGCCTAGTAAGCCATGGCCTGGGCCCGGCGCACGACTTCCCGGGCCTGATGGGCGTGCAAGGCGTCGACGGGGCGGGCGTTGCTGATGGCATCGCGGGTGCCGTCGCGGGTAATCGTCAGCGACGGGTCGGGTGTGAACAGCCAGCGCACGATCTCGGTGTCGCGATAGCCGCCGTCGTGCAGGATCGTCAACAGCCCCGGCAGGCTCTTGACCACCTCACCGGAGTTGGTGAAGAACACCTGCGGCACCACCACGCCGCCGTCGCGCCGCACCGCGACCAGGTGACCCTCCCGCAGCTGCTGCTGCACCTTGCTGACCGGCACGCCGAGTAGCTCCGCGACCTTAGGCAGGTCGTACATTGGCTCGTCGGGCTCTAGTACATCGTCGCCGGCCGGAATACTGCTCACCGCAGCAAGTGTAAGCCCTGCTGGGCGCACTGGAGCCGGGTTTCGCGCCCGATGACACGACCGCACCTACGATGGCCTCGTGGCCGGAGCTGCGACGGGGGATTCCTTGGAAGGTGCGTTGCTGGACGGCCGCTACCTCGTCGAGTCCAAGATCGCCAGCGGCGGCACCTCGACGGTGTATCGCGGCCTCGACGTCCGGCTCGACCGCCCGGTCGCGGTGAAGGTCATGGACTCTCGTTACGCCGGCGATGACCAATTCTTGACCCGCTTCCGGCTCGAGGCGCGCACGGTCGCCCGGCTGAAAAACCCGGGGCTGGTCGCGGTCTACGACCAGGGCCTGGACGCCAGGCACCCGTTCCTGGTGATGGAGCTCATCGAGGGCGGCACGCTGCGCGAGCTGCTGGCCGAGCGCGGTCCGATGCCGCCGCATGCCGTGGCGGCCGTGCTTCGGCCGGTGCTGGGCGGGCTGGCCGCCGCGCACCGTGCGGGCCTGGTGCACCGCGATGTCAAGCCGGAGAACGTCCTGATCTCCGACGATGGCGAGGTCAAAATCGCCGATTTCGGGTTGGTCCGCGCCATCGCGGCCGCCGGAATCACCTCCGCCAGCGTCATTCTGGGCACCGCGGCCTATCTATCGCCCGAGCAGGTGCGGGACGGCAACGCCAGTCCGCGCAGCGATGTCTACGCCGTCGGGGTCCTCACCTACGAGTTGCTGACCGGGCGGACGCCGTTCACCGGCGACTCCGCGCTGTCGATCGCCTACCAACGGCTGGATGCCGATGTGCCGCCGCCGAGCGCCGCAATCGACGGCGTGCCACCGCAATTCGACGAGTTGGTGGAGCGGGCGACCGCCCGCGACCCGGCCGGCCGCTACGCCGACGCGGCCGAGATGGGTGCCGAGCTGGGCGCGATCGCCGAGGAGCTCGCCCTGCCGGACTTCCGGGTCCCGGCGCCGCGTAACTCCGCCCAGCACCGGTCGGCGGCGCTGCACCACAGCCGGCTGAGCCAGCGCCCGCCCGCCGCGGCGCCCGTTCGCAACCCCACCCGGCAGCTGACCCGCGGACCCAGCGACTGGTCCGAGCCGGCGCGCCCGGCCGACCCCGCCGTCGAACCCGAGGAATACGGATACCAGCCGGTGTCAGGCGAATTCGCGGGGATCACCATGACCGAATTCGTCTGGGCGCGCCAGCACGCCCGGCGGATGGTGTTGGTCTGGGTAGCGGTCGTGCTGGCGCTCACCGGGCTGGTCGCCACCGTGGCCTGGACGATCGGCAGTAACCTCAGCGGCCTGTTGTGAGCTCGCGCCTTCGCGAGCGCGCGCAAATGTACGCACACATCGGCGTGTCGCCGTACAGACACGCGCGCTCGGCAGAGACGGGACGTTAGTCGCGCAGCATCTCGGCGACGAGGAACGCCAACTCCAGCGACTGCTGGGTGTTCAGCCGCGGGTCACACGCGGTCTCGTAGCGGCCGACCAGGTCGGTATCCGAAATGTCTTGCGCGCCACCGAGGCACTCGGTGACGTTCTCGCCGGTGATCTCGACGTGAATGCCACCGGGGTGGGTGCCCAGCGCGCGGTGCACCTCGAAGAATCCCTGCACTTCGTCGACGATCCGGTCGAAGTGCCGGGTCTTGTACCCGTTGGACGACTCGTGGGTGTTGCCGTGCATCGGGTCGCACTGCCAGATCACCTGGTGCCCGGTGGCCTGGACCTTCTCGACGATCGGGGGCAGGAGGTCGCGCACCTTGTTGTTGCCGAGCCTGCTCACCAAAGTCAGCCGGCCGGGCTTGTTATGCGGATCGAGCCGCTCCACGTATTCGACGGCCAGCTCGGGGGTCATCGTCGGGCCGATCTTGACGCCGATCGGGTTGGCGATCACCTCCGCGAACGCGATGTGTGCGCCGTCGAGCTGGCGGGTCCGCTCCCCGATCCACACGGTGTGCGCCGACAGGTCATACAGCTGCGGCGCGCCGCCCTCGACGTCGGACAACCGCAACATGGCCCGCTCGTAGTCGAGGACCAAAGCCTCGTGGCTGGCGTAGATTTCGGCGGTTTGCAGGTTGCGGTCGGCCACCCCGCAGGCGCTCATGAACCGCAGGCCCCGATCGATCTCGGTGGCCAGCGCCTCATAGCGCGCGCCGGCCGGCGATGTCCGGACGAATTCCCGGTTCCAGTCGTGCACCAGATGCAGCGAGGCCAGCCCCGACGCGGTGAGCGCTCGCACCAGGTTCATCGCCGCGCTGGCGTTGGCGTAGGCACGCACCAACCTCGACGGGTCGTGCTCACGGGCGGCGGCGTCCGGGGCGAAGCCGTTGATCATGTCGCCGCGGTAGGACCTCAGGCCCAGGGCGTCGACGTCGGCCGAGCGGGGCTTCGCGTATTGACCGGCGATGCGGGCCACCTTGACCACCGGCAGGCTGGCGCCGTAAGTCAGCACGACGGCCATCTGCAGCAGGGTGCGGATGTTTCCCCGGATGTGCGGCTCGGTGTTGTCGACGAATGTCTCGGCGCAGTCGCCGCCCTGCAACAGGAACGCCTCGCCCTTGGCGACCAGGGCCAGCTGTTCTTGCAGCCGGACGATCTCGGACGGCACAGTCACGGGCGGCACGCTCTCGAGGACCGTGCGCACCGCCGCGGCCTGTTCGACGTCCCAGCTGGGCTGTTGGGCGGCCGGCTTGGCAAGCGCGGCGTCCAGCCGCGCCCGCAGGTCCGCCGGCAGCGGCGGCAACGGCGGCAGCTGCTCGATCGGTATGTCGACGGTCCAGTTCATCGGTCCATGGTAACCGCGGCCCGGCGACCGCTGATCAGGGCGAACGTTCCTCGGCCGAGGTGATCAGCCGAAAGCGGCGGAGCTGGTCTCGGGCATCGACCAACGCGTCGTGGGCGTCGCGCGGCCGGGGCGGCATCCGGGGCGATCCACGGTCCTCCCACAACTGCCGCAGTTCCCTGGTGAAGCGGGGTATCGCCGGTGGCAGAGCCGGCATCGTGCCCCACAGCTGGCACAGCGCCACGTGGTCATAGGCGCCCACCCAGGCCCACAGTTCGATCGGTTCGGCGGCCCCCGCCGGTGAATGGACTCCGAAGAACTCCTCGAGGTCCAGACGGATCTGCTTCCGCGAGCGCCAGAACGGCGAGGCCGGGGGCGGCAGCTTGGGCAGCACATTGGCGCGCACCCACGTGCCGGCGCGTTCCGGATCGAATTCGGTGGACACGGCGTAGTACTCGCGACCGTCCTCGGCGACCACCCCGATCGAGATCAGTTCGATGGTGCGGCCGTCCTCGATGAATTCCGTGTCGTAGAAGTACCGCACCCGGAAAGTTTAGGGGCAGCCCGAACGCCGCCTATCGGCTGATCAGGATGGGCTCGGTTCCCCCGGGCGGCGGCGCCGGGTGGATGTCGTGGTCGAGCTGGGCGTCGACCGCGCGGTCGTCGGGCAGGCGCGGGGTGCCGGCGATCGCGCACTGCAACCACAGCTTGGCGCGCACGACAGGGCGACGCAGCCTCCGTTCGCGTTGCAGCGCGCGTCGCATCTTGTCGGGCTGAGTTGTGTACCGCCACCGGGCCCAAGGCGCATGGGGACGGGACAACCGGATCGCGCCGATGATCAGCAATATGAGGAGGAACATGCCGATCAAACCGGTCCACACCTTGCCCTTGAGCACCACCACCACGGCCAACGGCAACGTGACCACCAGCCCACCGACCGCCACCGCGGCGCGCAGCGCCACCGAACCGGCGGCGTGCCAGAACGGCAAGAAGAACATCAGCGGGTGCAGACCCATGATCAATAGCCCGGCCACCGCCACCGCGGCGAACACCGCGTCCACCGAAGTGCGGCCATCTTCTTCCCAGTAGACGTCGGACAGATGGAGGATCAACGCGTACTCGTCGAGGACCAGCGCGGCCCCGATCCCGAAAAGAGTTGCGGCCAAGGTGAATTCGGGCTCTCGCCCGCTGACCGAAAGGGTCACCAGCGTGAGCCCGGAGAGCATCACCAGAACCACTCCGAATGTCACGTGGTGGATGTGCACTCTGCCTATGTGGACATTCCGCGGCTGCCACCACCTGGTCGGCCGGCCGGTGGCGGACCGGTGACGGATGAAGCGCACGAAACCACGCGTGACGAAAAACGTCAGGACGAACGCGACCAGGCAGCACAGCAATGGCAGCCGGCCGCGACCGACGATGTCATGCGCGAACCAGCGGGCCACGCCGAAAACGAACCAGTGGAGCACTCCCGAAAACCTACGCGCAGGTTTCCCGGCGAGGCGGGAGCCGCGCTGGGAACCCATTACGCTGTTCTTCGAGATGAGTAAATGGCGGGCGCCCGGCACGGGCAGTCGAACCGGGCGGGCGTTGTTATGGTGCCTGCTTTGGGCGCTGGCCGCCGCGGCGCTGTACTACGTGGCCTGGCGGTTATTCGGGCACACCCCGTATCGCATCGACATCGACGTCTATCAGATGGGCGGTCAGGCCTGGTTGGACGGGCATCCCCTCTACCGCGGTGATGTGCTGTTCCACACACCCATCGGGCTGAATCTGCCCTTCACCTATCCCCCGCTGGCGGCCATCGTGTTCTGCCCGTTCGCCTGGCTCCACATGCCCGCCGCCAGCGTCGCGATAACGCTGTTGACGTTGGTGCTGCTGATCGCGTCGACGACGATCGTGCTGGCCCGGCTCGACGTGTGGAACGTCTCGGCCGTGATGCCCGGCCCCCCGTGGGCGCGTCGGCTCTGGTTAGCCGTGTTGATCACGGCCGCGGCGTCGATCTGGCTGGAACCGATCACCTCGAACTTCGCCTTCGGGCAGATCAACGTCGTGCTGATGACCCTGGTGATCGCCGACTGCGTGCCGCGTCGCACGCCGTGGCCGCGAGGACTGCTGCTGGGCCTCGGCATAGCGCTCAAACTCACACCGGCGGTATTCCTGCTCTACTTCCTGCTGCGCCGCGACAACCGGGCGGCGCTGACGGCGCTGGCGTCTTTCGCCGCCGCGACGCTGGTGGGCTTCGTGCTGGCGCCGAACGACTCGTGGGAGTACTGGGCCCGCACCGTGCACCACACCGATCGAATCGGTGAGACCACGCTCAACACCGACCAAAACATCGCCGGTGCGCTCGCCCGGCTGGGACTCGGCGAGCACGAACGCTTCCCGCTGTGGGTCGCTGCGTGCCTGCTGATTCTGGCAGCGACCATCTGGGCGATGCGGCGCGCGCTGGCGGCCGGGGAGCCGACCCTGGCGGTGGTTTGCGTCGCCCTGTTCGGCTTGGTGGTTTCGCCGGTGTCCTGGTCCCACCACTGGGTGTGGGCGCTGCCGGCGGTGCTGGTGACGGGGACATTGGCCTGGCGCGGCCGCAATGCGGCGCTGGCGGTGCTCACCGCGGCCGGGGTGGCGTTGATGAGGTGGACGCCCATCGACCTGCTTCCCAAGCATCACGAGACGACCGCGAACTGGTGGCGCCAACTCGCGGGTTCGTCCTATGTGTGGTGGGCGCTGGCGGTCATCGTCGCCGCGGGGCTCACGGTCACCGCCCGCAGAACGTCTCAGGATTCGGCGACGCGGACGCTGACGCCGGTGTCTGCCGTCGGCTGATCGGGCCCCGCTGTAATGGGCTGTAACGCGGCTGTAATGGGCGCTAACCGGCGGCGGTCACGGGAATCCGTGCCGCCTCACTGGTTGATCCGTCGCCGTTGCCGCTTTCGTAGCCGCCGCCTTCCTTGACGCTGGCGGCGTAAATGTCGACGTACTCCTGCCCGGACAGCCCCATCAACTCGTAGATCACCTCGTCGGTGACGGCGCGCTCGATGAAGCGGTTGCCGGCCATACCTTCGAAACGCGAGAAGTCCATGGGCTTGCCGAAACGGACGGTGACCCGGCCGAAGCGCAGCATCTTCTTGCCGGGCGGGTTGACGACGTTGGTGCCGATCATCGCCACCGGGATCACCGGAACCCCGGTGTGCAAGGCCAGGCGAGCCATCCCCGTCTTGCCCTTGTAGAGCCGCCCATCGGGCGAGCGAGTCCCTTCTGGGTACATCCCCAATAACTTGCCCTGGCGCAGCAGCCGCTCGGCGGTGTTCAGCGCGGCCTGCGCCGCGTCGGCGCTGGAACGGTCGATGGGCACCTGGCCGGCGGAGCTATAGAACCATCGGAGGAACCAGCCCTTGAGCCCGGTGCCGGTGAAATATTCCGCTTTAGCCAGGAAGGTGATCCGGCGGCGTACCACCAGCGGAAGGTAGAAGCTGTCCGCCACCGCGAGGTGGTTACTGGCCAGTATCGCGGGCCCGGAACTCGGAATATGTTCCAGCCCTTCGACTTTCGGCCGACCGAGCAGAGTGAAAAGCCAGCCCATGAAGACGTACTTGAACAGCCAGTACCACATGGCCCTCCCTCTCGCCCGCATCGGATGGTGTTCTGGGCCAACTGTACCGATCCATAGCGGTAGGGACCACCTTCGGTGCGGTCGGGTCACTCCTCGACGGTGACCGGGATGGGTTGGTACCGGGTCTTCACGTCGGCGTCCCCCGCGGTTGACCCGGCGTCCGGCACGGCGGCGCCGGGCGGACCTTCCGGTGGCGGCTTGGCGGACCGGTCGACGTCACTGTCGTCGCTGGCATCTTTGACGTCTCTGGTGTCCCTGGCGTCCCCGACGTCTTTCATGGCGGCACGGATCACGTCCAGCAGAGCGATGCTGTGGTCGGCGATCACGGTGAGCAGCGGGTGCTGGTCACCAGTTGCCAACGCGGCCAGCGCGCACACCGGACACCACACCTGCTGGCACTTGCCGGTCCCGACTCCCCCGCCCGCCGTCAACGCGGCCGCCGCCCGGACCGCGGGGTCGATTCCGTCCACAATTGCCTGGGCGAGTCTGCGCAGCTCCGGACCGATGTCGGGATGAGCCCCACTCACTTAGGCCACACCTCCGGATCTGGTCGAAAACGAACCGTTAGCTCACTACCTTTCAGGTGCGCGTCCAGCACCGTGCAGCGTCGCAGCACGGACGCCAACCGCACCCTGCGGCGCAACCCGCCGACGCTGATGATCAGGTCGTCATCGACCCGGCCCAGCGTCAGTCCTCCGGAATCGAGCTGGGGCAACGTTAGCCGCATTCGGTATATCGACCCAAGTCCCGACCCGGATTCCAGGTCCACGATAGGACGCAGCGGAGAAGGCGGTGGCGCTCCTCGCCGCCGGCGGGCTCCGTCGAGCAGCGAGCCCAATGCCTTGGGACCGATGGGCTCGCCGGACAGGTGCGGAGTCAACACCAGCGCTACGTCACCGATGGTGGCGTCGAGTTCCTCGAGGACGACGCGTTGTTCGGAGATCCGTTCGGCGTACCAATAGAACGCCGGGTGTTCGGGCAGGTTGTGGTACTCGTAGGACGTGTCTTCCTGCAGAAATTGGTTGACGATCAGCTCCTCGACTCGCACGCCCATCAGTGCCAATGAGCCCAGTGTCCGGACCGCCTCCGCCGCGACCACCCGCTCTGGGGTCAGCACCAAATGCGCACTGACCAGTTCGCCGTCGGTCAGCAGCGCGCTCAGCCGGTCAACGCTGGCGCTGATGCGCTCCAGGAGCTCCACCACGGCGGCAGAGCCCGCGTCGTCGGCGCCGATGGACAGCCTGCGATGACGCGGCCACGCGCGGTCCACGTAGAGCCCGAAGGTGGCGGGCAAGGTCAACATGCGCAACGCGTCTGCGGTCGAGGCGCAATCGACGATGACGCGATCCCATCGCCCGGAGGCGGCGAGCTCACCCACCGCGTGCAAACCGAGCACTTCCTGAACACCGGGCAACGCTGAAAGTTCCTGGGGGGCGATGGTGCTCAACTCGGAATCGGGAAACCGGCGATCCAATGCGTCGACCGCGTCCTGCCACCGGTCCTCGAGCAGGGCCAGGGTGTCCAATGCGAGCGCGTCGAGGAAGCCACCGCCCGCCTCCAACCCCCCGGTTTCGAGGTCGGCGAGCACCCGAACCACCTCGCCCCGGCCGCTCGGTGGGACGGTGACACCGAGCACGTCGCCGAGCGAATGCGCCTGGTCGGTGGACACCACCAGCACCCGCTGCCCCGAGGCCGCATCAGCGACCGCGGTAGCGGACGCCAGGGTGGATTTTCCTACCCCGCCCTTACCGACGAAGAGACTGATCCGGGCCGGGGTGGGCGCCCGGAATTCGCTGGACTCACTCAGCCTCGACTCGTTTCTTCAGATCCTTCAATGCGGTGTCGGTGAGCCTGCGCTCGGCCTTTCGCTTGAGCAACCCGATCATCGGGAGCGCCAGGTCCACCGAGAGTTCGTAGGTGACGTCGGTGCCAGATCCCTTGGGCACCAAGCGATAAGAGCCTTCGAGGGAACGCAGCAGCGAGCTGGAGACCAGTGTCCAGCTCAGGGAGTGGCGGTCCTCCGGCCACTGGTACGACATGACCAAAGTGTCTTTGATGATGCCGGCGTCCATCACGAATCGCACGACCTTCGGGTAGCCGTCGGCGCCCCTCTCCTGCACCTCGGCTTCCTTGTACTCAGAGATCCATTCCGGGTAGGAATCGATGTCGGCGATCACCCCCAGCACCGTGCCCGGATCGGCCTCGATGTGGATGGTCTGCGTCGTCTTGTCCGCCACCTGGCTGCTGCCCTCTCTTTCACAAGCGTGGTAGACCCCGCAACGCGCAGGACCTCCCAAACCTTGATCCGGACTAAACTACCGGAGAAACTCCGACCGGACGTGACCGTTCGACCGTCCTCTTGACCTCGAAAGCCATTTTCTTGGCCGCCACCCGACGGCGGTGTGTAATTTTCGCGAGGTTCAGCTTGGACAACTGCCAGGCCGCCACGCCGGTGGGCTCGGCATGCAGGAAGTAGTGCAGCACCACCCCGTCCAGCCCGTCTTTCAGCGGTTCCAGCCAGACCTCCATGGTGCCCGTGAGCGCGCCTGTGACCGACCACCGGATTCCCTTTTCGGCACGGTCCTCGACGACGTGCAACCGGAGGTCCGGCCACCACCGTCGCCAGCACGACTCGTCGGCAACCGCGGCGCCCACCCGTGCGCCATCGGCGGCGACGTAAGTCTGGTCCGCGATCTGGATGCTGTTCACCGCCTCAGCTTCACATATCAATCTGAATCGCCCATGTCAGGGCGACAGAACACTCGGATTAGGCTGGCGGGAGAAGCCGGCCCGAAAAGGGTCACGCAACTTCACTAGATCGCACAACATCACTAGATCGAACGAGGTCACCAGAGTGCGTGAGTACAGCGTTCCCGTCCGCTTTTCCGTCGGCGCGCACGACAACATCGCGGCCATGGTCTTCGAGCACGAGCGAGATGATCCCGGCTTTGTCATCTTCCAACGTCAGATCGACGGCGTTTGGACCGATGTCACCTGCGCCGAGGCGGCCAAGCATGTTCGCTCCGCGGCCCTCGGCCTGATCTCCCTCGGGGTGCAGGCCGGTGACCGAGTGTCCATCTTCTCGGCCACCCGCTACGAGTGGGCCATCCTCGACCTGGCAATCCTGTCCGTGGGCGCGGTCACCGTCCCGATCTACGAGACGTCGTCGGCCGAGCAGGTGCGCTGGGTGCTGCAGAACTCGGAAGCCGTGGTGGCGTTCGCCGAAACCGATGCCCACGCCGCAATGGTCACCGAACTCACCGCCGAGCTGCCCGTCCTGCGCCGAGTGCTGCACATCGACGGTTCGGGTCCCAAAGCGCTCGACCAGCTCGCGGAGGCCGGCGCCTCGGTTGAGCCTGCCGAGCTGACGGCCCGCCTCGAGGCGCTGCGCGCCGAGGACCCGGCCACGCTGATCTACACGTCGGGCACCACCGGACGGCCCAAGGGCTGCCAGCTGACCCACTCCAACCTGCTTTACGAGACCCGGGGCGCCAAGGAATGCCTTCCGACGCTGTTGAACGAAGGGCAGCGGCTGCTGGTTTTCCTGCCGCTGGCCCACGTATTGGCCCGGTCACTCACGCTATCGGCGTTCGCCAACAAGGTGACCGTCGGGTTCACCAGCGACATCAAGAACCTGCTGCCGATGTTCGCGGTGTTCAAGCCGACGGTGGTGGTGTCGGTGCCGCGCGTGTTCGAGAAGGTGTACAACACGGCCGAGCAAAACGCCGTCAACGACGGCAAGGGACGGATCTTCGCGATGGCCGTCCAAACCGCGGTCGACTTCAGCGAGGCCCAAGACACGGGGGGGCCCGGCCTGCTGCTGCGCGCCAAGCACGCGTTGTTCGACCGGCTGGTTTACCACAAGCTGCGCGCCGCGCTGGGCGGCGACTGCCACGCTTCCGTATCGGGTGGCGCGCCGCTGGGCGCGCGACTGGGTCACTTCTACCGCGGCGTGGGCCTCACCATCCACGAGGGCTACGGCCTGACCGAGACCAGCTCGGCCATCACGGTCAACCAGGTCGGCAAGGTCAAGATCGGGACCGTCGGAACTTTGTTGCCCGGCAACAGCATGCGCATCGCCGACGATGGGGAGCTGTTGGTGCGCGGCGGCGTGGTGTTCAGCGGCTACTGGCGCAACGAACAGGCCACCCAGGAGGCGTTCAGCGACGGCTGGTTCAAGACGGGCGATCTCGGCGCGCTCGACGAGGACGGATTCTTGAAGATCACCGGCCGCAAGAAGGAAATCATCGTCACCGCCGGTGGTAAGAACGTCGCCCCCGCGGTGCTCGAGGATCAACTGCGGGCGCACCCGCTGATCAGCCAGGCCATGGTGGTCGGCGACGCCAAGCCGTTCATCGGCGCCCTGATCACCATCGACCCGGAGGCGTTCGGCGCGTGGAAGGAGCGCAACCACAAGCTCGCCGGGGCGTCGGTCGGCGATCTGGCCGCGGACCCCGACCTGGTCGCCGAGGTCGACGCGGCCGTCAAGCACGCCAACCTGTCGGTCTCGCACGCGGAGTCGATCCGCAAGTTCCGCATCCTGCCGGTCGACTTCACCGAGGACACCGGTGAACTGACGCCGACGATGAAGGTCAAGCGCAAGGTGGTGGCCGAGAAGTTCGCCTCCGATATCGACTCGATCTACGAAACGGACTAGACGGCCGGCCGCTCGGGGGACGATTCGCCGCGCAGCAGATCGGAAAGCCGGGCGGCCAGCGTGTTCCAGCGCCACTGAGACGTCACCCATTCCCGCCCGGCCGCGCCCATCGCGGCGGCACGGTCGCGGTCGGAGAGCAACCCGCTGACGGCGCCGGCGACCGCTTCCACCGACCGGCCGTCTACCACCAACCCGGTCTTGTTGTCCTGCACCGTTTCTGGGGCCCCGCCCGACAGCCCGGCGATGACCGGCACGCCGGTCGCCGAGGCCTCAAGGAATACGATGCCCAAGCCCTCGACGTCCATTCCGGCGCCCCGGGTGCGGCAGGGCATCGCGAACACGTCGGCCAGGGCGTGGTGGGCGGGCAGCTCATGCGCCGGAACGCCGCGGGTGAAAGTCACGTGCTCCGTGACTCCGCAATCCTGGGCCAGCTTGCGCAGCGCTTCCAAGTACGGGCCGCCGCCGACAATCACCAACGCGGCGCCGTCGACCCGCCGCCGGATCGACGGCAGCGCCTTGATCAGCATGTCCTGGCCTTTGCGCGGAACCAGCCGCGACAGGCACACCACGGTGGGCCGCTCGCCGAGCCGGTAGCGGTCGCGCAGCTCGGCCCGCGCGGCCGGGTCCGGCCGGAACCGGTCGGTGTCGACCCCCGGCGGCAGGTATTCCAACCTCGCAGCGGGCCCGAAGGCCGACGCGAACCGGGACCGCGTGTAGCGGCTGACGAAGGTTACCGCGTCGGTGCTATCGCCGATGCGACGCAGCACCGACCGCGCAACCGGGAGCATCGACCAGCCCACCTCGTGGCCGTGCGTGCTGGCCAGCACGCGGGACGCGCCGGCCTGCCGGGCACGCTGCGCCAGCAGCGCCAAGGGCGCGGCCGCGCCGAACCAGACGGTGTCGATGCCGTGGTCGCCGATCAGCCGCCGCATCCGGGCATCGACTGCCGGACCGGGCAGCATCAGCGTGCCCGGATGGCGCACCACGCGATACCCGGCTGCCTCGGCCGAGCGGTCAAAGGCGTCGGCGCCCTTCCACTGCGGCGCGTACACGGTGACCGAATCCGGCCCGGCGGCAACCAGCCGGCCGACGAATTCGCCCAGGTAGGACTGGATGCCGCCCGGACGGGGCGGAAAGTCGTTGGTTACCAGCAGGACCCGGCTCACCCGCGTCAGGCTAGCCTGGCGACGATGCAGACCGTGCAACGGTCTGAGGTGGGGGTACCTCCCGCTTGCGGGGGAGAGCCAGGCAATCCGGCTCAAGCCTGGCGACGATGCAGACCGTGCAACGGTCTGAGGAGAAGCCAGCCAATCTCGCTCAGTCGAGCATCCATTCCTTCCAGCGGGCGAGCACGCCACTGTCGTCGGTGCCGAGTGCGTCGCGGATCGCGGTGGGCAGGTCGACGTGCCCGTTACCGCAAGCGGCGAGGTAGAACGCGCGCAGCGTGGCCGCGCCATAAGTGTCGGCGACGAAACGAGCGAACCACCAGGCGCGGTCGTAAGCCAGTGCCCGCTGCGGCCCCGGAGTATCGAGGTCGGCGTCCGACGGCAGCATCAGTGCAGCGCCCGGCGCAGCCACGGGCTTCGCGGCGCTGGGTCGGGCAACGAAATCGGCTACCCCTTCGGTCAGCCAGCGCGGAGCATCCAAGGCGGTGTCGGCTCGTGCCGCATAGTGAAAAAGCTCGTGTGTCAAGATGATTCGCAATGCCTGATCGCTCATTTTGGCAGCGCCGGGCGCGAACACGATCCGTTGGCCAACCGCCACCCGGTTCGCCGGATCGACGCGGTCGGCGACGGTCACCGCCGCGATGTCGGCCCACTGCGATTCCGCGCCGCCGCCAGCCGCGGTGCGGAACTGGTCGTCGGAACCGGCGGCCACCACCGAGATAGTCCGCGACCAGTCGACTCCCCAAAAAGCCTCCACCGCGTCGATCGCGGTGCCGACGTTCGACGCGACACGCGACAGCAGGCGGTCGGTGGCCGGGGCGCCCAGTCCGATAAGCCGGACATCGCGGTCGCCGACGGTAATGGGCGCCGCGGGGGCGCTCATGGGTCGACGACTCGGGACGACCTGCTGTGCGTACGCCGCGGCCCCGCCCCGCTCAACGCGGACTGGAACGGCCGCGGCCGCAATTAACTCGAATGCAAAAACGCAGGCCAGCAGAAACGGAAGCCGGCGGCGCCACCGTCGCCGGCCGGGACCTCTAGTAGCGGCGGGCGTCGTGGATCGGGCCTGCCGCATTCATCGGCACCACCCGAACGGGCACGCCGTAGGTGGAGGAATGGATCACCATGCCGTCGCCGATGTAGATGCCGCTGTGTGATGCGTCGGAATAGAAGGTCAGCACGTCGCCGGGCTGCAGATCCGACAGCGCCACCGGCTGACCGCCTTCAGCCTGCGCCTGGCTGGAGTGCGGCAGCGAGATGCCGGCTTGCTGGAACGCCCACATCACCAATCCGGAGCAGTCGAACCCGCCGGGTGCGGCGCCGCCCCAGACGTACGAGGACCCCACCTGGGTCAACGCCGCCTGCACGACGGTGGCGCGGTCGCCGCCGCCGGGGAACGGTCCGGGCATTCCGCCGGGCGGCATGCCGCCCGGGGGACCCTCACCCGGTGCTTGCCCGCCCGGGGGCGGCGTCCCGGGTGGCAGCGCGTCCGGCGCAGGCGCGCCCGGTGCCGGGACGCCCGCCGGCATCGGCCCCGGGTCGGCGAGCGCGGTGCGCTGCTGGGGCGACAACGCCACGTACTGCGACTTGACGACCGCGATCTGCACCTGCAGCTGGCTCTGCTTGGACTGCAGGCTCGCCCGGACCGCGGCCGCCTGCTCGGCCGCGCTCTTCGCGTCGGCGGCGGACTTGGCGGAAGCCTGTTCGGCCTTGGCGGCCTGCTCGGCGGCAGCTCGGAAACTCACCATCTGCGTGCGCATTTGAGTGGCCATCAACCGCTGCACGGCCAGCTTGTCGATCAGGCCTTGCGGCGACCCCGCGGTCAGCATGGCCTCCATGCCGTCCACTCGGCCGCCCATGTATTGCGCGGCGGCGAGCTTATTCACGGCGCTCTGGAACGTGGCCAAGCGGGCCTTCGCGGCGTCCACGGCGCCCTGGTCGTCCGCGTGCTTCTTCTCCGCGGCCTGCTGGGCCGCCAGCTTGTGGTTCAGGTCGAGTTGCGCGCTGTGCATCGCCTCGGTCGTCTGCTCAGCCTGGCGAGACAGCTCGTTGAGCTTTGCCAACGCGTCATCGGCCGGATCGGCAACGGCATTCGCGGCAAAAACCCCCGAGAAGACGACCAGGCTCGCTAGCATACCTAAGGCGGAACGTGTCAGGACACGCGCGCACGGGTACATACAGTCGAACCTCAAAATGGCTTCCCCCAACGGCCCATCGACGGATCGCCGCCGAGCTAGTTTAGGTCTCAAACAGGTTACGAAACGATATCGGCGTTTGTCCAAACCGGATCGTTAAGAAAATGGCAAGATTTCTGTCATTTCCTTGTGAATGCTGGCAAGGCTCTAAGACCCAGTGGTTTTGGCGCACAAGGCAATCAAGCTATACCAGACCCGCAATCGCGGCGAACAGGGACCAGACGCAGGCGTGGCGCCAATCCAACCTCGGCGAGCACTTCGAGGGCGGCCCGTTCGTCCTGCAACAACGTTTCCGGGACGCCTAGCAGCACGCTGACCACGCAGTCGCGGCACCCAGGGCCGCGCACCGCGCAGTCGTCGCAGTCGATCACCACCGGTGCGGCGGGGTCGGGTGCTCCGCGGTAGGGGTCCGCTCTGCTGTTGGTTGATGCCATCAGGGCCGTCCTCTCGGTGTGGCTTTCCGAACGCAAAATCGCGGGATATCCCGAACGCTAACCGCGGGCACCGACATCGATCCGCCGGCGCTCGCCCGGCGTGGGAACCCCGCAGCTGTCGGTGGCCATGCCTACCGTCACGGCCATGGTTGCGAGCGGTGCGACTCAGCTGAGTTTCGCCGACCTCGAGGAGGCCCGGGAAGCACCGTGGGACCCAGCCGCCCGCCCCATCGACGAAGTTTCGTTGCGCGAAACGACTTTTGTCGTGGTGGACCTCGAGACCACCGGCGGACGCACGAAAAGCGCGGACGGGAAACCTGCCGACGCCATCACCGAGATCGGGGCGGTCAAGGTCCGCGGCGGCGTCGTGCTCGGCGAGTTCGCGACCCTCGTCGACCCGGAGCGCGACATCCCGCCCCAGATCGTTCGGCTCACCGGGATCACCACGGCGATGGTGTGCAACGCGCCGAGGATCGACGCCGTGCTGCCGATGTTTTTCGACTTCGCGGGCCGCGCCGTGCTTGTCGCCCACAACGCGGGGTTCGACATCGGATTCCTGCGGGCCGCCGCGCGGCGCTGCGAAATCCCCTGGCCCCGGCCGCCGGTGCTGTGCACGGTCCGGCTGGCTCGCCGGGTGCTCAGCCGCGAGGAAGCCCCCAGCGTGCGGCTGGCCGCCTTGGCGCGGCTGTTCGCGGTCGCCACCCAGCCCACCCACCGCGCCCTCGATGACGCCCGCGCCACCGTCGACGTGCTGCACGCGCTCATTGAGCGGGTCGGCAATCAGGGCGTGCACACCTACGCCGACCTGCGCTCGTATCTGCCCGACGTGACGCCGGCCCAGCGCCGCAAGCGGGTACTCGCCGACGGCCTCCCGCGCCGGCCGGGGGTTTACCTGTTCCGCGGGCCGGCGGGCGAGGTGCTCTACGTGGGCACAGCCGTCGACCTGCGGCGGAGGGTAAGCCAGTACTTCACCGGCGCCGATCCCCGCGGCCGGATGAAGGAGATGGTCACGCTGGCCAGCGCGGTCGACCACGTCGAGTGCGCGCATCCCCTGGAGGCAGGCGTGCGCGAACTGCGGATGCTGGCCGCTCACGCCCCGCCGTACAACCGCCGGTCGAGGTTCCCGCAGCGGTGGTGGTGGCTGGCGCTCACCGATGAGGCGTTTCCGCGGCTGTCGGTGGCGCGCGCGCCGCGGCACGACCGCGCCGTCGGGCCGTTTCGGTCGCGCACCGATGCCGCCGACACGGCGGCCCTGCTCGCACGGTTCACCGGCCTGCGGACCTGCACCTCGCGGCTGGGACGTTCGGCCCTGCACGGTCCGGCGTGCCCCGAGGTGGAGATCTCGCCGTGCCCGGCGGGTCGCGGCGTGACGGCCACCCAATACGCGGCGGCCGTGGCGCGGGCGGCGGCCTTGATCGACGGGCTGGACAACGGCGCGCTGGCCGCCGCCGTGCAGCAGATCACCATCCTCGCCGAGCAGCGTCACTTCGAGAGCGCCGCCCGACTGCGTGACCGCACCGCCGCCGCCGTCGAGACGCTGTGGCGTGGGCAGCGGCTGCGCGCGCTCGCCGCGCTGCCCGAGTTGGTCGCCGCCGGGCCGGACGGTGACGGCGGCTACCACCTCGCCGTCATCCGGTACGGCCAGCTCGCCGCGGCAGGCACGGCCCGGGGCGGGGTGCCGCCGATGCCGGTGGTCGACGCCATTCACGCTGGCGCGCAGGCGATTTTGCCAACGGCGGCCCCGCTGGGCGGCGCGCTGGTCGAGGAGACCGCCCTGATCGCGCGCTGGCTGGCCGGACCCGGCGTGCGCATCGTCCGGGTAGCCAACGGGGGCGACGACGGGTGGGCCTCACCGCTCCGGTCGGCCGGCACCTGGGCGGCGTGGGCGGCGTTGGCCCGCTCGGCGCGGCTGGCCGGGGAACAGGCGGGCTCAGACCTGCTGGCCGAACCGCACCCAACGCGCGAGCAGCTGTTCGGCCGCACCGGAGTCGATGGCCGCGCAGGCACGCTGCAGCCCGTCCTCCCACGCCGGCAGCCATTCGGCGCGGCTGGATAGCCCGGCATAAGCGACGATCGCCCCGGCGGCGTTGAGCACGACGGCGTCCCGGACGGGGCCCTTGGCGCCCGACAGCACCGCGCGAACCTCGGCCGCGTTGGCCTGCGCGTCGCCGCCCATCAGCTCGTGCAGATCGGCGCGGGCAAACCCGAAGCCGGCCGGATCGAACGTCAGCCGGTCCACCGTGCCGGCCTGCACCCGCCAGATCGTGCTCGTCGTCGTGGTCGTCAACTCGTCGAGCCCGTCGTCGCCGTGCACAACCAGCACGCTCGAGCGCCGCGCCGCGAACACCCCCGCCATCACCTCGGCGAGGTCCGCGAACGCGCAGCCGATCAAACCCGCCCGCGGCTGGGCCGGATTTGTAAGCGGCCCAAGAAGATTGAAGACCGTCGGCACCCCGATCTCGCGTCGCACCGCTGACGCGTGCAGGTACGACGGGTGGAACAGCGGCGCGAAGCAGAACCCGATCCCGACATCGGCGAGGCTGCGCGCGACCTGGTCGGGTTCGAGGTCGATGCGCACCCCGAGCGCCTCCAGGGTGTCAGCGCCGCCGGACAACGACGACGAGGCACGGTTGCCGTGTTTGATCACGGGCACGCCGGCGGCCGCAACCACGATCGACGCCATGGTGGACAGGTTGACGGTGTTGACGCCGTCGCCGCCGGTGCCGACGATGTCGACGGTGTCGCCAATGTCCTGGCGGATCGCCTCGGCGGGCATCGGGCGCGCGTGGCTCAGCATGACGTCGGCCAGCTCGCTGACTTCGGCCGCGGTGGGACGCTTCATCGTCATCGCCACCGCGAAGGCGGCGATCTGGGCCGGGCTCGCGTCGCCGGTCATGATCTGGTTCATCGCCCAGGCGGCCTGGCCCCGCGCCAGTGGGCGGGCGCCCGTCAACCGCCCCAGGACCTGCGGCCATGACAAGGAAGGGCCGAAGGAAGCGGCTTCCGGTGACGCGGGCACGCGCCGATGGTCCCACGGGGAGCGACCCCGCCCCAACCGTTGCCGACGGCCGGCCGGCACGCCCCCCGACGCGACGTGATGCGACGCGGAAAACGCAAATCACAAAAATCCAGACCCGGGTAGTCTTCAACAACTACAAAGCGTCATACTTGCGGATGTGACCAGCGCTGTAGGGACCTCGGGTACTGCGATCACGTCGCGAGTCCATTCGCTGAACCGGCCCAACATGGTCAGTGTCGGCACCATCGTGTGGCTTTCCAGCGAGCTGATGTTCTTTGCTGGCCTGTTCGCGATGTACTTCACGGCCCGGGCGCAGGCCGGCGGGAAGTGGCCGCCGCCGCCCACCGAGCTGAATCTCTACCAGGCCGTCCCGGTGACGCTGGTGCTGATCGCGTCGTCGTTCACCTGCCAGATGGGCGTGTTCGCTGCCGAACGCGGCGACGTCTTCGGGTTGCGCCGCTGGTACGTGATCACGTTCCTGATGGGCCTGTTCTTTGTCCTCGGCCAGGCCTACGAGTACTACCACCTGATGTCGCACGGCACGACCATCCCCGGCAGCGCCTACGGCACGGTGTTCTATCTGGCCACCGGCTTTCACGGACTGCACGTCACCGGCGGGCTGATCGCCTTCATCTTCCTGCTGGCCCGGACCATGATGAGCAAGTTCACCCCGGCTCAGGCGACGGCCAGCATCGTCGTCTCCTACTACTGGCATTTCGTCGACATCGTGTGGATCGCGCTGTTCACCGTGATCTATTTCATCCGATGAGCCGGCGCTGGACGAACAGGAGTGCTCGGTTGAAGCAACTGCGGTCTATCCGATCCGGCGCCGGCACGCGGCCGAGTGTGGCGCTGAAAAAGCAGGATGGTCGCGCGCGCCGGCGCCTTCGCCGCCGATTGTCGGGCGGGATGCTGCTGCTGATCGCGCTGACCGTCGCCGGCGGGCTGGCCGCCGTGCTGACCCCCACCCCGCAGGTCGCCGTTGCCGACGAGTCGTCGTCTGCGCTGCTGCGCACCGGAAAGCAGCTGTTCGACACCTCATGCGTGTCGTGCCACGGCGCCAACCTGCAGGGTGTGAACGACCGCGGGCCGAGCCTGATCGGCGTGGGCGAGGCAGCCGTGTACTTCCAGGTGTCCAGCGGGCGGATGCCCGCCATGGCGGGCGAGGCGCAGGCGCCGCGTAAAGAGCCGATTTTTGACGAGGCCCAGATCGACGCCCTCGGCGCCTATGTCCAGGCCAACGGGGGTGGCCCGACCGTCGTCCGCAATCCCGACGGCAGTATCGCGATGCACTCGCTGCGCGGCGACGACCTGGGCCGCGGCGGCGACTTGTTCCGGCTCAACTGCTCCTCATGCCACAACTTCACCGGAAAGGGCGGGGCACTGTCTTCGGGCAAGTACGCGCCCGACCTGGGGCCCGCCAATGAGCAGCAGATCCTCACGGCGATGCTGACCGGCCCGCAGAACATGCCGAAGTTCTCCGACCGCCAGCTCTCCTTCGAGGCCAAGAAGGACATCATCGGCTACGTCAAGACCGTCACCGAGGAACGCCAGCCGGGCGGCGAGGGTCTGGGCGGATTCGGACCCGCGCCCGAGGGCATGGCCATGTGGATCATCGGGATGGTGGCGGCCATCGGACTGGCACTGTGGATTGGGGCGCGATCATCATGAGCGACGACTTGCGCGGCTCAGGCACCGGCACTGACACCGACAAGGGAACCGGGGCGACCCACGAGCCCGACGCGGCCAAGCTGGCCACGATGTCACAGCAGGAACTGTTGGCGCTCGGCGGCAAACTCGACGGTGTCGAGACCGTCTACAAGGAACCTCGGTGGCCGGTCGCGGGCACTAAGGCCGAGAAGCGCGCCGAGCGCGGAGTCGCGCTATGGCTTTTGCTGGGTGGCGGATTCGGGCTCGCGCTGCTGCTGATCTTCCTGTTCTGGCCGTGGGAGTACAAGCCCAAGGAGGCCGCGGGGAGCTTCCTGTACACGCTGACCACCCCGCTGTATGGCCTGACCTTCGGGCTGTCGATCCTGTCCATCGCTATCGGCGCGGTCCTGTACCAGAAAAGGTTTATCCCTGAAGAGATTTCGATCCAGCAGCGGCATGACGGGGTGTCCCGTGAGATCGACCGCAAGACGGTCGTGGCGAACCTGGGCGACGCCTACCAGGGTTCGACGATCGGACGCCGCAAGTTGGTCGGGCTGTCGTTGGGCGTGGGCTTGGGCGCGTTCGGCCTCGGCACCTTGGTGGCGTTTGCTGGTGGCCTGATCAAGAACCCGTGGAAGCCGGTGGTCCCCACCGCCGACGGTATGAAGGCCGTGCTGTGGACGTCCGGCTGGACCCCGCGCTACCACGGCGAGACGATCTTCCTGGCGCGGGCCACCGGCGCGAGCGAGGGAGCGCCGTTCATCAAAATGCGCCCGGAGGACATGGACGCCGGCGGGATGGAGACCGTCTTCCCATGGCGGGAGTCCGACGGCGACGGCACCACGGTGGAATCACACGAAAAGCTCAGCGCAATCCACTTGGGTATCCGCAATCCGGTGATGCTGATCCGCATCCGGCCCAGTGACATGCCCCGGGTGGTCAAACGCCAGGGTCAGGAGAGCTTCAACTTCGGCGAGTTCTTCGCCTTCACCAAGGTCTGCTCGCATCTGGGTTGCCCGTCGTCGCTGTATGAACAGCAGTCCTACCGGATCTTGTGCCCTTGCCACCAATCGCAGTTCGACGCATTGCATTTCGCCAAGCCGATCTTCGGTCCGGCAGCGCGCGCGTTGGCGCAACTGCCGATCACGATCGATTCCAACGGATATCTGGTCGCCAACGGCGACTTCATCGAGCCCGTCGGACCGGCATTCTGGGAGAGGACGACAACATGAGTCCCAAACTGAGTCCCCCGAAGATCGGTGACGTCCTGGCCCGCCAAGGCGAGGACATCGACACCCGGTATCACCCGTCGGCGGCAGTGCGCAGGCAGCTGAACAAGGTCTTCCCCACGCACTGGTCGTTCTTGCTCGGTGAAATCGCGTTGTACAGCTTCATCGTGCTGCTGCTCACCGGCGTGTACCTGACGCTGTTCTTCGATCCGTCCATGACCGAAGTCACCTACAACGGTGTGTACCAACCGTTGCGCGGAGTCGAGATGTCGCGCGCCTACCAAACAGCACTAGACATCTCCTTCGAAATCCGCGGCGGCCTGTTCGTCCGCCAGATCCACCACTGGGCCGCGTTGATGTTCTCCGCGTCGATCATGGTGCACCTGGCGCGCATCTTCTTCACCGGTGCGTTCCGGCGGCCCCGTGAGGCCAACTGGGTCATTGGTGCGCTGCTGCTGATCCTGTCCATGTTCGAGGGCTACTTCGGCTACTCGCTGCCCGACGACTTGCTGTCGGGTATCGGCCTGCGGGCCGCGCTTTCGTCGATCTCGCTGGGCATGCCGGTGATCGGGACCTGGCTGCACTGGGCGCTGTTCGGCGGCGACTTCCCGGGCACCATCCTGATCCCCCGGCTCTACGCGCTGCATATCTTGCTGCTGCCGGGAATCATCCTGGCGCTTATCGGGCTGCATCTGGCGATGGTGTGGTTCCAGAAGCACACCCAGTTCCCCGGCCCCGGCCGCACCGAGCACAACGTCGTCGGCGTGCGGGTGATGCCGGTGTTCGCGGTCAAGTCCGGCGCGTTCTTCGCCGCGATCGTTGGCGTGCTGGGCCTGATGGGCGGCCTGCTCCAGATCAACCCGATCTGGAACCTGGGTCCCTACAAGCCATCTCAGGTGTCGGCCGGCTCGCAGCCGGACTTCTACATGATGTGGACGGAGGGCCTGGCGCGTATCTGGCCGCCGTGGGAGTTCTACTTCTGGCACCACACGATTCCGGCCGCCGTCTGGGTCGCGCTGATCATGGGCCTGATCTTCGTCCTGCTGATCATCTACCCGTTCATGGAGAAGCGGTTCTCCGGCGACTACGCGCACCACAACCTGCTGCAGCGGCCGCGGGACGTTCCGGTGCGCACCTCGATCGGCGCGATGGCGATCGCCTTCTACATGGTGCTCACCCTCGCGGCGATGAACGACATCATCGCGTTCAAGTTCCACATCTCGCTGAATGCGACGACTTGGATCGGGCGCATCGGGATGGTGGTCCTGCCGCCATTCGTCTACTTCATCACCTATCGATGGTGCATCGGGTTGCAGCGCAGCGACCGCGAGGTGCTCGAGCACGGCATCGAGACCGGCATCATCAAACGGCTCCCGCAGGGCGCCTACATCGAGCTGCATCAGCCGCTCGGCCCCGTCGACGCCCACGGTCACCCGATACCGCTGGAGTACGAGGGCGCGCCGGTGCCCAAGCGAATGAACAAGCTGGGCTTGGCCGGGTCGCCGGGCAGTGGCAGTTTCTTGTTCGCGGATCCGGCGTCCGAGGACGCGGCGCTGCGCGAGGCGGAGCACTCCTCCGAGCAACGCGCCCTTACCGCGCTACGCGACTACCAGGAGAGCATCGTCGGTTCGCCGAACGGCGAGCACAGCGAGCACTAGCCCCGCTGGGGTTGAAGCGGCTGCGGCCGAGATGGCCGGGATGGCCCCGGGGGATGGCCGGGATGGATGGCTTCGCGCTCAGACTGAACTTATGGCGGCCGCGATCGGCGTGTCGTGTGCCTGGTTGCAGTGTCGGGCCGGCGATCCGACCGGGCCGGCGAAAAGCCCCCTTAGCGCGCGGCGACGACGCGGCGCAGCTGCCGAATATGTAGCCACTCGACGACCGGCATCGCCGCGGTGACGATTGCGGCCAACCCGTAGCCGACCCAGGACGGGCCCTCGTGCCCGACGGCCATCAGGTAGGTCGCCGTCGCAACCGCGATCAGTGCGGCACCCATCGTGCCGGCCAGAACGACGGTGCCGCGCAACCAGACCCGGTCCACGGCCGCGCCCGACCACTCGCCCGCCGGCTCCACCGCGCGCATCACCCGCTGCTGACGCGCCCGCTCGGCCGCGGTGCGCGGCGCCTGAGACATGAGGCGCACCGGGGGCCTGGGATGCCCCGGCATCGACCCAGCGGCCGGCTCGGTCTGGGCCATGCGACGAGCCCGGACCAGCACCGGGATCGCTCCGGCGATGATCAGCGCGGAAACGATGATGACGGCGTACAGCACCCACGTGGTGTGCGAGCTCCCGGCCATCTTGTGGAAGCCCCGCCCCAGATCCATCAGTGCCACGGCGGCGGCCACGCTGACGCCCAGTAATACCAGCCAGATGGCGGCGCACGCGCCGACCAGAATGCGATCGATGACGTCCGGCGGAACGGTGTCCGACCCTCGCCGATAGGCGGAATACCTGCTGACCATCAGCAGCTCGTCTGCGGTGAGTCGCTGTTGTTCGACGACAACACCGTCCCGTCGCTGGTGGTGATCGAACAATTGAGCCTGCTGACCCGGAAAAGGCTGGAGGCCTGGACCGATCCGACGTCCGACGTCGAGATCGGTGTCACGGTCATCGACCACGGGATGTATACGTTGTGCTGGGTGCGTGACCGACCGGAGGCGTCGACGTAGGTCACCGAAATGATGTCGCCCGGCGACTTCGTGCCCGTCACCGAGTAGGTGACCTGCCGCGGACCTGTTGGCGTCGTGGGCGGCGGCGGCGGTGGTGCCACCGCGGCCGGCGGCGTAGTCGCCGGCGGCGGCGCCGGAGCGGTCGTCGCCGGCGGGGGCGGTGGCGGCGGAGGCGGCGTAACCGTCACCGTCTGGGTCTCCGTGGCCGTCGGGGTCTCGGTGCTGGCTGGCGGCGGAGGCGGTGGCGGCTTGGTGGTCGTTATTTGGTCCTGCACCGGCGGGGTCGACGGGGTGGTGATGGTGGTCGCCGGGTTGGCCAGTTTGCTGGTGTCGGTACGCGCGACAAGCAGGGACACCGAGACCACGAGCGCCACCGCGGCCACGATGGCGGCGACGCCGACCACCCATGGCCAACGCGGGGCACGGTGTTCTTCGTCCGCGTCCGCGGAGCCCTCGTAGCCGTCGTAGTCGTAGAGCCTCAGGTCGGCCGGCGCGTACGGGCCGCTGATGAAGTGCTCGGACTCGGGAGCCGAGTAGGCGCGCGAGTACGCATCGGTCTGCCCCGTGTGGTGGTCTGCCGCCGCAATCTCGGCGCCGTCCTCGTGGGATTCCAGCTCGGCGTGGGAATCGGGTTCCGCAGGGGCCATTCCGTCGTCGGCTTCCCCGACGGAATGCGGTTCATGGCTGAGTTCTCCTGCGGAATTGGGTTCTTCAGGTTCCCATCCCGGGGGATTCGGCCCGCTCATGTTTGCCTGCCCTGTCCAACTGCGTCACCGGCGCGCTGGGCGCTGCGGCTACATCGTTGCGCGCGCGCTCGGAAGGTTCTCATCGTGCCTGTGAAAACCCTACCGAACCGAATAGCGCAAAGAACTCTGGGCAAACGCGCCACCGATCAACTGATGCCCTGATTGTGACCTTCGAGAGGCAAATCAGTGCTTCTCGGGACCGATGTAGTACTCGAACACCAATCCGGCCACCGACGCAAGGATGAACACCACGCCCGCGACGATCAGCCACGGCAGCCACAGCGCGATTCCCGTCGCCGCCACCGAGCCCGACAACGCGACCATAATCGGCCACCAACTGTGCGGGGCAAAGAATCCCAATTCCCCTGCGCCGTCGCTGATCTCAGCGCCCTCGTAGTCTTCGGGCCGGGTGTCCAGCCGTCGCGCCACGAAGCGGAAGAAGGTGGCCACGATCAACGCCAGGCCACCCGTCAGCGCCAGCGCGGTGGTACCCGCCCACTCCTCACCGCCGGTCGCGTACAGGGCGGTCAGCACGGCGTACAGCACCGCGGTCAGGATGAAGAAGGCGGCGATGAATTCGAACAGCCTGGCTTCGATGTGCATTGCGCGTCCTCACCTACTGGCTTGTGGTCAATTGACCACGGCGGGTATCGAACGGGTGGGTGGTCACGGCTACCGGGGACTGGGCGATCGCCTGCAAGGCCTCGGCGTTGGTCTTCCCGGATATCCGCTGCTGCAAGTAGGCCTTGAAGTCATTGGCCGCCACCACCCGAACCTCGAAGTTCATCATCGAGTGATACGTGCCGCAAAACTCCGCGCAGTGACCGACAAAAGCCCCGGTCTTGGTGATCTGGTCGACCTGGAACACGTTGACGGAGTTGTTGGCCTCGGGGTTGGGCAGCACGTCCCGCTTGAACAAGAACTCCGGGACCCAAAATGTGTGCACGACGTCCGCGGACGCCAACCGGAATTCGATGCGCTTGCCGGCGGGTAGCACGAGCACCGGAATTTCGGAGCTGGTTCCCAGCGTCTCGACTTTGTCGAAGTTCAGGTACGTGCGGTCCTCGGGATTGAGCCCGCGGATGGCCCCGACACGCTCCTCGCCGTGGGCGTCCTTGCCTTCCGGCTTGGACACCATCGCGTTCTTGCGCGCTGGGTCGGCGCCGTCGTAGGTCAGCGTGCCGTCCTTGAAATTGATGCGCTGATAACCGAACTTCCAGTTCCACTGGAAGGACGTGACGTCGATGACGACCTCGGGGGCCTTGGCCAGATGCAGCACCTTCTCCTGTACCACCACGGTGAAATAGAACAGCACCGAGATGATGAGGAACGGCGTCACGGTCAGCACCAGCTCCAGCGGCATGTTGTAGCCGAACTGGCGGGGCAGCTCGGTGTCCGTCGCCTTCTTCCGGTGAAACGCGGACGACCAGAAGATGAGGCTCCACACGATCACCCCGACGACCAGGGAAGCGATCACCGCCCCGACCCAGAGCTCGCGGTTGACGTGGGCTTCTGGGGTGATGCCCTCCGGCCAGCCCATGCCTATTGCTTCCGACCAGCTGCATCCGCTCAGAGTTACCGCCAGCAGGCCCAAGGTCCCGGCCAGCGCCAGCGGCCGCAGGCGACGGGACAGACCCTGCGACAAACGTTGCGAACGGCCCTGCCCGCGAGGTGTCACGTTGGCGCCTCCTGCTCGGATATCGAATACTACGCAGCGTAGACCACGCCGTTCACCGCGGCGACGAAACCCCGGCCGGTCAGTCGGCCCGCGCGCCGAGACCCGTCGGGTGGACAGCGTCGCCAAGCCCTGACCGAGTGCGGCATACTGGGGCGCCGTGTGTGGTCTGCTGGCGTTCGTCGAGGCCCCGGCGGAGCCCGAGAGCCCCGATGCCGCTGCGCGCAGAGCCGCCGAAGCCGACGGCGCCATCGCACTCGCCACACATTTGATGCGCCACCGCGGGCCCGACGAGTCCGGTACCTGGGCCGACCCGGGCCCTCAGGGGGCAACGGTGTTCGGATTCAACCGGCTGTCCATCATCGACATCGCGCATTCGCATCAGCCGCTGAAGTGGGGGCCACCGGAGGCGCCCGCCCGATACGTGCTGGTGTTCAACGGCGAGATCTACAACTACCTCGAGCTGCGCGAAGAACTGGCCACCCAGCACGGCGCCGTGTTCGCCACCGACGGTGACGGCGAGGCCATCGTCGCCGGCTATCACTACTGGGGAACCGAGGTGTTGACGCGGCTGCGCGGGATGTTCGCGTTCGCACTTTGGGACTGTGTCACCCGCGAATTGTTCTGTGCCCGCGACCCTTTCGGTATCAAGCCGCTGTTCGTGGCCACCGGGACCGGTGGCACCGCGGTGGCCAGCGAGAAGAAATGCCTGCTGGACCTGGCCGAGTTGGTGGGGTTCGACACCCGGATCGACCATCGGGCGTTGCAGCACTACACCGTCCTGCAGTACGTGCCGGAGCCGGAGACGCTGCACCGTGGGGTGCGGCGCCTCGAATCGGGTTGCTACGCCAGAATCCGCCCCGGGCAGCTCGAGCCCGAGATCAGCCGCTACTTCGTACCGCGGTTCGCCGCCACGCCCATCACCCGTGATACCGAGCAAGCACGCTACGACGAGATCACCGCGGTGCTCGAGGACTCGGTGGCCAAGCACATGCGCGCCGACGTCACCGTCGGGGCGTTTTTGTCGGGAGGTATCGACTCCACCGCGATCGCCGCGCTGGCAATCCGGCACAACCCCAGGCTGATCACGTTCACCACCGGCTTCGAGCGTGAGGGGTTCTCGGAGATCGACGTCGCGGTGGCCTCGGCGGAGGCGATCGGCGCCCGCCACGTCGCCAAGGTCGTCAGCCCGGATGAGTTCGTCGCCGCCCTGCCCGAGATCGTCTGGTACCTCGACGAACCGGTCGCCGACCCCGCGCTGGTTCCGCTGTTCTTCGTCGCCCGCGAGGCCCGCAAGCACGTCAAGGTCGTGCTGTCGGGCGAGGGGGCCGACGAGCTGTTCGGCGGCTATACGATCTACCGGGAACCGCTGTCGTTGAAGCCCTTTGACTATCTGCCCGGGCCGCTGCGGCGTTCGATGGGTAAGGTGTCCAAACCGCTGCCCGAGGGCATGCGCGGCAAGAGCCTGCTGCACCGCGGATCGCTGACGCTCGAACAGCGCTATTACGGCAACGCCCGCAGCTTCTCGGACGCGCAGTTGCGCGACGTGCTGCCGGGTTTCCGCGACGACTGGACCCATACCGACGTGACCGCATCCGTGTACGCCGGGTCCGCGGGCTGGGACCCGGTGGCCCGCATGCAGCACGTCGACCTGTTCACCTGGTTGCGCGGCGACATCTTGGTGAAGGCCGACAAGATGACGATGGCCAACTCGTTGGAGCTGCGGGTGCCGTTCCTGGATCCCGAGGTGTTCGCCGTCGCGTCCCGGCTACCCGTGGAGGCGAAGATCACCCGCACGACCACCAAGTACGCCTTACGCCGCGCGCTGGTGCCGATCGTTCCGGCGCATGTGCTGAATCGCCCCAAGCTGGGGTTTCCGGTGCCGATCCGGCACTGGCTGCGGGCCGGCGAATTGCTGGAGTGGGCCTACGCGTTGGTGGGCTCGTCGCAGGCGAGTCAACTGGTCGATCTGGTCGATTTAGCCGCGGTGCGCCGGATGCTCGACGAGCACCGAAGCGGCACCAGCGATCACAGCCGCCGGCTGTGGACCCTGCTGATCTTCATGCTGTGGCATGCGATCTTCGTCGAGGGCAGCGTGGTGCCGCAGATCGGCGAGCCGCAGTACCCGGTGCAGTTGTGACCCGATCCGCGCCAGCAGACGCAAAAGCCCCCGAAACGCCCGGTTTTCGGGGGCTTTTGCGTCTGCTCGGTGCGGCTAGGTGAGCACCGCGGTGATCTCGGCGGCCGCGTCGTCGCCGTACGCGCCGGCCAGCCGGGTCGCCGCGACCTCGTGGTCCCAGGTCCACTCCTGGGTTCCCTCCGACTCCAGCACCAGCACGGCGACCAGCGAGCCCAGCTGCGCCGAACGCTCCAGGCTGAGGCCCGCGCTGCGCCCGGTCAGGAAGCCGGCCCGGAAGGCGTCTCCCACGCCGGTGGGATCGACCTGGCTGGTCTCGGGCACCACGTCGACGTGGACGGTGGTGCCGTTGGGCTCGACCACGTCCACGCCCTTGGGGCCCAGCGTCGTCACCCGCAGCTCGACCTGGGCCATTACGTCGGCCTCCGTCCAGCCGGTCTTGGAGAGCATCAGGTCCCACTCGTAGTCGTTGGTGAACAAGTACTTGGCGCCGTCGATGAGCTGACGGATCTCGTCGCCGGACAGCCGGGCCAGCTGCTGGGATGGGTCAGCGGCGAAGGGCAGCCCGAGCTTGCGGCACTCCTCGGTGTGCACCTGCATGGCGGCCGGGTCGTCGGCGCCGATGATCACCAGCTCCGGCGTGCCGATGGCCGCGACCACGTCGGCCAGCTTGATGTTGCGGGCCTCCGACATGGCGCCCGGGTAGAACGACGCGATCTGGGCCATGTCGATGTCTGTGGTGCAGGTGAAACGTGCCGTGTGCGCGCTCTCGGAGATCAGGACGTTGTCACAGTTGACGCCGTGGGCCTGCAGCCACTCGCGATAGTCGGCGAAGTCGTCGCCGGCCGCGCCGATCAGCGCCACGTCACCGCCCAGCACCCCGATCGCGAAAGCGATGTTTCCGGCCACGCCGCCCCGATGAACGACCAGGTCGTCGACCAGGAAGCTGAGCGATACCTTCTGTAGATGCTCGGCCAGCAGCTGTTCGGAAAACCGGCCGGGAAACCGCATCAGGTTGTCGGTCGCAATCGAACCTGTTACCGCGATCGTCACGAGATCTCCATCCCTCGTTAATAAGGCTGTCTAGCTTACCCAGGCGTATCGAGCGTCGTCGCTTCGCGGTCGGCGAAAAGTCGTGCGCTAGCCTGCCTACAAACGACTCGAGCACTGACCCAAGTCGCCGGGAGCCCAAGACTCGGGCCCGCAACCCGCTCATGCTCCCGTCTACCACCGTAGGAGAACCACGATGGCCGGTCCGCACCCGCCGAACCACGCTGTCGGCGCGTCCGGACCAACGCGTCACGCCGAATCCCGGCCGGTTGAGTTCCCCAACGAGCCGGCTCCCGGCGAACGGGTCTTCCCCACACCAAGCAGCGACGCGGGCCCCCCTCGGAGCGATTATGCCGGGCGACCGGCGCCCGCGTCGTACCCGAGGCGACGGTCCAAGCGGCGGCTGATCATCGGGATGTTGGTGGCCGCCGCTCTGGTGGCCACGATGACAGTGGCGATCGTGTACGGAGTTCGCACCAACGGCGCCAATACCGGGGCCTCGTTCTCTGAGGGAGCGACCAAAGCGGCGATTCAGGAGTATCTCGACGCGCTCGAGCACCGCGACATCGATGTCATCGTCCGCGACGCGCTGTGCGGCCTGTACGACGGGGTGCGGGACAAACGGCCCGACCAGGCACTGGCGAAGATGAGCAGCGACGCGTTCCGCAAGCAGTTCTCCGAGGTCGAGCTGACCTCGATCGACAAGATCGTCTACCTGTCGCAATATCAGGCCCAGGCGCTGTTCACCATGCGGGTATCGCCCACGACCGGGGGCCCGACGCGCGGCGACGTCCAGGGCGTCGCGCAGCTGCTTTTCCAGCGCGGCCAGATCATGGTGTGCTCGTACGTGCTCCGTACGAGCGGGTCGTACTGACCCGGCGCTCTGCTAGCCGGTCAGTTGAACGAGTCTCCGCAGGCGCACGAACCCGTGGCGTTGGGATTGTCGATGGTGAAGCCCTGCTTCTCGATGGTGTCGACGAAATCGATGGAGGCGCCTTCAACGTAGGGCGCGCTCATTCGGTCCACCGTCAACGTCACGCCGCCGAACTCCGCGGTGAGGTCACCATCCAGCGTGCGGTCGTCGAAGAACAGGTTGTAGCGCAGCCCGGCGCAGCCGCCCGGTTGCACCGCGATCCGCAGCGCCAGGTCGTCACGACCCTCCTGGTCCAGCAGGGACTTCGCCTTGGCAGCGGCTGCTTCGGTCAGGATTACGCCGTGTGTCTTGGCGGTTGACTCGTTTTGCACCGTCATTGCTTCTCCTACATGACTCAATCGTTCCGGCGGGGCCCCGCGCACCCGGAATCACTCGGGGAAAGCCCACTGCATCAACGGTACCTTGCAGGACCGCTATTCCCGAGTCGCGCCGCTACCTGTGACGCTAATCCCATGAGCTGGTTTGCCGCGTCGGCCTGCGCCAACCGCACCGAACCCGCGTACTCGGCGATGGACAAGGCCGACATGATGCCCGACGACCGCACCGCCGAATTGTCCAGGCCGACCTGGCCGGCCAGCACGATCACCGGAATCCCCAGCGGATAAGCCAGATCCGCGAGACACCCGACCACCTTGCCGTGCAGGGACTGCTCGTCGAACCGGCCTTCACCCGTGACGATCATCTCCGCGGTCTCAAGATCTTCGTCCAGGTGGGTGTGCCTGGCGATGATCTCGGCGCCGGACTCACATCGGCCGCCCAGCGCGAGCAGCCCCGCGCCGATGCCGCCGGCGGCGCCCGCGCCCGGCTCGGCGCCCACGTCCCGCCCGGCGACCGCTTCGAGCTCGAGCGCCCAGGCCTCGAGACGGACTTCGAGGGCAGCGACGGTGGCCGTGTCCGCGCCCTTCTGCGGCCCGAACACCCTGGCGGCACCCCACGGTCCCACCAGGGGATACTCGGTGTCCGAGGCGGCGATCAGCTCCACGCCGGCCACTTTTCGGCGGGCGACACGCAGGCCGCCGAGCTCGGCAATCATGCCCTGCCCGCCGTCGGTGCACGCGCTGCCGCCCAGCCCGACCACGATCCGCGTCGCCCCCACGCGCAGCGCCTCGGCGATGAGCTGCCCCACTCCCCTGCTATGGGCACCCAGCGCGGTCTCCGGCGTGGGAGGACCGCCCAGCAATGCCAGGCCGCAAGCCTGCGCGCATTCCAGGTACGCGGTCGACGAGCCGGGCTCGTAAACCCACTCGGCGTCCACGGTGGCGTCCAGCGGCCCCGACACTCGCAGCCGCCGCTTTTCCCCGAGCCGGCTGGCCAGGACCTCCACGAAACCGGGGCCGCCGTCGGACTGCGGGGCAACAATGAACCGATCGCCCGGCCGTGACCGAGTCCAGCCGGTCGCGATGGCCGCGGCGGCTTCCACGGCCGTCAAGCTGTCGCCATAGCAATCAGGAGCCACCAAAACCTGCATCGCCGGCAACCGGAGACGCCCGGGTCCGAGGCCTGCGGCATCGTCATCCACGGCCATCGTGCCGTCGTCTCTCATCGGTAGCCATTCATCACAGTAAGAGTAGGTCCTAGTCACGCGCTGGTGCATAGCTAATAGCAAGGCGCTAATAACAGGGCCTTCCCCGGCAATTACCGGGTGGACCACGCAGGAAGTAACCTGGCCACTGTGAAGCTGATGGGGCGGAAGAAAGGCCATGAAGGCGACCTTGACCGGGTGGCGGCAGGCGACGCCGCGAGTTCCCCGGGCGGCGCATCCGGGGCGCGCAGGACCGGGCCCAAGGGCCGGCCCACGCCCAAGCGCAGCGAGGCCAGGCGCAACGCGAGGAAGGGCCCGGTCGCACCCGCACCCATGACCGCGTCGGAGGCGCGTGCCCGGCGCAAATCGCTGACCGGCGCCAAGCTGAGCCGAGAGGAGCGCAGGGCCGAACGGACCGCCGGCCGCGCCCGGATGTCCGAACGCCGGGATCGCATGATGGCCGGCGAAGAGGCATACCTGTTACCTCGCGATCAGGGGCCCATACGGCGCTACGTGCGCGATGTAGTCGACTCCCGGCGCAACCTGCTCGGCCTGTTCATGCCCGCGACGCTGGTCCTGCTCGCGGCGATGTTCACGGCCCCGCAACTGCAGCTCTATGCGTCTCCGGCGATGTTGGTGCTGATGGTCGTGATGAGTGTCGACGCGCTCCTCCTTGGCCGCAAGGTAAGCAAGCTGGTCGACGCGAAGTTCCCCAAGAATACCGAAAGTCGTTGGAAGCTAGGCCTTTACGCCGCCGGCCGGGCTTCACAGATGCGCCGGTTGCGGGCACCACGGCCGCAGGTCGAGCGCGGCAGCAGTGTCGGTTGAACGCCTGAAAGCCGCCTGATCCAGTGCGCACCCTGGTGCTCGGCGGGATCAGGTCGGGCAAGTCGCGTTGGGCGGAGCAAGCGATCGCCCATTCGCTGCCGCCGGGACACCCGGTCCGCTACCTGGCCGCGTGCCCGCCAGTCCGGGCCGACGCGGCCTGGGCGGACCGGGTCGCGCGGCACCGGGGCCGCCGACCCGCTCATTGGTCGACGGTCGAAACCGACGACATCCCGACCCACTTGCGGCAGTCGCCGGACACTCCGACACTCGTCGACGACCTCGGCGGCTGGCTGACGGGCACCCTGGACCGGAACGATGCGTGGGATGACGGGTCGGTGGCGGTCGGGGTCCGCGAAACGATCGAGGCGATGCTGGCCGCGGTGCGCGCATTCGGTTCCACGCTGGTGCTGGTCAGCCCGGAGGTCGGGTTGACCGTGGTGCCGGCGACCGCATCCGGGCGCCGCTTCGCCGACGAACTGGGCAGCCTCAACCAGCGCGTCGCCGCGGTTTGCGACCGGGTGGTGCTGGTGGTGGCCGGGCAGGCGGTGCCGATCAAGCCCACGGGAGCGTAATGGAATTCGCGCCCTTGTCGCCGCCCGATGCGAGCGCCGCCGCAGCCGCCCGCGCCCGCCAGGACGTCCTGACCAAGCCGCGCGGCGCGCTGGGCCGCCTCGAGGACCTGTCTGTCTGGGTCGCGTCGTGTCAAGGCCACTGTCCGCCAAGGCAATTCGAGCGGGCCCGGGTCGTGGTCTTCGCGGGTGACCACGGTGTCGCGCGGTCCGGGGTGTCCGCGTACCCGCCGGAGGTGACCGCCCAGATGGTCGCCAACATCGACACGGGCGGGGCGGCGATCAACGTGCTGGCCGAGATCGCGGGCGCGACGGTGCGGGTCGCGGACTTGGCGGTCGACGCCGACACGGCCTCGCAGCCGCTCGGCGCCCACAAGGTGCGGCGCGGCAGCGGCGATATCAGAGTGCAGGACGCGCTGACCGACGACGAGACGATCGACGCGATCGCGGCGGGCCAGGCCATCGCCGACGAGGAGGTCGACGCCGGCGCCGACCTGCTCATCGCGGGCGACATGGGAATCGGCAACACCACCGCCGCAGCGGTTTTGGTGGCGGCGCTGACGAACGCCGAGCCGGTGGCGGTGGTGGGCTTCGGGACCGGTATCGATGACGCGGGGTGGGCGCGCAAGACGGCCGCGGTACGCGATGCCCTGTTTCGTGCGCGGCTCGTGTTGCCCGACCCGGTCGGGCTGCTGCGCTGCTGCGGCGGCGCTGATTTGGCCGCGATGGCGGGCTTTTGCGCGCAGGCCGCCGTGCGGCGCACCCCGTTGCTACTCGACGGCATGGCGGTGACGGCCGCCGCTTTGGTCGCCGAGCGACTGGCCCCCGGCGCCCGGCAGTGGTGGCAAGCCGGTCACCGGTCCACCGAGCCGGCTCACCAACTGGCGCTGACGGCCCTCGAGCTGGATCCGATTCTGGACCTGCGCATGCGGCTGGGCGAGGGAACCGGCGCCGCGGTGGCGCTGCCAGTGCTGCGGGCGGCGGTGGCCGCCCTGTCGTCGATGGCCACCTTCGAAGAAGCCGGGGTGGCCGGCCCGTCCCCGTCGCCGTCGTGATGCGTTCTCTGGCAACGGCTTTCGCCTTTGCAACGGTTCTGCCCGTGCCGGGCGCCGCCCACTCCCCGATGGGTCGGGGCGCGATGGCCGCGCTGCCCGTAGTCGGCGCCGCCCTGGGGGCGTTGGCGGCGGCAGTCACGTGGTGCGGCGCATTGGCCTTCGGCCCGTCCAGCCCACTGCCGGGGCTGCTGGCGGTGGCGGTGATGCTGCTGGTGACCCGCGGGCTGCACATTGACGGCCTCGCCGACACGGCCGACGGGCTGGGCTGCTACGGCTCGCCGCAGCGCGCGCTCGCTGTGATGCGCGACGGGTCGACCGGCCCGTTCGGCGTGGCCGCGGTCGTGCTGGTGATCGTGCTGCAGGGGCTGGCGTTCTCGGCGCTGCGGCCGGCGGGGATCATCCTCGCGGTGTTTGCCGGCCGGGTCGCCGCGGTGCTGGCCTGCCGCCGGGCGGTGCCGGCGGCCGAGGGCAGCGCGCTGGGCGCCCGGGTCGCCGGGAGTCAGCCCGTGCCGGTGGTGGCGGCCTGGGCCGCGGCGCTGCTCGCCGTTTCGCTGTTCGCGAGCCCGCGGCCGTGGCAGGGACCGGTCGCGGCGCTCGTCGCGCTCGGCTGCGCTGCCGCCCTAGTCGGGCACTGCGTGCGCCGGTTCGGCGGCATCACCGGCGACGTGCTGGGCGCCGCGATCGAGCTGACGACGACGGTGAGCGCGGTGGCGCTCGCGGGCATGGCCCGGTTCTAGCCGGGCCCCGAGCGCGAGTGCGCGGCTGGCCGCACATTCGCATCCCAAAGGGCGGCCAGCCGCACACTGGGCGCCCAGGCGCCGCACTCAGCCCAGCCGGGCCATCCATCCGTGGGTATCGGCGAAGGTTCCCCGTTGAATGCCGGTCAGGGTGTCGCGGAGCGCCATCGTCACCTCGCCGGGTTGTCCGTCGGCGATGGTGAACTCGCTGTCGCCGTACTTCACCACCGAAACGGGGGTTATGACGGCCGCAGTGCCGCAGGCGAACACCTCGGTGATCTCGCCGGCGGCGGCCTTCTTCTGCCACTCGTCGATATCGATCTTGCGTTCCTCGACGGCGAATCCGGCGTCAATTGCCAACTGCAGCAACGAGTCCCGCGTGATACCGGGAAGCAGGGAGCCGGATAGCTCCGGGGTGACCAGCCTCGCGGATCCGCCGCTGCCGAGCACGAAGAACAGGTTCATCCCGCCCATTTCTTCGACGAAGCGGCGTTCGACGGCGTCCAGCCATACCACTTGGTCGCAACCGTTTTCGGCCGCTTGCGCCTGAGCCAGCAGCGAGGCGGCGTAATTGCCACCGAATTTGGCCGCTCCTGTGCCGCCCGGGCTGGCCCGCACGTATTCCGTCGACACCCAGACGGTGACGGGGCTGATCCCGCCCTTGAAATACGCACCGGCCGGCGAGGCGATCAGCAGATAGCGGTACTGCTTGGCCGGTCGCACGCCGAGTCCCGGCTCGGTGGCAAAGACGAACGGCCGCAGGTACAGCGCCTCCTCGCCGCCGGCGCGCGGCACCCAGGCATTGTCGACAGCTACGAGCTGGCAAAGGGATTCGATGAAGAGGTTTTCGGGCAGTTCGGGGATCGCCAGCCGCCGAGCCGACGATCGCAACCTGGCCGCGTTGGCCTCGGCGCGAAACGACACGATGGAGCCGTCCGTCCAGCGGTAAGCCTTGAGGCCCTCGAACACTCCCTGCGCGTAATGCAGCACTATCGCCGACGGGTCGAGCTCGATTGGGCCGTAGGGGATGACGCGCGCGTTGTGCCAACCCGGCCCTTCGGCATAGTCGATCGACACCATGTGGTCGGTGAAGTATTTGCCGAATCCAGGGTCGGCGAGGATCGATTCACGTTCGGCGTCGGAGGCGGGATTAGACGCGCGTATAACCGTGAACTCGAGCGAGCCGCTGGTCATGGGCCCGATTGTATATCGGCTAGCGAATCCATTTTTTTCCATGTGAATCGGGGCGGCTAGCGCGTTTTCACAGCGACGAAAGGCGGGCGTACCACTTCGCATTCGACGGCGCGGCCGCGAACGTTGACGGTGACTTGCCGGCCGTCCTCGATCCCCGCGTCGGTGTCGATCAGTGCCAGCCCGATGCCGACCTGCAGTGTCGGAGAGAACGTTCCCGAGGTGGTGATCCCGACCGGGGTGTCCCCGGCCAGCACCGTCAGCCCGGGGCGCAGCACACCGCGGCCGATCATCCGCAGCCCCCGCAACAGCCGCCGCGGTCCCGCCGCTTTCTCGGCCAGCAGCGCGTCGCGGCCGAAGAACGCATCCTTCGTCCACCCGACCGCCCAGCCGCATCGGGCCTGCAACGGCGAGATGTCGAGCGAAAGTTCGTGGCCGTGCAGCGGATAGCCCATTTCGGTGCGCAGTGTGTCGCGCGCGCCCAGGCCGGCAGGCTCGCCGCCCGCGGCGGTCACCGCCGAGATGAGCGCGTCGAACACCACGCCGGCAGCCTCCCAGGGCGGCAGCAACTCGTAGCCGTGCTCACCGGTGTATCCGGTGCGACAGACGCGCACCGGCACGCCCGAGTACGAGGCGTCGGCGTAGCCCATGTAGTCCATGTCCGCCGGCAGGCCGAGCTCGCCGAGCACGTCCGCCGATCGGGGGCCCTGCACGGCCAGCACCCCATAGGCGCGATGCTCGTCGGTGATCGTCAGGGCCGCGGGGGCGGCCGCCCGCAGCGCCTCGACCACCGCGGCGGTGTTCGCCGCGTTGGGCACCAGGAAGATTTCGTCGTCGTCGACGTAGTAGGCGATCAGGTCGTCGATGACGCCCCCGAATTCGTTGCAGCACAACGTATATTGCGCCTTGCCCGGACCAATGCGGCCCAGGTCGTTGGTGAGCGCGGAGTTGACGAACCGCGCGGCGCCCGGTCCGCGTACCAACGCCTTGCCGAGGTGGCTGACGTCGAAGAGGCCGACCGCGTTGCGGGTGGCGTTGTGTTCGCTGACGGTGCCCGCGTAGGACACCGGCATCAGCCAGCCGCTGAACTCGGCGAAGCTCGCACCCAGCTCCCGGTGGCGGTCCTCCAGCGGTCCGTGCTGTAGCTCGCTCACGGCGTCCCACCCTAATCGAGCGGCATTGCTGGCACACTTGGGCGGGTGTCCGATCACCTGGACTGGGAAGCATTGGAAGCTGCCGGAATCGCGAACCCGCGCGAGCGGGCGGACCTGATCAAGTATCTCGGCGAGCTCGGTTTCCCGCTCGAGGAGATGGTGGAGGCCGAACAGCGGGGCCGACTGTTCGGGCTTGCCGGGGACGTCCTCCAATGGTCCGGACGCCCGATTTACACCATCGCGGCCGCGGCCGAACAACTCGGCTTGTCACCCGAGGAAGTCGCCCACGCGTGGGGTCTGCTCGGGCTGACCGTCGCCGGGCCCGACGTTGTGGCGCTGAGCCAGGCCGACGTGGATGCCCTGGGAACCTGGGTCGCCTTGAAGACGGTGGTGGGTGAGGCCGGGGCGCACGGCCTGCTGCGGGTCCTCGGCGCCGCGATGGCCCGGCTCGCGGAGGCCGAGTCGACGATGATCCGCGCCGGGATGCCGGACATCCAGATGAACCACACCCGCGACGAGCTCGCCACGGCGCAGGCATACCGCGCAATCGCGGAGTTTGTCCCCCGGATCGGGTCATTGATCGACATCGTTCACCGCCACCACCTGACCGGCGCCAGAACCCACTTCGAGGGCGTCCTTCGCGACACCTCGGCGAGCGTGGTGTGCGGCATCGGTTTTGCTGACTTGTCCGGCTTCACCGTGCTCACCCAAGCGCTCACCCCCGCGCAGTTGTCGGATCTGCTCAACGAGTTCGCCGGAACCGTCTCCGACGTGGTGCACGCCGATGGCGGCCGCGTGGTGAAGTTCATCGGCGACGAGGTGATGTGGGTGAGCGCCTCTCCCGCGCAGCTCGCCAAGGCCGCGGCGGATCTCGTCGACCATCCGCGGGCGCGCGAGGAGGGATTGCACGTCCGTGCCGGCCTCGCGTACGGCAGCGTCCTCGCCATCAACGGCGACTATTTCGGCAGCCCGGTAAACCTGGCCGCGCGACTCGTGGCTGCCGCGGCACCGGGGCAGATACTTGCCGATTCAGCGCTTCACGAGGAGTTGCCAGACTGGCCCGCGCTGGCCCACGGCCCGCTGACCCTCAAGGGTTTCGACGACCCCGTGACCGCCTTCGAATTGCGCGGCGGGGACGCTCCCAACTAAGCCCAACCGCCGGTGACTAGTGTGATTGCCCGTGGCCACCGTACCGGGTAAGCAAAGCCCTTCCGTCCCCTCTGTCCGGGTCGCGACATCGCTGCCCAAACGCGGTGTGGGTTCTTCGGTATTGCTCGTGCCGGTCGTCTCGGCGGGTGACGAAGACGTGCCGGGCGCGGTCGTCTCCGCAGCCGATCCTTTCCTGACGGCCGAAGCAGTCGCCGAGATCGAGGCCGGCCTTCGGGCGCTGGACGCCACGGGTGGCAGCGAACAGGTACACCGGCTGGTGGTGCCGTCGCTGCCGGTGGCCAGCGTGCTGACGATCGGCCTCGGTAAACCCCGGTCCGAGTGGCCGGCCGACACAATCCGTCGCGCCGCCGGTGTGGCGGCGCGGTCGCTGGGCGGTGCCGAGGCGGTGATCACGACGCTGGCGGCGCTACCCGGTGAATCCGGTGAAGATGTCTGCTCGGCCACCGTGGAGGGTCTGATCCTGGGCAGCTACCGGTTCACAGCCTTCCGCAGCGACAAGACCGCACCGAAAGACAAAGGACTGCGCGAGATCACCGTGCTTTCCGGTGCGAAGGACGCCAAGAAACACGCCGCGCACGGCGCCGCCGTCGCAACCGCGGTGGTTACCGCCCGCGACTTGGTAAACACCCCGCCGAGCCACCTGTTTCCGGCCGAATTCGCCAAGCGCGCAAAGGCTTTGGGCGAGGCCGCGGGCCTCGAAGTCGAGGTGCTCGATGAGAAGGCGTTGCAGAAGGCCGGCTACGGCGGTGTGATCGGCGTCGGGCAGGGCTCCTCTCGCCCCCCGCGGCTGGTTCGGCTGATTCACCGCGGTTCTCAGCTGGCGAAGAAACCCAAGCAGGCAAAGCGAGTGGCGTTGGTGGGCAAGGGCGTCACCTTCGATACCGGCGGCATCTCGATCAAGCCGGCGGCGTCCATGCACTACATGACCTCGGACATGGCCGGGGCCGCCGCGGTCATCGCGACGGTCGCCCTGGCCGCGCAGGTGCAACTGCCCATCGACGTGATCGCCACCGTGCCCATGGCCGAGAACATGCCGTCTGCGACGGCGCAGCGCCCGGGTGACGTGCTGACCCAATACGGCGGAACAACGGTCGAGGTGCTCAATACCGACGCTGAGGGCCGGCTCATCCTCGCCGACGCCATCGTCAGGGCGTGCGAGGACAACCCCGACTACCTGATCGAGACGTCCACGCTGACCGGCGCGCAGACCGTGGCGCTGGGCGCCCGGATACCCGGGGTGATGGGCAGCGACGATTTCCGCGACCGCGTCGCCGCCATCTCCCAGCGGGTGGGCGAAAACGGTTGGCCGATGCCGCTTCCCGATGAGCTCAAGGACGACCTGAAGTCCACGGTGGCCGACCTGGCCAATGTCAGCGGTCAGCGGTTCGCCGGCATGCTGGTGGCCGGAGTCTTCTTGCGCGAGTTCGTCGCCGACGGCGTGAGCTGGGCGCACCTTGACGTGGCCGGCCCGGCCTACAACACCGGCAGCCCCTGGGGATACACGCCCAAGGGCGCCACCGGTGTACCGACCCGCACGATGTTCGCGGTGCTGACGGACATAGCCGAAAACGGCTGAGCCGCATAGCGCTTACTTGGTCAACAGCGAAATCACCGCTCGGTTCAACTTGCGGCGCGGCCAGCCGATGACGCCGGCATCGGCCAGCGCGGCGTTGGCCGCGTTACGCCCGCATGCACCGTGCACGGAGCCTCCCGGCGTCGCCGACGCACTGCCGAGATAGAGCCCCTCCACTGGGGTTTCGGCGCGCCCCATCCCGGGCGCGGGACGAAAGATCAGCATCTGCTGCAATTGCGCGGTTCCGCCGTTGAGGGCGCCGAGATGCAGGTTGGCATCGCTGGCCTCCAGATCCGAGGGGCGTTGCACGTGCCGGTCGATCACCGCGGAGCGAAAGCCGGGGGCGTGCTCCTCGATGACGTGATCCACGGATTCCGCCAGCTTCTCCGCGGAGGTATCGTCGGCCACGTTCCGCGGCAAATGCGTGTAGGCCCAAACGCTTTGGGTGCCCGCCGGCGACCTGCTCGGGTCCGCCGTGGTGGTTTGACCTAACAGCATGAATGGATGCTCCGGCACCACCCGGGTGTTCAGGTCGGCCATCCAGCGAATCAGGCCGTCCCCGTCGGCCCCCAGATGGACGGTGCCCGCGGCCTGCAGGCTTTCCGACCGCCAGGGTATCCGGCCGTCAAGCGCGTAATTGACCTTCACCACCGGGGGATCCCAGATGTAGTGCTCGAGCTCGCGAAGCAGGCCGGCCGGGACCGCATCCGCGGGCAGCATGTTGCAAAACAGCCGCGGCGCGGTCACATCGGCCACGATCGCGCGGCGCGCCCGAACGGTTCGCCCGCCGGCGGTCGTCACCCCGACCGCCCGACCGCCCTTCACCTGTATGCGAGAGACGTTGTGGTTGCATTCGATTCGCGCGCCGGCCGAGCGCGCGCGGCTTACCAACGCCGCCGTCAGTTGGCCCGATCCGCCGACGGGCACGGGCCAGCCGCAGTCCTGGCCGAGCATGGTCATCAGGAAGCCCATCGCCCCGCTACCTGGGGCGTCCGGGGGCACATCGGCGTGCATCGCATTGCCCAGCAACAAGATTCGCGGCGCTTCGCCGTCGAACAACTGCTCTACCATCGTGTTCGCGGGCTGCACCAGCAGATGCGCGAGCCGAACGGCGTCGGCCGTGCCGAGTTTGAGCAGGAGCCGCAGCATCGGGCGCAACGGCGGAAAAGGGGCCAACATCGCTTCCAGCAGTGGTGATTTGATCTTCTGCCACAACCGGACGATCCGCCACCAGTTTTCGCCGTCGGGGGGATCTCTGCGCGCCAATTCCGTTGCGGTACGGTCCGGGTCGCGATAGAGCAGCGGCGGGTCGTCGTCGGTGGCGCTGCGCGGATGAGCCACCACCGCGGGCGCGTGCGACCACCGCAGTCCGTGGTCTTCCAGCCGCAGGTCGGCCATCGCCGGTGAGGCCACCGTCATCGGGTAGTAGGAACTGAACAAGTCGGTGATGTAACCGGGTGTCAGTTCGGCGCTGCGCACAGCGCCGCCGGGCTCGGGCTGGGCCTCGAGCACCAGCACGTCCCAACCCGCGTCGGCCAGCATCGCCGCGGCGACCAGCCCGTGGTGCCCGGCACCGATGACGACGGCGTCGGCCGTATCCGGCACGTCACTTCACCTGGCTCGGCTCCAGGCGCTCCGCAAGGGCCGCCAATCGCAACAGGCACTCGCGGTTGCGGGGGTAGACCGCGGCCAGCGCGATGCGATCCGGGATGAGCCCCACCGCCCCCTCGACGGGAACTTCGATCATTTCCACCCGGCATCCCCCTGGGGTCTCGTGCAGGCGCATCGTTATCCGCGCGGCGCCAAGCGGTCCGAGCATCGCGCGGAGCACGAGCTCTTTCGGTGGCTCGCAGCGCTCCACCACCGTCGCGTCGTTGATCACCAACGGCCAGACCCCCACGGAGTGCCTGATCGAGGCGCCCACCTCCGGCCAGTTGAAATCGACGGCACGCGTCCGGCTATTGCCCACCACCCACTGGGTGTAGGTCCAGCCCTGGGCCATCACGTCCCAGACCCGCTCGCAAGGGGCGGCCACCTCGCGGGTAGCGGTGATCGTCAGGTCTTTTTGCATAGCGCGGTGGATACCCACGGCGCCGGGAATCAAGCGCCACATCGGGGGTTTACGGGCGGCACCCAGTGGCTAATCCCCTACCAATCGCGACCCGACGGCGAAAGGCGAATCGTGACGGTACGACGGTTGATCATGGCGGTGGGCGCCGTGCTGTTGATAGCCGGTGTAATCGGGCTGTTGGTGCCGGTTTCGATTTCCGACGGCAGCGGCAGTTCGATTTCCTGCGGAAGCGCAATCGCCCCAGATACTTCCGCGGCGAAGAACGCCAACGACAAGAATGGGGCCAACATTCCGATCCTGAACCAGGTCCTCCCGCACACCGACTTTGTGGCTCAATGCAACTCGTCGGTGCACAGTCGGCAGATGTGGACCATCCCGCTGGCGGTGATCGGCATCCTGGGGATCGCCGGGGCGCTGCTCGTACGACGGAGTGAAGGCGCGGCCAGGAATCTGTAGGGGCCTCTGACCCCTCCTAGATCACCCGCACTCGCGCGGTGCTGCGCAGGGTCGGCGGTGCCAGCCGCGAAAGGCCATAGAACGCATAGGCTTCCGGAGCGACGGGGCGAATCGGCTTGTCTTTCTTGACCGATGACAAGATCGCCTTGGCCACCTTCTCCGGCCCGTAGTGCCGAAGGGCGAATAGCTTGCCCAGCTGCCCGCGCCGGCCGTCGGCGTGCTCGTCCTTACCGACGGGCACGCTGAAGCGGGTGGTGTTGATGATGTTGGTGTTGATGACGCCGGGGCAGATCGTGGTGAGGCCGACCCCGGCGGCGTCGAGTTCGGCGCGCAGGCAGTCAGAGAACATGAAGGCCGCTGCCTTGGAGGTGCAGTAGGCGCTGAGTGACTGCAGCGGGGTGTAGGCGGCCATCGACGCCACGTTGACGATGTAGCCGCCGGTGCCGCGTTCGACCAGCCGCCGGCCAAACGACCGGCAGCCGTTGACCACGCCGCCCAGGTTGATGTCGAGCACCCGGTCGAACTCCTCGGCCGGGGTGTCGAGGAATCCCCCGGCCTGCCCGATCCCGGCATTGTTGACCACGATGTCGGGAACGCCGTGTTCGGCGCTGACCCGTTCGGCGAAGGCCTCGACCGCTTCGGCGTCCGACACGTCGAGCATATACGCGTGCGCGACGCCCCCGCGGGCGGCGATCTCGGCGGCGGACTCCTTGACGGTGGCCTCGTCGATGTCGCTGACAACCACCTCGGCGCCCTCGCGCGCGAAGGCGAACGCGGTCTCGCGGCCGATTCCGCTGCCCGCCCCGGTGACCGACACCAGGGTGTCGCCGAAGTACTCGCGCGGACGGCCGATTTGCGCGCGCAGCATTGCGCGGCCCGGTTGCTTGCCTTCGGTCAGGTCAGCGAAGTCGTGCACCGCGGCCGCCATCACCTGCGGGTGTGACATCGGTGAAAAGTGACCAGCCTTGATGTCGCGACGCCACAGCCGCGGCACCCAGCGCGCTGTGTCGTCGTACCCGTAGGGCCGCACGTACTTGTCTTGGGTGTTGACGATGAGTTGCACCGGCACGTCGACGACGGGGACCGTCCGGTTCCTGGAAAACGAGCGAAAGTAGTTGGCGGGATAGGTCTTCACCGAGTGGGCGGCGTCGCTGGCTAACTTCGCGGAGTGATGGATCTTCTCCTCTGGGATGTTGTCGACCATCCTGCGCCGCACCGGCGCGAGGGACAGCGCCAGTCGCACCTGCAGCGGCGCCAGCACCGGTATCGAGAAGTACACCATGTACAGCAAACGCAGCGCCTGGCTGATGGACCGCAGAAACCTTCGCGGGCGCCACGGCGTCCGCAGACCACCGAAGATGTATTCGACCAGTTGGTCCTGGCTCGGCCCGGACACCGAGGTGAAGGACGCGACCCGGTCACCGGCGGCGGGGCGCTTCAGGTACTCCCAGATACCGACCGAACCCCAGTCGTGGCCCAGGACATGCACCGGCGCGCCGGGGCTCAGCTGGCCGATCACCGCGGCGAAGTCGTCGGCGAACCGCGCCATGGTGTACGCGGAGACGGGCTTGGGCGCCGACGAAAGGCCGACACCGCGGTTGTCGTATCGGATGACGCGGAAGCGCTCCGACAGCAGCGGAACGACACCGTCCCACAGCACGTGGGAGTCGGGGAAGCCGTGCACCAGCACGACAGTCGGGCCGTCGGGGTTGCCCTCCTCGTAGACCGCGATCCGTGCGCCGTCGGCGCTGTCGACGAATTGTTGGGGTGACTGTTGTGTTGCCGGCATCGGACCTCCGCGCTCTTATTTGCGTCGCCACACCGTAGCAAGCCTGTTCGGGCCACCCTGGCGACCGCTCGCCGCCCGCCCTGGAGGTGTGCCGATTCGAGCGCAGTGTCAGGATGGATTTCGACATCAACTTGGGTTTCACCCCCGCCACGCGACGGTGTGGTAAGCAGATGTCGACCCGCGCCGACCACGAGCGATCGAGGAGTCAAACGAGATGGCCTTCTCCGTCCAGATGCCGGCACTCGGCGAGAGCGTCACCGAGGGGACGGTCACGCGCTGGCTCAAGCAGGAAGGCGACACGGTCGAACTCGACGAGCCGCTCGTCGAGGTGTCGACCGACAAGGTCGACACCGAAATCCCGTCACCGGCCGCGGGCGTGCTGACCAAGATCATCGCCCAGGAGGACGACACCGTCGAGGTTGGCGGGGAACTGGCGGTCATCGGCGACGCCTCGGAAGGCGCCGCGCCGCAGGCGCCGCCCGAGCCGGCGCCAAGCCAACCGGAACCCGAGGCGGCCGCCCCGCCACAACAGGAACCCGAGCCCGCACCGGCAGCGCCGGCGCAGCATGACTCGGGTAGCGGCAGCGCCACCCCGGTGGTGATGCCCGAGCTCGGCGAGTCGGTGACCGAGGGCACTGTGACTCGCTGGCTCAAGAAGGTCGGGGATTCCGTTCAGGTGGACGAGCCACTGGTGGAAGTGTCCACCGACAAGGTGGACACCGAGATCCCGTCTCCGGTGGCCGGCGTCCTGGTCAGCATCATCGCCGAGGAAGACGCCACCGTGCCCGTCGGCGGCGAGTTGGCCCGAATCGGTGTCGGCGCCGACGCCGCCGCTCCGGCTGCTCCGAAACCGCCGCCCGCACCCGAGCCCGAGGCCCAGCCGGAGTCCAGGCCCGAACCCAAGCCCCAACCGCCGCCCCAACCCAAGGCCGAGCCAAGACCCGAAGCTCAGCCGGTTGCACAGCCCGAAGCCGCGGCCAAACCCGCCCCGGCACCCGAACCGGTCCAGGCGGAGACCGGCGGCACGGACGCGGAAGGCACGCCCTACGTGACGCCGCTGGTGCGAAAACTGGCCACCGAGAACAAGGTCGACCTCGCGGAGGTCAAGGGCACCGGGGTGGGGGGCCGCATCCGCAAGCAGGACGTGCTCGCCGCCGCCCAGCAAAAGGAAGAAGCCAAGAAGGCACCCGCACCGGCACCTGCACCGGCCGCGAGCGCTGGCAGGGCGGCCCCGGCGGCCGCGCCCACTCCGGCACCCGCGCTGGCACACCTGCGGGGCACCACGCAAAAAGCCAGCCGGATCCGCCAGATCACCGCCGCCAAGACCCGGGAATCCCTGCAAGCCACGGCCCAGCTCACTCAGACGCACGAGGTCGACATGACCCGCATCGTCGGGCTGCGGGCCAGGGCCAAGGTCTCGTTCGCCGAGCGCGAGGGGGTGAACCTGACCTTCCTGCCGTTCATCGCGCGGGCCGTGATCGACGCCCTCAAGGTTCATCCGAACATCAATGCCAGCTACAACGAGGAAACCAAGGAGATCACCTATTACGACGCCGAGCACCTCGGCTTCGCCGTCGACACCGACCAGGGCCTGCTATCCCCCGTCGTCCACAACGCCGGCGACTTGTCGTTGGCCGGCCTGGCCAGGGCGATTGCCGACATCGCCGCGCGCGCCCGGTCGGGAAACCTGAAACCCGACGAGTTGTCCGGCGGCACCTTCACCATCACGAACATCGGGAGCCAGGGCGCGCTGTTCGACACCCCGATCCTGGTTCCGCCGCAGGCCGCCATGTTGGGCACCGGGGCCATCGTCAAACGGCCGCGGGTGGTCGTCGACGACAGTGGCAACGAATCGATCGGGGTCCGGTCGGTTTGCTATCTCCCCCTGACCTATGACCATCGGCTGATCGACGGGGCCGATGCCGGACGTTTCCTCACCACGATCAAACACCGGCTCGAAGAGGGAGCGTTCGAGGCCGACTTGGGTCTTTAGGAGGCTTCCAGACGTGGCCAAGCCGGTCATCGCGATTGCGGGTTCCTCCGGCCTGATCGGTTCTGCGTTGGCTGCGGCGCTACGGGCCGCCGACCATCCGGTGTTGCGCATCGTGCGCCGGGCGCCGGCGAACTCCGACGAAGTGCACTGGAACCCAGAGAGCGGCGAGTTCGATCCCGATGCGCTGGTGGACGTCGACGCCGTGGTCAACCTGTGCGGTGTCAACATCGGCCAACGTCGATGGTCCGGCGCCTTCAAGCAAAGCCTGCGCGACAGTCGCATCGCTCCCACCGAAGTGCTGGCCAACGCCGTCGCCGAGGCCGGCGTCGAAACCCTGATCAACGCCAGCGCGGTCGGGTACTACGGAAACACCAAGGACCGCGTGGTCGATGAAAACGACCGAGCGGGAAGGGGTTTCCTGGCCCAGCTGTGCGAAGACTGGGAAGCCGCGACGCTGCCAGCTCAATACGCCGGCGCCCGCGTCGTGCTGGCCCGCACCGGCCTGGTGCTGTCGCGGTCGGGTGGGGCGCTGCGCCGGCTGCGGCCGGTGTTCTCCGCGGGCCTGGGCGCCCGGCTCGGCAGCGGCCGTCAATACATGTCGTGGATCACCCTCGAGGACGAGGTGCGGGCGCTGCTGTTCGCAATCTCGCACCCCTCGCTGTCCGGCCCCGTGAACATGACCGGACCCGCGCCGGTGACCAACGCCGAGTTCACCACGGCATTGGGGCGCGCGGTCAACCGTCCGACCCCGATGATGCTGCCCGGTTTCGCGGTACGAGCCGTGCTCGGAGAATTCGCCGACGAGGGGCTGCTCATCGGCCAGCGCGCCATCCCGTCCGCGCTCGAGCGCGCCGGATTTCAGTTCTATCACAACACCATTGGCGAGGCGCTCGGCTACGCCACCGCTCGCCGCGACCACGACTAGATCGGTTTGCCGGCGACCGTCGCTTCGGCGGTCGATCCGTGCCCGGGTACCGTCACAAACGTGAGCAGTTCAATCCGGTCGCAATCGGCGGCGATCGACATCCGCCAGTTGGGGACGGTCGAATACCGCACCGCCTGGCAGCTGCAGCGCGACCTGGCCGACGCCCGGGTCGCCGGCGGCCCCGACACGCTACTTCTGCTGGAGCACCCGGCGGTCTACACGGCGGGACGGCGCGCCGAGCCGCACGAACGACCCGCTGAAAACACTGATGGCACTCCCGGCATAGATGTCGTAGACACCGATCGCGGCGGCAAGATCACGTGGCACGGCCCGGGGCAGCTGGTCGGTTACCCGATCATCGGGTTGGCCGAACCGCTCGATGTGGTGAATTACGTTCGGCGCCTTGAGGAATCGCTGATCAAGGTGTGCGGCGACCTGGGTCTGGACACGGTCCGGGTCGACGGCCGGTCGGGGGTCTGGGTGCCCGGCGGCGCCGGGGGGCCCGCGCGCAAGGTCGCCGCCATCGGCGTGCGGGTGTCACGGGCGACGACGCTGCACGGCTTCGCGCTCAACTGCGACTGCGACCTCGGGGCATACGCCGCCATCGTGCCGTGCGGAATCACCGACGCCGGCGTGACGTCCCTGTCGGCAGAGCTGCAACGCACGATCACCGTCGGCGACGTCCGGGCGGCCGTCGCGGCCGCGGTCTGCGATGCGCTGGACGGCGTCCTTCCAGTACAGGACCACTCACCCGCCCGCGTAGCATCATCGATGTGACTGTCACTCCCAGGCCCGATGTCGCCGCCGCCGCGGCTCCGCCGGGCCGGAGGATGCTGCGCCTGGAGGTGCGCAACGCGCAGACCCCCATCGAGCGCAAGCCGCCCTGGATCAAGGTCCGCGCCCGCATGGGGCCCGAGTACACCGCGCTGAAGGGCCTCGTTCGGCGCGAGGGTCTGCACACGGTCTGCGAAGAGGCCGGTTGCCCCAACATCTTCGAATGCTGGGAGGACCGCGAAGCCACCTTTTTGATCGGCGGCGATCAGTGCACCCGCCGCTGTGACTTCTGCCAGATCGACACCGGAAAACCCGCCGAGCTCGACCGCGACGAACCCCGGCGGGTCGCCGACAGCGTGCGGGCGATGGGCCTGCGCTACGCCACGATCACCGGTGTCGCCCGCGACGACCTGTCCGACGGCGGGGCCTGGCTTTATGCCGCGACGGTGCGCGCCATCAAAGAGCTCAACCCGTCGACCGGTGTGGAACTGTTGATCCCCGACTTCAACGGGGAGCCCTCGCGGCTGGCCGAGGTCTTCGGGTCGCGCCCGGAAGTGTTGGCGCACAACGTCGAAACGGTGCCCCGCATCTTCAAGAGGATTCGGCCCGCCTTCACCTACGGGCGTAGCCTGGGGGTGCTCACCGCCGCGCGCGATTTCGGGCTGGTCACCAAGAGCAACCTCATTCTGGGGCTGGGCGAAACCCCCGACGAGGTGCGCGCCGCGCTGGCCGACCTGCGCGATGCCGGCTGCGACATCGTCACCATCACGCAATATCTGCGTCCGACGATGCGCCACCACCCGGTCGAGCGCTGGGTGAAGCCCGAGGACTTCGTCGAGTTCGCGGAGCACGCCGAGGGGCTGGGCTTTTCCGGAGTGCTGGCCGGGCCGCTGGTGCGATCGTCCTACCGGGCGGGACGCCTCTACGAGCAAGCCGCCCGCGGCCGCGCATCGAATGCCTCAGACGCCTCAGACGCCTCGGCGCCCTGAATATTCCAGCTGACTCGGCACGTACGTATCCTTGGTGATTATGGCTAAACCCCGCACTGCCACCGAGAACAAGGCCGCCAGGGCGCAGGCTCAGGCCGCGCGAAAGGCCGCGGCGCGGGAACGCCGCGCCCAGTTGTGGCAGGCGTTCAACATTCAGCGGAAGGAGGACAAGCGCCTCCTGCCGTACATGATCGGCGCCTTCGTGCTGATCGTGGGCATCGCGGTGGCCGTCGGTGTGTGGTCCGGCGGGCTCACCATGATCACGATCATCCCGTTCGGCGTGCTGCTGGGCGGTTTGGTCACCTTCATCATTTTCAGCCGCCGAGCCCAGCGATCGATATTCAGCAAAGCCGAAGGCCAAACCGGCGCCGCCGCGTGGGTGCTGGACAACCTGCGCGGCAAGTGGCGGGTCACGCCAGGTGTCGCCGCGACTGGCCACTTCGACGCGGTGCATCGGGTGCTCGGCCGTCCAGGGGTCATCTTGGTCGGCGAGGGATCGGCGGCCCAGGTCAAACCGCTGCTGGCCCAGGAGAAGAAGCGCACCGCTCGGGTGGTCGGCGACGCGCCGATCTACGACATTGTCGTCGGCAACGGCGAGGGTGAGGTTCCCCTGGCCAAATTGGAGCGCCACCTCACCCGCCTGCCGAACAACATCACCGTCAAGCAGATGGACACGCTCGAGTCCCGCTTGGCCGCGCTGGGATCGCGGGCGGGCGCCGGAGTCCTGCCGAAGGGACCGCTTCCGAACGCCGGCAAGATGCGCGGCGCGCAGCGCACAGTGCGCCGCAAGTAGCGCTGTTCAGCGGCGAACCACGGCCGTTCCGGTGAGCCGGTCGTGCAGCCCGCGGCCGTCGGAGTCGGTGAACAACGCCGGGATGACGGTCCCGACGAGCAGTCCGCGCACGGCCAGCCGGCCGATGCCGACCGGCAGGCGTCCGTCCACCGCGGCCACTTGCAGACCCAGCGCCAACTGCCCGGGCGTGAAACTGAACAGCCGCACCGCCACCAGGCCGAGCAAAAACCAGATGACCAGCACCGCCGTCGACAGCATCCGCTGGGAGAAGACGCCGAGCGCGAGCGCCAGCGCCGCCAGGCCGTAGGAGATCAGCCAGTCGATCATCAGCGCGGCCAGGCGGCGGCCCGTCGACGCCAGCGATCCCGGCCCGGTCTCCGGCAGGCCGAGCCCCTCGCCCGGGTATGCGGGTCGCGACCCCGGCAAACCCCCGGTCACAGCCCGCTCGCAACGCCTCGGCCCGAATCCGCCGCCGGCTCCGAACGGAGCCGGCGACAAACGGTGCGCGCGTGCACCGGACCAGATACGATCTTGCGGTCCATGGCCTCACAATAGAACTCGCCGGCAACCCGCGCTCCGCTGCGGGAGGCTCGGGTACGTAACGTCCGCGCAACACCAGTTTGACGGGTGTGCAACATCATCTCCATAGCGTCAGGCCGCGGATCACCAAGTAAAGGAGTACATCAGTGACAGATATGACGCCCGACGACGTCTTCAAGCTCGCCAAGGACGAGGAAGTCCGGTACGTCGACGTCCGGTTCTGCGACCTGCCCGGCGTCATGCAACACTTCACAATTCCGGCTTCCGAACTCAACGAGGACCTGTTCGAAAACGGCGTCGCCTTTGACGGCTCGTCGATTCGTGGGTTCCAGGCCATCCACGAGTCCGACATGCTGCTGCTGCCCGATCCCAACACAGCGCAAATCGACCCGTTCCGCGCGGCCAAGACCCTCAACATGAACTTCTTCGTGCACGACCCGTTCACCCTCGAGCCCTACTCGCGCGACCCGCGCAACATCGCCCGCAAGGCGGAGGCCTACCTGGCCAGCACCGGCATCGCCGACACCGCGTACTTCGGCGCCGAGGCCGAGTTCTACATCTTCGACTCCGTGAGCTTCGACTCGCGCACCAACGGCTCGTTCTACGAAGTCGACGCGATCTCGGGGTGGTGGAACACCGGCGAGCCGACCGAGAACGACGGCACTCCTAACCGCGGGTACAAGGTCCGCCCCAAGGGCGGGTACTTCCCGGTTGCCCCGAACGACCATTACGTCGATCTGCGTGACCAGATGCTGACCAACCTGATCGAAGCCGGCTTCGTGCTCGAGAAGGGCCACCACGAGGTGGGCACCGGCGGACAGGCCGAAATCAACTACAAGTTCAACTCGCTGCTGCACGCCGCGGACGACCTGCAGCTGTACAAGTACATCATCAAGAACACCGCATGGCAGGCGGGCAAGACCGTCACGTTCATGCCCAAGCCGCTGTTCGGCGACAACGGCTCCGGGATGCACTGCCACCAGTCGCTGTGGAAGAACGGCAGCCCGCTGATGTACGACGAGACGGGGTATGCCGGTCTGTCCGATCTCGCCCGCCACTACATCGGCGGCCTGTTGCACCACGCGCCGTCGCTGCTGGCCTTCACCAACCCCACGGTCAACTCCTACAAGCGGCTGGTGCCGGGCTATGAGGCCCCGATCAACCTGGTCTACAGCCAGCGGAACCGGTCGGCGTGCGTGCGTATCCCGATTACGGGCAGCAACCCGAAGGCCAAGCGGCTGGAGTTCCGCAGCCCCGACTCGTCGGGCAACCCGTATCTGGCGTTCTCCGCAATGCTGATGGCGGGGCTGGACGGTATCAAGAACAAGATCGAGCCGCAGTCGCCGGTCGACAAGGATCTCTACGAACTGCCGCCGGAAGAGGCCGCGAACATCCCACAGACGCCGACCCAGCTGTCTGCGGTGATCGACCGGCTGGAGGAAGACCACGAATACCTCACCGAGGGTGGCGTTTTCACGCCTGACCTGATTGAGACGTGGATCGCGTTCAAGCGCGAAAGGGAGATCGAGCCGGTCAACATCCGGCCGCATCCATACGAGTTCGCGCTGTACTTCGACGTATAGGCCGGCTAACGCGCTCACCTGCGGCGGCGCTGCGGGTTGGTCGTCCCAGAATGTAGTGGTACGCAGTAGATCCGAGTGAGTCCATCCGTTCCGCGATCACAGCACCTATCGCAGAGCGGGTGGACTCATCGGCGTCTGGCCACAGATGCCCATCGATCAGGCCAATCGGAAGCTCAGTCGGCGATGTCCGTCGGCGGGTCAGCAAAGGCGAGACCCCAAGGGGGCAGGTCAGGGCCCATCAAATCGCAGCGCCTGTCGTTAAACGACGACCTCGACTTAAAGGAACCGCCGCCGCTACCCCTCGAGTGGAAAAACTTCACGCAACGTTGCCAGGTGCCGTCAGGCTGGACGGGTCCATCGCACTTGCTGATGGCGATTCCTCCGTTACTGGCAGCCGGCGTTGGCCGGGGTTGCTGCCAGTGTGGCTGTAGCGAGAGCCATGCCGGCGGCTGCGCTGGCGAAGGTCACTGAGCGTAGAGATTGCTTGGTACGCACGGCCTCTAGTGTGCTCTGCCAGGATCGGCGCTGCTTGACGATTCACGCTAGTGCGCGTGCCCCAGCTATACCGATCTCGGGCCCGGCTCCGGCCGTCAACGCAGTCACAAAGTGTGGCATTGAGCCCAGTGGTTTGCGCACCAGTTCGGATCGGCAGGGCGTGGTCGAACCCTAGGTGGAAGAAAATCGCCAACCGCGGCCACGCCGCCATTCTGGCCCACACGGTAGTAGTGGCAGAGTCCCATGTCCCAATTGACATTGGGGTTCGGCAGGGCTTGGCCTGGGCACCATGAAGGGAGGGCATGGGCGATGCCTGCGGACAGCCCCAATCCGGCCACACCCAAACCGCCAGAAAGCAATAGGGTCGTTGCTAACCCTGCGATTCCTCGCTTCATCGATCTCACGTTGATTCCGTCCGGCATTAGTTTGCGGTATTGCGGAAACAAGTGGATAACGCCCGCGCTGCTACCGATCCCAAACATCCGGGGGACGGATGTCTGGCGTTCCTGCCGCGACTGTCGAGAGGTTCAAAATGGGATCACCAACGGCGGCGGGTCGGGCGCCGATGTATCCGGACTCGCATAGCCCGCATTCCATTGGGGGACAGCTTTCGGACCCAGAAGTTACCCACAAACTTGGCCCACCTGTCCGTCAATGGGGCTCGCCCCCTCGCAATCGCCCAGTGGGTATCTGCGCATGGAGTTATCGCGCGGGCATTTGCCGATGCAGGCCTGGTTGGCGGCGGGACCGGTGATGCTGCCACAGGGATCGTCGGCGTGTGATTGTGCTGGTGGAATGCAGAGAGGTGCCAGTGCTATGGCTGCTGCTGCCGCCGGCGCGCCCATTAGTGCCTTCTTCATCAGTTCTTCCTCTCCTGACCCCTAATGGCCGCCAGTTGTCGCCGCTCCAGATACGTGGAGTGTCACACCTTGTGATGTCATTTGAGTTACGGCAAGTTTCCTTGATTTGCATTCGGCTTTGGCACTCCCACCCCCCAAAAAATTCGGGATCGCCCCGGAGGGTGACTTCCACCGCGGTAGTCATGCGTTTTTTAAACGGGGCCGGAATTTTTTGGGCCCGGCGGGGTCGGCGAACGGTGCGGATCGGTGCTGGGCGGGGTCTGCGCGGGGTCAAACAGGTTGTCGCTCAACGTTTTTAGGTTGTACACGGGGTAGTAGCCAGCGGGACGGTCTGCGGTCAGTGCGCGGCGTTCATCCAACAGCGCATCTGCCACGTCTATCGACGGCAGTTTCTCCTAGCTGGCATCCCCGCATTAGGAAGCCGGGATGCTCTCGACTCCTCCCCTCCCGGCTCCCTTCTCAGCCTCCCCAATGCGGGGCGGGCTTATCGCCTGATTAGCCGGGGCGGTGGGTTGACGGTCAGCCTGCCGCGCCTCAAAAGCCCCTGGCGGTTGTAATCCTTTCCGCATAGCCCGCCTTCCATTGGGGGGCGCAGACTTTCGGACCCAGAAGTTCCGACAAAATTGGCCCTCCGCTCCGTAATCGGGGCTCGCCTGGCAATCGCCCATTGGGTATCTGTGCGTGGCGTCATCGGACAGGGATTCGTTGATGCAAGCCTGGTGGGCCGCGGGATCGGTGATGCTGACGCAGGGGTCGTCGGCGTGTGCTTGTGCTGGCGGAATGCAGAGGAGTGCCAGTGCTATGGCCGCTGCCGCCGACGCGCACATTAGTGCCTTTTTCATCAGTTCTTCCTCTCCTGCCCCCTAATGGCTGCCGTGTTGTCGCCACTCCAGATACAGCGACGTTGACCGCGGCGTCGCCGACTGATTAGGTGCGTGGTGGGCGCGGGCCTTCGTTTCATCCGCCTGACGGAGGCCGCCGCATGATGCTGCCGGGGATCGGCGGTCCATAGCCTTTCTCGTCGGGCTTGTCCCGCTGGGCCTTGCGTGCTCCCGGTGGCATCGGCGGGACGAACATCGGGATCAGCGGAGCGCCCTCGGCCGTTGTTGCCACCAGCGGTGCCTCTGTGGCAGCCAGCTGGATCGGGGAGGTGACCGCCGAAGGCGGGACCACGAGGTTGCCGACGTACATTCCCCTGCCTAGAGAAGCGGTGACAGAGGCCTGCACTGCATTGGTCTCAGCGGCGGGTGCATAGAGATTAGGAGCCCCTCCCACGGCCTCGGGACCGGTGACGTTGTAGGCAATGGCCAGGTTGCGGGGGGTGGGGGCCAGGGCGTCTGGGTACTGACCGGGCAAGAAATCATGACCACCGGTCAATGAACTAACGAGGTTAAACGGGAACCCGCTCTGGATGGCGCTGTCCAGCTGGAGAACCGCCAACGCGATGGTCGGATTGGCGAAAATCGAATCCAGGATGGGGATGTCGATGGCTTGTGCAGTGGTTACCGCCGCGCTCTGCGCGGCCATGCCAGCTGGGTTGGTGGTAGTCGGAGGGTGCGTGAACGGCTGTAACGTCATGGTCTGCAGCCTGGTGGCGTGATAGCCCAGCATGGCGGTGGTGTTACCCGCCCACATCTGCATGTACTGGACCTCGGTGGCGGCGATGGCGGGGAAGTTGATGCCGAAGAAGTTGGTCGCGATCAGATCAGCCAGCAGTGTGCGGTTGGCGGCGACCACGCTTGGATGCACCACAGCTGTCCGGGTAGCGACGAACGAGCTGGCCATGGCGGTAGCCGCCATCGACATCTGGGCGGCCTGGGCTGAGGTGGTGTGTAGCCAGGAGACGTAGGGGATGGTGGACACGGTCATCGCCGTCGCCGATGGTCCCTGCCAGGGAATGCCCGCCACGGTGGAGGCGTAGTCAGCGGCGGTCTGTTGAAGCTCGATCGCCAGCTGGCCCCAGGCGTTGGCAGCGGCCAACAATGATCCGGGCCCTGGCCCTGAATGAATCAGTGCCGAGGTGATCTCGGGAGGAGCCCAGAAGTCCACGCCTACCCCGTCAAGACTCGGAGTCGATAGTCCTCATCGTTTTTGTGACTGCTGGAGTTATTCGGTGGCACCCTGCGTGCCTTCGTGTCATACCCCCGGCTGGCAGCGTTGATCTCGCCATTAGCGGCCTTGAGGTGGAAGCGAAACTTGCCGGCTTTGTCCTTGCTGATCTCGAACTTGGCTGCCACTGCAGTTCTCCCTGATCGTTTCCCGACCAGCAGAAACGCTACCCCTCGTTGGTTCTCCGAAAAAGGTGCTGGGCAGCGCGTGTCTCTAGCACGTGCTGTTCTCGACTGGCTCGTAGTTGCCGCAACAGCAAACTCGGTTGTCTTTTCATGCGCCCTAGGCTGCTCGGAGGCGCAGTACCGCACTTCTGCGCGGCCTCCGGGATATCGCACAAGCACTCCTCGCATGCCTTGGTCTTTGGTTCGGCTCCGAACACCTTGAACCCGCGGCGGGCCTGAATGTGCTTGTAGGACCGCACGATGACGAAGTAGACGACCGCCATGAAGACGATGAAATAGATGACGGCCGAGGTTAGCGATCCGAAGCCATACGGTGGATCGTCTGCGGCTGGCCCGTAAGCTCGTTTTCGACTCGGGTGCCGATGTCCGCACTCGTGAGGATCATCGCGACCATGAAGTCGCCGAGTTGTTCGCGGCTTACGTCAAGGTCTCCGCGCCACCACGTCGCGCCAAGCTCCAGGAGACCGTTGACCACCGTTAGCGCCGCCATCTGGTAAGTGAGATCGTCGGTGATGTGTTCGCCGAGAACCTGGCGGCCCTGGGTGAGCATCATCTGCGCGAGCAGATTGACGAGGTTGTTCCTACGGTCTCGCAGTGCGGCAGTCGATTGCCATTCCTCTACTATTCGACGCCGCCGAGGATCGTCAAGGCAGGAGTCGATGCCGGCGTCGATGACCGAACGGATTCGCGGCCCAAGCTCCCAGTGGGCGGTCTTCTCAATGACGCGGCTCAACTGTTCGACGAGCAACGCGGCCTGCTGGTCGTACATAGCCAGTAGCAGTTGGTCGCAGTCGGAGAAGCTTTCGTAGAAGTAGCGGTCGTTGAGACCGGCCCGGACGCAGACCGCACGCACCCGCAGCGCGGAAATGCCTACTTCGTCGGCGATCGACAACGCCGCGTCGAGCAGCCGCTCTCGACGTTCGTGGCGTCGCTCGTCGGCGCTTCGCCCGGCATACTTGCCGCTCGGCAACACCACCATCTCTCGCCCTTGCCATCCCCACTGTTTTGGTGAAGACTATCACCACACTATCTGGGGACGGCTATCACCAGATGGTGTCGGTCCACTGATCAGGCAAGTCCTGGCGGTGTGGTTGTTCAAGGGAGAACACGATGACCTCGCCAGTCCCGACCCGCCATCGGAGGCAGCCGGCCCGCGTCGGCGCATTGGAAAAGCTCGCGATCGTGCTGGGCATTCCTGCGCCGACGCAATCGGAATGGCAGACCATGGGCGACGCGCTCTTGATCGGCGACCCACGGATGGACCGATTGCTCGACTGGATGTATCACGAAGGCATCAGTGAGACCCGTCCATTGTTCGACGCGGCCCTGCAAACTGGCATCGCCGGCGTTCCGGATGCCCCCGAACCGCTTCGGGACTTCTTCACCCGATACGAAAGCGCGCCGGCATGGGTCGATCAGAACAAGCTGCGCCTCGGCGAACGAATGATGCGCTTCGCCGGACGCGACGCGATCTATGCCGCACGCGACGTACCGTTCCTGAGCGGCTATGCCGTCTCGGGCATCAACCGCACGTTGCTGCTGACCAAGAATGGTCAAAACGGCCAGACCGGGTCGGCACAGCGGTTCGCCGAGACCATGCGATGGGCGCTTGATGTCATCCACGAAAACGGCATGGCACCAGGCGGTCCCGGATATCGCTCAACACTTCACGTGCGCCTCATTCACGGCTTCGTGCGCCGACACGTCGGCCAGTTACCGGAATGGAGTAGCGAACAATGGGGCGTGCCGGTGAACCAACTCGACATGGCGGCGACCATGCTGGGCGCTCTCATCAGCCCTGCTATCGCATGTCTGCCCATGGGCGTGTTTCTCACGCCGAACGAGCTCGACGCCATTGCGCATGTCAGCCGTTATACCGGCTGGCTCATGGGCATCGAAGAGCGCTGGCTTCCTCACGGATTCCGCGATGCCGTCAGGCTCCTGTATCACTGCCTGACAACATTGTACGAACCCGACGAGACCAGTCGCCGGCTGGCCGCTCCGATGGCCGCTGACCCGCTTACGTGGCATTATCCGCGCGCTCAATTCCTGCGGCGGCGCATTGCGTGGGCGGCACACCTGTCCATCACAAGCGGCTTCAACGGTCCACGCGGCATGCGCCGCCTCGGGCTGCCGGCTTACATGCCGCCGTGGTATCCCGTTCTACGGGTTCCAGTCAATGTGGTTCGCACGGGGTTGCTCCGCGCTGCCCGGTGGAGTCGACCGCATCGCGCGCTCGGGCTATCGCCAACAGAAGGCGTTCTTGCGCACCCTCGTCGGACCCGCCGCCAATTCGGCAATAGGCACCTCCGCCAACTACTTGGTCACGCCGCCTGATCAAGTCACGGATTGTGTTGTGCCAGTCGACCATTAAGCCGCGTTTGCAGCTGGTCACTGAGTTTCTCGTGATGAATTCGGCGATGGCGTCGTGCATTTGCTGAAGGCCCGGTTCTTCGATTGGGTAGTGGCCGGCGTTGGAAAGCATCACTGTGTCGACGGGCACCCGGGTGATTCGCGACAGCACGGGTTGGCTCAGCTCGAGCGGGGACCAGCGGTCCTCGGCCGGCTGCGTCAGCAAGGTCGGGCATGCGTCGAATCCTTCCGGTCGACTGCGGGGACATAGTTCAGGTAGCTGGCCAGGAAGCGAATGGGAACCCAGTTTCCGGCGGATGTCCTGTCTGCGGTCATGACCTTCAACGCGGCGCGATTGTTCACGGCAAACTCGCCGACGCCTTGGCGGCCGGCGCGGCCGACGGAACCATTGTCTCGACTCGCGAACCCGACCTCGCGGCGACGGCCCTCTGGGCGATGATGGAAGGAGTTCTTGCGCTCGGCTGGCAGACGGACCGCAGAGTGGTTGAGGCTGAGTCGCGCCGCAAGATCACCGAATTGGCCCTTTCGACAGTCCTCAATGGAATGCGACCGCGTTGATTTCTCGTCGGGCGCCCGCTGAGCCACCCGGGCAACGGTGCTCCTTGTTATCCGAACGTTAACCTTTGAGCGCCTTGTCGCCGCCACGGATTCGGCGATACGTTTCGGCCCATGATCACGATCAGCGGCGTGGAAATAGTGGGCGGTGGCGGTGGTGGCCGCCTTGGCGGTGGCGGTGGTGGCCGCCTTGGCGGTGGCGGCGGTGGCCGCCTCGGCGGTGGCGGCGGCGGCTAAGTCCCACAACGATCGGTTCTCCCCTTCATCCCGCGACTGCGCGACTTAGCTCGCGCCGCGGGAGGCAGAAATGCGGCGTTGCTCCGTCGCGTACCGATCAGATGATCGGGCCGGGCGGTCCACTCTGGTCGGTGGTGCCGACCAGATCGAGCTGCATCCATACGACGTCGTGCCAACTGTCGTGTTTCCATTCGACGCGCCGGTACACGCCAGCATCCTCGAACCCGAAAGACCGATGAAAACCGTTGCTGGCCTCGTTGGGTTGGGTGATGCCCGCCAAGGCCGTCCGGAAGCCGCGCTCGGCGAGCCGGCGCAATAGTTCCGTGTAGAGCTTGCGGCCGCCGCCGGCGCGGTGATGGTCGACGTCAACGTAGATACCGGTCTGCACCGACCATTGGTAGACGGCAAGGCGATTGAATGCGTGCGCGTAGGCGAAGCCGATGACCCGATTTTCGCCTTCGAGGACGAGCCATTCGTGTTTGTCCTGAGCCGCCGCGATGCGCGCCGCCATCTCGCCGACGGTCGGGACTTCGGTTTCCCAACTGATCGCCGTGTCCTGGACGTAGGGGCGGTAAATCGCAACGCAGGCGGCGGCATCCCGGGGGGACGCCGGACGCACCAGGCCGACGCTCGCTTGCATGCGAAGCATTCTTCCAGTCGCTGTCGATGGGGCAAACGGTACCGACGCGCGGCCACCAAAACTGTTCCGCCGTAACCGATCTGCTACCGGGAACGATAGCCCATGATCCCCCGTGACATTGAGATCGGCCGTCCCTCGGCCATCTCGACAACCTCTAGCCAGCCACCTGGCGCGACATAGTGCCGGTTGACATCGTCGCGCTGCATCTGGATTACCAGCACGCCCGCATCGGTGACCTCATAGCTGTCGAATGCCCCGTAGTCCCGCGGTTCGCCGTTGCTGAAAACAACCGTAAACGCCATGCCTGAAGTATGGCAGGGTGCAACCAAGCTCCGGGTCTACCCGCCGAGCGCCAGATCCTTGCGGAAGCGCTGCATGCCGTCGACCTTGTCGGCCAATGTGGCATCCGGTCCGGCGTAGAACAACCACGGCATGGTGATGATGCCGGTGATACCGGCATCCGCGGCGCGGCGATAATCCGCGGCGGTGAAGGCGTCGGTCAGTGGCGTCAGGATGGTGAAATCGTCTAGCGAGAGCCCGTTTTGGATCCGCAGTTCCCGCAGCCGGCCCACCGCCTCGATGGCGCGATCGGTCGTGATCAGGTCCCCGATCCAGCCGTCGTTGCGAGCGGCGCGGCGCAGTGCGGCATCGCTGAGGCCGCCCACATAGACCGGTATCCGCGGCGGAGTCGGTTGCATCTCGAGCCGCGGTGCCCGGTAGAACTCGCCGACGAACTGCGTCCAGCCCGGTTCCCACAGCGCCCGCATCAAGTCGATGATCTCGTCGGTACGTTTGCCGCGGGCGTCGAATTGCTCACCCATTAAGGCGAATTCCTCTCGGCACCAGCCGACGCCAATGCCGAGCTCCACCCGCCCGGACGCCAAAACAGCCGCGGTGCCAATGGCTTTCGCCGCGGCGTAGGGGTTGCGCATGGCGGGGATGTAGACGGTGGTGACGAAGCGCAGCCGCGGGGTCACCTGGGCTAGCGCACCGACGAGAACCCAGGGATCGGGCCAGTCGGTGAACGGGTGCCATCGTCGCTGGCCGTCTTTGGTGTACGGATACGGTGTCTCCAGGGTCTCCAGGTTGACGACGTGGTCGGGGATTCCGATGCCGTCGTACCCGAGTTCGTCGGCGGCCTTGGCGATCTCGATGATCTCGCGGGTGTTCAAAAAGGCGCTGCTGACGTAGAACTTCATTCGGCCTCCCGCGCCCATGCCGGCTCGATGAAGACGCCTTCGGCCTCAACGGTGGTTCCCGCGGCGTCCGAAATGGAGCCGCGCGCAAACACTTTGAAGCCCTCCTTGCGGTCGATCCAGGCCTCGGACCGAAGCGGTCCCAGCGGAGTGCCGCGCAGGTACTTCACGGTGAAGGTGCCCGTGAAACGCGGCTTGGACAGGCCCTCGCTGGCCGCCTCGCCGAGCATGTGGTCGAGGACCAGGGCGCTCACGCCGCCGTGCACCAGTTTGGGCGGCCCCTCGTAGGCCGGCCCGAGGACGAATTCGCTCCAGCAGCGACCGCCGCCGTCGTGATGGACGACGATCGGCGGGGCGATCGGGTTGCACACGCCGACCGCAGCGTTACCCAACGGCAGCGGGCGACCGTCGACGCGGTAGCTCACTCCTACCGGCCGGGTTCGTTGCCGCAACGACTGGGTGACGGCCTCGATCGCGGATCGCGCGGCGGCGACGACGTCGTCGTCGGCCTCGGTGCGGACGGTGGCGTCGACGAGCTCCCGGACGGCGTCGGCCAACGGAGCGTAAAGAGCCGTCACCCGGTTAGCATCCGCCGCGCTGAGCACCTCGAATATGGCGTCCAACGCGCCCGGCTCCTGGCTCAACTTCCGAACACCTTGCGCACCACCGCTTTCGCCCGCCGAGTCACCCGCAAATAGTTGTCCAGGAACTCGCTGCCGTCGTCGGTTCGCCAGCCCGCGGCGACGGCGACCGCATTGAGTTGGCGTCCTGGCCCGGGCAGCTGGTCCGTGGCCTTTCCGCGGACCAGCACCAGCGCGTTGCGCGCCCGGGTGGCGGTCAGCCAGGCGTCGCGCAGCAGCCCCACGTCCGCCTCTGGGATCAGCCCGGCCGCGGCGATCGCGTCCAGGGATTCCAGCGTGGACGTGTTGTGCAGGGCCGGGACCTCGTGCGCGTGCCGCAGTTGCACCAGCTGCACGGTCCATTCGATGTCGGCCAATCCCCCGCGACCCAGCTTGGTGTGGGTGTTGGGGTCGGCGCCGCGCGGCAGCCGCTCGGACTCGACGCGGGCCTTGATGCGGCGGATCTCTCGCACCGCCTCGGTTGATACGCCGTCTGGCGGATAGCGCGTCCGGTCGGCCATCACCAGGAACCGCTGACCAAGTTCGGCGTCGCCGGCAACCGCGTGCGCGCGCAGCAGTGCCTGGATCTCCCACGGTTGCGCCCACTGCGCGTAGTAGGCGGTGTAGGACCCCAGCGTGCGGACCAGCGGACCGCTGCGGCCCTCGGGGCGCAGGTTGGTATCGAGGTCCAGCGGAGGGTCGGCGCTGGGAGTCCCCAACAGCGCCCGAACCTGCTCGGCGACCGTCGTCGACCATTTCACTGCCTCTGAATCGTCGACACCGCTGACCGGCTCGCAGACGAACATCACGTCGGCGTCCGACCCGTAGCCCAGCTCGGCGCCGCCCAGCCTGCCCATGCCGATGACCGCGATGGCTGCCGGTGCTTTTCCTTTATGGGGGCCGTCTTGGGGGAAGTTGGCCCGGATCATCGCGTCCAGAGCGGCCTGCAGCACCGCCACCCACACCGACGTGAGCGCCTTACACACGTCGGTGACCTCGAGCATGCCGAGCAGGTCGGCCGATGCGATGCGGGCCAGCTCCCGGCGGCGCAGCGAGCGCGCGGCGGCGATCGCCCGCATGGGGTCGGAGTGGCGACCGGCCGAGGCGATCAGCGCCCGAGCCACCACGGCGGGCTCGGTTTCGAGCAGTTTCGGCCCGGCCGGACCGTCGCCGTAATCCTCGATGACCCTGGGCGCGCGCATCAACAGGTCGGGCACATAGGCGGAGGTCCCGAGCACATGCATGAGCCGCCGGGCCACCGCGGGCTTGTCCCGCAGGGTGGACAGGAACCACCTCTCCCCCGCCAGCGCATCGCTGAGCCGCCGGTAGGCCAACAGGCCGCCGTCGGGGTCGGGCGCATACGACATCCAGTTCAGCAGCCGGGGCAGCAGCACCGACTGCACCCGACCTCGCCGGCCGCTCTGATTGACCAACGCCGACATGTGGGTCAGCGCCGAGTGCGGTCCCTCGTAGCCCAGGGCGGCCAGCTGCCGCTCCGCGGCCTCGGAAGTCATGCCGTGCGAAATCTCCAGCCCGGTGGGACCGATCGACTCCAGCAGCGGCTGATAGAAGAGTTTCGCGTGCAGCTGGGACACCCGAAGGTTCTGGTGCTTGATCTGCTCGCGCAGCACCCCCGCCGCGTCGTGCCGGCCGTCCGGGCGGACATGGGCAGCGCGGGCCAGCCAACGCAACGCCTCCTCGTCGCCGAGGTCGGGCAGCAGATGGGTGCGCTTGAGCCGCTGCAGTTGCAGGCGGTGTTCGAGCAGCCGCAGGAACTCGTAGGAGGCAGTGAGGTTCGCCGCGTCCTCGCGCCCGATGTAGCCGCCTTGGCTCAAAGCCGCCAGCGCATCGACCGTGGAAGCCACGTGCAGCGACTCGTCGCCGCGGCCGTGGACCAACTGCAACAGCTGCACGGCGAACTCCACGTCGCGCAATCCCCCGGTGCCCAGCTTGATTTCGCGGTCGCGGACGTCGGCCGGCACTGACTGCTCCACGCGCCGCCGCATGGCCTGCACCTCCACCACGAAGTCCTCTCGCTCGCAGGCGACCCAGACCATGGGCATCAACGCGGCGAGGTAACTCTCGCCGATCTCCCCGTCGCCGGCCGCCGGGCGGGCTTTCAGCAACGCCTGGAACTCCCACGTCTTAGCCCAGCGCTGGTAGTACGCGAGGTGCGACTCGACGGTGCGGACCAGTTCGCCATTGCGACCCTCTGGCCGCAGCCCGGCATCGACCTGGAAGAACGCGTTCGAGGCCACCCGCGTCATCTCGCCGGCGACCCGGGCGGTGAGCGGGTCGGCCCGCTCGGCGGCGAAGATGACGTCGACGTCGCTGACGTAGTTCAGTTCGCGGGCACCGCATTTGCCCATCGCGATGACCGCCAGCCGCGGTCGCGTCCCGTCACCGCACACGGTTAACTCGGCCACCCGCAGCGCTGCGGCCAGCGCGGCGTCCGCGAGGTCCGAGAGGTGCGCGGCCACCACGGTGAACGGCACAACGGGCTCGTCCTCGACCGTCGCGGCCAAATCGAGCGCGGCCAGCACCAGCAGCCGGTCGCGGTAGAGGGTCCGCAACCGTGGCACCGCCGAATCCGGCCCCGAACCGGACCCCGCCAGTGCGTCGTCGGCACCGTCGATGAACGTCACGCACAGCTGGTCGTGGGAGGGCAGTTCGACCTTGCCCCGCAACAATTTCCAGGACTGCGGGTGGGCGACCAGGTGATCGCCGAGCGCCAGCGAAGAGCCCAGCACCGCGAATAGCCGGCCGCGTAGGCCGCGTTCGGTCAGCAGCGCCGCGTTGAGCTCGTCCCAGCCGGTGTCGGGGTTCTCCCGCAACCGAATCAGGGCCCGCAACGCCGCGTCGGGGTCGGGCGCGCGCGACAACGACCACAACCGGTCGACGTAGTCCTGATCGTCGTGGTCATACCACCCCAGCTCCGCCAGCCGGTCACCGGCCGTGGGGTCGACCAACCCGAGGCGACCGACGCTGGGCAGCCTGGGTCGCTCGGTCACGGGTTTGGTCACGACCACGACGGTAGCGCAACGCGCCAGTCGGTCGGACCGGCCAGCGTAGGCGGCGAGCTACAACGACAGGTAGGTGCTCAGCTCGTATGGAGTGACGTTGCTGCGGTAGTTCGCCCACTCCGTGCGCTTGTTGCGCAGGAAGAAGTCAAACACGTGCTCCCCCAAGGTTTCCGCGACGAGTTCTGAGGACTCCATGCTCCGAAGCGCACTGTCGAGACTGGTGGGCAGCTCCCGATACCCCATCGCGAGACGTTCCTCGGGCGTGAGGTCCCAAACGTTGTCCTCTGCCTGCGGCCCCAGCACGTAGCCCTTCTCCACCCCGCGCAGCCCCGCGGCCAGCAGCACGGCGAATGCCAGGTACGGGTTGCACGCCGAGTCGGGGCTGCGCACCTCGATCCGCCGCGACGACGTCTTGTGCGGCGTGTACATCGGCACGCGCACCAAGGCGGACCGGTTGGCCGCACCCCACGACGCGTTGGTGGGCGCCTCGCCGCCCTGCACCAGACGCTTGTAGGAGTTGACCCACTGGTTGGTGACGGCGCTGATCTCCGAGGCGTGCTCCAGGATCCCCGCGATGAACGACTTCCCCACATCCGACAGCTGCAGCGGATCGTCGGCGCTGTGGAAGGCGTTGACGTCGCCCTCGAACAAGCTCATGTGGGTGTGCATGGCCGAACCGGGGTGCTCGGCGAAAGGCTTGGGCATGAAAGACGCCCGCGCGCCGTTCTCGATCGCCACTTCCTTGATGACGTAGCGGAACGTCATCACGTTGTCGGCCATCGACAGCGCGTCGGCGAAGCGCAGATCGATCTCCTGCTGCCCCGGCGCGCCCTCGTGGTGGCTGAACTCGACCGAGATGCCCATGAATTCCAGCGCCTCGATCGCGTCGCGGCGAAAGTTCGACGCCGAGTCGTGCACCGCTTGGTCAAAATAGCCGGCGCTGTCGACGGGAATGGGTCTCGACCCATCGTTGGGGCCGGGTTCTAACAGGAAGAACTCGATCTCGGGGTGCACGTAGCAGGAAAAGCCGAGATCGTTCGCCTTCTGCAGCTGACGGCGCAGCACGTGCCGCGGATCCGCCCACGACGGCGAGCCGTCCGGCATCGTGATGTCGCAGAACATCCGCGCCGAGTGGTGGTGGCCCGAACTCGTGGCCCAGGGCAGCACCTGGAAGCTCGACGGATCCGGATTGGCTACCGTGTCGGATTCCGAGACCCGCGCAAAGCCCTCGATCGAGGATCCGTCGAACCCGATCCCCTCCTCGAACGCGCCCTCGAGTTCGGCCGGGGCAATGGCGACCGACTTGAGGACGCCGAGCACGTCGGTGAACCAGAGCCGGACGAAGCGGATGTCCCGTTCCTCCAGCGTGCGGAGGACGAATTCCTTCTGTCGATCCATAACCCGAACAGTAGGCAACGGCTGTTAATTCTGTGTTACCGAAGTGATTAGCGCCGTGCACATTCGTTACAAGGCCTGCAGGTCAACGAAGTGCCGTGGGTTAGTTATGGGACAGGAGGACAGGGGACCCCGACCGTGTTGTACCGACAGACCTCGTTCGGCACGTTGGGCGGCGGCCCCGCCGCCAACATCGCCTGCCCCTGCGCCAACATCTGCGGCGCTTCCGTCGTCAAAATCTGCATCATATCCGGGGACAACACATACCCCGGCGGCAGCGGCGGCAGCGGCAACCCCCCGGGCAGCACCGTCACCCCCGGCGGCAACACCGTCCCCGGCGGCAACACGAACCCTGGTGACGGCGGCGCCGGTGGCGCCGGCACGTCATTGGCCTGGTCTACCAAGCGCACTGACCCCGATGAGACCGTGGTCTGGCCCGTACCGAGCTGTGCGGCGTCGAAAAGCCCGAGCGTCGCGATGGCTGCGGCCCCGGCGAACATCACTGGCATCACATGGCGACGCTTTGTCATCCCTACATATTTTGTGTCGTTGTTAGCAGCAGGCTATGCGGCGATTACCGTTCTGCTGTGAGGTCAGGGCTGGCACCGTAACGACGCGGGCGGCAACTTCTCCGCGATGAAGTAACGCACCACCGCGGTATCCACACATTGCTCACCGTTGAACACCGCGGTGTGCTGGGTCCCGTCGTACGTGATCAGCGGAGCGCCCAGCTGGCGCGCAAGGTTCACGCCGGCCTGATACGGGGTGGCCGGGTCGTGCGTCGTGGAGACGACGACGACCTTGCCCGGCGCGACGGGCGGCGCGGCGTGCGGTCTGGACGTGGCGGGCACCGGCCACAGCGCGCACAGATCGCGGGGCGCATTTTCGGTGAACTGCCCGTAGCTCAAAAATGGGGCGGCCTGGCGGATTCGTTGGTCCGCGGAGATCCAGGTCTCCGAATCCGTCGGCGTAGGCGCGTCGACACAGCGCACGGCGTTGAACGCGTCCTGGTCGTTGCCGTAGTGCCCGTTTTTGTCACGGTTGTCGTAATCGTCGGCGAGCAACAGCAAGTCGCCGGCGTCGGTGCCGCGCTGCAGCCCGAGCAGGCCACTGGTCAAATACTTCCAATGCTGCGGAGTGTAAAGCGCGTTGATGGTGCCGGTGGTCGCGTCGGCGTAGCTCAGGCCGCGCGGATCCGACGTCCTGCCCGGCTTGGCGACCAACGGGTCGACCAGGGCGTGGTACCGGTTCACGAATTGAGCCGGGTCAGTGCCCAGCGGGCAGGCCGCCGAGCGGGCACAGTCCGCGGCGTAGTCGTTGAAAGCCGTTTGGAATCCAGCCATTTGGTTGACGTTTTCCTCGACCGGATCCACCGTCGGGTCGATAGCGCCGTCGAGGACCATCGACCGGACGTGGCCGCCGAATGCCTCCAAGTATGCGGTGCCCAACTCGGTGCCATAGCTGTAACCGAGGTAGTTGATCTGATCCTCGCCCAGCGCCTGGCGCACCATGTCCATGTCGCGCGCGCCGGATGCGGTGCCGACGTTGGCCAAGAACCCCGCCCCCATCCGGTTGACGCATTGCTGGGCCAACTGCCGGTAGAGCTGCTCGATGTGCGCCACGCCGGCCGGGCTGTAGTCGACCATCGGTTCCCGCCGGAAGGCGTCGAATTCGGCGTCGGTGCGGCACCGCAGCTGCGGGGTCGAGTGGCCCACACCTCTCGGGTCGAAGCCCACCAGATCGAAGTCGCGGCTGATGTCGCTGTTTGCGAGGTCCGATGCCAGGCCGGCCACCATGTCGACCGCGGATGCCCCGGGGCCGCCGGGGTTGACCAACAGCGATCCGATCCGCCGGCCGGTCGCGGGCACTTTGATCACAGCCAGCTTGGCTTGCGCGCCAACAGGATTGGCGTAGTCGACGGGCACGGACACGGTGGTGCACTGGGCGGTCGGAACGTCGCTGCTGTCGGTCAGGAATTGGCTGCAGCTGCCCCAGTTCTGCGGGCGCGCGGCGGCGGCCGGCGGGGCCGGGCTCGGCGTCTGGCCGGCGCCGGGTTCCGGAGTTGCGCCGGCCACCGGCAGGGTCGATTGGCCGCCAAACACCAGTCCTAACGACAGCAGCGCCGAGGTCAACGGTCTCAGGCGCGACATGGCAGTCATCGTTGCAGTTTCGAATACCCGTGGTAGCGCGAAATGGTCACGCCTTGATCTCGTATCGAGCCGTCGAGCGTGTAATGATTGCGAAAAATCCTAAGGCTTTTCGCACTGGGTACACGTTCGACGCTGCCATGCGGCCGAGACCCGAGCGATGATGCCGCGGGGCGTGTCCTCCGCAGTGACCCGTACGTCGATCCAGCCCAATTCGGCGACGGCTTCAGCGCGTCGAATGTCTCTGTTGAATTGCCTTCGGTCGGTGCGGTGTCCCCCGCAAGCGGGAGGTGCCCCCAGTTCACCTTCGTACTCGACGGCCAATTTTACGTCCTCCCAACCCATGTCGAGAACGGCGGTCAGCGCGCCGTATGAGTCGTGCACGGGCGACTCGGCGCCGGGATCGACGAGCGACAGCGCACCAATATGCATGGCCAAGAATCGGCTGCGCCGCGCGTAGCGCGTCACGCCGCCGGATGCGGCCGCCTCGCTGCCGATGAAATGGCTCCCCCATGGCACGAGTGTGCCCCGCACGCACGTCGAAGGGTCAACGCGTTCCTAGCACTTTGCGCCGCGCGGCGGCGTGTCTCCGCCGATCAGGTACTGCGTCACGTAGTCGTCGATGCAGCTGTCGCCCTGGAAGACCACCGTGTGCTGGGTTCCGTCGAAGGTAAGCAGTGACCCGCGAAGTTCATTCGCGAGATCCACGCCGGCCTTGTACGGCGTCGCCGGATCATGAGTGGTCGACACCACCACGGTCGGTGCCAGGCCGGGCGCCGAGACGGCGTGCGGCTTGCTCGTGGGCGGCACCGGCCAAAACGCACACGTACCAAGGGGTGCGTCACCGGTGAACTGCCCGTAACTCATGAAGGGGGCGATCTCGCGTGAGCGGCGGTCTTCGTCGATCACCTTGGCGCGGTCGGTAATCGGGGGCTGGTCAACGCAGTTGATCGCCACCCGGTCGTCGGTGGCATCGGAGTAATGGCCGTGCGAATCGCGGCGCATGTACATATCGGCCAGGGCAAGCAGCGTGTCTCCGCGGTGGTCGGCCAGTTCGGTCAGCCCGTCGGTCAGGTGGTGCCACAAACTCGGCGAGTAAAGCGCCATGATCGTGCCCACGATGGCGTCGCTGTAACTCAACCCGCGCGGGTCATTCGTGGGTACGGGTCTCCCGATCATCTCGTTGTTGGGGTCGACCAGTGGGTCGACCAGGCTGTGGTAGACGTCGACGGCTTTGGCCGGGTCCTTGCCCAACGGGCAGGTAGGTTGCTTAGCGCAGTCGGTGGCGAAGTCGTTGAACGCGTCCTGGAATCCCTTGGCCTGGCGCAGGTCTGCCTCGATCTGATCGGCGTTGGGGTCGACGGCGCCGTCGAGGATCATCGCCCGCACCTTCGTCGGGTATGCCTCGGCGTAGGCGGCGCCGATCCGGGTGCCGTACGAGTAGCCGAGATAGGTCAGTTTGTCGTCGCCGAGCGCCGCGCGGATGGCATCGAGGTCCCGGGCGACGTTGACGGTCCCCACATTCGCCAGGAAGTTTTTGCCCATCTTGTCCACGCAGCGGCCGACGAACTGCTTGGTCTCGTCCTCGATGTGCGCGACACCCGCCGGGCTGTAGTCGACGTTCGGCTCGGTGCGCAGCCGGTCGTTGTCCGCGTCGGAGTTGCACCAGATCGCCGGCCGTGACAACCCCACGCCCCGAGGGTCGAAGCCGACGAGGTCGAACCGTTCGCGGATGCGCTTGGGCAACGACTGAACGACACTCAGAGCGGCCTCGATACCGGACTCGCCGGGACCGCCGGGGTTGACCACCAGTGAGCCGATCTTGTCGCCGGTCGCAGGAATGCGGATCATCGCCAGCGTCGCCACGTCTCCGTCGAGATGGTTGTAGTCGACGGGCACGGCCAACCGGCCGCACAGCGCGCCGGCCGGGACCTTGGCCTGTGGGTTGGACCAGTGGCAGGGCACCCACTCGATCGGCTGGCCCAGCTTGGGGCCCGCCATGCCGGCGCGCCCCCCGACAACGCGAACGCAGCCCGCGAGCAGAAGCGCAACGGCAGCTATCGCCGTCCAGATCAGCAACGAGCGCGCGATCTTGTCGCGGCTATTCAGGCCCATGTCCACATATGGTGCCAGAGCCAACCTGAGATTCTCATGAGCGGGACCAAGGGCCGGCTACGCGGTGTCCGCGAGCAGTTCTTCCAGCACGACCGCAAAGTCATCGGCCATCTCCCACAAGTCGGGTACCAACTCGGGGCAAGAAATCAGCCCGACGTCCAACTTGCCGCTCAACGACATCACGGTGATGTTGAGACCCGAGCCGTGGAAGATCGGCCCCAGCGGATACATCGCCTTGACCTGGCAGCCCAGCAAGTACAGCGCAACCTGTGGGCCCGGGACGTTGGAGACCACCAGGTTGTGCACGGGCATGCTTTCGGTCAACCGGCTTAGGGCGTACAGCCGCATCGCGACGCCGAAAACCGCCGGCGCCGCAAACTGCGACCAATCCTGCAAGAGGGAGGCGCCGATGGCCGAACTGTGTTGCTTGGCGACCGAATTCGCTCCGGCGATGGCTTTCAGGCGCTCCATCGGGTCGGCGATCTGGGTATGCAGGCTGGAAAACATGGCCGAAACCTGGTTACGGCCGGGGCGATCGGACTTGCCGTGCACCGACACCGGCACCGATGCCACCAGCGACGAGCCCGGCAAGGCGTCGTGCTCGAGCAGGTACTGGCGAAGCACGCCGGACACCAAAGCCATCACCACGTCGTTGACCTTGACGCCGAAGTGCGTCTTCACCTTCTTGACGTCCTCGAGATCCAATTGGGCGTAAGCGACGTTCCGGCGGCCGCTGATGCTGGCGTTGAAAGCGGTCCGCGGAGCGGCGAACGGGCGCGCCATCGCCCGGCCCCCCCGCGCTCTGCGCAGCGTCGTGAACACCGACGACACCGTCTGGGGGACGACGTTGGCCAGCTGCAGCGGCCGGCTGGCGAACCTGAGGAAGCCGCCCGCGGCAATCTGCCACTCGCTGCCGCCGCCGACGCCTTCCACCGCGTCCGGCGCGGGCGCGTCGGCTTCGGTGGCGCACAGCTGCGACATCAGGTTGGCGCCGGTCACCCCGTCCACCCCGGAGTGGTGCACCTTGGTCATCACGGCCAGCCGCCCGTCGCCGTGGCAATCGGTGCCCGCCACCCCTTCGATGACCCACATTTCCCAGAGCGGGCGGCGGCGGTCCAACGGCAACGCCGCGATATGGCCGCAGATTTCCGATAGCTCGCTGCGCCCTCCCGGTGGCGGCAACCCGATGCGGTGCAGGTGGCGATCGACATCGAAGTTCTCGTCATCCACCCACACCGGGTGATCGAGATTCAGCGGAGTGTCGGCCAGCTTTTCGCGGAACTGCGGCATCGCTTTCAGGCGTAGCGTCAACGCCTCGCGGAGCCGGTCGAAGGTGTAGCCGCCCGGCATCGTCGAGGTGTCCAGCTCGATGATCGAGCAAACGTGCATCGGCTGTGAGGGAGTCTCCAGGTACAGGAAGCTGGCATCGAGACCACTGAGCCGCTGCATGCGCAGAATGGTATGTCTCACACGGGACGGGCGGTGCGACGGCGCCCAAGAAATGGCAGAATAATCTGAGTCAAACGAACCCGGGGACCCTTGAGGCCACGAGGATCGACCCGACCACTACCAGGGACAACGATGTCTGAGCAGAATGTTTACGGCGCAAACACGTCCGGGCACGGCAAGCCGCTCACCAAGATCCGCACGCATCACCTGCAGAAAATGAAGGCCGAGGGCCACAAGTGGGCCATGCTCACGGCCTACGACTACTCGACCGCCCGCATCTTCGACGAGGCCGGCATCCCGGTACTGCTGGTCGGTGACTCGGCGGCCAACGTCGTCTACGGCTACGACACCACGGTGCCCGTATCGATCGACGAGCTGATCCCCCTGGTCCGCGGCGTAGCACGCGGGGCGCAACACGCCATGGTCGTCGCCGACCTGCCGTTCGGCAGCTACGAGGCGGGGCCCCCGGCCGCGCTGGCAGCCGCCACCCGGTTCATGAAGGAAGGCGGCGCGCACGCCGTCAAGCTCGAGGGCGGCGAGCGGGTGGCCGAGCAGATCGCCTGCCTGACCGCGGCGGGCATCCCGGTGATGGCGCACATCGGCTTCACGCCGCAAAGCGTGAACAACCTCGGGGGCTTCCGGGTGCAGGGCCGCGGCGGCGACGCCGCGGAACAGACCATCGCCGACGCGATCGCCGTCGCCGAAGCCGGAGCGTTTTCGGTCGTCATGGAGATGGTGCCGGCCGAATTGGCCACCCAGATCACCGGCAAGCTGACCATCCCGACCGTCGGGATCGGAGCCGGCCCAAACTGCGACGCCCAAGTCCTGGTCTGGCAGGACATGGCCGGTGTGAGCGCGGGCAAGCCCGCCCGCTTCGTCAAGCGGTTCGCCGACATCGGCGGCGAACTGCGTCGCGCCGCGATGCAATATGCCGAAGAGGTCGCGGGCGGAGCGTTCCCAGCCGACGAGCACTGCTTCTAAGCGCGCCGACGAAGCCCTTAGCTCCAGCAACGACGAAGCAACCGTCCACCGTGGCGCATCAAGTTTTGCTGAAAACCGTTGTGCACCAGGGTGCTACGATTGCGCCCATGGGCGATCGCGACTCCGCGAGTGCGAGTTGAACACTTCGTCGGCGGCAGTTGTGATGGCTTCGTGAACCGCCGAACAGTCTTGAAGTGGCCGCTGCTGCTGGCAGCAGGCACTGCGCTGGCCCGAGCACCTTACGCCGCCGCGCAACCGGCCCACCCGTCGCCGAAATCCGCCCGGTGGTCACCTGAGCGTGCCAACCGGTGGTACCAAGCGCAGGGGTGGCTGGTCGGCGCCAACTACATCACGTCGAACGCCATCAATCAGCTGGAGATGTTTCAGGCCGAAACCTACGACCCGCTGCGCATCTATGTCGAGTTGGGCTGGGCTCGGTCCGCAGGGCTCAACGCGGTGCGGGTCTTCCTCCACGATCAGCTCTGGGCGAAGGATCAGCGGGGGTTCCAGGGCCGTCTCGCGCAGTTCGTCGCCATCGCTGCGGACCGTGGCATCAAACCGCTCTTCGTCTTGTTCGATTCCTGTTGGGACCCGTTCCCGTACGCGGGCCCGCAGCGTACGCCGACGCCCGGCGTCCACAACTCCGGTTGGGTGCAAAGTCCGGGCGCCGCACGCATCGATGATCGCGGCTACGCCGGTACCCTGCGCGAGTACGTCACCGGGGTGCTCACCCAGTTTCGCAACGATGATCGGGTTTTGGGCTGGGACCTCTGGAACGAGCCCGACAATCCGTCGCGCCACTATCGCTCCGTAGAGAGGCAAGACAAGCCGCAGCTCGTCGCGGACTTGCTTCCGCAGGTGTTCGGGTGGGCCCGCTCGGTCGATCCTTGTCAACCGTTGACGAGCGGGGTGTGGGACGGTGAATCGGCAGACACCGGGCGCCTCGGCGCGATCAACGACATTCAGCTCGATAACTCGGACGTGATCACATTCCACTCCTATGACGACCCAGCGAACTTTGAGGACCGCATCGCCGAGCTCCGCCCGCAGGGGCGCCCGATCATCTGCACCGAGTACATGGCTCGGACTCTGGACAGCACCGTTGAGGACATCCTGCCGATCGCAAAACGCAACAACGTTGGCGCGCTGAATTGGGGATTGGTCGCCGGAAAGACTCAGACCTATTATCCGTGGGACTCGTGGGATCACCCGTACCCGACGATTCCGGACGTGTGGTTCCACGATCTGCTACAACCCGATGGAGTCCCCTTCCTCGAAGACGAAATTCAGACGATTCGCCAGCTCACGGGCGGGGCCATGCATCTGAGCCCCTAGCTCCGGTCAGGCGAAAAGCACCGAGAAGTACCGAAAATCAAGAAGGCCGCTCAAGGCTGCAACCGCGGTGTGGCACCCTATGAATGCCCAATCGCAACCGTCGACGACCGATGAGAACCGCAGCGACGTGCCCCCAATGGAGCCGAAAATGCCTGTAGAAGCGCCGAAAACCTCACGCTATCTGGAGGTGGAGCGCAAGTTCGACGTAGGCGAGTCGACGGTGTCGCCGTCCTTCGAAGGCATCGCCGCGGTGGCACGCGTGCAGAAGTCGCCGACGCAATCGCTGGATGCGACGTACTTCGACACGCCCACGCACGACCTGGCGCGCAACAAGATCACCCTGCGGCGCCGCACCGGCGGCACCGACGCGGGTTGGCACCTGAAGTTGCCGGCCGGACCGGACGCCCGCACGGAGGTCCGCGCACCGCTCGACGCGTCGGAGCACGACACCGTGCCAACCGAATTGCGGGACGTCGTCCTGGCGATCGTTCGCGACCGCCCACTGGAACCGGTTGCCCGCATCACCACCGAACGCGAAACCCAGGTGCTCTACGGCGCCGAAGGCACGGCGTTGGCAGAGTTCAGCAACGACCACGTCACCGCCTGGTCGGCCGCAGGTGCGGATGACCCGGACTCCGGCGGCCCCGCCCAACAGGAGTGGCGCGAGTGGGAACTCGAGCTCACGGGAGCGGGCGAAGGCAATGGGGTCGCTGACACGGAGTTGCTGAGCCGGTTGAGCAACCGCCTGCTCGACGCCGGTGCCGCACCCGCGGGCCACGCCTCCAAGCTGGCGCGGGCACTCGGCACGATCGCGCCCGCCAACGACTCGCCGCCCGTCGCCGACCCCGTACACCGCGCGGTGAAAGAACAGGTCGACGAGCTGCTGCTGTGGGACCGCGCCGTGCGGGCGGACGCCGACGACGCGGTGCACCAGATGCGGGTGACCATCCGCAAGATCCGCAGCCTGCTGGCCGATTCCCAGGATTCGTTTGAATCCTCCGACAGTGCTTGGATTCTCGACGAGCTGCGTGAACTCGGCAATGTACTGGGCGCAGCCCGTGACGCCGAGGTGCTCGCCGACCGTTATCAGCGGGCACTGGACGGGCTGCCACCGGAGTTGGTGCGCGGTCGCATCCGAGAACGTCTCGTCCAGGGTGCCCGGCGCCGCTACCAAACCGGGCTGCGGCGATCGTTGATCGCCATGCGGTCGCAGCGCTACTTCCGTTTGCTCGACGCCCTCGACGCGTGGGTGGCTGAGGTTCCGGGGACGGCTTCGGGCGAGGAACGCGCGCCGGTGACCATCGACGCCGCCTACCGGAAGGTCCGCCGGGCCGCGAAGGCCGCAGCCCGGGTGGAACCGGGGGCCGAACACGATCGCGATCTGGCGCTGCACCGAATTCGGAAGCGCGCCAAGCGGCTTCGCTACACCGCCGCGGCTACCGGTGCCACGCGGGTATCCGAGCAGGCCAAGGTCATCCAGACGCTGCTCGGCGATCACCAGGACAGCGTGGTCAGCCGCGAACACCTCAGCCACCAGGCCGAAGCCGCGCACACCGCCGGCGAGGACACGTTCACCTACGGCCTGCTGTACCAGCAGGAGGCCGACTTGGCCGAGAGGTGCCGTCTGCAACTCGACGACGCGCTGCGCAGACTCGCCAAAGCGGTGCGTTAGTCCGGCGCGGGCTGGGGGCGGGCGAGTTGGCCTATAAGCCGGATTCTGTTATCTGGGCGTTTGTACCGTTTAGCTTTGTTGGCGGCGTTGTAACGGTGAAGGTCAGAGTGTTGGTTGTGTTGGCTAATGAAAGCGATTGTCAGCTCTACTGCGGACGGCCTGCGGACGGTTGCCGGTACCGGGCAGACATCACACGGAGGTCAGATTCACCAGGACGAGCGCCAAGGCGTCCCGCACCTTGCGGTTCGGGTGCGCGACGGAACCGGTCTGGTAGGGCCGCTGGTCATTCCCGGCGTTTTCAGCGATGCTGGTCAGCGGCCTAAACCGCGTTCTAGCTGCGAAAACACATCACCGGAAGTCACGTTAGTTATCTGTGGCTCAGCGGAAATTGTGGCCAAAATGCGGCCACGCCTAGGGCCAGAGCAGTCATGACTGCTCGCCAGGCATCTGCTGAGCAACATAGGCGATCATCATCATCCGGCCCGGGGCTCGGCCAGTCGCAGCAGTTCCCGACCATCAGCCGACCGCCACAAGCTGCCGCTGCCGGTGCTCTCCAGCAGCTGCCACGATCCGCTTGCGCAGTCCTGTAGCTGATCCCAGATGCCTTGGCGGCAGCGTTGATCGACTGTCACAAGTCGTTTGCAGGTGCCCAGACCGATCCCGCTTGCGGCTCCGGTGATGGGCCGGTCGGTGGTGCTTACGCCTTGTCGCGGGATAGCACCTCTCGCCTGAGCTCGATCACCTGTTTCTCAAGGTCGATCACAGCCTTGGAGCACATGGCTGTCAGTCCAATGAGTTTCACGACTACCGCCCATATCCGGCTGTGGCCGGTAAAGGATTCGTCGAACTCGGCGAACCGCTCGAGGAGTTCCCTTCCGATAACCGATTCGGGATCGAGCTGTATCCGCTGCATTTTGCTGAACGCCGAGAAGTCGGCTGTTTCTTCGGGATGGGGCTCCATCTTTCGAGCGTAGGCCGCTCGCCGCGGCCGGTGGGCCGAAAGAATCTTTCCCTGGCAGCGGGCTATCGACCTCAATCCGCTTCTGAACCCGTGCATCTACGCCAGCGGCGCATTCCAACCGCAGACGCGGCGGCCTACCTGGACCGCAGCCGCATCGACCCGGGACTCTTACACAACGGCGACCCAGCCGTACACGTCTTCATGGACCGTGGCTGGCGGTGGGGTGGCTACTGGACGACTCCCATCGACTACCAACACTTCGAGCGGCCCTGATCCTCTCCCGCCTGCTCAGACATTTACCCCTGTCGACGGTGCCTGACCCTTCTACCAGCGCATATCCCGCGAGATGGGTTGAGCCCCCTGTCAGGATTGAACTCACCCGACGGCCCAGTGGGAGAGGGCGAAAACCCTTCCTAGCAGCAAAAGTTCATCACCGGAGATCACTGGAAATAACTGTGACTGTGTGCAAATTGTGGGCAGAATGTGGGCAGGGCGGGGGCCGGACGACGAGGCTTGGCACTCAGCCTTCGGTGCCGTGGTTCTTCAACTGTTCCCGCAGTTGCGCGGCTTCGGATTCCAGCTTCTTTAACCGCCGCTCCAGGGTTTTGCGCGGAACCGGCTTGGGCTTCACTGGTGTGACGGGTTTCTTCTTCGGCGCGAGCCAGCCAAGACGCTGGTAGGCGACAACCGAACGAACACCTGCGCAGGTGTTACACCGGGTGAACGGTGCAGGCTCGGGATGGCCTTCGGCGTACAAGCGCCGCCAGTAAGCCTCCTCATCGGAATCGCCCTTGGCTACCACGTCAAGGACTTCCTCCAGTGGCCGCCATTTCTTGCTCTTCCGGTGAGTGGGGCCGTCCTCGGGGTTCCATCCAGGCTCCGTGTGTTCCTGCCTGGAATGGCCGCAGCTAAGGCCTCGCGACAAAATAACTTAGGTTTTCGTGTCCGCAGCGGCTACGGTTGTGATAATGACCGGCATGGCGGCAGCGGCCGAGTCGGCGGCGTCGAGGTACGCGGCGCTGCGCCCGCACCTGGACGAGAAGCAGCGGCGGCTGCTCCTCGGGGTCGAGGCCCAGAAGCTGGGTCTGGGCGGAATCAAGGCGATCGCCGGGGCGACCGGTGTTCACCCGGACACCGTCGCACGAGGGGTGCGGGAGCTGGAGGGGATTCCGGAGCCCTCGGCGAGGGTCCGCGCGCGCGGTGGTGGCCGCAAGAAGCTGGCCGACACCGACCCGGAGCTGGCGGCCGCGTTGACGGCGTTGGTGGATCCCGAGACCCGCGGCGATCCGATGTCGCCGCTGGTGTGGACGACCAAGTCGACGCGGAACCTGGCCGGCGCGCTGGCCGCTGCCGGGCATCGCGTCTCCGACCGCACGGTGGCGCGGATGCTCAAAGCGATGGGGTTCAGCCTGCAGGCCAACGCCAAGGTGATCGAGGGCCGCCAGCACGAGGATCGTGACGCCCAGTTCCGCTACCTCAACCAGCGCGTCGGCGAGCACATCGCCGCCGGTCAGCCGGTGATCTCGGTTGACACGAAGAAGAAGGAACTGGTCGGTGACTTCACCAACGGCGGGCGCGAGTACCAGCCCAAGGGCTCACCGGTGCCGACGAACGTGCACGATTTCATGGACAAGGAACTGGGCAAGGCGATCCCGTACGGCGTCTACGACGTCACCACCAACACCGGCTGGGTGTCGGTGGGCACCGACCACGACACGTCCGCGTTCGCGGTGGCCACGCTGCGCTCCTGGTGGGACACCATCGGGCGCCGCCGTTACCCGCAGGCCGAGAAGCTGCTGATCTGCGCCGACGGCGGCGGCTCCAACGGCCACCGGGTCCGCGCCTGGAAGATCGAGCTGGCTCGCCTCGCCGCCGAGACCGGGCTGACCATCACCGTCTGCCACCTACCACCGGGCACCAGCAAGTGGAACAAGATCGAACACCGGCTGTTCTCCCAGATCACCATGAACTGGCGTGGACGACCGCTCGAGAGCCACCGAATGATCGTCGACCTGATCGGCAACCCGACCACCACGACCGGGCTCAGTGTCCACTGCGTCCTGGACACCGACCGGTACCCCACTGGCATCAAATACACAGCGAAAGACGTTGATGCCCTACCGATCACACGCCACGACTTCCACGGCGAGTGGAACTACACCGTAGGGCCGACACGCCCGGACACCACCTAGATTATTTTGTCGCAGGCCCTAAGTACGACATCCCAGACGGCGTACTGTCGGGCACCTCGGATCGCCTCGCCGTCGATCACCAGAGGAAACAGGTAGCCAACTACTCATCCCAAGGGATGATCGTCGACCTTACGGTGGTTCCACCAACGGCCGATTCGCCCGGTCAACGGGGCGATACCGCAAAGAAGGTGAACGAGATGTTGCTTTCAGCAACGGGATTCCCGAGCACAACCGATCCCGTCGACGAGTCCACGCCTCAACCCCCCGCGGCGGCACCTTCGGTAGAGGTGTCATCCACCGAGGTTCTGATCACCACACAGGAGGTGGCTTTCAGCACCGCTGCCGCCGCGGGGGTGCGCCGCGAGAGCATCGGCGCCCGGCTCGTCGCGATCATGCGGCGAGCGTTCGCGACCTCAGCGGATGCATCACGCCCGCGGCCACAGGACGAGCCGAGGCGGTACGGATTCCTCGAGAACGCCCTCATGGCACGCGAAATGGAAAGGCTGTGACAGCGCATCGAAGACACAACAGACGCCGATGGCGCAAGTGACCGAACGACAGCGTGAGATGCGGTCACTGACCAACATCGCCACCACCGATCCGGAAAGGAGTAGCCATGCACGGTTTCCCGACCATGGTCGACACCCTCATCCGGCCTGACAAGGGTACCGAGTCTGCGGTCATGACCGTCCCACCTCAACGCCGCACCTGGACCTTGATCGTGGCATGCGCGGCCGTGACCCTGGTGGTCTCGTCGATGGTCGCGTTGAACACCGCGCTCGGCGACATCGCCGTGTCCACCTCGGCCACACAAACGCAGATGACCTGGCTGGTGGACAGCTATACCCTGGTGCTGGCCTGCCTGCTGCTGCCGGCCGGTGCGATCGGTGACCGCTATGGCAGACGCCGCGCATTGCTGATCGGCCTGGCATTCTTCTCACTGGCCTCGTTGGCGCCGGAGATCTCGCACAGCCCTGTGCAGATCATCGCCTCTCGCGCGGTGGCGGGCGGCGGTGCGGCGTTCGTCATGCCGGCCACCCTGTCGCTGTTGACGGTGGTGTACCCCAAGGACGAGCGCACCAAGGCTGTTGGGATCTGGGCCGGGGTGGTCGGGTCCGGGGCGGTCGTCGGCATGCTGGGATCGGGTGTGCTGCTTCGGTTCTGGGGATGGCAGTCGATGTTCTGGGCGCTCGCCGGTGTCGGCTTGCTGATATTCCTGTTGGCCCTGACCGTGTCGGGGTCGCGGGACAGCGACGCGCCACCGGTTGACTGGCCCGGTGCGGCCCTGATCGCCACCGCGGTCGCGATCTTCGTCCTCGGCGTCATCGAGGCGCCCACCCGGGGTTGGGGCGACCCGGTGGTCTGCTGCTGCATCGCGGCCGGACTCGTGCTGGCGACGGTGTTCGGCTTCGTCGAACGGGGTCGGCGTCATCCGCTGCTGGAGGTCCGGCTGTTCGCCATTCCCGACTTCACCACCGGTGCGGCGACGGTCATGGTGCTGTTCTTGGCCACCTTCGGGTTCTTTTATCTCGTCATGCAATACGCCCAGCTGGTGCTGGGCTACTCGCCGCTGCAAACCGCGTTGGCGTTAGCGCCGCTGATCGTGCCGGTGACGATGCTGTCGGGGTTCTCATTCTGGTATTTGCCGAAACTGGGTCTGCGGCTTGTGGTTTTCCTCGGCCTGTCGATCATGGCGGTCGGCTTCCTGTGCATGCAGGGCCTCGACCTCAATTCGTCCTACTTCGATCTTGCCTGGCCGCTGCTGGTGCTGAGCACGGGAATCGGATTGTGCACGGCTCCGACGACAGCTGCGATCATGAGTGCGGTGCCTGACGAGAAGCAGGGTGTCGCGTCCGCGGTCAACGACACCGCTCGTGAACTGGGGGCGGCACTCGGTATCGCGATCGCCGGATCCATGCTGGCCGCCCAGTACACCCGCAGCCTGACACCGCGGCTGATGGCCTTCGCCGAGCCGTTGCGCGGCCCCGCGGCGGAATCTCTGGCCAAATCGATCGAGGTCTCGCATCGACTCGGCCCGCAAGGCGCCGAGCTCGCCGACGTTACCCGGACCGCCTTCCTGCAATCGATGCAGTCGTCGCTGTTCGTGATGGCGGTGATCATGGCCGTCGCGGCCGTGGTGGTCGGTGTGTGGTCACCGGGGCATGACGGCACCCGCCTGCGCCCGGTGCGGTTGCCGACGTCGCGGCGCCCGGATCGCTGAGTGATCAATTGGCGGGCCCGCTACGAATCGGGCGGCCTCTGCGACCACTAGTGAAGTCAGCGCGACACCGGTACCCAACGCCATGGTGAACCACGATGACGCGATACCGGAGCTGCTGTTGAAGGCCACCGAGAATCACGCCCAACTGCTTTTCGATGCCGACGGAACGTTGATCCAGCGTCGCCGCAAGATCACCCCGACTTATCACGAACGCATGATTTGGGGCCAGGGCGATGGCAGCGGACTTCGAGCCGTGGACAGCGCAGTGGGTCGTATCGGCCAGTTGGCCTGTTGGGAGCACTACAACCCGCTGGCCCGATACGCGCTGATGGCCGACGGTGAGAAGATCCACTCGGCGATGTTCCCGGGCTCCATTTTCGGCGACTTGTTCGCTCAACAGACCGAGGTCCAGGTACGCAATCACGCGCTCGAGTCAGGTGTCTTCGTGGTGGCGGCGACCGCCTGGCTCGATCCCGATCAGCAGGGACAGATCATGGCCGACACCGGCTGCCCGGTGGGCCCGATCTCGGGTGACTGCTTCACCGCGATCATCACACCGCAAGGCGAGCTGCTCGGTGATCCCCTGCGCTCCGGTGAAGGCGAGGTGATCGCGGATTTGGACTTCGCGCTGATCGACAAACGCAAAGCCTTCATGGACTCCAGCGGACACTACAGTCGGCCCGAATTACTCAGCCTGCTCATCGATGACACTCCCAGCGCCCACGTCCATAAGCGGCAGCCTCCTTCGCCGGTCGTCGCCGACGTCGAGGAGAGCGACCATGTCAGCAACTGATCCGCGGCGAACACACGATACGGGAGGTGTCAGATGACGTATATGGGAAAGCCCTACTACCCGTTGTGGTTGGACAACCTGGCCGACGACGTCACCCTTGAGGCCGCGGCGATGGACGGCACCGCATGCGGCGCCGGCGCTGCCGGGAATCGAACGCCGTGATGTTTCGTTCGATCCATTGGGTGAGCGCACCCTCGAGCGCGGCCGCGACGCCCACACCCGTATGAAGCCCTGGTCGGAGTGAGACGGCGTGGGCCCTACCCGCCGACCGGATCTGCGTAGTCCCGCTTGCGGCGGGCGGACCGGTCATTACGATGAGTCAACAGTTCCGGTAGAGGGGAACCTCGCATGCACGTGCGCCTCACCTTGCGATTCGCCTGCGGCGCCTTCCGGCGCACGGCGCCCGCCACGGTGGTTCCCGCGCCATGACGGCTGGGTTGCTCGACATCGACGGCCGCATGGTCGACCGACGGCAGGAATTCACCGAACTCCGAGCCGCCGTGGAAGCGGCCGAACGCATCGGGGGCGCATGCGCCCTGCTCAGCGGGGCGCCAGGGGTGGGCAAGTCGACGCTCATCCAGGCCTTCGGCGTCGAGGTCTCCCGGCGCGACTGCGTGTTCGCCTACGGCAGATACCGGGAAAACGGGCCCGTACCGTACCCGGCGATGGGAGAGGCGCTCAGCTCGATCGTCCGTACCATGGAGGCCACCGGCCCGGCCGAACGTGACCGTTGGCGTGCGGACCTCGTCGGCGGAATGTCAGGGCTTGCAGGCGTTCTCGGGGAACTCGTGCCCGACCTGGCGCGAGTACTCGGCGAGACCTCGCATGTCGCAGACCTTGACGCGGCGGATGCTCGCCGACGGCTGCACCGCGCCGCCATCCGGCTGCTGTCCGCCACCGCGTCCTACCGGCCGGTCGTGCTGGCGATCGACGACCTGCAGTGGGCGGATCGAGACTCCCTGCTGCTGCTGTCCGAACTGTTGACGGTATCGCTCCGCAACGTATTGGTCCTCGGTGCGCATCGCGCGGGTGAATTCGACCCGAGCGCGGCAGGCATTACCTCTGCGAGCCTCAGCTGTGTCAAGCTCGAACCGCTCGCTCGCGAAGATGTAGAGGAACTGCTCGCTGCGGTGTGCGGCCAGAGTGTGGAGCTGGGCGACGTGGCCGCCGAATTCCACCATCGGACCCAGGGCAATCCGCTGCAGGTCCGCCAGTTGCTGTACCGCGCTCAACGCGAAGGCGCGCTCACCCCGGTCGGCCCGGGTGGGCGCCCCGGCTGGGACCTACGCGTCCTCGCGTCGATCGAGGTCACTGCTACGGCCGCCGAGTTCCTCGGCCGCTACCTCGGCCAGCTGTGCCCGCAGGATCGGGCGATGTTGAGTTCACTGTCGTGCTTCGGTGGCGAGTTCGACCTGGCCGACGCCACGGCAGCGGCCACGCAGCCGCCCGACGTGGTAGCCCAGGCGCTCTGGGCCTGCCTCGAGCTTCGTCTGCTTGAGGCCGTCGACAGCGGCGGCAGACGGATCACCAACGCGATCAGTCGCGACGCCCGATACCGCTTCAGCCACGACCGGGTGGCCGAGGCGGCGCGAGTCGGCCTGTCCGACGACGCCAAACGCGAGACACACCTGCGGATCGGTCGGTGGCTGGTCGAGCAGGGCAACGATCGGTTGTTCGACGCCGCGCGCCACGTCGGCATCGGCGGACGTGGGCTCGCCGACGACGCCGAGCGCGTTCGGTTCGTCGAGGTGCTGCGGCGGGCGGCACGGAAGGCGAGGGCGCAGACCTCCTTCCCGTTGGCGCTCGAGTACTGCCGGAACGCTCTGGACCTGCTCGGTGAGCGGCGTTGGGCCACTCACTTCCCACTGACTCGGGAGCTGCAGCTCGACGCCGCAGATGCCGCACTGCTCGTCGATGACGTGACGACGCTACACGCGCTACTCGACGAGGCCGAGGAGAACCTGCGCGAGCCCGCGGACCGCGCGCGACTCGCTTACCTCCGGCTCAAGGGGCGGGTCGCACAGAACCGTCTCCAGGAGGCGCTCGAGATCGGGCTGCAGGCACTCGACGAGCTCGGCGAAAAGCTGCCGGCTGAGGCAGGCAAGCCCCGCATGGGCAACGCGATGGTCCGGATGAAGCTGACGATGCGCCGCTGGAGCACCGAGCGGCTGCTGCAGCTACCGCACTGTGATAACCGGCGCGTCATCGAGATTCAGCGGATCCTCGCCGAACTGCGCAGCATGTCATACATCGTCCGGCCCAACATCTTCCCCCTGCTGGTACGAAAGCAACTCGATCTCACTCTGGCCCACGGCCACACACCGTCCTCGCCGCTGGTACTCACCAGTTACGGGCTGCTCCTCGTCATGCTCGGTGACCACGCGGGCAGCCAGCGCTTCGGCGAGGTCGGCATGCTGCTTGCCGAGCGACCGGAATTCAGGGAGGCCCGGCCGCAGACGCTGTTCATGTACCTGAACTTCATCCGCCACTGGCGCCACCCCCTCCGCGACGGCTTAGGCGAGCTTCGCGACGCCGTCGAGGAGGCGCTCGACCACGGCGACCAGGAATACGCCGGATTCCTGGTCGCGGTCCTGCTCTCCCAGTCATTCTGGGCCGGACGCCCGCTCGCGGAGATCGACGCCCTCGCCAGCTCACTCATCCCCCACATCCGTTCCCAGCCCGTGCCCAGCGCTCTTTGCCAGGCCATGCAGCAGCTTTGCCTCAATCTGATGGGCCGCAGCGCCAATCCCTTCCTCCTCGCCGGCGAGAGCGGCTACGACGAACGAGACGTGCTGCCGGCGGCCCGCAGTGAGGGCGACGAGGTGGCCCTGAGCGCAGCCGCGACCATGAAGCAGGGCCTGCACTTCTGGTGCGGCGACCACGCCGGCGCGGTCGCCGCCACGCCAGAGGCAATCGAGCATATCGGCGGTATGGCCGGCACCGCGGTCTCACAACTCATCTACCTGGTCGGCGCCCTCAGCATGATGCGGTACGCGCCGCGGGACCGCTCGACCATCCGCTTCGTGCGCCAGACACTGAAGTTGCATCAGAAGTGGGCGGCGGGCGCACCGGAAAACTACGCGGCATCGCACGCACTGATCCAGGGGGCGTGGGCGCGAGCGCGCGCGCACCATGCCAAGGCGGAGCGCTACCTTCACCAAGCGATCGAGCTCGCCGAGGAAAGCCAGCTTCCAATGATCAGTGCGCGCGCCCACGAGGAGGCCGCCGCCCTCTACGCCGACACCGGGCGGATGACGCTTCACGAACACATGCTGCGGTCGGCGTACCAGCGCTGGCTGAATCTGGGTTTCGCGGTGCGCGCGGACTGGCTCGCGCGTCAGCATCCCTGGCTACTCAGACACGATCTGGTTCAGACGAGTTCGGCTGGGATCGACCCGGTCGGCGCGCATCAGCTCCTGCGTGCGCTGTCGGGGGAGCCGACCCCGGAGGGCTTGGCCAACATCTTTCTGGGCTCGGTCGCGGACACGACCGGTGCGGGCCGCGTCCTGCTCCTCACTGGCGAAGCGGAGAATCTGTCGGTCCGGGCCATCCATGATCACGGTGACATTTCGATTGTGGACGGGCCGTGGACCGAGGTGTCGTATGACAGGAATATCGTGCGCCGCGTGATGGACGGTGGCTCCCCGGTCATCGTCGCTGCCGACCCCGTCCGTCCGGGCAGCCGGTCACCCGGACGGCGTCAGAATGAGGCAGCCCAGGCATCAGGGCCGTCCATCCTCGCCGTTCCGATACGGGTGCAGGACAGGACAATCGGCGTGATTTACGCCGAGCAGGACGAGTCCGGCAGAAACTTCTGCGCCGACCACGAGCAGGCGGTCGCCTTCCTGTGCGCCCAGGCTGCCGCGCCCCTGTGGAACTTCCAGCTGGAGGCACGACTACGGGCCGCCGACGAGCACCGACAGTCCCTCATGGACGTGCAATCGAGGTTCGTGCCCAACGAACTGCTGCGTCTCCTCGACATCGACGACCTTCGCCGCGTCCGCAACGGCTACCGGGTCGAACGCGAGATGACGGTGCTCATCACCGACATCCGGGGCTACACGACCATGCTCGAGGACATGAACGTCGCCGAGGCGAGCAACTTGGCGATCGGTTTTCTGCGGGCTGTCGAGTTCCCGATCATCGGCTACAACGGCATGATCCAAGACGTGCGCGGGGACGAGGTCGTCGCCGTCTTCGAATCGGAGCCCGACGCCGTCCGAGCGGGATTGGCAATGCTGCGCTCCTTGCGCAAGCACAACCGGGAGCGGATGGCACTCGGCTCTGAGGAACTGCGGGCGGGAATCGGCATCAATACCGGCGTGGTGGGAGTTGGGCTCGTCGGTGGGGTGAACCGCATGGTGCTCACCGTCATCGGCGATGCGGTGAACCTGGCCTCTCGCATCGAGAGCACCAACAAGCGCTACGGCTCCGCTTTGCTCATCTCCGATGCGACCTATACCCGCCTCGCGGATCGGAAGCAGTTCGACGTCCGTCGCATGGAGCGCGTCATGGTGGTCAACCGACGCCGGCCGGTGACGATCTACGAAGTCTACAACGATGATTCGGCTCCAGTTCGCGCCGCCAAGCGCTCAGCGCAGCCCGCCTTCGAAGAGGCCTTTGCGCTGTTCGACGCCGGCGATGTCGACCGGGCACGCGCCGCCTTCGAACGATGCCGCCAGTTGCTGCCCGACGACCCCGTCGCACCACTGCACCTGGCGCACTGCGACGCGGTGGCTCGCGGCGAAATGTCCCCTGGGCAGGAGATAGCGCTGCTGCACAAGTAGTGCACTACTCCACTTTTTGGAACTGCGGCGAAGTGCTGCGCGAGTGTTGATCTTGTCTGCCATGATTTGAGCGACAGTCAGGAGTCGCACCTATGTACCTGAGCGCAGAGCGGTTGGCCCTCGCCAACCAGGCAGTTCGAGAGACGTTCGAGCAGTGCAGCATTGTCTGGCAGGCCATCCCGCATTGGGAGACCGGCGACCCTGGCCAGATCAGGGTCGCAGACGGCAAATACAAACCCCCGGGCTTTCTGGACCTCCTACCCCAGGAAAAAAAGTTCGACGTAACACTCGCGGAGGCGAATGCGCCGACCCCCAATTTGCTGCTCACCGAGGTGATGGCGGCGACCAAGGACCTCGCTAAGACCGTTGACGACGACGTCCTCAAGAAGCTCTTCACGGAGGTCGCCCCAAAGGCCATCACGATAACCGCCGTCACCCCCGGGGACCTACAAAACGCGCTTATCGACGCCCGGGTGCAGGTCGAGGATGCCGGGTATCGGGCGCCGTCCTGCCTGGTCACCAACACGGTAGGACTCAAGGAGCTCAGTCATTTGGTCGAAGGGGTTCCCGTCCTCCAGCAGCTGCTCTCCGCGGCGAACATCAACGCGCTACACCGATCCCAACCGCTCGACAGTTCTGGTGATTCGAAGACCCGGTTAATCTTGATCGGCCGCCGGCGGCGGATCCCCCAGGGCGCGGCGGCGGAGGCGTCGCCCGGCGAGGAGCCGGTGGACCTCGCAGTCAGCCTCCTCCCCAGCCTGGAGGTCGATGGCGAAGCCGACGAAGGCAAAATCGGGCTCTCCGCCCGGATCCGCTACGCGACAAGGATCACGGATGCTACAGGCCTCGTCGCTATCGAACACTAAACCACTTAACGGCAGTACGAACCCGGCAGCCCGCAACCCGCTCGACGACTATCTCGCCTTGTGCAAGGACGCCTGTGACGGCGAGATCGACCGGCTGTACGGTCCGGGTGAACGCGGGCCGAACGGCCTCTACGACCTGATCCTCGACTACCCGCTGCGCGGCGGGAAGGCGCTTCGGCCGGCACTGAGCATCGCCACCTGCCTCGGGCTCGGCGGCCATCTCGAGGCAATACTGCCGACCGCTGCGACGCTCGAGCTCTACCACAACGCGTTTCTCATCCACGACGACATCGAGGACGAATCGTGGTGGCGGCGCGGCAAACCCACGCTGCACGTCGACCACGGCGTGCCGATCGCCGTCAATGTCGGCGACGCCATGCTGTCGCTGTCGCTACAACCGCTGCTTGACAACGTCGAGCGCGTAGGGCTCGGGCCTGCCCTGCGCATCCTGCGAGCCGTTGCCAAGATGACCCGGCTGACCGTCGACGGCCAGGCGGTTGAGCTCGAGTGGGTCCGGTCCAACACCTGGCGGCTCGATGATGCCGACTACCTCAAGATGGTGGAACTCAAGACCAGCTGGTACTCGTTCATCACACCGCTACAGGCCGGCGCGATCGCGGCCGGCGCCGGACCCGAGCGGTTGGCGCCCCTGGAGTCCCTCGGCCGGCACCTCGGAGCGGCCTTCCAGATCACCGACGACCTGCTGAACTTGCGGGCGGACCCTGAGGAGTACGGCAAGGAGATCGGCGGCGACCTCTGGGAGGGCAAGCGGACCCTGATGCTGTTGCACACCTTGCGGTGTGCGGAACCGGACGACCGGGATCGCGCGGTACAGATTCTGTCCAAGCGCCGCCCGAGGGCCGACGGCGAGTTAGGGCTGACCGAGCTGCTGGATCGACTCACCGCCCGCGGCCAACTATCCCAGTCCGGTAGGGCCGAAATCGAGGCTCGGCTGCAGGGACACCATCTCTCGGAGCCGAAGAGCCTCAACGACATTCGATGGCTCTACGAATTGATGCACCGCGTCGGCTCGCTCAGGCACGCTCGGGATGTCGCCACCCGGCATGCCCGGGAGGCGGCCATCGTGCTCGGCAGTCTCGACTGGTTGCCGCGCAGCCGTCACCGGGACGTGCTGGCCAGCCTCGTGGACTACGTACACGGGCGGACCCGATGAGCCCCGAAGTCCTGATCGGCATGCTGGCGGAGCTCGAGCGGATCCGCGAGCTCACCCTCAACCTCATCGAGCGGGAGACCCCGCGGTTGCTCCCAGCCCCGCCGGACGAGGCCTGCGGGACGGAGCGGACGGTGTTCGACCTACTTCTCGGCGCACGCCGCGCGGTCCTCGGCAACCCCGCAGCCGCCCGGGGGCTACACGACCTGCTCGTTGCCGAGGGCCGCCGCTACGCAAACACACCCGACGGGGCGCGGCTGCGCGACGCGTTGGTCGCCTCGGAAGCAGTGGAGAACCTCCGACGCGTCTGGGAAACGGTGAGCCTCAACGTTCTCGACGGTCCCGCCGCCCCCAACGCCGCCCCTGACGCTTGGGCGGACCTGTTGGCCGGCGCCGTCATCGGGCATGGCCTCGACGATTCCATCCTGGCCCGCCTGCGGCCCGAGGGGTTCGCATGACGCTGACCGATCCTCGCGAGGCACTCGCCGACCAGAGCAATTTCATTGGCTACCTGGTTGGCCTTGCCGGACTGGCCCGGATGGTTCACACGCTGGCCGCCGACGGCGACCGCCGACCCGACGCGCCCCGCGACTCAGACGACTTCGTGCACGTGCTGCTCGGGCTTGCGAGCCTAGGTGAGGCGATCGATCGACTTGCTAATTCGGCTATGGTACAACCGAACCCGACTGTCGAGGCGCCACCGCCCGCCTCAGCGACTAGGCGGTGGCTCCGATGACCGCAGTGCTCGCAGGCAGCGACTTCCTCCGCGCCCCGGTGCTTGCCACTGCCCGGCCCGAGGGTTTCAAGGAGTGGCACCACTTCGTGATCCACGGGCGAGGCTTCCGGCTCTTGATCAACCTCAGCCTCACCAACGAAGTGTTCGGCGCCGGTCACGTTCGGCTTGCACCACGCGTCATCGTGATCGCCCACGACCAGAAGTGGACCGGCGCCATCGAGCGGTTCGACGACTCCGCTCTGGACGTCTCGGCTGATCTCGGTGAACTGTCCATCGGCGGCAACCGGATGACCGTGCTACCCGACGGCTACCGCGTGGCAATCGACCTGCCCGAGAAGGACATTCGGGGTGAGCTGCACTTCACCTCGGCAAGTCGGCCTTTCGTGGTCAACAACCAACCGGTGGGAGACGGCCGGATGTCCTGGCTATTCGTACCAAGGCTGCGCGCCGAGGGGTGGCTATGGATCGGAGGCCGGGAGCACCGCATCGAGAACGACCTCGCCTATCACGACCACAACTGGGGTCGGTTCTGGTGGGGCGACGACTTCGGGTGGACATGGGGCACCCTTATGCCCAGGGGACTCGACGACCCGTGGTCGATGGTATTCCTGCAGATGACCGACCGGAGCCGGCTGCGCTGCCTGTCCCAAGCGCTCTACGTGTGGCACCACGATGAGCCCGCTGCGATATTCCGGCACGCCGCGGTGCAGACGCACTCGGACGGCCTGCTCGGCCGCGCGGCGGACTGCACCTTGCCGCCCCCGATGCGGCTGCTCCTGGACGGCGAGGTGCCGGGTGTACCGGAGCGGATCGAGATCACCGCAACGCGGGCAGGCGACAAGGTGCACGCCGAGTTCCGCTCGCAGTCCTATGCCCGCCTGGCGCAGCCGAGCGAGGTGTGCCTCGACCGATCGACTGTGCTCTGTGAAACTAGCGGTACCGCCCGGGCGAGCGGGATGATCAACGGCGAGGACGTCGACTTCGTCGGCACCGGTGTATTCGAGTTCCTCCATGGCTGAACGGGTTTCGTCGCTATTGCGGCGCTCGGTCGAGCACCTGGAGCATGAGGTGCCCGACAGTTATCGCTTGCTGGTCGCAAAGCTCGGCCCGTTGGTGGTCGAGCTCGACGTCGACGGCGAGGTCTTTTCACTGCGCGGTGGTGACCGCCTTCAGGTGTCGGACGGTGCCGCGGAGGTGGCCGGGATCCGTATCGACACCTCGCGAGTCACCATCTTCGACGTGCTCGATGCCAGGGTGGGGCTTGGCGAGGCCGTGGAGGCTGGCACGGTTTGCGTTCAAGGTTCGCTCGATGACGTCCAGCGTGCCCACGACTCCCTGCTGGCGTACGTCCACGCCGCGGTCCGGGCATCCTCGCAGCCCGGACTGCTGTCCGAACTCCGGGCGGGGCCACCATGAGCGAGCGGATCTCGACGCCGGCATCCAGCGAACGACGTCCCACGGTGGCGGTCCTCGGGGCCGGCATCGCCGGCCTCACCGCCGCACAAGAACTCGCGGAGCGCGGCTTCGTCGTCACGGTGTACGAGGCTCGGCACGATGAGCGCAACGGGCTGGGACCCCAGCCGGCAGGGACGTATCCGCCCGTCAAGCTCGGCGGCCTCGCAGCGTCCCAGTACTCGACAGTGGGCACGCACGACGGAAGCCAAGCTGAGCTGCGTCCCTTCCCGGGCCGACGGGGCCAGCCACGTCCCCCCGAGCGAGCGGTTGCCGGCGAACATGGCTTCCGCTTCTTCCCGGCGTACTACCTACACATGTGGGACATGTTCCAGCGCATCCCGGTCTACCAACTCACGGAGACGGGTAGCGGCGCGGCCTCCTGGACACCAACCTCACGCACTATCTATGACAACGTCCGGCGGGTAATCACCCAGGGCACCACGGTGGACGGCAAGCCGTCCCTCGTCTTTCCTCGCGAACTCCCACGCGGCCCTGCTGAGTTTCTCGGAATCCTTAGCCAGCTTGCGACATTGGGCTTCACCACGAGCGATGTCGCAACCTTCATGAGCAGGCTGCTCCGCTACCTCGTCACCAGTCCCTTGCGTCGCGCAAGGGAACTGCAGAACCTGTCCGCCTACGACTTCTACGTCGGATACGACAGCAAGACCGGGACCAACCAGTTCTCCTACACGCCACAGTTCGACGCTATCTTGGAGAAAATGCCAAGGGTCCTAGCCGCTTTCGACTCGCGCTGGGGGGACGCCCGCACCAACATCACCACCTATCTGCAGCTGTACCTGAATATGGACCGCAGCGACAACAAGGCCGACGGGGTGCTCAACGGTCCCACCACCGAGTCGTGGTTCGACCACTGGTACCGCCACCTCGTCGCACTCGGCGTCCGCTTCGTCCACAATGCGGCGACTCGCCTTGATCCTCCGGCCTTCGACCCGAGTCAGCCGCCCCATCTCAGACCCCGCGTGCAGATCACGTTCGCCGACGGTACGCGGGTGAGTCCGGACTACACGGTCGTCGCCGTCGACGCCCCGGCAGCCGAATACATCACCTCCGCGCTGCGCGCGGCGGGCACCGGCGGCACCGTGGCCGGTCTGGACGGTTTCACCACTATCCCTCCCCCACCCGACCACCCCCTGCAGCCCGACTCGACCCGGCCCCAGCATCGGCGGAATCCCTACGCGCTGGATGAGCTGGGACGGGTGCCGTGGGATCGGTTCCAAACGCTTTGCGGCATCCAGTACTACTTCGACACGGAATTCCAGCTGCTCCGAGGACACATGTTGTACGCCGGCTCGGAGTGGGCGCTGTCGTCGATCAACCAGACTGGATTGTGGGAGAAGCGACCGATTCTGGACCGCGACGGCCACGTCTCGGTGCTCTCAGTCGACATCGGGGATTTCAATAACCCCTCCCGTCACCTGGTCAACGAGTTCGGACGGGGCAAGGCAGCCCGCGACTGCACTCCCGACGAAATCGCCCTGGAGGTGTGGCGCCAGATCATTTCCGCGCTCACGCTCAACGTCGAATCCGTCGGGGAGGAGGTCATGCCGTGGCCCGTGTGGTACGCGCTCGATCGCGGCCTGATCATGGAGACCGGACCCGGTCAGGGCCAGGGCCGCGTGGTTCACAACGAGACACCGTACCTCGTTCCCATCGTCGGGGACTGGAACAATCGGCCCAGCAGCGACCCGTGGAACCCGCACGGATCGCCCTGGAGTAGCGCACCGCCCGAGGACGGGTGGCTCGAAGATCTCGAGCAGCGGAATGTCTGGCAAGCCCGCCATGGCGGCTATCAAGTGCACAACAATTCGGTGGTCTTCGCAGGCACTTGGAACAAGACGTTCACTCGGATGACGTCGATGGAGGCTGCGTGCGAGTCGGGACGCCATGCCGTCAACGCCATTCTCGACCACTACGTCTGGGTCGAATCAGGCGGTCTCGATCGCCGGCAGAAAACCACCCTCAGCTGGGAAGTCCCCTACGGTTTCCTCGATCAAGGTTTGTCGAGTCCGATTCGGCTGCCAACGCCAGCCGGTGACTACTGCTACGTCTTCGACGTCGAAAGCCGTGAGCCGGCCGACGCCCGTCCGCTACGCACGCTGGACTCGAAATACTGCGAGGAGTCGCTGCCCCATCCGCTGGACACACCGGATGCGCTTTCGTTCGGCGTCCCCCTGTCCTCTATCCCCCTACTCGCTGGAGGCCAGCAAATGTTCACGCCTACAACGGATTACAACCGGCAGTTGCTCGCCTATCTCCAGGCCTGGCAACAGCTTCTGCAGCAGTGGGCGGCCATGACGCCCGGATTACCATTCCCGACCGCCCCGTGCGTGATGCCCACCGCGCCGGCGGGAGGGCAGTTCATGCCGCCCACGATGCCGTTCATGCCGCCCATCGCTCCGGTGCCATTCATGCCGCCCACCGCTCCGGTGCCACCGATGCCACCCGCGCCGGCTGACTACACCCAGCAACTGTTCAGCTATCTTCAGGCATGGCGGCAGTACCTTGAGCAGATGACGGGCGCAGGGTCGGGATCGCCGCAGGCGTCGACCCCGCAGCGGCCGACCGCGCAGCCCACCAACGCCGCAGAGAATCACCCCGCCGACGACTGCGGTAAAGCCGATCCCGCGCGCCCGCCGGATGTGCCTAGTCGGTCCGGCGACGACACCATGAGCGAGAGCATCCGAAGGAGGGAGGTGCTGGAGGATATACAGCCCGACAAGTATCTCGTGAGCGCATTCAGAGGCACCAGCTTCGACCCAGCGAGCCCCTCCGAACCGGCGATCCCCGTCCACCATGGACGCGAGGAGCGGCAGGTACTGAATCCGCCCGAATACAACTTCGGGTTCCAAATTGACCAGCCCCTGAGACCCGACACGGCAGGCCCGGCCGTTTCATCAGCCCGGCCAGGAGCCTCGCACCATACATCGGAGGCACCCGCCCAGGGTCAAGTGTTTTCGCCATTCCGCCGCATAATGGGTCACGTAGAACCCAATGCGTAGCCGTAGTTCGCGCAGAAATCGCTTTTCTCCAGTCCCGGCGCACAGACCGCTTCGGAAAGGTTTGGGGAAGCCGGTCAAAAGCCCTCGTCCTGAGCGGCATTGAACGATGTCGTCTGGCGCAGCCGCTGGTCGGTCGCCTCATCGCGCAACCGCGCATCGGTGGCCCGCCGCTCGCGGTAGGCCGCCACGTGCTGGCGGTTGCCGCAGTTGCCGGTAACGATGTCCCGGGACATGACATTGGTGGTAGCTACAGGATTCGAACCTGTGTAGCTTTCGCGACGGATTTACAGTCCGTTGCTCTCGCCGTTTGGTGATTCAAGCTGTGTTGGCTGTCCGATAAAACGCCAGCTCAGACGGTTGGTTCTGTTGGTCACTGAGAGCTGTTGTCAGTACTACCGCGGACGGTCTGCGGACGGTTGCCGATACCCTAGCCCGAAGTTACTGCCGCCAAGATAGGTGAATCACCAGGTTGACCTGGGGTTTTGCTGATCTCGGTGGGTGGTTGTTCTGGCTACGCGGCGATGGTGAGTGGGATCGGGGTATCGATGAGTTCAAAGGCGCGGCGCTGGGTGGGGGTGGCGTCGGTGAGTTTGTCGATTTCGATGTTGGTGTCGTGGTAGCGGATCCGGTCTCGGGTGAGGGTGGCCAGGTGAGCGAGCAGATCGCGGAAGCCGCGGACTGGGTTGCCGGCCGCGTCGTGTTTGGTGGAGGCCTTGGCGTGGGCGGCTGCCGAACGCTGCGCGGGCGCGACGGGGTTGTCGCGGGTGGGGGGTGTTTGGTCGGTGAAAGTTAGTGGCGCCCAGGCCTTGCGTAGGTGCCAGCTCAGGTAGCAGGCGAGCATGCAGATCAGCACGTGGGATTTGACGCGGTCGGTGAGGCGGTGGTGGATCGGCCGCAGATCCAGGTCGTCGGATTTGATGATGCGGAAGTCGCGTTCGATGTTGGCGAGGTTCTTGTAGCCGGCCACCACGGCGGCGGGGTCGAGCACCTCGGCGTCGACGCTGGTGCGCAGCACGTAGATGCCGTCGAGGGCGGCTTCGGCGGCGATGCGGTCGCGGTCGCGTTCGAAACTGAATGTGCTGTCGGTGATGGTGATGGCAAAGTGCTTGCCCATCTTGTATTTTCCGGCATCTTCGCCGACGGCGATGCCGATCTTGTCGGCCCCGCGCAGGGTGCCGGCCTGTACGCGCTTTTTGATGGCGGCGAGCTGTTTTTCGGTCGCTTGCAGCAGGTCTTGGCGTTTGCGGGCGCGTTCGACGGCCAGGGCGGGGTTGCGGCAGGCGATCAGGCGTTCGCCGGGGTAGTCGGGGTGGGTGATCTCGGCCAGGTCCTGGGTATCGAACAGGCTCATTTGCAGCGGCCCGTCGTCGCGGGCGAGTTTGGCGATCGCGGGTGCGCGTAGCGCGGTGATCCAGTCGAAATCTGTGCGGGCCTCGGGGTTGTTGTTGAGTTCGCGCAGCTTGTCGATGCGGGCGGAGGTGATCATGCCGCGATCGCCGACCAGCACCAGTTGGGTGATGCCGAGCTTGTCCTTGACGACCGTGACGATCTCGGTGAACGATTCCGGGTCGGCGGTGTTGCCGGAAAACACCCGCACCGCGACCGGGCGCCCCGCCGGGTCGCAGAGCACCCCGTATTCGATCTGCTCGCAGCCCTTCTTACCGTCGCGGGAGTAGCCGCGCGCAGCCAGCTCGCAGCAGCGGCCAGTCACCCACGCCGAGGTCAGATCAAACAACGCCATCCGCGACGGATTGGCTTGCGGGCCAAGGTGTTTGTCCGCGAGCTTTTTTTCGATCCTGTCCTGCCGGGCGGCCAGCCAGTCCATCGCCGCATAGATCTCGTCGGTGGATGCGTCGGCCACCTCGAGGTCGACGCCGAGGGTGGTGTTCGACCACCAGCCCAGCGTGGAGAGCTTCGACTTTGGCCGCACCACCCGCGAGATGATCAACGCCAGGACGATGTCGCGGGCCCGGCACGCCGGGCCAATCAGCGCCGCCAGCTCGAGCTTGCGCGCCATCGCCGCCACCGCCGCGACGTCGCCGTGCGGCAGCGACCGCGCCTTGCTGAACTCGCTGCCGGCCGCGATCAGTGTCTGCCCCTTCAACGTCGCCTCGATCGCCGCGACCAGCTCCGGCGGGAGCTTCGACAGGTTCGCCAGCGTCTGGTGCTTGACCTTCTTCCCGTCGCGGAAGGTGCGCCGCAGTAGCACCGACTGGTAGACCCGCTGCTCACCGGACTTTGCCACATAAGAACTCTTGTTCCGGGCTACGTGCATCGCACCGCTGTATGCCGTCACATGTTGAATTCTATCGTGATCTCCCTCGACACTATCTCACCGACACGCTACTTCAGTGGCTACACATCCACGCCGAACCGCCACCGTCGATTCAGGTCAGACCCACAATCCCACCGAAAACGACGCTTAACTTCGGCCTAGCTGACCCCCAGCTGGGAGCCGCGCCATAAGTAAGGCGCTCAGCTCGGGATCTTGTACTCGCCGGTCTCTGCCCACGCGGCCATAGCCAGCTCGATAATTGATAATTGAGAGTTCGACCGCCTGGCCTTGATAGTTGGGATGGCGGGATGTGCGATCCAGTGACTATACGAAAGCTCTTGGCTTCTAGCAGATCTGAGAGAGTACGGGGTTGCTCCAAGTACAGGAAAGTACGGCAGAAGTAGCAGAATTAGAGCTGAATTTGGATTGGTTTTTCATTGCTCTTTACTTCCGCTTTAATTCCTCCCTTGTTTGCGCATCCGGCCTATTTTCTGAGAGAATGGAACCATCGATTATCGTGCGCGTTCGCCGGATTTCGAAATTCAGGAGGAATACCCATGTCCGTATTCGAGATGGTCCGCGACGTTTTCGACGAGTCGATGGAAGTGCCCCCTCTAGCCTCGATTTTTCGTGCAGCCTTGGGGGGCCGGTGCTGGCCGGCTTGTGGGGCTGATTGTCACATGCGGGTACGACAAATCGGCCGGTGTCGCTCGGTGGGCGGGCTTTCCAGGGCCGGTGGGGTTCCTCGGGTCGGTTGGGCGGGGAGCCGGGTGGTCAGGGGAAGGCGGCCCGGAGTCGTTGCCATGCGTGGGCGATGGCGCTGGCCCATCGCCAGGTGGCGTCGATCCGCAAGCGGATTTGGCGGGCGCCGCGGGTGATGCGGGCGGCGACGTGCAGCACCCGGTAGCGGAACGTGTCGATCTCGCAGGTGGCCAGATCGGGATGGTCGATAAATCCGATCAGTTTCGACCAGGCCACCAAATCGGTTGCGGCCAAAAGTATTTCCAACCATGCCGCGTTCGCGTCGGAGCGCTGGCAGGGTAGATTACGCAGCCCGGTGGCCTTGGCCTGGCGGATCCGGTCCTCCACCCGGGCGTGCTGGCGATGCCGCAGCTCCAGACCGGCGAGCTGGCCTGCCACCACACCGGGGGCGGTGTCGGTGATGAACGCGGTCACCCGTAGCCCGTCGGAGTCGGTGAACCGCAGCTGCGCTCCGGGGTGCGGGCGTTCCCTGCGCAGGATCAGCCGAGTCCCGGTCGGCCAGCTGCTCATGTCCACCAAATCGGTGGCCTCGGCGACCCAGGCGCCGTCGCGGATGCCGCCGCCGGAGTCGATCGCCGGGTACCAGCCGTTGTTGGCGTTGAGCAGTTCCACCGCGGCCTGCACGCGGGCATCGACGGCGTAGCCGAAGGAGAATCCCACCCCCTTGACGCGGCAGGCTCCGGCGAACGCGTGGGTGGCGCCGGCGGAATCGCAGCGCACCAGAACCTGTTGCGCGCCGGGATCGTGCGGGTCGGGCCGGTAGGCCGCCGGCAGCGATTCCAGCGCCCACCCCAGCACCCTGATGTGATCGGCGGCGGTGTTACTGCCCGCATTGCCCGCTCGCAGCAGCCCGGCCAAGCCTTCGCCACCGGCGATCGCGGGGCGGTCCAAAAACGCCAGCAACGAGTGATGGCCCCAGGTCTTCTTCCAGGTCGGCGCCGCGTCCTCCTTGTTATCGGAGTGATCGATGGTGATGGTGGCATCGATATCCAGGTGCAGCCACTCACCGGCGGCCGGGGCCGCGCCCGCCGCCCACGCCGCCTCCCGCGCCTGGGCACGCGCGGCACGGATACCGGGCAGATGAGCGGCGTCCATCCGCTCGTCGACCAGCCGCCACATCGTGGTCGTCGACGCCGCGGCACCAAAGACGTGTTCGCGATCCCCGCAGCGCTGCCCGACACCGTCGATGCAGTCCGCGCCGTCGGCCACCGCGGCGGCCAGATCGGCGAACACCGCACCCGGCCCGTAGATCCACGGGCCCCGATAGGTATCCGCCAACGCCGCCGTGACCTGCGCCGACAGCCCGGTCAACTCCGCCAACTCCCGCAGCATCCCCATCCCGGCGTGCGACACGACCCCGTCACCGTCCGCCGACACTTTCACCCGGGAAACCGCTGCGCTATTCTTCACCTGCGAAGTGCCTTCCAGCCAGGGTAATCGAACCTTAGAGAAGTCCCATTATTCCTTGCAGGACAGGCACTTTCGCGTATCTACACGCCATCGTTCGCCGCATTTCGCGAATAATCCAGGCTAGGCGCTCGTCGAGCGGCATCGGCCATCCGGCGCGAAGCGGCTGCGCTGCGGCGAGACATTAACGAGGCACAGACTCTCACCGACCTGCTACAGCTCCGTTACCTGAACAGAAACCGATCACGCCCAGCCACGCCGACCTGTACGACACCAAGCTCGCTCAACTGGGTTGTACGGAACCAGCCCGGCCTAGCCCGCGTCTGACCCGAAAATCGGATGGTGAGTAGGCAGCGCGAAGGCGCCCGGCGGAGCCGGGTTATGTTGTGCTGGTGTGCGTTTGGGATCAGGCGGCGGTGTCGGTGATGACCGCTTTGCCGTCATGTATGACGATGTGCTGGTCGGTGAGGGCCTGAAGTTGGGTGGCGAGATCGCGAGCGCGGCGGTGCTTGCTGATCCGGGACTCGTAGTATCCGGGCCCGAGCTCGCAGAACCTGGCGTCCGGATCTGACAGCAGGTGATACACGACGGTGAGAATCGAGTTGCCGGTGGCCACGAGCGCCTTCTGCTTGCCGCGGCGCCGGGCCAAGCGCTGGTAGCGCGCGCCCAGGAAGGTGTCGGAGCGGCAGTTGGCGAAGGCGATGCGGCCCAGGCATGGGCCAATTGCTCGAACTCATTCATCGCCAGAACCACTTTTTGAAGGACGAGATTACGGGCGGGATTGCCTCGGCCGGGTGGGCTGCGGTAACTGGCAACGAGGCGGAGTGACCCTCCTGGCTGCCAGCGGCGCGCCGCTGACACCGGCCACGGCCTGCCAGCTTGGTGCCGCACTCATCGCGGCCGCCGACGAAGCCGAGCAGATGGCCGGCTACGAGGAGATCACGGTCTGATGACCTGAACGAGAGGCGCCGGAGTTCGGCCCGTCATCCTTCGGGGTGGCGGGCCGCTCTCGCTGCGGCGGCCATACTGGCGACCCACTGAAACTGGCGCCCGAATCATCCGTCCCTGCGGCGGTCATCGAGCTCTACAACGTCGGCACGCTTCAGAACGCCCAGCTCTTCGTCCAGAACGTTACGTCTGGCGCGGATGTGGTCCAACCAGGCTTTCTCATTCCGCACCTCAAGGTCATCGTCGTTCTCGTAGTCGAGATCGAAGAGGTGACGCTCAGTGCGTTCGGCCTCCGCGAGCCACATACCCGACTCACGCGCAAGCAGGTATTGCCGCTCCGGATTTTCGCCAACCATACGTCCAGTTCTACCGGCCCCGAAGATCCGAGGTCTAGCGTTGATTTCGTGCCCGCGGTGGGCGAACTGGTGCAGTCGACGACCGGGCAATGGATGGTCAGGCCACCACTGCATTGCCCGCGCGGCCACCCGCTGCGGCCGGGACACACACTCGTCGGGTCGATCGCCTGCTCATGCGGCCGCCATCTGACGTGGCGGTGCGAGTGCGGCGCGGTCACCTACGGGCCGGCGCTCGGTGAGGGGTGCAGCCTGCTACACGGGCCAGCGCGGGCGGCAAAGTCCGCGTCTGAGTAGTTGATCGGGCCGCCCCTGCTCTCCCGTGCCGGCCGGGCAGCGCTTACAGCTCTACTTCTTGCCGTGCGCTTTTAGGTGCTCCTTAGCGGCATTCCTCGCGTGCTCGATCGCCTCAAGGTGGTGGGCATGCGCCAACTGGGCGTGGTGGGCGGCTTTCTCAAACCCTCCCTCCACGTGCTGCTTAGCGGCCTCCAAGTGCTGCTTGGCGGCTTGTTCGAGATGTTCAGCTGCTTGCTTGTGATGTTCGGCGGCTTGCTTCGACATGTCTAACCCCTTTCAAGGGATTTCGTTATTCAGCGAGAGCGCAACAACTCTAGACCCTGGAGGTAACCCCGAGCCGCGGCCGTCGCCCTCACCAGCACCTGGCCAGGCGCCTCGGCTGCTGGCGGCGCGATGGCGATCAACGGTCGTTCAAGTGCGGGCACCTACGCATCTACATGGTCACGGAGATGTACGCGCCATAGGCGCACGCAGCGCCAAGCACCTCGCGCATCGTGTGGCCATGCATGGGAGTAGGTTCATCGGCAACTGCGGCCGCTTGTGACGAAAGTCTGCACCGGACGACAGTGTCCTGGGAACCGACGAAGGGTGGATCTGATGGGACTGCTCGACAAAGTGAAGGATCTGCTGTCGAAGAATGCCGACAAGGTGGATACGGCGATCGATAAGGCGGGCGACGTCGTCGACCGCAAGTACAAAGGCACCGTCGACAAAGTCGAGGAAGAAGCGAAGAAGTTTGGAATCGGGGAATAGATAGCGCCCTTGTCCAGGTTCTCGGGCAGCTTGCTGCGACACACCCGATGGTAAGCACTCCTTGTACCGCGACAGGTTAGAGGCGCAGTCCCACCCCACCTCCGGCGGCAGCGGAACGTCGACGGAGATTTCGCCATCGGCTAGGTGTTCGGGTTGCCTTTGTCGACGGCCTAGGGGCGCAATATGTTTGGGCCAACTGCGATTCTCACCACCCCACCGGCGCCGGGAAGGTAAGGCTCCGCGCTGGTATACCACTCCCGGTGATACAGCAGCACCTCGGCCACGAGTCGATCACCACGACCGTCAACACCTACGGCCATTTGGATCGGTCGCCGGCGCAGGCTGCGGCGGACGCGATCGGGCGCAGCGCTGAGCCAGGCCGAGTCTGCCCACTCACAACGGAGATCGGGTCAACGGCCGAAGCGGTCCTTGACCTGCTGTCCCGCGTCGGCCGTCAGTCGGGCGATGACGGCTGCACGGGTGGTCGGGTCCAGCGCCGAGATCGTGTCCTCGATCTGCTGGGTGGTCAGGTCGGCGGTCGCCTTCTTCTCGCGTAACACGTTTGCTGCGACCGCCAGCAACCCTGCTGCTGTTGCCAGTAGGACGACCCGCAGAATGTTCTTGGGTTCGCTCATCTCTGTTCCTTTTCCTTTCCGGTGCTTTCGATCCGAGCCACCGACCAATGAACCGACGCCGGCGCCCTCGCAGACACGTCATGCCGGCCTTTCCGAACCCCCACCGATCCGGCCGATTGCCGTGGGCGGTTCACCGTCGAGGACTTCCTTGTCGACTGCGCAAACCTGCAGCCGTAAAACCTGTCCCGCCCGAAGTGCCCCCGCGGCGCGGAAGGTCAGCTGGCCCCTGGGCGCAGGCCTGAGTCGATTGTTCGGACGGTGTCCTTGAGGGTGTTTGACACAACCGATGGATATGTTCGCCTGCCAGCACTGCTCCGCGGTGCCCGAGCTGGTCATCGACGGTAGAGCGCAACTGTCGATCGTCCGCCACGCCCTCGGCTGCCTGACGCTGCAAGCCCAGGTCCGCGCCCGCTGGCCGAGGAACCAACCGGCCTTCCAGACACGCCGACCCAGGTGCCGTTTGAGCGCCGAGCCGCATTCGGGCGGTGGCACCGCGTCGTGCGGTCACGCGAGAAACGGTGCCAGTAAAGGTCGCTGTCCCGCTGGTGGTCCTCTCGCGTTCGGGAGAGAGCTTCGAGTGGCTGTCCCCGTTGTCAAAAAGGTGCCGTTGAGGCAGGTGTTGCCGCATGAGGACAAGGTGGCGAAAATATTTGTACGACAAGCTAATTAGCGATGCTGCCGACCCTAGATATTCCTCGATAACTGTCCGAAACGGCTGCGGACCGATGCGGTGAGCCAGATAATGGACGACTGGGAGGGCACCAGAAAGGAGAAGGCCGTGGCGGAAGCAGCACTATTGATAGGTTGGGGAGAAGTAGTGCGAGGGCGTGAGAAGGCTGCCCTCAGGACATACAACGAGGTGATGGAGTATTGGAACGGCCTCAAGAACGACGGTCGCATCCAAAACTTCGACGTCGCAGTACTCGGGCCGCACGCACGCATGGGCGGCTTCATCCTGACACGCGGCACGGAGCAGCAGATCGATAGCGTCCGGCGCAGCAAGGAATTTCGGCAGATAATGGCCCGCACCAGACTGTTCGTCGACGACCTGGTTACCGTCGATGCCTACGTCGATGAGTCGCTCGGCCAACTGATGCAAGAGTACGGACAGGAGGTCGAGCGGCTCGACTGACAGAATCGCAGACCTAACGGCAGCACGCGGTTAGGTCCGCATCTGGCGATGGCCAGGGCCACAATCCCACAGCGATGGCCCGCGGTCGGCTCTGGCCATCTCCCAGATGTTGAGACGTTGCCCGCCACCCAAGCAGGATTACGGCATCCGGCGTCACTTAAGTATTTGGCATCCAGTACGACCGAGGGTCCGCGGCCCAAAACTAAATAGCAGGGGGCTACCAGTGTTCTCCGGTCGAGCGGCCGGCAGCAGCAGCCGACTCACTGGTAGCCTTCCTGCAACTCGGGATGCAGCCCGTACAAACAGTCCAGGCTGCAGAACCATTCGCCTCCGGCGACATGCGGCCAGCGCCGACCCTCCGGCGGAATGCGATTGCAGTTGGCGCAGCGGCTCATTGGCCCTATCAACACGACACTCATCACTGCTCCAGCAAACTCTCACGACCACATTCGTGGGATCGGCCGCAGCTCTGCGACTGTTCTAGGCTCTCTAAGCCGAACAACCCGTGGTCGGGTCCGAGACTTCAGGCATACCCTCGGTGGCCGGTCTTATTCATGGCTGGCGGGTAACTCTGGCTTCGGTGGCGAGAGGCACGATGGCAGGACTATAACCTGGCCGCTACCGCGCTGCATGTCGTAGGAGTTGTCGGTTCCGGTCGAATTCCATCGGCAGGTCACGGTCAATGGCCTTGGCTGCTCGGTACTTAGCCGCATGAAAATCGGCTGACAGGCGCCGCCTTTCTCAGTTCCTAGTGATCCCGTGGGTGTCGCGACCGCGTGCGAGCTGGGCGCGGCACCACTCGACGCATCGTTCGGGCTGGCCGATGGCCGCGTACACAGCGCCCAGCAAGCCCCCCTCGAGGCCGAACGGCACCTCGTAGCGGCCACTGCCGATCACCAGCTGGGCGGCGTCGCTGTAGCGGACCGCCTCCCTGGTCCGTCCGGTGTTGTAGCACTGCGACGCCAGCACGTACAGGAACGCCAGTCGGGGATGGTCGACCGCGCAGGCGGGCTCGATGAGCTCCTCGGACCAGGCGATCGGCTCGTAATTGTCGACCCAAAGGCCGAGGAACGCCGAGTAGGTCGCGAGGGCGGCGGCGACATCCAGGTCGCCCCGGTCGGCGGCCCACCGAAACGCGGCGCGCAGATTGGCCAGCTCCACGCTGAACCACCCGTAGGCCTCCCGCTGCCGGGGGCTGTCCCATAGAGCGAGGATGTCGGCTTCCATTCCGGCGAAGTGACGGGCACTCGTCGTACGTGTCTCGGTGGCCTTGCCGTGGCTGACGAGTTGTTCCTCGGCGAACTGTCGGATGGTCTCCAGCATCGAGAATCTCGTGCGCCCCGAAGACCGATCGGCGACCAGCAGCGATTTGCGCACCAGCGCATCGAGTACCTCGAGGGTGGCGTACTCGTCGAGGTCATCTGATCCGGCCACCGCGCAGGCGCTTTGGAGGTCAAACCCGCCCGCGAAGACCGAACATCGCTCCAGCAGATCTTTCTCGGCGTCATCGAGGTGGTCGTAGGACCAGGCCACCGCGTGGCGCAGCGTGTGGTGGCGTTCCAGGCCGCGCCGGGAGCCGACCAGTAGCCGGAACCGCTGATCCAGACGATCACGGACCTCGCCTACCGTCATAGACGCCATCCGGGAGGCCGCCAGTTCGATGGCTAACGGGATGCCGTCGAGTCTGTGGCAGATTTCCACGACAGCGTCGGCCTCGCCGGGCTGGGCCAGCGAGAAGTCCGACACGACACTGTGGGCACGGTCGAGGAAAAGGTTCACCGCGGCCGATTCGGTCCCGGCGTTGACGTCGAGCGACGGGACACGCCATAACTGTTCTTCGCTGACCCCCAATCCTTCGCGGCTGGTCGCGAGAATCGTTACGGTCGCCGAGGGCGGCGAGGATCGCCTCGACCAGATCCGCGGCACTGTCGACAACGTGCTCGCAGTTGTCGAACACCAGCAGCCGGACTCTGCCCTCCAACGCGGCCGCGACACTGTCAGCCACGCTTTTGCCGGGCTGTTGGATGATGCCCAGCACGGCGGCCACCGCGTCGGGCACCGCCGCCGGGTCGGTGACCGCGGCTAAGTCGAAAAACCAGACCCCGTCCGGGAACTCATAAGCCAATCGCGCCGCGACCTCCAGCGCCAGGCGGGTCTTGCCGACCCCGCCCACCCCGGTCAACGTCATCAGCCGATGAGCCTTCACCGCGGCTTGCAGCTCGGCGACCTCTGACTCGCGCCCAACGAAGCTGGTGACCGCAGGCGGCACGTCCGGTGGCCGCGAGTGGGCAGATCTCATGGCCACCACCGGGCAGTTTTCATGACCGCCACTGGGCAGTTCTTCATGTCCCTTGACACAGCGGTAAGTTCTCCTCGGACCGGGCCATCGGCGAGTACCCCTCTCTGCCAACCTGGGTTGAGGCGCCTGCCTGCTGACAATTAGTGACCTGAGGGCGGGGATGGAGAGCTTCCCCGAGATGACGAACAAGGTGACCACATTGGTGCGAGCGACCGGGATCGAAGATCCTGGTCGGATGAATGGCGCTGGGACCGAACGTCCCGACCCTGAGGTGCCCGAGCGTGCCCGGCGCCGGACGTTCACTGCGAAGTACAAGCTGGAGATCCTGGTCGCCTACGACGCCGCCCCCGAGGGTGAGAAGGGTGCGTTGTTGCGTCGGGAGGGCCTGTACTCCAGCCACATCGTAGCGTGGCGGCGGGCCCGCGACGCCGGTGCACTGGCTGGGCTGGCCGCCCCGCGTGGACGTAAGCGGCGCGACCCGCAAGCCGAGCGGATCGGCCGCCTTGAGCAGGAGAAACGACAACTGGAGCAGGAGCTGGCCAAGACCCGCTTCGTGGTGGATGTGCAGGCAAAACTGCACGCGCTCTTGGAGACGCTCTCCGAGAGCGCGGACACCGAGCCGAGGTCGACGCCGTGACCGACACCGCGATCGCCGAGCTAGCCCCGCGTGTCGGGGTTCGAGACGCCTGCCAGGCTGTGGGGGCCGCGCAGGCCAGCTACTACCGGCGCCACCGCAGCAGCCCGCCACCTGCTCGGTCGGTGCCGATCCCGCACCGGGACCGCCACCAGCCGCGGGCGCTGAGCCAGGCCGAACGCCACGCGATCCTCGACGTTTTGCACAGCGAGCGGTTCGTCGACATGGCGCCGGCCGAGGTGTGGGCCACGCTGCTCGACGAAGGCGTCTACCTCGGCTCGATCTCCACGTTCTACCGGTTGCTACGCCAGGCCGGCGAAACCCGAGAACGGCGCCGCCAAGCTACCCACCCGGCCACCGTGAAACCGGACTGGTTGCCTACCAGCAGAATTCCGTCTGGTCGTGGGACATCACCAAGCTGCGTGGCCCCGCGAAGTGGACGTACTACTACCTGTATGCCATCTTGGACATCTTTTCGCGGTACGTGGTCGGTTGGATGGTCGCCACCCGCGAATCCGCGGCGTTGGCCGAGGTGCTGATCCGCCAGACCTGCGCCAAGCAGGGCATCGGAGCCGACCAGCTGACCATCCACGCCGATCGCGGCTCCTCGATGACCTCCAAGCCGGTGGCGTTCCTGCTCGCCGACCTCGGCGTCACCCAGTCGCACAGCCGCCCGCACGTGTCCGACGACAACCCGTTCAGCGAATCCCAGTTCAAGACCCTGAAATACCGGCCCGACTTCCCCGGCCGCTTCGACTCCATCGAGGCCGCCCGCCGGCACTGCCAGACCTTCTTCGCTTGGTATAACGACGATCATCACCACGGCGGGCTGGGCCTGCACACTCCCGCCGACATCCACTACGGCACCGCCGAGGCCGTCCGCGACAAGCGCGCCGCCGTGCTCACCGACGCATACCGGGCGCATCCCGAACGGTTCATCCGCAAGCCGCCAGAGCCGCCACACCTGCCCACCGGCTCGTGGATCAACCCACCCGACAAGCCAAAGGAGACCACTCAGTAAATACCACCCGACGGTGCCTCATTCAGGTTGACAGCTTCCGTACTGCAGCAAATATGGAACGTGTGGCCCATGCCGATCAAGGGTTAGCACTGTCGACGCGAGTGCGAAAGGCGGAGCGCGATGACTATGGACACACCCGATGAAATCTTGCGCAGGATCCGCAATGCCGAATTCCCCCACGACATGCCGGTCAGCAGAGCCCTCGTTCAGTGGATCGGGGAACAGCGTCCGAGTGAAGACATCTCAAACGCACCCGGTTTAGTGGCTCGCCTGGCCGTAGCGATCATAGAGCTTGAGCAACGGCTGGCCCGGCTAGAGACACACTGAATATCCCACACGACGTTATCTAGACGGAGGGCGGCGGTCTGCGCTACTGGTGATCCACACCAACCGCAATGACCGACAAAATCTCCGCAACACCTACGGCCTATCTGCTGCGCTACGTCAGGTCGCACGTCGCACTCTGTACGCCGCTAAAGACCCAGACACAAGCGCCCTGCCGGTAGGGCCGGACAAGTCGAACCCCGGAAAACGCAGAGTGGCCGAGAGATTCGAGCGCACGTCGGTGCAGCTCTCTCTCAGCCGTTTAGGGCATAGCCTCAGCCCAGGCGATATGGCCCTCGAACTCAAACAGTCGCGAACGAGTTCCTGAATGATTTCCCCGTCATCGACAAGTCTAGACCGGTTCGCGTACGCGAGGCGGCCGAGTAAGCAGGCGTGATAGGTTTCGCGTCGATCCGCCCCTCCCGCGCGCCATCATCACGAAATGGATCGGGGGTAATCGCATGATCCGCGTCGTCGACCACCCGTACATCGTGTTCGCGCTTTCTCTTGCCGTGCAGTGCGGCGCGGCTTACCTCGGCGATCTGCTGCGCCGCAAGGTCAGACCCGTTGCGAGAGAAGGGCAGGCCGATTTCGACATCGTTCTGTCCGCCACGCTCACGCTCCTTGCGCTCATCATCGGATTCAGCTTCTCGATGGCGGTGAGCCGCTACGACCAGCGCAAGAACCTCGAAGCAGCGGAGGCGAACGCGATCGGCACCGAATATGTGCGCACGGACTTGCTGCCTGCCCAAGATCAGACGCAGGTGCGTGATTTGCTTCGTCGCTATGTCGATCAACGCATCCAGTACTACCGTGGGGCCGAGACCACCGCTGCCAGCAGCGACTCACTCAAGCTGCAAGCCCAGCTCTGGTCGTCGGTGGTGACTGTCGGAGTCGCGCAGCCGACCCCGGTGGTCGCGCTAGTGATTTCTGGAATGAATGATGTGCTTAATTCTCAAGGCTATTCGCAGGCCGCCCAGTTGAACCGCATCCCGACTGCAGCATGGGCGCTGCTGGCATCGATCGCGATTTTTGCCAATATGCTGCTCGGCTATCGCGAACGGCGCACCGATTTGCTTGTTCTAGTGGTCTTGCCACTGACCGTATCGATCGCGCTATTTCTGATCTCCGATATCGACACCCCGCGCGGCGGCGTCATCCGTGTGGTTCCGAGTAACTTGGTGTCGTTGTCTCAAGTCATTCACGCGCGGTGAGCCTAATTCTGCGCGCCGAGGTTGTTGGTGATCGACATCCTCCGCCGATCCTGGGCCCCAGCGTTTTCAGGTTCTCTAAGCCGAAGTTGCGGTGGTGAGGTAGTGCGAATTCCGCGCTGAGCTGGGGATTTGTTGTTTCTTGGCGTTGGGTGTCTGACTACGCGGCGGTGAGGGGGATGGGTGTGCCGATGAGCATGAAGGCGCGGCGCTGGTCGTCGGTGGGGTTGGTGAGCATGGGGATCTCGGTGCTGGTGGCGGTGAAGCGGACCTGGTTGCGGGTGAGGGTGGCCAGGTGATTGAGCAGGCCGCGGAAGCTGCGCAGCGAGTTGCCCTGCGCGTCGTGTTGGGTTGAGGCCTTGGCGTGGGCGCCTGCGGAGCGCTGCGCGGGGGCGACTGGGTTGTCCCGCTGGGGTGGGTGTTCGTCGGTGAATGTCATTGGTGCCCAGGCCTTGCGCAGGTGCCAGACCAGGTAGCAGGCCAGCATGCAGATCAGCACGTGAGCGCGGACCCGGTCATCGAGGCGGTGGTGGATGGGGCGCAGGTCCAGGTCGTCGACCTTGATGATGCGGAAGTCGCGTTCGATCTTGGCCAGATTTTTGTAGCCGATGACCACCTCGGCCGCATCCAGCTCGGTGGTGTCGACGTTGGTGCGCAGCACGTAGATGCCGTCCAGAGCAGCTTCGGCGGCGATCTGGTCGTGGCGGCGTTCGACGGCCAGGCTGGTGTCGGTGATCTGGTAGTGGAAGTGCTTGCCCACCTTGTACTTGTTGATGACCTTGCCGACCGCCACACCGATGGCGTCGGCGCCGGACAGTCGGCCCGCGGCCACCCGGGCGATGATCGGGGCCAGCAGTTTCTCGGTCGCGGCGAGCAGCTCGTCGCGTTTGCGGGTGCGTTCGGCCGCCAAGTGGGGGTTGCGGCAGGCGATCAGCCGCTCGCCGGGGTAGTCGGGGTGGGTGATCTCGGCGAGATCCTGGGTGTCGAACAGCGACATCTGCAGCGGCCCGTCGTCGGCGGCCAAGGTGGCGACCTGCGGGGCGCGCAGCGCGGTGATCCAACCGAAATCCGTTGCGGTGTCGGGATCGTCGTTGAGTTCGCGTAAGGCGGCGATGCGGGCGGTGGTGATCATGCCGCGATCGCCCACCAATACCAGGTTGTCGAGGGCGAAGGTGTCGCGGATCACCGGGATGATCTCGGTGAACGCGGTCGGGTCGGCGGTGTTGCCGTCGAACACCCGCACCGCGACCGGCCGGCCCGCCGGGTCGGTGAGGATGCCGTACTCGATCTGCTCGCAGCCTTTCTTGCCGTCGCGCGAGTAGCCGCGCGCGGCCAGCTCACAGCACCGCCCGGTCACCCAGGAAGAGGTCAGGTCGAACAGCGCCATCCGCCCCGGATTCACGTCTGGCCCAAGATGTTTGGCGGCTAGCGTGCTTTCGATGGCGTCTTGGCGCTCCAGCAACCAGTCCATCGCGGCGTAGATCTCGTCGGTGGTGGCGCCGGTGACATCGAGATCGGGTCCGAGGCTGACATCGGGCCACCAGGCGGCGGTGGCCAGCTTGGACGCCGGGCGCACCACCCGCGAGATGATCAGCGCCAGCGCCAGATCCCGTGCCCGGCACGGCGGCCCCAGCAGGCCAGGGAAGCCCAGCTGGTGCGCCATCGCCGCGACCGCCGCCACGTGCCCATGCGGCAATGATCGAGCGATGCTGAACCCGCTACCGGCCGGCACCAGCTGCTCGCCCTTGAGCCCCGCGTCGATCCAGTCCACGACGTGCTCGGGCAGCGCAGACAGATTGGCCACCGTCTCGTTGCGCACCCGCTTGCCCTCGCGGTAGGTGCGGCGCAGATACGCCGAGGAGTACTCACGGCGTTGACCCTGCTTGTCCACGTGCGTTTTCCGAACTCTGACTACGTGAACCTTGCCACCGCCCCGCGACATAACAAGCAGCTTACCGGCTACACCGGGGTATTCCTAGCCGACACGCCCAACCATTCTGACTACATATTCCGGCCTGCCCAAACTCTTTCCCCAGATCAACAAAGCAATCAGCCCGCTCAGCTACCGCAACTTCGGTCTAAGGATAGGCGGTGAGGGAGGGAGCCTCGGGGGTCAGCGGGCGGGGGGCTTGGCCCGCTCGCCGAGGCGGGCGCGCAGATCCTCCTCGAAGACGACGACCTCGGGGCTGAGCTTCTCGGCCTCGATCGAGGGCCTGGCCGTAGGCAATGCTCGGCGTCTTTCGTCCGTGGCTGTGACGTCACGCCCGTCAACCGGGAATGATTTCCTTGATGGACGGCAACAGAATGTTTCGCCGTAAGACACCGGATGAGCGGGCTGTCGTGTCCGAGGATGGGCGCCCGAACCCGTCTGATCTACGCCGCTGGCGCCAGCATTTGGCCGATGAGCGGGCCGAGGCGGATGTGTACCGCGATCTGACGGGGCGGCGCACCGGGGAAGAGCGAGACATCCTGCTGGCCCTGGCCGCCGCCGAGGGCCGCCATGAACAATACTGGCGGACTCTGCTCGGCGAGCAGGTCGGCAAGCCCCGCCGGAGTAATCTTCGCACCCGCATTCTGGGCTTTTTGGCGCGGCACTTCGGGTCGGTGTTCGCTTGATTAGCCGCGGATAGCATTCCGCCCCTTCAACTGTCGCGGTTCGTGGGCCACGCAACGTCCACTACGACTTGACCGCTTACGCCCGCTTGATCAACACCGACGACCACGCGGGCAGCATGGCCGCGCTCGGTGCGTTGGCCACACCGACACCCAAGGCGGGCAACGTCGTACGACTACGGGGTTAAAACTATTCGCAGGCCAGTTCCAGGCGTTCAAGACGCCGTACAAGGAGGCTCGGCAGCCAGCGGCCAGCGTCAGCGACTTCAATTTTCGAAGTTCTTCCAATGAGCTGACTGATCACGATCTGGGCTTCTATGCGGGCAAGCGCGGCTCCGACGCAGAAGTGTGCTCCCTTACCGAAGGTGATGTGTCCCTTCGCGCCGGAACGGTCCAATCGAAACTGGTCGGGATCGTCGAAGTGTGACGGATCCCGATTAGCCGCTCCCCACAACAGCAGCAGGCGTGACCCCGCTTGAAGGTCCGCACCGCACAGTGTCGTGTCACTCACCACGTGGCGGTAATGGCCCCGGAACGGCGGTTCGTAGCGCAGTACCTCCTCAAGGAATGCGCCGAGCAGTTCCGGTTGGTCGCGGACCTGCTGCTGGATATCAGGGCGAGTCGACAAAACCCAAGCCGCGGAACCGATTAGCGACGCAGTGGATTCGCCACCGGCGCTGAACAATATGATCATCATCGCCTGCGCGGTGAGTTCTTCCATCTCACCCGATGCGCACGCCGTGGCCAAATCACCGAGCAAGTTGTCCTGCGGGTCGGCTGCGGCTTGCCGAAACTGATCGGTGATGTAGGCCGCGAGTTCCATCACGGCGATGCCAGCAGCGTTGAGCTGATCTTGGCTGACGAGACCCTCGACCATCTGGGTCGCGGCGTATCCCCACCGCGCGAGGTTGTCGATGTCGGTGTCTGGGACACCGATGATCCGCCCGACGATCATCATTGGCAATCGGTTTGCCATGGCGCTCATCCATTCGATGCTCCCGTGCTCCGAGTGGGCGTTCCAAAGCTGCTCGGCGGTTTCAGCGATAAACGGTTCGAACGCGCGAATCCGCTTGGCTGCCAGTTGCGGAAGCAACGCTTTCCTGTGCACCGCGTGCGTGGGCTCGTCGGCGGTGGCCAGCACATGGCTCTTTCCGCCTAATCCCTCCATCTCAAACGAACCCACTTCGCCGCCAGGCTGATACGTCATCGTCGCGGTCAAGTTCGAGGAGAAGTCTTCGGGTCGAGCGATGGCGTCGTTGACCGCGTCCCAGCTGCACACCGCATAGAACCCGGAATCGCCAATTTGATGCACCGGCGCTGTGTCCAACATTCGTCGGTACAGAGGATAGGGGTCCTGAATGCACTCATCGTCGAATAACTCGATGCCAAGCTGACCGTTGCGCGACCTCATCTCTCCAAGCTGATCGGCGGCAACGGGGTCGTCAATAGGTACCAGCGAAGTTGAAATGTCTGCCCGAGTGTTCTGATCAAGGCCGTCTCACGTCATACGTCACACCTGCATGAATGGTGAAATGTACTGTCAGGTTTGTCTCAGAATTGAGACGATCCGAATGCTGTGTAGGAGGAGTATCGGTGGTTCGAGACGATTGGCTCATTGGAGGCGAGCGTCGTACGGCAGCCGCAGACCGTATTTATGCCGCTGCCACCGACCTCGTTTTACGGGACGGCCTGGAAACCTTCGACATGGACGCCTTGGCCGCACGAGTGCACTGTTCGCGGGCCACTATCTACCGCTACGCCGGAGGCAAAGCCCAGATCCGCGACGCCGTTCTGCTCCGCCTGGCGGCCCGCATCGTCGACTCAGTTCGACGCGCCGTGAAAGACCTGAGTGGCGCGGAGCGAGTGGTAAAGGCAATCACGGTCGCACTGGAACACATTCGATCGGACCCGATGCGCCAGATGATGATGGGGTTGAGCGCCGGTCGTGATCTGACTGAGCTTCCTTCGTCACCGGTGTTGAGCCGTCTCGCCGCTGACCTCACCGGCATAACCGACGACGACCCGCAGGCTGCCCAATGGATCGTTCGCGTCGTCATGTCGCTGGCGGTCTGGCCAATCGGCGACAGCGAGGTTGAACACCAAATCGTGCAACGGTTCGTCGCACCGGCATTCAACTGACGCCGCGCCAGCGCGGCAGTCTGAAGTTGCCCGTCGAGCGGTACGGGACCGCTACGGGACCACCGGCCTCGTCCGGCTGACAGGCGGTAGGTATCGCCGCTGGTCAGAGTGGAGCCGATGACGGGAATCGAACCCGCGTATTCAGCTTGGGGAGTTGATTCTCTATGTACGCATCGTTGGGCCCGGCGAGGTGGTGACAACCCTGGTGTTGGGGCAGGTTCAACGGGCATCAGGTCTGTGCGAGCACTAAGCCTCGACCGGTGATTCGGCACTCAGTCCCCGTCGGGTTGTACGCGCCACGCAACCCTGGGCCTCCCGGTGGCATACCTTGCGGCGATCGGCAAGGGCGGCACATTCGTCGGAGACGGCACGGCGGGAACCAGGTGGTCAGGATTGGTCGAGTGCGCCACGCACTTTCGGGTAGTCGTAGCGGCTACACCGCTGCTACATCCACATCCATCCTTTAGCCGTGGCAGGCCAGAAGCCCAGCACCGTGGCCAGTGCGGCCCGCGTTAACTCAGTCATTGCTGGCCTTCCCCTTGGGTTCGGATGCCGCCGTCGGCGTCGTCTGGTTCGCTGTCGTCGGAAGATGACAGCGGCCCCAGCCCGGCAGCCTCGCGCAGGATGTTCAGCGCCATGAGTGCCCTCCTGTCCAGGTGGTTGGGTTGGGCCAGGATCTCCTCATTGGTCATCGCCGATGAACTCAGCCCTCATCTTTCCTGGGGGTTGGCGGTGGTGGACCGTCACCGAACTCCTCCGCGAGTTTCCGGAGCAGCGCCCTTTCCTGAGTGGTCGGGGTGTCGGTCCCGACCAAGTACCCCGACTGCGGTTCTCCGGTGTCGCCGTCCGGTATGGCATCCAGGTCAGCCAACCAGCGCGCCGGAACTTTGTAGCCGTGGTTCTCCCGCATCGCCCGCTCGATGAACTGCCTGGTGGTCTCGGTCGGTCGCCGACGTATTGGCGGTACGCAGGGCTCGACCCTGTCCAGCGCGGCGAGGTTGAACGAGCCGCTTGAGCTTACGTCCAGCACGTGAAACTGGGGCTTCCATGCGGCGTAGCTATCGAAGCGAAGCGCCGAACGCAGGTGGTCAGGGTCGTGATACCACAGCGTCAGTTTCAGGTCGTGGCCTTCGATTTCGACCTGTCCGTCGTCATGAACGGCAACGATCCTCACCTTGTGGATCGGCTGTCCGTCCTCGTGCGATTTCTTTGCCTGGATCCAGTGCATGAGATGACCAGGGCCATACGACCCGCAGGAACGATTCGTTGGCATTGCAGTACTCCCGAAAAGCCGAGCCTCCACCGTGGGAGGCGCTCTTGCCGGGCGCCGGTTGGCGTCGGCCGCTTCGTCATCCGAGCCACCCACGAGCGTGGGGTTGGCGTGCCGTCTAGTCGGAGCTTGGCGACGGCATCTCATGAAGCAATGTCACTACACGGGAATAACCGCAGGTTCGAATCCTGCCGGGGGCACTGTCTGACCAGCGCAAACGTAAAGCCGTGCAATATACGTGAAATAACGGGCACCTTAGCCTCGATTTTTCGTGCAGCCTTGGGGGGTCGGATGGGGCCGGTGCTGGCCGGCTTGTGGGGCTGATTGTCACATGCGGGTACGACAAATTGGCCGGTGTCGCTCGGTGGGCGGGCTTTCCAGGGCCGGTGGGGTTCCTCGGGTCGGTTGGGCGGGGAGCCGGGTGGTCAGGGGAAGGCGGCCCGGAGTCGTTGCCATGCGTGGGCGATGGCGCTGGCCCATCGCCAGGTGGCGTCGATCCGCAAGCGGATTTGGCGGGCGCCGCGGGTGATGCGGGCGGCGACGTGCAGCACCCGGTAGCGGAACGTGTCGATCTCGCAGGTGGCCAGATCGGGATGGTCGATAAATCCGATCAGTTTCGACCAGGCCACCAAATCGGTTGCGGCCAAAAGTATTTCCAACCATGCCGCGTTCGCGTCGGAGCGCTGGCAGGGTAGATTACGCAGCCCGGTGGCCTTGGCCTGGCGGATCCGGTCCTCCACCCGGGCGTGCTGGCGATGCCGCAGCTCCAGACCGGCGAGCTGGCCTGCCACCACACCGGGGGCGGTGTCGGTGATGAACGCGGTCACCCGTAGCCCGTCGGAGTCGGTGAACCGCAGCTGCGCTCCGGGGTGCGGGCGTTCCCTGCGCAGGATCAGCCGAGTCCCGGTCGGCCAGCTGCTCATGTCCACCAAATCGGTGGCCTCGGCGACCCAGGCGCCGTCGCGGATGCCGCCGCCGGAGTCGATCGCCGGGTACCAGCCGTCGTTGGCGTTGAGCAGTTCCACCGCGGCCTGCACGCGGGCATCGACGGCGTAGCCGAAGGAGAATCCCACCCCCTTGACGCGGCAGGCTCCGGCGAACGCGTGGGTGGCGCCGGCGGAATCGCAGCGCACCAGAACCTGTTGCGCGCCGGGATCGTGCGGGTCGGGCTGGTAGGCCGCCGGCACGATTCCAGCGCCCACCCCAGCACCCTGATGTGATCGGCGGCGGTGTTACTGCCCGCATTGCCCGCTCGCAGCAGCCCGGCCAAGCCTTCGCCACCGGCGATCGCGGGGCGGTCCAAAAACGCCAGCAACGAGTGATGGCCCCAGGTCTTCTTCCAGGTCGGCGCCGCGTCCTCCTTGTTATCGGAGTGATCGATGGTGATGGTGGCATCGATATCCAGGTGCAGCCACTCACCGGCGGCCGGGGCCGCGCCCGCCGCCCACGCCGCCTCCCGCGCCTGGGCACGCGCGGCACGGATACCGGGCAGATGAGCGGCGTCGATCCGCTCGTCGACCAGCCGCCACATCGTGGTCGTCGACGCCGCGGCACCAAAGACGTGTTCGCGATCCCCGCAGCGCTGCCCGACACCGTCGATGCAGTCCGCGCCGTCGGCCACCGCGGCGGCCAGATCGGCGAACACCGCACCCGGCCCGTAGATCCACGGGCCCCGATAGGTATCCGCCAACGCCGCCGTGACCTGCGCCGACAGCCCGGTCAACTCCGCCAACTCCCGCAGCATCCCCATCCCGGCGTGCGACACGACCCCGTCACCGTCCGCCGACACTTTCACCCGGGAAACCGCTGCGCTATTCTTCACCTGCGAAGTGCCTTCCAGCCAGGGTAATCGAACCTTAGAGAAGTCCCATTATTCCTTGCAGGACAGGCACTTTCGCGTATCTACACGCCATCGTTCGCCGCATTTCGCGAATAATCCAGGCTAGACGCAGGTCTGACCACGTCACCGCACCAACGGTCAGCCCCCGCATCGGTAGCTGGGTCCTGTACGGCCCGCCGCGGTCGCTGCCGGGTCCTGTACGCGCTGGGTTCAGGCACCACCACCCACCGACACCAGCCCCGCAGCGCCAGCGGCAGCGCGCGCAACACCCATGTCCTCATGGGGGGTGGGGTCCCCGCGCGACCAGCGGGAGCCCGGACACTCCCCACCCAAACCAGTAACCCTCCATATTCGATTGCGCCGTATTTGGGCCTTCGAAAGGTGAGGCAGTGGAGCGGTGCGGCGTTGGTCAACCACTTGGCTCGGCAGAGCGTTGGACCAGTTCGTCGAGAATTTCTTTGCTGCGAGGCGTCAAGCCGAGTTGATCAGTACGAGGCCATGTCTTGATCTCCGCCTCAGCGAAGTCCGCGAATGCGGCGAAGGTATGGAATAAGTCTACGTAGAGCCGCGAGGCAAGCGCAGCGATGTGCAGCCGATCTGGAAACGGTGCCTCACCTGCCTGATATCCGCGAAGGATCTCGGTACCGCTGTCCATAAGATCCTTTGCCCAGCTACGTAATACGGCGATTGCCCGAAGCGCATCTTCGCGATCACCTTGGTCGGCGAACACAAGGCGCAAGATTGGCTCGAGTTCGATCCGCGGCGGGTTCCCTGGTTCCGCGAGCCATTCGCGTAGCGCACGCCGGCCTTCGTCGGTGATTTCGTAACGATTGCGCGAGCGACCACCGTTTCGTTCCCGGACGGCTGAGGCCAAACCGCGTGCAACCAGACGGCGCGGCTCCTCGTAAAGCACACTGTCTTCCTTTGGCCAGCAGAACCGCAAGCTCCGCCGACCCTGCTGCGCTAGCTCGTAACCCGTCCAGGACCGCAAGCTCAGTAGCCCTAAGACGGCGTACGACGTCGTAGACAAACCCTCTCTCACGTGGAAGCACTTTACTCCGGTGCCGGAGTAAGCAATAATGCTCCGGTATCGGAGTATTGATCGGAGGTCGGACATGGTCAGCAAAAAGGTGTGTACGGCCAACGAGTCGAACCGCCCCGTGGCGGCGCCCGATAAGACCCGCGTCTTGGCGGAGTTACCAGCCGCGATGGAACAATTCGGCGGCTTGCTACTGCATGGCGATGATCTCAACGTCCACGGCATCGGGCAGTGGTCGGCGTCGGACGTCGCCGCGCATGTGGCGACGGTGTTGGAACTCAACGCCGGACTTACATGCGGAACTGTCTTACCAGTGGCCGCCATGGAAGCCGTACCGGACTGGAGCCAATCTGCGCTCGAAAGGTGGAGGATCGAAGGCCCCAAGCACTTGCTGACCGAATACAAGCCGGGGTCCGTGAACTGACCGACGCGGCGAGCAGCCGGGACGGTGATCCGCGAGTCGCATGGCATAGCGGGCTGTCAATTCCGATCTCCACCCTGCTCGCGCTGATGGTGGGCGAGGCGATGATTCACGGCTATGACATTGCCCGCGCACTCGGCCGCCGATGGCACATCCCGTCGGCATGGGCGGAGACCATATTACGGGGGATGCTCCAGGTGGTGCCGTTGTATTTTCTCCCGGAGCGGTCGGCGGGTTTGCATGCTCGGTTAGAGATGCGGCTGCGTGGTCTTGAAACTCGTGCGCTATTCACCATTACGGACGACGAGCTGCAGATCTCAGAACCCGGCGGTGGTCGAGCCGACTGCTACATCTCAGGCGAGCCAACGGCACTTCTTCTCCTCCTGTACGGGCGCACAGGACCGCTACGCCCTGCACTAACCGGACACGTGGTCGCATGGGGCCGAAGACCGTGGCTCGCTTTCCGCTTCCTAGGCGTATTCCGCAACCCGTAAGACTCCTGCCGGTGAGTCGCTCGACATGCACATGAGAGATGACATGTGAGGAGGACCCCCTCGGCACAGACGCTCGATGATATGGGCGTCAGAAAAATGTTTCAGGAGCTCGAGGAGGTCCCGATGACGATGATAGGCGGGTTGGACGTGCACCGACAGCAGCCGGCTTGACTCACGGAAACTGCCCGCGAAACACCCTCGGTGCCTCACGTAAGAATGCCCGCGAAACGGTGACCGTCGTGAGGCATGGAGAGTGGGTTATCGATGACGTCTCGGGCCGAGATCACCACCAGGTACGCCAAGGCGTATGTGAAGGCCGCGAAGAAGGACAAGGGAAAGGTCCTAGACCAGGTGGTGGAGGTGACTGGGTGGTCGCGTGACAATGCCCGGCGCAGGCTTACCGCGGCGGCGATGCGGCCGCCGGGATCGGGTCGCAGCAGCGCGAAGCGGCCACGCAAGCCGAGGGCGCCGAAGTATTCCTACGACGCGCTCAAGGTGCTGCAGCGGGTCTGGGCCGCCTCGGGTGGGCAGTGCGGGAAGTATCTGGCTGCTTCGATGCGGCTGCAGCTCGACGGCCTGCAACGCCACGATGAGCTGGCCTTTGGTCGTGACCGCTACAGTCCGGCCGTGCGTGAGGAGCTGCTGGAGATGAGCGCGGCGACGATTGACCGGTATCTGGCGCCGGCGAGGGCCAAGGACCAGATCAGTGGTGTATCGACGACGAAACCTTCACCACTGCTGCGGAATTCGGTCAAGGTCCGTAAGGCAGGCGATGAGGTAGAAGACGAACCCGGTTTCTTCGAGGGCGATACGGTCGCGCATTGCGGCCCAACACTGAAGGGCGAGTTCGCCCGCACCCTCAACCTCACCGATGTCCATATCGGCTGGGTATTTACCCGCACCGTGCGCAACAACGCTAACGCCCACATCCTGGGTGCACTGAAAGCAGGGGTGCACGAAATACCTTATGAGGTAACCGGTTTGGACTTCGACAACGGCACGGAGTTTTTGAACAAGGCTGTCATCAAGTGGGCGGCGGAAATGGAGATCTTCTTCACGCGATCGCGGCCGTACAAGAAGAACGATCAGGCCACCATCGAGTCCAAGAACAACCATCTGGTGCGCAAGTACGCGTTCTACTACCGCTACGACACCCCTGAAGAACGAGCCGTGCTCAACCGGCTCTGGCCACTGGTCAACGACCGGCTCAACTACCTGACCCCGACCATCAAACCCACCGGGTACACCAGTAGCGGTGACGGCCGGCGCCGACGCCTCTACGACACACCGCAGACCCCATTTGACCGGCTCCTGGCCGCCGGCGTCCTTTCACCAGCACAGCAGGCAGAACTGACCGCCTACCGCGACAGCCTCAACCCCGCCAAAATCGGCCGCGAGATCGCCGATCTGCAGAACCGGCTTCTCCTGCTGGCCAAGGAGAAGACCGAGCAGCTCTACCTGGCCAGCATCCCCACCGCCCTACCCGACATCCGCAAAGGTATCCGGACCAAGGCCAGCTGATCCGCCCGTTTCGCGGGCATTCTTACGTGAGCGCCAAGTTCCGTTCCCGGGACGCCTCGCAGGCGTGAAAATGGGGTCGAGTTGCCCGCCGACGCCGACGTTTCCTTGGGACCACTAGCCCGCACGTGAGCCTGGGCGCCGGGGCCCGACCTGGAAGGGTCACGCACTGTTGCTTCGAGCACGCCGGTCAGATTTTCGGTTCCCTTGACCGAGGCCCCCGGGCAACCCGTTCGATGATGAGCACGGATCGACTGGAGGGCAATCGAAGTGAAACAGAAGCACAGCCCGGCGCCGCAGGAGATTCCCGACGCCGAGCATGAGTTGGTCATCGAGCATGTGTGCGCTATCGATGTGGCCAAGGCGTTCGGCAAGGTCTGTGTGCGCACCCCGCGGGAGCGTCGGCGGGTTAGCAAGGTGTGGGACGTCGAGGCCACCAGCGGAGCGGTCACCGAGCTGGCCGCCCAGCTCATCAACCTGGGCATCGAGAAGGTCACCATCGAGTCGACATCGGATTATTGGCGGATCTGGTACTACCTGTTGGAGGCGGCCGGGCTCGACGTGCAGCTGGTCAACGCCCGCGATGTCAAGAACGTACCGGGACGACCCAAAACCGACAAGCTCGACGCTGTCTGGCTGGCCAAGCTCACCGAAAAGGGGTTGCTGCGGCCAAGTTTCGTGCCGCCGCAACCAATCCGGCAGTTACGCGATTACACCCGACTTCGCGTCGACTTGACGCGGGACCGGTCCCGGTACTGGCAGCGGCTGGAGAAGCTGCTCGAAGACGCCCTGATCAAGCTGTCGTCGGTGGCATCCACACTCGACACGCTCTCGGCGCGCGACATGATCGAGGCATTGATCTCCGGCGAACGCGACCCGCGCCGACTCGCCGACTTGGCCCGGGCCCGGATGAAGACCAAGCGAACGGAGCTGATCAAAGCGCTCGACGGACGCTTCGACGAACACCACGCCGAACTGGCGCGGATGCTGCTCGATCAGATCGGCACCCTCACTGCGCAGATCCGCACGCTGACCACCCGGATCGACGACCTGCTCGCGGCCGCCGAACCTGCCGAAAACGACGGTCCCGGCAACCCCAGTGTCTACGCCAAGCCTGCCGATAGCGGGTTGTCGGCCGTCGAACGCCTCGAGGAAATCCCCGGCATCGGCAGATCCGGGGCACAGATCATCCTGGCTGAAATCGGCCTCGACATGACCCAATTCCCCACACCCGCGCACTTGGTGTCCTGGGCGAAGCTGTGCCCGCGAACCGTACAGTCCGGACCCGTGACGCGCGGCGGCAAGACCGGCAAGGGCAATCCCTACCTCAAGGGCGCACTCGGTGAGGCCGCCGCGGCCGCCGCCAAGACCGACACCTTCCTCGGCGAAAGGTATCGGCGCATCGTCAAACGCCGCGGCAAGCTCAAAGCCCTGGTTGCGGTCGCCCGCTCCATCCTCGTCATCATTTGGCAACTCCTTTCCGACCCCGCCGCCCGATTCTTCGACCTCGGGTCCGACTACCACGCCAGTCGCATCAGCATCGAACGACGGCTGCGCAACCACATCGCCCAACTCTCCGCGATGGGCTTCCGCGTCACCGTCGAACCCGCCGCCTGAACACCACACAACACAGCAACGAAACCCGGCTCCGCAAGCTCCGCCGGGTCGCCTTCGGGCTGCCCGCTCACCTTGGGGATTTTCCGGTCAGCAACCTGGGCCGCTGCGCTCGGCCGCCGTGGAGGCGGGAAAATGGGGTCGCGGTCGTCCGGGACACCGGATTTCCTGTGATGCCCTGAGCTCGTCGGTCAGCATGGTGTTGGGAGCCACCGACAGGAACTGTCGATTGTTGCGGTGAGCACGCGGACCAGATTCTTTAGGCCCTGTGGTTCCTCCGGACGGTCGTACCTGGTTGGAAGTTGTTGTTTCCGGAAGGAATTCGATGGAACTGCTGCATGAGCGCTGCGCTGCGCTGGATATCGGCAAGAAGGATCTCAAGGCGTGTGTACGCACACCTGGCCCGAAGGGCAAGCGGTCACGAAGCCAGGAGATTCGCACCTATGCCACCACCACCAACGCGTTGCTGGAGCTACGGGACTGGCTGATGGCCGAGCGGGTGTCTTTGGTGGTGCTGGAGGCCACTGGCGATTATTGGCGTGGTGCGTTCTACCTGCTGGAGGACGACCTGAACGTGATGTTGGTCAACGCCGCGCATGCCAAAGGGTTGCCTGGGCGCAAAACCGATGTTTGTGATGCTGCTTGGTTGTGTCAGTTGGGTGAGTGTGGGCTGTTGCGGGCTTCGTTCGTGCCGCCCGAGCCGATCCGGCAGCTGCGGGATTTGACCCGCTACCGCACCACGCTGACCGCTGAGCGCAGCCGGGAGGCCCAACGGTTAGAGAAGGAGCTCGAAGATGCCGGGATCAAGCTCTCGTCGGTGGCCACTGACATTCTGGGCGTCTCCGGGCGGGCGATGTTAGCCGCGCTGATCGACGGCGAACGAGACCCGCGGGCGCTGGCCGAGCTGGCCAAGGCTCGGATGCGGCCCAAGATCCCGCAGTTGGTGCAGGCGTTGAACGGCAACTTCGGTGACCATCATGCCTTCCTGTGCCGGCTACACCTGCAACGCATCGACCAGCTCACAGTGGCCATCGGGGAACTATCGAAGCGCATCGAGGAGCAGATGCGCCCTTTTGCCCGCCAGCTCCAACAATTGGCGACCATCCCGGGCGTGGGCCAGTCCGTCGCTGAGGTCATCATCGCCGAGACCGGCGCTGACATGAGTCGCTTTCGCACCGCCGCACACTTGGCGTCGTGGACCGGGGTGTGCCCGGGCCATCACGAGTCGGCCGGCAAACGCCGGTCCGGCAAGACCCGTCACGGCAACCGATGGCTTACCGGCGCTTTGGGCACCGCCGCGATGGCCGCGGCCCGCACCAAAGACACCACCTACCTCGGGGCCCGATATCAGCGCCTGGCGCCCCGCCTGGGTAAGACGAAAGCCATTGTCGCCATCCAACACTCAATCCTGACTGCGGTATGGCACATGTTCACCGACGATGTCGACTACGCCGATCTCGGCGGTGACTACTTCGCACGGCTGGATCCCGAACGCGCCATGCGCCGCATCGTGCGCCAAGCCAACATGTTGGGTTTCACCGTGCGCTTCGACCCCATCCAAGCCGCCTGACCAGCACGACCTCGGGCGCAGCGCAACAAACACCAATCACCCTGGGAGCCGCGGCTCACCCATTATTTTCGGACCAGGCATCGACTAATTTTCGCGGGCATATTGACTTGAGGCATCACGGCAGCTCACGTTCGATTACGTGGACAGCGACGGGCTGGTGCGCTGGGGCCAGGTCCGTCCGGCAACGCGCGATACGTGGCGAGGCTGGCTGGTCGAGCATTGCCCCGACGGGGATGCGGAGTTCGCGTTGGAGGGCTGCACCGGGTGGCGGTATGTGGTCGAAGAATTGGCGGCCGCAGGGGCGGTGGCGCATTTGGGTGATCCGGCCGAGATTGCGGTGTTGCGCGGCCCGAAAAAGCGCGCCAAGACCGACCGTGCGGATGCGCGGCTGCTGCGCAGTCTGTTGTTGGAGGGCCGCTTCCCCGAGTCGTGGATCCCGCCGGCGCACGTACTGGAGGTTCGGACCCTGGGCCGGTTGTACGGCTCGCTGATGGACGAGCGGCGCGCTTGGCAACAGCGCATCCACGCTCAGTTGTTTCACCAGGGCTGCCCACCGATCAAAGCGCTGCTCTCCCAGGCCGGTCGCGATTCGCTCGCCCGTGCCGAGCTATCGGCAGCTGGACGTCAGTACGTCGACACCGCGCTGCGGCGGATTGATGAGCTGACCGCCGAGATCGAGCCGCTGCGAGCGCAATTGATCAACTTCGCCCGCCGCCAGCGGGGCTGTCAAGCACTGCAGGCCCGCCTCTACGGTGTGGGGTGGTTGTGCGCGGCGATCATCTGGGCCGAGATCGGTGACGTGCGCCGGTTCTCCAGTTCTGATCAGCTGGTGCGATTTGCCGGGTTGGATATCACCGTGCACTCCTCGGATCGCAAATCCTCGCCGGGGCATCTGTCGCGACAAGGCTCACCGGAGCTGCGCTGGGCGGCGTATGAGGCGGCCAAGTGCGCGGCCCGCCGCGGCTCGCCCGATTACGCCTACTACCACCAAGTCGCCGCCCGCCCCGGCAACGGCAAGGATCCGACCCTGGCGGTGGAGCGCAAGCTGCTGCGTCGCTGCTATCACACCCTGCGCGAACTCGGCGATGCCGCGTTGGCGGCGGTCGCCCAACCCAAGGAGGTGGCGGCCTAACCATGCGTTGCGCGCGTGCCCTGCCCATATTTCAACTGATGCCCGCGGTCAGCTCCTGCAAGTCCCCTGCCGCCACCCCAATGCGGGGTGGACGCCCCGGAGAGAATGAGCGGCCGCACTCACTTCGGGAGCCCGCACATGTCGGGCACCCCATCGATCATCATGTTGCCGGACCATTGTCCGTGGACCCAGATAAGGCTGGGCGCCGGCACGCCCGACACATCTCCTGCACTACGTTCTCTCACCGGAGGCACCAGATGGCTTGAACCAGAAACGTTTTCGCCTCGCTCCTCGCCGGCCAAGTCTGCAGCGGATCCTCGTCGGCCTCAAGGTCGTTCGTCCTCGCTGCGCTGCGGGCGCTCCACCTTGACCCCGACTGCGGCTCCACCGGTCTCAAGCACGGGCGAGAACGAGGCACCAAATAACGAAAAACCACCCGGATCCACCCTTTACCGGGGGTCCGCATCACAGATAAGGGGACCCTCATCGGACAGGTCAGGCCGAAGAGTAGAGATAGGGAGGCGCCATGACCGCAATAGTGGACCCGGGCCTGCGTCAATCACGCGAGGCAACGGTCCAGGCCCACGTGACCGCAGAAAAACATCGAGACCTGGAAGCCACGCTCGCGACGTTCAAGATCGGGGCGGCGCGCCCGGAGTTGCCCGGAGGCGAAGTTGCCGATGGTTCCGATGAGGTGGCGGACGCCTATCGCGAATTGTTCACCGGCTTTCCCGACCTGAACGTTCCCAACCGTGAGCCCGACTCGCTTAGTCACCACGGCGATTTGGTCATCGGCGAGTTTCGTCTGCAGGGGACGCACCTAGGTTCGTTTCACGGACTCCCGCCGACCGGCCGACGGATCGACCTGCCGCTCGTGGCGATCTTCGAGTTCGATGGCCCTGACCTGCTTTGCGAACGTGCTTACTTCGACCGCCTCACTCTGTTGATCCAGCTCGGTGTCGCACGAGATCCCAACACGCGAGCTGGCAAGCTCACGACTCTACTCAGCCACCCCGTAACGCTCGCTCGCGGGACAATTCGGGCGCGTAGGCCGCGCAGCGAATAGACCCTTGGCGCACCGTTTGTTCGGCGGTCGTGGTGGACGCTTTAACCTAAGCAGCGGGCGGCACGTGAGCACGACTTCCGGCTGTCCAGTCATAAAACCGAACGTCTTCGGTTTTCCACACTTTCCCCGAAACCCGTTGCTGCACAGCGCCGACCAGCGCAAACATCCGGAAAACGCTGTTGCCAGCGACTTTGGCGGGCAGAAAATTCTTCGGAAAACGCTCTCGGGGGGGTATATAGCCAGCGGGTGGGGAGTGGGCGGGCGGGCGTGAGTTCGCGCGGCCACCCCACCCCCTATGCGTTCGGGTTTGGATCGCGCACTTGGGGTGACGTGGAGGCTCACTGCACCTACTTGAAGGGTTCCACTACGGCGGTCACATTCTCGGCATTAGGCGGTCAGCAACCGGAAGGCGTTGTCGTTGACACTGTCCGCCCCGTAGCGCGCCCACAGCCACGCCCCGCGCTGCCCGGTCGGACGCCGGTTGGAGCCGAACAGGTGCGGGATCAACTCAAGGCTGGACCCGACGCGCTGGGTAATGACGTACTGGCTGAAGTCGCCGTACACCAGCAGGTTCTTGCCCGCCGCCACGGTGTTGTCCATGTTGGACAACTCGTGGGCCGGACGGCCCAACAGGGTCGGCGGGTCGGTCTGCAGCGACGGGAACTTCAGGGCACCGTTGCTGGTTTCCACCTGCCGCAACGCATTCAGCACGGCCAGGTTGCCCACCCAGCGGGCGTTGCCCTGGAAACGCGGCCCCAGGCTGGACTGCAGCGCGTAAACATCGCTTGCCGCAAGGGTTCCGCTGGTGCCCGCATTGACCACGCTGGACGTGCCGGTCAGCGCGGTGATGATGCCCGTGGGGTTTCCGACGCCGCTGCCGGTGGTGAACGCGGTGTTGAGCAGCTGCAGCATGCCGTCGTTCATCAGCTTGGAAACCTCGTTGAGCAGCGCCACAGCGTCACCCTGCAACTCCACGGAGAACGGCACGAACGTGGAGGCCTTGTAGTTGGGGATGGTCGGCTCCGCGAGTGCCGGCGAAGCGTCCGACGCCTCGGCAGCCTCAGCCAGCCACTCCGAAACCACACCCGCACTGGACACTCCGTGCCACACGTCGGTCACCACGGTCTTCACGGCAGCGATCTGCAGCAGCGGGTTGATGGACCCAGCGTTGACGATGTTGATGGTCGGATCGAGCTCGAAAGGTACGAGGAACCCGCCCGACGAGTCCGTCAACGACATGGCGCGCTGCTCGGCCTTGAGCCGTGACACCCGTTCGAAGGCGCTGCGTTCGGCTGGGGTGAACTCCAACCCGGCCCGCTGCTCACCGTGCAGCAACAGTTTCGCGAACGCGCTGCGGTAGTGGTCGCTGCCGGTGTCGGTCACCCACCGCGACACCCAGGAGCGCTCCACGTCGGTGCCGTTATCGACCAGGCGCTCCACGACCTCAGCGCTACGGGCGGCCATGCCGCCCTTGACGGCCCGCTCCAGCGCGCGCAGGGCGCTGTCGCGCTGGCCGCTGTGCAACCGCTCCGCGGCAGCGTCCTGGCCCGCGTAGGGGTCGATGGCGCGCGAGCCAAGATCAACGAACCACAGGATTTCGAAAACCACGCCATCCGTTCAGCCATGCACAGGCATCCGAGTTTGTAGGTCGACGTGTCCCAACCGTCCTAACGTCTCATCGTCGCTGGAACCGCGACCGTCCCCGCACGGGGAAGTGCGCGGGTCGGCATGACAAAGGCTGCTGCATGGCAGTTTGAGGCGTTAGGCCGCCTTGAGGTCATAACGTTGGAGCAGTCGATCTCGGGTCGGCGTGCTGGTTCTCAGCTTGGGAAGTCGGTTCGGCCTCCGGCCGGATTCGTTAGCGAACGTGAACTCATTGCCGAGAATTCCGGCTGAAATCTCGCACATAGGTTCACGTTCGACGAGTATGTGAGGCGATGACCGCGGTCGAAACTATTGAGCCGGTGCCATTTATCGATGGCATCGTCTACGGCGAAGGACCCCGGTGGCACAACGACCGGCTCTGGTTCAGCGACGGACCGGCAGGTCGGGTGTGCTCGGTAGGCGAAACCGGTGACGTCGCCGTGGAGGCCGAGGTCGAGCACGCCTCTGGGCTGGGCTGGCTGCCCGGCGGGACGCTCGTGGTGTCCGCCCTCTTCGAGCCAAAGATCCACCACGTCGACGCACAAGGGCAGGTGGCAGCGACGTACGACCTCAGCGACCTCGCCTGGTCGACCAACGACCTGTTCGTCGCCCCTGACGGTCATGGCTACGTCGACCTCTACCAGGCGAGCGCGACGGCGATGGAAGGCGCGATCGGCCTCGTCGACCCCGCCGGAGCCGTGCGGATCGTGGCAACCGGCCTCGCCGTCCCGAACGGCCTCGCCTTCCTGCCCGACGGGTCGACCCTCGTCGTGAGCGAGACGAACGGGTCGCGGATTCTCGCGTTTCCGACCGAAGCCGACGGAAGCCTTGGCGCCCCAAGCGTGTTCGCCGACCTCGGCGAGCACAGGCATCCCGACGGCCTCTGCGTCGACGTTGAAGGCGGGGTGTGGGTCGGCTGCTACGACACCGGCGAGTTCCTCAGGGTCGTCGCGGGCGGCACCGTCACCGACCGCGTCGCGATCGGCCGTGGATGGGCTATCGCACCCGCCCTCGGTGGACCCGACGGGCGCACGCTGTACATCGTGGTCGACGAGACCACCCCCGAGGGCCTCGTGAAGGGCGAGTCCACGGGGTGGATCATGCGGGCGCGGGTCGAGGTGCCGGGTGCGGGATCGCCCTGAGATCGTGGATCCGTCAGATTGGGCGCCGGAGGACCTGCACCCTTCCGACCGCAGAACGTCCGCTTCGGGTGGCTGAGTTCGACGAGTTGTTCACCGCGGTGCTGCGATTCGACCGGCCTCAGCCGACGCGGCTCGACTTGGTGCTGCCACGTGACGCCGAAGCGACGGGCCGCGATCACGCCAATCGCGAGAGCCAGTGCTGCTCATTCTTCGTTGGCGTCCCGTCGACTCAGGTTGGTGTACTGGGCTCGCTGCAGGCTCGCCTCGAGCATTAGGCGACGCCGAGACACGCGGCGCGAATGCTGTCGTCTTCCAACGACAGGGGTCGGGCTGCCGGTCATTCGACGGTGCGCCGGGCGCTGCCACCCTGTTCTGGGGCATCCCAAAGGCTCACGTGATCTTCGTGCAGCGCAAGGGAACCACTGTCGAGCGGTTCCCGGCAGTGGAGAAGGACGGCACTTGGATTCGTGCCGTGTTGTCCCGTCTCGGCTTGGCCTTTCTTAACGAGGCCTGGCGTGGTTCGCGGGTACGACGTTTCTTGACCTAACCCCCACGGAGACAACTGAATAACGCCGGATGCCCGGAGGTCTGAACCGCCTCCGGGCTCCCTCAGCTCAATCGCGATATACGCCTGCTTGTCGGATCTTCTCGCTATCGAGAAACAGGAACTCCAACTGAATCCCGTCCGGATCAACGAAGTCAAGCATCGCGCCCAATGGTCCGGTGGCAGCGGATCCGGTGTCACCGGGAACGATTTCCCGAACGCCTGAATGCGGGATGTTGCACGCGTCGAGCCAGCTTGCCCACTTCTCTAGATCTCCGACCGATTCGGTCGCGAACCCGAGGTGATCAAGACCAGTGCGAACCGGATCGAACCGTTCCCCTCCGTTACCTGAATGCTCGAACAGATCAAGGCCGGTCGCTCCGAGGCCCACGATTGCCATGCGGCCAGCAAAAGACGGACTGTCGCCGCCGTAGGGCGGACGCACCAAGCTTGCGCCGAGCACATCGCAGTAGAAACGAATACTGCGACCGAGGTCGCTAACCGAGAAGCCAAAATGGTGAGCACCGCTTACGGGCGGATGACCGGGTTCACTCTTCGCGGCGTAGATGATGCCAGCAGCGGCGATCGGAAGCGGCAGATTTTGCAAGCTGCCGAGGTCTGCCGTCCCCAACACCACGGCCCGGTCTGGCTGCGTTCCCCTACCGGGGGCGAAAGAACATGCGGCCTATCGGAGTCACCCATGAAACTGGGGCTCGAAGTAATCGCGCCACGCGGTGATATTGCCGTCCGTCACTTCGATAACAGCCATGAGACGCGTCTCCATCGGGTTCCCGTCCATAATCAAATGGTCAGCCCGCTCGGTCAGAACGACGTTGCCCGCCACCGCAAGATTCACGATCTCGAACTCGACCTGCGATAAATGGCTCAGATAATCGTCTACCGTCTTGCGGATTTCATCCTGACCGCGGACCGGCCCGTACGGAACCCAGACAGCATTCGCAGCGAAGTACCGCATGATCTCGTCCGCATCCCGACGGCCCCCAGGCACTGAACTCAGCCCGCACAACTTGCTCAGGACTCACCGCTCCTCCAGTTCAGCGAACGGCACCCGCCATGGCGGCACTCTACCGGGGTGCTGGCACCCCCTGGGCAGGGCAGGGGCACAAGGGGTCTGCAGGGGTGGCCCGGGTCGGGTGGGCCTGCCGCTGCTGAGCAGGGGAAGGCATGGAGTAGGGCAGGCAGGGGGTCCGGGTACCTGCCCCCTCCGGGGGCAGGGGCACCGGGGTAGGGCACGCCCCCTCGGGGTGCAGGTGTGCAGGCACAGGCAGCCAGGCACCGGGTACCTCGGCTACCCCCTCGGGGTGTGTGGGAGGTATGTGTGCAGGTCAGGAGGGTGCAGGGCACCCAGGGGGTATACCCTCGCCCCCGCTATCACGACCGGACGTAATACGTCTTTGCGATGGTGTACGGGTTTTAGGGTCGTGGGACCTCACCGCGCACCATAGGGAAACGAGGTCGGCTCCGCCTCGGGTAGTTGGATTAGAGCCGTCCCCACCCCAGCGCGATTAAGCAGCCGCGTTCTGCGGTTTGCCGGCCTTGGCGGTTCAGGGTAGTTCGGGACTCATCTTGGTAAGCGAATCTTGTGATAGAACTCCGTGCCGATCATCCGCGTGACCGTGTCTCGGAACTCTGGCTTATCCAGGAATGCCGTCAGGAGCGTGTCGTTGGTCGTGTGCCGGTCGATTATGACGCCTTCGAGGAGGTCTTCGAAGACGGTCATGAACTGATCGAGATCGTTATGCAGCGCGATGTTTTTGGCTCGTTGGTTCGTTTCAACTTCGGCTTCGATCTGTTCAAAGAACAGCTGGTCTGCTTCGGTGAGGTTAAGTCCAAATCGGTTGTTGAGGACCTCGATGATCGCCGAAAGCCGTTCTACGGGTTGCTCGTTCTGCTTGCCGCGCCCCTCGCCGGATCGACCCGGAATCTCCGACTCCTCTTCGCTGACGGCAGTCACGGAGGCGGCGGTGAGCTCGCCCTTTTCAACACGCAGGTGCGTTAGCACCGCGGCATCGGACAGGTCGGGCAACTCATCGGTCTCGCTGCGGGGCAGACGTGCCAACAGAATCCTGCCGTAGAGGTAGAGCTGTTCCATGTCAATTGACTTGAACGGGACGATCTGGGCTAGGAAGGCGTAGAGGCGAACGTAGTCGCGCAGGGCGGTGCGGAAATCCTCGCGGTCGTCGGGATCCAGTTCCAGGAAGCGTCCGACGGCCAAGTCGGTGCCTGCGTAGAGGGCTTCGTTAGTGGCGCCGGTGTCGGTGAGCAGGGCGCGGACGGTCTGTTGCATCTCGGAGGAATCGATGATGCCGACGTCGAGGATGCGGGTCTTCAGGTTGGACAGAATGTTGGGGTCGGTGGGCTGGGACCAAGAGCGTTCGTAGAACTTAGCGAAGGCGGCGGAAATGTCGTCGGGGGCGTTGACGAAGTCCAGCACGAAGGTGTCGATCTTGCCGGTATAGGAGCGGTTGAGCCGCGACAGTGTCTGCACCGCTCTGACGTCTTCGAGTTTCTTGTCGACATACATGGTGTGCAGCAGTGGCTGGTCGAAGCCGGTCTGGTACTTCTCGGCGACCACGAGGATCTGGTAGTCGTCGGTCGCGAATTTTTTGGGCAGGGCCGATTCGGGAAAGCCGTTCATCGACGCCTCGGTGAATCCCTTCTCGGGGTCGGCTGCGGAGTTGTCAGGATCGAACACGGTGCCGGAAAACGCGATTAGTGCGGCGATGTCGGTGTAGCCCTTGCCCGCGATGTAGGCGTCGATGGCGTGTTTCATCCGCACCGCGTGCAGTCGGGAGCGGGTGACCACCATCGCCTTGGCCTTGCCGCCGATCTTGTGGGCGGTGTGGTGGCGCACGTCGCCGATTGGGGGACATCTGAATCCATACCGCGCTGGCTGGTCGGCGGACAGACATTGCCGGAGGGCGCAGCAATAGTTGGTGTGCGCCCGCAAAACGGGCTCCCATCAAAACATCCGCCTAGCAGGAGGCTTCCAAAATGATCAACCGTGTGGCAAAGATTCTCGACTTCTTCCGTGCCGGATACCCAGAGGGCATCCGGAAAACCGACCATTTTGTGGCGCTGGCAGCGCTCAACGCCATCGCTGGGGAACGCGAAATGATCGGCGTTACTTCTGAGTTTGTCGGCCCCTGACCAGGCCCCTGCAATGATATGGACGTTGCTCTCTATCTTCGTCATTGCTCCCCTCGGTGCTCTTGCCTTTGACAGGCCCGTCTTCGGCAACTGGATCTGGCACATCGACCCTGAGAAAGCGAGAGACTATGGGTGAGCATTCCGGCGTCACCGGCAAGATCCCGCACCAGGTTCATTTTCACCGCTGGGATAAATGGTCACCATGGTTCCAGCGTCGTCACAACCTTGTCTGGCAATCGGCCCGCAACTGTCGTAAGTGCGGGAAGGTGCAGACACGTCTGATGTGATCGAGGCCCGCGACCAGGCCATCACGCATCGCTCCAGACGCGTTTAAGCAGCTGGGGCTGCGGGGCGTTTTAGAGGCCACTGGGAAACGCGCCATGAAACAACTCGGCGCCGTGAACAGCAGAGTCTTCGTAATGTTCACGGCCAGTTCCTTAGCGCACGGAATTGTGATCAAACGGCCGCCAGCTTGAGCTGGCGGCCGTTCCGTTCTGTGAACATCGTGAACGAACGTCAGATGAGGGAGCTGCTGCCCGGTGGCCGTATTCGACGCACCGTTGGTCTGCGATCGCTGGGTTGCTTGCCCCAGCGACTGCCGCGATGTTTGGCCACTGTCCGGGGGTTTGCTGGCGCCGTCTTCGTCCACCGATAGGCGATCAGACCCCTGGCGCCATCCGCCACAAGGCGCCGGATACGTGCCCGGCGCGGTGGGCCGGATGTCCGGCACCAGTCCCACCTGTTCGCGGAAGCCGGTTAGGCAGAACATGCAGAACATGGATCGGCGCACGATGTTGTGCGCCATTGCGGTCACGATGCTGGCGGCCGCAGCGCCGGACAGCACCGACCACGTTGATATTGCGCATTGGTTGAAGACTCTGCCCACCGGTGACGGGCGTCCCGGTTACGGTGGCGCAGGCGTCGCCGATTGGGGGACATCTGAATTCAGGATCAGGGGACCCCGGCGTCAGCCTCCGGTGGACCGTGATTCACCCGGTGCAGTGGCCGGACAGCGGACAGACAGGCAGGCCGCGCGCAGCAATGCTGCTACTAGTGACGAAAAGTGGAAGGACCCCTGAAAATGATCACGAAGCCGGAACAGTCAGCAGCTCTTCGATTGTCAGAGGAGCGCAGTATCAGATTTCACCACCGCCGCGCCGTGGTGGACGCTCTCAGGCTTTTCGACTTCCCCACCGACACGCCGCTAGACGTTCTTATCGAAATCCAGCGGACGGGGGTCAAAGCGGCCTTCACCCTCCCTGATGGGCGCAGATACGTCATCAATCGCAGCGCCGACCAAGTGTCGCCGTGCAGCTCTTGTTGACCTGTTCAACAACATGCCACACCACTCCCCACGCCCACGAGATATCCGATAGGACACTGACACACCATGTACTACAAGACCATTCGCGCATTACCATCAAGCGCAGCACACCACCCACCACTGACCACCATCCACCGGCCCACACGCTACCTCGACACACCACCCCACGAGCTACCCTCCACCAGCTGGGAAGGCACACTGCCACCATCCACCACTGCCTGCACGGGATTGCCCATACGGACCCCAGCGTTGAACCGCCCTGACGACCTCGCCCACCGCCCACCCGCGGAGCTGCTAACAGAGCTCGTGGATACGGAGCGAGAAATTCTTGCATGGCTCGAAGAACTCCAGGCTGAGTTCGCGGGAGAAGCATGACCGTCGATCACGTCCGGGTTGGCGATGTGCTCTCGCTTCAGCGACGCGCCGTTGTTATCGAGCCGGACGATATGTATGAAGAGATCGGCGTCCGTTCCTTCGGGCGAGGCATCTTCCATAAGGAAGCAGTGCGAGGGGCCGAACTCGGCAACAAGCGTGTGTTCCGGATTGAGCCCGGTGACCTTGTCCTCAGCAACGTGTTTGCATGGGAAGGGGCCATTGCCGTCGCTTCGAACGCGGAGACGGGCAAGATCGGTTCACACAGGTTCATGACCTTCGTGCCAATCGATAACCGAATCGAAACATCGTGGGCTTCGTGGTTTTTCAGGAGTGAGACGGGGCTCGCGCTGATCAGGAAAGCATCCCCGGGATCCGCAGGCAGGAACCGCACCTTGGCAATCGACCGATTCGAAGCCCTGGAGATTCCCTTCCCGATATCGACGAGCAGCGCAGAGTCGCTGAACGTCTCGACCAACTGGAGATCGCCCGGTCAGAGCTGAACCACCGTTCTGCTCAGGCGTCGGCACTCACCAGCGCGCTGGCGGTTTCTCTTTCGGCACGACCCGATCTAGACGACACCGCCAAAGCTCGTGCTGGATGGCGACGGACGAAGCTGGGCGCCGTGATATCACCTGCGAGCTAGGTGACGCGGGTCGAACCGAATCTTTCATACCCGAACGTGGGCATTTACAGCTTCGGACGGGGTCTGTTCACGAAGGCCGACATCGATGGTTCGATGACATCTGCGAAGGCGCTCCATCGCATCCGCGCCGGACAGTTCATCTACAGCCGGCTGTTCGCGTTTGAAGGCGCGTATACCTACGTCGGTGACGAATTCGACGGTTACTTCGTATCGAATGAGTTCCCCACGTTCGACGTCGACCCCGAACGCCTCGAGTCCAGATGGCTCGCGAACTACCTTCGGTCGCCGGAGCGCTGGGCTGAGCTCGGCGGAGCGAGCAAGGGAATTGGTGTTCGGCGACAGCGAGTGCCTGTCGAGGCAGTCCTGAACTACGAGGTGTGGCTTCCACCCATTTGCGTGCAGCAATGCCATCGTCACCAGAATTGACGTCGTCAACGGGATCCGAGCGAGCCGCGTCGATTCCGAGCAGCGGTTGGCGTCGCTCGTGCCTGCGGCGCTCAACCGCGCATTCGCTCATCTCAAGTGACGCCACACGGAGGGATGCACTCGAAGGGCACCAAGAAGGGGCATGGTGTAAAACTCGACAGTTGAGTAATCGACTGCGGACATACCACCGCGGAATCACCTGGGGCATAGGGCCTAACAGAACACGAACAAGCTGCTTGCCGCCGCTTTTGCTCTTTGGCGGTCGACCGAGTGCAGTCCGCTGCTGAGACGAACGTGTATGTCGCCGACCGTTTTATGAAGGTGGCTGGCTTTGCCTGCCCTTCCGCCAGTCTCTTCAGCCCGTCACTTGTTCTTCGAGTCGCCGCAACTAACTGGCGTCAACTGCGGCGACGTGTCTCTGAACCCATGTCGTCGTTGACACCGGCAACTTAACGCGGGTTGTGCCATCGCAAAGGTCCGGCTAAGACAGTTCCATCCCCGCCCTCAGCGGCGAGGCTACTGCGGGCTCACCTCGTGCTTTTCTGGTCTCAGCGGCACCACGACGCTCGCCTCCAGCGGATTCTTTCGTTCTTGGTATGCCGACTCGAGAGCGGCCGGAAACCCTTCTAGGACGCGGCATACGCCCACTAGTTGCTCCAGGATCTTGATTCGTTGCTGACTCGCCTCGTCCACCGCCCGCCGGGTCTGCTCACGATACTGTTCAGCCCCGTGCTTTGCGTCGGCGAGGAGCTGCTCACGCTCCTGTTGGGCGTTGTGCCACGCCTTATCGATTTCCGATTGGGTTTCAGCGCGCATCGTGGCCAGTTCGGCGTCTTGCTTTTTCTTGGTTTCCTCGTACTCGGCGTCTAGGGCTTTTCGCTGCGCGGCTATGTCGGCCAACAGCTCTTTGTACTTTCGCTGCGCGGCCTCGTTCTGGGCTTCGGCCGCCGCGATCAGCGCCTCTGCCTCGGCCTGCGCCTCGGCCTGCATCTCGGAAACCTCGTCGACCGCACGCCGCAGCATCTTCGCCATCCGGTGTTGCATCGCTTGGGGCGAGGGTGAGGTGTCCGTGAGGACGGCGACCTCATCCGTGAGGATGGTGACCTCAATCCGCAGCGCGGCTGCTTCATCGCCGGATTCCTTCAGCCGGGCCCGTAGGCTCTCGACTTCGTCGAGCAGCAACTGCTGCTTCGTGATGAACTTCTCGATGTAGGCATCAACCGCAGCCGGATCGTAGCCCCTGAACATGCGAGCGAACGTCTGTGCGGGTTCGGTTATCATTGCCGATCCCCCTTCTGGAAACGCCCGGTAGACCCGTGAGACCGACCCAACGAGTATTTCACGGTCATGCCGTTGGCACATCAGTGTTATCGCAGGTGAGGTCCGGCTTTTATCGTGCTCTTGCCGTCTCCGCGCAAATAAATGCGCGATTACAACGAGTGAAGTGTGCCGCCGCAGGCACCCGCTTACGCTCCGCGCATGCGCGACATCGAGACCATCGACTCCGAGCTTCGGTTGGTGGCCGCGGTGCGTTGGTCGATCCGCGAGCACGGTGGTGAGCCGTCGAGTCGTCAGGTCGATGAGTTGCTCGACGAGTGCAACGAGATGGCCGGAAGTCAACCGCGCTAGCCGGTTTGGTCGACCACCGTCGCGCTGGGCGCGTGCGTCTTGATCGCCTCAATGCGGCCCGATTCCATCGGTAAGGTAGGCCCGGCCCGTCATCCCTTGGGCGGCGGGCCGACTGCTTTGAAGTAGTGGACTACTCGTGCCCGCCCGCGGGATCGCGGAAACGATCTAGTCATGACACCCAACCTTGCATCACCCACCGGGGCAACCTTGGTCGACGAATGGGACAACATCGGGGCAGCCTTCTTCAGGCTATTCGACGGCCCGGAGTGGAGAATCAAGCACATCACCAACTACGGCCGACGCGCCGATATCGTGGTATCCGTCATCGGGCGGCAGTACGTGGACGGGCACGCTGAGCGCGAGGTCATCATTGACTGTCCCGATACCCCGATCACCCCGACCGAAGCGCGGAAGCTGGGCAGGGCGTTGATCGCCGCAGCAGACGCCGCTGACAGGTGACTTGCGCGCCACACCCGGCCTACTTAGTGGTCTCGCTCGTAAGTTCGTCGGGGGTCACCCGTGTCGGCTCGGTGTGTTCGCGCTGCCTCGCGGGACGCATGGTGCGCCCGGCCATGCGCGCGACGAACTGACGCGGTGCCAGCCGTGGGGCGTTGGTCAGCACCCAGTTGCCCGCGCCGCCGGTAACCGCGGTGCTGGCTCGGCGGTCCACGGCGCGAAGCGCGGCGTGTACAACGCGCTCTGGGGGGATCCGTCGGCCGACTTGCGCGTCTTCACCAGCGATGTCGAAGAAGCCGGTTTCGGTGGACCCTGGGCAGATCGCTGTCACCCGCACGCCGGTGCCGCGGGTTTCGGCCCACAGCGCCTCGGTGAACGAGAGCACGAAAGCCTTGGACGCGCCGTAGACCGCCATGTAGGGGACAGGCTGAAACGCCGCTGTTGATGCAACGTTGATGACGGCTCCACTGTCGCGTTCGAGCATGCCCGGCAGATACAGGCGCGTCAGATCGACGAGCGCGGCGACGTTGACGCGGATCATATCGGCCAGTACGGCGCCATCGGCGTGATGCAGCTGCGCGAACAGGCCGAAACCGGCGTTATTGACCAGGATGTTGATCTGCAGGTCGCGACGGCGCATGTCGGCAGCCAAGCCATTTGCCGCCGACGGCGCGGCGAGATCGGCGACCGCGACGTCGACGGCGACGCCAAACGATGCACTCAGTTCGTCGGCCAGAGCGGCCAGCTTGTCCTGTGAGCGGGCTACCAGGACGAGATCGGCGCCGCGCCTGGCCAGTTCGCGTGCGAAAACCGCGCCGATTCCCGAGGAGGCGCCCGTCACCAGCGCGCGTTGGCCTTTGTAGTTCATTTCCCGCCACCTTTCTGAACTTTATTGTGGCGTCAGAATAAAACCGACCAAGCGGTATGTCTAGACCTACCGCACGGTCGGTTTGTGTTACGCTCGCCGGGTGTCATCCGCCCCGGTCACGCCGAAGGGCGCGGCCACGCGAGCGTTCTTGCTCCAGGTTGCGGCCGAGGTATTCGCCGAGCGCGGGTACGCCGAGACCACGATGGCCGAACTCATCGCGCGCAGCGGCTTGACCAAGGGAGCGTTCTACTTTCACTTCTCGTCTAAAGAACAACTCGCGCTGGCGGTTATCGAGGAGAAGCAGCACCGGTGGGTTGACTCTGTCCAGGCGGCGATCAGCGCGGAACCCCGGGCGATCGACCAGTTGCGCGTCGTGGCGCTGGCACTCGTGCGCGTCCATCGAGACGACCCCAGCGCCTTCAGCGTTTCCCGGCTCACACGCGATCTGTCCCGCATACCCCATGTCACCGATCTGGTGCGCGACCATATGCGCGCCTGGGTCGGCATGCTCGCCGGCCTCATCACCCAGGCCCAGGCTGACGGAGACCTACCCGCCACGATCGAAGCCAACGACCTGGCCGCTTTACTGGTTGCCGCTACAGACGGGCTCAAAGATCTCGGCAGCCTGATTGACGCACCGACTCGGGCGCATCGCGCGTTTGAGAGACGGATGGACGCTCTGATCGCGCTCGTCGACGCGTCGAGGATCAGGCCCACCGACGCCGGAAGCGCCGGCGCCTGATCCAGCCGCGAGATGTACCTGACGGGAGCTGCGGACCATTCTTCTCTGACGATTCTCAGTGGGGACTAGGGTGAATCCGCGCGGCGGCACAGCGGAGAAATCTAGGGTCTATCGTAGTCGGCTTGCGCAGACAGGATCTGGGGCGCGTTAGTGCGTAGCCACTCGAACAGTTCGGCCAACGGTTCCACGGTGCCCTGGCCCAGCGCCGTCAGCCCATACGTAACCTCTGCGGAGTCGCCGGCCGGACGCGGCGCCAGACAAGCCCGTCGCGGGCCAGCGACCGCAGCGTCTGTGAGAGCATCTTCTCGCTGATCCCAACGAGTTAAGCGACCTCTCCAACGTATCAGCCGCAGCTCCAAGCGCCACACCTGTCGGACGTTTGCGAGGCTCCGCTCTCCGAGCCAAACCCCGGCTTGCCCGCCGCAGCGCTCTCGAAACAGATTCGTCAGTCAGTGTTGGGCCGATCATTCGGAGACCAGCTGCCGAGGACGGCAAAACAACGTCATCATCAGCAAGTACAAGCAGAACTGGTCGCGATCTAGCCACCGAGATTCCAAGCTCGAACCAAGTCGCGGCGTCGGCAGCTCGATCAAGGATCGCGACGACGACACTAGCTCTCTCAATCGCTTGTTCAACCGCAACGAGTAGGGACGCAACCTGCTCCGGGCGCATCGGGAACCCGAGCAAACCGTGACCGGGCCGGCACGCGGTGGTACGCATGCCCCCCTCTCTCGGCACTGGCGTCATACTTGGGTATGCCTGCCGCGCCGCCACCTCCCGTGCCCATACCGCCGCTGTCGACACTCGATGCAGTGGTGTCGGCGCTCGACTCTGTGATCGAGTGGTCAATCGCCGCTTCCAGCCGGCTGGGCTACTTCGCTGCGCTGTACAAGCGGATTACGATCGCCGTACGCACTGCGGTGAAAAACGGTGCGTTCCAGGACGGACCCCGGATGGAGCGCTTCGACGCCGCATTTGCATGCCGATACTTCGACGCGCTCAACGGTCACTTCCACCCGAGCCAGTTTCCGCGGCCGACGCGGTCGTGGTAAACGACTTTTGATGCTGCCGATCGTCCTGACCCGATCATCTTGCAGCACGTGCTGGCGGGCGTGAATGCCCATATCGATCTGGATCTTGGGATTACGGCTCAGAACATTGCTCCGGCAACGAAACTGCCGAAGCTACACGACGACTTCGACACCATCAACGCCGTTTTGGCAAGCCAGGTCAACGGTCTCGTCGATGACATCAATCAATTGTCGCCAGAACTGGGCGAGCTCTACCAGGTCCTCGCCGACAACGAGATCTTCCTGATCGACCAAGCCGTCGCTGCGATGCGCGACAGCGCATGGCGGTTCGCGATCTTGCTTGCTGTGGTGCCTGGATTCACTCGACCTTTCACTATCTGGGCGCGCGATCGGAAGGTGGCGGCCCAGGCAGATCTGATCTACCACCCGCCCGGCATCATCGGCGTGATCGAGGCAACGGTTCGCGAGATCGCCGAAGAGGAGAGCCGCGACGTTGTCAGGAACATTCACGTGCTCGATCAGATCGCGTCCACGCCCGCGCCGATCAAGACGACATTGTGAGCGCTGCCCGGACGACGGACGCCTCCAGCGCTCAGGTTCTGCAGCGCCCGCTGTCGAACTTATCTATGTCAACACTGTTCGCGGCAAATCCGAAACCGAGTGAAAGCGAATCCTTTTGGGCTCCATCAGAAAGCGGATCGTATTTTCCTGCCTCGTTGAGCAGCCGAACATAGGCGCTAACAGCGACTTGATCAGCGGGTTTTGGCTCAGTTCGCAGGGGTTGTGCGCCCGTCGCCCTTGACCGCGGCAGTGCCATTGAAGCATCCCCGGTTTCATGCACACCTCGTTACGTGTGACCGGTGTGCTTTCCGGCCTGGAGTCGAGCGTAGTACTCGGCCTCGGCTTCCGCGGGTGGGATGCGACCCAGGCGGTGCATCAGCCTGGCGGTGTTGTACCAGGTGACCCACGCCGAGGTCATGTTCTCCAGGTCGGCCAAGGTACGGATCGCACCGGTGCGAAACGGGGAGCCTCGACGCACGCACTCGGTCTTGTAGAGCCCGATCGTGGTTTCGCACAGCGCGTTGTCCAGGGCATCGCCGACGGTACCGACCGACGGGATCAGGCCCTCCTGCATCAGTGTCTCGCTGTAATGTATTGCGGTGTACTGTACTGGCTTCCGGCGTCGGTGTTAAGCCGGATCCGGCTTAATAGCGATTATGCCGAGGTTTGCTTTAAGCCGAGGATCTGCGGAGATGGCCTGCGCTCGTGGGGGGTGTCGCTGGATTTCTCGGCTTAACGTTTCGGGTGGTGGTTAGCGTCCGTCGTATCTCTACGTCTGTGGAAGGAGACGGTCATGGATACGACGGTCCGTGGGATCGGCGCGGTTGTCGTGGCGGAGCTGCGTGCGGCCGGCTACATGGAATCGACAGTTGGTCAGTACGCGAAGACGATCAAGGCGCTGACTGAGTTCGCCTTGGGGCGTGAGTATTCCACCGGTCTGGGTGCGGAGTTCGCCTCGATGACGACCAGTGTGCGCACCGGTCGGTTCAGCCCGCAGCGCCGGTTCGATTACCGGCGTCTTGTTACGGTGTTCGACTCGTATGTGCAGACCGGCCGGGTGGACCTGGCGGTTCGTGGCCGCGGCGGCGGAGGTCCACGGCCCGAGAGCAGCGACTTCGTTGCACTGGACGCCGCCTGGCAGGCCGAGATGGGCCGGCGCGGTCTGGCGCCGGCCACCCGCGAGGCCTACGGGCGGGTGGCGCGTAGCTACCTGGTGTTCCTGGAAGCACGCGGGATCGCAGTGCTGGACCGGGCGGATGGCGCCAGTGTCCTGGCGTTTTTGGAATCCCTACTGGACCGGTGGGCCAGGTCGTCGTTGTTTTGGGTGGTGTCGAACTTTCGTCCGTTCCTCAAGTTCACCGGCCGCACCGACCTTGTCAATGCGCTGAATCTGGCTGGCATCAAACGCTTTCACGCGATAGTCCCCGCCCTCGGCGATGGCGACGAGGAACGGGTTGTTCGGGCCTGTGCGTCGGGGGTGGTCAGCGCGCGGGACGCCGCGATCACCTTGCTCGCATTATCGACGGGATTGCGGGCCTGTGACATCGTGGCGCTACGGATGGGTGACGTCGACTGGCGTGGGCACACAATCGGCCTCGTGCAGCAGAAGACGGGCAACCCGCTGACGCTGCCATTGCCGGCCTTGCTGCTGGGCAAGCTGGTCACCTATGTTCTCGACGAGCGTCCCAGCTCCGGCGATGATCACCTATTCCTGCGTTCGGTAGCCCCACACACCCGGCTCAACGATCACGCGACGGTGCACCGGGTGACCGTTGAGACATTCCGGAAAGCGGGGGTGAACAAGCTGAAGGCGGGAACCCGATTGCTGCGCCACAACGCCGCATCCCGGCTGCTGGCCGCAGCGGTTCCGCTACCGACGATCGCGGCAGTGCTCGGCCACGCCAGCGAAGAATCGACGAACCTCTACATGAGCGTCGACCGGCTACGTCTGCTCGACTGCGTCCTGCCGGTCCCAGAAGCCGTGCGGTCATGAGTGGCCACGGCTTCACCAGCGCGTTCGCCACCGAGTTGGATGCGTACCTGGCGTTCAAGGCGAACATGGGATTCACTGGCGCTTCCCGCATCTGGTACCTGAGGAAGTTCGACGCCTACTGCGCCGAGCACGACCGCACGGTGTTCGACAAAGAAACTGTCGAAGGCTGGGTCGGTGTTCAGCTGCAACGTTGCGGCCGCTACCGGTCCTGGATGTCCTACATCCGTGACGTCGGCCGGTGGCTGAATACCAACGGGGCCAACGACGCCTATGTGCTCTCCGACCGGTGGAAAGCCTCTTTCGTTGCCGCGCATGCCTATCTGTTGGCCCGGCGTGAGATCGAGTTTTTCTTCACCGCCGCAACACAACTACAGGCACCATCCCCGTGGCGGTGGCAGGCGGTCGCGTTCTTCACGCTGATGCACTCGTGCGGGCTGCGGACCGGCGAAACCCGCGCTCTGCAGACCGGTCAGGTCGACCTTGATGCCGGGCACATCGACATCGTCTGGTCCAAAGGACATCGCAGCCGCAGGCTGCCGCTGACTGATCGGGTTATCGAGATCCTCGACACGTGCGACCGGACGTCGCGAGCACATTTCGCCTCGCGTCGCACGTTCTTCGTCTCTGCTACCGGTAACCAGGTCAGCGCGGCAACGGTCGGGAAAATGTTCGGCCGCATCTGGGACCAGGCCGGGCTGCCCCGGCCCGCGGCCGGCCAACAGCCACGCCCCTACGATTTCCGGCATCACTTCGCCTACGCCAACATCCAGCGATGGATGACCGCCGGCGACGACGTCACCGCGATGCTGCCCTACCTGTCTCGTTACATGGGCCACGCAACCTTTGAGAGCACGTACTACTACGTGCACACGTCGCCCGATTTCATGGCCACCTACGCCGGCATCACCCGACAACGCCAGTCCCTGCTACCGCAGGTGGGATTCTGATGAGACGCGACCCACATACCGGCGCACCGGACTTCTTCAGGTTCGCCCGCGATTATCTGCACGCCTACATGCCCAAGACCAGAGGACTGTCGCCGAAAACGATTGAGGCCTACCGGATCAGCCTGGAGTGCTTCCTGGACTACCTCGCCGAGGCCGAGCACATCGGACGTGAGCACGTCAGCTTCGATCACTTCGACCGCCGGCACCTGAAAGGATGGCTGACCTGGATGACCGATCAGCGGCACTACACGCCCAAGACCGTCAGGTTGCGTCTGAGCGCGGTCAAAGCGTTCCTGACCTACGCGGCCTACGAAGATCTCACGCTCGTCGCGCTCAGCCAATCAGCCAAAGCACTCAAAGCGCCGGCTGGCCCCCGCAGGCCCATCGAGTACCTCACCGAAGCTCAAACGCGTGCGATCCTTGCCGCGTTCACCGGGCAAACAGCGAAATCTCGGAGGAACCGGATGCTGCTGATCCTGCTCTACGACACCGCGGCTCGCGTGGGCGAGATCACGGGCTTGACCCTGCAGGATCTGTGCCTGACCGAGCCCGGGCACATCCTGCTTACCGGCAAGGGCAACAAGACCCGCGTCGTACCGCTCACCGAGAAGACCGTCGAGCACCTGCACGTCTACCTCGATGAGTTCCACCCGAATATCACCAAACTCCCCGCGACCAGGCCATTGTTCTACAGTCTGCACCGCGGGCGACCTGCCGAACTGTCCGCTGACACGGTCGCCGCCGTGCTCAAGCAAGCCGCCGAATCCGCTCGTGCTCAATGCCTTTCGATCCCGGCGAACATCCACTGCCACCTGCTGCGCAAAACCAAGGCGATGGATCTCTACCAGCAGGGTATCCCGCTGCCGATCATCATGCGCCTCCTCGGCCACGAAAACGCTTCCACCACAGCAGCGTTCTATGCCTTTGCGACCCTGGACATGATGCGACAAGCCATCAACGCCGCCACCCCCGCCATCAACACCGCGGCCACCGAGCCACTCACCGAAGACCAACTCCAAACCCTCTACAGCCTGCGATAGCCGCGAAACGTTAAGCCGAGAAATCCACCAGCAGAGGTTGTCCCGTTCTTCGTGGAATTTGAGGTGGCGGTCCCTCACCTGAGGCCTGCCTGATGGTAGGTCTTCGGGTGAACGACCAAGAACACCCACGAAGGAAGGGACCGCCATGAGAACCGTACCTACTGTCCGCCTCGCTGAGACGACTGACGCCGCCGTACTGCCCGATCTGCCGGAGGAGATCGTCCTGGCGCTGACCGACATCGCTGGTGCGGCCCGAGAGGGGCTGCTGGCGATGAGCGTGGCCGCCGGGATGGCAGTGATGCGGGCACTGTTTGAGGCCGAGATCGCCGAGGTGGTCGGACCGAAAGGCAAGCATGATCCGAACCGGGCCGCGGTGCGTCATGGCGGCGGGCGCGGCTCGGTCACGCTGGGCGGGCGTCGGGTGTCGGTGGATCGGCCGCGGGCCCGCACCTGCGATGGGCACGAGGTGCCGCTGGCCTGCTATACCCACTTCGCTACCGAGGATGTGCTGACGGCCGTGGTGATGGAGCGGATGCTGGCCGGGGCGGCCACCCGCCGGCACGCGCGGGTCGCCGAGCCGGTTGGCACCGTGGTCGACAAGGAGACGAAAGCGACTAGCCGCTCGGCGATTTCGCGCCGATTCGTCAAACAGACCGAGACTGCGCTGGCCGAGTTGATGGCCCGCGACCTGGTGGGCGAGGACATCAAGGTGCTCATGCTTGATGGTGAGCACATGGCCGAGCGCTGCGTGGTAGTGGCGCTGGCCATCACCGCCGACGGAACCAAAAAGCCGGTCGGGCTGTGGGACGGTTCCACGGAGAATAAGACCGTGGTGCGTTCGCTGTTGGCCGACCTGGTCGAGCGTGGCCTGCGCTTCGATGACGGGCTGTTGGTGGTCGTCGACGGCGCCAAGGCGCTCGCGGCCGCGGTACGAGAGGTGTTCGGCGCCAAGGCCATCATCCAAAGATGCACCCTGCACAAGCGGCGGAATGTCGCCGAGCACCTGCCCGACAAAGACAAGCAGTGGGTAGATGCCAAGCTAGTCAAGGCATTTGGTCATGCCGACCCAGACACCGGGCTGGCCAACGCCAAAAAGCTTGCCGCGCAACTGGATAAGAGCTACCCGGGCGCGGCCGCCTCACTGCGTGAAGGCCTGGAGGAAATGTTCACCGTCGCGCGGCTGGGCATCGAAGGCCGGCTGGCCAAGAGCCTGACCACCTCCAACCCGGTCGAGTCGATGATCTCGATAGCCCGCACCACCAACCGTAATGTCACCCGCTGGCGCGACGGGCAGATGGTGCTGCGCTGGACCGCGGCCGGCATGCTCAACGCCGAACGGTCGTTCCGTCGCATCAAGGGCTACAAGCAGATGCCCCAGCTCGCCGACGCCCTGCGCCGACACGCCAACCCCGACACCGTCGGTACCGCCGCATAGAGTTCACCATGGATCGCCACCAAAAATCCACGCGACTCGGGACATGCTCCACCAGCAACCACCACGAGCGCAGGCCATCTCCGCAGATCCTCGGCTTAAAGCAAACCTCGGCATAATCGCTATGGTGGATCGTGTCGTTGAACGGATAGCCTTGACGGGTGCGGAAGGCCGCGGCGTGGCGTAGTGCGCGCTCGACGAAGCCGGTGTCTTTGGTCAGGGAACACTCCCAGCCCGGGATCAGCCCGGCGTAGGCGTCGACGACGAACGCGGTGTAGCCGAACCCACCGGTGTCGAGCGGGACGTAGGTGAAGTCGGCTACGTCCAGCAGGTTGGGTGCGGCAACGCGCCACTGCCGGCCCACCAGGTCCGGCGCTCGCGCGGCGGCGGGGTCACGCTCGGTGGTGCGTGGTGGGCGGCGAGCACGGCTGACACCTCGCCAACCGTTGTGCCGCATGATCCGTTCCACCGTGCGCCGCGCCACCGGGATGGCCTGCCGCTGCAGGTGCGCCCACATCTTCAGGCTGCCGTACAGGCTCTCGGGTGGGCGTTTCCCGTCGGCATCAGGTTCGTAGTAGCCGGCCAGGATTTCGGTGATCGTGGTGTCCCACAGGGCCCGTTTCGACGGTGCCGACGAGCGGTGCGCCCAATAGGTGCGCGGGGCGATCGCCACGCCTTGGATAGTCAGGGCGCGGCAGATCGGTACGACCCCGAACCGCTCCTTGTGTTCGTCGATGAACGCACAGATCAGCGGTGTAGCGGGTCGCACTCCCGCGCGAAGAAAGTTGTTGCGGCCTTGAGGATTTCGATAGTCTGCTCCAGCTCCCGGGTCTTGCGGCGTAGCTCACGCAGCTCCCGTCTCTCCTCGCTAGAGACCCCTGCTGCCTCACCGGCGTCGATCTCGGCCTGGCGCACCCACTTGCGCAGCGTCTCCGCGGTCATCCCCAGACGGCCGGCGATCGCTTTCATCGCTGCCCACTCTGAGTCGTAGTCATCGCGGTGTTCGCGGACCAGCCGCACCGCCCTGGCCTTGGTGTTCTCGTCGTACTTGCTCGGCATCGCGCCATCCTTCCCAACAAAGGAAGTGCGCATGAAACCGGGGACGGTTCACATCCGCATCGTTGCAGCCGCCGGCGTCGAAGAGCGATTTGATTGTCCGGCTGGTTTCTGAGTCTGGGTTGGTTGCTATGTAACGGGTGAAGACGTTCGTGAGACTGGGCGCGAGGTCCGAGAACGGTTCTGCCCGATAGAGATCCGTTGAGCCCGCCACCGACCAAGCGAGTTCCAGAGGGTTGATCCCGAACGCAAAGGGAGGCCACTGAACCGTCAATCGCGCTGGAAGTCCGGGGTCAAGCGGTAGTTCGAGAACCCACGTCACCAGATCGGAGTTAGGCGCTGGCGCATTGGGTTACATCCACCCAGAAGCCTTACACGCTGGCGGACCGCACCTGAGGTTGTCCCGTTCTTCGTGGAATTTGAGGTGGCGGTCCCTCACCTGAGGCCTGCCTGATGGTAGGTCTTCGGGTGAACGACCAAGAACACCCACGAAGGAAGGGACCGCCATGAGAACCGTACCTACTGTCCGCCTCGCTGAGACGACTGACGCCGCCGTACTGCCCGATCTGCCGGAGGAGATCGTCCTGGCGCTGACCGACATCGCTGGTGCGGCCCGAGAGGGGCTGCTGGCGATGAGCGTGGCCGCCGGGATGGCAGTGATGCGGGCACTGTTTGAGGCCGAGATCGCCGAGGTGGTCGGACCGAAAGGCAAGCATGATCCGAACCGGGCCGCGGTGCGTCATGGCGGCGGGCGCGGCTCGGTCACGCTGGGCGGGCGTCGGGTGTCGGTGGATCGGCCGCGGGCCCGCACCTGCGATGGGCACGAGGTGCCGCTGGCCTGCTATACCCACTTCGCTACCGAGGATGTGCTGACGGCCGTGGTGATGGAGCGGATGCTGGCCGGGGCGGCCACCCGCCGGCACGCGCGGGTCGCCGAGCCGGTTGGCACCGTGGTCGACAAGGAGACGAAAGCGACTAGCCGCTCGGCGATTTCGCGCCGATTCGTCAAACAGACCGAGACTGCGCTGGCCGAGTTGATGGCCCGCGACCTGGTGGGCGAGGACATCAAGGTGCTCATGCTTGATGGTGAGCACATGGCCGAGCGCTGCGTGGTAGTGGCGCTGGCCATCACCGCCGACGGAACCAAAAAGCCGGTCGGGCTGTGGGACGGTTCCACGGAGAATAAGACCGTGGTGCGTTCGCTGTTGGCCGACCTGGTCGAGCGTGGCCTGCGCTTCGATGACGGGCTGTTGGTGGTCGTCGACGGCGCCAAGGCGCTCGCGGCCGCGGTACGAGAGGTGTTCGGCGCCAAGGCCATCATCCAAAGATGCACCCTGCACAAGCGGCGGAATGTCGCCGAGCACCTGCCCGACAAAGACAAGCAGTGGGTAGATGCCAAGCTAGTCAAGGCATTTGGTCATGCCGACCCAGACACCGGGCTGGCCAACGCCAAAAAGCTTGCCGCGCAACTGGATAAGAGCTACCCGGGCGCGGCCGCCTCACTGCGTGAAGGCCTGGAGGAAATGTTCACCGTCGCGCGGCTGGGCATCGAAGGCCGGCTGGCCAAGAGCCTGACCACCTCCAACCCGGTCGAGTCGATGATCTCGATAGCCCGCACCACCAACCGTAATGTCACCCGCTGGCGCGACGGGCAGATGGTGCTGCGCTGGACCGCGGCCGGCATGCTCAACGCCGAACGGTCGTTCCGTCGCATCAAGGGCTACAAGCAGATGCCCCAGCTCGCCGACGCCCTGCGCCGACACGCCAACCCCGACACCGTCGGTACCGCCGCATAGAGTTCACCATGGATCGCCACCAAAAATCCACGCGACTCGGGACATGCTCCCGCACCTGGCGGGAGTTATTAGGTTAAGCAGGGAGAGGACGAGCACGCCACCACGGCCACGCCCAGCCTGGCGAAAAGAACTTGACCGCGCCACGCAAGACGGCGATCATCACCGTCGGATCACCGCACCGGTCCAGACCGGATCCGGCGGCCGGAGTTCCCCCGTCGACGCGCACAGCGACGGCAACATCAGCGCGCTACCGGGTGCGGTGACATGCGTCTGCCCGCCGAGCATTGTTGGGTTGGTGTCACAAATTACCGCACATAGAACGCCATGCGGGCCGCTTGGAGCCTTGGTGTTCGCACGTGTCGATGGGCAGTACTACCGCCCTCACCGACCGACAACTGATTGTTATAACTCTGGCTGATCCGGCGGCGACCATTCGTAGCTCAGCGGGATGAGGTCGTCATCGTTCGGGTCGAACGGGATGATGTTGAACCAGCCGGACAGTGGGTCAACCTCGTCGTTGCTGTCGAATTCGATTCCTGCCAGATGCCCATCATGCACCGTCCGCTGTTGGCGCGGGCGTAGTCCACCTCGCTGCGCGTAACGCGAACCGTGCGGCCATCCGACCGAGTACCTTTGGCCTCCAGATAGAGAAGGTCGGCGCCTTTCTGGGCAACAGCGTCGAAGGGGTTGCCGTACCGGGTGTCGGTGACCGTCCAGCCCTCATCGCGGTAGTACTCCATCAGCAGGTTCTGTGCGGCGTTCTCGATCTTCTTTCGGCGTGCCGCATCCATCAGCATGGCTTGTCCAAGGCTCGGGCCGGTGTCGTTCTGGGTGATACTCGCGAGATGGTTAGACCACAGCTGCTCCAGCTCGTCGACCTGCTTTCCCCTGATGAAGGTTCCGCTCATCTGGAGGCGGTCCCAGTTCGTTTCAGAAAGCTGTCGCTTCAGCAGATTTGTCGGAAGCGCGTCCTCGACGGCGACAAGGCGTTCCAACAGAACGTCTACGTAGTTGGCTACTCCTCCCGATCCGTCCCAATCCTGATCTTGGTAGATTTCACTCACGACGGTTCCGCTGGCGACGATTCCCCTTCCCTGCGTTCCCTGCCGGAGCATGAACACCCGGTCACCGCTAGATACGCCCCCAATCCTGCCGCCGGTGGACCAGTCCATGATCACACCCTCACCCTGTGCAGTCCGTTCGACGAAATCGAGGTATTCGTTTTCATTCCAACGGTATTTCTGAGGGTTCCAGGTCAGGATCATGGCGTGCCGACCCTCAGTGGCCCCGAATTTCGCAGACGTGTTATTTGGCTGCATTGTCTTACCCACTGTCAGTGAACACTATTGGTTACCATCAGGCACCCCGGCGAAGGTATCGGCCACCGTCCGCCACTCCGTGGCCACCGACGTATTACCTGCCCCGCGATGCCTTTTTCGCTGAGGGGGTGCTGCGCGAGACCTCGGGGTCGTCGTGGTGTGAGTGGAAGGGCCAGGCGAGCTACTACGACCTGGTGACCGAGAAGCGGGTTGCGCCGAAAGCGGCATGGAGCTACCTCAGCCCCAGCCCGGGTTTCGAGCCGATCGCTGGCGCGGTCGCGGTGATGGCCGCGCTCGTTGACCGCTGTACCGTCAACGGCGAGGTGATCGTTCCACAGCCCGGCGGCTTCTACGGCGGCTGGATCACCAGTTGGGTCGTCGGCCCGTTCAAGGGCATTCCGGGGTCGATCGGGTGGTAGCCGGGCTGCCGCGTTGGCCAGCTCGCCGTGCCGGTGGGCCACCTATCGCCTCGATCGCCACGCCAGCCGTCGCCGGGAAGTCGGCGGCTTGCGCCAAGGTGCCATCTAGATGACGCCGCGCCGAGAGACCATCCTCGACCTCGCGGTGGAGCAGGTGCTCGCCCTTAGCCGCGTGGTTGCCATTTCCGCGTTTCGGCGGGTACATCTACGGTATGACCTACCCTCAGCAGTTTGGGCCGCTGCAGATTGTGCTGGCAGTTCTGGCGATTGGCGCTGTGCTGATGCTGCTGTCGTCGGTGGTCGGGCGGCGCCGAGTGATGCGATCCAACTACGATCCGGCGGCGCAGGCGCCGCGCCGGCACCGACTGCGGATCCGACCGGGACGCGCGATCAGTGGCGTTGCGCTGCTGGTTGTTTCGATTCTAATGCTCTGGTTCGTCACGATTGTGCAGACCTACTTGGGCCTGACTGGCGAAATCAAAGCCGCCCACGTCGCGGCGACGCCGATCAGCAACGCCCTGCACAGCCTCAACGTGGATCTCACACTCTATGACGATAAGGGCAACACACAAACCCGCCAGACCTATCAGATCGAAGGCGACATGTGGGTGCTACAAGCCGACATCGTCGAGCTCCACCACTGGGTGAATGTCCTCGGCGTGCATTCCGGTTACAAGGTGACCCGTCTCTTTGGTGAACGCCTCGACGGGGTTTCGCCGACACAGCATCAGACCTTGCTAAACGGCGGTGATGGAAGGTTTTTCGCCGACATGCGCGACCGCAAGTGGTGGACCAAGCCGTTCGTTCGCTCGGCATACGGTAACGCCGTCGTCTCTGCGCCCGGCGAATTCGATGTCTACGTCTCCCAGGACGCGATCAAGGCCCGCCCGAGCCACAGCAGCGGATGAGCACACTGTCGGTTGTCCTCGATTGTGTCGACACTTCGATATGTCCAGGTGCGGTATGAGCGCAGCCCGCGGAAGCTGTCAACCTGAATGAGGCACCGTCGGGTGGTATTTACTGAGTGGTCTCCTTTGGCTTGTCGGGTGGGTTGATCCACGAGCCGGTGGGCAGGTGTGGCGGCTCTGGCGGCTTGCGGATGAACCGTTCAGGATGCGCCCGGTATGCGTCGGTGAGCACGGCGGCGCGCTTGTCGCGGACGGCCTCGGCGGTGCCGTAGTGGATGTCGGCGGGAGTGTGCAGGCCCAGCCCGCCGTGGTGATGATCGTCGTTATACCAAGCGAAGAAGGTCTGGCCGTGCCGGCGGGCGGCCTCGATGGAGTCGAAGCGGCCGGGGAAGTCGGGCCGGTATTTCAGGGTCTTGAATTGTGCTTCGCTGAACGGGTTGTCGTTGGAAACGTGCGGTCGGCTGTGTGACTGGGTGATGCCGAGGTCGGCGAGCAGGAATGCCACCGGCTTGGAGGTCATCGAGGAGCCGCGGTCGGCGTGGATGGTCAGCTGGTCACGGCCGATGCCTTGTTTGGCGCAGGTCTGTCGGATCAGTACCTCGGCCAACGCCGCGGATTCGCGGGTGGCGACCATCCAGCCGACCACGTACCGGGAGATGTCCAAGATCACATAGAGGTAGTAGTAGGTCCACTTCGCCGGGCCGCGCAGCTTGGTGTAGGGGTCGGACCGGGGCGCGGTGTCGGCATTTCTGCCGATCCGTTTCCCCGGCCCGCCCTCCGAACCCGCCGAGCGAATCTCTCCGCAACGGGCTCTCCACGGGTTCATGCCACGGGTGCAGTGATGTCCGTCAGCCTCGCTGTCCATGGGGTGTGGATCTTCGTGCCCCGGTAGCGGTATCGGGTGACCTCCACCTTCTGCGGCCGGAACATCGCCGTCTTGCCTTCCCGGACCTGCCAATTGGGCAGGAACCGTCGATGGAAGACGCCCCACGCCAGCCCGTGGTGCCGTTTGCGCATCCAAGTCACCACCCGCCACCACGTGAAGTGGTCGAGGTAGTCGAAGGTGCGTTTGGACACCCCGTGCTGGAAGTAGTTGCACCATCCCCGAAGGACGGGGTTGAGTCGGCGCAACAGATCAGCGAGCGTCCGATGTTTGTGTCGCCGCGTCAGATTCCTGACCTTGTCGGTGATGGACATGAGCGCCTTCTTCGACGGCCAGGTGTAGACGTAGTGCTTGGTCGTGCCCTTCTTGATCTGCCGCTGGATGCGGAAGCCGAGGAACTCGAACCCCTCGTCGATGTGGCAGACCCTGCTCTTCTCGACCGACAGGCGCAGGCCTATCGGCGCGAGCACTGCAGCGATTTCGTCCCAAAGCGCTTCGGTATCAGCGTGAGTGCCGTGGACCATGACGCAAAAATCGTCCGCGTAGCGGACGATTTTCATCATCGGGACTCCGGCGCGCCGATGCTTGGCGCGTGTCCAGTCCGGGCCGAGCGCCTTCCACTTCGCGTCGAAGTGCTCGTCGAGAATGGACAGGGCGACATTGCTGAGCAGTGGTGAGAGGATTCCGCCTTGCGGAGTGCCGGTGACGTTGTCCCGGTAGCCGAGATCCTTCGACAGAATCCCGGCCTTGAGGAACGACTTCACCAGGGCCAGAACGCGTTTGTCCCCGATACGTCGCCGCACCCGGTCCATGAGGGCCGAATGCGAGATTTCGTCGAAGCATGCCGTGATGTCTCCCTCGAAAACCCAGTGATAGGCCCGTGAGCCGCTGGCGAGGTGATGGATCTCGGCGATGGCGTCCTGGGCTCGCCTGAGTGGTCGGAACCCGTATGAGCACGGATGAAAGTCCGCCTCGAAAATGGGCTCCAGCACCAGCTTCAGCGAAGCTTGCACGACCCGGTCGGCGACGGTGGCGATACCCAGGCGACGGAGCTTGCCGTTCGCCTTCGGGATCGTCACCTCCCGCACCGGATCCGGCCGGAACACCCGCTCCTTGAGTTCCTCGCGGAGCCGCTGAAGCAGTCCGGCCGCCTCCACCGGGCCGAGAGATCGTGGTGCGATCCCGTCGGTTCCAGCAGAACGCGCACCCTTGTTCGTCCGCACCCGCTCCCACGCAACGGTGAGGAATGCGGGGTCATGAACGAGGTTGTACAAATCATCGAAACAGCGGTCGGTGTCATCGACCGCCCAATGGTGCAGCTTGCTCTGCATCCTGCGTACTCGCAGCTCCGCCGTGTCCGGGTCGAGCCACGAAGCACTCGTATTCACAAGTGACCTCCACAGTCTGCGTACTTGCCGCGAACCCGCTGGAGCCCTTCGCCATGTGACCGCTGGCCTGCGCGGCCCCCACAGCCTGGCAGGCGTCTCGAACCCCGACACGCGGGGCTAGCTCGGCGATCGCGGTGTCGGTCACGGCGTCGACCTCGGCTCGGTGTCCGCGCTCTCGGAGAGCGTCTCCAAGAGCGCGTGCAGTTTTGCCTGCACATCCACCACGAAGCGGGTCTTGGCCAGCTCCTGCTCCAGTTGTCGTTTCTCCTGCTCAAGGCGGCCGATCCGCTCGGCTTGCGGGTCGCGCCGCTTACGTCCACGCGGGGCGGCCAGCCCAGCCAGTGCACCGGCGTCGCGGGCCCGCCGCCACGCTACGATGTGGCTGGAGTACAGGCCCTCCCGACGCAACAACGCACCCTTCTCACCCTCGGGGGCGGCGTCGTAGGCGACCAGGATCTCCAGCTTGTACTTCGCAGTGAACGTCCGGCGCCGGGCACGCTCGGGCACCTCAGGGTCGGGACGTTCGGTCCCAGCGCCATTCATCCGACCAGGATCTTCGATCCCGGTCGCTCGCACCAATGTGGTCACCTTGTTCGTCATCTCGGGGAAGCTCTCCATCCCCGCCCTCAGGTCACTAATTGTCAGCAGGCAGGCGCCTCAACCCAGGTTGGCAGAGAGGGCCGCGGTCGTGGCGTTCGGCCAAGTCCTGCAGGCCTTCCCGGCGCGACGACGCCAACTTGACACCCCCGCCGGAGCCAGTGGCAACACCCCCGCCCTGAACCAGCTCAGGCTCACCGAGAACTCCTGCGCCATCAACAAGCCGCGCCGTGGATTCGCTCAGCATCACCCCACCCTGTGGAGCCGCCGCTTCCATCCGCTGCGCCATCCCGACCTGCTCACCGACGGCGGTGTAACCGAACGGCCCGGAACCGATTTCACCGGCGATCACTTGGCCCGAGTTCAGCCCCACGCGCAACCGCAAGTCGATACCGTCCCGGTCTTTGACCTCAGCGGCCAGCTGGGCGGTCTCCTCTTGGATGCCCAGCGCCGCAAGACAAGCGCGGACTGCGTGGTCCTCCAACGCCACGGGTGCCCCAAACACCGTCATGATCCCGTCGCCGGTGAACTTGTCCAGCGTGCCGCCGTAGCGTGTCACGACCGCCGTTGCCCGGTCGAGGAGCCCGGTCATGATCTCGCGCAGCCGCTCCGCACCGACAGCCGAAGCAAGATCCATCGAATGCACCACGTCGGCGAACAGGACGGTTACCTGCTTGTACTCCGCCGATCGGCTGACTTGTGTGACGGGGGCACCGCACTCGTTACAGAATTTGGAGTTCGGTGGCAGTTCGGTGCCGCACGACCCACACGGCAGTCCCGCCGTTAGCGCACCGCGACAGTCGTCCACGTCAGTATCGTGTCACCGCAGGCCAGCGATGTCCGTCATATCGCCGTGCCACCTCTGACACGAAGTTTTGCCCTCGTATGCCGTCTATTTCGAGACGGGTCCGGCCGGTTCCTGCGGTCAAGAAGCGATTACTGCCGCCAGGTACAACTCAGGTCTCATCCAGCAAAGCCGGTCACTTATTGCAGCGGCCGATCGGTGATCTGACCGGTGTAGATGCCGTCGGCCATCTCGTCGACCTGACGGGCCAGATCGGCGCGCTAATAGTGGCGCAGATGCTGGGCGGCGATCGCCAACTCGCGGGCGACCTTGCTGCGGGGCTTGCGCTCGGCCTCGGTGACCTTCACGGCGTCACCGGCTTGGCCGCGAGTGCTCGCTCACGTGCTTCCTTCAGCTTCTCGATGAAGTGATCGATGGTGTATTCCACGGCGGGACGCGAAGAGGAATACCGGCACGAACACAATCCCCCGCGCTCTCCTTGATCAGGAGGGCTGTAATGATGGGCCTCGGCCACCGCACGGATCTCGTCTTCGGTGAAGGTGAAGACGGGTGGATTGGCACCCCACCCCCAGTCAGGCCGGTCGGTCATCGCTCACCTCTTCCTGTTGCCACCACGGCGAGGTGGGGTCGTGCCAGTCGCTCAGCGCCTCGCACGGTGGAGCGGTCGTCTCCTTGCCGCAGCTCGGGCAGCGGCCACCCTGGGCGGCGTTGTGCGTCCACGTGCTGCCGCGGCCGCTGCACGAACGGCCGTTGGATGGTTCGACCGCCGGAGCGCTGCCCACCCGACGACCAGCTCCGCGCAGACCGGGTATCTCATCGGCCACCAACCATGCTCTTGCCCCGGCGGCCATACCAGCTGGGCGTTAGGAGTCCCCTTGAGCGCGGATGGTCATTCTTGGCTATTCGCGTCATGAGGCCAGTGGCTTCGCTTCTCCGCGAACAATTTCACGGGTGCATAGCCGCCATTGGGTAACTGATGGGTCACCTTGTAGAGATCGACCAAGCCACGGTCGGCTAGCGCATGTACGGCGCGACGGATCTGGAAGTAGCTCGCATCCAGGCGTTCGGCCAACTCGATGACGGCGAGATGTCCGGCGCTCAGCTCGTCGAGGATGGCCTGCTGGGTGTTGCCGATGTCGCGACTCATTGGCTTCTGAAGACTTCCTCTTCATCCCCACGCGGATTTTCTCACGGGACCACCGCCAGGCACAACGAGTAACTCGATACCCTATTTTCGGGTATCGGGGACAAAAGTGCGGGGGCGTACCTTCCCGAACCAGCGCGTCAACGCCGGTCCTGACCAGAGCTACGGACTTTCAGATCATTCCCGGGAAGGTGCGCCCACTCACGTCACCCCGCCGAGAACCATCCACAAGATCTGATCATTGCTATTCGCCTACCGCAGCAAAGGACTGTCCCGGGCCAGCAGCCTGAGTGTGTCGACGAGATCGTCAACACTTCAGCGTTCCTCTAGTGCTGCTTAAGGTTAAGCCCTGCCGGTCACTGTTACAGGTGTTTCCCGGCGGCTCCGGCGTTGTAGATGGACGCGATTTGGCCGGGGCCGGACACCCCGAGCAAATCCACGTCTCCCTCCGCGCCGAAAATCGGGTCGAGCTACGCAAATGCAATTCACTGATACACAGGAGATGCCCAGGTCGGGGGGATGGCGGGGCCGCATTCGGCCCGCACGACCGTGGGGTTGTCCAACGGTACGCGGAACATGTGCCCCTCCCTGGTCCGAACCAGGGCTTCGCCACTGCTGGTGTACCGGATGAACCGGCCGTGCACCTGGATGCCGAAGCTGGTCAGCCATGCCACGCAATCACTGTGGCCGAGTTGGTCTGTCACTGTCATTGGTCATCCTCTCTAGACAGCTTTGAGCGTGCCGCCGGAGTACTGCCAGATCGACTCGTGACACTGCCAACTATTGCCACGGATACAACGACCAGGTAGTTCATCCGGCTATTCCCGTCAGGACCGGACACATCCAGCATCGGTCGCAGCCCCGGCATTTAGTAGAGGTCTGGATGTTGTGGGCCCACAAAGGTCCGTTGTGCCGGGCGGCTCGCTCGCTCGTCCAGCAGGGCGTCTATGAACGCAGTGTTCGGCGCGCAGCCCATCTCGCGAGCTACCCGCCACGCGCGCCATAGCAGCCGACGGCGTCGATGGTCTCGATGTTGCACATCCGCGGAGCTTGGGTCGGTACGCCGTCGTTCACACTTCACCCACGTGATCGGACCAGGAAAGGTTCAGATTGAACCTGTCGCCCGGTGGAGTTGCAGCACCGGTGCGGACGGTGCGTTCCACTCGGCGGGTGGTGAACCCGCCCCAGCTGGATCAGGAAGGACCGGGGCGGGTTACCCGCTGGCGGTGTTGGCAGAGCCCGCCGTTGTCGAGGACACCGTTGCAGACCGCTTACATCTGCGAATGACTTTTGAGACTCTCATATCTCGTCTTGAGCTCAACCAGTCAGCGCATCACTGCAGGCCGATGATGTGTCGATGGAGGTTGTTGTGGGTCCGGTTGGGTTTGGTGTCGAACAGCAGGAACTGATCTGGGCGATGTGGCGGCATGGTGACCCGATCCGGGAGATGGAGCGTGCTCTGGGTGAGACCTTGCCGCGGATCCGGCGGTACTTGCGTGAATCGGGCGGGATCCCGCCGATCCCGCGGAAGCGCAGAGTCGGTCATCTGACTCTGGTTGAGCGTGAGGAGATCTCACGTGGGATCGCTGCCGGTCTGTCGGCACGGGCGATCGCCGGTCGCATCGACCGGCCGTCGTCGACGGTATCGCGGGAGATCGCTCGCAATGGTGGCCGCGACGCGTACCGGGCGCTGGTCGCTGACGCGGCCGCGTTCGAGCGGGCGCGGCGCCCGAAACCGAGCAAGCTCGCCGTGAACGCCCAGTTGCGCGGCGTGGTCACCGACAAGCTCGTGGCCGATTGGTCGCCACAGCAGATCGCCCAGTGGCTGCGGCGGGAGTATCTCGGTGACGCAACGATGCATATCTCGCATGAGTCGATCTACCGTGATGTGTACATGCCGTCGCGGAATGTGTTTGACGCCACTATGTTCCATCGACTGCGGAGTGAGCGTTCGATCCGGCGGCCGCGCGGTAAGAAGCGCTCGCACGGTCGCGGCCAGATCCGGAACGTGGTCTCCATCCGCGAGCGACCGGCCGAGGCCGACACCCGACAGGTGGCCGGCCATTGGGAGGGCGATCTGGTGTTTGGAGTGCGTCCATCGGCGGTCGCCACCCTCGTCGACCGCGCCACCCGCTACGCGATGGTCGTCGCGCTGCCCGACGGCAATAAGGCCGACGCGGTGGCCCGCGCGTTGATCGAGCGCCTGGGGCGCCTACCGACACCTCTGCGGCGGTCGTTGACCTGGGACCGCGGCAGCGAGATGGCGCACCATTCGGTGATCACGACGGCGCTGTCGATGCCGGTGTTCTTTTGCGACCCACACCACCCATGGCAGCGAGGTACCAACGAGAACACGAACCGGCTGCTGCGCCAATACCTGCACAAGAACGCCGACCTGTCGACGTTCACCCAGGACGAACTGGACGCTGTCGCCGCGAAACTCAATCACCGCCCGCGTCGAGTCCTCGGCTGGGCCACCCCGGTCGAAGCGTTCGGCACCGTCGAGCCGAAACCGCTGCAGCTGGCGCCTGCGTAGCCGGTGCGATTCTCGGCTGCGATCATGACAGCATGGGCGCCGGCGGACTTCCCGAGCTCGATGTCGCCCGCGTACAACGCTGGTGCGCTGACCAGGTCCCTGAGCATGTTCGCGGCGAGGTCCGCGTCGAATGCGACGTCGCCCCAAGACATCTGACCATTTGTGAATGCCGACCGCCTTGGCGCGAGGACTTCGGCCCCGATTGGACCCGATTCCCGATCGCCCGGCTGCACTACACCAAGACCACCGGGCTATGGACGCTGTACTGGCGCGACCGAAACCTGAAATACCACCGCTACGACCCTCTCGACCCCAGCTCCCGAGTCCAGGACCTGCTCGACTATCTCGATGACCGAGCCGACCCCACTTCTGGGGCTAACAACCCGCTAATCTAACTCAACAGATGCACTGACCGGTTGAGCGCAAGGTCGTTTTCGAGACAGGCGGCGGAGGGTCCGGCGAGCGTCAAGTTCCGGACCAAGGCGCCGCGCGTTGGCTGGCGGGTAGGAGTGTCTGATATGTGGTTCTCTTTTGAGCGCCCGGGCGCACGGATCGGAGCCTTTAGGAGCCGCCCCGAAGTTCAGCGCTGCCTCGTATCGCGAATCGCATGCCAACGTGACGGAGTCCACCTAGGCTAATCACGCAGCTGACGCTGACGTCAAAAATGTGTGGATCGTCGCAATTGTGGGTGGAATCGTGTTTAGTGCCGCCTTTGTCGGAGCCGTTGTGGTGGCGGCGATAGCGGCGGCATCCACAGCAAGCGCGGACCTGGTGCTTCGGCTAGGCCCGAACTCAGCCGGTGTGGCCACAACTCCGTTCCCCTTCCTGGACTCCTGCCCCCAGGCACCTATCAGGCCGCCAACGCCGGGTATGTGCAGCGCGCCGCGCACGTGCTGCCGAAGTCGGGCACGCATCGGCCGTGGAATGTCCGGCACAACTATGTGCTCGACGCGATCGACCACCGCCTCGACCGGATCGAGGAGTCGCTGGTGTTCGGCCGAACGGCGACCGAGGCGGTCCGGTCCGCTTAGAAAGGTGTCAGTGTGACGACCAACGAGCCGGAGTTCAGCGATGTGCTGATCATCGGTGCCGGGTTTTCCGGCATCGGTGCCGCGTACCGCATCCACGAGAAGAACCCGCATCTGAGCTACACGATCCTGGAGAGACGCCAGCGTCTCGGCGGGACGTGGGACCTGTTCCGCTATCCGGGAATTAGGTCGGACAGCGACATCTTCACGCTGTGCTTCCCGTGGGAGCCTTGGACCCGGCCCGAGATGATCGCCGGCGGCGGCGACATCTGGCAGTACATGGCCGATACGGCGCGCAAGCACGGCATCGATGAGCACATCCGGCTCAATACCCAAGTGCTGTCGGCCGATTGGGATTCGAGCACCGACACCTGGACGATTCAGACTGAGCAGGACGGTCAACCCAAGACTTTTCGGGGGCGGTTCCTGTTCTTCGGCAGTGGTTACTACAACTACGACGAGCCGCACGCGCCAACGTTTCCCGGCATCGAGGACTTCAAGGGTGACATCATCCATCCCCAGCACTGGCCGGAAGGATTCGACTACGCAGGCAAGCGCTTAGTGGTCATCGGCAGTGGCGCCACGGCTGTCAGCATGATCCCGTCGTTGGCCCAGAGGGCCGCGCACGTGACGATGCTGCAGCGCACCCCGTCGTACATGTTGTCAGTGATGAGGGTGCTGCCGGTGTTCAACTGGATTCGAAAAGTGTTGCCGCGCAGGACTGCACACATGATCGTGCGGTGGACGATGGCACTGTTCGCCTCTCTGGTGTGGCTTGTCTCGCGCCGGGCCCCCGAGTTCACCAAGCGTTTATTGCGTGGGCTTGCCGAGCGCAATCTGCCCGCAGGCTACGACATCGACACACACTTCACACCACCGTATGACCCGTGGGATCAACGGATGTGCTTCCTCCTTGGCTCTGACCTGTACAAGGCGGTCGCGGCGGGGGACGTGGAGATGGTGACGGACCACGTCGATCACATGGACGCGACGGGCATCGTGCTGAGATCCGGTCGCCATCTGGACGCCGACGTGATCATCACCGCGACCGGCATCCAGCTGCAGGCACTTGGCGGCACTACAGTCAGCCTCGATGGGGAGAAGATCAACCCGCACGACCGGTTCTTCTTCCGGCGCCACCTACTCGAGGACGTACCCAACGCAGCGTGGTGCATGGGTTATACCAATGCCTCCTGGACGTTGGGCGCCGACCTGACCGCGCAGGCGGTCGCGAAATTGCTGGCCTACATGGATTCTCACGGCTACACGCGCGCCTATCCTCAGCTCGGTGGCCTCGACGTGCCCGAGCAGCCTGCGTTCAACCTGCAATCGGGCTACGTGATGCGATCGCTTGATGTGCTGCCGAAGTCGGGAGTTCGCAGGCCGTGGGCGCTCACCCACAACTACCTGCGCGACGCGTTCGGCGCCCGCTTCGAGTCGATCGAGGAGTCGATGGTGTTCGGCCGCGTCGAGGCTGCGCAGGCCGAATCCGCCTGAGTCAGAGCGCAGGAGGCGCCGTGACCGTCGCAGACTTCCTCTATTTCGAGACCGCGTTCAGCTCGGCTCGGACCTGGTCGATTTGGTCGTACGCCTAGGTCGCCATGGCGGCGGTGGTTATCATCTCGCCCTTGCGGCCACCGCCTGGTCGCCAGCGAGGTGCCTAAAAAGCAGAGTGCCATCTGGGACCTGCCAGCGTTTTGTGTGCACAAGAACAGGAATCTGCCGGGCTGCACAAGCTCACTGGCCGCACCGCAGGTAATGGCTCCCTGATGCGCACTGCGCCGGTGGCGCTGGCCTACCTCGATGACGAAGCATCCTTGGCGGAAGCTGCACGTGCAGTCAGCGAGCTGACCCATTACGACCCCGAGGCCGGTGATGCCTGCGTGCTGTGGTGCCTGGCGAATCGCCACGCCATCCTCACCTTTTGCCTTGGAAGAGCCGGTCGGGGTGCGGGCGCCATTACCTCGTCATGCAGGTCGGGGCATCTGCGGTGCAGTGCGGCGGCGTTCCCGCTGGCGTTGCGTAGCCACAGGTGATTGTTCGCCGAGAGCACGAGGGCGTCTACGGGCGCATCGATCCACGGCTGCTGGACGACACGTACGGTGGTGGCCCCGATCCGTTGCCCGCTGACCACGCAAAAATCAAATCACAGCCGCTACCACGCCGTGGGTTTTCAAACCGACACCCCCAACGTGAGATCTCGACAATTTCCTTGGGAGACAGTGATACGGGCCTTCCGGTCGAACGGAGACTGCCGGCGAGCCATGCCACGCGAACGCCATCTCCGCAGCTAGAACCACTGACGCAAGCAAGCGTAGGGTTAGTTCATGGGCGGCGAGTTTGTCCAGATCCGGATAACCGACCCCTGGAAATTTTTCCAGTCGGCGCCCGAGTCCGTTCGCGCGCGGCTGCTGGACTGGCAGGTTGACGCCAAGGGCAGGCACGTCGCCTGGCGCTACCGGATAACCCGCTACGAGCAGGACGGCCAACCGAGGTGGTGGTTGGACGGAACCGGCCAGCACCCGTGGACCAGCGACGACGTCGAGTACCTAAAGGACGTGGCCGAGCACCATGCCGGTCGACTGTTGCGCAGACAGCGATGGCGGCCCAAGAGCATGTACAACGGCCAGGAGCCGCCGCTGTGGATAAGTGGTCGAGGGTGGTCCTGATAGGTGACGACTCTTGACGCCGTCAAGACCCGAGAACAAAACCCCGGCTTACACGCAACGATCCGCAGCATGCAATTCACCACCGGGTCCCCATGAAAGTTCCCACTCTTTTCTGTGTTCGGTTCGATGCCTTCTGGCCTCGTATCGCTCAGGGCGGCAACGGAATTTCCAGTTCATCCCCTCCAGCTGGAAACGCTTCTCACAGGTTCCACGGGCCCGGTGCTTCCTGAAAGCCGTTGCGACTAAAGATTGATCACGGGAAAGGATCTGGCGTTGATGTTGATGCCAGGTGTCGTAATGGGTGTTAAGCGGCCTTCCAGCGCAGCGGATCTTTTGTCGTCCTACAGGGGAAAGTTGCGGCGGATCAGCACGGGATGACGTAGCCGGGATCGGCTGCCGTATCCAGCCATTTGCCGTACGCGCTACCACCGGCAGCTCTGACGGCGCTACAGACCTCTTGAGGCGTCCGGCCTGCTACACGAAACACCGCATAGATGGGACTTCCTGTTTCGGTTGCCTGTCTGAGCGATGGGCATGACTGGTCGGTGCGCAGGTATGAAGCACCCGGATTGTCGGAGAGCAGCCGCTGCACGTCAACTTGGTATCGGCCGGGGATCACTGCATTTCCGAGGACAACTATGCCGGTGCCAGCACACGTGGTTTAGCGAACGAGAAGGCGCTGCGCACCCAACAGCGTCCAGCCGGAGGACAGTCCCGAGCCATGGTGGAGACCTGCAAGCCAAGTAACAACGCAGCGTCCCCCTGCCGGTCGATCAGCGGATTGCCGATGGGAATGGCGGCGCCGGGAGAACCCTCTGAGCAAGTAAGGGGTGCCCGCTCTCAGCCGGCGCCGCCATGGCATCCCCGGTGGTGAACCGGTCCCAGCTGGAGCAAGAAGGGCTGAACCCCCGACTCCTGCCTTGAATCATGCTGCTGGCCAACGGTTTACATATACGTCGCCGTGCTGAATCACATCACGGTTGTTCACAACAGGTATCTGTAACTGTGGGCAGATTGTGGGCACGGTGGGGTAAGCCGAGGTTCAGCGTGTCCGTTAGCTCCTGTGCCCAGCTCAGCAACGAGGACGGGCAATCCTGGCCATCATCACCGACAGCGACGCGCTGATGTCGTTGGGGAAAGCGAATACGAATAGTGGCGTTCGTGGGGTGTGTACCCGCGCTGGTGGCTCGTGTGAGAAGGGCCACGTCGCTGCGGTGAGCCATTCCGACTCCCAGAGCGTTGCTCTAAACATCAACCGTTTCATCTCGAAGGAAAGAGGATGAGATGAACACTCAGCACCACCACGTGATCACGAAAACACTGATCGGCGCTGCCATCGTTCTCGGCTCGGGTGTCGGGTTAGCGGCACCGGCCAGCGCCAGCACCGGCCCCAGCACCGACCCGAACCCGTTCGGCGGCCTCACCTGTAACTGCCGAGAGACAGCTCCACCCGGTAGCCCGGCTCTGAAGGCACAGATAGATGGGGGACTCCGGCAGGGTCACTCTGCCTGGTTGCCAGGACTGCCCGCACCGGCCCACCCTAGCCAACCCCAGCCGTAACCTACGTGCTGCCGTCAAGCGATCACCGACGCCGAGATGGTGCGCTGCCCGTTGAACGGTGCGGTTGCTCTAGGGGTCGACGCGGCGGGGCGTGTCCTTCGCCGTTCAGGTAGCGGCGCTCTAGCCGGTCAATGAGAAACTGTGCCTCGCTAATGTCTAGCCGCAACGCAGCCACTTCGCGCCGAATGGCCGATGCCCGGCCATTCCTGCCGGTGACATCTTCACATTCGAGCCGCGCCAGCTCGCGGATCATTTTGTGCAGTTGATTGCGCAACGCGCGGACCAGCTCGGCGGACTGGGCGGCGTCGCACTCATCCATGGAGGAATGGTTGAACCACTGGCATCGTCCCGTGGGCGAAATGGCCCGGGCCGCGAGGATTCTCAACGGCCAGCAGGGCCAGGGCTGCCAGCCTGGGATGATGTTTACATCCTGTCGGAGTGGGGTATGCCCGGCGCTGCCGTGTGTGCGGCGTCTTCGAGGGGGGCACCAGATGAACGAGTTGGAGCAGTTAGTCCACGAGGTGCGCGGGTTCGCGACCGAGGTACGTAGGCTGGGTTACTCGTCTGTGGCCAGCGGGCATGAGAACCAGTTTCTTGAACTGTCGGAGCGCATGATCCGACGTGTCGATGGCCTAAACCGCCCGAGTAACTGAGCCTCGTCCCTAAGCGAAATGGAACAGGTCGCCCCCGAGGAGAGCAGGGGCGGCCCGATCAATTGTCTGGTCAGACGCGGACTAGGCCGACACGAACCCCGCTTAGCCCACGCGCGGGACAGGAGCCGCCGCTCGCCGTCGATGGTCTCGATGCCGCGCTGCGCGGAGTGTGTTCACGTCCCCGAGCATCCAGCCCGCTGAGGGTACGGCGACCCTGCCCGGCGTGTTTGTCACGGTTCACGGCCAGGCAGTGCGGTTAAATTCCAACAGCAACGCACACGAGACCCAGGACTGATGGAACAGATTCGAGCCATCCTCAAAGGCCGCATCGCCTTCGCCATGTTGGTCACCGTCGGAATCCTCCTCTATGCCTGTGTCAGCACCTCGGGTGACTCGCACACGTACGCAGTGAGCAACGATGCCGTTGCACAGGTCGTCCACGACGCGATCGCAGGCGATCACGACGCCACGCCGTTGAACGGCTCACCAGTGGCCGACTGCACTGGAGAGCGGAACTGCACCATCGCCTACACGGTCCAGCCGCCAATGGGAGGACTCGGGGATAACGAGCGGGTGGCGGATCTGCAGTTGGTCGAGCCCACACGGCAGATATGGAAAGCACTGTTTACTGATCCCCAATTCCAGAGCGGCACCATCAGGGTAAGGGGTCCCGTAGCCACTGTCGGAGGGAAAGCCGAGACTGGCACCTATTACCTACTTACATGCGACCGCGACGCTGCGTCACATATCGACTGGAACAACGTGGATGGCAAGGGTATTCGCATCTTTTGCGACTACCAGGCCCAGACTCAGGGGCTTCCCGGCTACACCAGGCCGACGCCACCAGGCGACTAAGGTCGCGATGCGCGTGTCCTTCGCTCGGAATTCTTTGTTGCATCACCTGTCAGCGGTCACGTATTTCCCCAGGTTTGAGGGGTTGTCCGTCACGTAATTCCCCACCCCGGCTGTCACGTAATTCCCCACCCTGGGCGGTGTGTCTGCCCGGTGTGGGCCTCGCAGCAAGGTTCGCTCTGCATCCGTCGGCTGACGGATGGAAGGGCGCTGATGGCGAGGAGAAATATCTTGATGCTCGATTTGGTCGAGTTGTTCACCCACTGGCACGCGGGCCGCTCGCAGGTGCAGTTGTCGGAGTCGCTGGGCATCGATCGGAAGACCGTCCGCAAATATTTGGCCCCGGCGATCGCCGACGGTATCGAACCCGGCGGCGAGGCACTGAGCGCCGAGCAGTGGGCGGAGTTGATCGGCGGGTGGTTCCCGGAACTGGGTGATCCGGCGGCGCGGTCCTCGACGTGGCCGTTGATCGCGCCGCACCACGATCGGATTAAGGACTGGCTGGACGCCGATGTCACGGTGGCCACGATCGCGCAGCGGTTGCGCGACGAGCACCAGCTGGCGGCGTCGGAGTCGTCGGTGCGGCGTTGGATCGCAACACATTTCGCCGAGGAGATGGCTCGGGAGAGGGTCACCGTGCCGCGCGGGCCGGTGGATCCAGGTAGTGAGGCGCAGATCGATTACGGCCGGCTGGGCATGTGGTTTGACCCGGCCACGGCGAAGCGGGTCGCGGTGTGGGCGTTCGTGATGGTGCTGTCGTGTTCGCGGCACCTGTTCGTGCGCCCAGTCATCCGGATGGATCAAACCACTTGGTGCGCATGCCATGTCGCGGCGTTCGAATTCTTCGGCGGGGTTCCCGCGCGGTTGGTGTGTGACAACCTCAAGACCGGGGTGGACAAACCCGACCTCTACGATCCGCAGATCAACCGGTGCTACGCCGAAATGGGCACCCACTACGGCGCCCTGATCGACCCGGCCCGAGCGTTCAAACCCAAAGACAAACCTCTGGTTGCATACTGCACTCCTTTGCATTGATGGGAATGTGATTTTTGTTTGTGCTGGTCAGCGCGTTTTGACCGGTCGTCCGCGTTTGGGTGGTTGGGGCGGGTTGGTGGGGTCGGGCCGGTGGTAGAGCATTTCGCCTTTGTCGTTGTAGCGCAGCCCGCTGACAAGTCCGGCACGCCACCAGTCTTTGACTGTGCCGGGTCGGATGCCGAGGTGGTCGGCGAGTTCGGCGGCGGTGAGCATGCCGGCGTCGCGTAGGCGTTGGCGGCGGCTGGGTAGCCGGTAGGTGTGGATGATGTTGTCGATGATGTTGCGGTGGAACGGTTCTCCGGTACCGGAGAGGATGCCGCGCTGGTTGAGGGTGTCGGCGATTTCGCCGCTGACGTGGCGATCGAGCAGTTCGTTGATGGCGGTGACGACCTCGGCTGGTGTTTTACGTTGTTCGGCAGCGGTTTTCGGGGCGGGCATGGTCAGGGTGGTGTGTTGACCGGCGCGGAAACGCAGGTGGGCGGTGATGGTGTCGCCCTGGCGCTGCACGGTGACGTCGGTAAGCAGCAGCCGGGCGATGCGTTTGCGTTCCCGCGCCGGGGTGGTGGGGTCGTGCCAGATCGTGGGCAGGTCGGTGACGAGCTGGTTGATGCGGGCGCGCTGTTGATCGGTGAGTTCGCCGCTGTGTTGGTCGCGGGCCTGCTGGTAGGTGTGTTGGGCGTCGCCCAGTTCGCGCAGCGCGGTGTTCCAGTCGGCTTCGAGGCTGTCGGCGACGAGCCGGTTGGCCGGGTCGACCGCCAGGTAGCGGCGGCGGGCCAGATCGGCGTGGTAGCGGGCGCGTTCGACGTGGGCGGCGCGCATGCGGTCGGCGTCGGCGGCACGCTGGTGCAGCTCGTTGGCCACGGTCAGTGCGGCCTCGACGGCCAACGGAGTCAATGTGTCGAGCAGCAGTTGCCCGATCCGATCATCGAGGTCGGCGCCGGGGATCGCCGCGCAGATGGGTTGGGCTTTATCGATGCCGTCGCGTTGACACACATAGGTGGGCAATTCTCGGCCGCCGCGGCGGTGGTAGCGCACGGTCATGCGGTTGCCGCAGCGGCCGCAGACGATGATGCCTTGCAGCAGGGCGGCGCCTTCGCGGGCCGGACCCGATGATCTGTCGCGGCCGTGGGCGGCGGCGTTGGCGGCCAACTTCGTTTGGTTGGCCTCGAACTGGGCGAGGCTGATGTAGCCGGGGTGGGCGTCGGGGATGAATGAAACCCATTGATCGCGTGGCAGTTTCACCGATGACGACTTGCCGTTGGGTCGGGGCTTTTGGGCGCAGCGCCCGTAGACGAACGCACCGGCATAGCGCGGGTTGTGCAGGACCCGCAGCACGGTGTGATGGCGCAGCGGTTTCCAGTCCAGCTCGCCCTTGCGCGGGCCTTTGAGGTGGCGCCACGGGAATAGCAGATCGGCGTTGCGGAAGGCCTTCACGCAGGCGGTGGCCGACCCGGTGGCGGCGAAGGTGTCGAACAGGTGGCGCAGCGCCTGTTGGACGGCGGTGTCGGGGTCAAGGACCACGTGTGCGGATTGGTCATTGACCAGTCCGACCGGCAGCGGCATCTGCAGTTCGCCGCGGCGGGCCTTTGAGAGCACCCCACCGCGCAGGCGGGCCTTGATGAAGTGCAGTTCGGCCTCGCTCATTTGGCCCTTCATGCCCAGCAGCAGTCGGTCGTTGAACTGGCGCGGGTCATACAGGCCATCTTCGTCGCAGATCAAGGTGGCGGTGACGCCGCATAGTTCGAGCAGCTGGTGCCAGTCGGCGGAGTTGCGGGCCAGCCGTGAGCATTCCAGGCCTAACACGATCCCGGCGCGGCCCAGCGACACCTCGGCGACGAGGTGCTGAAAGCCTTCCCGGTCGGCGGCGCTGGCCCCGGACTGGCCCTGGTCGATGTCGATTACGGTGATCTGCTCGTCGGCCCAGCCCAGCGCGATCGCCCGGGAGCGTAGATCGTATTGGCGGTGCGCGGACTCGGTGTGGTGGATGACTTGTTTGAGGGTGGATTGGCGCACATATAACAGCGCCGGCTTGGCCAGATGCGCCGCGGTCACTTTGGATGCGGCGGTGTCGGTAAACACCGGTATGGGCTCCTTTCGCGGCGAATAGACCTGTGGTGCAACGTATTTCGGTGATGGACAGCAGCGTCGCGGTCGGGCTGGGTGCCTGCGAGGGTGACCGCGGCGAGCGCGTCTACCAGCTCGGCGCTGACCGCTGCTGGCAGGCTCGAAGACGCCAGCGCCGGCGAGGCGGGCATGACGGGTGTGGCTTGGTTGGCGCTCACTTCTTTAAGGGCGCGTTGCCACCCGGTTACGCCCCGGCGGGTGAGCACGGCGAAGCCGAGGGGGAACGCCTCCGCGCGGGCGTGCAGCGCGGCGTGGCGAAGCGCTTCGTAGCGGGCGTCCAGCCCGCTACCGCGACCACCGCGCTCGTTCACCATGGCCTGCTCACCGGAGGAGTCAGTGACTTTTGGACTGCTGGTCTCGGTAGCGGGTCAACGCCCGCTCGATCGAGCGGGGGTGCACCCGCACGCCGAACCGTTGGGCGATCGTGTCGACCAGGTCCGCTGGCCGCAGTGCCGGGTCGGCGCTTAGCTGCTCTTCGGCGAATGCGCTGACCTCCGCGGTGATCTTGTGTCCGCCACGCGGGCCCGGCTTGCTCGCGGTCAGCCCGTCGAGGCCCTGCTCATCGAGCGCGGCGGCCGCCTGATAAAACGAGGGACGCGAATACCCGAACGCCTCGGAGGCCGCTGACACCGACACCCGGTCGACCCGAACACGTCGCACCATCTCGTATTTGACCTGCACCGCGTCGCGGGCGTCGAAGAACTCCTGGGAGCTAAACAACTCGTCGGTCACCGCCTCAGGGTGCGGATTCAAACACCGCGCCTGCCGCAGCGCCGTCAACTTGGGGTCTTCGACCTCGCGCCGTCGCGCCATCCCGCCCTCCGATTTGTCGTACTGTTAGACGAATTATGCCGTATCGGCCTGACGGACTGCGCATGACACGCCAGCTACAGACATACATAGCCTGCAATAGCACAGAATTAGCGCCCGAACCGGAGTAACCCACTGCTCATCGCGGAGCGCATCACGGCGTAATCCACCTAACACTTACGGCGTAATCGTCTTGACAGCCCGCCCAGCCCGCAAGCCCTCGACCAGGTCGGCGACCGCGAGCAACCCGTCCACGGTAAATGGACACCGCCCGGCGGCGATCACCACGAACGGATCCACCGCCTCGGTATCGGTCCAGCCAGCAGGAAGCGAGAATAACCGCCCATCCGCGTCGCGCATGTGCACCCGGTCCTCACCCCAATTCTGCCGATGCTCCACGAACTCGAACTCACGACCAAACAACGGATGAAACCGATGCGTCACACGCACTATCTGGAAGCGATCATCGGGATCCGGTGTAGTCGACGACGTTGTCCAAGCCACGCGTGGAACGCCCCATGACTTATGTGCGGGATTCGTTCTGGCGTGGCCGCGAGTTCGGCTCGCTGGCGCAGATGCAGGCCGACGCGCTGCGCTGGAGCACTGAGGTGGCCGGGTTGCGGTATTCGCGGGCGCTGGAGGGCGCCCAACCCCTGCGGGTGTTCGAGGCGATCGAAGCCGATGCGTTGATCGCCTTGCCGCGCAGGGCCTTCGAGCTCACCACGTGGTCGATTGGCACCGTCGGGGTGGACACGCACCTCAAGGTCGGTAAGGCGTTGTATTCGGTGCCGTGGCGGCTGATCGGGCAACGCCTGCACGCTCGCACCGCCGGCGATGTGGTGCAGATCTTCGTCGGTGCCGATGTGGTGGCCACCCATGTGCGCCGCCCGAGCGGGCGTTCCACCGACTTTTCCCACTACCCGCCGGAGAAGATCGCGTTTGCGATGAAAACCCCGATCTGGTGTCGGCGCACCGCCGAGCTGGTTGGCCCGGCCTGTGAGGCGGTGATCGCCGAGTTCATGCGCGATAACGCCATCCATCACCTGCGCTCGGCGCAAGGGGTGCTCGGGCTGCGCGACAGACACGGGTGTGGGCGGCTGGAGGCCGCCTGCGCCCGCGCCATCGCCGTCGGCGACCCGTCCTACCGCACCATCAAGGGCATCCTGCTCGCCGGCACCGAACACGGCACCGACCCGGCGATCACCGGGTCGGCGGCCGCGGCCGGGGCGTTCCTGCGCGGCCCCGAGGAGTTCGGCGCGCTCGCCTGACCGATCAACGAATCTCTCATTCCCAAACAACACAATCCACCCTCAAGGAGCTACTCATGTCTATCTGCGACCCGGCGCTGCGCAATGCGCTGCGCACCCTGAAACTGTCCGGCATGCTCGACACCCTCGACGCCCGGCTGGCCCAAACCCGCGACGGCGGGCTCGGCCACCTGGAATTCCTGCAAGCACTGTGCGAGGACGAGATCGCCCGCCGCGAATCCGCCGCCCTGACACGACGATTGCGCCGCGCCCGCTTCGAGGAACAGGCCACCTTCGAAGACTTCGACTTCACCGCCAACCCCAAACTCCCCGGCGCGATGCTGCGCGACTTGGCCGCGCTGCGCTGGCTGGACGCCGGCGAATCGGTCATCCTCTACGGCCCGGTCGGGGTAGGCAAAACTCATGTGGCCCAAGCACTCGGGCATCACGTAGCGCGCCGAGGCGGGGACGTCCGGTTCGTCAAATGCGCCCGCATGCTCGCCGATCTGGCCGGTGGCCACGCCGATCGCACCATCGGTCAACGCATGCGCGAATACACCCGGCCGTTGGTATTGCTCATCGATGACTTCGCGATGCGTGAGCACACCACCACCCAGTCCGACGATCTCTACGATCTGGTCTCCGATCGGGCAATCGCTGGCAAACCCTTGATCCTGACCAGTAACCGCGCCCCGAAGGACTGGTATCCGCTCTTCCCCAACCCAGTCGTGGCCGAATCACTGCTCGACCGGCTGATCAACACCAGCCACCAAGTCCTCATGGACGGACCCAGCTACCGGCCCCGGAAACGACCCGGCCGCCCCACCAACTAGACACCGCCAGCGCTGGCCGGTAAGACCTACACCGAGGCCTGCACCTGGGGAATTACCTGACGGCAACCCCTGGGGAATTACGCGACGGTCGACAATCACCCGAACAGCACTGTTGTATTTCCCCTTAGTGATTTCCTAGGCACCTCCGGGAGTCGGGGCCGTTCGCTCGGGGCGATCTAGCAGGAATCACCCTTCTACCTGAGCCGCACTGCCCCCCAGCCGTGACCATCGAGACCGAGGACACCCCAACCGAGCCCAACGCCGTAGGCGGCGCAGCGGTCACCGAAGGAGCGGCGGATCGACCGAAAGCCTACGTGCGACGCGGCCTGCAGACGTACGGTGCAGTCGCGCCAAAGTGCTTGCGCGCCAATCTGCCAAACGGAGGCCGCCATGCCAGAACTCAAGGGCTTCTCCCATATCGATTTGACGGTCTCGGATCGTGAGCGAGCCGCAGCGTGGTGGCAGGACGTGATGGGCTTCACGGTCGTATCGCGTTGGCGCGGCGACAGCTTTGATGTCATCACCCTGATGCACCCCTCGGGTCTAGTCGTGTCGGTAATGACTCACGACACACCGGGGAGCGGTGCGTTCGACGAACGGCGCATCGGTCTTGATCACATTGCTTTCCAGGTTGCGGATCGAGACGAACTCCAACGATGGGCGGCACATCTGGAGGCGAAGGGCGTAGCGCAATCAGGTATCGCCGACATGTCGTACGGGCCCACACTGGTGTTTCGCGATCCCGACAACATTCAACTCGAACTCTTCGTTACCCCGCTTGCCGAGCTAGCAGAGCGAGCTATCGCCGAGGCGGACTTAGCGGATGCGAGGAAGCCGGGAGCGAAAAGACCGAGCGCGGCTGGCTCGTAAGGTCGCCGTTACCCCTGGTGGATGGGGCCAAGGCGGCGGTGCCGAAACCGCGAATTTGACGTGGATCAGGCTCGGCCACACGAGAGTTGGCGGGAGGATTAGTGCCAGCCCGACCAACTATTCAGCGGTTGGGATGTTGCCCAACCGGGCGCGCTCTAAACCGAAGTTAAGCGTCGTTTTCGGTGGGATTGTGGGTCTGACCTGAATCGACGGTGGCGGTTCGGCGTGGATGTGTAGCCACTGAAGTAGCGTGTCGGTGAGATAGTGTCGAGGGAGATCACGATAGAATTCAACATGTGACGGCATACAGCGGTGCGATGCACGTAGCCCGGAACAAGAGTTCTTATGTGGCAAAGTCCGGTGAGCAGCGGGTCTACCAGTCGGTGCTACTGCGGCGCACCTTCCGCGACGGGAAGAAGGTCAAGCACCAGACGCTGGCGAACCTGTCGAAGCTCCCGCCGGAGCTGGTCGCGGCGATCGAGGCGACGTTGAAGGGGCAGACACTGATCGCGGCCGGCAGCGAGTTCAGCAAGGCGCGGTCGCTGCCGCACGGCGACGTCGCGGCGGTGGCGGCGATGGCGCGCAAGCTCGAGCTGGCGGCGCTGATTGGCCCGGCGTGCCGGGCCCGCGACATCGTCCTGGCGTTGATCATCTCGCGGGTGGTGCGGCCAAAGTCGAAGCTCTCCACGCTGGGCTGGTGGTCGAACACCACCCTCGGCGTCGACCTCGAGGTGGCCGACGCATCCACCGACGAGATCTATGCGGCGATGGACTGGCTGGCCGCCCGGCAGGACAGGATCGAAAAAAAGCTCGCGGACAAACACCTTGGCCCGCAAGCCAATCCGTCGCGGATGGCGTTGTTTGATCTGACCTCGGCGTGGGTGACTGGCCGCTGCTGCGAGCTGGCTGCGCGCGGCTACTCCCGCGACGGTAAGAAGGGCTGCGAGCAGATCGAATACGGGGTGCTCTGCGACCCGGCGGGGCGCCCGGTCGCGGTGCGGGTGTTTTCCGGCAACACCGCCGACCCGGAATCGTTCACCGAGATCGTCACGGTCGTCAAGGACAAGCTCGGCATCACCCAACTGGTGCTGGTCGGCGATCGCGGCATGATCACCTCCGCCCGCATCGACAAGCTGCGCGAACTCAACAACAACCCCGAGGCCCGCACAGATTTCGACTGGATCACCGCGCTACGCGCACCCGCGATCGCCAAACTCGCCCGCGACGACGGGCCGCTGCAAATGAGCCTGTTCGATACCCAGGACCTGGCCGAGATCACCCACCCCGACTACCCCGGCGAACGCCTGATCGCCTGCCGCAACCCCGCCCTGGCCGTCGAACGCGCCCGCAAACGCCAAGACCTGCTGCAAGCGACCGAAAAACAGCTCGCCGCCATCAAAAAGCGCGTACAGGCCGGCACCCTGCGCGGGGCCGACAAGATCGGCATCGCCGTCGGCGAAGATGCCGGAAAATACAAGATGGGCAAGCACTTTGCCATCACCATCACCGACAGCACATTCAGTTTCGAACGCGACCGCGACCGCATCGCCGCCGAAGCCGCCCTCGACGGCATCTACGTGCTGCGCACCAGCGTCGACGCCGAGGTGCTCGACCCCGCCGCCGTGGTGGCCGGCTACAAGAACCTCGCCAACATCGAACGCGACTTCCGCATCATCAAATCCGACGACCTGGATCTGCGGCCGATCCACCACCGCCTCACCGACCGCGTCAAATCCCACGTGCTGATCTGCATGCTCGCCTGCTACCTGAGCTGGCACCTACGCAAGGCCTGGGCGCCACTAACTTTCACCGACCAAACACCCCCCACCCGCGACAACCCCGTCGCGCCCGCGCAGCGTTCGGCAGCCGCCCACGCCAAGGCCTCCACCAAACACGACGCGGCCGGCAACCCAGTCCGCGGCTTCCGTGATCTGCTCGCTCACCTGGCCACCCTCACCCGAGACCGGATCCGCTACCACGACACCAACATCGAAATCGACAAACTCACCGACGCCACCCCCACCCAGCGCCGCGCCTTTGAACTCATCGATACCCCGATCCCACTCACCATCGCCGCGTAGCCAGAACAACCACCCACCGAAATCAGCAAAACCCCAGGTCAACCTGGTGATTCACCTATCTTGGCGGCAGTAACTTCGGTCTAAAGGCTCAGTGCCACGCACCCGGCAAAAGCAGCCCTGGAAAACGTCCATGACCTACTTGAAGAACTGCCTGTGGAGTTTGACGGCGCAGCCGGGCCCCAAAAGTTGACCGCCTCGTGGGAAACGTACTTGGCCCCGGCGTCCGATGCCTTATTGAGGATGGCCATAGCGGCTGACTTCTTCTTGGCGCTTGAGGAAGGCACGCCAGCGGCCGTCGGAGGAGGTACAGATGGAGTTGGAGGTGCCCGAGGATGAAGCGCAACCGCAGGGCCGGTGTCGAGGACCGCTGGACTAAGACGGTCCGCGACGAACACGGCAATACGCAGAAGGTACCTAGCGCCAGCTATGGCAAGGGAAGCCGTTGGCGGGCAAGGTATGTCGACGAGCACGGTCGCGAGCACGCTAAGAGCTTCGGCCGTAAAGTCGATGCACAGCAGTGGGTGGATGAGTTCACGGCGGCGGTGGTCACCGGTCAGTACGTCGACCCGAAGGCGGGGCAAATCACGTTCCGGGACTATGCGGAGCGCTGGCGGGGAATGCAGGTACAGCGGCCCAGCTCACAGGCGCACGTCGAGACAATGCTTCGCAGGCACGCCTATCCGACGCTGGGCGACCGCCGCCTTTCGTCGATCGTGCCCAGCGATATACAGGCGTGGGTAAAGGGCCTGGCGCTGGCCCCGGCCACGGTCGGGGTGGTGCACGGCATAGTTTCCACGGTGATGAAAACGGCGATCCGGGATCGGCGGATCGCATCAAACCCGTGCGACGGAACGAAGTTGCCGAAGGCGCAGCGTAAGCAGGTGGTGCCGCTGGTGACCGAGCAAGTGGAAGCGGTCCGTGCCGTCCTTCCCCCACAGCTACAGGCGCTCGTCACGCTGGCGGCGGGCACCGGCATGCGTCAGGGGGAATGCTTCGGGTTGACAGTGGACCGCGTGCGGTATCTTGAGCGCGTGGTGACGGTGGACCGGCAGCTCGTCACGGTGCAGGGCCGGGCACCGGAATTGGCTCCGCCTAAGACGCGGGCCAGCAACCGGACAATTCCATTGCCCCGGGTGGTTGTGGACGCGCTGGCGGCACATCTAGCGGAGTTTCCCGACGGCCCTGACGGCCTGTTCACTCTGGCGGGGAAGCCGATAACCCGGTCGGTGTTCGGGCACAAGTGGCGCGCTGCGGTCAAGGCGGCTGGGCTTCCGGCCGGGACGGGCTTCCACGCCTTGCGCCACTACTACGCAAGCCTGTTGATCCGTCACGGGGAGAGTGTGAAGACGGTCCAGTCACGGCTCGGCCACGCCAGCGCGGTCGAAACGTTGGACACCTACAGCCATCTGTGGCCCGATTCTGACGACCGGACGCGGGACGCGATTGATTCGGTGCTCGGATTTACTGCGGACGCACTGCGGATGGAGGCGGCTCCGACTAGCTGAATATGCAGGTCGCAGACGTAAGGCGGGCGAGTTGGCCTATAAGCCGGATTCTGTTCCCCGCCGCCGCGCTTAAGCAACGGCGGCGGGGCGGCGACCATCCATCTGGACACACCGTCGCCGGGTGCCTCGAGCGGCCTACCCGCAGGCTCGGGCGAGCAACCCTCGAACGCCTGCGCGGCCGCACTTTCGTGCGGCCTTCTTGGCCTTGCTTCGGGTGGGGTTTGCCTAGCCATGCCGGTCACCCGGCATGCTGGTGCGCTCTTACCGCACCGTTTCACCCTTACCACCGCGAGGGTGGCGGTTTGCTTTCTGTGGCACTGTCCCGCGAGTCACCTCGGATTGCCGTTAGCAATCACCCTGCTCTGTGAAGTCCGGACTTTCCTCGACTCGCCGCCGGTCCTGTGGACCGACCCGAGCCGCGGCCGCCCGGCCAACTCGTCCGCGCCCAACTACGGTACTCGCCGCTCATTCCGCTGACCAGCGACGGCGCGCGGCAGTTGAGCTATTGCTCAGCACAACGCTTAGTGTCAGGCTGACGGCATGACGGAAACGGAAGGGTTTGTCGACCAGGCGGTGACGGGTCTCGCGGAGCCGCAGCCGATGTACAAGGCGTTGCGCGAATCGGCCCCGGTGTTCCGGTCGCCTCAGGCCGTGGTGCTCAGCCGCCTCGCCGACATCGAAATGGCGCTCAAGCGCACCGAACTGTTCTCGTCCAACATGGATGCCGTCGACCTCGGCAACATCCGGCCGATGATCCCGCTGCAGATCGACCCGCCCGAGCACGCGAAGTATCGCCGCATCCTGGATCCGTTGTTCACCCCCCGCGAGATGGCCCGCCGCGAGCCACAGGTCACCGAGCTGGTGAACGAGATGATCGACCAGTTCACCGACCGCGGCGAGTGCGACTTCCACGAAGAGTTCGCCGTGCCCCTCCCCTGCACGGTTTTCCTGCAGCTGCTCGGCCTGCCGCTGGAAGACCTCGAGCAGTTCCTGGTATGGAAGGACGGCATCATTCGCCCCGAGGGCGACTCCGGCTACGACCGCCGCCACGAGACCTCGGCACCCGTAGCGCAGCAGATCTACGAATACTTCGACCAGGCCATCGACGAACACATCGCCGGCCCCCGCGACGACGTGCTGTCGGCGATGATCGCGGCGACCATCAACGGCCAGCCGTTGTCGCGCGAGGAGCTGCTCGACATCTGCTTCCTGTTCCTCATCGCGGGGCTGGACACGGTCACCGACTCGCTGGATTGCTTCTTCGTCTACCTGGCACGGCATCCCGACCGTCGCCACCAGCTCGTCGAGCAGCCCGACATCCTGCCGAGCGCCATCGAGGAGTTGTTGCGCTGGGAGACGCCGGTGCCCGGCGTCGCTCGGGTCGCCATGCAAGACGTCGAGGTCGGCGGATGCCCCATCAGCAAGGGGGAACGGGTCAGCCCGCTGCTCGGCGCGGCCAACACGGACCCCGCCGAGTTCCCCGATCCGGACGTCGTGGACTTCCACCGCAATCCCAACCGGCACCGCGCGTTCGGCGGTGGTCCGCACCGCTGCCTCGGATCCCACCTGGCCCGCATGGAGCTGCGGGTGGCGCTGCGCGAATTCCACCGGCGCATACCGGATTACCAGATCAAGCCCGCAACGCAGCTGACCTACACCGCCGCGCTGAGGTCGGTGGAATCCCTGCCGCTGATCTTCCCGGTCCCCCAGTGACCCGCGTCCGGCTCGACGCCGACCGTTGCACCGGGCACGGGCGCTGCTACACCCTGGCACCCGACGTCTTCGACGCCGACGAGGTCGGCCACTGCGTCGTGCTCGTCGAAGACGTCTCCGGTGAACTCGCGGCGCAAGCCCTCACCGGCGAACAAAACTGCCCGGAGCAGGCAATCACCTTGTCGCGCTGAACCTTTACGCGAAGCACACCACGCTGCGCGCCCCCCGCCCGGCGGTCATGTCGGTGAACGCCGCCTCGACGTCGTCGATGCCGATGCGCCGCGTCACCAGCGCTTCGAGGTCGAGCAGGCCGCGTTGGGCGAGCCCGGCGAGCACCGGGATGTCGCGCGCCGGGTCGCTGGCGCCGTAGACGCTGCCCTGGACGGTCTTGCCGTCGGCCATCAACGATAGCGCGGGAAACGTGACCGACTCCTCGATCCCGGCGGCACCCACCAATGTGACCTTGCCGCCGCGGCGGGTGGCGTCGTAAGCCGCCCGCATCGTGGCGGGCTTGCCCACCACCTCGATTCCGTGATCGACCCCGACGCCTCCGGTGAGGTCGCGCACCGCCGCGGCGACGTCGACCTCGCTCGCGTCGACGGTGTCGGTTGCGCCGTTGGCGACCGCTGCGGGAAGTTGGGCGGCCACCCGGTCGGCGGCGATGATCGGCGCCGCGCCGGCCAGCCGCGCCCCCTGGATAGCCGCCAAACCCACACCGCCGCAGCCGATCACGAGCACGCTCTCCCCCGGGCGGACGGCCGCCGTGCGCATCACGGCGCCGACCCCGGTGGTCACGCCGCAACCCAGCAGCGCGGCGAGGTCCAGCGGCAGCGACTCGTCGACCGGCACGACGGCCGCCGCGGGCAGCAGCGTCTGTTCGGCCAGGGACGCGACGCCCATTCCCGGCCACACGGGCCCGGTGCCGCTCTCGGCATACGGGGCGCCGTAGGCGTGGTCATACCCGTGCACGCACAGCTGGGCCTCCCCGCGCAGGCAGTGCGGGCACGACCGGCACGGCACGTTCCAGGTCAGCACGACGTGGTCGCCGGGGCTGGCGGTGCTGACGTCGTCGCCCACCTCGACGACGATCCCGGCGCCCTCGTGGCCGAGCGTGGACGGCAGCAGCGTCGGTATGGATCCGTCGCGCAGCGAAAGGTCGCTGTGGCAAACACCGCTGGCGCGCAGTTGCACCCGCACCTCGTGCTTGCCGATGGGCCGTAGCGCGAGCTCCTCCACGGCCGTGGGCGCCCCGACTTCCCGCAGGACGACCGCCTTCATGGCACCAAAAAAGTGATCGACGTCATAGCGACTTACGATGGCCGCAGGACCGCACTGGGTCAAGGCCGCCGCGGAAACGGGTGAGGAGACGGTGATGACGACGACCGCTTCGGAAGTGCTCTCGACGGATTCGGTGCTGACGATCGGCGGCGAGCCGCAGCCGGGCGCCGCCGGCAGTTATCCCGTGCACAATCCGGCCCGGCCGGCCGAGATCGTCGGCCACGCCCCCGCCGCCGACCTCGCCCAGCTCGACGCCGCGGTGTCGGCGGCGCGACGGGCGGCCGCCGGATGGCGAGCGCTCAGCGTCGCCGAGCGGGTCGCCGCCGTCGCGGCCGCCGCGGCCGCGGCGGCCGAGCAGCTCGCGGCCCGAGATGGCGCGCGACTCTATACCCGCGAGCACGGAAAGGCGCTCACCGAGGCCAATTTCGAGATCGCCACGGGACCGGGCCTGGCCGCGCTGATCGGGTCGATGGCCGAGGCGGCGCTGGCGCCCGAGCAGGTCGACGCGCACGCGGAGTACCCACGGCTGCACCGGGAGCCGTTCGGTGTGGCCGCGCTGGTGCTGCCGTTCAACTGGCCGCTCGCGCTGACGATGACCAAGCTGGCGTCGGCACTGACCGCCGGAAACACTACGGTCGTCAAGGTTCCCCCGACCTGCCCTCTCGCGGCGCTGCACCTTGCCGGGGCGCTGGCCGCCGCGCTGCCGACGGGTGTGGTGAACGTGCTGGCGGGCCCGGGCAGGGAACTCGCCCAGGCGCTGGTCACCCACCCGGGCATCGACGTCATTTCGCTGACCGGCGGCGTCGCCACCGGCCGTGCCGTGATGGCCGCCGCCGCCCCGCGCCTCACCCCGGTGTTGCTCGAGCTCGGCGGCAACGACGCCGCCATCATCGCGAACGACATCACGGTCAGCGACGAGCTCGTGGAACGGCTGGTGACCGCGACCTACACCACCGGCGGCCAGGTCTGCATGGCGATCAAGCGGCTGTACGCGCCCGCGGAACGGGTCGGCGAGCTGGCCGAGGCGGTCCTCGCGCGCTGCGAACGGGAGGTGGTCGGCGACGGCCTCGCCGAGGAGACCACGCTCGGGCCCCTGCACACCGCGGCCGGCCGCGACCGGGTGGCCGCGCTGGTCGGCGACGCCGAGGCGCACGGCGCCTCGGTGCGCACCGCGGGGCGGATCCGCGAGCAGGACGCCGACTCCGGCGGCTACTTTGCCCTGCCGACCGTCGTCACGGACCTGGCCCCGGATTCGCGGCTGGCCACCGAGGAGCAATTCGGCCCGGTGCTGCCGATCCTCGGCTACGAGAACATCGACGACGCCGTATCCGCGGCCAACGCAACCGAATTCGGCCTGACGGCGTCGGTCTGGACGGGCGACGACGCGCTCGCCGACCGCGTCAGCGGACAGCTGGTGGCGGGCACGGTCAGCGTCAATTGTCACGGCCTGGCCGCCCAGGACCCCCGGCTGCCGTTCGGTGGCTGCGGCCAGTCCGGCATGGGCCGCGAGCTCGGCGTCGACGGGATCCGGGGATTCACCCAGCCACGGACGTTCGTCCGGCACCCGGTTCCGACTTAGCAAGCTGCTCGCCTGAGCCGCGCGGCGCGGCGTCGCTGAGCCCGAACCGATCATGCAGGCGGGCAAGGGGTTTCGGCGCCCACCAGTTGGCGCGGCTGAGCAGATGCATGAAGGCGGGCACCAGGACCACCCGCACCAGCGTCGCGTCCACCAATACGGCCACCGTCAGCCCGAGGCCGAACATCCGCATGAAGGACACCTGCGCGGCGATGAGGGCGGCGAAGGAAATCGACATCAGCAGGGCCGCCGCGGTCACCACCCGGCCGGTGCGGGCCAGGCCCAGCGCGACGCTCTCGTCGTTGTCGGCAGGCGTTCGGCCCGAGGCGAGCCAGTATTCCCGGATCCGCGATACCAGGAACACCTCGTAGTCCATCGACAGCCCGAAGGCGATGCACAACAACAACACCGGCAGGTTGACTTCAAGCGTGCCCGACACGGCCGAACCGAGGCCGCCCAGATGTCCATCCTGGAAGACCCACACCAATGCACCGAAGGCGGCGCTCAGTGACAGGACGTTGAGCAGCACGGCCTTCAGCGGGATCACCACGCTGCCGGTCAGCATGAACAGCAGCACCAAGGTGATGACGGCGATGATGCCGAGCACGACGGGCAGCCGCACCGTGATGGCGTGCACGCTGTCGCGGCTGGTCTGCGCAACGCCGGTGAGTTGCATTCGCTTGCCGGCTGGCGTCGGGACGGCATGCAGCCGGTCGAGTTGGGCGGCCGAAGCGTCGGAGAACAGCGGAGCTGTGCTACCGACGGTGAAAAACGCGCTGCCGTCCTTGATTCCGGTCGGCGCCGACGGCGGGCCCGTGGTTGAGCCGCGGATGAACGTGCCCACGGGCGACGACACCGACGACACATCGGGAACCTCCGACAACGCCGCGGCATACCGGCTCAGGTCGGCGGGGCCCAGTCCGCCCGCGTCGGGGAGCACCACGGTGACGTTGGTCGCCGAGTCCACCGCGAAGTCTTTGCGCAGTTCATCGCCGACCTGGCGCGCGGATGCCGACTTGGGGAGGACCCGATCGTCGGGAAAGCCCCACTTCACGCTTAGGAACGGGGCGCCGAGCAATAGCAGCAACGCGACGATCGCGATCCCGACCGGCGCAGCCCGGCGCATGACGAATTTCGTTGAGCGGTACCAGAAGGTCTGCTCGACGGGCTTCAGCTTCGGCTGGCGCCGGCCCAGCATCCGGCGTAGCACGCGACGCATGTCCAGGGAGTCCAGGCGAGTTCCGAGCAGGACGATTGCCGCGGGCGTCACGACCACGGCCGCCGTCGCGGCGAACGCGACCACGGCCACGCCGGCGTACGCAAACGATTTCAAGAAGTACTGCGGGAACAGCACCATGGTGACCATCGACAGCGCGACGGTCATCGCGGAAAACAGCACTGTGCGGCCCGCGGTGGCCATCGTGCGGATCAGGGCCTCGTTCCGGTCGGCGCCCTCGGCGAGTTCGTCGCGGAACCGGCTCAGAATCAGCAACGTGTAGTCGATGGCCAGCGCCATACCCATCGCGACCGTGAGATTGAGCGCGAAAATCGACACGTGGGTGAACAGCGAAATGGTGTGCAGCACCGCCAGCGAGCCGAGGATCGCGAAGCCCCCGACAGCCATCGGCAGAGCAGCCGCGACCAGGCCGCCGAACACCCAGATCAGCACCAGGAAGCTCAGCGGCATGGCGATCGATTCCATGAGCAGCAGGTCTTTTTCGGTCTGGGCATTCACCTGGGCATACACCATCGCAACGCCGCCGGCGCGCACGGTGACGCCGTCGCGGTCGTGCACCAGTTCGTCGGCTAGCTGCTTGGCGTGCTTCTGAGCATCGGTGTCCCCGCCCGAGATGCCCGCCATGATGAGCCCGGTCTTGCCGTCCTCGCTGATCAGGGACGATGTCGCCGACGGGGCAGCGGTCCACGCCGACACCACTTGCCCGACGTTCGGGGAGGCCTGCAGACGCCGCACGATGTTCGTGCCGACTGCCCGCGCCGCGGGGCTCTGCACGCCGCCGTCGGAGCTCACGGTGATCAGCATGTCCATGTCGCCCTGGTTGAATTTCTCCGAGAGCAGCGCCGCTGCCTGCGACGACTCCGACGCAGGGTCCTGCATGCCGCCCGCGGACAGGCTCTTGGCGACGGGGACGCCGAAGATGGCGGTGCCGATCATGACCAGCACGGCGGCCGCGACGATGCGCTTCGGCGCGGCGATGGCGAGTCGGGCGATCCGCTGCAGCACCACGTGTCCTTCCGGCCCCGCTCGTTAAACCGGGATCAGCGATGACTCTCGGCGGTCAACACCGGCGCTGCGACATGCCGTCCGGCGGCGATCTCCTTCGATCGCCTCAGCAAACAATACTGACCCTAACCCCTCAAGGTTCCCCGCCCGCTGGCCGCCCAAACCCGAGCCGAAGTCGCAGACAGGTTGGGTAGGTTGCGGTGACCTAGCCGATCGGGCTCTGACCGGTCTTGGCGCGTCGCGCCATTAACAACGGCTCGCACCGCGTTCCCTACCGATTAGCCTTGTGGCACATGGAATCGTTCGGTTTCAGCCACTGCCAGCGATTGGCAGCCCCGGACAAAGCCTGACGTAGTCCATATCGGGCGACACCCAGTCGCGCCACTGCTGGCGGCTCATGTTGGAAGTCAGCTTGGCACAAAGGATCTCAGGCGACGCATCCGCCGGCCAGAGCCGTACGGTGGTGTCGGCGCCCGCGGAGGCCAGCCGTTGCCCGTCGGGGCTGAAGACCACGCTGAGCACGGGGCCTTTGTGGCCTTCGAGGAACGCGCCGAACGGTTGGCCGATGGTAGCGTCCCACAGCTGCACCGTGCCTTCGCTTTCGGCGGTGGCCAGCCGCCGTCCGCTGGGGCTAAAGGCGACAGCATTCACGGTGCCGCCGTTTCCTTTCAGGGGGGCGCCGACCGGTTGTCCGGTTCCCGCGTCCCACAGACGCACCGTCTCGTCGGCGCTCGCGGTGGCCAGCCGGCGCCCATCGGGGCTGAATGCCACACTGAGTACCGCGCCGGCATGGCCGGTCAGGACGGCGACCGATTGCCCGGTGCCGGCGTCCCACATCCGGACCGTACGATCGGCGCCGGCGGAGGCCAGCCGGCGCCCGTCGGGGCTGAACGCCACACTGTCCACTTTGTCGGTGTGGCCGGTGAGGGCGGCGACCGGCTTCCCGGTGGCGGCGTCCCACAGCCGCACGGTCTGGTCGGCGCCGGCCGAAGCCAGCTGGCGGCCGTCGGGGCTAAACACCACGCTGAGTGCCGAGCCGGTGTGGCCCGTGAGCGGAGTGCCGATCTGTTTGCCGGTCATGACGTCCCACAGCCGCACCGTCTGGTCGGCGCTGGCCGAGGCCAGCCGGAGCCCGTCGGGGCTGAAAACCACGCTGTTGACGTTGCCAGTGTGCCCGACCAGGCGGGCGCCGGGCGCTAGGCGTGTCCCGGCGTCCCAGAGCCGCACTGTTTGGTCGTCGCTGGCCGAGGCCAAGCGGTGCCCGTCGGGGCTGAACACCACGCCGTTCACGCTGCCGGTGTGGCCAATGAGGGGGGTTCCAAAAGGTTGGCCGGTGTCCCAGAGCCGCACCGTGGCGTCGCTGCTGGCGGTGGCCAGCCGGCGCCCGTCGGGGCTAAACACCACGCCGTTCACGCTGCCGCCGTGGCCGCTGAGGGATGGGCCGCGGTCCTGGCCGGTGTCGGCGTCCCACAGGCGCACGGTCTGGTCGGCGCTCGCGGTGGCCAACCGGTGCCCGTCGCGGTCAAACGCCACACTTTGCACCGGCCCAATGTGCCCGATGAGCGGTGCGCCGAGCGCCTGACCTGTATCCGCGTTCCATACCCGAGCCGTCTTGTCCATACTCGCGCTGGCCAGCCGGTGCCCGTCGGGGCTGAACACAATGCTGAGCACCGGGCCGAGGTGGCCGAACAGAGGGGCGCCGACCGGTTGGCCGGTCCGGGCGTCCCAGAGGCGCACGGTCTGGTCGTCACTGGCGGTGGCCAGCCGCTGCCCATCGGGACTGAAGGCCACACTGACCACCGAGCCGGTGTGGCCGACGAGGCGGGCGCCGACCGGGAATCCGGTCTGGGCATCCCACAATTGCACCGTGCGATCGGTGCTCGCGGTGGCCAACCAGTTCCCGTCGGGGCTGAACGCCACGCCGAGCACCGAGCCGGTGTGACCTCGCAGGGCGGCGACCTGTCGGCCGGTCTCGGCGTCCCACACCCGCGCCGTCTTGTCCATGCTCGCGCTGGCCACCCGGCGCCCGTCGGGGCTAAACGCCACCCCGATGACGTTGTCCTCGTGACCGGTCAGGGGCGCTCCGACGGGCTGGCCGGTCGCGGCATCCCACACCCGCACCGTCTTGTCGAGGCCCACGCTGGCCAGCCGGCGCCCGTCGGAGCTGAACGCGACACCGTTTACCGCGGCAGTGTGGCCGGTGATGATTTTGAGGGTGCTGGCCCGTTGGGCCACCGCGGTGTAGAGCGGGCCGTCGTCGGGAGGAAGCGGCAGGGCGCGCGCGGCGAGAATCTGCTGCAACGCCCGCGCGTCCCCGCCCGGCTGGGTACCGGCCAGCATGTCCTGCGCCTCGGCGATCAGAATCTGCCGCTGGGCGATCAGCTTCTGCTGCAGCTGCATCTGGGCCTCGTGCCGGGCTTGGACGGCCTGCACCCCGAGCATCACCGCCACCAGGGCGATGACGGCGGTGATCGCCAACGCAACGATGACGATCCGTAAGCGCCTGTGCAGCGCTTCGGCGCGCCGTTCGGTGGCTCCGAGTTCGCTTTGCTGACTGTCCGATCGGGCTGCCGACGCCGCCTTGGGCGCTTCGGCGCGCCGCCGGTCGCGGTGTTCGCGTATGACACCTGCGAGCACATCGTGGGTTATCTCGATGCGTTGCGCGCCGTAGCGGTCTTCCAGCCGTAGCAGCCGACACCCAATTAGCCGGTTCAGTTCGTCGTCGGTGAGACGAGAAGGCACCGCGTCCTCGCGGATGTAGCTGTCGCGAAACCCCTTCTCGGTGATCAGCTCTGACTCGATGAACTGTGCGACGCGCGGTGAAAGATCACCCACACATGACGCGTAGTAGTTCGAGAGGATCTCCCACCCGGCGTCCTCGACCAGTTCATCGTCGAAGTGGCTGCGCCCGCGCCGCTTCCGCTCCTCATTGAGCCCGCGGCAGAACAAGCTGAGCAGCGCCGGTTCCACCTCTGGGACGCCCGAAAGGCCTTCCGAAGCATCGATGTCATCTCCGGGATCGTCGATGTCGGCATACGCGGTAACGCGGGCGCGCTGGAGATCCTCGCCCGCGATGATGCCCACTACCCGGCGCGCCAGCCAACGGGGCATCATCGCTTCAGCTGGTTTCTGCACCGCATCGAGCGCCTCGCGTGCCGGCATACGCAGCAGACGCATCCGCGAGTGCCCGAGCGCCGGGATAGCCTGCCGCCAAGCTAGTAGTTCGGGAAGAAAGTCTTCGCGCAGGCTGATCAACAGCTTGTAGTTGCACTCCCCCAAATGGAATCCTGCCGCGAGATCCTTGTCGTCTTCGATTCGCGCCGCAAGATCGGCGGGCGTGCGATTCTCGGCCAGGTCGCCAAGCTCATTTTTGAAATCCCGGACGGAATCCGGGACCCGCGCACCAAGCGTAAACAGCTCTTCGAACTGGTCGAGGATGATCACCGGCGCAACTAAACGATTCTGCGCGCTCCATAGCCCGGAGTCGGCGCGATGCAGGTATTCCCAAAGAGATTCATCTTCCAAAGGCGGCATCGCATCGGGCACATCGGCTCGAATACAGTCGTAGACCGATTGACGCAATTGGCGAGTGAGCGGTGCCGCGCCCGGTTCGAGGTCGAAGCGCACGTAGACCGGTAGATAGTGGCGCTCGCGCAGCAAAGGGAACAGGCCCGCCCGCACCAGCGACGTCTTGCCGAGACCGGACCCTCCGTACAAGACGGTGATCGCGGCGTCGAGAACGTGGCTCAGCAGGGATGTCGATTCATGCTCACGCCCGTGGAAGAACTCGCGCGCGTTTTCCCGAAACGACTCAAGCCCCGGCCACGGGTTATCGCTGTCGAGCTGTTCAGCCGCGGTTGCGCTCGTCACGACGCGACCACCCGCCGCATGGCACAGATTTCGCCGCGCAGTACTGAGGTCGGGTGTGCATCTGCGTCACCGGCCGGCGCGCTACCAAAGAGTAAGCCCTGCAAGATATCTGGGACCTGCTGATATCGACTCACGATATCGCTTTCGTCGACGGTCACCGGCACCGTTAAGCGTGGGCGAGGAATCGACAACGATCGTCCTTCCTCTTCGCACTCCGTGTTCGCCGAGAAAACCGGACTGAACAACGGAGACTTCGGCGGATCGAGGTCAACGTCTACGCTCCCATAATCCCCCGGGCTTATCAGGCCCAAGATATGCGGATGACCAACACGTCGCACGCTTAATCACTTTTTTGGTTTTCGCACGTCAAGCAGGTCGCATAGAAGCCGGCGAAAGGCCCTATGTTTGCATAGGTCCCTGCTGCCGGTCGCCGACGAGATGCTCCGCCTCTACCGTATGAGGAGCATTCTTCGGGACGTCACCATCGGCGATTGTAATCGCCGCACCCCTGCGGGCGAGCATCGGTAGCTCTTGGTTTGCGTCTGACTTCGCCGCAGAGATCGGGGTGAGAAAATACCCAAGGCTGGCAGTCTTCTCGGGTGATCCGAGAGGAGTAATTCATGCCCGAATCCAGCAATGGTCGGCGGCCTCCGATGAACCTGTCAGCGGAGACGAAGTGGGAGATTTTCCTGCAGGTCACCGCCGGGGAGATCAGCCAGGCCGAGGCGGCCCGCAAGTGGCAGGTCGACGTGTCGACGGTGATCGGCATCCGGCGCACGGTCAAAGACGCTGCCTTGACGGCGTTGGCACGCAAGCCGGGACGGCCTGGCAGGCAGCGCGATTGGCAGCTGGAAGCGGCACGCGCAGAGATCGCGCAGCTGACCCAGGCGGTCAAAGCGCAGGCCATCGAGCTGGCCATCAGCCGGGGAAAAGCGCCCTGGGGCTAAGCGGGCCGGTGCCGGCGCGGGTCCCCGCCGAGGTCAAAGAAGCCGTCCTAAAGACCGTCGACGACGCGGTTACGGCTGGGTTCGCCCACACCTGGGCGTGCGCGCTATGGCAAGTCTCCGACTCCCGGGTGCATCGCTGGCGGAGGCGCCGCCGCGACACCGGTACCCTGCTCGACTGCGCACCGGGCGGGCACCCCGTGCACGCGCTGCTGGCTGAGGAGATCGCCGCGATCCTCGACCTCGCCGAACGCTGGGGCGCCATCGACAGCTCCCATCGCAAGCTGGCCCATCGCGGCTCCTACCAGAACCTGGTGTGGGTCTCGCCATCAACGTTGCGCCGCGTGTTGATCAACCACGGCTTGTCCCTGCCGCAACCGCAGCCTCGATCGCGCAGCGAGAAGCGGCCGTGGCCGGACTGGCTGGTGTGGGCGCCGAACCGAATCTGGATCTGGGACGCAACGCATTTCACCCGCGCCCGGCGGGTCTGCTTTGCGATCGTGGACATGGTCAGCCGCAAGTGGATCGACACGCTGGTGTCCGTGGAGGAGACCGCCACCCAGGTGCAGGTGCTGTTCGAGCACGCCCTCGAGCTCGAAGGGCTGCTGGAGCTGCTGACCCACGAGCGCCTCGACTTAGACCCCGACGACCCCAGCCGTCCGATCCTGCTCGCCGTGTCGGACAACGGGCCACCGATGACCGCCCGGGCCACTCGCGTGTTCATGGCGCTGATGGCCATCGCCCAACACCACGGCCGCCCGCACACGCCGACCGATCAGGCCTGGATCGAGTCGTTTTTCGGTCACGTCAAGGACGAGTGGCCGCACCTGGAAGCCATCACCGATCCCACCACCCTAGAGGCCGAATTAGCCAGAGTGCGAACCGAATATAACGCGGTTCGGCTGCACGAGGCGATCGGGTACGTGACCCCGAACGACGAGCACGCCGGACGCGGTGAGGCCATCCGCCAAGCCCGCCGCGACGGCCTCGACCGAGCCCGGCAACGTCGCCTGGACTACCATCGCCGCACCAGCACTAAACCCACCGGAGAGACGCCATGAGTTGGGTAATTTCTCACGCCATCTCTGCGGTTAAGTCAGAAACGCCTCACTCTGCTCGCCGAGTACCTGTGCACTACGTCCCAGTGGGTGTCGCACCGTTGGCGGGCGGTATCCGCGCATTTTGTTGTGATCACAGCCGCTACATGCGTCTCAGTTTCCGGGGTATACGAGGATTTGTCCACCTCATAGCGACTGTTGAGGGCGGGATCGACTGGTACGCAATTAATTCCGAATTCCTGACCAGGACCGACAGGACGGGCATTGTCGCTGTGAGCGTTCAGGGGGCTGCGCCCCGGTGTGCGCAGAGGGAAATTCGGCGCCAATGCCCAGGACGCTCACCAGGGCATTCGTCGTATTTCCGAGTGAGGTGGACAAATCGTCGTATACCGAGCATCTCGTGGCCACTGTGGCAGATGGGGATAACACGCCGGTTAGCAGACGATGTTGCACCAATTTGAGCCAAGACATCCCTGGAAGTTGATTGTCATCCCTGAAGGGGTGGGGTTCTGTCATCCCTGAAGGGGTGGGGTTCTGTCAAGACGTTGGCGACCTGGGATTGTGCTGGCTTTCGGCCTCCGTGTAGGCGGCATCGGGTAAGGGCCGGGGTCAAGACGGAGCGCCCGCAGCGTAGCGAGGACGAACGGTCTTGACCCCGGACCGGGCCGATGCATGCTTTCGACGGACGTCGGGAAGATCAGCCGGGCGGATGTGTGGTTGTGGGCCTTCTCCAAACCGTGATGGTGCAGATACTTTGGGGCAGGGCCGGACTGTTCCGGCTGCCGGTCATCCCTTCGCCCAGCTGTGGTGGGCATGGAGCGGTGCGGTAGCAACACGTGGGGTCAATCAAGCGGGCGACCACGCCGTTGGGGGGTCAGACAAAAAAGCGGCCGCGCACGGGTTGCGTCCGGAGTGCTCACGCTGCGCTGGCACGGTCGAGCGCGCGGATGTGGCCGTCGCGCAGCCCGTAGTAGACCAGCGTGAGTAGTTTGCGTGCCGCGGCAACCTTGGCGATGTTTTTGCCGCGGCGAGCTTCGATGCGGTCTTTGTCGGCCGCGATCTTGGCCGTCGTCGGGTGGCGCTGCACCGCCTCGATCGCTGCCCAACGAACCAGTTTGGAGCCCTGTTTGGTGATATGCCCGCGGTGTACGACGGTGTCGGATTCGCGGTGGCGCGGGGTCAGTCCGGCCCAAGAGCACAGTTGGGCTGGACCGGTGAAGCGGCCGGCGTCACCAATCTCGGCGACAAAAACCGCCGCCAGCGTCACTCCGATACCGGGTACCTGCTGGATGGCTTGATAGCCGCGGTCAGCGTCGAGCCGTTTGGCGATCAACGCGGCGAAACGTGCCTCGTGGCCATCGAGGGTATCGATCAGTTCCAGCAGTGAGCGGACCCGTTCGGCGTAGGCGGTGGCTAGCGGCACCTTCGCGAGTCGCTTGCGCCCACCGACTCCGAACAGGTCCGATACCGCAATCAACACCCCGGCTTTGGCCAGTACGGCATGGACCTGGGCTTTGAGCCCGGATCGGATCGCGACCAGCTTGGCCCGATAGCGCACCAACTCCCGCAGCTCGCGTGTCGCCGGTGGTGCGATCCAGGCCTCGGGCAGTCGACCCATCCGCAGCAGATCAGCCAGATCGCCGGCGTCGCGCACGTCGTTTTTCACCCTTCTGTACCGAAACCCTTTGACTCCCAATGGGTGCGCCAGATGTACCTGCGCTCCGTGGGCTTGCAGCACATCGACCGCCCAGTACCATCCATACGTTGCTTCGAGCACCACCTCGGGGTCGGAGCCGGCGTCCTCGAGCTGCAGTCCCAACGCGACCGGGTCGTTGACGATCCGTACCGCTGAGAGCTGCTCACCGGACTCCGATTGGCGCACGATCACCGACCGCTGCCGATGCAGATCGATCCCGACGAACTGCTTGCCGTCATACTCGTTCATAGGGGCCTCCCATGATTCGTGGAAAGTGAACACCCCCAGCATCCGCCGGGAACGTCACGAGGAGCGGAGGCCCCGCCCCTTCATCGCATCAAGTGCCGCGCTCGGAGTGGCAGCCGATCCGGTGCCCCAATAGACGATCTCACCGGTGTAGCCGGTCCTGGTGTAGCCCGCATCCGTGATACGGGCCTGCGGTGACGAGCCGTCCGAACCAATATGGCCGTCCAGACCGTTCTTCAGCATGTCGTTGGCGTGCCGCTGCGCCGCTGCTGTCAAACGCGGGTCATCGCCGATCGCCCCGCACGCCTGCCGAAGCCGGTTGACGCCGCTGTACACCGCGGTCCCCGAATCGTCTGCGCGCGCAACAAAACCAGAAACCGCGCCGAGGGCCGATATTAAGACAGTGCAGGTCGAGAAGACGGCGACGATCTCCACTTGCCTCGCCATGCTGCCTCGCCACGCACTCGCTTTGCTGCTGTTAGCAAACAAATGCTACCCACTTCCGAGCTTTAGAAGCTGGAGAATCGACAATCCGCTATCCGTATGCCGCCGCATCAGTCCTTCGGCCGGGAGCCGGCCGCTACCTCATCGGGGTAGTCGCGGTAAAAGGGCACATAGCCTTCGTCGCGGCCTTTCAGGACGTACGGCGGATCCCCGGTGTCGAGTTCGTAGCCCTGCTCGCGCAGACCGCTCTTTTTGCTCTTGAACGTCGAGGTCTGCTCCAGCGAATCGACCACCCGCACAAACAACGGCACCGCGTAGCGGGGCAGCCCTTCATAAACCGTCTGGGACAACGCCTTGCCGTCAAACTGCTGGCCCTCCTTCAGCACCACGGCGGCCATGCCGGCGCGGCCTTCCGCGCCGGGCACCTGCACACCGAAGACCGTGACGGCTTCGACGCCCGGGGCGGCCGATAAGGCAGCTTCGACATCGGTCGTCGCGACGTTTTCGCCCTTCCACCGGAACGTGTCTCCGAGCCGGTCAACGAAAGCCGCGTGCCGAAAGCCCTGTGGACGCATCAGGTCGCCGCTGTTAATCCAGACATCACCGTCGCGAAAAGCGTTGCGCACCAACTTCTTCTCGCTCGCTTCGGCGTCGGTGTAGCCCTCGAACGGCTGCTTGTTGCTGACCTTGCTCAGCAGCAGCCCCGGCCGGCCTCCTCGCACCTTGCGCACCCGGCCGTTGTGGTCGCGGACCGGTTCGCCGGTGTCGGGGTCGTACTCGACGAAAGCAATGGCGGTTGGGCAGATCCCGGCGGTCCTGGGGACGTTGAAGATGTTCACGAACCCGGTGTTGCCTTCGCTCGCCCCGTAGAACTCGAAGACCCGCGGAATATTGAAGCGGGCGGTGAACTCGTCCCAGATGTCGGGCCGCAGCCCATTGCCGGCGATGACGCGCACCTTGTGTCGACGGTCAGTGTCCTTTTCCGGCTGGTTGAGCAGGTAGCGGCAGATCTCGCCGATGTAAAGGAAAGCGGTGGCGTCGTAGCGGATCACCTCGTCCCAGAAACGGGATGCCGAGAACGACCGGCCAAGCGCGAGGGTCGCACCGGTGCCGAGCACCGCCGACACCCCCACGGTGAGCGCGCTGTTGTGGTAGAGCGGCAGGCAGCAGTACAGCGTGTCGCTGCTCCTCAACCGCATCCCAGCGACCCCGGACCCGCCAAGCGCTCGTAGCCACCGGTAATGCGTCATGACACTGGCCTTCGGTGCGCCGGTGGTCCCCGAGGTGAAAATGTAGAAGGCGTTGTCCTTGGCCTGCACCGAGGAGGTCACCGACGGATTCCCGGTGGACGCGTCCGCGGCCAGCCGCTCGAGTTCGTCGACAGTGATCGCGTCAGCGACCTGCGCGCCGGATTCGTCGACGGCCGCCACCAGGTCGTCCTCGCCGATCAGGATCCTGGGGTTCAAGAGTCCGACGCTGTGCGCGAGCACCTTGCCTCGGTGGTGGTGATTCAGCATGCCGGCGATCGCGCCCAATTTCACCACCGCCAGCATCAGCAGCACCATGTGCGGCGAGTTCGTCAGCATCAGGGCGACCACGTCGCCGCGCCCGACGCCCCGCGCGGCCAGCACCGCCGCATACCGGTTGGCGGTCTCGTTGGCCTCTCGATAGGTGACGGTTTCGTCGTCGAACCTGATGAACACGTGATCGCCGTGCCGCGCCGCTCGGTTTTGTAGGACTCGGCCGATCGAGGTCTTGGCCGACCGGCGGATCAAAAACGCGGAGGCCATGCCCCGCAAGATGATTGGCGCGTCCCTCAGCAGGCCGGGCACCCCGGCCGCGATGTCCCTCAGCCCGACGGCGTCATCGGCCATGAGTGCATCCCTGGCCATAGCTAGACATTGCTCGCGGGACCGGAATCGGCAGAGTACCGGTACATAACCCGTGCCCCGCGCTCCAACGCTGAGCCCAACAACACCGAAGCGAGTTCACCTGGCAGGGTCCAGCGCGGCTGCACTTTGCGAGGCCGCTCAATAATCGCTTTCGCGACGACGTATGCAGCCTCGTCCGGATACATTCCCGGCATGCGGCGCAGGCTCGGCGTGGGCTCACTCATCCTGGTGTGAATCAGCCCCATGTACACGGAGGTGACACCGAGCCCGTCGGCGTGAAGTTCGGGTGCCACGCTACGCAACCACATATCAAACGCGCCCTTGGACGCTATGTAAGTGCCCCAGCGTGGCGCCGGGAACATCCGGACGCCGATGCTGGAAATGTTCACGATGTGTCCGGACCGACGCTCCCGCATTTGCGGGAGCAGCCCGAGCAGCAGCCGGATCGGCCCGAGGTAATTTGTGTCGATGGTGCGTTGGAAATCATGCGGCCGGTCGTACTGCAGCCGCAGCGATCGTCGAATCGACTTGGCAGCGTTACTGACAACGATGTCCATCGCACCGTGGTTCTCGGTCAGTTGCTTTGTCAGCGCGGTGATCCGGGCCTCATCGGTCAGATCAGTCGGATAGGGCACAGCGCGTCCACCGGCGGCGGTGATCGAGGCGGCGGTCTCGTCGAGCTTGTCCGCCGAGCGAGCAACCAGCAGGACGGTTGCCCCTGCGGCGGCGAGTTTGCGGGCGGTCGCCTCGCCAAGGCCGTAGGAGGCGCCGGTCACCAGGACGGTCTTGCCGGCGACCGCGCCCTTCAGCCTTTCGTGATCCGACAGTCGCGGCGGGTTCACGAGCACGTCGACCACCTTGCCCGTCAAACTCATGGGCGTTGGCCGAAGGCCCTCGGAGCCGGCAGTGGTGTCGTTGGATGCATACGCCCTCCTTAAAGGCCGCAGACCAACCGGTGCATTCCATGTGAAGAAAACAAGTCAGTAGTACCCCGTTTTCTTGACGGCCAAGCCCGTCGCCGAATTGCAACCGCGTGGGGCTCCGCCGATCAATCCCCCTCCGAACCCCGCGGGCTGAGGCGTTTGAGCAGCGACCGCTGCGGGTCCCTCTCGCGTTCGTCAAAAAGGAAGTCCAGCCCGCCCTCGATTGCCGCGGCCGTGCGGGCCCGCAAGTCCCGTGCGTTGTCCTCGTCAGCCACACCTCCATATTCGAGCGTGGAGATCGGTTCGCCGAACCAGAAGTACAGGCGCTCGGGTCGCGGTATGGGTGTCAGCCCGATACCGCGCACGATCGGCAGCGGCTCGACATTCAGCAGCTTCTCGAAGAGTTTGCGCGTCGGAGCCATCAGCGGATTGTCGTTATCGAGGACGATATCCAAGGCATCTTCGATACCCAGTGAAGCAAACGGGACGATGGGATAGCGGCCTTCGATCGCCATGACCGCAAAACCGAGGCGGTTCTTCCAGATCAGCTGATAACGTCCGCCTTTGCGTTTGGCAACCTCGCGAGCACCACCGGGGAAGACCAAGATTAAGTCGCCGCGGCGCATCAGTTCACGCATGTTGGCTCGGGTTCCCGGGACAATACCGCAGGCCTTCAACAGTTCGCGGCCAATAGGCATTTTGAAGAGGACGTGTTCTCCGAGTCCGCGCACCATGATTCCGCGCTCAATCAATTCCGCAGTCCACAAGATCAGATCGAACACCCCGTACAAGGTGTGGTTGCCCACCAGCAGCGCACCAGCCGCGGGGACATGTTCGATGCCGTAAACCTTGGGCTTGATGCGATGAAGGGGCGGGGCCTCCGCTCCTCGTGACGTTCCCGGCGGATGCTGGGGGTGTTCACTTTCCACGAATCATGGGAGGCCCCTATGAACGAGTATGACGGCAAGCAGTTCGTCGGGATCGATCTGCATCGGCAGCGGTCGGTGATCGTGCGCCAATCGGAGTCCGGTGAGCAGCTCTCAGCGGTACGGATCGTCAACGACCCGGTCGCGTTGGGACTGCAGCTCGAGGACGCCGGCTCCGACCCCGAGGTGGTGCTCGAAGCAACGTATGGATGGTACTGGGCGGTCGATGTGCTGCAAGCCCACGGAGCGCAGGTACATCTGGCGCACCCATTGGGAGTCAAAGGGTTTCGGTACAGAAGGGTGAAAAACGACGTGCGCGACGCCGGCGATCTGGCTGATCTGCTGCGGATGGGTCGACTGCCCGAGGCCTGGATCGCACCACCGGCGACACGCGAGCTGCGGGAGTTGGTGCGCTATCGGGCCAAGCTGGTCGCGATCCGATCCGGGCTCAAAGCCCAGGTCCATGCCGTACTGGCCAAAGCCGGGGTGTTGATTGCGGTATCGGACCTGTTCGGAGTCGGTGGGCGCAAGCGACTCGCGAAGGTGCCGCTAGCCACCGCCTACGCCGAACGGGTCCGCTCACTGCTGGAACTGATCGATACCCTCGATGGCCACGAGGCACGTTTCGCCGCGTTGATCGCCAAACGGCTCGACGCTGACCGCGGCTATCAAGCCATCCAGCAGGTACCCGGTATCGGAGTGACGCTGGCGGCGGTTTTTGTCGCCGAGATTGGTGACGCCGGCCGCTTCACCGGTCCAGCCCAACTGTGCTCTTGGGCCGGACTGACCCCGCGCCACCGCGAATCCGACACCGTCGTACACCGCGGGCATATCACCAAACAGGGCTCCAAACTGGTTCGTTGGGCAGCGATCGAGGCGGTGCAGCGCCACCCGACGACGGCCAAGATCGCGGCCGACAAAGACCGCATCGAAGCTCGCCGCGGCAAAAACATCGCCAAGGTTGCCGCGGCACGCAAACTACTCACGCTGGTCTACTACGGGCTGCGCGACGGCCACATCCGCGCGCTCGACCGTGCCAGCGCAGCGTGAGCACTCCGGACGCAACCCGTGCGCGGCCGCTTTTTTGTCTGACCCCCCAACGGCGTGGTCGCCCGCTTGATTGACCCCACGTGTTGCTACCGCACCGCTCCATGCCCACCACAGCTGGGCGAAGGGATGACCGGCAGCCGGAACAGTCCGGCCCTGCCCCAAAGTATCTGCACCATCACGGTTTGGAGAAGGCCCACAACCACACATCCGCCCGGCTGATCTTCCCGACGTCCGTCGAAAGCATGCATCGGCCCGGTCCGGGGTCAAGACCGTTCGTCCTCGCTACGCTGCGGGCGCTCCGTCTTGACCCCGGCCCTTACCCGATGCCGCCTACACGGAGGCCGAAAGCCAGCACAATCCCAGGTCGCCAACGTCTTGACAGAACCCCACCCCTTCAGGGATGACAATGCGGCGCACCGGCGCCAGCGCCTTGACGACCGGCGCCAGTGACTTGGCGGAAGGCGCCGGCGGCACAGCCTCGCGAGGGTTTGCGGCTTTTGCCACGGATCGAGTTTAATCCTGAGCGCCGCGCTGAAACGCTCGCTGAGCTGGCCAAGATCTCGATCGGCCTCCAGGTCTACGGTGCGGTGCTGTAATGGTGGCATCGAGGACGATCGCCGCATGTTTGGCCTACCGCTTGTACTGCCCCGGCTACCCAGGCTGCCCGGGCTGGCCCCGGTCGGACACCTACCCTCTGGCCGGATCGTCGAGTTGCCGGGGCGCGGGAGGACCTATGTCGTCGATTCCGGACCGGTCGCCGACGCGCCGACGTTCATGCTGCTGCACGGAGCCGCGACCACGGGGCTGATGATGTGGTACCCGGCCCTGGAAATGATGCGCGGGTTGGGACGGGTGGTGGTGTTTGACCAGCGCTGGCATGGGCAAGGCATCTCCGCGCCGCAATTTCGGCTCGAGGACTGCGCCGACGATGTCGCCGCGCTGGCCGATGCGCTGGCGGTGGATAAGTTCGTCCCGGTGGGCTACTCGATGGGATCGCTTGTTGCGCAACTGGTGTGGTACCGACACCGGGAGCGGCTCGACGGGCTGGTGCTGGGCGCGGCCGCGACGGGGTGGTGGAACGGCGTGACCTGGGAACGACTGGGCGCCAGCATGTTGGCCACGCTGATTGAGGCGTTCAGCCCACGGCCTGGAGTGCCGGCGGTAGCGGCGTCCAACGCCGACAGTTACGTTCGGCACAACCTCCCGTGGGTATTGGACCAGATGCGAAGCACGAGCCCAGGCGGCATCGCCCGCGCCGTCGCCGAGATCACCCGCTTTGACTCGACGTCATGGGTTGGCGAGATCGACGTGCCCACGGCGGTGCTGATTCCGCTGCGCGACAGAACGATCCCGCCACGACAGCAGTTCTGGCTGGCGAATCAGATACCCGAGGCGCAGATCGTGACCGTCGATGCCGGTCACACATGCTGCGCATTGCAGCACGAGAAGTTCGTGACGGCGCTGCGCGAGGCGGTTGATTCCGTTCGGCAACGAATCACCCCGCGGCCGGGAAATTAGCCGACCGCATTACACCGCGTGGGGCGGGTTAACAGCCTGCCTCGATGGCGACGACGGTTGCGGCCCTGCCCAACAAGACGAGGGTCATCTGTGACTGACTTTCGAGACTCCCGCATCTCGTCTATTTCGAGAAGACGTTCAGTTCTGCTCGCACCTGGTCGATTTGGTCGTAGGCGTACGATCACCATCTCGGCGGTGGTCATCGCTGCACCCTTGCCGGCCAGCGATTCAAAGGCCTGCTCACCGAGGACGTCACGCAGCTCTGTGATCGCGGTGTGGAGACCGGGAATCCAGCCTGCGGTCAGGGAACTGAACGCAAAGCCCGCGACGGTGGCGGCTGGCCCATCGCGACCGAGCCGGTGGAGCAACGCGGCGAGGACGGAAAGTGGCACCCGAACAACCGCGGTGCTACCCGAGTCGTAGTAATTACGGATGGCCAAAACGAGGTGATCAAACGCGGCCAGCGGATCGCCGTGTTCGGAATCGAGTCGACCCAACACGCTCGCCAGGTGGGTCTCGTTGTAGCGATTGCCGCTGTCTTGAGCGATCACCAGGCCGCTGCGCATGGCATCGCGCGCGCCTTGGGGATCGGCGTCGCAGCAGGCGATGCCGTAGGTCAGCCGAACGAATGACCTCTTCCACGGGTTGGGGGTGGCATCGGCATCATCGAGTAGGTCTTTTGCGGCGGCTATCGCCTGCGCATGAGACCCAACCCTGATCAATGCGAATACCCACCCCGTCCCGCTCACTGCGTACTGGTCCGAACCAAGCGCAAGGAGTGCATTGAGCAGTCCGACGGCCCGTTCCGGCATGAAGTGGACGTATACGCCGGCGAGCCAGCCCTCGAAACCGGACGGTGCGCTGCCGCCGCCTTCGAGGACACGAAGCTGACCGGCGTCGCTGTACCGAAGGGCCTCCTCCACGCGGCGGCCCGCAGTCCAACAATGTGACGCCATGACATACAGAGACGCGAGCCGAGGGTGGTCAACGGCGAGCGCAGGCTCGATAAGCTCCTCGGCCCACGCCACCGGCTCGTAATTCTCGACCATCAGTCCGAGTAGCGTCGCGTACGTCGCAATCGGAGCGGCGCTGTCCAAGTCAGCGTTGTCGGCGGCCCACCGATAGGCGGTGCGTAGATTGGCCAGCTCTGCGGTGAACCAGGTATAAGCGTCGCGTTGATCGGGGCTGTCCCACAGGGCCATGACGTCGGTTTCGCGCTGCGCGAAGTAGCGGGCATGGGTCGCCCGGACGCGTGTTGCTTCCCCACGGGCGGCGAGTTGCTCTTCGGCGAACTCGCGGATGGTTTCTAGCATCGAAAATCGGGTCCGGCCCGAAAGCCGGTCAGCAATAAGCAGCGATTTGCCCACCAAGGCGTCGAGCAGATTCAGCGTGGCATAGTCGTCAGCGTCGGCGGAACCCGCTACCGCGCAAGCACTTTGGGGGTCGAATCCGCCCGCGAATACCGAACAGCTTTCCAGTAGCCTCTTTTCCGCTTCGTCGAGATGGTCGTAGGACCAAGCCACCGCGTGGCGCAACGTCTGGTGGCGCGACAGCCCCCGTCTGGACCCGACGAGTAGCCGGAATCGATCATCGAGACGATCGCGCACCTCGATCGGGGTCATCGACGCCATCCGTGATGCCGCCAGCTCGATCGCCAACGGGATCCCGTCGAGACGTCGGCAAATCTCCACGACGGCGGTTGCGTCGTCGGATTCAGCAAGCGAGAAACGCGGTGCCACGCTGCGGGCGCGCTCGACAAACAGGTTCACTGCGGCTGACTCGGTGTCCCCGCCGATGTCTAGAGACGGCACCGGCCACAGTTGCTCGTCGGCGACTTCCAGCCTCTCGCGGCTGGTCGCCAGGATTCTCACGGTGTCAGAACCGGCAAGGATGGCCTCCGCGACCTCCGCCACCGCATCCCGCACGTGCTCGCAGTTGTCGAACAGCAGTAGCCGCACCCTGCCCTCCAGAGCAGCGGCCACGCTTTCCGTCACGCTCTCGCCTGGTTGTTGGGTGATGCCCAGCACCGCTGCCACCGCGTCGGGCACCGCCGCCGGATCACTGACAGCTGCCAGTTCGAAAAGCCATACGCCGTCGATGAATTCGTCGGCCAAGCTCGCAGCTACCTCGAGCGCCAAGCGGGTCTTGCCGACCCCACCGACCCCCGTCAACGTCACCAACCGATGAGCCTTCACAGCCGCGCGCACCTCGCCGAGTTCGGACTCGCGACCGATGAAGCTGGTAGCCACCTGCAGGCAAAGTTCCCGCCTTTGCGGACGCTGGATCCGACGCCGGGCAATCTGCGGCCCGCGCGCACGGACCTGGAACACTCGGACCGCGGCGGGTACATCCCGCAGCCGCCGCGGCCCCAAGTCCAGCAGATCAGCTCCGCCGAGTAGGCCTGCTGTCGAATCGGCCACCAGGATTTGACCGCCGTGTCCTGCGGCCATCACGCGCGCAGCCCGGTTGAGCACGGCACCAAAATAATCGCCCTCCCGCAGCTCGGCTTCGCCCGTCGCGACGCCCATCCGCACCGGCAATTTCAAGGTACGTTGCGCGGCTATGGCGGCATCGACCGCTGCCCGGGGTGTCGAGAATGCCGCGCACACCCCGTCACCCGTGTGCTTGAACATGAACCCGCCGTGCGTCTCAATCGCAGACCGCAACACCTCGTCATGGGCTGCCAGGGCCGCGCGCATCCCCTCCGCGTCGACCTCCCACCGACGGGTCGAACCCTCGACGTCGGTGAATAAAAAGGTCAGAACCCCAGAAGGCGGGCCCCCTGCGGACACCCGCACAGGATGTCACACAAGACGACTTCTACGCAGCAAAGGGCTTGGCTCCGCACAAAAAAGGGTAACCGCCTCTTGGCGCATTACTTGGAACCGAATAGACCGACTAGAAGGACACGCTATGAGCGGCGCGGATAAAGCCCGGAACAAGGTGCGGCAGGTCACGGGCAAGCTCAAGGAGACGACCGGCCGCGCGATCAACGATCCAGCGCTGGAGGCCGAGGGCAGGGCCGACCAGCAAGCGGCTCATTTGAGAGACGCCGGCGAGAAGGTCAAAGACGCATTCCGCCCCCGTCGGCGCCGACAGATCTAGCCGGCGAGCCTCCTCGCGAGATGGCTGCGACGATCAGTCCCACGGATGTCGTTCGACGCGCTACCTCTGAGCGGCCCGCACGGGTCGCAGCGCGCGCCGGATATGTCATCAGCGGGGTCATCCACCTGTTGATCGCCTACCTCGTCTTCCGCATTGCCTTCGGGGACAGCGGTAACGCGGATCAAAGCGGAGCTTTGGCGACCCTCGCGGACACCTCCGGCGGTTTGGTCTCGTTGTGGGCCGTCGCGGGGGCACTGGTCCCGCTGACGTTGTGGCGGCTTGCGGAAACTGTCGACGGCCTGCACCCAGCGGAACATCGGCGTGATCCGCGAGATTTCCGAGTTGTGAACCGGCTCAAGGCTTTCGGTCTCGCCCTGGTGTATGCGGCGGTCGCAATCACCGCAGTGCAGTTCGCGCTGGGCAGGCGCCAGTCCAGCGCCGCCCAGAACGCCGGGCTCAGCGCCCGGTTGATGCAGTCCACGCAGGGCAAGGCGATCCTCATTGTGGTCGGCATGGTCATCGTCGCGATAGGCGGCTACTTCGCCTTCAAGGGAGCGTCGCGCAAGTTCCTCAATGACCTGAGCGTGTCGCCCGGGCGGGCGCTGACTGCGCTGGGTATCTGCGGCTACGTGGCCGAAGGCCTCGTCTTAGCCGGCGCCGGTCTGTTGGTCGTCGTCGCCTCCGTTTACGCCGACCCGTCCAAGGCGACGGGTCTCGACGGCGCGGTAAAGACGCTCCGCCAAGCCCCGTTCGGCACAGCGCTGATCATCTTGGCTGCAAGCGGATTCGCCGCTTACGGCCTTTACAGCTTCGCCCTGAGCCGATACTCGCGGATGTGACTGTGGCGCTTGGCGATTCGCTTGGCTATCAAGGGCCTACGGTATGGGCCGAGGCGATGCCGTGATTGCCCCGTCGCCCCTCAGGAGGCGGGTTCGCGCGTGCGCGCCGTGACAAAGAACCGGCGCAGCGCATCAGCCATCCGTTGGCGAACCGGCGCCCCCGAGATGACCACGTCGACCATCGCAATCGACTGGTGGGTATGGCCGCGGGCGCGGATATGCTCCGTCGGGACGCCCGCCGCGTCGAGAGCGGCGGCGTAGGCCTCGCCGTCGTCGCGCAAAGGATCGAACTGGGCGGCCACCACGACCGCCGGCGGCAGCCCGGACAGGTCGCCAGCAAGCAAGGGCGCGAAGCGCGGATCGCTTCGATCCATGGCGTCGATGTAGTGGTCATAGAACCACTCGAGCAGCGGCGTCGTGAGACCGTAGCCCTCCGCATTCTCGACGAACGATGCGCGGGTCGTGTCGCCCGCTGTGCACGGCGTCAACAACGCCTGGCCCAGGATGTCCGGGCCGCCCATGTCGCGCGCCAGCCGGCACACCACCGCCGCGAGCCCACCGCCGGCGCTCCATCCACACACCGCGAGTTGCCCCGGTACGCCGCCGAGCGCCTCGGCGTTGTCGGCGACCCACCGCGCCGCGGCCATGGCGTCATCGACCGCCGCGGGGAATCGGTGTTCGGGCGCGTGGCGATAGTCCGCCGAGACGACGACCGCGTCGCTCCGCACGCAGAGATCCCGGCACAGGGGATCGTCCGCCACGGCGTCGCCGAGAACGTAACCGCCGCCATGGAAGTACACCACGACGGGGTGCGGGCCAGGGGTCGACGGCCGGTAAAGCCGGTACGCCAAATCGCCTGCAGCGCCGGGGAATACACCGTCGACGATCTCACCGACGTCTGGTCCCGGCGGTCGAATCGTCGACATCTGCAGATAGAACGCGCGGGCGTCCTCCGCCGCCATCGATTCCATCGGCGGCAGGTTGAGCGCAGCCACCTCGTTGAGGACCATTTCGACGTCGGGTTGCAGCCGGCGCACCACTCCGTCGTTGCACCGCGAGCCGTTGGGACTGGACAGCCTGAACCCCAGATAGTCGCGGGCGACCACCTCGTCGCAGCTGACGCGGTAGAAGTCGAGGCCCGCGCAGTAGGGCAGAAACACCCGCGGCTTGCCCGGCACGTTGGCGCCCATGTACCAAGAGTTCGCCTGGGGGTAAAGCGTGATGTCGGCGCAGTCGTTGACGTGTTGCGTCCACCCGGCCTGGGCCAGTTCGGTGGGCTCGATGGCATCGAAGCCGCCCGCGCTCAGATGACCGAGGCAGTCGAGCACCCAGTCCACGTGTTGCTCGATCGAAACGACCATGTTCGACAGCACCGACGGACTCCCGGGACCGGTGATGAGAAACACGTTCGGGAAGCCGACCGTTGTCAAGCCAACGTAGGTCTGCGGTCCGTTCACCCATTTGTCCTTGAGCGCCAACCTATTTCGGCCCCTGATGTCGACGGCCGTTATCGCGCCCGTCACGGCGTCGAAACCGGTGGCCAAGACGATCGCGTCGACGGCGAACGACTCGTCGGCGGTGTCGATGCCCGTCTCGGTGACTTGTCGGATCGGATGCTTTCTGACGTTCACAAGGCGAACGTGTGGCAGGTTGTAGGTGGCGTAGTAGTTCGTGTCGAGGCAGGGCCGTTTCGTCGCGATGGGGTGATCGGTGGGGCACAGGTCGGCCGCCGTCTGCGGATCGTCGACGATGGAGCGGATCTTGTTCCGGAAGAACTCGGCGAACTCGTGGTTGGCTGCGGGATTGCTCAGCACGTCGGCGTAAACGTTGATCGCGTCGAACAGCAAGCCGCCCTCCCATGCGCGCTCATAGCGTTGTTGGCGTTCGGTCTCCGAGACGCTGAATGTCGGGGTGATGCTGCGCTCCATCGGAATTCCGCCAAACGAAACCCTTGCCGCCGCGCGGTATTCGGCCTCATCCGCCAATTGCGCGAGCTTCTCGTGCGACAAAGGGCCATTGCGCGCAGGGATCGAGAAATTTGGGGTGCGCTGAAACACCACCAACTGCCGCGCTTGCTGGGCGATGAGCGGAATCGATTGGACGCCGGAAGAACCCGTGCCGATCACCGCGACCCGCTTTCCCGTGAAATCGACTGGCTCGTGCGGCCAGCGGCTGGTGAAGTAGACCTCACCGGCGAACCGCTCGAGCCCGTCGACCTCGGCTTGCTTTGGCATGGACAGACAGCCCGTGGCCATCACGACGAACCGGGAGGTGACGTCGTCGCCGCCGTGGGTCCTCACATGCCAGAGCAAGGCATCGTCGGCCCAGCGCGCCTGCTGGACTCGCGTCGAGAAGGTGATGTGGCGCCGCAGGTCGTGCTTGTCGGCGACATGGTTCAGATAGCGCAGGATCTCCGGCTGGGTGGCGTACTTCTCCGACCATTGCCAGTCCCGCTGCCAGTCGGGATCGAAGCTGTACATGTAGTCGACGCTGGGCACGTCGACCCGGGCACCCGGATACCGGTTCCAATACCAGGTGCCGCCGAGGTCGTCGGCCGCTTCGAATACCCGAAATCGGTATCCGGCGCGGCTCAGGCGGTAGGCAAGGTAGAGGCCCGCGATGCCTGCGCCGACTACGACGACGTCGAGCTTGGGCGCCGGGCGGTCTGTCCTGGCTGAATCGGTCATCATCTGATCATTACGCCACGCCGAGCATCTGTCCTGAGTACCGCAGTACTTGCTCGATCGACGGCGCTACTGACACCGATTTTCGGAATACGCAGTCCTGGGTCGGGAGCCGTCGCCGCGAGCGAGCGCAAAAATTTCACAATTGGTCGGCGCCTCGGCACCGCCGTCGGAGGCGACGAAAGCGCCGGGGTCATGATCCCGGCCGGCGCGCTGGTCATTGCCCACACGGCCGCCGCAAACCGCGACCCCGACGTCTGCGACGATCCCGACCGTCGCGACATCACCCGCGGACCGGGCCACGCTGCCAATGAATTCGACCCCGGGCAGCAAGCCGGGAAATCGCATTGGGAGCTTTCAAGGCATCGGTTGTAATGCCACCTGACCTAGCACTTGTCGTAGAGGTTGTCCGAGAAGGGGGCTGGAGGGCCAAAGCCGGGAGGAGGAGGTATGAGGTAACCGTGTCCGCCCAGCACGGATTAGTGATAGTTGTGGCAGGAATTTATATCCCAAGGCAGAGGGCCGTTCGTCTTGGGTAGGGGTTTTCCTGGGCACCAACAGCCGTATGGAACGTCGCAGCCGGGCGGCAGCGCCTGGGCGGTACCTGCCCCCAGGCCCAAAAACCGGCCAGCGCCAGCGCAACGCCGCCCGGCAGTAACACAGCGCCAATGAGCCGCATCAGAGCGCGCAAGGCGTTCATGGTGGTCCATCCTGTTCGTTCGGTAGCGATGCGCCGTCAGTTTGCCGCAGACCTCATGCGAAATTCTTGCGTTCGCCTGGGAGCAACTTTTGACGACTTCCCCGACTTGCAGATGTCGCCTGATTCGAGGCGGGTGCAACCGGTCGAGTGATCCTCACGGCATCGCCTCCGCCCACTTGATGTGTCCCTCGAAGCCCAACAATGTCGCCATGGCGCGGTAGTGGTCGCGATGGTCGCGGTAGCCGGCCTCGTCCCCGCGGGCCCGGGCCAGCAGCGTCCTCAGTCGCAGCAGACAGATCTGGTTGATTACGAGGCCGGGATCGGTTGGCACAGCCGCCAGCTGGCCCATCGCATTCTCGGCCTCGTCGAGATCACCGTCACCGCCGCGTTGCAGCAGCGCGTCGACCAAGACGCTGGTGGCCAGCGCGGTCCAGATGCACCCACCGGAGTTGAGTAAGTCGTCGACGACGCTGCGAGCCAATTCGATTGCACCGCCAACGTCGCCGGTCCGCGCCTTTTCCCGTGCGGTATGTATGTCGGCTATCGGCAGAAAGGTCAACGAGAACCGGTCGTTCGCGGACCGCTCCCGGATTTTTGCGAGCAACTCGAAGCCACGTTCGCGCGCGGGACCGCCCTGATATGCCAGAGCCAGGCCATGAACTCCTCGAGCCAGGTCAAGGGCGAGATCGTCGCCCGATTGCTCGGCTATTGACAGGAATTCCGCGGTGTCGCGCAGGGCTGTCTCATCGGGCAGCTTGCGCTCAACCGGTCAGTGCATCTGTTGAGTTAGATTAGCGGGTTGTTAGCCCCAGAAGTGGGGTCGGCTCGGTCATCGAGATAGTCGAGCAGGTCCTGGACTCGGGAGCTGGGGTCGAGAGGGTCGTAGCGGTGGTATTTCAGGTTTCGGTCGCGCCAGCACAGCGTCCATAGCCCGGTGGTCTTGGTGTAGTGCAGCCGGGCGATCGGGAATCGGGTCCAATCGGGGCCGAAGTCCTCGCGCCAAGGCGGTCGGCATTCACAAATGGTCAGATGTCTTGGGGCGACGTCGCATTCGACGCGGACCTCGCCGCGAACATGCTCAGGGACCTGGTCAGCGCACCAGCGTTGTACGCGGGCGACATCGAGCTCGGGAAGTCCGCCGGCGCCCATGCTGTCATGATCGCAGCCGAGAATCGCACCGGCTACGCAGGCGCCAGCTGCAGCGGTTTCGGCTCGACGGTGCCGAACGCTTCGACCGGGGTGGCCCAGCCGAGGACTCGACGCGGGCGGTGATTGAGTTTCGCGGCGACAGCGTCCAGTTCGTCCTGGGTGAACGTCGACAGGTCGGCGTTCTTGTGCAGGTATTGGCGCAGCAGCCGGTTCGTGTTCTCGTTGGTACCTCGCTGCCATGGGTGGTGTGGGTCGCAAAAGAACACCGGCATCGACAGCGCCGTCGTGATCACCGAATGGTGCGCCATCTCGCTGCCGCGGTCCCAGGTCAACGACCGCCGCAGAGGTGTCGGTAGGCGCCCCAGGCGCTCGATCAACGCGCGGGCCACCGCGTCGGCCTTATTGCCGTCGGGCAGCGCGACGACCATCGCGTAGCGGGTGGCGCGGTCGACGAGGGTGGCGACCGCCGATGGACGCACTCCAAACACCAGATCGCCCTCCCAATGGCCGGCCACCTGTCGGGTGTCGGCCTCGGCCGGTCGCTCGCGGATGGAGACCACGTTCCGGATCTGGCCGCAACCGTGCGAGCGCTTCTTACCGCGCGGCCGCCGGATCGAACGCTCACTCCGCAGTCGATGGAACATAGTGGCGTCAAACACATTCCGCGACGGCATGTACACATCACGGTAGATCGACTCATGCGAGATATGCATCGTTGCGTCACCGAGATACTCCCGCCGCAGCCACTGGGCGATCTGCTGTGGCGACCAATCGGCCACGAGCTTGTCGGTGACCACGCCGCGCAACTGGGCGTTCACGGCGAGCTTGCTCGGTTTCGGGCGCCGCGCCCGCTCGAACGCGGCCGCGTCAGCGACCAGCGCCCGGTACGCGTCGCGGCCACCATTGCGAGCGATCTCCCGCGATACCGTCGACGACGGCCGGTCGATGCGACCGGCGATCGCCCGTGCCGACAGACCGGCAGCGATCCCACGTGAGATCTCCTCACGCTCAACCAGAGTCAGATGACCGACTCTGCGCTTCCGCGGGATCGGCGGGATCCCGCCCGATTCACGCAAGTACCGCCGGATCCGCGGCAAAATCTCACCCAGAGCACGCTCCATCTCCCGGATCGGGTCACCATGCCGCCACATCGCCCAGATCAGTTCCTGCTGTTCGACACCAAACCCAACCGGACCCACAACAACCTCCATCGACACATCATCGGCCTGCAGTGATGCGCTGACTGGTTGAGCTCAAGAGCAGCACCCCGTACGGGATCGCGTAGACGTACGTGAACCACATGACGCCGCCAAGTGCCCCCGGGTCAGTCATGAGCGCGCGCGGTCGTGATGGCCCGGTCGAAGTCATATTTCCAGCCGCTGATGCCCAGGCACGATCGGGCGAGACCGCGCACGGTGATTGCCAGCGTCAACGGAGATTCGAAGACTAGGTTCCCTTTGGCGGGATCATTCTCGGCAAGATCGATGACGAGCTGGGCGAAACGAAGCACGTCGGCCATTTCGGCGGTTTCGTGTTTGGGAAGCATGGCGGCATAGGCCAGCGCGACCGTCAGCGTCGGGTCGCCGATCGCCTCCAGCAGCTCGACGAGTTCGTCGGCGAGCCGCGATGCCTCCCGGCGGTTCGCTTGCATCGCCTGACACGTCATCAGGCCCGCCATCCCGATCGCCAGCGATTGCCGATCAGCCGCGGCGGTGCACAATTCGTGCAACTCCTCGAAGCCGGTGTCGGCGCCGCTGCCGCCCACCCGATATGCCTGTGCACACAAGAGGGTTCGGGGCGCGATCGCCATGGTCAAACGCTCAGGGTCGTCGCGCGGTAGCCGATCGGCGACCTGTTGCGCCCGCCGCCAACTCGTCTGAGCGGCTCCCATGTCACGGAAGGCGGACCACGTGCCGGCGCGCATGTGCCAGTCGAAGGCCGCATGCAAATCCCCCGCCGCCTCAACATGTTCCGCGATGAGCGCCGCATTCTCGTCCGCCGATCCGCGCGCTTCGATAGCTGCCGCCAGCCGTTGATGTAATTGCGCGCGAATGGATTTCAATTGCGACTCGTAGGCAACCGTGCGGATCAGCGGATGACGAAACGCATACTCCGCAGTCGGTCTGACCCTCACCTGACCGACAAGGTCCGCCTCGATCAGCGGGGCCACGTCCACTTCGGGAATCAGTGCGGCCAGCAGATCGGCGTCGAATCGTGTTCCGACGACCGCCGCGGCATTCAGCGTTTGTTTGGCCGTTGCCCCAAGGCGATCTATGCGCGCGCCGATCGTGGCTTGCAGCGTGGCCGGTACGTCGACATCCGCGAGGTCACCAGACGATTGGTAGGCGCCGGGCTGGCCCTCCAGCACCCCACGTTCGGCTAGATCGCGCACGATTTCCTCGACGAAGAAGGGGTTTCCGGCCGCGCGTCCGGCGATTTGTGCTGCCAATTGGCCGGTCAGCGCGTCAGTGCCCACTAACTCGGCCGTCAACGCCAGGGTGTGTTCATCGTTCAACGGGCGCAACGCAATCGTTTGAGCACCGGGCATGCGGCTGAGCGCACCGTGGTATTCCGGCCGGTAGGTGATCAGGACCAACGCCGGGATCTGCGGCACGACGGCCAAGAACTCGGCCAGCATCGACTCGCTGATTTCATCGATCCAGTGCGCATCCTCGATGACGTACACCGCCGCCTCGGGCCGGTCCAGCGCACCCGCAGTGACCAGCGCGGTCAACCGCCGCCGCCGCGCGTCGGCGGCGATATCGGGCAGCGGCGTCGCGGAATCACGGATTCCCAGCAGATCGTCGAGCAGTAGCAGGTCTTCCGGGTCGGCCCCGGGAAAACGATCACGTACCTGCTTGCGCGCGGTGTCCACGCCGAGTTCGTCAATTCCTAGTGCCGCGCGCAACATCCTGGCCACCACGTGAAAAGAGATGTCGCTGGTATGCGACTCGCAGTATGTCCCGAACACCGGCACACCGCGACCGCCGGCCAGCACGGCAGTCTCACGCACCAATCTGCTCTTGCCGATACCCGCCGCCCCCACGATGTTGACGATGCAGCCCGTGCCCGCGATCGCCTCTTCGAAGATCCCGCTGATGGTCCTGAATTCCCATGTGCGCCCGACCAATTGGATTCGGTGCGGCGACGCGGCTGATGCTCGCCGACGGCCAACAAGCGCCTAGCGGCAACCGTGTCGCCGCCTTTGATATGAACCAGCTCATGCTCACCGAGCACGACGGCGTTGCCCGCCAACCTGGCCGTCGATTCGCTCAGCATCACCCCGTCCGGTGGCGCCACCGACTCCATGCGCTGGGCCATGCCGACTTCCTCGCCGATGGCGGTGTATCCCAACGGCCCCGAACCGATCGCGCCGGCGATCACCTGGCCGGAATTGAGGCCTACCCGCATCCGCAGGTCCAGATGGTCGAGGTCTCGGATTTCGCTGGCGAGCCGCTGCGCCGCTTCCTGCAGGCCCAAGGCCGCCATACAGGCCCGAATCGCGTGGTCCTCCAGCGATACGGGCGCGCCGAACACGGCCATGATGCCGTCGCCGGTGAACTTGTCCACGGTGCCGCCGTAACGCTGCACCACCGTCACCGCGCGATCAACCAGCTCGGCCATGATCTCGCGCAGCCGCTCGGCACCCACCGCCGCGGCGATGTCCATCGAATGCACCACGTCGGCGAACAGAACAGTCACCTGCTTGTACTCGCCATGTTCGGTCGCGTGCGCGAGGCGCGTACCGCACTCGCTACAGAACTTGGCCGTCGCGGCCAATCGGGTGCCGCACGAACCGCACGAGAGGCTCCCCTCACTCATGGCACCGCGACCGTCGCCGTCGTTGTCCACCCCAGTATCGTGTCACCGCCGGTCAGCGATGTCCCTCATATCGCCGTGCCGTCGACGCACGAATGTTGGTAGGGACGAAGCGGATCTTTTTCGATCCGCCGCCTCAAGGGGTCGTCGCAGAGCCAGCCGGTCAGCGGTATCGCAAAAATCAGCGAACTTGCGCATAGAACGGCCGGCCGTCTCCGGGCGCCGCAAGTCCCGGTACCCAAAGACAGGTAGTCGGCTACGCATGAGCTGCGCGGCCCCGCGGCCAAGACTTTGTGGCGAAAGCACTTCACCGACGATCCGCGGGGGACCACCATGACCATCACGGTTGACGCGCCGATGTGCCCGAACGTGTTCTATGCCGGCCTACCGACGATTGACTATGAGCGTTGCCAAAGCCTCGAAGAGGCCCACGAGATCATCAGCCGGGCGCGACGGCAGGCGCCGATCGCGATCGGCCCGCACGGGCCGGAGCTGCTGACCTACGAACTGGTGCGGACCGTGCTGCGCGACCCACGACTCCGCGTGCCCCAGGGCATGTTCCTTGCCTCCCAAGGCATCACCAGCGGCCCACTGTGGGACCGGGTCGCCACCAACCTGATCAGCCTCGACGGGCCCGCGCACCAGCGGCTGCGGCGGCTGGTCTCCAAGGCCTTCACACCGCGAGCCACCGCGCGGCTGCGGACGACGATCGTCGAGGTGATCAACGAACTGGTGGACCTCCACAGCACAACCGGGCGCTGCGACGTGGTCACCGACATTGCTCGCCAATATCCCATCCCGATCATCTGCGCGCTCTTGGGCGCCCCGGCGGAGGATTGGCAGCTGTTCTCGGACTGGACCGACGACATCTTCAAGGCGTTCAGCTGGGAAGTCGCCGCGCACGAGCGGACCATCTTGGCGGCGTGGGACGAGCTCGACGCCTACATCGACGACATGGTCGCCCAGCGGCGACACACGCTGGCCGACGACCTGATCTCCGAGCTGATCCGCGCCGAGGACGACGGCGACCGCCTCAACGCCGAGGAGCTGCGGATGCTGGCAGCGGGCATATTGATGGCCGGCACCGACACCACCCGCAACCAGCTGGCCGCCTCGGTGCAGGTGCTGTGCGATCATCCCGACCAGTGGGCTCTGCTGGCCCGGCATCCCGAGCTCGCGGCCAACGCGGTCGAAGAGACGATGCGGCATTCGCCGATCGCAGGCGTCACCCTCCGCACCGCCCTCGAGGATGTCGAAATCGGCGGGTTCATGATCCCGGCCGGCACGCTGGTCATTGCCAACACCGCCTCCGCAAACCGCGACCCCGCGGTCTACGACGACCCCGACCGGCTCGACATCACCCGCGAAGGAGCCCCGGCGATGCAGACCTTCGGCGCCGGCATGCACTACTGCCTGGGCGCCAATCTGGCCAGACTAGAGCTCGCCGAAGCACTAACGGTCATGACACAGCGCATGCCCAACGCCCGCCGTACCGGCCCCGCCCCATGGAAGCCCCTCACCGCTATCAGCGGACCCGCCACGCTGCCAATCGAATTCGACCCCGGACACTAAGGCGAGCGGTCCTCAACATATTTTTTCTGGCGGCAACGATGTCCGTCATATCGCCATGCTTGCCCCGAAACGCTAAGCTGATAACCCCGACCGAAGGCTTACGGTCCGGGGCTACCATTAGCCGACCCTGGAAAGCGATAGCGCGGGTGCTAGTGGATTCGCGGTTCATGTGTATTCCGCCTGCGTGGTACCAATGTGAGCATTGTGACTTAGTCGCCGATTCCCCAAAGCAATTCAGGTGGCACCCCGTCATTGCAATAGCCGCGCACCCGCGATATGCCCCTCTTGGCTTCACTGTGAAACCAGACCGCACACACCTCGGACAGCAGCCCAACCTTGCATTCATTGCATAGATAGCGCAAAAAGCCACTCAGGGCCATTGACAAGCCCACAAAACCGACGATAGTCATGAACTATGGCGCTGCTGCCAGACCCCGATCCTCGGCAGCGACAACACGTCGTGATCTCGGTCGACGACCATGTCATCGAGCCGCCCGGCATGTTCGTCGGGCGGCTGCCCGCCGCACTGGCCGACCGCGCGCCGAAGGTCGTCGAGACCGACGACGGGCGGCAGGTATGGCGCTACGAGGGCCGGGAGTACCCGAACATCGGGCTCAACGCGGTGATCGGGCGGCCGCGCGAGGAATGGAGCATGGACGCCGCCCGGTTCGATGAAATGCGGCCTGGCTGTTGGGATGTCGATGCGCGGATCGCCGACATGGACATCGCGGGCATCTGGGCCTCGTTGAACTTCCCGTCGCTGATCGCCGGGTTCGCCGGCACGGTGTTCTGGAAGAGCGACGACCTCGAGCTGGGCCTGGCCACGCTGCGGGCGTGGAACGACTGGCATTTAGAGGCCTGGGCCGGCTGCTACCCCGACCGGATCATCCCGCTGCAGCTGCCCTGGCTCGCGGACCCGCAGCTCGCGCCCGAGGAGATACGTCGCAACGCCGCCCGCGGTTTCAAGGCGGTGAGCTTTCCCGAGCTTCCCGCGCAGTGCGGAATCCCGAGCCTGCACACCGGCGCCTGGGATCCGTTCTTCGCCGCCTGCGAGGAGACCGACACCGTGGTGTGCCTGCACACGGGTTCCGCGCAGTGGGCGCCAATACCCGCCCCGGACACCCCGTTTGAGACCATCACCACGCTGTTCCCGGTCAACGGCCTGGTCGCCTGCGCGGACATGTTGTGGTCGGGCATCCCGGTGCGGTTTCCGCGGCTGAATTTCACGCTGGCCGAGGGCGGCCTGGGCTGGGCGGCAATGCTCGGCGACCGCGCCGATTACGTTCTGGCGCACTCGGCTTCGGGTCACGAGGGCGGCTCGTGGAAGAGTGACCTACTGCCCAGCGAGGTGCTGCGGCGCAACTTCTGGTTCTGCTCGATCGACGACCCGCACGCCTTCGGTGCGTTGGACGCGATCGGGGCCGACCGCATCCTCGTCGAGAGCGACTATCCGCACGCCGACTCGACGTGGCCCGACACGCAGCAGGTGGTGGCGCGCAACGTCGCCGGGCTGTCGGCGGAGGATGCGGCCCGGATCACCCACCGCAACGCGGCAAAGCTGTTCCGCCACCCGCTGCCGGACGAGGGGTGGCTAGCCACGGCGTAGGAGGCCCTCATGCTCGACCTGCTGATCCGCGATGCCGAGATCGTCGACGGCTCCGGCGCGCCCGCCCGTCACGGCGACGTCGGGATCAGTGACGGACGCATCGTCGCCGTCGGTCAAGTCGATGACCTGGCCACCAAAACCCTTGATGCCCAAGGGCAGACGCTGGCGCCGGGCTTCGTCGACCTGCACACCCACTACGACGCGCAACTGTTCTGGGACCCGACCGCGAGCCCGTCGGTGCAGCACGGCGTCACCACCGTCTTCGGCGGCAACTGCGGCTTCACCCTGGCACCCGCCGCATCCGCCCAACACGACTACCTCACCCGGATGCTCGCGCGGGTGGAAGGGATGCCGCTGGATGCGCTGCGGGCCGGACTGGACTGGGGCTGGGCGTCTTTCGGCGACTGGCTCGGCCGCCTCGACGGCCGCATCGCCGTCAATGCGGGCTTCCTGGTCGGTCACTCGGCGCTGCGGCTGGCCGCGATGGGCAGCGACGCCGTCGGCGGCGAGGCCAGCCCGGAGCAGATCGAAAAGATGGTCGCCGTGCTGCACGACGCGCTCGACGCCGGCGCCCTCGGGCTCTCCACCTCGCAGTCGCCCACCCACAACGACGGTTCCGGCCAGCCCGTGCCGTCGCGCAGCGCGTCGCGTGACGAACTGGTGGCGCTCGCGGCCGGCCTCCGCGACCATCCCGGCACGACGCTCGAGGCGATCATCCCCGGTTGCCTCTCCGGCTTCACCGACGACGATATTGCGCTGCTCACCGACATGTCCGTCGCCGCCGACCGGCCGCTGAACTGGAACCTGCTGGGCGTCTCGGCGGCGAACCCAGAGGGCCACCAGCGCCAGCTGCGCGCCTACCAGGCCGCGGCCCAGCGCGGCGGTCGCGTCGTGGCACTCACCTTGCCGCAAGCCATGAAGATCCGGCTGTCGTTCCTTTCCGGCTTCGTGCTCGACGGGCTGCCGGGCTGGCGCGACACGATGCACCTGCCCGTGCCCGAGCGGCTCGCCGCACTCGCCGATCCCGAGGTGCGTCGACGCCTCGCCGAGGGCGCCTCCTCGAAGGAGGCGGGCATGCTGCGCGGCCTCGCGCAATGGGACCGGCTCGTCCTCGTCGAGACCTTCGCGCCCAAGAACGCCGACGCGACCGGCCGCAGCGTCGGCGAGGTCGCCGCCGCCCGGGGTGCGGAGCCGTTCGACACGTTGCTGGACGTCGTGATCGCCGACGAGCTGCGCACCGGGCTCAGCCCGCCGCTGGCCGGCGATGACGCGGCCGACTGGCGGGCACGCGCCGAGGTGTGGCAGCACCCGGGCGCCGTGATCGGCGGCTCGGACGCCGGCGCCCATCTCGACATGATGTGCGGCGCGATCTACACGACGTCGCTGCTGGGTCGCGGCGTCCGCGAGCACCAGGTGGTGACGCTCGAGGAAGCCGTCCGGTTGATCACCGACGTGCCGGCCCGGTTCTACGGGCTGACCGAACGCGGCAGGATCGCGCCCGGCTGGCACGCCGACCTGGTGATGTTCGACCCCGCGACCATCGACCACGGCCCCGAGCGCACACGCTACGACCTTCCCTCGGGGGCGCCCCGGCTCGTCGCCGACTCCTACGGAATCACGTCGGTACTGGTCGGTGGTGTCGAGGTGTGCCGCGACGGCGCCGCCACCGGCGCCCTCCCCGGCACCGTGCTCCGATCCGGACGGGATACCGAGACGGTGTCGGCCCATGGCTGAAGCGACTCCGCCCATCGACGAGTTCGATCCGGCCGAGTTGCAGGGCGGCCTGCTCATGCAGATCGAAAACGTGCACGAGCGGCTGCGCGAGGCGCAAGCCCGGCACCCGGTGATGGTGGGAAATCCGTTCGCCGAGGTCCGCGCCGGGCCGGTTGGCGATCTGGGGGTGACGGTGCTCGGGTACGACGAGTGCCAAACGGCGCTAACGCACCCCGACACCTTCTCCTCCTCGATCTACGACCAGATCATGGGCCCCGTGATGGGCCGCACCCTGCTCGAGCTCGAGGGCGCCGAGCATCGGGCCAGCCGGGCCCTGGTGTCGCCCTCGTTTCGCACCGCGCTACTGGAGCGGTGGCGCAGCGAGCTGGTGGAGGTGGTGGTGCACGAGCTCATCGACCGCTTCGCGCCGCGCGGGCGGGCCGAGCTGTCCCGCGAGTTCACCTTCGCGTTTCCGGTCCAGGTCATCGCGCGGATCATGGGCCTGCCGCGGCAGGACTACCTGCGCTTCCAGCGGCTGTCGATCGAGTTGCTCAACGTCGTCTACGACTGGGATCGCGGGCTCGCCGCATCCGCCTCGCTGAAGTCCTACCTCACGGAGATCCTCGCCGAACGGCGGCGCAACCCGCGGGACGACCTAATCAGCATGCTTGCGGAGTCGGAGATCGACGGCGAGCGCCTGACCGACGACGAGATCTTCGCGTTCCTGCTGCTGATTCTGCCCGCCGGCGTCGAAACCACCTACCGCGCGTCGGGCAACCTGTTGGTCGCCCTGCTCTCCGAGCCGCCGCTGCTGGACGCGCTGCGCGCCGATCGCGGCATGCTGCGCGGCGCCTTCGAGGAGGCGTTGCGCTGGGAGCCGCCCATCACCACGGTGGTGCGACGGGCGGTCCGCGACTGCGAGCTCGGCGGCGTCACGATCCCGGCCGGAACGAACGTGAGCATCAGCGTCGCCGCCGCCAACCGGGACCCGAAACGCTACCCGGACCCGGACCGCTTCGATCCCACCCGCAAGAACATCGCGCACCTGACGTTCGGCGGCGGCCCGCACCTGTGCCTGGGCATGCACCTGGCACGGATGGAAGGCACCGTGGCCATCAACGCCCTGCTGGATCGGCTGCCGGACCTGCGGCTGGACCCGAGCGCCCCGCCGCCGCACGTCGTGGGGGTGGCGTTCCGCTCGCCGGCGTCGCTGCCCGTCGAGTTCACACCGGCCTAAGCCCGCCGGCGAATCTAGCCGAATCTATCTGCGCACGAGCGCATGCCACGCCATATCGGCAATGGCCGCGCAGTAGTCGTCGTCGACGGGAGCATCAGAGTAGAGGGCACGAATGTTCAGCGGCGCCAGAACGATCTGCACGGCGGCCAGCGTGTTGACGCCGTCACGCAATTCGCCGCGCTCCCGGGCGCGGTCCACCACTTCGCGCACGACGGCGAAATGGGCCCGCCAGAACCTGATTCGTGTGCCTTCGTCGTGATAGCCGCGACGGTCCATGACCAGCGCCCGCAGCATTGTCCGGCCGACCTCGCTATTGATCCGGTCCGCCACGCCCCGGGCCAAGGCATGTAGGTCTCCCCGCAACGAACCGGTGTCCGTTCCCGAACCCACCGTCTCGGCGTCGGCGAGCGCGGCGTCGACGATCAGTCGTCGGCGGTCGCCCCAGTAGCCGTAGACCATCGCCGCATCGAGGTGGTGGCGCTCCGCCAAGGCCTCGACGCTGAAGCGCTCGACGCCCCAGCGGGCGAGCTCATCGAGCACTGCCGCCATCACCCGCGCCCGGATGTCCGCCGGAATGGGGCCCGGCAAGTCGTCGGCTGATTGAGACGGCGGCATCGATGTCTCCTAACCGCCTATAAGATAACCGGTTTGGTTCACCAGCCGCACGGAAGATGCTCCGTCGGAATAGAACTCGGCGATGCTCAAGGACGCCAGGTCGAGGTGAAGCCGGTACAGGATGCCCGGCCCGGCGTCCAAAGCCAGCCGCAGCAGCATCTTGATCGGCGTCACGTGCGACACGACCAGAACCGTTGCCCCCTCGTGTGCGGCGATGATCCGTTCGCGCACCCTCAGCACCCGGTCAAGCACCTCGTCGAAGCTCTCACCGCCCGGCGGTGTGGTGCTGGTGTCACGCAGCCAGCGCCGATGCAGCTCCGGGTCATGCTGGGCGGCCTCGTTGAACGTCAACCCTTCCCACGCGCCGAAATCGGTCTCGATCAGGTCGTCCTCGACGGTGACGTCCAGGCCCAGCGCCTTGGCGGCCGTGGCGGCGGTGTCGTGGGCCCGTTGCAGCGGCGACGAGAACACCGCAGCGATCCCCCCGCGCTGCGCGAGGTAGCGCGACGCGGCCGCCGCCTGCTGCCGCCCAACGTCGGTCAGCGCCGGGTTGCCGCGCCCCGAATAGCGCCGCTGCGCCGACAATTCCGTCTGCCCGTGGCGGAGCAACAGCAGCCTGGTCGGCGTGCCGCGCGCGCCGGTCCATCCGGGCCCCGTCGGCGATTGCCTCCCAACGGTTTCCGAGCCTTCCCTGGGCTCGGCAACCGGCGGGGCGGAACTCTCGGCGGGATCGAGGCCCGCCGCGGCGTCCATCGCCTCGTTGGCCAACCGATCGGCGTGCGAGTTGCGATCCCGCGGAACCCATGCGTAGCTGATCCGGTCGAACCTCGACGCCAGCTTCCGGGCCTCTGCGTGGAGCTCGATCAGGTCGGGGTGCTTGACCTTCCACCGCCCGGACATCTGCTCGACCACCAGCTTGGAGTCCATGAAGACATCGGCCTCGGTGGCCCCCAGTTTCGCGGCGTCGTCCAAGCCCGCTATTAGGGCCCGGTATTCGGCGACGTTGTTGGTCGCGACGCCGATGGCCTGCTTGGTCTCGGCCAGCACGGTCGAGCGGTCAGCGGTGCGCACCACCGCGCCGTACCCGGCCGGCCCGGGATTGCCGCGCGATCCGCCGTCGGCTTCGATGACAACCTTCACTGCTGAAAGCCCTTGCCCCGCAACAGGATCGCTCCGCACTCCGGACAGCGCACCAGCTCGTCCTCTGCGGCGGCCGAGATGCGGGACAGCTCGCCGCGGCCGATCTCGATCCGGCAGGCACCGCACCGATGCCCGAGCAATGTCCCGGCGCCCGGCCCTCCACCGGACCGCTGCCGCTCGTAGAGGGCGGCCAAGGCGGGATCCAGTGTCGCGGAGAGTGTTTCGCGTCGCGATGCGTGCTCCTGCCGGGTCCGGTCGATCTCGGCGAGGGCGGCATCGAGGTCCTGCTGGGCACTGGCCAGCTCGGCCTGCAGCGCGGCGACCGCCCGCTGCTCGGCATCCAGCTGGGCCTGCAGCTCCTCCCGGCGCTCCATGACATCCAGCAGGGAATCCTCCAGGCTGGTTTGACGGCGAACCAGGGTGTCCAGCTCGTTCTGCAGATCCGAGAGTTGCTTGGCGTCCGTTGCGCCGGACTTGAGCCACGACCGGTCGCGGTCTTCTCGCTGCCGCACCGCGTCGATCTCCGACTCGAACCGCGACACTTGGGCGTCCACGTCCTCGAGCGCAATCCGAACCGCGCCCAGCCGGTCATTGGCGGCGTTGAATTCGGCCTGGACTCGTTGATAGGCCTCCTGCTGCGGCAGATGGGTGGCCCGGTGCGCGATGCGGGAAAGCTCCGCGTCCAGCTTCGACAACTCGAGCAGCGACAGTTGTTGCGATACTTTGGCTTTCATTGATGTCCCCCAATGTTCCACGGGTCGGTGCGGATGGTGCACACCCGCACGCTCAGCGCCTCCCCGAAACGCGAACGGAGTATGCTGGCGGCCTGCTCGCACCAGGGAAATTCGCTTGCCCAGTGGGCCACGTCAATCAGGGCCACATTCGAGGCGCGGCGGTGTTCGTCGGCCGGATGGTGCCGCAGATCGGCCGTGACGTAGGCCTGCACGTCCGCGCGGTCCACGGCGGCCAGCAGCGAATCCCCGGCGCCGCCGCAGACGGCGACCCGCGACACCAGCATGTCGGGGTCCCCCGCCGCGCGCACGCCCCAGGAGGTCTGCGGCAACGCGGCCGCGACGCGGGAGACGAAGCGGCGCAGCGGTTCCGGTCGTTCCAGCGTGCCGATGCGCCCCAACCCGGCGTCGCCGGGCGGCGGCACCAGCGTGAAGATGTCGAAGGCGGGCTCCTCGTAGGGATGGGCCGCGCGCATCGCCGCCAACACGGCGGCCCTGGCATGCGCCGGAGCGACGACCTCGAACCGGTCTTCGGCCACCCGTTCCACACTGCCGACGCTGCCCACCGCGGGCGACGCCCCCTCGTGCGGCAGGAACTGCCCGATGCCGCTGACGCTCCAGCTGCAGTGCGAATAGTCGCCGATGTGGCCGGCGCCGGCCTCGAACACGGCCTCTTGCACCGCATCCGCGTTCTCGCGCGGCACGTAGACGACCCATTTGTCGAGATCGCCCGCGGCGGTTAACGGCTCGAGCACGGCCCCGACGGTGAGGCTCAGCGCGTCGGCCAGCGCGTCGGACACACCCGGTGACGCCGAGTCGGCGTTGGTGTGCGCGGTGAACAGTGACCGCCCGGTTCGAATCAACCGGTGCACCAACGCACCCTTGGGCGTGTTGGCCGCCACCGTATCGACTCCGCGCAACAGCAGCGGGTGATGAGCCAGCAGCAGGCCGGCCTCGGGAACTTCGTCGACAACGGCCGGGGTCGCATCGACGGCAACGGTCACCGACCCCAGCACATCGCCGGGATCGCCGCACACCAGGCCCACTGAATCCCACGATTGCGCAAGCCGCGGCGGGTACGCCTCGTTCAGCACGTCGATGACGTCGGCCAGCCGCACGCTCACCGCGACACCCGGGCGATTGCGTCGACCAGCAGTGGCCACTCGGGACGCACCGCCGCGCGCAGAGACCGCTCGTCCAAGCCGACGAAGGTATCACAGCGGCGGATGGCAATGCCTTTGTGGTGCAACGTGTTTCGTATCCCTGCGGCGTCCGGCCTGCTGAACAAGACGAACGGCGCCCGGCCGTCGACCACGTCGGCCCCCACAGTTGTCAAGCCGGCCACCATCTCGGCGCGCAGCCCCGCCAACCGCACCGCATCGGCCGCCGCAACGGCGACGGCTTCCGGGGCGCAGCAGGCCGCGATGGCCGTCAGTTGCAGCGTCCCCACCGGCCAGTGCGCCCGCCGGACGGTCAACCGGGCCAACACCTCCGGGGGCCCCAGGGCGTAACCCACCCGCAACCCTGCCAATGCCCACGTCTTGGTCAAGCTGCGCAGCACCAGCACGTCGGGCAGACAGTCACCGGCGAGCGACTCCGGCTCGCCGGGAACCGAATCGGCGAACGCCTCGTCGATTACCAGAATCCGGCCCGGCCGGCGCAACGCGAGCAGCCGCTCGCGGCTGTGCAACACCGAGGTGGGGTTGGTGGGATTGCCCACCACGACGAGGTCGGCGTCGTCGGGCACGGTCACCCCGTCCAGTCGGAACGGCGGCTCGAGAACGACGTGCTGCACGGGCACCCCGGCCGCGGTGAGCGCCACCGCCGGTTCGGTGAACGAGGGCGCAACGATCACGGCCCGCGCCGGACGCAGGTTGGCCAACAGGGCGAACCCTTCCGCCGCTCCGGCCAGCGCCAGCACCTCTTCGCGGGCCCGGCCGTGTCGCTCTGCGACGGCGTCTTGCGCCCGGTGCACGTCGTCCGGGCTCGGGTAGCGCGCCAGGTCGGGCAACCGCGCGGCCAGCCGCCGCATCAGCCAATCCGGCGGTCGTGCGTGACGGACGTTGACGGCGAAATCGAGCATTCCGGGTGCGACGGCCTCATCGCCGTGATAGCGCGCCGCCGCTGGCGGGCTCGGCTTCAGAGTCGCCATCCGTGAAACACTAGTGGGCCGCTTTAAGCGCGCGCCAGGAACACCGTCGCACCAGGCTGTTCGCGTCGAGGACAATGGTCTGGTGACGGGCACTACCGCGGGCTGCGCACAGTTGGTGATCTTCGACCTCGACGGCACCCTCACCGACTCGGCGGAAGGGATCGTGGCCAGCTTTCGCCATGCGCTCGCCCACATCGGCGGCGCTGTGCCCGACGGCGACCTCGCCGCGCAGATCGTGGGCCCGCCGATGGAGGACACCCTGCGTTCGATGGAGCTAGGCGGGCAATCCGAGCGGGCGATCGCGGCCTTCCGGGCCGAGTACGGCGCCCGGGGCTGGGCGATGAACACGCTCTTCGACGGAATCGAGCCGCTGCTGAACGACCTGCGCTCCGCCGGCGTCCGGTTGGCCGTGGCCACCTCCAAGTTGGAACCGACGGCACGGCGGATCCTCGCCCATTTCGGGCTGGACGAGCATTTCGAGGTCATCGCCGGCGCGGCCCCCGACGGCTCGCGCAAAACCAAGGTCGAGGTGCTGGCTCACGCGCTGGAACAGCTGCGGCCGCTGCCCCAACGCGTGCTCATGGTCGGCGACCGCAGCCACGACGTGCACGGCGCGGCCGCACACGGCATCGACACCGTGGTGGTCGGCTGGGGCTACGGGCGGGCCGATTTCCCCGACGGGTTCAGCCCTACCGGGGTGACCCACGCCGCGACCATCGACGAGCTGCGGAGGGCGTTGGGTGTCTGAGTCGAGCGCACCGCTGCACATCACCTTCGTTTGCACCGGCAATATCTGCCGTTCGCCGATGGCCGAAAAGATGTTCGCCGACCAACTGCGGCGACGCGGTCTGGGCGACGCGGTCCGGGTGACCAGCGCGGGCATCGGCGACTGGCACGTCGGCAAGTGCGCCGACGACCGGGCGACCCGGGTCCTGCACGCCCACGGCTACTCCACCGACCACTGCGCCGCGCAGCTCGACGCCGAGCACCTGGAGGCCGATCTCGTGGTGGCGCTCGGCCGCAACCATGTGCGGATGTTGCGTCACCTCGACGTCGAGGAAAGCCGGATACGGATGCTTCGGTCGTTCGATCCGCGCTCGGGTGCCTATGCCCTCGACGTCGACGACCCGTACTACGGCGAAGCGCGGGACTTCGAGGAGGTCTTCGCCGTCATCGAGGCCGCCCTGCCCGGCCTGCACGACTGGGTCGACGAACAGCTCGCGCGGAACGGACGCGGTTGATGCCCAGGGTGACGGGGCGTTTGGCGTTCCTGCTGCGGCCCGGCTGGATAGCGCTGGCGTTGGTGGTCATCGCCTTCACCTACTTGTGCTTCATGGTGCTCGCGCCCTGGCAGCTGGGTAAGAACACCAGGACGTCGCGGGAGAACCACCAAATCGAGTATTCCCTCAACACCCCGCCCGTGCCGCTGAAAACGCTGCTGCCGCGGCAGGATTCGTCGGCCCCGGATGCGCAGTGGCGCCGGGTCACGGCGACCGGGCATTACCTGCCCGACGTTCAGGTGCTGGCCCGGCTGCGAGTGGTCGAGGGGAAGCCGGCGTTCGAGGTGCTGGCACCGTTCGTCGTCGACGACGGGCCAACGGTGCTGGTCGACCGGGGTTACGTGCGGCCGGAGCAGGGGTCCCACGTCCCGCCGATCGCGCCACCGCCGGGGCAGACGGTTTCCATCACGGCGCGGCTGCGCGACTCCGAACCCACCGCGCCGGGCAAGGATCCCTTCGCCGGAGACGGTGTGCAGCAGGTGTATTCGATCAACACCGAGCAGGTCGCGGCGCTGATGAAAGTCCCGCTGGCCGGCTCCTATCTGCAATTGGTCGACAACCAGCCCGGGGGTCTCGGCGTGATCGGTTTGCCGCACCTGGACGCCGGACCGTTCCTGTCTTACGGCATTCAGTGGATATCGTTCGGCATCCTCGCCCCACTCGGGTTGGGGTACTTCGTTTACTCCGAGATCCGTGTGCGCCGGCAGGAAAAGCAAAGGGCGCCCGCAACACCGGTGACCGTTGAGGAGAAACTCGCCGACCGCTACGGCCGCCGGCGGTAAGCCAACGCGATCGAAAGCGCGGCCGCCGCCTGCACGGCCCGCGACAGCGCCACCGCGCGGCGCAGGTCGGCCACCGTCGGCTGCTCGCCGTCGCCTAGGGTGGGCCGGATTTGCAGTTCATGGTGGTACGGGGTCGGGCCGCCGAGTCGAACGCCCAGCGCCCCGGCGAAGGCCGCCTCGACGACGCCTGCGTTCGGGCTCGGGTGGCGGGCGGCATCGCGGCGCCAGGCCCGCACCGCACCCGACGGTGAGCCGCCGACGAGAGGTGCGCACATCACCACCAGCACCGCGGTCGCACGGGCGGGGACGTAGTTGGCCAGGTCATCCAATCGCGCTGCGGCCCAGCCGAATCGGATATAGCGCGGAGAACGGTGCCCGATCATCGAATCCAGCGTGTTGATGCCACGGTAGGCCAGCACCGCTGGCGCCCCGCCCGCCACCGCCCACAGCAGCGGCGCCACCTGGGCGTCGGAGGTGTTCTCCGCGACCGACTCCAGCGCCGCGCGCGTGAGACCCGCTCCGTCCAGCCGCGTCGGGTCGCGCCCGCACAGCGAGGGCAGCAGCCGTCGCGCCGCCTCGACGTCGCCACGCTCCAGCAGTTGCGCCGTGTCCAGCCCGGTACGCGCCAACGACGTTCCACCGAGGCATGTCCAGGTGGTCGTGGTGATGGCCGCGACCGAACACAGCGGGCCCCGGCGTGCGACGGCAATCCCCAGCAGATTTACGGCCCCGACCATCAGGCCCACGTGCAGCGCACCCGAAAGCTTGCTGTCGCGGTAGGTCACGCCCTCCAACTTCGCGGCCGCCGCGCCGAACAGCGCGACCGGATGGCCCCGGCGAGGGTCGCTCAATGCGAGGTCGGCCAGGTAGCCGCACAGCACACCGGCGATCCGGGCCCGCCCTGTCGTCGCAAACACTTCCGCAGCGTCTCATACGTGGTCTACTCGATCGAATGAAGCGAGATCGGCAATGAAACGGCCGGCGACCCGGGTGGCCGACCTGCTCAACCCGGCGGCGATGCTATTGCCGGCCGCGAACGTGATCATGCAGCTGTCCTTGCCGGCCGTGGGCTACGGCGTGCTGGAAAGCCCGGTGGACAGCGGCAATGTCTACAAGCATCCGTTCAAGCGGGCGCGTACCACCGGGACCTTCCTGGCGGTCGCCACCATCGGGACCGAGTCTGACCGGGCGCTCATTCGCGCCGCGGTGGACGTGGCACACCGGCAGGTTCGGTCGACGTCGTCGAGTCCCGTGTCCTACAACGCTTTTGACCCCAAGCTGCAGCTGTGGGTGGCGGCGTGTCTGTACCGCTACTTCGTGGACCAGCACGAGTTTCTGCACGGCCCGCTCGATCTCCATGATCCCGCCAGCGCCGACGCGGTCTATCGCGACGCCAAGCGGTTGGGGACCACGCTGCAGGTGCCCGAACGCATGTGGCCGCCGGACCGCGCCGCGTTCGACGACTACTGGAAGCGCTCGCTCGACGAGCTGCGCATCGACCCGCCGGTGCGGGAGCATCTGCGGGGGGTGGCTTCGCTGGCGTTTCTGCCGTGGCCCTTGCGAGTTCTCGCGGGGCGTTTCAACCTGTTCGCGACGACAGGGTTCCTGGCCCCCGAGTTCCGGGCAATGATGCGGCTGGACTGGTCGCGGAGCCGGCAGCGCCGGTTCGAGTGGCTGCTGGCCACGTTGCGGGTGGCCGACCGGCTGATTCCCAACCGTGCCTGGATCCTCGGCTACCAGATTTACCTGTGGGACATTCGGTTCCGCGCCCGCCGGGGCTGGCGGATCGTTTAGGGCTACAACCTGCCGCCGGGCGTGCAACCTGCGACGGCTCATCGGCGTGTCGCGTCGTCAAATGCGCACTGGGCGCGAGTCTTTCACCGCACCGTCGCGAAAAACGCGCGGACGTCCTCGACGAACAGCTCCGGTTGTTCAAACGCCGCAAAGTGCCCGCCGCGCGGCATCTTCGTCCACCGCGTGATGTTGTACATCGGCTCGCACCACGACCGCGGCGATTTCAGCAGCTCCTTCGGGAAAGCGGCCACACCCGTGGGCAATTCGACGCGGTCCATCCGCCCCCAGACCTTGAAGCTCTCCCAGTACAAGCGGGCCGAGGAAGCGGCGGTGCCGGTCACCCAATACATCATCACGTTGTCCAGAAGCTCGTCTCGGCTGAACACGTTCTCGGGATTCCCATCACAATCCGACCAGGCCCAGAACTTCTCGACGATCCACGCCAGTTGACCCACGGGCGAATCGACCAACCCGTAGCCCAACGTTTGCGGCCGGGTGGACTGCTGCTTTGAATAGCCGGTGCCCCATTTGCGATGCTCGGACAGCGAGGCCAGGGCCGCCCTCTCCTCCTCGGTGGGGTTGTCGAGGTTGCCCGCCGTGCCGATCGGCATGTTCAGATGGATGGCCGCGCAGTGGCCATCAGAAAGGCCCGCGTTCCGGCCCATCTGCGTGGTCACCGCGGCGCCCCAGTCGCCGCCCTGGGCACCGTAGCGGTCATAGCCGATGCGCAGCATGAGCTTCTCCCACGCCTCGGCGATCCTTTCCACGCCCCACCCGGTGCGGGAGGGCTTGCCGGAAAAGCCGTATCCCGGAAGTGACGGGCAGACAATGTGAAAGGCGTCCTCGGCGCGCCCGCTCGCCGGATTGGTCAGCGGCTCGATCACCTTGTGAAACTCCACGATCGAGCCCGGCCAGCCGTGGGTGATCACCAGCGGGAAGGCGTCATCATGCGGCGACCGTTGGTGGATGAAGTGGATGTCCAGCCCGTCGATGTCGGTGGTGAACTGATTGAAGCGGTTGAGCGCAGCCTCGCGGGAGCGCCATTCGTATTTGTTGGCCCAGTAGTCGGCCAGCTCGCGGGTGTACGCCAGCGGTATGCCCTGGCTCCAGTCGTCGACGCATTCTGCTTCCGGCCACCGGGTGCGTGCCAGTCGCGACCGCAGATCCTCCAGGACGTCGTCGGGTACGTCGATCCGAAACGGCCTCACGGGTTCGCCCACGCCCCGACCTTGCCACAGCCGGGCGCGCGGGCGTAAGCATGCCGCGCTTACAAATATTGGCGAATTCGCTGATGCTCGCTGTCACAGGACATCGCATGCTGGCTAGCATGAGCGAAACGAGCTGGAGCAGCGTAGACATGGGCAAGCTTCCGACGGGAACGGTGACGTTGCTGCTGGCTGATGTCGAGGGTTCGACCCGCTTGTGGGAGGCCCAGCCGGAGGCGATGAAGGCCGCGGTCGCGCGGTTGGACCAGACGTTGGCCGACGCGGTCACCGCCCACCGCGGTGTGCGACCCGTCGAGCAGGGCGAGGGCGACAGCTTCGTGATCGCCTTCACTCGCGCCGCCGACGCGGTGGCGTGCGCCCTGGCGTTGCAGCGGGCGCCGCTGGCGCCGATCAAGTTGCGCATAGGCGTGCACACCGGCGACATCCAACTGCGCGACGAAAGCAACTACATCGGCCCGACGATCAATCGGACTGCGCGGCTGCGTGACCTTGCCCATGGCGGGCAGACGGTGTTGTCCGGCGCGACGGAACCGCTTGTCGTCGACCAACTTCCGCCGGACGTTTCCCTCACCGACCTGGGGGCACATCCGCTTCGCGATCTCCCCCGGCCCGAACGCGTGGTGCAGCTGTGTCACCCCGATCTGCACAACGACTTCCCGCCGCTGCGGACCGCCAATTCCGTTGCGGCCGAGCGCCTTCCGGCGCAGCTTACGAGTTTTGTCGGGCGTCAAGCGGAATTGAAAGGCATCCGCGAGGCGCTCACCGACAATCGGCTCATCACGCTGACCGGTGCAGGCGGCGCCGGAAAGACGCGGCTGGCGGTGCAGGTCGCCGCCAACGTAGCGACCGAATACGCCGCCGGCGTGTGGTACGTCGATTTGGCGCCGATCACCGACCCCGGCGTGCTTCCCCTGACGGTGGCACGCGCGCTAGGCCTGCCCGACCAGCGGGATCAACCCACGATGGACCTGCTATGCCGATCCATTCGCGATCGCCAGATGCTGATGCTGCTCGACAACTGCGAGCACCTGCTCGACGCCAGCGCCGAGCTGATCACCGGGCTTCTTGGCGGTTGCCCGAGGCTGACGCTTTTGACCACCAGCCGCGAACCGATCGGCGTGGCCGGAGAGGTGAGCTGGCGGGTGCCCTCGCTGTCGCTGGCCGACGAAGCGACCGAGCTTTTCGGTGACCGCGCCCGCCGCACCAAGCCCGACTTCCGAGTCACCGCGGCCAATGCCGAAACCGTGACCGAGATCTGTCGCAGGCTCGACGGCCTGCCGCTGGCCATCGAGCTCGCTGCCGCGCGTATCCGCGCGCTGTCTCCGATCGAGCTGCTTACCAGCTTGCACGACACGTTCCGCCTGCTGACCGGCGGAGCGCGCACCGCGGTGCGCCGCCAACAGACGCTGCGCGCCTCGGTGGACTGGTCGCACGCGTTGCTCTCCGATCCCGAGCAGGTGTTGTTCCGACGGCTGGCGGTGTTTTACGGCGGCTTCGATCTCGACGCCGCGCAGGCCGTGGCGGGCGAAGCCGGCGGCGAGCGTTATCAGGTACTCGACCAGCTCACCCTGCTCGTCGACAAGTCGCTCGTGATCGCCGACGACAGCCCGCATGGCACCCGCTACCGACTGCTGGAAACCGTGCGTCAGTACGCGCAAGAAAAACTCCACGAGTCCCGTGAAGGTAACGACGTCCGCACCCGTCACCGCGACCACTACACCGCGATGGCCGCCCTGCTCGGCGCTCCCGCAAAAGACGATCACCAGCGGCGCATCGAACAGGCCGAAACCGAAATCGATAATCTGCGAGCCGCTTTCGCGTGGAGCCGGGAAAATTCGGATGCCGAATTGGCACTGGCGCTGGCGTCGTCGCTGCTACCGCTGTGGCTGTCGCGGGGGCTGATGCAAGAAGGATGGAACTGGCTTGTCGCCGCGCTCGCCGATGCAGACGGCGACATTGCATCGGCAACGCGGGTCCGGGCCTCGGTGGCCAGAGTCGTCTTGGAGTCGTTCCGGGCCATGACCATCGATCTCGATGACGCCGAGCGAACATTGGCAGCGTCGCGCGAACTCGGCGACCCGGCGCTGGTGGCGCGCGCGCTGACCGCCTGCGCTTGCCGCGCCGCCGGCGACCGCGAGTTGTCGGTCGCTTACTTCGCGGAGGCGTCGGGCATCGCACGAGAGATCGGCGACTCATGGTGGCTGGGGCAGACGCTGAGTTTGGAGGCGATGTACGCACTGCTGTTCGGCGAACCGGTCGCGGTACCGGTTGCCGCCGAGGAAGCCTCTCGGATTGCCGACAGGATCGGCGACAAGTTCGTATCCCGTCAGTGCCGCTACATCATGGGCTGGGCGCAAGTCCTTCGGGGGGAGCTGACCCAGGCACTAACTCAGCTTCGTGAGGTCGACGAGGAGTGCACAGCGGCCGGCGACGCGATGTTCTCGATGATCACATCATCAGTGCGAGCGATGACTTTGGCCTACCAGGGACACATCGACGCCGCGAAACAGCAGGCCGAAGTCGCCTTCCAACGCCTAACGAACCTCTTTGACGCATACACGGGAATCGTGTACGCCGCGTCGGCTTTCGTGCAGCTCGCCGCCGGCGACGCGGCCGCGTCGTGGCAGACGTGGGAAGCGGCGCGCGAGCGCACGGGGATGGACCCCCAGCTGGCACCGATGCACCTCTGGGCGGCGCTGGCGCCGTTGGCTTGCGGCGATCTCGCCGCCGCCCGGCATTGGGCCGATGATGTCGTGTCCGCGACCAAGGGTTGGAGCTTGGCGGCTGCGTCCATAACGCGCGCGCGGGTCGAGATCGCGCAGGGCGAATTCGACGCCGCCGAACGCGATGCCTCCGACGCGCTCGACTTGGCGGCGCGCCTCAAGGGTGACCTCCTCGTCCCCTTTGCCCTCGACTGCCTCGCCATCATCGCGGTCGAAGCCGACAATCAATTGGTAGCGGCGCGACTGTTCGGTGCCGCGGACGCGGCCCGCCGGCAAATGGCCATGGTGCGCTTCAAGGTTCTCGATGCCACCGACGAGGGATACATCGCTGTCGCCCGGGAAGCCTTGGGCGACAACGACTTCGACACAGCATGGGTGGAGGGCGCGGCGCTGCCGCTCGAGGAAGCCATTGCCTACGCCCAGCGCGGCCGCGGCGAGCGCAAGCGGGCCAGCAGCGGCTGGGCGTCGCTGACCCGCGCCGAACTCGACGTCGTAAAACTGGTCAGCGAGGGGCTGGGCAACAGGGACGTCGCCGCGCGGCTATTCGTGTCACCGCGCACCGTGCAGGCGCACCTGACGCACATCTACACAAAGCTCGGGCTGACCTCCCGCGTGCAACTCGCCCAGGAAGCGGCGCGCCACGCGAGCCCGCGAGCGTAACGCCACTGCGAAAATCGGCGCCGAGAGTGGCAGTGGCGTTACGCCCGCGACGCCGAATCAAAACCCGGTGGGCGCGGACGGTATCGAACCGCCGACCGCTGGTGTGTAAATCCGTGCCGGGCCGTCTACCGCGTTTCGCACAGTGCGATGGTGTCTGCAAATGCCCAGCTCAGCGGCTGTTTGATTTCCGCCCTGTCCACGATGTGTCGGGCTGTCTCGGCCGGTCTTGGCACACTCTTGGCACAACGGGGGTTTTATCGTCAGGCGATACGACGCCGGCAAGACGCCTCTCGGGAAGCCGCAAGTGATGCTAAATGGAAGCCGCTGAGGTATGCGGCGTTGTAGGACATCACCTGCCCGTTGGCCACCCGTCGCACTGAGGCAATGAGGTCGGCCCACGTCGCAGCCCCGACGATGCAATCGCCGTGTCGACGCCGCGGATAAGTGGGTGCAACGACGACGCTAACACCCACTTATATAACTAACTGGGTGTAAAGTCGTGGAATGGACCCACCTATCGGCACCGCGGTCAAGTACGAGAAGCTGCCATGGGACGTCTCGCCCGCAGCAGCATATGTGCGCGCGGCGCAACAACAGCAGGGCAACTACAAGGCGGCGATCAGCGCCAACATCGCCGACCTGACCGTCAACCTGCCGTCCGACGTGCTCGCCGACGCCGGGGACGCCAGCCGCGAGGTCACCCGGTTCGACGCCGAGCACGGCGGCGAGATCGCGCCGTTCTCGTCGGTCCTGTTGCGAACCGAGTCCGCAGCCAGTTCAAACATCGAGAACCTGACGGCATCGGCGCGGGCCATTGCCGAGGCCGAGCTGCCGGGGGCCAAGACAACCGCCAACGCCAAGGTCATCGTCGCCAACACCGCAGCGATGGTCGCCGCGATCAACCTCGCGGACAACATCGACGCTGACGCGATCCTGGCGATGCACAAGGCGCTGATGCGCGACGTCGACCCGAAATCCGCCGGCCGGTGGCGTGAAGAGCAAGTCTGGATCGGCGGGGGCACCCACGGTCCGCGGGGCGCCATCTTCGTGCCACCGCACCACAGCCGCGTCGTAGCAGCCATCGACGACTTGCTCCGCTTCGCGCAGCGCGACGACATTCCGGCGCTAGCCCAAATCGCGTTGGCGCACGCGCAGTTCGAGACGATCCACCCCTTCACCGACGGCAATGGTCGCACAGGCCGGGCACTGCTCCAGGCGATGTTGCGCCGCAAAGGGTTGACGCGAAACGTCACCGTCCCGGTATCGGCTGGCCTACTGACCGACACCGACTCCTACTTCGCCGCGCTGACCGCCTACCGCGAGGGCGACCCCGCCCCGATTGTCCGCCGCGTGTCGGAGGCGGCTGTCGCGGCGGTGTTCAACGCTCGTGAGTTGGTCAGTGAATTGCACGCCATGCGCGCAGAGTGGAACGACAAGATCACCGCGCGTAGCGACTCCGCTGTTTGGCAGATCGCCGATCTTCTACTGCGCCGCCCGGTCATCAGCACGGCACTGCTAGCCGAGGAGTTGGACATCGACTCGAAGCACGCGCGCCGATACCTCGAACCCTTGTCGGAGGCAGGCATCATCATCGAGACCAGCTCGGGCCCACGCAGCCGCGTCTGGCGCTCGCCAGAGGTCATCGCCGCACTCGATGCCTTTGCCGAACGCGCGCGCCGGGGCGGGCTGGGACGATGAAGGGCACGATTTCCTCAAGCACGGCTGGTCTGGTCGGGCGACTGGACGACATTTAGCTCCCCGAACTGGTGGGTGACCATTGTGGCATTGCCGATGACCACCCCCAGCAAGCTAACGAGTGGTGCGATGCACAGGGATTGGACGGCGACCACTGCTTCGCAAAGCTGATTAGCAACGTGCTCGGGCCTGAAGGGACGACCGTCTACCGCAAGCAACGACCAAGCGCAGTTCTACGCGCGGCCCCGAATCCGCACCCACTTGACCCCCAGTAAATCGCGGCAGCCCGTTTCCCCTGGTCGCTGCTGACGGGCTGCCGTTTGAGCCCGTGCGACATGTTCACAGACGCGCAGATCGTTCACCGTCGCGCATAACGTGTGGTCCCCAATTGGTCCCCACCCCACGGTCACGTGCGGGCCCGCCGGCAACCGCGGCGCTCTTACTCGGAGCGCAAGCAGGACCAAATACCCACCTAGGGCTTCGTTTGCTGGCGGAGTGGACGTATTCGAGACGTGCGCTATTCCTTGGGTAAGCGTCCGGGGCTCGGCAACTCTGCGGAATAGATCCTCAACAGCGCCGACCGCTCTGCCCCGCGGTGGCGACGAGCGGACCCACAGCCCAACCGATATTTGATACGTGTCCCCATCGGCCTCGGGGCCTGGCTCCCCAGGCCGATGGGATGCACGATGGGGTCATGTGTGATGGCGGCGGCACGTCCACCGAGGTTCCGCGACCCTCCCGCGTCCGGCTGAGGGCACTGCGGTGGATCCCGTTGCCTTGGAGCCGGTCGACGAGGTCGTCATCACGACGCTGGTGGACAACAGCTACGACGCGCTGATGGGCGACACCGGCCCGGCCCACCGCGCGCCGTTCGACCGGGTTCCCAAGGTGATCGCCCCGCAGTTCGAGGAAGGCCGAACCTATCCAGGGCTGATCGCCGAGCACGGCTTCTCTGCGCTAGTCACCACCCGCCGCGGCGCGACCTCGCACACCGTGCTTTTCGACACCGGGGTGTCCCCAGACGGGATGGCAACCAACTTCGAGCTGCTCGGCCTCGACGCCGCGGCGATCGAGGTCGTGGTGCTCAGCCACGGCCACCTCGATCACGATGGCGGCTTCCCTGGGCTGGCCCGGTTGCGGGGCCGCAGCGGGCTACCGCTCACCGTGGATCCGCTGGTCTGGAGCCGGCGCCGCTTCGCTCCACCCGACCAAGCGCCGTGGGAGCTGCCGACGCTGAGCCGTTCCGCACTGGAGGCCGAGGGCCTCGAGGTGATCGAGCGCCGGCAGCCCTCGCTGCTGCTGGGCGGCTCGGTGCTCATCACCGGGGAGGTAGATCGCACCACGGAGTTCGAACGCGGGCTGCCGTCCCACGAGGCATGGCACGGAGGGCGGTGGGAGCCCGATCCACTGATCCTCGACGAGCAGGCGCTGGTGGTCCACGTATGCGGCCGGGGACTGGTTGTGCTCACCGGATGTGGACACGCCGCCGCGGTGAACATCGCACGGCACGCGATGCAGCTGACAGGTGTGGACCAGCTGCACGCCCTGCTTGGCGGTTTCCACCTGACCGGACCGGCCTTCGAGCCCGTCATCGAACCCACTGTGGCTGCGTTCGCCGAGATGGCACCGGACGTGCTGGTGCCGGCGCACTGCACGGGCTGGAAGGCCCAGCACCGCCTTGCCTCAGCACTGCCCAACGCATTCGTCCCGAACGCGGTCGGCACGTCGTTCACCCTGACCGGATCCGGACCCTAGGGATTTGGCATCGGTGCCGGTCAATCGACAGCCTCGTGGTGCCGGCGCGCCAGCCGTCACCCCTCGGCAGGACCTGCGACGAGAAACATCCGTTTGGCCGGACCAGGCTTCTCGGTCCCTGGCGATGCACGTGGCCCCGCTGATCATTCGGCGACTGATCTAAAACGCCACCAGTCCCGCACGCGGGGAACAGCCGATCGCCGCACCCGTATGCCCCTCGGGGCAAGCTATCTTTGGCCCAGCTGATGGAAATGGCGTTCTGGCGTCATCGACGCCCGGCACAGCGAAGCCCCCGCGCTCACCGCTCATCGAGGTTCCGCCACCCTGCATGGATCGGAAAGCGCTGGCGTGTAAGCAGTTTCGCTCGTTTACTGCAAGTATGCGCGACACCGGCGCGTCGAGGCGTCGGCCAGCGGGCGGCACGACCAGGACGACGGGCTTCGTGATCGTTCTCGTGCTTGGCCCGCTCGGTATCGCGGTGCGTCGGCCTCGCACACGAGTGCCGCGCAACGTGGCGCCGTACGGTCACCGAGGCTTTGTCTTGGATTAAGACGGCAAAGGTACATTCCCTGGGGCTTTCCAACCGAGAAGTAGGCGCAATCATGGCAGATCATCGCTCGGAAATCGATCTCCCGGACTCGCTGCAGGGTATGGACGACCTCGCACTCGACATGCGGCTCATCTCGTCGCATCGTGCCGATCGCGTCTGGCATCGCGTCAACCCGGAGCTCTGGGAAGCGTCGCGCAATCCCTGGGCGGTGCTCAAATCGATCGGCCAGCCCGAGCTCGAGGAGCTGGGCAGCGACGACGCGTTCAGCGCCGAGGTTCGCACTCTGATCGAAGATCGCCGCAGGCGCAACAGCGACCCGTTCTGGTTTCCTCAGTCGCCGGCGGCGAAAACCCTGAATTCGACCGCGTATTTCAGCATGGAGTTCGGTCTTTCCGAGGCGTTGCCAATCTACGCGGGCGGGCTCGGCGTCCTCGCGGGCGATCACATGAAGTCCTCGACCGATCTCGGCGCGCCGGTGGTCGGAGTCGGCTTGCTGTATCAGCAAGGGTACTTTCGGCAGGCCCTCGACTCACAAGGCAATCAGCGCGAGCTCTACCCGTTTAGCGATCCCAGCGAGATTCCGGTGCAGCGGTTGCGCGGCAACGACGGCGCCTGGATTCGCATTCCGCTCGAATTCCCGGGCCGGACCGTGTATTTGCGCGCGTGGGCCGTCAACGTCGGACGGCTGTGGTTGTACTTGCTCGACAGCAACGATCCGGCGAACGACCCGTCAGACCGCGGTATCACGGCGCAACTCTACGAAGCCGATCCCGAAGTCCGGTGGGAGCAAGAGATGGCGCTCGGGTTCGGCGGCTGGCGGCTGCTGCGCGAGCTGGGACTCGACCCGGACGTCTGTCACCTCAACGAAGGGCACGCGGCGTTCGCCGTGTTGGAACGCGCCCGGTGGATCGTGCGGGAACAGAAGGTACCGTTCGACGTCGCGCTGACCGTCGCGCGCGCGGGCACCGTGTTCACCACCCACACGCCCGTCGCCGCCGCCTTCGACCGATTCGATCCCAGCTACGTCATCGGTTACCTCTCGCCGTTCGCCGCCGAGATGCACGTCAGCATCGGCAAGATCCTCAGCCTGGGCCGCATACAGCCGAACGACGATTCCGAACCGTTCAACATGGCGTACCTCGCGATTCGCGGGGCCTCCCGCATCAACGGCGTGAGTCGGCTGCACGGCGAGGTGAGCCGGGAACTCTTCGCGGATCTCTTTCCGCGCTGCCCGATCGAGGAAGTTCCGGTCGGGCACGTCACCAACGGCGTCCACGTTCCATCCTGGGACTCGCCGGCCGCCGACGAGCTGTGGACGGACGCCGAGCTGCGCGACCAGTGGCGGGGTGTTCCGACGCCAATCGTCGAGCGGATGGACAAGGTCCCGACGGCCGAGTTGTGGAGCGTGTGCAACCGCAACCGCGAGCGCTTCGTGCTCTGGGCGCGCCAACGGCTGGCACGCCAATTCACGATCGCGGGCGCCGGCGCGGATCGCATCGATGAAGCGCAGCGCATCTTCGATCCGAACGCCCTGACACTCGGCTTCGCCCGGCGCTTCACCGAGTACAAACGCACCGCGCTGCTGCTGCACGATCCCGACCGCTTCGCGCGCATCCTCACCGATCCCGAACGGCCAGTCCAGATCGCCGTCGCCGGCAAGGCGCATCCGGCCGACACGTTCGGCAAAGAAATGATCCAGCGCTGGTATGCGTTCTCCCAACACCCGGACGTTCGCTCGCACGTCGCGTTCATCGCCGACTACGACCTGCTGCTGGCCGAAGCGCTCGTCGACGGCGTCGACGTCTGGATCAACACGCCGCGCCGGCCGTGGGAAGCCAGCGGGACGAGCGGGATGAAGGTGCTCGTCAACGGCGGCCTGAACCTCTCGGAGCTCGACGGCTGGTGGGCCGAGGCGTACACCCCGCAGGTGGGTTGGGCGATTGGTGACGGACGCGAACACAACAACGACCCGCAGTGGGATGTCGAGGAGGCCAACGGCCTCTACGCGCTGCTGGAGAACGACATCGTACCGATGTTCTACACGCGCGACGAGTACGGGATACCCGACGAGTGGATGCGGCGCGTGCGCGAGAGCATGGCGACGCTGACGCCGCAGTTCTCCTCGGAGCGCATGGTCCGGCAGTATGTCGAAGAGCTCTACGCCCCCGCGGCCGCGGCGTACCGCACGCGCCTGGCCGACCAGTGCCGGGTCGGGAGCGACGTGCAACGCTGGCGGGACATGATCGCGAACTACTGGAGCGACGTGTCGTTCGGCGCGCTCCACGTCGAGCCGGCCGCAGCCGGCCACGACTTCCGAGTCCTCGTTTCGCTCGGCGCGATCGGACCCGACGCGGTGCACGTGCAGCTATACGCCACCGCGTGGGAGCAGAGTCCGACCGAACGGATACCGATGGAACGCGGCGACGAAGTCATTCGCGGGACGTTCAGCTACCACGCCCACGTCGAAGGGCCGCGACCACCCGAGGCGTACACCCCTCGCGTCGTGCCGTTTCACCCGGACGCGTCGTTTCCCCTCGAAGCCGAGAAGATCTGCTGGTACGCCCGCTAGCGAGCGCGCCGTACACACCAGTCTCGCGGTGTCCACGACGCAGGACGGCAAGACGGTGCGTGCTCCCACGCTTGATGCCGGTAGACCAACTTGACCCCCGCGACCCACTTGACCGGCGGACAAGTGCGCTTCCGGACGCCCAGACACCCGAAAGCGTGGTCCCAAGCAAGTACAAGCTGAACCAGGATTGAGGTATTGCAGACTGATCACCGCTGGTCAAAGCCTATTTTGCTAAGTCGGGCTGACAGGATTTGAACCTGCGACCAGTTGACGACCAGTAAATCGCGGTAACGCCTTTCCGCAGGTCGCGGGCAATAGGTGGCGGATGACGACGCGCTGGCGTCGGCGGGCGACGTGCTATTCGGCGGGATGTCTCCCGCCAACGGCGAGCGCTGACCCAGCCCGCAATCTCCGCAATCGACCGGGTGTGCGAACCCGTTTGGCACACTCTTGGCACAACGGGGGTTTGCCCGTGAAGCCCGATCGGATCGCGATATGACGCTGACCTGCAATAACACTGGTGGGCGCGGACGGTATCGAACCGCCGACCGCTGGTGTGTAAAACCAGAGCTCTACCACTGAGCTACGCGCCCCATGCCCGCCGCAGGGTACACGCCCACAGCCTAAGCACTCAAAACGCTCAGGCCCGCAAAGCCGCCAGCGCCTCAGTCCACAGCCGCTGGTCACGGGCTTCGCCGGGCCCCTTCATCTCGGCGAACCGAATGATCCCCAACCGATCGACGACGAAGGTGCCGCGATTGGGGTAGCCCGCGTCGCAGTTGAACACGCCGTAGGCCTGACTGACCTCGCCGTGCGGCCAGAAATCCGACAGCACCGGGAACGTGAACCCACTCTCGAGGGACCAGACCTTGTGGGTGGGCGGCGGGCCCACCGAGATCGCCAACACCGCGCTGTCGTCGTTCTCGAAATCGGGCAGGCGGTCACGCAACCGGTCCAGCTCGCCCTGGCAGATCCCGGTGAACGCCAACGGGAAGAACACCAGCAGGACGTTCTTCGCGCCGTGGTAGGAGCTCAGGGTGACGTGCTGCTGGTTTTGGTCGCGCAATGTGAAGTCCGGGGCGGTGGCGCCGACGGGCAGCATCAACGCTTCCCGGTCCGCGACTTCGGCTGCACCAACAGGCTGGCGCTCCAGTCGCCGAGGTTGACCGACGACGTCGGCATCAGGCCGGCGGTGGGTGCCGCCTCGGCGATCTCTGCGGGGAGGACGTGACCGGGCTTGCCGGTCTTGGGCGTCAGCACCCAGATCACGCCGTCGTCGGCCAGCGGGCTGATCGCGTCCATCAAGGTGTCCACCAGGTCGCCGTCGCCGTCGCGCCACCACAGCAGCACGACGTCGACGACCTCGTCGCTGTCTTCGTCGAGCAAATCACCGCCGCACGCTTCCTCCACCGCCGCGCGGATGTCGTCGTCGGTGTCCTCGTCCCAGCCCCATTCCTGCACGACTTGGTCTCGTTGGATGCCCAGTTTGCGAGCGTAGCTCGGGGCGTGATCCGCCGCGACCACCGTGGAGCCTCCTTAATCCATCCTCACACGTGCGATTCGAATTATCGTCGCACAGCCAGAACGCGGTCCATACCCTGCCTTCTCGAAGCCTTATAAGACGCCTCAGTAGGACCCCAGGCACAGTTTGAGTGCCTTCGTCTTGGTGTCGTTGAGCCGATCGACCCGCTGGTTGAACTCGCCGGTCGACGCGTGCGTGCCGATGGCGTTGGCCACTCCGCGCGCCGCGTCGATGTAAGCGTTGAATGCGTCGCGCAGTGGCTGCGACAGGGCATCGCTGAAGCCATTCGAGACCGTGGTGGCGCTGTTGTTCAGCGCGTCGATCGCGGGCCCTTCCGTCGGGCCGGTGTTGCGGCCCGCGTTGTACGCCGACACGAAAGCGTTCACCTTGTCGATCGCGTCGCTGGCGGTGTTGGCCAGCGACTCGCACGAGGCTTGCACCGCCCTGGTCGTCAGCGTCTGTTGGCGCTGGGACTCCCTGACTCGCGACGTCACCGACGATGCCGACACCGACGCCGACACCGACTGCCGGTACGCCGGGGCGACCTTCGTATCGGGCGTGGCGGTGCCCCGAGTGACCGTGGTACACCCGACGATCCCCAGGATCACGGCCGCGACACAGCCGAGCGCCAGCGCGCCTCGCCTGGGGATGTCCCCCCCGTGCGCGCGTGGGACGGCACGCCATCCGATGAGCACGGCTGCTGACGTTACCGGGTAACGAACTGCCGCGGCCCGGTAGACACCGAGTTGGCGGCGGTTACCCGCAGCGAACCCGGGTGCGGCACGATAGGAGGACAATCACAGCAGATAACCCGCCAACTACAGGAGGATGGGTTGACCACCGAGTTCGCGCGTCACGATCTGGCCAAAACCCCAAGCAACTCAAGCGAACCGGACCGCGTTCGGGTGATCCGCGAAGGTGTCGCGTCCTATCTGCCCGACATCGATCCCGAGGAGACCTCGGAGTGGCTCGAGTCCTTCGACGAACTGCTGGAGCGCTCGGGACCGGCGCGGGCGCGCTATCTGATGCTGCGGCTCCTGGAACGGGCCGGCGAGCAGCGCGTGGCCATCCCGGCGCTGACGTCGACCGACTACGTCAACACCATCCCGACCGAGCTGGAACCGTGGTTCCCCGGCGACGAGGACGTCGAACGTCGCTACCGGGCGTGGATCAGGTGGAACGCCGCCATCATGGTGCACCGCGCCCAGCGCCCGGGAATCGGTGTGGGCGGCCACATTTCGACCTACGCCTCGTCCGCGGCGCTGTATGAAGTCGGCTTCAACCACTTCTTCCGCGGCAAGTCGCACCCGGGCGGCGGCGACCAGGTGTTCATTCAGGGCCACGCCTCCCCGGGGATCTACGCGCGCGCCTTCCTGGAGGGTCGGCTCAGCGCGGACCAGCTCGACGGGTTCCGACAGGAGCAGAGCCACGTCGGCGGCGGGTTGCCGTCCTATCCGCACCCGCGGCTGATGCCCGACTTCTGGGAGTTCCCAACCGTGTCGATGGGGCTGGGCCCTCTGAACGCCATCTACCAGGCGCGGTTCAACCACTACCTGCACGACCGGGGCATCAAGGACACCTCCGACCAGCACGTGTGGTGCTTCCTGGGTGACGGCGAGATGGACGAGCCGGAAAGCCGCGGCCTGGCGCACGTCGGGGCGCTCGAGGGCCTGGACAACCTGACCTTCGTGATCAACTGCAACCTGCAGCGCCTCGACGGCCCGGTGCGCGGCAACGGAAAGATCATCCAGGAACTGGAGTCGAACTTCCGGGGCGCGGGCTGGAACGTCATCAAGGTGGTCTGGGGCCGCGAGTGGGACGCGCTGCTGCACGCCGACAAGGACGGCGCGCTGGTGAACTTGATGAACACCACGCCCGACGGCGACTACCAGACCTACAAGGCCAACGACGGGGCCTATGTACGGGACCACTTCTTCGGCCGCGATCCGCGCACCAAGGCGCTCGTCGAGCAGATGACCGATTCCGAGATCTGGAACCTCAAGCGCGGCGGTCACGACTACCGCAAGGTCTACGCCGCCTACCGCGCCGCCGTCGACCACAAAGGGCAGCCGACGGTCATCCTGGCCAAGACCATCAAGGGCTACTCGCTGGGCGCGCACTTCCAGGGCCGCAATGCCACTCATCAGATGAAAAAGCTTGCGCTGGAAGACCTTAAGGCCTTCCGCGACTCCATGCGCATTCCGATCAGCGACGCTCAGCTGGACGAGGATCCCTACCTCCCGCCCTACTACCACCCCGGGCCCGACGCCCCGGAGATCCGCTACCTGCTCGACCGGCGCCGCACGCTGGGCGGCTTCGTCCCGGAGCGCCGGACCAAGGCCAAGGCGCTGAAGCTGCCCGGGCGCGAGATCTACGCCGCGCTGAAGAAGGGATCGGGACACCAAGAGGTCGCCACCACCATGGCGACCGTGCGAACCTTCAAAGAAGTGTTGCGGGACAAAGAGATTGGGCCGCGGATTGCGCCGATCATTCCCGACGAGGCACGCACCTTCGGGATGGACTCGTGGTTCCCGTCGTTGAAGATCTACAACCGCCTCGGCCAGCTCTACAAGGCCGTCGACGCCGACCTCATGCTGGCCTACAAGGAGAGCGAAGTCGGGCAGATCTTGCACGAGGGCATCAACGAGGCCGGCTCCGTGGGCTCGTTCATCGCGGCCGGCACGTCGTATGCGACGCATAACGAGCCGATGATCCCGATCTACATCTTCTATTCGATGTTCGGGTTTCAGCGCACCGGCGACGGCCTCTGGGCCGCGGCCGATCAAATGGCGCGCGGCTTCCTGCTCGGGGCCACCGCCGGGCGCACCACGCTGACCGGTGAGGGGCTGCAACACGCCGACGGCCACTCGTTGCTGCTGGCGGCCACCAATCCGGCGGTGGTGTCCTACGACCCCGCGTTCGCCTACGAAATCGCCTACATCGTGGAAAGCGGCCTGGCCCGCATGTTCGGGGACGACCCGGAGAACATCTACTTCTACATCACCGTCTACAACGAGCCCTACCCGCAGCCGCCCGAGCCGGAGAACTTCGACCCCGAGGGCCTGCTGCGCGGCATCTACCGCTACCGAACCGCCACCGAGCCACGCGCCCACCGGGCGCAGATCCTCGCCTCGGGGGTGGCCATGCCGTCGGCGCTGAAGGCGGCGGAAATGCTGGCCGCGGAGTGGGATGTGGCCGCCGACGTGTGGTCGGTGACCAGTTGGGGCGAATTGAACCGCGATGGCGTATCCATCGAGAGGGCCAGGTTGCGCCACCCGGACCGGCAGCCCGGTGTCCCCTATGTGGCGCAGGTCCTCTCGGATGCCGCCGGGCCCGTGATCGCCGTATCGGACTGGATGCGCGCCGTCCCCGAGCAGATCCGGCCGTGGGTGCCGGGGACCTTCGTCACGCTGGGCACCGACGGATTCGGCTTTTCCGACACCCGGCCCGCGGCGCGGCGTTTCTTCAACACCGACGCAGAGTCGCAGGTGGTCGCGGTGCTCGAAGCGCTGGCGCGCGACGGCCGGATCGACCCGTCGCTGCCGGTCGCGGCGGCAAGCCAGTACCGGATCGACGACGTGCAGGCCGCCCCGGAGCAGACGTCCGATCCCGGCGTCGCGTGACGCGGGGTTGATCTCCCGCCGAGTGTGCGGCCAGCCGCACAGTGGCCGCCGAGGGTGCGGCCAGCCGCACACCCGGGCGGTGAGAAGTCTCAAGGGCCCAGGCCCCGCTTGGCGAAAAGTTCCAGAAATCTGGCGTAGGTTTTAGGGGTGAATGACAACCAGTTTGCGTCCGCCCGCCGATCGCCGCTCGAACTGCTGGACACCGTCCCCGAATCCCTGTTGCGGCGCTTGAAGCAATACTCCGGCCGGCTGGCGACCGAAGCGGTCTCTGCGATGCAGGACCGGCTGCCGTTCTTCGCCGACCTGGAGGCGTCGCAGCGGGCCAGCGTCGCGCTGGTGGTGCAGACGGCCGTCGTGAATTTCGTCGAGTGGATGCACGACCCCCACAGCAACGTCAGCTACACCGCGCGCGCATTCGAACTGGTGCCCCACGACCTGACCCGCCGGATCGCGCTGCGCCACAGCGTGGACATGGTGCGGGTCACCATGGAGTTCTTCGAGGAGGTCGTTCCGCTCCTGGCTCGCTCCGACGAGCAGTTGACCGCGCTCACGGTGGGCATTTTGAAGTACAGCCGCGACCTCGCGTTCACCGCCGCCTCCGCCTACGCGGAGGCGGCCGAAGCGCGGGGCACCTGGGACAGCCGGATGGAGGCCAGCGTCGTGGACGCCGTGGTGCGCGGCGACACCGGCCCCGAGCTGCTTTCCCGCGCGGCCGCGCTCAACTGGGACACCACCGCGCCGGCGACGGTTGTGGTCGGAATCCCGGCGCCCGGCCGCGACGGCTCGAATGGCCTCGACGGCAGTCAACGGGCCAGCCAGGACGTCCGGGACATCGCGGCCCGTCACGACCGGGCGGCACTCACCGACGTGCACGGCACCTGGCTGGTAGCGATCGTGTCCGGCCAGTTGTCGCCGACCGATAAATTCCTGGGCGACCTGCTGAACGCGTTCTCCGACGGCCCGGTGGTCATTGGACCCACCGCCCCCATGCTGACCGCGGCCTACCACAGCGCGAGCGAGGCGATATCGGGGATGAACGCCGTCGCGGGCTGGCGCGGCGCGCCGCGGCCGGTGCTGGCGCGAGAACTGCTGCCCGAACGCGCCCTAATGGGCGATGCGTCCGCGATCGTCGCCCTGCACACCGACGTGATGGGGCCGCTGGCCGACGCCGGACCCACGCTGATCGAGACACTCGACGCGTACCTGGATTGTGGCGGCGCCATTGAGGCTTGTGCCAGAAAGTTGTTCGTTCATCCAAACACGGTGCGATACCGGCTCAAGCGAATCACGGACTTCACCGGGCGCGATCCCACTCAGCCGCGCGATGCATATGTCCTGCGAGTGGCGTCGACGGTGGGCCAGCTCAACTACCCCGCGCAGCCCCCCAGCGTCACCAACAACGCCGCGATTCCGGTTCCGCTGCCGGTCAGGGATGGTGTCGCGGCCCCGTCGGGACGGTAGTGACTCAGACAACAGGTCGCGGGCCGATATCAAACATGTAGCATAACGAGCGGTTTTGTAAGGTGTATACAAAAACCTAAGACGAGGTTCATAATCTGTTACACCCGCCAAAACCGTTTCCACAGTGTTCTCTTAGACACGTGATTGCATTTCTTGCGCCCGGACAGGGCTCGCAGACCGAGGGGATGCTGTCGCCCTGGCTGGAGCTGCCAGGCGCGGAGGATCAGCTGGCGCTGTGGTCCAAGGCCAGCGGCCTGGATCTGGCGCGGCTGGGGACCACCGCGTTGATCGAGGAGATCACCGAAACCGCGGTGACGCAACCGCTGGTCGTCGCAAGCACGCTGCTCGCGCACCAGGAGTTGACCAGGCGCGGGCTGCTCGCCTCCCAAACCAGCAATGCAGAACTCATTCTGGCGGGACACTCCGTCGGCGAAATCGCAGCTTACGCGATCGCCGGTGTGATGGGCGCCGACGACGCCGTCGCGCTGGCCGCCACCCGCGGTGCCGAAATGGCCAAGGCGTGCGCAATCGAGCCGACCGGGATGTCCGCGGTGCTGGGCGGCGACGAGGCCGAGGTGCTGAGCCGCCTCGAGCAGCTCGAGCTGTTCCCCGCGAACCGCAATGCGCCCGGGCAGATCGTCGCCGCGGGCCCGCTCGCCGCGTTGGAGAAGCTGGCCGAAGACCCGCCGGCCAAGGCGCGGGTGCGCGCGCTCGGCGTGGCCGGAGCGTTCCACACGAAGTACATGGCCCCGGCCCTGGACGGCTACGCCGCAGCGGCGGCCGCGGTCGTGACCGCCGAGCCCACCGCCACGCTGCTGTCCAACCGGGACGGAAAGCCCGTCACCTCGGCGGCCGCTGCGATGGATACCCTGGTCGCACAGCTGACCCAGCCGGTCCGCTGGGACCTGTGCACCCAAACGCTGCGTGAGCACAACGTCACGGCGATCGTGGAGTTCCCCCCAGCGGGCACCCTCACCGGCATCGCCAAGCGCGAACTTCGGGGGGTTACGGCCCGTGCCGTCAAGTCACCCGCAGACCTGGACGAGTTGGCAGACCTTTAACACCAGCTCGGCCAGTTGCAAGTCCAGTACAACCAAAAAAGCACGTCGATTGATTTGCAACACAACACATTACGAAGGGAATAGGCAGTGGCCGTCAGTCAGGAAGAAATCATCGCCGGTATCGCCGAGATCATCGAAGAGGTGACCGGTATCGAGCCGTCCGAGGTCACCCCGGAGAAGTCGTTCGTCGACGACTTGGACATCGACTCGCTGTCGATGGTCGAGATCGCAGTGCAGACCGAGGACAAGTACGGCGTCAAGATCCCCGACGAAGACCTCGCCGGTCTGCGCACCGTCGGTGACGTCGTTGCCTACATCCAGAAGCTCGAGGAAGAGAACCCCGAGGCCGCCGAGGCTCTGCGCGCCAAGATCGAGTCGGAGAACCCCGAGGCGGTCGCCAACGTCAAGGCGAGGATGGAAGCGGAAAGCAAGTGACCAAGCCTTCCACTGCTAATGGCGGTTACCCCAGCGTCGTGGTAACCGCCGTCACGGCGACGACTTCGATCGCGCCGGACATCGAGAGCACGTGGAAGGGTTTGTTGGCCGGCGAAAGCGGCATCCACGTCCTCGAAGACGACTTCGTCACCAAGTGGGACCTGCCCGTCAAGATCGGTGGACACCTCAAGGAGCCCGTCGACAACCACATGGGCAGGCTGGACCTGCGGCGCATGTCGTACGTCCAGCGGATGGGCAAGTTGCTCAGCGGCCAGTTGTGGGAGACGGCGGGCAGCCCGGAGGTCGATCCCGACCGCTTCACGGTCGTGGTCGGCACCGGTCTGGGTGGCGCCGAGCGGATCGTGGAGAGCTATGACCTCATGAACGAGGGCGGCCCCCGGAAGGTGTCGCCGCTTGCCGTTCAGATGATCATGCCCAACGGCGCGGCCGCGACCGTGGGGCTGCAGCTCGGTGCCCGCGCCGGGGTGATGACCCCGGTGTCGGCCTGTTCGTCCGGCTCGGAAGCAATCGCCCATGCTTGGCGTCAAATAGTCATGGGTGACGCAGACGTCGCCGTGTGCGGTGGCGTCGAGGGCCCGATCGAGGCGCTGCCGATCGCGGCGTTCTCGATGATGCGGGCGATGTCGACCCGCAACGACGAGCCCGAGCGTGCGTCGCGCCCGTTCGACAAGGACCGCGACGGCTTCGTGTTCGGCGAGGCCGGGGCGCTGATGCTCATCGAGACCGAAGAGCACGCCAGGGCCCGCGGCGCCAAGCCGCTGGCCCGGTTGCTGGGCGCCGGCATCACCTCGGACGCCTTCCACATGGTGGCGCCCGCGGCGGACGGCGTGCGTGCCGGCAGGGCGATGACCCGGTCGCTGGAGCTGGCGGGCTTGTCGGCCAAGGACATTGACCACGTCAACGCGCACGGGACGGCGACACCGATCGGGGACAGCGCGGAGGCGAACGCCATCCGCGTCGCCGGTTGCGAGCATGCCGCGGTGTACGCGCCGAAGTCGGCGCTGGGCCACTCGATCGGCGCGGTCGGCGCGCTCGAATCCGTACTGACCGTATTGACCCTTCGCGACGGGGTCATACCGCCAACACTCAACTACGAGACCCCCGATCCCGAGATCGCATTGGATGTCGTGGCCGGCGAACCTCGCTACGGCGAATACCGTTACGCAATCAACAACTCGTTCGGGTTCGGCGGCCACAACGTGGCGCTCGCCTTCGGGCGCTACTAAGCACGGCGTCTGGCGACGATGCGGGCCGCAAACGGCCCGAGGAGGAGCCGGACAGACACGGAAGGAACGTTCGCAAGACCAATGACCGAGCTGGTTACCGGGAAAGCCTTTCCCAATGTGGTCGTCACCGGCGTTGCCATGACCACCGCACTCGCGACCGACGCGGAAAAGACGTGGAAACTGTTGCTCGATGGCCAAAGCGGGATCCGGACGCTTGACGACCCGTTCGTCGAGGAGTTCGACCTGCCGGTCCGCATCGGGGGGCATCTGCTGGAGGAATTCGACCACCAGCTGACCCGCGTCGAGCTGCGCCGGATGGGTTACCTGCAGAAGATGTCCACCGTTTTGAGCCGGCGGCTATGGGAGAACGCCGGCTCGCCCGAGATCGACACCAACCGATTGATGGTGTCCGTCGGGACCGGCCTGGGCTCGGCCGAGGAACTGGTCTTCAGCTATGACGACATGCGCGCTCGCGGCATGAAGGCTGTCTCTCCGCTCTCCGTGCAGAAGTACATGCCCAACGGTGCCGCCGCGGCCGTCGGCCTGGAACGGCACGCCAAGGCCGGGGTCATGACGCCGGTGTCGGCGTGTGCGTCCGGTTCCGAGGCCGTCGCTCACGCCTGGCAGCAGATCGTGCTCGGTGAGGCCGACGCCGCTATCTGCGGTGGCGTGGAGACACGGATCGAGGCGGTGCCCATCGCCGGGTTCGCCCAGATGCGGATCGTCATGTCCACCAACAACGACGACCCCGCCGGAGCGTGTCGCCCGTTCGACAAGGACCGCGACGGCTTCGTGTTCGGCGAGGCCGGCGCGCTGATGTTGATCGAGACCGAGGAGCACGCGAAGGCTCGCGGCGCCAACATCCTCGCCCGGATAATGGGTGCGAGCATCACCTCCGACGGCTTCCACATGGTGGCGCCGGACCCCAACGGGGAACGCGCCGGGCATGCGATGACGCGGGCTGTTCAGCTGGCGGGCCTGACCCCCGCCGACATCGATCACGTCAACGCCCACGCCACCGGCACTCAGGTCGGCGACGTGGCCGAAGGCAGGGCCATCAACAACGCCCTGGGCAGCAACAAGCCGGCGGTGTACGCACCGAAGTCCGCCCTCGGCCACTCGGTGGGCGCGGTCGGCGCGGTGGAATCGATCCTGACGGTGCTCGCGTTGCGAGACCAGGTGATCCCACCGACACTGAATCTCGTAAACCTCGATCCAGAGATCGATCTGGATGTGGTGGCGGGGAAGCCGCGGCCTGGTAATTACCGGTATGCGGTCAACAACTCGTTCGGATTCGGCGGCCACAACGTAGCGATCGCCTTCGGGCGGTACTAAACCCGGGCAGCACCGGAACAGGAGACCTGCTATGACGATCTTGGCCCCCGAGTCGGTCGGCGAAACGCTCGACCCACGCGACCCGCTGTTGCGCCTGAGCAACTTCTTCGACGACGGCAGCATGGAGTTGCTGCACGAGCGTGACCGCTCGGGTGTGCTTTCGGCGGCGGGCACAGTGAATGGTGTGCGCAGCATCGCCTTCTGCACCGACGGGACCGTCATGGGCGGCGCCATGGGCATCGAGGGGTGTACCCACATCGTCAACGCCTACGACCTCGCCATCGAGGAGCAGAGCCCGATCGTCGGGATCTGGCACTCGGGCGGGGCCCGGTTGGCCGAAGGGGTGCGGGCGCTGCACGCGGTGGGCCTGGTGTTCGAGGCCATGATCCGCGCGTCCGGCTACGTCCCGCAGATCTCGGTGGTCGTCGGTTTCGCCGCCGGCGGCGCCGCCTACGGGCCGGCGTTGACCGACGTCGTCGTCATGGCACCGGAGAGCCGGGTGTTCGTCACGGGGCCCGACGTGGTGCGCAGCGTCACCGGCGAGGACGTGGACATGGCGTCGCTCGGTGGTCCGGAGACCCACCACAAGAAGTCGGGGGTGTGCCACATCGTCGCCGACGACGAGCTCGACGCCTACGAGCGCGGCCGCCGGTTGGTCGGATTGTTCTGCCAGCAGGGACATTTCGACCGCACCAGAGCCGAGGCCGGTGACACCGATATCCACGCGCTGCTGCCCGAATCGGCTCGGCGGGCCTACGACGTGCATCCGATCGTGACCGCGATACTCGACTCGGACGACGACGGGGCCGCGTCCTTCGAAGAGTTCCAGGCCAATTGGGCGCCGTCCATGGTGGTGGGGCTGGGCCGGCTGGCCGGCCGCACGGTCGGCGTGCTGGCCAACAACCCGCTGCGTCTCGGCGGCTGCCTGAACTCCGAAAGTGCCGAGAAGGCGGCGCGTTTCGTGCGGCTCTGCGACGCGTTCGGTATTCCGCTGGTCGTGGTTGTCGACGTCCCAGGCTATCTGCCGGGCGTCGACCAGGAGTGGGGTGGCGTGGTCCGCCGCGGCGCCAAGCTGCTGCACGCGTTCGGCGAGTGCACGGTTCCCCGCGTCACACTCGTCACCCGAAAGACCTACGGCGGGGCCTACATTGCCATGAACTCCCGCTCGCTGAACGCGACCAAGGTGTTCGCCTGGCCGGACGCAGAGGTCGCGGTGATGGGCGCCAAGGCCGCGGTCGGCATCCTGCACAAGAAGAAGCTGGCCGCCACGCCGGAACACGAGCGCGAGGCGCTGCACGACCAGCTGGCCGCGGAGCACGAGCGGGTCGCCGGTGGCGTCGACAGCGCCATCGAGATCGGTGTGGTCGACGAAAAGATCGACCCCGCGCACACCCGCAGCAAGCTCACCGAAGCGCTGGCCCAGGCGCCCGCCCGTCGCGGCCGCCACAAGAACATCCCGCTGTAGCCCTTCCCCTTTTTAGCGCGAGCAGACGCTAAAGCCCCTCGACACGCCATATGTCGGGGGCTTTTGCGTCTGTTCGCGACCCGGTCGGCTGACTGTCAAGCCCGAGAAGGCTTTCCGCGGTGCCGTTGGGCGACATCAAGCAGCGCTGCGGCCGCGGGAGTCGGCGATGTTCACGGCAGCGGATCTCAGGCGTCCAGGAACTGCTGAACGGTCTCGGTGAGAATGCGCCCGCCCCTGGTGTTGAGGTGAATGCCGTCGATGTGGAATTCCCAACCGTTTCTTCGAGAGATCTCGTCGAAGCTTTGGCGCAGAATCATTTCCCGCAGAAGGTAGTCGCGGTAGAGAGACGCGAACGAGAAACGCGTGAACGGTTTCCTCGACGTCGTCCGTGCGAGCCGCTCCTGGAAAGCCTCATGGAACGGGATGTAGTGCGCAGAGCCCATCGAGGCGGCTTCGCGGACGACGCCGTTGTAGGAGGCGATTAGTTCGTTGAGCCGCGCCTGGACTGGATGGGACGAGGCGGGCTCTTCCCCAAGCGGCGCAAGGGAACTCAACCCGACCCGGGCATCGGCCTCCTGTTGCAGCCTGCGTACGATGATGCCGAGGTTCTTTTCGAACCACGCCGGCGAGGGTTCTTCGGAGAGTCGCTTCCAGACCCGGGCGAATCGACGGAAATTCGGAAAGGCACTCGCCATGATGTCGTTCGTCCCGATGAGCACGATGACCCGGTCCGGCCGTAGTGCGATTACTCGGTCAAGGCGCCGGACGGTATTGAACGACAGATCCCCGCCCACACCGAGATTGACGAACCGAAATCGGCCGTTTCGGGGCCGCTTTTCCAGCTCGTCGATCCACTTGTAGGTACCCCTCGATGCGGTGGTGCTCGAGCCCAGGCAGGCCACCGTTTCGGACCTCAGCGGACGGGTCATGGCGTACGGCCGAGGATCTGACACAGCACCCGGCCGAGGTCGGTCTTTGGCGAGCGCGGAAGCCGGTCGGCGCGCCAGGCCACGAAGTCGTCGGGACGCACCAACAACGCGCCATCCGGTGCGAGTCCCGTGGCGGCAGTCCAGGAGCCGTCGATGTCGCGCGCAGTTCCGATGCGCTGCAGGCCGATTGGGACGCCCATGGTCTTCGACGCGGAGGCTGCGGCGTCAGACCATGCGGCATCGTCGTCTCCGGTGAACAGCGTGAAGCCGGGACCGAGTAAATCGAGGGTCGAAACCCGCTTCCCGTCGTCAACGACCCAGGCGTGTGGGACCCGGGTACCCGGTTGCCCGCGCAATTCCTCCACCAGTGACACGGCGTCGGGATCCGCCGGAACAGGGTCATCGGAAACCACAGCGGCCGAGCGGTATTGGTAGCCGATCAGCAGTGGGAACATCGGCGCCTCTTCGTCTGCCGGCAATCGCGGCCGGTTGTCGTCCAACCGGAGGAAGGCCAGCGATGGCCCCGTGAGCGACTGGCGCGCATTGAAGCGCCCGACCGGGTGTCGCTCGGCGTGGTAGGTGGTCAGCAAGGCCGGCCCAGCGGTCCCGTTCAGGACGGCGGCCAGCTTCCAGGCCAGGTTGTGCGCGCTCTGGATGGCGGTGTTGGCTCCGCCGGCCTTGAACGGAGGCATGGTGTGGGCCGAGTCGCCGACGAGAAAGGCTCGGCCGCTGCGGAATTGGTCAGCCACTCGCTCGTAGGGCTGCCACGGCGCAACGTCCATGACCTCCAAGTCGATCGGCTCACCAATCGCTTTCGTCAGCAGCTCGCGGCAACGCTGTGTGGTGAACTGATCCGCGGTTTCCCCGCGGCCGGGGAAGTACGTGGTGATGAACATGCCGAAGTCGTCGCGTACCGGCAGAAAGATCCCCTCCACGTCCGGGTTCTTGACTTGGATGCCGTCGCCGCCGCCGAGCCGCGGGACGAACTTTCGCCACGGTCCCCGGAAGTAGATGAAGACGACATAGATCGGCAGCGCCCCATAGCCTGAGGTCGTCACGCCAAGCGCGTCGCGGACCGGGCTGTGCACGCCGTCGGCGGCGACGAGGTAGTCGGCGCGTACCGTCTCCGTTGCGCCCGATTCCCGATCGCGTACGACCGCGGTGACGCCGCTTGCATCCTGTTCGAACGAGCCCATCTCCGCGTTGTAGCAGGCCTGGCTACCGTGCCGGCGGATATGCGCGAGCAGGATCGGTTCGAATGCGCTCTGCGGACAGTATTGCCCGGCGGGCTCGGGGCTCAGATCTTTGAATGGCGAGAAGATCGCGTTGACGTCGAACGCCTGATGCTCTTCGGCGCTGTTGAGCGTCGGCTTGCTCAGCATGTCCGAAACGCCCTGGGCGATCGCGTGCACCTGGTCGGCCAGTCCCAGACCCCGCAGGATCTCCAGGCTGCGGAAGCTCAAGTTGCGTGCTTTCGGATAAATGAATATTTCACTGCGCTTTTCGACCAGCAGCGAGCGAACGCCATGTTTGGCGAGCAGCGCAGAGGTTGCCAGGCCGGCGGCTCCGGCGCCGACGATCAGCACCGGGACATGCTCGACGTTCAATCGCCACCTCCCGTCCAGGCGGAACTATCTAGTTCCGCCTTGTTTCCAATGTGGCACGCTGCGGTGGAATGCGCAACACCGCAACAACGCAACAACTAAGCGACCGGTGCGCCGGCAAGCGGCAAGATCACGTCTTCGAGGACGCGCCGGACATAGACCCGGTCGATCGGCCGTCCCGCGATCACCCGCAGCACGTTGAGCCCCAATGCGGCGTCGGGGATCAGGCTCAGGTCGCGGCCGGCCGGAATCTCCCCTCGAGCCACCGCATGGTCGAGCACCGCTCGGACCACCTGCCGCGGAGTGGATAGCACAAGATCGTCCAGGGCAGCCGCCAGGACGGGATTGTGCATGGCTGCCGTCGCCACCCCAACAACGACCCGAATCATGTTCGAATCGGCATCATTCAGGTCGGGTGTGGCGGCGACCAGCGCGTCTATGTCACCGCGAAGGCTGCCGGTGTTCGGCGGCTCGACGGGTCCCAGCCGCCGTCTCCAGTGGGCGATGGCGTCGGCGACCACCACGGCCTTCGACGGCCAGCGACGATAAATCGCCGCCTTCCCGACGCCGGCGCGCGACGCGATGTCATCCATGCTCAACCGGTCATAACCCACTTCGGCCACACCCGCCAGCGTCGCGTCGAGGATAGCCGCGTCCAACGATCGATCGAGGCGTCCCGGGCTTCGTGCCCCGCGCGAGGTGCGCGCCGCCTGGTCACTTTCGAGCTCCATGCACATTCCTCACCGATACGAACTAGTTCCGTTCCATGGTAACCGTCGCCGGAACTGCCCGACCCGCATCAGCCGAAGCGCGCCACAAATTCCTCTGCCACGCCGACCACCCGCTCGCGATCGTGCGGCACCAGACCGATCCGCGTCCGCCGATCGAGGATGTCGTCGACGTCCAGCGCGCCCTCATGAGTGACCGCATACTCGAACTCGGCCCGGATCACGTCGATCCCGTCCGCTACCGGGTCGCAGGGCCGCTCGCAAGCGGCAGCCGCAATGACGTGAGCCGCCTCGGCGCCGTACCGCAGGATCAACGACTCCGGCAGCCCGGCGCCCGCCCGGCAAACCGGCCCCGGATTGGCCGGCGCCCCGATCAGCGGCAGATTGCGGGTCCGGCAGTCGGCGGCCCGCAGGCGCCGCAGCTGGATGGCGCGGTCGAGGACATCCTCGGCCATGTAGCGGTACTCGGTCAGCTTGCCGCCGATCACACTGATGACCCCCGACGGCGCTTCGACGACGGCGTGCTCGCGCGACACGTCGGCGGTGCGGCCCTCACCGGTGTCGATCAGCGGCCGCAGCCCGGCGTAGGCACCGATCACGTCGCCATCGCCCAATTCGGTTGCCAGCGCGGTGTTCACCGTGTCCAGCAGGAAAGCGATCTCCTCGCTGGACGGCGACGGCACGTCGGGAATGGGACCGGGAGCCGCTTCGTCGGTAAGCCCAAGGTAGACCCGGCCCAGTTGCTCGGGCATGGCGAACACGAAGCGGTTGAGTTCGCCGGGAATCGGAATCGTAAGGGCCGCTACTGGATTGCCGAAGGCGCCGGCGTCGAAGACCAGATGAGTTCCGCGGCTTGGCCGCAACCGCAACGAGCCGTCGATCTCGCCCGCCCACACCCCCGCCGCGTTGATGACCGCACCGGCCGCAACGTCGAACGACTGTCCCGTGCGCTGATCGGTCAGCCGCACCGACGTGCCGGTGGCCTCCGATGCCGCGACGTAGGTGAGTATCCGGGCGCCGTGCTGCGCCGCGGTGCGCGCGACGGCGGTGACCAGTCGGGCGTCGTCGATCAATTGCCCGTCGTAGGCCAGCAATCCACCGTCCAGGCCGTCCCGCCGAACAGTGGGAGCCATCTCGACGACGCGCCGCGCCGGAACGCGGCGCGAACGCGGCAGGGTCGACGCCGGCGTACCCGCCAGCGCGCGCAGCGCGTCACCGGCGAGGAATCCGGCGCGCACCAACGCGCGCTTGCCATTACTCATCGACGGCAGCAAGGGAACCAGCTGCGGCATCGCGCGAACGAGATGGGGGGCGTTGCGCGTCATCAGGATTCCGCGCTCGACCGCGCTGCGCCGGGCGATGCCGACGTTGCCGCTCGCCAGATAGCGCAAGCCGCCGTGCACCAGCTTGGAGCTCCAGCGGCTGGTGCCGAACGCCAGGTCGTGCTTTTCCACCAGCACCACGCGCAGGCCCCGCGTCGCGGCGTCCAACGCGATCCCCGCGCCCGTGATGCCGCCGCCGATCACGACGACGTCCACCGGCTCGCCGTCGCCCAGCGCGCTCAGGTCGGCCGCGCGGCGCGCGGCGTTCAAAGCAATCGATTTCAAGACAGGTATCCGTTCAGTGAGTAGGCGAGCTCGGCGGCCAGCGCGTCGGCGTCGAGAATCGGCCGGACGATCCGCTCGGACTGAATGGTCGATTGTGCGATCAGCAACACCATCGTCGCCATGTGCAGCGGATCGCCGGCGCGGACGCTCCCGTGGCGCTGAGCCACGCGCAGCCGCTCCGCCAGGGCATCGATCAACATCTGTTGGCTCGCGCCGAGGCGTTCGGTGATATAGATCGGCGCCAGCTCGGAGTGCAGCACCGACATGACCAGCTCGTCACGACGCAGCAGATCCGCCACCGTAACGATCTGCCGCACAAGCGATTCCCGGTCGTCGCCGAGCAGCGGAGCATCGCGCATCACGCCGGTGATGCGCTGGGTCAACAGCGCCGCCAGGATCGACTTGGTGTCCGGCCAGCGGCGGTACACGGTCGGCCGGCTGACACCGGCGCGTCGGGCAATCTCCGCGAGGGTGACCCGGTCCACCCCGAAATCGACGACGCAGGTGGCCGCCGCCTCCAGGATCCGGTCCGCCGTATCCGGGCGATCGTTACTGATTGACAGCATGTGTAATACTGTAACGCATGACGAACCCCGCGGAACTCCTTCCGCCGATGAAATGGAACGCGTGGGGAGATCCTGCCGCGGCCGAGCCCCTTTCCGACGGAATCCGTTCGTTGCTGAAACAGGCTGTGGGCCTTCAGGATTCGGGCGAGGACGGGCCCGAGGCCGACCAGGTGCGGCTGCGCCCGTCGGCGTTGTCGCGAGCGGATCGGGATGCGCTGGCCGGGATCGCGGGCGCCGAGTACTGCCGCACAGCAGACCGCGATCGGCTGCTGCACGCCGGCGGCAAGTCCACCTTCGACATGCTGCGGCGCAAGGACCGGGGGGTCCAGGACGCGCCGGACGCCGTGCTGCTGCCGGGGGGCCCCGACGGAGAAGACGCCATCGCGGCGATCATGCGCTACTGCACGGAGCACCGGATCGCGGTGATCCCTTTCGGCGGCGGCACCAACGTCGTCGGCGGGCTCGACCCCGTCCGCGGCGAGTTCGGCGCCGTGGTGTCGCTAGACCTGCGCCGCTTCGACCGGCTCGTCTCGCTCGACGAAGTGTCCGGCCACGCCGTTCTCGAGGCAGGCGTGACCGGGCCCGAGGCCGAACGGCTGCTCAGCGAACACGGCTTCTCGCTCGGGCATTTCCCGCAGAGCTTCGAGTACGCCACGATCGGCGGTTTTGCCGCGACGCGATCGTCGGGCCAGGACTCGGCCGGCTACGGCCGGTTCAACGACATGGTCACCGGCCTGCGGATGGTCACCCCGGTGGGCACGCTGGATCTGGGCCGGGCACCCGCATCGGCCGCCGGCCCCGACCTGCGCCAGCTGCTGCTCGGGTCGGAGGGCACCTTCGGCGTCATCACCCAGGTGGGGCTGCGCGTGCATCGGATCCCGGAAACCGTCGCCTACGAGGCGTGGTCGTTCCCCGATTTCGCGACCGGGGCCGCGGCCCTGCGCGCCGTCACCCAGAATGCCGCGGGCCCCACCGTCATTCGGCTTTCCGATGAGGTGGAGACGGGAGTCAACCTCGCTACCACCGAGGCGATCGGCGAAAACCAGATCACCGGCGGCTGCCTGGGCATCACGGTGTTCGAGGGGACGAAGGAACACGTCGAGAGCCGCCACGCCGAGACGAGCGGGCTGCTGGCGGCCCAGGGAGGCACCTCGCTGGGCGAAGGGCCGGCGCATGCGTGGGAGCGCGGCCGGTTCGGCGCGCCGTATCTGCGCGACTCGCTGCTATCCGCGGGCGCGCTCTGCGAGACCCTCGAGACCGCCACCGACTGGTCCAACGTTGCCGAGCTCAAAGCCGCTGTCACCCAAGCGCTTACCGACGCATTGGGCGCGACGGGCACGCCGGCGCTGGTGATGTGCCACATTTCCCACGTCTACCCCACCGGCGCATCGTTGTACTTCACCGTCGTCGCCGGGCAGCGCGGCAATCCGATCGAGCAATGGCAATCCGCCAAGAAGGCCGCATCCGACGCCATCATGGCCGCCGGCGGCACCATCACCCACCACCATGCTGTCGGCGCCGACCACCGGCCCTGGATGCGCGATGAGGTCGGGGACCTTGGTGTGCAGGTGCTGCGGGCGGTCAAGGCGACGCTGGACCCGGCCGGAATCCTCAATCCCGGCAAGCTGATTCCGTGACCCGCCGCCGGCGCGAAATCGGCAAGGTGACCGCCCTGACGAATCCCGCGTCGGGACATGGCGCCGCGATACGCGCGGCGAAAATCGCGATCGCCCGATTGCACAGCCGGGGCGTGGAGGTCGTCGAAATCATCGGCGACGACGCTCAGGACGCGCGCTACCTCGTCGGCGCCGAGCTCGAGAGAGGCGCCGACGCGGTGATGGTCACCGGGGGTGACGGCGTCGTCTCCAACGCGCTGCAGGTGTTGGCGGGAACGGGCGTCCCGCTGGGGATCGTGCCGGCCGGCACCGGCAACGATCATGCTCGCGAATTCGGCATCCCCACAAATGATCCCGCGGCCGCCGCGGATATCGTCGTCGACGGCTGTGCGGAAACCATTGACTTGGGCCGGATACGCGACAGCGACGGTGCCTACAAGTGGTTCGGCACCGTGGCGGCCACCGGGTTCGACTCGCTGGTGACCGATCGCGCCAACCGGATGACATGGCCGCACGGCCGGTTGCGCTACTACATCGCCATGCTCGCCGAGCTTTCGCAGTTGCGCCTGTTGCCGTTCCGGTTGGTGCTCGACGGAACCCGGGAGATCGACGCCGACATCACGCTTGCGGCGTTCGGCAATACCCGCAGCTATGGCGGTGGGCTGCTGATCTGTCCGAACGCCGATCCCACCGACGGCCTGCTGGACATCACCATGGCCCACTCGGCGTCGCGGACCAAGCTGATCCGACTGTTCCCCACCGTCATGAAGGGCACGCACGTAGATCTCGACGAGGTGACTACCGCGCGCGCCCAATCAATCAGCGTCGAGTGCCCCGGCATCAACGTGTACGCGGACGGCGACTTCGCGTGCGCACTCCCGGCCGAGATTTCCGCGGTGCCTGGCGCGCTGCAGATCCTGCGGGCCGGCCCCGGTGAAGTAGCTAGCCGACGCCGCGGCTGAGCCAGGCCACCTCGCCGGCGTCGCCGCCGTCGCGGTACACCTCGAGCGCCTCGTCCCACGCCGTTCCCAGCACCGAATCCAGCTCGGCGGCCAGCGTGTCGGCGCCCTGGGCCATCATCGCGCGCAGCCGCATCTCGCCGACCATGACGTCACCGTTGGCGCTCATGGACCCGCTCCACAGGCCCAGTTGCGGGGTGTGGCTGAACCGCTGCCCGTCGACTCCGGGACTGGGGTCTTCGGTGACCTCGAAGCGCAGCACCGACCAGGAGCGCAGCGCGTTGGCCAACCGGGCGCCGGTGCCCACTGGTCCGACCCAGTTGGTGACGGCGCGCAACTGACCGGGCATCGCCGGCTGCGGTGTCCACACCAGGTTGGCCTTCGACTGCAGGGTCGACGACAACGCCCACTCGACATGCGGGCATACCGCCGCTGGCGAGGCGTGGACATACACCACGCCCGTCGTCACGTCGGCGAATTGATTCGACGCACGCATCTCCTGCTCCTTCGGTTCCACGAGGGACGTCTTCCCCAACGACCTGGCGGACCCGAAATGCGGGATGCTTGCTAACTATTCTTGTGTCCTGCGTGTCTATTGTGCCCTGTGATACCCATGTTGCGCTAGTGTGCGGTGCGAATTAGGCGTACTCGGCGATCACGGTGTCGGAAAGCGCTGGCCACGGTCGCAGCGCCCACTCGCCGAAATTGCGGTCGGTGAGGACCACCAGCGCGAGCTCCACCTCGGGATCTGCCCAGATGAAGCCGCCCGCCTGCCCGAAATGGCCATAGGTGCGCGCCGAGTTGCGCCCGCCCGTCCAGTGCGGCGATTTGGAGTCCCTGATCTCGAAACCCAGCCCCCAGTCGTTGGGCCGCTGCACCCCGTATCCCGGCAGCACGCCGTCCAAGCCGGGGAATTGCACCGTCATCGCCTCGGCGTGCAGCTGCGCCGAGACCGTCGACGGGCGCAGCAAATCACCGGCGAACACCGCCAGATCGGCGACCGTCGAGGTCGCGCCGAAGCCGGCCGCCTCGGCGCCGCCGCCCAGCCGCGTCGCCGCCATGGCCAGGGGCTCGCACACCGCCTCGGCGAGGTAGCGGCCGAACTCGATCCCCGATTCCCGCTCCACGGTCTGGGCCAGCACGGTGAACCCGTAGTTGGAATACACCCGCCGGGTGCCGGGTTTGGCCAGCAAGCGATCGGAGTGCATCGCCAGACCCGACGCGTGCGCCAACAGGTGGCGCACCGTGGAGCCGGGCGGACCGGCCGCCGTGTCGAGCTCGACGACGCCCTCTTCGATGGCGACGTGCACGGCCCGGGCCACCAGCGGCTTGGTGACCGACGCCAGCTCGAACACGCGCTCGATCTCACCGTGGCTGGCCAGCAAACCGCGGGGACCGATGACGGCGCCGGCGGCGGCCGGGACCGGCCAGTCGGCCAGGGCGCCCAGGGCATCCGAGGCATCCGAGGCGTCCGAAGCGTCCGAGGCGTCCGAAGCCGCCATTACTTCGTGGCGATGTAGTAGTTGTTGATCGGGTCTGACTCGATCGCCGCCACCCGCACGTCGGCAAATCCGGCGTCGGCCAGCATCGCGGTGGCCACCTGTGCCCCCCAAGCCGCCCCCAGCCCGGCGCCGTCGAGCGCCAGCGACACCGTCATGCAGTGCATCAGCGAGACGGTATAGAGGTACGTGCTCATCGGGACGTCGACGTTGTCCTCGAGCCGGCTGGATGCCCTGATGTCGGCCATCAGGAAGACGCCGCCGGGTCGCAGCGCGCGATATATGTTCTCCAGCACCCGCGCCGGCTGCGCCTGGTCGTGGATGGCGTCGAACACGGTGATGACGTCGTAGGCCTCGACTTTTTCCAGCTGCGCCAGGTTGTGGCTTTCGAAGGTCGCGTTCGTCAGGCCGAGGCGAGCCGCCTCCTGGACGCCGGTCGCGATGGCCTCGTCGGAGAAGTCGATGCCGGTGAAGCGGCTCGCCGGGAACGCCTGCGCCATCACGTTGATCGCATGGCCGCTGCCACAGCCGAAATCGGCGACATCCGCCCCGGAGCGCAACCGCTCGACCAGCCCGTCGACCAATGGCAGCACGACATCGACGAGCGCGGCGTCGAACACCGCGGCGCTCTGCTCGGCCATCAGCGCGTGGAAACGAGGGAATTCGCTATACGGCAGCCCACCGCCCTCTCGGAAGCAACCGATGATCTTCTGCTCGACCTCGCCGAGTTGCGGAAGGAAGAGCGCGACCAACGCCAGGTTGTCGGGGCCCGCCGCGCGGGTCAACACCCCCGCGCGGTGGGCGGGCAGTGAGTAGGTGGCGGTGCCGGCGTCGTAGTTGACGACGTGGCCGGTGGTCATGCCGGCCAGCCACTCCCGCACATAGCGCTCGTTGAGGCCGGCCGCCTCGGCGATCTGAGTGCTGGTCGCCGGGGGAAGGCCGGCCATCGTGTCCAGCAGACCGGTCTGATGTCCAATGCTCAGCAGGATGGAGAGGCTGGCGCCGTCGAGGGCCGCGATGATTCGTTGGGCGAAGTCTTCGGCAGTCTCGGGTGCCGTCATGCTCAGCGACGCTACACCCGCGGCGTTGAGCACCGACTCTGCGTCCAGTGCCAGTAGTTTGGAGACCATGAGTCAGACAGTGCGCGGCGTGATTTCCCGAAAGAAGGGCGAGCCCGTCGAATTGGTGGACATCGTCGTCCCAGACCCGGGCCACGGCGAGGCCGTCGTCGACGTCATCGCCTGCGGGGTGTGCCACACCGACCTGACCTACCGCGAGGGCGGCATCAACGACGAGTACCCCTTCCTGCTCGGCCACGAGGCCGCCGGCACGGTCGAAGCCGTCGGGCCGGGTGTGACGGCGGTGGAGCCCGGCGACTTCGTGATCCTGAACTGGCGCGCCGTGTGCGGGCAGTGCCGGGCCTGCAAGCGCGGCCGGCCGCACCTGTGCTTCGACACATTCAACGCCGAGCAGAAGATGACGTTGACCGACGGCACCGAGCTCACCCCGGCGTTGGGCATCGGCGCGTTCGCCGACAAGACGCTGGTGCACGCCGGCCAATGCACCAAGGTCGACCCCCGCGCCGATCCGGCCGTCGCCGGCCTGTTGGGCTGCGGGGTGATGGCCGGCATGGGCGCCGCGATCAATACCGGAGCGATAACCCGCGACGACACCGTCGCGGTGATCGGCTGCGGCGGCGTGGGAGATGCCGCGATCGCGGGCGCCGCGCTGGTCGGCGCGCGGCGGATCATCGCAGTCGACACCGACAACGCGAAACTCGACTTGGCCCGCAAGTTCGGTGCCACCCACACCATCAACGCCCGCGAACTGGACGTCGTCGACACCATCAAGGACCTCACGGACGGCTTCGGCGTCAACGTGGCGATCGACGCCGTGGGCCGGCCGGAAACCTGGAAGCAGGCCTTCTACGCCCGAGACCTCGCGGGAACCGTTGTGCTGGTGGGAGTTCCGACGCCCGACATGCGCCTGGACATGCCGCTCCTGGACTTCTTCTCGCACGGGGGATCGTTGAAGTCGTCGTGGTACGGCGATTGCCTGCCCGAACGAGACTTCCCCACCCTGATCGACCTCTACCTGCAGGGCCGGCTTCCGCTCGAGCAGTTCGTCTCCGAACGTGTCGGGCTCGGCGACGTCGAGGAGGCGTTCCACAAGATGCACGGTGGCAAGGTGCTGCGTTCGGTGGTGATGCTCTGATGGTGGCCATCGATCGGGTCGTGACCCACGGCACCTTCGAACTCGACGGCGGCAGTTGGGAAGTCGACAACAACATCTGGCTGATCGGCGACAACTCAAATGTGGTGGTGTTCGACGCCGCACACGATGCGGCACCGATCGTCGAGGCCGTGGGAGGCCGCCACGTGGTGGCGGTGGTGTGCACGCACGGCCACAACGACCACGTGTCGGTCGCCCCAGAACTTGCCAAGACACTCGACGCCCCGGTGCTGCTGCATCCGGGTGACGAGGTGCTGTGGCGAATGACGCACCCGGACAACGACTTCCGCCCCGTGTCTGACGGCGAGACGCTCACCGTGGGCGGAACGGAACTGCGCGCGCTGCACACCCCGGGCCACTCCCCCGGATCGGTGTGCTGGTACGTGTACGACCTGGGTGTCGTGTTCAGCGGCGACACCCTGTTCTCCGGCGGCCCGGGGGCGACGGGGCGCTCCTATTCCGACTTCCCGACGATTCTGCGGTCGATCTCCGAACGCCTGGGCAAGTTGCCCGGCGACACCGTCGTCCATACCGGACACGGTGACAGCACCACCGTCGGCGACGAGATCGTCCACTACGAGGAATGGGTAGCCCGGGGCCACTAGTTCGTGGCGCCGCGAGCGCGCGCAAAATGCCAGCCATACCGGCGTGTCGGCGTACAGACACGCGCCCTCGGCGCAACCTAGGCTCAGCGCCCCTCGAATATCCGACGCTTCTCGGTCTCGAACTCCTCCTGGGTCAATGCCCCCGAATCACGCAGCGCCGCCAGCGTTTTGAGGCGCTCCAGGCGCACCCCCTCGTCGCCGGGTTCACGCGCAGTCGGCGCGGACGGAACATGGAAGTAGGGGCTGGCAGCCACCACGGCCCTGCGCCGGGTCCGGGCTAACCACATACCCGACACGATCGAAACAACCAGTCCGGCAACGAACGTCGCAACGAACAGCCACACCACGAAGCCGTAGGAACTCTTGTGGCCGAAGGCAAGCTGAGGGTTGATGTACCCGTTGACTTGGCCGTCCGTTGTGACGTTGTAGGTGCCTGCGACGGGAACCTGAGTCACCCAGATCCGGACGTGCACGTCGTTGTTGACCACCGAAGTGGCGCCGACGCTCTCGGTGAGGACCGGTTGCGCAACCCCGTCGGGTGGAGTGATCGTGACCCCGAGCGGCGGCACCGGCAGGCCGCCGTTGGGGCTGCCGATCACCGTGGTGTGCAGGCTGACGATGACTTCACCGGCGGGCAGGTGCACGCTGCCCGACCCCGGGATCGGCACCTCGCCGTAGGCGTTGTACTTGTCCAGAAAGAAGGTGTTGAGCACCAGGGCGACGATGAAGCCGCCCACCGACACAACCATCACCACGATGGCGGCGGCCAGCGAAAACCATGCCAGCCCTCTGCTCTTCATCCACGCAGTGTGTCACCGCGAGCCAGGCGGCGCCAGCGAAAGAACCCCACGCCGGCAACCGCGCCGAGGACGACAAACGCCATCACCGGCACCCAGTCGCCCAGCCGCCGGTAGACCGTGGGGATGGACGCCAACGGCACGCCGACAACGATTCCTCCGCGGAAGCCCGACGGGCACCATGCCAGCCGGCGCCCGCGCGAGTCGAAGGCCGAGCTGTCGCCGGACAATCCGACGTGCACCGCCGGAAGGCCCGACTCGACGGCGCGCACGGCGGGCTGGGCGGCCAGCTGCGGCTGCGCCCAACTTCCTTGGAACGACGAGGTGGAACTCTGGTACACCAGTAGCACGGCGCCCAGTTGCGCCTCGCGACGAGTGAGGTCAGGGAAGAGGGTCTCGTAGCTGACCAGCGGTCCGATGGACGCCGCACGCGCGTGCAGCACGACGGGACCGATCCCCCGCTGCCGATCCTCGGCGGCGGCCATGGTGTGGCGGGTGATCCAGCCGAAAAGCATTCGCAGCGGCACATATTCGCCAAACGGCACCAGCCGGGTTTTCTGGTAGCTGCCCAACAAGCCGTGCTCGCCGACGAGCACGGCCGACTTGTAGATGCCCCCGCCGGGTGTGGGCGCGTCGACGTTGACCAACAGGTCCGCGCCAACCCGCCGCGACAGCTGCGTGAGCCGCGCCAAAACCTCCGGGTGGCTCGCGAGATCCTGTCCCACGCTGCTTTCCCCCCAGACCACCAGGTCCGGCCGCTGCCCCGCGGTCGTCGCAGTGAGCGCCTCACCCGCGTCCATCCGGGCACCGGAGTTGGCAATGTCGCCGGGCTGCACCAACGCCACGCGCACCGTAGGACCGTCAGCCGGCGACGGCCCCAGCAGGTACCAGGCCGGCCCGAGCGCCGCGCACACCACCAGGCTCGCCAATGCGACGATGCGGCCCGGCGCGTCCCGGTGCACCAGCGCGCCGACGAGAGCCGTATTGACTGCGACCACGAGGAGACTCGTCAGCCACACCCCGCCCAGGGACGCCGACGCCAGCGTGACGGGCTGGTTGGATTGCGATGCGCCCAGCGCCGCCCACGGGCCGCCCAGCACGGGCTGGGACCGCACGACCTCGGCCGCCACCCACGCGCTGGGCAACACCGCCACGGCGGCGACCGTTCGCCCGACGCCAACGGGGGCCGACAACAACCGATGCACCAACCACCCCCATGGCAGCCACAGCGCGCCCAACCCGATCGCCAAGACCACCAGCAGCGGACCGACGCTGGTCACCAGCCAGTACTGGGTGGCCAGTTCGAAGCCGCCGGCGCCACACCAGGCCCGCACGGACGCCTCCCAGGGCGTCGGCGCCGCCCGCACCACTACGAGCAGCGGCACCAGGCCGAACCAGGACAGCCACCACCACGATGGCGCCGGAAAGGCGAGCGCGGGCAGCGCGCCGGCGGCCAACGCGACCGCCCAGCCACAGTTGCGCTGTCGACGGGCCAACACAAAGAGCAGACTAGGACGGGTCGCATACCGATAAGGAGTGATACGCATGGCCAACGATCTCGTCGCCACGGTGCCCGATCTGTCCGGGAAGCTGGTGGTTATCACCGGGGCCAACAGCGGCCTGGGGTTCGGGCTGGCGCGGCGGCTGTCGGCCGCCGGCGCCGACGTCGTCATGGCGATCCGCAACCGCGCCAAGGGAGAGAAGGCGATCGAGGAAATCCGCGCCACGGTTCCCGACGCGAAGCTGACGATCAAATCCCTCGACGTGTCGTCGCTGGCCGCGGTCGCCGCGTTGGGCGAACAACTCAACGCCGAGGGCCGCCCCATCGACATCCTGATCAACAACGCCGGTGTCATGACGCCACCGGAACGCGACACCACCGCCGACGGCTTCGAATTGCAGTTCGGCAGCAACCATCTCGGGCACTTCGCGCTGACCGGGCACGTGCTGCCGCTGTTGCGCGCCGCTAAGGGCGCGCGCGTGGTCTCGCTGAGCAGCTCGCGGCTCGCATGAACGCGAAAATCCACTTCGACGACCCGCAGTTCGAGAAGTCCTACGCGCCGATGGCGGCCTACGGCCAGTCAAAGCTGGCCGTGTTGATGTTCGCCCTCGAGCTCGACCGTCGCAGCCGCGCGGGAGGCTGGGGCATCGTGTCCAATGCCGCCCACCCCGGCCTGACCAAGACCAATCTGCAGATCGCCGGACCCTCACACGGCCGCGAACGGCCCTCGTTGATGGAGCGGTTGTACAAGGCGTCCTGGCGTTGGACGCCGTTCCTGTGGCAGGAAGTCGACGAAGGGATTCTGCCGGCGCTGTACGCGGCCGCCGCGCCCCATGCCGAGGGCGGCACCTTCTATGGGCCCCGCGGCTTCTACGAGGCCGCGGGCGGCGGTGTGGCGGTTGCCAAAGTGCCCGCAAATGCGCGCAACGAAGGCGACTGCCGGCGACTCTGGGAGCTTTCCGAGCAGCTCACGGGGGTCAGCTACCCGACGCAGAGGTGAGAACGGGCGCGCCGATTATCGTGGGTCCATGCGGCCCGAACCCCGGATGCCCGAATCGAGCGTTGTGGTGCGGCCGGAGCCGGTGGACTCCGCGACGTATACCCCGTCGTCGAGGCTGCAGGCCGCCGGTTTGGCTCAGGCCATCGCGGTGTTCGAGCGGGCCGCGGAACAAGTGCCGCTGCCCACGCATCCGCAGCCGGTCGTCATCGCCGACTATGGCGCCGGCAACGGGCACAATTCGCTGAAGCCGCTGTCGGCGGCCATCGCGGTGCTGCGTCGGCGCACCCGCCACGATCACGCAATCCTCGTGGCGCACACCGACCTTCCGGAAAACGATTTCACGGCGCTGTTCCGGACCTTGGCCGAGGACCCCGACAGCTACTTGCACATGGACACAGCAAGTTTCGCCTCCGCGATCGGCCGGTCGTTTTACGGACAGATCCTGCCCTCCAAGACGGTCAATCTCGGCTGGACGGCGTGGGCGACGCAGTGGCTCAGGCGGATTCCGTGCGAGGTTCACGATCACGTGCACGCCGCCTACAGCAACGACGGCGCGGCGCGCGCGGCCTATGCCCACCAAGCCGACTTGGACTGGCACGACTTCGTGGCGTTCCGCGGCCGGGAGTTGGCGCCCGAAGGGCGGCTGGTGGTATTGACACAGGCCGCCGACGAGGACGGCCGGCCCGGCTTCGAAGCGTTGCTCGACGCGATCGTTGCGGCGCTGGACGATCGGGCGCGCGACGGCCAGCTGAGTCAGGATGAGTTGCGGCGCATGGTCATTCCCACGTTTGCCCGCAGCGAGACGGACTTTCGCGCCCCCTTTGCGCCCAAGGGCAGGTTCGAGGGGCTCACTATCGAGCATCTCGAGATGTTCACCGCCGAGGACCGATTCTGGGCTCGGTTCCAAACCGACGACGACGCAGAGGCTTTCGGCGAGCGGTGGGCGGCATTCGCGCGGGCCGCTCTCTTCCCGTCTTTGGCGCGGGCGCTGGACGGTGGTGGCAGCGACCCCAGCGACGCACGGGCGGTCGAATTCGTCGAACAATTGGAGACAGCCGTCGCCGAGCGTCTGTCCAGCGCTCCGCAACCGGTACGGATTCCCCTCGCCTCGGTGGTGCTGGCCAAGCGCGAACGATCGTAAGCCGCCGAACACCTTGTCGGGCAGAGGCTTTGATCGCTCCGCTCAACTCGTGAGCGGCCGGTGGTCCAGCTGTGTCTCGTCCTGTCCGACGCCGGGACTGTCGGAATTGATAGCTGGCTGTGGGTCGCGTGCGTCGTCGTATGACAGCCACTCCCTCGGCAAGTCCGGATTCAGTAGCTCCGAGGGCGCGTTGGCCACAGCGTGATCGCCGCGTGGGTGCTTCCACACCCACGCCACGATGCCGCCGAGCAGCGCGAGCACCGCGGCCAGCCCACCGATAACCCACGGCAGGTGGTTATTGGATGCAGGGGAAGGCTTCTCAAGCGCAGTGTTGATGTACTGATGCCCGTCGTCCCACTGCCCGACCCCCGGCAGTGTCTGCGTCTGATCAACCGTCACCTCTGGCGGGCCGCCGTCGGGATTCTGCTGTATGTCGCCCCGCGCGAGTGTGGCATCGTTCAGCATGACAACGTCGCGCTGTCCCACCGGCAGGCTGTCATCATGGCCAACCACGGTGACCTGGTCCACCAACACCGACTGGCCCAGATTCGCGAACTTCACTGGGACTCCCGTGTAGATCACCGGCTGCCAGGGCTGCCAGTCAGCGGGTGGTGGCCTGACCCAATCAACCGGTGGTACCCAGGACCCGCCGTAGAAGCTGCCAACCGAGATCAGGTCGCGAACCACCGCGGTGTACGGGAAAACGCCCGCCATAACCGCATCCAGTACCACGCGGCCACCCGCCGGCACGACCACCGTCCGGTATTCGCCGTCGTAGAAGTACCGGAAGGTCATCTCGGAATCTAATGGGTTGAAGAAGCTGGGCCTGCGGTATTCGTCGTAGTCGAGGTACTCCCAATGGCGCGGCCGATACATGTCGACGTCACGGTCGACAGCGCCTTTGATCGCCGCCTGGACCTGCTCATTGAAGTTTTGACGTACTAACGGCGGCGGCTGGGCGGCGCTGAATTGGACCGCAGGCGCCACCCTGGCCGCTTCGACCGCCTCCCTGGCCGCAGGTACGCCCCGAAACGTGGTGGCCACCGGAATAGTGGCGGTGGTCGAACCCTGAGTGACCACAGCGGTCCTAGCGGGGCCGGTAGTACGCGGGGTGGTCCCGCCTACATTCGTCCCGCCGTTCGGCTTGGTAGTGACCGCGCCGGGCGCGGAGGTCGTCACCCGCACGGGCGTGCCGGTCGGGGTTACCGCAACTGAGTGGCTCGGTGTGGGCGAGTTAGTGACCGCGGGCGCACCGGTCGTGGGGTTGCCAGCGCTAGTCGTCACCGAAGCATGGCTGGTCGGCTCGGGCTGCGGCGTCGTAGCAACGGCGCTGGGAGTCGCCTGCGTTGTCGGTGCCGGGCTGGTGGCTACATGCGTCGTGGGCATCGGTGAAGTGGGTGCCTGCGTCGTCGGCGCCTGGCTCGTGGCCACATGCGTCGTGGGGATCGGCGAAGTGGGCGCCTGCGTTGTCGGCGGCTGGCTTGTGGCCACATGCGTCGTGGGCATCGGTGAAGTGGGCGCGTGCGTTGTGGGTGCCTGGGTTGTGGCCACATGCGTCGTGGGCATGGGCGAGATGGGCGCCTGCGTTGTCGGTGGCTGGGTTGTGGCCACGTGCGTCGTGGGCACCGGCGCAATAGACGCGTGCGTCGTCGGTGTATTGACCGGGGGCGGTACGTGTGCCTGCGTCGGGTTTGCGGGGGCCTGTTGCACCGGGGCTTGCGTGTGCTGCGGCACCGTCGGCGCAACCGTCGTCGTTGGCGATGCGAGAGCCCGTGCCGAGAGCAGGGGAACAGGGAAGATGGCCGCCGCGGCGACCACCGCACCGATCTTCCTAACCTCCCAGAAGGGCGGCTTCTTGGCCACCTAGCTCTTTCTTCCCGCGGATTGCTGTGCCGTCAGGGAGCCGATGCCGGTAGCGTACGCCGTAGGTTTCATAATCGGAACAACATTCCAATATTCGAACGGGCGACTCGTGTTACGAATGCTCGACCGTCCCGCGAGTCTCGTTGCCGGGTCATGGAACCGGCACTACCATCGGCCGCGTGCCAAGACGGAACAGGGCGGGCAAGGACATCGGTCGAGTCCTTGAATGGCTGCTCAACCGGGACATCCCCGACAGCGAGATGGGTTCCGCGCTCAAGCTGCCGAAGGCGACCTACTCTCGGCGCAAGGACGCCGACGACTTCCCGAACTACGCCGAATTGACCGCGCTGGCCGAATACTTTGGCCTTTCCGCGCGGGTCCTGCAGATCGCCTTCGGCTGGCGCGGGGAGGACGAGCTGATCCTTCTCGACGTCGACGAGATGCGGCAGTACATCGAGCAAGCCGGCGCGGCGGTGCTCGGCATTGAAGCGGTCCGCCACTTCATCGAAGAGCGTGGGCGCGTTGATGGCCGCTTGGCCACCGCGATGCGGACGCTGACGGAAGCAGTGATCCCGACCCCCGACCCCATTCAATACGCCGATACAGGCACATAGCGCCGGACGTCCGTCGCCGCGCAATTTCTGAGCCGGTCGACTTGTTTCCGCAGCAAGACCCCGCACGACCACGCTGATGAGAGTTTCGACACAACGCCCGAGCGGGTAACCCCGAGGAACGGTCGGAACTGCGACTACAAGGGGGTAGGTGCATGAGCGTGCAGGACGACAAGGAAGCTGGTCAAAAGGACGATCAGCAGGCAAGCGACGCGCCGCGCGAGAAGCCGGAGCCGGACGAGAACGCCAAACAAAAGGCCGCCGAGATGATGACGGCCTACGAAGACCGGCCCACCCTGGTGCTACCGGGTACCGGCCGCATGGTCACGGGCACGGCCGTCAACGATTGGCTCGACGACGAAGGCAACCCCAAGTTCGAAGTGCCCGACGACGCCAGCTCGGACGACAAAGCCAAGGCCGAAGAAGCCCGAAACGACGAAGGCCATAAGGAACAGGTCGAGAAGGACAAGGCCCTCAACGAAGAACTGAAGAAGGCTGCCGCCGAAGAGAACAAGGGCGAAGAGCGCCCGAGTAGCAGCTAATTGCGCGAATAGTCAGCGGCCGCGCGGGGCGATCAGGCTGGCTAGGGTGGGGATTCCGGCGAGTCCGGGGATCGGCTCGTTGATCCCCGGGATCGGCGGGAGGTGTGGAATCGACGGGATCCGCGGGATCGCCGGAATGACATTGCCTGCCGGCGTCGGTGGCGCCTGCGGCGCCGGCGCGCGAGTCCCCGGCGTGTCCGGAACCGCAGGCGGCGCTGCGGGTGGCGGCGTATCCCCTGTGGCTGGCGGGTTGTCTGGCGGAGCTGCTTGGGGGGCGGCCGACGGGCTGGCCGGCGGATTCTCAGGTGGCGGCTGCGGACTTGCGCTCGGGGCGGGCGGCGGGGAAGCCTGAGTCAGAGTCGTCCCCCGCGTCGGCGCCTTGTCGTTGGAACGCAATTCGATCCCCAAGGCGGTGCCCACCAGCAGGACCGCCACCGCGGTGCTGACGATCGCGACCGCTGGCCGCCGATACCACGGGCCGCCTCGGCGCTTGGCCTCTGGCCGTTCGGATTGCTCGGAACTCAGCGCGGGACCCGCGCGCAGTTCGTCGTGGACCTCCCGCCCGGACAATGCGGGCATCATGTTCAATGCCTGCGCGTGGGCCCTCGCAGTCGGCGCCGACCGCGTGCGCGGCCACGCCCGCGCCACCGCCGGAGCCGTCGCGGTTACCGACTCGGACGGCGTCGTCATCGCGGCTGCGGTGTCATTGCCGGGACCGCGCGCCGCCCGCAAGGCGGCGCCGACGGCGGCGGTCAACTGCGGGCGCGGCGTCGTGACGACCGGAACACGGAGGTGGCCGGACAGCGTCGTGGTGACCAACGGGATGTTCGCCCCGCCCCCGGCCGATACAACCGCGACCAGATCGTGAATTCCGTTGCGCCGCAACAGTTCATCCAGCGCCTCCACGAAGTTGTTGAGCGATTCCCTAATCGCGCCGTCGAGTTCGTCCCTGGTGAGCCGGATATCGCCGTGCGTCCACGTCAAGCCGTCGCTCAACGTGGTCACCGTGCTCGAAGAGAGCCGCTCCTTGGCGCTTCGGCATCCCGCACGCAGCCGGCTCAGCGAGCGGATCGGCGAGGTGGCGGAGGGTTCGAACGAATCCGCGCTCGGCATGGCGGCCATCACGGCGGTCAACAACGCCTGGTCGATCATGTCGCCCGAGAAGTCGCGGTGCCGGACGGTCGGGGCGAGCGCCTGGTAGGGGGCCTGCTGGTCGGCTGCGTGCATCAACGTGATGTTGGTGCCGTTGCCACCGAAATCGCATACGGCCACGGTCCCGCGGGCCGGTATGCCCGGGTTGGCCCGCACGGCCAACAGCGTCGCCGCGGCATCCGGGATCAGCAACAGCGGGTGCGCGCGGTCCGACCATTCGGCTACCCGGCTCAGCGCGGCGCCCAAGGCGTCCACCGCCTTCGACGGCCAGTGGGCGGGATAGGTCACCGCGGTGTTTTCAGGCAGGGGGCGCCCGCCCGTGGCGACGTAGGCCAGCGCGCGCAACGCGTCGGCAACCAACGCCTCGCTGCGGTGGACCGAGCCGTCGTCCGCCACGATGCCGACGGGATTCCCAACCCGGTCCACGAAGTCGTTGATCACCACCCCCGGCTCGTCCAGCCTGGGGTTGTCCGAGGGGACACCGACCTCCGGCGGACGTCGGCGATACAGCGTCAGGACGGGCCTGCGGATGATGGCGGAATCGGCGGTTACGGCGGCCAGGTTGGTCGCACCAATCGACAAGCCCAGAGCGGGCCTAGCTCCCTCGACCATTCGTCAGATTGTGCCGCTAGAAGCTAAAGCCTGGTTCAGCGAGCGCTATGCGTCAGCTGTATAACGACGTTGCCGCCGCTATGCGGGGGGCGGTCAGCGGATGGTGCCGGTCCCGGCAATCAGGGGCAGGTCCAGCGGGGTGACCCAGCCCGGCCGCAGGTCATTGACTGCTGGGACGGCGTTGAGCGCCCGCATCCCCGTCGCCAGGCACCCGGCCGTGGCGGCGTCCCGGCCCGAGCCGTCGGTGAACCGGAACGCGGTTTCCTGGAAGATGCTCGGGGTCCCCTCGATGTCCACCCGGTAGACGTCATTGTCGTGGCCCGACGGCCAGTCGGGGGCGGCGTCTTGCCCGATGCGGTTGACGTGCTCGAGTTGGATGCGGATCTCACCCTTGTAGATCCCATTGATGGTGAACCGGACGGCGGCGACATGCCCGGGCTTGATGACACCCTTCGCCGTGGTGCGCTCGGTCGGTGTCACCCACTTGTCCCACGTGGTGGTGATCTCGTCGAGCATGATGCCGGCGGCGTGGGCGATCATGGGCACGGTGGCACCCCACGCGAAAATGAGCACGCCGGGGTTTTCCAGCACCGGGCGGAATTCCGGCTCCCGGCCGATTCCCATCTCGGTTTCGTAGTCACCTTCGTAGTTGGTGTAGTCCAGCAGCTCGGACGCGCGCACCCTGCGCACCTCCGCGCAGACGCCCATCAGCGTCATGGGAAAGAGGTCGTTGGCGAATCCCGGGTCGATGCCGGTGGTGAAGCACGACGATCCGCCCAGCTCACAGGCCACGGTGATCGGTTCTATCCAGTTGGGCGGGTTGAGGTGCATGGTGGGCCAGACCCACGGCGTCATGGCGGTCGAGCAGACGTCGATGCCCGCGCGCAGGAAGCGGGTGATCAGCGCGATGTTCGCGTCGGCGTGCGCCGCGGTAGGGCCGTAATGCACCAAGGCGTCGGGCCGGAGAGCAATCAACGCGTCGATGTCGTCGGTTGCGGTGATGCCCACCGGCTCGGGCAGCCCGCAGATGTCCCCGACGTCGCGGCCGACCTTTTCGGGGTTGCTGACGCCGACGCCGACTAATTCGAACAGCGGATCCTTGAGGATCTCGGCGATCACCATCTTTCCGACGAAGCCGGTGCCCCAGACCACCACACGCTTTGCGCCGCGTTCCGGCGTTACCATTTTTGGCACCCACCTTCCGATCGTCAGCTTCCGGGCTTCACCCTTCCATAGCGTCTTGGGTGATGACACGATGGGAAACCATGACGAGCCATCTGCGCGGGCCCTCGGTCCTGTTCACCATCGGCATCGGGTTCGCGAGCATGTATGGCGGGACGGTCCCCGGCGTGGCGAACGCGAGCGATTCTCCGACGGCGCGCTACGAGGTGAGCGGTCCCGGCGTCGCCGAATACATCTCGTACCAAACCGACAACGGTCAGCAGCGCGCGGTGAACGCGAAACTGCCGTGGTCGACGGAGTTCACCTCGTTTGGCGGCGAGGTGTTCGTGATCAGCGCGCAGGGACCGGGCCCGATCACCTGCAAGATCCTGCTCGACGGCAATGTGGTGAGTACGGCGACGGCGACGACCGGGACGCCCGCCAGAACCGTCTGCACGCACTGATTTGGCTCGCCGAGCAGACGCAAAAGCCCCCGCGGCGTGTCGGGGGCTTTCGCGTCTGGTCGCGCCACTCCCGCCGCCAGCGTTAACCGTTTAGGCTCGAGTGTCACCTCTTCAAGGGCGAAGGAGGGTCTAGGTGAGCCTCAAAACCGGAATCGCGACCCGAGTGAACGGGGCGCCACCGCCCGAGATTCCGCTTGCCGATATCCATCTCGAATCGATGGACTTCTGGGGGCTCGACGACGACTACCGCGACGGGGTCTTCGCCACCCTGCGCCGTGAGGCGCCGATCTCCTTCTGGCCGGCTATCGAAATCGAAGGGTTCCAGGGGGGCAACGGGTATTGGGCGCTGACCAAGCTCGACGACGTTCATTACGCCAGCCGCCATCCGGACATCTTCAGCTCCGTCCCCGGCATCACCATCAACGACCAGACACCGGAGTTGGCCGAGTACTTCGGCTCGATGATCGTGCTCGACGATCCGCGACACCAGCGGCTGCGCTCGATCGTCAGCCGCGCGTTCACGCCGAAGGTGGTGGCGCGCATCGAGGCGTCGGTGCGCGAGCGCGCCCGCCGACTCGTCGCCTCGCTGATCGCCAATCATCCCGACGGCGAGGCCGATCTGGTCAGCGAGCTCGCCGGGCCCCTGCCGCTGCAGATCATCTGCGACATGATGGGCATTCCCGAGGAGGACCATCAGCGGGTGTTCCACTGGACCAACGTGATTCTCGGGTTCGGCGACCCCGACCTCACCACGGATTTCGACGAGTTGCTTCGGGTTTCGATGGATATCGGCGCCTACGCCAGCGCGCTCGCGGAAGACCGCCGCATCAATCACCACGACGATCTGACCACCAGCCTGGTGGAGGCCGAGGTCGACGGCGACCGGCTGTCGTCGTCGGAGATCGCGTCGTTCTTCATCCTGTTGGTGGTGGCCGGCAACGAGACGACGCGCAACGCGATCAGCCACGGCGTGCTGGCCCTGTCCCGCTACAACGAGGAACGGGACAGGTGGTGGTCCGACTATGACCGCCTGGCACCCACCGCGGTCGAGGAGATCGTGCGGTGGGCCTCCCCGGTGGTCTACATGCGACGCACGCTCACCCGGGACATTGAGCTGAGTGGCGTCAGGATGGCCGCCGGCGACAAGGCGGCGCTCTGGTACAACTCGGCCAACCGCGACGAGTCAAAGTTCGCCAATCCGTGGATCTTCGACGTGGCCCGCGACCCCAATCCGCACCTGGGCTTCGGCGGCGGGGGCGCGCATTTCTGCCTGGGCGCCAACCTGGCTCGTCGCGAGATCAGAGTCGTGTTCGACGAATTGCGCCGGGAAATACCCGATATCGTCGCGATCGAGGAGCCCGCGCGACTGTTGTCGCAATTCATCCACGGCATCAAGAGACTGCCGGTCGCCTGGACTCCCCCGCGCGGTTAGCCGCCCTTCCCCGCGAGCAAACGGGTCCCGCTCAGAGGAACGAGCTCTCGGCGCTGAGGCCGAGGCCGGGAAAGGCGCCGAACGCGAAGGTCTCGGCATTGCCCACTCCCACTCCGCCGCCGACCGGATCCTCGACGCGCACCAACAAGTCTCGCAACTGGTGCAGTTGGCGTGCGATATCGGGATGGTCGCAATTCGTCACGTGACCGCCTTCGACTTTCAGCTCTCCCACCCATTGGCCGAGCACCCAGTCGTTCCAACCGTAGTAGCCCGCGGTGCCGAGGTGAAAGCCCGTCGGCCCGGCAGCGGTGATCGTCAAAGGCCGCTTCGTACCGTCGGTTTCGGTCAGGGTAATGGTTCCGTGAGTAAGGCGGCGATTGCCGTCGTCGAAGTGCAAGTCTTGCTCGACGGTCGCGAAACGGTGTGCGGTGCCGTCGTCGTTCTGCTGTTCCGCTTGGTAACGGGTCGATTCGAATCCGTTGCCCTGTTCGTGTTGGAAGAAGACGAACAGCGAGTAGGCCGATCCGTCCGGTCGAATCAGCGTCATCGGGCACCACGTCATGAACATCTGGTCGATTCGGCGACCGCCGCGCGGTAGGCCGGGGATGGGCTTGCCGACTCCGGGACGCAGTCCCCAGGAGTGATCACGGATGGAAATCCACTCGTTCGGGTCTATTTCGGTGCGCTGGCCCTCTACTTCCACCCAGCCTGACGCCACGCCGATCTGGTGGTAGCGCAGCACATTATGGGTCACCCGGTATCCGTCGGGGCTGCGGTCGGGCCATGGGTCTTCCAGCGCCGGGACAAAGGCGCCCCGCATGGTCACGTCGAATGCGATCGGGGCGTGCTCGGTCTGATCGAGCCTGACCCGGATGGCGCGCAGCGGCTCGAGCACGCTGTAGTGAATGGGTCCGACGTCGGTGCTCGCCGGGTCGGAGGACAGCCGACGGCCGCCACGTACGGTCCACTGCTCGGTGGCCCGGCATACGCCTGCCGCGCCGTCGAAGACGCCCCTGTTGGTGTACTTGCCGATGCCGAGGACGACCTGCAGGGAGTTGTCGCGCGCATGCGCTGTGGTCCAGATCTTTTCCGTCCACGACGGATCCGATTGGCTCACCGTCGCGAAGGTGTCGACGATCTGATGCGTAAGGAGCTCGTCTTCGGGCACCAGAGCGCCGTAATTGGTTGACAGCAAAAGAATTCAACCCCTCCCGAAGAACGTCGTCATGTCGGTGCCACGGTCATACTCGCGCATCCACGTGGCGACCCAGTCGGGCAGCGGTTGGTTAGCCGGATCGTGATGGGGCGTTTGCGACAGCGCCAGCCTCCACAACATCGTGAACAGCCTCGCGGTGGGGACCGCGTGAAAGACCGGTGGCGGACCCGACCGTCGGCGCATCCGGTAGCCGAACTCGCTGCCTAGCGCCGACGACATCACCTGTTCGGCCGACGCGCCGCGGTCCTCGAACGGAATGTGTTCGTCGAAGGCCTTGGCGACGGTCGACGCGATCGTGCCGACGTGGCGGAACGTCCGGCGCACGCACTTGACGCGATACCAACATCGGTGTGAAGGTGGCTTCCAGGTTGGCGATGTAGGCGGCGTGAAACTCCACCGTGAGTCGATGAGGTCGTTGAACGACGCAATCGTTTGTTCGTAGCACCGTTCCAAGCCCGGATACTGGAGGTTGTCCCGTTCTTCGTGGAATTTGAGGTGGCGGTCCCTCACCTGAGGCCTGCCTGATGGTAGGTCTTCGGGTGAACGACCAAGAACACCCACGAAGGAAGGGACCGCCATGAGAACCGTACCTACTGTCCGCCTCGCTGAGACGACTGACGCCGCCGTACTGCCCGATCTGCCGGAGGAGATCGTCCTGGCGCTGACCGACATCGCTGGTGCGGCCCGAGAGGGGCTGCTGGCGATGAGCGTGGCCGCCGGGATGGCAGTGATGCGGGCACTGTTTGAGGCCGAGATCGCCGAGGTGGTCGGACCGAAAGGCAAGCATGATCCGAACCGGGCCGCGGTGCGTCATGGCGGCGGGCGCGGCTCGGTCACGCTGGGCGGGCGTCGGGTGTCGGTGGATCGGCCGCGGGCCCGCACCTGCGATGGGCACGAGGTGCCGCTGGCCTGCTATACCCACTTCGCTACCGAGGATGTGCTGACGGCCGTGGTGATGGAGCGGATGCTGGCCGGGGTGGCCACCCGCCGGCACGCGCGGGTCGCCGAGCCGGTTGGCACCGTGGTCGACAAGGAGACGAAAGCGACTAGCCGCTCGGCGATTTCGCGCCGATTCGTCAAACAGACCGAGACTGCGCTGGCCGAGTTGATGGCCCGCGACCTGGTGGGCGAGGACATCAAGGTGCTCATGCTTGATGGTGAGCACATGGCCGAGCGCTGCGTGGTAGTGGCGCTGGCCATCACCGCCGACGGAACCAAAAAGCCGGTCGGGCTGTGGGACGGTTCCACGGAGAATAAGACCGTGGTGCGTTCGCTGTTGGCCGACCTGGTCGAGCGTGGCCTGCGCTTCGATGACGGGCTGTTGGTGGTCGTCGACGGCGCCAAGGCGCTCGCGGCCGCGGTACGAGAGGTGTTCGGCGCCAAGGCCATCATCCAAAGATGCACCCTGCACAAGCGGCGGAATGTCGCCGAGCACCTGCCCGACAAAGACAAGCAGTGGGTAGATGCCAAGCTAGTCAAGGCATTTGGTCATGCCGACCCAGACACCGGGCTGGCCAACGCCAAAAAGCTTGCCGCGCAACTGGATAAGAGCTACCCGGGCGCGGCCGCCTCACTGCGTGAAGGCCTGGAGGAAATGTTCACCGTCGCGCGGCTGGGCATCGAAGGCCGGCTGGCCAAGAGCCTGACCACCTCCAACCCGGTCGAGTCGATGATCTCGATAGCCCGCACCACCAACCGTAATGTCACCCGCTGGCGCGACGGGCAGATGGTGCTGCGCTGGACCGCGGCCGGCATGCTCAACGCCGAACGGTCGTTCCGTCGCATCAAGGGCTACAAGCAGATGCCCCAGCTCGCCGACGCCCTGCGCCGACACGCCAACCCCGACACCGTCGGTACCGCCGCATAGAGTTCACCATGGATCGCCACCAAAAATCCACGCGACTCGGGACATGCTCGGATACTGCTCGATGAGCGCGATCATGTGCTTGCGATGCGCAGCCGCGTGCTGCGCCTCCTGCCGCAGGAATGCCTCGGCCTCCTCGGCGACGTCGGCGTCACTGTTGAGGCGGTCCTGCGCTTTGCGGAGCGCGGCGATGATGTATTTCTCGAACGGCACCGCAATGAACGTGAACGCGTTGCAGTAGATCGCGAAGTTCGGATTGGCCGGTTGCCACATGAACGGCACGGTCCCATCGAACTGGAATGCCATCTTGCGGACGACCAGGTCCGTCATCGCTTGCTGCCTCGTGTTGACGATCAGAGTCTGTTTGTAACAACTCGCAGTGTGACATTTGAACCTCCGGATGTAAAGTGATGTAAAGTGCTCTATGTGCCCACCCGCGTGCCCCCCGGCGCCGAATTATCGACCCGGCGGCGAATCTTGGCCGCCACCTTCGTGGTACTCGCCCGCAGCGGGCGCAAGAGGCTGATGCTGTCGGAGGTGGCCGCCGAGGCCAAGGTGTCCCGGCCGACGCTGTATCGGTATTTCCCATCGAAAGAGGCGCTGCTCGACGCGTTCGGCCTGTACGAACAAGACAACTTCGAGGCCGGAATCTCCTCGGCGATGGCGGGTCTGCGTGACCACGAAAGACTCGATGCCGCGTTGCAATTCGTCGTGGACTTCCAGCGAACCTACTCACTGGGCTTCCTGATCGACACCGAGCCCGAGCACGTGCTGGCCCAGATGAAGCGGGTGATGCCGATCCTGCGCGGCCGGATCGCGCGCCTGGTTTCCGGCGAGAACGCCGAGCTGGCTGCGGCGACGGTGGTACGAGTCGCGGTGTCCCACTACCTGGTTGGCGGCGACGACCGCGAGCAGTTCCTTGCCGAACTGCGCTACGCCGCCGGAATCAATCCGTCGCGGGTGCGCCGGCCGGCAACGGCGAGCTAGCGTCCAGCCAAGAGCAGATGCGCTCGGCAATCAGGTCGGGCCGCTCGAGGTGCAGGAAGTGGCCGACACCGTCGATCATTTCGAACGACGATCCGGGGGCGGGTAAGTGGTCGGCCGCAGTGGCGACCACCTCCGCCCCGAGCCCCCCGTCATTAGTGCCGTGCAGGTACAGGGTCGGTACCGGGGGCGGCAGCAGCGTGGCCGCGGCCTCCTTTTCTGCATCGGGGTCGGCGAACTCCGCGTTGAAAGTTGCGCGGTACGGACCGATCACCCCGGCGATGGTCTCGGCGGTGACGTATTCGCGTAGCCATGAAATATCTTGGTGCGCATCGTATCCCGGTGACCAATCCGCCCACAGCGACTCCCAGAACCCGGGCTGAAGCAACGTGGCCTCGGCGAGTCCGGCCTGCTGGATGAACCAGATGTAGAACGACCGTTTGACCTGACGGTAGCTGAACATCGAGCCGGCCAACGCAGGCGTCGGTGGCACGGCCAGCGTCACCAAATGGCTGAACGCACTGGGATCGCCGGCCACCAGTCCATATCCGGTGTAAGCGCCCCAGTCGTGACCGATCAACACCGCACGGTCGTCGCCCTTCAGCGCTCTGCGCACGGCGCGGATCTGACGCACGTAGGTGCCCACGCTTATCGGCCCCGTCGCCGGCGCTTCATAGCCCGGCAGCCACGGCGCCGCCACCCGGTATCCGTGGTCGGCGAGCACGGGACCCAGATGACGCCAGGTGTGCGGGGTATCGGGAAAACCGTGGACGGCGATGGCCAGCGGCCGCGCGGTGTCGCCGATATCTCCGAACGTCAGGGGGATATGAATGGCCATCGCGGTCTCCTTTGGCTTGACATACGACATGGTAGATGTAAGACAAAGTCTGTTTACATTTGGTACTTCATATGTAAATGTTTGTCTATGGCTGGACTGTCCCTTGGCCAACGCGACCTGGCCGCCACGCGGGTACAACTCGGCCGGTGGTTGGGGCACAAGTTCGGCGAGGCGGTCGACGTCGGCGAGATGCGCCCGGCTAACCGGGCAGCGGGATGGTCGAGCGTGAGCCTGCTGTTCAGCGCCACTACCCCCCGAGGGGACAAAGAGTTCGTCGCGCGGATACCGCCGACGGGTGGTGGCATCTACGCCCACTACGACCTGGCCGGCCAAACCCGGACGCAGCAGCTCCTGCACGACTATGGAATTGCCACGCCGTCGCCGATCTACTACGAACCCGACAGCTCGTGGCTCGGGTCGAGTTTTCTGGTGATGCCGCGCATCGTCGGGCACACGCCGTCGGACACGTCTTACGCGGTAAAGGGCTGGCTGCACGGGGCCGGCATCGACGTGCAGCGGCGCGTGCACGATTCCTTCCTCGACACACTCGTTGCGTTGCAACGGGTTCCGATCGACGAGGCTCCGTGGCTGAGGCGCCCGCACGGCGTCGGTAACGATGGAGAGCTCGCGTGGTGGCGCGAATACATCGAGTGGGCCACCGACAAGCAAGTTCCCGGGCTGATCACCGAAGCGTTCGACTGGCTGTATCGGCACCAACCGTCGGAGCCCTCCGAACTCGCGGTCTGCTGGGGCGACGCCCGGCTGTCTAATGCCATCTTCGACGACGCCGGCCAGATCGTCGGTGTTCTGGACTGGGAACAAGCGTGCCTGTGCCCGGCGGAGACCGACTTCGCCTGGTGGTTGGCTACGCGCCGGCAAACCTCGGAGGTCAACGGGCTCGACGCCGACCCCGAACTGCCCGGCTTCGACAGTCAAGAGCAGGTCATCCGTCGCTACGAGGAAATGATCGGCCGGCCGCTGCGCGCGTTGAAGTGGTACGAGATCTTCGCCATGGTGCGGATGGGATGTTGCATTCTGCGCGTCCAATGGCTGCTGCGCAGCATGGGCCAGGTCGACCACGGACTCACCCGGGCTCCCGTCATGCCGGCGTGGAGCATCGAGGCGATTCGCGACTAAGTCGCTCCGGCGCAAAGGTCAGCTGCCGAAGGCATGACCGGTAATCCGGCAGTGACCACACCACTTCGATGCCGACGGGATCGGATTTCTTCGGCGCATAGTAGTTTGTCCCGGTGGCCACTAAAGAGGTCGATCACCCACTCGCGATGAATGTGTTGTTGTGGGGGATTCTCGCTTCTGCTGCTTTGGAGCCATCGGTGGTCCGATCGCGTGGATCAGGGGGCGGCGAGTGCTGCGGGAGATCGCTGCCTCGGGCGGCACGATGGGCGGGCGTTCCGCCGCATTGGTCGGCTACGTGCTGGGCATCGTCTCGACGCTGTACACCCTGATTTTCGTTGTGGGTGGTGTCGCCTACCTCGTCATAACGCGCAAGCCCTGATCGGGCCCCGCTCCCAAGATGCGGGCTTACTCTGACCAGCGTGACCATCCCCGCGTTTCCCGCCCCCGAGGTGCTGGCCGCCCGCCAGAAGCTCGTGCTCGACCACTTCCACGACGAGGTCCGCCAGGCCTGGGACGACGTGTTGTCGACCTTCCCGCATCCGCGCTACGAGCTGATCCCGCAGATGGTCGTGCACGACGGCGAGGAGGCGGTGCGCGGCTACTACACCTATACCCGCGCTGCGTTTCCCGACCAGGACCACGAGATCATCGCGCTGCGGCACAGCGCCGACGCGGTGATCGTCGAGTTCTGGCTGATGGGGACCCACCGCGGTTACCTGGGCAAGGTGCCGCCCACCGGCAGCCGGTTCCGGGTCCGCATGACCGCCTACTTCGTCTTCGACGACACGGAAACCCTTGTCTGCGAACGCATTTACTTCGACACCCTGACCATGATCAAGCAGCTGCTGGGCGGGCTGGACATGAAGAGGCCGGCGAACTGGTTGCTCGCCGCGCGCTGCGCGCGCGGATTCCTGTCCATATCGTCCGAAAAGCCGGACCCGGCACTGGCTTCCGCGTAAACTGCGGCGCTAACCGATCTGATAGAGGAGGCTGCGATGGGTGTCCGACGCCTTGGCGCGTTATGCGGCCTGGCCGCCTTGTCACTGCTGGCGGCGTGCGCCACGGCCACCGCCGCCGCCGCTCCTGCATCGCCGGCCTCACGGACCGCGAAGTGGATCGACCTGCAGGTCGGCGATTGCCTGGCCGACCTTCCGCCGGCGGACCTGAGCCGGGTGACCGTCACCGTTGTCGATTGCGCCACAGCGCATTCGGCCGAGGTTTACCTGCGCGCGCCGATGTCCGTCGACACCGCCGTCGCCAACGTCGCCAATCGAGATTGCGCCGCCGGGTTCGCGCCCTACACCGGCCGACCCGTCGACGGCAGCCCATTTGCGATCACGTACCTCATCGACTCAAATCAAGATCGAACCGGGGCCAACCCCGCGCCGAGCACGGTCATCTGTCTGCTGCAAGCCGCCAACGGTCAACCACTGACCGGATCCGCGCGTCGCTGACCCGACCACGCCGCGGCGCAGCAGACGGCGAGCACGACGGTGCCGAACGCCAGGCCGGCGAATTCGAGCCAGCCGACGGTTCGGCCGTCGGCGTGATCGGTGTCGACGAGGTGACTGAGCGCGTGCAGCGCCCAGTGCGCGGTGGCGAACGACAACGCCGGCACGCGCCAGCTCCGCCACCGCACCGCGGCCAGCAGCAGCAGACCGAGCGGCAACTCGAACGATGCGTTGTCGAAGATGTAGTGGTCATTGCGCGGGCCGAACGCCCCCAGGGTCGCCCAGAAATCGCCCGGGGCCACCAGCATGAACAGGCCCAGAAGCACCGAGTAGGCGCCCGATACGACGAGGACCGCCTCGACGATCGGGGCACGCGTCCTCATCGATTCCCGTTTCATGGACTCATGCTAGCCGCGACGATCGGACCCAGGGTCTAACACCCGAGTTGCGCTGCCAGGTCGAGGAAGTCGGACGCGTTGACGTCGAACTCGTCCGAAAAGGCCACATCCGCCTGGCCTTCCGCCCCGAATTCCAGCGGGCGCGCGACGAAGGCGGTCGCGAAACCGAGTCGGCCCGCGGCGCGGATGTCGTACTTGTGGCTGGCCACCATCATGATGTCGGCGGGGTCCAGGCCGAGGTAGGTCGCGGCCATGTGATAGATCGCCGGGTCGGGCTTGAACACCCCGGCCATCTCCGCGGCAAAGACCGCATCCCAGGGCAGGCCCGCCCGCTTGGAGATGTTGACCACCGCGGAGACGTCGGCGTTCGACAGGGTGGCCAACGTGTACGCGCCCTTCAACCGGGTCAGCCCGGGCACCACGTCGGGCCACGGCTTCAGCCGCTGCCAGGCGAGCGTGAGCTCGTCGCGTTCGACCTCCAAAAAGCCGGTGATGCCCAGCTCGTCGAGCACCGTGTCCAAAGCGTCGCGATACACCGAGCGCACGGAAACCCATCCGCCGCGCCGAACCTGCGCGGCCTCCAGCACCGTGAAGTAGCCTGCGCGCCAACGCCTCACGACCTCGGGCCAATCGACGCGGGGGTGCCGCCCGGCGCTGATTCGCTGCGCCTCCCCGCACACGGTCGAATGAAAATCCGTCGCCGTGCCCTGCACGTCGAACAACAACGCCTTGACCACCGCCTCATCATGCAGCGCGGCCGTGAAACCCGGCGTGGCGGGCTGTGCGGTTCGTTAAAATCTGCGGCGTGGTAGCCCGTGGCCGATAACACCGCGACGCCCGCCGAGCGTGACGCCGACAGCGAGCGAGAGCGCGAGCCCGATTACCGCTTCACCCTGGCCAACGAGCGGACGTTCCTGGCCTGGCAGCGCACCGCGCTGGGGCTGCTCGCGGCGGCGGTCGCCCTCGTGCAGCTGGTTCCGGAGCTGACGATCCCCGGCGCGCGCCGGGCGCTCGGCGTGGGGCTCGCCTTGCTGGCGGTCCTCACCAGCGGCATGGGGTTGCTGCGTTGGCGGCAGGCCGATCACGCGATGCGGCGCGGCGAGCCGTTGCCCCGGCATCCCACACCGGCGTACCTCGCGGTGGGCCTCACTGTGGTCGGGCTGGCCGCGCTCGCGCTGGTGATCGCCAAGGTGGTCATGGGTTGAGCGACCCGACGCCGATGAGCCGCCCACCCCCGAACACGCTGGCGGTGGAACGCACTGAGCTGGCGTGGACGCGAACGTCGTTCGCGTTCCTGGGCAACGGCGCGCTGCTGATGATCAAGAACGTGCACGGCCACGTCGGGCCGACGGCATTCATTCCCGCCTTGCTGGCTGCCGCGGTGGCGGTGGGCACCTACGCGATCGCCCTGCAACGCCAGCGAACACTCGAGCAACATCCGCTCCCGGCCCGGATCAGCCCCCGCCGCCAGGTACACGCCATCGGGGCGGCCGTGCTGGTGCTCGTCGTTGTGACGACAGTCGCCCAGCTGATCTAGCGGGCCGGTTGACCGTCACCATCTGCCGCTTGCCGACGCCGCCCGGGGCGCCCAGGAAACGATCACGAAATCTTAGGGAACCTGGCAGGTTCCAGGTGCGTCGGCGCGGGCACCTTTCGCGGCATGATCGCACGTCACATCGCTCGTTTCACCAGTCCTGCAGTGTTCACTGCGTCAGTCCTCAGCGCCTTCATCCTTGCCCCTACCGCTCCGTTGGCGGCGGCCCAGTCCTGCCCGGCCGTGCAGGTGGTGTTCGCCCGCGGCACGGGTGAGCCTCCCGGTGTCGGACCGACTGGGCAGCCATTCGTCGACGACCTGCGCTCCCGGTTGGGCAAGGGAGCGGCCTTCGCTGCCAGTCGCCTTGGCGTCGGTTCCCCGGCATCGACGACGGTGGTGAATTCGCCGGGTGGGGGCTTCGGTAGCTGATCAGAGGCAATCAGCTAAACGGCTGCCGGTTTACCCAATCGCGTTGCGGCAGAACGTCGCCTCGAATGGTCGGCGGCCCCGCAAGGGTAACGCAATGTAAAGGCGTGGCGCGGGTGGTTGCACCCGTCGCGCCCGCGACGCCGCTGGTGGCGTACGGTGGAGGGTGAGCAATTTGATTCCTCCGTCGCCCGAACCGCGGGCGCTCGACGCCGACCGTGAAGGAATAGCGCATGGATCGCGCAGCCCGAACCATCGCGCTCATACCGCGACGGTGACGCATCCCATGACCTTTCCGAGACGGGGCCGGGCCAATCCCGTCCGGCTCTGCGTGGCGTCCCAGTTGGGCCGCGACATCGACGGCGCGTGGTGGCCACGCACAGACCGTCTCACGAACGAGTTGCCCAGCCTGGTTGCGGTCCTGACTCCCCTGCTTGGCGGCGTCACATCCATCAACGTCAATTGGCCAGCGCTGCAACGACCACCCGATTTCAACTGGCCGGGATGGGAAGGCAAACGCCAGCACGTGATGACGGTCAACGGCGCGGATGCTCACGTTAACCTGCTGATCATCCCGTATGCGACCTACAGCGGACTCGCCCTGATGGTGCTGCGCCGCGCCGCCGACCTCCCGATCGACACCATCGACCGCGGCAAACCCGCGTTCCTCACCGCCGGCTCGATTCTGCACGCCGCCGAGCAGCAACATGCCTCGAGCCAGACCGCCCCAATGTAGCCGACCGGCCGCTATCCGCGTCGCGCCAGCCAGACGGTGTGGTGGCCACACGTCGGATCTTCGACGACGTGCGTGACGACGTGAAAGCCGTTGTCGTGCAGAAGCCGACGATACTCGTCGCGGTCCAGGCTCGCGTGGTAAAGCGGCTCGCCCCGATAGCTGCCCAGTCGTTCGCCGGCCGACGGGCCGCTGGTGAACATCAGCGCAGCGCCGGCCCCGGCGTGGCGCGCGAAGATCGGGAACATCCGGCGTTGATCTTCCTGCGCTAGATGAAAGAAGCTGTCCCACGCCATAATTCAGTCGAAAGCGCGATCCAAATCCAGCGTTCGCATGTCGGCAACGCGCCATTCCTGCCCGGGGAAGCGGTCCGCGCACATGGTGATCATCGCGCTCGACGCGTCGATCCCCGTCACGCGGCATCGGTGTTCGATGAGGTACCGGTCCATCGGCACACCGCTCCCGCAGCCGATGTCAAGCACTCTGGGCTCGTCGGGAAGCAGCGTGAGAAACTGATCGAGCCAGGCCTTTTCGTGAAGGCGATCGCCGCGATCACGAGACCAAGCGATCGCGTGACGCTGGTAGATGTCGACGACTCGGCGGGCGGCGGGATCCACGGGTCCAACGTAGCCGGCCGGGGCTTGAGCCATGGCTACCAGAGATAGACCACCGCGTCTTTGCCGCCGGTGCACTTGATCCAAGGGTTCGGCCCATCACCGCTGCATTGCATGAGGAAGTTCGCCGGATTCTTCGAATCGCAAGTCGCGCCCGGCACAGTGACGCAGTCGACGGCCCCCGGCGCCGACACCGTGCGCGGTGCCGTAGTGGCGTTGCCGTAGGTGTTCCAGTACGAAACCAATACGGTGTTCGCGAAATAGCATGACGTCTCCGGTGAGCCGCGGCCGCCGTGAGTCCCAAATCCGTTCTTGTTCGTGAGCCGATAACCGGCGTCGCAACTTGTGTGGCTAACACTCTGATCCGGTCCGGCCACCAACGGAGGAACCGCGGCAGGCCCGGGACGCGACGGCATCGGCATGGGCGAAACCGGTGGTGACGCGCTTTCACTCTGCGAGGCGCTGGGAAACGTCATCGGAGTGACGGGCGCCGGGGATGAGGACGGCGAGGATTTCAGCTTTGCCACGAGACCGATGGCGACGCCGATTGCTCCGAGAACCAGCAGCGCGGCGACCGCGATAACGGTTGGGACGAGCCACCGCGAGTGGCCACCTGGCCTTTGACTGGCGATAACGGGCCCGTGTCCGATCGGCGGCGGCCCGGCTGGCGGGAAAGCTCGTGGTTCAATCGGCGTTCGGGCCAGCGGCGGCCACGACTGATACGTAGGCGGCGCAGCGTATTCGGTCGGGGCAAGTGATGCATGGGCGGCTCCTTGCGCCGCCCGATTGGCCGCTCGGCCTAACGCGCCTGCGCTCCCGTACCGATCGTCGGGTTGCTTGGCCATGCCCCGCGCAATGACGTCGTCGAATGCTGGGGGAACACCTCGTGGATTCGTAACGCTTGGCCGCGGAGGCGGAGAAGTCAGGTGCGCCGCAACCGCTGCCTCCGGGGAATCGGCCGGAAACGGCGTCTGGCCCGTAAGCGATTCGTAGAGAACACATGTCAGGGAGTAGACGTCTACGGCTGCGGTGATGTCGTGGTCGGTGAAACGCTCGGGTGCCATGTAGGCCCACGATCCGATCTGTGCACCGAACGCCGTGAGGCGGGTGTCGCCAACCACTTTGGCGATGCCGAAATCGACCAGGTAGGCGAAATCGTCCGGTGTGACGATGATGTTCTGCGGCTTGACGTCGCGATGGATCAGACCCTCGGCGTGTGCCGCGTCGAGCGCCGACGCGATTTGCGTGATTATCGCGACGGCCCGCTGCGGGTCGAGCGGCCCTCTTTCGAGCAGGCTCTGCAGGTCGGTTCCGCGGACCAGGCGCATGTCAATGAAAAGGGAGCCGTCTATCTCTCCGAAGCCATGAATCGGGATGACATGTGGTTCTTGCAATTTCGCGGCTGCGTGTGATTCGCGCTCGAACCGGATCCGATATTTGCGGTCATGAGCGAACTCGCTTTTGATGATCTTCAGAGCAACCGTTCTGCCGATCTCGCTGTCGTACGCCTCGTAGACCTCCCCCATCCCCCCTTTACCGAGAACGCCGGTGATTCTGTACTTGCCGAATCTCGTTCCGACACGTGAGTCCACTGCAGACACCGTCATCGCCTCCTGCTCGGATTATGCGACACGTTGCCGACGCGCGCGGCGTCTTTGCCGCCGGACGTAGGTGAGCTATTCCGCGGCATTGTTTGCGCCATCATCAACGGCGCTGGCTTCAGCGACCGCACTGGCCGGCCGGCAGCGCCCCGAGGTGGGTGGTCAGCCACTTGGCCACTTCGGTGAGGTCCCTGGTGCCGTCATCGAAAAGGCCTGATGCGGGCTCCGCCGCGATCGCCACCGCCGCCTTGCCGGCCGGCGTGGCGAGCACTCCAATCTGACGGACGACGTAGCTGCCGGCCGGTGACGGCCCCCAACCGCCCTTGAACTGGGTTCCGGCGATCTTCCCGATACCCCAATCCTGTTCCGGTTTCACTTGACTCATCAGGTCAAATATCGGTTCGTTTTGGCTATCGCAGAAAGCGCTGGCGGTGAACCGAACTTGATTGACCAGCGACCAGATGGTCTGGCCGAAGGCACTGAATTCTGGTCGCAGCTTGCGTGATTCGACGGTCGTCGGATCACCGGTCTGCCGCAATATCTGTTCTACCTCCTCGGCGGCGGTGGTGGGCTCGCCGAGCTGATCCCACAGCGACTCGGCCGCCGCGTTGTCGGATTCGGTGATAGCCGCCTTCATCGCGGCGGTAACTTGCCGCGGGTTCTGACGCCGATAGTCCGCGATGACCAAGGGCACCTTGATCGTCGACCAGGCCGGCCCCTCTTGCCAGTCCCCCCAGGTCGTGACGGATTGCCCGGTGCCGACGGCGCTGGTAGCGAAACCCATCCTGGCTTGCAGGCTGGCCTCCAACTGGCGAAACTCGGTCGCCATATCGTCACGGTTGTTGGTCGGCGAAGCAGCCGGAGCCGTCGGCGCTTGGGTCGGTGGGCGGCGCGTCGACGATGGCGAAACGGCGACGTGGCGGTAGGTGAAGACGGCGGTTGCCGTCACGATTGCGGCTATCACACCCACCGCCATCACAACCGCGAGCGCGCGCACGACACAAGTGCGAGTGAACCGGCGGGGCATCACCGTCGGCACACGGCAAACGAAATGCGGCGGTTAACGGACATGTTCACTCGACGATGCGGTACTGCACCAATCGCTGTCAATGTATGCCGAAGGTCGGCTAGCCGGTCGGGGCCTTCGCGTTCAGAAACGCGACTATCCCCTGGGTGACGGCGGCGGCATACCGTGCCCGGCCGTCAGCATTTTCCATCCGCGCGGCCTCGTCCGCGTTTTTCATGTTGCCCAGTTCGACGAGGACCGCCGGGTACTGGGCCAGGTTCAGGCCCGCGAGGTCGTCGCGGCCGTACAGGCCGTCGGATCCGATGTAGTTGGACGGCTGAAAACCCGCCTGCACCAAGGCATCCCGCATCGTGTGCGCCAGCTGGACGGCCGGGCCGGCTTGGACGTCGTTCAGCGGCGGGCTGGAGTAGTTCACGTGGAACCCCGTACCGGACGGGGGTCCGCCGTCGGCGTGGATGCTCACGATCGCGTCCGGGTGCATCGCGTTGGCCAGTGCCGCCCGCTGGTCGACGCAGGGGCCGACACCGCCGTCGCTATCCCTCGACAGCTGGGTGCGAACGCCCATCTGGTCGAGCGAACCGCTGATCAGCCCCACGACCGCCCACGTGAACGCGTGCTCCGGGTAGCCGTCGTTGGTGGCGGTGCCCGAGGTGTTGCACTGCTTTGTGCCTCCACGGCCGTTGGGAACCTGCGCGGTGATCGAGGCGTCGGCCACGGCGTTGTGGCCCGGATCGAGGAAGACGCCCATCCCGGCGATGCCGGCGGTCGCGCGCGGGGCATCGGCCAGAGCGGCGACGCCGAGCACCGCCGGCGCGACACTGGCGTACTTCACGACAGCGCGCCGTGAGACGGGTCGCAGCCAACCGGGGAGATCACTCACCGCGCGATGGTAACAATTGGGTATGAGCGCAGTGACGATCGATCCGTGCGGACCCTGCCTGTATCGACCGCGGCCGCCCCTGAGCGGCTACGTCGAGTTCCTCGGGCATTGGCGACACCGTGGGGCCGACTACCGGAGCCGGGCGTTGCCCCGCGGCGCGGTCACCGTCGTCTTCGACCTCGGGCAACGACAGCAGCTGGATTTCTACGCGGCCGACGGGCGCACCCGGTTGGCGGTTCCGCCCGCCGTCGTCGCGGGGCCCCATAGCGAGCCGTACGTCACCGACATCGCGGCCGACGAGCCCGCAATGGCGGGCCATTTCCGCCCCGGCGGCGCCTTTCCCTTCTTGGGAATCCCCCTTGGGCGACTTGGAGGATGCGGGCGTCGGCCTCGATGAAATCTGGGGACGCGACGGGCGCGAGCTGCACGAGCGCTTGGTGGCGGCCTCGTCGGTGGCCACCCGATTCGGCGTCCTCGAGGAATTTCTGCTTTCGCGGGCGCGGTTCTCGGTGCGCCGCTACCCGGGCGTCGCTGCCGCGATGGCCGCGATCGAAGCCAATCCTTCTATTCTTATGGCGGAAGTTCGCCGTCTGACTGGGTTGACGACCAAGCGGATGATTGCCCTGTTTCGGGCCGAGGTGGGCCTGGCGCCCAAGGCGTACGCGCGGGTTCGTCGCCTGCAGGCGGCGCTTCGACGCCTCGGCGCGGGCACGACGAGCGGTGCGGGGATCGCGGCCGATATCGGCTATTTCGACCAGGCGCACTTTCTGCGGGAGTTCCGGTCGTTCACCGAGATGACGCCGACGCAGTACGGCCGGCACCGCATCGTGTTGCCGAGCCACGTCCCGGTCGCGCGGCACAAATATCCAATACCGGCGACGCCCGCGCACGCATGATCCGGGTATGGACAGCACCAGAGAAGCGGTAGCGGCCACCGCATTGCTCGCGGCCGCGGTGCGCGCCGAGGAATCCGCGCGCGACGACCGGCTTATCACCGACCCTTTCGCCGAACGACTGGCCGGCGAGGAGAGGCGACGATTGTTTGCCGACGCCACGGCCGCGACCGGGCAGCCACCGGCGGAAATCGTCATCCGCACCCGGTTCTTCGACGAGGCGCTGCGCGATGCGCAGGCCGGCGGCGTGTCGCAGGTGGTGATCGTGGCCGCCGGTATGGACGCCCGCGCGTATCGCCTGACATGGGCCGCGGGCACGACCGTCTACGAGGTCGACCAGCCGCAGCTGATCGCGGCCAAAGACGAGCGGCTGACCGCGGCGCAGCCCCGGTGCCGACGGGTCACGGTCGGCATCGATCTGGCCGACGATTGGCCCAAAGCGCTTCGTTCGCAAGGGTTTATCGCGTCGGAGCCGACGGTGTCGCTGGTCGAGGGATTGCTCCAGTACATCGATGCGCCGGCCGTCGACACCCTGTTTGCTCGCATCGATGCCCTGTCCGCGCCGGGGTCCGTGCTGCTGTACAACGTGATCGGCAAGACGCTGTTGGAGGCGCCATTCATGCAGCAGACCCGGCAGTACATGCAGCGGCTGGGCGCGCCCTGGACTTTCGGCACCGACGCACCGGCCGCCCTCGTCGAGGGCCGCGGCTGGACCGCCGTGGTCACTGATGTGGGCGAAGTAGGGAACCGGTGGCATCGGTGGGAACACCCGGTGGTTCCGCTGGACGTGCCCGGTGTGCCGCGCGGCTACTTCGTGGTGGCGACCAAGCGCTGACTCCTTAAGCCGCCCCGCGCCGTCGCGGACCGGCTCTGGGGTGCGGATTCAACGCCGGAAAGATGTAGTGCATGAGCTCGGCGCCCTCGGGACCGTAGATGCCGCGGTCGTCGCCCTGCAACACCCAGGTGTGTTGCTGATCGGCGCGCGCGGCAACGGCGGCGCGATGGGCCGCCTGCAGATCGGCGCGTTTGCGATTCTCGCGCGCGATGGCCCGCAGAACGAAGAACAGGCCGATAAGGGCCGACACCCCGACAATCCACCAGAAGAGTTTGACGATGACCCAGACGATCAGCGCCATCCCCAACAACGCACCGAACCCGCCACCGGAGCTCGCCCTGGAGTTACTCATGCCCGTAAGGTACGCAGGCACTCCGACAAATATCCGCGGCGAGCCGGGCTCGACAGCTAAATCGGTTCTCTCGGTGGGTGTTTCGTCGGCGTGGGTTCAGTCGGCGCCGGCGGGCGCGGTTACCGACGCCCGCGTGCCGCCGCCGATCGTCGAGGTGAGCTTCATGGATCCGCCCATGGCGTCAATGCGGACCGCCAGCGACGCGAGCCCGATGTGGCCCTCGGCGACACAGCGATTCAGGATGGCCGGGTCGAAACCGATTCCGTCATCGACAACGCTCAGCGTGATGGCGTCGGCCGCTCGGGCGAGGCGGACCCGCACGGTGCTCGCCCGCGCGTGCTTGCGCGCATTGGCGAGCAATTCGCGGGCGGCCCGGTACAACAGGGACTGCGACCGCGGCTGACCGACCTCTTCGAGGTCGGCTTCGATGGTGAAGTTCCCGCGGTGCTCGTAGTCGCGAATCAACTCACGCAGCGCGGCGGTGAGACCCACCTCGGTGAGCACCTGGGGATGCAGCGCGGTGACGGTGCTGCGCAACCGGGTTGCCGTGTCCTGCACTGCCCGGTAGGCGGCGTCCAGCGCCGGATCGGTATGCCGTTCGCGGACTTCGTCGAGTTCGAGCCGGGCCGCCAGCAGGTCCTGAAGGGGTCCGTCGTGCAGTTGCTCGGCCAGTGCCCGGGAGTGGCGTTCCTCGGCGCGCATCGACTCCGAGACAAGCGTGCGTCGCATGTCGAGCAACGCGGCCACGCGCGCCGCGGCGCGAGTCAGGAAATAACAGAGCGCGGTCATTGCAGCGGCCAACCACAGCAGCAAGCCGAAATGGGTGTATACCACGCTCGGCAGCTCAACCGTGTCGTCCCGCTTGGAGTAGACGATCCAGACGCCGAGATACCCTATGGCGGTGCAGATTCCGACCGCGGCCGCCAGCCCCGGGCGGTCCTGGAACGCCACCGAAATGGGCAGCAGGAAGAAGACCGGCAGCAACGCCACGGTGGCGCCACCTGACACCACGCATAGCGCCACCACGGTCAGCACGTCGATACCCGTCGAGGCCCAGCCGGCCCACGGCGGCACCGGGCCGCGCAGGACCACCACCACCCACACCAGCGCGGCGACGATATAGGTGCCGAGTATCACCGCATAAGCCCCCGGCAACCAGTGCTCGACCTCCCACACCGCGACCAACAAGACGATCAGACCGATCAGCGGGAGGCGCAGGAACGCCGACAGGCGGACGGGCTCGGCCGCAATGAAGTCGACCAGTCGAGCCAGCGGGCGGGCCATAGCTATTCGAGCAGTCCGCGCCGCATCGCCGCCGCGACAGCCGCGGCGCGGTCACCGACACCGAGTTTCTCGTACAACCGTTGCACGTGGGTCTTGACCGTGGACGGCGCCAGGTACAGTTCGGCGGCGATCGCGGGGATGCTGCGACCTTGGGCGATGAAACTCAGCACCTCACGCTCGCGGCGGCTGAGCGCCGGCGTCTGGGGTTCGCCGCGGCGGCGTATCTCCCCCGCCAGGCCGGCGGCAAGGGCCGGCGAGACGACATCTCGGCCCTCGGCGCAGTCGAGCACGCCCTGCACTATCTCGGTTTTCGTCGATTCTTTGGGCAGGAATCCCGCGGCGCCCTCCGCAAGGGCGTGGAAGACGATCGCCGACTCGTCGTACGCCGACAGCAGCAACACCCTTGTCGGCAGGTCATCACGCCGTACCGCGGCGGCGACCTTGGCGCCGTCCATGCCGGGCATCCGGTAATCCAGCAGCGCGACGTGCGGCAGATGGGTCTTGATCAGCGCCAAGGCAGTGACACCGTCATCGGCTTCGGCGACCACATCCACTACGCCGCTCGATGTCAGCGCGCGCACCAGCCCGTCGCGGAACAGCGGGTGATCTTCGCCCACGACCACGCGCACTTTCTCGGTCGCTGCCGCGCCGATCATGCCGTTTAGTGTCGCATAGCGGTCGTCGCGGTCTCCCCCGATCGGGGGACGCGCGATTCATCCCGGGCACCGACTCGTCGGCGGACAGACACCACCGAAGAACGCCGGAATAGTCGTTGCCGGGGGGTGGAACCGCGCACAGGAGTGCCCAACATGGATGCAACCAACCCCTACACGGGCAAAGAGGCCGCGGCCCGCATCGCGTGGGTGTCGAAGGCGCTGTGTCGCTCCGCCGATCCCGACGAACTCTTCGTTCGCGGAGCGGCGCAGAGGAAAGCGACTGGTATTTGCCGGAACTGTCCCGTCATCGCCGATTGCCTCGCCGACGCGCTCGACAACCACATGGAATTCGGTGTTTGGGGCGGCACGACTGAACGCCAGCGACGGGCTTTGCTCAGGCAGCATCCCGAGGTGGTCTCCTGGTCCGAGTTCTTCGCCGCCCACCGGCGACGCCGCAACACCGGCTAACCGCCTTTTTCCCTGGGGTGCGATAGCGCCGGTGATAGCGCAAATCGAAGTCACCATAGGGCCCGCTCCCGGTACCCACGTGGCTGGTGTGATTGCTGATGCCGCGGCGTCGTAGGTCATTCACCCTTTGTGCTCGTCGCGTCCTTTGTGGTTCAGTAATTCGGTTGTGTTCGCGGACCGCATTTCCGGAGACCTGGCGCCAAATCGCTTCACGGTCGCGCTCCGCCATCGGCGAGCGTCCGGCAATCCAATCATCGATCTCACCGAGTCGAACCCGACGCGGGTCGAACTCGACTACCCTGCCGATCTGCTCGCCCCGCTCGCAGATTGCCGCGGCCTGCTGTACGCGCCGGAACCGTTGGGGCTGCCCGACGCACGCCGGGCCGTCGCCGCCGACTATGCGCGTCGCGGCATTTCGGTCAACCCCGAACGGATCGCGCTGACGGCGAGCACCAGCGAGGCTTACTCGGTGCTGTTCAAACTGCTGGCGCGGCCGGGCGATGAAGTCCTCGTCCCTCGGCCCAGCTATCCACTGTTCGAAATGCTCACGGCGCTGGACGGCGTGGTCGCGCGGCCGTACGACCTCGAGTATCACGGCACCTGGACCATCGACTTCGCCAGTCTGGAGCGCGCTTTGAGCCCACGGACGCGGGCGCTGCTCGTCGTCAACCCCAACAACCCCACCGGCTCCTTCGCCTCCGCTGCCGAGATCGACCAAATCGGAGCGATCAGCGCCCATCACGGAATCCCGCTGATTGTCGACGAGGTGTTCGCCGACTACGAACTGGAGGCGGGCACTACGCCGGTGCGGCCGGCGTTCCTGGCGCGGTCGGACGCGCTCGTTTTCGCGCTGGGAGGACTGTCCAAATCGATTGGCCTGCCCCAGGTCAAGCTCGGGTGGATCGCAGTCGCCGGGCCCGCGCAGCTCGTTGCGGAGTCGCTCGAACGCCTGGAACTGATCTGCGACACCTATCTGTCGGTGTCGACCCCGGTGCAATTGGCGGCGGCTGAGCTGATCCAGCGCGGCGCCGCGATCCGCGCTCAGATCTCTGCCCGCACGAGAACGAACTACCGTCGGCTGAAGGATGCCGCCGCTTCGGTTCCCTCGTGTCGCGCACTGACGGCTGATGGCGGCTGGAGCGCGGTTATTCAAGTCCCGACGCTGTGCTCCGAAGAGGAGCTCGTGCTGGCGATGCTGACGACCGATGGTGTGCTGGCGCATCCCGGATACTTCTTCGACTTTCCGCGCGAATCGTTCGTGATCGTGAGCCTGCTGGTCACGGAAGCCGCGTTCGCGGCCGGCATCGAGCGGCTGTTCGCACGGTTCATCGACTAATCGCGGCCTCTGCGCATAGCATCTGGGGCTATGCGGGCGCCGAACCTCGTCCGGAGCGTAAGAGCGATGACCGCCGCATGCGCGCCCCTGGTTACGTTTGTCGCCACATCGGCAACGGCGACCGCTGACCCGGCCAATAACGACAAATTGTTCGCGCAGCTCTCGGGCGGCTACACCCGCGCCGACTGTCAGGCCGGCAAGCAATACCCCGAGGACCCGTTCCTCGCACGGCTCGGCTGCGGCCGCAACAGTCGGCCCGGCGGCCCCAATGCCGCCACTTACTCCCTTTACGGAAATATCGCCGACCTCAACAAAGCCTTCGATCTCTACGGCGCTTCGATCCCGTGCCCCGGAACAACCGATCCGGGACCGATCGCCTGGCCGGGCGGAAGGGTGAAGTGTGGGCACGGCCTCTACCCTCAGCAGAGCCAGTCCATGGTGACGTGGACCAAGGACGCGGATCTCGTGGTCGTGAACGCGGACGGCCCAGACCTTGCCACCTTGTATTCCTGGTGGCTCACCGCCCGCTGAGCTCCCGGAGCTAAATACCGAGTTCCCGGTCGATCTGCGGCCAGTATTGGGGGCCGTCCACAGTGAGGATGATCCAGTCGTGAATCTCGCCCTTGGCCAGTACGAAGCTGATCGGTGCCCCGGTCAGTGCGGCATTGTGCTGCAGGACAAGCACATCGGGTGCGAGTATGTCCGAGGAGCCCTCGTAGACATACGTCGGCGGGACCCCGTTAAGCGACCCGAACAGCGGACTCACCATGTAGTTGTTCTCGGGAAGGTTGCCCGCCCACTCCCTGCCGATCACTTGCCCAGGCACAAGAGGGAGCAGGGGATCGTGGACCAACGCAATGTTGGGATTGGTCATGAATGGGTCAAGCCACGGAGACAGCAGGACCATTGACGACGGTACGGGCTCACCGTGGGCCACCATGTATTCGACGCCCGCTAGTGCGAGATTGCCGCCCGCGGAGTCACCGATCACGCGGACGTTGGACGACCCGTGTTGAGCGATTTGCGAGGACATGAAGTCGGCCATCTTGGGTACCACCGTGCCGGCGGTGCCCCCCTGCTGCAGCAACGGGTAGATCGGCACTTCAATGGTCGCGCCCGTCTGGTAGGCCATCACGGTGTAATCGATCCAGTGGAAGATCGAGGGCGGAAAGATAAAGGCGCCACCGTGAATGGCCACCACGTATTTGCCGTCCGGATGAGCCGGCGTGATCTGCACGACGGGCATTCCCTCAAATGTGCTGTGCTGGACCGTTTCTCCCAGCGGCAGCGTCAAGAACTTGGGCGGGGCGTTGCCGAGAACTAGGTGTAGCCCCGGGGCGTTGCTGGCAACCAGCGCTAAAAACGGGGAATTTGGCTGCGAGATCAGTGGAGTTTCGAGGCCGGTAGAGCCCAGGAAATCTTTCACCCCCCACAGCCCGGCGATTTCAGCCCTGGTTACTAGCGACGGTTTACCGGTGAAAGTCCCTCCCAGCGTTGCCGGGATGGGCAGACCGGCCGACGCCCCGAAGATATCGGCGAAGAGCCCGCCGGCCACCCCGGTGATCCCCGCGGCCGGTGTAATCGGGGTGTGCTGAATTTCCTGCTGAACGAGGGCGAAGGGGTTCCCCATGGTTTTGGCGAATTCGCCCGGCAGTCCGGTCAGATTTTCCAGCGCTTGCTCCCAGGGCCCCAACTGCGCGACCGTCGCCGACGCACTGGTGTGATACCCGAACATCGCGGCGACGTCCTGGGCCCACATCTGCTCGTATTCGGCCTCGGCGGCCGCGATCGCCGGGGCGTTCTGACCGAACAGGTTCGAACGCACCAGCGCGCGGAACTGGCCGCGGTTGGCGGTGATGAAGCCGGGGTCCACGATCGATGCCAGCGCCGCCTCGAAGGCACTGGCCGCCGCCCGGGCTTGGGTGGCTGACTGTTCGGCTTGAGCCGCCGCCCCTCCCAGCCATTGCACATACCGGGCGGCCGCATTCGTCATGGACGCCGACGCCGGGCCCTGCCACGCCTGGCCCGCCAGGTCGGCGGTTACCGAGCTGAACGCGTTCGCCGCTGAGCTCAACTCACTGCCGATCCCCTCCCAGGCCGCGGCCGCCTCCAGCATCGGCCCCGAACCCGGGCCATCAAGCAGCAGCACCGAATTGACCTCAGGCGGCCACACCGAGAAGTTCATCGCCCCTCCTGCTCGATCAGCCCTTCAGTTCGCCCAATGAAGCACCGTAGTATCCCCCTCCCCGGCTGTCTTGAAACAGGCCACATACGAACGTTGCGGAAGTTGGCGTCGTCGCGGCAGCCCCACGGTAGGCTTCTCCACGAGATCACCGGGGGATCGCTGTCGAGGAGATGGCTATGTCCTTTGTGATGGTGGCACCGGAGTTTGTCGGCCAGGCGGCCGGGCAATTGGCGAACATCGGCTCTTCGCTGAGCGCGGCCCATACGGTCGCGGCGGGTCCCACTACCGGGGTGATGGCCGCCGCGGAGGATGAGGTGTCGGCGGCGATCGCCTCGCTGTTTTCCAGCCACGCACAGCAGTATCAGGCGCTCAATGCGCGGGCGGCGGCCTTCCATTCCCAGTTCATCAACTTGCTGAACGCCGGCTCGGGTTCGTATATCGGCACCGAGATCGCGAACACGCAGGCCGCCGCTGCGTCCGGCGGGAGCGCCCAGTCCATCGGCGGCGGCATCCTGTCCGTACTGACCGGCGCCAGTGCACAGGAACTCGAACTTCCCCTTGACGCGGCCGGCTCGGTCATCGTCGCGACGAACGCGCTAGGGCAGAGCGGTACGGCGTTTGTCAATGCTTTGCAGGCGGGGAACTCGACGGCGGCGACGGCGGCACTCGTCAATATTGCCCCCAGCGTCGGGGCCGCGTTCCTCTATGGCCAATACCCGGTATCGATTCCGCTGCCGGGGTCGCTAGCGGGTGTGCAGTCAGCGGCGCTCAACATTCCCTTTGGCGGTCTTCTGGCTCCTCTCCAGCCCGTCACGGTGAGTGTGGCGACTGCTTTGATCCCGCCAATTACCGTCCCGACCGGGTTCGAGGTCGGCGGCCTCATTACAAACCTGCAGGCGAATGGGCCCGAAGCGGCCCTCGCGCTGCTCCTTTTAGGTTTGTCTTTCGCATAAGTTCGCGCACGGCACAGAACGCTCGGAAAGGAACCCACGCGATGGTAACGACACGTGCCGAAGCCGCACAGTACGTAAAGAATGCCGGAGGCCTGAAGCTTGTCGTTTTCGGAGCAGACGGACACCAGGTCGCGGCGATGTTCGTGCAAGGATCCGTGACATACGACCAGGAGGAAGCAACCTTCATTGCGGTGGCTGAGGACGGCCACACGGTCGGGGAATTGGTCGTGGACGAGACGGTCGGTTACGACCAAAGCACAGACGCCTTTGTCATCCATACCGCGCAATAGTCGCCGCGCCTCGACTGGTTCGAACGATGGTCAAGCGCGCTCGTTGTCAGGGCGACCCTGACGTCGTAGCGTTGTCAGGAAAGGCCTGACATAGAGGGAGTCAGCGTGAGCCCGACGCCTAGCAAGACCGCGGAGATTTGGTGTTCGTTCTGCGGCGAGTCCAACACCTCGGTCGACAAGCTTGTGGCCGGACCGGGTGTGCAGATCTGCAACGAATGCGTCGACCTGGCCCAGGCCATCATCGAAGAGCACCGGGACAAGCCGGTCGAACTCCGGATGCCGATTTGGGAGTCGTGGAGCGACGACCAAATGCTCGACCATATTCCCCGCATGGCGGTCGTCGCCGCTCAAGTCGAGACCGACCTCCGGTCCTGGGTGCGGGAGTTGCGTCGCCGCGGTGTCACCTGGTCGAAGATCGGTGCGGCCCTTGGCATCACACGCCAATCCGCGTGGGAGCGATTCTCCGACGGGCAGTAGCCCGTTCTGCGCCGAGGCGATTCACACGTTGGTCAACGCCTGCGTGGCCGCGCGGAACATGGTCTGCTTGATCGCGCCGAGCGTGCCGGGGTCCTTGCCGCCCAACGGGCGCAACAGCTCGATGGCCGCGGAGGTCACCTCGCCCTCGGCCGCGGTGGCATCGACGATGCCGAGCTCGGCGGCCTCTACCCCGCCGAAACGCCGACCGGTCGTCATCGACGCCACCGCGGCGCTAGGGGTGAGTTTGGCCTGGATCAACGCGGCCATGCCGTCGGTGAACGGAATCCGGATGTCGACTTCGGGAAAGCAGAAGTAGCCTCGGTCGGCGCGCATCACCCGCACGTCGTGCGCCATGGCGAGCATGGCACCGGCGCCGAAAGCGTGCCCCGTCACCGCAGCGGCCGTCGGCATCGGCAGGGTCAAGACGCGGGCCAGCAGAGCCTGCACCCGCGCAACGTACGACTGCATCTGCTCGGGGTGGGCGGTTAGCCAGTCCAGGTCCAGCCCGTTCGTATAGAACTTGTTGCGCGCGGTCGTGACCAGGCCCTGGGCGCCGGAGCCCTCGAGCTCGTCGAGTTGGGCGTTGACGGCGTCGAGAAACTCCGGTGAGAACCGATTTTCGTCCTCACCGAGGTCAAGGACGGCGATCTTGTCGTCCCAATCGAGTGTTGGCGTCATTTCTTTTTCCTTTCTGAGTTGCGCCGTGACGGAGGCGGACCGACGGCCAGTACGGCGCGGACCGCGGCGCGCAATCGTTCACGGGCGTCAACGTCGTGAATTCGATTGCGTTGCAGAAGAATTGCGGTCGGCAGGTCTACGATGCAGGTGGTCATGACGTCCACCGCCGCGCCGTCCTTGCGGTCCCACAACGCGCGGGCCAGTCGAATGATGGAGTCCACCAGTAGCCGGTCCAGGTCGCGCAATTGTGTGGCGATGTCGGTCGGCGTGTCGGGGCCTAGGAGCTCCTCGCGGCGCACCGTCCACAGCAGCCGCGAGGAATGCGGATACTTCTCGGCGAACACCCCCGGCGCGTCGGCCGCCGCGACCACTGCGGCGACCCCATCGCCGCCGGGCGCAGCCATCGCGGCATCGATCAATTCGCTTTGCGTGCCGAGGAATCGGTGCCCGGCGCGCAGCCACGCGCGACCCGCGAGGCCCGCGCGGGAACCGAACGTGTGATACACCGCGCCGTTGGACACGCCGATCGCGGCGCTGATCGCGCGGATCGTGACCGCGGCGGGACCAGACTGCGCCGCCAACTGTTCGACGGCGTCCAGGATCTGGTCTTGGTCATAGACACGGGGACGCGGCACTCCGGCAGCATAACAGAGCGCTTACTCTGTTATTCAGGCATGTGACGAGGCCGACGTTTTTCCCCGGCCGAGGAGGATGAGGCCTTTCCGGAACGGGCTAGCGCATCCGCTATCGCGTTTGCCGTTCGGCTATCCATCCGGCGCGCAGAACCGGGCGATCAGCGCATCGACCCGCTCGCCGTCGTACTCCGGACGCAGCCGGCCACCGCGGCTCAGCGAGACCAGCCCGTGCAGTGCCGCCCAGAACACCTCGGTTAGCGTGTCGGCGTCGGCCTCGTCCGCGACCGATGACATCGCCTCGCGCAGCTCGCCAAAGGCGGCCACCAATTCGGGCGGGGTGTCGGGTTCGGCGAAGCGCAGGGTGGTGCGGCCGGTGAACATCGCGTCGTAGACGGCGGGGTGGTCGCGGGCGAAGTCGAGATAGGCGCGCGCCATCCGGGTCAGCGCACTGTCAGGCTTTCTGGCCTTGGATGGCTGCGCAGTGCGGGCCGTGCGAAGCAGCCCGGCCAGCTGGGCGAAGCCGTCGATGGCGACGGCCGCCGCAACCTGATCCATGCCCGAAAAGTGTTTGTAGAGAACGGGTTGGCTGTACTCGATCTCGGTGGAGAGCCGCCGCGTGGTGACGGCGTCCCAGCCCTCGGCCTCGGCGACCTGTCGGGCCGTGTCGACGATCAGCCGACGACGCGCGGCCCGCTCACGGGCGCGACGATCTTCGTTTGCCATGAGTCGATGATAGCACTGCTAGATCTACTAGCGCCGCTATTGACACGGCGATGCCTAGCGGTTAGCGTTGCTAGCATGAACAACACAGGACAGAGCCTCGCCGAGGCCTACGTACGGATGCTCAACACACACGACCCGGACCTGGTGGACGGTTTCGTGGCCACCAACTACCGCAACCACAACGCGTTCGTCGACGACGGCCGGGAGGCCAACCGACAATTCTGGGCCGGCTTCTTTACGGCACTGCCGGACCTGACCGCGACCATGGAGGACCTCGTCTTCTCGGGGGATCGCGTGGTCGGCCGCTTCGTGTACCGCGGGACACACCTGGGCGAATTCATGGGAATTCCGCCGAGCGGGCGGCCCGTCGAAATGCGCTCCATCGACATCTGGCGGGTCGCCGACGGCATGTTCGTCGAGCACTGGGATGAGCTCAACACCTTGGAAGTGCTGCAGCAGATGGGCGCGCTCCCCCAACCCGCCGGGTGGGGAGGTGCGGCATGACGGACGTCGCGAGCGTGGCCGCGCTGATCGGGGTGCTGGGCACCGCGGTGGTGTACGGCACCGACGTGTTCTGCGCGATGGTGCAGCGACCGGCGTTGGCCCTCATCGACGACCGGGCGCTGGTCGCCGTGATGGGCAACGTGCACCGCTACGGCGACCGGCGCATGCCGCTTCCCGGCGTGGTCGGGATGATCGCCGCGGCGACGAGCGCGGCGGTCGCGGCTGCGGCCGGGCGATGGGCGACGGCCACGGCGGCCGCCACCGCGGTGGCGCTCCTGCTGGTCTGGCTCGTCCTGTACCTGCGGGTGAGCGCGCCGATCAACCGTCAATTGACCGCCGCCGCCCAGGACGGTGACCTCCCAGCGAATGCTCGTGCGCTGCAGGCAAATTGGGACCGGATTATCAACGTGCGTGCGACGCTGCAAGGCCTGGCGGTCTGTGCTCTGTGCGTCGCGCTGATGAGCTAACCATGTTTCAACTCAGGATTTACACCCTGCGGTCGGCGGAGGCCCTCGAGCGGTATGCCGCGGTGCACTGGGCTCGCCACGTTCCCAGCTTGGCGAAGTTCGGCGTTACGACTCATGGGATCTGGACGCAGCGCGGCGACGACGCCCATCGGCTCGTCGCGGTGGTCTCCTACCCGGGCGGCGCCGACCCCGCGGAGCTTGAGCGCCGGTTCATGGCGAGTCCCGAATTCGCCTCCGACATGGAGGGTTTCGAGCCGGAGGGAATTGTCGCCGTCGACACCATCCGGCTCAATCCGACGCCGTCGTCGCCACTTCGCTGACGGCGACGCGTATCGGTCAGCCTTGGTGAATGGTGTTGGACTGGCCCGAATCGGTGATCTTCGGTTTGCCCGAGTGGTAGGTGACGGTGTTGTCGTAGCCGGAGACGTTGATGCTGTCGACGCTGTCGACGGTGACGTTGTTGTCGTAGCTGGATATGGTCAGGCTAGCGCAGTGGCCGGCGACGTTATATGCGATCCCATAGGCCGAGAGCCTGAGGTTGCCGTTGTTGCATGCGTGGTCGGTGACGTTGTTGTCGTAGCCGGTGGACTCGAGGGTATCGGCGCTGTCGACGGTGACGATGTTGTTGTAGCCGCCCACGGTGAGGCTAACGCAGTGGCCGGTGACGAAATAGGTTGTGCCAGAGCCATACAACGTCAGCTTGCCGTCGTTGCACGCGATCGTTCTGGTTTCCCCGTTGCCGCCCACACGTAGCTCGCCCCCTTGGGGCACCGCCGTCGGACCGTTGCCGGCTGCGGTCGTCCTAGAACCGTTGCCGAAGGTCGACCTGATCGTGGATGACCTAACGAAGTGCGCCACGAGGCTGATGATCGTCGGCAGGAGGATTCCCGCCACGATGAGGACGAGGAACAACGGGTAGGACTTGCGGCGCCGCGGCGGTCGGACGCCGGGACCGTACGGCGACACCGTGTAAGGCGCACCACCCGTATAGGGCGCGTTCGCCGTATAGGGCGGGTTCGTCGTATACGACGCGCTGGCCGTATAAGGCGCATCGCCGGTCGGCGGCGCATAGCCCGCATACGGCGCATCCACCGCCGGCGGCGGAGTTGGAGGCGTCCGCGACACGTCGGCAAGTTCGCGTTCCAGCTCGCGGATCCGCTTTTCGGGGTCGTCGTCTTTCATTCGCCAAATGGTTCCACATCGGCGGTTAGCGGGATAGTCCTCGCTGAGCGCGCCCCGTCGCCGATCGCCCGGACGCGTCAGGTCGTCGTCCGGGGCTCCTCCCGATCGGCGCTGCCATCCCGTTCCGCCTCGTGCGCAAGTTTGAGCAACTTGTCCAGTTCCTCGACGAGGTAGCCCGCAATGACGTCGATGTCCGGAACCAGCTCGCGGCAGCCGATCAACCCGAAATGCATCTGCCCGCCGTTGCTGTTGACGGTGATGTTGAATCCTTGCCCGTCCGTGATCACCGAAACGGGATAATTAGCCAACACTTTCGCGCCGCCCAGGTACAGATCGACGTTGGGGCCGGGCACGTTGGAGATCACCAGGTTGTACGGCGGGATGCGGCGTGGCAGGCCCATCGCGAACGCGACGCGAGCCGCTCGGGCCACCAGCGCGGGCGGTGCGAAGTCGGTGACGTTCTCGACGAGTCCGGGCGGGATCGCTGCCTGCTGAGCCTTGGCGACCTTGGTGGCGTCGTGCACGGCGGCAAGGCGGGCGACGGGGTCGTCGAGGTGGGTCGGCAGCGAGGCAAACATCGCGGACACTTTGTTGCCCAGCTTGGACTTGCTGGCCTCGTCGCGCACCGAGACGGGAATCATGGCGATCAGCGGAGCCTCGGGCAGCGCATCGTGATCGATCAGCCAGTGCCGCACCGCACCGGCCGACATCGCCATCACGACGTCATTGACGGATGCCCCGAAGGCATTCTTCACGGTCTTCACGTCATCGAGATCGACGCTGCGCATTGCGAACCGCCGATGCAGGGTGACCTCGGCGTTGAACGGCGTCCGCGGCGCCAACCCGGGGGCCGCCGCGATGATCTCGCCGTCGCGCTCGGTGCGACCGAGGAGCGCCCCCACATACGGCGAGACAACACTGCCGACCAGCGGCAGCGCGCGTCCCATCCCCGCCGCGATTCGTGCGGCGCTCACCGGCCGCGTTGCGATCGAGGCGGCCGCACGAGCGAGCAGCGTCGCAGCGCTCGGGGCCGGTTCGGGCTTGAATTCGGCTGCGGCAGGCTGCTTCTCGCCCTCGGGCGTCAGGTCAACCAGGACCGTGATCAGCTCGGCACCCGACACGCCGTCAATGGCGGCGTGATGGATCTTCGTGTACAACGCCAGTCGCCCGCCTGCGAGCCCCGAGATGAGGTACATCTCCCACAGCGGTCGCCGCCGGTCGAGCGGACGCGCGTGTAGCCGGCTCACCTGTTCAGCGAGTTGCGCATCCGAACCCGGTGCGGGAAGCGATATTTCGCGGACGTGGAACTCGATGTCGAAGTTCTGGTCGTCGACCCAGTACGGCTGGTCGAGCCCGAGCGGCACGTATTTCAGCCGCTGCCGCAGCAGCGGGATCCGCGGGAGACGCTCGTTCATCAGCCTCGTCAGCGCCGCCAGGTCAAGCGGCGTTGGGGACTCGCTCGGATCAAGAATCAGTACGCCACCCACGTGTCCGCTGGAGTTGCGGGTCTCCAGGGTTAGGAAAGCCGCGTCCAGGCCGGAGAGCTGTTTCATCGATTGTCCTCAGTTGGTGCGGATATGGTTTCGGCGCCGGTCGCGCCTAGTTCGTGGCGATCGAGCCAACGCTTGACGGCGCGGATCACCGCGTCGGGGGACTCGAGTTGTGGTGTGTGCCCGACGTCTTGGAGAAATTCGGTGTCCCAGTGGGGATTAGCGGCGGCCGCGCCGCGCGCGGCGTTAATGGGCACCAGCCGATCCCGATCACCGTGGACGAGCAGCACCGGCTGGGCCAGCGACCGCATCGTGTTCTTGAACTGACGCGGCCGCAGACCGGTCCGCAGCACCGACCGCGCGGCCTGCAGGAAGGCGGCGTCCTGGGGCGGCATGTGGCGGCGGCGGTATGCGGCGAGTTCGGTGGCTGCGTCCATCAGCTCCGGGGAGCTTCGGCGCGGATCGGCGAAGCACAGGTTTATGACGCGTTCGACGAGCTCGCGGTCGGTTCGCGATCGCCGGCTGATGTCCATGAACGCCTCACCGACGCCGGGGATGGCATATATCAGGAACTGGCCGGCAACCTGAGCGTCGGGAAGCTCGACGGGTCGTGGCAGGGCCGGGTCGACCAGTACGACCGCGGCGACAGCTCGCGGGTTGGCCGCCGACGCCAGTACCGTGATCGCGCCGCCCATCGAGTTCCCCATCAAAATGACTGGGCCACCTACGATTTCGTCGACAAAGCGGTGGAGTAGCTTCGTGTTGGCTTCGATCGAGGTCCTTCTGCCCACCGCGGGTGAAAATCCGAATCCCGGCAGGTCGATGGCGATCACTCGGTTGCGCTCGGTGAGCGGTCGAGCGACCCTGACCCAGTTGAGGTGTGATCCACCCAGTCCGTGCACCATGACGATGGGCGGGGCCGTCGCGGGCCCGCCGAAATCCACCCAGTGCACCGGCCCGGCGAGGTCGCTGACGTGACTTTCGCCGCCCCAGGGCTGCGCGAGTTGCGGATGCATCATCGAGTAAGTCCTATTCGCTTGTCGCGTTGACGAGGCGTAGCGCCAACTCGGAGTACAAGTCGGCCACGGTGTCGGGATCGGCGTAACGCCGTGTTGGGTACCAGCGGCAGACGTCGACACACAGGGAAACGATGGCAAGGGTGACGCCCTCTGCGGCCGGAACCGCAAACGACCCGTCGGCGACGCCGGCTTCCACAATCTCCCGCACATGCCGGGTCAGTTTGCGGCGCAGCCCGACGATCACTCGGTAGTGGTCCGGCGAGAGTGCCCTCAACTCGTACTCGACCACCCTTGACCGGCCGTGGTAAGCCGCCTGCGTCCGGGCGAACTCGCCTGCCACCGCCCGTAACCGGGTGGCGGGCGGTGCGCCGACCGGATCGGCGGCTTTCAGCCATTCGACGGTCTTTTGATGGCCCTCGTACGCGATGACGAACAGCAGTTCTTCTTTGGATTTGTAGTGCGGATACATCGCGGCCGCGCTCAAACCGAGGCGTGCCGCGATATCACGGGTGCTCGTGCCGCCGTAACCGCGCTCAGCGAACGCCTCGACGGCGGCGGCCCTGATTCGCGCCGCGGCCTTAGAACTACTGACGACACTCGCCGTCGTCACGCTCATCCAGTCCTCCGCACGATCCCGACTATAAGCGCTCGCTTATTTATAAGCAAGCGCTTAGTGGTGGCAAATCGTCAATCAACCGGCGGAAATACGACCTCCCAGTCTCGGGCCATGCTCACGACCGTCCATCCCAGGCGGGTCCCAACGTCGGTGATCGGCTCGGACTCCGTGAACGTCTGCGCCGTACTGGTGTAGTGAAATTCGCGCTCGGCGTCGTCGTGGTCGATCAGCAGCGCGAGGCTCGGAGGGCCGGTCGCCTGCGCCCACTCCAGCATCTCCCGGTCGCCCCCGGAATTGCCGGCGGCCAGGATCGGCCGGCGGCCCAGCTGGGTCTGGATGTTGGCGACCTTGGCGCTGCCCTCGTTCGCGACGCCGAGCAGCCCGCTGGTGCGCCGGATGACCGGTGGGCCCTGACCGTCACGGCCGTCACGGCTGACGTCGTAGCCAATCAGGGTGCCCACGACCAACTCGGCCGGCACACCGTAGAGCTCCTCGCTGATCGCCCGGACGAACTCGGTGCCGCCGCCGGTGACGATCCCGACCGTGAAGTCGCGGCGCCGCAGCTCCGCGATGAGCTCTAACATCGGCTGGTAGATCACCGAGCGCGTCGGCCGGCCCAGCGTCGGGTGCACTGCGCGGTCCATGAATTCCCTTGCCGCGGCGGCGAACTCCTCCGGGGTCATGCCCTCGAACAGGCCGGCGAGCGCGAGCGCGATGCGTTCCAGCCCGATCCCCGCCACCGCCGCCTGATCGCCGCCGAGCAGGGCGGCGAACTCGGCGCGCTCGCCGAGCGACCGGTCCTCGGCCACGCGTTTGTGTAGCGCGTCGAGGAAGAAGTCGAGCTGCAGATAGCTCGGCCGCTCGCACCACAGCGTGCCGTCGTTGTCGAAGTAGGCGACCCGGCCGGCGACCGGCACCTCCTCGGCCGCCGCCAAGAATGCCTCGACCGCGTCCCGCGTGGCGCCTGGGCGCCAGGACGGAAGCGCGTCGCTGCGCTCCATCTCCAGTCGCTCAGCTGCTGCGGGTAGTGGCGTCCTGCAACTTGGCCATCACCTGGTCGATGCTGAAGCTCGCGGACTTCTGTCGCTGCGGAAACTCGACCAACGTCTCCAGCATTTTCGCGACGTACGCCTGCGCCGGCACGAACAGGAAGACGTGGTCCATCATCCAGTCGAAGTACGTGTTCGACGTGATATCCGCCCGCTCGTACGGATCGGTCCGCAAGTTGAACAGCTTGGGCACCCGCAGTTCAACGTAGGGCTCCGCCCAGATCTGCAGGGTGCCCGCGCAACGCTGCTCGAGGAAGACGAACTTCCAGTTGTCGAACCGCAGCGCGGTGAGGTCTCCGTCGTCGGAGACATAGAAGAAGTGGTTGCGCGGGCTCTCGTCGGATTCGCCGGTGATGTAAGCCAATTGGTCGTACCCGTCGAGGTGCACCTTGTAGGTCGTGCCATTCAAGTCCGTGCCCGCGCGCAGCCGGTCGGCGATGTCGGGCACGCCCGCGGCCGACAGGAGGGTGACGAACCAGTCGGCATGGCTGACAATGCCGTTCAGCACCGAGCCGGCCGGAATGTGCCCCGGCCAGCGCACCAGCGCCGGGACGCGGTAGGCGCCCTCCCAGTTGGAGTTCTTCTCGTTGCGGAACGGGGTCATGCCGGCGTCGGGCCAGCTGTTCATGTGGGGACCGTTGTCGGTGGAGTACATGACGATCGTGTTCTCGGCGATGCCCAGCTCGTCGAGCAGATCCAGCAGGCTGCCGACCGTGTCGTCGTGATCCAGCATCGTGTCGTGGTAGCGCGACTGCCAGCGCCCCGCGCGGCCCACGCTCTCGGGCTCGGTGTGGGTGCGGAAATGCATGTGCGTGGTGTTGAACCACACGAAGAACGGGCTCCCGGCCTCGTGCTGTCGCTTGATGAAGTCGACTGCGGCGTCGCGGAATTCGTCGTCGCAGGTTTCCATCCGCTTCTTGGTGAGCGGGCCGGTGTCCTCGATGCGCTGGGTGCCGTCGCCGTTGGCCCAGGTGTGCAGCACGCCGCGGGGCCCGAACCTCTTGCGGAACTCCGGGTCCTTAGGATAGTCCGGCAGTTCGGGTTCCTCTTCGGCGTTGAGGTGATACAGGTTGCCGAAGAACTCGTCGAAGCCGTGCATCGTGGGCAGGTGCTCGTCGCGGTCGCCGAGGTGGTTCTTGCCGAACTGGCCGGTGGCGTAACCCTGCGCCTTGAGCGCCGTCGCAATCGTCGGGTCCTCCGCCTGCAGTCCCAGCGGCGCCCCCGGCAGACCCACCTTGGTCAGGCCGGTCCGATACGGGTTCTGGCCGGTGATGAACGCCGCCCGTCCGGCGGTGCAGCTCTGCTCCGCGTAATAGTCGGTGAACAGCACCCCTTCGGCGGCGACGCGGTCGATGTTGGGGGTCCGGTACCCCATCAGCCCGTTGCTATAGCAGCTGAGGTTGCTCTGCCCGATGTCGTCGCCCCAGATGATCAGGACATTCGGTTTATCGTTCACTGGTTGGCCTTTCGCGGTCGAAGCCCCATGCCTCACACCTGGGCCAGCTGACACTGGCGCGTACCAGGCCCCCACGGGGATCCTAGACCCCGTTTCCGCCGCTGCCGCGGACGTTGTGTTATCCCGCAGACGGATGGTTCGTGAACTGCCCTCGAAAACTTGGCCGCAGCGCCCGAAAAAGAATGCCGTGTGACCACGGGTGCAGCAGACCAGCTCGCGCGGTGGCTGCGCGAGATTGGGCGAGCCCGAGGACGCGAGGCACTCTTCGGGCCTGATTCACCAATTCGTGATGCTCGGGTGTCGAAAGGAGGCTAACCTCGCGGTGCTATGAGCACCGAAGATGAACTCAACGAAGAGTTAGGCCGCTACGGCTACAAACTCGACACATTCGCCCTGACCGACAGCAACTACCAGGTCAGTCGCCTCGACGGCCACGCCGGTTACGCGGCGACGTTCAACGATGTCCAGGATGTACGAGCATTCATCAGGCACCTTGCCGAGAGCGATAACCTCTGGTGCATCCATCTCGATCACGGCAACGTCGATGTGGATAGGTCCACGGGGGAAGTCACGCCTCGCGACGGGGGGCCGTTGTTCAACCTGCACGACTTGCACCCCGAGGAGTGGTCAGGCGCTTCCGATGAAGCTCCCCGGGCTATCAGCTCGGCCGCTCTGATGACCGCCCACCAAGTCTGTATCAGGTCCAATTCTCGACCGCCCTACGGCGGATTGTGGTTCAAGCGGACCTGAGCGCGACCCCAATTAATTCGTCCCCGCGCTTTGCCCGGCCCGTCTCGCAAAGCCGTAGCTGGGGCATCCGCCACGGTGGGCGTTCAGCACTGGTGCTCTGAGATCGCCTCTTGTATTTCGTACCCTTGTTCCGTAACGTCGATACAAATCAATAATCCGCTGCGGCCGAAGGAGCATCATGAGCGGACCGGTCACCTATCGTCGCGACGAGTCCATCGCGGTGATCACGATGGACGACGGGAAGGTCAATGCTCTGGGGCCGACCATGCTGCAGGCCCTCAACGAGGCGCTCGACAACGCCGATCGCGACGACGTCGCCGCGGTGGTAATCGCCGGCAACCACCGGGTGTTCAGCGCTGGGTTTGACCTGAAGATCTTGACCGCTGGCGAGGTGCAGCCGGCGATCGACATGTTCAGGGGCGGATTCGAACTGTCGTACAGGCTGCTGTCCTACCCGAAGCCGGTGGTCATGGCGTGTACCGGCCCGGCAATCGCGATGGGGTCATTCCTGTTGTGCAGTGGCGATCACCGAATCGCCGCACCGGGATACAACATTCAGGCCAATGAGGTCGCCATCGGAGTGGTCCTACCATACGCGGCCTTGGCGATCATGAGGCTGCGTCTGACGCCGTCGGCTTATCAGCAGTCAGTCGGGCTGTCCAAGATTTTCTTCGGCGAGAGCGCCCTGGCCGCGGGGTTTATCGACGCGATCGACCTACCGGAGAGGGTGCTCAGTCGTGCCGGGGAGGCTGCCCTCGAATTCACCAAGCTCGATCTTGGGGCACATGCGGGCAGCAAGCTGCGCGCCCGCGCCGATGCACTCAAGGAGCTTCGCGCCGGAATAGATGGAGTGCCAGCCGAATTCGGCGTCGATTAGAGCCGGATGCCCAGGCCGAAGCAGCGGACCCCAGAGCTTCGTGATCGAGTGCTGCAGGTCGCGGTCTCGACATTGAACGAGGACGGTCTTTCGGGGTTCACCACCCGGCGGGTGGCCGAGCAGGCCGGCACCTCCGTGCCCGCGGTGTACGAGTTGTTCCAGGACAAGTCCGGGCTGCTGCGGGCGGTGTTCTTCGAGGGATTCCGGATGCTGAGCCGCCGGCTGCTCGCCGTACCCGAGACCGACGAAGCGGTCGCCGACGTGCAGCGGCTCATTCCGGTGTTCCGCCGGTTCTGCCTTGACTATCCGGCGCTGGCCCGTGTGATGTTCTCGCGACCCTTCCAGGATTTCGAACCCGGCCCCGAGGAACTCGCGTCGCCGTCGGTGCGAGAGATCTTCGTCGGCAGGATCAAGCGGTGCACCGACGCCGGACTGCTCACCGGAGACCCAGTCGATATCGCGCACGTATTGCTGGCTCTGGCACAGGGTTTGGCGGTTCAGGAAGGTGGCCGCTGGCTGGGCAAGTCGAAGGCGTCGGTGAACCGGCGCTGGGAGGTTGGGGTGACCGGGATTCTGCGGGGCTTTGCGCGCTGAAGCTACGGCCGCGCGACGATTCAGCCCCTTGGCGGCCTCCGTCCGCAGCGGTCATACACCGCTTGACAGCAGTCGAGACTGTCTCGATACTCCACCAGTACGACCGTCGGCCATCACCGACATGAGGCTGACTGGTTGGGGCGCAATGGAGGTCGGCCGTGATCGATCTTGGACTATCCGGTAAGCGTGCTGTTGTGTCGGGTGCGGGCTACATCCCGGAACGCGCGGGCCATGGCTGGTTCACGTCGTTGGCCCTTGCTGAGGCGGGCGCCTCGGTGGCCTGTATCGATATCGACAAGCAGCGCGCGAATCGCATTGTCGGCGAGATCGTCGCCAGGGGAGGTAATGCCATCCCGATCGTCGCCGATATGACCGAGCCTGCGCAGGTCAGTCGGGCGATCGACGAAGCCGTCGCAGCTCTGGGCGGTGTTGATGTCTGCGTCGACATTATCGGTGGTGCGACCTGGTCAAAAGTCGAGGACTTCACCACTCAATTGTGGGACGCGGCGATCCACTACAACCTGACCCAGGTCTTCTACCTCTTTCAAACCGTGGCACAGCGCATGATCGCCCAGCGCAGCGGTGGATCGTTGGTGGCAATCGCCTCGGTCGACGGCGTTGCGGCCGCGACCTACCATGCCGCTTACGGCGCCGCCAAGGCCGGCGTCATCTCGCTCGTCAAGACCTTCGCAGACGAACTGGGGCGGTACGGCATTCGCGCGAACGCGGTCGCGCCGGGCAATGTGGGCTCCGGCAATGAGGACCAACCACCGCACGAGTATGCCGTCAATGGAATTAATCCGCTGGCGGCGCCCCGCGCGCATGATATCGCCAACGCTGCATCGTTCCTCTCCTCTGAGCTGGCTGCCCGCATCACCGGTCAGACACTCGTGGTCGACGGCGGTGCGACCATTCGGCAGTTATGGGGACTGCCTGAATCGATGATCCCGCCCAACCCCGACGACGCGATGCCGGACTTCATGAGACCGGGGCCGTCGGGCGGCTAGCGCCGCTGGCGCTGATGAACCATCGGCAGGCCCGGCACCGAGCTTCTCCCCTTGAGCACATAGGGGGTCAGGATCGAACCGATGTATACATCGCACATGTCCTGCCCGCCCCAGGCGATGCTGGTCGGGCCGCTCAACAACGCACCGTCGGGATCTTCGACCACCACCGTCACCCGGCCATCCGGGCTGATCGCCACGATCTTGTTGGGGAAAACAAAAGTCACCCAAAGGTTTCCATCGGCATCGAACGCACAGCCATCGGCAAACCCCCACCGGCGACACAGCTGCTGGTCGGCCAGGGACTCGCTGTGTTGCGGGCCGAACTCGTCGGGGCGCCGTCCGCCCAGCGGCGGGCCGAATCGCTGTTGGGGGCCGAGTGTTTCGCCCCGGATCGGAAACCGCACCACGTCAGCGGCTACCGTGCGGACCACATACAGATAGTCCTCATTGCGATCCAGCGCCATGCAATTCGGGAAGCTCACCGCATCGGCGACCACTTGCGCCGATTGGCGATCCGGTGTGACCCGAAAGATGAACCCATCAGCGGTCCCGCGCGCGATGGTATCGACAAGATCGTCTGCCATCGTGCTCACCGAACACCACAACGCCCCGACGGAATCCACCAGAACGAAGTTCAACCATCGCAGCGGGCGTCCATCGAGTTGTCCGCCCAGCACCGCCGTGATCGCGCCGGTCACCGGGTCGAGATCCTGCAGCACACCCAAGCCGAAATTCGCGATCAGAAAGTGGCCGTCGCGGTCGAGCGCGATCCCGTTTGGCTCGCCGCCCGCGTGCCCCATACGCCGAACGGTGTTCTCATCAATGAGTTCTGCGACAGCTGAGGCCTTATCGGAGGCGAACACCCGACCGTCACCAGCCACCGCAACGTGTTCCGGGCGATCCACGCCGCGCCCGATGGCGTGCAAACCGGTCACCCCGATGGTGGTCTCGCCCGTTCCGCTCATCGATGCCCCGCGTGGACTTATTGCAGCCCAATGTCAACCCAACTCGTAATCCGGTTTCAGCTTGCGCCACAGGTTCGCCTGACAAGCATCCAACGCCGTCCACGTACCGGTAAAGGGCGCATCATGGAAGGGTGCGGATCGGAGTCGGGGTCTCCACCGCGCCCGACGCACGCCAGGCCGCGGTGGAGGCTGCAGCGCACGCGCGCGACGAGCTCGCGGGTGAGGCGCCGTCGCTGGCCGTCCTACTCGGATCGCGATCACACACCGACAAGGCTGTGGACGTCCTCGACGCGGTGCAGCGGATGGTCGAGGCGCCCGCGCTGATCGGTTGCATCGCCCAGGCGATCGTCGCCGGCCGGCGCGAGATCGAGGACGAGCCCGCGGTGGCGGTGTGGCTGGCGTCCGGCCTGGCCGCCGAGACGTTCCAGCTGGACTTCGTCCGCACCGACTCGGGTGGACTGCTCACTGGTTACCGGTTCGACCGGACCGCACACGATCTGCACCTGCTGCTGCCGGACCCGTACACATTCCCGTCGAGCCTGCTCATCGAGCACCTCAACACCGACCTGCCGGGAACGACCGTGGTGGGCGGCGTGGTCAGCGGTGGGCTGGGACCGGGCGACACCCGGCTGTTCCGCGACCACGGCGTGCTCACCTCCGGCCTCGTCGGCGTGCGCCTGCCCGGCATGCACGGTATCCCGATCGTGTCGCAGGGCTGCCGGCCGATCGGCGAGCCGTACATCGTCACCGGCGCGGACGGCGCAGTGATCACCGAGCTGGGCGGCCGACCGCCGCTGCAGCGCCTGCGTGAGATCGTCGAGGGGCTGCAGCACGACGAGCAGGAACTGGTCAGCCACGGCCTGCAGATCGGGATCGTCGTCGACGAGCACCTGGCGGCCCCAGGTCAGGGCGACTTCCTGATCCGCGGGCTGCTCGGCGCCGACGCCTCGACCGGGGCGATCGAGATCGGCGACGTCGTCGAGGTCGGCGCGAGCGTGCAGTTCCAGGTCCGTGACGCGGCCGGGGCCGACAAGGACCTGCGCCTGGCCGTGGAGCGGGCGGGAGCGGGGCTGCCCGGGCGTGCGGTTGGCGCGCTGTTGTTCACCTGCAACGGGCGTGGGCGGCGGATGTTCGGGGTCGCCGACCATGACGCGTCGACGATCGAGGAACTGCTTGGCGGGATTCCGCTCGCCGGTTTCTTCGCCGCCGGGGAGATCGGCCCGATCGCGGGCCGCAACGCCTTGCACGGATTTACCGCGTCGATGGCGCTGTTCATCGAAGACGCGGGATGAAGCCGCTAACTGGGCGCTGGGCCCACTGCCGTGCGATGCCGCTGATTATTCGCGGCTGGAACCCACCGGCGAGGAAGTATCTGCGGTCGACGGCTGATGCCGTCGCCACCGGCACATGTTGTCGAATCCGAAGCATCACTATTGGGCGATAGCGATCAGCAGCTGAGGACACCCGACCTACGGACTCAGCGATCGGCTTGCTAGGCACTTGCTGACCACTAACCCGAAGTTGCGGTGGTGAGGTAGTGCGAATTCCGCGCTGAGCTGGGGATTTGTTGTTTCTTGGCGTTGGGTGTCTGACTACGCGGCGGTGAGGGGGATGGGTGTGCCGATGAGCATGAAGGCGCGGCGCTGGTCGTCGGTGGGGTTGGTGAGCATGGGGATCTCGGTGCTGGTGGCGGTGAAGCGGACCTGGTTGCGGGTGAGGGTGGCCAGGTGAGCGAGCAGGCCGCGGAAGCTGCGCAGCGAGTTGCCCTGCGCGTCGTGTTGGGTTGAGGCCTTGGCGTGGGCGCCTGCGGAGCGCTGCGCGGGGGCGACTGGGTTGTCCCGCTGGGGTGGGTGTTCGTCGGTGAATGTCATTGGTGCCCAGGCCTTGCGCAGGTGCCAGACCAGGTAGCAGGCCAGCATGCAGATCAGCACGTGAGCGCGGACCCGGTCATCGAGGCGGTGGTGGATGGGGCGCAGGTCCAGGTCGTCGACCTTGATGATGCGGAAGTCGCGTTCGATCTTGGCCAGATTTTTGTAGCCGATGACCACCTCGGCCGCATCCAGCTCGGTGGTGTCGACGTTGGTGCGCAGCACGTAGAGGCCGTCCAGAGCAGCTTCGGCGGCGATCTGGTCGTGGCGGCGTTCGACGGCCAGGCTGGTGTCGGTGATCTGGTAGTGGAAGTGCTTGCCCACCTTGTACTTGTTGATGACCTTGCCGACCGCCACACCGATGGCGTCGGCGCCGGACAGTCGGCCCGCGGCCACCCGGGCGATGATCGGGGCCAGCAGTTTCTCGGTCGCGGCGAGCAGCTCGTCGCGTTTGCGGGTGCGTTCGGCCGCCAAGTGGGGGTTGCGGCAGGCGATCAGCCGCTCGCCGGGGTAGTCGGGGTGGGTGATCTCGGCGAGATCCTGGGTGTCGAACAGCGACATCTGCAGCGGCCCGTCGTCGGCGGCCAAGGTGGCGACCTGCGGGGCGCGCAGCGCGGTGATCCAACCGAAATCCGTTGCGGTGTCGGGATCGTCGTTGAGTTCGCGTAAGGCGGCGATGCGGGCGGTGGTGATCATGCCGCGATCGCCCACCAATACCAGGTTGTCGAGGGCGAAGGTGTCGCGGATCACCGGGATGATCTCGGTGAACGCGGTCGGGTCGGCGGTGTTGCCGTCGAACACCCGCACCGCGACCGGCCGGCCCGCCGGGTCGGTGAGGATGCCGTACTCGATCTGCTCGCAGCCTTTCTTGCCGTCGCGCGAGTAGCCGCGCGCGGCCAGCTCACAGCACCGCCCGGTCACCCAGGAAGAGGTCAGGTCGAACAGCGCCATCCGCCCCGGATTCACGTCTGGCCCAAGATGTTTGGCGGCTAGCGTGCTTTCGATGGCGTCTTGGCGCTCCAGCAACCAGTCCATCGCGGCGTAGATCTCGTCGGTGGTGGCGCCGGTGACATCGAGATCGGGTCCGAGGCTGACATCGGGCCACCAGGCGGCGGTGGCCAGCTTGGACGCCGGGCGCACCACCCGCGAGATGATCAGCGCCAGCGCCAGATCCCGTGCCCGGCACGGCGGCCCCAGCAGGCCAGGGAAGCCCAGCTGGTGCGCCATCGCCGCGACCGCCGCCACGTGCCCATGCGGCAATGATCGAGCGATGCTGAACCCGCTACCGGCCGGCACCAGCTGCTCGCCCTTGAGCCCCGCGTCGATCCAGTCCACGACGTGCTCGGGCAGCGCAGACAGATTGGCCACCGTCTCGTTGCGCACCCGCTTGCCCTCGCGGTAGGTGCGGCGCAGATACGCCGAGGAGTACTCACGGCGTTGACCCTGCTTGTCCACGTGCGTTTTCCGAACTCTGACTACGTGAACCTTGCCACCGCCCCGCGACATAACACGCAGCTTACCGGCTACACCGGGGTATTCCTAGCCGACACGCCCAACCATTCTGACTACATATTCCGGCCTGCCCAAACTCTTTCCCCAGATCAACAAAGCAATCAGCCCGCTCAGCTACCGCAACTTCGGACTAACTACTATGTCGACGGAAGGCTCAAACGGCGGGGCAGATCGGGGCCGCCGACTTCGCGGATGAAGTCCGGGTCGCCACACACGACAAGTTGATCGCGCGCCCGGGACAGTCCGACGTAGAGGCGTTCGCGGGAGCGTTCACCAAGGCGAATCGAGATTCCATGCACTCAACCTCCTTGCTCGATGACGCAGCTCGACTCATCGGCAGCGTAGAAGCTTGGCGAGGTCTTCAAACCGAGATTGTGAAAATTCGGGCACGTCCCAGCGAAGGTTGCTTTCGCGACGGGCCTGCGGGTTAAGTCACAGGACTGCTGACGCGATTCCTCCGTCAGCAGCCGACGGGCAAGGCACCCATAGCTGCCTGTCGCAACGAACGCACCCACTTCAAGGCCGAGACGGCAATGCTGCTAGCCACTCATCCGAAAGCAGTTCCAGCAGCTGCCCGTCCGGATCCCGAACCATCGCTGCCCCCTCCGACACCGTCCCGTCGACCACTACTCCCCCAAGACTCCCAACCTTGTTCAAAACGCCATCGAGATCTGACACCGAAAACGAAATATGCGTCAGCCCCACCTGATCCATAACGCGCTGCGGCCCGGCATGAACGTCATGCTCCGAGTAATCGATAAGTTCGAGCACAAAGCCGTCGCGCACCAAATAGGTCGCATGCGTTCCGAGCGGCTCGGGGAGCTGCACCAGCTGGGCAGTGCGGTCGTCGGGCGGTTCGATTTCCCACCAGAACTGGAACCCGAGCAGCCCCTCGTAGAAGCGTCGTGACCGCTCGCGGTCCGCGACGCATAACCCAACGTGGTTGAAAATCGTTAGGTGACTAGACATTACAACCTTCCGTAGCGAGTCAGGGCCCGCCAATCGTCGCCCGTACCGACCTGGCGCTATCTCCGCGGAGCTAAAAGCGTAATAATGCAAAGATAGCTTAGTAAGCGCAGCGACCAGGCTCCTTGTGGAGGCTTTTCGATGGCTACACGCCCAGACGTCAGCCAAGACGCATTAGTCGATTTCGACCATCACTCCGACGACTTCAACCTCAACGAACTGGCCATCAACGCCGACCTGAGACATAAATGCCCCGTCGCCTGGAATGAAAATTACGGCGGATTCTGGTTTCTCAGCAGCTACGACGCGGTGAGCCAAACCGCCCGAGACGACGCCACCTTCTCCCACAAATACGAACCCAACGCCGCGAACGGCGTCGACTACCAAGGCGAGATGGGCGTCCCGCGCCCCGAAGGCCAGCCGGCGCTGGGCATCGGCGAGATCGACGGCCCCTACCACCTGGCGTTAAGGCACGCGCTGGCCCCGTTCTTCTCGCCGGGCGCCGTGCAAAAGATGCGGCCGTTCATGGAGCACCAGGCGCACACGTTCCTCGACCGGCGCATCACCGACGGACAGATGGACCTCGTCCTCGAATACGCCAGCCCGGTCCCGGCCATCCTCACCATGAAGCTGATGGGATTGCCCTACGACAACTGGCACCTCTACGCCAACCTCTTCCACTCCGTCATGGCCGTCCCCCAGGAAAGCGACGATTACGTCAACGCCATCGCCGAAGTCCCCGCCATGATGCAGGGCGTCCTCGACTACGCGGCCACCAGACGGGCCAAGCCGGAAGACGACCTGACCAGCTTCCTCATCCAATTCGAATTCGACGGCCGGCGCCTCACCGACGAACAGCTGCTCAACATCCTCTGGAACCTCATCGCCGGCGGCGTCGACACCACCACGTCACAGACCGCGCTGACCCTGCTGCACCTGGGCACCCACCCGGAGCTGCGCCAACAACTCATCGACCACCCGGAGCTCTACCGCACCGCCACCGACGAATTCCTGCGCTACTTCTCGGTCAACCAAACCCTGAGCCGCACGGTGACCCGCGACGTCGAGCTCAACGGCCAACACCTCCGAAAAAACGACCGCGTCGTCATCAGCTGGCTGTCCGCCAACCACGACGAGCGCGAGTTCGACCGGCCCGACGAGATCATCCTGGACCGAACACCCAACCGCCACCTCGCCTTTGGGCTCGGACCGCATCGCTGCATCGGATCACACCTGGCGCGGCTGATGTCCGAGGTCATGGTCAAGGCGGTGCTCGACCGCATCCCCGACTACCGGGTGGAGCTCGACGGCGTCCACCAATACCTGGGCAACCCCAGCATGACCGGGCTGGGCAAGCTGCCGGTCACCTTCACCCCGGGAACCAAGCGCGGCCCACCCTGACTCCACTCGCGCAACCGCGGCATCGACGGTCAAGCCGCCGGATGGTCGAATGCGGCGTGTCCGGCGTTTTACGTCGGCCTTTCGACGGCCATGCCCAAGTCGGCGGCAGCTGCCGCCATGCGGCTGTCGTACGTGAGCAGCACGCGCAGCTCCGTTCCGGCGCGCTGGGCGGCGGCGAGGTGGATGGCGTCGAGGGTGCGCAGACGTGCCGGGTGCAGGTCGGCGGCGGTGTCGAGCAGGCCCCGTGTGAGGTTGACGGTGTCGAGGTCGTCCAGGATGCGGCGGGCCTGGGCCACCGCCGTGACGCCGGCGCCGGTGACGGCGCGCACGAGCTCGGTTCGGGCAAGCGCCGCGGTGAAGAGCGTGTCGCCGCCGATCGTGCGCAGGTAGGCTTTCAGTGCCGTTGATTCGCGTTCGGTGACAACGAGTTTGACCAATGCCGAGGTGTCCAGGTAGGTCCTCATCGTTCCCCGGCGCGCAGGTCGGCGAGCGCTTCGGAGGCGTTGAAGTTGCTTGTGATGGGTTCGATGTCCCGCACGTCCCTGCGGCCTGCGGCGGGGGTGATCTCCCCGGCGGCGATCATGTCCGCCCAGGGGTCGTCGGTGATGGGGACGAGCCGGGCGATCGGCCGTCCGTGCTCGGTGATTTCGATGGGGTCTCCGCTGGAAGTCACTTTGGCCAGGTAGCGGCTGGCGTTCTGTCGGAGCTCGCGCACACCGATCCGATCCATGTGCTACACGATAGCACTAGATGGCTAGGCAACGCGCACAACATGTTGGTCGGTGTCTTCAGAACTGACTACCTCAAGGAGCTGCGTGAAGGACTGGCCCGAGTGATCATCCTCGACGCCAGCGTCTTGATCGGGCATTTCGAGTCGGCTGACGCGCACCACACCGACGCGACCGCTCTGCTGAGGGCGCACGCGTTAGAGTCGTTCGCCGCCAGCGTTATCATCCTCGCCGAGGTCTACGTCGATGCCGTCCGGTACGGGCAAGCCGACCAGCTTCGCCGGCGGGTGGCACAGTTGCAAATCGCCTGCATCTTCCGGCTGGCGCCGCCCGTCGCCTCGGTGAGCTGCGTGCTCTACAGCGCGGAGCAGCACAACATCACGATCGCCACCGTGGACGACAAAGCTCGCCGCTCGGGCAGCCGACCTGGGATCTCGCGATCGATTGATCATGGAACAAGGTGTTGGCACCGTATGTACAGTGTGCATACGCAAGGGTTGACGTCGAATCAACTTGTATGTACGGTGTATGTACGTACTAGTGAGGCAACCATGAGCAATCCGAACGCCCCCACCAAGACCGCACGTGACCAGCGGTTAAACTTCCGTGCCAGCGCCCAGCAGCAGCAATTGATACGTCAGGCTGCGGAGGCCACCGACCGCACGGTCACGGACTTCATCCTGGGCAGTGTCTTGGAGACTGCCGAGCGGGTTCTCGCCGATCGCAAGTGGTTCGTCGCCAGCGAAGAGCAATGGGTCCAATTCCAAGCTCTCCTCGATGCTCCGTTGGAGCCGACGCCGAAGCTTCGCCGGCTTCTCCGACGCGAGAGTCCATTCGCCGAGACTGATTAACCCGGCGTGGCCGAGGACACCGAGGGCACCCGAGCGAAGCCCAGCCTGCCAGAAAAACTCACCAAGGCGCACGATCGCACGGGATTCGACTCGGGTGCACCTGAGCTAGCCGAGTGGCTACAGAAATACAGCTGGCAGAACCAGCGCGCCAACAACGCAACCACATATGTCAGTACCTATGACGGTCGCGTTGTTGGCTATTACGCGATCACCGTGGCGGGCATCGAACGCAGCGCAGCTCCCGAGGCGATCGCGAAGCGTGCTCCCGACACGGTCCCTTGCTTCCTGCTGGCTCGGTTGGCCGTCGACGTCGAGTGGCAGGGCAAAGGACTCGGGTGGGGCCTACTGCAGGACGTACTGAAGCGTGTACTTCTGTTATCTCAGTCAGTGGCCGCGCCCGCGCTATTGGTCCATGCGCGTGATGAGACCGCTCGCGCGTTCTATCTTCATCACGGTGAATTCCTCCAGTCGCCCGTCGATCCACTTCACCTCGTGCTGCCGATGAAGGCCATTGCGTCGGCGATCCAAGACGACGACTAGGTGATCGTCGCCAGAACCTGCAAAGCCCGGTCGCCCGCTTTCTTTTTAAGATTGCAATGTTAGGGTGGCAAGGGTAGGCGCCTCGGTCGACGAACGTCAGGCCGCCCTGGCGGGGAAAGCCGTTGAGAGGTCATGAATTTCAATCCCTATTCTCGTTCGCACCTGGGAAATCCGCACCCGGTCTATGCCGCGCTGCGCGAGGAACATCCGGTTCACCTCAACGAGCGCCCGAGATTCTGGGCTATCAGCCGTTTCGACGACGTCGAGACCGCACTGCGCGAATGGCCGGTCTTTTCCTCCGCGAGCGGCATCACCTTGGATGGCTTCTCTGGGTTCAAGCCAATGATCATCCTGATGGATCCGCCCCGGCAGGCGGAGTTGCGGCGGGTGCTGCAGAAGGCGTTCACCGCCAAGCGAATAGGCGCCCAGGAATGCCTGATCCGGCACACCGCCCAAACCCTGCTCGACGCGATACCCGGCGAAGACGAAGTCGACCTGGTGTCGGCGTTCAACGCGCCGTTGCCGATCATGGTGATCGCCGAGATGCTGGGCGTCGATCCGTGCGATCGGGAGCTGTTCAAGCAATGGTCCAACGCGATCATGGCCACCGCGGCCGGCGGGTACGAATCGCTGGCTCGCAACTATGAGCACATCTTCGACTATTTCCGCGGGGTCATCGCCGCTCGCCGCACCAGCCCGCGCGACGACCTGGCCACCGCCCTGGTGCAGGCCGAGGTCGACGGGCACAAACTCAGCGACGACGACATCCTCGGGTTTTGCGCTCTGTTGCTGATCGCCGGTAACGAGACCACCGCAAATCTGCTCGGCAACGCCGCCGTCCTGCTGGCCGCTCATCCCGACGCTCGGGCGGAAATCGTTGCCGATATGTCATTGCTGCCCAACGCGATTGAAGAAGTGCTGAGATTCGAGGGACCGGCCCAGACGTTGACGCGGACCACGACGGTCGATGCCCACGTCAGGGGACACACCATCGGCGCGGGTGAAAAGGTGATGCTGCTGTTGGCCGCGGCCAACCGCGACCCGCGCGTCTTCGAGGACGCCGAGCGTTTCGACATCCACCGCGTGACCCGAAAACACATCGCCTTTGGCAGCGGCATCCACTTCTGCATGGGCGCCAACCTCGCGCGCCTGGAAGCCCGGGTCGCCTTCGAAGAACTGCTCGGCCGTTTCCCGAAATACAGAGTCACGGCCGAAGCCTTGTCGTACTTCAACACCCCATCGATTCGCGGACCCAAGGCGTTGCCGGTGCGGCTGGCCGGATGACCATCCGAGCCTTGCCGCACAGCCACAGCCGCCACGTTCGAAAAGTCGTGCGCTCACGGCCGCGGGCCTTGCCCGGCCGTGATGGCAAACGGTGGTTGCAAACCCTCGAACATGGGGAAATGCCGAACGTTGAGCGTTGCCAGCTCTAAGCCCTGCACGTCGGCGGTTGCAGCGATGAGATAGTCTCCGAGTCCAATCCTGTTGTGACTGCGCCTATATCGGCGCATCATGTCCCCAGCACGGCGCGCGACCATTTCGGTCGCCGGCTCCACACGAAAAGAGGCGAGCAGGCGCCATACTTCGCGCCGCTCGACGGTCCGCATACCGCCAATCAGTTCCACGATCGATACCGCGCTGATTGCCAGGGGTCCGTCGTTTCGAGCACCAACGAGCCAGTCGCGGGCCACGGCGACCCCTCGCAAATGCGCGATCAGCACATCGGAGTCGACGAGGATCATGCTCTGCTGCGCCACATGCGGCCAAGGTGCTCCTCACGGTCACCAGGAAAACGCCCCGGCACGTCAAGATCGGGCAGCGTACCGAACGAATCCTCGATCGCTTTGAGATCCGACGCCAGGTTGTCGTCAGCGCCGGCCAGGGCGCGGTTCAGCAGTTGACGGATGAGCTCGGCTCGCGAAACGCCTTCCTGTTCGGCCAACCTGTCGAGGCTTGCCGTCTGCTCCTCGTCGAGGTAGATGTTAGTCCGCCGCATACACCACATCATACACCACCATGACTAAGGCCTCGCGACAAAATAACTTAGGTTTTCGTGTCCGCAGCGGCTACGGTTGTGATAATGACCGGCATGGCGGCAGCGGCCGAGTCGGCGGCGTCGAGGTACGCGGCGCTGCGCCCGCACCTGGACGAGAAGCAGCGGCGGCTGCTCCTCGGGGTCGAGGCCCAGAAGCTGGGTCTGGGCGGAATCAAGGCGATCGCCGGGGCGACCGGTGTTCACCCGGACACCGTCGCACGAGGGGTGCGGGAGCTGGAGGGGATTCCGGAGCCCTCGGCGAGGGTCCGCGCGCGCGGTGGTGGCCGCAAGAAGCTGGCCGACACCGACCCGGAGCTGGCGGCCGCGTTGACGGCGTTGGTGGATCCCGAGACCCGCGGCGATCCGATGTCGCCGCTGGTGTGGACGACCAAGTCGACGCGGAACCTGGCCGGCGCGCTGGCCGCTGCCGGGCATCGCGTCTCCGACCGCACGGTGGCGCGGATGCTCAAAGCGATGGGGTTCAGCCTGCAGGCCAACGCCAAGGTGATCGAGGGCCGCCAGCACGAGGATCGTGACGCCCAGTTCCGCTACCTCAACCAGCGCGTCGGCGAGCACATCGCCGCCGGTCAGCCGGTGATCTCGGTTGACACGAAGAAGAAGGAACTGGTCGGTGACTTCACCAACGGCGGGCGCGAGTACCAGCCCAAGGGCTCACCGGTGCCGACGAACGTGCACGATTTCATGGACAAGGAACTGGGCAAGGCGATCCCGTACGGCGTCTACGACGTCACCACCAACACCGGCTGGGTGTCGGTGGGCACCGACCACGACACGTCCGCGTTCGCGGTGGCCACGCTGCGCTCCTGGTGGGACACCATCGGGCGCCGCCGTTACCCGCAGGCCGAGAAGCTGCTGATCTGCGCCGACGGCGGCGGCTCCAACGGCTACCGGGTCCGCGCCTGGAAGATCGAGCTGGCTCGCCTCGCCGCCGAGACCGGGCTGACCATCACCGTCTGCCACCTACCACCGGGCACCAGCAAGTGGAACAAGATCGAACACCGGCTGTTCTCCCAGATCACCATGAACTGGCGTGGACGACCGCTCGAGAGCCACCGAATGATCGTCGACCTGATCGGCAACCCGACCACGACGACCGGGCTCAGTGTCCACTGCGTCCTGGACACCGACCGGTACCCCACTGGCATCAAATACACAGCGAAAGACGTTGATGCCCTACCGATCACACGCCACGACTTCCACGGCGAGTGGAACTACACCGTAGGGCCGACACGCCCGGACACCACCTAGATTATTTTGTCGCAGGCCCTAAGCGAGATCCTCGTTAGCGCACGAGCAGTGGGCAGGCACAGGCCGTTGCGCGGCCGACCACCAGGTGAGTTTCATGTGTGATAGCGCCGGTGATAGCGCAAATGGAAGTCGCCCTATGGCTGGCTCACGGTACTCACGTGGCTCATGTGACTATTGATACCGTCGATCGCCACGTTGGGGGCCGCGCTCACCGCGACAGCTTCCTGCGGAGTTCCCGAACCCTTTTAGCGGGTTCAGACGCGAATGATCGTCAGGTTGACGGCGCCGTCGAGGGCGGCGAAGTCCTCGTCCTGGGTTCGGTCGCGATGAACACCGAGGTGTCGAGCACTCCGGCGGCCCGCGTCTTGCTCATCGGATCGGCCCAAGATCCTCGGTCGTCTCGCCCGCGAGCACCGCGAGGTCCTTGCGCAACCCGGGATCGGCTTGAGCGCAGCGCAACCGTGATGGTGACGTCCTCGCCTTCTCGCACCTGCCGAAGGACTCCGGCCGTATCGTTGCGGAGCTCGCGAGACCACTTCGGACATGTTACGAACGTAGCGCGCTCGTAGCATCTGGGTCGCCTCCGGCGGCCTGCAAGAGTCGGGAATCAAGGTGCTTGGAACACGGAGTGGTCACCGACGCGGCGCCACCGGCAGCGGAGCTCGCCTTCGACGGTGACCAGTTCGAATGTCGCGCGGCCGTCGGGGCGGGCGAACGACCACGTCATTTCCAGCACACCCGGTGCCCCGTGGACGGGCTTCACGCGAAGCGACTGTGGCCACCGTGTGGATGGATCGGCTGCCAACGCGTCGCAGGCCGGGATGAATTTCGTCACGAGGACGCGGCGAAACGTCTCGCGGTGCTCAGGTTTAAGCCGGCGATAGTCCGAGTCGAACGCGGGTGTGGTTTCGAACTTCACGTCTCGTCAGCGTCGAGCTGATCGAGGTGTTCGAGTAGCGCGCGGCCGTCCTCGTGGACCATGACCCGCTGTGCGGCCACATAGTCGTCGACCTCTCGCTCGCGCTGTTGCCAGCGTTTGGTCCAAAACCAGCGCTGATCAGCTGGTATCGGGAGTGATGGGCGGAGCTCGAGCACGCCGTCGTCGCGCTCGGTGATCTCGACCTGCGCGCCGGGTTCGTCCAAGTGCAATCGCCGCCTGACCTCTGCGGGCAAAGAGAGCACGCCACGGGCTTGGACCGCCACATACCCATGAAAAGTCATATGGGCAAGTATCCCAGCAATACATTAGTTCTGCAATGCAGTAATACCGCACAGCAGCGATCGACGGCAGGCGTGCGAGAAGACACAAGCCGCGTCGGCGCATCATTGTCGGTGCACGAAATCAGGCCTATTCAGCCCGGGCTGTCCGTAGCACATCGCACGCCTCGACGAAGTGGGCCCACTCAAATCCGAGATCGCGATTCCTGGGCGGTCGCGTCGTCCGAGCGGATCGGTCGCGGTCTGCTGTACCCGCTCGCTCGGCGTTCCGTCACAGCAGACTCATCTGCACCGCTTTCGTGTGTCGCCCGGCGTGTTCGGACCGTCTTGTCAGACCGCGTCGTTACGGTGCCAGCATGCAGTCGCTGATCTACCCCTCGATCGACCTCGACAGCACGGTCGACGTCCTCGCCGCCGATACCTGGCGCCGTGGCGTGTCGTATGCGCGGGAGGGTCGTGTGCTGAGCTGCGTATGGGACCCGAAAACTTACAAGCTTTTCGGCGCTGTTCGCGGCAGTCACGACCGCACCTACACAACCACGGTGCGGCTTTTGCCGGCAGACACCGATACGTGGGATGTCGAAGGCGGGTTCTGCAGCTGCCCGATGCAGGTGAACTGCAAGCATGTCGCGGCGATCGTCGTCGCCGCCGCTGGGCCCGCAGAGACGCGCGCTCGACCCATACCACCTCCTACCGCTCCCCCGGCATGGCGGCAGTCGCTGGATGCGCTGCTTCCCACGGCTTCGACGAACGACCGCATCGGGACACCACTGGCGATCGAGCTGAGCCTGTCGGTGAGCGGGCCGTCGCCGATTCTCGACGCGCGGCTAGTGCGACCCGGAAAGCGCGGCGGTTGGGTGGCCGGCGATCTGAGCTGGGCCAAGCTGCCCGCGCTGCGCCACAGCGGCTATCCCGACGCTCAGCTTCGGTTGCTGCAGGAGCTCTATGCGGCCTACCGGGCGTCGAGCTCGAATTCGCCTGGCTATTACAGCTATTCGTACGGCGGTTACACGTACGGCGACGTGAAGACGATCTCGCTGCTGCGATTTGATTCCCCGCAGCTGTGGCCGCTGCTGGACGAAGCGCGCCGAGTCGGGGTGCGGCTGCTGCAGGTGCGGCCCCTGTGGGAGGTGCCGCCCTATGCCGCGGCGCAGTTGTGCCTGGACGTGACGGTCGACGAAGCGGGCGATCTCACCGTCGCGCCCGCGCTTCGCGTCGACGGCGCCGCGGCACGTCCGGTGGCGTTCATCGGATCGTCGGGCCACGGCGTCGTTTACGCCGACGGCGGCTTGCGGCTTGCCCGGCTGGACAGGCCGGCGCCCGCGGCGCTACAGCGCATGGCACTCGGTGATAAGCCGCTGGTCATACCCGCGGACGAGGAGCAGCGCTTCACCACGGACTACTACCCGAGGCTGCGCCACATCGCGGCCATCACATCGTCGGACGAGTCATTCACCTTGCCCGCGATCGTCGGGCCGACACTCGTCCTGCGGGCCGACTACCAGGACGACCACCGGCTGGAGTTGGCGTGGGAATGGGCATACCGGCTGGGCGACAACGATTTTCGCGTGCCCACCGACACGCCCATGTATACCGATTACCGCGACCTGCAAGCGGAGAATGCGCTCGCCGCGAGCATCGACGCGCCGTTGGAGCAGTTGGGGCTCCGCGCCGCCGACGGCACGCTCATCGGAACTTGGCTGTCCGGCCTGGACACAATGCGATTCGCCACCGAAGTTCAACCGCTATTAGGCGAGCATCCCGCTGTCACGCTGGAGGTGATCGGCGAACCGGTGGACTATCGGGAAGCGGGCGGCTCCCTCGTCATCGCCGTGACGACGGACGCGGTGGCCGGCGAGACGGACTGGTTCGACCTGGGTGTCACGATCAGCATTGAAGACAAAGAGGTTCCATTCGTCAGCGTGTTCACCGCGCTCGCGTCCGGCCAGCCGCACCTACTGCTTGCCGACGGCGCTTACTTCGCCTTGGACAAGCCGGAGCTGGTAAAGCTGCGCCAGCTCATCGAGGAGGCCCGCGCGCTCATCGATGCCGAAGCGGGACCACCCCGGATCAGCCGATTCCAGGTCGGGTTGTTCGACGAGCTGTCTGAGCTTGGGGTCGTGACGCGGCAGGCCGACGAGTGGCGGCGCCAGGTCGACGGGCTGCGCGCGCTGCAGGGCCTGGAACCGGCGGCGGTGCCGACCGGCCTGTGCGCTGAGCTGAGGCCCTATCAGGCCGATGGGTTCTCGTGGCTGGCAACCTTGCATGCCCACGGGCTCGGTGGGATCCTCGCCGACGACATGGGCCTGGGCAAGACGCTGCAGTCGCTGGCGTTGATTTGCCATGTGCGCCAACGGACTCCGGGCATGGCCCCCTTCCTGGTGGTCGCGCCGGCCAGTGTGGTGGCGAACTGGGCCACCGAGGCAGCGAGGTTTGCGCCCGAACTGTCGGTCGTGCCGATCTTCGACACGCTGCGCCGCGCCGGCGCCGACCTCGACGAGCTGGCAGCCGGCGCCGACATCGTGGTCACCTCGTACACGCTGTTTCGGCTGGACTTCGACGCCCACGCCGCCCGAACGTGGTCCGGGCTGATCCTGGACGAAGCCCAATACGTGAAGAACCATCACGCTAAGACCTACCAGTGCGCACGCAGATTGGCCGCACCTTTCAAGCTGGCCATCACCGGCACGCCGATGGAGAACAATGTCATGGAGCTGTGGTCATTGCTGTCGATCACCGCGCCCGGGTTGTTCCCCAGCCCGACGAAATTCGCCGACTTCTACGCCAAGCCCATCGAGAAGACCGGCGACCCTGAGCTTTTGGCCCTGTTCCGCCGCCGCATCAAGCCGTTGGTCAAGCGCCGCACCAAGGAGCACGTGGCCGCCGAGCTGCCGGCCAAGCAAGAGCAGGTCCTCGATATCGAGCTGCCGCCGCGGCACCGCGCCCTCTACAACAAGCGACTGCAACGAGAGCGGCAGAAGGTGCTCGGCCTGCTCGATGACATGCAGCGCAACCGGTTCACGATCCTCAAGTCTTTGACCGTGCTGCGGCAGATGGCGCTGCATCCCGGGCTCGTCGACCCCGCACACGACACGCTGGCCAGCCCGAAGATCGACGGGATCGCCGAGCATCTCCGCGACGTCGTCGACGGGGGCCACCGCGCGCTCGTGTTCAGTCAGTTCACCCGTTTCCTGGGCCGGGTCCGCGATCGCCTCGACGCCGAGGGAATCGACTACTGCTATCTGGACGGGCGAACCCGTAACCGCGCAACAGTGATACAGCGGTTCAAGGACGGAGACGCACCGGTTTTCCTGATCAGCCTCAAGGCCGGCGGGTTCGGGCTGAACCTTACCGAGGCCGACTACTGCTTTCTGCTCGACCCGTGGTGGAATCCAGCCACCGAGGCCCAGGCCATCGACCGCACGCACCGCATCGGCCAGACCCGCAACGTCATGGTGTACCGGCTCATTGCCCACGACACCATCGAAGACAAGGTAATGGCCCTCAACGCCCGCAAAGCCAAGCTGTTTGCCAGTGTCATCGACGACGGTAACGCGTTCGGCTCCACCCTCACCGCCGAGGACATCCGCGGCTTGCTCGCCTGAGTGGACAACCGCGCGGCGTCGCTATGGTCGGCCCAGACTTTGGAACCTCACGCTGACCGGGATCGCGCCGATGCACCGGCTGGACAAATTCGACCGACTCGAGCAGCATCCCCAGCCCGCCCAACCGCGGCTCGCGGCGCAATCCGCGATCTGGCGACACGAACATGCACCAGTCGATACCTCCGATGGTCGGAATGGAGTGATTCAGCCCCATCCGACATGGTTATCGCAGGTCGGCTGAACCGGCCTGTCGATACGTCATCGGCGAGAGCGTCGGATGCTTGCCGGCGTCGACAAACTCCATGCTCTTGCCCGGGCCGGTCGGGCCCCGTTAACGGGGTGGCTTCTTTTAAGCATTGCAATGTTAGGCTGGCGATGGTAGGCGGTCGCCCGTCCGGGCCGCCGGGCGAGGAAAGCCCTTGAGAGGTCATGAATTTCAATCCCTATTCTCGTTCGCACCTGGGAAATCCTCACCCGGTCTACGCCGCACTTCGCGAGGAACGCCCGGTTCACCTCAACGACCGCCCGCGGTTCTGGGCGATCAGCCGCTTCGAGGACGTCGAGGCCGCATTGCGCGAATGGCCGGTCTTCTCCTCCGCGAGCGGCATCACCCTGGACGGGTTCTCCGGGCTCAAGCCGATGATCATCCTGATGGACCCGCCCCGGCAGGCCGAGCTGCGCAGGGTCTTGCAGAAAGCCTTCACCGCCAAGCGAATAGCCGCGCAGGAGAGCCTGATCCGCCATATCGCCCGAGCCCTGCTCGACGCGATACCGGGCGACAACGTCGACCTGGTATCGGCGTTCACCGCGCCGCTGCCGATCATGGTGATCGCCGAGATGCTGGGCGTCGACCCCAGCGATCGTGAACTTTTCAAGCAATGGTCCAACGGCATCATGGCAACCGCGGCCGGCGACTACGAATCGCTGATAAGCAACTACGAGCACATCTTCGACTACTTCCGCGGCGTCGTCGCCGCCCGCCGCAACGACCCGCGCGACGACCTGGTCACCGCCCTCGTGCAGGCCGAGGTCGACGGGCATCAACTCAGCGACGACGACATCCTCGGGTTCTGCGCGCTTCTGCTGATCGCGGGCAACGAGACCACGACCAACCTGCTCGGCAACGCGGTCACCGTGCTGGCCGCTCAACCCGACGCGCGGGCGGAGATTGTGGCCGATATGTCGTTGCTGCCCAACGCGATCGAAGAGGTGCTGAGGTTCGAGGGGCCCGTCCCGACGCTGACGCGGACCACGACGACCGGCGTCGCGCTACGGGGAGAAACCATCCGCGCGGGCGAGAAGGTGATGCTCCTGTTGGCCGCGGCCAACCGCGACCCCCGCGTCTTCGATGACGCCGAACGTTTCGACATCCACCGCGCGGCACGAAAACACATCGCCTTCGGCAGCGGCATCCACTTCTGCATGGGCGCCAACCTCGCGCGCCTGGAAGCCCGGGTCGCCATGGAAGAACTGCTCGGCCGTTTTCCGCACTACCGCGTCACGGCCGACACCCTGACGTACTTCAACACCCCATCGATCCGCGGCCCCAAAGCGTTGCCCGTGCGGCTGGCCGGCTGACCGCCGATCATCACGAACCGTCGTTGAACAATCCGCGCTCGATGAGCTCCAGCACTTGCCGGCGCGCGAATTCGACGCCGGCCGCGGTCCTGGGCAACGGCCCGTCCAGCAGCAGGCTCGCGAGGCCGTGCACCGCCGACCAGACCGCAATCTCGGCGCCGGGCCGGTGCTTTGGATTCAGCAGACCCGCGGCTTGGCACTGGTCGAGCGCCTCACCGAGAATCTCGAATGGGTCGCCACCATCGCCGGGCGACTCGTCATCCGCTCGATCCCCTTCCGCCGCAGGGGAAGTCGCCGGGTGCGAGGTAAACGCGGTCCGAAACAACCCGGGCTCGCTCAACGCATAGTCGACGTAGGCGGTGCCGATCGCACGCAGCCGCTGGCGGGGACCCTTGGCGCGGGCAACGCGTCGGCGCATCTCGGCGGCGAGCTCGCTACGCGCCTGGCGCGACACCTCGGCAAGCAGGGCCTCGCGGTCGGCGAAATGCCGATAGGCGGCAGAGTGTGACACCCCGGCCGCCCGGGCCGCCTCGCGCAGGATCACCCGATCGGGTCCGCCTTCGCGGGCCAGCGCGACGCTCGCTTCGACCAACGCCGAGTGCAGCGCACCGTGGTGGTAGGACTTTCGCCGGTCGGGGCCGGCGCTGGCGGGGCTCATGCTCTTCAGAATCCCATGCGAACCGCGATGTTGACAACGGTCACATGCCAGTCGCATACTGCAAAGCAACCAGTGGTCACATTGGCCGGCTGGTCCGAGTGTCCGACGAGGAAGGAAGATCCGATGACAAACTCACGCGTGCTGGTGACCGGCGCCACCGGCAAGATCGGCGGCGCGGTGGCCGCTCAACTGTTGGAAAAGGGCGTGCTGACAAGGGCTTTGGTGCATCGGATCGATGCGCGCAGCGCCCGGTTGCAGGCCTTGGGCGCCGATGTCGTCGTCACCGACATGCTCGACATCCAGCAGGTCGCGGCCGCGGTCGACGGGGTGGACCGGGTGTTTTTCAATCCGCCGTACCACCCACACGCCCTCGACAGCGCGGTCGCCTTCGCCGTGGCGGCGCGGCGCTCACGCGTCGAGGCGGTGGTGGCGTTGGGGCAGTGGCTGTCCAGCCCCGACCATCCCTCGGTGATGACCCGCCACGCGTGGTTGACCGACCAGCTCTTTGAGCTGTTGCCCGATACCGCCCACGTCGCCGTCGATCCCGGCTACTTCGCCGACAACTACCTCAACCTGCTCCCGCTGGCCTCCCAACTGGGCGTGCTGCCGCTGCCGACCGGCGGACATCGCAACGCCCCGCCGTCCAACGAAGACATCGCCCGCGTCGCGGTCGGTGCACTGCTTGACCCGCACCGCCACGACGGCCGCGCCTACCGCCCAACCGGGCCGGCGCTGCTATCCGGAGCCGAGATCGCCGGCGCGATTGGTGAGGCGCTGGGCCGGCGGATCCGCCACATCGAGATTCCCCAACGGATGTTCATGAAGGCCGTGCGCGTGAACGCCAAACGACTCGGCTTCGACGTGTTCGTCCAATCCAGTCTGCGCAACTACCTGCCCGAGTACGCGCTGGGAACCTTCGAGGCGGGCGGGCCGACGACCCACGTGCGGGATGTCGCCGGCGTCGAACCCGAAGACTTTCTGACCATCGCGCGCCGGTACGTCGGCGGCCCGGAAACACGGCGCACCGCAGGCAATTTCATGCGCCAACTCTGGAACTTCACGTTGACCGCCGTCGTGCCGATGCACCGGCTGGACAAATTCGACCGTGTGCAGCAGCATCCCCAGCCCGCCCATCCCCGGTTCGCAGCGCAATCCGCGATCTGGCAACGCGAACACGCACCGGCCGGCAGGTTTGGAGTGATCCCGGCTCACCCCGCATCGCCGCCGCAGCAGGTCGCGTAAACCGAGCTTGATCTCTTCTCCGGTCAGTCGCCTTCTCCGCCTTATTTCTTGCCATGGCCCGGGCCATGGCCTGGGCCTGGCGGGCCCGGGTGGTGAGGCGGCGGCGGCGGCTGCTCCACGCTGCTGGGTTCTGTTGTGGTGAGGGCGGTCGTCGGCGGCGGCAACGACGTGCTGGTGGTGTTGGTGTTGGTGTTGACCGGCGTTGGCGGCGGCGCCGAGAACGGCGGATCGATCATGAACAGCATGAGCGCCAGAATGAATAGGGCAATGATCGCCGCCACCCAGAGTATGCGCCGGTGATTGTCCGGCTCTCGTCCCGCGGCCGTGGGTGCGTAGGTCATCAGCGCGGGCGGCGGCGCAGGCATCACCCGGGTGGGGGGACGGACAGGAGGTGGCGGGCGCAACGCGTCGACGAGCGCGGCCCGCATCGCTTTGGCGTCGCCGAACCGCCACGCCGGGTCGCGTGCCATCGCACGTTCGATCACGCTGGCGAAGGCCGGGGGCACATCCGGGCGCTGCGCCGCAAGCGGGGGCGGCAAGTCGTGCAGGATCGCGTGGGCCAACGGACCGAGGTCCTTCTGCGCGAACGGCCGCCGCCCGGCCAGCGCCTCGTAACCCACCACGCCGACCGAATACAGGTCGTCAGCCACCGTGGCCGGCTTGGCAGTCAGCCGCTCGGGGCTCAGGTAAGCCATGCTGCCGATGACCTCGCCCACCTTGGTGTAGGCGGCGCCGGCCGTCTTGGCGATGCCGAAATCGGCGAGCTTGGGTTCGCCCGCAGCGGTGAACAAGATGTTGCCCGGCTTGACGTCGCGGTGCAGGATGCCGACGTTGTGCGCCTCGGCGAGGGCGTCCAGGACGCCGTCGAGGACGGCGTGCACGAATGGCACCGGCAGCGGCCCGCGTGCGATGTGGTCGACAAGGGACACTCCCGGTAGCCGCTCCATGACGATGAACGGCAACCCGTCGTGCTCGCCGACGTCGTGGACCACCACCACGTGTCGCCCGGTCAGCTGCGCGGCCGCCCGCGCTTCCGACTCGAACCGCGGGCGGCTGTCCGGCCGCAGCTCTGCCCCCGGATAGAGCAGCTTGATCGCCACGGGGCGGCCCAGCTTCAAATCCCACCCGTCACGTACCTCGGCCATCCCACCGCGGCCGAGAACACCGCGCAGTTCGTAGCGGCCGCCCAAGAGCCAGCCCGGCGGGATGGTCCCCTGGCCGCGCTCATACTGGGTCCGTTGGAGCTCCGTGTCGGTCCCTGCCTTTTGGAGAGCTGACATTGTCTTTCTGTTGGCGCTACGAATCGCAGTTTCCCGCAGGTCCGGGATAGCCAGACGTCCCGAAACCGAAACGTAGTTCAGCTACCTGGCCGTGGCGCACCGCCTGCACCGCCCAGGGTCGCGCAGGCGCAGGTGAGTGTGATCTCGTGCACTTTACGTTTTGGCTCGTCAAGGTATTGGTTACTCTGAGTCAACTCGCTGTTTCGATGAGTGAACCGGTACGGCATTTAATACCGGCTGATGGTCAAAGATGCCCTGTCAACGGTGACATCGACACCGAGAAGTGCTGAAAATCCGTGAATCTGTGGGAGATCCATGTCTGAAATATCTGGCGATTTCACATATGCGTACGACCTGACGCTCGACGAAGCGCGTCGCCGCGCCGCCGTTCTCGAGGCAATTGGGGACGACTGGGATCCCGTTCAGGTGCTCGCGGAGGAAGAGCGCGCCTGGGACATGCTGTACAGCGGGTTGGACGAGGGCCAGCAGCGGATCTACGACGAGCTGGTTAGTGCGGGAGTACTCCCCGACCGGGCGGTGAACCGTGTTGCCGATTGATCCCCAAGCCGACCGCGGCCGCCGCGCCTGGCTGCCCTGCCCGCGATGCGACCACGGCAGGCACTGCGCCGAATGCCGCAGCCCGCGCAACTGTGCAGACCACTGGCAGTACCTGCTGAGCAACCAGGCCTGGACGGTGCACCTGCAGTGCCCGACCTGCGGTCATCTGTGGGCCGCCGATACCAGGCGGCCCCGCGGTCACCGTCGCGGAACGGCGGCCTGACTCGCTATACAGTGAATCGCAGTCCGACCTGGAGAAGGTGAGGCCTGCGATGCGCGACATGACGGCGCGGTTTGCGGAAATCGTCGGCATGCATAACTTGGTGACGGGCGACGCGATCCCCGAGGACTATTGGCACGACGAGGTGTTGACGACCGCCCCGCAGAAGCCGGCCTATGTCGCCAAGCCGATTACCGCAGAAGAGGTTTCACAGCTGCTGACGGCCGCATCGGAACATGGCGTGCCGGTGACCGCCCGCGGGTCCGGGAGCGGCCTGTCGGGCGCCGCGATTCCGCGGAAAGACGGACTGCTGATCTCCTTCGAGCGGATGAATGCGGTCCTCGAGGTCGATACCACCAACCAGGTCGCGGTCGTCCAACCCGGCGTGACGCTGACCGAACTGGACGCCGCGACCCTCGAGGCCGGGCTGAGCTACATGGTTCAGCCCGGCGAACTGTCCTCCAGCGTCGGCGGCAACGTCGGAACCAACGCCGGCGGGATGCGCGCGGTCAAGTACGGCATCGCCCGCCACAACGTGCTCGGGCTGCAGGCGGTGCTGGCGACCGGCGAGATCATCCGCACCGGCGGGAAGATCGCCAAGGTGTCCACGGGCTACGACCTGACCCAGCTGATCGTCGGCTCCGAGGGCACCCTGGCCCTGGCCACAGAGGTGATCGTCAAGCTGCACCCGCGGCTCGACCACAGCGCCACGGTGCTCGCACCGTTCGCCGACTTCGACCAAGTCATGGAGGCGGTGCCCGCAGTGCTGGCCAGCGGGCTTGCGCCCTACATCCTGGAATACATCGACAACATGACCATGGCCGCCCTCATCCACACCCAGAACCTGGAGTTGGGGATCCCCGACAAGATCCGCGACAGCTGCCAGGCATATCTCGTTGTGGCGCTTGAGAATCGGACCGGTGACCGGCTCGACGAGGATGTCGAGCGGGCTGGCGAGCTACTCGCGGAGCTGGGTGCCGTCGACGCCTACGTGCTTGAAGGGGCTTCGGCGCGAAAGCTGATCGAGGCGCGCGAGAAGGCGTTCTGGACCGCGAAGGCGATCGGCGCGGACGACATCATCGACACCGTGGTGCCGCGGGGATCGATGCCGAAATTCCTTGCCGCCGCCCGCGGGCTAGCGACGGCGGCGGGCGCGGCTGCGGCCGGCTGCGGGCACGCCGGCGATGGCAACGTGCACCTGGCCATCATTTGCAAGGACCCGGAGAAAAAGAAGAAGCTCATGACCGACATATTCGCGCTGGCAATGGAATTGGGCGGCGCTATCTCCGGCGAGCACGGCCTCGGTCGCGCCAAAACGCCTTACTTCCTACACCTAGAAGACCCGGTCAAGGTCGACCTGATGCGCCGGATCAAGAAGAGCTTCGACCCAGCGTGCATTCTCAACCCCGATGTTCTCTTCGCAGCGGACCACGCATAATCACTTGCGTGACAAGAAGTTAGGGATGTGCCGATGTGTCCGCCTCACAGCGACAACTGATGGCCCCGCGCCGCCCGCCGCCCGTTGTCGCTGTGAGCGTTCAGGGGGCTGCGCCCCGGTGTGCGCAGAGGGAAATTCGGCGCCAATGCCCAGGACGCTCACCAGGGCATTCGTCGTATTTCCGAGTGAGGCGGACAGAAAGTTTGTCCTTTCCGAGGGACCTGCGTGCCGATGTGACTTAGCCCGCGATGGCCATCGATAGCTTCCCGGTCGGGCGCAGCGCCACCCTGCGCGAGCTGCAGGAGGATCCGCACCCTCTACTAGCACGGCTGCGCAAGTCCGAGCCCGTCTCATGGCTCCCCGTCCTGGGCGGGTGGTTGGTCACCCGGTACGACCTCGCGGTGCGGGTGATGCGCGATCCCACCACCTTCACCGTCGACGATCCCCGGTTCTCTACTTCCCGGGTGGTCGGCGCGAGCATGCTCTCGCTCGACGGCACCGAACACATCCGGCAGCGGGAGCCGTTCGCGCAGCCCTTCCGCCCGGCGAGTGTCCAGGACCGGTTCGCTAGGTTCGTCGAGGCGGAAGCCGACCGGTTGATCTCGGCGATTCGACGCAATGGCGGCGCCGAGCTACGGCGTGAGTTCGCCGGTCCACTCGCGGTGGCGGTGGTAACCGAGGCGCTCGGGCTGCGCGACGTCAGCGTCGGCACGATGTTGTCCTGGTACGCCGCGATCGTGGCGGCAGTCTCCGAGGTAACCGCCGGCGGACGGGTCGCCGCGGCCGGCGCGGAGGCGTTTGACCGGCTGCGGGCCGCGGTGACACGGACTCTCGGCAGTACCGACGAACCCTCGCTGTTGCGGGAGGTCGCGAAGGCGCCGGAAGGGCTGAGCCTGGACGAGGTTGCGTCAAACGCGGCTGTGTTGATGTTCGGCGGCATCGACACGACGGAGGGCATGATTCTCAACGCCGTCCGGCATCTGCTCGAGGTCCCCGACACGCTGCCGCTTGTGCGCGACCACGCCGACCTATTGGCGAACGCAATCGAGGAGTCGATCCGGCTGGAGCCGGCGGCCGCGGTCGTCGACCGCTACGCGACCCGCGATGTGCAGCTGGCGGGCAGTGGGATTCGGCGCGGTGATCTGGTCAGCGTATCGATCGCCGGCGCCAACCGAGATCCGGTTGTTTTCAGCGAGCCCGACCGGTTCGACGTCCGGCGTGCTAATGCCAGGCTCAACCTTGCGTTCGCGCAGGGCCCGCATTTTTGCCTGGGCGCTCAGCTCGCCAGGACAGAAACGGCGATCGCGGTCGGTCAACTCCTGGACCGCCTGCCCGAGCTGCGGCTCGATCCCGACTACCCAAACGAGCCGCGAGGTCTGGTGTTCCGCAAACCGCTGACACTGCGAGTGCGGTGGGCTGTTTAGCCGCTCACATACCAAAATGCGTGCGCTGCGTCGCCGCAACCGCTTCGTGCGGGCCACTCACGTCGACCTGCGCCGCGAGTTGACGCCCAAAGACATACAGAAGGAGTTCGGCCGGCAGACCGCTGAGCCGTGCAGTCGGTGAGCCCGGTCGAACCGTTACCCGCTCGTTGGTTCCTACCCACTCAATCTCGAGCCCACAACCACGAAGCCGCCGGCTCAGATAGCGGCCGCCGAGGCGCACGTTTCGCCATAACGCAAGGTCCATTGCGGGTGTGAGGCCGCGGGGCCCTCGCCCATTGGCCCTGCGAACGTCCTCGTGATGAACGAAGAACTCGTTGAGATTCGCCAAACCGCGGACCCATCCGATGCGGAAGAACCCGACGGGCGGGCCGGACCGGATCCGCTCGACGAGCCGTCCAAAGTTTTCGCGCCCCGCCAAGCCAGCCCTTCGCCGCTCGGCGAACCGTTCGAAGGGACCGGGTAAAACCAGGCAAGGGCCGGCGACCAGATCGTGTTCTCGCAACACAAGATGGGCAGCGAGATCGTGGGAAGTCCAGCCGTCGAGCAGCGTGGGAGCGGACGGGCCGAGCGCATCGAAAAGACCGCAGAGCTCAAGTCGCTCTTGCGCGTCGAGCGGGACGACGGCCACGCCCGAAGTCTACGCAGCAGAATGCTTTTCGCCAGGGCGGCCGAGACCAGCGTGAAGCCCGCCTCTCAACACAAGAACGGCACTTCGACACCGAAGCCGGAGCACTCGCCATGGTGTGGGGACCAGCCGACGCGATTGGTCAGTGGTCCACGGCAGGTTGGGCAGCGTGCGCTAACGGATCCGCGACTCACCGGTCCCCCCAAACGACCCGCCTCGTAAGGTGAGTCAATGCGGAGAGCCCGAATCATGCACATCATCCGGCAAGCAGGGTCGCTGCTCGTCACGGCCGTGACCGCGGCGTCCACCCTCAACGCGTACCGACCGCTGGCGCGCAGCGGGTACCTGTCGATCTTTTCGTGGATATTCGGCATGGTGGTCACCGAGCTGCCGCTGCAGACGCTGGCGAGCCAGCTCGGCGGGCTGGCGTTGACGGGCCGCCGCCTGACCCTCCCGGTGCGAACCGTCGCGTGGGTCGTCGCGGTCATCTCGGCGGCCGGCCTGCTCAACTTCAGTCGCGCGGGCCATAAGGCCAATGTCCCACTCGCCAAAGCCCTGGACGATGAGCTGGGCACAAGCCGCCGCACCGACTCAACAAACCTGTGGCGCCGGCCGGACGGCGCCGGCAGCGCCAAAACACCCGGGGCGTTGAGGGTGCTACGCATTTACCGCGACTATGCCCACGACTCCAACATCAGCTACGGCGAATACGGCAGCGCCAACCACCTTGACATCTGGCGGCGTCCCGACCTCGATCGAAACAGTAAGGCGCCGGTGCTCTTCCAGATCCCCGGGGGCGCCTGGACGACGGGAAACAAACGCGGACAAGCACATCCGTTGATGAGCCACCTCGCGGAGCTGGGCTGGATCTGCGTCGCGATCAACTACCGGCACAGCCCGCGCAACACCTGGCCCGACCACATCGTCGACGTCAAGCGCGCCCTGGCCTGGGTCAAGACGCACATTGCCGAATACGGCGGCGACTCCGAATTCATCGCCATCACAGGCGGTTCGGCCGGCGGCCACCTGTCGTCGCTGGCGGCGCTGACGCCCAATGATCCTCAGTTCCAGCCCGGGTTCGAAGACGCCGACACCCGGGTGCAAGCGGCCGTGCCGTTCTACGGCGTCTACGACTTCACCCGATTCGACGACGCGATGCATCCGATGATGCCGGGGCTGCTCGTCAAATCGATTATCAAGCAACGGCCGTCGACGAACCTGCAGACCTTCGTCAACGCCTCGCCGATCAGCCATGCGAGCGCCGACGCTCCCCCGTTCTTCGTGTTGCACGGCCGCAACGACTCCCTGGTCCCCGTCGAGCAGGCGCGCGCCTTCGTCACGAAGCTGCGCCAACTCAGCAACCAGCCGGTCGTATACGCCGAATTGCCTTTGGCCCAGCACGCTTTCGACATCTTCGGCTCCGCCCGGGCGGTGCACACCGCGATCGCCGTCGAGCAGTTCCTGGCCGAGGTTTACGCGACACAACGCCAGGCCGAGGTGGCCTAGCCGGGCCTAGCCGCCGTTTGTAAGCAGTTGGGCCACCACGCCCGCGATCATGGCCTCCGGGTCCTGCCGAATGCCTACCGCACGGAGTTCGCCGCCGATGGCAAGCGACGCGACGCCGTGCACCATCGACCAGAGCGGCGCGGCGATCTGAAGCGGGTCTTGACCCTCCACGATCCCGGCCTCCTGGCACCGCACGATCGCGTCGAGCAAATCGCCGAACGCCTCCTCGGCGGCGATCGCCAACGCGGGATGATCGGCCTTGACGTTCTCGGCGCCGAACATGACCTGATAGTGGTCCGGATGGGCGACGGCCCAGCGCACATAGGCACGGCCGAGTTCGACCACCCGGGCCCGCGGCTCCGCCACTGCGTCGGCGGCCGCGGCCAGGTCAGCGTGCAGTTCGCGGAATCCCTGTTCGGCGACGGCGGCGAGCAGCTCGGCCTTGTCGGCGAAGTGCCGGTAGGGGGCCGCGGCGCTTACGCCGGCGCGTCGCGCAGCCTCGGTCAGAGTGAAGCCCTTCGGTCCCCTCTCGGCCACCAGCGATAGCGCGGCCCCGGTCAGCGCCCGCTTGAGGTCGCCGTGGTGGTAGCTGTCCCGCCGAGCGACATTCGTCTTCCGTGCCATGTTGACGACATTAACATCTTCGTCTATGTTAAGGCTATTCACATCCAGCCGGGGAAGGTTAGAAATGGGCAAACAACTCACCACCGACCGCGCCGGTGACCGCGGCCGGCAGAAGACGGCGACGCGCCTGGGCCACGCGCTCGCGCAGGGCTACCTGGAGCTGGACGAGTACGACCAGCGACTGCAAACCGCGTTCCAGACGCACACCATCGGGGAACTCAAAGAGCTCCTCGCGGATCTCCCGCTCGATCGCATACGGCGTGCCGATCCTCGTCGCCGCGCCGCCCGGATGGCCGCGGCCCGCAAGAGCGTGCGCATTCACCTCGCGGCATTCGTCGCGATGACCGCCGTCGTGCTCGCCGTGTGGACTGCAACCGGCGTCACGTACTTTTGGCCGATATGGCCCATCCTCGGCGCAGCGGTCGGGGTCTTCAGCCACGCCCTGGCCGTCCGGCCGATCGCGAAAACTATTACCTGTCAAGGAGTTTAGAAATGTCGTGGGCAGTGATTACCGGCGCCAGTTCCGGCCTCGGCGCCATCTTCGCCGATCAACTCGCGAAACGCGGCCACAGTCTGCTGCTCGCCGGGCGGGACGAGCCTCGGCTCAGGGCGGTGGCGCAACGGATCGGTCAGACCGTCGAACTCGTCGTCGGTGATCTGGGGACCGACAAAGGCGTCGACGCCCTCAACGCCCAACTGACCAACCGAGACGTCGACGTGCTGGTCAACAACGCGGGGTTCGGCACCTACGGACCCTTCGCGGAGATCGACGCCGGCCGCGAGCACGAGCTGGTCGCGGTCAACGTCGACGCGCTGGCGCGGCTGACCCACGCGATACTTCCGCGCATGCTGGCCCGCGGCCGCGGCGGCATCCTGAATGTGGCCTCCACCATCGCCTTTCAGCCCGGCCCGTACCAGGCCACCTATGGCGCCTCGAAGGCGTTCGTGTTGTCGCTCAGCCAAGCCCTGTGGGCGGAGACCCGCGGCTCTGGGGTCACCGTGACGGCGTTGTGCCCCGGGCCGACCCGCACCGGATTTGTCGACGCTCTCGGCTCGGACGTCTCGCATACAGCGGTCTATCGGCACCTCGCCGCGCCCGAACCCGTCGTCGCCGCCGGGCTGCGCGCGCTGGACCGCGGAAGGGCCGTCGTCGTGCCCGGGTGGCGCAACCGTTTCACGTCAACTTTCGGACGACTGACACCCGGTTCCCTCTCGGCGCGCGTTACCGGGCGCATGCTGCAACCGGCCTAGCCCCGTTTTCCGCATAGTTGCGGGTCAAGGTTTGTGACTTTGGATGTTGTTGTGGTGCTGTGTGTTTCGGGCCATGGGAGCGGGATGTCGAGGTGGGCGAGGATGAGGCGTTGGGTGGGGGTGAGCCGGTCGAGGACGAGCCCGGCGCGGGTGTAGGTGGCGTTGAGGTCGGTGAAGGTGGCCAGGACCGCGCGTGCGGTGGGGACCGCGTCGCGGTGTTCGGGCAGGATGCCCGGTAGTGGGGTGTCGGGGCCGAGCGCGGCGCGCAGGTCGGCTTCGATGAGGCCGTAGACGAGCAGGGCGATGCCGATGACGGCGATGAGCGCGTGGATGCGGTCATCGTTGTGCAGGAAGATCGGCCGCACGTGCAGGGTTTGTTTGAGGTCGCGGTGGCGTTGTTCGACGATCCACTGGTCTTTGTAGATGCCGAGTACGTCGAGCGCGGTGAGTGTGCGCCCGGGTGGGTCGGGCAGGTTGATGGCCAGGGCGTAGAGCCCGTCGTGGGCGGATGCGCTGGTGATGGCGTGCGGGTTGCGGTGCCAGGCGATGGTGGGTTTGCCGTGATCGTCGATGCCGGTGGTGACGGTGATCAGGTCGGCGATGCGGTGGTCGATGATGTTGGCGACCCGGTCGTCGACCTGCTTGCGGGTTTTGTAGTGGCGCCCGCCGAGGCCGTTGCGGATGCGGGTGAGGGCGTCTTCGGCGGTGGTCAGGGCGCGTTGGCGGGCGTCGGCGACCGAGGCGGCCTCCTCGGAGGACCAGATGTAGGCGATGCGCAGCCGGTGGGTGGCGGCGGTGTCGTCGTTGGTGATGTCGCGCTCGCACAGCACGCCTTTCCACACGGTGCGCTGGTCTTCGGGCAGGCGCCGTTGCCGCTGCGGGCAGTGCTCGAGTGCGGCCAGCGCCCCCAGCCCGTCGGGCACGTCGGCGGCGAACCACTGCGCCCAGCCGGTGTCGGCGCGCAGCGGCACCACGAACCGCAACCCGGCGGCGTCGGCGGCACACAGCTTGCTCAGGTGTCCGAACCCGGAGTCGATAACGCAGACCACGCCGGGCGGGGCGAGCTCGCGGATGCGCTCGAGCGCATCGGCGAAGCCCGGCGCCTCGTTGAAGCCCCCCGGATGCGGCCGGTAGTAGACCGCGACCCCGGCGCGCGTGGACACCTGCATGGTCTTGACTTGGCGGGCGATGGTGCGGTCGGCGGCCCACCCCTTGGCCACCAGCGCCGATCCGGTGTAGCCGCCGGTGAACCGGACCGCGGTCATGTCCAGGTGCAGCCGCGACAGATCGGCCCCGCACCGCGACGCCGCGGCCAGGGCCAGTGCGCCGCGCACCTGCTCGGCGGCCGGGGCCAGTGCCTCCAGCGCCCGGCCGAGCCGGTCGTCGTTGAGCAGTCCCGCCGGGACGGAAAACAATTCGGCCATCGCCGCCGAGGACGCCCAGCCCGCCACGTCGTAGAGCGGCGCCGGCGCGCACAGCCGGTTGGCCACCAGCGCGGCGATCACCTCCCCGTGGGTCAGCATCGCCCGCCCCCGCATCGGCACCGCGTCGTCGACCAGATCGACTAGGCCCAGCCGCCGCAGGTAGTGGCCCACCAACAGCAGCGGCCCGACGTGGCGGCGGGTGCCGACCGGCGGCGGGTCGAGCCGGGCGAACGAGGCCGCCAACTGCTCGAGTTGGCCCGACGCCTTCAGCTCGTCCTCGCGGCCCAGGGTGCGCAGCACCCGGTGTCGTACCCGGCCGGATTCGTCTCGGTAGGCCTCGACCAGCCGCAAGTACACATAGCGTTCGCCGTCCCTGACCACCGCGTGCCGCTTGACGTACATGCCGGCCTCGTCCCCTATCCCATGCGATTTGGCCCTACGTTATCGCGACTGTGACCGCATTACAAGCATGTAATTCGGGGTGTCTCGGTACGTCTCGGTACCCACTGGCCAGCATGATTTGGCCCTACAGAGTCACGTCACGTGGCGGTCCCTCCGCGCGCCAACCAACCCCCATTAGAATCGAACAGTCAACTCCCGCAATGGGATACCACAACCAACGACGCGGCGGAGCCCGCCCCCGAAATCAGGCCTTAAGCTCAATAAGTGCGGAAAACGGGCCTAGCCCGCTCAGCCGAGTATCGGGAAGCGGCGCTTGGCGGCCAGGTCGTCGAGGCCCTTCTGCATCAGCCCCCGCACGAGCGCATCAACGTGTTCGACGTCGGGAGCATCGCCGAATTCGGCGGCGATGTCGACTGGCGGCAACACCTCGGTGACGATCTTGGTGGGCAGCGGCACATTGACCGGCGCGACGACACTCAGCCCGAACGGCCACCCGAAAGTGATTGGCAGGATTTCGGTTCGGAAGAACTTGCGTTCGAACTTGGTGAGCCGAAGCAGACGCGACAGCCAGGTGCCGCGGCTCAAGTACAACTGACCTTCCTGCCCGCCGATGGATACTGCCGGGACAATCGGCACCCCGGCCTCGATGGCCGTGGTCACGTAGCCGGTTCGGCCGCCAAAGTTGATGACGTTCTCGCGGAAGCTCGGGCGGTAGACGTCGAAATCGCCTCCGGGGAAGACCAAAACGACGGCGCCTGAGGCCAGTGCCTTCGCCGCGTTCTCCCGCGTCGCACGGATCACTCCCGTGCGGTTGAGAAACTCGCCGGCGGGTCCGCCGAATACCGTGTCGAACCCAAGCGCGTAGAGCGGCCGCTCATAGCCGTACTTGTCGTAATAGTCGACGGCGAACACCGACAGGTCGAACGAGGTAAGTCCACCGGAATGGTTCGACACCACCAGGGACGCGCCGGGCGGGATATTGTCCAGGCCCCGCACCTCGGAACGGAAATAGTGTTTGACGATCGGCCGCGTCACGGCGACGATGTGCTCCGTCAGGCCGCGGTCCCATTTGTCGACGTCGCTCATCCATCGATTTTCGGCAGTCCCGGAAGCGGCGAATAGGGCATTTAGTCCGCGCCCACTATGAATTTGGAGATTTCGGACGCACCCCGGCCGCGCGATACACGAACACCGGCTCGACCCGAAAACGCAACGCCGTCCTCGGCAGCTGGTCCAACACGTCGTCGGGGATTTTCTTTTTGTAGTTCAGGGTCATCGAGCCGGAAAAGGCGGGATCGACTCCGTGCAAATCGATTCGGGGGGAGCTCGAATAGGCGCCCGGCACATGACCGCTGAAGTGCCGCACCACACCGACTTTGCCGGCCGTAAAGATGACATCCTCGGCTTCGGGTTGTGCACGCAGCTCCGCGGGAAGTGTGCTTACTGCACCGTTACGTTGGCCGTGTACGTGCACGCCGGTTTGGCGTTCTTGCCCACGATGCTCGTATAGGACGTGGTAATCGTCGTCGATCCGGGCTTCAGAGCCGTGAACGTCCAAACCTCGGTGCCGGCCGCGCCCAGCGCGTCGGAGGTTGGTTGGACGAACCGGTGACCCGTTTGCTTCACGATCGTCGAATCGCCGATCTTGGTGTCGATCGCCCAGCGGTACGGGGTGGAGTAATTCGAGCCCAACTTCACTGTCAGCGTGTTGCCGACGGCCAGCTCGACGTTCTGCGTGATGGCGCTCTGCTTCAGCACGTCGTCCATGGAAACTTGAAGAATCTTGTCCGACGGCGGGTTCCTCGACGGAAACGTGCAACCCACGGCCATCGATGCTACGAGCAGCGCGACTGCCGGCACCATCCTGACCTTCACCAGAACCACCTTAAAGTCCTTCCGCAACATGGCCGCTGCAGAATAATCGACCAACTCTCACCGGGCTGGGCGCCCGACGGTTGGATGCATGATCGGTGCGAGTGACGAGCCGTCGCCACGGGCGGCCGCGACCTTGGCACGTCCCGTCAACTTCCGGTCGACTCACTCGGGCGGCGTTAAGCCGCCTCCCCCCTGCCCACCAAACAGCTCAATCCTAGTTGCTGAATCGCTGCGCAAGCAGCACGGCGATCGCGGCCGGCCGCCGTGAAGTTCTCTACTCGTGTCACATGAAAATTCAGGTGCGGGAAGGCAAACAAGAGGTAAGCACCGAGCGCGACCCGACCAGGCGGAGCCGCGAAGTCCGCGGCGGCATCGCTCACACTGCAAGCCTGCCATCCCGGAACCTAAGATCCGCAAATGACGATGTTGTCGGCGCGATTGCTTTTGGGCGGAATGTTCGCCATCGCCGGGCTGGCGAAATTGGCGGACCGCGGCGGTGCCCGGCGGGCCGTGATGGCATTCGGAGCGCCAAGGGCCGCTGCGGGTTTCATGGGATCGGCGGGCGTCGCGGCCGAGCTCGGCATCGCGGTGCTGCTGCTGGTAATGCCGCGCGAAGGCGGGGCCGCAGCGCTGATCGCGCTCGCGGCATTCAGTGCGCTGGCGCTGGCGAATCTCGCCCCTGGCTCGCGCGCGCAGTGCCACTGCTTCGGGCGGCTGTCGTCCGGGCCGCTGGGATGGGCGACCCTGGCCAGGAACGCATGCTTCGCAGCGCTGGCCGCGTTTGTGGCCCTTGACGGTCAATTCCGCTGGGCCCTAACGTCTTTCGCGGCAGTCATGCTCGCCCTCTGGCTGGCCCCCGCATCACGTCGGCGCCGGAATTCCCGCGCGAGCAGCACACCCGCCGGCTTGGCGCTGCCGGACCGGACCGGCCGCATCTGGACCCTCGACGAGCTGCTGGAACACCGCCGCCCGCTCGTGCTGATTTTCAGCCAGCCCGGCTGTGGGGCGTGCGATGCGTTGCTGCCCCAGGTGGCCCGATGGCAGGGTGAGCTGGACGGGGTCGTCACCGTCGCCCTGATCAACGGCGGACCCGCCAGCCACCGCGTGCCCATCGAGCTCATCGACGAATCTCGGGCCTCCTTTGCTGAGTACGGCATCGCCGCCACACCCAGCGCGGTGCTCATCGACGCGGGCCGACGTGCCGACACGGCGCGCGGCGCGGGCGCCATCGGCGAACTCGTCAGCCGCGCAGCGCAGGCCGCCGAGCGGACCACGTTCACCCGGCGTGGACTGCTGCGCCGAGCATCGGTCGGCTTGCTTCCCGTCGTCGGGGTGGCGGCCGCCGCCTGCCATTCGGGCACCAAGACCGCGGCTGTTGACCGGCGAGGTACGCCGCGCGGTCCATCGCACCTTCATCCGGGCCGGCTGCCCGGCGGGCGGCGAGGACCCCAATCCGCGCAAGACGCGCAAGGGCCAGCAGGAGCCGATCAACTTCGGCAACCAACCCGGTCGGGAAGAGGGGCCGGCCGAGGGCGAAACCCCCAACCCCAAAAGCAAAAAGGGTGGGGACGGGACCGGGTGCTGGTGCTGCTGCGAGAGCTGCGACTGCTGCTGCGACGACTGCTGCTGCGACTGTTCCTGAATTCGATAGCGCATCCGCTAGCGTTTTTCAGACCCACCTGCTGCCCCCAGACGGTGCTGGTGTGACTCCTGTGGTTGCCACGCTAGCGGCTGATGACCCTAACCCCGTGCCGCGCAAACCGGGCGGGTCCGGCAGGATGGGCAGGTGTTTGGCCTTGTCCTGATCGTTGCGCTCGTCTCCACCGTCATCGTGGGGACGGTCATCGGCCGGCGCTATCGCGTGGGTCCGCCGGTCTTGCTCATCTTGCTCGGCGCCCTGCTTGGTCTGATTCCGAGTTTCGCCGGTGTGCACGTCAACGGGGAGGTCGTGCTGCTGCTGTTCCTGCCGGCGATCCTTTACTGGGAGGGCCTGAACACGAGCTTTCGGGAAATCCGGGCGAACGCGCGCATCATCGTTTTTCTCAGTATCGGCCTGGTGATTGCCACCGCGGTGGCGGTGTCGTGGACGGCGCGGGCGCTGGGCATGGAACCCCATGCGGCGTCGGTTCTGGGTGCCGTCCTCTCCCCCACTGACGCCGCCGCGGTCGCCGGCCTCGCGAAAAAGTTGCCACGCCGGGCGGTCACCGTGCTCAAGGCCGAGAGCCTCATCAACGACGGCACCGCGCTGGTCCTGTTCGCCGTGACCGTCCACGTCGCGATCGGCGGGGCCGCGATCACCCCGCCCGATTTGGTCGGCCGGTTCGTCGTGTCCTATCTGGGCGGTATCGCCGCCGGGTTGCTCGTGGGCGGGTTATCGACCCTGTTCCGCAAGCGAATCGACGCGCCGCAAGAGGAAGGAGCCTTGAGCCTGCTCACGCCGTTCGCGGCGTTCCTGTTGGCCCAAGCATTCGACTGCAGCGGCGTGGTCGCGGTGTTGGTGTCGGCTCTGGTGCTCGCCTATTCGGGGCCGTTGGTGATCCGGGCTCGTTCCCGCCTGCAGGCTTTTGGATTTTGGGACGTCGCGACATTCCTGCTCAACGGTTCGTTGTGGGTGTTCGTCGGAGTCCAGATCCCGCGCGCGCTGCACGGTGTCGCCAACTTCAGTGGCGGAATTCGCCACGCCTCCTACATCGCCCTCGCCGTCACGGGCGTCGTGATTGTGACGCGGATCCTCTGGGGTGAAGGCACCACCGTGTTGATCCGCCTCATCGACCGCCGCGAGGCACAGCGCGAACGTCGAGTCAGCTGGCGTCAGCGCTTCGTCACCACCTGGGCGGGATTCCGCGGGGCCGTCTCCCTGGCGGCGGCGCTGGCCGTCCCGACGACCACGCTTAGCGGCGCGCCGTTCCCGGACCGCAGCCTGATCATCTTCATCGTGACGTTCGTCATTCTTGTGACCGTCCTCGTCCAGGGAACCACACTGCCGGCCGTGGTCCGATGGGCCAAGGTGCCCGACGACGTGACCCACGAGGAGGAACTGCAGCTGGCCCGCACTCGGGGTGCGCAAGCCGCGCTCGACGCGCTGCCAACGGTTGCCGACGAAGTCGGCATCAGCGACGACCTTAGGCGGCGGCTGCAGAAGGAATACGAAGAGAAGGCCGCGCTGGCGCTAGCTACCGAGGACGGTTCGGCGAACAGCCATCTGGTCAAGCGCAAAGAGAAGGTTCGCCGGGTGCGTCTGGGCATGCTCGAACACAAGCGCCGGGAAATCACCGCTCTTCGAAACCAAAACCTCATCGACGACATCGTGCTGCGCGAGTTGCAAGCCGAGATGGACCTCGAGGAAGTGCAGCTTCTCAACGCCGCCGAACACGACTAGAGGAACCGAGTCGAGCGGATAGCAGCGCGGTCGACCACACTGGCTTCATGGCCCCCGCGAATCCCAGCACACCGGTACGCAGCGCGCAAAAGATCGTCGACGTTCTATCGGCGCAGGGCGTCGAGTACGTCTTTGGCGTGCCGGGCGCGAAGATTGACGCCGTCTACGACGCGCTTGTCGACGCCGGCCCGCAGCTGGTGCTGTGCCGCCACGAACAGAACGCGGCGTTCATGGCCGGGGCGATCGGCCGCCTTACCGGCAACCCGGGTGTGGTGCTGGTGACGTCCGGGCCCGGCACCACCAATCTGGCCACCGGCCTGCTCACGGCCAACACCGAACAGGATCCGGTGGTCGCGCTGTGCGGCGCGGTGCGCCGCGAGGACCGGCTCAAGCGCACCCATCAGTCGATGGATGCCGCCGCGATGCTCAAGACGGTCACCAAGTTCACCGGCGAGATCAATGACCCGGACAATGCGGCCGAGGCCACCATCGGTGCGTTCCGGGCCGCGGTCGGCGAACCGCGCGGCGCAGCCGCCGTCGTGCTGCCCGCCGACGTTCTGGCGGCGCCCACGACCGCGGCTATCACGGCGCGGCTGCCCATTCCGAAGATGTCGGCCGCCCCGACCGCGGCGATCGGCAAGGCCAGCGAGCTGATCCGCGCCGCGCGCCGCCCGGCGCTGCTAGTGGGCACGCGCGGCGCCGACCCGGACAGCTGCCAGGCGCTGCGTGCCCTGATCGCAGCAACGGGGCTGCCCGTCGTGGAAACCTTTCAGGCCGCCGGGGTGGTGTCCCGCGCGCTGGAGGATCACTTCCTGGGAAGGGTGGGGCTGTTCCGCAACCAACCCGGCGATGTCATCCTCACCCACGCCGACGTCCTGATCGCCATCGGTTACGACGCCGTGGAATACGACCCGGTGCTGTGGAACACCGACGTCGGCCGCACCGTCGTGCACATCGACTCCGTCCCCGCCGAGATCGACAACAACTATCAGCCGACCGTGGAACTACTCGGGAACGTCGCGGCCACCCTCGCCGCGTTGACCCAAAAGCTGACCGGGCTGATCCTCACCGGCCACTATCAGGCCGAGATCGCCGCACAGCGAAAGGTGTTGGCGGACATAGATGCCGCCGCACGCAATGACGCACCGGAGGGTCCCGGTCTCAACCCGGTCGCCGTCGTGCTGCGGCTCCGCGACGCACTCGACGACACCGCCACCATCGCCTGCGACATCGGCTCGGTCTACATCTACATGGCGCGCCACTTCCGGGTCTACGAACCCCGACGGCTGATGTTCTCCAACGGACAACAAACACTGGGTGTGGCCCTACCGTGGGCGATGGCCGCCTGCTTGGTGCGGCCCGGCACTCCCGTCGTGTCGGTCTCCGGCGACGGCGGATTCCTGTTCTCCGCACAAGAACTCGAGACGGCGACCCGCCTGGGGTTGACGTTCACCCACATCATCTTCCGTGACAACACCTACGACATGGTGGGCTTCCAGGAGGTCCTCAAGTACGAACGCAAATCCGGCGTTCAACTCGGTGATTATGACATCGTCGCCTACGCAGCGGCTTTCGGCGCGCGTGGTTATCGCGTGAAGACCCACGACGAGTTCAGCGCCACCCTGCGCCAAGCGTTGGCGGAGGAGGGACCCTCCCTGATCGACGTTCCAGTGAACTATGGCAGAAACACCGAGCTCGCCGCACACCTGCACCACGACACCTTCGAATGAGGCGGAGCACAGCATGAACGACACCACCGGCGCGCATGACCGCTTCCGGCGTTGGGCCACAACGCTTCTCAAGAATCGCCATGACGACGAGGTCTATCAGTTCTCGACGATCAGCGCTCTGCTCGAAGGCGTCTACGACGGCGACGCCACGATCGCCGAGATCCTGCGCCACGGCGACTTCGGCCTGGGCACGTTCAACCATCTCGACGGCGAGATGGTCATCCTTGACGGCATCTGCTACCGGTTGCGGGCGGACGGAACCGCCAGCCGGGCGGCGCCAACCGATCGCACTCCCTTCGCGGCGGTCACCCGGTTCCACGGCGACTTCGAGATAGCGGTCGAAACGCGCACCGGTCGGGCCCAGGTGACGGCCGCTATCGACCGTCAAATCCAAAGCGCCAACCTGATTTACGCGACCCGGATCACCGGGCACTTCGCCGAGTTGCACACCCGCACGGTGATGGAGCAGAAACCGCCCTACCCACCGCTGACACAAGCGACCGAGGAGCAGGCCGAAACCGTATTCACCGATGTTTCCGGCACTGTGGTCGGGTTCCGAACCCCCGACTTCGAACAGGGCATATCCGTGGCCGGATACCACCTGCACTTCCTCAACAGCGACCGCACCGCCGGCGGCCATGTCCTCGACTTCACCCTCGAGCGCGGAACGGTCGCGGTCAGCGGCGCTTCACAGTTGCATTTGAGCCTGCCCACCTCCGGCGCGTTCCTCGGTGCGCAGCTGGCCGGGGACGACCTCGCTGAGCGGATCGGCAAAGCCGAAGGGCCCAAAGGCGGGGATTCCAGTTAGCAACATGGGAACCACCAGCCTCGCCGGTCGGCAATGCCGTTACTGTCCACCTCCGAGCGACAAATGACCACCGTGTGCCTGCACCCAACGCGTTGTCGCTCGGAGGTGGACACAACGAGCATCCTTCCCGCCAGAGGCCAACGCGACAGATGTGAAAACCTCCTCGAGGCAGAGGACGACAGCGGAATTCACAAACTGTTCAAGCACGCGTCGGTTCCACATCGATGACTGCACATGCGCACCGCGTGTTCTCACGTTATGCGTGTTGTACAGGTCGCCAATTTTTATGGCCCTCGCTCCGGCGGCCTGCGCACCGCGGTCGATAGGCTGGGCGCGGAATACTGCGCCACCGGTCACGAAGTCTTCTTGATCGTTCCCGGTCGATACGCAGAACGCACCGAAATGCCCACCGGCGTCGTGCGAATCACCCTGCCCGCTAGGCTGATTCCATTCACCGGGGGCTACCGCGCAGTGATGCCGGGACCCGTCAAGGCGCTCCTAAAAGCCCTGCAACCGGACGCCCTGGAGGTCTCCGACCGGCTCACGCTAAGGTCGCTGGGGCCCTGGGGCCGCGAATACGGCGCCAGGACGGTGATGATATCCCACGAGCGGCTGGATCGCCTTGTAGGACAGGTACTTCCGCGTCGGCCCGCGGAGAAGTTCGCGGACTTCGCCAACAGGCGCACGGCTGCCAACTACGACACCGTGGTGTGCACCACGGGATTCGCGCGCGAGGAATTCGACCGGATCGGCGCGACCAACACCGTCACCGTCCCACTCGGTGTGGACTTGCAGACATTCCACCCGCGCCGGCACTCGTATTTGGTGCGGCAACGCTGGGCAGCCCCGCAACAGATCCTGCTCGTCCACTGCGGTCGGCTGTCGGTGGAAAAGCGCGTCGACCGCAGCATCGACGCCCTGGGCGCGTTGTGCCATGCCGGAGTCGATGCCCGACTGGTCGTCGTCGGCGAGGGCCCGCTGCGGGCCAGGCTGGAAAGGCAGGCCGCCCGGCTCCCGATCGACTTCACCGGTTTCATCAACAACCGGCACACGGTCGCGGGCCTGCTGGCCTCGGCCGATGTCACGCTGGCGCCCGGACCGCACGAGACGTTCGGGCTGGCCGCACTGGAATCGCTAGCGTGCGGGACACCGGCGGTGGTGTCGCGCACGTCGGCGCTGACCGAAATCGTCACCCCGGACAGCGGCGCCCTGGCCGACAACGACCCCTGCGCCATCGCGAAAGCGGTCGGCACAATCGTCAGCCGCCCCGAGCATCACCGCCGCAGCTCCGCGAGACGCCGCGCGGAGAGTTTCACCTGGGAGCGGGCGGCGGCGGGCATGCTCGCGTCGTTAGGAACCGGCGATACCGAAGAAAGTGCCTAATAGAAGGCCCGATCAGGAGACCCGTCAGCTTGGCTTGTTGGGGCTGTGCTTGCCGGGGCAGTATTCCGCGGTGGCCGCGCCGATGAACATCTCGGCCTGCTGCTGGGTCAGTTTCTTCGATCCCGTCAGCTGGTCAATCTCGTCCTTTTGGGTGTACCCGGCCTCGAGGTCCTGGCACATCACGCGCGCCATGTTCACGGCCTGGGCCGGCGACCCGACGTTGATGCCATGCGCGTTGAGGTAGTTGGTGAAGTCGGAATCGTCGGCGCGCGCGGCACCTCCGGGCACCAGCATGACAGCCAGCAGCGCGGCAAACGCGCCCCCACAGATCTTCTTTGTCATTTCGTCCACCACTTTCGAAAGCTTCACGTCATCCTCGGATCAACACGAGGGTCTGAAGTAACACATCGGAAAGAACCCGAGGTAAATGATCCTTGCGCGAAAGCGGGTGGTCAAGAGCCCACTCGCCGTACTCCCGTGAGCAATCCAAACTTCAACCCCCCGTTCACTTTTAGTTCCGGTTGAATTTAAATCGAATCGTATCGCCGGGCTCGTTAGCGAGGACAACAGTTCAACCCTCCGTTCACCTCCAATTCCGGTGAAGTTCACTTTCCGCCGGGTGGCTAGGCTCCCTGGAAACCACAAGGAGGTGCACGGTGGAGGCACGAGACCGGGTGCTGATCACGGCCACCGATCTGGCCGCCCGCATCGAGGCCGGCGATCCGCTGACGATATTGGACGTGCGTTGGCGGCTCGATGATCCCGAGGGGCGTGCGGCCTATCTGGAGGGCCACATACCGGGCGCGGTGTATGTGTCACTCGAGGACGAACTCAGCGATCACACGGTCGCCGACCGTGGCCGTCATCCCCTCCCGTCGGGGCGCAGCCTGGAGGCCGCCGCGCGCCAATGGGGAATTCGGCAGGACGATCTCGTCGTGGTGTACGACGACTGGAATCGAGCCGGTTCTGCGCGAGCGTGGTGGGTGCTGACCGCCGCCGGGCTGGACAAGGTACGCATCTTGGACGGCGGCCTGCCCGCATGGCGGTCGGCCGGAGGAGCACTCGAGACCGGCCCGGTCGATCCGCAGGCCGGGAATGTGACTGTCCCCCAGGATGATCTGTACGCCGGAGCCCGACCCACCCTGACGGCCGACCAAACCGGGGCGGACACCGTGACGCTGCTCGACGCGCGAGCACCCGAACGATTCCGCGGCGACGTCGAACCCCTCGACCCGGTCGCCGGCCACATCCCCGGCGCGAAGAACCTTCCCAGCGGCGCGGTCCTGGCGGGCGACGGCACGTTTATCGGCGACCGCGCGATCACCCAATTGCTCTCCGGCCACGACATCGATCGTCACAGCCGCATCGGGGTCTATTGCGGCTCGGGAGTCACCGCGGCCGTTGCCATCGCGGCGCTCGCCGCGGCCGGCCCCGAAGCGGCGCTGTACCCGGGATCATGGTCGGAGTGGTGTTCGGATCCGAACCGTGCCGTTGCCCGCGGTCCCGAGTAGCCGCGAAAACGTTGCCGCCGTTCCGAGATGCAGGGAAACGCCAAAGGGAGTCAGGCTCATGCTCGATGTGATCGACAAGGGGCCCTCCCGCGAATCTCGGAAAGCGCCGTTGCTGTTTGTCCACGGCGCCTGGCATGGGCCCTGGTGCTGGGACGAGCATTTCTTGGACTTCTTCGCGGCGAGGGGCTATCGATCGCTGGCCGTGAGCCTGCGCGGCCACGGAAAGAGCCCCGCGCCAAAGCGCATGCGGTTTTGTTCGATCGCTGACTTCGTCGACGATGTCGCGTCGGTGGCCGATAGCCTGCCCGAGCCGCCGTTGGTCATCGGCCACTCCCTGGGCGGCTTCGTGGTGCAAAAGTACCTGGAATCCCACGAGGCCCCCGCCGCCGTCTTGCTCGCGTCCGCACCTCCGAGCGGGATCACCTGGTTCTTCCTGCGCAGGTTCAAACGGCACCCGTGGCTCACCGCAGGAACCCTGGCGATGGGTAAGTCGTTGCGCAGCATCGGTGGTACGCCCGAATTGGCCCGCGAAACATTCTTCTCTGAGTCGACTCCCGACACCGACGTCGCGCGCTATGCTGCCCAGCTTGGCGAAGAGTACGTGTCGCGGTTCGTGCTCGACATGCTGTTCCTCGACCTGCCGAAACCAAAGCTGGTCACGACGCCGATGTTGGTCCTGGGGGCCGAGAATGACGTTGTTTTCACGCGACGGGAAATCCGCGCGACCGCGGCTGCGTACCACACGCGAGCGGAGATCTTTCCCGGAATGGCCCACGACATGATGCTCGGGCCCGAGTGGGCCGCGGTGGCCTTTCGAATCCACGCGTGGCTCGAAACGTATTGCCCGACAACATAGCCCAAATCACCACAGCGGTACCGCGAGAGGGATTCCATGTGATCCGAGTCAAGGCAGGCATTTTCAGCCTCACCGCCCCAGCCCCGCCCGACGATGACGGCAGCTACCTGCGTTGGCACCTGCTGGATCACATGCCCGAGCAATACCGGCTGCCCGGCATAGTGTACGGGCTGCGCTGGATCGCCGACGGCGACTACCTCCACCACCGAGTGGCGGCCCACGGACCGCTCGGGGAGATCGGCAACGCGGTGCACTATCCGGTGAGTGACCCCGTCGAGGAGACCTTCGACCAGTTTGTCGAGCTCGGCCGCGCGCTGCGGGAGAACGGCCGCTTTCCCGTCACACGACCGTCGCTGCAAGTGGCCGGCCTGCGTCTACTGCAGTGGCAGTCCTCTCCGCACGCGCTCGTCTCCGCCGAGGTGGTGCCGTTCCGCCCGCACCGGGGAATCGTGCTGATCGTCGAAGAAGCCGCCGACGGCCGCCCGAACGAGTGGCTGCAATGGCTGCACGCCGAACACTATCCGGCGCTGCTCGCCATGCCCGGCACTGCCGGCGCATGGACCTTCGGCTCCAGCACCGGTTGGAGCCGTTTACCACCGGGATGGCGGACGGACCACCAATACATCACCGTCGTTTACCTCGACGGCGACCCGCTCGCTACCACCGACTCCCTGGCCCACCTCATCGAAGAGCGGTGGCGTTCAACCGCGGTGCGGCCGGTTTTCGCCGGACCGCTTCGGACAATGGTCAGGTGGGAAGCGTGGCCGTGAGGCGGCGGAGGCGAATGGGTTCTATAGTCCTCGTGACGCTCTTCCAAAGGAGGTGGGATGACCAGTAGCGGGCCGCGCCGGCGAGTCGTCGTCGCTGCCGCCGGGATCGGCGTGGTCGTGTTGGCGACCGGTATGTCCGCCTGTTCCAGCAAGGGTGCTCAGCCATCTTCTGCCCCAAGTTCGAGCCCGGCTGCCTCGAGCACAACCGTCATGATGGACGGCAACAAGCACACAATGGTCGCGCGGGTCGACTGCAAAAGCTCGGCAGCACAACCGAGTGCGACGCCGGCCGAATCGGGCGACCTCACGACGCGCATCACCGTTCACGACGATTCGGCGTCGATATCGCTGGCCCTGTCGGACGAAAAGCCGCCGAGCGTCGATGGCTTCGCCATTTCGCTCAAGACCGGATCCGGTCAATACCAGCTGCCGTATCAGGCACCCGATTCTGCGACCCAGGTCCAAGCGACCAAGGACGGCAAGAGTTACACGGTGACGGGGTCCGGCCAAGGGGTCTCCCCGAACCAAGGCGAAGTCCACCAGGTAACGTTCGGCATCCACGTGACCTGCCCCTGACCACGGTGTCAGCCCTAGTCCGGTCTGTCACTCAAGTCGCCCCTGGTGATGGCAGGATTTTGCCCGCCTCACAACGACATTTTCGGCGTTCTGGGGTGCAGCAGCCAGCTTGTCGCTGTGAGGCGGACGAATTCGCACACCCCAAACTTTCTGTGACAAATGGGAATTGTCGAAGTGCGGTCACGTCTGAGATGCTGGCAGCTTGGACATCTTCGCGGAGTGGCACAGCGGCGGGACGGAGCTTCGCTGGCGGTCGACAACAGCCGCCAATGACGGGCAGGAAGTCGCGGTGTTCAGCCGCCGCTGCGGCACCGCGGGGGCACCCGCACTAGTGCTCGTGCACGGCTTCCCGACGTCGAGCATCGACTATTTCGCGTTGGCCGGCGAACTGAGCTCCGAGTTCGAGATCTTCACGCTCGACTTCCCGGGCTACGGGTTGTCCGACAAACCACCCGCGCCGCACGTCTATTCGCTGTACGACGACGCGCGACTGCTCGTCTACGCGATCACCCAGGTGTGGAAGCTGACCGACTACCGCATGCTCACGCATGATCGCGGCAGCAGCGTCGGCGTGATCGCGCTCGAGATGTTGGCGGCCCAAGACCCGCCGACCGTGCCCGTCGACCTCATCTTGACGAATGCCAACATCTACCTGCCGATCTCGAATCTCACGGCGTTCCAAACGGCGCTGCTCGACCCCGCGACCGGACGGGACGCCGCGGCGGCCACGACGCCGGAGATGCTGGCGGCCGGCTTGGGCGCCAACACCTTCATGCCCCGGCGCACGCTGGAGGACCCAGAGATCGCCGCGCTGGCGAAGTGCTTCGCCCACGATAACGGCGTCCGCGTCTTGCCCGACACCATTCAATACCTCAAGGAGCGCGCCGCAGATGAAACCAGTTGGCTGGAAGCGCTTTCCAAGAGCCAAGTCAACACCACCGTGGTGTGGGGCCTCCACGACAACGTCGCGCCCCTGCGCGTCCCCAACTACGTGTGGCAGGCGTATCTGAGGAACAAGCCCGGCCGGAACCGCTACTGGGTGGTTCCCAGCGCCGACCACTATCTGCAGTGCGACGCCCCCGGGCAATTGGCGCAGATCCTTCGCTTGACGGCTGGTGGAGAGGACATTCCGCTTCAAACGCTCGGCAACCAACCCGACGGCGCGGTCCTGGTGGACCGAAGCCCGTCGTAGCCGTCTCGGTCGTGCCGGTGCAGGAAGCCGTAAGCGCGTCGTATCGGAAGGGGCCCGGAAATGGGCGCTGTGATCATGCTCGGCACGCTGTTCGGACTCATCGTCTTCATATTCGTTGTCGTGCAACACCTCGACCCCGAAGCACGTCGCGCCCCCGGCCAAGAGGGTGACCGATGAGCGCCGGGTTGACGCCCTTGTTGAAGGCCGCCGTGGCCTTCGCGTACGTCGGCGGCATCACGTTTGTCGCGATCGGTATCTACTTGAGCTATCGCCGACGCCGCCTCCACCCCCTTCTGCTGCTCTGCATCTCGGCGATCTCCTTCTCGTGGATCGAGGCGCCCTATGACTGGGCGATGTACGCGCAGTTCCCGCCCGCTCTGCCCCGCATGCCGTCGTGGTGGCCGTTGAACATGACCTGGGGAGGTCTGCCCTCGTCGGTGCCCATCGGCTACATCTCCTACTTCGTGCTGCCCGCCATCCTCGGAGCCGCGCTGGGGCGCCGGCTGAGCGCAAAGTTCCACTGGCGCAGGCCAATCACACTGCTCACCGTCGGGCTCGTCGTCGGCTTCTGCTGGGCGCTCCTCTTCAACGCGGTCCTGGGGGCCCGACTGGGCGTCTTCTATTACGGCCGTGTGATTCCCGGGCTCGCGATATTCGAGGGGACCAAGCACCAGTACCCGCTCTACGACTCGCTCGCGATGGGCATACAGATGATGGTCTTCACCTACCTCCTGGGCCGGACCGACTCGCAAGGACGAAACGTCATCGAGGCCTGGGCCGACGAGAGGTCGACCACTCGTCTTGGGTCGTCGGTGCTCTCGCTCATCGCCATCGTCGTCATCGGGAATGTCCTCTACGGAGCGGTTTTCGCGCCCCACCTGGTGACGAAGCTGGGCGGCTGGGTGACCGCTGGGCCGACGGAAGGGTTGTTCGCCGGCGTACCGAACCAACCCCCGTAGGCGCCGAATACCTAGCCGGTGAAGACGGGCAGCTTCGCCCATCCGCGAACGCTGGACGTGTGCGCCTTGGTCGCGTTGGCGTAGTCGACTTCCCAGTCCGGCCAGCGCTTGATGACTTCCTCGAGTGCCACCCGCGCCTGCATGCGCGCCAAGGCCGATCCCAGACAGAAGTGCAGCCCGTGGCCGAAGCTGAGATGAGTGTCCCCGCGATGGATGTCGAACTTCTCGCCGTCGGGATACCGGCGCTCGTCGCGGTTGGCGGATCCGTTGAGCAGCAACATGATCGATCCCTCAGGAACCGCCGTGCCATAGCATTCGACGTCACGGGCGACGTGACGCGCCTGCACCGGTGAGGGAGCTTCGTAGCGCAGGACCTCCTCGATCGCCATGGGAATCAGTGACGGGTTTTCCACGATCTGCCGACGCTGATCGGGATGCTCGGCCAGCAGTTGCCCGATGAACCCGATCAGGCGTGTCGTCGTCTCGTTACCCGCACCGGCGATCATGCTGGTGTAGAGCAGCACCTCGGACCGGGTCAGCTGCCGGGTCCCGCCGTCGTCCTCGACCTCGGAGTTGAGCAGCTGCGTCATCAGATCATCGGATGGATGGTCCACTCGCCAATCGATGTAGTTCGCAAACATCTCGTGGCTGTGCTCTAGAAAGTCTTGCGGGACCGCCCGAAACGTTCCCTCTTTCAAGGTGAGTTGGCTGCCGCCCTTGTCGCGGATCGCTTGCTGATCTGCTTCCGGGATGCCCAGCAGGTAGCCGATCGTGCGCATCGGGACCATCGCACCGAGGTTCTCGACGAAGTCGAACCTGCCCGAGCCCACCAACGGGTCGAGCGCACGCACACAGAACGCACGGGTCAGCGGCTCGATCGCCTCCATCCGCCGCGGCGTGAAAACCCTTGAGAGCAGACGGCGATGAAGGTCGTGAATGGGCGGGTCCTCAAAGAGGATGACGCCGGGCGGCAAGTCGATACCGCTCATGATGATGTCCATGGTGGTGCCGCGACCCGATCGAAAAACGTCGAAATTCATCAACTCGCGGGAGACGTCCTCGTAGCGGCTCAGCGCGAAGAAGTTGTACTTGTCGTTGCAATACAGCGGGGCTTCGTCGCGAAGCCTCTTCCAGATCGGGTAAGGATCGTCGTCGATGTCGAAATCGAACGGGTCGTAGTAAACCTCGGCGGTGCTTGCTCCGGTCATAGCGGTGTCTTTCTCTCGGACAGAGCCTCGGGCAGTACGACTTCCCCGACGCGCTTGAGGTAGGGCCATGCGACTTCCGGCGGCAGTCCGCCGCACAAGGGCGCCAGGTTCAGTATCCCGCCGGCGCGAACCCGCGAAATCGCTTCCGGCACAGAGATGATCACGTGTGATGCTGCCTGTCGCAGCTCGTCAACGGTCGTCACGTGCGAGATACCAGCCGAGGTCTGGTTGCCGGGATTCCACTTGGCGTAGCTTCGCGCGTCGTGCAGCAGGTGCTCGCCCAGCTCCGACCAGGCCTGCTCCACGTCGTCGGCGACGAAGACAACCGACGGCTCGTCACGGTCGGGCAGCAATGAGGGCCCCGGTTCGTGCCCATGCTCGCGGCAGGCGGCTTCGTAGGCCTCCTGCATGCCGGGGACATTGGCGTTCGCCATCAGACCCAGCCCGTAGCGGCCCGCCCGCCGGGCGGCCGCCACGCTTCCGCCGCCCCACATCAACAACGGGCCGCCGGGGGTCTGCGGCCGCGGCGTCACCACAATCCGTCGTCCTCCGTGAACGACCGTTTCGCCCGACAGCAACGGGCGCAGCAGCGCGAGCTTCTCGTCGGCAAGCCGCCCGCGATCGCCCAGCGCCACGCCGAATTGCTCGAACTCCTCCGGCCGATAACCCAGGGCAAGGATGTACGACGTCCGACCCGCGCTGATGATGTCGAGGACCGCCATGTCCTCGGCGAGCCGCACGGGCTCGTAGAACGGGAAGATCAGGATCAGGCTGAGCCCCAGGCGCCGCGTACGCGCGGCAACCGCCGACGCCAACAAGAACGGGGACGGCAGGTAGCCGTCCTCGGACCCGTGGTGCTCACAGAACACCGCCGCGAGGCCGCCGTGCTCCTCGGCCCACGCGCACATCTCGGGCACGGCGGCGTACAGCGCTGCCGGCGACGCGCCCCAGGACGGGGCACGCATATCAAAACGCAGCAGGAACACGCCCAGCTCCTAGCCAACCTAACATTTGTCTCACGTACGCTACGTCGGGTCCCAGATTCGCGTCAACGTCTAATCAAACGCGTGCCGCGGCAAAGTCGTCGGTATGTCCAGCGAGCTGAGCAGGCCGGGCGGCGCGCCGACCACATAGGGGATCGCGTTGACCACCCGCATGGCCGTGGACGCCATGGCGGCACGCCCGGCGCCGCGGCCCTCGGCCTCGCCGAGGGTCATCACGCAGTGGATAGCGGGATCGCCGTCGATGTCGACGCGATAGGTAGCGTCGCACTCCGACGCGGGCCAGTCGGGCGCGACGTCGCGGGCCATCCGGATGACGTGCTCGATCACGATTGCCTCCCGGCCATTGACCACTCCTGCGGCCCGGGTGCGCACCGCGCCGCAGGTGCCCGCCGCGATGGTGCCGAACGCCACCTCGATCTCGCGATCGGTCAGCTGCCGATCGAGCGAACCGTTCACGCGCTCTACCTCGACGCCCAGACCGCTTGCGATGAGGTGTATCGGTGCCTTCCAAGCCATTTCGATGAAGCCGGGCGTGGACAGCATGGGCGCGAAATCCAGTGGCCGGCCGAAACCCATCCCGTCCATCATCACGTCGGCCACCGGATAGTGGTCATTGAGGGCGATCTCGCTGGCGGTGATACTGCAGATGCTCTTCGACTGCGTCGTCATGAGCAGTGCCAGTTGATCGGAGGCGAAGCCCGGGAAAATCCCCGACGCATAGAACGACGCGCCGCCGGACTCTGCCACGGCTTCCAGTTGCTCGCGCCAGTCCGGCGCGAAATACGACGGCGGATACACGAGACTCGTCGACGACGTCGACACGACGTTGATGCCTGCCTTCAAGAGCCACAGGTAGTCGGGCACGGCGGCGCCGTCGCGTTCGGGACCGCTCGCGGCGTACACCACCGCGTCGGGCGCCAGGGCGATCAACGCATCGGCATCGTCCGTTGCCGCCACCCCCTGCGGCTCGATGCCGGCCAGCTTGCCGGCGTCCTTACCTACCTTCTCGGGCGAATGAACCCAGACCCCAACGAGTTCCATGTCCCGTCGGCGGCTGATCGCATCGATCGCGACCGTCCCGACTCCGCCGGTGGACCACACGACAACACGCACGCTCACTCTCCTTACTTTTCGTGGGCCCGGGCGGCCGCGGCCGCGGCGCGTTCGAGGTATGGCCACGCCACATCGGGCGGCAGGCCGCCACACAGCGGGTGCAGCGGCAGGAGTCGCCCCTCGCGCAGGTAGTCGGCCGCCTCGTCGGAGGTGAAAATGCGGTAGGGGCAGCGCTCCGCACGGAGCGCGGCCACACTGTCGGCTCGGGTAATACTCGCCACCGAGTCGTCGTGAGCCCGGTACGACGCCGCCATCGCCGCGTCGTGCAACAGGTAGGGCCCCAGCGCATCCCAGGCCGCGTCGACATCGTCGGCGACGAAAACCGCTGTGGAAGTGCCCCGTACGGGAAACTGGATCACTCCGGGCTGGTGTCCGTGGGCGAGGCACTGTTCTTCATAGAACTCCTTCAGGCCCGGCGAGTCGGTTTGCGAGATGAACCCAAGGCCAAGGGCACCGGCGCGTCGAGCGGCGGCCTTGCTACCGCCGGCGATCAGCATCATCGGTCCACCGGGAGATCCGCACGGCGGCGTAACGCGGACCGTCCGCCCCCGATATTCCACGGACTCGCCACGCACCAGCGGGCCCAGCACCGCCAGGATCTCGTCCGCCACCCGGCCCCGCGTGGCCATGTCGATGCCGAACTGCTCGTATTCCGCACTTCGATGGCCCACGCCGAACGCGTAGGAGACGCGTCCCCCGCGATCAGGTCCAGCACACTCATCTCTTCGGCCAGACGAACGGGATCCCACAACGGAATTGGGACCGCGGCCAGCAGGATCGCCAAGCTTCGTGTCCTGGCCGCGATCGCCGAGGCCAACATCAGCGGCGCGGGCAGATGACCGTCGTCCGTGCCGTGATGCTCGGAAAGAACAGCCAGCGCCGCACCGCGGGTTTCCGCCCATTCGCACATGTCGATCGCCGCGGCGTAGAGATCGGCGGCCGAGCCGGCCCAACCGGGCGCCCGCATGTCGAACCGGAGCGTGAACATATGGAGGAACCCTAACCTAAGATTTGTTCTGTCGAGCGAGCCTCACCGGCGCTATGGTCTTCACCCAAGGAGGAAGACGATGGCAGATGGTGCGTATCGCGTGGTGGTGTGGGCGACAGGTGGCATCGGATCGATCGCCATCCGGGCCATCCAACGGCGCCCCAATCTGGATCTGGTCGGCGTGTGGGTTCATTCGCCGGAGAAGGCCGGCAAGGACGCCGGCGAACTTGCCAACGGGGAGCCGATCGGCCTGGCCGCCACCAACGACGCTGACGCGCTGATCGCCCTGAAGCCCGACTGCGTCATCTACGCGGCCAGCGGCCCCGAACGCGACGCGCTGGCCATCCCGGACTACGTCAAGCTGCTCGAAGCCGGAATCAACGTCGTCACGACCAGCACCACGCGGTTGGTCAACCCGCACGCCTACCAACCCGCGGAGTGGCGCGACCAGCTGGTCGCCGCGGCCAAGCAGGGCCACGCGTCGCTGTACGCGTCGGGGATCGAGCCGGGCTTTCCGCCGACTACCTCCCCTTGGTGCTGTCCACTCAGTCGTCATCCATCGAGAAGATCCACGCGTTCGAGATCGGCCTGTACGACGACTACGGGGTTGCCGACATCATGATCAACGGGTTGGGCTTCGGTCAGCCGCTCGACTACCAGCACTGGATCAGCTTTCCCGGCGCGATCGCCGGCGAATGGCAGGGGCAGATCAAGTTGATCGCCGACGCGCTCGGGGTCGAAATCCAGGAAATCCGGGAGGGTTTCGATCGCGCGACCACGAACCGGACGCTGGAGGTCGCGATGGGTACCGTCGAAGCCGGGACGTGCGGCGCGCTGCGGATGCGTGCGATCGGAGTGGTCGACGGCCGCGAGGCCATCGTCATCGAGCACGTCACCCGGCTCGCGCACCACGTCGCCCCCGACTGGCCGACCGGGATCGGCGATCTGTCCTACCGCGTCATGATCACCGGCGACCCGGACATCGACTGCACGATGGCGGCGACTCTGAAAGATCCCCGCAAGGCCGGTGTCGCGGGCATGACCTCCGGAGCGGGCGCGATGGTCGCCACGGCGATGCGCGTCGTCAACGCCGTGCCGTATGTCGTTGCCGCGGAACCCGGACTGTTGAGTTCGGTGGACCTGCCTTTGACGATCCCCACGCACGCGTTCGTCACCGAGTGAGTCGGGCGCGGCCGCCACGGCTTAATCTGCCGGAGTGACGTTTAACCCACTCGAGGAACTTCACGCTGGGTCCTTGATGCGCTGGACTCCATTGATAGCTCAGATCCGACATAGTCACAAATGACCGTTTTGATTTATGGACAGGACCGCTGCCTATCAATGCTTAGTTCAGCCAATCAGCGAGCACCTCGTCGGTGTGCTGGCCGGGTGCGCAAGGTGGGCTGTCCACCACTGCCGGAGTGCGCGAGAACCGAGGGGCCGGGGACGGCTGGGTTATGCCATTGCCAACGAAAAAGGTGCTGCGGGCTGCCAATTGCGGATGGCCCGGCGCATCGGACATGCCGAGTACGGGTGCCACGCAGGCGTCGCTGTCGCTGAATATTTTTGCCCAGTCCTGTTGAGGGCGCGCGACGAAGGCGGCGCTGATCTTGGCTCGCAGCTGCGGCCACGTGTGTCGGTCGAACTGCGCAGCGGGATCCGACGGGATTTCGAGCAGGCGTAGGAACTCGGCGTAGAACTGCGGTTCGAGCGCCCCGACGGCCATGAACTTTGCATCAGAGGTCTGATAGACGCCGTAGAACGGCGAACCGCCATCGCCGAGGTTGGTGCCGCGTTCATCGGACCAGATTCCCGCCGCATAGCAGCTGTAGATCATGGTCATCAGATGGGCGGTGCCATCGACGATCGCCGTGTCGACCACCTGGCCACGGCCGCTTCGTCGGGCCTCGTCGAGGGCGGCCAGCATCCCTACCGCCAGGTACAGGCTTCCGCCGGCGAAGTCGCCGACGAGGTTGAGCGGGATTTGCGGGGGACCACCGGCTTGCCCGATTGCGTGCAGCGCTCCGGTGGGTGCGATGTAGGTGATGTCGTGTCCGGCGGTATGCGCGATCGGGCCGTCCTGGCCCCACCCGGTCATGCGTCCGTAGATCAATTGGGGCCGGCGCAGCAGGCATGGTTCGGGTCCGATCCCAAGACGCTCGGCCACCCCGGGACGGAATCCTTCGAACAGGATGTCGGCATGGTCGACCAGGGACAGCACCGTCTCCGCCCCGCCGGGTTTTGCGAGATCGACTACGATCGAGCGTTTTCCGCGGTTGAGCAGGTCGTCGGCCCACGGCAACAGTTGCATGCCCCCGCCACCCGGGCGATCGACACGCACCACATCGGCGCCCAGATCCGCGAGCAGCATTCCGCAGAAGGGTCCCGGTCCGATCCCGGCTATTTCGAGAACTTTCACGCTGGACAAAGGGCCAGTCGTCATGTCGGTCTCCGATCCGCGCTTCAATACTAGTCAAGATTGACTAGTATTGAAGCTAGCTGTATTTTCGGTACTGTGTCAATTCGCCGCAACACGTGAGGAGTTCGCCTTGACTGCAAGGAGTTCGACCGCTAGCCCGCCCGTGCGGATCAGTCAGCGCGAGCGTCGTCAGGCCGCGGAACGGAAGCTGCTTGACGCCACGGTTTCGATCCTGATCGAGCGCGGCTACGCGGCAACCACCACGCTCGAGGTGCAAAAGCAAGCCGGCGTCTCTCGCGGGGTCCTGTTGCACTATTTCGGCTCCCGGGGCGAGCTCATCAGCGCGGCGGCACGCCGCTTGTATGCCACGAAGGTCGGCGAGGCGCGGCTGCGTGCCACCGAGACGCTCGAAGGCGAGGACTGGGCTTTGCTGCTCTGGCAGGTCGTCTCGGGCCCCTTGGGTGGAGCCTCCCTCGAGCTGCTCATTGCTGCCCGACACGATCCCGACATGCGCGACTACCTTAAACCCCTGGAACGCGAGTTCGCGCGCGCGAACCTCGACCTGTGCAAGGCGCTGCTCGGCGAGAAGCGCGCCGGCCATAAACGATTCGCCGAATTCTGCATGGTGGTGATCAATTCGATGCTGGGTGCTGCGGCCAGCGAACCAGGCCACGGCAGCGCGGAGGAGAAGCGCCTGCTCGAAGCGTGGCGGCGGATGCCCGACCTCTACTTCGCCCCGGAGACCAGCGACGCGTGACGGTGGTCTCGGCTACCGGCCCGCCGTAATCGCCGGCGGACATCGCGGGCCACGAACAGGCGCAGCAACGCGGCAACGGTGCGGCCTCGCCGATGCGAGTAGGGGTACCAAAGCATTTGGTTCTCCATCCTCGGCACGCGTGGCGTGGTGATGGCCTGCTGACGGCAGTACTTCCGAATACCCTGCGGGCCGCCCAGCCGGGATCCGAGGCCGGAATTTTTCCAGCCGCCCTGTGGCAGGGGGAAGCAGAACAGGTTCGAGTAGGCGTCGTTGATGTTCACGGCGCCGACCTCGAGCCGCTGCGCGATGTCGCGTCCGCGACCCATGTCCTTGGTCCACACCGTTGCCGACAGCCCGTATTGGGAGTCGTTTGCCAACCGGATCGCCTCTTCTTCGTCGGCGACCTTCATCACCGGGATCGTCGGGCCGAAAGTCTCGTCGCGCATGCAGGCCATCGAGTGATCGACGTCGAGAAGAATCGTGGGCTCGAAGAACCCGCCGGTCGTCTTTCCGCCGGTCGCGATTGTAGCCCCGTGGGCGACGGCATCCTGCACATGACTCCGCACAATCTCGACCTGCTGCTTGGTGACCAAAGCGCCGACATCCGCTGAGTACGAACCGTTGTCGACGCCCTGCCTGATCGACCGAACCCGTTCAGTGAGCAGTGCGACAAATCGGTCATAGGCCGGTGCCTCGACGTACACCCGCTCCACCGAGATGCAGGCCTGACCCGAGTTGAACAGTGCCCCCCACGCGATGCCGTTGGCGGCGCGCGAAAGATCGGCGTCGGCCAGGACGATGGCCGGGTCCTTGCCGCCCAGTTCGACGCCGCAGGGAATCAATCGTTCGCCGGCCCGCGCGGCGATGGCGCGTCCGGTCCTGGTGGAGCCGGTGAACTGCACAATGTCCACGGCATCGACTACGGCCGCGCCCGTTGCGCCCAGACCGGTGACACACCCGAACACCGGCGGTGCACCGATCTGTTCCCAGCCGCGGACGAGTTCGCAGGCGGACAGCGGAGTGACCTCCGAGGGCTTGACGAGGACGGCCGCCCCGGCCAGCAGCGCCGCAACGGCGTCGACACCGGGGATGAGTAACGGAAAGTTCCACGGCGTGATCACTCCGACGACCGGATACGGGCGGTACACCCTGGTGAGCTTCTTGGTGGCGGTGAGCGGACCGTGTGGCCGCAACTTCTTTTCGGCGAGAAACTTCGGCGCCCGATCGGCGTAATAGTTGATCGCTTCGCAGGTCAGCATGATGTCCAACCTGGCTTCGGCGCGGGGCTTACCGGTCTCGGCAACCAGAATATCGATGAGCCGGGTTTCGTTGTCCAGCAACCAGTTTCGCAGTTTTCGCAACCAGACTGCGCGGACGCGGGGGCCCAGTGCCTCCCAGGATGACTGATGGGTGCGCAGTTCGTCCACGACGGCGGCCACCGTCTCGGCGGACTGCACGGCAACGCGTCCGACGACTTCACCCGTCGCGGGGTTGCGCACGTCGACTACCTCGGTATCCGAGGGCGACAGTTGATCGATACTCACGAGGTGCTCCTCGTTTGGTGGATGGCGTTGGCGAACTGCCCGATTTGCCGCAGCGCGGCGCGCGTCTCGGGAAGCCACGTCCCGAGCTGATGCCACGCGTGCGGAACCAGTGGGAAGACCTCGAGCCACACCGGTACTCCGGCCGCTCGCGCACGCTCGGTCGCCCGCACCGAATCGTCACGCAACACCTCGGTGTGCCCGGTCTGGAACAGCAGCGGTGGCAGGCCCGCGAAGTCACCGAACACCGGGGAAATCAGGGGGTCTGTCGCATCGACATCCGGTCGGTACCAACGCTGCAGGAATGCCAGCCCACGTGCCCCCACCGCGGTGTCGCGGCGCGCGTTGATGCTGATCGACGGGCTGGACCAGGAGAAATCGAAGCCGCCGCTGAGCATGATCGCGCCCGCCGGCATCGGGAGGGAGGCGTCGCGGGCCCGCTGCAACGTGACAAGGGCAGCGTTGGCGCCGGCCGACTCGCCCGCGATCATCAGCTGATCCGGCTCCTGCCCAGCTTCAAGTAATGCCTCATAGGCGCGCAGGCAATCGTCGATGGCTGCCGGAAACGGGTGCTCCGGAGCCAACCGGTAAGCCGGAACGATGACCCGGGTCTGCAGGTCATTCGCCAGCCGCGAGAGGAACCCGGTGTAGGCGGCGCGCGCGTACCACAGGAATCCACCGCCGTGCAGGTACAGCACGGTGCGCCCGTGCTGTGCGCGAGCGGGGTGGAATTCGCGGGTGGTCAGCCCGCTCAACTCCCCATCGACGATCCGGCATCCCGGTGCAGGCCGGGCGAGAAGTCTCGACGCCGCACCGGCACGGTCGAGGAACGTGCGCATCCCGTCGAGGTCGTCGTGGTATCGACGAAACGCGGATTGGCACACCCCACGGAACACCGGGTTGACGAGGCGCAGAGCGATGCTTCCCCGGTGCCCGCTCATCTTGACGTTGCGCCGAGGATGGTCACGGTGGCCACCGCCGCGTCGGGTCCCATATAGCCTCCCGCGTTTTCTGCCACGGCGATTCGTGCACCGTCGACCTGGCGCTCGCCACAACGGCCGCGGAGTTGCTCGGCGAGCTCGACGATCTGCGCGAGACCGCTGGCTCCGATCGGGTGTCCTTTGCTTTCCAGGCCACCGCTGGTGTTGACCGGCAGCCTGCCCCCAATCCTGGTGTCGCCCTTGCGAATCATGTCCACGGCCCCCCCGGGTTTGGCCAGTCCGAGTTCTTCGAGCACGATCAACTCGGCCGGCGAGGTGGCGTCGTGGCATTCCAGCACATCCACCTCGGCTGGGTCGACGCCGGCCCAGTCGAACGCACGCTTCGCTACACCGGCAACGAGCTCCCCACCGACGCCGGGTTTCGACGCGCCGGTCATGGTGGCGAGCACCGTGATCGGCTCAGCGCCCCAGTGCGCCGCGATGTCCGGCGTTGTCACGATGACCGCAGCAGAGCCGTCGCCGATCGGCGAACACATCGGCAGGGTCAGCGGGCCGGAGATCTTGCGTGCAGCCAGCACCTCCTCGAGGGTGAAACGGGTCCGGTACTGCGCCTTGGGATTAAGCGCACCGTGGTCGTGGTTTTTGACCGCGACGCGAGCGAAGTCGTCCTGGGTGGCCCCGGTGCGGTCCATGTAGTCGGTGGCTGCTTTCGCGTAGACATCCATGAACACCGATTGGTCCCCGCCGTTGGCACCGATCTCGGCGAAGATCTCCGCAAGCCGATCCTGGTCCAGAGCGCTGCCCATGGCGGCGAAGGTCAGCTGCTTGTCGGGGTGATAGAGCTTCTCGGCACCCACCGCCAGCGCAACATCGACATAGCCCGACGCGACCGCGAGCCACGCCTGATTGAGTGCCGTCGACCCCGAGGCGCAGGCGTTTTCGATGTTGATCAGCGGAATGCCGTTGAGCCCTGCCTCGCGCATGGCGTGCTGTCCGCGCACGGAGTGTTGACCCTGCAGAATCCCGGACGCGGTGTTCGCGTAGTAGATCGTATCGATGCCCTTGTCCGAGTCGCCCATCTCCGAATCCTTGATGGCGGCCTGAACCGATTCGGCGACAAGTGATTTGATGCTGCGGTCGAGGAATTTGCCGAATGCGGTCATTCCGACCCCGGCCACCACGACGGTGCGGAGTGAAGCTTCGTCATTGGTCATCGCGCCAGCACCTCCTTGCCGATGAGCTCGCGCGCGATCACGAGCTTCTGAATTTGAGGTGTGCCGTCGCCGATCATGCACCCCGAGACATCTCGCAGCATTGCCTGCAGCGGCATCTCGTCGGACCAGCCGACTTGGCCGTGCAGCACGATGCAGTCGCGGATCGCGTTGTGCGCGACCAGCGGTCCCCACCACTTGAGCATTGCGGCTTCACTCGTGTGCGGCTGCCCCGCCATCCGCAGTCCGAGGGCGTGATACCCCAGCGCCCGTACCGCCGAAACGTAGGTGCTGTGTTCGGCGATCACGAACGACACACCCTGATTGGCCGCCAGCGGCCGGCCGAATGTCTGACGCTGTTTGGAGTATTCGATCGCCATGTCAAGCGCGCGTTGTGCGGTGCCGATGTTCATCAGCGCGATAAGCGTTCGGCTCAAATCGAATTCGTGCATCACCATCGCGAATCCGCGTCCGATTTGACCGAGTACCTGATTGTCGGGCACGAACACACCGTCCAGGAAGATGGAGCCACGACCCAGTGGTTTGAAGCCGGGATCACGAATGGCCTGGGTGGTGACCGCGGGGTCGTTCATGTCGACGAGGAACATTCCGATGCCCTTGCCGCCCGACCCGGGTTCGGTCTGTGCGATCACGATTGCGACATCGGCGTGCACCGCCTGGGTGATCGAGGTCTTCTCGCCGGAGATCCGCCATCCGCCGTCGACCCGGGTGGCCCTTGTGGAGAGATTCGCCGCGTCGGACCCGGCCCCCGGTTCGGTCAGCGCGAGGCAGATGACGGCCTCGCCGGCGATACCGCGGGTGACCCACTGCTGGCGAACCTCGTCGCCGCCGTGTGCGGCGAGCAGCGCGTTGCTGGCATTTGCCGCGAACGCCAGGTAGGCGATCGCGGGGTCGGCATAGGCGAGTTCCTCGACGGCGATGCCAACGGCCAGCACGTCGCCGCCCTGGCCGCCCGCCGATTCGCTGATCAGCAGTCCGAGCAGCCCCGCGTCGCCCAGTTCACCGAACTCGGCGGTCGGGAACTTCTCGCTTTGCGACCGGGCAAGCATCGAGTCGGCGTAGCGTGATCGGGCCAGCGTCCGGACCGATTGCTGAAAGGCGAGGTGGTCCTCGCCGAGGGTGAAGGGCGCGGTCGTATGCACGGCTGGTTCTCCTATCGGCCCTGGTAGACGGGGGCGCGCCGAGCGGCGAACGCCGCGATCCCCTCGGCGAAGTCTGCCGAGCGGCATTGCTCGCCAAGGGCCTCCTGCTCGGCGGCAAGCGCATCGGCAAGAGACTGATCGGGTGCATCGTTGATCAGGCGCTTCATCCGACGCAGCCCCAGCGGGCTCTTGTCGGCCAAGGTGGTGGCGAGTTCGGATAGCCGGGTCTCGAGCTCTTCGGGTTCGACGATCTCGCTGACCAGTCCCGCCAGCACCGGCGACGACGGCGGAAAGTGACCGCCGGTAAAGGCCAGGTATTTTGCCATCTGCGTGCCCACGACCCGCGCCAGCCGAACCGAGCCGCCGGCGCCGGGAATCAGCCCGTAGTTCGCGTGCGCATCACCGATGCGCGCTGCTGTCGAAGCCACGACGATGTCGCTCGCGAGCAGTAGTTCAAGCCCGCCGGCCAGTGCCAACCCGTTGACCCCCGCGATCACCGGTTGCGCAAGCGCGGCAAGGCGCTCGATGGTCTGACCCGCGTAGGTGACGAACTGGACGACCAGGCTCGGATCGACCTCGCCGGCCGCATTGGCGAGGGCCTTCAGGTCGGCGCCCGCGCAGAATGCCCGGCCGGTACCGGTCAAAACGACCACCCGGACGGATTCGTCGGCCTCGATCTCTTCCAGCGCGACATTGAGCTCGTCCAGTAGGTCTGTGCTGATGGCGTTCATCGCCGCCGGACGTTGCAGCCGGAGCCAAACGGCGGCTCCCTCAAGGTGTTTCGCGAGCATCGGCGATAGGGCCGTGGCGGTGTTCTGGGTGTCCGTCATGTCAATTGACTGCCCTCTCGAGGCCCGCCCAATAAGTGGCGCGAAGCACCTTCTTGTCGACCTTTCCGACTTTGGTCAGGGGTAGTTGGTCGACCACCTCGATGGACTTCGGAGCGTGGTGTGGACCTTTTCGCTGTTTGACGCTCGCCATCAACGCGGCGGTGTCCGGCGTAGCGCCGGGCCGGGGCACCACAAAGGCCTTGACCGCCTCACCCCACTTCGGATCCGGCACGCCGATCACCGCGACCATCGACACCGAGGGATCGTCGGCCAGAACGTCTTCGATCTCGCGGGGATAGACGTTGAAGCCCCCGGAGATCACCATGTCTTTCTTGCGGTCCACGATGTGGAAGAAGCCGGCGTCGCTGCGAAACGCCATGTCCCCGGTCCGAAGCCAGCCGTTGCGCAGCACCTCGGCGGTCTCTGCGGGCCGCTTCCAGTACCCCGACATCACGGCGCGTGACCGCAAACAGAGTTCGCCGACCGTTCCGTCCGGCACTGGCTGCCCGTCCTCGTCAAGGACGGCGACGAGTGCTCCGGCGACCGCGCGACCACAGGAAGTCCGGTTCTCCGGATCATGTTCGGAGGGCAACAAACTGGTGGCCGTGCCGACGCACTCCGTCTGGCCGTACCCCTGCAACAGGGTCGGGCCGAACGCCTGTTGCGCCTCATCGATGCGCGAGGGCGACATCGGCGACGCACCGTAGACGACCGTCTCTAGCGAGCTCAAGTCGAACCGGTCGAGACCACCGTGATCGAGCAACGCGTACAGCACGGTGGGGATCGTGAACACATAGTTGATCCGATGGGCTTGGACTGCGGCAAGCCACTCCTCGGCGTTGAAGCCGGCCTGCAGAACGACGGTGCCGCCACGCAGCAGCGTGGGCAGGATCGGGAGGACTCCGGCGTGGGTGATCGGGGTGGCGATCAGGGTCCGCGGGTCCAGCGGCAGTCGCCAGGAGGCGGTGAGCGAAAACACCTGCTGAACCATCGCGCGATGGGAAATCATGGCGGCCTTGGGCCGCCCGGTGGTGCCTCCGGTGTACTGCAGCCACGCGATGTCTTCTTCCTCGGCATTGTCTCGGCTGAGTGTTTCCGGTTCAACCTGGCTGCACAACGCCAGCAGGTCCTCGCCGACATCCGCCGGGCCCAACGTGAGCAGATGCTTGACGTTGGTGGCCCGGGCGACGATCTGCGCGCCGAGTGCCGCGAACTTGGGGTGGACGATGAGAATGTCCACCTCGGCGTCCTGACACAGTTCGACATGATCGTCGACGGATCCCAGTGGATGCAGCCCGGTGTACATCGCTCCGGTCAGGCAGATCGCGGCGTGGACCATCCAGACGTCGGGGGAATTAGGGCTGAGCGCGCCCACGCAGCTGCCCTTGGTGCTGCCCATGCCTTCCAGCACCCCGCGTATGCGACTCGTCTTGTCGGCCGCCTCGGCGTATGAAACGCGGCAATCGCCCTGGATGAACGCCGTGCGATCGTGGTGGCGAGTGAGTGCGTCAACGATCAACGCGGAGTAGGAGATTCCGCTCTGTGGCTCAGTCATAATTTCCTCTTCGTTGTGGAGGTCACGGCTAGACATTGGGTAGCCGGGCACCGGCGTCGATCGACAGTGTCGTGGCGTTGATGTATCTGTTCTCGATGATGTGCATGACCAGTGCTGCGAACTCACCGGGTTCACCCAGTCGGGGCGGATTGAGCGCGGCCGAGCCGAGGGCTTGGACCACCTTGGGATCGACTTCGGCGAAGATGCCGGTGTCGAACAGACCGGGCGCGATGGTCACCACGCGAATGCCGTAGTGCGCCAGGTCGCGCGCCGCAGGCAGCATCAAGCCGATCAGGCCGGCCTTGCTCGCGCTGTAGGCCGCCTGGCCCTTCTGGCCCTCGAACGCGGCGCCGGACGAGACGTTGATGATGACCCCGCGTTCAGCATCAAGGCCTGGGTCCATGTTTCGGGTCATCAGCTCGGCGCACTGCCGCATGACGTCGAAGGCACCCACCAGATTCACATCGATAACCCGTTGAAACTGCTCGATATCGAGCGGGCCGCTCTTCCCGAACACCTTCCCGGGGTTGGGAATTCCGGCGGCGTTGAGGCAAATGTCGACCCGGCCAAAGGTCTCGAAAACTTCGGCGATCGCCCCGGTGACCGAGGCACGGTCGGCCACATCGACCGTCACCGGGATGGTTGTTGCGCCGGCCTGTTCGACGACCGAACGCGCCGCCTCGGCGTTGCGGTCCAACACCGCCACCCGCGCTCCCGCCTTCGCCAGGGCCAGGGCAGTGGCTCGGCCCAAGCCCGACCCCGCGCCGGTCACCACTGCAACTCGATCAACGATGTCCACTGCTTGCCGATCCTTTCGTCGCGACTGATGCCGCGGTTGCTTTCCCAAACTAGTCAGAGATGACTGTTTTTAACGTAACACCAAAACTGCGGCAGGTCAACGATCGAACCGTCCTTTCTTTAACCGCCATGCGCGACCTCGGCCGACAACGCGCCAAGTCAAGGTTGCGGGATCGGCACGCAAGCCTGAGGGATGCACTGTCCTGGCTAACAGCTGATCGACACATACGAGGAGCTCCTTCGCGAGGCGAACAGACAGCCTCTCGACGCGTCCCCCTGGCGCCCCTTGCCGCCTCCCACCCGGGCATTGACCAAACGGCCGATCCCTGCTTAACTAGACATAAATATAGTCAGTTCTGACTGGTTTGTAAAAGGGCGAGTCGAAGTGGACATCTCGAATCGAGTAGCTGCCGTCAACGGGTGGGAATCGCTGAACGGACCGATCAACTTGGTGCGGTGGCGATGAACGCAGCGCAGCTGCTGATGCACGGTGGGTTCGAGACGGGCGAGGACGGCTCGCCGTTTGAGGTGGTTGTGCAGGAGCCGATGTATCGGCTGCGTCGGTTCTTCCCAGATGCCGACAGCAGCGGACGGCCAGCGGTGATCCTCGTCCCGCCGATGATGTTCGTGGCCGACGTCTATGACGTGTCCTCTTCTTCGTCGGCGGTGCGCGTGCTGCACGACCACCCACTACGTTGTCGGACTCGGTGAGGAGAAGGCGAATGACCGAGACACTGCGTGCTCGCACGAGCGTCGTCGCCGCGCTGGACCGCGTGCACGCCAGGCGGCTACTGCAGCGCGTGGGAATCGTCGACGAGCCGCCCGGCCCGGTCGGTTCGGATACACCCGAGGTCATCCAGCTCCTCAGCGAACCGTGGTTCGACGAGCGGCTGCGCGAGGCGGCGGACGAGCTCGAGCGCGATCACCACGGCGTCCGCACCGAGGCGGCCGGCTACCTGCGCGAAATGTCGGCGGCCCAGGACGAGCGGCCGATGGAGGCCTGGCACCGGTTCGGCCATTGGATGATGCGGGCCTACGACGTCGTCGTCGACGACGACGCCATCGCCAAGCTGCGCGAGCTCGACCGGAGGTGCACCCTCGTCGTGCTGCCGTCGCACCGCTCCTATCTCGACGCCTGGGTGGGACCCCATGCTCTGATGGGTCAGGGGATCTCACCGACGTTCACCTTCGGCGGAGCCAACCTCAACTTCTTTCCGTTGGGCACTTTCGCGAGTCACACCGGCATGATCTTTATCCGGCGGCAGACCGCCGACCTACCGGTATACCGGATTGCCCTGCGCGCCTACATCGGCCAGCTGGTCCGCAACCGGAAGAACCTCAGCTGGTCCATCGCGGGCGGCCGCACCCGCACCGGCAAGCTTCGCCCGCCGATGTACGGCATCCTGCGTTACGTCGTCGACGCGGTGGAGGCAGTCCCGGGCGCAGAGGTGCTCATCGTCCCGGTGTCGATCGTGTACGACCAGTTACACGAGGTGTCGCTGATGGCCACCGAGGCCCGGGGCGGGGCCAAGACGCCTGAGGACCTCCGCTGGCTGGTGCGGCTCGCCCGGCAGCAAAGGCATCGGCTCGGCAGGGTATACCTCGACATCGGCGAGCCCCTGCCGTTGCGCCGGCGGCTGACCAAGCTGCGGTCAGACGACACGGCCAGCGGGCACGAGATCGAAAGGATCGCGGTAGACGTCTCCCACCGGATAAATCGGGCGACCCCAGTCACCGCGACCGCCGTTGTCAACCTCGCCCTGCTCGGTGCCGACCGAGCGCTGACCCTCGCCGAGGTGCTGGCCACGGTCCGTCCGCTCGCCGACTACATCAGCAAGCGCAACTGGCAGGTGGCCGGTTCCGCGAACCTCGCCGACAGGTCGACCATCCGGCGAACCCTGCAGGAGCTGGTCGCATCCGGAGTGCTGACCAGCTATGACGGCGGTACCGAGGCGGTGTGGCGGATCGGCGGGGAGAAGCACCTGGTCGCCGCGTTCTACCGCAACACCGCGATCCACATGCTGGTCGACCGGGCCATCGCAGAGTTGGCGCTGCAGGCCGCCGCCGACGGTGACGGCGAACCCGGGGGTACGGTACTCGACGAGGCGTTACGGCTACGCGAGCTGCTCAAGTTCGAGTTCTTCTTTCACACCCGCGGCACCTTCGAGTCCGAGCTCGCCATGGAGCTCCGACTCATCGGGGCCGCGGGCGACGACACAGCGAAGGCCTGCACTCCGGCCGACGCCGATCGCCTGCTGCGCGAGGCGGACCTGCTGCTCGCGCACCTGGTGCTGCGACCGTACCTGGATGCGTATCACATCGTGGCCGACCGGCTTGCCGCGCACGGGGACGACTTGGACGAGCAGCGGTTCCTCGCCGAGTGCCTGGGGGTGGGCATGCAGTGGCAACTTCAAGGGCGCATCGCCAGCGCGGAGTCGGTGTCGCTCGAGCTGTACAAGACCGCACTGCGGCTCGCCCGGCATCGGGACCTGGTGGAGGGCTCCGGTCCGTTGCTCGACAAGCGGCGGCGCGAGTTCGCCGAGCAGATCGCGGTCACCACACGGCGGGTCAGGCAGATCGCCGAGTTGGCCCGGGCGGCGCAGCGATGAGCCGCCCGGAGCAGGTGCGCGATGTCATCCAGGCCGTACTGGACGGCCCGAGCGGCCCACGGATCGGGGCATTCTTCACTCTCGACGGCACGCTGGTCGAGGGCTACACCGCGGGGGTGATCTACGCCGATCGGATCAAGCGCGGCGATATCGGCGCGCGGGAGTTCCTGCACACGCTGTTCGCCGCGGTCGACGCGGCGTTCGGCGGCGATTGGGCCAAGTTCGGTGACGTGAGTGTGGCCGGGCTGCGCGGCCAGAGCGAGGACTTCATGCTCGAACTCGGCGAGCGGCAATTCGTGCAGAAGATCGCCGGCATGATCCGGCCGCAGGCCCGCGATCTGGTGCGGGCCCACCTGCGGATGGGACACACGGTAGCGGTGGCCTCGTCGGCGACCAGATTCCAGATCGAGCCGGTCGCACGCGACTTCGGCATCCCGAATGTGCTGTGTACCCAGGTCGAGGTGGTCAACGGCCTGCTCACCGGCGAGCTGGATGGCCCGATGCTGTGGGGCGAGCCAAAGGCTGCGGCCGTCCGCATGTTTGCCAGGCGCAACAAGGTCGACCTGAAGGCGAGCCACGGCTACGCGAACGGCGCGGAGGACGTGCCGTTCCTGTCGTCGGTCGGCTACCCGAACGCCCTCAACCCGCATCGTGGCCTCGCCGACGCCGCACGGGCGCAGGGCTGGCCGATCCTGAATCTGCTCGCACGACCCAAGGCCGGGCTGCGGGCCTACCTCGGAACGGCAGCCGCAGTGGCCGGCTTGAACGTCGGCATGGGATTCGGGCTCGCCGTCGGTGCACTCAACCGTGACGCCCAGTTCGGCCGCAACATCGGCATCCCGCTGGCCTTTGACGCCGCCCTGGCGCTGGCCGGCGTGAAGCTGGACGTCACGGGTGAGGAGAACCTCTGGAATGCTCGGCCCGCGGTGTTCGTCGGCAACCACCAGAGCTCGCTCGACGGGTTCGTGGTCGGCTCCCTGCTGCGCCGCGACTTCACCGTGGTCGGCAAGAAGGAAGCCCGCTACGACCCGCGGATACTGATCGGCGGGGTGTTGATCGATCCGACGTACATCGACCGGTCCAACCTCGAGTCGGCCAAGAAGGACCTGGACGCCCTCGTCGAGCGGATCAAGGGCGGCATGTCGGTGGCGATCATGCCGGAAGGCACCCGGACCGCGACACCACAGCTGCAGCGGTTCAAGAAGGGCGCCTTCCACCTGGCGATGCAGGCCGGGGTGCCGATCGTGCCGATCGTGCTGCGCAATGCAGGCGAGCTGATGTGGCGCCGCTCGATGATCATCAATCCCGGCACGGTACAGGTCGCTGTGCTCGATCCGATCCCGACCGTCAACTGGTCGGCCGACACCATCGACGTGCACGTCGGGCAGGTTCGCGAGCTGTTCGCGACGACCTTGGACTCGTGGCCGGGAGGTGCCAGATGACGGCGAGGCAGCTCGGCGTCATCGTGATGAAGCTCGCGGCCGAGCGCAGTGTCGAGACTCCGATCGCGGCCCAGGTGGACGCCGTCCTCAACCAGCCGCCGGGACACGAACTCGAACTACACGGCGAAGCGGGGAGTGATGAGTCCTGATCTGAGCAACCAACAGGCGTGGGCAGCGGCGGCCGGCTGGGGTCGCGAGACCCGGATGAACGAGATGGAAGCGTTGATGTGGCGGTCCGAGCGGCACCCGCGGCTGTCATCGACCATCCTGGCGCTGATGGTGCTCGACCAGCCGCCAGACTGGAATCGCCTGGTCGCAGCCCATGAGTGGGGCTCCGAACTGATTCCGCGCCTCCGGGACCGGGTGCTGGAGCCCTTGCTCCCCGTCGGCCCGCCCGCCTGGGCTCCGGACGATCACTTCCAGCTCGACTACCACCTGCGTCGCACCCGGCTACCAGGCGCCGGCACGATGGACGCCCTGCTCTCGTTCACCTCGTCGTTCGCGCTGTCTCTACTGGACCGCGAGCGGCCGCTGTGGGAGGCGGTGCTGGTCGAGGGTCTGGAAGACGGCAAGGCTGCATACGTACTGAAGATGCATCACTCGCTGACCGACGGTCTCGGCAGCATCCAGCTGCTGTCCTTGGTGCAGAGCAGGACTCCCGAGCACACCGAGGACAAACCGCGTCCCGAGCCCGGTGCACACGCCCACGTGGATTCCGATCCGGTGCGGCTGGCGGTCGACGAGCTCGGCGAGCAGGTCCGCCGGATCCCTGCAGTCGCGGAGCAGGCGCTGCAGGTCGGCAGGAACATGCTCACCCACCCCGGTCGGGCCAGCTCGGAGGCGATTCGGTACGTGGCCTCGATGCGCCGCGTGCTGTCGACAGGGCCCGCGAAACCATCCCCGTTGTTGCGCAAGCGCACCGGGCGGTGCTGGCGGTACGGGGTGCTGGAGTGCGAACTGATCGAACTGAAGGCTGCGGCCAGGGCCGCGGGCGGCTCGCTGAACGATGCTTTCGTCGCCGCGCTGCTCGGCGGCATGCGCCGCTACCACGACCTGCACGGCATCCAGATCGACACCCTGCCGATGGGGATGCCGGTGTCGCTGCGCAAGAGCGATGACCCGATGGGCGGCAACAAGTTCGCCGGGGCACTATTCGCCGCTCCGGTCGGGATCGAAGATCCTGTCGAACGCATCGCCGTAATCCGGGGCCTGGTGCTGTCGGTGCGCACCGAGCCGGCGCTGGACTCGGTCGCCTTGCTGGCACCGGTCGTCAATCGGCTGCCTTCGGCGGTCGGCGCCGCCATGCAGCGGCTCGGTATGTCAGTGGACATGGCCGCGTCGAACGTTCCCGGCTCGCCGTACCAGACCTACATCGCCGGGGCCAAGGTGGAACGGATGTACCCGTTGGGCGGGCTGCCCGGGGTCGCGGTCATGGTCGCGATGGTCTCGCACGTCGGGACCTGCTGCCTGGGGTTCAATATCGACGGCTCGGCGGTCAGGGACCACGATGTGCTGATGCGCTGCTTCGCCGACGGACTGGACGAGGTGCTTCAGGTGGGCCGTAGGGCGGGAGAAAAACGGTGACCGCCCATGTCGAGGGCCGGTTCATCGGCGCGGCGGGCAAAGCAGATCTACTGGCAGGGTTGGCTGCCCGACGGCGACCCGGCCGGCGTCGTCGTGCTGGTCCACGGCTACGCCGAGCACAGCGGGCGCTACCTGCACGTCGCGCAGCGGCTGGTGTCTGCCGGTTATGCCTCCTACGCCGTGGACCACTTCGGGCACGGGAAGTCGGAAGGACCGCGGGCCAACGTCAACCGGATGTCCGAGGTCGTCGCCGACATCGACCGCGTGGTCCGGATCGCCGCGGCGCAGCACCCCGGTCTCCCGGTGTTCCTGGTCGGTCACAGCATGGGTGGGTTGCTCACCCTCGACTATGTGACCAAGACGTCGACCGGCAGCCGGTACGCGCTGACCGGGGTCGCCGTTTCCGCGGCGGCGATCGACATCTCGATCGTTTCCGGGCCTGAGCGGCTGCTCGCGAAGGTGCTGTCCAAGTTCGTTCCGAACCTGGCTGTCACCGCGTTGGACTCGTCAATGGTCAGCCGCGACGCGCAAGTGGTTGCCGACTACGACAGCGACCCGCTGAATTATCACGGCCGGATCAAGGCGCGCACAGGTGCCGAAACCATCGCTACCGCTGACAAGGTGAGGGCCCGTCTGACTGAGATCGATCTTCCGATCCTGATCATGCACGGCAGTGACGACAAGGGAGCTGCGGTTTCGGGGTCGAAACTGCTTGCCGAGAAGGCGTCGTCGAAGGACGTGACGCTCAAGCTCTACGACGGTCTCTATCACGAGGTCTTCAACGAGCCGGAGCGCGACATCGTCCTTTATCACGAGGTCTTCAACGAGCCGGAGCGCGACATCGTCCTTGGCGACCTCGTGGACTGGCTCGAGGCTCGCACGTAGCGGCCGGTTAGACATCCGGTTAGAGAATGAGCGCAGGGCCGCCCGCAACGGCGTGACGCGGCTTGGTCGGCAAACGGCGCCCTCTCGACTTTCTTTTATTTCACGAGCGCCGTATTACGAGCTGCGACTTTCGTCAGTGTATCTCGCCCATCCAATAACCATACTCTTCGGCGCCGATTCCACGCGTGCCATCGTCGAGGACGAAATCGAAGTAAGCTGAGTGCACCACATAGCTATCGAGAAAACAGGGTATTGAAGTACGTCGCGTTCCAGTCAGGTCGTATTGGCGGCCTTGGGGATCACAGGCAGTGATATTTACACTGACCGGCCTATCCTCGCCATCCAGTGTCTTATTGAATTGCATGCCGGAAAGCGGCAGCAGCCGCTCGCCGTCCCACAACCAGGGAATCTGAACCAGACCTTTTTCTTGCTGTGCCTGGATCAGACCAAATGCGCGGCCGTCGTCCATCAACACCCAGGCCAGGTCGTACCAGATCATACTTTCCCACTGGCGTGTGCCGACCGAATGATCACGGGGCCCCATGCCGGCGAGATCAAAGCGCTCATCCCGGTATTTCATGCTGCCGCTAATGCGGCCCATCTGCTCAATGTGCATGTCGGAAAGCCCCGCAACGCCCCTCGGCAGGTGCAGGCCGATCGAGTCGGCCGGTTCATGCGCTCCCTCCCATTCAAAATTGAACTGAAGCGGCGCTGTCGGATCGTCGAAGCTGATCTGGAAGCGATGCTCTTCGAGCGACAGCGCACGGATTTCAAAGCCCCCGGCGCGAATCCCTGACCGCATGTCGCCTCCTGGGAGCGGCAGGTGTTCAAGATGGCGGTGGTAGAGCGGTTTGTCCTTGTGGCTCATGGCGACCATGACGCTGCAGGTGCCCTTGTTGGGCGCCAGACCGATGCGGGTGATGCAGCACAGGTTCTGCCGTGAGTCGATGAAGTAGAAAACCCAGCTTTCGCTCCAGTTGATTGCATCACTGTCCGGGGTGTGGCGTTGGTCGTCGGCGGCGGTGAGTGTCATGAGTTTGCCCCCTATTAAAATGTGGCGCCGGCGGCTTTGAATAGCGTCCGCATGCGATCTTCTTGCACCGACAGGATGCCGGTGAACGGTTTGAATTCCTCTGCTGACATGCGACGACCAAAGACGTGAAGGACCAGCAAGGTGCAGAACGCGCCTTTGGCCAGATGGTATTCCCAATGCTGCAAACTGCGTCCAGAGGCACGCTCGTAGGCGCACAGCCAGTCGGCATCGCTCGGCATGTCGACAATGTTGTCAGCACCGCCAAGAATGCGGGCGAAGGAATGCACGCCCATCAGCCAGCCCAGGTCGGACTCGGGAGCGGTAATGCGTGCCGTTTCCCAGTCGAGCACAACGACAAGTTTGCCATCAGCGAACAACATGTTTGAGGGCTGGTAGTCGCCATGATTGAGTACCGGGTTAATTACCCGTGGCGCCTTGTCCTGCAGCCAGCGTTCGTAGCCGGAAAGACTGTCGGCAATCTCGGCCGAAGCGAAACGCAGGGCGTCGGTGTAGAAGGTGATTTCCTTGCCGATCGAGTTCTCGGGTGGGCTACCACCTAGCAAAGTATCGAGACCGGCGGCCCGCCAGCCGAGTGCATGGATTTTTGCCAAGGTCTCCATCATGTCGGCGATCAGCGCCTGTCGGGTCGCCACATCGGCTTCGGCCATCGGGCCCTGCGCATAGTAGTACTGCCGGGGAGCCACGCCGACGGCACGGCGCATGACGTAGCCCGGTGTGCCGAGCACGCTGCCATCATGGTCGAGACACAGCGGGCGAGCCACCTTGACACCGGCATCGGCCAACGCGTGCTGCACACGGAACTGCGCCCCCATGTCGTAGCGGTTCATCAGTCCGTCGGCCGGCTGATAACGCAGCACCAGGTCATGTTGGCGTTCCCCGCTTCCATCGTCGAAGCGGGCGCTGAAGAGGAGATTGCCGCTGGAAGCACCGACATCGGGTCGAACCAACGACCCTGTCAACGCAACCTCGCCGCGAGCGACGTCGGTCCGCAACAAGGCGGCGATCCGGGTCTTCCAGACTTGGTCGTCTGCGCCGCCAGCAATGCCTGCACGGGTTTTGGCGACAAGCTGTTCGTAAGTATGTTCCTCGCTCATGGTGCGGTCCTCTCTTGACCGGGATTGGGGATGCTTGCCTGCCAATTCACTGACCGCCTGACCTAGCGCGGAGGCAACAACTTGGCACTCGGCTCAGTCGCCGCGGGCTCGCTCTTCTTGGGCAACGTTTCCGACGACCTCACCCGTCGCGGGATTGTGCACGACGACTGCCTCGCCGGCCGACGACGACAGTTGATCGATACTCACGAGGTGCTCCCCGGTTGGTGGATGGCCACTGGTGTCGGTGGTGCTGTGACGGCTTCCGGCTGGGCGTTCCAGCCGTCAAGGGCGTTGGCGAATCGCCCGATTTGCCGCAGCGCGGCGCGCGTCTCGGGAAGCCAGGTCTGCTGATGCCAGGCGTGGGGGGCCAATGGGTGGACGTCGAGCCGCACGAGTACCCCGGCCGCTCGCGCGCGCTCGGTGGCCCGCACCGAGTCGTCACGCAATACCTCGGTGTCGCCGGTCTGGAATAGCAGCGGCGGCAAGCCGGCGAAGTCGCCGAACAGGGGCGAAATCAGGGGGTCTGTCGCGTCTACGTCCGGTCGGTACCACCGTTGGAAGAAGGCCAGCCCACGCGCCCCCAGCGCGACATCGCGGCGCGCATTGGTGCGGATAGAGGGGCTGGTCCACGAGAAGTCGAAGCCGCCGCTGAGCATGATGGCCCCTGCCGGCATGGGGGTGGAGGCGTCGCGGGCCCGCTGCAACGTGACCAGGGTCGCGTTGGCGCCGGCCGATTCGCCCGCGATCATCAACTGACCCGGCTCTTGCCCGGCGTCAAGTAATGCCTCATAGGCGCGCAGACAATCGTCGATGGCCGCCGGAAACGGATGCTCCGGAGCCAACCGGTAAGCCGGCACGATGACGCGGGCCCTCAGGTCGTTCGCCAGCCGGGAGAGAAATCCGGTGTAGGCACTGCGCGCGTACACCATGAATCCACCACCGTGCAGGTACAGCACGGCGCGTCCCTGCTGCGCGTGTTTAGGGTGGAATTCGCGGGTGGCCAGACCCGCCAGCTCCCCGTCGACGATCCGGCACCCGGCCGCGGGCGGGGCGAGCAGGCCCGACGCCGCACCGGCACGGTCGAGGAATGTCCGCATTGCGTCGAGGTCGTCGTGGTAGCGACGCCACGCCGATTGGCACACCACACGGACCACCGGGTTGACGAGGCGCAGGATGATGCTTCCCTGGTGCCCGCTCATCGCGACGCCGCGTCGAGGATGGTCACCGTGGCCACTACCGCGTCGGGTCCCATGTAACCTCCCGCGTTCTCGGCCATCGCGATCCGTGCGCCGTCGACCTCACGTTGGCCACAGCAGCCGCGCAGTTGGTCGGTGAGCTCTGGCTGTCGGTCATGTCAGTGCACTGAGTTCGACGACCGAACGCGCCGCCTTGGTATTGCGGTCCAAAACCGCCACCCGCGCTCCCGCCTTCGCCAGGGCAAGGGCACTGGCTCGACCCAAACCCGACCCCGCGCCGGTCACCATTGCAACGTGATCAACGATGTCCACTGCTTGCCGATCCTTCCGTCGCGACTGCTGTCGTGGCCGATTACTAAACTAGTCAGATTTGACTGGTTTTAAGTTAGCACCAAACCTGCCGCAGGTCAACGCAGGGGGATCCGCGCGCAAGCTCCTCGGGATGCAGCGCCTTGGTGAATAGCCGATCTCGTTGTGCGAGAGCCTCCTTCGCGACGCGAACGGAGAAGATCGTCACCCGTTGCTCCGTCGCTATTGACCGAACGGCCCGACCCTGCTTAACTTAGAACTTAACCTAGTCAGTTCTGACTGGTTTCACTGGAACGGATTGCCGTGAACATCTCGAATCGAGCCGCTGCCCTCATGGAACGGGTGGGATTGGCTAAACGGACCGACCAACTCGGTGCGGTGGCAATGAACGCGGCGCAGCTGCTCATGCATGGTGGGTTTGAGACCGGCGAGAGCGGCTCGCCGTTCGAGGTGGTTGCAAAGGAGCCGATGTACCGGTTGCGCCGGTATTTCCCTGATAGCGACCGCACCCGACGGCCGGCGGTGGTTCTCGTCCCGCCGATGATGTTCGTGGCCGACGTCTATGACGTGTCCTCTTCGTCGTCGGCGGTGAGCGTGCTGCATGAGCACGGCGTCGAGCCGTGGGTGGTCGACTTCGGCGCACCCGAACATGAGGAAGGTGGGCTGCAGCGGACGCTCGCCGATCACATCGTTGCGACTAGCGAGATCGTCGACCGGGTCCAGGACCTGACTGGCAGAGACGTTCACCTGGGCGGATACAGCCAGGGTGGAGTGTTCTCCTACTCCGTTGCCGCCTACCGCCGCGGTGCGGGGCTGGCGAGCGTCATCTCCTTCGGTAGTCCGGTCGACACCAAGTCGGTGGGCATATTTTCGTTGCCTGAACCGGTGATGGAATTCGCCGCAGATGCGGTCGCCGCGTTACTGGACCGCACGGGACTGCCCGGTTGGGCTACCCGCGAAGGCTTTCGGCTGCTCGATCCGGTAAAGAATGTGCGGTCGCGAGTGCAGTTCCTGCGGCAACTGCACGATCGCGAAGCGTTGCTGCCCAACGAGCGCCAGCGGCGCTTTATCGAGTCCGAAGGCTGGATCGCCTGGCCGGCTCCGGCGCTCGCCGACGCACTGCGGCAGTTCATCGCACAGAACCGGATGCTGTCCGGCGGCATGGTCATCGACGGGCAACCGCTGACCCTGGCCGACATCGACCGGCCCGTCCTGTGCTTTGTCGGCGAGAACGACCAGATCGGACAGCCCGAGGCGGTCCGGGCGATCCGCCGCGCAGCTCCGCGTGCCGACATCTACGAGGTCTCGCTGCCGGTCGGACACCTCGGCATCGTCGTGGGTTCAGCGGCAACGACCCGAACCTGGCCGACGGTTGCCGCCTGGGCGTCGCATCTCGACAACGGCACGGAGCTGCCGGAGATCATCGAGCCGATGGCCATCGCACCGTCGAAGGTCGCTGCGGGCAGCAGAAGGCGCAACCCGCTCATCTCAGCGGTGGGCCAAGGATTGGAGGCCGGATGGCGCTTGGGCGCGTCGACGCTCGACGCGACGTGGGCACTCACGGCGGGCGCCGCCACTAATCTGCCGCGGCTACTGCGCCTGGAATTGGTGCGCCCCGAGACGCGGGTGTCGCTCGGCCGCCTCCTCGACGAACGCGCCGAAGGGCACCCCGGTGCAGTCGGGTTCGTGTGGGAGGATCGCGCCCACACCCACGCTGCTCTGAAGACGCGTATCGACGCTGTGGTGGCGGGACTGCTGTCGGTCGGCGTGCGTCAGGGTGAACCTGTCGGCGTCCTGATGGATACCCGCCCCAGCATGCTTATCGCCGTTGCCGCGCTCAACCGGATCGGAGCGGTGGTCGTGTTGTTGCGGCCCGACGGGTCGTTCACCGAGGAGATCAAACTTGGTGGCGCCGCGCGCATCGTGACTGACCCGGAACACGTCGACTCCATCCGCGTGCAGACGGACGCCGAGGTGTTCGTGCTCGGCGGCGGCGGAGGAGAACGGGACCTCGGCGTCGACGGGGTGATCGACCTGGAGCGCATCGATCCAGATGAAGTCATCCTCCCGACCTGGTATCGACCGAATCCCGGCCTGGCGCGCGAAACCGCGTTTGTCTTGTTCACCGGTGACGGTCCGTCGACGAGGGCGCGAATGATCACCAATGCCCGCTGGGCGCGGGCGGCGTTCGGAACTGCGGCCTCGGCTGAACTGGGACCGCGCGACACGGTCTACAGTGTCAACCCGATCTACCACCCGTCGGGCCTGTTGATGTCCCTGGGCGGTGCCGTCGCGAGCGGCGCCCGCTTTTCGATGGCGAGCCGCTTCGACCCCGACACGTTCTGGAATGAAGCCCGTCGCTACGGCGTGACCGTGGTGTCGTATACCTGGACACAGCTCCGCGACCTCGTCGAGGCGCCACCGCATCCGGGTGAGAACCACCACACGATCCGCACATTCATCGGCTCGGGCATGCCGGTCGGACTGTGGCACAGGGTCATTGAGCGCTTCGCCCCGGCCCGGGTGGTGGAATACTACGCCTCCGCGCAGACCGATGCGATCCTGGTCAACATGCCCGGCACGAAGGTCGGTTGCATGGGCACACCGCTTCCGGGCAGTCCCGAGCTGCGTATCGCCCGCATTGACGAGTCCACCCGGCAGCTGGCCCTGCGCGCCGACGGCTCCGCCGAGCAGTGCCGGCCCAGGGAAATCGGGATGTTGCTATCCCGGGTCGAGCCGGGAATGTCGCCGGTGGCGCGTGCACATCGCGGGCTATTCGCTCCCGGAGACGCCTGGTTGCTGACCGGAGACCTGTTCTACCGCGATGAGGATGGCGACTTCTGGCTCGCAGGCAGTGCCGACTCGCTCGTCACGACAGCCCACGGCGTGGTCGGCGGGTCCGCGGTCGAAGACGCGCTCGGCATCCTCGACGCGATCGACATGAGCGTCACATACGCCGTCCCCGGATCCGAAGGCGACAACCTCGCGATAACCGCCCTCACGCTGCGATCCGGGCGATCGCTCGACGCCCAGGACCTCTCGACAGCACTGGGCCAGCTGCCGCCGGATCGTCGACCGCATGTCGTGCGCATTGTCGAGCGCATCCCAACCAGCACTTCGCATCGACCGCTGCCAAGCGCGTTCGCCGAAGGCGGCCGACCCGCGCCCGGCCCGGGGGTATACAACCTGGACCCGCTCTGCGGCGAGTACCGGACAGACTCGCACGCGCTAGGGAGCCGATGATGAGCCAGGCACACGACTACGACTACCTGATTGTCGGGTGCGGCTTCGGCGGCAGCGTGTCGGCGCTGCGCCTGGCCGAAAAGGGTTATCGGGTAGCAGTTTTGGAGTCCGGGCGTCGTTTCGAGGACCACGACTTCGCCGAGCGGCTCTCGCAGCTGCGCCGGACGGTCTTCGCGCCGAAGCTGGGTTTGAAGGGCATTCTGCGGGTCACACCGTTCAAAGACGTCATGATCCTCAGCGGAAGCGGCGTGGGCGGCGGCAGCCTGGTCTACGCGCAGACCCTCTGGCGCGCCGGGGATGGATTCTTCGATGACTGGCGCAAGGTATGCGGAGACGCCCCGGATCTGGAGAAGTATTACGAGTTGGCCCAAGGCATGCTCGGCGTCGTGACGCAGCCGCGGCGCACGCCCGCCGACGAAGCGATGAGCGCGATTGCGGAAGATCTAGGGGTAGCCGACACGTTCGGCCCGGTCCCTGTCGGCGTCTATTTCGGCAAGCCCGGCGTGGAAGAGGCTGATCCGTACTTCGGCGGCGACGGTCCGGCCCGGTCGGGATGTATCGAATGCGGGCTGTGCCTCTTGGGCTGCCGCCACAACGCCAAAAACACCCTGCCGAAGAACTATCTGTGGTTCGCCGAGCGCCTCGGTGTGCAGATCGATCCCGAACGCACGGTCACCTCGATCCGGCCGCTCGGCGCGGCGGATGGTTCCGACGGGTACGCCGTGACCAGCGAACGCACCGGCTCCTGGATTCGCAAGGACCGCCGGACGCAGACCGCCCGCGGTGTCGTCGTCGCCGCCGGCGCTCTCGGAACCAACCAACTTCTCGCGCAGTGCAAGAACGACGGCGCCCTGCCGCGGATCTCAGACCGGCTCGGCCAATTGGTCCGCACCAATAGCGAGTCGATGACCGCGGTGACCACGCCCGACGACCGAGGATGGGGCCGCAGCGTCGCGATCACCTCGAGCATGCATCCCACCGGGGACAGCCATGTCGAAGCCGTCACATATGGGCCGGGCGGCAACGTGATGGGCCTGATGTTCACCTTGCTGACCGGCGATGGCAACAGACTAACTAGGCCGCTGAAGCTGCTCGCCCAGATCTGCAGGCACCCGATTCGGTTTGTCCGCGTGACCAATCCACGCGGCTGGTCACAGCGCTCGCTCATCACCGGCGCCATGCAGACCACCGACACGTCGCTGTCGCTGGTGCCCAAGCGGCGGATACCCGGCCGGCGACTGCGTCTCACCACCCGCCAGGACCCGGACAACCCGACCCCCACCTTCGTGCCGCAGTCCAACGACGTCGCCCAACGCCTCGCCGACCGGACCGGTGGCACAGCGCAGAGTTGGTTGACCGAGGCACTGTTCAACATGCCCATCACCGCACACATCCTGGGTGGTGCGGTAGCGGCCGACACTCCCGAGCGCGGCGTTGTCGACCGCGAGCATCGAGTGTTCGGCTACCAGAACCTGTTTGTCTGCGATGGTGCGGTCATCCCGGCCAATCCCGGTGTGAATCCCAGCCTGACGATCACGGCGATGGCCGAGTGGGCGATGGCAGCAATCCCGGTCAAGCCGGGTGCCCCGACGACGACCCCCCGCGCGAGGTTGATCCCTTGAAAACCGGCAGTGGTGTGAACGTTCGAACTCGCAGCGAGATCTGAATGCGCGCGATAGAGTCTTTCGGAATTTCGGGAAATCCCAGATGTTGGTGATCAACGGGCTGTTGTTGATGAGTGAGACGGCCTAGTGTGGGTACCGAGCCCACGCAAGCGAGCTCGCAAGGTTGCCGCCCAGACGGCGGTCATGCCTTCCAGTGATAGTAAGGGCGAGATGAGTAAGACCCAGCAAAAGCCGGGCATCATTTTTATTGGCCGCGTAGGACGCTCAAAAGCCCTTGCGCCAGCTAGCTTTTCGTAGTGCTGAACTTCTCGACCACCGGCAGTTCGAACACTGCGGCTCATCTGTCTACAAGCTCAGCCTCGACCGGCTGGCCCAGAGCAACCCAACAGCTCAAGAGAGGTACATCATGGCTGATTCATCAGCACAACCCAACGGCCACAAGGCCACTGCCGCATCTAACGGCGAGCCTGGCCAACCAATCGCGGCGTCTGAGCAGGACCAGATGGGGCGGGATATCTTACCCATCCCGGACGCCAAGCATGTCGGCCTGACGACGTATGACGCCAAGGACCCGGACACCACCTATCCGCCGATCACCGCACTGCGCCCGCCCAGGGGCGCACCCAACGTACTGATCGTGCTGCTCGACGATGTGGGCTTCGGTGGTTCGTCGGCCTTCGGCGGCCCGTGCAATACGCCGACGGCCGAGCGGCTAGCCGCGGGCGGTTTGAAGCTGAACCGCTTTCACACCACGGCGCTGTGTTCGCCCACCCGGCAGGCCTTGCTGACCGGGCGCAACCATCACTCGGTGGGGATGGGTGGCATCACGGAGATCGCCACATCGGCGCCGGGGAACAGCAGCGTGCGGCCCAAGGACAAGGCGCCTATCGCCGAAACCCTTATGCTCAACGGCTATTCGACGGCGCAGTTCGGCAAGTGCCACGAGGTGCCGGTCTGGGAAGTCTCCCCCGTGGGGCCGTTCACCCAGTGGCCCACCGGCTCGGGCTTCGAATACTTCTATGGCTTCGTCGGTGCCGAGGCTAACCAGTATTACCCGGGGCTGTATGAAGGCACCTCGCCGGTGGAACCGCCGAAGTCACCCGAGGAGGGCTACACGCTGACCGAGGATCTCGCCGACCGCGCCATCACCTGGGTACGCCAACAGAAGGCGCTTGTGCCCGACAAGCCGTTCTTCATGTATTGGGCCCCCGGTGCCGCCCACGCGCCGCACCACGTGCCCAAGGCGTGGTCGGACAAATACAAGGGCAAATTCGACACCGGGTGGGACACGTTGCGCGAGCAAATCATGGCCCGGCAGAAGGAACTGGGCGTCGTGCCCGCAGACGCGGAGCTGACCAAACGCCACGACGAGATCCCGGCCTGGGATGACATGCCCGCCGAGCTGAAGCCGGTGCTGGCCCGCGAGATGGAGCTCTACGCCGGCTTCCTCGAGCAGACCGATCACGAGGTTGGGCGCCTCGTCGACACCCTCGACGACTTGGGGGTGCTCGAGGACACGCTGATCTACTACATCATCGGCGACAACGGCGCCTCGGCCGAAGGCACACTGAACGGCTCCTTCAACGAGATGGCCATGCTGAACGGCATGCCCGAAATCGAGACAACCGAGTTCCTGCTGTCCAAGATCGATGATTTCGGCACGCCGAAGGCCTACAACCACTACGCGGTCGGCTGGGCGCACGCCCTGTGCACGCCGTATCAGTGGACCAAGCAGGTGGCCTCACACTGGGGCGGCACCCGCAACGGCACCATCGTGCACTGGCCCAACGGCTTCGCCGACAAAGGCAAGGCCCGCAACCAGTTCCACCACATAATCGACGTCGCCAAGACCATCCTGGACGCGGCCGGACTGCCCGAGCCCACCGTGGTGAACAGCATTACGCAGGCTCCACTGGAAGGCGTCAGCATGCTGCACACCCTGCGCAACGGCGATGCGCCCGAACACCACGACGTTCAGTATTTCGAGATACTTGGCAACCGCGGCATCTACCACAAAGGCTGGACCGCGGTGACCAAACACCGCACGCCGTGGACCACCGAGGCGCCCCCGGCGTTCGACGACGACGTCTGGGAACTATACGGACCCGATGACTGGACACAGGCACACAACCTGGCCAAGGAGAACCACGAGAAGCTGGCCGACATGCAGCGCCTGTGGCTCATCGAGGCGGTCAAATACAACGTCGTGCCCCTGGATGACCGTACCTTCGAGCGCTTCAACCCCGATCTCGCCGGGCGCCCCCAGCTGATCCGTGGGAACCGTCAGCTGCTGTTCCCCGGTATGCGGGTCAGCGAGAACTGCGTGCTCACGCTCAAAAACAAGTCGTATTCGGTGACCGCCAACATCACCGTGCAGGAGTCGGGCGCCGCCGGCGTCATCATCACCCAGGGTGGCCTGGTGGGCGGCTGGTCGCTGTATGCGCACGAGGGCAGGCTCAAATATTGCTACAACTTCCTGGGCATCGACCACTACATGGTCACTGCTGGGGAGCCCATCCCAGCCGGAAAGCGCCAGGTACGAATGGAATTCAAGTACGACGGCGGCGGCCTGGGCAAAGGCGGCGACGTCACGCTGTACTACGACGGCAAACCCGTCGGCCAGGGCCGCGTCGGACGGACGCAACCCATGATCTACTCAGCCGACGAGGCCTGCGACGTCGGCGCCGACACCGGCTCACCCGCATCCCCGGACTACGGCCCCACCGGCAACAAGTTTTCCGGTCAGATCGACTGGGTGCAGATCGACATCGGCGAGGACAGCCAAGATCACCTCATCAAACCCGAGGACCGGCTTACGATCGCGATGGCGCGACAATAACGTTGCCGTCCCGAGGTAGGAGGTGGTCGTGAGTGCCGGAACTGCCTCAGCATCTGAATCTCCCGGGGTGACATTCAACCCGTTGGAGGAACTCACGCAGGAACAGCTGCGGCTCCGCACCAGTATGAAGTGGCGTGCGCACCCAGCCGATGTGTTACCGCTCTGGGTCGCCGAGATGGACGTCAAGCTGGCGCCCACGGTCGCCGAGGCCCTCCGACGGGCCATCGACAACGGTGACACCGGGTATCCCTGCGGCACTGCGCTCGCCGAGGCTGTCAGTGAATTCGCTTCCTGGCGTTGGCGATGGCACGACCTGAAGGTCAGCCGCACAGCGATCGTTCCCGACGTCATGCTCGGCGTCGTCGAGATGCTAAGGCTGGTCACCGATCGCGGTGATGCCGTCGTCGTCAACCCGCCCGTATACGCGCCGTTCTACGCGTTTGTGTCGCACGACGGCCGCCGAGTCGTCGAGGCGCCGCTTGACGTCGACGGCCGAATCGGCTTGGACGCCTTGGAGAAAGCGTTCGCCGGTGCCAGCGCCTCGAGTGGGAAGATCGCGTATCTGTTGTGCAATCCGCACAACCCCACCGGGTCGGTGCACACCCCCGACGAACTAGGCGCGGTGGCCGAGCTTGCGCGCCGGTTCGGTGTTCGGGTGGTGTCGGACGAAATTCACGCGCCGGTCATCTTGCCCGGGTCGCGCTTCACGCCGTACCTGACTGTCCCCGGCGCGGAGAACGCCCTGGCCCTGACATCCGCCTCGAAGGCGTGGAGCCTTTCGGGGCTGAAGGCCGCCTTGGCCATCGCCGGCCCGGAGGCGGCCGCGGACCTTCGGCGGATGCCCGAAGAGGTCAGCCACGGTCCCAGCCACCTGGGCGTCATCGCGCACGCTGAAGCGTTTCGGACCGGTGGCGACTGGCTCGACGCGCTGCTCGACGCACTAGAAGCGAACCGGACGCTGCTCGGCGATCTGATCGCCGAGCACCTTCCCGGAGTGAAGTATCTCTGGCCGCAAGGAACTTACCTGGCGTGGCTCGATTGCGAAGAACTCGGTTTCGACGAAGAAGTCGCCGATGGGCTCGCGGTGGTGGCCGATTTGTCCGGGCCGGCTCGCTGGTTCCTTGATCACGCCCGGGTCGCACTCAGCTCCGGCCACGTCTTCGGAACCGGCGGGACGGGGCACGTGCGGTTGAACTTCGCCACCTCGCAAGCCATTCTCGTCGAGGCCATATCGCGAATGGGCCGGGCGCTCGACGAGGTTCGGTAGCGGAAGATTCTTCTCTCGTCATCGCGAATCATGGTGCGTCAGCGGATTTGATCATTCAACCAATGCGGTGACTCTTGTTTGCGATAGCACGGGCGCTATCGCAAATGGAGACCACCTTATGGGCGGCTCACGGTACTCCCGTGGCCGATGTGATTACTGAGATCTCACGCGGAAATTTCCTCTGTACCACGGTCCAGGTTGCGGAAGCCCTCAGCTGGTTTCTTGATACCGACGACGAACGGCAGCATGCTCAGCTCGAACTTCGCCGTCACCCTCAGCCGACCGAACAATCCGCGCTTGGGCGGCGCAGCCGGCACTTCCGACGTGGCGAGGTCGATGTAATGCGTCGACGTTTGCCCGATGCCCTCAAAGTCGTGAACGAGCGGCTTGCAAAGACAGCGGAACGAGTCGTCGAGACATGCAGCCACGGGATCGGTCATCAGCACATACTCGACCACGGGTACCGAGTTTTTCAGCATCCGGTGCACCAGGATGACGTCGACGCCGGCTAGTTCGACGCGGCGCTTCACCCGTTGCTCGGCCACTTCCCCCTGGTGGACGACGAACTTGAGCGACAGGTTGTCCAGCTGTGAACAGCTCGCGCACTCGCATGCGATGTCGGCCTTCAAGCGTTCCCGCCGCGCGAGGAACGACTCGCGCATCCGTGACAGCCGCTCGCACACCAGCACTTTGGCGTTGCCCTCCGGCGCCCAGAAGAACGCCGCGTCGCCCTCCAGCTTCGCCAACTTCAAACCTTTGCCAGCGTCAATGACGGCTTCCAGCAACCCGGCCACCGTCAGCTGCGCATGTGCCAGGTGAGTCCGGTTCCAATGCATGTAATGCGTATATCCGCCGATGTCGGCGATGAGCAGGACGGCGCGCCGGATGGCCATGATGTGGGCAGTTTAGTGGTTGCTGGCCTCTGCCTCAATGAAAACCCCCACTGGACGAAGCGGCTCCGCCGCGAGAGGCTTGCACCGGTGCCCACCTCCAGAGGAGCTGAGTATGGATGTGCTGCGAACCCCAGACTCCCGATTCGAAAACCTGGAGGGCTATCCGTTCGTAGCGAACTACGTCGACGTGGCAGCAAGCGACACCAAGCCGCTGCGAATGCACTTCCTCGACGAGGGTCCGGCCGACGGCCCACCGATGGTGCTGCTGCACGGCGAGCCCACGTGGAGCTACCTGTACCGCACGATGATCCCACCGCTGGCCGACGCGGGGAATCGCGTGCTTGCACCGGACCTGATCGGATTCGGTCGCTCCGATAAGCCCAGCCGGATCGAGGATTACACCTACCTTCGGCACATTGAATGGCTGACGTCGTGGTTCGAGCGCCTCAACCTGAAGGATGTCACGCTGTTCGTGCAGGACTGGGGATCGCTGATCGGCCTGCGCATCGCCGCCGAGCAGGGTGACCGGGTAGCGCGCCTGGTGGTGGCGAACGGTTTCCTTCCCACCGCCCAGCGCCGCACGCCTCCCGCCTTTCACGTCTGGCGCGCCTTCGCCCACTACTCCCCCGTCCTGCCCGCCGGTCTCGTGGTCGCCGTCGGCACCGTCCGCAGGGTTCCGCCCAGGGTGCGGGCAGGCTACGACGCGCCCTTCCCCGACAAGACGTATCAGGCCGGGGCCCGCGCCTTCCCACAATTGGTGCCGACCTCCCCCGACGATCCGGCCGTTCCGGCCAATAGGGCGGCGTGGGACGCCCTGGGCCACTGGGAGAAGCCATTCCTGTCCATCTTCGGGGCTCGCGACCCCATCCTCGGGCGAGCGGACCGTCCGCTCATCAAGCACATCCCCGGCGCGGCCGGTCAGCCGCACGCCCGCATCAACGCCAGCCATTTCATTCAGGAAGACGCCGGACCTGAACTGGCCGAACGCGTCCTGTCCTGGCAGCAGGCCCTCCGCTAACGGCACGTCACCGGGTATTGACCAGCCGCGCGACGCCGCGCATCACCGCTCTGCTGGCCGCGTGACGGACCTGATCGAGCGCCGAGCCGGCCTCCGACGGCGGCGCCGCTCCCAGCCGCGGAAACAACGCGAGCGCGTTGGTGCGATCGATCGCCGCACGGGCTTGGGGGCCAAGCCCGGGATAGGTTTCCAGACCCGCGGCGAACAGCTTGCCGGCCGCGATGGGTGCGAAAGGCCAGTCAGAGCCGAAGGTGACGTGTCCGGGCTTGGCGAAGGCGAGCAGGCTCGGTAGCGCCGCAGCGCTCGAGGACAACGCGGTGTCGAAGTAGAAGTTCGCGAAGTCATCCAGGATGTCCGCCGGGCTGCGTCCGCTGTCGGCCATGATCGCGACCGCCGTTCGGTGCGAGGCGTAGGGCACGAATCCGCCCGCGTGGCTGAGGATGAATTTGATGTTCGGGTACTTGCGGCAGATGCCGTTGCGGACGAGAAGATACGCCGCCCGGGTGGTATCGAGCAGGAAGTCGGCGGCGAACGGCGCAACGCCGGCCACGGGGGACCGGGCAGCTCCGCGGGGTGGATGAACACCACCGCCGAACGCGTGTCCAGCGCGGCGAACAGATCGTCCTGTCCCTCCTGGCCGAGGTAGCTCCCCGCGTTGATCGCAAGCAGCACAACCCCGTCCGCATTCAGCTCGTCGAGTGATCTGGCTACCTCGTCGATGGACGCGCTGAGGTGAGGCAGGGGAATGGTCGCGAAGAATCCAAACCGGTCGGGTTGGCCCCCAACCAGTTCGGCGAGGTAATCGTTGACGTCGCGCGCGACCGCTTTGGCATCGGTTTCGCTCGGCAGGAACGCGGTGCCCGGCGTGGATACCGAGAGTATCGCGGTAGCGACATTCAGTTCGCCCATGGTCTGCAGCGACGCCTCCGGGCTCCACTGCGGCAACTCGCGACCACCGGCCTCGTCGATCTTGGCTTTGCGCAACAAGTCTCGGTAAAACGACGGGATGGCGTGGTGATGGGTGTCGATCCGCAACATCGTTACTCCTCGGATTTCTGCGGCCCCCGGCGCCAGAACTTCGTCATCGTGGTGTGGGCTAACAGTTAATGGTTCGTTTCTCTGTTCTCACGCGTCATCGGGTGCAACGATCTTGACATGGACGGGGCGATGATGAGGTTGTCCCGTTCTTCGTGGAATTTGAGGTGGCGGTCCCTCACCTGAGGCCTGCCTGATGGTAGGTCTTCGGGTGAACGACCAAGAACACCCACGAAGGAAGGGACCGCCATGAGAACCGTACCTACTGTCCGCCTCGCTGAGACGACTGACGCCGCCGTACTGCCCGATCTGCCGGAGGAGATCGTCCTGGCGCTGACCGACATCGCTGGTGCGGCCCGAGAGGGGCTGCTGGCGATGAGCGTGGCCGCCGGGATGGCAGTGATGCGGGCACTGTTTGAGGCCGAGATCGCCGAGGTGGTCGGACCGAAAGGCAAGCATGATCCGAACCGGGCCGCGGTGCGTCATGGCGGCGGGCGCGGCTCGGTCACGCTGGGCGGGCGTCGGGTGTCGGTGGATCGGCCGCGGGCCCGCACCTGCGATGGGCACGAGGTGCCGCTGGCCTGCTATACCCACTTCGCTACCGAGGATGTGCTGACGGCCGTGGTGATGGAGCGGATGCTGGCCGGGGTGGCCACCCGCCGGCACGCGCGGGTCGCCGAGCCGGTTGGCACCGTGGTCGACAAGGAGACGAAAGCGACTAGCCGCTCGGCGATTTCGCGCCGATTCGTCAAACAGACCGAGACTGCGCTGGCCGAGTTGATGGCCCGCGACCTGGTGGGCGAGGACATCAAGGTGCTCATGCTTGATGGTGAGCACATGGCCGAGCGCTGCGTGGTAGTGGCGCTGGCCATCACCGCCGACGGAACCAAAAAGCCGGTCGGGCTGTGGGACGGTTCCACGGAGAATAAGACCGTGGTGCGTTCGCTGTTGGCCGACCTGGTCGAGCGTGGCCTGCGCTTCGATGACGGGCTGTTGGTGGTCGTCGACGGCGCCAAGGCGCTCGCGGCCGCGGTACGAGAGGTGTTCGGCGCCAAGGCCATCATCCAAAGATGCACCCTGCACAAGCGGCGGAATGTCGCCGAGCACCTGCCCGACAAAGACAAGCAGTGGGTAGATGCCAAGCTAGTCAAGGCATTTGGTCATGCCGACCCAGACACCGGGCTGGCCAACGCCAAAAAGCTTGCCGCGCAACTGGATAAGAGCTACCCGGGCGCGGCCGCCTCACTGCGTGAAGGCCTGGAGGAAATGTTCACCGTCGCGCGGCTGGGCATCGAAGGCCGGCTGGCCAAGAGCCTGACCACCTCCAACCCGGTCGAGTCGATGATCTCGATAGCCCGCACCACCAACCGTAATGTCACCCGCTGGCGCGACGGGCAGATGGTGCTGCGCTGGACCGCGGCCGGCATGCTCAACGCCGAACGGTCGTTCCGTCGCATCAAGGGCTACAAGCAGATGCCCCAGCTCGCCGACGCCCTGCGCCGACACGCCAACCCCGACACCGTCGGTACCGCCGCATAGAGTTCACCATGGATCGCCACCAAAAATCCACGCGACTCGGGACATGCTCGCGATGATGGGCCTGCTGGGTATGGTCGTGGGCGCTGGGGCAATGGGCGTGGCGGGCGTTGCACGCTCGGCTGCCGACACCTTGCTCCCGCGGATGGTGGAAGACAACAACCATAGGCATCAGATCAAGATGCAGTTGCACCCTCAGCGCCACGACGCCGTGCAACGGTGGCGGACCGGGTTGGCAGATGCGCGGGACGCCTACCGGCGGTGGGCTTGCGAGCCGCGCAACGAGGATGCGCCCAACGTGGTCGGTGACGCGTGGTTCGAGGCCTTGCGTCCGCACCTGTCGACCACGGGCGACGCGGCCAAGCTCCGCATGGCACACGAAGTCCACTGCGACAACCCGACTCTCACGCTGCTCTCGCTCGAGATCGGGCGGATCGAAAAGGAATGGACCGAAGAGGCAAAGGGCCGTCGGCGCCGGCCCCGCTCCTGAGGCCGAGCGTCGAGTTGTTGTCGTGATCCGGCGTGATTTGCGCAACTACTCGGCGCTCGGCGCCGAAGGGCGGGTGACGGCGAGTACGGCTTGGGCGAGTTCGGGTCGGCAGACCACCAGGTCGGGCAGCTTGGGGTCCGGTTGGTTATAGGTCAACGGCGACCCGTCGATGCGGGAGGTGTGCAAACCCGCGGCACGGGCCACCGCCACCGGGGCGGCCGAGTCCCACTCGAACTGCCCGCCGGCGTGTACGTACACGTCGGACAGACCCTGGACGATCGAGGCGACCTTGGCTCCGGCAGAACCCATTTCCACGAGGACGCCGTCCAGCGCGTCACGGACGTCGAGCGCCATTGCGGGCGGCCGGGTGCGGGAGACCACGATGCGCGGCTTGCCCGGCGCGGCGGGAGGTGCGCCAACGTGAGGCGTCGCCAACGTGACGCCCTGCGCCGGCAGCGCGACCGCACCGGCAACGAGCTCGCCGGCCTGCCAGAGCGCGACGTGCACCGCCCAGTCGTCCCGCCCGGGCTCGGAGAATTCACGCGTGCCGTCGAGCGGATCAACGATCCACACCCGCTCCGAGCGCAACCGCGCCGGGTCGTCGGCGCCCTCCTCGGACAGGACCGCATCGTCGGGCCGCTCGTCGGTGAGCGCATCCATCAGGAAGTCGTGGGACCGCTTGTCCCCCGCCGCTTTCCGCTCGCTCGCGTCGGCATCGGCGAATTCGACCCGAACCCCAAGCAACAGCCGCCCGGCCTCGGTGGCCAACCGGGCGGCCAGCGCATGGTCATTGATCCGTGATTCCACAGACATTCCCCAATATGTTGGTAGTGTTGACCAAATTTACCCTGCCATGAGTCTGACGGCTGTCGCCACCCTGGTGAAGTTTCTGCCATAACCTGGTAGGCGTGAGCGGCGACGTCTCTTCATCGAGCCGGTTGCGGTTTCCGGGGGGACGCCTGACGGTGGTCGGCGTCGTCCTGGCCGTTCTGCTGATCGGCGGGCTTGCCTTCGTCGGAGTGAAGCTGACGCAGGGCCACAACAGCGCCCCGGCCCAGACTGCTGCTCAACCGCCGCCGCCGGAGACCTTCGCCATTCCGGGCTGCTACAACATGTCTGCCCCGCCGGTCGAGCGTCCCAAGAAGCTCAACGTCTTGGGATGCGGCAGCGTAGCCGTTGCGCTGCAGGACATGTCGTGGAGCTCATGGGGACCGCAGGGCGCCGACGGAACCGGCACCGCCGTCTTCAAGATCTGCGATCCGAATTGCGCGGCGGGGTATCAGCTCACCGACCCGGTCGTCGTGCATGCGTGGAACGCGCAGCCGCCGCGGCCTGACGCCATCTGTCAGCGGGGCCTGAAGATCTTCGCCGACATGATCCTGGCCTTCCCCAAAGCGGTCCCGCCCCCCACCACGCAGAAATTGAACACCCAGTACAACGGGATGCCGGCGGTGCACTACGTGAACTACTCGGGCGCCGGCGCCCACGACACCACCCAGTTCATCGGCTACACGTTCTGCAACTAGAAGCTTGCCCAGCTTCAGACCTCGATGACGACGGCGCCGCCCTGGCCACCGCCCGCGCACATTGCCGCGACCCCGATACCGCCGCCGCGGCGCGCAAGCTCATAGGTCAACGTGGTCACCATGCGCGCGCCCGAGGCCGCGATCGGATGGCCGAGGCTGCAGCCGCTGCCCGAGAAATTCACCCTCTCCTCGTCGATTCCGTACTCGCGGACCGCCGCGATCGGCACGGAGGCGAACGCCTCGTTGATCTCCCAGAGCGCCACGTCGTCGACCGACAGCCCACCCCGCGGCAGCACCTTGCCGATCACCTTGACCGCGCCCAGACCGGTGTCCCTGGGTGCCACGCCCACGGCGGCCCACGCCTTGACCGTGCCCATGATGTTCAGCCTCTCGGCGTTGGCGCAGTCGCGGTCGACGAGGGCGACGGCCGCAGCGGCGTCGTTGGTGCCGCTGCTGTTGCCCGCCGTGATCGAGAACCCCTCGATCTCGGGGTGCAGCACTTTGAGGGCGGCGAGTTTCTCCACGGTGGCGTCACGGCGAGGATGTTCGTCGACCGAGAACTCGGTCAGGGAACCGTCGGGCTGGGTGATCTTCAGCGGGACGATTTCGTCGAGGAACTTGCCCGCATCCATGGCCGCGATGGCGCGTTGATGCGACCGGGCTGCCCAGGCGTCCATCTCCTCGCGCGTGATCCCGACCGCCTGCGCGGTGTTCCACCCCACGGTGATCGACATGTCCTTGGTGGGCGCGTCCGGCGCCTCGACGTGCGTCGGTGGTAGCCACCGTTCCTCGAATTTCAGCTCGGGCCCGGGAATCCGCTGGTTCATCAGCGGCGTCATCGACAGCGACTGGACGCCGCCCGCGATGAGTACGCGCTCCATCCCCGAGCCGATCTGGGCCGCGGCGTTGCCTATCGCGGTGAGACTCCCCGCACAGTGCCGGTTCACCGACTGGCCGGGGATGTTTTCGAGGCCGGTCGCCGCGGCCGCGTACCGCGCCAAATCCCCTCCGCCGTAGTGTGATTCGGCGAAAATGATGTCGTCGATAGCAGAGGGGTCGACGCCGGACCTGCGCACCACCTCGGGGAGCACCGTGGTCATCAGGGCCTCGGGCGGCGTGTTGACCAGTGCGCCCTTGAAGGAACGGCCGATCGCCGTCCGGACGGCGCCGACGATCACGGGTGTAGCCATGCTCTACCTCAAAAGTCTTGTGTGGGCGGTCGGGTGCCGCGAATCGTATCAAATACCGTAATGGCAATAGTAAAGGGGTTAGTTCAGGGCCGGCGACATTCCGGACCCGGTCAGGCCACAATGGGTCGATGACAACCACCCTCGTTGTGCGCGACGCCGGCCAGGCCCCCGCTTACCGCATCGCGGCGATGCTGATCGGCGTCGGCACTCTTCATTTCGTGGCGCCCAAACCGTTCGACGCGATCGTCTCCGCCGAGCTGCCCGGGGCGGCGCGGGCTTACACCTACGCATCGGGGTTGGCCGAGCTGTCCATCGGGGCGCTGCTGCTACCGCGCCGCACCCGGCGGCTGGCCGCGCTCGCGGCTGCCCTGCTGTTCGTCGGGGTGTTCCCGGCGAATGTGAACATGGTCCGGCTGTGGTGGGACAAGCCCTGGCCGATGCGGGTCGCCGCACTGGCCCGGCTGCCTCTTCAGATTCCGATGATCGCCATCGCGCTCAAGATCAGGCGCAACAGTTAACTCGTTGTGTCCGCCTCGGAGCGACACTGCATGAAATCGGTTGTGTTACAGGACAAACACAGGAGGCGCTCGTGAGCACGACGGGCATCTCCGCAGTCCTCGCGGTGGCGGCCGCCTTGATGATCGGCATCGGAGACGTCCTCGAACAACGCTCTGCCCAACAGGTCACCGACAAGCCGGTCGGCACCTTTGCCTTGTTTCGCCGGCTGCTGCGCGATCGCCGTTGGTGGACCGGCAGCCTCGTGGCAGCCGCCGGATTCGGACTGCAGGCCGCGGCTCTCGGCTTGGGGTCGGTGGTGCTCGTTCAGGCGCTATCGGTTACCTCGTTGCTGTTCGCATTGCTCATCAGCGCGATAGCCAATCACCGCAGAATTACTCGCTGGCAAGGGATTTGGGCCGTGCTGCTCGCCGCCGCCGTCACGGTGGTGGTTACGGTCGGAAACCCACAGGCCGGGACTCCCCGAGGGTCGGCTCGGGCATGGATAATCGTGGCTTTGGTCATGGGCCCGTTTTTGATCCTTTGTGTGATCGGCGCCCGCCTGTCCTCGGGTTGGGTCAGCGCGCTGTTGCTGGGCGTGATGTCAGGTTCGCTGTGGGGCGTGTTCTCGGTCTTGACCAAGGGAGTGGTCGACCAGCTCGGCCACGGCGCGTTGCCACTCCTGCGCACGCCGGAGCTGTACGTGTGGGCGGCGCTCGGGATCACCGCGACGGCCTGGGAGCAGTCCGCGTTTCGGGCCGGCCCACTGACCGCCTCACTTCCTGCGGTGACTGTCGCCGAGCCCATCGTCGGATCGGTGCTCGGCGTGACCGTGCTTGGTGAAACGCTGAGCACCAACGGTGTCGGCTTCGTCGTGCTTGGCGTTTCGGTCGCGGTGATGATCGCGGCGACGGTGGCCCTGGCGCAGGGCCAGGCCGCGGCCGCCCCGGCGACCCACCCGGGCACCCGGTCATCCGGGTCGACCTAGCCGAATTCCCTTAGACACTAGCCTGTGTCGTGTTTGCCGAATGGCCGCACGGCGTTTACCTATTGGCTGTAGCTACTCGCGACGAGAGCGGCGTAGGCTCTGGCGGCCGAGCCGGTCAAGCCACGATACTTGCGCCATCACCGAACCTGATTTTTGCGCCGCACCCGCAAATGGCACCGCACACCTGGTCTGGCAGTCTGTTCGCGGGTTCGATGCACAGCGTTGAGGAGGGACAAGTGAGCACACCAGAAGGGGCGCCCGAGCCCCGCGACGGGCTTCCGGTAATCCATCTCTCCCAGCTGCTGCGCGCGCCGGTGCTCGCCCGCTCGGGCGAGGACGTCGGCCGGGTCGAAGACGTGATCGTGCGGCTGCGCAGCGCCGACGAGTACCCACTGGTGACCGGCATCGTGGCCGACGTCGGAGGGCGGCAGGTGTTCATCGGCAGCCAATCCATCCACGAGTTCGCGCCCGACCGAATTATCTTGGCCAAGAACGAGATCAACCTTCGCGGTTTCGAGCGCCGCGAAGGCGAGGTGCTGCTCCGGGCCGATGTGCTGGGGCATCGGATGATCGATGTGGCAGCCGTTGAACTCGTACGCGCCTATGACGTAGAGCTCGAGGACACCGGCGCCGGGTGGGCGCTGGTGCGGCTGGATACCCGGCGCCCCGCACGGTTCTTCGGGCTGATCAAGCGCTCCGGCGGGCACGCGCCCCGCGATTGGAAGGCGTTCGAACCGCTGATCGGCCATGCCCGCTCCGATGCCCTGCGCCGGCACTGGGGTCGGGTCGGCGGGTTCAAACCGGCCGAGATTGCCGATCTGCTCGAGGACGCCGACAAGGGCGAGGTCGGGGAGCTTCTCGATCGTGTCCACAGTGACCCGGAATTAGAGGCCGACGTCTTCGAGGAACTGGACCCCGAGAAGGCCAGCCGGCTACTCGACGGCAAGCCTGACGACGAGGTCGCCGCGCTGCTGGGCAGGATGCGCGCCGACGACGCCGCCGACGCGATCGCGGACCTGCGGCAGTCGCGGCGCCGGCGCGTGCTGGACCTGATGCCCGCCCCCCAGCGCACGAAGGTCATCACCCTGATGGGGTTCAACCCGGAAAGCGCCGGCGGACTGATGAACGTCGACTTCGTCTCCTGCGCGGCCGGCGCAACCGCGGCCGAGGCGCTGGCCATGATCGCCGCGGCGCGCACCATCCAGCCGGAGGCGCTCATCAAGCTGCACGTTCTCGATGACGAGAAGCGCCTCACCGGTGTAGTGTCGGTGATCGCGCTGTTGCATTCGGAACCCGGTGAAAGCGTTGGGGAGCTTATGGATTCGGATCCGGTGCGGGTCGCCGCCGACGCCGATCTGACCGACATCGCACTGTTGATGGCCGACTTCAACCTCTACTCCATCCCCGTAGTCGACGAACAGGACCGCGTGCTCGGGGTGGTCACCGTCGATGACGTCCTGGAAGCGATCATTCCCGAGGACTGGCGGCGCCGCGAGCCGGCCCCGCGCCCGGTCCGCGAAGTCAGCCAGCCGGAGGCGGACCGCGACGTCTCCGTGCCCGGAGGGGAGGCACCATGACCTCACCCGCCGACAAGACCACGCACCCAGTGGCATCGCCCGAGCACGCCGGACAGGGCACGCCACGCCCCACCGCGGTGCTCGACACCGCGCATCTGGGCGACATCGAGGGCGCGTTCGGTCGCATCAGCGTGAGCCAGACCGAACCTCCGCGCACGTGGAAGACCCGGCTGCTGACCCTGCTGGCCATCGTCGGTCCCGGGATCATCGTGATGGTCGGCGACAACGACGCCGGCGGGGTGGCCACCTACGCCCAGGCCGGCCAGAACTACGGTTACTCCCTGCTGTGGGTGCTGCTGCTGCTCATCCCGGTGCTCATCGTCAATCAGGAAATGGTGGTCCGGCTCGGCGCCGTCACCGGGGTCGGGCACGCCCGGTTGATCAACGAACGCTTCGGCCGCGGCTGGGGCTGGTTCTCCGTCGGCGACCTGTTCCTGCTCAACTTCCTGACCATCGTCACCGAGTTCATTGGCATCACACTGGCCGCCGACTACATCGGCATCTCCAAATACATTGTGGTGCCGATCTCGGCGGCAGGGCTGGTCGCCATCATGGCAAGCGGAAGCTTCCGCCGCTGGGAGCGGGCCATGTTCATCTTCATCGCCATTACCTTGCTGCAGATCCCGATGCTGTTGATGTCGCACCCGCAGTGGGCGCATGCGGCGAAGTCTTTTGTGGTGCCAAGCATCTCGGGCGGCGTGAGCTCGGATGCCGTGCTGCTGATCATCGCCATCGTCGGCACCACGGTGGCGCCCTGGCAGCTGTTCTTCCAGCAGTCCAACATCGTCGACAAACGCATCACGCCCCGGTTCATGGCCTACGAACGCGCCGACACCGTGCTGGGAGCCTTCGTCGTCATAGTCGGCGCCGCGGCGCTGCTGATGACCGGCGATTGGGCGGCGCGCTCCACCGATACCGTGGGTGGCTTCACCGATGCCGGCGCGATCGCACACCTGCTCGGCCAGCACAGCGCGACGCTGGGCTCGTTCTTTGCGATCGTGCTGCTGGACGCCTCGATCATCGGCGCGGCCGCGGTGACGCTGGCCACCAGCTACGCGTTCGGCGACGTGTTCGGCCTGAAGCACTCGCTGCACCGCGGGTTCGCCGACGCCAAGCAGTTCTACGTGTCCTACACCGCAATGGTGGTGTTGGCCGCGGCCATCGTGCTGATCCACGGCGCCCCGCTCGGCTTGATCACCACAGCGGTGCAGGCCCTTGCCGGTCTGCTCTTGCCCAGCGCCAGCGTGTTTCTGCTGCTGTTGTGCAACGACCGGGAGGTGTTGGGCCCGTGGGTCAATCGGCCGTGGCTCAACTGGGTCGCCGGGCTCATCGTCGGCACCCTACTGCTGCTGTCCGGCATCCTGATGGCCACCACCTTGTTCCCGCACATCAATGTCGTCGCGGTGGCCGAATACCTGGCCCTGGCCCTTGTCGTACTCGCCGCTGCCGCGGTACCGGTGCTGCGCTGGATGGCCCGTCGCCAACCGGCGCCACCGACCCCGAAAGCCCCTGCGCGCCCCGTCGACCGCAGCACCTGGCGGATGCCTCCCCTGACGCTGCTCGAGCCGGTCGCCTGGTCCCCTGGCACCCGACTCGGCATGATCGCCCTGCGCAGCTACCTCGTCATCGGCGCGCTGCTGCTGGTGGTCAAAGCCTTCCAGCTCAGCCGCTGAGCTACGCGTCGTGCCGCAGTAGACGAGCCGCGTTTCGCCACAGCCAGTCCTCCAAGACTTCCCCCGGCAGCGGCAGCGCGCGCATCTCGTCGCACAACTGCGCGTAGGGCCGATTGATGAGAAAAGCGCCGGTGCCGTAAACGATCTTATTGCGAATGGTGTTCTGCCCGAAGCGCATAAGGGCGTCCCATCCGGCACCGGGCGCCGCGAAGTACTTAGGACGGTGCGCGGCCAATTCAAGGTAGACGTTGGGGTGCTTCCACGCGATCAAGCAGGCCTCGAGCACCCACGGGTAGCCGCCGTGGCTCATCAGGATGGTGAGCTCAGGAAAGCGGCAGGCGACGTCGTCGATGTGGCGGGGATGGCCGAGATCACTGGGCCGCGTCCGTGTCCAATTCGCCGAGGTGTGAATGGACAGGGGAACACCGAGTTCGACGCATTTGGCGTAGAAGGGGAAGTAGGCAGGATCGGTTGCGGGCCGTCCAATCATGAACGGTCGCAAGCTCAACCCCCGGAATCCGTGCTCGACCACCCAGCGCTCGAACTCTTCGGGCGCGGAGCCGCCGGCCATGATGTCTACACCGGCGAAGGGTATGAAGCGGTCGGGATGGCGCGCAGCGAGGGCGGCCACCGAAGCGTTGTGCACGAAAGTGACACCGCACGTCGACTTCTCATCGAATCCGGTGATCAAACTTAGGGTGATGCCGGCGACGTCGAGGGAGTCCACTATTTGGTCGTCGTCGCGGCGCAGGTTATCCGCGTAGTCGCTGAACTGCTCGGCGCCGACGGTTCTCTTGCTAAAGACCTCCAGGTACTGCAGCTGCTCGGCGGGGAATCCGGCCTGCAAGTCGTCAATGATCTCGGCGCTCGGAACGACCGGTGCCCACATGTCGATGACCGGCAGCGGTGGCTGCGCTCGTGCACTCGCACTTGGAAGCGACTGTGCCATTATGTCGGGCAGCTGAACCGCCGATGTCTCGCTGGGGGGCGGCTGCCGGGAGCGGTGAAGCCTGCGGTGTCGTCGAAGGAGGCCCACTTCCCTTCGTCGTTGACCTCCATACGCCAGCCCAGCTCGGAGTCATCCCCGACGGAGTCGACGAACCAGGCGTGTGCGGCTTCGGCGGTGGCAAAATTTTTGGTCGCGACAATTTTGCCGTGGGGGTCAATGACCCGAAACTCAACCATGAGATGTGATTATCCCTCGCGGCCGGTTTTCAATCTCGGAAACGTCGGTGCGACCGCTGGTGCCCTGACATGAAGTAAGGACGCCTACATGGTGCGGGCCAAGCGGTCGGCAAGCAACTTGGCGAATCTTGCCGGATCCTCGAGTGCACCGCCTTCGGCGAGAAGGGCCGTGCCGTAGAGCAATTCGGCGGTCTCGGCCACCGCAGTGAGCGCAGCGTTGTCGTCCGCCTTCTTCTGCGCTTCCCGCAGGCCTGTGACGAGCGGATGATTCGGGTTGAGTTCGAGAATCCGCTTCCCGACCGGAACGGTCTGCCCGGAGGCGCGGTAGAGGCGGGCCAGCGCCAGTGTGATCCCGAAGGCGTCGGTGATCAGGCAGGCCGGCGACTCGGTCAGCCGGGTCGACAGCCGCACCTCCTTGACGTGCTCGCTCAGGGTCTCCTTGAGCCAGGCCAGCAGGTCGGCGAACTCCTTCTGCTGCTCCTCGCGCTCGGCATCGCTTTCTTCCTCTTCGGAACCCAGGTCGACCTCGCCCTTTGCTACCGACTGCAACGGTTTGCCGTCGAACTCCGTCACGGTTCCCACCCACACCTCGTCGACGGGGTCGGTGAGCACCAGGACTTCGTAGCCTTTCGCCTTGAACGCCTCGAGGTGCGGCGACTTCAAGATTTGCTGACGCGTCTCGCCCGTGGCGTAGAAGATCCGCTCCTGACCGTCCTTCATGCGCTCGACGTACTCGGCGAGGGTGGTGGGTTCCTCCTCACTGTGCGTCGAGGCGAACGAGGAGATACGCAGCAGGGTGTCCTGGTTGTCGAAGTCCGACAGCAACCCCTCCTTGACGACCCTGCCGAACTGGGTCCAGAACTTGCGGTAGTCCTCCGGCCGCTCCGTTTGCAGATCCTTGATCGTCGAGAGGACCTTCTTGGTCAGACGCCGACGGATCGCCTTGATCTGCCGGTCCTGCTGCAGCATTTCGCGGGAAACGTTGAGCGACAGGTCCTGTGCGTCGACAACACCCTTGATGAAGCGCAGGTACGTGGGCATGAGCTCGTCGCAATCGCCCATGATGAACACGCGCTTGACGTACAGCTGGACCCCGGTGTGGGCGTCCCGGTCGAACAGGTCGAACGGGGCGTGGGACGGGATGAACAGCAACGCCTGGTACTCGAAGGTGCCCTCGGCCCTCATCGTGATGACCTCGAGCGGCTCGTCCCAGGCGTGCGCGATGTGCTTGTAGAACTCCTTGTACTCCTCGTCGGAGACCTCGTCTTTGGGCCTGGCCCAGAGCGCCTTCATCGAGTTGAGGGTCTCGATCTCTTTCGTGACGGTCTCTTGGCCACCTTCTTCGTCGGCCGGGGTCCGGTGCTCGACTTCCATCCGGATCGGCCACGCGATGAAGTCCGAGTACCTCTTGACGAGGTTCCTGATCTTCCACTCCGCGGTGTAGTCGTGGAGCTCGTCCTCGGCGTCTTCGGGCTTGAGGTGCAAAGTGACCGAGGTTCCCTGCGGCGCCCCGTCGACGGATTCGATGGTGTAGGTGCCCTCGCCGCTTGATTCCCACCTGGTGGCGTCGCTCTCGCCGGCCTTGCGCGTCAAGAGCTCGACCTTGTCGGCCACCATGAAGCACGAGTAGAAACCGATCCCGAACTGGCCGATCAGTTCCTCGGAAGCGGAGGCGTTCTTGGCCTCGCGTAACTGCTGACGCAGCTCGGCGGTGCCCGACTTGGCCAGCGTGCCGATTAGGTCCACGACCTCGTCGCGCGTCATGCCGATGCCGTTGTCACGAACCGTCAGGGTGCGCGCATCCTTGTCCGTCTCGATCTCGATGTGCAGATCGGAGGTGACGGTGCCATCGGGGTCCAGGTCCTTGTTGCGGAACGCCTCTAGCCGCAGCTTGTCCAACGCATCCGAGGCGTTTGAGATCAACTCCCGCAGAAACGAATCCTTGTTGGAGTAGACCGAGTGAACCATCAAGTCCAGCAGTTGCCTGGCCTCTGCCTGAAACTCCAACTGCTCCACACGTGCATTCATGAGACTTCCTTCGACGGCATATCATCCGAATTTAGCCGACCCAACTGAAGGGGAATCAAGTGTCCGTTGCTCAACGCGAACGTGCCGCCCTCGTCGAGACCATGCGGGCCGTCGGGCCGGATGCGCCCACCCTGTGTGAAGGCTGGAAGACACGGGACCTGGCCGCCCATCTCATGATCCGGGAGTACCGCCCGGACGCCGCACCGGGCATCCTGATTCCGTACTTCGCCTCCCGCACCGCCAAGGTGCAGTACGAGGTGGCCGAACGGACCGACTGGGACGAACTGGTGGAGAAGGTCGCGTCGGGGCCGCCGCTCTATTCACCACTCAAACTGCTCGACCCGCTGGTCAATGTCGCCGAGATGTTCATCCACCACGAGGACGTGCGCCGCGCGCAACCGGCCTGGGAGCCGCGGGTGCTCGAACAGGGACTGGTCGGCGCGCTGCGCCGCACCCTGCCGCTGATGGGCCGGCTGACGCTCGCCAAGGTCCCCGGCCGGGTGGCGTTGCGGACCCCCGACGGCAAGACGCTGTTGGTCGCCGGGTCCCATAAATCTCAGGGCGCACCGGTGAAGGTGACCGGCGCGCCCGAGGAGTTGCTGCTGTTCTCCGTCGGGCGAGAGGCGCGAGTCGAGTTCGACGGCGACGCGTCGGCGGTGCAGGCGGTCCGCGACGCGCCCAAGGGGCTGTAGCCGCTCGGTTCTTACCGGGCGTAAATCAGAGGCTGGCGTGTTCGATGTCGGCGCCGTCGGCCGCGGGGTGGTGGTCGTGGCTTTCCTTGTGCACGGGAGCCCTGGGGGTCCGATCGATTCGGAGGCTGAGCATTTCCGGACGGCTGTAGTGCCCGCTGGCATCCATCAGCGCCTTGCGCCTGTCGATCAACGAGAAGTCCAGATCGCCGATCACATCGCCTTCACCCGACCGCACGGGTTCACCGAGCAGTTGACCCTGCGGGGTGATGATCGCCGTAAAGCAGCCACCGGAAATCGGGCCGATCGGCGCGCCGGTGTCGGCCATGATCTGCGTCTGCTGTTCGGCATCGAGCCAGGCGGTCGCGGTGACTACGAAAGCGCCGGACTCAAGGGCGTGATTGCGCACGCTGACCTCCGTTTGTTCCGCGAACAAGTCACCGCCGAAGCATCCGGGGAACATGGCCGAGTGAATCTGCTCGCCGTCGGCGATCAGGGCGTAGCGCGCCAGCGGGTTGTAGTGCTCCCAACACGCCAACTGACCAACACGACCAACGGAGCTGTCGACCGCCCGCAGTCCACTGCCGTCGCCCTGGCCCCAAATCATGCGTTCGTGGTACGTGGGGGTGATCTTGCGACGACGTTGGATCAAGGTGCCGTCGGCGTCGAAGAGCAACTGGGTGTTGAACAGGGAGCCGCCGTCGCGTTCGTTCACTCCGACGGACACCACCATCCCGGTTCGGCGTGCGGCTTCACCGATCGCGTCTGTAACGGGCGACGGTATCGTCACCGCCTGACCCATCAATCTCATTTGTTCAGAACTCATTTCGAACGGGCGCTGCACGAAAGAGAAGTACGGATAGTACGGGATAAAGGTTTCCGGAAAAGTCACGAATCGCACGCCCTTGTCGGCCAGCTCATCGATCTTTGCGACCACCCGCCCAACGGTGCCTTCGCGGCTGTAAAGCACCGGGCTGATCTGAACAGCAGCGGCTCGTATTACGGTCATTGGCGCCATCTCCGTTCGGGATTTGCTGGCGGGAAGTGTTGAGCCCCTTACGGAGTACCTTCCCAGTGCTTGGCCAGAGGAGTGCCGCCGAACTTCTCGAGCATCAAGCGGGAGAAGGCAAGCAGCGCGCTGCGCGGACGATGGTTCACTACGACCCGCTGGGTCCGCCCGGCCGCGTCGCGGGTGACGAGCACGACAACCCTGGTGGGTACGCCGCGGACTTCAGCGGTGTAGTCCTCAACGAAGCCATAGTCGCCGCAGGGACCCGCGTAGCTAAAGACCTGATTTTCATATTGCTGGCGCGCGACTACCAAGATGGCGCCGACATCTTTCGCGCCGTGCGCCTCGCCGTCCATCGCCGCCGCTTCCAGGGTGACGTCGTCGGCCAGGTTGTCTAGCCATTCGGGGTAGTAGTCCGTGCCCATGTAGGTCATGGGAGCCTCCTAGGGCCCGGCCGAGAGCCGCATGCGATGCGCCTCGGCCGTGCATCCCGAACCATACGCCGCTTTTGGCACACCTCAAGGGTCAGCCGAAGGCCTCCCGGAGGTCTTTCTTGAGAACCTTGCCGAATTGATTGCGCGGTAGCGCATCGACAATCAAGAGGCGCTCCGGGTGCTTGTAGCGGCTCAGCCCTTTCGAATGGCAATGCCGCACTAGCGATTCCAACGACACGGCGTCGCCCGGCGTGGGTACCACCACGGCGCACACGCGCTCGCCGGTGCGCGGGTCGGGCATACCGATCACCGCGACATCGGCGACCGCCGGGTGGGCGGCCAGGACATTTTCGACCTCGAGGGCCGAGACATTTTCCGCGTTGCGGATGATGGCATCTTTGATGCGACCGGTGACCCGGACATTGCCGTTGGTATCGATCAGCCCGAGATCGCCGGTGCGCAACCAGCCGTCGCCGTCGAACGCGTCGGCGTCGAGTCCTGCGTCGGCGTAGCCGAGGAAGCATTGCGGTCCCTTGAGCCGCAGCACGCCCTCCTGCCCCACGGGCAGTTCGTTTTCCAGGCTGCCGACGACGCGGACGCTGACCCCGGGCCCCGGCGAGCCAACAGTGTGGTCGAGCACCTCCGGCGCGGCGGACAGCGGCGGCGAGGTCGCCACCGGAAATTCGGTGAGCCCCCAGGCATTGGCGATCCCGGCCACGCCGAAGGTCTCCCGGATCTGTCGTCCCAGTTCTGCGGTGACGGGTGCCCCGCCGGCCACGCAGCCCCGCACGGAAGCGAACAACGGCTCATCGCCGTGCGCCCGCTGGGCCTCGAGAAATCCTAGGAAGAAGGGCGTCGCCATGCCCAAAAAGGTCGGATTGTGCGCGGCGATTACGAACGGTGTCGTGGCCGGATCGAAGACCTCGAACAGCGCCAACCGCATGCCGGTCAGCAACGCGGCGGCCAGCATCACGGCCCCGCCGATATGCGCGATCGGAAACGCGACGGGATCCACATCGCTAGCAGTGATGCCGATCTTGCGGACCAGGCCCGTTGCGCCGGCGGCCACCGACGCGTCGCTATGGCGGATCCCTTTGGGCGCTGCGGTCGTGCCCGACGAGTAATAGATCCATCGGGTACCGTGGTCGGGTTTCGGCGGTGGCGCAAGGACATTGACGGATGCGCGCGGCAGCCGAAGCTCACCGGCGACCGGCGGTGAGGCCAGGTCAACCGTGATGACCTCGAAAGCCCGCTCCTTTGCCAACGCCCGCGCCAGCCCACCGTGATCGAATCCGCGCCAAACCTCGGGCACCACAACGAATTCCGTTTCCAGTTGCGCGGTGATGAAGCCGATCTCGCGTTCCCGCAGTAGCGGGATTATCGGGTTTTGCACCGCACCGAGCCGGACCAGCGCTGCCATGGCGACCACGGCCTCCAGCGTGGTGGGCAGCTGCCAGGACACGACGGTTCCCGCGCCTATCCCGCGTTCGGCGAACGCGGCAGCGGTTGCACAGGCGGCGTCGTGAAACTGGCGCGCAGTCAGCGCGCGCTCATGCTCGTCGGCGAGCAGCGGCCGGTCGGATCCGCGCGATGCCGCGTCAGCGATCAACGACCAGTAGGTAACGTCCCGCCCGAGCGTCATCCGGCCGATGGTCCGGCGGATGGTGGACGAAATCCGGAATGCGCGATCGCAACGGAGACGGCACTGCCAATCGGGCCATCGCGGTCGACGAGGACGGCCGAGCCGGTGGCCACCCCGTCGTGGCTGTGGTGCGTAAGTGAGGCGAGGCCGAGGTGGGGCCCTTCGGGCAGCCGGCTCAGCGTCAGCGTGTAATCCACGTTGATGAACTGCAACGCGTTCGTGCCCCAGTTGGCGATCGAGGCGGTGATGTCGGCGGCCATCGCCGCGCGGGTGAAGGGGCTCAGCGGTTCGCCGTCAATCAGCGAACGCGTTTCCTGCAGCCACGTGTATTTCGGTCCCAATCCGTTGGCCCAGTCGGGATCGGGGTTCTGGATTCCGGAGCCCCAGCCGTAGGTCCGCATGAAAAGCGATGGTTGGGTGCCGTCGTACTCAATTGGCAGCGGCGGCATCTGCACCGAATGCGACCAGACCTCGCCGTCGGGCTGGGGGCCGCGCCGCAGAAACAGTGCGCTTGCCCGAGCCATAGGGGCGCCATGCTGGATCAGAACGGCCTCGACCAGCCGCAGTCGCCGGCGGTCGTGTTGCACGCGGGTTTGCACCTCGATCGGGTCCAGCGCGGTGGGCGCGGGAAGGTCGACGGTCAGCCGCGTGGGCTGCAGTTGCGGGTCGTCAACCGCGCGCTCGATTGCCCAGCCCAAGAGGCCGCCGACGACGTGGCCGCTGAGCGACGGGCCCCAGCCGCCTCGCGCGATTCCTGTTGGCACATAACGGGTTCCGTCGCGCAGAAAGTACGGCATGGACGCCCCCGATTGCACGTCATCGGGGACGATATTCGTTTCGGTCAACGCGACTCTCCGCCTGTTGGGGGGCCAGGATGGCAACGGTAGATATTACAGTTCCCGTTCCAGTCCCGGTCGCCACGCCGGGCTATCGTTTTCGCGCTGCCGTCGATCTCGGTGGGCGACTGCGATCCGGACCGTCCGGCTAGGCGATGGCAGCGCCGACCAAGTGGCCGATCGCATAGGTGATCGCCAACGCGAGGCCACCGCCGATGACATTGCGGAGCACCGCCCTGCCTTGAGGTGCTCCGCCCAGACCCGCGGACACGGCCCCGGTGAGCACCAAAGCCAGCAGTACCGCCACGACGGTGGCCGGGATTCTCCATGCCGCCGGCGGCGCCAAGATGACGATCAACGGCAACAATCCACCCAAGGTGAACGACAGCGCCGAGGACAGCGCCGCGTGCCAAGGGTTGGTGAGCTCATCCGGGTCGATACCCAGTTCGACCTCGGCATGGGCGGCGAAAGGGTTGTGGTCGGTGAGTTCCTCGGCGACGGTGCGCGCGGTCGCCGGCGTGAGGCCCTTCCCTTCCAATAGCTCGGCGAGCTCATCCAACTCAGCGGCCGGATCGTCGTGCAACTCTTGAAGTTCCTTGGCCAACAACGCCTGCTCGGTGTCCCGCTGGGTGCTGACCGAGACGTACTCCCCCAGCGCCATCGACACGGCGCCAGCGACCAGCCCGGCGATTCCCGCGGTCAATATCGGTTCGCGTGCCGCCGTCGCCGCTGCAACGCCAACGACGATGCCCGCGGTGGAGACGATTCCGTCGTTGGCGCCCAGGACCCCTGCGCGCAGCCAATTCAACCTCGACGACACCGAACCCACGTGGGGTTCGGCGGCGGCATGGGACGTAGTCGACACGGCCGCAACGATATACTACGAAAATTGCTCCTGACCAGCCAAGATAGCCTTGCCAAAGCTGGTACGCCTTCACTTATCGCCAGGTCACGCGCACTTCGCTTGTCCGCCATCGACAATTGCTGTGGCCGCAATCACTCCCGCGCCTGAACCCAAGGTAGTGAGGCCGCAAAAGGTCTTTCCTGGGCCCGTCACAGCGGATCCATAGACAGGCTATTTAGCCTGAGGCTGTCGGGGGGTCGACGACTCCACTTCTAGCTTCAAGACGGGTGAAGGACCATGAAACTGAAGCAATTCATCGCGGGGGGAACCATCGCCGGCGCGCTTGGCGCTGCGGCGCTGGGTATGGGCGCCGGTTTCGCAAACGCCGCTCCGGGAGGGCCGCCGCCGGCTCCGCCCGGCGGCCATGGCGCGCCGCCCGCGGACAACCACGGCGGACCGGCGCCCGGGGACTTCCACGCACCGGCCGGACCCAACGACCCGGGCGGGCAGGGAGGCCACGGCGTACCCGGTGGTCCGAGCGGACCGGCCGATCACCCGGGCGGACCCGACGGGCCAGGCGGACCTCCGCCCGGTCATCCCGGCGGACCCGATGGCCCAGGCGGGCCCCCACCCGGTCACCAAGGCGACCCCGATGACAGAGGTGGGCCCGGCGGGCCCGGCCCATGGCACGGCGATCCCCAGCGCGGCTACTTTCACGGGGCCCCCTGGGGGGACGGACCGGCACCCTGGGGATGGGGTGCGCCGCCGCGGCCAGCGTGGGACAGGCCCCTCCCGCCGCCCGGCGGCCAGTGGACCTATGGCCCGGTCCACTACTGGGGCTATGACGAAACGCCCGTATGGGATCCCGGATTTAACCAGTGGGGCTTCTGGTTCTTCGGGGTCTGGATCCCGCTGTAATCGCTAAACCCGGACGGCGGCCGCCTTGCCAGTCGGCGAGTCGGCCGCCGCCGGGACCCACTCCGGTTGTCGCACAGCCACTTTGGGTTGTTTCGTCTGGCCGGGGCGCTTAGCTCTTGATGCCGACAGTTATCAGGTCGGACACAATGCGCGTCCAGGCCGGTCGTGGAATCCGGTGCTGATCGCTGATGATGAATCCTGCACCTTCAAACAACTCCCGCATTTCCGCGGGCGACGCGTTGTGCTGAGGTTTCCACCTGTTGGACGATGACGCCTGCAGGAGCGGTTGCCGCGTGCTCAGAGCCGAGACGGCCGCCAGCCCGCCAGACGCCAGCACTCGATGGAATTCCCGTAGCGCGGCCGGCTGGTCGAAGAAGTGAAACGCGGAGGTCGTCACGACGGCGTCGAGGCTTCCATCCTCGAACGGCAGCTGCTCGGCCGGGCCATGCAACCAGTGCACCCGGTCGGACCTCGCGCGAGCCTGGTTGAGCATGCCCTCGGACATGTCGACGCCGTAGACCTCGTCGGGGTGTAGTTCACGCTCGATTCGATCGCTGAGAATACCTGTGCCGCAGGCGACGTCGGCGATTCTGCGCGCTCCGTGGGCACGCAGCTGCGCGATCACCTCGTCGTGCGGCGGGCGGTAGACCCATTGCTGCAAAAACGGCAGGTCGTATGCCGGGGCGAGGAAACTCCACATCCGTGTGACCGCATCGTTGAGCCCCCGGCGTTGCGCGGCCATCATGTGCCTTCGTCTCCTGGGAGTGGCATGTGACTGCTCTCCATCGTCGGACCGGGTCGGTGCTGGAAACTCTAGCGCCGGCCTGGGCCACCGGGACCGCCCGGTCCGCCCGGGCCGCCCGGTCCGCCGGGTCCGCCGGGTCCGCCGGGTCCGTTGACGGTCGGAAGCCAGAACACGCATTGGTTCAAGTCCGCGCTCCAGACCCAGCCGGGGGCGCACGGATCGTCGGCACGACTGATCGCCGGTGCGGCAAGTCCGGTCACCGGCAATACCGGCACGACAAGAGCGAATGCGCCTATCGCGCAACGCCGTAGAAAACGCGCCGTCGCGGTTGCAATCGCCTCGGTCATGTGGGTCTCCTCTCGGCGTGCGACCAGCGCACAGCTGCGGCTCGCTGCAGCCAGTACCGATTTAATCGCTGCACGAGTCTGTCGATCACCACTTTCTTGATTTCCATCAGGCGGTACGCGGCTCGACCAGCGCGGTTGACGGTTGCCGAATCGGGGTATGACCAGCTCATCCGGTGTCCGATTCTGTTGAGACGAAGTGAGTGCGAATGGTCAGGTGGCTGGACAGCCTGCAGCGACGGAACCGCGCCGTCGGTGTAACCATTGCGGTCATCTACAAGTACCTCGACGACCAGGGCGGTTACCTGGCTGCCCTGATCACCTACTACGGGTTCGTGTCGCTTTTCCCGCTGCTGCTGTTGTTGACCACCGGCCTCGGGATCGTCCTCGCCGGCCGGCCCGATCTGCAGGCACACGTGCTGCAGAGCACGTTGAGCCAATTCCCCGTCATCGGCAGCCAGCTGCATCAGCCCGAAGGGCTTAGCGGAGGAACCGTCGCCGTGGTCGTCGGCGTCGCGGGAGCGCTCTACGGCGGTCTGGGCGTCGGTCAGGCGGTGCAGAATGCGATGGACTCGGTGTGGGCCGTCCCGCGGCACAAGCGTCCCGACCCGATTCGGTCGCGCTTGCGCAGCTTGCTTCTGTTGTTGGTACTCGGCTCCGCCGCCGTCGCGGCCACCGTCCTGTCCGCGGTCGGCCAGAGTACCGCGGGGCTGGGTGTCTTCGGGAAAATCGCCATCGCCCTGGTCGCCGTGGGGATCAATGGGTTGATCTGTCTGGTGGCGTTTCGCGTGACCACGGCTCGAGACCTCAAGTACCGCCAGGTCTTCCCGGGAGCGCTTGCGGCGGCGTTCATTTGGCAGATCCTGCAGTGGTTCGGTGCCGGTTATGTCCGGCACACGGTGAAGACTGCCAGCGCCACCAATAGCGTGTTCGCGCTGGTGCTCGGTCTACTGGCCTTCCTTTTCCTCGTGTCGTCGACGCTGGTGCTGTGCGCGGAGATCAACGTCGTTCTGGTGGAACGGCTTTACCCGCGCGCGTTGCTCACCCCGTTCACCGATGCCGCGGACCTGACCCATGCCGACCGCAAAACCTACACCAAAAAGGCTCAAGCCGAACGGGTCAAAACTTCGGAGCGCGTCAGCGTCAGGTTCGGCGACGTCAAAAGCAAGACGACCCGGGTGGTGTCGGGAAACGAATTACCGACCGCCACTTCGGGTTCCGACTAGTTTTTCGGGATCGGCGTCAGACGTCGATCACCACGCGACCACTTTTCGCCCGCGAGACGCAGACCAGCATTTCGCCGTCGCCCTCCGCTGCGCGGCCCCGCCTGTCGACCTGACCGGCCAGCACCTTGACCTTGCAGGTCCCGCAGAACCCTTGCTGGCAGGAGTACGCGGTCGTCGGCTCGGAGTCGAGCATGACGTCCAGCGCCGACCGGTTGGCCGGCACGCTGAGCACCCGCCGGGATCGCGCGAGTTCGAGTTCGAACGGGACACCGCCGACGACGGGCGGCGGACCAAAGCGTTCGTAATGCAATGGCGCGTTGGCTTGTTTGTCGCGCATGGCGCGCACCGATTCCAGCATGCCGGTCGGGCCGCACACGTAAACGGCAGTCGCGGGTCCGGCGCCGGCGAGCAGTTCCCCTGCCGTCGCGAAGCGGCCGCGCTCGTCGTCGGCCCAAACGGTGACCCGATCCGGCCCTGCTGCCACCACCTCGTCGAGCAGCGGCATGTACTCGCGGCTTCGGCCGGCATACACTGCGCGCCAATCGATCCCATGCTGGCGAGCCACCCGGATCATGGGCAGTATGGGCGTCACCCCGATGCCGCCGATCACGAACAACACGTCCCGCTCGTCGGTGACGAGGTAGAACGCATTGCGGGGACCTTCGAAGACAAGAGTGTCGGCCACATTGAAGGTGTCGTGCATCTCTATCGAACCGCCGCCGCCGTCGGCGATGCGGCGCACGGCGATGCGGTAGTCGGTGCGCCGCCCGGGCGAACCGCACAGCGAATACTGCCGACGGAGGCCCGATGGCAGCCGAACGTCGATGTGCGCGCCGGGTGTCCAGGACGGCAGCAATCCGCCCTCGGGGTCGGCCAACGTCAAGGCGACGACGTCGGGGGTGAGCACTTCGCGTTTGGTGACCACCGCGGTGTTGGTCCGCTGCACCGGCGAGATCCGCGACGGGGTCCACCGCGACACAGACGCCAAGCCGCCGAATAGCGCGCCGACGCCGCACAACGCGGTATACGCGCGGTCGCGCTTACGGCGACCGTACAGGTCGGCGGGTCTGGTGTTCCAAATACTCTGTGTCACAGTCAAATTCCTACATCTGGGGAACGCCGGCCAGATCGACCCACTCGCTCGTGAACCGGGCGACGACGTCGGGATGCGAGGCCACCACCCAGTGGCCGCCCTCGATGGGGACGATCCTGCCGCCGGCCGGTATCGAGCCGGTGAACCGCTGCAGGGCGGGCGTGACGAAATAGTCCTTGCGCGCCACCAGCACTTGCACCGGGACCGTTGTCTGGGGCAGCTCCGCCGGCGGCGCCAGCATTGGCGCCGGCATGTTGGCGCGGTAGAGGTTGAGCCCGTTGAGGTAGTCGCCTATCGACCGGGTCGTCGCCGCACGCCGCTGGCCACGGCCGCCTGATCGACCGATAAGCTCAACGGCCTCAAAGACTTTCGGGGTCACCCGGGATCGGATAGCCACCTCGGGCGCGCCGGGACACAAAAAGAACCAGATGTAGGTTGAGGCCAACGCCTGTCTGAGGACGTGGAACACGGCGCGGGCCGTGCGCGCCGACCGCAAAAACCTGCCCGCATAGTTGAGGTGCGGCCCGGAGATCGACGTGAACGAGGCGATCCTGCCCATCACCGAGTCGTCGGTGACGGCCGCCCAGCCCTGGATCGATCCCCAGTCATGGCCTAAGAGGTGAACGTCGTCGACCCCGAGGCTGTCGATCACCGCGCCGATGTCGGAAACGAGTTGGGGGAAAAGATATCCCGATCGGTCCGCCGGACGGCCCGACTCGCCGGCGCCGCGTACGTCGTAGGCAACGAAGTTGTATCGGTCGACCAGTTGCTGGGCGACGCCGTCCCATACGTGGTGGTTGTCCGGGTAGCCGTGGACGGCCAGGATGGTCGGGCGCCGCTTGTCGATCTCGCCGTAGGCATGAACCGCCAAAGACACGCCGTCGGAGGCGGTCACCGTGGTGATCATCGAGTCCTCCGGGAGATCAGTGCGAGGCGCGGGCGGCAGGCGATTTGGCCAAGTAGTCGACCGCGCGGCCGACCCCGCCGAGCTGGGACGGATGGAAACTCGGCTTGTAGTAGGCGCCGATGACCCCCAGGAACTCGAATGGCCCCGGCGCGCCGCGTCGAAGTAGTCGCGCCAGCGCGGTTTGGTACCTGGGGGAAGGTGGGGGTCGACCGAGTACATGAAACGCACACCGCGCACGAACAACCACAGCAACGCCGGCGTCACCAGCAGCTGTGTGCGCACCTGTCGCCAGTACCCGGCACGCAGATGCTTCATGGTGTCGAACGCGACCGCCTTGTGCTCGACTTCTTCGGCGCCGTGCCACCGCAACAGGTCCAGCATCACCGGGTCGGTGCCGAGGGCGTCGTGTTGCGGGGTGTCGAGGATCCATTCGCCCAGGATGGCGGTGTAGTGCTCGAGGGCCGCGACCATCGACACCCGCTCGAGCAACCAGCTCTGCCGTCGCCTCCGGCTCCAGCGCGGCCGGTCGCCGATGAGCTTGCCAAAGAGCCAGGCCATCTGGTCGGTGAAAGGCGTCACGTCGATGCCCTTGGCCGCGAAGTGGTCCTGCACGCCCGAGTGCGCCTGGGAGTGCATTGCCTCCTGGCTGATGAACCCCTGCACGTCCAGCCGCAACTGATCGTCCTTGATCAGCGGCAACGTGTCCTTGAACGCCTCGACGATGAACTCCTCGCCCGCCGGCAGCAGCAAGTGCAGGACGTTGCAGAAGTGCGTGGTGAAGGGTTCGTTGGGCACGTAGTAGAACGGCAGCTTCGCCCATTCGAACTCGACGTCGCGCGCCTGCAGGACGATCCGCTCGTGATCGAGCGAAGCGTCGTGCGGGCCCGCCGCGTGGTCATCGATGGTGAACATCGTCAACTCCCTGGAGTGGTCAGGCGCTGCGTTGCGCCTCGTCCTCAGCCTCGGTGATCAGACCCTCGCGCCGCAAGAACCGGACGAGATTGTCGACCGTGTCGCTCAGGGCCGGCTCCTGCAGCCGGACCTTGGCCAGCCTGCGCGCGTGCCGGTACTGGCTGTTGCCGTAGCGCTTGTCGCGCATCGCCGCGATCTTGTCAGCCGAGCGCGTGAGGAAATCGACTAGCGGGTAAATCGGATCGCGCGGCGTGCACCGACGGTTCATCTGCTCGGCGAAGGACGGGATGTCATGGTAGGCAAAGCGATAGCCGTTGCGCTCGGATAAAATCCGCGTGATGTCGATGAGGTTGTAGTAGTCATCCGCGGTCATGTTGAACACGGTCCCGGCCTCGGGTGGCAGGTCCATCAGTGCGACGATGTGATCCGCGATCAGGTCCGCCGGCAGCAGGCTGAGCTGATTGAGCGCGTTGGCGGCGATGCCGTGCTCGATCATGAACGCCATGGTGCGCACCAAGATGTCGTCCTGGCTGCCAAAACCCGCGCTCGTCGGCGAGATCAGCGAGGGCCGGTAGATGCGCACGTCGAGTCCTTGCCGCTGCGCGGCCAGCGCCAGCTGCTCGGCGACCCACTTGGTCTGCGAGTAGCCGAAGTCCAGCGCGTTCATCTCCGCGTTGGCATCGGACTCCCCGACAACGGGCTTGACGCTCCACCCGTAGATGAAGGTGCTGGACACGAGATGGAAGGTCTTGCGGTGCGCGGTCATGGCCAGGCGCAGAAGCTCGTGCGTTCCGGCAACGTTGGCGGGCCGCAGGGCGTCGTAGGTCCGGACGTAGTTGACCAGGGCGCCGTTGTGGACGATGGCGTCGACGTTCTCGGCCAGTCGCTGGAACGCCTCCTCACCGATGCCTAGTTGCGGCTCGCCAAGGTCACCGCACACCACGCGCACCCGCGCCCGGACCTCGGCTTCCAGCGCCGGGGACCACATCTGGGCGCGGCGCAGCGACGCGACGATCCGGTCCAGGCCGTGTTGCGCATCCGTGGCGCGAACCAGCGCGTGGAGGTTGTAGGAAGTCTGGCGGAGCAGGCTGCTGACCAGGAAGGGCCCGAGGAAGCCGGTCGCGCCGGTCAGGAGGATGTCGCTCTGGGCGCCCGCCCGCGGCGGCGGCAGCGGCGGCAGGGGCAGCTGCGCGTCGGCGCGCATCTGCGTGGCCTCGGACGCCTCGTACTCCGCGGAGATCTGATCCAGCGCCTCCCGCAGCGCCTCCAATGGCCGCCCGGACCCCTCGCCGAATTCCCGCATGAGCCTGAAGAACTCGGCGACCGTCAGGCGCTGGAGCAGCCGGGTGTTGACCTCGTCGGCCAACTCGCCCGCGCCATGCTCTTCGAGCAGGGCCTGCAGGTCCGCGCGCAGCTCGGCGAGGGCCAGCGAGTCCATGCCGAGGTCTGCGAAGGAGCAGCCCTCATCCCCCGTGAGGTCGTAGCTCTCGACGAGATTGCGGAAGCGTTCTAAGGGGCCCGTGCTGGCGTCCGGCCCTTCGTGGGTCTGGTGGGTGTAGGTCGCCAGCACGGGCAGCTTGGCATCCAGCCACAAATGGCGGGTCTCGGCGCGCCTGATCTTCCCGGAGGTGGTCTTGGGAATGCTGCGTGGCGGCGCGAACACGATGGTGTGCGGGTCGATGTGGCCATGCCTGCGGGTCGCTCGCGCCAGGGCCTTGGGGTCGGGAAGCGCGTCTTGATCCCGCACCTCGGCGATGACGACCAGCGCTTCCTGCTCCTCGCGCTCGACCGAGAAGGCGGCGACGCAGCCCTTGCGGACTTGGGGCGCCGACCGCTCGACGATGGCCTCGATGTCGGACGGGTAGCAGTTGACGCCGCGGACGATGATCAGGTCCTTGCTGCGGCCGCAAACGAACAGCTCGCCCTCATAGAGAAAGCCCAGATCGCCGGTCCGCAAAAAGGTGTGTTCTTCGTCGCCCGCGATGCGGGCGCCGAAGGTCTCCGCGGTGAGTTCGGGGCGGTGCCAGTAGCCGCGTCCCTTGGACGGCCCGTCCACCCAAACCTCACCGACCCGGCCCTCGCCCAAGACCCGCCGCGACTGGCGATCGACGATGCGGACCACGTTCCCCTCGATGGGTTTGCCGCAGCTCACCACCGGGGCGCGGTTGCTGTTCTCGGGCAGCGCCTTCTCAACCCGCGCGACGTTCCTCTCCAGCGCGCGCTTGTTGAGGGTTAGGATCTGGCGGCCCTGGAGGGACACGATCAAGGTGTTCTCGGCCATGCCGTAGGCGCCGGTCAGCGCGTTGGGATCCAGACCGTAGGGCGCGAACCGCTGCCGGAAGCGGGTGAACGTCTTGGCCCGCAGCGGCTCTGCCCCGACGACGATGCTCTCCAGGCTGCTCAGGTCGATCCCGTCGAGCTCGGACGTGGGGAGCTTGTCCTCGCGCAGGCAGTACTCGAGGGCGAAGTTCGGCGCCGGCGTGTGCGTTGCGCGCACGTCGCTGATGAGCCGCAGCCAGGCCGATGGCCGCTTGAGGAAGTCGAGCGGTGACATCGCATGCGTGGTCCCGCCCCCCAGCAGGATGAACAGGTAGGCGGAGATCAAGCCCATGTCGTGGTGCTGCGGGAGCCAGCTGACCAGCACCTCGCCGCCCCCGAAGGCAGCGGCGTTGGCGATGACGCTGGCGTGGCTGACGACCACGCCCTTCGGATCGCTGGTGGAGCCCGAGGTGTATTGCAGGAAGAGCACCGGCCCAGGGTTGTCAGCCACGTGCGTGCCGCCAAACTCCTGCGCGCCATCGGTCGCGAACCAGGGCAGCTCCGGAGGCCGCACGGCGTCGTGCCAGGGCGAGGCGCCTTGTCGGTGGCCGAGCAGCATCCGGTAGTCGTACTCGAACTGCTTGGTCGACAGCACCGCCTTGGCCTGGGAGTCCCGCGCGATGAAGCTCAGCTTGGCGAGTCCCGCTTCGAACTCCATGGGCATAGGCGCGCTGACGGGTACGGCGATCACCCCGATCCGCGCGCAGGCGAAGAACGCCGCCACCATCTCGAGGCTCGGCGGATAGACCAACAGCACCCGATCTCCCCGCTCGAGGCCGGCCTCGGTGGCCAGGTATGCAGCCAGCTCACGAGTCCGCTCGGCGAAGCCCTGGTAGGTGTAGTGCTCGAGCTCGCGGCCGTCGGCGTCGACGAAGCGAAAGAGAGTCTGGTCCGGTTTCCGCGCTTCCCACATCTGCAGGTAATCGACAAGCGTTTCCATCGAAGGACTCGCTCCCCCTTCCAAGTCGGCGTTCGGGCTCAACCGAAATCAGCGGGAAAACTTCCGCTGCACGACGATGACAGACCCAATGGTAACGGCGACGTGCGGCGACGGGAAAGCCGTCAACGGCCTTTTTTGCGGCTGTCATTTATCTCACAGCCTGGGCCCGGCTACTAAATAGGACTTTCGAAAATACACGGCCGATTTGGTGCTTTCCCGGCCGTGCCCTTTAAATTTTCACAGATACTGGGATCAGTACCTCAGTACTGTCAGACGGCGGATAATGCCAATTCACCAGTGACTACGCGGATACTGACCTACGGAGCCCCAGCGCACTTAAAAGCAATATCGAGCGTGACATTGCGCGACACCAACGCGTTCAGGGCTGGATTCGAGAAACAGAAATCTGTCGATTTATGTACCGACGGCGAATTGGTTAATGGCTTAGAGCACATCGATTGCTGCGGACCATATCGCGAATTCAGCAGCGGCGTCCCCTCAAAACTCGCGCTGTCCCAACTTTTGCCACTGAGTCGTCGCCTCGGGCCTCAAGGACGCATGGGGCCACGATCCGTGGATACACGGACACTGAGATACTGATTCGCCCCAGCGGTGATATCACGTTCCAGCCGCGACGCGGGCCCTGGCGCCCTTTGACGATCCCACCTCGGCGATGCGGATGCGCGGCCCCGCGCGGGCCACGAGCCTGACGATATCGACGAAACGCTCGCCGTCGATGATCGGTGAGAGCGGCTCGTCCTCGGCCTCGATGAGCATCTCTTGGCCGTTGACGTCGCGTATCAGGTCGCCGCGGAGCTTGCCGCTTCTCAGCGCCGCGGGGAAGCGCGCGACGATCAGCGAAGGTCTCAGGTTCCCGGCTTGGAAATGCAGCGCGCCCGGTTTCTCCGCTTTGGGGAAGAGACGGAAGCCTGCGCCGATGTGGAGGTCGATCGCGCCGGCGTGCAGCAGCCTGTGTGTCCGCGTAGGCACCTCCTCGCCATCGATGACGACGCGGGCCCTCGTCGGAGCGAACAGGCTGGTTGCGTAGTTGGGCTTGCTCGAGCGGACGACCTTGTTGGTGACGTAGTCGCCGAATGAGCGGGCGATCACCCGAACGACGTCCGCGCGGCCATGGGTGTGGTTGTCGTAATACTTCTCGTAGAACCGGTTGCCGACACCCCCGGCCGCCAGCCCAAAACAGAGCCGATGGAACTTCGCGCCGTCGGCGGTCTCACCGTCGAGTGCCAGCGTGTCGAGGCGCACCTCGGGCGGAGGCCGATCCGTCTCGGCGGCAGCCGCCAGCACGCGCAGAATCGCGTCGGGCCGGCCCCGGACTCCAGCCTTGCGCGCAACAGCGTTGACGCTGCCACCGTTTGTGGGCACGAACGTCGGCCAGCGTTCCGGATCAGCGACGCATTGCTCGACTTCGTTGATCAACCAGTTCAGCGACCCGTCACCGCCGTCGCTCACCAGGTGGGTGATTCGCGGATAGATCTCCTCCACGATCTTGCGGAGATCCTCGATGGAGGCGGTTTCGCGCACCTCGCCCCATGGTCCGACTATGCGACGCAGCTCGGCGCTGCGATTGCCCGACGCAGCACGATTCTTGCGGGCAAGCGGGTTGACGATGACGCCTAGATACATCCGGACGCCCTCGGCGAGCGACTGGGGCGCCCGTGTCGGTTTCCGCTGGCCATGCCCGCACGATACCCGCGGGGTCGGACAACACGTCCTGCCCGCTTTTCAGCTCGGAAGGCTAACGCCGACCAGCGCCCTCAGACCTCAGCATTACTGTGGTTTCGGTGCTTTCAGTGCTTCCAGTGCTTTGGGTGCCCGAGTGGACCGCGGCAGACCTGCCCCCGTTCGCCGGGCGAACCGCCATCGTCACCGGCGCCAACAGCGGTCTCGGCGAGGTGACCGCCCGCGAGCTAGCCCGGGCGGGCGCCCACGTCGTCCTGGCCGTGCGCAACACCGAGAAGGGTGAGGCCGCGGCCGAACGCATGGCCGGCCCCAAAATCGGCCCAGTGGAAGTGCGTCAACTCGATCTGGAGGATCTGTCCTCGGTGCGGCGCTTCGCCGACGACATCGACGAGGCCGATGTCTTGATCAACAACGCCGGCATCATGGCCGCCGACTACGCGCTGACCGTCGACGGCTTCGAGCGCCATATCGGCACCAATCATCTCGGCCATTTCGCGTTGACGAACCTGCTGCTGCCCAAGCTCACCGACCGGGTAGTGACGGTGTCCTCGCTGCTGCACAACATCGGCTACATCAGCCTCAACGACTTGAACTGGCGGTCCCGGCGGTATTCGAGGTGGCTGGCCTACGGCCAGTCCAAACTCGCCAACCTCCTGTTCACCAGCGAGTTGCAGCGGCGCCTCGATGCGGCAGCCACTTCGCTGCGCGCCCTGGCCGCCCACCCCGGCTGGTCGCACACAAATCTGCAAGGACACTCCGGCCGCAAACTGACCGACGCCGCGGTACTGGCCGTCGACCGCCTGGTATCCACCGATGCCGACTTCGGCGCGCGGCAAACGTTGTACGCGGCGTCGCAGGATCTACCCGGCGACACCTTCGTCGGTCCGCGATTCGGCCTCTACGGCCGCACCCAGCCGACCTGGCGCAACTGGTCGGCGAAGCGGGTAACCATGGCCACCGCACTCTGGGAGTTGTCCGAAGAGCTCACGGGCACCAAATTTCCGCTCTGAAGCCCGGTCGGCGGTCGCTCGATCGCAAAGCCTTCGGGCGGCCCTCACCACGGGTCACGACTAGATGAGTAATTCCAAGGGGTCAGTGGTCGTATGCGGTCAGTGATCGCAGGATCGGCTTCTCGGTTCTGTCGTTGTGCCAGATGGCGGCGGTGAGGGCGAGGATGCGTTGCAGGACGCGTGCGGCGACTCCGGCGATGGTTCGTCCGCCATGGCGTTCAAGGTCGAGCTGGGTCTTGAGGGTGTTGTTGACTGATTCGATGACCTGCCGCAGCGGCTTGAAGAAGCCTTGTCCCGCACGGGGTTTCTCTCCCGCGCGGGCAGGGCGCAGCAGTTTGATGCGGGCGTCGGCGAGCGTGGCTTCGAATTGCCTGCCGTAGTAGTTCTTGTCGGCCATCAACGTCTGAGCGGGATGCGTCGCGAGCAAGTTCGGGTCGGCGTCGAGCATCCCGAGCAGAATTTCGCGTTCATCGGCCTTGGCGCCGGTCAGCGCGAACGCCACCGGCAGCCCCGACAGGGCGCATACCAGGTGCAGGCGCAGTCCCCAGAAGAAGCGCGAGTGCGACGCGCAGTACCCATACTCGGCCCAACCGGCCAGATCGGAGCGTTTCGCGGTCTCCCGCGATCGCCCGCATTCGACCGGAGTCGAGTCAACCACCCACACATCGTCGGTGCACCGCGAAGTGCACGCAACCAGATGCGCGATGACCGCACGCAGCATCCCGGTCGCTGCGCGCACCCGCTTGTTGTAGCCCGATTGTCTTGGCAGATAAGGAAACAACCCACGCAGCCGGCTGTTCGCGTAACGCAACCACCGCGCCTCTGAGGTGAATCCGAGCAGCGCCTGTAGCACCACCAGGGTGACCAGTTCGGCGTCATCAAGGCGCGGGGTGATCCCGACCCTGGGACGCCATGGCCGATACTGCGGATTGCTGATCAGGAAATCATCGGCGGTGACGTACAGTGCGGTAGCGAGGGTGTCCAGGTCGGCGTCCACTTCGGCCTCCAGTGCCAGGTTGGGTTTGCAACGCCAATCCTGGACACCCTCACCTCAAATTCACAGCAGCCACACCAGTAACACCCCTTGGAATTACTCATCTAGATTGGTCAAGTAGTCAGTTACGCGGTTTCGGCGCGCGGGTGCGAGGAAAATCGCGAGCGAATGTGGGTATACGTACGGCTTCGAGCCGGACGTCGTCGAGGAGGTCACCGGTGTCGGAAGCGGGGCTCGCGGCGCTTCTCGCCCTGTGCGCGGCGTTGGCATCCGCGATCGGGAATGTGATCCGTCAGCGGTCCGCTCAGGAGGTCACCGACGAGCCGGTCGGCCACCTGACCCTCTTCGGCATGCTGTTGCGCGACAAGCGCTGGTGGCTGGGCGGCATCGGGGACATCTCGAGTTACTGCCTGCTCGCCTGGGCCCTCGATGACGGTTCGGTGTTGTTGGTCATGTCGCTGCAGGTGACGGCGCTGCTGTTCGCGCTACCCATCTACGCGAGGGTGGCCCGTCGTCGGATCACCCGCTTGGAGTGGATGTGGGCGGTTTTGCTGGCCGGGGCGTTGGCGATCGTCATAGCGGTCGGGCAGCCGGTGGGCGGCCAGGAGCAGGCATCGTGGCGCACCTGGCTGGTAGTGGCCGTCGTGCTGGGCCCGCCGTTGGTGTTGTGTTTGCTGGGCGCCCGGATCTGGTCGGATCGTCCGGTCGCCGCGGTGCTGCTGGCGGCGGTGGCCGGTTCGTTGTTGGCGGTGTTCGCGGTGCTGATGAAGGGCGTTGTCGACGCAGCGGAGCACGACGCCGGCCACTTGCTGCAAGCGCCCCAGCTGTACGCCTGGGTGTTCTGCGGGGTGGCCGGGATGATCATTCATCAGTCGGCGTTTCGTGCCGGCGCTCTCACCGCCTCCTTCCCGACGATCATCGTCGCCAAGCCCGTGTTGGGCGGAGTGCTCGGCGTCATCGTGCTCGGCGAGACTCTGCGCGCCAGCGGCCCGGAGTGGTTTGTGCTGGCGGGGGCGGCGGTCGCAGTGATCGTCGCGACTGTGGGCCTGGCCCGCGGTGAGGCCGCCACTATGGCGGCCGGCGCCGGGCGTGACGTGATGATCACCGACCAGCCGACGGCGGTGTCGCAGGGCTTGAGCGGCTGACGACGTGCACTCAGGGATTTGACTGAGCGGTGAGGGCAGGAATTTGGCGGCGATTGTTCCACCGTGAGTGCACACCCGACGCCCTGGGCACATTGCAGATTTTCTGGCGGACGCCGCGCCTGGCCCGTCAGTGATTCGGGCCGACCACCGTGGCGCCGTTGGCCATCCGGTGGACGTATTGCGGGCAGTAGGACTGCGCCGAGTCGACCGTGATCAGTAAGGCGCTCTGCCGGTCGATGCCGGGGTTGTGGCTGGCCAGCTGCTGGCTGATCTGGCTGGGCTCCATGCCCTGGCCGAGGGCATCGCAGACGTGATGGGCGACGTTGATGGCCGACTGCGTGTTGCCGAAGCTGATGCCTTGCTGGTGCAGGGCGGCCAAAAATTGATCGTCCGCCGTGCCGGCGTGGGCGGTGCCGACGCTGAGCAGGGTGGCTAGGCCGAGCGTGCCGGCGGCAACCGCGGTGCGGACAACGGGCTTGGAGAGCTGAGAGATGAACATGTCGATGGACTCCCGTGCGGTGGATTGACCTTACGGGAGAAGAGGATTCGTGTAGAGGGTTGCCCAGTTCTGACAAAATCCTTGTCAGATTCTTGCGCGCCTACTTGTCGGGCCGTGAATCACCCTGCGAGTCCGGAGACTTTCTGATGTGAGAGCTCAGTGAACCGCCCCGGCATGTCCGGAGACTCCATTTCTTGGAAAGGATGGAGTCATGTCAGGTGGTTCATCGAGGAGGTACCCGCCGGAGCTGCGTGAGTGGGCGGTGCGGATGGTCGCCGAGACCAGCGATCAGCACGAGTCGGAGTGGGCGGCGATCAGTGAGGTCGCTCGCCTACTTGGTGTTGGCACGGCCGAGACGGTGCGCAAATGGGTGCGCCAGGGCCAGGTCGATGCCGGCGCACAGCCCGGGACCACGACCGAAGAGTCCACCATACGGATCGACGCTCTCAGTACACGTCAATTCGGTTCAGCGAGCGGCTCGCCGAGGCGGGCATCCAGCCCTCGGTCGGGGCGGTCGGCAGCTCCTATGACAATGCACTGGCCGAGACGATCAATGGTCTGTACAAGACCGAGCTGATCAAACCCCGCAAGCCCTGGCGCACCATCGAAGAAGTCGAACTAGCCACCGCCGAATGGGTGCACTGGTTCAACCACCGCCGCCTCTACCAATACTGCGGAGACATTCCGCCAGTCGAAATGGAGGCCAACTACGCTCATCACAGAGACCAGCCGCCGGCTGAGTTCTCACACCGGAAAGTCTCGCCCGCGGGCGATTCAGACAGTAGAAGATCTTGTATGGGCGATGACGCTGCATTTCCCGTCGGGTATTACGACCTTCATCCGGATGTGACGCTGAATTTTCAGCTCAACCGCTTCTGGAACTGGGTTGGCGAACCACAGATGCTCGACCAGCTGCGGCGGGTCGCGCCCAGCCTGATCAACTACGACGAGTGGATTCGGCAGCTGCTTGCTCTCGGTGAGCATGCGCTCGGGGAGGGCCGGATGTTGGCGGGCGCCTACCTGATCCGCGCCGCTGAGTTCTTCATGTCGGCCGATGACCCGCGCCACGATGCCGCGCGCCAAACCTTCCTAGACACCGTGCTAACACAATGCGGTGTTGGCGCCGACCAGCATCACGACGTGGTCTACGGCGAGACAACCCTATCGGCGTACCGCTTGACCCCGGCTTCGCCGCGCGGGGTCATCGTGGTCTTCGGCGGCTTCGACAGCTACATCGAGGAATGGCTGCCGATGCTGTTGGCGTTGCGCGACGCGGGACAAGACGTCGTGGCGTTCGACGGACCCGGCCAGGGGGCGGCGTTGGAAGCAGGATTGCCGATGACGGCCGAGTGGCACAAGCCGGTTGGCGCTGTGCTTGATCATTTCGGTGTCGATGATGTGACTCTGATGGGGTTTTCACTCGGCGGGTGCCTGGTCATGCGTGCCGCAGCGTACGAGCCGCGGGCGAGCCGAGTCATCGCCGACGACATTCTCACCGACTTCACCGCCTGCTTCGCCTACCGGTTGGCCGCGCCGCAAAAAGCGCTGGTGGTCAACGCCGGCCGACTGCCCGCGGCCGTTGTGGACAGGTTGATAAACCGGGTCCGCAGCAGGAACTTGCTGGCTGACTGGGGCATCGGAAACGCCGAAACGGTGTTTGGAGTCAACACCCCGGCCGAGGCGCTGGCCGCGGTGCGCGCCATGCGCACCGATGACGTCTCTTCCGGGATCACCCAAGACGTGTTGCTGATGGCCGGAGCCGAAGATCACTACGTGCCCCTCGCCCAGCTCGGTGCACAAATCCAGACCCTGACGAGTGCTCGATCGGTGACTGCACGCTTGTTCACCCGCGCCGAGAGCGCTCAAAACCACTGCCAGATAGGGAACTTGGGGCTGTCCTTGCAAGTCATTCTCGGCTGGCTCGACGACCATACTGGTACTCCGGGTTGAACGCTGGATCGCCGGCGGTCGACTGGTTTAACCACCGCGGCACCCAACGAATACTGCAGCAACGTCCCACCGGCCGACATGGTGCGCCAGTTACTACACTCAACACCCGAGACCAGCCGCCGGGCTGACTTCTCAGAAAACGCAGTCTCCGGACTCGCCGGGGCGGTTCACAGCCCGGCGGCTGGTCTCGGGTGTTGAGCGTAGACTCACGAATTGGCTTTCCGACCGCACGGACATCGCCTCCTCAATACAAAAGGAGGGAAGATGACGACTCCAGGCGACGGCGCGCTGCCATCGCGGGGGTACAGGGAGGCGCTCTCGGGCTCAAGCCTAGCCGCCAGGATCGCATTCCTTCTGGCGTTTATGGGCGGCATAGCCTGGGCTGGGTTTGCCGTCAAGGCAATCGGAAACATCCGGCCGAACAGGAACCATCTCGACTACTACCCGTCGAGCGGCACGGTGGTCTACCCTCCGTCGAGCACTTGGGCGTGGTGGACCATCGGTGTGGGTTGTTTGGCCGCGACTCTGCTGCTGTCGGGCGCGGCAATGCTCGCGATGCGCATCCTGGCCAGCCGGATACTCATCATCCTCGGCTGCTGCGTCGTCACCGCCTACAACATTTTCTCCATCGTCGCCGCCCGCAGAGCTCAATCCCAGCCTGTCCACGACGCTATGCGCTTCCTCTTGAGTTGTCGGTTGTCATCGTGGTGTTTGCGGCTGTCACCGTCCTATTCGTGCTCGCGCCGTCAACGAGACGCTGGCTCGAATCTTCACAACAAGGCGGACGAGGTTCAGACGCCGCTGACAGCTGAAAGATCTTGTCGGCCAAGGCAACCTTGAACCACATTCAGTTTCCACAGATCTCGAAGGTGAATTCGTGGCCGCAGATGCAAATGCGGTCACCGTCCGCCAGCGTCTCGCTGGTACGGATTCGCTGGTCCCCAACATCGACTCCATTGGCTGACTGCAGATCGGTGATGACGAAGCTGTTGCCTGTGTCGACAATCACCGCGTGGTGGCGGCTGACGCTGGCATCGTCGAGAACAATGTCATTATCGGCGAGGCGACCGATCCGGGTTGCGGCTCCGCACAACGGATAAAGGCGTCCGGCGGCGTCGCGCAGCTGTGCGACCCCGGACTCCCGGGAAACTTTGGGGCGCCGCTGCACTGTCGCGATGACATGTTTTGCCGTGGCGCGAGCGGCGTGTTTGATATCCAGCGGCTCTTGGCGAAGGATCCGCTGGTGAAGACTTCGCAAGGTGGGACCGAGGTCGATGCCGAGATCGTCGGCGAGCGAGGTCTTTAGCCGCCCGTACGTATGGAGTGCATCGTATTGGCGCTCCGCAAGGTAGTAAGCCGTTATCAGCTGCGCCCACAACGGTTCCCGGTAGGGGTGCTGTGCCACCAGCACTTCTAGCTCGCTGATTATGGAATGAGTTCGCCCACAAGCTATCTCGGCTTCCGCCCGCATTGTCAGTGCCACGAGCTTGTCCTCCGTCAGCGCCGCGGCGAAGGCGTCGACGAATTGGAAGTCGCGCAAGTCCTCCAGCACCGGGCCGCGCCATTCGGAAAGCGCGGCCGACAGATGGCCGCTGGCTTCTTCGAATCGGCCGGCGGCCGCGGCCTCAATTCCCGCTTTTCGCTCGATCGCGAAGCGACCGATGTCGCAAGCCTCGTCGGGCACGTTGAGCCGATACCCCGGCTGGGCGCTGACTACCACGGCGGCGGGATCGATTCCAGCGCTGCTCACCAGTCGCCGAAGCCTCGATATGTGCGCGTGCAGGCTCCCCCGCGCCTCCGGCGGTGGCCGCTGCTGCCACACCGCATCGATCACGGAGTCGCTCGGAACGATGCGATTTCGATTGATGAGCAGCAGGGCGAGCACCGCCCGCTGCTTTGCCGCGCCCAGCGGCAGCTCGGTGCCGTTGGCGCTCATCTGCAGCGGTCCCAACACCCCAAACCGGAGCGCGCTGTGGGCCATCGCGGTAGCAATCCCTTCAGTTCGGCTGTGCTTTAAGACCTATCGTTGGGGCGTCGGGACGGTCGCGCACTCACCACAGATACACCCTCGCGCCGCTTCCACCGATGCAGGTGATCCAGCTGTCCCCCGGCAACTGCTGGCAGTGCATGAGGAAGTTCGAGCCGTTGCACAGCGCGCCAGGCACGGCTTTGCAATCAACGGCCCCCGGCGCCGAGACGGCCCGCGGTAGCGGGCTGGCATTGCCGTACTCGGCCCAGTACGTCGTCAGCACGCTGTTGGCGAAGAGACATGACGTTTCGGGGGTCCCCCGTCCGGCGTGCGTTCCGAACCCCGTGGCGGTCGGCAAGGTGAAGCCCTGATCGCAGGACTGATGCAGGGTGCTGAGGTCGGGTCCCGTCACCAGTGGCGGCGCCGCAGCGCGCGCGGGCGGGGTCGGGGGCTGCCCGGTCGGTCCGTGGACGTGCAGGCCGATGACCACACCGACGCCGCCGAGAATCAGAGCCGCTACTGCGATCACTGCCGGCAGCACCCACCTGCGCCTGCGTCGACTCGAGTCGCGGCCACGAGGCTCCGCTACGGTGACTCCGTCCGGAAAGCTCGTGCCCGCATGCCCCGAATGCGTTGACGAGACACCCGCCGCAAACGGTCGAGTGGCGTCCGCGAAAGACGACGGGTGTCCGCCCGTCCCAAGGGCGCGCTGCGCCGCGCGGCCCAGGGCGCCCGCCGATCCGTACCGGTCGTCGGGGTGCTTCGCCATGCCGCGTGCGACGACGTCGTCGAGCCCGGCGGGAACTCGCGGGTTCGCCACGCTCGGTCGCGGCGGCGGCGAGGCGATGTGGGCCGCCACCAGGTGCTCGAGATTGTCACGGGCAAACGGCGGGTCTCCAGTCAGCGCCTCGTACAACACACACGCCAGCGAGTAGACATCGACAGCCGGCGTGCTTACCGAGTCGTTAAACCGTTCGGGCGCCATGTAATTCAAGGTGCCGATCCGAGCCCCGGCCGTTGTCAGCCGCGGATCGCCCTTCGCCTCGGCGATTCCGAAGTCGACCAGATACACAAAATCGGCAGGGGTGACGATGATGTTCTGCGGCTTGACATCGCGGTGGATCAATCCCTCGGCATGCGCCGCGTCCAGAGCGTCGGCGACCTGACCGATGATGGCCACCGCACGCGCGGGTTCCAGGGGACCCTTCTCGATCAAGTCAAGAAGCGTTTGCCCCTGCACCAGCCGCATGTCGATGTAGAGGCTGCCGTCGATCTCGCCCCAGTCGTGGATCGGAATGACGTGTGGTTCTTGCAGAATCGCCGCCGCCTGGGACTCTCGCTGGAACCTTGTCCGAAAAGTGGCGTCGTTTGAAAACTCTTCCGCGAGAATTTTCAGCGCGACGGTTCGTCCTTTGCCGGTGTCATAGGCTTCGTACACCGACCCGCCCCCGCCCCTGCCGAGCAGGCGCGTGATTCTGTAGTTGCCGAACGCCGTACCGACGCGCGAGTCCACTGCCAACCCCATGATTCCTCAGGTACCGACGCAGTATCTCGCTGGCAGCCTAACCCGCCACAAGACTCGCGCAAGAATCGCGCAAGGTGTTTGCCGCAGCCTCGACGGGACCCGCCTTCATGGCACAGAAACCTGGACATGCTGCCAAAGGACACCGATATGACACCGTCACACCACAGGTCGCTCACACGACGGATGAAGATGACGACGCTCGCGCTGATGGCAACGGCGACCGTCGCCGCAACAATCACCCACCCGCCAAGCGCGTGCGCCGAGCCCGACAACCCTCCGGCGATGGCGGCCCACGGCGTAGATGCCCCGCTCAGTGCCGTCCCCTGGTCGGAGGTCGGTCAGGGTTGGATGCTCGCCACATGGAGCCCGGTACCGGGCTTGCACCCCGGCGAGTCACCACCTCCCGGCTCGCCGACCTACCAAACGGCCACCACGACGCTGTACCTGGTCGATCCGCAGGGTGGCCGCTATCCGATCACCACGTTCCCGCCGCCGGGCGAAGGTTCGCGCCCGCAGCTGGTCGACTGGTCGGGCGACGGGACCCGCGCCCTGTTCTCCACCGACGAGAACGGCAAGACGGGCGTCACCGAGGTCGACCTGCGCAACGGCACGAAGACCGAGTTCACCGTCGACGGCACCGGCTTTATCGCGCGCTATACGCGCCCCGACGGAAAGGCGGTACTGCTGGACACGCCGAAGGGCCTGGGGTCTGGGTCGCTCGAGCGAGTCGACCTTGTCGGCAACCACCAGCTGACATACCCGGTGGGGCAGGACTTTCAGGGGTATCTCGCCACGCCGGACGGCACGCGGCTGGTGCTGGGATCCGCCTCCGGCCTCGCCATCATGGGCAACGACGGGGCGGTCGGCAAGGCGCTGCCCATCGCCGGGCAGAAGGACTGCGCACCGACTCGGTGGTGGGACGCGGCCTCGATGATCGCCCTCACCCGCTGCGGTAGCTCCACCGGGTCACAGCTGTGGCTGGTGCCGATCGACGGCGGGACACCCACCGCTCTCACCGCACCGAACCACGCGGACCACGGTCCCGATTACGGCGACTTGAACGCGTGGAAGCTCCCGGCGGGAACATACCTGCAGGCCGAAGGGGCGTGCGGCGTCATTTTCCTCGCCAAGCTCAACGGCGACGGCACGACGTCACCGGTCTCGGTCCCGGAGGTGCACACCGGCAGCGTCGTCGTGATCGGCGTCCACGGGGGCGATCTCGACCTCCAAGCGCGGGCCGGGTGCGGCGGCGGCCAGGCACTGATCGACTTCAACCCCGCGGCCGGCACCTCAACCGTGCTGCTCGGGCCGCCGGTCAACGGCGGCGGCGTGATCAACGCGGTGCCCTGGCCGGGCCAGAGGTAGGAGACCACCGTGGCCAGAACCGCACGCGGCCAACAAGTTATGAAACTCGCGGCGGCCTAAGGTGATTCGGATGGCGTTGATCGCACTGACGAGCGCAGCGATCGTCGCTGGCGCGGCGGGGTGCGGCACATCAAATACCGCGCACCCGACCACATCGACGGCGACGTCTGCTGAGGCGACCAAATCTACCGCTGCACAAGGAAAGTCGGCGTGCACCGGCCTCAACGGAACCGCGGGCCCCGACCCGACCTGCCACGCCCGAAGTGTCACCTCCACCTACCAGATCGACATGAGTTTTCCCCTCGACTACCCGGACATGCCGGCGGTGACCGACTTCCTGAAACAGGACCGCGGCGCATTCCTCGATTGGGTCGCCAAGTTCGGGCCGTCAGATCGGCGCGGCCGGCCGTATCAGTACATCGTCACTTCCAAGAGTTACCCTTCGGGCAAGCGGGACTCGGGCACCCAAAGCCTGGTGCTCCGCATCGATAACGACACCGGCGCGGCCAATGAAGGCCACCCGAACACCACGTTCCGGGCGTTCAACTTCGACTTCGCCAGGCACGCCCCGATCACGTTCGACACGCTCTTCCGGCCGGGCTCGAAACCGCTGGAGGTGCTCAACCCGATCGTCCAGCACGAATTTGATGCGCCGTCTGCCGACCTCGATGGGAGGTCGTACCAGACCGTCGCGATCACCGACGAAGCGGTGATCTTCTTCTTCGGCCAAAACCAAGTGGTGCAGGACAACGGCGGACCGCGCGAAGTCACGGTGCCGCGCACGGACGTCGCGTCGCTGCTGGCCTAACCCAACAATGCGTCGAGCTCAAATCGCATGCAAAGCAGCGTCTTTAGCTCCGTTTCGCGTCCCGCAGACGGGTCGGTCTGCAGGGTGAGCACAACGCGCAATAGTGATAGATCGCCCGTTACGTCGCTTGTGCACACAAGCGAGCCAAGATCGCCGCGGATCGATAGTTTCGAGCGCATCGGCTCGCGAAGAGCACCTGGGAAAGGAGTATTCAAATGAACGGCACGATGGCTCGCTCGGGGATGCTGAACAAGGCTGTCGCATGGCTTCGGGCCGGATACCCGCCGGAGGCAGCGCAGTTCGGCCACGTGGCATTGGTCGCGCTGTGCCCGGCGGCTGCCGGAGCCGTTCGGCCGTCCGCATCGGGTAACGGGGAGTCTAGCGCCTGACGATCGAGATCACGGTCGGTCCACCACGGGCGTCGGCCACTAAGACGCTGTCCTGATGCCTGCCAGCGGCGGATCCCCCGGGGTCGCGCCGATTCCTGGCGTCGGCCCAGCGGGTCACGACAAAGTGGGGCCTGAGCCTCTCCCCCGGCGGTGCGCTCAGGCTCGGCGGCAACGGTGAATCCGACACCATCGATGCCGGCGGCGTGCAGACCGTGACGATCTACCACTCCGGCACGCCGAAAATCATCAACTCAGGGATCGACGTCACCGTCAAGCAGGGCTGATGGGAAAGCGAGGTCGCAAAAGGCAGGTGTGGAGGCCCCGCGAATTGCGGGCGCTCCCCCGAAACTTGCACTAGGGCGACGCTGCTCGGCGTGTCGTGTGCCTGGTGCAAGTGTCGCGGCGCCTTTACCCGATCTTGACCATGCATTGAATTGCCCCAACGACCATGACCATGTGAGTACGCTTCAAGCGGTGGAACTGGGGGTTTTGGGGCCTCTCCAGGTCCGGCAGGATGGAGCGCCCGTCACTATCCCGGGCGCCAAGCCTCGTGCCATCCTCACGATGCTGGGGCTGCACAGCGGTTCGGTGGTGTCGGCCGACACCCTCGTCGAGCTGCTCTGGGGCCATGATCCGCCTCGCGCCGCCGCCAAAGCCCTGCAGACCCACATCTCCGCGCTGCGCCGTGCCCTGGGCGAGGGCTTTGTCCTGACGGAGGGGGCAGGGTGGACCCTCGCCGAGAGCGAGGTTGACGCCTCGCGTTACAAGTCGGCCGCCCGACAGGGACGCGATGCCGCTGCAGCCGGCGACACCGGCCAAGCGGTGGCCCGCTTCGACGAGGCGCTTGCCCTCTGGCGCGGAATCCCCGAACTGCCCGACGGCCGGCGGGGAACGTCGGAAAAGACGCGGTGGATCGAGGGCCATGCCGCGCTCGTGGAGGATCGGGCCGACGCACTGCTCGCGACGGGCCGCGCCGCGGAGATCATCGGCGAGCTAGAGGCCGCGGTGGCCGAGGCGCCGCTGCGCGAGAGGCGTTGGGCCCAGCTGATGCTGGCCCTCTATCGCGCCGGCAGGCAGGGTGAAGCCCTTGGCGCTTACCAGCGGGCGCGGACGCTGCTCGCGGAAGAACTGGGGGTCGACCCCGGACCGGACCTTCGCCGACTCGAGGGGGCGATTGTCGCACAGGACACTGCGCTGGAAGCGCCTGCTACACAAGAGCTTTCGTCGGTGACCCGGGCCGTGACGTTCCTGCTGACCGACATCGAGGCGTCGACGGCCGCGTGGGAGGCGGACGCCGATGCCATGGCGGTGGCGCTCGCGCGACATGACGAGCTCGTCGAACAGGTCGTCACGTCACGCGGAGGGCGGCTGATCAAGACGCGCGGCGAGGGCGATGCCACGTTCTCGGTCTTCGAGCGCCCGTCGGCGGCTGCGGCCGCCGCTATCGAGCTGCAGGAAGCGGTTGCGCACGAGCCGTGGGCGCTGCGGGAGCCCATGCGCATCCGCGTTGCATTGCACACCGGGGAGGTCGAGCTGCGCGACGGCGACTACTTCGGTCGGGCGGTCAACCGCGCCGCCCGCCTGCGGTCGCTGGCTGTGGGTGGCCAGATTCTGTGCTCGGGTGCCACCGCCGAGCTCGTCATCGATTCCCTGCGCGACGACGTCGTGCTCGCCGACCTGGGTATGCGCCAACTGCGCAACCTGGCGCGCCCCGAGCACGTTTTCGAGCTTCGGCTGGAAACTGCCGACGAGCGTCTCAAGGCCATCGCGACCGATGCGCCGATGGAACGCCCGGGTCTGCCCGCGGTGCTGGGTGGCCCCGGGCCGTTCGTCGGGCGCGGACGCGAGCTCGGGCGACTTTTTTCCGCATGGCAAAGCGTGCTCGCCGGTGGCACGAGCGCGGTGCTGATCGCCGGCGAGCCTGGTGTCGGCAAGACGCGCCTCGCCGGCGAATGGTCACGCCAGGCCTACGACCAAGGCGCCCTGGTGATTTACGGCCGTTGCGACGAGGACCTCGGTGCGCCGTACCAACCGTTCGCCGAAGCCCTGCGTTCGCTGGTGCCATGCCTCGGTACCAGTCGGCTTCGCGGGCTGCGCGGCGTGGAAGCACTGCTGCCACTGGTTCCCGGGTTGACCGACGTCCTTCCCGACCTGGCCGCACCGACCCGCGCCGATCCGGACACCGAACGCTACGCACTTTTCGACGCCGTCGTCGCGCTGTTGGGCATCGCTTCCGCGAGCGCGCCCGTCGTCCTGGTTCTCGATGACCTGCACTGGGCGGCCAAACCCACGCTGCTGCTGTTGCGGCACCTCCTGCGCTTCGGCGAGCAGGACCGCGTGCAGATCGTCGGCACGTACCGCAGCACCGACCTGGACCGCTCCCACCCCCTGGCGGCGATGCTCGCCGACCTCCACCGCGATGGCACCGCTGACCGCCTACAGCTCAGCGGCCTCGACGCGGATGACGTGACCACATACGTCGCCGAGGCCGGCTACGACGACGAAGAGCTCGCGCGGGCGTTGGCGTCGGTCACCGGTGGCAACCCGTTCTTTCTCATCGAGGCGCTGCGGCACGTGGAGGAAAGTGGCGGCCATTGGGATCCGAGCACCTTGCCACAAGGGGTTCGTGAAGCCGTAAGCCGCCGCCTTTCCCGGCTCCCCGCGGAGACGAACAAGGCCCTTGCGGCGGCCGCGGTCGTCGGCAGTCGGTTTGCGCTAGAACTGGTCGAGCACGTGGTTGGGGACGACCTCGTCGACGCGTTCGACGAGGCGTCCAAGGCCGGCATCGTCATCGAAGAGCCTGGCGGTCGTTACCGGTTCAACCACGCCATTGTTCGACAGTCGCTGCTCGCCGAGCTGCCGTCTGTGCGGCGCATGCGGCTACACCAGCGCATCGCCGCGACGCTGGAGAACGAGGCCGGGGCCGACGACGAGCTGCTCGCTGAACTGGCCCACCACTACTTCGAATGTGCGTGGGCGGGAAACGCGGCCAAGGCAGTCGAGTACTGCCGACGCGCGGCGGACCAGGCGATGGCCCGCCTCGCCTACGAAGGCGCCGCCGAACTCTACGATCGGGCCCTTCATGCGCTGGAGGAGATTGACGACGAACTGCCCGACCGTGACGACCAGGTTGCCGCGTTACTGATCGCCCGCTGCGAGGCACTGTTGGCGGCCGGTGACGTCGCCTCGGCGGCGGGCGCGGTTGCGCAACTGCAAGAAGCCACGCGAGATTCGGCTCGTCTCGCGGCATGGGCGACGTGCTTCGACGGCCAAATCTCGATGTTGGTCCATCCTGAACGGCTCGACGAGGTGGAAGCCGCGGTGGGCGCCGCTGCCGATAAGTTGGCCGAATTGGAAGACGCGGCCGGCGAAGCCATGGCGCACACCGTCCGTGCCGCGTGCCTCGCGCGCCTCGGTCGAATCGGGGACTGCGAAATCGCTTTGGACGACGCGCTCACCGCCGCGCGACGCGCGCGTGAACACCGCCGGGTCAACGCGGTCCTGGCCGGTGCGCCGCTTGCGGCCCTCTGGGGGCCCAACCCAGTTCCGCGCGCAGGCGGGCGGTGTCTGGACGTGGTACGGCTGCTCCGCATCACGACCGAATCGCCCGCGGTGGAGGCGACGTCGACCCGGTGCCAGGCTGTGCTGGAGGCCTTTCGCGGACGCGCCGAGGCGGCCCGACGGATGATCGAGTCGGCCCGGCGTGCGGTCACCGAGCTTGGCTTGCGCCACGCCCTTGTCGAGGTCGAGCAGTTTGCCGGCATTGTCGAGCTGGTTGGCGAGGATCCTGCGGCCGCCGAGCCGCACCTACGTAAGGCCTACAACGGTTTTCGGCGCATGGGCCTCGACGCCGACACCGCCGAGACCGCCGCGCTGCTGGGTCGAACCTGTCTCGCGCTCGACCGGGATGCCGAGGCCGACGAATTGTGTAGGGAGAGCCAGCGTCTCGCCGGGCACGCACTGAAGCCATCGATCGCCTGGCGCACGCTTCGGGCGCGACTGCTTGCGCGCCGGGGCGAGTCAGTGGAGGCCCGGCAGGTCGCCGAGGCTGCTGTCCGCCTGGCCGAGCGCACCGACTTGTTGGTTGATCACGGCGACGCCTGCTTGACACTGGCCACGGTCTTGGGCGCCGCCGGCAACGCCGCGGGGGCGCGAACCGCCGCCGAGCAGGCGGTCGGCCTGTACGAGCGGAAAGGGGCTGCGGCGCTTGCCGAGAAGGCGCGCGCAATTCTCGGCAAACGCGTGCCGACTGCGCCGGCGCCACCCGAACCGCCGAGCGTCGAACCGGACAACGCTTGCGTGCTAGTGGGCAAGCAGTTGGTCGCTGCCGTCGAGCGCGAGGCGTGGGATGAGGTGAAGCGGCTGTTTGCCCCGTACATCTCCGTCGAGAGTCGCCGGAAGATCGTCGGCTTCCCGGCGATCAACCTTCCATCGGGCCAGTGGCCAAACGAGATGAGACGTTATCTGCGGACAGGCCTGGTGCGATACCGTCATGCTGCCGTCGCGGTGCATGGTGAGCGTCTCGCCCTCATCCGAATAGAAGTGGGCACTTCAGATCTCAGTTCCGGGGCACCGCAGGACGAGATGCTGCAAGTGATCGGCCTCGACGAGGAGCGACGAATCGCACTGCAGGTCTGGTTCGACGTCGAAGACATGGACGCCGCGCTGGCGGAACTTGACGCCGCCTACGCCCGATTCGAGGAGCCGCACCCGCAGCCGCCGCGCCTGGAAAGCGCAGCCAGCCAAGTGCTCGAGCGCTACTTGGCCCACTTCGAAGCCCGCGACTGGGATGCGCTCGCGAAGGTACTGACCGACGACATCTCTACCGACGATCGCCGGTGGATCGTAAACGCCGGGGTCCGACATGGCCGCGATGCCGAGATCGCAAACCTGCGGGCGGTCGCCGATGTCGGGGTCACGCGCCTGACATCCGTCGTCGTCGCGGCCCGTGGCGAGCACCTCATTCTCACGCGTATGGGCCGCGGTGACGGGTCCGAGGAGTTCGTCATCGATGTGCTGGCCGTCGTCGAAACCAACTCCGACAACCAGATCGCGGCGATCGTAGTATTCAACCCCGACGACTTCGACGCTGCGATCGCAGAACTCGACGCCCGGTACCTCGCCGGCGAAGCGGCCGCACACGCGCGGACGTGGTCGGTGATCGTAGGAGCGTTTGGCGCGCTCAACCGGCGCGAGCTACCGCCGACGACGCCGGATTGGGTCAACATCGACCATCGGCCGGTACAAAGTGTCGAAGCGGACGATCTAGGTGCATTCATCCGTGCCACGTGGGATGTCGTGCCGCAAGGCCACGTCTATATCGAGGCTGTGCACCGTCTCAGCGACCTCGGAGCAGTCATCACCCACGCAGCGCATGGGACCTCGCAAGGGGGCTTCGACGCCGAGTGGCGGGCGGTCAACATTTCGACGGTTTACGGCGACATGGTCAGCCGCAGCGAGGTCTTCGACGAGGCGCACCTGGATGCCGCACTTGCCCGCTTCGACGAACTGAGCCCGCAAACACGACGGCTGGAAAACGCGGCAAGCCAAGCGTACGAGCGAATCCTGGCGTGCGTCGGGGCGCGCGACTGGGACGCCATCACCGAAACGGTGGCGGAAGACTTTTCCATCGAAGATCGCCGGCGGGTGGTGAATGCCGGGATCCGACATGGTCGAGATGCCGGAATCGATGATGCGCGGGCGGCCGCCGACGTCGGCTTCACATACACGATGTTGGGCGTCATGGGGACCCGTGGCGGCCGCCTTGCCCTCATGCGTGTTCGCGCCGCGGGCCCCGACCCCGGTGCGATTCAAAACGACGCCCTTAACATCGTCGAGATCGATGCCGAGGGGCGAATCGCGGCGATGGTGGTGTTCGACCTCGACGACATCGACGACGCCATTGCCGAACTCGACGCCCGGTACCTCGCCGGCGAGGCGGCCGCCCACGCACGCACATGGGCGCTCATCGCCCGGGCTTATGCCGGATTCAGTAAGGGCGAACTCTCTTCGACGACTCAGGATTGGGTGAACGTCGACCATCGGCACGGGGCAGCGATGGCGCCCGGTCAAGGAGTCGCGTACTTCCGCGCTTCGTGGGAGCTCGCCGCGGAGCTGAACGTCTACATCGAGGGTGTGCACCGGCTGAGCGACCTCGGAGCGGTCTTCACCCATGTGGGGAAGGGGACCTCGCGAGACGGATTCGAGGCCGAGTGGCGAACGGTCGACATCATGACGGTCGAAGGCGACCTGATCAACCGCGCCGAGCTATTCGACGAGGCCGACATCGACGACGCGATCGCGAGTTTCGAACAGCTCAGCCGGCCGGCAACGCGGCTGGAAAACGCGGCAAGCCAAGTGGATGCGCGCTACTGGACCTGCTTCGCGGCCCGCGACTGGGCCGCCATGGCGGAGATAATGGCCGAGGACATCTCTACGGACGATCGCCGCCGGGTCGTGGGCGCCGGAGTCCGACACGGTCGCGATGTCGAAATCGAGGACATGCGGGCGACCGCCGAAGTCGGCACCACGAAAGGGACGCCGACCGTAATCGCCATCCGCGGGCAGCGCCTGGCCCTCAGTCGTATCGTCCTCTCGGGCCAACGCCAGCGGCCCGATGCGTTCCGCACGGAGGCGCTCGGGATCATCGAGATCAATGCCGACAACCGGATGGTGGCCCACGTCGCGTTCGACCCCGAAGACGTCGATGCGGCCTTCGCTGAGCTCGACGCGCGATACCTCGCGGGCGAAGCGGCCGCCTACGCGAGCACATGGTCGGTGATCGTGGGCGGCACTGCCGCACTAAAACGGCACGAAATCCCTTCGACAACACTAGATTTGGTGAGTATCGACCATCGCCGCGTGGCGTCGTACGCCCCCGGGGAGGTGATCGAATACGTCCGTGCTGGGTGGGATCTGGACCAGAACATCCGAACCTACATCGAGGTCGTGCATCGGCTCAGCGACCTCGGAGCGGTCTACACCCATCTCGCGCGTGGGGCATCGCACGAGGGTTTCGACGCCGAGTGGCGGGGGGTCGACATCGTGACGGTCGACGGCGACCTGATCAGCCGCAGCGAGGTATTCGACGAGGTAGACCTGGAAACCGCGATCGCGAGGTTCGAACAGCTCAGCCGGCCGGCCCCACGGCTGGAAAGCGCCGCAAGCCAAATGGCCGAGCGCTTAGTGGCGCACTTCGCGGTAGGCGACTGGGACACAATCGCGGAAATACTCGCCGACGACTACATGTATGACGATCGCCGTCGGGTGGTGGGCGCCGGAGTCCGACACGGTCGGGATGTCGCGATCGAAGATATGCGGACGGCCACCGATGTCGGCTTTACGCAGGGGACGTTCGCCGTCATCGCCACGCGCGGCGGGCGCGTTGCCCTCACACGTGCGTGCTACTCGGGCAATGCCCAGCGACCCGAGGCGTTCCAAAGCGAGGTTGTTCAGGTTGTTGAGATCGACGCCGATGAGCGAATCGCGACGATCGTCGTATTTGACCCCGCCGACTTCGAGGCCGCCATTGCCGAGCTCGACGCCCGCTATCTTGCCGGCGAAGCGGCACCGTACGCGAACGCGTGGTCGGTCATCTCGGGTAGTTGCGCCGCGTTCAACCGCCGCGAACTTCCCGCGACCACGCCGGACTGGGTCACCGTCGATCATCGGCGGCTCCCCACGTTCGAGCTGGGTGATCTGCCCGCATTCCTCAGTGTCACATGGGATCTCACGCCGCAAGCCAGCATCTACGTGGAGGCCGTGCACCGACTAAACAACATTGGCGGCGTCGTCACCCATGCGGTGCATGGGACCTCGCGGCAGGGCTTCCACGCCGAGTGGCGAATGATCCAAATTCTGACTGTCGAGGGCGACCGGATCAACCGCGTGGAAGTCTTCGACGAGGCAGATCTCGACGCCGCCATCGCGAGGTTCGAACAGCTCAGCCGGCTGGCAACGCCGCTGGAAAACGCAGCGAGCCAAGTGGGTGAGCGCTTCTGGAGCTACTTCGCCGCCCACGACTGGGACGCTATGGCGGAAATACTCACCGCTGACCTTTCCAGTGAGGATCGCCGTGGGGTGGTGGGCGCGGGAATCCGACATGGTCGAGACGCCCAGATCGTAGACATGCGCGTTCTCGCCGACCTGTGGATCACCAACGTAGAGTTGACCGTCACCGCGACCCGTGGAGAGCGCTTGGCGCTCTTCCGTGTTCGCTTATCGGGCCGTGATCAAGGGCCCGGCGCGTTCCTCACGGAGGTGCTCGCCATCGTCGAGATCGACGCCGACGAGCGGATGGTCGCGGCCGTCGCGTTCGACCCCGACGGCTTCGACGCTGCATTCGCGGAACTCGACACCCGTTACCTTGCCGGCGAAGCGGCTGGCCACGCCAACACGTGGTCGGTCATTGCAGGGTTGTACGCGGGATTCAACAGGCATGTACGGCCGGCTACGACACTGAACTTCAACTTCGTCGACCATCGGGGGGGCGTGACGATAGAGGCGACTGACCTGTCCGCCTTCATCGACGCCGGCTGGAAACTCATGCGGGACATCAGCATCCACATGGGGGCTGTACACCGGTTGAACGACCTCGGAGTAGTCGTCACTTATTCCGCTCGCGGCGTATCGCAAGAGGACTTCGACGCTGAGTGGCGGATGATCGCCATCTTCATAGTAGACGGCGAATTGATCAGCCGGTGCGAAATGTTCGACGAGGCAGACCTCGACACCGCGATCGCGAGATTCGAACAGCTCAGCCGGCCGGCACCGCGGCTGGAAAACGCCGCAAGCCAAGTGGGTGAGCGCTTCCTAGCACACTTCGCGGCGCGCAACTGGGTCGCCATGGCGGAGACCATGGCCGACGACATGTTCACCGATGACCGTCGGCGAGTGGTGGGCTCGGGAGTCCGACATGGCCGAGATGCCCAGATCAAGGATATGCAGGCGATCGCCGACCTGTGGAACGCAGACGTCAACTCCACCACCATTTCGACGCGTGGCGAGCGCCTGGTCCTGATGCGCTACAGCTTCTGCAGCCGTGATCACGGAGCTGAGTCGTTCGTCTCAGAGATACTCATCGTCGGCGAGATCAACGCCGACGATCGGATCACGGCCGTAATCTCGTTCGACCCCAACGACTTTGATGTGGCTTTAGCCGAGCTTGACGCCCGCTACGTGGCCGGCGAAGCAGCCGCCCATGCACACACATGGTCGGTAATTGCAGACAACTACGCCGCGATGAGCCGTCGTGAGCTCCCGGCCACGACACCGGATTGGGTGAACATCGACCATCGCCGGGGAACGGCGTTCGCGCCGGGTGATGCGATCCCGTCGCTCAGCGCCACGTGGGATCTTGCGCCGGACTTTGCAATTCACGTCGAGACTGTGTATCGGCTAACCGACCTCGGAGCCGCCTTCATGTGTGCGGCGCATGGGACCTCGCAAGACGGCTTCGACGCCGAATGGCGCGTCATCGCGGTTGTATCGGTCGAAGGCGACCTATTTGACCGCTGCGAGATCTTCGATGAGGCGGACCTCGACGCCGCACTCGCGAAATTCGACGAACTCCATCAGCAGACGCGGCGGCTGGAAAACGCGGCAAGCCAAGCGGGCGAGCGCTACTTGGCGAACTTCGCGGCAGGCGATTGGAACGCCATGGCGGAGATCATGGCCGACAACTTTTTCACTGACGATCGCCGTCGGGTCGTGGGAGCGGGAGTCCGACATGGTCGAGACGCCCAGATCGCGGACATGCGGGCGATCGCCGATTTGTCGATCATGAACGTGACGTCGACCATCATGGCGACCCGCGGGAAGCGCCTCGCCCTCTTACATGGCCGCTTCTCGGACCGTCATAGCGGGCCCGAGGCATTTCTTACAGATGTTCTCGCCATCGTCGAGATCAATGCAGACGAGCGGATTATCGTGGTTGTCTCGTTTGATTTCGACGACATCGACGCCGCCATTGCGGAGCTCGATGCCCGATACCTCGCCGGCGAGGCGGCCGCCTACGCGCACACGTGGGCGGTTATCGCGCAGATCCACGCCGCGTTCAACCGGCGCGAACTGCCGAATTCAGACCTAGTCACCATCGACCACCGGCGAAATACACCGTTCGCCTCCGGCAACTGGGCGGCATCCGTCCGCGCCATTTGGGACCTAACTCCAGACTTCAGCACTTACGTCGAGGCGGTGCATCGAATCAACGACTTTGCCACGGTCGTCACTCAAAACTCGTATGGCACCTCGCCAGACGGCTTCGACGCCGAGTGGCGAATGATCCAACTTCTGACCGTCAAAGGCGACCGGATCGACCGCTGCGAGCTATTCGACGAGGACGACCTCGACACCGCGCTCGCTCAGTACGAACAGCTCAGCCAGCAGACACGGCGGCTGGAAAACGCGGCAAGCCGAGCCAGCGAGCGCCTCGTTGCATACTTCGCGGCCCGCGACTGGGACGCAGCAACCGAGACGCTGGCCGACGATTTTTGCAGTGACGATCGTCGTCACGTGGTGAACGTCGGGCTCCGGCACGGTCGCGATGTCGCGATTGCGAACATGAAGATAAGCGCCGACCTCCGAATGACGTTCGGCAAACCAGACGTCATCGCAACCCGGGGAGAACGCCTCGTGCTCAGTCGTGGCCGATGGTTCGGTCCCGATCAGCGGCCCCAGGCGTTCCACACCGAGGTGCTCGCCGTCGTCGAGGTCAACGATGGCGAGCGCGTCGCGGCACGTGTCATGTTCGACGCCAACGACATCGACGCCGCCTTCGCGGAACTCGATGCCCGGTACCTCGCCGGCGAAGCGGCCGAACACTCACAAACTTGGTCGGCCGTTGCACAGGCCTATGCCGCGCTCAACCGACATGAGCACCCGGCGACGACCCCAGATTGGGCGAATGTCGACCACCGCCGGGGACCAGCGTTCGCTCCCGGTGACATGACGGCATACATCCATGCCGTTTTGGACCTCACGCCTGACCTCAACAACTACATCGAGACCGTGCACCGGCTCAGCAACCTCGGAGCAGTTGTTACCCACGCGGCGCACGGCACCTCGCAAGAGGGCTTCGACGCCGAATGGCAAGTGATCGACGTTCTGATGTTCGAGGGCGATCTGATCAACCGCCTGGAGGTATTCGACGAAACAGAGCTGGAAGCCGCGCTCGCCCGGTTTGAGGAACTGCACCCGCAGGCACGGCACCTGGAAAACGCGGCCAGCCGACTGAATGAGCGAAACTTCAATTACTCCGCTGCGGGCGAGTGGGCGGCGATGGCCGACATCATGGCCGATGACTGTTACAGCGACGATCGCCGCCGAGTGGTGAATGCCGGACTCTGGCATGGTCGCGATGCCGTGATCGCAGGATTGCGCGAGACCCTCGAATCCGGGGTCGAGCTCATCATTTCTGAACTCGTCGCAACCAGGGGGCGGCGCCTCGCCCTCAGTCGTGTCCGATGGTCGGCCAAGGAACAGGGGCCGGAGGCGTTCCACAGCGAGGCGCTGTGCATCACCGAGGCCGAGACGGACGAGCGGATCGCGGCTTTCGTCTTGTTCGACCCCGACGACTTCGACACCGCTTTCGAGGAACTCGATGCCCGTTACCTCGCGGGCGAAGCGGCCGCTTCCTCTCACTCGTGGTCAGTCATTGCAAGAGCTTACGCGGCGCTCAACCGGCATGAACTCCCTGCGACGACGCCTGATTGGCTGAATATAGATCACCGCAAGGGAATTGCGTTTGCGCCCGGCGACGCGGCCGCATACCTCCTTGCGTGGGCGGACGCCAGCACGGGAGGCGTCTACGTCGAGACGGTGCATCGGCTGACCAACCTCGGCGCGGTTTTCACCTGGGTGGGATATGGGACCTCGCAAGACGGCTTCGAGGCCGAGTGGCGAGGGATCAACGTTCTGACAGTCGAAGGCGGCTTAGTCAACCGCGGCGAAATCTTCGACGAGGCCGACCTCGACACCGCACTCGCCCGCTTCGACGCACTGCACCCGCAGCCGGTGCGACGGCTGGAAAACACTGCAAGCCAAGTGGACCGGCGTCTTATCGCGTGCGTCGGAGCCCGCGACTGGGCTGCGATGGCAGAGATATTCACCGACGACTATTACGTCGACGATCGCCGTCGAGCGGTGAACATGGGACTCGCACAGGGGCGTGATGTCGCGATTGCAAGCGCGCGCGAAGCCGCCGACCTTGGGATCACGGTCACAACGTCAGACGTGATCGCGACTCGCGGGGAACGCCTCGTCCTCAGTCGTGCCCGATGGCAGTGGGGACCCGATCAACGGCCGGAGTCGTTCCACACCGAGGTGCTCAACGTCGTGGAGATCAACGCCGACGAGCGCATGACGGCACGAGTCTGGTTCGACCCCAACGACTTCGACGCAGCGTTCGCCGAACTCGACGCGCACTATCTCGCCGGTGAAGCGGCCGCCCACGCGCAGACATGGTCTGCCCTCACGAGGGCCTATGCAAGCTTCAACCGGCACGAACTCCCCCCGACGACGCCGGGCTGGGCCACCGTCGATCATCGGCCAGTGGCCACGTTCGAGGCGGGTGATCTGGCTGCATTCCTCCGTGCCACATGGGATCTCATGCCGCATGCCAGGATCTACGCCGAGGCCGTGCACCGGCTGGACAACCTCGGCGCCGTCGTCACCTTTGTGGTTCATGGGACCTCGGAAGAAGGCTTCGACGCAGAGTGGCGGCAGATCAACATTCTGACGTTTGAGGGTGACCGGCTCAGCCGCTGCGAAATCTTCGACGAGACAGACGTCGACACCGCGCTGGCCCGCTTTGAGGAACTGCACCCACAAATGCCGCGGCTGGAAAACGCGGCAAGCCAAGTGGGCGAGCGCTACTCGGCAAATTTCACGGCAGGCGACTGGGACGCCATGGCGGAGAACTTGGCCGACGACTTTTTGAGTGAGGATCGCCGTCGGGTGGTGGGCGCAGGAGTCCGACATGGTCGAGACGCCGAGATCGTTGACATGCGGGCAATCGCCGACCTGGGGCTCGCCAACCTCACATCGACCGTCCTGGCGACCCGCGGGGAGCGCCTTGTCCTCTCGCGTGCCCGATTCTCGGACCGCGATCACGGGCCCGAGGCGATCCTCACGGAGGTGCTCGCACTCCTCGAGATCAACGCTGACGAGCGGATCGTCGCGACGATCACATTCGACCCCGACGACTTCGACGCCGCCTTCGAGGAGCTTGACGCCCGGTACCTCGCCGGCGAAGCGGCCGCCCATACGCACACCTGGTCGGTCATTGCAGGTGCCTACGCCGTGTTCAACCGGCACGAAATCCCGCCGACGAAACCGGATTCGGTGTACATCGATCATCGACCGCTCGTATCGATCAAGACGGTTGATATGGCCGCATCTATTCGTGCCGTGTGGGATCTCACTCCGGACGTCAGGTTCTGCATTGAGGCTGTGCACCGGCTGAGCGAACTCGGAGCCGTCGTCACCGGCGCGATGAAAGGGACCTCGCCAGAGGGCTTTGATGCCGAGTGGCAGATGATCGACATTTTCACCGTCGAGGGTGACCGGCTCAGCCGCTTCGAAGTCTTTAACGATGCAGACCTCGACGACGCGCTCGCCCGTTTTGAAGAACTCCACCCTCAGGCACCGCGGCTGGAGAATGCGGCAAGCCAAGTGTATCAACGCTTCTGGACTTACTTTGCCGCCCGCGACTGGGACTCAGTGGCCGGGGTCCTGGCGGACGACACTTTTGCCGAAGATCGCCGACGCGTTGTGAGCGCCGGGCATTGGCACGGTCGCGATCTCGTGATCGCAAACCATCGAGCAATCGCCGAGGCCGGAGCGAACATAGCGTCGACCGTCATCGCGATCCGCGGGAGTCGCCTCGTTCTCATTCGTGGCTGCAATCGCGACCGGCAGCTCGGGGAGTTCGACGTCGAGTTCCTCAGCCTCCTCGAGATCGACGCCGACAACCGGATAGCGGCACACATCGCGTTCGACATCGATGACGTCGACGACGCATTCGCTGAGCTTGATGCGAGATATCTCGCCGGCGAAGCGGCACCGTACGCGCGCACATGGTCGCTTGTCACGCATCGCTATGCCGCGCTCAATCGGCACGAGCTTCCCCCGGACCGGATCAACATCGATGACCACCGACGAATCGGAATGGTAGAGCCCGGCGATCCGACCGCCTTGCTTCGTGCCGGGTGGGACCCCACGCCGAATTTCAGCATCCACATCGAGGCGGTGCATCGGCTTGGTGCCCTCGGAGCGGTCGTCACGCGGGTGACCAATGCGACCTCGGAAGAGGGCTTCGCGGCCGAGTGGCGGGCGATCGATCTCTGGGCCGTCGACGGCGACCTGATCAGTCGCTGCGAACTATTCGACGAAACCGACCTCGACGCCGCGCTAACCCGCTTTGAGGAACTGCAACCGCACGTGCCGCGGCTGGAAAACGCGGCAAGCCGGGCGCACGCGCGCCTCAGGGCGCGCATTGTGGCCCGTGACTGGAACGCGCTATCCGAGAGCTTCGCCGACGATATCGCGATCGACGATCGCCGTCGGGTCGTGAACTCCGGGATTCAATACGGTCGAGATGCCGCCATCGCGGAAATGCGCAGCGTTATTGACGTGGGGCTCACGAATATTTCTTTGACCGTCATTGCGACCCGCGGCGATCGTCTCGAGCTCTGTCGTACGTGCATTTCGGCCCAGGAGCAATCTGAGGCATTCCACTTCGAATTTCTCAGCGTCGTCGAGACCGACGCTGACGACCGAATCGTGGCACGGGTCGCGTTCGAACCCGACGACCTCGACGCCGCCTTCGAGGAACTCGACGCCCGGTACCTCGCCGGCGAAGCGGCCACGTACGCACACAAATGGTCCGCCCTTACGCGCGCCTACGCCGCGCTTAACCGGCACGAGCTTCCTGCAGCGACGCCGGATTGGGTGAACATTGACCACCGACGGCTTGTAAGGGCGGAGTCGGGCGACCTGACCGCATACATCCGTGTGGCGTGGGACTTCGCGCCTGCCATGACCGGCTACATCGAGGTCGTGCACCGGCTGAATAATTTCGGAGCGGTCGTCACACTCGTTGTGCATGGGACCTCGCAAGAGGGCTTCGACGCCGAGTGGCGCGAGATCGACCTTGTGACCTTCGACGGCGACCTGATCAACCGCTGCGAGGTTTTTGATACGGATGAAATAAGCGCCGCGCTCGCCCGCTTCGAGGAGTTACACCGACTGACAAGGCGGCTGGAGAACAAGGCAAGCCGAGCGGAAGACCGCTTCTTCGCGTACTACAAGGCTCGGGACTGGGCAGCGATAGCCGAGATCCTGACCGACGACAGTCTCATCGAGAATCGCGTGCGCGTGGTGAACACCGGGCTCTGGGAAGGCCGCGACGTCGTGATCGCGAATATGCAAGCCCTGGCCGAGGCCGTAGCGAACTCAACGTCGGCCGTTGTCGCAATCCGCGGAGAGCGCCTTGCCCTCACCCGTAATCGTTACCCGAACAGCGATGCGCGGTACGGAGAGTTCGCCGCGGAGCAGCTCATCATCGCCGAAATCGACACCGACGATCGGATCGCGGCACACATCGTGTTCGACCCCGACGACATGGACGCCGCCTTCGAGGAACTCGACGCGCGCTACCTCGCCGGCGAAGCGGCCGCCCACGCACAGACGTGGTCAATCATTGGACGGACCTATGCCATGTTCAACCGGAACGAGCTGCCCGCGGTGGAATGGGTCATCGTCGACCACCGGCCAGGACAACTGTTCAAGTCCAGCCACCAGGCCGCGGCCATTCGCGCCATGTGGGACCTCATGCCCGGCTTCACCATCCAGATCGAAGCGGTGCATCGGCTCAGTGATTTCGGAGCGGTCGTCACCCATACGGCATCTGGAACCTCGCCAGAAGGCTTCGACGCCGAGTGGCGAATGATCCAGTGTCTGACTGTCAAAGGCGACCAGGTCGATCGCTGCGAGCTATTCGATGAAAAAGACCTCGACGCCGCACTCGCCCGCTTTGACGAACTCCATCCGCAGGTTCCGCGGTTGGAGAACGCGGCAACGCAAGTCGTCGAACGATTTCAGGAATGCTTCGTGGCCCGCGACTGGGACGCAATCGCTGAGATGTTGGCCGAGGACGTTTCGACCGTTGATCACCGGCCGGTGATGCGTGCCGGGATACGACAGGGTCGAGACGTCAACGTCGGCGACTGGCGATCCGTCGCCGAAGTCGGCCTCACGAACATGACTTCAAAATTCGTTGCGACACGTGGACAGCGCCTCGTCCTCGGCCGCTACCTCTTCTCGACCGATGACGGACGGCCGGACGCGTTCCACAATGATGTGCTCGGCATCTCCGAAATCAACGCTGACAATCGGATCGCTGCGTGCGCCATGTTCGAACTCGACGACTTCGACGCCGCCCTCGCGGAACTTGACGCCCGATACCTTGCTGGCGAAGCGGGCGCCCACGCGCACACATGGTCGGTGATTGCAGGGGCCCACGCCGGGTTCAATCGGCAGGAACTTCCTGCGACTACGCCGGATTCGATGTACATCGATCATCGATCGCTCGTATCGAGCGAGGGGGTTGACCTGGCCGCATCTGTTCGTGCCGTGTGGGACCTCACTTCCGACGTCAGCGTCTACGTCGAGGCGGTGCATCGGCTGGGCGAACTCGGGGCCGTCGTCACCCAAGTGGTAAAAGGGGCCTCGCAGGAGGGCGTTGACGTCGAGTGGTGGATGGTCGACATTTTCACAGTCGAGGGCGACCTGATCAGCCGCGTCGAAGTCTTCGACGAGGCGGACCTCGATGCCGCGCTCGCCCGCTTCGACGAATTGCGACCGCCGGCGCTGAGCGTCGAAAACGTGGCAAGCCAAGCGGAGCAACGCTTCTCGACCTATTTCGCTGCCCGCGACTGGGACGCCCTTGCGGAATTGATCGCCGGCGACATTTCCGTAGACGATCGTCGTCGCGTCGTGAACGCGGGCGTCCGGCACGGTCGGGATGCGGAGATGGCAAGCCTGCGCGCGATCGCGGGCGTCGGGGTCACGGATGTAACGTCAACCGCGATCGCGGTCCGTGGGAAGCACCTCGTCCTCGGTAGTTACTGCGTCTCGGACCGCTGGTCGGGATCACAGGCGCTGAGCGTCGTTGAGATCAACGCCGAAAACCAGATCGCGGCACGGGTCGTGTTCGACGCCGACGACATCGACGAAGCCTTCGAAGAACTAGACGCCCGGTACCTTGCCGGCGAGGCGGCCGCCCAATCGGACACGTGGTCGGTCATAACGCGGGCGTTTGCCACGATGAACCGGCGAGAAATCCCTGCAGCGGCGCCGGATTGGACCAACATCGACCACCGACGACTCGCAACGATCGGGTCGGGTGATCTGATCGCATCGCTGCGTGCACTTTGGGAGCTCATGCCGGAGCTCAGCTTCCGCATCGAGGCCGTACATCGGTTGAGCCACGTCGGAGCCATCTTCACCCGGGTGGCGAATGGGACCTCGCACGAGGGCTTGGACGCCGAGTGGCGATGCACCGAGATCATGATCGTCGACGGCGGCCTGATCACCCGCGTCGAAGTATTCGACGAGGCGGACATCGACGCCGCGCTCGCCCGCTTCGACGAACTGCAACCGCGGGCGCCGCGTCTGGAAAACGCGGCAAGCCAACTGGAGCAACGCTTCAACGTATGCTTCGCAGCCCGCGATTGGGCCGCCATGGCGGAATTACTGTCTGACGACATTTTGATGGACGATCGTCGTCGCGTCGTGAATGGCGGGGTTCGGAGAGGTCGAGATGCCGAGATCGCAAACCAGAGGGCGATCGCCGACGTCGGAGTCACGAACTATACGCAAACGGTGATTGCGATCCGTGGGGGACGCCTCTCCCTCGGTAGCTACTCCATCTCGGACGGCTGGTCGGGATCCCAGGTGTTTTGCGTCTCCGAGATCAACGCTGAAAACCAGATCGTGGCACGTGTCGTCTTCGACCCCGACGACATCGACGCCGCGTTCGAAGAGCTCGACACCCGGTACCTTGCCGGCGAAGCCGCCGAGCACTCGCAAACGTGGTCGGTCATTGCCGAGGCCCACGCCCGGTTCAATCGTCAAGAACTGCCCGCGACGACCCCGGACCCGGTTTACATCGATCATCGGCCGCTCGTATCGATCGAGGGTGTCGAGCTGGCCGCATCCGTTCGTGCCATGTGGGACCTGACATCGGATGCCAGCGTCTACATCGAGGCCGTGCATCGGCTGAGCGAACGCGGAGCCGTCATCACCCAGGTGCTGAAAATGACCTCGCAAGAGGGCTTCGACGCGGAGTTGCGGGTGATCCACATGTTCACCGTCGAAGGCGACCTCATCAGCCGCGTCGAAGTATTAACCGAGGCAGACCTCGCCGCCGCACTCGCGAGATTGGACGAATTGCACTTAGAGACACGGTGTCTCGAGAACACCGCGAGCCGGGTGTACGAGCGCTACCGGGGATATATCGCCTCGCGCGACTGGGTCGCGATGGCGGGACTACTTACCGCCGACATCAGCGTCGAGGATCATCGAGCGGTGGTGCGTGCAGAAACCAGGCGTGGCCGTGATGCCGAAATCGCAAACATGCAAGCCATTGCGAGCATCGGCGCTGAGAAACTTCCGGCGACGGTCATCGCAACCCGAGGCGAGCGCCTGGCTCTCTGTCGCACTTCTATCCTCGGCCCAGACCACCAACCTGGGGCATTCCGCATCGAGTTTCTGTGCGTCGTCGAAATCGACGCCGATGAGCGGATCCTGACACGCGTAGCCTGCGATCCCGACGACATCGACGCCGCCTTCGAGGAACTCGATGCGCGATACCTCGCCGGCGAAGCTGCCGCCCACACGCACATTTGGTCGCTTATGACGCAGGGCTACGCCGCTCACAACCGGGGCGAGATACGCGCAACTACGCCCGACTGGGTGAACATCGACCACCGGCGCGGGATAGCTTTCGAGCCAGGCGACATCATCCCGTACATCCGTGCGACGTGGGAAATCGCGCCGGGCGTCAAACTCTACGTCGAGGCGGTGCATCGGCTGACAAACATCGGAGCCGTCGTCACACAAACGGCTCATGGGACGTCCCAAGAGGGGTTCGACGCGGAGTGGCGAGAGATCGCTCTGTTGACGTTCGAAGGTGACCTGGCTAACCGCTGCGAGCTATTCGACGAGGCAGACCTCGACGCCGCGCTCACCCACTTCGAGGAACTGCAACCGCAGGCGCGACGACTGGAAAACATTGCAAGCCAAGTGTGTGAGCGCCTCTTGGCGCACTTCGCGGCGGGCGACTGGGATGCCATGGCGGAGATGCTGGCCGACAACTTCTTCAGAGACGATCGCCGGCGGCTGGTGGGCGCAGGAGTCGGACACGGTCGAGACGGCTGGATCGCGGATATGCGGGCGACCGCTGATCTGTGGATCGCGAGCGTTACGTCCACCGTCGTAGCGACCCGCGGCGAGCGCCTTGTCCTCATGCGTGGCTGCTTCTCGCACCGCGATCAAGCGCCCGAGGGATTTGTTACTGACTACCTCGGCATCGTCGAGATCAACGACGATGAGCGGATCGCGGCGATCGTCATGATTGACCTCGACGACATCGACGCCGCCTTCGAAGACCTTGACGCCCGCTATCTTGCCGGCGAGGCGGCCGCTCATGCGCACACGTGGTCGGTCATCGCGGGAGCCCACGCCGCAATCAGTCGGCACGAACTTCCCGCGGCGACGCCTGACTGGGTGAACATCGACCACCGTCGGCTAATAGCGTTCGAGCCCGGCGAGGCGACCGCATACATTCGTGCGTTGCAGGACTACAGCACGGGGGGCATATATGTCGAGACCGCGCACCGGCTGTCCAACCTCGGAGCGGTTGTCACGTGGGTGGGGCGCGGGACCTGGCAGGAGGGGTTTGAAGCCGAGTGGCGGGGGATCAGCGTCTTCACGGTCGAAGGCGATCTGATTAGCCGGGCCGAAATCTTCGACGAGGCAGACCTCGACGCCGCGCTCGCGAGGTTCGATGAGCTCAGCCGACCGGCGCGGCTGCTCCAAAACGCTGCGACCCGAACCTGGGCGCGTTCAATCGATGCGTTCAACCGACGCGACGTGGACGGTTACTTTGCCCTCATGACCGTCGACGGCCGATTGGAAGATCGTCGAAAAGGCTTGCGCGGCATATTCGAAGGACCGGCACGGCGGAAGGCCGTCCAAGGGCTGCTCGAGCCACCGGAAAGCTGGCAACTGAGCACCGAGCCCGTCGCAATCAGGGGATCTCGCCTGTCGTTGACCCGCGACTGCTGCCGTGACACCGATGCGCCTGACCAACCGATCACCGTCGAGGTCCTGACTGTCATGGAAGTCGACGACGACAACCTGATACGCGATACGGTGAGCTTCGATCCCGCCGAGATAGCCGCCGCCTTCGCCGAGCTCGACGCGCGGTACCTCGCCGGCGAGGCGGCTTCTCACGCCCGAACGTGGTCGGTTATCACAGAGGTCTACGCCAGCTTCAACCGGCACGAGCTTCCCCCAGCGACGCCGGATTGGGTCCTCGTCGATCATCGGCCGCTCGCCACGTTCGAGTACCCTGAGCTGACCGCATTCTTCCGCGCCACATGGGATCTCACGCCACAAGCCAGCATCTACGTACAGACAGTGCACCGGCTCAGCACCCTCGGAGCAGTCGTTACCCATGTGGTCCATGGGACCTCGCCAGAAGGCTTCGATGCCGAGTGGCGGCAGATCAGCGCGTTAACGGTGAATGGCGACCTGATCAACCGTTGCGAGCTGTTCGACGAGGCCGACCTCGACGCCGCACTCGCGAAGTTCGATGAGCTCAATCAGCAAGCGCCCCAAATTGAGAACGCCGCGGCCCGGACCCGAGCGCGTCTAGCCGATGCATTCAACCGTCGCGACTTGGACGGTTTTCTATCGCTCGTCAATACGGACGGAAGATATGAGGACCGGCGAAAAGGGCTGCGTGATGAGCGACTCGCTGAACCGAAAATCGTGCGCGCGCTGTTCGAGGCGCCAAAGTCATGGCGGTTCGAGATCGAGCCCGTCGCTGTCAGGGGAACTCGCCTCGCGCTCACCCGCGATAGGTACGTCGACACTCGCGAACCCGAGTTAACGATCACCGCCGAGCACTTGACGCTCACGAGAGTCGGCGACGATGAGATGGTGCACGCCACAGTGCTATTCGATCCCGACAAAATCAACGACGCGTTCGCTGAACTCACCGCTCGTTGGATCGCATCTGGAGAGGTTGCCCATCCCGAGATCATCAAGTCAGTCCAAGAGTTGACGGAGGCCACCAACCGTCACGACTGGGATGCGTTCGCCGCACTCACCGCGGATGCTAGGTACGTCAACCACCGCCAGCTGTCCCGTCAGGGCGTGGAAACGGTCGCCGACCACATGTCATCATTCCGGGCGATGGCGTCGCTCGTGCCCGACTACTGGGTCGAACAAGCAGAGGTTCTCATGCTTTCGGCGGCGGGCGTCGTCAACCAGGTGGTGATGCGGGGCACGTCAACCGACGGCGTAGCGATCGAGATTCCACTTGTTGTGCTTATGCTGTTCGACGGTGGCCGCGTGACACTCTTCGAGACCTTCGACGCAGAGAAGCGCGACATAGCCCTGGCCCGGTTCGAGGAACTCAAACGGCCCGACTAGCTTCGCCTGGCGGTTTTTTCGAGTCGACAGGGTCAACCCGCAGTGCTGCCTTTCGGCGGGCACTGGTCCCAGGAGGCCTAAGCGACGGGCATCCTCGGGTAGCGTTAAGGGCCATGCACGCCGAGCAGCGTGACCTCGACATCGTTCTCTATGGCGCCACCGGTTCCGTCGGCAAGCTGACCGCTCGGTATCTGGCTCGCAGCGGACTCCGCGTCGGCCTGGCCGGCCGGTCGGCCCAGCGGCTGCACGCGGTGCTGCAAGCACTGCCCGACGAGGCCCGCGACTGGCCGTCGATCGTCGCGGACACCGGCGAGCCGGCAGCCCTGGACCGGCTCGCCGCCCGAACCCGCGTCATTATCAGCACGTTGGGGCCCTACGCGGCCCATGGGCTGCCGGTCGTCGCTGCGTGTGCGGCTGCCGGAACCGACTACGTCGACCTGGCGGCGGAGGTCCCATTCGTACGACGCAGCATCGACGCTCACCACGCGCAGTCGGTCGAAAGCGGCGCCCGGATCGTACACTCCTGCGGATTCGATTCCATCCCTTCGGACTTGACCGTGTATGCGTTGCACCGAATGGCAGTGGCAGACGGTGCAGGCGAATTGACCGACACCGCGCTGGTCCTGCGCGCGGCGAACTACGCGATGGGCTTCTCCCGGGGAACCGTCGAGACGATGTTCGAGCTAATGCGAGCCGGGTTCGGGGACCCCGAAACACGACTGATGCTCGACGATCCGTACAGCCTGAGTCCTAATCGGGCAGCCGAGCCGGACCTCGGGCCTCAGCCCGACGTGTCGTTGCACAGAGGCGAAGAACTCGTCCCGGAGTTGACCGGATTGTGGACCAGCGGGTACTTGATGTCGCTGTATAACACCCGATGCGTCCGCCGCACCAATGCATTGCTCGGGTGGAACTACGGCCTCCGGTTCCGTTATATGGAGACGGCGAGCATGGGTTCGTCTCCCGTTGCGCCCGCGATGGCGGCGATGACGAACGCGACCATCACCGGTGCCTCCAGGCTCGGCGGTGCATACCTGCGGATGTTTCCCCCCGGGCTGTTAGAGGGCCTGATCCCGCAACCGAAGGGCGGCGGCGCGCCGCGCGGTCACTACCGGGTCGAGACGTACTCGACGACAACTTGTGGAGCGCGGTATGTGGCGTCGATGGCTCAGCACGGTGACCCCGGCTACGAGGCCACAGCGGTGTTGCTCGGCGAGAGCGCGCTAGCGCTGGCGTGTGACCGGGACAAGTTGCCCGACCGCCGCGGCGTGTTGACGCCGGCCTCAGCAATGGGTGACGCGTTGCTGAAAAGGCTTGCCGCCGTGGGCGTCACCATCCACACCGCACGTCTGAGTTGACCGTCACGGCTGATAGAACCCGCGGATGCGGTACCGGTACCCGCGGCCGAGTAAGGCGTTCGCCGCCTGCAGACCGGACATGACGGCGGCCTCCACGCATCCCGCATTGAAGCCCGAATCGGTCCAGTCGCCCGCCAGAACCAGATTGTCGTAACCGCTTTCGTCCGACCTCAGTCGATACTTGTCCGATCCCGGAACCGACTGCACGTAACGATCCGAGGGATCGATGTTGACGCTGACGAACTGGGTTTCCAGTGCGGACGCTCCGCGGTGACCGTTGGCGCCGACGAGCAGGTGCCATGCGAAGCCCTGCTCGGTGACGGCGCCGGGCAGGAAGAGCCCGACGTGATTGTCGAGATAAGCGACCGCTTCGGTGAGCACTTTCTCGTGGCAGCTCGCGACGTAGGCGTCGGGGGCTTCGGTGTTGGGCCACAACGCATTCAGAGCTCCGCAAAAGTAGGCCACAGTACCCGGGCGATCGTCGACGGGCCACTCCTCGGCCCACAGCGTCTGCGGCATCGACGCCCACGTGTCGAAGGGAGCGACGTAGCCACTGGTCGTGACGCCGGGGCGGTTCCACCCAAGGGTCGGTTCGTCCGGCCGCAGCCACAGCTGGAAGGCTTGGGTGGCCACGGTGCGCAGATTCCTTGTCATGTCGCGCCACTGCGGGCTGTCGGCGATCAGTTCGCCCGCGACCAGTTCCACCATGCCCAGCGACGCGGCCAACACGACGTGATCGAAGTCGACGCCCCTGCGCAGCACCCGGGTCTCGACATCCGCACGCTCGCAGAAGTGCGACTCCAGGTCGCCATCAGCGTGCGCGTCCAGCTGTTCGGCCAACGGCCGGTCCGGGAAGACGGGAAGGCCGCCGATCCGGGTCAGCGGTTCGTATTCGTTCACTCCGTCGGCGAGCCGGACCTGACGACCCATGGTGATCGCTTCCACCGCCTGGCGACGGTCGTCGAGGTGCAGCGCGTCGACGCTGTGGAAGAACTCGAACTCGACGCCGCGGTTGCGCAATGCCTGATATAGGGGCGCGATGACGACGTCGCCCATGCCGGCCGTCATCTTCCAGAAAAACGCGCCTTTGTACTGGAACAGCGCGATTCCGGTGAGCAGCAGGGCCACTCCCGCGGCCAACGCGGGCCTGTTGGAGTCGCCATCCTCATACCCGAAGACCATGTCGTACAACCCGCGCACCAGGGGGAACTCCACCACGTCGGGATGGGCCCCGTGGCGGAGAATCCAGGCACAGAAGTCCTCGTCGTTGATGGCGCGGAAGCCGCGCGGATCCGTCACCAGATTGTCCGCGATTATTCCGCGCGCGGTCGCCGTCTCCAGCGACAGGAATAACCAGAAGCGCCGGTGATCGGGGCGATGCTCGTAGTCGAGTGCCTCACGGATCGCGTCCAGCACGTGATTCAACGCCCCGGACGGGACCGCCTCCGGGGCGAGCGGTTTGGCCAACGTCGCCAGCATCGCCAACATCCCCCACCGCACCACTTGAAGCCACTCCCATGTCGAGTCGTGGGAATCCGTTAGCAAATCGGTTTTTTCGTCAGGGTTGGGCAGGGAGTCGGTGAAGTTGAGCACCAGCTGAAGCGCGCGCCGCAGGAAGTCGACGGCGGTGAACTCTCGGCCCGTCGTGTTCGGCTCACCCGGCAGCCCATCGTTGCAAGCGAGCCCGCCGGGCCACACCAGCCACTCATCGTCCAAGCGGTCGGCGATGCCGAGATGGTCCGACGGGATGAATGCCTGATCCCAGGTTTGGATTGGCGCCGTGGGATCGGTTGTGGCACGGTCGAGCTCGGCGTAGCACTCGCGAACCAACGCGAACGCGTTGTCGTAACAGCCCAGCCACACGTGGAGGCCGTGTTCCTCGATCCGCCCGTGCGGCCCCCGGCTGGACGCCCCCTTGCCGCCAAGACGCCAGCCGCGTTGATAGACGGTGATCGAGTCGAAGCGGTCCCGCCAGCCCGCTTCGCTCAACCGCCACGCCGCGCTCAGCCCGGCCATGCCGCCACCGAGGATGGCGACTTGGTCGCGATTCCTGGTCACCCCAGCAGCGCCCGCGCGCGGGCCAGGTCCGGCCATATCTGATCGGCGGGCATGCGACCGGAAGCCTCCAGCAGCGCCGCCCGCGAAGGTTCACCCATGAGTTCGAAATCGTCAGCCGCCGCACGCAGTTCGAAGATGTGCGCGCCCTGCTTCCGTGCTAATTCGATCGCGTCGCAAAAGTGTCGGTGCCGTTCGTCAACGTTGTCGAGCGTGTGCGCCCGCAAGCGCAGTAGTTCGGCGTCGTAGAACTGGATTAGGGTGTCCTGCCCCATCTTGAGTGCGACGTCGAGGCACTCACGCGCCGCCTGATGATCGCCCGCGGCGGTCAGCAGGCGGGCCAGCACGCCGTCGTAGAACGCGAGAAACGTCTTCACCTCGAATGCGCGCCAGGTCTGCACGACGGAAGTCATGGCTTGGACGTGCGGTGCCAACGCGTTGGGATCGGTTTCTCCGGCGGCAAGTGTCAATAGCGCCTTTCCAGCGCTCTTCTCGCTCCAGCCCACCATCAACCATTCATCGAAGTCGTATTGCTTCGCCAGCGACATGAGTTCCGCGGCGAGGTCTACACAGCGCTCGGGTTCACCGGCTTCGGCGCGAATCAGCGCCTCGATCGATCGCCCGTAACACAGACTGAAGGCGCCGCGCGGGAAACCCACTGCGTGGCTACGCTCTTCCATCTTCTTTAGTGCTACCTCGGCCCCCCGAAGATCGCCCTGGACGCTCCGGACGAAGGCGAGGAATGAGTACGTTCCCCCGATCGGGTCGTTCGGCCCGTAGTAGGCAGTTTCGCTAAGAGACCCGTCCTCCGCAGCGGCCGCGAACTGTTCCAACGAATTCCGAGCTGCGTTGAAGTCGCCGCGAAAGCCGGCGAGCACTCCCATGGTCGCAGCGATCCCCAGTTTGCCCCTCGGCACGTCGCCAAGCTTCGCTTGCAGTGTCTCCGCTAACTGGGTGCCCCTGCGTAGATCGCCGCGGGCGGTGTAATAGACCCACAACGCATTCAGGGTGGCATAGAGTTCGGGTGTCGGATCGGGCCCGATCAGCTGCAGACAACGTTCGAACTCCGCGGCCGCCTCCGTACTGGTGTGGCCCTGCGCGGCCGACGCGAGGAACCCCGCCTCCAGGCGTGCGGCGATCTCCTTACTGTCGCGCGCCGGACTCGGGCTCAGGCGCCCGATGTTGTCCAAGGCCCGGTCCAGACATGTCCGTGCCTCATTGAGTGCGCCGCGGCGTCGAGCATCCGCCGACGCCTCCTGGTGGGCATTTGCTGCTTCGTCGAATCGCTCCGCCGACTCGTAATGACGTGCAACCAAGGACCATTCGGGGTTCGCATCGGCCGAAACTGTGACGAGCGCGTCGGCGATTCGGCTGTGCAGCCGGCGGCGGACCGTGGGCGGTGCGACCTCGGCCGCGACCTCCCGCAAAAGTTCGTGGTGGAACCGCCAGTTGCCCGCGTCGGTTGGTTCGAGCACGCGGACACGCATCAGTTCGTCGAGCAGTTCGTCGACCTCCCGCTCCTCCAAGTCGAGGACGGCGGAGAGCAAGGCGCGATCGAAGCGGCTACCGATGAGCGCGGCGGCCTCGACGACCGGAAGGGTGTTCTCCCCGGATCGCAGTCTCGCGAACAGGGTTTCGTAGAGGGTATCGGGCACCTGCGCGGACGGGCCGGCATCGAGGGGCTGCTCCTTGAGCTTTGCGACCACCTCTTCGATGTAGAGCGGAATGCCGTCGCAACGCTTCTGTACTTCGGTGCGCGCCTCGCTCTTGAGGTCCGGGTGCAGTGCGTGGACAAGCTTGTCGGTATCCGCGTCGCTGAGCGGGGTCACCTCGAACACCGCGGTTGTGTCGGGCAAAGGCGGAAGCTTGCGCCCCGTGATCACCACCATCAGCCGCCCGCTGCCCTCGCGGAGCAGCGTCTGGACCACCCCGACGGTGTCCTCGTCGAACCAGTGCACGTCGTCAACGAGGACGAGTGACGGTCCGGAGCCCAGACACGCCAACAGGTAATCGCGTATGGCCCCGGCGATCCGGCCGGACAACTTAGGGCCTTCGGCCCGCGCGGATTCGTAGCCAGTCTCCGGGCCAATGCCGAGTACGGGGGCCAGCAGCGGGACGACGACTGCCGGGTCGAGCGCGCGCCGCACCACCTCGGCTTCCAGCTTGCGAAGACGCTCGGCCGGATCGGAGTCCCGTTTGATGCCGCAGCGGCGTTCGAGCAGTCGCCGGATGGGTCGCAGCCCCACGTCTGTGTGGAACGGCGACCCGAACATACCGAGCACCACTGCGCCGTCCTGCTGGGCCATGTCGACGGCGGCGTAGGCCAGGCGGGTCTTGCCGATTCCGCCCTCGCCCACGAACGCGATTCCCGACGAAGACACCGTGCCCTGCTTGGCCTGGCCCCAACTTCGTTGTAAACACGCCAGCTCGCGCTCACGCCCGACGAGCGGTCCGCTCGCCCGCGTCATGATGTCACGTTCGCTGACGGCGCGATAGGTGAGGATCGGGTCATCCACACCCTTGACCGCCTGCCGCCGGTTCGGCACGAGTTCGAACGAGTCGCGCACCACCCGTTCGATGGGCTGCGACACGGCGACTGTTCCCGGTTCGGCGATGCTGCACACACGCGCGGCGAAGTTGGCTCCGAGCCCGTAGACGTCGTCTTGGGCGGTGTCGAGGTAAACGAGTCCCCGGTGAATGCCGACGCGGACGCTGACGTCGAATCCGAACCGCGCATGCACCCGCTCGCTGAGCGTGTTGATCGCCTTGACGACATCGAGGCCGGCGTACACGGCCCGATGCGCGTCGTTCTCGTGAGCTTTGGGATGACCGAACACCGCGAGCAGGCCGTCACCCTTGGTGTACCCGATGTGGCCCTCGTAGTGGTTCACGATGCGGTTCACCTCGTTGCGATACCGGCCAACTACGGTGCGGTAGACCTCGAGCTCGATTCGGGTCGACAGCGCCGTCGAATCGACGAGATCCGCGAAGAGGATTGTCAGGCGCCGGATTTCACCGCTGTCTCCGGGCGCGGCCAGTAGCTCCTCGGCGTCCGGATTGCCACCGTCAACAGCGAGCACCTGGCCGGCGAGCGCGTCGACCGTCTTCCGGTCGCCCAGATTGCTGGCTCGAACGGCACGATCAAGCAAGTCGTCGATCGAGGTGTGGGCTTCCTTGTCGCTCACAATCCGACGGTGACCGCTCTCTCGTCGGGCACCAAGGACTGAGTGCTCAGCTTGATCTTCCCGGTGTAGTTCGCACCGGCGTAGTTGTAGTCCTTGAGCACGATCTGGAACTGCGTGGCACCCGCGGGCAGAAACGACGGCTGAAATCCGATGGCAGACACGGGAAGCGTGACGTTCGGCAAACCGACGCGCACAAACGGTCCCTCGGCCTCGATCTGCCGCGGGTAGGAAGTCGGATCGACTTCGATGATCTCCGATGGCAGTGGGTCGTTCGCCTGTGACATCCCGGGTACGCAGGGCGGCCCCGCGATGACGCATTCAGCGAGGGTCGCCCAGCCCTTCATCCAGAGATCACAGAGGTTGTGCACCAACGCAATCCGGCCGTCGACACCCAATCCCGTGGCGCAGTCGCTCTGTTCACCCGCCTCCATCCAAAGCCCGGCCGCCTGGTCGATCAGCTGCTGGGCGACCGCGCTATGCGCATGCAACGGGGTCGTAGGAGTGGTCATTTGCCGCCTCCCCTTGGTTGGCTGATGGCCTGGAGGAACTTCAAGGGATCACTCGCGATCCGGGCGCCGACCTCAGCGCTGTATTGGGCCAAGTCCGCAACGGTCAACTGGCCCGCCAACCACTTGTCGCACAGGTCGAACTGCTTGACCGTCAGCTCCTGGACGCATTGGGCGACCATCGAGATGGCCGTGGACGCGACCGAGTTGTCGCACGGAGGCTGCTGCGGCGTTCCCGTGCCCCCTTGCGGTTGACCGGGTTGCTCGTCGGCCGGGTCGTCCCAGGGAGCGTATTGAACGCCCGGAGCGGGGTGTTGGGCCGAGCCGAAGAGCATCTCCTCGACGACGTAGCCGTAGCCCATCATGCAGACGAACCGCTTCATCGTGTAGGGCAGCATGCCCTCGATGTGGCAGACCTTTCGGACCCGCACGAACACCGGCGGCAGGTTCGGGTCCCCGTTTTGCTCGGTCCGCATGTTGATGTAGCCGTTGTCGACGGTGATCTTGCCGTCGCCCTCCGGGTCGGGCACGGGGTCGTTGAGGTCGTAGTCCAGCCGGGCCTCGTATCTGGGGGGACCGTTCACGGTGGTCTTGTAGAACTTGAGCATCGTGACCAGTCGCGGACTGATCTGCGGCGGGAAGCTGCAGAACCCTACGGTTTCCAACACCTTGCGCCAGCCGTCGGGACGCAGGCCCTTGTACACCATGTTGCAGAAGAAACTCGGGTCGTCGTCGGCCCAGTTGCGCGGGTCCACAACCCCTTTCAGGGCGTTGAGCGAAACCGCGTTGGACGACACCTCCGCATCGATGACCACCGACTCGATGCCCCTGTAGTTGATCACCGCGGCATTGCACAGCGGTACCGAGGCCGCATCGGCCGTCAGGACCCCGAATGCCACGAGTTGTTCTGTGATTCCGTACCAGTCCTCCCATCGGTTGAACCCGTTGACGAACAGGTCCACGATCGAATCGAGCTGCTCGGCGTAGAAGATCTGAGTGCGCTCGGTAGGTTCTCGTCCGCCGGTGAGCGCGAATACCTCGGTGAGCCGTCCCCGAGCCCGCGCGAGCGGATCCGAGAATGGCATCGCGTCCATAGGCACGGTTTGCGTCAGGTGGATAACGGCGCCAAGCCCGTAGATAAAGCGGGATGACTCCGGCGCGGTCGGTCGCCGCTGTTCCCGCACCCAATCCGACCAAATCTCGTCCAAGGCTTCCACCGGATCGGCTGTTCTACGCGGCTCACTCTCGCCGTCGGCGCCGCGGGGAAACATGAAGGCTTCGATTTCCTGGTACCACTGCGAGTTCGTGGACGTGCCGGGAAGGAACGCGTCGGCGACTTGCATCACCAGTGGGTCCCGGGTGGCGAGGACCGCTGTGTCCAGGCAACCCTGGATTTCAAGTATTGCCCGGAGCGTCGACATTGCCGCCTCCTATTGGGATTCGCGCGGCTATCATACCGTGGTGCGGGCGAGATGGCGCGTAATGGCGAGATAGATAGAGGGGGTGCGCGCGGGTGGCAACGGCATGAGCGACGACCTTCCATGGTCTTCGGTGTTCGATTCGGCGGCCAACATGCGCGCACTCAGCGCCATTCAGGCCGACGGTTTCCGCGCTGCCAGCGAACTCGTCGACCGCTTCGTGCGCATGGCGGCCGCGGGGCTCAATGGAAGCGGATCATCCGCAACGCCGGCTAATGAGGAGCCCGCCGACTTGTACGGGGCTACCGGCCTGGAGCAGTTCGTCAGCTCGTGGTGGGCGATGGTCGACCAGTTCTTGCGCATCTCGGCACCGCGCCGCGAGGCGGAAACGTCCCTGGCGGAGACGGCAACGTTCGACTTCACGGCGGCCCAGGCCAGGGGCCGGCTGCAGCTGTGCACCGTGGCGCCTGGTGCGGCAACGGCCGAGGTGTGGTTGCACAATAGCGGACCCGTCGACATGGGGAAGGTGGTGCTGCGCTGCGGCGATCTGCTGTCACACGATGGCAACGTCATCGGGGCGCGACTGATGCGGTTCGAGCCCGATATCGTGCCAATGCCCGCGCGGAGCAGTAGGGGCGTGACCGTCGAAGTCGACATCGACGGGCACGCCACTCCTGGCAGTTACCGGGGAATGCTGGTCGCTGACGGGCACCCCGACGTCTGGATGCCGATCGAACTAGTCGTCAAACCGTCGGCGACGTGAGCGACACCGCCGACCGGGCGGACCTGATATCTGAGGTCGAGGGCCATCTGCGCGGCGTGGCCAAGTCGGTACGCCGTGCGATGCTGGACTCGATGCCTGACGGCGAGCCCGTTCAGTGGCTCTACGGGCCGATGCGCGAATATCCCTCCCGTCCCGGGAAGGCGCTACGACCGGCGTTATGCCTGTCCGCGAGCCGTGTGTTCGGAGCGGAACCGGACGCGGTGATGGGCATGGCCGTGGCAATCGAGCTGCTGCACAACGCTTTTCTGGTCCACGACGATATCGCCGACGGCAGCGAAATGCGCCGGGGGCGCCCGACCCTCGCGGCCACACACGGTATGGCCGCTGCGCTTAACGCGGGCGACGGACTGGCGATCGTCGCAGGGCAGGTGCTGCGAAAGGCGACAAGGCAACTGCCCGGCGATCTCGCGGACCTGATTTGGCACGAGTTCGACACGATGGCCCTGCGCACGCTGGAGGGGCAAGCCATTGAAGCCGGTTGGCAGCTCGACAATGTCGAGGACCTGAAGCCCGAGGACTACCTCGAGCTGATCATGCACAAGACCTGCTGGTACACCACCATCCATCCGCTGCGTGTCGGCGCCCTGGTGGGCTCCGGGGGCAAGGCCGACTTGGCGTCTTTGGTGCGCTTCGGGTTTCACTTCGGTGCCGCCTTTCAGATTCGCGACGACCTACTCAACCTCGTAGGCGATGAACGTGCGTACGGCAAGGAGATCCTCGGTGATCTGTATGAGGGAAAGCGCACACTACCCCTAGTTCATCTGCTGGCCAACGCGACGGGTGGCGACCGCGTGCTGGTCCGTGATTACCTACGCCGCAAACGATCGGAGCGCTCCGCCGAACTGGTGCGGTCCGTCCGCACGTTAATGGACGACTATGGCAGCATTGCTTTCACGACCGAATACGCAGAGGGCATCTTGCTTGTCGCCGAGGAATACTTTGAGCAGGCCTTCGCCGACGCCCGCCCCGGGCCGGACCTCAATTTCCTGCGAGCCCTGGTGCCCTACGTGTGGGCCCGCTGGCGTTGAGCCAACGGCCGAAAAAGTGGCGCTAGTTTCCTCGTCTTCCCTCTTTCGACCAATCAGGCCGGTGCCCCGACCACCGCGCTAGCCCGCGTGGCCGGCTTTGGCTTCGCCTTCGCGGGTCAGGCCGGCCGCGCCGATCAGCTCTTCGTGCAGTTCGAACCACACGGTGTGGTACGAGTCGATCATCGGGCGGGTGAGCCACATCGTCTCTCCTCGCTGCACTTTGGCATGGGCGGCATCCAGCTTCGTCGCGTACGCCGATAGCCGCGGGATCTGGCCCGCGACGGTCGCAATGATCGGGATGACGCGCTGATGGATGTCACCCAGGCGCGTCAGCACCCCCGCGTCATAGTCGGGATCGTCGTGCGGGTTGGGTTCGCCGTCCTTGAGTTGCCAATCCGTGACGCACTCTTTGAAATCCGCATTCACTCGACGGAATTCGTGATACGCGGCGGCGATCGCGCCCGCGTCGGCCGCCTGCCGTTCCGCCGCCAAGAGCTCTTCCAACCGAGCGCGTCCCTCCTGAGAGACACGCAATGTCTTGTTGGCCAGCACCAGGCCCGAGTCGGTGAGATGTGCGACCGTCTCGTCGATTGCCGCTCGGTTATCGTCGACAGTGGCCGCCAAATCGTCGGGGCTGACACGGCCCTTGAGTCGAATGGCTTGTAGGACCTTCACTTCGATCACGGGGACTTCCCTGTTGCACGGCCCCCGGTGTGTAGCGCAGTGAGCATCGTGATCAGCGGCGTGGCCGATACGACGTCGGTGTGCCCGGCGGCGATCGCCGCCCTGACGGCCGAGGGCGACGTGTCGTCCAGACGGAGGTAAGGACCGTCGTGGTGCGCCCGTAACGGGCTGACGGCGCGGGCGATTTCGGCGAGCGTGGTCAAGTCGGGTGTGTCGCGCTCCCACCAAGCGGTGGCCTCCAAGACGCCTTCTCTGACCTCGCCGGCCGATCCGTCGACGGTGACAAGCTTGCCCTCGACTGCCGCAGCCACCCCCGCGCCACAGCCGACCACCGCAGGGCGGCCAATCTCCCGGCTCACCACCGCCGCGTGGGACGTAACGCCGCCCACTTCCGTCACGATGCCACGGGACGCCAACATGCCACCCACGTCGTTGGGGCTGGTCGATGATCGCACCAAGATGACGTCTTCGCCGTTCTCGGCCGCGTCGATAGCCGCGTCGACATCGGTGTATGCCCGGCCCCACGCAACGCCGGGGCAGGCCGGCAGACCGCGGGCCAGCAACGGCGCGCCCTTCCTGGTCTCGTCCTGCAAAGACGGCAACAACAATTTCTCGATCTGGGCGGGGGTCACCCGGCGCAGGGTCTCGGCGTCATCGATGAGTCCCTCGGCGCGAAACCGCAGTGCCAGCCGCACTTCTGCCTGCGCCGAGCGCCTAGCGGCACGGGTTTGCAGCAGCCACAGCCGACCTTCTTCTACGGTGAACTCGATGTCTTGCGCGTCGCGGGCGAGCCACTCGAGTTTGCGTGCCGCAGCCACCAACTGCGCGTACACGGCGGGTTGTTCGTCGCGCAACGCGCTCACGGGTTCGCAATCGGTGGAACCCGACACCACCTCGTTGCCCTGACCGCCAGGCAGCCACTCGCCGAACGGTTCGTCAGCGCCGGTCATCGGATTGCGCGACAACAGCACACCGCTGCCTGACAACGCTCCCCTGTTCCCAAAAACCATGGCTTGCACCACAATTGCAGTACCGCCGACGTGATCGAGGTTGTGGTGGCGCCGGTACGTTAACGCCCGCGGCGAATTCCAGGAGCGGAACACTGCCTCGATCGCGCCGCGCAGCTGGGCATGAGCGTCGTCGGGGACCGCGGCGTTGTTGTCGGCCAGCACGATTCGTCGGTACGCCTCGTCGAACCGTCGACGGGCGTCTTCGGCGAAATCTGTGGTGGATTCAGCCTTCAGGTCCTCATGCACGGCGTCGGTGATGCCGAGATTCAGCACCGAATCGAGCATGCCGGGCATCGACACCGCAGCACCACTGCGCACACTGACCAGCAGGGGACGTCCACCGTGGCCGAATGAGCGCGCGGTCTCCTGCTCCAGCCACTCCATCGCCGCCAAAACCTGATTCCAGATCGCGTCGAGGGTGTGCTCAGGATCGCCGAAGAACCGCGCGCACACTTCCGCGGTGATGCAAAAGGCTGGAGGCACCGGCAAACCGTGGGCGCGCATCACATCGATTCCGTGCGCCTTGTTTCCCAGCAACTCCCGCGATAGCCCGGAACCACCGGTCAATCGCACAACCGGTGGCGCGCTGAATCCGGGCGCGGTGTCAGCCACCGCGCCACCCGGCGCGCCATGACACATGACTCTCCTGCCGCTCGACTTCGTGTGCTAGGGCGCGCAACCCTAAGGACGTCGACGTTACGCCAGACGTATGGGCCGACCGGAGCGCCGCCGCATTGTGGGCTACCGGGTGATTCGGACGTTGCTCGTGCGAGACGACCAGCGTGGGTGCGATGATGTCGGATCTTGGCCCCGATCAGGAAGCGAGCCCATGAACACCATGGACGCCAAGACGGTCGGCTCCGTCCCCCGACGTCGGATCGCCGTCGCCTCAATGGCGGGCACCACGGTCGAGTTCTACGACTTCTACATCTATGCGACGGCCGCGGTTTCCGTCTTCCCGCACCTGTTCTTCCCCAAGGGCAACCAAACCGCCGCGCTGCTGGCCTCGTTCGCGACATTCGGTCTCGCGTTCGTGGCGCGCCCGGTGGGGTCAATTCTGTTCGGGCACTTCGGCGATCGAGCGGGCCGCAAGGCCACGCTGATCGGGTCGCTGCTGACCATGGGGATCGCCACTTTCGTCATCGGCGTGCTGCCGACCTACCAGGAGGTGGGTGTGGCGGCGCCCGTGCTGCTGGCGATCATGCGGTTCAGCCAGGGGCTCGCGTTGGGCGGGGAGTGGAGCGGAGCGGCGCTGTTGGCCACCGAATCTGCCGAGCCCCACAAGCGGGCGCGGGCCGCGATGTGGCCACAGTTGGGCGCCCCATTCGGTTTCCTGCTGGCTAACGGGGTGTTCCTCCTGTTGATCAGCTGGCTGGGCCACAGCAACGTCAAACCCGACCCCGACGGCCCGTTCCTGACGTGGGGATGGCGGATTCCGTTCCTCTTGAGCGCGGTCATGGTGGCGATCGGGCTCTATGTGCGGCTGCGACTGACGGAAACGCCAGTGTTCGCCAGGGCCGTTGCGCGCGGCGAGAGAGTCCGGAGCCCGATGGCCACGGTGTTTCGCACCCGTTTGCGCGAATTGATCATCGGCACGTTCGTCATGCTCGCGACTTACACCCTCTTCTACACCGTCACCACATGGGCACTGAGCTACGGCACCTCCAAGCGACCGCCTGGCGGGAGCGGGCTCGCATTCGGCTATGTGGACTTCCTACACCTGCAGTTGATCGCGGTGTTGTTCTTCGCGGCGACGGTGCCGATCGCGGGCGCGCTCGCCGACCGGTTCGGCCGGCGCAGGACTTTGTTGGTCATTACCGCGGCGCTCATCGCATACGGCGCGTCATTCCGTCTCATGCTGGCGCCCGACAATGCCACGAAGGGTTCGGTGGCGCTCTTCTTAATCATCGGAATGACATTGATGGGCTTGTCTTTTGGACCGATGAGTGCGGTTTTGCCCGAACTATTCCCAACCAACGTGCGCTACACCGGGTCTGGAATCTCCTACAACGCGTCAGGCATCCTGGGCGCCGCGGTGGCGCCATTCATCGCTACCTGGCTGGCCACCGAACACGGGGTGGCCTGGGTGGGGGTGTACCTGATCGTGGTGGCGATCCTGACCATCGTCGCGTTGCTGCTGATGCGTGAAACCAAAGACATTTCGCTGGAGAACCCCGTCGGCGAGCGCTTCGGCGATGCCGCCCAACCCGTGTGAAACCTGGGCATTGACTGTGCAGCCACGGTGGCCGCCTTCGGCGTGTCGCCGCCCTGAGTTCACACGAAAGGCGGTGAGCGCAAGGGCAGCGCGCCGATCGCGGCAAGGATGGCCTTGATGCCGTTGCCTCATGCTCCACCCGTGACGCAGCCATTTCGCCCGACGCAAGAAACCGCCCCACAACCGATTTCGCATCGGCTATGGGGCGGTTTGGTGCATGACGACGTCAGGCGATGGTAGCCCCCTGCTGCGGCAAATCCGTCTTCGTTCGGGTGCCGGTGCCCGTGTGTGTTCCCGTTGTCGGCACCGTGGTGTGCTTGGTGTGGGTGCCTGTGCCGTTACCGGTGCCGGTGCCGGTCCCGTTGCCGTCCTCGCCGCCGCGCGCGATGCGCAGCTCGTCCGCGGTCAGCGTCCGGATGCTGTGGCGACGCAGGGCCAGCTTGTTGGGGTTGGTGTTCATTACTTCTCCTAATTCGTGTCGTCGAAGCCCCGTGTGGGCCGCGCTCATAGGTAGGAGCACCAACCGCCCCGAAACCGGACACTTTTTGGCATAACCTTTTTGGGCTGGGCATCTTCATCGAAATCTTCACGCCCGCGTAGGTCTCGGCGAAGAGAAGAGCAGCGGGCTAAGACTCGGCAGCCTTGGCCCGGGGCGCCCGTGCGATCTGGCTGGCGTAGTAGCGGTCGAGGAAGCCCAGGAGGACGAGCTCATGGGTGCGTGCGGCCGAACGCAACAACCGAACGGCGTGCAGGTGGCCGAAGCTGTGCAGCAACGACGAGAAGGGCTGGGTCAGCTCGCCCCGCCCGGCCCGGTCCGCCAGCTCGCCGAGCAGCGGCGCGAAAACTTCTGATCGCTGCCTGAACACCTGGCGTCCTGGTTCGTAGGGATGCTCGGCGCTGTCGTCGAGCAGCGCGGTGAGGTCGGCGCGCTCGTCGCGCCAGCGCCGTCCGACACCCGCTTCGAGGTTGGTGGCGTTGGGGTATTCGGGCCGGTAGCCCGCCGCGCCGCTCTTGGCCCAGTCGCGACGCTGCTGCATGTCAAGCCCGGCGTCGGCGAGCAGGCGGTCGGTGGCGTACATGCATAGCTTCCAGCGGGCCTCGGGCCCCTCGTCACTGTCGAGCATGCCCAACACTTTCAGCACGGCCTCGCTGTCGGCGCCGTGGATCAGCTCGGCGAGCTCGATGCCCGCATCGCCGCCGTAGCGCTCGATTTCGCGTTCGTAGGTGTCGACCGCGACTTTCGATATCGTCCCGTCGCCCAGATGGTTGGCCAGCGCATCGGTCAGTGCGGGCAGCGCGTGTTCACGCAGCGTCGCCGGCTCGCCGTGCAGCCGGAGCCGCAGGTGATGCTCGGGATCGGCGTAGCGCAGGAAGAACCAGTTGTCGACCGCGCCCGCATCCCCCAACTGACCGATGACCGGGGCGACTGTGTCGGTGAGGATGCGGTCAGCGGATGCAGTACCGGTGTAAGCCTTGAGGTACAACCACTCGCTGCCCGGAGCGAAGGTGCGCTGCACCCGAGGCGCCCGGAACGGCCTCGGGGCCGATTCGGGATCACCGGTGCGGAGGAACGGCACGACGAGTTCGTGGGCGAAGCGGCCCTGCGGTCCCGCGGCGACCCCGGAGGGCAGCACCTCTTCGACGACTGCCGAGGACCGACCCCGCAGCACCTTCGCGGCGGCTGCGATCAGGGCGGCGCTGGCCGTGTCGACGTAAAGCCGGTTATCGCCATCCGCGATCAGCAGCTCGCCGGGCAATCCGCGGTCGCGGCGCAGTGCCGCCCACCCGGCCGCCGCGTCGCCTCCGGTGACGGCGCTCAGCTCGGCGGCCGAGAGCTGCCAACGGGCCCGGGCTAACACGAGTCGCCCGCAGGTAACACGCGGCAGGGTCGGCGCGCCCGCCAACGCGCCCCAGTCCCAAGCCAGCCCGGCCGCCACCCCGTCGTTCTGGAGTGCCGCCAGGAAGCGGTACACCCCGAAGCCACGCCATGCCGGATTGTGCGCGGTAGTCAACCGCGGCCGCACTTCGACGCCCAGTCGAGGGCTGTGCAGGACAAGCCGCTGACCGTCGAGGCGCAAGGTCAGCTCGTCCACACTGAGTTGGCGATCCGCCGGCGCTCCCGACCGTCCCAAAAGAACGAGCTCATAGTCGCGCAGCGCCGGCCGGGCCAAGATGTTGCCGACGCGTCCCTCCGGCAGGTGAATGAGCTCGGCGAACACCACACCGGGCGCATGGGCTTCCTCGGCCCGCAGGTGCGCGCGAACGGCTTCGTGCAACCCGGAATCGCCGTGACAGAACCGCCCGAGAAGCTCCGCGCCCGACGGGCCGCTGACGCTGTGGATCTCAATGCCGTCGTCGAGCACGCTGGCGAAGACCGCGAGCGCGTCGGGCAGCGGCAACGGCGTGGGGTTTGCGAGACGGGCGACCGTATCCTGGTCGAGCTCAAGGGTTTTCGCGCCAGTCTCGCGAGCGCGCATGAGCATGTCGAGCAGCGCCGCGTCGCGTGCGGTGAACAACGAGTTCCCGTACGCGCCCCCGAGGTCGATACCGGCCAGCAGCGGCGACTCGTCGGCGGCCGGATGCGTCGACCGGTCGAACCCGATGCCCATCTCCTCGTCCAGGGCCTCCATCAGGGGAACCTCGCGGTCCTCGTACCGGGCCGCGAAGTCGGCCTTGAACCGACGCAGCGCGGGATCCTCGTAACTCGGGGACACGCGGTGCAGCAGATCCACCGCCTCCGTGAGCTGCCCAACGGTGTCGGGCCCTAGGGTGAGGCCCAATCCGGTGCGGTGCAGGTCGACCTGTACCAACCGTGCGTCGTCACCCTCGCCGGCCAGATCGAGCAGCGTTTCGGCTACGGAGTCGTACGCCTCGGGCGGGTTGCCCAGCCCGGCGGCGTCCAGCGTGGCGAGCTCGTCGGATACCCGGCCCAACGCCTCCGATGGCGCGGCCAGACCCTGGCCGCGCAGAGACGAGACCACATGCGCCAACGGTTCCGGGCCCGTCACCGCGGGCTCGGCCACCGCGGTGAGCACCTTGGCATCGATCAAAGCGTCCACGTAGTCGCGGGCCTCGTCGCGCTCGACGCCCGCGTGGGACTTGACCGCATCGACGACCTGCTCGACGGCGCAACCGCCGGCGGCCGCATCCAGAGCGCACCGCAGAGGCGCGTCATCCTCGATCACGACGAGGTGATGGGTGCGGCGGCCTTCCCGCACCCGGCTTTCAATGATGCGCATGGCACCGGCCGCGTGATAGCGACTGGAGTTGGGCTCCACCACCATCGCCGGGCGCGTCCACGGGTCGGCCAACAGGCGATCTACCAGCGTCGCCAGCACCTCGGTGTCGGGTCGACTGTGCCGCGCAGTACCCTCCGGACCGTCGACCACCAACGCGGTGTCATCGCCGACCTCGCCCAGCGAGCAGCCCGCGAACAAGCCGAACGGGGTTGAGCGGGTGCACATTCGGACTAGGTAGGCGGTCACCGATGCGGCCACGCGGTCATCGGGATTGCCCGCCGCCAAGCGGCGCATCAGGCCGGGCGAGGCCAGGTGCAGCGCCTCACGAACGTCCGGTCGCTCCGCCAAGCGGAGCCAGTGCGTGGGGTCGGCGCGCAGTCGATCCAATTCCTCCAGCGGCAGCAGCGGGGCGCGCAGCACGAAGAAACCACTTGGCCTCAGCTTCGTTTTCATCCGTGACTCCTACCGCGGGGTGTGGCCGACGAGTTGTCCGGCGACCAGTCGCGCGTAATGGCGGTCGGCGGCCAAAAGCTCACGGTGGCAACCGACTTCGACGACGCGACCGGCGTCCATCACGACGATTTTGTCGGCGTCGATCACGGTGGCCAGCCGGTGCGCGATCATGATCACGGTGCAGCCCAGTTGAGCGATGTTGGCGTGGACCTTCGCTTCGGTGACGGTGTCGAGGTTGCTGGTGGCCTCGTCGAGCAACAAGATGCGCGGCTGCGGCGCGAGCGCGCGGGCGAGCGCGAGTCGTTGGCGTTGACCACCTGACAGTGAGGCGCCGGCGTCGACGAGCGGAGTGTTCCATCCCATCGGCATCGCGTGGATGTCCTCGGCGACGCCGGCGAGCTCGGCGGCGGCCTCGAGCCGGTCCAGCGGCAGGCTGGGGTCGCCGAGAGCGAGGTTGTCGCGGATCGACAAACCGAAGATGTAAGGGTCCTGGGTGACCACGCCGATCTGGGAGCGGACGCTGCGCGGGTGCAGGGTGGCCAGGTCGATCCCGTCGAGCAGGACCCGGCCCGACGAGGGCTGGTAAAGACCCAGCAGCAGCCGGCCCAGGGTGGACTTGCCCGAGCCGGAGCGCCCGACGATCGCAAGAACCTGGCCGGGGCCCGCCTCGAGATCGACGCCGTCGATGGTGGGTGGGCCATGACTGATGTAGCGGAAACTGAGCCGCTCGGCGCGCACCGCGCCGGTGAGCTTGGGCGCGGGTCGCAGGTCGCGACCCGCGGTCTCGGTCGGCGTGCTGAGGACGTCGTCGAGGCGGGCGAGGTAACTGCCGAGCAGTTGAACCTGCAGGGCGGTGACGACAAGGGTCGCCAGTGGTTCCAGAAATGCAGTGGCCAGCGCGGCCAGCGCGAGCATGGTGCCCAACGAAAGCTGGCGGGCACCAACCAGATACGCGCCGACCAACAGCACCGCGATCGGCGACAGCAGCGCCAGCCCGTGCATGGCCGTCTCCACCGCTGCCGCGAGGCGCCCGCGGCGCAGCGAAACGTTCAGTTCGGCGACGAACAAGTTCGACCAGTGCGACACCGCGCGGCGCTCGGCGCCGGCGGCCTTGAGAGTTTCCACGGCGGAGAACATCTCGTAGGCGTAGGACTGCGACTTTGCTTCGGTGGCCAGCGACTCGCCCATCAGGTGTTGGTTGCGGCGTCGCGTCACAAGCAAGACGGTGACCTGTGCCGCAGCCAGGACCGTGACGAGGACTCCCAAAAGTGGTGACAGCACGAATATTACGGTCAAATACAGAGTCGCCAGTGCGCCATCGAGCAGGGCGGCGATGGTACCGGTTGTCAGGATCTCGCGGACCGTGGCGTTGCTGCGCAGCCGCATCATCAGGTCCCCCGATGAGCGTTTGAGGAAGAACGCGTACGGCAGGTCCACGAGGTGCTCGAGAAAGTCCAGTGTCATGTCGACGTCCAGTCGGCTGCGAAGCCGCAGGAGAAGATGAGACCGCAGGAACGTGGCGAGCATCGAGTAGCCGATCAGCGCAACCATCACCGCGGCAAGGACTTTGAGCAGGTGGGAGTCATCGGCGGGTACGACCCGGTCCACTACCACGCCGGTGAGCACCGGCACGGCCAGCGCCATCAGCCGCACCACCACCGAGGTGGCCAGCACCGTGCCGATTCCACTGGAACGAACCAACATTCGGCGAGCGTGGTGCAGCGCACCCGGCATCCGGCGCCCGCCCGCCGCGAACTCGTCGGTGGGCTCCAGGATGATCGCGACCCCGCTGTAGAGATCGTCGACGGCCTGCCATCCGATCCGGTACCGGCCCGCGGCGGGATCGACGACCGTGACGCCGCGCCGGGATGCCGAGTCCAGGACGACGAAATGGGCTGCGCCCCAATGTAGGACGGTGCCACGGGGCAGCACGCGCAGATCATCGAGCTCGGTGGCCACCCCTCGGGCGCGCAGTCCATAGGAGGACGCGGCTTCGGCGAGCCGCAGGGCGTCGACGCCGTCACGCCCGGTGCCGGTGGCGTCGTGCATCTCAGCCAGCGATACGTGGCGGCCGTGATAGCCCAGCGCCATGGCCAGCGCGGCGGCGCCGCAATCAGCCATCTCGGCCTGCGCGATATAGGGGATCGCGCGCTGGCGGCTCACCGCAGCCTCGGCAGCAGGACTGTGATCAGGCGTTGGCGATCGGCTGGAACGAGCAGTTGGCCCGTCGACGCCGGGCCGGGCCGGTTAAGCCGCGCCGTCACCTGGGTCGCGTTCACCTCGACGACGGTCGCGGCCAGCGTGGTCCCCGACGCGTCACGGTACTGCACGACACTGCCCAGCGCGGGCGACGCGTCGCCGCGGGGCGCGGTCACCGACGTACCCTCCACCACCGCCGGGAGCGCCTGCGTCCGTGCGATGGTCATCGTGCCGGCCGCGACAACGCCCGCGGTCAACAAAGCGCCGAGGACGACAAGCCCGGCGTCGATCCAACCCGGCTGCTTGATGAGCTCACCCGGTCGAGCCCCGGTCGACTGGCGGTCGCGCCAACGCTCGCGGAAAACCCCCTCATAGCGGGCGCTGTCATCCGAGTCATCCTCAGTCATGGGATTCTCCTCCCAGGCGGCCTGCCCAGACCCACATTGTTGTCTGTGCTCGCGGGCCGCGGCCAGATCGGTATTCGAGTCCGGTGATTGCCTCATGCCTGCTGCTTCGTCTGCGTGGGCCGATTGGTGGTCCCGGTGGGGATGCACGTACCGGTCTTGACGGTGGTACCGGTGGTGGGGGCCGAGGTGACGGTGCCGTTGCCCTGGCCATTGCCCTGACCATTGCCCTGACCACCGTGGGCGAATCGCAGCTCGTCGGCGGTCAGCGTGCGGATGCTCTGGCGGCGCAGCGCCAGGGTGTTGCGATTTGTGCTCATGAGCTCTCCTGATTTGTGTCGTCGTCGCCCGGTGCCGGGCGCGCTCACAGGTAGGAGCAGGAACCACGCCGAATCGCGACAACTTTTTGAGAAGAGATTTCTGACGGCGCCGCGGTGACTATGAGCGATGCCCATTTGCGATAGCACCGGCGATAGCGCAGATGGAGCCCGTCCCTACGGCTGTGAGCGAACTCGCGCAGCGAGTGGTCAACCGACCGGGCTTGAGCGATTCGTCCACTCCACACTTCCGCGTGGCCATGGGCGGGTGCAGACTCTTGGCATGAAGCCATGTGATCTCACCGCCGTCGCGCTGACCGCAGCGCCCCTCCCCCCGCCGCCGCTCCTGCGCAGGGCCCAGGCGCCGACGTCACCGCGGATGGCGTGAACGTGCACGCCGACGGGCCCCAGTCCGAGCCGCGCCGCAAGCTGGACGGCCTTTCGGAGGTCCGCGCGTTCTTTCACACCAACTCCGTGCCGCTGTACTTCATCTCGCCGACCCCGTTCAATCTGCTAGGCGTCGACCGCTGGATACGAAACTTCTTCTATCTGACCTACTACGACTCGTTTGAGGGCAATCACTCGCGCGTGTTCGTGCCCCGGCGCCGCGATCGCATTGATTTCGACTCCATGGGCGATGTGTGCAACCACCTGCTGCGCGATCCCGAGACACTCGAGTTCATCGCGGGCCGAGGGCCCGGTGGCAAGGCCTGCTTCGTGATGATGGACGAGGAGACGCAGGCCCTCGCGCGTCAGGCAGGGCTGGAGGTCATGCACCCCCCGGTGGAGTTGCGCAATCGGCTGGGCTCCAAGACCATGATGACGCGCCTGGCCGACGAGGCCGGCGTACCAAGCGTGCCTCACGTGATCGGGCGGGCCGGCTCCTACGACGAACTGCTGACGCTCGCTGAGAATGCCGGATTGGGAGATGACCTCGTCATCTCGATCCCCTATGGCAACGCCGGCAGCGGGACCTTCTTTGTGCGAGGCCAGCGCGACTGGGACCAGCACGCCGGTGACCTGGTCGGGCAGGAACTCAAGGTCATGAAGCGCATCCGCAATGTCGAGGTGTGCATCGAGGGCGCCGTAACCCGCCACGGCACCGCGATCGGTCCCGCGATGACCAGTCTCGTCGGTTATTCGGAGCTCACTCCATATAAAGGCGCCTGGTGCGGCAATGACATCTGGCGCGAGGTGCTGCCGCCCGCACAGACGCACGCCGCACGCGAGATGGTTCGGAAGCTGGGCGACATCTTGAGCCGGGAGGGGTACCGCGGCTACTTCGAGGTTGACCTTTTGCATGACCTGGACTCCGACGAGCTCTACCTGGGCGAGGTGAACCCCCGCCTGAGCGGCGCCAGCCCGATGACGAACTTGACCACCGAGGCCTACGCCGATATGCCACTGTTCCTCTTCCACCTGCTCGAGTACATGGACGTCGAGTACGAGCTCGACATCGATGACATCAACTCGCGCTGGGAGCGGGGCTATGGCGAGGACGAGGTCTGGGGTCAAGTGATACTCAACGAGACCTCACCGGATATCGAGATCTTCACGTCGACGCCACGCACCGGGGTGTGGCGCATCGACGACGACGGTCGTGTTTCCTTCGCGCGGCCCGCCAACGACTGGGCCACGCTGCTCGACGGGTCCGAGGCCTTCTATATGCGCGTGGCGGCGCCTCACGACTTACGTTGCGAGGGCGCCCAACTCGGCGTGCTCGTCACCCGCGGGCATCTCCAGACCGACGACTACCAGCTCACCGAGCGCTGCCGGCGCTGGGTCAAAGGCATCAAGGCGAAGTTCGCCTCGACACCCCTGACGCCGGCTGCGCCGATCGTCTCGCGGCTCGTCGCACGGGCGTGAGCGACGGGCGCACGGCCCCAGATCTTGACGCGGAGTCGGTGTAGCGCTCCGCCGAGCGACGGGCCAAGGACGCCGGAGTCGACGCGAAGTTCGCGGTGTCCGACTCGATAGTGCTCAACGGCGACGGGGTTCGCCGACGAAATCGCCACGGCCATCCGGCGGGTCAACGCCATCGCGGAGCTGGCCAGAACGCGGTGATCAGCCTTTCGCTGCGCCAGGGTGGCATCGCAACGGCCCTGCAAAGACGGTTACCGTCGCCCCCCGACGAGCGGTATGTAAAGTATTCGTCGGATTACTAACGGACCGAAGCCGCCGAAGCATGACGTGCGCCCTGTTTCTGGGGGAAGGGATTCCAACGTCTGTGGCAACGATGTCGCCAGCTAATCGAGGAACGGATGAGTGACAATTCCAACAGGCCGGCCCGCCCACTGATCGGGTTCATCACCCGTGATAACGCGCCGCAGATTACCCCGGCACCGATTAGCCGGACGTGGATGTCAGAGATGACAGAGACGCGTACAGGTTGGCCTAATCGGTGTTTGCCCATGCTCATCGCTAACCAGAGCGGCTGGGAGCTGCGCAATCGGTGCGCGTTCACCGCTACGTGGTTCGGTCAAGACGGCGTGGACGTGAACATCGCACCCGATAAGCGCGACACCGGTCAGTTCCTGCCATCCAGCCATTTCGGAAACGGCATTCTGACCTGGCATCTGCCGATGCTGTTTCGCACTCCGCCGGGCTACAACCTGTTGGTCCGCGGGCCGGCGAATTATCCGAAGGACGCCGTGTGTCCATTAGAGGGCATCGTCGAAACCGACTGGGCAAGCGCGAGTTTCAGCATGAGCTGGAAATTCACCCGCAAACTGATGCCGGTGCGATTCGAGGTCGACGAGCCGATCTGCATGATCGTCCCGCAACGCCGAGCCGAGCTTGAAGAGTTCGCCCCCGAACTCAGGCGCATCGAGTCCGACGAAGATCTGCAGCGCAAGCATGAGTTGTTTCTTCGCTCACGTAACGCGGCAAGTCAGTTCGAGCAGGCAGCGAGGGTCGCCGCAGGAAAGCAACCGGAGTGGCAGGCCGACTACACGCGAGGCAGACACAGAGACGGCGAGGCCGGGACACCGGAGCACCAGACTCGCCGTCATCTTCGTTCATTTGTTCAGCCACAACATGAGAAGCCTCAAGTATGAGCGTAAAAGCACCGCGTTGCGAGAGGTGTTGCGGGGCAATGCCGATCATGCGTTGACGCCGGCCGAACAGACACTGATGGCCGAGTGGCTCGACCGGTTAGCGGATCGGCGAGCCTTGACGCCGTCAAGAGCAATCGTCCGTCCACCCGCACAATAGCGACTCGTTGCTCCGTGCCGGCCCGCCTTCGCCGATCAGCTAACGCGCCCGAGGCGGGCGGCGTCTTCCAGGAGATCGGCGGCGGCGGAAACGCTTTCCGCGGGTTTGGTCATCTGGGCGGCGACCTCACGGGCTCGAGTGACGCAGTGCGCAGTGAGGATGGACCGCAGATCCTCGACCAGCGATTGCTCGGTGAGGAAGAAGGGCCGCCCCAAGCCGACCTCCAGTTGGTTGACCGCAACTCCCCAGATCGGCTGATCGACCGAGACCCAAAGGATCAACGTCGGGATTCCGGCCCGTATGCCTGCGAACGTGGTGCCAGGCCCCCCGTGGTGGACGACCGCGCGGCAAGCGGGAAAGACGGCCGAGTGGTTCACCGCGCTCACAACCTTTACGTGGTCGACATGCGGGATCTGGGTGAAATCACTCTTGCCACTGCAAATCAACGCCCGCTCGCCTGACTGCGCGCAAGCCCCGCTGATCGCCGCGAACGCGTCAGCGGCAACGGCGACTCGCGCGCTGCTGCCAAAGCCGAAGTAGATCGGCGGCGCTCCCGCGGCAATCCACGACACGACCTCGTCGTCGGCACCCATCGGCAACTCCAGCGTCAGCCCGCCAACGAAAGGCTTTCGGACGTCGCATTTCGCCCATTCGGCTGCCAGCCCGGGAAAGAAGAGCTCGTCGTAGGCCTGGATCTCCAGCGATAGTCGCGTCGAGGGTCCCTTTTGCTCTGGCAGGCCTAGCGTCCGGCGTTGGGCGTCTTCAGCGTCTTTGGTTATTTCGTAATCCGCACCGCGAGGCGCTGTCGGGTAGAAGTGCAGCGTAGCCAGCGGAATGTCGTAGTACTCCGCAACATTGGCGGCCAGCCCCTGCTCGCTTGGGTCCGCCAATAGCAGGTCGGCCCCATCTGCCAGCGACGTCAGCGCCGTACCCAGCGCCGGCCAGAGTTGGGTGACATCATTCATAATTTCCCACGCCATGCTGATAGGGTTCGGCGTGTTCCCGTATTTGCGGATCAAATTCTCGTTTTGCTGTACCTGGTCCCGGCCGTGGGCGACCGCAGCAAGCCCCGCCGACTCGACGAAGCCAATATAGTCGGGCGCGACCGCCAGGCTTACTTCGTGATCCCGGCGCTGCAGCTCCCGACCGACGGCGGCGTATGGCTCGACCCCCGAGTGCCCAGGGTTGCCAGCGCAAACTTCATCGCGGATCCTTCGGCATGGGATCTCCCAGCAGCCCAGTGTATGAGCGAGTTCGCCATATTCTATGGCGGCACAGGATCCGGTCTGCAACTAAGCGGGGTAAACGGGGCCGACCATGCGGTTGGTGTACCAAGCGTGGTACACCGTCGCTAGGTTCGGCCTTTCAGTGGGGCGCTTCGCACCATCTGGTACGCGGCCCCAGAGTTGTACTCTTGCACCATGTACGACGCCGGCAAAGGCATCCGGACGGGGTTGCGGTGCAACGGCTGGTCTCAGGCCCAAGACGCGCGCCGGCTCGCGCTTCTTCAGCAGGGCGTCTTTAGGGCCCTGCAAAGGATTGCTGAAGGCAGGCTCGGTAGAGATCCTCGGGGCTGAACTGAATGTTGAAGCTTGAGAATGCCGCACAATACGCGCGCGGATGTGAACAAATTCCCGGCTTCTTTTACCTTGCGGACTTCATGCTGTTCGACTTCATCCTGGGCCACCAGCTGGACAGCGGAGTCGCCGGAGAGATGCTGGAGATCGGGGTCTATCGGGGTAAATCAGCCATACTGATGGGATGCGGCCTGCGCCCTGATGAGCGCCTCATCGCGTGCGATCTGTTTGACAAGGTGATGTCGCACGAAGACCTTGGTACCGCGCACCGGGAAACCTATGGCGGTCTGGATGTCGCGGGAGTTCTGCCGCAACTGGGATCACTATCACAGCCGACGACAAGTCGACGTCAGAGTCTGTGACTCAGCGCAGTTAACCGAGCTACCGCCCTTGCGCTTCACCCACATCGACGGCTGTCACAACCATCAGTGTGTCAGAGGCAACATCAAGCTGGCGGCCAAGCACACCGGCCCGCGGGGCGTGATCAGCCTGGATGATTACGGGATCGCAGAAGAACCAGGCGTCGCCGCCGCAATCTCTGAAGCTGTCGCCGCCAGTGAGCTTTTTCCATTCTGCGCGTCTGACATGAAGCTATATGCGGCCACGAACAACGATGATCGAGCATATTGGGCTGGCGTTTTGAAAACGATCCCTGGAGTACAAGCGGTTCCGTTTCCGGACTATGACGTGGTCACGCTGGCCGCTCAGGTGAGCCAACACATCGTGTCCGCAAATCTGTTATTTTGCATGCTCCCCCATCACGGCCCCGTGCAGCGTGGTGGGCGTGCAGGTCAACCTTGACACCACGGGACCGCGCTGGCCGCAGGCAACGCTACGCGGGCAGCGTTGAACGGAAGTAGGAGATCGTTCGCATCAACCCGTCCTCAAGCCTCACCGCAGGTTCCCAGCTCAATACGCGGCGCGCAAAGGTGATGTCCGGCCGGCGCTGGCGAGGATCGTCCTCTGGCAGGTCTTCGAAGGTCAGCTCAGACGAAGAGCCGACCAGCTCGATCACCAACTGGGCGAGTTCGAGCATCGTGACCTCGTTCGGATTGCCGACGTTGACCGGTCCAGTGAACGAATGCGGGGTGTTCAATGCGTGTCGCGGCGCCTGGCGACTTACGCTGCGAGGGCGCCCAAGTCGGCGTGCTCGTCACCCGCGGGCACCTGCAGACCGACGACTACCAGCTCACCGACCGCTGCCGGCGCTGGGTCAAAGGCATCAAGGCGCAGTTCGCGTCAACACCCCTGACGCCGGCCACGCCGATCGTCCCGCGGCTCGTCGCACGAGCGTGAGCGGCGGCCGCACGAACTGCTCGACAAACCATCGAGGGCGAGCCCCTGATCGCCTCCCAGCTGGAGTCAGCGCACCGTTGGTCGTCCGACCACCCGGCGATCCCGTGAAGCCGCGCGCATGATCGGCGGCGAACCTGGTCGCGCCCGGGCCGGTATCTCACTGGACAACTGGCTGTCGCCGCCACATTCGCATTGGTCATTCCAGCACGTCGAAGACTTCATGCCGACGGCGGTAATCTCGCGCGGGACCGGGCTGGCCGTGGCGTTGCCCGCCGCCAGTGCTCCGATCGCCGAGATCCGGGTGACCAGCGCTGACAGGGTGGCCACCACCGTTGGCGCGGTGATGGCCGCCACCGCTACCGACGGGTGGGCCGTCGCCTACCGCGGTTCGATGGTGGCCGAGGAGTACCTCGACGGCATGGGGGCCCAGACCCGGCACCTGCTGTTCTCGGTGAGCAAGTCGCTGGTGGCAGCCGTGGTCGGCGCGCTGCACGGGGCCGGTGCGATCGAGCTTGACGCGCCGGTCACGACATATGTTCCCGCCCTGGCCAACTGCGGTTATGCCGGTGCGACGGTGCGCCACCTGCTGGACATGAGGTCGGGTATCGCCTTTTCGGAAAACTACCTCGACCCGGCCGCGGAGATACACGTCCGCGAGCAGGCGATCGGGTGGAGGACTAGAAGCGCTCCGGATGTCCCCTCCACGCTGCGTGAGTTCCTGCTGACCCTGCGGCAGAAATCCCCTCACGGCGGGCCGTTCGAATATCGCTCGTGCGAAACCGACGTACTCGGCTGGATCTGCGAGGCGGCCGGCGGTCAGCGGATGCCCGAACTTATGTCGGAACTGCTGTGGAGCCGTATCGGCGCCCAATGCGACGCGAGCATCGGCGTAGACACTGCGGGCACCGGAATATTCGACGGCGGCATCAACGCGTGTCTTACCGACATGATCCGGTTCGGGTCGCTGTTCTTGCGCGACGGTGTCTCGTTGACCGGCCAGCAAGTGGTCCCGGCGGCCTGGATAACCGACACTCTCGACGGCGGTCCCGACTCGCGTCAGGCGTTCGCCTCCACACCCGACGTCAACCGAATGCCCGGCGGGATGTACCGCAACCAAGTGTGGTTTCCCTACCCGGGCAGCAACGTCGTGTTGTGCCAGGGCATGTGTGGGCAGATGATTTACGTCAACCGCGCCGCGGAGGTGGTCGCGGCCAAATTGTCTACCCAGCCGGACTCTGAGGACCCGCCGATGCTGTTAGATACGCTGCGCGCATTCGATGCGGCCGCATACGAATTGGCTGGAATCCGTTGGTAGCCCGAGGTTTTATTGTTCACATTTGTTGCGAAGAAAGGACGGGAATCGAAATGCCCTCACCTCGCTGGCTGGCCAGATTCACCATCCCCGCGATGGCCACCGCTGCCCTGGTTAGTAGCGCCGCCATTGCGACTGCCACTCCCGCTGATGACGCATACCTCGCGCAACTGCGCGCCGTCGGCCTTTCTTGGCCGCCAAACACGGAAGAGGCACTCATCGGAGAGGCGCACCTCATCTGCTACGACCTCACTTGGGGTTGGACGCCCCAACAGATTGCCAACGACATTCACGCCCACTTGGACGCGAGGGGCGTTACGTTGTTGGACGTTGGGACCATGGTCAACGCCGCACACTCGATCTATTGCCCCGGCAATGTGTGCGACGCCCCCACCCTTTGCACAGGGATCTGACTGGTAATCATCGTTGTCGGGTCCTAGCCTCGATTTTGCATGCGGCGACGTCCGGGAGTGATTCACCGGTTCCGGTGGGCTTGCGCCGTTGATTATTTGCAGGCGGGCATGACAAGGCGCCCGATGTCGCGTCGGGGGTGCGGGCTTTCCAGGGCCGGTAGGGTCTTTCGTCTCGTCGGGTCAGGGGGTTTGCGGTTAGGTGAATGCGGTGCGGATACGGCGCCAGGCGGTGGCGATTGCCTGTGCCCAGCGCCAGGTGGCGTCGATCGCGAGCCGGGTTTGTCGTGCGCTGCGGGTGATGCGGGCGGCGACGTGCAGGACGCGGTAGCGGAAGGTGTCGATTTCGCAGCGGGCCAGCTCGGGGGCCTCGGCGAAGCCGATGAGTTTCGTCCAGGCAATCAGATCGATTGCGGCCATGACGATTTCGAGCCAGGCCGCGTTGGCGTCAAAAGCGTTGAATGGCAAGTTACGCAGGCCGGTGGCTTTGGCCTCACGGATCCGGTCCTCGACGCGGGCATGTTGGCGGTGGCGCAGTTCCAGGCCGGCGAGTTTGCCGGGCACGACTCCGTCGGGGGTGTCGGTGATGAACCCGGTGACCCGGTGCCCGTCGGAGTCGGTGAACCGCAGCTGCGCACCCGGATGGGGGCGTTCCTTGCGCAGGATCAGCCGGGTCCCTTCCGGCCATGCCGACAGGTCCACCAGATCAGTGACTTCGGCGACCCACGCGCCGTCGCGGATCCTGTCGTCGGCGTCGATCGCCGGATACCACGCCGCACCGGTGTTGAGCACCTCCACGGCGTCGCGGATCCGGGCGTCGATCGCGGTGCCGAAGGAGAACCCGACACCGGATTCGCGGCAGGCAGCGGCGAAGGCGTGGGTGGCGCCGGCAGAGTCGGAGCGGATCAGAATCTTTGGTGCATCCGGGTTTTCGGGGCCCGGGCGGTACAGCGGCGGCAACGACTCCAGCGCCCAGCCGAGGACGGTAATGTGATCGGCGGCGGTGTTGCTGCCCGCATTCCCGCGACGCAGCAGCCCGGCCAGAGCTTCCCCGGCGGCGATGTCTCGCCGGTCCAGAAACACCAGCAGCGGGTGGAAGCCGAACGTGTGCTTCCAGGTTGCGGCGGCGTTCTCCTTGTTGTCGGAGTGATCGATGGTGATGGTGGCGTCGACATCCAGATGCAGCCAGCCGTCATGATCGGGAGCCGCTCCCGCGGCCCAGGCCTGTTCGCGGGCATACGCTCGCGCCCCGCGGATCCGCGGCAAATGCGTCGCGTCGATCCGCTCGTCGAGCAGCCGCCACAACGTGGTTCCCGACGCGACCTGCCCGAACACGTGGGACCGGTCACCCAACAGCTTTCCGACCCCGTCGACGCAATCCGCGCCGTCGGCCACCGCCGCCGCAAGATCGGCGAACACCTCCCCGGGCGCATGGGTCCACGGCCCGCGGTAGGTATCTGCCAACGCCCTGGTGACCTGCGACGACAGCCCAGTCAGATCGGCGAGTTCCCGCAACATGCCAACCGCGGCGTGCGACACCACACCACGCCCGTCCGCGCTGATAGCCAACCTGGATCGTGCTGCGCTACTCTTCACCTGGAAAGTGCCTTCCCGCTCGGAATCGTGGACCGTAGAGAAGTCTCATTCTTCCTTGCAGGACAGGCACTTTCGCCAATTCAAGGCCCGTGTCACACTGAATTTTCGCGCAAAATCTAGGCTAGTGTCCCGCCTGGCGGGCCAGATCGATGGCGTACTGATTCACGAAGGTCCCCGCCGGCGGATCGCCTTTGCCGCATGTTCCATCGGATTCGCCGGGACGTTTGATCCACAAGTAGGCGTCGGCGTGCGCTCCCGCGGTAGCCGCGGTCGGCGGTGTGCCCAGCGCTCGGCCGCTGGGGTTGCACCAGTTGATCCCGGAGTCGGGCGCCGGTCCGACGCCGTTGCGTGACGTGTCGATCACGTAGTGCGAACCGTTCGTGAGCCCCGAAATCGCCTCGCCGTAACCGATTTCGTCCTCGGTAGTGAAGAAGTTCGCAGTGTTGACGCTGAAGCCCCGCGCATGGCCGACGCCGGCGTTGTTGAGCCTGGCCGCCATCTCCTCAGGGCTGTGCCAACGTACGTGACCCGCGTCGACGTACACGGCCGCGGCCGGATTCCGCGTCAGCGTGTCGACGGCGTAGCGAATCAAGTCGAAGCGTTCCTGACGCTGATCAGCCGACAGGCAGTCGGCCATGGCGACCGCGTCGGGTTCGACGATGATCGCCGCCCTTGAAGCGCCCACGTCGGATGCGATGCCGTCGACCCACCCGCGGTAGTCGTCGGCCGTCGCGAGCCCACCCGCAGCGAAGCTGCCACAGTCGCGGTGGGGGATTCCATAAAGCGTCAGAACCGGCATGGCGCCAGCAGCCTGCGCGTCGCCGGTGTACTTCGCGACCGTAACCGTGGAAGAGCGCGGAACGATCCAGTACGCCTGCGGCGTGTTGGCGATGGCGGTCAACTCGGGACTCGGCGGATTGGCCTGCTGCGCGGCGCGCATAGCCGCTGAGGAGGGATTGACGTAGAACGGCATGCCGGCCAACGGGTTGACCTCGCCGGTCAGGCGCACCGCAGGGGCGGGACCGGTGTGCGCCGGGTCGGCCAGATGACCCATGCCTGCAACGGCCGCGACCGTTAGGAAAGGCGCGATCCACCGCGCGACTGCAGCAGCAGCTGAGGACATCACTCCAGGAAAATTAGTGCTCTAGAGCATTAAGCGCCAATTGCCGGCGGCTGGCCGCTCCCGGCCACGCGCGAACGTCGACGTTGGTTCACACCCCGCCATTGGTGCACAGCTGCGATCGCCGTCTTGAGCCCGCGGCGGCGCCCCGTCAGTCGGTTCGTGGCAGCGAAACCCGGCTCGAATTGGGCGAACATTTGCTCGCTGCGGGTTTCCGGCGCGTCGTCGGAGGTGTCGCGCAAGTACTTGTTGGGCAGCGACAATTTGGCGATGGTGCGCCAGGTCTTGCCGTACTGCACCGAAAAGGAGCCTGTGGTGTAGGGCAAGTCGTACTTGTCGCACAACGCACGGACCCGCACCGACACCTTGTGCAGCCGGTTGCTGGGTAGGTCGGGGAACAAATGGTGTTCGATCTGGTAACACAGGTTGCCGCTCATGAACCGAAGCACGGGTCCGGCTTCGAAGTTGGCGCTGCCCAGCATCTGCCGCAAATACCACTGGCCCGTGGTTTCACCGACCATGTCGGTGTTGGTGAATTTCTCTGCGCCATCGGGGAAATGCCCGCAGAAGATCACCGCGTTGGCCCAGACGTTGCGAATTACGTTTGCCACCACGTTGGCCTTCAGCGTCGACTTATAGGACGCCGCCGGCGACAGCGAGGTGATGGCCGGGAATGCCACATAGTCCTTAGCCAACTGTCTGCCGGCCTTAACCGAGAACTCGCGCGTCCGCTGGCGATTGATGTCGCGCTCCGGGCCAGCCTTGAAGATCTTCTCTAAATCGACCGTCTGCAAGCCAATTCCCCACTCGAACGCAAGCGCGAGTACGGCATTGAAGAGCATATTCCCGAGGTTGTAGCGCGCCCAGGGCTGGTCACGAGTGACGCGAAGGATGAAGTAGCCCACGTCGTCGTCCATGCCGAGGATGTTGGTGTATTTGTGGTGCTGATAGTTGTGCGCGGCTATCCAGTGCTTTGACACCGCGTTCATGTCCCACTCCCACGTCGAGGAGTGGATCTCGGGATCGTTCATCCAGTTCCACTGGCCGTGCATGACGTTGTGGCCGATCTCCATGTTCTCGATGATCTTGGCCAGACCCAGCGTCACGGTTCCCGCCCACCACGCAGCGCGTTTCGAGCTACCGGCCAGCATGAGCCGACCGGCCAGATCAAGGACACGTTGCGCGGCGATGGTGCGGCGGATGTAGCGCGCGTCGCGCTCGCCGAGTGAATCCTCGACCTCCTGACGGATCGCATCCAGCTCTACGGCCAAACTCTCGATGTCTGCGTCTGTTAAGTGCGCGAAGGCTGGAACGTCAGTGATCGCCATGGTTTCTCCCCCTAAGTCTTTGTGTCCAGACCTCACCGTTGAGCCGCCGGCGGCATGGGCCCAATCGGCGGGCGAGGCCACTCGAAGTGTTCAACGAGGCCAACCACCTGGCGGTTCCTTCCCGGCGGTAAACCTACGTGATCCTTATGTTCGCGAGAGGATCGAGATTAATTGCGCATCAATACGGTTCAATAGCCCGGCGCCGATAGCGCGAAGAGATGAGCGGCGGCCCAGTGCAAGCTAAGCAGCAGTTCAGCGATGGTGGTGGCAGCCTTGGACGGCGTGTCCCCCCAACACCTGATGGCAACTTGCGGGGGTTGCGGGTCGCCGACGGCGATCCCACAGGTCAACGCCTAGAAGCGGTGCCTCGAGGCCGTCGCGGGCGGTGCGCTGCTAGTAAGTCGGAGTTCGCCAGCGTTTGTGCCTGAGCGGCCAGCGTCGATGCCCTGTTGGCATGGGCGATCGCTTCGAGCTCGTTGCTTGCTTCCTTGCCGTGCGCCGCTGCCAAATGCCGTCTCGCCTCGTCGACCCGGGTTCGGGCCTCGGTGCCGATGCTCTCGCGATGCCTGGCCACGTAGTCGGAGATTTGGCGCAATCTGGCGTCCGCGGTGGACAACGCCTGCCCCAACGAGTGATCGCTCCCGTCGACGTTCAGCTGACCATCGCTAGGGTCGACCCGCCGCACCACGCGCCGGCGCCGGCGCGCGCGGTAGATCATGAGAACCGCCGCGACTACGACCAGGACGACGAGGGCACCGATCGCGATCAGCAGCCAGATCTGCTTTGACGAACCCGGCGATTTGTCCGACGCCGCCGATCTATCCAACCCATCAGCCGCGGCAACCGCAGCACCGCTCCAGTCTTTGGCGCCCACCGCTGGTTCAATTTGGTTGCTCCGCAGGCGGTTTAACTCGTCGGCTGTGAGGCCGTGAGCCTTCGGCGGCCCGGTGAACGCGTACGCCTTGGTGTTGGTAGCCACGGCCAGTAGTGCGTCGTGGTCGCCCATCTCGCTGGCGCTGCGGGTTCGGTCGGCCCAGTTGTCCGGTTTGAACCTAGAGAAGTTGTCGACGTAGACCACCCACAGTTGGATCTGCCGATCGCGGTGAAGCCGGTCGATTGCGGCGCTGACCGCCGACCGACCGGAATCCGTCAACACCCCGGTGCTGTCAGTGATGTGATCGGTGAGCTTGAATGGCGGTTGCGCGCCGGCTGGGGTTGCCAGCAGCAACCCCGCTGTCAGGATCGTCAGGACCACGCCGGACAGGCGAATAATGCGCATGCGGGTAATCTAGCCGTGCGCCAGCCGCGCAAGGTTCACCCATCAGGCGCAGGCCAAGGGAACACGAAGTTGGTCGCGCCGCGACGAATCGCGGCAAGGCCCCAAACGCAAGTAGCCAGCCACCTAATCGCCCCAGCGCCCCTTGTAGGGCGGCGCTGCCAGCGAGAGGCTTATGGCCGTCACCACCTAAACCTGCACGCATTTGATGCGGATACGACACGGCCGTTGCGACAACTCCCGCTCGCAGCCGGGATCGGCCATCGCGTTAAGGCCTTTACGCTCACATCATCGGGGGAAACGGCAGCAGCCAGATCAGTGAAGGATCGACGGAGCCTCTGTATTGCGGGCAATAGGCCGCCACCGAAGCGCCGATGAAGAAGCCGGCTTGCCTCGACGAGAGGTTCAACTTCGTGTCGTTCATTAGCTTCATCGCCAGGAAGCTTGAGTCTTGGCCTTTATCAAGTCCCGCGCACACCGCATGGCCATGCGCGATCGCGGTGTCGCGGCCATCGATGTCGATCCCGTAATTCTCAAGCGCCGCAACGAAAGTATCATCTGTTGGATCTGCTGATGCTGACGCTGCGGAAATCAGCGCGGCGGCGGACAGCAGGACCGTGAAGACTTTCGACCACTTCCCAGGGCCGACGTTCATGTGGTCGCAGCCTCCTCTCTGTGGGGCCGAATCGGTTTCGAGTCGAGAACTACTTAAATGAACAAGCGGGTGTTCTCGTTCAATACGCAGGGCGATCCAAACAACGCGGCGACTGCGTTCGCCGCGTAGCAGGTCGAGCAGTATGTGCGCTCTGGTCGACGCGCGTGCATAACTCGGTGACCCGATCAACTCGATGTTGACAGAGGTAATTGCACCGGAGTCGCGCCTTCCTTGCTTTGCCCAATTGTTTCAGGGGCGCTCACCTCTTCCAGCTTGATGAGTTGCGAGTGCCAGCCGAGGTCCCGAACGCCACGCTGATCGCGGTATAGAAAATCGCCTCTGTCCACATGAATCCGACGCCCACTTCCTTCCGGGGAAGATTTTTCAGCACACGTGCGACCAAGCGTAACCATTCGTTGAGACGGCTCAAATCGCCTGCAACACAGTAATTTTAGCTCTTGCCAGCACTGTCCCGTACGCCCTGAGTACGGCCGCAAATCGCTTTGGGTGATCGTCGAGCCGTGCGATGATGGTCAAGCGCTCAACCGAGTTGCTGCTGGGCCTTGCGCCCCGGCGGTCAAATCAGGGGCCTTTCGGCCCATCCTCCCCATCGACGCCCAATAGCAGCCCGCCGCTGCCGCCGACACCACCGGGACCGCCAGCACCGGCAGCGGCACTGGCGCCGCCTTCGCCACCGTTGCCGCCGTTGCCGAACAGCCCTATCGCGTTGCCGCCGGTACCGCCTGCGCCACCGTTACCGAAGATTGCGTCCCCACCGTTGCCGCCATGACCGCCGTTACCGAGCAGCTGGCCGCCGTTGCCGGCTGCGCCGCCAGCTCCTCCGCTCCCAATCGCGGTAAATTGGTCGCCACCGGATCCTCCTCCCCCGCCGTTTCCGATCAGCCGAGCGCTCCCGCCCGTGCCCCCGTTTGCGCCCAAGGAGCCGTCGCCGCCGTCGCCGCCATCGCCGGACAACATGCCGCCCGCGCCGCCGGAACCGCCCACGTTGCCCGTTTTGGCGAATCCGGCGTTGCCGCCGTGGCCCCCGGTGCCGCTTATCAGACCGCCGTTGCCGCCGACCCCACCGGCGCCGTTAGCGCCGATATTGGCTGAGCCGCCGCCACCACCAGCCCCGCCGTTGCCGAACAACCCGATGGCATTGCCACCGGCGCCGCCATTGCCCCCACTACCGTTTATAAAATCGTTGACCCCTCCCATGCCGCCCGCGCCGCCGCTACCGACTAGCAGGCCACCGGCGCCGCCTGAGCCGCCGGTGCCACCCGTGCCGCCGGCAACGTTGCCGATGCCGCCGGTGCCGCCTCTGCCGCCGTTTCCGATCAGACCTGCAGCCCCGCCGTTACCGCCGTTCTGGCCTGGCATGCCGGAACCACCATCGCCGCCGTTACCCCGCAGAATGCCACCGGCCGCGCCGTTCTGCCCGGTGCCCGGCGCTCCGTTGGCACCGTTGCCGATGAGCGGCCGCTGCAGCAATGCTTCGGTGGGAGTGTTGATAGCGCTGACTATTTGCTGCTGCAGTGGATTGGCGGCGGCGGCGGTGTTGGCCGCCTCGGCGCTGGCATAGCTGGCCGCGCTCGCGTTCAGGGTCTGCACCAGCCGCTGATGGAAATCGGCCGCCTGGGCGCTCAGCGGCCGTGACCATTACATCCGGTATTACGTAGACAGAAGACATTCCGCGCCTCCTGGGGCCCCATCCACCGCCCAGTGGTCGCCCAGCTCAGGTGATCGTCGAACCGTGCGGTATTAGAAAACGTAGCAGGCGCAGCACACCCTATTTGGCTAATTCGCCCGCGCGGGCCAGGGTACCGCGCACCGAAATTCTTTTGGCTTTTCGCCAAGCGTGTCACGCGCCCCGACGTCGGGCCGAGGCAAATCTCCGGCCACCGGAAAAACGCCGGTAAATTCCGGGCTCCCGGCTGCGGCGATTACCCACAAAACGCTGCTACGAGCGAAAACGGTGGGACGGGCGGGCTCGAGCCCGCGGCCAGCGGATTATGAGTCCCTTTTCAGCACCGCCGCGACCTCCGCAAACGGTACTGGCACGCCCCATATCCCCCGCAAGACAGCTTTTTCCGGACGTGCCGGTACGGGCTCGGTACAGTTCGGAACAGCTAAATGGGCAGCAGCATGGCAGATGGTGTGAAAATGAGGAATGCCGCATGAGCGCACGCCACCCCGCCCAGAAGACGCGCAGGCCGACGCGGAGGAATGGGCGCGCTTCTTCGATTACTTCGGGCACGCCACGGTTCGTCGGGGAATACAAGTCCTCTCCAGGCTCCCGTCTGCCCCGCGGTGTGAGGCCTGTGGCAGCCCCTTCACGGGGTTCGGCGGCTGGCTGATGCGACGCGCGGGCAAAAGCCCGTCGCGAAAGAACCCGCGCTGGTGTCAGGCCTGCTTCGAAAAGGCGCCAATGGGCGGCGTGACGCTGCCGGTCGGGGTTCTCTTCGCCGACGTCCGTGACTCGACCGCGCTGGCGGAGACCTTGCCACCCGCCGAAATGGTCACGGCCCTCAATCGCTTCTACTCCAAGCTGACGCAGGTGATAGTCCAGCACGGAATCGTCGACAAACTCATCGGTGATGCGGTCATGGGTCTGTACTTTGCGCCACTCACGTCCGACGGGCGCTATGTCGATTCCATGGTGAGTGACGCTCGCGCGATACTGCGAGCACAGGGCTACGGGACTCCCGGGGGTCCGCAGCTGGAGGTGGGTATCGGTCTTGACGTCGGTCCGGCGTACGTCGGGATCGTCGGCGAAGGCGAGATCCGTGACTTCACCGCGATTGGCGACGTCGTGAACACCGCGTCGCGGCTGCAGGGCGTTGCGATGGGCGGAGAGATCGTCATGTCCGAGGCCGTAGCGCGCGTCGCGTCCATCGATGGGGGCGAGGTCGTAGTGCTGGACCTAAAGGGCAAGGCTGAACCCGTGACCGCGCGCCGGATTACCATCGCGAGGTGAATGGACACCCGCCTACGAGTCCCTCACGGCCACCTCAGCGCCAGCTGCCCTGCGCTGGTTACCACTTAGTTCGTCACGTCAGTACGCCGGCTGCTGAGGTGATGCAGGGCTAAGCAGCGGTTGCTCTAGCAATGATTAACGTCGCCGGCGGGCCAGCTCCTTGCATTTGCAACAATTTTAGCTCAGGCTGTTGACAGACAGCGTGGGTAATCTGTTCGGGCACAACATGTTTTAACGATTGCTTTACCATGGTCGACAGCCGTTTGCTATCGGCGCTCTGCCGACTATGTGCTTATTGAAAGCAGATCCCGGCGACCCCGGTCGGAATGTCTGACCGGTCTCATGGGGTCACTGATCGGCAAAATCCTTACGCACGTTGCCGGATCGTCACCGCGTGAGTCAGCGCTTCCACGTCTTCGCTTACGGCACCGGTGGCTTGGGCATGCCACCAATGCATTCGAAGCGATGGGTGAGGACCTAGCGGGATATTCCGGGTCGACGCGGGCCACCTCGGTACCGGCCGCCGTGCCATAGACGCGCGTGAATCGTCCGTGTGCTAGACCGCTGTTGGCAGCACTGCGAACCCGCCGAATTCAACCGTATTCGGCTGCGGCGGGTCGCGTTACGAATATTGTTACCGCGGGTTACCGTGGTGCCGTGCCTGATTGGTGCGGGTGCTCAGCGTCACGGCTTGTTTCGCGCCGTGATGTCCTCAAATACGTTGCGGCCGCTCCGCTTATGCTGGGTTTGGGCGCCGCCGCATCAGGGCTGGACCAAACCCCGAGGGCGGCGGCGGATCCGGTCTTGGTTGCGGCGGTCGAAGCACCCGGGCAGGCGCCCAATATCATCAGTCGCGCCCAGTGGGGCGCCGACGAGTCGATTCGCAGCCGAGCACCGGTGTACGACAACGGAATCAAGGCAGGCGTCGTGCACCATACCGCGGGCGTAAATGATTACGCGCAGCAGGATTCGGCGGCAATTGTGCGGTCGATCTACGCCTACCACACCCGCTCCCTGGGCTGGTCGGACATCGCCTACAACGCCCTGGTCGACAAGTACGGTCAGGTATTCGAGGGCCGATTCGGCGGGATGACAAGATCGGTTCAGGGCACCCACACCGGCGGGTTCAACCGCAGCACGTGGGCAGTGTGCATGATCGGCGAGTTCGATGCGGTGGGCCCCACGCCGGTTCAAGTGCGTACCGTCGGGCGCTTGCTCGGCTGGCGGCTGGCCATGGATGGCATCGACCCGCACGGCAGTGTCCGGTTGACATCGGACGGGGGCCCCTACACCCGCATCCCCCGAGGCGCCGCAGTGAGCCTGCCTTGCATCTTTGCCCACCGCGACGTCAGCGATACCGATTGCCCTGGCCACCTCGGATATGCCTTGATGAACCAGATTCGCGACATTGCCGCGCGGTTCAATTATCGGCCCAGCGCCCAGGATCTGGCGCAGTCGCTACAAGGTACTGCGATTTATGACCGGTGGCAGGCGATGGGCGGAATGAACAGCGCACTGGGCGCACCGACGTCGCCGGAATCGCAAGGGGCAGAAGCCACGCGATACGTCATCTTCGAGAAAGGAGCGATGTACTGGTCCCCGGCCACCGGGGCCCAGCCCGTCACTGGCGCGATCTACGCCGCGTGGGGCACCCTAGGCTACGAACACAGTGCGGTGGGGCTGCCGACCAGCGCCGAAATCGACGAGCCTGAGTGGGTGATCCAGAATTTCCAACACGGCACCCTGAACTTTGAGCGTGGCAGCCGGTCAGTCGTTACCGTGATCGACGGTGTCGCAGGCCTGGTACCGCCGCCGTCAGCAGGCGGGCCACCTGTGCAGCTTGAGCGGTTTTCGCCGGCGCGCAACCGAGTTTGATCGGCACGCAGTCTCGAGCAAATCACCTCGGCGTATAGCGACAGTCGGCACCGACCACTGACCGGTTTGCTGGCGGCTTGGGTGACCGCCGCGGCGTGGCCGGACAGCTCGAATACCAGTCGGCGCGGACCCTGTACGGGCGCGTACGCCGAGGCTCCGGGGGCATCAATGGCCCGACGATTGCCGCGTCTCTAGGACGCCTCTGAACAATGAATGCCGTAGGGGCGGGAAGAACGCCGACAAGGCCGTTTTTCGGCAGTAGGTCAGACCTGATTGGTCGACAACGTGGTCGTTCTTCCCGCCGATACCAGTTTGGGCAAGGGCGGGGTCCCGATCAAGAGCCCGCTACGGCCCCGGCGGTCAGGTCAGTGCCCAGGCTCCGTGGTGGCGGGTGAGGTCGGCGTTGACGAGGGTGCGCAGGTTGATCGCGGCGGCCCGGTTGCGCAGCCAGGCATGGTTTTTGGCGACGCCGAGGTAGCGCAGCTTCACGCGTCGGCCCCGATGGGTGGCGATCCAGGCGATGATGCGTTCCACGCTCGATCGGGTCGGGTAGTCCTGCTTGAATTCGGGGGTACGGGCCTGGGCGCGGGCGGCGCGCAGCAGCTGCTCGTGTTTGTGGATGCTCATCGATCGGCCGTCGGCGGCGGTGGTGCAGCGCCGCCGCAGTGGGCAGTGCGCGCACAGCCTGCCGAAGGTCACCGTCCGTTTCGGGCTCATCGGCCGGGTGTGCCCGGCCGGGCAGGTGACCGTGCCGGCTGGTTCGTCGAGGGTGAAATCGTCGAGGGTGAACCCGCCGGGCACGGCCGGGCGCAGCGGCTTGGGTTTGATCACCGTCTGGTGACCGGCGTCGCGATAGGCGGCGCGGGCGGCTCCGGTGCCGTAGGCCGAGTCGCCGTACACCCGCAGGTCCACGCCCTTCTCGCCAGCCGCGGCGGTCGCCTCCGCGGAATCGGTTCGGCCGGTGGTGATCTCACCGCCATCACTGGTGGCGACCGCTTCACCGCCGCCGGGCTGATCGGCCTGCGGTTCGTCGGCGGGCACGGCGTCGCCGCCGGTTTCCGGGTGCGCGGTCTGGGTTTCGGGGCGGTGGAAGCGGTCACGCGCGATCATCGCCTGCCCGACCACCGGGTCGCTGCTGTCCTCGCCGGCCGCTTTGGTCAGCTCGGCGTCGGTGATCAGCCCGGTTTCCGGCTCGGTGCTGATATGCCCGCGGAAACCGTCGCGCCGCGCGGACTTCGACTTGCGGGTGTGTCGGGCCTCGGTGTCCACGGTGGAGATCACCCGATCCGGCGCCACCTGCCGCGCGATGCGCCAGCCCCCGTCGGTGCCATCGGAGCCGTCGGCGGGTTCCACGTCCTGCCCCGCGACCAGCGCCAACAACCCCAACGCGTCCGCGGCCTTGTCCTCGCGCTCGGGCGCGTCGGGGCGGGTGAGTTCGGCCAGCACCGCCACCGCGTCGTTGACCAGGTCCGACACCAGCGCCGCCTTGGCCTCCGCGTCGTCCCAGTCGATGTCCGGCTTTCCCGGTATCGAGTAGTCACGCCCGGCGACCCGCTCGATCACCGATTGCGCGCCGGGAACCAGCCGCGCCACCTTGCGCATCGCCGCCACCAGCTGGGTCACCGTGTCCTGGGTGGCCACCGCGTCGTCGAACACCGTCGAATCCACGCAGCGTTTCCGGCGCCCGCGCAGAATCCCGGTCTCGGCGATGACCTGCGCGACCGCGTCAAACACCCGGTCCGGACGATCGGAGGCGGCGATCCGTTTGCGCCAGTACACCAGCGTGGACGGATCGAACGAGATCTGCGTCAGCGACCGCCCGCACGCCACCTTCCACCGGATGTCGAAGCGCAGCGCGTCCGCGGTCTGCGGGTCGGACAGATCGAAGAGCTCCTTGAGCACCAGCACCGACCCGACCAGATCCGCCGGCAGCGACGGCCGCCCCCTCGACGAGCAGAACAGGTCAGCGATGAACGAATCAGGAAACAGCTCATGGCGGTGCTCAGCCAGGAACGCGAACACGCTGCCCGGCGGCACCAGCTCCCCGACCAGCGCCTGCGCGTCCAACAACTCCCGATCCGACCGCGTAATCCCTTGCACCACAACATCATCACACGCCACACGGCGCGCAGCCGTCAGACACCACCAGCGTTGAACGAATTATTCAGAGGTTTCCTAGTGTCCCGCGCCAGAAATTCGTTACATAATGGTAACCGATGAGCATCGGCGGTGTTCCGCGGCGAATCGCATTGGTGGGTGGGATGATTCGTGTATGGCATCACGTGGACGGCCGACGGCGGAGCTGGTGTTGACCGAGGAGGAGCGTCAGACGCTGACGCGGTGGGCGCGGCGGCGCAAGTCCGCCCAGGCGCTGGCCTTGCGGTCGCGGATCGTGCTCGGTTGCGCCGAGGGCCTGTCGAACAAGGAAGTGGCAGCCCGCGAGCGGGTGGCGCAGCCGACGGTGGGCAAGTGGCGGGCCCGGTTCGTGGAGGCGCGCTGCGACGGGCTGGTCGACGACCCGCGCCCGGGCCGGCCCGCCTCGGTGACCGCCGAGCAGGTCGAGGACGTAGTGGTGGCCACCCTGGAATCCACCCCCGCCAACGCCACGCACTGGTCGCGGGCCTCGATGGCAAAGCGCAGCGGGCTGTCTAAGTCCACGATCGGGCGGATCTGGAAAGCCTTCGAGCTGCAACCACATCGCAGCGAGGACTTCAAACTGTCCAACGACCCGCTGTTTGTGGATTCTCCGGCTAATCGGGCTTCGGGCTCCGCCGCGGGGTAGCTGCTCGACGTTTGAGCGTGCGGAGTTCTTCTTCTTGTCGGCGAACTTTGGCTGCGACGGCGTCGAGGGCTTGGGTGAGGTTGTCGAGGCGCTCGGCGAGTCCGGTGATGGTGAGCATTTCGCCGTGGCGGGATCGGTAGGCGTCGATGACGGCGCGGAGTTGCCGGTTGCGGTAGCAGGTGGCGCGGCTGATGCCGCTGTGCTCGGCGACGGCGGCGAAGGTGACGCCGCGTCCGGCGGCGAGCAGTTGTTCGCAGGCGCTGCGGACGCGGTCAGTCGGGTTGTCGCTCATCGTGTTTCGGCCCGGGTTTGGCTGATCAACTCATCAAGGCGGTCGGCGAGGCGGCGGTGCCGTTCGGCTTCGGCGCCCCAGCCGCGTGTTTCGGCGTCCGCGGCCAAGGTGAGCGCATCGGCGTGTTGGGCGCCAAGAACGGCGAGGTAGCCGGTGTCGGTGCGGAAGTTCGGGCAGTGCTCGCAGATGTTGGCATAGGAACAGGATCCCTGAGCCGGGGCGCGTAGGCAGAACCCGCCGGCCAGGCGGGACTTGATGGTGGCAGTGTCCTTCCAGTCGGCTCCGCCGGTGATCGCCACCAGCGGTAGCGGTCGGCCAACTACCGGTGGCGACGAGGCGGCTGGTGCTGGCGGTGCCGTCGCGAGTTGTGCTTTGGTCTGGGTCAGGGCGCGTTCGTATTCCTCACGCACGGTGGCGTCAAACAGCCGCCCGTACCGAAGGCTCATGTTCGCCGAGAGGTGCCCGAGTAGTTGCATCAGCGCCTGCAGTGAGCAGCCCGCATTCACCAAGGCCGTGGCGAAGGTGTGTCTGAGGGCATGGGGAGTGATTTTGCCGAGACCGGCGGTGTCGGCGGCGCGGGCGAGTTCCTCGCGTAGCGCGCAGGCCGAGATGCGTCGGCCTTGGTGCACGAGCAGGAAGTCGACCAATCGTGCGGTGCGCGGGTGCGGCAGCGCCCGGCCGGAGGTGCGACGGGCGACAATGCGGTCAATCACGGCGACGGTTTCCTCGTCCAGGGGCACCATCCGTTCGCTGGCCAGCTTGCCCAGCGGCACTTTCAGCCAGGTGCCGTGCCCGTCGATCTGATGCACACAGTCCAACTCGAGGTCGCGCAGTTCGCCGATGCGTAGCCCCGTAGCGCGGACCAGGAGCAGCGCGTCGGCGTGTAGCCGCGTCAACACCGTCGGCCCGTTGTCCGACATGTGCCGCAAGGCGGCCTGCAGGGCCCGATCGGCATCCGGGGGCAGGTAGCGCGGCAACGGGTGGGTCAGGCGGGGCAGGTCCCGGGAGAAGATCAGGGTGCGCGGCGGGGCAGCAGGCCAACCCCACTCGGTGATGTCGGTAAGGAACTGCCGTACGGCGATGATCCGGCCGCGGCGGTAGCCCAGGGACATGGGGTTCCCGTTACGCAGTCGGGCGGCGGCCAGCGCCGCAAGCCACGCCTCGATAGTGGCGCGGTCGAGTACGGCCAGGTCGGTGACCGGCGGGTCGCAGGCGGTGAGGAACCGGCCGAAGCCGGCCAGGTGGCCGGCAATCGCTTTGACCGTGGTCGGCGCCCGGGTCGCGGCGGCCTGCGTGCAGTAGTCCATGAACACCGTGCGCAGTGGTTCGACCACGCCGCTGTAGTGACCACTTAGGCCTGGCCTGCACCTTGGGTCCGGCGGAGGCGTGTCGAGGATGCCGAGGTGGAACAGCACCCGGTGGGCTGTGCTGATCATGGCGCGGTCGGCGTTCCAGGCGGCGGGTTTGCCGCCGGTCTGGGCGTGTCGGTGCAGCGCCGCGGCCAGCTCGCCGAGGTCGGCGGCGCGCAGCTGCGCCAGCGGTCGGCCGGTCTGGATGAGCAGCCGGACGATAACGCGTTCGGCGGCGCAGCGCACGGTGTGGGCACTGTAATCCAGCTCGGTCGCCGCGGTAGTGAACGCGGCGATCTCGGCGGCCAGCGGGCCGCGGCCAGCCTGGGCGAGCAGCCCGCCGATCTTGCGGCTCAGGTAGTCATAGCCGGGCCGTAGCCGCCCGGTGACCATCAGGTAGGTGACGAACGGCCGTTGCGCCACGCCCAAACTTTGCTGCACGTCGAGCGTTTCCACGGCGAATCGAGCCAGGTCGGGCCAGCGCGCGAGGAACGACCACGCCGCGTTGCGGTAGGACAACGACCCTCGCCCGTCGACAGCCAACCACGCCTCGTAGTCGCCGACCAGCTCGGCCGCGCCGGGCACGTGCGCGGCGCGCCGTTCACCCCTGGCCACGTTGCCTGGCCCGGGCGGCGTCGTAGGCCGCGCGGACCCGTACCGGCGCCAAATGGATGTAGCCGACCGAGGAATCGACATGGGCGTGACCAAGCAGCGCCTGGATGACTGCAAGATCTACCCCGGACTCGGCCAACGCGGTACCGAAGGAGTGCCGCAGTGCGTGCGGGTGCGCGCCGGGCACCTCGGAGCGGACCCGGTGGTAGCGGAAGATCGTGCGCAGCCCGGCCGGGGTGAGCCGCTGCCCGCGGTGCGGTCCCTTGGCGACCACGAACAACGCACCGGCCTCGGTGTCGGGTCGTTCAGCGAGCAAGTACGCCTGGATCCAGCCGACCACCTCGCTGTCGACCGGCGCCCGTCGTTCCCGTCCGCCCTTGCCAAGCACTCGTGCCCAACCGGCGCCGATGTCCACATCGGCGACATCGAGGGAGAGGACCTCGGCGCTGCGCAGGCCGGAGAACAGCATCAGCCCGGCGATCGCCTTGTCTCGCCAGGTCCGCAAACTCGCCAAGAACGCGTTGACCTGAGCGTGCTCCAGGCCGCGAGGCAACCGCTGCGGCTGGCGGGCCCGCAGCGGTGAGCGTGGCTGCGGTCGGGCCAGGTGACCCAGCAGTCCGCTGCGCTGTGACGCCGAAACCCGGCGGCCGGCAGGACCTTTCGGCATCGGGTTGACCGCGGCCGGATCACGCATCGCCCGAAACGTGAACATGCCGCTGATCGCGGCCAACCGCCGGTTCACCGTCGCCGCCGCCAACCCATCACACGATGTGAGGAACCGCAGCACCACAGCGGTGTCCACCTCGTCTAGCCGCAGATGCTGCTCCTCGAGCCACCGACACAACGCGAGCAGGTCGAACGCGTACGAGCGTCGGGTGCCCGGCGCGTAATGCCGATCGCCGAGATAGCCGAGATAGTCATTGACCAGCTGCAGGCCCACCGCTGACGGGCCAGTCACCACCCAGCCGTCGTCACGCGCCTCGACACGAAACTCGCTCACCGATGTCATGCGACATGTATCCCACAAACACGTCACTAGTCCCGGAAACCCAGTCAAACACGGCGTGTTGAGCTATCGCAGTAAACATTATTAGCCGGTAAAAGGGGAGAAGGTCTATGACATTGTCGGGCTCTACCTGGACCCGCCCGAGGCCGCGGTGGTGCTGTGCGTGGACGAGAAGTCCCAGATCCAGGCGCTGGCGCGCAGCCAGCCGGCGTTCCCGATGATGCCCGGCATGCCCGAGAAACGCACCCACGACTACGTCCGGCACGGCACCACCAGCCTGTTCGCCGCCTTCGACACCGCCACCGGCACCATCATCTCCGCCCTGCACCGGCGCCACCGCGCAATCGAGTTCCGTAAGTTTCTGGCCACCATCGACGCCCAGGTCCCCGACCACCTCGACATCCACCTAGTCTGCGATAACTACGGCACCCACAAGGCCCCCACCGTGCAGAGCTGGCTGGACCGTCACCCCCGCTTCCACATGCACTACACCCCAACCTATTCCAGCTGGATCAATCAGGTAGAGCGGTGGTTCGCCGAACTGACCCGACAACTCATCGAACGCGGCGACCACCGCAGCGTTCACGCCCTGGAAAAAGACATCCGCGCCTGGATCACCAACTGGAACAAGAACCCGAAACCGTTCGTGTGGACCAAGACCGCCGAGCAGATCCTCAACTCCCTCGCACGATTAATGAAACGAATTAATGGCGCAGGACACTAGGTGGTGACGGGCGGCGGCGGGTAGTTGCCATAGACCGAGCGCTCGCCGGCCTCGATAAGGTTCTTCTTCGCCGCACGGCGCAGTTGGAAAATACGGGCGGCCCCGGCTAGGACCGCGATCGCCGCCCCACACACGGCCGACAGCAAAAACGCCACCCCGATCGGCAGGCTCCAGTCCCAGCCGAGGAAGTGCATCGCGACGGAATTGGTGTTCTGTGCGATGAAAATCATCAGGATGAGCAGGAAGATTACGCCGGTGGTCAGCGCCCACCAAAACGCTGCGATGCGGGTTAATCGGAGTGCGGACTTCGGCCGTTGGGCCGACGGTGTCCACGTCGCTGGTGTTGCCGCGACGTCGGCCGAACCCGGTGGCTGGTCTGGCGGTACATGAGCTTCGCTGGTCATGTTCTAGTCTTTTGCCGCCTGAGCAAAGACTAAACATTGTCGCGCGGTTCGGCAGGGACACCGCTCGCTGCCTTGATCCCCGTAAGAGCGCAATCTGGGGCCAATGACGGTCGAACTTGCGTTTCCGAAAACGCCACTCGGGTACCCGCGTGGGAGGACGAGGAGGTCGAGAAATGCCTACCTGGGGTTGGATTCTCATCGCGGTGTTCGCCGTGATCGCTGTGCTGGCGATCATCGTTGCTGTGCGCGTGACGCTGGCTCAGAAACGATCCGAGCGGCTGAAGGAGCACTTCGGTCCCGAGTACGAAAGAGTTGTCGGTGCGACAGGTGACGAACGCGTTGCCGAAAGAGAACTCGCGGCGCGTGAACGAAAGCGCAAAAAACTCGACATCGTCCCCTTGTCGCCGGAGGCGCACACGAAATATGCCGAGCACTGGCGCAGGGTGCAGACCGATTTCGTAGACAATCCGTCGAGCGCGGTGGGTGCGGCCGACCGGCTCGTTACCCAGGTGATGCGCGAGCGGGGTTATCCGGTCGATGATTTCGACCAGCGGGCAGCCGACATCTCGGTCGATCACCCGGACGTCGTCGAGAACTACCGGGCCGCTCACGATATTCATCTGTCCCAAGAGAGGGGCGATGTCGATACGGAGAAGCAGCGTGAGGCGTTTGTCCACTACCGCGTGCTCTTCGGGAAGTTACTCGAGACCGATAGGGGCAGACCAGAGGAGGCACGAGCATGACTACGCCTGATCAGCACACGCCGCACGCGGAAGTCACCGGACCGACGCAGGAATTAGGGTCCGGGAACGCGCCGATGGATTCGCCGAGCGGGCAAGTGCAAACCCCCGCTGCGACGCCGATGGAGTCGTCGGCTGGGCATGCGGAGTCCCCTGGTGCGACGACGATGGAGTCGTCGGGCGCGGGCGCGCAATCCTCGGCTCAAAGCACCAACTCGGGCACCGCCGAATCGCTCTTCGGCGACCTCCTTTCTGGTCTCCGGTCGCGCTGGGACGACGTCCAAGCCGGTTTTGTCGATGATCCCAGGCAGTGCGTGGAGAAAGCCGACCACCTCGTGTCTGATGTTGTCGACCGTCTCACTGCCGGCTTCGCCCAAGCACGCTCGCGGCTGGAGGAACAGTGGGCACGGGGAGAAGAAGCGTCGACAGAAGACCTTCGTCAGGCGCTCAAGCGCTATCGGGAGTTTTTTCACCGGCTCCTGTCGGTGGGGGACACGGAATCCGAACAACGCGGCCCCGAGTAGCACCTAAGGCCGTCTTTCAGCATTCGGTGCACCCCCCGTGGCCCGGGCTCGCGTGTGCCGATGTAAGGGATTGATGCGCCCATTTGCTGCCGCTTAACGAACAGCCCGACCGCGACGGCTAATCGCGCCGACTGCGAACAGTACGGCGCCTGCAACGCGGCCATAGCTTCAGTGTTTGCCTCCGTAATTGAGACGGCGAGTTAATTCCCTAGCCGCACGACAACAGCGTTGGTCCAATCGACATCGGAACCCGAGGACCGCCAAACTCAGCGGGGATTCCGGCTGCCGGCCAAGTTAATCAATGCAGCACGATGGGTATTCAACATATGACTAAGGAGGTCATTATGCGAGCGCTCTATGGGCTACTCGATGTGCCGCTGGGGGGCGCCGTCTCGTGGCCGTTGCCGGGAACCTAACGCATTTCCGTAAGGGCGTCATCCGCTGACCCGATTCACTGGAACGAGGTTTATCATGCGATTGCTACGAGGTCTGCTCGGCTCGGTGCTGTGGCTTTTAGCGTGCGTACTCGGGCTTGTCGGTGTGGTGTTGTGCGTGACGGTCATCCTGCTTCCACTGGGCATCCCGCTCGTGATGCTCTCCGGTCGCCTCATCGCCCGTTCCGTGCACCTGATGATGCCGCGCCTGCTGGCGCATCCAGTCAATGAGCTGGCGAAGTCGACCAAAAAGAACAGCAGGAGGGCGGGGTCCGTTGTTTCGGACACCGCCGGCGATGCCGTCAAGAAGGGACGTAAGGTCGCGGGCAAGCAGCGTAAGCGTCTCACTCGAATGCTGAGATGATTGGCACCACGCGGCTCCGGTTGGCGATCTCGTCGGATCGACACCGGGCGGGGCTCGAAGCCGCGACCAACGGATTGGTCGCCATGGGGCGATTGCCGTAACCACTGCTCCGCATTCCTGTGCAATCGTCGGGCACCACCGGCCTGGCGGAAACCAGCCGGCTTATGGTCGATAAGGTGACAACGGTGGCGTCAGCGGAATCCGTTGACGACAATGGGATTAACCACCAAGGCCCGATGTGCATGGCGTTAATGGTGGGAAAGGCGGGCTCGGTGCCCGACCGGCCCGGCGGATCGAAAAAGACCGTTGAAGGTAGGCACGCCGGAACAGTATGTGTGCGCCCGCAAAGCGGCTGTCCGCCGGCTACATCGTCCGACGTGTCTTCCCTGGTGCGTCTTGACCTGTTAGGCCGAACCGGCCTTGCGAAATTGCGCCTGCGGGTCCGGTTCGGTGTCACCGACTACAGTGCCAACGTTGAGCGTTGGCCTGCTCGGGCCGGTCTGGATCTTTGGAGCGGAGGTATCGAGTGACCCATCCGTCGGGTATTCCCGTGTTCGAACGGTTCTTTCGCTCGGTCGCGAGCATCAAGATCGACAGGAACGACGTACGTCGCTTCCGGGAGTTCGTCGACGAGCAGATCGATGACATTGCTATCGCGGGACGCAACTCGGCCAAATGGAATGGGCGTGACGTGATTGTGGCGCAGGACCTTCCGATCACCAAGGGCATCCAGGAGCGAATGCGCGAATTCGACAAGCTCGAGGAGGCCGAGGAGATCCGTGAGCTGCTGCGCCAGGTGGTAAGACAACCACCTGGGGACGTTGCGTTCGCTGAGGACACCGAGCGGCTGCTGCCAGAGTTGTTCGGCGGGTTGAGTATCGCGCTGGCCCGTTCGTTTCGCGTGGTGGACGCGACGGTGTCCAACCCGTCGACTGAGCATTGGAATCGGGTGTTCACGCTATTTCGGCTGGTGTTGTGATACCCGGCGGTCCCTCACTTGTCGTGACTGACCCAGGCGTGTGAAATCGCGGGACCGAAATCGTGTCGACAGTGCGACGCGTTCGGCCGCACCGCTGACGCATTCTTTGACGACAAACCGCTGATGAACGCAGAGGGGACATGACATAACTTTGCCGCTGCAACGTTCCGCGGGCCCGGCGGAGAGGTGGCGCCCGTTGCGGAGTTCGAGATTCGAAATACCGAGATCGATCGGGTTGCGCAGGGCGGTGTTCGGTGGACTCACGGGTGAGGGTGCCGGGTTGCCCGCGGCCGATATCGTCGAGACCGATAGCGTCGATATGATCGACGTCGAGCTCCCGAGGTGCGGCGCGAAGACGTCGATGCCGCGCTGAACGGCAACGAGTTGGTGGTGACCGGCGAGGTGAAGGAGGGCAAGCGCGAGGGCGTGTTGCGCCGCCGTACACGAAGGGTCGGTGAGTTCGAGTTTCGTGTCAGGTTGCCGGGTTACCAGTCAATGAGTCGGGCGACGGCTTACCCTAGACGCGCGTTGCGCCGCGCTGCCGGTCAGCCATCGGGGTTGAGGAATCGCCACGCCCGTGTCGCGGCATGCAGGTTGAATCGGGTATCGATTTTGCGGAGGTCGTGCCCGGTGAGTTCAGCGATGCGCGCCAGCCGGTAGCGCAGGGTGCTGCGATGAATGTGTAGTGCGGCCGCGGATTCGTCATAGTTTCCGCCGCATTCCAGATAATTGCTGAGGGTCAGGACCAGTTCGGAGTTCCTGCTCTCGTCGTAGTCGAGGAGTGTTCCCAGCCATTCGTGCACGAAGGCTTCGACCGTGCCGCCATCGTGGGCGGCGTCGATGAGGCGATAGAAACCAAGTTCGTCGAACGCCGCTGCGCCTTCCGGATTGGCCGAGCGCAGCCGGATGTTCAGGGCGCGACGCGCCTCGATGAAGGACTGCGGCAAGTCATCGGGCACTTCGCAACGGGTGCCGATGCCGATCACGCTGGTCGTGCGGTCGAGACGTTCACTGATGGCGTGGTGCAACGCCCGCGGGTCCGGGCGGCCGTCGGTGAGAAGAACAACCAGGCCCCCGTGGCGTCCTTGCAGGTAGTTCAGATGCAACGCGGTCGCAGCACGCCCGGCGGCGGTTGCCAGTGCGCTCTCTGCGCGACCGGCGGTTTGCACCATCACCACCACATAATGCGGGCGCCGCAGGTCATGGCCCAGGGCATCGGCACGAGCGTAAGCCCCGTCCCGGTCCGTGCCGGCCAACAGATCGTCGACCAACTCGCGGCGCAGATTGAGCTCGATCTCGGCGAGATTGCGCTCGTGGGAAAGCTCCAACGCCAACACCGTCGTGCCGTACCGCAGGGCGAACAGGCTGTCCTCGGTCGCCGTGTTATCCGGATCCTGCAGCGCCAGGACCCCGAGGATCTCGGCGCGGGGCTGGACAAGCATGAGCACCCGGCCCCCGATCCGCGCCGGACCGTTCTGCGCCGCAAGCTCGTGCAGCAATAGCTCGCGCTCGTCGGTTGTCTGTTTGGGGTAAGGGTTGGGTTGTCCAGGTCCAGCCCAGCAGCGCAGGTTACCGAACCTGTCCTCGAGCCCCACCGGCAGTGCCGTCAGGTCATACAGCGCATCCGCGATGCCCCGCTCGCCCATTCCCGCCGCCACCGCCGCGCTCAGAACCTCGTGCATGTTCGTCTGCCGTTGCAACCGCGAAACTGTCGTGTCGAGTTCGCGATTCGTTTCCTGCAGATCGGTGTTCGCCTTAACCAGCTGCCCGGCGTAATCGATGTCGCGCTCGTGCATTGCGACGTATGCCAAGGCGGCGCCGGCTTGCTGGGCAAGGATCTTCAGCAACAGGATCTGATTTTCCGACGGTGCACTGACGGCACTGAGCACCAGGCAACCCATAACGGTGCTTTGGTGACGCAGCGGAAGCGCCCACCCCCACCGTCCGCCTTGTACGTCGACCTGACCATCGCAGCCGGACTCGCGAAGGTGCCGTTCGATTTCGGGATCTTCGGGTTGGGAGGGTGGAAAGCCAACGAACCCACCGTCCACGGACCGGTAACTGGCCTCGACTTGACACGACGCGAGGTCGTCAATGGCGGCCGTAGCCACCTGGAAGATCTCCCCGGCGTCGCAATCACTAAACGCGACGCGCGAGAGCACGGCCAAACTCCCTGGCGAAACCTGTCCGGCTTGCCAGCTCCGTTCTCGTGGGCTAAGCGATTCGCCGTTCATGTTGGACTGGCCGTGCTGAGCTACTCCCCTTCTCGGGTGACGGCTGAGTATCTGCTGATGCGCTCTAGTCACGATCGCATACCCACCGTTGGCGATCCGAACCGTTTCCCCGGTCCGGAAGTACCCTACCCCCTATTCACATTGTCGTGCTGCCAGGACGAATCGGAGCCGAGATTTTCGGCTGACCGGGTGCACGCGACAGTCGCTGCCGATTGCCAGACTTCTCATTTGGGGGCGAATTACGACGCGTGTTGAGGTAGCTGACCCTGCGCTGCAAATCCTCACCAGCGACAACCGAAGGGAATAGACGATGGCAACAGCGGTAGGCATCGATCTCGGGACAACCAACTCGGTGATCGCCGCCTGGCAGGGCGGGGAACCGATCGTGATCCCCAACGCCGAAGGGGCGCGCACCACGCCCTCGGTGGTGGCGTTCACGGAAAGCGGTGAGCGCTTGGTCGGGCAACTGGCCAGACGCCAGTCGATCATGAACCCAAAAGGCACCATCTATTCGGCGAAGCGATTCATCGGCCGCCGCTTCGACGAGATATCGGAAGAAGCCAAGGCGGTCAGCTTCGACGTTGTCGAGGGCGAGGGTGGCGCCGCCCGGTTCGAAGTACGCGGCAAGAAGTATTCGCCTGAGGAGATCAGCGCGCAGGTGCTGCGCAAACTCGTCGACGACGCCGGCAAGTTTCTCGGTGAGCGGGTCAAGGAAGCGGTGATCACCGTTCCGGCCTATTTCAACGACGCCCAACGCAACGCCACCAAGGATGCCGGCCGGATCGCCGGCCTCGACGTGCTGCGCATCATCAACGAGCCTACGGCCGCGGCACTGGCCTACGGGCTGGACAAGAAGGGGCACGAGACGGTGCTCGTATTCGACCTCGGCGGCGGCACGTTCGACGTCAGCCTGCTCGACGTGGGTGATGGGGTGGTCGAGGTCCGCGCCACGGCCGGTGATTCGCACCTGGGTGGCGATGACTTCGACCGCCGGCTCGTCGACTACCTCGCCGACGAGTTCCAGCGTGAGAACAACATCGATTTGCGGAAAGATCCGCAGGCACTGCAGCGGCTGTTCGAGGCGGCCGAGAAGGCCAAGGTCGAATTGTCGTCGGTGGCGCAGACCCAGGTCAATCTGCCGTTCATCACCGCCGACGCCAGCGGACCGAAGCATTTGACCACCGCGATCATGCGATCGAAGTTCGACGACCTCACCGCAGACCTGGTCGAGCGAACGATGGGCCCGGTCAAGCAGGCGATGAGCGACGCCAAGGTGAGCACGAACGACATCGACGAGGTGATCCTGGTGGGCGGTTCCACCCGGGTTCCCGCAGTCCAGGCTTTGGTCCGCCGGCTCACCGGCGGCAAGGACCCCAACATGAGCGTGAATCCAGACGAGGTCGTCGCGCTCGGCGCCGCAATCCAGGCCGGTGTGCTCAAGGGCGAGGTCTCCGACGTCTTGCTGCTCGACGTCACCCCATTGTCGCTGGGTGTGGAGACCGCTGGCGGGCTGATGACCAAGATCATCGAGCGCAACACCACCATCCCGGCACGGCGCAGCGAGGTGTTCACCACCGCGGCGGACAACCAGCCGGCCGTGGATGTCGTTGTGCTGCAGGGTGAACGGGAGTTGGCCAGGGACAACCGGGTACTCGGTCGATTCAAGCTGGAGAACATCCGGCCGGCACCCAGGGGTGAACCGCAGATCGAGGTCACCTTCGACGTCGACGCCAACGGCATCCTTCATGTCACAGCACGCGACAAGGACACCGGCGCCGAGCAGGGCATCACCATCAGCGAGCAGTCCAACCTCGATAAGACCGAGGTGGAGCGGATGCTCGCCGAGGCCGAGGCGAACCGCCGCGAGGACGAGCAACTGCGCAAGGCCGTCGAGGCGCGCAACGCGCTCGACTCGGCGGCATACCAGGTGGAGCGCCGGCTTGCCGAACTGGGCGACTCGGCGGCGCCGCACGATCGGGCACGCGCCGAGATGCTGGTCGCCGACGCGCGCCAAGCCGTTAAGGAAGACGCACCGATGGACCGCGTGCAGCCCCTGACATCCGAACTGCAGCAAGTGCTTTATGGGCTGCAACCCATGCCTTCCGGTGGCGGCAACGGGCAACCGACCGGTGACGGCCAGGGCTCTTCAGTCGGTGACGACGACGTGGTCGACGCCGAGTTCGACCGGGGCTGAGCCGCAATGGTCAGCCCCGCAGAGCATTCCAAGACCGAAGAGGACAATGTCCGGGTAGACGAAAACCCGCCAGAAGCGGTTGCCTCCCAACCTGATTCGGATGAGGAGCTGGCCAGGCTCGAGGACCGCTGGCGGCGCGCCGTCGCCGATCTGGACAATTTGCGCAAGCGGTATGCCCGCGAACTGGACCGCGAACGAGCAACGGAACGATCCAGGGTGGCCGGCGCGTGGCTGCCCATCGTGGACAACCTGGAGCGGGCGCTCGGTCACGCCGGTGACCAGTCCGACGCGGTCCTCGAGGGCCTGCGGAGCATTCTCGAACAAGCGCTACAGGTTCTCGAGCAGCTCGGCTATTCGCGCGATGCGGAGGCAGGGGTGCCCTTCGACCCGGAGCGTCACGAGGTGGTCGGTGTGGTGGACGAGCCGGACAGCGCGCCCGGGACGGTTGTCGAAGTGCTTCGACCGGGCTACGGCGAAGGTTCGAGGCAACTGCGGCCGGCAGCCGTGGTGGTCAGCCGACGCGGGGAGTGAGGCTTCGTGGCCAGCGACTACTACGAAGCGCTCGGGGTGTCGCGGGACGCGACCGCCGATCAGATCCAGCGGGCGTTTCGCACACTGGCCCGCAAGTATCACCCCGACGTCAACAAGGATCCAGCGGCCGAAGAACGGTTCAAGGAGGTCAACGAGGCCTATCACGTGTTATCGGACCCCGAAACCCGCAAGCGCTACGACCGGTTCGGCGAAGACTTCCGTAAGGTTCCCGAGGACTGGGAAGAGCGGGTGGGCGCCGGCGCGGGTGGCTTCCGTGGCGGAGGGCCCTCCGGCGCTCGGGTGCGCTACGGCCAGGGCTTCGGCGGCGCCGGCGGCATCAACATCGAAGACCTTTTCGGCGACATGTTCGGCGGCAGTGGCGGATTCGGGCCGATTCCGGGTGCCGACCAGGAAGCGGTGCTGGAGCTGACCGTCGAGGAAGCCTATCGGGGCGGCAAACGGCAGCTCTCACTGGATGGCCGCAACTACGGGGTCAACATTCCCGCGGGTGTCATCGACGGTCAGCGGATACGGCTGGCGGGCGAGGGCGGCCGAGGTAGCGGCGATGGTCCGGCCGGAGATCTGTACCTGCGGGTGCGCATCAAGCCGCATCCCCGATTCCGGCTCGACGGACGCGACGTCACCGCCGATCTGCCGGTGTCGCCATGGGAGGCGGTGCTGGGCACCACCGTCGCTATTCGAACTCCCGGCGGCGAAGCGAAAGTTAAGGTGCCGCAAGGGTCGTCGACCGGCCGGCGGTTGCGGCTGCGCGGCGAAGGCATGCCCAACCCGCGCGGTGCCGCAGGCGACCTCTACGCAGAAATCAAGGTGATGGTGCCACGGAAACCCACGGCGCGGGAACGCGAGCTGTTCGAGCAACTGGCGGCGGAGTCCACGTTCGACCCGAGGAGGGGATCATGACCGCATCACCCTATGTCCTGGCGCGGCGGCCCGGAATGCAGCTCGACGACTTCGCAACACGCTGCGGGTTGCATCCCGAGATGGTGCGCCGGCTGGTGGCGCTCGGCCTCGTCGCTTGCCGGCAGGATGCCCGCGGCGATCTCTGGTTCGAACGGTCCGCGTTGGCGACAGTCGGCCGCATCCAGCGGTTGAGGACCGGTCTGGGACTGAACTACGCGGCAATCGGGCTGGTGCTCGACCTGCTGGACCACATCGAAGAGCTGGAATCCGCTGCTCACCGGAGGAGGACATCGCGGTGGACATCAACAAGCTGACGCAGAAGTCACAGGAGGCGTTGGCCGAAGCGCAGAGCATCGCGACCCGGATGGGTCAGAACGAGGTCGACGGCGAACATCTGTTGATGGCGCTGATCGATCAGCCCGAGGGTCTCGTACCGCGGCTGCTTGATCAGGCGGGCGCCGACACCGGGGCACTGCGCGCGGACCTGGAACGCGAGCTGAACCGGCGCCCGAAGGTGAGCGGCGCCGGCGCCGCGCCGGGCCAGGTCTCTGTCACCAGGCGCCTGGCGAACCTGCTGGAGGGCGCCGAGCGGGAAGCCAAGCGGCTCAAGGATGAATACGTGTCGGTGGAGCACCTCGTCATCGCCCTCGCCGAAGAGGGGTCGGCGACTGCCGCCGGACGAATTCTGGCCTCCCATGGCGTTACCCGGGAATCGTTCCTCGGCGCGCTCACCAAGGTCCGCGGCAACCAGCGGGTCACTTCAGCGTCGCCGGAGGCGGCCTACGAGGCGCTGGAGAAGTACGGCCGCGACCTGGTCGCCGAGGGCCGCGCCGGCAAGCTGGATCCGGTGATCGGCCGAGACGCCGAGATCCGCAGGGTGATTCAGATCCTGAGCCGCAAGACGAAGAACAACCCGGTGCTCATCGGCGACCCCGGAGTCGGCAAGACGGCGATCGTTGAGGGCCTGGCCCAGCGGATCGTTCGCGCCGATGTCCCGGAGGGCCTGCGGGACAAGACAATTTTCTCCCTCGACATGGGTTCGCTGGTGGCAGGCGCGAAGTATCGGGGTGAGTTCGAGGAACGGCTGCAGGCGGTGCTGTCAGAGGTGAAGGCGGGCGAGGGTCGAATTCTACTGTTCGTCGACGAGTTGCATACCGTGGTCGGCGCCGGGGCGACGGAGGGGTCCCTGGACGCCGGCAACATGCTCAAGCCGATGCTCGCCCGCGGTGAGCTGCACATGATCGGTGCCACCACACTCGATGAATACCGTAAGCACATTGAAAGGGACGCCGCGTTGGAGCGCCGGTTCCAAACCGTCCTGGTCGACGAACCTGACGTCGAGGACACCATTTCCATCCTGCGCGGCCTGCGCGAACGCCTCGAGGTGTTCCACGGTGTGAAGATCCACGATGCCGCCCTGGTGGCGGCCGCCACGTTGTCGCATCGCTACATCACCGACCGCTTCCTGCCCGATAAGGCGATCGACCTGGTGGACGAGGCGTGTGCGCGGTTGCGCACCGAAATCGACTCGATGCCGGCGGAGTTGGATGAGATCACCCGTCGGGTCACCCGGCTCGAGATCGAGGAGGCGGCGCTGGCCAAGGAGACCGACGCGGCCAGCAAGTCCCGTCTGGAAGAGCTTCGCAAAGAATTAGCCGATCTGCGAGCGGAGGCCGACGCCCGGCACGCGCAATGGGATGCCGAACGACAGGCGATCCGGCGGGTCCAGGAGCTGCGCGGGCAACTCGAGCAGCTTCGGCACGAGGCCGAAGAAGCCGAACGCAACTATGACCTCAACCGGGCGGCCGAGTTGCGCTACGGCCAGATCACCGAACTGGAACGCAGACTGCAAGCGGCCGAGGAACAGTTGACGTCCAAGCAGGGCGAAAAGCCGTTGTTGCGCGAGGTCGTCACCGAGGACGAGATCGCCGAAATCGTGGCCGCATGGACCGGCATACCGGTCGCGCGGTTGCAGGAGGGTGAACGGGAAAAGCTGCTCCGGCTCGACGAAATACTGCACGAGCGGGTGATCGGCCAGGACGAGGCGGTCCAACTTGTCGCCGATGCGGTGATTAGGGCCCGCTCCGGAATCCGGGATCCGCGCCGCCCGATCGGCTCGTTCATCTTCCTCGGACCCACCGGGGTCGGCAAGACCGAACTCGCGAAGACGCTGGCCGCCGCGTTGTTCGACAGTGAGGACAACATGGTCCGGCTTGACATGAGCGAATACCAGGAGCGGCACACGGTGAGCCGGTTGGTCGGTGCGCCACCGGGATACATCGGCTACGAGGAGGGCGGCCAGCTCACCGAAGCGGTGCGTCGCAAGCCCTACTCGGTGGTGCTCCTCGACGAGATCGAAAAGGCGCACGCCGATGTGTTCAACACCCTGCTGCAGGTACTCGACGACGGCCGGCTCACCGACGCACAGGGACGCCAGGTCGACTTCCGCAACACGGTGGTCATCATGACCTCCAACATCGGATCGCACTACCTGCTCGACGGCGTCACCGCGGACGGCGAGATCAAGCCCGACGCGCGCGACCGGGTGATGGCCGAGCTGCGCGGACACTTCCGGCCCGAGTTCCTCAACCGCGTCGACGACATCGTGTTGTTCACCCCGCTATCGATGCCGCAACTGGAACGGATCGTCGAGCTGCAGCTGGCCGAGCTGCGGGATCGGTTGGCGGAAAGGCAAATCGTGCTCGACATCACGCCGGACGCTCGCCGGATGATCGCCGAACACGGCTACGACCCGGTGTACGGGGCGCGGCCGCTGCGCCGCTACATTGCCCACGGGGTGGAGACCAAGATCGGCCGGGCGTTGCTACGCGGTGACATCACGGGCGGTGGCAAGATCCGCGTCAGCGTGGAGGATGGCGAACTCGCCGTGGGCTATTCGGAACCGGCCCTGGCAGCCTGACGGAGGAGCGCCATGGAATCAGACATCGTGACATGCCCGCACTGCGGTAAACGCAACCGGGTACCCGCGGCGGCCGCGGGGAAGCCCCGGTGCGCCAACTGTCACCAGTGGCTGCCGTGGATCGCTGCGGCCGGCGACGGCGACTTCGCCGACGTTGCCGAAAAGTCCGCGGTTCCAGTACTTGTCGACCTGTGGGCGACCTGGTGTGGACCGTGCCGCATGGTGAGTCCGGCGCTAGAGCAGCTCGCCACCGAACGCGCCGGACAACTCAAACTGGTCAAGGTCGACGTGG
>CAWBFI010000005.1:0-307706 GCA_963788075.1 uncultured Actinomycetota bacterium | reverse complement strand
GCTCACCTACGCCATTCCCGCATACCGCCTGCCGAGGCAATACGTGCAGAAGCTGGTCGACGCCTTAAGGAACATGGGCGTGCGGTTCCAGACCAGGACCGCGGCGGGCAAGGACATCCACGCGGCCGAGCTTGAAGCCGCTTACGACAAGGCGTTCATCGCCACCGGCGCATGGAAGCGTCCGGCGCTCGGCTTCGACGGCGAGGAGTTCACCGAGTTCGGCCTGGATTTTCTGAGAGAAGTCAAAGTCTGGGTCGACCGCAAGCCGCGCAACAACGTGCTCGTCATCGGCGGCGGCAACGTGGCGATGGACGTGGCGATGACCGCCAAGCGGCTCGGCGCCGGGTCGGTGACCCTCGCCTGCCTCGAGCAGCCCTGGGAAATGCCGGCGACCGCGGAAGAAGTCTCGCGGGTCGTGGCCGAAGGCATCGTGATCAAGAACGGCTACGGCGTTTCGCACCTGATCTACGAGGGCGAGAAGGTGCGCGGCATGGAGCTCGTGGCCTGTACCTCGATCTTCGATGCGCAGCACCGCTTCGCCCCGCAGTACGACCGCAACTCGAAGCTCACCGTGGATTGCGACTCGGTGCTGCTCGCCACCGGTCAGCAGGTGGACCTGTCCTTCATCGAGGAGAAGTACAAGCTCGCGCAGGAGAAAGGCCTGATAAAGGTCGAAGCAGGCACGCAGAAGACGAGCCTTGACAGCGTGTTCGCCGGCGGCGACGCCGTGACGGGCCCGTCGACCGTGGTCATGGCGATCCGCACCGGGCACAACGCCGCCGAGGCCATCCACGCCGAGCTCGGCGGCGCAGCGGCGCCCGCGGCCGGGACCGCCATCCTCAGGTTCGATCCGCGGGGCGTGCAGAAAACCAAGGCCGTATACTTGGGCGAGCTGAGCGTGAGCGAGCGCGCGATCGACAAGGAAGACAGCTCGACCATCGCGGCGGAAGAATCCCTGGCGGAGGCGTCGCGCTGCATGAACTGCGGCTGCTACTCGGTCAACCCTTCGGACCTCTCCCCGGCTCTGCTCGCGCTGGATGCCGAGATCGTCACGACCAAGAGGGTCATCGATGCGACCACCTTCTTCACCACCCAGCTGAGGGCGAGCGACGTGCTGGACCGCGACGAGCTGGTGACCGCCGTGCGCTTCGCGCCGCCCACGGGCTACGCGATGAAGTACGACAAGTTTCGCGTGCGCAAGTCGGTCGACTTTGCGATCGTCAGCCTGGCGTACCTCTACAAGCTCGCCGACGGCGTGATCGAGGATGTCAGGCTGGTTCTCGGCGGCGTGGCTCCCGTGCCGTTGCGCAGGCGCGAAGCCGAGCGCGTGCTGATCGGGAAAAAGCCGACCACGGAGCTCGCGCAGCAGGCCGCCGAGGCCGCGCTGCAAGGCTCGATGCCAATGAAGGACAACGGCTACAAGATGCAGATCGTGAAGGCGCTGATCAACCGCATGGTTGCCGCCATGCAGGCGCCGTAAGGAGGCACCATGGACGAGCGCCCCCTCACCTGGCCGCGCGGTCAACGCAAGGATTTCCTGAAGTGCGTGGATTGCGCACGCCAGACGCTTCCACAGAATGCAGCCGCGGAGCGGCCCTGGGCCGCGGCGGCGACGCTGCGCATCGCCGGTCGCGTCAATGATGGAGCCCTGTGCCCGCCGTGCGCGCGCACGCGCAGGCAGATGCTCGGGTTGCCGGTGGAAGAAGAGACCGTCGACGCGAGCGAGCTTCCCCGCGCGAGCGCAGCCGGCCCGAAGACGATACGCGTCAACACGCAGGAATGCCGCTGGGACGTCGATACCGTCGAGTCTCTGCTGCTCAAGTGGCGGGGGCAGCAGACCTACGAGATGTACCAGAACATGGACCTTCGCTGGGCGATGGTGGTGCTGAACGACCGGCCGATTCCGCCAGAGCGCTTCGGCTCCGTCGTGCTCTGCGATGGGGACCAGGTGACGATCGTCGCGGGCCGCGCGGCAAAGACGCCAGGCCGCCAATGAAGACCAGCACCAGCGCATAGAAGCGCGTCACGCCCTGCTCTTCGTGCTCCATGTGGCGCACGGCATACAGCAGGATTGCCTCGCCGATGCCGGTACCCATGAGCATGAAGAGCACGCTCAAGCCGTCGACCCGATAGGCGAGCGCGACGCCGGCGTCCCAGGTGCCCAGCGTCGCCTCGAGCGCCTGGCCCTCGCGCACCTCGGGCAGGAGCGGGCACGTCGCGACCAGCGCGGCGAGAGCGAACGCAACGGCGAACCAACCCTTCGCTACGCGCGATAGAACGCCTCCCAGCACGATCTCGACCGCGGCGCCGCCGAACAGAATCGCGGTCGGCAGGAAGATCGGGTCGTTCACGCGGAAGCCCTAACGATTTTCTGACTATTTTTTACCGTCAACGACCGTAAAGCGCTGACGGTGAAAAATTCGGAAGGTGTCCGTGCTGATTTTTGCCGTCAGATTTAGCGTCACAGTGGAAGGCATCCTCTCGATAGATGTCGATAGATCTCGACAGACGTTCTCTATACGGGCCAACAACTTAGCAGCGAATTTCCGATAGACATCGATAGACGCTGAAGGACGCCGAATCACTCCCACTCGATGGTGGCGGGAGGCTTGCCGGAGATGTCGTAGACGACGCGGGAGACGCCGCGCAGCTCGTTGACGATGCGGCGGGCGACGCGCGTCCGCGCCCGCGCCGACCAGCGCCTTCGCGGCTTCGCCGGTCACGACGTTGCCGCCGATGACCTGCAGCGACGGGTAGCGTTGCTTGATCCACGCGATGCAGCGGTCGAGCACGGCACGGTTCTGCAGCAGGGCGCGTACCCCGACGACCCACATGGTCAACGCCACCCCGATGACGGCACCGCCGATCGCGCCGCCGACCGCCCACTGCGGGGCCAGGTCGGCGAACACCCGGCTCAGCGTCAGCGCGACCCCCAGTCCGAAGGCGGCACCCAACAGCAGCATCAGTCGGGTCTCCGAACCGCCCGGTCGCAGCGGTGCCACACCGACCTCGAACACGGGGCGCGACTCCGCCGGCTCGACAACCAACCCCAGTTCCTCGCCGACATCGGCCAGCTGACGGGTGACGCCGTCGGCGACGTCGTCGCTCACCTCGGTCGCCCGGCGCCGCACCTCGTCGGGAAAGCGCGCCAAGGCGCGTCGGCTCAGGGATGTGACGTCTTCCTGCAGCTCGGTCCGCACCGAGGCGCACCGGTTGCGGGCGAAGTAGGAGAGCCCGACCCGGGCTTGCTGGATCTGGCTGCGCAGGGCGATGGAACGCTGCGACTTGTCCACCCGGAACCGGTGCAGCGCCGAAGTGCGCTGCGTGTTGAGGGCGGCCAGCCGCGCTTCCCGACCCACCCCGGCCACGTCGTGATCGAGTCGACGGTTCAGGGTCAGCAATTGATTTTCCCACGCACGCAGGCTGTTTCGTCGGCTCAGGGTGTCGTCGACGAGGGCATCCCGCACGACGGCGACCAGTTCGTCGACGACGGGTGCGCCGAGGTCGGGCGCGGCGGCGGCACCCACCCAAGGAATGTCGCGGTAGCGCCCGGCTCGCTGCGCGACCAGTGCTCGGTCGGCGTCGAGCACGTCACGCCAGGTTCGGTGGACGTCGATCTTCGCCACCACCGGAACCACCGCGTCGGTGTCTGCGGCGACGGCATCCATGAGCGCACAGTCTGATTCGGTCATCGCAGCGGTGGCCGAGACGACGAATACGACGACCTTGGCAGCCTCACCGGCGGTGAGCTCGTGGGCCTCGACCACGAGGTAATCCGGCAGCCGCTCCTTCAGCGCCGCGGCCACGCCGCTGGTGCCGGCCAGCCACGGACCGGCCACCAGCACCACGTCGCGCCGAACGATCGACGGTACGGGCAATGCCGGATCGATCTGCGACACCACGGTGTCGACGGCGTCGGTCACGCCTGAAGCCCCAGCCGCTGCGGGACACCGCCGGCGCGTTCCCATAACCGCAGTGACCCGCGGGCGATGTCGGCACCGCAGCGGGCGTGCAGGCGCGACACCGGTCCGCGCGAATACCGCTGCCAGACGATCGCACGCCGCAGGTGTGCCGCGACCGTGACGCCGCCCTCGACCGTCATGCCTGCGGCCTGCACCACTGCGATCGCCGCGGCCATCCGGTCGGCGACCGCCTCGTCGGTCGGCTCCGGTGACCCCGCGGCGAGGCGTTCATAGCGCGCCGGCCCCGCAGCCGCACACCGACCAGGAACACCTCCTCGTGCAGCCGCACCCCACCCCGACCGACGAGCACCATCCGGGTCACCGCCGCCACGAACGACTCCTGCAGGTCATCGATCACCACCGCCGTCACCCGGCTCAGCGGGGAATCCACACTCCACAGCGACCGGCGCAGCAGCCGCTGCGCCTTCTGCACGATCGGATGTCCGAGGTGGACATACACCAGATCGTTGCGTCCCTCTGCGGCCTCCGGGTCGAACGTAATCGGGCGCAGCACACCAGGTTTGAGCCGGGTGTCCAACCCCTTCAGGGTGTCAAGCCAGCCGGTACTCAGCGCCGGGAGCTCGAAGACCTCGGCGTCGGTGTCCTGGTCACCGATCGGGTTGAGCGGCAACTGGTGGTTGATCTGCAGTGCAGTGTCGACGACGCGGCGCAGGTTTTCGGGTTCCAGGTGCAGCTCGGCCCGGGACTCGCCGTAGCCCTGCTCCAGCTGGGTGAGCCGGGCGTTGAGCTCGACCCCACCGGCCAGCGCCGAGTTGATCACCTCGTTGGCGTCGACCCCTTTGGCCTTGCACTTGGCGGGTTTGCGGCGGGCGAAGTGTTCCTGGATCTCCTCGCCGATCACCTGGTTCACCGAGCCGAGGTCCTGCTCCACCTGGGCGACCTTTCGGGCGATCCTCGCCATGAAGTCGGCGTCGGCGCCGAAGGTCGACGACGTGCTTTCGGGGACGAAGTGAAACACCTCCGGTGTCTCGGTCTGCCCGTAGCGGTCGATGCGGCCGATCCGCTGTTCCAGCCGGGACGGGTTGAACGGGATGTCGAAGTTGACCAGCCGGTGGCAGTGGGTTTGCAGGTCGATGCCCTCGCCGGCGGCGTCGGTGGCCAGCAGCACCCGCACCGGCTCGTTGGCCGGATTCTCGGTGAATTGCGAGCGGATGTACTCCCGGTCCTCGGTCGGGGTAGATCCCTGGATCACCGCGAGCCGCTCGGCATAGCCGCGCTGGGCCAGCACCCGCTGCAGCCAGTCGACGGTGTGGGCGTACTCGGTGAACACCACGACCCGTTCGTTGGTCCAGTGCTTGCCGTCGGGGCGGCACACCGCGTCCAGGAAGCCGATGAGTTTCTCCAGGCGGGAATCCGGGCGGCCCTCGTAGCTCAGCCCCCAGTCGGCGAGCTTCTTCAGCTGCCCAGGGTCGGCGGCGCTGAGCGGATCCGAGGACTTTGATTCGCGCAGCCGCTCGGCCTCGTCCTGCTGCCACAGGCCTTCTTCTTCGTCGGCCTGGCCCTCGCCGAAGATGTCGTCGTAGTCGTCGTCGGTGAGGCCGCGACCCGCCCTCGAGTCCAGGTAGTGGCTGATCGTCATGCCGAACGCGAACGGGCTGGACAGGAATCGTTTCTTGAGCAGCATGGTGACGATGTCGCCGCCAGGTTTGGTGCCGTTCTTTTTCGCGCTGCGGGTGACGATGTCGTCGAGCAGTGAGAACATCTCCTGCTCGCTGTCATCGGGCATGAAGTCGAGAACTTTGATGTCGCGGTCCTTGAAGCCCTTGCCCTTGAGGTCGCGTTTGAGCCGGCGGACGGTGACGTCCTTCAGTGCGCGGGCGTCGAGCAGGGCGCCGCGGGAGAACCGGCGTGGGTCGATCATCTCCATCAGCGCGGTGAAGGATTCCGGATGGCCGTTGTGTGGGGTGGCGCTGAGGAATAGGCGGTGCTCGCACTTGTCGGCGAGCTGACGTACCGCCACCGTGCGCTGGGTGTCCACCGCATAGCCGCGGCCGCTGGCCACCGCCGATGGGCTCGACGGGGCCACATGGTGCGCCTCATCGACGATGAGAACGTCGAAGGCGAAGCGCTTCCCCAGTTTCGGGTTGGCGGCTTGGGCGTACACGTCACGTAGCAGCCGCTGGGCGCGGACCTGCGGCAACCATGCCATGCTCACGATCACCCGCGGGTAGAGCTGGAACGGGTTGGCGTGCAGACCGTGGGTGCGGCGCACCTGGGCCATCAGCTCGCTGTTGACAATGACGAACTGCAGGCCGAACTTGTCGCGCATCTCGTCTTGCCATTTCAGCGCCAGGCTCGGCGGACAGACGATCACCGCGGTGCGGGCTCGGTGCCGCAGGAACAGTTCCTGCAACACCAGGCCGGCTTCGATGGTCTTGCCCAGGCCGACGTCGTCGGCCAGCAGCAGGTTGGCCCGCGGACTGGCGAGGGCCCGTCTCAGAGGTTCCAGTTGGTAGGCCTCGACGGCGACTCCCGACCAGAACGGTGCCTGGTAGCGGTTCGGGTCTGCTGAGGTCACCGCTCCCCAGCGCATCGCGTCGATGAAGCCCGCCAATGTAATGGGGTCATCGAAGCCTTGTGGGTTGATCTGTTCGGGCAGGCCTTGGGCCGGGGTGACGGTGTTGCCTACCTCCAACTCCCAGATCACTGAGAGCTGCTCGCCCAGCCGATCCTCGTCGAGGGACTGCAGGTCGACGATGTGGTTTAGCTTCGCGGTTGCATCGTCGGCCGGGCTGAGCGGCAGACCCTGAGCCTCCACGTTGGCGACCGCCCACGTGGAGCCGCGCACCTCGACGACCTGACCGGGTTCTGGCAGGGACGGGGCAGTTACGGGCACTGGTGGCTCTCCGGGTGGTCGATCGGTTGGGCGGACACTATCCCATTCGGGGCCGACAACCGCCTCCAGCGTGTCGTGGGAGACGTCGAAGAACTGCTCGTACTTCTCGAACAGTTCGTCGATAGTGCGCTCCCTGCGCGGCGGGTCCGGGATCGAATTCGCCGCGCGAAACTCTCGGCGGAACCGGTTCCTTTGACCTGACGACAAAAGTTCCTCGGGAAGCGCCGACGGCAACGCGTCCTGCATGAGCAGCTCGATCGCCTCATACGAGATCCCGTACTTGTGCTGGAACTCCGCACAGGTATTCCGCATTGCCCATTCCACGTCATGGCGCGCGATCGCGTGCTTCACCGCCCTGCGAATCGTCGACCTCTGCGACGGCGACAGCTGATCGACCTCCTCCACCGGTGAAGCCCCCATGACCCGAACATATCGCCGTAACCCACGGTCAGTAGAGGTTCGCGGAATCCACCCGAATAGCTAAACGCCGTACTCGTCGGACTGTGCCGCTAGGTTGGGATGGAGGAGGATCATCCTCCTGGAGGCGATGATCGTGTTTGCATTCCAGGCCGAGCATCGGCGGAATCGTTTTCGATGCGACAACCACGGATTTGTTCCCTGGGACGGACGCGCCGCACGTTGCGTTGTCAATCCGGGGCCTGACTGGGCACATTTTGGGCACACTTGGGCACAAACCAAGGCAATCTCAGCGAATTACAGAAGACGTGATTCCGCAGCTCACAGGTGATTCGCTGACGCGACCTGCGACTCGGGGAGGGTTCAAATCCCTCCGCCACCCGTTCCGGTGACGGGATTCGTCCCAGCACTGCGCGCCAACCGGAGGGCTACGGTCTGCAGCAAGCGGACCAGCAACGTTAGCTGAGACGGCGAATCTCATACCCGCACCATCCCAGCAGCCAGGGCTTAACGCTGGTCTCCCGCAAACCTCCGCAAGTCAACCGATAATCTCCGCTAGGTTGCCACTTGGCGTCGAGATGCCTTGCGGCACAGCGGGAATCTGGGCTGGCCCAGGTTCGGTACCAGCGCGAACGCTGGTTAGCTGGAACGTGCCGCTAACACCCGGGACGGACTGTAAATCCGCTGGGTCCAACGCTGGGTGCGCCTCGGCTGCATGGCGAGGTCTTGGGCCCTCGGCAGAAGCCACGTTTGTAGGAACCGATCGGGCAAAAATAGCGGAAACCAAGCACCTTACACGGGATTACAGTGATGTCATTCAGTACACGCGGGGAGCCCGAAGGGAAGTGAACGCTATGTACGCCAACGCCGAGGATAGGTGGCTGAGCCGTCAGGAACTGGCGGATCGTTATGGCGTAACGGTCAAGACGCCGGCCGAGTGGGCGGTCAAAGGAACGGGCCCCCGCTACGCGAAATTCGGCAGACACGTCCGCTACCGACTGAGCGACGTGATCGACTGGGAAAACAAGCAATTCGCCGAGAAGGAGCGCGGCTCGGCCTAAGTAGCATCGAGCGATACGGCCAAGCTGAGTGTCACCGCGTGAGGGCGACTGTCGTGCAAGGGGCGGCTAGTCCCTTGAGTCGGTGACGTTGCGACCGACTGGACCAACTGGGAGGCAGGGATGGCCGGGAGGCCCCCGCTGCGGATCGGGCAGCACGGCAAGATCAGCCGCAAGTACATCGGAAACGGAGTATGGGAAGCCCAGTGCCGCTACCGGGACACAGACGGGGTGACTCGAAGGGTGCGCCGTATCGGCCCGGCGGATCAGTACGACCGACGCGGCAAGCTTGCCGAAGACGTGCTAATTGAGGTACTGGCGCAACGGCGTCCGCCGTCGGGTGGACCGGATGAGATCGGTTTAGACACAGCCGTAATGACGCTCGTAGAGGCCCACCTCGCCCGACTGGCGGAAGACGGACGTGCACCGGCCACACAAGCGACATACCGGATCGTGGCTGGCAAGCTTCGCATCACGCTTGGCGGGGTGCGGGTCGGGGAAGCCACACCGGTGCGGATTGACGCGGCCCTACGCTCCATGAGCAACACTCACGGGCCGGTGATGGCCCGACAGGCCAAGACCATCCTCAGCGGCGGTCTACAGCTCGCGGTGATGGCGAATGTGCTTGGCGCGAACCCGGTTCGCGAGGTGCAGCCGATCAAGTCAAAGCGGCCCCCGAAGGGCGCCCCAGCGCTCACGGCCGACCAATTGCGTGATCTGCTGACAAAGCTCCGCACATCCGAGTACTGCCGGAAGCATGACCTCGTCGACCCCTTCACGTTGTTCATTGCGACCGGGCTGCGTCGGGGCGAGCTATTGGGGCTGCGTTGGAGTGACTTCGATGAGATGGAGGGGACCATTGCGGTCACTGGCAAGGTGGAGCGGATCGCCGGCAAGGGCCTGATCCGGGTTGAAGTGACTAAGACCGCCGCCGGCCGCCGCACGATTGCCCTCCCCAGCTTCGCCATCGAGGCTCTGCGGCAGCGACGTGCAATGCCCTATCTAGGCCAGCATCCGGTGATCATGTTTCCATCCACGGCGGCAACATGGCGCGATCCGAACAACTTTGGTAGGGAGTGGCGCACCGTCCGCGAGGACCTCGGTGTGCCGGACGTGACAACGCACAGCTTCCGCAAGACGCTCGCGACGTGTGCCACGAACGAGAAACGGAGGTCTTGATGTAGGTAGGAGAGACTTTTCCGGGAATCGGTGTTCTGCAAGAGATGAAGGTTGGCCCTTCGGAGTCGCCGGTCGGGCGGAGGCTTCAAACCACCACATGCTGCGTTGGCTGAAGACCGTCGTGGTGAGCGATGTGGAAAAGGCATCCTTGGAGGTGTCAGGTGGGGACCAGGAAGATGAGTAACCCCGAACCGCTGTTGACGTGCCGTTAGCGTACGAGTGGCACCGAAATCGTAGTCGTGTAGCGGACTGCGTGAGCAGGGCCTGGTGGGTGTCCCGATTACTGGCCAGGCGGTGTCCGGCATGGAGGCGGCATGAGTCTGGTCTGCGGCTCTTGCAGGAAACGTGGGAAGGTGCGCCACGACGCTGTGCGGCGAAACACGTTCTGTGTGGCTGGGTTTCGTCGGCGACAGGGAGCAGCCAGGCGTCAAGTCTGGTGTGAGTACCGTTGCGGGGCGCGCTGGCGGACCGGCTCGTAGTAGTGGTGATGCTCCTGTAATGGGGGTGGAGCGAAGGGGCCGGGTCGTCTGTGGCTGTGTTTGTCCGGTCAACCGGGGCCCTGTGCGGCCCGGGGAGGAGCTGTATGAGCGAGCTGAAGTCGTCAGCGAAACCGTTTGAGATCTCGAAGTGGGAGGTTTGGCAGGCATACCAGAAGGTCAGGGCGAACAAGGGTGCACCAGGGGTAGACGGTGTGGATCTGGCGGCGTTCGAGACGGATCTCGAGAGCAATCTGTACAAGATCTGGAATCGGATGTCTTCGGGGAGCTACTTTCCCCCTGCGGTGCGTGCGGTGGAGATACCGAAACCGCATGGCGGCGGCACGAGGGTGCTCGGGGTGCCTACGATCGCGGACAGGATCGCCCAAACAGTGGTAGCTGGGAGGCTGCAAGAAAAGGTCGAGCCGATCTTTCATCCAGACTCCTATGGTTATCGCCCGGGGCGGTCGCCGTTGGATGCGGTCGGAGCATGCCGGGCACGTTGTTGGAAATATGACTGGGTCATCGACTTGGATGTCCAAAAGTTTTTCGACAGCGTCTCGTGGGATTTGGTCGTCAAAGCGGTCGCCGTGCACACCGATCTGCCGTGGGTGTTGCTGTATGTGAAGCGGTGGCTCGCCGCGCCCATCCAGCTGCCCGATGGCACCGTGGCGCAACGAGATCGTGGAACCCCACAGGGATCCGCGATCTCACCCGTGTTAGCGAACCTGTTTCTGCATTATGCGTTCGATGCGTGGATGGTCCGGAACTTCCCGGACGTCCCGTTCGAACGTTTCGCGGACGACGCCGTCGTGCACTGCAACAGCCAGCGACAAGCTGAGCAGGTGCGGGCAGCGATCGAGGACAGGATGGTCGAGGTCGGGCTGCGGTTGCATCCCGACAAAACCAGGATCGTGTATTGCCAGGACGCTAATCGGCGTGATGCGGCAGAGCACACGTCGTTTACGTTTCTGGGCTACACGTTTCGCGCACGCCGAGCGCGCAACAAGAACGGGGTGGTGTTCACGTCGTTTTTGCCTGCGGTTAGCAAGGACGCCTTGAAGAAGATGGGTCAAGAGGTGCGCCGGTGGCAAGTGCACCGGCGTACCGATCTTGACTTCGCTGGTCTGGCCCGAATGATCAACCCGATCGTGCGGGGGTGGATGAACTACTACGGGGCGTTTTACCCGTCGGCGTTGTCCACTTTGCTTGCGCGCATCAACACCTACCTGATGCGTTGGGTCCGCAAGAAATACAAACGGTTACGGCCTGCCCGCAAGGCCCGAGCGAAATGGGAATACGTCACCACGACCTATCCCCGCTACTTCGCCCATTGGGCACAGGTGACCTACCCGCTGATGATCAAGACGACAGGAGCCGTGTAACAGGAGACTGTTACGCACGGTTCTATGAGAGCCCGGGGGTGCGATTCCCCCGGGCTACTCGACCCTCATCGACGAGGGGGGGGCTGTCTGCACGCGTTGGGGCCGACCAACTGGGGCACTCGAAGGTCAGCATGACGCAGGACGTGTACATGACGCGTGGCAAAGTCCACACCCAGGTCGCCGACCTTCTTGATGATGCAATAAGCGGCGCATAAACGGCCCCTCGGAGCCGGGTCGCCCCCGAAAATAGGCTTTGAAGTGCGCCGTCAGGGTTTCGAACCCCGGACCCGCTGATTAAGAGTCAGCTGCTCTACCAACTGAGCTAACGGCGCGTTGGTCGCCAAGACCGCGTTTGCGACAATAACAGGAGTCCTGTCGCAGGACGAAATCCCGGGACTTATCCAGTGTAGGGCCTTCGACCCGGGCAATCTTCTGGCGTTTTGCGGGCCACGCAAGGCATGGCTTAGGGTCATTTGCTTATGTCCAAAATCGCCGAACCAGCGGGCGGCTCGCGATTTGGTGTGAGATTGGTCGCGATGGCTCCAAAGAGGCTGATTAACCAGCCGATCTTGCCGCGCTGAGCGCCCGCGACCCACTAAAATGCTCGCAGTCATTCAGGGTCAGTCGTGACCAGTAAGCAGAGTGTCGGGGAAGGTCACTTGATGACGCCTTTGCGGAGACGTCGATCGTTGCTGTCTGCTGGGATGATCATGTTTGCTGTGATCGGCGTTGCCTGCAGCAGCACCCACAGCGCCGCGCCACCAAAGGTGATCTTCGACAAGGGCACGCCGTTCGCCGATCTGCTCGTTCCCAAGCTGACCTCCTCGGTGACCGACGGGGCCGTAGGGGTCACCGTCGTTGCGCCGGTGACCGTGAGCGTCGCCGACGGCGTGCTCGCGTCGGTCAGCATGGTCAACGAGAACGGCAGGGCGATCAACGGTCAGCTGAGCCCCGATGGGCTGCGCTGGTCGACCACCGAGCCGCTCGGCTACAACAGGCGCTACACGCTGAACGCGAAAGCGCTCGGGCTGGGCGGCGCGGCGAACCGGCAGATGACGTTCCAGACCAGTTCGCCCGCGCACCTCACGATGCCCTACGTCGCTCCGGGCGATGGTGAGGTGGTGGGCATCGGCGAGCCGGTGGCGATCCGGTTCGACGAGAACATCGCGAATCGCGCCGCGGCCCAGAAGGCCATCGTTATCACCACCAATCCCCCGGTCGAGGGCGCGTTCTACTGGCTGAACAACCGCGAAGTGCGTTGGCGCCCCGAGCATTACTGGAAGCCGGGGACGGCCGTTGACGTGGCGGTCAACACCTATGGCGTGGACCTGGGTGACGGGATGTTCGGCGAGGACAGCGTCAAGACGCATTTCACCATCGGCGATGAGGTCATCTCGACCGCTGACGACAACACCAAGATGGTGACCGTGCGGGTCAACGGCGAAGTCGTCAAGACCATGCCGACCTCGATGGGTAAGAACAGCACCCCGACGGCCAATGGCGTCTACATCGTCGGTGGGCGCTTCAAGCACATCATCATGGACTCCTCCACCTACGGGGTGCCCGTCAACTCGCCCAACGGATATCGCACCGATGTCGAGTGGGCTACGCAGATTTCCTACAGCGGCGTCTTCGTACACTCCGCGCCGTGGTCCGTCGGCGCCCAGGGCCACACCAATACCAGCCACGGTTGCCTGAATGTGAGCCCCAGCAACGCCGAGTGGTTCTACGACCACAGCAAGAGCGGCGACATCGTCGAGATCATCAACACCGTGGGGGCGACGCTTTCGGGCACCGAGGGCTTGGGCGACTGGAACCTCCCCTGGCCGGTGTGGAAGGCCGGCAACGCCAATACCTGACCAGGGATCGTAAGGCCCTCTGTGGGGTGAGTGACGGGACTCGAACCCGCGACATCCAGGATCACAACCTGGTGCTCTACCAACTGAACTACACTCACCGTGACCGCGAGCCGCCCCCAATCCGGGGGCAACGAGCGGCGACGTCGATACTAGCGGCTCGGTAGCCCCGTGTCCGAATCGGTTGTTAGCGGCGGGCCCTTTCCGTCCTGGAGCTCGGCAGCCACTCCCTCGATTTCGCTGGTAGAAGGCCCTGGCGGGAGCACGAAAGCAGTGCGGCGATAGAACCGCAGTTCGCGGATGGATTCGTGGATGTCGGCCAGCGCCCGGTGCGTGAGCCCCTTTGGCGGCTGGCCGTAGTAAATGCGGGGGTACCAGCGCCGGCAGAGTTCTTTGATCGAGCTGACGTCGATCATCCGGTAGTGCAGGTACGCGTCCAGCTTGGGCATGTCGCGGGCGATGAACGAACGATCGGTGGCAATCGAGTTGCCCGCCAGCGGCGCCGTTTTGGGTTGCTTGACGTGCGTGGCGACGTAGTCCAGCACCATCGCCTCGGCGGTAGCCAGGTTGACGGTGGATGCCTTGACCTCGTCGATCAGCCCCGAGCGCGAGTGCATTTCGGCGACCACGTCGATCATCGACGACAGCGCGGCGTCGTCGGCGTGGATAACCACATCGACTCCATCACCGAGAACGTTCAGGTCCGCGTCGGTGACCAGGGCTGCGATCTCGATCAGCTTGTCCGAACCGAGGTCTAGCCCGGTCATCTCGCAGTCGATCCACACCAATTCGTCGCGCACAGCGTCAGCGTAGGCGCACGTCAGCCAATGCCCCCGGCTCCCCCTGGCAAGTAGTGTGAGCGATGCCGAACTGTGGGGGATTACAGAAAAGGGGCGCGGCACGATGAGTACCGAATCGGTGGGTGAGCTCGGCGGCCCCGCCAAGCGGATCGCGAACGGTTACGCGGTCAGTGGCCAGGCGCTGGAATTGGGGACGGTCGTCGTCGACGGCGTGGCCGACGCGACCGCTCAGATTCGGATCCCACTGGCCACCATCAACAGGCATGGTCTGGTGGCCGGAGCCACGGGAACCGGCAAGACCAAGACGCTGCAGCTGATTGCCGAACAGCTCAGCGCGGCGGGCGTGGCGGTGGTGATGGCTGACGTCAAGGGCGACCTGTCCGGTTTGACGCGGCCGGGGGAGGCCAATGACAAAACCGCCGCGCGCGCGAAAGACACCGGCGATGACTGGAAGCCGATGGGCTTCCCGGTGGAGTTTTTGTCCCTGGGCACCGGGGGAGTTGGCGTGCCGGTGCGGGCAACAGTCGACAGCTTCGGTCCGGTACTTTTATCGAAAGTGTTGGGCCTCAATGCAACTCAAGAGTCGACGCTGGGGCTGATCTTCCATTGGGCCAAGGAGGCCGGTCGTCCGCTGGTCACCCTCGAAGACCTGCGCAACGTCATCAGCCGCCTGACCAGCGACGAGGGCAAGGCCGACTTGAAGGACCTGGGCGGCGTGTCGTCAACGACCGCGGGTGTCATCCTGCGCGCGCTGGTCAACCTCGCCGGTGAGGGCGGCGACACGTTCTTCGGCGAGCCAAAGCTGGACCCCAAGGACTTGCAGCGCACCGACCAGGGCCGGGGCATCATCTCGCTGCTCGAGTTCAGCGGCCAGTCGTTGCGTCCGGTCATTTTCTCCACCTTCCTGATGTGGCTGCTGGCCGAACTGTTCGCCGGGCTGCCCGAGGTCGGTGACGTCGAAAAGCCTAAGCTGGTCTTCTTCTTCGACGAGGCGCACCTGCTATTCACCGACGCCTCCAAGGCCTTCCTCGAACAGGTCGAACAAACCGTCAAGCTGATCCGCTCCAAGGGCGTCGGGGTGTTCTTCTGCACCCAGTTGCCCACGGATCTGCCCAACGACGTGCTCTCCCAGCTGGGCGCGCGCATCCAACACGCCTTGCGGGCGTTCACTCCGGACGACCAGAAGGCGCTCAGCAAGACCGTCCGCACCTATCCGAAAAGCGATGTGTACGACCTGGAGTCGGCGCTGACGTCGCTGGGAATCGGGGAGGCCGTCGTGACCGTGCTGTCCGAGAAGGGCGCACCCACGCCGGTCGCGTGGACGCGCATGCGCGTACCCCGGTCGCTGATGGCCTCCATAGGCACCGATGCGATCTCCGCCGCGGCCAAAGGCAGTTCGCTGCAGGCGAAGTACGGCCAAACGGTCGAGCAGCCATCGGAACCCAAAGTCTCCCAAGCGCAGCCGCCCGCGCCGCAAGCTCAGTCCGACTACCCACCGGTCCCACCGAATGAGCCGGTCCCGCCGATGCCGGAGCCGTTGGAGCCAAAGGGCCCGGCCATGTGGGAGGAAGTGCTGAATAACCGAACCGTGCGGGAAGTCCTCAAGGAGGTCGTCCGCAACGCTTTCGACAGCGGTCGGCGCCGCCGCAGGTAACGCTTACCCGCCGCCGAGCTTCTTGTAAAAGCTGCCCACAATCGGCGCCACGATGGCGCGGGGTGCGTACCCGCTCGCTACCGACATCGCCTTCGACGTCAGTCCCGGGACCACACGCATCTTGTTGCGCCCCAACGCATCCAGCGACACCCGGGCGGTGTGCTCCGTGGAGATCCACATGAAGTCCGGCACCAGCCTTTCGACCAGCGACCTTTCGGCGTCATCGGGAAGGTCGGTGCGCACCGGGCCCGGCGCCAAAAGCGTTACGTGCACGCCGGAACCGCGCAGTTCGCCGCGCAGCGATTCACTGAAGGTGTTCACAAACGCCTTGGTGGCGGCGTAGGTGGCGTTGTAGGGAATCGGTGAATTGCCCGCCGCCGAACCGGAAATCAGGATACCGCCGGCCTTGCGCTCGATCATGCCCGGCAGCACCGCCAATGTAAGGTCGTGCACCGCAATGGCGTTCAGCTGCACCTGAGCCTTTTCGCCCGCGGGGTCGAGGCCCGCGACCGGACCGAACGTCGCGGTGCCCGCGTTGGCGCACAGGATCGAGATGGGCCGGGCGGCCAGTTCGTCACACAATTTCGCCCGCTCGGCGGGGTCGGCCAGGTCGGCGGGTCGCACTTCGACGACGACGCCATATTTGTCGGCCAGCCGGGCGGCCAAGTCCTTGAGCAGGTCCTCGCGCCGCGCGGTGACGATCAGGCTGTGCCCGCGCGCGGCAAGCTCGGTGGCCAGCGCTTCGCCGATGTTCTGCGAAGCTCCGGTGACAACCGCGCGCGCGTCGGGGCTGGGAGCGGGTATCGGCATGCGCCAATCGTAGACAGCCGCCCGACCCATAGAGTTCGGGGCATGAGTCCGCGGGGGAACGGTTCGGGGACACCTGTGACGTCCCGGGTGCTGGCCTGGGCGCTATGGGACTGCGGTTCGACCGGTCTGAACGCGATCGTGGCGACCTTCGTCTTCTCCGTCTACCTGACCAGCAGCGTGGGCGCGGGCCTACCGGGCGCCACCACGCCGGCCAGCTGGCTGGGGCGTGCCGGGGCCGCCGCCGGGTTGACCGTCGCGCTGCTGGCGCCGGCCATTGGGGTGTGGGTGGAGTCCCCGCACCGCAGGGGAGTGGCCCTGGGTGTGCTGACCGGGCTGGTGGTGGCGCTGACCTGCGCGATGTTCTTGATCCGCGATCGCCCCGGCTACCTGTTCGCAGGGCTTGTGCTGTTGGCGGCGACGGCCGCGTGCGGTGACCTGGCCAGCGTCCCGTACAACGCGATGCTGCGGCAGCTCTCGACGCCGCAGACGGCCGGACGCATTTCGGGCCTGGGCTGGGCATCCGGTTACCTCGGCAGCGTCCTGCTGCTGCTGGTGATCTACACCGGATTCATCTCCGGATCGGGCTCGGGCCCGGGCGCGGTGCGTGGGCTGCTGCGGGTGCCGGTTCACGACGGGCTCTATGTCCGCGAGGCGATGCAGGTGGCCGCGGCGTGGCTCGCGGTGTTGGCCCTGCCGTTGCTGTTGGTCGCGCACCGGCTACCCGAGACGGCGGAGGTGTACCAGCCGACGAGCATGCTGGGCGGCTACCGCAAGTTGTGGAGGGAGGTGTCCGCGGAGTGGCGGCGCGACCGCAACCTGGTCTACTTCCTGTTCGCCAGCGCGCTCTTCCGGGACGGCCTCGCGGCGATCTTCGCGTTCGGCGCCGTCTTGGGCGTCAAGGTATACGGCATCTCGCAGGCCAACGTGCTGATCTTCGGTGTGGTGGCCAGCGTGGTGGCCGCGGTGGGTGCGGTGCTCGGGGGGTTCGTCGACCACCGGATCGGATCCAAACCGGTCATCGTCGGGTCGCTCCTCGCGATCGTCGCCCTGGCGCTGACCCTGCTGGTGCTCTCGGGTCCGGTGGCCTTCTGGGTATGCGGCCTGCTGCTTTGCATGTTCATCGGGCCGTCGCAGTCGTCGGCGCGCGCCCTGCTGCTGCGCCTGGCCAAGGACGGCGGCGAAGGGTTCGCGTTCGGCCTCTACACGATGACGGGAAGGGCCGTCGCGTTCTGGGCGCCGTGGCTGTTCTCCGTTTTCGTCGACGCGTTCGGCGCCGTCCGCGCCGGCCTCGGCGGGATATGCCTGGTGTTGATCGCCGGGCTGCTGGGGATGCTCGTGGTCCGAGTTCCGGTGCGCGACAAGGCCGTAACGGAACACTCGTCGAACGCTTAGCCTCTAGCGTCGCAGATCGTGATACCGACGCCGACTCGCTGGCTTACCTGGACCCCGGCGACCGTGACCGAGCAGGTGACGTTGTGACCGATGTTCACGACCGTGACGTTTGCCGGGCGGATGGCCGACTTCGACAGGCTGACCTCTTTACTCCACGGCAATGCGACGTTGAATTCCGTCTCTACGACGTCGCCGGTGTCGATGTACACGATGCTGATCGCGCGACCTTCGCCGGTGACGTTGTAGACGACGCTCTGCATCGCGGCCGGGCCGGTCGTCGCGGTGGGTGTGGCAGTGTCGCTGGGCGGCATCGGCGCGGGGACGACGGGAGGGATGGGCAAGGGTGACGTGCGCGCGGATGTGGTCGGTGTACTCGGACTCGGCTCCGGCATGGCGGGCAACGGCGGGACGGCAGTCTGAGTCCTGATCGCGTCGTTGGCGAGTATCAGGGCAATCACAAGGGCCACGGCCATGAGCGCGGCCGCGCCGGCGCCGATCCACAACCAGCGCGGCGACTTCGGGCCTCCCGTCGGCCGGGGAGCCAGCCCGTCGGAAGGCAACTCACCCGACGGGGGCACGTCCTGCTGCCAGTACGCCGGCAGCTGCCTGGTCGTGTTGGTTTCGTACGAGCCCGGCGCCCACTGCGGAAAATGCTCGTCGTACGGGGGCGCGTAGGGAGCCTCCTCGGCGTATGCCGGGTCAACGGGCGTCGGATACTGAGGACCCTGCGGCCCAGGCCCACCCCACCCGGGTCGACGTGGATCGTTCATCTCCACCTCATGGGTTGCAGGGTACCTGTGCAGGGCGCCCAGGCGGCCACTCACCTGTTGACGCCGCTTAGGAGCACTTATTTCCCGCTGTGAGCGCGGCGACGGTCATCGCCCGCATGACGGCGCGCGAGCGCCGCGCGCTGGCGGGCTTGGTTCGCGAATCGTCGGGGGACTTCATGCTGTGGGGCGTCGAATTGAGCAGGCCGAATACCGCGTGCGCCGTCAGCCGGGCGTCGGCCTCGGCCAGCCTGGGGTTCAGCTCGCGCAGCACCGAAACCCAGACCTCGACATATTGGCGCTGCGCTCTGCGCACTTCCTTTTCGGCCGCGTCGGGCAGGTGCGCAAGATCGCGGTCCTGGATGCGGATCAGGTCGGGTTCGCCCAGCGCGAAGTCGAGATGAAAGTCGATGAGGCCGTCCAGCGCGGCGGCCGCGCCGGCGCTGCGGGCCCGCACGTCCCGGGCGCCGGCGAGTAGCCGGGTGCTGATCCCGACCAGCAACTCGACCAGCAACGACTCCTTGTTGGGGAAGTGGCGGTAGATCGCCGGACCGCTGACGCCGGCGGCGGCGCCTATGTCTTCCAGGCGCACCGCCAGGAAGCCGCGCTCGGCGAATAGCCGTTCCGCGGCCGACAGAAGCTGCAAGCGGCGGTCGGATTTCAACTGGCTGCGACGATTTGGGGCGTCGGGATGGCCGGGCTGGCCCTCCGGGGCGACCGTGGTCACGACGGGCCTCCTTGAAGAACGCGGACAGTTCGTCCCGGACACCTCGGTTAATCCTCGCTGACCTGGCACGAGTTAGTCGACGTTAACTTAATTCTTTGTGTGTGTGTGGTGCGAATCAAGTTCGACCAGGACTCAACGCCCGCTTGGGAGCGCGCTCGGGTGCTGCGTGGCCCTATAGTTGCACCGACAATCGGGAGGCCGTGGCGGCATTGATGGCATTGACGATTCGTCCGGCGAGCGCAGCCGACGTACCGGAGTGTGGACGCATCTGTTACGACGCGTTCGGCGATATTGCCGCGCGCCACGGATTTCCGCCGGATTTCGCGTCGGTCGATATCGCGACGGCGCTGGTCTCCGGGCTGATTGAACATCCTGGCTTTTTCTCCCTGGTCGCCCAGGTCGACGGGCGGATCGTGGGAAGCAGCTTTCTTGACGAACGCGCGATGATCACCGGGGTGGGCCATGTCACGGTGGATCCCGACGTGCAGGACCGTCGAATCGGCCGGGCGCTGATGGAGACGATGTTGCAGCGGTGCACGCAGCGGAGGGTACCCGGCGTCCGGCTGTTGCAGGCTGCCTATCACTACCGCTCGATGAGTCTGTACGCCAAGCTCGGCTTCGACCTGCGCGAGCCGTTCGCCGCGATGCAAGGCGACCCGCTGGCCCTACGCGTTCCGGGATATGGTGTGCGGGCCGCCACCGCCGCCGATTTGCCCGCATGCGACGCGCTGTGCTTACGCGTGCACGGCCACGACCGCGGCGGCGGGCTGCGCGATGCGCTCGCCCGGGGGGCGGCCCGGGTGGTCGAGCGCGACGGGCGAATCACCGGGTATACGAGCGGGATTGGGTTTTACGGGCACGCGGTGGCCGAGACCAATGACGATCTGCAGGCCCTGATCGGGGCTGCTGAGGGATTCGCGGGTCCGGGGTTTCTCGTCCCGGTGCGCAACACCGAGTTGGTGCGCTGGTGTCTGGCGCACGGGCTGCGTGTGTTCGTGGTGTTGAATCTCATGTCGATCGGGCTGTATTCGGAACCGCGCGGCGCGTTTCTCGCGTCGGTATGGTTCTGACGGCCCACACCGCGCATTTGGCGCCATGCCGCCGCTCAGTTGTTGAAGTGGTGCGGCTGAGGAGTGGCGGGCCAAGACGAAGCCCCAAACCTAACGGTCTCAGCCCCCTGATCGGGGGCCCAACGTCGCTCTTGCGGAGGGCGAATGGCCCTATGTCGAGCACTATGGCTGTCCTTACATTGGCACCGAAGCGGGGATGACGACGTAGGGACAAATTATGGGTGCGATCACCAGCGTCGCGGTGGCGGGAGCCAGCGGGTATGCCGGCGGGGAAATTCTGCGGCTGCTGCTGGGTCATCCGGCTTACATCGAAGGGCGGCTGACGATCGGCGCACTCACGGCGGCCGCCAGCGCAGGCGACGCGCTTGGCGAGCACCACCCGCACCTGCTGCCGCTAGGGGACCGGGAGTTGCAGCCCACCGACGCACGCGTCCTAGCCGGTCATGATGTCGTGTTCTCGGCGTTGCCGCCCGGCCATTCCGGGCCGCTGGCCGAACATCTCGGTGCCGGCACGGTGATCATCGACTGCGGCGGTGATTTTCGGCTGCGCGATGCTGCCGCATGGGAGCGGTTCTACGGTTCGCCGCACGCGGGCGCGTGGCCCTACGGGCTGCCCGAGCTGCCCGGCGCTCGCGATCGCCTCCGCGGCGCGACCCGGATCGCGGTGCCGGGGTGTTACCCCACTGCGGCGCTGCTGGCGCTGGTGCCCGCCATCGCCGAAGGTCTCGCCGAGCCGTCGGTGACCGTCGTCGCCGTCAGCGGCACGTCAGGCGCCGGACGCGAGGCCAAGACCGAGTTGCTTGGATCGGAGATCATCGGCTCGGCGCATGCGTACAACATCGCCGGTGTGCACCGCCACACTCCCGAGATCGCCCAGGGACTGCAGGAGGTCACCGAGCGCGATGTGTCGGTGTCGTTCACCCCGGTGCTCATCCCGATGACCCGCGGCATCCTGGCCACCTGCACGGCTGCCTGCACAGCATCGCTGGCTCAGGTGCGAGCGGCATACGAAAAGCATTACGGCGGAGAGCATTTCGTGTGCCTGCTGCCGGAGGGAAGGCTGCCTCGCACCGGCGCGGTGCTCGGCAGCAACATCGCGCAACTGGCGGTTGCGGTCGACAGGGACGCCGCGAAGCTAGTGGCCGTCTGCGCGATCGACAACCTCGTCAAGGGTGCCGCCGGAGCGGCTATACAGTCGATGAACTTGGCGCTGGCCTGGCCGGAGACCGACGGCCTGTCGGTGGTCGGGATGGCGCCGTGACTGCCGTCGACGCGCCGGCCATCACCCGCGATATCAAGGCCACGGTGTTTGCCGAGGCGTTGCCGTGTCTCAAGCACCTGCACCACAAGATTGTCATCGTGAAATACGGCGGTCATGCGATGGCCGACGACACACTGCGGCGCGCGTTCGCCGCAGACATGGTGTTCCTGCGCAACTGCGGAATCTACCCTGTCGTCGTCCATGGCGGCGGTCCGCAAGTCAGCGCGATGCTCAAAAGGCTTGGCATCCCAAGTGATTTCAAGGGCGGATTCCGGGTGGTCACCCCTGAGGTGCTCGATGTGGCGCGGATGGTGTTGTTCGGCCACGTCGGTAGGGAGTTGGTGAATCTGATCAACGCGCACGGCCCGTACGCGGTCGGCATCACCGGCGAGGACGCGCAACTGTTCACCGCGGTGCGCCGCAGCGTCATGGTTGACGGGGTGCCCACCGACATCGGACTGGTCGGCAATATCCAAAACGTCAACACCGCGGCGGTGCGGGATCTCATCGATCAGCGCATTCCGGTGGTCTCGTCCATTGGCCCCGACACCGACGGCGTGGTCTATGACATCAACGCCGACACCGCCGCGGCCGCACTGGGGGCCGCACTGGGGGCCGAAAAGCTGCTCATCCTCACCGACGTGGAGGGGCTCTACACCAATTGGCCAGATCGAGATTCACTGGTCAGCGAGATCGACACCCTGAAGCTGGCCGCGCTTCTGCCGTCGCTGCAGTCGGGGATGGTGCCCAAGACCGAGGCCTGCCTGCGCGCGGTTGAGGGCGGGGTACCCAGCGCCCACATCATCGACGGCCGGGTCGAGCACAGCGTGCTGGTCGAGTTGCTTACCAACGACGGAGCCGGAACCACGGTCGTACGCGCGTGACCGATACCGAGGAGTTGCTTAAGCGTTGGGACGTGGTGATGATGTCCAACTACGGCACGCCGCCGCTGGCGCTGGCCTGCGGACAGGGTGCGGTGGTCACCGACGTGGACGGCAACACGTACCTCGACCTGCTGGCCGGGATCGCGGTCAACGTCTTGGGGCACTGTCATCCCGCGGTGATCGAGGCGGTGAGCCGGCAGCTGAACACGCTGGGCCACACGTCCAACTTCTATGCCCATGAACCGGGCATCGCATTGGCCGAAGCGCTTATCGCCCAGTGGGGCGTCGAGGGTGCGCGGGTGTTCTTCTGCAACTCCGGCACCGAAGCTAACGAGCTGGCATTCAAGCTGTCCCGGCTCACGGGCCGTTCGAAACTTGTTGCCACTCAGCGGGCATTCCACGGCCGCACGATGGGGTCGTTGGCGCTGACCGGCCAACCCGACAAGCAGGCGCCGTTCGCTCCGCTGCCGGGCGAGGTCACCCATGTGCCCTACGGGGACGCCGACGCGTTGGCGGCCGCCGTGACCGCCGACACCGCGGCTGTGTTCCTCGAGCCGATCATGGGCGAGGCCGGCGTGATCCCGCCACCGGCGGGCTATCTCGTCGCAGCCAGGGAGATCACTGTCCGGCATGGTGCGCTGTTGGTCATCGATGAGGTACAGACCGGGATGGGCCGTACCGGAAAGTTTTTCGCCCATCAGCACGATGCCATCACGCCAGATGTGGTGACGATGGCCAAGGGGCTCGGCGGCGGGCTGCCGATCGGGGCGTGCCTGGCGGTCGGACCTGTCGCCGCGCTGCTGAAGCCCGGCCTGCACGGCAGCACCTTTGGTGGCAACCCGGTGTGCGCGGCCGCCGCCCTGGCGGTGCTGCGGACGCTGAACGGCGAGGGACTGATCGAACGCGCCGAGGTGCTGGGTGCATCGCTGTGCCGCGGCATCGAGTCGCTAGATCACCGCTTGGTGGACCACGTGCGGGGCCGCGGCCTGCTGCGCGGCATGGTGTTGACCGGGCCGGCGGCCAAGGCGGTCGAGGCGGCCGCGCGAGAAGCCGGCTACCTTGTCAACGCCGCCGCTCCCGACGTGATCCGGCTGGCACCGCCGCTGGTGATCACCGACGCCCAAGTCGACCGGTTCGTGGCGGGCCTTCCAGAAGTGCTGGACCAAGCGGCGGGATGACGCTGCGACGCCCGGCGTGCGGACGCGATTCAGGCACTCACCGACACACCCTCGTCGCTTTCCACCAAGACCCCGTTCTGAATGAGCTTTTCCACGTCAACGCCGTAGTTCGCCATCTCGTCGCGCCGCGTTGCAGTGCCGAGCCTCTGATTCGCCAGAACGTGTGAGACTGCCTCCCTTTCCGCCACGGAAAGCGAGCGCGCCACCAGGGCGAGCTTATGCAACAGATTGAGTGCTCTGGTCAGACCGGTGGTTGTATTGCGGGTGAGGAAGCCGACGGCGGTAGCGGCGGCGTTCTCGGCAAGATTCCATTCTGAGCGCCGCAATGTCAAATGAACGCGGTACGTAGTCACGTGCGCATCTGCGGCGTCGGTCGTGTAGTCGATTTCCAGCTCACCTGCGTCGAAGCAGACGACGAGATCACCAACCGCCTGTTCCAGCCGGTCCAGCCCGATCAAGGGCACCTCTTCGACAGAGAGCTCCACCGCCCTTGGGTTGACGCGGGAAGCAAGCCCATGCGTCAGCGGACCGAGTGAGGACTTTCGATCGTCTTGCTGGACGGCCCATTCGGCGGTCTCCCAGTCATCCTCGACGCTCACCACACGCCCCTCGTTTCGCTGGCGCGAGTTGTCGTCGAGCGCCATTCCCGGCTTGCCCGATCGGCGTGCCCCGCGCCCTGGCAACGGTAGCAAGCCGCCAGACAGTTCGAGAGGTGATTCGCCTGCGTAGGATCGGTGCCGCTGCGCCGCTTCGCTCCCTGGACGCACCGCCGCAGACGATGGTATCCTCACCCCAGTTAATGAGAATTAACTGAAATCGTTGGACCGCCCCGACGGCAAGGAGGCTGCTGCGGCGATGGACATGGTGGCGACGGCCGCTGAGGCGGTCGCCGACATAACCGACGGGTCGTCCCTGGCGGTCGGCGGATTCGGTTTCTGCGGCATCCCGGAGGCGCTGATCGCGGCGCTGGTGGACACTGGGGTAAGCGACCTGGAGACGGTGTCCAACAACTGTGGGGGCGACGGTTTCGGGCTGGGTGTTTTGTTGCAGGGCAAGCGAATTCGCCGCAACATCGCGTCGTATGTGGGCGACAACAAGGAATTCGCCCGCCAATTCCTCGCCGGCGAACTCGAGGTCGAGCTGACCCCGCAGGGCACCCTGGCGGAGCGGCTGCGCGCCGGCGGGGCGGGGATTCCGGCCTTTTACACGCCCGCGGGTGTCGGCACCCCCGTCGCCGACGGCGGGCTGCCGTGGCGCTACGACGCGGCGGGCGCGGTGGCGGTGCTATCGCCGCCCAAGGAGACTCGCGAATTCGACGGCGTCACATACGTTCTCGAGCGCGCGATCCGCACCGACTTCGCACTGGTGCACGCCTGGATGGGTGACCGGCACGGCAACCTCGCCTACCGTGGGGCCGCCGCCAACTTCAACCCCGACTGCGCGCAGGCCGGCCGGGTAACCATCGCCGAGGTCGAAAATCTCGTCGAGCCCGGAGATATCGACCCGGCGGCGGTGCACACGCCGGGCATCTACGTTCAGCGGGTCGTGCACGTGCCCGATCCCGTCAAGCGGATCGAGAAGGTGACGGTGCGGTGAGCTGGAGCAAGGAGGGTCTGGCCGCGCGGGTGGCCGCCGAATTCGAGGACGGCCAATACGTCAACCTCGGCATCGGAATGCCCACGCTGGTGCCCGACCACATTCCCGACGCCATCACCGTCGTCGTGCATTCGGAGAACGGCATCCTGGGTGTCGGCCCGTATCCGCGGCGGGAGGACGTCGATGCCGACCTGATCAATGCGGGGAAGGAAACGGTCACCACGATGCCGGGCGCCGCGTTCTTCGGCTCCTCGGCCTCGTTCGGAATCATCCGGGGCGGCCACCTCGACGTCGCGGTGCTTGGGGCCATGCAGGTCTCGGCCACCGGCGACCTCGCCAACTGGATGATCCCCGGGAAGATGGTCAGGGGCATGGGCGGCGCGATGGATCTGGTGCACGGCGCCCGCAAGGTGATCGTGATGATGGAACACACCGCCAAGGACGGCAGCCCGAAAGTCGTTGAGCGGTGCACATTGCCGTTGACGGGAGTGGGCTGCGTCAACCGGATCATCACCGACCTCGCCGTCGTCGACGTCTGCGACGACGGCCTGCACCTCGTCGAAACCGCGCCGGGGGTTTCGGTCGACGACGTGCTCGCCAAAACCGAACCGCCCCTTGTGCTGGCGACCACCGGGAGGCAGTCGTGACCCTGTCCGTGACAAGCCCCGCCAAGGCGGCGTCGTTCGCCGACGAGCACCGGCGGCTGGTCGAAGAATTGACCACCAAGCTGGCCAGCGCGGCGCTCGGCGGCAGTGCGCGTGCGCGGGAGCGCCACGTCAGCCGCGGCAAGTTGCTGCCCCGCGAGCGGGTCGATCGCCTGCTCGACCCGGGCAGCCCGTTTTTGGAGCTGGCCCCGCTGGCGGCCAACGGCATGTACGACGACGAGTCCCCCGGAGCCGGGATCATCACCGGGATCGGCCGGGTGTCGGAGCGCGAGTGCGTGATCGTCGCCAACGACGCGACCGTCAAGGGCGGCACCTACTATCCGATGACGGTCAAGAAGCACCTGCGAGCGCAGGAGGTGGCGCTGCAGAACCGGCTGCCGTGCATCTACCTGGTCGACTCCGGCGGCGCTTTCCTGCCGCGTCAGGACGAGGTGTTCCCCGACCGCGAGCACTTCGGGCGAATCTTCTACAACCAGGCGACCATGAGCGCCAGGGGCATTCCGCAGGTGGCCGCGGTGCTCGGCTCGTGCACGGCGGGCGGCGCCTACGTGCCGGCGATGAGCGACGAGGCAGTCATCGTCCGCGAGCAGGGCACGATCTTCCTAGGCGGCCCGCCGCTGGTGAAAGCCGCCACCGGGGAGATCGTCTCGGCCGAGGAGCTCGGCGGCGGCGACCTGCACTCGCGCGTCTCCGGTGTCACCGACCACCTCGCCGACGACGACGAGCACGCGCTGCGAATCGTCCGCTCTATCGCGGCCACCTTCGGACCGCGCGAGCCCAGCCAATGGGAGGTGCGGCGTTCCGTCGAACCCAGGCACGCTCAGACGGAGCTCTACGATGTCGTTCCTCCGGATCCGCGGGTGCCCTACGACGTGCACGAGGTCATCGCGCGGCTGGTCGACGGCGGCGAATTCAGCGAATTCAAGGCCAAATACGGCAAGACCCTGGTGACCGCGTTCGCCCACATCCACGGCCACCCCGTCGGGATCGTCGCCAACAACGGCGTGCTCTTCAGCGAATCCGCTTTGAAAGGCGCGCATTTCATCGAGCTGTGTGACAAGCGCAAGATTCCGCTGCTGTTCCTGCAGAACATTGCGGGCTTCATGGTCGGCCGTGACTACGAGGCCGGTGGCATCGCCAAGCACGGCGCCAAGATGGTCACCGCCGTGGCGTGCGCTCGGGTGCCGAAGCTCACCGTCGTGATCGGCGGATCCTACGGCGCCGGCAACTACTCGATGTGCGGCCGGGCGTATTCGCCGCGCTTCCTGTGGATGTGGCCAAACGCGCGGATCTCGGTGATGGGCGGCGAGCAGGCGGCGTCGGTGCTGGCCACGGTTCGCGGCGAGCAGCTCACCGCGGCGGGCAGGCCGTGGTCGCCCGACGAGGAGGAGGCGTTCAAGGCGCCCATCCGTCAGCAGTATGAGGACCAGGGCAACCCGTACTACTCGACGGCCCGCCTGTGGGACGACGGCATCATCGACCCCGCCGACACCAGAACCTGTGTGGGGCTTGCCCTTTCGGTGTGCGCCCACGCACCGCTGGAACCGGTCTCCTACGGCGTCTTTCGGATGTGACGATGTTCGACACGGTATTGGTGGCCAACCGCGGCGAGATCGCGGTGCGGGTGATCCGGACCCTGCGCCGGCTGGGCATCCGCTCGGTTGCCGTCTACAGCGACCCGGATGCCACCGCGCGGCATGTGCTCGAGGCCGACACCGCAGTCCGCCTGGGGCCCGCCGCGGCGCGCGAGAGCTATCTCGACATCGACAAGGTGGTCGACGCCGCGGTGCGCACGGAAGCCGAGGCGATCCATCCGGGCTACGGCTTTCTTTCGGAGAACGCCGATTTCGCCACCGCGTGCGAGCGGGCCGGGGTGGTGTTCCTGGGGCCTCCGGCACGGGCGATACAGGTGATGGGCGACAAGATCACCGCCAAGAACGCCGTCGCCGCCTTCGACGTACCGGTGGTGCCCGGGGTGGCGAAGCCGGGACTGACCGACGACGAACTGGTCGCGGCGGCCGAGGAGGTCGGCTATCCGGTGCTGATCAAGCCGTCGGCGGGCGGCGGCGGCAAGGGCATGCGGCTGGTGGCAGACCCGGCCAGGTTGCGCGAGGCCTTGGTGGGCGCTCGGCGGGAGGCGGCCTCCTCGTTCGGTGACGACACGCTGTTCCTGGAGCGGTTCGTGTTGCGGCCCAGGCACATCGAGGTTCAGGTGCTCGCCGACACCCACGGCAACGTGGTGCATCTCGGCGAGCGCGAATGCAGCCTGCAGCGGCGTCACCAGAAGGTCATCGAGGAGGCGCCCTCGGCGCTGCTCGACCCCAACACGCGCGCGCGGATCGGTGCGGCGGCTTGCAACACCGCGCGCAGCGTCGACTACGTCGGCGCCGGCACGGTGGAGTTCATCGTGTCCGCCGACCGCCCGGACGCGTTCTTCTTCATGGAGATGAACACCCGCCTGCAGGTCGAGCACCCGGTCACCGAGGCGGTCACCGGCCTGGACCTGGTGGAGTGGCAGCTGCGGGTGGCGGCGGGGGAGAAGCTGGCGTTCGCCCAGGACGACATCGAATTGCGCGGGCATGCGATCGAGGCCCGGGTGTATGCGGAGGATCCGGCGCGGGGATTCCTGCCCACCGGCGGTCGGGTTCTGCAGGTGTTCGAACCGTCCGGCGCCGGCGTCCGGGTGGACTCGTCGCTGCTGGCCGGCACGGTCGTCGGCAGCGATTACGACCCGATGCTGAGCAAGGTGATCGCCTATGGCACCGACCGCGACGAGGCGCTCGCAAACCTCGACCGGGCGCTGGCGCAGACGGCGGTCCTGGGCGTGCAGACCAACATCGAATTCCTCCGGTTCCTGCTCGCCGACGAGCGGGTGCGCGCCGGCGATCTGGACACCGGGCTGCTGGACGAGCGGGTGGCGGACTTCGTGCCGGCCCCCGCGCCCGACCACGTGCTCGCCGCGGGCGGCCTCTTTCGTCAGTGGGCCCTTGGCCTCAGGGCCGCGGGCAATCCGTGGGCAATGCCGACCGGATGGCGGGTGGGCGGTGGTGCAGCGCCGGTGCGTACCGCGATGCAAACGCCGCTGCGCAGCGAGATGGTGTCGGTGTGGGGACGACCGGAGGCCGCCAGGGTGCAGGTCGGTTCCGGTGAGATCCGTTCGGCCAGTGCGGTAGTCGAAGACGAACAGATGAGCGTGACGCTGGACGGGGTGCGCCGGGAATACCGGTGGGCCGAGGCCGACCGCCACCTGTGGATCGCCGACGAGCGGGGCGCCTGGCACCTGCGGGAGGCCGAGGAACAAAAGATCCATCGCGCGGCGGGCGCGCGGCGGGCGGAGATCGTGAGCCCCATGCCCGGCAATGTGATTGCCGTGCAGGCGGAGTCGGGCGCCGAGGTTCGCGAGGGTGACGTGGTGGTGGTCGTCGAGGCGATGAAGATGGAACATTCGCTGGCCGCACCGGTTTCGGGACGAGTCGAGTTGCTGGTGTCGGTCGGCGATCAGGTCACGGTCGACCAGGTGCTGGCTCGAATGGACGAACAAGGCAAGGACGAGAAATGACAACATCGATCACGGCGGGAACGCTACCCAAGGAATACGAGGATCTTCGCGACACCGTCGCCGACTTCGCGCGCACCGTAGTCGCGCCGGTATCGGCCAAACACGATGAGGAACACAGCTTCCCGTACGAAGTCGTCGCCAAGATGGGCGAGATGGGGCTGTTCGGCCTGCCGTTCCCCGAGGAATACGGCGGCATGGGCGGCGACTACTTCGCGCTGTCGCTCGCGCTCGAGGAGCTCGGGAAAGTCGACCAGTCGGTGGCGATCACGCTGGAGGCCGCCGCCAGCCTTGGCGCGATGCCGATCTACCGGTTCGGCACCGAAGAGCAGAAGCAGCAATGGCTGCCCGACCTCACGGCGGGCCGGGCGCTCGCAGGATTCGGGCTCACCGAGCCGGGGGCCGGGTCCGACGCAGGCGGCACCCGCACCAGCGCGCGGTTCGACGATGGCGAGTGGGTGATCAACGGCACCAAGCAATTCATCACCAACTCGGGCACCGACATCACCTCGCTGGTCACGGTCACCGCGGTCACCGGAAGCCTCGCGGGCGGCAAGAAAGAGATCTCGACGATCATCGTGCCCAGCGGCACACCGGGATTCACCGTCGAACCGGTCTACAACAAGGTCGGCTGGAACGCGTCGGACACCCACCCGTTGACCTTCGCCGACGCCCGCGTCCCGGAAGAAAATCTCTTGGGCGCCCGCGGGACGGGCTACGCGAATTTCCTGTCGATCCTGGACGAGGGCCGCATCGCGATCGCCGCGCTGGCAACGGGGGCCGCGCAGGGCTGCGTCGACGAGAGCGTCAAGTACGCCAAGGAACGCCAGTCATTCGGCCAGCCGATCGGCTCGTATCAGGCGATCAGCTTCAAGATCGCGCGGATGGAAGCGCGTGCCCACGTCGCCCGCACCGCGTACTATGAAGCCGCCGCAAAGATGTTGGCGGGCAAGCCATTCAAGAAGGAAGCTGCGATCGCAAAGATGATCGCGTCGGAAGCGGCGATGGACAACGCCCGCGACGCCACCCAAATCCACGGTGGCTACGGCTTTATGAACGAGTACCCGGTGGCGCGCCACTACCGCGACAGCAAGATCCTCGAAATCGGCGAGGGCACCACCGAGGTGCAGCTCATGCTCATCGCACGATCGCTGGGACTGTCGTGACGGATAAGTCGATCGTCCAGAGGGGCTTGTGGTTTGAGGAGTTCGAGGTCGGCACGACATACCTGCACCGCCCCGGCCGGACGGTCACCGAAGCCGACAACGTGTTGTTCACGACCCTGACGATGAACACCCAGTCGCTGCACCTCGACGCGGCGTGGGCCGCGCAGCAGCCGGGATTTCGGGGCGAGCGTCTGGTGAACTCGATGTTCACGCTTTCGACGCTGGTGGGGCTGTCGGTTGCGCAGCTGACGCTGGGCACTATCGTGGCCAACCTCGGCTTCTCCGAGGTGTCTTTCCCCAAGCCGCTTTTCCACGGCGACACCCTCTACGCGGAGACCGTGTGCACCGACAAGCGCGAGTCGAAGAGCCGGCCGGGAGAGGGAATCGTGACGCTCGAGCACACCGGGCGCAACCAGCACGGCGACGTCGTCGCGCGGGCCGTGCGCACAACGCTGGTACAGAAGCGGCCCGCAATGGACGCAGGGGAGGCCTGATGAATCTGCGCGCCGCGGGCCCCGGGTGGCTGTTCTGCCCGGCCGACCGGCCCGAGCGTTTCGCGAAGGCCGCCGCCGCCGCGGATGTGGTGATCCTGGACCTCGAAGACGGCGTTGCCCCGGCGGACAAGCCCGCCGCCCGCACGGCGCTGCGGGAGACACCCCTGGACCCCGGGCGCACGGTGGTGCGCCTCAACGCCGCCGGCACCGACGAGCAGGCCCGCGACTTGGACGCGCTGGCCGGCACCGCCTACGCGACGGTGATGCTCTCCAAGGCCGAATCGGCGGCGCAGGTGGTCGCGCTCGCGCCGCGCGAGGTCGTCGCGTTGGTGGAGACCCCTCGCGGTGCCTTGTTCGCCGCCGAGATCGCCGCGGCCGAGGGCACCGTGGCGATGATGTGGGGCGCCGAGGATCTGGTCGCGACCCTTGGCGGCAGCTCCAGCCGGCAGGCCGACGGCAACTATCGGGATATCGCCCGCCACGTGCGTTCGACGATTCTGCTCGCCGCGTCCGCCTTCGACCGGATCGCGCTGGACGCCGTGCATTTGGACATCCACGACATCGAGGGCTTGCGCGCGGAGGCCGACGACGCCGTCGCGGTGGGTTTCGACGGGACCGTCTGCATACACCCGGGCCAGATCCCGGTCGTGCGCGAGGCCTATCGCCCCGGCGAGGCGAAGCTGGACTGGGCGCGCAGGGTGTTGGCCGCCGCGCGGACGGAGCGCGGGGTGTTCGCGTTCGAAGGGCAGATGGTCGACTCGCCGGTGCTCAAGCACGCGAAAATGATGCTGCGGCGCGCGGGGCAGCCCACCACCGGGTAACGATCATCGTGGGGCTGGTCTCTCTCCGGCGAAACTTGCACCAGGGCGGCGCCTCTCGGCGTGTCGTGTGCCTGGTGCAAGTGTCGCGGTTGGCTACCGGCGTTGCGCCGCGGCCAATCTGCTTGCGAACTCTGGTGATTGGATCGAGTCCACTTGCGGCGCCAGCTCGGCGCGCATGGCGAGCTCGTGCTGCTCGGTGTCCACCGATCCCGGGCTGATCGTCGCTCGCATGGTGGCCTTGGTCGCGAGCACCACCTCGCGCGGAGCGGCCGCGGGTCCCGCGGCCAACTCCAGGGCCGCGGCCACGGGATCGTCGGCAACGCCGAGCGCCAATCCGTGCTGCACAGCGGATTCGGCGTCGAAGCGCATGCCGAACAACAACGCCGCGCGCGCAACCTGCGGACCCACCGCGCGCTGCAGCATCCAAGTCGCGCCCCCGCCGGGATGTAGCCCCAGCTTTTGAAAACGGGCGTCGAACAACGCGCCAGGCCCGGCGATGCGCACGTCGGCGGCTAACGCCAGGTTGAGGCCCGCGCCGACGGCCGCGCCGTTGACCGCGGCGATCGTGGGCAACCGGCAATTGCCGACGGACATGAAGCCGTCGTAGATTCGCCGCAGTCCCGACGCCGCCGCTCCGCCACCGGCAGCTCCCAGGGCGCTGAGGTCGGCGCCGGCGCAGAACGCCTTGCCCGCGCCCGTGACTACAACGGCGTGCACGTCAGGGTCGTTCTCGGCGCGCTCCACTGCATCACGCAGCTGCGCCGACATCTCGTCGGTGAGTGCGTTGCGCCGATCCGGGTCGTTGACGGTGATGAGCGCGATGTGGTTTTCGACGCCGAACATGACGAGCTCGGATGGGGCCATCGGTTACCTCCCCGGCGTGGCGCGGCTGTTAAGCCATCGGGTCACGCCAGGGTACTTTGCGCTACACCCACAAACGCTGCGTGCCCCGGTTTCGCCGGCGCAGGCCGGCGGAATTAGTCCCGCGCTTCGATCTCGATGCGCCTCGCCGCCGGGGAACCGTTGGGCACCGGCACGGAGACGGCGAGAATGCCTTTTTCGTAGGTCGCATGGACGTCGTCGACGTCGGCTCCGGCCGGCAGCGGGACGGACCGCGCGAAAGCCCCATAGCTGAATTCGGACCGACCATGGGATTCGACAGCCTGGCTGCGTACCGCCTTGATGGTGAGCATCCCGTCGTGCACGGTGATGTCGATGTCCTTGGCGGGGTCGACGCCCGGAATCTCAGTGCGCACCTCGTAGCGGCCGTCGTTGATTTCATCCTCGACCCGGAGCAGGTTGCGGTCGAAGAGCGGACGCAGGCCGGCGAACAGGGGAGTGCCACCGAGGAGCTCGGCGAAATCGGGCATCAGGGTACGGGGCTGACGCTGGACTGGCAGGGTTGACATGGATATTTCTCCTGAAATCGTTGCAACTCTTACGATTTCGATCGAACCACTGCGCCGCTTCCGGTGCTAGACAACGCCCGCCGATGTTGCCGAGAGATTCATTGGGCGTTCAGTCGACCTTCTTCCGATCACCGTTTGGACGCCGGGCTGATAAGCCAAGCCCAAACGATGACGCCTTCCAAAACGAGGCCGGCCCCGAGGAACACCCACTGCACTGCGGACATACTGAGATGAGAGCAGCGCGCCCCGAGATATGCAAGGCCGGGGCGCGCTCCGGCGCCAGAGCGAACTCCTGCTGAACGGATGACGCGCTCGGCTACCGGGCTGGGTGCGGACGTGCGGATTACCACTCGGGCTTCCGCTAGTTAGAGATGGCTCGCCACGAAAGTCGCGGCCTGACTGGGCATCCCGGACTGGCTGTACGACAGGTGCGCCGGGGAGAACATCTCGTCATGCGTAGGCAGCGCCAAGCCACCGCCCGGGGAGCAAATGGGATCGCCGGGCGCGCACAAGTCGATGGCCTTGTGTCCATACCATGGGCTGATAGCGCTTATCGGTCCCCCCAGGTATCTGTCCGTCGGATTCCCGAAGACGGCGACCGCAGCGACGTGATCGGCCACGTCCGCCGATAGCGACGCGGGGATAAAGCCCGCAACGGGTGCTTGGGCGATGGTGATCAGATCTATCACCATGGCGCCTTGGGAGTATCCGCCGAGCACCAGCCTGGTGTTGGGGCAGTTCGCAGCCATCGACTGAACGTGATCGCTCGCATCGACGGCGCCAGCGGATGCTGACGGGGGCCAATCTTCGGTGGCGGGGTAATTGACGGGATACACGCCGATGGACCGCCCCCCAACCTGCGTGCGCAGCGAATCGACAAATGCCTGTCCGACCCCACCAACACCAGGCGGCTCGGCGGTGGCGCGGGCGAACGTCACCTCGACGTCGGGGCAGGGAGCAGCGGACGCGGGGGCGATGAGGATGAGTGCACTCAGCAGAGTCATTGAGGTAGTCACCACCGCGACACCCATCAAACGAGCGAATCGGCATGCATTCACGTCCCAATGCTCACATACCGCAACCCAAGGGTCCGCCCACTTGGTGCGACCTGGTTGAACAGATCTAGTCGCCGAAGAAATTTGGCCTTTGCCTGACGGCGGAAGTGGGTAAACAACGCGTTAGGGCGTCGGCGTTGAAGGCGGGTTACTAGTCGGAAGGCGGGATGAGATGGTTCCTCAAGAGGACGGCCGATGGGACGTCGGTATCAAGAGCGACGCGGTCTGCCTTGAGCGCATCTCCGACAGCGACAAGCGGTTATTCGAAGATTTGTTAGCACCCGAGGAAGCCCGCCAACTCGCTGGGCTGTTGACGAAGTACGCCGATAAAGTCGATGAGTCCGCGGAATCTCGTAAATCTGACGACTCCGATAAGCGCGGCAACTCTGATAAGTCCGACAACTCCGCCAAAGGCGACGACTCCGGTAAGTCTGGGGAGTCCGATAAGCCTGACGAGTCCGATGAGTCGGAGGACCCTGACGAGCCCGAGGACTCCGACAAGCCCGAGAACTAGATTCCTGGCGCGGGCCCAGCGAGTCCGCGGGGCCCACAATTCTGCTCAACAGCGCACGACGGCGCGGCTACGCGGTCGGCACTATGCCCTCTGATGTGCCCCCGGCACGACTCGAACGTGCGACCTAGGGATTAGAAGGCCCTTGCTCTATCCACCTGAGCTACGGAGGCAATGCGCAGGTCAGTCTATTCCAACGGCGCCTCGGGACAATTGTGGCAACGCGACGCGCATGAAAAGTCTTCCACCCCCGCACTTATCGGTTATGGTGTGAGCCGCGACACACGCCGAACACCGGTTGGTAAACATCCGTTAACCGAAGCGGCGCGTGTGCCTAACGTCGAAGGGTGCGTGCTATGAGCGTGGCCTTGAACTTGACTTCACGGTGCTCGTGGGCCGGCGCCCAGGCGCTGCGACTGGCGTCCGACGCCAGAGACACCTATCGAGCCGGCGCCGTGCTGCTGCGCGGCTCGCCGTTCGCGGTGGGCTGGGTCGCCGGCTGGCTGACCACGGAGTTTCCCCCCCACGTCGTGACCGGGCACGCGTTATCCCGGCTGTCGCCGCCACCCATCGGTCGCGTTGCCGCCGGCTGGGCGGCGCAGCGAGCCGATCAAACCCTGACCGCCGCGCTCGAGGAGTGCTTCGGGCCTGACTTCCCTGACCTGGTGCGCCACCCCGCCCGTGCTCAGTCCGACTGCGCGCCCCGCGGTGGGATGTTGTCCCGCCCGGGGGCGCACCGCCGCTACGCGGCGCAGACTTCCGACATCTCCTACGGTCCGGGGGGTAGCGAGCACCTGCTCGACATCTGGCGACGCCATGATCTCGCGCCCGGCTGCCGCGCACCGGTGCTGATACAGGTTCCCGGAGGGGCATGGGCCGTGAACGGCAAACGTGGCCAGGCGTACACGCTGATGTGCCGGATGGTCGAACTCGGCTGGATCTGCGTCTCCATCAACTACAGCAAGAGCCCGCGCTGCACGTTTCCGGCGCACCTCATCGACGTGAAGAGGGCGATCGCCTGGGTCCGCGAGAACATCGCCGACTACGGCGGCGATTCCGACTTCATCGCGATCACCGGCGGGTCTGCCGGCGGGCACTTGGGGGCTTTGGCCGCGCTAACCCCCAACGATCCGGCCTTCCAGCCCGGCTTCGAAGACGCCGACACGACGGTTCAGGCGGTCGCGCCGTACTACGGGGTGTACAACTTCACGGACTTCGACAACATGCACGAAATGATGCTGCCGTTCCTCGAGCACTTCGTCCTGAAGGCCCGGTACGCCGACGACCCCGAGCGGTTCAAGGCCGCATCGCCGATCTCGTACGTGCACCGCGAAGCCCCACCATTCTTCGTGCTGCACGGTGAGAAAGACGAACTAGTTCCCGCGGGCCAGTCTCGCGCCTTCTGCGCCGCGCTGCGATCGGCCGGGGCCGCCACCGTGGCCTACGCCGAACTCGCCAATGCTCACCACGCTTTCGACATCACCCCGACCCTGCGGTCGCGGTTGGCCGCCGACGCCGTCGCGGACTTCTTGGGCGTCGTCTACGGGCGGCGGGCCGGGTCGCTGGCGCATTCGTTGGCCGTTTCGGCGTCTTCGGCCAGCTAAGCCGGGCCCTGGCGCCCATCGCCCCGCCCCGATCCCGGACCGGGGCATCCTTTCACCGGCGCGGCAACCCGACTAGCGTTGTGTTGGCAATTCAGTTCGCGGGTGTGAGGCGGGTCCGAGGCAGGAGGCTTGGTCGGCGGTGACAACGTTGGCGCGTCGAATTCACGATCATGTCTGAGTCCGTAGAGACCATCAAATTGTCCGACGAGCTTGGACCGGTCGACTATCTCATGCATCGGGGCGAAGCGAATCCCCGGACTCGGTCGGGGATCATGGCGTTGGAACTTCTCGACACGACGCCGGATTGGGGCCGGTTTCGCACCCGATTCGAAAACGCGTCCCGACGTGTGTTGCGGCTGCGGCAGAAAGTCGTCGTCCCGACGTTGCCGACGGCGGCTCCCCGCTGGGTGGTGGATCCCGACTTCAACCTGGACTTTCACGTGCGCCGGGTACGCGTCTCCGGACCCGGCACGCTGCGCGAGGTATTCGATCTCGCCGAGGTCATCCTGCAGTCACCGATGGACATATCACGCCCGCTGTGGACGGCCACCCTCGTCGAAGGGCTGGCCGACGGCAAGGCCGCGATGCTGCTACATGTCAGCCACGCGGTCACCGACGGGGTCGGCGGCGTCGAGATGTTCGCCGAAATCTATGACCTGGAACGCGATCCACCGCCCAAGCCGACGCCACCGCAACCCATTCCGCAGGACCTCACGCCCAACGATCTGATGCGGCAGGGCCTCAACCGCCTGCCTTTCGCCATCGTCAACGGCGTGGTCGGCGCGGTATCGGGGGCCGTCTCGGCGGCCGGGCGGGCGGTTCTGGATCCCGTCTCCGCGGTGGGGGGAGCGGTCGGATACGCCATGTCGGGCATGCGAGTGATCAACCGGGCCGCCGAGCCGTCGCCGCTGCTGCGCCGGCGAAGCCTTGCCACCCGGACCGAAGCGATCGACATCCCGCTGGCCGACCTGCACAAAGCCGCAAAAGCCGGGGGAGGATCGATCAACGACGCCTATCTCGCGGGCCTATCGGGCGCGTTGCGGCGCTACCACGAGGCACTTGGCGTGCCCATCAGCACGCTGCCGATGGCGGTGCCGGTCAACCTTCGGGCCGAAGCCGACACGGCCGGCGGCAACCGGTTTACGGGCGTCAACTTGGCGGCGCCGCTGGGCACCGCCGATCCGGTGTCCCGGATGAAGAAGATTCGCGCCCAGATGACGCAGCGCCGCGACGAGCCCGCGATGAACATCATCGGTTCCCTCGCGCCGGTGCTGAGCGTGTTACCCACCCCGGTGCTCGAAGGGATCACGGGCTCGGTGATCGGGTCCGACGTGCAGGCCAGCAACGTTCCGGTATATCCGGGAGACACCTACATCGCCGGCGCAAAGATTTTGCGGCAGTACGGAATCGGCCCCCTTCCGGGCGTAGCGATGATGGTGGTGCTCATTTCCCGGGGTGGCTGGTGCACAATCACCGCGCGCTACGACCGGGCGGCGGTGCGGAACGAGCCGTTGTTCGCCCAGTGCCTGCTGGAGGGTTTCGACGAGATCCTCGCGCTGTCCGGCGACCCGGCAGCCCACGCGGTGCCTGCTTCGTTCGACACCAAGCCGGTCGGTTCGGCCTCTCGATCGGTGTCTGGCTCGTGAGCGCCTCCGAAAAGCAGGGCGCCGAGCGGGATACCCAAAAGAGCGGGAAGCCCGTGGCCGATATGCGATTGCCCGGCTCGGTCGCGGAGATCATGGCCAGCGCGCCCGGGCCCAAGATCGGCGCATTTTTCGACCTGGACGGGACGCTCGTCGCCGGCTTCACCGCGGTCATCCTGACCCAGGAGCGGCTACTGCGCCGCGACATGGGCGTGGGTGAACTGCTGAGCATGGTTCAGGCGGGCCTGAGCCACACGCTGGGCCGCATCGAATTCGAAGACCTCATCGGGAAGGCCGCCGCCGCACTGGCCGGTCGACTTTTGGACGACCTGGAGGAGATCGGCGAGCGGCTCTTCGTCCAGAGGATCGAGTCGCGGATCTATCCCGAAATGCGCGAGTTGGTGCGGGCTCACGTGGCCCGCGGCCACACAGTGGTGCTCAGCTCGTCGGCGCTGACCATCCAAGTCAATCCGGTCGCGCGCTTCCTCGGCATCTCCAACATGCTCACCAACAAGTTCGAGACCAACGAAGATGGCATTCTCACGGGCGGCGTTCAGAAGCCGATCCTGTGGGGACCGGGCAAGGCCGCAGCGGTACAGCGCTTTGCCGCAGAGCACGGCATCGATCTCAAGGACAGCTACTTCTACGCCGACGGCGACGAGGACGTCGCACTGATGTACCTGGTCGGCAATCCCCGGCCGACAAACCCCGAGGGCAAGATGGCCGCCGTGGCCAAGCGCCGGGGCTGGCCGATCCTGAGGTTCGACAGCCGTGGTCGCGTGGGCCTGCGCCGTCAGGTGCGAACGCTTGCCAGCTTCGGTTCGATGTTCCCGGTCGCCGCCGGCGCGGTGGGGATCGGTGTGTTGACCCGCAGCCGGCGCCGGGGCGTCAACTTCTTCACCTCGACCTTCTCCCAGTTGTCGCTGGCGATCGCTGGGGTGCAGCTCAACGTCATCGGCAAGGAGAACCTGACGGCTCAGCGTCCGGCGGTCTTTATCTTCAACCACCGCAACCAGGTTGACCCGGTGATCGCCGGTGCGCTGGTGCGCGACAACTGGGTCGGCGTGGGCAAGAAGGAACTGGAAAAGGATCCCATCATGGGCCCGCTCGGCAAGTTGCTGGACGGCGTGTTCATCGACCGGGACGATCCGGTCGCCGCGGTGGAGACGATGCACACGGTCGAAGACCGGGCCAGGAAAGGGCTTTCGATCGTGATCGCACCCGAGGGCACCCGGGTGGACACCACCGAGGTCGGGCCGTTCAAGAAGGGACCCTTCCGCATCGCGATGGCGGTCGGTATCCCTATCGTCCCGATCGTCATCCGCAACGCCGAGATCGTCGCCGCCCGCAACTCGACCGTGATCAACCCGGGGACCGTCGACGTCGCGGTGTTCCCGCCAATCTCGGTGCAGGACTGGACCCTTGAGACGCTGCCGGAGCGCATCGCCGAGGTGCGTCAGCTGTATCTGGACACGCTGGCCAATTGGCCCACTAACGAGCTCGAAGAGCTGCCGAAGTACGGCCTGTATGCCGAGAAGAAGGCGGTGAAAAGGGCGAAGGCTCAGCCCGCCAAGACCGCCGCGAAGAAGGCCGCGGCCAAGGCCGCGCCCAAGAAGAAGCCGGCGAAGGCGAATCCGAACGCGTCCAACGTCGCGCTCAAAGACGGTGAAGCACAGGAGCCTTCTCGGGAGCCTTCTCGGCCCAAAGGGCGGCCGTGACCAAATCGGCCGCAGCTACCAGCGCAGTCCTCACGGCGCAAGACTCGCTGGTACTGGCGTCGATGGGCTCGCCCGTCGAGACGGAGCTGGTCATGTCTTGGGTGGGCCAACAGCGTGCCGCCAACCCCGAGGCGAAGTTCGAGGTGTTGGCGCTCCCGCAACTCAATGGGCCGCCGGCGGCACTGACGGCGCTGGCGGAGGAGCTCGAGTCCGGTCCCGACGCCAATGACGACCGTTCGATCGTGCCGGTGCGGGTGTTCTGGCTGCCGCCTGCCGATCGCGGGCGGGCAGCGAAGCTGGCGGGGCTGCTCCCTGGCCGGGATCCCTACCACCCCAATCAACGTCAGCAACGACACATCGTGCGCAATGATCCGCAGCGCGCGCGTGTGGTGGCCGGCGAACCGGCCAAGGTGTCCGAACTCCGCCAGCTGTGGCGCGACACCACCGTCGGAGAAGACAAGCACGACTTCGCGCAGTTCGTCACTCGTCGCGCCATCTTGGCGCTGGAACGTGCCGAGTACCGCATTCTGGGACCGCAATATAAGTCCCCGCGGCTGGTGAAGCCAGAGATCTTGGCGTCCACGCGATTTCGCGCGGGCCTGGCGAAGATCCCGGGCGCCACCGTCGAGGAAGCCGGCAAGATGCTCGACGAACTCGCCACCGGGTGGAGCAGGGTGTCCGTCGACCTGGTTGGCGTCCTCGGCAGGGCGCTCAGCCGCGGATTCGATCCGGAGATCGACTACGACGAGTATCAGGTCGCGGCGATGCGCGCCGGGTTGGAAACCCATCCGGCGGTGCTGCTGTTTTCGCACCGCTCCTACATCGACGGCGCGGTGGTGCCCGTGGCGATGCAGGAGAACCGGCTGCCGCCGGTGCACATGTTCGCCGGCATCAACCTGTCGTTCGGGGTGATGGGGCCGCTGTTACGCCGTTCCGGCGCCATCTTCATCCGCCGCAACATCGCCGATAACCCGCTGTACAAGTACGTCCTCCGCGAATACGTCGGCTATATCGTCGAAAAGCGGTTCAACCTCAGCTGGTCCATCGAGGGCACGCGTTCGCGCACAGGCAAGATGCTGCCACCCAAGCTCGGTCTGCTGTCGTATGTGGCCGACGCGTACCTGGACGGCCGCAGCGACGACATTCTGCTGCAGCCGGTGTCGATCAGCTTCGATCAGTTGCACGAGACGGCCGAGTACGCCGCCTACGCCCGCGGCGGGGAAAAGACACCCGAGGGCGTCGTCTGGCTGTACAACTTCATCAAGGCGCAGGGCGAACGCAACTACGGCAAGATCTATGTCCGCTTCCCCCAAGCGGTTTCGATGCGACAGTACCTCGGCGCCCCCGGCGGTCCGCTGGCCCATGACCCGGACGCGAAACGGCTTGCGCTGCAGAAGATGTCGTTCGAAGTCGCCTGGCGAATTCTGAGGGCGACGCCGGTGACGGCGACGGGCCTGGTGTGTGCGTTGCTGCTGACCACGCGCGGTGTGGCGTTGACGCTCGATCAGCTGCACCACACCCTGCAGGACTCGCTCGACTATCTCGAGCGCAAGCACACGCCGATGTCGACGAGTGCGTTGCGGCTTCGGACCCGCGAAGGTGTGCGCGCGGCGGTCGACGCATTGTCCAACGGGCACCCCATCACCCGGGTCGACGGGGGCCGGGAGCCGGTGTGGCGCATCGCACCCGAGGACGAACACGCCGCGGCGTTCTACCGCAACTCGGTGATTCATGCCTTCCTGGAGACGTCGATCGTCGAGCTCGCGCTGGCGCACGCCAGGGACGCCGAGGGCGACCGCATGCAGGCTTTCTGGACCCAGGCGATGCGGTTGCGTGACCTGCTGAAATTCGATTTCTATTTCGCCGACTCGGCGTCGTTTCGGGAAAACATCGCCGAAGAGATGGCATGGCACGACGATTGGGAAGCCCACGTCGCCGCCGGGGGCGAGGAGATCGACGCCTTACTGTTCGCCAAGCGCCCGCTGATGTCGCACGCGATGTTGCGGGTTTTCTTCGAGGCGTACGAGATCGTCGCCGACGTGTTGCGGGATGCGCCCGCGGATGTCGGCCAGAAGGAACTGACGGAGTTGGCGCTCGGGGTCGGCCGGCAATACGTGGCACAGGCCCGGGTCCGCAGCAGTGAATCCGTATCGACGCTGCTGTTCGCCACCGCGCGCCAGGTGGCGGTCGATCAGGACCTCATCGCACCGAGCGCCGACCTCGCCGAAAGGCGGATCGCCTTCCGGCGGGAACTACGGGAGATTCTGCGAGATTTCGATTACGTCGAGCGGATCGCGCGGAAGCAGTTCGTCGCCCGCGAGATCAAGTCGCGCCAGCGCCGTCGGGACAGCCAAGCTCTGTAGCCAGCGCCACGCCCATACTCTGGGTACATGACGGTCGAGCGGCCAGTTGGCACACGCCGGGCGCCGGTGTGGCCGCTCCTGATCGGCGTTGCTGTGCTGGCGGGCTGCACGGCGGCCGGAATCGGAGCGCTGTCGCTGGCGGGCGCGTTGACCGCCACCGGATTGCCCGATCCGGGCCCGGCAACCACGCTGGGGCTGCCGTTCGTCCGGGCGGCCGGCGAGGTCGCCGCGGTGCTGGCCGCCGGGTCGTTTCTTTTCGCGGCGTTCATGGTGCCGCCGCAAAGCAGCGGCGTCCTCGACGCCGGGGGATACCGCGCGCTTCGCCTCGGGACGGTGGCGTCGGGGGCGTGGACGGTGTGTGCCGCCATGCTGGTCCCGCTGACCATCTCCGATGTGTCCGGTCAACCGTTGGTCGACCATCTCAACCCGGTGACGATCTGGTCGCTGGCTTCGGTGATCAATGTCGCCTCCGCCTGGCGCTGGACCGCGATCCTGGCCGCGACGGTGACGCTGGCCAGCTTGTCGGTGCTGCGCTGGTCATGGACGCCGCTGTTGCTCGTCGGGTCGTTGCTGACGCTGATTCCGCTCGGGTTGACCGGTCACTCGTCGGCCGGCGGCGCACACGACCTGGCCACCAACAGCCTGCTCATCCACCTCGTCGCCGCCAGCCTTTGGGCCGGCGGCCTGCTCGCTCTGCTCGCCCACGCGCTGCGCGACGGTGGCCACATCGGCCTGGCGGCACGGCGGTTCTCGGTGATTGCGCTTTGGTGCTGGGTCGCGATGGCGCTGAGCGGAGTAATGAACGCCCTGGTGCGCGTCCTGCCGTCCGACCTGCTGACCACCGGTTACGGGCGGTTGGTGGTGGCCAAGTTCGTCGCTCTGTGTGTGCTGGGCGTCCTCGGCTGGCGCCAGCGGCGCTCCGCGGTGGCCGCGCTGGTAGAAGATCCGAGTCCTCCGCGGGCGCGCAGCGCCCTGATCAGGCTGGCCCTGATGGAGGCCGTGGTCTTCGGCCTCACCTTCGGCATAGCCGTCGGGCTGGGCCGCACGGCCCCGCCGCCGCCCCCGAACCCGCTACCCTCGATTCCCGAAGCCGAGATCGGTTACGACTTCGAAGGACCGCCCACCGCCGCGCGCATCCTGTTCGACTGGCGCTTCGACCTGATCTTCGGCACCGCCGCGATCGTGTTCGCCGCCCTGTACGTGGCGGCGGTGATGCGGCTGCGTCGGCGCGGTGACAGTTGGCCACCCGGCCGGACCGCGGCCTGGCTGCTCGGCTGCCTGGCTTTGCTCTTCGTGACCTCGTCGGGGGTCGGTCGCTACATGCCGGCGATGTTCAGCATGCACATGGTCGCCCACATGGGGCTCTCGATGTTGGTCCCGATCCTGCTGGTGCTGGGCGCTCCGGTCAGTCTGGCGTTGCGGGCGCTGCCCGCCGCGGGCCGTGACGATCCGCCGGGAATGCGGGAATGGCTGTTGGCGGCGCTGCACAGCCGCCTTTCGCGGTTCCTCACCAATCCGGTGGTCGCGACGGCGCTCTTTGTCGCCGGGTTCTACGGGCTGTACTTCAGCGGCCTTTTCGACGCCGCGGTGGGCAGTCACGCCGGGCATCTCGCGATGAACGTGCACTTTCTGCTCAGCGGCTATCTCTTCTACTGGGTGGTGATCGGGGTGGACCCCACGCCGCGGCCGATCCCCCCGCTGGCCAAGGTCGCCGTGGTGTTCGGGTCGTTGCCGCTGCACGCGTTCTTCGGGGTGGTGCTGATGGGCACTCGAAAGGTGATCGGCGCCCACTACTACCGTTCGCTGGGTTTGACCTGGCACACCGACCTGCTGGGTGATCAGCGGCTGGGCGGTGGGATCGCCTGGGCGGCAGGGGAACTGCCGCTGGTGATCGTGATGCTGGCGTTGCTCGTGCAGTGGGCGCGCAGCGATAGGCGCACCGCCCGGCGGTTGGACCGCGCGGCTGAACGCGACGATGACGCCGACTTGGCCGCCTACAACGCGATGCTGGCCGAACTGGCGCGGCGGGAAATGCCGGGCCGAAGTGGGAATCCGCGGGCTTAACGCGGCGGCGATTTTCGGGCCGCACTTCTGCAGCGACCTCACGTTGTGCGCGCCATGCGCGGTGCGGCGTGCTTATCCACAGTCGCGATGTTCTCCACAGGCTGCCCTCGTCATCAGCGGGGTGCGTGCGGTCTGTCGGTGCGGCCGGGCTGAATGAGCGCCAGACACGAGCGCTACCTGCGAATGAAAGGATATTGAGTCAATGTTTGAAACAACGCTTACCGTCGTCGGTCACATCGTCAACAACCCGGAGCGTCGACAGGTCGGCACCCAGGAGGTCATCAAGTTCCGGGTGGCAAGCAACTCCCGCCGGCGGACAGCTGATGGCGGGTGGGAACACGGGAACTCGCTATTCATCAACGTCAACTGCTGGGGCAAGCTGGTGACCGGAGTGGGTGCCGCGTTGGGCAAGGGCGCACCGGTGATCGTGGTGGGCCACGTGTACACCAGCGAGTACGAGGACCGCGACGGCAATCGCCGCTCATCCCTCGAAATGCGCGCCACGTCCCTGGGGCCCGACGTCTCGCGAGCGATCGTGCGCATCGAGAAGCCGGCGTACACCGGTCCGGCTGCGGCCGACGCACCGCCGGCCGCCGAACCCGGGGCCGATGCCGCCGTCCCGGAGGAGGCTGCCGGCGATGCCGCGCCGGGCGCCAATGCGCTGCCACTATCGGCGTAGTGCCCGCGGGCGGTGCCTAGGATGGTCCGCGAGATCGTTCTGCACTACCAGAAAGGCACATCCGGGGCATGGCTGAGTTCATCTACACGATGAAGAAGGTCCGCAAGGCGCACGGCGACAAGGTGATCCTGGACGACGTTACGTTGAGCTTCTTTCCGGGCGCCAAGATCGGTGTCGTCGGCCCCAACGGCGCCGGCAAGTCGAGCGTCTTGCGGATCATGGCCGGTCTGGACAAGCCGAACAACGGTGAAGCCTTTCTGGCTACCGACGCGACCGTCGGCATCCTGCAACAGGAGCCGCGGCTGAACGAGGAAAAGACCGTTCGCGGCAACGTGGAAGAGGGCTTGGGCGACATCAAGGTCAAGCTGGACCGCTTCACCGAGGTTGCCGAATTGATGGCCACCGACTACTCCGACGAGCTCATGGAGGAAATGGGCCGGCTGCAAGAGGAACTCGACCACGCCGACGCGTGGGACCTCGACTCACAGCTGGAGCAGGCCATGGACGCGCTGCGGTGCCCGCCGCCCGACGAACCGGTCACGAATCTGTCCGGCGGTGAGCGCCGCCGCGTGGCGCTGTGCAAGCTGCTGCTGTCCAAACCCGACCTGCTGCTGCTTGACGAGCCGACCAACCACCTGGACGCCGAAAGCGTGCAGTGGCTCGAGCAGCACCTGGCCGCCTATCCGGGGGCGATTCTGGCGGTGACCCACGACCGGTACTTCCTGGACAACGTCGCAGAATGGATCCTCGAGCTCGACCGTGGCCGCGCATATCCGTACGAGGGCAACTACTCGACGTACCTGGAGAAAAAGGCCGAGCGGCTGGCGGTGCAAGGCCGCAAAGACGCCAAGCTGCAGAAGCGGCTGACCGAGGAGCTGGCGTGGGTCCGGTCCGGCGCCAAAGCGCGTCAGGCCAAAAGCAAGGCGCGGCTGCAGCGCTACGAAGAGATGGCCACCGAGGCGGAGAAGACGCGCAAGCTCGATTTCGAGGAGATCCAGATCCCGGTGGGCCCGCGGCTGGGCAACGTCGTCGTCGAGGTCGAACACCTCGACAAGGGCTACGACGGGCGCACCCTCATCAAGGACCTCTCGTTCACCCTGCCGCGCAACGGCATCGTCGGGGTCATCGGCCCCAACGGGGTCGGCAAGACCACGCTGTTCAAGACCATCGTCGGGCTCGAGCAGCCCGACAGCGGCAGCGTCAAGGTCGGGGAGACCGTCAAGCTGAGTTATGTCGATCAGGCCCGCGCCGGTATCGATCCCAAGAAGACCGTCTGGGAAGTCGTCTCCGACGGGCTCGACTACATCGAGGTTGGTCACACGGAAGTGCCGTCCCGGGCCTACGTGTCGGCGTTCGGTTTCAAGGGCCCCGACCAGCAGAAGCCGGCCGGGGTGCTGTCCGGTGGCGAGCGCAACCGGTTGAACCTGGCGCTGACGCTCAAGCAGGGCGGGAACCTCATCCTGCTCGACGAACCGACCAACGACCTGGATGTCGAGACCCTGAGCTCGCTGGAGAACGCCCTGTTGAATTTCCCGGGCTGCGCGGTGGTGATTTCCCACGACCGCTGGTTCCTCGACCGCACTTGCACCCACATCCTGGCGTGGGAAGGCGACGACGACAACGAGGCCAAATGGTTCTGGTTCGAGGGCAACTTCGGCGCATACGAGGAAAACAAGGTTGAACGACTCGGAGTGGAAGCCGCCCGGCCGCACAGAGTGACCCACCGCAAGCTAACGCGCGACTAGTGTCAGCTTGGCCAGCGCGCTGGAACCCGTCGTGAGTTGGGAGCAATCGGCATGACGATCGATCCCGGGGCTAAGCAAGATGTCAAGCCGTGGACGACGTTCACCAAGAGCGAGGACATTCCCGACTGGATCACGCGTGCGTACATCGACAGCTACCGGGGTCCGCTGGGCGACCAGCCGGGGGGCGCGGAAATTGGTCCCGTCCATTCGACCACCCCGGCCGCCATGGTCACCCCGGCCATGCTGCGCGCCCACTATCGGCTCGGCCAGTGCCGCCCGGAATGCAAAAGCTGTGTATGCGTCTACCCCGCTGACGACCCAGAGGGATTCGGGCCAGCCCTGCAGGTCGTCACCGACCACGGCAGCATGATGCTCGACTCCGTCACGGTGCTGCTGCACCGGCTCGGTGTCGGCTACGCGGGCATCATGAGCCCGGTTTTCGAGGTGCAGCGCAGCGCGACGGGCGACCTGCTCAGTGTCGAACCAAAGCCGCCCGGCGCATCGCAATACGACGGCGAGGCCTGGATATACGTCCAGCTGTCGACTTCCGTCGATCGCACCGCCCTCGCCGAGGTCGAGCAGCTGCTTCCCCGGGTCCTCGACGACGTCGAACAGGTAGCCAGCGACGCCACCGCGATGATCACCACCCTGAGCGACCTGGCCGCGGCCGTCCAGGCCAACGCACAAGACCATTTTTCGGCGCCGGATCGCGAAGATGTCGCGGACCTGTTGCGCTGGCTGGGCAACGGCAATCTCCTGCTGCTTGGCTATCAACGTTGCCGGGTGCACGACGGCGTGGTCTCCGGTGATGGGTCCAGCAGCCTGGGCGTGCTGCGCACCCGCACCGGATCCCGCCCCCGGTTGACCGACGACGACACAATGCTGGTCTTGGCCCAATCGGTCGTCGGCAGCTACCTGCGCTACGGCGCCTACCCGTACGCCATCGCGGTCCGCGAGGACACCGACGACGGCGTTATCGAGCACCGCTTTGTCGGACTCTTCACCGTCGCGGCCATGAACGCGGACGTCCTCGAAATCCCGATGATCTCGCGCCGGGTGCGCGAAGCCCTCTCGATGGCGGAAAACGACCCCATCCACCCGGGGCAGCTGCTGCTCGACGTCATCCAGACGGTCCCGCGCTCGGAGCTGTTCACTCTCAGCGCCGAGGGCCTTTTGACGATGGCCAAAGCGGTCGTGGATCTGGGGTCCCAGCGGCGCGCGCTGTTGTTCCTGCGCGCCGATCGGCTCAAGTACTTCGTCTCGTGCCTGGTCTACGTGCCCCGCGATCGCTACACCACGCCGGTGCGGTTGCGGATCGAGGACATCCTGGTCCGCGAATTCGGCGGGACGCGACTCGAGTTCACCGCTCGCGTCAGTGAATCGCCCTGGGCGCTCATGCATTTCATGGTCCGGCTGCCCTCCGACGGGCCCGATGGCGCGCCGGTCGACGTCTCGGAAGAAAACCGGATCCGGATCCAGGGGATGCTCAGCGAGGCGGCGCGAACCTGGGGTGACCGCTTGATCGCCGCCGCCACCCGCCCTTCCGAAGGCTCCGAAAGCTTCCCCTCGCAAGCCGACGCCGAGCATTACGCCAGCGCCTTCCCCGAGGTCTACAAGCAGGCCGTCCCGCCCACCGACGCGATCCAGCACATCGCGATCATCAACGAGCTGTCCGACGACATGGTCAAGCTGGTGTTCTCCGACCGCGGAGAGGACGGGGCCGCCCAGCTGACCTGGTTTTTGGGCGGACACACCGCCTCCCTGAGCCAGCTGCTGCCGATGCTGCAAAGCATGGGCGTCGTCGTGCTCGAGGAGCGGCCGTTCACCGTCACCCGGCCCGACGGTTTGCCCGTGTGGATTTACCAGTTCAAGATCCAGCCGCACCCGACGATCCCGCTGGCGGAGACGGGGGCCGAACGGGACTCCACCGCAGAGCGATTCGCGGACGCGGTCACCGCCATCTGGCAGGGCCGCGTGGAGATCGACCGGTTCAATGAGCTCGTGATGCGCGCGAGGCTGACCTGGCAGCAGGTCGTGTTGCTGCGCGCCTACGCAAAGTACCTGCGGCAGGCCGGTTTTCCGTACAGCCAGTCCCACATCGAATCGGTGCTCAACGAGCATCCCTCCACCGTGCGGTCACTGGTCACATTGTTCGAAGCGCTCTTCGATCCCAAGGCCTCGGGGTCGCCGACCAGTCGCGACGCGCAAGCGGCCGCCGCCGCGGTCGCCGCCGACATCGATGCGGTTGTCGGCCTCGACACCGACCGGATCCTGCGCGCGTTCGCTTCGCTGGTTCAGGCCACGCTGCGGACAAATTACTTCGTAACGCGCGAGGGTTCGGCACGCGCCCGAAACGTGTTGTCGCTCAAGCTCGATGCACAGCTGATCGACGAACTCCCGCTGCCGCGGCCCAAATTCGAGATCTTCGTGTACTCGCCCCGCGTGGAAGGGGTGCACCTGCGGTTCGGCCCGGTGGCGCGCGGCGGTCTGCGCTGGTCGGACCGCCGGGACGACTTCCGCACCGAGATCCTGGGGCTGGTCAAGGCGCAGGCCGTGAAGAACGCCGTCATCGTCCCGGTTGGGGCCAAGGGCGGATTCGTCGTCAAGCGGCCGCCGCTGCGGTCCGGCGAGGCCGCCGCCGACCGCGACGCCAGCCGCGCCGAAGGCGTCGCCTGTTATCAGCTGTTCATCTCCGGGCTGCTCGACGTCACCGACAACGTCGACCACGCGACGAAGAAGGTCAGTCCGCCACCCGAGGTGGTACGGCGCGACGGCGACGACGCCTACCTGGTGGTGGCCGCGGACAAGGGCACCGCCACCTTCTCCGACATCGCCAACGACGTCGCCAAGTCCTACGGGTTCTGGCTGGGCGACGCGTTCGCGTCCGGCGGGTCGGTCGGCTACGACCACAAGGCCATGGGCATCACCGCCAGGGGCGCATGGGAGGCCGTCAAACGGCACTTCCGGGAGATGGGCGTCGACACCCAGGCCGAGGACTTCACCGTCGTCGGAATCGGCGACATGAGCGGCGACGTGTTCGGTAACGGCATGCTGCTGAGCGAGCACATCCGGCTGCTCGCCGCCTTCGATCACCGGCACATCTTCTTAGACCCCAATCCCGATGCCGCCGCGTCGTGGCGGGAACGGCGACGGATGTTCGACCTGCCCCGGTCCAGCTGGGACGACTATGACAAGTCGCTGATCAGCGAGGGCGGTGGGGTTTACAACCGCGACCAGAAGGTCATCCCGGTCAGCCCACAGATTCGCGAGGCCCTGGGCATCGACGGCGAGGTCGAAGGTGGGGTCGCCGAAATGTCCCCGCCCAACCTGATCAAGGCGATCCTGCAGGCGCCGGTCGACCTGTTGTTCAACGGCGGCATCGGCACCTACATCAAGGCCGAATCCGAGTCGGATGCCGATGTCGGCGATCGCGCCAACGATCCGGTGCGGGTGAATGCAAACCAGGTGCGCGCCAAGGTGATCGGCGAAGGCGGCAACCTCGGGGTGACCGCGCTGGGCCGCGTCGAGTTCGACCTGTCGGGCGGCCGCATCAACACCGACGCGATGGACAACTCCGCCGGCGTCGACTGTTCCGACCACGAGGTCAACATCAAGATCCTGATCGACTCGCTGGTCACCGGGGGCAAGGTCAAGGCCGAGGAGCGCAAGGAATTGCTGGAGTCGATGACCGACGAGGTCGCGCGCCTGGTGCTCCTCGACAATGAAGAGCAGAACGACTTGATCGGGACCAGCCGCGCCAATGCGGCCAGCCTATTGCCGGTGCACGCGATGCAGATCAAGTACCTCGAAGAACGGGGACTCAACCGGGAATTGGAAGCGCTGCCCTCCGATAAGGAGATTCATCGGCGCACCGACGTCGGCATCGGGCTCACCTCTCCGGAGCTGTGCACGTTGATGGCGCACGTCAAGTTGACGCTCAAAGAGGACATGCTGACCACCGAACTGCCGGAGCAGGATGTTTTCGCGTCCAGGTTGCCGCTGTACTTCCCGACGCCCCTGCGCCAACGGTTCACCCCGGAGATCCGCACTCACCAGCTGCGCCGCGAGATCGTCACGACCATGTTGGTCAACGATCTGGTGGACACCGCGGGCATCAGCTACGCCTTCCGGATCACCGAAGACGTCGGTGTCGGGCTGATAGACGCCGTGCGCACCTACGTCGCCACCGACGCCATTTTCGGTGTGGGCGAGATCTGGCGCCAGATCCGCGCGGCGAACCTGCCCGTGGCGCTTTCGGATCGGCTGACACTGGATACCCGACGGCTCATCGACCGCGCCGGACGATGGCTGCTCAACTACCGCCCGCAACCTTTGGCCGTCGGTGCCGAGATCAACCGATTCGCCGCGAAGGTCAAAGACCTGACGCCACGGATGTCGGAGTGGCTGCGCGGTGACGACAAGGCCATCGTCGAGAAGGAAGCCGCGGAATTCGCGTCGCAAGGCGCCCCGGACGACTTGGCGTACATCGTCGCCGCCGGCCTCTACCGCTTCAGCCTCCTCGACATCATCGACGTCGGTGACATCACCGATATCGACGCCGCAGAGGTCGCGGACACCTATTTCGCGCTGATGGACCGGCTGGGCACCGACGGATTGCTGACGGCGGTCTCGGAGTTGCCCCGAGGCGACCGCTGGCAGTCCTTGGCCCGCTTGGCGATTCGTGACGACATCTACGCCTCGCTGCGGTCGCTGTCCTTCGACGTGCTCGCGGTCGGAGAACCCGATGAAAGCGGCGAAGAGAAGATCGCCGAGTGGGAGCACATCAGCGCATCGCGCGTCGAGCGGGCCCGTCGCACCCTCACCGAGATTCAGGAAGGCGGGGCAAAGGATCTCGCGACGCTGTCCGTGGCGGCCCGGCAGATCCGCCGCATGACGCGCACCAGCGGAAGAGGATCGTCGAGTTGAGCGTCGGTTTCGTCGTGCCCGTGCCGGTGCGCTGGTCGGACATCGACATGTACCAGCACATCAACCACGCCACCATGGTGACCATTCTCGAAGAGGCGCGGGTGCCGTTCCTCAAGGAGCCTTTCGCGGCCGACATCACCACCATCGGGCTCCTGATCGCCGACGTCCGCGTCACCTATAAAGATCAGCTGCGGCTGGCCGATTCGCCTGTGCAGGTCACCATTTGGACCAAGCGGCTGCGCGCGGTCGACTTCACTCTGGGCTACGAGGTGCGTTCGGTCAATGCGGATCGGGAGTCCAAGCCCGCCGTCGTCGCCGAGTCGCAGCTGGCCGCCGTCCATATCGAGGAGCAGCGGCTGGTTCGGCTGTCGCCACAACACCGGGAGTACCTGCAACGGTGGGTCCGGGAATAGGGGTAGCCGAGCGGGGGCTGTGGCTGGGCCCAGAAGCCATGGCTACCCACCGCAAAGACCTGGCCACGTTCGTCGACCACGCGATGCGGCTCGACGACGCTGCGGTCATCCGACTGCGCGCCCGGTCCCGCGGATTGCTTTCGGCATGGGTGGCAACGGGTTTCGACGTGCTGGCCAGCCGCATCGTCGTCGGCAGGGTGCGACCCGACGATTTGACGGTAGGCGCCGACGCGCTGGCGCGCGGCCTGTCCGCGGCGGACGCCTCCGGCTACGTCGACCCGGGCTTCTCGATGGATTCCGCGTGGCGGGGCGCACTGCCGCCGGAATCGGGCTTCGTCCACCTCGAAGACGTGCCCGCCCGGGTCATGCTGGACCTCGCGCAGCGCGGCGCGCGACTCGCCAAGGAGCACGGCAGCTCTCACGGTCCGCCGGTCTCGCTGCTCGACCAGGAGGTCATCCGGGTCACCTCGGCTGACGTCAGCGTCGGGCTGCCGATGCGCTGCGTATTCGCTTTGACGGCAATGGGTTTCCTGCCGCAGTCGCCCGATGCGATCGCCGCCGACGAGATTGTCCGGGTACGGGTGCTGCCGAACTGGCTTCGGGTCGACGCCAAGTTCGGCTCGGTGTATCGACGCCGCGGCCATGCGGCGCTGGTGCTCCGCTGACCGATGCGCTCAGACCAGCCAGGCCGCCGCGTCGGGCGGCAATTTGCCGTCCACCAACGGCGCGCTGGCCACAAGGAGTTCCCCCGCTGGCAACGCCATCGGGCGACGGCCGGCGTTCAGCGCACACACCAAGCCCCCGCCGCGACGCCGGAATATCAGCGCATCGCGCGGCGCGGCCAGCCAATCTATTTCGCCGCCATCGAATTCGGGTCGTTCCGTGCGCAATTCGAGTAGGCGCCGATAGAACGACCATGTCGAGTTGGGGTCCGCGCGCTGCTTCTCGACCGTCAGCGACGCCCAGTCCGCGGGCAGGGGCAGCCATGTGTCGGGATTCGTGGAGAACCCGAACGGGGGCGCGTCGCCCGACCAAGGAATCGGAACCCGGCACTTGTCGCGGCCGCGTTCGGTATGCCCCGAGCGTTCCCACGTCGGGTCCTGGAGTACCTCGTCGGGAAGCTCCACATCGGGCAGGCCCAACTCCTCGCCGTTGTAGACGAACACCGCGCCCGGCAGGGCGAGCATCACCATCGCCATGGCAAGCGCCCGGCGCAGACCGATCTCGCCGCCGCCGTAGCGGGTGACCTCGCGGCCCACGTCGTGGTTGGACAGCGTCCATGTCGGCGTGGCCTTTTCGATCGCGGTGGCCGCCAGCGAGTTCTGGATCGCGTCATGGATCTCAGTCGCGTCGAAGGCGATCTTTGTCAGCCTGAAGTTAAAACCGAGATGCAATTCGTCGGGCCGCAGATACTCGGCCCAGCGCGCATTGTCGATCACCCACACCTCGCCGATGGTCACCGCGCCGGGATAGTCGTCCACGACCGAGCGGATGCCGCGGTGGATCTCGTGCACACTCGGATGGTTGAAGCGCGGGTCGTCATCGCTGTGGCTCAAGACCTTGATCGTGCCTTCCGGCGCGTCGGGCAGCTCGGCCGGCTTGGCCATGCCGTGTGCCACGTCGATGCGGAAGCCGTCCACGCCCCGCTCCAGCCAGAATCGCAGCGTCTTTTCGAAATCGTCGAAGACGTCCGGGTGTTCCCAGTTCAGGTCCGGCTGCTCGGCATCGAACAGGTGCAGGTACCACTGGCCCGGATTGCCGTCCGGTTCGACCACCCGGGTCCACGCCGGGCCGCCGAACACCGACGTCCAATTGTTCGGCGGCAGCAGCCCGTCGGGCCCGCGGCCGTCGCGAAACAAGTAGCGCTCCCGCGCGTCGGCGCCCGGACCCGCGGCCAGTGCCGCCTGAAACCACGGGTGCGCCGAACTGGTGTGGTTGGGCACAACATCCATGGTGATCTTGATGCCCCGCTGGTGTGCCGCCGCGATCAGCCGCTCAATCGCCGCCATCCCGCCGAACAACGGGTCGACGTCGCGGGGATCGGCGACGTCGTAGCCGTGGTCGGCCATCGGTGAGACCGTGACCGGGTTGAGCCAGATCGCGTCCACGCCCAGCTGTTCCAGGTATTCCAGCCGGCCAGTCAGACCGTCGAGGTCGCCCACCCCGTCGCCGTTGCTGTCGGCAAACGATCGCGGGTACACCTGGTAGAACACCGCGCTTGACCACCACGGCTCCGGGCTCATACTGCTCCGTTCACTTGCTGGGCATTCAAAGGCTCGACATCAAAGGCTCGACATCAAAGGCTCGACATCAAAGGCTCGACATCAAAAAATAGGCGCGTTGACGAGTGAGTGGGCGGCCATTTCCAGGTAGTCGAGCAACTCGCGACGGTGCTCGTCGTCGAGGGTTTGCGCGTCGATGGAGGCGACGGCGGTGTGCATGCATCGAAGCCAGGCGTCGCGCTCGATCGGGGTGATCCGGAACGGGGCGTGGCGCATCCGCAGCCGCGGATGCCCGCGGCGGTCGGAGTAGGTTCGCGGCCCACCCCAGTACTGCTCGAGGAACATGCGCAACCGCTCTTCGGCGCCGGCCAAATCGTCCGCCGGATACACCTGGCTCAGGATCTCGTCCTCCGGCACCTGTGCGTAAAAGCGCGACACGATCGCATTGAAGGTCTCGGCACCGCCGACGGCATCGTAGAAGCTCACCTGATCCATCGCCTCCATTGTGGTGCATCGCCGATTTTGTAAGGCGAAACGGGCCCCAGCCTTGCCCGGTGTTCACCGTTTCGACACGGCGCGCACCTGCAATGAGTGTGCGTTTGGCGACGAATCATGGTGGACTATCGGCGGAGGATCTATGGCGCATGGCAAGAGACGCCGCAGCCACCGCAGTTCCGGTGCCGCGGCGGGGTTAACCGGGCCCCCAACCGCGTCATCCCTGCATAGCGTCGATACTCATCCGCCAACCCGCCACGAGACCGCATCAATCTGGAGCCGCCGGCGGGTGCTGCTGCTGAACTCCACCTACGAGCCGCTGACGGCGCTGCCGATGCGGCGGGCCATCGTCATGGTGATCTGCGGCAAGGCCGACGTGGTGCATCACGACCCGGCGGGGCCGGTCATCCACTCGGCGACCAGCTCGATCGTGGTGCCGTCGGTGATCCAGCTGCGGACCTACGTGCGGGTTCCCTACCGCGCCCGTGTCCCGATGACCCGCGCCGCGCTCATGCACCGCGACCGGTTTTGCTGCGCGTACTGCGGGGCGAAGGCCGACACCGTCGATCATGTGGTGCCACGCAGCCGTGGCGGTGACCACTCCTGGGAGAACTGCGTCGCGTGCTGTTCGACCTGCAACCATCGCAAGGGCGACAAGCTGCTGAGTGAACTCGGCTGGGCACTGCGCCGAGCTCCGCTGCCGCCGACGGGGCAGCACTGGCGGTTGCTGTCGACGGTCAAGGAACTCGACCCGGCCTGGGCTCGATACCTCGGTGAAGGCGCCGCCTAGCCAGAATTCGTGTCCGAGTCTGCCGCTCGGCGTCGCCGTGGGATACGGTTTGCGTCGTGAACCTCATGGAGATCCACCTCTACTTCATCGGAATCCCGCTGTTGCTGGTGGCCGTGCTGTCGGTGCTGATCTGGTCGCACAAGGGTCCCCACCCCGCGACCTACAACCTTTCGGAGAAGTGGACCCATCCGCCGATCCTGTGGGCGGCCACCGACGAAGACGTCGGCGGCGCGCACGGCGGGCACGGCACGTCGGCGTTCTCGGTTGGAGGTGGCGCCAGTGGCAAGTGGTGAGGTAGCGACGATCGCGCCCAGCGAGCTCCCCAGGGGTTCGGTAATCACCACCAGCGGACGGATCTCGGGGGTCACCGAGCCCGGAGAGCTCTCCGTGCACTACCCGTTCCCGATCAAAACCCTGGTCGCCATCGACGACGCGCTGAAGTACGGCTCGCGAGCGTCCAGGGCGCGCTTCGCCATTTACCTCGGTGACCTGGGTAGCGATACCGCCGCGCGGGCCCGCGAGATTCTGGCCAAGGTGCCGACCCCGGACAATGTGGTGCTGCTCGCCGTCTCGCCGAACCAACACGTCATCGAGGTGGTCTACGGATCGGCGGTCCGGGGTCGCGGCGCCGACTCGGCCGCACCGCTCGGGGTGGCCGCCGCTAAGTCGGCATTCGAGCAGGGCCAGCTCGTCGACGGGCTGGTCAGCGCGATTCGGGTGCTGAGCTCGGGGATCTCCCCGGCCTAGTTTTTGCTAGATCGAGCCTGCCCTCGAATTTCCGCCGTGGCCGCGGGCTCGACGCCCCGATCGCGGCCTCGCCTCAGGATGCGTCGAACTTGCGGGCTCTCAAGGCCCGTTTCACTCCGGCCTGACCCTCGAGCACCAGCCGTCGCAAGGCCGGCGGCACCTCCGACTCCGGGGCGCTCAGAAACTCATCGGCGGCCGCGATGGCGGCGTCGCTGATGTCCCAATGGGGATACAGGCCGACGACCACCGTTTGGGCGACCTCGCTGGATCGGCGCTCCCACACTCCGGGTATCGCCTCGAAGTAGCGCGCGGTGAACGGCTTGAGCAGTTCGTGTTGCCCCGGCGCCGCGATGCCCGCGATGATCGAGCGCGCCGTGATGTTGGCCAGGGTGTCGTCCTCGATGACGGTGGTCCAGGCGTCTTCCTTGACCCGCAGCTGAGGCCGTGCCGCCGCCGCCTGGGCGCCGTGCCGTTTGCCGGCGGCCGTCGGGTCGCGCCGCACTTCGGCGTCGATGAACGGTGTCGCGGGCCCGTCGGCGTCGATATCGCCGGCCGTGGCCAGCGCTGTCACGATGCGCCAGCGCAGGTCGGTGTCGATCTCCAGGCCGGCCAACCCCAAGTCGGCCGGGTCGTGGTCGAGCAGGTCGGCCAGCGTCACGACGTGACGGGTCGACAACACCGACGAGCACAGCGCGTTGACGAAGGCGAGTTGGTGATCCGATCCCGGCCGCGCGGCGCGCGCCAATTCCAGCAGGCGGTCGGCGAACTGCGGCCAGCCGCGCTCGCGCGCCCAGCCCGGCTCGGCGTAGGACGCCAGCGCCGCCTGGGCCTGCAGCAGCAGCCGTTGGACCACCCCGACCTCGGTTTCGGCGTGTACGCCGCCTGAGACCAGCGCCACGAAGTCGCGGGCACGCAGTTCGGCCTCGCGGGTCATCTCCCACGTCGCCGACCACACCAGCGTCCGCGGCAGTGGCTCGGCGACGTCCGCTATCCGTTCCAGCGCCGCCTGCAGCGACTCGGCGTCCAGCCGCAGCGAGCAATAGGTCAGGTCGTCATCGTTGACCAGAATCAGCTTGCCGCGCGAAACCCCAACCAACTCAGGGACTTCCGTCTTCGGCCCCTCGACGTCGAGTTCCTGCCGATGCACTCGGACCAGCTTGCCGGCCGGGTCAGATGCATCCACGTCGTAGATCCCGACCACCAGCCGGTGCACTCGGGTCTCGCCGGCGCCCGGCGCCGCGCCGCTCTGCGTCACCGCGAACCGGGTGAACTTGCCGTCGGCGTCGACCTCGAAATCGGGCCGAAGCGTATTCAGCCCGGTGGTCTTCAGCCACTGCCGGCCCCAATCGGACAGGTCTCGGCCCGACGCCTTCTCCAGCGCGGCGAGCAGGTCGTCGAACGTGGCATTGGCGTATGCGTGCGTGCGGAAGTAATCGCGCAGCCCGGCGAGGAACTGCTCCAGCCCCACATAGGCGACGAGCTGCTTGAGAACCGAAGCGCCCTTGGCATAGGTGATGCCGTCGAAGTTCACCTCCACGGCGGCCAGGTCGGGGATATCGGCGGCGATCGGGTGCGTCGACGGCAATTGGTCCTGACGGTACGCCCACGACTTCTCCGCATTGGCGAACGTCGTCCAGCCCTCGGTGAATTCCGTTGCCTCGCTTAGGCACAACACCGAAGCGAAGGTCGCGAACGACTCGTTGAGCCACAAGTCGTCCCACCACGTCATGGTGACCAGGTCCCCGAACCACATGTGCGCCATCTCGTGCAGCACCGTCTCGGCGCGCCGCTCATAGGAAGCCCGGGTGACCTTGCTGCGGAAGACGTAGTCCTCGAGGAAGGTCACCGCGCCGGCGTTTTCCATTGCGCCCGCGTTGAACTCGGGAACGAACAGCTGGTCGTACTTGCCGAATGCGTACGGCAGCCCAAAGTGCTTGTGGTAGAAGCCGAATCCATGCTTGGTCTGGGTGAACAGCCGCTCGGCGTCCATGTGCTGCGCCAGCGAGGCCCGGCAGTAGATGCCCAGCGGGATCTCGCCGTGCTCGTCGACGTAGGAGTCTTTCCATTCGGCATAGGGACCCGCGATCAAGGCGACCAGATAAGTGCTCATCCGCGGGGTGGTGGCAAAGGTGTGCACCCTGCTCTCGTCGGTGTTCCCTGCGTCCTCGACTGAGACGGTCGCGCCGTTGGAGATCACCTTCCAATGCTTGGGCGCGACCACCCTCAGGTCGAACGTCGCCTTGAGATCGGGTTGGTCGAAGCAGGCGAACATGCGCTTGGCGTCGGCGGTTTCGAACTGCGAGTACAGATAGGTCTCGTTGTCGACCGGGTCGACGAACAGATGAAGCCCCTCGCCGGTGTTGGAGTAACGGCAGTCGGCGTCGACGACGACGACGTTGCGGTCGGCCACTCCGCGCAGTGGGATGCCGGTGGATTCGTCGTATCCGGACACGTCGAGTTCGCGTCCGTTGAGGGTGGCGCTGCGGATGGTGTCGGCGGCGATGTCGATGACCGTCTCGGCACCGGCGAGCGCATGGAACGCGACGGTGGTGGTGGAGCGGAAAGTTCGATCGCCGGGCGCACCTGCGCGATCCGAGCCGTCGGTGATGTCGAGGCTTATGTGATAGCTGTCGACGGTGATCAGGGCGGCGCGCTCGACGGCCTGGTCCCGGGTGAGGTTAGGAAGGGCCACGCGTCCAACTTAAACGCGTCGGTGAATAACGGGTAACCGGTGCGACCGGGTGGGAACACGCACCCCGCGACTACGGTTGTGCTGAGCGGTGTTCTGACCGCCGATAGCTCTCCAGGAGAGGACTGCCCCATGCCCGAGAAGGCCCCCGTGAAAAACCAAGCCGACTTCTGGTTCGATCCGCTGTGTCCGTGGTGCTGGATCACGTCGCGCTGGATTCTCGAAGTGGAAAAGGTTCGCGATATCGACGTGCACTTTCACGTCATGAGCCTTGCGATACTCAACGAAAACCGCGAAGGCCTGCCCGACAAATACCGCGAAATGATGAAGAAGGCTTGGGGGCCGGTGCGGGTGGCGATTGCCGCCGAGCAGGCCCACGGTGCGGGCGTCTTGGACCCGCTCTACACCGCGATGGGCACCCGGATTCACAACGAGGACAACAAAGACCTCGACGAGGTCATCAAGTTGTCGCTCGCCGACGCGGGCCTGCCCGCGGAGTTGGCCGCCGCGGCCGAAAGTGACGCGTACGACGACGCCCTGCGCAAGAGTCACCACGCCGGCATGGACGCGGTCGGTGACGACGTCGGCACGCCGACCATTCACGTCAACGGTGTGGCGTTCTTCGGGCCGGTGCTCTCGAAGATCCCGCGCGGCGAGGAGGCGGGCAAGCTCTGGGACGCCTCGGTGACCTTTGCGTCCTACCCCCACTTTTTCGAACTGAAGCGGACTCGCACCGAGCCGCCCGAGTTCGACTAGATCGTCGGGCGGCGACCCGCGGCGCCCGGCTGTGCGAGGATGTCGGGCATGCGCGTCTACCTGGGTTCCGACCACGCCGGATACGAGCTCAAGCAGAAGGTCATCGAGCACCTGAAGGCATCCGGGCACGAGCCGATCGATTGCGGTGCCTTCAGCTACGACGCCGACGACGACTACCCGGCGTTTTGCATCGCCGCCGCAACCCGCACGGTCGCCGACCCCGACAGCCTGGGCATCGTGCTGGGGGGATCGGGCAATGGCGAGCAGATCGCCGCCAACAAGGTCCCGGGAGCCCGCTGCGCGCTGGCTTGGAGCGTCGAGACCGCGACGCTGGCCCGCGAACACAACAACGCGCAGCTGATCGGCATCGGCGGCCGCATGCACACCGTGGACGAGGCCCTGGCCATCGTGGACGCCTTCATGACCACGCCGTGGTCGAAAGCGCCGCGCCACCAACGCCGCATCGACATCCTCGCGGAATACGAACGCACTCACCAGGCCCCGCCGGTCCCCGGCGCCCCGGCCTGAGGCGCGAGTGCCCGAAGGGCATACCCTGCACCGGCTTGCCCGGTTGCACCGGCGCAGGTTCGGCGGGGCACCGGTGGCGGTGTCCAGCCCGCAGGGCCGATTCGCCGGCCCGGCGGCCGTGGTGGACGGCCAAGTCCTGCGGCGCGCCAGTGCCTGGGGCAAGCACCTGTTTCACCACTACGCCGACGGCGCGATAGTGCATGTCCATCTCGGTCTGTACGGCGCCTTCACCGAATGGCCAGTTCCCTTCGGCCCCGACGGCGCGCTGCCACCGGAACCCGTCGGGCAGGTGCGGATGCGGATGGTCGGGGCCGACTACGGCACCGACCTCCGCGGCCCGACGGTATGCGAACTCATCGACGAAGGCCAGGTCAGCGACGTGGTGGCCAAGCTCGGCCCCGACCCTCTGCGCCGCGACGCCGACCCTGCGTGGGCGTGGGCCCGAATCAGCAAGTCCCGCAGGCCTATTGGCGCGTTATTGATGGATCAGACCGTCATCGCCGGCGTGGGCAACGTGTACCGCAACGAGCTGCTGTTCCGCCACCGCATCGACCCGTTCCGGCCGGGCCGGGGGATCCGCGAGGCGGAGTTCGACGCTGCGTGGACGGACCTGGTGGCGCTGATGAAGGTCGGTCTGCGCGGCGGCAAGATCATCGTGGTCCGGCCCGAACACGACCACGGTCCGCCGTCCTACCTGCCAGGGCGGCCCAGGACCTATGTGTACCGGCGCGCCGGCGAGCCCTGCCGGGTGTGCGGAACGACGATTAGCATCACCGTGCTTGAGGGCCGAAACGTGTTCTGGTGCCGCGTTTGTCAGACATGACGATGGGACGCTCACGCTCGTGAAAGCCCTGTGAAAGCTTCGTGAAAAGCCCTGCCATGCCTTCCGCTAGATGACCCCCAGCGCGGCGTACACCTCGTTGCTGAGGGCGACGCTGCGGGGGTCGGCATTGGCCTTGGTGGCGTCGAAGCGATTCATCACGTACGCGTAGCCGATTCGGTGCTCCAGGTCGACGAACCCGAATGAGCCGCCGAGGCCGCCGTGGCCGAAGATGCGGGGGTTGGGTCCGTTGATGCCACGCTGGTTGAGCATGTAACCCAGGCCCCAGCCGTGGTCGGCGACCCGCGGGCCCAGCACCAGGTCGGTGTCGAAACCGCCCTGCGAGACCCGGACCAGGTCCATGTGCTCACGGCTGAGGAGCTTCTCCTGCGCGAGCGCGTTGTAGAAGGTCGCCAGGCCCAGTGCTGACACCTGGCCGTTCGTCCCGGGGAACTCCAGTTCGCGCCACAGCTGCAAGTTGTTGGAGCCGATCTCGTCGTCCGGGGCGAACCCCATCGAAACCGACAGGGCAGCCTTCGGGTGTTCGGCCAGGCTGGTCGGGTGGTCGGGTGCCTGCACCTCGTTCAGCAGGTCCCGTGCGTGTGGCTTGTTGACCCGCTCGGCGCAGCGTCGTTGGTCGACTCGCGACAAGCCGATGTGGATGTCTGCGCCAAGCGCTTCGGCGATCTCGGTGCGCAGGTACTGACCGACGGTGCGACCGGTGACCCGCCGGAACACCTCGCCGAGGATGAAACCGAAGGTGGTCATGTGGTAGCCCTGGGCGGTGCCCGGCTCCCACCACGGTTCCGCGGCGGCCAGTTGGTCGCAGACAAAGTCCCAGTCGGCGACTTCCTCCCAGCTCAGTCGGGTGCGGGGCCCGATGACGCCGGATCGGTGGCTCATCACCATGGCCAGCGTGATGGCCTCCTTGCCGGCCTGCCCGAACTCGGGCCAGTAGCGCGCCACCGGCGCCTGCAGGTCGAGCTCGCCGCGGTCGGCCAGTTGGTGGACGCAGGTGGCGGTCAGCCCCTTGGTACCGGACAGCACGGTGGTGAGGGTGTTTTGTCGCCACGGCCGGGTGCGGGCGGCGTCGGCCCAGCCGCCCCAGAGGTTGACGACCAGGTCCCCCTCGACCCACACCGCGACGGCCGCGCCAACCTCGTTGCGCAGCGCAAAGTTGCGCTCGAACGCGTCTCGTACGCCGACAAAGTCCGGCGCGCAAGAGCCTCTTATGTCGACGACCGTTCTAAGGTCGTTGCCCCCCATGGCGCCTTTCTGTCGAGTACAACCTAGCCCGAGCGGGCGACGGGAATCGAACCCGCGTAGCTAGCTTGGAAGGCTAGGGCTCTACCATTGAGCTACGCCCGCAAGTTTTTGTCGAGCGAGACTGTATCTCGGGCCGAACATCAAATCTAATCGAAGCGGTTCTGTTATCGCTCTGTGAGGGCTGTGAGGTCTTTGAGGTCGCTGCGAAGCCGGTGGCCAACCTGGCGTCGAAGGGCCGTAGGATTTCGAGGTCAGCGCGGGGTGTAGCGCAGCTTGGTAGCGCATCCGCTTTGGGAGCGGAAGGCCGCAGGTTCAAATCCTGTCACCCCGACAAGCACTGCGCCGACAGCGGCCATACCACCCCAGGAACGAGCACCGAGGAGCACACCCGTGAAGAGCAGCGTCGAACAGTTGAGCCCCACCCGGGTGCGCATCAACGTGGAGGTGCCGTTCACCGAGCTCGAGCCCGACTTCCAGCGGGCCTATAAGGAGCTGGCCAAGCAGGTGCGGTTGCCGGGCTTCCGGCCCGGGAAGGCGCCGGCGCGGTTGCTGGAGGCCCGTTTCGGCCGGGAGGCGATGCTCGACCAGGTGGTCAACGAGGCGCTGCCCAGCCGGTACGGGCAGGCGGTCGCGGAGTCTGAAGTCCACCCCCTCGGCCAGCCCGACATCGAGGTCACCAAGAAGGAGTACGGCCAGGAGCTGGCGTTCACCGCCGAGGTCGACGTCCGCCCCAAGATCGCCCTGCCGGACCTGAGCGCGCTGAAGGTCTCGGTGGATCCGATCGAGGTCAGCGACGACGACGTCGACGCCGAGCTGGAGTCGTTGCGGGCCCGGTTCGGCACCCTGACGGGGGTGGACCGTCCCGTGGCCAACGGTGACTTCGTCTCGATCGACCTGTCGGCCACCGTCGACGGCGAGGAGGTGCCGAACGCGGCCGCACAGGGCCTATCCCACGAGGTCGGCTCGGGCCGGCTCATCGCAGGCCTCGACGACGCGCTGATCGGCTTGTCCGTCGACGAGTCGCGGGAGTTCACCGCGAAGTTGGCGAGCGGCGAGCACGCCGGGCAAGACGCGCAGGTCACGGTCACCGTGAGATCGATCAAGGAACGCGAGCTGCCGGAGCCCGACGACGAGTTCGCCCAACTGGCCAGCGAGTTCGACACCATTGACGAGCTGCGCTCCAACCTCCGCGACCAGGTGCGTCAGGTCAAGCGCGCCCAGCAAGCCGAGCAGATCCGCAACGCCACGATCGACGCTCTCCTCGAGCAGGTCGACGTGCCGCTGCCGGAGGCGATCGTGCATGCCCAGTTCGACAGCGCCATCCATGGGGCGCTCAGCAGCTTCGACCATGACGAAGCCAAGTTCAACGAGATGCTCGCCGAACAAGGCAAGTCGCGCGAGGAGTTCGAGACCGAGACGCGCACCGCCGCCGAGGCCGACGTCAAACGACAGCTGTTGCTGGATGCGCTCGCCGATGACTTGCAGGTCCAGGTCGGCCAGGACGACCTCACCGAACGACTGCTGATGACATCCCGGCAATACGGCATCGAGCCGCAGCAGCTGTTTGCCTACCTTCAGGAGAACAACCAGCTGCCGGCCATGTTGGCCGATGTGCGGCGCGGGCTCGCGATCGCCGCGGCGGTCGAGGCGACCACGGTCACCGATACCGACGGAAACACCATTGACACGAGCGATTTCTTCGGTAAGCGCCAAGAGGCCGACGGGGCCGACGGGGCCGACGAGGCCGACGAAGCCGACGCGCCTGACGAGGCTGAGCCGGCCGCGCCGGCCGGCGCGGCGGAGCCGGCCGACGAGGCCGATGGGGCCGGTGCGGCCGAGGCGCCGGAGCCCTCCGACGACGAATCCAGATGACCGGTCATGACGCTGTGAGCGAACGCGCCCATTTCGTCAGGTGCGCGACCGGCACACACGGCGCTTGGTTGGTTAGGGTCGGTGCATAGACGAACTCGAGAAAGCAGGTAACCCAGTCGTGACTGACATGCGTTCGCCCTCGCAGGGTCTCAACCTCACGGACTCGGTCTATGAGCGCTTGCTGTCCGAGCGCATCATCTTCCTGGGTTCGGAAGTGAGCGACGAAATCGCCAACCGGCTGTGCGCGCAGATCCTGCTGCTCGCCGCCGAGGACGCCGAGAAGGACATCTCGCTCTACATCAACTCCCCGGGTGGATCGATCAGCGCCGGCATGGCGATCTACGACACCATGGTCTTGGCGCCCTGCGACATCGCCACCTACGCGATGGGCATGGCGGCCTCGATGGGCGAGTTCCTGTTGGCGGCGGGCACCAAGGGCAAGCGCTACGCGCTGCCGCACGCCCGCATCCTGATGCATCAGCCGCTGGGCGGGGTGACCGGCAGCGCCGCCGACATCGCCATCCAGGCCGAGCAGTTCGCCGTCATCAAGAAGGAGATGTTCCGGCTCAACGCCGAATTCACCGGCCAGCCGATCGAGCGAATCGAGGCCGACTCGGACCGCGACCGCTGGTTCACCGCGCAGGAAGCCCTGGAATACGGCTTCGTCGACCACATCATCACCCGCGCCGCCCACATCACCAATGGAGAAGCCCAGTGAGCACTCAGCACCCCGAGATCCAGCCCCAGGCGCGGTACATCCTGCCGTCGTTCATCGAGCACTCCAGCTTCGGCGTCAAGGAGTCCAACCCCTACAACAAGCTGTTCGAGGAACGCATCATCTTCCTCGGCGTGCAGGTCGACGACGCGTCGGCGAACGACATCATGGCGCAATTGCTGGTGTTGGAGTCGCTGGATCCCGACCGCGATATCACCATGTACATCAACTCGCCGGGCGGCGGATTCACCTCCCTGATGGCGATCTACGACACCATGCAGTACGTGCGCGCCGACATCCAGACGGTGTGCCTGGGCCAGGCCGCCTCGGCGGCGGCAGTGCTGCTGGCCGCCGGGACGCCGGGTAAGCGGATGGCGCTGCCGAACGCCCGGGTGCTGATCCACCAGCCGTCGCTGTCCGGCGTGATCCAGGGCCAGTTCTCGGATCTGGAGATCCAGGCCGCCGAGATCGAGCGGATGCGCAGGCTGATGGAGACTACGTTGGCCCGCCACACCGGCAAGGACGCGTCCGTTATCCGCAAGGACACCGACCGGGACAAGATCTTGACCGCCGAAGAGGCTAAGGACTACGGGATCATCGACACGGTGCTGGAGTACCGGAAGCTCTCGGCGCAGACCGCCTAACGCTTCGCCCGGAGGTGCGCTCAGTGCGAATTCGCGTCTGATTCCTAGTCATCAGTGCCCTCGGTGCCCTCGGTGCCCTCATTGCTCTCACTACACGCGCGGCGAACCTCCGCGATGGCGGAAGGCCCGACCCGGCAGCAGCCGCCGATGATGCGGGCGCCCGCCGCAGCCCACTGGCGCGCCAGTTCCGCGCTGAATCGGGACGGGCCGACCCAGGCTCGGCCGTCCCAGCGCTCACCGCTGTTCGGGTAGACGATCACCGGCTTGCCGATATCGGAGGCCAGGCGGATCGCGGGGAGCACGTCGCCGGGTGCGCAGCAATTGACGCCGACCGCGACAATGTCGTCGACCCCGGCGGCCACCGCGAACGCCTCGTCGAGCGGTTGTCCGGCGCGGGTCCGCGTCCCGTCGATGGTGTAGCTGAGCCAGGCCGGCACCCCGACGGAGCGGACCAGGTTGACCAGCGCCTCCGCCTCGTCGACATCGGGCACGGTTTCCAGGGCGAGCACGTCCGCGCCGGCGGCGGCCAGGATCTCCAGGCGGGGCCGATGCCAGCGCATCAAAGCCGGGACGGAAAGCCCATAGCGTCCGCGGTATTCGGACCCGTCGGCCAGCGCCGCGCCGTACGGGCCGACCGACGCGGCGACCCAGAGGCCACCGGCGAGAGCTTCGTCGCGCGCGGCCTTGGCGAGCTCGACGCTGCGGCGCAGCAGTTCGGCGGCTGCGCGTCGGTCGATCCCTCGGGCCGCAAAGCCCTCCAACGATGCCTGGTAGCTGGCCGTCGTCGCGATCTTCGCTCCGGCGCGAAAGTAGGCGGCGTGCACCGCGAGAATCTCCTGGGGCGCGTCCACGAGGAGCCTGGCCGACCACAGCGGGTCGGAAAGGTCATTACCGCGCGCCTCGAGCTCGGTGGCCAGGCCGCCGTCGCTGATCAGCACGAATTCGCTCGGGAGAGCCGGTCGCACTCCGTCCACTGTAGGGTTGTTGCAGCGCCCCAGCGTCGGTCGGGTAACGACCGCGACACGCCAAAGACACGGATTGCGCGTCTCGGCGAGTAACGGGCGCCGTCTGCCTATATGTTCATTCGGACGGACAGGTGAATACCACCGACGCGATTCGGCGCTAATGGTCGCGCCGGGCCCGAGCTAGCGGGTAGCGTCGGGGATTACATGCGGCATAGCACGACGAACGGCGAACAGGAAGTAGGCCCTCAGCACCATGGCGCGCATCGGAGACGGAGGCGACCTGCTTAAGTGCTCGTTCTGCGGGAAGAGCCAAAAGCAGGTCAAGAAACTCATTGCCGGCCCCGGTGTCTACATCTGCGATGAGTGCATCGATCTCTGCAACGAGATCATCGAAGAGGAGCTCGCCGACGCCGACGACGTGAAGCTCGACGAACTGCCCAAGCCCGCCGAGATCCGGGAGTTCCTCGAGGGTTATGTCATCGGGCAGGATACCGCCAAGCGGACGCTGGCAGTCGCGGTCTACAACCACTACAAGCGGATTCAGGCCGGCGAGAAGGGCCGTGACTCCCGCTCGGAGCCGGTGGAGCTCACCAAGTCCAACATCTTGATGCTCGGACCCACCGGCTGTGGGAAGACATATCTCGCGCAGACGCTCGCCAAGATGCTCAACGTGCCGTTCGCCATCGCCGACGCCACCGCGCTGACGGAGGCCGGTTACGTCGGTGAGGACGTCGAGAACATTTTGCTCAAGCTCATCCAGGCCGCCGACTACGACGTCAAGCGCGCCGAGACCGGCATCATCTACATCGATGAGGTCGACAAGATCGCCCGCAAGAGCGAGAACCCGTCGATCACCCGCGACGTCTCCGGCGAGGGAGTTCAGCAGGCCCTGCTGAAAATCCTGGAGGGCACCCAGGCATCGGTTCCCCCGCAGGGCGGCCGCAAGCACCCTCATCAAGAGTTCATCCAAATCGACACGACCAACGTGCTGTTCATCGTCGCCGGCGCGTTCGCGGGGTTGGAAAAGATCATCTATGAGCGCGTCGGCAAGCGTGGTTTGGGCTTCGGCGCCGAGGTTCGCTCCAAGGCTGAGATCGACACGACCGACCACTTCGCCGACGTCATGCCGGAGGACCTCATCAAGTTCGGCCTGATCCCCGAATTCATCGGCCGGCTTCCGGTCGTCGCGTCGGTCACCAACCTGGACATGGAGTCGTTGGTCAAGATCCTTTCCGAGCCGAAGAACGCGTTGGTCAAGCAGTACACCCGGCTCTTAGAGATGGATGGCGTGGAGCTGGAGTTCACCGACGACGCGCTGGAAGCGATCGCCGATCAAGCGATCCATCGCGGCACCGGCGCCCGCGGCCTGCGGGCCATCATGGAAGAAGTCCTGCTCCCCGTGATGTACGACATCCCGAGCCGCGATGACGTCGCCAAAGTGGTCGTGACCAAGGAGACCGTGCAGGACAACGTGCTGCCGACGATCGTGCCCCGCAAGCCGTCGCGCAGCGAGCGCCGCGACAAGAGCGCCTAGCCCCTAACGCCTCGCCGGGGCGGGATCCGGTAACCCTTTTGCGCGGAACGTGACGAACGCCACAGTTTCGACTCGTTTGCTTGGCTGAACCTCGCTGACTTGCCGTTTGGTGAGAAATCGGCCCCATCCAAAGCGTCCAACACGCCGGTGAAGGCCCGGAAGCAGTGCCATAATTGATACTGCCAGTGACACACAAGCCCGAGTACGCGGGAGTCGCTCCAATGGCGCGTACCGTAATGCTCCAGCGGGCGCGCCCATCGGGTGACAGATGGAAGGCGGAGAGGTGGATCCGAACGGCAGCGGAGTCGGGTCAGATTCTCACTCAGATTCTCAGAACGGGTCCTCACGTAGCCGGTCCGGCCGGCGGCGTCTAGAACAGGTTGTCATTCGATTCGCCGGGGACTCCGGCGACGGCATGCAGCTGACCGGAGACCGGTTTACCTCGGAGGCAGCGCTTTTCGGCAACGACCTGGCGACCCAACCGAACTATCCCGCCGAGATCCGCGCCCCCGCAGGCACGTTGCCCGGCGTGTCGTCCTTCCAGATTCAAATCGCCGATTACGACATCCTGACTGCCGGCGACCGGCCGGACGTCCTCGTGGCCATGAATCCGGCAGCGTTGAAGGCGAACCTCGGCGACTTGCCGCGCGGCGGAATGGTGATCGCCAATTCCGATGAATTCACCAAGCGCAACCTGACGAAAGTCGGTTACGTCACGAACCCGCTGGAGTCCGACGAGTTGGACGACTACGTCGTGCACTCCGTCGCGATGACCACGCTGACGCTGGGGGCCGTCGAGTCGATCGGTGCGTCGAAGAAAGACGGCCAGCGCGCGAAAAACATGTTCGCCCTTGGGCTTTTGTCGTGGATGTACGGGCGGCCGATCGAAACCAGCGAGAGGTTCATTCGCGAGAAGTTCGCCCGCAAGCCCGACATCGCCGAGGCCAACGTTCTCGCGCTCAAGGCGGGCTGGAACTACGGCGAAACGACCGAGGCTTTCGGCACCACCTACGAGGTGTCGCGGGCGACTCTGCCAGCCGGCGAATACCGCCAGATCTCGGGCAACACCGCACTGGCCTACGGCATCGTGGCGGCCGGTCAGCTGGCCGGCATCCAGGTGGTGCTCGGCAGCTACCCGATCACGCCCGCGTCGGACATCCTGCACGAGCTGTCCAAGCACAAGAACTTCAACGTGATCACCTTCCAGGCCGAAGACGAAATCGGCGGCATCTGCGCGGCGATCGGCGCCTCCTACGGGGGCGCGCTCGGGGTCACCAGCACGTCCGGGCCGGGCATTTCGCTGAAGTCGGAGGCGCTCGGCCTCGCCGTGATGACGGAGCTGCCGTTGCTCGTTATCGACGTTCAGCGGGGCGGGCCCTCCACGGGGCTGCCCACCAAGACCGAGCAGGCGGACCTGCTGCAGGCCTTGTACGGGCGCAACGGGGAGTCCCCGGTGGCGGTGCTGGCGCCGCGCTCGCCATCCGACTGCTTCGAGACCGCGCTGGAGGCGGCGCGCATCGCGGTGTCCTATCACACCCCGGTGATCGTGCTGTCCGACGGCGCAATCGCCAACGGCTCGGAGCCATGGCGCATTCCGGACATCAGCACGCTGGAGCCGATCACGCACGCCTTCGCCCAACCGGACGAGCCCTTCCAGCCCTACAACCGCGACCCCGAGACCCTCGCACGCCAATTCGCCGTCCCCGGCACGCCCGGACTGGAACACCGCATCGGTGGCCTGGAAGCGGCGAACGGCTCCGGCAACATCTCATACGAGCCGGTCAACCACGACCTCATGGTCCGGTTGCGGCAGGCCAAGATCGATGGGATCACGGTTCCCGATCTGGAAGTCGACGATCCGACCGGAGACGCCGAGCTGCTGCTCATCGGGTGGGGCAGCTCGTACGGCCCGATCGGTGAGGCCTGCCGGCGGGCGCGGCGCAAGGGCATCAAGGTCGCGCACGCCCACCTGCGATACCTGAGTCCATTCCCGGCGAACCTGGGCGACGTGCTGCGGCGCTACCCACAGGTGGTGTGCCCGGAGATGAACTTGGGCCAGCTGGCGCTGCTGCTACGCGGCAAGTATTTGGTCGACGTGCAATCGGTCTCCAAGGTTCAGGGTGTCGCATTCCTGGCCGACGAGATAGGCCGTGTCATCCGCGCCGCGCTAGGCGGCACACTGGCCGAGATTGAGCAGGACAAGGCCATGGTCGCCAGACTGGCGGCGGCAACGGTTGGGGCGGGAGCTGAGGAATGATGACCCGCGCGAGCGACGATGCGGCGGGGGCACCGCCCGCTTGCGGGGGACGAAGCGGTGAGAGGAGGGCCGGCGCCCATGACTGACGTGATCGGCAACCTGGCGGGCACTGACCTCGGATTGACCCCGAGGCTGAACAAGAACGACGGCGTGCCCGCGGTGTCTGCAGAGGACCCGGCGCAGAAGGGGAAGGACTTCACCAGCGACCAGGAGGTCCGCTGGTGTCCCGGTTGCGGCGACTACGTCATCCTCAACACCATCCGCAACTTCCTGCCGGAGCTGGGTCTGCGCCGCGAGAACATCGTCTTCATCAGCGGGATCGGCTGCTCCAGCCGGTTCCCGTACTACCTGGAGACCTACGGATTCCACTCGATCCACGGTCGCGCGCCGGCCATCGCGACCGGTCTGGCGCTGGCCCGCGAGGACCTATCGGTATGGGTGGTCACGGGCGACGGCGACGCGTTGTCGATCGGCGGCAACCACCTGATCCATGCGCTTCGCCGCAACGTCAACATCACGATCCTGTTGTTCAACAACAGGATATACGGGCTGACCAAGGGCCAATACTCCCCGACGTCGGAGGTCGGCAAGGTCACCAAGTCGACGCCGATGGGATCGCTGGATCACCCGTTCAACCCGGTCTCGCTGGCGCTGGGCGCCGAGGCGACCTTCGTCGGGCGGGCACTGGACTCGGACCGCAGCGGCCTCACCGAGGTGCTGCGCGGCGCCGCCGAACACCGCGGCGCCGCCGTTGTCGAGATCCTGCAGGATTGCCCGATCTTCAATGACGGGTCGTTCGACGCGCTGCGCAAGGAGGGCGCCGAGGAGCGGGTGATCAACGTCCGCCACGGCGAGCCAATCGTCTTCGGTGCCAACGGCGAATACTGCGTGGTGAAGTCCGGCTTCAGCCTCGAAGTGGCCAAGACCGCCGACGTCGCCGTCGACGAGATCGTCGTGCACGACGCGCACGCCGACGACGCGGCCTACGCCTTCGCCTTGTCCCGGCTGTCCGATCAGAACCTCGACCACACGGTGCTGGGCATCTTCCGCGACGTCAGGCGGCCCACCTACGATGACGCGGCGCGCTCTCAGCTCCGCGCTGCGCGGTCATCGAAGCCGTTCGACTCCACCGCACTGCAATCGCTGCTACGCGGGCGCGACACCTGGACCATCGACTGACGTGGCCGAGCGCATGCCCGACGCAGTGGAACAGGCCGGGTTGCTGGCCGGGGTGGTGCTCGCTGGTGGCGAATCGCGGCGTATGGGCCGCGACAAGGCCACCCTGCCGGGCCCCGGCGGAGCGGCCACGCTCGCCGAATATGTCGTCGGCGTAGTCGCGCAGCGCTGTGAGCCGGTTTTCGTCATCGCCGCCCCCGGGCAACCGTTGCCGACGCTGAAGGCTCACGTCATCCGCGACGACGTGCGCGGGCTGGGCCCGCTGCCGGCGACCGGCCGGGGGCTGCGCGCGGCAGGGGAGGCGGGCGCCCGGTACGCCTTCGTCTGCGCCGTCGACATGCCGTTGCTGACCGCCGATCTGATCGACGACCTCGTCCGTTTGGCCACGGAGACCGACGCCGAAGTGGTGTTGCCGTGGGACGGCCGCAGCCACTACCTGGCCGCGGTGTACCGCACGGATCTGGCCGCGCGGATCGACGCGCTGGTCGCCGCCGGGGAGCGCAGGATGAGCGCCCTGATCGATGCCTCCGACGCTCAGCAGATCGTGCTGCCGGGCTCCCGCTCGCTGACCAACGTCAACACGGACGCCGAACTGGGCGCCGCGTTGCGGCCGGGCGCCTGAGCCCAAACGCTCTCGTTTCAACCGTCGGCGCCAAAGGGCCGCTTTATAAACTCTGCGTAAAAACTTCAAGTCCCGGAATTGACGCGGATCCCGCCATTCTTTTGGCGCCGATTATTTCGCTGGCTGCCGTTTGTGATTTGTTTCGATGGGGCGCTCGGGCGTGACGACCGCCTAGCCGCGCGATCGTGTTCTGATTCGATTGGGAGCCAACGCATTTTGGTCAGTAACTGATGAGTCAGCCTGCAAGCGTGGAGGATTTCGCGAGCATGACCCGCGCCCCTTTTCGTCGTCGGCTTCGGCTTCCACGCCGCAGTTGCTTCTCCGGCATGCCGGCCGATAACCCAAAATGCTTGTAATAGTCGCTGATTCGGCGAGACCTGAGTCGCGGATGTCGGCGATTAGATGCGAAAGATGCTGGCGCGTCACTTGTTTCAAGTAACCGCATAAGCTGCACCTGCGCCCGGGCGCGTAATGTGCCCGATCGCGTCGTACCTTGTTGTAGCATGCGGCGCTTCGCTCGCCGTCGGTCGACATGGGGCGTCGCAGTTGGCCCAGGGAACCCCGGAAAAAGGGGTGTGCCAGCTCACAAAATGAGCGTGATTCGGCTCACGATTCGGTTGCCATCACGTTGGTTGGGCACCGCGCCGAAAGGGGCGGCTGACCAGCAGGGACCGCGGCGCGATCGCGCTGTGATCGGCTCGTAATCGAACCGAGATGCCCATTTTCCGAAGATGACGAATGCGATCCGGTTTCGTACGGTCCCTGGTAGCCCGAAACGGGTCAACGGAAAAAAGTAATCGGAAAACTGAATCCACGGACCCGCGTGCGAGCGGGGCTGCGGGCGGCATGGCCGGGTCGCAGCCCGGGGTTCTACCCCGCCGGGCCGATCGAGCGCCCGCCGCTGCCGTGCCGGAACGAGACGGCACGTCCCAGAGCACCTTCAAGCACCAACCAAGCTCCTCCGACCCACCCGGTGGGTCTGCTTTTGGCGCGCGCGCACCGCGAAAGGAAAAAATTTGAACAACGTCCGCAAGACGCTCATCCTCGCCGCGATCACCGGCACCCTGATGACGGTGCCCTCCGCCACCGCCACCGCGGAACCGATGGGCTTTGACCCGAACGTTCCCCCCGTCGGGGCCCCCGACGCGCCACCGCCGCCGGCTCCTGACGCCCCGGCGTCAGCGCCCGCGGCTTTCGACCCCAACGTGCCGCCGCCCGCAATACCGGACGCTCTGGCACCGGTTGACGTGCCCCCGGCGCCGGCTCCCGCGGGATTCGACCCCAACCTTCCGCCACCCCCGGCGCCAGACGCCCCCGCGCCTCCGCCGGCGCCGGCGGGCTTCGACCCGGCCGTTCCGCCGGCCCCGGCGCCGGACGCACCGCCGCCGCCTCCGGTTCACAAGGCGTACAGCGTCAACTGGGACGCCATCGCGCAGTGCGAGTCGGGTGGCAACTGGGGGATCAGCACCGGTAACGGCTTCTCCGGTGGCCTGCAGTTCACGTCGAGCACCTGGCACGCCAACGGTGGCTCGGGGTCGCCGGCCAACGCCAGCCGCGAGGAGCAGATCCGGGTTGCCGAGAACGTGCTGCACTCGCAGGGCATCGGCGCGTGGCCGGCCTGCGGTCGCCGCGGCTGACCTCATTTTGAGGAGCCTCCTGAGGGGTAAGTAATGCCGGGCCTTCGGGCCCGGCATTACTTGTCTGCGGGTCGGGTAGCAGGTAAGTAATGCCGGGCCTTCGGGCCCGGCATTACTTGTCTGCGGGTCGGGTAGCGTCGGGCCGGTGACCGCAACGACGCGCGAATTCGACCTCGTGTTGTACGGGGCGACCGGCTTCGTGGGGACGCTGACCGCCGAATACCTGACACACGGCGGCGAGGGCGCGCGGATCGCGCTGGCCGGCAGATCGCCGGACCGGTTGCGCGCCGTTCGCGACACCCTTGGGGGATCGGCGGGGGACTGGCCGGTTCTGACCGCCGACGCCGCGTCGCCGTCGACGCTGAACGAGATGGCCGCCCGGACGCGGGTCGTGGTCACGACGGTCGGACCCTACATCCGCTATGGATTGCCGCTGGTGGCCGCGTGCGCCGCGGCCGGCACCGACTACGCCGACCTGACCGGTGAGCCGCCGTTCATGCGCGAGAGCATCGACCTGTACCACAAGCAGGCCGCCGACACCGGCGCCCGCATCGTGCACGCCTGCGGCTTCGATTCCATCCCGTCGGATCTCAGCGTTTATGCGCTGTATCGCGCGGCCCAGCGGGACGGCGCCGGTGAGCTGGGCGACACCCACTTCGTGGTGCGCTCTTTTAGGGGCGCATTCTCCGGCGGCACCTACGCGTCGCTGCTGGACGTCCTGCGCACCGCGTCCAGCAGCCCCGACGCGCGCCACCAGCTCGCGGACCCCTACACGCTGAGTACCGACCGCGGCGCGGAGCCGGAACTCGGCCGGCAGCCCGACTTGGTGTGGCGTCGCGGTCGCGACATCGCGCCCGAACTGTCCGGCGTGTGGACCGCGGGATTCCTGATGGCGCCCACGAACACCCGGATCGTGCGCCGCAGTAACGCGTTGCTGGACTGGGCGTATGGCCGTCGGTTCCGCTACGACGAGAACATGAGCGTCGGGTCGTCGGCTCTCGCACCGGTGGCGTCGGTCGTCGGCACCGGCGTCGGTAACGCAATGTTCGAGGTGGGTAGCCGCTACTTCCGGCTGTTGCCGCGTCGCCTGGTGGAGCGCGTCGTCCCCAAGCCGGGCACCGGCCCCAGCGCGGAGGCGCGCGAGCGCGGCTACTACCGGACGGAGACCTACACCACTACGACCACCGGCGCTCGCTATGTGGCGCGCATGGAGCAGCGTGGAGACCCCGGCTATAAGGCGACGTCGGTGCTGTTGGGTGAGTCCGGCCTGACGCTCGCACTCGACCGCGGCAAACTCTCCGATTTGCTTGGTGTGCTGACGCCCGCGACCGCGATGGGTGACGCCTTGCTGGCGCGGTTCCCGGCCGCCGGCGTGTCGTTTGGGGTTGACCGGCTGGCCGGGTGACGCGCGCTCATCCCTAGAATTGACCGGTGACCGCCAGCCCCCGCCCCGCCGCCGACCCGCTGCCCAAGTCGTGGGATCCGGCCGCCATGGAGGGCGCGATTTACCAGAAGTGGCTGGATGCGGGCTACTTCAGGGCGGATCCGGCCAGCACCAAGCCCGCCTACTCGATCGTCCTGCCGCCGCCGAACGTGACCGGCAGCCTGCACATGGGTCACGCGCTGGAACACACCATGATGGACGCGCTGACCCGCCGCAAGCGCATGCAGGGCTACGAGGTGTTGTGGCAGCCGGGCACGGACCACGCTGGCATCGCGACGCAAAGCGTGGTGGAAAAGCAGCTCGCGGTCGACGGCAAGACCAAGGAGGACTTCGGCCGGGAGCTGTTCGTCGACAAGGTGTGGGACTGGAAGCGTGAGTCGGGCGGCGCCATCGGCGGCCAGATGCGCCGGCTCGGCGACGGCGTGGACTGGAGCCGTGACCGGTTCACCATGGACGATGGCCTGTCGCGGGCGGTGCGGACCATCTTCAAGCGGCTCTACGACGCCGGGCTGATTTATCGGGCCGAGCGGCTGGTCAACTGGTCGCCCGTGCTGGAGACCGCACTCTCCGACATCGAAGTCAACTACGAAGAGGTCGAGGGTGAGCTGGTGTCATTCCGGTACGGCTCGGTCGACGACTCGGGGCCCCACATCGTGGTCGCCACCACCCGGGTCGAGACGATGCTCGGCGATACCGCGATCGCGGTCCATCCCGACGACGAGCGCTATCGCCACCTGGTCGGTACGCGCCTGCCGCACCCCTTCGTGGACCGCCAGCTTGTCGTCGTCGCCGACGAGCATGTCGATCCCGAATTCGGCACGGGCGCCGTCAAAGTCACGCCCGCGCACGACCCCAACGACTTCGAGATCGGGCTACGCCACGAGTTGCCGATGATCTCGATCATGGACACCAAAGGCCGAATCGCCGACACGGGAACGCAATTCGACGGCATGGACCGTTTCGATGCGCGGGTCGCGGTGCGCGAAGCGCTGGCCGCGCAGGGCCGGGTCGTGGCGGAAAAACGGCCCTACCTGCACAGCGTCGGGCACTCCGAGCGCAGCGGCGAGCCGATCGAGCCGCGGTTGTCGCTGCAGTGGTGGGTCCGCGTGGAATCCCTCGCCAAGGCCGCCGGTGACGCGGTTCGCAACGGGGCGACCGTAATTCACCCCGCCAGCATGGAACCGCGCTGGTTCGCCTGGGTCGACGACATGCACGACTGGTGTATCTCCCGGCAGTTGTGGTGGGGGCACCGCATCCCGATCTGGTACGGCCCCAACGGCGAACAGGTGTGCCCCGGTCCGGACGAGACGCCACCGGAGGGCTGGGAGCAGGACCCCGACGTACTCGACACCTGGTTCTCGTCCGGGCTGTGGCCGTTCTCCACCTTGGGCTGGCCGGACAAGACTCCAGAGCTCGAAAAGTTCTACCCCACAAGCGTTCTGGTGACTGGTTACGACATCCTGTTCTTCTGGGTGGCGCGGATGATGATGTTCGGCACGTTCGTCGGCGGTGACGACGCGATCACGCTCGACGGCCGCCGCGGCCCGCAGGTGCCGTTCACCGATGTCTTCCTGCACGGGCTGATCCGCGACGAGTCCGGCCGCAAGATGAGCAAGTCCAAGGGCAACGTCATCGACCCGCTCGATTGGATGGACATGTTCGGCGCGGACGCCCTGCGGTTCACGCTGGCCCGCGGCGCCAGTCCCGGCGCCGATTTGTCCGTCGGCGAGGACGCCGTGCGGGCCTCGCGCAACTTCGGCACCAAGCTGTTCAACGCCACCCGGTACGCGCTGCTCAACGGCGCGCGAGTGGCTCCGCTGCCCACGCCGGCGGAGTTGACCGATGCCGACCGTTGGATTCTCGGACGGTTGGAAGAGGTTCGCGCCGAAGTTGATTCGGCCTTCGACGGCTACGAGTTCAGCCGGGCCTGCGAAGCGCTCTACCACTTCGCGTGGGACGAGTTCTGCGACTGGTACGTCGAATTGGCCAAAACACAGCTGGCCGAGGGCCTCTCGCACACCACTGCCGTGCTCGCCGCGGTGCTCGACACGCTCCTGCGGCTGCTGCATCCCGTCATCCCGTTCCTCACCGAGGCGCTGTGGCAGGCGCTCACCAGCGATGTGCCGGATCAGGAGTCGCTGGTGATCGCCGAGTGGCCGAAACCGTCGGGCATCACCCTGGATCCGGTTGCGGCGCAGCGCATCGGCGACATGCAGAAGCTGGTCACCGAGGTTCGCCGGTTCCGCAGCGAGCAGGGGTTGGCCGACCGGCAGAAGGTGCCTGCCCGATTGGCCGGTGTCGAGGGCGCGGACCTGAGCGGTCAGGTGACCGCGGTGACGTCGCTGGCGTGGCTCACCGCGCCGGGCGCGGAATTCCGGCCGTCGGTCTCGCTGGAGGTCCGGCTCGGGCCCACCATGAGCAGCACCGTCGTCGTCGAGCTCGACACGTCCGGCACCATCGATGTCGCCGCCGAGCGCCGGCGCCTGGAAAAGGATCTGGCCGCGGCGCAAAAGGAGCTGGCCTCGACGGCCGCCAAGCTGGCCAACGCCGACTTTTTGGCCAAGGCCCCACCAGACGTCGTCGGCAAGATCCGCGACCGGCAGCGCGTGGCCCAGGAGGAAACCGACCGGATCAACGCGAGGCTGGCCGGGCTGCAATGAGTTTCGAGCCGTTCGAGCGCGGACCGGCTACCGGCCCCGAAACCGGCCCAGCTCCCACGCCGGACGAGATCGCGTCCCTGCTGCAGGTCGAGCACCTGCTGGATCAACGCTGGCCCGAGACCCGCATCGAGCCCAGCCTGACCCGGATCAGCGCACTCATGGACTTGCTGGGCTCACCGCAACTCGGCTATCCGTCGATCCACATCGCGGGCACCAACGGTAAGACGTCGGTGGCGCGCATGGTCGACGCGCTGGTGACCGCGCTGCACCGGCGCACGGGCCGAACTACCAGCCCCCACCTTCAATCGGCGGTGGAACGCATCGCCATCGACGGAAAGCCGATCACCCCAGCGCAATACGTGGAGACGTACCGGGAGATCGAGCCGTTCGTGCAGATGATCGACGCGCAGTCGCAATCTGCCGGAGGACCGGCGATGAGCAAGTTCGAGGTCCTCACCGCCATGGCGTTCGCCGCGTTCGCCGACGCGCCCGTCGACGTCGCGGTGGTCGAGGTCGGCATGGGCGGGCGGTGGGATGCCACCAACGTGATCAACGCGCCGGTTGCGGTCATCACCCCGATCGCCGTCGACCACGTCGATTACCTCGGCGACGACATCGCCGGCATCGCCGGCGAGAAGGCCGGCATCATCACTCGGGCCTCCGAGGCGGCCGATGGCCGCCCCGACACCGTCGCCGTCATCGCCCGCCAGGCGCCCGAGGCGATGGAAGTGCTGCTGGCCCAATCCGTGCGCGCCGACGCCGCGGTCGCCCGCGAGGAGTCCGAGTTCGCCGTCCTGGGTCGTCAGGTCGCGATCGGCGGGCAGGTGCTGCAACTGCAGGGCCTCGGCGGGCTGTACTCCGACATCTACCTGCCGCTGCACGGCGAACACCAGGCGCACAACGCCGCGGTAGCGCTCGCGGCGGTGGAGGCCTTCTTCGGCGCCGGCGCGCAGCGACAGCTCGACGTCGACGCCGTCCGGGCCGGATTCGCCGCCGTCACCAGCCCTGGGCGCCTGGAGCGCATGCGCAGCGCGCCGACGGTGTTCATCGACGCCGCGCACAACCCGGCCGGTGCGGCCGCGCTGGCGCGAAGCCTGGCCGACGAGTTCGACTTCCGGTTCCTGGTCGGCGTGCTCAGCGTGCTGGCCGACAAGGACGTGGACGGCATCCTGGCCGCTTTGGAGCCGGTGTTCGATTCCGTCATCGTGACCCACAACGGCTCGCCGCGTGCACTGGACGTCGAGGCGCTGGCACTGGCCGCGCGGGCGCGGTTCGGGCCCGATCGCGTGACGACCGCCGAGAACCTGCGCGACGCTATCGACGTCGCCACCGCACTGGTCGACGAGGCGGCCCTGGAAAGTCAAGCCGGCGAGTCGTTTTCGGGGACGGGGATCGTCATCACCGGATCGGTGGTCACCGCCGGCGCCGCGCGGACGTTGTTCGGTCGTGATCCCGAGTGACGGACCAGGACCCCACCCCACCGGCCGACCCGTGGAAGAGCTTTGGTGCGGTGATGGCCGCGACGCTGATACTGGAGGCGATCGTGGTGCTGCTGGCGATACCGGTGGTGGGGGCGGTCGGCGGCGGCCTGACCGGCGCATCGCTGGGCTATCTGATCGGCCTGGCCGCGCTGCTGATCCTGCTGGTTGGCCTGCAGCGCAGACCCTGGGCGATCTGGGTGAATCTGGGCGTCCAAGCGGTCCTTCTCGCCGGCTTCGCGGTGTACCCCGGCGTGGGCGTCATCGGAGTGCTTTTCATCGGGTTGTGGGCGTTGATCGCCTATTTCCGTGCCGAGGTCCGGCGCCGCCAACAAGAGGGGCTGCGATAGGGACTCGCCGGCGGGCCAACCGGCACACGGTTCTGTACGCTGTCCGCCGTGACCGAACGGACCCTGGTACTGATCAAGCCGGATGCCGTCGACCGGCACCTGATAGGCGAGATCATCGCCCGCATCGAGCGAAAAGGCCTCACCATCGCGGCGCTGGAGCTCCGGCATGTCAGCGAAGAGCTGGCCGGTCGGCACTACGCGGAACACGAGGGCAAGCCATTCTTCGGATCGTTGCTGGAGTTCATCACGTCGGGACCGGTCGTCGCGGCAATCGTGGAGGGACCGCGTGCGGTCGCGGCGTTTCGGCAACTCGCCGGTGGCACTGACCCGGTGGACAAGGCGACTCCTGGCACAATTCGGGGCGATTTTGGGCTGGAGACGCAGTTCAACCTCGTTCACGGGTCCGATTCGGCCGATTCGGCGAAGCGTGAGATCGAGCTCTGGTTTCCGGGCGCTTAGCGCTGGTACGGTAGCCGCCGCACCAGGGCCCTGACCGGGTTTGCTCAAGCGCTCGGATTAGGGGCGAGTGAGCTCGCCGAGTGATATGGGATACTGACAGCGGGTGAACGTCGCCGGACCGGTGTCAGACACCCGAATGAAGACTTAGACAAGCGCGACCATCGCCACACCAGCGGTGTTGCGCCGCATGTCAGGCCGTCATTCAGCACGGCGCCGAGCGAGTTCTGACCGAGCCGCCCGGGGCGAGACCATCACAAGCCCGGGAGAAGTGAGCCGGGTCCATAGCGAAGCCCTCGCGTGGCCGCGTCGAAAGGACGCGCCCGGGGGCTGAAGGAGAATACGTGGTAGACGGTGCACCACCTACAGAACAATCAAAAGGGCCGACGTGGGACGAGGACCTGCCGGACCGCTTGAGGGTCCATCAGCTGGCGCGAGCGCTCGGCAGCACCAACAAAGAGGTGCTGGAGGCGCTCATCTCGCTCGACGGGCAAGCCCGCAGTGTGCATTCCGGCGTGGACCGAGACGATGCACTCCGGGTGCGTGACCTGATCTTCGCCAAGCCCCTCGAGAACATCCCGGGCTTCAGCGACGCGCCCGCCGCCCAGCAGCCGCTGATGCTCGAAACGTCAAGCGAGCGGCCGCATTACATGCCGCTGTTCGTGGCGCCCCAGCCGGTCGAGACCGCGGAGCGCGACGCCGGTTCCAGTGATTCGGCAGCCGAGTCCGATGAGCCCGACACCGACGATGACGACCTGACCGACCGGCCCGCCAACAAGCGGCGGCGTCGTGGCCGCCGGGGGCGTGGCCGTGGCCGCGGCGAACAAGGCGGATCCGACGGGCAAGACGTCGGCGACGACGACGGAGATGCCGCCGACTCCGACGACACCGACGGCCGGGACTCCGACGAGCCCGACGACTCCGACGCCGGTGAGGACGAGAACGGTTCGTCGGAGGCGGCCAGCCGGCGCCGCCGCAGACGCCGGCGGCGGAAGTCCGGATCGGCTGACGAAAACGAGGACGGTCCAGCGCCCGACGATCCGCCGAACACCGTCGTGCACGAGCGGCCGCCGCGCACCGGCAAGAACGGCGGTGACGAGAACGGCGCCGCCAACACCGAGATCAAGGGCATCGACGGCTCCACTCGGCTCGAGGCCAAGCGGCAACGCCGACGCGACGGGCGCGACGCCGGGCGGCGCCGCCCACCGGTGCTGACCGAGGCCGAGTTCCTGGCGCGTCGCGAGGCGGTCGAGCGGGTGATGGTGGTGCGCGACAGGGTCCGCACCGAGCCCCCGCATCCGGGCGCGCGATACACGCAGATCGCGGTGCTCGAGGACGGTATCGTCGTCGAGCATTTCGTGACCTCCGCGGCGTCCGCCTCCCTGGTGGGCAACATCTACCTCGGGATCGTGCAGAACGTGTTGCCCTCGATGGAGGCGGCGTTCGTCGACATCGGCCGTGGCCGCAACGGCGTGCTCTATGCCGGCGAAGTCAACTGGGAAGCCGCGGGATTGGGCGGGTCCGACCGCAAGATCGAACAGGCCCTCAAACCCGGCGACTATGTCATGGTTCAGGTAAGCAAGGATCCGGTCGGGCACAAGGGCGCGCGGCTGACCACGCAGGTGTCGCTGGCGGGTCGCTACCTGGTGTATGTGCCGGGCGCGTCGTCGACCGGGATCAGCCGCAAGTTGCCCGACACCGAACGTCAGCGGCTCAAGGAGATCCTGCGCGAGGTCGTGCCGTCCGATGCCGGCGTGATCATCCGCACCGCTTCCGAGGGCGTCAAAGAAGGCGACATCCGCAAGGACGTCACGCGCCTGCAGGAGCGCTGGCAACAAATCTCGGCCAAGGCGGCCGAGATCAAGGAGAAGGCCGCCGGCGCCGCGGTGGGGCTCTACGAAGAGCCGGACGTGTTGGTCAAGGTCATCCGTGACCTGTTCAACGAGGACTTCGCCGGCCTCGTCGTCTCCGGCGACGAGGCCTGGAACACCATCACCGAGTACGTGAATTCCGTTGCGCCCGAACTTCTTTCGAAGCTGACCAAGTACGAGCCCGCCACGGGTTCGGACGGGGCCGACGGGCCGGACGTGTTTGCGGTGCACCGCATCGACGAGCAGCTTGCCAAGGCGATGGACCGCAAGGTGTGGCTGCCGTCGGGCGGCACGCTGGTGATCGACCGGACCGAGGCGATGACGGTGATCGACGTCAACACCGGCAAGTTCACCGGTTCCGGGGGAAACCTCGAACAGACGGTCACCAAGAACAACCTCGAGGCGGCCGAGGAGATCGTGCGCCAGCTGCGGCTCCGCGATGTCGGCGGCATCGTGGTCATCGACTTCATCGACATGGTGTTGGAGTCCAACCGCGATCTGGTGTTGCGTCGGCTGACGGAGGCCCTGGCCCGCGACCGCACCCGCCATCAGGTGTCCGAGGTGACATCGCTGGGCTTGGTGCAGCTGACCCGCAAGCGGTTGGGGACCGGGTTGATCGAGGCGTTCTCAACGTCGTGCCCGAACTGCGGCGGCCGCGGGATCCTGCTACACGCCGATCCCGTCGATTCCGCTCCGGCGAACGGGCGCAAGTCCGATTCCGGTGGTCGCCGAGGCAGGCGATCGAAGAAGAAAGGGTCCGAAGAGCCCGGAGACAAGGGCGTCGTGGCCAAGGTGCCCGCGCACGCCCCCGGCGAGCACCCCATGTTCAAGGCGATGGCCGCGGGCTCGGCCGGGGCATCGGGGGCGGGGCGCGATGACGGCGAAACCGACGAGTCCGGTGAGGAAGTCACCGCCAAGCTCGACGAGGAAACCGAAGAGCAGGCCGTTGACCTGGAGGACACCGACCAGGAGGACTTGGAGGACACCGACGAGGAACTCGACGACGAGGACCTCGCTGATGAAGACCTCGACGACGATGACGAGGATCTCGACTTGGCCGATGACGACGACGCTGACGACGACGCTGACGACGACGCTGACGACGACGACAACGACGATGACGACGACGACGATGACGATGACGACGATGACGATGACGACGATGACGATCTCGACGTCGAGGATTCCGACTCCGGGCCCGACCAGGACTTCCGGGGCCAGACCGGCCGCGACACCGCGAAGAGCTCGGCGGTCGCCCTCGACGGGGGATCGGCCTTCGTGCGCCCGCGCCGCCGGCGCGCGGCGGGCAGGCCGGCCGGCCCGCCGATCCACGCGGACTGACGTGCACCTCCGGTCGGCCCCTGCGCTGTGTGGTGCTCATGGTGACCGTTCACGGCGTGTCGTCGCCCTGGACGCATACAGCGAGCCGTCGGCGCGGACTCGATGACGCGGCCGGTTTGACCCTGTAGCCGCTGGTCACGTACCCTTGGACAGTTGTCGTCAGGCTGGGCGATCAGGGTTCGGCCGGCGAGCGGGACACACGGGCCCGCGCCAAAGACTCACCACGCGCACCGCCGGTGGCACGCGCGCGAAGCGAAGACGGCTGGTAGAAACCGGCAGAAGGAGCAGGAGCAACGATGGCGACCTACGCAATCGTCAAGACCGGCGGCAAGCAGTACAAAGTCGCCGTCGGGGACGTGGTCAAGGTCGAGAAGCTGGAATCCGAGCCGGGTTCGAACGTGACGCTGCCGGTCGCCTTGGTCGTCGACGGCGCCAAGGTCACCAGCGACGCCGCCGCGCTGGCCAACGTTGCGGTGACCGGCGAGGTGCTCGAGCACACCAAGGGCCCGAAGATCCGCATCCACAAGTTCAAGAACAAGACCGGCTACCACAAGCGTCAGGGTCACCGTCAGCAGCTGACGGTCCTGAAGGTCACCGGGATCAAGTAGCGAGGCGACAGATATGGCACACAAGAAGGGCGCTTCCAGCTCGCGCAACGGACGCGACTCCGCCGCGCAGCGACTGGGCGTGAAGCGGTTCGGCGGCCAGGTCGTCAAGGCCGGGGAGATTCTGATCCGCCAGCGCGGGACGAAATTCCATCCCGGCTCTGGCGTCGGGCGTGGCGGCGACGACACGTTGTTCGCGAAGGAAGCCGGAGCCGTCGAGTTCGGGGTCAAGCGCGGGCGCAAGACCGTCAGCATCGTCGCAGCCGGGCAGGCCACCGACTGAGCTCGCCGATGCGCGGCCCGCATCGTTGCGAGAGGACCCTCGATGCCTCGGTTTGTCGATCGCGTCGTCATTCACGCGCGAGCGGGTTCGGGCGGTAACGGCTGCGCTTCGGTCCACCGCGAGAAATTCAAACCGCTGGGCGGACCCGATGGTGGCAACGGCGGCCGCGGCGGCAGCGTCGTCTTGGTGGTCGACCCGCAGGTCCACACCCTCCTGGACTTTCACTTCCATCCGCACATCACCGCGCCGTCCGGCAAGCAGGGGATGGGCAACAACCGCGACGGCGCAGCCGGGGCCGACCTGGAAGTCAAGGTGCCCGATGGCACCGTCGTACTGGACGAAAACGGGCGGCTGCTGGCCGATTTGGTCGGCGCCGGCACCCGCTTCGAAGCCGCCGCCGGCGGCCGCGGCGGTCTGGGCAACGCCGCACTCGCATCGCGCGCCCGCAAGGCTCCCGGTTTCGCGCTGCTCGGCGAGCGGGGCCAATCCCGCGACCTGACGCTGGAACTCAAAACCGTCGCCGACGTCGGCCTGATCGGTTTCCCGTCGGCCGGTAAATCCTCACTGGTGTCCGCGATTTCGGCGGCCAAGCCGAAGATCGCCGACTATCCCTTCACCACGCTGGTTCCTAACCTTGGCGTGGTCTCGGCGGGCGAGCATACCTTCACCGTCGCCGACGTGCCGGGGCTGATCCCGGGCGCATCGCAGGGCCGCGGGCTGGGTCTGGATTTCCTCCGCCACATCGAGCGCTGCGCCGTGCTGGCGCACGTCGTCGACTGTGCCACCGAGGAACCGGGACGCGACCCGATCTCCGACATCGACGCGCTGGAAGCCGAACTCGCGGCGTATACGCCCACGCTGCAAGGGGATCCGGCGTTGGGCGACCTCGCCGAGCGGCCCCGGGCCGTGGTGCTCAATAAGATCGACGTGCCAGAGGCCCGCGAGCTCGCCGAGTTCGTCCGCGACGAGATCGCCGAGCGCGGCTGGCCGGTGTTCTTGGTGTCGACGGTTACACGTGAAGGATTGCAGCCGTTGGTCTTTGGGCTTTGGCAGATGGTTTCCGACTACACCGCCGCGCGGCCGAAGGTCGTGCCCCGGCGGCCGGTGATTCGTCCGGTTCCGGTCGACGAGAGCGGCTTCTCCGTCGAGACCGATGGGCAGGGCGGCTTTCTCGTCACCGGTGCACGGCCCGAACGCTGGGTCGGCCAGACCAACTTCGATAACGACGAGGCCGTGGGCTATCTCGCCGACCGGCTCGCGCGTCTCGGTGTTGAAGAGGAACTGCTTCGCCTGGGTGCGCAGCCGGGGTGCGCCGTGACCATCGGGGACATGACGTTCGACTGGGAGCCGCAAACGCCTGCGGGCGGTCAGGTCGCGTTGTCGGGCCCAATGTCCGGGCGAGGCACCGATGCGCGGCTCGAGCGCAGCGATCGCACCGGCGCCGCCGAACGCAAGGCCGCGCGGCGGCAGCGCCGCGAACACGGTTCCCAACACGGTGAAGCACCGTGAGCAGACATCGCGAGGCCGTCCGAACGGCGCGCAGCCTCGTGGTCAAGGTAGGGACCAACGCGCTCACCACGCCGTCCGGGGAGTTCGATGCGGGTCGGCTGGCGGCACTGGCCGACGCGATAGAGGCGCGAATGAAAGCGGGCACCGACGTTGTGATCGTGTCCTCGGGCGCCATCGCCGCCGGCCTTGAACCGCTCGGGTTGTCGCGTCGCCCAAAGGATTTGGCGACCAAGCAGGCCGCGGCCAGCGTCGGTCAAGTCGCCCTGGTGAATTCATGGAGTGCGGCGTTCGCCCGCTACGGCCGCACGGTCGGGCAGGTGCTGCTGACCGCGCACGACATCTCGATGCGGGTCTCACACACCAACGCCCAGCGCACCCTGGACCGGCTGCGGGCGCTGCATGCGGTCGCGATCGTCAACGAAAACGACACGGTGGCCACCAACGAGATCCGGTTCGGCGACAACGATCGGCTTTCGGCGTTGGTCGCCCACCTCGCGGGCGTGGAGGCCTTGGTGCTGTTGTCCGACATCGACGGGCTCTATGACTCCGATCCGCGAAGAACCAAGGGCGCCAGGTTCATTCCAGAGGTGTCCGGCCCGGCGGATCTGGACGGTGTGGCGGCGGGCCGAGGCAGCGACTCGGGTACCGGCGGGATGGCGTCGAAGATGTCCTCGGCGCTGCTGGCCGCCGACGCCGGGGTACCCGTGCTGTTGGCCGCCGCGGCCGACGCCGCGGCCGCGCTCACCGACGCCTCAACCGGTACGGTGTTTGCCGCGCGTCCCGCTCGGATGTCGGCCCGCCGGTTCTGGGTGCGTTATGCCGCCGAGGCGGCCGGTTCGCTGACGCTCGACGAAGGCGCGGTGCGCGCGGTGTTAGGGCAACGCCGCTCGTTGCTGGCCGCGGGTATCACCGCGGTCGCGGGCCGATTCTATGCCGGGGATGTCGTCGAATTGCGCGGACCCGACGCGACCATGGTGGCCCGCGGCGTGGTCGCCTACGACGCGACCGAACTGGCCACCATGATGGGCCGGTCGACCTCGGAGCTGCCCGGGGATCTGCGCCGGCCCGCGGTGCACGCCGACGACCTGGTTGCGGTGTGACTAGCTGAAGGGGCTGCTGTTGTCCTGCCACGCGGCCGATTCGGGGCGCGGCCCGTAGCGGCGGGCGTAGTCCTCGTGCATCTTCGCTTGCTTTTCTCGTTTGATCACGTCCACCAGGTTCGGGTCGAGGCCGTGCTGCGCCAGCCGGTGTCGACGCCAGACCTTGTTTAGTGCAAGCGAGATCAGCAGGGCCCAGATGTAGAGCGGCACCGTCATCTCGGTGTGCACGTACAGCGAACCGGGCAACAGCCAGAACGGTGCAAGAACGAACAGGGGCGGTATTGCCCATCGCATCATGTGCCGGCGCACGGCTCCTTTGCCCGCCAGGTCGTCGGCGACCCACGCGCGCATCGAGCTGGGCAGGCATCGGCCGTACGAGTAGCCGATGTATTGCCAGAGGTTCGGTTTGGTGGCGGTCATGATGGCTCCTAGGGCCGGTCGGTTTCAGGACTGCAATGTGCCGGCTGCCAGGGCGGCCGCGTTGATCCGGGTCAGCACCTGGTGCAGGTGCCGCAGTTCGTCCATGTCGACGCCAAGACGCGCAACGACGGCGGGTGGGATCTTCAGCGCGCGCCGGCGTAAGGCGGTGCCCCTGTCGGTGAGTTTGACGTCGGTGGAGCGCTCATCGGCGGAGTTTCGGGAACGGGTGATCAGGCCGAGCGCCTCCAAGCGCTTGAGCATCGGCGACAGCGTGGCCGAATCCATCTGCAACGTGGCCGCAATCTCCTTGACCGACAGCGGCTTCTGCCGCCCCGCTGATGCCTTCTGGTGATCCCAGAGTGTCAGCATCACCAGATACTGCGGATGGGTCAACCCCAGCGGCTCCAATAGCGGACGGTAAATCGCCAAAACGGCGCGGTTGGTGATGCTGAGCGCGAAACAGACCTGCTGTTCGAGGGCGAGCGGGTCGGTCTGCGGTGCGGTCGGCGCGGCCATACCCGTATCGTATCCTAATAGTTAGGGCGCTAACTATGTCGCCCTTGTCACACCACGCTCAATTCGGCGGCATTGGTTCGAGATATAGCGTATTCCAAATGATTTCGGCCAGTGTCGCGGCCAGTTCGGCATCGTAAGAGGCCGGCGCGGCGGGAAGGTTTTGCTGGCACGCGCGCTCGACCATCCATGTCAGTGCGCTTGCCGTGTTGGCGGCGGGCAGCTCACGGCGGATGTGTCCGTCGCCCTGGCCGTCTTCGATGACACGGGTCAGCCGGCCGGTGATAGCGGTCAGCAGATTGCGGTAGGTCGCTCCGACCATGGGGTCGTAGGCGGCCGTCTCGTTCAGTGCGACCAGCACCGGTTGGTGACGCCGGTAGGTGGCGATGATGCCGTCCATCGCCGCGCGGACGTCGTCGGGATCGTGTCGCGACGCCACGCTCCACCAGCGACCCGCGCTGTCGGCGAGCTCGGCGAACACCTGCCCGGCCAGGCGACGCAGCAGGTGGCCTTTGTCCTCGAAGTAGATGTAGAAGCTGGCGCGCGAAATGCCGGCTTCGGTGGACAGCCGGTCCACGCTGAGCTCGGTGAAGCTGGCGCCTTCCCGCATCAGGCGCTCGGTCGCGTCCAGCAGCCGGCGTTCCATCTGCTCTCGCCGCTGCTGACGTCCCTGCTCCCGATTGGCCTGGGGCTTCCGAGTGACCGACGGCATTGGCCAAGCATAACGGCCTTTCAACATATTGACTAGACATAGTGTCTAGGCATATTGTCGATGCAGGCTGTGACCGGGGCCATAAGCGAGGGAGGATCAGCGATGACCGTGACGACCGGAGCCTCCGGCACCGAAAGGCCGGGCCGCGCCTACGACGTGATCGATCTGTCCTCCCGGGCGTTCTGGTCCACGACGGCGGCCGGGCGGGAACAATCGTTTGCCGTCTTACGGGCCGAGCGCCCCGTGAGTTGGCACGCTCCAGTCGAAGAAACCCTGATGCACGACCCCGATGACCACGGCTATTGGGCCGTCACCCGGCGCTCCGACATCGTCACGGTCAGCCGCAACAACGACGTGTTCCTGTCCGGCAAGGGCGTGATTTTCGAGAACGTCCCCCAGGAACTGCTCGAGGCGTCGCAATCGTTCCTGGCGATGGACCCACCGCGACACACCAAGCTGCGCAAGCTCGTCAGCGCCGCGTTCACCCCGAGGCAGGTTCGCCGCATCGAGGACTCGATCAAGTCCAACGCCAGGACGATCGTCGAAGAGCTCCGGGCCGCCGGCAGCGGGGCCGATTTCGTCGACCACTGCGCCAAACAACTGCCCATCCGCACGCTGTCGGACATGGTGGGGATTCCGGAATCCGAGCGCCAACACGTGGCGCATGCCGCCGATGCGCTGGTGTCGTGGGCCGACCCGGTCTACCTCGACGGTCGCAACCCGCTCGAGGTCTTGGTCGAGAACCAGATCTACCTCCACCAGGTCGCCGGCGAATTGGCCGCCGCGCGCCGCAAGCATCCCGGCGATGACCTGTTCAGCAGCCTGGTCAACGCCGAAGTTGACGGCGACCGGCTGGTCGACGCGGACGTGGCGGCGTTTTTCGTGTTGCTTGCCGTGGCCGCCAACGACACCACCCGGCAGACCACCAGCCACGCGATGAAGGCGCTCACCGACTTCCCCGGTCAGAGGGCATGGCTTCGCGAGGATTTCGACAATCGCATCGGCACGGCGGTCGAGGAATTCATCCGTTGGGCCACGCCGGTCATGACGTTCCGCCGCACGGCCGCAACGGATTTCGACCTGGCCGGCCAGAAGATTCTCGCGGGGGAGAAGGTAGTGATGTTCTATCCGTCCGGCAACTGGGACACCGACGTGTTCGACCATCCGGAGCGTCTCGACCTGGGCCGAAATCCCAACCCACACGTCGGCTTCGGTGGCGGCGGGGTGCACTTCTGCCTGGGCGCCCATGTCGCCCGGGCGCAGCTGCGCGCCATCTTCGGCGAATTGCTCGCTCAGTTGCCCGAAATTCAGGCCGGCGATCCGGCGTACGTGCCCGGCAATTTCATCCACGCCATCCGCAGCATGCCGTGCAGCTTCTAGCGGGCGGCCAGCGGTGCCAGCTCGTCGCAAAGCAGGGCCAGCAACTCGGAGCATCCGCCGTCGACCTTGACAGTGGCCAGGTCATCGCCGCGGGTGGGGCCGCGGTTGACGATCGCGACGGGCATGCCCCGCGCTGCGGCGTGGCGCACGAATCGGTAGCCGGAGAACACGGTCAGCGACGAGCCGGCGACCAGCAGTGCCTCGGCCTGGTCGACAAGTGAATATGCCTTCGCCACAACGCTTTTGGGAACGCTTTGGCCGAAGTAGACGATGTCCGGCTTGAGCATGCCGCCGCAGCGCGGGCAGTCGAGGTAGCGGAACGACGTGATATCGGCGGCGGAGGCGATAACGGCGTCGGCGTCGGGGGCCACCGCCAGCCCGCCGACGGCTTCGGCGCGCTCGGTAAATCCGGGGTTGAGCGCCTCGAGCCGTTCGGCGACCGCGGTTCGGGTCATGCCGTAACGGCAGCTGAGGCAGACCACCTGCGCGTAGCTGCCGTGCAGGTTGACGACGTTTTGGCTGCCGGCCTTCGTGTGCAGCAGGTCGACGTTCTGGGTGATCACGCCGCTCACCACCCCGGCGTCTTCGAGCGCGGCCAGCGCCCGGTGCCCGGCGTTGGGCACCGTGTCGTCCATGTGCCGCCAGCCGACATGATTGCGCGCCCAGTACCGCTGCCGGAACACCGGATCGGACGTGAACTGGCGGATGGTCATGGGATTGCTCGGCGGCGAATCGGGTCCCCGGTAGTCGGGAATGCCGGAGTCGGTGGAAATCCCCGCACCGGTCAGCGCCGCGACCCGGCGACCGGCAAGCAGCGCGACCAGCTCCGGCGATTCCGCGCGGCGAGCAATCACCCGATCGAGCGTAGCCGCCCTCGCGAGGGCGCGTGTCTGTACGACGACACGCCGACAAAGCCGGCATTTTGAGCGCGCTCGCGCCGGACTTAACCCAAGCAGTCCGCCGCGGTGGTGAGCTCGGCGGACATGTTCGTCTCCATCATCTTGCACGCCGCCGCGCCGAGGTCGGGGTCAATGTGGGCGACGGCGTCGGTCGGAATCACGACGGGGAAGTGGCGCACATACGCGTCGAGCGCGGTGTAGAGGATGCACTGCTCGGTGACCTGGCCGGTGAGGATCAACCGCTTGGTTTCGAGACGACTGAGCAGATACGCCAGCGCCGTCGAATAAAACGCGCTGTGGCGAACCTTGGTCATCAGGCGGCTGGCGCCGGCCGGCGCGATGGGCTTGATCAGGTCGGGCCGCGCGCCATCGAGGGCGCCGCGGACGATGTCGGAGAACTCGGCGCTGAAGTCGCCGTAGTTGTCGTTGACATACACCAGGTCGACGCCGTCGGCTTCGCGCGCGCGCCGGACTAGGTCGGCCAGCGGATCGATGATGTTTTCCACATTGGGTATTAGGTGTTCAGCATCAGGATGCTCATAGGTGTTCATCATGTCGATCACTACGACGGCGGTATCGCTCATGCCGTGAGGGATACCCGGCGGCGACGAGTTGACAACTGTCGGGCGACAATGGGAGGGCAATGGATTCTCACCGGGACTTTTACAACGCCTACCACCAGGGTTTTGTCCGCGTCGCGGCATGCACCCACCACACCACGATCGGCGATCCGGCGGCCAATGCCGAGTCGGTCCTGCGGTTGGCCCGCGCGTGCCACGACGACGGCGTCGCGGTGGCCGTCTTCCCGGAGCTGACGCTGTCCGGGTATTCCATCGAGGACATCATCCTGCAAGACCTCCTGCTCGATGACGTCGAAGACGCCGTTGCCGAAATCGTCGCGTCCTCGATGGACCTGCTGCCGGTTCTGGTCGTCGGCGCCCCGCTCCGCTACCGGCATCGCATCTACAACACCGCGGCGGTCATCCACCGCGGGGCGGTGCTGGGTGTGGTGCCCAAGTCGTACCTGCCCACCTATCGGGAGTTCTACGAGCGCCGTCAGATCGCGCCCGGAGACGATGAGCGGGGCGTCATCCGCATCGGCGATATCGAGGCGCCGTTCGGCCCCGATCTGCTGTTCGCCGCGTCCGACCCACCGGATTTCGTGCTGCACGTCGAAATCTGCGAGGACATGTTCGTGCCGGTTCCGCCCAGCGCGGAAGCGGCCCTGGCGGGCGCGACGGTGCTGGCGAACCTGTCCGGCAGCCCGATCACGATCGGCCGGGCGGAGGACCGTTGCCTGTTGGCCCGCTCGGCGTCGTCGCGGTGCCTGGCCGCCTACATCTACGCCGCCGCGGGGGAGGGCGAATCGACAACCGACCTCGCCTGGGACGGCCAGACCATGGTTTGGGAGAACGGTGTGCTGCTCGCCTCGTCCGAGCGCTTCCCGAAAGGGGAGCGACGGTCGGTCGCCGACGTCGACATCGAGCTGCTCCGCTCGGAACGGCTCCGGATGGGGACCTTCGACGACAACCGGCGCCACCACCGGACGACCGCAGAGTCGTTCCGGCGCATCGAGTTCCGGCTCGACCCGCCGGCCGGCGACATTGGGCTGCGCCGCGAGATCGAGCGCTTCCCGTTCGTCCCCGCCGACCCGCAACGCCTGGAACAGGATTGCTACGAGGCCTACAACATCCAGGTCTCCGGGCTCGAGCAGCGGCTGCGCGCGCTGAACTATCCGAAGGTCGTCATAGGGATTTCCGGGGGGTTGGACTCGACACACGCGCTGATCGTCGCCGCGCGCGCGATGGACCGCGAGGAGCGGCCGCGCGGCGACATCCTGGCGTTCACCCTGCCGGGATTCGCCACCGGAGACCGCACGAAACGCAACGCGATCGAGCTGTGTCGCGCGCTCGGTGTGACCTTCTCTGAAATCGACATCACCGAGACCGCGAAGCTGATGCTCAAGGAGATAGACCATCCGTTTTCGCGAGGCGAGAAGGTCTACGACGTCACGTTCGAAAACGTCCAGGCCGGCCTGCGCACCGATTACCTTTTCCGGCTGGCCAACCAGCGCGGGGGGATCGTGCTGGGCACCGGCGACCTCTCCGAGCTGGGGCTGGGCTGGTCGACGTACGGCGTCGGGGACCAGATGTCGCACTACAACGTCAATGGCGGCGTGCCCAAGACGCTGATCCAGCACCTGATCCGCTGGGTCATCTCGTCCGGGCAATTCGAATCGCAGGTGACCGACGTGCTGCAGTCGGTGCTCGACACCGAGATCACCCCGGAGCTCGTTCCCAGCGGCGAGGAGGAAGAGCTGCAGAGCAGCGAGGCGAAGGTCGGACCGTTTGCGCTACAAGACTTTTCACTGTTCCATGTGCTGCGTTTCGGATTCCGCCCCTCGAAGATCGCGTTCTTGGCGTGGCACGCGTGGAGCGATCCCGAGCAGGGCAACTGGCCGCCGGGATTCCCCGAGGACAAACGACCGTCCTACTCGCTCAAGGAGATTCGGCACTGGCTGGGAGTCTTCGTGCAGCGGTTCTACTCGTTCAGTCAATTCAAACGCTCGGCATTGCCCAACGGGCCCAAGGTGTCGCACGGCGGCGCGTTGTCGCCGCGCGGCGATTGGCGTGCGCCGTCGGACATGTCCGCGCGCATCTGGCTCGACGAGATCGAACGCGAGGTGCCCGAGGAGTAGTCGGGCCGGCGCTCGTCATGGGTGGGTACCCACGCTAACGAATCAGCCCCACGCCGGGTATGAACCGACCGACGCGGGCCGTGTAAGCGCGATAGGCATCGCCGTGTGTCCGTAGTAGGTAGGGCTCCTCGACGCGGCGGACCTGGAGCTCGATGGTGGCCAGGAGCAGAAGAAGACCGGCGCCGACAACGAAATTGGGCGTCACCAGAGCGATCCCGATGCCGAACGTGAACATGGCGGTGTAGATGGGGTTGCGTATCCGCGCGAACACGCCGGTGTGCACCAGCGTGGTGGTTTCGTCCTGGTCCACTCCGATTCGCCAGGAATCGCCCATGTCGAGTTGGGCGTATACCGTCGCCGCGATGCCGGCCGTCGCCACCACGATGCCGGCGGTCTGGACCCAGACCGCGCTCAGCATCCTGACCGGTTCGATGACTTCGATCTCCTGCAGGATCGCGGCGCTGACCGCCGCGATTAGCGCGACGACGAAGCCTATCCCGGCGAGGCGTTCCGCTAAGCCGCCCGTGCTGATGCCGCGAAAGCCCGTGGAGCCCGTGCGCCGATACTGTAGCCAACTGCGCCAACCGAATCCGAGGACACCGAATATCGAGAACAGCACCAGGGCCATGTCGGCGGCGGCTGTCGCGGGCATCAGCATGCTCCCATGACCGCAGTCATGGCCAGCGACAGTACATCAATCGCTGCGGTCATGAAAGGCCTTCCCGCAGTGTCGCGTCGATGACATCGGCGCCCGGTGCACAGTCGCCGGCGCCGGGCACTAACGTCGCGAGCGCACCCGCGGCGCAGGCGCGGCGCAACGCGGCCAGCCGCTCCGCCGGTGAACCAGGGTTGACTGGCCAGTTCGCGGCCAGCACTCCGGCGAACACGTCGCCGGCTCCAGCGGTGTCCACCGCCTTGACCGCCGGAGCGGGTACCACGAACTCGCCGTCGGCGCCGAGGTAGAGGGCGCCGCGTGCGCCGAGAGTGACCACCAAGTGGGCTGGCGGCCAGGCCCATTCGGCGGCCTCGGCCTCGTTCGCGATCACCACGTCCGCGGCGGCCGCGAGTTCGGCCAGGGAGCTTCGGTCCTGACCGGCCGGTGAGGCGTTCACGATGACGACCGCCGCGGCCGAGCGGGCTTCGTGCGCCGCCGCAACCGCCGTCGTCAGCGGAATCTCCAACTGGGTCAACAGCACATCGCATCCGGCAACGACCTCACGCGCATGCGGGGCGGCCAACGTCAGCTGCCCGTTGGCGCCCGGCGCCACCACGATCGTGTTCTCGCCGCTGGCATCGACCACCACGATCGCCGCGCCGCTCGCTCCGCTCAGAGCGACCGTCCCGTCCAAGCCAACGCCGTTGGCGCGCAGATGAGACCGCAACTGCTCGCCGGCAGTATCGTCGCCGACCGCGCCGACGAACTGCACCCGCGCGCCCGCCCGCGCCGCCGCCACGGCCTGATTGCCGCCCTTGCCCCCGGGGGCATAGGTCAACGACGACGCCAGCACCGTCTCGCCCGGGCGTGGAAGGGAATCGACGCCGAGCGTCGCATCCATGTTCACGCTGCCCACCACGCAGACCCGCCTCGCCATTCCGCCGACGTTAGTCGTCCATGGTCCGCGTGCGGGGGAGGGCGCCCACGGAAAACGCGGAAAACCGGAATCACTTGCGCCTGTTGGGTTCCACTCGTTTCACGGTAGGGATTTCACCGACGGGCCGGCCTGGTGTTGGCGAACGTCTGTTCGGGTGGCCGTGAGGAGATCCAAGGCCGACCCAAGGCCGACCGACTGCCCGCCCCGAAAGCGCCGGTGCCGGTCGCTTTTGCGCAATCGCCAATATCTTGATGTCCGCACGTTAGTCTGCTGCGTGATCGGTGCTGAATCCCGTCAACGGGAGGGAAAGGCGATTGACCTTTAGCGAGCTGCAAGACGCCGAACCGGCCACTGAAACCACCGCGGCAACCGCACCCGAATCCGCGCCGGCCGAAAAGACTCACAGCACTATGCGGTGGCGTTTCCTGTCGCGTCGTTTCCGGTTCGGCATCCAGTCCAAGATCTTGGTGGCGATGCTGCTGTCGGGCATCCTCGGCGTGGGGGTGATCGGCCTCATCGGGGCCGTATCCGGCCGCAACGCCTTGCGGCAGGTCGAGTCCGAGCGGTTGATCGAGCTTCGCGAGTCGCAGAAGAGGCAGGTGGAGGCGCTGTTCAGGGAGGTGACGAATTCCCTGATCATCTACACCAGCGGCTTCAGCATCAACGAGGCCATGACGGCGTTCACCGCGGGCTTTAACCAGTTGTCCAACGCGACAATCAGCCCCGCCCAACAGCAGGCCCTCGTCAACTACTACGACAACGAGATGATCAAACCGATCAAAAGGCTGACCGGTGACGCCATCGACATCAACGCGGTGCTGCCGAGTTCCCCCGCGCAAAAATACATTCAGGCGTATTACACCGCGGCGCCGCGGCCGGCCGCCGACTCGATGCCCGTCCAGGACGCCGGCGACGGCAGCGCGTGGTCGGCGGCCAACGCCCGCTTCGATTTCTACATGCGCGATATTGTCACCCGCTTCGATTATCGCGACGCGCTGCTGATTGACATGCAGGGGAATGTCGTTTACAGCGTCATGAAAGGTCCCGACCTCGGGACCAATATCCTCACGGGCCCCTATCGCGAATCAAAGCTGCGAGACGCCTACCAAAAGGTGTTGCGCTCCAACGACGTAGATTTCGTCTGGATCACCGACTTCCAGCCATATCAGCCGCAGCTGGACGCCCCCACTGCATGGGTGGTGTCGCCGGTCGGCATGAACGGCAAGATCGAAGGTGTGATGGCCTTGCCGCTGCCCATCGCGAAGATCAACAGGATCATGACCGCCAACAAGCATTGGGAAGCCGCCGGCATGGGCTCGGCGACGGAGACGTATCTCGCGGGTCCCGACGACTTGATGCGTTCCGATTCACGGGATTTCCTGGAAGATCCGCAGGAATACAAGCGCGAGGCCATAGCCGCCGGTACTCCACCCGACGTCGTCGAAAGAGCGCTCCAGTTGGGTGGCACGACGCTGGTGCAGCCGGTCGGGACCGCGGGTCTTCGCGCCGCCCAACGCGGAGAAACCGGGGTCGTCAGCGCAACCGATTATCTAGGTAACAAAGAATTGGAGGCATACGCCCCGTTGGACATTCCCAACTCCGACTTGCACTGGTCGATCCTCGCGACGCGCGACGATTCCGATGCTTTTGCGCGGCTGGGCAGGTTCAGTAAGACGCTCTTGATTGCGATCAGCGCGCTGGTCTTCGCCATCTGCGTGGCCTCGATGCTCATCGCACAGGCGGCGATGCGGCCCGTCCGACGCCTGGAGGAGGGCACGCGGAAGATCAGCTCCGGCGACTACGACATCAACATTCCGGTAATGACGCGCGACGAAATCGGCGATCTCACCGCGGCTTTCAACGAGATGAGTCGCAATCTCGCGATCAAGGAAGAGCTGCTCAACGAGCAGCGCAACGAAAACAACCGCTTGCTGCTGGCGCTGATGCCGGAGTCGATTGTCCAGCGCTACCGCGAGGGCGGGGCGACCATCGCGCAGAAGCACCAGGACGTTACCGTCATCTACGCCGACATTGTCGGGCTCGACGAGACTTCCACCGACCTTCCCGGCGACGAATTGGTCGGGACTGTCGACGAACTCTTCCGGCAGTTCGACTCCGCGGCCGAAAGCCTTGGCGTCGAACGAATTCGCACATTCCACAACGGCTACCTCGCCAGCTGTGGGGTCATCACTCCGCGATTGGACAGCATTCACCGAAGCATCGAATTCGCCGTCGAGATGCAACGCATCATCGACCGGTTCAACAGCCAGAACGGTCACGAGCTGGGGCTTCGGGTCGGCATCAACACCGGCAACGCCATCAGTGGTCTGGTGGGCCGATCGAGCCTCGTCTACGACATGTGGGGTGCCGCCGTGAGTCTCGCCTACCAGATGCACAGGGGCGCACCGCAACCCGGAATCTATGTGAGCTCTCAGGTATACGAAGCGATGCGCGACGTGCACCAGTTCACACCCGCCGGCACGATTTCGGTGGGCGGAACCGATCAGACCATCTACCGGTTGTTGGAGCGATGATGAACGCCGCCTGGCACTCCCCGTGGTTCTACTGGGCCGTCGGTATCGCGATCGGATTTCCGGTCGGGCTGATCGTGCTCACCGAGCTGCACCAAACGCTCGTCCGCCGGAATAGCCGCCTCGCCCGGCAGATAGGCCTGCTGCGCAACTACGTGCTGCCGCTCGTGGCCCTCCTGCTGCTGCTCGTCAAGGCCTGGGAAATCCCCGCAGGAGCGGTCTCGGTGCGCATGCTGGCCACGGTGTTGGGCTTCCTCGTGCTGGTCGTGTTGCTGTCCGGGGTCAACGCCACGGTGTTCGAAGCCGCGCCCGAAGAGAGCTGGCGCAAACGGCTGCCCGCAATCTTTCTCGATGTCTTCCGGTTCACCCTGATCGGCGTCGGCCTGGCGCTGATGTTGTCCTATATCTGGGGCGTCCGGGTCGGCGGCTTGTTCACGGCGCTGGGCATCACGTCGGTCGTGATCGGTCTGATGTTGCAGAACTCCGTCGGCCAGGTCGTATCGGGCTTGTTCATGCTGTTCGAGCAGCCTTTTCGGATCGACGACTGGCTGGACACGCCTTCGGGACGGGGACGTGTCGTCGAGGTGAACTGGCGAGCCGTGCACATCGACACCGGCAGCGGCATGCGCATCATGCCGAACTCGATGCTGGCCACGACATCGTTCATCAACCTCAGTCGCCCGGCCGGCGCGCACAAATTGTCGATGACGACCACGTTTTCGGCCGCTGACCCGCCCGACCGAGTCTGCGCGATGCTGTCGCGCGTTGCCGGTGCGCTGCCGCAGCTCAAGGCCGACAGTGTGCCCCGCTCGGTAGCCGTCGGCGGCGGTGAGTATCGCACGAGCATCGGGCTGAGCTCGCCGGCCGACGATGGCGCCGCGCGGTCGTTGTTTCTGCGCTGGATCTGGTACGCCGCCCGGCGGGAAGGGCTGCACCTCGACGGCAGCGACGATGAGTTCTCGACCAGCGAACGTGTGGAGAAGGCCGTGCGCGCCGTCGCCGCGCCGGCATTGCGGCTGAACGCCGAGGAACAGCGGCAGCTGTATTCCTGCGCGAAGCTCGTCCGCTACGGCGCCGACGAAATCGTGGAGTATCCCGGTGAGGTGCCGCGCGGGATGACGTTCCTGGTCGCCGGTCGCGTGCAGCTGACGGCGACGGCCGACGACGGGTCGGTGGTGCCGATCAGCACGCTGGTCGAGGGCTCATTCCTGGGACTGACCGCCCTGACTCGGCAACCGAACATGGCGAGCGCACACGCGCTAGAGGAGGTGACCGCGTTGGAGATCGATCGCGAAGACATCGAGCACCTCGTAGTGCGTGAACCGTTGCTGCTGCGGAACTTCGGCCGCATCCTTGAAGAACGTCAAAGCAAAGTCCGGGCGGCCCGTCGTGCTGAGCGGATCGGTGAGGCGCTGGCGCGCCCCTTCTCTTGATATTTCGCGAGTCCCGCACCCCGGGAGGGCAGCCTGCCCCGGCCGGGTGAGGACCGATACCCTGGTTCAATGAGTCTGCACGCTCCAGCGCAACCCGACTTGCGCCGCGAGGTCCACACCGCCGCTCGCCGCGCCCGGGTCGCCGCCCGCGCGCTGGCGTTGCTGCCGACGGCCGCGAAGGACGCGGCGCTGCGGTCGGCGGCGGAGGCGATAGGCGCCCACACCGAGCAGATCCTGGCGGCCAACGCCGAAGACCTCGAAGCCGCCCGGGCCGTCGGCACACCGACGGCGATGCTCGACCGGTTGGCGTTGGACTCCAAGCGGGTCGACGGGATCGCCGCCGGTCTGCGCCAGGTCGCTGGGCTGCCCGACCCGGTCGGGGAGGTATTGCGCGGGTACACCCTGCCCAACGGTCTGCAGCTGCGCCAGCAGCGCGTTCCGCTCGGCGTGATCGGCATGATCTACGAGGGCCGGCCCAACGTCACCGTGGACGCCTTCGGTTTGGCGCTCAAGTCCGGCAATGCGGTGCTGTTGCGGGGAAGTTCGTCGGCCGCCAAGTCCAACGAGGCGCTCGTCGACGTGTTGCGCGCCGCGCTGGCCAGCGAGGACTTGCCCGCCGACGCGGTCCAGCTGCTCTCGGCGGCGGATCGATCCACGGTCACGCATCTGATTCAGGCTCGCGGCCTGGTCGACGTGGTGATCCCGCGCGGGGGAGCGAGCCTGATCGACACGGTGGTCCGTGACGCGCAGGTGCCCACCATCGAGACCGGCGTCGGCAACTGTCACGTCTACGTGCACGAAGGCGCCGACCTGGACGTGGCGGAGCGGATCCTGCTCAATTCCAAGACCCGTCGGCCCAGTGTGTGCAACGCCGCCGAGACGCTGCTGGTCGATGCGGCGATCGCGGGCGATGCCATGCCCAGGCTGGTGGCTGCCCTGCAAGACGCCGGTGTGACGGTCCATCTCGACGCGGGTGACGACGACCTGCGCCGCGAATACCTGTCGATGGACATCGCGGTGGCGGTGGTCGACGGCGTCGACGCCGCGATCGCCCACATCAACGAGTACGGCACCGGACACACCGAGGCCATCGTCACCACCAATATGGCTGCGGCTCAACGGTTCACCGACGGCGTCGAAGCCGCTGCGGTGATGGTCAATGCGTCGACGGCGTTCACCGACGGCGAGCAGTTCGGATTCGGGGCCGAGATCGGCATCTCGACGCAGAAGCTGCATGCGCGCGGGCCGATGGGGTTGCCGGAATTGACCTCGACCAAATGGATTGCCTGGGGGGACGGGCAAATCCGTCCGGCTTGACCCCCGCGACCAAAAGCTTGAGGAGAACTGAGATTGTGAGTGTGCCAGCCCGGCCCGCGCCGCTGTTTGCCGACATCGCCGACGTCTCGCGAAAGCTGGCGGAGACCGGCTACCTGCCGGACACCGCCACCGCCACGGCCGTCTTCTTGGCCGACCGGCTCGGCAAGCCGCTGCTGGTGGAGGGCCCCGCCGGCGTCGGCAAGACCGAGCTGGCCCGCGCCGTCGCCCAGGCCACCGGCTCGGGCCTGGTCCGCCTGCAGTGCTACGAGGGGGTCGACGAGGCTCGCGCGCTGTACGAGTGGAACCACGCCAAGCAGATCCTGCGCATCCAGGCCGGCTCCGGCGACTGGGAGGCGACCAAGACCGACGTGTTCAGCGAGGAGTTCTTGCTGTCCCGTCCGCTGCTGACCGCCATCCGGCGTACCGAACCGACGGTGCTGCTGATCGACGAGACGGACAAGGCCGACATCGAGATCGAAGGCCTCCTGCTGGAGGTGCTGTCCGACTTCGCGGTGACCGTTCCCGAGCTGGGCACCCTCACCGCGGAGCGGGCTCCGTTCGTCGTGCTGACCTCCAACGCCACTCGTGAGCTGTCCGAGGCGCTCAAGCGGCGCTGCCTGTTCCTGCACATCGACTTCCCCAGCCCCGACCTGGAACGTCGCATCCTGCTGTCCCGAGTCCCCGAGCTGCCCGCGCACCTCGCCGAGGAACTGGTGCGCATCATCGGCGTGCTGCGCGGGATGCAGCTCAAGAAGGTGCCGTCGATCGCCGAGACCATCGACTGGGGCCGCACGGTGCTGGCGCTGGGCCTGGACACCATTGACGACGCGGTCGTGGCCCAGACACTCGGCGTGGTCCTCAAGCACCAGTCCGACCAGCAGCGTGCGGCAGGGGAACTGAGGCTTAACTGATGGCCACCCGTCGCATTCGCCCCACCCGGCCCCTCGCCCCGCACGGGCTGCCGGGTCACTTGGTCGGTTTCGTGGAAGCGCTTCGCGGCCACGGGATTTCGGTAGGCCCCTCGGAGACGGTGGACGCCGGCCGGGTGATGGCAACCCTTGGCCTCGGCGATCGTGAGGTGCTGCGCGAGGGCATCGCCTGCGCGGTCCTGCGCCGTCCCGATCACCGTGAGACCTACGACGCCATGTTCGACCTGTGGTTTCCCGGGGCCTTGGGTGCGCGAGCGGTGGTGTTGGACGATGATGCCGACCAGGCGCAGGACGGCTCATTGCCGCCCGACGACGTCGAGGCGATGCGGCAGATGCTGCTGGATCTGCTGACCGAAAACCCCGACCTGGCCGACATGGACGAGCGCCTGGTCGCGATGATCGCGCGGATCGTGGAGGCCTACGGCAAGTACAGTTCCAGTCGCGGCCCGTCGTTCTCGTCGTATCAGGCGCTCAAGGCGATGGCGCTGGACGAATTGGAGGGCAAGCTGCTGGCGGGGCTGCTCGCCCCGTACGGCGACGAGCCCACACCCACCCAGGAACAGATCGCTAAAGCCCTTGCCGCGCAGCGAATCTCCGAGCTGCGCAAGCTGGTCGACACCGAGACCAAGCGACGTACCGCCGAGCAACTCGGGCGCGAACACGTCCAAATGTACGGCATCCCACAGCTTTCGGAGAACGTGGAATTCTTGCGCGCCTCGGGTGAACAGCTGCGGCAGATGCAACGAGTTGTCGCGCCGCTGGCGCGCACGCTGGCCACCCGCCTCGCGGCCCGCCGGCGACGCAGCCGCGCCGGGGTGATCGATCTGCGCAAGACGTTGCGCAAGTCCATGTCCACCGGCGGCGTGCCGATCGACGTGGTGCTGGCCAAACCGCGCCCGGCCCGGCCGGAACTGGTGGTGCTGTGCGACGTCTCCGGCTCAGTCGCCGGTTTCAGCCACTTCACCCTGCTGCTGGTCCACGCTCTGCGCCAACAGTTCTCGCGGGTCCGCGTCTTCGCCTTCATCGACACCACCGATGAGGTGACCCACATGTTCGGCCCGGAAGCCGACCTGGCCGTAGCGATCCAGCGAATCACCAGGGAGGCCGGCGTCTACAGCCGTGACGGTCATTCCGATTACGGCAATGCGTTCGTCTCGTTCGTGCAGGCTCATCCGAACGTGCTGTCGCCGCGCAGCTCGCTGTTGGTGCTCGGGGACGGGCGCACCAATTACCGGGACCCGGCCATCGATGTGCTGGTCGATATGGTGACCGCCAGCCGGCACGCGCACTGGCTCAATCCCGAGCCCAAACACTTGTGGGGCAGCGGCGACTCGGCGGTGCCGCGCTACCAAGAGGTGATCACGATGCACGAATGCCGGTCCGCCAAGCAATTGGCGGCGGTGATCGACCAGCTACTGCCCGTCTGACGTTTCGCCTCAGCGCGTCTTGCGGAACACCAGCCAGCGCATCTGAATCGGGCTCATCTCGCGCTCGACGGGGAACACGTCAAGGCCACTGACCCAATCGGCGTACCAGCTCGTCGGCGGCCACGCGCCTTCAGGCAAGTGCGCTTTCTCGTAGTCGTATACAGAGTCGTCGGCAATGAGCTCGAGGGGTAGTCCGGCTGCCGCAGCTGATATCTCGTGCCGCGTGAAGATGCTCGTGTACTCCTGTTGCCCGAACTCCCGGGCGGCCTGGTCGGGTGCGTAGCCCCCGCGCGCCAGAAAGACGTTGAACACCAAGCGTGCACCGGGGGCCAGGCAATCGGCGGCGAGCTTGAACAGGCCGCGCAACTGCTGTGTCGTCCGGAAATCGGACACCACCTCGGAGAGCACGATCAGCTGATAGTCGCGCCGCAGATCATCCAGGGTCGCGAAGACGTCACGCACGATGACGCGTACATCGAGAGATTCCTTTTCGGCGCCGGAGCGAATCATTTCGGCGAATTTCGGGGTCATCTCCACCACGTCGACCGGGTGCCCCCGCCGCGCCAGGGGAAGGGCGTTGCGCCCTGTTCCCGCCCCTATTTCGAGCACTCGATGGGTCGCGGGATCGGCTGCTTCCTGGGCCAGCGCCCACACACGAGCGTCCGGTTCGGTGCCGAATAGCGGCGGTTCCCGGTTGTCGATCCAATTCTCGTAGGCGCCCTCCACCGTCCACCACTGGGCTTTGACTTCGTAGTTCAAGGCCGCGCCCATCGGAGCATTGAAGGAGATGACGATCCTCGAACGCGGGGAGACCGAATAGGCCTGGACCAACTGGCCCTCGAGCACCTTCCTGACGTGGTCAAGTTCTTCGGCGGAAAACCTTCTGCCCGCATCCGCAAAGAGGTTGGCACACATCGTCACGTACTCGTCGATCATGCTTGGAACGGCCGGCAGCGTGATCTCGCCCGTGACCACCGACCGGCTATAGAACCGCCGGGTCAGCGACTCGTTGAGCCGCGTCGAATCGACCGATCCTAGCGGCGAATTCTCCACAGACCCTCTTTTACACGATGGAGTGGGCCGCGGGGGGCAGTTGTGGGCCACCGGGGGAATTTCCCGGGGAATGGCTGGGCTGCCTGCACGGATCCGGTCCGCCTCGCATGCTCAAGTAAGCTGGCACATCGTGCAAAAGCAGCTTCGCAGGCTGGGCGTGATGGGTGGGACGTTCGACCCCATCCATTACGGCCACCTGGTTGCCGCGAGCGAGGTCGCCGACCTGTTCGACCTCGACGAAGTGGTGTTCGTGCCGAGCGGTCAGCCGTGGCAAAAGAGCCGGCACGTATCCGCCGCCGAGGACCGGTATCTGATGACGGTGATTGCTACCGCGTCAAATCCGCGTTTCTCGGTGAGCCGGGTCGACATCGACCGCGGCGGGCCCACCTACACCAGGGACACGCTGCTGGACCTGCATGCCCTCAACCCCGACTCACAGCTGTACTTCATCACCGGCGCCGACGCGCTGGCCTCTATTTTGTCTTGGCAAGGCTGGGAAGAGCTGTTCGGGTTGGCGCGATTCATCGGCGTCAGCCGGCCCGGATATGAGTTGCGGCGCGAACACATCACCGGTGTTTTGGGCGAGCTGAACGAGGACGCCTTGGCCCTCGTCGAGATCCCGGCACTGGCGATCTCGTCGACCGACTGCCGCCGACGCGCCGAGCAGCGCCGGCCGCTGTGGTACCTCATGCCCGACGGCGTCGTGCAGTACGTGTCCAAGCGCCGGCTCTACCGGCAGCCTCGCGATGAAGGCGCCGGGGGGTCGGCAAGCCCCGCGCAGTCCACCCTCGCCACCGGAAACAACACGTGACGGCCACCCGGGAAGCGATCGACATGGCCACCGTGGCCGCCAGCGCGGCAGCCTCCAAGCTGGCCAACGATGTGGTGGTCATCGACGTCTCGGGCCAGCTGGTGATCACGGATTGCTTCGTCATCGCCTCGGCGACCAACGAGCGGCAGGTCAACGCCATCGTCGACGAGGTCGAGGAGAAAATGCGCAAGGCCGGGTACCGGCCGGCGCGCCGCGAGGGCGCCCGGGAAGGCCGCTGGACACTGCTGGATTATCGCGACATCGTCGTGCACATCCAGCACCAGGACGACCGCAACTTCTATGCACTGGACCGGCTGTGGGGTGACTGCCCGGTGGTGCCGGTGGACACGGAATCGCCGGGCGGGGATGACTCGGCGAATTCCGCGAGCGCGCAATGACAGTTCGACGTCTGGTGATGTTGCGGCACGGCCAAACCGACTTCAACGCCGGGAGCCGGATGCAGGGGCAACTGGACGCCTCGCTCACTGAATTGGGTCGCGCCCAGGCGGTCGCCGCCGCCGAGGTGCTGGGCAAGCTGCAGCCCCTGCTGATCGTGTCGTCTGATCTGCATCGTGCCTATGACACCGCGGTCAAGCTGGGGGAGCGGACCGGGCTGCAGGTTCGTGTTGACCGCCGGCTGCGCGAGACCCACCTGGGCGACTGGCAGGGCCTTACCCATGCCCAGATCGACGCCGAGGCTCCGGGCGCCAGGCTGGCGTGGCGCGAAGACGCGACATGGGCGCCGCACGGCGGGGAAAGCAGGGTGGACGTCGCCGACCGCAGCCTGCCGGTGGTCGACGAGCTGGTGTCCGGCGAGCCCGAGTGGGGTGACCCCAATGCGCAGGACCGACCGGTGATACTGGTGGCCCACGGGGGCTTGATAGCGGCCTTGTCGGCCGCGCTGCTCAAGCTGCCGGTTGCCGACTGGCCAATCCTGGGCGGCATGGGCAACGCCAGTTGGGTGCAGCTTTCCGGCCACTCGGACAGCTCGGTCGTTGGCCCGGAAGACCTTGCCGGCATCCGCTGGCGCCTCGACGTCTGGAATGCTTCGGCGCAGGTGGCTAACGATGTCCTCTGAGCCGCGGTCCAGGCGCGCGCTCCTGGTGTTCGCCGACTCATTGGCGTATTACGGGCCTACCGGCGGGCTGCCCTCCGACGATCCGCGTATCTGGCCTAATATTGTTGCCTCGCAATTGGATTGGGACTTAGAGCTGATCGGCCGGATCGGCTGGACCTGTCGGGACGTCTGGTGGGCGGCAACCCAGGACCCGCGTGCGTGGGCCGCGCTGCCGCGGGCGGGCGCGGTGATCTTCGCGACCGGCGGGATGGATTCGCTGCCGTCGGTGTTGCCGACCGTGTTGCGCGAGTCGATCCGCTACGTACGGCCGCCGTGGCTGCGGCGGTGGGTCCGCGACGGCTATGCCTGGTTGCAGCCCAGGCTTTCGCCGGTGGCCAGGCCCGCGTTGCCGCCGCACTTGAGCGCCGAATACCTTGAACAGACCCGCGCCGCAATCGATTTCAACCGCCCCGGCATCCCGATTGTGGCGTCGCTGCCAGCGGTGCACATCGCTGAGACATACGGCAGGGCTCACCATGGCCGTCCCCGGACCGACGCCGCGATCACGGAATGGGCGCAGTGCCACAACGTCCCGTTGGTGGATCTCAAAGCGGCCGTGGCCGAGCAGATTATGAGTGGACGTGGCAATCCCGACGGGATTCACTGGAATTTTGAAGCGCACCAGGCGGTCGCCGAGCTGATGCTCAAGGCGCTGGCCGAAGCGCTGCAGACAGCTAAAGTGCCGAACGAGAAACCACGCGGGTAGAACCGTGGCTGTCATGGTGGTGACCGACGCGTCCTCGCGCCTGCCGGCGGACTTGCTCGAAAAGTGGTCGATACGCGTCGTTCCACTGCACATCTTGCTCGACGGCCACGATCTGCGGGAGGGGGTGGGCGACATCCCCGAGGACATCTACCAGCGGGAAGCCACCACCGCGGCGGCCACCCCGGCCGAACTGGCCAACGCCTACCATCAGGCATTGGCCGACAGCGGGGGGGACGGCGTGGTGGCGGTGCACATTTCGTCGGCGTTGTCGGGAACCTGCGCCGCCGCGCAGCGGACCGCGGCCGACCTCGACCCGAACGTGCGGGTCATCGACTCGAAGTCGGCCGCGATGGGGACGGGCTTCGTCGCGCTGGCCGCCGCGCGGGCGGCGGCCGCGGGCGCGGACCTCGACGCCGCCGCGGAGGCCGCCAATTCGGCCGTGTCGCGCGGCCATGCGTTCATGGTGGTGCATCGGCTCGACAACCTGCGCCGCAGCGGGCGGATCGGCGGGGCCAGGGCGTGGCTCGGCACGGCGCTGGCCCTCAAGCCGCTGTTGCGCATCGACGACGGCAAGCTCGTTCTGGCACAACGGGTGCGCACCGTCACCCAAGCGACGGCGGCGATGATTGATCGGGTCTGCGAGGTCGTCGGTGATGGCTCCGCGACCCTGGCCGTGCACCACGTCGCCAATCCGGACGGCGCCGAAGAGGTGGCGGCGGCGCTGGCACAGCGGCTGCCGGCGTGCGAGCCGGCGTTCGTCACCCCCTTGGGGTCGGTGCTCGCGCTGCATGTCGGCGAGGGAGCCGTCGCGGTCTGCGTGGAACTGGGCGAGTCTTAGCCCGGCGAGCGGTCCGGGCTGACCACTAGGCGACCCGTGAAAGCGCTATCACCGGTGCCAGCGCGTTTGCGGGTCATGTGTGGAACGCCTGGGTGGTGCTGATGTTCGGGCCGCGTCGCGTACGAAGGGCGTTGTCACCGCGCGGATGGACAACTTGCGGCCACCAGAACCAGCGCCCGAGCAGGGTTGCGATCGAGGGCATCAGCAAGGTGCGCACGATCAGCGTGTCGAGCAGCAGACCGATGCACACGGTCGACCCGAACTGGCCGAGCACGCGCAGTTCGCTGCCGAGCATGGACGCCATCGTGAATGCAAACACGAGACCCGCCGCCGTCACCACCCCGCCTGTGCCCGCCATCGACCGGATGATCCCTGTCTTGAGTCCGCCATGGATCTCTTCCCTGAACCGGGAGACCAGCAGCAGGTTGTAGTCGGATCCCACGGCCAACAGGATGATGACCGACAGCGCCATGACGATCCAGTGGATCTTGATGCCGAACAGGTCCTGCCAAATGAGCACGGACAAGCCGAACGACGCGGCAATCGAGCTGGCCGCGGTGCCGACGATCACCAGCGCGGCGACCACACTCCTCGTGAGCAGCAGCATGATCATGAAGATCAGGGTGAGGGCCGACACCACCGCGATCATCAGGTCATATTTGGCGCCGTCGTGCATATCCTTGAATGTCGCTGCCGTGCCGCCCAGATAAACCTTGGCGTCCGAAAGGGAGGACTGTTTGAGGCCCTCCTGCGCGGCGGTTCGTTCCGCAGCGACGCGTGAGATGCCTTCCGGGGTCATGGGATCGGCCTGGTGGGTGATGAAAAAGCGCGCGGACTTCCCGTCCGGTGACAGGAACATTCGAAGCCCCGTCTGGAAGTCGGGGTTGTCGAAGGCTTCCGGCGGGAGGTAGAAGAAGTCGTCATTCTTGGAGGCGTCGAAACTTTGGCCCATGACGACCGCCGTGTTGCTCATCGCCTCCATCTGATTGATCATCGCGGAGAAGGTTTGGTATAGCGTCAGCGTGATGCCTTTTGTGGTCTTCAGCGTCGCAATCATCGTCGGGATCAGCACCAGCATCTCGTGCGTGGCCGATGCGGTGCGCTGGATGTCGGCCGTGAGTTCGTGGAATTTGCCGGCAAGCTCGTCGATCCCGTCCAACGAGTCAAACAGCGACTGCAACGACCAGCACATGGGAATGTCGTAGCAGTGCTTCTCCCAATAAAAGTAACTCCGTATCGGCCGCCAGAAGTCATCGAAATCCGCAAGGTGGTCCCGTAATTCATCGGTGATCTTTGATGTTTCCGCCGTGGCCCTGGCGCTGTCGTCGGCGGCATTCGAGAGATCTTGCGTCACCGCGTACAAGCGCTGCGTGTAGTCGATCTGGACCTGCAGCTCGTCGGCCATCTTGAGGATGTCGGCCATGCGCTCCTTGAGGAAATCCATGTTCTGCATGGTGGTTTGGCTCTGCATGCTGTTTTGGAACGGTATCGAGCTGTGCTGAATCGGAATGCCCAGCGGCCTGGTGATGTCCTGGATCATGGCGATACCGACCGTCCGGATGACGTTCTTGGCCACTCTGTCCAGGACGAGCATGTCGGCGGGATTGCGCATGTCGTGATCGGCCTCGACCATCAACATGTCGGGGTTCATCCGTGCCTGCGAGAAGTGCCGGTCGGCGGCCTGGTATCCAAGGTTGGAGGGGGCGCTGGTCGGCAGGTAGTACCGGTCGTTGTAACTCGTGACGTAGCTCGGGAGGGCGACCATGCCGACGAGGACGATGGCTGCGCTCACGGCCAAGATCGGTGCGGGCCAACGCACCACCGCGGTGCCGACCCGGCGCCATAGCCGGCCTCTGACCGCCCGCTTCCGTTCGAAAAGCCCGAACATGCTGCCCACGAAAATCACTGCGGGGCCGAGTGTTACGCCGGCCAAGACCACAACCAGCATTCCGATCGCGACGGGCGCGCCCATGGTGTTGAACCAGGGCAGCCGTGCGAAGCTGAGGCAGTAAGTCGCCCCGGCGATCGTCAGGCCCGACCCCAGCACAACGGGGGACACGCTGCGAAACGTGGTGTAGTACGCCTCTTCCCGGTCTTCTCCGGCCGCGCGCGCCTCTTGATAGCGGCCGACCAGGAAGATCCCGTAGTCCGTTCCGGCCGCGATGGCCAGCATGGTGAGGATGTTCGCGGCGAACGTTGTCAGCCCGAATGCATTGTGGTACGCGAGAACCGCAATGACTCCCCGCGAACATGCCAGCGCGATACCGGTCATGAACAACTGGACGAGCGTGGTCACGATGGAGCGATAGACCAGCAGCAACATGATGGCGATGGCGCCCAAGGTGAACAGCGTGATCTTGGCCAGGCTCGCGTTGCCGATGATGTGCATGTCATCGGATAGCGCCGCCGGACCGGTGACGTAGGCCTTCACCCCGGGTGGCGGCTGGTTGCGCGCGATCACCTTGCGGACGGCGTCGACCGAATCGTTGGCCAGCGTCGTGCCCTGGTTGCCGGCGAGGTTCAACATGACGTAGGCGCCCTTGGCGTCCGCGCTCTGCGCACCCGCCGCCGTTAGCCGATCGCCCCAGAAGTCCTGGATGTGCTGGATGTGCTCGGGATCCTGCCGCAGTAGGCGAATCAGATTGTCGTAGTAGTGATGCGCGTCGTCGCCGAGGGGCTGCTGACCTTCCAGCACGATCATGACCGTGCTGTTGGAATCGAATTCCCTGAAGTTGTGGCCCAGGCGCATCATCGCCTTCATCGACGGCGCGTCCAAGGGCGTCATCGGCGCCGAATGTGCTTCGCCGACGACTTCGAGCCTGGGAACGATGACGTTGACGAGAACCGTCACGAAGACCCACACCAGGATGATCGGCACCGCAAGCCAGCGGATCACGTGCGGGATGAGCGGCCGGTGCCCGCGTTCGGGGCGCCCGCGGCTCGGAGCCCTGATCGGCCCGGTGGCCTCGGTGTCTTCGGCGCCGACGTCGGTGTTCAGGTCGCTCATGCGGACTTCACCAGGCAGAAGGTCTGGGCGTTGTGGCCATCGGCGTTTTGCTGTTCGCGGACTATCCCGTCGACGGTGATTTTGCAGCTGATCTGGTTGCCGTCGCCTTGAGCCATGATGTTCGCGCTGACCGAGGGGAGCGTCGTCGAGATCGTGAACGACCACGGCAGCGGGGCGTCATTGACCTGGTGAGTGTTGGCGTTCTCGTCCCAGTAGTTGATGTTCGCGGTGGTCCCGGGCGGCCCGGAGACTTCGTATTTGACGACCTTTGGGTTGAACTGGACTATCTCGATTCCGGCGCCCGCATTCCCGTTGAGGTCCTGTGAGCCGAAGATTTTGTGCAGCCGCGAGACGACCAAGCCCGAGACCGCCAGCACGACCACCAACAGCAGGGGTATCCAGGTTCGCTTGACGGCGCGGGTTAGGGCGCCGGTTTTCGGTCTCACGCTCACCTGACCGCCTTCCGCTCACCGATCTCGGGTTGCAGCGCCCGCCGGGAAAGCTCCCTCCCACGTCAACCGCGGTTTTCCGGCAGAACCTTTGTTCGGCTAAGCATCTTAAACCTTAGTGGACGGAAGCGTTCCTCGGGGCGCATTTATCTGGCCACCGACATACCTTTACCGCGCCACCCGGCCCGTGACCGGCGGCAATTCGGCAAGCGTCACGATCCCGGGCCGTGCGGCCACCACCGCCGGAACCGCATTGGTCACCGGCATTGCGGTGTAGATCATGCCCAGGCCCATGAACCCGGGCTCCGTCCAATCCTTGGGCGGCAGGCAGTGCAGGACGGTGCGCATATTGGGCAACCCGAATACCTGAATGACGTGGCCGTGCTCGAGCGGTTTGGGCGGGACCACGTGGCTGCCCATGGTCCAGTTAAATCCGACGCTGACGACGTTGCGATCACCTTCCCAGCCGCGGTGGTAGCCATAGACGCTGCCGACCGTTCCGGCGGGGATTTTCATGAAACCCAGATCGGAGTCGGCGCTGGCCGCGGTAAAGGTGACGTCGAAGGTCATCTTGTCGAGCTTGGCCCCGATGGCATCGGCCATCATCGCTGCCGACTCCGCGAAGACCTCGCTTTCGGCCCGCACGCTCTCGGCCAGTCCCGGTGTGTCGGGATCTTGTGAGAAGCCCATCGCCCTTTGTGTTTCGGCCGACTCGTAAGTCGAGCAGTCCACCGACTCGGTGATCCGGATCTCGTCGACACGCTCGCAGGAGGCGCTGAGCACCATGCCGACCATGTTCGTCATCCCGGGATGAGCGCCGCTGCCGAAGATTGTCGAACCACCTCGTTCGCAGGCCTCCGCTATCCGTTTTCGGTCCGCGGGCGTCTGCTTGCCGCCGGTGATCCAGGCCGAGCTCGAGCACACATTGACGCCCGACTCCAGCAGCCGCACGAGCTCATCGACGTTGGGCCACAACGGGTTATAGCAACACGCGTCGGCCCCCAGGGCGAGCAGCGCGTCGATGTCATTGGTCGCGTGCACCCCGGTGGGTTCCGGCCAGCCGGCCAGTTCGGCAGCATTGACACCGACCTTCTCGGGCCCGTGCGCGTACACCCCGACCAGCTCCATGTCGGGCCGACCGATGATGGCGTGCAGCGAACGTCGCCCTATGTTGCCGGTCGTCCACTGGATGACACGCAGCGGACGGTCTGTGCTGGTTCTCATCGGGGCTCCTTTGCGCCGGCGCGACGGGAGTCATTATTGCCGCAATGTTCGGATGCACTCGGAGGCGGGTAGGTGCCACAGCCGGGGACCGTCAGTGTGGCCGTTGCCAGGCGTCTCTCGTCAGTGGTTGCCCTGATTCAGCGCCGCCATGGCACCGGACAGAGCCTGCAAAACAGGGTCGCCGCCGCCGCCGCCGAAGGCGGCCTGATTGGCGGGTGCCGTGACGGCCACGGGGTCGAAGCCTCTCACCGGGTCCACTTCGATCGGAGCGGTTAGAGGATCGTCGTTTCGCGAATATCCCGCATCCACCATGGGCTTCACTTCCGCGTCGAGCTGATTCAACACGTCTTCCGGTACTCCGAGGTATCCCAAGGGCACGACCAGCGGAAGATGCTTTTCGGGAAGGGGGAGTCAGTCGCTGATATCGAATCCGGTGATGACCTTGGTGGGGCGCACCCGCACCACCAGTTCACCGGGGACGGCGTTGCGGCGGCCGAATTCGTCCGCGCGCTCGGCGCCCATGTAGCGCGCGCCGGCGCGGGTGGCAACCTCCAGCACCTCCCGCGGATGGTCGCTCACCGCGGCCACACCCTGCACCTGCACGAACGAATAGGGCGGGTGGGGGTCGTCGACGCAGATCACAACTCGCGGATCGCGGGCGAGCGCACGGCCTTTCGACGTGCCGCGGCCGGTATTGAACACCAGCTGGCCGTCATCGACCACGAACCACACCGGCGCGACGAGCGGCCGGCCGTCAGCGGCGACATAACCGAGCATTCCGGTCCGGGTGCCCGTCGACAAGAACTCGACGACCTCTTCCGAGAGCTCGGGGAGCTTGGGCATCTGCTAGAGCCTGGCTAAGTCGTATTCGGCGATGTGATCGATCAAAACCTGCAGGTGGTCCTGCGAGGAGCCCAGCGTGTGTTCGATTGCGGTGAGCCGGGCGGCGTAGTGCCCCACCGGGTACTCGGCGGTCATGCCGATGCCGCCGTGCAGCTGGATCGATTCCTGAGCGATATGCCGCCCGGACCGGCCGACCTGCAGCTTGGCCCGCGACGCGATCACCGGGTCGAGGTTGCCGTCGGCGATCGACATCGCGGCGTAGAAACTCATGCTGCGGGCCAATTCCAGCGACACGTACATGTCGGCGGCCCGCTGCGTGAGCGCCTGGAACTTGTTGAGCGTGACGCCGAACTGCTTGCGTGTCTTGAGGTAATCGGTGGTCAGGCGGAGCGCTTCCTCCATTGCGCCGACGGCTTCGGCGCACAACGCCGACTGGATGCGGACGATGGCGTCGCGGATCGCGGGCGAGGCGTCTTTGATCTCAGACGCGTCGCCAAGGGGTTCGGCGGGTGCGGCGTCGAGGTCGATCTGGGCGCCGCGCTGACCGTCGAACGTCGGATAGGGATGCCTCTTCACGGCTTCGCTGTCGACCAGGAACAGCCCGGTGCCGCCGTCCGGCAAAGCGGCGGTGACCACTAGTGTGTCGGCGCAGTCACCGGCCGGTACGGGGTTCTTCGTTCCGGTCAGAGTCCACGAATTGCCCTGCCGCGCAGCACGAGTGGCGACAGCCGCGGTCGGTTTGCGATGGCCGGTTTCCAGGTGCGCGAACGCCAGCAGCTTTTGACCCGCGGCGACCTCGTCCAGCAGCTGCGTTTGCGCTTCGCTCCCAAGCTCGGCGATCAGCGCACCCGGCGCCAGGGCGGCGTGCACGACGGGTTCGGGAGCCAACCGCCGCCCAATCTCGGTGAGCACCACCATGATCTCTATCTGGCCCGCCTCGTCCGGGTCGAAACCGAGACCCAGAATCCCGGTGTCGGCGAGCTGGCTCCAGACATCGCGGCTCCAGCCGAGATCGGTCTCGATGATCTTGTTGCGGCTCTCCGGGTCGTAGGTGCGTGACAGGAGGCCGCGGGTGGTGTCGCGGAGCAGGGCCTGCTCGTCGCTCAACTGAAAGTCCATGGCTTCCTCACAATCCCAGAATGGTGGACGCGATGATGTTGCGCTGCACCTCGTTGCTGCCGCCGTAGATCGATGTCTTGCGGTAGTTGAGATAGCGCGGCGCGCTCGATTGTGCCCAGGCGGGCGACGCGATGTCGTCACCGTCGATCGGCAGTGCGTCGGGTCCGGCGACCTCGACGAGCAGCTCGGTGGCGATCTGCTGCAATTGGCTGCCGCGCATCTTGAGCACCGACGACGCCGGGTTCGGCTTACCGTCCGCGGAGTCGGTGGTCACTCGAGACTGGGTGAGTTCCAGTGCCAGCACGTCGTTTTCGGCCTCGGCCAAGCGCGCGGCGAACAATGGGTCGTCCAGCAATCCGGTCTGGCGGGCGTGCTTCTTGACCTCGGCGAGACGCACCTTGGTCCGGCCGACCCCGGCGATGCCGGTGCGCTCGTTGCCCAGCAGGAACTTCGCGTACGTCCAGCCCTGATTTTCCTGTCCGACAAGCTGATCGGCCGGTACGCGGACGTCTTCGAAGAACACCTCGTTGACTTCGCTGACACCGTCGATGAGTCTGATCGGCCGCAACGTGATGCCCGGCGTCGCCATGTCGATGAGCAGGAAAGAAATGCCGGCCTGCCGCTTCGGCGCCTGCGGGTCGGTCCGTATCAGGCAGAAGATCCAGTCCGCATACTGGCCCAGCGTGGTCCACGTCTTCTGCCCGTTGACGACGTAGCTGTCTCCGTCCCGGACCGCGGTGGTGCGCAGGGAGGCGAGATCGGAGCCGGCTTCCGGCTCGGAGAACCCCTGGCACCACCAGATGTCGATGCTGGCCGTCGGCGGCAGGAACCGTTGCTTGATCTCCTGCGACCCGAATTCGGCGATCACCGGACCGACCATCTTGACGTTGAAGTTCAGCGGCTCGGGAACGCACGCCAGTTGCATCTCGTCGGCCCAGATCTGGTGCTGGGTCGGCGTCCAATCCTTGCCACCCCATTCGACCGGCCAGTTCGGCACCGCGAGCCCGTGCTCGTTCAGGATCTTGTGGCTGGTGACGATCTGGTCCTTGGTTACCGGCGCGCCCTGACGCACCGCGTCGCGGAGTTCCTGGGGGATCTGGGTGGTGTAGAAGGTGCGAAGCTCGTCGCGGAACGCGGCTTCCTCGGGTGTCAGCGCCAGTTGCATGGCGGCCTCCTGTCGTGGGGGGACCACCGGAGGGGCGCAGCCGTCAGCGGGGGACCGGCGGTCTCGTCTTGCACGTTAGGCGCACAAAGTGGTTCAGCGTTAATCGGGGGGCGCGCACGAGCGCAGGCTTGTCACCGCCGGTCGTTCACCCTCCGGCGCCGCCATCGGACAATGCCGATGACCGCGACCCCGCCGAGGACGGCCGCTACCGCCAGCCGCGGTGCGGCGGACCGCGCCTTCTCGACGACGTCGGCCTTGCCGGCGATCGCTTCGACGGTGGTGCCGAGTTGATGGCGCGTCTGCTCGATGTCGGCCTGCAGCTCATGGATGCTGGCATCGGTCCCCACTGCGGGAGTGCCGGGACCCCGTGGCTGTTCAGCTCCGGTCATGGCGGGCGTCTTTCACTTCCTGGATGTCCTTCTTGACATTGGAGACCGTCAGGGGCGCCGCCGGTGTGACGTCTTCGGCCTGGCGCTTGCTGAGCAGCGCCGCCATCCCGGCCGCGGCGAACAGCGCCGCGCCGGCAATCAGGCTGGCCGCCCATACCGGCACTGCCAGCGCCATTGCGGCGATGCTTGCCGCGATCAGGCTGGCAAGGCCGAAGAACGCGAGCATTCCGGCCGCGCCGAACAGACCCGCGCCAATCCCTGCGCGTTTCGCCGATTGTTGGATTTCCTTCTGCGCCAACAGCATTTCGTCGCGAACGAGCCGTGACAGTTGCGACGAAAGCCGGCTCATCAGCTCGCTGATCGAGGCGTCGGACGTCGGCTTTGCCTCCGTGTTCATTGCGGCGGGCTACCCCGGCGTGCGGTCGCCAAACCTGGCCGGTGCCGCGACGGAAACGGCTTATGCACAGCCTCGGGTTGATCCACAGCCGGGCGTCGCGGCGCCCGGCGCCGGGCCGTTGCGGCGGTGGGCGCACCTACGGTCGGCGCATGCGAACAGAACTTCCCGCCGAGCGACTTCATCGACGACTCGGTGCAGCTGCCGATACCGATGCACGCGCCGACGCCGACGGCACCGAGCTGGATTCGGAGCGGGACACGGCGGATGAGGATCAGAACTCGCTGCTGCCGCGCTGGCTTCCCGATCCGTCCCAGAGGCGGGGCTGGGTAGCCCGGATGCGCGCCGACCCGGGCCGCGCCGGTGCCATCGCGTTGGCGGTCGTGGCGGCCCTCGCGGTACTGGTCACGGTGTTCACCCTGATGCGGGAGCGGCCCGCGCCGGTGATGTCGGCCAAGCTCCCGCCGGTGGAGAAAGCGTCCACGGCAAGCCCGCGGTCGTCGGCGACTCCGGACGCCGGCCAGCCGCCCGATACCGGCCGGCCGGTGGTGGTCAGCGTGGTCGGTCTGGTGCACGCCCCCGGACTGGTGACCCTGACGCCCGGCGCGCGCATCGCCGACGCGCTGCAGGCCGCCGGGGGCCCGGTGGACGGCGCGGACACCATCGGATTGAACATGGCCCGCCCGGTCGGGGATGGCGAGCAGATCGTGGTCGGGCTTGCTCCCGTTTCGGGGCAGCCGACGGCACTGGGCAGTTCGGTGGCCTCCGGTTCGCCGCCGGTGTCCGGGGCACCTGGACCGCGAGTTTCGGGCACGGTGAAGCCCAAGCCCAAGGCCGGTGAGGTGCTCGACCTCAACACCGCGACCGTGGAGCAACTGGACGCCCTGCCGGGGGTTGGGCCGGTGACCGCCGCCGCGATCGTGGCGTGGCGGCAGGCCAACGGCAAGTTCACCAGTGTCGACCAGCTCGCCGATGTTGACGGCATCGGCCCGGCGCGGCTCGACAAGCTTCGCCCCTTGGTCCGTGTCTGACACCGGTGCGCCAACCGGGCACCGGCGAATCGGCCGCCGCGCGCGTCGATGTGCGGCTGGTGCCGGCCGCGCTCACCGGGTGGATGGTGACCGCTGCCGGGATCTGGTGGCCGGTCGGACGGGCGGTGGCGTCAGGCGGTGTCGTGCTGGCGGCCGCCGGTGGGTTGGCGTGCTATGCGGCGGGCCGGTACGGCCGGGGACGGCGGCTGCGGGCGATCGCCGCTGGCGTGGCGGCGCTCGGCATTGTGGGCGCGGGGTATGGGTTTGCGATCGCTTTGCGGGCAGACGCGGTCGGTCGCCACCCGATCACCGCGGCGTTCGGAACGGCCGCCCCGGTGACGGTCACCCCCACCGAGGCCGCGCTGTCGCTTGGCAGCGGCCGGCTGATGTTTCGCGCCACCCTGCAACGCCTGCACGACGAGAAGGTGTCCGGCCGGGTGGTCGTGTTCGCCCGGGCTGCCGACTTCGGCGACTTGATGACGGGCCGGCCGTTGCGGTTTACCGCCCGCATCAACCGGCCGGCCCGCCGCGACCTCACGGTCGCCGTGCTCACTGCGTCGGGCCGGCCGGCCATGGGCACTGCCGCTCCGGCGCAACGAGCCGCTCACGCTGTGCGTAGCCGGTTCGCCGCCGCCGTCCGCGAGACGTTGCCTGGCGACCAGGCCGCGATGCTGCCCGCCCTGGTCCTCGGTGATACGTCGGCGGTGACCGCCCAGACAAGCCGCGACTTCCGTGCGGCGGGCATGACGCACTTGACCGCGGTATCGGGGGCCAACGTCACGATCGTCTGCGGGTCGGTGCTGTTCACGGCCCGGTTGATCGGCCCGCGCGCCGCCGTCGTGCTTGCCGCCGTGGCGTTGGTGGCCTTCGTCATCGTCGTGCAGCCGACGGCGAGCGTGCTGCGGGCGGCCGTGATGGGCGCCATCGCGTTGACGGCGGTGCTGTCTTCACGTCGCCGGCAAGCGATCCCGGCTTTGTCGGCCACCGTGCTGATCCTGCTGGCAGTCGCCCCCCACCTGGCCGTCGACGTGGGCTTCGCGCTGTCCGTGCTGGCGACGGGCGCGCTGATCGTCGTCGCGCCGGTCTGGTCGCGGCGCCTGGTCGCCAGCGGGTGGCCGAAGCCGCTGGCGGACGCGCTCGCGGTTGCGTGCGCCGCACACGTGGTGACCGCCCCGCTGGTGGCCGGTCTCTCGGGCCGGGTCAGCATGGTGGCCGTGGGCGCCAATCTCGCGGTGGCACCCCTGATAGCACCGATCACCGTACTGGGCAGCGCGGCGGCCGTGTTGTCCCTGGCGTGGGTTCCCGGCGCCCAGCTGTTGATCCGCTTCACCGGGCCCGAGCTGTGGTGCGTCTTGGCGGTGGCAAAGTGGGCGGCCGATATCCCCGCGGCAGCGGTGCCCGTTCCGGACGGTCTGGCCGGTGTGCTGCTGGTCGGTTGTGTCACTGCGCTGTTGGTTCTGCTTGCCATGCTGCTATGGCGGCGCCCCTGGTTTCGCGCGGCGGTGCGGGCGGTCGCGCTGGTGGCCCTCGCTTGCGCGCTGGCTTGGTCGGTGTCGGAGGTGCTCTATCCCACAACGGGCTGGTCGGCCCGTAGTCAGACCCGCGTGACACCATCGTCGGGTGAGCGAGATTTCGCCGTTGCACCTGATCCTCGGAGACGAGGAGCTGCTGGTCGAGCGGGCGGTGGCGGGGGTGCTGCGCTCGGCGCGCCAGCGCGCGGGGACAGGCGCCTGGGCCGACATCGTGCCGATCAGCCGGACGCGGGCCGGTGACGTCGGTACCTACGAGCTCGCCGAACTGCTGAGCCCGTCGCTGTTCGCCGATGAGCGCATTGTCGTCCTGGAGGCCGCCGCCGAGGCGGGTAAGGACGCGGCCGCGGTGATCGCCGCGGCCGCCGCCGACGTCCCGCCGGGCACGGTGCTGGTGGTGGTGCACTCGGGTGGTGGGCGAGCCAAGGCGCTGGCCAGCGAGCTGCAGTCGCTTGGCGCCGTGGTGCATCCGTGCGCGCGGATCACCAAGCTGAGCGAACGCGTCGACTTCGTCCGCAAGGAGTTTCGGGCGCTGCGGGTCAAGGTCGATGAGGAGACGGTGACCGCACTGCTGGACGCCGTCGGCTCCGACGTGCGTGAGCTCGCCGCCGCCTGTTCGCAGTTGGTCGCCGACACCGGCGGCGCCGTCGACGCGGCCGCGGTGCGCCGCTATCACAGCGGTAAGGCCGAAGTGAAGGGCTTCGACATCGCCGACAAGGCCGTGGCCGGCGATGTCGGAGGAGCGACCGAGGCGCTGCGGTGGGCGATGATGCGCGGCGAGCCGCTGGTGGTCCTGGCCGACGCGCTGGCCGAAGCCGTACACGCCATCGGCCGGGTAGGGCCGCTATCCGGCGACCCGTATCGCCTGGCGGCGCAGCTGGGCATGCCGCCGTGGCGGGTGCAGAAAGCCCAGAAACAGGCGCGGCGATGGTCGCGCGACACGGTGGCAACCGCGATGAAAGTGGTGGCAGAGCTCAACGCCAACGTCAAGGGCGCCGTCGCCGACGCGGACTACGCGCTGGAATCCGCGGTCAGGCAGGTGGCCGAGCTGGTGGCCGACCGCAGCCGATGAATGGTGTACGCGAAGCCGCGAAGCCGGGCTCAGAGCTTGTTGAGGGCGCGCGCCAGCGCCGACTTCTTGTTGGCCGCCTGATTCTTGTGGATCACGCCCTTGCTGGCCGCCTTGTCCAGCTTGCGGTTCGTCGACACCAGCAACTCCGCGGCCTTTTCCTTGTCGCCGGCGTGGGCGGCCTCGCGGAACGCCCGCACGGCGGTACGAAGCGAGGACTTGACCGACTTGTTGCGCAGCCGGGCGCGCTCGTTCGTACGGTTGCGCTTCTGCTGCGACTTGATGTTGGCCACGCGTAGGTTCCTTCTTCGAATCGGTGTCTGCCATGCCTGCTTTGGGGGGCGCCCCACACCCAATAGCGACTGCCCAGGTTAGCAGTCCGTTACGTTTTCTCCCAAAATGTGAACCGTGGCCTGCCGCAAGCCCGCTGTGAGGCACCATCTCTAAAGTGAGTCTTGCCAGCCAGCTTGAGGAAACCAGGCGGCGGTCGCGCGGCGGTGCTGGGCGTCCGGACGCGCGTTCCGAGCGCATCTTCGGCGGATACAACGCGTCGGACTCTTATTCGCTGGCCTTCGATGAGATGTTCGATGGCCTGGGCAACGTCCGCGGTCCGTACAAGGGCATCTACGCCGAGCTCGCGCCCTCGGACGCCTCGGAGCTCAAGGCCCGCGCCGAGGCGCTGAGCCGTGCGTTCATCGACCAGGGCATCACGTTTTCGCTGTCGGGTCAGGAGCGGCCGTTTCCGCTCGACCTGGTGCCCAGGGTGATTTCCGCCGCCGAGTGGAACCGGTTGGAGCGCGGCATCACCCAGCGGGTGAAGGCCCTCGAGATGTATCTCGACGACATCTACGGTGATCAGGAGATCCTGAACGACGACATCATCCCGCGCCGCCTGATTACCTCCTGCGAGCATTTTCACCGCCAGGCCGTGGGCATCGTCCCTCCCAACGGCGTGCGAATCCACGTCGCGGGCATCGACCTGATCCGCGATGAGCGGGGCAATTTCCGGGTTCTCGAGGACAACCTGCGCTCGCCGTCGGGCGTGTCGTATGTCATGGAGAACAGGCGCACCATGGCGCGCGTCTTCCCGAACCTGTTCGCCACACATCGCGTGCGCGCGGTCGACGACTACTCTTCGCATCTGCTGCGGGCTCTGCGCAACTCCGCGGCCACCAACGAGGCCGATCCCACCGTCGTCGTCCTGACCCCGGGCGTGGCGAACTCGGCGTACTTCGAGCATTCGCTGCTGGCCCGTCAGATGGGCGTTGAGCTGGTCGAGGGCCGCGACCTGTTCTGCCGCGACAACCAGGTGTACATGCGCACCACGGAAGGCGAGCGCCAGGTCGACGTCATCTACCGGCGCATCGACGACGCCTTCCTGGACCCGCTGCAGTTCCGCGCCGACTCGGTGCTGGGCGTGGCCGGTTTGGTCAACGCCGCGCGCGCCGGGAACGTCGTCATTTCCAGCGCGATCGGCAACGGCGTCGGCGACGACAAGCTCGTCTACACCTATGTGCCGACGATGATCGAGTACTACCTGGGCGAGAAACCCGTGCTGGCCAACGTGGAGACCTACCGGTGCTGGCTGGACGACGAGCGCAAAGAGGTGCTTGACCGCATCGACGAATTGGTCCTCAAGCCGGTCGAGGGGTCCGGCGGCTACGGCATCGTGTTCGGTCCGCAGGCTTCCGAGAAAGAGTTGAGTGCCGTCGCCAAGAAGATTCGCGACGATCCGCGAAGCTGGATCGCTCAGCCGATGATGGAGCTGTCGACCGTGCCGACGCAGGTGGGAAGCACGCTTGCTCCCCGCTACGTCGACCTGCGGCCATTCGCGGTCAACGACGGCAACGACGTGTGGGTGTTGCCGGGCGGGCTGACCCGCGTCGCCCTGGTCGAGGGTTCGCGGGTGGTCAACTCCAGCCAGGGCGGCGGCTCGAAGGACACCTGGGTGCTGGCGCCGCGCGCGGCAGCTCGCGACCGTGAACTGGGCGCCGCGGAGGTCGTGCATTCGCTGCCGAAGTCGATACCGGACCCGGTGCTGGACGCCTCGCCGCGGTTGACGCAAAAGCAGTCGCAGCCGAGTCAGCCGCAGGCGGAGCAGACCCAGCAGCAGCAACAGCAGAAGGCCCATCAACAGGTGAGCCCCTGATGCTGGCCCGCAACGCCGAGGCGCTCTATTGGATCGGTCGCTACGTCGAGCGCGCCGACGACACCGCACGGATCCTGGACGTGGCACTGCACCAATTGCTCGAGGATTCCAGCGTCGACCCGGACCACGCTTCTCGCGTTCTACTGCGGGTACTCGGTATCGACCCGCCGGATCACGACTTGGATGTCTGGTCGTTGACGGACCTGGTCGCCTTCAGCACCAACGTTTCGGGTGGCTCTTCGATCGTCGACGCCATCACCGCGGCGCGGGAAAACGCTAAGTCGGCCCGGGAAGTGACGTCCAGCGAGATCTGGGAGTGTCTCAACACCACCTACAACGCCCTGGCCGAACGCGAGTACGCCGCGAAACGCCTTGGGCCACATGAATTCCTGTCATTCATCGAAGGTCGGGCGGCTATGTTCGCCGGCCTGGCCGATTCGACGCTCTCGCGTGACGACGGGTACCGCTTCATGCTGCTGGGCCGCGCGATCGAGCGCGTCGACATGACGGTGCGGCTGCTGCTATCGCGGGTCGGGGACAGCGCGTCGTCACCGGCTTGGGTGACGTTGTTGCGCTCGGCGGGCGCGCACGACACCTATCTGCGCACTTACCGCGGTGTGCTGGACGCAAGTCGGGTGGTCGAGTTCATGCTGCTCGACCGCCTGTTTCCGCGCTCGGTGTTCTACTCGCTGAGGATGGCCGAGCACAACCTCGACGAGCTGTTGCACAATCCGCAGAGCCGGATCGGGTCCACCGCCGAGGCGCAGCGGTTGCTCGGGAAGGCCCGCAGCGAACTGGAATTCGTGCAACCCGGTGTGTTGCTCGAGTCGTTGGACAGCCGCCTGGCGGGATTGCAGCGAACCTGTCGCGATGTCGGGGAAGCGTTGTCGCTGCAGTACTTCCACGTGACCCCCTGGGTGGCGTGGTCGGACGCCGGCCAGCGCTCCCAGCTGGTGACCCGGCAGGGCGAGCCCTGATGTGGCGGTTGCGCGTCGTGCACACCACCGGCTACGCCTACCAATCGCCGGTGACCGCCTCTTACAACGAAGTGCGACTCACCCCGCGGTCGGACAGCAGGCAAAACGTCATCCTCAACCGGGTCGAAACCATCCCCGCGACGCGGTCCTACCGCTATATCGACTATTGGGGCACCGCCGTCACGGCGTTCGACCTGCACGCGCCGCACACCGACCTCACGGTGACGTCCTCATCGGTCGTCGAGACGGAGCGCGAGGAGCCGGCGGTGGCGGAGGTCAGTTGGAGCGACCTGCAATCCGAGGCCGTGATCGATCGTTTCGACGAACTGCTGCGCCCCACGCCGCACACCCCGACGAGCAAGCGCGTCACGTCCGTGGCCAAGAAGATCGCCAAGTCCTACGATCCCGCCGAGGCCGTCATCGCCGCGGGCAAGTGGGTGCGCGACGAGCTGGACTACCTGCCCGGAACCACCGGCGTGCACTCGTCCGGGCTGGACGCGCTGAACGAGGGCAAGGGCGTCTGCCAGGACTTCGTGCACCTGTCGCTGATCGTATTGCGCAGCATGGGAATTCCCGGGCGCTACGTGTCCGGTTATCTGCACCCCAAACGCAACGCCGTCGTGGGGGACACCGTGGACGGGCGGAGCCACGCCTGGATTCAGGCCTGGACCGGTGGCTGGTGGAGCTTCGACCCCACCAACGACTCCGAGATCACCGAGCAGTACGTCAGCGTGGGCGCCGGTCGCGACTACACCGACGTTTCGCCGCTGAAAGGCATCTACTCCGGCGAAGGCGCAACCGATCTCGACGTGATCGTCGAAGTCACCCGGTTGGCCTAGCCGGGCGAAGCGTGCGGTACCCCGGGTGGACATGCGGCGTGAGGCCCTGCTGCTGCGCCAGCGTGGCCAGCAGCTCACGCAGGGTGCCGTATTGCTCGGCGTCAAGCGCGGAGGCGAACCGGAGCTCGTGCTGGCGGGCGAGCTCGGAGAGCTTGCGGAGCAACCTTTTTCCGGCCGCAGTGAGGTAAAGAGCATGCAACCGGCGATCCTCAGGGTTGCGGCGCCGCTCGATGTAGCCGCGCTGTTCGAGCTCGTCGACGTAGACGACGACGCGGCTGGGCAACATGCCCAACTGAGCGCTGAGGGCCTGCTGGCTGCGGCCGGGCTCGGCGCCGATGGCGCGCAGAATTCCCGCCTGCGGTGGGGTCAACTCGACCGTGGCCACCTGTTCGGCGAACAGCGTCGCGGCGTGATGACCGAGTTGGGCCAACAGGAAGGCGACGCCGTCGGGACGGTCGCTGGGGTTTGACGACACCGTCACATCTTAGCCTCGGCGAATGTTTCGTCACGTGAATCACTCTCAGGCTTGTCAAGCCGGGGGCCGGGGCATATCGTTCACGACATGAACGATTCACAAGCAGATGGAACTCGGGTGGCTGGCGGTCCCCGCCGCCAAGGCGGACCGCCGCTGGCGTTCCTTGCCGTCGTCAGCGTGGGATTGCTCTTCGGCGGCCTGGCAATCGGAGTCGCGCTGGGCGGCGTCATGCCGTTGCCCTACGGGCCGGCGAACGCGGTTGTGGCATATGTCCGCACCCATCCGGTCGCGGTGCAGGTGGTCGCCACCGCCGTGTTCGCATCGTCGGTGCCGTTGGCGATCTACGCGGCGACGGCCAGCGCCCGGTTGCGGCAACTCGGCGTTACCGCCCCGGGGGCCACGATCGCGCTGACGGGCGGAACCCTGGCCGCGGGTGCCCTGGGCCTGACCGGTTTGCTGGCCTGGACGCTGTCACGCGCGGACGTCACGGGCGACACCGCGTTGGTTCGCGCGATCTACTTCCTGGTATTTCTGGTCGGCGGCCCAGGTCACATCGTGGCCGTGGGCCTGCTGGTGGCGGGCATGGCGGTGCCCAGCCTCATTCTGGGGTTGACGCCGAGACCCGTGGCCTGGATGGGCCTGGCGACCGCCGTCCTCGCGGAATTGGCGACCTTTGTTTTGGTGTGGCCCGAATTCGGGGTGATCCTGCCGATCGCCCGGGTCTCGGCGTTGGTCTGGCTGGTAGTGGCCGGCGCGCTGCTGCCACTGCGGCGCAACGACATTCGGCGAACGACGGTCAAGCGCGCGGCTTGACCTCCACCCGATGCAGGTCGTCGCCGAGTTCGATGCGCCCACCGAACTCGGCGGCTGCCAGCGCCCGCCACTGTTCCTCTTGGCCGGGCGCCAGCGCCGGCACATAGTGCGTCATCATTAGCGTGCCCACCCCCGCGCGGGCCGCGGTTGCCGCCGCTTGCTCTACCGACGAGTGGTAGTCGCAGATGTCCTTGAGGCGCTGCTGCGGGATGTTGGCGACGATGTCCTTGCGAATCACGGTGTGCACCAATGCGTCGGCGCCGCTTGCCAATTCGTCCAGCCCGGCGCAGGGCACCGTGTCCCCGGCCAGGACCACCGACGATGTTCCGGATTCGATGCGGAACCCGATGGTCGGCGCCACGGGCCGGTGATCGGTCGGGGCCACCCGGATGGACACGCCGTCGCGGTCCCATACCGGGCCGTCGGTGTATTCGTGGACCTCGACCGCCGGCGGCGCATTCAGGTCGGCGTGATGGGCGATCCGGTAACTGATGTCATGGCCGAACGCCTTCAGCGTCGCCTCCACGGTCTCCGCGGTGCCGGGCGGTCCGATGATCGGCAGCGGCGCGGGATCGGGCGCGAATGTGCTGATCCAACGCGTGATGAGAACGTCGCCGAGGTCACCGATGTGGTCGCTGTGCAGGTGGGTGAGCAAAAGCGCCGACAAGCCGGCGGCGCCGACGCCGACCGCCGCCGCGCGCTGCAGCACCCCGCGCCCGCAATCCACCAGGAATACCTGCCCGCCGGCCCGCACCAGCGTCGACGGCCCCGCGCGGTTCGGGTCGGGGATGGGACTTCCGGTTCCCAACAACGTGATCTCGATCATGAAAACTGCACTTCACTTGGCATAAGCAAACCGGATTCGGAATCCACGTCAAACCTTCCCGGTGCCGGGTGTGCCGCAACGACGCGCTGCGTGCAAAAGTCAACGACCTGTTGGCCGTCGGGGCTAGCTACGCGATGATCCTGCGGGCCATAGAGGACGACAACACCAGACTCGACAAGCGTGACCGGATCACTATCGATTCGATCCGCAACCACACCGCCCGGCACTTCCCGGTGCAGAACGTCGCTCAGGCGACTTACCGCCAGATTCTTGAGCGCCGCGCCCAGGAGAACGGCGTCGATTTCATCAACGGCGTTGCCACTGCGCTCACCCCGATGGCCTTCTTCGAGACCGTCATGGTCAAAGGCTATGAAACCCTCGTTGACTCAGACACCAAGGTCGATGTGAACACCGGCATGATCGCCGCCGGTCGGCTGCAAGCCCTGATGGACTCCCGCGCCAGCGGGACCAGCATGGTGGACATGTGGGTGAAGATGAATCGCATCATCAACGCCATCCATTCCACGGTGCCAGAGGAGTTGTGGCCAGAGATCTTGTGCAAGTTGGACGGTGACGAGACCCAAGCTGGAGGAAGCGGCCGCAACACCTTCGAGCCCGAGGATGATTGCTACCACGCCGGCGACTTCGATGAGGTTGGCGAGTGACGTTTTGTTGTTTCTGTCCGCCGGTGCTGGCAAGCTATTCCGGCTGGTTCAGTTCGAGCAAGTTGCCGAACGGATCGTGCAGCAAGGCCTGGCGCCCGGCCCCGGGGATGAACGGGACCCGGTGTACCTCGACGCCATGGTCCTGTAGTTCGCTGACGGCGGCGTCGATGTCGTCGACTCGGATCGCGAAGTGGTTGGCACCGGGCGGATGCGTGTCGGACTCCATCAGGTGCACCTGCTGGCCGCCTGCATCGAGCCAGTACCCCGGGCCGAGATCGGGGCGGGGCAGCTGCGTCATGCCGAGCACGTCGCGGTAGAAGGCGAGGCCCTTGTGCGCGTCGGCGACGCAGATGGCGACATGATGTACACCGGCTGGCTTCATCGCTCGATTCTGCCTCCCAGTCACGCGTCCCGTAACTGCCGCGCACTTCGCGCGGTCGTGGACGCCGACGAAGTGCGGATGCCACAGTGTTGACGCGAGATCGGCCTCCCGGTTGAGGCCAGCATGGTTGTCAGGGCCCCTCGGGTGCAGATGCCGCAGACCGGCCGCCCGACACCTATCAACCTCACGCGCATGACCGCAGGTGACATTTACTGCGTGAATGACAGGCGCCTCCAAGATTCGCGGGTTTGAGCGCTACGTCGCGGGCTTTATTGAAAGGTGTTGTACAAGCGAATTCAGACCGCGGCTTGAGCGGCATCTCAGGTGCATAGAACGGATCGGACAAAACTGCCCTGCACAGGCAGGCTGTGTGCAGGTTAGCTGGTCACAGCACGACGACGCCCCGCTTGCCGGGCCGAGCTCTACGTCATGACAGGTTTTCCGCCACACGTGGCGGGGTAGGACATTAGCCATGGTTAGGCGACGGGCCTGGGTGGCAGCTGTTATCTGTTGCCTCCTGCAATCTGCTGGGGGGATTGCCAGCGCAGCCACGCTATACCCGCCCGGCAGCATCGGAGTGGACGTGAGCTCGCCAAACTGTGGGGCGCAGATTCCGGCCAGTGCGACGTTCGGGATTGTCGGCGTGACCAGCGGCACGGACTACTCCGTCACGAATCCGTGCCTCGCCGCCCAGGCGGCTCATTTCCCGAAGACGCTGAGCCTGGATGCCAACAGCGGCTGGAACGATCACTCCCCCAAGCTGGACCCGTCCAGCCCCAAAGCCTGCCCGGCTGGGGATGCCGACTGCCTGGCCTACAACTATGGCTACAACGCGGGCCTGGCCGCCTACGACGCGGCGACCGCGGCCGGAGTGTCCAGCGGCGTGTGGTGGCTCGACGTCGAGTCGGATAACTCCTGGAACGACGACGTGATCCAGAACCGCAACAGCCTGCTAGGCGAACACGACGCCCTCACCGCCCGTGGCGCCACCGTCGTCGGCGTCTATAGCACGACGTCGGAGTGGCAGACGATCACGGGCGGGTGGCAGAACGGCTGGCCGAACTGGATCGGCGCTGATGACGCTGTCAGCGGCCAGGACAGGCAGGGGTGTTCAGGTCATCAATTCACCGGCGGATCGACGCTGGTGGTCCAGTCCGATAGGCACGGGATCGACCGAGACATTGCCTGCTGACGACCCAGTCCCGTGAGATCCACGACGGCCGAGGAACACTGAACACGAAAGAACATCCGGGTCGTTGGGGTGCCAAGCCGCTGTCGCCGGCGCTGACGCGACGCCGCCCAGGTGTACTACCGGAAACGCCGCGACGCCGGTGACTCACACACCGAGGCTTTACGCCGCGTCGAACGCCGAGTCGCCCGTTGCGTGTTGGGACACCTGCGCGCCGACACCCCTGACCTGACCACCCCGTCTGAGCGCCCCGCCCCAAACGAACAGCTCGCGATCCAGAGTCGTGAAACACTCGATGATCGGCCGGTCCGGTTGAACCCCGACCGAACGCGAGAGGCCTGCGCACATTGACTGTGTATTGATTGTTCTTCGACAGCAGGGAAACGGAGGACGCGAGAAGGGGTGGGCGCAATGGATCCCTTGGTGTCGGTGCATTGGTTGGCAGAACACCTCGGCTCGTGTTCAGTCGTTCTCATCGAGGAGGTCATGCTGGCGGCCCACGGCCGTCGACAAAGCGCAAACTGGGTTCACGCCGACGGAGAGTCAGCCAACACCATCGCCAGCACTCTGGGCGTGAACCTAGGCGTCGGTATATCCGATCCCGGCCGAACAGACCGAGTAGCGCCCTCACCTCCGATGCCCAGGACGTAGTCGACGTGCTAGCCTTCGCGCCCGGTGAAGAGATGGATCCAATCAAGGGGGGTTGAATTATGAGTTCACGATCGATGCTGGAACGCTGGGAAGATCGCACCGAATGGCCGCTTGCCGGCATCGCTGTCATCTTCCTGGTCACCTACTCCGTAAAGGTGCTGGCTCATCCTGGCGGACTCACCTTGCGCCTGCTGGACGTGATGTTGTGGGCGCTTTGGGCAGGATTTGCCGTGGACTACTTAATCCGGCTCACGCTGGCCCCCCAGCGATGGCGGTGGTTCGTCCGACACGTATTGGATTTCGTGATAGTCGCCGTCCCATTCCTACGGCCTCTCCGTTTGCTGAGATTGGTCGTCATCGTCGCGGCCCTGCAAAAGGCGTTCGGCGATGCGATCCGAGGGCGCGTCGTCCTCTACACCGCCGCCAGCGCCGTGCTCCTCGTCTATGCAGCGTCGCTCGCCGTTCTTCAAGCCGAACGTTCCGACCCAACCGCCCACATCAAGAACTTCGGCGACGCAGTCTGGTGGTCGATCACCACGATCACCACCGTCGGATACGGAGATTTCTACCCGGTTACCACAGACGGTCGGCTGGTTGCGGTGTTACTCATGATCGGCGGCATCAGTCTCATCGGCATGATCACCGCGATGGTGGCGACTTGGATCGTGCAGCGTGTCGCAGAGGACGACATGACAAAGCAGGCCGCGACCGCAGCGCAAATCGACGAGTTACGCTCGCAGATCACGCGACTTACGACGCTGTTAGCTGATAAACAACACACCAACGGTGTGGTCCCTGCCGCGGCTAGCGATCGCTAGCTGGCTGCACAGACCGGAGACGAAAGTTCGTGCGACCCAGGCGCTCGACGGGTCCAAATCTGCTCTGGCGCAGCGGATGCATAGACGCGGCGAGTCGGCGACGACCATTGCGGCTGCGCTCGGTGTGAGCAGGGCAACTGTGTATCGCGCGCTGGCTGAGGAGGCAGACAGCAGCGCTACATCCACTTGACGCGCGAGAAGTGCTGCAGATGGCGACCTGATCAAACCCGTGATGCCTCAAGTCAATATGCCCGCGAAAATTAAGTCGATGCCTGACGTAAGAATGCCCGCGAAACGGGCGGATCAGCTGGCCTTGGTCCGGATACCTTTGCGGATGTCGGGTAGGGCGGTGGGGATGCTGGCCAGGTAGAGCTGCTCGGTCTTCTCCTTGGCCAGCAGGAGAAGCCGGTTCTGCAGATCGGCGATCTCGCGGCCGATTTTGGCGGGGTTGAGGCTGTCGCGGTAGGCGGTCAGTTCTGCCTGCTGTGCTGGTGAAAGGACGCCGGCGGCCAGGAGCCGGTCAAATGGGGTCTGCGGTGTGTCGTAGAGGCGTCGGCGCCGGCCGTCACCGCTACTGGTGTACCCGGTGGGTTTGATGGTCGGGGTCAGGTAGTTGAGCCGGTCGTTGACCAGTGGCCAGAGCCGGTTGAGCACGGCTCGTTCTTCAGGGGTGTCGTAGCGGTAGTAGAACGCGTACTTGCGCACCAGATGGTTGTTCTTGGACTCGATGGTGGCCTGATCGTTCTTCTTGTACGGCCGCGATCGCGTGAAGAAGATCTCCATCTCCGCCGCCCACTTGATGACAGCCTTGTTCAAAAACTCCGTGCCGTTGTCGAAGTCCAAACCGGTTACCTCATAAGGTATTTCGTGCACCCCTGCTTTCAGTGCACCCAGGATGTGGGCGTTAGCGTTGTTGCGCACGGTGCGGGTAAATACCCAGCCGATATGGACATCGGTGAGGTTGAGGGTGCGGGCGAACTCGCCCTTCAGTGTTGGGCCGCAATGCGCGACCGTATCGCCCTCGAAGAAACCGGGTTCGTCTTCTACCTCATCGCCTGCCTTACGGACCTTGACCGAATTCCGCAGCAGTGGTGAAGGTTTCGTCGTCGATACACCACTGATCTGGTCCTTGGCCCTCGCCGGCGCCAGATACCGGTCAATCGTCGCCGCGCTCATCTCCAGCAGCTCCTCACGCACGGCCGGACTGTAGCGGTCACGACCAAAGGCCAGCTCATCGTGGCGTTGCAGGCCGTCGAGCTGCAGCCGCATCGAAGCAGCCAGATACTTCCCGCACTGCCCACCCGAGGCGGCCCAGACCCGCTGCAGCACCTTGAGCGCGTCGTAGGAATACTTCGGCGCCCTCGGCTTGCGTGGCCGCTTCGCGCTGCTGCGACCCGATCCCGGCGGCCGCATCGCCGCCGCGGTAAGCCTGCGCCGGGCATTGTCACGCGACCACCCAGTCACCTCCACCACCTGGTCTAGGACCTTTCCCTTGTCCTTCTTCGCGGCCTTCACATACGCCTTGGCGTACCTGGTGGTGATCTCGGCCCGAGACGTCATCGATAACCCACTCTCCATGCCTCACGACGGTCACCGTTTCGCGGGCATTCTTACGTGAGGCACCGAGGGTGTTTCGCGGGCAGTTTCCGTGAGTCAAGCCGAAACCTTTTCTGCGAATCGTTTAGCGCCCTATGCTGGTGAATCGGGAAACTCGGGGGCCTGACGCGGCGGAGGGTCGGATGACCGCAGCGACCGCGTGCCGCACGTGTGGCACCGAGCCTCTAGCGAACGCCCGGTTTTGTCACGGCTGTGGTTCACCAGTCCAAGACGGCTATACCCGGGCCGAATACAAGCAGGTCACGGTTCTCTTTGCCGACGTGGTCCACTCGATGGACATCGCCTCTGCCGTTGGGTCCGGAGCGCCTCCGCGAGATCATGGCCGACCTGGCCGACCGCTGCGCGACGGTGGTGAAGCGTTATGGCGGCACGGTGGACAAGTTCACCGGCGACGGCATCATGGCGGTGTTCGGCGCACCAGTGGCGTTGGAGGACCACGCGGTCCGGGCCTGTCTGGCTGCCTTAGGCGTTCAGGAGGAGGCCAAGCGGCTTGCTGTCGACGTGCGAGACCGCGACGGGGTGGATCTGCGGCTGCGCGTGGGCCTGAACTCCGGTCAGGTGATCGCCGGTGATATCGGTTCGGGGTCGTTCGGATACACCGCCATAGGTGAGCAGGTTGGAATGGCGCAGCGGATGGAGTCGGTGGCTCCCGCGGGTGGCGTGATGCTCAGCGCGACCACCGCTCACTTGATCGAGGACTGCGCCATGCTGGGCGAACCGGAGACGGTCCGCATCAAAGGCACCGACGCACCGGTTGTCGCCTACCGCCTACTCGGGGTGTCGGTGCAGCAGTGGCCGACTGGAACGTCTGACACCGGCCTAATTGGTCGCTCATACGAAATGCGCGCGCTCAAATCCCTTTTCGAGACTTCGATCAGCGGCTGCGGGAGCGTTGCGAGCGTAGTCGGGCCAGCCGGCATCGGCAAGACACGCCTCGTTCGCGAGGCCGCGGCCATCGCGCACGATCGTGGCGTCGATGTGGTCACCACATTTTGCGGGTCACACGCCCGTAATGTTCCGTTTCATGCAGTGGCGCAGTTACTCCGCGCCGCCACTGGAGTGAATCATCTCGACGACGTAGCCGCCCGGGCGAAGGTGAACGCACTGGTTCCCAATGCCGACGATGACGATCTCGTCCTGCTATATGACGTGATAGGCGTTCGTGACCCGGATGTGCGGTTGCCGAATATCGACCCGGACGCGCGACGGCGACGATTGAGTTCGCTGATCACCGCGCTGTCACTGGCGCGCGAGCCAGCCCCCTACGTCATCGAAGACGCACACTGGATTGACGACGTCAGCGAGTCGTTGTTGGCCGACTTCCTTACTCTCATCCCGAGAACCTCGTCATCCACAGTGTTGATCACGTATCGAAACGAGTACAGGGGAGTACTTGCGACTGGACGCGACACCCTCGCGATTTCCCTTGCACCACTTAGCCCGAAGTTAAGCGTCGTTTTCGGTGGGATTGTGGGTCTGACCTGAATCGACGGTGGCGGTTCGGCGTGGATGTGTAGCCACTGAAGTAGCGTGTCGGTGAGATAGTGTCGAGGGAGATCACGATAGAATTCAACATGTGACGGCATACAGCGGTGCGATGCACGTAGCCCGGAACAAGAGTTCTTATGTGGCAAAGTCCGGTGAGCAGCGGGTCTACCAGTCGGTGCTACTGCGGCGCACCTTCCGCGACGGGAAGAAGGTCAAGCACCAGACGCTGGCGAACCTGTCGAAGCTCCCGCCGGAGCTGGTCGCGGCGATCGAGGCGACGTTGAAGGGGCAGACACTGATCGCGGCCGGCAGCGAGTTCAGCAAGGCGCGGTCGCTGCCGCACGGCGACGTCGCGGCGGTGGCGGCGATGGCGCGCAAGCTCGAGCTGGCGGCGCTGATTGGCCCGGCGTGCCGGGCCCGCGACATCGTCCTGGCGTTGATCATCTCGCGGGTGGTGCGGCCAAAGTCGAAGCTCTCCACGCTGGGCTGGTGGTCGAACACCACCCTCGGCGTCGACCTCGAGGTGGCCGACGCATCCACCGACGAGATCTATGCGGCGATGGACTGGCTGGCCGCCCGGCAGGACAGGATCGAAAAAAAGCTCGCGGACAAACACCTTGGCCCGCAAGCCAATCCGTCGCGGATGGCGTTGTTTGATCTGACCTCGGCGTGGGTGACTGGCCGCTGCTGCGAGCTGGCTGCGCGCGGCTACTCCCGCGACGGTAAGAAGGGCTGCGAGCAGATCGAATACGGGGTGCTCTGCGACCCGGCGGGGCGCCCGGTCGCGGTGCGGGTGTTTTCCGGCAACACCGCCGACCCGGAATCGTTCACCGAGATCGTCACGGTCGTCAAGGACAAGCTCGGCATCACCCAACTGGTGCTGGTCGGCGATCGCGGCATGATCACCTCCGCCCGCATCGACAAGCTGCGCGAACTCAACAACAACCCCGAGGCCCGCACAGATTTCGACTGGATCACCGCGCTACGCGCACCCGCGATCGCCAAACTCGCCCGCGACGACGGGCCGCTGCAAATGAGCCTGTTCGATACCCAGGACCTGGCCGAGATCACCCACCCCGACTACCCCGGCGAACGCCTGATCGCCTGCCGCAACCCCGCCCTGGCCGTCGAACGCGCCCGCAAACGCCAAGACCTGCTGCAAGCGACCGAAAAACAGCTCGCCGCCATCAAAAAGCGCGTACAGGCCGGCACCCTGCGCGGGGCCGACAAGATCGGCATCGCCGTCGGCGAAGATGCCGGAAAATACAAGATGGGCAAGCACTTTGCCATCACCATCACCGACAGCACATTCAGTTTCGAACGCGACCGCGACCGCATCGCCGCCGAAGCCGCCCTCGACGGCATCTACGTGCTGCGCACCAGCGTCGACGCCGAGGTGCTCGACCCCGCCGCCGTGGTGGCCGGCTACAAGAACCTCGCCAACATCGAACGCGACTTTCGCATCATCAAATCCGACGACCTGGATCTGCGGCCGATCCACCACCGCCTCACCGACCGCGTCAAATCCCACGTGCTGATCTGCATGCTCGCCTGCTACCTGAGCTGGCACCTACGCAAGGCCTGGGCGCCACTAACTTTCACCGACCAAACACCCCCCACCCGCGACAACCCCGTCGCGCCCGCGCAGCGTTCGGCAGCCGCCCACGCCAAGGCCTCCACCAAACACGACGCGGCCGGCAACCCAGTCCGCGGCTTCCGTGATCTGCTCGCTCACCTGGCCACCCTCACCCGAGACCGGATCCGCTACCACGACACCAACATCGAAATCGACAAACTCACCGACGCCACCCCCACCCAGCGCCGCGCCTTTGAACTCATCGATACCCCGATCCCACTCACCATCGCCGCGTAGCCAGAACAACCACCCACCGAAATCAGCAAAACCCCAGGTCAACCTGGTGATTCACCTATCTTGGCGGCAGTAACTTCGGCTTAGTGGTTCGGAAACAACGCAGCTGTTGCTTGAACTGCTGGGCGCTGATCCGTCGGTCTCTGGCGTAAACGCGCTCATTTGCGAACGCGCTGTAGGTAATCCGTTTTTCGCCGAGGAAATGGTACGTGACTTGGCCGAACGAGGGGTGTTGCAGGGCCAGCCAGGCCGCTACCTTCTGCGCAGTGATCTGTCCGAAATCACCGTGCCAGGCACCCTGCAGGCAACCCGCGCTGTCGGGGTGCTGGCCGTGGCGACCGCGGCGACATTCTGCCGCGCCCTGGGCCCGGCGTCGGTCCTGCCGGCGTCAACGCCGACGAACAGACGGCCATGGTGGACCGAGTCACGATGGTCGGTCACGACGACAGCTTGATTTCCTCCCTAGTCTGAGCGGCGGATTTGGCGACGGTCCGTCTGCCGCCGACCGGTACCACGACGGTGCGGTAGTCGCCGCAATCGGAAAAGGCATTACACGACTGAGGAACCTGCTGTTGCTGCGGCGGGTCGGGCTTGTGGAAGGCCAGCGCGACGTGTTCACCCGCGAGCGGGCGCGGGGTGCTGCACCGGCGGGGGTGCCTGAAATGTCAGCACCCACTGGCGAGGCGATCCGCGCCGCGGTCGAGCGGCACGGAATTTGTGGAACGCCGGTGACAAGGAGGCGTGCCTCGCGCACTGGAAGCGGGTCGTGGCTGGCGAGGTCACGATGGAGGACTCCTTGGGCAACCGCTTTAAGGGTCATACCTACCGAAGGATCGGCACATCTTGCGGGTAACCGATCTCAAGTACGGCGTAGTGCCGCACAAACCCCGAACTTCGTTGCTGCGTAATCGGTGGACCCTTCCGGCGAAGCCGGAGCAGCATGGCCGACATCTTGACCGCCCGGGTCCGGAGGGCGTCCTGGTGGGGCGACCGCCGCGCGAACCCCACGCCGCCGCCGTTCCCTCAGCCCCCGCTCCCAACCGGCACCGGGGAAAGTTGGCCGAGGAGGCTGCGCAGGGGCGGCGGGGGAAATGCGCGCTCGCCCTCGCATACGACCCCGCTGCGACCACGTAGCCATGCTGGACCCTGCACCGCCGTGGGAACAGGCAATCGGTTTAGCCGAGTGCGCACCGTGGCATATCCGCTACACACATCGCACGGGGTCAAGGGGGACAGATGATCCGGGTGACGGCTACCGCAGCAGGTTTGACATTATCTTCGATCGCTTGCGTCTTTGCTCCTTTGGTCATCGCCGATCCAGGTTCGGCCCAATACGTAAGAACGCAGTCAGGTGCAGTGCGCTGCCTGGTCATGGCGAGTGATCAAAGACACGGAGGAGCCCCCGGGGTTGCTTGCGAACACGGACCCGGCTTTCCGCAAGCGCCGATGAGTCGGGATGGCACCCATTTGGATTTGGCGGTAATCCATGCCTCAGGCGATTTCAATTGGGACGACGGCAACATTGGCGGAGGCGGCACACCACAGAACGACCTCGTACTCAACTACGGCCAGACGTATCACCTTCAAGGCTGGACGATTAATCCAGGTGAGGATGGAACTCGCTTCAGCAACGACGGCACAGGCCACGGCATGTTTGTCAGCATCGACAACGTGTCCTCGTTCTAAATCCTTTTGGCTATCGCGAGGAGGAGTCATGTCTCAAGCCCAAACATCTTGGGGGAACCCATGATCGAGTTCCCCTTGTGCGCCCTAAGGCCGTATCTCTCCATGAACCGTTCCGGTGAGTCCGGAGACTTTCTGGTGTGAGGACTCAGCCGGCGGCTGGTCTCTGTGATGAGCGTAGTTGGCCTCCATTTCGACTGGCGGGATGTCTCCGCAGTATTGGTAGAGGCGGCGGTGGTTGAACCAGTGGACCCCTTCGGCAGCAGCCAGCTCGACTCGTCCACCAAGGCTTAGCCTTGATCAACTCGGTCTTGTACAGACCGTTGATCATCTCGGCCAGAGCGTTGTCATATGAACTGCCCACCGCCCCGACCGATGGTCGTCGGAGATGCGCTTCGCGCTTCGTGTTGTGTGGCTGCCGGTTTAGCGTCGGCGCAGCCAGTACCAGTGAGCAGTGATTGTGTGGCGCAGCATCTTTCGTTTGATGATGAAGTCTTTGGGTTTGGTGCGTTCGATTATGAAGTCGCGGCCGAAGGCGTGGGGGATCTCGCCGGATTTGAGCCGGATGCCCTGCCACATCATCAGCGGCGTTCCTGGCTCCATCACGTCCGCCAGTTCCGCCACGTAGGTCGGCTTGGCGTTATCGGGCAAGGAGTGATAAGTGCCCATGTCGATGACCAGATCGATGGGTCTGCTGACATCGAGGTGGGACAGCTTTGTCACGTCGCCTTCGATGAAGGTAGCGCCAGCAACTCCGTGCGCGTTGGTGCGGGCTTTTCGGATCGCTGCGGCGGAGAAGTCGACGCCGGTGGCCTGCCAGCCATGCTGGGCGAGGTAGATCACGTTGGCGCCGATTCCGCAGCCGACGTCGAGGGCGTGCCCGGGCGGTATCGCGTTGGGCCCTTCGATCGCGTCACGCAGTTCCTCAGGCGGTGGGGTGTCCCAGATCGGCCTGCCGAGGCGGTACAGGGTGTCGAACAGCAGATGGCGCCACATGATGGTTCCTCCTCCTGCGTTGATGGGACGGGGAAAGATGAACCGCCTCGATGAGTTCGGAAACCTTCTGATTTTGAGGATTCAGCCGGCGGCTGGCGTCCGGGGTCGAGCGTAGTAGGCCGCCTCCAGCGCGGCCGGTGGGATGTCTCCGCAGTATTGATAGAGGCGGCGGTGGTTGAACCAGTGCACCCATTCGACTTCTTCGATGGTGCGCCAGGTCTTGCGGGGTTTGATCAACTCGGTCTTGTACAAACCATTGATCGTCTCGGCCAGTGCATTGTCATAGGAGCTGCCGACTGCCCCGACCGAGGGCTGGATGCCCGCCTCGGCGAGCCGCTCGCTGAACCGAATTGGCGTGTACTGAGAGCCTCGATCCGTATGGTGGACAACATCTTTCAGATCCAATACGCCCTCTTGCTGGCGGGTCCAGATGGCTTGCTCGATCGCGTCGAGGACCATCGAAGTGGCCATTGTGGCAGCAACCCGCCAACCCAGGATCCTGCGAGCGTAGGCGTCGGTGACGAAGGCGACGTAGGCGAACCCGGACCAGGTCGACACATAGGTGAGGTCTGCCACCCAGAGCCGGTTAGGTGCCGGTGGTCCGAACCGGCGCTGGACGAGATCGGCCGGGCGGGCTGCGGCCGGATCAGCGATCGTAGTCCTGCGGGTCTTGCCGCGGGTGACCCCCGATAGGTCGAGCTCGGCCATCAGCCGCTCCACGGTGCATCTGGCCACCGGGATGCCCTCGCGGTTCAGCGTTAGCCATACTTTGCGGGCACCGTAGACGCCGTAGTTGGCGGCGTGGACCCGCTTGATGTGCTCCTTGAGCTGTTCATCACGCAGCTCGCGGCGGCTGGGCGTCCGTCGGGCCTGGTCATAGTAGGTCGATGGGGCGATCGGCACACCCAGCTCGGTCAGCTGTGTGCAGATAACCTCGACACCCCACCGCAGGCCATCAGGGTGGGTGATTAGTGTGCCGGCCGGTCGGTGAAAGTCGGCCCGGGACGCGGTGACAGTCGTTGTGGCTGTTCCGTTTTCCCGGGCCGCTTCCCGAACCCGGCGTGCACCTTTCAATGCACCGGGCTCTCCACAAGACCCGGTCAGGCTGCTGTGGTGGTGTCCTCATCGGTGTCCGGCCACGGTGAGGGGATGACCGATCCGCGGTAGCGGTAACGGGTGGTGCTGATCTTCTCCAGATCGATCAGCACATGTTCCTCGGTGGCCGGCCACCAGCCGCCGCCGCAATAGCGGCGGCGCAGCTGTTTCCAGGTCGACTTACGGTCTTTGCGGCGGATCCACCGCCAGACCGTCTGCCACGTGTAGTGACTCAGCTAGGAGAAGGTCGCCGAGGACACCCCGGCCCGGAAATAGCCTGCCCAGCCCTGCAGTGTCGAGTTCACTCGGCGCAGCAGGTCATCCAGCGGCTGGTTGGGTTCGACTGTTCGTCGTAGCGACTTGAGCTTCCGTTTGACCGCCAACCCGGCCTTGGTGCTCGGATAGACGTAGACGTGGTAGCGGCTGGTGCCCCGTTTGCGGTGGCGTTGGATGCGCCACCCGAGGAAGTCCAGCCCCTCGTCGATATGGGTGATCAAGGTTTTGTCCGGTGACAGACGCAACCCCATCGTCGCCAGCACGGCGGCGATGCCCTCTCGCAGTGCCTCGGCGTGGGCTCTGGTGCCCCGCACCATCAGGCACCAGTCGTCGGCGTAGCGGACGAGCCGAAAATTCGGCAGTCCGTGACGAAGTCGTTTGGCGCGCTCGACTTTACCGGTGGCCGGGCCACCAGCAAGAGCGGCGATGTGCTCATCGAGCACCGACAACGCCACATTGGCCAACAGCGGCGAGAGAATTCCACCCTGCGGAGTTCCGGCGGTGCTGTCCTGCAGACGGGCATCCTCGGTGAAGATGCCCGCCTTCAGAAACGCCTTCACCAAGGTCAGCACCCGGTTGTCACCGACGCGTCGACGCAGCCGCCCCATCAGAGCGGTGTGATCGATCTCGTCGAACGACGCCCCGTCTTACTACCGGCCTCAAGGACTTGCCGTCGGCGGTGAGGATCACGCGGTCGCGCCACCCTTTGGAGGGCCGATCGCTGCCGGTGATGGGCGGGATGAGGCGGCACGGGGTTGTGGAGTTGCTGCTGGTGCTGCCCGATGGCAGCAAATCGCTGGTCCTGGCCGCCTGGACGGACGCGAAGCTATCCGGCCCGGACGGTGAGCGGGTGGTGGCGATGCTGGGGTCGTTGAAAGACCTGCTGCACGTGTGCGAACTGGTCACGGCCCTGTCGCAGCGCGAACCGCACGAGCAGGGACAGGCTGCAGGGATGTCACCGTGCAAGGAGGACTCCCGTGCAGCCTGTCCAGCTCAGTTTGATACCAGATCCGCCCCCGACCGCAACGGCAGATCCGCTGCCGGCGCCGCCGGCACCGGCAGTCGAGCAACTGCCCGCCGACGCTGTCACGACGGCGATCACGTTGCTGGCCAACGTGATCGCCAAAGCCGCCGCTCCGAGACGAATCGAGGTGGCCGGCGATGAGTGAACCCAAGATCACCACTGCGCATCTGCGTCGAGCTGCGATGATCTATGTCCGCAGTCCACCACGGCCCAGATCAGCCGCAACCGGGAGTCCACCACCCGCCAGTACGACCTCGTCGCGCGAGCAACCGAGTTGGGCTGGCCGCGCAGCGCGGTCCGGGTGATCGACGACGACCTCGGGGTCAGCGCCGCCAGCGCCAGCGGCCGAACCGGGTTCGCCGAGCTGGCCGCCCAAGTCGGACTCGGCCAAGTCGGGATCGTGCTGGCGTTGGAGGTATCGCGGCTGGCCCGCAACAACGCCGACTGGTATCGGCTGCTGGATCTGGCGGGGATGACCGACACGCTGATCGCCGATGCCGACGGGATCTACCATCCGGGGCTGTTCAATGATCGGATGCTGCTGGGCATGAAGGGCACCATGTCGGAGGCCGAACTGCACATTCTGCGCGCCCGCCTTGACGGCGGGATCCGCAGCAAGGCCGCCCGCGGCGAGCTGCGCCGCGGACTGCCGGTCGGACTGGTCTGGGGCGAAGCCGACGGCGAAATCCGCTGGCATCCCGACGAAGCCGTCACCGGTGTCCTCGCTGCCATCTTCGAGCGGTTCGCCGTGTGTGGGTCGGTGCGCGGGGTGTGGCTGTGGCTGCGCGAGCAAGGGCTGAAGTTCCCGCTGCAACCGACCGCCTACCTGCGCGGCAGCGAGATCACCTGGGTCGAGCCGACTTACCATGCGGTGCACAACGTGCTCACCCACCCCGCCTACGCGGGCGCCTACGTGTTCGGCAAGACCCGGCAACGACATAGCGTCGACGCCGACGGGGTGATGCGGGTGCGCCGCCACAAGCTGCCACAAGGCCAATGGGAAGTGCTCATCACCAACCATCACCGCGGGTTCATCGACTGGGATACCTTCGAGGCCAACCAGACTCGTATCCGGGCCAACACCCGCCCGACCGCGCACGAGCCCGGCACCGGCGCGGTTCGTGAGGGCTGCGCGCTGCTGCAAGGCCTGGCCACCTGCGGTACCTGCGGGCGCAAACTCGCGATCTACTACGACGGCCCCGCTAAAACCACCCCCGGCTACTACTGCACCGGCACCGGCCAGCTCCTCGAGGGCCGCGGCACCCGCCACCTACGCGTCGGCGGGCTGACCATCGACTCCGCCGTCACCGAGGCGTTCCTGGCGGCGCTGCAACCCGCCGCGCTGCAGGCCTGCCTGGCCGCCGCCCAGCACCTCGAGGACGGCCACGACGCCGCCCTGGCGCAATGGCGCCGGCAGGTCGAGCAGGCCCGCTATCGGGCCGGTCGCGCCGAACGCCGCTACCGCGCGGTCGACCCCGACAACCGCCTAGTCGCCCGCGGGCTGGAAACCGAATGGAACCAGGCGCTGCAACAGCTCGCCGACGCCGACGCCGAACTCGCCCGCCGCGAAACCGCCCGACCGAAAACCCTGACCCCGCAAGAGAAATCGGTGATCCTGGCACTAGGTGACGACCTCGCCGCCGCGTGGTCGGCACCGACCACCACCGACAAGGACCGCAAGCACCTGCTGCGCAGCCTGCTCGACGAAGTCAACGTCAACATCCACCGCGACCACACCGAAGCACGCGCCGAACTGCTGCTGCGCTGGAAGGGCGGCGCGATCACCGAACTGTGCGTGCCGATCAAACGCAAACCACCCAACCGGCTGCGCACCGACGAAGACACCATCGACCTGGTCCGCCGCCTCGCCGTCCACTACCCCGACGCGATGATCGCGCACATCCTCAACCGGCAAGACCGCCGCACCGCCCACGGATTGTCGTTCACCGCCGGTAGGGTCCAATCGCTGCGCCACCACTGGCACATCCCCAACCACCAGCCCGAAACGGCCCCGCCCGAAGGAGAACTGCTCACCGTGACCGACACCGCCAACCAACTGGGCTTGGCGTCCTCCACATTGCACCGCTGGCTCGGCGACGGATTCATCGCCGGTGAGCGCTCACCCCCGGCGCACCCTGGCGGATCCGGCTCACCGACGACATCCGCGCCCTGTTCGTCGACGACGCCCCCGACGGCTGGCTGGCCATGCTGGAGGCCACCCTCACCTCCGGGGTCTCGCGCCAAACCATCATGCAACGTGTCAAGCGCGGCGAGCTCAAAGCCGTCCACGTCCGCACCGGACGCCGAAAAGGCCTGCGTATCCAGCCCCCACCCACCCAGAACGGACTGTTTTGATCATGACAATCAGCGAAAGGAGCAGTGTGACAATGCATCCAAACACGCTTCGATATCGGCGTCGAGCACCCAGCGATAACCCTTGGTGCCGAAGCGTTGAATCTCCGCGATCGCGTCGTGCGCTCGCCGCATCGGCCGAAACCCGTAGGAGACCGGCGCGAAGTCGGCCTCGAAGATGGGTTCCAGCACGAGCTTGAGCGCCGCCTGAACAACCCGATCCGCGATGGTCGGGACGGATGTTTCATATTGTCCCTTCCTGCAGTTGCGTGTAGGCATCGGATTCTTGTGGGGCTGGTCGACGTTGGTTGCCGAATATGATGCCAGCCGGCGCCGACATCGTCGGGCGTTCAGGCCCGAGTGCAGGATCCGCTGTGTCGGGCCGATGGGTTGAGATGGCCGGATTCGGTGATGCGGCATCGGCATTCGGCCTCGACGCGGTCGGTCCAGGGGATGCAGAGCCGGTTCCCGGTTCCCCGGCGGGCGGCGAGCTTGCCGGTCTTGATCCAGTCGTAGACGACGCCGATGCTGGTGCTGAGCCGTTCGGCGGCGTCGGCGACGCTGATCTCGCCGTCGGCGTAGGGGTTCGGAGCGGGGATATGGTAGGCGTGCCGGATCCATTGGACGGCTTTGGCGTCGAACGGGCGGCCGTGTCCGGTGGTCATCCCGGCGGCGTTGAGCATGCCCACCATCTCGTCGGTGCCCGTGGTCGGACCGAGTCGGGTCACCATGTCGACCGCGGGCGAGGGGCTGCGCACGGCTGTCCCAGGGTGAACGGCGCGATCCACCCGGAGTTCATCGGATGCCCCTGTGTGCCAACGAATCCCGATCCGGGCCTTGCCATGATCGGGTTCGGGCAGCAGGGTGATGTCGGCGATCACGGTGCGCAGCAGCCGTTTGCGGCCTTTGTTGCTGGTGGTGGGCGCGTGCCAGAGCCCGGGCAGGTCGGCGGCGAGTTTCTCCAGCTCCGCCCGCTCGGGCAGCGGCGGCAGTGTGTCCCGCGTCGCCGCGAGCGCCTGCTCGGCTTGGGCGAGGGCGGCGAGTTTGGCCTCCCACCGGGTTTCTAGGCTGCGGGCCACGAGCCGGTTGTCTGGCTCGACCGCGTGGAAGGCGCGTTGGGCCCGGTCGGCCTCGTAGCGGGCGCGTTCGACGGCGAGTTCGGCGCCGCGGCCGATTCGCCGGTGCCGGTCGGCGACTTCGTCGGCGGCCGCGAGCGCGAGCGCGATCTCGTTGGGGTTCAACGCATTCAATAGCAATTCGGTCACCGCCTCGTCCACCGTGGACGCGGCGATGGACCGGCAGGTCGGCGTGGTGAGCCGGTCGGCGCGGCCGGAGCACTCGTAGGCCGGTCGTTGATCGGTGTGGTAGTTCGTGCGCATCGGCTTGCCGCAGGATCCGCAGATCATGATGCCCTGACACAGCGCGGATCCCTCACGCGGCGGCCGGGCCCCGGCGTTGGTGCGGTTGGCCGCCAGGGCGGCCTCGTTGGCCAGGTAGTCGGCCCAGCCGATGTAGCCCTCGTGGTGATCGTGGATACACACCGGCCACTCGGCGCGGGGCCGCTCGACGAGCCCGGTGTGCACGGTGCCGTCGGGATCGACCCGGCGGCGCGAGCAGTACCGGCCGTGCACGTACGCCCCGGCGTAGCACGGGTTGCGCAGCACCCCCAGCACCCGGGCATGTGTCAGTGCCCCCCAACGCAATTGCCCGGCCCAGGCGCCACCATAGGCGCGTAGCGGGAACCGGCGATCGGCGAACGCGGCGACCACCCCGTAGGCCGAGCCGCACACGGTGAAGGCGGCGAACAGGTCACGAATCGCGGCCTGGACCTCGGCATCGGGGTCGATGACGATCTCGCCGGCCTCATCGTGGACGTATCCGACCGGCAGCGGGGTGCGCAGCTCGCCGCGCTCGGCCGCGGCGCGCTTGCTGGCCTGCAGCCGCTGCGCCATCACATGCAGCTCCACCTCCCCGATGGTGGACTTCATCCCAAGCAACATCCGGTCGTTGACGTCGCCTGGATCGTAGACGCCGTCGGCGTCGATCAGCAGCGTCTCGGTGATCACGGCGAACTCCATCAGCCTGGCGACCTCGGCGTTGGAGCGGGCCAGCCGGGAGATCTCGAGCCCAAAGATCGCGCCTACCTCGCCGCAACAGACCCGACGCACCAGCTCGGTGAACCCCTCCCGCGCCACGCCCCACCGGCCCGAGACTCCCAGGTCGGTGTCGATCACCAGCACGTCGGGGCGGGCCCAGCCCAACCGAACGGCCTCCTCGGCCAGCCGGTACTGGCGCGTCGTGGACTCGGTGTGCTCGCGCACCTGCGCCATCGATGACTGGCGCAGATAGATCATCGCGAGCCGGTCGCGGTGGGTGTTGGTGATCTTCGCCTCGCCGTTCACCGCCGCCTCCCAGACTCGCCATCGTCATGTTGGCCAGCACCGTCACCGCTTCGCCCCGAAAAGCCATGGCGAGCACGGGACTCGGCGCGGCAGCGGTCATCGGCTACGTCAGTTCTCGCCTGGCCAGCAGCTCGGCGTTGATCGCCGAAATCTCGGCCACCACCGCCTCGATCTCGGTACCGGTGTGCACGCAGCGGCGCACCACCTCGATCAGCGCCGCGGGCACGTACCGCAGCCGCCCCCGACCAGCCGTCTTCGGCGCGAAGTAGACATAGGGGCCATGCGGTTCGCCCTCGGCGCAGCGGCAGCCGGCCTTGCCGCAGCGGCGGGTCTGTTCCACCAGCGACCCGGTCAGCAGCAGCTCCGCGTCGCCGAGCCGGGTCACTAGCCGACGCCGCCGCGCCAGCAACGACCGCGTGGACAGACTCGACAGATCGTCCTTGTGTGTAATCATCACACAAGAGTATGTCGCCGCCAGGCATGACGATCAACAACCCCGGATCGCGCGTGTCACGGCACCGAGCCCGGCCAGCCCCTCGGCCGACAACCGATGCCGCCGCACCGGGTCACCGCGGTCGGTCCACGCCAGCGGCACCGTGATCTGGCCACTGACACCGACGGAACACACGAATACCGTGTCCCCGGCCCGGCGCTTGCGGTAAAGAACCTCCAGCCGCTGCCCGATCAGCGGGTGGAACGAATGAGTGACGACAACGAAACCCAAATCATCACTGGACGACGCGGCACTACACCGCCTCCGTCGGAATGCCCAACCGGCGCAACGTGCCGCCGGTCTTGGGGATCATTCGCTCCCGCACCGGCAACGGGTGAAAACTACGGTCCTTCAAACCCGACCGCAGTTCGCCAAGGAACTCCTCGACCCCCTGCCCGGCCGTAATGGATGACGCGGTGCGCCGATCCACCCCGGCCGTTGCCGCACCCTTGTTTCCGCTGACCCGATCCCATGCCACCAACAAGAAGGCGGGATCGGCAACGAGGTTGAACAGATCATCGAACCGGCGATGAGGATCATCGCGAGCCCAACGGTGCAGCTTGGTCTGGATCTTCAGTACCCGTCGCCACGCCAGCATGAGCGTGAGCTCCAGTTCGTCGGTATTCACCGCCGACATCACAACCTCTCCTGATCTTCCAGTTCTTCTGCTGCCTGTCTTGCTGGCCCCCTTGGCCCTGCGACCGCCTTTCTCGGTCTCCACGACGGACACGTCACCGCCCGCGACTACTACGAGGCCTCCGCCCCACCCTGATGCGATCCCTTGGCTCCGAACCCGAGCCTTCCCACCCCGACCGGACTGGCTGCCCGGTCGAAATGAACGGTCCCGCAGGGTGGTTCCCACGTTCACCAGATCATCGATTGGTCAGGGAGGCGCCCAGCTCTACTCCGGCAGCATCGCCACGGCTACGCCGCAGACCTTCACCGTGGCCTCCCCACCGATGGAACTAAACGGCTTCGGAGTCGACACCCGCGCGGGGTGTCGTGCGCTGCAAACCGGCCCATATCCGCCAGGTTGGAGCCGGCTTCGCGGTTACGGAGCGTCCAGCACTGGTTCGCTCACGCTGCACCTTCTGACCTCGCTCAACGAGCCCGCCCCGTCTGGCAGTACCGACACGGCTCGCCTTCTCGGGGCCGCTTGCCACCGAACACCGTCGTTCCCGGTGATCGGCTGCCCCGACGCTTCATCAGGCCGCTGCGACGGCCCAACAGAGACGGTCTCTCACCACCTCCCGATACATCTGGCGCCTCGTGGCGCACAGCTCGGCCCCGAAGAAAGCTGATGCTGTCTTCAAAATCGCGTTGGCCCTTCGCAATTCGGCGTTCTCCCGCCGCAGGCGCTTCAGCTCGGCGGACTCTTCGGTCGTGGTCCGGGCTGTGCGCCGGCATCGACCTGGCCCTGGCGCACCCATTTGCGCACCGTCTCAGCCGTACCCACCCCGAGCAATCGGGCGACTTCGCTGATCGCCGCCCACTCCGACTCGTGCTGATCGCTGATCTCGGCGACCATCCGCACCGCCCGCTCCCGCAGGCTCCGGCGGATACCTCCTCGACGAACCTGACATCACTCCCACCCTCCCAAGAAGTGGAGTCTCCGGACATCCCGGGGCGGTTCAGAAGGCGTCAAGACTACCGCTGGCGACCGGCGGCGCCTAGTGTTGTATGGCTGCGGTCGGCGAGCTGGTTCGGTCGACGTCGGGGGCAGTGCATGGTCCGGCCGCCGCCGCGCGGCCCCCGGCGGCTTGCAGCTGATCGGGCACACCGATGCAGTGGGCGTGGGGCGTCCACCGCCTCGATCCGACCCTGCTGACGCCGCGCAAGTGGGTACGATTCTGGGAGGCGCGATGACGACCGAGTTCACCACCGAGTCGCTTCGCTCGCGTTCGCCAACGCTGGAAATCCTGCGCACCGGGCCGCTGGCGCTCGTCGAAGACCTCGGCCGCCCCGGCCTGGCCCATCTTGGGGTCACCCGCTCCGGCGCCGCGGATAGGCGCTCGCATGCGCTGGCCAACCGGCTGGTGGCCAACCCCGCCGACCGGGCCACGATCGAGGTGACCTTCGGCGGGCTGAGTGCGCGGGTGCGCGGCGGCGACATCACAATCGCTGTGACCGGTGCCGACACCAACCCCTCCGTGAACGGAATTCCTCTCGGCATCAACAGCATTCACTATGCACATGACGGCCAGGTGATCTCGCTGGGCCTGCCACGCTACGGGCTACGTACGTACTTGGCGGTGCGCGGCGGAATCGATGTCGAGCCCGTGCTCGGCTCGCGCAGCTCTGACGTGTTGTCAGGGATCGGTCCGCAGCCGCTGCAGCCCGCCGACGTGCTACCCGTCGGCGAGCACACCGCGAACTTTCCCGAACTCGACCAGGCGCCGGTGGCGTCGTTCGCTGAGGATCCGATCGAGCTCAACGTGGTGCCCGGGCCGCGCGACGACTGGTTCACCGATCCCGACGCACTGGTGCACAGCGAGTGGGTGGCCTCCGATCGCAGCGACAGAGTTGGCATACGGCTGGTCGGGCGGCCGCTGCAGCACCGCTGGTCGGATCGCCAGCTGCCCATAGAGGGTACGACCCGCGGCGCGATCCAGGTGCCGCCTAACGGGTTGCCGGTAATCCTCGGCCCCGATCATCCGGTGACCGGCAGCTACCCGGTGATCGGGGTGGTTACCGCTCACGACATCGACCGGGTGGCACAGATCCGCCCCGGTCAGCAGGTACGCTTGCGTTGGTCGCGGCCACGCCGGCGGTAGGATGGCCGCACGCCGCGCGAGGCCCGGAGCACATCCAGACCACAACGTGCTAATCCCGATGAAGGACGAGTGGCGTACCAGGAATGGGATCCCGTGGTCTGGTTGGCAACACAAACTGTTCCATCGCCGGTAGGTGCAAATTGGGCGCCTAGACAACGAAATATGCCGCGGCGAAACGCAATTGGTGCCAGCTTGGGGTGAATGGTGTGTCGTTGAGCCCCGCCATCACGATGGTGGGACCACCGCTGCAACCAACTGCTCGATCGAGCTTTCCAGGGCCCGACTCTGGTGCCCCTGACGAACACCCCACCCCTCGCGGCCGAGATCGTCTGCAACCTGCGAAGTGGTCACCGCTACGCGCGGTCAGTATGCCCGGTCTCGTCGTGTGACTCGCCCAGAACACTGATGCCCAGCCTGCGGAACGCCCTTCAGCTTCGGTGAACGGATTCTGCACTCAAACATCAGGGCGGATGCCAGTGTCGGTCAAATTGCGGCTATGGGTCGCGCTTTCTTCCTAGCCCGAAGTTACTGCCGCCAAGATAGGTGAATCACCAGGTTGACCTGGGGTTTTGCTGATTTCGGTGGGTGGTTGTTCTGGCTACGCGGCGATGGTGAGTGGGATCGGGGTATCGATGAGTTCAAAGGCGCGGCGCTGGGTGGGGGTGGCGTCGGTGAGTTTGTCGATTTCGATGTTGGTGTCGTGGTAGCGGATCCGGTCTCGGGTGAGGGTGGCCAGGTGAGCGAGCAGATCACGGAAGCCGCGGACTGGGTTGCCGGCCGCGTCGTGTTTGGTGGAGGCCTTGGCGTGGGCGGCTGCCGAACGCTGCGCGGGCGCGACGGGGTTGTCGCGGGTGGGGGGTGTTTGGTCGGTGAAAGTTAGTGGCGCCCAGGCCTTGCGTAGGTGCCAGCTCAGGTAGCAGGCGAGCATGCAGATCAGCACGTGGGATTTGACGCGGTCGGTGAGGCGGTGGTGGATCGGCCGCAGATCCAGGTCGTCGGATTTGATGATGCGGAAGTCGCGTTCGATGTTGGCGAGGTTCTTGTAGCCGGCCACCACGGCGGCGGGGTCGAGCACCTCGGCGTCGACGCTGGTGCGCAGCACGTAGATGCCGTCGAGGGCGGCTTCGGCGGCGATGCGGTCGCGGTCGCGTTCGAAACTGAATGTGCTGTCGGTGATGGTGATGGCAAAGTGCTTGCCCATCTTGTATTTTCCGGCATCTTCGCCGACGGCGATGCCGATCTTGTCGGCCCCGCGCAGGGTGCCGGCCTGTACGCGCTTTTTGATGGCGGCGAGCTGTTTTTCGGTCGCTTGCAGCAGGTCTTGGCGTTTGCGGGCGCGTTCGACGGCCAGGGCGGGGTTGCGGCAGGCGATCAGGCGTTCGCCGGGGTAGTCGGGGTGGGTGATCTCGGCCAGGTCCTGGGTATCGAACAGGCTCATTTGCAGCGGCCCGTCGTCGCGGGCGAGTTTGGCGATCGCGGGTGCGCGTAGCGCGGTGATCCAGTCGAAATCTGTGCGGGCCTCGGGGTTGTTGTTGAGTTCGCGCAGCTTGTCGATGCGGGCGGAGGTGATCATGCCGCGATCGCCGACCAGCACCAGTTGGGTGATGCCGAGCTTGTCCTTGACGACCGTGACGATCTCGGTGAACGATTCCGGGTCGGCGGTGTTGCCGGAAAACACCCGCACCGCGACCGGGCGCCCCGCCGGGTCGCAGAGCACCCCGTATTCGATCTGCTCGCAGCCCTTCTTACCGTCGCGGGAGTAGCCGCGCGCAGCCAGCTCGCAGCAGCGGCCAGTCACCCACGCCGAGGTCAGATCAAACAACGCCATCCGCGACGGATTGGCTTGCGGGCCAAGGTGTTTGTCCGCGAGCTTTTTTTCGATCCTGTCCTGCCGGGCGGCCAGCCAGTCCATCGCCGCATAGATCTCGTCGGTGGATGCGTCGGCCACCTCGAGGTCGACGCCGAGGGTGGTGTTCGACCACCAGCCCAGCGTGGAGAGCTTCGACTTTGGCCGCACCACCCGCGAGATGATCAACGCCAGGACGATGTCGCGGGCCCGGCACGCCGGGCCAATCAGCGCCGCCAGCTCGAGCTTGCGCGCCATCGCCGCCACCGCCGCGACGTCGCCGTGCGGCAGCGACCGCGCCTTGCTGAACTCGCTGCCGGCCGCGATCAGTGTCTGCCCCTTCAACGTCGCCTCGATCGCCGCGACCAGCTCCGGCGGGAGCTTCGACAGGTTCGCCAGCGTCTGGTGCTTGACCTTCTTCCCGTCGCGGAAGGTGCGCCGCAGTAGCACCGACTGGTAGACCCGCTGCTCACCGGACTTTGCCACATAAGAACTCTTGTTCCGGGCTACGTGCATCGCACCGCTGTATGCCGTCACATGTTGAATTCTATCGTGATCTCCCTCGACACTATCTCACCGACACGCTACTTCAGTGGCTACACATCCACGCCGAACCGCCACCGTCGATTCAGGTCAGACCCACAATCCCACCGAAAACGACGCTTAACTTCGGGCTAGCGCACACTGCGCCGGGCCGTGTTCATCGAAACCCATGTGATCTACGCGATCAGGGTGTGCCGTACCCGCCACCTCCAGGCGTTTCGATCACCAGGGTGTCGCCGGGCTGGACGTCGGCCGAGTCACACCCGGCCAGCTCGACGGTGCTGCCGTCGGCGCGTTCCACGCGGTTGCGCCCCAGCTCCCCGGGTAAACCGCCGGCCATACCGTACGGCGCGACTCGCCGATGCCCGGACAGCGTGCTCACGGTCATCGGCTCAGTGAATTCGATTCGGCGCACTGCGCCGTCACCGCCGTGCCATCGTCCGGCACCACCGCTGCCGCGTCGGACCGCGAATTCGCGCAATAACACGGGGAAACGGCGTTCGAGCACTTCGGGATCGGTGAGCCGGGAGTTCGTCATGTGTGTCTGCACGACCGACGCCCCGTCAAACCCGTCGCCGGCCCCCGAACCGGAACCCACGGTCTCGTAGTACTGGTACCGCTCGTTGCCGAAGGTGACATTGTTCATCGTCCCGGCTCCTTCGGCCTGCACGCCTAACGCGCCGAAGAGCGCCCCGGTGATTGCCTGTGACGTTTCGACGTTGCCAGCGACAACCGCTGCCGGATGGGACGGGGCGAGCATCGACCCGTCCGGAATGACGATGCGCAGCGGACGCAGGCAGCCATCATTGAGCGGGATCTCCGCGGCGACCAGAGTCCGGAACACGTAGAGCACGGAGGCGGTCGCAACCGACGAGGGTGCGTTGAAGTTGGACGCCAGCTGGGGCGAGCTACCCGTGAAGTCGATGGTCGCGCTGCGGGTAGCGCGGTCGACGGTGATGTGCACGGAAATCTTTGCACCGGAATCCATTTGGTAGCAGTATTCGCCATCTTCCAGTCTGTCGATGACACGCCGGACCGCTTCTTCGGCGTTGTCCTGGACATGGCGCATGTAGGCCTGCACCACGTCGAGGCCGAAGTGGTCGATCATTTTTCCGACCTCGTCGACTCCCTTCCGGTTGGCGGCCATCTGCGCGCGGAGGTCCGCGAGATTGGTTTCGGGATTGCGGGAACCGTAGGGCCCATTGGTGAGTAGGCGCCTGGTTTCCGCTTCACGGAACTTCCCGTTCTCCGCGAGCAACCAGTTGTCGAAAAGCACACCCTCTTCTTCGATTTCGCGGCTGTTGGCGGGCATCGAGCCAGGGGTGATCCCGCCGATTTCAGCATGATGTCCACGCGACGCGACGAAGAAGAGAACGTCCTCGCCCGGGTCGGCGAAGACGGGTGTTATAACGGTGATGTCCGGCAGGTGGGTGCCGCCGTGGTACGGGTCGTTGACCGCGTACACGTCTCCCGGCCTCATCACGTCACGCCGTCGGATCACCTCCTTAATGGTGGTGCCCATCGAGCCGAGATGCACCGGTATATGCGGTGCATTGGCAACGAGTTCGCCGTCCGGATCGAACAGCGCGCACGAGAAGTCCAGTCGCTCACGGATATTCACCGACTGGGCGGTAGATTCCAGTCGGAAGCCCATTTGCTCGGCGATCGACATGAACAGGTTGTTGAATATCTCCAGCAGAACCGGGTCGGCCTCGGTGCCCGCGTCGGGCTTCGCGGGAGCGACCACTCGTTCGGCGAGCAGGTGCCCGGATCGAGTCATCGTTGCCTGCCATCCTTCGTCGATGACGGTGGTGGCGTTCGCCTCGGCGATGATCGCCGGGCCGGTTACTGAGTCTTCCGGCTGCATCTGCTCCCGCTGACGCAGCGGGGCGTCGCGCCACGATCCGCCCGAGTAGATCCGGACCATCGCCGGGTGTTCGACCCTGTTGTCAACCTGTTCAGCCACATGAGACAGGTCGGGTCGCTCCGTAAGGCCGGTCGCCTCGACCGACATCGCTTCGGCGATCAGCGGACGGTCCGTCAGAAATGAATACGTTGCACGATGGCTGGTTTCGAATGCGTTGGTCATCGCGTCGAACTCGTCCAGTTCGACAGGAATGGCGGTATCCGTTCCCTCGTAACGCAGATGCACCCGGCGAACCACCCTAATCCGCTCGGACGGGATGCCCTCGTCTAGCAGCTCGGCACGGGCGGCCTGCTCGAGCGAGTCTGCGACGGTGGCCAACTTCTCCAACGCGGACTTGAGCGGGATCTCGACGGATTGCTCCCGCATCGCTGTGGTATCGGCTAGGCCGATCCCGAGCGCGGACAGCACACCGGCCATCGGCGGAACGAGCACCGTGCGGATGCCGAGCGCATCCGCTACCGCACAAGCGTGCTGCCCGCCGGCGCCGCCGAATGTGGTCAGCGCGTACCGGGTCACGTCATGTCCCTTTTGCACAGAGATCTTCTTGACCGCGTTGGCCATATTCGCCACCGCTATCTCCAGAAACCCCTCGGCGACTTGCTCGGGAGAACGGTCATCACCGGTTACCTTCTGGATGTCGGTGGCCAGTTCGTTGAATTTGCGTCGCACTATCTCGTCGTCGAGCGGCTGGTCGCCGCTGGAACCGAATACGGCCGGGAAGTGCGCGGGCTGGATGCGGCCGAGCATCACGTTAGCGTCGGTGACGGCCAGCGGTCCACCGCCGCGGTAGCAAGCCGGGCCCGGGTCGGCGCCGGCAGAGTCCGGGCCCACGCGGTAGCGGCTGCCGTCGAAATACAGGATTGATCCGCCGCCCGCGGCCACTGTATGGATATCGAGCATCGGAGCGCGCAGCCGGACCCCGGCAACCTGGGTCATGAACACGCGCTCGTACTCGCCGGCATAGTGCGATACGTCCGTCGACGTGCCACCCATGTCGAAGCCGATGACATGGTCGAACCCCGCCTGCTCCGACATCTGCACCATCCCGACGATGCCCCCGGCCGGGCCGGACAGGATCGCATCCTTGCCGCGAAAGTGCCCCGCCTCGGCCAGCCCCCCGTTGGATTGCATAAACATCAGCCGCACGCCATTCATCTGGTCTGCTACCTGGTTGACATAGCGGCGTAGCACCGGGGACAAGTAAGCGTCGACCACGGTGGTGTCCCCCCGTGGGACCACTTTCATCAGGGGGCTGACCTCGGACGACAGCGAGGTCTGGGCGAAACCGATCTGCTCGGCCAGCTTGCCGATCTCCTGTTCGTGTGCCGGGTAAAGGTAACTGTGCAGGCACACGACCGCCACCGCGCGGATCCCGTCGGCGTGGGCCTGCCGCAGCTGGTCGCCCAGCGTCTCGAGATCGGGCGCCTGCAGCACGGAGCCGTCGGCGGTGATTCGCTCGTCAACTTCGATGACCCGCTCATAGAGCATCTCCGGCAGCACGATGTGCCGGTCGAAGATGCGCGGGCGATTTTGGTAGGCGATCCGCAGCGCGTCGCCGAAACCGCGGGTGATCACCAGCAGTGTGCGCTCTCCCTTGCGTTCAAGCAGCGCGTTGGTCGCCACGGTGGTGCCCATCCGCACCGCCTCCACCTGTGTAACCGGGAACTCCACGTCGTCGGCGATCCTGAGCAGCGCACGGATGCCGGCCACGGCCGCATCGTGGTACCGAGCAGGGTTCTCCGACAGCAGCTTGTACGTCAGCAGGCGCCCACTCGGCCCGCGCGCCACGATGTCGGTGAAGGTGCCGCCCCGGTCGACCCAAAACTGCCACCCCGCACCAGCCACCGGGACTCCCTTTCATAGTGCACCAACTTATCGGCGAGCAGGTGAACCGCCCGGCTGACGATGAGTTCACCACGACCGGTCACGTGCCCGAACGGCGCAGTTGGGTAACTCGATTACCGCCCAGACCACGGTAGCCGTACTGCTTCAACCGCTTGGCGCCGCCACCGCGAGTAGCGCACCACAACGCGCAATCGCTTTTGAATGCTCCGCAAAATGCTCGTAACAGCGTGCGGCCAACGTGAGGTCGATCGCCGCGTCGACGTCGATCACACCGGGGTTTGACAACAGCTGCTGATACAGCATCTGCCGCAACCGATTCACGTTCTCGTCACCCCCGGTCAGCTCCGCCGCACAGATGGTCGTGTGCGACTCCACGACATTGGCTGCCTTCGCACCTCTGTCGAAGCAAACCTCACTCAGCTCACGAAGCACGTCCAGAAGCGGGGCCGGTATCGATGCCCAGGCGCGCCGGGTCCGGGCGATATCGGCGACCTCCCGCGCCAGTTGCCCCATGTGCTCGGCTTCGGCGTTGATGTGGACGGCGGCGATGGTTGCCGGAAGCTCCGGCACCCCCGACTGGGCCCGAAGTGCCAAAAGCACCGCTGCGTGGTCCTCGAGTTCATCACGCAGCACGGACACTGCCTGATAGGCGGCAGCGATGCTTTCAGCCGCGGAACGATCAGTGCTGAACAGGGCGGCCGTCGCGTGGCTCATCGCGGTGTTCGTGAGACGGATGAGGTCGACCAGCTGAGCAGTCACGCCGCCGAACTCCTCTAGGCCCGCGCTCCCCGCATCGTTTGACTCCCCGCATCGGTTGACCACCCGGTTCAACGCCCGCCACGGTCACTAAGAGTACGCGCCTGAGTTCACAAGCGTTGGCTGCGAACAGATCCGACATCCGGTGCCGACCTCAGGCATTGGATCACCGTTCGTCGGGCGAGTTGACCGGACCTTGTCGGAAGTCCGGCGGGCGTGAACATTTCGGTGGATCGCAACTGGAAAGGGCCAACCGGGTCCGGTCGCCGAGTGCGACACCTTCCGCGCTGCCTTCCTGGCCGTAAGCTTGCGCGGCAGAGCCCTGGCGATCAGCATCGAAACCCGGCCCGACCGCCGCCGGGTCGGTGATCGTTGTCCGCACGGTCTTCTGCCGGCGCACGCCCTGCCAGCCGTTTCGGCGCATCAGCCGTTCCACTGTGGACTTGGTCACCGGGATGCCCTCGCGTTGCAGGTGGGCCCACATCTTCAGCGACCCGTACAACGACTCGGGGCTTGCGCCGGCCTGCCTCGTCGGGGTCGTAGTAGCCGGCCAGGACCTCGGTGATGGTGGCATCCCACCGGGGGGCTTGGAGGGCGCTCGGCTTGCCCAGGCGTAGAACGTGCGCGGGGCGATCGGCACACCGTGCTCGGAAAACACGCGGCAGATCGGAGCGACCCCCAAAGCGGTCCCTGTTCTCGGCGATGAACCCGCAGACCGAACCGGTCAGCGGCGGTTGCGCGGGTCGCTCTCCCGCACGAAGAAAGACGTTGCTGCCTTCAGGATTTCGATGGTCTGCTCCAACTTGGCATTGCGGCGCTTCAGTGCGCGGATCTTCGCAGCGGCCTCGCTGGAGAACCCCTCACGATCACCGTCGTCGACCTGCTGCTGACGGATCCAGCTCCGCAATGTCTCGGCGGTCATCCCCAGCCTCTTGGACACCGCCGTGATCGCCGCCCACTCACTCGGATAGTCATCACGGTGATCGAGCACCAGACGGACCGCCTTCGCCCGCGTCTCCGGATCGTACTTGCTCGGCATGACATGCACCTTCCCAAGAAGCGAGGTTCGCATCAAACGCGGGACGGTTCAGACAGGTATTGGGGGTGACCGTCAGAAGGCCATGTCCTGGCCTTCTGTTATCTCAATTGTTCGTCTCAGAAACCAATCCCGGGTGATTGGGCCCAGCGGCGAGCCTGTCGATGCTGCAGGTTGTTTCAGCAAGTGTTTGGTGCTGCGCCTGCCGACCCGTTATCCGTTGGTCACAGTCGGGATCCCGGAGAACGGACCCACGGCCAGGTCATCAGGGCCCACGCGGTGACGATGAGAGCGGCCGCAGTCAGTAGGTACACCGGCCACGGGCCTAAGACGTCTAACAGGCTTGGGGTGCGGGGTTTTCCGTTGAGGAAGCCGTAGTTGGCCCCAGCGACGCGGTTGAACGTGAAAGTGGCGGCTGCCCAGATCACGGTGACCGTCACCGCGATGCGATAGCTGCGCCAACTGGGCCGGATCCTGCGGCCCCAGGTCAGGTAGATGGCCGCCCAGACGACGAGCAGGTGAATGGACCAGAAGCCGAGGAACCGGTAGTCGGGGAAATCCGGGCCGGTCAGCACCGGGGAGATGAACGCCTGTGTGCTCAGGACGAGGCCCCAATAGTAGGTCAGGGCGAACGCCCAGTGTCGCTGTGACCACAACGCATAGGCCGCAGCGCCGGTGGCGAGGTCGGTCAGGTTCAGCGGTACTGACCTGCCGATGGCGGGTGGGATCAGCGAATACACCAGCACCATGCCGAATATCGTCGCCGTCAGGGCCCCGAGGATCCGGCCCAGGATCCGGGCTTGCGATGGATTCTGCTTGCGCCCGATCCAGACCAGAAGCACGCTACCAATCGCGAACACAGCGATGGCCGCCCAGTGCGACGGGCCGTACATCGTGAACTGTTGTTGGGCAAAGTACAGCTCCGTCAACTCCCCGTCCAAGATTCTCGTCACTGGCGGTCGCCCAGATGAGGTCGGCGTTACCCTGCGTGCGTCATGCTGACAGAGAAACCGTCAGGCGCGCACAAGTGGAGAGAACCATGTCGGACACGGAGCTGTCCATTGGAGACCTGCTCAAGACTTTGGCGGCCCTGGACTCGTTGCAGAGGCGTGAGGTAGCCGAGCAACTGCGACAGGTGTCCCAGACTTTCGCCGAGGTGTCTGACGGCAGGACAGCCTCATACGTGCTCGGCGTGCTCGCCCACCTGCTCGACCCCGCCTGAGCTGCTTGCAGGCCGTACCGAAATCGGCTCTCCCGGGGCCTCTGCCGTGCCCTCTAGGTGTGGGCCGGGCAGTTTGCTGCTGACCGCAGGCCAGATCTATTTGGGCAGTTCACGGGCGCTTCCCTGAGAAGTTGACACACGTTGCTCCCGGACAGACAACGCTTCACCCTATAGCCGCGGGCGACGCTGTGCAGAGGCCACGGTGGCCTTCCAGCGACGTGCCTCCCTCAATGACCTTCTCGGCATTGCACCGCGGGGCCCCGTTCATGCTGCAACGCCGCCGCCGCGCAGCGTAGCGACCAACAGCCCTTACAGGGCACCCGGCCGCCGCCTACATTTGGACACCTGTGACGTTGAGCCGTCGGACTTTTCAAAGCCCCAGGTCACCGGCTACGCACAACCCGCACACAGTGTGCCGGTGAAGTCACGCCCGAGGCTGTGTTTGCGGTCGAGGTGGTTGAGTTGGTTGAGGGGTCTGCGGCCTTTGCGCCGGTCCAGCGGTTTGAGCCGGTAGAGCGGGTAAATTTGGGAGCGGACCGCAGGTTGGGCAAACGCTCGTTCCCAGGCACTGCGATTGGTAGGTGGCAATCGCGTGTTGGAGGGCGGGTGAACCGACTTCGTTTGGGTTCTGATGCGCCTCAAGCGCGTCGATCTGTCTTTGTAGCTGGAGGCATTTTTCTTCGTGTGTCGTCGCGGCAGCGACTGGCGCACAGGCCAGCGATAGCGCGATCGGCAGTGTCAGCAGTAGGGCCGAGCCGGGCAAGGCTTTCTTAGGCCAGCAGCCATCTGTCATGGTCAGCAGTGTAGGGCGCACGGACCTGGGAAATGCGGGATTCAAATAGCACGCGAGCTGCACTGATGCTCAGTGCCTCGGGCAGGTTTGCCACCTGCGGCTTCCGCAGCGTCAGGGCACCAGGTAGGCAATGGCGTGTGGCTCGGCCTGGCTGCCGCGATGCAGCCATGACATTCGCACTCACCAGGCAATGGGTGTGCTGACAGGTGCCGCCAGCGGGCCGTTGATGACCTGAGGCGTGATGGGCATTCTGCCTCGACGGCGTATCAGCTTGACGGCCAACACCTTCGAGGGCTCGTCGGAGGTCACAGTCGCAGGGTAGCCTTGAAAGCCGTGGCCACATTCTGGCCAAACTTGGGATGTATCCAACGCTATGGAAGCCTAGGGAGGAATAGGCAACTGTGCAGTTCGGGAGGGTTTCGACCTCCTGACCAGGACCACCCTTAGCAGCCCAATCCTGACAGGGGCTCCGAGTACATTCCAAGATCGGAGCCTAAGGCTTAACGCCTGGTGGCCGTAAATATCCGAGCTGCCGCATGATGTCCGACATGTCGTAATACGCCTCTTCCCAAACGATTTGATCGTCCGAGTTGAACTTGAAGATGTCGAGGAACTCGAAGCTGACGTGCTGGCCGGTCGTTTCCATCGACCGCCATGCCCCTTTAATCCTGCCGGAGCGCACCGCTTGCACGATTAAAGCGTCGTTGCTATCGAAAACGTTCGTGATCTCGAATCGCAAGTCCGACCACGGCAAGTCGTCCGCCAGGGCTTCCTGAAGCTCCTCGGGGGTCTTGGCGACGACCCCTGTCGCGTGATCAACCCAGACGTAGCCGTCACCGACATAGCTCGCGGCCCCACCCCAGTCGCCCTGGCTACAGGCATCCCAAAATGCCCTCACCGTTTCAAGCCGTTTCCCGCTCATAGGGCTTGAGAGTAGACGCCAATTTCTTCATCGCAGCACCCCCTGAGCTGCGGCACCACACGGGTAGCCAGCGGCGCTGTCCGCCCAGTGCCGAACCACCGGGATTAGGGACGGTCTGTAGGCGACCACTGCGGCGGCGATGATCACGCCCATGTCGTGCGGAGAATTTCGCTCCTCGCCGGTGCTGACTATCGAGCCCACACTGGCGTCGTTCTGTGGGGAGGCGCTCAGTTGGTCCACGAGGTCATGAGCGTAAGAGACCATCGCCTCGGGATTGGGTAGAACACCCCGTTCTGGTCGAGCAACTGCAGATAGGTCACGTCGGCTTGGGTGTCGGGGGCCGCTGACGCCAGCGCCGGAGCACCGGCCATCAGGCCCAGTACCGCCATTAACAGCACTACCGCCCATTTCAGAACCTTCATCATGTTCCTTCACGTTCGCGGCACGACCTGGAGGACAACCCCGCCTCCATCGAGGCGATCAACCCAGAACAGCGCGTCGAGGCCTGGGCGCCCAAACTTTGATTGCCATCTCGCGAGGGGTCACGTCCGGGATTGAACCCACGAAGGGAGCCGGGGTGGGTTTCACGTCCTCGGGGAGCGCAGAGGATGAACTCGGGCTCGCCCAGCACTATCTGCATGTAAGGCCGGAGGATGCCGTCGAGTGGGGACGGTGGCAGTACAAATACATGCAGTCAAGGGGTGAAGAGCCGTCGTCGCTTCAGATTGACGACATCTGAGATGGCTCAGAAGCGTAACCGTCGTAACGGTGCCGAGCGAATCACCCACCAGGATTGAGCCGACGCCCGCGAGTTCGACGCCATCACCGGATAATGATGGGACCAGCCACGTCGTAGTGGACTCGTGCAGCAACCGCCGATGCCCACAGATTGACAACGTCGGCATCGGGCGCTTCGGCACTCGTTCCCGCTAGTGCGCTTGTCCATGTTCCAGCAGCAAACACTCCCTCGGATACCCCCGATTCGCTGGCCAGCAAGACGGGCAGCCCGGAGGCTAACGCCATCCCGGTCTCGGCATGCAACCACGGGGATGTCCAGGTAGTGGCGACATCGGTCTGCTCGACGGTGCCCTCTCTCCAGACTCCGGAATTAATAATCAGCTGCCGGAATCCGAGCACTAGCACCCCATCAGCGGAGCGAAAGTACCGCAACAATATTGGCCATGGGTCCCGTTCATACCGATCCCGACGGAGCTGTTCGACGTTGAAGCCCAGCCCAAACAGGCACTCGTGCCACCAGTCACTGATCCGACGCTGGGCGCGCGTGAGTTCAGTTGGCTCACAGAGAAAAACCGTTGGCCTCATCGGGCAGCTGTCAGTTTCGGGACGACAGCTCCTGGTCGGCCTACCTTGTCCTCGTCCAGCAGACTTGCTACCTCGTCTGGAATCCCTTTCGCCCCAGCAAACCTCGCTCCTTCTATATTGGCGCCCCCGAACTTTGATTTGAACAAGTTGGCCTCGCGAAAGTCGGCATTCTTGCAATTGGCGTCACGAAAATCAGCCTCTTCGCACTTGGCGTCACGAAAATCAGCCTCTTCGCAATTGGCCTTTGACAGTACCGTTCCCTGAAGCCCAGCATTGTAGAACACTGTATTGCATGCAATTACCTCCTTAAACGAGGCCCCTGCACACTTCGATTCAAACAGATCCGCTTCGGACAAGTCGACGGCGCGCTCGTCGCCCGTCTTTTTTCCGATGTAGGCCTTTCGCAAATCGCAGTGCTGGAGGTCGGCGTTCTGCAAGTCGACTGCATAACGAAGGCCGTCAGAAAGAACCTTCTGGATATATGGAGGTTGCTCCCCACGCAACATGCCCGCAATGAGTTCAATGGTCTCTTTGACATACGGAGTTCCTGCAGCCCCTTGCTCAGTGCGATGGTCGAAGAATCGTCGAAGTAATACCGCACCTGCCATGCGCGATGTTTCATTGGTTGACGCCAATGCGTCGACGGTCGAAGCGAAGGACGCACCCACAGCTGCCCGTAGGTCTCGTCTGCTCTGATACCTGAAATATTTGAAAATTGTGACCACTGCCCCGAGGAGAGCCCCGACAACTCCCACCCATGCTTGAATAGCGCCCGCAGATACCGCAAGCTGAAGATCAGGAACCGGCGACAACAGCTTCTCCTCCCCTGAATCGCCAATCTTCGATCTGCACAATAGCGTCCGACAAGGTCCTTCGATGTTTTGGACACGCGGGTGGTAGCTACAGAAGCAAGCTGGCCAGGCAAGCATCGGCTTGAAGTGAGCAACAGCTTTTAGGGGGCGCCGAGGGATGCCGATATGGGCGTTCGACTTCTCAGCACCGACCAGGACAACGACTGCCTTCCTACTGCACTGGCTTGAGCCCGCAAAAACGCTCGCGCCTGTCAGCGCCCCGGGCCGTGCCCATAATTCCACAATTGCCAGCGATCCCGGGTGATCTGTTGTTAGTCCCGGTGATTATTTCAGCAGCTAGGACGGTTTTCGTCCTCCTGACCTGGATGGCTGAGGGAGTTCAATCCTGTGATGGGGGCTTGCGGGCTTCGCGCAATCGCCCGTGAAGTGGCTCAGCATGTTGATGCGGTCGGTGATCCTTCTTGACGCCGTCAAGACCCGAGAACGAAACCGCAGGTAACGAGCGGGACTGAATTGGAACGAGACGGAGTAAAGCTGCAGGTTAACTGGTATTTTGCCTGGTCAAGACACGGTTCCCAACAACGTGATCTCGATCATGGGCCTATCCTTCCAAGGCCGCTCGACCTCGCGGTGGCGTTTCACCGATCCGGCTCGGGCCGACCGCTGATGGGTTTGGACCGCCCACCCGAGGGTAAGCGGGGTCCCGGTTGCCGGTTCTCGTGGTGGCTTTTGCGCCGGGCGAGTTAGCCGTAGCCTGGTGTGAAGCAGCTCACAACCGGCTGGAGGCCTTGATGCGGATTGCGGACGTTTTGCGAAACAAGGGCGCGGCGGTGGTGACGATCAACCCGGACGCGACGATCCGGGAACTGCTCGCCGGCCTCGCCGAGCAGAACATCGGCGCCATGGTGGTGGTCGGCGACGAGGGAGTCGTCGGAATCGTTTCGGAGCGCGACGTCGTGCGCCAACTGCACACGCACGGCGCCAGCTTGCTGTCCCGCCCGATCGCCACCATCATGACCTCCACGGTTGCGACCTGCACGAAGTCCGACACGGTCGACGCCGTCAGCGCGCTGATGACCAATAACCGGGTGCGCCATGTCCCGGTGCTGGACGGGAAGAAGTTGATCGGCATCGTCAGCATCGGCGACGTGGTGAAGACGCGGATGGAAGAGCTCGAGGCCGAGCAGCAGCAGCTGCAGTCCTACATCACGCAGGGCTGACCGCCGTTTCGCCGAGCGTGTACCCAGCGCGAAAATCCGGCGGGCTGAGCCGGGACTAGCTCCACGAGTATTCCGCGCGGAGCCGGGCCGCCACCGCGTCGAAGATCTCGCGGTCCAGGATGGCGCCCTCGCGGCGAATACCCTCCTCGGGCACGTCGAGCACCCGGTCCAGGCGTACCCAGCTTTCTCTGCCCTCGTAATCCCAAGCGCCGGCACCGATTCGAACCCAGTCACGGTCGGTGGCGTGGCGCTCCTGGCTGGAGAGCATCAATCCCAGCAGGACGCTGCGATCACGACCCACGACCAGGACCGGTCGGTCTTTGCCGCGGGTGGGATCGTCCTCGTAGGCCACCCACGTCCAAACGATCTCGCCGGGATCGGCCCGGCCGTCGAGGTTCGGGGCGTACACCAGCTTGCGCGCCCGCTGGGCGGTGGGGAAGCTCGTGCTGGTCACCGGCCGACCCGCCGTGATCGCGGCGGGCGGCTGCGGCGAGACCGCCGCGATGACGTTCGCGGTGATCTTCACCGCCTGCTGCAGTTCCCGCAGCACGGTCTGCGAGTTCTGCACGTGCCGGGCCAGCCGCGGAGCCCGCTCGAAAACCAGGTTCTCCGCGAAACGCTGAAACGTCTTCCACTGAGATTTCCGTGCAGACGCCATATTCGCAGCATAGACGTGAGTCGAAGCTCGCGATTCGGCCTTGGCCCCGGGGCACGGATACGCTGGATGCTGCTAATCCGCCGCTCCAGGAGCTTCCCATCAGCAGTTTCGCCGACCAAACCTTCACGCCTCCGGCGCAGATTCGGAATTTCTGCATCATTGCTCACATCGACCACGGCAAGTCGACGCTGGCGGACCGGATGCTTCAGCTGACCGGCGTCGTCGACGAGCGGTCGATGCGGGCCCAGTACCTGGACCGGATGGACATCGAGCGCGAACGCGGCATCACCATCAAGGCACAGAACGTTCGGCTGCCCTGGCGCGTGGGCGACGACGACTTTGTGCTGCATCTGATCGACACCCCCGGCCACGTCGACTTCACCTATGAGGTGTCGCGCGCCCTGGAGGCCTGCGAGGGCGCGGTGCTGCTGGTCGATGCCGCCCAGGGCATCGAGGCGCAGACGCTGGCCAACCTCTACCTGGCGCTGGACCGCGACCTGCACATCATTCCGGTGCTCAACAAGATCGACCTGCCCGCGGCCGATCCCGATCGATACGCCGGCGAGATAGCCCACATCATCGGCTGCGAACCCGGCGACGTGCTTCGGGTGTCGGGCAAGACGGGCGAGGGTGTGGCCGACCTCCTCGACCACGTCGTGCGTGAGGTGCCGCCGCCGCAGGGCGACGCCGACGCGCCCACCCGCGCGATGATCTTCGACTCCGTCTACGACATCTACCGCGGCGTGGTGACCTACGTCCGCGTTGTGGACGGCAAGATCACCCCGCGCGAACGCATCCTGATGATGTCGACCGGCGCCACCCACGAACTGCTCGAGGTCGGCATCGTGTCGCCCGAACCCAAACCCAGCGACGGGCTGGGCGTCGGGGAGGTGGGCTACCTGATCACCGGGGTCAAGGACGTCCGCCAGTCCAAAGTCGGCGACACCGTGACCACGGCCCGCCGCGGCGCGTCCGAAGCGCTGACGGGCTACCGCGAGCCCAAGCCCATGGTCTACTCGGGGCTCTATCCCGTCGACGGTTCGGACTATCCGGACCTGCGCGACGCCTTGGACAAGCTGCAGCTCAACGACGCGGCCCTGACCTACGAGCCGGAAACGTCGGTGGCGCTCGCCTTCGGCTTCAGGTGCGGCTTCCTCGGACTGCTGCACATGGAGATCACCCGCGAACGGCTGGAGCGCGAGTTCGATCTAGACCTGATCTCGACGTCGCCCAATGTCGTTTACCGGGTCATCAAAGAGGATGACACCGAAATACGGGTGACCAACCCGTCGGACTGGCCGGACGGCAAAATCCGCACGGTGTATGAGCCCGTGGTGAAGACGACCATCATCGCCCCGAGCGAGTTCATCGGCACCATCATGGAACTGTGCCAGTCCAGACGGGGCGAGCTGGGGGGCATGGACTACCTGTCGCCCGAACGCGTGGAGTTGCGCTACACCATGCCGCTCGGCGAGATCATCTTCGATTTCTTCGACTCACTGAAGTCGCGTACCCGCGGTTACGCCAGCCTCGACTACGAGGAGGCCGGCGAGCAGGAGGCCCAATTGGTCAAGGTCGACATCCTGCTGCAGGGCGAGGCGGTCGACGCGTTCAGCGCGATCGTGCACAAGGATTCCGCGTTCGCCTATGGCAACAAGATGACCACCAAGCTGAAGGAACTCATCCCGCGCCAGCAGTTCGAGGTGCCGGTGCAGGCGGCCATCGGATCGAAAATCATTGCGCGAGAGAACATCCGCGCGATCCGCAAGGACGTGCTGTCCAAGTGCTACGGCGGTGACATCACCCGCAAACGCAAACTTCTGGAGAAGCAGAAGGAGGGCAAGAAGCGGATGAAGACCATCGGGCGGGTCGAAGTGCCCCAGGAAGCTTTCGTCGCCGCGTTGTCCACCGACGCCCCGGGAGACAAGGGAAAGAAGTAGCCGTGGCCTTAGCGCGTGCGATTGCCCTGCTGAGCATCGCCCTGTTGGCCGTCGGCTGCACCGTGGCTGTCGACGGCAAAGCCCGGCCGGCGCCGAACGCGCGGGCGAGACCGCTCACTGGACACACCGTCAGGCAGGTGCTGCTGGACGACGCCGCGCTCTCGAAGCTGCTCCAGCAGCCATTCAGGGCCGATCCCCATTTCCCGCCACGGTTCGGGGGTCCCGACCAGTTGCAGAACGGCGGACCGGCCTCGCCCTTCGACTGCCTCGGCGTCGCGGTGATGCTGCAGCAAAGCGTCTACCAATCCGCAAAGGTGAAAGGCGTCGCGGTGCAGAGCTGGTTGCACGCAGGCAAGTCCGTGAAGGTGATCAGCGTGAAGGAGGGCGTGGTCAGCCTGCCGACGCCGGCCGACGCGGACGCGCTGTTCGGGGAATTTGCCCGGCAATGGAGAAAATGCGACGGCACGACAATGCCGCTGCCCGGCAGCACGCTCCGGCTGACGGCCAAGATCACCAACGTGCGTGACGCCGATTTCGTTCTGGGCGCAACCGTTTCGACGCAGTTGATGTTGCCGGGATCGGATCCGGCGGCCTTCCCGGAAGGGCGTGCCATCGGCGTCCGCGGGAATTGCCTCGTCGAAGCCGAGGTCGACTTCTTCGACCCGTCCAACCCCTCGCATCAAGGGACGGGCGACATCAACACCACCGCCGCAGACATCGCGCACGCCATGATGGACAAGGTCAGCGCCCTGAGCTGACGCGGCGCCAAGCGACGAGGCGGGGAGGCCGCCGGCTTGGGGCAGCGGTTCGGCGTGTTTCGCGGCTGCCAAGGCGCGGGCGCAAAGTAAACTTTCGGTGAACTAAAAGGAGCCGAAAGATTAATCTGAAGCATCCAAAAGGTAGCGGTGCCCTGAGGAAGACGGCACGACTGGCGGCCCCCCTCGCGCTCGTGCTGCTGGTCGCCGGCTGCGCCGGGGTGGTCGACGGTACGGCGCGGCCGGGAAAGCACTTGACACCGCAATCTCTGACCGGGCCCACCATTAAGCAGGTGCTCCTCGGCGACGGCGCCCTCTCGCGACTACTCAACCAGTCCTTCAGGCTTGACACGCGCTTTCCGCCGCGGTTCGGGGGTCCCGAAGCGCTGCAGGACGATGGATCCGCCTCGCCCCTCGACTGCCTCGGGGTCGCAACGATGCTGCAGCAGGGCGTCTACCAATTCGGCAGGGTAAAACACGTCGCGGTTGTGACCTGGAGGCAAGTTGCCCTCTCCGTGGACGTGACCAGCGTGAAGGAGGGCGTGGTCAGCTTGCCCACGGCCGCCGAAGCCCGGGCGCTGTTCGCGAGGTTCTCCGAGCAGTGGCGAACGTGCGACGGCGCGACGTCGCCCTTGCCGGGCGGCGTCTTCCGGCTCAACGCCACGACCAGTAACGTTCAGGTCGCCGAATCCGTCGTCGCCGCGACTGTTTCGACGGCGTTTGCATCGTCCGGCACCGATTCCGGATCCATTCCGGCGGGGCGAGCCATTGGCGTCCGCGGGAACTGTCTGGTCGAAGTCGAGGTCGACTTTTTCAATAGGTCAAACGCGTCGCCTAAGGGATCGGGCGATATCAACGCCACCGCCATCGACGTCGCGCACGCCATGATGGACAAAGTCAGCGAACTCAGCTGAAGCGGCGCCGTGGGACGCCCGGTATTACATGGGAGCGTTGGCCGGCTGGAAGCCCCCGGTGCTGTCGGCCTCCTCCTCGGCGCGGATCACGTGGACCACGGCGTTGATCAATGCCAGGTGGGTGAACGCCTGCGGGAAGTTGCCCAGGTGCCGTCCCGTGCGCGGCTCGATCTCCTCGGCGTAGAGATGGAGCGGGCTGGCATAGGACAGCAGTCGCTCGCACAGCCGCTTGGCGCGGGTAACCTCGCCGATCTCTACCAGCGCGGACACCAGCCAGAAGGAGCAGATGGTGAACGTGCCTTCCTCGCCGGAAAGCCCGTCGTCGGTCTGCTCGACCCGGTACCGCAGCACCAGGCCTTCTTCGGTGAGTTCGTTGGCGATCGCCAGGACGGTGTTGCGCACGCGGGGGTCGTCCGGCGGCAGGAACCGGGTCAGCACCACCAGCAGCAGCGAGGCATCCAGCGCGTCGCTGCCGTAGCGCTGGGTGAACACACCGCGCGAGTCGGCGCCGTGCGTAAGGATGTCGGCTTTGATCTCCTCGGCGATGCCGCGCCACTGTTGCGCATAGCTCTTCTCGCCCTGCTTCTCGGCGAGCTTGGCGCCGCGGTCGAGCGCGACCCAGCACATCACCTTCGACGACGTGAAGTGCTGCGGTTCCCCGCGCACCTCCCAAATTCCGCGGTCGGGCTCGCGCCAGTGCTTGACCGCCTCTTCCACCTGTTTCTTCAGCACCGGCCACAAGGTCTCCGGGATTTGGTCGCGCGATTTCGCGTGCAGGTAGAACGAATCGAGGATGGAACCCCAGATGTCGTGCTGGACCTGGTCGTAGGCGCCGTTGCCGATCCGCACCGGGCGGGCGTGGTCATAGCCGGACAGGTGGTGCAGCTCGTCTTCGACCAGACTGCGCTCGCCCCCGACGCCATACATCACCTGCAGCGGATGGCGCTCGTTGCTGTTGGCGCCGGAGACGTCGGCGATGAAAGCGAAGAAGTCGTCGGCCTCGCGGTCCAGGCCCAGCGTGTAAAGGCCCCACAACGCGAACGTCGAGTCGCGAACCCAGGCGTAGCGGTAGTCCCAGTTGCGTTCGCCCTGTGGCGTTTCCGGAAGCGACGTCGTGCTGGCGGCCAGCAGCGCGCCGGTGGGTGAATACGTGAGCCCCTTCAGCGTGAGCGCGCTGCGCTGTAGGTAGGCCCGCCACGGGTGGTCGGGGAAATTGCCGATGTTGATCCACTGCCGCCAGCACTCGGTGGTCTGCCACATCTTGTCGGCGGCGTCTTGATAGGTCTGCGGCGCCGGGTGCTTGGTCCAGCTGAGGGCGACGAACACGTCGTCGCCCTCTTTCATCCGGGTGCGCGCCCGCGCTTCGCGGCCCTCCAGCCCGATCCGCAGGTTGGTGGTCAGGCGCAGCGTCGGATGCGCGTCCGGCTGCCGGCTGGCGCGCGCGATGGCCTCGCCGTAGGCGTTGGCCGAGTATTCCCAGGTGGCCCCGACGCGGTGATAGTCGAACGCCGGCTCGCAGCTCATCATCAGCTCGGCGGTGCCGCTGACGCAGCGCACCGTGCGCAGCAGGATGTGCTCGGCGTCCCAGTCCATCGGGGTGCGGCGATGCGTCCGCGAACGGCGCTCGACGTCGTGCCAGGGCCCCATGACCAGCGCGTCACGCACGATCAGCCACCCGGTCGGGGTCTGCCAGGTGGTCTCCATGATCAGGCTGCCGGGAAGGTAGCGGCGGGCCGAGGGCACCGAGACGCCGTAGGGGCCGAGTCGGAAATGGCCGGCGCTACGGTCCAGGATCGCGCCGAACACGCTCGGGGAGTCCGGCCTGGGCACGCACAGCCATTCCACGGACCCGGCCGGCGAGATCAGGCACGTCGTCTCCCAGTCCGACAGAAACGCGTAATCGGCGATCGGCGGGAAGGGGTTCCGCAGCGACCCGCTCGCCGCGAGGGGCCCGGGGGAGTCGAATTCGATGTGCGACGCTAGCGCCGTTCCCGGGGCCGTTTGCGGGGCCGACTCAAACGTCTCCTCGGGGCCGGCGTCGGCGGGTTGGTCGGCGGGTTGGGCGTGCAGGACCATCCCGACATCATCGACCGTCGACCTGCCCGGCGTCCAATGCTTGCGCTAGATGTCGCGCTCTCGTGTCGGGGTTCACCCGACCCGTCTGGCGTACTTGGGCACGTGTTCGGGAAGGGGGCCGATCGCCACCATGTAGCCGATGAATCGGCGCAATACCAGCGACCGGCTCACCAGACGCACGCCTCGCGGCGGTCCCTGGTCCGTGCCGGCCACCGCGACCGCGATCACGTTGGCGTGGATCATTCGTTGTGCCGTCTGCAGCAGAACCGCGGGAAGCCACCGGCGCGCCTGCACGCGGGCCAGCTGCCGGGTGGACACCCGGCCCGCGCGCAGTGGACCGGCGAGGATGCGGGCTGCGGCTACCGCGTCGGCCACTGCCAGGTTGATGCCGACGCCACCCACCGGCGACATCGCGTGGGCCGCGTCGCCGATGAACAGCACTCCGTCCGAATACCAGCGGCGGAGCCGATTTAGTTGGACGTCAAGCAGTTTCACGTCGTCGAAGGAGGTCAACGTGTCGACGCGGTCGGCGAGCCGGGGCACCATGCTCACCACTGCGTCCCTCAACGCATCGATGCCTAGGGCGCGCAGTTGCGCGTGGGTTCCCTTCGGAATGATGTACGCGATCTGCAAGTAGTCGCCCCGGTCGATCGTGATGGTCGCGTGCCCGGCGCGCAGCACGCCGGCCAGGCCGCTGGGATCGTCGGGACGGCGAGGCAGCCGGAACCACCAGACGTCCATGGGAGCGCCGAAGCTGCGCGGTGTCAGGTGCATCGCCGAGCGCACGGTCGACGAACGGCCATCGCAGGCCACGGTCAACTCGGCACGCATTTCTTTGGCTGCGCCCGCCTGGTCCCGGTAGGTGACGCCCACGACGCGCTGGCCGTCGCGAATCACTCCGGTCACGTCGGTGCTGCGCAACAGCCGAAACGTGGGTTGCTCCTCGGCCGCGGCAGCCAGCATCTCGAGAAAGTCCCACTGGGGAACCAGCGCGATGTGCTGATGCGCGCCCGGAAGGCGGCTCAGGTCCAGGCCTACCTGGTCGCCCGCTATCTCCATCCGCACCTGGTCGACGAGGCGATGCGGAATCTGTGCGAACCGCCTCCCCAGGCCGAGTTCGTCCAGCAGCCGCAAGGTGCTCGCGTGCACGGTGTCCCCGCGGAAGTCGCGCAAGAAGTCGGCGTGCTTTTCCATCACCGTGACTCTTACGCCGGCGCGGGCCAACAGCAGGCCAAGCATGATGCCCGCCGGTCCGCCGCCGGCAACCAGGCATGTCGTTGCCTCGGACTCGGAGGATTCAGGGGGCACAGGCCGATCTTGACACATTGGTCTGGGGCTGCCCGGGCGAATAGTGTGGGCGGGGTGAACGGGTTTCTCAATTGGTGGGACGGCAACGAGCTGTGGCTTTCCGGCCTCGCTTTCGTGCTGCAGGCCATGGTGGTGATGCCCGTTGTGCTGGTGGTGGCCTATGTCACCGCGGCGTTGCTGGACGGTCTGCTCGGCAAGGGCATCGAGTTGATGCGCCGCATCCGCCACGCCGATGGGACGCCCGGGTAGCCCATGCCCCGATCACACGTGACGTTGGTTCTGGTCACGCTCGTGGTCCTGGTGATCGTCACGTGGCTACTGACACACTGACGGGCTACTGACACGCCGATGAGCTACTGGCAAACCGAGGGGCTCCTACCCGCCGTTGCCGTGGCAGCCCAGCGAATTCCTGTTACGCTTCGCGACATGCGCACGGCAGCCGATTTTCTTGCATGCGGTGTCTTCGTGCACTGTTGTCGCTGACTCCCGAACCCGTGCGCAGTCTGGTATGGAGTCGTGAATTCCGTAGTTTCAGGCGCCTTTCCGATCTGGTCCGAGGGCACGGAACCGAAATCCATAAATTCCCATACTGAAAGGCCATCAATGCAGAACGACGTCGGCAGGGGACTGCGGCGGCCCGTCCGGTGCGTCGGGGCGCTCGCCCTGGCCGTCGGTGTGCTCGCCGCGTGTCAGGGCGGTCCCAGCGACGTTGTGGGCGGCGGCGGCCCGGCCAACGCGCATACGAGTCTCACCCTGGTCGCCTATTCCGCCCCGGAACCCGGTTGGAGCAAGGCGATTCCCGCGTTCAACGCCTCCGACGAGGGCAAGGGCGTGCAGGTGATCACCTCGTACGGCGCCTCCGGCGACCAGTCACGCGGCGTCGCCGAGGGCAAGCCGGCCGATCTCGTGAACTTCTCCGTCGAACCCGACGTCACCCGATTGGTCAAGGCGGGCAAGGTTTCCAAAGACTGGAATGCCGACGCTACCAAGGGAATCCCTTTCGGTTCGGTGGTGACGCTGGTGGTTCGCAAGGGCGATCCGAAGAACATCAAGGACTGGGATGACCTGCTGCGGCCCGGCATCGAGGTCATCACACCCAGCCCGCTGAGTTCCGGATCGGCAAAGTGGAATTTGCTCGCCCCGTACGCGGTCAAGAGCGAGGGCGGCACCAATAGTCAGGCCGGCATCGACTTCATCAACAAATTGGTGCGCGAACACGTGAAGCTGCGTCCGGGATCGGGGCGGGAAGCCACGGACGTCTTTGTCCAGGGCAGCGGTGACGTGTTGATCAGCTACGAGAACGAGGCCATCGCGACCGAGCGGGCGGGTAAACCGGTCGAGCACGTCAACCCGCCGCAGACCTTCAAGATCGAGAACCCGTTGGCTGTGATAACCACAAGCCAGCACCTGGACGCCGCCGTCGCTTTCAAGAACTTCCAGTACACCGCCGCAGCGCAGAAGGTCTGGGCGCAGGCCGGCTTCCGGCCGGTCGATCCGGCCGTTGCCGCCGATTTCCGGGCTCAATATCCCGCGCCGGCGAAGCTGTGGACGATCGCCGACCTGGGCGGCTGGGGGACGGCGGATCCGCAGCTGTTCGACAAGAACACCGGCAGCATCACCAAGATCTACACGCAGGTCACCGGATGACGGGGACTTTCTTAAACGGAAGCGCCGGCCCCGAGGCGATCCGGCCCGAATTCGACGGTGACGCTCTGGTGGGCACGCCAGTCGCGCGAGGTGCCCGCGGATCGCGCACGACGTCACTGCGGCTCGGGGTCGCGACGCTGTGGCTTTCGGTGATCGTTTTGCTGCCGCTGTCCGCGATCGCCTGGCAGGCTGCGGAGGGCGGCTGGCATGCCTTCTGGCTCGCGGTCACGTCGAACGCCGCGCTGGAGTCGTTCCGGGTGACACTGACCATTTCCGCCGGGGTCACGTTGCTCAACCTTGTCTTCGGACTCTTGATCGCCTGGGTGCTGGTGCGTGACGACTTCGTCGGCAAACGGCTGGTCGACGCGATCATCGATCTGCCGTTCGCGCTGCCGACCATCGTCGCCAGCCTGGTCATGCTGGCCCTGTACGGGAACAACAGCCCGGTGGGTCTTCATCTGCAGCACACCGCATGGGGCGTTGCGATGGCGCTGGCCTTCGTCACGCTGCCTTTCGTGGTCCGCGCAGTTCAGCCGGTGCTGTTGGAAATCGATCGGGAGACCGAGGAGGCGGCTGCGTCATTGGGGGCCAGCGGCGCGAAGGTCTTCACCTCGGTGGTGTTGCCGTCGCTGACACCGGCCCTGTTATCCGGTGCGGGGCTGGCCTTCTCGCGCGCGATCGGCGAGTTCGGGTCCGTGGTGCTGATCGGTGGCGCGGTGCCGGGCAAGACCGAAGTGTCGTCGCAGTGGATACGGACGTTGATCGAGAACGACGACCGCACCGGCGCCGCCGCGATATCCATTGTGCTGCTCGCGATTTCGTTCGTCGTGCTGCTCATCCTGCGGATCGTGGGTGGGCGCGCGGCCAAACGCGAGGAGCTGGCCGCGTGACGTCGCCGCGGGTTCGCTATCTTCTCCGATTCGTCGCGCTCGCCTACATTCTTGTGCTGCTCGTCGTTCCGGTGACGCTGATCCTGTGGCGGACATTCCGCCCCGGATTCGGTCAGTTCTTCGACTGGGTAAGCACGCCGGCGGGAATTTCGGCGCTGAATCTGACGCTGCTGGTGGTCGCCATCGTGGTGCCGCTGAACGTAATTTTCGGCATTCCGACGGCATTGGTGCTGGCGCGCAACCGCTTTCGCGGTAAGGGAGTGCTGCAGGCGGTGATCGATCTGCCGTTCGCGGTGTCGCCCGTCATCGTGGGCGTGGCGTTGATCCTGCTGTGGGGAGCATCGGGCGCGTTCGGGTTCGTGGAGCGGGACCTCGGACTCAAGATCATTTTCGGTCTGCCCGGCATCGTCTTGGCCAGCATCTTCGTCACCCTGCCGTTTGTGGTGCGCGAGGTGGAGCCGGTGCTGCACGAGCTGGGAACCGACCAGGAAGAGGCCGCGGCAACCCTGGGTTCGGGCTGGTGGCAGACGTTTTGGCGGATCACCTTGCCATCCATCCGGTGGGGGCTGACGTACGGCATCGTGCTGACCGTCGCGCGTACCCTCGGCGAGTACGGCGCGGTGATCATCGTGTCGTCCAATCTGCCGGGCAAGTCGCAAACGCTGACATTGCTCGTCTCGGACCGCTACAACCGGGGCGCCGAGTACGGCGCCTACGCGCTGTCGACGCTGCTGATGGGTGTGGCCGTGTTGGTGCTGGTCTTCCAGGTGGTTCTGGACGTCCGCCGGGCAAGAGCGACCAAATATGCCTGACAAGGAGACTCGTACATGACCGATAGCGCCACCGGGCGAGACGACAACGCGATTGTCGTGCGGGACGCGTACAAGCACTATGGCGACTTCGTCGCGCTGGACCATGTCGACTTCGTCGTGCCCACCGGCTCGCTGACGGCGCTGCTGGGCCCCAGCGGTTCGGGCAAGTCGACCCTCTTGCGGACCATCGCCGGGCTGGATCAACCCGATAGCGGAACCGTCACGATCAACGGTCGTGATGTCACCCGCGTGCCGCCGCAGCGCCGCGGCATCGGATTCGTGTTCCAGCATTATGCCGCGTTCAAGCACCTGACCGTTCGCGGCAACGTGGCGTATGGATTGAAGATCCGCAAGCGGCCCAAGGCCGAGATTAAGGAGAAGGTCGACAATCTGCTGGAAGTGGTGGGGCTGAGTGGATTTCAGACCCGCTACCCCAACCAGCTCTCCGGGGGGCAACGCCAGCGGATGGCGTTGGCGCGGGCGCTGGCCGTCGACCCGGAGGTGCTGCTGCTCGACGAGCCGTTCGGCGCGCTGGACGCCAAGGTCCGCGAGGACCTGCGGGCCTGGTTGCGTCGCCTGCACGACGAGGTGCATGTCACCACGGTGCTGGTCACCCACGATCAGCAGGAGGCACTCGATGTGGCCGACCGGATCGCGGTGCTCAACAAGGGCCGCATCGAGCAGGTCGGATCCCCGACCGAGGTCTACGACTCCCCCGCGAGCACATTCGTAATGTCCTTCCTGGGTGCGGTGTCCGAGCTGAACGGCGCCCTCGTCCGCCCGCACGACATCCGCGTCGGCCGCAAGCCCGACATGGCGGTCGCGGGCGGGGACGGCACCGCGGAGTCGATCGGGGTGGTGCGCGCCACCGTCGATCGGGTGGTCGCACTGGGTTTCGAGGTGCGCGTTGAGCTGACCAGCGCGGCCACCGGCGGCCCGTTCACCGCGCAGATCACCCGCGGCGACGCCGAGGCGCTGGCCTTGGCCGAGGGCGACACGGTGTACGTCCGGGCGACGCGGGTGCCCCCCCTTCCGAGCGACGTCGTGGTTCCCCGCGGGGGAGCCGGCGCCGCCAACGAAGACCAGAGCACGCTCACGTCGGCTTGAGGCCGCGGAGCCGGCTTACGGGTTGTCGCCCATGACCGCGCCGTCTCGGCGCGGGTCGGCGCCCCCCGTCAACCCCGATGAGCTGCGGATGATCGCCGAAAGCCCGCTGGATTGGTCGGTCAGGTTGACCTGATGGCCCAATGCGCGCAGGCCCTGCACCAGCGGGTCGTGGTCGCCGTTGTCGGACGTGTTGATCTCTGGATCCTCGCCGCCGACATTGGTTTTCGGTGAATTCTCGGCGCCGAAATCCACCAGGGACACTGCCTGTTGGGGGTCGAGCCCCCAATCCAGCATCGCCACAAGTGTTTTCACGACGAACTGAATGATTGTGGAGCCCCCTGGCGAGCCCGTCACCGCGTACAGCGGACCCCGCCCCGTCGGCGAAGCATCGAACACCAACGTCGGCGCCATCGAGCTTCGCGGCCGTTTCCCCGGCTGGACGCGGTTGGCCACCAACGATCCGTCGCCCGCGCGGGGCTCGGCGGCGAAATCGGTGAGCTGGTTGTTGAGGAGGAATCCGTCGACCATGTGAAAGGAACCGAACGGCGACTCGATGGTTGTCGTGAACGAGGCCGCATTGCCGTACGAATCAATGATGCTGACATGGCTGGTGCCATGCTCGGTCCCAGGTGGAGCGACGTCGCCGGGGACGCCGAAGTCTCCCGGCTTGGCGGTTCCCATGCTGTGCTGCGACGAGATCAGCGCGGCGCGTTCGGCCAGGTAACCCGGGTTAAGCAGCGCGTCGAGGGAGCCGCCCGGAAGCCCGACGAAGTCGGCGTCAGCGACGTATTTGTCCCGGTCGGCGTAGGCCAGCCGCTCCGCCTCAGAGACCAGGTGAACGCCCATCACGCTCGGGCGACCGCCGTTGAGGTCGACATTGGTTGGTGGGTAGTCAGGCATCGGGAAATGCTCGAGGATCCCCAGCGCGGCTTCCACCGCGACGCCGCCCGACGATGGCGGGGGCATGCCACAGATCTGTCGGCCGCGATACGTGCTGCACACAGGCTGGCGTTTTTTGGCCAGGTAGCCGGCGAGATCCTCCTTCGTCATGAGGCTGGGCGTGCGGCCACCGGAGGTATCGCCTGCCTCCGTGATGATGTCGCGAGCGATATCACCGGCGTAGAAGGCGATGACGCCCGATGAGGCGATGGCGGACAAGGTCTTTGAGTAGGCGGGGTTCGTCAGCCGCGTTCCGGCGGACCTGGGGCTGCCGTCGGGATTGAGGAAGTATCCGCGGGCCCGCGGATCGACGCGCAATTGTGCCGCCGAGTCCGAGATGGCAGCGGCCATCCGGGGGCTGATGTCGAAACCGCCATCGGCCAATGCCAACGCCGGACTGAAGAGGTCGCGCCATGGCGTGCGTCCGTGGTCGGTGTGCACGAGCTCGAGCAACCGAGGAATGCCCGGGACTCCGATCGACCGCCCCGATGCTCGCGGATCGGGCTTGGGTGGGGCGTGATCGGCGTCGTTGATCCAGCGCAGGTAGTTCTCGCCTGCCGCCGCAGGAGCGACCTCGCGGCCGTCGTAGGCCTGGACGGAGCCGGCACGCGCGTCGTAATAAACCACGAATCCACCACCGCCGAGCCCCGACGACTGCGGTTCGACCAGACCCAACACCGCCTGGGCAGCCACCAGGGCGTCGGCGGCCGTGCCGCCGTCACGCAATACGCGGCAGGCCGCCTGGGTGGACAGCGGGTTGGCCGTGGCCGCCGCGTAGTGAGCGGTCCGCACGACGGTCATGTCGCTGCGATAGCCGGTCGCTATCTCTGGGTTCGCCGCCGTGTTCCTCGGCGAAGGTCTCGAAGGTGCAGGCGCCGACGGCGTGTTGGGCACGGGAGTGCCATTGGGCACAATCTCGCACGGGCCGGCCGCATTCGGCGCAGCCGCGTGGTGGGCGCTACACCCGGCCAGCCACAGCACCAGCGCGGCCAATAAAACCCCGATTGGCAAGGGAGTATTCAAGCCGCAAAGTGTAGCGGAATTGAATCAGGCCGCGATGCGCTCGGATCTGCCTCTTACGGCTCGCTCGAAGCGGTCCAGCGCCGTCTCTGCCACCAACCGGTGCGCGCCCAGCGGTTCCGCCATCTCGATCCCGGCGCCCTGGGCGAAATGGCGCACCCGGTCCGGCAGCCGCCCCGGCGCCAGGAACCACGGCGCGATGACCAGCCGTCGGGCGCCACGCCGGCGCAGCTGCTCGGCGGCTTCCGCCAACGACGGTTCCGGGCGTGTCACGAACCCCGTCGCAGCAGCTGCCCAGCCGGTGCCCGTCATCAGCCGGGGCGCTACCCGTGCGGTGCGGGCGTTGGCCTTCGGGTCCGATGAGCCTATTGCCGCCACGAGCACGCCGACCCGGTCGTCGAGCCGGGAAACACCGAGCTCCGTGACCCGCTGGCGCAGCAAGGAGACCAGCCGGGGATCCTCGCCGAGCACGGGTGCCTGCCACACCTCGTAGGGGGTTGTGCAGCGCGCGATCTGGCGCGGGATGTCGAAGCGCGCATGGTAAGCGTTCGCGAGCAGCAGCGGCGTGACCACCGCCTCCCCGGACACGCCGTTGAGCACGTCGACGAGATTGGGCGTGTTCAGCTCGCAGAAGGCCAGCCGCACATCCAGGCCGGAGCGCATGCACGCCACCCGGCGAGCGACGGCCCGCGCGTTGGCCGCCGACCGCGCGTCCTCACTTCCGTGGGCGGTCAGCACGAGTGCGGTCACGATGCGTGCAACCCGCATTCCGTCTTGGCCAGTCCCTGCCAGCGCCCGCTCCGCGGATCGGCGCCCTCAGTCGGCTTGGCCGTGCAGGGAGCGCAGCCGATCGACGGATAGCCTTCATAGACGAGGGGATTGACCAGCACGTCGTGCTCGGCGATGTAGTCCTGCATGTCCTGGTCGGTCCAGGCCGCCAGCGGGTTGATCTTCACCAGCTTGAACGCCTCGTCGAAGCTGATCAGCGGGGCGTTCGCGCGGGTGGGCGCCTCCACCCGACGCAGCCCAGTCACCCACGCGGAGTAGCCGCGCAGCGCTTTACCCAGCGGGACGACCTTGCGCAGCCGGCAGCACTCGCCAGGGTCACGGGCGAACAGGTCTTTGCCGAGCAGTTTGTCCTGCTCGGCCACCGTGTTCTCCGAGGTGACGTTGAGGACGCGGATGTCGTAGACGGACTCGACGGCATCCCGGGTTCCAATGGTTTCCACGAAGTGGTATCCGGTGTCCAGAAAGATCACGGGCACGCCCGGTCGCACCTTGGCGGCCATGTCCACGAGCACGGCGTCGGCCATGTTGGAGGCGACCACGTAGTTGCACGTCGCCCAGCCGCGCGGGCCGTTGACACCGCCGAAGTTCTCCTCGGTCCACCGCAGCAGTTCGGTGGCGCTGGCGCCGTCGAGTTCCGCCGCGCCGCGGGCGGCCAGCTCACGCAATTGGTCCTCGGTCGGTTTCGTCGCCTCGCCGCTCATCGCAGGTCGCCTTCCTCGGCGCGAACGACCCACTGCGCGAATCGCTCACCCTCGTTGCGGTGCTTGACGAAGTTGCGCACCACCCGCTCGATGTAGTCGCCCAGCTCGTCGCTGGTGACCTTGTGCTGGCGCAACTTTCGGCCGAAACCGCTGTCCAGGCCGAGGCTGCCGCCCAGGTGTACCTGAAACCCCTCGACGGAGCCGCCGTGACCGTCGTCGACCATCTGTCCTTTGAACCCGATGTCGGCGACTTGAATTCGCGCACACGAGTTCGGGCAACCGTTGATGTTAACCGTGACCGGCACGTCAAGCCGGGAGTTGAGGTCCTCGAGCCGGCGCTCCAGCTCGGGCACCAATCCTTGTGCCCTGCCGCGGGTTTCGGCGAACGACAACTTGCAGAATTCGATTCCGGTGCACGCCATCAGATTTCGGCGCCAACGCGACGGGCGCGTTTGCAGACCCAGCGCCTCCATGCCGGCGACCAGGTCGTCGAGCTTGTCGTCCGGAACGTCGAGTATGACCAGCTTTTGATACGGGGTGAAGCGGATCCGATCCGAACCGGCCCGCTCGGCGAGGTCGGCCACCGCGGTGAGGATGGTGCCGGACACCCGTCCGGCTATCGGGGCGATCCCTACCGCGTTCAGCCCGTTCTTCAGCCGTTGTACACCGACGTGATCGACCGGATGCTTGACCGGCTCCGGGGCCGGGCCGTCGATCAAGGGCCGCTTGAGGTACTCGGTTTCGAGCACTTGGCGGAACTTCTCGATACCCCAGTCCTTGATCAGGAACTTCAGCCGCGCCTTCGAGCGCAGCCGCCGGTAGCCGTAGTCGCGGAACACCGAGGTCACTGCTGCCCACACCTCGGGCACCTCGGCCAGCGGAACCCAGGCGCCGACCCGCTGGGCCAGCATCGGGTTGGTGGACAGGCCACCGCCGACCCAAAGGTCGAGTCCGGGTCCGTGCTCGGGATGGTTGACGCCGATGAACGCGATGTCGTTGATCTCGTGGGCGACGTCCTGCAGGCCCGAGATCGCGGTCTTGTACTTGCGCGGCAGGTCCGCGAAGTCCGGCTTGCCGATGTAGCGGCGAACGATCTCCTCGATCGCCCAGCTCGGGTCGAGCACCTCGTCGAGCGACTCGCCCGCCAGCGGTGAGCCGAGGATCACACGCGGGCAGTCGCCGCACGCCTCGGCGGTCTGCAGCCCGACCTCGTCCAGGCACCGCCAGATTTCGGGGACGTTTTCCACCTCGATCCAGTGCATCTGCAGGTTCTGCCGATCGGAGATGTCGGCGGTGTCTCTGCCGAACTGGGTCGAAATCGTCCCCAAGGTGCGCAGCGCGGTAGTCGAGAGCGCTCCGCCATCGCAGCGCACTCGCATCATGAAGTATTTGGCCTCGAGCAGGTCGGCGTTCTCGTCGCCCGTGAATGACCCGTCATAGCCCTGCTCACGCTGGGTGTAGAGGCCCCACCAGCGGAAACGGCCGCGAAGATCGGTCTTTTCGATGCTGTCGAACCCGGCTTTGGCGTACACACTTTCGATGCGTTCGCGTACGTCGAGGGGGGCGCCGGCCTGCTTCATCTCTTCGTTGGCGTTGAGCGGATCGCGGTCTCCCAGCGCCCACTGGCCCTCATTTCGGGCCTTATTTTGGGCCCCGGCGGGACGGGCTGTGGTCATTCGCGGGTTCTCCTTCGCAAGCGTTGCAGGCTACTTGGACGCGCGGCTCACCGGTTTTATTTCGGCGGCGCAGATCCGGCGCCTGGACGTACAGGGGGCGGGTCTACGAGATCAAGGCAGACAGCAACAGCTGCAGACACGCTTGAGATCGATGTGCCGCCGTGCCACGAGGGCAATCCGCGAGTTGGGGTGGGCGGCAGTCACGGGGCCATTGTGCCATGGATACCGGCGAGCTTTGCCACCAGGTCAAATTTCTTCTCATGCTGATCAAAACTAGGGGCCAATCCTGGGTGATCCGGTAGACAAATCCGGGAATCGGCTGAGAAGAGTCGGCTTCTATCATTTGGCATGACCCTTCGCGAGGCCTCGGTCGACCTGCCCGCCCTACGGCCGCTTACCGGGCGACCGTTCGGCCTCTACATGCACGTTCCGTTCTGCATTACCCGCTGCGGCTACTGCGACTTCAACACCTACACCCCCGCCGAATTGGGTGGTGTCAACCCGGACGCGTGGCTGGACGCACTGGGGACGGAGCTCGAACTGGCGGCCGCGCGGTTGGACGGACCAACGCTCGACACGGTGTTCGTCGGCGGAGGCACACCGTCGTTGCTGGGCGGCGAGCGCATGGCCAGGCTGCTGGACATGGTGCGGCAGCACTTCGTCCTCGCGCCCGATGCCGAGGTCACCACGGAGGCCAACCCCGAGTCGGCATGGCCGGACTTTTTCGGGGCCATCCGCGCCGCCGGGTACACGCGAGTGTCGCTGGGCATGCAGTCGGTGGTCCCGCACGTGCTGGGCGTCCTCGATCGGATTCACACGCCGAACCGATCCGCGGCATCGGCCCGCGAGGCGCTGGACGCGGGCTTCGAGCACGTCAGCCTCGACTTGATTTATGGAACTCCCGGGGAGTCCGACGACGATCTGCTGCGCTCGGTCGACACGGCGGTCGCGACCGGCGTCGACCACGTCTCGGCGTACGCCCTCGTCGTCGAGGAGGGCACCGCGCTTGCGCGGCGGGTCCGGCGCGGTGAGCTGGCCGCTCCCGACGACGACGTGCTGGCGCACCGCTACGAGTTGGTGGATGCCAGGCTGTCCGCGGCCGGGCTGGGCTGGTACGAGGTATCCAACTGGGCGCGGCCGGGCGGCGCGTGCCGGCACAACCTCGGCTACTGGGACGGTGGTCAGTGGTGGGGCGCAGGGCCCGGGGCGCACGGATACATCGGTGCGACGCGCTGGTGGAATGTCAAGCACCCCAACGCCTATGCGGAGACGCTGGCGGCCGCCGGGTTACCGATAGCCGGATTCGAGCAGCTTGACACCGACGCATTGCACACCGAAGACGTGATGTTGAAAATACGCCTGCGCCAAGGACTTCCGCTCGACCGGCTCGATGACGCCGAACGCGAACGCGCCGAGGCCGTGGTGGCCGACGGCTTACTGGTGTCCGATGGCCACACTCTGGTGCTCACGCCGCGCGGCCGGCTGCTGGCCGACGCGGTGGTGCGCACGCTGCTCGGATAGTTATCAGGCGCACAGGAACCATTGCCCGACAGCGCGATTCGTATCTACACGGAGGTGACGGGCCGCCGTCAATCTGTTGCTTGTGGGGCTCCCAAGTCCTCTACGCTGGCCAGGGCGATCCGCGTGCTCGTCTCATGCTTGGACAGGGGCCGCATGTGGTCCCATCCCTCGATCACCAGCCTTGGACTCTGATCTTGCCCGCTGAACTCCTCCAGGAAATGACGGAGGGACTCACCAGTCGTGTGATCGACGAGGGGCACACGCGAGCTCAAGTGCAGATACACCGCCCGCGTATCGTGCGGAAGCTGCCCCAGCTCCCGAATCACGTGAAACAGGTTGAAACAGACCAGGGGACCGTCCAAATACAGGTGGTAGGTCCCTTCATCGAATTCCCGTTGAGACACCGGGTTGCGGAAGAGACTGAGCAAGCGGACGGCAAGGCTCGGCCTGGCGGATTCCGAACCGTTCCTCAGGGTGTGCCAAAGGCCCACGTACCACAGGTTCAGTACCAACTCCAGGAAGACGCCAGCGACGATCCCCATCAGCAGGTCCGTCGTCACTGTCACGAGCACTGTGACAGAGAAGACGACGAACTGCTCCGTCCCTACCCGTGCGACGTTGCGCAAAACCGCGGGCCTACAAAGCTTGTAGCCGATGAAGACGAGGATGGCGGCCAGCACCGACAGCGGGACCATGTTGATCAGCTCGCGGCCGAGCAGCAGGAACGTCAGCAGGAAGCACGCGTTGTAGAAGTTGGCCCACTGCGTCCGGCCGCCTCCCAGGATATTGGCCGTGCTCTTGACGATGCCAGGGATGATGGTCAAGCCACCGACCACGCTCGAGGCGACGTTAGAAACGCCCATGGCCAGCAAGGTCCGGTCGGGGTCGGAGCGGCGGCGGTAGGTGTCGATTTTGTCCACGGCAGCGATCGTCGCCAGGGATTCGGTCCCGTCGATCAAGAGGAGGGTGACGACCACGTAGACGAGGGGGAGCAGCAATTCGGCATGGGTGAACACATCACCGAAGTGCGGGAAGACGATCCCGTGCTTGAGCGAACCCGGCACATTGATCAAGAAGTGTTTATCCAACTTCAGGATGAATGTGCTGACGACCGTGCCGACGAAGAACACCCACACCGGAGGCGGCAGGACCTTCAGCAGCCGCCCGGGAAAGGCTGACAGCAGGAAAAGCGCTGCCAGGCAACCGATCCCCAGGGCGAAGACCTCTCCGTTCATCGACTCGACGTGGCGGGGCACTTCGCCGAGGATTGCCCAGAATTCGTGGGCCTCGAACTTCACGCCCATGAATAGCGGGAGTTGCTTGGCGATGATCATCAGCCCGATCGCCGCCAACATCCCCTGGATGGCCGCGGCCGGGAAGATGGCGCTAAAACGGGCCACCTTCAACTTGGCGAGGATCACTTGCAATACACCTGCGGTGGCGATTGCAACCAGGACAAGGGGATAGCCCACCGCGAGCACCTCGGACTGCGAGCCGCCGCGGCCCAGCCGGACGTGTCCCAGTGCGACCATGCCAGCGAACAGGGCCGGCGCAAGTCCCGCGGCCGGACCGCTGATCGTCACATACGAGCCGCCCAGGAACGGCAGGACGAAACCGGCGATGATCGCCGAGATGATCCCGCAGATCGGCGGCGCGCCCGAGGTGATCGCGATACCCATGGAGAACGGCAGCGAGATCATGGCCACCGCAAAACCCGAGCGAAGGTCGTAGCGCCAGTGCTTGAGACCGGCCACACCATTGCGGGGCTTTTCGGTCCGAGCGGTTACAGCCTCTTGTGCGGGCAAACACTTCTCAACGCCGGCTTGAGAAGTGTGTGTGTGAAGTTCTGAAACCATCGGTGCCTCGTGATTCAGTCCGGCGATGAGGAAAGGGGCAATTGGCGCTGGGGGTCCACAAGCATCGATAAACCTTGGGGACTCACACGAGAAACCTTGGGGACTCACACGACCTGAGTCAACTGAGGTACACCGTCTTTACGAACAATTAACACATTACGAACAGCTCACAACGAGCATCTGTCGTTCATCCCTCTTTCACGATGCCCACCTGCCTGACAGGCGCGGGATTCCTCGCGCTGTCGGTCAAGACGGGTCTTTCAATAACTCTGTGGCCCAATATATTTCGTCGAGCACCGGCTGACCGCATTCGAAAGAGGTTGTGTGTCAGAGCGATCGACCGGTGCGCACCACGCTGCTGGGCTAACCCCTTTCGGCACGGGAGTTTAGGCCGGCAGCTAGAACCAGTGCGATATCAGGCGGTTGATCTCGATATAGAGCGGAATACCGACGGTGACGTTGTACGAAAACGTCAGACCTAGTGACGCGGCCAGCGGCAGCGTTGGGCTGGCTTCGGGAATGGCGAGCCGCTGGACGGCCGGAACGGCGATGTAAGACGCCGCGCCGCAGAGCACCGCGAAGAGGATGTAGGTGCCCGGCTTGAAGTCTGCATGGGTAACCGACGCGTAGATGTGGGCGACGATGATCCCCAGCGGCGCAAAGATATTCGGCGCCAACAATCCAAAGAAGATAAAACCGGGACCCGCCGATCGCAGGTCTCTCAGCTTGCGGGAGGCCGTCATGCCCATTTCGAGCAGGAACAGACACAGCACACCCTGGAAGGCCAACACGAAGAACTTGTCGTCGTCCGCTACGACCTTCTGTCCCTGCAGGCCGCTGATCAGCCCGATGGCGATGCCGCCGATGAGGAGGACGAGCCCAGGATTGAGGAAAACCTCCTGCAGGAGCTCACGCGAGAAGAACGGCACCCCCCTCTTGCCCTTGGTGCGGGGTGCGCTTTGGTCGGGCTCCCAGTCCGGATGGTCCAGCTTCTCCATCGAGAGCTCGAGCTCTTGCTCGACTCCCCGCTCGTACTCGTCCTCGAGGCTCTGGCCATGAGGGGGCTTTGCCGCTGTGCCGGGCCCGACGGCGACTTTGACCGGTGGTGTGTACCCGGGCTCGCCGGGCATGTTCCCCGACGCGTCCATGTTCCGGTGGCGCAGCAGCGCCACGAAGTACAGCGCCACCAGGCAGCCGGGAATCTCCATGACGGCCAGCATGACCGGCATGTAGGCGTTGAACGCGACGTTGACGGCGGCCAAGAAGGCCACGCAGGTGGCGAACGTTCCTGCCGAGTCCGAGCCGTAGTACCCGGCGACCGTCGCTCGGTCGACTTTTCGCAGCGAAGTCAGCCAGCCCATCAGTACGTAGGCGAGGGCCCCGATCACGAAGTTCAGGATGAAGCCCAGCACCATGAATCCGACGATGACCCAGATGCCGGTGTTGATCTTGGCGAGCTCCTCGCCGCCGTGCCAGCCGATGGCCAGCAGCAGGTACATCGTCAAGCCCTGATAGATCACGTAGGGGAACTCGAACCGCACCTTCAGGATCGGGATCATGAACCCGAAGTAGAAGAACAGCAGAAGCGGCTTGAAGAGGTTGTGGGTGAAGTTGTGCCAAAACTCTTGCAGCATTGGTGCCTCTCTTTAAAGCGCTAATCGGGGAGGCGCCGTCCGCAACCGGGGCAACCACGAACATCCCGAAACCGTGCAAAAATGTAGCCGCGCTGCCGCCGGACCGCCAGTCGAACATGGCGCGAAAAGCCCGGTCTGGTCCTGCGTGTGCGGGAATGGCCGGATTTGCTAAAGCCGGTGGTCACAGCGGCGCAGGTCGGGCCAGGTAAGGCACGATTGGGGTGAATTCACTGTGATTACGTTGTGGATTCGCTGTGGGATTGGCGTGTCTGGTGAATAGCGTTAGGAAACAGCGTGGGAGCCGCCATGCCGAATGCATGGATGATCTAGGCCTAGTCACCGAATTGCGTTCCCGGCCGATGGTTCGTCGCGGCGCCCGCCGTTTGCTGCGACGGCCAAAAATGACCGCCGTTGAAGTGTTGTTAAACCGCTCTGCCGGCGTCCTCACCGGCGGGATTCGCCGGCCTAGTGCCTAAGCGGTAGACGGACCAGTCGTGATGGTTTTCCGCAGAGGCGGGCTGGGCGCCGTGTTGACGCTGCGAGCGGCATAGATGCGACGGGAAGGCGTGGTTGTCGCCGGCGCCGCCATCATCGACGAGTCAGTGCGAGCGGGATTCGGGGAGACCTGCGGGAAGCTGTCCACGCTCTGCCCGTATTCGGTAGCACGGCGCGGGTGACCAACGCGCTCCGCGCAGGGACTTTTGGCCCTATCTGACCCATTCCCCGCGTGTCATCTTGATGTAACTGCAAGATACAGATACATTGACCGTTACTTATAGCAACACATAACTGGGAGCGCTTTGTGTCCGACAGCATGACCAACCGGCAGCTACTACACGAACTCGAGCCCGTGGTCGAGCGCCTGCTCAACCGCCACCTCTTGATGTTCAAGGAATGGAATCCGCACGACTACATCCCGTGGTCGGACGGCAAGAACTTCTACGCTCTGGACGGCCAGGACTGGGAGCCCGGTCAGAGCCGGCTGTCCGACGTGGCACAAGTTGCCATGGTGCAGAATCTGCTGACCGAGGACAACTTGCCGTCGTATCACCGCGAGATCGCGATGAACTTCACGATGGACGGGCCGTGGGGCCAGTGGGTCAATCGGTGGACCGCCGAGGAGAACAGGCACAGCACGGCGCTGCGCGACTACCTGGTGGTCACCCGCGCCGTCGACCCGGTGGAGCTGGAGAAGCTGCGCATGGAGCAAATGACGAGGGGCTTCAGTCCGGGCCAGAACCATCAGGGCGATATGTTTGCCGAGAGCCTGTTCGACTCGGTCATGTACGTCTCGTTTCAGGAATTGGCCACCCGCGTCGCGCATCGCAACACCGGCAAGGCCAGTAACGACACGATCGCGGAGCAGTTGATGGCCAGGGTGTCGCACGACGAGAACCTGCACATGATTTTTTATCGGGACGTCAGCGCCGCGGGGCTCGATATCGCGCCCAATCAGGCGATGAAGTCGGTGCACCGCATCCTGCGCAATTTCAAGATGCCCGGGTTCACGGTGCCGGAGTTCCGGCGCAAGGCCGTGATCATCGCCGTGGGCGGCGTCTACGATCCGCGCATCCACCTCAACGAGGTCGTGATGCCGGTGCTGAGGAAGTGGCGCATTTTCGAACGCGAAGACTTCACCGGCGAGGCCGCGCGGATGCGCGACGATCTCGGCGTGTTGATCAAGGAGCTCGAGGTGGCGAGCGACAAGTTCGACGAGTCCAAGCAGCGCTACCTGGAACGCGAGGCCCGCAAGACCGAGAAGATCACGGCCAGCAAGGTGCTCAGAACAGAGGGGACGCTGACGCTCAGCGGCCGGTGATCGCTCACTTCGCCTGGCGCAGTTGGGGTTCGCTTTCCGAGGAGTGCTCGAGATAGTCGGCGAGTATGTGGCTGACGAGTGACTCGATGTTCGATTCGATCGACGACGCAAGGGTGGCGGTGACGGTCGCCACGGCTTGGGTGCGGAACCGGACCAACATCGTGATCAGCTCGGCGACCTCGGCATCGGGGGGCAGCGGCTCGCCCGGCTTGATGCGGTCCATGACGTGTTCGGCTCCGGCGCGCACCAGCAAGTCGCTGATCTTGTCGATCTGGGGCACGATCTGCTCGTGCAGGTCGATGAGCTTGCCCAATTCGACGCCTTAGCAACGGATTTCGTTGAATGCCTCGATCAGTTTCGGCCGAGCTACCGTCGCCTGTGCGCCGTCGACGCGGATCACCTGCAGCGCGACGAGGCGATCGAATGCGCGCGGGTCGTCGACCAACCGCTGCGCTTCGGCCCGCGGCATTATCTCCGGCTTCGTCTCCGGCTTCTCGGTGGTCCAGGTGCCTACGATGGCCGTCTCGAGCCCCGGCACGTCACCGAGGTTTGTGCCGTCCTCCCACGCGCTGAGCATTTCCCGCACACCGGCACCCGGGCGTAGCGTGGCGGCGACTTCTCAGCCGGGATTTCGCCGTGGCGTTACGCTCGCGGCGATTCCGGCCAGCCGATGTGGCGGCGATCGCCCGCTTGCCGCTTGGTCGTGAAGATGGGCGTTCTCTTGAAATACAAAGCGCTACAGGTCATTTCACCCACACGGTCGCGCGAACGGCACCAATCCCGCCGGGCCGCCCGCCGAAGGCCGCGTCATGCCCGGAAGGTCGTTGGACGGTAGCCAGCGCAAGTTAGCTTATGCTAACCTCAGCGACGTTGGCTCGGGTCAGGAAGGCGACGGCAGAGACGTGGACAACCGTGACGCCGGCACGCTCGCATCGCGGGCCGGGGTGGGCGAGTGGGGCGCCAGTCATGCGATCGGGGCTGGGGCCACGGCGGCATCGGGTCTGGGCGGCTGCGGCTCGTGACGGCGCCGATCTGGATGGCCGCACCGCCGGAGCTGCATTCGGCGTTGCTGAGCAGCGGTCCCGGGGCCGGGTCGTTGCTAGCGGCGGCGGGGGCGCGGAATGCGTTGAGCGCCGAATATGCTTCGGTGGCAGAGGAACTCGCCGCCATATTGGCAGACGTGCAGGCCGGGGTATGGGAGGGGCCGACCGCGGCGTCCTACCTGGCCGCGCACCTGCCCTACCTGGCGTGGTTGCTGCAGGCCAGCGCCAACAGTGCTGCGGCGGCGCTACAGCATGAGACGGCGGCCGCAGCCCACACCGCGGCGTTGGCGGCGATGCCGACGCTGGCCGAGCTGGCCACCAACCACATCGTCCACGGGGTGTTGATGGCGACCAATTTCTTCGGGATCAACACCATCCCCATTGCGCTCAACGAGGCCGACTATGTGCGGATGTGGATCCAGGCCGCCACCACGATGAGCATCTACCAAGCGGTCTCGAGCACGGCGGTGGCGTCGACGCCCCAAACCGAACCGGCGCCCGTGGTGTTGAATCCCGTGTCTTCCTGGGTCAACTCCCTGGCCAGCGGCGTCCAGACCGTCGAGCAGCTCGCCCAGGACGCGTTCACGCTGAACCCCTCCGAGCTGGGATCTTCATTGCTGAATTTGATCCAGAACTTCAGCATCGCGGCCTTCATGGAGGACCCGGTGGGGTACACCCAGCAGGTCGTCGAGTCCTTCGTGGGGCAGTTCCCCCTGCTGTCGGACCTTTATTTTGGGTTGGGACAGGACCACCTCTTTGAATTCCTGGCGGATCCCGCTGGGTTCGTGCAGAACATCATTAACAAATTCTTGGCGGATCCGTTGTTGCTGGTGACTAATCCGTTCTTACTGGTCCTGAGCCCTGACGATTTTCCATCCATCGCCTACAGCGTGATTTCCCCGTTCATCCCCGTGGTTGCCCCCGTCGGGGCTGTGGGCGGCTTCGCGGGGCTGGCCGGGATGACCGAACTGGCTGGCCTGCCTGAACCCGCTGTCGCGCCGGCGCTGGTACCCGTCGTGGCTGCGCCCGCCGTTCTGCCGGTTGCCAGGATGGCTCCGACTGCGGTTGCGTCGGCCGTCGCCCCTGGCACGGCCGCGGCCCCCGGCCCGGCCCCTGCTCCCGCGCCCACGGCGAGCGCTGTCGCCAGTTCGGCGCCGCCGCCGGCGCCGCCGGCCGCGGGTGGGATGGGGTTCGTGCCGCCCTACGCGGTCGGGCCTCCCGGCATCGGTTTCGGATCGGGGCTGAGCGCCAGCGCCAGCTCAAGTGCCAAAAGAGCTGCGCCGCAGTCGGATACCACCGTGGCGGCGGCCGTGGTGGCCGCCCGGGAGCAGGCGCGGGCGCGGCGGCGGCGGCGCGCGAGGCAGCGCGGGTTCGGCGACGAGTTCTTGGATATGGATATCGAGGTCGCCCCCGACTGGGGCACCCAGCCGGGTGCGGGACCATCGCCCGCTCCCGGGGGTGAGCCGGTCACGTCGACCGGCGCCTCCGGTCGTGGTGCGGGCACCCTCGGGTTCGCCGGGACGGTGTCGGAAGGCAGCGCCGAGGCGGCGGGCTTGATCGCGCTTGCCGGCGACGAGTTCGGCGGGGGACCGAAAGCGCCGATGCTGCCCAATAATTGGGACCCCGAAGCGCCCGAAGACGAGCGGAAAGACAGCTGATCGCCCCCGGCATGTCGCTGGGGCCGCACCTAGTGAACGCACAGATTGTTCATGTCGTCTCGCATACTTCGTCGTAACGTGACCGTCTCGAAATACGAAACACCAGACACAGAAGGCACACTGACACCATCAATCCGACTTAGGGAAGTATGAAAATCGTGAAATCGATTGCCACCAGCGCGGCGGCCCTGGCCGCCATCGGGGGCGCAGCCGCAGGCATGACTGCCATCGCACCGCACAGTGGCGTGGCCCCGGTGCGGCTCTCCGCGGTCGGCGTGCCGTACGGCCCGGCACTGCCGCAGAACCCGCCGCCACCGGCCCCGGTCACGGGCGTCGACGTCCCTACCGTCGCTCAGTTGACCGGGCTGCTGAACAGCCTTGTCGACCCCGGCGTCCCGTTCGCGAACAAGAGCAATATGGTCGAGGGCGGCATCAGCGGGATGCAAGCGCACATCGCCGACCGCAAGCTGAAGAAGGCGGCCGAGAACGGCGACCTGCCGCTGACGTTCAACGTGACCAATATTCAGCCGGGTGCGCCGGGTTCGGCCACGGCCGATGTCGCGGTCTCGGGTCCCAAGCTCCCGAACCCGGTGACGCAGAACGTCACGTTCGTCAACCAGGGCAACTGGATGCTGTCGCGCGCCTCGGCGGTGCAGGCGGTCCAGCTGTTGCAAGCGGACGGACACTGACTCAATAAGGGGGGATTCAATACGGCGGACTTGAAGGGGGAACGGTGAAATCCGTAGCAACAAGCGTGGCGGCGTTGGCCGTCATCGGCGGCGGGGCCGCGGGCTTTATGTCCATCGCACCGCCGATCGCGCGGGCGCAACCGGCGGCGGGCGGCGCGTCTGGTCCGGCACTGCCGCTGGACCCGCCGCCGGCGCCGGGGCTGCCGAGTGCCGACCAGTTGTCCGCCCTCTGCAACCAGGTGACCGATCCCGGCGTGTCGTACACGACTAAGACCAACCTGGTCGAAAACGGCATCAGTCCCGACGAGGGCCATGTTGCCGACCACGACCTGAGGAAGGCCTACCGGGACGGGAAGTTTCCCGAGACATTCAACGTGACGAACATCCAGCCGGCCGGTCCCAACGCGGCCCAGGCCGACGTGGCCATCTCGGGTCCAAAGTTCGTCGGACCGGTCATCAAGCACCTTGCCTTTGTCAACCAGGGCGGCAACTGGATACTGCAGCACGACTCCGCGATCGGACTGATACAAGCGGCGACGGGTTAGCCCGCCACTGCGCCCAAGTCGATCCGCGGGATGCGTCCCGGGTCGGCCAGCACGTCGATCGCGGCGATCCGCCCTCCGCGCACGACAAATCCCATGATCGCGGTCGCCCGGCCCGCGACGAAGATCACCGCGCCGGCCGCGCCGTTGACGGTGGCGGCGCGCACCTCGCGCTCGGGCCCCGCGTAGCTGCACGCCAGCTTGGCGACCGACGCTGCACCCTCGGCGCGTGATCCCGTGACGCCTCGGCCGAAATCGCCGCGCAGAACGACCTCGGGATGCAGTACCGAGACCAGGCGGTCGAAGTCGCCCGCACGGCCCGCCGCGAAGAACGCGTCGACGGCTTCCCGCTGAGCGGCGATGCCACCGTCGGGGGTCGGCCCGGCCTGCTCGATGCGCCGGCGTGCCCGGCTGGCCAGCTTGCGCGTCGCCTCCGGCGTCCGGTCGACGATGGGTGCGATTTCGTCAAACGGGACGGCGAACGCGTCGTGCAACACGAAGGCCAGCCGCTCCGCCGGCGAAAGCGTATTCAGCACCACGAACAACGCCAGCCCAACAGCGTCGGCCAGCATCGCGCGGTGCTCGGGATCGGATTCCCCCTCCGCATCCACGATCGGATCCGGCAGGCGCTCGACCAGCTCCTCCCGACCCCGTCCATGGCGGTCCCGCAGCGTGTTCAGGCAGATACGGGCCACCACGGTGGTCAGCCAAGCGTCAAGGTTGGCTATAGCTTCAGCGCCTTCGGTGCCACGCGTGGCGCTCAGCCGCAGCCACGCCTCCTGCACCGCGTCCTGGGCGTCGTCGATCGAGCCCAGCATGCGATAGGCCATGGCCCGCAGGCGTGGTCGGGCCGCCTCGAAGTCCGCGGATAGCGCCGATGGCCAAGGCTCCTGCGCCGTCACACGGGATCGCTCTCCGGACGGGCGCAGACCCGGTCGCCGGAGAAGCCGGACGATCCGATGCCGAGCGCGATGTTGAACCGGGCGCGCAGGTTTTCGAGCGTGATGACGTGGGTGAGCCCGACGAGTTGGGCGGTGTCGAAGTGGGCGCGCAGCGCATCGAAAAGCCGATCGCTCACCTCGACCGGGGTCCGGCTGAGCGCGGTGGCGTATTCGAGGACCAGCTTGTCGACGTCGGAGAAGCACGAGGCGGTGCGGTAGTCGGACCGGTAATCGGAGAGGGCGAGCAGCTCCTCGTCGGTCAGTCCCCAGTGTCGGGCGATCTGTGAACCGAGGTCGATGCAGTACTCGCAGCGCACCGTGGTCGCCGACTTCAGCTCGGCCAGCGCGCGCTGGCGGCTGCTGAGGACGTCCAGCTTCGACGAAGCCTGCTCGAGCTTGCCGTAGGCGTTCAGCAAGCCGGGGATGTGCGCATACACCCGCAGCGGTTCGAGCATCTCCGGGTTTGCGAGGGTATTCAAGCCGGTCATCTTCGCGAGCTTGCGCTTGGTGAAGAAGAAGGCGATCTTGGCCCCGAAGCCGGCGTCGCGGTCGGAGACTCCTTTGAGCCGTACCATGGCGGTCCTCCTGAAAGGAAGCGGTGAGGGCCTTGGGGGGCCTCACTCCATCGACACCTGGCGGCGCCCAAAGGTGACCGCGGCGCAACCGGCTACATCTGCTGGCCCAGCGGCATGTCCATGTCGAACACCCGGGCATGTAGCACGGTGCGATTCCGCAGCGCGGCGCGCACCGCCCGGTGCAGGCCGTCCTCGAGATAAGTGATGCCCTTCCACCGCACCGCGTGCGGGAAAAGGTCGCCGTAGAAGGTGGAGTCCTCCGACAGCAGGCGGTCCAGTGCGAGCACGGTTGTGGTCGTGACCAATTCGTCGAGCCGGATCTGCTGCGGCGGAATTTGGGACCAGTCCTTGTAGGACAGCCCATGATCGGGGTACGGCTTGCCGTCGCGCACGCCCTTGAAAATCATTGGCGGGCCTTCTCGGACTTCCAGGACGCGTCGCCCGGCCAAGACGGATGCATGCTGGACAGGCTAGTCGGGAACTTGGCGGCGGTCGTCGTCATAGAGCCGCGGATGGCGGTCGGGGCCTCTCGAGACCGTAAAATGGACGCGATCAAGGAGGTGGGAGCGGATGGGGAGCGCCGACGACCGTCGCTTCGAGGTGCTGCGCGCCATCGTCGCCGACTTCGTCGCCACCAAGGAACCGATCGGTTCGAAGTCCCTGGTCGAGCGTCATAACTTGGATGTGTCGTCCGCCACCGTCCGCAACGATATGGCGGTGCTCGAGGCCGAGGGATACATCACCCAGCCGCACACCAGCTCCGGGCGGGTGCCTACCGAGAAGGGTTACCGCGAGTTCGTCGACCGACTCGACGACGTCAAGCCGCTGTCCTCGGCCGAGCGCCGCGCGATCCAAGGGTTCCTGGAGTCCGGTGTCGACCTCGATGACGTGCTGCGGCGGGCGGTACGGCTGCTGGCGCAACTGACCCGCCAGGTGGCCGTCGTGCAATATCCGACCTTATCGACGTCGACCGTGCGCCACCTGGAGGTGATCGCGCTGACGCCGGCGCGGCTGTTGATGGTGGTCATCACCGACACCGGCCGGGTAGACCAGCGCATCGTCGAACTCGGCGACGTGATCGACGACCACCAGCTTTCCCAGTTGCGGGAGATGCTCGGCCAGGCGCTGGTGGGCAAGAAGCTCTCGGCGGCGTCGACGGCCGTCGCCGACCTGGCCGGCGAGCTTGACGGGCGCAGCGGGCTGTCCAACAACCTGAGCAACGCCGTAGGCCGCTCGGCCACGGTGTTGCTGGAGTCGCTCCTGGAACACAGCGAGGAACGCTTGCTGATGGGCGGCACCGCCAATCTGACGCGCAACGCCGCGGATTTCGGTGGTTCGCTCCGTTCCATCCTGGAGGCGCTCGAGGAGCAGGTGGTGGTGCTGCGGTTGCTCGCGGCCCAGCAGGAGGCCGGCAAGGTGACGGTTCGCATCGGGCACGAGACGGCCGTCGAGCAGATGGCGGGCACCTCGATGGTGTCCACCGCCTACGGCACCTCGGATACGGTGTACGGCGGCATGGGTGTGCTGGGGCCCACCCGGATGGACTATCCGGGAACTATCGCCAGTGTCGCCGCGGTTGCTCTCTATATCGGCGAAGTTCTGGGTGCCCGATGAATGCGCACCCAATACGGATTTGTGGACGGCCGCGGTAACGCGGCCTTAAAAAGGCCCAGGAAGGTCAGGCGTGGCACGCGATTATTACGGGCTGCTCGGCTTGAGCAGAAACGCCAGTGATGCGGACATCAAACGCGCGTACCGCAAGCTGGCGCGCGAGTTGCATCCCGACGTCAATCCCGATGAGGCCGCGCAGGCGAAGTTCAAAGAAATCAGCGCCGCGTACGAAGTGCTGAGCGATCCGGAGAAACGCCGGATCGTCGACTTGGGCGGGGATCCGTTGGAAAACGCCGCCGCTTCGGCCAGCGGGTTCGGCGGCGGCTTCGGCGGTTTGGGCGATGTGTTCGAGGCCTTCTTCGGGGGCGGCTTCAGCGGAGGTGGTGCATCGCGCGGTCCGATCGGCCGGGTTCGGCCCGGCTCGGACTCGCTGCTGCGGATGCGGCTGGATCTCGAGGAGTGCGCAACCGGCGTGACCAAACAAGTCACCGTCGACACCGCGGTGCTGTGCGACCGGTGCCAGGGCAAGGGCACCAACGGCGATTCCGTGCCGGTCCCCTGCGACACCTGCGGCGGCCGCGGGGAGGTGCAGACGGTGCAGCGCTCGCTGCTGGGCCAGATGGTGACATCGCGGCCGTGCCCCACCTGCCGCGGTGTCGGAGTGGTGATCCCCGATCCGTGTCACCAGTGCATGGGCGACGGCCGGGTGCGCGCCCGCCGGGAGATCAGCGTCAAGATCCCGGCCGGCGTCGGCGACGGCATGCGCGTCCGGCTCGCCGCCCAGGGTGAGGTCGGGCCGGGGGGAGGGCCCGCCGGTGACCTCTATGTCGAAGTCCACGAGCAGGCGCACGACATCTTCGTACGCGAGGGTGACCACCTGCACTGCACGGTTTCGGTCCCGATGGTGGACGCGGCGTTGGGCGCCACCGTGACCATCGACGCCATCCTCGACGGTAAGAGCGACATCACCATTCCGCCTGGGACGCAGCCGGGTTCGGTCATCACGCTGCGTGGCCAGGGGATGCCGCACCTGCGGTCGGGTGTCCGGGGCAATCTGCATGTCCACGTCGAGGTGGTGGTGCCCACCCGGCTGGACCACCACGACACGGAACTGCTGCGCCAGCTGAAGGAGCGCCGCGGCCGCGATGTCCCCGAGGTCCGTTCGACGCACGCCGGAGGTGGACTGTTCAGCCGCCTCCGCGAGACCTTCACCGGGCGCTAGTAGCAATCTCAGGGCCCGCGCACATGGTGGCGACGCTGTTCTATGTTGACGCACTGCCCGATACCGGCGACCTCGCTGTCGTCGAAGGCGACGAACGTTTCCACGCAGCCACGGTGCGCCGCATCCGGCCCGGTGAGGAACTGGTGCTCGGGGACGGCGCCGGTGGGCTCGCCTGGTGCGAGGTCGTGCGCGCGGGGCGCGACGGATTACATGCGCGGGTGCTCGGACGCTGGAGCGTCGCCCCCGGGCGCCCGTCTGTGACGGTGGTGCAGGCGCTCCCCAAGTCCGAACGCTCGGAGTTGGCCATCGAATTGGCCACCGAAGCCGGCGCCGACGCGTTCCTGGCGTGGCAGGCGGCCCGCTGCGTGGCCAGCTGGGAAGGCGGCCGGGTGGACAAGGGCCTGCGCCGGTGGCGCGCCGTCGCCCGTTCCGCGGCCCGGCAATCGCGCCGGGCACACATCCCTCCGATCGAGGGCGTTCTGTCCACCGCGGCGCTGCTCCAGCGGGTGCGCGACGAAGTGGCGGGCGGGTCGACCGTCTTGGCTTTGCATGAATCGGCGGCCGACCGGCTTGCGAATGTTGATGTGGCACAAGCGAACTCGGTGTTCTTGCTGGTTGGTCCGGAAGGCGGTATCGCGCCTGACGAGATCGCCGCGTTGACCGAGGCGGGCGCGGTGCCGGTGCGACTCGGGCCACAGGTGCTGCGGACGTCGACCGCGGCCGCGGTGGCGCTGGGCGCGCTGGGCGTGCTCACCCCGCGGTGGGAGCAGGCCGACGGTGAAATCAGCGACGTGACGCGCGGGTGAAGCGTCGCGGGATTCACGGTGGACCGCGGGCGAACCGTTGGGACACGCCTGCGCCCAGCGGTAGACTGTCTGACCAGGATTCCATGGCATTGAACAACGGAAAGCAGGCATCGGGAACCACGTGACGCCCCGCGAGACCAGCGCTGCTGACGCTCAGGTACGCAGCAGCATCGACGTTCCGCCCGATCTCGTCGTGGGCCTACTGGGTTCAGCAGACGAAAACCTGCGCGCCCTGGAACGCATCCTCAGCGCCGACCTGCACGTGCGCGGCAACGCCGTCACCGTCTCGGGCGAGCCGGCCGACGTCGCGCTGGCCGAGCGGGTGATCTCCGAGCTGGTGGCCATCGTGGGCAGCGGCCAGCCCTTGACGCCGGAGGTGGTCCGCCACAGCGTCGCCATGCTGGTCGGCACCGGCAACGAGTCACCGGCCGAGGTGCTCACCCTGGACATCTTGTCGCGGCGGGGCCACACCATCCGGCCCAAGACGCTCAACCAGAAGCGCTACGTCGATGCCATCGACGCCAACACCATCGTCTTCGGTGTCGGCCCGGCCGGCACCGGGAAGACGTATCTGGCCATGGCCAAGGCCGTGCACGCGCTGCAGACCAAGCAGGTGAGCCGGATCATCCTGACCCGGCCGGCGGTGGAAGCCGGTGAGCGCCTTGGCTTTTTGCCGGGCACGCTGAGCGAAAAGATCGACCCCTACCTGCGGCCGCTGTATGACGCGCTGTACGACATGATGGATCCCGAGCTGATCCCCAAGTTGATGTCCGCCGGGGTGATCGAAGTCGCGCCGCTGGCATACATGCGGGGGAGGGCGCAGCCGGTTTTCACCAAAGTGTTGACTCCCAACGGTTTTGGATCGATCGGTGACCTCAGAGTCGGAGATTTCGTGATCGGCTCCGATGGACGCCCGACGGAAGTTCTCGGTGTCTATCCGCAGGGTTACAAGGAGATCTATCGCGTCGTCACGCAGGAGGGTTCCTCGACGCTTGCATCTGGCGACCACCTCTGGTCGGTGTATACGCGCGACGGCCGAGGTGCCCGGAAGTCCGCGCGCGTGCTGCAGACCAAGGAGATGATCGGCAACCTGCGCGCTGCGAACTACCACCGCTACGAGCTGCCGCTTCTCAGCGCACCGGTGAATTTCGAATCACGACCGGTGCCTCTCGACCCGTATGCCCTGGGTCTGCTGCTGGGTGAAGGGCGCGTGACCTGTACCAGCACAACGGGTTTCGCGACGAGCGATCCAGAGCTTGCCGAATATCTGCAACAGCTAACCCCTGGGATTGAGGTAACCGGCGCCATGCGTCGACTCGGGGTCCCCACGGAGTATCTGTTTAACGCGCCCGATGTGCGGGCGGCGGTGTTGCAGGGTCTGCTCGACTCCGATGGCGGTCCGGTTACCCAGCGGGGACGAACGTCTCGTATTCAGTTCACGACGGTCTCGGCGCGGCTCCGCGATGATGTGGTGTTCCTGGTTCAGTCGCTGGGCGGCGTCGCGGATTCGTGCGCCACGCGCGGCCGCGGTGTCGGTCACCGGTCCGATGCGTACGTACTCGACATCCGCTTGCCGCAGGGCGTCGTCCCGTTCCGGCTCGTGCGCAAAGCCGCGAAATACGACGCCGCCGTCGGCGGCCGACCCATGCGTTTCGTCGACCGGATCGAGCCGGCGGGCACCGAAGAGGCGGTGTGCATCCAGGTTGCGGCAGCGGATTCCCTCTATGTCACCGAGGATTTTCTGCTGACGCACAACACGCTGAACGACGCCTTCATCGTGCTCGACGAGGCGCAGAACACCACCGCCGAGCAGATGAAGATGTTCCTCACGCGACTGGGCTTCGGATCGAAGGTCGTCGTGACCGGGGACATGACACAGATCGACCTTCCCGGCGGCGCCCGATCCGGCCTGCGGTCGGCGGTCGACATCCTCGAGAGTGTCGACGACATCTACATCGCGGAGCTCACCAGTGTCGACGTGGTGCGCCACCGGCTGGTCTCGGAGATCGTCGACGCCTACGCAAGGTACGAGGAGCCCGGCTCGGGGATGAACCGGGCGGCTCGGCGGGCCTCGGGCGCCCGCAGTCGTCGATGATGAGTGCGATGAGCAGTCTTATGAGCAGCCGATGAGCATTGAAGTATCGAACGAGTCGGGCATCGACGTCTCCGAAGCAGAACTGGTCAGCGTCGCGCGGTTCGTGATCGCCAGCATGGACGTCAACCCGAGCGCCGAGCTGTCGATGGTGCTGTTGGACACGGCGTCGATGGCCGACCTGCACATGCGGTGGATGGACCTGCCCGGCCCCACCGACGTGATGAGCTTTCCGATGGACGAGCTCGAACCCGGCGGCCGCCCGGACGCGCCCGAACCGGGACCGTCGATGCTGGGCGACATCGTGCTGTGTCCGGAATTCGCCGCCGAACAGGCGGCCGCGGCGGGCCACAGCCTGGGTCATGAGTTGGCGCTGCTGACGATTCACGGTGTGCTTCATCTGCTCGGCTACGACCACGGCGAGCCGGACGAGGAAAAAGAGATGTTCGCCCTTCAGGAGCGGTTGCTCGAAGAGTGGGTCGCCGAACAGGTCGAGGCCTACGAGCAGGATCGCCAGGAGGAACGGGACCGCCGGTTGCTGGATAAGTCAAGGTATTTCGACAATTGAGCGGCGTCTCTCAGCTGCTCGGTGCGATCGCTTTGATCGCTCTGGGCGGGCTTTTTGCGGCGATTGACGCCGCGATCAGCACGGTGTCACTGGCCCGGGTGCAGGAACTGGTCCGTGAGGAGCGCCCCGGCGCGGTGTCCCTGTCCAAGGTAATGAGCGACCGCCCTCGCTACATCAACCTGGTGGTGCTGCTGCGCATCATTTGTGAGATCAACGCGACCGTATTGCTGGTGGTGTTTCTCTACGATAACTTCGGCCTCAGGTGGGGGCTGTTCGGCGCCGCGACCATCATGGTGCTGACCAGCTTCGTCGTCATCGGAGTGGGGCCGCGAACCCTCGGCCGCCAGCACGCATATTCCATCGCACTGACGACGGCCCTTCCGCTGCGGGTGATTTCGTGGTTGTTGATGCCGCTCAGCCGACTGCTGGTGGTCCTGGGCAACGCGCTCACACCCGGCCCGGGATTGCGCAATGGCCCGTTCGCATCCGAGATCGAACTGCGCGAAGTCGTCGATTTGGCCCAGCAGCGCGGCGTGGTCGCCGCCGATGAGCGGCGGATGATCCAGTCGGTCTTCGAACTCGGTGACACACCGGCCCGCGAGGTGATGGTGCCCCGCACCGAGATGATCTGGATCGAAAGCGACAAGTTCGCCAGTCAAGCGACAAACCTGGCCGTGCGCAGCGGACATTCCCGCATTCCGGTAATCGGCGAAAACGTTGACGACATCGTCGGCGTCGTCTACCTGAAAGACCTTGTCCAGCAGACCTTCCTGTCGCCCGACGGCGGCCGGGACACCAAGGTGTCGCAAGTGATGCGCCCAGCGGTCTTCGTGCCGGACTCCAAGCCGCTGGACACGCTGCTGCGCGAGATGCAGCGCGACCGCAACCACATGGCGTTACTGGTCGACGAGTACGGCGCGATCGCCGGACTCGTCAGCATCGAGGACGTGCTGGAAGAAATCGTCGGCGAGATCGCCGACGAGTACGACGAGGCGGAGACGGCGCCGATAGAAGACCTGGGCGACAAGCGGTTTCGGGTTTCGGCGCGGCTGCCGATCGAAGACGTCGGCGAACTGTACGGCGTGGAATTCGACGACGACCTCGACGTCGATACCGTGGGCGGCCTGCTGGCCCTGGAATTGGGCCGGGTTCCGTTGCCGGGAGCGGAAGTGGTGTCGCACGGCTTGCGGCTGCGCGCCGAGGGCGGACCCGATCATCGCGGGCGGGTGCGGATCAACACCGTGCTGCTGAGCCCGGTCGAATCGGAGGATTCCGATGGATCGAACGGTGGGGAGTCCAATCAGCATGGCTGAGCACCTGGATGCCGACGACGCCGAGCTTGTGCTGCTGGCGCGGGCCGCGATGGCTCGCGCCGGAGCCCGCAGCGGCGCCGCGGTCCGGGATGTCGACGGCCGCACGTATGCGGCCGCCCCGGTGGACCTGTCGACGTTGAGGTTGACCGGCCTGCAAGCGGCCGTCGCCGCCGCCGCGTCCAGCGGCGCTACCGGGCTGGAGGTCGCCGTCCTGGTGGCCGCGTCCGCCGACGATCCCGGAATCGCGGCGGTCCGCGAACTGTCGCCGACGGCCGCCGTCATCGTCACCGACCGGGACGGAAACCTGTTGTGACGCCGAACGTGTACTCCGTGCGAAAAAGCCGCGCGGAAATCGCACTGCGTGCATGCTCGGCGAGAGGCCGACATGGCTGAATTCCGTTCGGGCTTCGTCTGTTTGGTGGGCCGGCCGAATACCGGCAAGTCGACGCTGACCAACGCGCTCGTCGGCGCCAAGGTGGCGATCACCTCGACGCGGCCGCAGACCACCCGCCACACGATCCGCGGGATCGTGCACCGGGAGAACTTCCAGATCGTCCTGGTCGATACCCCGGGCCTACACCGCCCGCGGACCCTGCTGGGCAAGCGGCTCAACGACTTGGTCCGCGACACCTACGCCGAAGTCGACGTGATCGGGCTGTGCATCCCGGCCGACGAGGCCATCGGCCCGGGCGACCGGTGGATCGTCGAGCAGGTGCGCGCGGTCGCTCCCAAGACCAGGCTCGTCGCCCTCGTCACCAAAATGGACAAGGTTCCCAAAGACCGGGTCGCCGCGCAGCTGGTCGCGGTCAGCGAGCTGGTCGGCAATTCGGCCGAAATCGTTCCCGTTTCGGCGGTAACCGGCGAGCAGGTCGACGTGCTGATCGACGTACTTGCCGCGGCGTTGCCCGCAGGCCCGGCGTACTACCCCGACGGTGAGCTGACCGACGAACCCGAGGAGGTCCTGATGGGCGAGCTCATCCGCGAGGCCGCCCTGGAGGGGGTTCGCGACGAGCTGCCGCATTCACTCGCGGTGGTGATTGACGAGGTGAACCCGCGCGAGGGGCGCGACGACTTGATCGACGTGCACGCGGTCCTCTACGTCGAGCGGGACAGCCAGAAGGGGATCGTGATCGGGAAGGGGGGCACCCGCCTGCGGGAAGTGGGTACCGCCGCGCGCGGCCAGATCGAGAAGCTGCTTGGCACCAGGGTCTATCTCGACCTGCGCGTCAAGGTCGCCAAGAACTGGCAGAGCGACCCTAAACAGCTTGGCCGGCTTGGTTTTTAGGCCCTGCGGCCCGACGGGCGCATCCACCAAACGAAATTCTGCCTTGCTCTGTCCATGAAGCGCAATCAAGCCACCGCGCTGCGGTGGCTTCGGTGAGCCGTTTTGCCCTCCCGGCGCCCCAGTTCGTGGACGACAGCAGGTCCGTCATCGCAGAAGATCCGCGGGATTATTGGCGCGAGTTGCAGGCCAGCGGTGTATTTATCGACCTGAGCGGTTTCTACCTCGTGACCCGCCGCGACGACGTGCTTGCAGCGCTGGGCAACCCCGCCGCATTCGCCTCCCGCAGGAAGCCCCGTATCACGCCCGGCGCCGGGGCGAAATCGCTCCCGATCCCCGTCCCGCTCGCATATGATCCGCCCGAGCACACGCGCTTTCGCCGAATTCTGCAACCCTTCTTCAGTCCGCAGGCGGTGGCCGAGCTGCTGCCGGCGCTGCGGGAACAAGCGTCGACGCTCGTCAATGCCGTCGCCGCCAGCGGTGCATGCGATGCGATCAGCGACATCGCCAACCCGTTCCCGTTCGCGGCGTTGATGACCCTGTGCGGGCTTCCGGTGGAAGATCGAGACAAGGTGGCCGCTTGGGCGGAGGCCGTCAACTGGGATGCACCCGATTCGCCGCCCGCCTCCGAACTACTCAACTATCTAGCCGAGGCGATCGCCGGCGATGAGCGGCCGGCCCTTGCGGCACAGTTGCTCGCCGGCGACGACCCCCTCACCGAAGATGAGCTGATCGGATTTTATGTCCTTCTGTGTTCCGCCCAGGATGCCATCCAGGCCGCCATCGGGTCAGCGTCACTTCAGTTGGCCCGCAATGCCCGGCTTCGCTGCCTGCTTCGCGAGAACCCCGGCCAGATCGCGGCATTCGTTGAGGAGCTGCTGCGGCTTGATACGCCGTTCCCGTTCATCGGACGCTTCACCACGAAAGAGGTCACCATCGCCGACGTCACGATACCCGCGGCTTCTGTGGTGGCGCTGTGCCTGGCATCGACCAATCTTGACGACAGTCAAGGCTCGTCGGTGACGGTCACCGATGACGGAGTGATCCGCCCCAAGAAGCACAGGAGCTTTGGGGCAGGCGTCCACCGCTGCCTCGGAAAGGCGCTGGCCCGCACCGAGCTGACCGTGATCGTGGCGGAATGGCTACGCGCCGTGCCGGATTTCGAATTAGAACGCGACTTCGTCCCACGCTTCACGTTCACCCGAGGTGGCGCGGTCACGCCAAGCAGTCTGCCGCTGCGGTGGGTGGTTTTTCGGTCACCCGATGCGGCAGTTGGTTTGACGACGTAAGCGGCGGGTAGCCCGCCCAACATGACACAACCACAATTGCCGCTGGTGACCGGCGCGTCCAGCGGCATCGGGTTCGAATTGGCCAAGCAATTCGCCCAACACGGCTACGACCTCATCGTGGCGGCCGAGGACGACGCCATCAGAGACGTACCAGAAAAGCTTTGCCAATGGAGTGCAGCCGTGCAGCCGGTGCAAGTCGACCTGAGCACCCCGGACGGGGTAGAACACTTGTACCAGAGCACGATTGAGGGTGATCGCGTGCTGGCCGCCGCGGCGCTCAATGCGGGCATCGGGCGAGGCGAGATGTTCGTCAAGAGCGAACTCGCCGACGACCTCAGCATCGTCGATCTCAACGTGCGCTCGACGGTTCATCTGGCCAAGCTGGTGCTGCGCGACATGGCGAACCGTGACAAGGGCAAGGTGCTGTTCACGTCATCCATCGCATCGCAGATGCCGGGTTCTTATCAGCCGGTCTACAACGCATCGAAGTCATTCATCCAATCGTTCGCCGAGGCGCTCCGTGACGAATTGCGCGACACCGCAATCACCGTCACGGCGCTGATGCCCGGGCCGACCGACACCAACTTCTTCAACCGCGCCAAAATGGTTGACTCCCTGATGGGCAGGATGCCCAAGGACGAACCCGCCCAGGTGGCCCGGCAAGGGTTCGAGGCGTTGATGCGCGGCAATCAGAAGGTGGTCGCCGGTTCCATCTTCACGAAGGTCATGGGCGCGGCCAACCATGTGCTGCCCGACGAGGTCAAGGCGATCGGCAACCGGGTCATGTCGAGGCCGCGCGGCTAGATCACGCGAGCACCCGGATCGTCTGCAGCGCCGGATCCGCCGGGTCCGGCACCTTCATGCCGGCGCGCACGCCGGAACACAGATAATCCAGCACAGCGCATTCTTGGCTTACCAGCAGGCTGGCGTCGCCGCCGGCCACGGCCATCGTGGGCACCTTCACCGATAGCGAACTGCCGCAACCGCTCGACGGCTTCACAGCTGCGCCGGCGCTCGGCGGCCCGCAGCCCGGAGTTGATGGCGACGGCGGCGCCGCCGTCGCGGTCTTCGATGGCGGCGATCTGGTCGTCTTGCAGCGCGATCGGTGACGATACGACCAACCGCGTCGCGGTTGGCCGCGGTCATGCCCGCATGGTAGGCGGCCGTCGCTAGTCCCTTGGCGCGCAAGCTTTCTGCGTACGACTCCGCATCCCTGCGCGTCGCTACATAGAGCAGGCCCGGGCCCGCCAATCCGGGCAGCGTATCGAGCACCGAACGCAGCGTCATGCCGTCGGTCAGCAGGGACGGAAGCTGGTAAATCGCCGACTTCCCGGATCCCGTCGGGATGACTGCGAGCAAGTCGCGACCGTGCAGGACGGCCCGCATCGCCTCGCGCTGGGCTTCCGTCAGCTGCTCCCAGCCGAACTGGCTGCGCGCGACCGCGTCGAGGTCAGGGGCGCCCTGAGCTGGCTTTCTTCACTGCGGTCAATTACCCGGCGCCGTGGCCGGCAAACACCGCCGGAATCCCACGTCACCGCCTCGGCGGCGTGCCGGCCACCGGCGGCGTATCCATATCGCCCAGGTCGGCGTTCCACCAGGCCGTTGGCTGCTTGGTCGACCAGCCGCAGACGGCCTCCAGCTCGGCGGCCAGCGAGATCAGCATGCCCTCGCTGTTTGCCGGCCCCATCAGCTGCACACCGATCGGCAAGCCTTCGGAGGTGAAACCGGCCGGCACGTTGATCGACGGCCATCCCAGCACGTTCCACGGAAAGGTCAACGGGCAGGCGGCGATCATGGCGCGGTCGGTGCCGAAGCTGCTCAACCGGTCGAACGCGCGCGCCAGCGGGGGCGGCTGAGCGGTGGTGGGCGCCAACACCACGTCGACGATGCCGAAGATCGAGCCCACCCGGTGCTGGGCCTCGGCTTCGTGCTTGCGCGCGCTGCGCAGGATCGCCTGGCCCAGCACTTGGCCGGTGCGCAGGTTGGCCAACGTGCGCGGGTCCCAGATGACCCCGTCGCCCAGCCGCTCCTCCCAGTCCCGCAGCCCCGCGGTGGACCGGGCGAGGAAGTCCCACGACAACCGCACGCCGTAATCGGGGTTGCCGGGCACCACGGTGTGGCCGAGCAGCTCGAGTTGCTTGGCCACGGATCGCGTCGCGGCCAGGATATTGGGGTGCAATTTGGGCCGAAAACCCGTGTAAGGGAAGCGAGTTGACAGCGCGATGTTCAGCGGACCGGGCGCGATTCCGACGTAGTCGGAGGCCGTGATCGGGGGCGGCTTGTGCCGGTCACCCTCGACGTTGCCGGACGCGGCGTCGAGCACCAGCGCCGCATCGGCCACCGTGCGGGCCAGCACCCCGTTTACCGTGATGCCGTTGAACGCATCCGGCAACGGCCACGTGGAGATCCGCCCGCGCTGCGGCTTGATGCCCACCACGTGCGTCCACGCGGCCGGGACGCGGATGCTTCCGGCACCGTCCGAGCCGATCGCGGCGGTGACCAGGCCCGCGGCCACCGCGGCCGCGCTGCCGCCCGACGATCCGCCCGGGGTGTGCCGGCGCGACCAGGGGTTGCGGGTGTGTCCGAAACCGGGCCCGCTGGTGAACGGCCATTGCCCCAGCTCGCAGGTGTTCGTCTTGCCGACGATCACCGCGCCGGCCGCTTTCAAACGGCGAACCACCTCCGCATCGTGGGTGGCCGGCGCAACGTACCCTTCGGTGCCGAAGGCGGTTGGCACTCCAGCGATGTCGACGTCGTCCTTGACCGCGATCGGGATGCCCAGCAGCGGGGCGGTGTCACCGGCGGCCCGCCGCCGATCGGCCTCCGTCGCGTCGGCCAGCGCCGACTCCGTGAGCACCACCCGGAAGGCGTTCAATGTCGGCTGGCTCGCGTGAATCGCGTGCAGGGAGCGGCCCACCAGTGCGACCGAGGTCACCGCGCGGCTGGCCAGCTGATAGAGCAGGTCAGTCAGCGTGGGCAGGGGCTCGCCGCCGGATCCGGAACCCGGGCCAGAAAGGGCCCCAAAAGCGGACCCGGAAGCGCCAATCACGGGGTACGAGACTAACGGCGCGGATACCCGCATTGTCGCGGCGGGGTGCAAAACTATTGTGATGCGGCTATATCGAGACCGGGCTGTAGTGTTGCGCCAGCACAAGCTCGGCGAAGCCGACCGGATCGTCACCCTGCTTACCCGCGACCACGGGCTGGTTCGCGCGGTGGCCAAGGGTGTTCGCCGCACCCGCAGCAAATTCGGTGCGCGACTGGAGCCGTTCGCGCACATCGACGCGCAGCTGTACCCCGGACGCAACCTCGACATCGTCACCCAGGTCGTCTCCATCGACGCGTTCGCCACCGACATCGTCAGCGATTACGGCCGGTACACCTGCGGGTGCGCGATGCTGGAAACCGCCGAACGCCTCGCCGGTGAGGAGGGGGCACCGGCCCCGGCTCTGCACCGGCTCACCGTGAGCGCGCTGCGGGCGGTGGCCGACGGCCGCCGGCCCCGTGACCTGCTACTGGACGCCTATCTGCTGCGTGCCATGGGCATCGCCGGATGGGCGCCCGCGCTCACCGAGTGCGCCCGGTGCGCCACTCCCGGTCCGCATCGGGCGTTTCACATCGCCGCCGGCGGCAGCGTTTGCACGCATTGCCGCCCGGCCGGTTCGACCACACCGCCGCCGGGTGTGCTGGATCTGATGTCCGCGCTGCACGACGGCGATTGGGAGGCCGCAGAAGAAGCGCCGCAATCGCACCGCAGCCACGTCAGTGGATTGGTGGCCGCGCACCTGCAATGGCATCTGGAACGGCAGCTCAAAACGTTGCCGCTGGTTGAGCGGGCATACCAGGCCGACCGCACCATCGCCGAACGGCGCGCAACGCGCATCGGGCAGGATACGGCCTGTGGCTGAGCGCAAGCTGAAGTCGACCGACTTCCCGCAGCTGCCCCCCGCGCCCTACGACTACCCGGTCTTTCCCGACAAGTCGACGTGGCCCGTCGTCTTTCCGGAGCTGCCGCCGTCCGCCGACGGTGGCCCCCGCCGGCCGCCGCAGCACATCTCGAAAGCCGGCGCGCCCCGGATCGCGGCCGACCGGTTGCCCTTCCACGTCGCCATCGTGATGGACGGCAACGGTCGCTGGGCGACCCAACGCGGACTGGCGCGGGTCGAGGGCCACAAGATGGGCGAGGCGGTGGTGATCGACATCGTCTGCGGCGCAATTGAACTCGGGATCAAGTGGCTCAGTCTGTACGCCTTCTCCACCGAAAACTGGAAGCGATCCCCCGAGGAGGTCCGCTTCCTGATGGGGTTCAACCGCGACGTCGTGCGCCGGCGCCGAGAGAACCTCAAGACCATGGGGGTCAAGATCCGGTGGGTGGGTTCCAGGCCGCGCCTGTGGCGCAGCGTCATCAACGAGTTGGCGATCGCGGAGGCCATGACCGTCGGCAACGACGTCATCACGGTCAATTACTGCGTCAACTACGGCGGTCGCGCCGAAATCGCCGAGGCCACAAGGGATATCGCCCGCCTGGCCGCGGCGGGCCAGCTCAACCCGGACCGCATCACCGAGGCGACGATCGCACGGCACCTGCAACGGCCCGACATCCCCGACGTGGACCTTTTTCTGCGGACGTCGGGGGAGCAGCGGTCCAGCAACTTCATGTTGTGGCAGGCGGCGTACGCCGAGTACATCTTTCAGGACAAGCTGTGGCCCGACTACGACCGCCGCGACTTGTGGGCGGCCTGCGAGGAATACGCGGCCCGCAGCCGAAGGTTCGGGAGCGCCTAGTGCCGTCGCTGCAGGAGCGTCTGGCGTCGATACTGCGCAACGTCCTTCACGTCGAGGAGGAACCCGACGGCGCGTTGACGGTGCGCCACAACGGCACGCTGGCGTCATTGCGGGTGGTGAACATCGCCGAGGACCTCGACCTGATCTCGCTCACGCAGATATTGGTCTGGGATCTGCCGCTGACCAAGAAGATCAGCGACCAGGTCGCCAAGCAGGCGCACGATAGCAACTTCGGCAGCGTCACGCTGGTCGAGAAGGTCAACGACAAGGCCGTCCGGCGCAACTCGGGCAAGAATGCGTCCAAAACCGCGGACGTGATGCTGCGCTACAACTTTCCCGGTGGCGGCTTGACCGACGATGCGCTGGCGACCCTGATCCTGTTGGTGCTCGATACGGGCGCAGAGATACGTCGTTCGCTGACGGGCTAGGCCGGCGCTACTCGTTCAGGATGCCGCCGAGTTGGTCGGGTCGGCCAAATCGGGGACGAGGTCCCCGCGGCCGCCGGTGCGCAGCAGCGAGCGCATGAGGTCGGGGTCGTGGTCCGCCGGCCGGGTCGAGTCGATGAACCGTTCGACGACCTCCACGAAGCGATCCGGGTGGTCGTGGAAAGGCATGTGCCCGGAGTCTTCGAAGATCTCCAAGCGCGAACCCGCTATCGCCGCGTGTGCCGTGCGGGCATGCTCCACCGGGATGATCGCGTCGTCTTCACCCCAAATGATCTGCACCGGCACGTCTTGCACGAGATAGCTGCGGTCCAACATGGTGACGAATTGGCCGCGCGCGTCCACCACCGACCGCAAGGTGCGCGCGAAGGCCGCCAGCCCGGCGGGATCCTGGAAGCCCTCGAGCATGTCCACGACGTCGACGGCGTCACGCCCGAACCTGGTGTTACCCAGCACGGTCCCGACCGCGCGCCCGAACCGCCGTACTGCGGGCATCACGCCCGGCGCGCGCAGCACGCCCAGCGCCTCGGTGCCCAGGGGCATCGCCGCCAACCGCAACGCCAAGCTCACATCCTTCGAAACGCCGCCGGCGCTCACCAGCACGATGCGCTCGATTAGTTCCGGGTATTGATAGGCGAACTGCATCGCTACTCCGCCACCGAACGAATGACCGACGACGGTGACACGGTCGATGCCAAGCACGGCTAGCAGGTCGCGCATGCCGTTGGCGAAGGCCGGCAGCGAGTAGTCGGCGTGGGGCTTGTCGGATTCACCGTGGCCCAGCAGATCCGGCGCGATGACCGTGAAGCGCTGCGCAAGCTTGGCGAGGACGGGTTCCCATGACTTGGAATTGCAGCCGACGCCGTGGATCAGCAGCAAAGCCGGTCCCGACCCCGCGATCCGGAAGGCACGCCGGTAGCCGTGGATCGTCCGGAACTGCAGTGACGGCGCTTCGACGTCGCGTACCGGCCGCAAGTGGGGTCCCGAAATGGGTAGCGCGTGGTTCCGCATCGTGTTCTCACTTCCCTTGAGGTGCTGCCTCGGCCTGTGGGCATTCATGGGTAGGAGCACGCGGCGGATGCGTGTCGGACACTTTTTCAGCGAGGTTTTTTGCCGAGGGCCGCGCCGGGTGGACCGGGACGGCTCGGGTCAGCCTAGGAACCGCACTCCGAGCAGATACCGACGATTTCGATGGTGTGGCTGACGTCGGAGTATCCGTGTTTGGCGGCCACTTCCGCCGCCCACTCCTCCACCTCGTGGTCACCCACCTCGATGGTGGAACCGCAGCGACGGCACACCAGATGGTGGTGATGATGTTCCGAGCACCTGCGGTAGACGGACTCGCCGGTGTCGGTGCGCAGCGTGTCGACGATTCCCGCCGCTGCCATCGACTGCAGCGTCCGGTAGACGGTGGTCAGCCCGATGTTCTCGCCGCGGCGACGCAGCTCGTCGTGCAGCTCTTGAGCGGAGCGGAATTCGTCGAGTGTCTCCAACAAGGTGGAAATCGCCGCCCGCTGACGGGTCGAGCGCACGCTGGCTCCGGTCATCGGCGCCGCTCCTCAGCAACGCCGGGTCCCGCGCAACCGGGCGGTACCCCCACCGAATCGTCGGCGGCGCGGGTCACGCCGTGTCCTCGCTGGCGTGGGCGACGGCGTCGACGACGATGTGCGCAAGGTGGTGGTCGGCGAGCCGGTAAAGCATTTCGCGGCCGGATCGCTCCCCGGCGACCACGCCCGCCGCCTTGAGGATCTTCAGATGCTGGCTGACCAGCGGCTGCGGGACGCCGAGCGCGTCGACCAGTTCGTGCACGCAGCGCTGCGACTCGCGCAATTGCAGCACAATCGCGATGCGCACGGGCGCGGCCAGCGCCCGCAGCAGTTCGCCCGCGGCGTCGAGAATCTCTCGCGACGGCGGGCGAGGATAGTCCGGGAACGCGGAGTGGCCACCGGGCCCGGCCCCGGCGTGCGCGTGTTCTGCCACGCTCAGCTCAGACCCCGTGTCGCCGCCGGCGGTCGTCGGCGTTGAGGAGGCCATCACCATGGGAACGTCATCCCCTCGAGAAGTGCCGGGCATTGCGAAGATCCACCGTCGGAACCACGATCGGCCGCTTCCCACTGTCACATGCACGATGACGCATGTCAAAGGCGATGGGCGGCCGAGCCGCCGGTCGATACCATGGCTGATGTTTTGCGAGCGGCGGTGCGCCGCCGCAGTTCTTTGCCTTGATCCGGAAGGAAGTGCACCGACCCGTGGCGTCTGTCATCGACACCGTCGTCAACCTGGCCAAACGACGCGGATTGGTCTACCCCTCGGGGGAAATCTACGGCGGCACCAAGTCGGCGTGGGATTTCGGGCCGCTGGGCGTGGAGCTCAAGGAGAACATCAAGCGCCAGTGGTGGCGTTCGATAGTCACCGGCCGCGACGATGTGGTCGGCCTAGACTCCTCGATTATCTTGCCGCGGCAGGTGTGGGTGGCTTCCGGCCACGTCGAGGTCTTCCACGACCCGCTGGTCGAATCGCTGATCACCCACAAGCGCTATCGCGCCGACCACCTCATCGAGGCCTACGAAGCCAAGCACGGGCACCCGCCACCCAACGGGCTGGCCGACATCCGCGACCCTGAGACCGGCGAGCCCGGCCAGTGGACCGAGCCCCGCGAGTTCAACATGATGCTGAAGACCTACCTCGGACCCATCGAAACCGAGGAAGGCCTGCACTATCTCCGCCCGGAGACCGCGCAGGGCATCTTCGTCAACTTCGCCAATGTGGTCACGACGGCACGCCAAAAGCCGCCCTTCGGCATCGCCCAGGTGGGAAAGAGCTTCCGCAACGAAATAACGCCCGGCAATTTCATCTTTCGCACCCGCGAATTCGAGCAGATGGAAATGGAGTTCTTCGTCGAGCCGTCGACCGCCAAGGAGTGGCACCAGTACTGGATCGACACTCGGCTGCAGTGGTACCTCGACCTGGGTATCCGGCGCGACAACCTGCGGTTGTTCGAGCACCCCAAGGACAAGCTGTCGCACTACTCCGACCGCACCGTGGACATCGAGTACAAGTTCGGCTTCGCCGGCAATCCGTGGGGTGAGCTGGAAGGCGTCGCGAACCGAACCGACTTCGACTTGTCAACGCACGCAAAGCATTCCGGCGCAGACCTGTCGTACTACGACCAGGGCAGCGACACCAGATACGTACCCTATGTCATCGAACCGGCCGCCGGTCTGACGCGGTCGTTCATGGCATTTTTGATCGACGCCTACAGCGAGGATGAAGCCCCGAATGCCAAGGGCGGGATGGACAAGCGCACGGTATTGCGGCTGGATCCTCGGCTGGCGCCGACCAAGGCCGCGGTCCTGCCACTATCCCGGCACGCCGACCTAAGCCCCAAGGCGCGCGATTTGGCGGCTGAATTGCGGAAATATTGGAACATCGATTTCGACGATGCCGGTGCCATTGGGCGGCGTTACCGGCGCCAGGACGAGGTCGGTACACCATTTTGTGTGACGGTGGACTTCGACTCCCTTGAGGACAACGCCGTCACGGTGCGCGAGCGCGACGCCATGACCCAAGACCGGGTCGCGCTGGGTGCCGTCGCCGATTATCTGGCAGTGCGGCTGAAGGGCTGCTAGGAAGCGGTTCGCCCAGATCCAGGGTTCGCGGGCGGGCACTGCGGGCGCCGCGGGCGTCGCGTCGCCCCCCTTGCCCCCCTCGCCTAAAGTTCGGCGCTACTTTCCCGGGCCGTTAAGACCGCGCCGACAGAATTCTCTACATTGGGTGGTGGATGCCTGGACACTCGTCTGGTTAGCCTCTGGTTAGCCACCCTGTCGGATTGGTGGAAGTCGGTATCGTGAAAGCCGTGATTTCTGGGGCTGGATTGGCTTACGATCCATCAGTGGTGGTAGGCGTGCGCCTAGGTCCTGTGGATGAATGTCGGGCTGTGCTGGTGTCGGAGCCGTTGAGGCGGCCGAACGTGTTGAGGTTGCGATGATTCCTGCTTTTACCCTATTTCCGCCGGAGCTCAACTCGGCACTGATGTTTGCTGGCGCGGGTTCGGGGCCGTTGTTCGGAGCGGCGTCGGCCTGGGACGGGCTGGCGTCGGACCTATCTGGGGCGGCATCGTCGTTCGACTCGGTGGTTACGGGCTTGACCGGTGGGCCATGGACTGGTCCGGCATCCGCGTCGATGGCGGCGGCGGCACTGCCGTACGTCGGGTGGTTGAGCGCGGCGGCAGCACAGGCCGAGGCCGCGGCAGCACAGGCTCGAGCCGCGGCGACGGCATTCGAGTCCGCTTTGGCGGGGACGGTACCGACGGCGGCGGTCGCGGCGAACCGTGTTCAGCTGATGACGTTGATTGCGACGAACATCTTGGGCCAGAACACGCCCGCGATTGCGATGACCGAGTTCGAGTACATGGAGATGTGGGCTCAGGACGTGGCCGCGATGGTTGGCTATCACGCGGGAGCGGCGGGGGTCGCCGCGGCGTTGCCGTCGTTCAGCTTGCCGCCGGTCAGCTTGGCGGGCTTGTCGGGGTTGCTGGCGGCGACGCCGCTGAGCGGTGTGGCTTCGCAGCTCGCCGGGGTGGCGGGCTCGGGAGGGACCGCGTTGACGTCGGCGCTCTCGCCGGTGACGGGGCCGCTGCTGGCTGCGGTTTCACCGGCGGTGTCCCAGGTGTCGGCGCTGACTTCGGCCTTACCAACGGCGCAGATATCGCAGTACGTGCAGCTTGCCGCGACCCCGGCGAGCATGGCGATGTCGCCGATCATGATGGCGGCCCAGGCCGGAATGAGCGCGCATCCGGAGCTGGCCGCTGCCACTGCCCCCGATTTGGCGGGCGCCGCCGGGCCGAAGTTCGTTGGTGACGCGATGCCCAAGGGCCTGGGCGGCGGCGGCGCCGGTCTGGGTGCCTTGGGGGGCGCCTCGGCCGGTTTGGGCAATGCGCGGCTGGTGGGAGCGATGTCGGTGCCGCCGGCGTGGCAGGGGTCGACGCCGGCCCGGATGGTCAGTGCGGCGATGTCGGGCTTGGGCGGCGAGATGCCCGCCGCTGCGATGGCCGGGGCGGCGGGGGCCGGCTCGGGGATGATGCCGATGCCCATGCCGATGGGCGCCGGCGCCGGCGGTGGCATGCCCGGCGGGATGATGGGCCGCGGCGGCGCCAGTCCGAACCATGTGGTGCAGAATCGGCCCAGCGTGGTGCCGCGAACCGGGGTGTGATGACAAGCCAGGAAGGGCGCGGGTAACACCTCCGGGGGGAGTACGGTGTTACCCGCGCCTTCCGCATGTCATCGGCACGTCCGCGGCCGGCCGACAATCGGCTGGCTTCGGCTACTTCCACCGGTGCATGACAGATTCCGCGTCGCGCAAGCCCGGCGGTACGCGATCAAGCGATAGACCGTTCGGGCCGCGGATGGACGCCGCACGGAACGACTGCCGCCCAGCGCGCTAGTTCTGACCAGAGTGAAATCGGTCAATCCTGGATATTGTTCCCGGAATTGACTTACGATTCGGAGTGCTTGGTGGTGATTTCTAGCCGCCAAGTGCGAATAGATGAAGATCGGCTGTGGAAGGGGGCAGTGTGCTTTTGCCTCTTGGTTCGCCGCTGCCGGACGATTCGGTGTCGGCGAAGCGGGGTGAGTCGGGCATGCTCGGCGGCTTGTCGGTTCCGCTGAAGTGGGGCGTGGCCGTTCCGCCGGACGACTATGACCATTGGGCACCGGAGCCCGAAGAGGGTTCGGGGGCCGGTGAGGTGGCGGCCGACGTGCCCAACCCGGAGGTGGCCGCTGAGGGCATGGATGAGTTTGATGCGTGGGCCGAATGGAGCGAGTGGGAGGGCGAAGCAGAACCTCGCTTTGAGATGCCCCGCACCAGCAGCGTTGTACCGCATTCACCGGCGGCCGGTTGAGAGGGAGGGGGAAGACTGTCGGGTGTTCACACGGGATCGGCGGCTTCGGTATCCCGCGTAGCCGGCCAGTTACGAGCTCAAGCTGTATGACAAGTCCAGGAAATTAAATTCGGTAAGGAGAAAGGCAACATGGCAACACGCTTTATGACCGACCCGCACTCGATGCGGGCGATGGCGGGGCGTTTCGAGATGCACGCGCAGACCGTTGAGGACGAGGCCCGCAGGATGTGGGCGTCCTCGATGAACATCGCCGGCGCCGGCTGGAGCGGGCAGGCCCAGGCGACCTCCTACGACACCATGGGTCAGATGAACCAGGCTTTCCGCAACATTGTGAACATGCTGCACGGGGTGCGCGACGGTCTGATCCGCGACGCCAACAACTACGAGCAGCAAGAGCAGGCCTCGCAGCAGATCCTCAGCAGCTAGCTTCAGTAGCGCTTGATAGCGCTGCTGTCCAACACTTTCCAACTTAGGAGGACGCAAACATGACCATTAACTACCAGTTCGGCGACGTGGACGCCCATGGTGCCACGATTCGCGCGCAGGCCGCCTCGCTGGAGGCCGAGCACCAGGCCATCGTTCGCGATGTGCTGGCCGCCGGTGACTTTTGGGGTGGCGCCGGTTCGGTGGCGTGCCAGGAGTTCATCACCCAGTTGGGTCGCAACTTCCAGGTGATCTACGAGCAGGCCAACGCCCACGGGCAGAAGGTGCAGACCGCCGGCAGCAACATGGCCAGCACCGACAGCGCCGTCGGCTCCAGCTGGGGCTAAACAAGATCGGTTACGGGCGGCGCGCCGCCCGTGCCGCTGAACTAGTGCATGACCACCCCCGGGTACTTGGTGCCCCGGGGGTGGTCGTGTTTTGGGCTGATTGGTCGCCGGGTGACCGGCTCAGAATCGGCCGCCGCCTCCCATGAAGCCGCCATCCGGTGCGCGACCGAACGACGCCGGGCTCCACCCCCGGAATCCACCGCGCATGCCTCCGCTGCGGAGGTTGCCGATGATGATCCCGCCGATCATCGCGCCGGTGTCGCTGCCCCCGCGGGCATACGCCCGCTGAGCCGATTGCACGTCGGCATTGGCCATTGTCTGTGCGTGGGCGGCGAGCGTCGACGCCGCGTTGGCGTGGGCGATCCCCTCGGTCACCTTGGTCGCTCGCTTGTTTTCCGCGGCTTCCAGGTGCCGTCTGGCCTCGGCGAGCCGGGTCCGTGCCTCGGCTCCGACGCTGCCCCGGCGGGTGTCGATGTACTCGGAGACGCCGCGCACCCGCGACTCGGCGGTGAACAGCGCCTGCTCGAACGCACGGTTGAGTCGATCAGCGTTCGCCTGCTCATGGGCCACGGTGGCCAGGAGCCGGTTGAGGTCGGCATTGGCCCGGGTGAGCCGGGCAAAAGCGCCGAGCGGATCGGCGGGGCCACCACCGCGGGCACTGTCGATGGTTTCGTCAGTGGCTTGGTCAGTGGCTCGGCCAATGGTTTCCGCCGCCGCGTCGCGCGCGGCGACCAGTTCGGCGACGCGGTCCGATCCGGCGTTCTGCGTGTTTTGTAGCTGCTCGTTGGCGCGCGCGATGCCCGCCTGGATGTCTTCGACGACCGACGGCAATGCGGCAACGGCATGCTTGAGATCCCCGGCGGCGTTGTCGATCGCGTCCAGCAGCGCGCGGGCCTGCCCGAGCGCCGACTCGGCCGCACGGACCGCATCAACCAGAGCAGTCCGTTGTCCACCCTGAACGGCGGCCAGATCGCGGGCGGAGTCGATGTTGCGGTCGGCGAACGCCAGTCTCTCCCTGGCGGCCGCGACGTTTCCAGAAACCGAAGTCAGTGCCGTAGCGCCGAATTCGTTGTGCAGCCCGGCCAGCCGTTGTTCTGAGGGGGAGATGCGGGCGGTGAGTTCGACGTACTGTTCGGTCAGCGCCCCCAGCCGCGACGGGGCGTTGATTACCAGATCCCGGAGCTTTTCGAACGCCTCGGTCTGTGACTCGAGTTCGCGGTCGGCGCGCGCCGCCGACGCGATCACCCCCGTCAGCAGGTCGCGGCGTTGCGCCGGCGTCTCGGGCGTGCTGTCGTCAAGCTGATGGAGCATCGTAAATGCTTGGGATAGAGCCACTTTGGCGTCATTCACCGCCTCGGTGAAGGGTTGGGTCCGCTCTTCACCGAACTCGTCGATCGCCAGGGCGAGTTCGTTGGAGCTGGTGCGCACCGCGTTGTCGACCTCTACCACCATCAGTCGTGACAGGTCGTCGAGGGCCTCGAGCGGCACGGCGGCGAGCGCGGTTTCATCGGCGGGGTCGACGCGTCGTGCCGCGGCCAAGGCGGCCGCCCGCCGTCGCCGGCGGCGATAGCGCATCACAACGAGCAGGACCACCACGGCGATGGAGATGGCGCCCAAGGCTACCAGCAGTAACAGCCTGCCTGACGAAGGCGGCGACGTGTCGAGCCCATTGGCCGCAGCAACTGCCGCTCCGCTCCAATCGCCGTCGTGCAGCGCGGGCTCGATCTTGCTGCGACGCAGTTGGTCGACCTGGCTCGCGGTCACGTTCCTGATCGCCGACGGCACCAGAAAGGCATACGCCCGGTCGCGCACCGACACGGCCAACAGCGGGTCGTAGTCCCGCAGTTCGCTGGCGGTCATGGTGCGCTTTGCCCAATCCTCTGCGCTCTGCCCGGAGAAGGTGTCGACGTAGACCACCCACAGACGGACATGACGATCGGCGTACAGCTTGTCGATGGCCGACGTGGCCGCGGCGCGACCGGAGTCCGACAACACGCCCGCGTTGTCGGTGACGTAGTCCGAGAGCCGGAACGGTGGTTGCGCGCCGGCCGGTGGCGCCAACAGCAGGCCCCAGCTAACACCCGTCAGGATCGTGAGGATCACGCCGCGCAGGCGACCGGTGCGCATACGCAAATTTAGCCCGGCCACGATCCGGACACTTCCCTGGCAGACTGTGCCTCGGTGGCCACGAATCAGCAAGACCCTTACCAAGACTTCGACCGGCAACGGCGGGTGAGCGAAGCGCCGAAGACCGCGGGTCTCCCCGGCACGGAAGGCCAGCACCGTACCGACTTCGCCCGAGACCGCGCCCGGGTGCTGCACAGCGCCGCCCTGCGCCGGTTGGCCGACAAGACGCAGGTCGTCGGGCCCCGGGAGGGTGACACTCCACGCACCCGGCTGACCCACTCGCTCGAGGTGGCCCAGATCGGGCGTGGAATGGCGGTCGGACTGGGCTGCGACCTCGACCTGGTGGAGCTGGCAGGTCTGGCCCACGACATCGGGCACCCGCCCTACGGGCACAACGGCGAACGCGCGCTCGATGAGTTCGCGGCCGGGTCTGGCGGCTTCGAGGGCAATGCCCAGAATTTCCGAATCCTGACCAGCCTCGAGCCCAAAGTGCTTGACGCCCAAGGAAACAGCGCCGGGCTAAACCTGACTCGCGCATCGCTGGACGCGGTCACCAAGTACCCGTGGACCCGGCGTCGGGGACGAGACAAGTTCGGCTTTTACGACGAGGACCGGGAGCCGGCGGCCTGGGTCCGCTCAGGCGCGCCTACCGATCGGATGTGCCTGGAAGCTCAGGCGATGGACTGGGCCGACGATATCGCGTATTCGGTGCACGACGTGGAGGACGGCGTCGTCTCCCAACGCATTGACCTGCGGGTGCTCGCCGATGAGGACGAGGCGGCCGCGCTGGCCACCCTGGGGGAGAGCGAATTCTCCCGGGTGAGCGCCGACGACTTCATGGCGGCCGCGCGGCGGCTTTCGAGCCTGCCCGTGGTCGCCGCGGTGGGCAAGTACGACGCCACGCTGGCAGCGTCTGTCGCGCTCAAGCAACTGACCAGTGAGTTGGTGGGCAGGTTTGCCTCGGCCGCCATTGCGACCACGCGTGCGGCCGCGGGTCCAGGGCCGCTGGTGCGCTACCGGGCCGACCTACAGGTGCCCGACCTGGTGCGCGCCGAGGTCGCTCTCCTGAAAATCCTGGCGCTGCAGTTCATCATGTCCGACCCGCGGCACCTGGAAACCCAAGCGCGGCAACGCGAACGAATCCACCGGGTGGCGCACTGGCTGTACTCCGGGGCCCCGCGCACGCTCGATCCGGTATTCGCCGCGGCGTTCAACACCGCGGCCGATGACCGCGCCCGGTTACGGGTCATCGTCGATCAGATCGCTTCCTATACCGAGGGTCGGCTGGAACGCATCGACGCCCGTCAGGTGACCGGCTAGCGGTTGCCCGGGCGCCTGGGAGCTACGCTCCCGTCATGACCAAACTCACCGGGTTTGCCGCCCTCTTGCTGTCGCTTGTAGTCGTTGCCCTGAGCGCATGCAGTTCGCCCCAGCATGCGAGCAGCCAGCCGGGCACCACGCCTGCGGTCCAAAGTGGTTCTCCCGCGTCATCGGCGACGTCGAGCCCCGCGCCCGCCGGGTCGCTCTCAGCGCAACTGAAGACGGCCGACGGCCGCGAAGTGGCCACGGCGACCTTCGATTTCAGCGACGGCTACGCCACAGTCACAGTGAAGACGGTGACCGCCGGGATTCTGGCGCCCGGTTTCCACGAGATGCACGTTCACGCGCTCGGCAAATGTGAGCCCAACTCGGTCGCTCCGACCGGGGGTCCTCCGGGCAATTTCTTGTCCGCCGGTGATCCCTACCAGGCGCCCGGACACACCGGGAAACCCGAGAGCGGCGCCCTGACGATGCTCGAGGTGCGCCAGGACGGCTCCGCGTATCTGGTGACCACCACCGATGGATTCACCAAGGACGAGTTGCTGGGCGGTAACAAGACCGCCCTGATGATCCACGGCGCCGACAACAGCGCCAACGCGATGGAGCGGATCGCTTGTGGCGTCATCGGCCCGGCTAGCTGAATCGGTCGCAACCGCCGCCGACACCGGCGCCTTAGACTGGGCCGATGGCTGGCCGGATCTCCGATCGTGACGTCGCGGCCATCCGCGAACGTGTGCACATCGAGGAAGTCGTCGGCGACTACGTCCAGCTGAAACGCGCCGGCGCCGACTCGCTCAAGGGACTGTGCCCCTTCCACAACGAGAAGTCGCCGTCGTTCCATGTCCGCCCCAATCACGGCCACTTCCACTGCTTCGGCTGCGGCGAGGGCGGCGACGTCTACGCGTTCGTCCAGAAGATCGAGCACGTGACCTTCGTCGAGGCGGTTGAACTGCTTGCCGACCGGATCGGCCACACGATCAGTTACACCGGCGCGGCCACCAGCGTGCAGCGCGATCGCGGTAGTCGCAGCAGGCTCATCGCGGCCAACGCGGCCGCGGCGGAGTTCTACGCCGAGGCGCTGGACTCCGACGAGGCGGCACCGGCCCGCCAGTATTTGTCGGAGCGGAACTTCGACCTCGCCGCGGCCCGTCATTTCGGCTGTGGATTCGCTCCGTCGGGCTGGGAGTTGCTGACAAAACATCTGCTGCGCAAGGGTTTCGAGTTCAAAGAGCTGGAGGCGGCGGGCCTGTCGCGGCAGGGGCGCCGCGGCCCGATGGACCGCTTCCACCGGCGGCTGTTGTGGCCCATCCGCACCTCGGCCAGTGAAGTGATCGGTTTCGGGGCCCGACGGCTGTTCGACGACGACCCGATGGAAGCCAAGTACATCAATACGCCCGAGACGGTGCTGTACAAGAAGTCGTCGGTGATGTTCGGGATCGACTTGGCCAAACGCGACATCGCCAAGGGCCACCAGGCCGTTGTCGTCGAGGGCTACACCGACGTGATGGCGATGCACCTGGCCGGGGTCACCACGGCCGTCGCCTCGTGCGGCACCGCCTTCGGCGACGAGCACCTGGCCATGTTGCGCAGGCTGATGATGGACGACAGCTTCTTTCGGGGCGAACTGATCTACGTTTTCGACGGCGACGCGGCGGGCCGCGCCGCGGCGCTGAAGGCCTTCGACGGCGAGCAGAACCTGGCGGGCCAGTCCTTCGTCGCCGTCGCCCCGGACGGCATGGACCCCTGCGACCTGCGGTTGAAGTCCGGCGACGCCGCGCTGCGCGACCTGGTGGCCCGGCGAACACCATTGTTTGAGTTCGCAATTCGCACCACGATCGCCGAGATGGACCTCGACAGCGCCGAGGGCAGGGTCGCCGCGCTGCGCCGCTGTGTACCGATGGTGGGCCGGATCAAGGACTCCACCTTGCGCGACGAGTACGCCCGCCAGCTCGCCGGCTGGGTCGGTTGGGACGACGTCGCACAGGTCATCGACCGGGTGCGGAGCGAGGCCAAACGGTCAAAGTCGTCGGCGCGTGGCGGCTCCGGGCACCCCCCTGGTGGGCGGGCGGCATCCCGCGGGGCCGCCCAGGAACCGGCCGCCCCTTCCCGGGCCGAGCCGGCCGCCGCCCGTCCCGACCCGCGTGATCCAACCCTGTGGGCCCAGCGCGAGGCGCTCAAGTCGGCGTTGCAGTACCCGGCGTTGGCCGGCCCGGTGTTCGACACGCTGACCGTTGAAAGTTTCACTCATCCCGGATACGCGGCCGTGCGTGCGGCCATCGAGGCGGCCGGGGGGACTTCCACCGGCGCCACGGGGGCCGAGTGGATGGACGCGGTGCGCCAGCAGACGACGTCCGGCCTGACCGCCGGCCTGATCAGCGAGCTCGGGGTGGAATCCATCCAGGTCGACGAGGAGAGGCTGCCGCGCTATATCGCGGGGGTGCTGGCCCGTCTGCAGGAGGTGTGGATGGGCCGGCAGATCGCCGAGGTCAAGTCCAAATTGCAGCGCATGTCACCCATCGAGCAGGGCGACGAGTATCACGCGCTGTTCGGCGACCTGGTCGCCATGGAGGCGTATCGGCGCAGTCTGTTGGAGCAGGCTAGCGGCGACGATCTGACGGTGTGAGGGCGGCGGTCGCATCGGCCGGGCGCTCCCCAGCCCGGTCCATGACAGCCGTCTGGTCGTCGATCTCGGTCACGGTCACAAAACCGCTGTCGGGTGAGATCCGATTCGCGATCTTGCGACGTCCCCCTTCGATCATCGACTTGGCAACGGGACTGCCGGTCAGCGCGCGATAGGTGCCGGCGAGCTGCTCGTATCGGCGGCGACCCGCTCTTGAGCCCAGCACGTAACCCAGTCCAAGCACCACGAGATACCGGATCAAAGCTTTCCTCCCGACGATCGATGGCTCCATCCTGCCTCACGGGGCGGGTGCGTGCGCCCGTTACCCTTTCGCGCCCACGAGCCTGGGCGCCAAGATGTCGTAGTCCCTCTGGTTGGTGCGGTTATGCCAGTACGCTAGAGTCGTCCCGCGATCGGGTTAATCCCCTGTAGCTCAATTGGCAGAGCGTTCGGCTGTTAACCGAAGGGTTGGAGGTTCGAGTCCTCCCGGGGGAGCGGTGTGCGTCAGTGCCCGCACTCTGGCCGCCGTCGATGTGGAGGGTCTCGCCGGTGACCAACGCGGCGGCCTCGTCGTCACGTTCGGATCAGCGGTCGCGGTCGGAATGTTACCGGCGACGGCGGCCACGCCGGGGTCATCGGTCGGGCCGATCGATCGTGAGTTCGCCACCACCGCGTAGTTGAGTCTGCGGTAGACCTCTGCCAGGACGGCCCATCCCCTGCGGGTCTCCTTGGGCGTGCAAATTGCGGTCCGGCGTTCGACACTGTATTTGTGCAGGTCGCCGTACACTCTTCGGATCGGCTGCCGAACAGCACCTCTTGGGTGCCGGGCGCGCCGACGGCACCCATGATGTCGTGAAATGGCCTGCGCCACAAAGGCTTCAAAAGAAGGCTTCCAAAAGGCTTCGGAGGAGGACGCATGGAGTTCCTGGTCACCATGACCACTCGCGTTCCGAATGGAACCCGAACGGAGGCTGTCGACGAGGTCCGGGCCCGGGAGGCCGCGCATTCCCGCCAGCTGGCCGAGCAGGGGCACCTGCTGCGGTTGTGGCGCCCGCCGCTGCAACCGGGCGAATGGCGCACTCTCGGCCTGTTCGCTGCCGCCGACGAGCACGGACTCGAGGAGGTGCTCGCCTCGATGCCGCTGCGCATCTGGCGCACCGATGAGGTGACGGCACTGTCAGCTCACCCCAACGACCCGGCCGGGCGCGCGGTCACGGTGGAACAAGGCCCGGGTTGGGCCGCGGAATTCCTGACGACGATGACCGTCAGCGTCCCGCAGAGCGCGCCGATCGAGGTTGTCGACGACGCCCTGTCGCGGGAGGCTGATCGTGCTCGCGAGCTGGCTGAGCAGGGACATCTTGAGCGGCTGCGGATGCTGCCGTTCCGACCGGGCGACCCGCGTGCGCTCGGTTTGTGGCGCGCCCCGGACGCCGCTGCGCTGACGGCGATCATTGAATCGCTACCGCTTCTCCCCTGGATCAGCGTGGAAACGACGCTGGTGACCCCACACCCCAATGACCCCGCGACCGCTTGACCGGACAGGCGCTAGTCGTACAAGGGCCGCCACATGGCGTCCAGGACGGCTTGCCGGACGTCCTGGACGTTCCCGTGCGTCTTGGTGGCCACGCCGTCGTCGACGGCGGCGTGATAGACGGCCTCGGCGACCGCCGTGGAGATGTCGCGCAGGTTCTGCACGTCGGGCAACAGTGAGTCCCCGGGATTCATCGGACTAGCTTGCCGCACAATGGCTTTCGCGGCGGCTTGCAGCATGCCCGGGGTGATTCTACCGGCCCGGGCAACGATGATGCCCAGTCCGATTCCGGGGAATGCCAGCACGTTGTTGGCCTGGCCGACGGTGTAGGTGGTGCCGTCGTATTCGACGGGTGCGACCGGAGTGCCCGTGGTGATCAGGGCTTTGCCGTCAGACCACTGAACCACATCGGCCGGCATAGCCTCCATCCGTGAGGTGGGGTTCGACAGCGGGAAGATCATCGGGCGTTCGCAGGACGCGGTCATCGCCTCGATGACCTCTTGGGTGAACGCGCCGAACACGGTCGACGAGCCCAGCAGGACGGTGGGTGACGCCAGCTTGATCGCGTCCACCAGCCCGACCCGGTCCGCAGCCGCTTTACCCGTTTCCAAGCCCAGCTGGCGGCGGTTCTTCGCGTAGGGCACCTGGAAATCGCGCAGGTCGTCCATGTCGTCGAAGAGCAGGCCCTGCTTGTCGATCGGCCAGATCTGGGACGCGGCCTGTTCGGGGGTCGCGCCGTCGGCGATCATCGCGTCCCGGATCTGATCGGCGATACCAATGCCGGCGGTTCCCGCTCCGAAGACGACCGTTTTCTGGTCCCGCAGCGGGGTACCGGTGACGTGGCATCCGCCATACACGGCGGCCACCACCACGGCGCCTGTTCCCTGGACGTCGTCGTTGAAGATGCAGTAATCGTCGCCGTAGGTCTGCAAGATCTGTCGCGCGTTGACGGGCCCGAAGTCCTCGAAATGCAGTATTGCCTGCGGGAACATCCCGTGGGCGGTCTCGATGTAGCGCTTGATGAACGCGTCGTATTGCGCGCCGCGGCGCCGTGCGTGGCGATTGCCCAGATAGAAGGGATCCTGCAGCAGCTGTTCGTTGTCGGTGCCCACGTCGAGCGACACGGCGATGCAACGACGGGGATCGATGCCGCCGCCGGCGGTGTAGAGGGCCAACTTGCCCACGGCGATTTGGATTCCCCCCACACCCCAGTCGCCGATGCCCAGAATGGCTTCGGCGTCGGTGCAGACGATCAGGTCGACGTCGTCGGGTCCCAGCCCGAAAGTTTCGAAGGCCTCGGCGATCTCGTCCGGTTCGTCGATGCTCAGAAACAGTCCCCGCTGCCCGCGGTATTCGTCGGAGAAGCGTTGAATGGCCTCACCGACCGTGGGTGTGTAGACCACCGGCATGAGCTCGGTCAGATGATCTTCCAGCACCTTGTAGTAGAGGATTTCGTGGCGGTAGTGCAGCTGTTCGAGCAGCAGGTTGCGACCCAAATCCGTTGCCATGCCCTGCAATTGATGCCATACCCGGTCGGCTTGCTCATCGAGCGTGAGCACCGCCGACGGAAGCCGACCGGTGAGACCCAACCGTCGCCGCTGCTCGTGCGTGAAGCCAACCCCGCGATTCAGGCTCGGCGCGGCCAACGCCGGTGGAATTCGCGGCGTGCAGGGATCGCTCATCACAACCTCCGTCAGATGGTTTGGCTCATTGCGTCACCGTAGCGCCGGTCTTGATGGGCGCAGTGAACGCGTCTTGAAGAGCTCCTGAAGGACGTCCGCGCGAATGACTCAGATGGAGAAGTCCTCGCCGTGCCACACGCCGGCTTCGGGCGGCCGGATGACGCGGCCATTCTGCGGGCCGTCTTTCAACGCCTCCAGCCGGGCCACCCTGGTGAGCAGGGACTGCAAGCTGACCCCCACCAGGTCGGGCATCATCGAGTCGTCGGGGGTGCCCCGGCCCGCGCGGCTGATGACCTGCCCGGGAACGCCGACGACCACCGAGCTCGACGGGACCGGCTTTACCACCACGGCGTTGGCGCCGATCCGGCTGTCGTCGCCGATTTTGATCGCGCCGAGGATCTTGGCTCCGGCGCCGATGGTCACCCGGTCGCCGACGGTCGGGTGCCGTTTGCCGGTGTCCGCGCCGCTGCCGCCGAGGGTGACGCCGTGATACATGTGGACGTCGTCGCCTATCTCGGCGGTTTCCCCGATCACCACGCCGGTCGCGTGGTCGATGAACAAGCCCGAGCCCAGGACGGCGCCGGGGTGGATATCGACCCCGGTCAGGATGCGGGTCAATTCCGCCAACGTCCGCGCGGCCACCCTGGCGCCGCGCTGCCACAGCCAGTGGCTGATCCGGTGGCCCCAGATCGCGTGCACGCCCGGGTAGGCGAAGATGACCTCCAGCGTCGTGGGCCTTGCGGGATCGCGCTCCCTGGCCGCCCGAATGTCCCGACGTATGGCCGCGAGCATGGCTACTCCGCCACGTCGGCGAACAGCGGCGTGCTCAGATATCGCTCACCGAAGTCGGGCAGGACCACGACGACGAGCTTGCCGGCGTTTTCCGGCCGGCGGGCCACCTGCAGGGCAGCCACCGCGGCCGCGCCCGACGAGATGCCGACCAACAGACCCTCTTCGCTCGCCAGCCGCCGGGCCAGGTTGAGCGAGTCGTCGTTGCCCACGGTGATGACCTCGTCGACCAGGTCCAGGTCGAGCACGGGCGGGACGAAGCCGGCGCCGATGCCCTGGAGCGGGTGGGGTCCCTTCTTGCCGCCGGACAGCACCGGCGACGCGGCCGGCTCCACGGCGACGAACTGTGCCGACGGCTTGCGTTCCTTGATGACCTGCGCGACACCGGTGATGGTCCCGCCGGTGCCGACCCCGGCCACGAAGATGTCGACCTTCCCGTCCGTGTCGCGCCACACCTCCTCGGCGGTCGTTGCGCGGTGGATCGCCGGGTTGGCCGGGTTCTCGAATTGCTGGGGGATGAAATAGCGCTGGTCGGTCTTGGCCAATTCCTCGGCCTTGGCGATCGCGCCCAGCATGCCGTCGGCTCCCGGGGTCAGCACGAGTTCGGCCCCGTAGGCGCGTAGCAGCATCCGCCGCTCGATGCTCATGGTGTCCGGCATTATCAGCACGCATCGATAGCCACGGGCCGCGCAGACCATCGCCAGCGCGATGCCGGTGTTCCCGCTCGTCGGCTCGAGGATGATCGTGTCGGGCTTGATCAGACCCGCCTGCTCGGCCGCGTCGAGCATGGCGACCCCGATGCGGTCCTTCACGCTGTTTGCCGGGTTGAAGAATTCCAATTTGGCGGCCACGTCCGCGACGGCGCCTTCGGTGACTCGCCGCAGCCGGACGAGCGGCGTGTTTCCGATCAGCTGTGTGACGTCCTCGGCGATGCTCATGAAACTTCCTTAGCGGTGTCGGTTCAGGTCGGTACGGGGCTCGTCGGTCTGGCAGGCGATGTCGAATCCGCTGCGGCACGGTTCGGAATCAATAACACGGTCATTGGTGGTTGATCTTCCCGAAAGGCTTGTCCTAGCGCGGATCGTGGTGTTGCCCGGCGTGCTTCTGGTAATGCCCGCATCTGGCGCCAAACGCGATGATTACTTGAGCGTCGGAAGGCGTCAGGAATCAACAACAACGACAACAACAGTCCACGGTGGGGCGGCGCGAAAGGACGTAGCGCGGCTGTGTGGCCCGTTGCATAGCCCCACTATAGGACATGCTTGCATCGCGCCCGGTTGCCTCACCCGGTCGCATAACCCCATGAGCCTCGGGGTATTACCCCCGGCACGCGTGGCGCGCCAGCTACTAGACGTAGTCCTTCGCCGAGTCCGGGTGCAGGTTCGGGTCTTCGGTCGCTTCGCAGGCGCACGTCTGTGCGCCGTCGTGCAACCATCGCCAGAGGCGGCTCCCACGCTTACGCATGAGGTGCTGGACGTAGACCTTGTCCCGCTGCGACCGGGAGAACACCAAGTCCAGGTTCACGGGCAACCCCGCCCAGTCGACCTGGTCAAGTGCCGACGCAGGGCCGTTAACTGGCTCAACGCCATGCCGCAGCGGACCGTGCAGCGGGCAATCAGCCTTCGTGACCCGATCGGGTCCATCACACTCGAGAGCCACGGGTACGTCACTCCTTCGGGCGCGCGACCTAATGAGTGAAATGGTGCGACGGAGATGTTTCCGCGGCGGGTGCGCTACGTTTCGGTCCCATTAAGCGCTTTCTCACGAGCGCGGGAGAGCACCTGGTAACGCTCTAGTAGACGTCGCGGCGGTAGCGCTTGTCGGCGCTCAGCGACCGTACGTAGTCCCTCGCCGCCTCCGGGTCGAGGTTGCCGTGTTCGGCCGCGATCTCGCAGAGCGCGCGATCGACGTCCTTGGCCATGGGATCGGCGTTTCCGCAGACGTACAGTTGTGCGCCGTCCTGCAACCAGCGCCACAGCTGGGCCCCGCGCTTGCGCATCAGATGCTGCACGTAGACCTTGTCGCGCTGGTCGCGGGAGAACGCCAGGTCCAGCTCGGTGAGGAACCCGTCTTCGCGCATCTGCTCCAGCTCGTCGCGGTAGTAGTAGTAGTCGGTTTCGGCATGCTGCTCGCCGAAGAACAGCCAGTTGGGGCCGGTGTGGCCGAGCGCGCGGCGCTCCTGCAGGAAGCCGCGGAAGGGCGCGATCCCGGTGCCGGGCCCGATCATGATCATCGGCGTGTGCGGATCGCTGGGGGGCCGGAAGTTGCTGGATGGCTGAAGATAGACGGCGACGCGGTCGCCGGGGGAGCGGTCGGCAAGGTAGGTCGAACACACCCCGCGCCGGGGAACCCCCCTGAAGTTGTAGCGCACCGGCGAGACCGTCAGGTGAACTTCCCGCGGGCACTCTTTGGGGCTCGACGAGATGGAGTACAGCCGCGGCTGGAGGCGTTTGAGGACCCTCAGCCACTCGTGGGCGGATGCGCAGACCGGCAGCTGCGCGAGCAGGTCGACGGACTGGCGCCCCCACGCCCAATCGCTAAGCGCGGCTTTGTTTTCCGGCTTCAGCAACTCGGCGAGTTTCGGATCTCCGGTGCGCTCCTGCACGAACCGCACCAGGTCCCGGCTGATGTGGGCGATCTCGATTCGCTCGGTGAGGGCGGTGCGCAACGACATCAGACCATGCTCGGCGACCTCCACCGGGGTCTGCCCGTCGAGGCCGGTGACGGACAGCCATTCGTCGACCAGCCGGTCGCTATTGCGCGGCCACACGCCGAGCGCGTCGCCGGCCTCGTAGCTGATCGTGTCTTCGGGCAGCCGGAAGACCAACTGGCGCACGTCCTTTGCCGATTGCGGTCGTCCCAGCTTGATGTTGCGGGCCATGTCGGTGATCAGGGGATGCTTCTTGGTGTATCCGATTGGTGTATCCGACCGCTGCGGACCCGCTGGCCCGCCGACTTGGCGCGGCCGCCGCGGAAGTGACCGCCGGCGCCGACGTACGGGCCAGCGCCCGCATGACCCCTCGCAACCAGGCCGCCGCGGTGTCTTCGTAGTCCGGTTCGCAGTCGACGCGTTCGACGACGCGGGTCGCCCCCAGCTCCGCGAGGCGTTCGTCGAGCTTGCGTCCGTGACCGCAGAAGTCGTCGTAGTTGGAGTCGCCCAGGGCAAGAACGGAGTAGCGAATGTCGGTCAAGTGCGGTGCGCCATCGGCTGTCAGGGCGCGCCAGAGCCCGGCGCCGTTGTCCGGCGGCTCCCCGTTCCCTGTGGTGCTGGTGATCAGCAGCAGTTCCCGCGTTGTGCTCAGCTCGGTCAGCGGGAAGTCGTCCATGGCGTACAGCGCGACGGGTAACCCGTTCTCGCCCAACCGCGCGGCGACATCGGCGGCCAGCTCTTCCGCGTTGCCGGTCTGCGACCCCCACAGCACCACGACGGGCGCCCGCTCGTGCGCCGGTTTGGCGTCTGTTCTCTCGAGGGCGGGGTCCTCGACGTGCGGCGCCGGTGCCGACGAGGGCGCATCGGCGCGCGCGAACAACCCGGCGAGCAGGCCGTCGATCCACAGCCGGGTGGCGGAATCGAACGGAGCGCTCTGGGGGAGGGTTGGGACGCCGGCCGTGCGTCGGCCGGCCTCCGAACGCAGCCCGCTGATCAATCCGGAGAGGTACGAGCGGCCGAGCGGACCGAGTTCCGGCGCCGGCTCGTTTCCGATGCCGACAAGCTGGGCGAAGGCGTCGACGTGCGCGGGGCTGATCGCCTCGGCTTCCCGGCGTTGCTCGGGCTCCGGCACATCGGGCGCCGAATCCTCTTTGCCCACAGCCACCCTCGTCAGGGTGACCGCGCACGCCTTGAACTCCACTTGATACGAGACCGGGTCGACGGCGTCGTTGGTCACCGCGTTGATGGACAGGTATTCGCCGAAGGAGTCGTTCCAGTGGAACGGCGCAAAGCAGTCACCCGGGCGCACCCGGTCGGTGACCACCGCCGGCAGCACCGCGCGGCCACGGCGCGACGCGATCTCCACCGGATCGCCGTCGGAGACCTGCAGCGCGGCTGCGTCGTCGGGATGGATTTCGACGAAGGGCCCCGGGTTCAGCTTGTTGAGCTTGGCCACCTTGCCCGTCTTGGTCATCGTGTGCCATTGGTGCGGCACGCGGCCGGTGTTGAGCAGGAACGGGTAGTCGTCGTCGGGCATTTCCTCGGGCAGCAGGTGCGGGCGAGCGAAAAACACCGCACGGCCGCTGGGCGTCGGGAACGCCAACCGCGGCACGCTGCCGTCCTCTCGAACCAACCGCCGCTGGCTGACGCCGTCGTTCAGATACCGAATCGGGTTTCGGTCGTCGCTGCTCTCGGGTGGGCACGGCCACTGCAGCGGAGTCTGCCGCAGCCGGTCGTAGCTGGCGCCGCGCAGGTCATAGCCCGTCGCGGGGTTCCAGAACCGTTTGATCTCCTCGAAGACTTCCTCGGCGGAGTCGTAGCTGAAGGCCTCCGAATAGCCCATCCCGCAAGCGATCCGAGCGATGATCTGCCAGTCCGGCAGCGCCTGCCCCGGCGGCTCGACGGCGGGCTGGAACAGGGTCAGGTTGCGCTCGGAGTTGACCATCACCCCTTCGGACTCCGACCACAGCGCGGCCGGCAGTAACACGTCGGCGTATTGGTTCGTCTCGGTCTCCAGGAACGCGTCCTGGCTGATCACCAGCTCCGCGCTTTCCAGCCCCGCCAACACCGTCTTCCGGTTCGCCACGGAGGCAATGGGATTGGTGCAGATTATCCAGCACGCCTTGATCTGTCCGTCGGCCATTCGGGAGAACATGTCGATGGTGCCGGTGCCCACCTCGGTTCGCAGCGACCCGCGGGGAATGCCCCACTGGTCCTCCACGAACTGGCGGTCGGCGGCCGATGTCAGCGAGCGCTGGCCCGGCAGACCCGGTCCCATGTAACCCATCTCGCGGCCACCCATCGCGTTGGGTTGTCCGGTCAGCGAGAAGGGACCGCTGCCGGGCTTGCAGATGGCGCCGGTGGCCAGGTGCAGGTTGCAGATCGCGTTGGTGTTCCAGGTGCCGTGGGTGCTCTGGTTGAGGCCCATCGTCCAGCAGCTCATCCAGTTCCCGGCCTCGCCGATCCAACGGGCCGCGGTGCGGATGTCTTCGGCGGGGACGCCGGTGATCTCGCTGACTTTGTCGGGGGTGAACTGCTGCAGGAAGCTGGGCATGGCCTCCCAGCCTTCGGTGAACTCGGCGATGAATTCGTCGTCGGTGTGGCCGTTTTCGACGATCAGGTGCAGCAACCCGTTGAGCAGCGCCAGATCCGTGCCGGGCGCGATCTTCAAAAACAGGTCCGCCTTGTCCGCCGTCGCGGTCCGGCGCGGGTCGACGACGATGAGCTTGGCGCCCGCCTTGACGCGATCCATCATGCGCAGGTACAGGATCGGGTGGCAGTCGGCCATGTTGGCGCCGATGACGAAGAACGCGTCGGCCTGATCGAAGTCTTGGTACGAGCCGGGTGGTCCGTCCGCGCCCAGCGAGAGCTTGTACCCGAAACCCGCGCTGGCCATGCACAGTCGCGAGTTCGCCTCGATCTGGTTGGTGCCGATGAACCCCTTGGTCAGCTTGTTCGCCAAGTATTGAGCCTCCAGCGACATTTGGCCCGACACGTAGATGGCGAAGGAGTCCGGGCCGTGCTCATCGACGATGGCCCGTAACCGCTTCGCGCACTGGGTGATCGCGCTGTCGATGTCGATCGGCTCGTGGGGTTCGCCCCGGTCCTGCCGCAGGTATGCCGATTCCATCCGGCCCTCGGCGGAGAGCAGGTCAGTGGTCGTCGCGCCCTTGGTGCACAACCTGCCGAAGTTGGCCGGGTGGCTCGTGTTTCCAACAGATTTCGTAACGTGACGGCGGCCGTGCTCGCGATCCGATGTGACCTGCAGCACGACGCCGCAGCCGACGCCGCAGTAGGCGCACACGCTGTTCACGGCGTCCATGCGGGCGCCAGGAGGCTCTTTGGCCACGCCTACTTTCCTCTCCTTTCAGCGCGCAAGGGCGTATGCGCTAAATGGTGCGACGAGCATGTTTCGCCGCCTGGCGTCCGATGTTTCCGCCGTTTTACGGCTTCCTCTCACCGGATCCGGACTGATGTGTGATTTGCCCGGAAACCCGGATCCCAGGCCGGGTAAGTAGAGGTCAGCGCCGACCTGCGGTTGCGGCCAGATTACCCGCGGACCCCGTCGAATCGCCGCCGAAGAACCATGGTTCCGACGAAACAACTGGGACATTCACAGTTTTCGTTAAGCTCACAATGTGCGTCGTCGGTTTGTGATTCTGGTGGTTTTGATGGCCGTGGCTTGCGGCGGAAAACACACCGCACCGCCGGCGGCGCGGCCCGATACCTGTAAGGACTCCGACGGACCGACGGCCGACACGGTGCGACAGGCCATCGCCTCGGTACCGGTCGAAGTCCCGCGATCAACCTGGGTGGAAATCGCACGGGGACACACCAGGAAATGCCGTTTGTACTGGGTGCAGGTCATCCCGACCATCGCCAGCGAGTCGACTCCCCAGCAGCTGCTGTTCTTCGACCACAACACTTTCCTGGGTACGCCGACCCCTAAACCTAAGCCGTACATCACCGTGCTGCCGCCCTCCGACGACACGATCACGGTTCAGTATCAGTGGCAGGTGGGCAGCGATCAGCCCTGCTGTCCCACGGGAATAGGCACGGTGAAGTTCCAGATCGGAACGGACGGCAAGTTGCAGGCGCTCGGCAAGATTCCGCACCAATAGCCGTGGCGCGCAACGGCTCCCGATGACACCGTGGCCCAAACTGTCAACGGTTCAGGTGGGCAGGTGCTCTGGGTGCAGCATCTCGGCGTAGCGCAGCGGCTCCGGGATGCCGAATCCGTCGACCAGAGTCTGGGCGTACGGGCGCAACTTGCGGCATCGATCGTTGATGCCCCGCGTGACTGCCTTGGCCCGTCCGGTTGACAGGTACCCATGCTCGATATACCAGGCTTTGTCGTCCTCGATCACCGACAACGCGTACACGTCGCAAACCATCTCGAGCAGCTCGCGGGCCTCCGCGTCCTCGCACGCGTCGATGCCGGCGACGAACGCTTCAAGCACCACCCGGTCGATGTGCGCGGCCGCCGCATGCAACACGTGGTCTTGTACCGCGTTGAACGCGTCGAATGCCGACATCTCTTTCGATTTGCCCTGCAGCCGGCGCGCGACCGAAGACAACAGATAATCCTCGCGCTCCTCGAACATGGTCACCTGGGTGCCGCGGTTGAACAGGCTGCCCTCTTCCTCGCTGTCCTGGCGGGCGTCGACGATCGTCTGCATAATCGCCTCGGCCGCAGTGCGTTTCCTCACCCGCTCACCGACGGTGTTGGCGGCGAAGCGCACCCATTCGACCGGGCTCATGCTGCGGATGTCGTCGGCGTAGGCGGTCAGCAACTCCTTGGCCACCAATTGGGTCAGCACATGGTTGTCGCCCTCGAACGTGGTGAACACGTCGGTGTCCGCCCGGAGCGCGATCAGCCGGTTCTCGGCCATGTAGCCGGCGCCGCCGCAGGCCTCGCGGGCCTCCTGGATGGCCCGGGACGCGTGCCAGGTGTTGGCGGCCTTCAGCCCGGCGGCGCGCGCTTCCAGTTCGCGCTGCTCGTCGGCGTCGGGCGCGTCCGCGGTCTGAATGTCGTGGCATTTGCCGACAAGTTCGTTCTGGGCGAACTGCAGGGCGTATGACCTCGCTATCAACGGAAACAGTCGCCGCTGATGCACGAGGTAGTCCATGATCAGCACCTCGGTTTCCTCATCGGGTGCGCTGAATTGCCTGCGCTGCAATGCATATCGGGTGGCAATATCCAATGCGACGCGTGCGGCCGCGCCCGCGCTGCCGCCCACAGTGATCCGGCCGCGGACCAGTGTGCCGAGCATGGTGAAGAACCGGCGGTTGGGGTTTTCGATCGGGGAACTGTAGGTGCCGTCCGGCGCGACGTCGCCGTACTTGTTCAGCAGGTTCACGCGCGGGACGCGGACATGGTCGAACACGATGCGGCCGTTGTCGACGCCGGGTAGGCCGCCCTTGTATTCACAGTCCGACGTCGTCACGCCCGGAAGGTCGTTGCCGTCGGCGTCGCGGATCGGGACCATGAGGCAGTGCACGCCGTGGTTGACCGGCTTGCCGTCCTCGTGAGTGATCAGCTGCGCGAAAACCGCTGCCATGGTAGCGGTTTGGGCCGCGCCACCGATGTAGTCCTTGCGGGACGTCGGGGTGGGGGAGTCGATCACGAATTCGTCGGTCTCGGGATCGTAGGTCGCGGTGGTCTCCAGCGACTGAACGTCGCTGCCGTGGCCCGTCTCGGTCATCGCGAAGCAACCGCGCAACTCGAGGCTGATGATCTTCTTCACGTAGGCTTCGTGGTGGCGCTCGGTGCCCAGGTTCTCGACGGCACCGCCGAACAGCCCCCACTGCACCCCGGCCTTCACCATCAGCGACAGGTCCGACATCGCGAGCATCTCGATCATCGTGATCGCCGCACCGATGTCGCCGGTGCCGCCATGCTCTTTCCGGAAATTGTCCGCAGCGACACCGAAAGCGGCCATGATCCTCATTTGCTCGGCCACCTTGGTGCGCGCGATCACCGTGTTGGGTGTGTAGCGCGGGCGGAACAGCTCCTCGGTCATTGCGGCCCGCATCCGGTTCTTCACGTCGCGCCAACGCCCGTCCAAGGCGTTGCGCAAATGTTCGGCCGTGTTTGTGTCGTCTGGCGCCATAAAGCGACGGTAACCCGCCGCGCTGGCCTTCGAAACAGTCCCTTTCGCGCAACGTGCATCGGGTGCGATTGCGGGGCCGGATTTTGCGTTGAGTGCACGCTCGCGGCAGCCTGCCGGTGACATGATCAAGCGATGCCACAGTATCTGGCCGCTCTCATCGTGGTGCTCTTGATCGGCACCGTGCTGAGCAGGGTCCTGCTGCTGCGCAGAACGGGCACTCAGGCAATGCATTTCGGGAAACTCGACAAGACGGATTTCCTGATACCGCCGGTGGCGCTGTTCTACTTCTATACGGTGTTCGCCGCCGCCTTTGGTTGGCCCCTGGCAAATCGTCAGCGTTTCTTTCAGTCGACGATTGTCGCCTGGCTCGGGGTGGCGCTCTGTGTGGTCGGAGTACTGATTCTGGTGCTCAGCCTGGTGTCATTCGGCAATAGCTTCCGGGTCGGCATCGATGTTGACCAACCCGGTCGGTTGGTGACGACCGGCGTGTTCGCGGTGAGCCGCAACCCGATCTATGTCGGCTTCTTCGCGTTCCTGGTAGGTCAGCTGATGGTGTCCCCCGATTGGGTTCCGCTGATCTATCTGATCGCCGCCGCCGCGCTGTTCCATCGGCAGGTGTTGCGCGAGGAGGAATTCATGCGCCAGCGGTACGGGGAGGAATACGCGGACTACTGCCGCTGCGTCAGGCGGTATGTCTAAAGCGTGTCGGATTCGCGATGCACTGGCCGATCGCGGATTTCGTGCGCGGGCGGCCGCAGCCGATACCGGACGAACCCGGCCGCTAATGCGCCAAAGAGCACGAGCATGCCCATGTCGAACACCCACCAGCCCGAATAATGAGTCCACATCAGGACGTCGGCGGCGAGCGTGTCGACCCTGCGCAGATCAACGGTGGCCGCCGACGCCGCAAAGCCCCATTGGGCCGGGACGAACCAGGAGATCTGCTGGAAGCCCCACTTGCTCACCAACTGAACCAGGCTCCCGTTGAGCAACAGCGACGCCAGCAGCACCGGAATCAGGAGCGGCACGACCTCGCGCAGCCGGCTCCCGAGCGCGGACAGCGCCAGCCCGACGATCGCCGACACGACAGCGGTCACGGCCACGCTCACATAGAGCTCGACCGTCGCGTCATGCAACAACACCGCGCCGTGCACCGGGCCGCCTTTGACGGCGACGACGATGGCGAACAGGATCGCCGTCAGGATGGCCGCGACTAGGCCGAAGACGATGAGCTTGGCGGCCAGGTAGGCCGACGCCGAAAGCCCGACTTCCTGCTCGCGGCGAAAGACTCGGCGCTCCTCGACCAGGGCGCGGATGGTCAGCGCGCAGCCCACGATCACCGCGGCAATGTTGAGTGCGGCCAGAATCTCGATGCCTTCGTGGAGGTTCGAGCTGCTGGGCTTGGGCCGGTCCAGGCCGGAATCGCCCGGAATCAGCAGCGTCAGTGCCGCCAACACGAACGGCAGGACCGCCAAAAAGAAAAAGTAAATGTGGTCGGCGAAGAACAGTCGCACCTGGCGACGGGCCACCAGCCGAATTTGCCGCTTCATGGGCAGCTCGTCGGGAAGCGGCCACGGTGCGGCGACCTCCGGCGGCCCGCTTGCGCACACTGCATGTTGCCGGGCTTGAAACGCCCGGTGCGCGCCGTCGGGATCGGCGCTCACCTGCTCGAGGACTTTCGACCAGTCGGTGGTGCCCATCGAGGATTCGATCTGCAGGGGGGTCCCCGCGAAAGCCATGGCTCCCCGCGACGTGAGCACCAACACCTGGTCGCAGGTGTTGAGATCGCTCAGCGATGACTGCGATGACATGGCCACGACCACGACACAGCCAATCGTCGCCTGGCGCCGCAGGACCGACAGCACGTGGCTTTGTTGCGCCGCGTCCAGCCCCGCGGTCGGTTCGTCAACCACGAGCAGCGTCGGTCTGGTGATGAGTTCGACTGCCATCGACGCGCACCGGCGCACCTCGGGCGAAAGTTTGCTGATTTGGGTCGCGCGGTGCTCTGTCAGCTCGAGCTCATCGAGGACCTGGTCCACCACTCGGTGGCGGTGCTCGCGAGCGGTGTCCGGCGGCAGGCGCAGTTCGGCGGCGTACCCCAGGGCTTGTTCGACGGTGAGCCTCGGCTGAATGCGCTCGTAGCGCGGCACTATCCCGATGCGGGTGCGCATCGACTCTGGCTCTGCGTGCACGTCGTGGCCGTCTACGGTCGTTCGGCCCGAGCTTGGGGCCCTGGTCCCGGCGAGCAGTTCGAGAAGCGCTGAATTGCGTGCCGCGGACGGTCCGACGACCGCCGTCATGGTGCCCAGGCGCGCGGTGAACGAGATATCCGTGAGGATCTCGCGCCCGTCGACGGTAGCTCCCATCTGGTATGCGGCCACGCCGGTGGTGCGCGCCCCGGGCTTGAGCGGCAATCGATAGGTGGATTTGGCCTCTTCGCTGCGGGAGGAGGGGCGGGGGACGCGCAGCTTTCGCGTGGTCATCCGCTCGATCAGGCCCCGGCCCTCGGGCCGCTCGTCCTGCGGGACGGGCGGCGGTGCCGGCGCGACGGGCGGCGGTGCCGGCGCGACGGGCGGCGGTGCCGGCTGGACTGGGGGCGGTGCCGGCTGGACTGGGGGCGGTGCCGGCTGGGCTGGTGGGGCGGCAGCGGGCGCCGGCGGCGGGGCTATCCGCATTCGCTGGGTGTCCTGCTGCGTCGGGACCCGAAAGTGGGGACGCTCGGGGCGATCAGGCTCCGCCACGGGTGGCGACGGGGGAGGGGAAGGCGGGAATTGGGCGGCCGGCGCGTTGGCCGTGCGTTGCGGTGGGCCGGAAGGCCGTCGGGGCGGCCCGGACGGGGGACCGATCTGGAAAACCAGCCGCGGGCCTCGCCGCGGATCACCGATCGTGATCGCCTGGCCGGAACGAATGTCCACCGTCGATACCCGGGAACCGTTGACGAAGATGCCGTGCGGGCTCCGGTCGATGGCTACCCAGTGGCTACCGGTGAACCGCAGCACCACGTCCGGGCGAGCTCCCGGCGGTGGGGGAACGGCGCTCCCCGGGCGATCCAGCAGGACGTCGACCCCCTGGCCGGTTCCCACCAGCACGTCGCGGCCGGGCGGGAAGACGTACCTCTTCGATCCGACCCATACGGTCAACGGGGAGGCCGCAAAGGCGGAAGCCTCGGGCCTCATCACCGCCACCTTTCGTCACCGGCCAGACCGAATCGGGCCCAGCCATCGATCCCGCCTTCAGACATCGATTCAAGTGTCTACCCGCTGACGGTGGTCTAACCACCCAGCACATTGGGGCACAGGCGGGCGCAGTATCACAGAGCATTGCGGCGTGCCGACGTCGCGGCGTTCTCGAGAAGGCGGCGGAGCACCTCGACCGCCTCCTTCAGCACCTGACGGTCTGCGGGCTCGAGCAGGGCCAATTGCGGTTCAATCGCAGCGGCTCGGTCTGCCCGAACCGCGTCTAGCGTGCGCCTGCCGTCGGCGGTGATGCGAATCCGGACAGCCCGGGCATCCCCGGGATCGACGGTTCGGGTGACCAGGCCTGCGTCCTCGAGCCGGCGTACCTGTGTGGTCATCGTCGGTTGGGAACAGTGGTCAACAGCGGCCAGGTCACCGATTCGGGCTTCGCCGTGGGCTTCGATGGTGGCCAGCAACCTGGCCTGGGCCGCCGGCAAGGGCATCTGTATGCGCTGGGTGGCCAGCCGATTGATGCGCGCGACCACGGCAAGCAGATCCGCTCCCAATCCGGACTGGGGCTCGGTGTTTGCGGCGTCGTCAACGACATCGCTGTGGTTGGCGGCGGATGCATTCATGTGTCCATCGTTGCATAGCTTTGCTAAGCGAGACGAATTGCACAGGCCTCGACGCGAAAACCCAAGGCCGCGTGGTGTGGTGCGGGGAGACGGCGTTGCGGCCTGGCAGAATCGGTGAAGTGACCGTCCCCAGACCATCCCGTGCGCGTCGTCGGGGTAGACCGCTGCGGCCGGTCGAATTGGCGCAGGCCTCGGTCATGGGGGCGCTGTGCGCGGTGATCGCGATCATCTCCGTCGTCGTCCCGTTCGCGGCGGGACTCGCCTTGCTGGGCACCGTGCCGACCGGGCTGCTGGCCTACCGTTACCGGCTGCGTGTGCTGATGGCCGCGACCGTTGCCGCCGGTGTGGTCGCCTTCCTGATCGCCGGACTGGGCGGTTTCATGACCGTTGTCCACTGCGTCTACATCGGTGGCCTGACCGGAATGATCAAGCGCAAGGGCCGGGGCATACCGACGGTGATCGTCTCGTCCCTGATCGCCGGCGTTGCCTTCGGCGCCGTGAACGTCGGCGCGCTGACCGTGATGGTCCGCCTCCGGCACCTGATATTCAAGGTGATGACCGCGAACATGGACGGGGTCGCGGCCTTCATGAACCGAATTCACTTGCAGGGCGCCGCCGCCGACCTGAAGCGGTATTTCGCCGACGGGCTGCACTACTGGCAATGGGTGATGCTGGTCTATTTCGCTGTCGGGATCATGATCGTCTCGTTGATCGGCTGGTGGGCGTTGTCCCGCCTGTTGGAGCGGATGCGCCGGATCCCCGACGTGCACAAACTCGACGCTTGGGAGGGGAGCGAGGGCGAGGAAGGCCCTGTCGGGCCGGTTCCGGTGCGGCTGGACAGGGTGCGGTTCCGTTACCCCGGTGCCGGCCAGGACGCGCTGCGGGAGCTCAACCTGGACCTCCGGCCCGGCGAACACGTCGCGATCACGGGACCAAACGGCTCCGGGAAGACGACGTTGATGCTGATCTTGGCCGGCCGGAACCCGACGTCGGGGACCGTGGAGCGCCCGGGCGCGGTGGGCCTGGGCAAGCTGGGCGGAACCGCGCTCGTGCTGCAGCACCCCGAAAGCCAGGTCCTGGGCACCCGGGTCGCCGACGACGTGGTCTGGGGTTTGCCCCCTGGCACCGAAATCGATGTGGACCGGTTGCTGGCGGAGGTCGGCCTGGAGGGTCTCGCCGAGCGCGACACCGGAGGCCTGTCCGGCGGTGAGCTGCAGCGCCTCGCGCTCGCAGCGGCGCTGGCCCGGGAGCCGGCGCTGCTCATCGCCGACGAGGTCACGACGATGGTCGACCAGCAGGGCCGAGATGCCCTGCTCGGCGTGCTGTCCGGTCTCACCAAGCGACACCGGACCGCCCTGGTGCACATCACGCATTACAACAACGAGGCCGATTCCGCAGAGCGCACAATCGATCTCAGCGATTCGCCGGATAACGCCGGCATGGTTGAGGCGGCGGAGGCGCCCCCACAGCCCGTCGCCGTGGATCACCGGTCGCAGGTGCCAGTGATCGAACTCCTCGGCGTGGGACATGAATATGGAAGCGGCACCCCATGGGCCAAGGTCGCACTGCGCGACGTCAGCTTCGTCGTGCAGCAAGGGGATGGGGTGCTGATCCATGGCGGCAACGGCTCGGGCAAGTCGACGCTGGCGTGGATCATGGCCGGACTGACGGTGCCGACGACCGGCGCGTGCCTGATGGATGGCCGGCCGACCCACGAGCAGGTCGGCGCGGTGGCGTTGTCGTTCCAGGCGGCTAGGCTGCAGCTGATGCGCAGCCGCGTCGACCTGGAAGTGGCTTCGGCAGCAGGGTTTTCGCCCCGCGACGAAGATCGCGTCGCGGCGGCGCTGGGCGTCGTCGGGCTGGATCCGACGCTGGCCAAGCGGCGGATCGACCAACTCAGCGGCGGTCAGATGCGCCGCGTGGTGCTGGCCGGACTTCTGGCCCGGTCGCCGCGCGCCTTGATCCTCGACGAGCCGCTGGCCGGGTTGGACGCCGCGAGCCAGCGCGGCCTGTTGCGCCTGCTGGCCGACCTGCGCCGAGAGCGGGGTCTGACGGTCGTGGTCATTTCTCACGATTTCGTTGGGCTAGAGGACCTGTGCCCGCGCACGCTGCATTTGCGCAACGGCACACTGGAATCGATGCCCGCCGCGGCGGGAGGTATGACGTGACGACAACCTCGGCGACTCCGACGCAAACGCACGGCTCGACCCGACGCACCCCTCGTCCGGTCGTGCTGCTGGTTCCGGTACCCGGAACCTCGACCATCCACGATCTGTGGGCCGGCACCAAACTGCTCGTCGTTTTCGGTTTTTCGGTGCTGCTGACGTTCTATCCCGGGTGGGTGACGATCGGGTTGGTGGCGGCGATGGTGTTCGCCGCGGCCAGGGTCGCACGCATCCCGCGCGGCGCGTTGCCGTCGGTGCCGCGGTGGCTGTGGCTCGTGATCGCCTTGGGCTTCATCACGGCCGCCCTGGCCGGCGGCAGTCCGAAGGTGTCGATCGCTGGGCTCGAGATCGGGCTCGGCGGAGGATTGAACTTCCTGCGGTTCACGGCACTGTCGGTCGTGTTGCTCGCGCTCGGCGCGATGGTGTCCTGGACCACCAATGTCGCCGAAATCGGGCCCGCGCTGGCGACTTTGGGTCGCCCGTTCCGACTGTTGCGCATCCCGGTCGACGAATGGGCCGTGGCTTTGGCGCTGGCGCTGCGCGCCTTCCCGATGCTGATCGACGAATTTCAGGTGCTTTACGCCGCCCGTCGGCTGCGGCCCAAGCGGATACCGCGCAGCCGCAAGGCCCGTCGCCGGCGGCACGCGCTGGAGTTGATCGACCTGCTGGCCGCGGCCATCACCGTCACCCTGCGGCGCGCCGACGAGATGGGCGACGCGATCACCGCCCGCGGCGGCACCGGTCAGCTCTCGGCCAACCCGGCGCGGCCCAAGTTGGCGGACTGGGTGACACTGGCCATCGCCCTCGCGACCAGCGGCGCCGCGGTGGTGCTCGAGATGGTGTTGCACACGAGCCCCTAGTTGGGAAAGCGGGACATGAACTGCTGTGCTCACGGCGGATTGCGCATGACCTGCGCCGGCACTTACGGACGCGGCTGAAGCAGGCCCGGGCTGGCTCCGTCCCTGAACGAAACCGGCTGTGGCCCTGCGTGTCTCGCTGATGAGTCTCAAGGCAGGCCGGCGAGCCGCGGCAGCAGGTGCTCGAGTTGGCGCGTCGCGAAGGCCGCCGGGCGCTAAGTCGCGAGCGTAGCGCCACGGCGAAAAATCGACCGGAATTTCGCCATGGCGTTACGCTCGCGCGGCGCACACGCGCGACCCCACCCCGGCTTTAGGTCCTCATGCGGTCGATGAGGTTCGACAGCACGACGATGCTTTCGCTGCGTTCGATGTCCGCGCTCGACCGGATGCGCTCGAGGGCCGCCTCGAGGTGCTGCATGTCGCGGGCCAGCACGTGCAGGATCGCATCGGACGTGCCGGTGACCGTCGCCGCGCTGACCACCTCGGGCATGTTCTCCCACGCCGCCCGCAGCCGGTCGGGCGCGATGGTGCCGTGGCAGAACACCTGCACGTAGGCCTCGGTGTTCCAGCCGAGCGCATTGCGGTCGATGACCGTGGTGAAGCCTTTGATCACGCCGTTGTCCAGCATCCGGTCGACGCGACGCTTCACCGCCGGCGCGGACAGGTTCACCGCCTGCCCGATCTCGGCGAAGGTCGCCCGCGCGTGCTGCGTCAGCTCGGCGAGGATGCGCTCGTCGGTGTCGTCCAAGCGGTCCATCGCCACTCCTTCGCGCGCAACAAATCGTCGTACTGCGGAATCTAGCGCAATAAATCAATTATCGACACGCAATAGGCGACGTTTGATTGTTCGAAGTGCGGCACATACCGTTGATTCATGACGGATTCTTACGTCGCGGCAGCCGCGCCTCCCAAGCGCCGCACGCCCCGGACCCGCCGCTACGCGATGACCCCGCCGACCTTCTTCGCCATCGAGTACGCGATCAACCCCTGGATGGACGTCAACGCACCCGTCGACGTTCGCGTCGCGCAGGCGCAGTGGGAGGGCCTCTACCGGACCTACCTCGGGCTTGGCCACCGAGTGGAGTTGATCGAGCCCGTCCCGGGGCTTCCCGACATGGTCTATGCCGCCAATGCCGGGTTCATTGCCCGCGACATCGCTATCGTCGCCCGATTCCGATTCGCCGAGCGGGCGGGCGAATCGCGCGCCTACGCGGACTGGATGTCGGCGCTGGGCTACCGGCCCGCGTCGACCCGCCACGCCAACGAGGGGCAGGGCGATTTGCTGATGGTCGGCGGAATGGTGTTGGCCGGCTACGGCTTTCGAACCGACCGGCGCGCGCATCCCGAGATCACCGCGGCGCTGGGCCTGCCGGTCGTCTCGCTGGAGCTGGTGGACCCGCGCTTCTACCACCTCGACACCGCGCTTGCCGTTCTCGACGATCACACGATCGCGTTCTATCCGCCGGCGTTCAGCGCGGCGGCGGCCGCCCAACTGCGGGCGCTGTTTCCCGATGCGATCGAGGTCGGCAGCGCGGACGCGTACGTGCTCGGTCTCAACGCTGTCTCCGACGGCTACCACGTTGTACTTCCAGCCGCCGCAATGGGTTTCGCCTCACAGCTGCGTCAAGCCGGCTTCGATCCGGTCGGCGTGGAGCTGTCCGAGCTGCTCAAGGGCGGCGGTTCCGTCAAGTGCTGCACATTGGAGGTATTCCCATGACGATTCTTGCGAACACCACCGATGTCGCCATCGCATTGGTCGAACGTCATGCGGCGCGGAACTATTCGCCGCTGCCGGTAATCGCGGCCAGCGCCGAGGGCGCGTGGATCACCGACGTCGACGGGCGGCGCTACCTGGATTGTCTGGCCGCTTACTCGGCGGTCAACTTCGGTCATCGCAACCCGGAGATCACGGCGACGGCTCACGAACAACTTGACACCCTCACGCTGGTGAGCCGGGCGTTCCATTCGGACAATCTCGGGCCGTTCTGCGCCGCGCTGGCCCGGCTGTGCGGCAAAGACATGGTGCTGCCGATGAATTCGGGCGCCGAAGCAGTGGAAAGCGCCCTCAAGGTCGCCCGCAAATGGGGGACCGAGGTCAAGGGCGTTCCCGCGGGACGGGCCAATATCATCGTGGCCGACAACAACTTTCACGGCCGCACGATCAGCATCGTCAGTTTCTCGTCGGATCCGACGGCGCGGGACGGCTTCGGGCCCTTCACCCCCGGATTCCGCTCGGTGCCGTTCGGCGACGCCGCGGCGCTGGCCCGGGCGATCGACGACGACACGGTGGCGGTGCTGCTGGAGCCGATCCAGGGCGAGGCCGGCATCATCGTCCCGCCCGACGACTACCTGCCGACCGTGCGCGCGGTCTGCAGCGAGCACGACGTGCTGATGATCGCCGACGAGATCCAGTCGGGACTGGCTCGCACCGGCTACACGTTCGCCTGCGACCGATGGGGCGTCGTGCCGGACGTCTACCTGCTCGGCAAGGCGCTGGGCGGCGGCGTGGTTGCGCTGTCGGCGGTGGTTGCCGACCGCGAGATCCTCGGCGTCCTGCAACCCGGCGAACACGGCTCGACATTCGGCGGCAACCCGCTGGCCGCCGCGATCGGCACCACTGTGGTCTCCATGCTGGCGCGCGGAGAATTCCAGGCCCGCTCGGCGAAATTGGGCGCGCACCTGCATCGGCGCCTACGGGAGCTGATCGGCGAAGGAGTGGTCGCGGTCCGCGGCCTCGGGTTGTGGGCCGGCGTGGACATCGAACCGACGCTGGCCACCGGCAAGCAGATGAGCCTCCGATTGGCCGAACGCGGCGTCCTGGTGAAGGACACCCACGGTTCGACGCTGCGATTCGCGCCACCGCTGGTGATTACCGAGCAGGAGATTGACTGGGCAGTCGACCGGTTCGCCGCCGCGTTGCGGGAGGGCTGATAATCAGCTGATCCAGCCACAGGAGGCGCCATTGCCATCCACCTCGATCAGCCTCACCGAGCAAATGCTGCGGCGTCGTCCAGTCGTCGGCGCACACGTCGCGCGCGGGGCCGCAGACCACCTCAGGCGCAGCATCGGTACGTTCCAGCTGACCATGTTCGGGGTCGGCTCGACGATCGGCACCGGGATCTTCTTCGTGATGTCCCAGGCCGTGCCGGAGGCCGGTCCGAGCGTCATCGTCTCGTTCATCATCGCCGGCATCGCCGCTGGGCTCGCGGCCATCTGCTACGCCGAATTGGCCTCCGCCGTGCCGGTTTCGGGTTCTTCGTACTCGTATGCGTACGCCACGCTGGGTGAGGCCGTCGCGATGGGGGTGGCGGCATGCCTGCTGCTGGAATACGGGGTTTCCACCGCCGCTGTGGCGGTCACCTGGAGCGGCTACCTCAACAAGCTGCTGCGCAACCTGTTCGGGTTCCAGCTTCCGCACGCCTTGTCGGCCGCGCCGTGGGACTTGCAACCTGGCTATGTGAACGTGCCGGCGCTCATCCTGATCGCGATGTGCGCGCTGCTGCTGATCCGCGGCGCCAGCGAATCGGCCACAGTCAACGCGATCATGGTGGTGATCAAGCTCGGCGTGCTGGTCATGTTCGTGGTCATCGCGTTCACGGCGTTCGATGCCGATCACCTCAACGACTTCGCGCCGTTCGGCGTCGCCGGCATCGGCTCAGCAGCCGGCACCATCTTCTTCTCATACATCGGCCTCGACGCGGTGTCGACGGCGGGCGACGAGGTCAAGGACCCGCCAAAGACCATGCCCCGCGCCATAATTGCCGCGCTCGCCATCGTCACCACGGTGTATCTTCTCGTCGCACTGGCCGCGCTCGGCAGCCAGCCATGGCGGGACTTCGCCGCGCAGCAAGAGGCCGGGCTGGCCACGATCCTCGAGAACGTCACACACGGTAGGTGGGCCGGCACGATCCTGGCCGCGGGCGCGGTGATCTCCATCTTCAGCGTCACGCTGGTGTCCATGTATGGGCAGACCCGCATCCTGTTCGCCATGGGCCGCGACGGGCTGCTTCCGTCGCGGTTCGCCACAGTGAACACGCGCACGATGACGCCGGTGAGCAACACGGTGATCGTCGGCCTGGCAGCGGGGGCCCTGGCGGCCTTTGTCCCTCTCGACAAGCTGGCCGACATGGTGTCCATCGGCACGCTGACCGCATTCATCGTCGTGTCCGTCGGGGTGATCATCCTGCGGGTGCGAGAACCCGACCTGCCACGGGCGTTCAAGGTGCCCGGTTATCCAGTGACGCCTGCACTTTCGGTGCTGGCGTGCGGCTACATCCTGGTCAGCCTGCACTGGTACACGTGGATCGCGTTTACCGGCTGGATCTCGCTGGCGTTGATCTTCTACTTCGTGTGGGGTCGTCATCACAGCGCGCTCAACAGCGAGGTAGCACCGGAATACCTATCGAAGGAAAGGCGGTGACCGTCGTCGTCGGTTACCGGGCCGGCAACGTCGGCCTGTCCGCGCTGCACTTGGCCGTCCGCGCCGCACGGACCCTCGGTACGTCGCTCGCCGTCGCGACGATCGTGCCCCAGCCGTGGCTGACACCGTCCTTGGCGCGCGTCGACGCCGAGTATGAGCAGTGGGCTGACCAGTTGGCCGGCGACTCGGCGAAGGAGGCCGCGCGCGTTCTTCACGAACTGGCCGACGGGATCGAGGTCACCTACCTGCATCGAGCCCACCGTTCGGTGACGGGTGGACTGATCGAAATAGTGGAGGAACTGCGCGGCGACATCCTGGTGCTGGGGTCCGTGGCCAGCGGGGGTCGCGGGCAAGTGGTGATCGGCACCACCGCGGAGTGGTTGCTGCACGCGTCACCCGTACCGGTGGCCATCAGCCCGCGCGAATATGCCTCGAGCGCAAGAGGACTGACGCGGCTCACCTGCGCCTACTCGGCCACTGCGGACTGGATCGACGTGGTGAGGCAGTGTTCCGAGATCGCCGAGCGGTGCGGGCTGCCGATGCGGGTGCTGACCTTCGCGGTCCGCGGCAAGACAATGTACCCACCGGAGGTGGGGCTTGACGTCGAGGACGAGGTCTTGGCGGCGTGGGCGTCGCAAGCCCGGCAAATCCTGCAAAGCTTGAAGACGGATGGGGTGGTCGGCGAAGGCGTTGCGCTTGAGGTGGTTACCGGCTCCTCGTGGACGGAGGTGCTCCACAAGACCGACTGGCAGGACGGCGAAATCCTGGCATTGGGCACGCGGCCACGCGGGGACATCCGCAGGGTTTTCCTCGGTTCCCGCAGCGCCAAGATCATGCGGGAGAGTCCGGTGCCGGTGTTGGTGCTGCCCGGCTAGCGCGCTCGAGGGTCGAATCAGCGCTGCGCGGCGGCGTTGGCCGCCGCCTGAGCCTGTTTCAGGATTGCTGCGACATCGCCTAGGCCGAGGAACATTTCGTCGAAATAGCTCTGCAGGGCCGTGCTCCCCGCGGCGAAGCCGGCCCCGCCCGGGGCGGGAATGCGCGGGCCGTTCAGCACGGAGAAGAAGGGCGTGACGTCGACGCCCTCGTTGGCCCAGTAGTCGAAGTAGACCCGCTGAGCCGACAGCACCGCTGGGATGGCCGCACCCTGACGGCCCAGATACGCGTTGCCCTCGCCGCTGCCCATCCAGGCGAGGACCTGACGCACCGCATCCGGGTGCTTGGTAGCCGAATTGCCTGCCGCGGCAATGCCGTTGGTGACGCTTACCCGGCCCACGGGACCTGCGGGCATCATTGCCACACCCCAGCGGAATCGGGCATCGCGGGCCACCGGGGCCAGATTGTAGGTTCCGGACTGGAAGAGTGCCATCCTGCCGGCCAGGAACTGGTTGCGGGAGAAGTCTCCGTTGTCGTTGGTCGCCGAGGCGGGGGGCGCGACGTGGTCGTCGTTGATCAGACCGACCAGGTAGGTGAAGGCTTCGACCGCGGCGGGGTTGTCGAACGCAAACTCGTCCCCGCGCTGGAATACGCCGCCGGCCGATCCGATGTAGTTCAGGTAGATCCCCTGGGGATCGTTGGCCGCGTTGTATCCCCATTGTCGGACCCGTCCGGCGTCGAAACGCGGTGTGCCGGCAACGTTTCCATCGGCGTCGACGGTAAGCCGCGCCAGCATGGGGCGCAACGTGTCGCCGTCGTGGGGGCTCCACCGTAGTCCGTTGAGCGCAGCTGGGTCGACACCGGCCGCCGCGAGCAGGTCGGCGTTGTAGTACAGGGCAATCCCGGCATCGGTCAGTTGCGGCACCCCCCACAGGACACCGCCACGCGTGAACTGCTCCACCACCGCCGGTTCCCAGTCCGCCGCGGCACCCGGGCCCAGAGTCTTGCCGATGTCCATCAATCGGCCACCGTCGGCATAAGCGGCAAGGTGGGCGTTGGACAGCCAGAAGATGTCGTCGGCGCTCCCGCCGGCGACGTCGGTGCGCAGGGTGTCGAAGTACGTCGAATACGCCACGACGTCGGCGCGCACCTCGATATCGGCATGCGTGCGGTTGAATGCCGCAAAAGATTGTCGATACGCCGCGGCAATCTGGTCGCCCCATACTCGCACCCGTACGACGATCTTGCCGCCGTCCGGTTCGCCGGAGTAGTCGAGGAGCTTCGCGGTAATGGCCAGTAGCACCGCGACGAGCACGAGCGCCCCGGCGCTTACCGTGGAAAACCGAGGGCGGGTCATGCCGCCCCCGTGGCAATCTCGGGGACGTACGGGCTCATTTGAGCCCCGAGACGACGATCGACGCGACGATGTGGCGCTGGAAGATCACGAACAGCGCGATCAGCGGAACGATCGCGACGGTCGTCGCCGCCATCACCAGCGTCCATTGGGAGTTGAACCGCGACTGCAGGTCGGCCGTGGCCACGGTGAGCACTCGCCACTTGTGCCCGCTCGTGATCACCAACGGCCACATGAAGTTGTTCCATTGCGAGACCACCGTGATCAACGTCAAGGCGGCCAGGACCGGACGGCTGGACGGAATCACCACATGCACGATCACATCCAGGGTGTTGGCGCCGTCGAGGCGCGCGGCGTTGATCAAGTCGTTCGGGATGATGCGAAAGTGCCCGCGCAGCAGGAAAATCGCGTACGGCGAGCCGAACATGAAGGGCAGCACCAGGGCCCAGAAAGTGTTGCGGAGCCCCAGCTGGGCCATCATCAGATACATCGGCACGACGGTGACGGTCCCCGGCACCATCAGCGTCGCGATGTAGACCCAAAACAGCGCATCGCGTCCGGGAAAGTGCAAGCGCGCGAACGCGTATCCGGCGAGCATCGAGAAGGTCAGCTGGCCCAACAGGATCACCGCCGTCATCAAGGCAGTCACCGCCGCCGCCCGCCCGAACCCGGCCCCGCCAAGGTGGGCGTAGTTGGCCAGCGTGGGCGGTCGCGGCAACTGCAGCGGCGTGCCCGTGGCGAACTGGTGTGCCGACGTGAACGAGGTCAGCAAGCCGAGTCCGAACGGCGTCAGCGTGATCGCCGCCCCGAGCACCAGCCCGGCGTAGATGACGGCGTTGGAGAGGCGCCTAGGTGAGGTCATAGGTGATCCGCCGACGGAAATACAGGTGCTGAACGACGGTGACGCCGATCAGGATGACGAACAACACCACCGCCATGACCGCTGCCCGCCCGATTGCCGCCGAGCCGAAAGCCTCGGCGTAGATGCGGTGCGCTACCAGGTCGGTGCTGCCGCCCGGTCCGCCGCCGGTCAGCGCGTAGACAGTGTCGAAAACCTGTGCCGTGCTGACGATTCCGGTCACCAGGACGAAGAACATCGTGGGCCGGAGCATCGGCAGCGTGATGCGCCGGAACCGTTGCCACGCGCTCGCGCCATCCGTTCGCGCGGCCGCATGGATGTCGTCGGGGATGGCCAGCAGCCCGGCGAGAAACGACAGCGAGACGTATCCGACGTTCATCCAGACGACGACGGCCGAAACTAGCGGCAGCGCAAGGCTGGGATCGGAGAGCCATTCGATGCGGTGTCCCAGTACGGTGCTGACGGCGCCGTCGGTCGGGGCCAGGATCCAGCGCCACAGCACCGCGATCGCCAGCGGGGCACAGATCCATGGCAGCACGTACAGGGTTCGGAACAGGCCGGTGCCGGGAAGCTGGCGGGCCAGCATCGATGCGGCCAGCAAACCTAGCAGTGTCTGTGCGGGGACAACGATCGCAACGAAGGCGGCCGTGACGATCAGCGAATTGCCGAAGCCGGAATCGGCCAGTACCGACCGCCAGTTGGCAAGCCCTACGTAGCGCAGCGGACCCAGCAGATCCCACCGGTACAGGCTGAGCCAGATCACGATGAGGATGGGCAGCAGCAAGAAGGTGACCACACCGAACAGGCTGGGGGCCAGCAAGGCGTAGCCCAGCGCCGTGGATCGAGGCTTTCTCCCCATCTCGGCGCCGGCCATGGAGGTATTAAAGCGCTCCGTGACACGCGGTCGATACGGTGGAGCGGTGACACCGAACCGGGGGATCGATGCCGACTTCCTGGACCTGCCGCGCCACGAACTTGCCGAAGCCGCGCTGTCGGCGGCAAAAGCGGGGGGGGCCAGCCACGCCGACCTGCGGCTTCACCGCATCAGCACCGAGATCATCCAGCTGCGCGACGGCGAGTTGGAGACCGCCGTCGTCAGCCGCGAGATCGGGTTGGCGGTGCGGGTGATCGTCAATGGCACCTGGGGATTCGCCTCGCACGCGGAGTTGGCGCCGGGGGTCGCGGCCGAAACCGCGCGCCGCGCCGTGCACGTGGCCACCACGCTGGCGGTGCTGAACAGAGAGCGCGTCGAGTTGGCGCCCGAGCCGGTGTACACCGACGCCAGCTGGGTGTCGGACTACCGGATCGACCCGTTCGGCATCCCCGTGGCCGACAAGATCGCCGTGCTGGAGGAGTACTCCGGGCGGCTGCTGGGCGCCGACGGCATCGACCATGTGTCCGCGGGACTGACGGCCGCCAAGGAGCAGACGTTCTACGCCGACACCTTCGGGTCGTCGATCACCCAGCAGCGGGTGCGGGTGCTGCCGTCGCTGGAGGCGGTGACGGTCGACGCCGGGGCGGGCAGTTTCGACTCGATGCGCACGCTGGCCCCGCCGATGGGGCGGGGCTGGGAAGTGCTGGCGGGCGACGAAGTGTGGAACTGGACCGACGAGCTCGCGCAGCTACCCGCGCTGCTGGCCGAAAAGGTGAAGGCGCCCAGCGTGATCCCGGGCCCCAAGGATCTGGTGATCGACCCGACCAACCTGTGGCTGACGATTCACGAATCCATCGGTCATGCAACCGAATACGACCGCGCGATCGGCTACGAGGCCGCCTATGCCGGAACGTCGTTCGCCACCCCCGACAAACTCGGAACCATGCGCTACGGGTCGCCGGTGATGAACGTGACCGCCGACCGGACCGTCCAACACGGATTGGCGAGCATCGGTTACGACGACGAGGGAGTGGCCGCGCAAAGCTGGGATCTGGTGCGCGACGGGATTTTCGTCGGCTATCAGCTCGACCGGGTGTTCGCTATGAGGCTTCGACCCGGGCTAGGGGAACCGCGCTCCAACGGTTGCTCCTATGCCGATTCCCCACATCACGTTCCGATCCAGCGGATGGCCAACGTGTCGCTGCAGCCCGCGCCCGAGGAGATCAGCACCGCCGACCTGATCGGCCGCGTAGAAGACGGCGTCTACATCGTCGGCGACAAATCATGGTCGATCGACATGCAGCGCTACAACTTTCAGTTCACCGGCCAGAGGTTCTTCCGCATCCGCGACGGCCGCCTGGACGGCCAGGTGCGTGATGTCGCCTATCAGGCCACCACCACCGACTTCTGGAATTCCATGGAAGCCGTGGGCGGTCCGTCAACCTGGCGACTGGGCGGAGCGTTCAACTGCGGTAAGGCCCAGCCCGGTCAGATCGCCCCTGTCAGCCACGGCTGCCCGTCGGCATTGTTCCGGGGCGTCAACGTGCTCAACACGGTTGCCGAGGGCAGCCGATGATCACCGCGCAGCACGTCGTCAACATCGTCTTGGACGAGGCGACAAAACAGGGGGGCGCCGACGAGACCATGGTGCTGGTCACCGACAAGGTCGAGGCGACTTTGCGGTGGGCGGGCAATTCGATGACCACCAATGGGGTTTCGGTCAGTCGCAACATCGCCGTGATTTCCGTTGTGCGGCGGGGGAGCAACGCACACGTCGGCACGGTGGTGTCCGCTGAAGTCGATCCGCGGGTGATTCCCGGGCTAGTGGCGGCTTCGCAGGAGGCGGCTCGCTGCGCGCCGGAGGCCGGCGACGCCGCGCCGCTGCTGGCCGATGGCGGTGTGCCCGCCGATTGGGACGCGCCCGTGCCGGGCACCGGGCCCTTGGTGTTCGCCGACGTCGCCGACTCCTTGAGCCGTGGGTTCGGCGGCAGCGACCGGCTGTATGGCTTTGCGCACCATAGCGTTTCGACGACGTTTCTGGCGTCGTCGACCGGTCTGCGCCGCCGTCACACTCAGCCGACCGGCGCGGTGGAGATCAATGCGAAACGCGGCGACGCGAGCGCCTGGGCGGGCATCGGTACAGCCGATTTCGTTGATGTGCCAACGGATTCGTTGCTCGAGCAGCTGTCCACCAGGCTGGGCTGGGCGGAGCGCCGCGTCGAGCTGCCCGCCGGGCGCTACGAGACGATCATGCCGCCGTCGACGGTGGCCGACATGATGATCTACTTGGTCTGGTCAATGGCGGGCCGGGGCGCGCAGGAGGGCCGCACCGCGCTCTCGGCACCCGGTGGCGGCACCCGGCTGGGGGAGCGACTCACCGAATTGCCGCTGACGCTGTTTTCCGACCCGATGGCGCCGGGCCTGGCGTGCACGCCGTTCGTCGCGGTGAGCAGTTCGTCGGAGACGGTGTCGGTGTTCGACAGCGGGATGGAGATCGCCCAGGTGGACTGGATCCGCAACGGGGTGATCAACGCGCTGGCCTACCCGCGGGCCACCGCCGCCAAATTCGGCGCCGAGGTCACGGCGGCGGCCGACAACCTGGTGATGACCGGGGGTTCGGCCGAGCTCGCTGACATGATCGCGGCCACCGAGCGCGGCCTGTTGCTGACCACGCTGTGGTACATCCGCGAGGTCGACCCCACCACGCTGCTGCTCACCGGGCTTACCCGCGACGGCGTCTACCTCATCGAGGACGGCGAGGTGAGCGCGGCGGTCAACAACTTCCGGTTCAACGAGAGCCCGCTGGATCTGCTGCGACGCACCACTGAGGCCGGTGCCAGTGAGAAGACCCTGCCTCGGGAATGGGGCGATTGGGCCACCCGTGCGGCGATGCCGTCCCTTCGGATACCGGACTTCTACATGTCGTCGGTGAGCCAGGCGCAATAGCGCCTGACCTGCTGGTTCACAGCAACACGACCAGGGTGGCAACAGATGAACCGCAAATCCGCTAGCACCAGTGCTAGCGACTTTCAAAGTCGCCTCAATGGTTAGGCCCGGACCGTTCCGGCAGTAATCGATTGTCGCGCGACCCGGCACCTTCTAGCGTGTGAGAAATGCTGACGCGGTTAGTGGCGCTGTCGCCGGGCGACGGGCGCATCACGGGTCTGGTCCGGCGCGTATGCGCGCAGGCGCTGTCGTTGCCGCCGCTGCCCGCTTGCGTCGAGGTTGACGAGCCCGCATCGGAGGCCGAGGCCGTCGTTGCCGAGTTCGCCGAGCAGTTCAGCGTGGACGTTTCGGCGATCGGTGGCGAGCAGCGGTCGAGGTTATGGAAACAACTGGGAGACAGCACCTTCGGTGTAGTGGTGCAGATGTACATCGCCGACTTCGTACCGCGGGTGAGGGCCGGACTTGAAGCGCTGGGCGTCGGATCGGAGTATCTCGACTGGGTGGGCGGTCCGATCTTGTGGGACCACACAACCGAGCCACCGGATTTGGTATTCAACGAGTTTCTGCCCGCCGTGGCCCGGATGCGCGCGCTGGACCCGGTCACCTCGGAAGTGGTCCGGCTGCGTGGGGCGGCCCAACACAACTGCCGGCTCTGCAAGTCGCTGCGCGAGGGCACCGCCCTCGACGCCGGGGGTTCGGAAACGCTGTACGAGGACATCGAGGACTTCGAGAGATCACTGTTGTTGACCGAGCGCGCTAAAGCAGCGCTGCGCTATACCGATGGGTTAATTTGGACCCCTGCGCACCTCGTCGCCGACGTCGCCGCCGAGGTGCGCACCCGGTTCTCGCAGGCCGAGGCCGCCGAGCTCACCTTCGACGTCATGCGGAATGCCAGTAACAAGGTGGCCGTGGCGCTCGGGGCGGACGCCCCGCGGGTCGAACACGGCATCGAGCGCTATCTAATCGGCGCGGACGGCCAGACGGTCTTCAGCTAACGGCGGCGCGCTGACCTCCGCGCCCATACGATCGGAACGTGCCGTTACGAAGATTTAGCCCGTATCGAGGCCGGCGGATGCGGTGGCACGAGGCGCTGTTCGAGCGCTTCGCCATGAGTCGCGTTGGCTACCAGTTCGGGGTGCGCCTGGCGCCCCATCTTGACAGGGTGCTGATACCTCGCACGAATGGTCGGCTGAGCGTCTTCGGAATCGATACGGTGGGCCTGGTGACGACGACGGGCGCCAAGTCGGGGCAGCGACGCACGCAGCCGCTGGTATTGATCGAAGACAGGGACGGGTTACTCGCGATCGCGTCCAACTACGGACGGGAGAAACATCCCGCTTGGAGCGCCAATCTGCTGGCGCATCCCGACTGCTTGGTCGAGTTCAAGGGTCCACCGCGGCAGTATCGGGCCGAGTTGCGCACCGGCGACGCGCGCTCCTCGGCGTGGGCCACGGCCGTCGACGTGTACGCCGGCTACGAGAACTACCGGACGCGATGTGCGCCCCGGCAGATTCGAATCTTCCGGCTGCGGCCCGCGGCCGCCTGAGCGCACGTCCGCCGGTGGGCCAGGCGCAGGTAGCATCGTCTGCCGTCGGCGCTGGCGCTAAGGTCGACGTCGGAAGGCGCCAGGGGCGGTAGCTCAGTTGGTTAGAGCCGCGGACTCATAATCCGTTGGTCGCGGGTTCGAGTCCCGCCCGCCCCACGAGAGTTTCTGCAAGTTAAGGGCAGTTTGTGCTTGCCCGGCAATCGGGTTTAAGACGCCCACCCCGACTTCCCCGGCGAACGGCTGATCGCCTGCCGCAACCCCGTCGCAGCGGCCAAACGCTCACCAGCCGCCCAGGCCAAAGCCTCCCGCCAACAAGCCCCCGACGGCACCCCGCTACGCAGCTTCCGCGCCCTGCTCGACCACCTAGCCACCCTCACCCGCAACCAGATCCGCTACCACGGCGCCAACGTCGAGATCGACAAACTCAGCGACCCAACAACCGATCAACGCCGCGCCTTCGAGCTCATCGGCGCCGCCATCCCCCTCACCATCGCCGCGTAGTCAGACAACCAACCGACCAAATCAATAAACCCCCACGTAACACCCACAATCGCCTACCCAAACCGCCGCAACTTCGGTCTAACGCAGCTTCCGTCTGCGCGAGCGCTCCGATAAAATGAGTTGCCGCCGTTGCGATGTTTATTTCGGCAGGGCCCACTCCGACGAGGTCAGCCGCGCGCGATTGCGCGGTTCCAAGCGAACGGAGGCCGAAATGCGGAGGCTGACCCCGCTCGACGCCACGTTTCTGCATCTCGAGAGCGGCGAGGTGCAGGCCAACGTTGCCTGGATGTCGACCTTCGAGGGGCCGGCTTCCGACCACGCCGAGCTGCTCAACTACGTCGAGGGCAAGCTGCCGTTCGTCCCGCGCTACCGCCAGAAGCTGCGGTTCCTGCCGCTCGCGATGGCGCGTCCGGTGTGGATCGATGATCCCCACTTCAACCTCGAGTATCACGTGCGGCGCACGGCGCTGCCGGCACCCGGCGGCGATCGGGAGCTCGATCGCCTGTTCGCGCGGGTCGTCTCCCAGCAGCTAGATCGGCGCCGTCCGCTCTGGGAGATGTGGGTGGTCGAGGGGCTGAGCGAAGGCCGCTGGGGGGTACTTTGGAAGCTCCACCACGCGATGGTCGACGGCGTCACCGCCAGCGAGATCAACACAGTGATGCTGTCCGATAAGCGCGACGCCGAGCGCCCAGAGCCGGCGCCCTGGCAGCCGGAGCCCGGGCCGGGTGCGCTCGCTGTCGCCGTCGAGTCACTCGCCGGACTGATGAGCCCACTCGAGCAGCTCCAGAGTCTCCGGCTCGCGGTCAAGGCACCGCGTGACCTGCTTGAACGCGGTGTCGCGGCAACTCGCTCGGCGCTGCCGCTGGGCCGGAACCTGCTGAAGGGCGGCACCTCGTCACTGAACGGACCGATCGGACCGCACCGCCGCTTTGACCGCACGACCGTCAGCCTCCAGGACGTCAAGGAGGTGCGCAAGCGGCATGGCGGAACTGTCAACGACGTCGTGCTCGCCGCGGTCGCCTCCGGCTTCCGCGAACTGCTCGCAGCCCGCGGCGAGCTCGCACCCGAAACGGTTGTCAGCACGATGGTGCCCGTCTCCGTGCGCGCGCCCGGAGAGCACGGCGGCAATCGCGTCTCGGCGGTGTTCGCACGCCTGCCAGTGGGCGAGGAGGACCCCGTCTGCCGGCTTCAGGGCATCAGCAGCCAGATGGATGACATCAAGCGGCGGGGCGACGCGGTCGCCGGGCAGGCCCTGGTCAGCCTGCAGGGATTCTCACCGCCGATGCTGCTCGCTCTCGGCTCGCGCCTGGCGGCGAGCCTCCCCCAGCGGACGATCAACACGGTGACGACAAACGTGCCCGGACCCCAGCACCCGCTCTACCTGCTCGGCCGCCGGATGCTCGAGGCCGCACCGTACGTAATGCTCGGGCCGCAGATCAGGATCGCCACCGCGATCTTCTCCTACGACGGGATGCTGCACTTCGGCGTGACCGGCGACTACGACACCGCGCCCGACATCGACCTGGTGTGCGCGGGGATCGAGCGCGGGATCGCCGAGCTGGGCGGCGGCGATCGGCCGACGCAGACTCGGCCCGCCAGCAACGGAACTGGCGTCCGCCGCGAGCAGCGGAGCGGTCGGGCGGGAAGCGGCGCATGACATCGGTTGTCGGGGTTAACGTGCCGAGCTTGGGAGAACAGGCGATTACCGCAGCGTCCGCAGCGCAGCAACCCCGACATCAGATACGTTCTCGGTGCCCGGGTTTTCGTCACGCTGCGCGCCGCGATACGGGCCAAGACGCAATCGCGCTCCGCGGGGGTGATGATCGCCGGCCACACCGCGGGCCCGATCACCTGCCCGTGATGCTCCCGCAATCCGGCGATCCGGCCCGAGCATAGGATTTGGCGCACCGCTGAGGTCTGCCACGACTTCGCCACCGCCCCACCGACGGGGCTGTTCTGGCACGATCGCCGGCCGCGTCCCGAGCACTATCTGCCGACGACCAGCCCCACCGAGCGCGACCGCGACCCTGGGCGAGGCCGTGGGGGCCAGGGAAGTGGAGGAAGCGCTCGACACCGCGGAGCTTGGCGTCGTCGTCGGAGCCCTCGACCGCCGGCACGCCGTGGTCGATGACGCGGCGGCAGATCTCGTCGAAGGTGGCGTGGTCATCGAGGTGCCAGCCCAGCGCGACGACGTCTTCTGCCGGGCCCCGTCGCAGCAGGAAGCGGCTTTCGTTGGCGTCCAACCGGAATCGGATCGTGTCGGCCTGCATCTCGTCGAGGTGCATGCCGATCGCCTCGCGGCCGAAACGCCTCCAGTCGTCGAACTTGTTGGTTTCGATCACGGCATAGCCCAGGTGGACATTGCCGAACAAATCAGTGGACATTGAAACTCCTTTAGATAGTTAGGTTTTGAGGAATGCCGTGGTGACGGCGTTGAAGAAGTCGGCGCGTTCCCACTGCACCCAGTGGCCGGTGTTGGCGGTGATGATCACATCGGCGTTGGGTATCCGCTCGCCGAGCATCGCTGCGCCGCTTGGTTTGTTTATCTTGTCGTCGCGTCCCCAGATGACCAGTGGGCATCGTGAGGGTGCTGAGCCTGCGGTCGCGGGTGAAATCCATCCGCCACAGCGCGCCCAACCCCGCCGGGCGTTGCAGGGGCGGGTTGGCGACGACCTCGGGGTCGATCGATGACGCGTAGCGCGATTCGATGACCGACTCGGGCACGGCGCTGCCGTCGTACACCAGATAGGTGCGGATGAACGTGCGCAGCTTCTCCAAGCTAGGCCCATCGCCGCCGTAGTAGGCGAGCAGGCTCTTGATGCCGGGCGTGGGAAGCCCCCTGCTTGTCCCGACGCCACCGGGCCCCATGAGCACCAGCTTGTCGACCCGATGCGGGGTGTCCAGGGCGAGCCGCAGCGCGCACGAACCGCCGTAGGAGTTACCGACCAGATGCGCGCGCTCGATGCCGAGTTCGTCGAGCATCCCTCTGATGTGTCGACCCCCAGGAGTTCCTGACCTCCGCCGCGATTGCCATCGAGATTCGGCGCGACCAGAGCTCTGCACTAAAGGCCGCCTTGCCCTGGTTCCCCGCCCTCTTCTGGCTCGGAGCGGGGCTCCTACTACTGCTGCCGTCCGTGCGACGACGTGTGGGGCCAGTCAGTTCGCCGGTCCTGGGTTAAGATGCGACCGTGGGATTAAGCGGCGACCAGGATCGTAGCACCGCTGTTCTTGAGGCTGACAACCTCTGCAAGTCGTTTGGCCGCGGGGCCCTTGCGACGCCGGTTCTCAAAAACATCAATCTGCAAATATTCCCAGGCGAGTTCGTGGCGTTGGTGGGACCTTCGGGTGCGGGCAAGTCGACATTGCTCAGCATTTTAGGATTGCTGGAGACTCCGACGAGCGGTGATGTCCTGGTCAACCAGAAGAGTGTGGGCAGGCTGTCTCGCGGGCAGTTGGCCCGCATCCGCGGTCGCACAATAGGGTACGTATTCCAGTCGTTGAATCTGCTCGCCGGGCTAACCGTTGTCCAGAATGTAATGCTTTCCGGTTTGTTGTTCGGTGAGTCTGGTCGGGATCGGTATGACCGGGCGATCACACTGTTGAATCAGTTCGGCGTAGCCGGTTTGGCCGACCGGTTGCCCTCGGAATTGTCCGGTGGTGAACAGCAGCGGGTGGCGATCGCGCGAGCGTTGTTTGCGGCGCCGGATGTGATTCTCGCCGACGAGCCCACGGGCCATTTAGATACCAAGAACAGCCGTAAGGTCGTCGATGCCCTCGAAACCCTCAATAGGTCAGGTCAAACAATTGTCCTGGTCACGCACAATCTGTCGATCGCCGCAGAAACCCCTCGCGTCATTTCGGTCGTTGACGGTCGCATAGAAGCAGACAGCAGCTCAACCAAGGAGTAAACCAGATGGCGCTTCGGCGTTTAGCCGCGGCCTTCGGCGTTCTGCGCACCATCAATCTCCGGGCTATCCGTCGAAATAAGCTGCGTGCGCTACTGGCGGCCATTTCGCTCGGGGGTGGGGTCGCCGTTGCTGTCGCGGCGATGATCGAAACGACTAGCGTCCGTAGCGCTACCGACGATGTCGGTCACCAGATTGCCGGTCCCGCGCCGCTACGCATCGTTGGCGCGGCGACCCGGGGCGGCATCGACCCGGGGGTTATCAACACTGTCAGCCACGTGCCAGGCGTGTTGGGGACAGTGCCCGTCATCCGAGCCGTGACGTTGCTCCGCAACCGGGACCACGAAACATACGTGCTGGCCATGGGAATCAACTGTTCGGCCGTGTGGCTTGTCGATCCGACGGTATGCCCTCCCGGCCAACAAGAACCACCGATGTTGGCTACCTCGACCACACTCGGCAGATCATTGAGCCCTTCGGCAACACTGGCGACTGACGTAGGGCAGCTGTCGATGCCAACGCTTCAGCAACTCCCAAAGTTGGATACCGTCAACAACGGGCGCATCGTGGTGTTGCCACTAAGCACAGCAGAGGCGAAATTCGCGCGATCCGGCGCGGTCGACATCCTCTACGTGGGGGTGGCCGACGACTCGAGTGCTTCGGCGGTACGGGCACGCATAATCGACGCACTGGGGCCTGGGTTTAACGTCCTCACTCGCAGCGACGCGGTCGGGGGATTCGACCCCAACACCCTACTTCTTCCGCTGCTGGGGATCTTTGCGCTCATCGCGGTCGGGGTAGGCGTCATCCTAATCGCCCAAGTCACCCGCCTGTCTGTCGAGGAACGGCGACGCGACATCGCGATCGCCGCTGCCCTGGGCGCAACGCCGCTATCGACCATCATCGGATTCCTCGCTGAAGCCGCCCTGCTGGGAGCGGCCGGATCGGTCATCGGGATTCTCACCGGCATAATCCTCGCAAGGCCAGTCGTTGCGAGCGCCAGTGACCTGACCCAACTGTTCGCTGGTGTCGATGTCCGGGTAGTGGTCGAACCGAGTGTCATTGCAGTCGGACTGGCAATGGGGGTGCTTCTCGCGGTTCTTGCGGCCATAGCCCCCAGCGTGTCAGCGTCGAAAACACCGATAGCGGCGGAACTCTCGGGCCGAGCCAGCCACGAACTCATTACAGCACGAAGCATCTTGCCCCAAGCGGTGGCGATGCTTGCCATCGGTTTTGGCGGGGTCATCTCCGCGAGGCTGGCTACCAAATCGGGCGGCCTCGAGCCCTGGCAGGCTGCGGTTACCAACGTCGCGGTCATTGTCGCCTTGGTTGGATTGCTCGGGGCTGCAGCATATCTGAGCGCAGAGGCGATTACCTCCATCCGGTTCCGGCCTGACCGGGCGCACAGGGCAGCGCTCACTGTGGCGCTCGGGGGACTCCGGGCCAATGGATCACGGACAACCGCCATCACAGGCGCTGTCGCAGTACCCGTAGTCGCCGCGATACTGCTCTCCGGATTCGTTGTCGCAATCGACCGCAACGTCGGCGACGTAGCTCAATCACAGGCACAGGGACGTCTGGTGCTCACCACCACCGGATTCACCGACTATGGGGCGTTGGATGCCAAGTTCTCCCATGACACCCTAGCCACGCTGGCGTCCTTACCGGGGGTTGACTCTGTGGAGCGAATAGCAGAAATCGAGACCATGCTTGAGAATGGATCATCGGCTTTCATACGAGCTGAGGATCGGCCGATATTTCCTTTCCAGGTGCTCGCCGGGCAAGCCCCGCAGGTGAGTATTGACGCAGATCAACTGGTCATCGGCAACACACTCGCCCGGGAGAACGGTCTTCGCGTCGGCGACACGCTCCTTCTCGGAAGCGGACCAAACGCTCGTAAAATGACCATCGGTACGATTCTGGCGACCCCTGAAGTCGGCGGTCGGAGGATACAAATGCCATATCGCCTCGCCGACCAGCTTTTCGGTCCTCAGCCGGCGAGTTTGGTTTTTCTCAAACCGACGGCAGGATTTCCACTTGACCGGATTTCCGCAGAGATTAGCTCCAGTGATTTCAACCAGCCTGTCAAGGTGACGGACGCGGCGGGGTATCGAACTGCCGTCGCCGCCGGCGAGGATCGATATCTCAAACCATTGAATACGCTAAAATACGGCCTGCTCGTCATCGCTTTCGTATCGATGTCCGGGACCCTGATACTTGTCACGATACAGCGTCGACGCGAGCTCGCTCTGATACAAGCGGTTGGGTCTACCCGATGGAAGATCTTCGCAATAATAATTTTCGATGCCGTCATCGCGAGCGCGGCGGCGGCCCTATTCAGCGCAGCGCTCTCCATGGGAGTCATCGAAGCGGTTCGACGAGCTGCAATCGTCGATGTGGGTTCCGCTACGCGGTTTATATTCCCATTGTCAGAAGCAATAATATATGCCGCGCTTGCCACGATAGCTGCAGCACTCGCGTCGGTCGTCCCCGCGTTTAGAAGCACTCGGGAAGCACCGGCGACGCTGCTGCGGGACGAATAGCCGGCGCGTTAGGCAAGCAACCCTGGGCACTGGTGTCAGAAGCGGTAGGTGGTGCAGCCGACCTGTATGCCCGAGCCGACGCTCACGATCAAGCCGACGTCGCCCGAACTGAGCCGCATGTGCCGCCAGGCATGCTCCAGCGCATACGGCAGGGAAGAGGTGAAAAGGTCGGCCTCGGCGGCGACATCGACGAACCTCGAGCTCGGGATGCCGATGCGGGCGGCCAGTTCCGCACGGCCCGCGGCGGACAGGTATGGGGGGAACACGAGAGCGATTTCGGAACGGCCCAGTCCCTCCAACTTCAACAGTTCCTCGACAGCAGCGGGGATTGTGTCCAGGTAGTGGGCTTCAAGGTTTGGATCGCGATCGATCTGTAGCCAGCTCTGTCCATCTCGTTGCTGGACGTACGTGGACAGTGCGCGCCCGTGCTCGGGATGGTGATGGAACACGAACTGGCCGAAGCCCGTTGTGCCGTCGGTCCTACCCAGGATCACAGCCGACCCCGTCTCGGCGATGCCATACAACGGCCGCCCGCTGTCAGCAGTGTTGTTTTCCACCTCGGATGCCACGACCATCGCGTGCTCGGCCTTTCCCGCGCCGATCATCTGAGTGGCGACATGGCAGGCGTTGAGGAAGCCAAGCGCGCCATTGAGCACATCGAAGGCAAGAGTCTTGGGGTCGTCCGGAGATTCCAGGTCGTCATTGACCCCCAACTCGCCGGCGACGAGCGCGGCGATGGCCGGTTCGCAGACGAAATCGTCCCGGTACACCCCGGCGTGAATGATCAGGCCGAGCGAGGCCCGGTCGAGCCCGCTGTGGTCGAGGCAAGCCGTGGCGGCCTGCACCGCGAGGTCGACCGCGCGTCGAGGACCGGACTGCTCGGCTTGGGCGGTGCCGGCACCTTCGATGCGGACGCGGTGCGTGACTGGTAGCTCGGTGGAGCGCAAGCCTGTCGAGCGCCTACCGCCGCGGTGGCCATCGGACCCGCGGCGCAGCCGGTCGGGCAAGTCGTCGAAGGTGTAGAGTGCGGCGCCAACGGTTTGGCCGGAGCCGCTGATGCCGAAGACCACGTTGTCTCCGGACTGGATCCGGTTGCCCCGGATGTGGTCGCCGAGCGCGACAAAATGTGTCGTGCTGGCGGTGTTCCCCCGCTCGGCCAGGTTGGAAATGATGTTGCCCGGATGGGCGACGGTGTGTCCAAACATCCGGTTTACCGCTAATACCGCGTCGTTGAGCGATGCTTCCGAGGTCTGATGCATGACAATGTGATCGCAGTGCTCGGGCCGCCACCCGTGCCGGGCCATCACCGCGGCGACGTATGGCACGGAACGCTTGACCGCCACCGCCGTTGCGGCGATGGAGTCGCAGAGCATGATCGCACCGCCGTGCGGCCCGTTGGTCGCCTTGGCCACGCACAGGCTGCCGTACCGGCTGAGCGTGGCCAGATCGATGTCGTGGAAGCCGACCCGGCCGTTGGCGCCGCGCTCCAGAATCACCGCGGCGCCGGCATCACCCAGGGTCAGGCAAGCCAGCCGCGCGTCCATCGGACCCTCGATTTCCTTCTGCGCGGTTTCGGTGAGGTGTGTGATGTATTCGCCGCTGACCACCATCGCACGCTGGACCAGCCCGGTCTTAAGGAATGCGTCGGCCACGGTGATGCCGGTGAACATCCCGGCGCACGCGTTGGTGATGTCAAAAGCAAGCGCGTTTGCCAGGCCGCATTGATCCCGTAGCCGGGACGCGGTGCTGGGCTCGAAGACAACTTTGTGCCCGGGCCCGTCGCAGCGGGAGATGTTGCAGGAGATGACCAGATCGATCTCGTCGGGTCCGTAGCTCGACCGAGCCAGGCAGTCAACCGCCGCCTGCCGGGCGAGGTCGATCGAGAACTCGCCGTGCCCGGCCACCCGCCGGTGCTTGATGCCGGTCAGGCGTTCCAACGGGATGCCGACGTCGTTGGCGCATCCGGCGAGGACGTTCTCGGTAGAGACCACGTCCGCGGGCAGGTAGGTGCCGATGCTTTCGATCACAGTGTTTCGCGGCTGCTGGCCGTTCGTTTGCACCGGCACAACAGGATCGAGCTCGGTGAGATACTTCTCCGCTGCGCGCGGTGTGAGGACTTGACTTCCGTTCACGCGTTCCGTGGTGTCCCCGAGCTCCGGAGCGTCCTTGGCAGCCTGGCCGTATTCGGTGGCCAGCTCGGCGACTGTGCTGAACATGAACACTGACTCCGGTTTCAGCGGCAGGCCGGCTTCGTTGGCTTTGACCGTGACCTCGAGGCTGTGGGTCGAGCAGCCACCGAGCGCGAAGAAGTCGTCGTGGACGCCAACGCGTTCTACCTCGAGCACCTGGCGCCAGATCTCGGTGAGGATTTTCTCGGCGTGGGTTCGTGGGGCGACGAAGGTCGGCTCCTGCAGCGACGGCGCTTCGTCCCCCGCCGCCAACGCCCGACGGTCGACCTTTCCGCTTGAAGTGCGCGGCAGTGCCTCGGTCACGCAGAAAACGGCCGGCACCATCGCCGCGGGAAGCCAATCGAGCAGGAAGCGGCGCAGCTCGGCGGTGGTGGGCGCGGGTTCGCCGGGCGCCACGACATAGGCGACCAGCCGGGTGTTCCCACGGCCGTCATTGCCGGCGATCACCGCGTTCTCCCGGACCCTGGGGTGTTTGTCCAGTGCAGCCTCAATCTCACTCGGCTCGATGCGCACGCCGTGGATCTCCACCTGGTCATCGAGGCGTCCCAGATACTCGATGTTGCCGTCAGGCAGGTAGCGCGCCAAATCGCCTGTGCGGTACAGCAATTCGTTGGGTTCGTCGGCGAACGGGTCGGCGATGAATCTGGCTGCCGTCGCGTCGGGTTGGTTGAGGTAGCCGTCGCCCACGCCGACCCCGCCGATGAACAGCTCACCCGGCACACCCACCGGCACTGGTCGGAGATGGCCATCCAGGAGGTGGACGCGGACGTTGGCGAGCGGTCGCCCGATCGGGACCTGGGGGCCGAAGGCACCAGCCTTGCACTGGAAAGCGGTCGCGGTGATCGCGGTCTCGGCGGGGCCGTACTCGTTCCACAGCTCTGCGTCCAGCGTGGCCAGGAAGCGCTGAGTGAGTTCGTACGGCAGCACTTCGCCGCCGCACGACACCCTGCGCAGCGCGCCGCAGGCGGTCACCGCCGGCTCGGCAAGCAAGGCGCGCAATGTCGACGGCACGAAATGCACCACCTGGGTGACGGACTGCTCGGCGATGGTACGAACAAGGTAGGCGGGGTCCTTGTGGCCCTCGGGTTTCGCGATGACAAGCCGTGCCCCGACGATCAACGGCAAGAAGATCTCCGCTACCGAGGCGTCAAAGGTCACCGGCGTGTGGTGAAGCACCCGGTCGTCAACGGTGAGCCGGTAGGTTGCCTGCATCCACAGCAGGTAGTTGCGGATCCCGGCGTGGGTGTTGATCGCCGCCTTCGGGACACCCGTGGAGCCGGAGGTGTGGACGACGTAGGCGGGACTGGCTGAGGTCGTGCCGACAACGGCGGCGACGGCGTCCTCTGCCATCGGTGTCGACGGCGCGTCGAGGCACAGCCGGTGACCGGAAAACCCTTGCAGCCGTTGCAGATGCCGCTGGTGCGTAACGCAGACGGGCATGCCGGCGTTGGTCATCATGGCGGCAATGCGGTTGGTCGGTTGCGCCGGGTCCAGCGGCATGAACGCGCCACCCGCTTTGAGCACACCCAGTAACGCCACGACCAGGTCTTCTGAGCGGTCGAGGAGCACAGCAACGATGCTGTGGAGTCCGACACCTAGGCGCTGCAGCCGATAGGCTAGCGCATCCGCGCGCCGGTCGAGCTCCGTGTAGGTCATCTCGCGGTCGTCAAACCACACCGCGATCGCATCCGGGCGTTCTTGAGCCGTCTTCGCCACCATCTCGTGAACACAATCAGGCATCTCGTAGCGGACCCGGGTTTCATTCCACGCCGCCTGCTCAAGGCGCTCCGGTTCGGTGAGCACCGGCAGCTCCGACAGGCGTCTGTCGGGGTCGGTGGCGATGGCGCCCAGCAGCGTCACAAAGTGGCCGGCCATCCGTTCGATCGTCGCCTGATCGAAAAGGTCCGTGTTGTACTGCAATTCGCAGGTGAACTGCCCGTCGGAATCGGCCACTTGCATCATCAAGTCCAGGGGCGCACCGCCCTGGCCGATGTGGATCGTGCTCAGGTCCAGCGTCCCGGGGCTTCCGGCCGCGGCCGTACCGCCCGGCCCGTCCTGGAAGCGACGCGGCTGTTCCCAGGCGAACGAGACCTGGAAGAGCGGTGTATGGCTCAGGTCACGGGCCGGGCGGAGCCGCTCGACGAGCAGCGCGAAGGGGTAGTCCGAATGCGCGAGCGCCGCCAGCACCGTGTCCTTGACGCGACCCAGCAATGACGTGAACGTCGGGTCGCCGTGCAGGTCGGCGCGAATAACTACCGGGTTGGCTATGTAGCCAACCAGACCTTCCAGCCCTCGCCGGTCGCGGCAGCCGAATGGTGAACCGATCGGGAGGTCGTCCTGGCCGCCGTAGCGGTGCAGCAGCGTTGCGTACGCCGCCAGGAACGTCATGTACGGCGTCGTGCCGGCGCTCCGGCCTACCTCCCTGACCCCTGCGCCCAGCCGGCCGTCGAGGGTGAAGCGATGCACCGCGCCGCGATAGGTCTGAGCCGCCGGTCGTGGCCGGTCGATGGGTAACTGGACGCTCGGGATGTCACCGGACAACTGCCGGCGCCAGTAATTCCAGAGGCGTTCCCCCTCCGCACCAGAGAGCATCTGGATCTGCCAGTCCACGTAGCCGACGTAGCGCTCCGGGCAGGGCGGCGGCGGGTCTGAACCGTGTTCTGCGGCAAACAGCAGGCGCAGCTCATCGAGAATCACGTCGATGGACCAGAAGTCGACGGCGATGTGATGCACCGCCAGGACCAGGACATGCTCGCTGGGTGTGCGCCGGAGCAGGCTGAGCCGGAGCACCGGACCGGTTTGTAGGTCGAACGGACGATTGGACTCCCGACGTAGCCATTCGTGCAGCTGCGGCTCGTCGGGACCCACGTCGTGGCGGGCGATCCGCACCGGCCACCGCGGATGAACGAGCTGAACTGGCTGCCCGTCGTGTACGGCGTAGGTAGTGCGCAGTATCGGGTGCCGCTCGACAAGCGCCTCAGCGGCGCGTTCCAGCGCCGAGGCATCGACGTCACCCGTGATCCGCCCGGCGTAGGTGATGGTGTAGGCAGGGCTAGCCGGTGCGAGTTTATGGAGGAACCACAGGGACCGTTGTCCGTACGACAACGGATGCACCGAGGCCGAAACGTCCGCCTGCGCCTTGTCCGGGGGCGTTTCGCGCGTGTCGGCCGCCTTGGCGGGATCGGGCCCGGCTGGATCGACGCCGTCAACGCGGTCGCCGAGCCGGGCGGCGAGCTGTGCAATGGTTGGTCCATCCAGCAGCACAACGACCGGCACGACGATGCCCAGGTCACGCTCGATTTGGGTACGCAGCTCCGTCGCGATCAGCGAGTCGACCCCGAGATGGTTGAGGGGCAGTTTGACGTCCAGCCGCGACGGTGCCAGACCGAGTTTGCCGGCTGCTTGATCGCGCAGGTAGGACTCGAGCAGCCGCTGACGCTCGGCCGGGTCCGCGCGGCGCACCTCGTCCTTGAGGTGAGCTCCCGGTGCAAGCGCGCCGCCCGTCGCCGGCGTTTCGTCCGACGACTCGAGACCGAGGTGCGCAAGCAGAGGTGGATCCACGCCCGGACCGCGCCACTGGGGCCAGTTGGCCCGCAGGACAGCAACCTGCGTGGCGGACCCCCGGAGCAGGTGCGCCAGCGCCTGCACACCGTCGGCGGCCGGCATCGGCTCGACGCCGTGCTCGATGAGGTGACGCACTTGTTCGGGCTGAGTGGCGAAACCAACCTCGGCCCACGGTCCCCAGTCGATGCTCAACGCCGGGCGACCCTCCGCGCGCCGATGCCACGCCAACGCGTCCAGGAACGCGTTCGCTGCCGCGTAGTGCGCCTGACCCGGCGAACCCAGCACCGACGCAGCCGACGAGAAGAGCACGAAGAAGTCCAGCGCCGCGTCTCGGGTCAGCGCGTGCAGGTTCCAGGCGCCCTCGACCTTGGGGGCCATAACGTCGCGTAGGCGGCTGCCGTCGAGGCGCGCAATGATGCCGTCGTCGAGGATGCCCGCCGCGTGCACCACCCCACGAAGCGGCGGCATGGATGCGCGGATTGAGCCGAGCACGGCCGCGACCTCGTCCGCGCTGGCGACGTCCCCGCGCGCAACGACGACTTCACTGCCGGCCGCTCGCAGCGCGTCGAGGGTCGCCAGCGCGTACTCCGAGGCGGGGCCACGCCCCATCAGCACCAGATGCCGGGCGCCCTGGTCGACCATCCACGTGGCAACGGCACGGCCGAGCCCGCCAAGCCCGCCGGTGATCAGATACGTGGCGTCGGCTACCAACCCGACCGGGGCGTCGACAGGGTCGACGAGTGGTGGCGCCCCGTCGTCCAGCGACGCGACAACCTTGCCGATTTGTTTGCCCTGCGCGAGGCACCGAACGGCTGCGGCGGTCTGGCCAACGGCGAACGTACGCACCGGCAGTGGCTGCAATGCGCCCTGCCCGACGCATGCCACGATCCGGCGCAACAGGGCGCCGACATAATCGGGACGAACGATGACAAGTTGTGCCAGATCGACGACCATGTACGACGCGTTTTGCCGCAGCTTCCACAGGGGTAGCCGGCCATGGCCGTAGACGTCGCGCTTCCCGATCTCCAGGAAGCGGCCAAACGGTCTCAGGACCGTCAGACCCTCGGCGATCGCCTCCCCCGTCAGCGAATTGAGCACCACATCGACGCCCTCGCCCCCGGTGGCGCTGAGTACCGCTTCGGCGAACCCGGGGGAACGTGAGTTCCAGACGTGCTCGACGCCCACTGCACGCAGGTGATCTCGCTTCTCCGGGGTGCCGGCGGTGGCGTACACCGTCGCGCCGAGCCAGCGGGCGACTTGGACCGCCGCAAGGCCGACACCGCCGGCCGCGGAATGGATGAGGACGCGCTCCCCGCGGCGCAGCCGTGCCTGTTCATGAAGTGCGTAGTACGCCGTCAGGTATGCGATCGGCAGCGAGGCCGCTGCCTGGAAACTCAGCTGCGTCGGCATCACGGCCACCAGGCACGTAGGAGTAGTCACGAACGAGCCGACGCCGTCCATCGCCAACGCGATGACAGCGTCCCCCACCCGAAGCTCGTCGACGCCGTCGCCGACGGCGGTGACAGTGCCGGCGCATTCCATCCCCACCGGCACCGGCCCGTCAGCCTGACCCGGATACACGCCGAGGGCCCGCATCACGTCCATGAAGTTGAGCCCGGCGGCGTGCACACGGATCTCGACCTCGTCCGACGTCGGCGCCCGTCGGATCGCGGCCCAGGCGCGAATATCGTCGAGTACGCCCGGCGCCGGATACACCATCCGGAAGGGGGTACCTGGCGCTGGGGGCTGGGCCGGCGCGGGCGGAGGTAGCGGGTGAACAGTGTTGTGGTGGACCAGTCGAGCGACGTAACGCAGGCTGCCACGCAGCGCCAGGTCACGCTCGGGGCCATCAGCCCACAACTCGTCGAACAGGCCCCGAAACTCTTCGGGCCCTCCGTCCGTCGACAGGTCGACTCGCGAACAGCGCAGCTCGGGGTGCTCGTGTTCGATGCTGCGGCCCATCCCCCACAACGGCGCCTGGGCGATCGACACGGGCACGAGGGCGGCGCCGGCCGCCTGCGCCCCCCTCGTCACCAGCCACAGGCGCGGGCTATCCGGCCAGTCGATGAGCGTCAGCGCCTGCGCGAGGTGCAACACGCTCAAGGTGCCCAGTACCCTCGCCGACTCCAGCGAGTCGGTCGACGTCTCCGCCGGTGCCGCTGCCAGCAGGCTCCACAGGTGCGCTACCCCACGGCAGGGTGGCCGGTCGGTCGCGAAGGCTTCGTCGAGGAGTCGGCGAAAGTGCTGCGGCTGCTCCGGATCGAGGCGGTATGCGCCCGGTCCGATGGCTGCAAAGGCTTTGCCCGGCTCGACGAGCACGCAAGTCTGAGAATGCCGCTCGAGATGATGGCGCAGTATGTCCGACGTGGCGCTGCCGTCGCTGAAGATCAGCCAGCTTCCCACTTCGACCTGCCGGCTTGGACCGTCGTCCGGCGGGGTTTGTGTCGCGAGCTGCCACCGCAGCTCGTAGATCTGGTTGTGCAGATCCGACGCCGGTTTGGCCGACGTATCCCCTGCGACGCGTTGCAGACGCAGGCCCCGGACCGACAGCACCACCTGCCCGTCCTCGCGTAGCAAAAACACGTCACCTTCGACGATCTTCGGCTCGGGGTCGGGCACTTGGCGAAGCACCGCATGGCACCACACCCCACCGTGGGAAGTTTCTTGAGTGCTCAGTTCGGCCACACCCACCGGCAGGTATATATCGCCCGCGGTGCCGTTGCGTGCGGGAAGCGTCGCGGCCAGGACCTGGAAGCAGCAATCCAGGACTTGGGCGTTGAAGTCGTGGTCGGCTGTCTCGTCACGATTGGCCTTGTCGTCATGGTCGGCCGTGGAGCCGCCCGGCCCCGGTAACGTCAGCCGGGCGATCGCCTCTCCGTCGCGGCGCCGGATTTCTTCCACCGCCTGAAAGCCTGGCCCGTACTGAAGGCCGTGGTCTGCAAGGAGGTGGTAGAACGACCGCGCGGGGATCCCGTCGGGACAGTTGTTCCTGATTTCTTCCGGGACATGCCGTTCGGCGTCGGCCGCGTCCGGCTCACCGGTGGCGACGGTGCCACTCGCGAGCAGCAACCATCCCGACGATCCCGGGAATCCAGGCGATCCTGGGGGGCCTGGCGTGCCGATATCCGGGGTGTGGCACTCGAAGAAAACCGTGCCCAACGGATCCCCGCGGAGTACGACCTGCACCGTGCGCGGCTGCGTGTCGGTGAGCGTGAGCGTCCGGTGGAAGACGACGTCTCGGAGCAGGCGCCCCGCTTCGCCGAAGGCCACCGCGGCCGCGGATAGGGCGAGCTTGATGAGAACCGCCGCCGGGAGGACTACCGAACCATTGACGCGGTGATCCGTCAAATCCGGCATCAGCTCGGTGCTGATGTCGATTTCGCAGAACACCGACTGCGGGTCTACGGACGAACGCAGCGGCCCACGCCAGGGCAGCCGGCCGGATGATGTGGCTTGGCTGGCCACCGCATCGCTCACGGTGGTCATGTCCGGCCAGAACCGACGACGGTGCCACGGGTAGGTGGGCGCCGCCACACATCGGCCACCGCGGGGATGCAGCTGCTCCCATGCAACAGGCTGCCCACGGGTGTACAGCGTGCCTAGCGACCTGAGCAGGGTGGCGCGTCCTCCATCATCACGGCACATCGACTGCAGCAACGTGCAATCGCGGCCGATGTCCTCCGCGTCCTCTCGCACCGCGCTCAGCAGGATCGGATGCGGGCTGACTTCCAGGAACGTGTCATGGCCGAGGTTGATTAGCCGCCGCAGTGCCGTCGAGAAGCGCACCGGCGAGCAGAGGTTCTTCACCCAGTAGGCGTCGTCGAGCGGCCCGTCGGCCGGCGGGTCGCAGGTCACCGTGGAGTACATGGGTATCTTGCCAGCCGCCGGCCGCAGGCCGGCGAGGGCGTCTTTCAGCTCGGCGCGCAGCGGGTCCATCTGCGGGCCATGGGAGGCCACGTCCACCTTCACCCAGCGACAGAACCGACCCTGATGCTGGAGCCTTGTCATCAGGTCGGCCAACACCGCTGCATCGCCGGACATCACCATCGATCGATGGCTGTTGATCGCCGCGACCACCACTCGGCCCTGTTGGCCGGCGATGAGGTCCTGCGCCTCCGCAAGGGAGAGCTCGGCGGCCAGCATGGCCCCCTGGCCACGCGCTCGCCGGAGGACCCGGGCCCGTGCACAGATCACCTGGGCGGCGTCTTCCAGGCTCAGAGCGCCCGCGACGTGAGCCGCCGCCACCTCACCTAAGCTGTGGCCTATCACGGCCGCTGGCTCGAACCCCCACGACCGCCACAGTGCGGCCAGCGCCACTTGAACCGCGAAGATCGCGGGCTGGATCACGCCGATGTCGCCCAGCCAGGAAGCGCCATCGTCCGCACCGTCGGCATTGTCGGCGAGGAGTTCCGCGAGTACCGATCGGTCCAAGTGGGGGCGCATGGTGTGGTCGCACACGTCCAGCGCATCCCGGAACGCCGGCTCCTGCGCATACAACCGCTGTCCCATGCCGAACCACTGCGAGCCCTGGCCGGAGAAGACGAAAACCACGCCGGGTCGCTGGCTGGGACGGCAATGTCCGGAGGAGAGTCCGGGGTCAGGCAAACCCTGTCGGTACGCGGCGAGAGACTCTGACAACTCCGCTGGCGACCCGCCGACCACGGCCAGCCGATGATCGTGGTGGCCGCGCCGCGCGCCCGCGGTGTAACACAGATCGGCAAGCGGCGCCCCGGCCGTGAGGGCCTCCTCAAACCGGCCGGCCAGTGCGGCCAGGGCCTCGGGTGATCGGGCGGACAACGGAAGGAGCTCCACGCGATGCTCCCCGTCGTCTCCGGTTTGGGTGACTCGGGTCTCCGGCGCCTCCGTTAAGACGACATGTGCATTGGCGCCGCCGAAGCCGAACGCGCTGACTCCCGCGACCCCTCGGCCGCCGCTGTCTGGCCACGGAGTGAGGGTGTTCGCGACGCGCAATGGCAGGCTGTCGAATCGGATATGAGGGTTGGGCTCGGTGAAGTTCACGCTCGGCGGAATCATCCGGTGGCGAAGGGCCAGCGCTACTTTGATGAGCCCGGCCACACCGGCCGCCGCCTCCAGGTGGCCGATGTTCGTCTTGACCGAGCCGATTAGGCACCGGCTGCCCGGCACGCGGCCCTCCGCCAGAACCGTGCCGAGCGCTTTCGCCTCGATCGCGTCGCCCAGGGGCGTGCCCGAGCCATGCGCTTCGACGTACTCGACCACACCCGGCGACAGATCCGCACGGCGATAGGCCTCGGCCAAAACGGCCTCCTGCGACTGCCGGCTCGGCGCCATCAACCCATTGGTCCGACCGTCTTGGTTGATAGCGCTGCCCCGGATGACCGCATAGATCGGGTCACCGTCGGCCAATGCCTGACCCAACGGTTTGAGCACGACGATCCCGGCGCCTTCGCCTCGCACGTATCCGTCCGCCCGGGCGTCGAACGTCTTGCAGCGGCCGTCGGCTGCCATCACGCCGGCCTTGCTGAAGTTGATAGACAGCGCCGGCGACAGGATGACGTTCACGCCGCCGGCGAGGGCGAGCGTGCAGTCGCCCTCCCGCAGGCTGCGACATGCCACGTGGATGGCCACCAACGACGAAGAGCAGGCGGTGTCGACCGCCATGCTCGGTCCGCGAAAGTCGTACAGGTACGAGAGTCGGTTGGCGGCGATGCTCAGCGCGGCTCCGGTACCGGTGTAGGCGTCGACATCCGCAAGCCGGCCAAACTGAAGGTATCCGTACTCGTTTGTAGAGATCCCGATGAACACACCGGTCCGGCTGCCCTCGAGCCGCTCCGGCACCTGCCCGGCGTCCTCCAACGCCTCCCACGCCACCTCCAGCAGCAGGCGTTGTTGTGGGTCCATGCGGGCCGACTCTCTCGGCGAGATGCCGAAAAACTCCGGGTCGAATTGGTCCACCTGATCGAGGAACCCGCCCAAACGGGTTGCCGTCGTAGTCACATCCGGGCGATAGAAGGCCTCCGCGCCCCAGCGGTCCGGCGAGATCTCGGTGATGGCGTCCACCCCGTCTGCGAGGAGCCGCCAAAACGCCGCCGGCCCGTCAGCGGCCGGAAAGCGACAGCCGATGCCGACGATCGCGATCGGCTCATCCACGCTTTCGGCTTTGGCGCCAACGGTTTCGGCAGCCGCAGCGGTGCGTCCGTCGGCGAGTCGGTCCTCGGCGGGTGTGTCCTCGGCGGATGTGTCCTCCGGTCCGTCCTGGGCCAAAAATTCGGAAATGAGGTCGATCGTTGGGTACTCGTACGCGAGGGTGGGCGAGAGCTCGCGGCCCAGCCAGGTTTGCAGCGCGGCGGTCAGCCGGATGGCATGGACCGAGTCAAGACCGTAATTGGCGAACTGCACGGAGGTCTCGATCTCCGTTGGTAAGAGGCCGAGTTCGGAAGACAGCTGCGAGACGAACCAAGCCGCGATTTCCTCCGCGCGCTGCCCGGCGCGCCCCGGTGCCGAGTTGTCAGGCAGTGCGTTGTCAGGCAGTGTGGCCGGCTGGGGATCGCTAGCAGGAGGCTGGCGCCACTCGGCGAACACCTCGAGGGCGCCGTCAAGAAACCTCTCCCGGCACCTGCTGTGCCGGATTTTGCCACTCGACGTCGTCGGGATCCGTGACGGTTCGACCAAAACGACGGCGTGCGGCTGGATCCCGTGGTGCTCGCTGATCGAGGCGCCGATCGCATCGATGGCCTCGCCGATGTCGACCTCTCGGATCCGATTGCTGTCAACCTCCTGCACCACGACGAGCTGCTCGGCGGAACCCGCTGCCGGAGTGACCGAGAACGCCGCCCCGCGGCCGCGCAGCAGCGCCGGGTGGCTGTCCTGCGCCGTGGCCTCGATGTCTTCGGGGTAGTAGTTACGGCCGCGGATGATGATGAGATCCTTCAGCCGTCCCGTGACGAACAACTCGCCGTCCAGTCGAAAGCCCAAATCCCCTGTGCGCAGGAACGGTCCGCGCCCGGTGTCTGACGATCCACGCCCGGTGTCGGACAGGAACGCCGAGAATGTCTCCACGGTCTCGGCCGGTTTGCGCCAATAGCCGCGCGCGACGCTTCCCCCGGCGAGCCAGATCTCCCCGACCTCGCCGGCCCGGCTCGGCCGCCGCGCCGCAGGGTCCACGATGACGATGTCCTGGCCGTGCTGTACCCGGCCGCAGCCGACGAACGGCGTCGCGGCAGGGTGTTCAGGCGCAACCTGCACCACGCGGTGCTCGCGTAGCGCGATGCCGTCTACGTGTCGCACCACCGGCACGGTGGAATTGGACCCACCCGACACAAGCAACGTCGCCTCGGCCAGGCCATACACCGGATGGAACGTCTCCGGCCGAAAGCCAGCCACGGCGAACGCGTTGGTGAACCGCTGGAGGGTCGCCGTACGCACCGGCTCGGCACCGCACAGTGCCGTCGACCAATTCGACAGATCGAGCGCCGCGCGTTCCTCCTCGCTGCTGTGTTGGATGCAGAGCTCGTAGGCAAAGTTCGGCGCGGCTGTGATCGTTGCGCCGTGTCGGGAAATGGCCTCCAGCCAACGCATCGGGCGTTCAATGAAAGCCTCCGGCGGCATGAAGAAGGAAGTGCAGCCGACGTAAAGCGTTTCGAGGACACCACCGATGAGACCCATGTCGTGATGAAGCGGCAGCCAGAACACGCCGATCGCGTTGTCGTCTCCGCGTCCCCACGCCCCGTGGATGGCCTCCAGGTTGTGGAGCAGGTTGCCGTGCGTCACCACGACGCCTTTGGGCGAGCTGGTCGAGCCCGAGGTATACTGCAAGAAGGCGGTCGTGCTCGGGTCGACGTCCGGCTCGACCCACTCCGCGGCGGCGGCTCGGGGGACCGCGTCCGCGGCACACCACTGCAGAGAACTGCCGTCGGGCAAGCCGTCCACAACAGCCTTGAGCTCCGCCCGCAACTCGGCGGTCGTCAGCGCAAAGCGCGCTTGGGTATCCGCGACAATCGAAGCGACGCGGCCGATTACGCGGCTGCGGACCGGCGGGTGCACCGGCACCGCGATGGCTCCGGCATAGAGACACCCGAAAAAGCCGGCGACAAAATCCAGGCCCGAGGGGCAGAGGACAAGCACACGTTCGCCCGCAGCGCCCTGTCTTTGCAAAGTCGACGCGATTGCCCGAGCCTTGATGTCCAGTTCGTGATAGGTCAACCGACTATGTTCTTCCCCAGCCGGGGAATGGTGGCAATAGTCAAAAGCAAGCTTGTCTCGATAACGCTCTGCTCTGTGCCGCACAAGGTCTAGCACAGTTCGTGCCGTGAACGCCGTGTCCTCTGGCATCTCGTCGCCTGATCTTGAGCTGTGAATACTTCGTCACTTTATCTTGAACGTAAGAGCACCGCTCGGTTTTACGCACTCTTCGGGGATGCGAGCAGAGACTCGCGCCCCAGAAATGCCGGCGAGCCCGGTTTGACCACGGTTTGCCCGGTGACCATAACTTGGTTACTAATGGCCTCCTATGCGGTTACCCAAAGAAGCAGTTGGCCATTGTACGAACTGTTAATACTTCTCGTACTTCCAGTGCTCGCTAGGGTATTTCGGCCCTTGCCGCGGGGCCGCCGTGCGTGTATCGCGGCGCTCGGCGGCACCTCCATTAACTGAGCAACTTTTCCCCGGCGCCTCACCGCTCAATCGCGCGCGCGGTCAACACGGCTGGAACCGGCTCAGTCGCGCGCCGTCAACACAATCGGGGCCCCGCCGGCCGGCACCGGTAATGGGTGTGTGAGGCTGGAGCGACCCCCGCGGCGACCGTCGACCGCACGGAGCCGGCGGTGCTGCAACAGGGTCCGCAACAGCACGCGCGCCTCGAACAGCGCGAACTCCGCGCCAAGACAGTAGTGCACACCACCGCCGAACGGCACCCAGGTGTAGGGCTGCGGTCGCGAGCCCAGAAATCGTTCGGGCCGAAACGCGAGCGGGTCAGGATAAAGGTCGGCGCGCTCGTGCAGCGCCATGATCGCGATGATGATAAACGCGCCGCGCGGGACGAGCAGCCCGTTGAGGTTGAAGGGCGCTAGCGTGCGGCGGCCGGTGAACGGCAACCCCGGGCGCAACCGCAATGTCTCAGCGATGACCGCGTCGAGGTAATCCTCCTCGCCCCGGTCCAGGCTCTGCTCGAGGGCTGCGAGCGCGTCGGGGTGGTGGACCAGCAGGTCGCCAAACCAACCGATGGTGACCGAGGTGGCCGCGTGGCCGGCCAGCATCAGCCCGCGCATCGAGCGCGCCAGGAATGCGTCGTCGTACGGCTCAGTTTCCTGCTCGTTTAGGTCTAGATAGATGGTCAGGCAGTCGTCGCTGCGTGATCCCGTGCGCCGGCGCTCCGCGATCTCCTCGAGGACGATCGCGTCGACCGCAGCGGCGGTCTGCGCTAACCGCGGGATGGACAGCCAGCGGCCGCGGAGCACCGTCGACAGCACGCCGACGCCGAGGAAACTTGGGCCCTGCGCGACCCCGCAGTAGGCGAGCATCGCGCGCTCCAAGCGTCGCATCCGCTCGGGCTTCGAGACGCCGAAGATCACCGTCATCATCACGTCGAGCGCGAGCTGTCCGCCGATCGTGCTGAACCTGACAGGCTTTCCGAGCGGATATTCCGGCAACCTACGGAGCACGATGTCAACCATCGCGCGCTCGTAAGACCTGAGTACCTTGCCGTGTAACGGCGGCGCGATCTTGCGGCGCTCCGTCAGGTGAGCCTCGCCCTCACGGAAGATGTACGCGTCGCTGCCGAACAGCGCCTCATGGGGCGTGAAGCGCCGTAGCACCTCGCCGAAAGAGAGCGCGCCGTCCCGGTCGGCGAAGACCGCCTTTGCGTCCTGAGGGCACGAGGTCATGACCACCTTCGGACCCGCATGAACATCGATCACGAAGCGGTCGCCCAGCCCCCACAACGGCGAGTGCTGCCTCCCAGGTCGGAACAAGCGGCCGTGGTCACGCGCCAACTCCCGGATTCCAACCCTGGGCAAGATATCCAGTGAGGACAGCGGACCCGTATCCAGAGAGGATTGCGGATGCTCGGGAGCCGTGTGGGTTTCGTCGTCGCCCCCAGTGCTGGCGGTCATCACCTGCCTCCAAGTTCAAAACGTCACATGACGCGGACGCATCAGCACCCGACCGGCTGTAACTTCTCCATCAATCCTCCCATACCCGCACGAGACGAAACACGGGTTTGCTCAACAGGTGGTCGCGGTGGCCGCCAGGCATGGTGTCTGCCCCGCCAGGTTCAGAGCACCGTCGGCGGTAATCGCGGGTTCTCGGTCGGAACCTTGACCTCAACGAAAAACGCAGCGGCCCAGTCCTATTGACACAGAGCTAGCCATAATCGGTGCGACCCGGCATGTGGTGGGTGCCATCACCGGCGGCACGTCGGGGCGCCGCTCGGTGCGCGCTATCACCGGCCCCATCGCCGCCGTAGCAAGCCCCAGCAAAGCCGCCAAGCGTCAAGCGCGGCCGCGAGAAGATTGCCCGCTATCTGCGCGGGCTATTCAAGACGGCGCCAGATCCGCAGATAGGCGTTTAAAGTTCGAGCCTGTAGCCTCGGTCGACACTGCGGCTTCGTTCGGTGGTGTCTCGGCTGGTCGCGGTGATCCGCTCGCGGGCGGCCTCCCGCTCGCGGGTTTGGGCGGTGTGTTGCCGCCGCGCCTCGCGCCAGGTGGTGCGGCGTTCGTCGTTGCGGTTCAGCAGGACGCCGTCGGTGCGTGCGGCTTTGGCGTGCATGGTGCGGGGTCGCTCGTCGTTGGCCAGGATCATCCGGAAGTGGTGTGCGGCGGCGTGTTTGTTGCCGCGCCGCAGGGTGTGGATGTCGGCGCCGGGGACCGGTGTGACGTGCTCGCGGTCGGCCTCGCTGCTGCGTTGGTAGAGAACGCTTCGTTGTTGTACCGGCCGCGTGACAGGGCCCGGAGGCCATGGCGCGGCTGGCTCGCTCACCAAGGACGGCGTGGGCGGTGTCGGCGGTGACGCCTTGTGCTGAGCGCACGGTGACCGCGTAGCCGAGAATGATGTGCTCGCATAGGTAATCACCTTGGAAGACGACGCGGGCTTTGTCGCTGAGCCGTTCGGCGGCGATCCGCCCCGTCCTTCTGGTGAACGCCCGCTACGCGCCACCGGTTGCCTTCGCGGACCTGGTCGATACGCTCGCCGGCACGATACTCCTCGCCGGGGTGCACAGTGATCAACGCGTCGTTGTGGCGGGTGAGGATGATATCGCCGACGCGGACGTCCTGGTCAGGCGTCACCCACACGCTGGGGTAGTCGGCGTCGGTGTAGGCGCCGTGCAGGCGCCGGTTGAGAGCGTCGGCCATCTCCAAGGTGTCACATATCAGCAGCGAGTCCTTGCTGGCGTCGCGGTCGGCCAGGTAATGCGACGCGCGCGTCGTGGGCCATGGCAATGGCGTCGCCGGTGTGCAGTCGGCCATGGTTGCGATACCAGCCGACCGCTTTGCACAGCCGGTTGCTGGGCCCGCACCGCAGCGCCAGGGACGCAGCGCGTTCTTCTGTGTCGTGCATCCGCCAGACCTCGCTGAGGCGCTGCGACCACGGCAGATCATCGCAGAGGTTCTCGAACATGCCACCGCGCGCTTGACTGGCGACAGCTGATACGGGTCGCCGACCAGCACGACCTTGGTCCGCGCCGCGGTGGTCGCCGCGAGTAGCTTCTGCAGGTCGGGAGTGCCGACCCTGGACGCTTCATCGACCACCATCACAGTGCGCCGGTCCACGGCCAGTTCGTCGTACTCAATCAGCGCCAGCGCCTTGGCGAGGCCGCGATCGCCAGCCTCGCGCATCGCCTCGTCGACCGCCTTGCCTGTCGGCGCGAGAACCAGAACCTCTTTGTTCGCGCGGTGCGCCGCGGCGCGCAGCGCTTGCAGCGAGCGCGTCTTGCCCCCACCGGCGGGCGCGGCCAGCGGCTGCACCAAAAACGGCGACTCGGCGATGTTGCCGATGGCGCGCTTGATTCGCCGGCAACCTCACCTTGCACTGCGTGGACCTGGCGCTGATGTGTGAGACCCATCCCAAGCGGATCCACGACCTGCTGGTCACCGTGCTCGGGCTCGTCGCGGATGGTCAGCTGCCCGTCCCGGAGCACACGTTCTACCCTCTGGAGAAGGCGGTCACCGCAATTCGCGTGATAAGCGGGGCGGGGCACAGCGGCAAACTCATGCTCGACGTGCCGCAGGCGGGGCACAGCACCGTGGTGGTGCCGCCGGAGCGGGCCCAGGTCTTCCGCCGCGACGGCGCGTACATCGTCACTGGTGGCCTGGGCGGTATTGGGTTGTGCCTCGCCGTCGGGATGGCCGCGGCGGGCTGTGGCCGCATCGTGCTCACCGCGCGCTCCAAACCCACTGCCAAGGCTATGGCGGCCATCGAGAGCATCCGTTCGACCGGGGCCGAGGTCGTGGTGGAGTGCGGCAACATCGCTGAGGCTGACATCGCGGCTCGCGTTGTGGCCGTGGCAACCGCGACGGGGCTGCCGGTCCGTGGGGTGTTGCACGCCGCGGCGGTGGTCGAAGATGCCACGCTGGCCAACATCACCGACGAGCTCATCGACCGGGACTGGGCGCCCAAGGTCTACGGTGCGTGGCACCTGCACAACGCAACCGCCACACAGCCTCTCGAGTGGTTCTGCTCGTTCTCCTCGGCAGCCGCCCTGCTCGGGTCGCCCGGCCAGGGCGCTTACGCCGCGGCCAACAGCTGGCTGGACGCCTTCACCCGCTTTCGGCGCGGCCAGGGCCTGGCAGCCAGCGCGATCGCACGCGGAGCGTGGGGCGAGATCGGGCGCGCCACCTCCCTTGCAGGAGGCGGCCGGACCATGATGATCACCCCCGACGACGGCGCGTACGCGTTCGAACAACTGCTGCGTCACAACCGCAGCTACACCGGCTACTTTCCGGCAGCGGGAACCCTGTGGCTGGCGCTCGTGAACCGCAGCCCGTTCGCGGAAGCATTCCGAGACGCGGATGCGCAGCACCCGGCGGACATCGCCGCGCTGCGAGCCGAGCTGGTGAGACTCTTTCGCCGGACGAGTGGCCAACCCGGCTTGGACGGTTGGTAACCGAGGAGGCCAGCCTCATCCTGCGCCGCGCGGTGGACCCCGACCGTCCGTTCACCGACCACGGTCTGGACTCGCTGGGCAACCTCGAGCTACGCACTCGCATCGAGACCGAGACCGGAACACGCATCACCCCGAAGGCCATCGCCACCCACAACACACCGCGCGCACTGGGCCGCCACCTGTCGGACACGCCGGCGGCCGATGACGCCGTAGCAACGGCATCGTGACTCAGTTCAGCCGGTGATGCGACGCGGTCGAAGGTCAGCGCCAGAGCCTGGCCGGGCGCAGCACAAATCCCCCAAGACCCGTGAGGGGAACTTGAACCTGTCATACTTCGCTGGCATGGCCTCCATTCGTTTTCGGTCCGAAGCCGTTGAGCAAATCGGCTTGGGTCTCGTCTACCGCGTGGGGTCCGCCCCGTTCTTCCTGAAGTACTGGTATCCCTGGATAACCCGCCGGCTCTACGCGGACGATGTCGTGTTTCTCAACTGGGGCTATGAGGAGGATCCGCCGATGGCTCTGCCGCTGGCGGCGTCCGACGAGCGCAACCGGTTCTACATCCAGCTCTACCACCGCACGGCGACGCAGGCCGAGCTCAAGGGCAAACAAGTGCTGGAGGTCAGTTGCGGCCACGGCGGCGGAGCTTCCTACCTCGTGCGCACCTTGCGCCCGGCCTCCTATACCGGGCTGGACTTCAACCCCGCCGGCGTCGCGTTTTGCCGAAAACGGCACAATCTGCCCGGCCTGGATTTCTTGCAGGGCGACGCCGAGAACCTGCCCTTCACCGACCAATCCTTCGACGCGGTGATCAATGTCGAAGCTTCACACTGCTACCCGCGGTTTCCGCGTTTCCTCGCCGAAGTGGCGCGCGTGCTGCGCCCGGGCGGGCATTTCCTGTACACGGATATCCGCCGGCGCGAGTTTGTTGCCGAATGGGGGGCGGCGCTCGCCGACGCACCGATGCGGCTGCTCTCGGACCGGGTCGTCAATGCCGAGGTTCTGCGTGGGATGGAGAAAAATACGCAGCGGTCACTGGACCTGGTCGATCGCCGTCTGCCCGCGTTCTTGCGTCGCTTCGGCCGCGAATTCGCCGGTGTGCAAGGCTCGCAGGCCTATCGCGACCTTGAACGCGCAAAACTCTCGTACCGGATGTATTGGTACGCCAAGGATTGAATCGGCCCCGTCCCGCAGTGCTCGAAAACCTGACGCCGGCGGGTTACCCACCGACTGGCCCGCCATGGAACTCGGCGCACATGTTTGTGCGGCCAGCTCGGCCCGGTCCAGCGCCTCGCGGATCGCGGCCAGCCGCACGGTCTCGGAAACCGTTGTGTCGGAAGCCATCTCCAGCGGCTTGGGTAGGCTCACCCGCCGCCCGTTGTGCGCAACGTCGTTAAAGTCGGCAATAGCGGTCTTGCCGCCCATGTCGTTGGTGACGCACGGGCTGATGGTGCAGCTGCTGCCCGGCCAGCCCTGACTGCGACACGTAAACCTCCGCGCCAACACGCCGAAAACGCCGCGCGCAATTCCGTTTCGCGGAACGGGACCAACAGGCCGCCCCGCTCGACCACACCGCCCCTGGGGCCGCATCTGGCTGCGGACCGGCTTGATGCCGCGTTGGCTGGTGGCACTGAGTTACTTTGCGGCGCTTTCGATCCTGATCGTCAGCGACCTGAGCATGTGGGTGACGTTGGCCTTCCCGGTGTGGGTGCTGGTCGTCAGCGCCCTGATCCTGGCTCGCTCGGGGTTGTTCGAGCACCTCCCGACGAACCGACGAAGCGGCACCGGTTCGCCGATCACACCGGCGAAACCTTAGGGGACGTTCTCACGCTGTGCAAGGAGCTGGCCGAGCGCTTCTTTGCATCGCATTACAAGCTCAGCGACATCCAAGAACCCGCCTTCGACGGCAAAAGCGTGACGCTGCTTCCCGAAATCAAAGAGGCGCTGCGGGTCTTCGGTGACGTGGAGTTGCTCGCCATGAGCATGGATGAAAAGTACGGTGGTGCGAAGCTTCCCGTAGTCGTCGCCGCGGCCGTATTCATGTGGTTTCAGGCGGCCAACGTCAGCACAGTGGGCTATTCGCTGCTCACCCTGGCCAACGCCAACCTGCTGGCCGAGTTCGGCAGCGACGAGCAGATCGCAACATTCCTGCCACCTATGCTGGCCGGGCGGTTCACCGGAACCATGTGTCTGTCCGAGCCAAATGCCGGCTCGTCGTTGGCCGACATCACGACCCGCGCCGAACCACAAAACGACGGCACCTACCGGCTTTTCGGCTCGAAGATGTGGATCTCCGGCGGCGACCACGACATCACCGACAACATCGTCCATCTGGTGCTCGCCAAGTTGCCCGACGCGCCCGCCGGCACCAAGGGAATCTCGTTGTTCATCGTGCCCAAGTTCCTCGTCGCCGCCGACGGCGCCGTTGGGGAACGCAACGACGTCGTCGCGGCGGGACTCAACCACAAGATGGGTCAGCGCGGAATAACGAACGCAATGCTGAACTTCGGTGAAGGTGCGTTCCGTCCCGGTGGCCGAGATAGCGCGGTCGGCTACCTCGTCGGCGAACCGCACCACGGACTCGTCTACATGTTTCACATGATGAACGAGGCGCGCCTGGTGGTCGGCGCGGCCGCGACAGCGCTCGGTTGCACCGGCTATCTGAAGTCTTTGGAGCATGCCCGAACACGGCCACAAGGCCGTCCGATTAGCGCTAAGGACCCAGCTGCACCGCCGGTGCCGATCATCGACCATCCCGACGTCAAACGCATGCTGCTAGCTCAGAAGTCTTATGTCGAGGGTGCGCTCGCATTGATTCTGTATTGCGCCCGGCTGACCGATATTGCTTGCAGCGCCGAATCATCGCAAGAGCGGGACTCCGCGACGCTGTTGCTGGGCCTGCTGACTCCAGTTGCCAAAAGCTGGCCTTCGCAATGGTGTCTGGAAGCAAACAACCTGGCAATCCAACGGCTTGACTCATGGAAACTGCCCGCGAAACGCCTTCGGTGCCTCATGTAAGAATGCCCGCGAAATGGTGACTGTCGTGAGGCATGGGAAGTGGGTTGTCGATGACGTCTCGCGCGGAGATCACCACCAAGTACGCCAAGGCGTATGTGAAGGCTTCGAAGAAGGACAAGGGGCAGATTCTGGATCAGGTGGTCGAGGTGACGGGCTGGTCGCGTGATAACGCCCGCCGTCGGCTGACCGCGGCGGCCAAGCAGCCGCCAGGTCCGGGCCGCAGTGTTGCCAAGCGGCCGCGCAAGCCGAGGACCCCGAAGTACTCCTACGACACTCTCAAAGTGCTGCAAAAGGTTTAGGCCGCCTCGGGTGGGCAGTGTGGGAAGTATCTGGCTGCCTCGATGGCCATCCAGCTCGACGGGTTGGAACGCCACAGCGAGCTGGTCTTCGGCCGTGACCGTTACAGCCCGGAGGTGCGGGAGGAACTGTTGGCGATGAGCGCAGCGTCGATCGACCGCTACCTGAGGCCGGCGAAGGCCAAGGATCACATCAAGGGAAAGTCCACCACTAAGCCCTCGCCGCTGCTGCGCTCGTCGGTCAAGATCCGCAAGGCTACTGACGAGATCGAAGCTGCGCCAGGCTTTTCGAAGGAGATACAGTCGCCCATTGCGGGCCCACGTTGAAAGGCGAGTTCGCCCGGACCTTGAACCTGACCTGGGTGCACACCGGCTGGACCTTCACGCGCACCGTGCGTAACAACGCCCCAGGCCACCATCGAGTCCAAGAACAACCACCTGGTGCGCAAGTACGCGTTCTACTACCGCTACGACACCAGCGACGAACGTGCCGTGCTCAACCGGCTCTGGCCCCTGGTCAACGACCGGCTCAACTACCTGACTCCGACGATCAAACCCATTGGGTACTCCAGCAGCGCTGACGGCCGCCGCCGACGCCTCTATGACGCCCCGCAAACCCCGCTGGACCGGCTGCTGGCCGCCGGGACTCTCAGCCGGGCACAGCAGGCCGAACTGACCGCCTACCGCGACAGCCTCAACCCCGCCAAGATCGGCCGCGAGATCGCCGACCTGCAGAACCGACTTCTCCAGCTGGCCAAGGAAAAAACCGAGCAGCTCTACCTGGCCAGCATCCCCACCGCCCTACCCGACATCCGCAAAGGCATCCGGAACAAGGCCAGCTGAACCGGCCCGTTTCGCGGGCATTCCTACCTGAGGCATCGACTAATTTTCGCGGGCATATTGACTTGACTGCGCCACGAGGCGCTCTGCTGTATCCCCTGCCGAGCAGGGAGGGATTGGAGGTGTATCTCTGGGTCTGATGGCTGACCTGTAGCCGAAAGGTGTGCTGGGACAACAGCATGCTAGGAAACCGGTACTCGTGCCCAGGCGTATGGGGCGGGGTGCCGGGAGACCCGCGTGATATGGCGAAAGCTGGATTGCCTGAAGTCCAATCTCCAGACGGTGCAAAAGATCGCCCACCGGAAAGACGCCTGAAACCGGTGCCATCCCTGCTGCAGGGTCCTCAAGTACCTGCGGCAATCCTCCGGGAAGGGAGCGATGTCCAGTGAGGACATTCAAGGAGATGAGTGGGCCGCCTAAGTCACGCTGACAACGTATGGCAGAGACGAACGTGGGATCACCTGTCGGGCGCGAGCCCCATGGTGACAGAGTGCCCGTAGTAGTCGCCGGTGAAGCATCCCCGGTTTCATGCACACCTCGTTACGTGTGACCGGTGTGCTTTCCGGCCTGGAGTCGAGCGTAGTACTCGGCCTCGGCTTCCGCGGGTGGGATGCGACCCAGGCGGTGCATCAGCCTGGCGGTGTTGTACCAGGTGACCCACGCCGAGGTCATGTTCTCCAGGTCGGCCAAGGTACGGATCGCACCGGTGCGAAACGGGGAGCCTCGACGCACGCACTCGGTCTTGTAGAGCCCGATCGTGGTTTCGCACAGCGCGTTGTCCAGGGCATCGCCGACGGTACCGACCGACGGGATCAGGCCCTCCAGCATCAGTGTCTCGCTGTAATGTATTGCGGTGTACTGGCTTCCGGCGTCGCTATTAAGCCGGATCCGGCTTAATAGCGATTATGCCGAGGTTTGCTTTAAGCCGAGGATCTGCGGAGATGGCCTGCGCTCGTGGGGGGTGTCGCTGGATTTCTCGGCTTAACGTTTCGGGTGGTGGTTAGCGTCCGTCGTATCTCTACGTCTGTGGAAGGAGACGGTCATGGATACGACGGTCCGTGGGATCGGCGCGGTTGTCGTGGCGGAGCTGCGTGCGGCCGGCTACATGGAATCGACAGTTGGTCAGTACGCGAAGACGATCAAGGCGCTGACTGAGTTCGCCTTGGGGCGTGAGTATTCCACCGGTCTGGGTGCGGAGTTCGCCTCGATGACGACCAGTGTGCGCACCGGTCGGTTCAGCCCGCAGCGCCGGTTCGATTACCGGCGTCTTGTTACGGTGTTCGACTCGTATGTGCAGACCGGGCGGGTGGACCTGGCGGTTCGTGGCCGCGGCGGCGGAGGTCCACGGCCCGAGAGCAGCGACTTCGTTGCACTGGACGCCGCCTGGCAGGCCGAGATGGGCCGGCGCGGTCTTGCGCCGGCCACCCGCGAGGCCTATGGAAGGGTGGCGCGTAGCTACCTGGTGTTCCTGGAAGCACGCGGGATCGCAGTGCTGGACCGGGCGGATGGCGCCAGTGTCCTGGCGTTTTTGGAATCCCTACTGGACCGGTGGGCCAGGTCGTCGCTGTTTTGGGTGGTGTCGAACTTTCGTCCGTTCCTCAAGTTCACCGGCCGCACCGACCTTGTCAATGCGCTGACTCTGGCTGGCATCAAACGCTTTCACGCGATAGTCCCCGCCCTCGGCGATGGCGACGAGGAACGGGTTGTTCGGGCCTGTGCGTCGGGGGTGGTCAGCGCGCGAGACGCCGCGATCACCTTGCTCGCATTATCGACGGGATTGCGGGCCTGTGACATCGTGGCGCTACGGATGGGTGACGTCGACTGGCGTGGGCACACAATCGGCCTCGTGCAGCAGAAGACGGGCAACCCGCTGACGCTGCCATTGCCGGCCTTGCTGCTGGGCAAGCTGGCCACCTATGTTCTCGACGAGCGTCCCAGCTCCGGCGATGATCACCTATTCCTGCGTTCGGTAGCCCCACACACCCGGCTGGGCGATCACGCGACGGTGCACCGGGTGACCGTTGAGACATTCCGGAAAGCGGGGGTGAACAAGCTGAAGGCGGGAACCCGATTGCTGCGCCACAACGCCGCATCCCGGCTGCTGGCCGCAGCGGTTCCGCTACCGACGATCGCGGCAGTGCTCGGCCATTATGCGGGTGATCTTGTCATCCCTGAAGGGGTGGGGTTCTGTCAAGACGTTGGCGACCTGGGATTGTGCTGGCTTTCGGCCTCCGTGTAGGCGGCATCGGGTAAGGGCCGGGGTCAAGACGGAGCGCCCGCAGCGTAGCGAGGACGAACGGTCTTGACCCCGGACCGGGCCGATGCATGCTTTCGACGGACGTCGGGAAGATCAGCCGGGCGGATGTGTGGTTGTGGGCCTTCTCCAAACCGTGATGGTGCAGATACTTTGGGGCAGGGCCGGACTGTTCCGGCTGCCGGTCATCCCTTCGCCCAGCTGTGGTGGGCATGGAGCGGTGCGGTAGCAACACGTGGGGTCAATCAAGCGGGCGACCACGCCGTTGGGGGGTCAGACAAAAAAGCGGCCGCGCACGGGTTGCGTCCGGAGTGCTCACGCTGCGCTGGCACGGTCGAGCGCGCGGATGTGGCCGTCGCGCAGCCCGTAGTAGACCAGCGTGAGTAGTTTGCGTGCCGCGGCAACCTTGGCGATGTTTTTGCCGCGGCGAGCTTCGATGCGGTCTTTGTCGGCCGCGATCTTGGCCGTCGTCGGGTGGCGCTGCACCGCCTCGATCGCTGCCCAACGAACCAGTTTGGAGCCCTGTTTGGTGATATGCCCGCGGTGTACGACGGTGTCGGATTCGCGGTGGCGCGGGGTCAGTCCGGCCCAAGAGCACAGTTGGGCTGGACCGGTGAAGCGGCCGGCGTCACCAATCTCGGCGACAAAAACCGCCGCCAGCGTCACTCCGATACCGGGTACCTGCTGGATGGCTTGATAGCCGCGGTCAGCGTCGAGCCGTTTGGCGATCAACGCGGCGAAACGTGCCTCGTGGCCATCGAGGGTATCGATCAGTTCCAGCAGTGAGCGGACCCGTTCGGCGTAGGCGGTGGCTAGCGGCACCTTCGCGAGTCGCTTGCGCCCACCGACTCCGAACAGGTCCGATACCGCAATCAACACCCCGGCTTTGGCCAGTACGGCATGGACCTGGGCTTTGAGCCCGGATCGGATCGCGACCAGCTTGGCCCGATAGCGCACCAACTCCCGCAGCTCGCGTGTCGCCGGTGGTGCGATCCAGGCCTCGGGCAGTCGACCCATCCGCAGCAGATCAGCCAGATCGCCGGCGTCGCGCACGTCGTTTTTCACCCTTCTGTACCGAAACCCTTTGACTCCCAATGGGTGCGCCAGATGTACCTGCGCTCCGTGGGCTTGCAGCACATCGACCGCCCAGTACCATCCATACGTTGCTTCGAGCACTACCTCGGGGTCGGAGCCGGCGTCCTCGAGCTGCAGTCCCAACGCGACCGGGTCGTTGACGATCCGTACCGCTGAGAGCTGCTCACCGGACTCCGATTGGCGCACGATCACCGACCGCTGCCGATGCAGATCGATCCCGACGAACTGCTTGCCGTCATACTCGTTCATAGGGGCCTCCCATGATTCGTGGAAAGTGAACACCCCCAGCATCCGCCGGGAACGTCACGAGGAGCGGAGGCCCCGCCCCTTCATCGCATCAAGTGCGTCTTGTCAGGAGGCGGTCTGATCGAGTCGGGCGAGCAGTCCGTCGAACACTTTCTGGCGGCCGAGTTGTCCTTTCTCGGCGGCGTCGTCGCGTTGTGCCTGCAGGGTCGGGCGGAATTCGATGGTGGTCTGGAAGAAAGTGCAGGATTCGCAGATGGATTCGAAGTGGCAGTCCAGGCCGACGGGTCGGGCGCAGTAGCCGTTGCCGAGCATCCGGCGGTGCATCTCGACACGGAGCTTGCGCATTTCGGCGCCTTCGGCGTCGGCGGGCAGTGCGCGTGGTTGGTTGTAGAGGGCTTCGACCTTTTCGCTGACGGAGAAGTATTCGTCGGCGACGGTGCGGGTCGGCGATTCGGGCGTACACGAGGGTCATCCGCATCGATCGGTGCCCCAACAACGCGGCCAGGGCTTCGAGGGTCATGCCGCGGTTGATCGCCTGGGTCGCCAAGGTATGCCTGAGGCGGTGGGGCGAAACACGGCCGATGCCAGCCGCTTTCGCGGCTTTGGCTACTGCCCGGTCGACGCGGCCTTCGCCGATGCGTTGGCCGTACTCGACGAACAGGTAGCGGCTGCGCAGGCTGGTGGGTCGAGTGGCGATCCAGGTGTCGAGGAGATCCTTGAGTTGGGGATGCAAGGGGATGTAGCGGTCGGTGCGCAGTTTGCCGAGCGGCACGTGCAACCAGTACGCGGCGCCGATCTGCACGACGGAATCGACTGTGAGGTCGAGGAATTCGCCCTTGCGCAGGCCGGTGCGGGCCAGGAACTCCACGCACAGTCGCACGAACGGGTCGTCGTCGGCGCGCGCGGCCTGCAGGAGCTTGGTGAACGCGGCGTCGTCGAGGAATCTGGGCAGCGGGTCGTCGCGCAGCGGCAGGTCGCCGGGGAACATGAGCACGCGGGCGGGGATGTCGTCGCCGTCCCATTCGGTGAGCCGCTCGAAGCAGGTGCGCAGGGTGCCAAGGTGTTCGGCGAGACTGATCTTGGACAACCGGCCGCCGCGGGCCGAGGGCCGGGTGGACAGGTGCAGCTTGTAGGCCTCGATGTGTGCCCGACGCAGATCGGCGACGCAGAGCACCTCGGGGGCGTTGACGGCCAGCCAGCCGGCGAACTCCCGCAGCACGCCCTCGACGCGCACCATTGTCGAGGCCCGCAGCGACAGCCGTGTCTGGGCGATGTACCCGGTGAGGGTGGTGGCCAGCCGTGGCGGGACCGCCGCCCACTGGGCGGCCCGCTCGGCCGAGCGGTCTGGGGCTGTTTTGCGGGGAGCGGTGTCAAGGACGCCGAGGTGGAACAAAGTGGTCTGCGCACCGAACAGCGCCGCGCTGAGCGCCTTGGCGCCGTGGCTGTCGGGTCGGTGGCGAGTTATCGCGGCGGTCAACGCTTTTCGCTGTGCGTCGATCACCGGCTGGGTCAGCCGCTGGGGAGTCAGCCCGGCCAGCGCTGCCACCTTGGCCAGGGCGGACCACTGCAGGCGGGTCACGAGGGAATCAAACCCGAGCTCGGCGGAGGTCGCGGTGAACCGTTCGTGGAACCTGCGGTGATGATGGGCGGCGACTTCGCCGAGGTAGGGCCGGCACGCCACGAGATAGTCGGGGCTGGGCCGCAGCCGTCCCGTCACGATCAGCCAACCGACCACCCGTCGGTCCTTCAGCGGCAATGCGCACTGCGATGCCAGCGGCAACGCCGACCAGCCGGCCACCCCAACGCGGGTGAGAAACGTGCGCGCCACCGAGGTCACCGGGTGTCCGGCGAACATCCCGGCCGCGACGAGGTCGGCCCGATACGCCTCGACGAGCTCCTCGATGTCGTGGCGATGTGCTGGTGACCGGTTCATTCCTCGGCCGCCTCGCCGGACGCGACGACCTGCGCCTCGATCGCTTCGGCGGCTCGCAGGTACTCCCGTTCCAACCAGTCGTTGGCCAGGTGCAGATAGATGCGGGTGGAGTCGATCGAGGCGTGGCCGGCCTGGGCTTGGATGGCCTCCAGTGCCATCCCGGCCTCCCGCAGCCGGGTGAAACAGGTATGCCGCAGCTGATGGCACGTCGCCTGAGTCAGCCCGGCGCGACCGCGCGCACCGTCGAGAATCTCATCCAGACCCGCCGCAGACAACGGCTCACCACGCCGCGGCCCCTTCAACACCACGAACACCCGATCACTCGACCCTCGCGGCCACTCCTGATCCAGATAGTCCCCGAGCGAGGCGAAAAACCGCGCCGATACCGGCACCATCCGCTGCCGACCGCCCTTGCCCTCGGCCACGAACACCCGCCGCTCGCCGACGTTGACGTCGTCGAGGCGCAGACCGAGCACCTCGCAGCGTCGCAGGCCACCCAGCAGCATCGCCTCGACCATGGCCCGGTCGCGATGAGTGCGCAGCACCGCCCGCAGCGCGTCGACCTCGCTTGGCGCCAGCACCCGCGGCAGCGTACGAGGGGTGCGGATCAACGGCACCCCGCCCTTGCCGCGCCGAGCACCGGGGCGGCGGGCGGCCAGGCTGGTCGGAACCGGGTTGCGGCTCACGCCGGTGTCACCCCGGGCCGCGAGATAGGCGTACAGGCCACGCACACTGGACAACCGGCGGGCGATCGTGCGCGCCGCCAGGCCCGGCTCGCCGTCCTCCAATCGCACCACCCGCTCGCCCAAGCGGGAAGTACGTTGAGATGCCAAGAACGCGAAGACATCTGCAGCGTTGACCTGCGCTGGCTGCTTAGCAACCACACCAAAGAAGATCTTCAAATCCGACGCCACCGCCAGCCAGGTATTGGTCCTGGCACGCGCCGCAACGAAGGCCAGATAGTCATCCAGCAGCGGATGCCCCAGGGTGATCGCGACGAGCTCCACCCCACGATGGTGACGGATCAAGCACGGCATAAACTGGTCCATCGGGGTCTCCTCGCTCGTCGGTCAACCGACCCACGCCCGGGTGGTCGACCCGCCTCAGATCACCCGTATATCAAACACGCCAGCGAAGAATCGACGAACCTCTACATGAGCGTCGACCGGCTACGTCTGCTCGACTGCGTCCTGCCGGTCCCAGAAGCCGTGCGGTCATGAGTGGCCACGGCTTCACCAGCGCGTTCGCCACCGAGTTGGATGCGTACCTGGCGTTCAAGGCGAACATGGGATTCACTGGCGCTTCCCGCATCTGGTACCTGAGGAAGTTCGACGCCTACTGCGCCGAGCACGACCGCACGGTGTTCGACAAAGAAACTGTCGAAGGCTGGGTCGGTGTTCAGCTGCAACGTTGCGGCCGCTACCGGTCCTGGATGTCCTACATCCGTGACGTCGGCCGGTGGCTGAATACCAACGGGGCCAACGACGCCTATGTGCTCTCCGACCGGTGGAAAGCCTCTTTCGTTGCCGCGCATGCCTATCTGTTGGCCCGGCGTGAGATCGAGTTTTTCTTCACCGCCGCAACACAACTACAGGCACCATCCCCGTGGCGGTGGCAGGCGGTCGCGTTCTTCACGCTGATGCACTCGTGCGGGCTGCGGACCGGCGAAACCCGCGCTCTGCAGACCGGTCAGGTCGACCTTGATGCCGGGCACATCGACATCGTCTGGTCCAAAGGACATCGCAGCCGCAGGCTGCCGCTGACTGATCGGGTTATCGAGATCCTCGACACGTGCGACCGGACGTCGCGAGCACATTTCGCCTCGCGTCGCACGTTCTTCGTCTCTGCTACCGGTAACCAGGTCAGCGCGGCAACGGTCGGGAAAATGTTCGGCCGCATCTGGGACCAGGCCGGGCTGCCCCGGCCCGCGGCCGGCCAACAGCCACGCCCCTACGATTTCCGGCATCACTTCGCCTACGCCAACATCCAGCGATGGATGACCGCCGGCGACGACGTCACCGCGATGCTGCCCTACCTGTCTCGTTACATGGGCCACGCAACCTTTGAGAGCACGTACTACTACGTGCACACGTCGCCCGATTTCATGGCCACCTACGCCGGCATCACCCGACAACGCCAGTCCCTGCTACCGCAGGTGGGATTCTGATGAGACGCGACCCACATACCGGCGCACCGGACTTCTTCAGGTTCGCCCGCGATTATCTGCACGCCTACATGCCCAAGACCAGAGGACTGTCGCCGAAAACGATTGAGGCCTACCGGATCAGCCTGGAGTGCTTCCTGGACTACCTCGCCGAGGCCGAGCACATCGGACGTGAGCACGTCAGCTTCGATCACTTCGACCGCCGGCACCTGAAAGGATGGCTGACCTGGATGACCGATCAGCGGCACTACACGCCCAAGACCGTCAGGTTGCGTCTGAGCGCGGTCAAAGCGTTCCTGACCTACGCGGCCTACGAAGATCTCACGCTCGTCGCGCTCAGCCAATCAGCCAAAGCACTCAAAGCGCCGGCTGGCCCCCGCAGGCCCATCGAGTACCTCACCGAAGCTCAAACGCGTGCGATCCTTGCCGCGTTCACCGGGCAAACAGCGAAATCTCGGAGGAACCGGATGCTGCTGATCCTGCTCTACGACACCGCGGCTCGCGTGGGCGAGATCACGGGCTTGACCCTGCAGGATCTGTGCCTGACCGAGCCCGGGCACATCCTGCTTACCGGCAAGGGCAACAAGACCCGCGTCGTACCGCTCACCGAGAAGACCGTCGAGCACCTGCACGTCTACCTCGATGAGTTCCACCCGAATATCACCAAACTCCCCGCGACCAGGCCATTGTTCTACAGTCTGCACCGCGGGCGACCTGCCGAACTGTCCGCTGACACGGTCGCCGCCGTGCTCAAGCAAGCCGCCGAATCCGCTCGTGCTCAATGCCTTTCGATCCCGGCGAACATCCACTGCCACCTGCTGCGCAAAACCAAGGCGATGGATCTCTACCAGCAGGGTATCCCGCTGCCGATCATCATGCGCCTCCTCGGCCACGAAAACGCTTCCACCACAGCAGCGTTCTATGCCTTTGCGACCCTGGACATGATGCGACAAGCCATCAACGCCGCCACCCCCGCCATCAACACCGCGGCCACCGAGCCACTCACCGAAGACCAACTCCAAACCCTCTACAGCCTGCGATAGCCGCGAAACGTTAAGCCGAGAAATCCACCAGCAACCACCACGAGCGCAGGCCATCTCCGCAGATCCTCGGCTTAAAGCAAACCTCGGCATAATCGCTATGGTGGATCGTGTCGTTGAACGGATAGCCTTGACGGGTGCGGAAGGCCGCGGCGTGGCGCAGCGCGCGCTCGACGAAGCCGGTGTCTTTGGTCAGGGAACACTCCCAGCCCGGGATCAGCCCGGCGTAGGCGTCGACGACGAACGCGGTGTAGCCGAACCCACCGGTGTCGAGCGGGACGTAGGTGAAGTCGGCTACGTCCAGCAGGTTGGGTGCGGCAACGCGCCACTGCCGGCCCACCAGGTCCGGCGCTCGCGCGGCGGCGGGGTCACGCTCGGTGGTGCGTGGTGGGCGGCGAGCACGGCTGACACCTCGCCAACCGTTGTGCCGCATGATCCGTTCCACCGTGCGCCGCGCCACCGGGATGGCCTGCCGCTGCAGGTGCGCCCACATCTTCAGGCTGCCGTACAGGCTCTCGGGTGGGCGTTTCCCGTCGGCATCAGGTTCGTAGTAGCCGGCCAGGATTTCGGTGATCGTGGTGTCCCACAGGGCCCGTTTCGACGGTGCCGACGAGCGGTGCGCCCAATAGGTGCGCGGGGCGATCGCCACGCCTTGGATAGTCAGGGCGCGGCAGATCGGTACGACCCCGAACCGCTCCTTGTGTTCGTCGATGAACGCACAGATCAGCGGTGTAGCGGGTCGCACTCCCGCGCGAAGAAAGTTGTTGCGGCCTTGAGGATTTCGATAGTCTGCTCCAGCTCCCGGGTCTTGCGGCGTAGCTCACGCAGCTCCCGTCTCTCCTCGCTAGAGACCCCTGCTGCCTCACCGGCGTCGATCTCGGCCTGGCGCACCCACTTGCGCAGCGTCTCCGCGGTCATCCCCAGACGGCCGGCGATCGCTTTCATCGCTGCCCACTCTGAGTCGTAGTCATCGCGGTGTTCGCGGACCAGCCGCACCGCCCTGGCCTTGGTGTTCTCGTCGTACTTGCTCGGCATCGCGCCATCCTTCCCAACAAAGGAAGTGCGCATGAAACCGGGGACGGTTCACCGGAGTCACGACCGGCCAGGGAGGACGGGAAAGCCGTCCGCAGGGCAAAGGGGCACAGGTGATCGGACATCACGAGATCGAGAGGTATGCGAATGCAAAGCGCCGAAACGGTGCTCGGTGTCCTTCGTGAACGCGGTAGGCATGACCTGTCGTGCGAGGAACTATATCGACAACTGTTCAACCCGCAGCTGTATCTGCTGGCCTACGGGCGCATCTACGCCAACCACGGCGCGATGACACCCGGAGCCACGCAGGAAACCGCGGACGGTATGTCCCTGGAACGGATCGGCGTCATCATCGACGCGATGCGCCACGAGCGCTATCGATTCCACCCGGTGCGACGCATCCACATCCCGAAACGAAACGGGAAGATGCGGCCATTGGGACTACCGACCTGGTCGGACAAATTGGTGGGCGAGGTGGTACGCCTGTTGTTGGAGGCCTACTACGAACCCCGCTTCTCCGACCGCTCGCACGGGTTCCGGCCCGGCCGAGGCTGTCACACCGCTTTGCGGGAGGTGGCCAACACCTGGACCGGCACAACCTGGTTCATCGAGGCCGATATCGCCGACTGCTTCGGTTCCTTCGATCATGCAATCATGATCGAGATCCTGTCGGAGAAGATCCACGATGAACGGTTCCTGCGGCTGATGCGCAACATGCTGACAGCCGGATACCTGGAGGATTGGACCTGGAACGCCACGCTCAGCGGGGTCCCGCAGGGTGGGGTTGTCTCACCAATCCTCTCGAATATCTATTTGCACAAGGTGGACGAGTACGTCGAGACGGTTCTCATCCCGCAATACACCCGAGGAACGGGTAGGAGGGCAAACCCTGCCTACTCGAAGATCAAGGGTGACGCCTTGCTAGCACACCGACGGGGCGACCGGGCGGCAGCCCGAGCGCTGCGTCAACGAGCACGGAGTCTTCCGAGCAAGGATCTGCGTGACCCCGGCTATCGACGGCTACGTTATTCGCGCTACGCCGACGATCAGCTCTTCGGATTCACCGGACCGAAAGCCGAAGCCGAACGAATCAAGGATCAGTTGACGACGTTCCTACGCGACGACCTCGGGTTGGCACTGTCGGGCACCAAGACGCTGATCACGCATGCCCGCACACGGGCGGCGCGGTTCCTCGGCTACGAGATCATCGTGCAGCAAGCCGACAGCAGAATCAGCCACGGCCGCCGGTCGGTCAACGGGCTGATCGCGCTGCGCGTGCCACTCGATGTGATCAAGGCGAAATGTGCCCCCTACATGCGGCGCGGCAAACCCGAACGCCACACGGCCCGACAGAATCTCGACGACTACGACATCGTCAAGACCTTCGGCGCCGAATACCGGGGCATCGTCCAGTACTACCTGCTCGCCGTCGATGTTGGGCGACTCTCGCGTCTGCGTTGGGTCACCGAAACGTCAATGCTGAAAACGCTGGCCGCCAAGCACCAGTCCACCGTGTCGAAGATGGCAGCCCGCTACCGGGCCACCATCGACACACCGCACGGGAAACGCGTGTGTTTCCAGGCCAGCATCGAACGCACCGGCAAGCAGCCGCTGGTCGCACGGTTCGGAGGGATACCCCTCGCACGGAACAAGGTCGCGGTCCTGAGCGACCGCGTCCCTGCCCAGGCTCCGCACCCACGCAAGGAGCTGGTCGCCCGGCTCCTCACACGGCGGTGTGAGCTGTGCGGGCAACCGGACAAGGTGGTAGTCCACCAAGTCCGCGCGCTCGCCAGCCTCGGAGAACCCGGGCCCGGCCAGCCCGAATGGGCGTCCCTCATGGCCAGGAAACGGCGCAAGACGCTTATCGTCTGCCAGCCCTGCCACGAGGTCATCCACGGGCACGCCAACGCCGACACGGCGTAGATCACTGGAGAGCCGGATGCTCGGAAACGGGCCAGTCCGGTTCGGCGGGAGGCCGCGCGGAAAAGGACCCAATCACGGGCACCTCGCCGCGCGGCCCACCCAGTGGCATCACGCGTTCATCGTCATCACCATCATCACCGCCGCCGCCACCGCCACTGCCGTTACTGGCCGTCGCGCCAATGTCGGATGGCGAGGGTTCCGCCAGAGCAGTGGTGAAGGCGACGGGCCGGCGTCCTAGCGTTGATTGCGTGGAGACGAGGACAACCGATATGTATGCGCCCGACTGCAGCCAGTTCGACCACCCAATGCTCATCGCGGAGCTAAAGCGCAAAGACCCAGAGTTCCTAGCCGTGCAGACAATCCAGATGATCGGCGACGGTAACCGGCGGGTGAGTGACGGGTGGTTGTTCAGCCGCATCACCTACGCCGTCAGACAGGATTAGCCGTTCAGCTGCGCCACGGGGCCACAGCCCGCCAGCAAGCCACTACTAGGCCCTACTAGGCCCTTTTCTATTGTGTCCGATTTTCGGGGGCTATCCGGGGTGTGTGGGGGTGCGCGCTGGTGTTCGCTGCTGCGCGGAAATGCGATATGACCAGCATGGACCGGGGGAACGCCGGCCGAATCTGCTCGACGAGCTCAAGCGGCAGCAGGCCAAGCGACGTACCCGGGCACGAAACACACACCAAGCGAGCGCGTTTGAATAGACCCGGCGATGCCGCCGGCCTTAGACGCCACCGCCGCGGCGACCGCTCGCCCGAGACCCGGCAATGATGCGGCCAATATGCGGCCAAAGCGGCGGATGAGTTAGTCCAATGGGGCCAGTTAAGTGAACTACTATCGGCTTGACCAGCTGAAATACATCAGTGTAAGCCAGAACTCCGCCTGAAAAGCGGAAGATCGGCCGTTGATTCCGAACCGGTGTAGCGCGGGGGATCCGAATGGCGCCCATAACCGGTAAACCCGACGAGGCCGGGAGCCGGATTGAATCGCGCCACCAATTTGGTCGATGGCAGTCATCGTTTATTCATCGATAATGATCGAGAATCGACGGGAATCGGTGAGGCCTGTTCGGTCTACTCGAGGACCGAAGTTCCTTGTCGCACAAGCATTTACCGGTCCTTTCGGGTGGTTAACGAGAAGCCTGAATCGCGAATCCGTTGGTCGCGGGTTCGAGCCCCGCCCGCCCCACAACCTAAATCGCAGGTGATAGCTAGTTTCGAGATTTGCTGGCAGCCGACCTGATGGCCGAAACGGCTCGGCGGGCAGCACTTTGGCAGCAATCCGACAGTACAGCCGCAGGTACAAACGCCAGCTAGCAAAGCCCAATCGAAACGCCAGATTGAACCAGCGAGGCAACGAACGTTGCCGAACCAACCCACGCAAACGCAAGTTGTCAAGCCGACAAGGCATGCGGTGTGCCCAAGCGGTGCGTTCGTTGTAGGGGCTGTGGTGGCGCAGGCAGCCGTGCAGGATGCCCACGAGGCGGGTGCCCAGCACGCCTGACTTGCACCTTGTTGCCTGTCTCAGCTCGTGGCGAACAACTTTGTCTCACGTTTGTCTGACGAAAGTGCGCAATCTTCAGCCGCCCGCTTTGCGCGCGTTCATAGCCCCGCCACTTTCAGTAGGATCTTGCCGCCACGGAGGAGATGTTGCACCGCGTCCCGGATGTGCTCCAGGGGGTACACGCCCGCCACGGGGACAACGAGGGCGCCGTCGGCCACCAGCGGTGCCGCCTCACGAATGACAGGCATTACCTTGTCGCGGTAGTCGAAGTCGCCGACAAAGAATCCGCGGACGGTGAGGTGCTTGCCGACCAGTGTCGAGGTGTCGACCCACATGGGTTCGTCCCTGGCCCAGGCATAGCTGACCAACCATCCACCGTCGGACAGCAATTCCAGCAGCCGCGCCACCCCCGGACCACCGACGGCTTCCACTGCCAGCGCCACTCGCGCGTCGCCGATCACTGCTCGAACATGGCCGACCGCATCGGGATCGTCGACGTGGACCACGTCGGCCCCGGCTGCTGTGAGCTCGGCGAACGTTGTGTCGTCGCGGGCCAGGTTGATCGTCTTCAGTCCACGAAGTTTGGCTAGCGCGATCAATGACCGTCCCACACCGGAGTTCGCGGCGTTCTGAACCACCCAGTCACCGGGCTGCAGGGGGGTGCATTCACTGAGCATCAACCCTGCTGTCGGGGGGTTGCTGCCCAGCATCGAGTACTGCTCGATGTCGCCGCCGGCGGGGAGTGCGAACAGGCCGTCGGCGGGCACGACGAGCCGCTCACGCCACGCACCGGCATACAGGGGTACCACGACCAGATCGCCGACTTGAAGTCCATCGACCTCGGCGCCAGTGGCCAGCACGCGCGCGACCCCCTCTGCGCCTGGTATGTGGGGCAGGGGTGGTCGCGCCAGCATGCCGCTGACAACCAGTAGGTCGTGTTTGTTCAACGGCGAGACCTCAACGCTCAACAGAACCTCATGCGGACCCGGTCGCGGCGGCTCCTCGATGTCGACGACGCGGAGCACCTGCGCGGGGTCGCCGAACTGTTCAATCTGGATGGCGCGCATATTAATTCCTCTCCATCGAGGGCTAGGCCGGTGTGTGAGCCTGCCTAACGGATACGCTCTATTACCCCGCCGGAAGCTGTCAACCTGAATGAGGCAGCGGTGTGCAGACACTCAACGAGATCGACACCTGTCACTGCCTGATTGTCAGCGAGCCGGAACAGCTGGCCCAGATCTTCGTCGAGCGCTGCGCAACAGGAATTTCGGGATGGCTTGGGGCGTCGGAGGGTTGGCTGCTGAGCCCATTTCTTCAGGGCGCAGGGGCCGAGACCTTCGGTCGGCTGCGCGCTCGGGTGGCCGCGCTAGCCGCAACGAAGCCGCTTCTGTTCAAATCAGCAGATTGGATCGGCTCATGATTGCGCTGCGGGAACTGCCACCTAGATGAGTAATTCCAAGGGGTCAGTGGTCGTATGCGGTCAGTGATCGCAGGATCGGCTTCTCGGTTCTGTCGTTGTGCCAGATGGCGGCGGTGAGGGCGAGGATGCGTTGCAGGACGCGTGCGGCGACTCCGGCGATGGTTCGTCCGCCATGGCGTTCAAGGTCGAGCTGGGTCTTGAGGGTGTTGTTGACTGATTCGATGACCTGCCGCAGCGGCTTGAAGAAGCCTTGTCCCGCACGGGGTTTCTCTCCCGCGCGGGCAGGGCGCAGCAGTTTGATGCGGGCGTCGGCGAGCGTGGCTTCGAATTGCCTGCCGTAGTAGTTCTTGTCGGCCATCAACGTCTGAGCGGGATGCGTCGCGAGCAAGTTCGGGTCGGCGTCGAGCATCCCGAGCAGAATTTCGCGTTCATCGGCCTTGGCGCCGGTCAGCGCGAACGCCACCGGCAGCCCCGACAGGGCGCATACCAGGTGCAGGCGCAGTCCCCAGAAGAAGCGCGAGTGCGACGCGCAGTACCCATACTCGGCCCAACCGGCCAGATCGGAGCGTTTCGCGGTCTCCCGCGATCGCCCGCATTCGACCGGAGTCGAGTCAACCACCCACACATCGTCGGTGCACCGCGAAGTGCACGCAACCAGATGCGCGATAACCGCACGCAGCATCCCGGTCGCTGCGCGCACCCGCTTATTGTAGCCCGATTGTCTTGGCAGATAAGGAAACAACCCACGCAGCCGGCTGTTCGCGTAACGCAACCACCGCGCCTCTGAGGTGAATCCGAGCAGCGCCTGTAGCACCACCAGGGTGACCAGTTCGGCGTCATCAAGGCGCGGGGTGATCCCGACCCTGGGACGCCATGGCCGATACTGCGGATTGCTGATCAGGAAATCATCGGCGGTGACGTACAGTGCGGTAGCGAGGGTGTCCAGGTCGGCGTCCACTTCGGCCTCCAGTGCCAGGTTGGGTTTGCAACGCCAATCCTGGACACCCTCACCTCAAATTCACAGCAGCCACACCAGTAACACCCCTTGGAATTACTCATCTAGAGGGCCGCGTTGCGCAAAACCTCCGATTACTACCACTGGGCCTGGTTTATGAGCGGTTACTCGGTTCACCCCTTCTCACCATCGGCGTTGAGCGCTCGAAAGAGTGATGGCAATGCAATTCGACGGCAAGGTTGCATTCATTACCGGTGCGGCACGCGGCCAGGGCCGCTCGCACGCGGTCCGGTTTGCCGAAGAGGGCGCGGATATCCTCGCGTTCGATCTGTGCGATCAAATCGACAGCGTTGCTTATCCGATGGCTACACGCGAGGACCTCGACGAGACTGTCAATCTGGTCGAAAAGACTGGCCGACGCGTAGTCGCGGAACAGGGCGATGTCCGGGACTTCGAGCGGCTCAAGGCCGCCATCGCTAGCGGCGTCGCCGAGCTGGGGCGGATCGACTTCGTACTCGCCAACGCCGGGATCATGCCTGGTGTCGGCGAGCAACGTCATGAGATGGCGGCGTACGTCGATGCCGTGGACGTTCTGCTCAATGGGGTCTACTACACGGTCGAAGCGGCACTACCTGCACTCTTGGAGCAGGGCGAGGGCGGTGCAATCGTCATCACGAGCTCAGCCGCTGGATTGAACAGTCTGTGCCCGAAGTTCACCGTCCGAAGCCATGGCTTTGCGGGGTATCACGCCGCCAAGCACGGGGTCGTCGGGTTGATGCGGTATTACGCAACCTCGTTGGCGGAGAAGAATATCCGTGTTAACACGGTGCACCCGTGCGGGTCCGTACGCCCGTCGCCTGCTATTGCCAACCGGCGCGCCAAAGGTAGATGACATCACCGGGCTACCGCCCGCCGTCGCATTGCAGCAGCGCCGGGGTTAGGCGACGTCGCGTTCGACGGTCGGCACCGTCACCACCCTGTCGAACCTTTTGAGGATGCTGTTCTCCCGCGCCGGAACCTACCCGCGGGGGGCCACAGAACGCCTGGACTCCGATGCGTTCTCCCCAAAACACCGCGGTTGGGGCGTGCCCCGAGTGCCACGGGCTGGGACGAATCCATCGGGTGACCGAAGAGACATTGGTACCAGACCCGTCGCTGACCATCCGCGAAGGCGCCGTTGCCGCATGGCCGGGTGCGTGGCAGGGCCAAAACCTACGCGACATCCTCGTCACGCTGGGGTACGACATCGACAAGCCATGGCGGAAACTTCCTAAGCGTCAACGCAATTGGATTCTGTTCACCGACGAGCAGCCAACAGTCGAAATCGATCCGAGCCAGCACCCCGTGCAGGCCGATTATTACTACAACGGCACGTTCTCCAGCGCCGAACGCCACGTCCGCCACACGTTGGCCAACTCCCATAGCGCGATGATGCGTCGCCGCGTACTGCAGTTTGTCGACAGCGTCGAGTGCCCATTATGCGACGATTCCGGGCTGCGTGCGGAGGCGCTGAAGGTGACATTCGCCGGGCGCACCATCGCCGACTACGCTGCGATGCCGTTGGCCGACCTTGCTGACACGTTGCGCCCGACGGCTTCTCGGACCGATGCCGCCGCCGTTTACGAGTCGACGAAATCCGGTGAGCTGACGGAAGTGGCGACCATGATCGCCGCCGACCTCGTCGCGCGCCTGCAGGTACTGATCGATCTCGGCCTCGGCTATCTCACGCTTAGTCGCCGCACTCCGACGGTGTCACCCGGCGAACTGCAGCGGTTGCGGCTGGCCACTCAACTGCGCGCCGGCTTGTTCGGCGTGCTCTATGTGCTCGACGAGCCGTCAGCTGGACTGCACCCCGCGCACGCCGAAACGCTACTCGACGTGCTTGATCGCCTGCGTCGCGCGGGCAATTCGTTATTCGTGGTCGAGCACGACATGGACGTGGTACGCCGTGCCGATTGGATCGTCGACGTTGGACTGGGGCGGGGGAGATTGGCGGGGGCGTGCTCTACAGCGGGCCGGTGGCGGGTCTCGCCGACATCGAGGGGTCGGTCACTCGTAGGTACCTTTTCGTGGCGGCCAGGCCGCCGTCTCGTCAACCCCCCACGCAGTCCGGGCGGCTGCGACTGCGCGGGATCTGCTTCCACAATTTGAGAGACCTCGACGTGGACCTGCCACTTGGTGTGGCAGCCAAAGAGTTAGAGCTGATCGCCTGGGATCCGGCCGAGTCGCGTGCCTACATCCAAAACTGGCTCGGTGGCACCGAAGTCGCTGAGGACAACATCAGCCGCGTGTTCGCGGCCGTCAACAAAATCCTGGCAGCGGGACACGTCGTCGTCGCTGAGACGACAGTCGCGGCGAGTGCAGCGTGAGCGCGTACAGCAGGCGCGGCAATTACCGGCGCAGCACGTCGGGCAGCGCGTCGCGATGGATGGCGCTGCGTTACGCCGGCAGCTGCAAAATCTGCGGCGCGCGGATCGCGGCGGGTGAGTCCGCGCATTGGGACTCATCAGCTCGCACGGTCACGTGTCAGGCGATGACGTGCTGTGACGCGGATGGGCTGACCGAATGGAAGTCACCGACGGGTCCGTGGGACAAGTGGGAAGCGCACACGGTCCGCGCGGATCACCGTATCGGTGCAGCTGCACCGTATGTGATCACGACACGGTTCAACTCCGGTGCGGTCGTTTATCGGAACTCGCGCGGACGGTGTGAGGACGCACCGGCTTGCGGATGCTGCAGCTCGTGAGCGCGTACAACACCAGGTTGGACCAGCTGGTGGCCGGGGTCATCGTCGCCAACGTGGCCGTGCTGGTCGCCAGCTACCTGGTCGACGGGTACGAGCAGACCTTCGAGCTGGTGCACGACGCGATCCTGGCATTCTTTGTGGCCGAGTTGGGGTTTCGGTTCCGCGTGGGCGGCTGGCGGTTCTTCACCGGCCGGTGGAACTGCTTCGACACCTTGGCGATCGGGCTGTCGGTCCTGCCGATACTCGGCCTGGACGCCAGTCTGCTGCGGGTGGCGCGCATGGCGAGGATGGTGCACCTGATGCGGCACGCCAGCCATTTGAGACTGTCCCGGTTGCTCGTACCGGTGACGCGCCTGGGCCAGTTCAAGCGATCGGCAGCGGTCTCATCACGGCGAGGGAGTAGCGGCGCACCGCCCGTGCGCGATGGGCGGGCGGCTTCGGTGCGCTCGTGGGCGATGCGGCGCTACCGTCCGCGACCCGGCCGACCGACGTGCCCCGGGTTGACGTTGGGCAAGTTGATGTTTGGCACGTCGATGTTCGGGACGTCTATCACGTCTGGCACATTGATGTCCGGGACGTCAAAGTCGATGTCGCCGGGCACGCCCGGGACGTTCCAGTCATCGAGGGGTGCGTTGTGGATGGGAGCAGAGCTGAGTTGGACATGCGGTGGACTCGCGATGAGGGCGGCAAGAATCGCCTCTGCGGCGGCGGGAGCGGTCGCGAGCGCTGTGAGATAGGTGCGCCTAATTCGCATGGCAGTCATCCTTCCGACGGGCCGAGCCAGATCAAAGAAAGTAGAACCGTGGGCTGGCGCATGGGTCTATTGGCAGCGACCCTTGAAATCATCCAAAGGCTGACGGATGCCTTGAAGGTCAGCTTGTACCTGGGGGTTGGCGTTGAGGTAGTTCTGCGCGTTATTGCGCATTACATTGCGGTCCTGGCCCTTAAGGCCGGTGAAGAAAGCGTTGACATCGGGATGGGTGAACATGTAGTCCGACGTGGCAGCCGAAACACCGGACTGAACACGGGCCAGGTCGGCGGCGGTGCAGTTGGGCGGCGGATCGGCCACGGCGATCGCGGCGCTACCAAATAGCATTGCGCTGCTGATAATACCGGTAGCGAACGTACCTGCTACCGCACGGCGCACAGTGGGGGCTGAGAGCGACATGGCTGCCTCCTTCATCGGGTAAATAAGAGGTTAAACGGTGTCGATTTGGCGAACAACACCCTAATCGAGCCGGACCCGACTTTTGGTGGATTGCTGATAATCCATCCCGCCGCGCCCACTCACGACGTCATGAGATGAAAATCCTTCGTATCGCCGGAGGACGCCCAATCAACGTAGGGCTTGCGCTCTAGGCGCGGTTGCATGTGAACCGGATCTAATCCTTCTGCGCTTTCCCTTTTGGCTTGGGTTGTTTTGCCAGGCCGGTACCGGGCGCGCCCGGCTTCGAGGCCAGTAATCGCGGCGCGGTCCGCAACGCCAGGATCAAGCACCGGCTGAAGATCGACCGCTCGCATCGCTACCCGCGGATCACGATCCGCGCCGAGCGGCGCTACCTGCAAGCCGTCGTCGCCGAGGCGTGGTGTGGTCCAAGGCCCGCCGGGTTGCTGGTCCTTCATGGCGATGACGATGCCCCGAACTGTCAGGTGTCGAACCTTCTGCACTGCCTGTGAGCACTCCGGCCCTGCAGCACGTGTGCGGGGCCGGAGTGGGCGAGACCTTTGCGGTAGGCCGTTCTGTTCAGCTACCTGCGTGCGGAGAATCGACGAGATGACCTTCCTCGATCTTGTTCGAGATCAATCGCCTCCAGGTAGTCATCAATCTCGTCGCGGGCCTCTGCGATTACGGCGCCCGCCTCTTCAAGGTTCTCTATCAACGAGCCAAGGCCGCCGCGCCGTCTGCCCAAGAGGAAGGCGCGCACCTTCGAATACGCTGCGACATCTTCGGCCGTGAGGTCGTCTTCCTCCACATCTTCACCTTTCGGCAAACGCTCCATGAGAAGTTCTTGGACCTGGAGCAGAAGCCTCGAAATGTCTTCATTAGAAGCCTCTGCAACGCTCGATTTCTTGCCGGCTTCGGGTTTCTTCTCAGTTGATTCGGATTTCTTACTGACTGGTTCCGAACCACGCTGCTCCGACACGGTCACCGTCACTGCCTCCTTGCTGTGGGAATCCCAGTTTGTGATAGCAAAAAACGCTCCGCCCAACTGAGAAGTTCTTGGACTTGGAGCTGAAGCCTCGAAATGTCTTCATTAGAAGCTTCTGCAACGCTCGATTTCGTGCCGGCTTCGGGTTTCTTCTCAGTTGATTCGGATTTCTTACTGATTGGTTCCGAACCACACTGCTCCGACACGGTCACCGTCACTGCCTCCTTGCTGTGGGAATTCCGGTTTGTGATAGCAAAAACGCTCCGCTCAAAAATTAGTGAGGGAGTTATTCAAATCTGCGAGAGCACTTTCTGCACAGTCCGCCCTTGCCCCGCCGGCGAGCAAATTGAAACCCCCGCCAGCGGAAGCCCGAGCGAAGTGCTCGACCGAGTCGAGCGATCTGTCCTACGAAAAGGAGACGAAGGTCAGCGGGCTGCGCGCACTGCCTGCAAGGCCCGTGCCCGTCCGACTCGCCGTCCGCCAGAGCGCCGCCGCCGCCTACGCACGGCCCGCCCGACCAGCGCCGCGCGGGCTATCCGCGCCGCCCGGGGCCGTTCGAAACCTTCGCCCTCGTCGAGGTCGTCGAGCGCTTCGTCGATCTGTTCCAGCGCGTCCTCTAAAATTTCCTGCAACTCTTCAAGGGCCTCTACAACATCTTCTGGATCCATCCCTAACCTCCTGCAGATTGGCCGGGCCCAAAGCCTGTTGCCGCGGGCCCAAGGCCACTCTCACACCGATAAGAGAACTGTAGGTTAAAACAACACAAATAACTAGCTGTAACTTATTTGAAACCAACAATTACGTTTAGTCAGCAACATATTTGGCGTAAGCCAGCAAATTAGTCGCGCTCATTGGATACCTTCTGCGCGGCGCGTTCGCGGGCACCCGTCGGTCCAGGCTTGGGCTTGGCAGTGCCGCGCAGGCGGCGATCGACGCATACGACCCCGACCGGCGGCAGACCGTGCACTGGTCTCTGCCGGAGATATCCGAAGACGCCGCAAACAGTTCCTCGGCGGTGAGCAATTTTTGACTACGTCCGGTTCCCAGTGGTCGGCGCGATGGACCCACAGGGACCGGTACGCGGCGGCCCGCTGACAGGCACAGGAGAGGGTATCCGAGGTCCGACTGAAGCGCGACATCGACGCCCTCGACCCAAAAAACGGGGAAGCGAACCTATCCGCGCTCAGACGTGCTGGCGACTCACTGCCAGGCGAGTCGCTGCAGGGTGACGGCCAGCAGCACGGCCAGCAGCTCACGCTGGCGGTCGACGTTCTTGAGCTCAGCCGCCAGCAGCATCATGGCGATGTCTTCGATGGTGATCAGCCGTCCGCTGGCCGCGATGCGGCGAAGCTCTTCGACGACTCGGTCTACCTGCACATTGGCTACATCGAGCAGTCCGGTCGGGACGTCATGTTCCACCGTCGGAAACCCTTTCCAAGGAGGGGTCGGTTAGGCAGACGGCGATGTCATCAACCGACGCGGCGGCGTAGCGGGGCGGTAATGTCGGAATTTTAAACCCTTTGCCTATGGTCCGCAGCGCACCGTGGTCGGTGTTTTGCTGTCTTGATTATTTGCGACCTTCTGCCCAAGTCAGCATCAGTTGTAGTGCTGCGGCTCCACCCGAAAAAGACCCCTCCAAACCACGGCGCTCGCAGTCGGGGGCCCGGCCGGAACCGTGTTGCCGTCGTGCGCCAGAATTTCGCAGTTGAGAGCCACCGACGACAGCGAGATGCCGTCACCGGGCCCGGCGGTGTCGGGGTCGAAGTCGGCGCGCAGGATTCGGTAAGCGGGTCGCCTGAAAATAGTTGTCCGACGGCTCGCGTTGCGCGGCGATTCCGGTGATCCATTTGACGCTTCGGGCGCGCTCGAATCGAACGGCACAGGCGCCTCGGCGACGATGACTTCGGGCTGGTGCGGCAGGAGGGCAAGCCGGCCGACAACAACACCGACGCGTTCGTGGCGCAGTTCGGTGCCGCGGCCCTGTTCGACCCCGACGACCCGTTCGTCATGAGTTCAGCTTGCGGTCGTCTTGAACTTCGCTCTCGTCCGTCACGAGACCTCCAGAGCGTCGGCAGGAGGGAAGGATCTGGGCTATCCACCTCTTGTTCGGGTTTCCGGCGAGTCTCTTTTCTTCGATCCCCCTTCCGTCGCAACGGCCACAGTGGCTCCGCCGCAACGGCCACGGTGACTGGGACTGTGAGACCATCGTCGTGACAGCCCGTCCCGGTTCTATGGCAACGCCAAGAAGAATGGAAGCGCATCAAATGCCGTCACCTCGCTGGCTGGCCATACTGACCGTCCCCATGATGGCTGGCGCTGCCCTGGTTACTAGCCCTGCGATTGCGGCTGCCGATCCCGCTGATGACGCATACCTCGCTCAACTGCACGCCCTTGGCTTCACTTTTGCGCCGGACCGCAACGAGGCCGTCATCGCGATGGCGCACCTCATCTGTTACGACCGCTCGTCGGGTTTGACGCCAGACGCGATTGCCAAGGACGTTCACCAGTTCTTAGGCCCGAGAGGCCTTACGTTCGGAGACGTCACATCCATGGTTAGCCTCGCAGAATCGACCTATTGCCCAGTTTAGAGATGCTGGGCCCCTCACAGTCCGGCAACAGCTCGCCGTCTTCGTCCATGCCGTTCACCCCTCGTGCCATCTTGGGCAAGAGCACAGGGTAGTCCACGTCTGACCATCTGGGACCACACGTGCTGTCTTAGGTGTGACGAACGTCTCGGATACGTCTTGAAAACTGCGCCGAATCGGCATAATCGCAGGTCAAACTTTTGCGCGATACTGGCGCCTCTCTGTGTCAAGTAGTCGGTTTGTGCCGGGTTGTAGGGTTTGGGGGCGGGCTCGGGAAGTGACTTGTCTGAAGAGCCGGTGTGCGGGGTTTCAGCCGGCCGCGCGAGACGATAGAGCCGCCCCCGAGTGTCCTCCCGGGCCCGCCTTTTGTTGGACTGCGTCGCCGATCAGCTGTCGGTACACGATGTCGGACAGGCGGCGTTTCAAGCAGCGCATGGCTTCGTTGTGATTTTTGCCTTCGGATCGTTTTCGCAGGTAATACGCCCTGCCGGGGGTGTCGTGGCGGACTTGGGCGAGGGCCATGACGTGCAGGCAGAAGTTGAGTTGGCGATCGCCGGCGCGGGAAAGCCGGTGGCGCACCACCTCGCCGGAGGACACCTCGATGGGGGCGGTGCCGGTGTAACTGGCGAACGCGGCGGCCGACCGGAACCGATCAACGTCACCGACGTGGCCGAGGATCTTGCCGGCGGTCAGCGCGCCGAGACCATGCAACCCGGTCAAGGTGGTGCCGGATGCGCTGACGGCCATCTGGATATCATTGGCGGCCTTGGCGATGCGGCGATCGAGCTGGCGCACCTCGCTGACCAGATCCATCGCCAGGGCGCGCAGCGTCTTGGCGGCGACCTCGCGGGGTCGCACACCGCGCAAGACTTGGGCTGCATGATCGGCGCTCAGGTGGCGCTTGGCACCAGCCGGCACCAGCCTGGTGAGCACGACATGGAGTCGGTTGATGGTCTGGGTGCGGGTCTTCACGAGGTCATCGCGGTGCTCGACGATGGCGCGCAAGGCCGTGGTAGCAGCATCGATCTCGGCAGTGCCCAGCGCAGGTGAGGTGAGCGCAGCGATACCGACCGACAGCGCGTCGGCGTCGTCGTTTTTGCGGCCGTGCCCGCTTGACAGCACTCGCACCCGAGCGGCCAGCTTCGCCGGGACGTCGATGACCTCGATGCCATCGGTACCCAGCAGCGTAGTCAGCGGTGCCCCCAGACCGGCGGCGCCTTCGATTGCCCAGCGGGCGTGCGGCCAGCGGTGCGCGAACCGTCGCAGCGCCCGATAGCCGTCGCGGCTGACCGGCACACGCACGGTGGCCAATGGCTGCAGTGAACCATCCACCACGGCCGCGGTCCACGACGCCTTGTGCGGATCAATCGCAATCACGACCCGATCATCGGATATCCTCATCACCGAAACCGGCACCAACCTCTCCTTGCTCGATCTGCAGTTTGAAAGCGAGGAGGGCACACCAACTTTCGGCAACGCAGGCCTCTCTTCAGCCACTCCCCGCGGGGGCGGCGGTGACCGGGCTGGCAAGCCAGTATGTAGTCAGCCCGCAGGCGACAGGGATTGAGCGAGCCACACCCGATCACCGCCTAGAAGAGCATGGCTGCAGACCACGCCCTCCTGGCCACATTCAACAAGTTGGGATTGAACCAGTCAATGCACTGGCGTGGCACTTCTTCGCCGGTTATGTCTTCCGTCCAGCGCCGTGTCGGTTCGTCCCCGTAGACTGACCTTGCTTCACGAGATGCCGTCGCCAAGCTCCGACTGGACGGCACACCAACCCCACGCTCGCGGGTGGCTCGGATGACGAAGCGGCGGGCGCCGACCGGTGCCGGGCAAGAGCGCCTCCCGAGCGGAGGCTCGGAACTATGGAGTCTTCATGTCCGGTGATCAAGAGCCTTGTGCGGCACCCAAAGCTCCAAGCTCGCCGCACGCGCGGCCCCCCGTTGATGTCCGGCACGGGGTCCGGCGCCTCTACTACTTCGTGCCGTAGATCCGTTCCTGCATGGCAGTGTCCGCGAAGCTCTGGGCTTTGACGATTTTGCCGTCGCGGAAGCTGTACGCATCGGCTTGGGGTGCGGATTCTCCGGAGGCGGTGACTATGGAGAGGACAACCACGACATCGTCGTCGGAGAGGAACCGGCTGGGCGCTATTGTGAAGTGCTTCTCCGCCAGCTTCCCGAATAATTCCGTGACCTTCGCTTTGCCGCGATAGGTGCCGCTGATCGTGCTGTTACCGGGCAAGAACCACTCGGTGTCGTCGTCCAAGATGCTCAGGACCGTTTCGAGGTCGCCCGCAGAGAACGCGGCATACGCCTTCTTGGTTGCCTCGACATTAGACATGATGACTCCTTTGTGATTTCTCTGCCTCCGTTTTTCCGTCAGCCGGGATTGATCGTCCCCTCTCGGGGAAATCGCGAGTAGGGGCCAAAGTCCTAATGGCCAGGAGCCGAACGATAGCGAGGTTGCCGACCGCTGTCGGGTCCTGTGCGGCCCCAGCTGACCAGAGCATCTCTGTTGGGGTGCCCGCTAACCATTCAAGGCTGCCCGCGCGGCGGCATCCATCGCGGCGGCCTGGTTTTTGACCGTTTGCGACATGCGTGTCGAACTCACTTGCGGTGGTGTCGGCACAAGTCTGGCACGCGCTAGCGGGTCGAGCCATGCGCAACCATTCCGGCGACATCACGGCGCCGAAGACCAGACCGGGGGCGGTCATGAGCCGCCCAGGCCCGCTGGGTGACGAGCATCCCGATCACGTCTGCGCGGGGGACAGGGCCACGAGGGGAATCGTAGCCCCGGAACGCTCCCAGAAGAGCGTAAAGCGGGCGAGTTCTCGCCTGACAACACCGGGCACGGCTGAAGCTAAGATCCTGCATTTATGCAGGGTGAGCATGTGATGAGCATGACGACACCC
>CAWBFI010000004.1:0-283977 GCA_963788075.1 uncultured Actinomycetota bacterium | reverse complement strand
ACAGCACTGCGTCAAAGCACTACAGACCGGTCCGATCTTGCGCTCCTGACTAACGTCTTCCCCTGTGCAGGTGCGCGTGCATCTAGCTCAGGCGGCCCAGAGGATGGCGAGAAGCTCATCGAAATGCTGCGGCGACATCAGCGCGTCGAGATGTCCCCACCCAACCTGCGGCCCTTCGAGTGGTAGTTGGCTGGCAACGCGCCGATCGGCTGCGCCGAGAACAAAGCGGTGCGGGCCACGTGTCCAGGACTCCTGACATAGCTCAGTAATTGGTGTGCGGTCGTTGGTGGGATTTGATGCTGTAGCGCAGCGTGAGGTCGGTGCTGGGGTAGACGGTGTTGGTGTCGTTGAGGGCTTGGCAGAGTTCGTCGATGGCGGCGGTGTGGCGTGGCGCGGAGAGCGGATCGAGCCGGATGTGCAGGGTGTTGGTGGCTGTTTCGGGGATGATGTCGCCGGAGCCGGCCAGCGCGGTGCGGATCAGGGTGTGGGCTTCGTCGTCGGCGCGGGTGTAGCCGGTGGCCGTGACGATCGCACGGGCGAGGGATTGTGCGGTGTTGAATGCCGCGATGCGGATGGCGTGGTAGATCAGCTTGGTTTCGGTGTCGAGGACTTGCTGGCCGGGATTGACCTGCGACAACGGTAGCCGGGCGGGGATCGCCTGGTGCGCGGCGAGCGCCGTTTCGAGTGCGTGCTCGGCGGTGTGGACGTCGGCGTTGATGGTGTTGATCATCTCGTTGGTCAGCACCACCGACGTTCCTGGTTGCGGCGAGTGGGCGGCCAGCAGCGCGGCGTCGCTGGCGGTTTCGGCCAGATGCAGTGCCCGCCGGGCCTTTTCGACGTTGTGGTAGGCGGGCTTCTTGGCCGGGTTGGGCACCATCCGGTCCGCGTCGTCATCGGTGGCGTGGTAGATGTCGTGGGAGTCGAGGTCGAAATGGATGCGGGCGTAGCGGTAGTGGTTCTCCTGCCGCCAGCGTGATCCCATCCGGTAACGGATCTCACCTGGCGTCAGGTCGGGGCGGGTGGTCAGGATGTGCATCTGCCGGGTTCCGGCTGTGTTGAACAAGCTGACCTGCCGCATTCGGAATACCTGGCCGGCGCGCGGGCCGTCGGCGATGTCCAACTCGACCTCGGTGTCGGCCAGCCGCCAGGTGTGGGTTCTGCCGTGCTCGTCGGTGTGGCTGTGGGTGGTGAACTTGTGCTCGTCGATATCAGCGATCTTGCCCTTGCGCCAGGTCAGGGTATCGAACCCGGCCGCGTCCAGGTCGGCGAACAACGCCGGTGACCAGCCGCCGCGGTCGAACCCGACCAGCACGCGGCGGTCGTCGCCGACCACGTCGCGCAGCTCGGGGATCAACCGGCGCAGCTCGGCGGCCAGCGAGGCGGCCGGTTCGGCCATCACCACCAGCAGCGGATCCCCGGCCGCATCGCACACCCAGGTCTCCACCGTGGCTGGGGCGGGGAACTTCAGCCTGGGCACATGGGTTTTGGCGATCTTGCGGGTGCCCTGATAGGCGCGTACATGCCCGTCGACATACAGCACCGCCGCTTGCTCGGGGCTGGCCTGCACATGACGGCGCGCCATCGCCGCGATCCAGTCGCCGGCCTTGCCCGCCTCGGCGAGCAGCCCGATCTTGCGGCGGATCGTCTTGACCTCCGGTGCCCGGTCCAGCCCGAGCACCCGGCCCAGCGCGGGCGGGTCGATCCGGGTGGCGCCCTCCGCGCGGGCCTGGCCCAGCAGGGCGCGGAACACGCCCTCGCACAACATCGTATCCAGCGAGTAGAACCCGCTGCCGAACTCGCCGTAGACGGTGTGCGCGGTGTCGAGCAGCCCGGTTGCCGTCAAGGCGGGCAGCGCCAGGAACAGTCCCGCGAGCGGGGCTCGGGCGCACCCGGTGAACACCGGCGGCGCGTACGGGATCAACCCGAACGCCGCCAACGCCCGCTCGGCGCCGCGATCGACCGGATCCGCCAACACCGGCACTTCCCCGGGCACGGGCCCGGGCGGATCATCGGAAATCGCTGCAGAGCAATCCTTCTCAACCTCGGGCTCACCCTCGGGTTCGGGTTCGGGTTCGGGAGGAGCATCGGACCTCGTTGCCAGGCACACTTCCTCGGCACGGGCGCCGTTGTCGGCGAGTACCAGCGCATTACGGACGCTGCCCTCGGACACACCGGTTTCGGCGGCGATGGCGCGGTACGACGCTCCACCGTCGCGCAGCCGCTGGATGCGGGCGACGGTGTCGGCGATGAGTTTCGACTTGCGTTTGGGCCCTTTGCGTTCCCCGAGCAGTCCGGCCACGCCGGCATCGCTGAGCCAGGTCTCCCAACGCCGCACGGTGGCCGGTTTCACCGCGAACGCCTCGGCGACCTCGAGCTGGGTGGCCGCCTTGATCCGCATCAGCGACACCGCCGCGAACCGGCGCGCCACCGAGTCGTCGACGTCCCAGGCGTAGGCCAAATTGCCATGCACGAACACCCGGCCGCCCTCGCCGTCCTCGACGATCGCCGCGGCCGCCCCGACCGGGCGCGCGTCGCCCGGCACCAGCGGCAGGGGCGGCTGCACGGTCATCACGGCCATCATCCACCACCCCTCAGCGCATCTAAACAACTCTATTTATTATTGAGTATCGCAGCCGCTACCGCACGCCGACACACCGGGAATACGCAGATCAGAGCACGGAATTACCGACCGGGCACGGACTCCATGTCAGGAGTCCTGGTTTCAGGCAAAGCGCCCTGCCCGCCAATTCAGGGCCGCGCTGCCGCAAGCCTCTCCATTGACCCAGCTCTGCATCCCGGAACGGGAAAACATCACCCGGCCGCTGATCGATGGTCAGGCCTTCTGCGGTGATGCAAATGACAACCTTGTTCGCCCACAGCCGGCGGAGAGCCAGGAGAGCCAGGGCTACCAGGGCGACAAGCCCCACCAACATCACGATCGGGATGAGCGCCGGGTTCGTAGGAGCGGCCAAGGTAAGAGTGGCGCCACCCACGAGAAGCACCACGCCCCCCGCGGACAACAACCCCCATGTGATGAGGTTCTGCCTGGCATTCGGGATGATGCGTGCCGCGAAACGGCGTTGAGCCGGATCGGAATTCGACGCCGAGCCAGGCCGCGCGTGGTCAGACTCGGCCGGTAGCGGAGCTACACCGCGCTTCTGTTCGGCAAGCTGACGTTCAAGATCGGCGATGCGTTGCTCGGGGTCGTCCTGGACCATCAGCAAATGGTCTCACCTGGAGGCCGCGGGTGCAGGAAATCGCGGACGGCGGCCAGGTACGAGTGGTCAGCGTCTTTTTTCTAAAGTGTTCTTTAGCCAGTCGCTACCAGCTAGCGCTGCGGCATTTCAACACCCGTCACCGCAAGTATGGTGCGGGCAACCAATCCGGGATCATCGGCCATCGGCGTGTGGCCGACGTCGGGCAGGGTTGTGAACGTCGCCCGGGGCAGGCGCTCGCGCGCGACCCTTCCGTATGTCGCAGCAGGAAACAGTGAGTCCTTCCCCGACCATGCGAGGGTGATCGGGCATGGCAGGGGGTCCAGTGGGGCGATTTGGTGTTCGTCGTGAACCTCGTGGACGTCAACCGTGCACGCGACGATGTCCCCGAGAAGCTCGACGGCCCGGGCCGCCGATAGTCGATCTGCGTGGTATGCGGCATCAATTATGCGGAAGGAGAGCCGACGCACGATCGCCGATCTGAAGACCACGGGGGCGACGGGACGAGTAATCCGAGCCACCCTAGCGATCCTGCGGACCTTATTGGCCGCCCGCGTGTCCGAACCGTTTCCGATAGACCAGAATCCCGCGGGCGATAGGGCGCACACGGTGGCAGCTCGGCCGCGCCGGGCCAACTCGATGGCCACGTAACCGCCCGTTGAGTTGCCGACGAGATGGGGCCGCTCAAGTCGTTGATCGTCTAAGAAATGTTCCGCCGCGTCGATCACGTCTGTGATCGTGGCCGGGTGCCGTTGCACGGGTGGGCCGCCACAGTGTCCCAACAAGGTCGGCGTGTACACCTCATGATGGCTCGAGAGATACGGGATGACGTCGTGCCAAACCCTTCCCGACAGCAGGAAAGGGTGCAGCAGCACTAAGGGCGGTTTGCCATGAGCCATGAGAAATTTTGACATCCCGTAGGGGAGTGAATCGTGGCCGGGGCAAGGCCGCGGGTCGGCCCCGCATTGGCCATAATCATTAGAGAGTAACTCAGCCAGTAGGAAACACCATCTTTTGAACACTTTCTGGACTGGGTGGCGCGACCAACAGTGGCCCGATGGCACCATCGTGTGGACTTCCCCGAGCGGGCAGAAATACCTCACCCGCCCCGGCAGCCGGCTACTGTTTCCCGCCCTGTGTGTGCCGACTGGCGAAATACCCACCAAGGCAACGCAATACCGGCCACTCGGCCAGCGCGGCCTCATGATGCCCACCCGCCGGCGCACCCGAGAACAAGACCGCGCCCACCGCATCAACACCGAACGCGCCCTCAACGCCGAACGGGTCGCCGAACGCAACCAACCCCCGCCGTTTTAAACCGGGCCCGATTAGCTGCGCGCGCCGGTCGCGGCACCTCTGACCTTAATGGGAGTTGTTGAACGCTTGTTCAAAAGCGTTCTTCGGCCACCGCTGCCGCGATCGGTGAAAAGTTTGCCGAACGCTGAAACATTGGGTCGCAATCGGCGTACGCTTTTGAGTGCTCCTCGTCTATTTCACCCGACCAATGGGGGAGGGCAGCAATGTCGTATGTGGTGGCGGTCCCAGAGTTCGTAGCTTCGGCGGCGTCGGATCTGTCCAATATCGGCTCGGGGCTAACCGCCGCGAATGCGGCGGCGGCGGTCCCGACCACCGGGGTGATGGCCGCCGCCGGCGATGAGGTATCGGCGGGCGGTCGCGTCGCTCTTTTCCGGCCATGCCCGCGCCTATCAGTCGCTGAGCACACAGGCGGCGGCGTTCCACGCCCAGTTTGTGCACGCCTTGAGCGGTGCGGGCGGCGCGTATTCGCTGACCGAGGCGGCCAACGCCTCGCCACTACAGACCATCGAGCAAGTGATCAATACGCCCACCGATCTGCTCTTGGGTCGCCCGCTGGTCGGCAAGGGCACCAACGGTGCGCCGGGAACCGGGCAGCCCGGCGGGCCGGGCGGGATTTTGTTCGGCGACGGCGGCGACTGGGGCTCCGGGGCGCCCGGGCAGCCAGGCGGCAAAGGCGGTAATGCCTTCTTGTTCGGCAACGGCGGCAAGGGCGGGGCCGGTGGGGCCGGCACCACCGGCCTCGCGGGCTCGGCGCCCGTTGCCAGGAGCGGCGGCCCAGGCGGTAACGGCGGGGCCGGAGGCGCCGGCGGTCACGGCGGACTGCTGTTCGGCAACGGCGGTGTCGGCGGCCCAGGCGGCCTCGGCGGGACCGGCGGACCCGGGGGAACCGGTGTCGCTGGCGCGGTCAACGGCACCGACGGCGGGCTCGGCGGCAACGGCGGTGCAGGCGGGGCCGGCGGCAAGGGCGCATTTTTATTCAGCCACCCCGGCAACGGTGGCGCCGGTGGCCACGGCGGTCAGGGCGGCCTGGGCGGTCAGGGCGCCGACGACGCCGGCGCCGGCCCGGGCAAGGGCGGCAATGGCGGCAACGGCGGGGCCGCCGGCGTGGGAGGCAGCGCGGGCGGCCCGGGCGCTATTGCGGGCCCCGCGGGCACCGGCGGCACCGGCGGCAACGGCGGCGCCGGTGGCCGCGCGGGAGCCTTTGGCGTCAACATCACCGCCGGCCACGGCGGCAACGGGGGCAACGGCGGCAACAGCGCCGGTGGCACCGGCGGCAACGGCGGCCAAGGCGGCGATGGCGGCGGTGCCAACGCCGTTGTCACCGGGACCTCCGCGTTTACCGGCGGCACCGGCGGCAAGGGCGGCAGCGGCGTCACGGGCGGCAACGGCGGCGCCGGCGGTGACGGCGGCACCGCCATTGTCGGCAACCCCACCACCCCCGGCAACTTCGGCGCCTCCGGTGGTGGTGGTGGCGGCGGCGGCGCGGGCGGCAACAGCACCGGCGGCGGCCGCGGCGGCGGTTCCGCCGATGCCGGTGGGGTTCCCCTTGTATCGGCCGGCGGCGGTGATGGCGGCGACGGCGGCGGCCCCGCTGGCGCCACCGGTGGTCCCGGTGGTGGTGGCGGCGGCGGCGCCGCTGCCGTCTTCGGTACCGAATCGGCCACTGGCACCACCGGCCAGGCCGGCCAAGGCAACCCCACGGGCGGCGGCGGCGGTGGTGGCGGCGCCACAGTTGTCGGCATGACTGGCACTACGGCCTCCGGCGAAGGTGGCGGTGGGGGTGGCGGCGGTATCACCGGCGGCGCCGGTGGCACCGGTGGCACCGGCGGCGGCGACAGTGGTGCTGGTAAGGGCGGCACTGCCGGCACGGCCGGCGGTACCGCCCTGCCGTCACCGCCGGGCGGCGTCGGCGGTAACGCCGGCATTGGTGGCGGTGGCGGTGGCGGCCTCGCCAGTGCCTTCGGCAACCCCATCGTCGTCGTACAAGGCGGCCACGGCGGCAATGGCGGCGGTCCGTAGCACCGACTAACGCCGGCGGTGGTTCTTCGGCAAACCCCGGCAGTCTGTTGCCCGTAACGGCGATCTTGGGATCGGTAGCTGCGCGGTCGGTATCCACTTGCCTGTGAACGCGACCCACTCGAATCGCCATTCACGAGCAAAGGACCATAGTGACGAGCAACCGCAAAACCGCACGAGAAGGTGACCGAGAAAATAACGTCGGTTTGGTGACGCGACGAATTCTGCGTTTAACAACGACCGCGTTGGTGGCGTGCAGCCTGAGTGTGGCCAGTCTCACCGCGGGTACGGCTGGGGCCCAACCCGGTCCCATCCCCCTGGACGCCTGGCCGGGCTGCCCGAACGACCACCCGCAGGGACCGTGCCACTGGTGCCCGGGGCAACCCCTGCCGCCGACCGGTAATCACGTCACCAACCCGGTGGTTTGGGACAACAACGTCTGCCACACCTACTACTACGTCTACTTCGGGCAGGGGAATGTCGCCCAAAACATTTGGGACGGCGACAATCCACCACCGCCGCCGCCGCCCGCGCCACCGGGACTCATCAATAAAGACAACTGCAACCAGATTCTCGGAATCTTCTGCCCGCATGCGTGATTTCGAACAATAGTTAGGTTCAGCATGAACCTAACTCAATGCCTTGCACCGGATTTGCCTCCGGTTAGGCTTCCTTGGTGACAGCAAGCCCGTCATCGTATTTGGTGCTGGCTTCCCAGCGCAGCGGTAGCACGCTGCTGGTGGAATCGCTGCGCGCGACCGGCGTAGCCGGCGAGCCGCAGGAGTTCTTCCAGTACCTGCCAACCACGAGCCAGCCTCCCCAGCCACGCGACTGGTTCGCGGGGATCCAAGACGAGTCGATCCTGGGCCTGCTCGACCCGCTCGACGAGGGGAAGCCCGACCACGCGCCGGTCGAGGCCTGGCGCGACTACGTCCGCACCGGTGGGAGGACGCCGAACGGCGTGTGGGGCGGCAAGCTCATGTGGAACCAAGCGCCGCTGCTGTTGAACCGCGCCAAAGACCTGCCTGATCGATCCGGCGACGGTCTGCTGGCCGCGATCCGCGATGTCATCGGCGAGGAGCCGCTCTTCGTCTACGTCTACCGGCCCGACGTGGTGTCGCAGGCGGTGTCGTTTTGGCGGGCGGTGCAGACGCAGGTCTGGCGGGGCAGGCCGGATCCGGTCCGCGATGCGCGTGCCACCTACCACGCCGGGGCGATCGCCCACGTCGTCACCCTGCTCCGCGCGCAGGAGCAGGGCTGGCGAACGTGGTTCGCCGAAGAAGAAATAAAACCCATGGAGATCGCGTATCCCGTGCTGTGGCGCAATCTGACTCAGGTGGTGGGCACCATCCTCGAGGAACTCGGCCTCGACCCGCGGCTGGCGCCCCACCCGGTGCTCGAGCGGCAAGCCGACCAGCGCTCCGACGAGTGGGTGGACCGCTACCGCGCCGACGCCGAGAGGGAGGGGCTGCCAACATGACCGCGCCGGCGGAACTGCGGCGAGTCGACGAATTGCGGTTGTTGGAAGCCGAAGCGGTGCATGTCATCCGCGAGGTCGTCGCCGAGCTGGAGCGACCCGTCCTGCTGTTCTCGGCGGGCAAGGACTCGATCGTGCTACTTCGCTTGGCGGAAAAGGCTTTTCGGCCGCTGCCGCTGCCGTTTCCGGTGATGCACGTCGACACTGGCCACAACTTTCCCGAGGTGATCGAGTTCCGCGATCGCAGGGTCACCGGCCACGGGCACAAGCTGATCGTCGCCTCGGTGCAGGAATCCATCGACAAAGGCCGCGTTCCCGATCCGGGTCCCGGGGCCTCGCGCAACCGGGCACAGACCCGGACGCTGCTCGACGCGCTGGAGGCCGGCGGCTTCGACGCCGCCTTCGGCGGTGCCCGCCGCGACGAGGAACGGGCTCGCGCCAAGGAACGCATCCTGAGCTTCCGCGACGAGTTCGGCCAATGGGATCCGCGCGCGCAGCGCCCCGAACCGTGGTCGCTCTACAACGGCCGGATCAAGAAGGGCGAGCAGGTGCGGGTGTTCCCGCTGAGCAACTGGACCGAGCTCGACGTGTGGCGCTACATCGAGCTGGAAGGCCTTGAGATACCGTCGATTTACTACGCCCACGAACGCGAGGTGTTCGCGCGCGACGGGATCCTCTTGGCGGTGTCGGAGTACGCCGGACCGCGCGACGGCGAAACCTCCGCCGTGGAGTGGGTGCGCTACCGCACGGTCGGCGACCTGACAATCACCGGCGCGGTGCGCTCCAAGGCCACCGACATCACCCGGGTCATCGCCGAGATCACCGCGGCCACGGTCTCCGAGCGCGGCGAGACCCGCGCCGACGACCGCACGTCGGCAGCCGCGATGGAAGACCGCAAGCGCGAGGGCTACTTCTGATGAACACGCCCCCCAAGGCGGTGACACGGCAATTGCTGCGCATCGCCACCGCCGGTTCGGTGGACGACGGCAAGAGCACGCTGATCGGCCGGCTGCTGCATGACACGGACAGCCTGCCGCTGGACCACCTCGAAGCCGTCACCGACGCCGACGGCGTTGCGGATCTGGCAGCGCTATCCGACGGCCTGCGAGCCGAGCGCGAACAGGGCATCACGATAGACGTGGCCTACCGCTTCTTTTCCACCGACACCCGCAGCTACATCCTCGCCGACACGCCCGGCCACGAGCGCTATACCCGCAACATGTTCACCGGCGCCTCCAACGTGCACGCGGCCATCCTGCTGGTCGACGCGCGCGCCGGGGTGCTGCGGCAGACCCGCAGGCATGCCCGCATCGCAAAGCTGTTGGGCATCAAGCACTTTGTCGCAGCCGTGAACAAGATGGACCTGATCGACTTCGATCGGGTCAGGTTCGCCGAGGTGGAAGACCAGCTGCGCCAGCTTGCGGCACGCCTCGGCGAGGTGGACATCACCGTCATCCCGATCGCGGCCAAGCACGGGGACAACGTCGTGCACGGCTCCGAGCGCACACCGTGGTACCGCGGCCCCACGCTGCTGCAGTATCTGGAAAGCGTCGAACTGGCCGCGCCGCAGGCGGAGTCCTCCCGGTTGCGGCTGCCGGTGCAGTGGGTGTCGCGGCCCACCGCCGACGTCCGTCGCCGCTACACGGGGCGGCTCGCGGCGGGAACACTGAGCGTCGGGGATCCGGTGGTCTCGCTTCCGGCCGGGACCCGTTCGACCGTGACCGCACTGGACACGCTCGATGACGACCGCACGGTAGCCGTTGCGCCGCTATCCGTTTCGATCGAGCTGGCCGACGACATCGATGTCGGTCGCGGCGACGTGCTTGTCAGTGGTGCCGACGACGCGGTTTTGCCGGTGCTGGCCCGAGAGCTCGACGCGACCGTGTGCTGGTTCGTGGACTCGCCGCTGCGGGCCGGCGACCGGCTGGCGCTGAAGCAAACCACCAAGACGGTCCGGGCCACCGTGCAGGAGCTGCACTCGCGCCTGGATCCGGAAACGCTCGACGAGCTCGACGGGCCAGTTGAGTTGGCGCTCAACGACATCGGCACCGTGACCCTGCGAACCAGCTCGGTCGTCATCGCCGACAGCTACACCGACAACCGGGACAGCGGCGCGTTCATCCTGATCGACGAGACCACCAACGACACCGTCGGGGCCGGCACCATCATCGAGGCGCGGGAGGTCAGGCCGGGCACACACCCGCGCACCGACATCCGGTGGCATCCCTCGGCGCTGGACCGTGCCCACAGGTGGCGGGCCACCGGGCAGGCGGGCGCGACGATCTGGTTCACCGGCCTGCCGGCGTCCGGCAAGTCGACCATCGCGGTGGCCGTTGAGCGCGCACTCGTCGAATCGGGTCGGGTGGCCTACCTGCTCGACGGCGACAACCTGCGCCACGGGCTTTCGGACGACCTGGGCTTCTCCCCCGGCGACCGCACCGAAAACATCAGGAGGGTCGGCCATTTGACTCGACTGCTGGCGGACGCGGGCGTGGTCGCGCTGGCATCGCTGGTCTCGCCACTCAAGTCCGACCGCGAGACTGCGCGCGCCCTCAACGATGCCGCCAAGCTGCCGTTCATCGAGGTGCACGTCGCCACCCCACGGGCGGAATGCGAAAAGCGGGACCCCAAGGGCCTCTACGCGCGTGCGCGCCGCGGCGAGCTCACTGGGCTGACCGGGGTAGACGCTCCCTACGAGCCACCCGAGAGCCCGGACCTGGTGCTCGACACCACCAACGCCGGCATCGACGATCTCGCCGCGCAGGTCATCACTCTCATCAACGAGCGCAGCCCTCGTCCGGGAACCTAAATTCAGCGCGAGCTAATCCCTTGGTCCCGAGGATCGCCCGAGCCACCATTGCGGACGTGAATCGGTTATCGGAAGACTGGTGGGCCACTCTGGTCGCCGCTGTGATCGTCGCCTCGGCCGTGGCAGGCCTGCTCCCGAAGATCCCCTGGTGACCGGTGTGAGCACGATTCAAGTCGAACCCGAGGAAACGTCGGCCGAACCCGCCTTCGCCAGCAGCCGCCCCCTGGACTACGCGCCGGGCATTCTGCTGCTGATCGCGGTGGGCGTGCTGGGCAAGTACGCCCAAACCTGGTGGAATGCTCTGGCCCGGCACCAGCACTGGAGCGTTCCCGATATCGAATATGTGTTGTGGGCCATCGTGATTGGGCTTCTCATCGCCAACGCCGTTGGCCTGCATCCGATATTCCGGCCCGGCGTCCTGACCTACCAGTTTTGGCTGAAAGTCGGCATCGTCGCGCTGGGCTCGCGATTCGTGCTCGGCGACATCGCCAAACTGGGGGGCACCAGCCTGATCCAGATCCTGGCGGACATGGCGATCGCGGGATCCGTCATTCTTCTCGTTGCGCGCGCATTCGGGTTATCGGGCAAGCTGGGCTCGTTGCTGGCGATAGGCACCTCGATCTGCGGGGTGTCGGCCATCGTGGCCGCCAAGGGCGCGATCCGAGCCCGCAACGCCGACGTCAGCTACGCTATCGCCGCAATCCTGGCCCTGGGTGCGGTGGCGCTATTCGCCTTGCCGCCGTTAGGACACGCGATCGGGCTCACCGATCATGAATTCGGCCTGTGGGCGGGCCTGGCAGTGGACAACACCGCCGAAACGACCGGCCACTGGCTACTTGTACTCCTTGTACTCCTTGTACTCCGACCATGCCGGCAAAATCGCCGTCGTGGTCAAGTCGACCCGCAACGCGCTGATCGGGTTCGTCGTCCTTGGCTTCGCGCTGTTCTGGGCGGCGCGTGGCCGGGCCGACCAGGTCGCGCCCGGCGCGAAAGCCAAGGCCGCCTTCGTCTGGGAGAAATTCCCCAAATTCGTGCTGGGCTTCCTGGCGGTCTCGGCGATCGCGACCGCAGGCTGGCTCAGCAAGGGGCAAGCCGCCAACCTCGCCAACGTGTCGAAATGGGCGTTCCTGCTCACCTTCGCCGGCGTCGGCCTCACCACCGACATCCGCCAGATCGCGCGGACCGGATGGCGTCCACTTGTCGTCGCGATCATCGGGCTCACAGTCGTCGCGTCCGTCTCCCTGGGCGTCGTCCTGCTCACCTCTCGCGTGTTCCACTGGGGCTTGGGCACCTAGCAAACCCGCCATCGGCGGCGAGACGGTAACCTGGCGCCATGCAAGACTCGTCCGTCCTCTCCCTGCTGCGCGAACGCGCTGGTCTGCAGCCAGACGACGTCATCTTCAGCTTTACCGATTACGAGCACGACTGGGAGGGCGCCCGCGAAGCGTTGACCTGGGCACAGCTCTATCGCCGCACCTTGAACCTCGCGCACGAGGTCAGACAGCACGGCTCGGTCGGCGACCGGGCCGTCATCCTGGCTCCGCAGGGTCTTGAATACATCGCCGCTTTCCTGGGCTCGATGCAAGCCGGATTGATCGCGGTCCCGCTGACGGTCCCGCAGGTCGGCTCGCTTGACGAACGTGTGAGTGCGGTTCTTGAAGACACATCGCCCTCGGTGATCCTGACGACGTCCGCAGTCGCCGAAGCGATCTCCGAGTACATTGGCCGGCCCGGCACGGGCACCATCCCGACGATCATCGAGGTCGATGCGCTGGATCTGGACACCAAGAGTCCATCGAGCATTCGGCGCATCGAGGCACCGACCACTGCGTACTTGCAGTACACCTCCGGCTCGACCCGCCTTCCGGCCGGGGTCATGATCACCCACCGGAACCTTCTGGTGAACTTCCAACAGCTGATGGCGGACTATTTCGCGCCCACCAACGGCGTGGCACCAAGCGACCTCACCATCGTGTCGTGGCTGCCGTTCTACCACGACATGGGCTTGGTTCTCGGCGTCGTCGCACCCATCCTGGGCGGCTGGCGCTCCGAGCTCACGAGTCCGATAGCGTTCCTGCAACGCCCGGCACGGTGGATCCAGGCGATGGCCACCGCCAGCCACCCCATTTCGGCGGCGCCCAACTTCGCCTTCGACTTGGCCGTACGAAAGACGACCGACGCAGACATGGAGGGGCTCGATCTGGGGGCCTGTCAGGGCATCATCAGCGGCAGTGAGCGCGTCCATCCCGCCACGCTGGAGAGGTTCTGCAAGCGTTTTGCTCCCTATGGTTTCCCCAACCATATGATGCTGCCCTCATATGGTATGGCGGAAGGAACTGTCTATGCCGCCTGCCGCCCCAAGGATGGCAGGTCACCGGTGATCGTCCACTTCGAGCCGGAGAAGCTACCCGAAGGCACCGCCGAAAGGCGTGAAGCAGGAACCGGCGCACCGCTCATCAGTTACGGCACGCCGAAATCACCGATGATGCGGATCGTCGATTCCGATACCTGTATGGAGTGCCCTGCGGGAACGGTCGGTGAGATCTGGATGCGTGGCGACAATGTCGCCCAAGGTTATTGGCAGAAACCGGATGAGACACAGCGCACCTTCGGCGGAATGCTGGTCGACCCGTCGCCGGGCACACCTGAGGGACCGTGGCTGCGAACGGGCGACCTCGGATTCATTTCCGAGGGCGAGCTGTTCATCGTCGGCCGCATGAAGGATTTGCTGATCGTCTACGGGCGCAACCACTATCCCGACGACATCGAGTCGACCGTTCAGGGAATCACCGGGGGTCGGGTCGCGGCGATAGCGGTATCGGTCGGTGAGACCGAGAAGTTGGTCACCATCATCGAAGTCAAGAAGCGCGGCGATTCCGACGAGGAGGCGTTGCAAAAGCTCAACGCCGTCAGGAACGAGGTCACCGCGGCGATATCCAAGTCACACGGCCTCAAAGTCGCCGACCTCGTGCTGGTAGCGCCCGGATCTCTACCCACCACGACGAGCGGCAAGATCCGGCGCGCCGCCTGCGTTGAGCATTATCGCCGACAACAGTTCACCCGGTTGGATGCCTAAGCGGGCCAAGCCATCCCGCGCGCCGCAGCCTAGTTTCCGGCCTTCGCGGGGTCCTCGACCACGTGGTATGCCGGGTCGACCATCGACATCGCGCGGTTGCTGCTCTGCTTTGGCTTGCCGGTGATCCGCAGTAGCTGACCGGGCTGGATGTCGGCGCCCCCATGCCCGGGCCGAAAGGTGATGCTGATTTCGCCGGTTTCGTCGCCGACGACGATCCACCGCAGCGTGCGCCGCCCCTTGCTGATGTCCTCGACCTGATTGACCCGCCCCTCGAAGGTGGCGCGCTGCCCCGGGATCATGCCGGCCACGGTGATCACCGACCGCGGGCGCTCCGGGTGTTCGTAGGCCGCGACGTCTTGATCCTCTTCCTGTGAGACCCACGCCTCGACCTTGTCGAGTCCGCGCGCGACCCGATGCTCGAGATCGTCTGGATACGCCTCCTTGATCCGCGACTCCACGTCGTAGGGGACGATCGTCGCCGCGGCGTCCGGGATCACGCTGATCGCCCGCGAGATCTTGTCCGCGGTGCGGTCGTGCAGCAGCCGGCCCAGCAGTGGAGAGTACGTGCGACGCGGCAACAGCACGGTCACGTTTGTGTTCGGATATTCTTGGAGCGCCTTAGCCACGAGCAGCTGCGCGGACCGGTTGATCCGCCGATCCGGGCAGTCCACGACCCGCAGCCGGGTGTCGAGTTCGTAGTGATCCCAACGCTTTCGCAATTGCGCGGCATAGGCCGCGTCGACCATGAAGTGCACCGCGATGAGCTCGTCGGCCCGCAGCCCTTTGCCGTATCGCAGCGCCTCGATGACCGCAAGGTCGACCGAGTTCACGAATACGAACACCCGGTGCCTGGCGTACTTCACCAACTCGGGCCGTTCGGTGCGGAACATCTCGAGAATGGCTGCCTCGGCACGATATTCGCGGTTGAGCCGAATGAGCAGGAACACCAGCACCGGGAAGACGACGACGACCAGCCATGCGCCCTCGGTGAACTTCGCCACCGCGAAGATGCCGACGACGATCGTCGACAGGATTGCCGAGGAAAGGTTGATCGCCAGCCGGCGGCGCCACCCCGGTTCGCGATGGGTCAGATGGTGTTTGGTCATCCCGTAACCGGCCATCGAGAATCCGGTGAAGACGCCGATCGCATAAAACGGGACCAGCGCGGTTACCGAGCCGCCCGTTGTCAGCAGCAGTGCGACCGACAGCGCGGTGAGCACGATGATGCCGTTCGAAAACACAAGGCGGTAACCGCGTTTCATCAACTGACGCGGCAGGAAGCGATCTTCGGCGACGAAACTCGCCAGCGCCGGGAATCCGTTGAAGCTCGTATTGGCACCGGTGAACAGGATGGCAGCGGTTGACGCCTGGACGAGGATATAGAGGATATTGCCGATCAACCCTTTGCCGAAGACCGCGCGGGCAACCTGCGATAGCACCGACGGGTATCCGGCGACATACGGCGTTGCGTGGATGACAAACGTAAGGTAGGCAACACCGGCCAGCAAGAACCCGAGTATGCAGGCCATAACGGTGAGGACTCGGCGGGCGTTGCGGCCCTGCGGCTTACGGAAGACGTTGACCGTATTGGAAATCGCCTCGACCCCCGTCAGCGACGAACCGCCGTTGGCGAACGCCCGCAGCAAGACCAGGACCGTCGCGCCCATCACCAAGCCATCGCCCTGCTGAATCGGCACCGTTCCAGCGATATGCTGGGCATCGTAGGTCGGTAATTCCCAAAATATTTCGCGGACGACGCCGGTCACGATCGTCAGGGTGATCATCGCGACGAAAAAGTAGGTCGGGGCCGCGAATTGCACGCCCGCTTCCCGCAGGCCGCGCAGGTTCAAGTAGCAGATGAGAAGCACCACGCCGACGGTGATGCCCAGGCTGTAGGGCCCCAGCGCCGGGACCGCCGACGCCAACGCGACCGTCCCGGCCGCCGCCTGCACCGCCACGGTGACCACGTAGTCGATCAACAGCGCCGCGGCGGCGACCTGCGCCACCCGAGGTCCGAAATTCTCCCGCGCCACGATGTAGGAGCCGCCCGCGCGGGTATAGGCCATGACCACCTGCCGATACGACGCCGTCACCAACACCAGAATCACCAAGATCGCGGCGTTGATGGGCAGCAGCAACACAAACGCCGCCAGCCCGGCGTTGGGTAGCAGTTCGATCAAAATCTGTTCGGTGCCGTACGCGGTGGAAGAGATCGCATCCGGCGAAAGCGCGCCGAGCGCAATCGGATTGGACAGTTTCTCGTTTGACAGATTCTCGGTGATTAGCGGCTTTCCCAGAAAGATGCGCTTGGCTATGTCCCCAATCGAGGTTGGGATCTGCATCTTGCTCGCCGTAGTTGTCACGACAACATTCCTTACCCGAGGGAGAACCGCTTAGGAAGCTAACTTAGCCTCCCGACCGCGGCGGCGATGCGTTCGTCGGCGGCAGTCAGCGCAACCCGGACGTGTCGCACCCCACCCGGGCCGTAGAAGTCGCCGGGGGCCACCAGGATCCCGCGGGTGGCCAGCCACGCGACGGTGTCCCGACACGGCTCGTCGCGCGTCGCCCACAAGTAGAGGCCCGCCTCCGAATAGTCGACGGCAAAACCGGCCGAGCGCAGCGCCGGCAGCAGGGCGGCCCGCCGTCGTTCGTACCGCTCGCGCTGCAGCCGCTCGTGGGCGTCGTCGTCCAGGGCCGCGACCATGGCGGCCTGGACCGGTGTCGGCACCATCATCCCGGCGTGCCTGCGGACGGCCAGCAGCTCGGCGACCAGAACCGGATCCCCGGCGACGAAGCCGGCCCGGTAACCGGCCAGCGACGAGCTCTTCGACAGCGAGTGAATCGCGAGCAGCCCCGTATGGTCGCCGTCGCAGACCGAGGGATGCAGCACCGACAGCGGTTCTGGACGCTCGACGTCCCAGCCCAACCCCAGGTAGCACTCGTCGGACGCGACGATCACGCCCCTGTCTCGCGCCCATCCGACCACCTTGCGCAGGTGATCGACGCCCAATACCCGCCCGGTCGGATTGCTGGGCGAGTTCAGGTAGACCAGCGCCGGGGACCGCGGGCCCAGCTGGGTCAGCGAATCCGCGTGCAGCACCTGAGTTCCCGCCAGCCGGGCGCCGACTTCATACGTCGGGTACGCCAGCTCCGGCACCACGACGACGTCCGCGGGGCCCAACCCCAACAATGTGGGTAGCCAGGCGATTAGTTCCTTGCTGCCGATCACCGGCAGCACGGCCGCCTCGGTCAGCCCGGTCATTCCGAATCGGCGGTGCAGCGCGGCCACTGCCGATTCACGCAGGCGCGCGGTGCCGGCGGTCGCCGGATATCCCGACGCTTCACTGGCGGCCGCCAGCGCCTCCCGGATCAGCGGCGAGACCGGGTCGACCGGTGTGCCGATGGACAGGTCGACGATTCCGTCGGAATGGGACCCGGCCAGCGCCTTCGCGTCGGCCAAGGTGTCCCATGGAAACTCCGGCAGGGAAGCCGAGAGTGCCGACAGTGCCGGCCGCCCCCTCCCGGGCTCGCGCAGCACCGGCCCGCTCAGTCGCCTTCGCCCTGTGGCGGCAGGTCCTTGACCACCTGAGGGTCGTTCTCGGTCATGCCGACCTTCGCCGCACCGCCGGGCGACCCCAGCTCAACGAAGAAGTCGGCGTTGATTTGCGTGTACTCGCTCCACTGCTCGGGCACATCGTCTTCGTAGTAGATCGCTTCGACAGGGCAGACCGGTTCACAGGCCCCGCAGTCGACGCATTCATCCGGGTGGATGTACAGCATCCGAGCACCCTCGTAGATGCAGTCGACCGGGCACTCCTCGATGCATGCCTTGTCCTTGATGTCGACGCAGGGTTCGGCGATCGTGTACGTCACAGACGTCTCCTCAAGGTCTCCTCTGTGTACTTCCTGGTTGGCTTGGTGTTCGGCTCGAGTGCGGCGCTTCGGCCGCATCGGACAAAGCTTTCGGTGCTTTCGGTTACTGATACTAGACGTTGCACATACACGTCAACCACTCGGTACGCCCGTCGGATACATCCTGCTCGGGCGGCGCAACCGTCGGATCGAAGTTGCGCGCGATGACGATCCTCGGCAAGCGGGGCGCCGATTTGGCGGCAGGCCTGTAAACCGCATTTCACTCAGAGCGAACTGCGCGAACAAACGCTGACCTGCGGATAGTTACGTTTAGCACTTCCTATGCGATAACGGCTTCGATGGAACAATGCTCACGGGGGCTGGTAGCCTCGATCGGAGACGGCAACCGTTGGGCAAATGTCGTCGCCGTTTTCCGACGGTGCATTGATTGGGGAAGGTATCCACTGATGGTGAGGCTGTCGCTGACCAAATTGGCCGCTGCGATTGGGGGGGCGGCGTTCGCGTTGACGGCCGGCTCCGGAATCGCGTCCGCAGATCCGCTGGATCCGGTTATCAACACGACTTGCAACTACGGGCAGGTCATGGCCGCGCTTAACGCGACCGATCCGAGCGCCGCGGCGCAATTTAACGCATCGCCGCTTGCGCAGTCGTACCTGCGCAGTTTCCTGGCCTCGACGCCGCCGAAGCGCGCGCAGATGGCCGCTCAGATCCAGGCCATGCCGCAGGCCGCTCCGTACTTCAACGACGTACTAGCGGTGGCCGGCAGCTGCAACAGCTACTGAGCGGGCTCGCAGAGTCTGTCAGTAGCCGCTGAGCAGTCGGCGCGCCCGGCCCAGGGCTTCGCTGCCGGCACTGCTGCAGATCCGCGCCGGGTCCCCGGGCCGACGGCCCCAGAGCAGTAAGACCCGCGCGGCGGCATCGGTTTCAAGCGTCGCCTGACCTTCGGGCTCGGCGAGCGCGATGGACGTCCGGTCGGCGTCGGCCGTAACGAGAACGTCGTCGGCACCGGGAACCCGCAGCCGGGCCTCGATACGCTCGCCCGGCCGCAGGTCTTTAGCGCCCTTGGCGAGCAGCGGCCGTCCCACCGCGACGACGCTGTGGGTGGTCATCCAGGGATCGGCAAGCGCCGCCTGTAAGGCGGCCGGGATGTCGCAGTCTCCGGTGATGTCCCAGCCATGCAGCACGAGTTCTTCGCGCATGTGCTCGGCGAACCAGGGCACCTTCATGGTGCGGCCGGCCCAGGCGACATCGGTGTCAGCCGGAACCGCCTCGGCCGCCTCGGCGACCTCGTTCAAGGTGGCCATCCGCTCGAGCAGCGCGTCCCACAGGTCCGCATCGGTGAGGGCACGCAATGGTCCCTCGCGTTCCTCGAAACTGCGCGTGGCGACGGGGTCGCCTTCCAGGTGCGCGCCCAGCACCCGGGCGAGTTCCTCAGCGTTTCCGGCTTGATGGACCACGATGTCGCGCACCGTCCAGGCCTCACACCAGGTACCGGCATCGGGCCGGCGCTGTTGCACCGCGTCCACAAACGCCCGCCATTCGGGGAATCGGTCGGTATCGATGTGTCGCTTCACGGCCTCGGTTATACCCGCAGCCTCTGACACCCAAGCCAACTACGCTGCGAGCGATGCATATGTGGTGGTGCGCTGGCGGGCAGGGCGGCCTATGCCCTCGGCGATCGCAGCCAGCTCCGCCACCGTTTTCGATGACCCGTGTTCCGAGCCGGCCATCCGCGAGATGGTCTCTTCCATCAGCGTGCCGCCGAGGTCGTTGGCGCCGCCGTTGAGCATCACCCGCGTGCGCGCAACGCCGAGCTTGACCCAGCTGGTCTGGATGTGGGAGATGCGGCCGTGCAACATGATCCGGGCCAAGGCGTGTACCGCCCGGTTGTCGCGATGGCTGGGCCCGGGGCGAGCCGCGCCGGCCAGATACAACGGCGAATTCTGGTGCACGAACGGCAGCGGCACGAACTCGGTGAAACCGCCGGTACGGTCCTGAATTTCGCGCAGCACATTGAGGTGGGCGACCCAGTGCCGCGGGTTGTCGACGTGCCCGTACATCATCGTCGACGACGACCGCAGACCCACCTCGTGCGCAGTGGTCACGATCTCGATCCACAACGACGTCGGCAACTTGCCCTTGGTGAGCACCCAGCGAACTTCGTCGTCGAGGATCTCGGCGGCGGTGCCCGGGATGGTGTCAAGACCGGCCTCCCGCAGGCCGATCAGCCACTCGCGGACGCTCAACCCGCTCTTGGTCACGCCGTTGGCGATCTCCATCGGGGAGAACGCATGCACATGCATCGAGGGCACCCGGGCTTTGACGGCGCGCACCAGTTCGGCGTAGCCGGTGACCGGCAGCTCGGGGTCGATCCCACCCTGCATGCAAACCTCGGTGGCGCCTTCCACGTACGCCTCCCAGGCGCGGTCGGCCACCTCTTTGGTGGACAACGAGTACGCGTCGGCATCGCCCTTGCGCTGGGCGAACGCGCAGAACCGGCACCCCGTGTAGCAGATGTTGGTGAAATTGATGTTCCGGTTCACCACGAAGGTCACGTCGTCACCGACCACGTCACGACGCAACGAATCCGCAAGCGCGGCAACCGCTTCCAGCGCGGGACCGTCGGCAGTCGCCAGCGCCACATACTCGTCGTCGCTGCAGCCGGCGGGGTCGCGTTCGGCCGAACGCAGTGCGGCGAGCACGTCGGTGTCGATGCGCTCGGGAGCGCGCGCGCCCAGCTCGTGCACTTGCGCACGGATGGATTCCCAATCGCCGAAGGCGCTCTCGAGGTCGCTGCGCGCGTCGGTGTTGCGGCCGTCGGTGTCGATCGCCGCGTTGAGGTCGACCCTGCCCGAGGATTCCACGTCGTCGGGCTCCTGCCAGGGCATGCCCACCGGCCTGACGTCGCGAGCCAGGCCCGTCGCCGGGTCGGCCAATGCCACAACATGCGCCCGCACCCGCGGGTCGATCCACGCGGCGCCGGCTTGCACGTACTTGGGCTGTGCGGTCAACCGCTGCGCCAAGTCGTATCCGGCTTCGGCCGTGATGGCGGCCAGCTCGTCCAGGGCGGGCCAGGGCCGTTCCGGGTTGACGTGGTCGGGCGTCAGCGGCGACACACCACCCCAGTCGTCGACTCCCGCGCCGATCAGCGCCCGGCACTCATCGCGCGAAACCAAATTGGGCGGCGCCTGGATGCGCATGCCCGGACCGAGCACCAGTCGCGCGACGGCCACCGTGGCCAGGTAATCCTCGATCCCGGCATCGGGGAAACCGGCCATCGCGGTGTGTTCCTTCGCCCGGAAGTTCTGCACGATAACTTCCTGAACGTGTCCGAATTCCTTGTGCGACTTGCGAATCGCATGCAAGGTGTCCGCGCGTTCGGGCAGCGTTTCGCCGATCCCGACCAACAGACCCGTGGTGAACGGAATGGACAACCGTCCCGCGTCGGTCAGAGCACGCAGCCTGACGGCGGGGTCTTTGTCCGGGCTGCCGTAGTGCGCAAGCCCTTTCGTTTCGAACAGCCGCCGCGACGTCGTCTCGAGCATCATGCCCATCGACGGTGCCACCGGCTTCAGCCGCGACATCTCCGACCAGCTCATCACGCCTGGGTTCAGATGCGGCAGCAGCCCGGTTTCCTCGAGCACCCGGATCGCCATCGCCCGCACGTAGGACAGCGTGGAGTCATAGCCGCGTTCGCCAAGCCAGTCACGCGCCTGCGGCCACCGGTCCTCGGGCCGGTCGCCCAGGGTGAATAGCGCTTCCTTGCAACCCAGTTCGGCCCCGCGGCGAACGAGATCGAGAATTTCGTCGGGCTCCATATACATGCCGGTCCCTCGCGCACGCAGCTTGCCCGGGACGGTGACGAAGGTGCAGTAATGGCAGGTGTCGCGGCACAGGCGCGTGACCGGGATGAACACCTTGGGCGAATAGGTGATCGGCAGCCGGCCGCCCGGCCCGCGCCGGCCGGCCGACTCGAGACCCGCGTCGCGCACCCGCGCCGCGCTCGAGCACAGATCGGCGAGGTCGTCGCCGCGCGCGGTCATCGCGAGGGCCGCCTCGTCGACATTCAGCGCGACCCCGTCTCGGGCGCGGCGCAAGACCCGCCGCAGCGCCGACGCGCTGGCCTTCGAGGAGACCGCAGCCGGAACGATAGGACTAGGCAGAGCGACGGGCTTCACGCCCGGAGGCTCCGGTGTCAGTGGCACGTTGGTGTAACTTCCCCACGATCGAATTTCATCCACGTCCAAGCCGGTGAAGCTTTGGGCGAGGGTGCCATATCCGCAACAGTAGCGCCAGGCTGTCGACGTCCGCGGTCGACATCCCCGCTTCGCGACCACATCGGCGGGGCGCTATGCAGGCTGTTTTGCTGACTCCCCCGCCCTCGACCGGAGATCGCGATAGCATCCGTCATATCCCAGGGAGGTACCGAATGTCGTTCCTATTCGCGGCCCCGGAGGAGCTGGCCACAGCTGCTTCGGATCTAGCAGGTATCGGTTCGACGCTGGGCACGGCGAACGCGGCCGCAGCGGCACCCACAACCGGGGTGCTGGCGTCCGCCGCCGATGAGGTATCAGCGCAGGTCGCCGCCCTGCTCTCCGAGCATGGGCTGGGGTATCAGCAGCTGAGCGCGCAGATGGCGGCGTTTCACGAGAAGTTCGTTCAGACTTTGAGCGCGGGTGCGGGGGCGTATGCGGCCGCCGAGGGCAACGCCGCGCAGACCCTGGCCAATGCCGTAAATGCGCCCGCGGCGGCGGCGGGCGGGGCCGGTGGCGCGTCTGCCAATGCGCTCGGCCGCATCGAGAGCGCCGTGGCCGGTCCAAATTTCCTGGGTGGCGCCGGGCTCCTCGGCGGCGGTGGCGCCCAGGCAATCGCCGGTCAGGCCGGCGCGCTGCTCCGACCCACCGGCGGAATCAGTGCGCTGACCGCGGCGCGCGCGCTGCTCGCGCCGGCCGCCATGACCAACGCCGCGGCTGCTCCGGCGGCGGCCGCAGCCGCGTCCATCGGCGACGGGATCAAGGCCGCGTATCTCACCTTCGAGCCGTATGTGCAGTATGGATTCCAGCTCGCCGCGTACGCGGTTGGCTTTGTACCCTACGTCGGCTATTTGGCACCACAGATCAACTTCGTCTACAACCTCATCGAGCCCATCGTGCAGAGCGGCCTGTTCAACACGATCGACTTCCTGCAGGGCTCAATCTCCTTCGCTCAAGGGCTGAACAACTTCTTTTCGGCCACCGCGGCGTCGGTCGGCTATTTCATCAACACCGAGATCAACTGGCTCTTTGGCGGGATCTTGCCGCCGCTCCCGCCGCTTCCGCCCATTTTCGGCTGACCAGGCCTTCATAGGTGGTGGCCGCGCCACAGCACCCACACCGGTGGCGCCACCCCCAGCACGATCAGCAGCAGGGCCCCGTACCGCATCAGCCCCTGGCCCCCGAGGATGACGTCGTCGGCGGGTCCGCCCATGCTGATCACCGCCAGAGTCAAGAGCCACGTCCACAACGGCAGCGCCGCCACCCGCGGCGACCTCGTCCATCGCCCCGCGGCCCATACCAGGGCCGCGTTGAGCAATCCACTGAGCAATGCACTGATGGGAAAAGGGATCGAACCGATATAGGACGGCATCAGCAGAGCCCCGGCCAGCGCCGACAAAATCCCGTCGACGGCCAGCAGCGCCAGAACAACGAAACGAATCGCGGGATCTGTCGCGCCGCCATCCTCGACCGACGCGGCGCGCGGCTTTGTTTCGGTCAGGTCGGGACGCTGTCGATGTTGGAGAGTATGGAGCCGATAACCCACTGCAGGCTGTCGAGTCGGTCCTGCCAGTGCTGCAGGTTAGGGTCCAGGTCGGGGTCCATGCGAAGTCCTTCCGTGGCTGCCTGTTTCGCAGCCTACCGCGTTGCGGCAGCCCTGAAACGGAGTCCCGCCAGCAGATCCGTTTCCCAGCCGCGCCCATCGCGCTCGCCCGCGGAGCCGGACACCAAGACATAGTGCTCTTGGGCGACGATCGGCAGCGCCATCTTGTTCGACAGCGCGCAGGCCCGGCCGGTCGGGCCAACGACGACCTGGGTGGCGTGTGCCGCGAGCGCGGCCGTCTTGGCGGCGTGGTCGTCCGGGGCCGCCTCCACCACCGCGTCGATGTCGGAGTCGGCGTACCCGAAGTCGAACTCTTCTCGCGGCGGGATCGTCCAATCGGGAAGTAAGTCGTCGGGACCCAGCGCGCGCCAACCCGCCTCGAATGCGCTGGCGGACAACACCGTCCAGTAGAACTTAGGTACGGTCCATGGCTCGCCCGGATAGTCGTCTTTTTGGGCTGCGGCCACCGCGGCCGTTGTGACGGTATGGGTGTGGACGTGGTCTGGGTGACCATAGCCACCGTTGGGGTCGTAGGTCACGACGACGTGTGGACGGAGCTCACGAATGATCGCGACGAGTTCACCAACGGCCTCGCGCTCGTCGGCCTCGATGAACCTCTGGCGACGCCTCCTCGGGGTGCCGGGCATGCCCGAGTCGCGCCATCGGCCGGCACCACCGAGATAAATGGGTGCGCTGATGCCCAGCGCCCGCAGTGCTGCGGTGAGTTCCCCGATGCGATAGCCGCCGAGTTGATCCGCGCGATCGACGGCGAGTTCGGCCCATTGGTCGCCGATGACCTCGCCCTCCTCGCCGAGGGTGCAGGTGACGACGCGCACCTGCGCCCCGCGGGCGGTGTAATGCGCGATGGTGGCTCCGTTGCTGAGGCTCTCGTCATCGGGATGGGCGTGGACGAACAGCAACCGGGGAGTCTCGGACATGGACGCACCCTACCTCCGCAAATCTCGCGGGACGTGGTTCGCTAGGACGCAGCGGAAAGGAACGCCAGCGGCTACTATCGAGAAATGCCGCAGGTCACCCAAGCGAATCGGACAAGCAGCCGGAGCCGCCGGCGAGGCGAAGTGCTCGAACACGCGCTGTACGAGGCCACGTTGGCGGAGCTCGCCGAGGTGGGATACGGCGGCCTGACGATGGAAGGGATCGCGGCGCGCGCCCAGACGGGCAAGGCCGCGCTGTACCGACGCTGGGGCAGCAAGCACGATCTGGTGCACGCCGCTCTGGTTTACGCTCTACCCCCGGTTCCCGAGCTGCGCTCCGGCCGGTCGGCCCGAGAGAACCTGCTGACGATGTTCACCGCCCACCGCGACATGCTGGCCGGAAAGACCACCTTTCCCGGCTTGGACGTCGTCCACCAGCTCCTGCACGAACCCGAGATGCGCACCATCTTCGCCGATGCCGTGGTGTGCCCGCGCCTCAAGATCATCGAATCGATCCTGGACGCGGCGGTAGCTAACGGCGACCTAGACCCGGCAACGATGACACCGCTGACCGCGCGAGTCGGGCCGGCGTTGATTAACCACCACTTCCTGCTTACCGGGGAACCGCCGAACCGACGTCAGCTGGCGCTGGTCGTCGACACCGTAATCCCGCCGCGAACGCGGGGTTAGTGGAAGCCGGCCAGGTTGGCATCGGCGACCAGGAACTGGTCGAGCATGCCCTCGAGGCCGCCGATGCCGCCGTTGGTGTTGAACACTCCGTTCCCGCCTCCGGTGAGGAAGACCCCGGCGTTCGTCGGCGGGACCTGCGTTCCGCCCAAGAAGCTGTTGGCAGTCTGTTCACCGGTGAGCACGGCCAGGTTGTAAACGTTGAATGTCCGGTTGAGCGCGCCGTTAAAGGCGTTGGGCCCGAATACGTTTGCCTCCAATGCCAGCTCGTTGTTCAGCAGGCTCGTGTTGAAGTTTGTCTCCGCGGCGACCATGTTGTTGAGAAAGCCAAGCTCGACCGTTGCGACGCCCTGCAATCCTGCAACCGGCGCCGCCAATAACGCCGCTCCCAACGTGGGAAGCGCAGTGGAAACGTTGGCGGTCAACGCGGTTGGGGCACCAATGACGGCCAGGTCCCACAAGAACTTGGTGTCCACGGCGCCCAGCAGCCCGCCCAGCGTACCGCCGCCAATAGCGACGTTGGGCGCACCAACCACGAGGTGTGCAGCGAGGTAGGCCGACGGGAACGGCACTCCCAGCAGGCTGTCGAAGGTCGCCTCGCCGGTTCCCAGCACCGCGTTCCAGAAGTTGTAGAAGTTGTCGACCATGCCGCCCACCGCACCGGTGCCACCGAAGAAAGCAGTCTCCAACGCCGTCTCGGTGCCGACCAGGGATGCGTTGAAGGTCAGCTCATTCGTGAGCACAGCGTTATTGAAGGCGGTTTCCGCCGCCTGCAGCTGCGCAAAGAATCCGCCCGCATTGCCGGTCAGGGTCACGCCGGGCAGCGTCAGGCCGGGCAGACCCACGCCCGGGCCCGGCGGCGTCAGGCCGGGCAGCCCCACGCCCAGGCCGGGCAGCGTCAGGCCGGGCAGCCCCACACCCAGGCCCGGCAGCGTCAGGCCGGGCAGCCCCACACCCAGGCCCGGCAGCGTCAGGCCGGGCAATCCCAGACCCAGGCCGGGCAGGAGGAGTGTGCTTCCCCCGCTTTTCCGGAGACTTCCAAACCGGGTTTGCTGTTGTAAGCCTGGAGGGAGGAAGTCTTAGTGGCAGCGAACAGGAAGTATCCGGCCGAGCTGCGTGAACGCGCGGTGCGGCTGTATCGGGAGTCGACTCCCAAGCCGGTGATCGCGCAGCTGGCGCGTCAGCTGAACGTGCATCCGGAGGCCTTGCGGAATTGGATCCGCCAAGACGAGGCTGACCGTGGTGCGCGGCACGACCGTCCAACGACAGAGATGCTGGAGGAGAATCGCCGGCTGCGTGCCGAAGTAAAGCAACTGCGGGCCGTCAACGAGGTACTCAAGGCGGCGAGTGCGTATTTCGCCTCGGAGATCGACCCGACCCGGAGGCGGTCATGAACTTCGTTGATGCGCATGACTTCTCGGTCGGTCTCGTACTACGGGTCCTGGGTATCGCAGCCTCGACCTACTACGGGTGGCGCAAGGCGCGCCAGCAACCGTCGCGGCGGACCCGTGAGGACGCCGGGCTGCTGACGCTGATCGATGAGATCCGCGGCTCTCACGAGTTCGCCGCCACCTACGGCTCACCGCGGGTGTGGCTGGAGCTGCGCCGCCGCGGGGTGTGGGTCTCCCGCAAGCGGGTGGAGCGGATCATGCGCGTCAACGGCCGCCGCGGCGCCTATCTGCGCAAGGGCTGGAAGCACGGGTCCACCCGGCAAAACCCCAAGCACACGGCCGCGCCGGATCTGCTCGACCGCGACTTCACCGCGACTGCACCCAACCGCAAGTGGGTGGCCGATCTGACTCGCATCCTCACCGGCGAGGGTGTGCTGTGGCTGGCCAGCGTTCGTGATGCGTTCTCCAACAAGGTGGTTGGCTGGCGCAGCGGCCCTCGCGCGGACACCGACCTGGTGATCTCGGCGCTCGACTACGCGATCTTCTCCCGCGATATCTGTGACGGTCAGCTGGTCCATCATAGCGACAAGGGCTGTCAATATACTGCGGTCCGGTTCACCCAGCGACTGTGCGACTCCGGCATCGCCCCCTCCACCGGAAGCGTCGGGGATAGCTTCGACAATGCGTTGGCGGAAAACCTGTGGTCAACCCTGAAAATCGAGCTAATATACTGGCCTGCAATCACTTTCGCTACCAGAGCGGAAGCAGAAGCGGCACTGTTCCGCTACATCGACGGCTGGTACAACCCGCGCCGCATCCAAGCCGGTCTTAACGGACTTTCACCCGACGAATACGAGGAGGCCTACTACACCGAACACGACGAACACCAACCGGATAGGCTCCAACCCGAGCCAGCCGAATCCAGATAGAAAAGTCTCCGGAGAACCGGGGGAACTTTAGAGGCCCGGCAATCCCAAAGCCAGGCCGGGCAGCAGCAGCGGGGCCAATCCGAGAGCCAGACCGGGCAGCAGCAGGCCGGGCAACCCGACACCCAGGCCCGGCAGCGTCAGGCCGGGCAGCCCCACACCGGTACCCGGCAACGTCAGGCCGGGCAGCCCCACACCGGTACCCGGCAACGTCAGGCCGGGCAGCCCCACACCAACGCCGGGCAACGTCAGGCCGGGCAGCCCCACACCGGTACCCGGCAACGTCAGGCCGGGCAACCCCACACCAACGCCGGGCAACGTCAGGCCGGGCAGCCCCACACCCGTACCCGGCAACGTCAGGCCGGGCAACCCCACACCAACGCCGGGCAACGTCAGGCCGGGCAACCCCACACCAACGCCGGGCAACGTCAGCCCGGGCAACCCCACACCGGTACCCGGCAACGTCAGCCCGGGCAACCCCACACCGGTACCCGGCAACGTCAGCCCGGGCAACCCCACACCGGTACCCGGCAACATCAGCCCGGGCAACCCCACGCCGGTACCCGGCAACGTCAGCCCGGGCAGGCCCACCCCCACGCCGGGCAACGTCAGCCCGGGCAGGCCCACACCAACGCCGGGCAACGTCAGCCCGGGCAGCCCCACACCGGTACCCGGCAACGTCAGACCGGGCAGCCCCACACCGGTACCCGGCAACGTCAGCCCGGGCAGCCCCACACCAACGCCGGGCAACGTCAGCCCGGGCAGCCCCACACCAACGCCGGGCAGCCCCAGACCGGGTAGCCCCACACCAACGCCGGGCAGCCCCAGACCGGGTAGCCCCACACCAACGCCCGGCAGGCCCAGACCGGGCAGGCCCACACCCAGGCCGGGCAACGTCAGACCGGGCAACCCAAGACCCAAGCCGGGCAGCAATAGGCCGGGCAATCCCAGAGCCAGGCCGGGCAGCAGCAGAGGGGCCAATCCGAGAGCCAAACCGGGCAGCAGCAGGCCCGGCAGCCCCAGACCGATACCGGGCAGGCCCAGGCCGGGCAACCCCACACCAACGCCGGGCAGCCCCAGACCGGGGAGGCCAACACCAAACCCGGGAAGCCCCAGACCCGGCAGGCCCACCCCCACGCCGGGCAACGTCAGGCCGGGCAGGCCCACCCCGAAGCCGGGCAACCCCAGGCCGGGCAACCCCACACCAACGCCGGGCAGCCCCAGACCGGGGAGGCCAACACCAAACCCGGGAAGCCCGAGACCCGGCAGGCCCACACCAACGCCGGGCAACGTCAGACCGGGCAGCCCCACACCGGTACCCGGCAACGTCAGGCCGGGCAACCCCACCCCAACGCCGGGCAGCCCCACACCGGGCAGGCCCACACCAAAGCCGGGCAACGTCAGACCGGGCAGTCCCAGACCCAGGCCGGGCAACGTCAGACCGGGCAACCCAAGACCCAAGCCGGGCAGCAACAGGCCGGGCAATCCCAGAGCCAGGCCGGGCAGCAGCAGAGGGGCCAATCCGAGAGCCAAACCGGGCAGCAGCAGGCCAGGCAGCCCCACACCCAAGCCCGGCAGCGTCAGGCCCGGCAGCCCCAGACCGAAACCGGGCAGCAGCAGGCCGGGCAACCCCACACCAACGCCGGGCAGCCCCAGACCGGGGAGGCCAACACCAAACCCGGGAAGCCCCAGACCCGGCAGGCCCACCCCCACGCCGGGCAACGTCAGGCCGGGCAGGCCCACCCCGAAGCCGGGCAACCCCAGGCCGGGCAACCCCACACCAACGCCGGGCAGCCCCAGACCGGGGAGGCCAACACCAAACCCGGGAAGCCCCAGACCGGGCAGGCCCACACCAACGCCGGGCAACGTCAGACCGGGCAGGCCCACCCCGAAGCCGGGCAACCCCAGGCCGGGCAACCCCAGGCCGGGCAACCCCACTCCAACGCCGGGCAGCCCCAAACCGGGCAACCCCACACCGGTACCCGGCAACGTCAGGCCGGGCAACCCCACACCAAAGCCAGGCAGCCCCAAACCGGGCAACCCCACACCGGTACCCGGCAACGTCAGGCCGGGCAACCCCACACCAAAGCCAGGCAGCCCCAAACCGGGCAGCCCCACACCAAAGCCGGGCAGCCCCAAACCGGGCAGCCCCAAAGCGAGGCCGGGCAGCGTCAGGCCGGCCAGCCCCACGCCCAGGCCAGGCAGCAGCAGGCCGGGCAGCCCCAGACCAAAGCCAGGCAAGGTCAGTCCGGGCGTCCCCACCCCCGGGCCAGGCAGCAGCAGGCCGGGCAGCCCCACACCAAAGCCAGGCAACGTCGGGCCACGCAATCCCACGCCCAGGCCGGGAAGGCCCAGGCCGGGCAGACCAATACCAAAGCCAGGCAACGCCAGGCCGGGCAGTCCCAGACCAAAGCCGGGTAGCGTCAGGCCGGGGAGGCCCGCGCCAAAACCCGGCAATGTCAAAGCGGTGAAACGCCCTGGTTCCGGTGGAGGCTCGGGCTATTGGATTTCGACCAGGGGTTGGTCGGTCCGTTTCGTAGCGTAGAAGATGGCTTCGAACTCTGTGGGCGGTAGGTCGTTGAGGTAGCCGTGCAGACGCGCTGTGTTGTGCCAGTGCACCCAGCTCAGGGTGGCCAGTTCGACATCCTCGACGGTCTTCCAGGGGCCGGTGCGGGCGGGTCCGTAGATCAGCTCAGACTTGTAGTATCCGTTCACCGTTTCGGCCAGGGCGTTATCGAAGCTGTCGCCGACGGATCCGATGGAGGGCACCGCACCGATCTCGGCGAGGCGTTCACCGTAGCGAACGGACGTGAACTGCGATCCGGCGTCGGAGTGACATGTCAAGCCCGGCAACGTATTGCCGCGTGACCAGCGGGCCATCTCAATCGCGTCGAGCACCATCGTGGTCCGCATGTTCGACGCGACCCGCCAGCCGACGATCATCCGACTGAACGCGTCGGTGATGAAGCAGACGTACGCCACGCCGGCCCAGGTCGGGACGTAGGTCAGGTCGGTGACCCACAACTGGTTGGGGGCAGTCGCGGTGAAGTTGCGCTTGACCAGATCGGGATGCCGCCCGGCGCCAGGGTCGGGCTTGGTGGTGCGGACCCGTTTGCCGCGACGCACCCCTTCGATGCCGGCGGCCCGCATCAGCCGGGCAACCTGATCGCGGCCCACGTCATGCCCGGCCCGGCGTGCCGTTTTCCACAGCTTGTGTGCCCCGTAGACGCAGTAGTTGTCCTTCCACAACTGGACCAGGGCCGGACCCAGGACGGCGTCACGGCAGGCTCGCGGCGACGGACCGCGGGACTTGGCCGCGTAGTAGGTGCTCGGGGCCATCGACACCCCTGCTGATCGCAGGACGGTGCAGATGGGCTCGACCCCGAACTCTTGGCGGTTGTCGTCGATGAAGTCGACTATTTCTTGTGTTGGCGGTCGAGCTCCGCCCCGAAGAAACTCGCGGCTCGCTTCAGAATCTCGTTGGCGCGCTTGAGTTCTCGGTTCTCTTGCTCGAGTTCCTTGACCCGCACCGACTCTGCGGTCGATACCCCCGGAGCTAATCCTTCATCGATATCTGCCTGGCGCACCCACATGCGTACCGACTCCATGCCGTAGCCGAGCTGGCGGGCTACCCGTTGCACGGTTCCCTGCTCGGTACCCAGCTCGGCGCGCAACGCCCGCACCATCCGCACCGCGGCGGCCTTCTCTTCCGGACTGTATCGGCGTGTCGTCGGCTTCCCAGGAGACTGTTCTTTCGGCATACCCGCATCCTCGTTTCCAAGGTCAGGAGCCTCCAGCATTTCCAGGGCGATTCACGGGCACTGCGGCAGCCGAGTTTGCGCCAAGCGACTCACCCGTCTGCGCCAGCCCAACAAGGCTTCCGCCGAGGGCACCGCCCGGCAATCCGGCATTGAGCGAAGCCCCCAGCCCGCCAAGTTCGCCGCCAAGGGTGGTCCCCAGCCCCGCTAGCCCGCCGCCCAGAGCAGGAGCCTCAGCCCCTAGGCTCTGCACGACGTTGGCCTCGGCGGCCGCGTACGTGCTCGCGCCCGCGGTCAAAGTTTTGACGAATTGCTCGTGAAATGCCGCTGCCTGCGCACTGACCTTTTGGTAGTTCACCGCGTGTGTAGAAAATAGCGCGGCGATTTGCGTCGAAACCTCATCGGCAGCTGGTGGCAAGATACTCGTCGTCGCGGCGGCCACCGCAGTATTGGCCGAACTGACGGTGGTACCAATATTAGTCAGATCCCCTGCGGCGTCGGCTATTAGCTCCGGTACCGCGACCAGAAACGACACGACTACCTCCCCGAGTGAGCGGCGAACTATATCGCTATCCCCTGTGCCCAATTATGCGAGTTTTAATCGCATGGCCGAAGCGTATCGTTACGTCGATGTGAAAACGGCTGTTTGCATTAACGAAATGTAGATATGGTCCAAGCTATGGCCCAGTTTTGATCCATTGTCCGGCGTCGCCGACGATGCCGACCGGTACCGCGCCGGACAGGCTGACGTTCTGCACGCTCGGGCCGGCCGCGACGATGGTGGTGTCCTGCAAGATCGGCAGCACGGTAGACATGTTCCACAGTCGCGGCTCGACCGCCTTGATGACATCATTGATGTTTTTGGTGCCATTGAGCGCGGCATCGATGTTCGCCTGGATGCTGCGATCGCAGATCCCGGTTAGGTTCGACGGCGCTTGCACCAGCGCGCCGGGATCGGGTGGACGGCTGGGCGGCGCCTGCGTCGGCGTCAGGGAGGTGGTGGCCGGGCCGGCGGGCGGCGTAAGCGCGGCCGGCCCAGAGGAACCAGTGGTCGGCGTCGAGGTCGGCACCTGCGTCGTTTGCAGCGCGGGGCAACCGTAACGCGAGGCCAGCAACGTCGCCAGATTCCCGCCGGCCTGATGCCAGCCGACGATCGCGTCGACCTGGTTGTTGTTCAACGCGTCGCGATACAGCGACACGGGATCCAGCGGCAGCACGGTGGCGGCGATGCCGACATTGCGCAACTGGTCGGCAACCGTGTTGGCCACCGCGACCGAGGTCGGGTCATTTGCCGCCACTCCGATGACCAGCGACAGCTGCTGGCCGTCCTTACTGATCCTGCCGCGGATGACTTCCGGCGGCCCGGTGCTCGCCGGGGTCGGCGCCGGTGACGGCGTACTGGTGTTCTCGACTTGGTAACCGGCTGCCGCCAGCAACGCCAGCGCACCAGGTGTCGTCATCGCGGGCGGCGCGGTCGGCTCGTACCCCGGGTCGCTTGGCGAACGGATCAGAGCCTGGTCCAACGTGACGGTGTTGTCGCTACCGGCACCCACAGCAGCCAGCACGTCTACGTCGAGCAACCCGAGAATGGCCCTGCGAACCTGCGCGTCGGACAGCTTGGCCTCGTTGGCGCGCAACGTGAGCTGCATGACCCGCGGTGTCACGATCCGGGCGGTCCGCACGTCGGGTATCGCCGAAAGCTGCGCGAAGGCCGCCGAGCCGCCGTGCACCTGGGCCACTTGGGTGTCGCCGTTGCGCACCGAATCGGCGAGCGCGGCCGGCGCCCCCGCACGACGAAAGAGGATCAGGGCGGGTTTGGCGGGCGGACCCCAATAGCGGTCATTGCGGGCGATCAGTATTTCGTCGCGCTGCGGGTCGATGCTCTCCACCCGAAACTGCCCGCCGGTGACCGGCAGGGCCCGAGCCAGCCCGGCCGCGAACCCGCCGGGCACATCCTTGACGATGTGCGCCGGCACTATGTTGCTGAACAATTCCTTCCACGCCGGATACGGTTGCGAGAAGGTGACCACCGCCTGCTTGCCGCCCTCGAGCGACTGCACACCGGTGATGAGGTCGTATCCGGCCGGATCCACCACCCCCGGCAGACTGACCATCTGTCGCCAGAGGTACCAGAAGTCGTCGGCGGCGATCGGGGCGTTGTCAGTCCACTGCGCCTCCGGCCGAATCTTGTAGGTCACCGTGAACGGATTCTGATTAGTCACGTCGGCGGACACCAATAGGGTGGGATCCATCTCCCAGCGCGAGCCGGTCGGGCTGTTCGGATCGGGCACCGGACGAAAAGCGCTGGGCAACACCAGGGCGCTGATCGCCGCGTTCACCGGCGACAGATCGGACAGCAGATGCGGGTTGAACCCGGCCCCGATCGAATCGATGCCCATGATTATTTGGGTCGGCCGCTGCGGCGGTGGCGGTGAGGAGTGCGGCGTATCGGTGCTTTGCGGCGCGGGCGGAGGGTTGACCGTACACGCCGCCAGGACCGATCCAACCACGAAGATGAGCACGCCGGCGGCCACGATAAGGCGACGGGCTCGTCTTGGCACGCCCCTCAGGGTATCGAGCGCCTTTCCGGCCGCCCGGCTAACCACGCGGGGCTAACTCCGCGTCTTTGCCCGCGCCCGGCTGCGGGCCCGGGCGGTAGCGTCCAGCTCGACCTTGCGCACCCGCACGATCTCTGGAGTCACCTCGACGCATTCGTCGGGCGCGCAGAACTCCATGGCCCGTTCCAGGTCGAGCTCGAGCGGCTTGGCCAAAGTCTCGATCACGTCCGCGGTCGACGACCGCATGTTGGTCAGCTTCTTTTCGCGGGTGACGTTGATGTCGAGATCCTCTGGGCGCGGGTTGATTCCGACCACCATGCCCTCGTAGGTATCCTGGCCCGGCTCGACGAAAAACTGTCCCCGATCGGCGAGCTGGATGAGGGCGAACGGCGTGATGACCCCGGAGCGGTCAGACACCAGCGAGCCGGTGTGGCGGGCCCGGATCTCCCCCGCCCACGGCCGGTAGCCGTCGAACACGGCATTGGCGATGCCGGTGCCGCGGGTGAGGGTGAGGAAGTCGGTGCGAAAGCCGATCAGGCCACGGCTGGGCACGATGAAATCCATCCGGACCCATCCGGCCGCGTGATTGGTCATCTCCTCCATGCGGCCCTTGCGGCCGGCCATCAACTGGGTGATCGCACCGACGAATTCCTCGGGGCAGTCGATCGTCATCGCCTCGAACGGCTCGTGCAGCTTGCCGTCGATCGTCTTGGTCACCACTTGCGGCTTGCCGACCGTGAGCTCGAAGCCCTCCCGTCGCATCTGTTCCACCAGCACGGCCAGGGCGAGTTCGCCGCGCCCTTGCACCTCCCACGCGTCGGGCCGGCCGATGTCCACCACCCGGATCGACACGTTGCCGACCAATTCCGTGTCCAGCCGGCTGCGGACCATCCGCGCGGTCAGCTTGTGACCGGGCACCTTTCCTGCCAATGGCGAGGTGTTGGTGCCGACGGTCACCGAAATCGCCGGCTCGTCGACCGTGATGCGGGGCAGCGCGTGGGCATGGTCGGGATCGGCCAACGTATCCCCGATCATGATCTCGGGCAGCCCGGCCACGGCCACGATGTCGCCGGCGGTCGCCTCGTCGGTGGCGCTCCGCTCGACACCCTCGGTCGCCAGCAATTCGGTGATCTTGGCGCTGGTAATGACGGGTAAGCCGTCGACCTCGCGCATCCAGGCGACCTGTTGGCCCTTGCGCAGCTTGCCGTTGTAGATCCGGATCAGCGCGAGCCGCCCGAGAAAGGGCGAAGCGTCGAGGTTGGTGACCAACGCCTGCAGCGGCGCCTCCGGATTCCCCGACGGCGGCGGGATGTGCTCCATCAACACGTCGAACAGTGGGTCGACGTTGGTGCCGTCGGGAACGTGGCCGTCGAGCGGTTGCGTGGTGCTGGCCACGCCGGCGCGCCCGGATGCGTACAACGTCGGCAGGCCGAGTGCATGCTCGGCGGCGGCGGCCGCTTCGTCGTCGAGATCCGATGCCACGTCAAGTAATAGGTCGTGGCTGGCCTCCACCACCTCGGCGATGCGTGCGTCGGGCCGGTCCGTCTTGTTGACGACGAGGATGACCGGCAGGTGGGCGGTCAGCGCCTTGCGCAGCACGAAGCGCGTCTGCGGCAAGGGGCCCTCGGAGGCGTCGACCAACAGGAGCACCCCGTCCACCATGGACAGCCCGCGCTCCACCTCGCCGCCGAAATCCGCGTGCCCCGGGGTGTCGATGACATTGATTACTGTGACGGTTCCGTCCGGGTGATGGCGGTGCACGGCGGTGTTCTTCGCCAGGATGGTGATGCCCTTCTCACGTTCCAGGTCGCCCGTGTCCATCACGCGATCCTGGACTTCGCCGCGCTCGTGCAAGGCGCCGGACTGCCGCAGCATGGCGTCGACCAGGGTGGTTTTACCGTGGTCGACGTGCGCGACGATGGCGACATTGCGGAATGGCACGTCGGAGATTCTGGCAGCGGACGCTTCAGATAGCGAACTGGGCCTTTCGCCTGCGTCGGGCCGATCGATGTGAGCCCAGGCCGGGGCCGCTCGGCGTGTCGTCGCCCTGGACGCACACTCAATGGCTACCAATGGGGTCGGCGGGGCCGAGGAGCCGGAGCAGCTCGCTCAGAGCGCTCGAGCAAGGTCCGGCAGCCAGCCGCGGTCGGCGGGCACCCAGTCGACGTCATGCAATTCGCCCGCCGTCACCCAGCGCAGCGCCTGATGGTCATGCGGGTGCGGTTTACCGCGGATCAGCCGCACGCGATACGCCCGCAATGTCGTCGAGCCATTCAGCGCGATGTCGTCGCCGAGACGGTCACCCACTGCCACATCTCCGATCGCCAAGCCGAGCTCCTCGGCCAACTCGCGGGCCAGCGCGGCTCGCTCGGTTTCACCGGGCGCAACCTTGCCGCCGGGCAGTTCCCAGCGGCCGGCCAACTCCGGCGGCCGGCGGCGCTGCGCCACCAAGACCGCGGATCCACAGATGACGGCCCCGGCAACAACGACTATCTGGGTCGGCATGGCTGGTGACGGTATACCGTCGAGTGTGCTCAGCCCACACGCTTCAGGGTGTAGTGGGCATTCGCCCGCATTGGGTCGTCAGCGAGCCTGTTCACCTCTTGGCGGATGGGGTCGACCGCACCGCCTAACACGCCAGGGCAGCCGTCGGGACACCGGACTTCCCACCACATGTCTGAAGCGTGTGGCGGCCACGCCGCCAGCTGCCCGCCTCTCGGCTTGTAGCCGATCTGGGCTGAAAACTTCAAAAGATTGCCGACGTGATGTTGTTCAGGGCAGAAGAGCGATACGTCGATACCGAGGTGCTCTTGTTGATCCATGGCCGCTATTGTGCGCCGTCCGACAAGCCGAGGTACACATGGGCTTTCGGCCGTAGTGTCGTTGGTATAGAGAAAGGTTACGAGTCATGGCTGTGTTAACGGATGAGGAAGTAGACGCCGCGCTCCCCGACCTCAACGGATGGGAGCGTGCAGATGGCGCCCTGCGCCGGAAGATCAAGTTTCCGACGTTTCTCGACGGCATCGACGCCGTGCGCCGGGTGGCCGAGCACGCCGAGAGCAAGGATCATCACCCTGATATCGATATCCGTTGGCGGACAGTGACTTTCGCGCTCGTCACACATTCGGAGGGCGGCATCACCAAGAACGACATCGCGATGGCGCGCGACATCGACGGAATCGTCGGGAGCTAGCCGACCGGCCCCCCAAGCTTTCGGGCGGCCTGCGCTGTCGGCCGCAGGAGAGCGGGCCGGTCGGGTTCCGCGACACGCCTACCGGTGGCAGCGATCCAGATCAAAGTCGCCACCGCCGCGACGATGTAAACCAGCCCGGCCCAGGCCAGATACCACGGTCGGCCGATTTGCCAGATGGTCGGCTGAGCGAAGCTCAGCAACCACGGCGGCCCGATGAGGGTGAGCGCCAACCAACCCCAGCCGACGATCCGGGCGCTGGGGCGCTCGCGCATCGGCCCGTGAATGGCCCAGATCATCAGCGGCACCAACCAGACCCAGTGGTGAGTCCAGGAAATCGGTGACAGCAGCAGCCCGAACAACTCGACCACCAGCAACCTCCCCAGCTGATCCGGCGCGTCCAGCGCGCGCCAGGCCAGGACGGCCAGGAGCGCCGTGACGCCGACCGCGGCCAGAACCAGCGGGCCGAAGCCGGCGTCGTGGCCGAGGATGCGCGAGATGCCGCCACGCCAGGTTTGATTGAACGAGGTGGCGATCGGCCCGACCCGGTGCGCGTCGCCCAGCAGGTCGGTGAAGTAGTAACGAGTCTGGTCGCCGACGACCAATGCCGACACGCCGACGGTCGCGAGGAACACGACCGCCGAAAACACCGCGGCAGCCCACCGCCGAACGCCGACGAAGTAGAGGCCGGCGATCGCCGGCGTCAGCTTGATCCCGGCCGCCGCACCGACCAGCAGGCCCGACAACCACCACCGGGTGGTGTACACCGCCCACAGCACCGCCAACATGAGCAACACGTTGATCTGCCCGTAGTCGAACGTGCTGCGCAGCGGCTCGATCCAGATGGTGATCGCCGTCCACAGCATCGCCACGCGCCGACCGGCGCCGGCGGTAACGCCGATCAACCGCTGGGTGATCCGAATGGAGCCGTACAGGGCAGCCATCGTCGCGATCTGCCACAGAAAGGCGACCACGCCGAACGGCAACAAATGCAGCGGGTAGAAGACGACGGCCGCGAACGGCGGATAGGTAAACGGCAGCGGGAAGTCCGGCGTCTGGTCGGCGTAGACGTAGCTGTAAAGGGTGCCGGGATGGTCGATAGCCGCGGCGCCGCCGAGGTAAACGTGCAGGTCGACGAAGCTGGCGCCGTTGGGCGCCAGGTAGGACCATGCCAGCCGCGCGGCGGCGCTCAATACCAACAGCAGGGGCGCGGCCGCCTGGAGCCGATTCGGCAGCCGCCACGTGAAGTTTGCCGCCGGGGCGGCCGATGTGGTGTCTATCTGCCCGACTTTAGCGTCCGGTCACCGGAGTCACTCGTATGCGTAACGATCGAATAAATGCCACACGTGTCACTTGAGTCACACCAGTATCAACGTAGCTTCGGCCTGGGATCAGTCATCGACAACCAGGGAGAGTCATGCCAACCATCTGGACTTACTTGCGTGCAACCGCCGTCGTGGTCGGTTCGTCCGCAGCACTACTGACGGGCGGTATCGCCCACGCCGACCCGGCGCCGGCTCCCGCGCCAGTGCCCAACATTCCGCAACAGCTGATCAGTTCGGCCGCCAACGCGCCGCAAATCCTGCAAAACCTCGCTACGGCCCTCGGCGCTACCCCGCCGGTCGCGCCGCCGTCGGCTCCCGGCATCAGCTTCCCCGGAGTGGCCCCGGCCGCGGCGGCGACTCCGTCCGCCCCGGCGGCCATCCCGTCGATTCCCGGGCTTACGCCGCCCGCGGCACCCGCGGTCTCGGCGGCACCGGCGGCCCCGACCATTCCCGGGGTCAACGCGCCGATTCCAGGGCTGACGGCACCCGCGGCAGCCGCACCCGCCGCTCCAGCTGCTCCGGCGATTCCCGGCCTGCCGATCTCGATCCCCGGGCTGACGGCACCGGCGGCGCCGGCCGCACCCGCGGCACCGGCGATTCCGGGGATTCCGTCCGTCCCGCCGGCCTCTGCTCCGGCGGTGCCTCAGGCGAAGATCGACATGCCGGCGCTGCCGGGCCTGCCGGTCAACGTCCCCCCGCAGGTCTCGCTGCCCGGCGCGCTGCCGGCGCTGGCGACGGGTGGTGCCCCGGCGGCGCCTGCCGCGCCCGCACCCGCGCCGGCGTCGCCTCAGACGCTGCTTTCCGCCCTCCCATGAGCAGCCTGCCGGACCGCTAACCCACTACCCAGGACCGGAGGACACCGTGGCAAGCACTTGGAAACCTTCCAAGGGTTTGGCCGCCGTCGTCACGGCGTCGGCTGTCGCGCTCGGGCTTTGCCCGACCGCGGCAGCCGACCCGGCGGCGCCGCAGCCGACACCGCAGCCGAACTCGAGCCAGCAACTGCCGGGCCTGCCGGCGTTATCGCAGCTGAGCCCGATAATCCAGCAAGCCGCCAGCAATCCGGCGCAGGCGACACAGCTGCTCATGGCCGCTGCGCAAGCCTTCAGCCACAATCCGACGGCGCCCAGCGAGTCCAAGAGCGTTGCGGCGTCGGTGAACCAGTTCGTGCAGGAGCCGGGCTCGCCGGTTCCCGGTGCGCCGGCCCCCGGGCCGAGTGGCGTCTCGCCGCCCGACAACGCGCCCGTGGCGCATGTGCCACCGGTAGGCATAGAGCCCGGGCTGCAGTCGCACCTGCCGCCGGGTATCGATCCGGCCCACGCGGCGGGCCCCGCACCCATTGCGGCGCCCGCCCCGGTGCCGCAACCGCCGACAGCAGCGGCCGCCCCGGTGCCCCCACCGCCGGCAGAAGCGTCCATTCCGGCCTCTCCCGCGCCGGTGGCGGCCCCTGCCTCCCCCGCACCGAGTCCCGCGCCCGCGGCGGCCCCTGCGCCGGGTCCCGCGCCGGCTCCGGGTTTCGGCCCCGACGCGCCGCCCACGCAGGACTTCATGTACCCGTCGATCGGCTCGAATTGCCTTGCCGACGGCAGTAACTCCATCGCAACCGCGCTCTCGGTGGCGGGCCCTGCGAAGATACCGGCGCCCGGCCCCGGGCCCGGCCAGACCGCCTATGTGTTCACCGCGGTCGGCACGCCCGGGCCCGCGGAGGTGCAGAAGCTGCCATTGAACGTCACCTGGGTGAATCTGACCACCGGCAAGTCGGGAACGGTCACGCTCAAGCCGCGCACCGACATCAACGCGGACGGACCAACGACGTTGACCGCGATTGTCGACACCGGTTCGGGCAGCATCATGTCGACGATCTTCGGGCAGGTCACCACCAAAGAGAAGCAGTGCCAGTTCTTGCCCACCATCGGCTCGACGGTGGTGCCGTAGACCGGGCAGCCTTATGCCCTTCTAGGCCCTTCTAGGGTTTCCATTCCGGCGAGCGGCCGAGATGGCTGAGAATGCGGTCGAGGTCGGTTGCACCGTCGGGCGCGGCGATGGCCGGGCCAAACGGAGCGCCGTCCACGTTGCGGTAGTCACCATCGAGGATGACCAACACGAGTGGTCGCACCGCGGCGAGGACGTCGTCCGGTAGCGCAAAGGGGGCGCCGATGCTTCTGGCGACGTCCCAGCCATGCACGACGTGATCCACGAAGTGGAAGCCGATCGCCACGGCGCCCGGGAAGGTCGCCCCGGGGCCGAGCTCGGGCAGCGCCATCGCCGCCTCGAGCACCCCGTCGCCGGCGAAGGCGTCGAGCACGTCGGCAGCGGCCGCGGCGTAGGTTCCTCCGGGATCGGCCGCTACCGCGTCAACGACGCGGTCAGACGCCCATACGGCAGGGTCGTCCCCGCCTCCGCGCGCGGCCGCGGCGAACCCATGATGTTGCACCGTCATGTGGACGAGCAGGTCGAGCAGGTTCCAGCCCGCGCAGGGCGTCGGCCGACGCAAATCGTCGCGGGTTACCGCCGCGACGACGTCAATTGACGCCAGCACGGCGGCTCGGTGGAATGGGCGGACATCGGCAATAGTATGCATTCGCATATCGTATGTGTAAGCATATCATCTGTCAACGGCTACGCTTCGCCCATGGCACCGAGGGCGCGACGTCCCGACCTCGCAGCGATGATGGGGCCGCTGGTTCGCGAAATGATCGCGGCCGAGGTCCCCGTGCTGGAAGCGCATCGATTGTCGATGTGGGGCTACATCGTGCTGTGTGCGCTTGATCGCTCGCCGGTACGCAGCCAGGCTGCGCTCGCGGAAACTATCGGCGCCGACAAGACGCGCATCATCCCCACCCTCGACGACCTCCAGAGCCGGGGCTACATCGAGCGCCGGCCCGACCCGGAGGACCGGCGTGTGCGGCTGCTCGCGCTCACCGAGGCGGGTCGGGCCGCGAAAGATGGGGCGCAGGAAGAGATCCAGCTCGGCGAGGAGCGCTGGCTCGGGAAGCTATCGGCCGATGATCGGCGCCTGTTCCTTCGCGTCCTGCGTCAGCTGTCGGCCACGGACGACGGTTAGCGGGCTACCAAAACTACAGAAGCGACTCTGTTTCGAAGGTTTAACTGACTAGTACGCCATGAACAGAATCGCGTCGCGGTCGTACTCCAGGCCCGGATGAACGCTGGCAAGGTGCGCCTGGGTCAGCTCGACCAGTTCGTCTTCGTCCTTGCCGACGATGGCTTCGCCGCACGGACACGTTATGTGTGTCTTCACGTTGCCGCCTTTCCCTTCGCTGCTGCCTTCATCTGCTTCTTGTGTGACCGCACTTTCCCGAGGGACTGGGCGTCGACGATATCCGCGACGGATAGGTGCGTGCCGGGCTTGCCGAACTCTCCGGCCGCCGCCCGCCACCCTGTCGGCGTCACGCCGTACTGCTTGCCAAGCAACGCGAGGAAGATCCGCGCCTTCTGCTCGCCGAAACCGGGCAAGCCCTTCAGCCGCCGCAGCAGCTCGTTTCCGTCGGGGTCGCCGGCCATCCACAATCCGGCCGCGTCGCCATCGTAGCGGTCCGCGATGATCCGCGCGAGCGCCTGGATACGCTTGGCCATGGATCCCGGAAAGCGGTGTATCGCAGGCCTTTCCGAGCACAAGGCGGCGAACTTGTCCGGGTCGTATTCGGCGATTTCGGCGGCGTCGAAGCCGCCCATCCGGTCCGCAATTTTCTTCGGTCCCGCGAAGGCGGTTTCCATCGGCACTTGCTGGTCGAGCAATGCACCTATGAGAAGAGCGAGAGGATTCTCGTCCAGCAGGGCATCAGCCGCCGGATCACCGGCTAGTCGCAGGTTCGGCACTCGGCCAGTCTAGGACTGCTGGCGGTGAAGCAGACCACCCGAGCCGACTGGCGTCTCAAGTAGCCACTTGCTGATCGAGCACACCGTGCCTGAAACGCAGTTGAGGCGAGCCGAGTGCCCCAGTTGTCTCCTAGCGTGGACACTGCGGTTATCTGGAAGCGGGTATCAAGCAGAGCTATACCCCAGTTTGACATCGGGGATGGGGCAATCGTTCGTCTGCGGGGCAGCCAGGGGGTACTACGGGGGTATTGCTACGCACTTGCGGCTGAGCTGCTGCACTCCGCCAGAGCCAGGCAGAGGGCCGGGCATCGGGCCAGTAGGAGTACGCATGCGCCCCAGGCAGGACACCTGGGCCGGGTACCCCCTCCTAGGCGCCCGGGTATGGGTACCCGGGCGCTGGGACGAGGCAGGCATCGCCCGGCCCAGGCAGTCGGGTTTGTGGCATCGGCTGGCACCGAGGTGGCGTACCCCCAGGGGGTATACCCTCGCCCCCGCCTGTTTGACCGGGAGGTTATGCACCTGCCCGATCGTGTACGGGTTTCGGGGTCATCCGGAGAGATCAGGAGAATTTGGATAGGAATCATTACTCGCGCCGAGCATGAACGGTGCGTGAAGCTACACGATTACTCGCGCCGAGCATGAACGGTGCGTGAAGCTACACGAGCCCGGGCAAAACGGGCGTCATTGTCCGGCGCTAAACGCTGATTTGCCCCGCTCTTCCTTGCAGGAATTTGAGGTTATGGATCTGACTCGTCAGGTTCGTCCGGCCAGTCCAAGTCATCGATGAAGGTCGCGTTTTCCCTCCATACGGCGTCCTCGCACCAAGCCGAACCATCCGAGCTATCTATTAGAACACTTCCGGCGTCCACGCCTTCATCATCCGGCGCGAAGTATAGAGAGAAAGTGCCGATGGCCAACGCGCTACCCTGCACCCAAGCGGTCCCTGAATCAGTATTGGCATGAATGGCGACATCCGATGCGCCATCAGCTTCGAATTTGCCACTGAGGCGAAACTCTTCCGGAGATTCATAGACCAATTGCAACACCTCAACGACGACCCGACCACTTGGCACCTCAATGTCTGGATCGGACTGACCACCGTCGAAGAAATAACGCCTCATAATGGAAAGCAGATAGTCGTTGATCGCGGCAATGATTGCCCGCACGGGATACTGAAGGACGTCGTCGAAATCGCAACCATAAACATCTTCGAGGATCACCCTGGACCTTCTGCCTGCCTCGTCTAACGTCACGACAACTTGGTGCAAATCCTCGCCATTCGGATCGAAGTAGTCGTAGTTCGAAGGCGTCTCTAGTACGTCGGGTGCGACGATTCGCAGCCGGTTCACCATCAGTGAACCGAACTCCATGATCGTTTCTTTTGCTTTTGGATCAGCAACGTCTGCGACTGTTACGGTCAATAGAGCCTTTGCCAAATTATTTCTGGCGTAAAATGCGTGGAATCGCTTCTTGACTTCAGGTTCTCGCTTCCGAGCCGTTTTCAGCAATTGCATGTATACAGGAATTTTCTCAAATGTCCTCTCGCCCTTACTCGTATTGCAGTTGTCGCAGCTTGGGGCAAGGTTATGAGGAGCGTCAATGTCGAACCCGAGGGCTAGATCCTCTGGCGAAAGACAGTCGCGCAGCACCTCTTCTAGCCCCTGGGAATCGAACCGATACCTGCGTGGGATCAGGTGATCTATATCTATGTTGGCAACGTCGAACCATCCGTGGCACCAGTAGCAGCGACGTCCCCACGCGTCGAACAATGCAGCCCGAAGTATGCCGTTCTTAAAGGTGTTCGCGCTGTAGCGCACGTCCTCGCCGCCCACGGCGTCGACGTTACCTTTGCCCTTGCCTCAGCCGTCGGATGTAATATACAACAATCGAATAAGCCACGGAGACGACCGCAGCCACCGGGTTGGAGCACGGCAGCGTCATACGGTGGCGTCAGGTAGATAATGGCGAGGTCGAGTCCCTCTTCGGCGATGTCGCTCATTTGGCGGTGCGGTGAGGATTAGCTATAGCAGTAGGAGTCCGACGAAGCGTCGCCACCCTGCAGCCGGATCTGGTGCACCCGCAGGCCGCGGAACTCCTCGCCGTGCGGGAAGAAGTTCTCGTCGATGCGCAGCCCGCCGTCAAGATACGCGTCGAGCTTGGCCATCCAAGCGCCGACGCCGTCGGGGTAGAACTGGTCGTCCCATGCCCCGTACAGCGAGTTGGTGAAGTACACCCGCTTCCCGTCGCGGCTGACTTCGACCATCTGCGGGCCGCCTGCCAGCGGCATATCGGGCATCGCTGGATGCGGTGCGCGGTCGACGATGCCGCCGAGCCGCACCGATCCCACCTGCTTGGGGTGCGCGGGGTCCGACACATCGAACTGTTTCATCTCCCCGGTGGCCCAGCACGACACGTACAAGAACCGGTCGTCGACCGACAGGTCGATGTCGGTAATGAGCGGCGGCACCGCGGCAAACGGCTTGAGTGCGGGAGGCAACAGGTCTGGGTCGGCGGGCTGCGCGGGGATGGTGATGACCTTCTCAACCGTCCACTGGTGCGCGTCGCGGAACCAGCGCCAGACCGAGCCGGACAGGTCCTCGGTGGAAATCACCACGCCAACAAAGCCCCACGTCGCCTCGGGGTCGTGGGACGGGCGCACCTCCAATGCCATCTGATGCTGGGCGCCCAGGTCGACCCGCTGTGTGTGCTCACCCTTGGCAAGGTCCCAGAAGTGGAGGGCATGGCCGTACTTTTGGGCGAGCAACAAGTCCGGCACGATGCCGTTCTCGATCATCGAGGGGCTGCCCCACTCGCTGGAGATCAGCACGTTCTGATTGAGGTGCCACCAGGCGTCGTAGTGGAAATGCTGCGGCCCGCGGTCGGTCTCCCAGGCACGCACGACGTCGAAGGTGGCGTGATCGAGCAGTGCGATCCCGCCCGGTCCGTCATCGTTGCCCTGCGGGCCGCCCAGGCAGGTAAGGAAGACCCCGTCGGGTCCGCAGTGCAGGGTGTGCGGACGCGAGTAGCCAGCGTTTTGGGACAGGCTCTTGGCGTCGATCGTTTTGATCAGCGTTGGGTTGCGGGGGTCTGGCTGAGTGTCGAACACATAGATGTTGGACGATCGCAGCCCCGGAACCAGCAGGTAGCGGCGCTCCAGGCCGTCCATGTTGTGGCCCAGGTGCTTCAGGGCGCTGCTGCACGCATTCCAACCGAAATGATGAAGCTCATCACCGCTGCCGGGAACGTCGGTCCAGCCGACCACCCGCCCATAGCTGTCCGAGGCCGCATTCACATCGACGACCGTCATCGCGTCGTGCTTCTGTGCGGCGCGGTCAAAGGCCACCACGTACGCGAGCTGTTCGCCGGGAGCGGCCGCCGCCTCTGCAGCGGTCCGGTAGAACGTCGGATCGATCGACGGATGAGCCATGCGAAAGACCTCCAAATGGGGCCGCTAGTGCTCCAAGACAAGCCGCACGCAACTGCATCCGGTTGCCGTGAAAATCGTAGTCTCGCGTCGCACGTCCGGTCCACGATTCGCCAATCCAGCGGGCGGGGCAGGTCGTCACCCGGATCACCCGACATTAGTGACGAGCCAAGATCAACAACCACAGATCTGGAAGACCACGCCACCCGTTCAGCCCCACGCGGAAGTGGGTGTAAAACCATACAGTCGAATACTCGGCTCTTATCGTCGTGCGGCTCAATTAGGTCCCGGTACGGGCGCGATCGGGCTACTGTCGGCTACCCGCTGCGGGTGTTGGACCGGGGTGAAGCATGTAGAGGTTGGGTTGCGATGGCGGACATGGCGGCAGTTGACGGATCAGTTCTGCCCTTTCCCCCGACGCCGTCGGCCAGCACGGCCGGCTACACGCTCGCCGACTCGACCCACCACCGTCGAGATGAAGCCCGTCGGCTGCCCGCGGATGCGCCGAACATCCTCATCGTCTTGCTCGACGACGTCGGGTTCGGGCTGTCCGACGTGGTGGGCGGCGAAGTCAGCACACCCGCGTTCGCGCGCGTGGCCCGAGACGGCATCTGCTACAACACCTTTCACACCACATCGATCTGCTCCCCGACACGAGCCGCGCTGCTTACCGGTCGCAACCACCACCGTGTGAATTCCGGCACCATCGCCGAACGCGCCGTGGACTGGGACGGCTACACCGGCGTGATCGGCAAGGACACCGCGACGATCGCCGAGGTACTTCAACATTACGGCTATGCCACGGCCGCGTTCGGCAAGTGGCACAACTCCCCGGCCATCGCGACAACAGGGATGGGGCCGTTCGATCGTTGGCCCACCGGGCACGGGTTTGACTACTTCTACGGGTTCATCGCCGGCGAGACGTCGCAGTGGGAACCGCGGCTCTATCAGAACCTCAACCCGATCGAGCCGCCGCACGACGAGGCCTATCACCTGTCGAAGGACCTGGCGGACCAGGCTATTTCGTGGCTGCGCAGGCACGAGGCGTTCGCACCTGATCGCCCGTTCTTCATGTACTGGGCCTCCGGGGCCGCGCACGGCCCGCATCACGTCTTCACGCAGTGGGCGGACAAGTACAAGGGGAAATTCGACGACGGCTGGGACAACTACCGGGAGCGGGTCTTCGCCCCGGCAGAAAGCCAGCGGATGGATCCCCGCCGATGCCGAGCTGACGCCCCGGGCCGACACCATGCAGGGTTGGGACGACATCCCCGAAGCGCAGCGGCCCTTCCAGCGGCGCCTGATGGAAGTCTTCGCCGGCTTCCTCGAGCACGTCGACGTTCAGGTCGGCCGGATCCTCGATGAGCTGGACCGACTCGGCAAGACCGACAACACCATCGTCTTCTACATCTTCGGCGACAACGGCTCAAGCGCCGAAGGGCAGAAGGGCAGCATCAGCGAGCTGTTGGCGCAGAACAACATTCCCACCACGGTCGAAGAGCAACTCGCCGCCCTCGACCGGCTCGGCGGACTCGACGCACTGGGGACGCCGAAAACCGACAACATGTATCACGCGGGGTGGGCGTGGGCGGGCAACACGCCGTTTCACCACACCAAGCTGGTGGCCAGTCATTTCGATGGCACCCGCAACCCGATGGCCGTCGCCTGGCCGCGGCGCATCACACCGGACAAAGCGATGCGCAGCCAGTTTCATCATGTGAACGACATCGTTCCCATCGTCTACGAGATCATCGGCATCCCTCATCCCGTGTAGTGGACGGACATGAGCAGAAGCCGATGGACGGGGTGAGCCTGGCGTATACCTTCGACCATCCGGACGAGCCTCCCCGCAAGAACGTGCAGTACTTCGAAAACAGCGCCAGCCGCGGCATCTACTCCGATGGCTGGTTCGCCTGCGCGTTTGGGCCGTTTGTGCCGTGGGATACCCCAAGTACGGCGCGGCGGCTCGCCACCTGGGACGCCAACACCGAGCCGTGGGAGCTCTACCACCTCCACGAGGACTTCTCGCAGGCCAACGACCTCGCGGCACTTTATCCCGACAAGCTGGAACAGTTGAAGACCCTGTTCAAGGAGGTGTCGAAGGACAACCTGGTCTGGCCCATCGGAGCGGGGTTGTGGCTGCGGATTCATCCCGAGGACCGCATAGCGTCTCCCTACAGCACGTGGCGATTCGATGAGTCGTGCACCCGGATGCCGGAATTCACCGCCCCAGGGCTGGGCAGGCAGAACAGCCACGTCGAGATTGCGCTCACGGTGCCCGAAGGGGCCGCCGGCGTCCTGTACGCATTGGGCGGGTTTTCCGGTGGCCTGACCTTTGTTCATGGACTCGGGTTTCCTTGTCTACGAGTACAACATGCTCATCATCGACCGTTATCAGGCGCGCAGTTTCGCGCCGATCACACCGGGTGAGCATGTCATCACCGTCGATACCCGATTCGAGACCCCGAAACCGATGGCGCCCGCGGCGGTGACACTGCGGGTCGACGGCAACGAGGTGGGCAAGGTCGTGGTGGCACGCACCGTTCCCGCCGCGTTCACCGCCAGCGAGACCTTCGGGGTGGGCGTCGACCTCGGCTAACCGGTCTCGCCCGACTATGTCGATCGGCGCCCCTTCCGCTTCACCGGAACCATCAACAGCGTCGACATCGAAGTCTTCCCACCGGGATCGGGCCAGCCGGCGGGTGCACCAACCTAGCCCCGCTGGCTCACGTCTTCGGTCACCGTGTTTGAGCGGGTGCGGCCCGGCGGCGATGCCAGAGGGCGTAGAGGAGGCCGAGTATGGCGTTGACGAGAAGGTATATCAGCAGGGCCGCCCTGAAGTGCTCGTCGGGATAGTTCGTCGCCGCGATCGCCAGAACGGTGCCGGGGTGGCGGCATGCGGTCGAGAATGCGAGCACCGCTGAGTTGGCGGGGTCGGGGCGACCCATGATGTGCCCGACGGCAAACCCAATCGCAACGAATGCGGTGATGGCGATGAGGGTGCCGTTACCGAGCAGGTGCCACATGCCGGGCGCGGCCGCAATCAGCAGCACCACCACCGCAACGGGCATCAGGATCTTGCCAGCCCGTTCGACCTGTTTCGCGGTCGTGTCGGCAAGTCGCGGCGAGAGGGCACGAGTCACCATGCCTGCCAACAGCGGCAGAAGGATCGACGTTAACATGACGACCGCGACCGCCAGCGGTGCAATGACGTACGGTCGGCGGAATATCGAGCCGAGCAGCTGCACGGCCAGCGGGACCAGCGCCATGGAGAGCACGGCCAGTGCGACCATCAGCCCCAGCCCGAAGTACGCGCTCCCGCCCGCCTTGACTTCGCGTGTCGGCAGCAGTAGTGGCAGCGGTGAAATGGCCAGCGCGACCAGCGCGATCTCGACCGTGGGAGTGAAATCGAACCATCGGGCGAGAGCGATCGCCACCGCCGGCATCACCACCAGGACGGCGATCAGCGACCGCGCCAACAGGCCCGGGCGGCGTAGCAGATGCAACAGATCCGCGAAGTCCGCTCTGAGCCCGTAACTGAACACGATTCCCGCCAGGCTGACCTGGAAGATGAGGATGACGAGGTGTTTCAGATCCACGGCGACCCATCTCCGGGGCTCACGATGACGCCGCGCTGGTCGTCACGAACGGCGGTTATTGCTTGGCGAGCGCGATCTTCATCTGCGCTTCGTAGTCTTCGACCTGATCTCCGCTCACGTCGACGATCACGCGGTGGATGCGGCCGCTGAACCGGAATGGTGGTGTGTACTCCGGTGTGACGGGTGCGCCGGTGTCAGCGCCGACCAGCATCGCCCCACCCTGGCCAGCCGGATCGGCGTGGTCACGGGCAGGTCGCCGTTGCCAACCTCAGTGCCGTCGACGAGCAGGCTGACCCGGCCCGGAGTTCCTTTGCCGTGCTGGATATCCGGTTCGCCGGTCGGCCGGAATTCCATGCTCAGGAAATGGCGACCGGTCGGTACCGGTGTCTGCGACCTGAAGTGATAGATGTCTTTGGCGACGTAGTTGTGGGCAAAGCACAGCCACCCGCCTTGAACATAGAACGCGATGCCGCCGTCATTGCCGCCCATGCTGAGCAGCACCCCTTCGTCGCCGTCGGTCGCCTCGACTTCGGCAGTGATCGAGTACGGCCGATTCAGGATTTTGGGCGCCGCCGCGGCCGGAATGGACTGTGTGCCTGGGTAAAGCACGTAACGGTCGCGGCTCAGTGCGATCTGCGGGCGCTCCTCGGCGATGCGCGCCGTGCCGCGGCTGTCGATCGGCAAGACGTTATATCTGCCGGCCTCGGTGTACCACATCCCGATCATCGCGATCAGGCGAGCACGTTCCACGGCGGCGAGGTTCGTCGTCTCGGCGACGTCGTCGGTGACGTGGTAGAGCTCCCACCCGTTGGCGTCGAGTTCGTTGAGCATGTCGGCGGTGATGACATCCCCGAACTTGTGCCCGGACTCGGTGAACGACGCTCCGGGCCAGGGACATACGGCGCGCCAGCCGTCGTGATAGATCGAGCGGTGTCCCAGCATCTCGAAGTACTGGGTGATGTGATCGGTTGCCGCTACGGCATCGTCGAAGGTGTGCCGGAAACTGACACCCTCGATCGGCGACTGCGTCACGCCCCCGATCGCACTCGGCGGCTCGATCCCGAGCGCGTCGAGCACAGTGGGCACCATGTCGATGATGTGGGCGTACTGCGTCCTGATTTCGCCGCCGGCCTTGATGCCTTTCGGCCAGCACACGATGAACGGATCGGACGTGCCGCCACGATACGTTTCGCGTTTCCAGCGGCGAAACGGGGTGTTGACGGCGTGCGTCCAGCCCCAGGCGAAGTGGTTGAAGACCGTGGGGCCACCGATCTCGTCGATGTGCGCGAGTCCATCCTCCACGGTGTCGGCGACGTTATTGAAGAACCGGCACTCGTTGACCGAACCGGTCGGCCCCCCTCGGCGCTGGACCCATTGTCGGAGATCAGCATGATCAGCGTGTTGTCGTACTCGCCGAGATCCTTCAAGAACTCGATGAGCTCACCCAGGTAATAGTCGGTGTGCTCAAGGAAGCCCGCGAAGACCTCCATCATCCGGGCAAACAGGCGACGCTCGTCGGCTGACAGCGTGTCCCAGTCTGCGACGTCGGGATCGTGGCGGGACAGTTCGGTATTCGGCGGCACCACGCCGAGCTTCTTCTGCTTCTCGAAAACCTGTAGGCGGTAGGCGTCCCAGCCGGCGTCGAACTTCCCCTGGTATCTATCGGCCCACTCCTTGGGGACGTGATGTGGCGAGTGCATCGCGCCGGGGGCGAAATACAAGAAGAACGGCTTGGTGGGCGCCACCTGTTTGGCGTCGGCGATCATCGCCGTGGCCTTCTCCACCAGATCCGGTGTCAGGTGGTAGCCCTGCTCGGGCGTCGTGTCGGGTTCGGTCTGCGAATTGCCGCGCACCAATTCGGGGTAGTACTGGTGGGTGTCGCCGCCGAGGAACCCGTAGTATCGCTCGAATCCCCGCCCGAGCGGCCACCGGTCATACGGCCCGGCGGCCGTCATCGTCTCCTCGGGGGCGAGGTGCCATTTCCCCACGCAGTAGGTGTTGTAGCCACTGTCCTTGAGGATTTCCGACAAGAATCCATTCTCGAATGGGATGTAGCCGTCGGATCCGGGATAACCGGTCGACCCGTTGGTCAGGCACGCCAGATGATTCGAGTGATGGTTGCGCCCGGTGAGGATGCAAGAGCGCGACGGCGAGCACAACGCAGTGGTGTGCATATTCGAAAAGAGCAGCCCTTCGGCCGCCAGCGCATCGATATGCGGTGTGGCGATCGGGCTTCCGTAACAGCCAAGGTGGCCGAAACCCATATCGTCGATCACGACGAACACGACGTTGGGAGCGCCCTGGGGAGCCCGCAGCGGTGCCGGCCAGGCGGGTGTCGACTCGTCGGGGGTGCGGCCGATGGTTCCCGCGAAGGTGGTGCCCGGCCGATATTCCGTCAGTGCCATGGCTCTTTCTCCTAGCGGGATCGGGTGGGATTCAGCTGGTGCATCATGCTCGTCGATCGGAATATCGAAGCTTCCCTGACGGTGATAAGCACCGCCCGACCGGCGGTGCAGAAGGCTTGGGCGTAGTGATCTGTGAAGATCATGCCCTCATTCGCAATACGGGTCGATATTGGGCGTCGAGCCGCCCATCATCCCCCGGTGATATGCCGAAATATTCCACATTCCAACGCCATCACCCCAGACGATCAGAACGTTCGGACGACCGGAGACTTTCTCGTCGCTCACAAGGGACAAGCGTGTCACGGTGTTTTCCCGCACCAAACGCGAACACTCACAATCGTTCGATGCCGGACATGACCGCGCGAAAGGCAGCCGAACGCGCGATTACGTGAAGTGGTGCAGCACTTGCTGCTCGCGAGGGCAACGGCGGGCGTTGGTCACCTTGTGCCACTCGGCGATGTGTCGTGACAGGCGACTACGGAATCGTTAGCACCTGTCCCGGTTGGATCAGGTCGGGATTGGCGATACCACTCGCATCGGCGATCTGCTGATACTTGCTGCCGTCGCCGTAGAAACGCTCCGCGATGGCCCACAGGGTGTCCCCGGAGACCACGGTGTAGGTCCGTGCCGCAGGCTCCGGTGCAGGTGGCGGCGGTGCGGGTTGCGGTTCGGGTGCCGCAGCCGACTCTTCGGCGGCGGCGGGAGCCGCCTGCGGAGCCGCGGCCTCGGGAGCCGGGGGCGGCGGCGCGTCGGTGTCGGTCTTCGATGACCACGCCGGTCCGTCGGCCGCGTACAAGACCAGGTTGCGGTCGTCCTGCAACACCAGCTTGACGTCCTTTTTGCCCTTGGTGTCGGTAGCCCACACCGGCTTGTCGCCGGTGTACAGCACGAAGTTACCGTCGGCCTGCACCTCGGCGCGCACCACGTCCTGGCCATTCGTGGACGTCGACCAAACAGCCTCGCCCCAGGATGCGAGCACCAGGTTGCCGTCGTCCTGCAGGGTCAAGGTGTAAGCCCCGTTGTTGGAGGTCAGCGATCCACCCTTTGCCAGTTTTTGTCCTTCGGTGAGCGTGTCTCCCACGTCATTGCCCCTTTCGTCACGCAACGTTCCGGCCATATCTCGGCCAGACATCGTTTCCTGTGCACGAGCACCGCCGAGCGTATCGAAGTTGGTCTTGCTTCGGGGCCGTTCCGCCAGCCCAAGCGAAACGTGTTGGCCAACCGCTGATGAATGTCGCGGCGCGATCGCTGTTGTATTTCGGTAGCCTCGGCAACCTCGAACAGATCACTTGCGGATCAGGCCCGCCCCGCTCGGTGCTGGCCCGAGTCGTTGTTGGCTTCCAGTGCTTCATCACGCACGGGGCGCTCGGCGAGTTCTTCGTGTCTGCCGAACAGGTACGGGTAGGCGATGCCGGCGATGGCCGCGCCGATCAGCGGTGCCAGCCAGAACACCCATAGCTGTGCGGGTGCGCCGTTGGCGTTGAAGAACGCGACCCCCGTCGAGCGCGCCGGGTTGACCGACGTGTTGGAGATCGGGATCGAGATCAGGTGGATCAGGGTGAGGGTCAGGCCGATGGCCAGACCAGCGAATCCCTTGGGCGCCCGGTCATCGGTGGATCCCAGGATGACGAGCAGGAACACACCCGTCAGGACGGTCTCGGCGGCGATCACCGCCCACAGCGAGTAGCCGCCGGGGGAGTGCTCGCCGAACCCGTTGGCCGCCATGTTGCCCGTCGCGGTGAAGCCGTTCTTGCCCCTGGCGATGAGGTAGATCAGCAGGCCAGCGAGTAGGCCGCCGATCACCTGAACAATCCAGTAGCCCGGCAGGGCTTTCCACTCGACGCGCCTCGCGAGTACCGCGCCCAGCGTGACCGCCGGATTGAAATGGCCGCCGGAGATCGTGCCGAACGCGTAGACACCGGTGAGCACGGTCAGACCGAACGCGGTGGCCACCCCGAGAAAACCGATCCCTACCGAAACACCGCCAGAGAGGAACTTCGCGGAAAACACCGCGCTGCCGCAGCCGCCAAAGACCAACCAAAATGTGCCGATCATCTCGGCTGCCAGTCGATGAAACATCGTTGGAGCAGTCATGCGCTACCGCCTTCGCCGTTGAATGGGTGTGCCTAGCTTGAGCGTTGCATAATCCGGCAAGGCCCGGATGGCCTTTTCTCGATCGTGTTTGTGATGGTGGCCGAAGGACGGTGGCGCGGAGCTACGCTCGCGGGGTAGGCCAGCGCGGGAGGGCGGGAAGATGACTTTTCCTGTCTGTGCTGGGTGTAAAGCAAGACAGTTGAATACTCCGGTGCCGACTTCCAAGGAGTGGTGCGGCGCTGCCGGATTTCGGTCGTTCGACGTGATCCCGCTTGCCGCCGGCTCGAGCGCAGCCGTCGCTTAAAAGTAGCACCCTGTCGCACGGCTTGGTGCGAGAATCGACGAATGCCGGACGGACGCACGCCACCCCGCCCCGAAGATGCACAGGCCGACGCGGAGGAATGGGCGCGCTTCTTCGATTACTTCGGGCACGCCACGGTGCGTCGGGGAATACGAGTCCTCTCCAGGCTCCCGTCTGCCCCGGCGTTGTGAGGCCTGTGGCAGCCCGTTCGCGGGGTTCGGCGGCTGGCTGATGCGACGCGTGGGCAAAAGCCCGTCGCGAAAGAACCCGCGCTGGTGTCAGGCCTGTTTCGAGAAGGCGCCCACGGGCGGGGTGACGCTGCCGGTCGGGGTTCTCTTCGCCGACGTCCGCGACTCGACCGCGCTGGCGGAGACCTTGCCACCCGCCGAAATGGTCACGGCCCTCAATCGCTTCTATTCGAAACTGACGCAGGTGATCGTTCAGCACGGAATCGTCGACAAACTCATCGGCGATGCCGTCATGGGCCTCTACTTTGCGCCACTCACGTCCGACGGGCGCTATGTCGATTCCATGGTGAGCGACGCTCGCGCGATACTGCGAGCACAGGGCTACGGGACTCCCGGGGGTCCGCAGCTGGAGGTGGGCATCGGTCTTGACGTCGGCCCGGCGTACGTCGGGATCGTCGGCGAAGGCGAGATCCGCGACTTCACCGCGATTGGCGACGTCGTGAACACCGCGTCGCGGCTGCAAGGCGTTGCAATGGGCGGAGAGATCGTCATGTCCGAGGCCGTAGCGCGCACCGCGTCCGTCGATGGGGGCGAGGTCGTAGTGCTGGACCTAAAGGGCAAGGCTGAACCCGTGACAGCGCGCCGGATCACCATCGCGAGCTGAACGGCCGGGTCCGTCGCGGCCACCTCAACGCCATCAGCCCTGCGCGTGGCCGTGCGCTGCTTAACACTTAGTTCGTCACGTCAGTACGCCGGCTGCTGGGGTGAGAGCAGTGGTGGCTCTGACACTAGCAACAGTTTAGCTGAGCTATATACATCTACCGCGTAGTAATTTACTCGTGGGGCTGGCGGCCGGGGCTCGCCCGCGACCAACGGATTGTCCCGGCCAGCCTTGCATGGGCTCCGGAGTGGGCTGCGACTACCAACCCCTGGTCGAAATCCAATAACCCGGCCGTCACCGGCAAGGTCATCCGCGTGCCCGGCGAGGGCCTGCTGCGTGTCGATGAGACCAAGTCGGCCGCCGGCCGGCGAGCCATCCCGCTACCGAAGTTCGCCGTCGAAATGCTCCTGAAGCGCCGGCACCTGCCCTACCTCGGCGAGCAAGTGGTCATCTTCCCTCGACGGCTGGGACGCTTCGCGACCCGAACAACTTCGGCAAAGAGTGGCGCACGGCACGGCAGGAACTAGGTGTGGCCGAAGTGACCACCCACAGCTTCCGAAAGACCGTCGCGACCCTCATCAATGACAAAGGGCTGTCGGCCCGGATCGGCGCCGACCATCTTGGGCACAGCCACGTCAGCATGACCCAGGACCGCTGCATGACCCGAGGGCGGATCCACACCCAAGTGGCGGACCTGCTCGACCGCACCGTCCGCATAAACGATGAATAAACGATGACTCAGCGCCGGTGATCTTGAAAAATAGCCTCTGACGTGGGGCGGGCGGGGCTCGAACCCGCGACCAACGGATTATGAGTCCCTAGGCGGCGCTTCGGCGACCAGGGGAAACGGGTTAACTGAAACGACCAAAATGCTTGAGCAGCCCTGCTTTTAGCCTTTGCCGGTACGCTCCCGGTACGCCTACGGTTCGCCCTAGAAACGCCCCTGGTCGCGTACGCGCCGCGTATGCGAGCGACTTAGCTAGGGACCCTGGGCGGCGCGCTTAGCGAGCGACGCCAGCGTCGGGTGCGAGGATTACTCGTGTGCAGATATTTGTGAGTTGGTCCGGCACCCCGGCGCAGGTCCTCGCCGACTTTCTGCAGACATGGCTGCGGCAAGTGATCCAGGAGCTCGACCCTTTCATGTCAACCAAAAGCATCGAGAAGGGTGCCCGCTGGAGCCCCGAGATCTCCAGAAGACTCAGCGAGACAAACCACGCCATCGTGTGCGTCACGAGCAAGAACCAGGACGCGCCCTGGTTGAACTTCGAAGCCGGGGCGTTAGCCAAGGCGACCGATTCCCGAGTTAGGCCTCGCGACAAAATAACTTAGGTTTTCGTGTCCGCAGCGGCTACGGTTGTGATAATGACCGGCATGGCGGCAGCGGCCGAGTCGGCGGCGTCGAGGTACGCGGCGCTGCGCCCGCACCTGGACGAGAAGCAGCGGCGGCTGCTCCTCGGGGTCGAGGCCCAGAAGCTGGGTCTGGGCGGAATCAAGGCGATCGCCGGGGCGACCGGTGTTCACCCGGACACCGTCGCACGAGGGGTGCGGGAGCTGGAGGGGATTCCGGAGCCCTCGGCGAGGGTCCGCGCGCGCGGTGGTGGCCGCAAGAAGCTGGCCGACACCGACCCGGAGCTGGCGGCCGCGTTGACGGCGTTGGTGGATCCCGAGACCCGCGGCGATCCGATGTCGCCGCTGGTGTGGACGACCAAGTCGACGCGGAACCTGGCCGGCGCGCTGGCCGCTGCCGGGCATCGCGTCTCCGACCGCACGGTGGCGCGGATGCTCAAAGCGATGGGGTTCAGCCTGCAGGCCAACGCCAAGGTGATCGAGGGCCGCCAGCACGAGGATCGTGACGCCCAGTTCCGCTACCTCAACCAGCGCGTCGGCGAGCACATCGCCGCCGGTCAGCCGGTGATCTCGGTTGACACGAAGAAGAAGGAACTGGTCGGTGACTTCACCAACGGCGGGCGCGAGTACCAGCCCAAGGGCTCACCGGTGCCGACGAACGTGCACGATTTCATGGACAAGGAACTGGGCAAGGCGATCCCGTACGGCGTCTACGACGTCACCACCAACACCGGCTGGGTGTCGGTGGGCACCGACCACGACACGTCCGCGTTCGCGGTGGCCACGCTGCGCTCCTGGTGGGACACCATCGGGCGCCGCCGTTACCCGCAGGCCGAGAAGCTGCTGATCTGCGCCGACGGCGGCGGCTCCAACGGCCACCGGGTCCGCGCCTGGAAGATCGAGCTGGCTCGCCTCGCCGCCGAGACCGGGCTGACCATCACCGTCTGCCACCTACCACCGGGCACCAGCAAGTGGAACAAGATCGAACACCGGCTGTTCTCCCAGATCACCATGAACTGGCGTGGACGACCGCTCGAGAGCCACCGAATGATCGTCGACCTGATCGGCAACCCGACCACCACGACCGGGCTCAGTGTCCACTGCGTCCTGGACACCGACCGGTACCCCACTGGCATCAAATACACAGCGAAAGACGTTGATGCCCTACCGATCACACGCCACGACTTCCACGGCGAGTGGAACTACACCGTAGGGCCGACACGCCCGGACACCACCTAGATTATTTTGTCGCAGGCCCTTAGTCCGCTCCTCGTCGACTTGGCGCCAAAGGTTGTAACTGGTCCGCTGTCAGCATTTCAACTCACTACTGCAACCGACCGGGAAGATGTACGGCGGTTGTTGGCGACCATAAACGCGCACTGCGAACGACCGCTCCCAACTGACCTCCTCAAAACGACGTTCGACCGAGAGTGGGAGCCGTTCGAGGAGAAGATCCGGGCCTCTGTGGCGAGCGAGCACAGCTCGGGGACCGCGCCTTACTTCGAGTGGGCGTTGGACGGCGTTCGCATCGAGCAGGTTCGACGCTCGACGGCTGCATAGCTAGGCCGAGGCCTCATCTCGGAAACCTGCGTGAGTATGCATCAGTAACAACTATTCACTTCTGCCCCCCCAGTTGCACCTCATGCGACGAATCGCGCTGCCCGCGGCAGCGTCCTCGCTCGAAGAAACGCCCGTTGACATGGTGCCACGGGAATGGACCAAAGACTCTGCAACCGGTCTCTTACCAGACCTAGTATCTGAAATCAGCGGTTAACGCTGATGATGCGTTTGGCAGAGAGATGGTCAACTCGTCAACCTTTATGTCAACGGCCGGTCGTCTGAGCCGTAGCTACCACTCTGCCGCTCACAACACCGAATTCGGGTGGAGATTGCAATTGCATCTCCAATTTTGACTGTCTGGCATTCGATCCCGCATTGAGGGACGAGCCATGGATTGAACCCGTCGAATTGAGAGGAGGAAAGAAATGAAGAAAATCATCACAGCCGTGGGCGCCGCCGCACTGTCGGCCGCTGGAATCGCACTCGCCGCACCGGCAGCGGCGGATTGTGGCGGAGGCGGTAACGGAGGCTGGACACCCTGGGGAGGAGGCAGCTACTGTGACGGCAACCCTTACCAGGACGGCAGTTACGACCACTGCGTCAGCGTCACCGTGCTCGGCTTCGGCGGCACCAACTGCCAGCGGGTATACCCACCAGCGCCACCACCATGACGATCGTAATACGGGTGCCCGGTCGTGTACGGGTTTTGGGGTTTTCAGACGTTCGCAAGTCGTGCGGAGCCGCTTGGGTGGCGGCCCAGCTGGCGATCAATCTCAAGTCATCGGGCCGTTCGTTCAGGTAGTGATCGCCATCATCGGCAACCTTAACGACCGGCCAGACGTGGTGGCGTCAGCCTGCGTTCCAATTCACAAGTTCGATACGTGTGCCGTCCGGGTCGGCGATAAAGAGCAGGTCGACGGTGATCGACTCCGTAGCGATGTGCGTCCGGGTCGATTCCACAACCGTTCCGCCCAGGCTCACCAATTTTGCTTCCACTGCGGCGACGTCGTCCACTGCGAAGGACAAGTGGGTCAGCCCCAGCTGATTTCGGGCCGTCGATGGCTGTCCGCCATGTCCCGGCTCGGCCCAATGCAGCAGTTCGAGCCTCAGGCCGTCCTTGACGATCATCTGCGACGTCATCTTCACCGATTCGGTGACCTCGCCCGCGGCGGCCACCTCGTCGCCAGCTGTATAGGTCTCGGCGACCTCGAATCCGAGCCCCTCGACGTAAAAACGCATCGCGGCATCGAGATCGCTCACGCATAACCCGGTGTGGGACACCCTGATCGGATTGGCGTCGTTCCCGTTGGCGGTTTGCCCTCCAGTAGCACTCACGACGCGAAGAATAGATCGCTCAGCTGATCGATTGTGTTGGAATTAGGAGATCGGCTAACAATTCGTCCAGTTCTGCAAGATTGGCCGCGTGGTCGACGCATCCCGATGCCGAGGATCGTCGCCTAATGCGGTGCGATTCCGCCATCCAATTGCGGGCCGACGAAGGGCCGAAGGACCGGCGTACACGGCGACCGCTACAACGAGGACATGATGGCCTTGCTGGACCGATAGTCGAAGATCGTCAAATACTGGTCGCTCCCCTCGACGGTAAGAGGCTGTGTCGCCGTTCGGCCCGCTTTGCACCTCTGGTGAAAAACCCAACTATCGAATACTCGATGCGAACGAGACAACATGGACGTTTGAGGCGTTAGGCCGCGTTGGCTGCGACAGAAAAGCACAGTTCATAACGTTGGAGCAGTTGGCAGTTAAGGGCTGTCATCGAAACTACTGCGGACTGAACTGCGGCCACCGGACGATCTCCCGTCGGCGTGCTGGTCAGGGTCATTACCACACGCCTGGACGACGATCCAGCAAAGTTCCATCTGGGGACGCACTGACGTGGGAAGATTGCCACGTGGCGAACCAGTATGCCTGGTCTAACACCGAGCGCGAACGCGAACGGCTCACGAGCCAAGGTGACGCCCTGCGTCCTGCGACGGAAAGGCTGTTCCGGACTGCTGGCATCGGTCCGGGTGCCCGGGTGCTCGATTGTGGGTCAGGTGGTGGTGATGTTTCGATCATTGCCGCAGAGCTAGTGAGCTCGTCTGGTCAAGTTCTTGGCATCGACCGCGACCCCGGTCAGGTCGATGCCGCAAACCGCCGCGTGAAAGACCTTGGGCTGACGCACGTCCGATTCGAGACGGCGGACATTTCCTCCCCTCCGGACAGGTCTTTCGACGCGATTGTGGGCCGGTTGGTGTTGATGTACCAGCCCGAACCCGAGGCTGTGCTGCGTGCCCTCGCCGATCGTCTCGCACCGGGCGGCGTCATGGCCTTTATCGAATACGAACACAATCCACCTAATCAGGTGATGATGTGGCCCCGTAGCCCATCGGTAGACCAGCTGGTTCGATGGGTAGACGATGCATGGGATGTGCTTGGAAACCCAGGCACGGATGGGAACGCGGTTGCCGTCGCTATTGCGGTCGGCTGGCCTGGAACCGCAGCCCCCGCACGAGGTGACCGGGGCTGTATATACCGGCGTCACCGTACTGGAACACCAGACCGCCATGATGCTGGGCATCTCGCCGGTGCTGACCGCCTACGGCATCGCCACCGAGGAAGAGATCGACATCGACACGTTCGCCGAACGTGTCAGCGCCGATCTCGGCCCAGACCCAGTATTGGTGTCAGGCCCGCATCTCGCAGTTTGGGGCAGAAAGCGGTAGACGAACCTAACCCACCCTGCCCAAGGCTCGGAGTCTGGTGATTCTGCGTACAGCCACCCCAGCGGGGTGTCTCCCTCGCCCGTGGCCGCTCGACGCGGTGTGGTTCGTGGCTACGACGCTGCCTGAGCGTAAATCCAACGGGGGCAAGTGAATAGCTGACGAAGAGGCCCCGGCGATTGTGCCGGGGGTCTTCCCATACCAAGACCACAGAACGAAAGCCCCGGATCACCGAAGCGATCCGGGGCCTGACGGCTGCGAAGATCAAGCGTGACGGTAGCCGTCCTCGTGACGCCAAGCCTGGCAAGGCCAGGCGGAGAACAAAACCCCGCCATCGTCATAGCAACCCGCTGGCTTGCCCTCGGCATTGCCTGGCCCAACACACACGATTGCCATCGTCCACGCACGACCAGCCTGGCTCATCCTCTAGCGGCTGAGCCCCAGCGGAAGCGGGAGCGAGCGCACCGAACGCGATTGCGACGGCTGCGATTACACGGAACATGGCCAACCATTCTTGTGAATGGAACTGACACGCAAGACATTACACAGGCACCGGTTGCCTGGCAACCCTAGATCCCTTGGGGCACAGGGGCGCTGGCCACTGGGTAGGCAGGGCATGCCCCCTCGGGCTTGGGGTAGGGGCAGGCAGGGCACCGGATACCCGCCCCCTCCGGGGGCAGGGGCACCGGGGAAGGCACGGGGGTACCGGGTGGGGTGCTCCGGCAGGCCCCTGGGTAGGGGGCAGGGCAGGGAGTAGGGCACAGGCAGGGCCTGGGCACTGGCACTAGGCACACAGGGGCGGCACCCCGTACACCGGCACGTCGCCGCAGGTAGGCACCGGTCCCCCGCACCCCAGGGGGTATACCCCCGCCCCCGCACTCAGGGCGAACGTCGGGACACGGATCGGCCGCTGTGGATCGTATGGCGCGTAGGCGTCGTAGTGGCTTTCCCGCCAAGATCGCGCGTGCTCGGTGTCCTCGTTCAGGTGAGCACGCGAACGTGCGTCGTCGATTGCCCTCATCCAGTCCTGAACGACCTCCGTCAACCGTTCGGCTTGCATCCATGCGCCCTCGACCCAACGCAGGCCACCTAGCCATACCGTCAGGTCGTCAGCGGGAACCGCATTGTTTGGCAACGGACCTTCCATGAGCGATGGCGCTAGGGCCACAGAGCCGAAGGACCGGGGCCAGAATTAGCCCCGGCCCTTCCGAACTCAGCAGAACCTAGTGGTGGTGATGACCATGCCCGTGGCCATGGCCATGATCGTCGTCATTGTGTGGTACATCCTCGACGATCGCCGTCTCGGTGGTCAGCACCATCCGCGCCACCGAGGCGGCGTTCAGCACGTTAGTGAGGCGGTCACCATGTTCACACGACGTCGTAATCGAGATAGTCAGCGTCCTCGGGCCCGTCCATAAACCACGGTCTTTTGATCCGTGCCGACTTCCCGTTGAGTTCGAATCGGATACCGGCATCGACGAGTAGCTTGCGCCGGTCTCGGCCTTCCTCGGCCCACGCCTCGCCATAGGTCTGGTCCGTCTCCTCGGTGACCCACTCAGAGGCCCTTACGGGGGCCTCGGAGAGCTGGTCCCGCCGTGCGGTCTGAACCCCAGACGCTCCAGCCAGATCCGTTCATCCTCGGGGGTGGTGAGGAGCCCAGCGTCCGACTCACGCCGCAGGCGTGCGATGGTCGCCTCTACCTGCTCCAGCTCGTGGCTGTGGTCCTCGCCTGGCACGAAGACCCGGCGGACCACCTTCGAGTTCGCCCAGTGTTCGACGAAGACCTCTTCGAGAATCTCGTCCCCGATCTCGGCTCGGACGATCACCCCGTTGCAATTCAAAGGGGTTCGGCCACAGCGGTAGTACCGCCACTCGTTACCGTTCCTCCGGGTGATCTGCTGAGCCAGAGAGGCTCCGCAGACCCCGCAGAACCCAACGCCCAGCATCGGATTGGCGGTCTGCGATGGCGTCCGTTGGCCGATCTGTCGGAGCTGGGAAGCCCGTTGGATCTGCTGCCACGTATCCGGGTCGAACGTCGGAGGCCCGAGCCGGATCGGCTCTCCGTTCTCGTCTAGGACGGTCTCTCGCTTGTGGAGCTTGAGGCCCTGAGTCCTCGGTGAGGTGAGAGCGTCGATAACGGTCGAGACAGTCCAGGGCTTGCGCTGGGGCTCCTGCCCCTTGGCGACCCTGACCCTGTCCATACTCGTCAGAGCCCCGGACTCGTTCAGCCACGCGGCTATTCGGATGAAGCTCCACCCGTCCAGTAGACGGGAGGCCATCCCGTGCAGCAGCTCCCGACCCTCGGGGTCGGTGTCGAGGCCCTTGCCCCTCCCGCTGGGATGCGGGACGACTCGGAACCCGAGCGGAGGAACCCCCGTGGCCCACCGATCGGTCTGCCTGAGCACTCGGTGCCCGTCCAGGGCACGGGACCGGAACCTGTTCAGCTCCAGCTCGGCGAAGAACGAACCGAGGTAGACGAACAGGTTCGCGATCATCGCCTCGATATAGCCCGGTTTGGAGCCCCGATAGTTGAGGGTCATCGAGTCCTCCGCGAATACGAGGATCTTCTTTCGCTCCTCGGCCCACTCCGCGAACTTCACACAGTCGCGGGTGGACCGAAACAGCCTGTCCAGCTTGGAGAACACGAGTACGTCCCACTCCCCCGACTTGTCCTCGGCCAGCCAAGGCCCGAGGTCTGGACGCTCGAACGGACTGACCGAGGCAGACACCCCGAGGTCCTGAATCGTCCCCACGATCTTGTGGCCGTGCTCCCGGACCCACTTACGGGCGGTCTCTTGCTGGGCTAGGCCCGTTTTCCGCACTTATTGAGCTTAAGGCCTGATTTCGGGGGCGGGCTCCGCCGCGTCGTTGGTTGTGGTATCCCATTGCGGGAGTTGACTGTTCGATTCTAATGGGGGTTGGTTGGCGCGCGGAGGGACCGCCACGTGACGTGACTCTGTAGGGCCAAATCATGCTGGCCAGTGGGTACCGAGACGTACCGAGACACCCCGAATTACATGCTTGTAATGCGGTCACAGTCGCGATAACGTAGGGCCAATCGCATGGGATAGGGGACGAGGCCGGCATGTACGTCAAGCGGCACGCGGTGGTCAGGGACGGCAAACGCTATGTGTACTTGCGGCTGGTCGAGGCCTACCGAGACGAATCCGGCCGGGTACGACACCGGGTGCTGCGCACCCTGGGCCGCGAGGACGAGCTGAAGGCGTCGGGCCAACTCGAGCAGTTGGCGGCCTCGTTCGCCCGGCTCGACCCGCCGCCGGTCGGCACCCGCCGCCACGTCGGGCCGCTGCTGTTGGTGGGCCACTACCTGCGGCGGCTGGGCCTAGTCGATCTGGTCGACGACGCGGTGCCGATGCGGGGGCGGGCGATGCTGACCCACGGGGAGGTGATCGCCGCGCTGGTGGCCAACCGGCTGTGCGCGCCGGCGCCGCTCTACGACGTGGCGGGCTGGGCGTCCTCGGCGGCGATGGCCGAATTGTTTTCCGTCCCGGCGGGACTGCTCAACGACGACCGGCTCGGCCGGGCGCTGGAGGCACTGGCCCCGGCCGCCGAGCAGGTGCGCGGCGCACTGGCCCTGGCCGCGGCGTCGCGGTGCGGGGCCGATCTGTCGCGGCTGCACCTGGACATGACCGCGGTCCGGTTCACCGGCGGCTACACCGGATCGGCGCTGGTGGCCAAGGGGTGGGCCGCCGACCGCAGCATCGCCCGCCAAGTCAAGACCATGCAGGTGTCCACGCGCGCCGGGGTCGCGGTCTACTACCGGCCGCATCCGGGGGGCTTCAACGAGGCGCCGGGCTTCGCCGATGCGCTCGAGCGCATCCGCGAGCTCGCCCCGCCCGGCGTGGTCTGCGTTATCGACTCCGGGTTCGGACACCTGAGCAAGCTGTGTGCCGCCGACGCCGCCGGGTTGCGGTTCGTGGTGCCGCTGCGCGCCGACACCGGCTGGGCGCAGTGGTTCGCCGCCGACGTGCCCGACGGGCTGGGGGCGCTGGCCGCACTCGAGCACTGCCCGCAGCGGCAACGGCGCCTGCCCGAAGACCAGCGCACCGTGTGGAAAGGCGTGCTGTGCGAGCGCGACATCACCAACGACGACACCGCCGCCACCCACCGGCTGCGCATCGCCTACATCTGGTCCTCCGAGGAGGCCGCCTCGGTCGCCGACGCCCGCCAACGCGCCCTGACCACCGCCGAAGACGCCCTCACCCGCATCCGCAACGGCCTCGGCGGGCGCCACTACAAAACCCGCAAGCAGGTCGACGACCGGGTCGCCAACATCATCGACCACCGCATCGCCGACCTGATCACCGTCACCACCGGCATCGACGATCACGGCAAACCCACCATCGCCTGGCACCGCAACCCGCACGCCATCACCAGCGCATCCGCCCACGACGGGCTCTACGCCCTGGCCATCAACCTGCCCGACCCACCCGGGCGCACACTCACCGCGCTCGACGTACTCGGCATCTACAAAGACCAGTGGATCGTCGAACAACGCCACCGCGACCTCAAACAAACCCTGCACGTGCGGCCGATCTTCCTGCACAACGATGACCGCATCCACGCGCTCATCGCCGTCATCGGCATCGCCCTGCTCGTCTACGGCCTCATCGAAGCCGACCTGCGCGCCGCGCTCGGCCCCGACACCCCACTACCGGGCATCCTGCCCGAACACCGCGACGCGGTCCCCACCGCACGCGCGGTCCTGGCCACCTTCACCGACCTCAACGCCACCTACACCCGCGCCGGGCTCGTCCTCGACCGGCTCACCCCCACCCAACGCCTCATCCTCGCCCACCTCGACATCCCGCTCCCATGGCCCGAAACACACAGCACCACAACAACATCCAAAGTCACAAACCTTGACCCGCAACTATGCGGAAAACGGGGCTAGGTGGCTGACCTTCTGAGGGCCTTGGACGTGGGAGACACGAGCCCCGACGAGTTTCGGCACCCACACAGTCTAGATCCGCGCCCGGGGCGCGACAGCCTTCACCCAGGGCGGGAGCCGGCAGGCCGAGGGTGGTCAAGCGAAAAGCGTTGACCGCCAAGGACTTATTAGCCCGAGCCGCTCTTGCGGCGGAATTCCCGACGGCTCTCGACCGGACCGTGCGCACGGGACTGCTTGTCGCCGCCGTCTTTGTGATCGGATCCGCCTGAGGACTTGGCGTTCTTGCGGTCGAGCGCTTCGCGGAACTTGCGCTTGGTCTCGTCCTCTTGCCGAGGGTTCGATTCAGCCATAACGGCAGCCTAGCCTGAGCGAGCCGGGCCCGGCTTGCGGTTTTACCGCATACCCGGCGGCATGCCGTATACGTGCGAGATCCGCAGCGTCAGCAGCACCCGCCGATCGGTGACCATCGCCTGCTGGAACTCGTCCCAGTCCGGATGCTCACCGGCGATGTTGCGGTACAAGGCGATCAGCGCCCCGACGGTGTCGTCGTCGGGCGCCGCCGCCGGGGGCGTCAATTCCGCTGTGCCCTCGGCAACGGCGTACGACCAACCGTCGTCGGCATCGACCAGAATCGATGCCCGCGGGTCGCGGCGCAGGTTGCGGGTTTTGGCGCGCGGCTCGGTGACGGATATCCGCACCACTTGTTCGCGCGGGTCGAAGTGGTAACTCACGTTGGACAGTTGCGGACGCCCGTCACGCTTGATGGTGGCCAGCACCCCGAGGGAGTTCCCGCTGATCAAGGCCAGCAGCTTGTCGTCGAAGACTTGGCGTCCCATGCCGAAAGCCTACGTCGCGGCGCCGAGGGCCGGGCTGGTGGAATCGGATCATGACCAAATACGCGTTATTCCTGCGCGGCGTCAACGTCGGCGGCATCAATCTCAAGATGGCCGAGGTGGCGTCGGCGTTGACCGACGCAGGATTTGCAAACGTGCGCACCATCCTGGCCAGCGGCAACGTGCTGCTGGAGTCATCCGCCGCGGCGCCCGCAGTGCGCAAGAAGGCCGAAGCCACCCTGCGTGAGCGGTTCGGGTACGACGCGTGGGTGCTCGCCTACGACATCGATACCGTGCGTGCCGTCGTTGACGCCTACCCTTTCGAGCGCGAGGTCGACGGGTACCAGTCCTACGTCACGTTCGTCGCCGACCCCGCGATGCTCGACGAGCTGGCGGCGTTGGGCCAGGGCGCCGGTCCGGGAGAGAAGATCGGCCGTGGTGACGGCGTCGTCTATTGGCAGGTGCCCAAGGGCGCGACGCTCGACAGCACGATCGGCAAAACCATGGGCAAGCCGCGCTACAAATCCTCGACGACGACCCGCAACCTGCGCACGCTGGCGAAAGTTCTGCGGTAGGCCCGACTCCGGCTAACGCTCAATCATCGGGAACGTTCGTCAGGTAGCGCATCGCGTCGGACTTGGTCAGGCCAAATGCCCGGGCCACTTCCACATATTCTTTGGCAGCGGCGGCCATCGCGGCGTCGGTCGGATCGAAGCGGGAAATGAAAGTGCCAAAGCGCCCCCGCGTTTCGACGATTGCCGCCGACTCCAGCTCACGGTAGGCGCGCGCCACGGTGTTTGCCGCAACGCCGAGCTGACCGGCCAGGTCACGCACCGTCGGGAGTCGGCTCCCGGGGGGCAACGCGCCGGTCCGGACCCCGTCGATGACCTGGGTTCTGAGCTGGTCGAACAACGGTTTCCCCGCCTTCACGTCGACCCGTAGCAAATCCCGCAACTCCACCCAACCAGTATGTCGCAAGCACGGCTATCTTTGTGGGATGCGAGTAACGGTGCTCAGCGGCGCGGGGATCTCCGCCGAAAGCGGCGTGCCGACTTTCCGCGACGACAAGAACGGATTATGGGCCCGCTTCGATCCCTACGAGCTGTCCAGCACACAAGGATGGCGCGACAACCCCGAGCGGGTCTGGGGCTGGTACCTGTGGCGCCATTACCTGGTAGCAAAGGTCGAACCGAACGCCGGGCACCGCGCGATCGCCGCCTGGCAGGACAGTGTCGAGGTCAGCGTCATCACCCAGAATGTCGACGACCTGCACGAGCGCGCCGGCAGCACCCCAGTGCACCACCTGCACGGCAGTCTCTTCGAATTCCGTTGCGAGCGTTGCGATATGGCCTACACCGGCGCACTGCCCGCGATGGCCGAACCGACGCTGGAGGTCGAACCTCCGATCTGCCACTGCGGCGGCATGATCAGGCCCGACATCGTGTGGTTCGGTGAGCCACTGCCCGACCAACCCTGGCAGCATGCGGTCGACGCGACCGAGGCCGCCGACGTGATGGTGGTGGTGGGAACCTCCGCGATTGTCTATCCCGCGGCGGGGCTGCCCGATCTGGCGCTGTCCCGCGGCACGGCCGTCATCGAGGTAAACCCCGAGGTCACGCCGCTGTCCAGAAACGCAACGATCAGCATTCGCGAAAGCGCGAGCCAGGCTTTGCCCGGGCTGTTGCAACGGCTGCCCGCCCTGCTGAAGTAGTGGCGCCGAGACTGCTCAGACATCGCGGCAATGCACGCGCTGAGCGCAGGCTCGGCGCTTAGCAAGGCGAGCTACGGCCTGCGCGCCCGGCCCAACGCCAGCTCCGACACCGGCAACGGCGCCCACACCGGCAGGGTCCACTCCCGCCGGGAAGTGTCCACCTGGAACCCGGCGTCGACAATCGAGCGCTCGGTATCGCGATGGGTGTGGCAGTTACCGAACAACCGCGGCCAGAGCGTCGCGTCGGCTAACCGCTGTAACCCGCCGCGCACGCCGGCGCTGGCCACGTGCTCGAGGTACCGCAGTTGCCCACCGGGTCGCAGGAACGAGTGCAGACGCCGCAGCACGCTCGCGGGATCGCGCACGGAACACAACACCAGCGAGCACACCACGGCGTCGAACGGCTCCCCGTCGCTGAACCCCTCAGCCGTGTCCCCCGAAACGACAACCGGAACGGGCACCACGGCCGCCGCGGCACGGGCCAGGGCCGCCAGCCGCGGCTCCGGCTCGACCGCGACCACCTGCTCGACCGCGTTCGGGTAGTTGGGGAAGTTCGTCCCGATACCCGCGCCTACTTCCAGCACCCGGCCCGCCAGGCCGGCCAGATTCTCCCGACGAAGCGCCCGCACGGCCTCTGTCTCGTGTGTGGCCACAACGGGCCAGATGCGCGCAAAGAACGGATTGTCGATTTCGGACGCGGCTGCCCGGGTCATATCGGCGAATCCTGCGCGGGCCGCCGCGCGCTCACCCACGCCGCCAACTTGTGGGGAGTGGCATCCGCGCCGCAATACTCGAGCACCACATGCCCGCAGAAGACCGAGCACAAGACCCGGTCGGCGAACGCCTCGGCATCGCCAAAAGGCAAGTGGGGCTTGGCAATCAACATCGCCGCCACCCCATGCGCCGCACTCCAGAACTCCAAGGCGACGGTGGTGGGATCGTCCGGCAGGCAGATGCCGTCGTCCATCAGCTTCTGCACGGTGGCGCGCAAGTGCTTGAACGCCGAGCTCTCGAGCGTCTTGTCGATATTGCTTCCGCAACGCCACTCACCCATCGTGGCGATGCGGTACAACTCCGGCGTGTGGGTGGCAAACCGGACGTATGCCAGCCCCTGGGCGCGCAGGATCTCGACGGGAGAGGTGCGCTCGGCGGCTATCCGCTGCATCTCCAGGTCGAGTTTTTCGAAGTAACGCGCGCAAACCGCGTCCATCAGCGCATCTTTGTCCGCGAAATGCAGGTAGATGGACGGCGGTGTGACGCCGACGCGTTGCGCCACCGACCGGATCGACACCGACCTGGCGTGTCCGGTTTCCAGGAGGAGCTCGCTGGTCGCGTCCAGAATCTCTTCGCGGAGCCGCTCGCCGGACCCACGGGGGGCCCTGGCGCGGGCGCGACGAAGGCCTTCGATCGACACGCTAACCAATTTTCGTCACCGACTCGGTGATCGGGTAGCCGTTGTGCTGCACCGAGATCTTCACGGGTTCTACGGCCGCGACCTCTTCGGCCGGCCCCTCGCTGATGCCGAACCGCTCGTGCAGCCACACCAAAGGCTTTGGTGCCCACCAGTTCCAGCGGCCCATCACATGCATGAACGCCGGGACCAGAACCATCCGCACCAGGGTCGCGTCCACGAACACGGCAAGTACCAGCCCCAGGCCGAACATCCGCATGAACGACACGTGCGCGGCGATCAGCGCGGCGAACGACATGGACATCACCAGCGCTGCGGCGGTGATCACGCGTCCGGTGCGGGCGACCCCGCGCGCCACGCTCTCGTCGTTGGCGGCGTGCGCCTCCTTGGCGGTTGGCGTTGCGGGTCGAGCGGCCCCGGAGGCCAGCAAGTACTCACGGATCCTGGCGAGCAAGAAGACCTCGTAATCCATCGACAGACCGAAGGCGATGCAGAACAGCAGCACCGGCATGTTCGCCACCAGCGTGCCGCTCGGGGTCGTCCCGAGCGCGCCGAGGTGACCGTCCTGGAAGATCCACACCAGGGCTCCGAACGCCGCGGTCAGCGAGAGCACGTTGCACACCAATGCCTTAGCCGGCAGCACCACGCTGCCGGTGAGCAGGAACAGCAGCACGAACGTGATGGCGGCCATCAGCCCCAGCACCAGTGGAAGGCGATCCGTCACCGCGTCGACGCTGTCGCGGTTGACCTGCGCGACACCGGCCATCTCGACGGACCGGCCGGCGGGCCCGGCCACCTGGTGCAACCGCTTGAGCTGAGTATCGGAGGCTTGGGAGAACAGCGACGCCGTGCTGCTCACGGTCAGGAATGCGCTTCCGTCGGCCAGCCCGGTCGCGGCCAGCGGTGGCCCCACCCGATTGCCGCCGACGAAAGTCCCACTCGGCGCGGACACCGCGGACACGTCGACGACCCGCGACAAGTCGGCGGCGTATTTTTCCAACTCAGCCTGGGTCACGTCCCGCGCTTCGGGGACGACGATGGGCACCGCGGTCGCGGAATCGTGCGCGAAGCCGTCGCGCAGGCGGTCACCGACCTCATGCGACGACGCCGAACGGGGCAGCACCCGGTCATCCGGGAAGCCCCACTTCACGGAAAAGAATGGCACCCCGAGCAGCAAAAGCAGCGCGACGACGGCCAACCCGATCGGCGCCCAGCGGCGCATCACGAACTTGCTCGACCGGTACCAGAACAGCTCTTCGACCGATTTGCGCACGGGATCCGGGCGGCGCACGATCCGCCGCAACAGCCGGCGGACGTCAAGCGCATCCAGACGGGGACCCATCAGGACGATCGCGGCCGGCGTTATCACGATGGACGCGGTCGCGACGAAGGCCACGGTGGCCACGCCGGCGTAGGCGAACGACTTCAGGAAGTACATCGGGAACGCCACGGTCGCCGACATCGACAACGCCACGGTGATCGCGGAGAAAAGCACCGTGCGACCGGAGGTGGCCATGGTCCGGATCAGGGCCTCGTCCCGGTCGGCGCCGTCGGCCAACTCGTCGCGATAGCGGCTGACGATCAGCAGCGTGTAATCGATGGCCAACGCCAGGCCTAGGGCGGTGCTCAGGTTCAGCGCGAAGATGGACACCTCGGTGGTGAACGTGATGAGCCGAAGTACGGTCATGGAGCCCACGACGGCCAGCGCCCCCAGGGCCATCGGCAGCGCCGCCGCCAGCAGTCCGCCGAACACGCCGACCAGCACCAGGAAGCTCAGCGGGAGCGCGATCATCTCCATGACCACGAGGTCGTCCTGGTTCTGCTTGTTGATCTGGGCGTACTGCATCGCCGGGCCACCGGCGCGGACGGTGACGCCGTCACGGTCGTGGACGAATTGGTCCGCCAGGGTCTGGGCATTCTTCTGGGCGTAGTTTTCGCCGCCTTTGAGGTTGATCACGATCAACCCCGACTTTCCGTCGGTGCTGACCAGATCGGCGGCGGCTTGCGGCGCCGCCGTCCACGGCGAGGACACGTTGTAGACCAACGGCGACCGTTGCAGCTGGTCGACCAGGTCGGTACCCACATTGCGGGCCTGCTCGCTGTCGGCGCCCGCGGGCGCGGTCACCAGGATCAGCATCTGCTGACCGCTCTGCCCGAACTTGTCGGTCAGGACCTGGATGGCGTGGGCCGACTCCGAGTTCGGATCTTGGAAGCCACCGGGAGACAGGCTCTTGGCGACGGGTAGGCCAAAGACCGCGGCCGCTATGAAGACCAAGACCGCGACGGCGATTATTCGGCGGGGCGCCGCGATGGCCAGTCGAGCGATCGCTTGCAGCATGTTCGGGGTCCTTTCGCCGGCGGTTCCGGTCGCGCTGGCCCACCGCCGACCCGCGGTAACTTATCAGCGGTAACTTACAGGTGTCAAACAACACCTCACCTATGCACGGATGCGGGCGACCGGTGGTTCAATGCCCGGCCGAACGGGACGGGCCGCTCGAACCACCCCCGAAAGCGGCTATCGCGCGGGCCCACATGCTTGATTACCCGCGGGAAACCTACCCGTCGGTAAATTGCCATTATTTTCCGAATCGTGACTCAAAGATTCCTTAAGGGCGGCCCATACGCTCATGGTCATGTGGATCGACGACTCGAGTGCCGACGTCATCAAGGCCGACTTCGACGCCCTCTACCACGGCGACATGCTGGTGGAAGGCGAGACCTCGGAGCAGCTTGACGACTGGCACCCGCTGCAAACGGCGAGCTGACCGGCCATGAGCGTGCTCGCGCGGCTACTGATGGCCGAACCTGCTATCACCCGATGGTTCCGTCGATAGCCCGACTTCGTTCCCCGCTTAACCCGATGTCAGCCCCCCGCAACGCGGGGGGCTTTCGTTTTGCCCCCTCGGAGAATCGCCTCAGCGAGGCGCCATGCGGATGGCCCCGTCCAGGCGGATCACCTCGCCATTGAGCATCGGGTTCTCGATGATGTGGACCGCGAGCGCACCGTACTCGTCCGGTTTGCCCAGCCGCGAGGGGTGCGGAACCTGCTTGCCCAGCGACTCCCTGGCCGGTTCCGGCAGGCCCGCCAGCAGCGGCGTGTCGAACAGACCGGGCGCGATCGTCACCACCCGGATCGCCTTGCTGGCCAGGTCGCGGGCGATGGGCAACGTCATGCCGACCACGCCGCCCTTGGACGCCGAGTAGGCGGCCTGCCCGATCTGGCCGTCGAACGCCGCCACCGACGCGGTGTTGACGATGACGCCCCGCTCCTCCCCGATGGGTTCCGTCTTGGCGATCCGCTCGGCCGCCAGCCGCAGCACGTTGAAGGTGCCGATCAGGTTGATCTCGACGATCTTGCGGAAGGCATCCAGCGGGAAGACGCCGTCCTTGCTGAGCACACGAATGGCGTTGCCCGTGCCGGCGCAGTTGACCACGATGCGCAGCGGGCCCATCGACTCCGCCGTGTCCAGAGCCTTGGCGACGGCGGTCTCGTCGGTGACGTCGGCCTCGGCGAATCGCGCCCGGTCGCCCAGCTCCCGGACCGCTTCTTCGCCCCTGAGGTCGAGCACGACCACCTGCGCCCCGGCGTCGAGGAGCCGCTTGGTGGTGGCGAGGCCCAGTCCTGATGCTCCCCCGGTGACGACGGCTACGGCGTCCTTAATCTCCATGCGAGTCCTTCCCCTCTCGTCCAGCCAACCAGTTGGTTGGGGACTATACCCAGTCCTTGAGCACCGTTTCGATGCCGGTCGCCGGCGCCCCCGGGCGCGGCTTCCCCGGCGCGGTTCGGGAGAACCGCGGCGCCGGCAACGGCTGCAGGCCCCCGTTGACCTCGTAGAAGGTGTTGCGTTCGGTGATGTGCGGCGCGGTCTGCACCTCGCCGAAGGCCAGCACCGGTGTCACGCAGGCGTCGGAGTCGGCGAATACCTTGGCCCAGTGGTCGCGGTCGCGACTGGCGAACTTGTCGGTGAGCACCGCCCGCAGCTCGGGCCAGCGGGTGACGTCGTTCTGTGGCGGTAGGTCGACGCCGTCCATGCCCAGGCCGGCCAGCATGGCCGCGTAGAACTGGGGCTCGATGGCGCCGACTGCGACGTAACGGCCGTCGGCGCACTCGTAGGTGTCGTAGTAGGGCGCGCCGCCGTCGAGCATGTTGGTGCCCCGCACGTCCGACCACATGCCGGATGCGCGCATCTGCCACATCATCTGGACCAGCACGCTCGAGCCGTCGACCATCGCGGCGTCGATGACCTGGCCCTTACCGGAGCTCTGCCTCTCCCACAGCGCGGCCAGGATGCCGACCAGCAAGAACATCGAGCCGCCGCCGAAGTCACCGACCAGGTTCAGCGGCGGCACCGGCCGCTCGTTCACCCGGCCGATGGCGTGCAGGATCCCGTTGAGCGAGATGTAGTTGATGTCGTGGCCCGCCTGCTGGCTGCGCGGGCCGGTTTGGCCCCAGCCGGTCATCCGGGCGTAGATCAGCCGGTCGTTGACCTCGGCGCACTGCTCGGGGCCGAGGCCGAGCCGCTCGGTGACGCCGGGCCGGTAGCCCTCGATCAACACGTCGGCCCTGGCGACGAGCTTGAGCACGAGTTCGCGCCCCTCGTCGGACTTGAGGTCGGCCGCGACGATGCGCCGGTTGCGCAGCATGGCGTCCTTGGCGGTGCCACCCGAGCCGCCCGTACCCCCCGGATTCTTGGATGGCCGATCTATGCGAACCACGTCCGCGCCGAGATCCCCCAGGATCATCGCGGCATGCGGCCCCGGCCCGATGCCGGCCAGCTCAATAACACGTAACCCGTTCAGCGGTCCCGCCATGGTGTAACGACCTTTCGTCCGCTCTGACGTCGTTCGCATCTTCGCAGCCGCCCTCGACGGCCGCGCAGGCCGGTCGCTTACCCGGTCACTAGTGTGAGCCGCATGCCGCAATCCGTCATCGACGGCGACCGTTGACGCGCTAACAGCCCCGAACCGGCGACCCCTCCCCACACTGGATCCGAATGACTCACAGGCGAGAAACGGAGTGTCGATGGTGCGCTGTCTGGTGACCGGGGCGACCGGCTACATCGGCGCCCGGCTCGTGCCGCGGCTGCTGGACGAGGGCCATCAGGTGCGCGCGTTGGCCCGCACCCCGAGCAAGTTGGCCGACGTTCCCTGGCGCGAGCGCGCTGAAGTGGCGCGCGGTGACCTGGGCGATGTCGACTCGCTGATCGCGGCGTTCGACGGCGTCGACGTCGTCTACTACCTGGTCCATTCGATGGGCACCTCGAAGGACTTCGCCGCCGAGGAGACCCGCGCCGCCGGCAACGTGGTGACGGCGGCCCGGCGCACCGGGGTGCGACGGGTGGTGTATCTCGGCGGCCTGCATCCTGAGGGCCGAAAGCTCTCCGAGCACCTCGAGTCGCGCGCGGCCGTCGGAGACGCGCTCATCGACTCCGGCATCGAAACGGTGGTGCTGCAGGCCGGGGTGGTGGTCGGTTCGGGGTCGGCGTCGTTCGAACTGATCCGCCACCTCACCGACCGCCTGCCGGTGATGACCACGCCGAAGTGGGTGCACAACAGGATTCAGCCGATCGCGGTGCGCGACGTGCTGCACTACCTGGCCGCGGCGGCGACGGCCCCGGTCCCCTCGTCACGGACGTGGGACATCGGCGGGCCCGACGTGTTGGAGTACGGCGACATGATGCGCATCTACGCGGAGATAGCGGGCCTGAGGCGGCGCTACCTGATCGTGCTGCCGTTCCTGACGCCGACGATCGCCAGCCTCTGGATCGGGGCGGTCACCCCCATCCCGCCGGGGCTGGCGCGGCCGCTGATCGAATCGCTGGAATGCGACGCGGTGATGCGCAATTCCGACATCGATTCCATCATCGACCCGCCGCCGGGTGGCCTCACCGGCTACCGCCGGGCCGTCGAGTTGGCGCTCGACCGCGCGACGCGCGGATTGGCCGACGCCACGTGGGCCTCACTGCGGTCGGATCCCGCCGAGCCGCTGCCCTGCGACCCGGACTGGGCAGGCGAGACCGCTTACGCCGACCTAAGGACGGCCCAGACCCCCGCGGAGCCCGGCGACGTCTGGAAAGCGGCCGAGGACGGGCTTGCCCGGCGCCGCCTGCTCAACGGCTACAGCGTGCAGGAGCGCGAGCCGGGCAGCAGGCTGCGGCTGCGGGCCGGAAAGCGCTTGATGGGTCAGGCCTGGCTCGACATCGCGGTCGAGCCCCGGGACGGCGGGGGCAGCAGCTACACGCAGCGGGCCGTGTTCGTGCCCCACGGCCTGCCGGGGCGGATCTACTGGACGATGGTGCGGCCCTTGCGAATTGCCGCGCTGCGCGGGCTGGCGCGCGACGCGGCGCGGCCCGTCAAACCCCGAACAGCGGGGGCAGGGCGAGCACCATGATCAGCCCCCACACCAAGTGGGTGAGCATCGGCGCCAGCACCCCGCCGCTGGCGCGGCGTTCCAGAGCGCACACCGTCCCGAGAATGATCGCGGCGAATCCGAGCATCGGGTTGCCGCTGGCCAAGGTCACGCAGGTGTATACGACGGTCGAGATGAGCAGCGGGTGATGGCGCCCCAACGCTGTGTAGAGCGCGCCGCGGAAGAACACTTCCTCGGCGACGCCGTTGACAAGAGTGATCGCCACTATCACCGGATACCAGCCATGGTGGGCGTACAGCAGGACCCGGGTGATCAATTCCGCCACGGGCGGGATCTCGCGGGCGATCAGGCCGCCCATCATGAAGACTCCGCCGAGTAGCAGGCCGACCGCGGTCCCGGTGATGATCGGCCTCTGGTTCCGGCCACGCCAGCAGATCCCCCCTAAATGCAACGGGCCCGAGATGAACCCACCGGCGATCCACACGGCGGCCAGCAGCAGGGTCAGCCAGTAGAAGCTCGATTCGCCGGGATGGCGCCGCAACGAAAACCCGAGCACCGCGGCGCCGATCACCAGCGTGATCGCGACGACGATGCGCCGGCGCCGCACGACGGCGGGCGGTTCATTGTGGGGCACAGCGACATTGGTGATCGCGCGGCGCAATTCGGAGAAAGCGCTGACGCGGTGCGGGGTGGTCGACTGGCTCATGCCGGGCGGGCCTTCGGGGTGAGGGTGAACAGGAAGTCCAGGCCGGTCCGCAACGCGCCGGCGAGCGGACCCGGCACGGCGTCGACCAGCCGCAGCGTGGATCGCGCGATGGGCGGCGTAATCGCTCGGGCGAGCCGCCGGATGCGCAGGGCATCGCCACCGGCCCATGCGGGATCGCTGTCGGCCAGGTGATGCGGATCGGTCAACGCGTTGACGGGCTTGGGCCGGCGATTTGACCCGCCCGCCAGGGCCAGGGCGATGGCGTCGTCGACGCCGAGCAGCCCGCCGGGCGGGTCGGGCACCCGCTCGCGCAGGCCGCTGACCGATGCGACCATCGGATGGTCCAGCGACTCGACGAGGTCACCGGCCAGCCCCTGCGGCACCGGCAGCGCGACACCCGTGATCAGCGACGCCAGGGCGGTGTCGATTCTGCCGACCGGTACGCCGGCGTGCCACCTGCCCGAGACGCGGGCGTACGTCTTGAGCAGCTCCCGGTAGGACGTGGTGGTGGGGCCGGAAATGTCGTAGGCGCCCGCGGGTACCTTGCCAGGGTCTGCCGCCGCGACGAGATAGTGCAGCACGTCGCGAATCGAGATCGGGTCGATCGGGTTGTCCATCCAGCTGGGTACCGGCATCACCGGGAACCGGTCTCCCACGTAGCGCATCATCTCGAACGACGTCGAACCGGCGCCGATGATCATCGCCGCCCCCAGCCACACCAGTTCCGGGCCCTCCTCGACCGTCAGCGCCTCGGCCACCTCGGCGCGGCTGGTCAGGTGCTCCGACAGGGCTTCGTCGGCGGGCACGAAGCCGCCCAGGTAGACGATGCGCCGCACGCCTGCACCCCTCGCGGCGACCGCGAGGTTCGTGGCCGCCGCCTTGTCGGCCTCGCGGAAACCCGGCTGACCGATTCCGTGCACCAGGTAGTACAGCACGTCGATCGGGCCTGCGGCGGCGGCGTAACCGGCCAGGGCGGTCCGCGCCGACACGGGGTCGGAGGCGTCGAGGGTGAGCGGTGCGACGTCGTCGAACCAACCTAAACGCTTGAGACGCTCGGGGTTTCGGGTGGCGGCCACGACCTGGTGCTGGTCCGCCAGCAGCGCGGTGACCAGCCGCGATCCCACATATCCGGTGGCACCGGTGACCACAATGCGCATGCCCCCGACCCTAGCTTGGCGACTCGCATTGAACTCACGGGGCGGCGGCACCGTAACCCGGGTATGGAAAAAATCATCGGGGGCAATCGCATGCGTGTGGGCACCAAAACATTGACCGGGAATCCGTCCGTTGCGGGCGTTGCCGTCAAGTTCCCGCCCCACCGCTACACACAGGACGAAACGGTTGGGGCGCTGACCGACTTTGCCGGCCAGGAATTTCGGCGGTTCGCCCTCACCAGCGGGGTGGAGTTCCGAAACATGGCGCTTCCGCTGTCGGGATACGGAAAGCTGAGCGACTTCACCGAGGCAAACAATGCCTACGTCGAAATCGCACTCGATCTGTCCGAGCAGGCGTTGCTCGCGGCGCTTGACGAGGCAGATGTCAAGCCGTCGGACGTCGACATCGTGTTTTCGACGACGGTCACCGGCCTCGCCGTACCGACGCTCGAGGCGCGGCTGGCCTCACGGGTGGGGTTGCGCCAAGATGTCAAGCGCGTCCCGCTGTTCGGCCTGGGATGTGTAGCCGGCGCGGCCGGCCTGGCACGGGTCTATGACTACCTCCGGGCCTATCCCGATCACGTGGCGGTGCTGCTGGCCGTCGAGCTGTGTTCGTTGACCGTTCAGCGCGAGGACAGGTCGATCCCAAACCTGTTGGCTTCCAGCCTGTTTGGGGATGCGGCCGGCGTCGTCGTCGTGACCGGGGCCGACCGGACACCGGTCGGGCCTAGGGTGCTGGCCACCCGCAGCCGGACCTACCCGGACACCGAGGACGTGCTGGGCTGGAACATCGGCACCAGCGGGTTCCAGATCGTTCTGTCCGTCGAGATCTCGACCATCGTCGAGAAATATCTGGGCGACGACATCCGCGAATTCCTCGCCGACCAGGGACTGACCACTACGGACGTTTCGACATGGTTGCTGCATGCCGCCGGCCCGAAGGTGATCGACGCGGTGGAACACGTGTTGGAGCTGCCGCCGGATGCCCTGGAGCGGACCAGAATTTCCTTGCGCGACAACGGAAACCTGTCGTCTGTTTCGGTCCTTGATATACTTCGGGCCACCATGGCCGACCCACCGTCGCCGGGTTCGATCGGGCTGATGATCGCGATGGGACCGGGCTTTTCCGCCGAACTCGTCCTGCTGAGCTGGTAGGGCCGAAAGCGCTATGTATTACTTGCTGATCCTGGCGGTGGCCGTCGAACGGCTGGCCGAGCTGGTGGTGTCCAAACGTAATGCCGAATGGTCTTTTGCTAAGGGCGCCAAGGAGTTTGGCCGCGATCACTACCCGATAATGGTCGCCATCCACACCGCGCTGCTGATCGGCTGCGTTGTCGAGCCGTGGGCACTGCACCGGCCGTTCATCCCCTGGCTGGGCTGGCCGATGCTCGCCGTGGCCGCGGCGAGCCAGGGCCTGCGCTGGTGGTGCATCACGACGCTGGGCCGACGGTGGAACACCCGGGTGATCGTGTTGCCGGAGGAGCCGCTGGTGCGGCAGGGCCCCTACCGGTGGCTGCACCACCCTAACTACGTAGCCGTGGTGGCCGAGGGGTTTGCGCTGCCGCTGGTGCACACCGCGTGGGTGACGGCGGCCGCTTTCACCCTGGCCAATGCGCTCGTGCTCAGGGCGCGTCTGCGCGTGGAGAACTCGGCTTTGGGCTACGCATGACGAACTACGACGCCGACCTGTTGGTCGTGGGGGGCGGCCCCGGAGGCCTCGCCACGGCGTTACACGCTCGGAGACACGGACTTTCGGTGATTGTGGCCGAGCCGCGAGACAACCCCATCGACAAGGCGTGCGGCGAGGGGCTGATGCCCGGCGGGCTGACCGAGCTGACCTCGCTCGGCGTGGACCCCGCCGGCATGCCCTTCCACGGGATCGCCTACGTGAATGGACAGCGTCGGGCCGAGGCGCGGTTTCGCAGCGGGCCCGGCAGGGGAGTGCGACGCACCACCTTGCATGCGGCGCTGGCCGCTCGGGCCAAGGAGCAAGACACCGAGTGGATCGCTGCTCGGGTGACGAGCGTCCAGCAAGACGCGCACGGGGTGACGGCCGCCGGTGTGCGCGCGAAATGGTTGGTGGGTGCCGACGGACTGCATTCGGCGGTGCGGCGCGCCGTCGGAATCAAGGCCACGGCCGGGACACCGCGGCGCCACGGCGTGCGGTGGCACTTCAAGGTCCCGGTGTGGTCGGAGTTCGTCGAGGTGCACTGGTCGCGTTGGGGTGAGGCGTACGTGACACCGGTGGAGCCGGACCTGGTCGGCGTGGCGATCCTGTCGCGCGGGCGGCCCGACCTGGCGTGGTTCCCGCTGCTGGCCCGGCAGCTGGAGGGCGCGAGCCGCGGGCGCGCCCGCGGCTGCGGGCCGCTGCGTCAGGTGGTGTCCCGCCGCGTCGCGGGGCGGGTGCTGTTGGTCGGCGACGCGGCGGGTTACGAGGACGCTCTGACCGGTGAAGGCATCAGCCTCGCGGTCAAGCAAGCGGCTGCGGCGGTCGACGCCATCGTCGACGACCCCCCGTCGTCGTACGAGGCCGCGTGGCACCGCGTCACGCGCGATTACCGGCTGCTCACCCGCGCGCTCGTGCTGGCCAGCACGCCGCGCGTGGCCCGCCGCGCCATCGTGCCGGCCTGCACGCTGCTGCCGGCCGTGTTCGAGGGCGCGGTCAACGTCCTGGCGCACTAGCGCGCCTTCCAGACCGGCTCCCGCTTCTCGGCGAACGCCAGCGGACCCTCCCTGGCGTCTTCGGACCTGATTACGGAACGCATCTCGCGCACGATGCGGTCCCAACCGGGTTCTTCGTCGGTGATGACGCCGTCGTCGACCCCGTAGGCGATGCGTTTGCTTGCCTGCACCGACAGCGGCGCGTTGACGGTGACCCGTGCGGCCATCGCCAGGGCCGCCTCGAGCACCGAGCCCTCGTTGACGACCCGGTTGACCAAACCCCATCCGAGGGCGTCGGCGGCGTTCAGCGGCTCGCCGGTCAGCAGCACTTCCATCGCGACTTTGCGGGGCAGCTGATGCACGATCCGGAAGACGCCGCCGGCGGCGGCGATCAGCCCGCGCTTGACCTCGGGCAGCCCGAATTGGGCGCGCTCGTCGGCCACCACCAGGTCGCTGGCGAGCGCCAACTCCGTGCCGCCTCCGAATGCGGTGCCGTTGACCGCGGCGATGGTGGGCTTGTCGATGAAGTGGTGCACGTACCCGGCGAAGCCCCACTCGGGGTGGTCGGGGTGGTACAGGTTCTCTCGGCGCGCGATCGCCTTGAGGTCGGCGCCTGCGCAAAACGACTTGTCCCCCGCGCCCGTGATCACCACCGCCCGCACCTCGGGGTCGCGCTGCGCTTCTTCCAACGCGTCACCCACGCCGACGCTGACAGCGCTGTTCACCGCGTTGCGGGCCTCGGGCCGGTTGATCGTAATCATCATCACGTTCCCGGGGCGGTCGACCAGCACCGCCGGCTGGGCGGAATCCGTCACAGCAGTTCTACGATGGTCGCGTTGGCCTGGCCGCCGCCCTCGCACATCGTCTGCAGGCCGTAGCGAATTCCCTTGTCCCGCATGTGGTAAAGCAGCGTCGTCATCAGCCGCGCGCCCGAGCCGCCGAGCGGGTGGCCGAGCGCGATCGCGCCGCCGTTGGGGTTGAGCTTCTTCTCGTCGGCGCCGATGTCTTTGAGCCACGCGAGGGGGACGGGCGCGAACGCCTCGTTGACCTCGTAGGCCCCGATGTCGTCGATGCTCAGCCCGGATTTCTTCAGCACTTTCTGGGTCGCCGGGATGGGCGCCGTCAGCATGATCACCGGGTTGGCCCCGGCCAGGGTCGCGGTGTGCACCTTGGCGATCGGCTTGAGCCCCAGCGACTTCGCCTTCTCGGCAGACATGAACAGCAGCGCGGCGGAACCATCCGAGATCTGCGAGGAATTGCCGGCGTGGATGACGCCGTCCTCCTTGAACGCCGGCTTCAGCGACGCCATCTTTTCCATCGGGGTACCGCGGCGGATGCCCTCGTCCTTCAGGACAGTGTTTTTTTCGTTCCCTTCGGTCACTCTGATGCCCACGATCTGATCGTCGAACGCGCCCGAATCCTGTGCGGCGGCGGCCTTTTCGTGCGACGCCAGGGAGAACTCGTCGAGCGCGGTGCGGTCGAGCCCCCACTGCTCGGCGATCATCTCGGCGCCAAGACCCTGGTTGGGGATCTGGCCCTCGTATCGATCGATGAAGGCCTGCGGGTACGGCCGCCCGCCGTTGGCCAGCGACGAGCCCATCGGCGTCCGCGACATCGACTCGACACCGCCGGCGACGACCACGTCGTAATGTCCGGCCACCACGCCGGCCGCGGCGAAATGTATGGACTGCTGGCTCGACCCGCACTGACGGTCCACCGTCACGCCGGGAACGGTCTCGGGCCAACCGGCGGCCAGCAGCGCGGTGCGGCCGATGTCGACGGCCTGTTCCCCGGCCTGCATGACGCAGCCCCAGATCACGTCGTCGACGATCTCCGGGTCGATGCCGGCCTTGTCGGCGAGCCCGTTGAGGACCTGCGCGGACAGGTCGGCCGGGTGCACCCCCGACAGGCCGCCGTTGCGCTTGCCGATCGGTGAGCGGACTGCCTCGACGATGACGGCTTCAGCCATGGTTGTGTCTCCTTTGACGCTAGGACCTTGCGTCGATTGTCAACCAACGCGTTGGGAGGGCGGGCGGCGGGGGGGTCTAGGTGCGGCGCGGTAGCCGCGTTTGCCACAGGAGCACCTCGGGCAACCACTAGGCGATCCGGAATGCGATCCCGGTTGCGTCACGTGCGAACCTGAGATTTGTTCTGGACCGGCAAGATGGGTTGGTAGTCGATGAAACGAGGGGAACGGTGAAGCGGGGAAGAAATCGACCGCTTCGAAATCGCTCATCACGTCATTTCCTCTGCCCTGCGTCACGGGTCCCCGAGGCCCAATCTAGGTGGGAACAAATGTTAGGTCAAGTCGGGCGACCGATGAAGCAGCCGCCCGCGACGGGGAGGTCGGATCGACGCCAAATCACAACCCCCTCGGCGATTTCGGCGCCGGCAGCGACCCGCTTTACCCGACGGGGTACCCCACCGACTTGATCTCCGTGTACTGGTCGAATCCGGCAATGCCGTTCTGCCGGCCCACGCCGCTGTACTTGTAACCGCCGAATGGCGTGTCGGCGCCGTACGGAGCGCCGCCGTTGACGCCGATGAAGCCGGCCCTGATCCGGCGGGCCACCGCCAGCGAGTGCTCCAGAGAGCCGGACATCACGTTCCCGGCCAATCCGTACATGCTGTCGTTGGCGATCCGAATCGCGTCCTCTTCGTCGTCGAACGGAATGACCGCCAGCACCGGGCCGAAGATCTCCTCCTGGGCGATGGTCATGGAGTTGTCGACGTCGGTGAAAAGCGTTGGCCGGACGAAGAATCCCTTGTCGAAGCCGGTCGGCGCATCCGGGCCGCCGACCAGCGCCGTGGCACCCTCTTCGACGCCCTTTCTGATGTAGCCCAGTACGCGCTCGCGTTGTTTCTCCGAGATCACCGGCCCGCACAGCGTTCCAGGGTCCTGGGGGTCGCCCGGCATGACGTTCTCATAGATGCTCTTCAGGATCGCCACACCCTCGTCATAGCGGGACCGCGGCAACAGTAGCCGGGTGGGGTTGGCGCAGCCCTGCCCGGCGTGCATACACGGCGCGATGCCGATCGCGCATGCCATCCCGAAATCGGCGTCCTCCAGCACGATGGTGGCCGACTTGCCGCCGAGCTCGAGGAAGAGCCGCTTCATGGTCGCCGCGCCTTTTTCCATGATCCGCTTGCCAACCACCGTCGAGCCGGTGAACGAAATCAGGTCCACCTTCGGCGACAGCGTAAGCTCCTCGCCCACAAAGTGATCCGACGCGGTGACGACGTTGACGACGCCGGAGGGGATGTCGGTCTTGTCGGCGATCAGCCGGGCCAGGCGGGTCGCGTTGAACGGCGTGTTCGGCGCCGGCTTGAGCACCACGGTGTTGCCGGTGGCGAGCGCCTGGCCGAGCTTGTTGATGGTGACCTCGAACGGGAAGTTCCACGGCACGATCGCGCCGACCACGCCCACCGGCTCCCGCCAGACCTTGCGGGTGGTCAGCGCGCCGGTGAGGCTGATGACCTTGTCGCCCAGGTCGGTCTCCCACGCGTACTCGTCGATCAGCCTGGCGGGATAGCGGAGTCCGTCTTCCAGCGGGGCATCGAGCTGGGGGCCGAAGGTGATGGCCCGAGGGGAGCCGACCTCGAGGATGAGCTCCTCGCGCAGTTCCTCCTTCTCGGCTTCTATCGCGTCGTGCAGCTGCAACAGGCAGCGCTTGCGCAACCCGCGGTTGGTCGACCAGTCGGTCTCGTCGAAGGCCCGCCGGGCGGCGTCGATGGCCCGATGCATGTCTTCCTTCGAGGCGTCCGCGACCTCGCCGAGCGGCTCCTCGGTTGCCGGGTTGATGTTGGTGAAGGTGCCGGCCTGGCCGTCGACGAGCTTGCCGTCGATCATCATCTTCGGCTCGAAGCGAACCTTTACAGCCTCAATCATATCTGTCACTCTCTTCTGAGTCGTTGAGGGGCGCTACGGAGAGCCTTACTGGAAACTAACCGATTGGCAAGGCGCAACCGCTGCGGGGTTCGCTATTGGGGATCGAACAGCACCGGCAACGAGGTCGGCGACCGGAAAACCTGGCCGCGGATGTGCGGGTCGTCGCCGTCGGGGTCCAGCCGAAGGTTCGGCAGCCGGTCGAGCAGGAGGTTGACGGCGGTGCGCATCTCGAGTCGCGCCAGGTGCATGCCGAGGCAGACGTGCACGCCGTGGCCCCAGCCGAGGTGTCCCCTCGCCTGCCGGAAGATGTCGAACGTGTCCGGATCGGGGTAGCGGTCCTCCTGGCGGTTGGCGGCTCCCAGCATCGGCATCACCGTGGAGCCGGCCGGTATCGGCACGCCGCCCAGTTCCGTGTCGCGGGTGGCCACCCGGGTGATGGTCAGCAGGGGCGGTTCCCACCGCACCCCCTCTTCGATGGCCTGCGGAAGCAGCGACCGGTCCGCGCGGACGGCATCCAGCTGCGCGGGATTTGACAGCAGCGCGAAGAGCAGGCTCCCCAGCGCCCGGTACGTCGTCTCCACGCCGGCGGGCAGCAGCAGGCGCAGAAACGAGTAGATCTCCTCGTCCTCGAGCTTCTCCCCGTCGATTTCGGCCTCGGCCAACCGGCTGATCAGATCGTCCCTCGGCTCGGCGCGCCGGGCCTCGAGGAGCGGTGCGAAGTAGTCGCATAGCGCGGCCGACGCCGCAAGGCCGCGTTCGGGATTCAGCATCCAGCTCAGCAGCGATATGGACCAGCGTTGAAACTGCGGGTAGTCCTGCTGCGCGAGGCCGAGCAGGCCGGCGATGATCTGGCTCGGGTAATCGAAGGTGAACTCCTTGACCAGGTCCGCCTTGCCGTTGGCCACGAACTTGTCGATCAGGATGTTGGCGACGGGTACGACCAGTTCGTCCTCCCAGCGCGCCAAGGCCTTCTGCGAGAATGCCTTTGACACCAGCGACCGCAGCCGCCCGTGCACCGGTTCGTCCATGCCGAGCATCACGCCTTCGCCCAACACCGGCCCGAACGCCGCGATGACGGCGGCCGACGAGAACGTCTCGTTGTCCCGCAGCATCTGCTGGGCTTCCTCGTGGCGGTAAACGATGAAGACCGGCTTGGACTCCTCATGAGGCATCCCGGAGGCGTCCAGGCGCTGGACGGGCTCCTCGCGGCGCAGCCGCGCCAGTTCCGTGTAGGGGTCGCGCACGTCGCCGGACACTGCGTCGTCGAAGGCGCCGAAGTCTTCCAGGTCGTCGAAAAGTTGTTCCATCACTGCTCCTTCACTTTGCTCTTCGGCTCGCCAAGCCCTGCAATACCCGCGGCGGAAGTATCCGCGCGGCAAGCAGCAGCGCCCTTTGGCTCGCCGTCAATGGGTACGCCCCGCCGCGCATCGAACCGCGCCTCGGTATGCCCAGCACGACGCGGGACATGTGGTGCATGCCCGAAGTCGGGAGGATCCTATTGAGCACCAGTAGCATTGAGGCATCCGGTCCAACCCCGCGGCGGCGGAACGGCGCGCGATCGCTCAGCGCCTCGACCAGTCCGTCGGTGAACCGCTCGGGTGCCCGGGCGAAACTGACCGCGAACCGCCCACGGGTGTTCATGGTGTTGTGCAGCCGCGCGTATGGCCCCTCGAAATTGCGGTCGTCGGTGGTGCCCGCGTCGGTGATGATGTCCGTGTCGTACATGCCCGCCACCAAAACCGTGACACCGAGGCCGAACGGCGCGATCTCGCCCGCCATCGACTCGCCCCACCGCTCCAGGGCCCCCTTGACCGCGGAGTACGGCGCGGTACCCGGTTGACCGCGCACCCCGGCCGCGCTGGACACCAGGACGATTCGCCCCTCCCCCGCCGCCCGCATCGACGGCAGCAAGGCCTTGGTCAGCGCGACGGGCCCCCGGACAACGGTGTCGAACATGTTCTGCCACAACGCCATATCGGTTTCCTCCACCATTCCGGCGGCGACGATCCCGGCGTTGTGCACGAGGACATACGGTGCGCCGACGGCCTCTTCGATCGCCTTGGCCGCCGCGGCGATCGACGCGGCATCCACGAGGTCGAGCTGCACACCGATCAGCCGGTCGTCGTCGGGGGCCGCTCCCGTCGCGTCACGCAGCCGCGCCATCCCCGAGTCGGGTGTGCGCATGGCCGCGACCACGCGCCAGCCCTCACGGTACAGGCGCACCGCCGAGGCGAATCCCAGACCGCGGGACGCGCCGGTGATGACAACTGAGCGCGGCTCAGCCATTCTTGCTCGCACAGGCGCCCACTCCCGGCGACGGCGGATCGACGTGGGGCCGCCCGTTCGGCTGTCCGCTCATCCAGGTCGACCAGATGCCGACCGAGAACGGGCCTTGGGCACCCGCTTGCTCGTAATGCCCTTGCGGGTCATAGACTTTGGCCTCCGGGTAGGGCCACCGGCAGGCGACGGAGGTCGCCGCTCCGCTGGCCTTGATGACGGCGAACCACGCACCGTAGGCGAAGTAAGACACGTTGATGATGGCGAACATCACCAGGAAGGTGCCGAGTACCGGTCGACTTGGAAGGATCTTGGCCTTCGCGGCGAGCTTCTCGGCCACCGATTTGCCGGTGTCGTCGCGATAGCACAGGATCGCCGCGGGCACCATCACGAAGGTCACCGAGAACGACTCCCAGATCAGCGGGAACTGGAACGTCGTGCCGGTGAATACCGAGCCCCACGGGATCACCTGCGAGTAGATGTACATGCCCATGTGGACGAGCTGGATCTCCAGAAACGCATCAAAGACGAAGCCGATCACCATGGTCACCAGGCCCAGGCTGACCAGCGGGTGCCGCGACACAAACGCCGTAGGCCCGTACTTGGCCTGCAGTTTGCGCAAAATCCAGACCGCCGGGAAGTAAGGCCCGAAATAGAAAGTCACATAACCGAACACCACGAACGGTTCGACAGTCGGCGACAGCGACACCAACGGCCAGGACTCCGGCCAGTGGATGAGATCGGGGTTGTAGACCGCGAAGGGCGCCCAGTTCATGATCGGGTCCTGCCAGACGATCAGCGTGGTGCACAGGAACATCAACATCACCGGACTGCCCGGGTTGCGCCGCCAGCCCCTGATGAACACAACGAGCAGCACGATCAGCATGACCACGGTGGAAATCTGCAGGAACGCGATGTAGTCCAACCCGAAGACGAACCTCACGGGACGCGGCCGCCCCTGCACGTTCGGGTTGGCGACGCGCGGGTCGAGGGCGGTGCGGCAGTTCGCGATGAAGAAGAGCGCGAACGCCGCCAGGGCGGCGCCCGCGATCCACCCGCCCCATCCCGACCTCCTGACGGTGGGCGTCTCTTCCGTCTTCAGGGGTACCGACTGTTCCGTCGACAAGAGTCAGCCCTCCTCTCCGAAGCGATCGACCAGATGCGAGTTGGCACCGTCGGCATCCAGCGTCCGCGCCACCAGATAGCCGGCGCCCATCCACGCCCGCCGGGTCCACTTGCCGAACGACACTCGGGTGCCCGGGGCGCCCGAGGCGGCGGGCATCATCTTCACCCGCTCCAGCGCCTCCTTCACCCCGCGCGGGCTGAGCGGATGTGCGTCGGTGAACGCACGCACGAGCGTGGCGGCGACGTCGCGGTTGACCACCGGGACGCAGTATTCGGGACGCCTGCCCCCATACTTCTCGGCGTAGCGGTCGAGGAATTCCTGGCCGAGCCGATTCTGTTCGTCGTACTGGTCCACCCCGGTCCAACCAAGGAACGCGTTCCACATGATCGGGTTCACCCAGGCATTCTGGAAAGCCGTGGTCGTGAACCGCGGCGGATCCCAATCGACGGCCTGCAACGCGGGGTTGATGAAGACGATGCCGAAGCCGAAGCCCAGATGCACGATCGCTTCCGCCTTCGCGTCGTGCAGGGTGCGCACGGCGTCGTTGATGTCCTGCGCCGTCTGCGCAATAGCCGCTTCCGCGACGATGCGAATCCCCTTGCGGCGGCAGGCACTTCGCAGATTATTCAGGTAGCTCTCGCCGATCAGATTCTGCTCGACGAGAACCCCGATCTCGCCGAGCCCACGCTTGGCGACCAGGTCCGCGATGAAGATCGGCTCGTCGGTCATCGAGCCCTGCGGGAAGGAGAACGTCCATTCGCCCAACCAGTCGTCCGTGCCGGTGACGCTGATCGCCGGTACCTTGAACCGCTCCTCGATCGCTTCCCGGGTGGGCACGCAGTTGTCGGTGATGTGCGGCCCGAACACGGCAAGGCAGCCATCGTCAACCAGCTCACCGAACGCGTCGATGACCGCCTTGACCGATCCCTTGGGCAGCCCCTCCACTTCGCGGTACACCATCTGCACGGGCCGGTCCATCACCCCGAGCTCGACGGCCTCCCCGAAGATGAGGTCAAAGCACCGCGTGAAGTCAGCCTGCATCTCTTCGGGGAACCCCGGAGGCAGCGTGAAGTCCATCAGGTAGCCGACCTTGATCGGCTCTGCGCTGCTTTCGTAGGACATCTGACCTCCCGAGTGACGAACTCACGCGCGCCGATCCTTGCACCGGCCAAAACCGCGCCGAGAAACCTAATATTTGTTCAGACCCTAGCCGGGCGGTATACAGCGTCAATCATCGGACCGATCCGTCCCGCCCAGGTAGATCTCGATCATCTCGCCCAGCGCCCTACCCACCGCCACGTCGTCGGTCAGCGGCCCGACGATCGCAGCCACGGCCGCCTCTCGCATCGTCAGGCCCTCCGCGACAAGCCTGCCCGCCGCAATGAGCACGCGGGTCGACGCGACCTCGCGCAGCCCGTCGGCCTCCAAGCGGCGAATGGCCTGCCCGAAGCGCACCAGCTCGGCTGCGGTGGCACCGTCCACGCCCGCCTCGTGCGCAACAATCCCTTCTTCGACATCTGCTGCGGGAAAACCGAATTCGACGGCAACCATCCGCTGACGTGTCGAATCCTTGAGGTCCTTGAGCACGCTTTGGTAGCCGGGGTTGTAGGAGACCACGAGGCCGAATCCAGGTGCGGCATCCAGCGTCACACCGAGACGCTCGATGGGCAGTTGCCGCCGGTGGTCCGCGAGCGGGTGCAGCACCACGGTGGTGTCCTGCCGGGCTTCCACGACTTCATCCAGGTAACAGATCGCGCCCTCGCGCACCGCCCGGGTCAGCGGACCGTCCACCCACACCGTCTCGTCGCCCCGCAGCAGATGCCTGCCGACGAGGTCGGCGGTCGTGAGGTCGTCATGGCAGGCGACGGTGATCAGCGGCCGGCCAAGGTCGTAGGCCATCGCCTCGACGAATCGGGTCTTGCCGCAACCCGTCGGCCCCTTCAGGACGAGTGCCAGGCCCTGGTGGTATGCCGCCTTGAAGATGGCCTCTTCGCTGCCGATCGCCTTGTAGTAGGGCCGCACGCTCTCCGCCTCGGGGATCGCACCGTTCCGGTTAACGAGTCGGGACTCGTTGGCCATGACTACCCTTCCATACCCGCGTTGATTGGAGCGTAGCCGGAACAGATGTTTGTTTCAAGCGCCCTGACGAGCCGGTTCGGAGTATGGCGCGCGAACTGCATTCTGGGACACGGCGTCACGACACTCTCCGGCGTACCTCTGCCGAGCGCAGAGCTGACCGGAATAGCGGTCCGATCACACCGGCGAGCTGATCCGGGCGCGCGATGGTCGCATGCGCGGTGCTGCCGAAGACGCGGCGCAGCGATCGCACGTCGGTCCCCGCGCCGATCGTCAGGCACACGCAGCCGGTGCCGCGGCGGCGTGCCTCGGTCAGCGCGCGGCGCGCGTCCGCGGCACCGTAGGCTCGCTCGTAGCCGTGGTCGTACGCGAGTCCGTCGGACAGCACCACCAGCAGCCGCCGGGACGTCCCCCCGCGCGTCTCCAACACCGCCGAGCCGTGACGGATGGCCGCGCCGAGGCGCGAATACGCGCCGGGTTCTAGGCTGTTCAGCCGCTTCATGACTCGGGAGTCGAGTTGGTCGTCGAATCGCTTGACAGGCACCATGCTCACCGCGCGCCGGCCCTGCGAGTAATAGGCGTAGAGCGCAACTCGGTCGCCCAGATCGTGCAGCGCGACGGCGAGGTCTGTGACCGCCGCGCGCTGTTGTTCGTGCACCGTCCGCCCGAGCGTTCCGGGCTCCGCGGACGACCCCGATACGTCGAGGAGGAGCAGCACCGACAGGTCGCGCCGGCGCCGCAGGCTGTCGAGATACACCGCCTCGTCGGGCACCGACCCGGCCAGCACCTCGACCCGGGCCTCAACCGCCGCGTCGATGTCGATGTCGTCTCCCTGAGGCTGACGGTGGCGGCAGTGCAGACCCATCCCGAGCCGCGACAGCGGGCGGCGCACGCCGATGGCGGCACCGATCGCCGGGGTGGCCGATAGCTTGATCTTGGGCTCGACCTCGCGCACGGTGCACCACGCGGGACGGTAGCTCCTGCGCCCGACGTCCCATTCCGGATACGTCAACCCGTGCGCGGCGTCTTCGGCCTTGCGGTCATCGGGGTCGTCGGTCGAGGTCGACGCCAACGACGACACGGCATGCAATCCCCGGTTCGCCGAATTCGTCCGATGCGTCGGCGTATCCGCGCCGGGCGGCCCACCGCCGCTCCCCGTCTTGCGCAACTTCTTCCTTTTGGAAGACAGCATCTTCGTGAACCATTTGCCGATGAAGCCGCCCCCGCCGACCGGGCTGGTGAACACGCCGGGACCGTCGGAATCGTCGAGCTCCCCGTCATCCAACTCCTCGAGTTCCTTCCTGCCGGGGCCGCGCGGGACGTGCCGGGGGTTCTCCCGGTCGTCTTGCTCCCCGGCTCGGGAGCACGCGGCCAGGACCTTGGCCGCACGAATCACGCCGAACTCCGGCGCCGGGTCCTCGACGGCTGCCCGCCCCTCGGCAATTTTCAGCGAAGCGGCGGGCGAGTCGCTGCGCCGCGCGATGTCGCGGTTGCCCGACGACGCCAGGATGCCCGGCAGGACAGCGCAATTGGCGACCAGCGCGCGGTGACCCTCGATCGCCAGATAGCGCCGGGCCTGGCGCGGATGGCGGACCAGACTATGCACGATACCGGGATCGAGGCTGCCGGCCGCGATCATCGACGCGTGCACCGCGACCGCTTGGAGCGTCGCGCGGGACGCGCCGGTGTCGACGTAGATCGTCTGGCCGTCCGTCCACGGCGGCTCACCGGGTTGCAGGGCCGCAACCGCCACGGGCCGTCCCGCAAGTGCCGAGGCGAACATGCCCAGGGCTGCCAGCCGGTCGCCGGGAGCTTCGTCTGCCATCGACCTCCGAACCACTGCAGTTTGTTGACCAAATATCTGTTCCAAGCGTAGGGTCCGGTTCGACCTGCGGTCAATCGGTTGTCCTTGCGAGGGGTGTTCCATGATCGACTTCACCGACCGCGTGGCGGTAGTCACGGGCGCCGGACGAGGGCTCGGCCGGTTGTACGCATTGGATCTGGCACGCCGCGGTGCTGCGGTCGTCGTCAACGACCTCGGCGGCTCGATGCGTGGCGAGGGCGCCGACTCCGGTGTCGCCGACGAAGTGGTCGACGAGATCAGAGCGGCGGGGGGCACGGCGATCGCCTCATATGACTCGGTCGACAGCCCCGCCGGCGGTCAAGCGATCATCGACGCCGCCGTGGACGCGTTCGGGCGGGTGGACGCGGTCGTCAGCAACGCGGGAATATTCGGCAGCGTGCCATTTGAAGACCTCTCGCAGGAAGAGTGGACTCGGATGCTGCGCGTGCATCTCGACGGCGGCTTCTTTCTCTCGCAACCCGCGTACCGCGTGATGAAGAAGAACGGCGGCGGCAGGTTCGTGTTCATCTCGTCCTCCGCCGGGATCTTCGGTCAGCCGATGGAGGCTCACTACGCCGCGGCGAAGGCCGGCCTGGTCGGGTTGACGAACGTGATCGCGATCGAGGGTGAAGCGCACGGCATACTCGCCAATTCCGTTATGCCGACCGGCTTCTCGCGAATGGTGACCGAGACCGTCGGCGACGAGAAGTTCCTCGCCGAATCCGGCTTCATGCGAGCCATCCGGCCCGAACTCGTCGTGCCGCTGGTGACCTTCCTGGCAAGCAGCGCCTGCACGTTCACGCACCGCAATTATTCCGCGGCCGCCGGACGCTACGCGCGGGTGTTCGTCGGGCTGACCGAAGGCTGGCTGGCGGACGCCCAGAGCGAACCGACGGCCGAAGACATCGAGGCCCATCTCGAGCAGATCTCTTCCACGGACAAGTTCTTCGTGCCGGCCTCGATCGTCGACGAGGTGCTGGAGGTGTGTGAACGGCGCGGCGTCAGTGCGATGCCGGGCGAGGCCTTGGACAAAGCCGCTGTCGCATTCCCGCAGCATCACGCCAATAGCGGCTGATGCGGCGCATTGTTGACCTAATTTCTGCTCCAACGTAAAGTCCGCGAAAGTGGACTTCTCGTACTCCGCGGACGCGGAACGGTTCCGCGCCGAGCTGCGCGACTGGCTGTCCGCCAACCTGACCGACGACCTGATCGCCGCCCGCCGGCCCCCCGGCCGCGACGACGCCGCGTTCGAGAAGCTGCGCGCCTGGAATCGGATGATGGCGGACGCTGGGTGGGCGGCCGTCTCCTGGCCCCGCGAGTACGGGGGGCGCGGGGCGACGGTTCTCGAGCAACTGGTCTACACCGAGGAAACCACCCGCGCCCGAGCGCCGATGCCGCTCAACGTGATCGGCATGAACAACATCGCTCCCGCCATCATGCAATACGGCACCGAATTTCAGAAGACAACGCTGCTCCCCCGCATGATGCGCGCCGACGACATCTGGTGTCAGGGGATGTCGGAGCCCGAGGCCGGATCCGACCTCGCCGCGCTGCGCACCAGGGCCGTACGTGATGGTGACGACTTCGTCGTCAACGGCCAGAAGATCTGGACATCCCTCGGGCATCGGGCGCAGTGGTGCCAGCTCTATGTGCGCACCGATCCGGAGGCCACGAAGCACAAGGGGATCTCCTGCCTGATTGTCGACATGGCGCGGCCCGGCATCGAGGTCCGCCCGCTCGTCACACTCAACGGCGAGACCGACTTCGCCGAGGTGTTCTTTCACGACGTGCGAGTGCCGGCCGATGCGTTGCTCGGACCGCTGAATGCGGGTTGGGAGGTGGCCACCACCACGCTTAGCCACGAGCGCGCGGGGGCCGCGCGCCTGTACGCCGAGATGCAGGTGCGCCTGGAAGAACTGGTGGCCGACATCGCCGCGGACAGCGGCGGCGCACGCGGCGCCCTGGAAGACCCCGTCACGCTGCGGCGCCTCGGCGAAATCGCGGTCCGCATCAAGTATCTCGAAGTGCTCTGCCAGCGATCGATCTCGGCGACACTGCACGGCGGCTCGAACAGTGCGGCGTTCGGATCGACCAGCCTGGCCAAGACCGTCTGGGGCGAGATCGGCCAAGACCTGGCCGCGTTGGCCTTCGACGTGCTGGGCGCCCGCGGCAGGAATGCCCCGTGGGCGAACTACCGCCTGACGTCGCGTTCGTTGACCATCGCTGGGGGAACGACGCAGATCAACAAGAACATCACCGCGCAGCGGGTACTCGGGTTGCCGCGCACATGAACCTCGAACTCAGCGACGAGCAGGTGGCGCTGCGAGACACCACGCGGGGCTTCCTTGCCGAAAAGGCGCCAATCGCGGGCCACGTTCGTCAGTTGCTCGACGATCCGACGGGCACCACCGAAGGGGTGTGGCGCGGCCTCGCCGCCCTCGGGACCACCGGTCTGTTGGTGCCGGAGAACTACGGCGGCGCGGGCATGACGATGTTCGAGGCCGGCGTGGTCGCCGAAGAACTCGGCGCCGCGCTGCACCCGGGGCCGTGGTTGTCGACCGCGGTCGCCGCCACCCGGGCACTGACCCGACTCGGTACCCGACTCGACATCGACGATGCGGCGGGCAGGCTGTTGACCGGGATCGCGGACGGCACCACGATCGCCACCGTCGGCTTCCTGGATTGCGAAAATACCCCAGCAGCCGCGGACCGGCAGGACCCGGACGCCAGGCAGGTCGTCTTGCGGGGCGAGATGGCCACGGTACCCGACGCCGCGGCCGCCGAGGTCCTGTTGGCACTCGCCGAAGATTCCGAAGGCACTGCGCTTTTCGCGGTGAAGACGGACTCGCCCGGGATCTCGGTGGTGCCCGAGCGAAGTATCGACCAGACCCGCAAGCGGTTCCGTGTCACGCTCGATGCCGCGCCGGCCCACCGACTGGCCGCCGCGCCACCGGACGACGTCGGCGCGGTGATCGACGACGTGCTGATCGCAGCCGCCGCGGATGCGCTCGGCGCCGCTCAGGCAGTCATGAACCTCGCGGTCGAGTACGCGAAAGTCAGAAAGCAATTCGGTCAGGTCATCGGCTCCTTTCAGGCGGTCCAGCACCTGTGTGTCGACATGTACGAGACCGTCGAGCTGGCGCGCAGCGGTGTCATACATGCGCTGTGGGCCGCCGACAATGCCGACCGCGACGAACGGCATCTCGCCGCACTGCGGGCCAAGGCTTTTTCGGGGCGACTGGCCACCGTGGGCGACACCGCCGTTCAGGTATTCGGCGGCATCGGTTACACCTGGGAGCACGATGCCCATCTATACCTCAAGCGCCTGCTGAGCTGGAGCGAACTTCTCGGCGCCCCCGACCGATACCTCACCGAACTCGGTGCGCGGCTTGCCAAGAGAGGTCCCTGATGGACGTCGAGTACCTGCTCACGGCGACCCGCTCGGCGCGCAAGTCGCTCGATCTTGACACGCCCGTCGACCTCGACGACATCCGCGAGTGCCTACGCATCGGCCTGCAAGCGGCCAACGGCTCGAATTCACAGGCCTGGCGGTGGCTGGTGGTCGCCGACACCGGGTTGCGGGAGAAGATCGCCGAGCTGTACCGCGAGGCCTATCTGCTGCGGGTCGGCGGACAGCTCCTCGCCGACCTGATGCCGGCCGGCAGGCCGGAGACCCGGCTCATGTCGTCGACGGAGTGGTTGGTAGCGAACCTGGCGAGGGTGCCGTTGCTGGTAATCCCTTGCTATGAACCGTATTTGCCGCGCACGGGAAGCGTTGACGGCGACGATTCGTTTCACCTGGCGACACTGTACGGCTCGATCTTTCCGGCGGTATGGAACTTCCAACTGGCCCTGCACACCCGCGGCTACGGGACGTGCATCACGACGCTGCACCTGCACCGTGAGGACGAGGTCCGCGAGCTGCTCGGGATTCCGCGGACCTATGTCCAGGGTTGTCTGCTGCCGGTCGCCCGCCTGCGCGCCGGCCACACCTTCCGACCGGCCCGTCGGCGGCCCGTCGACGAGGTGGTCGCGCAGGACCGCTGGGACGGGCCGGCGCTCTAGAATGGCCATGTCGCCGTTTCGCGCTCCGCACATGCTTCATCAGGTCTGATAGCCTCTAACAAAGATTTGGTTCGTGCCCGCGGCGACGGAAGGGAAGAATGCGCATGCATCCCAATCCGCGCTCCTCCGGGCTTTCGCTCCCGTAGTCATGGCCGGAACCGAGTCGTTGCCGAAGGGCCGGTCCCCGGTCGTCCGTCTGGATCAGGCGGAAGAATCCGGCACGCGTCGCACCGAGATCCTGCAGACCGCGGCGTCGTTGATCGCGTCCTCGGGGTTGCGGACGTCGTTGCAAGAGATCGCCGACGCCGCAGGCATTCTCCCGGGCAGCCTGTACCACCATTTCGAATCCAAGGAAGCGATCCTCATCGAGCTGATCCACCGTTACCAGGAGGATCTGAACGGCATCGGACTGACGGCCCAGGCGAGGCTGGACGAACCCGACTCGCGACCCGTTTCCGAGAAGATCACCGAGCTGGGAAAGGCGATCGCCAACTGCGCCGTGCGACACGGCGCGGCCCTTCAGATGTCGTTCTACGAGGGCCCGAGCGCGGATCCGGAGCTCATCAAGCTGACCCAGCAGCAGCCCGTCGCCATTCAGGAGGCGATGCTGCAAACGCTCCGCGCCGGCAGGTGGAGCGGCTACATCAAACCCGACACCGACCTTCCCACGCTGGCCGATCGCATCTGCCAGACAATGCTGCAGGTGGGGCTCACCGTCATGCGCGGCAATTCGCCGGCCGACCAGGTGGCCGAGCTGCTGTGCCGAATTATCCTGCAGGGCTTGGCAACCCGGCCACCCACCGATTCGGCTTTGGATCGGTCCAACGCCTTCGCGGCCGCAAAAGGCGTGATCGCCACCTGGGCCGACGACAGCGAGGCGGATCCCAACGACAAAGCGGCCCACGTGCTCGCGGTGGCGCGGACGGAGTTCGGCCGCAGGGGGTACGAGGTCACCACCATCAGGGACATCGCGTCCGCCGCGGGTCTTGGTACCGGAACCGTGTATCGCGTGATCGGATCCAAGGACGAACTGCTGGCCTCGATAATGGAATCCTTCGGGAGGAAGGTCGAGGCCGGGTGGGTCGCGGTCCTACGCTCGGATGCCAGGGCCATCGAGAAGCTCGACGCCCTCAGCTGGGTCAACGTCAACGCACTCGACCGGTTCTCCGACGAGTTCAGGATTCAGCTCGCCTGGATGAGGCAATCACCGCCGAACACGCCGAACCCGGGTTGGTTGTATGCCACCCGACTTCGGCAGATGAAATCGCTGCTCTCCGAGGGCATCCGGTCGGGGGAAATCAGTATCGGCGCCCCGTCGACGACGATGCTGGCCCGTTGCCTCATCGGCCTGCAGTGGATACCGGAGAACATCCTTCGCGCCGTCGGGACACGCGCGGCGCTCGTGCACGCCCGCGACACGGTCTTGCGTGGAGTCGCGGTTCGGGGCGACTAGGTATTGAACCTAATAACTGTTCTACATACAGTTGGGCAGTTAGAACCGGGTTGGCAGCGGATGAGAAGGGGATTTCCATGTCTGTAATGGATCGATTGCGGTATGACGGCAAACGTGCGCTGGTTGTCGGGGGCGCGACGGGCATGGGTGCCGCGGCGGCCAAGTCCGCGGCCGAGCTGGGCGCCGAAGTGATCGTGCTCGACTACGCGCCGGTGACCTATGACGTCGCCCAGGCTATCCAGGTCGACCTGCGCGACCCCGCTTCTATCGACTCCGCGCTCGAGCAGCTGGACGGTCCGATCCACGCGTTGTTCTCGGCCGCCGGCATCGCCGACGGGACGACCGACCTGATGGCGATCAACTTCATCGGCCACCGCCACCTCATCGAGCGCCTGCTCGAGAAGAACCAGCTTCCCTCGGGGTCGGCGATTTGCTTCATCTCCTCGGTCGCCGGCATGGGCTGGGAGAACGACCTGGAGCTGCTGACGGAGTTCCTCGCCACCCCGGACTTCGCGTCGGCGCAAGAGTGGGTAAAAGCGCACGAGGCCGAGGGCATCATCCACTACGGCTTCTCCAAGAAGGTGGTCAACGCCTACGTCGCGACGCAGGGCTATCCCCTGCTGAAGAAGGGCATCCGCATCAACGCGATCTGCCCGGGCCCGACCGACACCCCGCTGGCGCAGGCCAACGCCGACCTCTGGCTCACCTTCGCGCAGGACTACCGCGAAGAGACCGGTTCGAAGGTGCACACCCCGGAGCAGATGGGTGACGTGATGGCGTTCCTCAACAGCGCCGCCGCCTTCGGCATCAACGGCATCACGCTGCTGGTGGACTACGGGCACACAATGGCCTCGCTGACCAACGCCTATCCGCCGGGCAAGCCGATCATCGACCTGATCATGGGTCGCGTCAAACTCTAACGCCGGCAACCTCGGGGCCCTCGGGGCCTAGCCGCCGCGAGAAGACGCTCGGCAGAGTTATTCCGACAGAACCTGGACGGGAACGTCGTCGTCCCAGGGCTGGCGGATCACCATGTCGGCGACTTTGACGATGCCGCGCTCGAATTCGCCTGTGGCAGCGTCGACTAGGCGATACTCCTGCGTCTGCTTGTGGATCGGCTGCGCGTCGAGCAAGACCACCCGCACCTCGCCGGGCTCGAAGTGGCAGCGCTGCTGCATGGCGTTGATCAGTTGTTCGTTGTGCATGTGGCCGTCGCCGAAATTCCAGCCGATCGCGGTGCTGCAGATTCGCTCGCCGTCGGTGATGACGTAGTCGTCCTCGTTCTGGCCCGCCATCGCACGATGCGCCAACGTGAACAGGGCGCGGCCGTGGGTGTTGAACCCGCGGAAGGCATATCCCATGTAGATCGGGATCTGCGCCGCCTCGGGGCTGCCGTAGAACCGCTCCAGTTGGGCCTGCGGCATGCTGGCGATCGCGATGATGCCCCTGCTGATCTTGTCGTTCGCCGAGGGCTTGATGCACCAGAGGGTGGTGTCCCAGTTGCCGGCGTAGTACCGCATGCCCGGCAGGAACGAGATCTTGCGCGGAAAAATGTTGCCCAGCACCACGATTCCGGCGATGACGACGAACAGGATCGCCACCACCACCGGGTGTTTCAGGTCGCCCAGACCCAGGCGGGCGTGCGCGACGAACAACGACAGCACACCGAAGATCATGAAGACGTTCCACTCCAGCGGCACACCCATCGGGATCGACACCAGGATGCCCAGGTGGAAGCACACCATGACGGTGGCGGCCACCGTCGTCGGCCAGCCACCATGGCAGAAGAACAGCGGCAAGGGAACCAGCATCTCGATGGCGGTGCTGAGGTGGGCCAGCCACCGCGAGAGCCGCCCGGGGCGCAGGTCGTCGGGGAACTTCTCGAAGAACCGCCGTTTCAGCCACTTGGGCCGCATCAACGGGTTGTTGGACATCATCGTGGAGATCACGAACGGAAAGTGCTTGTTGAGCTTGGACGTGGCGGCGCCCATCCAGATCACCAGGAACACCACTTTGGACCCGACGATCATGTCGACACCGCCGAAGAGGAAGGTCACCGCCATCGTTGCGTAGACCTCGCCGCGCGCGGCAAGAAAGATCACCTTGTCGCGCAGGCCCGCCGCTCCGAGGACCAGCAGAATCAGCACGATCTCCCATGTCGGAAGCAGCCCGACTTTCGTGCCCAACTCGGGTATCGGGCCCGTGCCGTCGGAGAACAGCGCCCAGAGCATCATCAGCAGCAGCGCCGCGTACAGGAAGACATCCACCGGCTTGCGGGTGGTGCCCTTGGTGAGCGGGACGCGATCCGGCCACGGCGGCAGCCGGATGGTGCCGAACCGCAGCCAGTACAGGATCGAGCCCATCGGCGGGAAGAACCGGTTGTTCAGCGGCCCGAATCCGCAGCCCAGCCCGATCACCTCGAACAACATCGTGTAGATCACGACCTTCTCGAACACGATCGGCTCGGACCACCATGAAGCGACGTGGGTGAACCCGCCCAGTCCTTTGGTGGCCGACGCGAACAGCCATCCGCCCAGGATGTAGAGAAGAATTTTGGCGACGTAGAACAGATGCAGTGCGACCGGCGTGCCGAAGCCCACCTCGGCCCAGTGCCTGGCCATCGGGCGGATCTTCTCGCTGCGGGTTCCCTTCTTCCATTCGGCCATCTCGATCTGCGGCAGCTCGGGCTTGAGGAATCCCATGGTTTGACAGACTAAAACGCGTTCCGGGCGCAGGCGATCGGACCTGTTTTACCGAATCTCTGTGCGCGGACCGGTGGCGGCGATACCGCGAGGCTTCGGGTTTCTTGCTGGAGCTCCTTGTTAGCTGTTGAGGAGATGGGATCATGATCAGACTCCGGTTCGCCGTCCCGGGGATCATCGCCGCTGTCACGCCGATTGCGTTGGTCGTGGTGAGCCCCGTCGCCAGTGCCGACCGTCCCTCGGCGGGTGATCCGTGCACGGTGTACCACGCAACCACTCAGGACGCCAGCGGCAAGACGATGTGGTGCAACCACATGATGACCGGAACACACGGCCTGGTGTGGCAGTACGGCGGCCCGTCTTAAGGCGGGTCCCCGGCGGCACAGCCGCCGCAACCGTCAGCCGAAGATTCCACCGCCGACAGAAACCTCTGCTGCTGAGCGGGTTCCACGACCCCGTCGGCGAGCCCGGTGAACTTGCGGATGTACTGCCCGGGCCGAAAAGACCTGGCGCCCAACGGCTGGGCATCGGCGGCCGCCACCTCGTCGCAGATCACTTCACCGCTCTTGAGCGTCGCCTCCGCACGCGCCCCGCACGGCTCGTCGGCCGGGCCGGCCGAGTGGTAGCGGCGGGTCCACTCGGGATCTTCGACGGTAGATATCTCGCGCCATTGCCCGGTGTGTCCCTGCCCGATACCGTGAAGGCACGTCGGCAAACGACTTAGGAGATGTGCACGATGAGCAGACTTTCGTTGATCATGTTGGCGATGATCGCTGCCGTCGCACCGATCGCCGTTCTCGCCGGGAGCGACGTAGCCCGGGCCGACGTACCCGGGGCGGGTCAAAACTGTGCGGTCTTGCACGCCACCGCCCAGGATGCTAACGGCCGGACGCTGTGGTGCAACCCGACCATGACCACGGATCACACCACCGGGCAGCACATCCTGGTGTGGCAATACGGCGGACCGCACTAACGAATCCGCGCCCCGGAGCGGACTCAAAGCCCCGGTTGCACAACGGAAGTCAGCCGAAGATCCCCGGCGGGATGGCCGGCGCGTCGTCCAGCACCCGCGGATCGACGTCCACATTCAGAACGTCCAGGGACTCAAGGTCCGCAAGGGATTCCACCGCAGAAAGGAACCTGCGCTGCTCGGCCGGTTCCACGACCCCGTCGGCCAGCTCGGTGAACTTGCGAACGTACTGCGGGCGCCGAAAAGGCCGGGCGCCCAATGGATGGGAGTCGGCCACGGCCAGCTCGTCGCAGATCACCTCACCGCTCTTGAGGGTCACCTCCGCACGCGCCCCGAACGCCTTGTCGGCCGGGTCGGTCGAGTGGTAGCGGCGGGTCCACTCGGGATCTTCGACGGTAGAGATCTTGCGCCACAGCTCGACCGTGTCGGGCCGCCGGGCCCGCTCCGGTGCGTAGGAGCGTTCGTGGTGCCAGCTGCCATCCTGCAGCGCCACGGCGAAGATGTAGGGCAGCGAATGGTCGAGCGTTTCCCGTGATGCGCCGGGATCGAACTTCTGCGGGTCCCCCGAGCCCGTCCCGATCACCACGTGGGTGTGGCGGCTGGTGTGCAGCACGATCGCCGCGATCTGATCGACCTCGGGGATGCGCCGCCGCAGCCGCCGGGCCAAATCGATCGGCGCCTGGCTGTGGTACTCGGCCGCGTGCTCCTTGGTGTAGCTGTCCAAAATCGCGCGCTTGGGTTCGCCGGGGCCCGGCAGCGGCACCTGGTACTCGCGCTCGGGCCCGCCCAGCAGCCGGGCGATCACGCCGTCCTCGCCCTCCCAGATCGGGGCCGGCGACCGCTCGCCGCGCATCGCCCGGTCGACCGCCTCGATGGCGGTCTTGCCGGCGTGCGCCGGCGCGAACGCTTTCCAGCTCGAGATCATGCCTTTCCTCGATTGGCGGGTGCTGGTGGTCAAATGCAGCGCCTGCCCGATCGCCTGGTAGATCGTTTCGGTGTCCAGCCGCAGCATGGTGCCGATACCGGCGGCCACCGAAGGCCCGAGATGCGCGACATGGTCAATCCTGTGCTCGTGCAAGCAGATTCCGCGGGCCAGGTCGATCTGGATCTCGTACGCGGTGGCCAAGCCGCGGAGCAAGTCGGCCCCGCGCACCCCGAGTTGCTGCGCGACCGCGACCAGTGGGGGGATGTTGTCACCGGGGTGGGAGTACTCCGCCGCGAGAAACGTGTCGTGGAAATCGAGCTCGCGCGCCGCGACGCCGTTGGCCCACGCCGCCCATTCCGCCGAAAAACCGCCACGAGAGTTGGAGACGCCGAATACCCTCGCCCCACGCCGCGCGCGGTGGGCCAGCGCCTGCTGACGGGCCACGGTGACGGGCCGGCGCAGCACGGCCGCGGCGCTGACGGCCGCGTTGTCGATGATCCGGTTGCCCAGCATCTCCGCTGTTTCGGGTTCGACGGCGACCGGATCGGCGGCGACGTTGGCGATCTTGGCGGCCAGGTGCTCGGCGCGCGGGAACTCGTCCGAGCTGCGCCGCGCCCGAACCTTGTGCACCAACAAGATCAGCACAGTAGGCAAGACCCGAACCGCCCAAGAAATCCGAGTGAACTAGCCCGTGAACTGCCCTTGTCGGCGTCGCAATCGGTGTAGCTTGCTGCTGGGGCGGGGCCCGAGCTTGGCAAGTGAGGTGCCAGTCGTGTCAGACGTCGATTATTGCGTGGTCGGTGCGGGATTCGCGGGTTTGACGGCCGCCCTGCGGTTGAAACAAGGCGGTCGGTCGGTGGCCTTGCTGGAGGCGCGTGACCGGGTCGGCGGCCGCACGTTCACCGAGTACCGTACCGACGGAAGCTGGGTCGATCGCGGCGGCGCGTGGGTCGGGCCGGGTCAGGATCGCATCTACGCGTTGATGAGCGAGTTCGGGGTGCCGGAATACAAGCAGCACAACGACGGCGACGCCATGATGATCGTCGACGGCAAGAAGCACCGCTACGGCGGCACGATTCCGTGGACCATGAGCCCGTGGGCGGTCACCAACCTCGGCCTGGGTTTGCACGCGATAGAGAAGATGTGCAAATCGATTCCCCGCGCGGCCCCATGGGAGGCCAAGCAGGCCCACGAGTGGGATCGCATCAGTCTCGGGGAATGGATCGAGAGCAACACCATGTCGAGGGCGGCCCGCGAGATGCTAGACATGGCGCTGGCCGGCACCTACACCTCGGCCGGGTCGGAGACGTCGCTGCTGTGGGTGCTGCTGCAGATGGGGTCCGCCGGGGGGCCCAACTTCGTCATATCCGGCAAAGGCGGCTCCCAGGACGCCCGTCCCGTCGGCGGCATGGGCGCCATCTATCGCCCGATCGCAGCCGAACTCGGTGACTCGGTGCACCTTTCGCAGCCCGTGCGGCAGATCGCCCAGGACCCCGACGGCGTGACGGTTCGTGCGGACGGCCTGACGGTGCGGGCGCGCCGAGTCATCGTGGCGATCCCGCTGGCGATCGCCACCTCGATCGTCTACGAGCCGACGCTGCCGGTGGATCGGGCGCTTCTGCACCAGCGCATGCCAAGCGGCTCCGTCATCAAGACCTCGCTCATCTACGACGAGCCCTTCTGGCGCGCCGACGGGCTGTGTGGCCAGTCGGCCGCACCGGGATCCCCGGCCACCCTGACAATCGACGCCTGCACGGACACCGGCAACCCCGGGATCCTTTGCGTCATCACCGAGGGGCCCGCTGCGCGTCGGCTGACGAAACTCGGCGAGGCGGAACGCAAAGCGGTGGTCATCGGCGAACTCGTCGACCGGTTCGGCGCCAAGGCCAAAGCGCCGCAGGAATATCACGAGCAGAACTGGACCACTGACCGCTACTCGGGTGGCGGGATGATCAGCCATGCTCCGACCGGCGTGCTGACGGAGTTCGGCTACACCCTGCGCGAGCCGTGCGGTCGCATCCATTGGGCCGGGACGGAGAGCTCGGCCATCATGTGCGGGTGGATCGATGGTGCGATTCGTTCCGGCGAGCGCGCGGCGGGCGAGGTGATGGCAGCCGAAAGAGCGGCCTTGGCGACCACGTAGCGTTCCTTACTGCGCCTGTTTCACCGGCGGGCGGTAGAAGATCAGCAGCTGGCCGATGGCCCCGGCCAGCCCAAGCCCTACCGAGATCAGCAAGCCTGGCCAGCCGTCGCACCAGTTCTTCCCGAAAATCAGCCAATCCAAGCTGAGCCGTCCGGCGCCCAACGTGGCCACTGCGACGGCGCTGACCGCGAGCACCAGGTTGTACTCCCAGCCCTCCTTGACGATGAAGAATCCGTTCGGGCGATGGACCGTCCACGCCGCGACCAGCATCAGCGACACGAAGCCCGCCGCGGGGATCGGTGTCAGCAACCCCGCCGCCAGGCCCAGCCCGGCGGTCACCTCGGTGGTGGCGGCCACCGTGGCGTGAAATTTACCGGGCCTCATGCCGATGCTCTCGAACCAGCGCGCCGTTCCCGGTATGCGGCCACCGCCGAAGAACTTGTTGAAGCCATGCGCGGCGAGTGTCAGTCCAAGCACCAGCCGCAGGATCAGTAACCCGACGTCGTACACACTCATAAGTGCAAACCTAGATCATCGATGTTCGCCGGAGGGAGCTCGCCATCAAGATCGCAATCATTGGAGCCGGAAACGTCGGAAGCACTTTGGGCACGGCGTGGCGCAATCGCGGCCACGAGGTCACCTTCGGGGTCCGACAACCGGACGACCCGAAGTATGAATCGCTCGGCTCCGTCGAGACGAACGAATCGGCCACGGCGGCAGCGGATGTCGTGGTGCTGTGCACGCCGTGGCAGGGCACCCAGGCCGCGCTGCGGGGCTGCGGCGACCTGGCGGGCAAGGTCCTCATCGACTGCACCAACCCGCTGACGCCCGACGTCGCGGGCCTCGAGCTCGGACACGTCACCTCCGGGGCGGAAGAAGTCGCGAGGTGGGCGCCCGGTGCCCGGGTCTGTAAGGCGATGAACCAAATCGGAGCTCCGATGATGGACGCGCCGCAGGTGCCGGGCCAACCGGTGATGTTCGTCTGCGGTGACGACGACGCGGCGAAGTCGGTGACCGCCGGATTGGTGTCCGAGCTCGGCTTCGAGACCGTCGACGTCGGCGACCTGACGCTGCCTCGGCTACTCGAGCCGTACGCGCTGCTCTGGATCCACTTGGCGCTGCGGCGCGGGTTCGGCACGAACTTTGCGTTCGGACTGTTGCGCGGCCAGTCACAGTAGGTTTCACAGCGCCGCGTCGAGTAGCCGCAGGTACTCGTCGACATCGGCACCGTTACTTTCGAACGCCGACTCCGCGGCGTGCACGCTGATCGCCACCGCGTCGCCGATGCCATGCACCCCGTGGGTCAGTCCCATCATCGGCGACAGCGCCGGGTACCCGGCCGTCAACACCACCCGGGCATCTCCAAAGCTCAGATCGGCGGCTCCGCGGTCAACGCTGGACACCACGGTGTTGCCGGCCACCTGCGCCGCCCGGACGTCGGCGTCGAACCGTGAGACGCCCCAACGCAGCACCGCCGCGGGCACCGCGGCGAACGCCCGGTCGGCCACGCGCGCCGCCGGGTGTCCGAGGCGGCGCCGACCGTTCGCCAGGTCGGCCGCGATCCGCTCGGCGCGGACATCGAGACCCAGCTTCGGGTACAGCCCGACCACGACGTTTGCGAAGTGATTATGCCCTTGCGGCCCACCGTGTTTCGCCATCGGCACCTCCGCGCCCAGCGAATCGGCCCCGTCGCCGAGCATGGTGTACAACGCCGTTGACACCGCGGTCAGCACCCCGACGGTGACGGTGGGACCGCGCAATTGCGCGCGGTGCCGCACCAGGGTGCGCACCGAGCGGACGCCCTCTGGGCGCGCATTGGTGCGCTGCGGGGGCCGGGACCCCGGCCCCGCTGAGAGCAGCCCGGCGCGGGTATCGCGAACGAGCCGGCGATGGGTGCGTGCGGCATCGACGGCCAGCCAGGGGAAGAACCCCGCCGCCACCCGCGCCGGCCGAGGCACCGGTGCGGCCCGGCCGAAGAGCCGGGCCGCCAGCGCCGAAGCCCGAGCGCCGTCGGCCAGCGCGTGCGCGACCTGCATGACCACTACGGCGCCGCTCCCGGCGACACCCGGAATGTCGAGCACGGGGGTGAAGACGTGCAGCCGCCAGGGCATCCGTCGAACGTCGAGCTGGGCATCGGCGAGGCCCGCGACGGCCGCCAGACAATCGCTCCAGCTGTGATCGGGTAGGTCGTGACGGACCACCTGTTCCGGCCCGACGGCCGCAGGCACCCACAGCGGGTACCTCAGCGGACCTCGATCCAGGACCCGCATCGCCAGGTCCGGGCACGCGCGCGCCCGACGGCATACCTGCTCTGCGGCACGCGCGCAATCCGCGGGCTCGTCGTCGAATGCGTACAGCAGGAACTGGTCATTCGGCAGTTTCGCCGACATCCAGTAGAACTGCGCATCGACGGCCGCCATGCGGTGCGCCGCCATGGCTTCAGCCCGGCGAGCCGATGAACGTCAGCACCAGGTTGGCGACCTTGTCCGGCTGTTCGAGCTGCAGGAAATGCCCGGCGTGATCGACGATGGCCGCCTCGCTCCCCGCAGGCAACACTTTTTCCGTCCAGCGGGTGAAAGCCGCTGTTATGCAACCGTCGTCGCGGCCATGCAGGTACAGGCTCGGCAGGATCGGCTCCTCGGTCCACAGCCGGTTCAGTTCGGCATATTGCGCCGGCGGCCGCGTGTTGCGGAGCGTGGCCCGATACGGCCCCAGCGCCGCCTGCCAGCCTTCCGGTGTGCCGATCGCGGCGTCGACGTGACGCAGATCCTCGTCGGCGTGATATCCCGGCGACCATCGCCGCCAGAGCAGTGGCAGCACCCAGGAGGCGGAATGTTCAGGCAGCCAAGGTAATTGGAAGTAAAACAGGTACCAGCTACGCAGCAGCTGAGGCGGTAGGTGGCCGAACAGCCGCAGCCGATCGACCGCGCCGGCCCGCCGGCGGAAAGCCACGGACACCGGCACCGACATGATCACCGCCTTGGCGAACGGGCTGTCGGGCATCGCGGCCAGGCCGGTGGCGGCGATCGCCCCCCAGTCGTGGCCGATCACGACATCGCGCTCGGTGCCGCCCGCGGCCGAGCGCACGCGCAACGCGTCGTCCATCAGCGCGCCCACGTGGTAACTGCCGTCGGCCGGAATCGATGACGGCGCGTACCCACGCATGAACGGTGCGACGACCCGCCACCCCGATTCGGCGAGTCGCGGCGCCACCTTGCGCCACCCGTAGGCGGTGTCGGGGAAGCCGTGCAGGCACAGCGCGATACGGGCATCGGGCTGTCCCCAGGTGAGTGCCTTCAGATCTCCGGCGGAGCCGGGCACGTCGATCCAGCCCGGTTCAGCCATCGCGGGCTCGCTCATCATCGTCAGCCATGTTCACTCCCTGTTCGGCGCGTCCGCACCGACCAACCTAACGCGTCTGGCCGCGTGACGCACCGCCTCGGTGCGGGATTCACTGAACCCCAATGGCTGCAAGCGCTTCCGGAGGACGGCTCCGGCGCGACGATGGCGAGGCCGGCCTACCGAGTGAGTTGCCCCGCCGACTCCACCGCATCTTCCAGGTCGGCGATGACGATCTTCCGCATGCCGTACATCGCCTGGGTCGCCGCCGCCGCGCGAGCGCGATCGGGATCGCTGATCAACTCGTAGAGTCGGTCGGGGACGATCTGCCAACTCAGGCCGAAGCGGTCCTTGCACCAACCGCACTGCGATTCCTCGCCACCGTCGGTCAACCGGTCCCAGTAGTAGTCGACGTCGTCCTGGTCTTTGCAGCTGACCGTGAAGGACACCGCCTCGGTGAACGGGAACTGCGGCCCGCCGTTGATCCCGATGAACCGGGTGCCGTCCAGCACGAAGCTGCCCGACAGGACGGTGCCCGGCTCGCCGGGCCCCGCCTCCGTTGTTCGGTTGAAGCCCTCGATATGCGAGTTCGGGAACACCGAGGTGTAGAACGTGGCCGCTTCCTCCAAGTCGTTGTCGAACCACAGGGTGGGCGTGATCGCTGGCATGCCGCCTCCTAACTGTTAGTGCAGGGTCTAGTTGACTGACCCCGGCGACTGTGAAAAATCACCGCCGCCCGGGCCACCTCACAGGTGAATAGACAACCTAGGTAACGTCAGGGGCAATCTACGAAAGAGGACGACCATGAGTACCGTCAGTAGCAGCTCCCGGACGGTCGAATTTTCCGGCCACGATGGGATCACCCTCGTGGCCGACGAATGGAACCGGGCCGCCGGTGCGGCCGGCCGACCGACCATCCTCATGTTGCACGGCGGCGGCCAGAACCGGTTCTCCTGGAAGAACACCGGTCAGATCCTGGCTGACGACGGGTGGCACGTCGTGGCGCTGGACTCCCGGGGCCACGGTGACAGCGATCGCGCACCAGACGCCGATTACGAAGTCGAGACGCTCACGGCCGACGTCATGCACGTGCTTGATGCGATAGGTCGTCCGGTGGTGCTCATCGGGGCGAGCATGGGCGGGTTGACGGGCATCCTCGCCGCACACCGGGCCGGCCCCGTTCGAGTGACCAGGCTGGTTCTCGTCGACGTGGTACCGCGATTCGAGAAGGGCGGCAGCGCCCGCATCCGCGAATTCATGATGGGCAACCTCGACGGGTTCGACTCGCTGGACCAGGCAGCCGACGCCGTTGCCGCGTACCTGCCGTACCGAAAAAAGCCGCGCAGCCCCGAGGGGCTGAAGAAGAACCTGCGGCTGCGTGACGGACGCTGGTACTGGCATTGGGATCCCGCGTTCATGACCAAGCCGGGCGACGACCCCGAGCTGCGCACGGAGAAATTCGAGCAGGCGGCCAAGAGCCTGAGGATCCCGGTCCTGTTGATTCGCGGGAAGCTGTCCGACGTCGTCAGCCCCGAGGGGGTCAGGCATTTCCTGGCCACCGTGCCCCGCGCGGAATTCGTCGAACTGTCCAACGCGGGACACACCGCGGCCGGCGACGACAACGACGCGTTCAGCGAAGCCGTGGTGGCTTTCGTCGAGCGCTGATGGCCGCGGCAGCGGGACGCTCCCGAATTGGCAACTCCGAGTGCGCATTTCACGACGCGACACGCCGTCCATTCGTCGTGAAACGCACTTTCGAGCGGCTCGGCGGCTGCCGGCAACCCACCAACCTAATTCGCTGGCTTCTCCGCGTGTCCGCCGAACTGCTTGCGCATCGCCGATAGCGCCTTGTTGGCGAAGTCATCGAGCTGGCGCGACGCGAAGCGGGACTGCAACGCAGTGGTCAGCACCGGCGTGGGGACCCCCTCGTCGATCGCCGCGATGGAGGTCCACCGGCCTTCCCCGGAGTCGGAAACCCGCCCCGAGAACTCCTTCAGCTCAGGCGATTCCTGCAGCGCGATCGCGGTCAGATCCAGCAGCCAGGAGCCGATCACGCTGCCGCGGCGCCACACCTCGGCGACTTCCGGGATGTCGAAGGTGTACTGGTAGTACTCCGGGTTGGACAGCGGCGCGGTTTCGGCGTCACCCTTCTGCTCGTACTTGCCGATGTCTGCTTTGACCAAGACGTTGAGCCCCTCGGCGAGCGAGGCCATCATTCCGTACTCGATGCCGTTGTGCACCATCTTGACGAAGTGCCCCGCCCCGGACGGCCCGCAATGCAAGTAGCCCTTCTCCGATTGCGCGATCTCGCCCTCGCGGCCCGGGGTGCGCGGGGCCGCATCAACGCCCGGCGCGACGGTGGCGAAGATCGGCTCGGCGTGCTCAAACGCGTCAGTGTCCCCACCGATCATTAGGCAATAGCCGCGTTCCCTGCCCCACACGCCGCCGCTGGTGCCGCAGTCCAGCAGCCGAATGCCATTCTCCGCCAACGTCTTCGCATGGCGGATGTCGTCGCGGTAGTAGGAGTTGCCGCCGTCGATGACGATGTCGCCCGGCTCCAGCGTCTTGGCCAGATCCTCTATCACGCCCGCGGTGATCGTCCCGGCGGGCACCATCACCCAAACCACTCGCGGGGCGGCGAGTTTCTCGGCGAGCTCCTGCAGCGAGGACACCCCCGTCGTCCGCTCCTCGCCAGCCATCGCCTTCACCGCGTCGGGGTTGTGGTCGTACACCACGCACTCGTGTCCGTCCTTGGCCACGCGCCGAACGATATTCGCGCCCATGCGACCCAGGCCGATCATCCCTAGCTGCATCTTGTCCTGTTCTCCTTACTTTCTTGCTTCCGTCCGCTTGGGCAGCCAGGGCTCCTGCCAGCTGCGGTGACCATGCAGTAATGAACGCGCGGCGTCGGGTCCCCAGGAACCGCGGTCGTAGTGGTGGATCCGGCCCGGCTTGTCGAGCACCGGCTGCACGATCCGCCACGTCTCTTCGATGGCGTCCTCGCGGGCGAAGAGCTGGCGGTCGCCGGTGAGCCCTGCATATAGCAGCCGCTCGTAGGGTCGGACGGCTTCACCGAGGTCCTCGGCGAACGAGGAGTCGAGGTGGACGTCATGCCAGCAGTCGCCGGCCTGGGCGGACAGTTGCAGCCGCATCCCCGGATCGGGGTCGATGCGCAGCACGATCTGGTTGGGCTCGGGCGGTCGGCGGTTGGGCAGGAAGGAAAACCCCGGTACGTGGTGGAGAAACATCCGGACCTCGGTGACCCTCTCCGGCAACGCCTTACCGGCGCGCAGGAAGATCGGCACTCCGGCCCAGCGCCAGTTGTCGATCTCGGTCCGCAGTGCGACATAGGTCTCGGTTTGCGAATCTTCGGCCACGCCAGCGACGTCGGCGTAGCCGCGGTACTGGCCCCGGATGCAACGCTCCGGATCCAGCGCCGGCATCGCACGGAAGACCTCGGCCTTCTTGTCGTTCAGGTCATCCGCGCCCGGGCCGACGGGAGGTTCCATCGCCACCAGGGCGAGCACCTGCAGCAGGTGGTTTTGCACGACGTCGCGCAGGGCGCCGACCGCGTCGTAGAACTTGCCGCGCTCTTCGATCCCGAAGTCCTCGGCCATGGTGACGTGGATTTCGGAAATGCTGTCGCGGTCCCACAGCTTTGCGAGGCCGTTGTTGGCGAAGCGCAGATATTGCAGTTCTTCGACGGGTTGTTTGCCCAAAAAGTGGTCGACGCGCAGGATTTGGTCCTCATCCAGCACCGCGCGCAGCCGGGCGTTCAGGTCGCGCGCTGAGGCCAGGTCGTGGCCGAACGGCTTCTCCACCGCGACGCGTGCGGACTCCAGCAGGTCGGCTTTCGCCAGGTTCTCGACGATCGGCGCGAACAAGGACGGCGGCATTTCCAGGTAGTACAGCGGATGGGGATCCGATCCGATCACCTTGGCCAGCCGCTGATACAGCTCCGGATCGGTGACATCACCGTGCAGGTAAGACAACCGGCCCGCCAGCCGATCGAACACCGCATCGTCCATCTTCTCGCCGGAGTCGGCGATCGCCCGGCGCGCCCGCTGGACCAGCTCCTCTTTCGTCATGTCATCACTGGCCACGCCCACGATCGGGCAGTTCAGCAAGTCGCGCGACTCGAGCCGGTAAAGGGCACGGTAGGTCATCTTGCGGGCCAGATCGCCGGTTATACCGAAGATCACCAGCAGGTTCGAGGGGTTACTGTCACCGTCGGCCAAGACGCGCACCCTTCCCGAAAGTCACCTCGTCGGCTCACTTGAGATTCGCTACCCGCGGCGGCCCGAGGTCAACCCTAGACACTGCATATGGGCCCGACAAGCTGAAACCTTGGCCGCGTTGCAAGGATGGCTGCCATGGCGGACACGCTGCATATCGCGGCCTACAGCCTCGCGGGGCTTGCCGCGATCGAAGCCGGCGCACTCGTGGTGCTGTGGAGACTGCTCGCGCGCAGTCGCCGGGAGATCGACGAGCTGCGACACCGTGCCGACGCCCGCAGTTGGCTGCTGTCGGGCGGTCGCGAGGCCGTCAAAACGGTGTGGAACACCGCCAACCTGGTGCGCAAGGAGGGCTTCGGCGCTGCCGTGCGCGGCTCGATCGAGGACCTCGCGGATTGGGCCGAGGTCGAGCGACCCGACCTTGCCCGGGTCACCCCGGACGGGCGGGTGGTGATTCTGTTCTCCGACATCGAGGAGTCCACCGCCCTCAACGAGCGGATCGGCGACCGCGCGTGGGTCAAGCTGATCAGCGCGCACGACAAGCTGATTTCGAAACTCGTGGAGCAGCGGTCCGGACACGTGGTGAAAAGCCAGGGCGACGGGTACATGATCGCCTTTGCGCGCACCGAACAGGCGGTGCGGTGCGGGCTCGACGTCCAACACGCATTGCACAAAAACGCAAAACGCAAGCGGCACGCGGATATTCGGGTTCGGATCGGCATACACATGGGCCGCTCGGTGCGGCGCGGCGACGATCTGTTCGGGCGCAACGTCGCAATGGCGGCACGGGTCGCCGCGCAAGCCGTCGGGGGCGAGATCCTGGTGAGCCAACCGGTGCGGGACGCTCTCAGCGACTGTGACGACATCCGGTTCGACGCCGGCCGCGACGTCGAGTTGAAAGGCTTCTCCGGCAGCTATCGCTTGTTTTCGGTCGAGACCGATGCCGATCCCGACTGGGACTGAAAGCTCTCCCCGTCATATTCGGCCAGCCTCTGATGCAGCCGGGACCGGATCTCGTCGGAGGTGTAGGCGCGACGTTTCCGTTGGTCGCGAGCTACCAGCACTCCTCCGGCGATGACGCCGGCGACACTGGCCAAGCCGATCCACTTCCAAATGCCGCGCATGGTTGACAGGCTAATCCGCCACCGTTAAGAAGCCGGTCGGCCAGTTGTCACCAGGGCTGATTACCTCGACCAAGTACAGGCCGTCTAGGTCTCGATTCATCTCTTCGACTGTGAAACTCCCATCAGCGTTGACCGAATCCACCCAGGCAACGTGCCCGCCCGGACGATCGTTGTACCAAGCTATGGAATTCGGAGCCGGATCTGTTGAGTAGACAGCATGGTTGCTCCAATTTGGGGCCGCACCCCAATCGGCAAGCGTGATGCGCCAACCGGTCTTCCAGCTGACGAACGACTCACATTCACGGTTCGGGTATCCAGCGGGATCAACAACAACTCCGGGTTGTGCATCAGATAGATAAGCAGGGTAGACACGATCAAGCTCCTCCGCATGCGCCTTGACTGCGAACAAAGGGAGCGCCGCCAGCAGTGCCAGTAACACAACCGGCAGTGTGGTTCTCCTCATTTTCGCTCTCCCGTTCTGTTCGTGTTGCCCTTGTCTTCTCAGATCCTGAGCGGAAGGCGTTGGCAATCAAGACAATTCGGGTGGACTGAAATCCACCACTAGTTGAAGCTGGGCGGCAGACGTAGGCGGCAGCACATGATCACTGGCATGTGGTCATTACATTCCTGTGATCCTCATGCTCCGGATCGTAGTTGGCCATCAGCTGAACATTGGTCTTTTGACTACAGGACTCGGGCATGGTGTTCGATCAAATCGGCATCAGCGGTCGGCGATGCCGTCCCGCGCAACCGATTCTATGTGCCGACTCACCCGCGGGTTGTCGAGGCGTTGCGCCACCTGCATCGACTATCAGATCTCGCGGGAAACCCGAAAACGAAAGGCGGGCAACGGTGGATCGACTCTTCGGCCAAGGGGCTGGACCTGTTCGAGGAGATGATCCCCCGCCTGATTCGCGACGATGTCACCAATCTGCGTGACGGCCGCTTCGCCGGCAAGCTCGGCGATCGGACCATGATCATGTTTTCGGCGCCTTGCGATCCGGCGTGGATCATCGCGCCCGCCACAGCGCGGAATATCGCATGCGAGGTACTTCCAGGCTCATAATGACTCGAAGCGACGAACGGGCTTACATGCTGACCTTGGAGCAAGCGCTCGACGAAACTCGGACCGGCGACCTCTGGCTGTTCCGCGGTGTTTCAGGACCCGACCGTGCTATCCAGACGTTGACGAACAGCCCGGTGAACCACGTCGGGATGACAGTGGCCATCGACGATCTGCCGCCGCTGATCTGGCACGCCGAACTGGGCGACAAGCTCGTGGATCTGTGGACCGGAACCAACCACCGCGGCGTGCAGCTCAACGATCTTGGCCAAGCCGTCACCCAGTGGGCGCAGCGCTACCACCAGCGGTGCTGGCTGCGTCAGCTGACGCCCCATGCCAATCGCGAACAGGAGAACAAACTGCTGCGGGTGATCGCGCGGATGGACGGCACGCCGTTTCCCACCACCGTGCGCCTGACCGGCCGGTGGATGCGCGGCCGGCTACCGACCGCCTACGACTGGACGCGCGGAATCCCATTCCTGGACAAGAAGATTCGAGAGTCGACGCAGCGACGCAAAGCGCGACAACGCGTTGGCCTGGAAACGGCATACTGCGCGGAGATCGTGGCGATCACCTACGAGGAAATGGGATTGCTCCGCACGGAGAAGTACTCGAACTGGTTCGACCCGGGCTCGTTCTGGAGCGGTGACACGCTTCCACTCGCGCCGGGTTACCGGTTGGGCGACGAAATCGCAGTCTCGGTCGGCTAAGTCGCCTAATCGACCGACAGTTCCCGCGCCACCGACCACCCTGCAGCACCAACCGAATTGCATGCATCGGCACCGGTGGCCGCGGTGCACGATGCGGCCAGTCCGGGCCCGTGGAACACGGACCCGGACTGCGCCACCAAAAAGCCGCGAGCTGGGCTATCCCGGTGTCGAGCCGAAGAATCCCGACTCGAAAGGACCGGTGTTGAAGCCGCCGGAGTCGCTATCGCCGGAGTTCCCGAAGCCGGAGTTTCCGAAGGGAGGCAAGCCGGGTATGAAGGGCTGACCCTGGTTCAAGAAGCCCGTGTTGAAGCCCCAACCCGAGTTCAGCAAGCCCACGTCAAAGCCGTTATTGACGTCGGAGTTGAAGAAGCCCGTGTTAAAGCCATGCCAGCCGGAGTTCCCTAGGCCCGTGTTGAACTGGCCGCCAAGGTCGTTGCCCGAGTTGTCCACGCCCGTGTTGAAGCCACCCGACCCCGAGTTGAAGATGCCCACGTTGTGGCCGCCCGTCGCGGGGATGAACGGGGAAATGCAGGATTTCCGCCCGTGTTGGCGAAGCCCACATTGTGGCCGCCGGCGCCCGAGTTGCCGAAGCCCGAGTTGAAGCCGCCGCTGCCGGTGTTCCCGAAGCCCGAGTTGTGGCTGCCGACCGTGTTGTTGAAGCCCGAAGTGCCCACGCCCGTGTTGCCCAAGCCCGAGTTCACGGCCGGCACGTCGAACGACCCGCCGACACCCGTGTTGAGGTTACCCGCGTTCCAGTAACCGGTGTTGCTGGTACCCGCGTTCGACCAACCCGGTGTTTATGTTGCCCGAGTTCCAGAAACCGGTGTTGAAGCTGCCCGAGTTCCCCCAACCGGTGTTGCTGGAGCCCGCATTGCTCCAGCCCATGTTGGAGTTGCCCGAACTGAAGAAGCCACCGTTGAAGTCGCCCGAGTTGAAGTCGCCGGCGTTGTTGTGGCCCGAGTTGAAGCCGCCAATGTTCTGGAAGCCCTTGTTGAGGGCGCCATTGTTGAAGCTGCCCGGGTTCCCGACGCCCATGTTGTGGAAACCCGAGTTCAACGCGCCGGTGTTGTGGCTGCCCGAGTTCTCGATACCGGTGTTGAAGTCGCCGGCGTTGCCAACGCCGGTGTCGAGAACGCCCGAGTTGAACATGCCGAAGCTTCCGGTGCCCGAGTTGCAGATGCCGAGATTGCCGACGCCGCTGTTGAACAAGCCGATGTTTCCAAAGCCCGAGTTCCCGAAGCCATAGTTCGCAATACCGGAGTTGAACCCAGGGCCGAAGCCGAACTGGCCGACGCCGGTGAGCCCGATGCCGAAGTTGCCGACGCCGGTGTTGCCAAAGCCGATGTTGCCTACGCCGCCATTGCCGACGCCATAGTTGCCGTTGCCGCCATTGCCGAGGCCGGTGTTGCCGTTTCCCCAGTTGCTGTAGCCGTAGTTACCGTTGCCGTAGTTACCGGCGCCGAAGTTGCCGATGCCGTAGTTGCCGCCCGGATACACGACCTGAGCCAGGCCGCTCGGCAGGCTTTGGAACGCCGACGTCAACTGCGCGGCCGCCGCCGACGCCCCGCCGTGGTACCCAATCATCGCGGACACGTCCTGGGGCCCACATCTGCTCGTAGTGGCTTTCGACGGCAGCGATCGCCGGGGCGTTCTGGCCGAAGATATTCGATACCACCAACGACAGCAGGTTCGATCGATTGGCCGAAACCATCGTCGGGTGCACCGTGGCCGCCAGCGCCGACTCGAACGCGCTCGCCACCGCCTTGGCCTGGGTGGCCGCCCCTGAAGCCTGAGCCGCGGCCGAGCTCAACCATTTCGCATAGGGAGTTGCGGCGGCCAACATCGCCTGCGAAGCCGCGCCCTGCCACGCCTGACCGGCCAACCCCGAGGTCACCGACGAAAACGAGTCCGCCTCGGAGCCCAGCTCTGAAGCCAGTCCCTCCCAGGCCGCCGCGGCTTCCAGTATCGGGCCCGACCCAGCGCCGGAGAACATCAGCGCCGAAGTGATCTCCGGTGGCGAGGTCGCCCCGCAGGTGGCTTACGACGGCGGGCGTCGCTGGGCACCGGCATTGCAATCTGGGTGCAGGGGTCTGTGAAATCCCTTGGGGCTCTGTGGTTTATACGCAAGTGGGTAGTACCGCCTCAAGTGAAAGTCGGCGTTTTCGGTCAATCGACCGACATCTCGCCCATTGCCGACCATCCGGTGGCATCGATCGTCTGGCTGATGATTTTGGGCGTGGATGCCAGCGCATGTGGGAGCTCTTGCATCGCCCGCGTGAAGTGATCGCTGTTGACGTGGACTCCGCCCGCGTCACCGTCGCGGAAGGCCTCGACGAGAACGTATTCTGCCGGATTGTCCAGGCTGCGAGACCACTCGAACCATAGGTTGCCCACCTCGGCACGGGTGGCAGCGGTGAACGGGGCGACCAGTTCTGGCCAGCGGTCGGCCCACTCGGGTTTCGTTTCGAACTTGACGACGATGAAGATCATTGCCGCTCCCGGCCTTGTGTGCTCCCAGCTCCCAACGCGCCCGCTCGATCGCGCGAGCAGCGTCAGGATACGTGCTGCCGACCCGGCCGGGATCCGCCCAGTGGCCCGCAGCGGGGCTCCCATAGCACGCTATTCATGCGGCAGCAAACTTTGCCTGGGCGTCAGAATTGACGCCCAGGCAAACATCGCTATTGCGGTTGCTGCGGTCCTCACTGCAGCTTCTGAGGAAAGGCAGTGACACCCGCCACAAACCCGCGCTTTATGCGACCGCATTCACAGCTCACTCGGCTAGGCCGTAGCTTTCGGGCTCAACCAACTCGCGCTCAGTCAATTTTTATGCATTCGCAATTCCCGGGTCGCCGGGTGGCAAATTTGGGGCCGGCGGTGCCGGAGCCGGGGCATCGACCAGAGCCGGCGGAGCGTCCGGCGGCGGCGGAGCGTCCGGCGGCGGAGGCGCAGGATCCCCATCCGGCGGCATTGGCAGGAACATGTGATGCGTGAAGCCGCGCTGGTAAGCGCCGGCGCCACCGATGTGGACCCCGCCCCGTTCACCACTGGATACCGGCGTCCCGTCCGGAAGGGTCACCGCCGTATGACCACCATTCCACCCGATCACCAGGGCATTGGGGGCGGTTCCGTATTGGAAGCCCCGCGCGAGCAGAGCGGCTTCCTCATTTCCGGTGTTGAATCGACTCCCGAAAACCGGCCTGTCGGTGGCGGCGTTGGCAACCCACGAGGCTAGCCCAGAGCAGTCGGTCCCGGCGGGAGTATCTCCCCCCACGATGTAGGGCATCCCGGAGACCTGATTGATGAGCGTCATCAACGTTGCTAGAACAACCATGGGCAGGCACGCTAGCAACAATGTTCATTGCTAACCAAAATTTGTGGTCCCCGTCATGCGCAAATTCAACAATGGCGTCCGCCACATTTTCAGCAAACCAATTAATGAAATGCGCCTTTGATAGGCGCAAAGCGGCCGGCCGACGCGGCCAGAGGTTGGTAGGCGTGGTCACGGCGTTGGAGCCGCTCGCGAGCACGCTCCGGAGAAGTGCCCCCGCGTTGAGGGCGCGGGAGACCGTCCTCGGGGCATCCCGAACTCGGGGCGGCATGATCGACTGCGCAACTGCTGGGAGAGTCCGTCATCGAGGAACGTCGCTGCGTCGTGCGATGTGGATCCACTCGGACGACGACTCCGCCTTCGAAATCCAGTAAAGCGAGGGGAATTCGCCTCGACGCCTAGAACCGGCGCTCTCTTGGCGGACCTTGTCAACTCGATACCATGGCTCGCCACGGCGGCCTGCCGGCGACGTGCATCTACTCCGTCGCTTGGCTAGCTCGACCGCGCGATTACCGACTCGGCATCGGATGGTAGGTCTGGATGATGAGGTTTCCCTCGACGTCACGCGCGAATGTCTCGACGCTACAAGCCATTTGGATGTCCGGCTCGGTGTCGAAGTGGTTCTCACAGAACCAGGCCGTCTCGTTCCCGTTGACCTGAATAGGATCGCCTGGAACAGGCCGAACGCCTCCGGGACCCTCAAACCCCCCAGGCCGTCGGCCGGTTGGCATAGTTCGAAGTGGCGGGATGCCGGTGATGTGAACGTTGCCCGGGACTGGTGAGGAGTCAAGCTGCTCAGAGAGGGCGGTCTCCTGGTCGGCCACCGAACCGTGACCTACCTAGAAGCCGGTGATCCCGGTGGACAGCTCGTTCTGCACAACCATGGGGGTCCTTCAAGCCGTCTGGAGGCTCAGCTGTTCGATACGGCTGCCGAGATCAATGGTTTGCGGTTAGTGTGCGCGGATCGGCCGGGTATCGGCGCATCCGATCCTCAGCCCGGCCGCAGTTTCAAGTCATGGGCCGATGATCTCCTGCACCTGGCCGACTCCTTCGGAGCGCAGCGATTCGCAGTGACCGGCTGGTCCGACGGCGGACCATGGGCCCTCGCAGCCGCCGCGTACCTCGACCCTGCACGCCTTGTCCATGTGGCATCTATCGGCGGTGCCAGCTACGGAACGTTCGGAGCTAATTGGGCCGCGAAGCACCGGAGCCGCGTAGACGCGCTAGGCGGTCGCCTTGCGCTTCACTTCCGCCCCGGATTCAAGCTCATGTACGGGGTTCTCGGCGTGAGCGCGAAACACTTCGAGAACCGCTACGCGAAGGCGATCACGAAATCGGTGAACGCGGCGGATCGCGCGGTGCTGGCTGACGACGAGGTCATGGCGTCGTTTCTGGCGACGAGCCGCGAGTGCTTTCGACGAGGCGCGCAAGGACTCGTCGTCGACGCCACAATTCTCTACGAAGCATGGCCGTTTGACCTGACGCAAGTGCAGCGGCCGATCCATTTCTGGCAGGGCACCTCGGACACCCTCGTGCCCGAGGTGATCAATAAGGCGGTCGCGGACAGGACCCCGGGAGCTATCTGGCACCCGATCAGTGGCCGCGGTCATTTCATCGCAATCAGTCACGCAAACGACATTCTTGCTGTGGCAGCGAAGGACCTTGCGCCAATGCCGAATTGACGTTCGAATGACCCCGGCAGGTTCATGGCCGCAAGCCGCCCGGCTGATCGAGGCCTGAGGCCACGCCGGCGCTGCAGCTCAGACGCCGAACTTCGCGCGTGCCTGCGCACTGACCGGAGTGAAGAGATTGACGAGGTTCCCGTCTGGGTCGCGAAACAGCAGTGCCCGGTTACCCCAAGGCATCGTCGTCGGCTCGGTCACGACCTCCGCGACATGCCCGCGGAGTCGTTGATAGTCGGCGTCGACATCATCGACGATGAACTCGATGATCGCACTGCGATTGGCCGCCGGTTCGGCCGATCCCTGGCCGAACAGCGCAACGGTCTTGTCGCTGCCGATGGCGAGCACACCAACCGACGTCGGAATCTCGGCGAACAACGCGTTGCCCCACACGGCGGAGATTCCGGTGACCATCTCGTAAAAGACGACGAGCCGCTGGACGTCAGCGGTGATGATGCGGGTCGAGATGAATTTCACGGTTCTCCGTTCGCGGTGCCGTCACGCTGCCAACTACAGCGTCTGGTACCGCGATGCTAGGGAGCCCCACCGACAACCGAAGAACGGCGAACTCCGAATACCCGCTATTTCCTTTGCTGTCCAGACGATGCCTGAAACCGGAATTCGACCACATCGCCGTCGGCCATGACGTAGTCCTTGCCTTCCATGCGGACCTTTCCGGCGGCCTTGGCCGCCGACATCGACCCGGCGGCGATCAGGTCGTCATAGGACACGATTTCGGCCTTGATGAACCCCTTCTCGAAGTCGCTGTGGATCACCCCGGCGGCCTTGGGAGCGGTGTCGCCTTGGTGAATGACCCACGCGCGCGCCTCTTTCGGCCCAGCCGTGAGGAAGGTCTGCAGCTTGAGCGTGTGAAACCCCGCCCGGGCCAGCGCGTCGAGTCCGCGCTCGCTCTGCCCGATCGACTCGAGCAGCTCGGCGGCCGACTCGTCGTCGAGTTCGGCCAGCTCCGATTCAATGGCGGCGTCCAGGAACACCGCGTCGGCGGGCGCCACTAGCTGGCGCAGCTCGGCGACCCGCGAAGCGTCGGTCAAAACGGCCTCGTCGGCGTTGAAGACATACAGGAACGGCTTGGTGGTCAATAGGTTCAGCTCCCGCAGCAGCGAGACGTCGGCCTCCGCGGCGAACAGCGTCTTCCCGCCGTTCAGCGTCGTCTGAGCGGCCAGCGCCGCGTCGTACACCGGTTTCCGCTCCTTGTGGGTGCGGCCTTCCTTCTCCAGCCGTGGCAGGGCGCGCTCGAGGGTTTGCAGGTCGGCGAGGATCAGCTCCGTCTCGACCACCTCGATATCGGACTTCGGGTCGACCTCGCCGGCCACGTGCGTCACGTCGTCGTCGGAAAACACCCGGACCACCTGGCAGATGGCGTCACATTCGCGGATGTGGGCCAGGAACTTGTTGCCCAGCCCCGCCCCCTCGGACGCGCCCGCGACCAGGCCGGCAATGTCGACGAAGGAGACCGGCGCGGGCACGATGCGCTCGGAATGAAAAAGCTCCGCCAGCTTGGTCAGTCGCGGGTCGAGCAACGACACCACGCCCTCGTTGGGTTCGATCGTCGCGAAGAGGTAGTTGGCCGCCACCACGTCGTTTCGGGTCAGCGCGTTGAACAGCGTCGACTTGCCGACGTTCGGCAGGCCCACGATTCCCAGGCTCAGGCTCACGGGGAGTCAAGTCTAGGTGCCGGCGACGGCGTCGGCGTTTCGTGCACGAACCCGTGGCGCGCCTGGCTCCTCTACAGGGTCTTTACGAGCGTTTCGGCTCATTCCCGGTACGGTCTACATGTGTCAGCACAGCGGGCAGGATCAGCGGTCGAGGCCAGCCACCGCTCGATCCACCCAAACGTCCCGGGCATGCCGTGGTGGGCCGCCCTTCTCCTCGCCACGATCGCGACTGCGGTCGGGTATGCCATCGATGCGGGGTCGGGTCATAGGGACCTGACCCACGTCTTCGCGATCTTCTATGTAGCCGGCTGCGTGGCCGCTGTGCTGGCCGTGCGCCAGGACGGCGTTTTCACCGCGATCATCCAGCCGCCGCTGATACTTTTCTGCGCGGTTCCGGGTGCCTATTGGCTGTTCCATGGGCGCAAAATCGGAAACCTCAAAGACCTCCTGATCAACTGCGGGTATCCGCTCATCGAGCGGTTCCCGCTGATGCTCGGCACTGCAGGCGGCGTCCTGCTGATCGGGCTGGTCAGATGGTATTTCGGGGCCTCGCACCGGAGCGTGGCAGCGGCCGACACCAACGACGGCGCGGATACCGCCCGGCCCGCGAAGTCACCCTCTTTCCTCAGCACCATCGCCGTGAAGCTGAACTCGCTGTTTGGCCTGGATGCCCGGGAGGACGATGCCGAAGACGCATCCGACTCGAAGCTCAGCCGCGCGGACACGCCGCGAAAAGCCGCTTCCCGCACCGGCCGCCCGGCGCGCAGCGGTCGGTCCGCGTCCCGCCCCAGCCGACGCCACTCCAGGCACGCCCGCCCACCGCTGGAGGACGAGGAGGAATCCCTGGCCGCGCGGCCGCGGCGGCGGCGCTCGGCACCCCCCCGCGACGTCGACCCGGCCGACCCGCCCCGCCGGTCCCGCCGGCGCCCCAGGCCGCAGGATGATCCAGAGCTGCGCGGGCAGCCGCCGCGGGAAGCCCGTCGCGATCCGCGGCACACCCGCCGCAATCCCTACGAGTGGCCCTACGACCAGGGCACGCCACGCGATGGCCGCTTGGGTGGCCGCTTCGACGGCTATGACATGTACGAGCCGCCCGGGGCTGGCGAGCGCTTCAATCGCTATGAGCCGTACGAGCCGCGCTACGACCCTCCGCCGCGTCGTCGCGCCACCCCGGGCGGGCCAAGCGGAGCCACTCCGACACACCACCCGATCTCGCGTGTCCACTACCGCGGGGAGGGCCCTGTTAGTGAGCCCCGACCCGAACCGCGAGCCGAGCCGCGCGCCGAGCGCCGGAGCCGATCGCGGCCGCCCGTGCCGCCAGCGGAATCCTGGGAGTACGACGCCTAGATGAGTAATTCCAAGGGGTGTTACTGGTGTGGCTGCTGTGAATTTGAGGTGAGGGTGTCCAGGATTGGCGTTGCAAACCCAACCTGGCACTGGAGGCCGAAGTGGACGCCGACCTGGACACCCTCGCTACCGCACTGTACGTCACCGCCGATGATTTCCTGATCAGCAATCCGCAGTATCGGCCATGGCGTCCCAGGGTCGGGATCACCCCGCGCCTTGATGACGCCGAACTGGTCACCCTGGTGGTGCTACAGGCGCTGCTCGGATTCACCTCAGAGGCGCGGTGGTTGCGTTACGCGAACAGCCGGCTGCGTGGGTTGTTTCCTTATCTGCCAAGACAATCGGGCTACAATAAGCGGGTGCGCGCAGCGACCGGGATGCTGCGTGCGGTCATCGCGCATCTGGTTGCGTGCACTTCGCGGTGCACCGACGATGTGTGGGTGGTTGACTCGACTCCGGTCGAATGCGGGCGATCGCGGGAGACCGCGAAACGCTCCGATCTGGCCGGTTGGGCCGAGTATGGGTACTGCGCGTCGTACTCGCGCTTCTTCTGGGGACTGCGCCTGCACCTGGTATGCGCCCTGTCGGGGCTGCCGGTGGCGTTCGCGCTGACCGGCGCCAAGGCCGATGAACGCGAAATTCTGCTCGGGATGCTCGACGCCGACCCGAACTTGCTCGCGACGCATCCCGCTCAGACGTTGATGGCCGACAAGAACTACTACGGCAGGCAATTCGAAGCCACGCTCGCCGACGCCCGCATCAAACTGCTGCGCCCTGCCCGCGCGGGAGAGAAACCCCTTGCGGGACAAGGCTTCTTCAAGCCGCTGCGGCAGGTCATCGAATCAGTCAACAACACCCTCAAGACCCAGCTCGACCTTGAACGCCATGGCGGACGAACCATCGCCGGAGTCGCCGCACGCGTCCTGCAACGCATCCTCGCCCTCACCGCCGCCATCTGGCACAACGACAGAACCGAGAAGCCGATCCTGCGATCACTGACCGCATACGACCACTGACCCCTTGGAATTACTCATCTAGTGACCGACAGGTAACGGTCTAGGTAACCGACCGGATCTCCCGCGGCAGCGCGAACACCAGGGTCTCCTGGGCCGTCGTCACCGGCTGGACCACGTCATAGCCGCATTCGCCGAGCCGCTCCAGCACACCACGCACCAGAACCTCGGGGACGGACGCGCCCGAGGTGACGCCGACGGTCGTGACGCCCTCCAACCATGCCGGGTCGATGTCGTCGGCCCAGTCCACCAGGTGGGCGGCCGCCGCGCCGCCGCCCAGCGCCACTTCGACCAGCCGCACCGAATTCGACGAGTTGCGGGACCCGACGACGATGACGAGCTCGCACTCCGGCGCCATTGCCTTGACCGCGACCTGACGGTTCTGGGTCGCGTAGCAGATGTCGTCGCTGGGCGGATCCTGCAGCTTGGGGAATCGCTGTCGGAGCCGCTCGACGATCTCCATCGTCTCGTCGACCGACAGCGTGGTCTGCGACAACCAGACCACCTTGTTCTCGTCGCGGACCCTGACGCTGTCCACCGCGGCGAGCCCGTCGACCAGCTGCACATGCTCGGGCGCTTCGCCGGCGGTCCCGATGACCTCCTCGTGGCCCTCATGGCCGATGAGCAGGATGTCGTAGTCGTCCCGGGCAAAGCGCCTGGCTTCGTTGTGCACCTTGGTCACCAACGGGCAGGTGGCATCGATGGTGTGCAAGTTGCGTTCGGCCGCAGCGGCATAGACGGTCGGTGCGACGCCGTGCGCGGAGAACACCACGATTGCTCCCTCGGGAACCTCGTCGGTCTCCTGGACGAAAACCGCCCCGGCCTTTTCCAGCGTGTCGACCACGTGGCGGTTATGCACGATCTCGTGCCGCACGTAGACCGGCGCACCGTGCTTTTCGAGCGCGCGCTCGACAGTCTCGACGGCCCGATCCACACCCGCGCAGTAGCCGCGCGGCTCGGCCAGCAGCACCCTCTTGCGGGTTGGATCGCCGGCTGCCGATCCCCCGGACTTCACAGCGCCGGGAATCCCCATGTCAATAGTCGGCGGCATGACATTCAGGGTACTGACCGCCGACCTAGAGAGCACACAGCGCCGCCAGCGCGCGCCGGCGGGCTTGGAGTTAGCCGCCCGTTTAAGGCAGTCTTGGTCCCATGGCTACTGCACCGTACGGAGTTCGGCTGTTGGTCGGCGCGGCTACAGTCGCCGTCGAGGAAACGATGAAGCTGCCGAAGACCATCCTGATGTACCCGATGACGTTAGCCAGCACCGCGGCGCACCTGGTGATGCGATTTCAGCAGAACCTGGCCGAGCTGGTGATCAAGGGCGACAGCACCCTGGAGTCGCTGTTCCCGCCCAAGGACGAGAAACCGGAGTGGGCGACCTTCGACGAGGACTTGCCCGACGCCGCTGAGACCTCCGCAGGGAACACGGCCGCGCCGCCCGAGGGCGCCGAGGCCGAGCGCCGGGCCGAGGGACGGTTCGCGTTGTACTCGGTATCCGAGGCGCCCGAGGCAACTGGGGCTGCTGGGGCCGCTGGTGCTGCTGGGGCCGCTGGTGCCCCGAGCAAGCCCCCGAGGCAGTCGAAGAAGTCGGCGAACCCGTCGATTCCCCAACCGGCGGTGGCGGCCGAACTCGACTATCCGGCGCTGACGTTGGCCCAGCTGCGGGCCAGGCTGCAATCGCTGGATGTCGACGAGCTCGAAGCCCTGCTTGCCTACGAGCAGGCCACCAAGGCCCGTGCACCGTTCCAGACGCTGCTCGCCAACAGGATCACCCGCGCGAACGCGAAGTGAGCCCCCAATCCAACTCCGCGGAGAACCCGTTTCCGGTGCGCGCGGTGGCGGTCCGGGTCGCGGGCTGGATCGACAGGCTGGGCACGGTCTGGGTTGAGGGGCAGTTGGCCCAGATAACGATGCGGCCCGACTCCAAGACCGTGTTCATGGTGCTGCGGGATCCCGCGGCCGACATGTCGCTGACCGTGACGTGTCCACGGGACCTGGTGCTGGGCGCGCCGGTGAAGCTGGCCGAAGGCACTCAGGTGGTGGTTTGCGGCAAGCCCTCGTTCTACACCGGCCGCGGCACGTTCTCCTTGCGCCTCAGCGAGATTCGCGCGGTTGGCGTCGGCGAGCTGTTGGCGCGCATCGACCGGCTGCGCAGGCTGCTGGATGCCGAAGGGCTCTTCGACCCGCGGCTAAAGAGGCCAATCCCGTTCCTGCCCAACATGATCGGCCTGATCACCGGCCGGGCCAGTGCCGCGGATCGCGACGTGATGACGGTGGCGGGCGGGCGCTGGCCGGCGGCGCGTTTCGCCGTGCGCAACACCGCCGTCCAGGGGCCGAACGCGGTAGCCCAGATCGTCGACGCGCTAACCGAACTCGACCGTGACGATGAAGTCGACGTGATCGTCCTGGCCCGCGGCGGCGGCAGCGTTGAGGACCTGCTGCCCTTCTCCGACGAGACACTGTGCCGTGCGATTGCGGCGTGCCGCACGCCGGTGATCAGCGCGGTCGGGCACGAGCCCGACAATCCGTTGTGCGACCTGGTCGCCGACCTGCGCGCCGCCACTCCCACCGACGCTGCCAAGAGGGTCGTCCCCGACACCGCCGCCGAGCTGCGGCTGATCGGCGACTTGCGCCGGCGCAGCGCGCAGGCACTGCGCAATTGGGTGTCGCGGGAACAACGCGCGCTGACCCAGGTGCGCAGCCGCCCGGTGTTGGCCGAACCGCTGGCGGCGCTGACGGCGCGCGCCGACGAGGTACATCGCGCACGCTCGGCGGTTCGCCGCGACATCAGTCGGCTGGTCGCCGCCGAGACCGACCGCGTCGGTCACCTGAGCGCTCGGCTGGCGACGTTGGGGCCGGCGGCCACACTGGCCCGCGGCTATGCCATCGTGCAAGTCGCGCCCGCCGCCGGAGCTGCGGCGGTGCTGCGGTCGGTGGACGACGCGCCGCCGGGCACCCGGCTGCGGGTGCGGGTTGCCGACGGCGCCGTGGCCGCGGTAAGTGAGGGGCTGACCGATGGTCACTAGGGACGAGCAGCCGGTTACGCCTATTAGTCAGCTTGGCTATGAAGCTTGCCGGGACGAGCTCATCGAAGTGGTGCGGCTTCTGGAACAGGGCGGACTGGACCTCGATGCGTCGCTGAAGCTGTGGGAAAGAGGCGAACAACTCGCCAAAAGGTGTGAGGAACACTTAGCTGGAGCTCGCAAGCGGGTCGAGGATGCGCTCGCCGCGGGCAAGGCCGAGGAGGCTTGACGCAAGCCGGACGGCAAGGCGATTTCCGAACTTGCGCCGAGAATTGGAACACGTTCCAGTTTTCTCGGCTATGCTTTCCAAGCTATGGGTGATGCATCACTGACAACCGAACTCGGCCGCGTTCTGGTCACCGGCGGCTCGGGGTTTGTCGGCGCCAACTTGGTGACCACGTTGCTCGACCGCGGATACCGGGTGCGTTCCTTCGACCGCGCCCCGTCGCCGCTAGCCGAGCACCCCCGCCTGGAGGTGGTGCAGGGTGACATCACCGACGCGGCCGTCTGCGCCAAGGCGGTGGAAGGCATCGACACGGTGTTCCACACCGCCGCGATCATCGAGCTGATGGGTGGCGCGGCGGTGAGCGACGAATACCGCAAGCGCAGCTTTGCGGTCAACGTCGGCGGCACCGAGAACCTAGTGCACGGCGGGCAGGCAGCCGGCGTCAAGCGGTTCGTCTACACGTCGTCCAACAGCGTGGTGATGGGCGGCCAGAACATCGCCGGGGGTGACGAGACCCTGCCCTATACCAACAGATTCAACGACCTCTACACCGAGACCAAGGTGGTGGCTGAGCGATTCGTGCTGTCGCAGAACGGCTCCGGGAACGGGGAGGCCGGCATGCTGACGTGTGCGATCCGGCCCAGCGGCATCTGGGGGCGTGGCGACCAGACGATGTTCCGCAAGCTGTTCGAAAGTGTGATCGCGGGCCACGTCAAGGTGCTGATCGGGCGCAAGTCGGCCCGGCTGGACAACTCCTACGTGCACAATCTGATTCACGGTTTCATCCTGGCCGCCGAGCATCTGGTGCCCGGCGGGACCGCACCCGGTCAGGCGTACTTCATCAACGACGCCGAGCCGATCAACATGTTTGAGTTCGCCCGGCCGGTGATGGAGGCCTGCGGGGAGAACTGGCCGCGAATCCGGGTCAACGGACCGATGGTCCGCGCGGCGATGACCGGTTGGCAGCGAATGCACTTCCGGTTCGGGATACCGGCGCCGCTGCTGGAACCGCTGGCCGTCGAACGCTTGTATCTGGACAACTACTTCTCGATCGACAAGGCGCGGCGCGACCTCGGCTACGAGCCGCTGTTCACCACCGAGAAGGCGCTATCCGAATGCCTGCCCTACTACGTGGACATGTTCCGGCAGATGAAGGACCGGGCGCGGGCCGCCAAAGCCGCCGCCGGCGATTAGCGGAAGCTGACCATCTCGCTGCCCCAGGCGGCCCGGATGTGGGCGTCGACGTCACGCGCGACCGTGTCGCGCTTGCCGATGATCAGGCAGGCGCGCTCGCCCTCCCGGTAGGGCATCCAGTCCGGCTCGTCGGCGGTGCCCTCGGGCTTTCCGTGCGCGGCGAAGTTGGTCCACCGGGTCCGTACCCTCTTCGAGACGGCCTTCGCGGTTTTGGCCCCGCCGAGCTTCAGGGTGGGGTCCTTCGGCGCCCCGAGATTGCCCCACACATAAGGCAATTCCGTAGCGTGGGCGGCGCTGACCAGCAGGAGCTTCAGCAACGGGGTCGAGTAGTCGAACCGGTACAGATACACCGGCGCCACCCTGCCGTGACCCTCGGCCAGCCACACCGACGGCATCCGGAATCCAACGTCGGTCGCGATGCTCAAATACCTTGCCTTGCCTCGCATTCGGGAATACGCCGACACGATCTGCTCCTGGGTCGGCAATTGCAGGTCGGGCTGTTCGGCCGCGATCTGGGTGAACATCGACGTGATCGCGGCCGGCGTGATCGGCATCAAAGGCGAGCGCATCAGCCGGAAGAGCGCCGCCTCCCGCTTGTTGGTGCCGATGATTAACGGGACCGGAAGCGAGCGACCCTCCTGCGCCAGCCTGACCGGGTAGTCCCGCAGCAGATCGCCGTCCACGATCGGGACGAACGCGAGCGTGCCCGGATTGCGGACGGGGACTTCGTCGAACACCTCTTGCGACGCGGCCAGGATCGCGGCGATCGGCGCATCGATCAGCCTCCCGACGTCGGACGCGGCGATTCCCATCTTGTCGAGGAAGCTCGCGGCGACCCGCTGGCCCCGCTCACGGTCGTATACCGAAGTGGCGGGCGAGCTTTGGGCGATCGCTCCGGCGAACAGGCCCTCGGCCGCCGGGGCCGCGAGCAGGGTGGTGACGATCCCGGCGCCGGCGGACTCGCCGAACAGCGTGACCCTTTGGGGATCACCCCCGAACGCGGCGATGTTGTCGCGCACCCAGCGCAACGCCGCCAGCACGTCATACAGCCCGATGTTCGAATCGAAGCGCCGCCGCGCGGTGCTGAAATACGACAGGTCGAGGAAGCCCAGGGCTCCGAGCCGATAGTTGACCGTCACCACGACGACCCCGAAGTCACTACCGCCGCCGACCAGCCGGCGGCCATCGTAGAGCGGCTGGCTGGCCGATCCCAGTACGTAAGCGCCGCCGTGCAGCCACACCATCACCGGCCTTGCGTCACCGGGCTGGGTGTCCGCCGACGCCCAGACGTTCAGGCTCAGGCAATCGTCGCCCTGCGGCGCGCCCAGGTCGAGGGGCATGTTCTGAAAGGAGGGTTGCGGGCAGGCCGGCCCGAAGGAAGTGGCGTCGGCGACCTCGGTCCACCGCCCGGGGGGCTCGGGCGCCCGGAAGCGCAGGTCGCCGACAGGCGGCGCCGCGTACCTGATGCCCTTCCACGTCCTGATGCGACCCCCTGACCAGGCCGCGTCCGCGCCCCGGACCGGACCGTAGCTGGTTTCGACCACGTGCTCGGCCATGCGTCTGAAAACTTCCCTAACTGAGCCGCTCGGTGAGGAACTGGACGACCCGCTTGCGCGCCTCATAGGCCGGGTGGCCGTCGACCTCGCGGACCTCGTCGGTCAGCACCGAATGCGCCATCTTCCCGAAACCGCCTTCGTTGCCCGGCCCCGAGTCGATCTCGATGACCTCGAAAGCGTCGCCGAGCCGCTCCCTGAGCGCCGCGAACCGTTCCCGCGGTGCTGTTCTGTCCTCGCTGAACCGCAAGCCCATGGCGCACAGGCCGTGGTTGGCGCAGCGATCGGCCACGGTGGTCAGCTCGGACTCGCTCAGCCCCGGATCGGTGCGTCGCGCACGGCCCAAGGGCAGCGGTACCGACGGCTGGCTGAGCACCGGCGCCAGGACGCTGTCGTCGACCGCGGCGGCCAAGGCGAACCCGCCGGTGAAGCACTGGCCGATGACGCCGACCCCCTTGCCGGGCGTCGACGCGTTGAGGTCGCGGGCCAGCGCACGCAGGAACAACGACACCGGCCGCTCCCTGTTCGTGGCGAATGCCGCGAATTCCCTTGCGACACATGCGCGCGTGATGGTAGCGAGGGTGTAGCCGACGGTCTTCGGCTTGCCCGGCTCCCCGAACAGCGACGGCATGGCGACGGTGAAGCCGTTGTCCACCAGGTGATTGCCCAGGGCGAGCACAGCGGGATGGATGCCGGGTATTTCGGGAATCAGCACCACCCCGGGGCCGGCGCCCTTGCGGTAGACGTCATGGGTGTAGCCGCCGCCGGTGAACGGTGCCGCCGACCATCCGGAGAGGTCTGCATGGGGTGCGGTCACGTGCCTTCCCTTCAGCGCGCGGGTAGGGGCGATTGCGATTGCGTCGCCGCCGCCAGCGTACGAAATTGATCGGTGGTTCCCGCACCGGTGATCGCGATCTGGCTGGCGCCGAGCGGTCCGGCGAGCCGGGTGGTCCATACGGGTTCGGCGTCGGCGCCGCTTTGCCCGGCGCCGCGATAGACGACCCAGCTCGTGCCGTCGACGTCGACCGTTCCGGTCGGGTAGGCGGACGGATGGATCGAGCCGACCAGCTTGTCCTCGTCGGCGTTGCTCTGGGTCAGGCTCAGGTACATCCCCGTCGGGCTGATGTAGCCCACGGTCGAGGTGGCCGCGTTCAGCCGTTGACCGGTCGAGGGTTCCGTTCGGCCGTTTTCGATACCGCCCCGGTCGCCGGAGTTGGGCTGCCAGCCGGCGGGTAGCCGGGGCAGCCGCACGGGGAACCCCAGCGTCTGAGCATCCGCCCGCAAGGCCGCCGCCGCGTCGTACGAGGGAATCGCTCCCGTTCGCGTCCCGCTCGGCTGGAACGAGCACATGCCGACCAGGCCCGCCAGCAGGATGCACCCGACGACCAGCGGCACGAGCGACCAGAACATGTCGCGGCCGTCCTGCAGCAGCCGCGGTTTGGCGGGTCTGGGGGCCGGAGCCGGCTCGCCTACCTCGGCGTTCGGCTGCGGCTTCTCGGTCATGCCCCGAGTATCCCAGTTCTCGACGCCCGATCCGCTTCTGGGACAATCACGAACCATGACAGTTGAGGGCAACCGCTCGGTCGCCGCCGGCGGCCGAGGCCCATCACAGGCGCGGCCGCGCGGTGAAGCACCAGACCGCAACCTGGCCCTGGAACTGGTACGGGTCACCGAGGCCGGTGCCATGGCCGCCGGCCGCTGGGTCGGCCGCGGCGACAAGGAGGGCGGCGACGGGGCGGCGGTCGACGCGATACGCGAACTGGTGAACACCGTGTCGATGCGCGGGGTCGTCGTCATCGGCGAGGGTGAGAAGGACCAGGCGCCGATGCTCTACAACGGCGAAGAGGTCGGCAACGGCGACGGCCCGGACTGCGACTTCGCCGTCGACCCGGTTGACGGCACGACGCTGATGAGCAAGGGCATGCCCAACGCCATTTCGGTGCTCGCGGTCGCCGACCGCGGCTCCATGTTCGACCCGTCGGCGGTGTTCTACATGAACAAGATCGCGGTCGGGCCTGAGGCCGCGCACGTGCTGGACATCACCGCGCCGATCGCCGAGAACATCCGCGCCGTCGCCAAGGTCAAGGCGCTATCCGTACGCGACATGACGGTGTGCATCCTGGACCGGCCGCGGCACGCCGAGCTCATCGAAGACGTCCGGGCTACCGGAGCCCGCATCCGGCTGATCACCGATGGCGACGTCGCCGGGGCCATCTCGGCCTGCCGGCCGGACTCGGGCACCGACATGCTGGCCGGCATCGGCGGCACCCCGGAGGGCATCATCGCCGCCGCGGCGATCCGGTGCATGGGCGGCGCGATTCAGGCTCAGTTGGCGCCCAAAGACGAAGCCGAACGCCAAAAGGCGCTCGACGCCGGCTACGACCTGGACCGGATATTGAGCACCGACGACCTGGTGTCCGGTGAGAACGTCTTCTTCTGCGCCACCGGGGTCACCCAGGGTGACCTGCTCAACGGCGTCCGTTATTACCCCGGCGGCTGCACCACCCACTCGATCGTGATGCGTTCGAAGTCGGGCACCGTCCGCATGATCGAGGCTTATCACCGGCTATCGAAGCTCAACGAATACTCCGCCATCGACTTCACCGGCGACAGCACCGCCGCCTATCCCCTGCCCTGAACGACACCGGAAAACGAGGAAGCCAATTCATGGCCTTTAATGACTCAGCTGGCGATACCGAGTACCGCATCGAGCACGACACCATGGGTGAGGTCCGGGTGCCCGCAAAAGCTCTGTGGCGCGCCCAGACTCAGCGAGCGGTGGAGAACTTTCCGATCTCGGGCCGAGGCCTGGAGCGCACCCAGATCCGCGCGCTGGGCCTGCTGAAGGGCGCGTGCGCGCAGGTGAACAAGGACCTCGGACTGCTGGCACCCGAGAAGGCGGACGCTATCATCGCCGCGGCGGCCGAGATCGCCTACGGCCTCCACGACGATCAGTTCCCCATCGACGTCTTCCAAACCGGTTCGGGGACAAGCTCCAACATGAACACCAACGAGGTGATCGCCGGCATCGCGGCGGCCAACGGGGTCACCGTGCACCCCAACGACGACGTCAACATGTCGCAGTCGTCCAACGACACCTTCCCCACCGCCACCCACATCGCGGCCACCGAGGCCGCGGTGCGCCACCTGATCCCGGCGCTCGAGGTGCTGCACGAAGCGCTGGCAAGCAAAGCCCGCGAGTGGCACACGGTCGTCAAGTCGGGCCGCACCCATTTGATGGACGCCGTGCCGGTGACGCTCGGCCAGGAATTCAGCGGATACGCCCGCCAGATCGAGGCGGGGATCGAGCGTGTCCGGGCCACGCTGCCGCGGCTGGGCGAACTGGCGATCGGGGGCACCGCGGTGGGCACCGGCCTCAACGCCCCCGAGGGCTTCGGCGCCAAGGTGGTCGAGACGCTGATCGCCTCCACGGGCTTGTCCGAACTGCGCACGGCAACAAACGCTTTCGAGGCCCAGGCCGCCCGCGACGGGCTGGTTGAGGCGTCCGGCGCGCTGCGCACCATCGCGGTCTCGTTGACCAAGATAGCCAACGACATCCGCTGGATGGGGTCGGGCCCCCTGACCGGCCTCGCCGAGATCCAGCTGCCGGACCTGCAGCCGGGCAGCTCGATCATGCCGGGCAAGGTGAATCCCGTTCTGGCGGAGGCGGTCACGCAGGTCGCCGCGCAGGTGATCGGCAACGACGTCGCGGTAGCCTGGGGTGGCGCCAACGGCGCCTTCGAGCTCAACGTCTACATTCCGATGATGGCCCGCAACATCCTCGAGTCGTTCAAGCTGTTGACCAACGTCTCGAGGTTGTTCGCCGAGCGCTGCGTCACCGGGCTGGTCGCCCACGTCGAGCGTCTGCGCGAGCTGGCCGAATCGTCGCCGTCGATCGTGACGCCGCTGAACTCGGCCATCGGCTACGAGGAGGCCGCCGCGGTGGCCAAGCAGGCGCTCAAGGAACACAAGACCATTCGCCAGACTGTCATCGACCGCGGCCTGATCGGCGACAAGCTGTCGGTCGAAGAGCTGGACCGTCGGCTCGACGTGCTGGCGATGGCCCGCGTAAATGACGCGGTCAAGCCGGAAGACTAGAGGAGAGTGAGAGTGGTTCAGCGATGACGGCTCCCCCGGGCGGCCCCTACGGTCAGGATCCCTACGGGACGAATCCCTATGGCCAGGGCCAATATCCGGGTGGCCAGCCACCCGCCGGCGGCTACCCGTACCCGCCACCCGGTGGCCCGTACGCCAATCCCCAGGGCCCGGCCAACCCCTATGCGGGGGGCGCCTACCCGCCGCCTCAGCAGTTCCCCCAGCCCGGGCGGCAGGTTCCCCCCGGCTGGCCGGGCGGTCCGTATCCCCCCGGACCGCCGCCGCGCGGGCCGCGCTCGAAGGCGCCCTGGCTGATCCTCGGCGGGATCGCGGTGCTGGGCGTCATCGTGCTGGTGGTGATCCTGATAATCGGCCTCATCGGCGGAAACAAGTCGACAAAGGCCTCGCCGTCGGCCACGTCAGTGGCGCCGACGTCCCAGCCGAACAATTCCGATCAGACAGCGACCGGCTGCACGCCCAACGTGTCCGCCGGTGAGAAGCCCGTCGGCGGCGGCCCGATCAGCGCGGGCAAGCTGTCGTTCCCCCCCACCGCGGCACCCGGCTGGGCGCCGTTCACGGACGACCAGACCCCCAACCTCATCAGTGCGGTGGGCGTCGGGCAAGAGGTGCCGGGCGCCAACCAGTGGATGATGCAGGCCGAGGTCGCTGTCACCAACTTCGTCACCAGCATGGACGTCGCTACGCAAGCGTCGAAGCTGATGGACTGCGTGGTGAACGGTCCCGGCTACGCTAACGCGTCGCCGACCGCGGGTCCGAAGAAGACGTCGTCGATCAAGGTCGATGGGGTCAAGGCCGCCCGAGTGGACGCCGATATCGCCATCGCCGACAAATCACGCAACGTGAAGGGCGACTCGCTGACCATCATCGCGGTGGCCACCCAACCGGTCACCGTCTTCGTGGGCGCATCGCCGATAGGCGATGCCGGCTCGGCGGGGATCATCAACGGGGTCATTGCGGCGCTGAAGGTCGGCCAGTAGCCGGGCTTGCCGGCGCCGAGACGTGGGTTGCTTCCGAGCGCCCGCGCAGCACGGTGGAATAGCATTCGGCCCAGTGCGCCCGCTCGGCCGGGTCGGCCCGGTCGATGGCCGCCGCCGAACACAGAATCCGGCGGTCGGCGGTCTTGGCCAGGTCGGCCAGGCGCGCGGCCTCGTTGACCGCGTCGCCGATTACCGTGTACTCGTACCGGTTTTCGGCGCCGATGTTGCCGGCGAAGACCCGGCCCGCCGAGACGCCGATGCCGAAATCGACCACGGGCAGCCGCCGCAGCTGGGTGGCGAGCGCACGTGCCGTCGCCAGCGCCGCCGACGCCGGTTCGCCCGTGCGCAGCGGCGCTCCGAAAACAGCCAGTGCTGCGTCGCCGGCGAATTTGTTGATCAGGCCGCGATGTTCGTCGACGGCGTCGACGACAATCCGAAAGAAGTCGTTGAGCACCTCGGCAACCTCTTGCGGGGGACGGCTTTCGGCGAGCTGCGTCGAACCCACCAGGTCGATGAACAAGACGGCCGCCTCGACCACGTCCCCGGACAGCGACGCGCCCTCTTGGATGGCGCGGTGCGCGACGTCCGTTCCGACGTGGCGCCCGAACAGGTCCCGCAACCGATCCCGTTCGGCGAGCCCGGAGACCATTCGGTTGAATCCCGTCTGCAGGCGCCCGATTTGGGAGCGTTCGTAGGCGCCGACGTAGGTTCCGATGCGGCCGTGTTCGACCTCCGCCATCGCGTCGACCACCTCGCAGAGGGGATCGGAAATCGATCGCGACGTCAAAATCATCGTCGGAAGACCGAGAACCAGCGCCGCCAGGGACACCACCAACACGGGCACATCCAGCGACGCGGACTTCTGAATCAACCACCCGTACGAGCGAAGAACGACAAGCGCCGCGATCACCCCGATCGGAAGTGCGCTGCACAGGAACCACAGGAGGACCAATCGGGCAAACACGCCCGGTACCGCGAGCCGCGGCTCGCAGCCGAGCGTGGCCGCACCCATGATGGGGCGCAGGGTTCGTTGCGCGATAAGCATTCCGGTGCCTGCGGCGGCCGGCCCGCCGAGCAGCACACCGAGCACAATGGGCAGCAGGAGCTTGGCTCCGCCGCCGATGTTCAGCAGCGTGAAGACCACCCCGGCCACGCCCCAGGCCAGCAACAGGATCGCCGATTGGCGGCCGGGCATCTTCATTGCGGCTTCCCGCTGCTCCGCGGTCGGTTCATCCCCGGCGACGTACCAGCGCAGCGTGGGAGCCAGGTTGGCGGCACCGGCCGCGGCCACGCCAAGGACACCCAGCGCAACAAGCGCCACAACCACCGCCGTGTTCTTCTCCGCAAAGTCGGTGTTGGCCGCCACGGACGTGTGGCCCCGCAGCGGGATCAGAATCGCAGCCGCGTCGACGACGGCCAGAAGGTAGGCGGCGGAGAGGTCGATCGCATATTGAATCAGCAACGCGCGAGCGGACTTCCGCCCCGATGCCGTTCTAGGCACCGTTGTTCGGACCGCCCGAGTTCTGGCCCGGGATGTCGGTGATCGGGAAGTTGGGCATTGGCCTGGGCGAGGGCGTGTTGGGCAGGGTGGGGATCTCGCTGGCCGGGATGTCGTGAAGCTGGTTGGCGGGTGGCCCGTTCTCCCGGCCGCCGTAACTGCTGCCGGGCGCCCGCTGCCCCAGCAGTTCGGTCACCGTCACGAGGCGGTAGCCGTTGGCCTTGAGCACGGGGATGAACTGGTATACCAGATCGACGGTGCTCGAGTAGGTGTCATGAAACAACACCACGGAGCCGGGCTTGATGTACGTCATCAGCATGTATCGTGTCGCGGCGGTGTTGGAGTCGTTGATCCAGTCGAAAGGGACGACATCCCACAGTATTTCGGCTAGGCCGAAGCGAGCCGCGGTCTGGCGCACCATCGGGTCCGACAACCCGCCAGCGGGACGCCACAGCGACGGCGCCCGGCCGGTTGCGGCGGTGATCGCGTCGTTGGCGCGCGAGAACTGGCCGGCGATGTCCTCCTGGGGGATTGTCGTCATGTTGGGGTGTTCCCACGTGTGGTTGCCGAATTCCATGCCGGCGTCGGCGATGCGCTTGGCGCCGGCCGGGTTGGCGGCAACCTTGTTGCCGATCAGGAAGAAGGTGGCCTTGGCGTCGGCGTCCTTCAGGATTTGCACCAGCCGGTCGGTGTATGGCCCCGGGCCGTCGTCGAAGGTCAGCGCGACGCATTTGACCACCGAGCAGCTGAGGTTGTCGGCGCGCGTCACGTGTCCGGTGAGGCCGCCGATCACCAGCACCGCGGCCGCCGCGACCACCCCGAAAACGGTCCGCCAATAGCGCCACGCCTGGCTGTCGGGTCGTTTCGGCACGTGAGCAGCCTACCCGCCTTCGAGTGCGCAATCCGGGCGTCGACCTTTGCGCGCAGGGCTTTCAGTGTGCGCGGACGGCTTCGCGTGTGTTGTCAGGGCGGGTTTTGCGCGATTTTTCCGCCCTGGTCGCGCACTGAATAAGCCTTGCTACTGCGGTCCGGCAATTTCCTCCAGCATCTCGGTGACCAGCGCGGCGATCGGCGACCGCTCGCTGCGCAGCAGCGTGATGTGGGCGAACAGCGGATGCCCTTTGAGCTTCTCGATCACCGCCGCTACCCCGTCGTGGCGGCCGACCCGCAGGTTGTCGCGCTGGGCGATGTCGTGGGTCAGCACCACCCGCGATCCGGTCCCCAACCTGGACAAGACGGTCAGCAGAACGTTGCGCTCCAGCGACTGCGCCTCATCGACGATGACGAACGAGTCGTGCAGCGAGCGGCCCCGGATGTGGGTCAGCGGCAGCACCTCGAGCATGCCCCGGGAGAGCACCTCCTCGAGCACCGCGGGGCTGGCCAGGCCCTCGAGGGTGTCGAAGACCGCCTGCGCCCACGGCCCCATCTTTTCGCTCTCGCTACCGGGGAGATAGCCGAGCTCCTGGCCGCCGACGGCATACAGCGGGCGGAAGACGACCACCTTGCGGTGGGTCCGCCGTTCCAGCACCGCCTCGAGACCCGCGCACAACGCCAGCGCGGACTTGCCGGTGCCGGCCTTACCGCCCAGCGACACGATGCCCACCGACTCGTCCAGCAGCAGGTCGAGCGCCACGCGCTGTTCGGCGGAACGGCCACGCAGCCCGAACACCTCGCGGTCGCCGCGCACCAGTTGGACGCGTTTGGCGGGAGTGACCCGGCCCAGCGCGTGCGAGCCGCCGCCCAGCAACCGAATTCCGGTGTGACAGGGCAGGTTCCGGGCCTCGGCGAGATCGATCTCGCCGTCGGCGAACAGCGCGTCGATATCCTCGGGCGCGGTCTCGATCTCGTGCATCCCCGACCATCCCGAGGCCACAACATCCTGCGCGTGGTACTCGTCGGCGGCCACGCCGACCGCGGCCGCCTTGACCCGAAGCGGAATGTCCTTGCTGACCAACGTGACTCGCTTGCCCTCGGCGGCGAGGTTGGCGGCGCAGCTCAAAATCCGGGAGTCGTTGCTGTCGGTGCGAAAGCCCGCGGGGAGCACCGCCGGGTCGGTGTGGTTCAGCTCGACGTGAAGCGTGCCGCCCTGTGTCCCTACGGGAATGGGCTGATCCAGCCGTCCGTGCTCGAGGCGAAGGTCATCGAAGAGGCGCAACGCCTGGCGCGCGAACCACCCCAGCTCGTGGTGGTGGCGTTTGGCCTCCAGTTCGCTGATCACCACCAGCGGAACAACCACCTCGTGTTCGGCGAACCGACTGCACGCCCAGGGATCGGACAGCAGCACGGAGGTGTCGAGCACATAGGTCCGGATATCGGTCACGAAGCGCTCCTCGAGCGGCTAAGCCCGCGCGGACCCGCACAGGCAGTTCGGCGGGAGCCGCAGCACCAGGACCGGGGCCGGTCCTGCCGTCGTTCTGACAAGTGGTGCCGCCCTGGCAGCAGAGCATGTCGCTGGCCATCGAGAATGACGCTACTCTCGTGGCCGCGTGGCCGCCGCGCAGGCGCGCCGAGGCCACGAGGGCGACCCCAAATGCCGGCTTAACCGATGACGAATTCCCGCAGCGCGGGCTCGTCGGCCACTCCCCACTCGGTGATGCGATCGGAGATCGCTTGGCGCAGGTCCGCCGGCCCGAAGATGCCCGCGTCGGCCACGTTTTGCACCTTGCCCCGGTAGGCGTCGATGTCGGCGCCGACGACCTGCAGGTCGGCCGCGCGTGCCGCTATCGCCGCGATCGTCTCGTCGCGGGTGTAGTCGAGGCAGTGCGCGACGAGCGTGGAGAAGATCTCCTCGTGGCGTTGTTCATCCCTGGCGATGCGGTCGATGAGCCCGGCCAAGATGGGCTCCTCGAGCCTAGCGGCCAGGTTGCGGCAGAAAACGGCGTGGGTGCGCTCGGTGAGCGCCATGTACACCAGGGTCTCGACCTGGGTGTAGGTGTCGGCGCGGTAGCCCTTCATGACGTACTGGACCCGCGCCTCCTCGTTGGCGACCGGGTCGACCTCACGGGTCACCACCAGGTATTCGCGCAGCGCTATGGCGTGCAGGTGCTCCTCGGCGGTCCACCGGCCCAGCCAGCGGCCCCACCACTCCTCGAGGATGAAGTGCTCGACGAGCTCGCGGTGATGGCCGGCGAGGTTGTCCTTCAGTAGCAGCAGGATCTCGCAGGCGTCGGTGAAGACCCTGGGCAGCGACGTCTGGGACGGGTCCCAGTCACGCCCGCCGAGGAAGGCGAAGTTCTCCCCCCGGTCAAAGGGGACGTAGTCGTGGGCGAACCAGAGCTCCTCGGTGCTGAGGTGGCGGTCCATGAGCCGCTCGACAATCGGCTCGAGTTCGAGGGTCAATGCGTTAGGAACAGGTTTCTGTGCCATGCGGTTACTGTAACTCTCGGATACATGTTCTGCGAAATTGTCGGCCCGTGTCGCCGCCGAATGGTGACTTTGGTCCCTGACCGGTCCGACAGGCTAGCGGTCGACCAGCGTCCAGCTCTCGAGCCCCTCGTAAAGCGGGAAAGCCTGGGCGAGCCGCGCGACCCGCTCCCGCAGTGCGGGCACGTCCGACGCGGTGCCTGCCGAGAGCGCGGTGGCGATGATGTCGGCGACCTCGGTGAATTCGGCGTCCCCGAAGCCGCGGGTCGCCAGCGCCGGCGTTCCCACGCGCAAGCCGGACGTCACCATCGGCGGCCTCGGGTCATTGGGCACCGCGTTGCGGTTGACGGTGATGCCGATGTCGTGCAGCAGGTCCTCGGCGACCTTGCCGTCGAGTGGCGAATCGCGCAGGTCGACCAGCACCAGGTGCACGTCGGTTCCGCCGCTGACCACCGAGACGCCGGCCTTGGAAACGTCGGCGGCCAGCAGCCGGTCGGCGAGGATGCGCGCCCCGGAAAGGGTGCGCTGCTGGCGGTCGGCGAATTCGGGGGTGGTGGCGATCTTGAGCGCGACCGCCTTGCCCGCGATGACGTGCATGAGCGGCCCGCCCTGCTGGCCGGGGAACACCGCCGAGTTGACGGCCTTGGCGTACTGCTGCTTGCCCAGGATCATGCCGGAACGGGCGCCGCCGAGCGTCTTGTGCACGGTCGTGGACACCACGTCGGCGTCCGGCACCGGCGATGGATGCAGGCCCGCGGCGACCAGCCCGGCGAAGTGCGCCATGTCCACCCACAGCTTGGCGTCGACCTCGTCGGCGATCGACCGGAACGCCGCGAAGTCGAGGATCCGTGGGTAGGCCGACCAGCCGGCGATGATCACCTTGGGGCGGAATTCGAGCGCTTTGGCCCGTACCGCGTCCATGTCGACCAGGTGCGTCTTCGGGTCGACCCCGTAGAAGCCGACGTCATACAGCCTGCCCGAAAAGTTGAGCTTCATGCCGTGGGTCAGGTGGCCACCGTTGGCGAGGTCCAAACCCAGCAGCCGCTCCCCCGGCGACATCAGCGCGTGCAGCACCGCGGCGTTCGCCTGGGCGCCCGAATGCGGTTGGACATTGGCGAACTCGGCCCCGAACAACGCCTTTGCCCGGTCGCGGGCGATGTTCTCCACGACATCGACGTGCTCGCACCCGCCGTAGTAGCGCCGCCCGGGCAAGCCCTCGGCGTACTTGTTGGTCAGCACGCTGCCCTGGGCCTGCAGCACCGAGCGCGGCACGAAGTTCTCCGACGCGATCATCTCCAGGGTGTCCCGCTGCCGGTGCAGCTCCTTGTCCAGCAATTCGGCGATGTCGGGGTCGACCTCGGCAAGCGGGGCCGACATCAGCGAGGCCGTGCCGGGGGTGGCGGCGCGGGCGTCAGGTGCAGCAGTCACGCGCGCCAGTCTATCGAGCGGCACCTTTACCCAGCCCAGCCGTCGGGCACGCGTCCGTCCCTGCGACACTGAGCACTATGCCGCGGCTTAGCGAGCCGAGCCCGTACGTGGAGTTCGACCGAAAGCAATGGCGTGCGCTTCGTATGTCGACGCCCCTGGCCCTCACCGAAGAGGAACTTGTCGGCCTGCGCGGCCTGGGCGAGCAGATCGATCTGCTGGAAGTCGAAGAGGTTTACCTGCCGCTGGCCCGGCTGATTCACCTGCAGGTCGCCGCGCGGCAGCGGCTGTTTGCCGCCACCGCGGAATTCCTCGGGGAGCCGCAACAGAATCCGGACCGGCCGGTGCCGTTCATCATCGGCGTGGCGGGCAGCGTGGCGGTCGGCAAGTCGACGACCGCCCGCGTGCTGCAGGCGCTGTTGGCTCGCTGGGATCATCACCCCCGGGTGGACCTGGTGACCACCGACGGGTTTCTGTACCCGAATGCGGAGCTTAGTCGGCGAAACCTAATGCACCGCAAGGGGTTTCCCGAGAGCTATAACCGTCGGGCACTGATGCGGTTCGTGACCTCCGTCAAATCCGGTTCCGACTACGCTTGCGCGCCGGTGTATTCGCACCTGAAATACGACGTCATCCCGGGAGCCAAGCACGTGGTGCGCCATCCCGACATCCTGATCCTGGAGGGCCTCAACGTATTGCAGACCGGCCCGACCCTGATGGTGTCGGACCTGTTCGACTTCTCGTTGTATGTGGACGCCCGGATCGAAGACATCGAGCAGTGGTACGTGTCGCGGTTTCTGTCCCTGCGCGGCACGGCGTTCGCGGACCCGGAGTCGCACTTCCACCACTACTCGGCGCTCAACGACACGAAGGCGGTCGCCGCCGCACGAGAGATCTGGCGGTCGATCAACCGGCCCAACCTTGTCGAGAACATTCTCCCGACCCGGCCCCGCGCCACCCTGGTGCTGCGCAAAGACGCCGACCACTCGATCAACCGGCTGCGCCTGCGGAAGCTGTAAGGGGCCGGGGCGGGGCAGCGCTCCGCGCGGGAGGCGCCCCGCTGGGCTGGTTTAGAGGCGGGCGGGCAGTCTCAGGCTGCGAGGCGACGCACTCCCATGTACTGCAGTCCGGCGAACGCCGCGGTGTACAGCCCGGTCGCCAGCGTCGCAGCGACTCCGGTCGCGGTCATCGGCACCACTTCGGCCGCCGCGACGGCGGCCAGCGTGAACACGATGTTGGCTGCGACGACGCCGATTCCGGCGCGGCGCAGGTTCGGCAACGCCGCGAGGCTGAACACCGCAAGGCCGTAGAGCACGAAGAAGGCGCCGAGGCCGTACTCCTGTAGGGACGTCAGGCCGGTCAGGGACGAGAGCGGGTCGGCGACGACGGCGACGGCCAAACCGCACAAACCCGTCAACGTGGCATCGGCACGCATGGCGAAACGCAGCAGCGAGTCGGTGGAGTCGTACAGGGGTCGGGTGGTCGGACCAGATACTGCGGTCATGTGGATACTCCTCGCGTTGGCGGTGGGTCGGACAGCTTCTAGCGTTCCGCCGGGGCACTGCCATATCGACCCGTGGCACTGCCAATTGCTGCCACCAACGCAACGACGTGCAGTTTTGCGCGGGTATTCCCGGTCAGCAGTACCGGCAGCCCAAGGAATCCTTCAACGTGGGGTCTGCGGCGTAAGGGCACGGACGGGCCGGGCCCGGCACCCGGGTTCGCAGGGCTATTCGCTGGCCACGGGGACCCGCCCGCGCAGGTCCGCCGCGATGAGCCGGGCCGCCGCGTTCTGCCAGTTGTGCAGCGAGCGCTGCGGCACTTCGGTGACTAACCACTGCCAGGCCTGCCGGGCGGTCGGATCCAGTCCGGCGGCCGTGGCGTTCTGCGCGTACGCGCGCACACCGACGACGTAGGGGAAGTAGAGCGAGTTGTAGTAGCGCCATTGCTCGGTGGTCCCGAAATCGCCGCCGTCGCGCGGTTTAAGCCGGGCAATAGCGTCGGCGAGGACGGCCTTGAGCTCGTTGGCCCGTTCCAGCGGCTGATCGGGCGCGCCACGCGCGGCCAGTCGTTCGTCGATCACGGGCAACGCGGTCAACGGGCTCGCGACGAGTTTGGTGAGGTCGCCGTAGTGGCCCAGCGCCCGGCGGGTGAGCCTGGCGAAGGTGTCGTCGTCGACGTCGTGAATATCGCGGAGCGGGTCGACCGAGCGCAGCGGCAGCGCCGCGCCCGTGTGCCGCAGGGCGGCCCGGTCCGCGCGCAGGGTGGGCGATTTCGAGAACGCCAGCCGGTCGAGCGCCCCGGCCAGCGGATCGGCCAGCACCTGCACCGTGATGGCGATCGCCAGGGTGGTGAACAGCAGCACGGTCAGCGCGATCTGCGCGGTCGGCTCGTTGCGGGTGACCGCCAGCCCGACCAGCGCTTGACCACCGAACAGCACCGCCACGGCCATCGAGCCGGCGAACGAGCGCAGCATGTCGGCGCGCAGCGCCTGGCCCTCGTCGAAGGCGTCCCACAGCGCAACCGCCACACCCAGCAACAGCACGTCGAAACCCGTCGACGCCAGCGCCAACCAGCTGGGCACCAGGCCCAGCGGGATGATCAGGATGGCGTTGGCCAGCGCGAAGAACAGCGTGGCGACAACCACCACCCCGACCACCGACACCGGCTGGGCCGGCCGCCGCACCGCGGCGACCATCGCACCCAGGGTCGACGTCGAGATCACCCCCAGCATCAGCCAGTGGCCGGTCCGCAGCGGCCCATCGACGCTGCCGGCCATCGTCGCGCCCAACAAGGTGACCGCAGCGACCCCGGCGATCAGCAACAACTCACCCGTTCGTGCCCGCCAGCCGTCACACGGCCGGGACAGCTCGACCAGCACGGCGAACCAGGCCACGCTCGGCACGGCGACGAGATAGATCTCTGACTGGCTCAGCATCTGGGTGTGCGTCGCGCCGGCCGTGCGTACCGCATCCAAGGCCACCACCAGCGCGAAACCACACAGTCCCATCGCGGCCAGCGCCAGCACCGGCTTACGCGGATCACGGGCCAGCAGATACAACCCCAGCCACCCGCTCAGCGTGAACACCACCGCCGACAGCGCAGCCATGCATCCAGTGTGGCACGGGCCACGCCGCTCAGCCTGTGGCTATTTGCCGTACCTGCGATGCCGTTGGCTGTAGTCACGCAGGGCGCGCAGAAAGTCGACCCGGCGGAATGCAGGCCAGTGCGCCTCGGTGAACCACATCTCCGAGTAGGCGCTCTGCCACAGCAGAAACCCGGACAGGCGCTGCTCCCCCGAGGTGCGGATCACCAGGTCGGGGTCCGGTTGCCCTGAGGTGTAAAGGTTTTCGGAGATGGCGTCGACGGTCACCGCGTCGACGAGTTCCTCGGCGGTGGCGCCATTCGCCAGTTCCTTGCTCAGCAACGCCCGTACCGCGTCGACGATCTCCCGGCGGCCGCCATAGCCGACGGCGACATTGACGTGGAAAGGCGCCACGGCCGGGGTGGACTCCACCGCGTCCCGCAGGCGGCGGGCCGGCTCCTCGCCGATGAGCGCGAGATCCCCGACGGTGCGCACGCTCCAGCGGTTGGCCGGTGCGCAGATCTCTTCGACCACATCGGTGATGATTTCGATGAGGCCGGCCAGCTCCGCGGGATCGCGTTGCAGGTTTTCGGTGGACAGCAGGTAGACGGTGGTCATTTCGATGCCGGCTTCCTGACACCACCGCAACATCTCCGCGATCTTGGCGGCACCCATCCGGTAGCCATAGCTGACGTCGTCGTAACCCGCGTTGCGCGCCCAACGCCGATTCCCGTCGCACAGGACCGCGATGTGGCGCGGGAGTTCGGACTTCGAGGAGGCCAGACCCTGCTTCAACCGCAGCTCGTAGACGCGGTACAACGGCTCCTTGAGCCGCGGCGGGATAATCTCCACGAAGAACCACCCTACTGTGACGTGCAACAAATTCCGGACCGCATTTACGGCATGTCACCGCACGTCCGACACCATGTCGTGACCACTCCTATTACTGTTGGCCTATTACTGTTGGCGGAGAGTGGCCCGCAACAATCCCCGAGCCCAACAAAGGCAACAGGAGACATGAGCAGCCAGACCAGCACGATCACCAACGCCGAGTCCGAATCGCACGGGCTGGCGGCCGATGCCGCCCACCATCTCGTAGACGGCGTCGCCCGGGTACTGACCAAGCCGCGCTTCCGGGGCTGGATCCACGTCTATTCCGCCGGGGCCGCCGTCGCCGCGGGGGCATCGCTCATCGCGGTCTCGTGGGCGGTCTCGTCGACCCGTGCCGGGCTCGCCACGTTCGCCTACGCGGCGGCCACCGTCGTGATGTTCACCGTCAGCGCCACCTATCACCGGGTCAACTGGAAATCGGAGACCGCCCGGAAATGGATGAAGCGGCTGGATCACTCGATGATCTTCATCTTCATCGCCGGCAGCTACACGCCGTTCGCGCTGCTGGCCATGCCGCCCGACGCCGGGCGAATTGTGCTGTCGATCGTGTGGGGCGGCGCGCTGGCCGGGACCCTGCTGAAAATGTGCTGGCCGTCGGCGCCGCGCTGGGTGGGCGTGCCGCTCTACCTGTTCCTGGGCTGGGTGGCGGTCTGGTACACCGGGACGATCCTGCACAACGCCGGCGTGACCGCCATGGTGTTGCTGTTCGTCGGCGGCGTCCTGTACAGCATCGGCGGCATTCTGTACGCGCTGCAGTGGCCCGACCCGTGGCCGTCGACGTTCGGGTTCCACGAGTTCTTTCACGCGTGCACCGCGGTCGCGGCGACCTGCCACTACATCGCGATGTGGTTCGTCGTCTTCTAGAGCCGCGTGACGTCAGCCTGCGACCAATAGGCCTTCATCGCGGTGATCTTGCCGCTGTCGTCGAACACCATCACGTCGATCGGCTCGATCACCATCCGGTGCTCACCCGCGGTCACGGTCAGCCGGAACTGGAAGGCCGCCTCGTTGCCGGCAACCCGCAGCGACACAAGCTCGCATTCGCGCTGCGCATCGTTGACTGCGGAGTAGAAGCCGTGGATCGCCTGATGGCCGATATGCACCTCGCCGCCGACCGGGTCCTCTACGGTGGCGTGGTCGGCGAACAACTCGACCACGTCCTCGGCGCCGCCCTTGGCGATCAGCTGGATGTAGCGGTTGACCGTGTCGGTGATCTGTTGAACCCTGTCGACCTTCGGCATGCGCGCAGGATAGCCTCCGGGCCACTATCCCGGCACACCCAGCGCGGCCGCCAGTTCCGTTGCGTGGGTTACCGGTAGGTCGCACACCCGCCCGCGGCAGACATAGGCGGCGTCGGCGCCCGCCACTCGGTCGCGGCCGGCCAGCAGCGGCGACGAGTCCCGCTCACCGCCCACCACGATCGCCCCGCCGGGCGCCAGCCGGCGCGCGTCGGCCAGCAACGGGGCCCGCGAGCGGTCACAGGCCACCGCGATCTGCAGCGGCCCCCGGACCGCGGATTCGGCGACAGCCAACCAGTGCCCCGCCGAGCGCGGCGCGCGCTCCAGCAGCACCGAATGAGCGCTGAGCGCGTCGGCCGCCGCCCGCAGGTACCGCTCCGCGCGGTCGCCGCCGACGAGGTGCGCCGCGGTCAGCAGGGCCTCGGTGATCGACGAGGCGCCCGACGGAGTCGCGCCGTCCAGTGGGTCGCCGGGCCGAAGCATCAACTGCTCGGCGTCGTCCGCCGTGTCGAACCAGCGGCCGGGCCGCTGCGGGTCGGCGAAGTGCAGCAGCGCGGTGTCCAGCAGCTCGGTTGCCGTCGTCAGCCAGGCCTCGTCGGGCGTCAGCTGGTAGAGCGCCAGCAGGCCGGTGGCCAGCATCGCGTAGTCCTCGAGGATGGCGGCGCTGTCGCCGACCACTCCGCCGAGGCTGGCGCGCCGCAGGCGGCCATCGACGACATGCAAGTCCAGCAGCGCCTCCGCACAGCGACGCGCGGCCCGCGGCAGCTCGGGATCCCGCAAAGCCACCCCGGCCTCGGCCAGCGCCGTGATCGCCAGCCCGTTCCAGGACGTGACGACCTTGTCGTCGCGTCCCGGCTGGGGCCGGCCGAGCCGGGCGGCCAGCAGCGCCGCCCGGACGCGGTCCAGTCGTTGCGGATCGTCGGCATCAGTCGGGAACTGCAGCACCGAGGTCCCGTGTTCGAACGTGCCGGACTCGGTTACCCCGAAAACCTCCGCGGCCCAACGGCCGTCGTCGGCGCCGAGCACCTCGGTCAGCTGCGCCGGCGTCCACACATAAGTAGACCCCTCCTTGCCGTCGGCGTCAGCGTCCAGGGACGACGCGAACATCGCGCCGTCGGCCAGGTCGCCGAGCAGGAATCCCGCCGTCTGGGCGGCGACCCGGCGGGCCAACGGATCTCCGGTTCGCCGGGCCCAGTGCGCGTACGCGCGCAGCAGCAGCGCGTTGTCGTAGAGCATCTTCTCGAAATGCGGTACCACCCAGGCGTTGTCGACGCTGTACCGGGCGAAGCCGCCGGCGAGCTGGTCGTAGATGCCGCCTCGGGCCATCGCCTTGCCCGTGCGCGTGACCGCGTCCAGCGCCGCCGGTGACCCGGTGCGCTCGTAGTTGCGCAACAGCGCCTCGAGAAGGGCGGACGGCGGGAACTTGGGGGCGCCGCCGAACCCTCCGCGCATCGTGTCCTGGTCGCGGAGCACCATCGCCACGGCGTGGTCGCACAGCGCCGGCGACACGTCCGGGCCGCCGCCGGGCAGCCGCCCGAGTGACCCCGCCATTTCGTGCAGCTCGCCGGCGATCCGGTCCGACGCGTCCTCGACCTCGCCCCGGCGATCCCGCCAGGTGGCCGAGACGGCCGAAAGTAGCTGCAGGAAGGCATCTTTGGGGTAGTACGTGCCGCAAAAGAAGGGCCGGCCGTCGGGAGTGAGGAAACAGGTCATCGGCCAACCGCCCTGTCCGGTGAGCGCGACGGTGGCGTTCATATAGACCGCGTCGATGTCCGGCCGTTCCTCCCGGTCCACCTTTATGCACACGAATCCCGCGTTCATCGCGGCGGCCACCTCGTCGTCTTCGAACGATTCGTGGGCCATGACGTGACACCAGTGGCAGGCGGCGTAGCCGACGGACAGCAGGATCGGCACGTCGCGCGCCGCCGCGTCCGCCAGTGCCTGCGGCGCCCACTGCTGCCAATGCACCGGGTTGTCGGCATGCTGACGCAGATACGGGCTGGTGGCGAGCCCGAGCGTGTTCGTTCCGCCGGATTCAGCCGGGCTCATCGCCGGGTCCCGGTCTCCGCTCCGACCCGTTACCCCGCTCGGACGGATCTTCGACGGTGTCCGTGCCCTCGTCGGCGGCTTGATCGGGCTCCGGGTGCTTGGTGTCGAACGAGTCGGGCACCTTCCTGAGTTGCCGGTTCATCGATCGAATCAGCAAGACCGTGGCGATCAGCAGCAGGACGATGACCAGCAACCCGACGGGGCTGGCCTTGCCGAAGTCGGGTCCCTGGTTGTGCGGCGCGTCGGCGAGCACCGCGAGAAGACTGTAATTCACCCGTCATCCTCGATTCCGGCGAACAGATCGTCCTCGGGCAGCTTGACGGGGACACGGGAGCGGGCCAACTCGAATTCCTCAGTCGGCCATAGCCGCTGCTGCCATTCGATTGGAGCGGCGAAAAACTCGGCGTTGGGATCGATCTGCGTGGCGTGCGCCCGCAGGGCATCGTCGCGCTGGCCGAAATACGCCGAGCACTCGACGCGCGTCGTCACCCTGGACTCGAACGGGTCGTGCTCGGGATCCCAGTGCTGGAGCCACTTTTGGAACGGGCCTTCCTGACCGTGTTTGACGAATTCGTCGTGCAGCAGCTGCATCCGCGCGCGCAGGAAGCCGTGGTTGTAGTACAGCTTGGACACGGTCCACGGCTCGCCGGCGTCCGGGAAGCGGGCGTGGTCGCCGGCGGCCTCGAACGCCCCGACCGAAACCTGGTGGCACCGAATGTGATCGGGATGCGGGTAGCCGCCGTTCTCGTCGTAGGTGGTCATCACGTGCGGCCGTAAATCGCGGACCACGCGCACCAGCGCCTCGACGCAATCCTCCAGCGGCGCCAGCGCGAAACAGCCCTCGGGCAGCGGTGACGGGGGGTCGCCCTTGGGCAAGCCGGAGTCGACGAAGCCCAGCCAGGTGTGCTCCACACCGAGGATCTCCGCCGCCTTCGCCATTTCGTCGCGGCGGATTTCGGCCATGTGTTCCAGCACGTCGGGCAGGTCCATCGCCGGGTTGAGGATCTCGCCGCGCTCGCCCCCCGTCAGCGTCACCACCAGGACCCGGTGTCCCTCGTCGGCGTAGCGGGCGAGGGTGGCCGCACCCTTACTGGACTCGTCGTCGGGGTGGGCGTGCACCGCCATTAACCGCAGTTCGCTCACGTGCCCCCTTGTCGGTTCCCTTGTCTTAGCTGAAGAGCTAAAAGCGACCCTATAATTCCAGTTTCGATGGTTGCATCCTGTCGGCCGGCGCCCGGCAGGCGATACCCAGGCATATCCAGGCATACCCAGGCATGAGCGAAACTCCCCTTCCGCGCCCCGAGACCCGTTACGGGCGTTCGCGCCTGTCGCGCGTATCACGGCGCCGCATCGCGATCGGCCTGGCCGTGCTGGTCGTTGCGGCCGGCGTCGTCGTCGCCATCGTCGGCTACCAACGGCTCGGCACGAGTGAGGTCGCCGGCTCGCTGGCCGGCTACCGCGTGATCGACGATGAGACGGCGTCGGTAACGATCAGCGTGACGCGATCCGACCCGTCGCGGCCGGCGGACTGCATCGTGCGGGTTCGGGCCAAAGACGGCAGTGAGGCGGGCAGGCGGGAGGTGCTGGTAGCGCCGTCCGATCAGGCCACCGTGCAGGTGACCACTACGGTGAAATCCTCCCAGCCGCCGGTGATGGCCGACATTTACGGCTGCGGCACCAACGTGCCCGGCTATCTGCGACCGTCCTGAACTCGCGACAAAGTCCGAACTGCGAATATCGGAGTCATCAACTGTTTGCATGGTGGTAACATTGATTAATGCACGGTTCCTGCTGGGACCGTGTATTGCTGCATAAATGGCCGTGAGCGGGACGATAGGCGGGTCGGACCGGACAATCCCGGCAGCGGCGTTCGAAAGCTTACGCGGATACGCGGAACGACAATACGAGGAGCACGACGAGATGACGGATACGCAGGTGACCTGGCTGACGCAGGAGTCACATGACCGGCTCAAGGCCGAGCTCGATCAGCTGATCGCGAACCGTCCGGTCATCGCCGCGGAAATCAACGACCGCCGCGAGGAGGGAGACCTCCGGGAAAACGGCGGCTACCACGCCGCCCGCGAAGAGCAAGGGCAGCAGGAGGCGCGCATCCGCCAACTGCAGGACCTGCTCAACAACGCCAAGGTCGGCGAGGCGCCCAAGCAGTCCGGCGTGGCCCTGCCCGGTTCGGTGGTGAAGGTCTACTACAACGGCGACAAGTCCGACACGGAGACCTTCCTCATCGCCACGCGCCAGGAGGGCATCAACGACGGCAAGCTCGAGGTGTACTCCCCCAACTCACCGCTGGGTGGCGCGCTGATCGATGCCAAAGTGGGCGAGACGCGCAGCTACACCGTCCCGAGCGGCAACACGGTCGAGGTGACATTGATCAGCGCGGAGCCATACCACTCCTGACTTCCGTCCCCGCGAGCACTCGCAAAAGCGCCCACAATCGGCCCGTTTTGGGGGGCTTTTGCGACTGCTCGCGAGGGCTAGCCAAGCGCCTCCTCGAGATCGGCCAGCAGGTCGGCGACATCCTCGATGCCCACCGAAAGCCGCACCAGGTCGTCGGGCACTTCCAGCTGCGATCCGGCCGTCGACGCATGCGTCATGGCGCTGGGGTGCTCGATCAGCGACTCGACGCCCCCCAGCGATTCGGCCAGGATGAACACCCGGGTACGGGCACACAGCTCCTCGGCGGCCGCGCGGCCGCCGCGCATGCGCACCGAAACCATGCCGCCGAAGCCGGCCATCTGCCCCGCGGCGATTTCATGCCCGGGGTGGCTGGGCAGACCCGGGTACAGCACCGTGCTCACCGAGGGATGGCGAACCAGCAATTCCGCTACGGCCATGGCGTTTTCGCCGTGTCGCTGCATCCGCAGCGCCAGGGTCTTCAGGCCGCGCATCGTGAGATAGGCGTCGAACGGGCCCGGCACCGCGCCGGCCCCGTTCTGCAGGAAAGCGAAGGCGTCGTCGAGCTCTTGGTCGTTGGTGACCAACGCGCCGCCCACCACGTCGGAGTGACCGCCGATGTATTTGGTGGTCGAGTGCAGCACGACGTCGGCGCCCAGCGTCAACGGCTGCTGCAATGCGGGCGAGGCAAAGGTGTTGTCCACCAACACCTTTGCCGAGGCCTCTCGGCCCAGCTCCGCAATGGCCGCGATGTCGGCGATGGACAGCAGCGGATTGGTCGGCGTTTCCACCCAAATCAGCCGGGTCCGCGGCGTGATGGCGGCACGGGCGGCGTCAAGGTCGGACAACGCCACCGGCGTGTACGTGACGTTCCATTGCGTGAATACCTTGTCGATCAGCCGGAAGGTGCCACCGTAAGCATCGTTCGGGATGACCACGTGGTCGCCGGGCCGCAGCATCGCCCGCAGGGCGCAGTCGGTGGCGGCCATCCCCGAGCTGAACGCCCGCCCGAAGGCGCCGTCTTCGACGGCCGCCAACGAGGCCTCCAGCGCGGCCCGGGTGGGGTTGCCGGTGCGCGCGTACTCGAATCCGCCACGCAGGCCGCCGACACCGTCCTGGGCGAACGTGCTGCTGGCGTAGATCGGGGCGTTCACCGCCCCGGTCACCGGATCCGGACGATAGCCGGCGTGAATGGCTTTGGTGGCTAACCCGGCAAACGGAGGGTGGCGCTTACGGTCTTCGCTCATCGGCGATCAGCCTAGCGAAGCCGCGCCACCCCCCTGCCGACCAAGTCGGGCGCCGATCAGGGTTGTTCGGCCGGTAGGCACACCGTCGTCATGATCTTGTCCGCCAACGTTTGGCGCTTGGCGTCCCACAGCGGAAACAGGTAACCGACGTAACAAATGATGGAGTCGACGAAGTGGGCAAGCTGGCGCACCACGGACGGGCCGAAACCGATCGGCTGCCCCGTCTTCTCGCTGACCACCTTGAACTTCATCACCGACTTACCGATGCTCTGCCCGGTAGTGCCCTGCCGGTAGCCGTAGTTCCAGACGGCGTAGGCCAACGCAGCCAGCCACAACACCCAGTACACCAGCGTGCCTATGGTGCTGGGCTGGCTGACGCAGTACTGGTTGTCGCCGTATTGGTACGCGCTGGTGACGCACGACTTTTCCATGGTGAGCATCTGGATCAGGTAACCGATGCCGACCACGATGGCGACCGGGATGTTGTCGACGATGAACGCCAGCACCCTGGTGAGCCACGGGGTGTAGGACTCGGTCGGTAGGGCGCGGATCGCCGGGCCGGGTGGGGGCGGCGCGGACCCACCGGTGGACGGAGGAGGCGGAGGGTAGGAACCCCCAAAAGGCGGAGGGGGCGAAGGTTGATCGGTCATGCGAATCCTTCCACTCAAGATTTGCTGAACCCGGCCGCATTACAGTACCTGATCACCGGGCGCGGAGCGAGATCTGCGTCACAGCACGACGGCAGTCCCAGCTAGCGTCTACGCGGCCCCTCGGACAGGAAGCCCAACAGGTCGTACCGGGTGATGACCCCGACCGGTTTGCCCTTCTCCACCACCATCAACGCGTCCCAGTCGCGCAATGCCTTTCCGGCCGCACTGACCAATTCACCGGCGCCGATCATCGGCAGGGGCGGGCTCATGTGCTCCGAGACGGCGTCGGCCAATTTGGCCCGACCCTCGAAGACGGCCGAAAGCAGTTCGCGTTCGGAGACACTGCCGGCGACCTCGCCGGCCATCACCGGCGGCTCGGCGCCGACCACGGGCATCTGCGAGACGCCGTACTCCCGCAGAATCCCGATGGCGTCGCGCACCGTCTCGGACGGATGGGTGTGCACCAGGTCGGGCAGCGCACCGGATTTGCGGCGCAACACATCTGACACCGTGGACTGCTCGGTCGACCCGTCGAGGCGACTGCGCAAGAACCCGTACGACGACATCCACGCGTCGTTGAAGATCTTCGACAGGTAGCCCCGCCCGCCGTCGGGCAGTAAGACCACGATCAGCGCGTCCGGTCCCGCTTCCTCGGCCACGCGCACCGCGGCCACCACCGCCATCCCGCACGACCCACCGACCAGCATCGCTTCCTCGCGCGCCAGCCGCCTGGTCATGTTGAACGAGTCGGAGTCGGAAACCGCGATGATTTCGTCGGGCACCGTGCGGTCGTACGCGTCCGGCCAAAAGTCCTCGCCGACGCCCTCCACCAGGTAGGGCCGGCCGCTGCCGCCCGAATACACCGAGCCTTCGGGGTCTGCGCCGATGATGCGCACTCTTCCGTCCGAGACCTCCTTGAGGTAGCGACCCGCGCCGGTGATCGTTCCGCCGGTGCCGATACCGGCGACGAAATGGGTCAGCTTGCCGTCGGTATCGGCCCAAATCTCCGGACCAGTCGTTGCGTAGTGGCTGGCCGGTCCCTCGGGGTTGGCATACTGGTCGGGCTTCCAGGCACCGTCGATCTCTTTGACGAGCCTGTCGGAGACGCTGTAGTAACTGTCCGGATCGTCCGGCGGCACCGCCGTCGGGCACACGACGACTTCCGCGCCATACGCCATCAGCACGTTGCGCTTGTCTTCACTGACCTTGTCCGGACAGACGAACACGCATTTGTAGCCCCGGTGCTGTGCGACCAGGGCGAGGCCGACGCCGGTATTGCCCGAGGTGGGTTCGACGATGGTGCCGCCGGGCTTGAGCTGCCCGCTGGCCTCGGCGGCGTCGATCATTCGCACCGCGATCCGGTCCTTGGCGCTGCCACCGGGATTGAGGTATTCGACCTTCGCCGCCACGGTGCCTGCGCCGTCGGGGACGACGGAATTCAACCGGACCAGCGGCGTGCCGCCGATGAGGTCACTGATGTGCCGCGCGATCCGCATGCGTTCATCGTCTCAGGCGGTTTCGGCCGGTGCACACCCGCGCCCTTCCCGCGGCGACCGGTGCGCTAGCCGGTGGCTTCGCGAATGTATTCGCCGATCTGGCGCAGGGAGCGGATCGCCTCGGGCACCAGCGGCGTGGCCACCTGAAAGTCGTGCACCTGACCGGGCCAGACCCGCACCTCGGCCGGCACACCGACCGCCGCCAGCCTGGTCGCCGCCAACCGCGCGTCGTGCAGCAGCACCTCGGACCCCGAGACGTGGATCAGCGTCCGCGGCAGGCCGGGTTTGATGTGCTCCAGCGGCTCGTAAATCTCCTCGGGTTTGCCGTCGATCATGTTCTTTTCGGCTGCGCTAGCAACCAGGTCGACGAGCGCGTCGAATGCCTTTGCGGAGAACATCGCGTCGGTCTTGATGTTGGGGTGGGCCTGCTTGGATTCCTTTGCTAGCTGGAGCAGTGGCGAGATTGCTACCAGCGCCGCCGGCTCCTCGCCCTCCTCCTGCAGACGTTGCGCCAAGGCGAGCGCGAGATAACCGCCCGCCGAGTCGCCGGCGAGCACGATCTGGTCCGGCTCGAATCCGCGGACGCGTAGCCATTGGTACGCGTCGCGACAGTCGTTGAGCGCCATTCCGACCGAGTGCTTGGGCAACAGCCGATAATTCACCACCAAAACGGGTACGTCAGCAAACTTGGACAGAGCCTCGACGAGCCAGCCGTGCGAGTGTGCTCCACAAGTCAAGAACGCGCCGCCGTGCAAGTACACAACGACCCGTCGCGTGCCGTCCGCGGGCAGCACTCCTGGGGCGCGCACCAACTGCGCAGAAGCATTCGGCAAGCTCACCGTCTCGCGGACGGTGGCCGACACCGGGAGCAGGACCCGGGAAGCAAGATCGATGAGACCCCAGGGCCAGGGCAGGTTGGGTGCGTAGCTGCCGACGGCCAGAACCGGCCGGATCGTCAGTCGCGACGCCAGGTTAGCTACTCGCGCGGCGACGCTGGGCCCGGATTCGAGGACCTCGACCGGTGCGCCGTCGCTGATGGCAAATCTGCGCGCCTCGAATCTACGTGCTTTGAGGACCTCGTGTAGGCGAATGGCATTGCGGGGGGACCCGGATACCTTGCTCGGTGCGGTCATGCTCAACACTTCCTACGCCCTTGTAGTGCGATACAGCATGTGACGAGGCAGCCAAGCGTCTGGTTCAGCCCGATCCCCAGGGCGTTCAGCCAACCCGTGGAACTTAGCTTGACAGGTGTTGCTGAGTACAACGTTTGATGCGCCTGATTTGATACCACATCTGATTCACAACGTGACCACTTTGTTCATGAGCCGTCCGCGCAAGCACCGGAGCCGATCTAAAATGGTTTCGTGACCATACGGGTGCCGCGTCGTTCGACGATCGCCCTGGCCACGGCAGGCGCACTTGCCTCGACGGGCACGGCCTATCTGGGCGCGCGCAACCTGCTGGTCGGCCAGGCGACGCACGCGCGCACTGTCATTCCGAAGGCCTGGGACATACCGCCGCGCGCGGACGGTGTGTACGCCCCGGGCGGCGGACCGGTGCAGCGTTGGCAGCGGAAGATATCCGTCGACCTGCATTTGATGATCTTCGGGGACTCGACGGCGACCGGTTACGGCTGCATGAGCGCCGAAGAGGTGCCGGGCGTACAAATCGCGCGCGGACTGGCCGAGCGGACCGGCAAGGTGGTCCGGCTGAGCACCAAGGCCATCGTCGGTGCTACCTCGAAAGGCGTTCTCGGCCAAATCGATGCGATGTTCGTGGCCGGCCCGCCCCCAGACGCGGCCGTCATCATGCTCGGCGCCAACGACGTCACGGCCCTCAACGGCATCAACCAATCGGCGCAGCGGCTGGCCCTGACGGTGCGGAAATTGCGCTCCCGCGGAGCGGTCGTCATCGTCGGCACCTGCCCGGACCTGGGCGTGGTCACCGCCATCCCCCAGCCGCTTCGCGCGCTGGCGCACGCGCGAACGTCTCACCTTGCCCGTGCCCAGACCGCCGCCGTCCGGTCGGCGGGCGGCGTGCCGGTCCCAATGGCGCAGCTGCTCGCACCCAAATTCCGGGCCGCGCCCGACCTGATGTTCTCCGCCGACGGCTTCCACCCCTCGGCGACCGCATATGCGCTGGCCGCCGATGCGTTGCTGCAGGCGCTGTGTGACGCGCTGGGCGAAAGCGTCTGCAGCACGGTGGTTGACGGTCCGGCACCCGCCGGCACACAACTGCTCGGTCCGGCTCACGCGCGCCTGTCGGTGATGTCGCGGCTGTGGCGGCGCCCGGAACCCGGATTGGCCGCCCCGTCTTCGTCGCAGCCGGTGGGCGCCGACTAGATTTGTGCTAGCCCGTGGGGGTGGACACCACCCGGCAAGAAGCGTGCGCGCATCCGATCGGAGGGAATCCTCATGCCTGAAGCCGTCATCGTCTCAACCGCTCGCTCGCCGATCGGCCGCGCCATGAAGGGGTCGCTGGTCAGCATCCGACCCGACGACCTGGCCGTCCAGATGGTGCGCGCCGCGCTCGACAAGGTGCCTGCACTGAACCCGCACCATATCGACGACCTGATCCTGGGCTGCGGCCTGCCGGGGGGCGAGCAGGGCTTCAACATGGCGCGCGTCGTCGCCGTCGAGCTCGGGTACGACTTCCTGCCGGGCACCACCGTCAACCGGTACTGCTCGTCGTCGCTGCAAACCACGCGGATGGTGTTTCACGCGATCAAGGCGGGCGAGGGTGACGCGTTCATCTCGGCGGGCGTGGAGACCGTGTCCCGGTTCGCCAAAGGCAACTCCGACTCCTGGCCCGACACCAAGAATCCGGTTTTCGACCAGGCCCAGGAGCGTTCGGCTGCCGCCGCCGCGGGCGCCGACGAATGGCACGACCCTCGCGCCGACGGGAACCTGCCCGACGTCTACATCGCGATGGGTCAGACCGCCGAAAACGTCGCCATCCTGACGGGGATCAGCCGCGAAGACCAGGACCGCTGGGGTGTACGCAGCCAGAACCGCGCCGAGGAGGCGATCAAGAACGGGTTCTTCGAGCGCGAGATCGTTCCGGTGACCCTTCCCGACGGCACCACCGTGAGCACCGACGACGGGCCCCGCGCCGGCACCACCTACGAGAAGGTTGCCGAGCTCAAACCGGTGTTCCGGCCGAACGGCACCGTGACGGCGGGGAACGCCTGCCCGCTGAACGACGGCGCCGCAGCGCTGGTGATCACCAGCGACACGAAGGCCAAGGAGCTCGGCCTGACACCCCTGGCCCGCATCGTGTCCACCGGCGTCAGTGCCCTATCGCCGGAGATCATGGGCCTCGGTCCGATCGAAGCATCCAAGCGGGCGCTGGAACGGGCCGGCATGTCGGTCAACGACATCGATCTGTTCGAGATCAACGAGGCGTTCGCCGTGCAGGTGCTGGGCTCGGCCCGCGAGCTGGGCATCGACGAGGACAAGCTGAACGTGTCCGGTGGCGCAATCGCGCTGGGCCACCCGTTCGGCATGACCGGCGCACGCATCGCCACCACGCTGCTGAACAACCTTCAGACGCACGACAAGACGATCGGCCTGGAGACCATGTGCGTCGGCGGCGGCCAGGGCATGGCGATGGTGATCGAGCGGCTGAGCTAGCCCGGGCGAGCAGCCGCAAAAGCCCCCGACACGCCGAGCGTGCGGGGGCTTTTGTGGCTGGTCGTGCCGCTAGTCGTTCTGGAAGTAACTGAGCAGGCGCAGGATCTCGAGGTAGAGCCACACCAGGGTCACGGTCAGGCCGAGCGCGATACCCCATGCGGCCTTCTCCGGTGCCCCCGCGCGGATCATCTGGTCGGCCGCGTCGAAGTCGATCAGGAAGCTGAACGCCGCGATGCCGATCATCACCAGCGAGAAGATGATCGCGATCGGTCCGCCGCTGCGCAGACCCAGGCCCGTGCCGCCGCCGACACCGAACATCGCCAGCAGGAAATTGCCGAGCATCAGGAACAGCGCGCCGAACAGGGCGGCGACCACCATTCGGGTGAACTTGGGAGTGACCCGGATGGCCCCGGTCTTGTAGACGACCAGCATGCCGAAGAACACACCCAGGGTGCCCAGAATGGCCTCGCCGATCAGCGCGCCGGCATTGGCGTGCCGCACCTGGAAGTTGGCCAAGACGAACGAGATGGCCCCGAGGAACAGTCCCTCGAGGACGGCGTAGCTCAGGACGATCGCCGGGCTGTCCTGCTTGCGAGCGAACGTCGCCACCAGCACCAACCCGAGGCCGCCGAACGCGCCGATGAGCGTCAGCGGCAAGGCCAATGCAAGATTGGACGACACCATGAAGAAGGAGACGACCGCCGACGCGATCAACACGCCCAGCGTGATGCCGGTCTTGGTGACGACGTCGTCGATGGTCAGCGGGCGGGAGGCCTTGACCTCACGGCCCTCCTGGTAGGGGGCTTGGTAGGGGCTGTAGTAGGGGTCGGCCTGGTGATAGCCCTGCTGCATCGGGGCCGCGCCAGAGCCGAATTGCGCGTATCCGCCCCTCTGCTTAGGCAGTGAGCGAAATACCGGGTTACTTGTCTCCCGCACCGTCGGATCCTCTCGTATGGCTGTGGCTTCGAGCCGTGCGAACACCTGCTCAACGATCAGCGGCCCGCCCGGGTTCCCAACGGAGCTGCTGCTTTCCTCGGTATTTACGGCCCTTTAACGAACTCGGATTTTGTCGTCCGGTCAAACGTAAACCTTACCCGCGGGTTCCGCCTGACCGTTAACGATCTAGATTGCTGGTCGAGGCTGAACGGCCTTGTGGACAGCATTTTCCGGACACGGATTCCGGCGATGGGAGGCTAGGGCGTGACTGCGGCCGTGACTGGCGAATCCGATGAGGTCCTGACCCGCGTCGACGGCGGCATCGGCCTCATCACGCTCAACCGCCCCAAGGCCATCAATTCGCTGACCCACGCGATGGTCGACCTGCTCAGCACCGTGCTCATCCGATGGGAACGTGACGACGCGGTGCGCGCGGTGGTGCTCTCGGGGGCCGGGGACCGGGGATTGTGCGCCGGTGGCGACTTGGTTGCGCTGTACCACAGCGCGCTTAGGGACGGGGTCGAGGCGCGGCGGTTCTGGCGCGACGAGTATCTGCTCAACGGCCGGGTCGGCCGGTTCGCAAAGCCGTACGTGGCGTTGATGGACGGCATCGTGATGGGGGGCGGCGTCGGAGTCAGCGCGCATGCGAACACCCGGGTGGTAACCGACGCCTCCAAGGTCGCGTTTCCCGAGGTCGGCATCGGCTTCATCCCCGACGTCGGCGGGGCGTACTTGCTGTCGCGGGCGCCCGGCGCCCTGGGTATGCACGCCGCACTGACCGGGGCGCCGTTCACCGGCGCCGACGCCATCGCGATGGGTTTCGCCGACCACTACGTGCCACAGAGCGAACTCGACGCGTTCACCCAAGCGATCGTCGCCGACGGTGTCGAAAGCGCCCTGGCCCGTCACGCGATCGAACCCCCACCGAGTGAGCTTGCGGCACAACGTGAATGGATCGACGACTGCTATGCAGGGGACAGCGTGCTCGATATCGTCGCCGCGCTGCGAGGCCACGACGCGGGAGCGGCCAATGACGCCGCGAACCTGATCGCCACCCGCTCGCCCATCGCACTGTCGGTGACGTTCGAGGCGGTGCGCCGCGCCGCCAAACTGGAAACGCTGGAAGATGTTCTGATCCAGGACTATCGGGTGACGTCGACAGCGTCGCGCTCACACGACCTGGTGGAGGGTTTTCGCGCACAGATCATCCATAAGGATCGCAACCCGAAATGGTTGCCGGCGACGCTGGCCGAGGTCACCGTGGCCGATGTCGCAGCGTATTTCGCGCCGGTCGAAGACGATCTGACGTTCTAGAAAGGTAAGCCATGGCCGACGACAACTACGAAACCATTCTGGTCGAGCGCGATCAGCGAGTTGGCATCATCACGTTGAACCGGCCGCAGGCACTGAACGCGCTCAACAGTGAGGTGATGAACGAAGTCACCAGCGCCGCAACCGAATTGGACAACGATCCCGGCATCGGGGCGATCATCATCACCGGTTCGGCCAAGGCGTTCGCCGCCGGTGCCGACATCAAGGAAATGGCCGGCCTGACGTTCGCCGACGCGTTCGGCTCCGACTTCTTCGCCGCCTGGGGCAAGCTGGCCGCCGTCCGCACCCCCACGATCGCCGCCGTGGCCGGACACGCGCTCGGCGGTGGCTGCGAGCTCGCCATGATGTGCGACCTGCTGATCGCGGCCGACACGGCGAAATTCGGCCAGCCGGAGATCAAGCTCGGGGTGCTGCCGGGCATGGGCGGATCGCAGCGCCTGACCCGGGCCATCGGCAAGGCCAAGGCCATGGACCTCATCATGACCGGGCGCACCATCGACGCCGCCGAAGCCGAACGGAGCGGCCTGGTTTCGCGAGTCGTGCCGGCCGACGACCTGCTGACAGAGGCCAAGGCCATCGCCACCACCATTGCGCAATTGTCGCGGTCGGCGACCCGGATGGCCAAAGAAGCCGTCAACCGCGCTTTCGAATCCACGCTGTCCGAAGGACTTCTCTACGAACGCCGGCTATTCCATTCGACTTTCGCCACCGAGGACCAGTCCGAGGGAATGGCCGCATTCATCGAGAAGCGCCCACCCAATTTCACCCATCGGTAGGGAGCCCCATGAGCGAGCCGGGCGTTGTGGCCAACAGGGACGTCGGCGACGAGTCAGCCGTCCAGACCGACGAGTCCGCCGGCCCCAAACCGAGCCCCGAACCGAGCCCCGAACCGAGCCCCGAAGCCGGCCCGGCGGCCGAGCCGCAACCGGCCCACAGGCCTTGGTGGGTTCGCCGTTACACCTTCACGGGCACCGCGGGTGGCCTGATTTTCATCTGGTTTTCGATGACGCCGTCGCTGCTGCCGCGCACTGCGTTGTTTCAGGGCTTGGTCAGCGGCGCCTCCGGTGCCATCGGCTATGGCCTGGGCGTCTTCAGCGTCTGGCTGGTCCGTTTCATGCGCTCTAAGGATTACAGCCCACCGGCACCGACGTGGGCTTGGCGGGCGCTGATCCCGGTCGGCGTGATCGGCATGGTCGCGATGGCCATCCGGTTCCACGTCTGGCAAGACGACGTGCGCAACCTGATGGGAGTCGAGCACCTGCGGTGGTACGACTACCCGGAGGCCGCGATCCTGTCGCTGATAGTGCTGTTCACTCTGGTGGAAATCGGCCAGTTGATCCGGCGGCTGATCATGTTTCTGGTGGGGCAGGTCGATCGAATCGCACCGTTTCGCCTCTCGGCGACCATCGTGGTCGTCCTGCTCGTGACGCTGACGATCGCGCTGCTCAACGGCGTCGTCGCCAAGTACACCATGAACAAACTGAACAGCACCTTCAACGCGGTGAACGAGGAGGGCAAGGCCCAGACCGCCGCGCCGAAATCCCGGCTGCGCTCGGGTGGTCCGGAGTCGCTGGCTAAGTGGGACACGCTGGGCCATCAGGGCCGCATCTTCGTCCAGGCCGGTCCCAGCGTCGCCAAACTCTCCGAATTCAACGGCGCTCCGGCCACCGAACCAATCAGGGCCTACGCGGGACTGAATTCCGCAGACGGCATCGCGGCGACCGCGGAGTTGGCAGCGGCCGAGTTGGAACGCACCGGCGGACTGCAACGCGCCGTGGTCGCGGTCGCCACCACCACCGGCACGGGGTGGATCAACGAGGCGGAGGCCGACGCGCTGGAGTACATGTACAACGGCAACACCGCGATCGTGAGCATGCAGTATTCGTTCTTGCCCAGTTGGCTGTCGTTCCTGGTGGACAAGGAGAATGCCCGGCGCGCGGGCCAGGCGCTGTTCGAGGCGGTCGACAAGCGGGTCAGGCAGCTGCCGGAAGGGCAGCGCCCGAAGCTCGTCGTTTTCGGCGAGAGCCTGGGATCTTTCGGCGGCGAGGCGCCGTTCATGAGCCTGAACAACATCCTCGCCCGCACCGACGGCGCACTGTTCAGCGGGCCGACGTTCAACAACACCGTCTGGCTCCAGCTGACGGCGACCCGCGATGCCGGTTCCCCGGAGTGGCTGCCGATCTACGACGACGGCCAAAACGTCCGGTTCGTCTCTCGCCCAAGCGATTTGCAGCGCCCGGCCGCGCCTTGGGGCCACCCGCGGGTGGTGTATTTGCAGCACGCGTCCGATCCGATCGCGTGGTGGACTCCCGACCTACTGTTCAAGAGCCCGGCATGGCTGCGGGAAAAGCGGGGCTACGACGTGCTGCCGCAGACGCATTGGATCCCGGTGGTGACGTTCCTGCAGGTCTCGGCCGACATGGCGGTGGCCGTCAACGTGCCCGACGGGCACGGCCACCACTACGTCGCCGACGTCGCCAACGGCTGGGCCGAGGTGCTGTCGCCGCCCGGCTGGACGCCGGAGAAGACCGCCAACCTACGGCCGCTGTTGCACGGGGACGCCATCATCGGCAGCTCCAGCGACTCGAGCGGATAGCTAGATCCAGCGGCGCCCGGTCATCGCGAGATCCGCGGGCAGCACGTCTCGATGCGCGGGACCCACTACACCACCGGGCCGCCCGCTACCGCCCAGCCGATCCAGCACCCCGGCGGCCGCCAGCGCCTGGTAGCCACCGACGACGTCGGTGGCGCGGTGCAGACCGATGTCGAGCAGCGCGGCCGCCGCCAGGCTGGAGGTGTAGCCCTCCGAGCACATGATCACCCATTCGACGTCGTCGCCGACGGCCTGGGGCAGCTTGGCCTCGCTGGTCGGGTCGCAGCGCCATTCCAATACGTTGCGTTCGATCACCAGCGCACCCGGCAAATGCCCCTCGCGGAGCCGCTGGGCCTGCGGCCGGATGTCGACGAGCACCGCCCCGCGCTTCAGCGCGGCGGGCACCTCGGCGGCGGTAAGGCGTCGAAACCGGCGCCGGGCCGCCCTCAAGACAAGGTCGATGCGGCTCATTGCGATCCTTCCGGATGGTCGGTCAATTCGGTGCGCCGGCGGCGCAACCTGTTGCGGTCGGTGACCTCGTAGTACGACATCGCCGTCAGCGGTGGCGAGTACGCGTGCACGCTCAAGGTGGGCGGCACCGGCCGCTTGTCTGTGCTCGCCGGCCCCGGCACGGGCCTGGGGGCCCACACCACGTCGTGCACCCAGCCAAGCGGGAAGCCGGCCTGATCACCGGCGTCGAGTCGGCGGCGCCGCAAACATCTTCCGTCCCAACGGAATTCGGTGAGCGACCCGGACAGCACGGTCAGTGCCCCCAACGACCCGCCGTGGTCGTGCAGTTCGGTGGGATGACCGGGAACCCAGCTGATCAGCCAGACGTCGAGCTCGTCATCGCCGTGGATGCGGGTGAACCAGCGCCGCGAGTCGGGCACACCGCCCGGGGGCAGCAGGTGGTCGCAGCGCCCGCTGAGCACGTCGTCGGCGGCTTGGTCGGTGGCGCGCAGCAGGTCGGGCACCCGCAGCCGGGTGGGCCCCGAAGCCGGGGACGAAACGGTCAATACGGGCGCGACGGCAGGCGTCGCAACGGGAAACGACATCGGAGCTCCAGGGTGAACGGATCGGGCAAGCGGCGGCGTGTTACGGCCGACAACACTCGCGAAATCCGAAGCGCTCCGTCACGGCAGTCAGTGTTGCATAAATTGGAATGGTGCGCTGGTGCGGTCATCGGACCCTGTTGTGCGGAGCGGGCGTCGTGGCGATCGGTTTGGCCGGTTTGTCCGGCGTCACGGGCTGCTCCCATGGCGCCCCCAACGGCGGCACCGCGCACTTGTCGGCGCGGCCGTCGGGCATCCCCAGGGGCCCGGCTACGGCGCCCCCCGGTGCCGTCGGGCTCTCCCCCGCCGGCGTGACGACCAGGATCGATATCCCGGCGGACTCCACCGAGGAGGAGTACTTCCAGGCCTGCCACGCGGCAAAAACCTGGATGGAGGCGCAGCCCAGGACCGGTGCGTCGCTGTTCGAGCCGTATCTGGCGATGGTTCAGGCGTCGCCGTCCGGCACCCCGGGAAGCTGGAACGCCCGATGGTCGGACCTGACGCTGGCGCGCCAGGCGGCCCTGATCACCGCCGCGCGTGCGGCCGCCAACGACGAATGCGGGTAGCGCTGCGGCTGCGGTCCGGGACCCCGCGCAATTCAGATCACGGGTGAAAAAAGTGCCGACCCGGCCCGGGACGATCCGTTACGCCGCGCAAAATGAACACATGCCCGGCCGATCTGGCGCAGTAGTGCCGCGCCCGCGCGGGTCGGCACCGACTCGGGTGGCACTGGCGCTCGGCAGCGGCGGCGCCCGCGGCTACGCCCACATCGGGGTGATCGAGGCGCTGGTGGCGCGCGGCTACGACATCGTGGGCATCGCCGGCTCGTCGATGGGAGCGCTGGTCGGCGGTCTGCAAGCGGCCGGACGCCTCGACGAGTTCGCCGAGTGGGCGAAGTCGCTGACGCAGCGCACGATCCTGCGACTGCTGGACCCGTCCATCAGCGCGGCCGGAGTGATGCGGGCCGAGAAGATCCTGGACGCCGTGCGAGACATCCTCGGCCCGGTCTCCATCGAGCAGCTGCCCATCCCGTACACCGCGGTCGCGACCGATCTGTTGGCCAGCAAGTCCGTCTGGTTTCAGCGCGGTCCCCTCGACGAGGCAATCCGGGCGTCCATCGCGATTCCCGGGGTGATCGCCCCCCACGAAGTCGACGGACGCCTGCTCGCCGACGGTGGCATCCTGGATCCGCTGCCGATGGCCCCGATCGCCGCGGTCAACGCCGACGTGACCATCGCGGTGAGCCTCAGCGGCAGCGAGGCCGGTGGTATCGCAGGCGGTCGCGACGCGGAGCCGGGCGCCACCGCCGAATGGTTGAACCGCATGGTGCGCAGCACCTCCGCGCTGCTGGACACCGCCGCCGCCCGCTCGCTGCTGGACCGGCCGACCGCGAGGGCGGTGCTGAGCCGGTTCGGCGCGGACACCTGGTCCGAAGATGCGGAGGGCGAGCCGTCTCCTGGTGACGAGGAGGGCCTCGACGGCGTGGGCGACGCGCCCGAAGTGCCGCGACTGGGCAGCTTCGAGGTGATGAATCGGACGATCGACATCGCCCAGTCCGCGCTGGCGCGCCACACGCTGGCGGCCTATCCGCCGGATGTCCTGATCGAGGTGCCGCGTTCGACGTGCCGCAGCCTGGAATTCCACCGGGCGGTGGAGGTGATCGCGGCGGGCCGGGCGCTGGCCAACCAGGCCCTGGACGCGCTCGAAGCCGAGCCGGGGCCGATCGCCCCGCCCGCGGTCGAGGGCTGATCAGACGCCGAGGAAACGCGCGACGGCCCTGGCTTCGCGGCGGCCCTGTTCGCGCCCGGCCACGGCCGACGCGACGCGGCACCGGGGGTCCAGTGGATTGGGTCCGAATGCGGCCAACGAGTTCTCGTCGGCGAACACCGAGAACGACGCGCCGGCGAACGCCGCGATCTCGGCGGCCGGCCCGGCGCCGAACGGCGACGGCGCGTCGGGGCCCGAGGGCACCAGCACCACTGCCATGTCGCAATCGCCGGCCACTTCGAGGTTGACCGAGCTGGCGACACCGCCGTCCATGTAGCGTCGGCCCGCGATCGTCACCGGCGGCCACGCCCCCGGCACCGCGCAACTGGCCGCGACGGCGTCGACCAGCCCGGCCCCCGACTCCCGGTCGAAGACGACCAGTTGGCCGGTGGCGACGTCGATCGCGGTGACCCGCAACACCCGGTCGGGCCAGTGATGGGACGGCAGGCGCCGCTCGATCACCCGGCGTCGGACGGGCTCGGGAACCGTCTTGGTCGCCAGCGCGACGGCGCCGATCCGCCGCATCCGCTGTCGGGTCTTGTCCACAGCCTCGCCGGCCTCGTCGTACGGGTCGCTCAAGGCGGCCAGGAAGAGTTCGGTGATCCCGTCGACGTCGACGCCGGAATCGATTTCGGTCGACGACTCGGCGGTCTGCCGGTCGAACAGCTCCTCGAGCGTGCAGCCGCTGCCGATCTGCGCGGCGACCGCCGAACCCGCCGACGTCCCCACTAGGACATCGGAATCCAGCAGCAGCCGCGCCGCTGCCGGGGATTCGTCGGCGATGCCGCGCAGAACGCCTGTCTCCCAGGCTATTCCGGCTATCCCGCCACCGGCCAGCACGAGGGCGCGTCTGGTTGTCACGTCCGGGTCCTCAGACCGACGTGTGCTGCGCCTGCAGGACCGGCGTGCTCAGGTCGGACCGGTGCAGCGGACGCGCCGGCGGGTCGGGCAGCGCCACACTGCGGGTGACGCGCAGCCCAGCGTCGACGTGCACCAGCTCCCCCGGTTCGAGCAGACGCCAGCGCGGGTCGTCGTCCATCGGTTCGCTGGCGAACACCACCGACGAGCGGGAGCACAAATGTTCCGACTGGGCGCGAATGCGCTTGGTGCGCAAGTCAAATCCGGGTGCGGCCGTTGCGGTGTCGTAGTGCCGATCCAGGACGTACAGCTCATGGGAATCCGGGTAGCGCAGGGCCCACATGTCGGTGGCCGTGCTCAGCAGGACGTTGAGCGCGTAGATGGGCACATTCGCCGCAAGCCACCTCACGGCGTCCAGCAGGCCAGCCCCCTGGTCACGGTCCCGGGCGCGGATCGAACCGGTGATCAGGGCGAACGCCCGCTCGGAATCGGTCTGGCCCCGCACCAGATCGTCGGTGCCCAGCTCGCGCAGGCGTTCGTCGATGTCGTCGAGCCCCTCGATCACGCCGTTGTGCGCGAAGATCCGGCCGTCCTGCAAAAACGGGTGGGTGTTGCGGACGTCGAGCGACCCCGTCGTCGCATAGCGAACATGGGCGACGAAGGTCGTCCCGCTCAGCCGGTGCGCTTCGGTGGCGAAACGGCAATCCTGCCACGCCGCGATGGGCTCCTTATAGACCTGCGGCCGGCCGCGCTCGTCGAAGATCCCCAGGCCCGTGCCGTCCGGATTCCTGCGGCTTTGGTTGGCCAGGCTGTCAGGCGCATTCAGCAGCCAGAACGTCGCGGTGCAAACGTCCGTCCCGGCGTGCAAGCCAAAAAGTCGGCACATGGTTTCGACGGTACCGAACGGGGTTGCTGCCTCAGGCCGTTAGCGTCTGCGACAGGTCGCGCAGCGCTTGCCGCGCGTAGCCCTTCCACATCCTGCCGAACAGCGGCAGCACCCAGGAGGTCAGTGGCGAACCGCTTTTCCGGGGGTGAATGTCCCAGCGCCAGGTGACTTCGGTTCCGCCAGGGGCCGGAGCGAAGGTCCAGTCGCCCAGGACATGGTCGACCAAAAACGCCATGGGACCGGTGATTCCGCTGAGCCGGTAGCCGAACGATCGCGGCGGGTCGACGCTGGTCAATTCCTCGCGCGTGCTGCCGCCGCCAGCCAGCACCACGGTGCGGGTCTGGCCCGCGGCGTCCCACGCGCCCGTCTGCTCGCGCACCTCCTTAACCGGCGGGAACGGCCCGTGCCAGCGCTTGAAGATCTCGGGGAGGGGTGCCGGCAGCGTGCGGTGGAAGGCCTGCTCGGCAGGGACGGGTACCACCAGGGATTCTTCGACGACGAGCGACTGTGCCATGGGCTTGACCCTTTCAGGTGTCCGCGCGCAAGCCGCGGGCGGCCCGCCCGGTGATGAGCGGCAGATCGAAGAAACTTTGAATGCCCGCCGGCGCGGTACACGTTGCGGGGATCGCGTTGACGCAGTGCGCGGCGGTCGCGACGATCCCTGGATTGCTCTCCAGGCCAGCTTCCACGCTTTCCGGCTGCCATCCCTTGATCGTCACAAAGGTGTCCGGGTTTCCGCGCACTTCGATCTCGTAGCGCTCCCCCGCAGGCCCGAAAGACCAAGGCGGATCGAGATTCTCGGATCCCATCAACCAGTTCACCGTGATCTGCACGACCGCCGTGTCGCCGACGACCGCCCACCAGTGGAAGCGGCGCCCGGCGACCTGCCCGGGCTCGATCACCCCGATCGGTGAATCGATTGGCGCGGTAGCGACGGCCACCTCCTGCGACGACCGGATCTGGGGATCGGCGTCGAAGCCCAACTGGTCGACGCAGAGCCGGACGGACTGGATGAAGCCGCCGTCGAGCAGCTTTTGCATCGGACCGGTCAATGCGCTGTCCGGCGTCCCGCCGAAGCCCATCACGTAGCGCAGGACGTCGGGTGCGCCGTAGGTGCGGAGGTCTGAAAACTCTTCGGAGCGAACGAAAGTCATGCCGGTCGACATCACCGACAACAGCAGGGGAAACAGTTCGGTGGCGGCCCCCGGCCCGATGCCCGCGCCGTGCAGCGTCGCGTTGCCGGCCTGCGCCGCGATTTCCAGTGGCGCGGCCTCCTTTTCGCTCGGGTAGAACCATCCGAGCGGGGTCACGACGTTCTTGCCCGAGCGCAGCAGCGCGGCGACTTCATCGACGTTGGGCAGCAGCGGCGCATAGATGACCGCCTCGGCTTCCAGCGCGAGCACCTCGTCGACGCTGTTCGTCGCGGTCACGCCCAGCGGCGCGGTGCCGATGATCTCGCCCACATCCTGGCCACTCTTGGCCTCCGAATGTACCCAGCAGCCAACGAGTTCGAGCTCGGGGTGGTCCAGCACGCCCTTGATCGCCGCCACACCGACCGAGCCGGTTGCCCACTGAATGACCCGTATGACTCGCTGGCGCATGTCCCCCATCTTGCTTGCCCGCGAGCAGACGCAAAAGCCCCCATTTTGGATGGAAAATGGGGGCTTTTGCGTCTGGTCGCGCCGCTGCTCGGGCCGATGGTCGCGCCGATGCCGGCGCTCAGTCGCGGGCCTCGATCACCCAATAGCCATGCTCGGCGTAGCGCGACCGCATGGCCTTCTTGTCGTACTTGCCCACACTGGTGCGCGGAATCTCCTCCACGAACGTCCAGCGCTCCGGCAGCCACCACCGAGCGACCTTGTCGGCGAGGAAAGTTCGCAGCTGCTCGGCGCTGACCGACGCGCCGGGCTTGGTGACGACGACGGCGAGCGGCCGTTCCTGCCACCGCTCGTCGGGAACCCCGACGACCGCGGCCTCGAGCACATGCGGATGCCCGATCAGGCAGTTCTCCAGCTCGACCGAGGAGATCCATTCCCCGCCGGACTTGATGACGTCCTTCGCGCGGTCGGTCAGGGTGACGAAACCGTGCTCGTCGATACGGCCCACGTCGCCGGTGCGCAACCAACCCGAGTCGAACTTGGACTCGTCCCGTCCCAGGTAGTAGGAGCCGGCGATCCACGGGCCGCGGACTTCGACCTCACCGACGGCCTTGCCGTCGTTGGGCAGCACCGCGCCGTCGTCGTTGACGATCCGCATCTCCACCCCGCACACGGGCTGGCCCTGCGTCGCGCGGAACGCCCAATGCTGGTCCTCCGGGGTCCCGGGCGGCGGCCAGGCCATGGTGGCCATCGGCGACGTTTCCGTCATTCCCCACAGTTGCCGGATCCGGACGCCGTGTTTTTCCTCGAAGACACGCATCAGCGATACCGGGACGGCCGATCCACCGCAGACCACCAGGCGCAGCGAGGACATGTCGTGGTCGGGGTCATCCTCGAGGCGATGCATGACGTCGTTCCAGATGGTGGGCACCGCGCCCGCGACAGTCGGCCGCAGCTTCTCGACCATGTCGATCAGCGATCGGGCGTCGAGATGGCAGTCAGGCAACACCAGGTCCGCGCCTGCCATGAGCGCCGCGTACGGCAGTCCCCACGCGTTGGCGTGAAACATCGGCACGATCGGCAGCACGCTGTCGCTGGCTCCCACGCCGATGCCGTTGGCGGTACACGCGCCCATCGCATGCAGGAAGCTCGAACGGTGGCTGTACACAACGCCTTTGGGGTTACCGGTGGTGCCGCTGGTGTAGCACATTGCGGCCGCGGAGTTCTCGTCGATGCGCGGCCAATCGAATTCGGTCGACTCGCCGCCGATTTCGTCGGCATACCTCAGCACCGTCTTGCCCGACGCCTGCAGCGCCCCGGCTTGTCCGGCTTGTCCTTCTGGGCCTTCCCCCACCACGATCACCGTGTGCACGGTCTCGAGGTCACCGAGCACCGGCGCCAGCACTTTGGTCAGCGACGCGTCGACCAGCACCACCTGGTCCTCGGCCTCGTTGGCGACGTAGGCGATCTGCTCGGGAAAGAGCCGGATGTTGAGGGTGTGCAGGACGGCGCCCATCGAGGGCACCGCGAGGTAGGCCGCCAGGTGTTCGACGTTGTTCCACATGAACGTCGCCACCCGCTGGTCTCCGGTGACCCCGAGGCGGCGCAATGCGTTTGCCAGCTGGGCGGCCTCTCGAAGCAGATCGCGATAGCTGGTGCGCCGATAACCGTCGCCGGTGGCGGTGGTGACCGTGCGTGCTCCGTGGATGCCGCAGCCGTGCCGCATGATGGCGGTGATCGTCAGCGGAAAGTCCTGCATCGTGCTGTCCATCGATGTACCGCCTTATCGGTCTGGGCGCGGCACCGCATGGTGTGCGGTCGGGCGAATGCTATCGCCGCACACGGCTATGAGAAAGCGGGTTTCGCCGACAAAACCGGTTTCAGCCAGGCGAAGCCGGCGCAACGATCGCGGCGACCGGCGCCACCATGACCCTCCCGGAGTAATCGGCGATGTAGAGGTATTTTCCGTCGGGGCTTTCGACCACGCACGACGGCTGGTCGGCGCCCTCGACTCTGCCGACGAGGTCATGGCTGCGCGTGCACAGCACCGCGACGCTGTCATCGCTGACCAGGTAGGCGCGCTCGCCGTCGCCGCTGAGCGTCAACCCGGTGAGAATGCCCGTGATCTCGCCGACCTTGCGCGTGGCGGTGATCTTGGCGGCGCGGGTGTCGACGACGTCGACCACGGCGCCCCAGTCGGAAGCGCAACTGGCCACGTAGGCGCTGGCCCCGCTGGGGCTGAGCGCAACGTCACGGATGGGAAAACCGATCTCGACTGTGTCGACGACGCGCCGCCGGCGCGCATCGATCACGACGAGCCGCCCGCCGGCCGGGCCGTTGGTGGCGACGTGGGGGTCCCCGTCGGAGCTGACGCGCACGCATTCCGCGGTGGTTCCCGGCCCGGTTGGCAGGTCAATCTCGCCCACGTCGCCCGTCACCGTGTCGAGAACGGCGACGTCGGCTCCGCGGACGCCATTCCGGCTCGCGTAGACGTACTTGCCATCCGGGCTTGCCGCCAGGTCGCTCACGCTGAGCGCCAGCGGGTGGGTCGCGATGATCGTGTTGGTCGAAGTGTCGATGACCTCGATCGAGTCGTACGCCGGCGACACGGTGCTGACGTATGCGCGGTCGGTGTGGGCGCCGCCGAAGGCGATCGCGAACGGCTCGTCGAGGCCGGCGATGGTCTCCACGACCGCGCACGCCTCGGTGTCGAAGACCGAGACGCTGTCGTGGCCGTAGTTGGCCACCATCAGCCGCGAGCCATCGGGGCTGACGGCCATGCCGCTGATCGGACCGCGGCCATTCTGCGCCGCTCCCGCGTGGTTCACATCGCTCACGTGACATCGCCTCTGCGTCATGGTTTGGGCGCCGCTGTGCGTACTGGCGGCCCTGGATAAACCGGAGGTCAGCACCAAATAGGTGACTGCTTTGAATAAATTTTACCGGCCGAATTTCGCGAGAAAAGAATTCAAGTCGAGCGCCGTTGAGCCCGTCCTCCCCACAACTTATGGTCCGCTTAGAGTGCAGCTATAGGGCGCACCGAGGGCCGGTCGCTGGCGAACACTCGACCTAGTCTCTGCTTGCAGAATTGAGCGGTGCGGCTAACCATCTGCACCCGCCGTCCGCGATCCCAGGAAAATAAGAATTCTGAGAATTAGCGGTCAAACTGAGGCTAACGTCACATCCGGGGTCACATTCGGGGTCACATTCGGCGGTCACATTCAGCGGTCACATTCGGTGGCTGACGTCAGAGCGCCTCGTGGTCGCGTTCTCCGGTTCGGATACGGATCACCTTCTCCACGGGGGAAACCCAGACCTTGCCGTCGCCGATCTTCCCGGTGCGCGCCGCGCCGATGATCGCATCGACGATGCGGTCGGCAAACTCCTCATCGATCAGCACCTCGACCCGGACCTTCGGGACGAACTCGACCGCATACTCGGCTCCGCGGTAGACCTCGGTGTGCCCGCGCTGCCTGCCATACCCCTGGACTTCGGTGACGGTCATTCCCAGCACACCGGCGGACTCCACCGCGCGCTTGACGTCATCGAGCGTGAACGGCTTGACGATTGCAGTGACCAGCTTCATGACGTCTCACGGCCTCAATCGTCCACCGGCTCGGCCGGCTTCACGGTCTCGGCCCGCCTCGCCGCCCCCGCCATCTCGACCCGCCGGCCCGTGACGAGCGTGTCGTCGGGGTAAGCCTCCTCGTCGTGGACGCCGACGTCGCCCGTTTCCAGGACGTCGTCGGGCAGCCGCAGCTTCATGAACAGGCCAAGGACTCGCAGGATGACAAAGGTGACGAGGGCGTCCCAGACGATGACCGTGGCCGCGGCGCCGGCCTGGATCAATATCTGTTTGGGGTGGTGACCGTACAGCCAACCGGCGGTGGTCACGTCCGTCCCCGTGCTGCCGCCCAGGTAGACAACAATGTGCGGGTCGGCGAGCACCCCGACAAGCAACCCGCCCGCCAAGCCCGCCACCCCGTGGGTGTGGAACACGCCCAGGGTGTCGTCGACCTTTCGGAACAGCCTCGTCCTGCCGAGCCAATTCCAGGACATCCAGACGAGCGACGAGGCGACGGCACCGATGATCATCGCGCCGAAGCTGTTGACATAGCCGGCCGCGGGGGTGATGGCGACCAGGCCGGTGATCATGCCGTTGACGGCGCCGAGGAACGTCGGCTTGCGCTGCTTGCTGGCGAAGATGTCCCAGATCACCCAGGTCAGCAATGCGACGGCGGTGGCGAGGTTGGTGTTGAGCACCGCCAGCGCCGCGTCGGCACCAGAGAAGTACGGGTCACCGCCGTTGAACCCGTTCCAGCCCAACCACAGGACCCCGGCGCCGACCGCGGCCAGGGGAAGGTTGTTGGGCACCGCGCGTTCCCGGTCCCGCGCCAGCCTCGGACCGATCACCGCGGCGGCGACGAATCCGGTCGTCCCGGCGGCGAGGTGGATCACGTAGCCACCGGAGTAGTCCAGGGCGCCCGCTTGCGCCCACCAGCCGCCGCCCCACAACAGGAACGCGTTGACGGAGTAGGCGAACGTCGACCACAGGGGCACGAAGATCAGCCACACCTTGAAGCTCATCCGGCCGATCACGCTGCCGAGGAACAGCAGCGGGGTGATCGCGGCGAACACGAACTGGAAGTAGGCCAGCGTGGACTCCGAGAACCGGAAGGACGGCATCAAGCCGTCCAGCGACGGGATCCAGGCGATCTGCTGGTTGTTGCTGCTCAGGATCGTGTGGGGAATCCCGACCGCGGCTCTCAGGATGCCCGGGCCGAGCTTCAGCGGCTGGCCGAATCCCATCTTGAAGCCCCACAGCACCCACACCACCAGCACCAGCGAGAATCCGGTGAAGGCCATCAGCATGGTGTTGACGGCCCACTTTCTCTGCACGATGCCGCCGTACAGAACGGCGATGCCCGGAATGCTCATCAGGCCGACCAGGGTCGCCGCCACCAACTGCCAGGCGTTGTCTCCGGGGTTTAGCCAATCGGGATAGGGCAACATGGTTCAGACACACCCCAATTCAGCTGTTGTGGGTAGTGAGGCCGTGGACGGGTGAAGCCTCGAATGGCAATGTTTCGGGGATGTGTGCGCCGCTTTAAATATTGATTTCGTTCGCCGGGCGGCTAGCCGAATTGGGTCTGCGGCCGCGGCAAAGCGGCACCGTCGACGACGATATCGAGCTTCTCGTTGTAGAAGGCCACCAGGCCGGCGATCTGCCCGACGGCCGGCAGCGGGTAGTGATACGTCCACGCCAGGTCCGGGTGCACGACGCCATTTACCCGCACCGACCAGTAGCCCGACGTCACCCCCTTGTAGGGGCATAGCGTCCGGGTCGGGCTGGGTTCCAGATGCTCGAACGCGATATCGGTCGAATCGATGTAATATCTTGTCGGCAAACCTGTTTCGAACAGCAACACGGGAGATCTGGTGTCGGCCAATGTGATTCCGTCGAGCTGGACTCGCACATGCCGGTGCGAGCGCAGCGCGTCGACCCGCGAGTACGGATTGCGCGGGTGCCCGTAGATCGGCTCGTCTTCCTCGAACCAGCGCAACGGATCCCATTCGAATCGCACGGTGCCCGCCACGGGGCTGTCGCTGTCGGCATCGAAGACACGCGCCGCGGACGGGTAGGTCTGGCCGTCACCGACCAGGGTGTGTAGCCGCGATGGACCGAATTGCACCTTCTGCGGGAGGTTTTCGTCGACCAGGAATTTCGGGCGGACATCCGCCAGCGGGATGTAGTACTGCGGGTAGTAGGGCACCTCCCACACGTAGCGAGCCGCGACGGTATCGAAGACCAGCTCGTGGCCGAGATAGCCGCGGATCCGGCGCGGCGCGGGCTCGACGCGGCCGCGCGCCGCCGCCATTTGCGGGTAGTCACGATCGGCGGTCATCTCTGGTCCTTGGAGGCCAATCCGGCGGGCGCACTGGCGATCGCTTTGTGGATCGCCTCCGCGAGCGCCAGGGCGCTTTCCTTAGTGAGTTCGAGAGCGACCCGCGCCGACGGGCCCAGCCGGGGATTGATCACGTCGATGTTGACCGTGTGGCCGTAGGGCGCGTGAACGGGGTGGTCGACGTACACCGTCGCGCGGCTGGCGCCGAACCACCCCGTCGCGCCCTTGCCGCTCCCGTCGATCCCTATATTTTCGGTCAGATATGTGCACATGCCTTGAAACACCTAGCCTTTCAGGTTGGTCGCGAAGAAGTCGTCGATGCGGCGCCAGCCGTCGACCGCCGCCTCCGGCCGGTACGCCGGCCGGTCGACGGAGACGAACGAGTGCCCCGCGCCCTCGTAGGAGTGAAACTCGTGCGGCTTGTTGAGCTTGGTCAGCTCGGCGTCCAGCGTGGCCACCGCCGCGGGCGACGGGAACTTGTCGTCGGCACCGAAGAATCCCAATAGCGGGCAGCTGAGGTTCGGTGCCAACCGCAGGATCGGTTTCATGGCCTTGGGCATGCCCTCGGGCGGGTCCTCGACGACGAACGCGCCGTAGCAGTCCACCGCTGCGTCCAACGGCAGCGAGCACGCCGCCAGATACGCGTGCCGGCCGCCCGAGCAGTGCCCGATGACACCGAACTTCCTGTTGGCGCCCGGCAGGGAACGCAGGTGCTCGACGGCGCCCGCGACGTCGCCGACGAGCCGCTCGTCGGGCACGCCGCCGGCAGCCCGCGCCGCCGCGGCGGCGTCGTCGGGAGCGGCGCCGGGCGCCTCGCGTGAATACAGGTTCGGCGCGACGACGTGGTAGCCGGTGTCGGCGAGCCGCCGGACGAATTCCTTGGTTTCCCGGTCGTAGCCGGGCATGTGATGGATCCACACGATCCCGCCGCGCGATCCCTCGGCGAGCGGGATGGCCCGGTAGGCCTCGATCTCGTCGCCGCCGTGGCCCGTGATCGTGATCGTTTCTGCCCGGATGGCGTCTGGACTGGGCGCGTTCATGGCTGCTCCTTCTGGGGCTCCCGGTGTGGCCGCAACCGAATGCGAGCGCTTGGTTTCGGCGGGTGTGCGCCGCCGAAACCAACGTATCCGAACCGCGTGAAGGCCAAAACGATTCGGCCTCTGGACCGACCGTCAGCGCCGTCAGTCTTGCCGCATCATCGGCGCACCGGCCGCCGAGTCTTCCGCCCTGCTGTTTGCCCAGCGCTCGCCAAGCGGCACACTGTTCGTGTACTCAACCATTCGAGGATGGCGGCCTGTGCCGGTGCAAGCCGGCACACACGGTGGTGAGGCTCGAGATGCGAGTTGGGATCACTGGTCGACTGGTGGCGGCGACGTCTGTCCTGGCCCTGGTCATCGCGGTGGTGTTCGTGTTTCTGATCCTCGCCATGAGGCACGAGGACCGGGCCAGAAGCGTTGCCGCCCACAATCAGCGTGAGATCGGCCTCGCCCGCGAGGTCAGAAATCAGCTGATCGACGTCGAGGCCAGCCAGCGGGGTTTCATCATCACCGGCGACGAGCGCTTCGCGGCGGCGTGGGAGGCCGCCCGTCGAGCGCTACCAGAGAAACTAGCGGCGCTGCGCGAGATCGCCGACCCATCCAGCCAACAGGTGCGGGCCGAGCAGTTGCAGCGGGATGCGCTCTCGTATCTCGACGAGTACGCGGTGCCCCTGGTGGACGCCGCGCGCCGCGGAGACCCGTCGGTGAAGACGATGGTGGAGGAGATCGGGCGACCGCGAATGGACGCGCTGCGCCACGAGGTGGATGCCTATAACGCGAACGAGCTGTCCCAGAATCTCGCTGCCCAGGCCGATGCGGACCGTGCCTATCGGCAAGCGACCATGCTCGCCGCCGGCGGGCTCGGCGTCTCGCTCGTTACGACGATGGTCGTCGCCGCCTACCTGGCGCGGGGTGTCGTCGGTCCCGTGCGCCGGACCGCGAGCATGGCTCAGCGTCTCGCCGCGGGCGACCTTGCGGCGCGGGTGCCGCAAAACGGTAGGGCCGAGATCGGTGTCCTGGAACGCAGCTTCAATGCGATGGCCGAGTCACTACAGCGCGGCCGCGACGAGCAGGCCGCTTTGCGCCGGGTCGCCACCCTGGTCGCCCGCGGGGTGCCGTCTCACGAGATCTTCTCGGCGGTCAGCCGCGAGGTGGGGCAGCTCTTGCACGTCGAGATCACTCGGCTCCTGCGCTTCGAGGCCGACGGCACGGCCACCGTCGTCGGCGCGTGGCGACGTGACGGCGATCCCCTGCAGGTCGGCTGCCGCGTTCCAATCGACGCGATCGTTGCGGCGCCCGTCCGGCAGACCGGCGAGCCCGCACGGCTTGTCGAGCAGTCGCCACCGGAGCTGCCGGGGGGCTCCTATACGGCCGTCGGCGCGCCGGTCAAGGTGGGCGGAGCGCTCTGGGGGGCGATGACTGCGCTGTCCCCGCAGGACGGCCCGCTGCCAGACGGCACCGAGGCGCGGATCTCCGAGTTCACCGACCTGGTCGGCACCGCCATCGCCAACGCCCAGGCCCGCGCCGATCTCCTGGCGTCGCGCGCTCGCATCGTCACCGCGGCCGATGAGGCCCGCCGACGCATCGAGCGCAACCTGCACGACGGCATCCAGCAGCGGCTGGTTTCGCTGGCCCTGCGCATCCGCGCCTTCCAGGAGGTCGCCCCACGCGAGACCCCGGAAGTGCGCGAGGAGCTCTGTTCGCTCGACGCCAAGCTGACCGAGACGCTGCAGGAGCTGCGGGATGTTTGCCATGGCATCCATCCCGGGGCACTTTCACACGGTTTGACACCGGCATTGAAGGCGCTCGCCCATCGCTCGGAGCTGCCGATCGAGTTCGACCTGAGCGTTGGCAAGGACCTCCCGCCGCCGGTCGCGGCCGCGGCATATTTCGTGGTGGCGGAGGCGTTGTCGAACGCCGCCAAACACGCGCACCCCACGGTCGTGCGGCTCACCGGTGAGGTGCGAGAGGATCGGCTGTTCCTCGAGGTCGGCGACGACGGCGTGGGCGGCGCCGACCCGTCCCGCGGATCCGGCCTCCTCGGCCTTTTCGACCGGGTGGAGGCGCTCGGTGGAACGCTGACCGTAAACAGTGCTGCCGCAGCCGGCACCACGCTGCTGGTCCAGTTGCCGCTGACAGGGCCGAATCGCGAGTGAGGCCCGCCGGCGTCAACCGTCATGGCTCATGGTTTGCGATCGCCGCGCTAATTTTGCGCCGCTGCGTCCCCCGCTACCGCGTGCCGTGCAATATGCTCTTTCAGGCACGCGACGCGGAAGGACCGGGCGTTGACGACGGAAACAAGCACCGCCGAGCCGGGCGCGGCTCCGGTCGCGCTGCGCGCGGTGGTGGCCGACGACGAAACCCTGCTGCGGGAGGGCTTGGCCAGCCTGCTCGACCGCTCCGGTTTCGCCGTCGTCGGCCAGGTCGGCAACGCAGTCGAGCTGCTCGCGCTGGTGCGCAAAACCAAGCCCGATGTGGTCGTGGTGGATATCCGGATGCCGCCTACCCACACCACGGAGGGCCTGGAAGCCGCGCGTGTGATCCGGCAGGAACTGCCCGACACCGGGATCCTCGTGCTGTCCGCGTATGTCGACGTCGAGCACGCGATGGAACTGTTGGCCAGCGGCCGCGGCATCGGTTACCTGCTCAAGAGCCGGGTCACCGATGTCGCCGATTTCGTCGACACCCTGCACCGGATAGCAAAGGGCGCGTCGGTCGTTGACCCGGCGGTCGTGCAGGAACTGGTGTCCGGTCGGCGCCGCGACGATCCCCTGTCCGTACTTTCCCCACGCGAACTGGAGGTGCTGCAGCTCATGGCCGAGGGCCGGTCCAATGCCGGCATCGCGCGGCGGCTGTGGGTCACCGAGGGAACGGTCGAAAAGCACGTCCGCAGCATCCTCACCAAACTCGGCCTACAGGAGACCGACGACGATCACCGTCGCGTCCGCGCCGTCATCACATTTCTGGACTCACGCTGACTTCGGGCGTCGGCAAGACGTCACGCCGTTTGGGCCAAATCCCTGGAGTCGTCGTAGCGCACGCTCGCGCGCGGCGGCGCCAGCAACCCGCGGAGGCGGCGGCGCCCCCGGTGTAGGCGCGAGACCACGGTTCCGATGGGCGCATTCATCACCTCGGCGATTTCCTTGCATGGCATGCCCTGGACATCCGCGTAGTACACCGTGGTGCGGAACTGCTCGGGCAGCGAGCGCATCGCGGCGACGACGTCCTGGTCGCCGAATCGATCGAGGGCTAGATCTTCCGCCGAGGGCAGGCCCATACCCGAATGGGCCGCGCTCACGTGCATGTGCTGATCCGTGATGCCCTCCGCGGGATGGTGCACAGGGCGTCGCTGCGTTTTGCGGCAGTTGCTGATGTGGGTGTTGACCAGGATGCGGTACAGCCAGGCGGCGATGTTGCTGTCCGGCCGGAAGGAGTCGAATCCCGCGAAGGCTTTTGCCAGCGCGTCCTGGACGAGGTCTTCCGCGTCGGCGTGATGGCGGGTCATCCGCAGCGCCTGCCGGTGCAGGTCGTCGAGCAAGGGGGCGACCCGGCGTTCAAACCCGGCCGTCGGGTCCGCGCTGGCAGGCAATTCCGCTGGCAGGGTCATGATGCACCTCTCGTGTACGGGGGAAGCGGCGCCTCGCGGCTCCACGCCTTACGATTGCCGTTGCAGTGCGCCACGTCTGCACCGCTGGCAGCCGTCGAGCGTTCCCGTCAGCCGCAGTCCGCTCGTCCCAGCTAGCCGGTAGCCCGCGGCGAACGATCAATCCCGCCGCCCGGTGAGCCACCATCCCGGTTTTCGCGATCTGCGTCACAGCGCGACCCGCGAATCCTTCCCGACTCGGCGCGAATTTCCTGCTAGCCTCCATGCGATCGGCCCGCCGCTACCCCACACTGAACGCGTGACAGTTGGTGAGCGAACGCGGTGCGTCATCGTTGATGACAACCGCGACTTCCTCGATGCGGCGACGCGGTTGCTCGAGCATCAGGGGATCAACGTGGTGGCGGTGGCAACGTCCTCCGCCGAAGGGCTGCTGTGCGTCAAGGACCTGCAGCCCGACGTGACGCTCGTCGATATCGACCTGGGCGAGGAGAGCGGTTTCGATCTCGTCGAGCAGCTGCACCGGAACGGTTTCGGTGCCGAGGTACCAACCATCTTGATCTCCACGCACGCCGAAGAGGACTTCGCCGAGTTGGTCTCCGCCAGCCCGGCCGTGGCCTTCATTCCCAAGTCTGCCCTGTCCGGTGCCGCGATCCGGGACGCCCTGGGGCTCGCGGGCTAGATTCCCGCTAGCGCGGTATACGGATTGGCGTTGCCGGTAACGACAGCCGTGCCCGCGCCCGCCATCCTGGACATAAGCGGATTCGACAGCGCGTAACGCGCGACACCGATGTCGTTGAGGCCCATTGGTCTTCGACGTATCGGAAGTGAGGAAAGGACTCATGTCAATTGCCGACGGCTGCTGCTGCGTAACGCAGACGCCCGATGGCCGACGGGTCAGCCGGGGCGGCGAGGCCGCGCGGCCGGGTGATCCGCGGGCCGGCCGATACCCCGCGCACCGGGCGATCCGCGCGTCAGCGCGCCGGCAGAGGCGAGCCCGGACGGGATTCTTCGCCGTACGTGCCGTCGAGGTCACGATATTTGTCGCAGCGATCGCCGTGGCGCTGGCCCTCCTCGCGCATCCGTTCGCCGTCGGCAGGCCATCGGCAGACTCCAGTTCCGCTGTGACACTGCCGTATTCGGGCGCATTCTCCATCGAGGAGGTGGCCGCGAAAGTCTTGCCCAGCGTGGTGACCCTGCAATTCAACGACGGCAGCCACTCTCAGCTGGGTTCTGGCGTGATTCTGTCCGCGGACGGGCTGATCATGACCAACAACCACGTCGTCGCAGCGCTCAGCGGTGGGCGGCACGCTCCGGCGAGCACCGCGGTGACGCTCAACGACGGCCGCACCGCACCATTCGACCTCATCGCCACCGACCCCAAGAGCGATATCGCCATCGGTCGCGCGCGAGACATCTCGGGCCTTACTCCGATCGGTATCGGCTCGTCGACCAAGCTGCGCGTCGGCCAGCCGGTGGCCGCAGTCGGATCGCCACTCGGCTTGCGCGGCACCGTGACGGCTGGGATCGTCAGCGCGCTGAACCGCCTGATCTGCCCGGCAACGGAACCCGACGCTCCGCTCAGCGCGTATTACGCCATCCAGACCGACGCCGCGATCAATCCGGGTAATTCCGGCGGCGCACTCGTCGACATGAACGGCGCGCTGGTCGGCATCAACGCGGCAGAGGCTGTGGTGCCCGGCGCCGAGGGCGCGGGCATCACGGCTCACGGGTCGATCGGCCTCAACTATGCGATTCCCATCGATCACGCCACGCGCATCGCCGCCGAACTGGCCGCCACCGGCCGGGCGTCGCACGGCTGGCTGGGAGTGCAGGCGGCCGGCGACGGCGATGCCCGCGGCGCGAGGATCACTGGGCTGCTGGGCGGTGGGCCCGCCGCGGCAGCCGGACTTCCGGTCGGCGCGCTGATCACAAAGATCGACGACCAGATCATCGGAACCGGCGACGCCCTGATCGCCGCGGTGCAATCGAAAGACCCCGGCACCTCAGTGACACTCGCGTTCACCGACCCCATGGGCCTGCCCATGACCGTGCGGGTCACGCTCGGTAGCGACCCGGGTCAACAGTAGCCTTCATCCGTTTGCGGCGTGTGCCGGCCGAACCACTCAGGCTGATTCACAAGCGGATGGCTGATTCACAAGCGGATGGCTGATTCACAAGCGGATGGCTGATTCACAAGCGGATGGCTGATTCACAAGCGGATGCTTGACTCACAAGGGATCTCGGCCGTGAGCGTGGTGCCTGACCCTTCACCGCTGCTGATATCCAAACGGCCACCCAATGCCTCCACGCGGTCCTTCAGGCCGATGAGCCCGGATCCGCCGGGGTCGGCACCCCCGATCCCGTCGTCCGCTATCGAGACGCGCACCCGCGCATCGTCGACATCCACGGTGATGACGACCCGGGACGCTCGGGCATGCTTGGCCGCGTTTGTGAGTGCTTCTGCGACAACGTAATAGACGGCCACCTCGACGGACTTGGGCAATCGCCGCTCGACATCGACGCTGAGCTCGACGGGCATGGGCGCGCGTCGGCACAAGGCACGCAGTGCGGGCCCGAGGCCGGCGTTGGACAAGACTGCCGGATGGATGCCGCGCGAAAGCTGCCTCAGCTCCTCGCTGGCTGCCACGAGGTCCTGTTCGACCGCGGCGATTTCGCGTCTGAGCTCGCTCTCGGCCGGCAGCGACTCCTCAACGGACCGGATGCGCAGCCTCAGCGGGACCAGGCGTTGCTGCGCACCGTCGTGCAGGTTGCGTTCGATGCGACGCCTGGCCTCGTCGGCCGCGGTGACGATGCGCGCCCGCGAGGCCATGAGCTCATCGCGCGCTTGCGCATTGGCGACGGCGGTCGCAACCAACTCGGCAAAATCCGCCAGGCGGGTTTCGGTATGCGCCGCAAGGGGTTCCGGCCCCGAAGAGGCGATGACCGCCGCGCCCCACAGTCGGCCGTCGACCGCGATGGGCGCGCCCACCGCCGAGCGAATGCCCACATCGCGTACCGCGGCGGCGATCGGGCCGGCCGCGCCCTCGTGGCTGTCCATCCGAGCCGCGGTCCCAGTGCCCAACACCATCGCCGCGACGTTGTCGCCATCCAGCGAGAACACCACGCCGACCGGAATCGTCGCTACCTGGATCTGGTCGTGGGCCGCGACGACCTCGCATGAGCGATCCGCCAAGTAGCGCACCAGCACGCAGTTCTCCACCTGGAATACGTTGGCCACCTCCTCGGCGACCGCGGTGAAGACCTCGGCCGGGGAGACGCCGCGGGCCACCAGCGTAGCCACCCGCCGCAGGGCGGCCTGCCGTTGCGCCAACTCGCTCACCCGGTCTGCGGCACGCCTTATTTCACCGGCGCGACACCGGGCGCGGCCCGCCAGCACGTTTGCCAGAAGCCCGATCGGCAGGAACACCGCAAGCGGGATGAGCTGTGCGGGGCTGGTCGGCAGCCAGCCGCTGCCGTCGAGGTGGATTTGCAGGTACACCACCGCACTGACCACAGTTGTCGCCACGGCCAGACCGATATCCCACCCCGTTGAAATCACAAGGACGCCAAAGAGATACACCGCTCCCAAGGTGGCGTGCGGTGCGACCGAGGCAAGCATGCGCACGAGTACTGTCTCGGCGACGATCAACACCGCGGCGACGACGATCCCAAGCCAGGGGGGACGTCCCGGCGGTCGCGGCGATCGCCCGGTGCGCCGGCCCGACGGTTCACCCCGGGCTCGCCTCGGACTCAAAGGCCACTCAGTGCTTGTCGTCGCGTGTCGGGATCGATCGGCGGCGCCCAGGACGAGGGGCGCAATCGTAAAGTCAGTCACTGCTCGGCTTACTCATCGATGCGGCCCTCCGATCGCGCGTTCACCACTACGGAACCGCGGTGACCGGCGCGACAGCACAACGAAACTCCATCCCGGCGACGTCGGCACTGGCGGCGCGCGATGGTGTGCGTCGGGTAGTGGAGCGCCTCACTCCCAGTCTCGGGGCGGGGCCACCGGTTTGCATCGAAGCTGGCTGCAACGGCCCCATACCGGCCAGCAGGTATAGCGGCCGGCTATCCCGACGCGTTGCCGTCGGTCCGGATTATCGGAAACCGCGCCCGCACCGAGGTTCCCGCGCCGGGCGAACTCCGCAGCTCGATCTGGCCACCCAGCGCCTCGGCCCGGTCTTTGAGGCCGACGAGTCCGGTGCCGCGGGTGAAGTCGGCGCCCCCGACGCCGTCGTCGGCGACCTCGATGAGCAGGGCGCCACGGGCGACGTCATGGTCGACGGTCACCGTGATGGTCTCGGCGTGGGAGTGCTTGGCCGCGTTCGTCAACGCCTCGGCGACGGTGTAGTAGGCGCTGACCTCGACCCGGTGCGGTAATCGCTCGGGCACCCGGACCGTAAGCCCCACGGGGAACGGCGAACGACGGGCGAGCGCGTTCAAAGCAGGGCCGAGGCCGCCTCTGGCCAGGACCGCCGGGTGGATGCCGCGCGACAGCTCCTGCAGCTCGTCGAGGGCACCGCTTGCCTGCGTCACGGCGCGCTCAAGCTGCAGGCGAAACTCAGCATCGTCGGCCCCCACGCCCTCGCGCATCGAACGAAGCTGCATCGCGAGCGAGACCAGCCGCTGCTGGGCGCCGTCGTGCAGATCGCGCTCGATGCGGCGGCGCGCCTCGTCGGCGGCCGCGACAATCCGCGCGCGCGAGGCCGCGAGATCGGCGTACAGCCGGGCGTTGTCGAGGGACACCGCGAGCTGGCCGGCGATCAGCTTGACCGGATCGAGGCGATCGGCGGTGAAAGCACCGCGGATCAAGCGATTCTCCAGCAGCAACACCGCTCGCAGCCGACCACGGCCCAGGATCGGCAGCGCCAGCAGCGAGCAGCGATCCACCTCGTCGAAATACGGGTCGCGGGCGAAGCGGTCGTCGCTTGCGGCGTCGGTGACCACGAGCGGTTCCTGCATACGCTCGACGTAGCGCAGCACCGACATCGGGGCGGCGTGCCCGCCGTCCATCGTGCCGCCCGTCACCGCCGGTGACGACCAGGTTTGGCCGTCTTCGTCGCAGAGCAGCACCCGCACCGCGGTCGCGCCGGTCATGGCGGCCAGCACGTCCACGACGCGGGCGTGCAGGCCGTCGATCGTCGTCTCCGAGCTCAGGGCCCGAGACGCCGACAGGATGCCGAGCAGGTCGACGGCGCCGGTACTCAGCGTCGGGCCGGGCTCACCGGGTTCGTCGCCGCCGATGCCGGCGGCGGCAATGACGTGTTGTCGCAGCGCCGGATACGCCCAGTCGAGTTGCGCGACCTTTGCCGTCGCCCCCCAGGCGGAGTACAGGTCGCGCGCCCGGGCCAGCAGTTCGAAGCCGGCGCGCTGCAGGCCCCGCGCCAGGGCAAAGTGGGCGGCACGTTCGGTGATGAGCGCTCGATGCCACGGTCGCTGCCGACCGGCCGCCTCGTCGCGGGCCGCGTCGAACGCCAGCGCTGCGGCTCCGAAATCCCCTCCAGCCCATGCCCGTTCGGCTTCCAGCAAGTGCAGCAAATGTCCGAAGTTGGCTGGCGCATCAGCCGCGCGGGCCGCCAGCCACTGAATCAGGTCGTCGAGTTCGGCGAGTATCCCCGGACGCTGGCCGGCCGCAGCGGTGCGCGCGCGAGTGGCCAGGGCCAGACCCCGCAGCAGGCGGGCCACCGCGGTCACGTAGTTGCCGGGGACATAGAGCAACGCCTGCATCGCCGCGTCCGTCCGTCGTTCCAGATCCGCCGGGTCGTTGAAGATGGCGGCGGCAATCGCGCGGGTGAAATGGGCGCTGAAACGTGCCGTCGGGTTATCCGCATACCGGTCGAGCGGCGCGGCTGCGCCCGATTCGCCGGGATTTTCCCCGCGCAGCCGACACGTCAACCACCAGCAGGCTCCCAGCCACCGGTCCATCTGTTCGATGCCGACACGACGCGCGAAGGCCAGCCCCGCCTCGACCTCCGCGAAGAAATTCTCCAGCGTCGGCAGGCAGTCCAATAACGCCCCGTAAGTCTGGAAAAAGGTGTAGCCGGCCGTGGCCAAGTCGCCGCCCTTGATCAATCCCTCGCGCGCGCGTTTCGCCTGCTCGACACTGATCTCCAGCGGTTCGAACCAGCAACTGAAGTACGAGAACACGAAGCGGGCCGCGGACGTCTCGGGCTCGTAGCCACGGGCTTCGCCCAGCTTCACGATCCGGCGTGCGGCCCGGTATGCCGCGCCGTAGTCCTCGCGCAGGGCGATGGCCATGGCGGCCGAGTAGCTTGCGGGCCCCAGAACGCCGCGGGCGGTTCCGTGGTCGAGCAGGATCCGCAGCGCCTCCTGCGGCAGCCAGGCCTGCATGAAGGTGTCGCCGGCGAAGGATGCCGTCGGGAACACGGCGCTGAGCAGACGGGTCACCGCGAGCAGGGTCGGATCCGTGATGGCGGGCCGGGCCAGGTCTTCGTCGTCACCGGGGGCGTCGAGCCACCGGTACAGATACTCGAAGTAGCGTTCGAGCAATTCCGGAAGCCGTTCCGGGCCCGGGACCGGGTTGCCGATGTCGCGCAGTGCAGTCACGGCGAGCTCCACCGCCGCCGGGTAGAGCTTGCGATGAGTCAGGCTGCGCACCTGCACGCACGTCGCATCGACCCGACGCAGCGCGTCGGTGCAGAAACGCTCGATGGTGCGGTACTCGGTGTCGGCCTCCTCCAGCCGCCCGAGGCAGAAGAGGGCGGCGTGGCGGCCGGTGTGCAGTTCCACCAGCCTGGCGATGTCGCTCGGGTCGGCGATCCGCAGCGCGGTCGACAGCAGCGTTTCGACCTGGCTATACACCCCGACGGCGGAAGCCTGCTCGGCGGCGCGGCACAGCAGCGTCACGACCGCGGACCGCTCCGCCGCGTCGGTCACCGCCTCGGCCACCGGCAGGTATTGCTCGGCCGCGACGGCGAAGAACTCCGGCCTCGCCGCCAACCGTCGCGCCACCGCGAGTTGGACGCCGGACCGGAACTTGGGGTCGGCCTCCGAGAGGACCGCTTCGCGGATGCGGTCATGGCGGAATCGCACGACGTCGTGGAGCCCTTCGGCCACGAGCACCCCGTGCTCCAGCGCCGGCGCGAGCTGCTGCTCGACGACTTCCGGGGACTGCGCCGTCGCCACCGCCAGCGCGCTCAACTCGGCCCAGCCGCCCAGATGCGCCATCACCTCCACCGTCTCGCGAGACTGCGCCGGCAGGGCCGCCAACCGGGCCGCCGGGAGCGTGGCCCCCTCGGCGCGAATCAGTTGCGCCCGCACGGCCTCCTCATCCCAACGCCACCCCGTCGCGGTCGTCGTCAGGATGCCCTCCTGCCGCAAGCTGTTGAGCAATTCCACTGTCTCGTAGGGATTGCCACCTGTGTGCAGCGCCAGGAGATCGGCCAACGCGCCTGCCGCAACCTCGTCCACGCGCAGGATCTCGGCGACCAGCTCGGCCACGCCCGACGGCGGCAGGTTCCGCAGGGGCAGGTGGGTCACGCCGGGCTGCTCGCGCCACCGCGCCAGCGAGGTCGCCAGCGGATCCCCCGGATCGACGTCGTCGCGGTGGGAGGCGACCAGCAACAAGCCCTCGACCCGTTCGCGGAACACGAGATCGATGAAGCCGACGGCGATACCGCTCGCCCACTGCACGTCGTCGACGAACACCACGACCGGGCGTTCCCGCGACGCCACCGCTCGCAGCGCCGCCACCGCGCTTTGTTGCATCCGAACTTGTGCGGTCAGCGGGTCGCCCGCCTCCGCGGGCACCCCGAGCGCCGCCGAGAACTCCGGCGCGGCAGCGGCGGCCAGACCCGCGTTCGGACCCAGTGCCGCCAAGATTCTTTCGCGGATCTCGACCAGCTCATCCTCGGGCTCGGACAGCAACAGCCGGCCCAGGGCACGGAACGCCTGGAAGAACCCGCCGGAGTCCAGATCCCGCCGATACTGATCGAATTTGCCCGCCACGAACCAGCCATCGTGGCCGGTGACGATCGGGCGCAGCTGATCGACCAACGCCGTTTTTCCAACGCCGGGGGCCCCGCTGACCAGCACGCCGCGGCATCGACCGGTCAGCGCCCCACTGAACGCCGTCCTCATTGCCAGTAGCTCGTCGTCGCGCCCGATCAGCCTCGACGGCGCCATCAGCCGCAAGGGGAAATCCCGCCCGCCGACGTTCGGCGCGGGCACCGTCGCGGCCCCGGGCCGGCCGATCAGCCGCAGGTCGTGAATCAACCCGTCGGCCGACTGGTAGCGGTCGTCGGGTTCTTTTTCCAGCAGATGCATGATGATCGCCGACAGCGCCTCGGGTACCAAGGGATTCAGATCCTTTGGCGGCCCGGGCAGGCGGGCCAGATGATCATGCGTAAGCTGCAGCGGGTCTGTGGAGTCGAACAGCATTGCGCCCGTTGACAGTTCGTACAGGGTGGCGCCTAACGCATACAGGTCGGCTCGTTGATCGACCGGCCGGCCCGTCCGGCCAGTCTGCTCGGGCGCCAGATACGCCAGAGTGCCGACGATTTGGTTATGGCGGGCGGACTCCGGGCGAATCTCAGGCAATGACCCCGCCAGCCCGAAGCTCACCAGACACGGCGAGAGGTGCGGCGACACAACGATATTGCCGGGGCAGATGTCGCGGTGCATCACACCGCGGCCGTGCATGGCCGCCACTGCTTCCGCCAACGCCGTTGCCACGCGCATCAGGTCGTGAAGCGCGAGCGGCTTTTCGGTGTCCGCAAGGGTAGCCGGGCCGGCGTCGGCGAGCGTGATCGACCCGGGGTAGCGCGGCTCATCGAGCACCTGCGCCACGCCCACCACCCCGCGCAGCCGTTCCAGCACGGCCACCTCGTGGCGGAGCCGGCGCTGTGCCGCGGGTCCGGTGAACTCTTTTCGGATGACTGTGCGCCCAGCGGCGGATAGCCGCGTCACCCGTGAGTGTGGGGTTTCACGCACCATCTCCGCCCGAACGGGCTCACCCTCATCGGGCAAAACCGCGCCTTCGTCCACCGAGCACCTCACACCGGACTACCCCGCCTTTAGCTAACACCCATCCGCGCGGACCGTCGACAGTTTAGGCTTCAGGACGGTGCCGGTATCCGGAACGCATTGAGGATCGCGCACACGGTGTGATAGATGCCGGTCAGCACGGCGGCTTCCATCACCCCCTCGTCCCCGAGCAGCGCTTCCGCCTCGCGGTACAGCGCGTCGTCGAGAACGTGCTCGACCGACAGTGCGCGGGCGACGCGGTGGGCGACCGTTTCGGCTTCCGTGAGGCCCTCCGGCAGTCCACCTTCGGTCAATATCCGCACCGCCTCGTCCGAGAGACCGACCCGCCGGGCAACGGCGCAATGGGCGTAGAGCTCGTAGGGGGCCCGCCACACCGCGCCGACCGTCAGGATGATGACTTCCCTGCAGCGTCGGCTCAGCGAGGTGTTTTTCTGCTCGGTGACCGCGAGTTCGAGGAAGGCGGAGGAGATGGCCGGGGTGAGCAGGGCCGGATTGAACGGACCGATCAGTTGGCCCGCGTCCGTGCGCGCCTGGAAATTGGCGCCCTCTGCCCATGGCACCGCCGCGTTCATCAGCCAGTCGTAGAGCTCCCTCTGGCCGGGGTTGAGCATGTCGCGGTCGTACAGCGGAAGCCGCCCGCCGAGTCCGCTGAGTCCGCCGCCATCGATCGACATGAATCCTCCCGAGCTTTCCCTCCTGCGGACCGCACCCGTCGCGGCGCGCACGGGCGTTCGTCCTGTTATGAACTGGCTCCCCCAGCCTGCCGCAATGACCCCGCGTGTGTCGTTACCGGCAACCGGAATCGGCATACCCGCTAGCCGGTAGCAGTGGGTCAGGTGGAATGCGGTTCCTGCCTTCGTGATCCCGCTGTGAAATGAATCACTCTGCGCCGCAACGCAGCCCGACCGCGTGACTGCCGACCCGACCCAGAGTTATTACGGCTAGCCGGAAGCCAAATGGGATGCTAGCGCCGACGACATCTCGGCCCGCCTCCGCGATGCTACGTGTTGAGCTTGATTGCGGGGGATGATCGCGTGCCACGCGTCAATCAACCCGCAGCCTCGCAGAATCCAACCGGGAGAAGAGAAATGTCGTTCGTAACCACGCAGGCCGAGTTGATGAGCGCGGCGGCGGGAAACCTGGCGGCAATCGGTTCGGCGATGACGGCCTCGAATTCCGCTGCAGCGGAACCCACTACGGGGGTCGTTCCGGCCGCCGCCGACGAAGTGTCGGCGCTGACGGCGGCGGCGTTCACCGCCCACGGGGTGCTGTACCAGGAGATCGGTGCGCAGGCGGCGGCGATCCACCAGCTTTTCGTTTCCACCCTGCAAGCATCCGCCGGTTCCTACGCGGCCACCGAGGCCGCCAACGCGGCCGCCGCCCGCTGAATTGGTAGGAGCCATGGACTTCGGAGCCCTGCCGCCGGAAATCAACAGCGGCCGAATGTATTCCGGTGCCGGCCCGGGCTCCATGCTGGCCGCCGCGGCCGCGTGGGAAAAGCTGGCCGCGGACCTGTACTCGACGGCCGCCTCGTATTCTGCGGTGGTATCGGGCCTAACCGCCGACGGCTGGACGGGTCCGTCGTCGCTGTCGATGGCCGGCGCCGCAGCGACTTACGTGACATGGTTGAACGGCGCCGCAACACAGGCCGAGGAGGCAGCCAGCCGGGCTCAGGCCGCCGCGTCGGCCTTCGAGACGGCGTTCACGGCGACGGTGCCGCCACCGGTGATAGCGGCGAATCGCGCACAGTTGGCGATGCTGGTCGCGACGAATTTCTTGGGCATCAACACCGCCGCCATCATGGCGACCGAGGCGCAATATGCCGAGATGTGGGCCCAGGACGCCGCGGCCATGTACGGGTATGCCGGCTCGTCGGCCGCCGCGGCGACGCTGACCCCGTTCACCGCGCCGCAACAGAACACCAATCCCGCCGGTTTGAGCGCCCAAAGCGCCGCGGTCAGCAATTCCACTGGCAGTTCGACCGGCGCGTCGATCGACACGATCATCCAGAAGATCCTCGACAACATAAACAATGCGCTGGCGCCCGACCACGTCAACTCCGGGATCAGCGCTTTCGCAACGATACCGTCCATCATCTTGTCGGCGGCCTCCCTGGCGAACTCCGGCTCGACCGCGGCAAACTCAACGGTGGAGGCGTTGACCGACGTGAGCGCTGGACTCAGCAAAGTTGCGACCACACTCGGTTCGGTTGGCTCGGTCGGCTCGGTTCAGTTCGGCGGTGCGGTATCCGGCGCAATGGGACGGGCGGCCACCGTCGGGGCCCTCTCGGTACCCCAAACCTGGGGCACCCTCACGTCCGCAAATGGCGCGGCCGCCAAGGCGCTGCCGGTAAACCTGGTCAGTCAAACCGATCTCGGAGAATTGGCGCCCCCGGTCAGCCTGGCGAGTTCGCCGGTGAACCTGGCGGCGGGAGCGGCCGCACGCGGTAGGCCCGCGGCGGCCGACGGCACAACCGTGCGATCGTTGATGCGACCCAACATGCTTCCGCGTCAGAGCTACATCGGGTAATCCGGTTCGGGTAGCTGAATTTATCTGGGCGCCCGCGTGAGCCGAGTGTCGCTCATAGCGCAGGCCGTCACGCCTCCGGGCGCTTGTGCCCCACCGACACCGTAGACGGAGCTGTACCGGCGGATGAAGCGGGCCACCAGCGGGCTGGGCGTGCTAGTCATTGGAAGGGGAATTCCTTGTGCCGCTCGACAACCGTCCGGCTGTCGTGCAGCGCCCACGCAATAGTGTTCAAAAGGAGCAGCGCCAGCAGTACGGTGAGCATCAGCATCCCGAATACCTGCCCTTCTAGTCGTTTCCCGTCCCGGGCCGGCTGCCATCTTCCGACGGCCTTGCACCGCAGACGCTTTCGCCGCCGTTCCGGCGGGTTATCGGGCGAACGATTCTCGTGCAGCCCATGACCACCTAAGCATCGCCCGCTCCGGTCGAAATGTCGTCCCTGCTGACGGCCGTACCTGCTTCCGGCTAGCTGCACTTGGGTTGTGACGTCCGCCGCGGTACTCGACCGACCCCGGGCCGTCGACAACATCGTCAGCCGGCATCAATCTGAATGGCTTTGTCGCACGACATTCAGTTCAGCGGAAAAGGCTGGCCCTGTATGGTGTCCCGCAACGCGCGCCGGTAGCGTGACAGCACGGGAACGTAGAGGCCCAGCTCCTTGCGCACGGCCTGCACCACGTCTCGACGATTGACCCGCACGTCCTCGTAAGTCTTCAGTGCCTCTCGTTGCCCCTCGGGCATGTTGTCCAGCCACATCCGGAGGCGCTCCGTCATACCCCCGTCGGCCTCCACCTGCCGTACCCATTCACCGAGCTGAACCGACTGCTGGTACGCGTAGGCGATGGCGAGGTCGGCGGTTCGGTAGTTGCCGGTCAGCGCGAGCTCGCTGATCACCCTGTCGATCGCCTCGGCTTTCTCGGTCAGCACTTCCCTGCGAATTTCTGGCGGGAGCGCCTTGAGGATTTCCAGGTCGCGCCCGATCCTCAAGGCCTCGGCGTAGAGCGCCTTCATCTCCTCGTAGTGGAAGCGCTTGTGCTCGGAACGGCGGTCGATTGCACCGGTGCCGAACGCGACGATCCCCGCGAAGAGGACGAAGGCGCCGCCCAGGAGCGTGCCTTGCCCCGGGGTTAGGCTGTGCCACAGGTTAATCCACCCACTCATATTCGCCACCTTTCACCACGGCGAGCAGACGCGAAATCGCATGCCATAGGCCCCGGCAATGCGATTCTGCGTCTGCTCGCGAACTCAGAGTTGGGCAAGCGCCAGGCCGGTGAGGCCGAAGCCCAGGTGCACCAGTTCGGTGTCGATGCCGGTGTCGAGGTTGACGTAACGGATGCTGCCGCCGAGGTCGCCGACGTAGAACTCGGAGTCGGAGAGCGCGGCGACGCCGATCGCCTCGTGGTATCCGCGAGACAGGATCTCCGGTGTACCGACGCTCGGCTGCACCATCGCGCGGTTGAGCGTGTTGCCGTCGGGCTCGGCGCCCCGATCCGTCCACACCAGCGTCGTGCCGCTGAAAAGGTGCAAATCGATCGGCTCGGGCAGGTCCTTCCACAGCAGTTCGACATCGTCGCGGTACTGGGGGCTGGCGCCCGCCGGCAGATCGAGCGGGGCGCGAAAGATCCTGCCCTCACCCGCTTTTAGTGCACCTTTCTGGGTCCAATACAGCAGGCGCCGGTCCAGGTCCACGGCGATGCCGACGCAGTGGTTGGCGATCGTTTGGGCGGCCTGATCCCCAACCGCCGGCACTACCAGTGCACGCAGGTCGCTGCCGTCGAGGTTGCAGGTGAGCACCTGCATGCCCTCGCGATCGCACCAGTACAGCACGCCCGCCTCGAAATCGGCGGCGAGCTGTTTGCCGGTCGTGAACGCCCCGCGCGGCACGATCGTGACGCGGTTGGAGCCGTCGAGATCGGCGCGTTCCAGCGACCCGTTGCGGGCGTAGGCGACTTCCGAACGTGGGTCGCCCCCGGAATCGGGGGCGCCCATGTTCGTCCAGTACACGTGGCCACGGGACTGGTCGACGACGATGCCGTCGGCCCTCTCGTCGAGCCCGCTGATCAGGGTGCGCACGCTGGTGCCGTCCAAGGACACCGCCTGCATCTCCTGCTTGCCGTCGTTGAGCACCAACAGGTGGGTCATCGGCGCTCGCTTTCGGCTTCGGCGCCCTGACCGACCGAGAACGACGGCACGGCATAGCACAGCACCTCAATGTTCTTGCCCGCCTGCATGACCGCGCCGTCCGGTCGGACGATGGCGGCGGTCGCCCGGCCCTGCTTGAGCCAGCGGCCGAGTGGGCTTTCGGACCCCACGGAGACGACGACGGCTCCACGCCTGCGCAACTCCGTTTCTTGCGCCAGGCTCAGCGCCGCGGAGGTGACCAGCGCGAATCGGTTCCCGACGACCTGATCGAGGCGCAGGCCATCGCGCAAAACCGGGTTGGGGCAGAGCGTTCCGGCCAGTTGGCCCGGCGTGCGGGACTTGACCACCATTGCCGATCGGTGCAGCCCCGGGGCGACGCCGTCGGCGGCACTGGTGCGCGTGCCCGGCAGGCGCAGGTTTCCCAGCCGCGGGAACACCACGTGGCGGACGAGTTCGCCCAGCCGGCCTCCGCCGGTCATCGCCGCTCCGACCGACACGGCCATCAAGATCATGGCGGCCGCGTGAGCCTTGCGCTCCTGTTCGTAGCTGTCCAGCACGCTTTCGGACAGCGAATTGCCCAGCACGCCGGCCACTTTCCAGGTCAGGTTCAGCGCGTCACGAAGACCCGCCGCCATGCCCTGGCCGACGAACGGCGGCGTCAGGTGGGCGGCGTCACCGAGCACGAACACATTCCGTTCGCGCCAGCGGCTGGCCACCTGCGCGCGGAAGGTGTAGGCGGTGACCCGGACCAGGCGCAACTGGTCCGCCGGCACGTCGCCCAGCCACGGCTTGATCAACGGCTCGATGTGGTCGATCGTCTGGTAGTCGGCGGCGGTCTCCCCGTCGAGGAGCCGGAACTCCCAGCGATAGCGAGTCTCCCCGACACGCATGTACGTGCCGGCGCGCTCAAGGCTGCACAGCTGGTGGCAACCCTCCCACTGGTTCAGTTCGGCGTCGGTGTCGACGTCGATGACCACCCAGGTCTGCTGGAACGGCAAGCCGTACATGTGCGAGCCGATCGACGCGCGGACCACGCTGTTGGCGCCGTCGCAGCCCAGCACGTAGCTGGCCTCGACGGACTGCTCGCCGCCGCGGACGCGGTCGAGGAAGCTCACCCGCACCCGTCCAGGCTTGTTCTGGGTGACGCTGGTGACCTCGACGTCGCCGCGCAGCGCGACGTGTGGGTACCGTTTGAGGTTGGTGCGCAGGATCGCTTCCAGCTCGGGCTGGTCGAACATGTTCATCTGCGGGTAGCCGTTGGCGCTGGGCTCCGTGCTGCGCTTCAGCTCCGCGAGGACCCGGAAGTCCTTGTCCAGCAAGCGAAGACCGTGTGCCGGCCGCCGGTGGGCGGCGAACTCGTCGCCCACGCCCAGGCGGGCCAGGATGCGATAGATCTCGTCGTCGGCGTGCACCGCCCGTGGCAACGGGTAGACGGTTTCGTGCCGGTCGAGCACAAGCGTCGGAATGCCGTACTGACCCAGCAGCGTGGCCGCGGTGATGCCGGTCGGGCCTGCGCCGACGATGATCACCGGCACGAAGTCCGGCACCGACGCCGGGGCTCCATTGGATTGTGCGTTCATGCGAAGACCACCTTGTTGCGTTGGGTTCCGAGGTCGATGGCGCCGTCGTCGGTGGCCACCGTGGCCTCCACGACGTCACCGTGGTGCAGATAATTCGGGTTCTTTGCCTGGGCGGCAAGGAAACTCATGAGGTCGATCTGGTGGGGGTTCTCGACGCCACGCGCGGTGAGCGCGGTGCCGACCGGGGTGCCGGTGAGGATCACGTCGCCGGCGTCCACTTTCTGGAATTGCGCCAGGGTCTGCAGGGCCTGCACGGGCGAGTAGAGCATGTCTCCCTCGACCACCGCGTTCTGGCGCAGCTCGCCGTTGACCCGCAACTGCAGGCGCAGGTCGCCGAAGCGCTTGAGCTCGTCGCCGTCGACCAGCACCAGCGCCGGCCCGACCGGGGTGAAGGTCGGGTACGACTTCGACTCGTAGAACTGGGCTTTGGTCAGCTGGATGTCGCGCGCCGACACGTCGTTGGTCACCACCAGCCCGTGGACGTAATCCGCCAGGTTGGCCTCGGTCACCTCGGTGCCCACGGCAATCTCGCGGCCGATCAGCAGACCGATCTCCAGCTCGTAGTCCAGCAGCTGCACGTGGCGGGGCTTGACGATGTCGTCGAACGGACCGGTGACGGAACCGGATGCCTTGCGGAAGAAGGTCAGCGGCGTCTTGGCCGGGTCGCGCCCGACGTCACGCACATGCGAGGCGAAGTTGGTGGCCTGAGCCACCAGGCGGCACGGCGTGGTGACCGGCGACAGCAGCTGGAGGCTTGCCACCGGCACGGTGTTGGTGGAGTGCGCGGCGTGGGTGATGGCTTCGCGGTCGGCCAGCACCTCTCGGGTGGTGGCCGCGTCGGTGCGGATGCGGGCGGCGCCGCCGGCAGTCTGCACCCACCACGAGTCGTCGGTGCGCAGAATCGAGACCGTCATTTGAGGACCCTTACTTTCTTTCGGTTGCGTGGTTGTCAGGAGTTACCTACGGCGAAGAGCCCTCGCAGGGCCGACATGTCGAACTCGTTGTCGTGGCGCAGCGCATCGAACATCAGCGCGACCTCGCGCGCGGTTTCGCCCGGCGTGCCGACGCCCAGGAAGTCCTTGCTCGGCGGGGGACCCCACTGGTATAGGCCGGAGGCCGTCAACGGGGCCCAGCCGGGCTCCAGGGTGTTGTCGAACATGTCCCCGTCGGCGTAGTGCTCGACCAGGAAATCGCCCTCCGGGTCACGCCAGTAGTCGAAGATCTGGCTGCCCTGGATGTGCCGGCCGATGCCCCACGAGCGGAAATAGCCTTGCTCGCGCAGGAATTCGCCGCCCGCGGCCAGCGCGTCCAGGTCGGCGACCTGATACGCCGAGTGCACGTAGCGGTGCGTCGGACCCAACGCCATCGCCAGCGTGTGGTGGTCGGCGGGCACGGAGCCGCGGTCGCAGCGGATGAAGCTCATGATGGGCCCGCGCTCACGCTGGCCGGGGTAGTAGCAGAAGTCGCTGACGATCAGACCCAGGTGGTCGAGGTACCAGTTCAGCGCCTCGAGGTACTTCGGGGTCTGCAACACGATGTGGCCGAGCCGCTGCACGCGCGCGGGCACCCGCGGAGGACGCTGGGTGACGTTCGCCCGGACCGTGTCGTGGCTGGGGCCGAAGTTGAAGATGTGCGGCTTCTGGGAGGGCAGCTCGTCGAGCTGATAAACGCCGGACACCACCCGCAACGGAATCCCGCTCGGGTCGACGAGATCGACGCCCACCCCGCCCAGGGTCTCCGGCAGCGGCCGCACCCTCGTCCCGGTGGCATCGGCCAATCGCAGCAGGTCGGAGTATTCCGCGGCCACGAAAGCCGGGCCGACGAACCGGGAGCGCGTGCCGCGGCGGATCAGCACACACGGCGCGGCGGGGTCGCTGCCCCTCAGGTGCAGCTCGTCGTCGGTGCGCAGCGCGACACTGAACCCGAACGCCAGCGCGAAAGCCTCCGCCTTGTCCAGGTCCGGCTTCTCGAACTCCAGCCAGATGACGTCGTGGACTTTGATCACCGGGTTGGCCGAACGGCCCGGGTGCTCGCCCGGCAGGGCACCCTGCTCGCTGTGCAGCCCGTTATGGGCGCCGATGAGTTGGTCGGTCATTACTCGCTCCTAAACACAAAATCGATGGACGGCATTAAGCTCGTTCCCTGGAAGGCTTTTGCTGCCAAGGCTTTCAGCGGGAAGCGCGTTCGCGTACCGCACTCGCAACTAAGGATGCCGCTCCCGTGCCCTCATGTCCTTGCGGCTGACGGCAATCGATACACCCTGCTAGCAGGTATATGTGTGATTGTGACGAATCGTCATTTTTGCATTGCGTAACAAGGCATCTCACGGCCGGCGGCGTGGTTGAGCAGATCAGCGCGTTGGTGACGAATCGTCAGGATCTCCGCAGCGTCGGCCTCAAAGGACACCGAACGCCGACGTCACCCACAGGAGCGGGTGAGCGCACCGGAATGGGGCGATGCCGCGTGAATTCAGCCGCTTTCCCGCCGGCGCCTGACCCAGCGCCGAAACGGCGAAGTAGGGGTGCATCAATCGCACACCGCTGGAAGGATTTTCGACCGCGGCCACGATCGATGCGCCGTACAGGCGCACGAGCAGACTGCGGGCCTCTTCGTGGAGCAGCTGCCCGTCGCGGTCGTCACCCGCTGCAAGTGTTGGCCGAGAACCTGCTGTACCTACAGCAGCTGGCCGGTGTGCTCGCGGCGCAGCGCCGCGACCGTTCCGATGACGACCTGTTCAGCAGCCTGGTGAACGCCGAGGTGGATGGTGACCGGCTCACCGACGCGGAGGTGGCCGCGTTCTTTGCGGGCCTGTCCGTGGCCGCCAACGAGACGACGCGCCAGACCATCAGCCACGCGATGAAGGCGCTTACCGACTTTCCGGATGAATGAGCGGGCCTGGCTGCTCGAAGACTTCGACGGCCGCATCAGTGGGAATCAAGGAGTTCATCCGCTGGGCGTCGGCCGTGATGACGTTCCGCCGCACCGCCGCGACGGATTTCCAACTCGGTGGTCAAAAAATCGAGGCGGGGGACAAAGTGGTGATGTTCTATGCTCCGGCAACTGGGATGAAGAGGCGTTTGACCATTCGGAGCGATTCGATCTGAGCCGAAAGCCCAACCCACACATTGGTTTTGGTGGCGGCGGTGTGCATTTCTCCCTTGGCGCCCACGTGGCGAGGGCGCAGCTGCGCGCCATCTTCGGCGAGCTGCTTCGCCAGCCGCCGGACATCGAGACCGGCGATCCGGTGTACGTGCCGGAAAACTTCATCCACGCGATCCCCAGCATGCCTTGCACACTCTGACGTAGTCAGCAGGCTGCACGCGGTGAAATGCCCGCTCTGGCCGGCCGATCAGTTTCCGTTTGTGCTGTACGGGATCGCAATGTCAAGCGTTGTCCCGCGTCCAGCAGGACGGGCGACGCGCATGCGGCCGCCGAACACCTCGATGCGGTCGGCCACGGTGTCGGCCACCACGTAGTACGCAGCGACCTCAACGGACTCGGGCAACCGTTGTTCGATCGCGGCGTCGAGTTCGACGAGGACCGTTGAGCGGCGGGCCAACGGGCGTTGCGGCGCCGGTTAATGGGTGCGGCGGCTGAGGGCGGAGTCGAGTTCGTGGCGTGAGCCAATACCGAGCTTGGTGAAGATGTTGCGCAGGTGCCACTCCACCGTGCGGCCGCTCAGGAACAGTTCGGCGCCGATCTCGGGATTGGTGCGTCGGGTACGCGCGAGCTGGGCGATCTGATGCTCCTGGGGCGTCAGTTCGACGCCCGGCTCCTCACGGGGCGTGCGCACCTTTTCCCCCGTGGCCTCAAGCTCGCGGCGGGCACGTTCGGCAAAGGCATTGGCGCCCATCGCTGAAAACGCGTCAAACGCGGACTGCAGCTTGGTGTCGGCCTTGGCGCACCGACCGGCGCGCCGCAGCCACTCGCCATAGCACAGCCGGGCCCGTGCGAGGTTGGCCGCCATCCGGGTATCGAGAAGAAGCTCGATGGCCTCCCGGTAAAGGCCTTCGGCCGCATCACCATCGGCAACCATTGCCCGGGCAAGCGCCGCCGCGGCACGCGCGCCGTAGGTCCCGCTGGCCGCAGCGATCACCGACAACCGCTCACATGCCGCGGCAGCACGCTCGGGTTGACCACTTCGCGCCGCGGCCTCAACCAGTTCTGGCAGCGCCCAGGTGGAGACGAGAATTTCATCCGTGCTCACCGCGTCGTAGGCGGCTTCGGCTGCCCGGTCGAAATCTGCCAGACCGTTGTATAACACCGCTCTGGCGTAGTCGACATACGTCAAGGCCGAGCCCTCACCCCGCCTGGACCCCGCGGCACCCATTTCTTCCATCAGCTCAGCTGCGCGATCCCGGTCTCCGCGCCAGGCTGCCAGCAGCACCGCGGCGTGCCGCAAGATGCGATCGGCGATTCCCGGATCGATGCCCTCGTATTCCGAAATCAGGGCCTCGGCCTCGGCGAACTCACCGGCCCGGACATGAAACACGGCCGTCCACGCCAGCGCGAAGGGAAGGTAGCTCAGCGTGCCGGTGGAGCGTGCCAGCCGGGCCTGGCCGCTGGCCAGCTCAAACCACGCATCGTCGTCGCACAGCTCGCCGGCCACGACGCAGTACGGGTGGCACAACGCATCCAGTTGCGTCGGCTGGGCACGGTACCGCCGCAGCGCCTCCTTGAGGAGCGGCGCGGCGGCGGCGTATCCGTCGAGGACGCGCACCGCCAGCCCGCGCAGCAACAGCAGCGGATGCGGCGGTTCGGGCCCCAACGGCACAGATTTGGCCCCCCGCGCCACCGCGGCCAAGCCACCTCCGGCGACGAGGCGGCCCCGTACATGCCGGCCACCAGAGCTTCCAGCAAACTCTCCAGCGCTAGACCCGCATCCAGCTGTTGCAGCCGCTGCGCCGCCTGCAACAGCAGCAGCGGGGCCTCTCGGCCGCGGTTGAGCATGAAGGCCAGCTGGAGGCCGAATTGGGTCTGTGCGAGCAGGCGCTCGAGCCGCGCCTGACAGTGCTGGTCGAGGAGTCCGATCTCGGCGGCTGCCAACAAGTTTTGGGTGGCCATGAAATCTCCGGCAACGTATTTGGCTTCGGCCGCGACCAGCACCCGCTCGGCCCGCAGGGCCGGATTGGGGGTCAGCGCGACCGCCCGCTCCCAAAACGCCGCCGCCGCGGCCACCCCGCCGCGGCGCGCCGCGCGATCGGCTGACCCGATCAGCTCAGTGGCCACCTCCTCATCCGCACCCCCCGCCGCGTAGGCGCGGTGCCAGGCCCGCCGATCCGGGTCCAGCCACGCGTCGGTCGCCTCGGCCAACGCGGCATGGGCAGCCCGCCGCTGCTCGACATCGGCGCCCCGATACGCCGCCGAACGCAGCAACGGATGCCGAAACCGCACTGCCGCACCGATATCCAACAGGCCGGCCTCGACGGCGAAATCGGCCGAGTTGATGTTCAACCCCAGCTGGAGCGCCGCTCGCGCCAACAACGCCGGGTCCCCCACCGGATCGGCCGCGGCTACCAACAATAACTGTTGAGTTTGCCGCGGCAGCCCGCGCAGCCGCCTCAGGTATTGGTCTTCGATGCGGCGCGGAATATCAACAGCGTCGGGCATGGCGAACCCGCCGGCGAAATCCAGCGAGCCCAATTCCCGCAGCGCCAGAGGATTTCCGTGCGCCTCCTCCACAATGCGACTGCGCACACTCTCATCCACCCGCGCCGTGCTCACCGACGCCAGCAGCGCCCGAGCCGACGGTTCATCCACCCCGGACAACCGCAGATCCGGCAAACCCGCCAGCGGATCCTCCCAGTCCACCATCGTGCGGGCAGCAAAGACCAGCCCCACCGGCTCGGCCAGCAGACGGCGTCCCACGAACCCGAGCACGCCAGCGGTGGCCTGATCGAGCCACTGCACGTCATCGACGACGCACAGCAGCGGCCGGTCCTCGGCGGCGTGTGTCAGTAGGTTCAGCGCCGCCAACGCCACCAAAAACGATTCCGGGGGCTCCCCGGACGCCAGACCAAGGGCGACGCTGAGCGCCTCACGCTGAGGTTCGTCCAAAGCGTCCAGGAACGAGAGCACCGGTGTGCAAAGTTCGTGCAGCCCGGTGAAGGCCAACTCCATCTCCGACTCGACGCCGACACATCGCGCCACGCTGAAGCCCGCCGCCCGATCGGTCACGTAACGCAGCAACGCCGTCTTGCCGATCCCCGCCTCTCCCCGCAGTACCAGGACAGCGCTGCGCCCACCACGCGCGCGATCCAGCAGGCCATCCAGCGCCGCACATTCGCGTCGCCGCCCATACAATGGCGGCGAACCGTTCCCGTCGCGACGGCGATCGGCCACCAGCCTCCACCGCCCTCCGGACCGAGCACCTGAACACCGCGAATCCTAACCCCGCCACACCCAGCAGTGCCCATCGAGCGCCCACCGTCGGCGCTAAGGTGCGCTGGGGGCTGTTGCCGGCCTGCCATTGTCGGCTACCGGAAAACGGGTAGAACTCGAGTCAAGAAGGGGCCCAAAGCAATTGCCAGTTCCGTCGCCAAAACGCGCTGGCCTCTCAAAGCCAATCGGGTATGACTTCGGCGCCGTGGCCAGCGCCAAGATATTTCGCAACAAGTAGAAACGCGGAAGTCCATCACGTCGACGGCCTCTGGTGGCTGAGAGGCCAGGCGCGTTACTCGGCGACGCGCGGTGCCAACACCGCCGTCAGGGTGGTCACCCCCTGCGCGGGATGCACCGTGACGCCCCCGATGTCGGCGGACCCCGATGGCCCCGACAACAGCACCGCGTACGCGGACTGCTCGAAGGCGGGGTGCCGATAGGCCACGTGGATGTTCTCCACGATGTCGGCGGGGTCGAGGAGAAGGACCAGGTGCCGGGCCAGCACCGCGGCAGTAGTGATGGCGAGCTCCTTTTCGGTGAGCAGGATGGACCCGGTCTCGGCGATGCCCAGCGGCGTGCGCACGACCGTGACGTCGACGTCTGCGGGTGCGGCCCAGTCGGGGAAGCCCGCCGGGTCCACGGTCCCGCTGACCTCGTCGGTGGCCGAACAGAACCTGCGGGCGTCCGGGAAGGCCGTCGCCAGCCAGGACCGCAACCATGACGGAATGTCCGACGGCGGTGCGGTGACCACCTTGCCGTCGAGTCGCTCGAGGGCTGCGGTGAACAGGTCGACGAGATCGCCTGGGCCGCTTGTGAAGTCGGGAACAAGTGGTAACGGGGGTACGACGGGCAGGCGGTTGCGCACCGCGGTCAAGATGTCCTCACGCGCCGACATGGTCGCCCTCCTGCAGTGTTCCGGTGGCGGCGGCAGTGGCGGCGCCATCGCGTCCGCGGGTGCGGGCGTACCACTGATGGAAGGTCTCCTTCGGCGCCTCCGGGACGTCGCGGCGGCGTCCCCAGGCGTTGAGCTGGCTGTAAAGGGCGAAGTGCGGCAACACCTTCAGGGCTTATCGCGCCGCCCTCGGTAGCGGCGCGATAAGCCCTCGGGCGGCTCAGCAGCTTGCCGGCGACCTTCATCGCGGCCTTCTTCACGGTGGAGAACTGCCCGTGGTCGTCCATCAGAGAGCGCCATTCGTAGATCTGCTCGTGGATGTTGATGTCCACGGGGCAGACGTTCGAGCAGCTCCCGTTGATCGTCGACGCGAACGGCAGCTCCCGGTAGCGGCGGATGTCGGCGGCCGGCATCGTGATGATGCCGATCGGGCCCATGTAGGTGCCGCCGTAGCTCAGCCCGCCGCTACGCCGGTAGACCGGGCAGGTGTTCATGCACGCCCCGCAGCGAATGCACTTGAGCGAAGGCCAGAACCGCGGGTCGGCCAGCCGCGCCGAGCGGCGGCCGTTGTCCACCAGCACGATGTGCATCTCGCCGCCGTCGCGGGGTTTGGTGAAATGCGAGGTGTATTGGGTGATGCGTTCGCCGGTGGCGCTGCGGGTGAGCAGCCGGATGAACACGCCCAGTTCGGCGGGGCCGGGGATGATCTTCTCGATGCCAACGGAGCAGATCCGCAGTTTGGGGATGTTGGCGGACAGGTCCGCGTTGCCCTCATTCGTCACGGTCACGATCGCCCCGGTCTGCGCGAGGGCAAAGTTCGCGCCGGTCATCCCGGCGTCGGCAGACAGGAACAGCGGTCGGGTGTGCTCGCGCATCACCCCGGCCAGATACACCGGGTCCGCTTTGCCCGGGTCAGAGCCGTACATGCGGTGGAACAACTCGGCCACTTGCTCGGGCGTCTTCTGGAATGCCGGCCCGACGATGTGGGTCGGCGGCTGGTCGTCGAGCTGCTGAATGCGTTCGCCGAGATCGGTTTCGGTGACCTGAATGCCCCGGCGTTCCAAGAACGGCCGCATCTCGCATTCCTCGGTCAGCATCGACTTCGACTTCACCAGGTGCTTGGCGCCGTGCGCGCTGAGGATGTCGTGGACGATCTGATTGTGCTCATGGGCGTCGCGCGCCCAGTGCACCGTCGCACCGTTGCGCACCGCGCTGGCCTCGAACGTCTCGAGGTACTGCGCCAGGTGGGACAGCGTGTGCTCTTTGATCTGGGACGCAAGCGAGCGCAGTTCCTCCCACTCGGGCACCTCGCGCGCGGCGGCGTCGCGGCGCACACGCAGCCCCCAGATCAGCGTGTCGAACGCGCGCATGTGGATCTCGTCCTCGAGGAATTCAAGGGCGATGCGGGACTGATCGACCGGTTTCATCGCGCGTCTCCGTTCAGAATCTCGGCCAGGTGCACGAACTGGAAGTCCTCGCCGTCTCGGCTCGCGCAGCCCTGCAGGTGCATCAGGCACGACATGTCGGCCGACACGATGTAGCGGGCGCCGCTGGCGGCCATGAACCCGAGCTTGTCGTTACCCATCGCCGCCGACACCGCTTCCTCGGTCACCGAGAAGGTGCCCCCGAAGCCGCAACATTCGTCATGCCGGTCGAAGTCGGCGACGGTCAGGCCGTCGACCTTCTCCAACAGGCTGCGCGGCTTGGAGAACCACGGGTCGTGGGGCCGTTCACTCATCGCCTGCTCGCCGAGGCCGCGGATGGCCGAGCAGCTCACGTGCAGCGCGACGGTGTGCGGAAAGTGGGCCCACGGGAACTCCTCGACTTTGAGGACGTCGCAAAGGAACTCGGGCAGATCCCACACATGGGAACTGACATGCCGGCGCTCGGGGGTGTCGTCGGCGGCGGTGAACTTGTGGCGGATGTGGTGCACGCAGCTGCCCGACGAGGCGACGATGTAGTCGTACTCGGCGAAATTGCGCACGAAGAGTTCCTCGGTGGCCTTGGCCTCCGTATGCGCACCGCTGTTGGCCATCGGCTGCCCGCAGCACGTCTGATCGAACGGATACTCGACCTGCACGCCGAGTCGCTCCAGCAGTTCCAGCGTCGACTTACCGACCTGGGGAAAGAACATGTCGATGTAGCACGGAACCATCAATGCGGCACGCATGGCCGCTCCTCTGCAAGTCGCCCGGGAATCGTTGCGAGAACGTGATGGCTCCCACGATCGCGCACGGCTACGGACATATCATCCGCGCCACCGCCCAAGAGCCGCTACCGCTAGCGGCAATCAGTTCTTGGTGCTACCCGGTAGCAGCAGTGGTCGCGCCGTCACGTTTCGTCGGACCGGTAGGGGATGGTGATGTCGAGCGTCGTTCCCCGACCCGGAGGACTCGCGACCCGCATCCGGCCGCCCAACACCTCGATGCGGTCCTTGAGCCCGATGAGCCCGGAGCCCTTGCCCGCGTTCGCCCCGCCGATGCCGTCGTCCGAAATCACCAGGCTCAGGTTTTCGTCGATGACGTGAGCCCGCACGTTCACCTCGGAGGCCCGAGCGTGCTTGGCCGCGTTGGCCAGCGCCTCGGCGACGACGTAGTACGCGGCGACTTCGACGGACTCCGGCAAGCGTTGGTCGATCGCGACGTCGAGGTCAACGGGCACGACCGAGCGGCGGGACAGCGTCTTGAGCGCCGCGGACAGCCCACCGGTCGACAGGATTGCCGGATGGATGCCGCGAGAGAGTTCCTGCAACTCCGTGAACACGTCGGTCAAACCCGAAACCGCCTCGGACAGCTCGTTTTTGAGGGCCTCGGACTCGGGTGGCACCGACTCCTCCGCCAGACGCAATTTCAGCCCCAGCGAAACGATCCGTTGCTGGGCTCCGTCGTGAATATCTCGTTCCAGGCGGCGGCGCGCGTCGTCGGCGGCGGCCACAATCCTTGCTCGTGAGGCGATCAACTCCTCCCGCGTAGTCGCAGCGGCGATCGCGGTCGCCACCAGTTCGGCGAATTCGGCGATGCGGTCCTCGGTGTCCGGCGGCAGGGGGTCGGGTTGAGTGGTGCCGACGACGGCGATTCCCCACACCCGCTCGTCCACCACGATCGGGGCCCCGATGCGCGACCGGACACCCAGCTCGCGGATGCGTTCGGCGATGGGGCCCGCGGCGCCATCCCAGGAGTCCATCCGCGCCGCCTGCCGGGTCCGCAACACCATTGCGGAGACGTTGTCGCCCTCGGTGCTAAGGCGTTCGCCCACTTCCAGGTGCGGCTCGCCGGGCGCCGCATAGGAGGCGACGACCACGACCGCCGCGCAGTCGTCCTCGAAAACGAGCACCTCGGCGTTACCCACGTTCAGGCAGTCGGCCATCTCCTCGGCCACCGCCGAGAACACCTCCGTCGGACTGACGCCGCGCGCGACCAGGGTCGCGACGCGCCGCAAGGCGGTCTGCTGCCTGGCCAGCACGCTGAGGTTGTCGGCGAGCTCGCTCAGGCTGTCGCGACTGGCCTGCAACTCGAATCTGGTGGCGGCGTTGGCGATTGAGGTGGCCACCAGGTCGGCGAAATCGGCCATGCGCGCCTCGGTGTCGGCCGGCAGCGGCCCCGTCCGCGACGCCGCGCCGACCGCGCCCCAGACATGCCCCCCGACGACGACGGGGACCGCGACCATGGATTGAATGCCAAGCTCGCGGATCACGGCGGCCGTCGGGCCCGCCGCGTGCTCGTGGCTGTCCATCCGGGCGGGCCGGCCGGTGCGCAGAACCATCGGGGCGACGTGGTCCCCTTCCAGCGGCAGCCGCTGGCCGATCACCGGAGTGTTAGAAAGCTCCACCTCCGCGTGTCCAATTGCCTCCATAACGAAGAAATCACCGTCGTAGCGGATCACCGTGGTGTTGTACGCATCCAGACATTCCCCCAACTCCTCGGCGACCGCGTTGAAGACCTCGGCGGGCTTCGCCTCGCGGGCTACGAGTTCGGCCACCCGGCGCAACGCCGTCTGCTGTCGAGCGAGCTGACGCAGGCTGTCGCGGCTGGCCTGCAGTTCGGCCCGGGTGGCCGCGTTCGCGATCGAGGTCGCCACCAGGTCGGCGAAATCGGCCATGCGGGCCTCGGTGCCGGCCGGCAGCGGCTGGGTCCGCGACGCGACGGCGAGGACGCCCCACACATGTGCCCCGACGACGATCGGCACGCCGACCATGCATTGCACACCGATGTCACGGATCCGTGCGGCCGAGGCGCCCGCGGCGTGGTCGTGGGTGTCCATTCGGGCCGGCCGGCCGGTGCGCCGGATGATCGGGCCGATGTGGTCACCGGTCAGGGGGAACCGCTCACCGATCGCCGGTGGGTTCGGCAATTCCGGCTCGGCGCGCCCAAGGGCCTCGATGACGATGGCGTCGCCGTCGAAGCGGCCGACCGATGCGTTGTAGACGTCCAGGCAGTCGGCCGTTTCCTCGGCCACCGCCCTGAACACCTGGCGAGGTTCGGCCTCGCGCGCGACGAGTTCGGCCACCCGGCGCAACGCCGTCTGGTGGCGGGCGAGGTCACGCAGGGTGTCACGGCTGGTCTGCAGTTGGTCCCTGGTGGCGGCGTTGGCGATCGCGGTCGCCACCAGGTCGGCGAAGTCCGCGATGCGCGCCTCGGTGTCGGCGGGCAGCGGGCCGGTCCGCGACGCGACGGCGGCCACGCCCCACAAGTCCCGACCGAGCATGATGGGCGCCGCGACCATGGATTGGATGCCGATGTCACGGATGCGTGCGGCCGCCGCACCGGCCGCGCCCTCGTGGCTGTCCAGCCGCGCGACCTGGCCGGTGCGCCGGACCTGGACGGCGGCGTGGTCGCCGTCCAGCGGATACCGCTCTCCGACCACCGGCGGGTTTGGCAAGTCGACCTCGGGGCGCCCGAGCGCGGCGATGACGACGTCGTCGCCGTCGAAGCGGGCCACGGTCGCGTTGTAGGCGTCCAGGCAGCCGGCCATCTCCTCCGCCACCGCGTTGAACACCTCGGCGGGTTCCGCCTCGCGGGCCACGAGTTCCGCCACCCGCCGCAACGCCGTCTGCTGCCGAGCGAGGCTGCTCAGGCTGTCGCGGCTGGCCTGCAGTGCGGCGCGGGTGGCGGCGTTGGCGATCGCGGTCGACGCCAGGTCGGCGAAGTCGGCGATGCGCGCCTCGGTATCGGCGGGCAGCGGCCCGGCACGGGAAGCCACGATAGCCGCGCCCCACAGCTGTGCGCCGACCACAATCGGGACAGCGACGAGAGATTGCACGCCCACCTCACGGACCCGATCGGCCGCCGGGCCGGTCGCCTCCTCCGGGCGGTCCATCCGCGCCGGCCGCCCGGTGCGCCAAACCGTCCCCGCGACGTGTTCGCCCTCGATGGGGAACCGCTCCCCGACTACCGGCTTGTTCGGCATGTCCGGTTCGTGAAGGGCAACCGCCTCGATGACAAATCCAGCATTTTCGTACCGGAGAACCAGGGCGTTGAAGACATCCAGGGAATCGGCCATCTCGTCCGCAACCGCGTTGAACACCTCCGCCGGGTCGGCCTCACGGGCGACCAGTTCCGCCACCCTGCGCAACCCCGTCTGCTGCCGAGCCAACTGGCGCAGGCGGTCTCGGCTGGCGTCGAGCTGTTCGCGGGCGGCCGTGTTGGCGACGGCTGTTGCCACGAGGTCGGCGAAATCCGCGATCCGTGTCTCGGTGTCGGACGGCAGCAGGTGCGACCCGGCCGAGGCTGCGCTGATAGCGCCCCATACCCGGCCGTCGATGATGATCGGAACCGCGAGTGCCGTACCTCCGCTCGCTCCGGGGCCGTCCTCGCGCGCGGGCCGGCCGGTGCTGCATACAGCCGCGAGGACGCGGTCGTTTTCCAATGTCACGCGGGAGTCGACGGGCAGGGTCTGCATCCCCGGATCGTGCCGGGCGGCGAGAACGGCAGCCGTCCGGTCGTCCTCGTAACGGCACAGCGCGGCGCTGGTGGCGTGCACGCATCGCGACATCTCGTAGTAGACGGCTTCGAACACCTCCACAGGTCCCGCCCCGTGGGCGACGAGTGTGGCCACCCGCCGCAGGCCGGCCTGATGTTCGGCGAGTTCGCCCAGCGTGTCGCGGCTGGCCTGGAGTTCCTCGCGGCCCGCGGCGCTGGCGATCGCGGTGCCGACGAGATCGGTGAAATCCGCGATACGTTCCTCGGTATCGGCGGGCATCGGTTCGTCCCCGGTCGTGCCCGCGCTGGCCATGCCCCACACGCGGTCGCCCACGACGATCGGAACCGCGACGATCGACCGGACCCCGAGCTCTCGCATCAGGTCGGCGATGGCGCCGGTGGCGTCGTCGTGGCTGTCCATCCGGGCCGGTTGCCCGGTGTCGAAGACCCGGGTGGCGACGTTGTCGCCTTCGAGCGCAAAGCGCACACGCAGCGGCACCGCTGCGGTCACGTCCGAAGGAACGGGGGCCAGTGCGAGCACGACGATGCCTTTCTGGTCGCCATCGTCCTCATAGCGAGAGACTGCCGCGCCGGCAACATTCAGGCAGCGGCCTATCTCCCCTGCCACGGCGCAGAACACCTCGTCGGCGCTCACGCCCTGCGCCACCAGCGTCGCGATCCGCCGCAGGCCGGCCTGCTGCTCGGCGAGCCTGGCGAGCGCATCCCGGCTGGCCTCGAGCATGGTCTGCGCTTCGCGCAGCTGCTCCTGTTCCTGGCGCTGCTCGGTGACGTCGCGGCCGACCGCATAGAACAAGCCCTGGTGTGGGGCCACGCTCCATTCGATCCAACGCGGGGAACCGTCGCGGCTGGTGGCCCGATTCCTGAATCGGACGGGCCCGCGCCCATGGGTCAGTTCCTGAATCGGCTCACGCAGCCGGTCCCTGTCGGCGGTCGGCACCAGGTCGAACGGCGCCGGCGCCAGATCGTCCACCGTGTATCCCAGGGTCCGTTCGAAGGCCGGATTGACCCTTAACAGGCTGCCTCGGTCGGAGATCACCATGAGGTCCGACGACAGTTCGAAGAACCGTTCTATCGTTTCGCGGCTCTCGTTCAGTCTGTTGTGGATGTTCTCGCTCTCCCGGGCGGCGGCGAGCAATGCCTCGAAGGTCGGCACCACCCTGAGCAGCCGCTGGCGCGTGCGCCGGGCCATACCGTCGGGCACCATGAGGACGCCGATAACCTCGTCGCCGTCGCGCAGGGGGATCCCACCGCGCCCTTGGTCGGCGGCGGCGTCACCCAGCTCGACCCGCACGGACGTTAGGGCCAGCGCGGCGGCGAGTTCCCGCGCCGCCACGTCGGCCGCGGCACGAAGGTCGCCGACGCGCAGCATCAGGTGGGCCAGTTGCGCCGCCAACTCGGCGTCGCGGCGCCGGTCGGCGGCGGTCGCGTTGACCGCCGCGACCCCGGCCCAGAAGTTGCCCACCAGTGCGATACCCATCAACACGGCGTAGAGGATGCCGATAGGGGCGCGCGGGTCAACCTGCTTGAGCAGAACGACCAGTATGCCTTCGACGATCAAGAACCCCACCGCGATAACGAGCGCGACGGCAGGCGCCGGACGGGTCGACGGCGTCAGCAACACACGTAGGCGCGCGGCCGTCGACCGCGGGCTGATAGGGCTCCGACGTGGGAGCGGCATGGTGTCAGTATGTATCGTCACGACGTTCAGCAAAGCCCCGGGCGGGGAAATTCGCGACGATCGCCGACCGCGGTTTGCTGATCCGATTGTGGAATCCGGGCATTCCGTCGCTCATACTGCAATGTGTGACGGCGATCCACTCGTTCGACTTGTTCGCGAGCGTGACCGGTGAGATGCATGGCGTCCTGCGAGAAGCAGCGCGACGCGGGCCCTTGGCAACGGACACCCTGACCGGCGGGACCATCGTGCTACGGCAGCACGACGTCGAGGCGCTTTCCCGCGACCCGCGGCTGCAAGGCATCGGGTTGCTGCTGTTCGACCTGATGGGCATCGTCGACGGTCCCTTGCGGGACTGGTACGGCCAACTCATGTTCACCAACGAGGGTGACTATCACCACCGCATGCGCTCGCTGGTTTCGCGCGCATTCATGCCGAAATCTGTCGAGGGCCTACGCCCGACGGCGGCCGACATGGCCGCCAAAGCCGTCGGCGCCGTCAGCGAGGACGGCGGGGACCTCATCGACACGTGCTCGTCGCTTGCGACCGGACTGACCTGCCGTCTGCTCGGCGTCCCCGACGGCGACGTGAATGTCTTTGAAAGCTGGGCGAATACGTTGAGTCCGGTCTTCAACGTCATGACGCCCGAGCAGGTTGCAGACGCGACGGCAGCGATCACTCAACTGCTGAGCTATGTCGACGACCTCATGACGCGCCGACGCCAAGACCCGGGACCCGATCTGATCAGCGCATTGCTGGCCGCAGAGGTGGACGGGGACCGCTTGAATCGCGACGAAACCATGGCCATGATCGCCAATCTGCTTGTCGCCGGCCACGATACGACCGGAAGCCAAATTCCTTGCAGCGTACTGGTTGCTCTGGCGCATCGCGATCGACTCGTCGGCGTCGAACACGACCGGACCCGCCTGGCCAACGCCGTTGCCGAGACGATGCGCTTGGAGCCGAGCATCCCGGTGCTTCCGCGCACCACGGTCGACTCCGTCGAGTTACACGGCACCGTCATCCCGGCCGGATCGATCCTTTACCTCTGCACGGCCACGGCGAACCGGGATCCGTCGGCGTGGGTCAACCCGGACGGATTCGAACCCGACCGCTTCAATGGACCGACACCTCGGGTGCTGACTTTCGGCGCCGGCGCGCATTACTGCCTGGGAACCGCACTTGCGAAGGTCGCGGTCGAAGAGTATCTGCGAGCGGTGTTGGCGGCCACTCCGCCACTGCACCTGGCGGAAGATCCCGCGGAGGTTCCGTGGCGGCGCGTCCTGGGGCGCAGTCCCGCCCGGCTGCGGGTTCGGCCGCTGATAGCCGCGTGACGAGCTTCGACGGCATCATTCGTCCGGTATGGCCGCGGGCAGCGGGTTGCCGCGGCGGGTGAGGGCGGCGTCGAGCTGGTGGCGGGAGCTGATGCCGAGCTTGGTGAAGATGTTCTGCAGGTGCCATTCCACGGTCCGCGCGCTCAGGTAGAGTTCGGCGCCGATCTCCGGGTTGGTCCGCCGGGTCCGGGCGAGCTGGGCGATCTGGTGTTCCTGGGGTGTCAACTCCGCGTCTGCCCCATCCCGGTCGGACCGCACCTCTTCCCCCGTCGCCTCGAGCTCGCGCCGGGCCCGCTCGGCGAAGGCTTTGGCGCCCATGGCAGCGAAGGCGTCAAACGCGGCCCGGAGCTGGGTGGCGGCGTCGGCGCGACGATCCGCTTGTCGGAGCCACTCCCCGTAGCAGAGCCGCGCCCGCGCGAGGTGCGACGCCATCCGGGTGCCGCTGAGCAGCTGGATGGCTTCGCGATAGTGGTTTTCAGCACTGTCGCTGTCCATCACGAGTGCCCGCGCCAGCGCCGCCGCTCCGCGAGCCCCATCGGTCCCGCTGGCCGCGGCGACGGCCGCCAACCGCTCGCACGCCGCGGCCGCACGCTCGGGCTGCCCGCTTCGTGCGGCGGCCTCGACCAGTTCGGGCAGCGCCCAGCCGGAGTGGGCCACCTCGTCCGCGACAACGGCGTTGTGCGCGGCCTCAGCGGCTCTCTCATAGTCCGAAAGACCGTTGTAGAGCACCGATCTGGCGTAGTCGACATAGGTCAATGCCCAACCCTCGCCCCTTCGGCGAGCGCTGGCGACCGTCTTGTCGATCAGTTCGGTTGCCCGCGACAGGTCCCCCCGGCAGGCCGCCAGCAGCACCGAGCTGTACTCCAGGACGCGCTCGCTGATGCCGGGGTCGATACTCTCGTGCTCGGCGATCAGGGCCTCGGCTTGCGCGAACTCACCGACCCAGACGTGAAACCCGGAGAGCCACCCGATACAGATGGGGAGCCAGCTCAGGGTGCCGCTCGCGCGCGCCAGCTGGACCTGGGCGTTGGCGATGTCGAACCACGCCTCGTCGTCCCACAGTTCAGCAGCCACGAAGTAGTACGGGTGGCACACCGCGTTCATCTCCCGGGGCTCGGCGCGGTACAAGCGCAGCGCTTCCTTGAGCATCGGCGCCGCGGCCACGTAGCCGTCGAGCGCCCGGACCGCCAGGCCGCGCATCAACAGCAGCGGATGCGGCAGCGGCCCAGACCCCAGCGGCAGAGCCTCGACGGCTCGCGCCACGTCGGTCAATCCGCCCCCGACGGCGAGACGCCCGGCATACATGCCGGCCACCATCGCTTCCAGCAGGGTCTCCAGTGCCAGGATAACGTTCAACGGCTGCAGCCGTCCCGCTGCCTGCAGCAACAGCAGTGGGGCATCCCGGCCCCGATTGAGCACGAACACCACCTGAAGGCCGCAGTCGATCTGTGTCCGTAGGCGCTCCAACCGTGCGTGGCCCTGCTGGTCGAGGGCGCCGACGTCGGCGGCGACCAACATTTTCTCGGTCGCCACGAAATCGCCGGCGGCATACTTGGCTTCGGCCGCGACCAGTGCGCGCTCGGCCCGCCGGTTCGGGTCGGGGGTCAGCGCCACCGCCCGTTCCCAGAAGGCGGCGGCCGCGGCGACACCACCGCGGCGCTGGGCCCGATCGGCCGACCCGATCAGCTCGGCGGCCACGTCCTCGTCGGCCGCACCGGCGGCGTAGGCGCGATGCCAGGCCCGCCGGTCCGGGTCCCGCTGCGGGTCGGTCGCTTCCGCGAGCGCGGCATGGGCCGCCCGCCGCTGCTCGGCACCGGCGCTCTGATACACCGCCGAGCGCAGCAGCGGGTGCCGGAACCACACCCCCGCACCCATCTCCAACAGCCCCGCATCCACGGCCATCTCGGCCGCCCTGAGGTCCAGGCCCATCGTCTCCGCCGCGCGCTGCAAGAGCCCCGGATCCCCCACCGGGTCGGCGGCGGCCAGCAGCATCAGCCGTTGCGTTTGCCGCGGCAACCTCCGCAACCGCGTCAGGAACTGATCTTGGATGCGGCGCGGGACACTCGCGGTGTCGGGCATCGCGAACCCGCCGGCGAAATCGACCGCGCCAAGTTCGAGCAACGCCAACGGGTTTCCGTGCGCCTCCTCGACGATGCGTCTTCGCACGCTCTCGTCGACGCGCGCCGCGGTCACCGATGCCAGCAGCGCGCGGGCCGGTTGCTCGGCCAGCCCGGACAACCGCACGGTGGGCATCCCCGCGAGCGGATCCTCGGCGGAGGGCTCGGCGGTCCGCGCAGCGAACACCATCCCCACCCGCTCGGCCAGCAGCCGCCGTCCGACAAAACCGAGCACCGCAGCGGTGGCCTGATCCAGCCACTGGACGTCGTCGACCACGCAGAGCAGGGGCCGCTCCTCGCCCGCCTGTGCCAACAGGTTCAGCGCGGCCAGCGCGACCTGGAAAGTCTCCGGGCGCTCCCCCGAGGCGAGCCCCAGCGCCACACTGAGCGCCTTGCGCTGAGGTTCGATCAACGCGTCCAGGCAGGACAGCAGCGGAGCGCACAGATCATGCAGCCCGGAGAACGCCAACTCCATCTCCGACTCGACACCCATGCACCGCGCCACGGTGAATCCGGCAGCTTGATCGGTCACGTAACGCAGCAGCGCCGTCTTGCCGATCCCCGCCTCACCGCGCAGCACCAGCACCGCGCTGCGGCCGCCCCGCACGCGGTGCAGCACCCCGTCCAGCGCCGCGCACTCGGTCTGCCGTCCATGGAGCGACGACGAAGGCGCCAATCCAGCCGCGTCATGATGGCGATCGCCCACCCGCAACCACCGTCCTCTTCACCCGCCCGACCACCGCGAATCCTAACGCGGGCACCCAGTGACTGCTTCGCTTGCGCTATGGGTCCGACGTGACAGCGGCCGTCTGATGGTCGCGTCCGCTCAGGGCGGCGTCGAGTTCGTGGCGCGAGCCGACGCCGAGCTTGATGAAAATGTTGCGCAGATGCCATTCGACGGTGCGTGCGCTGAGGAACACCAGGGCACCGATCTCGGCGTTGGTGCGCCGTGTCCGCGCGAGCTGGGCGATCTGATGCTCTTGCGGCGTCAAGTCTGCGCCCGGGTCCCGCAGCGGCGCGCGCACCTTCTCCCCACAGGCCTCCAGCTCACGGCGCGCCCGTCCCGCAAAAGCGTTGGCCCCCATGGCCGTAAAGGCCTCGAATGCGGAGCGTAGCTGCATGCCTGCCTCGGGAACGCGACCGTTGCTGCGCAGCCACTCGCCGTAGCACAGCCGCGCGCGGGCCAGATAAGCCTTCATAGGTGTGCCGCCGAGCAGCTCGATGGACTTGTGATAGAGGCCTTCGGCGCCAGTGCCTTCCATGCCTTCCGTGCCTTCCCTGCCTTCCCTGCCTTCCGTGCCGTCGGCTATCAGCGCCTGTGCGAGCGCCGCTGTACCGCGGGCCCAGGCGGTTCCGCTGGCCGCGGTCATTGCGGATAACCGCGCACAGGCCTCGGCCGCCTGCTCGGGTTGGCCACTTCGCGCCGCGGCCTCCACCAGTTCGGGCAACGCCCAGGCCGACATGGGGATCTCGTTGGTGTAGGCGGCGTTGCGGGCCACCTCGGCGGCTCGGTGGTAGTCCGCCAGCCCGTTGTAGAGCACCGCTTTCATGTATTCCATGTATGTCAATGCGAAGCCCTCACCGCTGTTGGACACGGCGACAACCATCTGGTCCATGAGTTCGCTCGTCCGGGGGGCGTCCCCGCGCCACACCGCCAGGAGCACTGCGGCATAGCGCATGGTGGAGTCCGTCGCCGCCGGATCGATGCTCTCGTTCTCCACGATCAGGGCCTCGGCCTCGGCGAGCGCACCTTCCTGGATGCGAAACAACGCGAGTTGGGTCAATGCGAACGGAAGCCAGCTCAAGGTGCCGCTGGAGCGTGCGAGCTCGGCTTGCCCACTGGCAAGCTCGAACCACACGTCGTCGTCCCACAGTTCTATGGCGACGAAAAAATACGGGTGGCACAGCGCGTCCAATTCCCTTGGCTGGTAACAGTATTGGCGCATCGCTTCTTTCAGCAGCGGTGCGGCGGCAACGTATCCGTCGAGCATCCGCACGGCCAGCCCACGCAGGAGCAGTTGCCGACTCGGCAGAGGCCCGGGACCCAACGGGACGGATATGGCAGCCCGGGCCATCTCCGCTACGCCGCCCCCGGCGGCCAGACGACCGGCATAAAGCCCGGCCACCATGGCCTCCAGGAAGGTGTCCCGCGCCAAATCGGGATCCACCCGCTGCAGCCGCCGCGCTGCCCCCAACAGGAGCAGCGGCGCATCCCGCCCGCGGTTGAGCATGAACGCGAGCTGGGCCCGCATCCGCTCCACTCGCGCATGCCCCAGCTCGTCGAGCGGACCAACATCGGCGGCGGCCAACAGTTGCTGAACGGCCACGAAGTCCCCGGCAGCGAGCTTGGCCTCGGCCGCCACCAGCGCCCGCTCGGCCCGCCGTGCCGGATCGGGGGTCAGCGCCACCGCCCGCTGCCAAAATGCCGCAGCCGCCGCGGCCCCGCCGCGATGGTGGGCACGATCGGCGGACCCGCTCAGCTCGGCGGCCAGCTCCTCATCGGCACCACCCGCCGCATGGGCCCGATGCCACGCCCGCCGATCGGGATCGACCTGCGGGTCGGTCGCCTCGGCGAGGGCGGCATGAGCCGCCCGTCGTTCCCCGACGTCGGCGGCCTGGTACACCGCGGACCTCAGCAACGGGTGACGGAAGCGCACTCCCGCGCCGATGTCCAGCAGCCCGGCATCAACAGCCGAATGGGCCGCGGTGATATCCGAATCCAACCTCAAAGCCGCGCGGCTCAGGAGGGCGGGGTCCCCAACCGGATCGGCGGCCGCCAACAACACCAATTGTTGGGTTTGCCAAGGCAACCCGCGCAACCTCGTCAGGTACTGGTCCTGTATGCGGCTTGGAACACTGGCGGCGTCGGGCAACGCGAATCCGCCCGCGAAGTCCACCGAGCCAAGCTCCAGCAGTGCCAACGGGTTTCCGTGTGCCTCCTCGACGATGCGTCTTAGCACGCTCTCGTCGACCCGCGCCGGGGTCACCGATGCGAGCAGCGCGCGGGCCGGTTGCTCGGCCAGCCCGGATAACCGCAGGTCAGGAAAACCCGCCAATGGATCCTCCGGGGGCGGCATCGAGAACTCGGGCGTCCGGGCCGCAAACACCAACCCCACCGGCTCGGCCAGCAGCCGCCGCCCGACAAAGCCGAGCACCGCAGCGGTGGCGCGATCCAGCCACTGAACGTCGTCGACCACACACAACAGCGGCCGGTCCTCCGCGGCCTGCGCCAACAGGTTCAGCGTCGCCAGCGCCACCATAAATGGGTCCGGGCGCTCCCCGGCCGTCAGACCCAACGCCACGCTGAGGGCCTCGCGCTGAGGGTCGATCAACTCGCCCAGGCAGGAGAGCATCGGCGTGCAGAGATCGTGCAGCCCGGCGAACGCCAACTCCATCTCCGACTCAACGCCTACGCACCGCGCCACCCTGAAGCCGGCCGCGCGATCCGTCAGGTGCCGCAGCAGGGCGGTCTTGCCGATCCCCGCCTCACCGCGCAGCACCAGCACCGCGCTGCGGCCGCCCCGCACCCGGTCCAACAGCCCGTCCAGCGCTGCGCACTCGGTTTGACGTCCGTGGAGCGACGACGACCCAGCAGCGTCATGATGGCGATCGCCCACTCGCAACCACCGTCCTCTTCAAGCCACCCGGATACGGCGAATCCTAACGCCGCCCCGCAATGACGGCGCCGCCCAAACTATGGGTTTGACGTGGCGGCGGCCATCTGACGGTCGCGGCTGCTCAGGGCGACGTCGAGCTCGTGGCGTGAGCTGATGCCGAGCTTGGAGAAGATGTTGCGCAGGTGCCATTCCACCGTGCGGGCGCTCAGGAATACCAGGGCGCCGATCTCGGCATTGGTACGGCGGGTGCGCGCAAGCTGGGCGATCTGATGCTCCTGCGCCGTCAAATCGGCGCGCGGGTCCGCGTCGAGCCGCGGCTCGCGCACCTTCTCCCCACAGGCTTCGAGCTCGAGGCGGGCTCGTTCAGCAAATCCCTTGGCCCCCATCGCGGTAAAGGCCTCGAACGCGGCCCGCAGCTGCGCGCCCGCCTCGGAAACCCGACCATTGCTGCGCAGCCACTCGCCGTAGCACAGCCGCGCCCGAGCGAGGTGAGACGCCATCCGAGTGTGACTGAACAGCTCGATGGCTTCCCGGTAGAGATCTTCGGCCACATCGCCGTCGGCCACCAGTGCCCGCGCAAGCGCCGCCGCACCACGGGCGCTGTCGGTCCCGCTGGCCGCGGCCATCGCCGACAACCGCTCACAGGCCACCGCAGCATGCGCCGGCTGACCGCTTCGCATCGCAGCCTCCACCAGTTCGGGCAGCGGCCAATGCGGTATGAGCAACCTGTCGTCGCTGCTGGCGCTGTGCGCCGCCACAGCGGCCAGCTCATAGTCGGCCAGGCCGTTATACAGCACCGCCTTGGCATACTCGACGAAAGTCAGTGCCATGCCCTCACCCCGGCTGGACGCACTGACGATCATCTGATCCATGAAGTCCGCTGTGCGCGCTGCGTCTCCGCGCCACGCCGCCAGCAGCACCGCGGCGTAGGTGGTAAGGGATTCTGTGATTCCGAGTTGGATGTTTTTCTCCTCCGATATCAGCGCCTCCGCCTGAGCGAGCTCACCCACATGGATGCTGAATACCGCCAGCCCGTTCAGGGCTTCGACAAGCCGGCTCAGGGCACCGCTGGAGCGCGCAAGCTGTACTTGACCGTTGGCAATCTCAAACCAGGCCTCCTCGTCCCATAGCTCCGCAGCCACGAAGCAGTACGGGTGGCACAGCACATCCATTTCCTGCGGTTGGGCCCGGTATTGACGCAGCGCGTCTTTGAGCAGCGGCGCGGCGGCTACATAGCCGTCGAGCGCCCGTACCGCAAGCCCGCGAAGCAGCAATTGCGGATGCGGCAGCGGCTCGAGGTCCAACGGCATGGATTTCGCTCCCCGCGCCACCTCCGGTAGGCCGCACCCATCTTCCAGGCGCCCCACGTAGTTGGCGGCCAGAAGTGCTTCCAAAAGGGTTTGCCGCGCCAGGTCGGCATCCAGCGACTGCAGCCGCTGCGCGGCGTGCAATAGCAGCAGCGGGGCATCGGCGCCGCGGTTGAGCTTGAAGGCGATTCGCGCACGCGTGAGCTCCACCCGCGCGTGGCCCAGCTCATCGAATGCGCCAATGTCGGCCGCAGCCAACAATTTTTGGGCTGCCAGGAAGTCCCCGGCGGCAAACTTCGCGTCGGCCGCCGAAAGTGCGCGCTCGGCCCGCCGGCCCGGATCCGGGGTCAACGCCACCGCACGCTCCCAGAACGCCGCCGCGGCGGCCACACCGCCCCGGCGCGCCGCGCGGTCGGCCGACCCGATCAGCTCGGCGGCCACTTCCTCATCGGCCGCCGCGGCGGCATAGGCCCGATGCCAGGCCCGCCGATCCGGATCAAGCCGCGGGTCGCTCGCCTCGGCCAGCGCGGCATGGGCCGCGCGCCGATCCTCGGCATCGGCGCCCCGATACACGGCCGAGCGCAGCAACGGATGCCGAAACCGCACCGCCGCAGCGACATCCAATAGCCCGGCGTTGGCGGCCGGCTCGGCCGCGTCAATGTCCAGCCCCAAGACGCGCGCCGCGCGCTGCAGCGTGCCCGGGTCCCCCACCGGGTCTGCGGCGGCGACCAACATCAGCCGTTGAGTGTGCTGCGGCAAGCCCCGCAGCCTCGTCAGATACTGATCCTGGATGCGCCGCGGAACGTCAACGGCATCGGGCATGGCGAACCCACCCGCCAAATCCGCCGAGCCGAGTTCCAGCAATGCCAAGGGATTTCCGTGCGCCTCCTCCATGATCCGGCTGAGCACGTTCCCATCCAGAGGCGCGGTGCTCGCCGACGCCAGCAGCGCCCGCGCCGACGGCTCGGCCAGCCCGGACAATCGCAGATCTGGCAGACCCGCGAGGGCATCCTCGCGGCCGCCCGTCGTTCGGGCAGCGAACACCAGCGCCACCCGCTCCGCGAGCAGCCGCCGGGCCACGAACCCGAGAACCTGAGCGCTGGCGTGATCAAGCCACTGGACGTCATCCACCACGCACACCAGCGGCCGTTCCTCGCCGGCCACCGCGAGGAGATTCAGCGTCGCCACCGCGACGAGGAACGGCTCCGGGCGCTCTCCCGATGCCAGACCCAGCGCCACACCAAGCGCCTCACGCTGCGGTTCGATCAGCGCATCGACATACGCCAGCAGCGGCGCGCACAAGTCGTGCAGGCCGCTGAAGGCCAGCTCCATCTCCGACTCCACGCCCATGCACCGCGCCACCCGGCAACCCGCCGCCCGATCGGTCACATAACGCAGCAACGCGGTCTTGCCGATTCCCGCCTCACCGCGCAGCACGAGCACCGCGCTGCGACCACCGCGGACCCGATCCAACAGCCCATCCAGCGACGCACACTCTGTCTGCCGCCCATACAGCAACGGGTCCCCGTTACCGCGGCGACCGCCCATCGACAATCACCGTCCTCACCGGGGCCGAGCGCCTGAATACGGCGGATTTTAGACCCTGGGAGCATTGCCTGCGACCGCGTCGCCGACCTGCCGGCACGTCGATCGAGCGAGGGAGTGAGCTACCGGGGCTCGAGGACGATGACGGGGATCTCGCGGTCGGTCCAGCTCTGGTATGAATCGAAATCGGCGTAGGTGTCCACGAGACGCGGCCAAAGTCGCGCTCGTTCGTCGGCGTCGGCTTGATGCGCCGTGACGGCACGGCGCGTGGCGCCAATCGTGACGTGGGTATCGGGATTGGCCAGCAAGTTGCGATACCACTGCGGGTTCTCGTCACGTCCTGCCGCCGAAGCGACGACGATGACGTTGGGACCGTCGTTCATGTAAAGCAACGGCGTGGTGAAGCGCTTGCCGGACTTGCGCCCCAGGTGGTCGAGCAACAACGTTGGGGCCGGCTTGCGGAAGCCGGCTCCGACGCGCAGGTTGCCCCCGAAGCGCCCTCGGCTGACGCGGTAGGCGAAAGCGTGGGCGCGGCTGAGGTAGCGCGACGCCACCAGGACGAATTGCGAGTTGAGCTGTTTCGGTTTCTGTTTCTGCGAAGTCATGGGTGACGCGCCTTTCAAACGAGGGTGAGATCGGATTGTGTGCAAGCTAAGTCCGGCTTTCCGCGCGGAGGAGGTCAAGCGCCGCGCTGATGCCCGCTCTGAGCACGTCGCCGGACAGAGCCGGGTCGGTGACGGCCCGCGCGAGTTGCAGGCTGCCGACGAGAAGTGTGAACAGCCCGGTTGCCCTGCTCCGAGCGGCCGCCGGGTCATCCGGCGACAGGTGGTCTGCGACCGCGTCGATGATGGCTTGCGCGCCCTGGGTGTAGGACTCCCGGACCTGTCCGTCGCAGCGGCCGATTTCATCGAGCAGTGCCGCCGAGGGACAACCGATCGCGGGGTGGTCGCGGTGATCCGGGGAAAGGTACTCGCGGATGAACTGCTCGAGCGACTCCCTGCCGGGCGGCAGCGCCCTCATCGTGGCCGCCTGGGTTCCCAATTGGTCGGCCACCACGCTGGCCACAAGGTCGTTCTTCGATCCGAAGTGAGCGTAGAAGGCGCCGTTGGTGAGCCCCGCGTCCGACATCAATGCAGAAATGCCGGAACCGTCTATACCGTCGCGCTTCAACCGTTGCCCAGATCGGTCGATGATGCGGCGCCGGGTCTCGCTCTTGTGCGTCTTGTCGTATCTGGCCACCGTCGTCCTCTCCGCTGACTAACTGGTCCCTTGACTCACGATACCCTATTAGCTTACAGTCATAATATTATGGTCGACAGCCAAAGATACGCAACATCGGCTCGCGGGCCTTATGACCTCGATGGCAGAGTCGCCTTGATCACGGGCGGCACCGGCGGGATCGGCCACGCGACCGCCCGCGAGCTGATGCGCCGCGGGGCGAAAGTGGCTGTGCTCGACGTTGATCCGCAGACACCGCGGATCGCCGAGCGCATGTCACCGACGTCTGCCATGGGGGCGGTGACCGACGTGGGGAGCCGACGGGAGTTGGACGCCGTGGTCGCCAACGTCGTCGACAGATTCGGCCGCGTCGACATCGCCGTCGCGAACGCGGGCATCCTGCCTCCTGCCGGCACACTGCGTGTCACCTCGGCGGGCGCGATCGATTCGGCGTTCGCCGTCAACGTGATCGGCGTGCTGAACACGGTCCACGCCGCGGTGGACGAGCTCGTCACCCACCGGGGCCAAGTCGTCCTGATCAGCTCGGTGTTCGCGTTTCTCAACGGCATGGGCGTCATCCCCTACGCCATGACGAAGGCAGCCGTCGAGGCACTGGGGCGCGGGCTTCGGGTCGAGCTCGCCGCACACGGCGTGACGACCACGACAGCCTACTTCTCGCTGATCGACACCAAGATGATCAGAGAGGGGGTCGACGCGGATCCCATTGTCGGACAACTGCTCACCGCATTGCCGCGCCCCTACCGGGTGCGGTTGCAGCCGGAAGTCGCTGCCGCCGCCCTGGCCGACGGACTCGCCCGGCGTGCACCGCGGGTGGTCGTGCCGGCGCGATGGAATGTGATCTCGGCACTGCGGGGCCTCATCAACCCGGTGCTCGACGCCCGGCTGTCCCGCGATCGGCGCACGCTCAACGTCCTCACCGAACTCGACAGCCCCAGCCGCATGAACGATTCCGCCGCGTCCTCGCACGGGCTCCGCGCCAACGAGTTAGGAAATCTCCGATGACCGAGTCGGCCGACTACCTCACCTTCGACGTGTACGACCACCCGCCGGGCGGTCGATGGTTGTGGAGTAGGAACGTCAAAGCTGACTTGACGCAGGAGATCTCGGGCTTGAGGTGGGCGACGGTCAATCACTCCAACCATTTGACGCACGCGTTGGGTCCGACAAGTTTCATCCCGCCCGGCCGCGCTCTCATCGCTGCGTGGGATTCGTCGGAGGCGGCATTGGCGGCCTTCCGTGGGCCGCTGGCAAGTGCGGTGCAGTCGCCCGGTCGGTACAGCCTCGACGGTGAGGTGGCGCGCGTACGACTCGAAGAACCCCACCACAACTGGTACGGACGGAATCCGTCGGCCGCGGGGAGCAGATCCATATCGGCGGATGAGCCGATGGTGGTCGTCGTGCACGGCATCCTCAAGCCGCGACACCTCGCCGGGTTTCTCAAGAACAATGTGCACGCGGCGTCGCGTGCAAGGTTTCATCCCGGGCATCGGGGCAGCGTCGACATCTCTTCCCGGCTTCCGTTCGAGCACACCTCGGTCAGCCTCTGGAAAACCGCCAAGCTGGCCCGCGAGTACGCCTACGCTCCCGGGGACCACGCGCACGCGATGGAGCACGCCCGAGTTGCCGAAACCCACCGTGTCGGTTGCTACCTGCAGGTCCGGCCTCTAGCGAGTTCGGGCTCGCTGGGTCTGGACACGGCCGCATTCCCGGATCTTCCGCCGGCCGTCCGCGCATAGCCAAAGCCGCAGCCCGAACAGATATGGCTCAACGATCGCTCCGCGTCGTACGCGGACACCACGAAAGGGATGACATGACCACCTGGAAAGACACGCCCACGCGCAGGATTCGCGCCAACGGCGTCGACTTCGCCTACCGCGAACTCGGAACCGACACCGGTGTCCCGGTGGTCTTCCTGCACCACCTGACCGCGGTTCTCGACGACTGGGACCCGCGGGTCATCGACGGGATCGCCGCGCACCGCCGCGTCATCGCCTTCGACAATCGTGGCGTCGGCGCGACGAGCTCCAAAGTACCCACGGACATCGAACAGATGGGCGCGGACGCGATCGCGTTCATCCGGGCGCTGGGACTGCGGAAGGTGGATCTGCTGGGATTCTCGCTCGGCGGCGGCGTCGCCCAGATGGTGGCCCTCCAGGAACCAAACTTGGTGCGACGCATGATCCTGGCCGGCACGGGGCCGCGCGGCGGAGGAGGCATCGAACAGATCACCAGGATCTTCGTCATCGCCTACCTCAAAGCCGCGCTCACGCGCAGCGATCCGAGAAACTTTCTGTTTTTCCCCCGCACCGCGGAGGGAAAGCGGGCCGCCTCGGACTATCTGCGTCGCCTCAAAGAACGCACGCACGACCGCGACAAGTCCATCTCGATTCAGGCCCGCGTCGCGCAACTGAAGGCGATCCGAGCGGTCGGCCTGAGCGCCCCCGACGACCTGTCGGCGATCAGGCAACCGGTTCTCGTCGCCAACGGCGACCACGACCTGATGGTCGACAGCAGCCTCTCCGCCGACATGGCGCGCCGAATTCCCAACGCAAAGTTGAAGATTTATCCGCGCTCGGGCCACGGCGGGGTGTTCCAGCATAACGAGACCTTTGTCGCCGATGTGCTGCGCTTTCTCGGTGACGAATCAACCAACGAAGAACAAGGAGTGTTCCGTGAACAACACGCACCACAAAGATGACCTGATACTGTCCTACCGCGATGCGCCGGCACGCTCGGTCAGCGCCGGAGGCGTGAGCTTCGCCTACCGAGAACTGGGCCCCAAAGGTGGTGTGCCCGTGGTGTTCTTCGTCCACCTCGCTGCGGTCCTCGACAACTGGGATCCCCGCATCATCGATCCCATCGCCGCCCATCACCACGTCATCGCCTTCGACAACCGCGGCGTCGGCGCCTCCAGCGGCGAGGTGCCGCTGAGCGTCGAGGAAATGGCCGACGACGCCTACACATTCATCCAGGCACTCGGCCATCAAAAGATCGACATCTTCGGGTTCTCGCTGGGCGGGATGGTCGCACAGGCGCTCGTGCTCAAGCACCCCGAACTCGTCCGCAAGCTGATACTCACCGGCACCGGACCCGCCGGCGGAAAGGGGATCGACAAGGTGGCCGGGGTCACGTACTACGACATGCTTCGCGCCACGCTCACGCGTCACGATCCCAAGGAGTTTCTCTTCTTCAATCGCGACGCCACCGGCCGCCGCGCGGGCCGCGAGTTCGTCGAACGCCTCGAGGAACGTACCGAGGATCGCGACACTCCTATCAAGATCAAGGCGCTCCAGCGGCAACTCAAGGCGATCAAGAAATGGGGGCGCTCGACACCGGCCGACTTGTCGAGAATCAGCCAACCGACCCTCATCGCCAACGGCGACCACGACCGGATGGTGCCGACAGTCCTCTCCGAAGACATGCACCGCAGGATCCCGGGCTCGCAGCTCATCATCTACCCGAACTCCGGCCATGGCGGGATCTTCCAGTACCACGAGGACTTCTCGTCCAAGGCGGTCGCGTTCCTGGCCGACTGAACCCGTCCCCAGGCCACACGGTGCGCGTGAGACGGCTTGCCGCGCAAGTTTTTTTGTGCGCTGGCACTGACTTCATGCCATGAATACCTGACCGTCGGCGACCACCCGTTTGGTTTACATCCGTCCACGCCGCGGGTAGCTTGGCGACGCACGTCGTGGCGATCGATCCAAGAGGAGAATCAATGCCCTCAGTGTTGGTAACCGGTGCCGGCAGGGGCATCGGCCTGGCAATCACCGAGCACATGAGCGCGCTGGGCTGGAATGTCTATGCCACGGCGCGTTCCGACGCCGCCCTGCACAGCCTCGGTCGACTACCCAATGTGCATCCGGTCGCGCTCGACGTCACCGACAGGTCGGCCGTCGCGGCGCTGCCCGATCTGGTCCCCGCCGCCCTCGACGGCGTCGTCAACAATGCCGGCATCGCCGCCACCGGGCCCGTGGAGGGATTGTCACTCGATGCCCTGTCCCACCTACTCGAGGTCAACGTGATCGCCCCGATCGCAGTGACGCAATCGGTGCTTCCAAACATCCGTGAGGCTCGGGGACGAGTGTTGTTCATATCGTCCGTCAGCGGGTTGATCACCCTTCCAGGGAGCGGCGCCTACAGTGCATCGAAATACGCGGTCGAGTCTCTGGCCGATGCTCTGCGTATGGAGCTGCGGCCCTGGCGAATTCCCGTCTCCCTCATCGAGCCGGGCCCCATCCGCACCGACATGTGGGGAGGTGCGCTCGACGAGCACGACCGCATGACCGCGGAGCTCACCCCCGAGCACCGCCGGTTGTACGCATCACACCTCGCCGGCACCCGGAAGTTGTTGGGCCGCATGCAGAAGCTCGCAGCCGATCCTCACAAGGTGACGACCGCCGTCGAACACGCACTGACATCGAAGCGGCCCAAACGCCGTTATCTGCTGGACAACGCGAGCCGTGTGCAGAAGCTTGTCATCGCCCTCACCCCCACCGCGGTCAACGACGCGGTCCTCGCGGTCGCCACCACCTCGAAGTAGCGGAGCGGACTTTTTTTCCGCGCGAGCGTGACGCCACTGCGAAATCTCGCGACTTTTTTCGCGCTGGGGTTACGCTCGCGAGAAGGTCAGCAGAGGCCTAAACCGGGTCGGGGGCGTCCCAGGGGACGATCGGAGATTCCCAGTGGGTAATCTCTTCCACTTGGTCGTTTCGGTAGAGGTGCCGCGGCGGCTGGGCGAAACTCGCATAGGGGCGGCAGCGCACGACGACCCGATCCTCCTCGTCCGCCATCTGCGCGACGACGGGGCGGGCCTCCTCACCCAGCGGCTGACCCGACATGCGTCCGGCGACGGCCATCATCACATCGACCACGAGGTCGCGGTCGCGGTCGACGACGGCGTCGGCGTACACCTGCAGGTAGACGAAGGGCCAGCGCTCGTCGAGCACGCACAGGCTCACTTTGCCGTCGCGTGCCGCCGCACGGGCCTTGCCACGTGCCGCCGTCGTGGAGACCAGCAATTCATCGTCGTCGGTGGGTATGTAGTACACCACCGACATCGCGGGGCCGTCGTGCAAGCGGCGGTAGCCGTATATGCACGTGCGGTGGGTGCGGACGAATTCCCGTCGCTCCGAGGGCAACATGTCGCGGTCCACCGGAGCGGTGAAAGGCTCGGTCGCGAGTGCAAGCAGCATTTCGGGTGTTCTCCTAATCGAGTTATCTTGCAGCGCAGGTGTTTACGTGGCAATCGTGAGTGCCAGCAGGGCGATGGCGGCGAGCCCGGTGATCACCGCGGGAAGCACGGCGGCGAACTTGTCGCGCGCCTTGAGGTGGTAGGCGATAGCCCCGGCCATCAGCAAAACGACCGCGGCGGCGGTGACGACGGCAATCGGCCTGACCGCGATGCCGACCAGCAGGCCCACCACAGCGGCGAGTTCGGCGAGACCGATCAAGCGGCTGAGACCCGGGCTGACGCCCAAGTGTTCGGCATTGGTGCGTGCGGTGCCGGTGCCGATGACCTTGATGATCCCGGTGGCTGCCAGCTCTACGGCCAACAGAACGGACAACACGATAGTTGCGACGTGCATTTCAGACTCCTAGAGCTGTGCTAATCCAGCCGGACCGGCGGGTCGGGCTGGCTGGCCATCTTCCACACCACGTCGTCGGCGGTCGCCAGGATCTGCTGGTAGGCCTCTGCAGGGTATGGGATGTGGGGCTTGGCCGGGTCGTACGCCGGCTGGGGAACCGGTGTCTCCTGCCGAGCGAAAGGTTCGGGGCTCTTGTAGTTTTCGAGCTCCTCGGCGCTGATGCCGTTGACCTCGACGACCTCGGGGTCGATCCAGGCGCGCGGATCGATCGGCGCACCGGTGGTCAGCTCCAGCAGGAGCCCTTCCCGCCCCGCGAAATACAGGGATTGGCAGAAGCCATGGTCGATCGGGCCGATGGCGGGCACCCCGCGACTGCGGATGCGGTCACGCAGCGCGAGCAGATCGTCGAAGGTGTCGACGTGCAACGCGACGTGCTGCATCGCCCCGGACGCGACGGTGCCGGTCGGATCGGCCGCGTGGGTGACGCCAAGCTCCCTCTTGTCCGGGTTGTCGGGGTGAAACACGAACGCCACGTACGACGACGGGTTGAGTTCGACGAAAGCATGCCAGACCCCCTCCGCCCCGTGCATCCTATACAGCGCGCGCAGGGGGCAGCCTAAAATGTCTGTGAAATAAGCGATTTGGCTCTTGATGTCGCGGGTGGCGATGGCGAGATGATCCACGCCGGTGGGATGGATCGCAGCGGCCATGGCGCGGGCACTCCTTCGTCCTTCTCCGCGGATGTTGACAACAATCAACCACAGATGTTGATGCTTGTCAACATATGCGCTAGTGTTGCGGTCATGACTGGCACCAAACCCGCCGGGCGGCCTCCCGCCGCGGAGGCGCCCGCGTCCGTCACCGACATCTTCTCGGCGGCGCTGAGGGTCTTCTCGCAGAAGGGATTTGACGGCACATCAGTAGGCGCGCTCAACCGCGAACTCGGGGTGAGCCACAACCTCATCCATCGGCGCTTCGGATCCAAGGAGGCGCTGTGGTACGCCACCGTCGACTGGGCTTTCGGGCAGATCGCCGACGAATTGCGCGCGGATGACGGGTTAGCCGCGCCGGACGTCCTGGTGGCGGTGCGCGTCATGGTTCTGCGGTTTTTGGAGGTGCATGCCAAACACCCGGAGATGCTTCGCCTCGTTGCCGTGGAAGGAGCGGCCCCGAGCCCGCGGCTGACCTACCTTTACGAGGCCCACATCGCACCGCTGCACGCAATGCTCACGGCGCCGTTGAAGCCGCTGGTCGATCGCGGAGTGCTGAGCGAGGTCGACGTGCGAAGCCTCCACTTCTTGATCGCGCACGGCGCCACCGCGCCGTTCAGCTCGGTGCCGTTCGCCCAAATGCTCGACCCGACGGACCCGCTGGATCCCGAAGCGGTCCGCGCGCATGCCGGGTTCGTCGCGGACATGGTCATCGCGGGACTGCAGGCGCGCGGAGCGGGGAAGGACTAGCCATGAGGATCACTCTCAGCTTCGACAACGGACCCAGCGCCACCACCGCCGAGGTGCTCGACGTGCTGTCCGCCTACGGGATCCGGTCCACCTTCTTCGTCGTCGGGCAGCAGCTCGTGCAACCCGGGGCGCGTGCGCTGGCCGAACGTGCCGTCGCCGAGGGTCATTGGATCGGCAACCATACCCTGACCCACTCCGTACAGTTCGGCGACGACAGCGACCCCGGGGTAACGGCACGCGAGATCGGCGAGAACCAAGGCCTGATTGGCCCAATGACCCATCCGGACAAGCTGTTTCGGCCCGCCGGCGGCGGCGGGATCCTCGACAGGCGGCTCTTCAGCCGCGCGGCGATCGGCTATCTGGAAGAACACCGCTACACCTGCGTGCTGTGGAGCTGCGTGCCGCACGACTGGGACCAGCCCGACACCTGGGTACAGCGGTGCCTGTCCGAAGTCGCCACCCAGCCGCGGAGCGTTGTCGTGATCCACGACCTGCCCACCGGCGCCATGTCACACCTGCCGGAGCTCCTCGACGGACTCGACGCGCTCGGCGCCGAGGTCGTCCAGGAGTTCCCCGACTCGTGCGTCCCCATCCGCAACGGCGTGTGCACGGGCCCGCTGGATCACCTCACCCGGCCCGAGCGATCCCCCAGTATCGCTGAGCAGCAAGCTAATTGACGCAGATGGTACCGTTGACGTGGGTGCCGTCACCGGTAAGGCAGCCATTCGGCGGATCCTTCGGCAGTCCGGGCGGAAGGCAGTTCTGCCGATAGTTGTCCCAATACCAACCGCTTGGGCAGTCAGCCAGGTTCGGGGCCGCCGAAGTCGTGAGCACCGGGGCCAGCGTGAGACCTGCCACAGCCAACCATGCGCCGCATAGCACGATCCTGATGTTCTTCATTTCCTCGTTGTCCTTTCACGTTGTGACACGCTTTCCACGAGTGTCGCCAGATCCGATGGCGGATGGTCGCATGCCAGCCACCGACCCGTGTACCGGCTAGCACCAATTCCACCGACCAATTCGACCCAACCAATCCGCTTCCTGTTCGCGAAAGAGGTCGTGAAACACTGTCGCCCCGGCTTTCTCGCGAAACCAGTTGTGCGCCCGTCAATCTTGACGATTCGTCAGAAAATCGCCCCCTGAGCACTTTCCTGCTGGCAGGTATGTCCAATTGCCGGTGGCGGTAACGACATGCCCCTTGTCAGACCCGCATCCTGAAAACAGCGCCGCGACAGCAAATGCTGCGCGTAATTGGCTGCGAAGAGCGATTTTCCACAACCGAACGCAGTGACGAGCTGCTTTCAGACCACTGGAGGGAACACCATGGCATACAAGACCGTCAACCCGTACAACAACGAGGTGGTGGCCACGTTCGACGAACTCACCGATGCGGAGGCGATGAACCTTCTGGACCAGGCGCAGAAGACCTTTGAGACCTGGAGCCAGATGTCCTACGCCGAACGTGCGGCCGTATGCCGTCGCGCCGCGGCCATCCTGACCGAGCGCACCGACGAGTTCGCCCGGCTGCTGACGCTGGAAATGGGCAAGCTGTACAAGGAGAGCCTGGGCGAAGTGGCGCTGAGCGCGAACATCTTCGCGTACTACGCGGACAACGCCGAGAAGTTCCTGGCGCCCGAGCGGATCGACACGGTCAGCGTCAACGACAACGCGATGCTCGTCAGCGCCCCGCTCGGGGTGATCCTGGGTGTGCAGCCGTGGAACTTCCCCTTCTACCAGCTGGCGCGCGTGGCGGCCCCCAACCTGATGGCCGGCAATGTGGTCATGGTCAAGCACGCCTCCAACGTGCCGCAGGCGGCGGCCGCCTTCGAGCGGTTGATGCAGGAGGCGGGCGCTCCCGAGGGCGTCTACACCAACCTCTTCGCGACCAAGGATCAGATCAACCTGCTGATCGACGACCCGCGAGTGCGCGGTGTGTCGCTGACCGGCAGCGAGGGCGCCGGCAGTGTCGTCGCAGCAAGGGCCGGCAAGAACCTCAAAAAGTCCACCATGGAGCTGGGCGGCTCGGACGCGCTGATCGTGCTGGACGACGCCGACCTGAACAAGACCGTCCCTTGGGCGGTGTGGGGCCGGATGAACAACGGCGGGCAGTGCTGCGTGGCCTCCAAGCGGATCATCGTCGCGGAGGAGATCGCCGACGAGTTCCTGGCGAAGTTCAAGGCCGCACTTGCCGGGCTCAAGGCCGGCGACCCCTTCGACGAATCCACGACGCTGCCGCCGATGTCGAGCCAGGGTGCGGCCGACGAGCTCAACGAGAAGATCAAGGTCGCGGTCGAGGCCGGGGCGACGGCCATCCCGCTCGGGGAGCCGGTGCCCACCACGGGCGCGTTCGTGCAGCCGACCATCCTGACCGACCTCACCCCGGACAACCCCGCCTACTACCAGGAGTTCTTCGGACCGGTCGCGCTCTTCTTCCGCGCCACCAGCGAGGACGACGCCGTGCGGCTGGCCAACGACTCGCACTTCGGTCTCGGCGGTTCGGTGTTCACACAGGACCCCGAGCGTGGGGTCGAGGTTGCCAAGCGGATCGAGACCGGCATGGTCTTCATCAACCACCCCACCTGGACAAAGCCGGACCTGCCCTTCGGCGGCGTCAAGCTGTCGGGCTACGGGCACGAACTGTCCAGCATCGGCATTCAGGAGTTCGTCAACAAGAAGCTGATCAACGTCGTCCCGATCGACGCGCCCGAGTAATTCCCAAACATTCAGCGACTCAAGGGAAAAGGAACAATTATGGCCGACTTCACCGTGGGGAAATACCTCGCGGCCCGGTTCGAGCAGATCGGGCTGAAGCACTACTTCATGGTCCCCGGGGACTACAACCTCGTCCTGCTCGACGAACTGCTGGAGAACGAGAACGTCGAGCAGATCGGCTGCTGCAACGAGCTCAACGCCGCCTACGCCGCCGAGGGCTACGCCCGGGTCAACGGCGCCGCCGCCGTGCTCACCACCTTCAACGTGGGCGCGTTCTCCGCGCTCAACGGGGTGGCCGGCGCCTACGCCGAACGCCTTCCGGTGATCATGGTTTCCTCGGGTCCCAACACCAATGACCTGGGCTCCAACCACGTCCTGCACCACACCATGGACAACGGCGACCTGGCCGATCAGTACGAGATGTTCCGGCATGTGACCTGCAAGGCGGTGCGCATCGTGCACCCCGACACAGCGCCGGCGCTCATCGATGAGGCGATCAGCGCCGCACTTCGCGAGCGCAAGCCCGCCTACATCGAGATCCCGTGCAACCTGTCGGCGGCGCCGTGTTCGGCGCCGGCCCCGTTCTCCACGCTGCCGGCGTGGCAGCCCAGCAACGCGGGGATGCTGACCGACGCGGTCGGCCGGGCCAGCGACCTGCTCGGGAAGGCGAAGAAGCCGATCCTGCTGGCCGGGGTTCACCTGCGCGCCTATGGGGCGATCGATGCCTTCCGTGAACTGGCCGAGGCGCTCGGCTGCGCGGTGGCGGTGATGCCGAACGCCAAGGGCTTCTTCCCCGAGGACCACCCGCAATACGCCGGCATCTACTGGGGCGAGGTGAGCAGCCCGCAGTGTCAGGCCATCGTCGACTGGTCCGACCTGATCCTGGCCGCCGGGCCAGTGTTCAACGACTACACGACGGTGGGCTGGAGCGCGCTCCCGGCGCGGCACCGGCTCATCAGCGCCGAGCCCCGAAAGGCGCGGTTTGACGACGTCGAATTCACCGGCGTAGCGCTGGCCGAGTTCCTGTCCGACTTGGCCAAGAAGGTTCAAACCAATGCCGCGACCCTGACCCAGTACAAGCGCCTGCACCGGACAGCTGCAGCGGCAACCGCCGATGTCGATCCCGCGGCCCCGCTGAGCCGGGTCGAAATGTGGCGCCAGATCGAGCAAGACCTCGACTCCAAGACCACCCTGTTGGTGGAAACCGGTGATTCCTGGCTCAACGGCATGTACACGCGGCTGCCCGGTGGCGCCAGGTTCGAGATCGAGATGCAATACGGCTCGATCGGCTGGTCCGTGCCCGCCAGCTTCGGCTACGCAATGGGCCTGGAATCGGACCGGCGCCTGGTCTCGGTCATCGGCGATGGGTCCTTCCAGCTGACCGCCCAGGAATTGTCCAACATGATCCGCCACCGCCAAGAGATCCTGATTTTCCTGGTGAACAACCGCGGCTACGTGATCGAATCGGCGATCCATGACGGTCCCTACAACTACTACAAGAACTGGGATTACGCCGGGCTCGTCGACGTGTTCAACGCAGAAGACGGCGGTGGGCTAGGGCTGACCGCGTCGACCGCGCCCGAACTGGCCGATGCCATCGGCAAAGCCCGCGCCCACAAGGGCGGGCCGGTCCTGATCGAATGCCAGATCCCGAACGATGACGCCAGCCCCGAGCTCATCTCCTGGGGATCCAAAGTGGCCGGCGTCAACGACCGCCCGGACCCTCGGTTCTAAGGGCCCTTCAACAGAGCTGGCCGGCCGGTAGTGCGAGTTGCTGAGGCGCACTACCGGCCGGCTTTCCAATGCGCGAGGACTGTTCAGGGCGCCGCAACATGAGCTCCCGGTCCAAGAAGCGACGCGGTCGTAGCCGGCCGAGCTGCTGATTTGCGAATGAAAGTCACACCGCTCACATCAGCACCACTCAGGCGGGATACACATGACCCGGAAATCCGATAGCGCCGGTGCTATCGCTTTCCTGGGTCGCCTAATGGTTACCCGAACCCCGCTCCGCCGACAACTGCTGCCTGGCCAAAACCACTGACACAGCCAACGCAGGCTCAGATTAAACAATTATTTGAGCCCACCCGCCGGGTGAAACGCCTTGCGTGACTGTTCCCTCAACACATCGGTCGCAGCGTTGCTCCAGGGATACGGACCGAGCGAACGACCTTTGACGATATTGGCCGTGTCATAGCGCAACTCGTTGTGCGGCGGCGGGACTAACTGCCTTGCGGAAATGAGCTTGTCGCGCGCTTCCTCGGCACGCGGCCACGGTCGGCGGTTTGGAGGGTTACCCCAGCCTTCGCCTTCGCCACCCACGCGCTGGCATTCCGACGTAGCTCACGAACATGTCAGTACGCCGTCCGCACCGGTTTTACGAACTAAAGCTCAGGGCCCCGCCCAGGACACGTTGCTCGATCAGTTCAGCCCCTCGGGCGACGCCGCCGGTCGCGGCGAAGCCCGCCGCCACCAGCCGTGCGCCGGCCGTCATGGTCATCGCCTGTTGGACTTTGGCCGAAAGCCGTTTCGCGGTCAGCTTCTTCGCGGGCAGGCGGGTTCCGCAGCGCGCCACCTCCACCCGCCGTGCGACCTCGAACTGGTCGCGCCCAAACGGCACCACACACACGGGAACGCCTCTGGCTAGGGCCTTTTGGGTTCCGCCCATCCCACCGTGGGTGATGGCACACACCGCGCGGTCCAAGACGGGGCCGTGCGGCACAAACTGGACCACCGTCGCATTAGGCGTCGGTGGAATGTCGCTCGGCAGCCCGGCGGGCAGCGTCGCCACCACGTGAACCGGTAAGTCGGCCAGCGCGGTGATCGCCGTCCTGACGAGCTGCTCGTCAGCCTGTTGTTGCGACGACGTCGTCACCAGAACGATCGGCCGATTGATCGCCTCGAGCCACTCGGGCGCCTCATGCATGGCCGGTTCGAACATGCACGGACCGATCATCTGTACGGCGTCGCCCCACTCGGTTTGCGCATACTCGAACGGCTTCCCACTCGCAACGAGCATCAATGGAGCACGTCGAAAGAACTCGTCCGCAGACGCGACCGGCGGGGCACCGGCGCTCGCGCGAATCTCGTTGCCTGCCGGCAACACCGCCCTCTCCATCATGCCCATCACGATCGGCCGCAGCGCGGCGTCACGGGTCCGGCCAAGCGGGCCAGCTAATGGAGCCAGACCCAACCCGAAAGGCGGGACCCCGCGTGACTGCAGAGGCGGCGTGTACGGCGAGAAGCACGCCCACGGCGAGTCCCCCGCGTCCGCAACTGACAGGGCGCCCCAGCAGTTGACGTCGACGATCAGCGCGTCGGGGCGCGTCCGCGCCACCGCGTCGGCGAAGTCGGCCACCTCGTACGCCGCTCGGCGGCAGAACACGTCGACGGCCCTCTTGAGGGCACCGCGCGGGCTGGACGCCTTCCAGTCATCGTTGACGGTGGCCTCGATTCGGGGGTCGATGATGTCGGTGAAGAAACCCAGCTCCCGACCCATCTCGACGCCGGTGGACAGCGTCCGCAGGTGAACCTCGTGGCCGCGGGCGGACATCTCGAGCAGCAGGGCGCTGAACGGGAACAGATGGCCGAGCGCCGGCGAGGTATAGGCCAAGATTCTTGCCATCGTTTCCCCTCTTCTGGCGCGGGATGAGCATCGTTGTGCCTCATATTGTTGACGACCATTCGTGGGGTGTCAGTACCGCTGGCCGCCATATGCACTGGATGCCAACCGCTATTCGGAATGTCCATGACTGGTGGCGCCGTCTCGCATGTCGAATAGTGCTGGCCTCCAATGTGAATGCCAGCCAGTTGTACCGACAGCCAGCGCTGCATCAGCGACACTATGGATATGTGGGCAACAACCCTACTCCCGCCTCGCCGCCGCGTGTTTCCCTTGGGCACAGCGGTATTCGACCAGGGGTAGACGATGTGTAGCGCGGTCATCGCCCTGTCGCTGCTGGCGGCAATCGACCCGGTGCGGATCGCGATCACGGCGCTCTTGATTTCGCGGCCCAGGCCCATGCCCAATCTGCTCGCCTTCTGGCTCGGAGGGATGGCGGCGGGCATCGGCGCGGCGCTCGCCATACTGCTGTTCTTGCGCGGTTGGACGCTCCCGCTTATGCGGGAGGTGGTCTCGGCCACCAGCCGCCCGATTGCCGCGTACGTACAGGTCGCGGTGGGTGTGCTGGCGGTGTCCTTCGGCGCCGTCCTGCTGACGCGCTTCTGGGCGCATCAGCGTCCGCCCGTGCCGGTGACCGCCGGCGAGTCCTCGGTCCTGCTGTTGGAGCCGAACACGCCACCCGCCGCCGGCCGCCTGTCCATCCGCGGCCAGCTCGAAGGTGGATCGTTGTTGGTGGCTTTCGGCGCCGGGGTCGCGTTGGCGACCCCACCGGTTGAGTACATGGCGGCGATCCTCGCGATCATGGCCTCCGAGCCCGCTGCGCCCGCTCAGCTAGGCGCCGCCCTCTTCTTCACTGTTGTGGCGTTTACTGTCGTCGAGGTTCCGCTCATCACCTATCTCGCCGCGCCGGCGCAGACCCTTGCCGTCGTGCAGAGGCTGAACGCTTGGATAAGCGCGCGTCGTCACGCCATCCCCGCCGTGGTCGTTGCCGTGTTGGGTGTCTCACTGCTGGCTAACGGCCTGGGTCGTGTCTAGTGGGCTACCCGGCCGACTGGCGTGCGCAAAAGACATTGGACGCGGTTGATGGAGACGGCCCGCCCGACGCATCTAGCTGAAGGATTTCCCTGCGCCCGATCACGCGTCAGCACCGTTCAAATTCGCGACCACCGCCGCAGAGAGCGAACCAACTTGCACCGCTCGCACTTCGCGATGGCGTTCCGATGCTTGGGGCACGAGAGCATGACCTCACCGCAGCACTGGTTCCGTGCCGCCCATCTGGCTGATTTCTTGCAGCGCCGCAACGTAATCGGGCGAAAAACCTTGAGCGCGACAACAAGGTCGCACGGTAGGTCAAACTTCAGCGTTTCCAGAATCGCTGTTTCCGGCCCGCCCTGGCCGCCGCTTCTCACCGCAGCTCCTCGTCGATGGGCCTCCTGGGCATGTCGGCGCCGCGCCGGGCGTCCATCGGACGACGGGCGGCACGGACGCCCCGGCGCGTGAGCCTCAGTGCCTTGGCCATCCCGTGCCGTCGTGCGCGATGTTCCGGACTCCTGCTCGCGATCCGGTGCATTGCTCTATTTGGCTTCCCATGCGTACGCCGGTTGGCTGCCCACGCCTCGACGCTCATGGACATGAGCGGCGTGGCGGCTCTCGGGCCGCTTGCGCAGTCGGGAAATCCACTTCGGCGCCCACCAATTCGCGCGGCCCATCACGTGCATGAACGCGGGCACGAGCACCATGCGTACCAGTGTCGCGTCGGAGAGCACCGCCAGCGTGAGGCCGACCCCGAACATCCGCATGAACGAGACCTGCGCGGCGATCAACGCGGCGAACGATATCGACATGATCAGCGCAGCGGCGGTGATCACGCGCCCCGTTCTGGCGAGGCCGAGCGCCACGCTGTGGTCGTTGTCGGCCGCCGTCCGACCCGATGCCAGCCAGTACTCGTTGATGCGCGACACCAGGAAGACCTCGTAGTCCATCGACAAGCCGAATGCGATGCAGAACAACACGACCGGCATGGTGAGCACCAATGTGCCGGTGGCGGTGGTACCCAGCCCGCCAAGGTGGCCATCCTGGAAAATCCACACGAGTGCGCCGAACGAGGCGGTCAGAGACAACCCACTCAGCAGCAACGTTTTCAGCGGCAACACCACACTGCCGGTAAGCCGGAACATCACCACGAAAGTGATCAGGGCGATGGCCGCCAGGACGAAGGACAGCCGGGAGGTAATGGCATCGGCGGTATCCCGGTTCACCTGGGCGGTCCCGGTGATCAGCACCTGCTCACCGCTCGGACCCGCGATCGCGTGCAGCCGGTCCAGCTGTGCGTCGGAAGCCCCGGAGAAAAGCGGCGCGCTGCTCGCCACCGTGAGAAACGCACTGCCGTCCGCGACACCCGCCTCGGCCGTCGGTGGTCCGACACGAACACCAGCGACGAACGTGCCGCCGGGAGCCGACACGGATGGCACGTCGGACACCATCGAAAGCTGAGAGGCGTAGGAGTCCAATGTATCTGGGGTAACATCGCGCAGGTCCGGAAGGACCACGGTCAGGCTGCTCGCCACGTCAGCGTTGAAATCGGCGCGTAGCTGATCGCCGACCTGACGCGCCGCACTCGAGGTCGGTAGCACGCGATCGTCAGGGATACCCAATCGTATTCCGAACAACGGCATGCCCACCGCGACCAGCAGTGCCGCGAGCGCGAGCCCGACCGGCACCGCCCGGCGCATCACAAAATGGGCCAGCCGGTAGAAGAATGTCTGCTCGACGGGGCGAGGGCCGCCCTTGAGCCGGCGGGATTCCAATCGCGGTCCCAGCAACGCGATGAAGGCAGGCGTCACCACGATCGCTGCGGAGGCCGCGAGGCCCACCACCGCGATTGCGGCATACGCGAACGACTTCAGGAAGGGCATCGGGAAGAACATCAGTGCCGACATTGACAGCGAGACGGTCGTCGCCGAGAAGAGCACGCTCCGGCCGGCGCTCGTCATCGTGCGAACGAGCGCCGCGTTCCGCTCGGTGCCGCTGTCGATCTCGTCCCGGTACCGGCTGAGGATCAGCAACGTGTAGTCGATCGCCAACGCGAGCCCCATTGCCAGCAACAGGTTGAGCGCGAAGATCGTCACGTCGGTCACGCAGGTGAGCGCACGCAGCACGGCCATCGAACCGAAGATCGCGATACCGCCGACTGCCAACGGGATTGCCGCCGCCAGGACCCCCCCGAACACCCACACCAGTACCAGAAAGCTCACCGGAACCGCGATGGTTTCCATCACCTTCAGGTCTTTTCGGGTCTGGCTGGTGATCTGCGCATCGGTCATCGCCTGCCCGCCGGCACGCACCGTCACACCGTCGCGGCTTTGAACAACCTCTTCGCTGAGCATCTCGGCGTGCTGACCCGCCGCATTGCTACCGCCGGTGATGCTGGCGACGATCAGACCAACCTTGCCGTCTTTGCTGATCAATCCCGTCGACGCCGCCGGCGGCGCCGTCCAGGGCGAGGCCACGCGCGCCACATAAGGAGAGGCGCCGAGTTGGCGGACGATGTCGGTGCCGACCCGCTGTGCGGCGTTGCTGTCGAAGCCCTCGTCGGAGGCGACGGTGATCAGAAGCTGGGTGTCACCCTGGGCGAATCTCGTTGCCAACATGTTCGTCGCCCGCGATGATTCCGCGTTCGGATCCTGAAAACCGCCGGCGGACAAGCTGTGCGTCACCGGCAAGCCGAACACCGCCGTCGTCACCATGGCGAACAGGGCGAGCGCAATGATCCGCCGCGGCGCGCGGATTCCGAGTCGGGCGAGCCGCTCCAAGGCGTTCAAAAGCGAAGCACCGCACCCTCAATGGTGAGCCCGGGGCCGAAAGCCAAGAGCACACCGTGCTCCCCGCGGCGCGGCTTGTCGACTCGCAGGATGTTTTCCAGCACGAGCAGCACCGTGGCCGAGGCGCAGTTTCCGGCGTTGGCCAGAACGTCCCAGCTCGCGCGGAGTTGCTCCGGCTGCAATCCCAATTTCTTGCCCAGCTTGCGAACGATCTTCGGGCCACCGGGATGAATCCCCCAGTGCGCGATGTCGCCCGCGGAAAGTCCCAGCGGGCCCAGGAGTTTGGCGAGGAAACCCTCGATGTTCTCCTCGAGAACCGCCGGCACACCGGCGGCCAGGGTCATCCAGAACGACGTGTTGCCGATGTTCAGGCTCATCATCGTGTGCTGGTCGTAGAGCTGTTCGGTATGCGTGCGCAGGAACTGGATTCCGGCGCCGTCCGGAGCGGAGCCCAACAGCATCGACACACTGGCGTCGCCGAACAGCGCCTGCGTGATCAGCGCCTCCACCGGGTCCTCTCCGGGCATCAGGCTTTCGCGGACATGCGCGGAGCTCAGTTCGGTGTTGTTGCAAAGGACGAGCTCGTCGGGTCGGGCCGCGACGCTGTCCATTGCGACCTTGATGACGTTGAGCGCCGCATAGCAGCCCATATGGCCGATGAAGGTGCGGCGCAGGTCCGACCGCAGCCCAAGCTCTTTGGCGAGAAGGACATCCGGGCCGGGGTTGACGTAACCGGTCGAGCAGGCCATCACGAAGCTGCCAACTCGCTGGGTGTCGAAGCCGCCGATCGCTTCTTTGACGGATCGCGAAGCGACGTCGATGACGGCCTCACTGTGCGCCGCCATCCGGTCGCCGGTGAGCAGGAGACTGACTTCCTGCAGGCTGTCCGGGTCCCACATGATGTGGCGCTTCTCGACCTTCGTCGATTCGACGATCCGCTTCACGTACGGGACCGTCGACACGCGCTTGAAGAATTGCGCGGTGTCCTCCTGGGTGACTTCGAACGGCGGATGTGCCGAGGCGATGCCCAGGAGTGTCGGCCGGTGGTGCACCGCGCTTGCCGTCACGTGCGACGGGGAAAGCGCGTCAAAGTGATCTGCTCGATACATGGGTTATGTTCCTTCTCGCTCTACCCGACGAACCGGTTGTTCCTGCTGCGTCGTGCCAGCGCTGCACGAGCCTGGAGAAGTTCTCCGTTGGCCGCCTGGACCAACAGCCTTGCGGTCGTGACCTTTTTGGGCGCAGCCAGCTGCCCTGTCTGCCATTGCGTGAGCGCCTCGCGCCGGCGAAGCTTCCCACTGCTGGTTCGCGGCAATGTTCCCGGTGCCAGCAACTCGACGTGCGCCGGCACGATGCCCGTGTGCTGCTGAACGCGCGATACGACGTCTTGCGCCAAACTCTCGGTGGCCTCGGAGGTCGTTTCGACCAGCATTGCCAGCGCCTCGTCGTCCTCACCCGGAGGCACGAATCCGACCGCGACCGCGCATCCGGTGCGGACACCCGGCAGGCCCTCCAACGCCGCCTCGAACTCCTCGGGCGCGTGGTTGGCACCGCGCACGATGACGATGTCCTTCTGCCGTCCGCACACATAGAGCTCGCCGTCGTGGATGAACCCGCGGTCACCGGTGTGCAGCCACCCCTCGTGCAACGCCTGATCGGTGAGGTCGGGGCGGCCGAAGTAACCGGCCATGATGCTGGGGCCCGAAACGAAGATGTGGCCGACATGGCCGGGCGGCAGCGCCACCCCATAGTCGTCGCGGATCTCGACCGCCATGCCCGCCAGCGGACGCCCCACGCTGACAATCTCTTTGCCGCCCGGCTCGACGACGCCTTCGGCGGCCAGTTTGTCGCCGTTCACACCGAGCGCTTTGAAAGAGGTGCCCGCGGGCTTGAAGGTCACGGCCAGCGACGCCTCCGCCATGCCATAGCAGGGCGTGAACGACGAGGCGCGGAAACCCCAGCGCCCGAAGCGCTCGCTGAAGCGCCGCTGCGCTTCGGCGCTGACCGCCTCGGCGCCATTGAGGCAGATGCTCCAGGAGGACAGGTCCACCCCTTCGAGCTCGTCGTCACGGATCCGTTTGAGGCACAGGCCGAAAGCGAAGCTGGGCGCCGCGGTGATAGTCCCCCGGTGCCGTGAGATGGCTCGCAGCCACGCGCCCGGTACCGCAACGAACAACTCGGGCGGAAGCAGTACGAGCCTTCCCGGAACATAGAAGGCGCTGAGCAGGTTTCCGATCAATCCCATGTCGTGGTAGAGCGGCAGCCACGTGACGCCCACGGGGTAGGGCGCCCCGTCCGCGGTGATGTACTGCTCGAGGCTCGCCAGGTTGGAGAGCAGATGCGCATGGGACAAAGCCACCGGCTTGGGGTCGTTCGTCGTCCCCGACGAGAATTGGATCACCGAGATGTCGTCGGCGGCGACCTCGACCGCGTCGGCGGCCGGGCCACCGAGGCTAGACGCCGTCACGCACCCGAGCCGCGGGGCCGAGTTGGCAACGGCTACCCCGAGAAAACGCCGAATGCGCTCGTCGGTCACCACCATGGCGGCCTCTACCGCCCTGAGCATGGCCGTCGTTCTCCGGTGGAACTCGTCGAGTTTTCCCAGCCGCAACGGGGGATACAGCGGAACAGGGATCGCGCCGGCGCACAACACGCCGAAGAAGCATTCAACGAACTCCGGGCAGGTGGGCAGCACCAGGGCGACGCGGTCGCCCTTGCGTACCCCGCGGCGCATCAGGTCCCCGGCCACGGACAGCGCCTGCTCACGGACGCGGGCGAAGGACACGTCGTGGTCCTGCTCCTTCTTGTCCACGAACACCAGGCCGAGGTCGGATCGCGCTGCCGCGTCGAGCATTTCGATCAGCGACGCGTGCTTGGGCCGGATCGCCGGCGCCCCTTTCACGGCTGCTCTCCGATGCGACCGACGACCAGGTTCGCCAGGTCGCCGACGGTGCGGAGATCGTCCGCATCTTCCTCCTGCAGTTCGATGTCGTAATGCGCCTCGATCTTGAAGACGACCGACATGAACTTCAGGGAATCGAGGCCGACGTCAGCGAGGTTCGACTCCGCCGTGGGATTGGTTTCTTCCGCTTCCTTCTTGACGAGGTCGATGATCTCCTGGGTGACGACCTCAAGTATTGCGGACTCTTGTGCTGGGACGGTCATGCCGAGAAGTCTTGCCCGCGCAGCCTCAAAAAGCGCCCCTGCCAACACGAATCGTCCTTACTGGTTAGCACCACCCTTAGGCCCGGCCGTCCCGGGCCGAAAGGTGCTGTGAGGCAACAGGTGCCGACGGTCCGGTGCAACGGTGCTAGCGCCCAACTGCGATTACCGCCAGTGGCAGTCGGAGCTTCCGGCCAGCTGGAAGGCGGGGTGCTCGGACAACCGACGGGCCGGTCAGGACGGCTTGAGGCCGTATTTGGGGCCGAGCGTGGCGACGGCCTTCTTGAGCTCTTCACCGAGCTCGTCGAGATGGTCCGCTTGAGAGGCGTCGACGGCCGCGCTGACCGCCGCGATCAGACTGCCGTCGGGCGCCAGCAGGGGCGTGGCCACCGCATAGGCATCCGCGAGCGTGCCTCCCCGGTTGAAGGCCATTCGGCGGGAGCGGATGTCGGGGAGCTCGGCGAGGAACTGTTGGACCTCACCCGCCTGCTCTGGAGCGGCGAGGTCGAGCAGCCGGTACATCTCCTCGTCAGAGACGTTGGCGAGCAACGTTTTTCCGGCTGCGCTCGTATATAGCGGGCGACGGGCGTGGATGCGCGCCACGAACCTCAGGCTCGGTGATTCCTCCCCCACCAGGTCGGTGAAGATGATGGCGTCCCCGACGCGCACCCCGACCAGGACGGTGCAGCCCAGGATTTCGCCGAGCTCGGCAACGAATTGGTGATCGAGTGATAGCGCGGCCAGCTTGTTGGCGCGGGCGGCGAGGATGAACGGCCCCGGCCCGAGGTGGAACCGGCGCTCCCTCTCGATGAGATAGCCGCGGGCGAGTAGTCCGTTGGTCAGCTCCTGAACGGAGCTCTTCGCCGCGTCCAAGGCGGTTGCCAGCTCGACCAGGGTTACGCCGCGCGGACTCAACGAAACGGTCTCGAGGATCTGGATCACTCTGTCGACCGTGCGGTGCGGACGGGCAGGCATGCGGCTGAGGCTAGCAAGCCCTCCAGATCGGGACTTGCGACGACGCGGCAAGGACAGTAGCGTGATGCAGATTATTCGTATATGCGGTCGTTTGTACGTAAATACGCTCGTACGTAAATACGCAACCCGCCGACATGTTAGGACCCGCGTCACCATGACGATCCGCACCTCATCGGCCACCTCGACCGACGACTTGCCAGGGTGGACCCTCCCCCAAGGGTCGGCCTCACCGTGCGCGCCTTCGCCGCCTTCTTGGCGACCGGCCTCGGCCGGTGGATCGCGAAGAACATCGCGCCGAAGGTCGACCCGCGGCTGCTGCGAGCCACCGGCGGCCGGCTAAGCCTGGGACTGATGCTGCCCTCAGCGCTGCTCACCACCACCGGGGCGAAAACCGGACAACCGCGGACCAACCCGGTCTTCTACTTCCATGACGGGCCCGACGTGATCGTCATCGCGTCCAATTACGGCAATGACAAACACCCCGCCTGGTACTACAACGTGCGCACACACCCTCACGTGCAGATCGCGACCCACGGTGGCGGCCCAGTGCTGACCGCGACCGAGGTCCGCGACCCCGACGAGCGAAAGCGCCTCTGGGCCATGGCTGACCGGATCTACCCACTCTGGCCCGACTACCGACGTCGCGCCGCACGATGCCATCGCACCATCCCCATCATCCGCCTCCGCCCCGGAGCCTGACACATGACCTCAACTGATAAGGCGCAGACGCGATCGCGCGTAGGTCCGACGATGAGTACGCTCTATGAGCTGTATCTTCGCGTGATGCGGCGGGTCGGTCACTACCGCTGGTTCTTCCTGTTCATGAAGCACGTCGGCTCACGGGTAGACCGGGCGCTGATCCGCGCGAGCCGAGGCCGATTCTCCATGAGCGGTCCGCAGCTGAAGACGATGCTGCTCACGACGAAAGGGAGAAGAAGCGGCAAAGATCGAACAGTGCCGCTGCACTACGTGCGCGACGGCAAGAATCTCGTCGCCGCTTGCGAGAACTTCGGGTTAGAAGCAGCCTCCAGTTGGCCGAAGAACCTGCTCGCCGACCCAAAGGCACGCATCGAGATCGGCGGCACCGCTGCAGACTATCTGTCGCGACCCGCTACAGAGGATGAGGTCGCGCGCAACATGCCGAGGCTTATCGAGATGTGGCCCGCGCATGACAGCCACATGGAGCATAATGGCGTGCGCCACGTGATCGTCTTCGAGCCGATCGATGCGGAAACCTGAGTTTCTCAACCCAGTTGCGTTGCGCAGCAACAGTAAATGTTCCCTACCATGCAGCTGCATTCGTATCCTGTTGTGCCCCAAACGATAACGAATATGCTTGCCGGTAACCCACCGTCCGCCGTATTCGGCCTGTAAGCGCCGCTCACCAACACTGGGGCCAAAACCGGTCAACCGCGCACGAACCCGGTCTTTTACTTCCACGACGGCCCAGACGTGATCGTAATCGCCTCCAACTACGCGCCGACAAGCACCTCGGCTGGTACCAACACCTCACCGCAAACCCCCGCGTGCAAATCGCAACGGCGGCGGCCCGGTGATGGCCGCGAACGCGGTCAGCGACCCCGCCGAGCGAAGCGCCTCTGGGCCATTGCCCGACCGGATCTACCCACTCTGGCCCGACTACCGGCGGCGCTCCGAGCGGTGGCATCGCACCATCCCGATCATCCGCCGCCTGCGCACCGCCGCGACGTGTTTCGTCGTCGCGGCCCCCGTCGATTCACTTCGACGGGCGCTAAGACGCGGCCCGGCCACGCATCACCGCACGTTACTTGTTGTCGAGGTCGATCAGTTCGGCTGCGACGCTTTGGCGCTCTCAGCGCAACGCAGCGGTGTGAACCGGACAGACACCATCACGGGGAACCACGCCAGTTCTCGTGGTGAGGAAGCATGCCGGCGTCGATGCCGAAGGCCACGCAGGCCTCACCGGCGGCAAGGCGCTCCGCCGAGTCCAGACGTGGTTTCGAAATTCGGTGGCCACGCGGGGTTTTCATGTGCCGCCTACAGATTGTGTGATTCGGGCTCAAGGACACGGTCTCGAGGATTGGGGATGGCGCGGTCTGACCGCGCGATGCGGGTGGGCGGGCATGCGTGTGACGCTAGCAAGCCCGTCCGGGCAATCCAGAAAAAGAACTTGCCACGAGGCAACGGTCACAGTACAGTAACCAATGTGATCCGGATATCCGGTCCAATATCCGTAAATACGTACGAAAGGATCCGACACATGTCCGCACCCGTATCTCCAGGCATGTTCCGCACCAACAGCGGCGTCCCGCTGCCGTTGGTCGCTTTACCGCAGGACGACCTGCTGACCGTCAACATCGACCAGATCCCGCTGCTCAAGGACGCGATGGGCCCCGGCATCCACATCAAGCCGCTGCGCCTGGACCCCGAAAAGGGACAGGTGGTCCTCATGGCCACCATGGCGCCTGGTTGCCTCCTGCCCATCCACTACCACACCGGTACGGCTGAGGTGTACACGTTCTCGGGCTGCTGGAGGTACGCCGAGTACCCCGACCAGCCGCAAACCGCCGGCGACTACCTGTATGAGCCCGGCGGCTCGGTGCACACCTTCTACTGCCCCGAGGACAACACCGAAGACACCGTCGTGCTGCTGTGGATGGAAGGCGCGCAAATCGGCTTCAACCAGGACGGCACGCTGTACCACATCAACGACGCGACCTCCATTCAGCACGTGACCGAGACCGTGTCCGCGGCACAGGGCACCGGACCTGTCCCCTACATCCACGGCGGCAACGCCGGCTTGAACAAGTCCTAAGTCACACCACCTCCGCGGTTCCCGCCGGGCGCGTGATCCCGCGCCCCAAGGCGGGCCACGACGGTGCCACGAAATCAGAAAGAGAGAAATCATGCCATCGGCGTTTGACGGCGTCCGGGTCCTCGAATTGGGCCAGATCTACAACGGCCCATACTGCGGGCTCCTGCTCGCGCAGCTCGGCGCCGACGTCATCAAGATCGAGCCACCCGGCGGAGAGCAGCTACGCTTCCGCTCCCACCAGCCGACCGAGTCCCACGAGTTCGTGATGCTCAACTCCAACAAGCGCAGCGTGGTGCTCGACCTGAAGACCGACGCCGGTCGGCAGGCGCTGCTCGACCTGGTCAAGACCGCCGACGTGCTCATCGAGAACTTCGCGCCGGGCACCATGGAGCGCCTCCAACTCGGCGCGGAGCGACTCCTCGAGCACAACCCGCGCCTGGTCGTGGCCTCCGGCAAGGGCTACGGGTCCACGGGACCCTACGCACACATGTCGGCCATGGACATCACCGTGCAGGCGATGTCGGGCAGCGCCTCGGCCACCGGCGATCCCGACGGGCCACCGACCAAGTCCGGTGCCGCGTTCGTGGACTTCTCCGGCGGCATCCACCTGTTCGGGGCAATCAGCGCGGCCCTGTTTCAGCGTGAGCGCACCGGGCGGGGCCAGATCGTCGAGGTCTCGATGCACGACACCATCTACCCGATGATGGCGTCCAGCCTGGGCGGGCTGCACAACAACCCCGATCGAGTGCTGCCCGAGCGCACCGGCAACCGGCATTCGGGCTTGGCGGTTGCGCCGTACAACATCTATCAGACCAGCGACGGCTGGCTGGCGATCATCTGCATCGCCGAGCGGCACTGGCGCGGCGTCGCGACCGCACTGGGCCGCCGTGAGCTGATCGACGACCCGCGGTTCCGCACCGAGCAGGACAGGGTCGCCAACATCGACGGCGTCGACGAAGAGGTGTCCTCGGTCACCCGAACACGCACGCGCGCCGAGTTGGTCCGGGACCTGCAGGCCGCCGGGGTGCCCTGCGCACCGGTCAAGTCGATCCGTGAGGTCGACACCGACGAGCACCTGATACAGCGCGGCATGATCCGGTATGTCGAGCACGCCGCGCGGGGTCGGGTGCCGGTCCCGGGATGTCCGCTGCGGCTCAGCGACTCCCCGGTGGGCCCGCTGCGGGCCGCCCCGCCGCTGGGCTCCTCGACAGCGGAGGTCTTGGCGGAACTGCCGGGCGAGGGGGCCCAACATGTCCTATCTGCCTGAACCCAACACTGCGCTGGCGGCGTATTACGCCCAGACCCAGCCGCGGATCGGAACCCTGCTGTCGCGGCGCAGCCTCGGCACGCTGGACGCGGTGACCATCGGCCGTTACGCCATGACGATCGGAGCCACCGACCCGAGCCACTACGACCCGGGCGCGGCACGGGCGGCCGGCCATCCCGATGTCGTGGCGCCACCCAATCTGCTCGCCGCGATCGTGGAGTGGGGTATCGGCACCCCCGAGGCCCAGCTGCAGCCTGACGGAACCCCGCACGACGGTGACATGCCCCTTGGTGACGGCGAACTCGGGCTGCGCGTGATGGGCGCGGGCGAAGAGATGGAATTGGTCTACCCCGTCGTGGCGGGGACGGAATTGGTGCTCGAGACGACCCTCGAGGCGGTCACGCCAAAACAGACCCGGTCCGGTCCCTGCGTGTTCGTCACCACCCTGAACACCTTCATGTCCGCCGACGGTGCCGTCCTCAACCGCAACCGGCGCACCGTCGCACTACGCAACCCCGTGCAGGAGTCGTAATGTCCCTCAGCTTCCAGGTCGGAGACGTGCTCCCACCGCTCAAGCACACCGCTACGGCCTTTCAGTTGTTCCGCTACAGCGCGGTCACCTGGAACCCGCACCGCATCCACTTCGACGAGCCCTACGCACGCGAGGAGGGCCACGCCGGCCGCGCGCTGCACTCCCACCTCCGGGCCGCGCTCGCCCTGCGCTGCGTCACCGAGGGCCTCGGCCCGCGGTGGCGGGTCACCAAGGTCGCCTACCGCCTGCGCAAGCCCGTGTATGCGCCGGCCGAGCTGACCTACACGGCCCGGGTGACGGCAGTCGAAGGCGACAGCCTGACCCTCGAGCTGATCGAGGAGCAGCCCTCCGGCGACGTGGGGTTCGAAGGGACGGTGTGGGTCAGCAAGACAAGCAAGACAAGCAAGACAAGCAAGACATCGGGAGCAACGACATGACATCAGCACCCGGACGCGGGCAGCGTCCCATCCGCATCGGGAACTGCTCCGGCTTCTACGGTGACCGGGCTTCGGCCATGGCCGACATGGCGCGAGCCGGCGGCATCGACGTCCTCACCGGTGACTACCTCGCCGAGGTCACGATGCTGATCCTCGGCAAGGCGCGCGCCAAAGACTCCACCAAGGGCTATGCGACCACCTTCCTGGCGCACTTGGATACGGCGCTCGAGCACCTCGTCGCCAACGGGATCCGGCTCGTCGTCAACGCCGGAGGACTCAACCCCGCCGGGCTGGCCGACGCGACCCGCGAACTGATCGCACGCCACGGCTACGACCTGCGGGTCTCCCACATCGGGGGCGACGACGTCTTCGGCCGGCTCGACGCTCTGCAGCAAGCCGGCCATTCATTGCCGCACCTGACGAGCGACGAACCGCTGTCGTCGTGGCCGCACCAGCCGCTGACGGCCAATGCGTATCTGGGCGGATTCGGCATCGCGCGCGCGCTGGACCACGGCGCCGACGTCGTCATCACCGGCCGCGTCGCCGACGCCTCACCCATCGTTGGTGCCGCCGCCTGGTGGTGGAGTTGGACCCGGGATGATTACGACGGGCTCGCCGGCGCAGTTGCTGCCGGGCACGTCATCGAATGCGGTCCGCAGGCGACCGGCGGCAACTTCTCCGGGTTTCGTACTATTGCCGACCTCGTGCAGCCGGGGTTCCCGATCGCCGAAATCGCCGCCGACGGCTCCTCGGTGATCAGCAAGAACCCGGGCACCGGCGGCGCCGTCACCCAGGACACGGTCACAGCTCAACTGCTCTACGAGATCGGCGACCCCGCCTACCTCAACTCCGACGTGATCACTCACCTGGACACCGCCACGCTGGCCGATCTGGGCGACGACCGCGTCCTGATCCGCGGCGTGCGCGGCTCGGCGCCACCGGCGACGACCAAGGTCGCCATCACCGGGGTCGGCGGCTGGGAAAACAGCATGATCCTCGCGCTCACCGGTACCGACCTCGACGCCAAGGCGGCACTCGTCGAGGGAGCCGTCCACGACTACATCGAGGCCGTGGACGGGATCGACGCGGTCGCCATCGACCGCATCGGGCAAGCCCAGCAGGATCCCGACAGCCAGAATGCCGGAACACAGCTGCTGAGGATCGCCGTGCAGGGCACCAAAGAGGCCGCGGGCCGAGCGTTTTCGTCGCGGATGGTCGAGCTGGCCCTCTCCAGCTACCCCGGGATGTACTCCCTCGGCCCGCCACAACCAGGGTCGGCGTTCGGTGTCTACTGGCCCGCACTGCTCGACCAAGCTGTGCTCTACCACATGGTCCATCACTTTGACGGCACGACGGAGGTCATCGCACCGGGAAATCCACACGGCACCGGGGACGAGGTTATCCCGCAGGCCGACCCGTCGCCCGCGCAATCGGTGCGACCGCCATGGACCGACGAACTCGTCATCGCGTCTCTGAGTGACATCGTGCATGCCCGCTCGGGCGATAAGGGCGGCGACGCGAACCTCGGTGTGTGGGTACGCAACCGGCACGCGTGGGAGTGGCTCAATTCGACCCTCACCGTTGACGAACTGCGGCGCCTCCTCCCCGAAACACGCGAACTGCCCATCGCGCGTTACGAGCTGCCCAACCTCGGCGCCGTCAACTTCCTCATCCGAGGGTTGCTCGGGACCGGCGCCACCTCATCATTGCGGCTGGACGCGCAGGCAAAAGCACTCGGCGAATGGCTGCGCGCACGCAGCGCCAAGGTGCCGCGACATCTTGTCAACTCACAGCACCAGGAGGGCACCGATGACTGACCTCGACGAGAGCACCATCGACGTCGTCCGCAAGGCCACCGGAGAGCTGGCCCGGACGTTCGACTACGCGTACTGGCGAGCCAAGGACAAGCGCGGCGAGTACCCGTGGGAGTTCGTCAAGGCGTTCGCCCAAGGCGGATGGCTCGGCGCGCTCATCCCCGAGGAGTACGGCGGGCTGGGACTCGGCATCGCCGAGAGCGGCGTGATGATGCAGGAAATCGCCGCCTCGGGCGCCGGCGCCAGTGGTGCCTCGGCGGTCCATTTCTACCTGTTCCCGCCCGCCCCGATCATCCGGCACGGCTCGCAGGAGATGAAGCGGGAGTTCCTGCCCAAGCTTGCCCGGGGCGAGATCCTCATGGCGTTCGGCGTCACCGAGCCCACCGCCGGGGTCGACACCTCGCGCATCCGAACCAAGGCGGAGAAGGTCGACGGTGGCTGGTTGGTCAACGGCCAGAAGGTCTGGATCAGCAACGCACAGAACGCCCACAAGATCCTGCTGCTGGCACGCACGTCTCCCCGCAACCACGAGAAGCCGCTGCACGGGATGACGCTCTTCTTCACCGACCTGGACCGCGACCGGATCACGGTCCGCGAGATCGAGAAGCTGGGCCGCTCGGCGATCGACTCCAACGAGCTGTTCATCGAGAACCTCGAGGTCCGCGACGAGGAGGTCGTGGGTGAGGTGGGCCAAGGCTTTAAGTACCTCGTCGATGGGCTGAACTCCGAGCGCATCGTCGTGGGGCTGGAGGGCGTCGGTATCGGTCAGGCGGCACTGGAACTGGCGACGAAGTACGCCAACGAGCGCGTGGTCTTCGACCGGCCCATCGGCCAGAACCAGGCGGTCGCCCACCCGCTAGCGGACTCCTGGATCCGCCTGGAGTCGGCTCGGCTGACGGCGATGCACGCGGCCAAGCTCTACGACGACCACCAAAACTGCGGCATCCAGTCCGCGGCGGCCAAGTATCTGGGTGCCGAGGCCGGCTTCGACGCCTGCGACCGCGCCATGTCCACGCACGGTGGCTACGCCTACGCCAAGGAGTACCACGTGGAGCGGCTGTGGCGCGAGGCGCGACTGCTCCGCAACGCGCCGTTCTCCCAGGAGATGGTCCTCAACTACATCTCCACGCAGGCGCTGAACCTGCCGCGCTCCTACTGACGCAGCGACCTGCCCGCCGCTGGACCAGGCGCGCACATACGCAGCTCTGGAATTCTCACTCAATACCGGCGTCACCCGCCAGGCGTGGTAACCCCACATCGGCGCATCGTGCGGATACATGCGAAACACCGGGCGCGAGCTTCCGCGACTCGGCCCGTCGCCGTGAGACTTTCGATCAGGAGCAGCCCCGCCTGGGGGCCCGCCTGCGCTGCCCGATCCCCGTGTAGTGCTCTTATTCGGACGCTGATCACATGTCTCGCGGCCAGATAATCCAGTCCGCCGCCCTCGTGAATGTATATTGCCGCATTCGGGGGACGGGCGTGGGTGCGAGTGGCGAACGTCAAGCTGGCTGATCCTTCTCTCGCATGGTCGGTGAAGACGATGGCGTGCGCCGGCACGCCTGCTCCCAGGGTGACCGGGACACGGTGTCGGATCGCAACCAGGAATTAGCCAAGGCCAGCATCGACAAGCAAACGCGGTAGCCCGACTTCTTCACACCATCGTGCGACTGCGGGGATCATTGCATCAGCTGATCTGCCTGTGCGGGCCAGTGTTTCAGCGAGCAGCAGTTGAGCGCGCAGCGCCGCCGACGGCCTTCGCTCGGCATCGATGCCCGCAACCAGCTCGCTCGCACGTCGGCCTGCCTGCTCTTGTTCCTCGGCGGAACCACCCGCCAACAGCAGGCGAACCGCAGAGTCCTCGTCGAGTTCAGCGGTTATCGTGGCGATACCGTCGTGGCGCGGGATACTCCGCACGGATCGGAGGCGGGCTGCCACTGCTGGCGCGACGCTCATTCCCAATCGGATCCGCTCGTTGTTGATCGCGGCCGTGAGTCGCGGGAGTCGCAAGTGCTCCGCTGCTTTCATACCGGCGTCGAGGCGGTCCGCCGCCGCGCCGAGATCGCCCTGCGCTGCTTTTACTTTGGCGCTTGCGACATATCGTGCGGCGAGGTAGTCCACGCCACCACCCTCGGGCCCAAGTCCATAGCTCATCTCCAGCAGGTGCGTCGCCTCATCCAATTCGCCGGCCTCGTAGAGCAATTCGCCGAGCAGGGCACCTGCGAGACGCGCAGCGTGTGAGTGCGATCCCACTCTGACTCCGATCTCGAATGCTTCGCGGAACTCTATTCGAGCGGTGGGGATGTCAAGCTCGAACTTGGCGGCGAGTCCGGCGAAGCTGCGTGCGTACACACTCGCGAACGGCCCCATCAGCTCCTGGTAGGGCGCCGCCCACTGCAGAAACCTTCGTGCGTCGTCATACTCGAAACGGTAGATAGCAGCGAAAGCTGCGAGACTCCCGGCGATGCCGGGTACCCGCGGATGGAAGGTATCAGGTCTCGAGAACACCTCGGAGACAAAGCAATCGACACGATCGGTACGGTCGGCGAATTGGTCCGCCACCCCACGCAGCACATCGGCTTCAACTCGAAGATCGGCTCGCGAAGCATCCGTGAGTTCTGCGCTGCCCAGGGCCGCCTCGAAGCGATTCAGCGCGGCATTGGCGGGCGCCCTGCGCTGTAGCAGGATATTTGCCCAGGCGATCACGAGGTGAAGTCGTGCCCTGGATGCCAGCAGCTGCGGCGGGAGCTTCTTGGCAATCTGGAGAAACGTGGTCATTTTCGACTGCTCGAGCAGACGTGTCTCATCCTGCTCGACAAAGTCAACAGCCAGTGTCGGGTCACCCGCCGCGAGCGCATGGTTGACGGCCTCGTTGAGGTAGCCGTGTTCGGCGAACCATGCCGCCGCCGTGCGGTGCAGTCGCCGACTCCGTTCGGGATCGTCGCGTTCAAGTCGCCGGCGTAAGAATTCGGCGAACAGCTGGTGATATCGAAACCAGTCGGGGTCGTTGTCGATCCGCTGCAGGAACAGTCCGCGATGCGCGACCTCTTCGAGCATCGCCAGCCCTCGCGGCTGCTCGGACAACGCCGATGCCAGTCCGCCGCAGGTCCTCTTGGTGATCGACGTTGCCAACATAAAGTCGGCTATCGCCGGTTCAAGTGTGTCGAGGACGTTTTCGGCCAGGAACTCACCGATGACGTCATGTGCACCGCAAAGCCGACCGATAAGGCTGGAGGCGTCGGCACCGCCGCGTAAGAACAAAGTAGCGAGCCGCAGGCCGGCCGCCCACCCATCCGTCGAGGCCGTCAGCGCCGCAACGTCGGCGCCCGACAATGCCAGGCCGCCGACATCATTGAGCAACGACTGCGCCTCGTCGGGATCGAAACGCAGAGCGTCACAGTCAATCTCGACGAGCTCGTCACGGAGTCGCAATTTGCTCACCGGCAGACCCGCATGCGACCAGCTCGTCACGATGAGCTGCAGGTGGTGGCAGCCGTGTTCGAGCAGGAAGCCCAGAGCGGCAATGGTCTGGCTGTCCGATACCCGATGCCAGTCATCCACGACGAGGGTGATTCGATCGTCGTTTTCGTGTATCTCGTCGATCAGCGACGTCAATACGTAGCGGGCCGAGTCGTCGCCGTGCTCTTCGAGCACCTGAGCCAACGACGCCGCCAGGGCGGGTCGAATCGTTCGGATCGATTCGAGCAGGTGCGCCAGGAACCACACTGCGTTGTTGTCGTCGTCATCGACAGTTAGCCAAGCCACGGCGACGCCCTCGCGCATGAGAAGCTCGCGCCACTGGGCCGCCAGGGTGCTCTTGCCGTAGCCCGACGGCGCGTTGATGAGAATCAGGCGCCGCCGCCCCGCGGCACGAACAACATCGGCTAGCCGGTCCCGAACAACCAGCGACCTGAGCGCGACGGGAGGGCGGTACTTCGTCACGGGGGTGGGCGGTGTCGGTGTCGTCGACATGTGCGCACGGCGGGCTGACGGCGCTTCCGGCGCCTTGCGGCTTTCAACGCCCAGCTCGACACGACGTGCCATCTCGTCGACGAAAACACCGTGGTTGCGCTGAATGGCGCGAAGCTGCTCGCCGAACTCCGCTGCCGAGGTGGGACGGTCGGTGGGGTCACGGGCCATGGCGCGTTCGATGGCGGCCGCAACATCGGGGGGCAGCCCGTGCCCAGCCAGGTCCGGAATCGGCTGCGACGTGATTCGCAGGAACTGGGCGACTAGCTTTTCGCCGCTGCGGCGCTCGAACGCCGCGTGGCCGGTCATTGCGCAAAACAGGGTCGCGCCGAGCGAATACACATCCGATTGCGGCATCGGCGTCGCACCCTCGAGCACTTCGGGGGCGGTGTACGCCGGTGACCCGGCGATCACACCTGTCGTTGTCTGAAAACCGCCCGCGATCCTCGCGATGCCGAAGTCGGTGAGCTGCGGTTCGCCGTAGTCGGAGAGCAAGATGTTTCCCGGCTTGACGTCACGATGCAAAATGCCGACGTTGTGTGCAGCTTCCAGCGCACCGGCCAGCTTCACGCCAATGCTCACGGCCTCAATCCAACCGAGCGGGCCGTGGCGGCGGATCAAGGCTTCCAGAGAGTCCTTGGCGTGATAGGGCATCACGATGAATGGCCGGCCCGTCGCGATGGTGCCGACCTCGAGGATGGTCACGATGTGCGGGTGGTCGGACAGCCTGCCCATGGCTCGTTGTTCACGCACAAAGCGCTCGACGTTGTCCGGGTCGAGATCAGACGTCAAGACCTTGACCGCGACAGTCCGATCCAACGACGGTTGCGTGCAGCGGTAGACCACCCCGAATCCGCCATGTCCGACTTCGGTTATGTCGTCGAATCCCGCATTGCGTAGTTCGGCCGCGATGCCGGAAGCCGCATCCTGTTGTGTCGCGTGTGGATCGCCCTCGGCCATCGACGGTCACCATCCTCACTTGATGGCACACTACGCCGACGCCGTCGGGTGTCTGCTGCGGATACAGCACACCCACCCAGTCGGTCATACGAGCATCCAGACGTGTCGATGCGGATCACGCCGCGGAGTCGGGCTCGGTCAGCTCGTCGAGGTCAGGCAGCGGCCGACGGCAGATCTCGGCGGCCTCGTCGGCAGGCAAGCCGAACATGATGAGCACGTCGCGGGTCACGCGATCGGCCGTCTCGGCGTCATCATGCTCCGGCTGGTCGTGCAGCAACTGACCGAGCCCCATCAGCGCGCCACCGGCGACCGCCAGCGCGAGCATGGGGTCGTCGACTGAGAATCGGCCTGCCCGTGTGGCGGCGTCAATGTCGCGCAGGGCCCGCGGAGCCAGGCCGCGGTCCGCGGAGATCAATGTCAACCCTGTGTTGAGCAGCACCCGGGACATCTGTGGGCGCCGCCGGAACAGCCGCCCGACTAGCCGGAAACTTCGGGCGTATGTCTCTGCCGGATCCTCGCCTTCGGCGCTGAGCTTGTCGAGTATCGCGCCGAGTTCGTCGAGCACCTCGTTGACCGCCGTCTGGAACAGCTCTTCCTTGCTGTCGAAGTGGTTGCAGAACGAGCCCATCCCGACGTCGGCGGCTTGGGTGATCTCGAGCACCGGCACGTTGAGTTTGCCGGCCGCGACAAACCTCTGCGCGGCGCGAACGAGTGCCGCGCGGGTGCGCATCTTGCGCCGTTCCAGGCGGTTGTCGCCAGCTGGTTGCGCCTCGGTCATGCACCGATGTTAGCAAGGAACATCAATACTGAGGATTTCGTCAGAAAGTCTTGACGGCAGGGCCTCGAGTAAGTGACGATATCGTCAGTCGATCGAGGAGACAACGTGACACCACACGTCGAGGCCCACAAAGATTTGCACAGCGAGCAGGGCGCCCTGCGCGGCGAGCACCCCGGCCGCTCGCGCAAGCCCTTGATCAAGGTCCGCGACCTGGCCTGGCTGGAATTCGAGAAAGCAGACCTGGCCCGCGCGGAAGCCTTCGCGCGGGCATTCGGCTTCACCACGGTGCTGCACACCGCGGACGAGCTCCACCTGCGCGGAACAGACGCCGGCTCGCCGTGCGTGATCGTCCGGCGCGGGCCGCGGTCGCGGTTCGTGGGCCCCGCGTTCGCCGCCGCCGACCGGGCCGATGTCGAGCGGCTGGCCAGCGCGACCGGGAGGAAGACCCACGCGCTGCCAGAGGCCATCGGCGGCGTCGCGGTAGAACTGACCGATCCCACCGGGATTCCGGTCCGCGTCGTCGCCGGGATGCACGAGTTGGCCGAGTTGCCCGCGCAACAGCCGCACACCTTCAATTTCGGGCACGACCTGCGCCACGCCAACGCCACCCAGCGCCCCCCGCGCGAGCCGGCCCGCGTGCAGCGGTTGGGGCACGTCGTGCTGCAGAGCACCATCTACATGGCGTCGCTGAACTGGTATCTTGACCATTTCGGGTTGATCGTCAGCGACTTCATGTACTACCCGGGCCAGCGCGACCGCGGCCCGGCGATGAGCTTCATCCGCTGCGACCGCGGCTCGACGCCCGCCGACCACCACGCTGGCCCTGGCGCTGGGCCCGTCGAACCGCTATGTGCACTCCGCGTATCAGGCATGCGATCTGGACGCGATCGCGGCCGGCGGTGAACATCTGCGCGAGTTGGGGTATCACCGGTCGTGGGGGATCGGCAGGCACATCCAGGGCAGCCAGATCTTCGACTACTGGCGCGATCCCGACGGATTCCTGGTCGAGCACTTCAGCGATGGCGACATTTTCGACAACACCCTCGAACCGGGATGGGCGCCGTTCACCGCTTCCGGTCTGGCCCAGTGGGGACCACCGGCCACCAAAGATTTTCTCGGCATCACCCCCAGCCGAGAAGCAGTTCACGAACTGCGGTCGATAGTGACCGCGATCCGTGACGACAACGAATTCGACATCACCCGTCTGCGGGGACTTATGAAAGTGGCACGCTCATGACTATTTCCATCTACCGCACCGCCGACGCGTGGTGGGCTGGCAGCTCCGAGGCCGTGGCCAAGGTCGACACCGACGCGACGACGACGGCGCAGCTGTTGGCCAACCGGGCGGCGATCGATCGGGCCGCCGCGAGCACCGAGACGGTGCTGGTGAGCAGCCTCGAGCTGCTGTCACCGGTGACCACACCGTGCCGCGTCGTCGCGCAGATGACGAACTTCGCATCCCACGTCAAGGACACCGGAGGGGATCCGAAAAAGGTGCCGCTCACGTTCTTCCGCAAGGCATCTGGGTCGATCGCCGGGCCTGTCGACGACATCGTCAAGCCGGAGCATGTGCGCCTGCTCGACTACGAGGTGGAGATCGGTTTGGTGATCGGGCGCGACATACCTGTCGGCACCGCGATCACCGCCGACAACCTGGCCGACTACGTCTGCGGTCTCGTGGTGACCAACGACGTGTCGGCGCGCGATGTGCAGCTGACCAAAACCCAATTCTACGAATCCAAGTCGTACCCGACGTTCACGCCGGTCGGGCCGGCGCTGGTGCTTGTCGATGCCGACGAGCTGGGTCGCTTTGGCGAGCTGCGCCTACAGCTGCGGGTCAACGGCGAACTGCGCCAAGACAGCACGGTCGACGGCGACATGATCTATCGGCCCGTCCAGGCCGTTGCGGCACTGGCGCGGTTCCAGCAGCTCTCCGCGGGCGACCTGGTGATAACCGGCACACCTGTCGGCACGGCGCTGTCCGCGCCGCCGAAGCCGGTGCAGAAGCTCGTGGGTCTTTTGCCGGACGACGTCAAGTGGAAGATGTTCTTCTCCGGTCAGGCCAAGAACACCAAGTACCTGCACGACGGCGACGGCGTCGAAGCCACCATCGGAACCGCCGACAGCAAGATCGATCTCGGCACCCAACGCAACGTGGTCAGATACTCATGAACGACAGTCGCGACTTCTTCCCCGTGGTGATCGTCGGCGCCGGGCCGGTCGGCGTCACCACCGCGACGATACTGGCGCAGTACGGCGTCGACTGCCTGGTACTTGATCGCTGGGCGAACGTGTACCCGCAGCCGCGCGCGGTTCACCTTGACGACGAAATCTGCCGCATCGTGGGCCGGTTGGGTATCGCCGACGAGTTCGCGGCGATCTCGCGTCCCGCGCGGGGCCTGCAGTTGCGCGACTCGAACATGAACGTGCTCGCTGAATTTCGCCGGGAACACCCTCAATCTAGCAACGGCTATCCCCAGGCCAACATGTTCGACCAGCCGGAGTTCGAAGCCCTGCTGCGGTCAAACCTCAAGCACTATCCGCACGCTGTGCTTCGCGGGGACTCCGAGGTGACAGACATCGTCTGGATCGGCCCCAACCGGCTACAGGTCACGTACGCCGATCGGCTCTCCGGCCAGGGGCACAAGGTCGAGACGAATTACATCCTCGGCTGTGACGGAGCCAACAGCCTGGTGCGCACGGCTATCGGCGCCACGATGCAGGACATGAACTTCTACCAGCGCTGGCTGGTGGTGGACGTAGCGACGGCAGCCGAGCTGAACCAGTGGGACGGCGTGCACCAGGTGTGCGATCCGCACCGCGCTGGCACGTTCATGCGGATCGGGAAAACCCGGTACCGCTGGGAGTTCCGGCTCCTGCCGGGCGAAACCGCTGCCGACTTCAACACGATGACGACCCTTCGTCCCCTAATCCGGCCCTGGGTGGAAGACGTTGCGGCTGAAAACCTGGAGCTCGTCCGTGTCGCGGAATACACGTTTCGCGCGCAGGTGGCCGATCGCTGGCGTCGGGACAACATTTTCCTTCTCGGCGATGCCGCACACCTCACACCGCCGTTCGTCGGCCAGGGCCTGTGTGCGGGAATCCGGGACGCGATGAACCTGAGCTGGAAGCTTGCCGGCGTGGTCAACGGATGGCTGCCGGAAAGCGTGCTCAACAGCTACGAGCAGGAGCGCAAACCCCACGCCCGCTACATGATCCGCTTCGCGCTCGCGATGGGAACGGCCATGACGGCGGGCGGCGAGGCAGGCAATCTGCTCAGGCGTCTGGTGGTCCCGCGACTGCATCTGATCCCAGGGGTGAGGGAGAAGATCGTCGACAGCACGACGCCCGCGTTGCACAGCAGCGAGCTGGTATAAAATCACCCGGGCGAAGGCAACTGGCGGGCCGGTTGTGCCCGAATCCTGTTCTGCTCGACGGCAAGCGTCTCGACGCGGCCGTCGGCGACAGGTTCGCGGTGATCACGTTGGCTCCGCTCGACCCGTCCCAGCAGGACGAGATGACCTGCCGGGGCGCCGTCGTCGTGACGGCTCATCCCGGCACGGAGCTGGCGCTGTGGCTGCAGGCCGGTCGGACCAGGGCCGCAGTGGTGCGGCCGGATCGTACGGTGCTATGTGCGAGCCGTGATCTGGCCGAAGTCTGCAGCGCGGTACCGGTTTTCGCGCCACCCGCCGATACCGGCGCTGATGCGTAGGCCCGCCGACGTCCCGGCCTACGAACAAGACCTGTATTCGGCGCGGGCGATCCTCGACCCGCATCCGCACTATGCGCGGATGCGGCGACTCGGTCCGGTGGTATGGCTGACCAGGCAGGGCGTCTACGCCCTGCCGCGCTATGCCGAGTGCAAGGCGGTGTTACGCGACGACACGACGTTCGTCTCCGGCGAAGGGGTCGGTCTGAACCGGATCTTCAACAGGCTGTCTCGCGGCACAACACTCAACAGTGACGGCGACGAACACGACCAGCGGCGCAAGCTCGTCGCGCACCGGCTGCTGCCGCGGGCGTTGCGGACGATGAGCGACGTCGTCACCCGCCAGGCCGAGCAGCTGGTGGACGCGGCCGTACGACGTCAAAGCGTGGACGGCGTCCAGGATCTGGCCACCGCACTGCCGCTTTCGGTGGTGCCCGATCTCGTTGGCTGGCCGGAGGACGGACGCCGTTACCTGCTGCGTTGGGGGGGAGCCACATTCGATGTGCTTGGCCCGCTGAATCGCTATGCCCTCAAATCGGTGCCGGCCAGTCTGCAGATGCTGCACTTCTCCAAGGACGTGGTGGGCCGCCGCTCTGTGATCGACGGCAGCATGGGTCATGACGTCCTCGTCGCCGCCGACGCCGGGAAGCTTCCTCACAGCGAGTGCTCGGCGCTGATGATCGACTACCTGGTGCCGTCGCTTGACACCACGATCAGCGGTATCGCCAATGCGCTTGCATTGTTTGCGATGCACCCGGACCAGTGGCAGCTGCTGCGCGCCGAGCCCTCTCTGCTGCCCAATGCGATCAACGAGGTGCTGCGATACGAGTCGCCGTTGCGGGCGTTCACCCGAAAGTTGCTGCAGCCGACTGAAATCGCGGATATTTACATCCCGGCTGGATCGCGGGTGCTGGTGCTGTACGCGTCGGCGAACCGCGATGAGCAGGAGTGGACCGACTCCGATGTGTTCGACATCCGCCGTAACGCCACCCGCCATCTCGGCTTCGGGCACGGCACGCATGCCTGCGCCGGGCAGGGGCTCGCCCGACTCGAGATGCAGGCGATGCTCACCGCGCTGATGCGGCAGGTCAGCCGAATCGAACTCGCCAGCGAGCCGACATGGGCGCGCAACAACATCATCCGCTGTTACAAGCGACTGCCGCTCAAACTGATCGCGGCCTGAACGGTCTCAACGGTTGCTGAGACAGCGCGAGAACTTCCTCCGCTGCGGGTGCGCTCGGCCCTGGCCGTTGGATGCTTTCTTGGGTTTGGGACCAAACGTTATACACGATGCTGAACGACCTGCGCGCTCGTGACCGTCATGCGCATGCGCTCAACCTCCCACGCGCCGACTGAAGCAGCGACCGCCGGCCGCCGGACGAGAGGGCGGCGCAAACGGCTGGACCGACTAGGTGGCCGAGTCACCGCGGCCAATAGATGGGCTTACTGCTAGCGGTTGGCGCAAGGATGTCAACGGTCTTCGTTGGTGGCGGCCTGCCGTTCGTCAGCGCCGGTATCAAGCAGGCTCTCGATCGCGACTGTGGTATCGAGGCTGGGATCGAGTGTCGCGGCCGACCGCAGGCCGGCGGCGAGGAGTTGGATCATGTACTCAACCATCGCCTCCACCGGAAACTGTTGCTCGTTGTTGAGCCAATACACGGTGACTTCATCGATCGCCGCGACGGCCGCCCGCCCGGTGATGCGTAGGGCGTGGCTGTCGGGATCGAGTCCCAGCATCGCCCAAGTGGCGCCGATGGCGCGCCAGCGGCCGGCTTCGAAGACTTCCCATGCTTCCGGATCCGCGCCGCGTCCGCCTAATACCAGGCGTAGCGCGAGTCCCCGTCGGCGGCTCAGGTAACGCAAATTCGATGTCAGTGCGCGCCGAAGTTGTTGTGATGGCGGCAGATCCGAGTCGAACGAGAACGCATCGTCCAGTTGGTCGACCGCTTCGCGGATCGCCTGCAGATAAATGCCCCGCTTGCTGCCGAAGTAGTGAAACAGCAGACCATGGGCGACGCCCGCGGCTTTGGCGATATCGGAAGCGGCGACTTGGTCGTAGCTGCGGGCCGAGAAGAGGTCGACGGCGGCCGCGATGAGGCGCTGCCTGGTCGCGGCGGCCTGTGCCGCACGCGTGGTGACCTCATTCTCCGCGGTGGTCTCGGGCATCGCCATCCTTCCTCGACGCTCACGCGTGACCGTAAAGCGGTGCGGCGTTGTCATGTTGATCATAAGTCATTGACTTGTAGTCAACAACTAGCGTAGTCTGGAACCACCGCGTGTGGCGGCAGACGCCCCGGGTTAAGGGGCCGCCCCGTTCAAGGATGCAGTGCGACGAAGGATCAGCGAAATGTCCGCAATGCGTGTTGGAGTGATGGACACGGCCCTGGTGGCGCGACCGGCGGCGGATTCACTTACCCGTGCCAATTACCTGGCCGCGGTCGCCAACCGCGTCGACTCGTTTTGGGTGCCCGACCACCTCAACGCATTGCTCCCCCGATCCATATGGGCGCGAAACTATTGCGGCGCAGCGCGGCTCGTGCCGAGGGCGGACGCGTCGCTGGAGCCGTGGACCATGCTCGGGCACCTGGCCGCCCGCAACCGCCTGGGCCGCCTGCGCCTCGGTGTGAGCGTTACCGACACCGGGCGCCGTAACCCGGCGGTCACCGCGCAGGCGGCCGCGACGCTGCACCTGCTGACGCGCGGACGGGCGATCTTGGGCATCGGGGTCGGCGAGCGAGAAGGCAACGAACCCTACGGGGTGGACTGGTCCAAGCCCGTCGCGCGTTTCGAGGAGGCGCTGGCCACGATCAGGGCCTTGTGGAACTCCAATGGCGAACTCGTCAAACGGGATTCACCGTTCTTCCCGTTGCGTGACGCGGTGTTCGACCTTCCGCCCTACCGCGGGAAATGGCCGGAGATCTGGATCGCCGCCCATGGCCCGCGGATGCTGCGGGCCACCGGGCGTTACGGCGATGCCTGGTTTCCCGCGTTCCCCCACCGGCCAGAAGACTACGGGCAACGACTCGAGATTGTCCGGGCCGCCGCCTCCGACGCCGGACGCGACCCGGCGGCCGTCCTTCCCGCGGTCGAGTTCTTGGTCGTCACCGGACCCAGCCGCCGAGCGGTCGACGACGCGCTGAATTCCCCGGTTCTGAAATCGCTGGCTCTCACCGCGTCCGACGAGGTGTTCGCCCGCCACGGCGCCTGTCATCCGTTGGGGCAAGGATTCTCGGGTTCGCAGGACCTCGTGCCGCATGCCTTCAACGAACAGACGGCCCTGTCCTACGCGCGCCAGGTGCCGCCGCCCGTCATGCGGGAGGTGTTCTTGAGCGGCACTCCCGACGAGGTGATCGACCAGGCCGCACAGTGGCGGGATCGCGGGGCGCGCTACGTCGTTGTGGCCGACGTCAGTTCGCTGCAGCGAAGCCTGCGTGGCGGCCTTGCGGCGATGAGGCCATTCGCCAGAATCCTGCGCGGCCTCAAGAAGCTCTAGCTACGGCTCAGTGTCCGTTGCGCGGAAACACTTTCCGCAGGCCCCGGGGCACATCGGTCTCGGCGGTGCCGGGGTGAGACACCAGCACATAGCCCGCATAACCCCAGACCATCGGCATTGCGGCCAGTACGCCATACATCGCTGTCATGACGTCACCTCCTGGAAGTTACACGGGCGTCTGTTTGTATGTCTCAAGACTCCCGCTGTGGCGCCCGGATGTCGCCGCCGCTGGCACCCATTAGGGGGCCCCACCAGTCGGGGTTTGCGACTACCCGCTAGCGGGCATGGCGGAAGCGGCCAGCCCTACGGAGAGGTCTTCAGAATCCGTAAGCCACGCGGGACCCCAGCGAGGGAAGGCGCCGCATGCCGGCGAAGGCAAGCCGGCGGATCCCGTCCCGGCAACCGGGGTACCGACCGCCGTGAACGCATCGATGAGTGCACTTGCTCGCGCGCGCTGCGATCGCCGAATGGAGTCGGCGGCAATGGCCGCGGCCACGCCGCACACGAGGCCCAAATTGGCGAGCAGGGCCACGCTCAGCAAGATGGCGATCGGCGCGGCGCCGGGATTCCGGGGGTCGATCCGGTCGAGCAGAATGACCGAAATGGTCTCGGCCACCAACAAGACCTCGACGGTGATGAAAACCGCAGCCGGCCAGACGATGGGCTTGACGGTGATCGACATGCCCGTCTCCCTTCGATGCGGCCGCGGTTACACGACGAGTGTCACCCCATACCTTCGAATGCACATTGCCGCTAGCGGCCCGATCCTCGTACCGGCTGGCCGGGGCTGGGGACCACCAGCGCCCACCTGCGCCGGCTGTGTGCCCGATGCCCGCGAAGTTTGATTTCCCGTCCATAAGCCCCACAGTGGCGCCTCAACGTGCCGAGGCCAGACCGAAATCCACTGAGAGGCAACACGTTCGGGACGGCCCCTCCGGCTAACCGGTAACGCCCCGCCCCTGCGGACCCGCATGCCAGACTGCGGCTGGCATTGAAGACTCACGCAGCGCCGACCGCCATTGTCAACGTGATACGCGACACAAAGGAGTTGCGACATGTTGCAAGCGCAGCCAGCAGTGAGGCAACCGGCACGCGTCAGCCGTCCGCCGCGGCGGGTCGACATGACGGCGCGGCCCCGCGGGCTTCGGGGCGCCCGCGCGGCACTCCAGACCCTGGCCCACGCGGCGAAGGTACAGGCGCACGAGGCCGCGCTATTGCTGTCAGTGCCCGCGACGGCGCCGGTACGCCTCATCCGCGGCGAATACGGATCTGCCAACTCTCCACTGCCTCGGATGCAACCACTCGCCGCCGCCGCGCCGCCGGTGTTGCTCGTCCACGGCTTCGGAGGCGCCGCGTCAAGCTGGTCGTTGGTGGCGCAGGCCCTGAGCTCCCGCGGCCTGATCGTCGACACAATGGCCTACGCGCCGGTCGGAAACTCGGTGGAGCAGCTCGCCGACAAGCTCGTCGGCCACGTGGAACAGATGTTGTCTCGAACCGGCGCGGAAAAGGTGCATCTGGTCGGGCACAGCCTGGGGGGCGTCATTATCGCGGAGGCGATCTCGGATGCTCGTTTGAGCGGACGAGTGGAGACGGTGATTACGCTCGGCTCGCCGTTCGGCGGGTCACCTTGGGCCGGCGTGTTGCCGGTTGTCGACATGGTCCGAGCGCTGCGGGCGGGGTCACCCCTGTTGACGCGCCTCGCCTCCACGCCATTGCCGGACGGGGTGCGCTGGCTGGCGGTGACGGCCGCGCTCGACATCGTCGTGCCCGGTGCGCGGTCGGTGCCGCCCCACGCCCAAGCGGAGACCATCACGTTCACTGGCGTCGGCCATCTCGGGATGCTGCTGAACCGACGCGTTATCGAATACGTGACAACCGCATTGTGCGCGGACGCGGCGGCCGCCGACGCCGAGCAGGCAATGCCTGCGTTGCAGACCGCCGCGTGACAGTTCGAAACCCAGTTGGGAGAACCGATGAGTCAGTCGCACATTGACCCTGACGCTGATCCGAGCAGGCGTGCGTGGTTGGCATGCCCGAATTGCGACCACGGCGCCGGCTGCCCCGACTGCCACAACAGGCGAAACTGCGCCACCCACTGGCAATACCTGCTGAAAAATGTTGCGACGCAGGTGTTTCTGCAATGCCCGTCGTGCTTCTGCGTGTGGACGGTCGACACGTCGGGCCCTACCCGGCAGGCACCGACGGTGGTGCGCGGTACCAGACCAAATGCCGGCACTGCCGTCACCCCTCGCCCATCAAGCGGCTTCGACGACGAAAGGGATGACGAAACGGACGATGCCGTCATTGCCAAGGTATGGCTCGGTGATCAGCCCCGCGACATCGTGACAAGCCCGAACGGCGAGTTGGTTTACGTGATGACTGCCGATTCGATCAAGGCCGTCAACAGCTTTCACCACATCGTCGCCTCGATTCCGGTCGGCACGGAGTCGAAACAGATGATGATGAGTCCCGATGACAGTCGAATCTACGTCACCGGCTATGACGGCTCTCTGTCGATAATCGATCCCATCGAGCTGACGACAAAAGCCGTTGTCAAGAAACACAGCACAGCGGCGGTCGTCAGCCCCGATGGTGACTACATCTATTTGGCGCATAACGAGGCGGTTGGTGAGCCCCGCAACGCCTGGGTTTCGGGGATCCGCTCCGACGGCGCTTCTGTGGCTTTCGCCGCGGTCGACGGGTTCGTCACCGGAATGGCCCTGAGCCCGAACGGCCGTCGGTTGTACGTTGCGTCGGCCGGCACCAGCACTGATGGCCGCGGCGGCTCCATAGCGGTCATCGACACGGCAAGCTACGACGCCGTCGGCTCGGTAGCGGTTGACAACGCCCCGGAGAACATCACGGTAGACGCCGAAGGCATCCTGTACGTCACTCACTTTCACACCAGGTCCATCACCGTGGTCGACCCGGGAACGTATTGTGCAATTTCCATCGCGGTCGATGATGCTCCTATGGAGGTCGTGGCCCGGCCGGAGACCGAATTCATCTATTCGGCCAACTCGCACTCGGTGACGGTGATCGACACGGCGACGGCGGGCACGACCAGCATGTTGCTCGGTGAGCTGCCGCGGCATCTGGCCATGAGTCCCGACGGAAGCCGCCTTTATGCAACCGATTTCGCCCCACGGGACCGTATGGTGTCTCGACACCTCCGACAACTCCGTTGTGGCGACGGTGCCAGTCTGCGCTCACCCGGCGGCGGTGAAGCTCAGTCCCGACGGGGAGTTGCTGTATGTGACGGACTCGCGAGACGGGACGCTGAACGTGGTCTCGACGACGTTGTTGAAACCCGGTGCGCCGCGTAGCGCGTGACGCTCTTTCCCGCTTGCACCCAATGGCTTTGGGCGCTAGCGCTGACGACAGCCAGCCGCCGGCAGCCGATGCTTGCAGGGTAGAGACCGTCAGGGCGCGGCGCTCCGCAGCGCCGCCGATAGCGAGAAGGCGTCAGTTATGAGAACCAGGGTGGCTAAGCGTTTCGTTGGATTCGGCGCGGCTCTGATCTCCGCAATGCTGATCTCGCCGGCGGTATCGATTGCCGACTCGGGCGGTGCCCACACGGGGCGGACCGGATCCTGCCCCGACATTCAGGTCGTGTTTGCGCGGGGCACCAACGAGCCACCGGGTCCCGGACGCGTCGGCCAGGCATTCGTCGACTCGTTGCGCTCCCTCGTTAACGGCAGGTCGGTGGCGCTTTATGCGGTCGACTACCCGGCGTCGTATGACTTTCTCCGCGCAGTCGACGGCGCAAACGACGCCAGGCAATTCGTTGAAAGCACGGTCTCGGCGTGCCCGCAGACCAAGGTGGTGCTCGGCGGGTACTCCCAGGGCGCAGCCGTCGTCGACCTGATCACCGTGCCAGGGCAGGCGACCTTCGGATTCGGGAACCCGCTACCCAGCGACATCGCCGACCATGTCGCGGCAGTGGCGGTTTTCGGAAATCCGTTTCCAACCGCGCCGGGGGCCCACTGACCGCGCTGAGCCCGCTGCTCGGCTACAAGGCGATCGATCTGTGCAACGGGGCGGACCCAGTGTGCTCGCCCGGCAACGATGCGGCGGCGCACCGCGTCTACGTGGAGTCTGGAATGGCCGGGCAGGCAGCCCAATTCGTCGCCGGCCGGCTAGCGGCGGGATAGCCGCGTCAGTCGGCGGTGATCTAGCGCCGCTTGTCCCGGACCTTGTACCTGACGAGAAGATTGACGTCCCACGATGAGGTTTCACGAGAGCTCAAGCTCTTGGTGGATCGTCGCGAAGACCTTGTTGCGCAACGCGCGTCGACGATCAATCGCCTGTTGTGGCGGGTGCATGAACTCGATCCCGAACGCGCGCCCAAGCCCCGTTCGCTGCACTTGGCTCAGCACCGCAATCTGTTGCGGCAGTGGCTGGTGACCCAGCCTGGGCTGGCCCGTGACGAACTGGCCGATATCACCCGCCTCACTGAGGCCATTGACGCGTTGGCCAAACGCATCGGTGATCGTGTCCGTCAGGTCGCACCTGAACTGCTGGCTCTTCCTGGCTGCGCGGAGTTGACCGCGGCCAAACTCGTCGGCGAGCCGCCGGAGTCAACAGATTCAAGTCCGAGGCGGCCTTTGCCCGTCACGCCGGTGTGGCCCCCATCCCCCGTGTGGTCGGGCCACACCGCCGGGCGGGTGCGCATGACCCGCTCGGGCAACCGCCAACTCAACGCCGCCCTGCACCGCATCGCTGTCACACAAATCCGCCTCGACGGACTCGGCCTGGCCTACTACCGCAAACGCATCAATGCCGGCGATTCCAAAACCGAGGCATTGCGCTACCTCAAACGCCGCCTGGCGCGTGTGGTGTTCCGCCACCTGCGTACCGACGAAAACAACCGACGTCGGCCCTGCCAACCGGCAGCGGCTTGATGCGATGAAGGGGCGGGGCCTCCGCTCCTCGTGACGTTCCCGGCGGATGCTGGGGGTGTTCACTTTCCACGAATCATGGGAGGCCCCTATGAACGAGTATGACGGCAAGCAGTTCGTCGGGATCGATCTGCATCGGCAGCGGTCGGTGATCGTGCGCCAATCGGAGTCCGGTGAGCAGCTCTCAGCGGTACGGATCGTCAACGACCCGGTCGCGTTGGGACTGCAGCTCGAGGACGCCGGCTCCGACCCCGAGGTGGTGCTCGAAGCAACGTATGGATGGTACTGGGCGGTCGATGTGCTGCAAGCCCACGGAGCGCAGGTACATCTGGCGCACCCATTGGGAGTCAAAGGGTTTCGGTACAGAAGGGTGAAAAACGACGTGCGCGACGCCGGCGATCTGGCTGATCTGCTGCGGATGGGTCGACTGCCCGAGGCCTGGATCGCACCACCGGCGACACGCGAGCTGCGGGAGTTGGTGCGCTATCGGGCCAAGCTGGTCGCGATCCGATCCGGGCTCAAAGCCCAGGTCCATGCCGTACTGGCCAAAGCCGGGGTGTTGATTGCGGTATCGGACCTGTTCGGAGTCGGTGGGCGCAAGCGACTCGCGAAGGTGCCGCTAGCCACCGCCTACGCCGAACGGGTCCGCTCACTGCTGGAACTGATCGATACCCTCGATGGCCACGAGGCACGTTTCGCCGCGTTGATCGCCAAACGGCTCGACGCTGACCGCGGCTATCAAGCCATCCAGCAGGTACCCGGTATCGGAGTGACGCTGGCGGCGGTTTTTGTCGCCGAGATTGGTGACGCCGGCCGCTTCACCGGTCCAGCCCAACTGTGCTCTTGGGCCGGACTGACCCCGCGCCACCGCGAATCCGACACCGTCGTACACCGCGGGCATATCACCAAACAGGGCTCCAAACTGGTTCGTTGGGCAGCGATCGAGGCGGTGCAGCGCCACCCGACGACGGCCAAGATCGCGGCCGACAAAGACCGCATCGAAGCTCGCCGCGGCAAAAACATCGCCAAGGTTGCCGCGGCACGCAAACTACTCACGCTGGTCTACTACGGGCTGCGCGACGGCCACATCCGCGCGCTCGACCGTGCCAGCGCAGCGTGAGCACTCCGGACGCAACCCGTGCGCGGCCGCTTTTTTGTCTGACCCCCCAACGGCGTGGTCGCCCGCTTGATTGACCCCACGTGTTGCTACCGCACCGCTCCATGCCCACCACAGCTGGGCGAAGGGATGACCGGCAGCCGGAACAGTCCGGCCCTGCCCCAAAGTATCTGCACCATCACGGTTTGGAGAAGGCCCACAACCACACATCCGCCCGGCTGATCTTCCCGACGTCCGTCGAAAGCATGCATCGGCCCGGTCCGGGGTCAAGACCGTTCGTCCTCGCTACGCTGCGGGCGCTCCGTCTTGACCCCGGCCCTTACCCGATGCCGCCTACACGGAGGCCGAAAGCCAGCACAATCCCAGGTCGCCAACGTCTTGACAGAACCCCACCCCTTCAGGGATGACAATCAACTTCCAGGGATGTCTTGGCTCACTCTCAGATTGTGCACTACGTCCTAGTGGGTGACCGCACCGTTGGCGGGCGGTATCCGCGCATTTTGTTGTGATCACAGCCGCCACAGGCGTCTCAGTTTCCGGGGTATACGAGGATTTGTCCACCTCGCAGCGACAATCTGCTGAGCGCGGGATCGACTGGTAGACAATTAATTCCGAATTCCTGACCAGGACCGACAGGACGGGCATTGTCGCTGCGAGCGTTCAGGGGGCTGCGCCCCGGTGTGCGCAGAGGGAAATTCGGCGCCAATGCCCAGGACGCTCACCAGGGCATTCGTCGTATTTCCGAGTGAGGTGGACAAATCGTCGTATACCGAGCAGCTCGTGGCCACTGTGGCAGATGGGGATAACACGCCGGTTAGCAGACGATGTGCACCAATTTGAGCCAGTCGGGTCAATCGGCGGTGATCTAGCGCCGCTTGTCCCGGACCTTGTAGGTTGAGGGCCACGACTTCCGGGACTCGTCTCCAGTTAGCGGGGTTCCCATCCCACCGACCTTGACGTTGTAGGCCTCCTTACCGGGGCCGACCTCGCGATTGGCGTGTTCCTGGGCCAGGTAGTAGAGCTCATCGATCGTCGCTTCGTCGTAGGCGACGAAGGAAGTCTCTCGGACGATGTCGCCGATCCCGGCAAGCATCCGGTCGGGCAGCAACCGCGACGCGAGCGCCGCCACGCCGAAAAGAGAGAATGGGATGACCCAGTAGCAGACGAACGACAACGGCGTCTTGGTGTCCAGGATCGAGGCTCCCGTTCCCCTCGGGCCGTCCGCGATCGGCGGGATCGCCGCCGACACCGTCATGCCGGCGAACACGGCGATCCAGAGCCAGGTCAGGCGCCCCGCGAGCCGCCCGAACAGCTCCGTCTTGACGACATCGTCGGGCTGTTCCGCGGCGGCGAACTCGCGCACAAACGGTTTTCCGGTCAGCAACCTGGGCCGCTGCGCTCGGCCGCCGTGGAGGCGGGAAAATGGGGTCGCGGTCGTCCGGGACACCGGATTTCCTGTGATGCCCTGAGCTCGTCGGTCAGCATGGTGTTGGGAGCCACCGACAGGAACTGTCGATTGTTGCGGTGAGCACGCGGACCAGATTCTTTAGGCCCTGTGGTTCCTCCGGACGGTCGTACCTGGTTGGAAGTTGTTGTTTCCGGAAGGAATTCGATGGAACTGCTGCATGAGCGCTGCGCTGCGCTGGATATCGGCAAGAAGGATCTCAAGGCGTGTGTACGCACACCTGGCCCGAAGGGCAAGCGGTCACGAAGCCAGGAGATTCGCACCTATGCCACCACCACCAACGCGTTGCTGGAGCTACGGGACTGGCTGATGGCCGAGCGGGTGTCTTTGGTGGTGCTGGAGGCCACTGGCGATTATTGGCGTGGTGCGTTCTACCTGCTGGAGGACGACCTGAACGTGATGTTGGTCAACGCCGCGCATGCCAAAGGGTTGCCTGGGCGCAAAACCGATGTTTGTGATGCTGCTTGGTTGTGTCAGTTGGGTGAGTGTGGGCTGTTGCGGGCTTCGTTCGTGCCGCCCGAGCCGATCCGGCAGCTGCGGGATTTGACCCGCTACCGCACCACGCTGACCGCTGAGCGCAGCCGGGAGGCCCAACGGTTAGAGAAGGAGCTCGAAGATGCCGGGATCAAGCTCTCGTCGGTGGCCACTGACATTCTGGGCGTCTCCGGGCGGGCGATGTTAGCCGCGCTGATCGACGGCGAACGAGACCCGCGGGCGCTGGCCGAGCTGGCCAAGGCTCGGATGCGGCCCAAGATCCCGCAGTTGGTGCAGGCGTTGAACGGCAACTTCGGTGACCATCATGCCTTCCTGTGCCGGCTACACCTGCAACGCATCGACCAGCTCACAGTGGCCATCGGGGAACTATCGAAGCGCATCGAGGAGCAGATGCGCCCTTTTGCCCGCCAGCTCCAACAATTGGCGACCATCCCGGGCGTGGGCCAGTCCGTCGCTGAGGTCATCATCGCCGAGACCGGCGCTGACATGAGTCGCTTTCGCACCGCCGCACACTTGGCGTCGTGGACCGGGGTGTGCCCGGGCCATCACGAGTCGGCCGGCAAACGCCGGTCCGGCAAGACCCGTCACGGCAACCGATGGCTTACCGGCGCTTTGGGCACCGCCGCGATGGCCGCGGCCCGCACCAAAGACACCACCTACCTCGGGGCCCGATATCAGCGCCTGGCGCCCCGCCTGGGTAAGACGAAAGCCATTGTCGCCATCCAACACTCAATCCTGACTGCGGTATGGCACATGTTCACCGACGATGTCGACTACGCCGATCTCGGCGGTGACTACTTCGCACGGCTGGATCCCGAACGCGCCATGCGCCGCATCGTGCGCCAAGCCAACATGTTGGGTTTCACCGTGCGCTTCGACCCCATCCAAGCCGCCTGACCAGCACGACCTCGGGCGCAGCGCAACAAACACCAATCACCCTGGGAGCCGCGGCTCACCCATTATTTTCGGACCAGTACGCTGACGAGCGCAACCAGCAAGATCCCGGTGAAGCTCAGCGGCAGCATCCACCGCTGGCTGAACGGGTCGCCGAGCGCGAGCGTGAGGACCGTCAGCACCAAGAACGTTGCGACGGCCCCGATTTGGAGCGGCTGCCACGGTTTGCCGGCCACGCTGCCGATCGCAACCGCGGCGACCGCGATCGCCAGGGCGATCAGCACGGCAACGGCCAACGGGACGTTACCGACCAGCACCCAGTAGACGGTCCACGGCGCAAAGCCAAACAGCATGCCCACGATGGGTCAGTTTATGAGCGAGGCGTAGCGTGCCGTCGGCGGCAAGGCCAAAGAGGATCACTACATCCGTGCTGACGGCATTAATGGAATGGGTGTGTCAACCTGAGGCTGGAAGGCCGGGAAAACCAGGATTGGTGGTCTTAGCGCTGGACTTGCTCAGGTAGTCGGGGCAGTAGACGGCCGACGCAATCGCGGTGAACCTCGTGGAGCCGGCGAGGCCAAATCCTGGATTGAGACTCATCACCTGTTTGATGACGTCGATTTCCTTCTGGCCCGAATCCATCATGTTGCAAGCCGTTCTGGCGGCCGCGACGGCAGCAGGCCCGTTGCTATAGCTGATGCCCGCCTGGCTGAGCTGGCTGAGAAAGCTCGCATCTTGACCGGGATCGGCGGGGCCCGGGTCGGCCTGGGCCGGCACGGCTTGGCCGATGATAGCGGCGAGGCTGGCAAGCACTACAAACAGACGCATCGCCATATCATCGTCCACATCGGCGCGTTTGTCCCGTCGGCTTCGGTTCGGTCTGACAGCCCCCGGGGCAAGCCGCAGCCCGACCGATGCAGCCACGCGGGGTTCTGCGCGACCACCACGGCAGCGCGGGTTCAACGTGGCGTCGGCGGCAAGGTTCTAGGCGGTGGCGCCCTCGGGCGCTGAGCTCACCGGTCGGGCGCCACGCTCGTACACCGTCACCCGATCATGTTGACCCCACCATTGAACCGGCAAGTGGGAATCCACTTCGGTCCAATCTGTTTCGAGTATCAGGTGCATCTGATCGTCACCGATCGCACCGCCGCGGCCGTCGCCGATGTAGATGACGCGTTTCCCCTCGTAGGCCATCAATGTGCGCGCGCCGACATCCCGGCCATGGGGCGGCCACGAAAGGAATAGCGTCCTGTCCGGGTGCAGGGCGGCCGCTTCGGCGCAGTCTTTCGCGCAGACCTCGGTATACAGATCTTCGCCGTGCCAACCATTGGTGAGCAGCGCCGTGCCCGGGTTCAGGTCATAGCAGATGACATCCACACCCGCCTGCGCAAGCAGGTAGGCCCAGTAGCCCGTGCCCGCGATCGGATCGACCAGACCGCCTTGAACGTGCTTGGCCACAAACGCCACGGTATCGGGGTCGGGAACGGCCCAGCAGTACTTCCTGACGAGCCTCACCCGGTTCGGCGAGCGGGCCATGTTCTCTTCCAGGGTGCGGTCCATACTGAAATAACCGATCACCGGGTTCCCCCCAAGACGCCCATCGGTCTCAACGCAGTCCTTGACAGCCTCCCAATAGGGATTGTTGATGGTCACTCCCGGTACTCCCTCAAGCTGAGGCCGGCCCAGCACTTGGGGCAGATATATTCCAAGTCGTCGGCGTCGAACATCTTCCGTTGCCCATTTTCCCGATAAATTCGGCTCTGGGGTAGTGCACCAACGTTTTTGCGCAATTCGAACTGGAACCAGGCTTCGCGCCAGCCATAAAGCATTTACCGACCGGTGTGACCCGCCTGGGGCAGCGTAAAGCTGCGCGGGGCAGACTCTCACTAGCCCCAGTTTTGGCAAGCCACAGGTGTGGACCGACCGTCAGCGAGTGCGTGGCTCGCCCGTAAAGGACTAGTACGTCCCGCCTTGAGACATTGCATCCCAAGGCAGGGTAGCAAGGTCGTCCGTCGGCACGTCGGGGCAGTACGCGTTGTCCGCGATCCTGGTGAAGTCGGCGGCTTTAGTCCAATTCAGTCCGGGGTTCGAGTTATGGATCGCCAGCACGATATTCACCATCCTCATTTTGCTGCTGCCCGGGGGGGCTGCCAGCGGACCACCGGCACCGTTCGCCATTGTGCACACCGACTTGCCGGCCGCGATTGCCTTGGCCTGGTCGTCAAAGTTGATACCGGCCTGTCCGAGTGCGGCGATGAATTGGTCATCGGTGCTATCGGCGTGCGCGGGCACGGCCAAGCCGATCGTGGCAGTAACGCCTGCCAGCATCAGGAGGAATCTCATAGCCAACGATGCTCCCAGAGTGGCGATTGGTTCGCATGTCGTCCGGGCAACCGAATTGTTAAAAGCGAATGACGCGGTGCGTGGCCGGACACCGGCGTGGTTCAGCTTCGCAATCCCCGCCACCGAGCCAGCTTCCCATCAGCTGAGCCGCGACCCTCGCGCCAGGTTCCAGCACGTGTCGATCTCGCCAAAAGTGTCGGCGACGCCGGGGGGTCACCTACGCAGTATCTTTATGCATTGGACCAGATGCGGCCGTCCGCGGCGGCGGTATATGGCGAGTCCCGCACCGCCGCATGGAACGCTGACGGCGGCGGTGGTGCCGACACCGAGACAGTCACCAAAGCCGCCGCGCAGGGGCTACCGGAGTCGGCTTGGCCGGGCGAACCAGACAGGGAAACGACTCCAGCGGAACCACCATCCGCCGACGAGGCCCACGAACACCTGGCAACACCAGACGACCGGCGGCCCTACAGCTTGTCATTGCGAGACACCCGCGTGCGCGCGGCGCTGATTGGGCGCGGCTGCTGTGGTGGGCGTGGTGGTGCTGGTCGGCGCGCTGGTCCCGCAGGATCGCGGCGCACCAACTGAGGAACCGACCGCCTCGCCTGTTGCTGTCCCTGCGGTGGCGCTGTCACGGTGATGGCGGCACCGCTACCCGCTCCCACCGTCACAGTGGCGGCGCCGCCGCGCGTCATAGCACCGGCACCGACGCAGATCGTCATGGAAACGACGGAACCCGCGATAGTGCCGCCAGTGCCAGGACCGTCGATCCCGACGGTGCCGCCCCGCGGGTACGGACCGATCCCGCCGCCCCATGGGCGCGTACCGATCCTGACACCGGCACCGGGTGACCCTTGCCACCCCAACTGTTGACGGGAAGGCGCGCGCCAAATCCCTTGCGGGAGAACATATCTCAGCGCGCCAATCCCTGCGGCATAACTCATCCCAGCGTACCCAGCAACCGAGCCCACCTGCATCGAGGTTTGCTGCGTCAGGCTCTCACCGATCTGACCAGCACCGATGACAACCCATAAGTTGGCGAGGCGTGGCTGCGTCTCCGGCCTTGGCCGGAGCACGGTCGGGCCGGCCCGGCAGGCGACCTAAGCGGCAGCAATTCAGGCGTCACTTCTGACGTCGTGTGACACCGAAACCGGCCCGGAGAGGTTGCCAGTGAACCGAAAAATGCATCTACCAGTGTAAATGCGGTGCCCCCAGTCGGACTCGAAGCGACACTGGACGGATTTTAAGTCCGCATAGCTGGGCGTTTGCTAGCGTTGGCGCCCGTTGGCGCACTTGCGAAAACCACGTATTAACAGCGCCTATGCGCAAGTTTGCGTTGGTGGCGTCGGGAGCATTTCGGGGACATGTGCATACAGTTCGTTTACAACCAGCTCGTGGCAGTAGCGAATATCCCTGTGCCTCGTCGTGGTGGCGCGGGGTTCTGTGTTTGGTCGCGACCTGGCATACAGCGACCCGCCGGTGCCGGGGTCGAGTACTTCGATGGTGTCGCCGGGTTGGCGTTGCCGCCGAGCCATTGCCATGCGTCGTACCAGGATTTGTGGCGGTCCCAGTCTTGGGCAGGCAACTCGGGGCTGAAAGATGATGGCGTCGCCGTCTTCGCCGTCGCCGGGCAATGTCAGGCCATTCCTGCACGCGGTAGTGGGTCATCGGATCAGTCCGGTCTGGGGTAGTGGGTAGTTCAGGTCGGGGTTGAATACGGGACTGAACGGGTAGCGGCCCATCGGGTAGTAGGAGGCGGGCAGCAGGTGCAAGTCCACTAGCGCGGCCTCCGAGCCTTGGATGGTGCCGCTCAGCAAGTCGGTGCCGATGACGGGCCAATTGGGGAACTCAAGCAACGACGCGTGGGTGGGGATGTTGGCGTACTCGTCGGAGCCGTATCCCATGTCCACGAGCACCCGCAGATCCGGCTGGATTAGGTCGGCTACCGCGTCGCCGTATGGCTGCGGGGGGGCGGCGGCGTATGGCGGGAGGCCCTTGCGGATCGGATCGAGCAGCGGCAAGTTCTGCGTCAGGACCATGGAGTAGGTCGTGTTCCCGGTGTAGCCGGGCGATGTCGGCAGTTGCTTCGCGGCCAGCGTCTCGCCCGAATAGTCCACATAGTCGTGCGGGCCGTAAAGGAATCCGGCTACCGCGTTGGCGTCGGCGATGAGGTTCAGCGGGTAGCGGGGGAAGTCCGCGACGCCGTCGTACTGGTTGGTGTAGATCGCGGTCTGGTAGGGGGAGTTCGGTGGGGTTGCGCCGTTGAACCCGACACCGAGGCCGGGGATGGTCAGGCCGTTGAACCGTTCGAACACCCCGCCGTCGGGATTGCCCGGATCGCCGGTCAAGACGAATTTGACCTGGCTGGTGCCGGGTGATCCGTTGGCCATCAGCCACCGGATTTCGTCGGTGACCACAAGCGAGCCCTGCGATGTGCCCCAGACGTTGACCGTATGCCCTAGGGCGAGCTGGGTCAGGATCGCGTTGTTGAGGTTCTGGGTGCCCAAGGCAGCGGACTGGTTCAGCGTCAAACTGCCCAACTGGGGGGTGAACGGCCAGAACTCCTCCGGGGTGGACAGCAGGTATGGGTTGGGGGTGCCGGGGAAGTACACCCTGCCGATCTTGGCGAGCATCGCGGGTGAGAGAGTGGTGTACCCCGTGCCGCTCACCACCAGCGTGATCGGATTGGCGGTGCTGGGGATTTGTGTGACGGGGCTGGTTACTGCTGGTGAATTGAGTTGCTGGGCGTCGGTTACGGCGCTGCGCAGCGCGTTCACGCTAGCGGCTTCCGTGGTTTGGTAGGACGACAGCGATGATGCGAGGGTCGCTACGAACTGGCTGTGAAACGCCGCCGCCTGCGCACTGAGTGCCTGATAGCCCTGACCGTGGGCGGAGAACATCGCCGCAATGGCCGCCGACACCTCATCCTCGGCCGCGGCCAGCATCGCGGTGATTGGGGTTGCCGCGGCCGCATTGGCCGCGCTCAGCGCCGAGCCGAGACTGGCCAAATCCGTGGCCGCTGTCCCCAGCACCTCGGGCACCGCCATCACGAACGACATCTCGCATCTCCGACAGGTCACGGCAATCCGGCTCGCGCCTGATCGTCACCGATACGCCTGGCACGATGCAGGCTACGCGCTCCGGGGACAGATGCAAGTCAGGCGATGTCCGCGCCCACGTCCGGACTTACCCACTGGTTGGTGACGACCTTGCCGCGCTCTGTGTCGGACCATGCCTTGGCCTCGGCCTCGATACGGAACCGCTTAGTGTGCTGCTTACCGTCGTCTCCGACGTACCAGCCGCGCCATCGGTTACCGACTCCCTGGGGCTTGCCATGGCCTTCGGCCCATCGTCCCGTGGCTAGTTTGGTCGGTGTCCCGTCGCTACTGTTTTTCCACAGGTCGATTACGCCGCCCCTACCTGGTGTTCTCTTGATCGGCTTGGTCGGCTTCTCTGCCGCCTCGGCTGGCGTGTCCATGGAATCGAGTTTCCAGCCTGCATACAAACAGGTCCACCCAGTTGAGGCCAGATCCGCTCAACACGCACTAGCTGGCCTTTTACTGTGCCCCCAGTCGGACTCGAACCGTTCGGGGGCCCCCTGGTCAGGGGGCCGAACCCGTCCTGACCTGCACAGATAGCCTCTTCCTACCTAATTCTAACGGGGCTTCGCCCCAGCCCGACGAGGCATGCCGTGCTCGTCTTGGGTTAGAGGCTCCGGTCGGACGGGGGTGAGACCGTGACCGAAGGACCGGTCCGGTGTATGAACCGCATAGCGCGGTTGGTTGGCCTGAACTGGCCGCCCGTCCGATCGGAGCCCTGTGATGACCGTAGCGCGATCTGTCGATAATGTCCTTACCGAGCATGTGGTGTTCGAAGTGGAGTGCATCGACCGGATGTATTGCAACGTCTACGTGCCGGGATTGCAGTACGCGGCTGGCCTGGTGGGCTATGTGCATCGGCAGTTGGGATTGCCGATCGCCTCAACCGCGCCGCTGGCCCGGATCACCGAGGCGTTCGATAGATCGGTGCACCGGTTTGCCCGCGACCACGGGTTGGCCTGGGTGGACTTCGCCAAGGGGCAACGCAAAGACGACATCGCCCAGCAGTACCTGGCGGAGTTCACCGACACGGAAGGAGTGCTGTTCGTCGGTCGGGCGCAGGAGAAGACCAAGCTGTTTCGTACCGAGAAACGCCGCGACGCCAACGGTGATGCCTACCCGTGGATCGTGCCGGCGACTGGGCTGGTTAATCACTTCTACTTCTACTGCGTCGATGACGATTTCGGTCCGTTCTTCATGAAGTTCTGCTCTTATTTCCCCTACAACGCCAAGCTGTGCGTCAACGGCAACCATTGGGCCCAGCGGCAGGCAGCCAAGGCCGGCATCGGGTTCACCGCTTTGGATAACGGGTTCGCCGCGGTCGACGACCCGGCCGCGCTGCAGACGATCTGCGACAGTCTGGGGCCCGCCCAGATCGAGGCGCTGTTGGGCAAGTGGCTGGCGATCCTGCCGCACCCGTTCACCACCGCCGACCGGGCCGCGGGCTATCACTACGAGCTGTCGATCCTGCAGGCTGAGTTCTCGCTGACCCAGATGCTGGACAAACCGGTGGCGGGACGGATGTTTTTCGAGCAGGTCATCCGCGACAACCTCGATATCGGTCGCCCCAACCAGATCGCCCTGGTCTTCGACCGCAAGCTGATAGGCCGCGGCCCACGCCGCACACCCGGGTTGTTTCGCACCCGGGTGATCACCGAGGGTGTGACCCCCAGCCTGCATGTGGACTACAAACACACCCGCATCAAGCAGTACCACAAGGAAGGAAAAGCGCTGCGCACCGAAACCACAATCAATGACACCACCGACTTTTCGATCGGCAAACGGCTGACTAATCTGCCCGCGCTGCGGGAGATCGGCTTTTCGGCCAACCGACGTCTGCTGCACGTCCAACGACTCAGCCACGACCCGATCACCGGCGCCGACGCGCTGGCCACCATCACCGGCACAGTCACCACCGCCACCGGCGCCCGCGTGCCCGGACTACGCCTGGCCCAGCGGCGCACCCACGCCCTGCTTCAGTCGCTACTGACGTTTGGCTGCCAAACCAACGGATTCACCAACCGTGACCTACGCACGCTCACCACCGAGCTGCGCGGCCTGCCGCGCGGGACGGTCACCGCCGGGCAGACCACCTATGACCTGCGCCGACTCAAATCCCGCGGCCTGATAACCCGCATCGCGCACACCCACCGCTACACCGTCACCGACCACGGCCTGCACACCGCGCACTTCCTGACCTGCATACACGACCGATTCCTGCCCACCGGACTAGCACACCTGGCCGACGACACCACCGCGCCACCACTGCAGGCAGCTTCTCGCGCCTACAACAACGCCCTCGAAAACCTCAGCCGCACAACACTACTCGCCGCCTAACACCAACCACCTAACCTACCACGCCAAACTTGACTCAAAATTCCGGCTGTGCCGGATCTAGCCAAGCTAGTTAAGTGTGACTGTGTCCAAATTGTGTCCAAAGTGTGTCCACCGGCGTGAGAACCAGGCGTCAGTTGGGGGACCGTCTCCTTATCGGGGCGGCTTCGTTCTTTTGACCTGGCCACCGTCCACCAGGTGCTGGCCGAGCTGGCCGCACATGCTGATTGCTCCTGTGGATCTTGTTTATGGGTGGGCAAGGCCGATCCCGTCAAGGCCTGGCGCGCCGCCGCGTACTGGGTTGGCTGCGGGAGATAATTTCCTGATGGGGATTTTGCGTCAGGTGGGCGATTGAACACCTCCGGCGACGATTTGAACCTGATGCGGTTGACCTGGCGACGCATTGGCCAGTTGCAGCAGCTCGAAGACGGCACTTGGCGGGCGTTTTTTCCCTGCGCTGCGTGGGGCACTGTGACGGCGGCGACCAAGGAAGAGGCCGAGGAGAAGGCCGTCCGGAAGGCTCTTGAAGAGGGAGATGACCCGGAGTGGGTCATGCAAAGAATTGTCAAATCCTTCAACGCATTTCATGATTACTCTCCCGAACGACTTGCCGAAGGGTACGTGGGTATTCCGGCTTCAGAGTGAGCGATTTGCCGACGGAACATGGCGGGCATGGTTCCCCAGCGGCGGCTGGCTGATGAAGGCTACCAGCGAGAAGGAGGCGAAGTTCGCTGCCGCCACGGAGTGGTACCGGCGCTTCCGGCTTCCTGACGAGGTCGCGCGGCGACACGCAACCATGCGACGTCATCTCGAAGACCCGGTTCCGGGGGTGAAGTTCTTTCCCTATGAGGAGCTTCCCGAGTCGGTACGTCAGCGCATCGAACAACACGAGCGTCATCCGGGCGAACTCGGCGAAGGTTGAGGTCGGTGCGCCGGTGCAATCGCCACCGGCGCAGCATGTGTCCCATCTTCTTCGAGGTGTCCTTGCTGAGGACATGGCCACAGCCCCGAGAGGCCGCGGAGCAGCCAGCATTCTGCTTCCACTGGCTCTTTGAAGTGTTCAAGCCGGGGCGCGAAGGGCCCAGGGGAGCAATCGGTCCTCGTCGAAGACCTCGCCGCGGTCATCGAGCTAAAGGGCGTTAGCCGCGGCCGTGCTTACTCCTGGCCCTCCACCACCTCTAAGGCAAGCAGGCTCCGTGTCCGTGGCCATGAGAAAGTCCCCATTGACACTCCGCCCAGGCACCGTGAAGCCGTGATCTTCCCTCATTGCCCGCGCGACGAAATCCGAGGTGGACTCTCCCGGGGCCTGTCGCGCACCCGGATGGTACGGCGTTCGCTCGTCCAAGGTTGCCGTAGGCGTTGGTGAGGATGGTGGCGCGCTTGTCGCGGATAACCTCAGCGAGACCGTAGTGAACGTCGCCGGGAGTATGCAGGCCCAGCCCGGTGTGGCGGTGTTCGTCGTTGTACCAGCCGAAGAAGACCTGGCCGTGCAGTCGGGCGGCCTCGATCGAGGCGAACCGGCCGGGGAAGTCAGGTCGGTACTTCAGCGTCTTGAATTGTGCTTCGCTGAACGGGTTGTCGTTGGAAACGTGCGGTCGGCTGTGTGACTGGGTGATGCCGAGGTCGGCGAGCAGGAATGCCACCGGCTTGGATGTCATCGAGCTGCCGCGGTCGGCGTGGATGGTCAGCTGGTCACGGCCGATGCCTTGTTTGGCGCAGGTCTGTCGGATCAGTACCTCGGCCAACGCCGCGGACTCGCGGGTGGCGACCATCCAGCCGACCACGTACCGGGAGATGTCCAAGATCACATAGAGGTAGTAGTAGGTCCACTTCGCCGGGCCGCGCAGCTTGGTGTAGGGGTCGGACCGGGGCGCGGTGTCGGCATTTCTGCCGATCCGTTTCCCCGGCCCGCCCTCCGAACCCGCCGAGCGAATCTCTCCGCAACGGGCTCTCCACGGGTTCATGCCACGGGTGCAGTGATGTCCGTCAGCCTCGCTGTCCATGGGGTGTGGATCTTCGTGCCCCGGTAGCGGTATCGGGTGACCTCCACCTTCTGCGGCCGGAACATCGCCGTCTTGCCTTCCCGGACCTGCCAATTGGGCAGGAACCGTCGATGGAAGACGCCCCACGCCAGCCCGTGGTGCCGTTTGCGCATCCAAGTCACCACCCGCCACCACGTGAAGTGGTCGAGGTAGTCGAAGGTGCGTTTGGACACCCCGTGCTGGAAGTAGTTGCACCATCCCCGAAGGACGGGGTTGAGTCGGCGCAACAGATCAGCGAGCGTCCGATGTTTGTGTCGCCGCGTCAGATTCCTGACCTTGTCGGTGATGGACATGAGCGCCTTCTTCGACGGCCAGGTGTAGACGTAGTGCTTGGTCGTGCCCTTCTTGATCTGCCGCTGGATGCGGAAGCCGAGGAACTCGAACCCCTCGTCGATGTGGCAGACCCTGCTCTTCTCGACCGACAGGCGCAGGCCTATCGGCGCGAGCACTGCAGCGATTTCGTCCCAAAGCGCTTCGGTATCAGCGTGAGTGCCGTGGACCATGACGCAAAAATCGTCCGCGTAGCGGACGATTTTCATCATCGGGACTCCGGCGCGCCGATGCTTGGCGCGTGTCCAGTCCGGGCCGAGCGCCTTCCACTTCGCGTCGAAGTGCTCGTCGAGAATGGACAGGGCGACATTGCTGAGCAGTGGTGAGAGGATTCCGCCTTGCGGAGTGCCGGTGACGTTGTCCCGGTAGCCGAGATCCTTCGACAGAATCCCGGCCTTGAGGAACGACTTCACCAGGGCCAGAACGCGTTTGTCCCCGATACGTCGCCGCACCCGGTCCATGAGGGCCGAATGCGAGATTTCGTCGAAGCATGCCGTGATGTCTCCCTCGAAAACCCAGTGATAGGCCCGTGAGCCGCTGGCGAGGTGATGGATCTCGGCGATGGCGTCCTGGGCTCGCCTGAGTGGTCGGAACCCGTATGAGCACGGATGAAAGTCCGCCTCGAAAATGGGCTCCAGCACCAGCTTCAGCGAAGCTTGCACGACCCGGTCGGCGACGGTGGCGATACCCAGGCGACGGAGCTTGCCGTTCGCCTTCGGGATCGTCACCTCCCGCACCGGATCCGGCCGGAACACCCGCTCCTTGAGTTCCTCGCGGAGCCGCTGAAGCAGTCCGGCCGCCTCCACCGGGCCGAGAGATCGTGGTGCGATCCCGTCGGTTCCAGCAGAACGCGCACCCTTGTTCGTCCGCACCCGCTCCCACGCAACGGTGAGGAATGCGGGGTCATGAACGAGGTTGTACAAATCATCGAAACAGCGGTCGGTGTCATCGACCGCCCAATGGTGCAGCTTGCTCTGCATCCTGCGTACTCGCAGCTCCGCCGTGTCCGGGTCGAGCCACGAAGCACTCGTATTCACAAGTGACCTCCACAGTCTGCGTACTTGCCGCGAACCCGCTGGAGCCCTTCGCCATGTGACCGGCTTTCCCGGCCTCGGACTACTATGGCTCCTCCGCCCCACCACCCCGGCATCAGCCGACGACGTGCCTTCCCTCCTGTTTCGGCAGGCTGCCGGATCAGGTCGGGGCCGCAGTGGTGGTTCCCGTGTTCACTGTCAACCGATCGACGGGTGAGGTGCCCAGCTATGCCCCTGCGACCTCGTCACGGCTACGCCGCAGACCTTCACCGTGACCTCCCGAACCGGCGACATCAACCGGCCCGCGAGTTCCCCGCCACCAGGGCGGGTGCGCGTCGCTGCCCAGCCCACATCCGCCAGGTTGGAGCTGGTGTTTTCATCTTGAGGGGCGTTCAGCCGCTGGTTCCTCGCGTACACCTTCCCGTCTCGCTAGCCGAACCCAACCCGTCTGGCAGTACCAGGCCGTCCCGGCGTTGTCGGGGCTGCTTCCCACCCTCACCGACGTCTCCTCGGATCAGGCTGCCCCCAGCTTCTGCCGCGCCACTGCGATGGCTCGGCGACGGTGGTCTCTCACCCCCGTTCGGTTGAACAGCGCCTCACGGCGCTCGATGTCCCACGACCACACCGAATTCTGCTGGTAGGCAACCAGTTCCGGCTTCGCCGTGGCCGGGTGAGTGGCTTGGCGGCGGCGTTCCCGGCTCTCTCCGGCGCCGCGCAGCAGCCGGTAGAACGTGGAGATCGAGCCGAGGTAGACCCCTTCGTCGAGCAGGGTCGCCCACACCTCGGCCGGCGCCATGTCGACGAACCGCTCGCTGTGCAAAACGTCGAGGATCGCCTGCTGCTCAGCGGCGCTGAGAGCACGTGGTTGCCGGCGTTAGGCGGTGCGGGATCGGCTCCGGCCGCGCAGGGACCGGGCTTTGCCGGTGCCGCCGGTAGTAGCCGGCCTGTGCGGCGCCAAGGGCCTCGCAGGCTGCCCGCACGCCCAGCTGTGGCGCCAACTTCGTGACGGCCTGGTCGGTCACGGCGTCGACCTCGGATCGATATCCGCGCTCCCGGAGAGCGTCTCCAAGAGCGCGTGCAGTTTTGCCTGGACCTCCACCACGGCGCGGGTCTTGGCCAACTCCTGCTCCAGTCGCTGCTTTTCTGCTTGCAGACGGGCGATCTGCTCGGCCTGCGGATCGCGCTGCTTACGTCCGCGTGGGGCACCCAGACCCGCCAACGCGCCGGCGTCGCGTGCTCGCCGCCACTCCACGATGTGGCTGGAATACAGCCCCTCACGACGCAGCACCGCGCCTTTCTCACCGTCGGGCGCTGCGTCGTAGGCGGCGAGAACCTCCAGCTTGTACTTCGCGGTGAACGTCCGTCGCCGGGCGCGTTCGGGCACCTCGGGATCAGCACGCCGCTCTCCAGCATCAGCCACCCGACCAGGATCTTCCATCCCGGCCGCGCAGACCAACGTCATTGCTTTACCTGTCATCTCGGGGAGTCTCTCCATCCCCGCCCTCGGGTCGCTAATTGTCATCCCTGAAGGGGTGGGGTTCTGTAATCCCTGAAGGGGTGGGGTTCTGTCATCCCTGAAGGGGTGGGGTTCTGTCATCCCTGAAGGGGTGGGGTTCTGTCAAGACGTTGGCGACCTGGGATTGTGCTGGCTTTCGGCCTCCGTGTAGGCGGCATCGGGTAAGGGCCGGGGTCAAGACGGAGCGCCCGCAGCGTAGCGAGGACGAACGGTCTTGACCCCGGACCGGGCCGATGCATGCTTTCGACGGACGTCGGGAAGATCAGCCGGGCGGATGTGTGGTTGTGGGCCTTCTCCAAACCGTGATGGTGCAGATACTTTGGGGCAGGGCCGGACTGTTCCGGCTGCCGGTCATCCCTTCGCCCAGCTGTGGTGGGCATGGAGCGGTGCGGTAGCAACACGTGGGGTCAATCAAGCGGGCGACCACGCCGTTGGGGGGTCAGACAAAAAAGCGGCCGCGCACGGGTTGCGTCCGGAGTGCTCACGCTGCGCTGGCACGGTCGAGCGCGCGGATGTGGCCGTCGCGCAGCCCGTAGTAGACCAGCGTGAGTAGTTTGCGTGCCGCGGCAACCTTGGCGATGTTTTTGCCGCGGCGAGCTTCGATGCGGTCTTTGTCGGCCGCGATCTTGGCCGTCGTCGGGTGGCGCTGCACCGCCTCGATCGCTGCCCAACGAACCAGTTTGGAGCCCTGTTTGGTGATATGCCCGCGGTGTACGACGGTGTCGGATTCGCGGTGGCGCGGGGTCAGTCCGGCCCAAGAGCACAGTTGGGCTGGACCGGTGAAGCGGCCGGCGTCACCAATCTCGGCGACAAAAACCGCCGCCAGCGTCACTCCGATACCGGGTACCTGCTGGATGGCTTGATAGCCGCGGTCAGCGTCGAGCCGTTTGGCGATCAACGCGGCGAAACGTGCCTCGTGGCCATCGAGGGTATTGATCAGTTCCAGCAGTGAGCGGACCCGTTCGGCGTAGGCGGTGGCTAGCGGCACCTTCGCGAGTCGCTTGCGCCCACCGACTCCGAACAGGTCCGATACCGCAATCAACACCCCGGCTTTGGCCAGTACGGCATGGACCTGGGCTTTGAGCCCG
>CAWBFI010000003.1:0-819784 GCA_963788075.1 uncultured Actinomycetota bacterium | reverse complement strand
CGACCGCGGACGTCTGCGTCTCGATCCGGCCCATCAGCTCATTCCAGGCATTGACGAAGGAATTGGCCCCGTCGCGCTGCAATTGCCCCCAGCATTGGCACCGTCGTCGCCGTGTTTTCCCGCGAGTCGCAGGGGCGCGCGGCCAGGCGGCTGCGGCGGGGCCGGCAGCAGAGCAACCCGCGGCCGCACGGGCATCGTGGTGGGCGAATCGGTTCTCAGATCCAAGCGAGAGCCGGCGTGGCGGATGGTCAGCTGGCCCTCCGGCCCGTCGCGCAGCAGGTACGTGACCTCGGCGTGGCCGATATCGGCGGTCAGCCGAAAGCCCCCCCAGCGCAGTCGGAACCGCAATCTGGTGATGCCGTCGGGCAGGCACGGGTCCAACGCCAGCACCCCCTCATCGTCGCGCAAACCGCCAAACCCCGACACCAACGCCGTCCAGGCTCCAGCCAACGCCGCCAGATGCAGGCCGTCGCGGGTGTTGTGGTTGAGGTCGCGAAGATCGAGCAACGCCGCCTCATCGGTATAGTCGTGGGCCAGCTCGAGGTGACCGACCTCGGCACACAGCACCGCCTGCGTGGCCGCCGACAGCGACGAATCGCGCGTGGTGCGCCGCTCGTAGTAGTCGACGTTGCGGGCCTTCTGGTCGATGGAAAACGCGTGGCTAAGCCAATGCATCGCCAACACCAGATCGGCCTGCTTCACCACCTGTGACAGGTACAGCCGCGCGTAGGGCTCGTGTAGCAGCAGCGGATAGGCCGTGTCTGCGGTGAAGTCCCACTCCCGCATTGTGGTGAATCCCGCACACTGCTCGTGCACACCCAGTTCCTCATCGTAGGGCACGCACACCGCGTCGGCGGCATCCCGCCACGCCGCAATCTCCTGGGAGGTTACACCCATCGCGCGTGCCGCCTCGGGATGCCGCGTGCACGCATCGGCCGCGGTGCGCAGGTTGTTTGCGGCCATCAGGTTGGTGAACAGGTTGTCGCGCACCATCGCCGTGTACTCATCGGGACCGGTCCCGTCGAGATGCCATACCCCGTGGCGGTCGTAATGCCCCAATGCCACCCACAGTCGGGCGGTCTCGACGAGCACCTGCAGTCCGCACTCGGCTTCCAGCGACTCGTCGCCGGTCACGACGCGGTAGCGCTCGAAGGCCATCGCTATGTCGGCGTTGATGTGCCAGGCCGCCGTGCCGGCCGGCCAGTACCCCGAGCACTCAGGCCCGGCGATGGTGCGCCACGGAAAGCTCGCTCCTGCCAGCCCGAGCTCTGCCGCCCGCTGGCGCGCGGGATCCAGAATTGAGGCTCGCCACCGCAGCGCGTCGGCGGCGGCATACGCCGCGGTGTAGGTGAGCACCGGAAGCACGTACCCCTCGGTGTCCCAGAAGGCGTGCCCGTCATAGCCGTCGCCGGTCAGGCCCTTCGCCGGGATGGCCCGCCCCTCGGCGCGCGCGCTGGCCTGCAGCAAGTGAAACAGCCCAAAGCGCACCGCCTGCTGGCACTGCGGGTCGCCCTCGACCTCGACATCGGCGCAGTCCCAGAAGTCGTCAAGGAAGGCCCGCTGCGCCTCGCACAGCCCCTGCCATCCGGTATAGCGGGCCTGGGCCACCGCGCCGGCGACATCGTCGACCAGCGCCGTCGCCGATCGCAGCGGCGACCAGCCATAGCCCAGATACTTCACGATGCGTAGGTGCTCGCCGGGCTGCAGGCCACAGATCACGAGGGTGCGCGCCCAGTCGGCGCCGGAGTCGCTGCCCACCTCGACCCGCCCGGGCCCCACCACCTCATGAGACATCGCCGCAACGATGGTCAACCCGCTCGCCCGCGTCCGGTGCACCAGCACTGCGCCCCGCTCGCTGGTCTCGTGATCCACCGACTCCAGCGGCTTGTCCAACGCCGCCGCGACTCGCGGGTCCGCCGACGGCGCCGGCTGATCCTCGTTGGCCACCAGCTCGGATTGCAGGGTGACAAGCATGGATTGGTCAAGCGCCTCCACGTCGTATTCGATGGCAACCACGCTGCGCTGCGGCAGCGACACCAGCCGGGTCGATGTCACCTTGACATGCTTGCCCCTCGGGGAGCGCCACCGCGATAGCCGGGCAAGCGTGCCCGCACGCATATCCAAAACCCTTTCGTGCTCGGCCAATTCACCGGTGCGCACGTCAAACGGTTCGTCATCGACGAGCAATCGGATGATTTTGCCGTTGGTGACATTGATTAGAGTTTGACCGTCTTCGGGATAGCCGTAGCCGGCCTCGGCGTAGGGCAATGGCCGCTTCTCGTAGAAGCCGTTCAAATATGTGCCCGGCAGGCCGAACGGCTCGCCCTCGTCGAGGTTGCCCCGCAAGCCGATATGGCCGTTGGATAGTGCGAACAACGACTCGGCCTGCTCCAGCAAGGTCTGGTCCAGGTCCGTTTCCCGAATGCGCCACGGCTCGACCGGGAAAGTCTCTGCGGTGATCATCTGGTGCGCTGTTCAGGCGACGACGGACGTCTGGGCGTCGATCCGGCCCACCAGGTCGTTCCAGGCATCGACGAAGGACTTCGCCCCGTCGCGCTGCAGTTGGGCCGCGAGCTCGCCCAGATCGACGCCCGCTTCGCTGAACCGCGCGAGCAGCGCATCGGCGTCGCCGCCGTCGGCCGGCAGCGGCTCCCCTACCTCGCCGTGGTCGAAGAAGGCCTGAAGGGTGGCGTCCGGCATGGTGTTGACGGTGAATGGAGCGGCCAGCCCGTGCACGTAGAGGGTGTCTGGAGCGGCCGGGTCCTTGGTGCTCGTGCTGGCCCACAGCAGCCGCTGCATTCGGGCGCCGACGTTCTCCAGCCGCTGGAACCGGTCGGAGTCCATCAGTTGCCGGTAGGCGCGGTAGACGTCGAGGCCCACCGCAAGGGCCAGCTTGCCTTGCAGCTCGGCGGGCACCTGCTTGGCCACCGCGGTGTCCCAGCGCGACATGAACACCGACGCGACCGAGCCCACGGCCGGGTCGAGGCCGTCGGCGACCCGGCGCTCAACGCCTTTCAGGTAGGCATCCGCCGCGGCCAGGTACTGGTCGGTGGAGAACAGCAGCGTGACGTTCACCGGGACACCGGCCGCGATGGCTTCCGTGATCGCCGGGAGGCCCTCGGGAGTGCCGGGGATCTTGATGAACAGGTTGGGCCGCCCGGCGTGCGCGTGCAGGGTCTTGGCCGCCGCCACGGTGCTCGCGGTGTCGTAAGCGAGCAGGGGGGAGACCTCCAGGGAGACCCACCCATCGACTCCGTCGGTCCTTTCGTGGATCGGCAGGAACAAGTCGGCGGCGCGGCGCAGGTCTTCGATGGCCAGATCGAAGAACAGCTCCTCGGGCGCAAACCCCCGGCCTGCCGTGGCCCGGATCGCGTCGTCATAGTCGCACGATCCGATGGCCTTGTCGTAGATGGCGGGATTGGAGGTCAGCCCGGTCACCGAGTAGGAGTCGATGTATTTACCGATGGTGCCGTCGTCGAGCATGCTGCGGGTGATGTTGTCGAGCCACAGGCTCTGTCCCCGCTCGTGCAGGGTCTCGGTGGCGTTCACGAATTTCCTTTCCTGTGCCGCGTTTCGGGGCGGCGCGTTCGTTGGGGGTTATTGCTGGCGGCTCGCGGTCAGGCAATCGCGCGCGCGTTGCGCGACCCGGTCCGGGGTGAAGCCGAACTTGCTGACCAACTGTTTCAGCGGTGCCGACGCCCCGAAGGTGTGCATCCCGATCACCGCGCCGCCGTCACCGACGTAGCGGTCCCAGCCCAGGGTCGACGCCTGCTCTACCGCCACACGTGCCGTCACCGATGGCGGTAGCACCTCGTCGCGGTACTGCCGGGGCTGGCGATCGAAAAGTTCCCAGCAGGGCATGCTCACGACGCGGGTGCCGACGCCGCCGGCCTGCAGCTCTTCTCGGGCGGCCAGCGCGAGATGCACCTCCGAACCGGTAGCGAGCAGGATGACGTCCGGTGTTTCGGTGTCGGCCTCGGCCAGCACGTAGGCGCCTCTAGCGACTCCTGTCGCCGGCGCAAAAGTGCTCCTGTCGAGGGTTGGCAGCGCCTGGCGGGAGAGGATTAGGGCGGCGGGTTCGTGCCGCACCGCGGTCACGATGCGCCAGGTCTCGACGACCTCGTTGGCATCGGCGGGGCGGAACACCAATAGGCCCGGTATGGCCCGCAGTGAGATCAGCTGCTCCACCGGCTGATGGGTGGGCCCGTCTTCTCCGACACCGATCGAGTCGTGAGTGAAAATGTGCAGGACCGGGATTTCCATCAGCGCCGAGAGCCGGATCGCCCCGCGGGCGTAGTCGGAGAAGATTAGAAAGCCCGACCAGTACGGGCGCAGCTTGGTAAGCGCCATGCCGTTGGTGATCGCTGCGGCAGCGTGCTCGCGAATTCCGAAGTGCAGGTTCCGGCCCGGTTGCGCGGCCTGGAAGTCACCTGCGCCGTCGAATGCGAGCCTGGTCTTGGTGGACGGGGACAGGTCAGCTGAACCGCCGACAAGCCAGGGCACGGCCTGGGCCACGGCGTTCAGCACCTGCCCGGACGACTCGCGGGTCGCGATGCCTTTGGGATCGGCGCCGAAGGTGGGCAGCGCGTTCTCCCAGCCGTCGGGTAGGTCACGCCGCTGGATGCGCTCGATCTCGTCGGCGAGGTCGGGGTGGGTCTCGCGGTAGCGCTCGAACATCGCCTCCCACGCCTCGCGGGCCGCCCTGCCGCGCGCGCCGATCCCGGAGGCAAAACAGTCGTAGACTCCGTCGGGAATGTAGAAGTCGGCGTCCTCGGGCAGGCCGAAGAACCGCTTGGTCGCCCGCACACCGTCCACCCCGAACGGCTCCCCATGTGCCTTGGGCGAGTCTTCCACCGGCGAGCCGTACCCGATGTGACTGTGCACCACGATCAGGGTCGGCCGGGCTCCCTCGGCCTTGAATGTGTGCAGCGCTCGATCGATCGAGTCCGTGTCGTTGGCGTCGGCGACGGTGGTGACGTTCCAGCCGTGGGCCACGAAGCGCGCCGCGACATCCTCGGTGAACGCGATGTCGGTGTGGCCCTCGATCGTCACGCGGTTGGAGTCGTAGATCCAGCACAGATTCGCCAGCCCGAGATGACCAGCCAAGGACGCGGCCTCTGCGGAGATGCCCTCCATCATGCAGCCGTCGCCGGCCAGGGCATAAACGTCGAAATCGAACAATGTCGACTCGTCGCGGTTGTAGCGCTGCGCCAGCCAGCGCCCGGCGATCGCCATGCCCACCGAGGTCGCCACCCCTTGGCCCAACGGCCCGGTGGTCGTTTCCACGCCGCTTGTCCAGCGGTACTCAGGATGGCCGGGGCAGCGAGAGTCGAGCTGACGAAACGTCTTGAGGTCGTCAAGAGTAATTGCGGCCCGATTGAGAATCTCATAGTCGGGGTCCACGGCGCGGACGCCGCTCAGGTGGAGCAACGACCACAGCAGCGCTGACGCATGGCCCTCCGACAAAACGAACCGGTCCCGGTTTGGCCAGATCGGATCGGCGGGATCGAAGCGCAGGAACCGCTGCCACAACGTGTAGGCGACGGGGGCCACGCCCATCGGGGTGCCCGGATGCCCCGAGTTGGCGCGCTGGATCGCGTCCATGCACAGTGTCCGGATCGTGTTGATCGCGATAGTGTCCGGGTGGGCGGTCGTGGTGCTCACCCGAGCTCCCGGTGACCCTGACCACCCGGCCGGTGATGGCGTCGGTGTGATCGGCTGTCGGTTTTCGGAGGTGGCAGTCATAGTCGTTTCGCTTCCTGTAGTACTTAGCTGTCTGCGGCTTCGGCCAAAGCGTCTGCGCCGCAGACGATCTCGCTGATCTCCTGGGTGATCTGGGCCTGCCGCTCGCGGTTGGCCAGCAGCGTCAGGGCCTTGATGAGGTCGTCGGCGTTGTCGGTGGCCGACTTCATCGCGCGCTGTCGCGACGCCGACTCCGATGCCGCCGCTTCCAGCAGTGCCAGGTACACGCACCTGGTGACGTAACGCGGCAGCAGCGACGCGAACAACGTCGTGGCGTCCGGCTCAAACGAATACAGCGTGCGCGGCCCGGGCTCCTCGACGACCTCCGTCACCATCGGCGCGATTTGGACTACCTCGACCGGCTGGCTGACCATCGATTCGAAACGGGTGGCCACGATGTGCAGCTCATCGACGCCGAGGACGCCGTCGGCCCCCGGGACCTCGCCTTCGTCGCCGGCACCGACCATGAACGCGTCCACCAGCGTCGAGGCGATGGTGACGGCGTTCTCGTGGCTGGGGTGCTCGGAAAACCCGGTCCACGACTCGCTGATGTCCCAGTTCCGGAAGGTGAAATAGTTCAGCGCCTTGCGGCCGACGACGTAGAGAATCGGGGTTTTGCCTTTCTCGCGCAGCAGCGAGAACAGCTCCTGGCTGCGCCGAAACACGTTGGCGTTGTGCGCACCGCACAGCCCGCGGTCGGACGCCACCACCAGAACACCGGCCCGCTTGGGCTCGGCCCGCTCGACGAGCAGCGGATGATCCAGCGCCGCTTCGTCGGCCAAGTCGGTCAGCATTTTTAGGAGCGTGAACGTATACGGGCGGACCTCTTCTAGCCGGGCGATCGCCTTGGCGATGCGTGACGAGGCGATCATCTCCTGAGCCTTGGTGATCTTCTGGATCGACTCGGCAGAGCGGATGCGCCCGCGCAACTCTCGCAGTGTGGCAACCATGGGTGGCTACTTCCGCTTCGGCGGCGCGGGCGGCCTTGGCAGCCTTGGCAGGCGCGGTCTTGGCTTGCGCACAGGTACCGCTTGTACGCCGAGCTTTTCTTCGTCGAGTGCCTCGATGTGCTCGTCGGGGACCACCGAGCCGCCGCCGGACGGCGCGAAACCCTTCTTGAAGTCGTTGATGACATCGGTCAACTTCTCGGCGACGTCGTCGGAGAGTTTCTTGGACTCTCGGATCTCGTCGAGGATGTCCTCATGGGACCCACGGACATGGTCGAGGAACTCGGTTTCGAACCGGCGCACATCCCCGGTAGGCACCGAATCCAGGTGCCCCTTGGTGCCCAAAAAGATGGAGACCACCTGTTGCTCGACCGGCATCGGATGGTTCTGCGGCTGTTTGAGCAGTTCCACCAGCCGCTCGCCGCGTTCCAGCTGCGCCTTGGTGGTCTGGTCCAGGTCAGAACTGAACGCGGCGAAGGACTCCAGTTCGCGGTATTGCGACAGATCGAGGCGCAGCGACTGGGCAACTTCCTTCATGGCCTTGATCTGCGCTGCCCCGCCCACCCGCGACACCGACACGCCGACGTTGATCGCCGGGCGGACACCCTGGTTGAACAGGTCGGTCTCCAGGAAGCACTGTCCGTCGGTGATCGAGATGACGTTGGTCGGAATGTAGGCCGAGATGTCGTTCGCCTTGGTCTCGATGATCGGCAGGCCGGTCAGCGAGCCGCCACCCATCTCGTCGGACAGCTTGGCGCAGCGTTCCAGCAGACGTGAATGCAAATAGAACACGTCACCCGGATAGGCCTCGCGCCCAGGGGGACGGCGTAGCAGCAGCGAGATCGCACGATACGCATCGGCATGCTTGGACAGGTCGTCGAAAACGATCAGCGCATGCTTGCCGTCGTACATCAAGTGCTGCGCGATCGCCGAACCCGCGTACGGGGCAAGCCATTTGAAACCGGCGGAATCCGACGCCGGCGAGGCAACGATGGTCGTGTAGTCCATCGCGCCGCCTTCTTCGAGCGCGCGGTTCACGGCGGCGATGGTGGTGCCCTTCTGCCCGATGGCGACGTAGACGCAGCGCATCTGCAGCTTGGGGTCGCCGCTTTCCCAGTTGCGGCGCTGGTTGAGGATGGTGTCGACGCAGACCGCGGTCTTGCCGGTCTTGCGGTCGCCGATGATCAGCTGGCGCTGGCCGCGACCGATCGGCGTCATCGCGTCGATGGCTTTGATACCGGTCTGCAGCGGCTCCCTGACGCCCTGGCGTTGCACCACCGACGGGGCCTGCATCTCCAGCGCGCGGCGGGTCTCGGCTTCGATGTCCCCGCGAGCGTCGATCGGCTGCCCGAGCGGGTTTACCACCCGGCCGAGGAACCCGTCGCCGACCGGAACCGACAGCACGTTGCCGGTTCGCTTGACCTGCTGGCCTTCTTCGATCTTCTCGAAGTCGCCCAGGATCACCGTGCCGATGCTGTGGGCGTCGAGGTTGAGAGCCACACCCAGTATCCCGTCGGGGAACTCCAGCAGTTCTTGACTCATCACCGACGGCAGCCCCTCGACGTGGGCGATGCCGTCCCCGGTATCGACGACCGTGCCGATCTCCTCCCGCGCCGTGTCGGTGGTAAAGCTGGAAACGTACGCGTCGATCTTCCCCGTGATGTACTCATCGGAGATTGTCAGTTCTTTCATGGCATTCCGTGTTCCTGCTCTCGTGGTGCTGTCGGTCGGGAGGCTTATGCTCGCGGGGTTCAGTCCGGCAACTGGGCCTTAGCCGCAGCAAGCCGCGACGACAGCGTGCCGTCGATCACCTCGTCACCGACGCTGATGTTCAGACCGCCCAGGGCGTCGGGGTCGATGTGCAACATCACCGACACCGGTTGGCCGTAGATGCGGCTCAGCACGTCGGTCAGCCGGCGGTGCTGGCTGTCGCTCAACTCGGCGGCAGCAACGACATGGGCGGTCAATTCGCCGCGTCGCGCTACTGCGAGTTCCGCCAGCTCCATGACGACCTCGTCGGCGCGCTGACCGCGCAGCAGCTCGACGGTCAGGGAAAGTAGCTGTGCCATCAGCGGATTGACGTCGAAGGGATCCTCGAGGATGTCGTTGAGCAGCTCGACGCGGCTCGACGCCGGTGCGGTGTAATCGCTCAGCAGTGTAGTCAGACGCGGCTGAGCGTCCAGGATACGGCCGAACCAGAACAGCTGCTCTTCAACCTCGTCGACCACCCCGTCGCGTTCGGCGCGTACCAGCAGCGCAAGCTGCGCCACGTGCTCGATGCCGTCGACCAGGTCTGCACCGGCCGACCAGCGGGCCGACACCGCGCTTTTGCACACCTCGAGGGCGGCATCGCCTATCTCGCCGCCCAGCACCTCTTCCAGCAGACTGACCTTCGGCGCCGGGTCGTCGGCGGGGTCGGCCAGGTGGCGGGTCAAGCTCGTCTGGCGAGTCAGCAGGTCGGCCACCGCAGCTAAATCATCGGACAGACTAGACAATTCGTGTCCGTCAAGTGCGTGTGCCACTTCGTCGAACCGGTCGACCAGCGTGCACAGCGCATTGCGGCTGGCTGAGCGCATTCTCGTGGTGGCCGGATCCTCGACGACCGCCGCCTTCGACGGGGCCATCGCATCGAGATCGTCGAGGAAGCGGTCGACAGTCGCCGACTGCTCCTGCCGGTCGGACACCTGATCGCGCACCAATTCGCCTGCGCGACGGATGGATTCCGTGCCTGCGTCTTTCCGCAGCTGGCGGACGAACTGGGCGTAGAACAGCTGAATATGCTGAGCACCTTGCGCTTTGACTCGTTCCGCCTCCGCCTCCGCATGTGCGCGCATTTGCTCGGCGATGCGCCGGGCATCCGCTTGTGCCTGCTCGATGAGTCGCTGCGCTTTGACCTCGGCCTCTTCGACCGCATCCGCGTGCGCATCCCTGGCGTGGGCCAACCGCCGCTTGGCTTCGGCACTTTCTTCGAACTGCTTGCGCAACTGCTCCTGGCGGCCGGTCATCAATCGTCGCACCGGCGGAGCCACGTAACGCCGCACCAGCCAGATGATGACGGCGAATCCGATAAGGTTTCCTATGAATGTCGACATCGCCGTTACCGTCCCGGCGCCGTTGTGGTCCCGGTCGTTTCGGCAGTGCCGCGTCCCCCTGCGGCTGCGCTTCTGATCGAGGTAGCGCGGTCCGCGCTGACGATGCGGCGAGCCAGCGTCTTCGACATCCTCTCCACCGACGCGCGCACGTTGTCAGCGGTCGCGTCGGCCTGCTGCTCGAGTTGCTCGGAAGCCCGCTGCAGCCCCTGGGTGGCCTCGTCGGATGCCCGGGTGCGCCTCTCCTCGAGGATTTTGCGCCCCTCAGCACGAGTCTCGTCTCGGATACCCGAAGCCCTGTTGCGCGCCTTACCCATCGCTGCTTTGTAGTCGGCGCGCGCGGCGGCGAACACACCGGCGGAATTCTTGTCGTCGTCAACAGTCTCGCGAACCATGGCGTCGCGGTCGCGCAGCGCCTTTATCACCGGCGGTACGACGAATACCCGAATCACGCCCAGCACGATCAAGAAGATGATCAGCTCGACGAAGAAAGTGCCATTGGGCATCAGGAAGTTATTGCTACCGCCTTGCCCGGCCGCCAGCAGGGTAACGGTGTGTTCACCCATCGTTGTCACCGACCTCTCGACCGATATGGTGAAAAACGGCGCGGCGGCACGTTCGTATCTTCACTAGTGGCTCTCCTCGTCCAGTTCCATCGACTGGCTGAAATACAAGATCGTCAGAAGCGCGAAGATGAAGGCCTGGATAGCACCGACGAACAGGTCGAAGCTCTTCCAGATCGCGTTGGGCAGCCACAACACGTACCACGGAAACAGTCCGATCAGCGCGACCAGGATCCCGCCGGCAAACATGTTGCCGAAGAGACGGAGTGACAAGGAGATCGGCTTGGACAGTTCCTCGATGAGGTTGATCGGTGCCAACAATGCGATGTGGCCCTTCACCAGCTTCACCAGGTACCCGAACAAACCGCGCCGCCAGATGCCCGCCGCGTGGTAGAAGAGGAACACGAACACTGCCAGTGCCAGCGTGAAGTTGATGTCGGAGGCCGGGGCTTGAAGCAACTCGTGGACACCCGTCGAATCGTGGTACTGCAGCGGCACCACCGACAGCCAGTTGGCGATAAGGATGAACGTGAACAACGTCACGGCCAACGGCAGAACGAATGATCCGATGCGCATCCCGATCGTGGTTTCGATTTGGTCGCGCATGAAAATGGTGATCGCTTCCCAGAACAGCTGCACCCCGGAGGGAACGCCGGAGGAAGTGACCTTGGCGCGCAGGACGAAGGCCAGCGCGACGACGACCGCGGCCGCGATCACGGTCGACAACACGGTGTCGACATTGACGGTGAAGCCGAACCATTCGGCAGTCTTGTGGTGGCCGACTTCGATTGTCGCGCCGGCGAGGATTGTCTCAGTCATGGCTTTGCACCGTCCGCGCTCCCGTTTGTTCGAGCAATACACCATATCCAGTTGTTCGGGTTATGCACCATCCCCGATTGACGGTGCAAGACAAAGGTTGGTCGTTATCCGGGCCATGTCCAGTCGGCGACGTCGGGAATGTCAGCGGCGTGCTCGCGGGTCCAGGTTCTGGCCCTCAGCCGGGCATCGACCATGTCTTGGCGCAGTGCGGCGGCGGTGGTGCACAGGGTCGGGACCCGGTCGATGACGTCGATGACCAAGCGGTAGCGGTCCAAGTCGTTAAGCATCACCATGTCGAACGGCGTTGTCGTGGTGCCGCGTTCCTTGTAGCCGCGAACGTGCAGACTCTGATGATTGGTGCGCCGGTAGGCGAGCCGGTGAATCAGCCACGGGTAGCCGTGGAAGGCGAAAATGATGGGGCTGCTTTTCGTGAAAAGGGTGTCGAATTCGGTGTCAGGCAGGCCGTGGGGGTGCTCGGCCTCGGGCTGCAGCCGCATCAGGTCAACCACATTGACCACCCGCACCCGCAGCTTCGGCAGCCGCTCGCGCAGGATTGCCGCCGCAGCAAGAGTTTCCAGCGTCGGAATGTCACCCGCGCAGGCCAACACCACATCGGGCACCGTTCCCTGGTCGTCGTTATTTCCGGCCCACTCCCAAATGCCAGCGCCACGGGCGCAATGCAGCGCCGCCTCGTCCACGGTCAGCCAGTCGAGCTGGGGTTGTTTGCCCGCAACGACGACGTTCACGTAGTGCTTGGAGCGCAGGCAGTGATCGTAGGTACACAGCAGCGTGTTCGCGTCCGGCGGGAGATACACCCGCACCACCTCGGCGCGCTTGTTCACCACGACGTCAAGAAAACCCGGGTCCTGATGGGTGAACCCATTGTGGTCCTGGCGCCATACGTGCGAGGACAACAGATAGTTCAGGCTGGCGATTGGGCGCCGCCACGGTACCTGGGCGCTGGCCTCGAGCCACTTCGCGTGCTGATTGAACATCGCATCGACGATGTGGATGAACGCCTCATAGCAGGTGAACACACCGTGGCGCCCGGTGAGCAGATAGCCCTCCAGCAGCCCCTGGCACATGTGCTCACTGAGCACCTCGATGACACGCCCGTTGCGGTCGAGCTTCTCATCGAATTGCCCGATTTCAGCTTGCCAGTCACGCCCGGTCACCTCCAGGATGTCCTGTAATCGGTTGCTGGCCAACTCGTCTGGAGCGAACGTCAAGAAGTTGGTGGGGTTGGCGGTGGTGACATCGCGCAGGAATCCGCCGAGCACTCGAGTGGCCTCATGTGCGGCGGCTCCCCGCACCGTCACGCGGACACCGTATGTACGCCAATCGGGTAGCTGCAAGTCGCGCAGCCCGCCACCATTGGCAACGGGGTTGGCGCTCATCCGTCGCGCACCGGCCGGGGCCATCACCAGCAGTTCACCGGCGGGCCGCCCGCTGTCGTCGAACAGCTCGCCCGGCCGGTAGGAGCGCATCCACTGCTCTAGCACGCGACGATGCGACTCGTCGGTCCGCGCCTCCGGCAGTGGTACCTGATGCGCGCGGAACGTGCCTTCCACCTGCTGACCGTCCACCACCGGGGGGCATGTCCAGCCCTTCGGGGTGCGCAGGACGATCATTGGCCACAACTGCCCGCCGCTGGCACCGTCGTGACGCGCGGCCTGCTGGATCTCGGCGATGCGGTCCAGGCAGGCGTCCAGCGTGGCGGCCATCGCTTGGTGCACCGCGGCGGGGTCATCGCCAGCGACCACGTGCGGGTGGTAGCCCCAGCCGCGAATCAGCTCCAGTAGTCGGGATTCGGGGATGCGCGCGAGGATGGTGGGGTTGGCGATCTTGTATTGGTTGAGCGCCAGAATCGGCAGGACAGCACCGTCGCGGGCCGGGTTGATAAACGTGTGCGCATGCCAGCTGGTGGCCAACGGCCCCGTTTCGGCCTCACCGTCACCGACGACGCAAAACACGGTCAGGTGCGGATTATCCAACGCTGCCCCATAGGCATGCAGCAGGGAATACCCCAGCTCGCCTCCTTCATGAAAGGATCCCGGTGTCTCCGGGGCGCAGTGGCTGGGCACCCCACCGGGGAAGGAGAATTGGTGAAAAAGGGCCGCCATGCCGGCCTCGTCCTGCTTGATGTGGCTGTACAGCTCCGAGTAGGTGCCTTCTAACCAGCCGCACGCGTTCGGCCCCGGCCCACCGTGACCGGGGCCAGCCACGAACACCGCGTTGAGGTTTCGTTTCATGATCTGGTGGTTCGCATGCACCCACACCAGATTCAGCCCCGGGACTGTGCCGAAATGCCCCAGCAACCGAGGCTTAATATGCTGCGGTTGCAGCGGCTCGCGCAGTAACGGGTTATCCAACAGGTAGATCTGGCCCACCGCGAGGTAATTCGCGGCGCGCCACCACGCGTCGATGGCGACCAGCTCATGGCGGGTCAACGGGCCTGGTACGTCGCTGAGAACATAGGGCTCGGGTGCGAGCGTCTCGCCGCGACCGCCACCATTTGTGAAGTCCGCTGACGTGTCCGCACCCATGCTGTCCACCCCGGTCATCCGTCAGGTTCTTTTCCTGATGTCGACCAGCCGGCCGATGGCGGCCGGGGCGGCGATCAGCTGCTCCGCCGGCAACCGAGCCAGTAGCATTTGTCGGGCAGCGGCGCAAGGGCAGCGTCGACCGGTCCGATTGTGCGGTGGGTCGTGCATGTCGCACCTCCCGCCCGGTGATCTCTTGCACCGACCAGGGTCGCTGATGCCGATCGCTCGCGATAGGGACCTTTGGCCCACGTTGGATGCCTGATGTCTCTACCTCGAGTGGGTATGGCGGATCGTGGTCGTCCGTGTGCTGCCGCCAACACCTCCTGCGGAACCCCACATGATTTCTCGTAAGCAGCCGTGGTTTCGCGTAATACTGCGGGGCTTACCGCAGAAGTGCAGCTCAGGTCATGGGTTCGACGGTCGAGGATCCAGGTCTCTCCGGACGGTGGCCTTGGCGAGCCAGGCCTGAAACAGCAGTCCGGGGCTGGTCACGCAGATCACGTCAGCAGACAGCCCGGCTTGCTCCAGCCGGTCGGCGGCAGCAAGGGCTTCAGTGACCCCGGAACGCGCCACCTCAACCTAACCGTCCTCGATGGGCATCCCCACGCTGTCGCGTTCCTCGCGAACATCAGACAGGTCCGGGCGACCGCGCTCGGTGTCTCCCGCTTCGGCCAGGCCAGCTCGCTCGACGATGTCTACCGCTACCACGGCGCTCGCTGCATTCGTGGCGGCCAGACGCGCCGACCGCCGATCCTGCCGCGTCATCGATGCAGCGCCCACCGGCTGAGGGCCGGCGGGCCACACCTCGACGCGGCGGGACGGGAGCCGAACGGGCCCTCGTCGTTGAGCACCATGCGGCCCTGCCGGGGTGTCCGAAGGAACTGCTCGGCGCCTCGTGAACCGTCCCGGTGAGTGGCGGAGGAGACGTGCCGGCGTGAGAGCTCAGCGGGCGCTGGTGCCAACAGCGGTTAAGAGACCAATGACTGGCAGTCGAGGCCTAAGCGGCGTGCGCCGGAGCTCCGAGTCGGGACTAAATGCCCTGCCGCCGGTGTCCGTTGGGCACTGGCCGAGGTGACGGTGGGCGGTAGCGTTGTGGCTATCGCGGAAGTCGCTGATACCCAGTCGAGGGAGTTGCGCCATGTCAGAGACCACAGCGAAAAACGCGATAGTGGTCGGGGTAGACGGATCGGCGGGATCAGAGGCGGCCATCCGCTGGGCGGTCGGTGAAGCGATGCTGCGCGCTGCGCCGATCATTCTGGTCCATGTCGTCGCCCCGCTGGTTGTTGCTTGGCCCGTGGGTCGGATCCAGGGCAACATCACCCGCTGGCAGCACGACAACGCCGGCCACGTCGTCGAGCGGGCACGCAAGACATTTGAGGCCAGCTTGACCGGGTCCAGCCACCCCGAGGTGCACACCCGGATGCTGTATTCAAACATCGTGGCGGCACTGGTCAATGAATCCAGGCAGGCGCTGCTGACCGTGGTGGGCTATCGCGGGCATGGTGCGTTCGACCGGCTGCTGCTCGGCTCGGCCACTATGGGCCTGCTTCACTACGGCCATGGGCCGATCGCGATCGTGCATGCCGAGGGAACCCCCGCGGCCGATGCGCCGGTGCTGGTAGGCATCGAGGGATCGCCTGCCTCCGAAGCGGCCACCGCACTTGCCTTCGAGGAGGCGTCGCGCCGGGGCGTTGATCTGGTGGCCTTGCACGCCTGGAGCGATGTCGGGATCTTCACCGAAGACTGCCCCGAGCACGAAAATCAGGGACGCGAACTCCTCACCGAACGCCTGGCCGGCTGGCAGCAGCAGTATCCCGACGTGCAGGTGCATCGACGGGTTGTGCGTGACGACCCGGCCCGTTGGCTGCGCCAGGAGTCTGAACACAGTCAGGTGGTGGTTGTGGGTAGTCACGGCCGCGGCGGATTCGCGGGCATGCTGTTGGGCTCGGTCAGCTCGGCGGTAGCGCAGTCGGCGAAAGTCCCGGTGATTGTGGTGCGGCCCCGCTGACGTCGCGGGCCTGATCTGCCTGGTACGGCAACTTGACCGCACTTGACGTACTCGACCGTGCTCGGCGATTTGTGCCGGCCGCGGAATCGTGTTCGCGATGCAGGGTCAAACAAGACCTGCGGGATGGCCTATAGGCCGCAGGCATGCTGACAAAGATCGTCGAAGGCAGAATCTTCATGGCCCTTCCCAGCGCGGTAAGGGCATTGAATCAACGATGACGATTCCAACGGGCAACATCGATCAATCAATACATTTCGGGATCGGGCCGCGTCTCTGGCCGAACCGTAGCCTCCGCGATTAGTCCCGGTTGCGGTGCGGCGTCAGTGATGACTGTTGGCGCGGCCGCCGTCATCGTCGGTCAAGCACCGTAGCTCGCGTCCCATTGAGCGTGGCCGGACAGTCGCGCGGCGCGCGAGCGCGCCGAGGAGCTGCTGACCCGTGTCGGTTTGCAGGACCGAATGGCCCATCGTCCCGGTGATCTCAGCGGCGGGAAACAACAACGGGTCGCCGTGGCGCGTGCGATCGCCCTCGATCCGCCGCTGATTCTGGCTGACGAACCGACCGCACATCTCGATAACATTCAGGTCGAGGAGGGGCAGCTCTGCGCCCGGAAAGACGGCCGATCATCGACCTCCCAGTGCAACGGCAGATTTGCATTCATCGATGAAAGGCCGGATGGGGCCCGAGGCCGAAGCGCTGAATACGCAAAGCGGGCCAAAGTCATGGTCGGCTTCATCAACTGCAACACCCGCACCACGAAAACTCACAGATCCCCTGAACGAGGTGACCTCAATTCCGGTTGCGACGAAGGGCACGCCGCATTTGAGCATCATCCAGGCGCCGCGAGGAGGACGAACGCCGGTCATTTGAATGACTTTCGTCCCTATGTCCGTTGCGGCAGCACCCGAACCATCAGAGGTGTCATACGACGAACCGAAAAGGATCATCATGCGCCAGGACTACGGCCTCGAGTCGGATTACTGCGCGCCGGCACCGACCGTCATCGCGAAGATTCCTATGGGCGGCCGGACGGGAGACGTCGTCATCAGTCCGGACAACTCGCGCGCGTATGTGGCCCGGAGCAACTCGATCGCGGTGATCAGCCGCCTCAACAACATCCTGGGGATTATTCCGATCAGCGGAGATCCGAAGGGCTTAACGATCAATCCCGCCGGCAGCCGCCTCTATGTCACAAACCACGAAGGCTCCGTTTCAGTCGTCGACGTCGCCGACCACTGGATACGTGTTCTTCCCGGTGCTTCTTGTGCGCAGGAGGTCGTCACCGCAAATCGGGCCCTCATCTACACAGCACACAACGCAAAACATGATGGTCGTTGCACCAGCTGGATTTCCGTGAACGACACCGAAGGCGCCACGGTCGCAACCATTCCCGGTGTAGGCGGCTACGCAATCACCGACATCACCGTGGACCCCAACGGCACCCGCGTGTACGCCGGATTGTCTGGATACAGCTCCTATTACCAGCACTGTACTGGCTTTGTCAGCATGATCGACACCGCGAGGTATGCCGTGATCGATGACATCGACATAGCTGTCTCGCCGGAGACCATCACGGTCAGCCCGGATGGGTCAACGATGTACGCGACGCACTACGACACCGAATTCGTGTCGGCGGTTGACCTCGCTACCCGCTGCCTCACGACCATTGCGCTGCGTGACGCGCCACTTGCCTTGACGCTTACGCCAGACAGCTTGCACGCGTATGTGACCAGTTGTTGCTCGCTGTCGGTCATTGACACGGTTACCAACGAAGCGACATGCATCACGGTCGGCGACCTGCCGCGAAGCGTGCAGATCAGTCCGGACGGCAAGCGAGCGTACGTCAGCAATTTCGGTGACCACACCGTCTCGGTCATCGACACCGTCACCCAGTGCGTCGTCAACACCATCGACGTCGGCGGTCATCCCGAAGGGTTGGCGGTCAGCCCCGATGGCGGTCGTCTTTATGTCAGCGACTATTGGTCTGGAACCGTTACCGTGGTCTCGATGTAGCCGCAATCGGCGGTTAATTGTCTACTGACGTTTTCGTGGGTCGATCTGAGCCGCTTCCGCTTCGCGCTCTGGGCCGCGCCAGCCCCGCCGCGTAGGTCCCTGATGGCATGAAGGAGCGGGGCCTCCGCTCCTCGTGGCCGTCCCGAGCGCGCATGCTCGGGGTGCTCACGTTATTCCACGACGAAGGAGGCCCTTGTGAGCGAATTCTACGAGGGTCAGCAGTTTGTAGGTATGGATCTGCATCGGCGCCGTTCGGTGTTGGTGCGGATGACCGAGGCCGGCGAGCATCTGGAGACGGTGCGGATCGTCAACACCCGTGACCAGCTGGCCGCGGTGATGTCGCGTGCCGGCGAGTCCCCGGAGGTGGTGCTCGAGGCAACGTATGGCTGGTACTGGGCTGCGGATGCGTTGGCCGAGTTCGGTGCGACGGTGCACCTGGCGCACCCGCTGGGGGTGAAGGCGTTTTCGTATCGGCGGGTCAAGAACGATCAACGTGACGCCTCAGATCTGGCGGACCTGCGGCGGATGGGGCGCCTGCCGCACGCGTGGATCGCACCCCCGGAAACCAGGGAACTGCGCGAGCTGGTGCGCCACAGGGCAAAACTGGTCGCGATGCGATCCCAGTGCAAGGCCCACGTCCACGCCGTGCTCGCCAAAGGCGGGATCTGGGTGCCGATGAGCGACCTGTTCGGCGTCGAAGGCACCCTCCTGCTGGACAAAGTCACGATGCCCGCACCGTACAAGGCGCGGATCGCCTCACTGCGGCGGCTGATCGAGGCACTCGACTTCGAGATCGACCTGTTCTGCGGGCTCGCTCGGGGTCGGCTGGCTCACGATCCCGGCTACACCGCCATCCAGCAGATCCCCGGCATCGGGCCCGTGCTGGCGGCGGTGTTCGTCGCCGAGATCGGGGACGTGCACCGCTTCGGTGGCCCCGCCCAGTTGGCCTGTTGGGCCGGACTGACGCCCTCCCACCACGAATCCGACACCACGGTGCACCGCGGCCGGATCACCAAACCAGGCTCACGCCTGGTGCGGTGGGCGGCAATCGAATCGGTGCAAATTCTGCCGAAGACCAGCCATATCGGCAGCATCCGAGAAAAGGTCGCTCGACGCCGCAGCAACCGCAACATCGGCGCTGTGGCCGCGGCCCGAAAACAGCTCGAACTCGTCTACTACGGGCTACGGGATCACCACGTCCGAGCCCTGCACCGCTCACCACGCGCGGCGTGAGCACACAATCCACGGTCGGCGCGGATCGCGCAGGTCATGACCCCCGAAACCGGCGAGGTCGCTCCTCTGATTGATCCCGACCGACCGTCCCTGCGAACCGCTTCATGCCACCCACACGAAAGGAATGACCGGCAGCCCTATTCACCTGCCCTGCGCCGGGAAACCGGGCCCTGACGACGACAACGCCCCACCACCCGAACAAACCCGAAAGCAGCACAAGGCTTCTCGATCTCCCTGCCCCGAACAGCATGCGCCGAACGGCGTCGCCGTCAAGGCCCGGCAGCCGCGACGCGGTCGGGCTCCGCCCGAGCCTTGACCCCGACGCCTACCCCGACGCGCCCAGCCAGGACAAGGAAGCTCGTAGAACGAACCAAAACAACACCTCCGTTGGTCTTGACCAGCCCCTCTCCTTCAGGAATGACCTGCCCTTTCGCCTGCCATGAGGGCGCACAGAGGCTCGCGTTGCGATCTCGACGATTCAAGTCGGTATATCGTAAGTGTCTATCGCGAGTCAGGTCATTGCGAAAATCGTCCTATCGTGCTCGCCAATAAGGTCGACGAGCGCTTCTCCCGCTACCCGTCGATCCTTCGCTCTTGGCCGAATCCGGTTTGCCGGCAGCAGCACCGTCCTTACAACGAGGGGCGCTAGTCGGCGACGCGACTGAAAATCGGCGGCTAATTGCGATACCGGCAGCGAATACGAGGAGAAATCCGCTGAGAATCATTTGGGCAATGACCACCAACCGGGCAGTGCCGCTTAAAGGGTGTATGTCTCCAAGGCCCGTCGTCATGGCAGTGCTTACGGTGAAATAGGCGGCGTCGATTCTACTGAGGGTCTCACCAAAGGCCCCAGGCGACCGGTGCGACAACCAGTAGTAGGCGTTCGCGAAGATGCCCTCAACGTAAAGGACGGCAGCGAAAACAGTTAGCAAGGCACGTCGCGGGCTCCGTCGAGGGATTAAATCCCATAGCACAAGCGAAATGTAGAGCAGACCCCCCAGGCCAATGATTACCAGCACAGGTATCGTTGGAGCTGGACTACCAAGCGATAACCACCCCCAAAGTGGAAATGCGAAAATACCGCCGACGTCCATGATGAAGTACACGACACGGAACAATGACTTCCATGACATAGCCGAACTTTACTCCGGTTAGCCTCGATTTTTCGTGCAGCCTTGTGGGGTCGGATGGGGCCGGTGCTGGCCGGCTTGCGGGGCTGATTGTCACATGCGGGTACGACGAATCGGCCGGTGTCGCTCGGTGGGCGGGCTTTCCAGGGCCGGTGGGGTTCCTCGGGTCGGTTGGGCGGGGAGCCGGGTGGTCAGGGGAAGGCGGCCCGGAGTCGTTGCCATGCTTGGGCGATGGCGCTGGCCCATCGCCAGGTGGCGTCGATCCGCAAGCGGATTTGGCGGGCGCCGCGGGTGATGCGGGCGGCGACGTGCAGCACCCGGTAGCGGAACGTGTCGATCTCGCAGGTGGCCAGATCGGGATGGTCGATAAATCCGATCAGTTTCGACCAGGCCACTAAATCGGTTGCGGCCAAAAGTATTTCCAACCATGCCGCGTTCGCGTCGGAGCGCTGGCAGGGTAGATTACGCAGCCCGGTGGCCTTGGCCTGGCGGATCCGGTCCTCCACCCGGGCGTGCTGGCGATGCCGCAGCTCCAGACCGGCGAGCTGGCCTGCCACCACACCAGGGGCGGTGTCTGTGATGAACGCGGTCACCCGTAGCCCGTCGGAGTCGGTGAACCGCAGCTGCGCTCCGGGGTGCGGGCGTTCCTTGCGCAGGATCAGCCGAGTCCCGGTCGGCCAGCTGCTCATGTCCACCAAATCGGTGGCCTCGGCGACCCAGGCGCCGTCGCGGATGCCGCCGCCGGAGTCGATCGCCGGGTACCAGCCGTTGTTGGCGTTGAGCAGTTCCACCGCGGCCTGCACGCGGGCATCGACGGCGTAGCCGAAGGAGAATCCCACCCCCTTGACGCGGCAGGCTCCGGCGAACGCGTGGGTGGCGCCGGCGGAATCGCAGCGCACCAAAACCTGTTGCGCGCCGGGATCGTGCGGGTCGGGCCGGTAGGCCGCCGGCAGCGATTCCAGCGCCCACCCCAGCACCCTGATGTGATCGGCGGCGGTGTTACTGCCCGCATTGCCCGCTCGCAGCAGCCCGGCCAAGCCTTCGCCACCGGCGATCGCGGGGCGGTCCAAAAACGCCAGCAACGAGTGATGGCCCCAGGTCTTCTTCCAGGTCGGCGCCGCGTCCTCCTTGTTATCGGAGTGATCGATGGTGATGGTGGCATCGATATCCAGGTGCAGCCACTCACCGGCGGCCGGGGCCGCGCCCGCCGCCCACGCCGCCTCCCGCGCCTGGGCACGCGCGGCACGGATACCGGGCAGATGAGCGGCGTCCATCCGCTCGTCGACCAGCCGCCACATCGTGGTCGTCGACGCCGCGGCACCAAAGATGTGTTCGTGATCCCCGCAGCGCTGCCCGACACCGTCGATGCAGTCCGCGCCGTCGGCCACCGCGGCGGCCAGATCGGCGAACACCGCACCCGGCCCGTAGATCCACGGGCCCCGATAGGTATCCGCCAACGCCGCCGTGACCTGCGCCGACAGCCCGGTCAACTCCGCCAACTCCCGCAGCATCCCCATCCCGGCGTGCGACACGACCCCGTCACCGTCCGCCGACACTCTCACCCGGGAAACCGCTGCGCTATTCTTCACCTGCGAAGTGCCTTCCAGCCAGGGTAATCGAACCTTAGAGAAGTCCCATTATCCCTTGCAGGACAGGCACTTTCGCGTATCTACACGCCATCGTTCGCCGCATTTCGCGAATAATCCAGGTTAGACCGGATGTTTCGTGGAGTTGGCGCGGTGGCCTGATCGGATCGGATTGTGGTTTTCGATCTTGATTTTCGGTCGTGGGCGTGGCGATCGGCCCGGTCAGCGGGTTCTGCCGGGTTCCTATGGCCCGGTTGATCCTTCCGTGGGGTCGTGGGGGCGGGTGGGTGTTGGTCAGCCGGGTTGTAGGCGGGCCAACGCGGTGGTCAGCAGGTCGACCCAGGGTGCGTGGGCGGCGAGCCGGAGCCGGGTTCGGTGGGCGTGGCGGGCGAGGCGGCCGGCGATCGAAAACAGCCGCAGCCGCAGGCGTTTGGGTTCCCAGCGCCGAGCCGGATGCTCATCGAAGGCGAGCATCTGTAGCCAGGCGGTCAGGTCCATAGCGAGCTGCACCAATGCGCACCAGATCCGGTTCTGGTCGAATCCGTTCAGGGGTAGGTTGGCCAGACCGGTGTCTTTGGCCACCCGGATGCGGTCTTCGCAGCGGGCACGGCGGCGATGTCGCAGCTCGAGATCGGGTAGCTGCCCGCAGCGGGTGTTGGTGACGAACGCGGTCAGCCGTAGGCCGTCGCGGTCGGTGAAACGCAGCTGGGCACCGGGATGGGGTCGTTCTTTGCGCACGATCAGCCGCATCCCGGCGGGCCAGCCCGACAGGTCGGCGACCCCGGTTGCCTCGGCGACCCACGCCCCCTGGCGGACCTGCCTATCAGCGTCGTAGGCCGGGGTCCAGGCATGGTCGGGAATCGCATCGATGGCGGTGGCCATCACTTCGCTCAGTGCGAATCCCAGCGAGTAGGACAGCCGGCGCGCGGTCAGGTAGTCGAGGAACTCGTGGGTGGCCCCGGCGGCGTCGGTGCGCTTAGACCACCGGCAGCGCGCTCCGCTTCTCGAGGGCCAGCGTGCTCCGGGGTCGATGCGAAGACTGACGCGATGACTTCGAGAGGAGACGGTATCCACCAGCTCGAGGAGTATCGACAGACGAGCAAGGGCGGCGACAGAAAAACCGACATCAGCGCCACCTCGCTCCAACACGGATTGTGTGTCACTCCCACGAGACCGCGCGTCTTGACAGCGTCGAATTACTGTGAGCAGCACTCCTAGCATGGGCCAGACACATTGATCTCGCGCTCGGGCGAAGGTCGTTCACGATATGGTGGCATGACCGCTCGTCGCCGCGAGTCCCCCGCGGAGTCCCAACACAGAAGGTCTCGCACCGCACGTAGTGTCTCCATGTCGTGAACTACTTGCTTTTCCTCGGCCCGGTAATCCTCGTCAGCTGCTATCTCCTGCGCCTCAGCGCGAACGGCCGCCGCCGCCTTCCGCCGCGCGGCCTCGATTAGAGCTTCGGCTACTGCTCGCCCGGTGGGTGTAGCGGTTGTCTATCCCTTCACGCAAGGCGCGCAACAGGATTCGGCGTTCACCTAGTTCGGCGATGGTCCGGATGACTTCGGCAACAAGCGGGGCCGGTCGGCCAATCAGACAGCGCACCAGTGCGCAGTACGGTGCGCGGCACCATCGACGCGGCAGGACCATCCGCGTCTAACGTAAACGCGCCCAACACTATTGGCGCTCGCCCGGAGCGCAGCTCCGCCTGTGCGACCGTCATCTCGGCGTAGCAGGTCCGCACACCGCCGGCAATGAGAGTCCCGTCGGCCCGCACAGCGCAAACCGTGGCTCGCTGGGCCTCATGGCCCCGCGGACGGCAGGTCAGCCCGAGCGCACTGAGCTGTCGTACCCCATGCTCAAAACCACAGACCGCGATCGAGGCGGCTAGCATGGCAAACCGGCTACCCTCGACGAGCGGCAGCGGGAGCCAGCGGGTGATCACCGCGCGGGAAAAGTGGCCGTGACTCGAAAATGACACGTCGTGTGACGCCATGTGGTGTAGCGCCAACGCGACGGCTCGGTCAGCATGATCGGTGACCCGAGCGACGCTTTCACCGCCGGGGCAACCGTGCGTCCAGACCAGACAGTCCGGCTGCAATTCCCGGGTCTGCGCGGTCGTCAGGCCCTCGTAGCGGCCGTAATCCCATTCGGCGATCAACGGCGACACCTCATCGACGCTCAGACTGGCAAACTCGGCGGTGGCCAAGGCCCGTCGGCGCGGGCTGCTGATCACCATGAGGTTCTCGAGCTTGAGTTCACCCAGTGTCCGGCGCGCCGCCTCGGCTTTCTCACGTCCGGTGTCGGTCAGCTCAGCTCGGTGCGGCCGGTGTGCTGGCCCGACTTCGACTACTCGGTCTCCCCGTGTCGGAGCAGCACCAGCCGGTGGTTCTCCACGCCCATGCCGACCGATTGTGCCAGACATTTGCGAGTCGCCCGGCGGCACGAGGAAAAGGTGCCAGGATGTCTCTGTGACTGATACCCAGGTACTGGCGGTGGCCAACCAGAAGGGTGGGGTGGCCAAGACGACGGTGGCGTCGCTGGGCCACCCTGGGGTCGTGTTTCTTGAAGGCGACGATGATCGCATCCTCGAGTCGGCCGGGCGGGTGCTGCAGCGCGGGATCGCGGATCTGACCATCCTTGGCGACGAGTTCTGGGTCCGCTTGCGCGCAGCCGAACTCGGTGTCGATCTCGACGAGGCGGCGGTGGTCGACCCGCCGACCAGCGAGTTGTGCGATCAGTTCGCCGACCAGTACGCGGCGTTGCGCAAGAACAAGGGTGTCACCGTCGAGCAGGCCGCCGAGATCATCCACGACGACTCGTATTTCGGCACCATGCTGGTGTACAACGGCATCGTGGACGGCATGGTGTCGGGTGCGGCGCACAGCGCTGCGTGCACTGTCCGGCCTGCGTTCGAGATCATCCGGACCGCGCCGGATGTCTCCACGGTGTCCAGCATGTTCCTGATGTGCCTGTCGGATCGGGTGCCGGCGTACGGCGATTGCTCGATCGTCCCGGAGCCCACGACCGGACAGCTCGCCGATACCGCGATCAGCTCGGCGCGCACCGCCGCACAGTTCGGCATCGAGCCGCGGGTGGCCATGCTGTCCCACTCCACCGGCGCGTCCGGCGCCGGTGCCGATCTCGACAAAGCCAGGGCGGCAACGGAGTTGGTGCGCAGCCGGGCGCCCGACCTGCTAATAGACGGTCCCATCCAATACGACGCCGCGGTCGACCCCTCGGTCGCGGCCACCAAGACGCGTGATTCGGTGGTCGCCGACCCCGCCACGGTGCTGATCTTCCCTGAACTCAACAGCGGCAACAACGCCTACAAGGCGGTGCAGCGCAGCGCCGTCGCGATCGCGATCGGCCCGTTGCTGCAGGGTTTGAACAAGCCGGTGAACGACCTGTCCCGCGGCGCGCCGGTCGAAGAACATCGTCAACAGCGTCGCCATCACCGCGATCCAGGCACAGGGCGTCTATGAACGCCGAGAGCCGTGTCGTGCTCGTGATCAACTCCGGCTCGTCATCGCTGAAATATCAACTGGTCAACCCTGACTCGGGCGCGTCGCGGGCGGTCGGCATCGTCGAGCAGATCGGCGAACAGTCGTCGTCGGCTCAGCTGGATGCCGGGAAGCATCATGTGGACACCCCGCACGTCGCGGTGTTCGACACGGCGTTCTTCCACAACCTGCCCCCCGCGGCCGCGACTTACGCCATCGACCGCGGGTTGGCCGAGAAGTGGCAGATCCGGCGCTACGGATTCCACGGCACCTCGCACCAGTGCGTCAGCGACGCGAACGGTGTCACGCTGTTTTCGTCGCTTTTGGATGAAATCGTCGCGGGCGGCGCGTCAGATGCTGGTTGCAGCATTACAGGCCGAGGTCGCCGCCCAGGAGACGACATCCATCCGCAACTTCCAAATAACAACTACGGCAACGTTTATAGATCACTACGATGCTTTTCTCGAGTATTGTACGAATGTTTGGACGGTCGGGAGGAGTATTCATGTGAACGCGAAACCCAAGCGGCGAAATACCAAACACGTCCTCGGTAAGCTCTGGACTCCCGCGGTGATTCTTGTTGTGTTTGTGATCGCCGGTTACGGCGTACATACGGTTCGGGGCAGGAGTGCGAACATTAGCCATCCCCCGGTGACAAGCGCCATCCCCGCGACCGTCATACAGATCAATCCCAAGAACGTCACGTACGAGGCGTTCGGCGACCTCGGCGGCGGCGGCAGAGTCACATACGCGGATCTCGACAGCCGGCCGATCGAGGTCGCGCTGACGTCGCTGCCCTGGTCATTTTCCGCGACGACGATGTCGCCGTCGGCCACCTTGAGCCTCGTCATGCAGGTCGACGGCGATGCGGCGGGTTGTCGCATTCGCGTCGACGGCAAGGTCCGCGATGAACACCTGGTATCCCATCCGAACGCCGCAGTCGCGTGCACGGTGACCGCAGCATGACCGTTCATCCACCGATTACCGACACGACCACCGGCGAACCGGTCAAGCGGCCGTTCTTTCCCAGAATGGCCCGCAAGCTGGCATTGCCGATCTTTGTGTTCTGGGTGGTGGTCGCTGCCCTGGTGACCATATTCGTGCCCTCTCTCGAGAAGACAGTCGCGGCCAACGCGGAGGCGCTTGTCCCGCGGGATTCGCCGTCGTCGCAAGATGCGGTCGTCGAAGGGCGCGCGTTTCACGAATCCGACTACACCAGCGCCGCCGTCATTCTTTTGGAAACCGACGGCCGCGGGCTGGGCGACCAGGATCATCAGTACTACGACGAGTTGGTCCGCCGGCTACTGCGCGACAAAGAGCATGTGCAGTCACTGCTGAACCTGTGGGGAAAGCCGGTGACGAAGTCGGGACAGCAGAGCGCCGACGCTGAGGCCGCTACGCTGACCGTCCGCCCAACCGGCGACACGGGTGAAGCCTCCGCGAGTCGGTCGATTGCCGCTATTCGAGACATTGTGGCGAAGCTTCCTAGACCGAGCGGCCTTAACACCTACGTAAGCGGACCGGGTCCGCTCAGCGCGGATACGGACACCGCGGCCACCGACAGCATGACCACGCTCACCATCGTGTCGGTCATCGTCATCATCATCATGCTTCTCCTGGCTTACGGTTCGTTGGGCAGAGCCCTTATACCGCTGGTGGGTGTGCTCATCATCTTGGCAACGGCGCGTGGCGTCGTCTCGTTCCTCGTCGGGAACCATATCCTCGGCATCTCGTCGTTCGCGATGAACATGCTTGTCGCTTTGGTTCTGGGTGTCGCCACTGACTACGGCGTATTTTTTGTCGGCCGACGCAACGAAGCGGTTCGGACAGGACAGGATCAAGAATCTGCCTACTACACGTCGGTTGCCAAAACATCGCACGTCATCATGGGGTCGGGTCTCGCTATTTCCGGGGCGACTCTCTGCCTGAGCCTCACCAAGCTCAATTACTTCCGCACCCTCGGCCCGCCCTGCTTTGTGGGCATGGTTGTCGCCGTCCTCGGCGCGCTCACCCTCGGTCCTGCCATGCTCACGTTGGGCGAGCGTATACCGTGGTTGCGGCAATCGAAAACCCCGGGCCCCATGTGGCGTAGATTAGGCACTGCTATCGCCCGGTGGCCGGCAGCGATGATCATTGTCGCCGCACTCGCCATACCGCCGTGCCTGTTGCTGCTCACCACGTATAAGGTGAGCTACAACGACCGGGATTTCGCGCCTACCAGCGTCGAGTCCGTCAGAGGATACGCGGCCGCCGATCGGCACTTTCCGAAGAGCCAGCTGTCCGTTGACACCATTTACCTGCATTCGGATCACGACATGCGCAATACGACCGACATGATCACCCTGGACCGGCTCGCCAAGAACGTTCTCCGCGTTCCGGGCATCTCGATGGTGCAGGGTATCACCAGGCCGAACGGCCGGCCGCTCGAACATGCGTCACTTCCCTTCTCCCTGGGCTCCATGGGAACGAAGATCGGCGAGAACATCAACTTCCTGAGGGATCGGACCGCCGAGATCGACAAGTTGGCAGACCGCATGGGGAAACTCATCGACGAAACGAAGCAATTGCAACAAATCACCGGCCGATTGGCAGATCTCACCGACCAACTGACTGTGGGCACCCACATCTCGCGCGAAGCCACGGAGCAAATACACAACATAACCGACGAAGCGCGAGATAATCTAGCGAACTTTGACGACTTCTTTCGGCCGATGCGAAGCTACCTTTATTGGGAGAAACACTGCTATGACATCCCGATATGCTGGGCCCTTCGGTCAATCAGCGAAACAGTCGACAACGTTGACCAGGTGAGTGAACAGCTTGTGCACTTGTTGACGGGCCTCACCATAATCGACACGGTCACTCCGCAGATGGTGCCCGAGATGCACGCCATGGTGGCGCACATGGGAATCATGGCGGATCAAATGCAAGCCATGCAGATATTGACGCTAACCACGCAAAGCACGCTGCATGCAATGATCCCGCAGTTGGACGTCATGATTCATCCGATGGTCGACATGGCGCAAGCTTTTGATAACGCGAAGAACGATGACTTCTTCTTCCTACCGCCAGATGCGCTCAATACGGACGATTTCAAGGTCAGTCTCGACTTCTTCATGACTCATGACGGCAAGGGCGCCCGCTTCTTGGTTTACCACAAGGGCGAGGCCATGAGCCCCGAAGGCATCGCGCAGACAAGGAATGTGTCAGCCGCCGCCGAAGAAGCCCTCAAACAAACGGCGCTGTCGAATGCAGACTTGTACGTGGCGGGTGCCGCCGCGACTTACCGCGATGTTGAGGACTTCTCGCATAACGACCTCATCATTATGATGCTGGCGACGTTTGGGTTGGTGTTCATTATTGTCTTGGTTCTCACCAGGGCCCTCATTGGTTCGATCATAGTACTCACCACCGTCGTTCTTTCGTTTGCTTGCGCGTTGGGGTTGGCCGCCTTTATGTGGGAGACCTTACTGGGGATAAAACTGCACTGGCTCAACATCCCGATCGCATTCATCGTCCTTGTTGGGGTGGGCTGCGACTACAACTTGCTCATGCTGTCCCGGTACAGAGAGGAGCTCAGCGCCGGCATTAAGACCGGCATGATCCGGGCGGTAGGCGGCTCCTTAAACGTGGCAGTCACGGCAGCCCTAGTCCTTGCCGGCACAATGCTGGCGCTTCTTTCCAGCGATGTCAAACAAATTGGCGAAGCCGGGACCACTATCGCTCTCGGATTGGTTTTCGACATGTTTATCGTGCGGATCTTCTTGGTGCTGCCGCTCGCCCGGTTACTCGGTCCGTGGTTTTGGTGGCCCCAAAGTGTTCGCAGTCGCCCCCAGAGCTCTCCGGTTTGAGTTCCTCAACCGCTGTAGCGCCTCGGCGCCATTTGAAGCCATCGCTACGACGGCGATACCGGCTCTTCGATCTGGCGAGCTTGCTGGACCGCGGGTGCGAGTACCCGTTCGCCGTCATCGCGGTCCCGACACCGTAGATGCGCCAGCCAACCAATTCCTTCTCAGTCCTTGGCAGTCTCGTTGGTCGTGCGGACCTTTCTGATAACCCACCTTGTGGACTCACCATTGGCGTGAACGTCCTGCGCCGCTGTCGAACAGAACCGGTCAGTCGCAAGACATTTCGTCGCGGTAGAAGCACACCGAGCCGCCCTCGTCGGCTATGAGATTTCCCCAGCTCCCAGATATCTTGGCCAGTTCCTAGGCGTCCCTGCCGGTCGTGACGAGCGGGTCCTTGAAATGCGCGATTCTCAAACATTCGCCCCCAGGGGCAAGCCCGTGACCAGATCATGGTTCGGCAAACAACAGCTTGCGTGCATGCTGCGCCTGCGTGGGGTATCAGGGCTCTTCGGAAATGAGAGTGCACCAGTGATTGGCGGACATCCGCGCTCGGGGGTCGTGTCGTTGAGCTGAGGTGGGGCCTCGGTGGGTGACGATTCGGGTTCCTACACTCGCCCACCACCGCACCGAGGGGACCCGTGCCTGAGGCTACCGCTTGCCCGCCGTCTGTTGTTGCCGACACGATCATGCGCACCATCGAGCTGGGGGTGACGATCACCGACGCCGCCGTCGACGAGAAGGTGACCACGATCTTCTGCGCACCGGTGATGCGTGATCCGCGGTGTCCAGGACTCCTGACATGGAGTCCGTGCCCGGTCGGTAATTCCGTGCTCTGATCTGCGTATTCCCGGTGTGTCGGCGTGCGGTAGCGGCTGCGATACTCAATAATAAATAGAGTTGTTTAGATGCGCTGAGGGGTGGTGGATGATGGCCGTGATGACCGTGCAGCCGCCCCTGCCGCTGGTGCCGGGCGACGCGCGCCCGGTCGGGGCGGCCGCGGCGATCGTCGAGGACGGCGAGGGCGGCCGGGTGTTCGTGCATGGCAATTTGGCCTACGCCTGGGACGTCGACGACTCGGTGGCGCGCCGGTTCGCGGCGGTGTCGCTGATGCGGATCAAGGCGGCCACCCAGCTCGAGGTCGCCGAGGCGTTCGCGGTGAAACCGGCCACCGTGCGGCGTTGGGAGACCTGGCTCAGCGATGCCGGCGTGGCCGGACTGCTCGGGGAACGCAAAGGGCCCAAACGCAAGTCGAAACTCATCGCCGACACCGTCGCCCGCATCCAGCGGCTGCGCGACGGTGGAGCGTCGTACCGCGCCATCGCCGCCGAAACCGGTGTGTCCGAGGGCAGCGTCCGTAATGCGCTGGTACTCGCCGACAACGGCGCCCGTGCCGAGGAAGTGTGCCTGGCAACGAGGTCCGATGCTCCTCCCGAACCCGAACCCGAACCCGAGGGTGAGCCCGAGGTTGAGAAGGATTGCTCTGCAGCGATTTCCGATGATCCGCCCGGGCCCGTGCCCGGGGAAGTGCCGGTGTTGGCGGATCCGGTCGATCGCGGCGCCGAGCGGGCGTTGGCGGCGTTCGGGTTGATCCCGTACGCGCCGCCGGTGTTCACCGGGTGCGCCCGAGCCCCGCTCGCGGGACTGTTCCTGGCGCTGCCCGCCTTGACGGCAACCGGGCTGCTCGACACCGCGCACACCGTCTACGGCGAGTTCGGCAGCGGGTTCTACTCGCTGGATACGATGTTGTGCGAGGGCGTGTTCCGCGCCCTGCTGGGCCAGGCCCGCGCGGAGGGCGCCACCCGGATCGACCCGCCCGCGCTGGGCCGGGTGCTCGGGCTGGACCGGGCACCGGAGGTCAAGACGATCCGCCGCAAGATCGGGCTGCTCGCCGAGGCGGGCAAGGCCGGCGACTGGATCGCGGCGATGGCGCGCCGTCATGTGCAGGCCAGCCCCGAGCAAGCGGCGGTGCTGTATGTCGACGGGCATGTACGCGCCTATCAGGGCACCCGCAAGATCGCCAAAACCCATGTGCCCAGGCTGAAGTTCCCCGCCCCAGCCACGGTGGAGACCTGGGTGTGCGATGCGGCCGGGGATCCGCTGCTGGTGGTGATGGCCGAACCGGCCGCCTCGCTGGCCGCCGAGCTGCGCCGGTTGATCCCCGAGCTGCGCGACGTGGTCGGCGACGACCGCCGCGTGCTGGTCGGGTTCGACCGCGGCGGCTGGTCACCGGCGTTGTTCGCCGACCTGGACGCGGCCGGGTTCGATACCCTGACCTGGCGCAAGGGCAAGATCGCTGATATCGACGAGCACAAGTTCACCACCCACAGCCACACCGACGAGCACGGCAGAACCCACACCTGGCGGCTGGCCGACACCGAGGTCGAGTTGGACATCGCCGACGGCCCGCGCGCCGGCCAGGTATTCCGAATGCGGCAGGTCAGCTTGTTCAACACAGCCGGAACCCGGCAGATGCACATCCTGACCACCCGCCCCGACCTGACGCCAGGTGAGATCCGTTACCGGATGGGATCACGCTGGCGGCAGGAGAACCACTACCGCTACGCCCGCATCCATTTCGACCTCGACTCCCACGACATCTACCACGCCACCGATGACGACGCGGACCGGATGGTGCCCAACCCGGCCAAGAAGCCCGCCTACCACAACGTCGAAAAGGCCCGGCGGGCACTGCATCTGGCCGAAACCGCCAGCGACGCCGCGCTGCTGGCCGCCCACTCGCCGCAACCAGGAACGTCGGTGGTGCTGACCAACGAGATGATCAACACCATCAACGCCGACGTCCACACCGCCGAGCACGCACTCGAAACGGCGCTCGCCGCGCACCAGGCGATCCCCGCCCGGCTACCGTTGTCGCAGGTCAATCCCGGCCAGCAAGTCCTCGACACCGAAACCAAGCTGATCTACCACGCCATCCGCATCGCGGCATTCAACACCGCACAATCCCTCGCCCGTGCGATCGTCACGGCCACCGGCTACACCCGCGCCGACGACGAAGCCCACACCCTGATCCGCACCGCGCTGGCCGGCTCCGGCGACATCATCCCCGAAACAGCCACCAACACCCTGCACATCCGGCTCGATCCGCTCTCCGCGCCACGCCACACCGCCGCCATCGACGAACTCTGCCAAGCCCTCAACGACACCAACACCGTCTACCCCAGCACCGACCTCACGCTGCGCTACAGCATCAAATCCCACCAACGACCGCACACCAATTACTGAGCTATGTCAGGAGTCCTGGTGTCCGGACTGTGGGCGCGAGGGCCGTTACCGCGACACGGTGACCCGGCCGTTGACCGATCTACCGGTTGCCGGCTACCCGCTGATTCTGCGGGTCGCTGTCCCTCGCTACCGTTGCACCACCGCACAGTGCGGGCGGGCGGTGTTCAATCAGGACCTGGGCAAGCTGGCGGCCCCACGATCGTCGACGACGCGGCGGTGTGCCCGGTATGTGTTGCGGCGGTTGATGATTGATCGCACAACAGTCTCGGCGATCGCCGCTGAACTCGGGGTGTCCTGGCACACGGTGAGCTCGATCGCCATGCGCGCCGTCTCTGATCTGGTTGCCGCAGCTGGCCCGGGTCGGCTGGCCGGGGTGAGGGTGATCGGCGTCGATGAGCATCGTTGGGCACCCCGGCGAGTCGGCGCGGCGGGGTTCGTCACGCTGATCATCGATCTCACACCGACCCACGATCGCAGCGGTCCAGCCCGCCTGCTCGACATGGTCGAAGGACGATCAGCCACCGCGTTGGCATCGTGGCTGGCCGCCCAACCCGCCGACTTCGCCGCAGGGGTGCAGGTGGTGGCCATGGACGGGTTCGCCGGCTACAAGACCGCCGCCACCGAGGTCATCCCGGAGGCGGTCACGGTCATGGACCCCTTCCACGTCGTGGCCCTGGCCGGGGCCAAGTTGGATCTATGCCGCCAGCGCGTGCAGCAGCAGACTCTTGGTCGACGCGGCCACTCCGGTGACCCGCTCTACGGGGCGCGCCGCATGCTGCGGACCCGATTCCCGCTGCTGAACAGCCGCCAACAATCCCGGCTCACCGCCGTATTCGCCGACGACGCACACCTGTCGGTGGAGCTCACCTGGAGCGTCTACCAACGCGTCATCGCGGCCTACGCCGACACCAACCGGCGCCGCGGCAAACAAGCGATGGCCAGGCTGATCAACACCATCCGCCGCGGCGTGCCCGCCGGCCTCGAGGAGATCGCCCAACTCGGGCGCACCCTATGGCGCCGCCGAAACGACATCCTGGCCTTCTTTGACCACCACGCCTCCAACGGCCCCACCGAAGCCATCAACGGCCGCCTGGAAGCCCTACGCCGCAACGCCCTCGGATTCCGAAACCTCACCCACTACCGCCTGCGCTCACTGCTCCACAGCGGCGCACTCCACCAACTCATCAACGCACTCTGAATTACGAAGAGCCGGTATCAGGCCCGTTGTAATTGAATTCGGTTATGACTCACAAGCGGTACCCGTGCTCCTGGACTTTATTCCTATCGGGCTGTAGCTGGAATCGCCCGCGCGTAGACAATTTTCGGCTGCGTGATCCCTCAGATCATCATATCCGCGACCACCGCAGCAGATAGGGGAACCTGACCGGACCCGGTGAACTGGTCCACGGGGTCCGGTCATCTGCGCTGACAAGCCGGCCGCATCGAGCAACGTGGCTCATATAGGCGATCGATGCCAGTCGCCGACCGCCTTGGTGCCGCGAGTGACCATCACATGCGGATTGTCGGTGCGAAGCCCGCTGCGCTGTTCGAGGCGGCGCTGCAGCACACTGAAGGTGGCCGGGTCCAACGGCACCAGGTGAGGTCGGTTTCCGAGCCGGATGCTGCGGGCAGCGGTGTCGACGTCAGTGAGGCGCGGAAGGCGCATCTGGCCGTTGGATGCGCCATGCAGCATTGCGAAGATCCCGACCAGCGCCTCATGCGGGTGCACGGCCTGGTAGCGCTTGAGAGTGCCGCTATCGAGCAGCTCGCGCGTGATGTTATCGAGTCAGACGCTCTGTCCCAAGATTGTGGGGCGTTTGAGTAGCCTTCATGATCTAACGTCCAACGCGTTGTTCACGATCTCTTGGGCTGCGCGAAGGACCGCATCCAGATGCGCTCGGTCCTTGAAACTTTCCGCGTAAATCTTGTAGATGCTTTCCGTTCCAGAAGGGCGGGCCGCGAACCAGCAGCTAGCGGCAATCACTTTCAAACCGCCGATCGGCGCGTTGTTGCCAGGAGCCTTGGTCAGCTTGTCTGTAATCGGCTCGCCGGCGAGCGTCGATGCAGTGACCCCGTCAGGAGAGAGGTGTTCCAGCCGCTCTTTCTGTTGCGCGGTTGCGGGCGCGTCCACTCGCTCGTAGTAGGCGTTGCCAAATTCCTCAGTAAGTTTGCGGTAATGCTCCCCCGGGTCGCTGCCGGTGCGAGCGGTGATCTCAGCAGCCAGCAGGTTCGGAACAATTCCGTCTTTGTCCGTCGTCCAAACCGAGCCGTCGCGCCGCAGAAATGTCGCCCCAGAACTCTCCTCGCCGCAAAAGCCGACAGTGCCATCGATCAGCCCCTCGACAAACCACTTGAATCCGACCGGCACTTCGATCAACCGACGGTTCAAGTGTGACGCCACTCGATCGATCATGCCGCTGCTGACCACGGTTTTGCCGACAGCGACCGTCTTCGACCACTGTGGTCGGTTCGCGAAAAGATATGAAATCGCAACGGACAGATAATGGTTCGGCTCGAGCAGTCCTTGACTATGGCTGACGATTCCGTGGCGGTCGGCATCGGTATCGCTTGCAAACGCGACATCGAATCGGTCTTTCAGTCCGACCATGCGCGCCATCGCGTACGGCGATGATGGGTCCATTCGGATTTGGCCGTCCCAGTCCACGGTCATGAACCGGAACGTCGGGTCGACGGAGTGATTGACGACCTCAAGGTTCAAGCCGCACCGATCGCCAATGGCGTCCCAATAGCCCACGCTGGCGCCGCCCAGTGGATCGACGCCGATGTGAACCTTGCTCTCCTTGATTGCCTGCAAGTCGACCGCTGTGTGGAGGTCGTTCAGATAGAAGTCCAGGTACTCATGCTTATGAGTCGTCGAAGCAGTGCGCGCTCGCTCAAGCGGCATCCTCACAACTTCGCGGAGACTGTCCGCGATCAAGGCGTTTGCCCGGTCCTGGATCCATCGAGTTACATCAGTGTCCGCTGGTCCTCCGTGCGGAGGATCGTATTTGAAGCCGCCGAATCGAGGCGGATTGTGGGATGGCGTGATGACGATACCGTCGGCGAGACCACGCGTGCGGCCGCGGTTGTAGCTGAGAATCGCATGCGAGATTACCGGGGTCGGGGTATAACTATCGTGCGCATCGACCATCACGTCGACGCCATTGCCCGCCAGCACTTCCAATGCACTTCTGAAAGCCGGTTCCGAAAGAGCATGGGTATCGAAACCGATATAAAGCGGTCCGTCGATCCTCTGCTGTTTGCGGTAAAGACAAATAGCCTGGGTTATCGCGAGGATATGCGCCTCGTTGAAGGAGTTGTCGAGCGAGCACCCGCGATGCCCTGAGGTGCCGAACGCCACGCGCTGCTCGGGCACGGATGGATCCGGTTGCCCCGTGTAGTAGGCGGTCACCAGCTTGTAGACGTCGATTAAAATCGACGGGTCGGCGAGCTTACCCGCAAGTGGGCTGACTACCATAGCTGATGCTCCAAAGAGCTTGCGATCTCCATTAACGAACGGGACAGGGCTTCACGTCCCAGATCTCTGTCGCATACTGGGCGATTGTGCGGTCGCTCGAAAACTTTCCTGCGCCGGTCACATTGAGGATGGCTTTGCGTGTCCATTCTTCCGGTTCCGAGTACAGTTCGACGAGCTTGCGATCCACCTCCAGATAAGATCTGAGATCGGCCAGATGCATGTAGTAGTCGCCGTGCGTCAGAAGCGTGTCGCGGAGCGGCTCGAACACGCCGGGCTCGTGCCGGCTGAAATGGTTGGAAAAGATAAGATCCAGCGCCGCGCGCGTCTCAGGCTCATGCTCATAGTGCCAATGCGGATCGTACCAGCCGCGGCTATCGGCCACCTGCTGCGCAGTCAGGCCGAACAGGAAGAAATTGTCCTCGCCCGCTTCCTCCGCCATCTCGATGGTCGCTCCATCGCGTGTGCCGATCGTCAACGCCCCGTTCATCATGAACTTCATATTGCTCGTACCGCTGGCCTCATAGCCCGCGGTCGAAATCTGATTGGAGACATCACTGGCGGGAATCAGCCGCTCCGCGAGCGATACGTCATACTCCGGCAGAAACAACACCTTGAGCCGGCCGCGTACCGATGGATCGCCATCGATCGTGCCGGCCAGATTGTTGATGAACTTTATGATAAGCTTCGCGAGCTGGTAAGCAGGCGCGGCCTTGCCCGAGAACAAGAATGTTCGCTGCGGTATCTCGAGATTCGAGTTCTCCCGAATGCGGTTGTAAAGGACCACGATCCGGAGCGCATTGAGCAGTTGCCGCTTGTATTCGTGGATCCGCTTGACCTGGCAATCGAAGATCGAGTCCGGGTCCACCGTCTGTCCAGTATTGGATTTGAGCCAATTAGCAAAGCCAACCTTGGTTTGGCGAGCAGCCATGCGGAAGTTGTCGCGAAAACTTCTGTCCTCGGCGAGCGGCTTCAGCTTGGCCAGCTCACTGAGATCTGTGATCCAGCTATCGCCAATCGCATCGGTAATTGTGCGGGCTAACTGGGGGTTAGCCAGCAGCAACCAGCGCCGCGGTGTGACCCCGTTCGTCTTGTTGTTGAAGCGCTCGGGAAACATCTCGGCGAGATCCTTAACCGTCGTTGTCCGCAACAATTGAGAGTGAATAGTTGCCACGCCGTTGGTGCTATGCGATCCGACGATGGCGAGGTTGGCCATGCGCACGTGTTTGCTGGCTCCGTCCTCGATCAGGCTCACGCGCGCTATTCGGCCTTCGTCGCCTGGAAAGCGCTTTCGAGCGTCCTCGAGCAACCTTCGATCCATTTCAAAGATGATCTCCAGGTGGCGCGGTATCAGCATCTCAAACCACTCGACCGGCCACTTCTCGAGCGCCTCGGGCAGCAGCGTATGGTTTGTATACGCCAGCGTTCCGCGGGTGAGGTCCGAGGCTTCGTCCCACCCCAGCTTTGCGTCGTCGAGCAAAATCCGCATCAACTCCGGCACCGCCAATGTCGGATGCGTATCGTTGAGCTGGATCGCAACCTTATCGGGAAGCATGCTCCAATCGGCGTTACTGCGTCGGAACCGTCGTATGATGTCGGCAAGCGAGCAGGCAACAAGAAAGTACTCCTGCACGAACCGCAATGACTGGCCTAGGGCGGTCGAATCGTCCGGATAGAGCACTCGCGTCAGTGTCTCGGCGGCCAGCTTCTGTGCAAGAGCGCCGACGAAATCGCCATGACTGAATTCCTGGAAATCAAAATAATCGGGCGCGCCGGCAGCCCACAGTCGAAGTGAATTGATAGTCTGGCCGCCATAACCGACTATGGGAAGATCACGTGGGATGCCGAACAGCTTGGAGGGCTTACCTGACAAAGCTTGTAAGCTTCCGCCGCTCATCTCGATAGAGCAGTTCATCTTCACCTCGACGTTTTCCCTGGGCCGCTCGACTTGCCAAGGGTCTGGGTAACACAGCCAGTGATCAGGGCGTTCCTCTTGCCAACCGTTTTTTATGGACTGTTTGAACATCCCGTATTCGTAACGCAGCCCGTAGCCCGTCGCGGGCAGCTGCATCGTCGCCATCGAATCCAGGAAGCAGGCGGCCAAACGCCCCAGACCGCCATTGCCTAAGCCGGGGTCTGGTTCTTGCTCAAGCAGGCTGAGCCAATCAATGTTTTTCTCTTTGATAAGTTGTGCCGCGATAGGATCGAGCATGAGATTCGTGATGTTGTTGGCTAGCGACCGGCCCAACAGAAACTCCATCGAGAGGTAGTAAACGCGTTTAGGATTTTCGCTCTCGTAGGTTTGCTCGGTACGTATCCATCGCTGTGATAGGACGTCTCTCACCGATCTCGCGACGGCTTCATAGCGCTCACGATGTGTGACCTGGCTTGCATCCACGATGCTGTCGAACAGCAGATGGCGCTCGTACAGCGCTTCGTCGGACCCCGAGAAATTTACGGGGCCCGAACCGTACTGTGCAGTGAGTGTTGCAATAAGATCGGAAGTCGCACGCTCGATAGATGCCGCCATTGTTCTTTCCTTGCTAGCGTTCGGAAGCTAAATGATTCGTCTCGTTCCACAGTTGAATAACAGGCTGCGATACATTGCATTCATAGCTAGCTAAGCGCGCTCAAGCTCGCCGTGCTCAGTACAACGTACTTTGCCGGCTGCAGGTTCAAATCCTAGCCATCGCGCCGTCAGTACGCGCAGTATGTGCCCGCTTGAGAAAATCACCACGGGCAATCCTTCACTCATGACTTAAATTGCTTTACCCCTCAGAATGGCCACTGCCAACTCGTGATCTCCTCAGGGTCGACACCGAACTCGTAGGCGTGGCTCTTAGCCTCTATCTGACGGTTGAGCAGCGCCTCCCGAACGCCGGCTCCGGTGACCTGGAAGCGAGGCATTCGGTCGATGGCGTCAATTGCGAGGCTGAAGCGATCCGTTTCGTTCTGGATGGCCAATTCCAGTGGGGTGTTTATGTTTCCCTTCTCCTTGTACCCGCGCACGTGGATGTTGTGCTGGCCCGCTCGGCGATAGGTAAGCCGATGAATCAGCCAAGGATAGGAATGGAAGTTGAAGATGACCGGCGTGTTTGGGGTGAAGATGGCCTCGAACTCGCGATCCGTTAGGCCGTGCGGATGTTCCGTGCTAGGAACCAGCCGGAAGAGATCGACCACATTTACGAACCGCACCTTCACGTCGGGTAGGTGCTGGCGAAGCAGTGCGGTGGCGGCCAAAGACTCCATCGTTGGGCAGTCGCCGCAGCCAGCCATGACTACATCGGGCTCGGCTCCCTGGTCGTTACTGGCCCAATTCCAGATGCCGAGGCCTTTGGTGCAGTGCTCGATTGCCGCTTCCATGTCCAGGTACTGCAGGTGCACTTGCTTGTCCGCGACAATAACGTTGACGTAGTTGACACTTCGTAGGCAGTGATCAGCAACAGACAGCAGGCAGTTACCGTCGGGTGGCAGGTAGACGCGGACGACATCGGGACTCTTGTTGGCGATCACGTCGAGAAAACCCGGGTCCTGATGCGTGAAGCCGTTATGATCCTGTCGCCAGACTAATGCGGTGATTAGTAGGTTCAGTGACGACACCTTTGCCCGCCACGGCAGTTCGTTACATTTTTCCAGCCACTTGGCGTGCTGATTAAACATCGAGTCTATGACGTGTATGAACGGCTCGTAGCTGTTGAGTAAGCCGTGCCGACCGCTCAGGAGGTAACCCTCCAGCCATCCTTCGACGGTGTGCTCGCTCAGGATCTCCATCACGCGTCCGTTGGGAGCAAGCTCACCGCCGTCCGCGTCCTCGGGAAAGTACTCTCCCATCCAGACTTTCTTGGCGACGTCATAAATCGCCTCAAGCCTGTTGGATTGCGTTTCATCCGGTCCGAAGACGCGGAAGCTGTCCATATTCAGCCGCATCACTTCCCGCAGGAAGTTGCCGAGTGTCGGGACGTTCCCGGCCAAGGTAGCGCCGGGTTTTTTCACTTCGACCCGACAACTCCGAAAATCGGGCATATCCAGCGGCTTGCGAACCAGACCAGCATTCGCGATCGGATTTGCACTCATCCGCCGATTTCCCTTGGGAGCCAGAGTCTTCAACTCTGGCACTAACCGACCGCTCTCATCGAAGAGCTCTTCGGGCTTGTAACCGCGTAACCAGCTTTCAAGCAGCTTCAAATGCCTTGGATTTGTAGCTACGTCCGTAATGGGGATCTGGTGCGCGCGCCAGAAGCCTTCGAGGTAGTGATCATCAACCTGCCGCGGCGCCGTCCATCCCTTGGGACTGCGCAAGACGATCATCGGCCAGCGCGGCCGGACCGCTCTACCGGTCTCACGTGCCTCATCCTGGATTTTGCGAATCTCGAGTACGCAATGCTCCAGTGTCGCAGCCATCGCCTGATGCATGCTCTGAGGATCGCTGCCTTCGACGAAGTACGGCGTGTACCCGTATCCCACGAACAGCGCTTCCAGCTCTTCATGGCTGATGCGGGCGAGGACGGTGGGGTTATTGATCTTGTAGCCGTTGAGATGCAGGACAGGCAGCACCGCGCCGTCAACTACTGGATTAAGGAACTTGTTGCTGTGCCAGCTGGTCGCGAGCGGGCCGGTCTCGGACTCACCGTCACCCACCATCACAAGCGTGATCAGGTCTGGATGGTCATACACCGTCCCGTAGGCGTGCGAGATGCTGTAACCGAGCTCTCCGCCTTCGTGGATGCTGCCAGGGGTTTCGGGAGTCGCATGACTGCCAATCCCTCCCGGGAAGCTGAACTGCTTGAAGAAGCGCTGCATCCCGGCAAGATCTTCGCTCTTATCCGGGTAGATTTCGGAGTACGTGCCTTCGAGGTACGCGTTCGACAATACGGCAGGCGCGCCGTGTCCGGGGCCCGAGATGAAGATCGCATTTAGGTCATACTTGTTGATCAGCCGGTTGAAGTGAATGTAGGTGAAGCTCTGGCCAGAATCGGAGCCCCAGTGGCCCAACAGACGGGGCTTGGTTTGCTCGATTTTCAGCGGCTCGCGCAGCAGAGGATTTTCCTTCAGATAGAGCATCCCCAAAGAGAGGTAGAGACTGGCGCGCCAGTAAGCGTCGATCTTGCGGAGTTCTTCGGCGCTGAGCGGTGTCCCCTTAATCGTCGAGCGAGCGGGACCGTATGCCGAGATCTTTTCATCGGCGTGAACTTCCTGCGACGTTTTCGCTGGCGTACTCATGGTTCGGAATCTCCTTGGGTCACGGACCCATTGATAATCGATGTGTACCCGCAGTGCGGCTCGTCGAAGTGCTCGCACGACAATCGTTCGTCGTCTATCTCCTTGCATCGGCAGCGTCTTCGAGCATGCCTACTCGGAGCCCAGCGCGCCGAGCACCCAGCCGCCCACGACAATGGCCGCGTGGTCTTCAAGTCTTCAGCGGTGCGCCACCCGCCTACACCGGCGTTACCGGCAACGAATGTTCGTGCGCGAGGACATGCAATTCTTCGCGCCGGCACCGGTTTCGATTAAGGACACCGACGCCGCGGTTCAGACGATAGCACACGACCCAGATACCAGTAAGGAAAGTTCTCATGCGAAACGAGGTCGTGCAAAGCGAATGAACCCGCAGATTGGAGGCCGGTTCTGCCGGGTGCTAGTTCTCGATCAGTGTTCAGGATCGATCCCCGCCCCGGCGTGCATCGACGGGTCTTGTCCGTTGGGGTGCGAAGCCCAGGGCGGATCGTGTGGGCACAGGAGGAGGACAGCGACCGGCCACACATTTCGCTTAACCGGTGATGATGAACCCCTTGGCCCATGCGCCTCTTGGGCGATGGCGATTCTCGACATCTGCGACGCGATTAACATCGATTCGGAACGCGACGGCGCCACCTTGGGCTGGCGCGTTGAGCGCCGTAAGCTCACCCTGGAATTGGAGGTGGACGGCGAGATCAACGGAAAGGCGGAGCAGGCCGTCATGCCCGCAAGCGCGTGGAGTGACAGCCGCGGCCGGCGTGGCCGGCGCCGGTCTCAACGAGTAGCGACGGAAGGATTGCAGTGAACGAAGAGCAACGCAACGTCATGGCGTCGGGGCGTGGGTTCATCGCCGCACTGGACCAAAGCGGTGGAAGCACGCCAAAAGCTCTGAGCCTCTATGGTATTTCGCACGACGCGTACGACAGCGATGAGCAGATGTTCGATCTGGTGCATGAGATGCGCGAGCGCATCATTACAAGTCCTAGCTTTTCGGGCGACAAGATACTCGGAGCGATCCTCTTCGAGCAGACCATGGACAGGACCATCAAAGGCCAGGACAGTGCCGCGTTTCTTTGGGATCAGAAGCACATCGTCCCGTTTGTGAAGGTCGACCAAGGGCTCAGTGCCGTCGAAAATGGCGTACAATTAATGAAGCCGATGATGATGCTCGACACATTGTTGGAGCGCGCAATCAATAAGGGCATTTTCGGTACAAAGATGCGCTCATTCATTCATGAGCCGAATGATCACGGAATAAAGGCGGTGGTCGATCAGCAGTTCGAATACGCGCACGAAATCGCGGCACGAGGACTGATGCCAATCGTTGAGCCTGAGGTAAGTATCGAATGCCCTGACAAGCCGAAAGCGGACAGCCTGCTTGTAGCGGCAATAGCCTCGAAACTCGAGGAGCTTTCAGAGGACACGCAAGTCATGCTCAAGCTGACATTGCCCGACCACGACAACCTCTACGCGCCATTAATTCAACACCCCCGAGTCATGCGTGTAGTCGTACTGTCAGGCGGCTACAGCCTCAAAGAAAGTTGCGCGATCCTTGCACGCAACCACGGCCTCATCGCGAGTTTCTCGCGCGCGTTGACCGACGGGCTCAACGTCAGCCAAATCGACGCGGAATTCGACGACACGCTCAGACACAATGTTGAGGAGATTTACGCAGCCTCACTTACGTAGCCCTGTCAGTAAGTCGCGATGCACGGATGCCGTACGACCTGATGCTATCTGGTGGTCCACACAGATCGGCCACGCCGGCCGCAGCAAGGTGAATCGCTCCCCGGCCGCGATCGGATTGGGATCGACCACCGCGTAACGACCGTCCAAAACCCGTCCCACGGGCATCCACGCAGGGCGGGGTCGCGCCCACGTGGTTGCTACGGCTCGAGCGTGACGACGGCGGTGCCGCCAACCGCCAACTCGCTGGCGCGGCCCAGCGCGACCACCTTGGCGGCCTCCCGTGGGTTCCGTGGCGCCGACGCCGCAGATGCCGCGACACCTGCACCGCGGCCGCCGGATCGTCGGCGCTGTAGACCGCCAACCGCGACGAAGCAGTCCACCCGGCTTCGGCGGCTTGCTCGATCGTGTCTTCATGGATACCACCGTCGATCTCGACGACGACGGACACGCCGAATCGGCAGCGTGTCGAACTCGGGCAGGATCTTTAGGCCGAAGTTAAGCGTCGTTTTCGGTGGGATTGTGGGTCTGACCTGAATCGACGGTGGCGGTTCGGCGTGGATGTGTAGCCACTGAAGTAGCGTGTCGGTGAGATAGTGTCGAGGGAGATCACGATAGAATTCAACATGTGACGGCATACAGCGGTGCGATGCACGTAGCCCGGAACAAGAGTTCTTATGTGGCAAAGTCCGGTGAGCAGCGGGTCTACCAGTCGGTGCTACTGCGGCGCACCTTCCGCGACGGGAAGAAGGTCAAGCACCAGACGCTGGCGAACCTGTCGAAGCTCCCGCCGGAGCTGGTCGCGGCGATCGAGGCGACGTTGAAGGGGCAGACACTGATCGCGGCCGGCAGCGAGTTCAGCAAGGCGCGGTCGCTGCCGCACGGCGACGTCGCGGCGGTGGCGGCGATGGCGCGCAAGCTCGAGCTGGCGGCGCTGATTGGCCCGGCGTGCCGGGCCCGCGACATCGTCCTGGCGTTGATCATCTCGCGGGTGGTGCGGCCAAAGTCGAAGCTCTCCACGCTGGGCTGGTGGTCGAACACCACCCTCGGCGTCGACCTCGAGGTGGCCGACGCATCCACCGACGAGATCTATGCGGCGATGGACTGGCTGGCCGCCCGGCAGGACAGGATCGAAAAAAAGCTCGCGGACAAACACCTTGGCCCGCAAGCCAATCCGTCGCGGATGGCGTTGTTTGATCTGACCTCGGCGTGGGTGACTGGCCGCTGCTGCGAGCTGGCTGCGCGCGGCTACTCCCGCGACGGTAAGAAGGGCTGCGAGCAGATCGAATACGGGGTGCTCTGCGACCCGGCGGGGCGCCCGGTCGCGGTGCGGGTGTTTTCCGGCAACACCGCCGACCCGGAATCGTTCACCGAGATCGTCACGGTCGTCAAGGACAAGCTCGGCATCACCCAACTGGTGCTGGTCGGCGATCGCGGCATGATCACCTCCGCCCGCATCGACAAGCTGCGCGAACTCAACAACAACCCCGAGGCCCGCACAGATTTCGACTGGATCACCGCGCTACGCGCACCCGCGATCGCCAAACTCGCCCGCGACGACGGGCCGCTGCAAATGAGCCTGTTCGATACCCAGGACCTGGCCGAGATCACCCACCCCGACTACCCCGGCGAACGCCTGATCGCCTGCCGCAACCCCGCCCTGGCCGTCGAACGCGCCCGCAAACGCCAAGACCTGCTGCAAGCGACCGAAAAACAGCTCGCCGCCATCAAAAAGCGCGTACAGGCCGGCACCCTGCGCGGGGCCGACAAGATCGGCATCGCCGTCGGCGAAGATGCCGGAAAATACAAGATGGGCAAGCACTTTGCCATCACCATCACCGACAGCACATTCAGTTTCGAACGCGACCGCGACCGCATCGCCGCCGAAGCCGCCCTCGACGGCATCTACGTGCTGCGCACCAGCGTCGACGCCGAGGTGCTCGACCCCGCCGCCGTGGTGGCCGGCTACAAGAACCTCGCCAACATCGAACGCGACTTCCGCATCATCAAATCCGACGACCTGGATCTGCGGCCGATCCACCACCGCCTCACCGACCGCGTCAAATCCCACGTGCTGATCTGCATGCTCGCCTGCTACCTGAGCTGGCACCTACGCAAGGCCTGGGCGCCACTAACTTTCACCGACCAAACACCCCCCACCCGCGACAACCCCGTCGCGCCCGCGCAGCGTTCGGCAGCCGCCCACGCCAAGGCCTCCACCAAACACGACGCGGCCGGCAACCCAGTCCGCGGCTTCCGTGATCTGCTCGCTCACCTGGCCACCCTCACCCGAGACCGGATCCGCTACCACGACACCAACATCGAAATCGACAAACTCACCGACGCCACCCCCACCCAGCGCCGCGCCTTTGAACTCATCGATACCCCGATCCCACTCACCATCGCCGCGTAGCCAGAACAACCACCCACCGAAATCAGCAAAACCCCAGGTCAACCTGGTGATTCACCTATCTTGGCGGCAGTAACTTCGGTTTAGGTAGGGCTCCAACGGCGTACCCCGTTTCACGAGCCTGCCGGCATCGACGAGCCTGCGGGCGGCGGCGCCCTTGACCAGCAACCTCGGGAATGAACATGTGCCCGGCTTTTTGAGCTAAACCACCCGCATGCAGTCCCGGGCGATGGCCAGTTCTTCGTTGGTCGGGATCACCAGGACGGTAGTCGCCGAGTCGTCTGCGGAGATCCGCCGCGCGCCGGTGGCCGGGCCGGCGTTACGGTGCTCGTCGAGCTCGATGCCAAACCCCGCCATCCGGGCCAGGGCGTCGCGGCGCACCGCCGGGTCGTTCTCGCCGATCCCGGCGGTGAAGCTCACCACGTCGGTGTGTCCCAGCACCGCCAAGTATGCTCCGATATACTTGCGCAGCCGGTGGATGAACACGTCATAAGCCAATTGTGCTGAGCTGTCAGCAGATTTGATCATATCGTGGAGCTGGCGGAAGTCGGCTTCGCCGGCCAGGCCGAACATCCCGGAGCGATGGTTGAGCATCGTCTCGATGTCCTCGACGCTCATCTTTGCGGCGCGCCGCAGGTAGCCGATGACGCCGGGGTCGACGTCACCGCTGCGGGTGCCCATTACCAGGCCCTCCATCGGGGTCAAGCCCATCGAGGTTTCGACGGGGCGGCCCTTGGCGATCGCTGACGCTGATGCGCCGTTACCCAGATGCAGCACAATCTGATTCATGCTGTCCAGCGGCCTGCCCAGAAATACGGCGGCCTGCTCGCTGACGTACTGATGCGAGGTGCCGTGGAATCCGTAGCGCCGGATCTGCCACTTCTCGGCCAACCCGCGGTCGATGGCGTAAGTCGCGGCCGCGGGGGGCAGGTTGTGGAAGAACGCCGTGTCGAACACCGCGACGTGCGGGGTGTCGGGCAGCAGTTTGCGTGCCACCTCGATTCCCAGCACCGCCGGCGGGTTGTGTAACGGCGCCAGCGGCGAGAGCTCCTTCAGCTTGGCGATCAGAGCGTCGTCCACGAGTGTCGGCCGGTAGAAGTCGTTGCCGCCGTGCACCACCCGATGCCCGACCGCCATCAGGCCGCTGGCCTGCAGCTCAATGCCGGCCTCGGCCAGCAGGTCGAACGCCAAGCGCAGCGCCGCGTCGTGTTCGGCGACCCGGCCGACGCGTTCCACATGATGCTTCCGGGCATCCAGCTGAGCCGACGACGACTGTTCGCCGATCTGCTCGACGATGCCGACCGCCCGCGACGCGCCCGAGTCAGGGTTGACCAGTTGATATTTCAGCGATGACGAGCCGGAGTTGATCACGAGCACGACACGGCTCTCGGCGTTCATAGACGCCCTGTGCCTGGATCGCGGTGATGGCGACGCTGTTGACGATGTTCTTCGACCGACGCGCCGCGGGACAGGTCGTTCACCGGCTTGTTCAAACCCTGCAGCAACGGGCCGATCGCGATCGCGACGGCGCTGCGCTGCACCGCCTTGTAGGCGTTGTTGCCGCTGTTGAGTTCAGGGAAGATCAGCACCGTGGCGGGGTCGGCGACCACCGAATCACGCGTCTTGGTGGCCGCGACCGAGGGGTCGACCGCGGCGTCGTATTGGATGGGGCCGTCTATTAGCAGGTCGGGCGCCCGGCTGCGCACCAACTCCGTTGCCGCCGAGACTTTGTCGAGATCGGCACCGGCGCCGGACGCGCCGGTGGAGTGGGACAGCATGGCCACCCGCGGCTCGAGGCCGAACTGTGCGGCGGTGCGCGCCGAGCTGATCGCGGTATCGGCGAGCTGTCCGGTCGTGGGCTCCGGGACGATCGAGCAATCGCCGTACGCCGGCACCCGATCCGACAGGCACATCAGGAACATGCTGGACACCGTGGAGACATCCGGCGCGGTCCGGATGATCTCGAACGCAGGCCGGACAGTGCACGCAGCGCTGTGCGCCGCACCCGACACCATGCCGTCCACGATGCCGTTGTACACCAGCATGGTGCCGAAATACGAGTCGTCGTGGATGATCTCGGCGGCCTGCTCGACGGTGACACCCTTGTTCTTGCGCAACGCCGCGTACTGGTCGGCGAACTGATCGCACAACTCGCTGGTCGGCGGGTCGACCACCGCCGCCTCGTCGAGATCGACACCGAGTTCGGCTGCGCGCAAGCGGACCCAGAACTCGTCGCCAAGGATGGTCAGATCCGCGATCCCGCGCTGCAGCACCCGCCCGGCCGACTCGAGGATGCGATCATCGTCGCCTTCAAGAAACACGACCCCAGGGTGGCCCAGCGACGCCACCGTCGTCTTGGCCACCCCACCCTTCTGGTTGGCCACCGCCAGTACCTGGGTATCAGTCACAGAGACATCCTGGCACCTTTTCCTCGTGCCGCCGGGCGACTCGCAAATGTCTGGCACAATCGGTCGGCATGGGCGTGGAGAACCACCGGCTGGTGCTGCTCCGACACGGGGAGACCGAGTAGTCGAAGTCGGGCCAGCACACCGGCCGCACCGAGCTGAGCTGACCGACACCGGACGTGAGAAAGCCGAGGCGGCGCGCCGGACACTGGGTGAACTCAAGCTCGAGAACCTCATGGTGATCAGCAGCCCGCGCCGACGGGCCTTGGCCACCGCCGAGTTTGCCAGTCTGAGCGTCGATGAGGTGTCGCCGTTGATCGCCGAATGGGATTACGGCCGCTACGAGGGCCTGACGACCGCGCAGACCCGGGAATTGCAGCCGGACTGTCTGGTCTGGACGCACGGTTGCCCCGGCGGTGAAAGCGTCGCTCGGGTCACCGATCATGCTGACCGAGCCGTCGCGTTGGCGCTACACCACATGGCGTCACACGACGTGTCATTTTCGAGTCACGGCCACTTTTCCCGCGCGGTGATCACCCGCTGGCTCCCGCTGCCGCTCGTCGAGGGTAGCCGGTTTGCCATGCTAGCCGCCTCGATCGCGGTCTGTGGTTTTGAGCATGGGGTACGACAGCTCAGTGCGCTCGGGCTGACCTGCCGTCCGCGGGGCCATGAGGCCCAGCGAGCCACGGTTTGCGCTGTGCGGGCCGACGGGACTCTCATTGCCGGCGGTGTGCGGACCTGCTACGCCGAGATGACGGTCGCACAGGCGGAGCTGCGCTCCGGGCGAGCGCCAATAGTGTTGGGCGCGTTTACGTTAGACGCGGATGGTCCTGCCGCGTCGATGGTGCCGCGCACCGTACTGCGCACTGGTGCGCTGTCTGATTGGCCGACCGGCCCCGCTTGTTGCCGAAGTCATCCGGACCATCGCCGAACTAGGTGAACGCCGAATCCTGTTGCGCGCCTTGCGTGAAGGGATAAACAACCGCTACACCCACCGGGCGAGCCGTAGCCGAAGCTCTAATCGAGGCCGCGCGGCGGAAGGCGGCGGCGGCCGTTCGTGTGCTGCTCGCCTTCTACCACTTCCCGGCTGAGGGGTGCGTTTGCGCACCACGAACCCGATCGAGTAAAGCCGGCCAGGACTTTGGTTAGCATTGCGTATTCAGCGCCTCGTCTAACTCGCCGGATTCTTGGGGCTATCAGGGCTGGCGACACGATCTGGCAATCGACTTGGCCGATATCGCGCTGCTGGGCCGCGAGGGCGGCAGGTCCGCGGCAATCTGATCGGGGTGGTTGCTGACTGGGCCTACAGCCAGCTAGGCCGAAGTTCCCCCTTGTAGCGGGGTCCTGAGCACCGCGCGTGGTTGTGAGCAGCTGTTTCGCGTTCTACGGTAGCAGCAGGTGTCGACATGTATATCGAACTATTCTGGTGTAATTGCGTCTTGGTGCTGAAAGAGTCAACGCATATGCGCTATAAACATAGACATGTACGTGGCCGTGGTGCCGAACCGGGGGTCACCGCCGGCGATCCTGTTGCGGCAGAGTTATCGCGAAGACGGCAAGGTGAAAAACCGCACCCTGGCCAACCTGTCGCACTGGCCGGCCGACAAAGTCGACGATCTACGGGCCGTGCTCAAGGGGCAGTCCCCGAAGCTGGAGCTGACCGGGGCCTTTGAGATCACCCGCAGCCTGCCGCACGGGCATGTCGCCGCAGTGCTGGGCAGCGCCGAGAAGCTGGGCATCGCCGAGCTGATCGACCCGGCGCCCTCACGTAATCGGGATCTGGTGTGCGCGATGCTGGCCGCGACCGTGATCGCGCCGGGCTCCAAGCTGGCGACCGCGCGCGGGCTGCGCGTTGAGACCGCCACCCGCAGATCACCACCCTCTCGACGGCGACCACGGCGCCGGTGATCGCCGAAGCGCGGCTGCGCTCGGGGCGGGCCGGCTCCGGGCGCGCGGCCGCCTGGCAGGTCAAGCAGGCCATCGGCACCGCCCGCGCCTGCGGGCCCTGCGGCACGATCATGCTGCGTGGCGACTCGGCGTTCGGCACCAAGAAGGTGATCACCACCTGCGTGGAGGAAGGTGTCGAGTTCTCCCTGTCGGTGAGCCGAAACAAACGCATCACCAAGGCCATCGAGGCCATCGACGAGTCCGCCTCCACCCCGGTGCACTATCCCGGCGCGGTCGAAGACCCCGACACCGGGCTGTTGATCTCTGATGCCGAGGTCGCCGAAACCTCCTACACCCTGCGGCTGGGCCGCGGCCGCAGCCTTACCGTGCGGCTGGTGGTGCGCCGCGTCAAGGACGCCCGCTACGTGTGCCACGAACGAGAAACGGAGGTCTTGATGTAGGTAGGAGAGACTTTTCCGGGAATCGGTGTTCTGCAAGAGATGAAGGTTGGCCCTTCGGAGTCGCCGGTCGGGCGGAGGCTTCAAACCACCACATGCTGCGTTGGCTGAAGACCGTCGTGGTGAGCGATGTGGAAAAGGCATCCTTGGAGGTGTCAGGTGGGGACCAGGAAGATGAGTAACCCCGAACCGCTGTTGACGTGCCGTTAGCGTACGAGTGGCACCGAAATCGTAGTCGTGTAGCGGACTGCGTGAGCAGGGCCTGGTGGGTGTCCCGATTACTGGCCAGGCGGTGTCCGGCATGGAGGCGGCATGAGTCTGGTCTGCGGCTCTTGCAGGAAACGTGGGAAGGTGCGCCACGACGCTGTGCGGCGAAACACGTTCTGTGTGGCTGGGTTTCGTCGGCGACAGGGAGCAGCCAGGCGTCAAGTCTGGTGTGAGTACCGTTGCGGGGCGCGCTGGCGGACCGGCTCGTAGTAGTGGTGATGCTCCTGTAATGGGGGTGGAGCGAAGGGGCCGGGTCGTCTGTGGCTGTGTTTGTCCGGTCAACCGGGGCCCTGTGCGGCCCGGGGAGGAGCTGTATGAGCGAGCTGAAGTCGTCAGCGAAACCGTTTGAGATCTCGAAGTGGGAGGTTTGGCAGGCATACCAGAAGGTCAGGGCGAACAAGGGTGCACCAGGGGTAGACGGTGTGGATCTGGCGGCGTTCGAGACGGATCTCGAGAGCAATCTGTACAAGATCTGGAATCGGATGTCTTCGGGGAGCTACTTTCCCCCTGCGGTGCGTGCGGTGGAGATACCGAAACCGCATGGCGGCGGCACGAGGGTGCTCGGGGTGCCTACGATCGCGGACAGGATCGCCCAAACAGTGGTAGCTGGGAGGCTGCAAGAAAAGGTCGAGCCGATCTTTCATCCAGACTCCTATGGTTATCGCCCGGGGCGGTCGCCGTTGGATGCGGTCGGAGCATGCCGGGCACGTTGTTGGAAATATGACTGGGTCATCGACTTGGATGTCCAAAAGTTTTTCGACAGCGTCTCGTGGGATTTGGTCGTCAAAGCGGTCGCCGTGCACACCGATCTGCCGTGGGTGTTGCTGTATGTGAAGCGGTGGCTCGCCGCGCCCATCCAGCTGCCCGATGGCACCGTGGCGCAACGAGATCGTGGAACCCCACAGGGATCCGCGATCTCACCCGTGTTAGCGAACCTGTTTCTGCATTATGCGTTCGATGCGTGGATGGTCCGGAACTTCCCGGACGTCCCGTTCGAACGTTTCGCGGACGACGCCGTCGTGCACTGCAACAGCCAGCGACAAGCTGAGCAGGTGCGGGCAGCGATCGAGGACAGGATGGTCGAGGTCGGGCTGCGGTTGCATCCCGACAAAACCAGGATCGTGTATTGCCAGGACGCTAATCGGCGTGATGCGGCAGAGCACACGTCGTTTACGTTTCTGGGCTACACGTTTCGCGCACGCCGAGCGCGCAACAAGAACGGGGTGGTGTTCACGTCGTTTTTGCCTGCGGTTAGCAAGGACGCCTTGAAGAAGATGGGTCAAGAGGTGCGCCGGTGGCAAGTGCACCGGCGTACCGATCTTGACTTCGCTGGTCTGGCCCGAATGATCAACCCGATCGTGCGGGGGTGGATGAACTACTACGGGGCGTTTTACCCGTCGGCGTTGTCCACTTTGCTTGCGCGCATCAACACCTACCTGATGCGTTGGGTCCGCAAGAAATACAAACGGTTACGGCCTGCCCGCAAGGCCCGAGCGAAATGGGAATACGTCACCACGACCTATCCCCGCTACTTCGCCCATTGGGCACAGGTGACCTACCCGCTGATGATCAAGACGACAGGAGCCGTGTAACAGGAGACTGTTACGCACGGTTCTATGAGAGCCCGGGGGTGCGATTCCCCCGGGCTACTCGACCCCGATGCGTTGTTCCCGGTGTGGCACTATCACCCGTTTGTGACCAACTCCGAGCTGCCCACTGCTGAGGCCGATATCACCCACCGAAAACACGCCATCATCGAGACCACCTTCGCCGACCTGATCGACGGGCCGCTGGCCCACATCCCCTCAGGGCTGTTCGCCGCCAACTGCGCCTGGCTGGCCTGCGCGGTGATCGCGCACAACCTGCTGCGCGCCACCGGCACCCTCGCCAGCGGCGACCACACCGTCGCCCGCGGCGCCACCCTGCGCCGCGACCTGGTCAACGTGCCCGCTCGCTTCGCCGCCCCGGGCCGCAAACCTGTCCTGCACCTACCCGGCCGCTAGCCCCGACAGACCCCATGGAAGACGCTGTGGGACAACGTCATCGGCTACCCAACCGCACAGCCGCGCGCCGCCTGACCCGACCCGACCAGTCCCTGCCCACCCCGCCACCCCAGGCCCGACCCGAGGAACCCCCAACAAGGAAAAGCTGGTACAGGCGAGCCGATCACGCATGCGCCAGGCGCATCCACTGCCCGGCCGCATATCCCCAAAAACCGCCGACGACCGCTCGAAATCACCGATCCACGGATTCAGGCCTTAGTTCTGCGGTGTTTGGTTCGAACAGCTCCGCGCAGCTGGCGGTAACTGCGCCACATCAGCAGCCCAACCTGCATGCCCAGCGCTATCGCCATCATCGAAACCAGCAAGACCGTGAGCGCGGCTACGCTATTGGCTTGGATGAGCTGTGTGACGCCGATCACGCCGATCGAACCCGGGACAAGCAGCCAGAAGCCGGGCAACACCAGCGCAGCCAGTGATGGTGTATTGGGCCGCTCCGAGATTGCGAGGCCACAAAGCATCAGCGCCAGCCCGCCACTGAATCCACCAGAGTAGTCCCCGAATAACGCATTCCCCACAAACTGGCCAGAGTAAGCGATGAACAGCATCACCAACAGCCACGGCAGGAACCGCACCGGGGGACCGGAGTGGAGGAGCACGCCGACTGCGTAGGCGGCCACACCCACCCACGGCGCCCACCAGCCGAACTTGTTCACCGACGCGCCGGCCAATTCAGGCGCTGTCACGCCGACGAGTCGCGCGGCAGCGACGACGCCTAACGCCAGCTGTCCGAAACGCAGCAATCCGGCGACAAGCCGAGACGAGCCCGACACGATTTCTCGCGTGCTCAGTTCTATAGTCGCCAACGTGATCGCGGTACCCGGCAAAAAAAGCACCAGCGGTGGTGTCAGTGCCCGCAAACTGTCTTCACCCAGATGCCAGTGCCGCCCGACCGTGAAGACAGCCACGGCAACCAGGAATGCGCTGACCGTAGGCAGCAATTCCCCGGCTGCGACGCTGAGCCGGCCAACTAGACCCAACGCCCCGACGAGGCTCCCGAAGACCGTCGCCGCCAGCAGCGCAAGCGGCGTGGGCTGCAGAATCAGGGCGAAGGCAGCGCTTTGCGTCGTGTACCCGATCACTCTGACCCACACCGGAAAGCGCGGCCGCAGAGCATATATGCGGTCGAGTTCGGCCGCCCCCTCCTTGGCGCCGATTTCGCCATGCTCGACGCGATCGACAAGGTTAGCCAGCACAAACGTCTGGTCAAATCGCAAATCGCGATCGGCGCGTACGACGCGGATGGTGGTGCCCGCCACGTGATCAGATCCACCAAGGTGGACATAGTTGGGTAATAGTAGGACCTGGTTGGTTAGCCCGTACCGGCTGCAGGCCGAATCTAGGATCTGCCGCACGAGCCCGATGGGATAGCTAGCGGCGATCATCGCCCCGCCCAAATTGGCGAGGAAATTGACAGCCAGCGTGTCGGAAACGTCGTGAACCTGATCAGTCATGCCATACATCTGATTGGGAGCGAGCCGGGCCCAAGGCGCTCGCGCCAGTGCGAAATCCCGGTCATTCCGGTCTTCGGCACCTTGGCGTTATGCCTCAACCACCTCAACCAACATGTCGGCAGCGCCCTGGCACACACGCCATTGTTGATACTGGCCACGCCAGTGTTGATATTGGTGCGGTATCGGGTCATGGTCTTCTCCCTACTACGCTGCAGTCTTTCAGATTTGCGTGGCGATGTTGATGATTTCGCACGGCCAACATGGTTTGCGGCCAGCGCGGCCTGCTGTTCACGCCACCGACGACACGCCATCCGCGCGGTCGTCGTTGCCGTCGCACCACATGGTTGAGTCGGCCTGGGGCGCGGTGCCGGTGTTGCCATCGGTCCGTTTCCCCAGGCCGCTCTCCGAACCCGCTGTGCATGTTTCCACGCAGCGGGCTCTCCACGGTGTCTGCCGTCAGGCGTGGTTGGCCAGGGTCCGGGGTTTGGGGATCGTGTTGCCGCGGTAGCGGTAGCGACTGATGCGTACCGAGGCGAGGTTGAACAGTTCGATCCCGTCCGCTGAGGGACGCACCCATCGGCCATCGGGGCCGGTGTGGTGGCGGCGGACGTCGCGCCAGTTCCAGCGGTGCAGTTTCCGCAGCCAACGAATCACCCTGTGCCACACGAAGTTTTCCAGGGAACTCATGGTGTGTTTGGCCACTGCATACCGGAAGTAGGCCGACCAGCCGCGCATGATCTGGTTGAGCCGGATCAGCACGGTCCTGGGTGGCTGTTGCGATAGCCTGCTGGTCAGGGCACGAATTTTGTCCTTCAATGACCGGATGGGCCGGTCAGCGATGAAGGTGTAGACGTACCACTTGGTCGTTCCTCGCTTGCGGCGCCAGTGGATGTAGAACCCAAGGAAGTCCAACCCGCCGCTCATGTGCAGGATCCGGGTCTTGGCGTGCGAGAGCCGTAGACCCAGGGGTGCCAGCACGCCGGCGATCTCTTCGCGCAGGGCTTCGACATCGGCTTGGTCACCGTGCACGAGCATGACGAAATCGTCTGCTTAGCGGACGATTCGCCAGTTCGGCAGGCCCTTGGCGCGGCGCCGGGCGCGTCGGCGAGGGGTACTCATGATCCCGCCGTGTTGCCAGGGCCCGTGCACGTACTCGTCGAGCACGCTGAGGGCGATGTTGGCCAACAGCGGGGACAGGATGCCTCCCTGCGGGGTGCCGGTGGGGCTGTCCTCACGTTCACCGAGTTCGGTCATCACCCCGGCTTTGAGGAACGCCTTAACCAGCGCGAGCACGCGCTTGTCCTTGACCCGCGTGCGCACCCGGTCCATCAGGGCCGTGTGCGCGATGCAGTCAAAGCACGCTTCGATATCGGCGTCGAGCACCCAGCGATAACCCTTGGTGCCGAAGCGTTGAACCTCCGCGATCGCGTCGTGCGCTCGCCGCATCGGCCGAAACCCGTAGGAGACCGGCGCGAAGTCGGCCTCGAAGATGGGTTCCAGCACGAGCTTGAGCGCCGCCTGAACAACCCGATCCGCGATGGTCGGGATTCCCAGCCGATGGACCTTACCGCTGCCGCCGGGCTTGGGAATCCTGCGCTCCCGCACTGCAAGTGGCCGGAACGAGCCGGACTTGAGCTGGGCCTGCAGATCGCTCAGGAAGCCGGGCATCCCGATGCCGGTCTCCACGTCGCGGGCGGTCAAGCCGTCCACGCCAGGAGTGTTCGCACCGGAATTGCCCGCCACCCGGTCGAACGCCACGATCAGCGTCGCCGGGTCGTACACGAGATTGAACAGGTCATCGAACCTGCCGCCGGGATCGGCCGCCGCCCAATGGTGAAGCTTGTTCTGCATCCCCGATACCCGCGACCAGGCCAGAATCGGCTCCTGGTCGAGAGCGCCCATATTCATCGGCGCATCTTGCGGCATTGCAGTGTCCTTCCCTTCTCGAAACCGCTGCCGCCGTTCCCCATGTGCCGGGCTTTCCCCGGCTCGGAGTACTACGGCGGCTCCGCCCCGCCCTGTCCCGATCGGCAGTCGATGCGCCCAGCCGTTGCCTTCGGACCGGATGTCCGGGACATCGGCGGGACCAGGACGGTTCCCGTGTTCATTGTGATTCGCTTGACGAAGGAGGAGCCCGACTCGGTCCCTGCGGCATCACCACGGCTACCCCGCAGCACTTCACCGTGGTCTCCCGGCCAGTCGCCGAAGCCGACCCAGGAGTTCTCAACCCGAAACACGTTGAGACGCACCGCTCTCGGCCCATATCCGCCAGGTTCGAGCCGATCCAGACTTGAGAGACGTAAACGCCGGTTCCTTGCGTACTCCTTTCCATCCCGCTCGCCGGACCCGCACCATCTGGCAGTGCTGGCACGTTCCGACCTTGTCGGGGCTGCTTGCCACCCTCACCGTCATCACCCGGATCGGACTGCCCCCAGCTTCACCGTCCTGCTGCGACAGGATCGGTGGAAGAGGTCTCACACCTCCTCTCGAACCAACAGCGCCTCACGGCGCACCCGGCGGCATCTGAAAACTGACCCCGTGTCGACGCCCGAATTTTGACCCCCTTCGACCGATTCTCGGCGTGAGCCGAGAGGAGAAGGGAGTTGTTGTCAGTGGAGGACTGGGCTGAGATCCGCAGGTTGCATCGAGCGGAGGGGTTGCCGATCAAGACGATCGCCAGGACGTTGAAGCTCTCGCGCAATACGGTGCGCTCCGCGTTGGGCTCCGATGGACCGCCGAAGTAGAGCGTAAGCCAGCGGGCTCGGCGGTGGATGCGTTCGAGGATGCGATCCGTGCGCAACTCAAGGAGGTGCCGACGATGTCCGCGACGGTATCGCCGAGCGAGTCGGCTGGACGCGTGGGATGACGGTGTTCAAGGAACGCGTGCGGGAGTTGCGGCCGGCTTATTTGCCGCCGGATCCGGCGGGCCGCACGACTTATGACGCCGGCGATCTCGCACAGTGCGACTTCTGGTTCCCACCAACCACGGTCCCGGTCGGGTATTGGCAGGCCCGCACCCCGATGCAGCTTCCGGTGCTGACGAAGGTGTGCGGCTATTCACGGTGGCTTGCAGCGGTTCTGATCCCGTCGCGGCAGGCCGAAGGACGTGTTCGCTGGATGGTGGCACCTGATCCACGCGCTCGGGGCGGTGCCACGGACCCTGGTGTGGGACGGCGAGGGCGCGGTCGGGCGCTGGCGGTCAAGCCGCGCCGAGCTCACCGGCGAGTGTCAGGCGTTCCGCGGGGTTCTCGGTGCGAAGGTGGTAGTCCTCAAACCAGGGAACCGGAGCACAAACCTCTGGTTGCATACTGCACTCCTTTGCATTGATGGGAATGTGATTTTTGTTTGTGCTGGTCAGCGCGTTTTGACCGGTCGTCCGCGTTTGGGTGGTTGGGGCGGGTTGGTGGGGTCGGGCCGGTGGTAGAGCATTTCGCCTTTGTCGTTGTAGCGCAGCCCGCTGACAAGTCCGGCACGCCACCAGTCTTTGACTGTGCCGGGTCGGATGCCGAGGTGGTCGGCGAGTTCGGCGGCGGTGAGCATGCCGGCGTCGCGTAGGCGTTGGCGGCGGCTGGGTAGCCGGTAGGTGTGGATGATGTTGTCGATGATGTTGCGGTGGAACGGTTCTCCGGTACCGGAGAGGATGCCGCGCTGGTTGAGGGTGTCGGCGATTTCGCCGCTGACGTGGCGATCGAGCAGTTCGTTGATGGCGGTGACGACCTCGGCTGGTGTTTTACGTTGTTCGGCAGCGGTTTTCGGGGCGGGCATGGTCAGGGTGGTGTGTTGACCGGCGCGGAAACGCAGGTGGGCGGTGATGGTGTCGCCCTGGCGCTGCACGGTGACGTCGGTAAGCAGCAGCCGGGCGATGCGTTTGCGTTCCCGCGCCGGGGTGGTGGGGTCGTGCCAGATCGTGGGCAGGTCGGTGACGAGCTGGTTGATGCGGGCGCGCTGTTGATCGGTGAGTTCGCCGCTGTGTTGGTCGCGGGCCTGCTGGTAGGTGTGTTGGGCGTCGCCCAGTTCGCGCAGCGCGGTGTTCCAGTCGGCTTCGAGGCTGTCGGCGACGAGCCGGTTGGCCGGGTCGACCGCCAGGTAGCGGCGGCGGGCCAGATCGGCGTGGTAGCGGGCGCGTTCGACGTGGGCGGCGCGCATGCGGTCGGCGTCGGCGGCACGCTGGTGCAGCTCGTTGGCCACGGTCAGTGCGGCCTCGACGGCCAACGGAGTCAATGTGTCGAGCAGCAGTTGCCCGATCCGATCATCGAGGTCGGCGCCGGGGATCGCCGCGCAGATGGGTTGGGCTTTATCGATGCCGTCGCGTTGACACACATAGGTGGGCAATTCTCGGCCGCGGCGGCGGTGGTAGCGCACGGTCATGCGGTTGCCGCAGCGGCCGCAGACGATGATGCCTTGCAGCAGGGCGGCGCCTTCGCGGGCCGGACCCGATGATCTGTCGCGGCCGTGGGCGGCGGCGTTGGCGGCCAACTTCGTTTGGTTGGCCTCGAACTGGGCGAGGCTGATGTAGCCGGGGTGGGCGTCGGGGATGAATGAAACCCATTGATCGCGTGGCAGTTTCACCGATGACGACTTGCCGTTGGGTCGGGGCTTTTGGGCGCAGCGCCCGTAGACGAACGCACCGGCATAGCGCGGGTTGTGCAGGACCCGCAGCACGGTGTGATGGCGCAGCGGTTTCCAGTCCAGCTCGCCCTTGCGCGGGCCTTTGAGGTGGCGCCACGGGAATAGCAGATCGGCGTTGCGGAAGGCCTTCACGCAGGCGGTGGCCGACCCGGTGGCGGCGAAGGTGTCGAACAGGTGGCGCAGCGCCTGTTGGACGGCGGTGTCGGGGTCAAGGACCACGTGTGCGGATTGGTCATTGACCAGTCCGACCGGCAGCGGCATCTGCAGTTCGCCGCGGCGGGCCTTTGAGAGCACCCCACCGCGCAGGCGGGCCTTGATGAAGTGCAGTTCGGCCTCGCTCATTTGGCCCTTCATGCCCAGCAGCAGTCGGTCGTTGAACTGGCGCGGGTCATACAGGCCATCTTCGTCGCAGATCAAGGTGGCGGTGACGCCGCATAGTTCGAGCAGCTGGTGCCAGTCGGCGGAGTTGCGGGCCAGCCGTGAGCATTCCAGGCCTAACACGATCCCGGCGCGGCCCAGCGACACCTCGGCGACGAGGTGCTGAAAGCCTTCCCGGTCGGCGGCGCTGGCCCCGGACTGGCCCTGGTCGATGTCGATTACGGTGATCTGCTCGTCGGCCCAGCCCAGCGCGATCGCCCGGGAGCGTAGATCGTATTGGCGGTGCGCGGACTCGGTGTGGTGGATGACTTGTTTGAGGGTGGATTGGCGCACATATAACAGCGCCGGCTTGGCCAGATGCGCCGCGGTCACTTTGGATGCGGCGGTGTCGGTAAACACCGGTATGGGCTCCTTTCGCGGCGAATAGACCTGTGGTGCAACGTATTTCGGTGATGGACAGCAGCGTCGCGGTCGGGCTGGGTGCCTGCGAGGGTGACCGCGGCGAGCGCGTCTACCAGCTCGGCGCTGACCGCTGCTGGCAGGCTCGAAGACGCCAGCGCCGGCGAGGCGGGCATGACGGGTGTGGCTTGGTTGGCGCTCACTTCTTTAAGGGCGCGTTGCCACCCGGTTACGCCCCGGCGGGTGAGCACGGCGAAGCCGAGGGGGAACGCCTCCGCGCGGGCGTGCAGCGCGGCGTGGCGAAGCGCTTCGTAGCGGGCGTCCAGCCCGCTACCGCGACCACCGCGCTCGTTCACCATGGCCTGCTCACCGGAGGAGTCAGTGACTTTTGGACTGCTGGTCTCGGTAGCGGGTCAACGCCCGCTCGATCGAGCGGGGGTGCACCCGCACGCCGAACCGTTGGGCGATCGTGTCGACCAGGTCCGCTGGCCGCAGTGCCGGGTCGGCGCTTAGCTGCTCTTCGGCGAATGCGCTGACCTCCGCGGTGATCTTGTGTCCGCCACGCGGGCCCGGCTTGCTCGCGGTCAGCCCGTCGAGGCCCTGCTCATCGAGCGCGGCGGCCGCCTGATAAAACGAGGGACGCGAATACCCGAACGCCTCGGAGGCCGCTGACACCGACACCCGGTCGACCCGAACACGTCGCACCATCTCGTATTTGACCTGCACCGCGTCGCGGGCGTCGAAGAACTCCTGGGAGCTAAACAACTCGTCGGTCACCGCCTCAGGGTGCGGATTCAAACACCGCGCCTGCCGCAGCGCCGTCAACTTGGGGTCTTCGACCTCGCGCCGTCGCGCCATCCCGCCCTCCGATTTGTCGTACTGTTAGACGAATTATGCCGTATCGGCCTGACGGACTGCGCATGACACGCCAGCTACAGACATACATAGCCTGCAATAGCACAGAATTAGCGCCCGAACCGGAGTAACCCACTGCTCATCGCGGAGCGCATCACGGCGTAATCCACCTAACACTTACGGCGTAATCGTCTTGACAGCCCGCCCAGCCCGCAAGCCCTCGACCAGGTCGGCGACCGCGAGCAACCCGTCCACGGTAAATGGACACCGCCCGGCGGCGATCACCACGAACGGATCCACCGCCTCGGTATCGGTCCAGCCAGCAGGAAGCGAGAATAACCGCCCATCCGCGTCGCGCATGTGCACCCGGTCCTCACCCCAATTCTGCCGATGCTCCACGAACTCGAACTCACGACCAAACAACGGATGAAACCGATGCGTCACACGCACTATCTGGAAGCGATCATCGGGATCCGGTGTAGTCGACGACGTTGTCCAAGGGCATCATCGAACGGGCCCATGACTACTTGGAGCGGTCATTTCTACCGGGCCGAACCTTCAGCGGCCCCGGCGATTCCAACCACCAACTACAGCACTGGCTGCAGATGGTGAACGGGCGGACCCGCCGGATGCTGGGGTGTGCACCGACTGACCGGATCGGCGCGGACCGCCAAGCCATGCTCGCGCTGCCGCCGGTGGCACCAGCGGTGGGATGGCGCTCGGCGACCCGGTTGGCTCGCGATCACTATGTGCGGTTGGACTCCAACGACTACTCCGTACACCCGGGGGTGATCGGCCGACGTATCGAGGTCCTCGCTGATCTGGACCGGGTACGGGTGTTCTGCGAGGACAAGGTGGTCGCCGATCACGAGCGGGTGTGGGCCTGGCATCAAACCATCACCGACCCCGAACACCGCGCGGCTGCCGACATGCTGCGCCGCAACCGGATCGGTGCCCTACGGCCGGTGCGTGAACCCGACAATCAGATCAGCGTCGAGCAGCAGGCACTGGCCGACTACGACACCGCACTGGGCATTGACCTCGGCGAAGGCGGGCTGGTGTCATGACCACCAAAACCACCCGGGCGGCCGCAGTGTCGTCGAACAACCGGGACCTGACCGCCGAGGTCAGCTTCCTCACCCGCGCCCTGAAAGCACCTACGATGCGCGAAGCAGTAGCTAGATTGGCCGAGCGGGCCCGCGCCGAATCGTGGACCCACGAGGAATTCCTCGTCGCATGTCTGCAGCGCGAAGTTTCGGCCCGAGAGTCCCACGGCGGTGAGGGCCGTATCCGCGCAGCCCGTTTCCCCTCACGGAAGTCATTGGAGGAGTTCGACTTCGAGCATGCCCGTAGACTCAAACGCGACCTGATCGCGCACCTAGGCACGCTAGACTTCGTCACCGCCCGCGACAACGTCGTCTTCCTCGGGCCGCCGGGCACCGGCAAAACCCACCTCGCGATCGGCATCGCGATCCGAGCCTGCCAAGCCGGCCACCGCGTGCTGTTCGCCACCGCCTCCGAATGGGTCGCCCGACTCGCCGAGGCCCACCACGCCGGACGCCTTCAACAAGAACTCATCCGACTGGGCCGCTACCCCCTGCCGGTCGTCGATGAAGTCGGCTACATCCCTTTCGAACCCGAAGCGGCCAACCTGTTTTTCCAACTCGTGTCTTCCCGCTACGAGCGGGCCAGCCTGATCGTCACATCTAACAAGCCCTTCGGCAAAGCGCACTTGTTCGCGCGAACCTGTGCAAAGTGCTGCCGAAACATCACTGGTTCGGGCCTTGCCTGGCCGTGGGATACGGCTAACCGTCCAGGTGGTCGCGTAGGTACTTGTCGACGTGCCAGCACGATGGGCTCGCGGCTTGTTACGCGGTTGCCGTCTTTCTCGTTCGCGCGATTAGCCAGAGCGCAGCCAAAACGGGGACAACGATGTACGGCCCGTTCAAGCCATAGAACATCGTCCAGTTCAATGGCCGAACATCTCCGGTCGCGTCTGTGACTAAATAGATCCCGGTGCTGGTGACCACCATCCCGGCGAGGGGCAGCAGCAGGTACGGGAGTCACTGCTTACTACGGAAAAACCCGTATGCCGCCACCAGATAAAGGGGCCGTACGCGAACGCGAACCAGCCGACAGTCCTCAGCCACGGTGGCGGTTGAAGGAAAATCGGGTCGACCTCTCTCGCATACCAACCGACGGACTTGTTGACGAGGCCGAGCGCGACTGGCATGTCGAAGATGAGCCAGCCGATGAAGAACAGCGCGAACAGGGCTGGGCATCAACGTGTCAATTGTCTCCTGGCCAGCAGTGTGCTGCCCCCGCGATCCGGCTCGAAGCGGCCAGAGGGCGCGAACGAGAATCTACCAATATCTGAGGGTGCCGAGCTACGATTCACACCACGATCCGGCGGTCAGAGCGGTGCAGGAGCTGCGGCGGCGGCTCCGGCGGTGGCCAGTTGAGTGGCACATTGACGAGATTGAGCGAATCGAAGGGGTTGTCATGGGCCTGCTTGACGACAGGGTCGCCTTCGTGACCGGCGTAGCGCGCGGCATGGGGCGTAACCATGCGCTGCGCCTCGCGCGCGAAGGCGCTTCGATCATCGGCGTAGATGTCGCGGCCGACGTTTCACCCCATAACGGATACCCCGCCGCCAGCGAGGCGGACCTCAAGGAAACCGCTCGTCTGGTGGAGGCCGAGGGCCGGCCATGTCTGATGGAGATCGCCGATGTACGGAACTCCGACGCGCTGGAAGCGGTGTTAGCAGACGGGGTCGAGCGCTTCGGTGGACGCCTGGACGTTGTTGTCGCAAACGCAGGTATCAGCAACTGGGCGCGCTTCTGGGAGATGTCGGACGAGCAGTGGCAGACGATGATCGATGTCAACCTGACCGGTGTCTGGCGCACGATGAAAGCCGCAGTTCCCCATATGCTTTCGGCGGGAAATGGTGGCTCGATTATCACCATCAGCTCGGTCGCAGGAATTAAAGCGTTGCCTTCTCAGAGTCACTACACCGCCGCCAAGCACGGCGTGGTCGGGCTGACGAAGTCAGCCGCAATCGAGCTCGGGGAATACAACATCCGGGTCAACTCGATCCACCCGTGGGGGGTCGCCACAGCGCCAGCTGAAGACCCGAATGTCGCAAAGATGCTCACCGCCCACCCGAACTACCTCATGTCCTTTGGGTGCGTGCTTTCCACGCCCTTTCCCGCGCATGTCGATGACATCTCCGATGCCGTCATCTATCTGGCCTCGGATCTGTCTCGTGCCGTCACGGCAACACAGCTGACCGTCGACATGGGTGCGACGAAGGTCTAATTAGCCTGCAGTGTCATTGGTGGGCAATCGGGTGGGGTCGACGTGGTCGGCGAGATAGATCATTGCGGCCTCGGGATCCATCCCGAAGGCGACGGCCACCAGCTTGGGGTCCATGGTGTTGACGAGGTCGACCAGGCGGGTGCTGCGAACCGTTCGCGGCGCAAGGCCGCAGGCGTCGAGCACGTGGGAAAGATAGGCCGCAGACGCGGGCTCGCGTCCGGTCTTGGTGACCTTGGTGACGATGACGTGCGGATTGCGCGTGTGCTGGGATTGGCGGTGGGCCAGGCATCGCGTCAAGACCGCCCAACTGGCGGGGTCCAACGGCACCGGGTGAGGACGGCCGTCGAGGCGGATGGTGCATTCCCGGTGGCCGATCGTGTCGCAACGCAGCAGCTGCAGTTCCCGGCTGGAGGCGCCATGCAGCAGCGCGAGGATCCCGACCAGCGCTTCATGGGGATGGACGGTGGGATCGGTGGTCCAGCGGCGAAACAGTAGGCGTTGCTGATCTATGGTGAGCGTTCTGCCGCGAAATCCCTTGGACTGCTTACGGTCCAGGCTGCTGGTCGGGTCGATAAGCACCAGTCGGCGGGTGCGGGCGAACCGGAAGAACTGACGCAGTACCGTCAGTCGCCGCGGGCGGTTGTTGGGTTGGAGGGTGAGGAATTCCTCGATGTCACCGACATCGATCGTGGACCAATCCTGTTTTCCTCGTCCGTGATCCAGAAACAGTGCGAGATCACGCAGGGTAGCCAACGCGACGTCGATGGTTCGGTCGCTACGTGGCAGCGTTCCGGCCCTGCAGGCCCGCGCTCGGGCGGTCAGCAGCGATGCGGTGAACGAGGCCACCGCCGGCCGCAGCGTGGCGGGGACGGCGTCGATGCGGCGCTGGCGCCGCCCCGCGGCGAGTTGCTCGGCATGATCGGTGGGCATGGCCAGACCCCGCTCGGTGAAGAACGCCTCCAGCGACCTGGCCAGCGGGCCCAACGAGCGGCCGGGCCTGCGGGCGCGGTCAAGCAGTGCCTGCGGATGATTGGGGTGCTCGTCGATGAGCAGCCGGCCAAGCGCCGTGAGCACGTTGCACGCTCGCCCGGGCGAATACACCTCGGCTATATCGGCGATGAATTCGTCCAACCAAGCCGGTGGGTCCTCGAGCCGTGCGGCGAGGTGCTCGCCGTGGGTGAACGGCCGCTGCGGATGCCGCTGCCAGCATCGCGAGCACATGCCGCGGCCCTGGTGGCGGCGCAGCTCGCCGCATACCTGGCAGATTCTCGGTGGGTCCTTCGGTGGGCCCGGCCGTGAACACGACCCGCACCATCCGGTCTCGGCACACAGATAGCCGGGTTTGCCGCACCGCGGGCAGCGCTGCTGGCGGGCGAGCAGATCGGCGCGGCGACGGCACATCTTGCACAACGTCGCATCGGCCCGGCGGACGGGATGACCGCATTCGACACATCGTCGGGAGCACAGCACGCATCGACCGGTCGCGGCCACCAGGTTCCGGTCGCGGCCGCAGTCCGGGCAAGACTGCTTGGCGTCGCGCTCCCGCTGCCGCCGCACACAGCGACAACACAACTCACGGCCGATGATACCCACCGGCGCCCCACATGCCGCGCAGTCACGCTGACGTTTCCCCATCGGATGCAACCGCTTTCGGGTCTCATCGGCTACATCGGCGGCATCGATCGGCCCCGCGTGTTCGCGGTCTTCTTCGTCTCGACCGGCACCGACCGAGACGGCTTGGCGGGTTGTTCAACCGGTGTGGTGTCGACCTCGAAGAGGTCATTGGGGGTGCACTCCAGAGCAGTGCACAACGCCATCAGCGTCGCGAGCTTGACCTGGCTGGGCTCCTTGGTCAACAACGCAGACACCGAGGCCGCCGACATCTCCAGCCCGGCTTTCTCGGCCAGCAACCGGCGCAGCTCGGTGCCGGTCCACACCTCACGCTGCGCCGCGGCCATCCGCAGCCGCCACCGGATCTTCATGCCAACCCGTCCTCTCCGCTCAGCTCCGCCAGCGTCGAGGCGACTGCCCGGCGATAGGCGTCCTCGATGAACGTCGCTGATGGGCGCACATACCGCATCGTCGAACTCACCGTCCAATGCCCCAAAAGCTGTTGAATGGCAACAAGATCCACTCCACGCTCGTAGTTGTGGGTCGCACACGCCCGCCGCAGCGCATGCGGGCTGAACCGGTCGGTCACCGGGCGGCCCTCCAACTGCATCAGATACCGCAGCCGATTACGGATAGTCCCACGATGCAGTGCCCCGCCGGACTCGTCGGCGAACAACACCGGTGAGTCCGGGAACTTCGGACGGACATCGGTGAGAAACCAGCGCAACACCAAGTCCAGGCCGTCGAGCATCGGCACCCACCGCGGACGCGGGCCCGACGTGTGAGCTCCCTTGCCGAACCGCACATGCAGCTTGCCGAACGGGCCACGCCCGAAATGGACGTCGGGGACCTCCAGCAGCGCGGCCTCCTCCGACCGCAACCCGGCGTGATACAGCGTCCGAAACAACGCGTAGTCACGTGCCGCCGGAGCGTACTTCCGGGCTGTCGCGATCCGGGCCTTCATGAACTCGAAGAACTCGGCCACCCGTTCCGGCGTCGGCGGCGGCAGCAACGCCGGTGAATCGTCGCCGACGTGACGGGAGGCGTTGAACTCGTCGACCGGACACACCAGCCGAACCCCGAACGACGCCTCGATCTCGGCCGCCTTACGGACCTGCAGAAACCGGTGGAACCCCTTGAAGATCTGGACATACCCCCGCCGCGTCGACACCGCCCGGCCCGCGACGGCCAGGTCGCCGACGGCACGGTCGATGTCCTCGGCGGTGACCTCCCACGCCGGGCGCCCCAACGCCGCCAGCGTCCGCTCCAGCAGCCCGATGTCATTGTCGATGGTGACCTCGCTGAAACCCCGAGCCCGCCACGACGCTACGAACGCGTCCACACATTCCCGTTGGAACACAAGCGGATCCGCAGCCACCGGCTCGACCGGCGCGAACCCACCGGGAATCAGTCGCAGCCCGCTCGCCACTGGCACACCTTCTTCCCGCCTAAGTCATTTAGGCAATACCTAACATAGCCCGGTCACGCCTGAAAGATCGGTACGACACGCAGACGGGCGGAAAGCCCAGCTAACAGCACGAATCCGAGAGAAGAAACATATGCGCGCCCCACATCGCTGGGGCGAAGTGTTCGGCGATGACGTCGTGGCCGCCGCCATGATCGACCGCCTCGTGCACCACGCCGAGGTCATCGCCACCGACGGAACGCAAACCGTCTTGGGTTGACACTGGGTGCGGGACTGGCAATGGTCTGCCGGTGGGGCTGGTCGGCTGTGGCGGGTCGGGTGGTGGCGGGTCCAGCGCGATGCGGAGCCGGATTTGGACGTGCCAGCCGGTGACCCGGACGTCTTCGACGAGGAGGCGCAACAGCTGTTGTTTCTGGATGTCGTCGAGGGTGTCGATGACGGCGTGGATGCGGGCGGCGAAATCGTGGACGCGGGATCGGAGCTGGTTGTCGCGGGCGAGCGCGGTTCGTTCGTGAGCGAGGCTGGTTTGCTTGTGTTGGAGCTCTTTTCGGCGTGCGGCGACTTCGGTGGTGCGGCGCTGCATTTCGGGAAGTTCGATGAACCCACCCTGGTAGAGGTCGATCAGGCGGCGCCGTTCGGCGTCGGCGGCGTCGATCTTATGGTCCAGCCGGGCCAGTTCGGCGGCGAGGAGTTCGTCGTCGGGGATGGGAGTGTGCAGTGTGAGCGCTTGTTCGCCGGCCAGTAGCTGGTCAGGCTGGGTGATCGCGGCGCGGATGTGGTCGAAGACGAACGTGTCGAGCGCGTCGGCGCGGATGTTGCGTTCGGGGCAGCGGTGTTGTTCGCCGCCGGCGCGCAGCGGGTCATGGTTGCGGCAGTAGTAGTAGCGGTGCCAGGTCCCGTTGCGGCCGCGCATCTTGTGGCAGTTGGTGCCCACACCGCAAACACCGCATTTGACAAGGCCTTTGAGCAGCCACTGGCCGGGTTCGGCGCGGCGGGGGCTCCACTTGCTGTTGTCGGTGGCGACTCGGCTTGCGGCCTGGAACAGCTCATCGGAGATGATCCGTGGGCAGTCGATCGGGATCCATTCGTCGCGGTCGCGCGGGACCTGTCGGTTGCGGCGGGTGGGGCGCCGGTCGGGCACCGATTCGGTGCGGTTGTAGTACACCCGGCCGATGTAGGCCTCGTTGCGCAGGAGCCGGCTGAGCGTGGAATGGCCCCAGGTGGGTTTGCCGGTCGGTGATGGCAACCCGTCGGCGTTGAGCCGTCGGCAGATTTCGCGCACGGTGATGCCGGCGGCGCGGTCGGTGAAGATCCGCCGCACCACAGCGGCCTCGGGCTCGTAGACTTCGTGGTGGGCCTGGCCGGTGGCGGCGCTGCGCGCAATGCGGCGGTAGCCGTAGGAAACTTTCCAGGTGACGATCTCGCCGGCGCGGGCCCGGAACAGTTTGCCGCGCCGGTATCGTTCGGCGATCTTGGCTTTCTCGTATTCGGCGATCACCCCCTGTACCTGGGTGAGCAGCACCGACTGCGGGTCGTCGGCGGCCAGCCCAGGCGAGTCGGTGAATGCCACAGTGACCCCGAAGCGGTCCAGCTCGTCGAGCACCAGCACCTGATAGGCGTAAGCGCGGGCGAGCCGGTCCGGCGACAGGCACCACACCCGTTGCACAAGCCCCGCCTCGGCGGCATCACGTAACGCGTCCAGGCCGGGGCGGTCCAGTCGGGCGCCGGAATGTCCGTCGTCGACGTACTCGCCGACCAGCTCGTCACCGGCGGCGGTGAGGTGTTCGCGCAACAGCACCAGCTGCGAGCCGATGGTGCCGCGGTCGGCTTGGCGCTCGGTGGACACCCGCGCGTACAGCGCCGCCCTCACCGCAGGCCTCTTTCCGGTAGTGCCAGTGCGGCAACCGGATCCACGCGTGCGGCGGTGTCGAGCAGGAACTGGTAGCCCGCGGCCAGTGCCGACACGCGCGGATCGTCGTGCGGTGTCCATGCCGGACGGGCAGCGGCGACGAGTTCGGCGACAAACACCGGCTCGGCGCTCGGCCACGCGATCAACCCGGCCAGGCCGCGGCGGGCGAACCGGGCTGCAGCCAGACTCTCCGCTAGTCGGGAGTGCTCGAGCACGTGCGCCCGCAGTGTTTCGTAGTCGACCTGCGCCGCTTCGACCGGCGGCCAGAACGACCGGGCGCTCACCGGCCGCGCACCCGCTCGATGGTGCGCCGGTGCAACCGCACCCCGAACCGGTCGGCCACCTGTTCGGCGATCTGGGCTCCCGACCCGGCGTCGGCGCGGATGAACTCCACGATCTCCGGGCGCAGCTTCACCGGGCCACGGCGGCCCCGCCGCTCGTCCACCAGTCCGGCCATCCCCGACTGGTCGAACGCCGCTGCCACCAGATAGAACGCTGCGCGCGAATAGCCATGTACTGCAGCAACTTCCGATACAGGCAGGCCGTCGACCAGACGCGCCCGCAACATCTCGTACTTTACCTGCACCTTGTCGGACGCCAGAAAGAAACCCGACTCGCCGGTGAACAACGACGCCAACACCCCGTCGGGATTCGGATGCAACAACCCCGCCTCGGTCAACGCCCGAAGCCGTGTCGTGTCGCTCACCGGCCTCACCTCCCACGCCCGAGCCTAAGCCCCGCCATGCGTAGCGTCTATCATTTACTGCCGCGTGTCGGCGATCGATGGCTGCAAGCGCAGCGAAATAGCCACTACTAACGTCATACCAGCGAATCATGCGGCATCTAACGCTAATATGCGGTCATAATTACTAGACATCCAACTCACTCCGAACAACCGGCCGCCGCCGTCGACGCCGGTGATCAGGATGCACATACAGTCCCGCGACGGCCTCCGCCGGAGCCAGAACGACGGTCAACTGCAGCTTTGCGTTCCGTTGGTGGCCCTCAAGGGCGACTCCTACCGAATCAAAGACCGCGACCTCGGGCGCGTCCCGGGATCGACCACCGAAGAATGAACACCAAGGGGGTCAATTTTCAACCGTCGAAAAGGGGTCAATTTTCGCCCGCCGTTGACACCACATAACGAAGTGGTTTTTTTGACAGGCACGGGAACACCCATATTGCGACAGTTTCCGCTCGGCCTTGAAAGCCTCAGCGGGGCTGCCAAACCGCATCGAAAGCCGACTGACGCTCTCGGCGCGTACACAGCAGACGAAAACTACAGTACTCATCGGGTTTCATCATCGGCTGGCAACCGCGGAGGTTGGTTGGGTCGGGGGCTGGCGCGGTGACGCAGTAGTAGGGTTCCGTTTCCAGTCCCCGTCCGTCGAACCGTGCGTGCGGTTCTCCCGCACACGGCTCACCGACGCCCTTCACCGGCGGTGTTCGATTTCTCCCGCCAGGCCCGGTGGGGCCTGGGTGCGACGACGATGCCGTTGAGGCTGATCAGACCCAGATCGTCGCCCGAGCGATAGAGCCGAGCGAAGCCCCAGGCGCGTCCACGCTGGTGGCGTTTCGCGATGAACAACGCGAGCCGCATCAACGCGTAGCGTCTGATCTGGTCGAAGGCGTGGGCGGCGTTCCCGTAGCGAAAATAGCCCGCCCAGCCGCGCAGGAACAGGTTGATCTCCTGCACGACCTGCTCGACCGGAGCAGCCAGCCGGGCCCGCATCGTCATGAACCGGATGCGGTCTCGGGCATGCTGCATTGCCTTGCGTGAGGGCCAGCGGGCCTGGAAGATGACGCGCGTGCGACCGGGAACGGACCGCGATCGCACCAACCGATGATGGAAGCCCAGGAAGTCCACTCCCTGGCCCCCCGCGGTCAGCTGCACGAGCCGAGTCTTGGCCGGTTTCGGGCCGGATACCGTTACCTGCCCCGGGCCAAGGTCGCCGCCGACTTCTCCCTGCTCGCCGCCGCGGTCAACCTGGCCCCGTCTCGGCATGCTCGGTCTACGACACACCGGCCGACGTTGGGCCGCCGCAGCCACATGACCACCGAAACCCCAGGGCGCCGTGCCAGTTGGTGAGCGCGGTGACACTGGGACCCGATCCGTGTAACCACAAGACGGGCAGGGAGCCAGGCTCACCCGAGGTCGACAGGTGGAAGGTAACGTCGCCGAGCGTGACGTCGACGGTGCTGATGGCGCTCATGACGCCGCGCTCGGTGCGGCGCGCAGGATGCCGGGAAACAGGGGCTCGGCAGGCGGCTCGTGGCCCCAGGTGCTCATGGCGTCGCAGTGCCCGATGCTCCACGGCTTGTCGACGTCGATCACCCGTCCTCCTGATCCGTACTCGATCTCGAATCCCGACGGCGTGCGCACGTAAAACGAGAACATCTCGTCGTTGGTGTGCTTGCCCAGTGACGTCGCCACCGGCAGGTGTTGTTGCTGCAGCAGGTAGTACGCCTGACGGACCTGCTCGGGGTCGGTGACCTCGAGCATCAGGTGGTGAAACCACGACATGCCGGGCACCGCCGAGAACGCCAGACTGTGGTGGCGGGGGTTGCAGTGCAGGAAACCTCACTGTGATTCCGGCTTCGATGTCGTCGGAGATGCGGAACCTGAGCACGTCGACGAAGAACCGGGTGGCCTCATCCCAGTCCGGCACGATCAGCACCGCGTGCCCCAGCCCCTTGTCGCCGGTCACGAATTGCCCGCCTGGCCGTCCCGGGGTGAACGAGGCAGGTTCAGTTGCCAGGCCGTGGATGAGTTCGTGACGGAATCCGAACGGGTCGACGAACCACGCCATCTCCCGCACCATGCGTTCGCGGGCCAGTGCGGCATCGGCGCCGTGGACGGTGATGCCTGCGTTCGTGGGCCTTTCCGTGGCCCCAGCTACCCCGCCGGGGCCGTCGATACTGGCTGACCCTCCCGATCGCACTCGTTGTGCTTGTCGCAGTTGGTTCTGACTACAACCTGCTCCTACTTTCGACACGACAAAGAAGAGATCGGCGCCGGATTTAAGACTGGAATGATCCAGACGATCGGCAGCTCCGGGAGCGTGGTAATCACCGCAGCCTTCGTCTTTGCCTTCACAATGTTGGCGCTCATGTCCAGCGATGTCGTGAACATCGGCCAGGCAGGCGCAACTATCTGTATTGGACTGATTTTCGATATGCTGTTCGTGCGGCTATTTTTGGTGATGCCGCTCGCCCGGCTACCCGGCCCATGGTTTTGGTGGCCCACACGGATTCCAAGTCGCCCCAGAGTCGGGGCCTCGACAAAGTCCCTTTCGCCGGGGCCGATGCCCGGGGCCGGTTGATCTCATCCAGCGGGCATTCAACGATGCGGCCGGTGAGGTTGTGCAGCTCGACCTGGTGCCGCAGCTCCAGGACATCTTCAGGCGTCTGGACCGTCGCGGCGATGCGCACCGGGGCAGGGGGCCGGTCGGCCAGTCGGGCAGCGCACCGGTGCGCCGTACGGTGCCCGGCACCATCAGCGCGGCGGGCGCGTTTACATCGAAAGGTAACGCGCCCAACAGTATTGGCGCCGCCCCCGAGCGCAGCGCCGCCTCCACCGCCGGCACGTCGCAGAAGCGCGCCTGCACCCCGTCGGCAACCATTGCCACTCTCGGCCCGCATAGCGCGAAGGGCGGTTCGCTCGGTCTCACTTAATGATCAACCCGAGCGCACCAAGCTGTCGCGACCCGTGCTCGAACCCACAGATCGCGATCGAGGCAGTAAGCATGGCGAAACCGCTGCCCTCGACGAGCGGCAGCTCGAGCCAGCGCGTGATCACCGCCCGGCAGAAGTGACCATGGCTGATGAACACCACGTCGCGTGACGCCAGGTGCTGTAGCGCCAACGCGACGGCGCGGTCAGCGCGATCGGTGACCTGCGCGACGCTCTCACCGCCGGGGCATCCATGCGTCCACACCAGCCAATCAGGTTCGGTTTCGCGGATCTGTGCGGTCGTCAGGCCTTCGTAGGAACCGTAATCCCATTCCGCGACCAGTGGAGATATTTTATCGATGGTGATGTCGGCCAACCTGGCCGTGTCCAGAGTCCGTTGGCGCGGGCTGCTGACCACCAACGGGTGATCAAGTTTGACTTCACCGAGAACTCGCCCAGCGATCACGGCCTGCGCCCTCCCGGTATCGGTCAGCTCGATCTCGGTGCGACCGGTGTGCCGGCCAGACTTGGACCACTCGGTCTCCCCGTGTCGGAGCAGCAACAGCCGGTGGCTCTCCACGCCCATGCCGACCGATTATGCCAGACAGTCGCGATTCGTCCCGCGGCACGGGGAGAAGGTGACCTTCTCGCTGGGGCACGATCCCGACAAGCCCGCAAGTTCGCCCCGACCGCCCGCAACTACGCCGTGGCCCGGTTGGCCGCCGATGTCGGGCTGCGCATCAACGAGGCCTGCATGCTGGATCTGAACGACGTGCGGTGGGAGTTGGGCCGGTTCGGCAAGCTAAATGTTAGTTACGGCAAGGGTTCTCGTCGCAAGGGTCCCAAACCGCGGCTGGTGCCGCTTATCAACGGCGCCGACCACAGCTTTGTGCTGGTTCATCGAGAACGTCCCCGGCTTGTTCGGGCATCGAGCCGTCCGGGCACGGCACGCCGCTGTTTCCGTCCGAACGCAAAAACACCGACGGCCCAGCACGATTACGGAGGCCAAATCGTCACAGTGACGTATCTCGAAGGAGTAGCCGGGAGAGGAGGGAGGCGCGGTCGGTAGCACCCAGGCTCGCCATAGCGTCACTGCAGGGTCACGCGAAGGTCAGGGTTGAACGAATACGGAACAGAGAGAGTGAGAAGACCGCGGCCGCGGAACAGAAAGAGTGAGAAAAGCGCAGATAGATTGAGAGGAGACAGCGGGACTCTGGCAGTTCACTAAGATGGGCTACGCGGAAGTCTGTGTGCTACACGGAAACTGGTAACGGTGCGTGTTCACGAGGTGCGAGTTCCGCCCAGGGGAGCGGTAGCGGTGCGGTTTGGCGATCTGTCGCAGGTTCCTGGCGATACCGACAACTCGCCGTATTCGAATCGGTCGTATATCTCCCGTCAGCCGATCACGGACGGGCATTAGCCCCCTCGGCTTACACTTCCGCAATGTTCTCGGAGACGCGCTACGCGCTCAACCGGGACTTGCGCGTCGCCTATCGCGCGTCCCGCGAAGGACCTCGCGACATCGTGTTCGTCCCGAACTGGTTCACGCGTTGCGAGATCTTGCCGGAACTACCGTCCATGCAAGGCTGGGTCGAGGCGATGACGTCGCTCGGTCGGCTGATCTTCCTCGACCAGCCGGGCACGGGAGCGTCCGATCCGGTGACTCCGGGTGCGTTGCCGACGTTGGAGCAATGGACCGACAGCATCACCGTGGTGCTCGACGATCTGGGGAGTCGTGAAGCGGTCCTCCTCGCCATCACCGGCTCGTTCGCGACCGGGGCGCTGTTCGCGGCGACACATCCGTCCCGCACCACCGCGCTGGTTGCGCTTGAGGCGTATGCGGATCTCCTTGCTGAAGACAATTATGGAATCGCTCCCGAGGAAGCGATCGCTGCCTTCGTCGCCGCGTGGGGCACGGGGGGGTGGCAGCATTTCATCAATCCGGACAGTCCGTGGAACGAGGAGATCCGGGCAGCGTGGGCTCGTCAAGAACGCCTGGCGGCAAGCCCAGCGACCGTTGCCCTCATGCTTCCTCTGTTCATCGAAACCCACTTTCGTGCGGTTCTTCCCACAGTTCGCGTGCCCACCCTCGTTGTACAGCACAGCGATAACCTGTTAATCCCGCCCGAGCGGGGCAAGTACATCGCCGACCAGATACCGGGTGCGAAGTACGTCGAGCTGCCTGGGCGCAATATGTACCACTTCGTGGAACCGTGGCGCGAGTCGTTCCAGGAGATCGCCGAGTTCCTCACCGGGCATCAGGCAGACGTGGCCGACGACCGGGTGCTCGCCACGGTGCTTTTCACCGACATCGTGGATTCGACGCGCCGGGCCGCAGAGATGGGCGATCGTGACTGGCATGCGTTGCTCGACGCGCATGACGCGGTCGTCCGGTCGCAGCTGTCTCGTTTTCGGGGCCGCGAGGTGAACACCTCGGGCGACGGCTTCCTCGCGATGTTCGACGGCCCGCAGCGAGCGATCCGCTGCGCGATGTCGATCCGTGACGCGGTGCAGGCGCTCGGCATCGAGGTGCGTGCCGGGCTGCACACTGGCGAGTGCGAGGTGCGCGGCGATGACATCGGTGGGATCGCCGTACACATCGGCGCGCGCGTCAGCGCCCTGGCCGGGCCGAATGACGTGCTCGCCTCGAGCAAGCTGCGCGATCTGGTGATCGGGTCAGGGCTCGAGTTCGAGGAGCGCGGGGCTCATGAGCTCAAGGGCGTGCCCGGCGAGTGGCATCTGTTCGCCGTCGCCTCTACATAAGGAGCGAGACAGGCATCGACGTCGACAGCTCAACAGATCGGCCAGCGATCGCTGATTTAGGTTGTGCTTCAATGCAACTCGCATCCTTTTTTCGTCGATAAGCGACCCTTATGTAAGGTAGCGGCTGATATAGCCTGCTTCCCAACCCATTTCGTATGCCGATAATTTCGGTTGGTATCACCCTAGTTGGCCCTTTCGCAGATGATCTGGCACGCGGCGGATTCGCGGCCGGATCTGTGTTGGATGCGCACGGCACAGGGACGGGCACTATTTGGCGGCGTCGCCGCACACCCGTTCCGGCCACTGCACTACCCGATGACCTCAGCGATTGGGCTCGGCATCCTCACCGCCGGACACCGCCACGGCTGGCTGGTCGCCGAGGGCGGGTCGGCGTCGATCACCACCGCGCTGGCCGCGATGCTCACCGACCTGGGTGACAAGATCGAAACCGGCGTCCCCATCCAGGCGGCCTCCCAGCTACCGCCGGCCGACGCCACCCTGTTCGACCTGGCCCCGGAATCGGTCGCAGCCATCCTCGCCGACCGGCTACCGCCCCGAATCCAGCGTGCCTACAGCCGTTTTCGCCGCGGCCCGGCGCGTTCAAAGTGGACTTCGCCGTCGAGGGTGGGGTTCCGTGGACAACCCGCACGCCCGCCGCGCCGGGACCGTGCACCTGGGCGGCAGCTTCGCCGAGCTGGCTGCCGCCGAACGCGACGTACATGCGGGCCGGATGCCGCAGCGGCCGTTCGTCCAAGTAGGCCGGCAGTATCTAGCTGACCCACAACGCTCGGTCGGCGACATCCACCCGGTGTGGAGCTACGCCCACGTGCCCAACGGCTATACCTGCGATGCCACCGCGGCGATCATCGCCCAGATCGAGCGGCTCGCACCAGGATTCCGCGACCGCATCGTCGGTCAGGCCGCGCGGACCACCACCGATATGCCCGCATATAACCCGAACTTCGCCTGCGGCGACATTATGACTGGTTCTCCAGCGTCGCCGAGTGGTCGCCGTCGAAGTAGTCCCAGGTCGGGGCGTTTGGCGGCAGCGGCGGGTTTGTCGTTGTCGGCAAACAGCGAGTCCCGTCGCCTTTCGGCCACCGGCATCCGCTTCTTGGGCATCCTGTCCCCGCCGAGGGATTCCGCCCCTCTTACGATCGGCCTAACGGACCGACTCGGCCCGGACCCCGACGAGGTTTCCACGTTCCACGCACACGAGACACGACCGGGGTGGGTGCCCCCTATACCCTGAGACCATCGGTGTTCCCACGACCGGCTCTCACTGCCCGGTCGCCGCTTGCCGCCCCTTCCAGCGGCCAGGCCCTATCACCCAGATATTCGTCCCGTCTTCCAGGGCTAGAAATAACGAGGCATCATCAGGAGTTCACTCACGTTCACCCGCCCGGCCTTCCCCTCGCCCGGTTGCTCCTCCAGACGGAAGAGGGGCCCTTAGGCTTCTACCCTGGGCTTCGCACCCAACGGACAAGACCTGTCGACGCACGCCGGGGCGGGGATCGATCCTGAACACTGATCGAGAACTAGCACCCGGCAGAACCGGCCTCCAATCTGCGGGTTCATTCGCTTTGCACGACCTCGTGTCGCACGTGAGAACTTTCCTTACTGGTATCCGGGTCGTGTGCTATCGTCTGAACCGTGTCGTCGGTGTCCTCAATCGAAACCGGTGCCGGCGCGAAGAATTGCATGTCCTCGCTGCACGAACCATTCGTTGCCGGTAACGCCGGTGTAGGCGGGCGGCGCACCGCTGAAGACTTGAAGATACGCGGCCATTGTCGTGGGCGGCTGGGTGCTCGGCGCGCTGGGCTCCGAGTAGGCATGCTCCAAGACGCTGCCGATGCAAGGAGATAGACGACGAACGATTGTCGTGCGAGCACTTCGACGAGCCGCACTGCGGGTACACATCGATTATCAATGGGTCCGTCACCCAAGGAGATTCCGAACCATGAGTACGCCAGCGAAAACGTCGCAGGAAGTTCACGCCGATGAAAAGATCTCGGCATACGGTCCCGCTCGCTCGACGATTAAGGGGACACCGCTCAGCGCCGAAGAACTCCGCAAGATCGACGCTTACTGGCGCGCCAGTCTCTACCTCTCTTTGGGGATGCTCTATCTGAAGGAAAATCCTCTGCTGCGCGAGCCGCTGAAAATCGAGCAAACCAAGCCCCGTCTGTTGGGCCACTGGGGCTCCGATTCTGGCCAGAGCTTCACCTACATTCACTTCAACCGGCTGATCAACAAGTATGACCTAAATGCGATCTTCATCTCGGGCCCCGGACACGGCGCGCCTGCCGTATTGTCGAACGCGTACCTCGAAGGCACGTACTCCGAAATCTACCCGGATAAGAGCGAAGATCTTGCCGGGATGCAGCGCTTCTTCAAGCAGTTCAGCTTCCCGGGAGGGATTGGCAGTCATGCGACTCCCGAAACCCCTGGCAGCATCCACGAAGGCGGAGAGCTCGGTTACAGCATCTCGCACGCCTACGGGACGGTGTATGACCATCCAGACCTGATCACGCTTGTGATGGTGGGTGACGGTGAGTCCGAGACCGGCCCGCTCGCGACCAGCTGGCACAGCAACAAGTTCCTTAATCCAGTAGTTGACGGCGCGGTGCTGCCTGTCCTGCATCTCAACGGCTACAAGATCAATAACCCCACCGTCCTCGCCCGCATCAGCCATGAAGAGCTGGAAGCGCTGTTCGTGGGATACGGGTACACGCCGTACTTCGTCGAAGGCAGCGATCCTCAGAGCATGCATCAGGCGATGGCTGCGACACTGGAGCATTGCGTACTCGAGATTCGCAAAATCCAGGATGAGGCACGTGAGACCGGTAGAGCGGTCCGGCCGCGCTGGCCGATGATCGTCTTGCGCAGTCCCAAGGGATGGACGGCGCCGCGGCAGGTTGATGATCACTACCTCGAAGGCTTCTGGCGCGCGCACCAGATCCCCATTACGGACGTAGCTACAAATCCAAGGCATTTGAAGCTGCTTGAAAGCTGGTTACGCGGTTACAAGCCCGAAGAGCTCTTCGATGAGAGCGGTCGGTTAGTGCCAGAGTTGAAGACTCTGGCTCCCAAGGGAAATCGGCGGATGAGTGCAAATCCGATCGCGAATGCTGGTCTGGTTCGCAAGCCGCTGGATATGCCCGATTTTCGGAGTTGTCGGGTCGAAGTGAAAAAACCCGGCGCTACCTTGGCCGGGAACGTCCCGACACTCGGCAACTTCCTGCGGGAAGTGATGCGGCTGAATATGGACAGCTTCCGCGTCTTCGGACCGGATGAAACGCAATCCAACAGGCTTGAGGCGATTTATGACGTCGCCAAGAAAGTCTGGATGGGAGAGTACTTTCCCGAGGACGCGGACGGCGGTGAGCTTGCTCCCAACGGACGCGTGATGGAGATCCTGAGCGAGCACACCGTCGAAGGATGGCTGGAGGGTTACCTCCTGAGCGGTCGGCACGGCTTACTCAACAGCTACGAGCCGTTCATACACGTCATAGACTCGATGTTTAATCAGCACGCCAAGTGGCTGGAAAAATGTAACGAACTGCCGTGGCGGGCAAAGGTGTCGTCACTGAACCTACTAATCACCGCATTAGTCTGGCGACAGGATCATAACGGCTTCACGCATCAGGACCCGGGTTTTCTCGACGTGATCGCCAACAAGAGTCCCGATGTCGTCCGCGTCTACCTGCCACCCGACGGTAACTGCCTGCTGTCTGTTGCTGATCACTGCCTACGAAGTGTCAACTACGTCAACGTTATTGTCGCGGACAAGCAAGTGCACCTGCAGTACCTGGACATGGAAGCGGCAATCGAGCACTGCACCAAAGGCCTCGGCATCTGGAATTGGGCCAGTAACGACCAGGGAGCCGAGCCCGATGTAGTCATGGCTGGCTGCGGCGACTGCCCAACGATGGAGTCTTTGGCCGCCACCGCACTGCTTCGCCAGCACCTACCCGACGTGAAGGTGCGGTTCGTAAATGTGGTCGATCTCTTCCGGCTGGTTCCTAGCACGGAACATCCGCACGGCCTAACGGATCGCGAGTTCGAGGCCATCTTCACCCCAAACACGCCGGTCATCTTCAACTTCCATTCCTATCCTTGGCTGATTCATCGGCTTACCTATCGCCGAGCGGGCCAGCACAACATCCACGTGCGCGGGTACAAGGAGAAGGGAAACATAAACACCCCACTGGAATTGGCCATCCAGAACGAAACGGATCGCTTCAGCCTCGCAATTGACGCCATCGACCGAATGCCTCGCTTCCAGGTCACCGGAGCCGGCGTTCGGGAGGCGCTGCTCAACCGTCAGATAGAGGCTAAGAGCCACGCCTACGAGTTCGGTGTCGACCCTGAGGAGATCACGAGTTGGCAGTGGCCATTCTGATAGGTAAAGCAATTTAAGTCATGAGTGAAGGATTGCCCGGTGGTTTACTTCGCCAGGCACGGCGAGACTGCGTGGAGTCTATCGGGCCAGCACACGGGACTTAATGATTTGCCGTTGACCGAGCGCAACGCGCGTCGGCTTGGTGAACTCGCCAGACCAAGGTCGGCTTTGCTAATTGGCTCAAATCCAAGACTGGACAGGCGGTGGACCCGGACTCGATCTTCGATTGCCAGGTCAAGCGGATCCACGAATACAAATGGCAACTGCTCAATGCGCTCCGGATCGTGGTCCTTTACAACCGCATTCGGGAGAACTCGAATCTCGAGATACCGCAGCGAACATTCTTGTTCTCGGGCAAGGCCGCGCCTGCTTACCAGCTCGCGAAGCTTATCATAAAGTTCATCAACAATCTGGCCGGCACGATCGACGGCGATCCATCGGTACGCGGCCGGCTCAAGGTGTTGTTTCTGCCGGAGTATGACCTGGCTTAGGACACGATTCCGGGTTTCTTTGGGCGGCGGTGCGCTGACCAGTGGTTTCGTTGGGCGTCGGGCCGAAATTTGTGCACTAATTGGCGACTCGTAGGGTGCGGTGGTGGCCTACGCGCGGACCGTGAAGACCGCGTCTGGGGCGATCGCGGTGCAGATCGTGTGGTCCTCCCGACGCGGGTCACGCTCGATCGAGCATCTGGGCTCGGCCCATGATGAAGCTGGCGTGGAAGCGCTCAAGGCGGCGGCTCGTCAGCGACTGGTCGAGGGCCAGCAAGCGTTCGATCTAGGTCTGCAACCAGCCGATGCTGTGGGTGGGCCGTTGGAGATCGTCGGCTCGCGGGCCGGGCACTTGTGGGATGCGTTGTGCCGGGCCTACGCGATGCTGGGCTTCGACCGGGTCCTCAACGGCGATCAGGTACTGCGCGACCTCGTGCTGGCCCGCATCATCGAACCGGTCAGCAAGCTGGACTCGCTGCGGGTGCTCGCCGAAACCGGCCTGGAGGCACCCAGCTACCGGACGGTGACACGGCGGCTGCCTGTGATCGCCAAGAGCGCTGTGCGCCAGGCATTCTCGTCGGCTTGCGCCAAACATGCATCGTTGGGCCCGGCGTCGCTGGTCTTGTACGACGTGACCACGTTGTACTTCGAGACCGACACCGGCGACGGGTTCCGCGAACCGGGATTTTCCAAGGAGCGCCGCCTGGAACCGCAGATCACCGTCGGGCTGCTCACCGACGCCACCGGATTCCCCTTGAGCGTGCGGGCATTCGAGGGCAACAAGGCCGAGACCGCCACCATGGTGCCGGTGATCAACGCCTTCAAGAAAGCCCACCAGCTCAGCGACGTGACCGTCGTGGCGGACGCGGGCATGATCTCCGAAGCCAACCAGAAAGCCATCCAAGCGGCCGGGTTGTCGTTCGTCCTCGGCGCCCGCATCCCCTTCCTGCCCGACGTCGTCCGCGCGTGGCACGACACCCACCCCGGCGAGCAGGTCAGCGAGGATTTGATCCTGACTCAGCCGTGGCCGGCCAGCAGCAGTGAGAAGGCCCGGGGGATACCCGACCGGGTGATCTACTACCAGTACCGCGGTGACCGGGCCCGGCGCACCCTGCGCGGGATCGACGACCAGATCGCCAAGGCCCAGGCCGCCGTCGAGGGCAAGGCCCCGGTCAAGCGCAACCGGTTCATCGAGCTCACCGGCGAAACCAAGTCGATCAACCGCGATCTGGAGGCCAAGGCCCGGGCCTTGGCCGGCTGGAAGGGCTACACCACCAACCTGGTCGGCCAAACCGCTCAGTTCGTCATCGACGCCTACCACCAACTGTGGCGCATCGAAAAAAGCTTCCGGATGTCCAAGCACGACCTTCAGGCCCGGCCGATCTATCACCACAGACGTGAATCGATCGAAGCCCACCTGACGATCGTTTTCGCCGCGATGGCCGTCAGCCACTGGATCGAGCACCAAACAGGTTGGACTATAACCCGATTCGTCCGCACTGCACGCCGCTACCGCACCATCCAGATCCGCGCCGGAAACCAGACTCTCACCGCCGCCGACCCCCTACCAGCCGATCTACACGACGCCCTGGAAACGATCGCCGGCGGCGATGCGCACTAAATTGTCCTAAGTCGGGACGGCGATCCATCGGTACGCGGCCGGCTCAAGGTGTTGTTTCTGCCGGAGTATGACGTATCGCTCGCGGAGCGGCTGATTCCCGCCAGTGATGTCTCCAATCAGATTTCGACCGCGGGCTATGAGGCCAGCGGTACGAGCAATATGAAGTTCATGATGAACGGGGCGTTGACGATCGGCACACGCGATGGAGCGACCATCGAGATGACGGAGGAAGCGGGCGAGGACAATTTCTTCCTGTTCGGCCTGACTGCGCAGCAGGTGGCCGATAGCCGCGGCTGGTACGATCCGCATTGGCACTATGAGCATGAGCCTGAGACGCGCGCGGCGCTGGATCTTATCTTTTCGCATGCGATTCTCAGCTACAACCGCGGCCGCACGCGTGGTCTCGCCGACGGTATCGTCATCACGCCATCCCACAATCCGCCTCGATTCGGCGGCTTCAAATACGATCCTCCGCACGGAGGACCAGCGGACACTGATGTAACTCGATGGATCCAGGACCGGGCAAACGCCTTGATCGCGGACAGTCTCCGCGAAGTTGTGAGGATGCCGCTTGAGCGAGCGCGCACTGCTTCGACGACTCATAAGCATGAGTACCTGGACTTCTATCTGAACGATCTCCATACAGCGGTCGACTTGCAGGCAATCAAGGAGAGCAAGGTTCACATCGGCGTCGATCCACTGGGCGGCGCCAGCGTGGGCTATTGGGACGCCATTGGCGATCGGTGCGGCTTGAACCTTGAGGTCGTCAATCACTCCGTCGACCCGACGTTCCGGTTCATGACCGTGGACTGGGACGGCCAAATCCGAATGGACCCATCATCGCCGTACGCGATGGCGCGCATGGTCGGACTGAAAGACCGATTCGATGTCGCGTTTGCAAGCGATACCGATGCCGACCGCCACGGAATCGTCAGCCATAGTCAAGGACTGCTCGAGCCGAACCATTATCTGTCCGTTGCGATTTCATATCTTTTCGCGAACCGACCACAGTGGTCGAAGACCGTCGCTGTCGGCAAAACCGTGGTCTTGAATCGCCCTGGAAATGCTGGAGGCTCCTGACCTTGGAAACGAGGATGCGGGTATGCCGAAAGAACAGTCTCCTGGGAAGCCGACGACACGCCGATACAGTCCGGAAGAGAAGGCCGCCGCGGTGCGGATGGTGCGGGCGTTGCGCGCCGAGCTGGGTACCGAGCAGGGAACCGTGCAACGGGTAGCCCGCCAGCTCGGCTACGGCATGGAGTCGGTACGCATGTGGGTGCGCCAGGCAGATATCGATGAAGGATTAGCTCCGGGGGTATCGACCGCAGAGTCGGTGCGGGTCAAGGAACTCGAGCAAGAGAACCGAGAACTCAAGCGCGCCAACGAGATTCTGAAGCGAGCCGCGAGTTTCTTCGGGGCGGAGCTCGACCGCCAACACAAGAAATAGTCGACTTCATCGACGACAACCGCCAAGAGTTCGGGGTCGAGCCCATCTGCACCGTCCTGCGATCAGCAGGGGTGTCGATGGCCCCGAGCACCTACTACGCGGCCAAGTCCCGCGGTCCGTCGCCGCGAGCCTGCCGTGACGCCGTCCTGGGTCCGGCCCTGGTCCAGTTGTGGAAGGACAACTACTGCGTCTACGGGGCACACAAGCTGTGGAAAACGGCACGCCGGGCCGGGCATGACGTGGGCCGCGATCAGGTTGCCCGGCTGATGCGGGCCGCCGGCATCGAAGGGGTGCGTCGCGGCAAACGGGTCCGCACCACCAAGCCCGACCCTGGCGCCGGGCGGCATCCCGATCTGGTCAAGCGCAACTTCACCGCGACTGCCCCCAACCAGTTGTGGGTCACCGACCTGACCTACGTCCCGACCTGGGCCGGCGTGGCGTACGTCTGCTTCATCACCGACGCGTTCAGTCGGATGATCGTCGGCTGGCGGGTCGCGTCGAACATGCGGACCACGATGGTGCTCGACGCGATTGAGATGGCCCGCTGGTCACGCGGCAATACGTTGCCGGGCTTGACATGTCACTCCGACGCCGGATCGCAGTTCACGTCCGTTCGCTACGGTGAACGCCTCGCCGAGATCGGTGCGGTGCCCTCCATCGGATCCGTCGGCGACAGCTTCGATAACGCCCTGGCCGAAACGATAAAGGGATACTACAAGTCTGAGCTGATCTACGGACCCGCCCGCACCGGCCCCTGGAAGACCGTCGAGGATGTCGAACTGGCCACCCTGAGCTGGGTGCACTGGCACAACACAGCGCGTCTGCACGGCTACCTCAACGACCTACCGCCCACAGAGTTCGAAGCCATCTTCTACGCTACGAAACGGACCGACCAACCCCTGGTCGAAATCCAATAGCCCGAGCCTCCACCGGAACCAGGGCGTTTCATCTAGCATTGAGCTTCTGAGTAAATCGCGCCTTGGCAAACGATGACCAAAGCGCTGATCGCGCTCGTCGAAAGTCCTGAGGTGTACTCGCCAAATCCGCCTACGACACCGTGATGTGGCAGAAAGTCCAAGCCAAAGCATTGTTCATCGAGCAGATGTGCCGCAACGAGGTCCTCGACACCGAAATCGAAGACCTCTCCGGCGGCGACAACGGCTCCGCGGCCGCCGAAACCAAAGCCGTCGCCACGCTCGAAGACGACGCGGGCGTCGTCTTCGAAACGATTACTTGCGTAAGCATGTCAGCCTCGGCTATGCCGTGACTGTGGCTTTGGCGGCACCGGTGAACGTGTGCGTAAGCTCGGTTGGGGGCCTGGCGCGAAAGGGCATGGATGACCGCCGTAGATGGTCAGGGTCTGGTCTTTGCCGGGGTGGCACGGCAGGCGCAGTTGGTGCGCGATCGTCAGGTTTCGCCGCGAGAGCTGGTGGCGTACCACCTGGAGCGGATCGCCCAACTGGACCCGGTGTTGAACGCATTTCGCGTCGTGCTGGCCGAGCAGGCGATGGCAGAAGCAGCGCAGGTCGAACGGCGGCTCGCCGCCGGGGGGGTGCTGCCGCTGGCCGGCGTGCCGATTGCGGTCAAAGACGACACCGATGTGGCGGGTGTTTCGTCGATGTGCGGCACCGGGATCGATACGGGCCCGGTGAGCAGCGACAGCGCCGCGGTGCGGCGCCTTCGAGCGGCCGGCGCGGTGATCATCGGCAAGACGCATCTGCCCGAGTTTGGTGCCGTCCCGATGTGCGAGTCGCCGACCTGGGGTGTGACGCGTAATCCGTGGGATCTGTCCCGGACGACTGGGGGTTCCAGCGGTGGTTCGGCGGCTGCGGTGGCAACCGACATGGTGCCCGGGGCGCTGGGCACCGATGGGGGCGGGTCGGTTCGCATCCCGGCCGCGTGCTGCGGACTGGTGGGCCTGAAGGGTCAACGCGGGTGGATCAGCACCAAGCAATCACCCGAGCGCGCCTACCGATTCCACGGGCTGCATCACATCGGAACCCTGGCCCGCAGCGTCGCCGATGCGGCGCTGCTGCACGATGCGATGGCCGGCTCCGAGTCCGACGACGAGATCACCTCAACTTCGCCGGCGCCGACGCTGATGGAGGCGGTGTCGCGCGCGCCGCGTCGGCTGCGGATCGCGATGTCGTTCAAGCCGGTGGTTCCGGTGCCGGTCAGCGAGGAGGTGCGCCGGCCGGTGTTGGAGACCGCCGAATTGCTGCGCTCACTCGGCCACGAGGTCGTTGAGCGTGACCCACTTTATTCGCCGGCCGCGATCCTGTCCGTGTTCGCGCTGATGATGCACGGTCTCGCCGATGAAATCGCACGGCTGCCCACACCCGAGCTACTGGAACCGCGGATTCGGGCCGAGGGTCGCACCGCCCGGCTGATTCCCGACTGGCTGGCTCACCGCGCGCTGGCCGCGCGGGACCGGATGAGCGAGCGGGGGTTGCGGCCGATAGCCGATTGCGACGTGCTGATGACGCCGGTGCTGGCTAAGCCGCCTGTGCCTGTCGGACACCTTGAGCGGCTGGGGCCAACCCGCGCCATGGCGCGGGTATTGGCCTTTATGCCGTTTTCACCCCGCCGCAGAACTACACCGGGCAACCGGCCATGTCGATTCCGGCCGGAGTCTCGGCCGACGGCCTGCCAGAATCGATCCATCTGGTTGGACGGCCCCACGACGGATCCACACTCGTTTCCCTTGCCGCGCAACTGGAATCGGTGCGCCCGTGGGCCCACCTCCGGCCACCGGCCGCGCGGTCTGGCACACCGGCTTCGGTTGACCCGTAATTGGTCATGCGTCGGCTGGATGCGCCCGGCATCAGCTACTGCATAATTCTCGATGGACTGGAAGGCCTGATGGCACACGCCGTGGTAACCGGAGCAAGCGGGCTGCTGGGGGCCAACCTGGCTGCCGAACTGATCGCGCAGGGGCACACCGTGACCGCGACGCGGCGCCCGAGCACCGATACGAGTTCGCTGGCCGACCTTCCGGTCACGTGGGTGTGCGCTGACCTCGGTTCGGTCGCTGAGCTCCGCGATGTGTTCGCTGGTGCCGAGGTGGTCTTCCATTGCGCCGCATCCGTTTCGACCAGGCGAACGGTCACACCGGCGATCTCGGCCGTCAATGTTGACGCGACGCGAGCTGTTGTCGAGGCTGCGATTGCCGTCGGTACGCCGCGGGTCGTGCATACCTCGACCGCGAACACGATCGGACCCACACCGGACGGCACGCCCGCCGACGAGCAGACCCCTTGGGGGTGGGATACAGCGGGGCTGGCAGGGGCCTACCCAGTCACCAAACGGCGTGGCGAAATCCTCGTGCAGCGCGCCTGCGACAAGTTGAATGCGGTCATCGTCAACCCCACCTACCTGGTCGGCCCGCGCGACGCCAGACCCAGTTCCGGCCGTCTCATCGTGGAGGTCGCCAACCGCAGAATTCCTTTTTGGACACCGGGATACAACAACTTCGCGGATGTCTGCGAGGTGGCGCGGGGGATGGTCGCCGCCTGGTTGCACGGGAAACGCGGCGAACGCTACATCCTGGGCGGCCAGGAGCTGACGTATCGCGACTACCTGGAGCTGGTGGCACGGGTGGTCGGGGTCGACCCGCCGCGTAGGCGGCTGCCCTATCCGGTCGCATGGATCGCGGGTAAGGCCGGCGACCTGTTCGAGGCCGTCACCGGTCGGGAAACCACAGTGAACTCGATGTCCGTCGGATACGCGTTCACCGACCGCTACCGGTACCGCAGCGACAAGGCGGTGCGAGAACTGGGCTACGTGGTGGGACCCATCGAGCCTGCAATCCGCAACGCGGTCATATGGTTTCGCACTCGAGGCATGATCCCGTCTGGGGAGATTCCATGACGCCACAGCGCAGCACGGGGTTTGACCGACCATATTGCTAGCCGTTCAGTGCGACGAAAGTCCTCTTGTCCCATAGCTACTACTGAACTCTTAGCTACCCCATAACTACTGACGATGCTCGAAACCGGCGGCAAGCGCTAAGCTAACATACGCCGTCGATCTTATGGCGATGCGTTCATTGAAAGGTAGTCCATGAAATGGTCACGCTGTCGTGGACCAGATTGGCTGCCGCGGCTGGTGGTCTGGCAGTGTCGCTCACCGTTGGGGCCGGCATTGCATCCGCGCAACCTGATCTGCGTCCGGTCGTCAACACCACATGCAATTACTCCCAGGTGGTAGCGGCAATGAATGCGCAATTTCCGGACGCTGCCGCGCAATTCAACGCATCGCCCCTGGCGCAGGGCTGGTTGCAAAATTTCCTTGCTTCAACGCCGGATCAGCGCCCGGCGATGCTCGATCAACTGCAGGCCACACCTGAGGCTGCACAGTTCATCTCATTGTTAGTGCCACTCGCTAACACCTGCAAGAACTACTGAGTCGCTTGGGCAAGAGCTTCTTGCTGTCTCACCCATCCCCGTTCCATCCAGTCGCCGACCGCGAGCTGTCCCGGCACATTCCGGTGCTCCCGACCGGGCGCCCAAGTTGGCTCAGCGGCGAACTCCGTCCGGGTCCACGTATCGTTGCGGCCTCGATGTTTTGATTGAGGGCAAAGCGGTTGTCCGGGTGCCCACGTCTTGCATCGTTCGGTGTCAGCGGGGTCGGTCCACCTGGTGATCAAATGGACGATGTAGGGATGGTTGCGGGTCGAAAAGGTTGTCGCCTGCCATGGAACACGGCTCGGAAAGCCGCCGAGCCGGATCAGGTATAGATGTGTTTGCGGCGCGGGGCGAGTTCGCCCGAGCAGCGCGATGCGGCCGGATGGCCTCGTCGGATAATTCCGTCAGGAAGATCGACTTCCAGTAGTTCAACCGGCCGAACGGGGCCGTGTGGTCGACGACCTGTTGCCAGGCGACCTGGATGCGCCCGCCGGTCGGGTTGAGGATGCCGCCGATACACGATAGCAACGTGCTCTTCCCACACCCGCTGGGTCCCAACACGATCACCAGCGATCCGGCCGTGACCTCCAGATCCAGACCGTCGATGACGCGGAGTGCCTCCCCACCGTTGGAGTACTCGACGACGAGATCTTTAATGCGCAGATCACCCATGACTATGAACCCCCAAACGCTAGCGCCGGGTCGACCGCCACCGCGCGCCGCACGCCCACCAAGCTCGCCAACAGACCGATCACCAGCGCGGTCGCCACCAACGACAGGAAGGTCGAGGGGGTCACCACCACGAGCATCGGAAACAGCGGGCCGAGCACCACCGCCAGCAGCCCACCGAGCAGCGCGGCCACCAACGCGACGAGCACTGCCTGTAGCATGAGCCCGCTGAGCACCGAGTGAGTGGCGACACCCAGGGCTTTGAACACCGCGAAGTCGCGGGTGCGCTCCAGCGCAGACAGATAGATCAGCGATCCCACGATCAGTGCCGCCACCCCCCACAGCAGATACGCCATGTACGACATCGCCAGGTGAGCCCCGTACAGCGGACGAATCATGTCATCAACTGCACCCTGGCGATCCACGACGCGATAGCCGGCGGGTATTTGCGTGGGTGTGCCGCGTAAACCGATGGCGGAAACCACCGGCTGCCCGGAAAACATCAACCGCTGCGCCCCCGCAACGGTCAGAAACGCATTCGGTTGACCTGCCAGTGTGGTCGACTTGTCGACCAGACCCACGATCCGCAGCACCGCCGCATTACCCATCTCGACGTCGCTGCCAATGGATCGCCCCAGCGTGGTCGACATGGCAACCTCACCGGGGTTCGACGGTGCCCGCCCGGCCGCGATCGGCGGCATCCCTTGCTCGGGCACACCGTAGACGTTCACGTTTTGCGGCGAGCGCCGATCTTGCAGGATCGTGTTGCCGTAGACCACCGGGATCGCCGATTCGACGCCCGGGAGCCGGGCGATTGCCTGCGTTTCTGCCTCCGGGAACCTCGATGAACCCATGAACGGACCTGCTGCGCCCGTCTTGATGAGGTAGGTGTCAATGCCCAGCGAGTCGACCAGACGCTGCGCCTCGACACGAAAACCGTGCGTCAGCCCGGTGATGATGAGGGTCAGCGCGAATACCATTCCGGTGCCGATGGCCGCGATGATGAAGCGTCGCAGACGCCACTGAATGTCCCGCAATGCCGTGATCAGCATTGGCAAGCAGATCTGCTTTCGCAGGTCACCGATAGACCCCACGGCCTGACCTCCGATCTCACCTGGTAGTGAATCTGCGCGCTCAACGGTGGGTCGCGTAGAGCCGAAGGGCCTTTATCGGACGTGACCTACGCCCCGATTTCGCAGGGCAGGCCGGGAATCGACGCGGTTGAGCGGTTCGTGCTATCCGCAGCATGCCTGTCCGCCAGGTCGGGGAACGGATCGAACACATTGGCCGAGAACATCGCTCGATGCTGATGGTACGGTGCGCCCGTTTGGCATCAACAGCAGCGCCACGTCGAACTGGCAATTAGCCACGCGCCCAATAGCATTGGGCGACCGTGGCGGATTTCGCCTTGCCGCCGATCATGTTGCGGTGGTGGCGATTTCGCGGCCGAGTTGATAGCCCACACCAGCGGCAGTGTGTCACCGCTCCCGAACAGGCCGGCCCTAACCAGTTGGACTGCTTGTCGGTGGCGATTAATCCCATCTCCTCGTAGGTGACGCGACTGTCCCTGCGCGGCAAGCGTCTCCAGTCCGGCCCCGGGTGGCCATTCCCAGCGTCGCAGCGAGTTAACGGTTTTCGGGCTGGTTAAGTGTTCACACGCGCAGATGAGGCGGTCCAGCTACAGGGCTGCGTGGTGTGTCGTGTCGGAACAAGTTTGGGAACCAAGCACCGGGAACCGGCCGAAAATCGGTGGAGTGTGGGGCAACCGGCCGGACCCCTGAATCGCTTCGACCTGCGCATTTGAAACTCTTCGAAGATTTTGTCCCCGCAAAGCGGGCCCTCAGATACTCCCGGTGGCAATTTTCGTGTCCTACGGGAAGGTTTCGCGGCGGCAGCAGGGTTCCTGATCGCGGACCGCCGATTGTCCTGTTTGAGCTGGCTGATACGTGGCATCCGCGATGTTATGACTGTCAAAGTGAGGCTGGGCGATTTGGTGGCCAGGGTGGTCGCCGTCGTTCGGGCCGGCTACCCGCACGGAGTCCCGCCGACCGATTACGTCCCGCTGCTGGCATTGCTACGGCGCCGGTTATCCGACGATGAGGCCGCAGCGGTGGCCATGCAGCTGGCGTCGCGCGGCGAGATAAACATCGACAATGCGGATATCGGCGTCGCAATCACCCGAATCACCGATGAGCTGCCCACTCCGACCGATCTTGACCGCGTGCAAAAGCGGTTGCAGGCGATCGGCTGGCCTGCTGACCCGGACCGCTAGGCCACATGCGGACGGCCTTTCACCATCAGCTTGACGCGTTGACGCGCAGCATCGCTGAGATGTGCGGTCTCGCCGGTAACGCAATGCAACAGGCCACTCAAGCGCTACTGGAGGGCGACATCGCCCTGGCCGAAACCGTGATCGGCGACCGCAGCCTCGCAAACCAGGCGGCCCAGACCGAAAGCAGCGCCGTCACCCTGCTCGCCCTGCAAGCCCCCGTCGCGGCCGATTTGCGCGCCGTCGTCACCAGCCTGCAAAACGTCGCCGACGTCGACCGCATGCACGCTCTGGCGCTACACGTTGCAAAAACCGCCCGCCGCCGACATCCTGCGCGCGCCATTCCCGACGACATCAGCGACTGCTTCGCCCAGATGGGCCGAATCGCCGTCAACATCGGTCAACACAGCCAAGACGTTGTTCTGTCCGGGGACCCCGACAAAGCAGCCCGACTTGCCGGCGAAGACGACGCCATGGACGAACTACACCGGCACCTATTCACCGTCGTCATGGATCACCGATGGTCCCATCCGGTGGCAACCGCCGTCGACGTCACACTGCTCAGCCGCTACTACGAACGGTTCGCCGACCACGCTGTGGAAATCGGCCGCCGGGTAATTTTCCAGGCCACCGGCATCCTGAGCAGCTGACGTCATTTGCGTCAGCGCTCAACCGGACCTGCGCGGTGCCGTGAGCGCCTACCACCTGGCGCAGGGGCGGTCAGTGATCAGCGACAGCGCGTAAGCGCGGCGCAGCTTTCCCGACGGTGTTTTGGGGATCGCACCCGGCGCCAGTACCACCACGTTGCGTGGCCGGGCCGCGACTTCGGTGACGACTTCGTGGGCCACCTCGCGCTTGATGCGCCGCACCTGCGCGGGGTCGTCGGCATTGTTCGATTCCACGGCAATGGCAAACGATTCGCGCGAGTGTCCGGCGTCGACTCGCACGGCGGCCACGCAGCCCGCGCGTACGCCGACGACCCGGCCGGCAGCACGCTCGACATCGGTGGGGTAGATGTTGCGTCCGGCCATGATGATGATGTCCTTGGCCCGGCCGCAGACCACGACGTGGCCCTGCTCGGTGAGATATCCCAGATCCCCGGTGTTGAACCAGCCCTGGTCGTCTTGTGCGGCCACAAAGCCTGCCGCCGTGACGTATCCGGATGTCACCGCGTCTCCCCGCACCTCGATGAGCCCCACGCCCCGGGTCGGCTGGACGACGCCATCCTCGTCGACGATGCGGGACTGGATACCGTCCAGCAGCGGTCCCAACGAGGCCAGCCGACGGGTGTTGCCCATGGTTGCGGGGACTGCCCGACGCAGCACTGCGAGCATGTCCGCGTCCACCTCGTCAACGATCAGGCCGCGGCCGCACTCCGAAAACGACACCGCCACAGTGGTTTCGGCCATCCCGTAGGCCGGCAGAATCGCGTCGGGACGCAGCCCGAACGACGCCCCGGCGTCACAAAGATCTGCCACATCGGCCGGATCGACCTGTTCAGAACCCGACAATGCCCACCGCAACGACGACAAGTCGAAATCGCCAGGCTTGGCATGCCGACGTAATCGCTTCGCCAGCAACGCGTAGGCAAAATTGGGCGCTGCGGTCATGGTGCCCCGATACTTGTCGATCAGCTTGGGCCACAACAAGATATCGGCCAAGAAGTCCATCGGGGTGACCTTGACCAACTCGGCACCAAACAACATCGGCACTGTCAAGAACCCCGTCATACCCATGTCGTGAAACAGCGGCAACCAGCTCACGATCACATCGGTATCCAGGTCGTAGCGGGCGCCGACGAACATCGCCTCGGCGTTGGCCATCACGTTGGCATGCGTGATCGCTACCGCTTTGGGGCAATCCGTCGAGCCCGAAGTCAACTGCAGCAGCGCCAGATCGTCCTCGCCACTGCCCACGACATCGACCGGCGCCGCGGTCAATAGCTCGGCGATCGTCACCACCGTGAGGCCTTGCTCGGCCAACACCCCCACCGCGGCCATAAATGGATCCGACACGATCACGACCGTCGCCTCGATCATGGCGATGACAGCCAACGTGTCGTGCGCCCAGGCCTGCAGATCGGTGCGCGGTGTCGGCTGGTGCAACATCGTCAGGCACGCGCCCCGCAACCACACACCCTGCGCAGTGGGCGCGATCTCCACCGGGGCGCCGGCGAGCACACCCACCCGATCACCGGGCCCGACCCCTAGCGCGGCCAATCCACCCGCGACTCTGAGTGCGCGCTGATGAACCTCACCCCAGGTGGACCGAAGGGGCGCGCCGGGGTCACCGGTCACCATGCCGCGAGTACTCGACTTAGCACTGCTGAGCATCGACTCAACGAATCGACTCACCGTCACCTCCTACATGTCCGGCCTGTCTACGGCCCGTTTGGCCATCTCGGGACAGATGAGGTGACGAGGCGACGCTATAGCCGTCGCGAATGAAGGCGTGCGACGGCGCGCCCGTCTCGACCGCGTCGTTGCAACATCGCAACAAACGCTGGTGCTGCGCCGCGTGACCGGGTAATTGGCGACCGCGTCAGCGATGGACGCGGATTGCGGGTAGGGTGAGGGCAACAACGCAAGGACGGGGGCATGGCCATACAGGACTGGTCCGACGCACCCCGGATCCATCCATCGGAGATCCGGGTCGGCGACATCATAGGCACGCTTAAGCCGACCCAATTGCGCCTCACCGTCAAGATGATCAGCGGTCCGCAGACAACTCCACGGAAGTGGACATTTTTCAGCCGCGACGAAGACGGCCAGCAGCGCACCAGCACGTTCGGGGAGGACGAGTTAGTTCGCAGGTACGCAAAAGCGTCTTGAATCAGTGGGACCGGCACCGCTGTAGCAACCCTTCCTCTAACTTCTCCGAATTGCCAAGCGCCAAACAAAGTTTCCCAAAGGCGATAAGCCGCCTAACCAAAGCCTGCAGGTGAAATCAAGCCGGTTGCCACGGTAGCCGCAATGCGATGACTCTCATCCACAGGGTTGACAGGGACGGCTTGCGACAGGGTCCTCGTCACGCCGTTTCCCAGAACCCTTGCCGGACAGCGGGACTCGTGCCGCCGCCAGCTCCAGCCGGCTCCAGCCGAAATGCCCCCCGGAGAACTCTCCGAGGCCATTTTCGTGCCGTTCCCCAACGGATAGCGAACCAGCCTGCAAAATGACATCGTGCCGGCCGCGAAGGAAGGGGCGCTCACGTGCATGGATTTGGCTTCGACACCCTGGCGCTGCTGACCGCGGTGGGTTTCGCCGGTCCCCTGCTGGCCATGGTGCCGCGCACGCGGATACCGGTGATCATCGGGGAGCTGGGCGCGGGGCTCATCATCGGTAAGACCGGTTTCGGCATCGTCGATGACGCCAACCCAACCTTTCAGATGTTCGCAAATATCGGCTTCGCGCTGGTGATGTTCGTCGTGGGCACCCACGTTCCCGTCCGCGACCCCGAGTTGCGCTCGGCGGCACCGCGGGCGTTGGCGCGGGCGGTCCTGGTCGGAGCCGCCGCGGCGGCTCTCGGTGTCGCGCTGGAGGAGGCGTTCGGCACCGGCCATGCCGCGCTTTACGCGGTGCTGATGGCCTCGTCGTCAGCCGCGCTGGCATTGCCGGTGATCGATTCGCTGCGGTTGCAGGGACCGCAGGTGCTGTCGGTGACCGTGCAGATCGCTGTCGCCGATGCCGCATCTATTGTGTTGCTGCCGTTGGTGATCGACGTTCGGCGGGCGCCGACGGCGGCACTCGGCGCGCTGGCGGTCGCGGGTTGCGCGGTGGTTTTCTTCGTGCTGATGCACGCGGTCGACCGGTGGGGCTGGCGACGGCGCATGCACGACTTTTCCGAGAAGTACCGGCTCGCGCTGGAGTTGCGGACCAACCTGCTTGTCCTGTTTGCGCTGGCGGCGCTGGCCGTCAGCACCCACGTGTCGATCATGCTGGCCGGCTTCGCGTTGGGCTTGGTGATCGCTTCGGTCGGCGAACCGCGCCGCCTGGCCCGCCAACTGTTCGGTATCACCGAGGGGTTCTTCAGCCCCTTGTTCTTCGTCTGGCTGGGCGCCTCGCTGCAGGTGCGCGAATTGGGTTCGCACCCGAAGCTCATCCTGCTGGGCGTGGGCCTGGGACTGGGTGCCGTGCTGGCGCATTGCGCCGGAAGGTTGCTCGGACAGCCGCTGACGCTTGCGGTGCTCTCGGCCGCGCAGCTCGGCGTGCCGGTGGCCGCGGCCACGATCGGCACCGAGGAACACCTTCTCGTCACGGGCGAAGCGTCGGCGTTGATGTTCGGCGCCTTGCTGACGATCGCCTGCACGTCGATCGCGGGCGCGGTGGCGGCACGCGGCCAGACCGCCGCGAACGCGGATCGGTCTGCCGCGTCCCCCTCGCATGTGACAAATGGCCCTTGAGCCCGGGACCTCGAGCCGTCACGCAGGACGACCGAAGCACTCCCATTCGGTTCCGTTCGGCCCTACTGGCCGGATCGCGCGAGGTGGTCGGATGAACCCGTAAGGCCGAGGGAGGAGGCTGCTATGGGGTGGGCAGTGAAATCGCACGGGGAGCCCTTGTACCGCGTCACCGATCGCCTGCACGGCGGACGCACCGTCCAGTGCACGGGCATGAGATCGCGGCCATTGTGTCGGCTTGGCTGGCCGAGCTGGGCGCCCACAGCCCGTTGGTTGACGACCTGGCGCGGGCGGCCCGCGTCGGCGACTGGGCCGCAGCGTATGCCGTCGCCGACCAGTTATCGGTCGATGTGACGGTAGCGGCCGAAGCATAGGCCGGCGGCGAATTCATCGTGTGCGGCAACATCGAAATTGGCACAAAGTCCCTATGCCTAGAGCCGTCGTGCTCTCGTGCGGCCGATCCTAGTTCCGCGATCGTAGACACGGAGACGCTTACCGAAGGGAACAACAGCCATGAACGCGCGCTTTCCGGATTCCGGCACGGTCCGGACGGTCCTGACTTTGGCATCCCGGGCTCCTTCCGTGCACAACACGCAACCGTGGCGCTGGCGGGTCGACGCCGCGAGCCTGCATCTGTACGCAGACCCAAGCCGGCAACTTCCCAACATCGATCCGGATGGCCGAGACCTGATCTTGAGCTGCGGCGGGGCATTGCATCACTGCGTGGTTGCTTTCGCGGCGGTCGGTTGGCAATCCAAAGTGACTCGGCTGCCAAATCCTGCTGACCCGAATCACCTTGCCGCGATCGAACTTTCGCCCTACCCCGCGGACTCCGTCGACATAGCGCTTGCCGCAGCGATACCGCGCCGCCGAACCGATCGGCGCCACTACGGTTCCTGGCCGGTGCCGGTGGGCGATATTGCGCTGATGGCCGCGCGGGCGGCCCGGAATGGCGTGACGCTGTGCAAAGTGGAAGACCTTGACAAGCTACATCAGATTGTCACCCAATCCGTGTGGGATCACTTGAACCGCGATTACCTCGCGGAGCTCACGGCATGGAGTGGTCGCTATGCGTCGGTAGCCGGCGTTCCGGCTCGTAGCACCCCGGTACCGGACCCGAGCGCCAAGATACCGGCTCGATACTTCGCCGGCCCTGCGCTGCCCATGGCACCGGAGTCGTCGCCCGCCGACGACAATGCCATCGTGCTCGCGCTGGGAACCCGGACCGACGACCGGCTGGCGCAGCTTCGCGCCGGAGAGGCCACCAGCGCCGTCCTTCTCACCGCGACATCCGTGGGATTGGCCAGCTGCCCGGTGACCGAACCGCTGGAGATCGCCGCAACACGCGAATCAGTCCGCTCCGACATCTTCGGCGGCGGCGACTACCCGCAGATGCTGCTTCGGGTCGGCTGGGCGCCGATCAACGCGGACCCGCTGCCGGCGACACCGCGCCGCGAACTTTCCGATTTCGTCGAGTGGATTGATGAGTAAACCGTTGAGGCGCAAGGAAGCTGCGATGGAGACGTTCAGGCTGGACCCGCGCTGCTGGCGGCTCGCCCGCATCTTTGGCCGCAACCCCTTGCTCCGGCGCGCCGACCGCATCGATGCGGCGGTTATGCTGGTCGTCATCGTGGCCTCACTCATCGCGATACCCGTCACCGGCGTGGTGGGCGCGCTGGCTTACACGGCGAGACATCGCCTGTACGCCCAAGAGGCGCACGACCGACACCTCGTCGTGGCAACGGTCATCGACGCCCGACCCGGGGATTTGGGTGCGACCGTCGTGCACGCCCGGTGGTCGGAACCAGCCGGCGAGCGCACCGGCACGCTGCAACGCAGCACCGCGGTTACCGCGGGTGAGAGCATCGAAGTTTGGGTGGACAGCGAAGGCACGCCATCGCTTCCGCCGACCCCGGCTTGGCACGCCGTCGGGGATGCGGTTGGTATGGCCGGGGTGATACCGCTGACGGTGGGTGTGGGGTTGGCATCCCTTTTAGCCGCGGTCCGTTTCCGGCTTGACCGAGCACGCGACGCTCAGTGGGAACGTGACATCAGGTGCCTGGTGGACGACGGCGGCCGGACGAATAGATGATGTTTCGGTGAGCGGATATGGGGAAGATTCCGCCGTTGCGGTGTTCGACGCGGCCGCACTGCACCGTCTTGTCGAGGTGCTGACCGAGCGGGGCTATCGCGTGATCGGTCCGACGTTGCGGGACAACGCGATCGTGCTGGCAGAACTGGAGTCGGCAGACGACTTGCCGCGCGGCTGGGGCGTCGATGTCGGGCCAGGACAATACCGGGTGCGCCGCCGCGGCGACGACGCGGCTTTCGGGCACTCGGCGGGTCCGCAGTCGTGGAAACAGTTCCTTCACCCACCGCGACAGCGACTCTGGGCCGGCACCCGCGACGGGGCGGGCGAGCCCGGACCCCAGGCCGCGGTCCCGCGGTACGCGTTCCTCGGAGTGCGCGGGTGTGACCTCGCCGCGATCGCGACCCTCGACGGGGTGCTCGGCCGTTCCGAGTATCCGGACAACTCCTTCGTCGGCCGACGACGACAGGCTTTCGTGGTTGCAGTCAACTGCACGGAACCGGGTGGGCTGTGCTTTTGCGCGTCGATGGGCACCGGCCCCGCGGCGGGCCCGGGCTACGACCTCGCCCTGACGGAGCGTCTCGCGGGTGACGCGCCGTCCTACCTTGTCGACGTCGGGAGCCAGGAAGGCGCCGAAGTGCTCGCCGAGGTGCCGCACCGGGCCGCCGGCCGTGACGAAGTCGATTGTGCACGAGCCGAAGTCGAGGCCGCGACCCATAAGATGGGCCGGCAGATGCCGGACACCGATCTGCGGGAGCTCCTGATCCGGTCGCGCGAGTCGCCGCAGTGGGAAGAGGTCGCGAGCCGCTGCCTGACCTGCGGCAACTGCACGATGGTGTGCCCGACTTGCTTCTGCACCACCACGGAAGACGTCAGCGATCTCACCGGCGAGCACGCCGAGCGCTGGCGACATTGGGCATCGTGCTTCGAATTCGATTTCACCTACGTCCACGGCGGCGGCAGCGTCCGCCAGTCCGGCGCCTCGCGCTACCGGCACTGGCTGACTCACAAACTGGGCACGTGGCACGACCAGTTCGGCATGTCGGGCTGCGTCGGCTGCGGGCGATGCATCGCGTGGTGCCCCACCGGGATCGACATCACCGCAGAGATGAACAAGATGGCCGGCGATGAGTGACCGGGCGACAAGCGCGGCGCCGCCGGCATCAGCGATGGCGCCGGTCCCGTATCGGGTGCGCAACCGCATTGTGGAAAGCCCGGATTCGGCGACGTTGTGCCTGGAGCCGGTCGCCGAGGCGCTGCGGACACCCCAGCCCGGGGAATTCATGATGCTCTACGCCTTCGGTGTCGGCGAGGCGGCGATCTCGATCAGCGGCGATCCCACCGTCACGGACGGTTCGATCACCCACACCATTCGAGCCGTCGGGGCGGTCAGCCGAGCCCTGCACAACGCCGAACCGGGCAGTGTCGTGGGGGTGCGCGGCCCGTTCGGCACCACCTGGGGGCTCGCGGAAGCCGCCGGCCGGGACTTGGTCATGGTGGCCGGCGGGGTGGGCTTGTGCCCGTTGCGCCCCGCGGTGCTGGGCGCGCTGGCCGGGCGATCCTGCTACGGCAAGGTGGCGCTCATCGTGGGCGCTCGCTCGCGGGCGGATTTCGTGTTCGCCGAGCAGCTCGAAAAGTGGGCCCAAGACCCGCAAATCGAACTCCACGTCACCGTTGACGTGCCGGTGCAAGGCTGGCGCGGCGAAGTCGGTTTGGTCACCGAGCCGCTCCACCGGCTCACGCTGGACCCCGACGGCACCACCGCGTTCTTGTGCGGGCCCGAGCCGATGCTGCGCTTCGGCGCCGAGGCGCTGGTGGCGAAAGGCATGGCCCCCCATAACATTCGGATCTCGCTGGAACGCAACATGCAATGCGGAGTCGGCTGGTGCGGCCATTGCCAGCTGGGTCCGCTGCTGCTGTGCCGCGACGGCCCCGTCGTCGGTTACGACGTTGCCGGCCCGCTGCTGGGAGTGAAGGAGCTTTAGATGAGCCGAACCACGCTGGCAGTGTGGAAGTTTGCTTCCTGCGACGGTTGCCAGCTGACACTGCTGGACTGCGAGGACGAGCTGCTCACGCTCGCCGACCAGGTGCAGATCGCCACCTTTGCCGAGGCTTCCAGTGCACTGGTCGGCGGCCCGTACGACGTGTCGCTGGTCGAAGGATCGATCACCACACACCACGACGAGCAACGCATCCGCGAGATCCGTGAGCAGTCCAAGCTGCTGGTGACGATCGGTGCGTGCGCCACGGCCGGGGGAGTTCAGGCGCTGCGCAACTTCGCCGACATCGCCGAATTCACTTCCGTTGTCTATGCCAAACCGGAGTACATCGACACCCTGGCGACCTCTACGCCGGCGTCGGCGCACGTGAAGGTCGATTACCAGCTGCAGGGCTGCCCGATCGACCGCGGGCAGCTGCTGGACACCCTCGCGGCCCTGCTGATCGGGCGCAAGCCCCGGCTTCCCGCCAAGACCGTGTGCACCGAGTGCAAACTCCGCGGAGTGACGTGTGTCGTTGTCGCCGAAGGAATTCCCTGCCTCGGCCCGGTCACCCACGCGGGCTGCGGAGCGCTTTGTCCGAGGCATCATCGCGGCTGCTTCGGCTGTTTCGGCCCGTCGGCGGCGCCGAGAACCGCGACGCTGATCCCGCTGTTGCGCCGCGACGGGATGTCCGACGGCGAAGTCGACCGGGTGTTCTCCACGTTCAATGTGACCAGTTTCACCGCCGAGCGGAGCAAGCAGTGAATCCGTCCACCCGCACGCTGAGCGTGGGCACGCTGACGCGCGTGGAGGGCGAGGGCGCGCTGCACGTCACGCTGAGGGACGGAGCCCTGGAAAGCGTGGAGCTCAACATCTATGAGCCGCCACGGTTTTTCGAAGCGTTCCTGCGCGGACGCGCCCACTCCGAGCCGCCCGACCTGACGGCCCGCGTCTGTGGCATATGCCCCGTCGCCTATCAGGTCAGCGCCTGCAACGCGATCGAAGACGCCTGCGGTGTCCAAGTGGACGACGAGCTCGTTGCCTTGCGCCGGCTGCTGTACTGCGGCGAATGGATCCACAGTCACGTTCTGCACGTCTATCTTTTGCACGCTCCGGATTTCCTCGGTTACTCCGACATCATCGGCATGGCACGCGATCACGCGGACGCTGTCGACCGCGGGTTGTCGCTGAAGAAGGCGGGCAACCGGCTGATGGAGTTCGTCGGGGGGCGCGCGATACACCCGATCAACGTGCGCCTGGGCGGATTCTATTCCGTGCCAACACGATCCGCATTCAAGCCGCTCGCCGAGCAGTTGCGCCGCGCGCTGGACAACGCCCTGGCCACCGTCGAGTGGGTATCCGGGTTTGAGTTTCCGGACCTCGAGCTCGACCACGAATTCCTAGCGCTCACGGCGCCGGGCCAGTACCCGATCGAGAACGGCGCCATCGCGCGCAGCCGCGGCCCGTCATTTCCGGTTGCCGACTTCACCGACCACGTCGCCGAGTCGCAGGTGCCGTATTCCACCGCCCTGCACGCGACGCTCGACGGCGGCCGCTATCTGACCGGGCCGATCGCGCGGTTCTCGCTGAACTCGTCGACGCTGTCACCCATCGCGGCGCAGGCCGCAGCCGAGGCGGGCCTATCGGCCGAATGCCGAAACCCCTTCCGCAGCATTATCGTCCGCGCCGTCGAGGTGGTCTACGCGATCGAAGAGGCGCTGCGGATCATCGACGAATACCAGCGTCCGTCGCGCACGTTCGTCGACGTTCCGGCCCGCGCCGGCGTCGGTCACGGCGTCAGCGAGGCACCCCGCGGCCTGCTGTATCACCGTTACCGCATCGGCGAGGACGGGCTGGTTTCCGCCGCGACGATCGTCCCGCCGACGTCTCAGAACCAGGCGGCGATCGAAGCCGACTTGGCCCGGCTGGTTTCCGGTAACCTCTCCCTGGACGACGCCGCGCTGACGATGCTGTGCGAGCAGTTGATCCGCAGCTACGACCCGTGCATCTCATGTTCCGCGCACTTCTTGACGCTGACCGTGCAGCGGGAATGACGAGTGATGACCAAAGAGATTGTGGTTCTCGGCCTCGGCAATAGCTATCGGAAGGACGACGGGGTGGGTGTCGCCGCCGCCGCGGAACTAAACCGATTGGCGCTGCCCGGTGTTCGCGTGGTGACCGACATCGTGGAGCCTATGAGCCTGCTCGAGGCGTGGTCGGGTGCCCGGCTCGCCGTGGTGATCGACGGGGCGGCGGGGACGCCGCCAACGCCTGGCCGCATCCGGCGCTGCGGCTTGAGTGACGTGGCCACCGCTTCGGACGGATTGAGTTGCCACAGCATCGATATCGGGTCCACCCACGCGTTGGGCGAGGTGCTTGGGCGAATCCCCGACGACCTTGTCCTGTTCGCCGTCGAAGTTGCCGACACCGGTCACGGCATTGGTTTGACCCCGGCCGTCGCACTCGCGGTGCCGGAAGCGGTCCGCATGGCGGTGGCTGAAATCAACCGCTGGCGGGGCGCCGGCGAGGACATCGCAGCTGACTCGACCAGTGAGGTGTGACCCGCTTTTTCGGCGCAAGACCAGGAAGGGCCCTTCGGTCGGGTGGGCGAGGACTTTTGGCCGCTGACTGACGTGCACCGGGGTTCTAGCGTTAGTGACACCGACATTGCCGCTGCGGCGCTGTCCGGCGATATGGAGAGGTTGGCCACCATGAGCCAGAGTGCCACAGTTTCGGCGGTTTCCGGGTTGGTCGTAGTGGCGCTGCTGGCGATCGCCTCAATCAGGGTGGTGCAGCAGTATCAGCGCGGGGTGCACTTTCGGCTCGGCCGGGTGATCGCGGTTCGCGAACCCGGGTTGCGGTTCATCATTCCGATCATCGACCGCCTCTGGCGGGTTTCGATGCGGATTGTCACCATGCCCATCCAGTCGCAAGGCATCATCACCCGCGACAACGTGAGTGTCGACATCGCCGCGGTTGCTTACTTCCGTGTCATCGATGCCCGCAAAGCCGTCGTCGTCATCGAAAACGTCAACTCCGCCATCAATCAAATCGCGCAGACCACCCTGCGCAACGTCGTCGGGCAACATTCCCTCGACGAAGTGCTCGCCCAGACGGAGAAGATCAACGGCAGCATCCGCCAGATCCTCGACACCACCACCGTGGAATGGGGTGTGGAGGTTACCTTGGTCGAGCTCAAGGACATCCAGCTTCCCGACACCATGAAACGCGCGATGGCTCGCGAGGCTGAAGCCGAGCGGGAGAAGCGTGCCAAAATCATTGCCGCAGAAGGGGAAGCACGCGCCGCCGCAGCGCTCGGCGACGCGTCGGACACCATGATGAGGCACCCGCTGGCCTTGCAGCTGCGAAACCTGCAGACCCTACTCGAACTCGGGGTGGAGAAGAACACCACCATCGTTTTCCCTGCCCCGCTGATGACCGCGATCGGAGAACTCACCGCCTTCTTGACCCGTGAGTCAGACGCCTCCAGATCCACGGAGCAAGCCATTGGACTACCCGACGACACGCTCGTTCATGCCGCGAAACTGCGGACGGGAGTTTGATGTGCGGGCACGGACTCTGATCCCCACCGCCGCGGCGGTGACAGCGACCGGCATCATCGGCGGGCTGGCTAGCCGGCCGATTCGCCGTGGTATCGATCGTTGCGCAAGCCGCCATATCAGCCCCCGCCGCAGGCGTTTCCCATTGTCTGGCCGATGCTCTACGCGGACATCGCGATCGTGTCGTCAAATGTTCTGGACGAGATGGAGCGTCGCGGCCAGAAGCGCGAACGCCGCGAGTACGTGACGGCTCTGGCGGTGAACCTTGTGTTGAATGCCGGGTGGTCGTGGTTGTTCTTTGATCGGCGCCTGTTGGGCACCTCCGCCATCGCGGCGGTGGTCCTCGCCGGGAGCAGCGCCGACTTGGCCAGACGCGCGGTGGCTGCTCAGGGCAAGCGTGCTGCGCCTCTCCTCTTGTATCCAATCTGGTGCGCATTCGCGACTCTGTTGTCCGGACATGTCTGGTTTCTCAACCGGCGCTGAGTGGCCGATCGCTGGGGACCTTCGGGCGGCCGGCCATAGCCCGGACACAAACGGCTCTCGCCGATGCGCCGCCCCGCCGATCAGCCGCGACAGCATCGTTTGCGATCACCCCGGAGTGTTTTCGGGAAGGGGTTGACGTATGTCCGACCGGGCGGGATGGCACCCGGGCGCGGCCGTCGGCGCCGGTGCCCTGTTACACCGCACCATCAGCAGGCGACCACCATGACGTTCCTGGGCATGATCGCCGGGCAGATCGGCACCGTCTTCGCCGTGCGCACCCGGCGGCCGTCGCTGCGATCTGTGGGCGTCGCCGCCGAGATCCTCCTGGCCGCGCTATTCGTCTATGCCCCGCCGGCTCAGACCTTGCTGGGCACGGCGCCGCCGCTCGTGTATCCCGTGATCGTCTGGGGCGCTGATGAATTCATGCGCTGCCTGGTCAGAAAGAGGGTGCGCCGTGAGAACTAACCAGGGAAGTGGTGGCGCCGTCACGGTCCGGGGCCGCCCACGGATCCTGGTCAGAGCCGATGTCCCGGCGGCCCGCTTCGGCAGCGTCGTGATCCTGCTCTGCGCCCTGGGCTGGTTGACGCTACTGGAGGTGCGCGAACACCTGGGCTTGCATCCGGTCACCGCCGGCAGGTTCGGGTGGTCGGTGGCGCTGCTCGCCGCGGCGGCTCTCATTGCGCGCGGCATCTTTCTTGGCCGGCCGGTGACCGCCGGACATGCGACGATCGCCGCCGCCGCGGTGGGCGCGGGGCTGTCCGCACACTTTCTTTCATTAGGCGCGCTCGGGAACTTCCTCATCGCCGGCGCCGGGCTCGCACTCATGTGGCCGACGACGGCGCGACCGCAGCCGGAGATGCTGGCGCAAGTGTGGACGCTGGTCGACGCCACCCGTCACGACCCGTTGGCGCCCTTTGCCATGCACTCGAGCAAGAGCTATCACTTCAACGCCGAAAAGTCCGCGGCGATCGCGTACCGCACGCGGCTTGGGTTCGCGGTCGTCAGCGGCGACCCCATCGGCGACACCACCCGATTCGAAGACCTCGTCGCCGGTTTCGTCCGAATGTGCCGCGGGCGGGGCTGGCAAATCATCGTATTGGCCGGCGGGGAGCGCCACGTCGGCCTGTGGCGTAACGAGACGGTCGGGCAGCCAATGCTTGCGGTGCCGATCGGCCGCGACGTCGTCGTCGACGTCCGCCACTTCGCGATGGCCGGCCGGCGTTTCCGCAATTTGCGCCAGGCGGTGCAGCGCACCCACAACTGCGGCGTCACTACCGAGATCGTCGACGAGCAGGGACTCGACGACGGACTGACCGCCGAGCTCACCGAGGTGCTGTACGCCGCACATCGCGCCGCGCGCAGCGAACGCGGATTTTGCATGAACCTGGACGGGGCCCTGCAGGGACGGTACCCGGGCATCAAGCTGGCCATCGCGCGCGACCGATCCGGTCGGGTGGTGGCGTTTCACCGATACGCAACCGCCGGCAAAGGATCGGAAGTCAGCCTCGATGTGCCGTTTCGTCGCCCGGACGCCCCCAACGGCGTCGACGAGCGGCTCAGCGTCGACATGATCGCCGACGCGAAAAGCAAAGGTGCACTGCGCCTTTCGCTGGCTTTCGCCGCGTTCCCGGAAATCTTCGATGCGACCCACCCGAGCGCGCTGCAGCGGGTCGCCTATAGCTTGACCCATCTGCTGGACCCGCTCATCCGGCTCGAGTCCCTTTATCGTTACCTCGGCAAGTTCCACGCGCTGAGCGAGCGGCGCTATGTGGTGTTATGCGCTCACCACATCCCGGCCGCGCTGTTGGTGTTGTTGTCGCTGGAGTTCATCCCGCGCCCCCGCCGTCCGCGGCCGGCGCGATGAGGGCGAACCATTAGTCGACCTTGAAAAGCGCTATTACCGGTGCTAGCGGATTTGCGGTTCATGTGGCGCCCGCCCGCGTGGTGCAGATGTGAGCAATGTGACCCCACGGCTCAGGCGCGATCGCGATTCCCCAGCACCGGCGGACCGAAACGGAACAGGCGACCGGTGACCGTCTCGGGAATCACTCGCACATAATGCGTCTTCTCCGTGGCCGTCCACGGCAATAGCTGGGCATGCTCGGCTTCCTCGATCTCCTCGTCGCTGCGAAGCGAGCGCGCCCTGCCCTTGACGATCACGCTCCAGCCTTCCGCGACGTTATGATCGTCGGCCTCGAACAGCACGCGATTGTTTATCGCGGCGCTGACCAGCTTGGTCCCCTCCGCCGTACGAAACAGGACGGTGCGGTGCTGGACGACGTAATTGACCGGAAAGATCTCGGGCTGGCCGTCGACGCTGGTCACCAGCCGCCCCAGCGTCGCGCCGGCCAGCAGATCCCAGCATTCGTGCAGCGGCAGTATGGTGACCCCACCGTCGGTCGTTGACATCAGCCACCCTTTCCTTGATAGGTCAAAGTTGGTCAACCACTTACCAGTTCGTGCAAGTACAGCTAGCGGATCTGCAGGACCTCACCCGGCGGGCGCCGCGGCGTCGGTGGCGGGACAGCCTCCATCGCAGGCGCTATCCCGACGCGAATAAGCACCTGTGGATAGCCGCCGTCGTTGAGCAGGTCGCGAACGATTTCGCGGCTCTCGTCCAGTTCGATCAGGTGGGTCAGCGTGCAGGTGGCCATGAAGGCCATCGTGCACTCCAGCAGCACGGTCGACAACACTTCGCCGCACCTCAATAGATCCGCCCTGGTGTCGTCGGGGGTGGACAACACCAGAATTTTCGACCAGTCCACCGCTACCTCGGGCCGCCGCTCCTGATGACCAACGGCCGGGAATTCACGCGCAACGTCGACCCTGCGGCGCTCTTGGTCTGACGGCAGCGCATCCGGCGGCACGCCCTCGTTCAACGCGAACGGCGAAGTCCACCATTCGAGTTCGGCGTGATACGACGCATCATCGCGGCGCAGGGCTTCGGTGAGCTCTGAGGCCTTGACCAGCAGCGGTCGCACATCGTCGGAGAGCACGTCAAGCCTCACGAGGCTCTGGTCAAACGTGCTGCGCAGCACGGGTTCGAAGAAGTCCCAGTACGTGGGCTGCCCGAGCGGGAGCCGGTCGGTCCGGCGTTGCAGAATCGCCTTGGCCCGGTCACGCTGGGCGCTGGTCACGTGCTCGGCGCGAGTGAATTCGATCGTCGCCAGGTGGTCGGGGTCATTGGGATTGGGGAAGCGCTCGATTTCCGAGTGCCAACCGGCGGCGAGCATGGCGACCCGAAGGTGATCGAGCGCGGCGCCGCAACTGATGATCGTCTCCCGGCCCGACCGGTCGGTTTCCGGCACCGCCCGGTCGCGATCGACGAACAGGCGCAAGGTTCCGTTTTCGGCGACCCACCGCCACGGCTGGCTATTGTGCACCGACGGAGCCCGGCAGGCGAGCTCCACCGCGTCATTGAGCGTCTGGATGTCCACGGGCGCGTTCATGAACCTCAATCCCTTGCCAAGTTGTTCTGCCGTCGACGCTAGGCGACGCCAAATCCGGTCGACAGGGTCGTTTGGCCCGCTCGGCAGGGCCATTGGGCTTCGGCCTCGGGGCGTTAAGCGCCCGGTGTGGCCGCGTTCCTTTCGACGTAACCGACCACATCGGCCAATGTACGGAGCGAGGCGTAGTCCTCTTCGGGGATGTCGACGTGCAGCCGCTTGTGGATGCCTCGCAGAAAGCTCAGCCAGTCCATCGAATCGAGATCGACCTGATCCCGCAGCAGGACGTCGTCGCGAATGTCGTCCGGTTCGATCTCGGGGGCAATAGTTGTCAGCACGGACAGGACCGCGGTCCGAATGTCTTCGTCTGTCGTAGTCATTTGCACATCACTTTGCTCACTTTTCCAGGAGGTCGGGCTGCTGGAGCAGCTCGTTGATTGCGTTGAGGAACAACGCGCCCCGGTGACCGTCGCTTGCGCGATGGTCGGCGGCGAGCGTGGCTTGCACGGTGGTGACGACCCGGATCCCGCCGTCGATGACGCAGACGCGCTGGGCCGGCTGGCCGAAGCCGACGATGGCCACCTGTGGCGGGTAGATGACACCGAAGACCGAATCGACGCCTTGGTCGCCGAGGTTGGTCACCGTGATGGTCGGGTCCGACATCTCGGAACTCCGCAGCGAGAACGAGCGTGCCCGTGCCACCAGATCGGTGAGATCGTCCATCAATTCGTCAAGTTTCTTTTCCGGGACGTCATGTATCGCCGGCGCGACGAGACCGCCGCCGCGCAGGGATATCCCGACACCGACGTGCACTCCGGTCGCGGGCTGGAACCCGTCGTCTCGCCAGAATCCGTTGAATTCGCCGAATCGCTGCGCGGCCATGCCGACGGCCTTCAACAGCAAGACGGCCGGCAGTGCCCGCTCGTCGATGGACCGCTGCGCATTTCGCTTCGTCAGCCAGGTCAGCGATTTTTCCAGAATGATTTCGTCGGAAAGGTAATAGTGCGGAATCTCGCGCTTGGACCGGCTCATCGCGGCCGCGATCGACTTTCGCATTTGAGCCGCACGGTCGGTCGCCGTCGGCTTGGTTTTCGGTTTCGTGGATGGTTCTGTGGTTGCTTTGGCGGCGGCCGCGACGTGCTCGAGGGTGGCGGCGGCGTGCTCGACGTCGCTGATGGTGACGGCCCCCTGCGGACCGGTGCCGGTCACCGCGTCGAGATCGACGTGGAGGCTTTGGGCCAGGCGGCGAGCGGCCGGTGAGACCCAGCGACGCCGCCCCGGGGCGGGCGGCGGAGTGGCGGCGCGTGACGGTACCGCCGGGGCGCTTGACGGTGCCGGCGCCGGCTCATGGGCGGCGCGCTTCGACGGCCGCGACGTCGCGGCGGCCAGGGGTCGTTGTTCCGCTTTCTCGCCCAGCGCCAGCAGCGTCGCCAACGCCGTTCCCACCTGGACGGTTTCGCCCACCGGGACGAGCAACTCGTGGACGGTGCCCTCCTGCCAGCATTCGACCTCCACGGCGGCCTTGGTGGTCTCGACGACCGCCACGACCTGGCCGCGGGTCACCTTGTCACCGGGTTTGACCAGCCACTCGTCGAGCGTGCCTTCGTCCATGTCGGAGCCCAAAGCGGGCATTTTGAACTCGATCATTGCCGGTCGCCGAACAGGTTCTGGACGGCGGCGACGATCTTGGGAACCTGGGGCAGGGCCGCCTGCTCCAGGTGCTTGGCGTACGGCATCGGAACCTCGGCGCTGCACACCCTGGCAACCGGGGCGTCAAGGTCGTAAAAAGCGTTTTCCACCACTCGCGCCGTTATCTCTGCCGCCAGGCTGCCGCTGCGCCAAGCCTCGTCGATCGTGACGAGGCGATGCGTCTTGCGCACGGATTCGAGGATGGTCGCGTCGTCCAGCGGTCGCAAGACGCGCAAATCGATTACCTCGCAGTCGATTCCGGCCAGTGATAACTCGTTGGCGGCGTCGAGCGCCTTCCACAGGGAGCCACCGTATGCCACGAGGGTAACGTCGTTGCCGCTGCGCCGGACGGCAGCGCGCGAGATATCGGTGGGGCCGAGAGCTTCGATGTCGGTTGAGGTGTTGTACAGCTGAACGTGCTCGAAGATCAACACCGGATCCGGGTCCGCCAACGCCGGGCCAAGCATGCCGTAGGCGTCTTCGACGGTCGCCGGGGCCACCACCTTGATGCCAGGGATGTGCGCATACCAGGGCTCGAGGCTGTGCGAGTGCTGAGCGGCAAGCTGCCGGCCGGCTCCGGTGGCCATTCGCACGACGAGCGGGACCGAGAATTGACCGCCCGACATATGGCGAAGGGCCGCAGCGGTATTGACGATCTGATCGAGCGCCAACAGGCTGAAGTTCACCGTCATGACTTCGACGATCGGGCGTAGTCCGTTGAGCGCGGCCCCGATTCCGATGCCGACGAAGCCCAGCTCCGACAGCGGGGTGTCCCGCACCCGGTCGGGACCGAATTCCGCCAGCAGACCCTTGGACGCCGCGTAGGTTCCGCCGTACCTTCCGACGTCCTCACCCATCAGCACGACGCGTGGGTCGGCTCGGAACGCGTCGGCAAGCGCGTCGTGAACGGCGGCCCGATAGGTGGTCTTCATCGTGCCGCCTCCGGTGTCGGGGTGAGGACGTCCCGTTCGAGATCCGCTACGTCCTCCCACGTCCCCGCTTCGGCAAAGGCCACCGCGTTCTCGATCTCGGCGGCGGCGGAGTCCTCGATCTCACGAACGTCAGCCTCGGAGAGCATGCCGTCGCGTAGGCACTGTTCGGTGAACGACCGGATCGGGTCGCGCTCGCGCCACTGCTCGACCTCGGCCTTGTCCCGGTACAGCTCCGGGTCGAACATCGAATGCGCCCGGAACCTATAGGTTCGGAACTCGATGAAAAAGGGGCCGCCGGTGTCGCGGACGTGATCGACACCTTGCTGTGCGGCCCGGTGGCATGCCTCGACATCCATCCCGTCGACGGCGAGCGTGGGAACGCGGTACGACGCCGCCTTGACGGTGAGGTCGGTCTGCGACTGCGCCCGCTCCAGCGCGGTGCCCATCGCGTAAAGGTTGTTCTCGCAACAGAACAGCACCGGCAGGTTCCACAGCGCGGCCATGTTCAAGGACTCGTGAAACGCGCCCTCGGCCACCGCGCCGTCGCCGAAGTAGCAGGCCGTCACCCGCTTCTGCTGCAGCATGGCGTCCGCGAGCGCGATGCCCACCGCGAGTGGCAGGCCACCGGCGACAATCGCGTTACCGCCGTAGAACCGCTTGGACGCGTCGAACAAGTGCATGGATCCGCCGCGGCCACGCGAGCAGCCCTCCTGCTTGCCGAACATCTCGGCCATGATCGAGGTCATCGGGATTCCGCGCAGCAGCGCGTGCGCGTGCTCGCGGTACGTCGCGACTACCGCGTCGTCGTCAGCCAGTGCGCGCAGTGACCCGGCGGCGACGGCCTCCTCCCCGACGTAGAGATGCAGGAATCCGCGAATCTTGGCCGCGCTGTAGAGTTCCGCGCATTTCTCCTCCATGCGGCGCACGCGGACCATGTCCGACAACAGTTCATGGGCCAGCTTCGTGTCGGTCATGACGGCACTCCCTCGGCGTGGTGGTCGGGATGTTTTTCGATCGTGGAGGTGTCACCTTCGGGCAGCCCGAGCTCGCGGGCCTTCAGCAGCCGCCGCATGATCTTGCCGCTGCTCGTGTGTGGCAGCGCGTCGACGAACTCGAGTTCCTTGGGTGCCACGGCGGCCCCGAGCCGCTTGCGCGCGTGACCTATCAATTCCAGGCGCAGGTCTTCATCGCCAACCACGCCATTCTTAAGCGTTACAAAGGCTTTGACCATCTCGCCGACGGTCGGGTCGGGTATGCCGATGACCGCGGCTTCGGCCACCGCCGGATGATCGGTCAGCGCGCTTTCCACCTCGAACGGGCCGATCAAGTGCCCCGCGGACTTGATCACGTCGTCCTTGCGCCCGACGAACCAGAAGTATCCGTCGGCATCCTTCTTGGCGAGGTCTCCAGTCAGGTAGAGCCCGTCCGCGAAGCACTTTCGGTACCGCTCCGCGGCGTTGAGGTAGCCGCGGAACATCGACGGCCAGCCCGGCTTGAGCGCCAGCTCGCCCTCGACGCCGGGTTCTTCGATGACCTCGGTGGTGCCGTCGTCAGTGTGGCGCACTATGAATGCGTCCACGCCGGGCAGCGGCCGGCCCATCGATCCGGGCTTGATGTCGAACGCGGGGGTATTGGCGATCATGATCCCGCCGGTCTCGGTCTGCCACCAATTATCGTGAATCGGCAAGCCCAGCACGCGCTTTCCCCACCAGACCGCTTCGGGGTTCAGCGGCTCCCCGACACTGGCGATGAAACGAAGCCGGGGAAACTTATAGTGCGCCGGCAGCTCGGGACCCGCTTTGATCAGCATCCTTATTGCGGTGGGCGCCGTGTACCACACGGACACACCCTGGTCCTGCAGGATCCGATACCACCGCTCGGCATCGAACTCCGCCTGGTCGACAATCGAGGTGACGCCGTGCAGCAGCGGGCTGATGATGCCGTAGGACGTGCCGGTCACCCAGCCGGGATCGGCTGTGCACCAATAGGTGTCGTCGGGATGCAGGTCCAGCGCGTACAGCCCGGTGACATAATGCATCGCGACGGCGCCGTGTACGTGGATGGCGCCTTTGGGCGTGCCGGTGGTGCCGCTGGTGAAGTGCAGCAACGCCGGGTCTTCGGCCGTCGTGGGCTCGATCGGCGCGTCCTCGTCGGCCGCATCCAGCCAGCGCCAGAAGCTGAGCGTCCCGGGTGGTGGGTCGCCGGCCCCGTGGTCGTCCCGGTCGTCGTCGACCACGAAGACGTGCCGCACCGACGCCAGTCGATCGCGGATCTTGGCGATCTTGCGCTGATAAAGCGCCCTGGTGGTCACCAGAACGTCGGCTTGGCCGATGTTCACTCTGGTGGCGATCGGCTCCGGGCCGAAGGCCGAAAACAAGGGGGAGACGACGCTGCCGTTACGAAGCGCGCCCAGCATCGCGATGTAGAGCTCGGGGGAGCGGCCCATGACCGTGAACACGCGATCGCCTCGGTTGATACCGAGCGAGCGCAGCGCGCCGGAGAATCGCTTGGCATGCCGCGCGAGCTCGGCGTAGCTGAGGTCTCGGGTGGTGATCGCGCCGTCCCAGACGTCATCGGTGACGAACCGCAGTGCCGTACGGGTCGCGGTCGGGCCGACCGCGTGCCGGTCTAGCGCGGCGTAGGCGATGTTGCACTTGCCGGGCCCCATTCCTTCGCACAGCGCCGGCACATCGGACCAGCGGAATTGCGCACGCGCCCGCTCGTAGTCCGTGAGGTTGGGAACGACGCGGTAATCGCCGGGGGTTTTGCGGATGACATCCATGCGGGTTCCTGGAGGTGTGGTCACCTTGGTCACTTGGGTCTCTTGGGGGTCTCTTGGGAGTCTCTTGGGCGTCTCTTGGGCGTCTTCATCGTTTGCCCGCAATCCACGGCGCAATAGAGAAGAAAGTCATCAATGGCACCGGCCAGTCGTCACGAGAATGCCGCGGGTCCAATGACCTGACGCTCGGGACCAAGGACTCTGGTACGCAACGTGCGGATGCCCGAGGGTCTAAGTGGAGAAAGGCGGGTGAGCGCAATGACCCAAACGATGGTTGACACCGGCGTGATCAGTACTGCGATCGAGCTGGCATGCCGCGCTCCCTCCCTGCACAACATGCAGCCGTGGCGCTGGATTGCGGGCAGCACGAGCGTCGATCTTTTCGTCGATCCGCACCGAACGGTCACATCGACCGACAGGTCGGGTCGCGAAGCGATCATCAGCTGCGGCGCCGCGCTCGATCACTTTCGGGTCGCGATGGCCGCGGCCGGCTGGGAAACCCACGTCGACCAGTTTCCCAACCCGAACAATCTCGACCACCTGGCCTCGGCCGATTTCGCCCCGGTCGACGACGTGACGCAGGCAAGACGGGATCGCGCGAACGCGATACTGCAGCGCCGGACCAACCGACTGCCGTTCCGCGCCCCGAAGCACTGGGAATCGATCGAACCCCTGGTACGAAGCTCATTCGACAACGATTTGGTTGCCCTGGACGTGCTGTCCGACGATGCGCGACCACGGTTGGCCGAGGCGTCCCGACTCACCGATTCGTTGCGCCGCTACGACGATTCGTACCAGCACGAATTGCTCTGGTGGACCTCGCCTTCGCGGGAGGCGGAAGGGATACCCGAGAGCGCACTGGTCTCGGAGGCGGACGCCCGCCGGGTCGACCTCAACCGTCACTTTCCCGTGGACCCCTTGGACGAGCGGAGCTCCGCCGGTACCTACGACCAGGCGAAGATTCTCGTGCTGTCCACGCCCCAGGACACGCGCGTCGACGCCCTTAATTGCGGCGAGGCGCTGTCGGCGATCCTGCTGGAGTGCACGATGGCCGGGCTGGCCACTTGCCCCGTAACGCACCTCACGGAGCTGGAATCCAGTCGGGAAGTCATTCGGGAGCTCACAGCGAGTCCCGCAGCGGAACCTCAAGTTCTGATCCGGGTCGGCATCGAACCCGAGGGCGAGTTGGTTCCCAAGCCGACCCCGCGGCGCCCCCTGCGGGAGGTGTTGGAGATTCGCCACTGACGCCGTGCGGCGGATGGAAGGAGTGAGTCTGCGATGAAGGCCAACGTCGGGGACTGGCTGGTGATCAAGAGCGGCACGATCGGCCGTCGGGATCTGCGCGGATTGATCACCGAGGTGGGGTCGCCGGATGGCGAGCCGCCGTACCGGGTTCGATGGCTCGACACGGACGAAGAGGCGACCGTATTCCCAGGCCCGGACGCGATCGTCGTCACGGCCGCCGAGCAGACAGCCGCCGACGAGCGAGCACGGTCACGGTTTGCCGCGATGCAAGCCGCCATAACGAGCCACGCCCGCGCGCAAAGGAAGTGAAATGCCCTCAACGCCAAGCGGTCCGCCGTTAGTGACCGATTCCGACGTCGATGCGCTCGCGTGGCAATTTATGAATTCGGCCTATGCCAACGACGCCTATGCCGACTGGCCGCTGGATCGACGCCTCGATGGCTTCCTCCTGCACCGGGGACTGGTCCGGTTGGCGGAAGACGGCGACGCGTACGAACTCATCCTCGACCGGGTCATGGCGTTCATCGCCGCGCGTGCGCGAGCTTGAGCGCGGTCTCGCGAGCCGACGAACGGCCCGCAAGCGCGGGACTTCGGTCCCTATCGCCGATCACGGCCGACTGGTCGGATGGACATCGTCACACACAAAATCCTGAGATCTAGGAGAGACCCATGAGCACCCTTTCCGTTCGGCGTCACCCGAGGTCGCTCTTCCCCGAGCTCTCGGAGCTGTTCGCCGGCTTTCCTTCCCTGGCCGGAGTCCGTCCCCTTCTCGACACCCGTGTGATGCGGCTCGAGGACGAGATGAAGGACGGCCGCTACGTAGTGCGCGCGGAAATGCCGGGTGTCGATCCCGAAAAAGACGTGGAGATCACGGTGCGCGACGGGCAACTGACGATCAAGGCCGAGCGCAGCGAGAAAAAAGACTTCGACGGACGATCGGAATTCTCCTACGGCTCGTTCGCCCGCACCGTGTCGCTGCCGGCGGGCGCCGACGAAGACAAGATCGAGGCCACCTACGACAAAGGCATCCTCACCGTCTCCGTAGCGGTCTCGGAGCCGAAGCCGGCCGAGCGGCGCGTTCAGGTGCGGTCCGCCAACGGCCAGTGACGTTGGTGCGCAATGACAAGAGCGGCTGATCCCACCCGGCACGCCCCACGGCGCGTGTTCCGCGACCGCCGCGAGGCCGGCCGGTTGCTGGCAAATCTTCTTAGCGCCTATCGCGACCGGGGGGATGTGATCGTCCTGGGCCTGGCGAGGGGTGGGGTTCCCGTTGCATTCGAGGTGGCGGCCGCCCTGCACGCCCCGCTGGATGCGTTCATCGTGCGCAAACTCGGCGCCCCCGGCCACGAAGAGTTTGCGGTGGGAGCGCTGGCGAGCGGGGGCCGCGTCGTGGTCAACGACGATGTGGTGCGGGGCTTGCGGATCACGCCGCAGGAGCTGCGCGCGATCGCCGAGCGCGAAGGCCGGGAGCTGGTCCGGCGCGAGACCCTCTATCGCGACGGACGTCCACCCGTTGACGTGACCGGCAAGACGGTCATTCTTGTGGACGACGGATTGGCCACCGGCGCAAGCATGTTCGCGGCCGTACAGGCGCTGCGCGAAGCGGACCCCGCACACATCGTCATTGCCGTGCCGGCCGCACCGGAATCCACCTGCCGGGAATTCGCCGCGCTTGTCGACGACGTCGTGTGCGCGTCGATGCCGACGCCGTTTTTCGCCGTCGGGGAGTCGTTCTGGGATTTCCGCCAGGTCACCGACGAGGAGGTTGGTCGGCTGCTCGCCACCCCGACAACCGACGCCTCGACAACCACACCCCCAGCGCGGACACCTGCCGAGGTGATCGCCAGTGCGGCCATCGACGCGCCGGGTGGCGTCCCGCCGCGCGAAACGTTGGAGGAGCTGATCGGCGACGCGCGCATCGTGCTCATCGGCGAGAGCTCCCACGGTACACACGAGTTCTACGAGGCCCGGGCCGCCATCACCAAATGGTTGATCGAGGAAAAGGGCTTCTGCGCGGTCGCCGCCGAGGCGGACTGGCCCGACGCATACCGGGTGAACCGCTACGTTCGCGGTCTGGGCGAGGACCGGAGCGCCGAAGAAGCGTTGAGCGGCTTCGAGCGCTTCCCGGCGTGGATGTGGCGCAACACCGTCGTTCGTGACTTCGTCGACTGGCTGCGTACGCGCAACCAACTGCACCAGGCGAACGGTCGGCGGCAGGCGGGCTTCTACGGCCTGGACCTCTACAGCCTGCACCGATCGATGCAGGAAGTGATTGCCTACCTCGAAAAGGTCGACCCGAAGGCGGCGGCGCGCGCGGGGGAGCGTTATGCGTGCTTCGATCATGCTTCGGTCGACGACGGTCAGGCGTACGGCTTTTCGGCGGCCTTCGGTGCCGGTCCGTCGTGTGAGAAGGAAGCAATCGAGCAGCTGGTCGAAATCCAGCGCAACGCCTTGGCCTACGCGCTGCGGGATGGGCTGCTCGCCGAGGACGAACTGTTCTACGCGCAGCAGAACGCACAAACCGTGCGCAACGCAGAGGTGTACTACCGCGCCATGTTCAGCGGGCGCGTCACCTCGTGGAACCTCCGCGACAAGCACATGGCGCAGACCCTCGAGGCGCTGCTCAAACATCTGGACTGCCACCACGATGTGCCGCCCGCCCGAATTGTCGTGTGGGCTCACAATTCTCACGTCGGGGACGCGCGGGCGACCGAGGTGTGGGCCGACGGCCAGCTCACGCTCGGTCAACTTGCCCGGCAGCGGTACGGCGCCCAGTCACGGCTCATCGGGTTTAGCACCTACGCGGGCACGGTGACCGCAGCCAGCGAGTGGGGCGGCGTTGCCGAACGAAAGGCCGTGCGCCCGGCGCTCAACGGGAGCATCGAAGAACTGCTGCACGAGACCGGCGAAAGTGCCTTCCTGGTGTCGGCCCGGATTGATCCGGGGGCGGCGGACCCGCTCAGCGCCGTTCGGTTGGGACGCGCGATCGGCGTGATCTACCGGCCCGAAACGGAACGCCAGAGCCACTACTTCCATGTGCGGCCGGCCGACCAATTCGACGCCATGATTCACATCGACAAGACCCGCGCGCTGGAACCCCTCGAGGTGACGAGTCTGTGGATCGCCGGCGAAACGCCGGAGACGTACCCCTCCGGCCTTTAACATGCAGACGCCAGCGCCGCCGCCTGCGCGCCGACCGCAAATCGTCACGTTGACGATGAATCCGGCGCTCGACATCACGACGAGCGTCGACGTCGTGCGGCCGACCGAAAAGTTGCGCTGCGCGGCCACGCGGTACGACCCGGGCGGCGGCGGCATCAATGTCGCCCACATCGTGCATACGCTCGGCGGGTCGGTGTTGGCGATTTTCCCCGCGGGCGGGGCGACCGGTGGTCTGCTCGCGAAGCTGCTCGGCGATGAGGGCATCCCGTTTTGGCAGGTGCCGATAGCCGCGTCGACGCGAGAGAGCTTCACCGTCAACGAGGACAGCAGCGGCGAGCAGTACCGGTTCGTCCTCCCGGGGCCGCAGCTGACGTTGCGCGAACAGGCCCGCTGCCTGGAGCACCTGCGGATCGCGGCAAGGTCGGCGGAATTCGTGGTGGCCAGCGGCAGCCTGCCGCCGGGCGTACAAACAGACTTCTACCAGCGGGTTGCGGAGATCTGTCGGCATCTGGGCACCCGGCTCGTCGTGGACACCTCCGGCGGCGGCTTGCAGCACATCTCGTCGGGCGTGTTTCTCCTCAAAGCGAGTGTGCGAGAACTGCGGGAATGCGTCGGGCGACCCCTGGCCACCGAGGCCGAACAACTCGCCGCCGCACGCGAACTCGTCGACAGCGGTCGCGCGGAAGTGGTGTTGGTGTCCTTGGGGTCGCACGGCGCGCTGCTTGTGACACGGCATGGAAGCCAGCGCTTTTCGGCGATTGCGATGCCGGGCGGAAGCGGCGTGGGGGCGGGCGACGCGATGGTCGCCGCAATCACGGTCGGACTCTGCCGAGGGTGGCCGCTCGTCAAGTCCGTTCGGTTGGGCATAGCGGCCGGCGCGGCGATGCTGATGACCCCCGGAACGGCCGCCTGCGATCGGGCCGATGTGGAGAAGCTGTTCGAGCAATCCGCGGAGCCCCGTGACGTTGGGGACGAACGGCTTCCCAGATAAGGCCTAACGACCCCTCCGTGACGAACGAAGCCGCAATAGCCTGACATTTGAGCGAATCGCACTAGTCAGGAGCCGATACATGAGTCAGCTGGACGCGAAGTCGGTGGTCGTGGGCATCAACGGCTCGCAAGCCGCGGCTAACGCCGCCAAGTGGGCGGTCGACGAGGCGCTGAGTCGGCAGATGCCGCTGCGCCTTGTCTACGTGATCCCTCGCCGAGGGGCGCAAGCTGGATCAACGCCGGCCACCGAGTGGGAGCTGGAACGCGCCGAAATGGCGCTATCCCAGGCGCACTGCGCCATACAGAGCGCAGGAAAACCGGTCGAGGTCGAAACGGTAGTTCTCTCAGGCGATCCCGGGGAAGTGCTGATCAATGCGTCACAGGACGCGGCGATGGTTTGCGTGGGCACCTCCAGGCGGGGCTGGGCGTCTGACGGGTTGCTGGGCCCAACCGCTGCCGCCCTGGTGGCGCGTGCGCAATGTCCCGTGGCGATCATCCGCACCAGTGCCGACGGATCGCCGACGGAGCTCGGGGTGATCGCCGTCGTGCTCAATGACGACCCGGACAACGACGAGGTCGTACACCAGGCCATGGAGGAAGGACGGCGCCGTCACGCGATTGTGCGCCAGATCGATCGGCGACTCAACAGCTGGGTCCGGCGTTACCCGGACGTGCCCGTCCAGACCGTTGCCGCGGGCACCGGGGCGAAATCCGGCGAGAAGCACACCACCGCCATCGACCTGGCCGTCGTGGGCAGCGCGGACGCCGCTGAGATCGCCGGGCTGGCCACCCCGAACTGCCATCCCATCGTGGGCTACCCGGACTGCTCGGTGCTTGTGGTCCGCCATTAACAGTCGAGGGCCGATGAAAGACCTACCCGCACCCCAGCCGGTCGTCGTCGGGATCGACGGCTCCAAGGCCGCGATCCACGCGGCCCTCTGGGCGGTCGACGAGGCGGTGAGCCGCGACGCCCCCCTACGGCTCCTGCTCGCGATCGAGCGGGACGACGACGCGGCCGGCGCGGAAACTGCGGTTTGCCACGCGGCCGCCGCAATCGAAGCCGCGGGCAAGCCGGCGAAGATGGAGACCGAAGTCGCCCACGGGCCCGCGACAGGGTGTTTGATTCGCGCGTCGGCATCAGCGGCCATGGTGTGCGTGGGCGCGGTCGGGTTGCGCCACTTTCGGCCGGGCCGCGTGGGTTCCACCGCGGCGGCGCTGGCCGTGTCGGCGCGGTGCCCGGTGGCGATCGTTCGAGGCCGCGACGACCACGTCCACCGGCCCGCGGAGGCGATCGTCGTCGAGCTAGACGGGTTTCCCGACAACGGTGTATTGCTCGGCGCCGCCATCGAGGAGGCCAGGCTGCGCAACGGCGCCCTTCGGGCGATCATCTGCCGGCGAACCGCGACAGATGGCGGGACGGCGGATGCCGAAGACACTCGGCGGGTACTCGCCGACCTGGATCGCCGGCTGGCCCGCTGGAAGCGACCCCATCCCGAACTGCGGGTGGAGTCGGTGGCGGTGCAGGGCAGCCTGCTGGAGTACCTGGCCTACAACCGCCGGTCGGTGGGGTTGGTGATTGTCGGCGCCCACAACCGCACGCACTTGAGCGAACTCGTCGGACCGGCCGGCAGCGCGATATTGCGGGACGCCGACTGTTCGCTGTTGATCGTCAATCAACAACATCTATGAGTTCGGTGATTGTGAAAATTGTGGGATATTGAGGCGGTCGTTCCATGACGTTTACGTCGCAGGCCGAGCGGGAGGGGCTCGCAATGGTCAAGGTATTCCTCGTCGACGACCATGAGGTCGTTCGACGCGGTCTTGCCGATCTGCTCGCAGCGGATCCCGAACTCGAAATCGTCGGCGAAGCAGGTTCGGTATCCGAGGCCAAGGCGCGGATACCGGCCCTGAAGCCCGACGTCGCCGTGCTAGACGTGCGCCTTCCCGACGGGAACGGAATCGAATTGTGCCGCGACCTGGTGTCCGATCACCCGGACCTCCGGTGCCTGATGTTGACGTCATTCACCTCCGACGAAGCGATGCTCGAGGCGATTTTGGCCGGTGCCAGCGGCTATGTGGTCAAGGACATCAAGGGCATGGAATTGGCCCGCGCGATCAAAGACGTCGGCGCCGGTAAATCCCTGCTGGACAATCGGGCGGCTGCGGCGCTGATGGCAAAGCTGCGCGGCGCGGCGGAACGGGAAGACCCGCTGTCCGGACTGACCGAACAAGAGCGGAAGCTACTCCAACTGCTCAGTGAAGGTTTGACCAACAGGCAGATCGCCGCCCGGATGTTTCTCGCCGAGAAAACCGTGAAGAACTATGTGTCGCGGTTGCTGGCCAAACTCGGCATGGAGCGGCGGACCCAGGCGGCGGTGTTCGCCTCCAAGCTGGATCAACGGCCCGGCCAGCCGGGTGAGCAGTCGGAAAGGCAGCCGGATTGACCGGCCACACGGCCGGGAGCGATTAGCGCCCGGCGATCTGTATTGGGTGCCCGAACCGTCGGCGCTAAGCTGATAGCGGCAATCTTGGCGCCGTGCAATTGGCTTTTCGCGTAGCGGTTGTCACCCTGATGGCTAGAGGCGTCCTGGAGGATTCGGGTCCGGTGGTCGGCGACGAACGCAGTTCTGCTTTTGCTGGACTGGGCCAGCGTGGGCTCGTTAGTAGGATGCACGAACAGCTCGACGAGTTGCTGGCCGCGCGGGACCAAATGGAGAAGTTGCTGCACGTCTTCGTCGAGATCGGTACAGGCCTCGACCTCGACGCAACGCTGCACCGGATCATCGTCGCGGCCAGGAAGCTGACGTCCGCTCCGTATGGGGCCCTGGCCGTGCGTGACCCCGACGGCAACCTGCTCTCGTTCGTCCACGAGGGAATGGACGCGGCCACGGTTCGGCACATTGGACATCTCCCGGTCGGGAAAGGGCTGCTGAGCCTGTCGCTCCTGGACGCGCCGGCCCTGCGTCTGGATGACCTCACAGCGCATCCGGCTGCCGTCGGGTTTCCCGAGCACCACCCGCCCATGCGGGGTTTTCTTGCGGTGCCCATCACCATCCGCGGGACCGTCTTCGGCAACCTCTATCTGACCCACATCGATCCGGGACGGGTGTTCTCCGAACCCGACGAGGTTGCGGCTCGCGCACTGGCGCTCGCGGCCGCGGTCGCCATCGATAATGCGCAGCTCTTCGAACGCGAGCGCTTGTCGGCGAAGTGGAAGGAGGCCAGCCGCGAGATCACGACCGCCCTGCTGTCCAGCGCCGAGCCGCACGAACGCCCGCTGCAGCTGATCGCCGAGCGCACACGCGTCCTGACCGACGCCGAACAGGCGATTGTGCTCCTTGCGGCCGACCCGGACCTGCCCGACGACGAGACCGACACGCTGGTGGTCTCCGCCGCGGTAGGCGTTCATGCCGCCGAGGTGATGGGCCAGAGAGTCCCGGTGGACGGTTCCACGAGCGGCGATGTCTTCCGTTCCGGTGAACCGCTGATCACCGAGGCGTTCAGGTACCCGATCGAGGCGTTCACCGACGTTGGCCAGCGCTCGGCGATCGTGATGCCGCTATGCGCGGACGGTCACATTGCGGGGGTTATCGCGATCGCCCGCGGTTCCGACCAGACACCGTTCGACGAAAGTTATTTGGAGCTGGTGAGCGATTTCGCCACTCACGCCGCGATAGCGCTGGTGCTGGCATCGGCCCGCGAGGACGCGCGCCGGTTGACCATCCTCGCCGAACGGGAGCGCATCGCGCATGATCTGCACGACCACGTCATCCAGCGCCTTTTCGCCGCCGGCATGGACCTGCAGGGCACGCTGGCCAGGGCGCGTTCGCCGGAGGTGGCCGACCGGCTCAACCGCACGCTCGACGACCTCCAAACCATCATCGAAGAGATCCGCACGACCATCTTCCAGCTCAAGTCCCCGTTGGGTAAAGGTGCCGACTTCCGGCAGAGGATCCAGAAAGTGGTCGCCGACCTGACCGAAAATCGCGACATCGTGACCACCACGCGCATGCACGGACCGATGACCGCCGTCGGCGGTGAACTGGCCGAGCATGCCGAAGCGGTCGCCGCGGAAGCCGTCAGCAACGCTCTGCGCCACTCCGGTGCCTCGCGGCTGACCGTGGAGGTCAGCGTGGGCGACATGTTCCTCCTCGACATCGTCGACAATGGCTGCGGCATACCCGCCGACAATCTCCGACACAGCGGCTTGGCCAATATGAAGTACCGCGCCCAACAGCTCGGCGGCGCCTGCGAGATCACCAATCCGCCGGAGGGCGGCACGCGGGTGCACTGGGTCGCCCCGATCGGGGATTACTGACGGCGCAACCGCGGCCCCCGCTGGCGGGGACCAATGGCCGGTGCGTGGGGTCTAACGGCCCCTGCCGGACCGTGCAGCCCCGGGATAACGTCGTGGGTCATGAGCGATCCAGCGGTGGAATCCGCGGGCACGGCTCGGCTGCTCGACGGCCGGGTCGTGTCGTTGCGTGGTCTCGGTCCCGACGACGCCGAGGCGGTCATGGCGCTCCACCAACACCTGACCGATCACGACCGCTATTACCGGTTCTTTACGCTGCAGCCGGTCCAGCTCGACGAGGTCGTCGAAGAGCTGATTGTGCCCGCGCACGGGCGATACGCGCTCGGCGCGTTCGACGCCGGGCGGCTGATCGGTGTGGCGAACTACACCGTGGTCTGCGAGGATCCCAAAGCCGCCGAGTTCGCGATAGTGGTCGCGCACGAGGATCATTCACTTGGAGTCGGGACGGCGTTGCTCAAGCAGCTCGCGCGGATGGCGCGAGCGCACGGGATCGGGCGGTTCGTCGCGGACGTTCTGGGCGAGAACCATCTCATGCTCATGGTCGTGTTCGACCTCGGCTGGCGTTGCGAGCCAGCCGATTACGGATCGGTTCGTCATCTGGAGATCGAGCTACCCGACTTCGTTGACGAGGCACCATCGTCCGCGGCCGGGTTTTCATAGCGAGGGAGGCGAAATGCCGGAAACGACAGGTAAATTCGGAGTACTGGTTAGCGTCGATGGGTCGGCGGCGTCCGACGCCGCCGTGGCCTGGGGGGCCCGTGAGGCCGTCATGCGCAGGCTGCCCATCACGCTGATGCACGTTGTCCCACCGGTGGTTGTCGGGTGGCCGGTGGGGCAACTGTATGCCGACATGCCCGAATGGCAGAAGGAAAGCGGACATCACTTCATCAATCAAGCCGGCAAAACGCTGCGCGCGTGCCTGGGCGAGGCCGAGGTGCCTGAAATACGCACCGAGATGGTCTATTCCACCGTTGTGCCGGCGCTCATCGATGCGTCCAAGGATGCGTGGATGGTCGTCGCCGGAAGCGAGGGGCTGGGTGCGTTGGGCCGCCTGCTGTTGGGCTCGGTCACGACGGCTCTGGTTCACCACGCCCACTGTCCGGTTGCGGTCATCCATTCCAACGCGGGCGGGGCTCCTGATCTCCACGCGCCCGTACTGGTGGGCATTGACGGTTCGCCCGCGTCGGAGGCGGCGACCGCCCTGGCCTTCGATGAAGCCTCGCGCCGTGGAGTCGCGCTGCGCGCCCTACACGTGTGGAGCGACGTCGGGGTATTTCCGGTTCTCGGAATGGACTGGCGCGATCGCGAGCGCGAAGGACAGGAGATCCTCGCCGAACGCCTGGCCGGCTGGCAGGAACAGTATCCGGATGTACGGGTCGAGCGACTGCTCTTCTGCGACAAGCCATCTCACTGGCTGCTCAAGGAGTCCGAACACGCTCAGCTGGTGGTGGTGGGAAGCCATGGTCGCGGCGGCTTTCCCGGGATGTTACTGGGTTCGGTCAGCTCCGCCGTGGCCCAAGCCGCGCGAGTTCCGGTGGTTGTCGTTCGCAAATAGAAAGAAGAATTCGATGATCGAACTACTGCCCGACATGCCGCACGGAGTGACCGGCATCCGCGTGTCGGGCCGGCTACGCGGTGACGAGCTGCGCGACGTGAAGCCCACACTGGACGAGTTGCTGAAAACCGGCGAGATCAGGATCGTGGAGGTCATCGCGCCCGATTACGAGGGTTTCGGTCCCGGCGGATTCGTCGAGGACCTAAAGCTGGGCTTCGGCACAGTCCTGCCGCATCATTCGGCGTTCAAGCGAATCGCCGTCGTGTCCGACAAGGAGTGGGTCGGCCATGTGCTGCACGCGTTGGCGTGGATGATCCCCGGCGATCTCGCCGTGTTCGGGCTCGATGAGTTGGAGCGCGCCAAGGAATGGGCCGCCGGCGGGTAACCACCGCCGTCGCATTAGTCACACTAGACTCCGCAGGTTTGGGTGTCGGCTGCGTCCGCCTCCGAGCGACAAAATCCTTGCGCACCTTAGCTTGTCGCTGCGAGGCGGACCGACTTTGTATCGGCTCGGCCAGCGGTTGATGGGGCAGATGTGACTGCCGCCGTTCGGGACGCTGCTGATGCTCTGACCGTCAGTTGCGCACCACGAGCACCGAACACACGGCGTGGCCGGGCAAGTGTTGAGTGACCGGACCGACCATCCGAGCCACCTTGTCGGCGTCGTCGCTGCCCACCACCGCCAGTTGAACGGGTTCCTGGGTGTGGGTGAGGAATTCGGCTGCTCCGCGCCTCGCGGCCGCGGGGAGGACGTGCACCTCGGGATACTGAGACACCCAGGGGCCCAGTCGATGGTCGAGCTGCTGATAGGGAATCTCGCCCACCCCCCATCGCCACACCCCCATCGCCAAGATCGGTGCCTGACGCAGTCGCGCCTCCCGGAAGCCGTGTTCGAGTACCGCGTCGTTGCCGGGTGATTCGTCGACGACGACCGCGATGTATCCGGAATCCGGCTCGGCGGCTTCACCGTTGCAACGAATGATCGCCACCGGGCAGTGTGCCTTGCGGGCCAGCGCGTCGGCGGTCGAGCCGAGGACCTTGCTGGCGATACGCCCGATCCCCACGGAACCCACACAAATCATCGCCGCATGTCGCGATTCGTCGATCAAAGAGCTCTCCGGCGATCCGGGCGCGGTGTCGCATTCGACTTTGACCGGCTCGCCCATGGCCTGAAGCGCCGCATCGGCGGCGCGCAGCGACGTTTGACCGTATTCGACGTCCAAGCCTTCGTCGCCTTCGTCACCCGCGCCGGCATCCCCATGCCATTCGGGGATGGCGTAGACGAGGCGCAGCGGCACGTTGCGGCTGACGGCCTCGGCAACAGCCCACTTGGCCGCGTTGATCGCTGCGTCCGAGCCGTCGATGCCTACCACGATCCGCGCCGGTGACTGCGGATGGCTCATCGCGTTCTCCCCAATCTCATCGCCGCCGGGACAGCCCCGGGAGCCGACAAATTCCGACGTTATTGGTTGACGCCAACTTCCAGCAGGGCCGTTCGACCCCCGTTTCCGGGCAATGGGTCACCTGCTGACGGCTTCACGCGACCTCGATAGTGTGCCCGGGCGGCAGCTGCTGGATGCGGCCGCGGCACTCGACGAGGATGGGTCCGGTGTTGCGGGCCTCAGAGGTCAGTGTGCCCGTTCGTCCGGTGATCCGAAGGTGAAGACGTTGGCCGCGGTATACGAATGGGAACTCGATGGAACCCAGCGCTCTCGGCCAGTGCGGGCCGAGGATCAGGCGGTCGTTACGAGCTTCCAGCCCGGTGTAACACCTTTGCACCAAATCGATGCTGCCGGCCATCGCGGCCAGGTGTATCCCCTCCGAAGTGGTGCCGCCCTGGATGTCGGCGACGTCGGAACCCAGTACCTGCACGAAGTACCGCATGGCGTGGCGCCGATTGGCGCGGGCAATCACCCACGAATGGACGACCATGCTGAGCGTCGACCCGTCCGAGGTGCGCGCCAGGTAGTAATCGATGGTTTTCGGGATTTGCTCGCCGGCGAAGCGATAACCGAGCCGGCCGAACAGCCCCAGCAACTCTTCCGATGAGAGCAGGTAGAACAGCATCAGCACATCGGCCTGCTTGGACGCCTTGTAGTTGTTCACGCTGTCGTTTTCGGCTTCCAGGATGCGATCGAGTCGCTGGATGTTTCCGTACCGTTGTCGGTAATGCTCCCAATCCAGTTCGGCCAGTTCGGAATAACCTTCGAACTGACTGATCACGTCGTCGTGGAAGGGCACGAACATGCGCCGCGTCACGTGATCCCACCGATCGAGCTCGTCGGCGCTCAGGTCGACTTTGGCGACCAGGTCGAGCCGGTCCCGCAGCGGCAGCAGGTCCAGGGCATCCATCGCCCGCAAGATCGCCCACACTGCCATGAGGTTGGTGTACGCGTTGTTGTCTATCCCGTCGTATTCCTTGCCCGGATAGCCCGAATGGAATTCGTCGGGGCCGATGATTCCCCGGATCGTGTAGCGGCCGCGGCTTTCGTCGAAGGTGGCCAGGCCCACCCAGAACCGCGCGATCTCGACCAGCATCTCGGCTCCGTAGTCGATGAGGTACTGACGGTCCCCGGTCACCTGATAGTGCTGCCAGGCGTTGTACGCGATGGCTAGACCGACGTGGTGTGCGCGCGCGCTGGCATCCGGGTTCCATCGGCCGGAAGCAGGATTCAGGTGGAGTTGTTGGCTCACCTCGCGCCCGTCGCTGCCCGATTGCCACGGATACATCGCGCCGAGATAGCCCGCCCTGCGCGCGGCGCGGCGCGCCTCGGGGAGCCGTCGATACCGGTACAGCAGCAGCGATCGCGAGACGTTCGGCATGCGGAAGTTCAGCACCGGGGACACGAACAGCGAGTCCCAGAAGACGTGTCCCCGGTAGGCCTCACCGTGCAGCCCGCGCGCGGGGACTCCGGCGTCGATTTCGGCGGTGTGTGGCGAAATGGTTTGCAGCAGGTGAACGAAATGCAACCGCAAAACGTGCAATGCGCGCAATGCGTCTTCGCTGTCCGCCAAGCCGATGTTGCATTGCTCCCACAGCCGGGCCCACGCCCGGGCGTGCTCCTGATGCAGATCGGCATATCGACCGGCCGCGGCCAGGTATTGCTGTGCGGCGCTCGCCGGTTCCGATATGGCGGGATCGCGACCGGTGAAGATGGTCGCGATCTTTTCGCACGTGACCGACTGTCCCGCGCACAGTGCGACCCGGATGTCGTGACCGCCGCGGTTGGTCTCCCGCACGGGGGCGAACTCCGCATCCGCCGGGACATCGTCCTGCCACACGGTGCTGCGCGCGGCCACCGCGATCGCGATGCGTGACTGCGACGTTTGAGTCCGCAAGATCACGGAGTCGGGCGCAATTTGGTCTATCACCGATTCGGTGAGATGAGTGCTCGACAAGGAGCGGTAGCGCTCCACCATGGTGTTCTGCACGGCTCCGTCCAGCAGCGATCTGAACTCCACTGCGCCCGACCAATTCTCGGCGGTGATCGTGGTCAGCATGGCGAGGACGTGCGGCTCATGCATGGAGGCGAACCGTTGCTGAACCAACGTCGTTACCCGATCCGCACCGTCTCGGAAGCGAACCCTCCGCGTCAATGTCGCGTGCCGCAGGTCGAATGTCTGCCGATAGAACAACAATTCCGCGTCGTCCACGTGAAACCACGCCCCGCCGTCGATCCGAAACGTCATCGACAGCCAGTTGGGCAGGTTGACAAGGCTCTCATTCTGAATGGTTCGGCCCGCGATTCGATCGGCCAGCTCGTTGTAGACGCCGGCGGCATAGGTGCCCGGGTAGTGCGACTCGGATGCGTCGGAAGAAAGGGCCTCCGGCGCGCAACCGCGGGTGGCGACGTAGCCGTTGCCCACGGTGCACAGCGCCTCCCGCAGCCGCTCCTGCTTGGGGTCGTAGCCTTCGTAAACGAGTTCCCAGACGTCACTCGACCTGGCTGCCTCGTCTCCCAGATCCCTGGCCAACCGACCGATGAACTCTGCCACCGCGGAGGGGTTTTCAAGACTGACCACCGCGGCACACGGGCGATCACCGTCATCCTCATCGTTACGCACCACGATCCCGACGCCGTCGAAGTGCACGGCATCGAAGGCATCTTCGTCGGTGATGTCGTCGCCGATATAGATCGGCAACAGCGCGCCGGAGCCGGGCGTGCTACCGCTTCGCTCGATGTGTTCGAGGAGCCAGTTGAGCGTCGATCCCTTGTCCCAATCGATGTTCGGGCGAAGTTCCACGACCTTTCGACCGGTGGTGACCCGGAGCCCTTCGGAGCGCGCCACCCGGCGGACCTCCGTGACCACGCGGTCCACGACTTCGGGATGGGCATTGCGGTAGTGGACAGCGACCGCGAAGCGCTTGTGCTCCACCATTATTCCCGAGAGGTCACGCAGCGTCTCCGTTAATCGGCCGGCGGCACGCTGGAGATTACCGATGACGTCGGCAGCGGCGGCGTTTTCGTGATGCGTGCCGTCCGGTGCGACCAGTTCGAAGCCGTGGCTTCCCGCATACCAGAGACCGTCGACCTTCACCCGGTCGCGGACGTCGCCGAGGTCGCGGCCGCTGATCACCGCGACGGGGCACTGCTCGGCCAGCGCCTCGAGCGCTTCGGCCGCACCGTCGACCAGCGTCGCCGCCTCCGGGCGCGCGACGATGTCGGACAGCGTTCCGTCGAAATCGAGGAATACCGCTGGGCGCCGCGTGATCGCCAATTCCTGGATTTGGCTGTACACCTGCAAGGCATCCGCGATCGCCGACTTTGGGCTGCCACCACGCCGCACCGAGATCTCGGCGAGGTCGGCGACGATGGTGTCGGCCCCGTTCGACAGCAGTTCATCGCCGCCTCCGTCGCGTTCAAGGCCGATGACAAGGCGGAAGCCGCCGTCCCTGCCGGCGGTTACACCGGCCGGTTCGCAGTCGACGACCACGCAACGAATGGGCCTGACGCACAGGCGGGCCGCCGTTGAGTTCAGGATTGCCGCGTCACTCTTTCCAGCGGTTGCGGCCTCGTCGACGATGACGCCGACGAGGTCGTCGATTCCTGCGGCGCGCGCCACCCCCGGGCAGTCGCGCGTCGACGAGTAGATGGCCGTTGCGACACCGGCATCCCGGAGCAGCCGCAGCAACGGAACGGTCGAATCGCGCGCCTCGACGACGCCCGGCGCCGCCTCGGTCACCACGCTGTCGAGCCCCAGGATCACCGCATCGTGGTATCGCCTGTCGATGGTGGCGGGCCATTCGGTCACTTCTGTGACGATGCCACCTCGCGAGCCCCCGGCATAACCCCGCGCGGCGCAGTGAGGCCTGATGTCCATGCGGTTGGGGACTAAAGCCTCATGCTCGACGACCGTTCGGGCAATAGCGTTTTCGAAGGACGGAGGGAGAACGAAATGTCCACACCCATGAACCGCCATGGCATCGTCGTGGGCGTCGACGGATCGGCCGCATCCAACGCCGCCGTTTGTTGGGCGGCGCGCGATGCGGCGATGCGACATGTACCGCTGACCGTGGCCCATATGGTGAGCCCGATGGTGCCGACGGTGCCGCAGCTGCCGGTGTCGACCGGGGTCGCGGTGTGGCAGGAAGACGAAGGCCGGCAGATCCTCGAACGGGCGGTCAAGGTCGCCGAGGATGCCGTGAAGGGGGAGCGCGGGATCGAGATCAAGAGCGAGCTGAGGTGTTCCCCCCCGTGCCGACGCTGGTGAACATGTCCAAAGAAGCGGAGATGCTCGTCGTGGGCAGCAACGGGCGCGGAGCGGTGGCGAGGCTCTTGCTGGGCTCGGTCAGCTCGAGCGTGGTGCGCAGCGCACACTGTCCGGTCGCGGTTCTCCGCGACGAAGACCTGCTGATGCCTCACCCACTGCAGGCTCCCGTACTGGTGGGCATCGACGGCTCGCCCGCGTCGGAGCTTGCCACCGCCATTGCGTTCGACGAGGCCTCGCGGCGTGGTGTCGAGCTGATGGCGTTACAGGCGTGGAGTGACGTCGAGGTCATCGAGCTGCCCGGCCTGGATTGGTCGGAGGTGAAGTCGGAAGCGGAGCGGAGCCTGGCCGAGCAGCTGGCGGGCTGGCAGGAGCGCTACCCCGACGTCACGGTGCACCGGCTGGTCGTTTGCGACCGCCCGGCGCGCCAGCTGGTCGAAAAGTCGGAATCCGCCCAACTGGTGGTCGTGGGCAGCCATGGCCGGGGCGGCTTGAGCGGCATGCTCTTGGGTTCGGTCAGCAACGCCGTCGTTCACTCGGTCCGGATGCCCGTGATCGTGGCGCGGCCGTCCTAGACGCCCAACGTCCGCAGCCAAGGACACTGGGGCTATGACGATGGCTGCAGTGCCCTCTCGCCCCTCTAGCCCCTCTAGCCCCTTTGTCCCCTATGTTGCTATGCACGAAACGCACACGGGTGTGGTCGTGCTGGCCGGCAACCGTGCGTTCAAGGCAAAGAAGCCGTTATTGACGGACTTTCTCGACTTCCGCACTCCGGAACGGCGGGAGCGCGCGTGCCGCCGGGAGGTCGAGTTGAACCGCCGGCTGTCGCCCGACAGTTACGTCGGGGTCGCGCACCTCACCGACCCCAATGGAGGTCCGGCCGAACCGATCGTCGTCATGCGGCGCTACCGCGACGACGACCGGCTGGCGGCCATAGTGACTCGCGACGGCGACGGGTCCGCCGAATCCGTTCGAGGCCTGCTGGACACCATCGCGGTTGTGCTGGCCCGCTTTCACCGGCGGGCCGAGCGGGGCCCGGTGATCAACGCCCAGGGTGAGCCCGACGCGATCGACCGACGCTGGCGGGAGAACTTGTCGGAACTCGATCATTATGCGGAGACCTCGATATCGAGCGTCTCGGCCGAGACTGTCTCGCGGATCCGGCGCCTTGCGGCCGAGTTCATTTCGGGCCGCGGGCCCCTGTTTGCTCGCCGCATCGAAGAGGGCCTCATCGTCGACGGCCACGGCGATCTGCTCGCCGACGACATTTTCTGCGTGCAGGGCGAACCGGCGCTGCTCGACTGCCTCGAGTTCGACGACGAACTGCGCTACGTCGACTGCGTCGATGACGCCGCCTTCCTCGCGATGGATCTGGAGTTCCTGGGCCGCAAGGACCTTGCGGCCCACTTTCTCCAGCGCTACGCGGTGCACGCGGCCGACTGGGCGCCCCCGGCGCTCCAAGACTTCTACGTTGCCTATCGCGCCGTGGTAAGGGCGAAAGTGGACTGCGTGCGAGCGTCGCAAGGCAAGTCGGAAGCCGCCTTAGACGCCGCCCGGCATCTCGCCATCGCGGTCCAGCGCCTCCAAGAAGGTAGGGTTCGGCTGGCGCTCGTCGGCGGAAATCCAGGCACCGGCAAGTCCACGATTGCGCGCGCGCTCGCTGAAGCGACTGGGGCGCGAGTTATCTCGACCGACGACGTACGCCGGGAACTACGGGATTCGGGCGTCATCGAAGGCGATTTCGGAGTCCTGGATCAGGGGCTGTACAGCCGGGAAAACGTAGCGACGGTGTACGAGGTCGCCCTGCGCCGGGCAGGTCCGCTGCTGGGCGCTGGGCAATCGGTGATCCTCGACGGCACCTGGCGGGACCCGCAAATGCGCGCTCGCGCCCACGGCCTGGCTTCCGAAACACACTCGGCGATGGTGGAACTCAGGTGCGTCGCCGCCGGCGACACGGCGGCCGGCCGAATCGAGACCAGGCGGACCGGCAACTCGGAGGTCACCGTGGAGATCGCAGCGGCTATGGCCGCCCAGGATGCCGGCTGGGACACCGCCCACCAAATCGACACCGCGCACTCTCTCGAAAGCCTCGCGCGAGACGCGCACGACGTCTGGCGTCGAGCGATCTAGGGCCCGATGCCCCCGTCGCCTGAGGACCAACGGCTCTGTCAGCCCCCGACGAGAAATCCCTACTGTCGAGGTCAGATAGTGATTGGGGTGGTTGGCATGCCAGCGAACGGGCCGGAACCGGAAGTCATCCGGGACGCGGTGATGTTGGCGAGCCGGGCGCCCTCGCTGCACAACAGCCAGCCTTGGCGGTGGGTCGTCGAGGACGCGCGGCTGCAGCTGTGGGCGGATCGGTGCCGGACGATGCCCGCTACGGATCGAACCGGCCGGGAACTGACGATCAGTTGCGGCGCGGTCCTCGATCATCTGAGGGTCGCCATGGCCGCCGCCGGATGGGACAGTGCAATCGAGCGCCTCCCTGATCCGTTCGAGCCGGATCATCTGGCCACGGTCCGGTTTCGGCCGTCGGATGCCGTGACGGAGGCGCAGCAGCGGCGCGCCGAGGCGATTCTTCGCCGTCGCACCGACCGGTTGCCGTTCGCCGCCCCAGCCGCATGGCCGGCCTTGGAGTCGGCGCTGCGCCGCACGGTCCTCCCGTACGAGGTGATGCTGGACGTGGTGGCAGACGACGCGCGGCCGAACTTGGCGGAGGCGTCACAACTCACCGAGTCGCTGCGCCGTTACGACACTTCGTACTTGTCCGAATTGCGCTGGTGGACCTCGCCATTCGAGTCGGACGCGACCCACGTGCCGGCAAGCGCGCTGCCGTCTAGCTCGGAAGCCGTCCGCGTCGATGTCGCCCGCTCCTTCCCGCCGGCGGGTGGGGGTCAGCGCCGGGCGGCCATCGAGCGCGACCGGTCCAAGATCCTGGTGCTATCCACCCCCCATGGCGACGATCGGCTGGACGTGCTGCGCTGCGGCGAGGCGCTGTCGGCGGTGTTGCTCGACTGCACCGTGGCTGGCCTGGCCACCTGCACGTTGACCCACATGACCGAAATGGCCATGAGCCGCAAGATTATCGCGCAGATCATCGGAACGGCTGCCCAGCCGCAAGTTCTGGTCCGGGTCGGGAAATCCTCGTTGAACAACCAGCACGTCGAACCCACAGCTCGCCGGGTGGTGACCGAAGTCCTCACGTTTCGCGATTGACAACGTTCCCGCCCGAAGAAGACCGCCGAAAGGAGGTAGCGCCGATGACTCGGCACTGGCTGGTCATGGAGACCGACGGCGAAGGGGCCCGGGCACCGTACATGACCCGGTTGGCTGGCGCAGGCCGGCATTTGCCCGAGACTCACCTCACCACGGACGAATTGATGGCGACCACGCGCCACCGCACCCACATCGACCTCGAGCGGCTGACCGGGATCCGCGAGCGCCGGGTCTCGGTGGGCGACGAGGATTCGTACAGCCTTGCCACGTCGGCGGCGCTGAATTGTCTCGCCAAGGCGCAACAGGACCCGGCGGCGCTCGACGTGGTAATCAGCTGCAGCATCACGAAATTCCGCGGCGGCCTCACCCAATGGCTCGAGCCGACAATGAGCAGCGCCGTGGCCCGCGCGGTCGGGGCGCCGCAGGCGATGACCTTCGACGTCTCCAACGCATGCGCCGGAATGCTCACCGGGGTAACCATTTTGAACAACTGGATCCGGCAGGGCGTCGTCGAGCGCGGGCTGGTCGTCAGCGGTGAATACATCTCGCAGCTGAGCCACAACGCGGCGCGCCATATCCGCAACATCATGAGCAAAGAGCTCGCCTGCCTGACCCTCGGTGACGCCGGCGCGGCACTCCTGCTCGAGCGCGCTCCCGCGGGCTCGGCGGGGATCGTCCTTGCCGGGTTCACCACGGTCGCCGACTACAGCCGGCTTTGCCTGGCCTACCCACAGGGCCACGATCCGGGCGCGCGGATGTTCACCAACTCGCGTGCCATCCAGAAGGCCGCAATCGCCAATACCCCGCTGCTGTTAAACGAAGTGCTTGACGCCGTCGGCATTTCGATCCACGACATCGACCACGTGATCACCCACCAGACTTCGGCACGTGCCATCCGCAAAGGAATGGCCCGGATGTCGGAGTCGTTCGGAGACAGCCCCCGGCATGACGCCGTGATCACCGTCGACCGGTATGGCAACACGGCGTCGACGACCCACACGGTGGCTCTCGTCGAGGAACTCGAGGCCGGACACATCGAGCCCGGAGAAAGGGTCGCGCTGCTCGCGCTGGCCTCGGGATTGGAGATCGGCGTGGTCTTGCTGACCCTGGACGAGGAGTTGGTGAGCCGCTATGGGCACAGTCATTGATCGAGTCGACCTCGCGCACTCGCGGTGGCGTGATCGACACAGCGCGCTGCACCTTGCCGTCAGCGCTGCCAAGGACTGTCTGCAGGGGGCGGGATGTGGTCCAGACGAGCTGGATCTGGTGATCAATGCGGGGATATACCGCGACCGCAACCTGGGGGAGCCGGCGCTGGCGGCGCTTATCCAGGACGACATCGGGGCCAACCCCGAGGACCCCCACGCCGATGCACACGGGACGTTCTCGTTCGACATCGCCAACGGCGCCTGCGGAGTGTTGACCGCACTGCAGATCGTCGACGGGTTCTTGCGGACACACAGCATCCACCGCGCACTTGTGGTGGCCAGTGATGCCGATCCGGGTCATGGCATGAGCGAGCACTTTCCGTTTTCGGCCGCCGGGGCGGCGTTGCTGTGTCGATGGACCGATGACGACTACGGCCTGAGCCGCGTGTGGTGGGTGAACGCCAACGGTGGGACCGAGGATGCCGAAGCCTTCTCCGCCACGGTGGGATTCGCCGATGCGCGCAATGTGTTGCGATTCAATCAGTCAGCCGCGATGGATGAGCAATTCGCCGCGGCAGCAGCGGAGGCGGTGCGGGCTTGCCTGGATGCGCAATCGACGCGGCTGGAAGACATCGACCTGATCGTCGCCGCTCCAGCCCGGCCCGGGTATCGCGCCGCGCTGAGCAACTTACTCGAGGTGCCGGTCGAAAAGATCTGCGTCGCAGACGATCACCGAATGCACACGGCCGCGCTGGCGGCCGCGCTCGAACCGGAGGTCAAAAGGCTCCCAGCGGGTGCGCGCGTCATCGTCGTCGCCGCCGGCGCGGGGGTCACCGCCGGTGCCGCACTGTATCGCCAGCCGCCACGGATCGGAAACGAACCTGGCCACCGCTAACAGACCGCGGCATGTTGTTGGGAAGTGAACGTGGGATCGTTGGTGTGTGAACCGAACTCAGGCGTGAGCGATTTCGCTGGCGTATGGTTCGCCTCGTGAAATCCCCCATCAAACGGGTCGCTCTCAGCACCGGTGGCGGTGACGCGCCGGGACTCAACGCGGTCATCCATGCGGCCACCCTGGCCGCGCGAAACCGCGGCTGGGAGGTCGTGGGGATCCGCGACGGCTTCAACGGGTTGCTGTCCCCGGACGACTATCCCGATGGCGGGCTGATCGAGCTGACCCGTGACAGGGTCCGCGGCATCATCCACCAGGGTGGGACCATTATCGGTACCTCCAATCGTGGCAACCCGACCGCCTATCCGGTGCACCAGCGTGATGGCAGCTGGATCGAGGTGGACCGTACCGAGGAGTTGCTCGGCTGCTTCGCGGAGCACGGGATCGATGCGTTGATTCTGGTCGGCGGCGACGGAACGATGTCGATAGGCAGCCACCTGCACAAGGCTGGGCTGCGTCTGGTCGGGGTACCCAAGACGATCGATAACGACCTGGACAAGACCACGTCGACGTTCGGCTTCGACACCGCTGTCGGCTTTGCCTCTCAGTGCATCGACCGGTTGTTCACCACCGCCACGTCGCACGGGCGAATCATCGTGGTGGAGGTGATGGGCCGATACGCCGGATGGATCGCCCTGAACGCCGGCATGGCGTCGGATGTGCACGCGATCCTCATCCCCGAGATCCCGTTCAGTCTCAAGCCGGTGGCCGCCGTCATCAGCCACCGTGAGCGGCACGGCGCGAAGTTCTCGATCGTCTGCGTCGCCGAGGGCGCCCGGCCGGTGGGCGGAGAGTTGTCGATCGTGGGGAAGTCACCGGGACAGGCCGAACGCCTCGGCGGCATCGGCGCCAAGGTGGCCGCCGAGCTCGAACGAATGACCGGACGGGAGGCACGCACTGTCGTGCTTGGCCACCTACTGCGGGGTGGTTCGCCTACCTCGTTCGACCGGGTGCTCGGCGTGCGGTTCGGCGCAGCCGCCGTGCGTGCCCTCGACGAAGGACAGAACGGTGTGATGGTGGCGCTCAACCCACCGACGGTGGGCTATGTACCGCTCGCCGAGGCCACCCGCCGGCAGAAAAGGGTTCCGCTCGACTGCGACTCCATGCTGACTGCCCGCGATATGGGCATCAGCTTCGGCGACGAAATGCCGATCCACACCACGATCGGACGATGACCGCGACGTATCGGCGAATGGCGACATCCGAGTTGAAATCCGGTCGCGTTCATCTCTGCGGCACCGCCTGCTGCTCCAGCTCGAGGATCTGGCGGGTGGTCTTCACCACCACATCGGGGTTCAGGCTTATCGAGTCGATACCGATGCGGACCAGAAACTCGGCCATGTCGGGGTAATCCGACGGCGCTTGTCCGCACAGCCCCGAGTGGATCCCGTTGCGGCGGCAGCCTTCCACGGCCAGGCGAATCATCTCCTTGACACCCTCGTCGCGTTCGTCGTAGTCGAAGGCCACGATCTCGCTGTCGCGGTCGACGCCGAGGGTGAGCTGAGTCAGGTCGTTGGAGCCGATGGAGAAGCCGTCGAAGCGTTTGGCGAACTGATCGAGGAGGATCACGTTGTTCGGGATCTCGCACATCGCGTAAACCTCAAGGCCGTTTTGGCCGCGCTGCAAACCGAGTTCGGCCATCGTCTTCAGCACCAGGTCCGCCTCGGCGATTCGGCGCACGAACGGGAGCATGATGATGACGTTCGTCAGGCCCATCTCCTCGCGTACGCGTTTCATCGCGCGGCACTCCAGCGCGAAGCCCTCGGCATAAGCCGGGTGCGCATAGCGCGAAGCACCGCGGAAGCCGATCATCGGGTTGCTCTCGGATGGCTCGAAGCCGCGTCCGCCGACCAGGCTGGCGTATTCGTTCGTCTTGAAGTCTGACATCCGGACCACCACGGGCTTCGGCCAGAAGGCGGCCGCGATCGTGCCGATTCCCTCGGAGAGGCGCTCCACGAAGAAGGCACCGCCGTCGGGGTAGCCGGCGGTGAGCTGATTGATCGTGCGGCGAGCCTCGGGGTCGTCGACCTTTTCGGGGTGCAGCAGGGCCAGCGGGTGAACCCTGATGTATTCGCTGACGATGAATTCCATCCGGGCCAGTCCCACGCCGTCATTCGGCAAGAACGATGTCTTGAAGGCCAGATCGGGGTTGCCGAGGTTGACCATGATCTGGGTGCGCGGCCTCGCCAGGCCGGCCACCTCCGTGCGATCCACGTGGAAGGCGACTTCGCCCGCGTACACACGCCCCGCGTCACCCTCGACGCAGGACACCGTGACGACCGCACCATTGGGCACGCGCGTGGTCGCATCGCCGGCGCCGACGACGGCGGGGATGCCGAGTTCGCGCGCGATGATCGACGCGTGGCAGGTGCGTCCGCCGCGGTTGGTGACGATCGCGGCGGCCATCTTCATGATCGGCTCCCAGTCCGGCGTGGTGGTGTCGGCGACCAGCACGTCGCCGGCCCGGAAGTCCGAGAGGTGCTCGGGGTTGTCGATTCGCTTCGCCACGCCCGGGGCTACCTTCTCGCCGACCGACCGGCCCTCGGCGAGTACCTCGCCTTTGCCCTCGAGCACGTAGGTCTCGACGATGCTCGGGTTGCGCTGGGAGGCCACCGTTTCGGGGCGGGCCTGGACGATGTAGAGCTTCCCGTCGAGGCCGTCCTTGGCCCACTCCATGTCCATCGGCCGCCCGTAGTGCCGCTCGATGGTGCACGCGTAGCCCGCCAGCTCGACTACGTCCTCATCGGTGAGGCAGAAGCGGGCGCGGTCGGCCTTCGGTGTGGGGATGTTGCGTACCGTGTACTTGGTCTCGCCCTCGACGAACACCATCTTCACCGCCTTGTCGCCGAGCAGGCGGCGCAGCACGGCGCGGTGGCCGGCCTGGTAAGTCGGCTTGTGAACATAGAATTCGTCGGGGTCGACGGCGCCCTGCACCACGTTCTCGCCAAGGCCGTAGGCGCCCGTCACGAACACGACGTCGCTGAAGCCCGACTCGGTGTCGATGGAGAACATCACGCCCGACGAGGCAAGGTCGGAGCGCACCATCTTCATCACGCCGATCGACAGCGAAACCTTGAAATGGTCGAAGCCCTGGTCGATTCGGTAGTGGATGGCCCGGTCGGTGAACAGGCTGGCGAAACAACGGCGGCACGCGTCGAGCAGGCTCTCGCGACCCTTGATGTTGAGATAGGTCTCCTGCTGGCCGGCGAAGCTCGCCGTCGGCAGGTCCTCGGCGGTCGCCGAGCTGCGCACCGCGAGGCTGACCTCCTCGCCATATTCCTCCTGGAGCATGCGGTAGGCATCCGAGATCTCGGCGGCCAGATCGTCGGGAAGCCCTGCGCCGTAGACGATCTCACGGGCCCGTTTGCCTTTGCGAGCCAACGCGGTGACGTCGTCCGGGTCGATATCGTCGAGCTCGGCGTGCAGCGCGTCCCAGGCACCGGCCCTTTCCAACATATGTCGGTACGCCTCCGCCGTGGTAGCGAATCCGTGCGGGACGCGGACGCCCTGCCCGGACAGCTTCTGGAACATCTCGCCGAGCGAGGCGTTCTTGCCGCCGACGATCGGCACGTCTTCGATGCCGATCTCTTCGAAGAAGCGAATGTAATTGAACTTGCCCATGACCTGATCCTCCTTGTACTTGCTTCGCTAGTAGGCGCCGTAGGCGCCGCTATCGGCGTCACGCACTGCCGAGACGTAATCCGCCCGCTCTCGAGCCGCCCAGCCCTCGGCGTCGGGTGCCGCCAGCAGCCCGCGCACCTCGCCAAGGGTCCGAAATCCCTTGCGGGTCATCCAGTTACACAACCCCTGCAGCAGGGCACCCGCATACTCGGGACCGTGGCGCAGCAGGGCCGACGCGGACTGCACCACGTCTGCCCCCGCGAGCAGATACTTGGCCACGTCGGCGGCTTGCTCGACGCCGGTGCTCGCGGCCAGCGAGGCGCGCACCCGCCCGCGCAGCAAGGCGATCCAGGTCAGCGGCAGTCGGGTCTCCGCCGACGTCGACAGCGTGACGGTGGGCACCGTGGTGAGGGTTTCGGGGTCGATGTCGGGCTGCAGGAACCGGTTGAACAGCACCAGCCCGTCCGCACCCGCGGCGTCGAGTCGGTGCGCCATGTCGGCGGTCGCGCTGAAATACGGGCTGAGCTTGACCGCCACCGGAACCGTTGCCGCGCTTTTGACGGCGGCCAGCACGTCGAGGTGGCGTTGCTCCACCGCCGCGCCCTGAACGGCGGTGTCGCCGGCGTCGCCCGGAAGGTAGTAGATGTTCACCTCGATCGCCGCCGCGCCGGCGTCCTGGATGGAGCGGGCGTACCGCGCCCAGCTGCCGGGGGTGGACGCGTTGAGGCTGCCGATGACGGGGATATCGACTGCCGCCGAAGCGCGTTCGACAAGGCGAAGATACCGTTGCGGGCCCTGACCGTCGTCGACGTTGGCGGGGAAGTAGGTGAGTGACTCGGCGTAGCTTTCGTTGCCCTGGGCGGCCATCCGCTCGTCGTACTCGGCTTCGCGGCGCAGTTGTTCCTCGAACATCGAGTGGATGACCACGGCGCCCACCCCGGCGTCGGCGAGCCGACGCACGCCATCCACCGTTCGGCTGAGCGGGGACGCCGACGCCAGCAGCGGGTTGCGCAGGCTCAGTCCCAGGTAGCGGGTGGACAGGTCCATCAGCGCTGCCTCCGTGCGTCGGACGGAAAGTGGTGCGGAGCACGAGAAGCCATGTCTTCGTAGGTGTTCCACCGCTGGTCGATCGACTCCTGCGCCAGCGCCAGAAGCCGTTCGGCCTCGTCCGGATCGGAGTTGGTCAGGCTCCGGTAGCGCAGCTCCCGGTAGCGGTAGTCGGCAAGCGGAAGGCGGGGGCGGTGGGAATCCAGCAGGAATGGCGATGCGCCGGTGGCGCGCAGCACCGGGTCGTATCGGATCAACGGCCAGTGTCCGCTGGCCACCGCGCGGTATTGGTGGTCGAGGCCATAACGCATCTCGAAGCCGTGGGCGATGCAATGGCTGTAGGCGATCACGATCGACGGCCCGTCGTAGGCCTCGGCCTCGCGGAAGGCCAGCAGCGTCTGTTGCGGATCGGCGCCCATCGCGACTCGCGCGACGTAGACGTTTCCGTACGAAATCGCCTGTAGCACAAGGTCTTTTCGCGGAACCGTCTTGCCCCCGGCGGCGAACTTGGCCACCGCACCCAGCGGCGTGCTCTTTGACATCTGCCCGCCGGTGTTGGAATACACCTCGGTGTCGAGCACCAACACATTGACGTTGCGCCCGCTGGCCAGCACGTGGTCGAGTCCACCGGCGCCGATGTCGTAGGCCCAGCCGTCGCCGCCGACGATCCACACGCTGCGGCGTATCAGGTGATCGATGACGCTGCGCAGCTCATCGCCCAGCGCCGGTGCAAGCCTGTCCAGCCGGCCGGCCAGTTCGGCTACCCGCTGGCGCTGGGCGTGCAGCTCCGACTCCCGCTGCTGCGGGGCGGCCAGGATGGCGTCGACGAGATCGGCGCCCAGGACGTCATGCAGTTCGGTAAGCTGCTGACGGGCTTGGTGGAGATGAGCGTCGGCTGCCAGCCGAAGGCCCAGGCCGAATTCCGCGTTGTCTTCGAACAGCGAATTGGACCAGGCGGGGCCGCGCCCCTCGGCGTTGGTCGTCCAGGGTGTGGTCGGCAGGTTGCCACCGTAGATCGACGAGCAGCCGGTGGCATTGGCGATCATCAACCGGTCGCCGAAAAGCTGCGACAGCAGTTTCAGGTAGGGGGTCTCCCCGCAACCCGCGCACGCGCCGGAGAATTCGAACAACGGCTGCAGGAATTGCGCACCGCGCACGGTCCCGAAGTCCACCATCGATCGGTTTGCCACCGGCAACGTTTCGAAGAACGCGATGTTCTCGCGTGCCGCGGCAACCAGCGGTTCCCGCGGCGCCAGGTTGATCGCCTTGGTGATCGGCGTGCCGGGGACAACGGCCGGGCAGGCCTCCACGCACAAATTGCATCCGGTGCAATCCTCGACATAGACCTGCAGCGTGTAGCGGGTGTTGGGGAGGCCGACCGCGTCCAGGGGCGCCGAGGGAAACGTTGCCGGCGCGTCGCGGAGTTGCTCCTGGTCGTAGAACGTTGTGCGAATGACGCTGTGCGGGCAGACAAATGCGCAGTTGCCGCACTGGATGCAGGTGTCGGGATCCCACACCGCGACGAGGTCGGAGATGTTGCGTTTCTCGTAGGCCGCGGTGCCGCTGGGGTAGCTGCCGTCCACCGGCAGGGCGCTGACGGGCAGCGCGTCCCCGCGGCCGGCGATCATCTCCGCGGTCACGGTCCGCACGAAATCCGGTGCGTCGGCGGGAATGAGGGACTCGGGCTCGTGGGTGGAGCTGATCCGGTCCGGGACGTCGACTCGGTGCAGTCGTTGCAGGGCGCGATCGACTGCGTCGACCTCGCGGGCTACCACGTCAGCGCCCTGCCCTCCATAAGTCTTGGCGATGCTGTCTTTGATCCGGGCGAGCGCCTCGTCAGCGGGCAGCACTCCCGAGATCGCGAAAAAACAGGTCTGCAGCACGATGTTGATCCGCCCGGCCAGCCCGACCTCGCGCGCGATGGCGCTGGCGTCGACGACATACAGCCTGATCTGTTTGTCGATGATCTCCTTTTGCACGGTGCCCGGCAGGCGGTCCCACACCCGGTCGGGTGGATGGGTGCTGTTGAGCAGCAGCGCGGCGCCCTGGGCGGCACGGCCCAGCACGTCGACCTTGCCGAGAAACCGCTCGTGGTGGCAGCCGACGAAGTCGGCGCGCTGCACCAGGTAGGGTGCGCGGATCCGATCAGGGCCGAACCGCAGGTGCGAAACGGTCTGCGAACCAGACTTTTTGGAGTCATAGACGAAGTAGCCCTGCGCGTACAGGTCCTGCTCGGCGCCGAGGATCTTGATGGTGTTCTTGTTGGCGCCGACCGTGCCGTCCGAGCCGATACCGAAGAACACCGCGCGCACCGTGTCGGCGGGCTCGATGTCGAAGCCCGCGTCGTAGTCGATGCTCGTGCCGCTGACGTCGTCGTCGATGCCGACGGTGAAGCGAGACCGCGGCCGCTCGCGGGCCAGCTCCCTGAACACACCGGCGACCATGGCGGGAGTGAATTCCTTTGATGACAAGCCGTAGCGGCCGGCGCACACCAGCGGCAGCGTCGACCGGTCGCCGCTGCTGAACGACTCGGCAAGTGCGGCGACGACATCCAGATACAGCGGCTCGCCAAGTGAACCGGGTTCCTTGGTGCGGTCCAGCACCCCGACGACGCGGACGGTCGATGGCAGTGCCCTCAGCAGCGCCTTGGCGGGAAAAGGCCGATACAGCCGCAACTGCACCACCCCGACCCGCTCGTCGCGCGCGTTGAGGGCCGCCACGGTTTGGGCCGCGGTCTCTCCGCCGGATCCCATCAGCACCAAGACCCGGTCGGCCTGGGGATGTCCCGTGTAGTCGACGATGTGCATCGGCCGCCCGGTGCGCCGGCCAAGCTCGTTCATCAATTCCTCGACCACTTCGGGCACCCGGGCATAGAACGGGTTGACGGTCTCGCGGGCCTGAAAGTAGGTGTCGGGATTCTGCGCGGTGCCGCGGATGAACGGCCGGTCCGGGGACAGCGCACGGTCGCGGTGAGCCAGGATCAATGGCTCGGGGACCAGGGCTCGCAGGTCGTCGTCGCTGAGCGACTCGATGGTGTTGAGCTCGTGAGAGGTGCGAAAGCCGTCGAAGAAATGCACAAACGGCACCCGGGTGCGTAGCGTGGCCGCTTGGGCGACCAGGGCCAAGTCCTGGGCCTCCTGCACCGAGGCCGATGAAAGCAGCGCAAAGCCGGTCTGGCGCACCGCCATTACATCCTGGTGGTCACCGAATATCGAAAGACCCTGTGCAGCAATGGACCTCGCTGCGACATGGATCACCGCCGCGGTCAACTCACCGGCGATCTTGTACATGTTTGGGATCATCAGCAGCAGGCCCTGCGACGAGGTGAACGTGGTAGCCAACGCTCCGCCCTGCAAGGCGCCGTGCAGCGCGCCCGCCGCCCCGCCCTCGCTTTGCATCTCTACCACCGTCGGTACCGTGCCCCACATGTTGGGCCGATGCCGGCTGGACCAGTCATCAGCCAGCTCGGCCATGGGCGAGGACGGCGTGATGGGGTATATGCAGCACACTTCGTTAAGTCGGTAAGCCACCGACGCCGTCGCCTCGTTGCCGTCCACCGTGGTGCGAGTCATCGCGGCTCCGGCATCATCTCGATGGCGTGCACCGGACACTGCTCGTAGCAGGTGGCACAACCGGTGCACCGGTCGTAGTCGAAGCGGTAGCGGTTACCGGGTCCGAGCTTGATCACCGCGTCCTCCGGGCAGGCGCCCAGACAGCCGTCGCACTCGAAGCAGTTGCCGCACGACAGGCACCGGCCGGCCTCGAACGTCGCGGCCTCGGCCGACAGGCCGCCTACGACCTCGTCGAATCCCGTGACCCGTTGTGCGGGAGCAAGTTCGGGCTGTGTCCGCTGGTGCGCATCACCGAAGTACCACAGGTGCAGTTGTTCGAATTCCGCGACCGGGTGCCTCGGCGGGCGTTCCCAGGAGCCACCGCGCAGCCACGCGTCGATGTGCTGGGCCGCCTTCTTGCCGTGTCCGACGCCGACCGTGACGGTGCGTTCGCAGGGCACCATGTCACCGCCGGCGAACACACCGGGACAGCCGGTCATCAGCGACGACGAGACCCGCACGGAACCGTCGTCGTCGAACTCCACTCCGGGCAGGCTCCGCATGAATGCCGACTCCGTCTCCTGTCCCAGCGCCATGATCACGGTGTCGGCCGCGAGCGTCTCGAATTGTCCGGTCGGCAACGGGCGTCCGGCTTCGTCGAGACGCATCAGCTCCACCTGCAGCTCGGGCCCGTCGAAGGCGGTAATCGTGCGCAACCAGTTGATCCGGACGCCCTCGCGCTCGGCCTCGTCGACCTCGTTCTGGTGGGCGGGCATTTGGGCCGCCGTGCGGCGGTAGATGATGACGGTGTCCTCGGCACCCAGGCGGCGAGCGACACGGGCGGCGTCCACCGCGGTGTCGCCGCCACCGTAGACGGCGACGCGGCGGCCGAGGTCGGGTCGTTCGCCGGACGCTACGCCGCGCAGGAACGACACGGCGTCCAGCAGCGACCCGGCGTCGGCAGCGGGGATGTCGACCCGTTTGGCAAGGTGGGCGCCCACGGCCACGAACACGGCGTCGAACTTGCCGGCGTCACGTTCAGTTGCGAGGTCGTCGACCCGATGCCCACAAATCAACTGAACGCCGAGCCCGGCGATCCGTTCGACCTCAGCGTCAAGCACATCGCGGGGAAGGCGGTATTTCGGGATGCCGTAGCGCATCATCCCGCCCGGCTCCGCGCCGGCGTCGCGGACCTCCACGCGATGGCCAAGCCGGGCCAGGTGATAGGCGGCCGACAGTCCGCTGGGCCCGGCCCCGACCACGAGAACGCGCTTGCCCGTCGGCTGCGGAGGCGGATCAAACTGCCAGCCTTGTTCGCGCGCAGTGTCGCCGAGGAACCGCTCCACCGCATGGATCGACACAGGGGCATCCAGATGTGCGCGGCTGCATACGGATTCGCATGGGTGATAGCAGACCCGACCGTGGATTGCCGCGAAGGGATTGTCGACGGTCAGCTGACGCCAGGCCTGCTCGGGGCGTCCGGCCCGGGCATGGGCAAGCCACGCCTGGATGTTCTCGCCGGCGGGGCACCCGGCGTTGCACGGCGGCAACATGTCGACGTAAACCGGGCGGCGATGACGCACGGGCCCCGACCGCGGCCGGTCGTGCAGTAGGTCGGGCAGGGCGGCCAAGTCGCCGCCAGTGGCGGCGCTGGACGTGGGTGCGTCGCCGCTGAACCGCTCGGCCATCATTCTGCTCACGATATGACCGCTCATGCCGCAGCACAGCCGTCATTAGACCCCCAAAGTTGGGGACTTCTTACTCTGACCGCGCGGTCGACGAGGGGTGGAAGGTAGCGGGATGGAGCAGTTGACGGCTCTGGATGCCACCTTCCTCGAAGTCGAAGACTCCGATCCGCATGTGAGCCTGGCGGTCGGCGGTGTGTCGATCATGGAGGGGCCCGCTCCGAGCTACGACGAGTTCGTCTCTGCCTTCGCCGAGCGGGCGTCGACGATTCCGCGGTGCGGGCAGGTTCTGCGGACCCACCCGCTCCATCTCGGCCCACCGGAATGGGTGGACGACCCGCATTTCGACATCTCGCGTCACCTCCACCGCCTCGCGCTGCCGCACCCCGGCGGCGACGCCGAACTGTTCGAGACGATCGCGGCAGTGATGGAGCGGCGACTGGACCGCGAGCGCCCGTTGTGGGAGTGCTACCTCATCGAGGGGCTGAGCGACAACCGGTGGGCGGTGCTGACCAAGATTCACCACTGCATCGCCGATGGCATTGCGGCCGCGCAGATGCTGGCGAAATTCGGCGACGACCGAGACGACGGCGGAGGCGGGGGCACTTTCGCCACCGACATACGCGCCGCCAAGGAGCCGGACCGGCCCTGGCCGAGTCTGCCCAAGCTCAACTTGAACCCGCTGAGCTGGATGAGTGGGATCGCACGGAGCGCACTCGCCGCGGCGACGAGGGCCGAACATGCTGCGGTCGGTGCGGCCGAACTGACGGCCAGCCTGTTCAGCCCGGCGCCGGAATCGTCGTTGAGCGGACGTGTCACGACGATGCGACGCTTCAGTGTTGCCCGCGTACCGTTGGCTGACCTCAAGGAGGTCAGCCAAGCGTTTGGCGTGACGCTCAACGACGTGGCGCTGGCGGCGATCACCGACAGTTACCGCAGGGTCTTGCTCGACCGTGGTGAACAGCCGGGCCGAAGCTCGCTACGCACGCTCGTCCCGGTTTCGGTTCGCCCGACTAACCACTTCAACATGACGGACAATCGGGTTTCGGCGATGTTGCCGTTATTGCCGGTCGACGAGCCAGATCCGGTGAAACAGCTGCAATTGGTGCACAGCCGGCTCATCCACGCCAAGGCCAGCGGTCAACGCGAAGGCGGCACCGCGCTGGTTTCCGCCGCCAAGACCGTCCCGTTTGCATTCTCGGCGTGGGCTGTTCGGCTGCTGACGCGGCTGCCGCAACGGGCGGTAGTGGCGTTGGCGACCAACGTTCCGGGCCCGCGGAGCCGACACCGCCTGCTGGGCCGGCAGGTGCTGGAGATCCTGCCTGTCCCGCCGATCGCCCTTCAGCTGCGCACCGGCATTGCGATGCTCAGCTACGCCGACAAGTTCGTTTTCGGCGTCACCGCCGACTACGACACCGCCCCCGACATCGAGGCGCTCGCCGCGGGAATCGAAAACGGGGTGGCGCAACTGGTCAAGGCCGGCCGCGCACGCAGACGCAAGCAAGCGCGGGTCGAGGCCGGCTCCCGGACGTCTTGAAGGACGTCGTGAACGCGGAGATTGGCCGTCATCTCACTGCGACCGCTCGGCCGCGCCGTCGCGCGTCTTGGTCGACCGGTGGTTGTCACGACCGCGGATGCGCTGATGCGCGGTCAGGAGTAGGTGGTCGAAGTCCGATTGCGAGCGGAAAGCTAGGCCTGCGCCGCGGAAGTCCTCGGAGATCTGCTCGGCCAGCAACCGAAGCTTGACGTTTGCCTCCTGCGACAACCACTTCAGCAGATTGAAGGCGGCGCCGTCGCTGATGCCGTAGATCAGCATCAGCATGCCCTTGGCTTGCTCGATGCCGGCCCGGTTTTCGCTGATCACGGCGAGCTTCGCGGTGACGAGGTCTTCCTGTGCCTGTCCAGGCACCGGCGTGACGTCGACGTAAAACCCATGTGTCCCAATGGCTTCACCATGTTCGTCGAAGAGCTGATCCCCGACGGCGACGATGTGGCGCACGTTGCCGCCGGTGTCGATGATCCGGTGGCGGGTGCTGAATGCCCGGTGTGTGTTCAGGATCTGATCGATGGTCGCCGCGACCTGCCCGCGGTCTTCGGGATGTTTGTGTGCGAGAACCAATTCGGTGGTCGGCGTGACGGTGCCGGGTTCATAGCCGTGCATTCGCTGCACCTGTTCGGACCATTCCCACCGCTGGTCGGCGAAATAGAACCGGAAACAGCCGACCCGCTGCGGCACGCCGCCGGCCAACGCCTGTTCGACGTCGGCCGATTGGCCGTCGAGATTCCAATTCATCTTTGGCGCGCCTCCTTCAGACCTCCTCGGGGCTTCTCGGGTCTTCTCGGGTTCCGCCTTCCCATGGGCGCAGGGCCGCGGCGGCTCGCAAACCCGGGTGCCACGAGGAAGCCGGGTCGCGTCGCCGCCGCTCCCGCCGATCGATCAGGCGTCGATGACCTCCCGCTGCGAGGCGTTGTCGTCAATGGGCTTGTGCGCGTTGCCGTGAGCCACCGAGATCTTGCGCGGCTTGGCCCTTTCGGCCACCGGGATGCGCAGCCTCAGGACCCCTTCGTTGTAGGAGGCCTCGATCTTGTCCGTGTCGAGGTTTTCGCCGAGCACGAGCTGGCGGCTGAACACCCCGCGGGGCCGCTCGGTGGCCAGCATCTCGCGGTCGGGGTCGACGGCCGGCCGCTCGGCGCGGACGGTCACCACGTTGCGCTCGATGTCGATGTCGAGCGTGTCGGCGTTGATTCCGGGCAGGTCGAACTCGACGACGAATTGTTCTCCCTCGCGCCAGGCGTCCATCGGCATCACCGCAGGACGGGCGGCCGTGCCCAAGGCTTGCTGGGCGAAGCGGTCAAGTTCACGGAAGGGGTCGGTACGCATCAGCATGGCGGTCACCTCTCACTCCAATCTGCTCTGGTGAAGCGGGCCAGTACCTATGTCTAATGACACAGCTTTTATATAGCACCGTCGACAGTCCAGCGCAAGTGTGGTAAATAGGTTTTCTGTACCAATCAATTAAGGAGATGCCCCATGGCCGACAACCCCGGTGACACCGGTGCGCCGGCGCCCAATCAGGGGGTGTACGGAATCTCCGTCGCCGCCGAACTGTCCGGCGTCCCGGTGCAGTCGCTGCGGCTTTACGAACGGTACGGACTGCTGACACCGGCTCGAAGTGACGGGGGCACCCGTCGCTACAGCGCCGACGACTTGGCCCGGTTGCAGAGAATCAGCGCGCTGGTCGACGCGGGGATCAACCTGGCGGGGATCGCCCGCGTCCTCAGCCTCGAGGACGACAACGCCGCACTGTCGGCGGCCAACACCGACCTGCGGTCCAGCAACCGCTCGCTGCGGAACGCGGCGAGGGCCGGTCGATCCCGGAAGGCCAGCGCCGACGGGAACGCCGGCTGACGTTTGTCAGCCGGCTGCAAAGGAGGGTCGCGGCCTTACCCGACGGATGTGGGGCCGAGGTTCCGCGTGGGTGCAACGCGCAGGGGTAACGGCTACGTTTTGGGGATATGCGCCGGGGAGGGCAGGCGCGCCGCTGGGCGGCGCGCGGTTTGATCGCCGCGTCGGCAGGGTATGAAATCCGCCATGACCAGCCCAGTAGCCCTCGCTCCCACTCCGACCGGTGAAGTGTGGCCGGGCAGGGCCTATCCACTGGGTGCGACCTATGACGGCGCCGGTACCAACTTCGCGGTGTTCAGCGACGTGGCCGAGCGGGTGGAACTGTGCCTGTTCGACGCCGACGGCACCGAGAGCCGGATTCCCCTGCCCGAGGTCGACGGCTTCGTCTGGCACGCGTACATACCGCACATCGAACCCGGCCAGCGCTACGGCTACCGCGTCCACGGCCCTTACGATCCGCGGGCCGGGCTGCGGTGCAACCCGAACAAGTTGTTGGTGGACCCGTATTCGAAGGCCATCGACGGCACATTCGAGTGGAACCAGTCCCTGTTCGGCTACAACTTCGGCGACCCCGAGAGTCGCAACGACGACGACTCCGCGGCCAGCATGCCCAAGTCGGTGGTGATCAACCCGTACTTCGACTGGGGCAACGACCGCCCGCCGGACCACCAGTACGCCGACACGGTCATCTACGAGGCGCACGTAAAGGGCCTGACGCAGACGCACCCCGACATCCCCGAGCAACTGCGCGGCACCTACGCGGCGGTGGCGCACCCGGTGATCATCGATCACCTCAAGAGCATCGGCGTGACGGCGATCGAGCTCATGCCGGTGCACCACTTCGCCAACGACTCCACCCTGGTCGAGAAGGGCCTCTCGAATTACTGGGGTTACAACACGATTGGATTTTTCGCACCCGACTTCAAATACTCCAGCGCCAGGTCCCCGGGAGGACAGGTGCAGGAGTTCAAGGCCATGGTGCGCGCCCTGCACGAGGCCGGCATCGAGGTCATCCTCGACGTCGTCTACAACCACACGGCGGAGGGCAACCACCTGGGCCCGACGCTGTGCATGCGCGGTATCGACAACGCCGCGTACTACCGGCTGGTCGACGACGACAAGCGCTACTACATGGACTACACGGGCACGGGCAACAGCCTCAACGTCGGGCACCCGCACGCGCTGCAGCTGATCATGGACTCGCTGCGCTACTGGGTGACCGAAATGCACGTCGACGGCTTCCGGTTCGACCTGGCCGCGACACTGGCCCGCGAGTTCTACGACGTCGACCGGCTGGCGACGTTCTTCGAACTGGTGCAACAGGATCCGACGGTCAGTCAGGTCAAGCTCATCGCAGAGCCATGGGACGTCGGTCCGGGCGGCTACCAGGTGGGCAACTTCCCGCCGCAGTGGACGGAGTGGAACGGCAAGTACCGCGACACCGTCCGGGACTTCTGGCGCGGCGAGCCCGCCACGCTCGACGAGTTCGCCTACCGGCTGTCCGGATCGGCCGATCTCTACGAGCACACCGCCCGCAGGCCGGTCGCCTCGATCAACTTCGTCACCGCCCACGACGGGTTCACGCTGCGCGACCTGGTCTCCTACAACGAAAAACACAACGAGGCCAACGGCGAGGACAACAACGACGGCGAGAGCCACAACCGGTCGTGGAACTGCGGCGCCGAGGGCCCGACCGACGACGCGGGCGTCAACGAGCTGCGCGCCCGCCAGCAGCGCAACTTCCTCACCACCCTGCTTTTGTCGCAGGGCGTTCCGATGATCTGCCACGGCGACGAGCTGGGGCGCACGCAGAACGGCAACAACAACGGCTACTGCCAGGACAACGAGCTCACCTGGATCGACTGGGCCAGTGCCGACAAGGATCTGCTGGACTTCACCCGTGCAGTTTCGGCGCTGCGCGCGAGCCACCCGGTGTTCCGGCGGCGCCGGTTCTTTTCCGGCAAGCCGGTGGGCCGCCGCGGCCAGGACTGTCTCCCCGATATCGCCTGGTTCACTCCAGAGGGCGCCGAGATGACCGACGAGGACTGGGGCGCGAGTTTCGCGAAATCCGTCGCGGTGTTCCTCAACGGCCACGGCATTCCCGACATGGACCCGCGGGGCCAGCGGGTGCTGGATGACTCGTTCCTGTTGTGCTTCAACGCCCACTACGAGCCGATCGAATTCACGCTTCCACCAAAAGAATTCGGCGCCTCGTGGAACCTCGTGGTGTACACCGGAACCGAGGAGGAGACGCCCGCGGAAGAAGTTCCGGGCGGCGGCACCCTCACCGTGGACGCTCACACCGCCGTGGTGCTGCAAGCCGCGCCGGAGTCGCCCGCGCGCTGACCGCGCTGATGACCGAGCTGACACGGACCCGCCCGTGCGTTTGGTGAACCTTTCCTGATCGATACGCTGTGCCTGCAGCGTGCTCGTTACAGGAGAGGGCGAATATGTCAAGGACAGTGGTGGTTGGGGCCTCGAGCGGGCTTGGGCGGTGCATAGGCGTCGGCCTCGCGCAGCGCGGTGATCGGGTCGCTCTGCTCGCCCGACGTCGCGATCGCCTCGAGGCGGCGGCGAAGGAGGCGGGGCCGGACGCCGTCGTTGTCGAATGTGATGTCACCGATGCGCAGTCTTGCCGGGCGGCGATCAATGAGGCCGCCGACGCGCTCGGCGGCATCGACAACGTGGTGTACACGCCGGGCATCAGTCCGCTCGTCCGTTTGGTCGACACCGATGCCGAAACCTGGCGGCGCGTCTTCGATACCAACGTCATCGGGGCGGCGCTGGTGACTGCGGCGGCCGTGCCACACCTGACCGCTTGCGCGGGCAAGGCGGTCTATCTGTCATCGCCAGCGGGCAATTTCGGGCCGCCCTGGCCCGGCCTGGGTGCGTACGGGGTCAGCAAGGCAGCGCTCGACCGGCTGGTGGAATCGTGGCGCGCTGAACATCCCGACATCGGCTTCACCTGCCTCGTCGCCGGGGAGTGCGCGGGCGGCGAGGGCGACGGGCAAACCGGAATGAACGCCGGGTGGGAGCCCGATCTCGCGATGAAAGCGCATCCGCTGTGGCTGTCGCGCGGCTGCATGCCCGGCAAGTTGATGCCCGTCGAGGACCTCGTCGAAGTGGTGCACACGGTCCTGCGCACCGACGCGGCGACGTCGATGCCGCTCGTGATCGTGAGGGGCGCGTCCGCCAGCCCGGCCGCGTTCGCTCAGTGACGGCCTAACCGCTCGCGGACCTTCTCCGCCACGAAGCTCGCGTTGGACGTCGGCTTGAACGCGCGCGCCGCGTCGGTAAGCGCGTCGCGGGATTCCGGGCGCAGCTCGATGTCGGCGGCGGCGGCGTTGAACTCGAGCTGCTCGACGCTGGACGCGCCGGGGATGGCCACTACCCCCGGCAGGCTGATCAGCCAGGCCAGCGCCACCTGAGCCGGTTTGGCATCGACCTCGGCGGCGACGTCGCGCAAGGTCTGCAGCAGCGGCTCGATGCGGCGCAGGTTCTCCGTGCCGAACAGCGCGTTGAACGCTCGAACGCCCCCGGGGCGATTGTCCACGCGGTACTTACCGCCCAGCAGCCCCTGCGCCAGCGGGCTGTAGGCGATCACGATGCGGTTCTCGCGTTCGGCGAAGGGCACCAGGTCCTCGAGCGCACCCGCGTGCGCGAGCGAGAAATGTACCTGGTTACTGATGACCGGTCGCCCGAGCGCGGCATCGGCCTTTCGCCATCGGGCCAGCGAGTAGTTCGAGACGCCGGCCGCACCGATCTTTCCGTCGTCGAGCAGGTCACGCATCCCAGGCATGATCACCGAATCCGGGACCACGGGGTTGGGCTGGTGGACCTGGTAGAGCGGGATGCGGTCCAGGCCCAGCCGCCGCGCACTCGCGCGCTCGCGCTGCTTGATCACCGCGGGGAAGGGGGCCACCGGCATGATCTTGCTGGCCACGGCGACCTCGGCGCGCTTGTCGCCGAGCGCCTCCCCGAGGATCCGCTCGCTTTTGCCCAGCCCGTACACCTCGGCGGTGTCGAACAGCGTCACCCCCAGGGCCAGGGCGCGCTGCACGATGTCGCGCGCGGCACCGGAGGCATAACTGTCGCCGTAGCCCCACTCCAAGGACCCGAATTGCCAGGTGCCCAGGCCGATTCGGCTGACGCGTCCGACTCCCTCGACGTCGATATATTTCATGGCTTTATCCTACGGGGCTAGCCGGGGATCTTGTTGAGCACGTAGTTGGCGATGCTGACCGCGGATTGCCGGGTGCGGTCGCTGTCGGTCGTCCCGCTGTAGGTCACCGCCAGGTCGACGACGACGTTGGCTTTGGCCGCGATGGCGCGGGTGGTGCGGACCTGCAGTCCCCGGGGCGCCAGATCCAGTGTGGTGATGCCGTTGCCGGCATCGGCGGGCTTGCCCAGGGAATATTGGATCGGTGGGTCACTGCCAAACGTCGCGGTGACGATCGAGCCCCCGCACTGGCGCCAGCCGGACAGCGCCTGCGCCAGTTGCGATTGGGCCGTGGGGGGATCTCGAAAAGCTAGCACCGCCTGGAGGACCTCGACCGACTTGAGGAAGCTGCGGGTGTCGGAGAACTTCGCCGCGTGGTAGCCCGCGATGGCGTCGACCGTGTAGGCGTCCGGCGCTCCCGCGGCGATGCTTCCCCAGCACGCGGGGCGGTCGATGGAGCCCTCCGTTCTGCCGGCATGGTCTCGGGTCGGGCCGGCCGCGAGGTTCTCGTCGCCGGTGAGGTCTCGGAGGGCGTCGACGCCGGGCAGCAGGGCCGCCACCGCGTCAGGCGCGACCGTGGGCGCCGAAGCCGTCGAGGTCGGGGTGGTAGTGGGAGCCGCGGTCGGGCTGGACGTCGGCGTGAGGGCTGCCAGAGTGGTCCACGTGACCAGGGCGAGCACCATAAGGGTGATGAACGCATACGACAGCACCACCGCCGCGAATGCTCGGTCCCGGCCGAGCTCACCCGTGCGGCGGATCTGCGCGAGGCCCAGGTGGCCGAGAACGGCACCGGCGGGCGGGAACACGAACGCGAACACCAGCGACAGCGTCGCCAATGTGTTGACGGGCGGGCGGTGCGGGGGTACGGGCGGTGGTGTGAAGGGCGGCGGTCCGACGGGCGGGTCGGTGAACGGTACGCGGCCCAGCGGATCGTAACTGAACGGGTTGTCCCCGTAAGGGTCCTGCGGGTTGGTCACCGGTGGCCTCCTTGGCTGGCCTTCCGCGAATGTAGCCGACGACGGCCTGCGTCGGGTGAAGGCCGCAGCTAATTACTGCTCATCGCATTCGGCCGGTCCTACTTCTGCGTCGGCCCGGCGCCCGTTTGAGCGCCAGGCCGTCGGGTAAGCGGCAATTGTGGGTCTTCTCGTCGAGTCGTGGCCGGAAAGCTTTCGCCGCAGCCGGCTGTTTCGACTTCTCAGCCTTGGCGGATACGTCGCTTTCGACCTGCCCAGGGCGGTAACGGGTTTGGGCGAGTTGCTGCTTTTCGGTATAGCCGCAACGTACGTCTATTTGCTGGCCACCCAAGAGGCGCAGCCCTGGTATTTGGTGGCGTACGTCGTCCTGGTGGTCGCCGGTTGTCTACTGGCGGGGGGCAGTATCGCCTATGGGCGAAATCCTCATGTGGCACAAAGGGGTTGGTATGTCGGCACCCTGCTTTCACTGGTGATTCTCGGCGTTGATGTCGCCACCCGGTTGGCCAGCCTCCCCGGCATGACGGCGATGACGGGAAGGTGGGACTTCGCGCCGGCCTCGTTTGCGCTCGCCTTTGGGGGCGCTTTTGTGGCAGTGCACGGGACCGTTCTGGTGGGCATCAACGTCGCCTATCCGCAACGGCAGCAGTGGGCGGACTGAGCGGGCGACCCAGATGACCCGGATGACCCAGACAGTGCTCGACTACCCGGCGTGGCTGCGCATCGACCATTGGCTCAACGTCCTGTTTCTGACATTGTTGCTGCGCAGCGGCATCGAGATCCTCTCGACCCACCCCAAGTTGTACTGGCGCGAGGACAGCAAGCCGGGCACCGAATGGGCGCGCTTCACCACCAAGAAAATGCCGACCGACAAGCTCTACGACACCCTCGACGAGGAGGAGGACTACAGCTCGCTTGTTGCCCTGCCCGGCCACAAGAGGCTCGGCATGGGCCGCCACTGGCACTTCATCTCGGTGATGGGGTGGATTCTGGTCGGGCTTTCCTACTACATCCTGCTTTTCGCCACCGGCCAATGGCACCGGTACTGGCCGCAGTCGTGGGCGACGTTCGTGGAGGCCGGCAACGACATCCTCACCTACGCGACGTTCAACCTGCCCCCGCTCGCTCCCAACGAACCGCTCGATGCCGTCCAGAAGCTGACCTACGCGGGGGTCATTTTCCTGCTCGCACCATTTCAGATCATCACCGGCGCGGCGCAGTCCCCGGCGATCGAGGCGCGGTTTCCCTGGTTCGTGCGGATGTTGGGTGGACGGCAATGGGCGCGCAGTCTGCACTTCCTTGGACTGGTTGCGTTTCTGGTCTTCATCGCGATCCATCTGTTGATGGTCTTTTTCTGGGGCTGGGGTCAACTCAACTCCTCGATGATCTTCGGCTCCGTGCGCAACCTCAACTGGGGAATCGCGTGCTCGTTCCTGATCATCGGCGCGATCGTCGCCGTCCACGTCGCGGCCACGGTGTGGAGCCTGCGCCGCCCGGTCCAGGTCCGCCGGATTCTCGGTGGGGTGATAACCCGCGCGCGCCTCATCCTGCTGCGGCCGCTGGACTCGCGACAGAACTATCCGGAACGGATGCTGTCGGAGGAACACCGCGTCAACGGCAAACCGCCGTGTTCAACCGAGTACAAGATAATGGCGGTGCACAACTTCGTCGACTGGCGACTGCGGGTCGGCGGGCTTGTCGAACGGCCGGTGACTCTGGACCTGGCCGCGCTGCGTGCGCTGGCCGAACCGGAAACTCAACGGGTTCTGCACAACTGCGTCCAGGGCTGGACGAGCATCGGCGAGTGGGAGGGGCTACCCCTGGCCGCGCTGGCTGATTTGGTGCGTCCGCTTCCCCAGGCGCGCTTCCTGTGCTTCCTGACCATGCAGGACACCGGCCGTGACGAACCCAGCGCGGAGGGGGAGGGACAGTTCTACGAGGTGATGGACCTCGAACTCGCGTACAAGCCGCAGACCATCTTGGCTTATTCGATGAACGGAAGACCGTTGCCCATCAAGCACGGTGCGCCGCTTCGGTTGCGGGTGGAGACGCAAGTGGGCTTCAAGATGGCCAAGTGGATCGACCAGATCGAGTTCGTCGACGACCATCGCGGCATCGGCCACGGCCTGGGCGGCTGGCGGGAGGACAATGTCCATTACGACCAGGACGTGGAGATCTGAACATGAAAGACGTCGCCGACGGCGACACGATGGTGCGCCCAGAGCTGATCACCCTGGACGCCACCGCCCGTGGGCGGGTGTCGGAGCAGATCGCGGCCAAGGGTGGGTACTGCGAATGTTGCGGCGCAAAAGACTTCGCCGTCGGCGACGCCCTGTTTCTCGGTTTCCTGTTCCTCGATGAGGATCACGACGCCTACATGATCGCACTGACCTGCCGCAATCCAGACTGCGCCAAGCCGCGGACCGGAATCGTGCTGCCGGAGAAGGACTTTCTCAGCGACGACGGTTCATGCGGGGACGGAAGCGCTTCGCCGTAGCGGGCGGTTCATCGGTGAAGTTCGGTTGAGCGAGCCGGAATCGATCGATCAGGTGCGCTACGGTGCGCAGTTCGTCGCGTAGCGCACGGAATCTGCGCTCGTCCGCGTCGTCAAGCCGACCCAGCGAGCTGTAGTGCACCAGCCGCCGCAGCCGACCCGCCAGCACGGTGCCCCATCTGATGCTGAAGTCATAGCGCTGGCCTTCGGTTATCGGTGCTTCGTCGTCCCTTTTTCCGAGTTCCTTGAGCGCCTTGATCTGTCGGGTGATCAATTCGACGTCGTCGTCGATGTCGACCGGCGTGCGAGTGTCGTTCTGTGTTGCGCTCATCGGACTCTCCTTAGCATTACAGGCGGGGCTTGGCGATGCCGGCCACGTCGGGCGCACCGTCGAAGGTGAGATAGACCCGGTGCGGGCCGATGGCCATGCCCGAGAGGCGCGCGGACCGGACGGCGCCTGCGGGCAGCTTGGCCCGGTAGTCGATGACGCGGATCACCGGAATCTGGTGCTGGGGAAACCCGGTGAAACTGTCCGATTCGAGAACCGCCAGCTCGTTGTCGGTGGCGGCGTAGATCCGGGAGTCGTCGGTGCCGAGCTCGCGAATCGGCGACGGCAGCCGGGTACTTGCCAGCACTTCCATCCCCCTACCGCCGCGGCGCGAGTCGACGGCATACAGCGTGTTGCTGTCGTGGCCGGCCACATAGGCGCGGGAGTCTGCCGCGCCGTCGCCGGCCGACACCGCCACATCCATAGCCAGGGAGCCGCGGTTCTCCGGAGGGGATGAGAAGCCTTCGTAATAGCGGATTCCCGATGGCCCGTACGCATGGTAGTCGATCTTTCGCCCGCGGTTGGCGCCGTCGACGCTGTCCGCGGGATCGGCGGCCAACGGGGCGGTCGGCAGCCTTCGCAGACCGTATTCGTCTACCGGCGTCACCGCCGTTCCGTCGGCCGACAACGCGAGCAGTATCCGCATTCCGGCATCTTCTGATACGTAAGCCGGAGCCTGGCCTGCGTCGAAATCGTAGATTTGGTGCAGGCTTTCGAGGTCGACGGCGGCGACCTTGCCGCGTTCGGGTTGCGGCACGAACACGACCCGGTCGTCTTTCTGACTGATCTGCAGATTGCGCCCTACCGCCATGGGTACGGACAACCGCGTCTTGGCCTCATCGGGGTATTTGCCAGGGGTAACCGCGGCCAGTCGGTGATCGTCGGTGATCGCGATGAGGGCGTGGGTGCGATACGACCACACCGGTTGCTGCAGCGCCGTGCCGACGGACCACACGATCACCTCGGGCCCGGTTTCGAAAGTTGATCCGGGGGGCGAACAGGCCGCCGCGAACAGGGCGGCGCCGACCACTCCCAAGCGGCGCAGCCGCCGCGTGCCGGAGCTGATTCCGGGGTCGGTGCGGGCGGCCACGATCGCTCACCGTCCTTTCGCCGGAGTTTATTTCGAGTGGTACCCCGATTCGCGCAGATCACACCCCGCGCGCACCGTTTGGTGTCAGTGTGGGTCGGGTAGCCGCTAGACAGCGTGCAACAGCCCGCGCGCTGATGTAAGCAAGTAGATAGGAAAGGACACCATGGCTCAGACCGCCATTAAGTCGCCCACCGATGTGGTCGATTTTCTTGTCAGTCAGCATGAGCAGATCAAGTCGTTGTTTGCTGAAACCTTGTCGGCTACTGGGGAAGAGCGAGAGAAAGCCTTCGTGCAGCTTCGGCGAATGCTCGCTGTTCACGAAACCGCGGAGGAGGAGATCGTTCACCCGCGGGCCAAGCGGAAGATCGCCGACGGCGAGGCGGTCGTCGACAAGCGCCTGGAAGAAGAGAACGAGGCCAAGAAGGTTCTGCAGAAGCTGGAGAAGCTCGATGTCGACAGCGAGGAGTTCACTCGCCACCTGACGGAACTGCGCGACGCCGTCCTCGATCACGCCGAGCATGAGGAAAAGGACGAGTTCTCCAAGCTGGGAGAGGAATTGAGCGACGAGGAGCTCGAGAGGATGGGCCGCGCCGCCAAGCTTGCCGAAGCGATCGCGCCCACCCGCCCGCACGCGGGCGTCGAATCCCAGGCGGCCAACCTGGCCGCGGGACCGTTCGCGGCGATGATCGACCGGGCCCGTGACGCCATCATGGGCAAGGGTTAGCCGGTTTTGGCCGGTAGGCATGGGGTACGCCCAGGGGCATGACGTCCCTGGGCTGCTCCGTGCGCCAGCCGCGGCTCCCCGCCTGAATCATGGCCGCAACAAACACCACCGGTGCCGCGCGCTATCTGCCCGAGGATCGCGGTCTGGATTCGCTGAAAACGGCGGCCGACCGTTGCCACGGGTGTTTGCTTTTCGAGGACGCCACCCAGACGGTCTTCGGTCACGGACGGCCGGGGGCGCCTTTCATGTTGGTGGGGGAGCAGCCGGGGGATCAGGAGGACCGCGCCGGTCTGCCTTTCGTCGGCCCGGCGGGGCGGCTGCTCGCTCGGGCGCTCGACGCGGCTGACATCGACCCGACGCTGACGTACCAAACCAACGCCGTCAAGCATTTCAAGTTCACCCGAAAGGGCGGCAAACGGCGGATCCACCAAAAGCCCAGCCGCACCGAAGTCGTCGCCTGCCGACCGTGGCTGATCGCAGAGATCGAAGCGGTGCGACCGCAGGTGATCGTCTGCCTCGGAGCCACCGCCGCGCAATCGCTCCTGGGACCGGCATTCCGGGTGTCCGCTCGGCGCGGTGAGGCCATCCGGCTGCCCGCGACGGTCGACGTGCGCCTGACGCGCGAGCCGGTCGTGGTGGCGACCGTCCACCCCTCGTCGGTGCTGCGCGATCGCAGTGATTCCCACGACGAGGCTTACAAATCGTTCGTCGAGGATCTGCGCAGCGCCCGCAACGCTTACGCGAGTTAAGTGGCCGGTGGTTCGCTGGCCGCTAGTCGAATCCGGATAGCCCCCAACCGTCGCTCAGTCGCCGGCCCGAAAGCTTTTGAACCACCCACTGGTTCATCGATACCCGTTCCTCGGCGGCCTCCAGGGCAAGCCGCCTGTGCAATTCGGGGGAGGTCCTCACCACGATGGTGCCGCTATAGCTGCGGTCCGCGAACGGCGTGGGCGGCGTGTCCCCGCATCGCTGCAGGGTAGCAACGTGCTCGTCGACGGCCGATTCGATCGCGGCGGTCGCCTCTTGCGCCGTCGGCGCCTCTCTCCGCAAGTACGGCATTTCGACACATGAGCCGGAGTATTCGCGGTGGTGTGGCGACCAGCCGACGCGATAGGTGTAGTGGTTCACGGCAGGTTAGGTAGCACATGCGCTATCGCGTTCGCGACTCACATATCCCCAGCGAACGGGTCGCCTCTCCAGACCATGAGGTGATGGCGGAATCTGCTAGCGCATGCGCTATCGCGTTCGCGACTCGCATATCCCCTCCGAACGGGTCGCCTCTCCAGACCATGAGATGATGGCAGAATCCGCTAGCGTATGCGCTATCGCATTCGCGACTCACATATCTCCGGCGAACGGGCAAGCTAAGTCTTCTTGTGCGGCAAGAACTCCTGCGCCTTGGTCTTGAGCCCCTCCTTGACGAAGCCGACGCGGTTCTCGTCACCGGCGAGCACGGCAGCGGTCGTCGCCTTGAACTGCTCCCAGGTGGCGTGCGGCGGTATCGGCGGCATGTCGGGGTCGGTGTAGACGTCCAGCACGGTCGGACGGTCGGCCGACAATGCGCCCCGCCAGGCGTCGGCGAGCTCCTCGGGGTCTTTGACGGCCATCGCGTTGAGGCCCAGCGAGGCCGCGAAACTGGCGTAGTCGACATCGGGAACAGATTGCGACTCAACGAATTTCGGCGCTCCGGCCATGGCACGCATCTCCCAGGTGACCTGGTTCAGGTCGTTGTTGTGCAGGATCGCCACGATCAGGCGCGGATCGCCCCATTGCTGCCAGTACCGTTTGATCGTGATGAGCTCGGCCATGCCGTTCATCTGCATCGCGCCGTCACCGCTGAACACGATGACGGGCCGGTCCGGGTGCGCGAATTTCGCGCCGATCCCATACGGAACACCGGGACCCATGGTCGCCAGGTTCCCCGAAAGGGAGCCCCGGATGTTGCCGCGGAACTTCAGGTTTCGCGCGTACCAGTTGGCCGATGACCCCGAATCGGCTGTGATGATGGCGTTGTCGGGCAGCTGGGGGGACAGCTCGTCGAACAGCCGCAGCGGGTTGACCGGGTGGGCACTGACCATCGCTTCTTTGTGCATGGTTTCCCACCAGCGCGCCACATTGGCCTCGATGCCGTCCCGCCAAGACCTGTCCTGTTTGCGGCGCAGCTTGGGAATGAGCGCTTGGAGCGCGGCTTTGGCGTCGGCGACCACGTTGAGCTCGTACGGGTAGCGCATGCCGATGAAGCGGCCGTCGATGTCGATCTGCACCGCGCGAGCGTCCCCGAACCCGGGCATGAATTGGGTGTAGGGGAAGCTGGAACCCACGGTCAAAAGCGTGTCGCAGTCACGCATCAGCTCGTAGCTCGGTCGGGTGCCGAGCAGGCCGATGGATCCGGTGACCCAGGGCAATTCGTCGGACAGCACGTCCTTGCCCAACAGCGCCTTGGCCGCTCCGGCGCCGAGCAGATCGGCTACCTGGACCAGCTCGTCGCGTGCCCCGTGGGCGCCGGCGCCCACCAACATGGCCACCCGCTTGCCCTCGTTGAGGATCTCCGCGGCGCGCGCGATGGCCGCGTCATCCGGCGAGATGGCCGGCCACTCGATGCCCAGGCTCGAGGGCACCATCTTGAACGCGTGGGTGGGGGGCGAATACGGCAGCTCCTGCACATCGGCGGGGATGATCAACGCCGTCGGGGCGCGCTGCGTCATCGCCACCCGAATGGCGCGATCCAGCACGTTGGGCAATTGCTCGGGAACGGTGACCATTTGGACGAAATCGCTGGCGACGTCTTTGAACAGGCTCAGCAGGTCGACCTCCTGCTGGTAGGACCCGCCCATGGCGCTGCGGTTGGTCTGGCCGACGATCGCCAGCACCGGCACGTGATCGAGTTTGCCGTCGTAAAGCCCGTTGAGCAGGTGTATCGCCCCGGGCCCGGACGTCGCCGCGCACACCCCGAGGCGGCCGGAGAATTTGGCGTAGCCGACGGCTTCGAACGCGCTCATCTCCTCGTGGCGCGACTGAATGAACATGGGCTGGTTGTCGGCGCGGCCCCAGGCGGCCAGGATTCCGTTGATACCGTCACCCGGAAACCCGAAAACGTGCTGCACGTCCCACGCGCGCAGCCGCTCGAGCAGGTAGTCACCGACGTTCTGCTTGGACACTTTTACCCTCCCTCGACGGAGTCATGCAGGTGGTTTCGCGGCTGTTTGCGCCGGGTTCCGCCGCGGGCGCCGGTGACCACCGCAGTCCAACCCGATGGGCGACTTTGGCAGCTCCACAAATGACGTGATACCCAGCGACGGTCGTCGTTATTCGTGGCGGGGGCTTCGGCCGCAAAAGTCCCGAGGGGTAGCGCTTCGCATTTCGGATAGCATCCGGCGACGACACCGGGCGCTCGAGTCACCCGCCATTGCTTCGTCGGTTCACGCGGTCTTGGGCAGGCCCGACAATCCGGATGCGCTGCTGCCCTTGGCCACTCGCCGTATCAGCATGCTGGTGGCCTTTTCCAGGATTTCCTGCGCAGCCTCGGGCCGACGGGCGCGTTGGACGCGGCGCGCCGACGCCGCGATGGTCAGCCCCTGCTCATACCCGGTGACGAGGCGCGGATCCACATAAGAGCCGCGCGCCACCGCCGGGGTGTTGCCGAGCTCCCCGGCCACCTCCTTCATGACCGCAGCTTCCACGCGCTTGGCGACCCGCTGTGAGACGGCCGGGTCCGCTTCGGCGAACGCCGCGGCGGCCAGGACCGTCCCATGCCAGGTCCGCAGATCCTTGACGGTGTACTCGTCGCCGACCATCTCTTTGAATCGGGAATTGAGGTCATCGGAGCGAATGTCGGCCCAGCCGGATGCGTTGCGGCACACCAGCAAGCGTTCGGTGCGGCCGGATCGGCGCATCAAGGCGCGCACGGCGCGAACAATTTCGGGGTCTTCCACTTCCACGGTCCGCCGGACCCCGCTCTTGGCGGGATAGTCGAATTCGACCGCGTGGCTGCGCACCGTTACGTGCTCGCACAGCAAGGTGGCGATTCCGTAGGACTCGTGTTCCTCGGCGTACTGCTCGCCGCCGGCGCGGAAGTAGCCGCGATCAAGCAGCCGCAGCGCCAGCGCCAGCACCCGCTCACGCGTCAAACCGCCACGCGCAAGGTCTTTGGCGACGCGGGCACGCCACAGCGGCAACTGCGTCGACAGGTCCAGGACGCGGTCGAACTTCTCCTCGGCACGCTCTTGCTGCCAGGTCGGATGGTAGATGTATTGGCGGCGTCCGGCCGCGTCGGTGCCCACGGCCTGAATGTGGCCGTTGGCGTGCGGCGAGATCCACACCTTCTTCCACGCCGGCGGAATGACCAATTCCTTGATGCGCGCGAGGGTGTCGGGGTCCTGCAGCAGATTGCCGTCGGGGTCGTAATAGGCGAAGCCCTTACCCCGGCGTTTGCGTGCGATCCCCGGCTTGCTGAGGTCGCTGCGACGCAGCCGCATCATTGCCTCCAGTTCCGATGGCCGACTGCACAATTACCCATACACGTACCCAGACAGTTACCCGCCCAGCGAACCGGCTACACGTATCGACCCCGGGCATCAGCGGGCCGGGCGATGCTTCCGACCACCTCGGCGACAACGACCCGCCACGGCGTCGTGGCGGGTCGTTGCCCACGGATCAGCCGGCCATGAACTCCTGGTAGGCCGATTCGAGACCCGGCGGCAGGGCCGTCACGTTGCACTGCCGTTCGGTGTCGCCGATCGGGGCCAGGATGCCGCGCAGGTCGTAGTACTGCTGAGGATGCGTAGTGAAATAGTTGCGCAGATTGGTCTCAGCCTGCGGACGCGGCTGGCCGTAGGCGGCCGTAACCACCTGGTTGGCATCCGGATGTGCGGCGAGGTACTGCTGCGCCGCTCCAGTCACGGAGGAAACGGTGGCGTTCACACCGCCGGGGCTGCAGTCGGGTGCTGCGGCCGCCGACGGGGCGCCGACGATGCCTACGGTTAATCCCCCGAGCAGAAAGCCTGCGCTGATGCCGGCTACTCGCCGAGGCGCGGCGATGCTGCTGATTTTCATGATCAGTGTTGTCCTTCGAAATCGATCTCAAACTGATTGTTCCGTTTCTTCGACTGAGGTCCCGAACCTCGAAAACCAAAGTAGCCGAAGTGAACAGTGGCGCTGTGGGCTCCAAATGAACCCGCGCATAGCAGGACTGCCCGATATGGCCACTCAGCGTGGTTTTTGCTAAGTGAACGACCAAATTAGGCCGCCGATGCTGAGAATTCTTAAAAAAACCCGGCTGGTTCTTAGATATTCGTAATGTCGATCGTGACGCAACCGTGACCTGAATTGCGCCCGATGAGTCACTAATCTGCGGCACTCACCGTGTAGGAGGGGTGGCCGCGCCGGCCGCCGGGTCGGGGCACCGAAGCGGTGAATCATCGGCGCCCTCGGCGGGGTTGCCTTCGGTGCGTGGCGCGTTCGTCGCAGATGTCGTCGGCGCGGGTCTGCCGGACCCGCCCGATTATGCGGCGGGCGCGCCGCGGGCCGCGGTCACGCTGGCCGACGGACTGACCGGCAACGCGAAGTCACTGTGCCGCAACAAGACCGGCTAGGTGGTTTTGCGCTGCGCTTCTCGTCGTCGCGCAAGCAGGCGCAGCTGGCGGCGTGCGTGGATGAAATCGTGGCTGCTCTGCAGGGCCTCGGGAACCGAGTCGACCACCGGCAGTCCGTGGTCGGTGATCACGCCGGTCAGCCGACGCAGCGCTGCACCGCTGACGACGTTGCAGTGCAGTCGAGCCTGCCGGTGTTCCTCGTTGAGGAGCAGCAGGGCTCGAAGACCCGCGCTGCTCAGAAAGCCGAGGTTACTGAGATCGAGGACCAGCGGGGCCTTGAGCCGCGCAAAGCGGCGGATCGCTTGGCCGACGAGATCGGCGTTGGATGCGTCGATCTCGCCTTCTATGCGCAAGACGGTGGCCAGGCTTCGCGCGTGCACATGCACTTGCGCCCCGGCGCAATCGATCACATAGCGGCTGCGGGGTTCCCCGCATCGGCCGGTTGGGGATGGAGCAGTCATAGGTCGCGCCCCTCAGATATTGGTGAGCAGGGCGGGTGACCGCGATGTCCTACACGCCGTTGCAATTCAGGCGCTGTGGACTCAACCCCGAGACGAGCCTAGCTCATCGGCTTCGGCTGACACACCCATTTCACGCCGCGAGCGGCGTGAGTGCCGGCGAACAGCAAGCCGACCAGCGCGTTCCGGGCGGAAACCGGATTTCCCGACGCCGGGTATTCACCCATGGCCGATCGGTTGCTTGTTCTCGTCGGGTGCCGGGCTGCCGCCCGTGCCAGTCGGTGCCAACGTACGCAGCCAGGTGTCGATATCGGGGCCGATGACCATGGCGACCTCGGAAGCCAACAGCGCTCCTGTGGCGAGCCCAGGCAACTTGGGCTGCACCGCGCGCACGCGGCGATCGTCGCCTTGCCGGGCGAGCAATTTCGACGTCAGATCGGGTAGCCGCATGGCATGCGGGCCGGTGATGGTGCGCGGCATGTGCGTCTGCCCCAGCGCCGCCTCGACCAGCACATCGGCGACGCTGTCAGCAGCGATCGGCTGAATGAGCCAGTCCTCGACGGTCACCTCGCCGTCGTTGCAGGTGACCGCCGCGGGGTTGGTGGCGAATTCGTACCACTGGGTGGACTTGACGATGGTCGTCGGGACCGGACTTTCGAGCACGATCGCCTTCGCCACCCGTTTGGCCTCGAAGTAGGGAAATCCGTCGAACGTCGGGTCGTCGACGCTCGCGATCGTCGAAACCACCAGTCGCTGGATATCGTGCGCGGCGCACGCCCCCACGAGGTTGCGCGTCGCTCTGGCCAGTGTCCCGCTGAAGTCGGACCATCGATCGGCCGGCACCGGGTTGGAGACGTCGATCACGACGTCGACTCCCTCCAGCCCCCGCGACAGCCCCTGCCCGGAGATCAGGTCGACGCCGTGAGCGCGGGAGATCTCGACTACCGCGACGTCGCGGGCCTTCAGCCTGGCGACGACGCGGGATCCGGCCGTACCCGTGGCCCCTACGACAGCGATCGTGTTCAGTGACCTCACCCGCCTTCCGTGGTCGGCGGCTGTAACTACCCGCAAAATTCCCGTTTAAACAAACTCGTTCGCACGCCGCAAGCCGCCACTGGTGTTTGACCGCGCGCGGGGCGGGAAGCCGGTAGGTGACCGATTCGCAAACCCAGATGAGCGCAAGCTCGCCCAACCAGAGGGAGGTCGATCCATGGGGGATCAGAAGAGCGGACCCCAAGAAGCGGTCAAGGGCACCGTCGAGGGCGTCAAAGGCAAGGTCAAAGAGGTGGGCGGAACCGTCACCGGTCGCGACGACCTCGTCGAAGAGGGTCAGGCGCAGCAAGATAAAGCCGACGCTCAGCGCGACGCGGGCAAGAAGGAAGCCGAAGCCGAGTCGGCGCGCGCAGGCGCGAAGGCGGCCGAAGACCGCCAGAAGGAAAACCAGTAATTCGATTCGGAAGGGGTCCGGTCCAGTTTTGGACCGGACCTCTTTATGAGCGCGCCGAAGCATATGCTGGCGAAACAGGTTTCAAACCCCGGCTCGCGGCTATTCGTGGCAAGAACCGCCCGTTGATGCGCGGCGTGCGGCGGTTATCGGAGGTGGACGATGGCGTTGCGAGTCCGGGTGTCGAGCATCGTCGCGTTTCTGCGCGCCGGCTACCCGAGCGGAGCGCCCGCCACCGGCTACGCACCGCTGTTAGCACTGTTGCCGCGGAAGGTATCCGCCGACGAGGCGGTGGTGATCGCGGGCACGCTCATTGGCCGCAAATGTCGGTCCATCGACCGGGCGGATGTAGGGGTGGAGATCACGCGGGTTACCGGTGAGATGCCCTCGCTGGACGACATCGAGCGCGTCCAACGTCGAGTCGATGCGATCGGTCGGGCCAACGGTCACGGCAATTAAGCGACCTTCGAAAGCGCTATTGCCGGCGCTAGCGGATTTGCGGTTCATCTGTAGCCAGCCTGCATAGCGCCGGTGTGAGCGGGTCACACTCGTTCGAGGTCCACCACCAGCGGCCGGTGATCCGAGATCGGCATCAGCTCGGACTCGACGGCACCGCCGCGCAGGCGACGGTCGTCGGTCAGGATGTGGTCGAGCTGGCGGTCAGGCGCCTCCGCGGGGAACGTCGCGGCCACCGCCAGCGGCCGCATGCCCGACCAGCGGCGCACCGCCTGCGGTGTCATGTTGAGATCCCCGGTCAGCAGCCGCGGACCCGGGAAGCCGCGCAGGTCGTGGATCAGTCGGCGCAGTTGCCGCCGATTCCAGCCCGGTACGAAAGACAAATGCGTGTTCGCCACGGTCAGGCCCCCGCCCGGGGTGTGCAGCTGGGCGATGACCGCCGCCCGTGGTTCTTCGTTGACGACCATCACCCGATTCGGCCCCGGCAGAAACATGGGAAACCGCATCGGAATCCGCGGCAATCGCACCACTTGCCAACTGGCGGCGGGAAATCGGGACAACAGCGCGATCCCGTAGGCGGCGGTTCCGGGTTGCTCATCGCCGGTGGCGGCCATCCAGGTGGCGCCCGGCGTGCCGGAGATCGCGGCCACGAACCGGTGCTCTACGGCTCCCATGGCTTCGGCGGCCACCGCGGTGAGGTCGGCGAGGTCCGAACGCGGCTGCTCGCAGTCGACCTCTTGCAAGCCGAGCACGTCGGGGTTCAGGCGGTGCACGCAGTCCCTCAGCCGCTGCGGGTCCACCCCATCACCGACGGTGCGGCCGTGCAGGATATTGAAAGTCGCCACGCGCATACCTTTTCGATACCCACTTCCCCGTCGGAGTAGGCGCCGAATAGCCGTGGCGTCACGCGAATACCACCTCGCCCACCGCGAGCAGCCGCTGTAACACGAATGCCGGTAACACCGGCGTGTTGCCGGCGCCGATTGGCTCGAGTTGACTGCGAAAACATTGCGCCGCACGGCGTTTGGCATCGAGCGCCCGGCCCGACACGCGCACCGAGTAGGCCCGGTCCCATGGCACCGCAGGGTCTTTCGGGGTGGCCCAGTGCCACATCCAGACCGGATACTCGAGCAGTGTGACGCCGGTGCGCCCGCATGCCGTAGCCGCCGCCCGCCCGACGGCTTCATGATCGGGGTGGCCGTCCCCCCGCCAGGTGGCCGCGCACCAAGTCCCGGGCGCGGCACCCTCGAGGATTTCCACGAGCAATTCGGCGAGCTGATACTCGTGGTCGGCCAGCTGACCGTCGGGCAGGCCCAGGCGCAGGGGCGGTGGAAGCCCCAAAACGCCTATAGCTCTGCGTAATTCGTACCGTCGGGTGGTTTCCAAACGAATCCGGTCCCACCGCGTCCCGTCGGGTTGGGCGTCGCCGCCGTCACTGACCGACACCACCTGCACGTCGACGCCCGACGTCACCAGTTGTGCGGTCGTCGCGCCCATGCCGAGGGTCTCGTCGTCGGGATGGGGCGCGACGACGATGAGCCCGCGGCAACCGGTGAGATCCAGTGGCGGCAGGGGTCCCCCGTCGAGGGCTGCCAGCCACACCGGCAGTGGCGTGCCGCCGCGGGTCAGCGGCTTGGCGGCGAACTTGGCGCAGTTGCCTGCGGGGATGGTCGTCAAGGCGGTCCTCAATCCGGCCGCCCGGCGACCCGCCCGAGCTCGGCGAGATCCCGCTCGGCGTGGCTTTGTCGGATATAGATGGTCAAGTCGGCGACCCGCTGGGCATGCCGGCCGTCCTGACACAGGGGGCCCGGCCCCAGGGCGCGGCCGGTGCGGGTGATGGCCTCCTCGGCGGCGTGTTCCACGACGGTGCGGACGCGACGGGCAAGCAGTTCAGCCGCGCCGGTGCGGTCGAAGGGATCCGCGTCGATGTGCATTGCCGCCGCGCTCAGGATCGCGTCGCCCGCGGCGAGCGCCGCATCCACGGCGCCCAAGTGAGCCAATGAGTACGCGTCGGCCGATTGGCTTGCAGCGCAGCGATATAGCGGCTCGGCGACCCTGCGCGCACCTCCGAGCCAGCACGCGGCGACGCCGATCGCACCGTGCCAGAACCCCGGCCGATTCAGATAGTCATCGGGATCCCCCACGGCGATGGTGTGGGCGCTGTGGAACTGCACCGCCCGAGTGTCACTGCCGGCCATCCCGACGTTCCACCACGTGGTCGGCAGAGCTTTCACGGCAGGGTCGGTAACCTTCACCGCGAACAGGCCCCGTCTTCCGTCCTCGACCCGGGCGGTCACCAGTGCGTGGGTGCAGAACCCGGCCCCCGAGCACCACACCTTGGTGCCGTTGAGAATGCTGGCGCCGCCGGCGAAGTCGCTGGCCGTCACCACCGCGTCGGGCGACTCGGCCGCCCACACGCCCCATAGCTGGCCCGAATCGGGCGGCTTGGCACCCAGTTCGTGCAGTATCGCGACGGCGTCGACATGGGCCTCGCCGATCCGGGCCGCCGCGATGTCGTCCTCGGCCAATCGTGCAAGGCGTTGCCAGCGTTCAGCGGTACGTCCCGAAGCGGGCAATGGCAACTCGAGTCGTCCGGACTCCAGCCAGTGCTTGACCAACCCCGCGGTCACGCGCAATCACCCGCCACCGGTCTGTCCAGTTGCCTTGGGTATTGAACGCCAACCCGCCAATACGCTCCGTCGTGCGTTCGGAACGGCGGGGCTGACATAACTAAAGATTTGCCACTCTTGCCGCCACCTAAACGGAGGACAAACAATGCCGCGCAATATCGGCCAGGTTGCCCGCCCGCGCAGCGGGGTATGCGTTATGCACCATGACATCGACTGAGACGCCCGTAGGCGCGCCCGTGGAGTGTGCGCCGCTGCGGGAGGCGCTGCGATGTGCCGCCTCCGCGCTCAAGGAAAACGGGCCGCGCTTCGCGTTAGCCGGCAGCTATGCGCTATGGGCTTATGGGGCACCCGAGCCCAGCCACGATGTGGATCTGGTGGTGGCCGACTCCGACGTGGCCAGCGCCGAGGCCACCCTGGCCGGCGCCGGATTCGCGGTCGAGCATCCGCCGGAGGACTGGCTTTTCAAGGCCCGCAACGGCGACACCGTTGTCGACGTGCTGCACTGCATTAACGGCGTGCGGGTGGACCAGGCCGCCCTGGAGTGCGCGGAACAGCGCGACGTGTTGGCGATCGCAATGCCGGTGCTGCCGCCCACCACGGTGGTGATCCAGAAGCTGCGGTCCCTCGGTGAGCATCACTGCGACTTCGCCAGGTTACTTCCGGCGGTGCGTGCGGTCCGCGAACGGCTGGACTGGAACCACATCAGGGCCCAGACCGCCGACAACGATTACGCGGTCGCGTTTTTGGTGCTGGCCGACCGGCTCGGCCTCACGGGGTGATAGCCCGCTTCAGTGGTCTTCAGTGGTTACGCAGCTTGGCGACCAATTTGTCTTTCGTCAGGCTCGAATACCCCAAGATACCAAGCTCTTTGGCTTTCTTCTTCAATTCCGGGACCGTCCAGTCCTGGTAAGACCCGGATTTGCCGCCCTTGCGGCCGACCGACGACTTACCCTGGCCGGCGGCCGCATTCGAAATCCGTGCGGCCTTCTCCTTGGAATCGCCCTTCTTGCGCAGATCCTCGTACAGCTTCTCGTTCTTGATCGACGATCGTGGCACGATTCATTCCTCCCTGCGATGAGACGCCGTTGCGGAGAATGCCCAGCCGGGCATGAGTCAAAACCCCGCAGTCGCTATGCCGGCACCGGGTCGGTTTGGCGCTGCCAGCAGCGGTGCTGGGCCAGCGCGGCGGCGAATTCCTCGACGAACTCATCGGGTAACTCGTCGGCGGCTGCCGTGGTGGTCACGACGGATTGGTCGCTGACGACTCCGGTGTCGTCGGCAAGGCGGTTCTCGATGTGCGCGGCGCGCAGCAGGTCGATCCCGGCGCCGTAGGCGCCGATCGGCTTGAGGTGCTTGTAGGCCTCGGCCACGAAGTGCACCGCGTAGCCGTCCCGGGAAAGCGTGGACACCGAATCGGGCCCGCACGCCACCACGACCGCGTCGTACAGCACCGACGCCATCGTCGTGAACGCCCGGTCCACGGGAAGCTCGCCGCCGGAGCCGCCGCGCAGAGTGCCGCCGGCGACTGGGGCCAGGACTTCGACCACCGCCCCGCGCTGTTGCATAAGTTCCCTGAAGCGCTGCGTCCCAACGACATCCACACCGTCGGCGGCCAGCACCGCGATCTTGCGCGACGCGATGGTGTCGGCGACGCCGATTTGGGACAGCGCCGGCGACGCGACCACCGCGCCATCGACCGCTTCGTCGGGCGGCTCGGGCAGCCCCAGCTTCGCCGCCACCTGGGTGGCCAGCTCGTGGTCGATGCGAGCGAGTTGTGCCACCACCGCCGAACGGATGTCGGGCACCTCGACCTTGCCGAGCTCGAAGGCGAACGCGGCGACGATGTGCTCGGCCTCGACGGCCGACATGCTCTTCCAGAACATCCGCGCCTGGCTGTAGTGGTTCTCGAAGGACTTGGCGCGCTTGCGGATCGTCGCACCGTCGAGGCGCTGCGTGTAGTGCCGAAACACGTTCTCGTTGGCCAGCGCCGGGCACCCGCTACCGATGGTGTTCTTGTAATAGCTGGACCGGCCCTGCGGGATCGCGTGCTGCCCATAGCCGTCTTGCTGGTTGTTGCGGACATCTGACACCGGCCGGTTGACCGGCAACTGCGCGAAGTTGGGACCGCCGAGCCGGATCAACTGCGTGTCGAGGTAGGAGAAGTTGCGGAACTGCAGCAGCGGATCGTTGGTGAAGTCGATTCCCGGCACCACGTTGGCGGTGTGAAACGCCACCTGCTCGGTCTCGGCGAAGAAGTTGTCGGGATTGCGGTTAAGCACCATCTTGCCCACCGGCCTTACCGGAACCTGTTCTTCCGGAATCAGTTTCGTGGCGTCGAGAAGGTCGAAATCGAACTCGAACTCGTCGGCCTCGGCGACGAGTTGCACCCCTAGCTCCCACTCGGGATACTGCCCGGACTCGATGGCCTCCCATAGGTCGCGCCGGTTGAAATCGGGGTCCTTGCCGGCGATCTTCTGACATTCATCCCATATCAGCGAGTGCACCCCGAGCCGCGGCTTCCAGTGAAACTTCACGAAAGTGCCCTCGCCGCGGTCGTTCACCAGCCGGAACGTGTGCACACCGAAACCCTCCATCATGCGGTAGCTGCGCGGCAGTGCGCGGTCCGACATCAGCCACATGATGGTGTGCAGCGTCTCCGGCTGCAGCGACACGAAGTCCCACAGCGTGTCGTGAGCCGACGCCGCCTGTGGAATCTCGTTGTGCGGCTCGGGTTTCACCGCATGCACAAAGTCGGGAAACTTGATGCCGTCCTGGATGAAGAAGACCGGGAAGTTATTGCCCACCAGGTCGTAATTTCCCTGTTCGGTGTAGAACTTGGTGGCAAAGCCGCGCACGTCGCGGACGGTGTCGGCCGAACCCCGAGACCCGGCCACGGTGGAGAACCGCACGAACACGGGGGTCCGGGTGCCGGGCGTGGTCAGGAACTTCGCGGCGGTGTACTCGGCCAGCCAGTCGTCATACGGTTCGAAGAAGCCGTATGCCCCTGCCCCGCGCGCATGAACGACGCGCTCCGGGATGCGCTCGTGGTCGAAGTGGGTGATCTTCTCCCGGGCGTGAAAGTCCTCCAACAGCGTGGGTCCGCGCTCGCCCACGGTCAGCGAATCGTCAGTGTGGTCAACCCGGACGCCCTGCTGGGTGGTCAGGTATCCGGTGTCGCGACGTACCCGCGACGGCTCGAGATCGCGCTGCTTTGGATCGGATATGTGGTCGGTGTTCATGGCCTGTGGGTACCACTGCGCAATCGGTGCAAACCGCCCACCGAGGAACCTATCGCCCACCTGCGCGGTTACGTACTCTTGATGCGGGTAGTCGAGGGTGGTGGTTGACGCGACCGACGAGAGCGGTGGCCTGCGCGGTGTGGTCGCGATCGGCGCCTCGGCAGGGGGGGTCGAAGCCCTGTCGCGTTTGGCCGCCGGCCTATCACCCGATGTGCCGTACGCCTATCTGATCGTGCTGCACGTTGCCCCCCGCGCACCAAGCGTCCTGGCCCGCATCATCGACCGCAGTGGGCCCCTGCCGGCCGTGACCGCCCGCGACGGCGAAGCGCTTCGACCGGGATACATCTACGTCGGCAGTCCCGACCACCATCTGCTGGTCGCCGACCATCGCGTGGTGCTGTCACAGGGCCCCACCGAGAACGGATATCGTCCCGCGATCAACGCGTTGTTCCGCTCGGTTGCCGTGGCGTTCGGACCCCGCGCGATCGGGGTGTTGCTCTCGGGTGTGCTCGACGACGGCGTACTGGGATTGGCCGCGATCCGGTCCCGCGGCGGCATCGCGATCGGCCAGTCTCCCCCCGACGCGTTGTTCCCCGCGATGCCGAAAAACGCCGTTGACGCCGGCGTGGTGGACCGCCAGGCCGCCGCCGCCGAGATCGGCGGGGTCCTCAAAGAGCTGTCACAGCGCGAAACAGAGGATCCCGAAATGGATAGCGACGCCTCGATGGAGTTCGAGAACCACATCGCCATGGCGTCGCGGTTCTCTGCCGACTTCGATACGCAACAACTGGGTGCGGCGTCGGGCTATACCTGCCCGGATTGCAATGGGTCGCTCATTTCGATGAGCGAGGGCCACTTCCGCTGCCGCGTCGGCCACGCCTGGACGGCCGATGCCTTGCTCGCCGCGCGAGACGGCGAGGTCGAGGGCGCACTCTGGGTCGCGCTGCGCAGCCTTCAGGAGAAGGCCAAATTGGCCAGGCAACTGGCCGACAAGGCCGGTCCCGGTATGCTCGCTCGCCACTACAGCACCCTGGCCGAGGAAAGCGAACGGGCGCTGAACGTGCTCAGCGACCGGCTGGCGTCCAGTCGTCCTGGTCGCGGTGATGCCGGTGGATGAACTCCGGCCGGCAATCCGGATCGACGCAGAATCGCAGCAGGACGTGCCGATCCTGGTGGCGGACGGTCTGCTGGACAGCTCCACGTATCGCAGCGTCCGCGACGCCGTCATCAAGGCCGCGCTCGACGAGCCGCGTGCGGTGATCGTTGATGTCAACCGCCTGTCCACGCCGTCCGCCTCGGCCTGGTCGGTGTTCACCAGCGCCCGCTGGCACGTCAGCGTCTGGCCCGACGTGCCGATCCTGCTCGTCTGCGCACAACCGCAGGTTCGACGGGCGATCAGCGCCGTCGGCGTGGGCCGATATGTGCCGGTGCACCCCACCCGGGAGTCGGCGCTGGATGCCCTCCGCGGACAGCCGTTACCTCTCCGCCGGCGGGCCCGCACGGAGCTTCCCGTCACCAGGGTCGGCGTCGGCCTGGCGCGCTTCCTGGTCACCGACTGGCTCACCAGATGGGGTAAGCGCGAGCTGATTCCGGTCGCGGCCACGGTGGCCACCGTTTTCGTCGAAAACGTCCTCGACCATACCGACAGCGCACCGGTGTTGATCGTCGAGACCTACGGGGACACCGTCACGGTGTCGGTGGAGGATGGCAGCGACCGCCTGCCGGGCCGGCACGAAGATGCCGACCGCGGCGCCGAAATCGTTTCCGGCCTCGCCATCGTTTCCGCACTTTGTCGGACGTGGGGTGCTATCCCGACGTCATCGGGCAAGACGGTGTGGGCTTTGGTCGGTCGCGAAAACCTGCTTTAACGTCGCGCGTAGTGTTCGAGTCCTACAGCGAACAATCCTGCGAACGGGAACTCGATGGACGGCACGACCGACGAGGCCTTCGAGGCTTCGTTGCGTTATATGCGTGATTCCCGCGGCTTCGACTTCACCGGCTACAAGCGCGCGTCGCTGATGCGCCGTGTCCGTCACCGGATGGATCAAGCGGGATACACCTCGTTCGAGGAGTATCTGGACGTTCTGCAGGCCAGCTCCGACGAATTCGCGTCACTGTTCAACACCATCCTCATCAACGTCACCGCTTTCTTCCGGGACCCAGAGGCCTGGGACTTCGTCGGTGCCGAGGTCATTCCGCGGATGCTGGCCGAGCGTGGGCCCGGCGATCCGATTCGGGTGTGGAGCGCGGGATGTGCATCCGGGCAGGAGGCGTACACGCTGGCGATGCTGCTCGCCGAGGCGATGGGACCCGACTACTTCCGGCAGCGGGTCAAGATATACGCCACCGATATCGACGAGGAGGCGCTCGCTCAGGCGCGCGGCGCAACCTACGCCGCCAAGGCCGTCGAGGGGGTGCCGCAAGAGCTGTTGGCGCGCTACTTCGAAAAGGTAAACGGTCGCTACATTTTCCACAAAGACCTGCGCCGCGCGGTGATCTTCGGCCGCAACGACCTGGTGAAGGATGCGCCCATCTCGCGCGTCGATCTGCTGGTGTGCCGCAACACCCTGATGTACCTCAACGCTGAGACCCAGCGAAACGTGCTGGGACGCTTACATTTCGCGCTTGTGCCCCAGGGCACGCTGTTCCTCGGGCACGCCGAGATGCTGTTGAGCCACAGCGATCGTTTTGCGCCGTTGAACCTCAAGAACCGGATCTTCCGCAAGGTCGCCGGACCGCAAGCCGGCGCGGATCGCTACGACCCGGCCGCCGCGTTGTACGGGCGCCACGGTGAGTTATCGGGACTGGCGACTGTGCGCGACTTGGCTTTTCGCGCCAGCCCCGTGGCCCAGATCGTGATCACCGGCGAGGACACCGTGGCGATGATCAACCAGCAGGCGGAAAGCATCTTCGGCCTCTCGGCCCGCGACATCGGCCGGCTACTGCGCGATCTCGAGCTGTCCTACCGCCCTGTCGAGCTGCGCGCCTACCTGGAGCGGGCCAAGGTGGAGCGGCGGTCAGCGCAGATACCGGACGTCAAATGGCAGCGACCCGGCGCCGACACGATTTGGTTCGAGATACACGTCAATCCGCTCGTCGACGCCGAAAACGGCCTCCTCGGCGTGTCGATAGTGTTCTTCGACGTCACCGCGACACGCGCGCTGCTCGACAAGGTTGTCCAGACCAACCGCCAGCTCGAGGCGGCCTACGAAGAGCTGCAATCGACCAACGAGGAACTCGAGACCACCAACGAGGAGCTGCAGTCCACGGTGGAGGAACTCGAGACCACCAACGAGGAACTGCAGTCCACCAACGAAGAACTCGAGACGATGAACGAAGAGCTGCAGTCCACGAACGAAGAACTGCGCCCCATCGACGACGCGCTACGCGAGCGCAGCCAGGAACTGGACGACGCCAAGACCTTGCTGGATTCGCTGATCAACTCGGTCCATCTGGGAATGATCGTGGTGGACTGGGAGATGCGGGTGGTGGTGTGGAACCGGGGATGCGAAGAGCTCTGGGGCTTGCGGGCCGACGAGACCACTGGGATGAGGTTGACCGGGCTGGACATCGGACTGCCGATGGACACCTTGCGGCCGTTGATCGGCAACGCTTTCGTCGATCCGGACAGCTTCGGCGAAGCGCAGGTGGACGCGGTCAACCGGCGTGGCCGCCAGACTCGCGTGCGGGTCACGTGTACGTCGTTCCGTTCGAATGAGGGCACGGTTGGCGGGGCGCTGATGCTCATGGAGGTTGGGCTAGTCCAGCGCGGCGCGCGGGCTCGATGGCGGACCCGCTGGTCAGTGCCCCCAGCGGGCGTCCGCTTCCTCTGCTGCTTGGTGGGCCAGTTGCGCCCGGCGCAATGACTCCGCGGCCCTGCGTCGCGCCACGACCACCGTCTGCGCGGTGGCACCAAGTCCCGTGGACAGATCCTCGCGTCTGCGCCGCAGTTCCGCGACGCGAAGGCCGGCCATTTCAGCGCGGGTGCCCGCGGTGTTCGAGGCATTGTTCGGCGACAGCGGGGTAGGGAGGTCCGGTTCCGCGTCGGTCAGATCACCGGTGTCCATTGATTGCACTGGAATACCCAAACATATTGCGGTCGCGCGTGTTTCGGGTACTCGCGACTCCGGTAACGGCGCGCCCGCGACGATGTCGGCCAGAACGTGCCCGATCTCATAGATCGGCAACACCAGATCGGCGCCCGCCCGGGCGGCCGCGATCGGCATCGAGGCGCACTGGGCGGTCTCCGGGCTTTGCGCGATAACGAGGGCGCCGGCCCGCTTCATCGCGACGGTGCCGACGGCGCCGTCCTGACCGGAGCCGGACAAAACGACCGCCACGCTCCGCGGCCCGTACGACCTGGCCACCGACGCCAGGAGCACGTCGAACCGCCGCTCTCCGAGCGCCTCCGTTTCTCGCAGGCGGCACTTGCCGGCCGGGGTCAGCTCCAGGTGCATTCTCGGCGGACCGACGATCACCTGTCCCGGCGCGACGGCCTGCCCGTCTTGCGCCCAACCGACCCGATGGGATGTTTGCCTGCCCAGTAGCGTCGGCAGCACGCTGCTCAGGCCGCCCAGGTGTTGTTGCACCACCACGGCGGTCGGAAAATCCGGCGGTAGATCACGCAAAACGATTGACAAGGCCTCCAATCCGCCCGCCGACGCCAGGAGCACCACCAGCTCGATTGCCGGGCGGCGCTGGTCCGTCGTCATTCCCCCAGTGTCCACCAAGCGCAACGTTGTGTCACAGTCCACGTCGCGCAATGGCACCTTAAACTTCTACACCGGCCGCACGTATATCCGATATGCGAAAAACCAGACGCAGGACGAAGAGGCCGGGGGCCAGTGTTTCGTCGGCACCGAGCCGGGGTAGCACTCGTGCGATCGCCGCAGTACGCCGTCGGAGGGAGTCGAAGTGAAGATCGCGATCGTCCCCGGCGACGACATACTCGGTGACGACCCCCAACACGTGTGTGCCGCGCTCACGGCCCGCGGACACGAGGCGACCGCCTACTTTCGCCAGCGGGCTCGACGGGCCGCCGCGGTGAGCGGGGATTACCGGATCGTGGCGGCGCGCATCGGTCCGCCCGCGGGGGCGTCGGCGCAGATGGTGTTGCCGTATGTCGGGGACTGGGCGGCCGCCCTCGAGCGCTTGTGGGCAGCGGATCGACCCGACGTCGTGCACGCGTATGGCTGGCTTGGGGGGTTGGCCGCTCAACTGGCGGCACGGCGGCAGCGGATACCGACGGTCCAGAGCTTCCAGGGACTGGTCACGACGTCACGTCCCCACGTTGATGGCGGCCCGGATCAAGACACTGAACGCCGACGGATCGAGCCGCTGCTGGCACGTGGCGCGACGTGGGCGACGGGCGAGTGCACCGCGGATGTCGACGCGCTGGCCCGGTTACGTCGCGGTCGGGCACGAGTGTCCTGGCTGGGCAGCGGCGTCGACGTCGAGCGATACAGTCCGGTCGGGCCGGCGGCCGCCCGTAGTGCCTTGCATCGGATTGTCTGCCTGGCGCCAAACCCGCTGTGGTCCAGCGGGTTCGACCTCACAATTCGCGCTTTGCCCAGAGTCGCGGGCGCGGAGCTCGTCGTCGCGGAAACCGCCGCCGGCGACCGCACCCACAACGAAGCGCGCGCCCAGCTCGAACGTCTCGCCGCGGAACTGGGCGTGGCGGACCGCGTTCGCTTCGCGGACAGGGTCGGCGACGACGAACTGCCAATGCTGCTGCGGTCGGCCGACGTGGTGGCGTGCACGCCTCGGCAGCCGGCGCGCGCGACATTTGTGTTGCGGGCTATGGCCAGTGGGGTAGCGGTGGTGGCACTGCCCGTCGGTGTCCTGACCGACGTCGTGGTCGATGCGGTGACCGGGCTCCTGCTGTCGCAGGATAGCCCCGCCGCAATCGCCGTTGTCTTGAGAAGCCTTGTGGAGCAAAGCTTTCACTGCCAAAGCATGGGCGCGGCCGGCCGCAGCCGCGCGGTGTCACGGTTCACCTGGGGCCGGATCGGGCTTGACGCACTCAACATCTATCGACAGCTCGCGTCGCAAAGTTCGGCGCCGGCAGAGTTGCCGTCGACGCCGGCTCGGTGATGCAATCATGAAGGCGCGCACCGTTCATCGGGTAGGCCGGTTGGTACGACCATGACGAGCATTACCGACAACATCGCATCCGACGTCTTCGTCGGTGTAGACGGGGTGCCCGACGCGATCCAAGTCGACCTCCGCCCCCCCGCCCCGCCTTTGGGCGTGATCCGGGGAAGCGAGACAGCCCGGCGCCTCTCATGTACGAGCAATTCCACACCGCCGAACCGGAGGCCGTGCGTCAGCTCTTCGCCCGTGCCTACCGGCCAGGCTGGCGGGTCAGCGAGCTGACGGGCCGCCCGGCCGTCTCGTGTCGGCGCTGCGAGGCCGGTCTGATGACGGTCGACGAGGTAATGGTCCAGGGTCGATTGCGCTTCGAGATACCACCCGCGGACACCGTTGTGGTGGTCCAGCCCCGTGCCGGGTCGCTGATCGTGACGGCCGGACCGTTTCCGGAGCCGGATTGCCCGTTGCTGGTAGCCCACGGCATGTCTAGCGCGCTGCGGGTCGACGGCGCCCGCTTCGACGTGGTGACGATCGCGGCAGAGGCGCTGCACACAGCCCTCGGGGACAGCCCCTTCAGGGACCGGAATGGGCCGCCCTCACAGCAGATCCGGTTCCTGAATTCGCGACCGCGCTCACCTGGCGCGGTGCGCGCGTGGCACCGAGTGCTGGATTACGTGACCGCAACCTTGGGAGCCGCCGACACCCGCCAGCAACCGCTGATCGTGGCGGCGATGGCTCCGCTGCTGGCCGGCGCGCTGCTCGAGTGTTTCCCGTCCAATGTGACCGAGCAGTACCTGGCCGGCGACCCCGCGCTTCCGGAAGCGCTCAAAGACGCGGTGGCCTTCATCCACCACCATCCCGGCGACGTCAGCATCAACGACTTGGCTGCCGCGGTGTGTCTGACACCCAGGGCGGTGCAATACCTTTTCCGGCGCCAGCTCGATACCACGCCGACGGAGTACATGCGTCGCGTCCGGCTGCATCGCGCGCATCAAGAACTGCTCGCCGGTGATCGGTCCAAGACCACGGTCACCGAGATCGCGCAGCGTTGGGGCTTCGCACATACCGGCCGGTTCGCGGTGCTGTATCGGCAGACGTATGGCCAGAGCCCACACGCCACGCTCAAACAATGACGGCCTGCATCCAAATAGGTCCAAACAGCGGGTCGTCAACCGCTCAATCGGTGCATCAATTGGCCGGCCGCGTTTCGGCCGCTGATCACGGCGCCGGTCACGGTGGCCGGGTTGTTGACGCCGACGGCCTCACCGGCCAGGTAAAGCCGGTCGCCGATCGGTTCCTGCAGCCGGCGCCGATCCTGAAGCCCAGACCCGGGCGCGTGGAATGAGTACGTGCCGCGCGCGTAGGGGTCGACGGTCCAGTTCGACGTTCGGACCTCGACCGGGTAGACGTCGCCGCCGAACAGTTGTCTCGCGATGGGCAAGGCGCTGGTCATCAGATCCTGGGGCGAGGACGACTCCACCGACCGGCCGCGCTTACCGGCGTTGAACGCCAACACGATTGGGCCCGCGGTGTTCGGTAAGGTGAACCACTGCGCCCAGAGGCCCGGCCCGGTGCCGAGGAATTGGTAAAAAGCGTTTTCGACGTTCCAGGTTCGCCGGTTGAAGCGGAAGTAGCTCTTGGACAGCACGCCGAATCCCAGTGCATTCACCGCATGGATGTGTCCGTCGGGAGGGGAGGGTCGAAGGCGATGGCACCGGATTTCAGCACGCCCAGTGGCACCGTGACGATCGCGGCGGATCCGGCGAAGGAGCGGTTTCCGGCCTGCACGACGACGGAGTCGTCGCGTCGCACGATCGCGGTCACCGGCGTGTTCAGCGCGATCTCAAGCCCATTGGCGAGTAGCCGCGGCAGGGCGTCGTAGCCGTTGGCGACCACGTCCTGCTCGCCACCGGCGTATTCACTGTCGTCAAAGGTCATGGCGGACAGCTGATTTGGATCGGCGGCGTATTCGTCGGCGATCTCGGTGGTGAGATAAAACGACAACTGGGCACGATCGGAGTCGGATAGCTCCTCACCTCTGGCCGCGGCGTCGACGGCCGCGCCGAGGCTCCCGCCGTCGACCCGGTCACGGGCCCGTTGCACGAACGTGCGCCAGCTTTCCGGGTCGTAGCTCAGCGGCTGCAGTTGGGGCTCGACCGCGAGCTTCGCCCACCCGTAGTAGTCGGTCGGGATGAGCTGCGACTGCGCCTTCTGGGCCAGCTCCATCAACGGGTTGTCCGACATACCGCTGATCCAGGACGCACCCATCTCCAGCGGCACGCCCCAGTCGCGGTTGGTGTACACGCGGCCGCCGATGCGATCGCGCGCTTCGATGACGCGCACCGGCCACCCCGCGTCGGCCATGCTGCGCGCGGCGGCCAGTCCCGCCATGCCGGCGCCGACGACGAGCACGGACTTGGCGTCCGGAGGCGGTCGGTGAGCCGGCGTGCAGGCGGCGGCCAGCCCGCCGCCGACCACGCTCGTCGCTGCCGTGAAAAACTCCCGACGGGACATCGGGGACACGGCTGTCAGCTTCTCACATCGCGGCCCGCGCGGCCGCGCTTGCGCTCGGAGTTATTGGACGAGCGTCTGAAATTCGTGGCATGTATTAGCGCGAATACGGTCCGTTCGTCGTTGATTGCGCGTTAAACTCGCGTGCAACCAGAGGGCGGCGACGTAGCCGGGCTCGAGGGGAGTGGCAATGAGTGCTCCGCGATCGACTCGCACAACCGAGCGGCTCCCTGACGCGCTACCGCCAAGCCGCGCCCTGACCGTGCGCGCGGCCGACGGAACGCCGCTGCACGCGGAGGTATACGGGCCGCCCCGCGGCTACCCGATCATCCTCACCCACGGCATCACCTGCGCGATCCGCGCGTGGGCACACCAGATCGCCGAGCTGGCCACCGATTACCGGGTGATCGCGTTCGACCATCGCGGCCATGGGCGAAGCGGCGTTCCGCGGCGCGGCGGCTACAGTCTGGAACATCTTGCGGCCGACCTGGATTCGGTGCTCGAGGCGACGTTGGCGCCGGGCGAGCGCGCGGTGCTGGCCGGGCACTCGATGGGCGGCATCGCCATCGCCGCTTGGTCGGCGCACTACCGGGACAAGGTCCGCCGGCGCGCTGACGCGGTCGCACTGATCAACACCACCACCGGGGATCTGGTGCGCGAGGTGAAGCTGTTTTCGGTGCCGCGCGAACTTTCCGGGTTTTCCGGGGCGCGCGCGGTGGCCGCGCGCGGCCTGATCAACGCGTTCGGCGGGTTTCCGCTCCCGGCCGCCGCCCGGATCCCGAGCCGCTATCTGGTCGCGTCGCTCGCGCTCGGCAGGGACGCCGACCCGAGCGCGGCGCGAATCGTCTACGAGCTGTTCGCGCAGACCTCACCGGCCGCGCGCGGGGGTTGCGCGAAGATGCTGGTCGGCGCGCTGGGATCGAGGTACCTGGCGTTGGACGGTTTGACCGTGCCGACCCTGGTCATCGGCAGCCAACGCGACCGGCTGACGCCGATCAGCCAGTCCCGCAGGATCGCGCGCACCGCACCCAACGTCGTCGGCCTGGTCGAGCTGCCCGGCGGTCATTGCTCGATGCTGGAACAGCCCCGCGAGGTGAGTCGGCACCTGCGGGCACTCGCGGAATCGGCGTCCCACCACCTGCGGGTCCGCCGGATCAGCTCATAGCAGGGCGGTGATCTCGGCGGCCGCCCGCTGACCGGACCTGACGGCGCCGTCGAGAAATCCGGTCCATTCGTCGGCGGTCTCCGTGCCGGCCCAGTGAATCGGCCCGACAGGTTCCCGCAACCACGGCCCGAATCGGGTCCACGAGCCCGGTGGTACCGCCGCGGTCGGGCCGCCGGGCGCGAAATCCTCTGCGCCCCAACACTGGTCGACATAGTCGAGGGGCTTGAGCGCCTCATCGCCGAACAGCGACGCGAAGCAGCGCAGCGTGTCGCGGCGGCGCTGCTCGGTGGGAAGCGAGTCGAACGCGCGGGCATCGACGAAGCCCATCAGGATGCCGGGCCCGTCAGCGTGCGGGCTGACATCGAAGGTGATGAACACCGGGCCTTTGTCGGACAGCGCCTGCCCGGACAACCCGTCGGCCCGCCAGAACGGCGTCTCGTAGGCGGCGTAGGCCTTGCTGAGCCGCCCCTGCGGCCAATGCCTGGCGAGTTCCTCGTACTCGGGGGGCAGCGGGGGATCGAATTCGATCGACGCGCGATGGGCCGGCGGGATCGCGACGATGACGAAGCCGGCCTCGGTCTGCCCGACGGCGCTGGTGACCGTCACGCCCGCACCGTGGCGTTCGATGCGGCGGACCGGTGCGTTGAGCAATACACGTGAGCCCAGTTCGGCGGCCGCCGCCTCGGCGATCTGCTGAGTGCCGCCCGGGAAACGGTCCTGCTGGGCGCCGTTCTCGATGTCGAGCAGCCGGTCCAGGCCGCCGGCGGCGCGCAAGTAGCGGGCGGCGTGCAGCATCGACACCTCGTCGGGTTCGCACCCCCAGGTCACCCGGGCCATGATCGCCATCAGGTCGTGCGATGAGTCCGTGGCACGCACCGAGCGCAACCAGTCGCCGAGCGACATGCCGTCCAGTTCGCGCGCGCGGCGCGCGTCCCAAGGTGCCGCCAGCGGGATGCCGCGGGCGATCCTTGCGAACTGCCAACGCAACCGGCCGATATCGAGCAGTGCGGTCAGCGAAAGCTTGGGAATGGTGCCCCGGTAGGGACGGACCCAGCCGCGCCAGTGGATCACGTTCTTGCCGTGGTGGTGGGTCGGGGTGGTCGGGACCTCCAGCTCGGCCGCGAGCGCCAGGACGGCGTCTTGGGTAGGACCGACGAACGTGCCGCCCAGATCGGCGGGCAACCCGGCGACGCTGCCGGTGAACGAGCGTCCGCCAACCCGGTCGCGGCCCTCGAACACGAGCACGTCATGGCCCTGTCGCGTCAACTCCCGCGCCGCGGCCAGCCCGGCAAAGCCTGCACCGACCACGACGACGTCGACAATCCGCGGCGGCTTCGGCACGCGGTCTAGTCAACCGTATTTTGAGGGCTTTTAGGGAAGATTTCGATTGCCCGTCTCTTTGGTGTGGTTGCGCGCCCGTTGAACTCGGTGCCCAACGTCTACTCGTTGCGTGCGATCGGCCCGGGTGGGCCGACGAGTCGACGCTCGAGGTGGCGAGTCAGGGGGCGACGGCCAACCAGTCGGCGAAGCCCGACGGGTCGTGGCGGCCGAGCGCGCCGTGCTCGTAGAGGCCCCAGCCCTCGGCCGATTCGCCGTCGCCGTCGCGGCACACCGCGCGGCCCACATGGTCGATGACGCCGAAGCCGGAACGCGCGATGATCGCCGGGTCGGTCATGTCGTACGTCAGCCGTTCGACGAACTTTTCGCCCTTCCACATGCCGTGGAGCCAGTCCGAATCGCCGCCGTAGCCGCCGCCGACGTGGATGGGGACCGGGAGCCTGGACTCCACATCGAAGTGGACCGGGGTGCCGTCGGGGGTGGTCGCCTCGATCGTGGCGCCGGTCGCGATGCGGGTACCGGAACGGTAGCGGGTGGTGACCCGCGGCCAGCCCAGTTGCTCGACGCGGCCGTCCCGCCAGATACGGGTGCAGTCGTTGAGCGAGCGGAACCCGTGGGGATCCTCCTGGATGATGAGCACGACGGCGAAGTCGTCGAACGCCATCGGCATGTACAGCCACCACATGCCCTCGAATGGGGGGTCGGCGGGCCGGCCCGGGGGCTCGGGCTCGCCAATCGGGCGGATGCCCCAGGACCGGTCCCGGCTGCCGATCCAGGTCGCGGGGTCGACAGCGATCTCCTCCCCGTCGACGGCGATGCGCCCGCTCCAGGTGCCGAGCTGAGCGAACCGCTGCGCTTTCAGCGTCACCCTCTGACCGGTCCGCAGGATGTGCGGCTGCTCCCGGACGACGTCGAACAGGCCCTCCCAGGTGAGATCGGCTGCGATGCCTTCGGTTTCGTCGAGGATCAGTCGCAGCTTGCGCAGCGGTTCGCCGACCTCGATCCGATAGCCGTTGACGCTCTGGTTGAGCCGGTCGGAGTCGATTGCGTCGGAGAGGTGCACCGCGGTCTGGACGTCGCCGCGCCTGATGAGCAGGAACGCGTCCTTCACACCGAGGTTGGGGTAGTAGCCGATGCCGCTGATGAAGAAGATGTCGCCGGTGCGGTCGTGGGCGTTGAAGTAGGAGCGGTCGTAGAAGTTGCGATCCGACGAACCCGGCGACGCGATCGGCTGGGGAAGCTGGTGTATCGGGAATTCGTCGAGCGGTCCGAGCATTAGTTATCCTCTCCGATAAGACGTTTCATCAATCCGGCGTGATAGAACAGCGATTCTGCGAAATTCGGATCGTTCGGTTTCGCTATTTCGCCGAAGTGCACCCGCCGGGCGCCTGTGCGCATGAACACGCACGCCCACATCACACCCGAGTAGGCGTAAAACCAGTGCAGGTCCCCGACCTCGACACCGGTGAGTCGGTGGTAGGTGGCGCGGACGCCGTCTTCTCGCATGACATCGGGCAGGCCCGGCAGGGTCGCCAGAGCGGCGAGCTCTTGAAAGACCATGTGCGCGTAGATCATCCATGCGATATCCAGCTCCCGTGGGCCCAGCGTCACCATTTCCCAGTCCAGCACCGCCACCGGGCGGAAGTCCCGGTACAACACGTTGCCCACCCGAGCGTCGCCCCAGAGCAGCACGGGCTCACCTGCGGCCGCTTCTTCCGGCCAATGGTCTTCCAGCCATTCGAAAGTCCGCTCGAGCAGCGGTGATCGGCCGATGTCGGGCACCGCGAATTCGTACCACGACCGGACCCAGTTGAAGTGCCGGCGCAGCGCGGTGTCGCCGGTGTGACCTTCGGACAGGAAGGCGAACGCCTTCTCCGCGTTGGGGATTGAATGCAGCGCGGCCAGCACCCCTACGGTGGCGTCCTGGAGTTCGCGCTGACGTTCCGCCGGCGCGTCGGCGAACCAGTTGCCGCCGAACGTGTAGGGCATGACGTCGGGCGGGACCACGCCGTCGACGTAGTCCATTACAAAGAAGGGTGTGCCGAGGACCTCGCCAGTGGGCTCGAGCCAGCGCACGCGCGGGACGGGCACGTCGGTAAGCTCGCCGACCTTTCGTATCACCTCGAATTGGTGGTCGAGGCGATAGGTCGGGAAGACCTGCACGTCCTCGGCGGTGGGCGCCACCCGGGCCACCAGCTTCTCGGTGATCGGCCGCCCATCCTGCTGCCAGCGGGCAGACAGAATGATGGTTTCCGACGACATGCCCGTCGAGTCCACGCCGCTCTCGACGGTCACCTCGGGTCTTGCGCCGCCGGGCAGCACGGTCGACAGCCATCGCGACATCACCGCCGGCAAGGTCGTGATGTCGCGGCTGGAGCGCTGAAGTCTTTCGATTTTGTCGAGTGCGGGTTCAGTGGCCACGGTGCCTCCATTCTTTGAGACTTCTTCGCGGCAATTACGCTACGGTAGGTAGCGTTATGAAAGCAGACCCATCCGCACTTGACAAGGTCCCGGGCGCCGGGCGGCCCCGGGATCCGCGCATCGACTCGGCGATCCTGTCGGCGACCGCGGAACTGCTTGTGAAGATCGGCTATTCGAACCTTAGCCTCGCCGCGGTCGCCGAGCGAGCGGGCACCACCAAATCAGCGCTGTACCGCCGGTGGTCGAGCAAGGCCGAACTGGTGCACGAGGCGGCTTTCCCGACGGCGCCCACTGCGTTGGAGGCGCCGGCCGGCGACATCGCCGCCGATGTGCGGATGATGATCGCCGCCACTCGCGACGTGTTCACCACCCCGGTGGTGCGGGCCGCGCTGCCCGGGCTGGTGGCCGACATGACGGCCGATCCCGCCCTCAATGCCCGGGTGATGTCCCGCTTCGCCGAGGTGTTCACAGCGGTGCGGGTGCGGTTGCGTGAGGCTGTCGACCGGGGTGAGGCGCATCGAGACGTGGACCCGGACCGGTTGATCGAGTTGATTGGGGGAGCGACGATGCTGCGGATGCTGTTGCGCCCGGAGGAAGAGCTGGATGACACCTGGGTGGAGCAAACCACCGCCATCGTCGTGCACGGGGTGACCGGATGACGCGGCGACTGGCGGGACGGGCGGCGATCGTCACCGGCGGCAGCCGGGGCTTGGGCCGGGCGATCGCGCTGGCCCTTGCCGGGGAGGGTGCGGCGGTGGCGGTCGTGGGGCGCACCGAACAGGTATTGGACGACCGGCTGCCCGGAACCATCGGCGAGACGGTCACCGAAATCGAGGCGGCGGGCGGGCGCGCAGTGGCGATCCGGGCCGACCTGACCGACCGCGACGACGTCGGCCGATTGGTGGCTGAGGCGCGAGATGCACTGGGCCCCCTCACGGTTCTGGTGAACAACGCGGCCTTCACCGCACCGGGCCGCCCGCCGGTACCCGGTGTCCGGCCGCGCGCCAGGCCCGCGGCCAAGTCTGCCCCCGCCGGGGGCAAACCCGGCTGGCCCGGCTTCGTCAGCACGCCGTTGCAGGCTTTCCGCCGGCACTTCGACATCGGGGTGTTCGCGGCCTACGAGCTGATGCAGCTGGTCTGCCCCGACATGTTCGACGCGGGCGGCGGCTCGATCATCAACATCACCTCGGTGGCGTCGCGGATGCCCGGCGACGGACCCTATCCGGACCGCAGCGGCGCAGTGCTGCCCGGTTACGGCGGATCCAAAGCGGCGCTCGAACATCTCACGCAGTGCGCGGCATTCGAACTCGCCGACCACAACATCGCGGTGAACGCTCTATCGCCGTCGAAACCGATCCTTACGCCTGGCCTGGCTTACTATGCCCGCGAATTCGTGAACACCGCCCCGGCGGATGAATTCGCCCGAGCGGCAGTGGAACTCGCGCTGGTGGACCCGGCTGCAGTCACCGGACGCACGATCGGCCATTTGCAGGTGCTCGACGGCAGCTTCCGCCCGTTCACGCTGGGCTAAGCCGGCTTGGTTGCAGTCACGGCATTGATAATCACTGCGTACAACCTGTGCCATTGCGGGGAACTAAACCCCGCGCGGAGTAGGCACTTGGTAGCGCGGCTCCTGGTGCGGGCTTTGCCCCGACGGCTGGTGGCCAAGGTCGGGAGCAGCCGCCGCGAGAACTGGTCAACGAGCACCAAGCGACCGCCGGGACGCAAGACCCGGGCGCATTCGACGAGTCCGGCCTGCTGATCGGTCCAGTGATCGAATGATGTCGTGCTGACGACAAGGTCGAAAGTGTCGTCGGGATAGCCGAGCTCTTCGGCCACCCCGACGCTGAAGCTCAATCGATCATCCCGAGCTAAAGCGCTTGCGGTCGCGATCATTTGAGGTGCGGCGTCGACGCCGCAAAGCTGCTGGGCCTCCGGATAACGGCGGGCGAGGGTGTTCAGCAGATAACCTGTCCCGCAACCCACGTCGAGCACCCGGCCGGGAGACGCGACGGTCGCCACGGCGAGAGTGGCGGTGCGATCGGCAATCTCATGGTGGATCTGGCCCCGCCAGCCGTGGTCATACGCCGGCGCTCGGTCGTCGAACGCGGCCAGCTCCCGATACGGCGGCATGCGTTCAGTGTGTCACCGGACGTGCGCCGGCGCTGCCGTTCAATTTCCGTCCTCAGCGGGCGGGTCGGGATCTCCACGCAGCAGTTCTTCGGGGTGGTGAGCGTGGTTGATTTCCGGCGGGCCGTTGCCGTCAGTCCAGCCGAGCCGCCCGCTGTCGGTGACCACGGTCTGACATTCGCCCCGGCTCGCCGTGCCATGGTCGCAGCCGCAGGCGAAAAACAGCTTGTCCGCATCGGTCCGGCCACCCGCTGCCCAGGCCGGTGAATGGTGCACTTCGCAGCGATAGCCCGATTCGAGGCAATTGGGGCGGGTGCAGCCACGGTCGCGGGCATAGCAGATGAGCCTCTGGTCGGCGGTGGCGATGCGCTTTTGGCGGCCCAGATACAGCGGCCGGCCGGTGTGGTCCTCGAACACCGCCAAGTAGTGAATCGCCTTGGCAGCCATGGCAATCAGGTCCCGCATCGGCAACCTTGAGCCACCCCCGGTGTGGGGCGGGCGGGGGCATCGGGATCGACGGGTCGACGACGGCGTGTGCGGCCCGGTTGAGGTCGGCGAGTGTGGTCGTGACGATGACGGTGACGGGATGACCACGGTGCACCCCGAGCTTGCCGGAGGCGATGGCGGCTTCCAGGCCGAGCTTGAGCGCGTCGTGGCAGCGTTGGGCGGGCGTGCGCCGATCGCGCTCTTCGGGCTCGGCACCATCGGGTTGGTGGCGGCCGGGCCGCACGGCCGCTGCAATGGCTTCGAAGTACGCGCGGGCCTCGTGGTCCAGCAACCCGGACAGCCGGGACATCCCGTCGGGACCCTGCGGGCCCAGATGCAACCCGCGGCGACGCGCCCGGTCGTCGTCGTTGAACAGGCCGTCGGGATTGAGGTAGTCGGCGATCCGCTGGCCTAGCTTGGTGACGACACCGGCGTCGAGTTTGGTCGCATGTTGCACCAACGTGCGCTCGGCTTCTGCCACGTCGGTGGGCGAGACACAGGCGGGCAGTACGTCGACCGCTTGATGCGATGAAGGGGCGGGGCCTCCGCTCCTCGTGACGTTCCCGGCGGATGCTGGGGGTGTTCACTTTCCACGAATCATGGGAGGCCCCTATGAACGAGTATGACGGCAAGCAGTTCGTCGGGATCGATCTGCATCGGCAGCGGTCGGTGATCGTGCGCCAATCGGAGTCCGGTGAGCAGCTCTCAGCGGTACGGATCGTCAACGACCCGGTCGCGTTGGGACTGCAGCTCGAGGACGCCGGCTCCGACCCCGAGGTGGTGCTCGAAGCAACGTATGGATGGTACTGGGCGGTCGATGTGCTGCAAGCCCACGGAGCGCAGGTACATCTGGCGCACCCATTGGGAGTCAAAGGGTTTCGGTACAGAAGGGTGAAAAACGACGTGCGCGACGCCGGCGATCTGGCTGATCTGCTGCGGATGGGTCGACTGCCCGAGGCCTGGATCGCACCACCGGCGACACGCGAGCTGCGGGAGTTGGTGCGCTATCGGGCCAAGCTGGTCGCGATCCGATCCGGGCTCAAAGCCCAGGTCCATGCCGTACTGGCCAAAGCCGGGGTGTTGATTGCGGTATCGGACCTGTTCGGAGTCGGTGGGCGCAAGCGACTCGCGAAGGTGCCGCTAGCCACCGCCTACGCCGAACGGGTCCGCTCACTGCTGGAACTGATCGATACCCTCGATGGCCACGAGGCACGTTTCGCCGCGTTGATCGCCAAACGGCTCGACGCTGACCGCGGCTATCAAGCCATCCAGCAGGTACCCGGTATCGGAGTGACGCTGGCGGCGGTTTTTGTCGCCGAGATTGGTGACGCCGGCCGCTTCACCGGTCCAGCCCAACTGTGCTCTTGGGCCGGACTGACCCCGCGCCACCGCGAATCCGACACCGTCGTACACCGCGGGCATATCACCAAACAGGGCTCCAAACTGGTTCGTTGGGCAGCGATCGAGGCGGTGCAGCGCCACCCGACGACGGCCAAGATCGCGGCCGACAAAGACCGCATCGAAGCTCGCCGCGGCAAAAACATCGCCAAGGTTGCCGCGGCACGCAAACTACTCACGCTGGTCTACTACGGGCTGCGCGACGGCCACATCCGCGCGCTCGACCGTGCCAGCGCAGCGTGAGCACTCCGGACGCAACCCGTGCGCGGCCGCTTTTTTGTCTGACCCCCCAACGGCGTGGTCGCCCGCTTGATTGACCCCACGTGTTGCTACCGCACCGCTCCATGCCCACCACAGCTGGGCGAAGGGATGACCGGCAGCCGGAACAGTCCGGCCCTGCCCCAAAGTATCTGCACCATCACGGTTTGGAGAAGGCCCACAACCACACATCCGCCCGGCTGATCTTCCCGACGTCCGTCGAAAGCATGCATCGGCCCGGTCCGGGGTCAAGACCGTTCGTCCTCGCTACGCTGCGGGCGCTCCGTCTTGACCCCGGCCCTTACCCGATGCCGCCTACACGGAGGCCGAAAGCCAGCACAATCCCAGGTCGCCAACGTCTTGACAGAACCCCACCCCTTCAGGGATGCACCATCACGGTTTGGAGAAGGCCCACAACCACACATCCGCCCGGCTGATCTTCCCGACGTCCGTCGAAAGCATGCATCGGCCCGGTCCGGGGTCAAGACCGTTCGTCCTCGCTACGCTGCGGGCGCTCCGTCTTGACCCCGGCCCTTACCCGATGCCGCCTACACGGAGGCCGAAAGCCAGCACAATCCCAGGTCGCCAACGTCTTGACAGAACCCCACCCCTTCAGGGATGACACACGGCGCGGATATGGTCCTCGCCGACCGCGCCCGCTTCCACGGCGCCTGCCAGCTCGGGCAGCTCCGGCTGCACAGGGGGACCGCAGAGCGAGCGCCGCGGCCGGATCCGCGCCGCGAGTTTGAAGCGGCGAACGATCTCTTTGGGCGTCAGGCGCAGCCGCGCCCACAACATCTCCCGCACCGCCGGAATGCACTCGCTGCCGTCGGGCGGCTCGGCGATCTCGGCAAAGAAGCGATACATCAGCCCGCGGTTGACGCGGTCCTGCGTCTCGAGCCGCTCGGCGACCTCGACGCGGAAATCGTTGACGACCACGTCCGATGAGGTCTCTCGCAGGACGGCATGCGCGGCGTCGATAGCATCGAGAGCAGCGCTGATGCGCTCCCGTGCTTCCCCGGCACCCATGCACGAACCCATGCCCCAAAGCTATGGACCATCCCCGTCAGATTCGGGACGCCGGGACGGTGACATTCGCGGCTTGTAGATGAAGCCGCAACTGTGGATGACTCGATTGCAGGCACGTTCCTGGCGGCGATGCTGTCTGACGTGCCAGTATGAAGAAAGCCAGCGCCGCAACGGCGGCAGGCAAGGTGTGCCAATGTCCGGTATTGACAAGCCGACGGGGCGGGTAATCGCCCTGATCGTCCTCCTGATCTTCGTTGCTGCTGCCCTCCGCGGCTACCTGCCGGCCCCAGACACCGCCGTCCACAAGGAGCCCGGCGGCGGTCGAGCGGCGCTCGTTTTCATCATCGTGGTTCTCAGCGCGACGGTTGCGCTGCTCGCGATCGCCGTCATCGCGCGACTGCGGGATCCCCGCGCGGACGCGCCGCGTGTGGGCGACCTGTCCGAATTGCTTGGCACCGGGAAGGGCCGACCGAATTGGCGGGTCTTGCTGATCGGGCTCGTGATAATCGTGGCCTGGCTGCCGATCTTGATGCTGCTGGTCCGATTGTTCGTTCCGCACTCTACGACGCCGCCCGCGTCCGACCCCGGCGCGATGACCGCCACACAGTCGGGGCAGTCGACCGGCCCGCCCCAGCAACCCCCGCAAAACAACGCCGGCGACACGCTCGGAATCCTGCTTGCCGGCACGATCCCGATGCTGTTGGTGATTGTCGTCGGATCGGTGATCGTTTCGCGACGACGGTGGCGCGCGACCACACCGGGCACCATCGCCGAGGATCACTTCGAATCCCCGACACCGGCGCCGCGTTCCGAATCGCTGGTCCGCGCGGCCGAACTCGGACTGGCGGAGATCGGCAACCTCAACCGGGAACCTCGCGAGGCGATAATCGCATGCTATGCGGCGATGGAGCGTGAGCTCGCCAATGTTCCGGGGGCCGTCCCGCAGGACTTCGACACGCCGACCGAGGTCCTGGTGCGAGCCGTCGAACGCAAAGCGCTGCATGCGGATAACGCGGTGCAGCTGGTGAACCTGTTCGAGGAGGCCCGTTTTTCTCCCCATGTGATGAACGAGGGGCACCGTGAGATGGCGGAAGACGTGCTGCGGCTCGTTCTCGCGGAGTTGCGGAGCCCAGTGTGAAAAGGCTTGTCGTCCTTGGTGTTTGCCTCATCGTCATGATAGAGCTGTTGGCCCTGATACTGCACGACCGAGGATTGCTATTGGCGGTCTCTGGTGCCGCCCTGGCTTTGGTGCTGCTCAACCTCCGTCGTTTCCTGGGACGCGGAACCGAACCTCCGGCGGAAGCGGACCCCGACGATCTGGGGGATTCGTTGCGCCGCTGGCTTTCCACCACCGAGACGACGATCCGCTGGTCGGACTCCACCCGGGCGGACTGGGACCGCCACCTGCGGCCGATGCTCGCGCGGCGGTACGAAATGACCACGGGCGAACGGCAGTCCAAAGACCCTGTGGCGTATCACGCAAGCGGCCACATGCTCTTCGGGCCCGAGCTGTGGCAATGGGTCAATCCAAACAATGTCACGCGCACCGGCGACCGGCAGCCCGGGCCCGGCCGTGCGGTGCTGGAAGAGATTCTGCGAAAGTTGGAGCAGGTATGAGGGGAGCCAACGAGACATGACGCTGCCGGCCGCGAGGACGACCGCACACTGCGAGGCGGTGCTCGACGAAATCGAACGCGTGGTGGTGGGCAAGCGCTCCGCCCTCACGCTCATCCTCACCGCTGTGCTCGCCCGCGGCCACGTGCTCATCGAAGACCTGCCCGGCCTCGGCAAGACGCTGATCGCGAGGTCCTTCGCCGCCGCGTTGGGGCTCAGATTCACCCGGGTGCAGTTCACGCCCGATCTGCTGCCGGCGGATCTGCTGGGCTCGACGATCTATGACATGCAGTCGGGCCGCTTCGCGTTCCGGGCCGGACCCATCTTCACCAACCTGCTGCTCGCCGATGAGATCAACCGCACGCCGCCGAAGACGCAGGCGGCATTGCTGGAGGCGATGGCCGAGGGCCAGGTGAGCATCGACGGTGAAACACACAAGCTGCCAATGCCTTTCATTGTTCTGGCGACCGACAACCCGATCGAATACGAGGGCACGTATCCGTTACCCGAGGCGCAACTGGATCGGTTCGCGATCCGCCTGGAACTGCGATATCTTTCGGAGCGCGACGAGACCGCAATGCTGCGCCGCCGGCTGGAACGCGGTTCGGCCGAGCCGACGGTCGAGCAAGTGGTAGATGCTCACGATCTGCTGGCGATGCGCGAGTCGGTCGAACAGGTGACCGTGCACGAGGACGTTTTGCATTATGTGGTGTCGCTGGCCAACGCTACCCGCCACCACCCGCAGGTCGCCGTGGGCGCCAGTCCGCGGGCCGAACTCGACCTGGTCCAGCTCGCCCGTGCCCGTGCGCTTTTGCTCGGCCGCGATTACGTGATCCCAGAAGATGTCAAGGCGCTCGCCGTGGCGGCCGTCGCACACCGGATCACCTTGCGCCCGGAGATGTGGGTGCGGAAGATTCAGGGCGCTGACATCGTCGGAGAACTGTTGCGGCGCTTGCCGGTGCCCCGAACTTCCGGGGGCCACGGGGGGACCGGATGAGTTCGGTGTGAGCTCGATGTGAGCGAGGGCCCCGAAGTAGAATTCCGCTGGCAGGCATCGCCGCTGACGCGCGCGATCGCGACCTGCGCCGCGGTTGCCCTGGCCGCCGCCGTGATCGGGTCTCGCTGGCAGCTGATCGCCTTTACGGCGCCGCTGCTCGGGGTGCTGTGCTCGCTCAGCTGGCAGCGCCCCGTGCCGAAGGTCCGGGTCCACGCGGAACCGGGCTCCCAGCGATGCTTTGAAGGCGAGCAGGCGCGGCTGACGGTGTGGGCGACCGAAGAATCCGGGGCAGACCCCGGAGGCGTCGAGCCTTCCGCCGTCGAGCTCACGGTGCCGGCGGTCGCCGGCGCGGAGGTCGAAGTCGAAGTGCTGGATTCGAATTCTCGCCGCGCGAAAAGCGTTGGGCTAACGGCACAACGGTGGGGCCGATATGCGATCCGCGCCCGGATCGAGGTGCTCGCGCGCGGGGGATTGCTGACCGGGACGGCCACCGTCGACGCCGCAGACGTCATCGTGTTTCCGCTCACGCCGCCGCAGGCGACCCCAATCCCGCAGACTGAATTGCTCGACCGCCTGGGTGCGCACCTCACCCGGCATATCGGGCCGGGTGTCGAGTACGCCGACATTCGCCCCTACGTGCCCGGCGACCAACTGCGGGCGGTGAACTGGTCGGTGAGCGCCCGCCGCCGCCAGCTGCACGTGACGCAACGACTGACCGATCGGTCCGCCGACGTCGTCGTGTTGATCGACATGTATCCGCAGCCGGCGGGCCCGGCGACCGAAGTCACCGAACGAGTCGTGCGTGGCGCGGCGCAGGTGGTGCAGACCGCGCTGCGACACGGGGATCGCGCCGGGATCGTCACCCTCGGCGGCAACCGCCCCCGGTGGCTCGGCGCCGACATCGGGCAGCGCCAGTTCTACCGGGTGCTCGATACCGTGCTGGGTGCCGGCGACCGGTTCGAAAACACGACCGGCACACTGGCGCCGCGCGCAGCCGTTCCCGCAGGGGCGATCGTGATCGCGTTCTCCACGCTGCTGGACACCGAATTCGCCCTGGCGCTAATTGATCTCCGCAAACGCGGCCACGTCGTGATTGCCGTCGACATCCTCGACAGGTCCCCGTTCGAAGGCCAGCAGGATCCCCTGGTGGATCGGTTGTGGGCGCTGCAGCGCTCCGCCATGTATCGCGACATGGCCACCATCGGCGTCGACGTCGTGTCCTGGGGAGGCGATCAGAGCCTGGAGTTGTCGATGGGTGTGCTGCCGGACCGTCGGCGTCGGGTGCGGGGACGGCTGCGGTCATGAAGTCGATCGCGCTGGTCGTCTCGACCATCTTCGGCGTACTGATGGTGGGCTTGGCCGCCGTCGGGTCCCACGGGCCGGGGGTCGCCGCGGGGGCAGCGGCGCTGGTCGCCGTGGCGGCGGGCGTAGTCTACCGGCCGGCCGCGACGCTGGCCGTATCGCTCTGCGTGGCAACCATCTTGGTGACGGATCCCTCGCTGGTGTTCGCCGCTTGGTGCGGACTGTGCGCCGCCGCCTACCTGGTGTGCCGCCATGCGGTCGGGACGCCCGAGGGTGTCGTGATGTGGAGCTGGCCGACAGTTGTTGCGGCAGTCGGGTTTACCTTCGCAGGGTTGGTTGCGACGTCATTCCCGCTGCAGTTGCCGTGGTTGCCCCTGGCGGCACCCCTCGGGGTCCTGGCGATCTACGTCGTGGCAACGCGCCCGTTCGCGAGCTGATCAGCTCAGCGCAGCAGCCCGACGGCGTGGTCGGCCAGGTCGAGGAGGGGCTGCGGGAAGATGCCCAAAAGCACTGTGACCGCAGCGCATACCGCGATCGCCGCCTTACTCAAGATGCCCGGCGCCACCACCCTTGGTGTGTCCTCGGTCGCTTCGGTGAAGAACATCGACACGATGACACGGACGTAAAAGTACGCGGCGACCCCGCTCGCGACCACGCCGACGACCACCAGCGGCACCGCGCCGCCTTGGGCGGCGGCCTTGAACACGGCGAGCTTGCTGACGAACCCACTCGTCAGCGGGATACCGGCGAAGGCCAACAGAAACATCGAAAACATCACGCCCACAATGGGTGAGCGCTGCCCGAGCCCGGCCCAGTGCGACAGCGTGGCGTCTTCTGAGCCGTCGGCGCCGCGGATCAGGCCCACGATGGCGAACGCGCCGACGGTGCTGAAGCTGTAGGCCACCAGATAGAACAACGTGGCCGAAAGACCTGCGGGACTATCGGCGATCACACCGGTGAGGATGAAACCGACGTGCGCGACCGACGAATACGCCAGCATCCTTTTGACGTCGGTCTGGTTCACCGCCGTGATGGTGCCCACCGCCATGGTGAGGATCGAAATCGTCCACAGCACCGGACGCCACTGGTCGTGCAGTGGGGGCAGCGCGACGTAGACGACCCGAAGCAGCGCGCCGAACGCCGCGACCTTGGTGGCCGCCGCCATGAAGCCCGTGATCGGCGTGGGCGCACCCTGGTAGACGTCGGGAATCCAGGAGTGGAACGGGACCGCGCCGACTTTGAAAAGCAGGCCGACCGACAGCAGCGCGACGCCGGTCAAGGCCATCGAGCTATCACCATGGGCCCCCAGCGCATCCCGGATCCCGTGCAGGGCGAACGTGCCCGTGGCGCCGTACAGCAACGCCACACCGTAGAGGAAAAAGGCCGACGAGAACGCGCCGAGCAGGAAGTACTTCATCGCCGCTTCCTGGGACAGCAGGCGGCGATGCCGGGCCAGGCCGCACATCAGGTACAAGGGCAGCGAAAGCACTTCCAGCGCAACGAACATCGTCAACAGGTCATTGGACGCGGGAAACACCATCATGCCGCCGATGGACAGCATCGCCAGCGGGAAGAGCTCCGTTTGCGCGGCCCCGGCACGCTGGGCCTCGCGCTCGGCGTCGCTGCCGGGAACCGCAGAGGCTTGCGGCGTAAAGGAATCCAATCCTCCCGAGCCCGCCGCGACGGCAACCCTGCTCTCCGCCTTGGCTTGCGTCCGCTCGGCCATGAAGATGACCGCCAGCACCCCGACCAGCAGCACTGTGCCCTGCAGGAACAGCGTCGGTCGATCGATGGCCACGGCGCCCAGCACCGCGCTGCGGCCGGAGGCTTGAAGCGAGCGGCTCACCACGATGACCGCAATGAACGCCGCGACCAAGCCGCCGAGGGCGAGCGTCACCTGAGCGCCGTAGCGAATCCTCCTGGGCAGGAAGGCTTCCGCCAGCACCCCCGCCACCGCGACGCCGAAAACGATGAGCATCGGGCACAGCAGGAAATACTCGACGCTGGGCGTGGGCAGGGTCATCGGTGCGGTCCTTCGGCTGTCCGGGGTACTGCGGCCGGCCTGGGGGCCGGCCTGGGGGTACCCGGCGGCACGCTCGGCGCGGGATCGTGCTGGCCGATCGTGGTCATGGTGTTCGCGACGGCGGGATTGATCAGGTCCAGCACCGGCTTGGGGTAGACCCCGAGCACCAGCAGCAGCGCGATCAACGGCGCGACGACGACCATCTCGCGGGCCCTCAGGTCAGCGATGCGTTCGTTTCCGCTGACCACCGGTCCGGTCATCACCCGCTGGTAGAGCCACAACATGTAGATCGCCGACAGGACCAGCGCGGTGACGCCGAATGCCGCGGCCAGCCAGTACCGGTTGAAACTCCCCAACAGGACCAGGAATTCGCTGATGAACGGCGCAAGCCCGGGCAGCGACAGGGTGGCCATGGCCGAGACGAGGAACGTGCCCGCCAGGATGGGGGCCACCTTCTGTACGCCGCCGTAGTCGGCGATCGCCCGGCTGCCGCGCCGTGATATCAGGAAGCCCGCGATCAGGAACACCGCCGCCGTGGACAGGCCATGGTTGAGCATGTACAGCGTCGACCCGCTCTGTCCCTGACTGGTCATCACGAAGATGCCCAGGATGATGAACCCGAAGTGCGAGATCGAGGTGTAGGCGATCAGTCGCATGATGTCGGCCTGGCCGATCGCCACGATCGCCCCGTAGACCACCCCTATGACCGCCAACACGACGATCAGTGGGCGGAAATACGTTGAGGCGCTTGGAAACAGCTGCAGGCAGTAGCGCAGCATGCCGAAGGTTCCGACCTTGTCCATCACCGCCATCATCAGCACCGCGGTCGCCGGCGTTGCCTCGACCGCGGCGTCGGGCAGCCAGCGGTGGAACGGCCAGAGCGGGGCCTTGATCGCGAACGCGAACATGAAACCCAGGAACAGCGCCTTGAACACCGCGGGGTCCGCGCCGTAGCGTCCCGAGGCGACGCCGGCCACGATGTCACGGAAGTCGAACGTGCCCGGACCGTGCTGAGCGGTCACCACATACAGCCCGATCACGGCCGCCAGCATGATCAAACCGCCGAACAGGTTGTACAGCAGGAACTTCACCGCCGCGCGCGACTTGCCGGGACCTTGACCGAATCCGCCGATGAGGAAGTACATCGGGATGAGCATGGCTTCGAAGAACACGTAGAACAGCAACACATCCAGCGCGACCACCGACACCAGCACCATCGACTCGATCGCCAGCGTCAGGGCGACATAGGCGTGCACCCCGCGGGTGCTCCCGCCGCCGTCGTTCCAGCCGGCTACCTGGAGCAGCGGGATCAGCACGGCGGTCAGCAGCACCAGCACCACTGCGATCCCGTCCACTCCGAGGGAGTAGCCGGCGCCGAATGCCGGTATCCACCGCTGGCTCTCGACGAATTGGTAAGTGGGGCCGCCCGTTTTGAAGCCGAGGGTGACGACGAGCGCCACCGCCAACGTCAACAGCCCGAAGACCAGGCCGGTCCACTTGGCGAGCCGTCGCAGCCCCGGAGGCATCAGGATGACCAGCACGGAACCCGCGAGCGGCACCAGCCACAGCACGCTCAGCCACGGCACGTCGCTGAGGAAAGCTCCGCTCACCATGCCTTCACCGCCAGGATCAGCGCGGCGACCAGCACCGCGCCCGCCAGCATCGACAAGGCGTAGTTGCGGGCGAAGCCGGTTTGGAATCCCCGCAGGCGATTCGACGTCCAGCTCACCAGTGCCGCCAGCGCGTTGACCGAGCCGTCCACACCGGCGTTGTCCACTTCGACCATCGCCTGGGTCAGTTGCGCGCCGGGGCGCATGAACACCTCCTCGTTGATGGCATCGCCGTAGAGGTCGTTGCGCGCCGCGGTCGTCAGCGGCGACACCACCACCGGGGCCACCGCGGGGATCTCTGCCTTGCCGCCGTACATCCGGTAGGCCACCGCGATCCCGACGGCGACGACCACCAACGCGAGCGCCGTGCTGGCCCACACGGGGACGGCGTGGGTCACCTCTTCGTGCGCTCCGACGACCGGCTGCAGCCAGTGCTGCATGGTGCCGCGCCACGCCAGCAGTCCGCCGGAGAACACGGAGCCCACGGCAAGCAGGATCATCGGCCACGTCATCACGGCCGGCGCCTCGTGCGGATGGGCGCCCGGCGCCCAACGCTTTTCACCGAAGAAGGTCATCAACATGACCCGAGTCATGTAGAAGGCCGTGACGCCGGCACCCAGCAGCGCCGCCCCGCCCAGCAGGTAACCACGGGTGCCGCCGGCGCCGAGCGCGGCCTCGATGATGGCGTCCTTGGAGAAGAAGCCGGCGAACGGCGGCACGCCGATGATCGCCAGATACCCCAACCCGAACGTGGCGAACGTAATCGGGAGGGCGGCGCGCAGACCGCCGTAACGGCGCATGTCCTGCTCTTCGTGCATCGCGTGAATCACCGCGCCGGAGCCCAGGAACAAACCGGCCTTGAAGAAACCGTGGGTGAGCAGATGCATTATCGCGAAGGCGTAGCCGGCCGGACCCAGGCCGGCGGCCAGCACCATGTACCCGATCTGGCTGATCGTGGAGGCCGCCAACGCGCGCTTGATGTCGTCCTTGGCGCAGCCGATGATCGCGCCGAACAGCAACGTGACGGCACCGACGACGACGACGGCCAATTGCGCGTTCGGCGCCAGGTTGTACAGCGGGTTCGATCGCACGATGAGGTACACGCCCGCAGTCACCATGGTGGCCGCGTGGATCAGCGCGGACACCGGGGTGGGGCCCTCCATCGCGTCACCCAACCACGCCTGCAGCGGAACCTGCGCCGACTTGGCGCATGCCCCCAGCAGCAGCAGCAACCCCATCGCGGTCAACGCGCCCCGACTCGCCCCGGGTGCGCCGGCGAACACCCCGGCGTAGGACAGCGTGCCGAAGGTGCTGAACATCAAGAACATTCCCAGCGCGAGGCCGGCGTCGCCCACCCGGTTCATCACGAACGCCTTCTTGGCCGCCGTGGCCGCCGTCGGCTTGTGATACCAGAAACCGATCAGCAGGTAGGAGGCCAGGCCGACGCCTTCCCAGCCGACGTAGAGCACCACGTAGTTGTCGGCGACCACCAGCAGCAGCATCGAAGCCAGAAACAGGTTGAGATAGCCAAAAAAACGACGGCGATCCGGGTCCTCGGCCATGTAGCCGACCGAATAGATGTGGATCAGCGACCCGACTCCGGAGATCAACAGCACGAAACACATGGTCAGCTGGTCGATCTGCAGCCCGAAGTCGACCTGGAGTTGCCCGACCGGAATCCAGGTGAACACGGTCTGATGGATGGCGCGATCGGCCTCGCCCCGGCCGAGCATGTCGGCGAGGAGCGTCACGCCGACCCCGAATGCCGCGAGCGCGGCGGCGCAGCCCAGCAGGTGGCCCCACGCGTCGGTGCGTCTGCCGCCGAACAGCAAGATGGCGGCGCCCGCCAGCGGCAGGGCCACGAGCAGCCAGGTGAAGTGTGTCATCTTGGCGTTCTTAGCCTTTGAGTAGATTCGCGTCGTCGACCGACGCCGATTTGCGGGCACGGAAGATCGTCATGATGATGGCCAGGCCGACGACCACCTCGCAGGCCGCCACGACCATGGTGAAGAACGCGATCACCTGCCCGTCCAGATTGCCGTGCATCCGCGCGAAGGTGACGAAGGCCAGGTTGACGGCGTTGAGCATCAATTCGACGCACATGAACATCACGATGGCGTTGCGGCGCAACAGCACACCCGCGGCCCCGATGGTGAACAGCAGCGCCGAAAGGTACAGGTAGTTGGCCGGATTCATGACGCACCGCCCTTCACGGCCTCGACGGAGGATGCCTCCACCGACCGGCCGGCCTGGGGCAACTCCCTGCCATCCGCGCCGCGGCTCCGCAGTATGGTGGGCACCGACAGCTCCGCGTACGATCCGTCGGGCAGCAGCGCGGCCACGTCGACCGCGTTCTGGCGCGCGTAGACGCCCGGGCTGGGTAGGGGGGTCGGGTACCCACCGGCACGGAAGCGCTCCTGCGAGAGTTCGCGCTGGGTCTTGCGTCGCTCGAAGCGCTCCCGGTGCGCGAGCACCATCGCGCCGACGGCCGCAGTGATCAGCAGCGCGCTCGTCAGCTCGAATGCCCACAGGTAGCGCGAAAAGATCAGTGCGGCCAACCCTTCGACGTTGCCGTTGGCATTGGCCGCGGTGAGTCCCACGAAACCTGTGTAACCCCCGGTTGCGACGTTGCCGATGCCGGCCAGCAGCAGAATCCCGAAACCGATTCCCGTCACCACCGCGGCGACTCGCTGGCCGCGCAGCGTTTCCTTCAGTGATTCCGCGGAGTCCACCCCGATCAGCATCAGCACGAAGAGGAAGAGCATCATCACCGCGCCGGTGTAGACCACGACCTGAACGACACCCAAAAACAGCGCGTCCTGGATCATGTAGAACACCGCCAGGATGATCATCGTCATCGCCAAAAACATCGCCGAGTACACCGCGTTGACCGCGAGCACCACCCCGAGGGCGCCGATCAGCGCCAGCGCGCCGAGGACCCAAAAAGCCACCGCTTCACCGGTTGAGGTGCGGACGATGGCGTTTTGCGCAACATCAGAGGCCAGGACGATCGTCATCGGACGTCTCCGGCGTCCTGGTGCTCGCGCAAGCCGTCTGCGGTCACGTTGCCCTGGTAGTAGTCCTTGTCGGTGGCACCGGGCGCCCTGGGATGCGGAGGCGCGGTCATCTCGGGCAGCAGCGGGGCGAGCAGCCGGTCCTTCTCGTAGATCAGGTCGGCGCGGTTGTCGTCGGCCATCTCGTAGTCATTGGTCATCGTCAGCGCCCTGGTCGGACAGGCCTCGATGCACAGACCGCATCCGATGCAGCGCAGATAGTTGATCTGGTACACGCGGCCGTAGCGCTCCCCCGGCGAATACCTCAGCTCCTCGGTATTGTCGGCGCCCTCGACGTAGATCGCGTCGGCCGGACAGGCCCAGGCGCACAGCTCGCAGCCGATGCACTTCTCCAGGCCGTCCGGGTACCGGTTGAGTTGGTGGCGGCCGTGATAGCGCGGCGCGACGGGACCCGGCTTCTCCGGATACTCCTCGGTGACGGTCTTTTTGAACATCGACCCGAGCGTCACGCCGAATCCGGCCACGCCCTCCAAAAATTTAGGTGGCACGTGCTTTCTCCTTGCTCGCACCGACTTTCTGCGCCGGCAATGGTGGTGTGGGAAATGCCGGCTCGGTGATTTCGGGTGAGGGGGCTTCGTCGCGCTGCCGGCGCAGCTGCAGCTGCAGCGCGCGGATAACGGGCGGGGTGAGAGGCCTTCGCAGCCGCAGCACCAGCACGGCGGCGACGACGATGCTGCTGATCACCAGCACCGGGGTCCAATGCGCGTAACCCTGGTTGCGCAGCGTGCGGATCGCCGCCGCGATCATCACCCAGACCAGCGCGACCGGGATAAGCAACTTCCAGCCCAGCGCCATGAACTGGTCGTAACGTAGCCGGGGCAGGCTGGCCCGCAGCCAGAAATAGATGAACAGGAAGGTCCACACCTTGGCCGTGAACCAGATCAGCGGCCACCAGCCGGTATTGGCCCCCGCCCACAAGTTCACCGGCCAGGGCGCGTGCCAGCCGCCCAAGAACATGGTCGCGGCCAGCGCCGACACCGTCGTCATGTTGACGTACTCCGCCAGCATGAACATCGCGAACTTGAGCGACGAGTACTCGGTGTGGAAGCCGGCGACCAGCTCGCCCTCGGCCTCGGGCAAATCGAATGGCGCCCTGTTGGTTTCACCGACCATCGAGATGAGGTAGATCACGAACGACGGCAGCAACAGGAACACATACCAGACGCGATCCTGCGCGGCCACGATCTGTGACGTCGACATCGAGCTGGCGTAGAGGAACACCGTCGCGAACGACAGCCCCATCGCGACCTCGTAGGAGATGACCTGGGCGGTGGAGCGCACTCCGCCCAACAGGGGGTAGGTCGACCCCGACGCCCAGCCGCCCAACACGATGCCGTACACCCCGATCGCCGACAGACCAAGGATGAACAACACCGCGACGGGAAGGTCGGTCAGCTGCAACGGTGTTCGATAGCCGAACACCGACACCTCCGGACCGAACGGGATGAAAGCGAACGCCGTGAACGCGGGAATCACCGAAATGACCGGCGCCGCAAAGTAAACGAACTTGTCGATGCCGAAGGGCGTGATGCTCTCCTTCAGCGCCAGCTTGATCCCGTCGGCCAGGCTCTGCAGGGCACCGTTCGGGCCCACCCGGTTGGGGCCCGGCCGCAACTGCATCCGGCCGAGCAGCTTGCGCTCGACCAGGATCGCCACCAGCACCGTGAGCATCAGGAAGACAAAGATGGCCAGCGACTTGCCCAGCACCAACCACCACGGGTCGTGCCCGAAGGCGCTCAAAGAGGTCATGCGCCAACTCCAATTCCCACGATGCTGCCGACGGTCACACCCAATTTGCGGTGCACCGCCGACCCCGGCGAGTTCAACGGGAGCCAAACCACCCGATCGGGCATGTCGGTGATGCTCAGCGGCAGGGTGATCGACCCGCGCGGCGTGCTGACCGTGACGTTGTCACCGTCGGCGGCGCCGATCTCGGCGGCGGTGTCGGCCGACAGCCGGGCGACGGGCTTGCGCGCGGTGCCGGCCAAGTGCGGTTCGCCGTCCTGCATTCGGCCCTCGTCGAGCAGTAACCGCCATCCGGTCAGCACGGCCTGCCCTTTTTCAAGCCCTGCCCGGGCTTCGGGCGGCTCCGGGGCGGTGACCCGCGGGGCGGCGGCGTGTTCGCCGTCCCAGGTGCCCAGCCTTGACAGCTCCTCGCGGGCGGCCTCGACGGTGGTGGTTCCCAGATAGACGCCCATCTCGTCGGCAAGCGAGTCGAGCACCCGGTGATCCGACTGGCCGGCTTGCTGAGTGGTGCCGCGCAGCGCGGGCGCGAAAGGGCGGTAGCGGCCCTCCCAGTTGACGAAGGCACCGGACTTCTGCGTCGTCGGCGCGACCGGGAAGACCACGTCGGCGCGTTCGGTGACCGGGCTGTGCCGCAGCTCCAGGCTGACGATGAAGCCCGCGGCATCCAGCGCGGCCAGCACCGCGTCGGGATCGGCAAAGTCGTTCGGTTCGATGCCACCGACCAGCAGTGCCGCCAGCGACCCGTCGGCGGCGGCGGCCAGGATGGCATCGACGTCACGCCCAGGCGCAGAGGGCAATTCGTCGACATTCCACGCCGCGGCAACCTGCGCTCGAGCGGCTTCGTCGGCAACCGGGCGGCCGCCGGGCAGCAGCGTGGGCAACGCCCCGGCCTCCAGCGCCCCGCGCTCGCCGGCCCGACGCGGCACCCACGCCAGCCGGGCACCGGTGGCGTCGGCGAGCCGGGCCGCGGCGGACAACCCGCCGGGCGCCGTGGCCAGGCGTTCGCCGACCATGATCACCGCGCCCGGTTTCCCGAGCAGGTCGCCAACCTCACCGCCGGTCAACTCGTCGAGCGCGGTCGCCTCCTCGCCGGGAACGGTTCTGAGCAACCGGCCCGACACCTTCGTCAGCGCGCGGGTGGCGAAGGGCGCGATCGAGTACACGGGCACGCGGTGTTTGCGGGCGGCCTTGCGCAGGCGCAGGAAAACGATGGGTGATTCGTCTTCCGGCTCGAACCCGACCAGCAGCACCACGGGCGCGGATTCCAGGTCTGTGTAGCTGACGGTCACCGGCCGGCCGGCGACCCGGGCGGCCAGGAAGTCGGTCTCCTCGGCCGAATGCGGACGAGCGCGGAAGTCGATGTCGTTGGTATCCAATGCGATTCGCGCAAACTTGCTGTAGGCGTAGGCGTCTTCCAACGTCACCCGCCCGCCGACCAGCACGCCCGTGCGCCCCCGGGCGGCTTCGAGTCCCTCAGCCGCCGCCGCCATCGCGTGCGACCACGACGCCGGCTGCAGCTCGCCGTCCGCGTCGCGGATCAGGGGAGTGGTGATCAAGTCCGGCTGCGTCGCGTAATTGAACGCCCACCGGCCTTTGTCGCAGTTCCACTCCTCGTTCACCTCTGGGTCGTCTCCGGCCAGCCGGCGCAGCACCTCGCCGCGGCGGTGGTCGGTGCGCTGCGCGCACCCGGAGGCGCAGTGCTCGCACACGCTCGGGCTGGAAACCAGGTCGAAGGGCCGGGCCCGAAAACGATACGCGGTCCCCGTCAGCGCACCCACCGGGCATATCTGCACCGTGTTGCCCGAAAAGTAGGAATCGAAAGGCTCATTGGCGTAGATGCCGACCTGCTGCAGGGCGCCGCGCTCCTGCATGTCGATGAACGGATCACCGGCGATCTGCTCGGAGAACCGCGTGCAGCGAGCGCACAGGATGCAGCGCTCGCGATCGAGCAGCACCTGCGAGGAGATGTTGATCGGCTTGGCGAACGTGCGTTTGACGTCGGTGAACCGAGAGTCTTCCCGCCCGTTGGACATCGCCTGGTTCTGCAGCGGGCATTCTCCGCCCTTGTCGCACATCGGGCAGTCCAGGGGATGGTTGATCAGCAGCAGCTCCATGACGCCGTGCTGAGCCTTGTCCGCGGCCTCCGACGTGAGTTGGGTGCGCACCACCATGTCGTCGGTGGCGACGGTGGTGCACGATGCCATCGGTTTGCGTTGTCCCTCAACCTCGACCAGGCACTGGCGGCACGCGCCAACCGGGTCCAGTAGCGGGTGGTCGCAGAACCGCGGGATTTGGATGCCCATCAACTCGGCCGCGCGGATCACCAAAGTCCCCTTGGGAACGCTGATCTCGTTGCCGTCGATGGTCAAGGTCACCATCTCGGGCTTGCTCACCTGGTTTTCGGTGTCAGCCGCCTGCGTCATGAGCGCCGCTCCTCCTCATCGCTTCGCTGCGCATCGTCGCCGGCGCGTGTCATGCCTTACCTCCGTCGGGTACCAGCATCGAGTCTCGGGGATCGAACGGGCAGCCGCCTCCTTCGACGTGCGCGACGTACTCGTCGCGGAAGTACTTGATCGACGACATCACCGGGCTGGCGGCGCCATCTCCCAACGCGCAGAACGACTTTCCCAGGATGGTGTCGGAGATGTCCAGCAGCTTGTCGAGATCCTCCTGGGTCCCCTCACCGGTCTCCAGCCGCTTGTAGATCTGGGTCAGCCAGTAGGTTCCCTCCCTGCAGGGAGTGCATTTGCCGCACGACTCGTGCTGGTAGAACTCGGTCCAGCGGCGCACCGCACGGACCACGCACGTGGTCTCGTCGAAGATTTCCAGCGCCTTGGTGCCCAGCATCGAGCCGGCGCCGCCCACGCCCTCGTAGTCCAGCGGGACGTCGAGATGCTCGTCGGTCAGCAGCGGCGTCGACGAACCGCCGGGCGTCCAGAACTTCAGCCGGTGCCCGGCCCGCACGCCGCCGGCGTAAGCGAGTAACTCCCGCAACGTGATTCCGAGGGGTGCCTCGTACTGGCCCGGCCGGTTGACGTGCCCGGACAGCGAATACAGGGTGAAGCCGGGCGATTTCTCGCTGCCCATCGATCGGAACCATTCGACCCCGTTGAGGAGGATCGGCGGCACGCTGGCGATGGTCTCGACGTTGTTGATCACCGTGGGGCAGCCGTAGAGCCCGGCCACCGCGGGGAACGGCGGCCGCAGCCGCGGCTGGCCGCGCCGGCCCTCCAGCGAATCGAGCAGCGCGGTCTCCTCGCCACAGATGTAGGCCCCGGCGCCGGCGTGCACCACCAGCTCCAGGTCGAAGCCCGAACCGTTGATGTCGCGGCCCAGGTAGCCGGCTGCGTAGGCCTCGGCCACCGCGTTCTGCAGGCGGCGCAACACCGGCAGCACCTCCCCGCGCACGTAGATGAACGCGTGGTTGGCGCGGATCGCGTAGGAGGCGATGATGACGCCCTCCACGAGCACGTGCGGCGTCGCGAACATCAGCGGAATGTCTTTGCACGTACCGGGTTCCGACTCGTCGGCGTTGACCACCAGGTAGTGCGGCTTGGCGGCCGGGCCGGCGTCGCCCTGCGGGATGAACGACCACTTCGTCCCCGTCGAGAAACCCGCGCCGCCGCGCCCGCGCAGCCCGGATTCCTTGACGGCCCCCAGCACCGCGTCCGGCTCCATCCCCAGGGCCTTCTCCATGGCCTTATAGCCGTCGTGGCGGCGGTAAGTCTCCAACGTCCACGGCTCGGGATCGTCCCAGTAGCGGCTGATGACCGGCGTCAGCGGCGTGGCTTGCGAGGTCGTCATGCCCGGCCCTCCGGCTGGGTTTCGGGTGCCGCCGGCGCCTCCATGCCGAGCTCCCTCGCCACCCGTAGACCGGCCAAAGTGGCTGCGCCCAGGCCGCCCTGGCCGTCGTCGGCGCGTTCGTCCGGCAGCCCGGCCAGGATGCGCGAGGTCCCGCGGAAGGCGCACAGGGGAGCCCCGCGGGTGGGCGACTTGGGGTCACCGGAGCGCAGGGAGTCCACGAGCTCGCGCGCCGACTCCGGCGTCTGGTTGTCGAAGAACTCCCAGTTGACCATCACCACCGGTGCGTAGTCGCACGCGGCGTTGCATTCGATGTGCTGCAGGGTGATGGACCCGTCGGAGGTGGTCTCGTCGTTGCCGATGCCGAGGTGCTCTTTGAGGGCGTCGAAGATGGCGTCGCCACCCATGACCGCGCACAGCGTGTTCGTGCAGACACCGACCAGGTAGTCGCCGGTGGGCCCGCGGCGGTACATCGTGTAAAAGCTTGCCACGGCGGACACTTCGGCCCCGGTGAGCCCCAGCTGTTCCCCGCAGAACTCCAGACCCGCCGGTGTCAGGTAGGAGTCCTCGGCTTGCACCAGGTGCAGCAGCGGCAGCAGCGCCGAGCGCTTGCTGGGGTAGCGGCCCATGATCTCCTTCGCGTCCACCTCCAGCCGCGCCCGCACCTCCGGCGAGTACGACCGCGGGGCACCCTCGACGACGAACGCGTTGGGCTCGTCGGGCGGCGGCCCGAGCCGGATGAACACCGGCTGACCCTGCGGTCCGGTCATCGGTCGACCCCGCCCATGACCGGGTCGATGCTGGCGACAGCGGCGATCAGGTCCGCGACCATCCCGCCTTCGCTCATCGCGGCGACCGCCTGCAGGTTGGTGAACGACGGATCCCGGTAGTGCACCCGGTAGGGGCGGGTGCCGCCGTCACTGACCATGTGCACGCCGAGCTCACCGCGGGGCGATTCCACCGCGACGTAAACCTGGCCCGCCGGAACGCGAATGCCCTCGGTGACCAGCTTGAAATGGTGGATCAGCGCCTCCATCGAGCTGCCCATGATCTTCGCGATGTGCTCGGGCGAGTTACCCAAGCCGTCCGGACCCACCTTCAGGTCGGCGGGCCAAGCGATCTTGCGGTCGGAGATCATTGTCGGGCCCGGCCGCAACTTGTCCAGACACTGCTCCACGATCTTCAGCGACTCCAACATCTCTTTGACGCGAATGATGTAGCGCCCGTAGGCGTCACAACCGTCATCGGTGATAACGTCGAACTCGTAGTCCTCGTAGCCGCAGTAGGGCTCGCTCTTCCTCAGGTCGTGGGGCAACCCGGTGGAACGCAGTATCGGGCCGGTGATGCCCAGCGCCATGCACCCTGTCAGATCGAGATAGCCCACGCCCTCGGTGCGGGCCTTCCAGATGGCGTTCTCGTTGAGCAGCTCGCCCAATTCGCGCAGCGGTTGTCGTAGTTGCTTGAGTGCCTCCGCGATCTCGTCGGCGGCGTTGGGCGGCAGATCCTGCGCCAGGCCACCGGGTCTGATGTAGGCGTGGTTCATCCGCAGACCGGTGATCGATTCGAACAGGTTGAGGATGATTTCGCGCCCTCGGAAGCCGATGAACATCGCCGTCATCGCGCCGAGTTCCATGCCGCCCGTGGCCAGTGCTACCAGGTGCGAGGAGATCCGGTTCAGCTCCATCAGCATCACCCGGATGACGTTGACCCGCTCCGGTATCTCTTCGGTGACGCCGAGCAGTTTCTCCACACCCAGGCAGTAGGCGGCCTCGTTGAAAAACGGTGACAGGTAATCCATTCGGGTCACGAACGTGACCCCCTGGGTCCAATAACGGTATTCGAGGTTTTTCTCGATTCCGGTGTGCAGATAGCCGATTCCGCATCTGGCCTCGGTGACGGTCTCGCCCTCGATCTCGATGATCAGCCGCAAGACCCCGTGGGTGGACGGGTGCTGGGGCCCCATGTTGACGACGATGCGTTCGCCGGGATCCGCGTTGCGGGCGGCCTCGACGATCTGGTCCCAGTCCTGGCCGCCGGCGACGAGGACCGTTTCGGTTTCGGTCATTTCATCTCGGTTTCGGTCATCAGTTGTAGCCCCTGCGCTCGTCGGGCGGGGGTATCTTCGCGCCCTTGTACTCAACGGGAACCCCGCCCAGCGGGTAGTCCTTGCGTTGCGGATGGCCCTGCCAGTCGTCGGGCATCTCGATTCTGGTCAGTGACGGATGCCCGTCGAAGATGATCCCGAAGAAGTCGTAGGTCTCGCGCTCGTGCCAGTCGTTGGTCGGGTAGATGGCAAACAGCGACGGGATGTGCGGATCACCGTCCGGCGCAGCCACTTCCAGCCGTAGCCGGCGCCCATGGGTGATCGACTGCAGCGGGTAGACGGCGTGCAACTCCCGGCCGGCCTCGTGCGGGTAGTGCACGCCGTTGACGCCCAGGCACAACTCGAAGCGCAGGTCCGGTTCGTCGCGCAGCCGCTGGGCCACCTGCGGCAGCAGATGACGGCGGACGTGCAGGGTCAGCTCGTCGCGGTCGACGACGACTTTCTCTACCGCGTCGTGGAATTCGACACCGGTGCGTCCTAGCGCCTCGGCCAGCCGGTCGGCGATGTCGTCGAAGTAACCGCCGTAAGGGCGGGGACTGCTGCCCGGCAGGACGACCTCTCGGACCAGCCGCCCGTAGCCGGACGTGTCGCCGGTGCCTTTGACCCCGAACATGCCGCGACGGATGTCGATCACCTCTTCGTCGGCCGCAGCGATGGCTTCCTGCGGGTCTTGGTCGGGTGAGCTCATCGCAGCAGTCCGCGCATCTCGATCGTGGGCCGGGCCGCCAGCGCCGCCTGCTCGGCCTCGGCGATGGCGTGTTCGCGATTGACGCCCAGCGGCATTTCCTGAATCTTCTCGTGCAGCTTGAGGATTGCGTAGAGCAGCATCTCGGGGCGCGGTGGGCAGCCCGGGAGGTAGATGTCGACGGGAACGATGTGGTCCACGCCCTGGACGATCGCGTAGTTGTTGAACATCCCGCCCGATGACGCGCACACGCCCATGGCCAGCACCCATTTCGGCTCGGCCATCTGGTCGTAGATCTGGCGCAGCACCGGGGCCATCTTCTGGCTGACGCGCCCGGCCACGATCATCAGATCGGCCTGCCGGGGCGTCGCCGAGAACCGTTCCATGCCGAACCGCGCGATGTCGAACCTCGGCCCGGCGGTTGCCATCATCTCGATCGCGCAGCAGGCCAACCCGAACGTCGCCGGCCACAGCGAGTTCTTGCGGACGTAGCCCGCGACCTTCTCGACAGTAGACAGCAGGATCCCACCGGGCAGATGCTCTTCCAGGCCCACGCCTTACCTCAATCCCACGTCAGGCCGCCGCGGCGCCACACGTAGGCGTAGGCCACGAAGACCGTGAGCATGAACACCACCATCTCGACCAGAGCGAACGTTCCCAGCGCGTCGTAGCTGACCGCCCAGGGATACAAGAACACGATCTCGATGTCGAAGACGATAAAAAGCATTGCGGTCAGGTAATACTTCACCGGAAACCGCTGCCCGGCCGTCGCTTGCTGGCCGCTCACCGGCGCCGTCGAGCCTCCCGCGGGCTCGATCCCACACTCGTAGGCCGCCTGCTTCGACTTGTTGTAGCGCGACGGGCCGACCAGGCTCGCGATCGCTACCGAGCCCACGGCGAAGGCGGTGGCAATAGCCCCTAGTACCAGGATGGGTATGTAGACGTTCAACTCGCTCCAAGATCCGTCGTATGGGCTGCCTTCTCGGCGGCCAGGCGGTGACCGGGCTGCTGTGACGAACCGGGTCTGTAGCACGTCACAGTGACCTTCAACATAGCGTCATCAGGCCCGGCGCACTTGCCCGGGGTAGTGATAACGCACACTTTGGGGCTTAGTTCGCCGGATGCTCTGGCGGTACGTGAAAAGCCGCGCTCTAAAGCGCCGCCTAGAGAGCGGGAGTGCGGAGCAGCCCGAGCACCGTGCGGCCCAGCACGATGGGGTCGAGGGGATGCGGCACCGCGGCCTCGGCACGCGACCAGTTGGCCAGCCATGCATCGTCCCGGCGGCCGGTGAGCACCACGATCGGCGGGCAAATCGCAAGTTCATCTTTGAGTTGTTTGGCGATTCCCATGCCGCCGGTCGGGGTGGCTTCGCCGTCGAGAATGGCCAAGTCGATGCCGCCCTCATCCATCGTGCGGATCACCATCGGGCCGGTCGCCACCTCGACGTAGCTCAACTCCGGGAGATCCGGGTGCAGGTGCTTGCCCAGTGCCCGCATCACGTTTTCGCGGGTTTCTGCGTTGTCGCTGTAGACGAGGATCCGCAGGGGACTGGGGGAGTCGGCCACGGTCAGATGGTACTGGTGCCGCGCCGGCCTTACCGGGCCGCCCGATCGAAGACGGCTTCCGCCGCCGCGGTCGCCGTCGCGCCGATCATGCCGAACCTATTCCAACCCAGGTCGAATTGGGATCGCTCGACCTTCGTTTCGCCGGAGATCCGGATCGAGCCGTCATCGAGCTCGGTAATTGTCACGGGGAGGGGCAGCGGTGCGGTAATTCCCTTGATGGTGAAAGCGGCCCGAAGGTCGGCGGCTTTGCCTTTAGGGGGGCCCTTGGTCGGGTGCACCGCGGTGACCACGACGCTGATCTCAGGGAAGCGCTCGACGTCGAAGAAGTCGGCCGAGCGCAGATGCCGATCGCGACGCCCGATGCCGGTGCTCAGCGACGCGGCCCGGACGTCGAGGCGACCGAAGACCGCGCCCTTGGCGGTCAGTTGCCCGTCGCCGCTGAACTCGGTGAACCGGCCTTTGACGCTCAGCAGGCCCCACATGTTCCTGACCTTGAAGGTGATGGCGGAGCGATTCGGAACCAGGTTCCACACGCCGGACATGTCGGGATCGGTCAGCAGTGTTTCCAGGGTCGTCATCGTCACCTCGTCGCGTCAGTCGTCCGTCAGTCGATCAAGGGTGCGATCTGCGCGGGGTCGAAGTATTCGTCGATCCGCTCGATAAGACCGTTTGTACCCACCCTGATCACGATGCATACCCGCATGGAGATCGACTGGCCGGCGTGGCCGGTGGCATGCAGGATGTGCTGCTGGACGAAGCCGCCGTCAAAGAGCTGACGATCGAGGATCTCGTAGCGCCGCTCGGTGGTCGTGGTGATGAACCAGTCGATGACCCGCAGTGCGCGCGCCTTGTCGTCCGACTCGAGGGGGCCGCGGCGGCCACCGACACGCCACACCTCGACGTCGTCGCTCCACAGTCGATCAACCGCTGCCCTGTCGCTGTTCTCTATGGCCGTGAACAGGCGGTCGGCCACGTCGACGATGGCCTGCGCGGTCGTAGCGGACATGGACTGCATCCTATTTCTGATTGCGGGCTATTCGGCCTCGTATCCGGGGTGGGCAACAGCCAACCGGCGTCGTACCAGTGTGCGCAAGCAGGCGGCGACCTCATCGGCGCGCCCGTCCATCTCACCGGCCCGAATCGCGGCGGCGAGCTGTTCCTCGTCCGCGAAGCCGAGGCCGGCCAGCGCCGCACCGCATTCCTCCTCGCTCTCGTCGAGCAACTCCCGCTCGACGATGCGCAGCGCGTTGGCGGCCACCCTGGCATGGAAGTTGACCTGCCCGCTGGTCGCCTCCCGGACGTCGGTTTCGAGGAACTCGGCGACGGCGGCGACGAGTTCGGCCGCGAGTGGGCGGCCGTAGCCGCCGATCATCGGTGCGGCCCGTCGAGAAGGTCGAGCAGGTCCCACTCCGTCTCGCAGACTCGGCGCCCGATGGCCGCCAGCTCCACCGAGCGGAACTGACCGCTCAGATGCCGCTCCGCCTGATGGCGGCAGATGACCCCCCAACGCAGCGTGGCCAGCACGAGCCACCAATGAAACGCCACTCGATCGACGGTAGTGGCGCCCGCCTCCTCGTAGGCCCGCAGGAATCTCTCGATGCTGCCCAGCCCCCCGGCCCCCAGGCTGGCGGGGGCGCCGAACCGCCAGGCCCGGATGCAGAACCAGGCCAGGTCTTCGTATGCCTCGCCGGCGTGCACCAGTTCCCAGTCCAGCACGGCCGCCAGGTCAGATCCGTCGACGATGAGGTTTCCCATTCGGTAGTCGCCGTGCACCAGAACCGCGGGCGGCGGCCGGGATTTCTGGGATTTCTGCGGCCGGTTGGACTCGAGCCAGCGGAACGCCCATTCGAAGGTCGCGGTGGTGTCACCCATGGCGTCGAGCCGCTCGCGCCAGAGCAGGAGTTGGTCCTCGCGGGAGAGCCCCGGAAGTCGCGGATCGGCCATGTGGATGGCCGCCAACGCCTGCGCGCACTGCCGCAGCAACTTGGTGCGGCCCGCGTGACCGCCGGCGCCGTCGAGCCGACGTTGGATGCGCCGGACAATGGTCTCACCCTTGATCTCGTCGCAGATGAGAAACGGATTGCCCAGTGCCGCGGTCGAATCGTCGGCGACCAAGACGTGCGGTACGGGTGCGCCGGCCGCAGCCGCCGCGGCCTGGGCGCGGGCCTCGAGCTCCATGCCGGCGTGCACGTCGTCGGGTGGCCCGATGCGCAGGATCAGAGAGCGGCGTTGCTCGCCGGTGACGGCGTCGAACGCATAGGTGGTGCGGCTGGCGCCGCCGGTCAGCGCGCGCAGGTTCTCGATTGTCACCCCGGCGCCCAGTATCGGGGCCAGCACCGCGGGCAGGCGGTCATGCAGGGTCACTTGTGGCCAAACTTGAACAGCCGCTGCGCCACCCGGCGGATCTGGATCTCCTCGGCGCCCTCGGTGATCCGGTAGCGGCGGTGATGGCGGTAGATGTGCTCGAACGGCTCGTGGCGGCTGTAGCCGAGGCCACCGAAGATCTGCATGGCCCGGTCGGCCGCGTCGCAGACCAGCCGGTTGGCCCGGTAATTGGCCATCGACACCTTGTCCGACACCTCCATGTGGTGGTCATGGTCCAGATGCCAGGCCGCGTACTGGACCAGCAGCCGGACCATCTGGGCTTCGGTCTGCAGCTCGGCCAGGGGCCATTGCACCGCCTGGTTGACCGACAGCGGCTTTCCGAAAACCATACGTCGGCCGGCATATTCGGCGGCGCGGTCGATGCAGTACTGGGCGGCGCCCAGGCTGCTTGCGGCCTGCCGAATCCGGTTCTCGTGCAGAAAGGTTTGCGCGACCTCCAGACCGCGGTCGACTTCACCGAGCACCGCATCCGCGGTGACCCGCACATCGGTCAACTCCACTTCGCCGTGGTCGGTCGGCATGTTGAATGTCCACCAGTAGTAGGGGACCTTGAAACCGGGCGCGTCGGTCGGGACCAGGAACGCCGTGATTCCCAGGGCCGCCCCCGGCTCACCGGAGGTGCGGGCGAAGACCAGGTCGTGGGTCGCGCGGTGCACCCCGGTGTTGAACCGCTTGGCGCCGTTGATCACCCAGCCCCCGAGCGCCGAGCCGTCGGCGACGGCGCGGGTTTCCAGCCAGGTGGCGTCGGAGCCGTGCCGCGGCTCGGTGAGGCCGAACGCCATGGAGCGTTCCCCGGTGATCAGCGCCTCCGACCACAGGCGGCGCTGCTCCTCGGTGCCGAAGCGTTCCATCATGATCACCTGCGGGAAGTTCCCGACGATCGACGACTCGTTCTGCAGGTCGTTGTGCAGGCCAAGGCCCTTGTGCGCCAGGTGCTCCCGGATGACGGCCATATCGACGTTGGAGCCGTCGCGCCCGCCGAGAGAGGCCGGCAGCCCGTAACGCAGCCAGCCGGCCTCGTCGGCGCGCCGGCGCATCTCGGCGAGCAGCTCCTCCCATTCGCGCGACGGGATGCCGTCGTTGTCCCAATCGGTGCGGGCGTGCTCCCGGCGCCGGTCGAAATACTGGATGTGTTCGCGCTCCAGCGGCTCGATCTCGGCCTCGATGAACTCATCCATCTCGGCAAGTACGCCCGGAAGATGTTCTGGCAGGGTGAAATCCACTTTTGTCTCCTCGAGATCTCCTTATGCGCCGTACAGGGTCTTCTTCCAGACCGTCGCCAGGGTGGTGACGGCGTCCTCGTCACTGATCTCCATGCCCAGGCCGTTTGTTCCGACGAACACCGTCGTGAAGTTCTCGAACAGGAGCGCGATGGCCGCCGCCGTGTGCTGCGGGTTGAGCTCGGTTCCGTAACCCTGTTCCTGGGCGCGCCGGACCGAGGCGGCCACGATGTCCATGCCGAAGCGGCGGAAGTCGTTCTGCACGGCGGCAAAGCGTTGCTGGGTGGCGGCCAGCTGGGCGACGGCGATCATGATGCCGATGTTCTGCTTGAACATGTTCCAGTACCCGGTGACCACCGAGGCGAAGAACGCGTCGTCGTCGGGCGATTCCGGTAGGTGCACGCTCAACCCGGACGGCGTCACGACGTCGAGCAGGAACGACTCGGCGAGGGCGGCAAGGAGGTCTTCCTTGTCTTCGAAATACCGGTAGAACGCCGCCGGCGACTTTCCCGCAGCCGAGGTGATGTCGGCGAGCGTGGTGCCATGAAAGCCCCGCTCTGCGAACAGTTTCCGGGCCGCCTCTTCGATGGCCCGCCTGGTCTGGCGGCCCTTGGCGGTCAGGAGCTCGGCCGGCATCAGGCCCGGATCCGGTCGCCGGCGCGCAACAGCGCGCTCGGCAAATCATGGCCGACAAGCGATTTCGCGACTTCCGCCGCCGCGATGGCGGCCCGCAGATCGACGTCGACGTCGATATCGCTGTCACGCAACAGGTACACCAGGTCCTCGGTGGCGATGTTGCCGGTGGCGCCCGGCGCGAACGGGCAGCCGCCCAGCCCGCCGACCGATGCGTCCAGCCTGGTGACGCCGGAGCCGACCGCGGCGTAGGCGCTGGCCAGCCCGGCGCCGCGGGTGTTGTGGAAATGTCCGCCCAGCGGCATGTCGCCGATCACCGGACGCAGTTGTGCGATCAGCGCCCTCGCCCGCCCGGGAGTGGTCGTGCCGATGGTGTCGGCGATCGAGAACCGGTCCACGCCCCGATCGCGGGCCGCCGCGGCGATGTCGAGCACCCGCTGAGGCGGGGTCGGTCCCTCGAACGGGCAATCCCATGCGGTGGCGACGATGACCTCGACGCTGACGTCGCTGGCGTGTGCGATGGCGACGATCTCCCCGATCTGCTCGGTGGCCTCGGCGCTGCCGCGCCCGACGTTGGCCTTGCTGAATGCGTCGCTCGCGGCGACCACGTACTCGATCGATCCCAGCCCGGCGGCGACGGCGCGCTTGGCGCCGTTGGGACTGGCCACCAGCGCGGAGAACTCGATGTCGGGATAGTCGTGTAGCCGCGCCGCGAGCTCGGCGGCATCGGCCATCGACGGCACCTTCGACGGGGAGACGAACGCGGTGGCTTCGACCTCCCGCACCCCCGTGTGCGCCACTGCCGCCAGCAGTTCCAGCTTGGCGTCCAACGGGATTGGCGCTTCGATCTGGAGGCCGTCGCGCAGCGACACCTCCCGAATATCCACGTGCGTCACAGCACCTCCTCGGCCCGCAATTCTTCGAGCTCGTCGGCGGTCTTGCCCAGCAGCCCGATGTAGACGTCGTCGTTGTGTCGGCCCGGATGCGCTGGCCCCGCATTGCGGACGCCGCCCGGGGATTCGGAGAGGACCGGCACGACCCCCGGGCCTAAAACGTTGCGTTGGAGCCTTTCGTCGAAGTGATCGACCAGCATGTGGCGTGCCCGCAGCTGTGGATCGTTCACCACCTCGGCGACGGTGTTGATCGGTCCCGCGATCACGCCCGCGCCGCAGAGTGTTTCGATGATCTCACCGGGTTGGCGCTGGGCGGCCCAGTCGCCGATGATCTTGTCGAGCTCGTCCTGGTTGCGGCCCCGGGCGCCGTGTGTGGCGAACCGGTCGTCGGCGATCAGCTCCGGGCGACCCATCGCCTGGCACAGGCGCGCGAAAACGGTGTCCTGGTTGGCGGCTATCACCACCCAGGAGCCGTCCGCGCTGCGGTAGATGTTGGACGGCGCGATGCCCTCCAGCCGGGTGCCCGACGGTCCGCGCACGACGCCGCCGACGTCGTAGTCCGGAATCGTGGATTCCTGTACGGCCAAGCATGATTCGGTCAGCGCGACGTCGACAACCTGCCCCCGCCCGGTGACGCTGCGGCGGTACAGCGCGGCCAGCGCGCCCTGGGCGCCGAACATGCCGGCGAGGCTGTCGCCGAGCGAGAGCGCCAGCCGGGGCGGCGGGCCGCCGGGGAAACCGTTGAGGTGTCGCAGCCCGCTGGCGGCCTCGGCCACCGAGGCGTAGCCGGCCTTGTTTGCTTCCGGCCCGATCTGTCCGTAGCCGGATACCCGGACCAGGATGATGCCCGGGTTGCGTTCGCGGAGCACGTCGTAGCCCAGGTTCCACTTCTCCAGGGTGCCCGGGCGGAAGTTCTCCACCACGATGTCGGATTTCGCCACCAGTTCAAGGAACAGCTCCCGGCCGCGCGGGCGGCGCAGGTCGAGGGTGATGGCCCTCTTGTTGCGCGCGTGCACCGTCCAGAAGACGTGGTGGCCGTTGAGCTCGGCCTGTCCCCAGGTCCGGAGCGGGTCCGGGGCGCCGGGGGGTTCGACCTTGATGACGTCGGCGCCCATGTCGCCGAGCAGCCGGCCCGCGAACGGCCCGGCGATCAGGGTGCCGAGTTCGAGCACCCGGATGCCGTCCAGCGGGCCCACCGGAATCCCGGCCGTCATTCGGCACTCGCAAAGTCGTGGCGGAGAAGCCAGTCGGTGACGATGTCGACCGCGTGGCGCAGCTTGTCGCGCTGATCGGGGCCCGCGTAATAGTGTGTGGCGCCTGGTATTTCGTACATCTCCTTGTCGGGGTGGCCGATCGCCTCGAAGAGGCGCCGGGTGTGGCTGGGCGTGCACGCGTCGTCGGCGCGGTTACCGATCACCAGCGCCGGGACGTCGAGATCGCGCCCGCAAGCCACCCCGTCGCCGCGGGCGTCGTCGTAACTCCATTGCGACAGCCAGCCGCGCAGCGTGCAGAAGCGGGCCAACCCGACCGGGCTCATGTTCACCACTCGAGGATCGCCCAGATAACACGTGCCCGGGGTGCGTTCGTTGGGATCGACGCTCGGGCCGAGCCAGCGCGGGTCGGCCATGGTCCCGTGCACGACGAAGCAGAACTCGGCAACATCTGAGTCGGGGCGCCCGGCGCCCTTCAGTTCCGCGAGCTTGTCTTTGACCCAGGCGGTGATGCGGCGGTTGCGGTCGATCTGGGCTTGCCGGTACCGGGCCAGAAACTCCTGGCTGTACGGCGGTTGGTTGGAATTGTCCGGGTTGTACAAGTCCAACTCGGGATCGCGCTTCGTCGGGTCGGATTCGTCGAGGATCGACGCGTCCAGCCATTCGGTCAACGTCCCGTGCCGGCTGATGTGCGCGGCGAGCAGCATGACGCCGTCCGCGGCAGGCAGGTCCAGCCGGGTTAGGTCGGGGCCGTCGCCGGACGGGCTCGAGGTGATCGTCGCGTGCTGGGCCTGCTGTTGGTAGAACATCGACAGCGATCCGCCGCCGCTCCATCCGGCCAGCACCACCCTCTTGTAGCCGAGGCGGTTTTTGGCGTCCTTGATGCACTCGCCGAGATCCTCGACGACCTTCTCCATCAGCAGCCCCGAGTCCGTGCCACGGAAGCGGCTGTTGCAGTAGATGAAGTGGTGGCCGGCTCGGGCGAGCGCGCCCGTCATCGGCAGGTACGCGCCACCGCCGATCGGATGCATGAACACCAGCACGGTGTCTGACGGCTTGGTTTTCGGTTTGAGTAGGTAGCTTTCCAGCACGGTGATCTCGGCGAGGCCGCCATAGACGTCGCGGACGCCCGAATTGTTTTGGAAGGCAACCAGATAGGGCAGGCGATCGTATTCGTACTTCATGGCCTGTTTCACGAGTGCTGTCCCAGATCATGGGCGAGCACCTCGACGGACGGTGTGAGTCGGCGGCGAGTGTCGACGGCGATGACCTGCCAATCCACCCGCGAATGCTCGTCGAACTTGCGGCGTGCCCGCTCCCGCACCTTTTCCGGGGCGCCGTGGTGAACCCCTTGCGGCGCATGGGTGATCAGACCCGGAGGCATCGGGATGCCGTAGAGCGAGCCGCCGTGGAAGAAGGCGATCTCGTCGTAGTCGACGTTGCGGTGATACCAGGGCGTGCGCTCGGTGCCCGGAACGCCTTCAGCCGGCTTCGGCAAAAAGTTCATCACGTACACGCCGGTGGCCTGCATGAACAGATGGACCGTCGGGGGCAGGTGGACGCTGTCGGAGGTGATGACGTTGTAGTCGGCGATGTTGAAGGCGAACGCGAAGTTGTCACCGCGCCAGCCTTCCACATCGATCGGATTATGTTGGTAGTACAGCGTTGTCGGTCCGCCCTGGTGGACGAGCCGGACCTGGTACTCGTCGCGGGCCCCCAAACCAGGAGGGTCCTCGATAGGGGCGGGGTCGGGGATGGTGGCCTGCGACGGGTCGAACGGGAAGTGACGGCCCAGCGCGCCGGGCGGCGGTACCCGGAACTCATCGCTTGCCTCGATCATCAGCAGCGTCGTCTCCGTATCGGGGACCTGGCGCCAGGTGCACGCCTTCGGGATGTAGACCCAGTCGCCCTGCCGGTAGCGCAGCGGTCCGAACTCGGTTTCCGCCAGGCCGGTGCCTTGGTGCACGAAGCACAGCAGGTCGCCGTCGACGTGGCGGGTGTAGAACGGCATCGGGTCGCGTCGGCGGCTCAGCAGAATCCGACAGTCGTCGTTGCTGAACATCAGCAGGGGTTCGCCGTTGGCGCCGGTGGCGTCGCTGGGTTTGAGCTCCCCGGCGAGCACGTCGAGGGGCCGCAGCGGGCCGACCGACCGGTAGGCGGTCGGGTCGTGCCGGCGGTACAGGTTCGCGGTCCGCCCGGTGAATCCGCCCCGTCCGAGCTCGTCGTCCATGAGCCCGCCCAGATCGGCATGGAGTCGGCGCGGCGTTTTCCCTTTGCGCAGGTGGACGAAGGATTCCATGGGGTGACTCCGAAGCTTCGACGGCGAAAAACTGAAAGTGACATTACTTTTTGTTTTATTGGCGCACAAGTGCCGCGTGACGGCGGTCGGTCACGTCCGCCACAGGCGTCGCCTCCCGGAAGGGCACGGCCCCGTGTCCACCTCACAGCGACACGTTTGGGTGCGCAGACCGGTCACCCACGGTTGTCGCAGAGAGGTGGACAAACCATCGACCCCTTCTCCGCTGAAACTCCTGTTGCGGATACGATCAGCTGCCGCCCTTTCAACCGCGAACGCGCAGCACGACTTTCCCCTTGGCGGTGCGATTCTCGAGAGACGCGACCGCTGCGGCGGCCTCCTCGAGGGGGTAGACCGCCGGCTCGGGCGGAGGCAGCTGGCCCGAGCTGAGCAGCCGCTCGAGCGCCGCCCACTGCTCGGCCAGCGCGTCGGGGTGCGATAGCGTCCAGGCGCCCCAGCCCACCCCGACCACATCAATGTTGTTGAGCAGCAGGCGGTTTACCTTCAAGGTGGGGATCTCACCGCCGGTGAAGCCGACGACCAGCAGCCGTCCGCCGGGCGCGAGCGAGCGCAGCGAATCGGTGAACCGGTCCCCGCCGACCGGGTCGACGACGATGTCGACACCGCGACCGTTGGTCAACTCCTTGACCGCGTCCTTGAATCCCTCGGCCAATACCACGTCGGTGGCGCCGGCCGCCGTGGCGATCTCGGCCTTCTCCTCGGTGCTGACCACTGCGATGGTGCGCGCCGCCCCGAGCACCGACGCCAGCCGCAGCGTCGACGTTCCGATCCCGCCGGCGGCCCCGTGCACGAGCACCGTCTCGCCCGGCTGCAGCCGGCCGCGCACGTTCAGCGCGAAGTACACGGTCAGGTCGTTGAACAGCAGGCCCGCGCCCGCCTCGAAGCTCACGTTGTCCGGCAGCTTGAACGCCCGGTCCGGCGACAACACCGCGACTTCGGCCATGCCGCCGGTGAGCATCGTCAGGCCGACGACCCGGTCGCCGGCGCGCACGTGCGCGCCCTCTGGAGCCGAGCGCACCACCCCGGCGATCTCGGCTCCAAGCACGAAGGGCGGGTCGGGCCGGTACTGATAGAGGCCCCGGGTCAGCAGCGCATCGGGGAATGCGGCGCCGGCCGCGTGCACGTCGACGACCACGCCGTCGCCGGTGGGTTCGTCGACGTCGGCCAACTCGACCGCGTCCGGACCATCAAGCCGGGTCACCTGTATCGCGCGCATGGACGAACAGCCTATTGCCAGCTCAGAATCCGCCGGCGACCCGCACCACCGCCCGGCCGGAGAAGGCGCCGGCGCGGACCTGGTCGAGCACGCCGGCGACGTCTTTTATGTCGACGTCGGTGGTGACCGAGTCAAGGTGACGCGGACGCATCGAATCACCGAGCAGCGCCCACAATTTCCGGCGTCGGCCGATCGGCAGCTGCACCGAGTCCATTCCCAGCAGCGCGACGCCGCGCAGGATGAACGGCATCACCGTCGTGTGCAGCGCGGCACCGCCGGTCAGGCCGCTGGCGGCCACCGCCCCGCCGTAGTCCACGGCGCTGAGCACGTCGGCCAGCGTCGCGCCGCCCACGCAATCCACCGCCGCCGCCCAGCGCGCCCTGGCCAGCGGCCGCGGCTTGGCGTCGGGGTCCTCGGGCAGCCGGCCGATAACCTCGGCTGCGCCAAGCTCTTTCAGCAATCCGGCCGCCTGTTCCTTACCGGTCGAGGCCACCACCCGATATCCGGCGGCCGCGAGCAGGTCCACGCTTACCGACCCGACACCGCCGGAGGCGCCGGTGACGACGACCGGCCCAGCGCCGGCGTCGATACCCCAGTCGATCAGCGCCTGCACGCTCATCGCGGCGGTGAAGCCGGCGGTTCCGATCGCGGCGCCGTCGTGCGGGCTCAGCTCGCCGAGTGCCACCACCTGGTCGGCCGGCAGCCGAGCGTATTCGGCGTAGCCGCCGTGATGGCCGGTGCCGATCTGATACCCGTGAGCCAGGACCTGGTCGCCGACGGCGAAGTCGGGCGATTGTGACTCGACGACCTCGCCGGTCAGGTCGATGCCGGGCACGACCGGATAGTTGCGCACCACTCCGCCACCCGGCGTCAGCGCCAGGGCGTCCTTGAAGTTGACACTCGAATACAGCACCCGGATCGTCACGTCGCCGGGCGGCAGGTCCGACTGGGTCAGTGTCTCGATCGACGGGGTTATCCGGTCACCATCTTGACGGGCGACGAACGCTTGAAACGTGTCCATAGCGACGACGCTAACCTCACGCCATGAAGTCGTTTCCACTCGGTGGCTTTTCCGTCGCCCGCATCGGCTTCGGTGCCATCCAGCCTCCCGGCCGCGGGGCTTTCGGGCCGCCGCGAGACCGCGATAAGGCGCTCGCGGCGCTGCGCCGCGCGGTCGAGCTTGGCATCAACCACATCGACACCGCTCAGTTCTACGACCCGAACGTCTCCAATGAACTGACGTCGCCACCATCGAGCTGGACTCTCGCAGCGCTTCGACAGTTGAACGCCGTTGCCGGGTGAACATCAAAACGCGTAGGGCCCGAAGCGTCCCCACGCGACGACGGCAGCCATTGCTGCCAGGACCACGTTGACGGCGACATTGGGGAACTCGTGCCGGCGGGCGTGGGTGGCGATGGCGCCGATCATTGTGACGACAAGCGCGCTGGCCGCGATCGGCGTCAGGACCGGTGCGATGTGCACGAGCGGCGGCACGATCAGCCCGATGGCGCCGAGAATTTCGGCGACGCCGAGCGGCTTGGGCAGCCAGGAGGGAACGTCGTACACCCAGCCCCCGAGGGTCTTTGCGAGTTTGTCGCGGGGCAAGACGAGCTTGACTGCACCGGCCCCGCCGAAGACGACGGCCAGCACGATCTGAAACGTCCAGAGCAGGGCATTCATTGTTTTCCTATCCTCCTGTGGTGTGGGTCTATGGTCATGCGGTGGCTTCGGCCAGCGCTGCGGCCGGGTGCATGCCGCGTACGCGGGCGATGATGCTCTCGGCGTCGGTCGCGTCCGTGCCGCTCCAGGCGAGGTGCAAATCCGGGCGGACCAGCACTAGCCGGTGCCCGTAGAGGGCGGCCAGCGCCGGATCGGTGAGTTTCAGGTGTTCGATGGGAAGCCCGACGTGAAACGCCTGGCTGAGCAGCCGGTGAGACTGGCTGTCGTCGTCGAGCGCGTCGACGAGGGTGAAGCCGGGCCCAAACCGGTCGAACAGCGTTTCCTGTTCGCCCACAACGATATTCGGCGCCCGGTGGCCGGGTCGCACGGTGGGGACGAACGTTCGCCGGTCCCACGGCGGGGCGGGGCTGCCGTCGGGCACCACGACCGGCGAGGTCTCGTAACGAACGTCGAGTTCGATGCCGAGGCTGATGTTTTCGGCGTCTTTGGTGGCAAGGAACTGTGCGACATGCTCGCGGTGCGTTCGTCCTTCGTCGCTGTCCTCGTCGACCAATGGTTGGCTGGCCAATTCGCGGTATCGCAGGATCACCATCACGTTTTCCACGCATGCGTTACGGTTGCGTTCCCCGACCGGCCGCCGTTCGGCCTCGTAGCTGGCCACCAGGTGCGGCCCACCCCAACCCTGCACCGCCGCAGCGAGTTTCCAACCGAGGTTCGCGGCGTCACCCAGCCCGGTGTTCATTCCGTATCCGCCAGTGGGGATCATCGTGTGCGCCGAGTCGCCCGCCAGCAGGATCCTGCCCCGGCCGTAGGAGTCGGCCAGCATCGCGTTGGGTCGCCACAGACTCGAGACGAGGACTTCCTCGATGTCGATCGGGCGCTCCAGGGCGCGGGCGACGAACTCCCGGGGATCGCCGATCGGATCGGGATCGTCGATACTGGCACCTAGATCTTGGTGCAGAGTCCAAGCGTCGGTCTCGTTCTGGGCGATCAGTACCGCACCACTGGCGGTGTACAGATGCCAGAACTGGCCCAGGGCATGCAGGTTGGTCAAATCCCGGGACCGAAAATGCACCAACGCGAACGTTGTTAGATCCTTCAACCCCTCCATTTCGATGCCAAGTTCGCTGCGGACGCGGCTAGACGCGCCGTCGCAGCCGACGAGGTAATCGGTGTGCACGATGACGGTATTGCCTGCGCCGTCGGCCAATTCGGCGGCCACCACGTCGCCGACCTGGCTGCACGTTTTCAGGCGCCAACCCTGCCGGACGTCGACCAGCGGGTCGCGGTGGACGCGCTCCATCATCATCGCCTCGAAGATCGCCTGTGAGCAGCGCTGCCAGGGCTGGCCCGGCATGCTGCCGTCGGCGGTCGCCGCGATGGTCGAACGCTGTTCGTCGACCGATGGCTGCCGCCAGCGTCCGTGAACGGGGCCGTTGAGGCTGGCGGCGAAGATCACGTCGAAAGAGTGCTGCGGGGCGACCCCTGCGGCGCGCAGGTCCGCGTCGATGCCCAACCGGCGCAGCAGCTCCATGCTGGCGCCGTTGGTGATGTCCATCTTCGGAAACACGGTGGTGTGTTCGTTGCGCTCGGCCAGCAGGCTTGGCACGCCATGGCGGGACAACTCAGTCGCCAGCACCAGGCCGGTCGGTCCTCCGCCCGCAATCAGGACGGGGGTGCGCAGCGGATCGGTCATGGCGACAACTCCTCTGTTTCGGTGCGACGCCTCATAAGCTAGGGAGTAAATTGTCATCCGTCAACTTCTAAATTGTCAGACGACATGGCATGATCGATCACCGTGGCCACTCAAACCAAGCCCGAACGCTCGCGCGGGCGTCCGAGGGCGTCGGATTCGATGCCGATCGAGGAGATACTGGAAAAGGCGCTGTGCATGTTCGCCACGGTCGGATACGACGGGATGTCGCTGCGCACCCTCAACCGCGAGCTGGGGGTCAGCCACAACCTGGTTTATCAACGCTTCGGGACCAAAGAGCAGCTGTGGCGGGCTGCGGTGGACTTCGGCTTCGGCCGTCTGATGCGGCACCTGCAGGGCCTCTTCGACCCGACCATCAGTGACCCGCTCGAGCAACTGCGGCTGGCAGTGCACCGATTCGTGGTGTACTCGGCCGACCACCCGGAGCTGGTCGCGTTGATGAACATAGAGGCGCGGCGGGACACCGACCGCCTGAACTATGTCTACGAAACCTACATCGAACCCATGCTCAGCGATGTCGCCCGGCTGCTCGACCACCTGGTCGACGAAGGGCTGATCCGACCAATCCCGTTGCGAACCTTCCACTTTCTGCTGGCCCACGGCGCCACCGCGCCGCATGCACTAGTGCCATTGGCCACCAAGTTCGACGCCACTTCGCCGTTCGAGCCGGCCGCGATCGAGGAACACGCGCGCCTGGTATCCACCCTCCTAGTGGAGGGCCTACGCGTCCGCGATCAATGCGCGGTCCTCGCATCGGGTGCACGTTCGGCGCGAGAGCCGATTACTTGAGCTCGGCCGACGAAAGCCCCAGCAGGCGGCGCGCGACGACCAGCTGCTGGATCTGTTGGGTGCCCTCGAAGATGTCCAGAATCTTGGAGTCGCGCGCCCACTTCTCCAGCAGCGATTGTTCGGAATAGCCTGCGGTGCCTGCCAATTCGACGGTCTTGAGCGTAACGTCGCTGACCATCCGGCCGGCTTTGGCCTTACTCATCGACGCTTCTTTGGAGTTGGGGATCTTGTTATCGGCCTGCCAGGCCGCACGCAGGGAGAGCAGGTAGCTGGCCTCCCAGTCGGCCTCCATTCGCAGGAACTCAGCCGCGGCCGCGCTTTGGGCGTGCGACGGTTTGTCGTACGAGATCTCCACCCCGGCCTCGGCGAGGATCTTGCGGATTTCCTCCAGGGCGGCGCGGCCGACCCCGATGGCCATGGCGGCCACGATCGGCCGGGTGTTGTCGAAGGTCTCCATGACACCGGAGAAGCCCTTGCCGGGCTCGATCTCCGGGTTGCCCAGCAGGTTGCCCTTGGGAATGCGGACGTTGTCGAACCGGATTGCCGCGGTATCGGAACCCTTGATGCCGAGCTTGTGCTCGAGCCGTTCGACCGTGACGCCGGGATGGTCGCGCGGCACGACGAACGACTTGATCGCCGCGCGGCCCTGCGACTTGTCCAGCGTGGCCCACACCACGATGTGGGTGGCGCGCGAGCCGGCCGTGACGAAGATCTTCTCTCCGTTGATGACGTACTCGTCGCCGTCGAGCTTGGCAGTGGTGGACACCGCCGCCGAGTCGGATCCGAAGCCGGGCTCGGTGATAGCCATCGCCGCCCACACCTTGCCAAGGCGTTCCAGCTGTTCGTCGGTGGCGACGGCGGAGATGGCCGCATTACCCAGCCCCTGGTAGGGGACTGACAGCATCATCGCCAGGTCGCCCCAGCAGGCTTCCATCGTCTGCAGCAGCGCGGCCATGTTGGCGCCGTTGTGGTTCTTGCCTCTGTCCTCGTCCTCGTCACGAAGTGCGTCGGCGCCGGCAAACGCGACCGATTCGGAAGCTCCCTCGAACAGGTTGATCAGGGTGTCGAGCTCGACCGGGTAGGCGTGTTCCTTGAGGTCGTACTTGCGCGCGATCGGCCGCATCATCTCGGCGGCGCCTTGGTGCGTCTTGACGATTACCGCTTGCAGTTTGCGAGGCAGTTCCAAATTGATTGCCATGATTGGTCTTTCGATAGTCCGACTTAGATGACTACTTAGATGACTACTACGCCCTCGGCGACGCCGATAGCGCGCAGGTCGCGGTACCAACGCTCGACCGGGTGTTCCTTCGTGTAGCCGTGGCCGCCCAGCAGTTGCACGCCGTCCAGGCCGATCTGCATGCCCTTGTCGGCGCCGAGCCGTTTGGCCAGCGCCGCCTCGCGGGTGAACGGTAGGCCCTGTTCGGCACGCGCGGCGCCGCGCCAGGTGATCAGCCGCAGCCCGTCCAATTCGATGGCGATGTTGGCGCACATGAAGGCCACGGCTTGACGACGCGCGATCGGCTCGCCGAATGCTTCCCGTTCTTTCACGTACGGGACGACGTAGTCGAGCACCGCGTGCGAGGTGCCGACCCCAAGCGCCGCCCAGCCCAGACGGGACAGTGCGATCGCCTCGGAGTAGTCGGCGTCCGTGGCCTCGTCCTCGCCCAGCCGGGCATTGAGCGGCACCGACACCCCGGACAGCTCGACCTGTCCCAGCGCCGCCGCCCGAATTCCCATGCTCGGATCCGCTTTGACCGTAAGGCCTTTCGCGGACGACTCGACGATGAACAGCGCCGGCTTGCCATTCAGCTGCGCGCCGACGACGAACAGTTCGGCGTCGGCCGCAGCGGGCACCAATGACTTCACGCCGTCGAGCCGGTATCCGCTCGGCGTTCGAGCGGCGGTGGTCTTCAGCCGGGTGGGGTCGAACAGCGGCTGCGGTTCGGCGATGGCCACACACGCCTGCGGGACGTTCTCGCCCGCGAACTCGTGAAGGTAGGTGGCCTGTTGGTCGGCGCTGCCCCAGTGGGTAAGCGCGGACGCCACGCCCCCGGGCGCCAGGATCGGCAGCGCCAGGCCCATGTCGCCGTAGGCCAGCGCCTCGGCCACCAGTACGTTGGTCACGTTGGAGCGGTGTGCGGCGATGCCCTCGAAATCCTCGGGGATGTTGATCGCGGTGATGCCCAGCTCCGCGGCCTTGGCGATCAGATCGGGCGGGTAGGTCGCCGCCTCGTCGGCGTCGTGGGCCGCGGGCCGCAGCACCTCCTCGGCGAATTCGTTGAGGGTCTCGACGATCATCTTCTGCTCGTCGTCGGGCGTCAGACCGAAGTAGTCCTTGCCGCTGGACTTGAGCCGGGTCGGTCCGCCGCGGAGATTCTGGACCCGCTTGAATTGCCGGGACGTGGCGGCGGCGGTGGAGAATATCGTCTTCGTGCCGTAGCGCAGACCCCGGTTGAGCGGGTCGCGCAGGTGGTATTTGTCCAGAAACTCTTGGCCGACGATCGGTGTGAGCACCGCCAGGGCAACATCGATTCCGGTCCGCTTGTGCGGTTGCAGGCCGACACCGGTCTTGCGGCCGGGCCGTCTGAGGCGTGAGCGGGAGGTCTTTGAAGTCTTTTTTGAACCCGAAAGAGTGTCGGTCATTTCAGCAGCCTCGGTCGTTGGGGGCGATGCGGATAAGCCTATCTTACTCCGGAGTAAGATAGTAGGCCGCCGTGTTAAGTAATTCACAGCCGATCGGCTTGAAGGGCGGCGAGCACTTCTTCGTGCAGCAGTCCGTTTGTCGCCACGGCGCTGCCGCCGTGCGGGCCCGCGGTGCCGTCCAAGCCGGTGAAGGTCCCGCCGGCCTCACGCACCAAGATGTCGAGCGCCGCCAGATCCCACACCGACACCTCCGGCTCGGCGGCGATGTCGACCGCCCCCTCGGCGACCAGACAGTAAGAGAGAAAGTCGCCGTAGGCGCGGACCCGCCACACCGCGTCGGTCAACTCGATGAAGCGGTCGCGCAGCCGGCGCTGCGCCCACCCGGACAGGCTGGAGAAGGAAAGGCTGGCCGAACCCAGCTGCGCCACCGCTGAGACGGATAGCGGGCGCGGCGGACCGCCGTCGACCGCGGCGAACGCGCCCCTGCCGCGGGCGGCCCACCACCGGCGCTGGAGCGCGGGCGCACTGACGACGCCGACCGACGGAACGCCGTCTTCGAGCAACGCGATCAGACTGGCCCACACCGGCACCCCGCGCACGAAGTTCTTGGTGCCGTCGATCGGGTCGATGATCCATTGCCGGCCGCTGAAGGCCGCGATTCCGCCGAACTCCTCGCCGAGGATGGCGTCCTCCGGCCGTTCGCGCCCCAGCACGTGGCGCAGGTCGGTCTCGACCGCCCGATCGGCGTCGGTGACCGGCGTCAGATCCGGTTTGGTGTCGATGCGCAGGTCGAGCGCGCCGAACCGGCCGGAGGTCAGCGCGTCCGCGCGGTCGGCCAACCGCAGGGCCAGCGCCAGATCGTCCCGACTCATGCCGCAGTCCTATCACGGCCCTACCATGGCCTGGTGTGGGAATTCGGTCTGCTGATCCTGCTCGTGGCCGTCCTGGGCGTGGTCCTTGCCCAGCGGTTCGTGCCGCGCGGCCCGCGCGGTCAGCTGGCGAGCGGCACGCTTCTCGTGACCGGGGTCAGCCCGCGGCCGGACGCCAGCGGCGAGCAGTACGTCACCATCGCCGGTGTCATCAACGGGCCGACCGTCAGCGAACACGCCGTTTACCAGCGCATGGCAGTTGACGTCGACCGCTGGCCGACGATGGGCCAGCTGCTCCCGGTGGTGTACTCGCCGAAGAATCCGGACAACTGGAGATTCGCCCCGGCTGAACCGCCGGCCGGCTAGCGGCGTGGCGCCCGGCCGGCGCGGCGAAAACAATAGCGTTTTGCCCGCGGCGGTCGAAAGGGACCAACGGCACCCATATCTGGACCCAATGCCCCTGGGGTGCCGGGGCCTCTCGCCAATAGCGTTGCCGGTGGACCGAAGTGATGATTCGGCCCTCCCGACCGCCAGGAGACCGCGATGGTTCGTTCTGCTGCGGCGGTGGTCGTCGGTATCGACGGATCGAAAGCGGCCACCAATGCGGCCCGCTGGGCGGTCGATGAGGCGGTGAGCCGGGACATACCGCTGCGATTGATATACGTGATCGAGACGCCCCTCGCATCGGCGAGGCGGCATAATGCCCGACTCGCCGCCGCCCGTTCGGCGCTGCACGACGCCGAGCGGACAGTCGAAGCGAGCGGGAAACCGGTGAAGGTCGAAACCGAGATCCTCAGGGGGAAGCCACTTGTCAGGCTGGTGGAAGAGTCCAGATCGGCCGCGATGATCTGTGTCGGCTCCATCGGCCTTGATCATGCCAAGCGCGGCGTTGGCTCCCTTTCGGCCGCCCTGGCAGCGTCGGCGCTCTGCCCGGTGGCTGTGGTTCGCCGGCCGGCGGGCCGCCCGCCAACCAGCGAGGTCAGCCGCGTCGTTGTCCAAGCCGACGATGGCGTGGCGCTGCGTCACGCCTTTGACGAGGCGCGACTGCGGCAAGCGCCACTCCGCGTAATCGCGGTGGCCCGGGCCGCGGGGCCCGACGACGGCGACCGGAAACGTTTGGCCCAGGCGCAATTGAATCGACGGGTTGCCCGGTGGACACGTTGGTACCCCGATGTGCAGGTGGAGTCGGCCATCGTACGGGGGACTGTCGACCGGTATCTGGCCACTACGGGAGAGCCGGATCAGCTGTTCGTCACCGACGCGCGCGCCTGTTACGACCTATGCGGTGCTCACAACGCCGGACTCTCGGTTCTCGCCACGCATTGCGCCAACTTGTAGCCACTTGCCTGTCGGGACTCGTGTGAGCTTGGGAGGGGAACGTTGGTAAAGGTTTTCTTGGTCGACGACCACGAGGTGGTGCGGCGCAGCCTGATCGATTTGCTCGCTGCGGACCCCGAACTGGATCTCGTCGGGGAGGCGGGATCGGTTTCGGAAGCGATGGAAAGGATCCCCGCAGCCGGCCCGGATGTGGTGGTGCTCGACGATTGGTTGCCCGATGGCAACGGCGTCGAATTGTGCCGTGACCTCTTGTCGTGCCTCTCGGGCCTGCGCTGCATGATTTTGACGTCGCACACCGCCGACGAGGCGATGCTGGACGCAATCCTTGCCGGGGGCAGCGGATATGTCGTCAAGGACATCAAAGGAATGGAATTGGCGTGTGCCATCAAAGACGTGGGTGCCGGACGGTCGCTGCTCGATAACCCGGCCGCGGCCGCGCTGATGGCGAAGCTCCGGCGGGCCGCCGAGAACGACGACGAGGAGTCGGGCCTCAACGAGCGGGAACGAGCGTTGTTGGCCCTGGTCGGCGACGGCCTGACCAACAAGCAAATCGCCGATCGGATGTCGGTGGCCGAAGAAGTTGTGCGGAACCGAGTCTCGCGCTTGCTGGTCAAATTGGGTGTGGCCCGCGGAGCCCAAAGCAATTCATGAGCGAGCGGGCTTTCCGTTATGCGACCTGACTGGCATCCTGAGGGCATGGCGCGCGGAGAAATCGATCGAACCCGGGTGAACGGTGCCCTTGCGGTGATCAAGCAGAATCCCGGAATAGTGCTCTTCGCAGTGTCGCCGGCGCTCGTAGCGTTGGGCGCCGTCTGGTGGCTCGCCGGCGTCGGCTGGGCCATCGCCGCGGCAGTCCTGTTGCTGGTCGCCGGCACCGCTGCCGTCATGCTGAAGCGCTGACGCCCTCGGCATGCGTTCGTGGTGGGGTTGGGGCACCGTCGAGGACGCGCTTTCGGAACAGGAAACACGCGATCTGGTGGCGCGCGTGGCGACGCTCCTACCCGGTCACGACCTGACCGATCACCAGCCGCCGGACCCGACCGCGCTCGGGTTGGCGACGCCACGGATCACCCCGCCGTCGTCGCTCGCCGACCTGTGTTCCGCCGACCCCGTCGATCGGGCGGGCCACTCTCGCGGCAAGGCTTTTCGTGACGTTGCGCGCAATCTGCAGGGCCGACTCGACCACGTACCTGACCTGATCGTGCGGCCGCGCCACGAGCAGGACGTGGTCGACGTACTGGATTGGTGTGCGCCCCAAGCAATCTCGGTTATCCCCTACGGCGGCGGTAGTTCGGTGGTCGGCGGCGTCGAACCGCGGTTCGACGGCCCGGTCGTCACGGTGGACACCACCGCCATGAGCGCGGTCCTCGAGATCGACCGGACCAGTCGCGCCGCGCGCATCCAGGCCGGAGCGCTCGGGCCGGTGATCGAAAACCAGCTACGCACACATGATTTGACGCTGCGGCATTTCCCGCAGTCATTCGGTTTCTCCAGCCTCGGCGGCTGGTTGGCCACTCGCGCGGGCGGTCACTTCGCCACGCTTTACACCCACATCGACGACCTGACCGAATCACTGCGGGTGGTCACCCCGGCCGGGGTGAGCGAGTCCCGGCGGTTGCCCGGTTCCGGTGCCGGGCCATCCCCGGACCGGTTGTTCCTCGGCTCCGAGGGCACTCTCGGCATCATCACCGAGGCCTGGATGCGGTTGCAAGACCGCCCGAAGTGGCAGGTCACTGCGTCGTTGACGTTCGACGACTGGGCCGGCGCGGTGGCCGCTACCCGGACGGTCGCGCAGGCCGGGCTCTACCCGTCTAACTGTCGGCTGCTGGATCCAGCCGAGGCCTTCCTGAACGCCGGCGTCGCCGTCAACGGCGGGTTGCTGGTGCTCGCTTTCGAATCGGCCGACCACCCGGTGGGCCCTTGGCTTGACCGGGCTGTGGAGATCGTCGTCGAATACGGCGGCGCGCTGATGGCGCAACGCAGCCGCGAAAGCCAAAGCGAGGCAACCCAAAGCAGCGCATCGGACGCTGCCGCGAACTGGCGCTCGGCATTCTTGCGCATGCCCTACCAGCGCGACGCCCTGGCCCGCCGCGGCGTCATCGCGGAGACATTCGAGACCGCGTGCACCTGGGGCGGCTTCGATGCGCTGCACGCCGCGGTAACCGAGGCGGCCCGCAAAGCGATCGAACGAGTCTGCGGGACTGGCGTGGTGACCTGCCGGTTCACCCACGTGTATCCCGACGGCCCGGCCCCTTATTACGGGATCTACGCCGGAGGGCACTGGGGGGCTCTGGACCAGCAGTGGGACGAGATCAAGGCCGCGGTCTCCGAGGCGATCATCACCACCGGCGGCACGATCACCCACCACCACGCGGTGGGGCGCGATCACCGACCGTGGTACGACCGGCAGCGCCCAGATCCATTCGCGGCGGCGCTGCGGGCGGCGAAGTCCGCGCTTGACCCGGCCGGGATTCTCAACCCGGGAGTGCTCATCGATCCGTGATCAGCCGTGTCCGATGCGCAGCAACTCGGCCAGGTTCGGCAGCTTGACGCGGGGACGCCCGTGCGGCTCACCGGCCGCTCGCTCGTGGCGATCGATGACCTCCCAGTGAGCAGAGGTGATGAGGTTCGGCTGGCGGGAGGCCAGCCAGTCGGCCAGCCTGACGGCATGGTCGTCGGGGAAGTCCGCGAGTTCGTCTTGTTGTTCAGAGCCCGCCAGGTCTTCCAGCAGGGTGTCGACCGTGTCCTGGGAGTCCTTCTTATTGGTACCGATCACGCCGGTCGGGCCGCGCTTGATCCACCCGACTACGTATTCGTTGCGCCGGCCCGCCACCCGGCCGCCGGTGTTGGGAATGGTCGCGCCCTTTTCGTCGAACGGCAGCCCGGGGGTCGGGACGCCCCGGTAACCGACCGATCGGACGACCAACTGAACCGGCAGCTCCTCACGCTCCCCGGTGTCCTTGGCCGCCACCCGCCCGCTCTCGTCGGTGACCAGTTCGTTGCGGCCGAGCACGATGGACTCCAACTTGCCGTCTCCCTTGATCTCGATCGGTGACGTGAAGAACCGGAAAACGATTCGCCGATGGCCGGGCCGCGGCGCGCGCGCAGCGTAGTCGCGCAGCACCTTGATGTTCTGCTTAGTCGTCTTACCTGCCGCCGCCGCGTCCTCTTCGGTGATGCCCTCCAACTGAGCCGGATCGACGATTACGTCGACCCCTTCCAGGTCCGCCAGCTCGCGCAACTCGAGGGTGGTGAACGCCGTCTGCAGCGGCCCGCGCCTGCCGATGATCACCACTTCGTGCACACCGCACGGGCGCAGCGACTCCAGGGCATGGTCGGCGATATCGGTAAGCGCCAGCACCTCGGGATCGGTCACCAAAATGCGCGCGACGTCCAGTGCCACGTTGCCGTTGCCAACCACGACGGCGCGGGCGCCCGAAAGGTCCGGCGTCGCTTGCTCGAAGTGCGGGTGGGCGTTGTACCAGCCGACGAAGTCGACGGCGGCGATGCTGCCCGGCAGATCCTCGCCGGGGATGTTCAGCGCCCGGTCGGACTGCGCCCCGACGGCATAGATGACGGCGTCGTAGCGCTCGGTGAGTTCGCTTGCCTCGACATGCTCACCGACCACGACATTGCCGAAGAAACGAAAGCGGGGGTCTTCGGCGGTCTTTTCGAATTGCTTACTGATCGACTTGATCTTCGGGTGGTCGGGCGCGACGCCGGAACGCACCAGCCCCCAGGGCGTCGGCAGCATCTCGAGCATGTCGACGGCCATGTCGATGTTCTCGGACGCGTCGGCCGCCTTCAGCAACGATGCCGCGGCGAAAAATCCCGACGGCCCGGAGCCGACGATCGCGACGTGATAAGGGCGCATGTCACTTGATGCTAAACGCTGCACCCGGGAGCAGGACCTGAGCATTCGACGCGGGGCGTGCCGCCGGTAACGTGGTCGGCTGTGGAACCCGATCGTCAAGCCGACATCGCCGCGCTCGACTCCACCCTGACCACGGTGGAGAGGGTGCTCGGTGTGGACGGTCTGCGCAGCCGCATCGAAAAGCTCGAGCACGAGGCGTCCGACCCCAAGTTGTGGGACGACCAGGCCAACGCGCAGCGGGTGACCAGTGAGTTATCCCACGCGCAGGGGGAGCTGCGGCGGATCGAGGAGCTGCGGCAGCGCCTCACCGACCTGCCGGTGCTGTACGAACTGGCCGCGGAGGAGGGCGAGGGCGCGGCCAGCGGCATTGAAGCCCTCGCCGAGGCCGACGCCGAACTCAAGGCGCTGCGCGCCGATATCGAAGCCGCCGAGGTGCGAACGCTGCTCTCGGGCGAATACGACGAACGCGAGGCGCTGCTCACCATCCGTTCCGGCGCCGGCGGGGTGGACGCCGCGGACTGGGCCGAGATGCTGATGCGGATGTACATCCGGTGGGCGGAGCAGCACAAGTACCCCGTCGAGGTGTTCGACACCTCCTACGCCGAGGAAGCCGGAATCAAGAGCGCCACCTTCGCCGTGCACGCCCCGTTCGCCTACGGCACGTTGTCCGTCGAGCAGGGCACCCACCGGCTGGTCCGGATCAGCCCGTTCGACAACCAGAGCCGGCGTCAGACGTCCTTCGCCGAAGTCGAGGTGCTTCCGGTGGTGGAGACCACAGATCACATCGACATCCCGGAAGGCGACGTGCGCGTGGACGTCTACCGTTCCAGCGGGCCGGGCGGCCAGTCGGTGAACACCACCGACTCCGCGGTTCGTTTAACCCACATCCCGACGGGTATCGTCGTGACTTGTCAGAATGAAAAATCGCAACTGCAGAACAAAGTTTCCGCAATGCGAGTGCTTCAGGCAAAGTTGTTGGAGCGCAAGCGATTAGAAGAGCGCGCCGAGCTGGACGCCTTGAAGGGCGAAGGCGGCAGTTCCTGGGGCAACCAGATGCGCTCCTATGTACTGCACCCGTATCAGATGGTCAAGGACTTGCGAACCGAGTACGAGGTGGGCAATCCGGCCGCCGTTCTGGACGGAGACATCGACGGGTTCCTAGAAGCGGGGATCCGGTGGCGTAACCGAAAAGATGACGACTGACACAACTCTTCTTGCGACGGGAATGACGCAGCGCTGGCACGACTTTTGGCGCGGCGACATCGGCGAATGGATCATCACCCGGGGTCTCCGGATCGTCATGCTGCTGATCGCGGCGGTGCTGGCGGTCCGCTTCGTGACCTGGGTTGCCCAACAAGTTACCCGGCAGCTCGACGAGGGCTTCGCCGAAAGCGACGCCCTGGTGCGCTCGGAGGCGACCAAGCACCGCCAGGCCGTCGCGTCTGTGATCCAGTGGGTGTCCATCGTCATCATCGCCATTTGGGTCATCGTGCAGATCGGCGGCGTCCTGCAGTTTTCCTTGAGCGGGCTGATCGCGCCGGCCACCGTGCTGGGCGCCGCGCTGGGCTTCGGTGCCCAGCAGCTGGTCAAGGATTTGCTGTCGGGATTTTTCATCATTGTCGAGAAGCAGTACGGCTTCGGCGACCTGGTCGCCCTGACGGTCAGCGGGGCAGCCGAGGAGGCGCGCGGCACCGTCGAAAACGTGACCCTGCGGGTGACCCGGCTGCGCTCGCCGGACGGGGAGGTCTTCACCATCCCCAACGGCCAGATCGTGAAATCGGTCAACCTCTCCAAGGACTGGGCGCGGGCGGTGGTGGATATCCCCGTTTCGACCAACGCCGACCTGAACCGGGTCAACGAGGTCCTGCACCAGGAGTGCGAGCACGCACTCGACAACCCGTTGCTGGGCGAGTTGCTGTTGGATGAGCCCACGGTGATGGGGGTGGAAAGCATCGAAGTCGACACCGTCACCCTGCGCATGGTGGCCCGCACGCTGCCCGGTAAGCAGTTCGAGGCGGGCCGGCAATTGCGGTTGCTGGTCATCCGGGCGCTCGCCCGTGCGGGCATCGTGACCTCGGCAGACGCCACGGTGGGTCTTGTCGACGCTGCCGGCCTGCCTCCGGACGCGGTCGCCGAGGCGCATGGCGACGAAAAAGCCGACGGAGCGGTCCAGCGCCGGTGAAGTTCACGCTGAACATCCTCGAGAAGCGAAGCGACGAGGAACGGCGCTGGCCCAGGTACGTGTTCGGCGGACGCGTGCGCACCTCGACGCTGGTGCTGATTGTCGTGTTCCTGGCGGCATGGTGGGTTTACGACGTCTACCGCCCGGAACCCCCGTCCAAGGCACCGCCCGCGCAGGTAGTTCCCCCGGGATTCGTGCCTGACCCCAACTACACCTGGGTGCCCAAGAGCCGGGTGCAGCAGCCGCCGGCCACCGTCACGATCACGCCGACCACGACGGCGCCGCCGACCACCACTCCGCCGCCGAGCCCCACCCCCAGCACGACGACACCACCCCCGCCGTTCGTCTTGCCGACGCCGCCATGCCTGCTGCCGCCGCCCTTCTGCCCGCCCAGCGCAACCCCGACGGCGCCACCGCCGCCGGGGCCGGTTCCGCCGCCGACTTAGCCGCCACCGGCGAGCTGATTTCGCGTGCCTGCGAAATTCGCCGCTACACTGGCGTGCCGTGATGATCACCCTGGACCATGTCAGCAAGAAGTACAAAGCGTCGGCGCGTCCGGCGTTGGAAGACATCAACGTCAAAATCGACAAGGGTGAATTCGTCTTCCTGATCGGCCCGTCGGGTTCGGGCAAATCGACGTTCATGCGGCTGCTGCTGGGTGAGGATTCGCCGACATCCGGCGATATTCGGCTGTCGAAGTTCCACGTCAACAAACTGCCAGGTCGCCACGTCCCGAAGCTGCGTCAGGTGATCGGCTGCGTATTCCAGGACTTTCGGCTGCTGCAGCAAAAGACCGTGTTCGAAAACGTCGCCTTCGCGCTGGAGGTCATCGGCAAGCGAAGGGACGCGATCAATCGCGTGGTGCCCGAGGTGCTCGAGACGGTCGGCCTGTCGGGGAAAGCCAACCGGCTGCCGCACGAGCTCTCTGGCGGCGAGCAGCAACGGGTTGCGATCGCGCGCGCGTTTGTCAACCGCCCCCTGGTGCTGCTGGCCGACGAACCCACCGGGAACCTCGACCCGGACACCAGCAAGGACATCATGGACTTGTTGGAGCGGATCAACCGCACCGGAACGACCGTGCTGATGGCGACGCACGACCACCACATCGTCGACTCGATGCGGCAGCGGGTCGTCGAGCTGTCTCTGGGCAGGCTGGTGCGCGACGAGCAGCGCGGCATCTACGGGATGGATCGCTAAGTGCGCTTTGGCTTCCTACTCAACGAGGTCCTGAGCGGCCTTCGTCGCAACGTCACGATGACGGCCGCGATGATCTTGACGACCGCGATTTCGATCGGCCTGTTCGGCGGTGGTCTGCTGGTGGTCCGGCTGGCGGACAACTCGCGGGAAATCTACCTCGACCGTGTCGAGACACAGGTGTTCCTGACGGACGACATCTCAGCCAATGACGCTACGTGCGCGTCTGACCCCTGTAAGGCGCTGCGGGGCAAGATCGATGGGCGACAAGACGTCAAGTCCGTGCGGTTCGTCAACCGGGACGCTGCGTACAACGACGCGATTCGGAAGTTCCCGGAGTTCAAGGACGTTGCCGGCAAGGACTCCTTTCCCGCTTCGTTCATCGTCAAGCTGAATAACCCAGAGCAACACGCGGACTTCGATGCCGCGATGCGGGGGCAGCCGGGGGTTCGCAGCGTTCTGAACGAGAAAGACTTGATCGACCGGCTGTTCGCCGTGCTTGACGGCTTGAGGAATGCCGCATTCGCCGTCGCCCTGGTGCAGGCAATCGGTGCAATTTTGCTTATTGCCAACATGGTTCAGGTCGCGGCCTATACGCGGCGCACCGAAATCGGGATCATGCGATTGGTCGGGGCCAGCCGCTGGTATACCCAGCTGCCCTTCCTTGTGGAGGCAATGCTGGCGGCGGCGATCGGCGTCGTAATCGCGATTGCGGGCTTGGTCCTGGTGCGTGCGCTGTTCCTTGACAACGCGTTAAACCAGTTCTACCAAGCTCATTTGATTGCCAAGGTCGACTACGCCGACATCCTCTACATCTCTCCGTGGCTGTTTCTCCTCGGCGTGGCGATGGCGGGACTAACCGCCTACGCAACGTTGCGTCTCTACGTGCGGCGGTAGCTGTGGCCGACAAGCCCGGCGGAGGCAAGGCGACTGGCGGCAAGCGCGGGAGCAAACAGATTGTTGCCACCAATCGCAAAGCGCGCCATAACTATTCAGTTGTCGAGCTTTTCGAGGCCGGGGTGGCATTGCAGGGCACCGAGGTCAAGAGCTTGCGGGAGGGGCACGCATCGCTGGCCGACGCATTCGCAACCGTTGACGACGGCGAAGTGTGGCTACGCAACTTGCACATTCCGGAATATCAGCACGGTAGCTGGACCAACCATGATCCACGTCGCAATCGAAAGTTGTTGTTGCATAGGCAACAAATCGACCGCCTGGTGGGAAAGATACGGGATGGCAACCTCGCGCTGGTTCCGATGTCCCTCTATTTCTCTGAAGGGAAAGTGAAGGTCGAGCTCGCGCTGGCACGCGGCAAGCGAGCGTACGACAAGCGCCAGGACCTGGCCCGCCGCGATGCCCAGCGCGAAGTGCATCGCGAACTGGGCCGCCGCGCCAAGGGCATGAACTGATCCGCGGATGCCGCGCGGGCAGCCGTTGAAACTGGCACGGCCACGGTGCTGCCGATCGCCGCCAGCTAGGCCGATCGGCCTAGGATCCGTCCATGGCCACTCGTCCCGTCACGGAACTCGACAAATCCGAGGTGCTGTCCGCCCTCTTCGCCGTCTGGGACTCCATCGACGCGTTGCTCGACGGGCTGTCCGAGACGGAATGGCGCGCGGCGACGCCGCTGCCCGGCTGGGACGTTAAGGCTGTGGTTTCCCACATCATCGGGACCGAGTCATTCCTGGCCGGCATCGGGCCCCCGCAACCGGACATCGACGTCTCGGCCCTCGACCATGTGCGCAACGACGTCGGGGCGATGAACGAGTGCTGGGTGCGCCACCTCAGCGGGGAACCGGGCGCCGGCGTCCTCGAGCGTTTCCGCGCGGTGACCACCGATCGTCGCGCATCCTTGGCGGGCATGTCGAACGAGGACTGGAACGCGGTGACGGCGACGCCGGTAGGCCCGGAAAGTTACGGGCGGTTCATGCGGGTCCGCGTATTCGACTGCTGGATGCACGAGCAGGACATCCGCGCGGCGCTGTCGCGGCCGTCGTCCGACGTCGAGCTCGAGGGGATCGCAACGCAGCTTTCCCTCGACGAGATCACGGCCACCATGGGGTATGTGGTGGGCAAACGCGCCAAAGCGCCCGAGGGCTCCCGCATCCTCTTCGAGCTGACCGGCCCGGTGTCGCGCAACATCCGGGTGAGCGTCGACGGCCGAGCTCGGCCGGTCGACGACTTCGGCGGCCAGGCGCCGACGGCGACGATCCGGTTGGACGGGCTGCAATTCACCAGGCTGAGTGGCGGTCGTCCCATGAGCGCCTCGCGCCCGCAGCAGGTGGAGCTCACAGGGGACAAAGTGGTCGGCGCTCAGGTTGTTGAAAACCTCAATTTCGTGATCTGAGTGCATATTTGGCGCGCGCACGATACAAAAGCGACCTAGGTCACACCTCCGGGGCGGATGTTAGTCCGGCGGGGGTGATCGGGTAGCCGAGGGTTACGGGCGCATCTCGCGCCGACACCGAATCGTCAACGCCAGGAGGCCGACAGTAATGACTGCACCCGATACCGCTCGACTGCTCGCGCAGCTCCGTACGCTGCTGGACCTGACCAACACCGAAATCCAAATCGCGGAAACCCGCGTCGTGCAGGCCCGCACCGAAGCGGTTCGCCGCGAGCTTACGCAGAACGCCGCGAATGGCCGCAAGCGGGCCGAAGCCCTGGAGGCCGCGATCCGCAAGCTGGGGGGCTACCCCGACGTCATCGGTCCGTTCCTGGGTCGCGCTGCCGCGGCGGTCAAGGCGCTGACCGAGCAGGCGCAACCGTTCGATGAGGCGCTGTTGGGTGATCTCGCGCTCGAGGACCAGCTGCTGGACCGCGCCCGATACACCAAGGCACTGGCCGTCGCCGCAAAACGCCAGGACATAGAGAACCTCGCGGAGCGCCTGATCACCGCGCACTCGGCGACCGTGGATTGGCTGACCACCGTGCTCGCCGAAGATGCGCTCGGCGGGCCGGCCGCGCTCCGTCGCACTCCGCTGCAGATGGCCGCCGGCACTGCGGTGAAGCTGGTCAATCTGCCGGTTGCCTGGTCGGCACGCGGCCTGGACAGGGCCGTCGATAGCCTGCGCTCCACGGGTCCGGCGTTCAACGACCTGGTCAAGCGTGGTGGCAACGCCGGTGAGATCGCGGCGAAGGCGCTCTCCGCGTCGCAGAACGCCGCCCTGAAGGCCGCGGAGCGGGTCACCCGCTCGGAGGGCGCGGACCGGGCCGCCGACGCGCTGCACGAGGGTCGCAAGTCAGCCGGCGTGCTGGATGCCCGTGAGCTGCCCATCCGCAAGTACGACGACCTGAACGTCAACGACGCGGTGGCCGCGATCAAGGATCTGACCGCTCCCGACGACGTGCGCGCGATCATCGCTTATGAGGAGGCGCACAAGAATCGGCAGCGCATCGTCTCGGCAGCCCAAACACGCGTCGCCGCCATCGCGCAGGACGTCGTCGGCATCAAGTAGGAAGAGCCAGCAGCGCTTGTCGCTACCGGCAACCGAGTACCCCGCTGAGTCGCAGGACCGGGGGGTATTCGGCTGTATCGGGAAGATAATCCCGTTGCTCGCTGTTGAACGCGGCGTACCATGGATTGTCCTGCCGAAAGCCGGCGGGGATGCGAGGGGCTGAAAGGTTTCGACTTCGAGCATCGAATCAAGGGAAGCGTGCCGGTGCAGGCAAGAGACCACCGTAAGCGTCGTTGCAACCATATAAGCGCCGTTTCAACACAGCGCGACTACGCTCTCGCTGCCTAAGCGACAGCTAGTCTGTCAGACCGGGAACGCCCTCGGCCCGGACCCTGGCATCAGCTAGAGGGATCCACCGATGAGTTCGGTCGCGGGACTCATCGGGACACACACAGCGACTGGGATCGTCATCCCGGCTAGTTCGCGTGACCGGGAGACCCGAGTAGAGGCATAGCGAACTGCGCACGGAGAAGCCTTGAGGGAATGCCGTAGGACCCGGGTTCGATTCCCGGCAGCTCCACCAACGGGAGGGGCACAGAACTACACTCGCGATCCGGGCAGGGCCGTCGCAACACGCGACCCTCGCAGTGTCGCTCTCAATCGCCCCGACCTGAGTCAGAAACGCCATACGCTCCAGCGCTTGCGAGATGCCTCCCCAGTGCGTGCGCAACTCTTCGATGCCCGTGGCACTCGCCACCTTCTCCGAGTCGTTCCCCATCCTCGGTCCAGCAGGCGAGATAGTCGTCGAGGTCTTTCCGGCAGACGGCGTCGCTGTAGCTGTCAATCCTCTCCCGGATCTTGAGCCGGTCTTCGGGGGGCCGGTAAACATTCGAAGGGCTCCTTCGTCCCCGCGACCATGCCCTTCGTGACCTATGCATGAGCGCAGTGGCCCGATTCGTGGATGGCCGAACGGCCGGCGTCGAGCGTAGCCGATCGGCTAGTCGCCAGGCTAGGGCCCCAGGGCAGCCTGGATCATCAGTGCGATCAGCGGGGACGACCGCCGCCCAATTCCGTACCGCATGGAGGACTGAGGTGCACCTACTCGGGTCAAACGGCCCTGTTGGGCAATGACGGTGAGGCGGAACCTGATGCCTACAGCCCAGCCCGGCCCGAGGTCAGGCGACTGCCTGCAAGGAATAGGAAGTCATGACCGCTGAGACTCCCCAACCAAGTTGCGGGGCCCGGATGGGTTGGGCGCACCACATCGGTGGGACTAACGGCACTGTCGGCCATCGTGATCCCGCAAGTACCGGAGATCGAAGATGAATAGGCGGCGGGACCACTGGACTGCGGGAGCACCGGTGTTCAGCCGGGACGTCTCGGAATCACTCCGGGGCGTCGGCGGATTGTTCCTGATGTCGGTCGACGCAGTGAGGTTCCTCTTTCGCCGGCCCTTTCAAGCACGAGAGTTTCTGGAGCAATCCTGGTTTGTCGCGCGCGTCGCACTCTTGCCCACGCTCTTAGTGGCCATCCCGTTCACGGTTCTGGTCAGCTTCACCCTCAACATCCTGCTGCGCGAACTTGGCGCGGCCGACTTGAGTGGTGCAGGTGCGGCCTTCGGTGCGGTGACGCAAATCGGCCCGCTCGTGACCGTGTTGATCGTGGCTGGAGCCGGCGCCACATCGATGTGCGCAGACCTGGGTTCGCGCACTATTCGTGAGGAGATCGACGCACTGGAGGTCTTGGGCATCAACCCCGTTCAGCGGTTGGTTACGCCGCGCATGCTCGCGTCGGGGTTGGTCGCCATGCTATTGAACAGCCTTGTCTGCATAATCGGCATTCTGGGCGGCTACGTCTTCTCGGTGTTTGTCCAGGAGGTCAACCCCGGTTCGTTCGCCGCCGGCATTACGGTGCTCACCGGAATCCCAGAGCTGCTCATTTCAGGGGTCAAGGCGGCTCTGTTCGGCCTGATCGCCGGCCTGGTTGCGTGTTATCGGGGACTGATGATCACAGGACGCGGCGCACAGGCTGTGGGTAACGCCGTCAACGAAACGGTCGTCTTCGCCTTCATGTCGCTGTTCGTTGTCAACGTAGTCGTCACCGCAATCGGCATCCAAATGACGGCCAAGTGACGGAAGGACTGCCATGACGCTGCGACCTCTCAATCCTCGACTATTCCATGAACTCGAACGGCCGATCACCACCCTAGGCCGAATCGGCGACCAGACAATGTTTTACGGCAGGGCGCTCGCCGGCTTGCCGTACGCGGTGAGGTACTACACACGTGACATCGTGCGCCTCAGCGCCGAGATCAGCATGGGCGCTGGTACCTTGGCGATGATCGGTGGAACCCTGGTAATCATCGGGTTCTTGACCCTGGCTACGGGCGGCACGCTGGCGGTCCAAGGCTACAGTTCCCTGGGCAATATCGGCATCGAGGCGTTGACAGGATTCTTAGCGGCGTTCATCAACGTTCGCATCACTGCTCCGGTCGTCGCCGGGGTCGGCTTGGCGGCCACGTTCGGCGCCGGCGTGACGGCGCAGCTCGGCGCCATGCGAAGCAACGAAGAGATTGATGCGCTGGAATCGATGGCCATTCGGCCGATTTCCTACTTGGTCAGCACCAGGATCGCCGCCGGGATGATCGCTATCACGCCGTTGTACTCCATCGCCGTCATCCTTTCGTTTCTCGCGAGCCGCTTCACCACCGTGTTCCTTCTAGGCCAGTCATCCGGGCTATACGACCACTACTTTTCGACGTTCCTGAGCCCGACCGACTTGTTGTCGTCGTTTCTTCAGGCCATCTTGATGGCTCTCGCAATCCTGCTCATACATACGTACTTCGGCTATACCGCCACGGGTGGACCGGCCGGTGTCGGCCTTGCGACAGGCCGCGCGGTGCGCGCATCGCTCGTCGCGGTCGTGTCGGTCACGCTGCTTGTCTCGCTGGCGATCTACGGCACAAGCGGCAACTTCAACCTGTCCGGATAGGAGGAATAGCATGAGCAGCAAGGAATTTGATCATCCAGAGATGGCTAAGTTCGATCCGGTCTTCACCGAGATGGCAACGAATGTGGTCGCGCCGGTCATCAAGCGATGGTTCCGGTCAGAGGTGCGGGGCTGGATTCCTTTCCCCTGCGGGCGGTGCGTTGGTGGTGTTGTAACCACTCCGGCGGTGTACCAACACCTCTCGGATCGAAAATCCGGCGACAACCGGACGATTCTCGCCGATTCCGGTCGTTCGTGGCGACGTGGTCAGAAGGGCATCGGTTGGTTGTAGATAGTTCCGGTTTGGTTTTGGACGGGGTCGGTGCAGTTTATGGTGACGTTCCAAAGCGTGCCCGTCGGGAGCTCGGGCGCGAAGTTCAACTGTTGCTGGCCCCCCTGGTTCAGCTGAAATATCCGGTTGAGCGGGGCCATTGGGGTGCTGACGCCCTGGAGCACGTCCATGGCCCCTATCTTCGGGGCGGCGTTGAAAACGCAGGAGCCGTAGGTGCCAGGGTTCCCGTTTCCGCTGCTGTCCGTAACAGTGACTCGCAGACTTGGAATGTTGTTCAGCGTTGCCGGTTGGAACTGGACACTGGCGGTGTCGGCTCGGGCGGTCCCCGCACCGAAGCACACGACGGCGGACGCGGCCACGCCCAGCGCCGAGAGGACCCGTTTCTTCGTCGAACTGTCGAGGGTCACGTTGCGCGTCCTTTCTACGGTTGCAGTGCCCCCGCAGTTTGTGGCCCTCAGAGTAGTAAGAGCGACGACCTAACCAGCGCCCGCCACGCCGCGGGCTTGAGAGCTTTTCGCGGATTGTTCGCGGGCGGAGGTTGCCCGATCGTTCAGCGACCGGGACTCTAAGATCCCGCTGGGGGCCGGAAGGCGGTAAGGCCAGAACCCAACCGCGGCGGCCCGGTCAGGCGACGTCATCGGACTGCGACGGCACCAGCCCGTCGGCCCTGCGCAGGACGTTCAGCACGGCCAGCGGGTCGTCGGGTAAACCCAGTGGTGGGACTCGGACCGATGGTGCGCCCCGGACCGCATGGTCGGCGTGCTCGTCGTCGTCCGACTACGGCGATCAACCCGTAGCCGCAAGCATCTGTGGCGTACGGGCGACGCGGGCGGAGGCCTGACTGTGGCTGGTCCTCGGCATCAATTTGATGCACCGCGAGCCACGACGCTAGTCACTTGGCCGTGGCCGGTCAGAAGACGTTCGTTCCGTCGTCCGACACGATGGAGGTCGACCGTGTAGATCAAGGGACCGAAAGCAGACCAGCGGCTTTCTCTAGCTCCCTGAGCGCGGGCTCAATCGCGTCGGCTAGTTCGTTGATGTCATTGGCGATCTCGGGCGTGGTGACGAAGCCGAAATCCACGAACCCGTTATAGCTCAAGCAGGTGATGTTCAATGCGACCTCGAGCATGACCGGTCCGAGGGGTACGAGCTGGTCTACGACTGCGCCGGCCATGTAAATCGGGAAGTCGGGACCGGGCACGTTGGAGATCACCATGTTGATAGGAGCGACGTGACCACCGATATGGCTGGCCGTGTAGGCCCTGGCGGCGAGTGCCAACAAGCCGGGCGGCGTGGTCTCGGTCAGACCCATGATCTGGTGTGCGGTAAGCGCTTTGGCCATCTCCTTGGCGCCTTGGGAGTTGCCATAGATGGTTTTCATCCGTTCTGCGGGGTCGGCAATTTCCGTGCCGAGGCGGACGGTCATCGAGCTGATCTGGTTACCGATTTCTCTACTCTCGCCATGGGTTGAGATCGGAATCTGGGCGACCAGCGGCCGATCGGGGAGCTCGTCGCGGTCCAACAGATAACGGCGAATCGCACCGGAAACGAGCGCCAGCACCACGTCGTTGAGCTTCACACCGAACGCGCGCTTGACCGCCTTCACCCGATCCAGTGGCACTCTGCTGCTGCTGATTCGCCGCTGCGTGGAGATTTCTGCGTTGAAGCGCGTCGTCGGTGCCTCGAAGAACCGAGGGGGTTTGTTAGCCAGCCCGCGCACGGCGAGCTGTTGAGACAGGGTTTGCCGAGCGATTCGCAAGAGGCGGTACGGCGTCCTGACTGCCACGTTGAATATGCCGCCCAGCGCCCGCAGCTCGAACGGGGGTATGCCGCGCGTCGATGATGGACTGCCCTCGGCGGCCGGGGGACGCGGTTGAGGGCTGATGTCCAGGATGATCTCGCTCAAACCGGTACCCGACACGCCGTCGACGAGAGCGTGATGCATCTTCGTCAGGATCGCGACACGACCATGCTCCAGACCCTCGATGAACCACATCTCCCAGAGCGGCCGGTCCCGGTCGAGCGGATAGGACATGAGACGTCCGACCAGGTCCTCGAGTTCGCGACGTCCTCCGGGCTTAGGCACCGCGATTCGCCGGATGTGATAGTCGATATCGAGCTCGCGGTCCTCGACGAACCATGGCCTGTCGAGTCCCAACGGCGCGCCGGCCACTCGATAGCACAGCTCCGGCATCTCCGGAAGGCGAGATGCGACAAGGTTCTTGACTGTGCGGAAGCAGAAATCCGGCACGTCGGATGGATCGCAGATCGTCAGTCCGCCGCCGTGCATATGCCACGCGTGCGTCTCGGCGAACCAGAAGGCAGCATCTACGCTCGACAGCCGCCTCATGCTGACAGAGTAGAGCGGGTGGGTCGTGTCAACGCGAAAACGCGTGGACTAAGGCCCATCTGATAGATCGTCGGGCCCGGGTAATAACACGCGGCGGTTATGGCACTGGCCATTCGTGGACTGGGGCACCGGTGCGTGCGTGCTCCGCATACCGCCGGGTCATCTCACGCAGCGCAAGGATGCGTTGCAGCCCGTGCTCCTCGAGGTAGCGCAACGTCTCGGTCTGCCAGACGGCGCCGTTGCGGCCGCATCGAACGCGCGCTTCGACGACACCGAGGTACCGGTCACGGTCGCCCGCGTCCACGCCCCAGGCGTCGAGGCCGGCCGCCGCGGCCGGCAGCAGGACCTCACGGGTGAGCTCATCGACGGGGCGGTCGACGCCCTGCCAGCACAGCCGCGCTGCCAGCCCGTCTCGTGCCGCACGGTGCAGGTTGTGCTCGGCGGCGGCGAAAGGCATCCGCTTCCATGGGGGTGGGTCGCTGTCGACGAACGCGCGGACCAGGCCGTAATAGAACGCGGCGTTGGCGATCATGTCGACGGGAGTCGGTCCGCTAGGCAATACCCGGTTCTCGATGCGCAGCTGCGGCCGCCCCGCCTGGACGTCATAGACCGGGCGGTTCCAGCGCCACACCGTTCCGTTGTGTAGCCGGAGCTCACGCAGGGCCGGCGCGCACCCGGCTCGGAGGGTGACGTCGGGATCCTCGGTCGCCAGCATCGGAAACAGCGGCCGAAACAGCCGCACGAGGTCGTCGAAGAGCTCCACGGGGCCGTTGACCCACCGGTCGCCGAGCCGGACGCGCGCCGGTGCGCCGGCTCGGACCTCCCTGCGGCGGCGGGTGTCGAGCAGCTGCTCTAACAACGTGATGCGGGTTTCTTGCCATACCTGGCATGCGAGCAGGTACGGCGAGTTCGCGGCCACCGCGACCTGAGCACCGGTGATCAATTGGGCGGCGTTGTAGTACGCGGCGAACCGGTCCGGTGGCACCCGAAGGTGCAGCTGCAGGCTCGTCGCGGCCGCGTTGGGCGCGACCGAGTCGGTGGTGAACTCCACCGGCTCACATCCGTCGGCGATGCGCACCAGAAACGGTCGGTGCCGCGCGGCGCGCATGCGGCTGGACAGCAGCGCATAACGGGGGTTGTGGGAGATCCGCTCGACGGTCAGCTCCTCAGGGCTGAGGGTGGGCAGCATGCCGACGGCGACCAGCCGAACGCCGAGCTGCTCGATCCGTGCCCGGCACGCTTCGAGCACGTCGGCGAGGTTGCGCTCGCTGTCTTGCAGCACCCGGCCTTGCAGCCGACGGGGACTGAGGTTCAGCTCGAGGTTGAACTGGCCGAGCTCGTGTTGCATGTCCGCCCGACCCAGCCGTGCGAGGACGGCGTCATTGATCAGCCGGGGTCGGCCTAACGGATCTACGAGATCGAGCTCCACCTCCATACCAATGGTGTCCTCATGGCCGTCGAACCAGCCGCCGTCGACCATGCGCTGCATGGCGGCCACGCACAGCTCGAGCCTGCACCGCACCTCATCGGCATGGCCCACAACAAGGTCGGAAGGGTCGATGTGGTCACCCACGGCCACCTCCCTCGGGGCACTGCTGGACGTCGACCCACTGCATCCTCCTCTCTCAAGCTCTATCTCAAGCAGCCTCTTGCCATGCGGGCGAGTTCTCATGTGGTTGTCAAGCCGGGCTGCGGGGTGTTGATGCCATCAACACCTTTCGCGTATTCGCAGGTCGTTTCGCGTAATTTCGCGTCGTTTCACGTACCGGTGTCCGGCGTTTCTGCTGGTCAGCGCGATTTCTGTGGGGTTCGATTCCCGGCAGCTCCACCGAAAACCAATAGCAGAACTCCCGGCGCAACGCGCGGGTGGTCTGAGTGCCCCTCCGCCATGCCAGTGGGTGCCGCCTAAAAACACGAGCGATCCGGCGGGCATGACGACGCTGACGCGCTCATCGGTGTCGGTGGGCTTGCGGTGATCGTCCTAGTGGTGGCTGCCAGGTATGACGACGGTGGCGCCGTTGCGGTGGTGAAGTGGTTGATGGCCCCGATGGTGGCGGCGCTCAACGCGGGTCGGGGCCGCGGTACTACCGCAAGCCGCTCGACGCTCGTCGAATACCCCGACCAGCTCGACGAATACGGTGTGCCTAGAGACTGCGATGTCGTCGCGACGTTGGGCCCAAAGGTCCTGAAGCTGTCGGCGGAGCGCTCCGCCGGCGTGCGCAAGCTATTCCGGCTGGTTCAGCTCGAGCAAGTTGCCGAACGGATCGTGCAGGAAGGCCTGGTGCCCGGCGCCGGGGATGAACGGGATCCGGTGCACCTCAACGCCCTGCTCCCTGCAGGTCGGTGACGGCGGCATCGATGTCGTCGACTCGGATCGCGAAGTGGTTCGCACCGAGCGGCTGGGTGTCGGACTCCATCAGGTGCACCTGCTGGCCGCCGGCGTCGAGCCAGTACCCCCGGCCGAGATCGGGGCGCGGCAGCTGCGTCATGCCGAGCACGTCGCGATAGAAGGCGAGACCCTTCTGCGCGTCGGCGACGCAGATGGCGACATGGTGTACACCGGCCGGCTTCATCGCTCGATTCTGCCTCGTATTCTGCATTCCCGTATGACGTTCAGGATCGGCACGCCACGTCTGGTGGTACGTGGACGCAGGTTTTCAATGCAGTGCCGAGCTGTTCGCGCCCACAAGCGGCCACTTGGGCTGAACACCACCGGGGCGTGTGCACCCACTCGCGCGTGAACTCCTGCAGCAACGCTAGCTCAACGGCGACGGCGGCATGGAAGCCCTACGGATCCTCTGGACCCGGGGTTATCAGGTCGAGTCGCGGGTGAGTTGATAGCACCAGAGTTCGAAATGCTCGGCGGCCCGGCGAGCAACCGCCATCTGGGAGTCGGCGGAGGTCGGTTCGGCGCGAACCACTCGCCAGCCGGCCTCGCTGAAGCGTTGGCGAACCTCGTCGAGGGTCATCCCGGCGTGCATGGGGGCCGTTATGGGCGGCCGCTTGAAGCCGGACAGCAGCAGGGTGGCGCCCGGTGCGGCGACACGGGAGACGCTGCTGACGTAGGCGGGCCGGCGGTCTTCGGGCAGAGTGTGAAAGCAGCCGAAGTCCAGCAGCAGGGTGTAGCCGTCGCCTATTCCCAGGTCGTGCAGTCGGGTCACATCGCCCTCGACAAAACGCGGCGCGACTCCCGCGGCTGTGGCCTTGCGTCGCGCGGTGGTCAGGGCCTTGCGCACCATCTCGACGGCCGTGACCTGCCAGCCGTGCGTGGCCAGATAGATGGTGTCGGTGCCGGTGCCGCAGCCGATGTCGAGTGCACGCCCCGGTTCGAGCTTTGCGGGGCCTTCGATCAGTGCGACGAGATCGGCCGGCGGACTGCCCCGCTGCCAGACAGTCAGGCCTAGGCGATAGGCCAGCCGGTAGACCAACTGATACCAGCGCAGACCTTCGCAGGTGCGCCGACGCAAGAGCATCATCATCATGATCGGAACTCCCCGGGTTGGTTTGTGGCGGTGAGAAATTCGCGCATCAACGCTGTGTTGAGGTGGTGGCATCCAGACCAGCAGTCGTGACCGTTAAAAGATCGGCGTTGCTGCGCGGCGTCAGCAGCGCTGGCTGGTATCGGAAATAGTTGACCAGCGCCCACACCGAGCACACGAATATCGCGGCGAAACAGATACCGCGCACGTAAACGCCCCAAACGGTGAAGGTTTCGAAGGCATCGTGCAGGGCGGCGGTATTGGTGTCGTTGAGCTGGCCCACGTGCATCATCACCGGTGCCGCGACGATGGTGGTGGCAATGGCGCCAATCGCACCCAAGGCCGCGAGATAGATCGGAAGACCGGCCTGCCGTGGCGCAGACCGATCGAAGGGATAGGCCAATACTGCGGCGAAAACCAGTGCCCAGCACAGGATCGCGCCGACCGGATAGACAAAAAGACCGGTCTGCAGATCGGCGTGGCGACTGAAGTCGGCCCATGCCTGCACGCCGAGGTCACGCCACGCGGGAGTGGCAACAAGGGCCCGATCCAGGATGGAACCAAACAAGCCGCTGACCACGGTGGCCGCGATGATCAGCCTCCCGGTGGGCGAGATGCGGGGCAGCGATTGTGTTTTCATACGGTGCTTCTCCTTGCGGTTCTTCTCGCCGGGGCGGTGGTCTTGGGCTCGGGCCCGACGGCCGCGGGGTCGGGCGCGGCGGTAGTCAGCCCGGCCACCAATAGGGCGATCGCGTCGTCGAGTTCGGCCGCCGGCGCGTCGGCCAGCCGCCACATCACCACCGTGAACAGCAGAGTTCGCGCGGCCGCCGCCACGCTGTGCACACGCACCTCACCGGCTTCGATGCGGGCTTGCAGATAGCGGGCCAGTAGCGTCTGCGCCTCGTCGGTGAGCGTGTCCATCCGTTTCCGCATGTCCGGATGGGTCTGCGAGGTCGCCATCACCACCCGCACCAGATCGGCCCGTTCGGTGAGCAGGTCATACATTTGCCGCGCGATCTGCGGCAGCACCTCGGCCGCGGGTTCCGCCGGCGGTACCGCCAACATTCGGCGCAGCTGTGGTAGGAAGCCGTGCCGCGCCACCACCGCGGCCAGCAGCGCTTCTTTGCTTTCGAAGTAGTGATAGATCAGCGCCGGGGCCACCCCTGCGGCCCGGCCAATCTTCTTGATACTGGCCGCGTCCACCCCTTCCTGGGCGAACACCGTCAACGCGGCATCCACCAGCTGGTCCCGGCGCGACACCGTCGATGAAGCAGTCATCCAACCAACCTGATTGATCGTTCAATCAGTACTATCTCACGACGGCATGTAAGCAGGCAACCCCAAGCCAGCGGTCCAGCGTGAATCACATCGCCGAGGAGACCGCCGATGATCCCGGCCTTACGGACTTCTCAGCCATCAGCTCGACGCTGCCCTCCGCTCCTGAAAGCTCTTCGAGAACGAGGTGAAATCGCGCAGAACTCCGAGCGGCGTTGTGCGCCGCCACCCCGCCACGACGCACGCGGGAAGAATCAGGGCGACCAGCCCCAAGCCCCCGACCATGTAGTCGTCGCGCGCCCGGCTCTCGGGAAGCGGCTCTCCCCGGTGGCGGGCCAGCAGCGAGTCGATGGTGTTGGCGGCCCGGTTTGCCCACGTCATAATACGCGCGATCAGCTCGATGTCACGCTGTTCCCGCGTGTTGTAGAAGGTCTGGAAGTGAGCCTCAATCGGCTCGGGCGCGGACTGGAAATCTGATTGGGCATATGCCTGAACGTAGGCGATGGCGGCCCATCGGCGCGCGTCGAACGAGTCGGCGTCCAGCCCCTCGCGTGCGGCGAGCTCCTCTTGCGGAAGCCCTGCGCGTAGCGCCCATTCGCGGTGGATGTAGGTGCAGAATCGGCAGGAGTTCACGCTGGCAACCGCGACCATCAACTCTTCACGGAACGCGGGGTCGACTCGGTCGCGTCCCCAAATTGCATAGAGCTCGCGCCCCCGGCGAACGAGCGTCCCGGTCGAGTGGACGAAGTCGAGCGTCGTGAACGTAGGCCCGACCCTCGCTCGTGCCGTCGTCGCTTCGCCTACTTCTCGAGTCTCTTTGGTCGTCATGATCGCGGTTGCTCCGTTCTGGCGGGTTCTTCCTTGGGGCTGCCGTTTGGTCTCGGCGTTTGACCGGGCCGGCCGGTTTGGCTGGGAGCCTGGGCACTGACGCCAAGGAGCTCGGCGCCGATGGTGACCAGTGCGGATTCCACGTTGGAATAGCGGCGCAGATGCGGGGTGAGGGCGATGTTGTTCATCATGGTCTGCACGGCTTGGACTCGGATCCGGGCTTGGACGGCGTCCCATTGCGGGTGGACTTGGCGCATGAGGGTGACCCATTCGGCGATGTAGTCGTATTGGGCGGCTCGGGTGCGGTGACGTTCCGGCTCGGGTAGGTGCGCGGACTCGGAGACGAGGACTTGGATCAGCTGCGGGTTGTCGAAGACGAAGGAGCAGTAGCTTGCAAGCAGGCGGGTGAGGCCGTCACGGGCATCGGATGCCGTTGCGAAGGCCCGGTGCATGTCCATGCGGAGCCACTCGTCCCCACGCAGCATCGCCGCGACCAAAATGTCTGACTTGGCCGGGAAATGGTTGTAGAGGCTGGGACCGCTGATGCCGACGCTGGCACCGATGTCGTCGGTGCTCACCCCCGCGAATCCTTTGGCCGCGAAGAGCTTTGTCGCTTCGCTGAGGATCGCTTCACGGCGGACTTGGGTGCGCAGCATCCCAGACGTCGTCGTGTGGGCGGGCGTCGGCTGTGGAGCAGGTAACGAGGCGTCGACAACGGTGGAGATCAATTCGCTGAGCAGAGTGGTGAATTCGGGTTCGGGCAGGACGAGGCTGTGCAGCGACACGCTGGTGGCGACGGCGAGGCTTGACCAGGCCAGCAGGTCAGCTTCTATGGCACCGAGGCCGGGCCGCCGCGCGCAGATGAATGCGGCGAACCGTGCGGCGATCTGCTCGATCGTAGCGCGGAATGTCGCGCGGTCGGCGGGGGAGAGCTGTCGTACCTCGCGCTGCCACAGCACGCCCGCGCCGCGATTCCTGAGGGCAACCGCGGCCAGCGCTGCCGCCACATCGGACGCGGATTCCTTCTCGGCTGCGGTGAGCGCGTCGCTGAGGGTATTGAGCGCGTCAGCGACGACGGTGGCGAGCAGGTCCTGCTTGCTGTGAAAATGCCGATACAACGCCGACGGTCCGATCGCGACCGCGTCGGCCACATCGCCCATGGTGACCCCGGCATATCCCTTGCGGGAGAACAGGTCTGCGGCTGCGTCGAGGATCAGTTGCCGACGGTTGGCCGGGCGGGTGCCGCGCGCGGGTCGCGTCACAGGCTGCCGTGTGGACTTAGCTGTCGTGTCAGTCATCGGTCAGGAGACTTGGTTGGCGTCGTCGTTCCAATACTGTTTGCGTAGTTCGCGTTTGAGGATCTTACCCGCGCCGGACATCGGTAGTGCGTCGACGAACTCCACACTGCGGGGAGCCTTGTAGCCGGCGATCAGCGTCTTGCAGTGTGCGCGGATCTGCTCCCCAGTGGCCTGCCGGCCGGGTAGCAGCACCACGACGGCATGGACGCGTTCACCCCAGTCGGGGTCGGGCACCCCGATCACCGCGACGGCCGCGACCGCCGGGTGCTTTGCCAGCGCGTTCTCGACCTCGGCGGAGTAGACGTTCTCGCCGCCGGTGATGATCATGTCCTTGATCCGGTCGACGATGAACACGTATCCGTTGTCGTCCATCCGGCCGCCATCGCCAGTGTGCATCCAGCCGTCACGGATCGCAGCGGCGGTGTCGGCGGGCCGGTTCCAGTAGCCGAGCATCACGTTGTCACCGCGGACCACGACTTCGCCGACCTCCCCGCGGGGCACCTCGTGTCCGTCAGGATCGACGATGCGCACTTCCACGTGCGGTGCGGCGCGACCGGCTGATCGGCGCAACGCGGGGTCGTCATGGTCTGCCGGTGTCAACAGCGTTACGGTCGGCGAGAGTTCGGTCATGCCGTAGCCCTGGGTGAATCCGACCGCGGGGAAGACCTTGCGGGCCCGTTCCAGCAGCGCTTCCGAGATCGGGGACGCCCCATAGATCAGGTGCAGCAGGCTCGACAGGTCGTAGTCGCCGACGGCCGGGTCGTCGACGAGCATTTGGATCATGGTCGGCACCAGCAAGGCGTCGGTGACGTGGTGCTCGGCGATCGCCTTCAACACCTCGGCCGAACTGAAGGCCGGCACGATCACGTTCGTGGAGCCGACCAGACATCCCGCGGCCCATGCCGCGATGCCGGCGAGATGGAACAGCGGCGCGGTGTGCAGCAATCGGCCGTGCGGCGTGATGAAGTGACCGGAGGCGAGGCTGCCCATCGATGAGGTGAGCAGGTTGTTGTGCGAGAGCATCACGCCTTTGGGGTGGCCGGTGGTGCCGCCGGTGTAGAACACGCCTAGTAACTCGTTGCCTCCGGTGCGGGTGTCCTCGACGGGGTCGTGCTCGGTGATCAAGGTCTCGTAGCTCAGCGCGCCGGCGGGCAGTTCGCCATCGCCGCAGTAGATCACCGCACCGAGATCCGGGAACCGTTCTTGCAGTGTGGGAATCATCGGCGCGAACGCGTCGTCGACGAACAGGATCCGGGTGTCGGAATCGACCAGCGAATAGGCGATCTCAGCGGCACTCCACCGGATGTTCACCGGGTTGACCGCGGCTCCCATCCACGGCACCGCGTAGAAGTACTCCAGGTAGCGGTCGGAGTTCAGGGCGAGGATGCCGACCCGGTCGCCTGGCTGCACACCCATATCGGATAGCGCGGCGGCGAGGCGGGCGATGCGGTCAACGGACTCGGCCACCGTGCGGACCCGATCGCGGCAGATCGTGGCCGGGCGGTCAGGGTTCTGCTGCAAACTACGATGCAGCGATTGGGTCAGATACATCTCTGCTGCTCCGTTCAGCGCTACAGCGAGCGCGCGATCAGTTCTTTCATGACTTCGTTGGCGCCGGCGTAGATCTTCTGCGCACGCGAGTCGATGAACATCCGGGCGATCGGATACTCCATCATGTACCCGTAGCCGCCGAACAACTGCACGCATCGGTCAATGACCTGCACCTGCATATCGGTCACCCAGGCTTTCGCCATCGACGCCGTCGTCGCGTCCAAGTCACCACGCAGATGCCGCTGGATGCAGTCGTCGACGAACACCCGCGCGATCCGCGCGATGGTGGCGCACTCGGCTAGTTCGAATCGAGTGTTCTGCATGTCAAACAGCGGCTTGCCGAAGGCTTCGCGGTTCTTGGTGTACGTCACGGTCTCCTCGACGGCACTCTCCAGCGTGGCCAGGCCGCAGACCGCGACCACCAGCCGTTCGTGCGCCAGCTGGCGCATGGCATAGCCGTAACCGGCGCCTTCCTCGCCGAGTAGGTTGCCGACCGGGACGAGGACGTCGTCGAAGAACAACTCCGCGGTGTCCTGCGCCTTCATCCCGACCTTGTCGAGCACGCGTCCGACCCGGAAGCCGGGTGCGTCGGCGGTTTCCAGCACGATCAGCGACACTCCCTTGGCGCCCGCCGCCGGATCGGTCTTCACAACGAGCACGATCAGATCGGCCGAGCTGCCGTTGGAGGTGAATGTCTTCGCACCGTTGAGCCGGTAATGATCACCGTCGCGGATCGCGGTGGTGCGCAGCGCTTTGAGATCGGATCCGCCGCCGGGCTCGGTCATCGCGATGGCGCTGATCAACTCCCCGGTCGCCATCCCGGATAGCCAGCGCCGCTTCTGCTCTTCGGTGCCGTAGGCGAGGATGTAGTGCGCGACCAGTCCGCTGTGGACCTGGTTGCCGAATCCGGTTTCACCGCAGGCGGCTTGGGCTTGCATGATCGCGAACTCGTGGGCCAGCGTCCCGCCGCCGCCACCGTATTCCTCCGGGATCGACGAGCACAACAAGCCGAGCCGGCCGGCCTTGACCCAGAACTCCCGGTCGACGCATTTCTGTTCGGCCCACCGTTCCCGGTGCGGGAGTGCCTCGGTCTGGAAGAACTTGATCGCCATTTCCCGGAGGGCCACGACGTCGTCGTCGGCCCAGGCCGACCGGTACGCACCTGTCGTCATCGTCGTCGTCAGAAGTTGAAGCCGCCGCCGCAGACGAGGGTCTGCGCGCTGACGTAGTCGGATTCGGGGAGGCACAACAGGTACACCGCGCCCGCGGCTTCAGCCGGAGTACCGCCGCGGCCCAGCGGCACCATCTGCTCCATAGCGGCGAGCAGGTTTGGATCGACGCCGACCTTGATCTCGTTGCCGGCCACGTCGATGGTGCCTTCGCCGCCGGCCGGGGTGTCTGTGAGCCGGGTCTTGATCAGCCCGAACGCCACCGTGTTGACGGTGACGTTGTAGCGTCCCCACTCCTTGGCCAGCGCCTTCGTCAACCCCGTTACACCGGCCTTCGCCGACGAGTAGTTCGCCTGTCCTGCATTGCCACCCGTGCCGGCGAGTGAGGAGATGTTGACGACCTTGCGGCACGGGACGGGCTCTCCGGCGGCTTTGGCCTTCTTGACCGCGGCGGCGATGACGGGCTGTGCGGCCCGCAGGATCCGGAACGGCGCTTTGAGGTGCACGTCGAGGATCGCGTCCCACTGCTCGTCGGTCATCTTCTGGATCACCGAATCCCAGGTGTAGCCGGCGTTGTTGACGATGATGTCCAGGCCGCCGAAGTTGTCGACCGCGGCGGCGACGAAGCGTTCGCCGAAGTCGGCGTCGGTGACGCTGCCGATGCAGGCCAGGGCCTGCCCGCCCGCGGCCTCGATCGCGGCGACGGTTTCCTTGGCGGGTTCGGCGTCGAGGTCGTTGACCACCACCTTCGCACCCTCGCTGGCCAGTTTCAGTGCGATCTCGCGCCCGATCCCGCGGCCTGAGCCGGAGATGATGGCGACCTTTCCCTCAAGAGTTCCCATGGTTGACAATCCTTTTCGTTTGTTTGGATGATTTCCGCGGCTTGGTGTCACAACGCGACGACGGCGTCCCCGGTGAGGGTGACCGTGCCGTCCGCGAGGGTGACGGCGAGTTCGAGAGTCGCGCGCCGCTCGCCGTCGACGTCGTCGATCGCGGTGATCCTGCCGGTGGCGGTTGGCTCGCCGTGCAAGGGCGTGATCGCGGCGAAGCGCACCCGGTAGTTTCGAATCGCTCCTGGGTCAACCCAATTGGTCAACAGCCGGCCCAGGTAGGCCATCGAGAGCATGCCCTGAGCGAAAACGTCGTCCAGGCCGGCCGACCGTGCGACGTCAATGTCGATGTGCATCGGATTGTGATCGCCCGAGGCGCCCGCGAACAGGGCCAGCGTGGTTCGTGAGATAGGCGCGATCGTCAGTGGCGCAAGCTCGGTTCCCACTTCGATGGCCGGCGCGGCGGTCACTGGGGTTGCTCCGGGTTCCGCACGACGATCACGCTGTTCAGCTCGGCGACCAACTCGCCGCTATCCCGGGTCACCACGGACATCTTTTCAATGAATTCCAACGCTCCGCCCTTCTTGCTGTACACGTTTGCGATCCGTGGCGTCGCGGTCAGCACGTCGCCGGCCACGGCCTGGGAGTGGTAGGTGAAGGACTGCTCGCCGTGCAGTACCCGACGCAGGTCGACACCTACGCCGGTTAACCAATCGAAAGGGTCGGGGCGTTCCAGTTCGATGCCGAACAGGAAGGTCGGCGGCACCGGCAGATCGCGGTGTCCCGCAGCGTGGGCCGTCCGCAGGTCGGTGAAGACCGCATTGGTCTCGCCGATCGCCTTGGCGAAGAAGCGAAGACGGCCCGCGTCGACGGTCATGGTGACCGACGGCAGTTGCTTGCCGATTACGTTCTGGTCCAACGGCATTGGTTCAGCTCACCTTCTCGTAGAGGGTCACGACGGCGGCACCGCCGAGTCCGATGTTGTGCTGCAACGCGAGCGTGGCCCCCTCGACCTGGCGGGCCTCTGCCTGACCGCGCAGCTGCCACACCAGTTCGGCGCACTGTGCCAATCCTGTTGCGCCCAGCGGGTGGCCCTTGGACAGCAGCCCGCCCGACGGGTTGGTGACAACCCGCCCGCCGTAGGTGTTGTCGCCGTCGGCGATGAACTTCTCGGCGGTGCCCTCCGGGGTCAAACCGAGACACTCGTAGGTGAGTACTTCGTTGGTGGTGAAGCAGTCGTGCAGTTCGACGACGTGGATGTCCTCGGGACCGACACCGGCTGCCTCGTACACCTGGTCGGCGGCGGCCTTGGCCATGTCGTAACCGACGACCGTCATCATGTCGCCGCTGAACGTCGATGCGAAGTCGGTGGCCATCGCCTGGGCCCTGATCACCACCGACCCGTCGAGACCGTGGGCGTCGGCGAAATCCTCGCTGCACAGGATCGCGGCCGCCGCCCCGCAGGTCGGCGGGCAGCACTGCAACCGGGTCAGCGGTCCGAAAATCTTCGGAGACGCCAACACCTCCTCAACAGTGACCGGGTCGCGAAAAACCGCATACGGATTGTTGGCGGCATGCCTGCGCGCCTTCACCGCGATCTGAGCGAAAACCTTGGGATCAACGCCGTACTTCTCGGCGTAGGCGGCACCGGCGCCGCCGAAGTACTGGGCGGCCATCGGCGCGTGCTCATCCCACCCCTGCAGCGCTGTGGTGCGGTCATCGAAACGGGTGAACGGGCTCGGCCGGTCGCTCCACATCGAACCGAGTGCACCGCGCATCATCTGCTCGAAGCCAAGCGCGATCACGCAGTCGGCGGCGCCGGTCTCGATCGCCTGCCGCGCCAAGAACAGCGCCGATGAACCCGTCGAACAATTGTTGTTGACATTGACGATCGGAATCGCGGTGTGCCCCAGCCGGTACAACGCGGCCTGTCCTGACGTCGAGTCGCCGTAGACGTAGCCCACGTACCCCTGCTGCACCAGCGCGTAGTCGATGCCGGCGTCGGTGAGGGCTTTCCGGGCAGCCGCCTCGGCCATCAGGTCGTACGGCGCGGTATTCCTCGGGGTGGTGAAGGGAATCATCCCCACGCCCACCACGGCGGCGCGTCCGCTCATCGGCACTCCTTTGGTCATTTCAAACTAGAGATAATTCACTTAGTAGACAGCATGCGCGCGGCTTTGGCAAGCAAAGTTCGTATTTGTACGCTTATAAAGCAAGTATCGACGTCGCCAAGTCACAACTGGGGGGTGGTCAACCACACGAACATTGGTCTATTGTGTGTTCACATCAAGCAGGCTCTCCCGATCGACATAGGCACCGAGGGCCCGGGCCGCAACAACCCCGGTCGAGACCAATATCCAAGGAGGCGATCCAGGGTGACGAAACACAAACAACCGCTCGACACACAGCCGGACGAGCACTACGACGTCGTGGTCATCGGGAGCGGTTTCGGTGGCAGCATCGCGGCCAACCGCCTGGCCGGTGCGGGCCTCAATGTGCTTGTGCTCGAACGGGGCCCGTGGCGCGACTCATTGCCCGTGCGGGGCATGGGAATCGCCGACCGCTCCCCGTTTCCCTACGGGGCGCGCTTCGCGACGCACGTGCTGCGCAGCATCACCGTCGGGCGCGGCAGCACGCCGGGCGTTGTGCATGGTCGTCACGGTCGACGACTGCGAGCGCGGGGTGTCGAGCTGGCGCGCCGCCTCGTCGGGACTCCCCGTCGCGGCGTTGTGGTCAACAGGCGTGGGATGTACGAGGTGTTCAGCTATCCCGGTATCGATGTCGTCTGCGTGTCGGGGGTGGGCGGCGGCAGCCACGGGTGGTTGGGCCTGCTCGTCGAGCCGTCTGACTCCGCGTATTGGGAAAGTCGTCACCCCGATCTGCGCGCGGGGCAGATCTCGGGGTACTACGAGAAGATCCGGTCGGATTTGGGTGCCACTCGTCTGACCCGTCAGCATGCTGTGCCTACGAGTGTGTGGCGTGAGCTGCCCGGGTTGGCGGGCCAGCGCTGTCAGCCCGCGGATCCGCAGCCCGACGCCGCGTACCTCTACCCGAAATCCGGCACCGACGCCGGCCGACTGCACCAGGACGGCGCCGGCGCGCCGCGCCGGTTCTGCGCCTTCGACGGGGACAGCCTGCTGGGGTCGAGAGACGGGGCGAAATCATCGGTCGACATCGCCTATCTCGCCCCGGTCCTGGACAAGGGCGTCACCGTTCGCGCGTTGTCCGAGGTCAGTCAGATCGTGCGCGAACCCGGCGCTGCCGCAGGTGGCTACGTCGTCCATTACCGCGACCTGCGCGGAAAAACGAACCACACCGCGCGGGCGCCACGCGTGGTCCTGGCCGCGGGGACGATGAACACGCTGCGGTTGCTGTTCGAGGGCCAACAGCGCGACGATCTGGCCGCCATGCCCTCGTTGGGTGCGACCTTCGGCGGCAACGGAGACGAGATCGGGGTCTGCTTCAAGAACCCCGCAGACCCCCCGACGCTGCCGGCACCGCCGGTCCTCGGCCGATTCACGGTTGATGAGGCTCCGTCGCCGTTCTACGGGCTGGCTTCGGCGAGCGGACTCGACACTCTTCCGCTGCCCAGGTGGGTACGACGGCGCCTGCACCGCTTGATGTTTGCCTTCGGGATGGGCGCCGACTCGGGTAAGGCGTCGGCGCACTTCGAGCGCGGCCGTGTGGAGATCGACTACGACAAGACCACCGAGCCGATCTTCGATCGGATTGCCGAGGGCTTGGCCGCGTTCGAGACCGACACCGGCCTCCGCGCGTCACGTCTCCGGAAACCACTGACCGTGCACGCCTGGGGTGGGGCGTGCCTGGGCCCCGACCCCGGGCATGGCGTCGTGGATCACCGCGGCGAAATCTACGGCAATCCAGGCCTTTTCGTCGCCGACGCCGCTGCCCTGCCCGCCGCCGTCGGCACGCCGCCCTCGTTGGCGATCGCCGCGTGGGCCCACCACGTCGCGGACCGTCTCGCCGACACCATCGCGCGGCACCCGAACCTGACCGCCGTTGAACCGTCCACCGAGGGAGCACACTGATGGCCGAGTTGTCCGAGCGCGCCCGACAGGTCCGCAAAAGCATCATGGACCGCACGCGGGCCGAGGGTGTCGTTCCCACGACTGCTGAGTTATGCCGAGAACTTGGCCTGTCCGCGGAGGACCTCGCAGTGGACCTGCTCAACCTCGAGGCCGCAGCCAGTGTCGCGCGGCAAGACTCCGCTCATGCCGGACTGAAGCGGTTTCAGGACGAGACCCTCGACGAGCCGCTGCCGCCGCTGGGCGAGATCATGTACGCCCGCCCCTTCGCCGCGTTCAAGAATCACTACCAGGTCTGGGTGGACGGCGAGCAGAAGTGGTTCGCCGAATGTGCGGTCGAGGCGTGCTCCATCTCGGCGCAGTTTCCAGGCAAAGAGGTGACCGTCCGGTCGGTGTGTCGCCAGACGCGAGAGCCAGCCGAGCTGGTAGGACGCGACGGGGTGCTACTGGACTATTCGCCGGCAACCCTGCGGGTGCACCTCGGGTACCCGCTGCGCACGCTGCCCGCCCGCATCGTCGGCTGGTGTGACTACAACAGCTTCTTCGCCTCCGAAGACGCCGCGCGCCAGTGGGCGAGCGCCCATCCGGAGGTTCACGGCGTCACCCGCAGCCCCGAGACGATGTCACGACTGATCGGCGAGCTGTTCGGGAGAGGACGACTCGCTTACGACTATCAACCCGCGGTGCCGATCCTGGACGCCGTGCTGCACATGAAGCGCTATGGCCTGGACAAGCCGACCGCGCTGGGATTCCGCGTCCCCGACCCGTTCTTTCTGCCCAGCGTCAACATGGTGCGGGAATGGAGACGGCAGGGATATGCCAATTACTTCCGATTCTCCCTCCGATGAGCGGGACGACCGACCGTGCGCTAGATGATGTTGAGCGCGTCGAGGAACCGTGCGGCGTAGTCGCGGTCTCCGCTGACGGCGAGATCGCTGTCGCGCCACCCGGTGCGGTTGGTCGCCCAGGCAGGAAAGTCGACCGACGCGCCCTCGATGCAGGCGGCTGAATCGGTATTGGACGCCGGCGTGACAGAGAGGCGTCCATTGCCGCTCGGCCTGATTTGCCAACTGCCGCTCGCGAGACCGGTCAACGTTAGGGTGATCGGCCGGTCGACCCAGCCCATCTGGGATTGATTCATCTGCTCCATGCCGGCCAGCATCCACTCCAAGGTTGCCTGCAGACGTCGCTCATCAGTCGGCGGCGCCGGCTTACCCAGGGCCGGGGCGACGTCGTAGTGCAAGTGGGTGTGCCAGTCAAAGACCAACGCGCACGGCAGAATCCGGGCCGGGTAGCGGCCGGTGGCACCGAGCGGCACGGTGATGTTGCCGAGTTTCCCACGGCCGGACACGTCGAAGGCCACCTCCGCGATGCTGCTCCACCGCGCAAACTCGGCCAACAGCCGACCGGTCGGCCACAGCCGGCGGCTATCGACCATATGGTCGTTGTCGCGCTCGAGGTCTTCAGTCCGCAGCAGGTGAAGCATGTTGGGACTGAACAACACTCGGCAGCTCGCACCCATGTGGGCGATGACGTCCCGCACCCGCCACCCGGCGGCACGACTGGGAGTATTCCACTGCTCATCGGTGAGGTCAGCACAGTAGTCGAGAACATCGCGCCGCTGCGCCTTCAGAGCAAGGATCCGGTCGTGTGCCACGGGTACCTCCTTCGCTCGGGTTCCTCTTCGGCCTTGAGGGTGCTACAAGTTGCTTGCATTGTGCGTGACGCCGAGCCGGCGTAGGCCGTGGGCAGCGGTAGCACGCATGAGGCCCAATGCGAATCTGACCTTGCGGCGAGAGGACGGATACCACAGCAGTTCTTTCGCCGAGGTCGGGATTGTGGGCGCGGTGATCGCCTGCTGGCGGCAGTATTTGCGGATTCCGCTGGCACCGCCCCACCGGGCGCCGACGCCGGATTGCTTCCACCCTCCCATCGGCAGGGCGAAGCTAAACACGTTGGCAAGGGCGTCGTTGATGTTCACCGCGCCCACATCAAGCTGCCGGGCGACGCGTTGGCCGCGTTCCTTATCGCTGGTCCATACCGACGCCGACAGCCCATAGACCGAATCGTTGGCGAGTCGGATCGCTTCGGCTTCGTCGGCGACCTTCACCACCGGAATGGTCGGCCCGAAAGTCTCCTCTCGGATGCACACCATCGACTGCTCGACGTCGGCGAGCACGGTCGGCTCGAAAAACGTGCCGACACCGGTCGGCTTGCCCCCGGTCACGACTCGGGCGCCCGCGGCCACGGCCTGATCAACGTGGCGCTGCACGATGTCGCGTTGCGCGACGGTGGCCATCGCCCCGATGTCGAACTTGAAGCTGCGGTCGTCCTGACCCTGCCGAAGTTGGCGGACGTTCTTGACCAGCTTGGCAAGGAACTCGTCGTACACCGGTTCCTCGACATACACGCGTTCGATCGATGTGCAGACCTGCCCGGAGTTGAACAGCCCGCCCCAGGCAATGCCGTTCGCCGCCCGGTCCAGGTCGGCGTCGGCGAGCACCAGCGCCGGGTCCTTGCCACCAAGCTCGAGGCTGTACGGGATCAACCGGTCCGCGCACTGCCTGGCCACAATCCGGCCGGTGGCGGTAGACCCGGTGAACTGCACGTAGTCGACATTGGCCACGACAGCGGCGCCCGTTTCGCCGTAGCCGGTCGCGAGCGCGAGCACCGGCGGTGCGCCGATCTCGGTCCAGCCGCGGACGAACTCGACCGCACTCAGCGGCGTCACCTCGGAAGGCTTGAGCAGCACCGCAGCCCCTGCGGCCAGCGCCGGGATCACGTCCAGGCCGGGCATCGCGAAGGGAAAATTCCACGGCGTGATGACACCGACGACCGGGTGGGGCCGGTACACGGTGGTCAGCTTCTTGACTCTGGCGAGTGGGCTGTGCGGCGTCGGGTGGGCGTCAGCGAGGAACTTCTCGGCAGCGCCCGCCCAGTAATTCAGCAAGTCGGCGCAGGCCGTCGGCTCGATGCTGGCGTCGACGCGCGACTTACCCGTCTCGGACTGCAGCACATCGATGATCTGTTCAGAGTTGTCGATCATCCAGCCCTGGAACTTGAGCAGCCACGTCTTGCGACCCTTCGGGCCGATGGCCTCCCACTCGGGCTGAAAGAGGCGCAGCTCACGGACGTTGGCGGCGACGGCCTCAGCCGTTTCGATCGGTACCTCGCCGACCACTTTCCCGTCGGCGGGATTTGGAACCTCAATGCTCATCCGGTGGGCCTTCGCGTCCGTCTCGCTCATGGTGTTCTCCTCTGTTTGGTCCGGACATCTCGTTCACGGCCGACTTCGCTCGATCTCGACCGGGAACGTGATCTCGTCGCACCACCGACCGATAACGCCGATGTCGAACGCGTGCTGTGACGACATACCGCCACGCTATGCCGGGCCCTTGCCCTGCACCAATGACCGCAGCTAGCGACTTCTGTGACCCGATTGCGCATCCGCCCGGTGGTAACTTCGCACTGTGGCGAGCCGCACAGTGGCGATCCAATTCATCCGAGCGGCGATTGAGTCAGCCCGGCTGCATGGACTGGATATCCAGGAGGCGCTGTGGAGAGCCCACATAACCAAGGAACTCATCGGCCGGGATGCAACCCGCGTCACCCCGGCGCAGGCCAGCCGCGTAATCCAGGCGCTATGGAATGCCACGGACGACGAACTGCTGGGCGTGGGCCCCAAGCCCGTCCCGCGTGGCACATTCCGGATGATGACGCTTGGCCTGATTCATGTTGCGGATTTGGCTACAGCCTTGCAGCGCCTTGTCGAGTTCTCCCAAATTGCAACGGGATTCGAAGCCGTCGAGATGACCGTCGACGGCTCGACCACGCGGCTTTCATTCGACCCGCGGAGGCAGCCCGCGCAGACGGATCAGCTTGTGACTGACATCGTCATGACCGTCGTGCATCGATTCGCTGGATGGCTGATCGGCCAACGAATACCGTTGATCTCGGTGGATCTACCATGGACTGCCCCAGCCCATGCCGCCGAATACCTACTTATCTACGGCGTCTCCCCGACGTTTGAAGCCAATGGAGCCGCAATGACTTTCGCGAGCCGCTATCTCAGCGCGCCGGTGGTTCGAAGCGAGGATCAGCTGATCAAGTTCATCCGACGGTCGCCGAACGACCTCCTGTTCCGACAGGACTTCAATCCGACCACATCCAGTCGCGTACGCAAGATGATCGAGCGCAAGGGCCCTGACGAAGCGGTGATGGTTGAGGATATCGCCAAGCGGCTCACCGTGAGCGCCCAACACCTTCGGCGACTACTGCGCGAAGAGGGGACATCGTTTCGGGAGATCAAAGAAGAGATTCTGCGCGACGAGGCGATCGCCAGCCTGGTGCGCGGCCGTGAGACAGTCGAGGCGCTGTCGGACCGTCTGGGATTCTCCGAGCCCAGCGCATTCCGGCGTGCCTTTCGCCGTTGGACTGGCAGTCCGCCGGGCTCGTACCGCCCAGTCGCGGTTGCGGCGGACATCGGGTGAGGCTTTGCTTCGTGCGCAGTTGGGTCACAGACTCTGCGCATGCCGGTCCTGGGATCGCACCATCTGGGTGCCTACCGTCACATTCATGGCAAATAAAGCATCCATCCAGGGCAAGGTCATCGCAATCACCGGAGGCGCCCGCGGCATTGGGCTCGCAACAGCGACCGCCCTGAATGCGCTCGGCGCGCGCGTAGCTATCGGCGATATCGACGACGTAACACTCAAGGAGTCAGCGACCCGACTCGGACTGACGGCCTACGCGAAACTCGACGTCACCGACGTGGACTCGTTCCAGAGTTTTCTCGACCACGTCGAAGAAACGCTCGGTCCCATCGACGTCCTGATCAACAATGCCGGCATCATGCCGGTCGGCCGACTGATCGACGAGACCGCGCAACTCACACGCCGCATCATCGACATCAACGTGCTGGGCGTCATCACTGGTTCCAAACTGGCCGCGCAACGTATGGTCCCGCGCGGCCGGGGACACATCATCAACGTTGCATCGCTCGCCGGCGAAATCTACGCACCTGGCCTCGCCACATACTGTGCGAGCAAGTTCGCCGTTGTCGGATTCACCGACGCCGCGCGCATCGAGCACCGCACCACAGGTGTCGACTTCTCGTTGGTCATGCCGTCGTTCGTCAACACCGAATTGACCGCTGGCACGCACGGATTCCGGGGCATCAAGAACGCCACGCCGGAGGATCTCGCCGCAGCGATTGTCGGCGTGATCGTGAAGCCTCGATCGCGGGTCCGCGCGACCAAACTCGCTGGGGCGCTCAGTGTAAGCCAGAAATTCATGCCCCGCGGGATCGCCGAAGGGTTGAACCGGGCCCTCGGCGGAGAAACGGTGTTCACCGACGACGTGGATATCGAAAAGCGCAAAAGCTATGAAGAGCGTGCGCGACATAGCTGATCTTCCTACACGCACGGAGATGAAAGTTGAAGGAATGCACAATGTTTGACACACCGATGATTCGATGCGGTACCACCGAACGATCACACGAAGAGGTCCAGTTGCGCGCGGCCAGAATAGCCGCGGGCCTTGGCCACATGGGAGTCGTGAAGGGCGACCACGTCGCCATCGTCTTAGCGAACTCGGTCGAATTCCTCGAAGTGACCGCCGGCGTCGCACTCGCAGGCGCTAACCCGGTTCCGGTCAACTGGCACTGGAAGTCCGAGGAACTGGGCTACCTGTTGAGCAACAGCGGGAGCACCGCGGCCTTCGTCCAGTCGGATTTCGTTGCCGCGGTGGAGCAGACCGGAACCTCGATCCCGTTGGTGGTGGTCAACACCGCGAACGCACCAGTGCCGGGATCCCGTGTCGAGTATGAGGCCTGGCTGGCCGAAAACGAACCAGCCGAGTCCACGGTTGCCCCATCTGCCGGACTCGGGATGATCTACACCTCGGGGACCACGGGTAAGCCGAAAGGCATTGTGCGTGAATCGGTCTCTGCCGAAAGCGCGACGCGGATGGCGACGGTCCTGATGCAGCGGATGGGCATGGGGCCTGGTGAACGGACAATCATCCCGGCGCCGATGTATCACACCGCGCCGAACACTACTGCGGTGGTGGCCATGAAGTTGGGGATGGACATCACGATCCTGACCCGGTTCGACGCCGAGGACTTCCTCGCGGCCGTGGAGCGCCACCGGGTGCAGCAGGTCCAGATGGTTCCGACGATGTTCACCCGGCTGTTGCGGCTGCCCGAAGAAGTCCGCGACCGCTATGACCTGTCGTCGCTGCGCTCCGTCGTGCATTCCGCAGCGCCCTGCCCGATGCACATCAAGCGGCAGATGATCGACTGGCTTGGCCCGATAGTCAGCGAGTATTACGGCGGCTCGGAGACCGGACCGGTGGTCTGGTGCACAACCGAAGAGTGGTTGAGTCACCCCGGGACGGTCGGCAAACCCGCCGACGGCGCTGCGATCCGAATCGTCAACGTCGATGACGAACAGGCCGCCATCGGCGAGGTGGGTGTCGTGTACGTCAAGGCCGCCGAATACTGGCCGGGCTTCACCTACCACGGCGACGACAAGAAGCGGCGTGAGATGGAACTCGACGGCTTCGTCACCGTCGGAGATATGGGATACGTCGACGAAGACGGCTACCTATACCTCACCGACCGGGCGAACGACATGGTGATCTCCGGCGGGGTGAATATCTACCCGGCTGAGATCGAGTCGGTGCTGTATCAGATGGCGGCGGTCCGCGACTGTGCGGTGTTCGGCATCCCCGACGAGGAATACGGCGAATCCGTTGCGGCCCATATCGAAGTAGGCGCGGGATTCACTCTGACCGAGGACGAGGTGCGTACGTTCGTCCGCGGCAAGCTCGCGGGATTCAAGGTACCCAAAGTGGTCGTATTCGACAGCAATCTGCCGCGCGAAGACTCAGGAAAGTTGTTCAAACGAAAGATTCGTGACCGGTACTGGCAGGAAGCCGACGCCAGGATCTGATCGATTCCCGCGCTGAATTGGATGTCGCGACACCGAAAGCCATTGTGCTGCGGTCGAGCCGGACCCCCGATCTGCGGACCGCTTGCACCGGATTGTCGAATTCACCCGAATTGCAACGGGATTCGAGGCTGTCGAAATGACCGAGGACGACCGGATCGCGGGGCTATCGTTGGAATCCTGGACTCCGTCGGCCTCCCCGGCGTAGCACCACCGCACGCGGCCGAATAGCTTCTGTTCTACGGATTCGCCCCGATCTTCGAAGCCCCTACAGCGGCAATCACTTTCGACATCAGGTATCTTAGTGCTCCGGTGATGCACATTGAGGACGAGCTCACCGAGTTCATCCGACGCCCACCCAACCTCGGACAGGACTATAACCCGACGACGTCCCACCGGGCTGATGCCGCCCAGTGGTGGGACGCAGACACGCGATCGCGCGATAAGGCAGGCGTCGGGATCGGTTGGGTCACAAACTCGGCGCATTCGGGTCCTGTGATCGCGCCGATCGCGCACCTACCGTCACATTCATGACAAAGAACTCATCAGCACACGGCACCGCAACACACCAAGCAGCAGATGATCGACTGGCTGGGAACGGCGAGACGGCATCGGCTCGCGACCAGGTGGACGTGGTGGTTGTGGGGGCGGGCATGGCCGGGCTCTACGCCCTTCACAAGCTGCGCGAGGCCGGCCTGCGGGCGGTGGCGCTGGAGTCCGAGGCCGGTGTGGGCGGCACGTGGTACCGCAACCGCTACCCCGGAGCGCGCTGCGACGTCGAGAGCATGTTTTATTCGTTCTCCTTCTTGCCGGAGCTGGAGCAGGAGTGGGAGTGGAGCGAAAAGTTCGCCACCCAGCCTGAGATTCTGCGTTACCTCGAACACGTCGCGGACCGCTTCGATCTGCGCCGCGACGTGCAGACCTCGACGCGGGTCGATTCCCTGGAGTTTGACGAAGACCGCGGCCGTTGGCTGGTCCGCACCGATACCGGCGCCGAACTGGACGTCCAGTTCTGCATCATCGCCACCGGTTGCCTCTCGGTGCCCAAGATGCCCGAGATTCCCGGGGTGCCGAGCTTCCGTGGACTGTCCCACCACACCGCGCAGTGGCCGCACGACGGGGTCGACTTCACGGGTCTGCGTGTTGGGGTCGTCGGCACCGGCTCCTCCGGTCTGCAATCAATCCCGCTGATCGCCGAGCAGGCCGCCGCCCTCACCGTCTTCCAGCGGACACCGGTCTACACGACGCCGGCACTCAACCGGCCGTTGGAAGCCGCGGACGTCGAACCGATGAAGGCGGCCTACGACGAATTGCGGGAACTCACACGAACCTCCCCGTTTGGCGTCCCGGCTCTGCCGTCGACCCGTTCGGCCCTGGAGGTCGACGCCGATGAGCGGGAACGTGTGTACGAGGACGCCTACCAGGTCGGCGGTCTCTTTGCGGTTCCGTATTCGTTCGCCGACATTCAAATCACGCAGGAGGCCAACGACACCGCCGCGGAGTTCCTTCGGGGCAAGATACGGAGCCTCGTGGCCGACCCCGTGGTCGCTGAACTGCTGTGCCCCACCGACTACCCGTACGCGTGCAAGCGGCCCTGCCTGGACACCGGCTACTACGAAACGTTCAACCGCGACAACGTGGAGCTCGTCGATCTGCGGGCCACGCCGATCACCCGCATCGTGCCCGCTGGCGTCGAGACCACCGCCGGCCTGCACGAGCTGGACGCCATCGTCTACGCAACCGGCTTCGACGCCATCACCGGCGCCCTGGCGGCCATCGATATCCGGGGCCGCGGCGGGCTTGCGCTGGCCGACAAGTGGGCGACGGGCTGGCGCAGTTACCTCGGTTTGGCCGTCGCCGGGTTCCCGAATTTGTTCACCGTAACCGGCCCGGGCAGCCCATCGGTGATCAGCAACATGATCGTCTCCATCGAGCAGCACGTCGACTGGATCACCGACGCCCTCACCACGGCACGGTCGGAGGGCAACGACGTCATCGAGGCCACCGAGGACGCCGAGCGCGGCTGGGTCAAACACGTCGCCGAAGTCGGTGACCTCACCCTCTTCCCGAAGGCCCAGTCCTGGTACGTCGGGGCCAATGTTCCCGGCAAGCCCCGTGTCCTGATGCCATACGTGGGCGGCGTCGGGGTGTACCGGCACATGTGCGACGAGATCGCGGCCGATGGCTACCGGGGTTTCACCATGACCGCCGCGCCGTCGGGCGCGCGCACCGTCGCGCCGGCCGGGCGTTGAGCACAACAGGAGTGCCGTAACGTCGATGACGAGCAAGCCGTCATCGGCGAGGTGGGCGTGGTGTACGTCCAGTCCGCCGAATACTGGCCAGGCTTCACCTACCACGGTGACTACAAGAAGCGGCGTGAGAGGGAACTCGATGGCTTCGTCACCGTCGGAGATATGGGACACGTCGACGAAGACGGCTACCTATACCTCGCCGACCGCGCGAACGACATCGTGATCTCCGGCGGGGTGAATATCTACCCGGCCGACATCGAGTCCGTGCTGTATCAGATGGCGGCGGTCCGCGACTGTGCGGTGTTCGGCATCCCCGACGAGAAATATGGCGAATCCGTCGCGGCCCATATCGAAGTCGGCGAGGGATTCAAGGTACCCAGTGGTCGTATTCGACAGCAATCTGCCGCGAGAAGACTCAGGAAAGTTGTTCAAACGAAAGATTCGTGACCGGTACTGGCAGGAAGCCGACGCCAGGATCTGATCGATTCCCGGCCTCAGCTGGATGTCGCGACACCGAAAGCCGTTGTGCGGCGGTCGAGTCGGACCGACCCGCCCCGAGCGGGCGCGAGGAGTACGTTGCTCCTGCTGATGCGTTCCGGCCGGCGCGGGCTGGGCGCGAGATTGGTGCTACGCAGGATAGTGCGGAGCACCACTCGAGCCTCGACGAGGGAGAATGCGGCGCCCAGGCAGCGTCTTCGCCCGCCGCCGAACGGGATCCACGCAAAGGCATTGACCGGGGTACTGAGGAACCGTTCCGGAAGGAACTCGAGCGGGTCCTCCCAGATGTCTCCTCGTCGGTGCACCAGGGTGATGTGGGGGAACACGATGGTGCCTGCCGGGACGGTCAGCCCGGATAATTCGAAGTCCTGGGCTGCCAGGCGGCAGGTCATCGGTGCCACTGGTCGCAGTCGCATTGCCTCCTTGATGACAGCGTCGAGATAATCGTCGTCGCCGTCGTGCGCGGCGGCCCCAGTGCGAGCGAGGACGTCTGGGTGGCGGGTGATTTGCTCCAGCAACCAAGTAAGTGTCGAAGCGGTGTTTCGTGGCCGCCAAGAAGCAGGGTCCGCATGGCATCGCAGAGTTCGTCATCGCCCACCCGTCGCCAAGCGTCGCCGCGATGATGTCGTTCTTCATCCTTCGGATCGGCAACTATCAGCAGGTGGTGGAGCTTGGCTAGGTTGGGGCGATGGACGCAACCACCGCAGCCTCGATCATCGCTGGCCCCCTCGGGGACCTCGCGGCCAACTTCTACTTGTCCAAACAAGCCATCGCCCAGGGCGAAGCCATCGGCCTCGACGTCGTCTCCCTCTACGGTGCCGGTCGAGCATCCATGCTTGGTGGCGTCGACCCGGAGACGGCCGACGCCATCTTCTACTTCTTCAAGCCCGGCATGATCGCGGCGGTGGTGACCCGGGGTCGCAGCCTGGCCAGTGAAGACGCGATCGCGACCGCCCACCTCGGTGCCGCCGACGACTATGCCGAGGCCACCTTCGCCGCAGTGGATTCGGCCACCCTCGGCGCGTTCACCGACGCGGTGGGCGCCCTCGTCGCCACAGTTCCCTCCGGCTGCTGGCCGCTGTTCGACGGCTACCGCTCAGCCCCAGCAGCGCCGACGGCCCCGGCTCGGGCCTACCGGGCAGCCATCCTGTTGCGAGAGCTGCGCGGCGGTGTGCACACCGATGCGGTGAAGCGCACCGGGCTCTCGCCTGCCACGGCCTGTCAGTTCAACCGAGACCTCGACAACTTCAAGATGCACGGTTTCTCCGAGCAGGACATGGTCGAATACACCCCCGAGATCGAGGCCCAGAAGGCCGCGGCCGAAGCGGCGACGACCGCGCAGATGGCGGCACTGTTCGCCCCGCTCTCGCAGACCCAACTCGAGGCGATCGTCGCTGGCACGAACGCCCTCGTAGCCGCCCTCGGCTAATGCTGCTCCTTGACTCGTTCCAAGTACCGCCGCGCCGGTGCAAGTTGCGGACGGGCATAACGGCAGCTGCGAAACTCCTGCGCCTCGTGAAAGGCTCGTCCCGAGCGGAAGCTCTTGACGCCGTCAAGACGCGAAACCAAAACCGCAGGTAACGAGCGGGACTGAATCGGAACGAGCGGGAACGAATCGGCAGCTCAGGCGGCATATTGCCTGGTAGAGCGTCGGGTTCGATTCCCGGCAGCTCCACCAGATATCAGCAGGTCAGGACCATCAATTTGCAGGACACCGAATCCACGGCAAGGTCCCGGGCCGTAACCTGACAGATATACCGTGGCATGTGCAATTTGAGGAGCGTTGATGGCTGATCGCGTCATGAGGGGCAGTCGCCTCGGAGCCGTGAGCTACGAGACCGAGCGCAATTATGACCTGGCGCCGCGCCGAATCGCGCGGTACGGCACCGAGAACGGCGAGGAGTTCGACATACCCTTCGCCGAGGACGCCGAGATACCCGGCACCTGGCAGTGCCGCAACGGCATGGAGGGCGCCCTGATGGAGGGTGGTGATCTGGCCGAACCCAAGAAGGTCAAGGTGCCGCGCACCCCATGGGACATGCTGCGTGAACGCCGCTCGATTGAGGAACTCGACGAACTGCTCAAGGAACGCCTCGAGGTCATCAAGTCAATTCGCCGCGGAAGCTAACGGTTTCGCGCGCCGGCTGGTTCGGCTGGGCATCCGCGCAATCGACGCGGATCGTCTATCCGCGTGGTGGACGGCGTACGGCCTTCTGCCTCAAGGGAAGAACACACGCCTGATCGATCGCGACGATTGCTGCTTGCTCGGTCCGCCACTCTGGCGACGAGAAAGGCGATCATCATGTCTGTCCCCGGCGCGCCGAACTCACGGGCGTCACGTGTTCACCGCCCCGCCAACACAGAGCCCCGGGAACAGCTGTCTTACCAGGGTTTGGTCGCCGGGCCCGTTTGACGTTAGGGGTGTTGTATGAACTCGAGCGAAGGTCGCTGAACAGGGTCGCTTTCAATCGCTCACAGTCGTCGACCTGTTTCAGGTTCCGGTGTATCCGCGGAAGTGCCCGGATGCCGGATCGTCTCGCTCCTGAGCTGGCGGTTGTTCATGCGTGCGCGGGCCGGCTTGTGGTGTTCAATCTGACGGATCAGCTCGCGTTTCGCTTCGCTGAGTGCGCGGGTCAGGTCCGGGTCGTCGGCGGTCGCCACTAGCGGCGGAAGGCCAGGCAAGGTCGTACGTAATGTGACGCGTTGCTCAGTTCCGCCGCGATCCTGTAGCGAGACTTCCACGTCCACATCGGTGGGATGCCACCTTCCCAGATGCGGCCCGAGGCCCGACAACGTCTCTATTACGTGCGGGTGCTCTCGCGCTTTGAAACCCGCACCAAGATGAAACACCTTCTCGCTGAGAGCATTTCGTCGCTCATTGTCATTTCCACTCATCCTGGCCTCATCTCCGGACTTTCACTTCGGCGATCGACTCCTACGGCGAACGTCCGTTGGAGTGCAGAACACTCCGGCACCTACACGAAGCAGTTCGTTGGTTGCCGCACCGCTACCGGCCCTGGCGGTTCGGCATACGCGAGTCGGACGGCGCTCCTGATGGATAGGAGCACCGTCCGAAGCACCAACCGCTGGTTACCAAGCGTGCATGATGGTGCGGTGAAATGTGGCCTCGGCGTCACCAGACATTTCCTGGCCTGACGCAAGCCCACCGCGCTGTGCCCAGTTGATGGGCCTTGCTTCGCGTGGGTGCCTAGTGATCGTGCTGGGCGCCACAGCCGAGAGGAGGAATCTTTTCTTCCGGTCCGACCTTGGTCTGCCGTGGATCCGTAGCTTAGGTCTACCCCGCCTATGCAGATAAAGCAAACAGCAAAATGGCGTTGGGCCGAGCCTTCAACGAACGCCGCGCTTCGCCGGATACTCGAGCAGCACCTGGCGCTACGGGTGTATCTGCCCGCGGACCGAGTCAGAACCGCCTGCCCGGTCTGCCGCTGGCCGACAGGTGATGTATCGCCGAGTCGATGTCGAGAAATGGCTTGAGGAGGCGCAAAGGTTTTTGGCCGCGGACGTGATGAGACCGGCGCCCGACGCGGTCGGGGACCCCTCTTGACGCCGTCAAGACCCGAGTACAAAACCGCAGGTAACTACGGGTACTGAATCGGACCGAAACGGAACGAACCGGCACGTCAGACGCCATATTGCCTGGTAGGTCATCGGTTTCGATTCCCGGCAGCTCCACTGAGAATCAGCTGGTCAGAGCGCTAAAAGGGTCGGATTCGGACGTTGTTGGCGGTACCGTCCGCTCATGCCGACAATAATTAGGAGCCCCAGGAGTGGGTTGGGGTCTGGCCGATGTACGGCTCCCAGTGGTAGTTGCTGTCACAGATGATGGCCTGACCGTTGGGGGCGACATCCTTCCGGCCGATATCAGCGCCGATGCACTCTTCCCCCACAACGTGCTCGGCTTTGGGTTCTGCGATGGCGGCACTGGCTGTCATGCCGGCGATGGTTCCGGCCACCGCGAATGCGGCCAGGGCTCCTGCGATGCGTTTCATCGCGAGAAGTATGCGCCGAGCGCCAGCGGTTAAGAAGTACCATGTCGATCTTGACTGACCCTCACGTCACCAAAGACAAGTGACGACCACGAACCGCACATCACGCCCGTTTGTCAGAGGTCGAGCTTTGGATGAGGCCGGTATGGTGTGAGCAACCGGTGGGTCCAGTTCACTTTTGTGCCGCCCCCTAGCGGCGTTGTGAGGTGAAAGTCGCCGCCGATCTGTTCGGCGCGGGATGCCAAGTTGACCAGCCCGCTGTGGCCTTGCTTGTCGGGAGTGACACCGCAACCGTCGTCGGTGATCGCGACGTCCAGTTCATCGGCAACTGTCACCACAACCGTCAACTTTGTTGCCTCGGAGTATCGGACGGCGTAGCTGATCGCTTCGAGAATGACCCACTCGGCGTGGCCGGCCAGCTCGTCGTCGATCACGCTCATCGGTCCAGAGATCCGTAATGTCGTGGCGATATCGCGGTTTTCGGTCAGCTCTGCGACCGCGGCCTCAATCCGATGCCGAAAGCCGACCCGCGGTGTGCGGGTGACGTGCAATTCGAAGACGGTGTTGCGAATATCCTGGATCAGGACGTGCAGGTCGGCGACCGACTGGTTCAGCCGAGCGGTGATCTCCTCCGATCGGGACCGGGCGATGGTGCCCTGCAGATCTAAACCGACAGAAAATATCTGCTGAATCACACGGTCATTCAGGTCACGGGCGATGCGCTCACGGTCGGCCAGCACAGCCAGACTGCTGGCGCGTTCTAGACGAGCGGGGCGGGGTACTGGTGGAGCGTTCATGATGTCCACGGCATGCGGTTGTAAGCAGAGTGTTCGGCGCGAGCGACTGCTCAGTGGGGGCAGCGGCGAGACGGCGGCTGGCCCCATTCCGGACTGGCTGGTATCTCAGCATGGCTCACGCTACACCTTTGGCCGAACGGGCGAAATGGCGCTGCACTTGTGTCGTGCGTGGTTCACCTTCAACCGTGAGTTCTGGAAAATGGAATTGATCCGGTTTCTCGACCTGCTACTCAACCAGGTAGAAACCGCTTTGGTCAGAAACCGAATCAGACAAATCCGAAAATTATTATGTCAGCCCATCCAGGCCCTTACCAGCACCCAGCATGGGGCTATTGGGGGTTGGGTCGGCATGCAGCGAGGGGCCAAGCGGCGCAAGGCGAGCCGTGCCGTGGGCGGGTGCTCGCTCGCGGCGTAAGTAAGCCGCCCGATGCGAGTCATCAAAGCGCTCGCCTCGCGGGACGGCAACTTTAGGCAGCCGCCTGCAGGGTGATCTCGGAGATTGCCGTCCGGCTCTCGCCATTGGTGGTGCCCAGTGTGGAGATCCACACCAGCACGTTTGCGGTCTTGGTCCGGTTATGCACCGCTATGCGGTTGTGCCCCGGCTGCAGTGGCGTGGTGGGGGTGAGCTCGGTGGTGTCGGCCAGTTTGGCTGGGGCTTCGGTGGGCGACGAGCGGATCTGCACCTGGGTCCCAGTGCTGGACACGTCGATCGTCACGGCGCTCAGCGCGGTCGGTTCGGAGAGGTGGAGCAAAAGACCCATTCCTTGGATGAATTTCGGGAACGGGACGGCGTCCATATAGGTAACGGTGGACCACGCGGTGTTCGGGTTGCCGTCGATTGCCAACTTTGCGTCCTGCGGGTTGTCGGGGGCACCGTCGGGTGAAAACACCGTTGCACTCACCGGCTTGACGATTGGCCCGGGGCGAGTCCAGCGACCGAAGCCGTCGGTGAACCACACAACCGCAGCCGCGGCCAACGCGATTACAGCGAGGGCGGCGACCACCCCAACGATCCGGCCCCTTTTGCCTTTTGGTGCCTTGTCTCGCGGCGATTTGTCAGGGGGCTGGGACCGGCGACGCTTGGGAGGAGCTTCGGTTGAAAAGTTGATGATTTTGTCGGCATCGAGGGTTTCGCCGTCCCAGACGCCGCTGATCTCGACCTCATCCCCGTCGGCGAGCTGACCTGCTACGACGTCAGTTTGTATTTCGACCGGGACAAGAGCAGGCAGGTCGTCGAGTGGGTCATATGGGACGAGCTGGAACGAAAGGATCCCGACCTGACTCTGAGCCCCGACCGCGCTTTGCTCTACTCCGCGTGCTGTCCCAACAACGACCAGACGCTCAAGACGCTGCGTGGGTGGACGCTCGTCCGAACCGAGGTGCTCGGCGGGACCCGCGTCCGAAGCCCGTTCGCCGGATCGCTGCGAGAGCGCCCGAGCAAAGTCGACGCAACTCGGGTACCGCTTGCTCGGGTCTTTGGCCAGCGCCCTTGCCAATACGTCGTCCAGGTGCGCGAGGTCGGGTCGCCGCTCCGATATCCGGGGCGGTGGCGTGCTGAGGTGGTGGCTGAGTACGACAGCGCGGTTCGAGTCGTGAAAAGGTGGGGCGCCGGTCAGCAGGAAAAACGTCGTGGCAGCCAGCGCATATTGATCCGCCCGGCCGTCAAGCGGCTTGCCCAAAAGTTGCTCGGGGGCCACGTAACTGATCGTTCCTATGGCGACGTTGGCTTCGGTGAGGTTGCTGACGTCATCGATTCTGCGGGCGATGCCGAAGTCGGTTAACAACACCCTGCGCCGGTGGCCATCGGCGGCGGTCACGAGGATGTTCTCGGGCTTGACGTCACGATGGAGCAGACGGCGATCATGACCGAAGTCGAGCGCGTCGGCCACCGCTACGACGATTTCCGCAACGTCTTGTTCTGGCATGCCGTGCGGGTGGCGCTCCCGAACCAATCGACCCGCGTCGGTGCCGTCCACGTAGTTCATCGAGATCCAGAGCCGGCCGTTGAACTCACCACGATCCAGAACGCCGACGATATGCGGGTGCCACAGCGTGGCCGCCAGTTCGGCTTCGCGATTGAACCTCGCGCGAAACTCCTCGTCGGCCGTGGCGGCCAATGACAGGATCTTCAGCGCGTCGTGACGCGGCAGACGAGGATGCTGGGCGAGGTAAACCTCACCCATGCCACCGGTGCCGAGCAGGCGCTCAATAACGTAGCCAGCGAAGACCTCGCCGTTGTTGAACGGCATGCCCGAAAGCCTACAAACCGGCGCGGCCGCGCATCGACTTCCGCCGATCCGCTGCTCTATTCAATCGCGGTCAACGCGCGTCGGGCTTGGAGAGCGGGTGTCGGTCGACGAACCCGCCCGCGATCACCTTCGCGCTGATCACGCCCAGTTTGAGCATCCCGAGGTATGTTGAGGGATTGAGTAATGTCGGCCACTTGGTACGGGCCCGGTGCTCACTGAGTGGGCGCCCGGCGAATCGATCGCGCAGCCAGCGCAGGGTCATAGGCGCCGACAGCGGGTGCAAAAGCAGATGATCGCAGAACCCGTCGCGATGATAGGTAACCGACGCGCCGCCGCGCACGTACGTCCTGACGAGCTCATCGATGTCTTCGACGCTGATGATGTTGTCGTGCACCGCCTGCACGACCAGCACGGGAACTTCCGGCGTTGTCTTGCCGAGCCGGGTCTCGTCGAAGATGTTGCGCACCTCCGGCAAGTCCCACAGCTCGTCGGCCGACATGTCCACGTACGAACCGATGTCGACGTGGCGTAACCGCCACACCGCCGAAGCGGTCGTCATCGTTTGCAATTCCTCGAGTAACGCTTTGCCCTCTTCGGTCGCATGTTTGTCGACGACCTGCTGTGCGCCGGGAAAGACCTGGGTCAGGGCGGCGATCATCAGCGCGGCAAGGCCGGCAAAAAAGCTGCGGTTGAGCCGGCGGGCGACGCTGCCGGGGTCACCGACGGGCGACCCCAGAACGGCACCGACGACGTTGAGGTCGGGCGCGTACCCGGCGGTCAGCTCGGCTGCCCACGCCGAGGCCAGTCCACCCCCCGAATAACCCCATAAGCCGACCGGCGCGGACGGCGACAATCCCAGCCGCTCACACCGCAGCGCTGCACGCACGCCGTCCAGAATCCGGTACCCGGGCTCATACGGCGCTCCCCACATCCCGTGGCAGCCCTCGTGATCGGGCACCGACACCGCCCAGCCTTCGGCCAGGGCCGCCGCGACGAGCAAGAACTCGGACTGCACGAACGCGCCGATCGCCTTGGCGCCGCGCCGCAGCGCGTACGAGGGGAAACACCGCGGCGCGACGGCGTCGATGGCGCACTGGTATGACAGGACCGGGCAACTCAGTTCGGGATCCCGTTGCTTGGGCACCAGCATGGTGGTGACGGCGACCTCGGGCTGGCCGTGCAGGTTCGTGCTGCGGTAAAGCAGCTGGGTCGCGGTGATTCGTTGAGCAATCATGCCGAGAAAGCCCAGCTCGACCTCGCGTGACCGTAACAGTTCACCCGGTTGCGCCTGCTCATAGCCTTCCGGCGGCTCGTAGAACGGATCTTCGTCGTGCGGCAGCAGACGCTCGCCCCGCCGTATCTCGTCGTGCGGGGCGTGCGCGATCCATTCACTGGCTGCGGATTTGCCGTCCATCGTTTTGACCGTCCCCCAGGAGCCGCTGACCTGTCAGTACTTCATTCACCTACCCGCGGTACGCGGTTTTAACCGGTTGCTGCACCGCAAGCCCTCCTCTTTTGACTCGAGACATGTGTTTTTGGGTACAGCTTCCGGAAGCCGACTGGAGTGCACTCGTCGTGCGACTTAACCGCGCACGCGACAAGACATCGTGCGCCGCCGAGGGACGGAGTCATGACATGCATCGCCCCGATACGATCATCGAAATTCACCGCGAACGCGTGCAGGATCAGACGGCCGAGATGTTCAGCGGCGACAAGTACACGCAATCGGTCTACGGCACCGGCTATTCCGCGACGGCCACCCTTGACCTCACCCTGGATCGCGTCTGGTTCATCCTCGATTCTCATCAGCGGCTATGGCAGGAGGAAGCCGACGGTGAACGCCAAGATCCACTGCGGCACTTCGCAATCGATCTGCTGATCTTCGATTCGAAAATCGTCATCGATTCGGTTACCTGTATCCCGCTGGTGTCGCTGCCCCCGGCGACGATCACGATCCCGGACGGTCCACGCGCCGGAGAGTCGCGCGAGATCCCGTACAACGAGATTCCGCTGTTCGGGCGGTTGACGATTCACGACCAGCTCGAGCCGCACGAAATAGAGCCGGGCAAGCAGACGATCGCACTGAACTTCACTGCCCAGGATGCTCCTGTGCTGGCGGCCACCCCGTTGGCCGACCCGTACGCCGGGTGGCTGTTCGGTCCGCACATCGAGCGCCGTGACGACGGGGTCACGGTCTTCACCGGGCAAGATCCACGGATTAGCTGGGAACTCGACTACGCCGAGGCGTACTGGATAACCCACAGCATCGCCGGTCAGCTGATGGTGAACCTGGAAAAGCTGCAGCACCCCACCCTCTCCGACGAGGAAGCGAGAACTCGGGTGCTCGACTCGCTGGCCGCCCAGATCGCCGATGCGGTCCAACCGCAACTTGCCGCAATGGGCGACAACGGGATCCAGAAGCTGCTGCCGTCGCCGGTGGACGTCGACCCCGAGGCGAGAGACGACAGTACGGTCAAGGAGCTCGACGCCATTGTGCAGCGTTTCGACGTCGGCGGGGCTACCCAAGAATCCATGGTCGTGCAGCTGCAGACGCTTCGTGCGTTACCGTCCGGCGAGGAGCTGCCGGCGTCGGTCCTCGCCGAAAACCCGCGTGAGAAGACCGCATTGGCCGTCACCGGGTGGAGCATCCTGCGACAGGTCCGTGACACCGTGATGAAGAGCTTCGGCCTCGAGGAAAGCGACTTCGACCCCGAGGCGCCTTGCCTGCTGGCCGGTCCCAAGACGATCAGCATCGGCGGCCAAGACCGCAGCCTCGACGCTCTCGACGCCGATATCGTGCCGCGAACCCAAGACGGCCGATTGGTCATCGACGGCACCGTGAGCGCCGAAACCAAGCTCTACGACTTCAAGGCCACGTTCAAGGTGACCTACGAAATGGGCCTCGACGACATACCTCGCGACCCGAAGGGAAAGGAGTTGCAGCGAGAGGACGCGGATACCATCGAGCTTCTCGAACAGACGCTGAGCCGCGCTGGAGAAAAGAAGCGCGCCCACGGACTCACCAATGAGGAGTACGAGGCAGAAGTCAAGCGGGTCAGCGAGCGATTCGATCGGCTACCGCGGACGGTGGGGGTGCGACCGGCGCAGAATTCCGAGCCGGACGTGAACGCGGACTTCAGCCTAACCGCCGCCGGAAAAGTCGCCACGGCTGCAGGTGCGGCGGCTGTCGTCGGTCTGCTTGCGCTGCCGGTGACCTCGGTAGCGGGGGCTGCCGGGGTCGGCGCCGCGGGTGCGGGCGGTCTGCTGACCCTGGCGATCGCGCAGTACTTCACGACGGTGCTGACGCTCGATTGGTTTGGCGCCGGGATCGGGTCACATCAGGTCAAGAAATCGCTGAACGACCACCCCGAGGGCACGTCGCTGCCTCCGGTCGGAATACCGGTCGATGTGAATCTCAACCGCCAGCGGCTCGCGGTGTACTTCCGCCCCCTGCCGGCGAAGCTGTGGGTTAGTTGCGTCATGGGTGAGACGGACGAAGGTCAAGAGGGTGATCGCGACAGCATTCGGGTCGTCGGTGGCCGGTGGCCAGGCGATGGCCAGCCCTGGATGCTCTCCCACGACGACGCGGCGTTGTTCGTCGATTCCAACGAACTGCAGCTTCTGCTCGATCCGGCGAGCGCGGGCGACCCCGCCGGCCGAGAGGAGCTACTTATCGGGGCCGCCGCCGACGGGGACGGACGACTCCGCCTGCGGGTGGACAACCATCCCGATGCACTGCCACGGCTTCCGCACTGCTCGGCCTTGACGCCGTCAGACGACGGTCCGTCGACGTAGCCGATGCAAACGCCAGGAGACATCCAACTCACTGCGCCAACTCACCGCGGTGGAGGGGGGACTCCGGCGCGAATTCTGCCGACCTCGGAACGGGCGAAGCGGACCCGCTCGTTGTCGGCGCCGCGCGCGTCAGCCAGTTCGTCGGCGAGGGCATACACAGCGTTGAGGACGAAGCGGGCGCGTCTGCGTTCGCGACGGTCGCGGCCGGCCTTGCGGTAAGCCCTGCGGGCCTTACGGTTACCGGCTACCGCGTCGAGTTCGGCCCCGGTAATCAGGTCGCGCGCCGCCTCTGGGGTCATGACGTCGCGTACGAAGTCGCGTTCCCGCTGCACGGTCAAGTTGTAGACCCGCACAGCGATGACGAGCGCTAAGACGATCACCGCGAAGAGGAGTCCGAGCAGCGCCAGCGTGCTCGGACCGGCGATCGACGCCAGCGAGTCCCAAAGCCCGTGCAGCAGCACCGGCGTGGCCACCAGGAGCAACCCCCGCCTGACTCTCCGTGGTTCAGCGGGCCGGCCAAGAAGATAGACCATACCGGCGCAGAAGATTGCGCTGTACAGGATGTGCGCGGCGACTCCGCTGACCATTCGGAGAATGATCGTGCCTATTGACGCCCCAATCTGGTTGGCGCCGAACTGGCTACCGGCCGAGGTCAGCGCGTAGGAAATGTCCTCGACAATCTGGAAACCCAGGCCGATGAATGCGCCCAGGATGAGCCCGTCGAACGCGGTTCGTACCTGCCTTGGCGCCAACGCGATGAGCAGCAGCAGCCCCGAACCCTTAGCCGGTTCTTCGGTGAACGGCGCGGCCAGCCCGGCACCCCAGTCCAGCGCCCAGACCTGTCCGAAGGCCTTCGCGTACAGGGCAAGGATTGCGCTATTGGCGTTGGCCGCCATCGCCCCGGTGGCGGCGAAGCCACCCCATAGAAAGGCGACGACCATGAGCTTGGCAGGGAGTTTGGCGTAGTGGTCGATCTTTTGGGTGAACCACCAGAACAGCGCCGCGTAGATGGCGAATGACGTCACCGCGAAGCCGATCGCCTCACCGTAGGCGTCGTATTCGCGGGCGAGCGTGGCGGCGAAGATCAAGATACCGATTCCCACCAGCAGGAGGTATCCCCAGAATGCGCAGTTGCGTGGCTGGTAGAAGCGGAACCGCCTGCCCCAGCCGGAGAGGTCCAGCGCGGTGTCGCGTCTGCGATCGAGGTCGGCAATCGTTGTCGTGGTCACCGCTTCGGCTCTCCCGCGCGGCTTATGCTGCGGATCATCCGGAGAACCGTTGCCGTGGACTCTGGGCCCGTGTCACTCGGCCCGGTCGCCACGGCTTCGACTCCGCGACCGTCGAACACGAAGGCGGCGATCACGCCGCCGGTGTGTGGCCCTGCGACCCGCACCGACGCGCCCTGCTTTCCCTGATCGGTGACGATGGTCGTCTGCGCTCCCGTCACGTGCATGCCGCGACCGCGGCTGAGGGCCTCGGAGGTCGTCTCTATCTGGTCGAGTAGTTTGTTGGCGTCCCCGTCGAATCGTCCCGTGCGGACCTTGAATTTCAGGGCCCCCTGCTCGACGGTCGCGCTCGCGGGGTACTCGCCGGACAAGGGCGGATGACCAGCGCGGACACCGGACGTGATGCCCCAGCCGGCCTCGGGAACGAATGTCACATCGCCTTCGAGTTCAATGACGTCGCCTGCTTCCACGACGTCGTGGTAGGGCACCTTCGCGTTGATGACCGGCAACACCACGGACATAGCGACGGCCAAAGCGAATACCGCAAGTGTCGGGGCGATGGTGCGGCGATCCACGCCAAACAACCGCATATCGGCGGGCACCCAGGCGTCATCGGGTTCGAATCGAGTTGCTGAGGTCGGCGACGAATTGTCGGTTTCAGCATCCGGCATCCTGCAATCCCTCCTGCTTCGCCGCGCAACGTCTGAGTGGGATTGAGAGTAACGACGCCAAGGAACGATTAGAGCGGTTTCACAGGGCTCGCGGAGATCGCCGGGATTTTGACGTCTGATGTGTTTCTGTGATGTGACCTTCCCGCGACAGTGACGAAGGACGCTCATCTTCATGACCGCGCTTGAGCTCATCGCCGCGCTCGGGACAGCAGTCTGGGTCGGCTACCATCTCGGGCGACGCGGCGCCTCGAAACCTTCAAGCTGGAAGCAGCGAACGAGCCGAGTGGCGCTGGGGAGGCTCGCGATTAACCTGCTCGTCTTGATCACCGCGCGCCGTGTCCGGCAGAGTTTCCGCGCCGGACATGCCTCGGGCGCGGGAACAATCCGGGGATTGAGATTGATTGAACCGCTTGCGCTGCTCCGGGATAGCGTTGTGCGGTTGCGTTCCTACTGAAGGGTTTTCGCTCGTTCACCGGTGTTCAGCGACCCGTGAACATCGGAGAACGGCGCTGGGCCGCGGCTGCCAGACCCTCGCGGAAGTCGGCGGTCGTCTGTAGTCGGGTTTGTTCTTCGAGCTCGTGTGCGGTGGCCGAGGCGACAGCCTCGGCGAGTCCCGCGCGCATGGTGGCACGGATGCTTGTCAGCGCCAGGGGAGCCGAGGCGGCGATACGCTCGGCGAACCGAATCGCCGCCGGGCGAACACCACCGTCGGCCGCCAATTCGTCGAAAAGCCCTGCTGCGTAGCCGATTTCACCACCGAAACGCTCGCCGGTGAGCATCCACTCGAGCGCCTTTTGCTCGCCGACGACACGGGGCAACGTGGCGGTGATCCCGAAGCCGGGATGGAAGCCGAGCCGGCTGAAGTTGGCCGCGAATTTCGAGGAGGGTGCCGCCACTCGGAAGTCTGCGCTGAGGGCAAGTCCGAGTCCGCCGCCGATCGCGGCGCCCTGCACCGCGGCCACAACCGGCTTGCTGGTCCGGAACAACCGGATGGCGTGAACATAAAGTTCGCCGGGCGGCGGACGGTCATCGGCGGGCCGGGAGAAGTCGGCCCCGGCGCAGAAGTGCTTTCCCTCCGCGCACAACACGATGGCCCGGCATTCGACGTCGTCGTCCAGTCGCTCGTAGGCGTCGGCAATGCCCTTGATCAACGCGGTGTCAAAGTAGTTGTTCGGGGGCCGATGGATCTCCACGATGGCCACGTGCCCGGCGAATTCGACGGTGACATCCGGATTACTCACAGCTGCTCCAGAAATTCGCGGACGGCGGCATTGAACGTTTCGGGCTGGTCCATATTCGCCGCATGCCCCGCTTTGTCGATGACGACCTTGCGGGATCCGGCGATCTTGCGGTGCATGTAGTCGGCCGGCGCGAGGAAGTCTGTGTCTTGGGCGCCGACGATCACCAAAGTGGGGACCGCGATGCTGTCGAGCGATGCGATCACGCGAGCGTCCTTTTGCGCCATGACCCCGCGGGCGGCGCGAGGCAGCCCCTCGGGATGCTCGTGGACCGCCTGGGCGACGTCCGCCGAGCCGTCGGGCCGCCCTTCGCCTCGCTCGAGTTGTTGGGCGCGTCGCTCCACCCACGCGTTCCACCTGCCGCGGGCCTCGTCGTTGCGGTAGCCGGGACCGGTGTCGACCAGTACGAGCGCGGCCACCCGCTGCGGATGAATGAGGTGGAAGGCCAGGGATAGGTAGCCCCCCAACGACATTCCGCCGAGCACGGCCCGACCGGCACCCGCGGCGTCGAGAATGGCCGCCATGTCGGCGACGCTGATCTGCTCGCTGTAGCGGTCCATGTCGTCGGGCGCGTCGCTGGCGCCGTGGCCGCGCTGGTCCCAGACGATCACCGGACGCTGGACGCTCAAGGCATCGATATTGGGGTCCCACATGCCCGCGGTCGCGCCGAAACCATGCGTGAGCAAAAGCGGCACACCCTGGCCGTGCGGGTTATGCGCCTGGAAGGCGAGAGTGACCCCATCGTCGCGCCGCAGTCGGTTCACTGGACCACCTCGGACCCGCACTGGATGGCCGGGTACAGGGCGTCGGGGCCGGCCGCGACCAAGGCCGCGCCCAGCCGGTCCGCCCAGCGGCGATGCCCTCCGCCTTCGTCTCGCCAGGCCCAGAGTCGGCGGGTCAGAGAATGCAATGGGTACTCCTTCGTCATACCGATAGCGCCATGCGTCTGATGTGCGGCTGCCGTCACGAGGTGTGCGGCCCGGTCGGCAAGCATTTTGGCGCAAGCGATTTCGAAGCCGCCACGGCCGAGTTCGACCGCTTCGATCGCGCCGTCGATAGCCGAGGCCATCACGGCGGCCTGCTGGTGGATGGCGACCAGATGGGCCTGCACGGCCTGAAAGCGACCGATGGGCCGCCCGAATTGCTCGCGTTCGCGGCTGTAGCGCAGTGTCATCGCGGCGACCGCACTGACTGCGCCGGCCATCAACGCGGCACGCCCCAGCGCGGTGCGCTCACAGAACGTCTCGTCGTTGACCCCGTGCGGTGCGTCGGCACGTACGGTTACCGGCACGCCGTCGAAAATCACTGTGTCACGGGGCTCCTCGGCGAGGTTGGCTCCGCGGCTGACGGCGGGGCCGCCCGATTGCGCGGCCGGTCCGGGCGCGAGCACCACCGTGCCGTCGACGAGTCCGATCACATGCTCGGCGCGGTGACCCCACGCCACGGCGGGCGCCGTGCCGAACAGCCGATCACCGTCGAGCCGGACCCGCCGCGTGGCAGCAGGCGGCAGTATCGTACGGACACCCTTAGGCAGCGCGAGACCGGCAGATGCCAGTAGCCAGCCACCGACCAGCCCGGCCTCGGCCAGGGGGACTGGCGCCGCGTGCGCTCCCGCGGCGCGGAGCAGCTGGACTGCGTCGGCAACGCCGCCGCCGGCCCCGCCCAGTTCCTCCGGGACGGGGACGTCGCTGAATCCGCTCTGCTGCAACGCTTTCCATAGCTCGTGAGCCCAACCGCCGGCTTCGGCTTCGGCGACATCGTGGCTGTGCGCGGCAAACAGCTTGGCGGCCGCGCTATACAATTCGGTGTCGCTCACGAGAGACCCTTGGCGGCGACCGAGCGCAGTACCTCATTCGTACCGCCTCGGATGGTGAACGACGGCGACTCCAGCACGGCGCGGCGCAACAACCTTTCGAACAGCGATGGCGCGGGTTCCTGGGCGCACACGAGCTCCCGGTCCAATAACTCCCGCAACGCACTCACCACATCCTGTTCGAATCGGGTGCCCATCTCCTTGTTGAGCGCTGACTCTGCGGCGGGCGTGCCGCCCGCGTCGATCGCCCTGGCCACGGCCAGCGAGAGCCGGCGCAGCACCCAGTACTGGGCCGCGAGTTCGCCGATAAGCCGGCTCCCGGCGGGGCTCGCGGCCAGGTCTGGCCACTCGCGGATGAACTCCTGAACGAGCAGGAACGTCGAGATCCACCGGTCCGGGCCGCTGCGCTCGAAGGCCAACTCGCTGGCGTTCTGCGCCCAACCCTGGCCGATTTCGCCGATCACCATCTCGTCGGGTACGTGCACGCCGTCAAGGACCACCTCGGCGAAGTGTTCGGTGCTGCCGTTGAGGAAGGGGATCGGGTTGACCGTCACGCCAGGGCTGCGCATATCGATCAGGAACCGGCTCAGTCCCTGATGCCGGGTGCCCTCCCCGGTTCGACACAGCGCGATCATGAAGTCGGCCCGCACGGCGTTGCTCGTCCACACCTTGACACCGGACACGCGCCAGCCGTCGGTGTCGCGGACACCGCGCGTGCGCACCGACGCGAGATCGCTTCCGGCATCCGGCTCGCTCATGCCGATGCAAAAACGCAACTCCCCCCGGCAGATTCGAGGCAACAGCCACCGCTTCTGTTCCTCGGTGCCGTAACGCAGGAGTACCGGGGCGATCTGCCGGTCGGCCACCCAGTGATGCCCAACCGGGGCACCCCAGCGCAGCAGCTCTTCGACGACGACAAAGCGGTCGACCGCGGTGGCATCGCGACCGCCGTAGTGCGCTGGGACCGCCATTCCGACCCATCCACGTTCAGCCAACGCGGCGGAGAACGCCCGATCAACCTCAGCGCCCATGCCGAGGCCGGGCTCGAACGTCCCCCACGGCAGCGACTCGGACAGGAATGCGCGGACCTGTTCGCGCAATTCCAGCTCTGGGCCGGTGAGCGCGGCCGGCGACGTGACCATTTTGGCAGGCTAACCACAACCGAGCTCTGAAGCGAGGAAATTGCCGCCGCCCGGGGCGCTACCACTCATCGGCCACCCCTAAAGGTGTTGCAGTACAGGCACTTTGCCGAATTGGAGCCCGCCGTCACGCGAGATTCCCGAAACACGTCGCCGGCCTGATACGGCCGGCGACTAGGAAGCGTCCCGCAGGCGGGTCTCCACATCCTTGATTCCCTGGCGCAGGTGTTCGGCCAGGTACCATTCCTCACCGCTATGAGCATCGCGTAGGGCCTGCTCGACCGCCGATTTGGCGTCCGAGAGGTGTCCTCGGCGTTCCTCCCCGCGGGTGGTAATGGCGTGCAGGACCGCCTTCATGGCCTCCTGACAGGCCGCCGCGAAACCGGTGAGATCTCTTACCGTCACGCTGACCCCTTCCTGTTACGCCATATTTTGGCCCTCTTTTTACGCCTGTTCGATGACATGCCCGCGGTTACCGGGGTGCAAACATCGTTCCGCCCTCGCCTATGAGCGCGTCGGCTGGCGCGCACTTGGAGAGCGCTGCTCAGTCGCCCGCCTCGATGGCGGCGACCTTCGCGGCAGCGTCGGGCCCGCAGAAGCGCTGGAGGTCCACTGGGCCGGCGGCCAGCAAGTCGTCAATGCGCCGCTTGAGGTCGCCTGACGAGAGATGGGCGTACAGGTTCGCACCCGGACAAGACGTCTGGGCGAGGTCTCGATGGCCCGCCAATGTGTTGGTCGCGATGCGAAAGTTCTGGACCGCCCACGCGAACGCCAGAGCTGCTCCGTGAAGCTGGGCATCCGGCACAACCTCTTGATCGAAGTCTCCTTCGCAGAGAACTAGGAAATGGCCCGTTGTGTCGTAGTCCGTCGCGGTGTCGCCTGCGATTTCGGTACTCCGCAGTTCGTAGATGTTGCCATTGCGGTCCACCCCCACGTGATAGGCGATGTCGATCCAGCCCAGCTGGTCTTGGTGGTACCGCTGGTCGCTTCGTAAATGGGCCGGAGCATTACGGTTGTCGCCGACGACCACGGCCTCGTGGTGGAGGGTCATACGGGTGATGGTGTGACGTCGCCCTCCGGAGAGGGCCGGTCGTGCGCCCCACGCGTCTCGGCACAGCAACCGCGCGGATGTGGTAGCGGCCAGGATGGCGCTAGTCGCCGACGTCGCAGCGGGACCCCCGGCCGAAGGTGGCGACGGGCCGGTCTCTGGCGCCGGAACGGAGTCCGTTCGCGACGGACTCGAGCAGGCACTGAGCATGGACGCCAAGCCGACGCCGCCGGCCAGCCTGAGCAGCTGACGGCGGTCGACGAACTCCGGTTGTTCATCGGGCCGGTCGGGCGCGGCCGCATCCATGGCCCTCACGATACGGACGTGTTTTCGGCCCGATTGCACAGCGCGAGAAGGGCAAGCACAGCCGCAGCACCTATTCGTTGGTGGCGCGGTGTGCGGCGCGTTTCTGTGCGCGCTCGTCCGCTGCTTGCTGCTCCTCTGGTGTCACCACAATGGCGTCAGCGCCGGGAACCACCGTCGCCACATGGCCGGTGGCGAGCCACCGCACCACGTAGGGGGGCGAGCCGTCCGCGGAGTGCACTTCCGTGATAAGCCCCCGCTGGTCCGAGCGCTCGGTTGTCATGCCCTTGATCACCAACCAGTCGCCGACGTTGGCTTTCATCGCGACTCCTTCCTGCTCTCCTGTCCCGATTCTGCGCGCCCCACCGAGTCGGCGGTATCCCAACTTCGAGAGCGCGTCGCGCACACGTCGGCGTTACGCGCTTGGCGGCGTGGTAGGGCTGCGCCGCCAGCTCGGCGACGCGCGGCCAGCAGCGTTCCAGCAGCGGCATGACCCCGCAGCCGCAACGGTCCCGCCGCGCGATAACGGGTTGGCGTCGTCACGGCAGCCGGTGTCGCGAGGGATCGTACGCAGCTGGGGGTAGTGGGGCGGCAGCCGCACCATCCAAGAGCCATTCACGCAGCGGAGCGACCGTCGATGTGGATGTGAGTCAGTTGGCCGCCAATTTGGGCACAACGGCCTGGCGCTGAAGGCCAATGTCCGCTGCCGGTCGGCGGGGTGCATGAGCAACGTGTGCGGCATGGCGACTGAAGCCGTAGTTGTGGGTTGAATTACGAAAACGGAAGCGCCCCGAAGACCTCAATGGCCGCACCCTCGTCGTGGATCGACGGACGCTGCTCAGCCACTGCCCTCCTAGATGAACGCCTGTGGGCTCACCGGGTAGCACCCGTCACCGCAGGCAACCAGATGGAGTAGTGGACTACCTGCGTAAGCCGCCGTGCCGCGGCTTACTTTCATAGCGGCGGCGAATGGTCTGACTGATCCGAGAGCCGAGCACTGTGACTCCCAGACCGGCCCGAGCCCGTCGCGGCCGAAACATCGGATGCAGCACAAAGGGAGTCGAAATATGTCACAGGAACAACAGAACATCGAGCTCATCAAGAAGGGCTACGAAGCCTTCAACGCTGGTGACGGTGAGACGGTGATGAGCCTGTTCGATGACAACATCGAGTGGATCCAGCCCGGCGACAGCGCCATCAGCGGCACCTACCGCGGCAAGCAGGAAGTAGCAGAGCTGCTGGCAAAGATGGGTGAGAAGCAAACATCCGTCGCCCCCGATCGCTTCCTCGCCGACGGCGACCTTGTAGTGGTGCTCGGCCAGTCGACGGTCGCGGGCGAAACCACCGACCAGGCGCAGGCCATCACTGTCCGCAACGGCAAGGCCGTCCATGTGCAAGGCTATGCCGACACGGCGACGCAGGAGCGCATCTTCGGCAGGAAGCAGGTCGCGACAGCTTAGTCGCTCAGCTTCCGACGAGACACTCGGCCCGTCATCCTGCTCGGGTGGCGGGCCGACTGGTGCTCGTAGCCCCAAAGTGTGTCTGTTGGATGCCATTTCGCAGCCAGGATGTCCAGGTACCGGCCTGCTCGTTTGGGGACTGGGACATCGACGATGACGTTTGGCTCCCCGTCCTCAGCGGCAACAGTTGGGATATGGCCGACTACCCCAAGACGCGGTGTTCGCAGGTCACCGTCTATGAAGGCATGGACTGGTTCGCAGCGACCGCTGCTGCCTGGCAACAGGCCGAAGCCACGGTGGCCGATTCCGAGCGGGTTGCCGAGGTGAGCGTGGCGCGCAGCTCGCCCCTGCACGGCCAGTTAGGCAGAGCACAGCGCTACGCCTACCAGTACGTCGTCGAATCCCGCTTCTGAGACCGGCAGCGCTGCTGCTTCGCGGCGGGATCAATGTCTCCATAACCCCAAGCAGGCGGTCTAGTGCGTGATTTTCGGTAGCTCAAAGGCTGTCTCGTCCTATCTTCGCGACCAACCAGGAATGCCGATCACTCGGGGACCAGGTGGTCGGTATTGACGAACACCAGATTTCCGGTGTCCAACTGCACCGCCCACCGGCGGGCCGGATCGATGTGGCAAGCACCGACATCGACGGCTTGGCCCGCCAGGTCACCGAAATCCTCCACGACGAGGCCTCGGCTCTCAGCGTTCGTGCCCGGATAGACGCGGACCCGCATGTTCACCGCCAGGTGCGGGTTGGTCTCGCCACTGCTACCCCTGAGATCATTCAACACTGCGCACCCCTTGCAACCGTCAACTCACCGCTAGTGCCAGTACATCACCGTTGGTCGACGGCCGAACGGGAATCGGGTCCCTCAGCGTCCGATTCGAGGAACACGTTAACGATGATCTTGCGGTGTTGATCCCGCCAAAGCCCGTCAAATCCGGTCACGGGCAGGAATCGGTGTGGGATTACCCGCCCGCCCCAAGCGATGTCGCCATGTCGCGGTAGCGATCCCGAAACTGCGCATAAGCCGCGGCGTCGCGCCGTGAGCCCGTGCCAGGAGCGCGCAACCGCAGCAGCCAGATTTCACGAATAACCAGCCGGTCATGGGCTGGCGCGGCTGCCAACCGGTGGATGGCGGCCTCGGCTTCGGCCACGTCACCGTGGGTACCGCGCTCCAGTAGCGTCTCGACCAAAACGCCCGTCGTTGGAACACCCCACGCCAGGAGCCGTCCGTCGCGGAACAGATGGTCGACGGCGGCGCGGAGATCACCTGCGGCCTCCAGGTGCTCCGTGATCAACGCAGCATCCTCGTCAACCGAAGCTTCTTGACGCTGTTCAATCGCAGCCGCTACGTGCCGATGCAACTCCCCGCGCGGTTTTGGGGCCGCTACGAGCCATCTAAACGTGCGGCGCAAGCACGGCTCGCAAACCGTGGCGGGGTACCGTGCATCACAAGAAAGGAAGTGAGCGGGCATGGGCGGCTACCGAGAACTGTTCACCGCCAGCATCAAAGACCCCGAAACCTTCTGGGCGCAGGCCGCGCAAGCCGTGTCGTGGCTGCGGCCCCCGCACCAGATCTTCGACGATAGCCGTTCGCCGTTCTACCGGTGGTTTCCCGACGCCACGCTCAACACCTGCGCCAATGCGCTGGACCGCCACGTCGCTGACGGCCGCGCTGAACAGGCCGCGCTGATCTACGACTCGCCGGTGACTGGGGCCAAGCGCACCTACACCTACAGTGAGCTGCAGGATCAGACTGCCCGGTTCGCGGGCGCGTTACGTGCGCTTGGCGTCGCCAAGGGCGACCGGGTCGTTCTCTATATGCCGATGATTCCCGAGGCGGTCATCGCGATGCTGGCATGTGCACGGCTCGGCGCGGTGCACTCGGTGGTGTTCGGCGGCTTCGCCGCACACGAGCTCGCGACACGAATAGATGATGCGCGCCCGGCCGTCGTCGTTTCCGCCTCCTGCGGAATCGAGCCGTCGGGATTGGTGGAATACAAGCCGATGCTTGACGCGGCACTCCAGTCGGCTCAGCACAAACCGCGCAGCTGCGTCGTCGTGCAGCGACATCAGCACCGCTGCCCGCTCACCGCAGGGCGCGATATGGATTGGCACGCGCTGATGGCCAACCGCGAGCCCGCCGATGCGGTGCCCGTGGCGGCCACCGACCCGCTCTATGTGCTCTACACCTCGGGCACGACCGGCAAGCCAAAGGGCATCGTGCGTGACAACGGCGGACACGCCGTGGCGTTGCTGTGGAGCATGCGACACATCTACGACACTCATCCCGGCGAAGTATTTTGGGCGGCATCGGATGTGGGCTGGGTCGTCGGGCATTCCTACATCGTCTACGGGCCGCTGCTGCTTGGTGCCACGACGTTGCTCTACGAGGGCAAGCCGGTCGGCACACCGGATCCCGGCGCGTTCTGGCGGGTGGTATCCGAACACCGGGTCAAGGCGCTGTTCACCGCGCCCACGGCGATCCGCGCAATCCGCAAAGAAGACCCGGACGGCACACATCTGAACAAATACGACCTCTCTGCGCTGCGGTACCTATTCCAAGCCGGAGAACGCCTCGACCCCGACACCTACACGTGGGCTTCCGACAGGCTCGGCATCCCGGTCATCGACCACTGGTGGCAGACCGAAACCGGCTGGGCCATCGCCGCCAACCCGATGGGCGTCGAGCGGTTTCCGATCAAGCCGGGCTCGCCAACGCTGCCGATGCCCGGCTACGACGTATGCGTCCTCCGCGCCGACGGGTCTCGGTGCGAAGCCGGTGAAGAGGGCGCGATCTGCATCAGATTGCCGCTGCCACCGGGCACACTGCCCACGCTATGGGGCGACGACGCACGCTTCGAGGCCTCCTATCTCTGCGAGCACCCCGGCTACTACCTCACCGGCGACGGCGGATACCTCGACGAGGACGGGTATCTGTACGTGATGGGCCGCATCGACGACGTGATCAACGTCGCCGGGCATCGCCTGTCGACGGGCCCCATCGAGGCGGTGCTGGCCGCGCATCCGGCAGTCGCCGAGTGCGCCGTCATCGGAGTAGCCGACGACATCAAGGGCCAGGTTCCGCGCGCACTTGTGGTGCTCAAGCACGGTGCGTCGGCCGACGGTCTTGCCGAGGAGCTCATCGCGGCTGTGCGCAACGAGATCGGAGCAGTGGCCTGCTTCAAACAGGTAGATGTGGTCCCCGCGCTACCCAAGACCCGCTCAGGAAAGATCCTACGAAAAACCATGCGCGGCATCACCTACGGCAAAGATGAACCAACGCCGTCGACCATCGAGGATCCGAAAGTGCTGCAGTTAATTCGCCCCATTCTGCAGCCATAAGAACTGCCCGTGCCCGACGGTTTCGCCGTAAATGCTGCTGACCCAACCACCAGCATGTCGAGCACGTGCGCCTTCGGGACGGACGGGTGCTCCAGTCGCTGTACGGCTAGAACGCGGATGCGGCCCTTGCTGGTGTAGTAGCCGGGCGGGCGCAGGTAGTGCGGCCACTGCGCGATTCGCCTCGCGTGTCAGGTGCCCGTCGAGAGGCTCCCGCACCACCTTGGATTTACCGTTGACCTTGACCCGCCGGGGTTTGACCGGGGCGGCCTTGGTCGGCTTGAGGGCGGCGGCGAGGTCATCGTCCCTCAACCTTCGACCGCGAACAGGCCCCACTGGCCCGCGACACCCTTGAGGGCGTGCTTGCCGCGAGCGGCAAAGGTGAGGCCCGACCCGGCGACCAGGTCGACGACGATGCGCGAGACCAGCACCTCGCCCGCCCGGGCCGCGGCTGCTACACGCGCGGCGATATGGACGGCGATGCTGCTGATGTCGTCGTCGCGCAGCTCGACTTCGCCCGTGTGCACGCCCGCCCGCACCTCGAGGCCCAGGCCCCGAAGCACGTCGCGGATCGCCGTGGCGGGCGGGCCCGTCGAACCGGGCAAGGAAGCCGTCGCCCGTCGTGTTTACTTCACGGCCGTGGAAGCGCTCGAGTTGGCGCCGGACATGGACGTCGTGCCTGCCGAGCAGCTCCTTCCATCGCTCGTCGCCGAGCTCGACCGCTCGCTTCGTGGAGTCGACGATGTCGGTGAACAGCACGGTGGCCAGGACGCGCTCGACGGCAGGCAGCGGCCGGACGCCGGTGAGGAACTCCTCGATCTCGTCGAGCAAGGAGTCGGCGTCGCCGGTGAAGAACAGGTGGTCGGTTCCGTCGAGCTCGACGAACTTGGCCCCGGGGATGCGGTCGGCGAGGTAGCGACCCATCTCAAGTGTCACCATCCGGTCGTCCCGCCGGTGGACCACGAGCGTCGGCATCTGGATCGCGGGCAGCACGTCGCGTATGTCCAGTTGCGGATAGAGCGCGAAGACGTTGCGGACCATGCTGGGGCTGGCGAACCGGCGATTCCGCTCACATCGCCTCCAACTATGCTTAGATACTGATCATGCGGGGAGGACACCGCAGACGCGGCGACCAGTCCAACACGATTGCGGTGGGTTCTCGGGTCCAAACAACCGACTCACCGCCCATGACGGGCGTCGTCGTCGAGGACTTCGGCGACCTGGCGGGCGTGCAAGTAATCATCGACCGCGACCACAGCGCTCGATCCCGGCGGTGGGCCATCATGCTCGACGACGGAAGCCTCGTGTTCCGTGATGCCCACTCCTTGACAGTGGTCGACCGATAAGGGCCTTCGGTGTCTCGTTTCTAAACATCCGGGACCCACACGAGCCGGTCCACAGCCCTCGGAACAGCCCAGGTCGAAGAGTCCGATATCCCAGTGTCACCGGCGAGTCCGAGTTCCCGTGAATCTGACACCGGATGAATTGTCGGACCCCGGCGGTTCCATACGAGTATGACCACCGCCGCGACTTCTGCGCCTATATCAACAGGGCGAGCCGGTGAGTGAGTTGACCGCCATGTTCGGAATCAGCCGGAGCACGATATTCCGGACCTTGAAGGTGCTGAAGCAGGAGCTGCTGTCAGCGTGAGTGAATCACCAACCCCGTGTTAGTGCTCATCGAGTTCGAGGGGCAACCCCTGAACCGCGATGTCGCACTTACTCGTTCGCGAACTCGGGCTGTCCAAAACCCCTCCGAGCAGATGTCGTCTATTTTGAGACCGCATTGAGTTCTGCTCGGGCCTGGTCGATTTGGTCGTAGGCGTAGGTCACCATGGCGGCGGTGGTCATTGACTCACCCTTGCGGGCGAGCGATTCGTAAACCTGCTCGCCAAGGACATCGCGGAGGTGGGTGATCGCGGTGCCGAACTCTGCCATGGAGGGAAGTGCAGCGAGAGGGCTCGTGACGGCGAACCCAGCGATGGTGGCCGCCGACTCGTAGCGTCCGAGCCGGTCGAAAAGAGTGGCCAGATTCCCCAGGGGGGCGGGGATCATATGCGTGTTGCCCGAGTCGTGATAGTTGCCGATCGCCACGGTGAAGTAATCGAAGGCAGCCAGCGGGTCGCCGTGTTCGGCCTCGGAGCGGCACAGGTTGAGCGCAAGGTGTGACTGATTGGCGCGGTTGCCGCTGTCTTGGGCGATCACCAGGCCACGGCGCAGGGCAGCGAGCGAGCGGACAGGGTCGGCGTCATGGACGGCCAAGCCGTAGGCGAGAAGCGCAAACGAAAGCACACACGGGTTGCCGGTCGCTTCGGCGGCGTCGATCAGGCCCTTCGCGGCGGCCATCGCCTCCTCAGCGGAACCGGTAACCGTCAGTAGGATGACCAGGGATGCCCTGGCGAAGGCGTGGGTGTCGCGACCGTGTGCGAGCTGAGCGCGACACCACTGAATCCACCGTTCGGGATGGCCGATAGCCACGTACGAGCCGCCTACCAAGCCCTCGCTGCCGAACGGCAGTTCGGCGCGGCCAATGCCGATCACCTCCTGCGCGGCGTCGCTGTAGCCGACAGCCGCCTCGATCCGTGCCGCCATGTAGCAGAACTCCGCCACCACATACAGGAACGCCAGCCCGGGGTGGTCGACAGCGCGAGCGGGCTCGATGAGCTCCTCGGCCCACGCGATCGGTTCGTAATTCTCAGTCTGAAAGCCGACCCATGCCGCATATGTGGCGATTGGGGCGGCGACATCCAGATCGCCTTGGTCGGCAGCCCACCGAAATGCGGTGCGCAGATTGGCCAACTCGATAGCGAACCAGTCGTAGGTCTCACGCTGTCGGGGGCTGTCCCACACGGCCAGGATGTCGCCTTCGCGTTCGGCGAAGTGGCGGGCATGCGCGGCCCGCGCCTCGGTGGCCGAACCGCCCGCGACGAGTTGCTCCTCGGCGAACTGACGGATGGTCTCCAGCATCGAGAACCGGGTCCGCCCCGATGATCGGTCGGCGACCAGAAGGGACTTGCGCACCAGCGCATCGAGCACATCCAGGGTGGCCAAGTCGTCGCCGCAGCCACTGACTGCGCACGCAGCGGCGAGGTCGAATCCCCCGGAAAACACCGAACACCGTGCCAGCAGCGTCTTTTCGGTGTCGTCGAGCAGGTCATGGGACCAACCCACCGCCTGACGTAGTGTTTGGTGGCGCTCCGATCGGCGTCGTGACCCGACCAGCAGGCGGAACCGGTCATCGAGACGATCACGCACCTCGTTGGCCGTCATCGACGCCATCCGCGAGGCGGCCAACTCGATGGCTAACGGGATGCCGTCGAGTCTGCGGCAGATGTCCACTACAGCGTCCGCTTCGCCGGGCTGGGTCAGCGAGAAGTCCGACACGACACTGTGGGCGCGGTCGACGAAAAGGTTCACGGCGGCGGATTCGGTTCCGGAGTCGACGTCGAGCGACGGGACACGCCATAACTGCTCGTCGGCAACGCCCAGTCCCTCGCGGCTGGTGGCCACAATCGTCACGGTCGCCGAGGCGGCCAGGATCGCCTCGACCAGATCGGCGACACTGTCGACAACGTGCTCGCAGTTGTCGAACACCAGCAGCCGGACTCTGCCCTCCAACGTGGCGGCCACCGACTCGCTCACGCTCTTTCTCGGCTGCTGGGTGATACCCAGCACCGCCGCCACTGCATCGGGTATCGCCGCCGGATCGGTGACCGCAGCCAGCTCGAAAAACCAAACGCCGTCGGGAAACTCATCCGCGAGCCGGCCAGCTACCTCCACCGCCAGGCGGGTTTTGCCGACCCCGCCCACCCCAGTCAACGTCACCAATCGGTGCGCTCGGAGCGCCGCCTGCACCGCCGCGACCTCGGACTCGCGCCCGATGAAGCTCGTGGTCTGAGGCCGCAGGTTCCCCGGACTCGCATCCAGCGCCCGCAAGGACGGAAAGTCCGTGCGCTGCCTTAGAGCGACCCACCTGACAACCGCTGACGCCCGCGAAGTGTGGCTACATAACGCGCGGGGGAGTGGCTCGTACGGGTGGCCGACACCACCGGCCTGAGCACCGGGACCATCGGTCCGCTAGTCGACGAAAGCGGCGCGCCTTCCGCTTTCTACTGGCGCGGCGGGCCCTACGAGCCTTGGCCGGCTTCCAACAGCCGGAGCGGGTGCAGACCGTCGACCGCGCCGACGAACGGCGGGTGGATGCTGTAGCCCAGCATGCGGCGAATGTCGTCGGAGACCGTTCGAGCGATTTCGCGCGAAACCGACAACGTGAAGGCTTCCATCGGCCGCAGCCACGGTTGGCAGTATTGGGCGGTGACGGCAAGACGCCCGCGTGAGGTGTTGTTCGCGCCTCCGCCATGCCAAAGTGTGCCCACGAAGAAGACGCATGAGCCGGCGGGCATGACGACGGGTACCGCGCGATCGTCCGGGCCCGGTGGACGTTGGCCCCAGCGGTGGCTGCCCGGTATCACCGTCGTGGCGCCATTGTCGGCGGTGAAGTCGTCGATCGCCCAGATCGTCGCCGCGGCCAACGGTGCCCGTGGGCGCGGAATTGGGTAGAACCCGTCGTCATGGTGAGCCAGCTGCGCAGTCTCGCCGGGCTGAATGTTGATGGCCTGCAACGCCGAAAGCAGGTAGTTGGGCATCAGTAACTTGTCGAGTACCGCCAATACACGTGGATGATCGACAAGCCGGTCACAGGCGCGGGTCCTACTCAGCACACTGTAGATGCGCTGGGTGCGCAGGCCCTCGAAAGAGTTGCGTCCGGTGTGACCCAGCCAAGGGCGAACGACCTCTCGGATTTGCCGGCACTGATCGATGCTGAGGAGGTTCTCCCAAACGACGTAGCCGTCGCGGTCCAGAGCCGCCAGGTCGGCGTCGACGATCGCGGTGTCGACCGAGCTTCCGCTGCTTGGCGTCCGCTTGTACCGCTGCGCCAGATCGCCCCTGAGGTCTTCCAGCGTTATGACGGACTCGTCGTCGATGTTCACCGGTATCCGTCCTTACCTTCCGTGCCGGCGGCTCGTGGGATCGTCTTTCCCCGCCCACACTAAGCCGAGTTCGGCTCGATTCACTCGCGAATCGCGTCGGGCTAGTCTCTGACGATTGCGGCGCCGAGATGTCCGCTGCTGTGAGTCCGCGCGGCAGCGGGGCATGCAATATAGATCAGTCGGCAATTTCAGGACAGGGGGCGCGAATGGATCTGAACCCCTACAAGGTGGCGATTGCCCGCGGCGTCGGGCTGGTCGCGCGCTTCGGTGACGTCGTGATGTACGTCGCCGACGAAACGGCCGCCGCCGCTCCGCTACTGGCGGCGGCGGATGCTGTAGCCGCCATAGAGGAGCCCGGTACGGCCCTTGCCAAAAAGCTTGCCGCAGTTGCGTTCGGGCCGCACTCGGCCGAGATCCCGCCTTTCGGCGTGATTGCGCCCAACAGCGACGGTCTACTCCTGATTCTGCGTGGACCCGTCGAAGCCGACATTCAAACCGACGAAAACGCGCGTCGAGTGTCCGGGGAGCACGCGCTGACGTGGGTTGAGGATTCCGTGTCGGGGCTGCTGCAGAGACTCACTATCGCCCCCGTGGGTAAAAACGGCGTCCGGGGTTGCCCGGAAACCGACCTGCGAGCGGGTGTGGCGCCCGGTGGTGGATTAATCATCGGTCCCCGCCGCGCAGCCTCGGACCGGCGGTCGCGGTACGAATCGCCGAGTGCCGCACCGGCATCTGCGTCGCAACCGCTGCCTGCGGGCGCTGATCCAACGCAGCGGATAGAACCGGGTCGTTTCGACTCGCGGCGGCCCGGCCGCCCCCGAGCCGAGACCGCGATGGCCAGCCCGGCCATCGGCGTGCTCGCATCCGACGACGAGGCGGTCTACCCCCTGGACCGCCCCTATGTGATCGGCCGCAACCCCCTCAATGACAAGGCGGTGCGCGAGTCGATGGCGTCCCCTATTTCTCTGCCCGGCGACCCGCAAATATCACGAGTGCACGCATATGTCTGGGTCACCGGCGGGCGGGTGCTGGTGCGCGACGCCGGCACGCCCGCCGGGACGTTCATCGCGGCCCCGGGCGACCGGGAGTGGACAATGATCGGCACGACGGAAGCCGAGCTGAAAGTGGGATGGTGTATCCGGATCGGCAAGCGGATTCTGGCCTATCAGAAGGCAGGCGGTGCTCAGTAGGCCAAACTTGCATGGTTGGCCAGCAAGTCCCAATTACCGGTGCGCAAGGCCTCCCGCGAGGCACGACCCACCGCGACCCGATTGCGAACCGCGCTCTGTGCCGCCGCAAGATCCGACGGGTGGTGGCCGAGGAGCGTAGCGCCCACCGCCCGGCCTTCGGAGATAATGAGCCGTCGATACGAAGGAATGCCGGGACCTTCGACGACGATGACGTCATCGTTGGGTTTCGCCTCGGCTGGCCCGATCGAAAACAGCTCGAGGTCAACGCCTTTCAGGATTGTCGCCGGTGTCTCGGTGGCCAGGACCTGATTGCCCCCCAGGGCGTTGACCGCGGCGGCCTGTGCCTGCTCAGTGGCGATCGGCCACAGCCCCAGCACCTGCCCGCGGTGTTCGGCGACGTCACCGGCCGCGAACACGTCGGGTACCCGTGTCTGCATGCGGTCGTTGACGAGCACGCCCCGTCCCACCGGGACCCCGGCGTCCCGGGCTAGATCCGCGTTGGGGCGGATGCCGGTAGCGGCCAGGAACAGCTCACATTCCAGGATGCGGCCGTCCTTCATCACGGCCCGGGTCACCGCCGGTGAGCCCAGGACGCGGACGGTTTCGGTCTTCGGCAGGATCGTGATACCCGCCTTGGCGAAGTGATCGGCCACCAGCTCTGAACATCTCGGGTCGATCTGGCGAGCGAGCAGTCGGTTGCCACGTTCGAGGACCGTTACCTCAAGCCCGAGCCGCCGGATGCAATACGCCGCCTCCAGGCCCAGCAGCCCGCCACCGGCCACCACCGCGCGCCGACAGCGATTCTGCTGCACGTACCCCCGGATCTGCATCGCATCGCCCGCCTGGCGCAGCACGAAACTGCCGGGCCGGCCCAGACCGTCGATCGGGGGAACGGCCGCGCTCGCCCCCATCGCGAGGATCAACCTGTCATACGGCAGCGTGTCGCCGGTGCCGAGCCGCACGATCCGCGACCGTAGATGAATGCCGGTGGCCACCGTGTTGAGCCACGCGGTGACCCCGTGCTCGTCGTACCAACCCTCCGGTAAAAGGTACAGACCCTGCATAGCCGAGCGGCCGTACACCAGCCGGGAAATGCCCATCCGGTTGTACAAAGCGTGGGGCTCTTGGCCCACGAGGTGGATCTCGCAGTCGGGGTGACCTCGACGGATGAAGTCGGCCGCAGTCACCCCCGCGATGCCGTTGCCGATCACTACGACGCTGACAATGGAACGGTCGAAGCTGGTGGGTCGGGTGCTGTCACCGGTACCCGGCTCGGGGGTCAGCGAAACCGTCACGGTACCGGCCTGGATCCGGGCGCAGCACGCCATGCGGGTGGACTTGCCCAGCCCGAGCCGCCGCAGCGTGTTGAGTTCATCCTGCGCGGGCGGTGACAGCTGAGACATCCCGTCGAGCACGGCGACCGGGTCTGCCCCGCACACCCCCATCCGGCAGCCCGCCTCGATCGGCCGACCGCCCTTCTCCGCAATGTCAAGGAGGCTCATGCCGACGTCGGCGCCAACGGTCTCGCCGTCGGTCTCGAATCGCACTCGCGCGGCGGCGCTTTCGCCCGCGACCGCCATGCGCCGCTTTGGCAGTCTGAGCAGGACGGGCTCCGATCGCGCCCCGGTCGTCCACGCGAACTGCAACTCACTGACCCGGGTCCGGGCGATCCAAAGCAGGGTCAGCGCGCCGATCGTGAGGGTGATCGGCCACCTCAGCCATGCCGCGTGAATACCGGTGATCTCCGCCAAGGAACGGGTGAGGATGGGGCCGGAAAACCAGTAAAACGTGTTGAGCGCCAGGGCCGGGAAGATGACGGTCAGCATCGATGGGCTCAAGGGCGTCATAGCGTGGATCGCGTAGAACAGTCCGACGCTGATGAGCACCAAAAGCGCCAGCATGGCATATTTTTGCGACGTCGAGATGGCGAACCCATGGCGGACCGCGAAAAAGCCGAGGACGAATCCCGGCAGCGCGGCGGCGAAGAACATCCGGGGAGCGCTCCACCGCGGCTCGGGGTCGGCCATGTCCGCCTGCCACGCGGCTCGCGGTTTGAAGTCGTAGCAATTCTTCGCACAGCCCACGCAGGGACGGCAATGGCTGTTGGGCGAGGTGACAAACGGCGTCTGCCCGTAGGCGCGCTGCAGCGGAAGTAAGGGGCAGATACTGCTGCACCACCCGCTCTTGCCCTTGAACAGGACACCGCCTGTGAACGCCGAAGCGATGATCAGCGCGAGAACAATGCCCATGGCGGGGCCGTTGCGGTCCAGGCCGGCGATGCGCGCGCCAGCGATCCCGAAGAAGAGGGTCGCCGCCATGAGGAAGCTGCTCCGCGACCACCAGCCTGGTGCGGTGCGGGCCCGGCTGAAGCCGGCGACCCGGGGTATCTGGTTGCCTGCGGCCAATGGACAGATATTTCGCCACACGCCGGGTGCGACGAAAAACAGCGCTGGCCACAGCGGAACGATGATTCCGAAGAACACGAACAGCCCACCCGCGGGTCGAATGAACAGCGTGAGGATCACCGCGAAGTACGCCAGGATGCTGCCGACACGGATCGCCTGCCAAACCCGTAACGGCACCTTGTTCGGCAGGTCGGTATAGGCCGGGAACAGTTGTCGCTCGCCGGTCGGGTCGATGCCGAGGATGCGCTCCGCCAGGGTGAGCATCGGGGGGCGCGCGGTGTCGACGGCTGGCGGCGGTGGTATGACGAGGGGTTGGTTGAGGTGGATGATTCGGGTCGCGTCGTGGTCTGGCTCGGCGACCACTAGCTCGGCTGTCGGAGCGCGCAACACGATGATCTCGGTGCGCCCGAGGCGCACCACGTCTCCGGCGGACAACGCTCGGCGCCCGGCGAGCCGAAAACCGTTGACGGTGGTTCCGTTGCGGCTACCCAGGTCGAGCACTGACAGCGCGGTCGGACTGGGCACCAGGCGTAGATGCTGGCGCGAAATCTCTTCGTCGGCAAGGTTTTCCCCGGCGCAATCCCTGCCGATGATGACGGGCAGACTCAACACCATCCGCCGCGCGGGCAAACCCCACTCCCGGATTTCGATCACTGGCGGATCAGCCATATTAGCTCCCGAGCGACGCCGCTATATGCCGACACTGAATCCCCGACGTGCCGACTGCAGGTAGCCGGCCCCGCGCGGTCAGCTTAGATAACTCGTAGCACCACCGCAGCGGAATTTGCGGACGGCCCGCCTAGCTATGCACCCAACCGCCGCGCCGAAGCGAACAACCGGAGTTCTGGCGGCGACGCTCGTCGCGGCGCTATCGCGGATCGGAGAGTCGCGTAACCGTCGCGCGCTTGCATCAAAAGCGTTGCGAGACAGGCTTTCCCGAATTTCCGGCCAACGCGCCTTCGAGCGGTCACGACGGCAAGTGCGAAAGGCTGCGCCGGCGTTATGCCGAGAGTAGCTTGCAGTTAGCTCAAACCATCCCAAAGAGGGGACGCCATGCGCACCATCGCGATAGCAGCCACCGGTTCAGCGCCGTTATTCATCGCGGCGATGCTTGCCGCGCCGCCCGCAGCAGGATATCCGTCGGGGCCGTGCGCACACATAGGGACAGTCGGGCCAGAGCAAGACGCGACATACACCATTTGCACTGCAAACGGCTGGACGCACGTCGATCGGTCGGTCTGCGAGGACTTCCCCAAACTCTTCAGCTGCACCGTCACTCCGCGATCGTAGAACGTTTGGCGCCAAGCGCTTTCGCGTCTCCAGGCGCAGTCAGACAGCGATGAGCGGGCGCGTGATCTGCTCGTCCTCGACCGGCTGATAAGGACCGGGCTTGGGGCGTGGCTTTCCGCCGGGAAACGCGAGCCGCAGGATGGTTCGCTGGACGCTGCCGAACTGCTTGTGCAGCGGGCCGGTGTTGTAGGGCAGCCCGTAGCGCTCGCAGATGTCCTTGACCTTGGGAGCGATCTCCGCGTACCGGCTGGACGGCATATCGGGGAAGATGTGGTGCTCGACCTGGTAGCCGAGGCTGCCGGAAAGGACGTGGAAGACCGGCGAGCCGTCGATGTTCGCCGCCCCGAGAAGCTGGCGAATGTAGAACCCGCCGCGGGTCTCGTTCGCGACCTCCTCCTGGCTGAACGTGTAGGTCTGGTCGGGAAAGTGTCCGCAGAAGATGATCGCGTAGGACCAGACATTGCGGATCAAGTTGGCGGTGAAGTTCGCCTTGAGAGTCCGCTTGAAGCCCTTCCCTCCCGACAGCAGGGGAAACGCGATGTAGTCCTTCGCGATCTGCCGCCAGGCCTTGTAGCCGATACCACGCAGCTGCTTGCGCAACTCCTTCTTGTTCTTGGTGCCGGCGCGAATCGCCTCGATGTCGAGATCGTGTACAGCGACGCCCCCATTCGAACAATCCGGCGAGCAGCAAGTTGTACACCGGCTGCAACAGGTAGACGGAGTGCCACCGCTGGTGCGGATCGATCCGCATGATCTCGTAGCCGAGCATCGCCCCGGGGGCCGCCGGCATAGGTCTCGCGGTCACGCCAATCCGGGCACACCTCGTCGAGGTGCTCGGGCAGAAGGCGCCCGGCGGTGCTCGTCTCCCGAAGGGTGTACTGGTAGCTGTTGTAGCGCTCGTTGAGTCCGGCGAGGTCGCCGGCGAAGATGGCTTCCGCCGCGGTGCGCGCGGAGTGGATGTGGACGATGTCGGGCACCTCCCGGCGGCGGTCCAGCGCTCGTAGCATCGCCATCACCGGCGTGATGCCGCTGCCGGCAGTGAGAAACAGCAACTTTGGCGGGGCCGGGTCGGGAAGCGTGAACTCGCCCTCTACTTCCCCAGCGTCACCACCGAGCCGGGCGCCTGAGTCGAGTTCAAGAAGCGCGACACGACACCGTCCGCAGTCTGCTTGACCGTGATCATCAGCTGGCCGTCCGGCCGGGCCGCGTCGCTGCTGAGCGAATACGCCCGCCAGTGCCGCTTGCCCTGGATATCGAACCCGATACGCAGGTACTGGCCGGGCTTGTGCCCCCGCCAGCGGAAGCCGGGCTGAATGAAAACCGTTACCGAGTTGTCGGTTTCGTGGCACACACGCTCGATGCGCCCGCGCAGCTCGTTCGTCGACCAAAGGGGGGTGATCAGCTCGAGATAGTCGTCGAGGCGCAGCGGCCAGGTGAAGTACTCCAGGCCGCGAAGAACCATCTGCGCCGCACGCGGCATCTGCACCTATGTTCCGCGCTCGGGCATCGGCTCCCCCAGCGGCGTCGGCAATGATTCGGTCTGACTACCCCGACGGGAGCGCCCTAAACGGCGGCCCGGCGCGGTTTTCCATTATTTGGGCCGCTCGAAGTGCTGATAGTCGATGGGAGTCGTCCAGTAACCGCCCCACCGCCAGCCCCGGTCCGTGAAGACGTGCAGCGCCGGGTCATCGCCGTGCAGGAGTCCCGGGTCGGTGCGGCCCCGGTCGAGGTAGGCCGCCGCGTTGTGCGGTTCGAATGCGCCGCCGGTGTAGATGCACGGATTAAGAAGCGGATTGAGGTCGACAGCTCGACCGTAGGCGTGCTGGGACCATTGGTCGGTTCCCGGGATGCCTCGGCAGTTAAAAGCCGAGGTGTTGTTGTCCTCCATGGATCGCTCGTCATCGGCGGCCGCGTAGTGATCGACCGTGCGCATCTTCTCGATGGGAAAGCCCAGCCGGTACAGCTGCTCGAAGATGGTGATGACCTCCGGAACCAGGTCCTCGTGCACGATCAGCTCGCCGCGGTGGGTCTGGCCGTCGAAACCGATGTGGTCGACGTCGACCCGACGTAGCTGCCCGGGTTCGACCGGGCAACCGGGCCGCCAGCTCGCGCCGAGATCCGCGGGAGTGACGGGCTGAACGGTCCCGTGGGCCGGCGGCTGCGACGCGCCGGTCGAAGTCAACGCGGTTCCTGGCGGTGCTGGTCGAGCCGCGAGCGGCGGTGGCGGCGCCGCTGTGCATTGCACCAGCATGAGCGCGACGGTCGTCGTGCCCATGAGTGCGGCAATCCACCGCCTGAAGGACCTCAACTGGGATGAGTCCTCACCGCTTGCTTCCAGCCTGAAAGAACAGCTGCGATCAAGTTTCACTGGACAAGTCCACCAAGGCTACCGCCGAAGGATTTTGGCTGCAGTTCGGCGGTCAGCCGACGGGTGTAGTACACGCCGGCAAGCCGTCGACCTACGCTTGCGATATGCCCGGAGTCGGCGAGTTGGTCCGCAGTATCAGTGGCGGGTGGGGGATCCGGCCATCGGCGCGAAAGGCCATCGCTGTCGGGACTCTCGTGGTTGCATTCGCTGCGGTTTCCTCGTCTGCCTATGCACCGCCTTACGATCCCGCGCCCACAGCGATAACCGACAGCACCCAGGTGGCGCAGAGGCCAGAGCCGTTGCCGTTGCCCGCGCCGGCGACGGAGGCGCCGGATGCGGCTCTCGCCGCCGACTTCGCAACGGTCTCCAATCTGATGAACCGTGCGATCGCGGCACACGCGCTGCCCGGTGGTGTAGTCGCGGTCGGGCACGGCGGCAAGGTCGCCTTCCATCAGGCTTACGGCTCCCGCAAGCTTGCCGGCGAACCGGGGCTAGATGGATCGCCTGCACCTGCGGAGCCGATGACCGAGGACACGATCTTCGACATGGCGTCGTTGACGAAGTGCCTTGCGACCGCGGTAGCCGTCATGCAGCTTTACGAGCAGGGCAAGGTTCAGTTCGACGATCCCGTGCAGAAGTATCTACCTGACTTCAATCCAGGGAATGATCCGCAGCGTACACAGGTGACGGTCCGCATGTTGCTTACGCACTTTTCAGGCGAACCGATAGACGTAAACCTCGCGGATCCGTGGGGACTGGACGGAGCCGACAAGGCAGAAGGCATTCATCGCGCACTCACCACGCCGCTGCAGTCGGCTCCCGGTGGGGTCTTCCGCTACTCTGACATCAATTTCATTCTGCTCGGCGCGCTGCTCGAGAAACTCACCGGCGAGGCAGAAGACGTCTACGTCCAACAAAACATTTTTGCGCCGCTCGGCATGGCAGACACCCGCTATCTTCCGCCGGCCAAAGCCTGTGGACCGCACCAGATAAGAGGTGCGGCGATTGGGTGGGCCCCGGCGACGGAAGCGCGCACGCCGGTCGCCTGTCCGGCGGGTACCTGGAACACCGGTCTTTTGTCGCGCATCGCACCAACGGCACGCGACGAGGAAAACAGAGCCGATCCGAGCAAAAATCCCGATTACGATTATCTGCTTAGGGGCACGGTGCATGACCCGACAGCGCGCCGCATGGGCGGAGTGGCCGGGCATGCCGGAATGTTCTCTACGGCGCACGATGTCAGCATCTATGCGCAGGCACTGCTCGATCGGCTCGCGGGGCGCCCGAGCAACTTTCCGCTGGAACAAGCGACTCTGGAGTTGATGACGGCTCCCGAGCAGCCCGGGCATACAGTTCAACAACTGGCGGCGGCGAATCATGCTGCGCAACAAGCCCTCACGAAGACACCAAACACGACAGATCCGCTGCTCGCTCCTAACTATCCCGCGATCATTGGACAGAACTTGTTCGGTTTCGGCTGGGATATCGATACCCCGTATTCCGCGCCGCGAGGAATGATCTTTCCCATCGGTAGCTTTGGCAGCACCGGCTTCACCGGAACCTCGCTTTGGATCGACCCACGCTCAGATACGTACGTGATTCTGCTCGCGAACTCGATCCATCAGCGAGGCAGTCCGCCGCTAACGCATCTGCGAGGTGAAGTGGCTACGGCAGCGGCCCAGGCGTTGCGGCTTTAGAGGGGCTGGAGAGCGCCTTCAGAAAAGTGCATCGGCGGCCACGAGTTGTCATTTCACGCAGGGAATGTCGTCGGAGGTCATGCGTGTGAGGTTGGTGGGTGTCGGTTCTTGCGCGCCGGTGCCGGTGGCCGGCACCGTGGTGACCGGCGCAGCCGCGGTTGTGGCTGGCGACGTCGACGTCCGGTTGAGGTCGCCGAACCCGGAGAAATCGGTGCCGACGGTCAGTCGCACCGTGTTGCTCGCGACGCCGTCGGATGCGGTGGCGGTTATCCCGAATTCATCGCCGAGCTCGGTGGCGGCGGCCTTCGCGCCGGGCCCGTAGGCGATGGTGCTTGTCCGGATGGTCGAGTCGGCAGTACCGACCTCCCCCTTACGGAAGTGCCCTGTCGCTAAGGACGTTTCGAGGTTCGCGGCCTCGCCTTGCCTGCCCGAGGCATTGACCACGTCTAGCGCGATGGTGCCTGCGCCCAGCGCCGTTCCCTCGTCTGTTTGCGCTCCCGTGCCGATGCTGGTGGGTGAGGACGCCGAGCGCGAATCGTCGGCCACCAAGTTGTGCACGACCGAGCGGATGGTGGATACGTCGATGAAATTGACATCTTCGCCATCCGAGATCTGGCCGAAATTGGTCACGGGCAGCGTGTACAGGGCGACCGGTCTGCTGGGAAAGGTCGACACGTTACGCAGGAAGTCTTCGAAGTCGAAACCCGCGTCAACGGCGATGTTTTGCTTGGCGACGTCCAGTAGGGCGCGCAGCTGGGCGGGGCTCGACAACACCTCGCTGCGGCGCAGAGCCCGAACGAGCGAGACGATGAAGGCTTGCTGGCGGCGGGTTCGATCAAGGTCGGTGAACATCGCATCGTTGGCGTCGCGGCGTTGCCGAACGAACGCCATCGCTTGGGCTGCACTGATCTGCTGGACGCCCTTATGAAAATCCGCGCCCGAGTAGTAGCGATCGGCGGTGTCCTCATTCAGGCAGACAGTGATGGGTTCGACGACCCGGGCGATCTGAAAGAACGCGGCCAAGGTGACCTCGACGAAGTGGTCGATCGGGATTTGCAACAGACGCCTGACCGTGCTGATCTCGGCTTTGCGGCCCGCCTCGCGCGCCCCCTGTTCTTTCCCCGTGGAGCCTTGTCCTTCGGGCGAGGTTGGATCGGGGTGCACGCTGGTGAAGACGCGACCGTTCATCGCGCGCTCGTAGGCGAGGCTGTAGGCCTGCTTGATCTTGCCGCGGCAATCCGAGTCAGGGCATCCGGCCAGATCCACATAGTCGTCGCGGGGGATTGAGATCGCGGTGGCGGGGCCGTCCCCGGCGGGCAGGTGCAACACGATGAGCGCGTCGGCATCGCTGTCGCCGGAGTCTTCACCGCCCGCATGGAGCGCGTCGTAGACGTCTGGCGGCAGGGCTTGCCCCCGCTGGTCGCGGCGGCTATCCAGCCCCATGATCAGGATGTTTTGACTACCCATGGGCGATGCCGGTTCACCGGCCAGCGCATCGGATGTGGTGATGCCGGCCGACGCCGTGCGGTAGGCGATCCACCCGACGCCGGTGACGACAACCGCAACCGCCGATACCAGCGCGGCGAGCACCTTGGCGCCGCGCACAATCCATTGGTTGCGGTGCTGGCGATGCCGTCCGCCCGTTGCTAAACGCGCTTGTACATCGCCCGAGGGGTCCGCTCGACGTGTCATGACAGAAGTGAGAATAGCCAGGCCGCCATGCTCTAACCAACGTTTGCCGAGGCGGAGGCGTCCGGAGGCGATTCGCCTTGCCGAGCAAAACGGCCGCACGCTCGACAAAATTGGCTCAAACGAGCGTATGGCTGCCGGCGTGCTGCTATGAGTGTCCTAGCGGTGGTGTGCCGGACATTGCGCTGGATCGGGGAGCGTGATGACGATCAACGCAATCGAAGCTCGGCAGTCATTGTCGACGGCCTCGCCGTCGCATTAGCCAGCCATAGCGGACCGCCCACTGCCAACGCTGCGAATGTCACCGCCCCGATGGATCGCGACGCCTTGTGGCACGGGCTGGGCCAATATCGCGATGGCGCCCGCCCCAGGTCAGGCCGGTTTTAGCGCTCAAGCGCAAGGTTTAGCCGCACCTATCTGACCGCGTTCGGGCAATAGGCGCTGATCGCGGCCTGCGCCATATGCTCGGCGTCTTCAAGAGTCAGCCGCTGCGCCCACGGATCACCTTTCGCGACATCCTGATTTTCAGTATCGACGATGTAGTTCACGGTCGACTCGAGCGACTGCGGCCTCGGCGGCAGCAGCGAGAAACATACGTGATGTCCGAACTCCATGAACCGCTGACGAGTAGCCTCACCGTGGTCCGGGATGTTGTAACTGGCCAGGGCGGAAAGGAACGCACGGTCGGGTCCATCACCCGGTCCGAGTGCGCCCGACGATGCGGTGACCGTCATCGTCGGAGGCCCCGGCGATGTGGCAGTCCTGTCCCTCAAGGCATAGTCCGCTATCGCGCTGAGGCCGGCCAAGGCGGCTACGGCGACGGCCGCCGCGCCGACGATGAGCCCGAACGCCTTCGTTCTGGACCGGCGTGCCCGCCGCCGCGGTTGTCTAGGAAGCTCCGATCGGGTCGGTGTCGGTGTCGGTGTCGGTGTCGGTGTCGGTGTCGGTGTCGGCGCCGGTTGCGGCTGAACTTCGGATCCGGTCGGGACATCGCGGTCCCCGATAGTCATGCGCTGTCTCCTTTGACTCCCGGATGGTCGTCTTGGGTCCTCAGGTTGCATGGAGCGCGTCCACGCCCCGTCAAGTTCCACCCCTGTGCGCCGTGTGCTGTTAAGGTCGGCACAATTAGCATTTTCGCAACTCAATCGGAAAAAGTGCGGAAATGGCGAAGTTTCGATTTTCCGCGCCTGCCGGAACAAATTTTGCTCCGGTTTGCTGAACAGCCTTCAACGGTTTCCTCTCCACGGCACCATCTATGCCCCCGGTGGGAATCCACGGTCGCCCGCACGGGGTTCCCGGCGTGCCCACGCCTATCGAAATCGATGTACAGGATGGGTAATGGTATCGCCAAACGCCCGGCACTCCGAAGGATGGATCCAGCCGACCAACCGTCGGAACCCATCCGCAACCTTAGGGGCCACCGCCGACGAGGTTGTCGTTTTGCGGGCAGTAGGCGTGAACGGAGATGGCCACATAAGTGTCGGCATCACCGGCGAGGGCAGGATTGCTCGCACGAAACGCCGCAATTATTTGCGGGACCGTAATCCCCTGGCGTATGTCGTCGCATACCGTCTTGCCGTTGTAGACGGCGGCCTCCGGGTTGGCGAAGGAGATGCCATGGTCGTTGAGAGCCTGTACGTACCGATTGTCCTGATCTGGTGTGGAGGCGATCGATGACGGCCCGGTGGTCGGCGCTGAGGGCGTCGCCTTGGGAGCGGGGGTCGCGCCGTCCTTCGGGCTTGACGGTGCAGTGGGAGGTTGCAAACCCTTGTTGGGCGGGCTCACGAGCCAGAAACCAAGGACGATCGCCCCCGCCAGCGCGAGACCGCCCATCAGCAGCGCACCGGCTTTGCGCAAGGTAGCGCTCCACGATTGGTGGGCGGTCGACGGGTTGCCCGAGACGTCATCGTCATAGTCGCGCGCGGACGTGCGATCGCCTTCATCCGAAGCTGCGTAATTGGGCACGGCCGCCGTCTCGGCACGGTTGAGCCCGAAGGTTTGATCGGCAGCCGGGGACGGCTCGGCCATGAGGGCCATGGTAGCCCACGGTCAGAACACAATTGAGCCCAAACGCTGGGAGGGGTATGGGGCTTGCGCGATGATGCTGCCGTTAGCCGGCGGCGTCGCGCCCGGCGATTTGTTCGATCGTTTCTGGCGCGACCCCCAGGCCCCGCAGGCAGAACCGGAGCGCACGTTCGCGAACTTCAGAGCGGTCCCAATGGTGTGTTGCCCGCTGCCGCTGCGCGCTCGCCCACACGACCCCGTCTATCGACTTCGCCGCGATGGCCGGGACAATGTCTTCAAACGCGCCAAGTTCCAGGCCCCGCTGAAGCTGCTCGATGAGCGGCTCGAGGATCGCGTTGTAGGCGAGCGAAACGGAGTCAGGCGAGCACAACTCTGTCGATCGGGCGCCCGGCGACGGGTGGCGCAGCCTCAACTCGGTGTTCTCGTCAAAAGCGAGATCGAGTCGTCCGTCGATCCACGCGGCCACCGCCCCTATCGGGCATGCGGCGTTTGCCATTTTCCTTCTCAGCCTCTGGCTTTCGCCGTGGGCCATCTCCGAGAAGACGGCCGCAACCAATTGGTCCTTCGACTCGAAATGTCGGTAGAAGGCGCGGGTGCTCAACTGAGCGCGCTCTAGGACCGCAGCGATGCTGAGCCCTCGAACTCCTTGATCGTGCATGGATTGCGATGCGGCGTGCACGATGGCGCACCGCACATCGGGGTCGGGGGCAAGCTTGCTCCGTCGTCTCGATAGTGGGGCGCTCATGTATGCCCGCCGAGGGGGGTCAGGCTATACGTGTGTCTCATAGGAGCCTAGGTACCCCGATAGGCCGTTCGGGAAAACAATTTTTTTAGTTAAGTCCAGTCACATCGCAACCGAGTTCCCGCCGGGGAGCCGGGGTCTGCTTCGGCCGCCGCCCGCGGTGATTTGTTCGATCGTTTCCTCCGCTACGCCCAGTCCCCGCAGGCAGAACCGCAGCGCACGTGCGCGAACTTCGTCGCGGTCCCAACGAGTTGTTGCCCACTGCAGCTGAGTGCCGGCCCCCACCACGCCGTGTATCGACTTCGCCGCGGTCAGCGGGACGATGTCGCTGAACACGCCTAGTTCCAATCCGCGCTGAAGCTGCTCAATGAGCGGCTCGAGGATCGCGCTGTACGGCAGGGAAACCGCCTCGGGGGTGGAAAACTGGCGCAGCTCCGCCTTGATGTTCTCGTCGAATGCGATGTCGAGTCGTCCGTCGATCCAAGCGGCCACCGCCTCAACCGGTGTGGCCGCGGCCTTCATCTTTTCTCGTAGCCGCAACACTTCAGCGCGGGTCATTTCGACGAAGACCGCCGCAACCAGCTGATCCTTGGATTCGAAGTGTCGATAGAACGCGCGGGTGCTCAGCTGGGCCTGTTCCAGGACCGCGGCGACGTTGAGACCTCGAACTCCCTGCTCGCGAACAGATTTCGACGCCGCAGCCACGATCGCGCGGCGGACGTCGGGGTCGGGCGCGAGTTTTCTACGTCGTGGCATGCCGGGATGGCTGACGTAGGCGTGCCGATGCGTGAGCGGATCCCCCTGTTCCGTCATAGTTAACCAAAATAAACCGCTTCACGTTCGCGCACACACGCTTTCGGCGAGCCGAGTCGACAAATTTACAGCGTCGAGTCGAAGAATTTACGTTTGTGCGCGCTCGAAAATTCGGTCAGGATTGGCGGGCACGGCATCGAGCGAAGATGACATGGCTTCGTTCAAGATCACCCGCAAGCACTCCCAGCCGGCCTTAGATCGGACTGGGATCATTCTCAAGCCCATTGAAATGCGACGGTGACAAATAGACCGCTGTGTGAAAGCAGCCTTTCTTGTTAAACCTATGCCAAATAAGCTATTTCGTCTAGGCTGCCGCCATGTCAATCGACCGGGCCGCGCTCCTCGCCGGCAGCATCCGACTCGCCTCGGGCATCTCCTTCCTCGTCGATCCCCTGCGCGCGAACCGGCTCTGGGGCGATCCCGACGAGCCGACGCCGACGGCGCGACTGCTGCTGCGGTCAATGGGCTACCGGGATGCATTGATCGGCGGGCTGCTTGCCGCGGCGGCGCTGCGCCAGAAGGACACCCGCGGGTGGTTCCTTGCCTCCGGCGGTGCCGATGCGGCCGACCTGCTCGGCGGGATGAGTGTCCATCACGAGTTGAAGCCCTCACAACGGCTCATCGGACTGGGCGGCGCCATCGTCGGAGTCGGCGTCGCGCTCTGGGGCGCGACGCGACGGACGCCGCGGGTGGGGGAGAGGCCGGCGCACTGACACGCGAGGCGTAATGCTGTTGACTGTGGTCATCACACAATGACGATGGGAGTGAGCGTGCGTATCGGTGTCCTGACGTTTGTCACCGACGAGGGAATTGGTCCAGTCGAACTGGGCGAGGCACTCGAGCAGCGCGGCTTTGCGTCGCTGTTCCTCGCCGAACACTCGCATATCCCGGTCGACGCCAAGACGCCATACCCGGGCGGTGGCCCGATTCCACCCAAGTACTACCGCACCCTGGATCCGTTTGTGGCGTTGACGGCGGCGGCGGTCGCGACAGAGAAACTGGTTGTGGGCACCGGAATCGCGTTGATCCCGCAGCGCGATCCCATCCACACTGCCAAAGAGGTTGCGTCGCTCGATCTCGTGTCGCAGGGCCGCTTTGTCTTTGGCGCCGGTGTGGGCTGGCTCCGCGAGGAAATCGCCGACCACGGCGTCGATCCGGGCACGCGCGGCCGCGTTGTCGACGAGCGACTGGACGCAATCATCAAAATCTGGACGGACGAAAAAGCAGAATTTCACGGCGAATTCGTCAACTTCGACCCGATTTACAGCTGGCCAAAGCCGATGCAGAAGCCGTACCCGCCGCTGTACCTCGGTGGGGGCCCGGCCGGCTTCAAGCGCATCGCCCGCCTGAACGCCGGCTGGCTAGCGATGACCCCATCCGCGCAGGCCCTATCGGGTCAGCTCGAGAAATTGCGGGCTGTCGCCGAGCGCGACGTGCCGGTGATCAACTTCCATGGAGGTGAAGCCACGGCGAAAGAGCTGGAAGGCTATCTCCAGTTGGGATTGCAACAAGTTCTCGTCGATCTGCCGACCGAGCCCCGTGATCCGACGCTTCGGCGTCTGGATGAGCTGCAGGCTGAGGTCGCGAAGCTAACTTAAACCTAGGTGCCGCAAAAGGTTTGGTACTTGCCGAAGTCCTCCGGCGCGGGACTGGCGTAGCGCTGCAGGCCCGGTCGTTCGTCATACGGTGCGGTGACGGCGTCGAGGAGTTGCGCAAGGGGATCGGGGTCGCCGGCCGTCGCCGCGGCCAGAACCTCCTCGACCAGATGGTTGCGCGGAATGTATATCGGGTTGGTGCGGTCCATCGATTCGGCATCCGGCCCTAGGGCTTGCCAGCGCGTTATCCAATTGTCGAAGCCGGCGAGGTTGGCGAATAGTCCCCGCGCGGGTTCGGGATTACCGCGGGCCGCTTGGCCGAGGTGCCGGAAGAACGACGTGTAGTCGACATGGCTCTCCTTCAGCAGGGTGAGCAGCTCGCCGACCAACGGCGTGACGACCTCGGCGTCGATGTCGGCCGGCAAGCCAAGTTTGGCGCGCATGCCGGACGACCACACGGCGTCGTACCGCGGTTGGAAAACTTTGAACGATTCCTCCGCGAGGGCGACCGCCTCCTCGACGTCGTTGGAAAGCAACGGAAGAAGTGCCTCGGCGAACCGGGCCAGGTTCCACCCGGCGATGACCGGCTGATTGCCGTACGCATAGCGCCCCCAGAAATCGATCGAGCTGAAGACCGTCTCGGGATTGTAGGCCTCCATGAACGCGCATGGCCCGTAGTCGATGGTCTCCCCGGAGATCGTCATGTTGTCGGTGTTCATCACCCCGTGGACGAATCCGATCAGCATCCATCGGGCGATCAGCGATGCCTGGACGCCGACCACCGCTTCGAACAGCGCGAGGTATGGCCGGTCGGCCTCCGCCGCCCCGGGGTGGTGGCGGGCGATCGCGTGCTCGGCGAGGCGTTGCAGCAAGTCAAGGTCGGCGGTGGACGAGGCGTATTGGAAGGTGCCGACCCGCAGGTGGCTGCTGGCGACGCGGGCGAGCACGGCGCCGGGCAGCAGCGTCTCGCGCTGCACCGGGCGTCCCGTCGCGACCACCGCCAGTGATCGGGTCGTCGGAACACCCAGCGCGTGCATCGCTTCGCTCACGATGTATTCGCGGAGCATCGGCCCCACCGCCGCCAGGCCGTCGCCGCCGCGCGCGAAGGGCGTGGGGCCGGAACCCTTCAGGTGGATGTCGCGTAGGCGCCCGTCGTCGTCGACGATCTCGCCGAGTAGCAGCGCGCGCCCGTCGCCTAGCCGCGGAACGTAGCCGCCGAATTGATGTCCGGCGTACGCCTGGGCCACCGGAGTGGCGTCGCCGGGAACTGAGTTGCCCGCCAAGAAGCGCAGCCCGTCGGGGCTCCGCAGCCAGGTGGCGTCGAGACCGAGTTCCGCGGCCACGCGCTCATTGAGCACCAGCAGCCGCAAATCGGGAGCTGCTTTCGCCTGCCAGCGAACCGCCAGCTCCGGCAACTCGCGGAAGAACCGATCCTGTAAGACGACGGTTGTCTCCGGTGCGACGCTCACTTCACCGAGACTACGTAAGGTGCCAGCCGCCCGGCCTAGCCGATGGCTTGCTGGATCAGATCGCGAGCGCGGTCAAGCATCGAGGCGAACGGCCCGACGGCGAAATTCAGCTTCGCCGATTCCACGCCCGGATGCGGGCGGGTTGGCGCGATGGCCTCGGCCGCTCGCACCGCCGATCCCATCCGCTTGAGGTCGTCGGCGTCGACTTCCCGCTGCAGGATGGGAAATTCCTCGCCCTCCTCCTGCTGGGCGTGGTCGAGCACGGCCGCGCGCAGCTTGGTGAGTTCGTCGACGAACTGCTGTGAGGTGATATCGAGCTTCTCGATCTGGGACAGCAGTTCCTTGGCTTCGTGCTCTTCCTTCAGCCGGGCGTCGACTATTGCGTCGCCGGCGTCGGCCTCGCGGCGCACCCGGGGGTGCACCACCATTTCCTCGGCCGTCTCGTGTACGGCCAGCAGTTGGCGCAACTCGATGAACGGCTTCTCGCGCGCTTTCGGGTCCGACGCATGCAGGACTTCGTCGAACATGTCCTCGATGAGGTTGTGCTGCGCTTTGAGGAACGCGACGACTTCCTCGGGTGATTGGACAATCATCTCGGCCATCGCCGATACCTCCAGTGATAGGGGAATTGGGGTGCGGGGGTAATGGGCTGTGCACCGCTTTGGCGAGGCATACCCGGCGTCAGAACGCGTAAAACGCGCGGGTACGCCCCGCCTCGGCGGCGCTTGAGCGAGCGGTGGCTAGACGCCGCGCCCGCGGGTTGTAGGTGCGCCAACACCTGTCCCGACACCCGTGACCGTGTCGGTGTCCTTGCGGCGCTTCAGTCCAGCGAGCCCGCCCAGACCAAGGAGGCCGAGCAGCCCCCACAGTCCTGTCTTGTCGCTGTGCTGGTCGCCGTTGGTGTTGGTGGTGGTGTTGTCAGCCAGCGTCGTTGTGGTCGCCGACGGCGCCGGAGCGCTCTGAACGGTCGCGTTGGCGACGCCTGCCCCGCCGAACAAGAGCGCCCCAGTGGCGGAAACGACAGCAATGGTTTTACGCATGATCACTCCTGAATTGGTTCTCCCGATCGCATCCCAGAGGGCCTGATCGAGACAGAATCGGGGACCAGTCGCCTCTACTCCCCGCGAAAAGCAACGCGGGACCACGGGCCCCGCCGTTGCAACGGATGGGCTACCCCCGCTCGGAAAATACGAAACCGAACGGCTGCGGGGCATGCTCGACTTGCCTGCAACGGTGATTGCGAAGTGCGATCATTTGCTGGTGGATCAGCAGGACCCCCAGCGGCGCATCGCCGAGCTCGAACGCCAACTCGCGCAGCAGAAGCGCATCGCAGAGCTGGAACGCCAACTGGCCGACGCCAGGGCGGGCGTGGGAGGGCACGACCCCGTCGAGCAACCGGCACAGGTCTCGGCCGCGCAGATGCAGGCCATCGAAGAGCACGCGCGCCGGTTGGCACAGGCTCTGCAGGCACAGCGCGGTGAGCTGTCGGGACCCGAGTTGGCGCCGCTTCAAGAGGCGCTGGCGCGTGCCGTCGTCGAAGCCGATTTATCGCAGGGGCAGTACAAAGACGCCTTGGCCCGCGCCGGTCTGCGCGCCGGCGGCACGATCAAAGTCGGCGGACAAGTCGTTTATCAGCGCTGCGACCCGTCAGATCCCGTCTTCCTGGCCCCCAGCCGGCTGGGGGCTTACGCATATGACGTCCGGGGCGGCTTTTCGGCGCCGCGGCGCAAGCTCGCCGGGGCCGATCGCGCCGGGGCGATCATCGGGATAGTTGGCGGGGCGCTCGGCCTCTGCGTCGGTGGCGCGGCCGCGGTGACGGCGCTCATCCCGTCGACGGCTCTGTGGATGAGTCCGATCGTGTGCCGCAGCGGGTACGAGATGGCCTACAACACCTCGCACTACAGCTACAAGCCAGGTCAGTCGGGCACCAGCGTGAGCTTCCAATGCGTCAGCGACAGTGACTTCTACGACGTAAACGACTTCGCGGTCTTCACGCTGCAGTTGCTGCTCGTCGGGGTGGTGCTGTGCGTCGCCCTGGCCGTCGGTGGCTTGATATGGCGCCGTTCACGCAGACCCGGCTAATCGCAGTCGGCCTCCCACCCGGATTTCAATGCGGCTACGGTTTAGGGAGCATGAGCTAGCCAGCACCCACGGAACGAGAATGACGACAGATCACGCAATGCATGAGCAGGTCGACGGCCAGTCGGCGGATCCCGCCGACATCGGTTCGCGCATCGATCCCGTTCTTGCCCGCAGTTGGCTTCTGGTCAACGGCGCGCATGGCGACCGGTTCCAGGCCGCGACGCATTCTCGCGCCGACATCATCGTTCTCGACATCGAGGATGCGGTCGCGCCCAAAGACAAGCAAGCCGCCCGTGACAACGTTGTGCGTTGGCTCAGCGCCGATAACGCGGACTGGGTACGCATCAACGGGTTCGGCACCCCGTGGTGGGCCGACGACATAGCGGCACTTTCCGCCACCACGGCCGGTGGGGTGATGCTGGCGATGGTCGAATCGGTGGACCACGTCACCGAGACCGCCCGACGACTGCCCGACGTGCCCATCGTGGCGCTGGTCGAAACGGCCCGGGGTCTGGAGCGCATCACCGAAATCGCCGCGGCCAAGGGCACCTTCCGCCTCGCCTTCGGCATCGGCGACTTTCGCCGTGATACCGGCTTTGGTGAAGACCCGACTACGCTGGCCTACGCGCGGTCGCGTTTCACCATCGCCGCCAAGGCGGCCAACCTGCCCAGTGCGATCGATGGGCCGACCATCGGCTCCAACGCATTGAAGCTCATCGAGGCCACGGCCGTTTCCGTCGAGTTCGGGATGACGGGCAAGATCTGTCTGACGCCGGACCAATGTGCCGTTGTGAACGAGGGACTGTCCCCTTCGCAGGACGAAATCTCCTGGGCCAAGGAGTTTTTCGCTGAGTTCGAACGCGACGGCGGAGAAATCCGCAACGGTTCCGACCTGCCCCGCATCGCCCGGGCGACCAAGATCCTCGAGCTGGCCCGCGCTTACGGCATCGAGGTGTCCGAATTCGACGACGAAGAACGGGTTCACTCGCCGGCGCCGACGGACACGTATCACTACTGAGCCGAGGACCAACGCAGATGAGTACCGTTGTTGATTTTCACTTCGACCCGATGTGCCCGTTCGCCTACCAGACCTCCTTATGGATCCGCGACGTTCGTGAGCAACTGGGCATAATCGTCAATTGGCGATTCTTCAGCCTCGAGGAGATCAACCGGACAGAGGAGCAGAAGCACCCGTGGGAGCGAGAGTGGTCCTACGGCTGGTCATTGATGCGGATCGGGGCGCTGTTGCGCCGAACGGACATGTCGTTGCTGGATCGGTGGTACGCCGCGATCGGACATGAACTGCACACTCTGGGTGGCAAACCGCACGACCCCGCGGTTGCGCGACGCCTCCTGGGCGACATCGGTGTGGACGCGGCGGTTTTCGATGCGGCGTTGGACGATTCGACTACTCACGATGAGATCCACCTCGAGCATCAGCGCGTCGTCGATGCTGGCGGATTCGGGGTGCCGACGCTTTTTCTGTTGGGGCAGTGCCTGTTTGGGCCGGTGTTGGTTGACCCGCCGACCGGTCAGCAGTCCTTGGCGCTGTGGAGCGTTGTCACCGGCATGGCTGGGCTGCCTCACGTCTACGAACTGCAGCGACCCAAGGCGCCCGCCGACCTTGAGCTGATCGGCCGAAGCCTGCGTCCCTACCTCGATGGGCGCGACTGGGTCAGCATCAATCGCGGTGAAGTGGTCGACGTGGAGCGCCTCAGCGGCCGAGGTTGAATTGCCTCCTAGGCGGCGTGCTTGGCGAGTGTGATGCCGACGCGCACTTCGAGTTCGGTGATGGTGATGGTGGGTGCGCGTGGGGGTGCTTCGGATCGGTAGGTTTTGCCGGTCGGTGTGGTGAATTCGGCTGTGTGAGTGTGGGTTTCGTCGGTGCTGGTGGTGACCCGCCAGCCGGGCACTTGTTTGGTGTAGTTGCAGCGCTCGCAGCTCCCCAGCCCGTTGCGCGCGGTGGTGCGCCCGCCCTGGGCCCACGGTTGGGCGTGGTCGCGGTGTCGGATCGGGGCGTCGCAGTAGGGGGTGCGGCAGCGCCGGTCGCGCAGCTCGATGAAGGCGGCCAAACCGCGCGGGAAAAGCCGTGCCCGCGACTCCATGGCCACCAGCGCCCCCGAACGCGGATGCGCATAGAGCCGACGCAGCGTGGCCCGCGATCGCCGGTCGGTGACCGCGCCGCTGACCAGCGCCCGGGCCACCGCCGCCGGGATCGGCCCATACCCGCACACCTGAGCCGGCGCGCTGTGGGCACCCAGCAGCGTCTCATCGGTCAAGACCAGGTTGACCGCGATCGGGGCGGGCACCGCCGCCGCACCGCCGGTAACCCGCTCGACCAAGGTGTCGGCCATCACCTGGGCGCGGGAGCGCCCATCGCCGCGCAGGTCGGCCTCGCGGCGCAGCGCCGCATACACCGACACCCCCTGGGCCACCGGCAACAACGCCGTCACATACGACATGGTGTCGGGGGCCGGGCGAATGGTGACGGTGCGGTCCTGCTCGGCGCGCGCGGCCCGCTCGACCACCGCGCGCGGATCCAGCCGGTAGGCGATCGCCTTGGCCGCCGCGGCCACCCGCGCATCGCCCATTCCGTCCAGCCGGGCCGGCTCGGCGCACAACTGGGCATCCAGCGCGCGGCGGTCCTCGACGGCCAAACACGCGCTCTCGCGCACGATCAGGGTGGCCCGCCACTCCGAGAGCGCCCCGCATTCCAGCGCCGCCAGCGTGTGCGGCATCTCGTGCATCAAGGCCTTGGCAAACCCCAGATGCCGACCGCCCCGCGCCGGGGAATCCCGCCGCGCCAGCGCGATCTCCCCGGCCACACCGCGCCCACGCCGGGCCGCGGGAACACCCGCGGCCGCCTCGGCGCCCCGCCGCGCCGCATCCAACGCCGCCGCCGCCCGAGCCTGCCCCGCCGCCGCCGCAGACTTGACCCGCTCCAACTCGGCAATCCGCTCCACCAGCGCGGATTCGTCCGCCAACGCATCCACCGCCACCAACTCTTCGAACATACGTGCGAGTATACGTGGGCCCACTGACATCACGTCGCTACCCTGACCCTGTGGGCGCCAAAAGCCGGATTCGGGTGGCGCGCGTGTACGACGATGCCGCTCCCGACGATGGCCGGCGCGTCTTGGTGGACCGCATCTGGCCGCGCGGGGTCCGCAAGGACGACCCGCGGGTGGGCACCTGGTGCAGGGACGTCGCGCCGTCGAAGGAATTGCGCGAGTGGTACCACCATCAGCCCGAACGGTTCGATGAATTTGCGGCGCGCTACGAAGGGGAGCTCCGCGACAACGCGGCGTTCGCGGAGCTGCGAGAGCTGACCAAGCGTGGCGTCGTGACGCTGGTGACGGCCACCCGCGAAGTGGACGGCAGCCATGCGGCGGTGCTGGCGAAGCTCCTCAAAAGCCGCGGGAACTGACCGACATCAGCGACGGCGTGGGAATTGCCGGCGACGTGCCCGGCTTGGAGGGGGCTAATCGCCCGGCTCGGCGTCGCAGGGCGTCAGGGCCGGCTGGCCATTATCTGCTCCGCCGCCCATTGTCCGAGGAATGCCGCGGCCATGCCCAGCAGGACGCTGACGACGATGTTGCCGAGCGCCGCCCACATCTGACGCTCCTCGCCGAGCCGCTGAGTTTCGAGCATCCAGGTGGAAAAGGTGGTGTAAGCGCCGACGAACGCGGTGCCGGCCAGCAGCGCCGCCTCCTTGTTCAGGGTCAGGCCGCCCAGAAATCCCAGCAGTGCGGCACCGCTGACGTTGACCGCCAAGGTTCCGAACGGAAACGGCCGCGACAGCCGGCGCGCCACCGTGCGATCCACCAGGAAACGCAACACCGAACCAACGCCGCCGACGAACACGACGCCTGCCCACACCAGGACCGTCACGGCCGCACCCTTACTCGCCGAACCAAGGCGGTGGCCACGTGCACTGCCAGCAATCCCAGCACGATGCTGGTTACGGTGTAGCTGACGGCCAGGCACCAGTGGCCGTGTTCCATCATCTTCGCGGCCTCGACCTGCATCGTCGAGAAGGTGGTTAATCCGCCGCACAATCCGGTGCCGAGCAAGGGACGCCGATAACTCGACGATGGCAACCGCTCCAGCAGCCGGGTGGTGAAGTAACCCACCAGAACGGCGCCGACGATGTTGACGGTGAAGGTCGGCCATGGCCAACGCGCCGGATCGCCGGCGGCGAGCGTGCTGAGGGCGGCGCGCGCCAAGGCGCCCACCGCTCCGCCGGCGAAAACCGCGGCCAACTCGCGATAGTCCCGTTGCGCCACGCGTCGATTCCTTTCCAGCCGGTGAACGCTTCGCAGCATAGAGGGACATGCGAGTGGAGCACGCGCAGAATTGGTAACCATGGCCCACCCGCGTGCCGGTCAGCCGGCCCAGCCCGAAGACCTTGTCGATCTGCCCCATCTGGTGACGTCGTACTACTCGATCGAACCGGACCCCGACGACGTAGCCCAACAGGTGGCGTTCGGCACGTCCGGTCACCGCGGCTCGGCGCTCAACGGGGCATTCAACGAGGCCCACATCCTGGCGATCACCCAGGCGATCGTCGAATACCGGGCCGCCCACGGGACCACCGGGCCGCTGTTCATCGGCCGCGACACCCACGGTCTCTCCGAGCCGGCCTGGGTGTCGGCGCTCGAGGTGCTGGCGGCCAACGACGTTGTCGCGATGATCGATTCAGCGGATCGTTACACGCCAACGCCGGCGGTCAGCCACGCCATCCTCACCTACAACCGCGGCCGCACGGAAGCGCTGGCCGACGGGATCGTCGTCACGCCGTCACACAACCCGCCGCCCGACGGCGGTTTCAAGTACAACCCGCCCAACGGCGGCCCGGCGGACACCGACGCGACCAACGCGATTGCCAAGCGCGCCAACGAGATTCTGCGTAACGGCTCAGGGGTGAAACGCGTACCATTCGCCCGCGCCCTGCAGACCGCCCAGCGCCACGACTACATCGACAGTTATGTCGACGACCTGCAGCACGTGGTCGACGTCGACGCGATCCGCAAGGCCGGGGTGCGCATCGGCGCCGATCCGCTCGGCGGGGCCAGCGTCGACTACTGGGGCGCGATCGCCGAGCGGTACAACCTCGCGCTGACAGTGGTCAATCCGCTGGTCGACGCGACGTGGCGATTCATGACGCTCGACCACGACGGCAAGATCCGGATGGATTGCAGCTCCCCGGACGCGATGGCCGGGCTTATTTCGATAATCACCAACTCGGACCGCTATCAGATCGCCACCGGCAACGACGCCGACTCCGACCGACATGGCATCGTCACTCCGGATGCCGGACTACTGAATCCGAACCACTATCTGGCGGTAGCCATCGACTACCTCTACACCCACCGCCCGTCCTGGCCTGCAGGCATCGCCGTGGGCAAGACCGCGGTCAGTTCCTCGATCATCGACCGGGTGGTCGCCGGCATCGGCCGCAAGCTGGTGGAGGTGCCGGTCGGATTCAAGTGGTTCGTCGACGGCCTGATCGGCGGCACCATCGGCTTCGGAGGGGAGGAGTCGGCGGGGGCGTCGTTCCTGCGGCTCGACGGTTCGGTGTGGACGACCGACAAGGACGGCATCATCCTCGCGCTGCTGGCCTCGGAGATCCTGGCCGTCACCGGCGCCACGCCGTCGCAGCGTTATCAGGCCCTTGCCGACGAATACGGCACCCCGTTCTACGCGCGGGTTGATGCGCCCGCCGACCGTGAGCAAAAGGCCCGGCTGTCCAAGCTATCGGCCGATCAGGTGACGGCTACCGAGCTGGCGGGTGAGCCGATCACAGCGAAGCTGACCACCGCCCCGGGCAACGGCGCCGCGCTGGGCGGGCTGAAGGTGACGACCGCCGACGCGTGGTTCGCCGCGCGGCCGTCGGGCACCGAGGACGTCTACAAGATCTACGCGGAGTCCTTCAAAGGACCCGAGCATCTGGCCGAGGTGCAAAAGGCCGCACGGGAAGTGGTGAATCAGGTCATCGGGTAGGCGTTCGTGAGTCACACCAGCCACACCGGTCCCTGCGGCGGGACCGTAGGCGGTCTCCGGATGCGCTATCGTATGCGCTAGCAGTGCGCTCGTCACCTGCGGCTTTGAACGCCACCAGACAGTGGTGTAGCTTCGATGGGCACAACTTCTTGGGGCTATGGCGCAGCTGGTAGCGCACCACACTGGCAGTGTGGGGGTCAGGGGTTCGAGTCCCCTTAGCTCCACCAGCGAAAATGCGGTTCTACGGCCCTAATTTTCGAGCTTTTGACGACAACCGTGACGACAACGGTGACTTCTTTGACGACAACCGGCCCGACGATTCGTCGTCAACGTGTTCGAACAGGGCGCCCATCGAGTCCAAGGCATCGCGCTGTACCGCCTCGATCACTTCGACGTAGGTTCCCGTAGTCACCGTGATCGAACTGTGTCGCAAAATCCGCTGCACGGTCGCGGGCGGTACACCCATCGTGAACAACAGGGTGGCGCACGAGTGGCGAAGGTCATGCACGCGCAGCTGCGGAACCTCTGCCCGGGCGCACAGGTTGTGGAACGTGCGGTTGATGTTGCGTGGTTCGAGGAAGCCGCCACTTGCCGTGGTGAAGACGAGTCCGGTGTCCCGCCACTGGGCGCCAGCCGTGAAGCGCTCTTCAAGCTGTCTAGTGCGGTTGCCCGCGCAGAATGCTCACCAGCGGAGCCGGGATGGGCAACACGGCCACCGACGCCTCCGTTTTGACCTGCTCCAGTCGAAGCTCGCCGTCGACCCGGTGCAGCGCCTGGCGGATCGTTAGTCGGCCGTTCTCGAGGTCGACGTCGGACCAGGCAAGACCCAGCGCTTCGCCACGACGCAGTCCCATCGCCAGGGCCACCGCCCAGAGCGCGTACAGCCTGTGCTGTTCGGCGGCTTTGAGAAAGCGCAGCGCCTCGGCCCGGGTGAAGCTGCGGACCTTTCGGTCATCGGTGACCCGTAGCTGAACCAGCCGGGCGACGTTGCGGCTAAGAAGTTCCTCGTCGACGGCGTCCTGCAGCGCAGCACGCAAGACTCTGAGGACGTGGCGGATCGAGCTCGACGACAGCACGTCCTGGCAACACTGCGGCTCCTCCTTCGCGCAGCACCGCGGCGGTTTTCGTTTCGTGTCTTTGCTCTGAGCGCAACACTGGCACCGTGTCCGCAGTTGGTTCAGCCAAAGCCGAATCTCGTAGGCCTGTAGGGTTTTCAGCTTGCGCTTGCCGATACCCGGGATGATGTGCAGGCGCACGTCCCCCTCGTAAGTGGCGTACGTCGTCCGCCGGATGCCGGGTTCGGCGATGTGTTCTAGCCAATACGCCATATAATCGGCCACAGTCAATGTCGTTGTGGCTATGGGGATCCCGCGGCGTTGCTGGTCACGCAGCTTGTTCAGCTCGTTAAGCGCGTCCCGCTCGCTGGTCACGTAAACGCTGATCCGCTTGCGCCGGCCGTCCGGCGTGTCGACGAAGAACTTTGTTTCCCAGCGGCCGTCGGGGCGGCGGTAGATACCGCCTTCCCCATTTGCGTTTTTCTTCGTCTGCTTTCGGGGTGTCATCACGCAGCGCCATCTATGAGGCCGGCGACGTAGTCATCGAATGACTTACGGATGATCCGCCGGCATCGCCCGATCTGAACTGACTTGACCTTCTGGTCCCAGATCAACCGGTATATTATCCACCGGCTCACGGCGAGTCGGCTGGCCGCAGCCTGTACCGTGATGAGTTCGCCTTCGTCTGTGACCATGAGTACCTCCACCACTCCGCGGGCGGTTGAGTCGCCGAATCTCCCGCCCAGCGCCGAATTCCATGCCAGTCAGCTCCCATGGCGATCACACTGCCGCTTGCTATGGTCCAGCTAGCCTCGATTTTGCATGCGGCGACGTCCGGGAGTGATTCACCGGTTCCGGTGGGCTTGCGCCGTTGATTATTTGCAGGCGGGCATGACAAGGCGCCCGATGTCGCGTCGGGGGTGCGGGCTTTCCAGGGCCGGTAGGGTCTTTCGTCTCGTCGGGTCAGGGGGTTTGCGGTTAGGTGAATGCGGTGCGGATACGGCGCCAGGCGGTGGCGATTGCCTGTGCCCAGCGCCAGGTGGCGTCGATCGCGAGCCGGGTTTGTCGTGCGCTGCGGGTGATGCGGGCGGCGACGTGCAGGACGCGGTAGCGGAAGGTGTCGATTTCGCAGCGGGCCAGCTCGGGGGCCTCGGCGAAGCCGATGAGTTTCGTCCAGGCAATCAGATCGATTGCGGCCATGACGATTTCGAGCCAGGCCGCGTTGGCGTCAAAAGCGTTGAATGGCAAGTTACGCAGGCCGGTGGCTTTGGCCTCACGGATCCGGTCCTCGACGCGGGCATGTTGGCGGTGGCGCAGTTCCAGGCCGGCGAGTTTGCCGGGCACGACTCCGTCGGGGGTGTCGGTGATGAACCCGGTGACCCGGTGCCCGTCGGAGTCGGTGAACCGCAGCTGCGCACCCGGATGGGGGCGTTCCTTGCGCAGGATCAGCCGGGTCCCTTCCGGCCATGCCGACAGGTCCACCAGATCAGTGACTTCGGCGACCCACGCGCCGTCGCGGATCCTGTCGTCGGCGTCGATCGCCGGATACCACGCCGCACCGGTGTTGAGCACCTCCACGGCGTCGCGGATCCGGGCGTCGATCGCGGTGCCGAAGGAGAACCCGACACCGGATTCGCGGCAGGCAGCGGCGAAGGCGTGGGTGGCGCCGGCAGAGTCGGAGCGGATCAGAATCTTTGGTGCATCCGGGTTTTCGGGGCCCGGGCGGTACAGCGGCGGCAACGACTCCAGCGCCCAGCCGAGGACGGTAATGTGATCGGCGGCGGTGTTGCTGCCCGCATTCCCGCGACGCAGCAGCCCGGCCAGAGCTTCCCCGGCGGCGATGTCTCGCCGGTCCAGAAACACCAGCAGCGGGTGGAAGCCGAACGTGTGCTTCCAGGTTGCGGCGGCGTTCTCCTTGTTGTCGGAGTGATCGATGGTGATGGTGGCGTCGACATCCAGATGCAGCCAGCCGTCATGATCGGGAGCCGCTCCCGCGGCCCAGGCCTGTTCGCGGGCATACGCTCGCGCCCCGCGGATCCGCGGCAAATGCGTCGCGTCGATCCGCTCGTCGAGCAGCCGCCACAACGTGGTTCCCGACGCGACCTGCCCGAACACGTGGGACCGGTCACCCAACAGCTTTCCGACCCCGTCGACGCAATCCGCGCCGTCGGCCACCGCCGCCGCAAGATCGGCGAACACCTCCCCGGGCGCATGGGCCCACGGCCCGCGGTAGGTATCTGCCAACGCCCTGGTGACCTGCGACGACAGCCCAGTCAGATCGGCGAGTTCCCGCAACATGCCAACCGCGGCGTGCGACACCACACCACGCCCGTCCGCGCTGATAGCCAACCTGGATCGTGCTGCGCTACTCTTCACCTGGAAAGTGCCTTCCCGCTCGGAATCGTGGACCGTAGAGAAGTCTCATTCTTCCTTGCAGGACAGGCACTTTCGCCAATTCAAGGCCCGTGTCACACTGAATTTTCGCGCAAAATCTAGGCTAGGACCACTGTAAACCCGTAAGAGTTACATGCATGTCGCTATTTCTTGGGTGGTGGAGTGGCCGCGCCAGGTTCTTTGCATGGGGCGAAAGTGGAGGCTTTCCGGCGCGGGAGGCCGCAGCGTGGAAGCGCGGTCGCCTCGCCGGCCCTTCGCGAATTGCATGGATGTTGTCCTGTCTTCCAGTTGGTCGAACCCATCCCAGCCGTCCAACGCTATTCCGCTGAACACTCTGTTCTCCAACACTTCTCAACATTTCCCAAACCATCCCAACACCACCCACGAACCGCCCAGCGCTTCCCAACCTTTCCCAACCGTTCCCAAATAGACTCCACCACATACGATTACAACAGCGCCGCCCCTAAATTCTTCTGGCACATTGGCACAAGGAGTGCAATACTGATTTGGAACGCGCTCCGCGCCCACCAAATCTCATCCCCTACAGCTAGTTTCGCTCCCTAAGTTCGTGAGGTGGTCGCTGGTGTTGACGATCTCGCGGCTATCGCGGTGGAGCATCGCCTACTACGAGAAGACCGCCAACGAGGCCAAGCAAGCCGCGATGGACCGCCAAGCCGCCGGCGGCGGGCTGGGCGAGTACTACTCCGAAGACGACACCCGCGCACCGGCATGGATCGTGGCCGGCGACGCCGCGCGGGTGGCCGAGTTGACCGGACTGAGCGATGCCGCGGTTGCCGGCGGATTTGCCGAGGGGGATGCGGTCACCGCATGGCTCGACGACGGCATCGCCCCCATCGGGGCCAGCGGGCGGGCATTCAGCAAGGGATCGGTGCACGGCTTCGACCTCACCTTCGCCGCCCCCAAAAGCGTCTCGCTGCTGCGGGCCCTCACCACCGGCGTCAACGAAAAAGCCATCGCCGAAGCCCACATTCGGGCCGTCGGCGCCGCGATGGACTACCTGCATCAGCACGGCGGCTACAGCCGGGTGCACAACCCGGCGACCGGCAAAAAAGATCTCGAGCGGTTGCCGGGGCTGGTGGCGATCGCCTACCAGCACGAGACGTCACGCTGCGGGGATCCGCACCTGCACACCCACGTCATCGTGCCCAATCGGCAGGCGCGCGCCGACGGCGCGCTGGTGTCGATCGACTCCAAGTCGCTGCACCACGAAGCCAAGGCCGCCGGGGTCATCTATCAAGCGGTGCTGCGCCACGAGTTGCACGTCGAGCGAGGGGTGGAATGGGTGGCGGTCGGCGAGCGCTCCGGGATGGCCGAGATCGCCGGGATCACCACCAAGTGCATCAGGGCGTGGTCGCGGCGCTCGACGCGGCTGCGGGAATGGGCGCACAACAACCTGATCGTCGTCGACGGCGCGCCGAGCGCGCAACAGCTGGCCGCCGCGCAGAAGGCCACTCGCCCGGCCAAACCGGAATCCCAGTCGTGGGCCGAACTGAAAGCCGAGTGGCGCGCTGATGCGCGCGGTCTGGAGCTCGACCGCGCCGCGCACCTCGACGCGCGGCGCGCGCGCCGCGCCGCGCCGCGCATCCTGCTCGACCGCGCGCGGTTGGCGCGCCTGGTCGCCCACATCGACAAGGCCGCGTTCACCCGCGCGGACCTCGTCGAGCTGGTGGGCGCGCTGCTGCCGGTGGACGCACCCGAGCACCCGCGCGCGCTCATCGAGAAGATCGTCGACGCGGTCGGCCTGCGGGTTAGCGCGCCGCGCGCCGCGTATCACCGCGAGGGACATGAGTTGTTCACGGTGGACGCGGTGATCGCCGAGGAGCAGCGCATCTTCGACATGGTCGACGCGGTCGACAACCGCGCGCGGCTGGATGTGCGCGCCGCCGACCTCGCGGGCTTGTCCGCGGACCAGGCGCGCGCCATCGTCAACATCGCGGCTTCGCCGTATCTGGTGCAGCCGCTGGCCGCGCCGGCCGGCGCGGGCAAGACGCACTCGCTGCAGGCGCTGCGCGCTGGCGCGCACCGCGCCGCCAAGGAGGTGCTGGTGCTCGCGCCCACCGGCAAGGCCGTCGATGAGGCGATGCGCGGTGGGGCCGGCGACCGAGGATTAACCGTGGCCAAAGCGCTCCACCTGATCGAGGACAACCAGCTCAGCCTGGACCGGCGCACCGTGCTCGTTGTCGACGAAGCCTCCATGGTCGCCACCCCCGAGCTGCGACGCCTCCTTGAGGCCAGCACGGCTGCGCACGCCAAGATGGTCCTGGTCGGCGACGGCTACCAGCTGGCCCCGGTCAAAGCCCGCGGCGGCATGTTCGAGCATCTCTGTGATGACCTGCCGTGGTCGCAGCGCCTTTCCGAGGTGTGGCGGCTGCGCGACGGGGGCGAACGCGACGCCTCGCTAGCGGTGCGCTGCGCGCGCGGCAACCGGCTGCGCAAAGCCGTCGGCTGGTACCGCGCCCACGACCGGCTGCACACCGGGGATCCGATCGCGATGGCCGCCGACGCCACGCACGCGTACATCAAAGCCCACGCCGACGGTAAAGACGTCGCGATCATCTGTGACAGATGGGATGTCGTCGACGCCATCAACCAGCGCCTGCACGACCACTTCACCGCCCGCGATGCGGCGAGTGTGCGGGTGGCCCGCGATCAGCAGGTTCGCGTCGGGGATCTGATCCTGAGCCGCCACAACGATGCCACCCTGACCGTCGAACCGGGCATACCGCACCGTCGGGGTGAGCGGATCGACCAGGTCCGCAACGGCAACCGCTGGCGCGTGGTCGCCGTCGATGCCGAGCGGGGCCGCATCGCCGCCGAGCGGCTCACCGACTCCGCCCGCGTCCTCTTTGAAGGTGACTACCTGCGCGAGCACCTCACCCTGGGCTATGCCGGTACCGTGGCGTCCGCCCAAGGCATGACCATCGGCAACTCCACCACCCCAGGAGTCTGCTGGACCATCCTTAGCGATCGCGCTAGTCGTGCGATGGCCTATGTCGGCATGACCCGCGGCCGCGACGAAAACCACCTGGCCATCTACCCGGCGGTCACCAACGAAGCCGACCAACACCACCACGGCGATGACACCGGTATCCACCAAATGCGCCGCGGCAGCAAAAACGCCGCCGCTCATTACTTCCGGATGATCCTGGCCAACGACGACCGGGCTCGCACCATGCACACCGTCGCCGCACGCACCGACCGCGAACTGTTGCCCACGATCGTCGCGGGACTACTAGACCGCAACGACCAACGCCGCGCCGACCGCGCGCACGCGTGGTTGCAGCACAACGCGGAAAACCGCGCACGCGAAGCCGCCTACCAGCGCTTCACCGTCACCCGCCAGCAGGCTACTCAGCGCCAGCGGAGCCGCAGCCGCGGCCGGGGATGCGGGCTCGAATTGTGAACGCGGGGAACAAGTTAAAGCAGCAGAACCCAGAAACCTTTCTTGTGTTACCGCTCGTGCCGTGCCTCGGTCTCATCGACGCGGAGCGCGTCTACCGGCAGAAAATCAACGCCCCTCATCGAAATCGTGCGGAGTGCACTTCGTTTTCCGTCAGGAGAATCACCGCGACCTCAGCCTGTCTGCGCAACCGCCCTCTTCGATGACCTCGCTCTCAAGGGTGGGCGACGGAAGGGCAGTGAGGAATTTCTTTACTGGTATCGAGTGCGCGGGGATCAGCGAACAGCGCCGACTGGTGATCCGCGACCCGGGCATCTCCCGAAACCACCTTGAGATCCGTTTAGACGCTGCCGTCGTGCCCGTTGCTCGACAAGCTTCTCGAAGAGCTGACGCACGGCCGCGCGTTCCCGAACTGCTTACCTCGACTGGGGTGCAGCTCGGCAATCGACGCGGCGAGTTTCACGTCAGCTTCGGGCGTCCTCGGGTCGTGCGTCACCAACAGCGCCGGCAGGATCTCCCCCCAATTCACTCCGTTGTAGTCGCGAAAATCGATCTAGCGTGTGGAGCGCGACTGCAGGCCGGATCGGTGTCGATGAAAGTCCGCGTCGGCGCGGTATAGCCAGCGACGACGACGGCCAGCTGGTCGCGACCCCTCGTCTGCTTTGCACGCGAGCGTGTAGCATTTGCAGACTGACCGGGATCGGGGCGAAGGCCGAACGATGAACGCTTCTCTGCCACCTGAATTTTCGCAGCTCGAACACGTGGTCTCCGAATGGGCTATCGAGGACGGGCACAAGTGTTATGAAAAGCGCGTGAACAGTACTGTGGACGAGATCCAGGCGCTCTACGACGAGGTCTTTCCCCAGTCCGAGGAAGCGGTCGCGTGCATGATCGACAAGTTCGACTACGCCGAACCGCTGCACGAGGACGTCGCGAATTTACGCAACGTGCCCTACTCGCTGATCACCGTCTCACTGGTGGTCGAGGTGTGCAAGCAACCGCGCGTAAAGCATTCAGCCAACACCATTCTCACGGGAGTGAGTTGATCACCATGAAACTTACCTCTGCACATTTCGACGTCATCGACCTCACCCCGAGGATCGGCAGCGAGCTCAGGACCGACCTCGACACTCTGCTCAGCGGCCGGGAAGCCGAGCACATTCGCACCATGTTGGAGAGCCGGCTAGTGATTTTTTTCCGCGGCATGACGATCACCGATGAGCAGCAGGTGACCATCGCCAAAACCCTCGGCAACATCGTGCAAAGCGGCTGTGAGGACGGCATCTACAAGATCTCGCTCGACAAGGATGTGAACGAGCGCGCTCAGTATCTGACGGGCACGATGTTCTGGCATTTCGACGCCTCGCTGGAGCCCTGTCCCAATCTTGCGGCCGTTCTGCGGGCCGTCAAAGTATCGGAAACCGGTGGGCAGACCGAGTTCTGCAATACCTATGCGGCATACGACGATTTGCCGCAGGCCGACAAGGAGGCCATCTCCGAACTTCGGGTGGTCCACAGTGCGGAGCGGTCACAGTACTACGTGAGACCGGAGATGAGCTACGAGGAGGTCGTGTTCTTGCAGAAGTCGCCCACCAACAAATGCCCGTTGGTGTGGACGCACCAATCGGGCCGCAAGTCCCTACTTCTCGGCGCGACAGCGGATTACGTGGTCGGGATGCCCGTGGAGGAGAGTCGCGCGCTGCTCGCACGCCTTCGCGATTGGGCCACCCAGCCCCAGTATGTCTACCGGCACGACTGGCAGGTGGGCGATCTACTGATTTGGAACAACACCGGCACCATGCACCGAGCGGTGCCGTACCCCGCCGACAGCGGCCGACTCATGCACTGCACGATCCTCGCGGGAGAAGAGCCCTTGCAGTGAAACTCGGCATCGCTGGACCCGTCGTCACCAACGTCGACGGGGGTGCGTTCGAGTGGGAAAAGGACGTCACAGTCGAGGACATCGGCCGCGTCGCCGAGACCGCGGATCGGCTTGGCTACCACCATATGACGTGCAGCGAGCACATCGGCCTACCCTCGACCGAAACCGCGTGGCGCGATGCCGGGTCCTGGGATCCGCTTGCCACGTTCGGTTATGCGTCGGTCCGCACAAAACGGCACACCGGATCATGTCACCGGTGGGTGGGTGATCCTCGGCGTCGGCGTCGAGCAGTTCGACCTTCTCGGCGCTCCGTTCTACGGCCGCGGCGCCCGCGGCGATGACGCTCTCCGAGCGCTGCGGACGGCGCTGCCGAGTAATGAGCCGGCCCCTGACATTGAGTTCTACCCGTTTGGCGGCCTGACCGTGGATCCCTGTGGCCGGTTTCGAGGTGGGCATGCCCGCCGGCAAGCCGCTCGACAAGGGGAATCCTGCAGGCCATGGCCTCACGCGGCCCGCGATTCTGTCTGCCCGGTGCATCCATCACTCGCTGGCTCATTACCTTGAGCAGCTTCATGCGCTCGCCGAACTGAACGAGTGAACGCTCAACCCGTCCGATCGGCCTCTGTCGGGCTTTGAGAGGATCAACATGACCGTTGACGCAAACCAACGACGTCTAGTACGACCAGTGTGACATCGAGCTCAACGCTCACCCATATCCGATGTTCAAAGGTTGCGGGACGCACCGATGCACGACAACGAGGCACACGACTTCTATCCACTGAGCCGGTTCGACGACGTCAATCGCACGCTGGTCGATCACCGGATCTTCAGCTTCGCCAAGCGTGTGGACCCGGAGGTTCTGAAGTACGGCAGCGCCTCTCCCAAGCCATGCGCGGCAAGGGGGTGCAAGCATGACCTGGAACAGAAGCGGGCCGCACCGGTGGCCACCACCGGGCAGATCTCGCGGCCACCACAGCGCAGTCTTCACGACCATTACAGGGCAATTCCCAATGGCCCTTGACACTCCCAAGGGGGGTATCGTAAGCCGATGACTACATCCGGTTCATTTGTAGCTGACGTGAGCCGGGTCGTACGGCCTTCGCGCGAGGCGCTGTACGAGAATTATATCGATCCAGCGATTCCCGTGGTCATTGCACCCGACATTGCCCAGCACGAAAAGGGTGGCCTGCTAACTCCCGAAGGTCTTAGGCGAAGGTTCGAAGACAAGCTGATTAGCGTGGGCGTCGCCCAGGATCGTAAGTTTCGGCCAAACCTCGAGACACGAGAGATTCCTTTCAATGACTACGCCGCGTACGTCGAGCGCACGCCCGATGGTCAGGATTTGCGGTACGGTAGTTGTCCTTTCGATCCCGCTTCTGAGGGTGTTGATACCAGCATGGTGACGCCGATCCTGCCTGATCCTGCCGTAATTGAGGCTAGTATGTTGTGGTTTGGGCCGTCTGGCACCATCGCGCCGATGCACTTTGACGGAGCCCATAATTTCTTGCATCAGCACTATGGGAGTAAACACGTAATTTTAGTCTCTCCCGTCCACTTTGAGTCTCTCCGCCCTGGTGCCAAGGATGCGCCAGATGGGCATATGAGCTCGATCGACTTACCGTCCTCAGAGGAGCAATCAGATTCCTCCCGAGATGCGCTGCCGTATTTGAGAGCGGTTATTGAAGCTGGAGATGTACTCTTTATTCCGGTGTTCTGGTGGCATCGTGTTGAGGCGGTTGGGGTTGCGATCTCAGTTAACTACTGGTGGCGTGCACCGTTGATGTCCTGCCTATATCCGGCATTTTTTCGGATGCTCTCTTGTCGTCGTGTGTTCGACGATCCTTCTGTGATTGCGAAAACAGTTGAACTGAATCGAGGCGAGGTAAATATTGCAGTGTGCCGGCTCCTTGCCGATCTTGGATATGAATTCGCAGCCGGCGCCTTAGCCGGTGCGCTCGTTACAAAGTACTGCTTGGGGTTAGGCAAGCTCGTTGCGGCTGATCAAGATAAGGCTGATTTGTCAAACGATGAGAATCCAGCCGAAGCAGCGAGAATAATACTTCACGGATTGACGAGGTCTCGTCTTATCACCAGCTCGCAAAATAACTTGCTTCGGAGGTGCGTTGCCCTTGGCGAGGAGACCGTCGTCCAAGACGCGCCAAGACGCTACCCAGTAGAACGTGCACGCGCGATCAGGGCGCTCGTAGGTCAGTTGGATTCGGAATTTGGCGACGTTATCAAGGCGTAAGGTTTATGCGGTTGGCTGTTTATGAAAAGAGCCGGCGAGGAACGTAGTTACTAAGGCCTGAAAAACGGTTTGGTGGGGCGGGCTGGTCATGGCGGCTGGTTTTAGGGGGTCGATCTTGGCTAAGCGCTGGCTCCTAAGCCGCGAGTGCGCTGATCTTGACGAGGTTGTGGGCGAAGACGCCGTGTCCGCACCAGATTCGGGCGCCGTCGATGCCGGTCAGTTCGCTGCGGTTCCCGCCGATCTTGTCGCGGAAGGCCCGTCGATGTTCGAACTCGCGGCGGGCAGCGCTGGGTTTGCTCCTGCGTGGGATGGCCACGTTCCGCACCCCGAGCTGGTGTAGATCATCTTCGACCGATGCGTCTTCGTAGCCGCGATCGGCGGTCACTGCCCGTGGTGGGCGTCCGGTGCGGCGGGTGATCCGTTCGATCGCGGGGACCAATTGTGCCGTGTCGGGTGGGTTTCCGATCTCGACGCTGTAGTCGGTGTTGTCGACGATCTGGGCTTTGTAGCCGAATTCGACCGGCTTGCCCAGTCGTCCTTTGCGGATCGGGCTTGCACCAGCATCATCCAAGCTGACCAGCTGGCTGGCCGACTCGGGCATCACCCCGGCCAGCCGGCTTCGGGCCTGCGCCACCATGCGCCATGACTGTGTACAAGTGGTTGATTGCCTGATGCAACCAGGCTTTGTGCCGCCCGCTCGCGCCAGAAGTGCGCGTTTGGCGTTGCGGATCGTGGCCCCGGCCTTGCGCATTACCTGTTCTCGGCGATCCGGCCAACTCGCCGGTGATCCGCCGCACCACGGCCTGGGCCTCGTCGCGTTGCTGCTGACCGCGCAGCCGCAGCTTGAAGACGATCGCGCGAGCACGCCGACCCGCCGAGCGGCGTCGATCGCGGGCGCAGGTACGCGTCGCGCCCCCAACGGCTTTGATCCGCAACACCGTGCGACAGATGGTGCCAACGGCCTGGGCCAGCAGACCCGAATCGGTCGGATAGCCCACATCGGCCTCTACCGCCGTGGTGTCCGCACGGACCTTGTCGGTACGCAATAGCTTGCCAGGCGGCGTCTACACCAGTTCGTCGCACTGCACACCGCGTAGCCGAGTGCGGCGCATCAACTGCGGCGTCTGCTCGATTCGAGGCAACAGGTTCCACCGTCTATGAAGAAGCGGTACGGTTCGCCTACCTGGGCCGCATCAAATGGGAGAGGCGTGGGCGTGGAACTGAATGAACGAGCGCTTCCTCTGACCCCGGGACAGCTGGACTTGTGGCTTGCGCACGGGATCGCTGGCTTCGAGACGGCATATCAACTCAGCCAATTCGTCAAAATAAAGGGTGCGGTGGAACGTGACTTGCTCGAGTACGCGATCCGCCAAATGGTCCAAGAGGCAGAACCAACTCGGGCTACCTTCTTTGAGGCGGATGGTCGGGTATTTCAGCGGGCAACTGAGTACGCGAATGTGGAACTGCCCTTCTATCACCTCAGAGACTCCCAGGATCCCGTACAAACAGCGTATGAACTAGCATCGGCGATGCTACTCGAGCCGATGTCATTTACCGGTCCACTGTTTCAATTTAAATTGTTGCAGACGGATTTCGATGAATTCTATTTATTCATGCGCTACCACCACATCGTCATAGACCAAGTCGGCCTTGTTGTTATTGTCAATCGGATTGCGGCCATCTACTCTTCAATAGTTTCTGGCGAACCCCTCGCCCCCCACTGCTTTGGCTCGCTACGCGACCTTATTGAGTGCGAATTAGAATACCAAGCGTCAGCCGACTATATCGAAGACAGGGACTACTGGTCAAGGAATCTTCCGCCGGAGAGGACGTCGTACTATCCGCCACCGCAAGGTACCATCGGAGATTCTCGGCGGCTGGTTTCTTCGCCGATTCAATTGAGCGGTTTCGTGTTGGATCAAGTCAAAGAGTTATCGCAAGGCTTGAACGTCGATCAATCATCGGTCATTACGGCGGCTTGTGCACTTCTCGTGTCCGGATGCACGAATGCCTCAGAGGTGGTGCTCGATCGCGCGGTCAGTAGAAGGATGCGTCCGGAGTCAAAAATGTTCCCTGGAATGTATGCAGGAGTTGTGCCACTCGCCTTAAGGACGTCTCCGGGTTGGGCAGTTGCCAGCTTCTGCAGATATGTTGACATGCGCATAAAGGAAACGCTCCGGCATCAGAGATTTCCCGTACAAGTCCTTGAGCACGAAGGTCACCTCCGCAGTTCAAGGCCGATTGCAAACAAGATTGTTATTGACTTTCTCCCACCTTCAACAATTGGAAACTTTGGGGATGCAGAGGCATCGATAGAACACGTTACGTTTGGCCATGTGGGCCACGTCGGCCTGTTTTTCCTGACCGCCGACGAACAGATGTTTCTCAGCACTTCGGGTGTCAGACAGCCATTTTGGATTTTCGACGTCTCGGATTTGGTGGGGCGGTTCGAGCGGGTGGTGGTGGCGATGTGCGTCGACCCGACACGGCGGCTCTCGTCGATGGATCTGCTGGGGGACGGTGAGCATGCCCGCCTGGATGGGTGGGGTAATCGGGCGGTGTTGGCCCGGCCCGCACCCACGCCGGTGTCGATTCCGGTGGTGTGGGCCGCGCAGGTGGCGCGCACCCCCGAGGCGGTGGCGCTGACCTTTGAGGGCCACTTACTGACCTACCGGGAGCTTGATGAGGCCTCCAGCCGGTTGGCGCACCTGTTGGTCGGGCTGGGGGTGGGCGGCGGTGATGTGGTGGGGTTGCTGCTGCCGCGCTCGGCGCAGGCCATCACCGCGATCGTGGCGGTGCTTAAGACCGGGGCGGCCTACCTGCCGATCGATCCGATGTATCCCGATGCCCGGATCGGGTTCATGGTTGCTGATGCCGCGCCGAAAGCCGCGATCAGCACCGCCGAATTGTCGGCCCGGTTAACCGGACACGACCTGGTGATCGTCGATGTCGACGACCCCCGCATTGACACCTACCCGGGTACGGGTTTGCCGGCGCCGGCCCCCGAGGATATCGCCTACATCCTCTACACCTCGGGCACCACCGGCAGCCCTAAGGGGGTGGCCATCACCCACCACAACGTCACCCCGCTGCTGGAGGCACTGGATGCCGACCTGCCGCGCGTGGGTGTGTGGTCGCAGTGTCATTCCTTGGCGTTCGACTTCTCGGTGTGGGAGATCTTCGGTGCGCTGCTCAGTGGTGGGCGGCTGGTGGTGGTGCCCGAGGCGGTGGTGCGTTCCGCGCCGGACCTGCATGCGCTGCTGGTGGCCGAACGGGTCAACGTCTTAAGTCAAACACCCTCGGCGTTTTATGCGCTGCAAACTGCCGATGCGATGCAACCCGAGCTGGGGCAGCAGCTGCAGCTGCAGACGGTGGTGTTTGGCGGTGAAGCGCTGGAACCCCAGCGTCTTGAGACGTGGTTGGACAACCATCCGGGATCCCCACGTCTGATCAACATGTATGGCATTACCGAGACATGCGTGCATGCCTCGTTTCGGGAGATCGTCACTTCAGACACCCACAGTACGACCAGCCCGATCGGGGTGCCGTTGGCGCATCTGGGCTTTTTTGTGCTGGATGGGTGGTTGCGGCGGGTGCCGGTGGGGGTGGTGGGGGAGTTGTATGTGGCCGGTGCCGGGGTGGGGTGTGGGTATGTGGGTCGGGCGGGGTTGACCGGGTCGCGGTTTGTGGCGTGTCCGTTCGGCGGCGTGGGAGCGCCGGGAACACGGATGTATCGCAGCGGGGATTTGGTGCGCTGGACCCGTGGGGGGCAGTTGGAGTATGTGGGGCGCGCTGATGAGCAGGTCAAGATCCGCGGGTTCCGCGTCGAGTTGGGTGAAGTTCAGGCGGTGTTGGCTGGGTGTGCTGGGGTGGATCAGGCGGTGGTGGTGTGCCGGGAGGACCGCCCCGGTGATAGGCGTCTGGTCGGTTATGTCACCAGTCAGCCGGGGGTGGGGGTGGATGGGGGTGGGGTGCGTGCTGGGCTGGCGGCGCGGCTGCCGGTCTATATGGTGCCGGCGGCGGTGGTGGTGGTCGATGAGTTGCCGTTGACACCCAACGGCAAGCTCGACACCCGGGCCCTGCCGGCGCCGGACTATAGCGGTGCGGGCCGGTATCGGGCCCCGGCCAGCGTGGTTGAGGAGATCCTGGCCGGTATTTATGCCCGGGTGCTGGGGGTGGAGCGGGTCGGGGTGGATGAGTCGTTCTTCGATCTGGGTGGCAATTCGCTGCTGGCCATGCGGGTGGTCGCTGCGGTGCAGGAATCAGTGGATGCGTCCATCTCGGTGCGTCACTTGTTCGATGCACCGGCGATTGCCCAGTTGGTGGAGCATGTCGGTGGGGTTGATGGCCGGCGTGCGGGGTTGGTGCCCGTTGTTCGTCCCGGTGTGGTTCCGTTGTCGTTTGCCCAGCGCCGGTTGTGGTTCCTGCGCCAACTGGAGGGGCCGTCGGCGACTTACAACGTGCCGTTGGTGTTGCGGTTGGGTGGTGAGTTGGATGTCGGTGCGCTGGGTGCGGCGCTGGCCGATGTGGTGGGCCGTCATGAAAGTTTGCGCACGGTGTTCCCGGCCGCCGATGGGGTGGCGCGGCAGGTGATCGTGCCCGCCGGGGAGGCAGATGTTGGTTGGGGCGTCACCGATGCGACCCGATGGTCGGCGACCCAGCTTGAGGATGCTGTTGGTGTGGCGGCACGGTATGCGTTTGATCTGGCCGCCGAGATCCCGGTCCGTGCACGACTTTTCACCGTTGCTGACCAGCAGCATGTGCTGGTGATCACCTTGCACCATATCGCCGCCGATGGGTGGTCGCTCACGCCGCTGCTGCGTGATCTCAGTACCGCCTATGGCGCCCGCTGTGATGGGCAGTCCCCGGGCTGGGCGGGGTTGCCGGTGCAGTATGTCGATTACACGTTGTGGCAGCGTGAGCATCTGGGTGAGCTGGAGGATCCTGCCAGTGCGATCGCAGCGCAGCTGGGGTTTTGGGAGGAGGCCCTGGCCGGGTTGCCGGAACGGCTCGAGCTGCCCACCGATCGGGCTTATCCGCTGGTTGCCGATCATCGTGGCGCCAGTGTGGCGGTCAACTGGTCGGCCGGGCTGCAGCAGCGGGTGGCCCGGGTGGCCCGGGAGAACAACGCGACCGGCTTCATGGTGATCCAGACAGCTCTTGCTGTGTTGCTGTCGCGTATGGCTGCGAGCAGCGAGGTGGTGGTGGGGATTCCGATCGCGGGTCGTAGCGCCAGCGCGCTCGATGATCTGGTGGGCTTTTTCGTCAACACCGTGGTTCTGCGCACCACGGTGGTCGGTGATCCCACGTGGCGCGAGTTGCTTGCACAGGTGCGTGAACGCAGCTTGGATGCCTACCTGCACCAGGATGTGCCGTTCGAGGTGATCATCGATCGGCTCAATCCGCCCCGGACTTTGGCGCATCACCCGCTGATCCAGGTGATGTTCGCCTGGCAGAACAACAACAACCCGGCCGCAGAGTTGACCCTGCGCGGTTTAGACGCCAGCCCCATGTCAGTCGATATCCAGGCTGCCCGCATGGACCTGACATTCAACCTCGAAGAACAGTTCACCAGTACCGGCCAACCCGCCGGGATCTGCGGCAGCGTCCAGTTCCGCACCGACGTGTTCGACGCGGACAGCATCGAGGCGCTGATCGAGCGGTTCGAGCGGGTGGTGGTGGCGATGTGCGTCGACCCGACACGGCGGCTCTCGTCGATGGATCTGCTGGGGGACGGTGAGCATGCCCGCCTGGATGGGTGGGGTAATCGGGCGGTGTTGGCCCGGCCCGCACCCACGCCGGTGTCGATTCCGGTGGTGTGGGCCGCGCAGGTGGCGCGCACCCCCGAGGCGGTGGCGCTGACCTTTGAGGGCCACTTACTGACCTACCGGGAGCTTGATGAGGCCTCCAGCCGGTTGGCGCACCTGTTGGTCGGGCTGGGGGTGGGCGGCGGTGATGTGGTGGGGTTGCTGCTGCCGCGCTCGGCGCAGGCCATCACCGCGATCGTGGCGGTGCTTAAGACCGGGGCGGCCTACCTGCCGATCGATCCGATGTATCCCGATGCCCGGATCGGGTTCATGGTTGCTGATGCCGCGCCGAAAGCCGCGATCAGCACCGCCGAATTGTCGGCCCGGTTAACCGGACACGACCTGGTGATCGTCGATGTCGACGACCCCCGCATTGACACCTACCCGGGTACGGGTTTGCCGGCGCCGGCCCCCGAGGATATCGCCTACATCCTCTACACCTCGGGCACCACCGGCAGCCCTAAGGGGGTGGCCATCACCCACCACAACGTCACCCAATTGTTCGACTCGCTGGGCCCGGGTTGGGCGCCGGCGGCGGGGCGCAGCGGTCAGCGTCTCGGGTCGGTGTTCGACTCGCTGGGCCCGGGTTGGGCGCCGGCGGCGGGGCGGGTGTGGAGCCAGTGCCATTCGTATGCCTTCGACGCCTCGGTCGGGGAGATGTGGGGAGCGTTGTTGTTTGGTGGGCGGCTGGTGGTGGTGCCCGAGGCGGTGGTGCGTTCCGCGCCGGACCTGCATGCGCTGCTGGTGGCCGAACGGGTCGATGTGCTCACGTCGACCCCTTCTGCGGTAGCGGTGTTGTCGGCGCAGGGGTTGGAGTCGGTGGCGGTGGTGGTTGCCGGTGAGGCCTGCCCGGCCGAGGTGGTGGATCGGTGGGCCGGTGGCCGGGTGATGATCAACGCCTACGGCCCGACCGAGGCGACGATGTGTGTGTCGACCAGTGCGCCGTTGGTGGCGGGGTCGGGGGCGCCGCCGATTGGTTCGCCGGTCTCGGGTGCGGCGTTGTTTGTGCTGGATGGGTGGTTGCGGCGGGTGCCGGTGGGGGTGGTGGGGGAGTTGTATGTGGCCGGTGCCGGGGTGGGGTGTGGGTATGTGGGTCGGGCGGGGTTGACCGGGTCGCGGTTTGTGGCGTGTCCGTTCGGCGGCGTGGGAGCGCCGGGAACACGGATGTATCGCAGCGGGGATTTGGTGCGCTGGACCCGTGGGGGGCAGTTGGAGTATGTGGGGCGCGCTGATGAGCAGGTCAAGATCCGCGGGTTCCGCGTCGAGTTGGGTGAAGTTCAGGCGGTGTTGGCTGGGTGTGCTGGGGTGGATCAGGCGGTGGTGGTGTGCCGGGAGGACCGCCCCGGTGATAGGCGTCTGGTCGGTTATGTCACCAGTCAGCCGGGGGTGGGGGTGGATGGGGGTGGGGTGCGTGCTGGGCTGGCGGCGCGGCTGCCGGTCTATATGGTGCCGGCGGCGGTGGTGGTGGTCGATGAGTTGCCGTTGACACCCAACGGCAAGCTCGACACCCGGGCCCTGCCGGCGCCGGACTATAGCGGTGCGGGCCGGTATCGGGCCCCGGCCAGCGTGGTTGAGGAGATCCTGGCCGGTATTTATGCCCGGGTGCTGGGGGTGGAGCGGGTCGGGGTGGATGAGTCGTTCTTCGATCTGGGTGGGGACAGCATTTTGTCGATACGGGTGGTGGTGCGGGCGCGGGCGGCTGGGGTGATTTGTCGGCCGCGGGATATTTTCGTGGAGCAGACGGTGGCGGGGGTGGCCCGTGTTGCTCGTGTTGCCGGCGGTGACGGTGATTCGTTGGACGATGGTGTCGGCCGGGTGGTGTCGACACCGATTATTTCCTGGCTGGCCGGTGTTGATGGCCCGATTGGGCAGTTTTGTCAGATGGTGCGGGTGTCGGCTCCTGGGGGGGTCGGCGACGCGGATGTGGTGGTGTTGGTTCAGGGTTTGCTGGATCGGCATGCCATGTTGCGGTTGCGGGTGGATGAGGATGGCCCGGCTGGGCGATGGTCGTTGGTTGCGCAGCCGCCGGGTTCGGTGGATGCGCACCGGTGTGTGTGGTCGGTGGCGGTGTTATCCGATGATGCGCTGGTGGGGGCGCGGTCGCGGTTGGATCCGGCGGCCGGGGTGATGCTGAGCGCGCTGTGGGTGACCTCCACGGCCGAGCTGGTGCTGGTGATTCATCATTTGGCCGTTGATGCGGTGTCGTGGCGGATTTTGGTTGATGATCTCAATGCCGCCTGGGGGCAATACCGTGGCGGCGGGGTGGTGGCGCTGCCGGTGCGGGGGACCTCGTTTCGTCGGTGGGCGTCGGTGCTGGTCGAGCAGGCGCGCTCGGGTGCGGTGGTCGATCAGTTGGCGGCGTGGCGCAGGATCGTCGCGGTCCCGGGTGTGTTGCCGGCGGTGGAGCCGGCGGTGGATACGTTGGTGACCGCGGGCCAAACCTCGATGGTGTTGGACACCGAGACGACGCGGCTGCTGCTGGGTCGGGTGCCGGCGGCGTTTCATGCCGGGGTGCAAGACATTTTGCTGATTGCCTTCGGGCTGGCGTGGGCGGAATTTCTGGGTGGTGGTGGGTCGATCACCATCGACGTCGAGGGCCATGGGCGTGACGAGGAAGTGGTCCCCGGTATTGACCTGTCGCAGACGGTGGGGTGGTTCACCACCAAATACCCGGTGTGTTTGATGCTGGATCGGCTGTCGTGGCCGCAGGTCGTGGCGGGGCAGGCGGCGTTGGGGGCGGCGGTCAAGGGTGCCAAGGAGCAGCTTCGCGCCGTTCCGGCCGGCTACAGCTACGGGCTGCTGCGCTACCTCAACGGCGAGGTTGATCTGGATGGCCCCGACCCGCCGATCGGGTTTAACTATCTGGGCCGTGTTGGCGGATCGCCGGATTCCTCGGTGGCCGGGGATGGCTGGCAGATCTCAAGTTCGGGCGGGTTGTTCACCGATGCGGCTGCTGCTGGGTGGCCGATGCCGCTGATGCACACCGTGGAGGTCAACGCGGTCACCCTCGACACCGACACCGGCCCGCACCTGCAGGCCACCTGGAGCTGGGCGTCCTCCAAATTTGATGCCACCCGGGTGGCCCGGCTCGGCCAGCTCTGGTTTGATGCCCTTGCCGGCATCTGCGCCCATGTGCGCCACGGTGGGGGCGGGTTCACCCCGTCGGATTTCGCGCTGACCCGCCTTACCCCGGAGCAGCTCGAGGACCTCGAGCGCGCCTACCGGATCGCCGATGTTTTGCCGTTGACCCCGCTGCAGCAGGGATTGCTGTTTCATAGCAGCTACGCGCAGGGTTGCGCCGATTCGTATGCGGTGCAGATCGATATCACCTTGGCCGGTCGGCTCGACCACCACCGCCTCCACGATGCCGTCCAGGCGGTCATCACCCGCCATCCCCACCTGGGGGCCCGGTTCGTTTACCACGGCCTCGATGAACCGGTGCAGGTGATTTTGACGAATCCGGTGCTGCCGTGGCGGTATATCGACCTTGCCGGTGACGGCGCCAACCCGGAGGACGATATCGAGCGGGTGTGCGCCCAGGAACGTGGCGCGGTCAGCGATCTGGCCGATGCCTCACCGCTGCGGGCGGTGTTGTTCCGCACCGCGGCCGAGCGGTATCGCTTGGTGCTGACCAACCATCACATCGTGCTCGACGGCTGGTCCGGGCAGATCCTGGTGCGCGAGATCGTTGCCGGCTATCACTTGGAGCCGCTGCCCACCCCGGCCCCCTATCGCGGCTTTTTGGCCTGGCTTGCCGCCCAGGACGTGCCGGCCGCCGAAACAGCGTGGCGCACCGCGTTCGCGGGCTTTGAATCGCCCACCCTGGTCGGGCCGCCGGATCGGGTGGGGCGCGCCGAGCGGGGCGTGGCCTCGTTTGCGGTGCCGGCCGATATCACCGAGGCGCTTAACCGGCTGGCGCGCTCGCATAACACCACCATCAACACCGTGCTGCAGGCCGCCTGGGCGCGGTTGGTGGGCACGCTGACCGGCCAACACGATGTCGCGTTCGGGACCACGGTCTCGGGCCGGCCGGCCGAGCTGGCCGGGGTGGACTCCATGGTGGGCCTGTTGATCAACACGGTGCCGGTGCGCGCGATCATCACCGCGACCACCACCACCGCGCAGCTGCTGGATCAACTGCAAACCGCGCACACCGACACCCTTGAGCATCAGCATCTTGCGCTCAGTGACATTCACCGGGTCACCGGTCATGACGCGCTGTTTGACACCTTGTTCGTGTACGAAAACTATCCCCGCGATACCTCCGCGCCGCCGGGTGCGCCGGGGCTGACCATCACCGATATCAGCGGTCGCGAATTCAGCCACTACCCGCTGACTGTGCTGGCTCTGCCCGGCCGTGAATTGGGCCTTCGGGTCGAGTTCGCCGCCGACGTGTTCGACGCGGACAGCATCGAGGCGCTGATCGAGCGGTTCGAGCGGGTGGTGGTGGCGATGTGCGTCGACCCGACACGGCGGCTCTCGTCGATGGATCTGCTGGGGGACGGTGAGCATGCCCGCCTGGATGGGTGGGGTAATCGGGCGGTGTTGGCCCGGCCCGCACCCACGCCGGTGTCGATTCCGGTGGTGTGGGCCGCGCAGGTGGCGCGCACCCCCGAGGCGGTGGCGCTGACCTTTGAGGGCCACTTACTGACCTACCGGGAGCTTGATGAGGCCTCCAGCCGGTTGGCGCACCTGTTGGTCGGGCTGGGGGTGGGCGGCGGTGATGTGGTGGGGTTGCTGCTGCCGCGCTCGGCGCAGGCCATCACCGCGATCGTGGCGGTGCTTAAGACCGGGGCGGCCTACCTGCCGATCGATCCGATGTATCCCGATGCCCGGATCGGGTTCATGGTTGCTGATGCCGCGCCGAAAGCCGCGATCAGCACCGCCGAATTGTCGGCCCGGTTAACCGGACACGACCTGGTGATCGTCGATGTCGACGACCCCCGCATTGACACCTACCCGGGTACGGGTTTGCCGGCGCCGGCCCCCGAGGATATCGCCTACATCCTCTACACCTCGGGCACCACCGGCAGCCCTAAGGGGGTGGCCATCACCCACCACAACGTCACCCAACTCATGGCGTCGCTGGATCCGGGTTGGGCGGCGCCGGGGCAGGTGTGGTCGCAGTGGCACTCCTATAGCTTCGACATCTCGGGCTGGGAAATCTTCGGTGCCCTTCTGCATGGTGGGCGGCTGGTGGTGGTGCCCGAGGCGGTGGCGGGCTCACCGGAAGACTTCCACACATTACTGATCTCCGAACAGGTCAGTGTCTTATGCCAAACCCCTTCTGCGGTGGGGGTGCTCTCACCCGAGGGTTTGGAGTCGGTGGCCTTGCTCGTGGGCGGTGAGGCCTGCCCGGCCGAGCTGGTGGATCGGTGGGCGCCCGGGCGGGTGATCATCAATGAATACGGCCCGACCGAGACGACGATGTGGGTGACCTTGAGCGCGCCGTTGGTGGCGGGGTCGGGGGCGCCGCCGATTGGTTCGCCGGTCTCGGGTGCGGCGTTGTTTGTGCTGGATGGGTGGTTGCGGCGGGTGCCGGTGGGGGTGGTGGGGGAGTTGTATGTGGCCGGTGCCGGGGTGGGGTGTGGGTATGTGGGTCGGGCGGGGTTGACCGGGTCGCGGTTTGTGGCGTGTCCGTTCGGCGGCGTGGGAGCGCCGGGAACACGGATGTATCGCAGCGGGGATTTGGTGCGCTGGACCCGTGGGGGGCAGTTGGAGTATGTGGGGCGCGCTGATGAGCAGGTCAAGATCCGCGGGTTCCGCGTCGAGTTGGGTGAAGTTCAGGCGGTGTTGGCTGGGTGTGCTGGGGTGGATCAGGCGGTGGTGGTGTGCCGGGAGGACCGCCCCGGTGATAGGCGTCTGGTCGGTTATGTCACCAGTCAGCCGGGGGTGGGGGTGGATGGGGGTGGGGTGCGTGCTGGGCTGGCGGCGCGGCTGCCGGTCTATATGGTGCCGGCGGCGGTGGTGGTGGTCGATGAGTTGCCGTTGACACCCAACGGCAAGCTCGACACCCGGGCCCTGCCGGCGCCGGACTATAGCGGTGCGGGCCGGTATCGGGCCCCGGCCAGCGTGGTTGAGGAGATCCTGGCCGGTATTTATGCCCGGGTGCTGGGGGTGGAGCGGGTCGGGGTGGATGAGTCGTTCTTCGATCTGGGTGGCAATTCGCTGCTGGCCATGCGGGTGGTCGCTGCGGTGCAGGAATCAGTGGATGCGTCCATCTCGGTGCGTCACTTGTTCGATGCACCGGCGATTGCCCAGTTGGTGGAGCATGTCGGTGGGGTTGATGGCCGGCGTGCGGGGTTGGTGCCCGTTGTTCGTCCCGGTGTGGTTCCGTTGTCGTTTGCCCAGCGCCGGTTGTGGTTCCTGCGCCAACTGGAGGGGCCGTCGGCGACTTACAACGTGCCGTTGGTGTTGCGGTTGGGTGGTGAGTTGGATGTCGGTGCGCTGGGTGCGGCGCTGGCCGATGTGGTGGGCCGTCATGAAAGTTTGCGCACGGTGTTCCCGGCCGCCGATGGGGTGGCGCGGCAGGTGATCGTGCCCGCCGGGGAGGCAGATGTTGGTTGGGGCGTCACCGATGCGACCCGATGGTCGGCGACCCAGCTTGAGGATGCTGTTGGTGTGGCGGCACGGTATGCGTTTGATCTGGCCGCCGAGATCCCGGTCCGTGCACGACTTTTCACCGTTGCTGACCAGCAGCATGTGCTGGTGATCACCTTGCACCATATCGCCGCCGATGGGTGGTCGCTCACGCCGCTGCTGCGTGATCTCAGTACCGCCTATGGCGCCCGCTGTGATGGGCAGTCCCCGGGCTGGGCGGGGTTGCCGGTGCAGTATGTCGATTACACGTTGTGGCAGCGTGAGCATCTGGGTGAGCTGGAGGATCCTGCCAGTGCGATCGCAGCGCAGCTGGGGTTTTGGGAGGAGGCCCTGGCCGGGTTGCCGGAACGGCTCGAGCTGCCCACCGATCGGGCTTATCCGCTGGTTGCCGATCATCGTGGCGCCAGTGTGGCGGTCAACTGGTCGGCCGGGCTGCAGCAGCGGGTGGCCCGGGTGGCCCGGGAGAACAACGCGACCGGCTTCATGGTGATCCAGACAGCTCTTGCTGTGTTGCTGTCGCGTATGGCTGCGAGCAGCGAGGTGGTGGTGGGGATTCCGATCGCGGGTCGTAGCGCCAGCGCGCTCGATGATCTGGTGGGCTTTTTCGTCAACACCGTGGTTCTGCGCACCACGGTGGTCGGTGATCCCACGTGGCGCGAGTTGCTTGCACAGGTGCGTGAACGCAGCTTGGATGCCTACCTGCACCAGGATGTGCCGTTCGAGGTGATCATCGATCGGCTCAATCCGCCCCGGACTTTGGCGCATCACCCGCTGATCCAGGTGATGTTCGCCTGGCAGAACAACAACAACCCGGCCGCAGAGTTGACCCTGCGCGGTTTAGACGCCAGCCCCATGTCAGTCGATATCCAGGCTGCCCGCATGGACCTGACATTCAACCTCGAAGAACAGTTCACCAGTACCGGCCAACCCGCCGGGATCTGCGGCAGCGTCCAGTTCCGCACCGACGTGTTCGACGCGGACAGCATCGAGGCGCTGATCGAGCGGTTCGAGCGGGTGGTGGTGGCGATGTGCGTCGACCCGACACGGCGGCTCTCGTCGATGGATCTGCTGGGGGACGGTGAGCATGCCCGCCTGGATGGGTGGGGTAATCGGGCGGTGTTGGCCCGGCCCGCACCCACGCCGGTGTCGATTCCGGTGGTGTGGGCCGCGCAGGTGGCGCGCACCCCCGAGGCGGTGGCGCTGACCTTTGAGGGCCACTTACTGACCTACCGGGAGCTTGATGAGGCCTCCAGCCGGTTGGCGCACCTGTTGGTCGGGCTGGGGGTGGGCGGCGGTGATGTGGTGGGGTTGCTGCTGCCGCGCTCGGCGCAGGCCATCACCGCGATCGTGGCGGTGCTTAAGACCGGGGCGGCCTACCTGCCGATCGATCCGATGTATCCCGATGCCCGGATCGGGTTCATGGTTGCTGATGCCGCGCCGAAAGCCGCGATCAGCACCGCCGAATTGTCGGCCCGGTTAACCGGACACGACCTGGTGATCGTCGATGTCGACGACCCCCGCATTGACACCTACCCGGGTACGGGTTTGCCGGCACCGGCCCCCGAGGATATCGCCTACATCCTCTACACCTCGGGCACCACCGGCAGCCCTAAGGGGGTGGCCATCACCCACCACAACGTCACCCAATTGTTCGACTCGCTGGGCCCGGGTTGGGCGCCGGCGGCGGGGCGCAGCGGTCAGCGTCTCGGGTCGGTGTTCGACTCGCTGGGCCCGGGTTGGGCGCCGGCGGCGGGGCGGGTGTGGAGCCAGTGCCATTCGTATGCCTTCGACGCCTCGGTCGGGGAGATGTGGGGAGCGTTGTTGTTTGGTGGGCGGCTGGTGGTGGTGCCCGAGGCGGTGGTGCGTTCCGCGCCGGACCTGCATGCGCTGCTGGTGGCCGAACGGGTCGATGTGCTCACGTCGACCCCTTCTGCGGTAGCGGTGTTGTCGGCGCAGGGGTTGGAGTCGGTGGCGGTGGTGGTTGCCGGTGAGGCCTGCCCGGCCGAGGTGGTGGATCGGTGGGCCGGTGGCCGGGTGATGATCAACGCCTACGGCCCGACCGAGGCGACGATGTGTGTGTCGACCAGTGCGCCGTTGGTGGCGGGGTCGGGGGCGCCGCCGATTGGTTCGCCGGTCTCGGGTGCGGCGTTGTTTGTGCTGGATGGGTGGTTGCGGCGGGTGCCGGTGGGGGTGGTGGGGGAGTTGTATGTGGCCGGTGCCGGGGTGGGGTGTGGGTATGTGGGTCGGGCGGGGTTGACCGGGTCGCGGTTTGTGGCGTGTCCGTTCGGCGGCGTGGGAGCGCCGGGAACACGGATGTATCGCAGCGGGGATTTGGTGCGCTGGACCCGTGGGGGGCAGTTGGAGTATGTGGGGCGCGCTGATGAGCAGGTCAAGATCCGCGGGTTCCGCGTCGAGTTGGGTGAAGTTCAGGCGGTGTTGGCTGGGTGTGCTGGGGTGGATCAGGCGGTGGTGGTGTGCCGGGAGGACCGCCCCGGTGATAGGCGTCTGGTCGGTTATGTCACCAGTCAGCCGGGGGTGGGGGTGGATGGGGGTGGGGTGCGTGCTGGGCTGGCGGCGCGGCTGCCGGTCTATATGGTGCCGGCGGCGGTGGTGGTGGTCGATGAGTTGCCGTTGACACCCAACGGCAAGCTCGACACCCGGGCCCTGCCGGCGCCGGACTATAGCGGTGCGGGCCGGTATCGGGCCCCGGCCAGCGTGGTTGAGGAGATCCTGGCCGGTATTTATGCCCGGGTGCTGGGGGTGGAGCGGGTCGGGGTGGATGAGTCGTTCTTCGATCTGGGTGGGGACAGCATTTTGTCGATACGGGTGGTGGTGCGGGCGCGGGCGGCTGGGGTGATTTGTCGGCCGCGGGATATTTTCGTGGAGCAGACGGTGGCGGGGGTGGCCCGTGTTGCTCGTGTTGCCGGCGGTGACGGTGATTCGTTGGACGATGGTGTCGGCCGGGTGGTGTCGACACCGATTATTTCCTGGCTGGCCGGTGTTGATGGCCCGGTTGGGCAGTTTTGTCAGATGGTGCGGGTGTCGGCTCCTGGGGGGGTCGGCGACGCGGATGTGGTGGTGTTGGTTCAGGGTTTGCTGGATCGGCATGCCATGTTGCGGTTGCGGGTGGATGAGGATGGCCCGGCTGGGCGATGGTCGTTGGTTGCGCAGCCGCCGGGTTCGGTGGATGCGCACCGGTGTGTGTGGTCGGTGGCGGTGTTATCCGATGATGCGCTGGTGGGGGCGCGGTCGCGGTTGGATCCGGCGGCCGGGGTGATGCTGAGCGCGCTGTGGGTGACCTCCACGGCCGAGCTGGTGCTGGTGATTCATCATTTGGCCGTTGATGCGGTGTCGTGGCGGATTTTGGTTGATGATCTCAATGCCGCCTGGGGGCAATACCGTGGCGGCGGGGTGGTGGCGCTGCCGGTGCGGGGGACCTCGTTTCGTCGGTGGGCGTCGGTGCTGGTCGAGCAGGCGCGCTCGGGTGCGGTGGTCGATCAGTTGGCGGCGTGGCGCAGGATCGTCGCGGTCCCGGGTGTGTTGCCGGCGGTGGAGCCGGCGGTGGATACGTTGGTGACCGCGGGCCAAACCTCGATGGTGTTGGACACCGAGACGACGCGGCTGCTGCTGGGTCGGGTGCCGGCGGCGTTTCATGCCGGGGTGCAAGACATTTTGCTGATTGCCTTCGGGCTGGCGTGGGCGGAATTTCTGGGTGGTGGTGGGTCGATCACCATCGACGTCGAGGGCCATGGGCGTGACGAGGAAGTGGTCCCCGGTATTGACCTGTCGCAGACGGTGGGGTGGTTCACCACCAAATACCCGGTGTGTTTGATGCTGGATCGGCTGTCGTGGCCGCAGGTCGTGGCGGGGCAGGCGGCGTTGGGGGCGGCGGTCAAGGGTGCCAAGGAGCAGCTTCGCGCCGTTCCGGCCGGCTACAGCTACGGGCTGCTGCGCTACCTCAACGGCGAGGTTGATCTGGATGGCCCCGACCCGCCGATCGGGTTTAACTATCTGGGCCGTGTTGGCGGATCGCCGGATTCCTCGGTGGCCGGGGATGGCTGGCAGATCTCAAGTTCGGGCGGGTTGTTCACCGATGCGGCTGCTGCTGGGTGGCCGATGCCGCTGATGCACACCGTGGAGGTCAACGCGGTCACCCTCGACACCGACACCGGCCCGCACCTGCAGGCCACCTGGAGCTGGGCGTCCTCCAAATTTGATGCCACCCGGGTGGCCCGGCTCGCCCCGCTCTGGTTTGATGCCCTTGCCGGCATCTGCGCCCATGTGCGCCACGGTGGGGGCGGGTTCACCCCGTCGGATTTCGCGCTGACCCGCCTTACCCCGGAGCAGCTCGAGGACCTCGAGCGCGCCTACCGGATCGCCGATGTTTTGCCGTTGACCCCGCTGCAGCAGGGATTGCTGTTTCATAGCAGCTACGCGCAGGGTTGCGCCGATTCGTATGCGGTGCAGATCGATATCACCTTGGCCGGTCGGCTCGACCACCACCGCCTCCACGATGCCGTCCAGGCGGTCATCACCCGCCATCCCCACCTGGGGGCCCGGTTCGTTTACCACGGCCTCGATGAACCGGTGCAGGTGATTTTGACGAATCCGGTGCTGCCGTGGCGGTATATCGACCTTGCCGGTGACGGCGCCAACCCGGAGGACGATATCGAGCGGGTGTGCGCCCAGGAACGTGGCGCGGTCAGCGATCTGGCCGATGCCTCACCGCTGCGGGCGGTGTTGTTCCGCACCGCGGCCGAGCGGTATCGCTTGGTGCTGACCAACCATCACATCGTGCTCGACGGCTGGTCCGGGCAGATCCTGGTGCGCGAGATCGTTGCCGGCTATCACTTGGAGCCGCTGCCCACCCCGGCCCCCTATCGCGGCTTTTTGGCCTGGCTTGCCGCCCAGGACGTGCCGGCCGCCGAAACAGCGTGGCGCACCGCGTTCGCGGGCTTTGAATCGCCCACCCTGGTCGGGCCGCCGGATCGGGTGGGGCGCGCCGAGCGGGGCGTGGCCTCGTTTGCGGTGCCGGCCGATATCACCGAGGCGCTTAACCGGCTGGCGCGCTCGCATAACACCACCATCAACACCGTGCTGCAGGCCGCCTGGGCGCGGTTGGTGGGCGCGCTGACCGGCCAACACGATGTCGCGTTCGGGACCACGGTCTCGGGCCGGCCGGCCGAGCTGGCCGGGGTGGACTCCATGGTGGGCCTGTTGATCAACACGGTGCCGGTGCGCGCGATCATCACCGCGACCACCACCACCGCGCAGCTGCTGGATCAACTGCAAACCGCGCACACCGACACCCTTGAGCATCAGCATCTTGCGCTCAGTGACATTCACCGGGTCACCGGTCATGACGCGCTGTTTGACACCTTGTTCGTGTACGAAAACTATCCCCGCGATACCTCCGCGCCGCCGGGTGCGCCGGGGCTGACCATCACCGATATCAGCGGTCGCGAATTCAGCCACTACCCGCTGACTGTGCTGGCTCTGCCCGGCCGTGAATTGGGCCTTCGGGTCGAGTTCGCCGCCGACGTGTTCGACGCGGACAGCATCGAGGCGCTGATCGAGCGGTTCGAGCGGGTGGTGGTGGCGATGTGCGTCGACCCGACACGGCGGCTCTCGTCGATGGATCTGCTGGGGGACGGTGAGCATGCCCGCCTGGATGGGTGGGGTAATCGGGCGGTGTTGGCCCGGCCCGCACCCACGCCGGTGTCGATTCCGGTGGTGTGGGCCGCGCAGGTGGCGCGCACCCCCGAGGCGGTGGCGCTGACCTTTGAGGGCCACTTACTGACCTACCGGGAGCTTGATGAGGCCTCCAGCCGGTTGGCGCACCTGTTGGTCGGGCTGGGGGTGGGCGGCGGTGATGTGGTGGGGTTGCTGCTGCCGCGCTCGGCGCAGGCCATCACCGCGATCGTGGCGGTGCTTAAGACCGGGGCGGCCTACCTGCCGATCGATCCGATGTATCCCGATGCCCGGATCGGGTTCATGGTTGCTGATGCCGCGCCGAAAGCCGCGATCAGCACCGCCGAATTGTCGGCCCGGTTAACCGGACACGACCTGGTGATCGTCGATGTCGACGACCCCCGCATTGACACCTACCCGGGTACGGGTTTGCCGGCGCCGGCCCCCGAGGATATCGCCTACATCCTCTACACCTCGGGCACCACCGGCAGCCCTAAGGGGGTGGCCATCACCCACCACAACGTCACCCAATTGTTCGACTCGCTGGGCCCGGGTTGGGCGCCGGCGGCGGGGCGCAGCGGTCAGCGTCTCGGGTCGGTGTTCGACTCGCTGGGCCCGGGTTGGGCGCCGGCGGCGGGGCGGGTGTGGAGCCAGTGCCATTCGTATGCCTTCGACGCCTCGGTCGGGGAGATGTGGGGAGCGTTGTTGTTTGGCGGGCGGCTGGTGGTGGTGCCCGAGGCGGTGGTGCGTTCCGCGCCGGACCTGCATGCGCTGCTGGTGGCCGAACGGGTCGATGTGCTCACGTCGACCCCTTCTGCGGTAGCGGTGTTGTCGGCGCAGGGGTTGGAGTCGGTGGCGGTGGTGGTTGCCGGTGAGGCCTGCCCGGCCGAGGTGGTGGATCGGTGGGCCGGTGGCCGGGTGATGATCAACGCCTACGGCCCGACCGAGGCGACGATGTGTGTGTCGACCAGTGCGCCGTTGGTGGCGGGGTCGGGGGCGCCGCCGATTGGTTCGCCGGTCTCGGGTGCGGCGTTGTTTGTGCTGGATGGGTGGTTGCGGCGGGTGCCGGTGGGGGTGGTGGGGGAGTTGTATGTGGCCGGTGCCGGGGTGGGGTGTGGGTATGTGGGTCGGGCGGGGTTGACCGGGTCGCGGTTTGTGGCGTGTCCGTTCGGCGGCGTGGGAGCGCCGGGAACACGGATGTATCGCAGCGGGGATTTGGTGCGCTGGACCCGTGGGGGGCAGTTGGAGTATGTGGGGCGCGCTGATGAGCAGGTCAAGATCCGCGGGTTCCGCGTCGAGTTGGGTGAAGTTCAGGCGGTGTTGGCTGGGTGTGCTGGGGTGGATCAGGCGGTGGTGGTGTGCCGGGAGGACCGCCCCGGTGATAGGCGTCTGGTCGGTTATGTCACCAGTCAGCCGGGGGTGGGGGTGGATGGGGGTGGGGTGCGTGCTGGGCTGGCGGCGCGGCTGCCGGTCTATATGGTGCCGGCGGCGGTGGTGGTGGTCGATGAGTTGCCGTTGACACCCAACGGCAAGCTCGACACCCGGGCCCTGCCGGCGCCGGACTATAGCGGTGCGGGCCGGTATCGGGCCCCGGCCAGCGTGGTTGAGGAGATCCTGGCCGGTATTTATGCCCGGGTGCTGGGGGTGGAGCGGGTCGGGGTGGATGAGTCGTTCTTCGATCTGGGTGGCAATTCGCTGCTGGCCATGCGGGTGGTCGCTGCGGTGCAGGAATCAGTGGATGCGTCCATCTCGGTGCGTCACTTGTTCGATGCACCGGCGATTGCCCAGTTGGTGGAGCATGTCGGTGGGGTTGATGGCCGGCGTGCGGGGTTGGTGCCCGTTGTTCGTCCCGGTGTGGTTCCGTTGTCGTTTGCCCAGCGCCGGTTGTGGTTCCTGCGCCAACTGGAGGGGCCGTCGGCGACTTACAACGTGCCGTTGGTGTTGCGGTTGGGTGGTGAGTTGGATGTCGGTGCGCTGGGTGCGGCGCTGGCCGATGTGGTGGGCCGTCATGAAAGTTTGCGCACGGTGTTCCCGGCCGCCGATGGGGTGGCGCGGCAGGTGATCGTGCCCGCCGGGGAGGCAGATGTTGGTTGGGGCGTCACCGATGCGACCCGATGGTCGGCGACCCAGCTTGAGGATGCTGTTGGTGTGGCGGCACGGTATGCGTTTGATCTGGCCGCCGAGATCCCGGTCCGTGCACGACTTTTCACCGTTGCTGACCAGCAGCATGTGCTGGTGATCACCTTGCACCATATCGCCGCCGATGGGTGGTCGCTCACGCCGCTGCTGCGTGATCTCAGTACCGCCTATGGCGCCCGCTGTGATGGGCAGTCCCCGGGCTGGGCGGGGTTGCCGGTGCAGTATGTCGATTACACGTTGTGGCAGCGTGAGCATCTGGGTGAGCTGGAGGATCCTGCCAGTGCGATCGCAGCGCAGCTGGGGTTTTGGGAGGAGGCCCTGGCCGGGTTGCCGGAACGGCTCGAGCTGCCCACCGATCGGGCTTATCCGCTGGTTGCCGATCATCGTGGCGCCAGTGTGGCGGTCAACTGGTCGGCCGGGCTGCAGCAGCGGGTGGCCCGGGTGGCCCGGGAGAACAACGCGACCGGCTTCATGGTGATCCAGACAGCTCTTGCTGTGTTGCTGTCGCGTATGGCTGCGAGCAGCGAGGTGGTGGTGGGGATTCCGATCGCGGGTCGTAGCGCCAGCGCGCTCGATGATCTGGTGGGCTTTTTCGTCAACACCGTGGTTCTGCGCACCACGGTGGTCGGTGATCCCACGTGGCGCGAGTTGCTTGCACAGGTGCGTGAACGCAGCTTGGATGCCTACCTGCACCAGGATGTGCCGTTCGAGGTGATCATCGATCGGCTCAATCCGCCCCGGACTTTGGCGCATCACCCGCTGATCCAGGTGATGTTCGCCTGGCAGAACAACAACAACCCGGCCGCAGAGTTGACCCTGCGCGGTTTAGACGCCAGCCCCATGTCAGTCGATATCCAGGCTGCCCGCATGGACCTGACATTCAACCTCGAAGAACAGTTCACCAGTACCGGCCAACCCGCCGGGATCTGCGGCAGCGTCCAGTTCCGCACCGACGTGTTCGACGCGGACAGCATCGAGGCGCTGATCGAGCGGTTCGAGCGGGTGGTGGTGGCGATGTGCGTCGACCCGACACGGCGGCTCTCGTCGATGGATCTGCTGGGGGACGGTGAGCATGCCCGCCTGGATGGGTGGGGTAATCGGGCGGTGTTGGCCCGGCCCGCACCCACGCCGGTGTCGATTCCGGTGGTGTGGGCCGCGCAGGTGGCGCGCACCCCCGAGGCGGTGGCGCTGACCTTTGAGGGCCACTTACTGACCTACCGGGAGCTTGATGAGGCCTCCAGCCGGTTGGCGCACCTGTTGGTCGGGCTGGGGGTGGGCGGCGGTGATGTGGTGGGGTTGCTGCTGCCGCGCTCGGCGCAGGCCATCACCGCGATCGTGGCGGTGCTTAAGACCGGGGCGGCCTACCTGCCGATCGATCCGATGTATCCCGATGCCCGGATCGGGTTCATGGTTGCTGATGCCGCGCCGAAAGCCGCGATCAGCACCGCCGAATTGTCGGCCCGGTTAACCGGACACGACCTGGTGATCGTCGATGTCGACGACCCCCGCATTGACACCTACCCGGGTACGGGTTTGCCGGCGCCGGCCCCCGAGGATATCGCCTACATCCTCTACACCTCGGGCACCACCGGCAGCCCTAAGGGGGTGGCCATCACCCACCACAACGTCACCCCGCTGCTGGAGGCACTGGATGCCGACCTGCCGCGCGTGGGTGTGTGGTCGCAGTGTCATTCCTTGGCGTTCGACTTCTCGGTGTGGGAGATCTTCGGTGCGCTGCTCAGTGGTGGGCGGCTGGTGGTGGTGCCCGAGGCGGTGGTGCGTTCCGCGCCGGACCTGCATGCGCTGCTGGTGGCCGAACAGGTCAACGTCTTAAGTCAAACACCCTCGGCGTTTTATGCGCTGCAAACTGCCGATGCGATGCAACCCGAGCTGGGGCAGCAGCTGCAGCTGCAGACGGTGGTGTTTGGCGGTGAAGCGCTGGAACCCCAGCGTCTTGAGACGTGGTTGGACAACCATCCGGGATCCCCACGTCTGATCAACATGTATGGCATTACCGAGACATGCGTGCATGCCTCGTTTCGGGAGATCGTCACTTCAGACACCCACAGTACGACCAGCCCGATCGGGGTGCCGTTGGCGCATCTGGGCTTTTTTGTGCTGGATGGGTGGTTGCGGCGGGTGCCGGTGGGGGTGGTGGGGGAGTTGTATGTGGCCGGTGCCGGGGTGGGGTGTGGGTATGTGGGTCGGGCGGGGTTGACCGGGTCGCGGTTTGTGGCGTGTCCGTTCGGCGGCGTGGGAGCGCCGGGAACACGGATGTATCGCAGCGGGGATTTGGTGCGCTGGACCCGTGGGGGGCAGTTGGAGTATGTGGGGCGCGCTGATGAGCAGGTCAAGATCCGCGGGTTCCGCGTCGAGTTGGGTGAAGTTCAGGCGGTGTTGGCTGGGTGTGCTGGGGTGGATCAGGCGGTGGTGGTGTGCCGGGAGGACCGCCCCGGTGATAGGCGTCTGGTCGGTTATGTCACCAGTCAGCCGGGGGTGGGGGTGGATGGGGGTGGGGTGCGTGCTGGGCTGGCGGCGCGGCTGCCGGTCTATATGGTGCCGGCGGCGGTGGTGGTGGTCGATGAGTTGCCGTTGACACCCAACGGCAAGCTCGACACCCGGGCCCTGCCGGCGCCGGACTATAGCGGTGCGGGCCGGTATCGGGCCCCGGCCAGCGTGGTTGAGGAGATCCTGGCCGGTATTTATGCCCGGGTGCTGGGGGTGGAGCGGGTCGGGGTGGATGAGTCGTTCTTCGATCTGGGTGGGGACAGCATTTTGTCGATACGGGTGGTGGTGCGGGCGCGGGCGGCTGGGGTGATTTGTCGGCCGCGGGATATTTTCGTGGAGCAGACGGTGGCGGGGGTGGCCCGTGTTGCTCGTGTTGCCGGCGGTGACGGTGATTCGTTGGACGATGGTGTCGGCCGGGTGGTGTCGACACCGATTATTTCCTGGCTGGCCGGTGTTGATGGCCCGATTGGGCAGTTTTGTCAGATGGTGCGGGTGTCGGCTCCTGGGGGGGTCGGCGACGCGGATGTGGTGGTGTTGGTTCAGGGTTTGCTGGATCGGCATGCCATGTTGCGGTTGCGGGTGGATGAGGATGGCCCGGCTGGGCGATGGTCGTTGGTTGCGCAGCCGCCGGGTTCGGTGGATGCGCACCGGTGTGTGTGGTCGGTGGCGGTGTTATCCGATGATGCGCTGGTGGGGGCGCGGTCGCGGTTGGATCCGGCGGCCGGGGTGATGCTGAGCGCGCTGTGGGTGACCTCCACGGCCGAGCTGGTGCTGGTGATTCATCATTTGGCCGTTGATGCGGTGTCGTGGCGGATTTTGGTTGATGATCTCAATGCCGCCTGGGGGCAATACCGTGGCGGCGGGGTGGTGGCGCTGCCGGTGCGGGGGACCTCGTTTCGTCGGTGGGCGTCGGTGCTGGTCGAGCAGGCGCGCTCGGGTGCGGTGGTCGATCAGTTGGCGGCGTGGCGCAGGATCGTCGCGGTCCCGGGTGTGTTGCCGGCGGTGGAGCCGGCGGTGGATACGTTGGTGACCGCGGGCCAAACCTCGATGGTGTTGGACACCGAGACGACGCGGCTGCTGCTGGGTCGGGTGCCGGCGGCGTTTCATGCCGGGGTGCAAGACATTTTGCTGATTGCCTTCGGGCTGGCGTGGGCGGAATTTCTGGGTGGTGGTGGGTCGATCACCATCGACGTCGAGGGCCATGGGCGTGACGAGGAAGTGGTCCCCGGTATTGACCTGTCGCAGACGGTGGGGTGGTTCACCACCAAATACCCGGTGTGTTTGATGCTGGATCGGCTGTCGTGGCCGCAGGTCGTGGCGGGGCAGGCGGCGTTGGGGGCGGCGGTCAAGGGTGCCAAGGAGCAGCTTCGCGCCGTTCCGGCCGGCTACAGCTACGGGCTGCTGCGCTACCTCAACGGCGAGGTTGATCTGGATGGCCCCGACCCGCCGATCGGGTTTAACTATCTGGGCCGTGTTGGCGGATCGCCGGATTCCTCGGTGGCCGGGGATGGCTGGCAGATCTCAAGTTCGGGCGGGTTGTTCACCGATGCGGCTGCTGCTGGGTGGCCGATGCCGCTGATGCACACCGTGGAGGTCAACGCGGTCACCCTCGACACCGACACCGGCCCGCACCTGCAGGCCACCTGGAGCTGGGCGTCCTCCAAATTTGATGCCACCCGGGTGGCCCGGCTCGGCCAGCTCTGGTTTGATGCCCTTGCCGGCATCTGCGCCCATGTGCGCCACGGTGGGGGCGGGTTCACCCCGTCGGATTTCGCGCTGACCCGCCTTACCCCGGAGCAGCTCGAGGACCTCGAGCGCGCCTACCGGATCGCCGATGTTTTGCCGTTGACCCCGCTGCAGCAGGGATTGCTGTTTCATAGCAGCTACGCGCAGGGTTGCGCCGATTCGTATGCGGTGCAGATCGATATCACCTTGGCCGGTCGGCTCGACCACCACCGCCTCCACGATGCCGTCCAGGCGGTCATCACCCGCCATCCCCACCTGGGGGCCCGGTTCGTTTACCACGGCCTCGATGAACCGGTGCAGGTGATTTTGACGAATCCGGTGCTGCCGTGGCGGTATATCGACCTTGCCGGTGACGGCGCCAACCCGGAGGACGATATCGAGCGGGTGTGCGCCCAGGAACGTGGCGCGGTCAGCGATCTGGCCGATGCCTCACCGCTGCGGGCGGTGTTGTTCCGCACCGCGGCCGAGCGGTATCGCTTGGTGCTGACCAACCATCACATCGTGCTCGACGGCTGGTCCGGGCAGATCCTGGTGCGCGAGATCGTTGCCGGCTATCACTTGGAGCCGCTGCCCACCCCGGCCCCCTATCGCGGCTTTTTGGCCTGGCTTGCCGCCCAGGACGTGCCGGCCGCCGAAACAGCGTGGCGCACCGCGTTCGCGGGCTTTGAATCGCCCACCCTGGTCGGGCCGCCGGATCGGGTGGGGCGCGCCGAGCGGGGCGTGGCCTCGTTTGCGGTGCCGGCCGATATCACCGAGGCGCTTAACCGGCTGGCGCGCTCGCATAACACCACCATCAACACCGTGCTGCAGGCCGCCTGGGCGCGGTTGGTGGGCGCGCTGACCGGCCAACACGATGTCGCGTTCGGGACCACGGTCTCGGGCCGGCCGGCCGAGCTGGCCGGGGTGGACTCCATGGTGGGCCTGTTGATCAACACGGTGCCGGTGCGCGCGATCATCACCGCGACCACCACCACCGCGCAGCTGCTGGATCAACTGCAAACCGCGCACACCGACACCCTTGAGCATCAGCATCTTGCGCTCAGTGACATTCACCGGGTCACCGGTCATGACGCGCTGTTTGACACCTTGTTCGTGTACGAAAACTATCCCCGCGATACCTCCGCGCCGCCGGGTGCGCCGGGGCTGACCATCACCGATATCAGCGGTCGCGAATTCAGCCACTACCCGCTGACTGTGCTGGCTCTGCCCGGCCGTGAATTGGGCCTTCGGGTCGAGTTCGCCGCCGACGTGTTCGACGCGGACAGCATCGAGGCGCTGATCGAGCGGTTCGAGCGGGTGGTGGTGGCGATGTGCGTCGACCCGACACGGCGGCTCTCGTCGATGGATCTGCTGGGGGACGGTGAGCATGCCCGCCTGGATGGGTGGGGTAATCGGGCGGTGTTGGCCCGGCCCGCACCCACGCCGGTGTCGATTCCGGTGGTGTGGGCCGCGCAGGTGGCGCGCACCCCCGAGGCGGTGGCGCTGACCTTTGAGGGCCACTTACTGACCTACCGGGAGCTTGATGAGGCCTCCAGCCGGTTGGCGCACCTGTTGGTCGGGCTGGGGGTGGGCGGCGGTGATGTGGTGGGGTTGCTGCTGCCGCGCTCGGCGCAGGCCATCACCGCGATCGTGGCGGTGCTTAAGACCGGGGCGGCCTACCTGCCGATCGATCCGATGTATCCCGATGCCCGGATCGGGTTCATGGTTGCTGATGCCGCGCCGAAAGCCGCGATCAGCACCGCCGAATTGTCGGCCCGGTTAACCGGACACGACCTGGTGATCGTCGATGTCGACGACCCCCGCATTGACACCTACCCGGGTACGGGTTTGCCGGCGCCGGCCCCCGAGGATATCGCCTACATCCTCTACACCTCGGGCACCACCGGCAGCCCTAAGGGGGTGGCCATCACCCACCACAACGTCACCCCGCTGCTGGAGGCACTGGATGCCGACCTGCCGCGCGTGGGTGTGTGGTCGCAGTGTCATTCCTTGGCGTTCGACTTCTCGGTGTGGGAGATCTTCGGTGCGCTGCTCAGTGGTGGGCGGCTGGTGGTGGTGCCCGAGGCGGTGGTGCGTTCCGCGCCGGACCTGCATGCCCTGCTGGTGGCCGAACAGGTCAACGTCTTAAGTCAAACACCCTCGGCGTTTTATGCGCTGCAAACCGTTGATGCGCAACACTGGTGGCAAACCTCGATCACGGCGTTCGAACGTCAGGTGACACACTGGCTCGGCTCGCCCGCATCGCTATCACCTGAGTTGGAAGATCAGCTGAAGCTGCAGACGGTGGTGTTTGGCGGTGAAGCGCTGGAACCCCAGCGTCTTGAGACGTGGTTGGACAACCATCCGGGATCCCCACGTCTGATCAACATGTATGGCATTACCGAGACATGCGTGCATGCCTCGTTTCGGGAGATCGTCACTTCAGACACCCACAGTACGACCAGCCCGATCGGGGTGCCGTTGGCGCATCTGGGCTTTTTTGTGCTGGATGGGTGGTTGCGGCGGGTGCCGGTGGGGGTGGTGGGGGAGTTGTATGTGGCCGGTGCCGGGGTGGGGTGTGGGTATGTGGGTCGGGCGGGGTTGACCGGGTCGCGGTTTGTGGCGTGTCCGTTCGGCGGCGTGGGAGCGCCGGGAACACGGATGTATCGCAGCGGGGATTTGGTGCGCTGGACCCGTGGGGGGCAGTTGGAGTATGTGGGGCGCGCTGATGAGCAGGTCAAGATCCGCGGGTTCCGCGTCGAGTTGGGTGAAGTTCAGGCGGTGTTGGCTGGGTGTGCTGGGGTGGATCAGGCGGTGGTGGTGTGCCGGGAGGACCGCCCCGGTGATAGGCGTCTGGTCGGTTATGTCACCAGTCAGCCGGGGGTGGGGGTGGATGGGGGTGGGGTGCGTGCTGGGCTGGCGGCGCGGCTGCCGGTCTATATGGTGCCGGCGGCGGTGGTGGTGGTCGATGAGTTGCCGTTGACACCCAACGGCAAGCTCGACACCCGGGCCCTGCCGGCGCCGGACTATAGCGGTGCGGGCCGGTATCGGGCCCCGGCCAGCGTGGTTGAGGAGATCCTGGCCGGTATTTATGCCCGGGTGCTGGGGGTGGAGCGGGTCGGGGTGGATGAGTCGTTCTTCGATCTGGGTGGCAATTCGCTGCTGGCCATGCGGGTGGTCGCTGCGGTGCAGGAATCAGTGGATGCGTCCATCTCGGTGCGTCACTTGTTCGATGCACCGGCGATTGCCCAGTTGGTGGAGCATGTCGGTGGGGTTGATGGCCGGCGTGCGGGGTTGGTGCCCGTTGTTCGTCCCGGTGTGGTTCCGTTGTCGTTTGCCCAGCGCCGGTTGTGGTTCCTGCGCCAACTGGAGGGGCCGTCGGCGACTTACAACGTGCCGTTGGTGTTGCGGTTGGGTGGTGAGTTGGATGTCGGTGCGCTGGGTGCGGCGCTGGCCGATGTGGTGGGCCGTCATGAAAGTTTGCGCACGGTGTTCCCGGCCGCCGATGGGGTGGCGCGGCAGGTGATCGTGCCCGCCGGGGAGGCAGATGTTGGTTGGGGCGTCACCGATGCGACCCGATGGTCGGCGACCCAGCTTGAGGATGCTGTTGGTGTGGCGGCACGGTATGCGTTTGATCTGGCCGCCGAGATCCCGGTCCGTGCACGACTTTTCACCGTTGCTGACCAGCAGCATGTGCTGGTGATCACCTTGCACCATATCGCCGCCGATGGGTGGTCGCTCACGCCGCTGCTGCGTGATCTCAGTACCGCCTATGGCGCCCGCTGTGATGGGCAGTCCCCGGGCTGGGCGGGGTTGCCGGTGCAGTATGTCGATTACACGTTGTGGCAGCGTGAGCATCTGGGTGAGCTGGAGGATCCTGCCAGTGCGATCGCAGCGCAGCTGGGGTTTTGGGAGGAGGCCCTGGCCGGGTTGCCGGAACGGCTCGAGCTGCCCACCGATCGGGCTTATCCGCTGGTTGCCGATCATCGTGGCGCCAGTGTGGCGGTCAACTGGTCGGCCGGGCTGCAGCAGCGGGTGGCCCGGGTGGCCCGGGAGAACAACGCGACCGGCTTCATGGTGATCCAGACAGCTCTTGCTGTGTTGCTGTCGCGTATGGCTGCGAGCAGCGAGGTGGTGGTGGGGATTCCGATCGCGGGTCGTAGCGCCAGCGCGCTCGATGATCTGGTGGGCTTTTTCGTCAACACCGTGGTTCTGCGCACCACGGTGGTCGGTGATCCCACGTGGCGCGAGTTGCTTGCACAGGTGCGTGAACGCAGCTTGGATGCCTACCTGCACCAGGATGTGCCGTTCGAGGTGATCATCGATCGGCTCAATCCGCCCCGGACTTTGGCGCATCACCCGCTGATCCAGGTGATGTTCGCCTGGCAGAACAACAACAACCCGGCCGCAGAGTTGACCCTGCGCGGTTTAGACGCCAGCCCCATGTCAGTCGATATCCAGGCTGCCCGCATGGACCTGACATTCAACCTCGAAGAACAGTTCACCAGTACCGGCCAACCCGCCGGGATCTGCGGCAGCGTCCAGTTCCGCACCGACGTGTTCGACGCGGACAGCATCGAGGCGCTGATCGAGCGGTTCGAGCGGGTGGTGGTGGCGATGTGCGTCGACCCGACACGGCGGCTCTCGTCGATGGATCTGCTGGGGGACGGTGAGCATGCCCGCCTGGATGGGTGGGGTAATCGGGCGGTGTTGGCCCGGCCCGCACCCACGCCGGTGTCGATTCCGGTGGTGTGGGCCGCGCAGGTGGCGCGCACCCCCGAGGCGGTGGCGCTGACCTTTGAGGGCCACTTACTGACCTACCGGGAGCTTGATGAGGCCTCCAGCCGGTTGGCGCACCTGTTGGTCGGGCTGGGGGTGGGCGGCGGTGATGTGGTGGGGTTGCTGCTGCCGCGCTCGGCGCAGGCCATCACCGCGATCGTGGCGGTGCTTAAGACCGGGGCGGCCTACCTGCCGATCGATCCGATGTATCCCGATGCCCGGATCGGGTTCATGGTTGCTGATGCCGCGCCGAAAGCCGCGATCAGCACCGCCGAATTGTCGGACCGGTTAACCGGACACGACCTGGTGATCGTCGATGTCGACGACCCCCGCATTGACACCTACCCGGGTACGGGTTTGCCGGCGCCGGCCCCCGAGGATATCGCCTACATCCTCTACACCTCGGGCACCACCGGCAGCCCTAAGGGGGTGGCCATCACCCACCACAACGTCACCCAATTGTTCGACTCGCTGGGCCCGGGTTGGGCGCCGGCGGCGGGGCGGGTGTGGAGCCAGTTTCATTCGTATGCCTTCGACGTCTCGGTCTGGGAGATGTGGGGAGCGTTGTTGTTTGGCGGGCGGCTGGTGGTGGTGCCCGAGGCGGTGGTGCGTTCCGCGCCGGACCTGCATGCGCTGCTGGTGGCCGAACAGGTCAACGTCTTAAGTCAAACACCCTCGGCGTTTTATGCGCTGCAAACTGCCGATGCGATGCAACCCGAGCTGGGGCAGCAGCTGCAGCTGCAGACGGTGGTGTTTGGCGGTGAAGCGCTGGAACCCCAGCGTCTTGAGACGTGGTTGGACAACCATCCGGGATCCCCACGTCTGATCAACATGTATGGCATTACCGAGACATGCGTGCATGCCTCGTTTCGGGAGATCGTCACTTCAGACACCCACAGTACGACCAGCCCGATCGGGGTGCCGTTGGCGCATCTGGGCTTTTTTGTGCTGGATGGGTGGTTGCGGCGGGTGCCGGTGGGGGTGGTGGGGGAGTTGTATGTGGCCGGTGCCGGGGTGGGGTGTGGGTATGTGGGTCGGGCGGGGTTGACCGGGTCGCGGTTTGTGGCGTGTCCGTTCGGCGGCGTGGGAGCGCCGGGAACACGGATGTATCGCAGCGGGGATTTGGTGCGCTGGACCCGTGGGGGGCAGTTGGAGTATGTGGGGCGCGCTGATGAGCAGGTCAAGATCCGCGGGTTCCGCGTCGAGTTGGGTGAAGTTCAGGCGGTGTTGGCTGGGTGTGCTGGGGTGGATCAGGCGGTGGTGGTGTGCCGGGAGGACCGCCCCGGTGATAGGCGTCTGGTCGGTTATGTCACCAGTCAGCCGGGGGTGGGGGTGGATGGGGGTGGGGTGCGTGCTGGGCTGGCGGCGCGGCTGCCGGTCTATATGGTGCCGGCGGCGGTGGTGGTGGTCGATGAGTTGCCGTTGACACCCAACGGCAAGCTCGACACCCGGGCCCTGCCGGCGCCGGACTATAGCGGTGCGGGCCGGTATCGGGCCCCGGCCAGCGTGGTTGAGGAGATCCTGGCCGGTATTTATGCCCGGGTGCTGGGGGTGGAGCGGGTCGGGGTGGATGAGTCGTTCTTCGATCTGGGTGGCAATTCACTACAGGCCATGCGGGTGGTCGCTGCGGTGCAGGAATCGCTGGATGCGTCCATCTCGGTGCGCCACTTGTTCGACGCACCAACCGTTAGGAGCTTGATCCAGCGCTTAGATACGCAGGCCCCTTCAGTGGAAGTGGTTCCAGTTGAGACGCTGAAGCGTGGTACAGGCGATCCGGTTTTCTGTATTCATACTGCGGGAGGACTTGCCTGGTCATACCGGGGCCTGGGTTCTTATTTAGCCTGCCCGATTATAGGCATTCAACAAATCCCGCAAAGTGACGGATCTAAGGCTGGATCGATTCGCGGAATGGCAAAGAATTACGCAGACATGCTTCAAGTGGTTCATCCTCCTGGACCGTACAATCTTCTAGGTTGGTCTTTTGGCGGCCTCGTGGCACATGAGCTTGCTACTGAGCTTCTCCGGCGCGAATGCACAGTTCGCCGCCTTATAGTTCTAGACACTCCTGCCAACATCGATAGCGTCGTAACTGTCAGAGACGGAGACGAAGCTTGGTGCGCGAGTGACATCCTGCAACGAATCTTGCGAGCCAATCACATCGATGTTCCGGAAAAGTCCGGACTTCTTACCTACCAGCAGGCAGAAGAATTGATTCGCGAGCGCGAAGCGGCTGGGATTGTTCTGCCATCAAAGCACGTCCTAAATATAATGGTAAAAAACAGCAGAACTAATGTACTGTATCGATCGAAACATGTGCCCGGGGTGTTCGATGGCGACATGACTATATTTTCAGCGACACGGGATGGGAGCAGCTTACCGCTTCTGCAAAGTTGGCGGCCATATGTCGCTGGCGAGATCACCGAGTACTCGGTCGACTGCACACACGACGAGATGATGAACATCGAAGTACTGAAATTGTTTGGTGTACAAATCAACATTGCATTAGGACGCTAAGTGAGTTGCTTATTAATCTATGTCAGAGTCCGAGTAATGTGCCGCAGAGTGCCGGTGTGAAAATTCCCAGGGTAAAGGTGTGGGTGCGGAGTCTGGATTCATCAGAGGATAATGGGGTTCTCACAATCGGTCATCCGCGTGGAAAGGCACTTTGCCGTGGGATCTCGAGAAAGGTAGCCGGCCGAAGTGCGGCGTTGGCGAGTGTCGCGCTAGACGCTAGTTGCGGATGAGGAATCCTTCAGGCGCTTGCGTCCACCCGAATTTGTTCTCCCGCGCCCGGTCATGGGTGTAATCATTTGGGAATTCGTGCTCGTATGCCTCGATGGCTTCATACGGGCCCGGTCCCAATCCAGGAAGGACGGGGTGTCCGTTGACGTGGGAGTCTTCCACTATGAGGTAGTCTCCGGCGGAGAGTAAAGGCCGCAATAGTTTCATCTCGGCCAGCACGTGATTCATTGAGTGCTCGCTGTCCAGGATGGCGAAGATCTTGCCGGGAAACTCATCTTTGAGGCGTTGGATATGTTCAGCAATGGCCGAGACGGTGGATGACGATTTAACGAACAAAATATCGGAATCGCGCCGGGCCGCTGGATCAAGAACTCTGTGAGAGATGTCTACGGAAAGCACCTTGAACGGTTGGCCGATCTGCCTCATGACGCTGGCGAAGAATAAGGCCGAGCCGCCGCGCAACGTGCCGAACTCGATTAACAAAGAGGGCTTCAACTCAAACAGAATCTCCTGATAATTCCACATATCGCCGACCCACTTCCAGCAGTTGACCCCCATCCAAGTAGTCTTTTTCCACACTTCGCTGTTGTAGTACCACTTGTGATATTCTTCCGACTCTGAGCTCATCGGCTCGTAAAAGTATGGAGCCAGGAAAGAAGTCGCAACCTTTTTTAGGGTAACCGATAGCTTCGGCGCGAACTCAAATATGGCCGCGGCAGTTCGAAGGACCGCGTTCCTAGCTACATAGTTGGCTCCATGCGCTGCCTTTCTGCGGCTCAGTGCCAAGCGTGTGCGCCCTGGGCTCCGTTCAGCATGTTCTTGACGCTGCCACCGCATCGCAGCATAGTAGCGCAGACGCTGGCATTTGTTGGCGCGGCGGTTGGCGGCTGTCAGCGAGCGCCAAGCCCGCCAGGTTCTGGCCGCGCTGGAGAACAGGATGTCGAAGTCGGGCTGCGGCTGCACCCGGATAAAACCCGGATTGTGTACCGCAAGGACCGTAAACGGAGCGGTGCCTACGAGCACATGTCGGTTACGTTCCTCGGCTACACATTTCGGCCGCGCGGAGCGAGGGCTAAGACGGGAGCATGTTTATTTCGTTTTTCGCCCGCGTAAGCAGGGAAGAAGATCGGTCGGGAGGTGCGGTCCTGGCGACACTATCGCACTGGGCAATCTTTCTCTGAGCTCGCACGGCGCATTAATCCCAATCGTGCACGTCTGGATGAACTACTTACGGCGCCTTCTATCGATCAGCGCTGTATCCCCTTCTGACACCCATCAACGCCTACCTGATGCGGTGGGTCCGCAAGAGGTACCGGTGATTCCAAGGACGACGCGCGCGTTCCAGCAGGCGTGGAAGCAGGTCGCCACCCAGTACCCGTGGTTTTTCGGTCACTGAGCCTGGACCACCGCCGTCCCTGCCGTCTGGTGATCAAGGTGACGAGAGCCGTATGAATCGAGAGGTTCACGTACGGTTCCGTGGGAGCCGGAGGATGCCATTCCCTCCGGCTATCCGACCGCCACGGTGACGGCTTGCCAGGTCGGCAGCGGCGAAGGCGTTGGCGGCCCTCATCTGCTAACTGTTTTGCCAAATACAAGCAGACCTACGGCTCGCCGCGGATCCACCGTCGACCCACAGGCGGTGGGCTGGCAGGTATCGAAGAACACCGTCGCTTGCGCTGATGCGCGAGCAGGGCTTGGTGGCTCGCCGCACACACGGCCGCCGTGGCAGCGCCAGACGGACAAATCGCCGCGTAAGCCCCCGGCCTGCTGCGCCGCGACTTCACCCGCCGGCACGACCGAAAGTCGCGTGGGTAGCAGATCTGACGAGCTCCCCACCGACGAAAGCAAACTGCACCTCTGCGTCGGTGGAAGACCTTCATTGGCGGCGGGTGCCCGGTTCCGTCATAGACCTTCGATACTTCATTGGGAGAATCTGCACCGCATCGCGATCCAAGGCGATGAATCTTGGGCGTGAACAGCGAGCTAGGTGCCGGTACGGCAGACCCGTGGCGGGCGGCCGCCTCAGTCCGCGATCGATTCGAGCGGTCCACCACTGACCGCCCGACTCCGTCGCCCGTGGATATCCACCGGCACCTCGCCGATTAAAGCAATGCGGTGCATCACGCGGTGCTGGTCGTCATCGTAGTCGTCAACCCCACGGTGCTGGGTTGCGTAGTTGTCCCATACCGCCACGTCGCCGGGTTCCCAACGCCATCGTATGGTGTTCTCGGGCAATGTGATACGACGCTGCAGCAGCTCGAAAAGAACACGCGACTCGTATTGACCCAGACCAATAAATGCGCGCACCCATTCCCCGAGAACCAATACCCGCTCACCAGTTTCAGGATGCACACGTACCACCGGGTGCTCCGTGCGGTACGCAAGAGTATCCAAGGCCTTCTGTAGCCCCGCCTGTTGGTCCGCCTCTTCCGTCGCGCCGTAGCGGACGGCGGAGCCACTAGGGATCAGAACCGTCCCCATGCCCCGGATATGTCCGAGTTGGTCATAACGGTTGCTGTGTAACGCCCACAAGTTCTCGGTCAGGCGTTTGAGCGGCTCGGGTAGCGCGGCGTAGGCCGCCGCGGTGGAGGCCCACAGCGTAGATCCCCCAAACCCCGGCACAGTGATCGCGCGCAGTATTGCCGCCTTGGGGTAGTTTGTGGCGAACGTGAACTCGCTATGCCAGAACGTCGCTTTGTCGTAGTCAGAGTCGATAGGGTAAATTGCACGTGGGTAGCCAGGGATACGATTTGCGACCGTCCCGAACGGCCCGCCGAGCAACTTGGCGAATGCCTCCTGTTGCTCGTCGTCCAATTGGTGCTGTCCTCTGAAAAAGATCACCTTGTGACGCAATAACACCTGATGAATTTGCTTCACCACACTCGCGTCCAGGCTGCCACCGAGATGCACTCCGTCGATGCGAGCGCCGACATGTTTGCCCAATTTCGTGACGGTGACCCGGCTTGTCGCTTGCGTGGCCATCGCGATGGGTCCTTCCTGGGCTCGGCCTGGCGGCTGGCAGGTGCATCCGTCGCATGCGGGAATCGGCCACGCGGTATCGCCCGTGGGCTTCCCGTCGCGATATCGCGGTGAGCGTAGCTTATCAGTGAGCGGTCAGTCGATCTGCAAAAACGCATCTCCGCGGCGGCACGGCACTGATTGCCGGCGCCCATCTGCAGGGCGGCCACGTCTATCTCGATAACGTTGGCCGATATAGGTCTTACGGCCGTATCGATTGCGGCTGATGGCGCCTCCGCTAGTCGAGCAACTCGCCCAGCTGGCCGTCGGCATCCACTGTCCCGTAGCGAGGACCATCCCCACCGATGAGCTGGGTATCGCTGATGTGTACGAGAAGGTAACCCGGCCTCGGATACTCCGCGGCCCTAAGTCTGTGTGACGAGGTTGCCACTCGGCCAAAACTTCTGGATTTCAGATCGATAGCGCGGCTATTGGGTTATGCTCTCGGCCGGCTGAGCCGGGAACGCGAGGCTCCCCGCTTTTCATTGCGTAGAACGCGCACGGAAGTGAAAGGCTAGGATCCGCGATGAAATTTGCGCTGGCATGCTATGGAACTCGCGGTGATATCGAGCCCTGCGCCGCTGTCGGCCGTGAGCTGCTGCGCCGAGGGCACGACGTGTGTATCGGAGTCCCGCCCGACCTGGTTGGCTTCGCCAAGGCGGCTGGGCTCGCGACGGTCGCCTACGGACCGGATACGCAGGCCACGCTGGGCGCGCAGCGCAACTTTTGGGCGTGTTTGCTCCGTAACTACTGGAAGATCCAGGAGCTGATCAGGTTTTGGCGCGAATTTTGGGAGCCCGTTACCCAGCGCTGGGTGGAAATGAGCACGACGCTGCCGTTGCTGGCGGACGGGGCCGACCTGCTACTCAGCGGCTTGGGTGGCGAGGAGCCCGCTGCCAACGTCGCGTCGGCGCAATGCAGCTGTGGTGCCAAGCCAGCCGGGCGACCACGGCATCGCAGACCGCGCCGGTGACCTAAGCGCCATGCACGAACACGGGTCCCAGGCCGGTGTCGATGTATTCGATCTCGGCGTCGTCCACTACGACGGTCTGGGCCACGAACTAACCCGTGCGTGCGCCCGGAGTGAACCTCACTGGCAGCTTGCGGACCGCATACGCCTGGCTGGCGTCTGCGAACGGCTCGGGCTCACCGGCGAGCTCGAAGTCGGGCAGCCGTTCCAGCACCTGAGCGAGCATCACCTGGAACATCACGCGTGTCAAGGCCGAGCCAAGGCAGCGGTGGGTGCCGACCCCGAATGACATGTGCTTCTTTGCGTTCTGGCGGGACAGGTCGACGGTGTCGGGGTTTTCGAAAACCTTCGGGTCACGGTTGGCCGCACCCCACATCAGAAACGCGCGATCACCTGCCTGAAGATCTTGGCCGTGGAACGCGGCGCGCCGGGAAACCGTGCGGGCCAGCCCTAGAGTCGGGGTGAAATACCGGATGAGCTCATCGGTGCCCTGCTTGAGCAGTTCCGCGTTGCCGATCAACTTCTCGCGCAGGTCCGGTTCTTCGCACAACCGCAGCAGCACGTTTGCAGTCAGCCCGCTGGTGGTGTCCATGCCGGCGAGCATCATCATGAAGCCGTACATCGTGATCTGGGTGTCGTCCAGCGGTTTGCCGTCGAGAGTGCCGCGCAGGATGTCGCTGAACAGGTCGTCCCCCAGACCCTTGGCGCGCCGCTCCTGCAGTTGTTTGTTGATCTCCGCGAAGATCTCCATGTCGGCGATGTCGCCCTTCTCCTCGTCGTGGGCGCGGTCGTACACCACGGTGTGCACCCAGTGAGCCCACTGCTCATATCGCGCCTCGTCCCAGTCGAGCATTCGCAGGATCACTCGGCTCGGCAGCGGCGTGGTGAGCGCGCTGACAATCTCGCACTCGCCACGCTCGATGAACCCATCGATCAGCTCATTTGCGATTTCGGTAGCGATAGGCCGGGCCTTCTCGGCGGACCCGTGCGAGAAGTGGCGTAGCGCGACGGCGCGCAGTTCCCCGGTCTGCGGCGGATCCGACTCGATCGGCAGCATCGGGAACGGCTTGGGGCCGGCTGGCACCCCGACCGACGGATAGGAATTGAACAGGTCATCGTCGCGGGCCGCGTCGAACACCGACGCGTAATCCACGAACGCCCAAAATCCACCGTGGTGGTCCGAATGCGCAACCGGACAACCCGATTCGCGCATCCTGCGGAATATGCCGTAGGGGTCTTGCCGGAATTCCGGCGAATGGGGGTCCAGATTCACCTCGGCCCGCGCCGGTGATTCAGCCTGCGTCGGGGTCATCTGCTCTCCCTGAATGTTTGTTGGGTTAGCGGCTCAGTATGGCGACGGCAGCGGTCCCCGGTGCGCCGCACAGCTGGGCCAGCGCGACTGCCGTACGCCAATTTGGTACCAGCTCTTCCTCGGCTGCCATAGCCGGAAGAAGTGCGTTCCACGTCAGCCGACGAGACGAGCCACCCCAGTGAGGGTTTCGGAGACCGCCCACGGCCGGCGTTACAGGTCGAAGTCGTAGGACTTGATCGCTCGACGTGCCCAGCCATCGTGGCGCCATCGCACCTGGTTGCATGTTCACCAGGCGTACGCCTCGGGTGCGGGCTTGGCCCCGTTGGGCGCGGGCGTCGGGAACAGCTCGTCCAGCTTGGCGAGCGTGTCGTCGTCGAGGGTGACCTCCAGCGAGCGCTGTGAGCTGTCGAGCTGGTCGACCGTGCGTCCGACGAGCGGCCCGGTCACACCGTCCTGCGCGAGCAGCCACGCCAGCCCGACATGGGCCGGGTCCTCGCCGAGTTCTGCGCACAACTTCTCGTACGCATCAATGGCGTCCCGGTGCCGGTCGAGCATGCGGGCCACGAGTTCCGAGGTGCCGCGGGAGAGGCTGCCTGCACGCTGTTTACCCAGGATCCCGCCGAGCAATCCGAAGCAGAGTGGCGACCGCGCGATCACGCCCAGCCCGTAGTACCGGGCGGCGGGCAGCACCTCCAGCTCGATCCAGCGGGTCAGTAGGTTATACATCGACACCTCGCTGACCAGGCCGAGGAAGTGCCGTGACCGGGCGGCTTCTTGTGCCTGGGCGATGTGCCAGCCGGCGAAGGTGGACGAGCCGAAGTAAAGTACTTTCCCCTGCTGACGCAGGACGTTGAACGCCTCCCAGATCTCCTCCCACGGCGTGTTTCGGTCAACGTGGTGCATTTGGTATACGTCGATGTAGTCGGTCTGCAGCCGTCTCAGCGACGCCTCGCACGCGCGGCGGATGTTCAGCGCCGACAGGTGACGATCGTTGGGCCAGTCACTCATCCGCACATAAACCTTGGTGGCCACCACGGTCTTCTCCCGCCGGTTGCCACCGGTGGCGAACCACCGGCCGATGATCTGCTCGGTGAGACCGCGGTGGCCCCGACCCGAGCCGGTGGGGGGGTCGTCGTCGTCGGCCATTTTCCCGTACACGTCGGCGGTGTCGAAAAAGTTCATGCCGTGCTCGTGCGCGCGATCCATGATCGCGTGGCTGTCCTCCTCGGACGTTTCCGGTCCGAAGCTCATCGTGCCGAGCACGAGCCGGGACACGGACAAGCCACTACGGCCCAGGTAGGTGTATTCCATTGGCTAACCCTTCGGTTTCGTGATCACTGCCCCACCATCCCAGGGGTCGTTCCCTAAACGTTCCGACGGTGGTGGGCCGGCGGTCCACCATCAAGGGAAGAGTAATGCCGTCTACGCTTTGGCGATTGTGTTCTCGGCTTACACCAGGACTCCTGACATAGAAGAATCCGTGATGAAATTTGCGCTGGCAAGCTATGGCCTGACTTGGGCCACTTCTCGGCGGTTGTCGCTGCGCTCTTGGATTGAGACCTGCTCGACGTGGATGAAATACGCAGGCGCTGCGCCGCACACGCCAAGTGGATGGCTGACTATCCAGAGGCCGTCTCGTTCGTCGAAGCATGGAAGTTGCAGGTTTTTGAGAAAGGGGCGCACCAGGGTTTTCCTGAATTCGGTGACATCGCCGCGCGCCGGTGAGATCGAAGCCGCCCCCAGCGGCGCCGAACCAGAGATAATGACCAACGCCCCTGACGTCGCCTACGCCCACGACAACTGAAGGCTAACATTCGCGATGAAATTTGCCCTGGCAAGCTTTGGAACTCGCGGAGATGTCGAGCCCTGCGCCGCCATCGGCCGTGAGCTGCTACGAAGAGGGCACGACGTGCACTTGGCCGTCCCGCCCAACTTGGTTGGCTTGGTCGAGGCGGCTGGGCTTGCGGCGGTCCCCTACGGGCCGGACTCATTGTCGCTGTGGGACCCGGATTTCATCCGCAACTTCTGGACGAATTTCTTCCGCAGCTTGTGGACGATTCGGGGCCCGATCAGATTGGTGCGCGAACGTTGGGAGCCCGCTAACCGGTACTGGCGGGAGGTGAGTACGACGCTGATGTCGCTGGCGGACGGGGCCGACCTGCTAGTCACCGGCCTGTTGTACCAGGACCTCGCGTTCAACGTCGCGGAGTATCACGACATTCCGTTGGCCACGCTGCATTTCGCCCCGGTGCGGGCCACCGGCCAGCTCCTGCCCTTCCTGCCGGCTCCGTTGGTCCGCTCGGCAGTGACGGTGTCCGACTGGTTCTGTTGGCGCATTGGGTGGACGAATAAGGCCGAGGACGCGCAGCGCCGTGAACTAGGCCTACAAAAGGCAACAGGGCCCGCGCCGCAACGGATCGCCGAACGCGGATCGCTGGAAATCCAGGCCTACGACGAGATGTGCTTTCCGGGGCTGGCAGCCGAATGGGCGAAATGGAACGGCCAACGGCCCTTTGTCGGCGCGCTGACGATGGAATTGCCGACCGATGCCGATGAGGAGGTCGCTTCCTGGATTGACGAGGGAATACCGCCGATTTACTTCGGGTTTGGCAGCCTACCGGTCGAATCTCCCGCCGACACGCTCGCCATGATCAGCGCGGCCTGCGCGCAGTTAGGCGAGCGGGCGTTGGTTTGCTCCGGCGGGACTGACTTCAGCGAACTCCCCCATTTCGAGCACATCAAGGTGGTGGGCGCGGTGAACCACGCGGCGACCTTTCCCGCCTGCCGCGCGGTCGTCCACCACGGTGGCGCGGGCACCACGGCCGCGAGCCTGCGCGCCGGAGTCCCCACGTTGATCCTCTGGAGGGAGGGCGATCAGCCGTCCTGGGGAGCTCGGGTCAAGCTATTGAAGGTGGGCACCGCCCGGCGCTTTTCGAGCACTACTCGGGAATCGCTGGTTGCGGATCTGCGCCGGATCCTCGCCCCGCAATACATCACCCGAGCCCGCGAGGTCGCCACCCGGATGGCCAAACGCGCCGAAAGCGTTGGCCGTGCCGCCGATCTTTTGGAAAGTTTTGCCCGCCTCAGGTGTTTTGGCTGATCGGGCGGGCCGTCGGGATGATCGGCGTCGGCCAAGTCCGGCAGATTGCCTCGGCGTGCGTTGATGGGATTGCCGCGGGCTGGAGAAAAACTCGTCACGGATGCACGAGATGATCGATCGCCGCGTGGGGGTGTTTCTGCAAGCCTTAAGCCAACCTGTTCTTCGAGCTCGTGTCTTCCCGCTACGAACGAGCCAGCCTCATCGTCACATCGAATAAGCCCTTCGGGATGGGGGAAGTATTCGGCGACGACGTCGTGGTGGCCGGCCATGATCGACCGCCTCGTGCACCACGCCGAAGTCATCGCCACCGACGGAACGCAAACCGTCTTGGGTTGACACTGGGTGCGGGACTGGCAATGGTCTGCCGGTGGGGCTGGTCGGCTGTGGCGGGTCGGGTGGTGGCGGGTCCAGCGCGATGCGGAGCCGGATTTGGACGTGCCAGCCGGTGACCCGGACGTCTTCGACGAGGAGGCGCAACAGCTGTTGTTTCTGGATGTCGTCGAGGGTGTCGATGACGGCGTGGATGCGGGCGGCGAAATCGTGGACGCGGGATCGGAGCTGGTTGTCGCGGGCGAGCGCGGTTCGTTCGTGAGCGAGGCTGGTTTGCTTGTGTTGGAGCTCTTTTCGGCGTGCGGCGACTTCGGTGGTGCGGCGCTGCATTTCGGGAAGTTCGATGAACCCACCCTGGTAGAGGTCGATCAGGCGGCGCCGTTCGGCGTCGGCGGCGTCGATCTTATGGTCCAGCCGGGCCAGTTCGGCGGCGAGGAGTTCGTCGTCGGGGATGGGAGTGTGCAGTGTGAGCGCTTGTTCGCCGGCCAGTAGCTGGTCAGGCTGGGTGATCGCGGCGCGGATGTGGTCGAAGACGAACGTGTCGAGCGCGTCGGCGCGGATGTTGCGTTCGGGGCAGCGGTGTTGTTCGCCGCCGGCGCGCAGCGGGTCATGGTTGCGGCAGTAGTAGTAGCGGTGCCAGGTCCCGTTGCGGCCGCGCATCTTGTGGCAGTTGGTGCCCACACCGCAAACACCGCATTTGACAAGGCCTTTGAGCAGCCACTGGCCGGGTTCGGCGCGGCGGGGGCTCCACTTGCTGTTGTCGGTGGCGACTCGGCTTGCGGCCTGGAACAGCTCATCGGAGATGATCCGTGGGCAGTCGATCGGGATCCATTCGTCGCGGTCGCGCGGGACCTGTCGGTTGCGGCGGGTGGGGCGCCGGTCGGGCACCGATTCGGTGCGGTTGTAGTACACCCGGCCGATGTAGGCCTCGTTGCGCAGGAGCCGGCTGAGCGTGGAATGGCCCCAGGTGGGTTTGCCGGTCGGTGATGGCAACCCGTCGGCGTTGAGCCGTCGGCAGATTTCGCGCACGGTGATGCCGGCGGCGCGGTCGGTGAAGATCCGCCGCACCACAGCGGCCTCGGGCTCGTAGACTTCGTGGTGGGCCTGGCCGGTGGCGGCGCTGCGCGCAATGCGGCGGTAGCCGTAGGAAACTTTCCAGGTGACGATCTCGCCGGCGCGGGCCCGGAACAGTTTGCCGCGCCGGTATCGTTCGGCGATCTTGGCTTTCTCGTATTCGGCGATCACCCCCTGTACCTGGGTGAGCAGCACCGACTGCGGGTCGTCGGCGGCCAGCCCAGGCGAGTCGGTGAATGCCACAGTGACCCCGAAGCGGTCCAGCTCGTCGAGCACCAGCACCTGATAGGCGTAAGCGCGGGCGAGCCGGTCCGGCGACAGGCACCACACCCGTTGCACAAGCCCCGCCTCGGCGGCATCACGTAACGCGTCCAGGCCGGGGCGGTCCAGTCGGGCGCCGGAATGTCCGTCGTCGACGTACTCGCCGACCAGCTCGTCACCGGCGGCGGTGAGGTGTTCGCGCAACAGCACCAGCTGCGAGCCGATGGTGCCGCGGTCGGCTTGGCGCTCGGTGGACACCCGCGCGTACAGCGCCGCCCTCACCGCAGGCCTCTTTCCGGTAGTGCCAGTGCGGCAACCGGATCCACGCGTGCGGCGGTGTCGAGCAGGAACTGGTAGCCCGCGGCCAGTGCCGACACGCGCGGATCGTCGTGCGGTGTCCATGCCGGACGGGCAGCGGCGACGAGTTCGGCGACAAACACCGGCTCGGCGCTCGGCCACGCGATCAACCCGGCCAGGCCGCGGCGGGCGAACCGGGCTGCAGCCAGACTCTCCGCTAGTCGGGAGTGCTCGAGCACGTGCGCCCGCAGTGTTTCGTAGTCGACCTGCGCCGCTTCGACCGGCGGCCAGAACGACCGGGCGCTCACCGGCCGCGCACCCGCTCGATGGTGCGCCGGTGCAACCGCACCCCGAACCGGTCGGCCACCTGTTCGGCGATCTGGGCTCCCGACCCGGCGTCGGCGCGGATGAACTCCACGATCTCCGGGCGCAGCTTCACCGGGCCACGGCGGCCCCGCCGCTCGTCCACCAGTCCGGCCATCCCCGACTGGTCGAACGCCGCTGCCACCAGATAGAACGCTGCGCGCGAATAGCCATGTACTGCAGCAACTTCCGATACAGGCAGGCCGTCGACCAGACGCGCCCGCAACATCTCGTACTTTACCTGCACCTTGTCGGACGCCAGAAAGAAACCCGACTCGCCGGTGAACAACGACGCCAACACCCCGTCGGGATTCGGATGCAACAACCCCGCCTCGGTCAACGCCCGAAGCCGTGTCGTGTCGCTCACCGGCCTCACCTCCCACGCCCGAGCCTAAGCCCCGCCATGCGTAGCGTCTATCATTTACTGCCGCGTGTCGGCGATCGATGGCTGCAAGCGCAGCGAAATAGCCACTACTAACGTCATACCAGCGAATCATGCGGCATCTAACGCTAATATGCGGTCATAATTACTAGACATCCAACTCACTCCGAACAACCGGCCGCCGCCGTCGACGCCGGTGATCAGGATGCACATACAGTCCCGCGACGGCCTCCGCCGGAGCCAGAACGACGGTCAACTGCAGCTTTGCGTTCCGTTGGTGGCCCTCAAAGGAGACAGCTACCGCATCAAAGACCGAGACCTCGGCCGCGTCCCCACCGTCACGGCCGACGACCAATCAAACCAAGCTGGTCAATTTTCGATTGGGTGGTTTCTAGGGGCGGTCGCAACACTTCTCTAGGTTCTGGAGGTTGTGTTGTCATCGTCGCGTCGCGTGAAAAAGGGTCCGGGCCGCCGGCCGCAGTCCGCCAAGCGTGAGCGATTTGTGGAGCTGCGTGCCCGGGACTGGTCCATCTCGGCGGCGGGTCGCGAAGTTGGGGTGTCGCGTACCGCAGCAAACAATTGGTCACGAGGGTACAAGACCTATCGGCGTGGCGAGGTCGTGGGATTCGTGCCCGCGCTCGATCGTTTGGCTGTGCGCCAGATCAGCGATCGCTATTTATCCGAAGAGGAGCGGATCGGCATCGCCGATCTGCGTCGCGCGGGCATGGGTGTTCGGCAGATCGCCGCCACGCTTGGCCGGGCACCATCGACCGTATCGAGGGAGTTGCGCCGCAACAGCCGCCGCGACGGCCAGTACCGGCCGTTTGAAGCCCACCGCTGGGCGGTCCAGTGCAGAGCCCGTCGTCACCAGCGGCGGGTCGATAAGAACCCCGCCCTGTGTGACCTGATCGCCGAGTTGCTCGCTCAACGGTGGAGCCCGCAACAGATCGCCCGGCACCTGCGGCGCGAATACCCCGAGGACCGATTGATGTGGTTGTGCCACGAAAGCATCTATCAGGCTGTTTACCAACCGCATTCGCGCTTGATCCGGGCGCCACAGGTCAGGTCGCCACACCGGGGCCCGTTGCGCACCGGCAGGGCCCATCGCCGCGCGCACCAGCGGCCGGCCCGGCGCCGTCCGCGGTTCGCTCAGCCGATGTTGTCGATCCATCAGCGGCCATTCGCTCCCGCCGACCGCAGCCACCCGGGGCATTGGGAAGGTGACCTCATCGTTGGCAAGAACCAGCGCTCGGCGATCGGAACGCTCGTCGAGCGCCAGACCCGCCTGATTCGGCTGATGCATCTTCCCACCCGTGACGCCGACTCCCTGCGCATCGCGATCGCCACGACCATCGGTGGCCTGCCATCGAACTTGATCCGATCGATCACCTGGGATCAGGGCATCGAAATGGCCCGGCACACCGACATCACCGCAGACCTCGGCGTGCCGGTCTACTTTTGCGACTCCCGCTCGCCGTGGCAGCGCGGCAGCAACGAGAACGCGAACGGGCTGCTACGCCAATATTTCCCCAAGGGCACCAGCCTAAGCGCCCACACACCCGAGCATCTGCGCGCTGTCGAATACGAGATCAATAACCGCCCCCGCCGCACCCTCGAAGACCGCAGTCCCGCCGAACTTTTCACCGCGCTGCTAACCTCACCAGACCATCAACTGTTGCGACGTTGACTAGAAGCCACCTTGCCGACAGCTGATCAGATTTCAGCTGCGGTTGACATTCCAAAAAATGACATTCAGACAACTGCGGTGGACATCGACTGGGACGGGCGGCAAAGCCGCTCGTCAGAGAATCGTTGAGTGACAATCGATTTGGGATCGTGCACCTGGGTGCCCACTAATCCTTACGGTCGGTGACGTGTGCTGGCAGCGACCTGCGGGGGTCGCCGCGGCGTTGCGCACCGGCAGACACACCGGCGACACTTGCGAATTGAGTGGTGCGGTACTCACGGGCTCCCATAGGCCGGTGCAGGCTTGCTGGATGGCTGCCTTGTACAGTCATGTCGCGCCCGGTACCTTTCGGGGACCCAGCCGCAGATCATGCCCGACTGGGAAGAAGGAGAGCCCGAAACCGTCGAGCAGCCCTTCAAAGCCTGGCGGTGCGCACAGGCTGGCGTGATGGCCGACCTCGCGCAAGTGCAAGCCAAGTGCATCGGCTGCACAACTCCGCGCGATCCAATCGTGTACAGCAGTACCCGCACCTGTCGCAGCTCTCGGTCGTCCTCGTGACCACACGAGTTTCACTATCGCGCAGCGACTTTCGAAGGTTTTTCACATATCGCTTCGCGGACGGCCCCGCGAAGGTAGCATCTTGCAAGCCGCGACGCTGGGGCGGCAAATGCTTCCCGGTGTTCTTACTTGGAGACGAACATGGCCACGCAAAACGCTACTATCCACTCTCAGTTAATGAACAGAGAGGTGCCATCGGCCTGCTGTGTGCTGGCGACCCACGACTGGGTGCATTTCGCGGCACGAGGGCACTGTTACCGATGACAGAAGACACTGCACCATTGCTCGTCCTCGCCGCCGGGCAACGCTGCGGCAGCACCCTGGTTCAGCGACTGTTGTGCTCCCATCCACAGGTGCGGATCTGGGGTGAGCACGTCGGCCAGTTGCACCACGTGTTGGCCGTAGGCCAGCGGCTTCGCCTGTGGACCGAGACCAGCGGCATGTCCGGTCGAAGCGAACTCGCAGCCAGTGGATACCAGGGCTTCATCGCCAACCTGACCCCGGAGCGTAGCGATATCGATAAGGCATGTGTCGCGTACATCGAGACGCTGTTCGCCAAGCCGGCATACGACGCCGGCCGGCCCATCTGGGGCTTCAAGGAGGTTCGCTATGGCCTTCCGGACGTGCTGTTGTTGCGGGAACTCTTCCCGCAACTGCGGGCAGTCCAGGTCGTGCGAGACCCGCGCGACGTGCTGCGGAGCCTAGACGAATGGGAACGCAGGGGATGGAGCCGCGTCAATACCGAACTGTCCCTGCGTCATTGGCTCGATGTGGCTGGAAGCTTCGTCGCAACTGCTTGCGACCCGCATCTTCGCAGCTTCATCCTTCCGGTCCGCTACGAAGACCTAATCCACTTCAGTCAATGGTGGACCAAGGCCATCGCTGCGCACTGCAACCTGGATGTCGATCTCCTCGACGAGTCGGTCTTCGAACAGCGGGTGCACACAGCGGGCCCACGTGGCCGAGCCGACCGGCAGCTTCGCGAGTGGTCGGATCTCCCGGAATCGCTACGCGAGCTGATCGACAGTGAAGACGTCCGACTAGTCGCGTCCATGTACGGATACGATCTCTCGGCGTGACCTACAGCGATGCCACCGTCCCACTGCTGTGCGGGTCTCTCTTTGTCAGGGTGCCGCAGCGTCAGCTCCCGCCGTAGGAGGTGCGCTTCGGTGTGCGCCATGCCGAGATTGCAAAATACCAGTTCAGAACCAGTTTTCAAGCAACGACCGTTGGCACGCTGCACGTTTTGGGGAACGGGGAGTTGATTCATCTGATGCAATACGACGGGTTTAATTTGACATAATTAGAAATATTATCGGCGAGCGCGGCTGTGGCACAGCGGGTTCCAGTAACCAGGTCATTGCGCTAGGGGTTGTCCGATCCAGGAAACGGCGAGGGCAATCCGGGAAAACATGGGAAGTTGTGTCCACGAAATCATGGCAGTGCCGGACAAAGCCGCCGCAACGCTTGAGTTCGTCCCATGATTTGCCGTGTCGCCGAGGCCGTTCCAGCTACTCGTGAGCACATGCAGCGCTGGCAATATGTCACAGTGACGTATTGACTGAGAGTTGGACCCGGCGCTGAGCGAGCATACCTGGGGAACAAACAATTGGATCTACTGACGTTGTCGTGGGTCATTTCCGTCCTGGTAGTGCTGGGCAGAGGCCGCCTCGAGTCAGCAGGGCCATGGCTATCAGTGCGTTCGGGCTGTGGAATCCGTAGGCGCGCTTGGTCAATGCCCGCAGATGGGTGTTGGTGGCTTCGGATCGGGCGTTGGACAGGCCGTGGTCGAGCGTGTTCCAGATCAGGTCGCGGTAGCGGCGGATGCTGCGGGCGAGCGCGGCGAACTCGGGGATGCGCGAGTGCGACGCCCACGACAGCCACCCGGCCAACAGCTGCCGCCCCTGCCTGCCCTTGACCCGAAACACCTCGCGTAGTTGCTCTTTCAGCAGATACGCCCGGTACAGGGTGGCGTTGGTGTCGGCGATCTCAGCGAGGCTGGTGCGCTGCTCGGTGGTCAGGTCGGGCGGGTTCTTGCGCACCGCCCACATCGCGTGCCGATCGGTGATCCCAGCGTTGGTCATGGTGCGCACCCGCACCTTGTCCAGTGCCTTCATGGCCCAGGCCACGACATGGAACGCATCCAGGCAGATCAGCGCCTGCGGCGCGCGCTGGTGCACCAGGGCGTGGATCCATTCCGCGCCGTCGGCGCTGACGTGGGTCAGCAGCGTCGCCCGCTCGGCCCCCAGCTCGTCGAAGAACCGGCCCAGCGTGTCCTGGTTGCGACCCTCACCGGCCCACACCAGCCGGCCTGTCGTGTGGTCGACGATCACCGTCAAATACCGGTGGCCCTTGCGGTAGGCGATCTCGTCGATGCCGATCCGGGACAGTCCCGCGAGCAGGTCGTTGGTGTCGCGGCCGTCGGCCACCACCCTGGTCACGATCGCCGCGACCGTGCGCCAGGCGATGCGCAACAGCACCGTGAGCACGCTGAGCGCGGTGTGCGCGGCCAGCCACGCGCAGGTGTCCTCGAACAGCCAGGTGTGCTTGGCGCCCGGCCGCGCCCACGGCACGTGCGCGACCACCACCCCATGCTCGCCGCATGTCACCCGCGGCGCCGCGGCCTGCAGGTACGCCTTCGTCGTCCCCACGTCCAGGGTGCGCCAGCGCCGCGTCCCGTCCCCGTCCCGGCCCCCGGCGTCGTAGCCCGGGCACCGCTTTCGACACCGTGAGCACCGGCCCGCCTGCGATGCCTTGGGCCGCACCCAGAACACCAGCACCTCGCTGGTCGTCGGCCGCTTCCGGCCCGTGGTCTCGGTCTCGATCGTCACGTCCTCGATCACCATGTTCTGGTCACCCAGACCGGTCGCGAATACCCTGGACATGCGCAACGCCGTACACCCTTCTTCGTCTTGAACCTTGGACAGTCCAAAACGTAAGCAGGACACGGCGTTGCGCCCAAATCTCAGGTCAGCGAGCCCACGACAACGTCAGAAGAGCCAAACAATTACGTGACCTCATCGAAGGAAATCGAAGCCACCCTAAGGCTGAATCCGTGGATGGGCCGGTTGTCTGATCGGCGTGTGAACAGCGAAAATGCCTTCTGAGCTGGGACAATACGAGTGCTTACGTCGCTTTGTCCTGAGTTGAGTTCGGGCAGGCATTTTCGGTGCAATCATCGTATACGTTCGCGGTCGGGTCGGCGGTGTTCGACGAGTCGAACCTCGTGTCGGCGGCGGGGTTGGTGTCGGTGCTGGAATTGGCTGAGCAGACCGGGCTTTCGCAGTTGATCGGCGAACACGTGGAGGTACCGTCGACTCGGGTGAAATCCGGGGCGGTCAACCCGGCTGGCAAGCTGACTTCGATCATCGCCGCGATGGCCTGCGGCGCGGACGGCATCGATGATGCGGGCGTACTGCGCGCCAGCGGCACCCCACGAGTGTTCGATGAGGTGTATGCCCCCTCGATGTTGGGGATCTTCTTGCGCGAGTTCACTTTCGGGCATGCCAACCAGCTCGCCGCGGTGGCTCGTATGCATCTAGTGGCGCTGGCGGCGCGCACCCCGCTGTTGCCCGGCAGCGAGCAGCGCGTGTTTGTGGACATCGACTCCCTGCTGCGCCCGGTCTACGGGAACCGCAAGCAGGGCGCCTCGTTCGGGCACGCCAAGATCGCCAGCCGCGCGCTGCTGCGGCTGGGTTTATCGCCGCAGATCACCACTCTGTCCACGGCCCAGCTGGACCGCCGGTGATCGCCGAGGCGCGGCTGCGCAGCGGCAAGGCCGCCTCCGGGCGCGCGGCCGCCGCCCAGGTCAAGCAGGCCATCAGAACCGCCCGCGCATGCGCGGCCGGCACGATCATGCTCCGCGGCGACTCGGCGTTTGACGCCAAGAAGGTGATCACCACCTGTGTTGAGGAAGGCGTCGAGTTCTCCTTGTCGGTGAGCCGCAACAGACGCATCACCACCACCATCGCCGCCATCGACGAGGCCGCCTCCACCCCGGTGCACTATCCCGGCGCGGTGGCTGACCCCGACACCGGGGCGCTGATCTCTGATGCTGAGGTCGCCGAAACCCCTACACCGTGCGCCTAGGGAGGGGCAGGGACATCATCGTGCGACTGGTGGTGCGCGGGGTCAAGGACGCCCGCTACGTGTGCCACGAACGAGAAACGGAGGTCTTGATGTAGGTAGGAGAGACTTTTCCGGGAATCGGTGTTCTGCAAGAGATGAAGGTTGGCCCTTCGGAGTCGCCGGTCGGGCGGAGGCTTCAAACCACCACATGCTGCGTTGGCTGAAGACCGTCGTGGTGAGCGATGTGGAAAAGGCATCCTTGGAGGTGTCAGGTGGGGACCAGGAAGATGAGTAACCCCGAACCGCTGTTGACGTGCCGTTAGCGTACGAGTGGCACCGAAATCGTAGTCGTGTAGCGGACTGCGTGAGCAGGGCCTGGTGGGTGTCCCGATTACTGGCCAGGCGGTGTCCGGCATGGAGGCGGCATGAGTCTGGTCTGCGGCTCTTGCAGGAAACGTGGGAAGGTGCGCCACGACGCTGTGCGGCGAAACACGTTCTGTGTGGCTGGGTTTCGTCGGCGACAGGGAGCAGCCAGGCGTCAAGTCTGGTGTGAGTACCGTTGCGGGGCGCGCTGGCGGACCGGCTCGTAGTAGTGGTGATGCTCCTGTAATGGGGGTGGAGCGAAGGGGCCGGGTCGTCTGTGGCTGTGTTTGTCCGGTCAACCGGGGCCCTGTGCGGCCCGGGGAGGAGCTGTATGAGCGAGCTGAAGTCGTCAGCGAAACCGTTTGAGATCTCGAAGTGGGAGGTTTGGCAGGCATACCAGAAGGTCAGGGCGAACAAGGGTGCACCAGGGGTAGACGGTGTGGATCTGGCGGCGTTCGAGACGGATCTCGAGAGCAATCTGTACAAGATCTGGAATCGGATGTCTTCGGGGAGCTACTTTCCCCCTGCGGTGCGTGCGGTGGAGATACCGAAACCGCATGGCGGCGGCACGAGGGTGCTCGGGGTGCCTACGATCGCGGACAGGATCGCCCAAACAGTGGTAGCTGGGAGGCTGCAAGAAAAGGTCGAGCCGATCTTTCATCCAGACTCCTATGGTTATCGCCCGGGGCGGTCGCCGTTGGATGCGGTCGGAGCATGCCGGGCACGTTGTTGGAAATATGACTGGGTCATCGACTTGGATGTCCAAAAGTTTTTCGACAGCGTCTCGTGGGATTTGGTCGTCAAAGCGGTCGCCGTGCACACCGATCTGCCGTGGGTGTTGCTGTATGTGAAGCGGTGGCTCGCCGCGCCCATCCAGCTGCCCGATGGCACCGTGGCGCAACGAGATCGTGGAACCCCACAGGGATCCGCGATCTCACCCGTGTTAGCGAACCTGTTTCTGCATTATGCGTTCGATGCGTGGATGGTCCGGAACTTCCCGGACGTCCCGTTCGAACGTTTCGCGGACGACGCCGTCGTGCACTGCAACAGCCAGCGACAAGCTGAGCAGGTGCGGGCAGCGATCGAGGACAGGATGGTCGAGGTCGGGCTGCGGTTGCATCCCGACAAAACCAGGATCGTGTATTGCCAGGACGCTAATCGGCGTGATGCGGCAGAGCACACGTCGTTTACGTTTCTGGGCTACACGTTTCGCGCACGCCGAGCGCGCAACAAGAACGGGGTGGTGTTCACGTCGTTTTTGCCTGCGGTTAGCAAGGACGCCTTGAAGAAGATGGGTCAAGAGGTGCGCCGGTGGCAAGTGCACCGGCGTACCGATCTTGACTTCGCTGGTCTGGCCCGAATGATCAACCCGATCGTGCGGGGGTGGATGAACTACTACGGGGCGTTTTACCCGTCGGCGTTGTCCACTTTGCTTGCGCGCATCAACACCTACCTGATGCGTTGGGTCCGCAAGAAATACAAACGGTTACGGCCTGCCCGCAAGGCCCGAGCGAAATGGGAATACGTCACCACGACCTATCCCCGCTACTTCGCCCATTGGGCACAGGTGACCTACCCGCTGATGATCAAGACGACAGGAGCCGTGTAACAGGAGACTGTTACGCACGGTTCTATGAGAGCCCGGGGGTGCGATTCCCCCGGGCTACTCGACCCGGATGGGTTGTTTCCGGTGTGGCGCTATCACCCGTTTGTGACCAACTCGACGCTGCCGGTCGCTGAGGCCGACATCACCCACCGCCGCCACGCCATCATCGAGACCACCTTCGCCGATTTGGTCGACGGGCCCCTGGCGCATATTCCGTCGGGGCTGTTCGCCGCGAACTGCGCCTGGTTGGCCTCTGCGGTGATTAACCACAACTTGCTGCGCGCCGCCGCAACCCTCGCCGGCGGTGATCACGCCCTGGCCCGCGGCGCCACCCTGCGCCGCGACCTGGTCAACATCCCAGCCCGCTTCGCCGCCCCAGCCCGCAAACCCGTGCTGCACCTGCCCCTGCACTGGCCCCGACAACTCGAGTGGAAAGCCCTGTGGCACAGCATTATCGGCTATCCGAGCATCCAGCCCCGCGCCGCCTAACCCCACCGACAAGTCCTGTCCACTCCGCCACCTCAGGCCCGACCCGAGGAACCCCAAAAGGAAAAGCTGGTACCGGCCAGCGGATCACACATGCCCCATCGCGATCCACGCCCAGCCACGCCGCACCGATTCGCGCCAATCACCACTCGAAATCACTGATCCACGGGTTCAGGCTAAGCTAGTCGTCTCGCGCAGCACCGGACACAGCGAGACGGCGGCGCCCTTCGCCCACTGGCCGCGCCGGCCAGCCCACACAGCAGGCCGGCCAAGATCTGGTGGTGTGATGCGCCGCCAGCGGCGCGGTGCGCCGTCAACGGCACGTCGGGGCGATTCGGTAACCACCGAAATGCGTACGGACCCCTTGACCGACGTGGTAATCACTATGCGCGACCACTTTGCTTACCGGAGAACACCAACATCGTCGGCCGCCGGCCGTACAGATCCATATAGAGAAAACGGTTCTGATGGGAAGTCTGATTCGTGAACTGATCCGGCCGTACCGCCGGACCCTCGCCCTCATCCTCGGCGCGATGCTGGTGCAGGCCGCCCTGAGGCTGGCCTTGCCGTGGCCGCTCAAGATCATCCTCGACAACGTCGTCGGAAGTAGTCGCCTTCCGCAATGGGTGATCAACTGGGTCTTACCGATACTGGGCGGGGATAGCAAAATGCACATCGCAGTGCTGGCGGCGATCAGTGCCGTGATCATCGCCGCATTGATCGGAATCGCGTCGTACATCGGGATGTATCGCGCCGAAAGCCTGACCCAGTGGATCGGCAACGATCTCCGGCAGCGGATGTACCACCACCTGCAGTGTCTTTCATTGGGCTACTTCAACAGCCACCAGCTGGGCGCAATCCTTAGCACCATCACCGCCGATGTTGAGACGATCCAGGACTTCACCTCCCAAGCGACCATCAACATGTTCGTCAACTCGCTGATGATTGTCGGCATGACGGGCGTGATGTTTTGGCTTCGCTGGGATTTCGCTTTGATCGTTCTTGCTGTGACACCCTTCCTGGCGGTTTTCTTCTCGCGCGTGAACGCAGCAATCAGAGAGGCTGTGCGCGAGGCACGGAAACGTGAGTCGGACATGCTCGCCGCGCTACAAGAGGGTCTCGGATCGATCGAAGTGGTGCAGACGTTCGAGCGGCAGGACCTGGTGGAACAGCAACTGGCGCAGGTCAGCAAAGCGACGGTGGCGGCATGGCTCAAATTCCGGAAAGTGCTGGCGCTGCTGACCCCGGCGGTCGGCCTCGTGGTCGCCGCGTGCACGGCCATTGTGCTCTGGCGAGGTGCGTCGCTCATCTTGGCCGGCGCCATGACAGTGGGCGTACTGACCGTCTTTCTGTCCTATCTGGCCACGTTCTTTGAGCCGGTGTATGAGCTAGCCACGATGACCGGCTCCATCGCCCAGGTGTCGGTCGGCGTTCAGCGCATCCAGGCGATTCTCGATGCCTCCACCGTTATCCCGCAGCGCCCTAACGCGATCTATCCGCGGCCTTTTCACGGTGAGATCGCCTTCGAGCATGTGGCCTTCGGTTACGATACGGCGCGTCGGGTGTTGCGCGATGTCAGTTTCACCATTGCGCCGGGGCAACTCGTCGGGGTCGTCGGCAAAACCGGGTGTGGCAAGACCACTCTCGTAAGGCTCATCGCGCGGTTATACGATCCGAATTCCGGAAGCATCAGAATCGACGGTGTTGATATCCGCGACTACACGCTTCACGGACTCCGCAGCCAGATCGGCGTCGTGCTGCAGAACACCGTGCTCTTCCAGGGAACGGTGCACGACAATATTGCCTTCGGCCGTGCCGGCGCCACCGAGGACGATATCGTCCGGGCGGCAAAGCTCGCCAACGCGCATGAGTTCATCACCCGCATGCCCTATGGCTATGACAGCCTGGTCGGGGAGCGGGGTTTGATGCTCTCCGCTGGCCAGTGCCAACGCATCGGGATCGCCCGCGCTCTGATCCGCGACAATCCGATCCTGATTCTCGATGAGCCGACGTCGGCACTTGACGCCGAATCTGAGGAGCTGGTGGTTGACGCACTGAAACGACTGATGATGGGCCGAAGCGTCATTTGCGTCGCCCATCGTCTCAGCACAATCCGCGATGCCGACAAGATCATCGTCCTTCAAGACAGTGTGGTGGCAGAAGAAGGTACCCACGAGCAGTTGCTGACGCTGAACGGGGTCTACGCCGAGCTATATCGCATCCAATTCGAGCAGAAGTCTGCGTAAGCGCCTCAGCTCCTGGCTATCTTGGCGCTGGCGGCTATGGTGATTACCTTCGGTCGGGTGCCCCGCGTTGCGTCGGACAAATGCTGTGATGCCTTGCAGGGCAGCAGATTTGCAGCAATTACGCCGGAATTGACTACTGGACATCACGCAGCCTCGAATCCTCTCCCGTCATGCGCACCCTTCAACGTCCAACCCGGTTTCTTCAGCGGCCCAAAAGGATTACAGATGCATCATTGAAGCCAAAATGATCGCCGCGGTCTCTTCGGTGGCATCCCTTAACCCTGGTTAGCCCGGCGCCGATCGCGAATGGGACAACCTGTACCAGTTTCAGTCCGGTACATCCCAGCGCGATCGGTCGGCGAGTAGAAGTGCGCACCGACCTCAAGCAAGTGGTGATCACTGCCGCAGGCATCGAAGTGGGCGACTCCCGCGGGTCCGGTGTGTTCGCGATTGGAAACGCAACCTTATCGGCCAGATTGCCGTCCGGCGTACCCCCAGCGACCAAAAAGACCTGGAAGGCAGGCGGCCGAATGCAATAAATCTTGACGGCGTCAAGACCCCAAAATAAACCCGCAGGTAATGAGCGGGAGCGAACCGTAACCAACCGGAACGTATCCGCAGGTAAACCGGCATTTTGCCTGGTCAAGGCAGGGGTTCGAATCCCCACTGGGAATGCGGTTTCAGGGTCCAGGCTTTCGGGCGTTTGACGACAATCGCGGCGACAACCGGCCGGCGGAATCGTCGCATGGACAGACTCGACCTTGGGGGCGGGGCCATGGCTTCCCGCGGGCTGCGTGCCAACTAGCGAGCCAGTCCGAGGAACACCATCAAAGAGCGTTCGATGTCCGCCATGAGTGCCGAGGGTGCCCGACCGATACGTGCGCCAAGGTTTGACCGGCGCACGGTCGTGATCTTGTCGATCATTGCGAAGCTGGGCTCGGTGATCTTGGTCGTCTCGTCGTTGGGCACGGCGACTCTGGATATCGGCGTGTCGGTGACGGTCGTGGTCAGCGGGATGACGACGACGGAATCTGTCTCCGAAAACAGGTCGTCCTGGACGATGATCGCCGGGCGCGGCCTGGCTGCGTAGACACCGCCGGAGACGGTCCACAGCTCGCCACGATTCACGCGTCGTCGTCCAGCGAACCGAGAGCGGAGATCGCCTCGACGAAGTCCATGTCGCCGCTGTGTCGGTCAGCCTCCGCGAGCGCCAGCGCCTCACGGTGTGCTTCAGCGGCGAACGCAGCTGAGCGGACATCCGGCACCCACACCTGCACGGGGCGGTACCCCCGCAGGCGCATGCGCTCGCGGTACTGGCGGGCTCTCCGCGTCGATGTGCTCATGCTCCCACTGTTGCATGAAACGGCTGTTGCATGCAACACGCGGACATTATTGTTGCGGGTTGAGTACGCGAGCGAGTCCATGCCGAGGACCGATTTCTGGTGAGTTCGGCCGGCGATGTCTGACGACAACTTTGACGACAACCGTGACGACGGTTGCGCCGCCCAATACGGCTCCTACGGATCGGTTCCCTGCAGCGGTCCAGGACGCGAAAGTGGGCCCGGATGAAGACATCCCACACATCACACCGCAGATCATCGCCAAGTACGTCAGCGATCTGCGACTGCTCGGATTGCTCTGAGTCTCACACCATGACCGACATCGACCTGGGTGATGGTGTTGATGTCATCAACACCTTTCGCGTAGCCACAGGTCATTTCGCGTCATTTGGCGTCGTTTCGCGTGCTGAAATTCAGTGTTTCCCCTGGGTAGCGAGATTTCTGTAGCGGGTTCGATTCCCGGCAGCTCCACCGAGCAAGTGCAGGTCCGGCGCCTGCCTTGCCGTCGGCCCTTTCCGGGCCGCGTCGTCGCGCGGCTAGAGTCCGTAACCGTGCGCTTTGGACTCCACATTCCGCAAGGCTGGCGAATCGATCTTATCGGCATCGACCCCGAGAAACACTGGGCGGTGATGCGCGACCTGGCTACCTACGCGGATAACAGCGCATGGGACTCGCTGTGGGTATTCGACCATTTTCACACCGTCCCGGTGCCGACGGGTGAAGCCACTCACGAGGCGTGGTCGCTGATGGCGGCGTACGCGGCGAGCACGTCGCGGATCAAGTTGGGCCAGATGTGCACGTCGATGAGCTACCGCAATCCGGTCTATCTGGCCAAGGTCGCGGCCACCGCCGACATCATCTCCGGTGGCCGGATTCAGATGGGCATCGGCGGAGGCTGGTACGAACACGAGTGGCGGGCTTACGGTTACGGGTTTCCGTCGGCCGGGGTGCGGCTGGCCCGGCTGGACGAGGGCGTGCAGATCATGCGTGATGCCTGGCGCGATGGCAAAGTCACCTTCGACGGCGAGCACTATCAGGTCGACGGCGCGATCGTCGCCCCGAAGCCCTTGCAGGACAACGGCATACCCCTGTGGATCGCCGGCGGCGGCGAGAAGGTGACTTTGCGCATCGCCGCGAAATACGCGCAGTACACCAACTTTACCTCGGAGCCTGAGGCATTTGCCCGTAAGTCGCAGACACTGGCAGAGCATTGCCGCAAGCTGGGTACCGACTTCGACGCCATCGTGCGCTCGGCCAACTTCAGCGCGTTGCTCGGCACGTCGGACGCCGACGTCAAAGACCGGCTCCAGCGCGTACGCGACCGGATGGTCGGCTATGTGCCTGAGGCGGCAGCGGACGTGATGATCGCCGCTGGCAGCGTGCCGCATTCGGCAACGGGCACACCGGAACAGGTGATCGAGCGGATGGCGAAGATCCGCGACCTCGGGTGCGAGTACGCGATCTGCCACTTCCCGGAGGCCGCCTACGATCCCTCCGGCATCGAGTTGTTCGAACGCGAAGTCATTCCCGCGTTGAGCTAACTGGGGAGCTAACCTGGTCCTCGACACCTGGCCTCCGCAGAGATCAGCGGTGACGGAAGACTTCGAGCAGCTCTGCAAACGGACCGGTTTCACTCCGCAAACCGTGACTCCGCGGTCCTCGAGGCGACACCGCGCTAGCCGTCAAGCATCACCATCGATTACTGCCGCTTAGTGGCGATCAGTAACCCGCCGGACCAGTCGATGTCCACGGCTACGAGTTCGTTGTGGTTAAGCACGAACTCCCGCAGTCTTGGGACGGGTGTGTCTTCGGGCTCGCTCGCCGCCGCATCGACCCCCGTGTGGTGGAACAAAATCAGCATGCCTCGGGATCGTGCCGCGTCGACCATGGTGTCGACGTGGTCGGCGGTCAAGGCGGACGCGTCGGCCAGGATGAGATCGAAGGTGCTTGGGTAATCGGACAGCGCCGTCTCGACGTTGGCGGTCTCGATTCGGACATAGGATGGCCACTGGTAGCTGCGCGCGGTCGCGCTGAGTGTTTCGTCGGCCTCCACCGAAAAGATGTCCACATCGGTGCGGGAACCAAGGCCGCTAACCAGCCACCCGGTTGCGATTCCGACACCGCTGCCGATCTCGAGGACTTTTGAGTTGGGGGGCAGGTGGGCGGCCTGCACGGCCAGCAACCGGCCCACGCTATCGTGGCACGATCTGGTGAAGCGTTGTTCGACTGCTCGGCGCTTGGCGTGGGCGACCGGAGCCGGAATGCGCCCCGAGATCGCAAAGAGCCCATCGCTGGCCCTGCCGACCATCTCGCCGACCTTCGCGTCGTGCGCACCAGACCCACTCATCCGGTACCCGTCGGGGGATGCATCAATAAGGCAGGTCTCGACCATCCGCCGGATCTGCGGATAGCTGTCTCCGAGTTCAGCGTCAGTGGAGCGGACGGCGGCGTCGAGCTTTGCGAGTTGCTGGTCGGCATCCAGGTCGCGCAGGATAGCGCGCGTGCTGGCAACGTCCCGTCTGGCAAGCTCGGTCAGCTCTTGACCAAAACCCCTCGACTGTTCAGCGGGCTCCGCCAGTTTCTGTTCCAGACTGTCTGTCTCCCTGCGGTAAAGGTCGAGGTAGAGGTGCAGGGTCGAGCCATCCGGCGCGGGGTCTGGGTCGAGGATATCGAGGAGCGAGGACAGCCAGTCCGCCAGGCCCTGACCGACAGTGAAGATTTCTTCCCAGCACCCGGCTCGCACTCGCAACTGGTGGCCGAGATAACGGGCTCGCGCGAGTGCGCGGTGGCTTCCAACCATGCCCGAAACGGCTCCGTAGGTGGTTTCCAGGTCCGGTGCCCGCCGCTCGGCCACCGTGCTCAGCAGGGCCAGGTGCACGTAGACATGGAACGCGGCCAAGACCCGCCGGGCATTGAAGCGGTTGGCAGCGGAAAGCCGCGACGGCCGCCACGGGATGACGACAGGGACGCTGACGGCTCCGCCGTCGGATGGCACGAGGGTGTGTCCGGCGACCAAGTCGTACAGCTTTGAATGAATCGACTCATGCAGCAGGGATTCCGCGACCGCCCATGGGCTGTTGAGGCGGCTACGCCGGACGAAGAACATCCCCGCAATGTCCGAGCGTGAGCTTGAGTCGGAGCCGGTGAATATCCCGGAAGTCGGAACACAAGCGATTACCTGGGCGTGGTGTAATGCGCTGGGCGCCAACGACGGCAACAGCTCCTCGAGCAGCCGAGCACCGGTCTGCAGCATCTCAATGTTGGCCGCGTCGGGCGTGCTCGGAAGCATCCCGTACCGGTCCATCACAAGCTTCCGGAGGGCTCGGCCGTAGGTGTCGTCTGGGTGCTCGTCGCGCCAGATCCAGCCATGGTGGGGTTTTGGACCCAGCGGAACCAGCGAGCCGTCCTGCAGCGGGGTATCGGTGCCGCCGTGCTCGACGTAGCCAGCCGCTGTGCGCATGATCGCTGAACAGTCGGTCAGCCGGAGAAGCTGGAGCCCGCCGGAGGCACCCGACGTGAGGTGCTTGTGCGCGTGCCCGATCGCCGAGCGCAGCGTCGTCTCACAAAGCAGCCGGCGGTGGTCGCTGGTAGGGCTGTGCGCGACCGCGTCCAGGAGTTCTCCGGCTGCGGGCAGATCAGGCGCCAGCTGCTCAAGCCGCTGAATCACGCGATCCCGCATCTGGTCTAGGATGTCGCAATCATCCCCGAAGGGCTTCGCGCTCGCCATTGCTTGTTCAACCGCTTCGCACACCCTCATCGGCACTCCCCTCGATGCACGGCCGCGGTAAGGTCGTCGAGCCCCTTTGCTTGGGGGCATCTGGATACCAGTAGAGACTAATATGCCGGATAGTCACCGCGATGTGCGGAAATTGTCATGGCACCACTGACCAGCTAAGTTAGCCGCGGCCGCAGAACCGATACCAGTTGCATAACTGAACGAAGGCGGCCGGCGGGCGAGCCGAACTCGCAGGTGACGATGCACGCGCTGCGCGAAGTGGGCGGGCTCGCACCCAAGGGTGCACCAGCCGAGCTAAGCCGACCTCAGAAGACGATTTCCGGCCGGTACATGTCGATCCACACCGACAAGTCGAGGACCCTCTCTATCCGTGCCCTCTCCTCCCGCTGAAGCGCATTTGGGTCCAGCCGGGTCAGCTGCTCCAGCGCCGTGCGGTCGATCAAGTTGAACAGCGCATCATCGCCGGTGCCCAACACATCTTTCGCCGCCGCTTGGATGACCGCTACGTACCGCGGATCCGATGTGGACGGATACGGGCTCTTGACCCGCTGCGCCACTGACTCTGGCAGCACATCGCGGGCCGCACCACGCAGCAGGCTCTTCTCCCTGCCGTCATAGGTTTTCAGCGACCAGGGCGTGTTGTACACGTATTCGACAAGGCGGTGATCGCAGTACGGAACGCGCACTTCCAGCCCCACCGCCATGCTCATACGGTCCTTGCGGTCCAACAAGATTCGTAGAAGTCGGGTCAGGTGGACGTAGCTCATCACCCGCATCCGGTGGGTGAAGTCGTCTTCTCCGTCCAGGCTCGCGACCTCGCGGACAGCCTCGGTGTAGCGGTCTTGCAGATACGTATCTAGGTCGACCGCGGAATTCAGCGCTGGCGTGAGGATCTCGCTGGTGGTGTCGCCGAAAGCAATCCACGGGAACGCATCTGTCTGCTGCATTGTCGGGTCGTGGAAGTCCCGGTAGCCGCCGAACATCTCGTCGGCGGACTCACCGGACAGCGCCACCGTCGAGTGTTGCCGGATGGCCTTGAACAGCAGATATAGGGACGCGTCCCGGTCGCCGTTTCCGATCGGAAGGTCGCGGGCCCTGATCATCGTGCGCCTGATGTCCAGGTCGGCCAGCTGGTTGTGATCCAGCACGATGTCGGTGTGGTCCGAACCAACGTGCTCGGCCATGTCATGGACGTAGGGCGTGTCCCGGTTGGGACTTCGCTCGTTGGGCTTGAAATTCGCGGCTTGGTCCGCAAGGTCGACCGCGAACGTGCGTACCGGGTCGCTGAGTTCGCGTGCTGACAGCGCGGTGAGAATGCTGGAATCGAGGCCGCCGGACAACAGCACGCACTCGGGGACGTCGGCGACCAGCTGACGACGAACGATGTCATCAAGCAACTCACGCACCCTCGCGACCGTCGTGCCACGATCGTCGGTGTGCGGCTTCGACTCCAGCCGCCAGTAGGTGCGCTCGCGGATTCCCCGCTCGTCGACAGTGACGATGGTCCCGGGTTCCACCTCCTGCATGCCCTTCCACACGGCGTGCCTGGGCGTCTTGACCAGTACGAGCATCTCCCGCAGTCCGTCGACGTCGACGACTCGCTTGGCCAGCGGATTGGCGAGAATCGCCTTCGGCTCCGAGCCGAACAGCACACCGACGGGCGTGCGGTAGAAGTAAAACGGCTTGATGCCCATCCGGTCGCGGATCATCACCAGCGTGCGCTTGCGCGAGTCCCAGATGGCGAATGCGTACATGCCGTTGAGCCGGTCTGCCAGCGCCTCTCCCCACTGCAGGTAACCGCGCAACACCACCTCGGTATCGCTGGAGGTCTCGAATTTCTCACCTTTCTGGATCAGCTCGTCGCGCAGTTCTCTGAAGTTGTAGGTCTCACCGCAGTAGACCATGACAACGTCGCCGTGGCGTGTGGACACCTTCATCGGCTGCGCGCCACCGGGCAGATCGATCACGGCCAGTCGGCGGTGACCGAGCGCAGCATGCTGATCCGACCAGACCCCGCACGCGTCGGGACCTCGGCAAGCCATTGTCGCGGTCATCGCATCGATCAATGCGGACTCTCGGGTCAGATCCCGGGAGAAGTCCACCCAACCGGCGATGCCGCACATGTGGTTACCTCAGTGTTCGGGGACGTAACTTCGTTAATATCCCATATAAGTCGCACACCCGGTGCGAGAGTGATCGAAGTGATGAAAACTCAACCAGGAGTGAATGATTCGGTACTCCAGCGAGATCTTGCTGCGGTCAGGACTCCGTGCGGCTACCCTCCAGGGCCTCGGCGTGGATCCTGGATCAACAATTGGTCAACTTGGCATTGCTGCCGGACTGGTGGCGGCGCTGAACCCGGTTGGCAGCCCCGACGTTGCAGTCGCCGATGGCTGCGGCCGCGACCCGCGCGTTAGTGGGATGTGCGTGGCCAGGATTTAAAGCCGACCACCAACTCAGCGATGTCCGCCGTCGCCGATGCCGATGCCGATGCCGATGCCGGGATGATCTCCGGATGTGGATCACGAGAAAGCCGAACTCACGGCGGCCACCGCCCGAGCCAGTCTTCACTGATATCGGGGGCAAGAAGCCAAGCAAAACGCGAGGGGAGTGTCGCGTTGCGCTACGGGGACTTGAATCGATGTGGTCGGGCCGGCAGGCGGGCATAGTCTGATGACCTCGGGCGGCCGTGCTTGGAAAGGATCGCTGATGGAGGTGTGCGAAGCGGTTGAACAAGCAATGGCGAGCGCGAAGCCCTTCGGGGATGATTGCGACATCCTGGACCAGATGCGGGATCGCGTGATTCAGCGGCTTGAGCAGCTGGCGCCTGATCTGCCCGCAGCCGGAGAACTCCTGGACGCGGTCGCGCACAGCCCTACCAGCGACCACCGCCGGCTGCTTTGTGAGACGACGCTGCGCTCGGCGATCGGGGACGCGCACAAGCACCTCACGTCGGGTGCCTCCGGCGGGCTCCAGCTTCTCCGGCTGACCGACTGTTCAGCGATCATGCGCACAGCGGCTGGCTACGTCGAGCACGGCGGCACCGATACCCCGCTGCAGGACGGCTCGCTGGTTCCGCTGGGTCCAAAACCCCACCATGGCTGGATCTGGCGCGACGAGCACCCAGACGACACCTACGGCCGAGCCCTCCGGAAGCTTGTGATCGAGCGGTACGGGGTAGTGCCGAGCACACCCGACGCGGGCGGCATCGAAATGCTGCAGAGCGGTGCCCGGTTGCTCGAGGAGCTACTGCCGTCCTTGGCGCCCAGCGCACTACACCACGCCCACGTTGTCGCCTGCGTACCGGCTTCCAAGATATTCATCGGGTCCGAATCGCGCTCCGACCTTCCGGGGATGTTCTTTTTCCGGCAAAGCCTCGGCACCCCGTGGTGGATCGCGGAACACCTGCTTCACGAGTCGCTTCATTCAAAGCTGTATGACTTGGTCGCCGGATACACCCTCGTGCCATCCGACGGCGGAACCAGGAGCATTCCTGTCGTCATCCCGTGGAGGCCTTCACGGCTTTCCGGCGAGAACCGCTTCCGGGCCCAGCATGTCCTTACCGCGTTCCATGTCTACGTGCACCTGGCCCTGCTGAGCACGGTGGCAGAGTCGCGGGCATCGGAGCTGGAAGCCACCTACGGCCCCTTTTCGGGCATGATCGAAAGCCACCGCGCGCGGGCGCGTGCGCGCTACCTCGGCCGCCAGCTGCACGCGCAGCCCCTGTGCTGGGACGACCTCGGCACTATCCGTCGAGAGCTGGCGGATTGGCTGCAGTCGCTCCTTGACATGCTCGACCCAGCCCCCCCGCCCGATGGCTCCATCGTGCACCTCTATCTGGATCTATACCGCAGGGAAACCGACCAACTGGAACAGGCGCTGGCCGAGCCCACCGAACACTTGAGCACCCGGAGCCCAGAGCTGAGCGCCCTGGCCCGACAGGACGTGGCCAGCACCCGGGCCATCCTGCGCGACCTGGAAGCCCACCAGCAACTCGCAAAACTCGACGCCGCGGTGGTCCACTCCACTGAACTCGGAGACAGCTATCCCGAGATCCGGCGCATCGTCGAGACCTGCCTTATCGACGCATCCCTCGACGGCTACCGGATGAGCTTGTCGGGCGCGCACGACGCGATGGTCGGCGAGATGGTCGATAACGCGAGTGATGCGCTGTTTGCGCTCACCGTCGGCATCCCGGCTCCGGTTGCCCACGCGAAACGGCGAGGGGTCGCACAACGCTTCGCTGAATCCTGCGACGACGACGTGGGCAGATTGCTCGCCGTGCAGGCCGCCCACTTGCCGACCGGCGCAAAAGTCCTCGAGATCGGGACCGGTGTCGGAATCGCAACCGCATGGCTGGTCGCCGGCCTTGGTTCCCGCACCGATGTGGACATCTTTTCGGTGGAGGCCGACGAAACACTCAGCGCGACCGCGCGCAGCTACCAGTGGCCATCCTATGTCCGAATCGAGACCGCCAACGTCGATACGGCGCTGGCCGATCACCCAAGCACCTTTGATCTCATCCTCGCCGATGCGTCGGCTTCGACCCTCGACCTCGCCGACGCGATGGTCGATGCGTCACGATCCGGGGGCATGCTGATCTTCAACCGCAACGCGTTTCGCGCCGCGGCGGCGAGCGAGCCGGAGGATGCAGCTCTCAGCGCACTGCGGCAGATCGTGCTCGACCACGACAGACTCGTAGCCGTCGACATCGAATGGACCGGTGGGCTCCTGATCGCCGCCAAGCGGCCTTGATCGACGCTAGTGCGGCGTTCTACTGCGGCGTCGCCGCGAGCACCGAGCTGCCGACCGGAGGCGGCAGCGGTGTCACGGTTTGAAGGGTGAAACCGGCCCGCTCGCAGAGCTGCTCGAAGTCTGACCGGGTCCGTACCCGGCCGCCGAGGTTGACCAACATGTTCAAGTCGCTCAGGTACATCGTGGCGGGCGCCGAGATGTCAAAGACGTCGGGCAGCACCGGTTCGATAATGAGCAGCCGTCCGTCGTCGGGAATGACCCGGCGTATGTGAGCAAGGATGATACTGGCGCGGTTGTCGTCCCAGTCCTGCAGCACGCTCTTGAGCAGGTACACATCAGCGCCCTCGGGAGCAGCCGCCAGGAAGTCGCCGGGGCGGATCGCGCATCGGTCAGCGACATTCGCGCCGGTGAGGGTGCGGTCGGATTGGGCGAGACCGTCGGCGGTGTCGAACAGTATTCCGCGCAGGCTGGGGTAGGCCCGCAGTACCTCGGCCAGCAGTGTGCCGTTGCCGCCGCCGATGTCGGCGATCGTGCGGAACGGCCCAAAATCGTAGTGCTGCAGCAACTGCTGCGCGGCCACTACGGTGCCCTCCCGCATCGCGGAGTTGAACTGTTCGGACAGTTCGGGATTCGTCGAAAGATAGTTGAAAAAGCTCGTGCCGTAGACTTTCTCGAAGGTGGGCTGGCCGGTTCGGATTGCGGTATCGAGCTCGCGCCAAGCGGACAGCATGGTCGGATCCCCGAACGTGCACACAAATGCGTGCAGCGATTCCGGCTGGTCGGACCGCAGCAGCTGCCCGGCCACGGTTAACCGGAACTGCGCTGACGCCGGCTCGCCGACGAGTCCTAGTGCCGCAAGTGTGCGCAGCAGCCGGGTGAGCGCTTCCTCGTCAGCGCCGATTTCCCCGGCGATCTCGGCTGCGCTGTGCTGTTCGTCGCCGAGCAGATCGGCAACCCGCATCCTCGCCGCGGCAAAGACTACTTCGGCAGCCATTGCGCCAAACACCAGCCCGCCCACACGCCCGCGCGCCCCTGCGATACCCATGGCGTGAGGGTAACGGCAGCCTTGGCGGCTACGCGGCGGTGTTTGAAGCTGGTGCTGGTGCGTTGTCGCCTCGAGCACGGCGAACGGGGTCGGAGTCGGAAGCGGAGTCACCGTCTGCATCGTGAAACCGGCCCGCTCGCAGAGCTGCTCGAAGTCTGACCGGGTCCGTACCCGGCCGCCGAGGTTGACCAACATGTTCAAGTCGCTCAGGTACATCGTGGCGGGCGCCGAGATGTCAAAGACGTCGGGCAGCACCGGTTCGATAATGAGCAGCCGTCCGTCGTCGGTAATGACCCGGCGTATGTGAGCAAGGATGATACTGGCGCGGTTGTCGTCCGAGCCCCGCAGCACGCTCTTGAGCAGGTACACATCAGCGCCCTCGGGAGCAGCCGCCAGGAAGTCGCCGGGGCGGATCGCGCATCGGTCAGCGACATTCGCGCCGGTGAGGGTGCGGTCGGATTGGGCGAGACCGTCGGCGGTGTCGAACAGTATTCCGCGCAGGCTGGGGTAGGCCCGCAGTACCTCGGCCAGCAGTGTGCCGTTGCCGCCGCCGATGTCGGCGATCGTGCGGAACGGCCCAAAATCGTAGTGCTGCAGCAACTGCTGCGCGGCCACTACGGTGCCCTCCCGCATCGCGGAGTTGAACTGTTCGGACAGTTCGGGATTCGTCGAAAGATAGTTGAAAAAGCTCGTGCCGTAGACTTTCTCGAAGGTGGGCTGGCCGGTTCGGATTGCGGTATCGAGCTCGCGCCAAGCGGACAGCATGGTCGGATCCCCGAACGTGCGAACAATCGCATGCATCGATACTGGCTGGTCGGACCGCAGCAGCTGCCCGGCCACGGTTAACCGGAACTGCGCTGGCGCCGGCTCGCCGACGAGTCCTAGTGCCGCAAGTGTGCGCAGCAGCCGGGTGAGCGCTTCCTCGTCAGCGCCGATTTCCCCGGCGATCTCGGCTGCGCTGTGCTGTTCGTCGCCGAGCAGATCGGCAACCCGCATCCTCGCCGCGGCAAAGACTACTTCGGCAGCCATTGCGCCAAACACCAGCCCGCCCACACGCCCGCGCGCCCCTGCGATACCCATGGCGTGAGGGTAACGGCAGCCGTGGCCGCTATACGGCGTTGGTAGGCCCGTTATCGGGTGCCGAGAAATCAAATGAAATCAATACGCACAAATTCGCTGACCGGTCGGAAGCCCATGCGTTGGTAGATCGCGTTAATCCTCCGATTGGCCAGTTCAGCGAACAGCACCACCTCGTCGGCACCGGCCTCGAGGGCCCACGCCGCTGCGGCGGCCCCCGCCGCCGCTCCGTATCCGTGCCCGCGCCGGTCAGTCAGGGTGTAGATGGGGCCAAGCCGCGAAACGCCCGCCGTGGGCAAGCGCACTCCCGCCATGCTCACCGGAATGTCGTCCACCGTCCAGAGGAGGAACTCATCGGGCCCCTCCTTCGCTGTTCGTACCTGCCGGGCGTCGACCGCAGGGTCAGCTACGACGCCAAACGCTTCGGCGCGGAACCGGTTGAGCCAGTCGACGAGCATGTCCCTGTCGCCATCGCGTGCGGTTCGGGGTTCACCCGCAACCGCTGTTGGCGGGTGCAGCCTCTCGAGCCGGTACAGCTGCTCCTCGGCGCTCACCGCGCTGAGCATTCCGGTGGCCGCACGCCACGCTGCGGCGAATTTCGTCGCAATGGCGCGGGGCCCCCGAGCACCATTCAGACTTGGCTGTATACCAACGATTTCGGCGACGACGTCGGCGACAGTGGCTTCGGGAAGGCCTGCACATAACAGTGGGGAGTGCAATGTCTGGAATGCCGCGCCGACCGCCGCCCCACCATTCCAAACCGTGACGAGCAGCGGTGCCGGATTGCGGTCCACTACACGGCCGCGCAAGACCATGAGTTCCACGGTCGCCTCAACCGGGTTGCATCGGTATATGTCGACAGCGACTTCGCGGAAGTCGTCAACGCTGTCGTGCAGCCGCACCTCCACTTTCGGCTCCCGTTCGCCGTCAGCCCGGACGGCGATCAGCGTAGCGATCGATCCGCGATTCTGCGTCGTCATGTGCGCGAGTTCGCTGTAACGAATAATGGCCGGCGTCGGTGGGGGCGCGTCGATCGCTATCCTGCCGCGGCCTTTGCAGCCGAGCGCCGGTCCTAACCACCGCCCGACCAGCACCTGAGTCGCCGGGGGTGCAAACACGGCTGTCACTGTCCTCAGCGACCGCCGCCTCTGACCCCGCCGCCGTTGTGCCAGCGCGCCGTCATCACGTCGTGAGTTTGCCGCCAAGCTGGTGCGCGCGAACATCTGGTGCCAGTTGTGTGAAACCGCTGAACTCCCAACGTGACGGAGGTAATCTCTCGCTACCATCAGCCATTTTGGGAGCTTTTCAAAATCGAGACAGGAGACTGAGATGCTCACCATCCGCGATCACGGAGTCGACGATTACGCCGAACTTTGCGACATGAACGAATCCGATGTCGGTGTGTTGACCGAGGACGACACGGACTGTCTCGACGAGCTCGCCGATTATCTGGCCGCCGCAGACGCCTCGCAGCGATTCGCGCTGTGGCTCCTACACAAGCACTTCCTTCCCGAGCCTGGCGAAGTGTTCGTCGAACGCGCCATCACCTCACCGCCACAGGTGCATACCTCTCCGATTGACCGGGCCGCGTTCTCCCCGACCGGATTGCAGGCCATCGCGGTGAAGTTCGACGCCGAGCTCACTTCCGGTGTGGGCTTGGTCGGCATGGAGTTCGCCGAGTCGGCCGACTTCGGGCCCATCTCACCGATCGGCCCCGACGACGAGGCCGTGCTGGCCGGGCTGGCCCAACGCCTACGGTCCCATGGCAAGATAGACCGCTTCGGTGTGCGGCTGGTACGCGACCCGTTGGGACTCGCCGACGACCAAGTTCTGTACGAAACCTGGGACAGAACACGCCGCGCGCTGGACTGCAGTGTCGTCACCAACGCAGACGTCCCGAGTGAGAACAGCGCCGCATCGACATGGCGAGTTAAGACGGTGACCGGCGAGAACGGCCGCGCGGCAACGACATGGTGCACCGGTGTCCACTGCTACCACTCATAGCTACAACGAGTGGAAGCAGTGATCACCGACCTTTCTGTCGGCACGATGTCGGAGGGTTGACCGGGTCACCTTGCACCAGCTTCGTCGCTTTGAAGCGAGAAGCAATTCGCCGTAGCAACGGCGCGAGAAGGCCTTACCGCCCGGGACGATCCTGCGGTGCGCCGCGTGCGGAAGAGACCGTCATCCAGCGCGCTGGCTGCCGAGGTCAACCTCCACGTGAACTGGCATGAACGTTTCTGATCGCCCAGTCGCGCCCGGCGCTCCGATCGAGCTGCGCCGGATCGTGCTGCTAGAGCTGATGCCGGCTCACGTGCGTCGGCTGGTGGAGGCGTCGTTCACCCCTGTGCAGTTCGGCTTCGGAGAAGTGATTGTCGCCGAAGGAGATGAGGCCGATGCGCTGTTCGTGATCACGTCCGGTACGGCGCGGGTGATCAAGGCCGGTGATCACGGCGAGGAGGTACCACTCAACGTTCTTCATTCTGGAGACGTCTTTGGTGAGCGCGCGTTGTTGGAATCTCATTGGCAGCGCACCGCCACGGTACGGGCCTCGAGCCGGGTTGAGGCGCTGCGGCTGGACCGGGCCGTATTTGACGCGCTGGTCCGCAGCGAGCCGGAGGTGGGCCGCTACATTAACTTGCACATACAGCGCTACGAGCTCCGCGATTTCCTACGCCAGCACACCGCCTTCGCTGACCTGCCGACCGAGGGGATGCGTGCGCTGCTGGAGGGTCTCGTTGCCAGATCGGCAAAAGCTGGAGAGCTGGTGATCCGTCGGGGTGAGCCGGCCGGCGCGATGTACTTCATCCGGCACGGCCGTCTGCACGCTTACATCGACCGCGACGGCAGTCGTGAACAGCGCGCGTATCTACGGCCCGGCGACTTCTTCGGCGAGGTGTCGTTGCTGCGGGGTACCAATCGCGCCGCCAACGTCGAGGCCGTCAGCGACTGCGAACTGTGGGCTCTTGAGCCGGAGCTGTTTGCCCGGCTGCTCGATGAGCACCCAAAGTTTCGGCAGCGAATCGAGCAGCGCGTCTCGGCCTACGACTACCGCCGCATCGCGAACGTGCCGCTCGACTTCGCTGAGGAGCTGCTGCCCGCGGATGCCGTCGCGCCGGTTGCCCTGAGCGAGGAGCAAACCCAGGCCTCCGCCACGTCGTACCCAACCCAGGAGCAGATCGACGTCGAAATCGAGGATTTCGGCGGATTCACCCGCCCTGGCAAACGTATCCGCCGATTTCCTGTCGTGCTGCAGGTCGACGAGGCGGGATCGGCGGCTGCGTCGCTGGCGATGATCTGCCGCTATCACGGCCGCAGGGTGTCAATAACGCGCGTGCGCGACGCTATCCAAACCGCCGCTGATGGCGCGAGCCTGCAGGGTATCGGCCAGGGGGCAGAACGTCTCGGGCTCGCGGTGCGCACCGCGAAGGTGTCTATGCGTGGGCTAGACGATATGCCGCTGCCCGCAATTTTGCACTGGGCGAACGGCCACTGGGTCGTTGTTTACGCCGCCGACGGCGAGCAGGCTCGGATTGCCGATCCAGCCCATGGGCGCCGACGCCTGACGCGATCCGAGCTCGAGTCGAAATGGTCGGGCTACGCAGCCTTCTTCGCCCCTACTGAGGCGTTGATGGAGGCCCCAGAGGAAAATTTGCGTCTCGGCTGGCTACTCCAGTTTTTCAAGCCCCACCGTCGCGTGTTGCTCATATCGGTTGCCCTGGCTTTTCTAATCGCTGGCGGCACGATGCTGATTCCGGTGCTGAGCAAAGTCGTGGTCGACAGCGTGATCCACACACACGATGTGCGGTTACTCACCATGCTCGTGCTGGTCATGTTTGGCGCGCTGCTGCTGTCCGTGGTGGTCACAATCGTTCAAAGGCTGCTGCTCAGCCGCCTCGCGGTGCACATCGACCGGGCCAGCCTCGACACGCTCTCCGGCGTCCTGCTGGCACTGCCAATGAGCTACTTTCACACTCGGCGCACGGGCGACGTCGCGCGGCGGCTCAACGGCATGCAGCAAGTGCGCGATTCCCTTGTGACGACCGGGGGGCAGGCTCTGACCGCCGTCGCTCAGGTAGTGATTGCCGTCGCCGTCATGTGCGCCTTCAGCTGGCGCCTCGCGCTCGTGTACCTGATCACCGCCGTCGTGCTGTACGGGACACTGATGCGGCTCACCCAGACCCGCCTCCAGCCGACCTTCAGCACGCTCGAGGAGTCGTGGGGCGAGTACCAGTCACGACAAATCGACGCAATCCAGGGCATCGAGACGATCAAGGCGATGGGCGCGGAGGGATCGCTGCGCCGGCGGCTCCTGCGTCAGTTCGACGATGTGTCAGACAAGATCTACCGATCCAATCTGACGGTGATGCTGTTCATCGGAGCGGTCCAGACGGTGTCCTTCGTGATGCTCGGCCTCTTTGTTTGGCTCGGCGCACTGCAGGTGTTGCACAACCAAATTACGGTGGGCGGACTCCTCTTGTTTAACACCCTGGTTCTGATGGCCGACCAGCCGGTCATCACTGTCGTAGTGTCATGGGATCAGCTGCAGCGCTCGATCGTCCTGCTCAATCGGCTCAACGACATCCTCGAGCAGGAGCCCGAACAGGGTGGCGACCGCCCGGGATTAACGCCGGTGAAATCGCTCTCCGGCCATGTTCAGTTCCGCCGCTTGTCTTTTCGGTACCCAGGACCGGCCATGGCACCGATACTGGACGAGGTCGATTTCGAAGTCCAGCCCGGTACCCGGGTGGCCATCGTCGGCCGGAGCGGCTCGGGGAAGACCACGCTGGTCAAATGTTTGTGCGGACTGCTCGAGCCGACGGGCGGCACAATCCTCTATGACGGCGTCGATGTCACCAGCCTTGATCTACACCAGCTGCGACGCCACATCGGCTTCGTGCTTCAGGAAAACCACATGTTCGATGCGACGATCGCGGAGAACATCGCCTTCGGTACCGAGCAGCCTGACCTGGAGCAAACGATGTGGGCGGCGCGTGTGGCCAACGCCGCGGAGTTCATCGAGCGCCTGCCGTTGGGCTACGAAACCCGGATCGGCGAATCGGGGCTGCTGCTGTCGGGCGGCCAGCGCCAACGCATCGCGATCGCCCGGGCCATCTACCACCGTCCGCCCGTGCTGGTCTTCGATGAAGCCACCAGCGCGCTCGATACCGAGTCCGAGCGGGCCGTGAAGGAAAACCTGGACCAACTGCTGCAGGGTCGCACGTCGTTTGTCATTGCCCATCGCATCAGCACAGTTCGTGACGCCGGCACCATCATGGTGCTCGAAAAGGGCCGGCTCGTCGAGCGTGGCAGGCACGACGAGCTAATAGCGCGTGAAGGTTTGTACTACTACCTGTGCGGCCAGCAGCTCACTCTGTGAGCGACGAGACACTTCGATGCGTGCACACGGGTCGTCAGGCCGAGCGGGTCCTGGAGATCCTGAAGTCCGGCTGCGCTCTCCCAAGCCACGACCGGTAAGGGGTGAAAGGGTGACTGAAACAGCAGCGCTCCGCTCCGGTGGCTACAACCGGGCAGATCTCGTCGCCGCCGCCGCGCAGCCTCCAAACCACTACTGGGCAATTCCCAACGGCCCTTGACACTCCCAGGGGGTACCGTAAGTCGATGACTGCATCCGGTTCATTTGTAGCTGACGTGACCCGGGTCGTGCGGCCTTCGCGTAAGGCGCTATACGAGAACTATGTCGATCCAGCGATTCCCGTGGTCATTGCACCCGACATTGCACAGCGAGAAAAGGGTGGCCTTTTAACTCCCGAAGCCCTTAGGCGAAGATTCGAAGATAAGTTGATCCCCGTGAAAGTCGCCGAGAATCGTACGCTTCGGCCAAACCTCACGAGGATAGAGATTCCTTTCAATGACTACGCAGCGTACGTGGAGGGTACGCCCGATGGCGAAGATTTGCAGTATGCTGCCCAAATCCCTTTAGATAACACCTATGAGGGTGTTGAGGCCGACATGGTGGCCCCGATCCTGCCCGATGGTGCGCTAATTAAGGGTGGTAGTTGGTTGTGGTTTGGGCCGTCTGGCACCATCGTGCCGATGCACTTTGACGATGCCCACAATTTCTTGCATCAGCACTATGGGAGTAAACACGTAACTTTAATCTCTCCCGTACATTTTGAGTCTCTCCGCCCTGGCGCCAAGGATGCGCCAGATCGCCAAATGAGCTCGATCGACTTTCCGTCCTCGGAGGAACAACCAGATTCGTCCCGAGGTGCGCCGCCGTATTTGAAGGCGGTTATTGAAGCTGGAGACGTCCTTTTCATCCCGGCGTTCTGGTGGCATCGTGTTGAGGCGGTTGGTGTTGCAATCACGGTTACCTACCCGTGGCGTGCACCGTTGATGTCCTGCCTATATCCGGCATTTTTTCGGACTCTCTCTTCTTGTCGTGTGTTTGACGATCCTTCCACGGTTGCGAGAACAGTTGAACTGAATGGAGGCGAGGTAAACATTGCCGTGTGCCGGCTGCTCGCCGAACTCGGCTATGAATTCGCAGCCGCCGCCTTAGCCGGTGCGCTCGTTACAAAGTACTGCTTGAGATTAGGTCAGCTCGTCGCGGCTGATCAGGATGAGGGTGATGTGCCACGCGATGAAAATACAGCCGTCGCAGCGAGACTAATTCTTGATGAATTGATGGAGTCTGGTCTCATCACCGGCTCGCAAAATGACTTGCTTCGGGGCTGCGTTGCACTTGGTGAGGATGCCGTCGTCCAAGACGCGCCAAGACGCTACCCAGTGGAACGTGCACGCGCGATCAGGGCGCTCATTTGTCGGTTGGACTCGGAGTTTGGCGAAGTGATCAAGGCGTGAGGTTTGTGCGGTTAGGTACGACGGCGTTAAACGCGATTCACGAAATGGAGCCGATCAAGGTATTGCCAGGGTTGCCTGAGTTCTCGCACAACCGAAATTTACTGCCGGTCAGGTCTATGCCGGTTACCGCACGTTTCGACCCAGGGGATCCTCGCGGTGCTCTTCGTCGGCGACTTCGTCTTCGACTTCGTGGTGGAGAATCTCATCATCCGCACTTCCGAGGCCTACTCCTTCGTGCAGACCAATGAGGCCTTGACCCTGTGGGCGGGCAAGCAGTGCCAGTTCCCGATCTACGAGAGCTTTTTCGTGGCGTGCGTGGCGACAGCGTTCACCTATGTCCGCTGGTCGTTGGACTGGGACGAGAGCGGGCCCTCGGTGGTCGAGCGTGGGGTGCTCTCACTGCCTTCTCGTTACCGGCTGCCGGCGCGGGTGCTGGCCGTTGTCGGTTTCTGCGCGGTCGTGCTCATGGTGTGTTACCACCTGCCCTTCAACTGGGTAAGCCTGACAGGCCACTCCTTCGCCCACCTGCCGAGCTACCTCCGCCCCGAGGGGCCTGGTCCCGCGCTGAGCGCTGGTCGCGTCAGGACGGGTGCCGGAAGGCCGCCCACCCCCGCTGCTCTCGACGGCGCTGGGCAGGCTCGCGATTAACCTCCAGACCCACGCGTCGAAAACGTCTGGCTCGGCGACCCGGTGAACAATCGTGACGGCAATGGCCTTCATCGCGATCGGCCTAGGTCGCGTCGAATCGCGGCCGCGCGGGGCTCGCGTCGGAACTTTACTTGCCATTCGATTCTCCTTGCTCAGCTAAGTCATCTCTGTTCCGGGTGACCACGAACCATCCCGCCGATGAAGATACGGGTTGCGCCGAACGCCTGAGCCGGTTGAGCAGCGGTTGATGGCCGCCGCTGTTAGGTTTTCTGTTGACGCGCCTTCAGACGCAATGGGAAGGGCATCGGTGGCCGACGGCTGGGGTTCTGTCGTGGCCGAATTGGTCCCGCTGGCACTGGTGATTACGCTGTCGCCGCTGTCGCTCATCCCGGCGGTCCTGGTCCTGCACACCCCGCGTCCCAGGCCCACCGGTTTTGCCTTCCTGGCGGGTTGGGTGTTCGGGCTGGCCGCGCTCACGGTGGCGTTTGTCGGGTTGTCCGACCTATTGGGCGGCGGCCTGGACAGGCCCCCGCCGTGGGCATCGTGGCTGCGCATCGTGCTCGGCGCGGCGCTGATCGTGGTCGGGGTATGGCGCTGGCTCACGCGCCACCGCTCCGCGCATGCGCCGGCCTGGCTGCAGGCGATCAGCAACCTCACGCCGGCACGGGCCGGCGGTGCGGGGGCGTTGCTCGCGGTCATCAACCCCAAGGTGCTCTTCATCTGCCTCGCATCGGGTTTGGCGATCGGCACCGCGGGCCTCGGAACCGGCGGTGCCGGGGCCGCACTGGTTGTCTTCGTGCTGGTCGCCGCATCGTCGGTGGCGGTGCCGGTGTTGGGCTATGCCGCCGCGGGTGAGCGTCTGGATGAGCCGCTGGCTCGGCTCAAGGACTGGCTGGAGCGGCACAACGCCGCGCTGATGGCGGTGATCCTGGTGGTCATCGGATTGCTCGTGCTGTACAAGGGAATTCACGGACTGGCATAAGTCAGGATGCACAGTCCGGCGCCGTCGGCGGTCAAATAACGCTGCTCGGGGCCGTCGCCGCAGTGTGCCGACACCGAAATTTAACTGTCGCGCTTGCGACGGTGGAACTGACCGAGCTTCTGATCCGGGGCTCGAGCCTTGCCGTCGTCGGCTTCGTCGTGTCGAGCACGCTGGGCGTCGGCCTGAGCCTGACCGTCGGCCAGATCCTGGCCCCGCTCAAGAACGTCCGGCTGGTCGGGCTGTCCCTCGCCGCGAACTTCGTCCTGGCGCCCCTGGCAGCGCTCGGGCTCTGGCGGGCGCTCGGTCTCGACGAGGCGCTCGGGACCCAGAAGCCTTCGCCGATCACGCGGCGGAATTCTGGCGCGAAGCGAACCGGTGAGCCGCGCGGGACGCTTCGCGTCCGCAGAATCCGCAAGTCGCGCAACTGGCCGGGCAGGGCGAAGTCACACCAGCCGCCGATCGATCTGACCGGCACCGTGACGTCAGCGACACCGTGCAGGTGCTCGATTCGCGCCCGGAACGGATCATCCGCGTTGTGGGCAAGGATGTCCGGATGTAGTCGAAGCCGGCGCCGACCTGGACGCCCTGTCGACAAGCCATCTGGGCCGTGGTTTCCCTCAGCCTCACTGGAACCGGGAACGCTGCTGGAGGAATTCGTCCACCAATCCTCGGACTACCGTGTTACCATTAGGCGCCTTTTGCCCAGGCCCATGCCGTGAGGCGCCAGTCTGCCCCAACTCTACGAAGCGCGACCGTATACACCGAGCCGCTTTGTGTGATCTGTTGACCGCGCAGGTCGAACGTCATGGTCGCAGGAGCAACCACATAGGCGTAGTCACCGTTGACATCGACATGCTTCGGCTCGCCGAGCGTGATGTGGTAGCCCGAAGCACCTAAGTGCTCACCCTCAGCAAGTACGTCCCGCCACCAGTCTTCGGCGGCTGTCGGCCCCTGCCAGACATGGGGCGACATTCCGTCGAGAATCTGCATGGGATCAGCGCATCTGGCTGCCATGGCACTCGAGTCGCCGTGGTTGAAGGCCTCGACGTACAGCAGTACTGCGGCCATTGGATCGTCTGATTCAGGCACGCGGCCTCCGCTCTATCCATGTCATAACTTAGTCGCCCGACGAAGTGCGCACGCGCACCTGCGTGGCATCCGACCACACCACGAGCCTGTGGCCTTCCACCCCGTGATTCTCGAAGTAGATGAAGCGCCGGCGACGCCATCCACCCACGGGCCAATCGACAACTCGTATCGGCCTGTCTCTGCAGATCACAGATTGGTTTTCATCCGCCCCAGATCCGCCACCCCGTTCGTATTGCGTGCTCTGGACCGCCGAGATGGGTCCACCTCGTCCCAGCTTGACCAGCACAAACGTCTCGCTTCTGACTTCGACTCCGCCTGAAAAACGGAAGGTCAGTCTAACCAGTGCCGATGTCGGTGCCGTGCACCATTTGCGCACGCATGCCATGGGATCCCAACACTGAGGCGATGAGGTCCGCGCGCCGCGGTGTGGTAGGCAGTCGGTTCGCCAGTCCGCACGCAGTCCGCAGGAGTCGCACCGACGCCCTTCAATCCTCGGCACTATTCGGCAGTATATTCCGTTGTGCCCGTTTGGATTACCGTCGTTTGACACCACACATCACAAATCGCCGTCAAATTTCATTTCCACAGGTGGGACGCTCTCATAATCCGTTGGTCACGGGTTCGATGTCTACGCGGGGTGGCGGAGTTCGTGCTCGACTGCGCGGCGAATCCAAGACGAGACGGAGCGGTCGTCTGCCGCGGCCGCAGCGCGCACTTGCTCCAGGAGCTCGGGTGGGAAGCGAACGGGCACGGTGGCGGTCAGCCGGCGGCGCCCTGGCCCCTGGGGTTCCTGGTTTTCCGGGCGGGCGTAGAACTCGTATTCCTCGTCGGGGGTCATGGGGTGGTTCATCTGTCTCTCCGGTATTGGTCAGCGAGGTGTTTGGAGGCCTGGTAGCAGCCGATGGGGCGACATCGTCGCGGGTTGCCGTCGCGGGCAGGGGCTAGGGGCACCATCAGGACTGTGCCGTCGACTTCGGCGACCATCAGCCAGTGGGCGGGTGGTTTGGCGGGGTAGAACATCGGGTCGGAAGCCCAGACTTCGCGGATGTCCGCGATGCCCAGGCGTGGGTGCTTGAACAGATGGGCGGCTTGAGCGTCGATCTCGAACGGATCCTCTTCGTCGAGCAGATCCAGATCGAACAATTCGTCCGCCACATCCCAACTGTAATACAAACGGATACAAGTACCCTGCTCGTTGGGGACTTTGCCTGGGTGGCGCGGAGTTAGCTTTTGACGACAGTGGTGACGACAACCGTGACGACAGTGGCTCCCTCAACCACCACCGCTACAGCACCAAAATGCACCTATCGTGCCTGGTCAGGGTGCCTGCCCGCTCCTGGCAGTGTGGGGGTCAGGGGTTCGAGTCCCCTTAGCTCCACCCAATTACTACCGGTCGCTGCGCCGCGTCGGCGCTCGCACCGTTTTGAGCCCGTCTATTTCCGTAGCGGAAATCGTGGTCCGCACCATGTAGCGCGGCTCGCATGCCGGCCACGGCCGGCCGCGATGCATGGTCGCGCGGTTGTCCCACATCACCACGTCGCCCTTGCGCCACGAATGCAAATAGCTTTCCCCGCGGTCGGTCGCCGCTTCGATCAGCTTGCTGAGCAGCTCCTGCGCCGCTTTGCGCTCCATGCCCTCGATCGCGTAGGCGTGTGAGGCGATGTACAGCGCCTTGCGGTCGTTGACGGGGTTCTTCCAAACCAGACGCCAGCATTGCGGGGGCAGCGCGGCCCGTTCGGCCGGGGTGGCGAGGTCGGCGGCGATCTTGCCGCGCGAATACGCGTATTCGTGCCAGGCGAAGGAATTTTCCAGCCGCGATTGCAACGCCGGATCGAGACGTTCGAAGGCGAGCCGGGTGGAGACATACTCGGTCTGACCCCCCTGCCCCGGAATGATGCGTGACGACAGCACCGAAGCGAGCGCCGGCACCCGCTTGAACGCACTGTCGGTATGCCAGAGCTGGTTCGCCTTGTTTTCCAAGGCGATCCGGTGATCTTCCGGCACCACGTTGCCCTTCTCGTCGAGGGTCTTGAGGACCACGAGGTTGCTCCCGTAGCCCGCCGAACCCACCTTGGTGACCTCGAGTGGGCCGAAGCGGCGCGAGAAGGCAAGCTGCGCTTCGTCGCTGACGTCCTGGTCGCGAAGGACCAGAACCGAGTGCTCCTCGAACGCCGCGCGCACCGCCGTGTATACGGACTGGCTTGCCGCAACGTCGTGGATGGTCACTCCACGCAGTTCGGCAGCGAAGCCCGGACACAACGGCACGATTTCCATCGGCTCACTCCATGCATTCCGCGTTTGAGCACGACTTTCCACCAAAAGCGAGCTACTGACAAGCATTCCGGCTCAACGGGTTCGTTTGTCTTGCTCGGATTGGGAACGTCGCGAGCCGCAGGGATTTCGGCCCCTACGCGAGCCGATCCGTTTCTCTTATACTCGACATACTCTGACGGAGGTCGCGATGGCTGCAACTTGGGACACGTTGGATCGCTACGTCGTCATCTCGACGGATACCCACGCCGGGGCGGATCTGCTCGATTACAAACCGTATCTGCCGGCGCGGCTTCACGATGAGTTCGATGCGTGGGCCAAGGCCTACGGCAGCCCATTCGACGACCTGATCATCGCCACCGCCAACCGAAACTGGGACCACGAGCTTCGGATCGCCGAGATGGACGCCGACGGCGTGGCCGCCGAGGTGCTGCTGCCGAACACCGTTCCACCGTTCTTCCCGACCACCCCGAACATCACCATCAGCTTGCCCCGCACACGCGAAGACTTCGAGAAGCGTTGGGCCGGTGTGCAGGCCCACAACCGATGGCAGATCGACTTCTGTTCGCTGGCCTCGACCCGACGCCGCGGGCTGATACAGATCTTTCCCAACGACGTCGAGCTGGCGCTGGAAGAAATCCGCTGGGGAGCCGAGCAGGACTGCTTTGGCGGCGTGCTCATACCGGCGGTCTCGCCCGGTGACCCGCACGTGGCCCCGCTTTTCCACACCCGCTATGAACCGATCTGGACGTTATGCGCGGATCTGGACCTGACGGTGGTGCAGCACGCGGGGGCCGGCAGCCCCGAGATGCCGATGGACCAGCCGGCGTCCAACGCGGTGTTGATCACCGAGATGGCGATGTGGGCCCAGCGCACACTCGGACACCTGATCCTGGCCGGGGTTTTCGAGCGGCACCCGACTCTGCGATTCGTGCCGACCGAGCAGGGCACGTATTGGGTGCCTGGCCAAATCGGAATGCTCGACGCCATGGTGCCCACCATGAAGTCCGAGGCTCACAACCGCACCTACGGGATGTTCGGCGGATCGTCGGTCGACGAGCTGACCCTGACGCCGAGCGAATACGTCCAGCGGAACTGCTTTTTGGCCACTGAGCTGACGCCGTTGGACTCGGGAATGATCGATTTCATGGGCCCGGAGCACATCATGTGGGGCAGTGACTATCCCCACGAGGAAGGCTTTGCGCCCCATTCCAAGTTGGCTATTCGTTGGGCCCTGCACGACAGGCCGGAGGACGTGTGCCGAAAGATCTTGGGCGGCAACGCCGGTCGCCTGTATCGCTTCGACCTCGATGGGCTAATGCCCGTCGCCGCCAAGATCGGGCCCACTGTCGCCGAGGTGCATAATCCCTTGGAGGACACGGGCTATCGCGCCCCAGCCGCTTTTGGCTTCCGACCGTTCGAAGGGGGCCTGGCCCTCAAGCGCCTGGCTCCGAAACGAAGCTAGGACTCTTCGGTCAAGGCGGCGCTCAGTCGGCGGGTCGCAGCAGAGAGCTGCCTCCCCAGGCGGGTGACCGACGCGCCGTTCATCGGCTCGGCGCTGGGGACCAAGCTGAGCATCACGGCGATGCGCGAACCGTCCGCCAGGATCGGGGAGTCGATGTGGCTCACCTCGTAGGTGCGGTCCGGGTCCAGGCTGATCGGGAACCACTCCTCCTGATGGATTAGTTCGTCGGTCAACTCCTGCGCCAGCTGACTCAGCCGGGTGGAACGCACCTCGGCACTCCGCACGATCTGCGCCAGTTCCCGCAGGCGCAGATCGGGCAGGATATGCAGACCGACCGCGTAGCCACGCCGCTTGGCGGTGGTGATGGCCTCGCGATAGCGATCGCGCACGTCCTCGGGCAGGGCGGCGAGCCAGCGCTCCCGAGCCTCCGGCCCGGCCCAGGCAACGATCGACGCCCCGTACGGCGGGTGGTGGGGGAACTGGGTGCCGACGGGCATCGGGTGACCGCCGCCGTGACGGCTTCGGACCTGATCGACGACAGTGGAGTAGTCATCGCTTACCGAAAACGCGACACAGTGCGCGCCGGTCGCGGCCGACAGCTCGGCCATCGTGGAGCGGGCCAACACCAGGACCGGATAGCGGCCCGCCGCCTCTCGGCCGAGGCGGACCAGAGCGGGACCTAGGTGGTAGGTCTTGCGAACCGGGTCGCGCAGCAGCCAGCCGGCCTGGAGCAGTTCGGACAGCATCGAGTGGCAGCTGGCCTTATGGACGCTCAAGTGGCGCGACACGTCGGCCAACGTCATCCCCCCGCTCCCATCGCCTGCTAGGTGCTCGAACAGGTTCACGACCCGCTCGGTCTGCGGGGAGGGGCGCGGAGCCATAGGCCCAATGGTCGCATAATGCGACTGCTTGCGGTGATATAAGCGACCATGTGACGATGGCCACGATGACGGACCTTCAGGGCAAGGTGGCGGTCGTAACCGGAGGAGCCGGAGGCATTGGCCGGGCCATGGGGAGGCGGTTCGGCCGGGAACGCATGAAGGTGGTGCTTGCCGACGTCCTCGCCGAGCCACTGGACGAGGCCACCCGGGCACTAACGGACGAGGGCATCGAGGTCGCCGGCGTGGTTACCGACGTGACCGACTATTCCTCGGTCGAGTCGCTGGCCAAGGAGGCGCTCTATCGCTTTGGCGCGGTGCACGTGGTGTGCAACAACGCCGGCACCGGCGGGGTCTCCGAGGGCTACATGTGGGAACACGACCTGGCCGATTGGCGCTGGGGGATCGACGTCAACGTGTTGGGCGTCATTCATGGCATCAAGGCTTTCGTGCCCATCCTGCTCGAGCAGGGCGAAGGACACGTAGTCAACACTTGCTCGGGCAACGGCGGGTTCGCGCCGATTGCCCGGGGGGCGATGGGCGGACCGGCCACGGCGGTCTACCCGATGACCAAGGCCGCAGTGCTCTGCCTGACCGAGAGCCTCTACACGCACCTGGAGATGACAGGGACGCGGGTGCGTGCGCACGTCCTTTTTCCGGGCGGCTTTTTGAACACCGGAATCTGGGAGTCGTGGCGCCACCGGCCGAAGCGCTACGCCGCTACCCAGGAACGCCGCACACCCGACCAGACACTGGCGAAGGTTGTCGCCCGCTTCGAGGCAGCCGGCGCACGTGTCGACTTCACCCCGCTCGAGACGGTCGCTGACCAAGTCGTGGACGGAATTCGGGCGGACCGCTTCTGGATGATGGGGCCGCCCACACCGGCCGATCAAGTCGTGAGCCACAAGGCGGCATCGATCCTCGCTCGCAGCGAGCCCGATTACCTGGTCGACGTCCTCGGCCAACATGCCGAGAGCGCGCCGAAAACCGAAGGAGGAAAGCGTTGAGCACCAAAGTCGTTCGCTACGGCCCTCGCCCACCCGAGGAGCAAGTCGACCACGAGATCGATGCCACCAAGGCGCCGATCGCCACCGAGGCGGTCACAATCACTTACCTCACCGATCCGGAGATTGTCGCGGCCGTGCTGCCCAAGCCGCTAGAGCCTGCGGACGAACCACTGGCGCGTGTCCAGCTTCAGCGGGTCCGGATAGAGGGTAGGCCGCCGTTCGGGTCCGCGGTGTTTTCGGTGACCGCACGGCACGGCGAACTCCAGGGCGACTATCCACTCTTCATGCCCCAGTCCACCGAACAGTCGGTCACGGGCGGGCGCGAAACGTTCGGTGAGCCAAAGAAACTGGCCCATATCGAGCTGGACCGCGAGGATGATCGCGTCGCCGCCGCCGTTAACCGGCTGGGCTATCAGCTCATAAGAGTGAACGGTCGGGTCACCGGCGCGGCGGAGTTGCCACCCGACCAGGTGAACACCGAGTTCTACTTCAAGTTCCTGCGTGCTCCCGACGGCGGCGGCATCACCGACCCCCACCTGGTCTACGGCGAGTACCACCGGCACTACGAGGTGCTTGAGTACATCGACGGCACACTCGAATTGGGAGAGTCGCCGTTGGACCCGGTGGCGGACATCGTGATCCGCCAGATGAGGTCGATCACATGGTGTCGCCGGCGCACTATCCAGGTGGGGCGGATCGCGGCGCGGGTGCCGCAGGAGTGGCTGCTGCCGTACGTGCATCAGCGCTACGACGACCCCCCTACCGACGCAGCCCTGCTCGCCGCCCCCAGGCCCGAGCCGGCACGGGCCTAGCGCCGTGGACCGGTACACGGTCATTTCGGCGGACTGCCACGCCGGCGCTGATTTGCTCGACTACCGCGAGTACCTCGATCCGCAGTACAGGGACGAATTCGACGGCTGGGCAAAGACATACGTCAACCCGTTCGGCGACCTCACCGAGGCCGACGCTGAGCGCAACTGGAACAGCGCTCGACGCAACTCGGAGCTCGATCGGGAAGGCATCGCGGGGGAGGTCCTCTTTCCCAATACCGTTCCACCGTTCTTCCCTCAGGCGAGTCTGGCTGCCCCTCAACCGGTTACAGCCCCGGAGCTCGAGCTGCGCTGGGCCGGCCTGCGTGCGCACAATCGCTGGCTGTCCGACTTCTGCTCTTTGTCGCCCGAGCGGCGCGCGGGGGTGGGCCAAATCCTGCTCGGGGACCTCGACGAAGCCGTCGCCGAGATAGCACAGATCGCCAAGTTGGGCCTCCGCGGCGGTGTGCTGCTGCCCGGGATTCCTCCGGGCACCGGCATCCCCCAGCTCTACGCCGAGCACTGGGAGCCGCTCTGGGCGGCTTGTGACGAGGCGGGAGTGGTGGTCAACCACCACGGCGGCAACGCCGGACCCAACCCCACGGATGGGTGGGGCAGCTCGTTTGCGGTGTGGGTGTACGAGACACATTGGTTTGCGCACCGGGCGCTGTGGCACCTGATCTTTAGCGGCGCCCTAGATCGCCATCCGGACCTCACCGTGGTCTTCACCGAGCAGGGCGCCGGGTGGATACCGGCAACGCTCGACTCGCTCGACGTGGCAGCGGCCCGTTACGGGCGAGCGAACTCGGCGATCGCCCGCTTCGCCGGGCCCACCGCCGGCTCGCTGACACTCAAGCCCAGCGAGTACTGGACTCGCCAGTGTTACGTCGGCGCCAGCTTCATGCGACCCGTCGAATGTGCCGAGCGCCAGCGGATCGGCGTCGACCAGATCATGTGGGGAAGTGACTACCCGCACTTGGAGGGCACCGCTCCTTACACCCGGGAGGCGTTGCGCCACACCTTCAGTGGCGTCCCGACCGACGAGGTGGCGGCGATGGTGGGCGGGAATGCGGCGGCCGTCTACGGCTTTGACCTCGACGCCCTCGCACCGTTGACCAACCGAATCGGCCCGTCCGTGGCCGAGGTCGCCGAGCCGCTGGCCGTCGTCCCCGCCGACGCGAGCAGCACCGTCTTCGAGCCCGACCCCATCCGTACCTGGTAGCGAAAGGACTCTTCATGAAGCCCTACGTCATCATCTCGGCGGACTGCCACGCCGAACTGCCGACCGAGCAGTACCGCGAATACGTCGACCCGGAATACCGGGAGGACTTCGAGACCTTCTTGGCCGAGAAGGCCGCCGCCGCGGAGGCCGGCGGATTCATCGACGAGCAGTTCGCCGAGCAGTGGTTCTCCGAGCACGGGGACGGCATCGCCGGCGGATGGGATGTGGGGCTGCGGGACAAGGAATTAGACGGTGACGGGGTGGTCGGTGAGGTCATCTTCCCCGACGCCGACGCCGTGACCGGGGTCGCCGGGGCTCCGTTCGGGGCGGGCCTGGGCCAGTCGGGCGACCTGGACCCGGGGCGGGCCATGGCCGGGGCGCGGGCCCACAACCGCTGGTTGGCCGAGCTATGCAGCCACAGCCCCGAGCGGCGGGCTGGGGTCGCGGTCGTGCCGATACTGGCGGACGTCGACGCGGCGGTAGCCGAGATCACTCGAGCGGCAGAGTCCGGACTGCGGGGCGGGATCCTGATCCCGGCGCGCTGGGTCGGCTATCCGCCCTACCACGACCGTCGCTACGACAACGTTTGGGCTGCCTGCCAGGACCTGCAGATGCCGGTACACACCCACTCCGGTCCCGCGCCGCAGGAGGAGTACGGAGGGCACCTGGGCATCTATGTCACCGAGGTGCGCTGGTGGGGAGCCCGTCCCCTGTGGTTCGCGCTGTGGTCGGGCGTGTTCGAGCGCTTCTCCCGGCTGCGCTGGGGGGTCACGGAGTGCGGTGCGTTTTGGGCCAACGACCTGCTCTGGCTGATGGATACACGTTATCTCCGTGAGCATTCGGCCAAGAAGATGAGCCATCAGATGGAGGGCGATCTGACGATGCCGCCCTCGGCCTACTTCGACCGAAACTGTTTTATCGGGGCTACCACCACAGAGCGCAGGGAGCTGGCGCGACGCTATGAAATCGGCATATCAAACATGCTGTGGGGCAACGACTTTCCCCATCCCGAGGGAACCTGGCCGCACACCCGCGACTGGCTGCATCGCTCCTATTGGGACATCCCTATCGAGGAGACCCGGCAGATGCTGGGCCTGGCAGCAGCCGAGGTGTACAACTTCGATCTGGATGCCCTCGCTGGGCTGGCCGAGCGCATCGGCCCGACCCCTGAGGACCTGAGCCAGGACGATGCGGTTAGCGTCCCCAAGTGGGAGGCGGCCCGCCGGGCTGGACGTCACTGGCTGACGGACGTGGAGCCTATCCCCGACCTTGTGGAGAACTGATGAATGCAAGCTGGGAAACCGAAGTTGGCCGACGGTGCTCGTGGGTGCGCACGACCGTGGATCGGTAACGCTACGCCTCAGGCCGGCGACACCGGGCAATCAGTCGACCGGGCCGCGCCCATCGAGAGCGCCCGGTTGCTGGCTGGTCTTGACGCCGTCAAGGACCGAGAACAAAACCGCTGGTAACGAACGGGACTGAATCGGAACGAGGCGTAGCGAAACCGCAGGTAAGCCGGTGTTTTGCCTGGTCAAGGGGGGTTCGAGTCCCCTTAGCTCCACCGGGAATTCGCGGATCTCCCAGCCGTCCCGGCTCGGCCGCGGTGTACCGCCTGAGAATCAGTGATCACCTAAGCCAGGTCGGCTAGGTGCCGCCAAGCCAACGGCGTGGGAACATTTTGCGCATGGACGAGAACGATCCCGAGAAGCGCATCGCCGACCTCGAGCGTCAGCTCGCTGACCTGGGCGCGGCCGCGGATCCGGGTAAAAACCAGGGATCGCCGCCGGGCTGGACCCCCTCTCCGCCAGCATTCAACGCTAGCCAACAGGCTTCGTTTCCCCCGCCACCGCAGGCGGGGTTCCCGCCGCCGCCTGTTTGGCAGAATCCGGCGCAGCAGGCACCGTCAAATTTGTGGCAGTCCCAGGCGAGTGCCGGGTCCGGGAGCGGGCGGCGTACCGCGATTTTCCTCGTCGCGGGGATCTCGGTTCTCATCTTGGTTGTCGTCGGAGTTGGGCTGGCCGTCGCATTCAACTCCGCGAAGTTTTTCACGTCACCGACACAGGCCCACTCGGCCGGCGGCCTCTCGACGAACGCAAGGCCACCGACGGGGTCGTCGCCAGCGCCCGGGCCGAGGCGTTCGTCAGCCGCGGGACCGAGCGCGTCGGCGCCCGCTGGACCGACACAGCTGCACACGGTCGATGGGTTGAACGGCCTGTTCGGGACGATACGCAGCAAATTCGGCGACACGATGGGCTACAGGTTGGTCGTGTATCCCGATTACGCGGTGCTTACCCGTGAGGATGCACAGAATCCCCGGCACCAAAAGGAGTACCTCTACCGCGGGAGCACTTGGCAAGACTGGGGCAGCGAATCTCGGGCCACCTCGTTCGATTTCGTCGCCGACCTCGGCAAATTCGACGTTGCCGCGGTGATCGCCAAACTGAATCGTGCGCCCCAAGCCCTCAACATCACCGACGTCAAGTCGACCTACCTGATCATCGAGGGTGCGGAGGGCGGGGCCGTGCACCTGAGCGCCTACGCCTCCTCCAACATCGGAGACAGCGGTTACATCGAGCTCAACCCGGACGGCAGCGTCAAGCAACTTCATCCGCCCTCTTGATGCGGTGCGGGCCAACGCCTTACCTGCCTGTAAGGCTGGCCCTGTCAATACCAGGGTTCGCAGGGCTTGACTGGGGGCCTTTCGCCAGGAATGCGCGACTCTTGCGTCGCGCTGATGGTGGTCGTATGCCGACCAACATCCGCAGTACCACAGCGCCGACGACGAGTTCTCGCGTCGGAGCTGCATCGACGGATACGGCGTCGGGGCACAACCGGAAGTCGACGTCCGTAATCGGTGACCGCGCCGGATGGTTGCGGTTGTATCCGATTGCCCTCGGCTTGGGCGGTTTGGGCGGATCGTGGCGCACGGCTGCGGCGCTCGGCGCGCCCGCCTGGCCGGCGGTGGGCTTGTCGGTGCTGAGTCTCGGCGCGTGGATCACCGTCACGGTGATGTATGTGCTGAAGGGTGGCGGGCGTCCGCGGGCATTCATCGCAGACCTGCGTCACCCGGAACAGGGTTTCGCCTTGGGGTACATTCCGCTGATTCCGCTGTTACTGCTGGCCCGCGCTCCGCGAACGGCGGGGTTCCGCATCCTTGATCTGGGGCTGGCCGCGGTGTGGGCGTTCGGCACGGCGGCCCTTGTGGCACACTGGATTACAACTCCGCGTGATCGCCATGCGATACATCCGGGATTCTCGCTGCCAGTGGTTGGCGGTCCGTTCATTGGGTGTATTTCGTTGCAGGCCAACGGTTGGCATGCGCTGGCGCAGAGTCTTTTCACGGTCGGTGTCTACTTCGGGGTGACATTCGGTTCTTTGATCGTTGGCCGGCTGATGACCGAACAACGGCTCACCGATGCGCGTTTTCCGACCCTGGCGGTGCTGATGGTTCCTCCTGCGACGGCAAGCACCGCGTGGTTCGGCTTGACCGACAACCGGATCACTAATTTTGGCATCGGCCTGGCGGGCGTGCTGGCCATGATGGCGCTCATTCAGCTCTTCATCGTGCCCGACTACCTTCGTGGCCCATTCACGATCTCTTCCTGGTCATTCAGCTTCCCGTTGGCCTCGGTGGCGAACACGGTGGGCCACTGGGCAATTGCGGCGCCGAATCCCGCGAGTCGGCTGTTGACCTGGTCGGCGCTGATAACTGCCACCGCGGTCATTGGCTTGCTGGCGGTGCTCACCGCGCGGATGGTGTGGAGAACTTTCAATCGGCCAGTGCAGCCTTGTCGGGCCATATGACCCGGATTCCGACAGGACCCTTATCGCTGCGGCAGCGGACGGGAACGCACTAGTGTTGGCCACCAGAACCACGGTCCGAGGATTCTGACGATGCACGGCACGACGAACGACCTCACGATCAGCGTGTCGAGCAGCAGGCCGATGCATACGGTCGAACCAACCTGACCGATCGTCCTGAGCTCGCTCGTGAGCATCGCCAGCATGGTGAAGGCGAACACCAGACCCGCAGACGTCACCACACCACCCGTGCTGCCCAGCGCGCGGATGAGACCGGTGTTCAACCCGGCGTGTAGCTCCTCTTTGACCCGGATGATCAACAGCAGGTTGTAGTCAGAACCCACCGCCACCAGGATGATGAACGTCAGCGGCAATATCAACCAGTGCAGAGGCAGGCCGATAAGGTGCTGCCACACGAGTATCGAGAGCCCGAATGCCCCGGCGTACGAGAAGGCCACCGTGCCGGGAATGACCAAGGCGGCCATCAGACTTCGCGTGAGGACCAACATGATTAAGAAGATCAGCACGAAGGCGGCGATCGCCACGATAAGCAGATCGGACGCGGCGTATTCCTTGATGTCCTTGTTGGTCGACCCCGAGCCGCCGATATAGACTTTCGCGCCGGCCAGCGAGGTCTCTTTGAGCGCCACGGTTATCGCCGTGGGGAACTGCTCGACATGCTGCACGCCTTCCGGGCCATTGGCGTCCCCCTCATGGGTGACGATGATCCGAGCGGCCTTGCCGTCCGGTGACATCAGGAGCTGCATGCCAGTCTTGACGTCGTCGTTGTCGAAACCTTCTCGGGGGATGTAGAAGAAGTCGTCGCTGCGGGACCGGTCGAAGTCGAGCCCCACATTGACCAGGTCGTCGAATGTCTGGTCCGTCTGCGTGGACTGCAGAGCCGACTGGCCGTAGGTGCTGACCAAAAGAGCGGCCAAAGCGTCCTGGTCGTCGGCGGTGAGCTTCAGCTGCGTTATCACTTGCGGCAAGATCTTGTCTATGGCCTCGAGGGAGGTTTTGGCCTCCGTGATGTCGTCGGCCAGCTTGTCGACGTTGTCGAGCGCATCGAATAGCGATCGAAATGCCCAGCACATGGGAATATCGAAACAGTGCCTCTCCCAGTAGAAATAGCTCTTGATCGGCCGGAAGAAATCGTCAACGTTTGAGATTTCCTGATTCATCTCAGCGGTGATTCTTTGCAGATCCTCGACCGTGAGAACAGTCTTGTGCAACTCATCCGACATGTTTTGGAAATAGACGATCTCTTGCCGCAAGACCGCGACGGAGTGCGTCGTGATCTGCGCCTGCTGGTCCGTATTGGCGTTCTGCTGCTTGTTGAACGGGAGCTGTTGACCGTTCCCGCTGCCCTGCGTGGTGAACAGGTAGGGAATGGTTGCATGTTCCAATGGTCGACCCAGGGGCCTGGTGATGCTTTGCACCATCGCGACCCCGGGAAGGCGAATGAGACTCTTGGCCACCCGGTCCAGTGAGATGAAGTCAGCCGAGTTTCGCATGTCATGATCCGTCTCGATCATCAGCATCTCGGAGAACAGCTTGCTCTTCGGGAAGTGCCGATCCGCCGCCGCGAAACCCAGATTGGCGGGGGAGTTGTGCGGCTGGTATTGACGGTCGTCGTAGTTCTGCCGGTACGTCGGCACGAAGACCGCCCCGAGCAACACGGCAGCGGCACTGGCCGCGAAGATCGGCACCGGCCACCGCACCACGCTCGTCCCGATCCGCCGATACAGATGCGCCTTGGCCTTGCTTTTCGGGTCGAAAAGGCCGAAAAGGCTGCCCACGGTCAAGAATGCCGGGCCGAGCGTCAGCGCTGCCGCGATGTTGAACAGCATGGCGATGGCGACGGCAGGCCCCATGGTGTGGAAGTAGTTGAGTCGCGCGAAAGTCAAGCAGTAACACGCCCCCGCGATCGTCAGCCCCGAACCGAGGATGACCGGCGTGACACTCTTATATGCGGTGTAAAACGCCTCCTCCCTGCCCTCGCCGGCCTGTCGCGCCTCGTGATAGCGGCCCAGTAAGAAGATGCCGTAATCCGTCCCCGCGCCCAGTGTCAGCGCGACGACGATGTTCACGGCGAACGACGAGAGCTCGATGTATCCCAGATGCCCGAGGGTCGAGATGACCCCCTTCGCGACCAGCATCTCGAACAGAACTCCGGCCAAGGGCACAAACAGGGTGACGATGGAGCGGTACACCAGCAGCAACATCCCGATGATGAGGAAAATCGTCACGATCGTGATGTCGTTCAAGCTTGAATTCGCAATAGACACCGTGTCCGAGGCGAGAGGAGCCGCGCCGCTGACATAGACCTTGAGTCCGGGCGGTGGCGTGTCCTTCGCGACGATATCCCGAACGGCGTGAACCGACTCGTTCGCTTGCATTTGGCCGATATCGCCCGCAAGACGCAACAGCACGTAAGAGGCCTTGCCGTCCAGGCTCTGCGCCCCCGCTGCGGTGATCGGCTTCCCCCACAGATCCATGACGTACTGCACATGCTTGGGGTCTTGCTTCAGCCGGCGCACCAAATCGTCGTAATACCTATGGTCCACATCGCCCAACGGCCGGTCGGCCTCCAACACGAGCATGGCCAAGCTGGTCGAATTGGACTCGTGGAACTTCGAGCCGATGGCCAGCAGCGCCCGCTGCGACGGCGCGTAGTGCGGGACCACCGGCCCCGCGAGTTCTTCGGCGACCCTCTCCACCTGCGGCATGAAGGTGTTCGTCGACACGGCAAGAAGGGCCCAAAAGGCGATGATCGGTATCGCGAAGGCGCGCACCATTCTGGGGACGACGGGTCGTCTCGCGCGATGTTCCGCCCAATGCTCGCTCATGCGGATTTCACTATGCACAAGACGTGCGCGTCCTGATGGGTATCGGACTGTTCCGCGCGGACAACGCCATTCACCAGCATGCGGCAGCCGACTTGACCACCGTGAACCTGCGCCGAGACGCTGCCGGACACCACGGTGAGCGTGGTCGTCTCCGTGTGCGACCACGGCAAGCTCGTGAGATTAACTTGATGCGGATGCCCGTCGACGTCCACGTAGACGAGCATCCCCCCGTCCCCGATCGAACCGAACAACTCAAACGTGAGTCGTTTGAGATTGAACTCCGGGGGTGCTGCCGGCCCATTGACGGTGATGACCGGCGGCGGAGCCGAGAACTGGTGCACCTTCCACATGGCCAACGCGCCCAAAGAGAGCGCGACGACGGCAACCAGCGGCATCCAGACTCGCGCCAAGACGGTCCTGCCGACTGAGCGAGGGCTCATTCGATCACCTCTCGGAATCAGGTCGCGGTCCAGGTGTTGTCGCTCCGCCCCGAGCTTCTGTAAGGCAGGCAACGCCATATATCAACCAGGTTGACATAAAGGACTTAAAGAAACTACCCCACTGGCCGGAACGCGAACACCGGATGTGGCGGACGTTATCACCTACCGGTGCCGACGGCAGTACGGGCGAGATGGTGCTTGTTGCCGGCAATGCTGCTTCAAGACATTTTCCGTAGACGCCATTTCAGGCGTGCGCTGCGGAGAATCTGAGTCGTGAAATTTATGGAGGCCAACATGGGGAATACCCCGAGAAATGTCCGCTCGGAGGGCGCCGCTCCATGCAAGTGGTACAGACTCCCAAACACATAAAAACATCCCATCATGAATAAAGCACCGGGGATGCAGAGCGTCATCAACGAGCTTCGGTCGGCAACGAGTTGCTTCGCATAATTCAGCTCATCTTGCGACATTGGTTCGCGTTTCCGCACCTTACGAGTAACCGTTTTGGCGCTGCCTATCTCGTCACTAATCGGAGTAGGTACTCGATCCTCAAGTCGTTTCACGTATACGGCCGCAAGGCTCGCGAACACCAACGCCAGCGCAAGGGCGACTATGGCGAGATAACCGAATAAACTCGAAGTCATCGTTGCGATCATTTCCTCCCCGCCGAACTTCATCATCACGCAAGGCAATTTCTCACACCGCAGCCAGGGCAGCGTGTAGACGCTTCCGTTCACTAAGCCGCTAGATTAGCCGAGCTGGCAACAGAACGCAATCGTCGGCTCCGGTGAATTTTTTGGGCCGGCGCGGGCGCTACCGGGCGGGTATCGGCCAGTCAAAGCGCAGGTCTTGCCCGCGAATCAGCGCCGTGCGAGCAGGGGAGTGCGCGTCGTCGAAGGGCGCCACGGTGTCACTTCAACTGGTGGGCCGCAAGGTGTCCCTGTCAGTACCGCGTATCAACCGGGATTGGCTGCAGATCCCCTCGTCGGAATTTGGAAGGCCCGCGGCGCGCTCCTGGTGGGTGTAGGCGTCGGGCGGATGGCGAGCTGTGTCAACCGATTCGGCGGCGGCATCTCACGAAACGTTCTGTACGAGAGGAATAACCCATGTCCGTGATCCACTTTCACGCGGAGACCACGTCGACGCCCGAGCAGTTCATTGCGGGGCTGACGGACTTCGGCCCGGGCCGGTCGAAGATCTTCAAGAACAGCGCCGATGCATACCTGACGGTGCATTATCAAGGCCGTCACCAGGCCGACGTGACGGAGGGATCGGGCGGCATCTGGGAAAGGCTGCTTTACGACTGGGCCGATCCCCGCCACGTCACCCTCACGACCATCGACTCCAACTTGTTTGGCGGCGCATCCGGCTACACTTACACCCTCACGCGCCGGCCCGACGGAACGACCGACGTGGACGTCGTCATCGTTCGCGAGGGCAAGAACCTGAAAGGACGGGTGCTGTCGGGCGTGCTCGGAAGCATCGCCAAGCGCTCCTTGGGCAAGGCCTTCTCCGAGAGTGTCAAGGCGATCGAAGCCCGGAGCGTGGCGGACGCTTCTGGAAACTCCGCGGCCGCGGCCTCTTGATCGAGTGGACCTTCTGTGACGATCAGGCCGACGGGAACAGCGTGATCGCCGCACCCCACAAGGCGCCGGGATTTACTCGGTTGGGGTGGAGTCGCAGCATCGACTCGTAGAACATCTCCGCCGACCCCGACGACTGAAGCAGCCGCCGCGCGTCGGTCAGGTACCGCCGCGTGGCATGAATCTGTGAGGGACTGTCGAACGCGCCGGGCGCCTTGTGACCCGCAATGACTGTCGCGGGGTTGAGGAGCTGGGCGGTGTCGAGCGCGGCGAGCCACTCGTCGATCCCGGCGACGCCACCGGATTCCGTCAGGTACAGATGCACGCCATTGTAAACGACGTCACCGGCGACGAGGAGGCTCATTTCGGGTACATGCAGCATCGTCGTCGCATCGGTGTCTGTATGACCCACCTCGACGGGATAAAGCGCGACACCGTCGAGGTCGAAACCGCGCTCGTCGACGACGATCACATCCACCTCGCCGGCGGGAAGCTGTCCGGGGAACACCCGATCCCAGAAGTCGGCGCGAAACTTCGGATCGTTCTGCGCCTCCATCAGCTTGGCGGTCCCAGCCGTCGCTCGGACGGCCACACCGGGGAACCTGTGCTGCAAAGGGATTGCGCCGAACCAGTGATCCCCATGGCCGTGAGTGATGTAGATCTGCCGCAGCTTGTGTCCCGACGCGGCGACCCAGTCGCCGATCTCGGCCGCTTGCGTCGTGGTAAGGGGCGGATCGACCAGCACGGCCTCACGTCGTCCCATGATCAGTGTTGAGGTGATCGGCGACCACATGCGTGTGCTGCCGTCGGGTAGGGGCCCACGCCCGGATTGCGAGATCTGCTGTGTGACAAACACTTTGTGCCGCAGTGAGCGCTTCATGGCGCCACCCCTGCGATCGCGTCGGCGAAGTCGAGGATCATCGCAGCGACGGCGCCGGGGTACTCGAAATGCACCCAGTGGCCACCCTTTTCGATGACATTGACGTCGGCTTCGACGAAGCGCGGGCTGACGGTATTGACAAGCTCCTCGGTGACGAACGCGTCGGCGCCGCCCCGGATGATCAGTACCGGCCCGCCGAATGCACTCGTCGTCGTGGCGTCGCTCACCCCGTCGTTCCAGACGTCGACGTAGTGGGAGACGACATCGGCCGCTACGGGCGCGCCGATGTTGGTGAGCCGCTCCAGTTGCGCTTCGACGAGGTGAGGCGACAGTTTGGCTCTCAGGCCGCGCTGCGCCTCGCTGTCGCCGCCCAGGGCACGGAACGGCGCGAGCGCTTCGCCGGGCAGCTGCGTCCCGCCCAGCGGGACGGGCGTGAGCAGCACCAGCCCGCGTACTCGGTCTGGGTGCCGCGCGGCGACCAGCTCGGCGACCTGCGTGCCAAGGCTCTGGCCCGCCACGATCACCGGCCCATCGATTTCCTCGACGAGTCCGCCCGCCTCTCCGGCGAGGGACTCGAGCGTCGCGCCGCGCGCCTCGTCGATCGATCCGCTGCGCGTGCCGAACCCGGGCAAGTCGTAACGCACGGCGCTGACCTCACCTCCCAGGCAATCGACCAGGCCGTCCCACACCGTCGCGCCATCCAGGAAGCCGTGGATGAACAGAACCGTGGGTGAGCCGACGGTGGTGGCTGGTGTGTGGGTGACAGGGAACCCGTTGAGTGACAGCGTCATTTCGCTGCCGCCGTCGTGGAGCCCGACGGTGACCATTCAGCGGTGTCGATGGGCGAGTAGTCGGTGGCACGCCCGTCAAGCCGGCTGGCCCGCTGGGAGCCGACCGCCTCCACGAGCTCTTCGGGGAGCGGGGTGGTGAAGATGTTGTCGACAAGTGTGTACTCGGCCGCGAGCCGTCCGAACACACCCAACGCGCCGACGTCGATGCGCCCGCGGGACAGGTACAGGTCGTCGCGCACATGGATGCGCTTGACGCGTCCCCAAACGACGTGGTCGGGCAGGGGCGGCATCGGGATGATGCGGTCGACGACGCACTCGAAGGAGATCGGAGCGCCGGCGATACGCGGTGCCGAAACAACCTCCGAAGCGGCCCTTTCCAGTCCGAGCGCGTCGAATTCGTCTACGTCGGAGTCGAATTCGTAGGCCGAGCGGTGCACGGCGTCGGCCTGTCCGATCGTGGCGATGTTCACCACGAACTCTCCTGTGTCGCGGATGTTGACGAACGTGTCCTTCAGGGTCACGCCGTCCGAGCGCGGCTGCAAGGTGATCGACAGGACCGGCGGGTATCTGCCGACGACCGTGAAGAACGATACGGGTGCGATGTTGCCGACGCCGGCGGTAGAGCTAGTGCTCACCCAGGCGATGGCGCGCGGCAATACGCTGCCGATCAGCAGCTTGTAGCTCGATGTGGGGTCGAGGTCGGCGGTGTCGATGATCATTTCTTTATCCTTTGCGGCCAGGCGTTGCGCAGGGAGTGGCTGGTTGTCGGCGCGGCCTGGATGCCGATGATTCGCCATCCGGCCGTGCCGCGTGCCACCTCGAAGTGAGCGGCGAGTCGCTCGATTTCGGTGCCGTTGCTGCGGCGGCGTGACCAAATCACGTCGACCGCCGCGCCGTTGTCGTGGTAGACCGTCACTTGACGGTCGGGCAACGCGGTGTATGCGTAGTCCTCACCGTGCAACCGGTTCTGCATTTGTTGCAGCATTTCCACCACGGCCGGCGCGTCCATCATCCACCGGCTGCCCTGGTCGTCGCTCCAGTGCAGGGGGGTGCTCCAGTAGTCGAGAATAAAGTCGGGTCCGCGCGCGATCGCGCCCGCGCCGACGCCGACCCAGGTTGGGAGGTAATCATCGAGGAACCAGTGCGCGACCTCGTCATGGACCGACGAGCCGCCGGTTTGCCCTGACAGCAGCGCCGCGGCGGTGTACCAGACCGGGCCCACGTTGAGCCGGTCCGGGTACAGGGCGATCATCTCATCGAAATACTCTTGCGGACTGGGCTTTTGAGTGAGCAGCCGACGCGCGTTGAGCAGGTAATCGCGGGTCTGTTCGATGATGGCCGGGTCGTCGGGTAGGTACTTGTTCTTGTGGCCGGCCACCACTGCGCTGGGCTGTAGCGCCGCGACCTTGTCCAGCGCGGCCAGCCACGCCTCGACTCCGCCGTGGGAACTTTCGAGCAGGTACTGATGTACGCCGTTGTAGGCGACGTCCCCGGCGACGACCAGGCCGATGGAAGGCACGTGCAGCACCGTGGTGTCGTCGGTGTCGGTGTGGCCGACTTCTACCGCCAGCAGTTGGCGGCCTTCCAGCTTGATTCCGTCGGCGGGTATGGGTTGGTAGACCACGGGACTGGGTGGAATTTGGCCGGGGAAGTCGACATCCCACATCTGGGCGCGACCCTCGGTGGCTTGCTGGTGCATCATCGCGATCGTTCCTTCGGTCGCGTAGCCAACCGCACCGGGAAACCGTTGCAGCAGAGCGTCGGTCCCGAACCAGTGATCGCCGTGGCCGTGGGTTGCGTACACGGCGATCAGGTTCTTGCCGGAGCTTTCGATCCAATCGCCGACGCGGTTCACCTGCTCGTAGGTGAACGGCGGATCCACCAGTACCGCATCGCATTCGCCGTAGATCAGCGTGGAGGAAACGGGGGAGGAGATGATCGGGCTGCCGTCGGGTAGCCGCTGCTGACGGTGGCGTCGCAGCCCGTCGTGGACGAGGAGTTCATAGTGCAGTTCGGACACGATGTGTTCCCTTCTAGATCAGTAGTTTTCGAGCTTTGCGAGGTGTTCGGTGCTTCTTGGCGACCTCCGTCGTTTTCGCTCCCATGGCCAGGTCATGAGCGCCCAGACCGCGCCGACGATGACAACCTCTACCAATACGTAGAACGGCCACGGGCCCAAAAGGGTCAGCAGTGAGCCGTTGACGGGTTTCCGGTTGAGAAAGCCGTAGTCTGTTCCCGCGATTGTGTTGAAGACCAATGTGAACGCTCCCCATGCCAAGGTCGTGATGACCGCGAAGCGGTAGCCGCCCCAGTTCGGCCGCACGCCGATCCCCCAGGTGAGATAGATGGCCGTCCACACGATGAGCAGGTGCAGTGCAAAGAAGGTTAAAAAGCTATGGCTGGGGAAGTCTGGTGCGTTGAGATCGGGCGTGATCAGCGCCTGTGAGCTCAGGGGCAGACCCCAGTAGTAGACGAGTGTGGAGGCCCACTTGCGCTGCGACAATAAAGCGTAGGCCGCCGCGAGCTCTGCGAGGTCGCACAGTTGCAGCGGCACCGATTGGGCAATGGTTGGCTGGACCAGCTTGTAGACCAGAGCTGCGCCGAATATCGCCATGATCAGAGCCCCCACGACGCGCCCGAAGAGCCGGGCCTGGGATTCGTTCTGCCGGTGCCCGATCCAGACCAGCGCAGCGGACCCGATCGCGAAGACCACGAGCACCGTCCAATGGGACGGGCCGTAGGCGGAGAACTTCCGCGTCACAGGGATCGTGGCGAAATCCGCCGCCGCCGCCACTATCACCAAAGCTGCGATCAGATACGACATCACGCGCCGTCCAACAAGTGGGGGTATGGTAACCGGGCTGTAGTGCAGTTCGGACATGATGTATTCCCCTCTAGATAAAGAGCTTTTCGGGTTTGGTGAGGTGCTCGGTGAACCATGCGATCGCGGCACCGCTGGCGTCGGCGAAGCGTGCCAGGTACGGGTCGAAGTGACCGCCCTCGATGGTGACCAGCTGCTTGGGCTGCAGCGCTTGTTCGTAGGCGCTCAGCGCCAGGTCCGCGACCGTGATGGTGTCGTGCAGGGCCACAATCATCAGCAACGGGGTGGGGGAGACGCGCGAGACCCAGGTTCCCGGCTCGTACATCCGCGCGGCGCGGGTGGAGCGAAGCGTCACGGCGTTCTCCCAAACACCCTGTGGCACCGGCTGGTTGTAGAACGCGACGGCATCGGCCGAGCGGTAGGCGGCGGGCACGGCGGGGTCGGGGCTCACCACGGCCTGAGTGGCCGGGGGTGCGCCGTGGAACCGTCGTCGCTCGTCTGCCGCGAAAGCCGCTTCCAAACCGGGCACCTGGTCGGGCGCAACGCGTCGCAGGCTCTGCTGGTAGCCGCTGATCGTAGGCACCTGGGCGACCACCGCGCGCAGCCGCCGATCGGTGGCTCCCAATACGATGGCGTGGCCGCCGGCATAGCTGGTGCCCCACAACCCGATTCGGTCGGCGTCGACGGCCGGGTGGCTTTCCAGGAAGGAAATTGCCCGGCGCCAGTCGGCGACTTGAACCCAAGGGTCGATGTCGAAGCGCGGTGCGCCCTCGCTGGCGCCAAAGCCGCGGTGATCGTGCACGAGGATGACGAATCCGGCGTCGGCGAAAGTCCGCGCGAATCGCTCTAACCCGTGCTCCTTGACCCCGGCGAACCCGTGCGCCATGGTGATGGCCGGATGCGGCGCCGAGCCGTCGGGGACGAACAGCCAGCCCCGCAGCGTCACGCCTCCCTCGGCGGGGAAGTCGACATCCTGTCGCTGCACGATCACACCTCCTGTAGTGAACGGGGTCTTCCTTCTGCATCCACGATGAAGCCGCCGCGGACGGACGAGAAGGCTCCCTTAGCCCTGGGACTGGCAGGGACAGGCTGAGCCTGATGGTGTCGACCCGCTGCGCCCGGCTCCGCCGCGCTGGCGATCGACACTTGAGCCTGATGGTGTCGACCCGCTGCGCCCGGCTCCGCCGCGCTGGCGATCGACACTTGAGCCTGATGGTGTCGACCCGCTGCGCCCGGCTCCGCCGCGCTGGCGATCGACACTTAAGCTCGTCTGGTGGCTGTCAGGACCAACGCGCTGGGCGATTACCTGCGCGCCAGGCGAGAGCAGGTGCAGCCCGAGGAAGTCGGGCTGGTAGCAGGCGCACGCCGACGGGTCGCGGGTTTGCGTCGCGAGGAGCTGGCGCTGCTGGCCGGCATCAGTTCCGATTACTACCTGCGGCTCGAGCAGGGCCGCGACAAGAATCCGTCGCCTCAGGTTCTCGATGCGCTCGCGCGGGCGCTGCGGCTCGACGCCAAGGCCACCGAGTATCTGCACCAGCTGGCCAGCCCCATCGGCGGCCGCCGTGATGTCTCCGATGCGGAGGTCGCGGCCGACGGCACCGACAAGCTGATAGAGCAGTTCGCGATGCCTGCGATCGTGGCCAGTAGATCTCTGGATGTGCTGGCGGCCAACCGAATAGCCCGTGCGCTGTCCCCCGGCTTTACTCCTGGGCGAAACTTCTTGTCCTGGCGGCTTTTTGATCCCGAGGCTCGAGAGCTCTACGTGGACTGGGACGCCGCGACCGACGTCGCCGTGAGCGGGTTACGCGAAGCGGCCGGCAGTGATCCGAATGACCCGCGCGTGCGGTCGTTGATCGATGAATTGTCCGCCGCCAGTGAGCGATTCCGGGAACTGTGGGCACGTGCAGACGTTGGGTATCGCGCGGATGTCGTCCACATGCGCCACCGCCTGGTCGGTGATCTGTACCTGCACCCAAACCGGTTCAACATTCCGCACTCTAACGGGCAGCACATGCTGACTTATCGCGCCGAACCCGGCAGCGACTCCGCCAAAGCGCTCGACGCGCTGCGGTCGCTCGGCTGAGGCCCGACTACTTTCCCGGGCCTAATCCATGGCGAGCTCGCGCCCCTTGTTGAGGCCCGGCCCAGCGTCGGCGCCGAGCCGCTGCCGGAAAGCCGGCACGCTATGGCCCATAACCACGGCGTCGGTGCGGGCGCGCACCGTTGCGGAGCGCGGCAGGCCGAACAGCGGGCCGATCTCGCCGAAGTAGTCGCCGGGCATGGCGACTCGGAGCAGTTCGCGGCCGCGGACCATCTCCAGCTCGCCCTCGGAAACTGTATAGATTAAATCGGATAGCGCGCCCTGCTCGAAGAGCACGGTTCCCGCTTTGAGCTGAATCGTTTCGTGCGCGCGGTTGACCAGTGTTGTCGTCGGTACCATCTCGATCACACGATCGGCCAGCGGTAGTAACCGGGGGTCATGGGTGGCCACGACGACCATGCGGTTGCCGGTCGCGAGGCCGCGGATCAGCTTTAGCATCTCCTCGACCTGGAGATAGTCGAGATGTGCGGTCGGTTCGTCGGCCAGGATCAGCGGCGGATCGAGGGCGATCGCGCGCGCCACCGCGACCCGTTGTTGTTGCCCGCCGCTGAGATCGCCCGGACGATGGGTCATCCTGTCCTGCAACCCGACTCGGGTCAGCAGCTTTTCGGCGCGGGCACGCGCGGCGCGGTGCGAGAAGCCAGCCGCGCGCAGCGGCACTACGACGTTCTCGAGCGCCGTCAGACTCGGCACCAGATTGAACGCCTGGAACACGATTCCCACGCCGCGGCGCCGGTAATGCGACATCGCGCGACGGTTCAGCGCGGTCACGTTCACGTCACCGACGGTGATCTGGCCGGACGTCGGTGTCAGCAACCCGCCGAGGCACGACAGCAATGTCGTTTTCCCGCAGCCGCTGGGGCCGAGCAGGATCGTCAACGAGCCGGCGTCGAGTTCAAGGTCGAGGCCGTCGATGGGGCGGATTGCATTGCCGCCGCTGGAATATTCGACGACGAGGTTCTGGGTGCGTAGACCGATCATGGTTAGGGACCTCCAAATGCGTGTGCGGGATCGACGGTGGCAGCCCGTTGGACTGCCGTGGCGCTGGCGAGCAGACCTACCCCGACGGCGATCGCCGCCAGTAGCGGGTAGGCCGCAGCGGGCTCGATGACGTTCATTGGGAACAGCGGTGCGAGCAGCCGTGAAAGTCCCGCGCCGAAGGCGGCGGCAAGGACAGCGACGACGATCGCCTGCAGCACCAGGCCGCCCAGGACCGATCGCGTCGTGACGCCGATCGCCTTGAACACCGCGAAGTCACGCATGCGCTCGAGCGCGGACAAGTAGACGACGCCGCCCACAATCAACGCCGCAACGATCCACAGCAGAATGGCGACGATTCTGATCGCCTGGACCGCAATTCTGGTGGGCCGCATCAGGTCGTCGACCGCAACACTCCGGTTGACAACCCGGAAGCCGTCGGGGACCTGCGACAGCGTGCCCCGAATCCCGATCGACGAGATGAGCGGCTGGCCGCCGAACTCCAGTTGTTGTACACCTTCGGTCGTCACGAATAGATTAGGTGTCTTTGCCAGCGCGGTGGAATTGTTGACGATGCCGACGATCAGCATTTTGCGCGAACCGACCTCGAGCTTTTCGCCAATCTGGCGTCCGATTGTGCTCGATACCGCAATCTCGTCCGAACGCGACGGTGCTCTGCCTTCGGACGTCGCCGGCATACCCGGGCCGCCAGCCGGTGCGCCGAACATGGCGCCCGGGTGCGTTGAGTCGCCGTTTTTAAACGTCGCTCCCTTGTACGTGAGCGGAGCTGCGGCCACCACGCCCGGGCTGGCGGCGACCACTTGCAGTTCTGCCGCCGGGAAGGGCGCGGAGCCCAGGAATGGCCCGGTTGCACCGGATTTGATCAGGAACTCGTCGACCCCGAGGGAATCGACGGTGCGCTCATCCTCTACCCGGAATCCGTTGGCGAGGCCGGTGAGGACGAGCGTCATCGCGAAAACGAGGCCCGTGACGACGATCGCGATGACGAAGCGCCATCTGCGCCATTGCATGTCGCGCAATGCGGTGAATAGCATGATCAGCGCCAACCTTTCTCATTCTGCTGCGGACGACGACGTCCGATGGCGACGTATAGCGTGAAGAGCACGCCGGCTGCGGCGAAAGCAGCCAGGGTCGTCGGTATGACCTGAAGCCACAGCAACGTGTGGTTGTGAACGTGTGCCGTGCCTCGCGCGGCAATGCGCGTCAGAAACGTGAGGGCGTCAGTGATGTCCCTCTCGGCGTGCTTGAGCGCCTTCGTCGCGGTCAGCCGACCGTAGCCGGAACCGACAGCCACGACTCGATGCCGCCGACCGGCGCCGGGCAAGGCTGTGGCTGTCATGTCATCCTCGTTTGGTCGTTTGGTCGTTTGGTCGTTTGGTCGTTTGGTCGTTTGGTCGGTTGGCTGGTTGATCGGTCGCGTCTTACGTCAACCATGAGTGCGCGGCACATGGGACGGGGAGACCGTCTTGATCCCTAGTAGTGGCAGGGACAGGATTTCGCTGGCGCGGGCGAGCAGGTTCGCCCCGCTCATGGCGCAGCCAGCTGGCGGGGCGCCGTCAGCGGTCGCTACTGCCTTTGCCGGCGCAGTGACGGAAATTGGAACCACACGTGATCGGTTGGGATGGGCTTCATTTCCGCATCAAGCGGTGTAGAGTCCTACCGCCCGAGCAGCGCCCCGACCGCCAACTCGGCCATCGCGATATCGGGCTCTTCCCCGGTGATGAGTTCCGCATAGAGGAAAGACTCCACGATCCGGACGATGAGGTAGGCCAAGTCGCGCAGCGGAAGTGGTGAGTGTAGGTTGCCCTGTGAGACGCCTTCGCTCAGCAGGGTTTCGATGGACGCCACGAGACGCGACTGCATCGTGCCGGCGCGTGTGGTGAGGATTCTCAGTGCACGTTCGGGTTCTCGCCGCAAGAACTCCCGAAAGTAGTCGGCGTGGTCGACTGCGGCCGCGAAGCGACCGATCGCGCCGGTGATGCGCTGTGCGGTGTTGCCGTCGGAGGCCTCGACAGCAGCGGCAAGGGCAGGCTCTGCCAGCGACCACAGAATTTCCCCGAGCAGGTCATCACGTCCCCCCACCCAGCGAAACAAGGTCGCCCGGTTCACGCCGAGCTCGGCAGCCAGTTCCTGCATCTCGATCCGGCGCCCGGCCATGAACCAGCGACGGGCAAGCCGGAACGCGTCCAACGCGTCCGGCTTGCGCTCCTCCGCCAACATGCGGGACAGCGGTGTTTCGGCGATCGTGTACCTCCGGTGGCGTCAGGGCCCCGCGGGGCAGATGCAACAGATTACCAAATGTTGCGTATACCGTGCGTCGGAACCGCCGGGCAGCGCTCGGCGATGACGCGCAGATGCTCCGATGGCTCTGTGCCGAAATGGACTACAGGGTATTCGGCCCGAAACTTATTCAGGCTCCGTTTGTTCGGCACATGGGACGATGTGACTGATATCCTATCTGTCGCAACGATGCAACGGTATAGGATATGTTGCATCCGGCTGGCGAAGAGAACACAGCCCCGATGGGACCCGTACGAAGGAGTGTTGCAATGCGCGTACTTGACCGTTTCCGCGTCGACGACCGCGTAGCCGTCGTCACCGGCGCGTCCAGTGGACTCGGAGTCGCCTTCGCACAGGCGCTGGCGGAGGCTGGCGCCAATGTGGTGCTCGGGGCCCGGCGGGTCGACCGCCTTGAGGAGACGCGTGCGCTGGTCGAAGCCGCGGGCCGAAGGGCTATCGCTGTACGAACGGATGTGACCGACCCCCGCGATTGCCAGGACCTGGTGCGCGCCGCGATGAATGAATTCGGGCGCGTCGACATCCTCGTGAACAACGCCGGGGTCGGAACGGCGGTACCAGCGACTCGCGAGACCCCCGAGCAGTTTCGGTCGGTCGTCGAACTCAACCTCAACGGCTGCTACTGGATGGCGCAGGAATGTGGCCGCGTGATGCAGTCCGGAAGTTCGATCATCAATGTCAGCAGCGTGCTGGGCTTGACCACTGCAGGTCTGCCTCAGGCCGCCTACGCGTCCTCCAAGGCGGGATTGATCGGTCTGACGCGAGACCTTGCTCAGCAATGGACGGGGCGCCGGGGCATCCGCGTCAACGCCATCGCACCTGGCTACTTCGCATCCGAGATGACCGATCAGTTCGACACCGAGTACTTCGATTCCACGATCGTGCCGCGCACACTGTGCGGACGGCTCGGTGAACCCGAAGAGCTCAGTGCCGCACTGCTATTCCTCGCGAGCGACGCCAGCAGCTACATCACCGGAATCACGCTGCCCGTCGAAGGCGGAATGCTGACCACCTAGGAAGCCATTGCAAAGCAACTCAGCGGCCCGGACGCGGCATTTCTAGGCATGGAGACGCCGACGACCTTGAGTCAATGTGTATCCCCACCCCGAGAAACCGCGGTGGGCGCAGCCGATAGAGAACGCAGTTTCTCGATTGCTCTGGCCGATTCGCTGCCGGACTCGGCGCGATACATCAGCACGTGGTCTCCGCCGGGATACGGAGCGTTGAGCCGGTGCCGGTAAAGATACAGGTCTCCGACGATAGGATGACGGAAGTGGTGGAAGCCGAAGTTGTAGCCCACTTCCGAGTTTCCGCACCATAATTCGCGGAAATATGGGCTCAGCGCGCACAGCTCATCTGTGAACGCTCGCATGCGAGCATCGTTGGCGGCGGCACCGGCGAATTCCCGCAACCCACCGACCAGGCTGGTGGTCGCCTCGTCCCAATCGGCGTAGAGCTCTCGGGCGGCGGGCTCTAATAGACGCCAGCGTAGGAAGTTTCCTCCTGGAGAGAACTCCGGTGACAGGGCGCGGGCAACCGGATTCGCCGCCAGAACGTCGAGGTATCTGTTCGCCACGACGGCCGGCATCAAAAACTGGTCGACTACTTCGGTTAACGCGTAGAGCCGTGCCACTTCCAAATCGGAGGTAGCCGATCCGGTCGGGTTGACCAGGTTGTGCAGGTGCTGCCTGGCTTTGGGGTTTAGCTGCAGGGCACGCGCGAGGGCTTCAACAACCTGAGCGGACGGATGCTTGTCGCGGCCCACCTCTAGTCGCAGGTAATACTCGGCGCTAATGCCCGCCAACATCGCGAGTTCCTCGCGGCGCAAACCCGCGACCCGGCGGCGCGCGCCGGGCGCCAGTCCCACATCCTCGGGCCGCACCTGCTGGCGCCTCGCGCGCAGGTAATCACCGAACGCGTTGGCCTCGCCCGCCATCGTCCGAGTCTAAACCTGTCCCCGCCACTACCGGGATAAGCGCGGTATCCCCGACAGGTCTCCGGGGCGCAGATGGTTGACGTGAGGCACGGCCGACCAACGAGCGGCTCTTCGGCCCCATGATTTGAGGAGAAAACGATGCTTAGCGCGATGTATGGGGTGTTGGTCATGATACCAATAACATTCGGCATCGCCGGTTACACTCTGGTTTCTCGTAACTGAGCGACGCGGAACCTCCGCGCAGTGTCGATGTCGTGGCGGCACGGAGTTAAGAAGATTGCGCTGGGCGTGGCGCGGTAGCGCTCATTGGCGCGACCGACAAGGAGCGCAGCTTTTCGAGCGCTCTCGCGGAATCGCTGCCGGGTTCGGCGCGATACATCACCACGTGGTCCCCGCCGGGATACGGTGCATTGAGCCGGTGCCGGTGCAGACAAAGGTCGCCGACCAGGGGATGGCGCAGGTGATGGATTCCCAAGCGATAACCCACCTCCGCACGGGACCACAGTTCTCGGAAACGTGGGCTCGCCGAGGACAATTCAGCGATTAGCGCCTTCATCTGTGGATCGTTCGGACAGGCACCGCTGAATTCCCGTAACCCATTCACCACTTGCTCGGTCGCCTCGTCCCAGTCGACGTAGAGCTCCCGGGCTGCGGGGTCAAGAAGGCGCCAGCGCAAGAAGTTTTGTCCCGGCGCGAATCCCGGAGATAACGCCTGGGCCAACGGATTCGCCGCCAGGACATCCTGATACCTGTTGACCAGGACGGCCGGCATCGAAAACTGCGCGATTACTTCGGCTAGTGCGTAGGCCTCCGCTTCCAGTTCCGGGGTGTGCCCTCCGGGTGGGGCTGCCAGTTGGCGCAGATGCTGCGTGGCCTTGGTGTCGAGCCGCAGGGCGCGCGCAAGAGCGTCAAGAACTTGAGGCGACGGATGCTTATCGCGACCGACCTCTAGCCGCAGGTAGTACTCGGCGCTGATGCCAGCCAATATCGCCAGCTCCTCGCGGCGCAGACCCTCGACGCGTCGCCGCGCGCCGGGAATCAGCCCGACATCCTGGGGCCGCACCTGCCGGCGCCGTGCACGCAGGTAGTCACCCAGCGCGTTGGCATCCGCCGCCATCGTTCGAGTCTAAGCCTGTCCCTGCCAGTACTCGGGATAAAGGCGGTATCCCCGTCCGAGCCGCAGCGCGCCGATGGTGGTTTCACGGGTTAGTGGCGAATGAGCCAGTCAGCCAAACCCACCAGAACACCGACCAAGAGAGGATGCCATGACCATCACAGTCACGTTGCCGACGACGCCCCAGCCTTATCTGGAGCAGGGGCTGCTGCCGGCCGATTTCTACGCCTACGAGGAGCTGCTGTCGGACTCGGAGCGGGAGAAGGTCGCCCGTATCCGCGAATTCTTCCGCACGGAGGCCGCGCCGATTGTCGAGGACCACTGGGCGCGGGCCGAGTTCCCGCACGAGCTCGTCAAGGGGTTCGCGAAGCTGGGCCTGCTGGAGTGGGCCGATCCCGATTCGTCGGAGCCGGCACCGAGCAACCTGATGACGGGTATCACCGCGCTGGAGATGGCGCATGCCGATCCGTCGCTCTCGGTGTTCTTCGGGGTGCACTCCGGTCTGGCAATGGGCAGCATCCTCAGCTGCGGTTCCGAGGAACAGAAGCGCCGCTGGCTGCCGGCGATGAGCCGCTTCGAGAAGATCGGCGCGTTCGCGTTGACCGAGCCGCACGGCGGCTCCGACGTGGCAGGCGGCATGGAGACCACCGCCCGCCGCGAGGGTGACGAGTGGGTGCTCAACGGCGCCAAGCGCTGGATCGGGAACGCCACGTTCGCCGACGTGGTGGTGGTGTGGGCCCGCGACGTCGAGACGAACCGCGTGCTGGGCTTCGTGGTGGAGAAGGGCACTCCCGGGTTCACCGCGACCAAGATCGAGAACAAGTTCGCGCTGCGGATCGTGCAGAACGCCGACATCGTGCTCGACGAGTGCCGGGTTCCCGAGGCCAATCGGTTGCAGAACGCGAACTCGTTTCGGGACACCGCGGAAATCCTGCGCCGGACGCGCAGCGGTGTGGCCTGGCAGGCGGTGGGAGTCCAGTTCGCCGCGTACGAGCTCGCACTGGCCTACGCCAAGGAACGCACTCAGTTCGGCCGCCCGATAGGCAAGTTCCAGATGGTCCAGGACCTGCTGGTGAAGATGCTCGGCAACGCCACGGCGTGCGCCGGCATGATGGCACGCCTGGCCCAGCTGCAGCACGACGGTGTCTACCGCGACGAGCAGTCCGCCCTGGCGAAGGCCTACTGCACGGTGCGGATGCGCGAGACCGTCCACTGGGCGCGGGAGTTGTTTGGCGGCAACGGCATTGTGCTGGACTACAACATCGGCAGGTTCGTTGCCGACTCCGAAGCCCTCTATTCCTACGAGGGCACCCGCGAGATGCAGACACTGATCGTCGGCAAGTCGGTCACCGGCCTGAGCGCATTCGTTTAAGGAGACGACAACAATGAACACACAGCCTACGCAACCAACGCAATCCGTGTTCGCTGGCCTCAAAGTCGTTGAGCTGGCCAGCTTTATCGCCGCCCCCGCAGCAGCGACGATGCTTTCGGACTTCGGGGCCGACGTCATCAAGGTCGAGGCGCCGGGAATGGGTGACCCGCAGCGCCTGCTGAGCTCGATCCCGCCGAGCCCGGCGGCGCTGGGGAACTACAGCTGGCACTTGGCCAACCGCAACAAGCGCGGGATGTCGATCAACCTGAAGTCCGAGGGCGGGACGCAGATCCTCAAGCGTCTCGTCGAATGGGCCGATGTGCTGATCACCAACTTTCCACACGGCACCCGCGAGGGACTGCACCTGGGCTACGAAGAGGTGTCGTCCTGGAACCCGCGGATCATCTACGCCGACATCACCGGTTTCGGGGATGCCGGCCCGGACGCCAGGCTGCCCGGCTTCGACCTGACCGCCTTCTGGTCACGCAGCGGGTTGCTCGCCTCGACCCGCGACGCCGGGGCACCGCCGACGTCTCCGCCCTGGGGCAGCGGCGATTACACCACCGCGGTGGCGATCTACGCGGCGATCACGACCGCGCTGTATCACCGCGAACGCACGGGGCGCGGTGCCAATGTCGGCACTTCGCTGCTGGCCACGGGGGTGTGGGCGACGGGAACGCTGGTGTCGGCGGCGTTGGCCGGCGGCAAGCCGTACGAACTGCATGACCGGAACAAGCCGGTCAACGCTTTGACGAATCCGTATCAGGCCGGCGATGGCCGCTGGATCATGCTGGCCGCCAAGCGATCTGCCTGGCCGGTTTTGGCCAATGCGATCGGGCGGCCGGACCTACTGGCCGATCCGCGCTTCAGCGACGCTGAGGCTGTCGGCCAGCACGCCGGTGAATTGGCCGCTGTGCTCGACGCCGAGTTCCGTACCCAACCCATGGCCCATTGGGAAGAAGTCCTCGATAAGGCTCGCATTCCCTTTGGTGTCATCCAGACGCCCGAGCAAGCGGCGGAGGATCCGCAACTGCGTGCCGCCGACATCGTCGTGCCGATCGAGGGTGCACCGGACCTGGAGTACACGGTCAACAACCCGCTGAGCCTTCGCGGGATGGCACGGGTACCGGCGCGCCGCGCACCCGAGCACGGGGAGCACAACGCCGAAATCCTCGCGCAGTTGGGATTCAGCGCGGATGACATCAGCCAACTACAAACTGCGGGAGCGATTCCCGTTGCAACGGAACAGGAGACAGCGAAATGACCACAACCGAGGTATCGACGCAGCTGGTGCTCACCGAGCGTCATGATGGTGTCCTGACGATCACCATCAACCGGCCGGCGCAAAAGAACGCCGTCAATCGCGACGTCGCCGTCGCGGTGGCGTCGGCCCTGGATCTGCTGGATTCAGATCCGTCGTTGTCGGTGGGCGTGCTCACCGGAGCGGGCGGGACGTTCAGCGCGGGCATGGACCTGAAGGCATTCGCGAACGGAGAGACCCCTATCCTTCCCGGTCGCGGATTCGGCGGGCTCACCCAGGCCGTGGTGCGCAAGCCGCTCATCGCGGCCGTCGAAGGCTGGGCGCTCGGCGGTGGCTTCGAAATGGCCCTGGCCTGTGACGTGATCGTCGCGTCACAGGACGCCAAATTCGGTCTGCCGGAGGTGAAAAGGGGACTCATCGCCGGCGAGGGAGGCGTCATCCGCCTGCCGCAGCGCATCCCCTACCACGTCGCCCTGAAGGTGCTGCTCACCGGCGAGCCGCTCTCGGCCGTCGATGCCAAGCAGTACGGACTCGTCGGTGAGCTGACCCCGACCGGGGCCGCATTGGTCGGGGCGCAGGAGCTTGCTGCGCGTATCGCCGCCAACGCCCCGCTTGCGTTGGCGAGGGTCAAGGCAGTACTGCGAGAAACGCAGGGACTCAACGACGCGGAGGCGTTCAAGCGCCAGGCCGAGAGCGCATCCGACCTGCTGCACAGCGAGGACGCGCACGAAGGAGCGCTGGCGTTCGCGCAAAAACGTGCGCCCGTCTGGCGCGGGCGCTGACAACCAACCACCGACTACCTAAGGAGCAACGATCATGAATTCACAAAAGCCAGTGCGGCGCGTCGCAATCGTCGGCACCGGAACCATCGGCGCGAGCTGGGCGACGCACTATCTCGCCCGCGGCTTCGATGTCACGGCAACCGATCCCGCGCCGGGCGCCGAGGCGGCGCTGCGGTCCTACGTCGAGGGAGCATGGGAGGGGGTTAAGACACTGGGGCTGGCGCCCGGCGCCTCCCCCGACCGCCTGAAGTTCACCTCCGACATGCCGGCGGCACTCGCGGACGCCGACTTCGTCCAGGAAAACGCGCCCGAGCGCCCGGAACTTAAGGTGAAGCTGTTCGCTGACATCGACGACGCCACGCCGCCCGGCGCGATCATCGCCTCGAGCTCGTCGGGTATCACCATGAGCGTGATGCAGGCCGAGTGCCAGCGTCCCGAGCGGACCGTCATCGGCCACCCCTTCAACCCGCCGCACGTGATCCCCCTCGTGGAGGTGGTAGGTGGCACGAGGACTGCGCCGGAGACGATCCACGACGCAATGGTGTTCTACGCCTCGATCGGCAAGAAACCCATCCACCTGAAGAAGGAGCTGCCCGGCCACGTCGCCAACCGGATCCAGTCGGCGCTGTACCGGGAAGTGGTCTACCTGATCAGTCAGGGTGTGCTCGACGTCGCCGACGCCGACGACGCGGTGTCCTGGGGTCCCGGCCTGCGCTGGGGAGTCATGGGACCCAACCTGTTATGGCACCTCGGCGGCGGCCAGGGCGGCATCCAGCACTTCATGGACCACCTGATGCCACGCATGGCCGCCGGATGGTCGGGACTGGGCAACCCGGAGTTGACCCTGGAGCTCCAGCAACAGATCGTCAAGGGTGTCCTCGAGGAGGCGGACGGCCGGTCGATCGAGGAGCTCGCCGCCGAGCGCGACGAGATGCTGTTCGGGCTGTTGGCGGTGCGGGCCGACTACGGGTCAGCGCCCGCGTGAGCGGCCTTGTGATGTAAGGAGACAACGATGCTGAGCGTGCTGTACGGATTGATGGCAATGACGCCTATAACCTTCGGCATCGCAGGTTATGTACTGGTATCGCGTCACTGACGCACGCCGTAACGACAGCACGCTTCAGCCTAAATGCCCTGATAAGCCGAAAGATTCGAAAGGAATAATCATGACTCTGAACCCAAAACTATTTGTGCTTGAAGCCAGCGGTGGTGGCCGGCTGTTCTCCATCAACCCCGACGGCTCCGGCAAGACGATCATCGTCACCGGATGCCCCGTCCCCGACGGTGTCGCGGTAGACGTTGATGGCGGCCACATTTACTGGACCAACATGGGCGTTCCGTCGGCGAACGACGGCTCGATCGAGCGGGTGGACCTCGACGGAAACAACCGCACCACAATTGTTCCCAGCGGTGGCACTTACACGCCCAAGCAGCTGCATTTCGATGCCGTCGGCCGCAAGCTGTACTGGGGCGACCGGGAAGGCATGCGGGTGATGCGTTGCGACCTCGATGGCTGCAACGTTGAGACCCTCGTGCAGACCGGCCAGGACGACGAGGAGCGCCGTGACGAGACGAAGTGGTGCGTGGGCGTCGCCGTCGACCACGTTGGTGGGCACCTGTACTGGACGCAGAAGGGCCCGAGCGATGCCGGCCTCGGCAGGATCCTGCGGGCCGGAATCGACGTTCCCGCAGGCGAGTCCGCGTTCAGCCGCAGCGACATCGAGGTGGTGTTCAAGGACCTGCCCGAGCCGATCGATCTCGAAATCGATGCCGCGTCGCGGGTGCTGTACTGGACGGACCGTGGTGACCCGCCGTACGGCAACACCGTCAATCGCGCTCAACTGGACACCATCGGCGTCGGCGAGCCCGAGATCGTGATGACCCACTTGATGGAAGGCATCGGCATCGCGCTCGACCCGGACAACAACCGGATGTTCGTCACCGACCTGGGCGGCAACGTATGGGCGGCCGGGCTCGACGGATCCGGCAGCCGACCCGTCCGGGCCGTGCAAGGCAACCTCACCGGAATCGCCTACGTCGAACTGCCCGCAGAGCAATAGGAGCATGCGATGAGTTTCGTTCTGCCAACGGACTTCTCAAGCCGACCGGTGGCGGTGGTCGGGGCCGGTACGCTCGGCCGCCGCATCGCGCTGATGTTCGCCGCGCATGGCGCCGAGGTCCGGATCTATGACCTCGCCGACGACCAACGCCGCGCCGCCGTCGACTTCGTGTCGCAAAGCCTCCCCGCGCTGACGGACCGGCTAACCGGTGTTGTCGCGGGCCGGGTTTCGGCCGATGCGGACCTCGGCGATGCGGTGCGGACCGCGTGGCTGGTCATCGAGGCGGTCCCCGAGCGGCTGGAGCTCAAACGGCAGGTGTTCGGACAGCTCGACGAACTGTCGGCCGCCGATGCCATTCTGGCCAGCAATTCGTCGTCTTATGCCAGCCGCATGTTTTTGGACAAGGTGCACCGCCCCGAGCGCGTGCTGAACATCCATTTCTACATGCCGCCGAAACAGAATGCCGTCGACGTGATGTCCTGCGGCGAGACCGACCGCGACATCATTGACTTCGTGGTGGCGACCTTGCCGCGGTTCGGGTTCTACCCGTTCGAAGCGCGCAGGGAAAGCACCGGTTTCATCTTCAACCGGGTCTGGGCAGCGGTGAAACGCGAGTCGCTAGAGGTTGTTGCCGAAGGCGTGTCCACCCCGAAGGAAGTCGACCGGATGTTTGAAATAAACACCGGCTCCGCCGCCGGTCCGTTTCGGATGATGGATCGGGTCGGCCTGGACGTCGTCTTGGACATCGAAGAGCACTATTGTGCCGAGCATCCGGAGTACCCGGAAGGACCCCGCAAGGTACTACGCGCCTACGTGCAACAAGGCCGGTTGGGAGTCAAGTCCGGTGCCGGGTTTTACGACGACTACCCACCCGCGGCTCGGCAGCCGATCGATTCCTAGCCTCTGGAGAGCTCCCGGTGACCAACGACGCTCATGGGCTGGTGGGGCACATTGCCGCGCAAGGCGCATCAAACAGCGTAAATCAAACAGCCCTGTGGCTTCAGGAGATTCAAGCGATGGCGGCCGTTGCGACCACGATCGGAGTGCTCATCGCGCTGTACGTCGCCGTTATCCGCGAACCCAGGAAAGCGGCCGAAGAACGCCGGCACCACGAAGCACAGATGGATGCGCTGCGCCGCGCCCACGGCAAACGCGTCGCCGCTCAAGCTCGAAAGGTGTTCCCCTCTTGCGCCAGAGCGCCGATGTTCGGTGATTCGTGGTGGTCGGTCCGAATCGATAATGCAGGCAACGGGGCGACGACGATCCTTGCCGTCGACGTTATAGCCATAGACGCCAACGGCGATGAGGTATCTGACGGCTGCAGGCCGGCTGACAACGCCATGCCGCTCGACCAGGCTTTCGATCGGTCCATCCGTGCGGCGTTATCCGCCTCTGCGCAGCAACGAGGTGGCCAACTACCGGCGGCCTTCACCCAAGCACTGCGGGACTCTCTTGTTAGCCACTTCGCCACGGAGTGGCCGCGAACCCTGCCGCCGAATCAGCACACCGTGAGGGCGTACACGACCACAAACCCCGAATACGCGCTGCGCCTGACGATCGATTACGAGGACAAAGTCGGTTACCAATGGCGGCGCACCGATATCAGCCAGCCGAAACGCATGTGGCCTAACTAGCAAGACCGCTCTTCGGTCCCAGGCGCTCGCCGCCGGCTTCCTGTCAACCGGCCCGCGAGGGCAGTGGAGGCCACGCCATACCGCTCAGCCCTGCCAATTCGGCTAAACATGTCTCAGCCCGCGCGCTTGTTGTTAAGAATGCTCCAGATGGGGGGTGAAGGAGCACGGATGCAGGTCATTCCTGAGGAGCTGGCGTCGGCGGCGCAGAATGTCGCCAACATCGGCACCAGGCTCGAAGAGGCCCACGCGCTCGCGGCGCTGCCGACGAGCAGCATCCTGCCCGCCGGAGCCGATGAGATCAGCGCCGCGATCACGCCGCTGTTCAACAACCACTCGGCCAGCTTTCAGGCTCTGGCGGCGCAGGGCCAAGCGTTCCATCAGCAGTTCACGCAACTGCTGGGTGGGGCCGGCGCCGCATACACCGGGACCGAGCAGGCCGCCCTACAGGCGCTACGCGACGTGATCAGCGAGTTGGAATCACCACTGGCCCCGTTCTTCGCGCAGAACGAACTTTCAACTCCCCCCGCGAGCATCCCGCCACTGGTCGTGCCGCAGAACGGGTCGGTGGCGCTGATTATGGGCGGCACCACGTTCCCTCTGCCGAACTCCCAGTACGTCAGTTCGATCATAATCGACTACCTCAACAACCCCAGGCTGTCACCGCTCACTGGGGCGCTGGGCCAGTCGATTTACACGCCGGAGCAGTTCTGGCCGGTCACCCCGCAGCTCGGGAATCTGACGCTTGGTCAGTCGACGGCCCAGGGCGTGCAGTTGCTCAACACCGCCATCAACACGGAACTGTCGGCGGGCAACAAGGTGGTCGTCTACACCACCTCGCAAGGTGCGCTTGTGGCCACCGACGAGATCCGCAACTACATGGTGATGCCCAATCCGCCCGATCCCAGCAAGCTGTCGTTCTTCCTGACCGGTGACCCCGGCAACCCCGACGGGGGGTTCTTCGAACGGTTCCCCGGCCTGTACATCCCGTTCTGGGACGTGCTGCTCAACGGCGCGACGCCCCCCAACTCGCCGTACCCCACGGTGATCTTCAGCAACCAGTACGACATGGTGGCCGACTTCCCGCGCTACGTGCTCAACCCGGTCAGCGATGTGAATGCGATCATGGGCTTCCTCCTCTTTCATGGATCGCACGACTACGTCGACCTGACGCCGACGCAGGTCGCCCCAGCGATCCAACTACCGACGTCGCCCGGCTACGCCGGTGCCACCACCTACTACGAGCTGCTCACGCAGAACCTGCCGCTCGTCGCGCCGCTGCGCATGCTGCCGGCGCCTTACGGCAACGCGCTGGCCGACCTGCTGCAGCCGGATCTGCGGGTGATCGTCGACATGGGCTACGGCTCCGGGGAGTACGCCAACATCCCCACCCCCGCCAGCCTGTTCGAACTGCCGAACCCGTTCACCATCGTGCCGGATTTGGCTCACGGCGCGGTTCAGGGTCCGCAGGCGGCGCTGGTGGATCTCGGGCTGCTGCCACCGTCGATGATGCCGACCGGCTACCCGTTCAATCCGGAGCTCGACCCGGGCCTGAACTTCCCGGTGCCTCAGTCGCCGATCACCGAGATCTCGGTGCTGACCGGGGCCGAGGGCCAGTTGATGCGCGCGCTGGGACAGATCCCGAGTTGGGATAGCTGAAGAGGCGGCTACGCGATGTAGCCGCGGGGCAACACCGAGAAGTCGACGCACGCCGCGGCCAAGACGTCCCCCAACTGCGGGGCGACGGGCGTCCGCAGTTGGAGCAATGCACCCGCCGAAGGCGCTTTCAGGCTTGTGACGTTGTAGTCGAGCAGCAATTAATAGGCCTCCTCTTCGATATCCCTCCAACCGGTGTGAACGGTCATCAGGGTGAGGACACCGAGTTCGTCCCGGAGGGGGACCGCAGCCGATGATGCCAGGCCTTGTCGGCCTTCGATCCGCTGCGCGGCTGCACCACCGCCAGGACGGCACCGGCGGCGTCTTCGAACCGCGCCGCGCCGTCGGCCGGCACGATCCTTCCCACGGGCCTGTCTTGCGTTGTGATGGTCGTGGTTCCTGCCACCGCGATCCGCAATTCCTCACCGCGGCGCTGGAAAGCGTGTATTCGCTCTTGCCGCCGTTCTTGAAACCGAACAAGACGGCGGCACTGCCCTTTTGCCGGGCGTGCGCCACGTCGGTGCGTCGGGGGTAGTGAGCTGCACCCGCAAAGCGTTCGACTTCGCCCTCGTCACCCGCGCGGCGATGACAGTTTGTCTCGAAGAATCGGCATGCCGAAATACTAAGCCTGAATCCGTGGATGGGTGCTTTCGCGTGTTCGTCGACGTGGTTGCCCGGATCTGCGGCCGGGTGTGTGTGCGGTGGGCATGCGTGATCTGCTGGCCGGTACCAGCTTTTCCTTGTTACGAGGTTCCTCGGGTCGGGCCTGGGGTGGCGGGGCGGACAGGGGGTGGTCGGTGGGGGTCAGCCGGCGCGGGGTTGTGCGGTCGGGTAGCTGATGACGTTGTGCCACAGGGTTTTCCATCCGTTTTGCCAGGGCCAGTGGGTGGGTAGGTGCAAGACGGGTTTGCGGGCCGGGGCGGCGAAGCGGGCGGGTGCGTTGACCAGGTCGCGGCGCAGGGTGGCGCCACGGGCCACGGCGTGGTTACCACCGGCGAGGGTGCCTGCGGCGCGCAGCAGGTTATGCGCGATCACCGCGCACGCCAGCCAGGCGCAGTTTGCGGCGAACAGCCCGGACGGGATATGCGCCAGTGGGCCGTCGATCAGGTCGGCGAAGGTGGTCTCGATGATGGCGTGGCGGCGGTGGGTGATGTCGGCCTCGGCGGTGGGCAGTGCGGAGTTGGTCACAAACGGGTGATAGCGCCACACCGGAAACAGCGCGTCGGGGTAGCGGGCGTCTTTGACGCGGCGCACCACCAGCCGCACGGTGAGCGTGCGGCCGCGGCCCAGGCGCAGGGTGTAGGGGGTTTCGGCGACCTGGGCGTCGGAGATCAACGCCCCGGTGTCGGGGTCTTCGATCGCTCCCGGGTAGTGCACCGGGGTGTAGGCGGCCTCATCGATGCCCTCGAGGGCGGCGGTGATGCGCTTGTTGCGGCTCACTGACAAGGAGAACTCGGCGCCGTCCGCGCAGCAGGTGGCGATCACCTTCTTGGTGCCGAACGCCGAGTCGCCGCGCAGCATGATCGTCCCGGTGGGCCCGCACGCGCGGGCGGTGGTGATCGCCCGTTTGATCTGGGCGGCGGCGCCGCGCCCGGAGCCGGCCTTGCCGCTGCGTAGCTGCGCCTCGGCGATCACCGGCGGCGCGGTTGCCGTGGAGAGCGTGGTGATCTGCGGCGACAGGCCCAGTCGCAGCAGCGCGCGGCTGGCGATCTTGGCGTGCCCGAACGAGGCGCCCTGCTTGTGGTGCCCGTAGACCGGGCGCAGCAGCGAGTCGATGTCCACAAACACGCGCTGCTCGCTGCCGGGTAGCAGCGCGGTGCGCTGCGCGAGCGCCACCAGATGCGCGCGGGCCACCGCGGCGAGCTGGTTGGCGTGTCCGAAGGTGAACTCGCGCAAGAAGATCCCCAACGTCGAGGGGGCGTACACCTCGTCGAACACCCGCGGCGTGCCGCCGGCGCGCAGCACGTTGGCATCATCGATGCTGTCCGCGCCGCACATCATGCCCGCGATGATCGTGGTCAGCTTGCCGGCCGGATTGACCGCCCCGGATTTGACCCGAGTCGACGGCAGATCCACATGCTCGCCGATCAATTCCGAAAGACCGGTCTGCTCAGCCAATTCCAGCACCGGCACCAAACCCGCCGCCGACACCAGATTCCGCTCGTCGAACACCGCCGACCCGACCGTGAACATATACGATGATTGCACCGGAAATGCCTTCTTGAATTCAGGACAACACGATATCAGCACTCGTATTGTCCCAGTTCAGAAGGCATTTTCGCTGTTCACACGCCGATCAGATCACCGGGCCCATCCACGGATTCAGGCTAAGGGCAATGCCGCGATTACAGCAGGCTTAGATCTTCACCGTCAGCGGCCAGACGTTCCAGATGTCGTCGCAGTACTCTGCGATCGCGCGATCCGACGAGAACTTGCCGCTGCGCGCAGTATTCAGGATGGACATCTTCGTCCAGGAATCCCTGTCCTCCCATGCGACGCTCACCCGCTCCTGGCAGCTGACGTAGGAAGCGAAGTCTGCGCACACCAGGAAGGGGTCGTCGTAGCGGAGGTTGTCCACCAGCGGCCGAAACACCTCGGTGTCGCCGCGCGAGAACGTTCCGTCGCCGATCAGATCCAGCACGGCGCGCAGCTCGTCGTTGCCGTCGATGTAGGCTCCGGGGCGGTATCCCTGTGCCTTGACCGCCTCGACCTCCTGCTCCGTCAAGCCGAACAGGAAGAAGTTTTCTGACCCGACCTCTTCGCGCATCTCGACGTTCGCCCCGTCGAGCGTGCCGATGGTCAGGGCGCCGTTGATCATGAACTTCATGTTCCCCGTGCCCGACGCTTCCTTGCCCGCGGTGGAGATCTGCTCGGACAAATCCGCGGCCGGGTAGATCATGTGCGCGTTCTGCACGTTGAAGTTCGGGATGAACGCCACCTTGAGGAAACGGTTGACGTCCGGGTCGGCGTTGACCGTCTCCCCAACAGCGTTGATGAGCTTGATGATTCGCTTAGCCATGAAGTAGCCCGGGGCGGCCTTACCGCCAAAAATGAAGGCCCGCTGCGGAATCGACAGGCCAGGGTTCTGCTTGAGCCGATGGTACAGCGCGACGATGTGTAAAACGTTGAGATGCTGGCGCTTGTACTCGTGGATGCGCTTGACCTGCACGTCGAACATCCAGTCCGGGTTCAGCTCGACGCCCGCCACCGAGCTGATGTACCGGGCAAGGCGCGCCTTGTTGATTCGTTTGATGTCGCGCCATTCCCGACGGAAGGCCGCGTCCTCGACGAACGGCTCCAGTCCGCGCAGGCGCACCAGGTCGGTCAGCCAGCCGTCACCGACGGTGCGGTCCAGCAGCTCCCGCAGCCCGGGGTTGGCCAGGGCAAGGAAGCGGCGTGGCGTCACGCCATTCGTCTTGTTGCTGAACCGCTCCGGCCACATCTCGTAAAAGTCTTTGAGCACACTGCTTTTCAGGAGCTCCGAGTGCAGTGCGGCGACACCGTTGATGGCGTGGCTGCCGACGGTCGCGAGGTGCGCCATCCGGACATTCTTGCCACCGTCCTCGCCCATCAGCGACATCCGGCGGCCCCGATCCTCGTCGCCGGGAAACCGGGCGCGCACCTCGTCGAGGAACCGGCGGTTGATCTCGTAGATGATCTCCAGATGGCGCGGCAGCGACTCGGCGAACATCTCGAGCGGCCACGTCTCCAGCGCCTCGGGCAGCAGTGTGTGGTTGGTGTAGGCGAACGTCGCGACCGTGATGTCCCACGCCTCGTCCCAGTCCAGCTGGCGCTCGTCAACCAGCAACCGCATGAGCTCGGCCACCCCGATCGACGGATGGGTGTCGTTGAGCTGCAAGGCAAACCGCTGGGGGAGTTCCTTGACGGAGACATCGGCGAGGTCATCCATGATGTGCAGCACGTGCTGCAGCGAGCAGGATACGAAGAAGTACTGCTGCAGCAGGCGCAGTTGTTTGCCCGCCTCCGGCTCGTCGTTGGGGTACAGCACCTTGGTGACCGTCTCCGACATGACCTCGTCCTCGACCGCCCCGTAGTAATCGCCAGTGTTGAACGCCTCCAACGCGAACGACTTGACGGCCCGTGCGCTCCACAAGGTCAGCACGTTGCAGGTATTGACGCCGTAACCCTGGATGGGCGTGTCGTAGGCGACGCCCTTGAGTAACCGCCTCGGCACCCACCGGGCACGGTCGTGGCCGGAGTCGTCCGTGTAGTGCGCGGCGTAGCCGCCCCACTTGACCAGGTAGTTGACGTCGGGTTTAGCGATCTCCCAAGGGTTTCCGTGGTCCAGCCAGTTGTCGGTCTGCTCGACCTGCCAGCCGTCGTGGATCTCCTGGTCGAAGATGCCGAATTCGTAGCGGATGCCGTAACCGATCGCCGGCCGCTCGAGGGTGGCCAAGGAGTCCAGGTAGCATGCGGCGAGCCTGCCGAGGCCGCCGTTGCCCAGCCCCGGTTCCTCCTCGCAAGCCAGGACCGTGTCAAGGTTCTGGCCCATCGCCGCCAACGCCTCCCGCGCCGCCCGCTCCATGCCGAGGTTCAGCAGGTTGTTGCCCAGCTGCGGACCCATCAGGAATTCCGCCGACAGGTAGCACGTCACCTTACGGCCGAGATCGAGTGAGGTCTGCGTCGAGGCCACCCGGCGGTCCTGCATGCGGTCACGCACGGCGAGAGCGAGCGCCCGGTAGTAGTGCTCCGGCCCCCGCGCCGCGGCCGGACGGCCAATGGAGTAGCGCAGGTGATCGTTGATCGCCCGCGCCAGCGCGGCCGCGCTCATACCGGTGCGGGAGTGCTCGACCAGGTCGGCCCGAGTGGGGCTCGCGGACATTCCGTCGGATGGGGTCTGATCGACATCGGTCATCGTGGGTCCTACTCCCTAGAGACGTGGAGCACCGCGCCGACATATCCGGCTGAGCGCAGGCCGTCAGTGTTGCAGCGATGTTTGCACACCAGGCGCGCAATTGACGTCTGCTACGTGAACGAAATCTCACGTAATAGTGACGAGACGGCATTGCCGGTCGGGGTCGAGGCATGGCAGTGGCTGCAATCGGTGGCTGTAATGGAGCGCCGCCTGTCTCAAAACGTGGGGTGGGCGCACAGTGGTCATCGAATAGATTCCAGTGAGGGGGTTCACCGGATGAGATCGACTCGGATGAGGTCGACAGAGTGGAATGTCGACGGCCGCAAGTTGTTCGCCTTGGAGGCCGGCACCGGGGAGCCGGTGCTGCTGCTGCACGGCTATCCGCAGAGCGCATCCTGCTGGCGCCACCAGATCGCGGCGCTTGCCGACAGCCATCATGTCGTGGCACCGGACTGGCCGGGGTTCGGCCGCTCCGATCCGCCGTCGACGGCGCCGAGCTACGACAATGAGACGGATCGGATCGAGCGACTCGTACAGCGGTTGGGGTGGGAACGATTCAACCTGTTCGCCCACGACTACGGCGGCTTCATTGGACTCGGTTACGTCATCCGTCACCCCGAGCGAGTGCTGCGACTTGCCCTCCTGAACACCCGTGCGCATAGCGTCTTTCGCCCATAGTTTTACCGGTTCTCGTTGGGCCAGCACTGGATCGCGACTCGGCCCACGCTGTCCGCGGCCGCGCAACATCTTCCGTTGGCCACGCTGCACCACGTCGCCCTGACCCGGTATCGAAGGCTCGGCTGTTTCGACGGCGCACTGGAAACCGAATATCTGGGCTGGATGAAGACACCAGAAGGCCGGCGCACATTTTGGGAATTCTTCGCCCACTACCCGGTGCCCGCCGTGCCCTGGCTGGCGGAACGACTTGCGACGATACGTTGCCCGGTCTCGGTGATCTGGGGTGACCGCGATCCCTACGTCCCGTTTGAGACCGCGCGCGAACTGGCCGACCGCATTCCCGACGCGAGACTGAGCCGCCTGTACGGCGCCGACCACTACGTCACGGAGGAACGCCCTCGGGAGGTGACCGACGCGTTGCTGAGCCTCCTGAACGTTGTCCCTGCCCCTAACCCGTGACGGTCATCTGGTCGTCGCTGCTGGCCCATGATCGTGTGAAGACGTCAATCGGCACCTGCTCGTCGCGGCCGCTCTCGTCGCCGCTGTCGTTGAGGTGCACGATTCCGGCAGCGGTGTCGACGCCGGTCACCACCACGGCGTGGTTTGCTTCGGGTTGGCCGTCCGGGGTCTTGTCCTCAAGGGGCTCGCGCCAGATGAGTTCCGAGTTGACTCCGACGATCACCTTGCGGCCCTTGGCCAGATCCTTCTCGAGCGCCGTCATGCCCGTGGGGACACCCGCGTTCGCGGCGCTCGCCTCGTCCGTACTCACGGCGCGGATTCCGTAGTGCGCGAGCAGCGCCGGTTCATCGTCGAAGGAGGTGCCGCTGCCCGGCTTGCGTTTCTTCGGCTTGGTGTAGATCGGTCCGGCATGCACGGTGCTGGGGGTCGATTGGGCCACCGTAATAATCGCCTGCTCGGAGGGCCGGTGGCCGGTCAGTTCACCGACCACGTCGGCGACCGCCATCGGCACACAGTCGTCGTCATACTGCTGGTAACGCCAGAACGGGGCGGCGGCCGCGGGGTCGCCGTACAGCGTGCCCGCGCCGCTCGGCGGGTCGGACGCGCCGGGGGCCGCATGCGCGATGCCGCCGCCCATTGCGAGGCCCAGGGCCAACGCCAGCGCGGCCCCGCCGGCCGGCACCGCGACCGCAATGCGCGTGCTGGCCATGCCGTGTCCCTGTCAAGAAGCGCACTCGTTGTCTGAATGAACTTCTACGCACAGCGTCTCTGCGTTACAGGGGCTTCGGGCTGCTGATCGACGCGATCGGAGTGGCTATTTGGTACATGTTTCCGTGGCCGTCTTTCACCATGGCGGGGCGGTCGCCATAGAACTGATCCGATGGCTCCTCAATGACCTGGGCGCCGGCGTCGACAGCACGCCGGTATGCCGCGTCGGTGTCGTCGACATAGATGTATAGAAACGCCGGGAAGTGCTCGCGTTCCCCCAGGGAAGAAATCATCACCATCGAGTCGCCGATGACTAATTGAGTCGGCCGGTCGAGGAACACCTCGCCCTCGGCACCGAAGACCGATCTCAGGAACGATGTGCACCCCTCGACGTCTTGGACGACGATCCGGGGAATTATCGTCCGCTGCATCGCTGCTGCTGCGTCGGCGTCGTCAACCATGACACTCATTGTCAGTGCGTGTCGGCGAGACCGCCATCGGTTATGGCGGCGACTGGCCCACTCGGCCGCCGTAACGTGTGCATCGTGACGACGACTCTCAACCACCGCCTCGCCCGTTATGAGCCGGCCGTGCTGAGCCTCTTTCGGTTGGTCTACGGTCTGCTATTCGCCGGGTGCGGCTCGATGATCCTCTTCGGCTGGCCCGTCCATCCCCCCACATGGCCCGTCGCTTTCGGGGCGTGGCCCGGCTGGTATGCCGGTTGCATCGAATTCGTCGCGGGATTGCTGATCGCAACGGGGTTGTTCACGCGCGCGGCGGCGTTCATTGCCTCGGGCGAAATGGCGGTCGCCTACTTCTGGATGCACCAGCCGCGTTCGCTCTGGCCCATCGGCGATCCACCGGCAGGCAATGGCGGGATATTGTCGATCCTGTTCTGCTTCGGTTTCTTCCTGCTGGTCTTCACGGGCGGCGGAGCCTATTCGATCGACGCCCTGCGGCGGTCGCCCCGCGTGGCGGGCAATCCGGAGGAGGCCGACGATGGGCGCTGACCCACGGTGCGACGGGATGGTGGCTCTGGTCACCGGGAGCAGCCGTGGCCTGGGCAAGGCGATCGCCGCCCGCCTTGCCGCGCATGGTGCCACCGTGGCGCTGACCGCCCGCACGATGGACCCCGATCCGAAATACCATGGATCGCTTAGCCAGACCCGCGACGAGATCGTGGCCGCCGGCGGCCGGGCGGTCGCGGTCCAGGCTGATCTATCCCAATCCGATGAACGCGCAAGGCTTTTCGATGAAGTGGTGAGCTCGGTCGGCGCGCCCGACATCCTGGTCAACAACGCCGCGGTCACCTTTCTGCGGCCCCTGGACGGGTTTCCCGACCGACGGGTCCGGTTGATGATGGAGATGCACGTCCTGGGACCATTGCATCTGAGCCAGTTGGCGATTCCCGCGATGCGCGACCGCGGCAGGGGCTGGATCCTGAACCTGACCTCGGTGGGCGGCGATCTGCCGCCCGGCCCGCCGTTCTCCGAATTCGACCGCGCCGCTGGCTTCGGCATCTACGGAACGGTCAAGGCCGCGCTCAATCGGCTGACCAAAAGCCTCGCCGCCGAACTCTACGACGACGGCATAGCCGTCAACGCCGCGGCCCCGTCCCATCCGGTGGCCACCCCCGGGGCAGGCGCCCTGGACCTGGCCAAGACCGACACCGAGGACATCGAACTGATCACCGAGACCGCTCTCCGGTTGTGCACGGGTGATCCGAACACTATGACCGGACGCATCGCGCACACCCAGCCCTTCCTCGCCGAAGTCGGCTGGTCGAGAAGCGGCCCGCTTACTGGATGAGAATGGTCGAGCTCGACCCAGACGAGCTGCGACGGCGGCTCGCCGCCGCCGGCATCACGGGCGTCACCCCGCTGGCCGGCGGCGCTTCCAGCCTTACCTATTGCGGCCAGTGCGACGGCCGGGCTGTGGTGATCAAGGTCGCTCCGCCCGGCGTTGCGCCGACAGCGCACCGCGACGTGCTGCGTCAGGCCCGGATCATCAGAGCCCTTGCCCAGACTAGGGTTCCGGTTCCCACTGTGCTCTGGGAGGATGCGGGAAGTCCGCCATTGTTCGTGATGTCCCGGGTCGAAGGCGACTGCTTGGAGCCGCTCTTCGACGGCTGCACACCGTCTTTTGATTTGATGGAGCGGTACCGCAACGCGGGCCGAACGATGGCAGCGCTGCACGGTCTCTCGCCGATCGACCTAGGCCTGGGCGACGAGCCGGTCATCGGGCCGGTCGCCGAAGTCGAGCGCTGGTGTGAGACGCTGCGGACCGTCGACGCCGCGCTGGTTCCCGGCTGGCAGGGTGCGCGTGACGCGCTGCTAGCTTTCGCTCCAACGGTTTTGGGGCCGAGCGTGGTGCATGGTGACTTTCGGCTGGGTAACCTGATTGCCGTCGGAGCCCACATCAACGCGGTGATCGATTGGGAGATCTGGTCGATCGGTGATCCGCGTATCGATGTGGGGTGGTTCCTGATCAACTCCGATCCGGACACCTACCAACGTGTCCGGGCCCCGGCCGGTGTGGCACCGCCAACCGCCGAACTCGCCCAGCTGTATCAGGACGAATTGGGTCGCGAGGTCACCGACCTGGCCTGGTTCGCTGCGTTGGCATGCTTCAAGTCGGCGGCGACCTGGTCGCTGATCGTCAAGCACAACCGCCGGAGACGTTGCCCGCGAGCCGAATTGGAAGCCATGGCCGCCACCGTGACGACGTTGCTCGGGCGAGCGCGGTCAATGCTGGATCAGCGGTGAATCAATGGCAGCGCACGAAGAGATTTTCGCAATACATTCCGACACGATCCGAATTGGATGACGGACCGCCCTCGTCGCGGGGATCCACAAACAGAGCTGGTGTCTCCGTCAGTAATTGATCGATCAAACCGGGCGCTGGCGGCGTAAAAGGATCTCCGTCCGCGTGCGCCATGCCGATGCCGCCCGCCAACGTCATGGCAGTCATCCCGCCGGCCAGGACACCCAGAGCGAGCACGCGACGTTTCATGGCAGCCTATTCTAGCTGTTCGGCGAGCGGAACGGTTGCGCCTGAAGCATTACGGCCGAAGTCGCATTCCAATTACGAACGCACAACGACTGTGGCGGTTCGACGAGTAAGTGCCGCGAGATGAATCCGGCCCTGCGTACGGTGTCGTCCGTGAGGCCCAACCTCGTGGTCGTCCGCCGCGCTGCGGTTGTCGCGGTTTGCCATGCCTTGCTCGTGGCCACGGCACCGCCTACCTGCGCTGACCCAGAAGTCGACCCGGCCGCTGCAGCGTCGCCTGCGGCCGACGGACGGGTCGCGTCGAACCCGCCAGCAACCCTTAACACTCCCGACGGCTGGACCCTCGGCCTCGGAGCGAAGGACGAGTCGCAAGTTCCCGTGGCGCCATTGACCACCGCGCTCTCGTCTCGTGAGTACCTGTCGAGCGGAACGTTTGTCGGAGCGCTGGTAGGACCGGAAGCGCCGCGGGGAGTCCTCGAGGTGGGTTACGAGATCGGCTGCGGAATCGACATGAGCACATCCAACGGCGTCACCATGGCGGGTAGCGCCGGCGTCAGTCCGGGCCTGGGCTTTGCGGGCCTCTTGACCGGTGTCCCAGGTGTTGTGCCGTTGATTACCACGCCGGTAAACGGCGTGATCACCGTGGGTCTCAAGCCCGGCCTCGTGGTCGTCGTACCGGTGGACAAAAAGGAGTTCAAGGGTCCAAATCCCTGGGTCATGATCAGTAACTTCCACGTAAAAATCGACGGTTGCGTGGGTCAGTCGTTCATCCGCTCCTATGCGGTGCTGACGCGGGTGACCGACCAGTCCGACGTGGTGCTGTCCTACGTCGGTGTGACGAAAGCCGTCTAGCCGCGGGGGACGCCCGCCAGCTTGCCCGCGAACTTCGCCTCCGCGGCCTCGCGCAACCGCAGTAGATGTTCCGAGGGAAAGAGATCGGGCGCGGGCGCGCGGTCTTTGAGCAGCAGTCGGGCCAGTGTCACCTTGTGTACCTCGGTCGGCCCGTCGGCAAGGCCGAGCACGAAGGACTCCACCAGGTACTGCACGAACGGCATCTCATGAGTGGTGCCGAGCGATCCGTGTAGCTGAAGCGCCCGCGACGACACGTCGTGCAGCACCTTCTGCATCATCGCCTTCACGGCCGAGATGTCGGCGCGCACCGCCTTGTAGTCGTTGAATTGGTCTATCTTCCAAGCGGTTTGAAGAGTCAGCAGCCGGAAGGCCTCGATCTCCATCCACGAGTCTGCGACCATCTCCTGGACGAGTTGCTTGTTGGCCAGTAGCTCGCCCTGGGTGTAGCGCGACACCGCCCGTTCGCAGATCATGTCGAAGATGCGGCGGACCAACCCCACCGTGCGCATCGCGTGATGAATACGCCCGCCGCCAAGGCGCGTTTGGGCGACCACGAATGCCCCGCCGCGCGGTCCCAGCATGTGGTCGGCGGGCACCCGCACGTTTTCATAGCGGACGTAACCCTCGCGCCCACCGCCCAGCGGCTGATATCCCAGGCCGACGTTGCGCATGACATTGATGCCCGGGGTGTCGCCGGGTACGACGAACATCGAGTAGCGCTCATAGGGTGCCGCCCCGGGGTCGGTCATCGCCATCACAATGATGAACGACGCCATCGATGCGAACGAGGAAAACCACTTCTCTCCGTTGATGATCCAGTGATCACCGTCGGCCACGGCGGTGGTGCGGAACACTTTCGGGTCGGCACCGCCCTGCGGCTCGGTCATCGAGAAGCAGGACACGATGCGGTTGTCGAGCAGCGGCTCGAGGTAGCGCGCCTTGAGCTCGGGCGTGCCGTAGTGCGCCAGGATCTCGCTGTTGCCCGAATCGGGGGCTTGCGATCCGAAAACTATCGGTGCGCATTCCGAACGTCCCAGAATCTCGTTGAGCAGCGCCAGTTTCACCTGACCGTAGCCCGGACCACCAAGGTGCGGGCCGAGGTGGGTGGCCCACAGGCCGCGCTGCTTGACGGTCTCCTGCAGGGGTGGGATCAGAGCCTGCCGCACTGGATCGTTGAGGTCGTGAGACTCCTTGACGATCAAGTCGATCGGTTCGCACTCGCTGCGCACGAACTGCTCGACCCATTCCAGTTGTTCGGCCCACTGCGGGTCGGTTGCGAAGCCCCAGGACATCGGTGTCCCCTCTCGATCGAAGTCAGTGCGACCACTTTTTGCGGCGCGCGGCGGCTTCGTCGGTCGCATGCGAGATCACCTGGTTGCGGTTCTCCAGTTCCAGTGCCGACGAGAGGCTCGCCGCGTCGGTATTGACTTGCAGCGCACGCTTTGTCAGCTGCACGCCCAGCGGAGCAAGGTCCGCGATCAGCGACGCCAACTCCACGGCGCGGTCGGCTAACCGATCGGGTTCGACGACCTCGCTGACCAGACCGCGCCGATCGGCTTCGGCGGCCGATACCCTGCGTCCGGTGAGCATCCAGTCGGCCGCGACACCGGTTCCGACGATGCGAGGCAGGTGGTAGCTCATGCCCATCTCGGCGCCCGACAGCCCGAGGAGGATAGCGGCGTTGGCGAATGATGCTTCAGCAGAACAGATCCGGATATCGGCGGCAAGACACAACGCCAGTCCGGCGCCGACGCACGGACCGTTGACCGCGGCGATGACAGGTTGCGGCAATCGACGCACGGCCTCTGGGAGCGCGGCCATTTTCTCCTGGAAGCGCATGCGGTCCGTCGCTGGTGCCGTGGCCTCCGGCACGTTGGGTCCGAAGTCGCGCATGTCTATCCCGGCGCAGAAGCCGCGCCCGGCGCCCATGAGCACAACGGCATGCACTGCCCGGTCGTCGGCCAATTCGCCTAGCGCCTGACGTAATTCGGTTTGCATGAGCTCGTTGATCGCGTTGAGGCGCTTTGGGCGGTTCAGGCGCACGACGACGACGCCGTCGCGCGGTCGGTCGAGTTCCAGCGTCGTGGGCATGTTCACACGGTGACCGGCCGGGACAGATTGCCGCCGATAATCTTTGCCTGGTCCTCCGGCCGCAAGTGGCCGAGTGCGTCGCTGAAATACGTTGGGTGCGTGAGGACTTCGCGGAGGTGAAAGCCGGAACCGAATAGCGCACACGGCAAGGTCGCCGTTGGCTTCGACATAACGAGCTCCTCGCAACTTTGATGCGGTGAGGACGTCGGCCGATCGGTCGCCGTCCCCGGCTGATCGTGATGGGTCTCTCAACCGAGGAGAATAATCCTCTCCTGACGAACGAAGATATGATCGACGCGCCCGAATCGGTGGAGTTGTAGAAGTTCGTCGGGTTCACGGCCGATTCCAAAATGCATCGTCTCGGCGGGGTGGCATCCGCGCGGCCCGCTTTTCGGCGATCGCGGACGGATGTCGTCTCAATCCTCTATGGTCCATCTCAAGAGTGATTTGGCGCCGGTGAGAGGAGCACGCCGTGAGGACGCTAGAAGGCGTTCTGGCCGCGCATCCATTCTTCAGCGGGATGGATCGGCGTTATCTGGCGTTGGTAGTCGGGTGCGCGTCAAACGTGCGCTTCAGCGCCGGTGAGTTGATTTTCCGTGAAGGCCGCGAGGCCGAGCACTTCTATCTCATTCGCGCCGGCAAGGTCGCGCTCGAAATCCCCGTTCTCGGCCGCGGCAGCCTGACGATTCAGACGCTAGGAGCCGGGCAAGTCCTCGGATGGTCTTGGTTGGTACCGCCGTATAACTGGCGGTTCGATGGGCGCGCGGCTGAGATGACGCGAGCGATCGTCTTTGACGGCACGTGCCTACGTGAGAAGTGCGAGGAGGATCACGAACTCGGATACGAATTGCAGAAGCGTGTCATCGCAATACTCGGGGAGCATCTCGATGCGACACGGTTTCGGCTCTTAGACGTCTACAGCGATGCCATCGAATAACAGGGCGCCAGGTCCCCCGCCCCTTAGCCAAGGGACTCCCAGAAGCTGGTGAGAGCAGCCGCGCCGCGCGCAGGATCCTGCACCATCCACCAGTGTCCCCGGCCATCGAGTACCTCGGTGCGGGCTCCCGCTCGGTCCGCAGCCCGGTGCCGGTTCCCGGCGGTTCCGATGTACGGGTCCTCCGTCGCCAGTAGTGAAAGCCCTGGCCGAGCCGCGGCGTTCTCCAAAGCGCGACCGGCCTCAGCCATCGCGGGCTGCGCCGCCGAGCGATACAACATCAGGATCGCCCGACCCATCTCTGGACCTTGCGCCGCGGCGATCGACGTCGCGATGTCCATGGGGATGCCCAATGCAGCCAGCTGTCCTGCCCGGTCCTGGATCGTCCCGCCGAGCATCCTGTCGACCAGCTGTTCGCCGTCGCCCGGTGTCTGCCACACCTGCGCGAGGTCATGCCAAACGTAATCGGCGTCGAACAACCCGACAGCGTCGCTGGCCCAGCTGCGCACGAGTTCCGGTCGATGCATCACCGCGTTCACCACGTGGCCGCCGCCCCAGTCGTGCCCGACGAGGTCGATCGGGCCGTCGATCTGCGCCAACTCACGTTCAAGCCAGTCGCGGTAAGCTAGGTAGGTGGCCGCGAAGCCTTCGGGCAGCGGAGCCCCGAATCCCGGTGGCGAGAGCCGGACCACATCGTCGCGCCCGAGGGCATCGACCAACGGGTCCCAGATAGCGCCAGTCTCCGGATTGCCGTGCACCAGAACGACAGTCATGCTGCCTATCTTGGCACGGCCCTAAAGGGGGTTGCGGCGCCCGTCGGGCTCTTCGGCGCCCAGTGATCGCCCAAGACCGGTGTCGCCGTAGTAGCCCAGCCGAAGCAATGCGGTGATCTCGCTGACCAAGGGCATCCGCGGATTGGTGCGGTTGCTGAGGTCCTCAAACGCCGTCATCGCCAACGCCGGCAGCGCCTCCAGGAATGGCTCCTCTGCGACGCCGAGCTCCTTGAGCGAACGCGGCATGTTCAGTCGGTCCAGCAGGTTGTCAACCTCTTGGAACAACCGGCGGCGGCTTTCCTCGGCGTCATGGCCACCGAAGAGCAGCTGGCCGAGCTGTGCGTATTTGGCCGGGGCGATGTAGGCCGAATATCCGGGCGCGGGCATGAACTTGCTTGGCAGACTAGCGTTGTAGCGCAACACATGCGGCAGGAAAATTCCGTTCGCCCGGCCGTGCGGGATGCCGAATTTTGCGCCGACGGCATGCGCGAGCGCATGATTCGTCCCTACGAACGCATTCGAGAACGCAAGCCCGGCAAGCGTTGCCGCATTGGACATGGCCGTTCGCGCGGACAGCTCGTCGGGATCTTCGTATGCTCTCGGCAAAGCATCGAAGATCAGCCGTACCGCCTGGGCGCACAATGCATCTGTGTAAGGCGAGGCGAAGATCGATACGATCGCCTCGAGTGCGTGGGTCAGCGCGTCGATCCCCGTGTCCGCGGTCAGTTTTTGCGGCATCGACGAGGTCAGGACCGGGTCGACGATCGCGAGGTCAGGCACCAGGCTGTAGTCGACGAGCGTCTCCTTCTTCCCGTGCACCGTCAGCACCGCCGCCGGAGACACTTCCGACCCGGTGCCCGATGTCGTTGGGACAGCGACCAATTGGACGCGATGACGGTCGACAGGATAGTCCGCCACGCGCTTGCGGGGGTCGAGGAACGGCATCGTCAACTCGTCGAGGCTTTTCTCCGGGTGTTCGTAGAACAGCCGGATCGCCTTTCCGGCGTCAAGCACCGAGCCGCCGCCGACGGCGATCAACAGATCGGGTTGCACCCGCTGCAGCAGGGCGACACCGCGGCGGATGGTCGCCTCGTCGGGCTCTGGCGTCACTTCGCTGAACACCTGCACGTGCGTGGTACGCAACTTGCCGCGCACCTGGTCGACCACGCCGCGCTCCTCGGTCAGAGCATCGGTGATCACCACGACGGTTTCGCAGTCTAGCTCGCGCAGGTTCTCCAGGGCGCCCGCGTTGAAGTAGGTGTTCGACGGGACGCGAAACCATTGCGGCGGCATGCGGCGCCGCGAGACGGTCTTGATGTTCAGGAGCTGCCGATAGTTGACGTTCTCGGTCGTGCTCGACCCGCCCCAAGTGCCGCAGCCCAACGAGAACGTGGGGGTCAGGTCGTTGTAGATGCCGCCGAGGGCTCCGACGGATGTCGGCGCGTTGACCAGGACCCGCCCGGTGCGAACGGCCAGACCGTAGGCGTCGATGACGTCGTCGTCGTTGGCGTAGATCGCCGAGGTGTGGCCCAATCCTCCGTGCTCCGTGACCAGCACCGCGACGTCGATGGCGTGCTGGACGCTGCTCGCGCGCACCACCCCGAGCACTGGCATCAGCTTCTCCTGCACCAATGGGTGCGCGGCGAGTTCGTCCAAGTCGGCAGGCAGCTGCGCCAGCAGCACCTTCACGGTCGGTGACACGCTGAAGCCGGCTCGGGCGGCCAGTTCCGATGCCTTCTGCCCGACCGCCTCGAGCGAGATCTTGTCGCCGCAGCCAAACGCGAACTCCGCCACCGCCTTGGCTTCGTCGGGGGTGAGGAGCTGGGCACCCATTCGCTCGAATTCGGCGATCACCTCGTCGTATACCTCGTCGTCAATGACGCAGGTTTGCTCGGCAGGGCAGATGACCGACGAGTCAAACGTTTTCGAGATCAAGATGTCTACAACGGCGCCCTTGAGGTCTGCGGTCTTGTGAATGTAAATCGGCGCGTTGCCAGGACCGACGCAGAGGCCTGGCTTTCCGGCCGAATTCGCCAGCGCGACGATCTTCGGTCCACCGGTCACCCAGATGAAATCGACCTTGGGATGCTTGAACAGATAGTGCGTTACCTCGTGCGCGGCGTCCGGGATTACCTGCAGCGCCCCGGGTGGCATCCCGGCGGCCTCGGCCGCCGTGCGGAGGATCTCCAGGCTGCGCTCGCATGAGCGCACCGCGTGCGGTGACGGCCGGAAAAGAATCGCGTTGCGGGTCTTGGCGGCCACGATTGCCTTGAACAGCACCGTCGAGGTCGGGTTGGTCACCGGGGTAATGGCCAGCACCACCCCGATCGGCTCGGCTACCCAGACGATGTTGTGCTCGACGTCCTCGTCGATGACTCCTACCGATTTCTTGCCGCGCAGATAGTCGTGGAGGAACTCGGTCGCGACGTAGTTCTTGACGACCTTGTCCTCGAAGACGCCAAAGCCCGTCTCCTCGATCGCCACACTTGCCAGTTCCGCCGCCGCGCGGACCCCGGCGCGCACCATCGCCTCGACGATCGCGTCGACCTGCTGCTGGTCAAGCTTGCGGAATGCTCGGGCCGCCTCGGCCGCCGTCTCAACGATGGAATCGACTTCGTGTTTGCGGTGGTCATCAACCGCCGGCTCCTTGACGGAGGAACCGGCCTCGCTCCGCAAAGTGGTCATAATCGGTCCTCGACGCAAGAGACAGCGAACGAGCTGATGGTATGTGCACGTCGGGTGCGTAACGAGGGCCGGAAGGCCCTAGGTTGATGAGCTGGCCCCCACAGGCCACATCTGGCGCGTCCGGACCGTCCGCCGTGGGCCATCGTCGCCGATACTGGCGCTCATGCACATCACCGTCGACTACGACTTGTGTGAGGGACACGGACAGTGCCTGCTGGCCGCTCCGGACGTGTTCGACATTCCCGACGGCGCCGAACAAGTGGTGGTGCTGGAGCCGGACCCGCCCGAAGCCGACCGCGACCGGCTGATCCGGGCGGCGGCGATGTGTCCCGCGCAGGCGATCCGAATCCTCAACTGAGCCGGTCGGTTTCGGCGGCATCATCCAGCAGCCGGTAGCGGCCGGCCAGTGCAGCGGCCGCAATCCGGTTGCTGACCCCGAGTTTGTGCAGGAGTGCAGCCACCATGCGTTTGGCCGTGCGCTCCGACACCAGCATCCGTCGGGCAATGTCGCCGGTCTCCATGCCGGTCGCGAGCAGGGTCCATAGTTGGAGATCCTGGGCGCTGAGGCTGTCCAGGAGTGTCGACGGCGGCTTGCGAATGTTGCTCAGCAGCGCGTCGAGCAGCTGGCCGTCGATGACCCGCAACCCCTCGGCGATCGTCCACAGGGGCCCGGCAAGCGCCTCGGGCCGCGCGGTCTTGGCCAGGAAACCGTCGGCACCGGCGCGCAGCGCCTCCTCGGCCAGCCCCAGGTCGTCGGTCCCGGATAGCGCCAGGATCCGGGTCGTCGGCTGGCGCGCCTTGATGTGCCGGATGGCGGCCACCCCGCCGAGAGGCGGCATCGACAGGTCGATGATCGCGACGTCAGCCTCGCAGCGGGCCACCAGGTCTGCGGCCTCTTCCACGTACGTCGTCTGGCCCCCGATGGTGAACAACTCTCCCCATTCGCGGGTGAGCAGCAGGGCCAGGCCCTGCGCGAACAGCTCGTGGTCGTCCACAATCACCACGACGTACGGCGAGCGGGTCATTGCCGCGATGCTAGCCCCGACCTATGGTCAGCCGGATGAGACCGCTCGATCAGCTCAGCAGCACGGTGGACTTCCACGGCGAGGACTACGGGCTGGCCCGCACCGTCGTCGCAGTACGGGTCGCCGTGGTCATCTCGATCGGTGTGCTGCTGGCGATCGGACCGCAGTGGGTCCGGCAGCACGCGCCGGCCACTGTTGCGGTATTGGGGGCCGCAATGCTCTACGCGGCCGTACTGATGGCCTATCCGCAGCTCGAGGTCCGGCGCACTCGTTACTCGTGGCTGGTCACCGGCTTCGACTCGGCGTTCACGCTGGCGCTCATCGCCCTAAGCGGAGGCGTCTACAGCCCGGTGGTCGCGGTGTTGGCGCTGGTGGTCATCGCGTCGGCCGCGCGGCTGTCGTTCAACGAAACCTTACTAGTTGCAATCCTTTTGGGCGCCGCCTATATCCCGGTGGCGCTGACGTCGTCACCGGGGCATCCGGTCACCGCAGCGCCGGCGCTCCAGGCGGGCTGGTCGGCGCTGTATCTGATCTTCGTCGCGATCATCACCGCGGGGCTGGCCGCGCTCGCTGAACGAGAACACCGCTCCCGGCTGAGGGCGCTGGTAGAGGCCGAGGCCGAGCATGCCGCGGCCGAGGAAGAACGCGACCTGCGGGCACGCCTGCTGCGGTCCTACCAGTCGCAACAGGATGGACTCCAGGTGCTGGTGCACGAATTCCGCACTCCCGTCACGTCTTTGGAGGCGCTGACGGAGGCGCTGACTGCGGCGCAGCCGATGTCGTGGGCCGACCGGGACACCAGCCTGCAGCTGGTGGTACGGCACGTGCACCACCTGGCGGACATGCTCGACGCCCTGTCCGACGTCGCGCTGAGTCGCCGCCCGACCTTCTCGTCGGGCCGGGTTCGCAGGGTCGACGTGGCCGACCTCTTAGGCGCCGCCGCCGATGCCGTCGGTATGGCGCCACCACGGTTGCGGCTGAACGTCAGCGGCGACGTCGACACCGTGGCCGTGAACGCCCAGGGGCTGCGCCGGGTGCTGACCAACCTGCTGGAGAACGCCTCCCGGCATGGCCGGGGTGAACCAGTCGATGTAACGTGCTCGCGGGAGGGCGGCGAGTTGGTCTTCATGGTGGCCGACCGCGGTTCCGGTATCCCGGCGGCCAGCCTCGGCGAGCTGACAACCAAGTACGTCAGCGTTGGCGGGCAACGTGGCACCGCCGGGCTCGGCCTGTGGATCGTGCAGCAGATCGCCGAAGCGATGGGCGGGCGGGTGGAGTTCGGCGCGCGCGAGGGCGGCGGCCTGGTCGCCACCTTCCGCGCACCGGTCGCCTGACCGTCGGCCGCATGCATTGGCCCTTACAGGCCAGTGATTGGCACTCGCGTCAGTGCCGCGCCGCCGCCGTGTTGGTCAGCATGGCCACATGACCGCACCAACGACCGCCCCAACCCATAGGGACATCGATCTGAGCGCCCGCGCCTTCTGGGCGAAACCCCCGGAGGAGCGGGACGCCGCCTTCGCCGTCCTGCGCGCGGAGAACCCCGTGCCGTGGAGCCGCCCCGCGGAGTCGGATCTGCTGCCGCCCGAGCTCAACACCAAGGGGTTCTGGTCACTGACCAAGCAGGATGACATCCGGATGGCCAGCCGCCACCCGGAGATCTTTTCGTCGACCCAGGGCATCACGATGGAGGACTTCGCCCCCGAAGCGGTCGAGATCGCGCAGTCATTTATCGCGATGGACGCCCCGCGACACACCCAGCTGCGCGGCATCACGACGGAGGCATTCAAGCCCAAGAACGTGCGCCGGCTCGAGGGCTGGATCCGCGGTCACGCCCATGACCTGATCAGCGAGATGGCCCACCTAGGCGAGGGCGACTTCGTCCAACTAGTGTCCGTGAAACTGCCGGGCCGGATCTTCGGCAGCTTCTTCGGGCTGCCCGAAGGCGAGCTGCGGGATAAAGCCGTCGCCGCCGCCCAGCGCCTGGTGGGTTGGACCGACCCAAACATCCGCGGGGAGCAGAGCGAGTTGGAGCTCTTCATGGGTGCGGTGATGGACCTCCACGAGGTGGCAACCGTGTTGATCCCTGAGCGTCGGGCCAACCCGGGCGACGACCTGATGACCTGGATGGTGCAGGCCGAGTTCGACGGCAAGAAGATGAACGACGATGAGCTGCGGGCGTTTTTCGTTTTGATGGGCGTCGCGTCCAACGACACCACACGGCACGCGTCGGCGCACGCCATCGCCGCCCTGTCGAAGTTCCCCGACCAGCGCGCGCTGCTCGTCGAGGACATCGAGGGCCGGGTCGGCACCGCCGTCGAAGAGGTGCTGCGGTGGGGATCGCCGTTGCTGCACATGCGCCGCACCGCCACCCGGGACATCACCGTGCGCGGCTCGGAGATTAAGGCCGGCGACAAGGTGGTGCTGTGGTACTACTCGGGCAACCGCGACGAGGACGTCTTCGACGATCCGCACACGTTCAACATCCTGCGAAATCCGAACCCGCACATCGCCTTCGGTGGCGGTGGCCCGCACTTCTGCCTCGGCGCGGCGCTCGCCCGCACGATGCTCAAGGCTTTACTGACCGAGGTATACACGCGCATTCCCGACATCTCGGCGCCGGAGCCCGACTACGCCCTGGCCAACTTCATCAATGGCGTCAACAGCCTGCCTGCGGCCTGGACCCCCGAGAAGCCCTGATTTCAAGGAGTTTTCGATGAAAACGAAAGCCGCGGTGCTCTGGGGGCTGCACCAGAAGTGGGAAGTGGAAGAGGTCGACCTCGACGGGCCCAAGGAGAACGAGGTGCTGGTCAAGGTGGCTGCCGCCGGACTGTGTCACTCCGACGACCACCTGATCACAGGCGACATGCCAATGCAGTTACCGGTGGTCGGCGGGCATGAGGGCGCCGGCGTAGTCGTCGACGTCGGCCCTGGCGTCACCGAAGTCGCCCAAGGCGATTCGGTGGTGTTGAGTTTCATCCCGGCCTGCGGTCGCTGCCAACCGTGTTCGCGCGGCATGAGCAACCTGTGCGTACTCGGCGCCGCCATCATCGCCGGACCGCAACTCGGCGGCACCTTCCGGTTTCACGCCAAAGGCCAAGGGCTGGGCCAGATGTGCGTGCTGGGGTCGTTCTCCGAGTACACGGTGGTGCCACTGGCATCGGTGATCAAGGTGGACCCGTCCACCGCACTGGACACCGCCGCCCTGGTCGGGTGCGGAGTCACTACCGGTTACGGGAGCATGGTGCGTACCGGCGAAGCACGAGATGGCGACACCGTGGTCGTGATGGGTGTCGGCGGGATCGGTATGAATGCGGTACAGGGCGCGCGGATTGCGGGCGCGCGGATCATCGTCGCGCTCGATCCCGTTGAGTACAAACGCGGCCGTTCGTTGGAGTTCGGCGCCACGCACACCGCGGCGACGGTCGACGAGGCGCAAGCCCTGATCACGGACCTAACCTGCGGCCAGATGGCCGACGTGTGCGTGGTCAGCACCGACTCGGCCGAGGCCGCGTATGTGGCGCAGGCACTGAGCCTGGTTGGCAAGCGCGGCAGGGTGGTGATGACCGCGATCCCGCATCCGACCGACAGTTGTGTCGACATGTCGCTCTTTGATTTGACCCTGTACGAAAAGCAGCTTCGCGGTTCGCTTTTCGGATCATCCAATCCCCGGCACGACATTCCCCGGATGCTCGACCTGTACCGCGCCGGACGACTGAAGCTCGACGAGCTCGTCACCCGCGAGTACACCCTCGACGAGATCAACGAGGGCTACGCCGACATGCATTCGGGTGTGAACCTGCGCGGGCTGATCAGATTCTGACCCGTTGATTCATGATCAGTCTCGTCGCAATCGTACTCATTTTGCGTCGGGCGCCTTTCTGGTGGCCTACTCGATCGCCCATCTCAAACACTTTGCCGCGCTGGCGCGGTCGTATGCGTTCGAGGAAACCGGGCCTTTGATCGAAGCGCCGACGCTAGCCATGGGCGTCCTACGTCGGGAGCCGGTGGGGGTGTGCGCGGGCATCGTGCCGTGGAACTTCCCGCTGCTGCTGGCCGTGTGGAAGCTGGGTCCCGCTCTGGCGGCCGGCAACACGATAGTGCTCAAACCCGACGACCAGACTCCGCTGACGCTACTCGAACTCGCCAGGGCGCAGACGAAGTCGGCCTACCGGGGGGAGTGCTGAATGTCGTCACCGGGCCCGGGCCGGTCGTCGGCGCTCGCCTCGCAGAGCATCCCGACGTTCGCAAGCTGGCCTTCACCGGCTCGACGAAATCGGTAAAAGCGTGATGCGGGCCGCGGCCGACAACGTTAAGAAGGTCACCCTCGAGTTGGGCGGTAAGGGCGCCAACATCGTCTGCGACGACGCCGACCTGGCCCTGGCGGTCGACGGCACCCTGTTCGGCTTCCTCCTGATGGCCGGTCAGGCCTGCGAGTCCGGAACCCGCCTGCTGCTGCATGAATCGATCCACGACGAGTTCGTCCAACGGCTGGTCGCTCGTGCGTCCACCCTGGTCATGGGTGACCCGATGGACCCGGCTACCGACATCGGCCCGCTGATATCCGCCAAACAGAAAGCGCGAGTGGAAAAGTACATCGCGCTCGGGCAAGAGGAAGGATGCAAGGTCGCGTTCCAGGACGTTACGCCCGCGGCGCCCGGACTCGCCGACGGCCATTGGGTCGCGCCGACGATTTTGACCGGGGCGAGCAACGACATGCGGGTGGCGCGGGAGGAGATCTTCGGCCCAGTGCTCGTTGTGATCAAGTATGCGGACGACGCCGAGGCGGTCGCGATCGCCAACGCCAGCGAATACGGATTGTCCGCCGGTGTGTGGAGCACAGACAATCAACGGGCATTGGCGATCGCCCGCCAGTTGGAGTCCGGAACGGTGTGGCTCAACGACTGGCACATGGTCAATGCGATGTTCCCATTCGGCGGCATGAAGCAAAGCGGTCTCGGGCGTGAGCTCGGACCTAACGCCCTCGATGAGTACACCGAGCAGAAGTTCGTGCACGTGGATATGACGAATGACCGTGCCAAGCGGGCCTGTGCCGTTGTGGTGTCGGCCGCCGCGGCGGAAATGGCCTGATGTACCCGGGCGCACAAGACAAGCTGCGGCAGCAGATTACGGCCCAAAGTCAGTGCTCGCGGACAGCTCTTCCCATTTCGCGATCTCTCCCGCGTGTCTTCCCGCGACGTAGCGATAGGCCGCCACCGCGTCGGGGCCGAGCAGCAAAAAGCCCGGAGGCTCGGCCGATTCGACGGCCGCGATGATCGCGGCGCCGGCCTTGGCCGGGTCGCCGGCCTGGTTGCCGTGCATGGTGTCGTTCTCCTTGCGTCGCCGCCCTGCGGTCGCGGCGTAGTCATCGATGACGGTGGCCGACTGGACGAGCGAGCGCCCGGCGAAATCGGTACGGAATGCGCCGGGCTCGACGATGGTCACCGAAATGCCCAGCGGGGCAAGCTCACCGCGCAGGGCGCCGCTCATGCCTTCGATGGCGGCCTTGGCCGCCGAGTAGTAGCCGGACCCCACCGGAGTCAGCTGCGCACCGATCGAGGAGATGTTCACGATGGCCCCGCTGCGGCGTGTCCGCATGCCGGGTAGAACGGCCTTGATCATGGCGACCGTGCCGAAGAAATGTGTCTCGAACAGCTCCCGCACCTCGGCGTCGTCACCCTCTTCCACGGCAGCGCGATAACCGTAGCCGGCGTTGTTGACCAGAACGTCGACGCCCCCGAATCGTTCGTGGGCCTGCCGCACGGCCGAGGCGACCTGTTCCGGCTGGGTGACGTCGAGGGCGACGGCGAGCACTTGCTCGGGGGTCGCTTCGGCCAGGTCGGCGACCTTCGTGACGTCTCGCGCGTTGACGACGGCGTTGTGGCCCGCCCCGATGACGGCTTCGGCGAGCGCGCGTCCGAGCCCGGTCGAGCAGCCGGTGATGAGCCAGGTGGTCATTTCAGGAAGTCTGACTCCAACGTCGAGTTGTCGGGCGACTTCGCCGGATTCAACACCGACAACTCGACGTCCGGCGCCGGCTAGTCCGTCAGGGCGCGGCCCACGATCAACGGATCAGGCTCGCCCACGATCTCATCGTCCTTGTCGTCGTAGTCGGATTTGGCGAGGACGTAGCGCATGGCGTTGATCCGGGCCCGCTTCTTATCGTTACTTCTGACCACGATCCACGGCGCGGCGTCGGTATCGGTGGCCTCGAACATCGCCTCCTTCGCGGCCGTGTAGTCGTCCCACCTGTTGATCGATTCCATATCCATCGGCGAAAACTTCCACTGGCGCACCGGGTCGACCAACCGGACGGCGAACCGGGTGCGCTGCTCGGCGGGTGAAACCGAAAACCAGAACTTGGTCACGTCTATCCCGTTGTCGACCAGCATCTGCTCGAAACAGGGTGCCTGCTCCACAAATTCGGTGTATTGGTCCGGGCTGCAGAACCCCATCACCTTCTCGACGCCGGCGCGGTTGTACCACGACCGGTCGAACAGCACGATCTCGCCGCCGGCGGGCAGGTGGTTGATGTAACGCTGGAAGTACCACTGCGTTCGTTCGCGTTCGGACGGCTTCTCGAGCGCCACCACCCGTGCGCTGCGCGGATTGAGGTGTTCCATGAAGCGCTGAATGGTGCCGCCCTTGCCTGCGGCGTCACGTCCCTCGAAGACGATCACGTGCCTGCCGCCGGTGCGTTTGGCGTGATTTTGCAGCTTCAGCAGCTCGACCTGCAGCCTCCGCTTCAGCCGCTCGTATTCGTCGCGCGGCATCCGATGGTCGTATGGGTACCGCTCTCGCCAAGTCTCAACGGGATTGCCCTCCCGATCGAGCAGGACGGGATCGTCGTCGTCTTCGTCGTTAATGGTGTAGCCGTGTTCGGGAGTGGAAAGGGCATCCAAATCGATCTCTGCCATAGTCCCAGCTATAGCCGGTGCGGCTTGGACTTACACGGACTCACACGCTCGCGGCGGCACGCCGTTCGAGCCGGAAGGTGCGCCTGAAGCCCGCCGGTTGCGTCGTCAGCGTGACCTCGACGGCGCCGCCGGGGGCGACGACGTAGCGCTCCTCGACATCGGGGCCATCACTCCACCGGCCGACCGGCTGGTGCCCGAGGTCCTCCCGGTCGTAGAGGGCCGGGTCGAAGGGGAAGAGGACCGGATCGTACGGCGTCACGTCCCCGTCGGGCCGGCCGTTGACGAGGCGGCTGCACTCCACGAACCGGAAGTGCCCGATGTTGTGTGCCGCACGGTAGGTCCGCCTGACCACCAGCGGGGTCTGCCCGTCGGGCGGTAGCGAGACGTCCGGGGTCACGATCGGGTCGAAGGCCACGCCTGCGCCGGCTTCTGCCTCGCGGAAGACCCCGAAATTCCGCGAGAAGCGTTCGGACAGCGCGAACCCGGCCTCCTTGTCCAGAAAGACCGCCAGCCCGATGGCCGTCGCCGCAAACGGATGCGGCGAGCGTTTCACCCGCTTGTCACCGAACGCCGTGCGCAGCATCCGGGATACCAGCGGGAAGGCCCCGGCCCCGCCCACGACGTAGATGCCCGCCACCTCGGACCACGTCACGTCGCTGCCGCCGGGAGCCCGGTCGTACAGGACGCGACCGAGCAATTCGGTTGTCTTTTCGACGAGCGGCGCACATGCCGAGTAGACGTCGTCGATCGCGCAGGAGAACGGGGGCCGGTCCACGGCGGAAAGGTCGACCAGGAAGCGGCGCGTCTGCGGGCCGATCGCCTCCTTACGAGCACCGCACTCCTCGTTCAGCAGGTCGCGCGTGGCGGGATCCACGTTCTGCAGGTTCGACCGGGAGAGGACCAGCTCCAGGATGGCCTCATCGAAGTCGACGCCGCCGAGACGCTGGATGCCCTCGCTGATCACCACTTCGTGCGCGTGACCGGTCATCTTCAGAAGCGACGCGTCGAAGGTGCCCCCGCCGAGGTCGTAGACGAGGACGTACTCGCGTTTGGCGGTGATCGTGGAGCGGTACCGATGGGCGTACTCCAGGCTGGCCGCGGACGGCTCGTTCAGCAGCGCGACGACGTGGAAACCCGCCGCCACGAAGGCGTCGAGCGTCAAGAGGCGCTGGGCGCTGGAGGCATTGGCCGGCACGCTGATCGCGGCCTCGATAGGCTCGCCCGACGCAAGGCCGGCGTTCGAGCGGCGCTGCAGGTCGCTTTTCAGCTGGGCCAACAAGCCGCTGAGCAGGTCGGCCAGTCGATGGTTGCGGCCGGCCAGGTTCACTTCGGTTTGAGGTCCGGCGTCGGTGAGGAGGCGTTTGAACGATCGCCGCAACGACCATCCCGGTTCGCGGCGGACGGCGGCCGCGTCAAGACCGAAGAGCAATTCTCCGGCAGCGTTGGCGGCGACGATCGAAGGCCAGGTATCTACTCCGTCGAACGAAACGACCGGGTAGTTGCCTCTGTCGACGTAGGCAACGACGGTGTGGGTGGTGCCGAAGTCGATACCGACTCGCATCGCGCAATCTTAGGACTGCGCCGGGGCTTTCGGGAGAAGGTTCTCACGCGGCGTGCCGTGTGTGATGGGACCTTGAGCGGAGCGGGCAGTCAATCCTCGAAATGGCGGTCATAGGAATTGCGCTCGAGCCACGACTGCAGGTTGTACATCCCGGTGGCGAACGTCACCATCATCATGGCAGCCGAGCTGACCGCGACGGCCGAGCTCACTAAGCTCACAGTCTCTCCATTTCGCGTGCCATCAGGGCGTTCTCGAGGTATCCGTAGCGCCTCGCCACGTACTTTGGCCGCGGGCGCGGTGCGTCCGCCGGCGTCGCGAACATCTGCCGCATCATGGCGCCGAGCCGGACGCCGATGCTCTGGCGGCGAACCCCCACGGCGGCCGCGGTGCTGAATCGCACCTCCTGCGTGGTGATCAGAACCTCGGTGGAGGGCAGCTGAGCCGTAGGTGCGGGCAACGGTGGTTGAGGCATGGGCCCGTCGGCGTGATCAAATGTACTGGCGAGCCCCGTTGGTTTAGCCGACATTTCGTTTGCCTCCTGTGCGATCTGGCATTTCCGGCCAGCCGGCCGTTGCTGCAGTTACGGTAAGGTCGACCACCATCCCTTGGGATGCGTAGTCGACTACCTGTTCCTGCGCCGCACTACCCGCGGTGACCTACGCGCAGGTAGTAGCAATCAAAGCTCGAGAGCGCCGACCGACCTTGGAGTCGATGCGGGCAGCACGTCCCACTGCCGTTGGACATTCCGCTCTCCGGCTGTGGGGATCAAACCGGAGGGCGCGAACCTCTTTGACGGCACCGGGTCATCCTCGCTCAGCGGTCTGCCCCCACCGCGAATTGCCTTGGCCGCGACAAGAACTCCGGCAGCGAACACGATGACGACAACCAACGCGAAGAGGATCGACAGAGTGCCCTGGATGAAAGTGTTCCTGATGACGTCGTCGAGCTGATGGATGTTCTTCGCCGAACCGAACGCCGTCTTCCCCGCGTTTCTCGCCGCCAGATACTGGTGGTGCTGAGTCCAGTAGCCGACCGCCGGATCCCCGGAGAAGATCTTCTGCCACGACGCGGTCAACGTCACGGCCAGATCCCACAGCAGCGGCACTCCGGGGATCCAGGCCCATCTCAGCAGGCCCTTCTTGATGACGACCACGGTGACGACGGTCAGCGCGATGGCGGCGAGGAGCTGGTTCGCGATACCGAACAGGGGGAACAGCGTGTTGATGCCGCCCAGCGGATCTGTCACGCCCATCAGCAGGGTGCTGCCCCAGGCGGCGACTACGGCCACGCTGCACATCCATACTCCGGGCCGCCAGCTCGGGTTTCGCAGCTTGGCCAGCGGGCCACCGAAGTTGCCCAGCGCGTCGGAGAGCATGAAGCGGTTAACCCGGGTCCCCGCGTCGACGGTGGTGAGGATGAACAGCGCCTCGAACATATCGCGAAGTGGTGTACCAGAACGCCTTGAGCCCGGCGCCGCCGAACACCCGCTGCAACACCTCGGACATCCCTAACGCCAGCGTCGGTGCTCCGCCGGTGCGCGACACGATCGACTTCTCGCCGACGCTGCTGGCGGCCTGGCTGATCTGGTCGGCGGTGGCCGGCGCGCCGGACAGGCCGAGCTTGTTGACGTATTGCGCGGCGGTGGCCGCCGTGCCACCGGTCTGGGCGCCCGGCGCGTTGACGGCGAAGTACAGATGCTGGTTGATGATCGACGCGGTGATCAGCGCCATGACCGCGACGAACGACTCGGTGATCATGCCGCCGTAGCCGATCAGCCGCATCTGGCTTTCCTTCTCCAGGAGCTTCGGCGTCGTCCCGGACGAGATCAGCGAGTGGAATCCGGACAGCGCGCCGCACGCGATGGTGATGAACAGGAACGGGAACAGCGAGCCGGCGAACACCGGACCGTTCCCCTTCGTGGCGAACTGCGAGATTGCGGGGGCCTGCATCTCCGGACGCGCGATGCAGATGCCGAGGGCGATCAGCCCGACGGCGCCGACCTTCATGAACGTCGAGAGATAATCGCGCGGCGCAAGTAGCAACCACACCGGTAGCACCGACGCGGCGAAACCGTAGACGATGAGGCACCAGCACAGCGTGACCGGCGACAGAGTGAACCAGGACGCGCCCCAGGATGTTTCGGCGACCCAGTTGCCGGACGCCACAGCGAGCATGAGCAGCGCGAAGCCGATGACCGATACTTCCGACACCCGCCCGGGACGCAGGAACCGCAGGTAGCAGCCCATGAACAGGGCGATGGGGATGGTCATGGCGATGGAGAACACACCCCACGGGCTTTCGGCCAGCGCCTTCACCACGATCAGTGCGAGAACCGCGATCAGGATCACCATGATGACCAGGGCCCCGGTCAGCGCGGCGGCCCCGCCCACCGCACCCAGTTCGTCGCGGGCCATCTGGCCAAGGGAACGGCCCCGGCGCCGGGTGGAGATCCACAACACCAGGTAGTCCTGCACGCAGCCGCCGAACACCGCGCCGACGACAATCCAGATGCTGCCCGGCAAGTAGCCCATCTGCGTGGCCAGCACCGGACCCACGAGTGGTCCGGCTCCTGCAATGGCGGCGAAGTGGTGGCCGAACAGCACCCGCCGGTCGGTCGGCACGTAGTCGGAGCCGTCGTCGAGAACCTCGGCCGGAGTGGCGTGATCGTCGCGCGGGCGCACGATCTTCATCTCGATCAACCGGGCATAGAACCTGTAAGCAATGATGTAGCTGCAGATCGCCGCGACCACAAACCAGACCGCGTTCACCGTCTCCCCGCGGGCGAACGCGATGATCGCCCAGGCGACGGCACCGATCACGGCGATCACCAGGAAGACGATCTTGTGCTGGACGGTAATGGGGGAGCGGTCGATGATCGCGACGGGCGGCAGGCCATCGTCGGTGTGGATGTAGCTGACGTCTTTGTCGTGCTCCTTGATTGCCACGGCGAAAACCCTACGCGCGCGAATCCGAGGTCGCTCGGTTCGCGTCGATGGTCTTAACGGAACGCGGGCATTACGGTGATCTGATGCCGTTATGGCGCCTTCGTGACTACGACGACGGCGATCTGGATCAAGCGATTCAGATCTGGGACCAAAGCCGGGCTCCGGGCTCGGCGGAGCCGGTGTTCGCGGTCGCGGAGGTGATGGCGGCGGCGCGGGCCGGGCAGCCGGCGGTGGTCGCGGAGGTCGGCGACGAGGTTGTCGGCATGGCCGTCGCGCGGACCGACGGCGACCGGGCGTGGGTGCTCCTGGTTGCGCTGGCGTCACGGTGGCGTCATCGCGGTATCGGCAGCGCGTTGTTGGCCGATCTGGAACGACGGTTGCGGTCGGTCGGGGTGCGGAAAATTTGCGCGATCCTTCCGATGGGCGCGACCGGCTCGGCGGCGCTGGAAAACTCGGGCTACACCCGACGTGACGGGCTGGTGTACTACGAGATGATCGAACACCTGCGGCCGGATCAGGCGAATCTGCTCGCAGAACTGGGCGGGCGGATGCTGCCGCCAGGGCTGTGGCAGGAACTGGCCGGGATGGAGCAGGAAAAGCAAATTATCGAACAGTGCATCATCGCCCCGCTGGCCCATCCCGACATCGCCGATCGCTATGGAGTCCGTCCCCCCAAGGCCGTCATCTTGTTCGGGCCGCCGGGGACCGGGAAAACCAGCTTCGCCAAAGGTATTTCGTCACGGCTCGGCTGGCCCTTTGTCGAGCTGTTTCCGTCCCGGCTCGCCGCGGCGGCAGAGGGCGGCCTGGCGGCGTCGCTTCGGGAAGTCTTCGGAGAGCTTGCCGAACTCGACGAGCTGGTGCTGTTCATTGACGAGGTCGAGGAGATCGCCGTCGCGCGCGCCGGCGCCAGCACCGCCGAAACCGGCGTCACCAATGAGTTGTTGAAACTCATCCCGTCGTTTCGTGAGCACGAAGGGCGTCTCCTGGTGTGCGCGACCAATTCGGTCCACTCGCTGGACTCGGCATTCCTGCGGCCCGGCCGCTTCGACTACGTCATTCCCGTCGGTCCCCCCGACCAGCCCGCGCGCACGGCCGTGTGGAAACGCTATCTCGGCGAGGCCAATCCGGGGATCGATGTTGACCGGTTGGTCGCGGCGACCGAGCTGTTCACGCCTGCCGACATCGAGTTCGCCGCGCGAAAGGGATCGCAGGTCGCGTTCGATCGTGAAATGAAGCATGGCCGCGGAGAGCCGGCGACCACGGAGGACTATCTGCTGGCAGTCGGTGACGTCCGTCCGACGTTGACCGCTGCGATCCTGGACGAATTCACCCAGGGAAAAGCACAATTCGCGAGACTGTAGTCGTTTGTTCCGAGCGTGAATCGGGCGACGCCCGAGCGGCGCGTCGCGTCGTGAGATTCACTCTCGAGCCCACCGCGCGACGCGACAGATCAGTACAGCGCCCGCACCGCGTCAATGGTGTCGGCTTCCGCGGGGCTCTTGTCGTCGCGGTAGCGCACGACCCGGGCAAAGCGCAGCGCCAGCCCCCCGGGGTAGCGCGACGACTTCTGCACGCCGTCGAGGGCCACCTCGACGACCTGCTCGGGACGCAGCCGCACGACATAGCCGTCCGTGCCGGCACCTGTATTTGGCAAGGCCAGTTCGGTGAACCGGGCGGTCTGCCAGTCCAGCATGGCGTCGGTCATTCCCTTGAAAGTCTTTCCCACCATGACGAATTCGCCGGTGGCCGGATCGCGCGCGCCCAAGTGGATGTTGGACAGTTTGCCGCGCCGGCGCCCCGATCCCCACTCGACGGCAAGTACCACCAGGTCCAGCGTGTGGACCGGCTTGACCTTCAGCCAGCCCGCCCCGCGGCGGCCCGCCAGGTAGGCGGCGTCCGGCGCCTTGGCCATCACCCCTTCGTGGCCGGCGGCCAGGGTGGCGTTCAGGAACTCGGCGGCCTCCGCGGGGTCCGACGTCGTCAGCCGGTCGACCCGGTGCACCGGCGGCACCAGCGCGTCGAGGGCGGCCAGCCGCACGGTGGTCGGCGCGTCGAGCAGGTCGAGGCCATCGCGGTGCAATATGTCGAAGAAGAACACCGAGAGTGGTTGCCTCGCACGGGCGGTCGTCACGTCGACCGATCGGCCGAACCGTGAGGCCGTGACCTGGAAGCGGTGCGGCCGGTTGTCGGGCCGCAGCGCGATCGCCTCGCCATCGGCCACCAGGTCGGTTACTGGCAGCGCCAGCGTCGCCTCGACCACCTCGGGCAGCCGGGCCGTTACGTCGTCAAGGCTTCGCGTGTACACCGTCACTTCGTCACCGGACCGATGGATCTGCACCCGTGCGCCGTCCAGCTTTGCCTCGAAAATGGCTGTGCCGCCGTGACGTTCGAGCGCGTCGACCACATCGGTCGCGGTCTGTGCCAACATCGGGCTGACCGGCCGACCCACCCGCAGCGTGAATGCGTCCAGCGCCGTCGCTCCACCGGAAGGTCCGGCCTTCAAACCGGCCACGGCGACCGCCGGCAGATCCCCACCCAGCATCGCGGCGCGTTGGACCGCCGGAGCCGGGATCCCGGTGGCCTCGGCCACCGCGTCGGCCATGATCCCGCCAAGCGCACCCTGGCGCAGCTCGCCACCGAGCAACCGCAGCAGAAAGGCCTGCTCGGTTTCGGTCGCAGCGGCGAACAAACCCGCGACGAGTTCGGCGCGCCGGGCCTGGGCCCCCTTGCCCGATACGGCCCCGATTTCCGAGAAGGTGGTATCGACCCCGGTGACCGTCAGCACCGGATCCGAGGCCGGCGGCGGACGAGACCGCAACGACGCCCAGCCGACTCCAATCTGGCGCTGGCGCAGCTCACCCGAGAGCCACGACACGACGATCGCGACCACGTCCGGGTCGGCCGCGGCTCGGCGCAGCAACTCGGCGATGCGTGCGACCTTGGTCAGCCGCGACGAGGTCCCGCCGACCTCAAGAGAGGTGGTCGCGACGTCGAGAAGGAGCACGGTTGTCAGCTTGGCATGGCTCGGTGACACCCCTCCGAGCGGACACGCTAGCGTGCCGACGTAACGTTACAGATTGCCAGGATTCTGACAAGCCCCAACAAGGAGGTCCGGATGGAGATCAGCGGGAAGAAGGTCGTCGTCATCGGCGGCGCGTCGGGCATGGGTCGCGCCTCCGCGGAGTTGCTGGCCGAACGCGGCGCCGACGTCGCGGTGCTCGACCGCGAGGGTTCCGACGGCAAGGAGGTAGCCGAGGGCCTCAGTGGCGGGCGCGGCGCGTTCTATCCGGTCGACGTCACCGACTTCAAGGGAACCGAGGAGATGTTGCAGACCGCCGTCGACAACCTGGGCGGGCTGCATGTCACCGTGACCACCGCCGGCGGCGGAATCGCCAAGCGGACGCTGACCAAGTCCGGGCCGCATGACCTCGAGTCGTTTCAATCCGTCATCGACCTCAACCTCATCGCCACCTTCAACATCAGCCGACTGGCCGCGGCGCACATGGCCAAGAACGAGCCCGAGGATGAGGAGCGCGGTGTCATCATCAACACCGCATCGATCGCGGCCTTCGAGGGCCAGATCGGACAGGTCGCCTACACCGCGGCCAAGGCCGCGATTGCCGGCATGTGCCTGACGATGGCCCGTGACCTGGGGTCGATGGGCATCCGGGTGCTGGCAATCGCGCCGAGCCTCTTCCTGACCGGGCTGACCGCGATGGTTCCCGACGAGATGGCGGCGACGCTGACCCGCGACGCGGCCTTCCCCAAGCGCATGGGCCGGCCCATTGAGTACGCGAAGCTTGTTGCGGCGATCGTGGACAATCCGATGCTCAACGGCCAGTGCCTGCGGTTGGACGCCGGTCAGCGGTTCGCGCCCAAATAACGCAATCAGTACACTCTTTATGCAGCCGCCCCGCTCCCTTGGTGGTGGGACAGGCAGTTAGCCCCGGCGCGAGGAGGGCCCCTCATGGGTATCGCACTGACCGACGACCATCGCGAACTCGCTGAGGTAGCTCGCGCGTTCCTGACCTCACAAAAGGCGCGCTGGGCCGCGCGATCACTGCTCGACACGACCGACGAACCCCGGGCCCCGTTTTGGCAGAACCTGGTGGAGCTCGGCTGGCTGGGGCTGCACATCGACGAGGAGCACGGCGGCTCAGGCTACGGCTTGCCCGAACTCGTGGTCGTGATCGAGGAGCTAGGCCGGGCCGTCGCCCCCGGACCGTTCGTGCCGACCGTGATCGCGTCGGCGGTGATCGCCAATGACGGCACCCCCCAACAAAAGTTGCGCCTGCTGCCCGGGTTGATCGACGGAACCGTCACCGCGGGAATCGGTTTGGAGGGCGAGGTTCGGTTGTCCGACGGTCCACAAGGCCGCACAGCCGACGGCGACGCCGGAATCCTGCTGGGGGCCGGGCTCGCCGAGCTGCTGCTCATCGCCGCCGGTGACGACGTGCTGCTGCTGGAACGTGACCGCGACGGCGTATCTGTGGACGTGCCCGACAACCTCGATCCGACCCGGCGCTCCGGACGCGTCCGGCTGCAAAACGTGCGCCTCACCGCCGATGACATCGTTCCCGGGGCGCGGGAATCGGCGTTGGCCCGGGCGCGGACATTGCTGGCCGCGGAGGCGGTTGGTGGGGCGTCGGACTGCGTCGACGCCGCGGTCGCCTATGCAAAAGTGCGCCAGCAATTCGGCCGCACCATCGCGACATTCCAAGCCGTCAAGCATCATTGCGCGAACATGCTGGTGGCCGCCGAGTCGGCGACCGCCGCGGTATGGGACGCCTCCCGTGCGGCATCCGAGGACGAGCAGCAATTCCGGCTGATCGCCGCCGTGGCGGCGGCGCTGGCGTTCCCGGCGTATGCGCGCAATGCCGAACTCAATATTCAGGTGCACGGCGGCATCGGCTTCACCTGGGAGCACGACGCGCACCTGCACTTGCGCCGGGCGCTGGTGATTGCCGCGCTGTTCGGCGGCGACTCACCGGCCCGGGATGTCTTCAACCGCACGGCGGCGGGCGCCGTCCGCGAAAACAGCCTCGACCTGCCGCCGGAGGCCGAAGAGTTGCGCACCCGCATCCGCGTCGACGCCGCCGAGATCGCCGCCCTGGACAGGGAGGCGCAGCGAGACAAGCTGATCGAGACGGGATACGTGATGCCGCACTGGCCCAAGCCCTGGGGTCGTGCGGCCGACGCGGTAGAGCAGCTGGTGATCGAGGAAGAGTTCCGCGCGGCGGGCGTCAAGCGTCCGGATTACGGCATCACCGGATGGGTGATCCTGACCCTGATACAACACGGAACCCCTTGGCAGATTGAAAGATTCGTCGAGAAGGCGTTGCGCAAGGACGAGGTCTGGTGTCAGCTGTTCTCCGAACCCGAGGCGGGGTCGGACGCGGCATCCATCAAGACCCGGGCCACGCGGGTCGACGGCGGCTGGAAGATCAACGGGCAGAAGGTCTGGACCAGCGGGGCCCACTACTGCGCGCGCGGCCTCGCCACCGTGCGCACCGATCCGGATGCGCCCAAGCACGCCGGTATCACCACGGTGATCGTGGACATGAAGGCGCCCGAGGTCGAGGTGCGGCCGTTGCGGCAGATCACCGGCGGCTCGGATTTCAACGAGGTGTTCTTCAACGACCTGTTCGTCCCCGACGAGGACGTCGTCGGGGCGCCTAACTCCGGCTGGACGGTCGCGCGGGCGACGCTCGGCAACGAGCGGGTCAGCATCGGCGGCAGCGGGTCGTTCTACGAGGGATTGGCGACCGCACTGGTAGGGCTGGCCCAGCAGTACCCAGATCGGTTGGCGGGCGCGGATATCCGGGTCGGGTCCTACCTAGCCGACGAGACCGCGCTGCGGCTGCTCAACCTGCGTCGTGCGGCCCGCAGCGTCGAAGGCACGGGTCCCGGGCCGGAAGGCAACGTCACCAAACTCAAGCTGGCCGAGCACATGGTTGAGGGCGGCGCGATCATGGCGGCCTTGACCGGGCCAGAGGTCGCGCTGACCGATGGGCCCGGCGCCGCCCCGGGCCGGCTGATCATGGCCGCGCGCGGCATGGCGATCGCCGGCGGCACCTCCGAGGTGACCCGCAATCAGATCGCCGAACGGATCCTCGGGATGCCGCGCGACCCGCTCATCAACTAGCTCTCGTTGACACGGCGAGCAGACGTATAAGCCCCCATTTCGCGCGAAAAAAAGGGCGTTTGCGTCTGCTCGGGCTGGTTAGGCTGGCGCGAACAAAGGCGCGCCGCCGCTGCCCTTGTCGGGCTGGATTAAAACGGGCATCCCGCATGTCACCGAATCCGGTTCGCAGCCAACGATGTTGGCGGCCAGCCGCAGGCCGTTCTGCTCGGCGAGCTCGACGATGGCGATCACGTATGGGGTCGGGATGTCGGGGTTGTACGGATGGTGGTTGACGGTATAAGTGAACACCGTGCCACGCCCGGATACCGGCCGCGCCACCAGAGGGCCGCCACAGTCGCGGCATTCGCCGGTCGCCGGATGCACCCAGCGCGCGCAACCGTCGCAGTGTTCGATCAGCACGGCCAATACAGTACACTCTATTGTTTCCGTGCGGGGAAGGGCGGTGCGTATGACGTACTTCGAAAAAGATGCGATCTTGTCCGGAATCGGCATCTCGCGAATCGGTCGTCGTACCGGCATTCCCGGCTCGGAGTTGACCATGGAGGCGGTGCGGGCCGCGATCGAGGACGCCGGCCTGGGCGCGGGCGACATCGACGGGATCGCGACGCTGGGCGACACGCCGGCCGAAGAGGTCAACGCGACGCTGAAGATCGAGGCCGTCGACTGCGGTGCCGGGTTCGGGACCGGCGGTCTGCTGAGTCCGGTCATGTCGGCGTGCCGCGCGGTCGCCGAGCGGCGCGTCCGCCATGCGGTGGTCTACCGGACGATACAAATGCTGGGCGGCACCGTACCGGTGAAGCCGCAACACAATGCGCCCGCGCCACCGCTGGCGCGTATGTTCGAGACCCCGGAGGGCGCACAGCGACCCGCTGTCGGCGCGATGGACGACATCAACGACCTGGTTGCGGCGCATGCTTATTCCGCCGCGAACTGGCTGGCGCTGAATTGCCGTCGCCACATGGAGCTGTACGGAACCACCAAGGAACAGTTGGGCTGGGTGGCACTCAACGGCAGACGCAACGCCGCGTTGAATCCGCTTGCGGTCTACCGCGAACCGATGACCATGGCCGACTACCTGGCTGCGCGGCCCGTGTCGACGCCCTTCGGGCTGCTGGACTGCGATGTACCCATCGACGGTTCGATCGCGGTGGTGGTCTCGCATGCCGAGTATGCCCGCGACTGCCCACACCGCGCGGTGGCAGTGGAGGCGATCGGCGGGTCCGACGGCGCCGGTGGCTGGTTCCATCGCGACGACTACCCCAAGATGGCGATGTCGGACGCGGCGGCGCAGATGTGGTCGCGCACAGAGTTGACGCCCGCCGACCTTGACGTCGCCGAGTTGTACGACGGTTTCACGTTTCTCACGCTCGCATGGCTGGAGGCCCTCGGAATATGCGGCGACGGCGAGGCCGGACCGTTCGTCGAGGGCGGCGCGCGGATCGCCCGCGAAGGCGAACTGCCGCTCAACACCTACGGAGGCCAGCTCTCGGCCGGTCGCATGCACGGCTACTGGGCGCTGCACGAAGGGTGCTTGCAGCTGCGCGGCGAGGCGGGGGAGCGCCAGGTGGCGCAGCGCCCGGAGGTCGGCGTGGTTTCCGTGGGCGGTGGCCCCGTCGCCGGGTGCATGTTGCTGACATGCTGAGATAGCTTGTGGCCGAGCGTAATTCGCCGGAGGCCGGCGGAACGAGTAAACTGGCCTCAAAGGTTGTCCGCCAGATCGAAGCGGACATCGTTCGCCGCGGCTGGACCCTCGGCGAATCGCTCGGCTCCGAACAGGCTCTGCAACAACGCTTTCGCGTGAGTCGATCGGTTCTGAGGGAGGCGGTCCGCCTCGTCGAGCATCACCAGGTCGCCCGAATGCGCCGCGGACCCAACGGCGGCCTGCTGATCTGCCGGCCCGACGCGGGCCCCGCGACCCGCGCCGTCGTCATCTATCTCGAATACCTGGGCACGACGCTGGGCGACCTACTCAACGCACGCCTGGTGCTCGAGCCCTTAGCGGCCTCCCTTGCCGCCGAGAGGATCGACGAATCCGGCATCGACCGGCTGCGAGCGGTGCTGGTCGCGGAGGAGCACTGGGAGCCGGGACTGCCTGTGCCGCGCGACGAGTTTCACGTCGCGCTGGCGGAGCAATCGAAAAGCCCTGTCCTGCAACTGTTTGTCGATATCTTGATGAGGCTCACCGCGCGATACGCCCTACAGTCGCGGGCCGACTCGGCAACCGAGGCCATCGAGGCGGTCGACCAGATGCACCACGACCACTCGGAAATCGTTGCCGCGGTCACCGCGGGCGATTCCGCGCGGGCGAAGACGCTAAGCGAAAGACACGTCGAGGCGGTGACCGCCTGGCTGCAGGAGCATCACCCCGGCGGCAGGAGGCGGCCACCGACGCGGCGCCGCCTGCGACTCGACGAAGACGCATCCCCCGCCAAACTTGCCGAGATGCTGGCGGCCACCATCGGCGACGACATCGCCGCGAGCGGCTGGCGGGTCGGCTCCGTCTTCGGTACTGAGACAGGGTTGCTGGAGCGTTACCGGGTCAGCCGCGCGGTGTTCCGGGAAGCGGTGCGGCTGCTCGAATATCACTCGATCGCGCAAATGCGCCGTGGACCCGGCGGCGGACTGATCGTCACACAGCCTCAGGCTCAGGCCAGCATCGACACCATCGCCCTGTACCTGCAGTACCGCAAGCCCTGTCGCGACGACTTGCGCTGCGTCCGGGATGCCATCGAGATCGACAATGTCGCCAAAGTCGTTAAGCGCCGCGCCGACTCCGACGTGTCGGCGTTTTTGGCAAGTCATCGAGCCGGCCACGGGCAGGTGCCCGATGGAAAGTCCCGAGAAGCCACCGGCGATGTGCGGCAGGCCGCCGTCGAGGAGTTTCGGTTCCACCTGGGGCTGGCGCAACTGGCCGGCAACGCGCTGCTGGACCTATTCCTCCGAATCATCATCGAGTTCTTTCGCCGGCACTGGTCCAGCTCCGGGCAGGGGCCGCCGACCTGGGCCGACGTCGTGGCCGTCGAGCATGCTCATTCGCGGATCCTGCAGGCCATCGAGAGCGGCGACGACAGCCTCGCCCGCTATCGCCTCCGTCGTCACTTGGACGCCGCGGCTTCCTGGTGGCTCTAGGGAGCGCCCCCGCGTCACACTCCGCGTGATGCGATCCGTTCCCCCGCTTACGTAACGTCCTTCTGGGGTATTGGGATGGGTAAAGAAGACGGCCGGTCCAGCAGGGGGTTGGCAATAGTGATCGAAAGCGAGAGCGCCGGAATGACGGGAGGGATGGGGGGGACGGAGACCGGCCAACGGGGTCTCGTTCATTCCGCGCTCCTTTACGACTCGCAGCAGGAGTACCTCGACCATGTGGTGCGCTTCGTGGGTGACGGCTTGGCTAGGGACGAGGCGGTGCTGGTCGCAGTGCCGGGCGACCAGTTGGCGTTGCTGCGGGATGCGTTGGACGGCGCGGGCGGTGGATTCCCCGCCGAGTTGCGCATAGCCGACATCGCGGAGGTCGGCCGCAATCCGAGCCGGTTTATGGCGATGGAGGGTTCCTTCGCCGACAAGCACCCCGATCGACGCGTGCGGATCGTGAGCCAGCTCACCTGGCCCGGGCGCAGCGCGGACGAGTTCGTCGCGTGCACAGAGCATGAAGCGCTGGTCAACGGAGCCCTCGGCGGACACCGGGCGACAAAGTTGTGCCTATACGACGCGAGCGAGCTGGATGGGAATGTGCTTGCGGACGCCCGTGCCACCCACCCGTTGCTCTGGAGCCGCGGTGCGCTGCACCCCAGCGCCGAGTACGCGCCGGACGAGGTTTTGGACCGTTGCAATCAGCCCCTGCGGGCCAAGCCGGGGGCCGTCACCTACATGGTCAGGAAATCCGCAGACCTTCGCCTGGCCCGGTCGTTCGCCGTCGACTACGCCGGCTGGGCGGGACTGTCCAGGGAGGGCATTGAGGATCTGCAATTGATCGCCACCGAGCTGGCAACCAACAGCCTGATGTATACCGATGGAGCGTGCCAGCTGGCCTTGTGGCGGGACGACGAGCATCTGGTCTGCGAGGCGCGCGACACCGGACGGCTCGATGATCCGCAGGTAGGCCGCCTTAACCCTGGGCCGAGCGGCCCCGCCAGTCGTGGGCTGTTTCTGGTCAACGCGATATCGGACTTGGTGCGCACACACACCACGCCAACCGGAACGACGATCCAGGCCTACCTTCGGTTTGACCCTTCCCACGGGCCGAACGGCTGACGCGCGGGCGGGACGCGTCAATCGCTAGTCCGAAGTTACTGCCGCCAAGATAGGTGAATCACCAGGTTGACCTGGGGTTTTGCTGATTTCGGTGGGTGGTTGTTCTGGCTACGCGGCGATGGTGAGTGGGATCGGGGTATCGATGAGTTCAAAGGCGCGGCGCTGGGTGGGGGTGGCGTCGGTGAGTTTGTCGATTTCGATGTTGGTGTCGTGGTAGCGGATCCGGTCTCGGGTGAGGGTGGCCAGGTGAGCGAGCAGATCACGGAAGCCGCGGACTGGGTTGCCGGCCGCGTCGTGTTTGGTGGAGGCCTTGGCGTGGGCGGCTGCCGAACGCTGCGCGGGCGCGACGGGGTTGTCGCGGGTGGGGGGTGTTTGGTCGGTGAAAGTTAGTGGCGCCCAGGCCTTGCGTAGGTGCCAGCTCAGGTAGCAGGCGAGCATGCAGATCAGCACGTGGGATTTGACGCGGTCGGTGAGGCGGTGGTGGATCGGCCGCAGATCCAGGTCGTCGGATTTGATGATGCGGAAGTCGCGTTCGATGTTGGCGAGGTTCTTGTAGCCGGCCACCACGGCGGCGGGGTCGAGCACCTCGGCGTCGACGCTGGTGCGCAGCACGTAGATGCCGTCGAGGGCGGCTTCGGCGGCGATGCGGTCGCGGTCGCGTTCGAAACTGAATGTGCTGTCGGTGATGGTGATGGCAAAGTGCTTGCCCATCTTGTATTTTCCGGCATCTTCGCCGACGGCGATGCCGATCTTGTCGGCCCCGCGCAGGGTGCCGGCCTGTACGCGCTTTTTGATGGCGGCGAGCTGTTTTTCGGTCGCTTGCAGCAGGTCTTGGCGTTTGCGGGCGCGTTCGACGGCCAGGGCGGGGTTGCGGCAGGCGATCAGGCGTTCGCCGGGGTAGTCGGGGTGGGTGATCTCGGCCAGGTCCTGGGTATCGAACAGGCTCATTTGCAGCGGCCCGTCGTCGCGGGCGAGTTTGGCGATCGCGGGTGCGCGTAGCGCGGTGATCCAGTCGAAATCTGTGCGGGCCTCGGGGTTGTTGTTGAGTTCGCGCAGCTTGTCGATGCGGGCGGAGGTGATCATGCCGCGATCGCCGACCAGCACCAGTTGGGTGATGCCGAGCTTGTCCTTGACGACCGTGACGATCTCGGTGAACGATTCCGGGTCGGCGGTGTTGCCGGAAAACACCCGCACCGCGACCGGGCGCCCCGCCGGGTCGCAGAGCACCCCGTATTCGATCTGCTCGCAGCCCTTCTTACCGTCGCGGGAGTAGCCGCGCGCAGCCAGCTCGCAGCAGCGGCCAGTCACCCACGCCGAGGTCAGATCAAACAACGCCATCCGCGACGGATTGGCTTGCGGGCCAAGGTGTTTGTCCGCGAGCTTTTTTTCGATCCTGTCCTGCCGGGCGGCCAGCCAGTCCATCGCCGCATAGATCTCGTCGGTGGATGCGTCGGCCACCTCGAGGTCGACGCCGAGGGTGGTGTTCGACCACCAGCCCAGCGTGGAGAGCTTCGACTTTGGCCGCACCACCCGCGAGATGATCAACGCCAGGACGATGTCGCGGGCCCGGCACGCCGGGCCAATCAGCGCCGCCAGCTCGAGCTTGCGCGCCATCGCCGCCACCGCCGCGACGTCGCCGTGCGGCAGCGACCGCGCCTTGCTGAACTCGCTGCCGGCCGCGATCAGTGTCTGCCCCTTCAACGTCGCCTCGATCGCCGCGACCAGCTCCGGCGGGAGCTTCGACAGGTTCGCCAGCGTCTGGTGCTTGACCTTCTTCCCGTCGCGGAAGGTGCGCCGCAGTAGCACCGACTGGTAGACCCGCTGCTCACCGGACTTTGCCACATAAGAACTCTTGTTCCGGGCTACGTGCATCGCACCGCTGTATGCCGTCACATGTTGAATTCTATCGTGATCTCCCTCGACACTATCTCACCGACACGCTACTTCAGTGGCTACACATCCACGCCGAACCGCCACCGTCGATTCAGGTCAGACCCACAATCCCACCGAAAACGACGCTTAACTTCGGGCTAGTCCATGAAGGTTGCTGCGCGTCAACTAGCCGGATAGCTCACGATGGTGTCGTGCCCCGCTGGTCGTCGAAAAGGGCACAACGGGCTTCCGAATCAGGCTGCTGCACAGCCACTTTAATTTGCGGCACCGACGGTACCCGCGCCGAATGCGCGATGGCCTGGTCGGAGGATCCGACACAGTCGGCCGTGGATGGGGTGATCGCCTGCGCCAACCGGTCGCTCACCTGATTCTGCGGAGCAGACGCAAAAGCCTCCATTTGCGCGGCGTGTCGGGGGCTTTTGCGACTGCTCGCGGGAAAAAGTGACTACAGCGGGCGCAGCACGATCGGCATGCCGTCCATCGGAAGCGGGATGGTGCGGTAGTCCCACTTCGCCTGGTATCCCGGCCTGGGCAGCTCTAACTGGTAGCGGCGCAGTAGCCGATGCATGATCGTCTTGATTTCCAACTGCCCGAACACCATTCCGATGCATTTGTGGGCACCGCCACCGAACGGAGTCCACGAATACCGGTGGCGTTTGTGCTCGTTGCGCGGCTCGGTGAACCGCTCCGGATCGAATTTCAGCGGTTCGGTCCAGATCTCCGGCAGGAGATGATTCACGCCGGGGAACGCGGTGACGTTGGTGCCCTCGGGTAGGTAGTGGCCCAGTAGTTCGGTGTCGCGCACCGTCCGCCGCATCGCCCACTGAACGGGCGTCACCAGCCGAATCGACTCGTTCATCACAAGGTCCAGCGACTCCAGCTTCTCCAGCGATTCAATGTCGAGCGGCCCGTCGCCCAAGCGGTCGGATTCGTCGCGGCAGCGCTCCTGCCACTCCGGGTTGGCGGCCAGCTGATAGGCCATATTCGTCGCAGTGCTGGTAGACGTGTCGTGGGCGGCCATCATCAGGAAGATCATGTGGTTGACGATGTCCTCGTCGGAGAAGCGGTTGCCGTCCTCGTCCTCGGCCTGGCACAACACGGTTAGCAGGTCGTTGCCGTCCTTGTCGCGGCGTTCCTTGACGCGTTCTTCGAAGTAGTGCTCCAACAACTGTCGCGCCTTGAGTCCACGCCACCACGTGAACGGAGGCACACCGGTGCGGATGACCGCGTTGCCGGCCCGCACGGTCATGGTGAAGGCCTTATTCACCTTCGTCACCAGTTCGTGGTCGGTCCCGGGCTCATGGCCCATAAAGACCATGGAGGCGATATCGAGGGTGAGTTCCTTCATCGCCGGGTAAAGAAGAAAGCGCGCGTCGTTGATAACCCAGTCGTTCGCGATAACTTGCGACACGACCTTGTCCATCTGTTCGACGTAGCCGACGAGCCGGGAGCGGACGAATGCCTCCTGCATGATGCGCCGGTGGAACAGATGCTCTTCGAAGTCGAGCAGCATCAGACCACGATTGAAGAAGGCGCCGATTACCGGGGTCCAGCCTTGCTGGGAGTAATCCTTGTTGCGGTTGGAGTAGATCTCCTGGGCGGCGTCCGGGCCCAGCGCCGCGACAAACGGCAGGAGGGGAGAGTCTCCGAAGACGAGTGGACCCTTCGTCTCGTATAGAAACAACAGATATTCAGGTCCACCGCGCAACATCTCGATCATGTGGCCGATGACCGGCAGCCCCGCATCACCGAGGACCGGCTTAAGCCCGCTGCCGGGAGGCGGATCGGCGAGCTTGTGCTCCGGGAACTCAGTGTTCAGCAGCCGACGTTCCACCAGGCCCATGCCAGGGAAGTTGTTGAACGACGGGGTGAATCGGCGCCGCGCCTGGTCAAGCAGGTAGTGCGGGGTGCTGATGGTGGCGGCCATTGAGACTCCTTTGCGCTCCTTTGCGTCCGGGACGGGTGACAGCGGTCACTGATCACCATCCTTCGCGACAAACTTGACGGCTGTCAAGTTTGCTTTTCGGACGGCGTGGTGCAAGGTCAGGGGGTGAGCAGCCACGCCGCCGATCCGCAGCCGGGCGAGCCCGCCGCGCGACGGCGCGGGGACAAGCACCGGCCAGCGATCATGCGGGCGGTGCGCGAATTGCTGCAGGAAGAGCCGCTCGCGGAGCTGTCGGTGAGCGCCATCAGCCTGCGGGCGGGGGTGGCCCGGTCGGGCTTCTACTTTTACTTCGACTCCAAATACGCGGTGCTGGCCCAGATCTTGGCCGAGGCCGCCGAGGAACTCGACGAACTCACGCAGTACTTCGCCCCCCGCGGGCCGGGCGAGTCGCCGGAGCAGTTCGCCAAGCGGATGGTCCGCAGCGCCGCCGCGGTCTACGCGCACAACGACCCGGTGATGGCGGCCTGCAACCTGGCCCGCCACACCGACATTCAGATTCGCGACATTCTCGAGCAGCAGTTCGAGGTGGTGCTGGGCCAGATCACCGCCATCGTCCAGGCGGAGATGAAGGCGGGGACCGCGAATCCGATCAGCGACGACATCCCGACGCTGGTGCGCACTCTGGCCGGCACCACCGCGCTGTCGCTGAGCGGCGACCCGGTCCTCGCCGGGCGCCAGGAACTTCAAGGCGACGTGGAGTGCCGGGTGCGCGTGCTAGAGCAGTTGTGGCTGAACTCGCTCTGGGGTGGCGGCAAAAGCTAGCGCGTTACCGCCGGTATCGTCACGGCCATGGGGCCAAGGCATTCCGGGGCAGCCGGGCGGTATTTCGCGGGGAAGCGGTGTCTGGTCACCGGGGCGGCCAGCGGCATCGGCCGCGCCACGGCGTTGCGGCTGGCCGCGCAGGGCGCCGAACTGTATCTGACCGACCGCAACCCGGACGGTCTGGAACTAACCGTGGCCGACGCCCGCGCGCTGGGCGCACAGGTACCTGAGCATCGGGCTCTTGATATTTCCAACTACCACGATGTGGCGGCGTTCGCGGCCGACATCCACACGCGGCGTCCCAGCATGGATGTCGTCATGAACATCGCCGGCATATCGGCATGGGGAACCGTCGACCAACTTACCCACGAGCATTGGAGCAAGGTCGTCGCAATCAACCTGATGGGGCCGATCCACGTCATCGAGACGTTCATCCCGCCGATGATGGCGGCCGGCCGGGGCGGGCATCTGGTCAACGTGTCGTCGGCGGCGGGGCTGATCGCGCTGCCCTGGCACGCGGCGTACAGCGCGAGCAAGTACGGCTTGCGCGGCCTTTCCGAGGTGCTGCGCTTCGACCTGGCACGGCACCGCATCGGGGTGTCGGTCGTGGTCCCGGGCGCGGTGAAGACGCCGCTGGTGAACACGGTCGAGATCGCCGGCGTGGACCGCGACCATCCCAGGGTGAGCCGCTGGATCGAACGCTTCGGCGGGCATGCCGTGTCGCCGGAAACGGCCGCCGAGAAGATTTTGGCCGGGGTCGCCAAGAACCGGTACCTCATCTACACGTCGCAGGACATCCGGGCGCTGTATGCGTTCAAACGGCTGGCGTGGTGGCCCTACAGCGCGGTGATGCGCCGGGCCAACGTGTTCTTCACGATTGCGCTTCGGCCCAGCCCATCGCCACGCTGAAGCTATTGCGGCATAGCCAGTTCGAGGCGCACCCCGAGTAGCCGAACCGGCCGGTCCAGCTCGAAGAGGTCCAGGACGCGGAGGGCGGCGGCGGTGATGGTCTCGGGATCGGTGATGGGCTCAGCCAGCTTGCGGATCTTGGTGCGAGTGTAGAACGTTGCCGTTCGCACGGTAACCGCCACGCGGGTGACGATCCGCCCCGACGCCACGACGTCCGTCAATGCTTGACTCGCCAATTGCGTTACAGCCGAATTCATCTCGGCGCGATCGGTGAGGTCGCGCGGAAAGGTGACGACGTGGCTGCGGGAGCGCGGGATCCAAGGTTCGGCGCTGACGTCGGTGTCACCCCCGCCCTTGGCCAGCAGCAGCAGCCACAAACCGGTGCGCGGGCCGAATGCGGACGTCAACAGCTCCGCATCGGCATGGGCAAGCTCCCATACCGTGGTTATCCCAAGGGCAGCAAGCCTTTTCGCCGTCTTGGGACCCACGCCCCACAGTGCGTCGACGGGACGGTCGGCCATCAGGGTCATCCAGTTGGCATCGGTGAGCGCAAAGATGCCGGCCGGCTTTGCGAAGCCGGTGGCAACCTTGGCCCGTTGCTTGTTGTCGCTGATGCCGACCGAGCAGGACAGCCCCGTCTCCGACGAGATGACAGTCCGGATCTGTTCGGCGACGTCGATGGGGTCGGCGGGATCGTCGGCCGCTATCCCCAGATACGCCTCGTCCCAGCCCCACACCTCGACCGGGTGGCCCAGATCGCGCAACAACCCCATCACCTGTTCGGACGCGGCGTCGTAGGCCGCCGGATCCGACGGTAAGAAGGTTGCTTCGGGGCAGCGGCGGGCGGCGGTACGCAGCGGCATGCCGGCGTGTACACCGAATTCTCGCGCCTCATAAGAGGCGCAGGTGACGACCTTGCGCGGCTCGGTCGGATCGCCGTTGCCGCCGACGATGACCGATCGCCCGGCCAGTTCGGGGTGGCGGCGCAGCTCGACGGACGCCAGAAACTGGTCGAGGTCCACATGCAGGACCCAGGAAGTCACCGCCCGCACAGTTTGCGCGCCAGGCTTTCCCACGCGTCGCCCAAGCTCGGGAGGGTGTGATCGCCGTCGGTGAGTTGATGCTCGACGTAGTCCGCGTCGAGGAGGGCCAGCAGCGCGTCGGTCTGTAAGTCAAGGTCGCCGGAGGTGTGTGCCGACTGCAATAGCACCCGCACGTGCCTGCGCTGCACCGCGGCCGCCCCGACGTGGCGGGTGTGCGGATCGCGGTTGGCCGCCGACAGCAGCGCGTGGTGGGTGTGGACGAAGCGCATGCGCTCGCGGCCGAACGCCACCAGGCGATCCATCGGCGGCGCATCGGGGCCCAGCGGCGGCGGGCCGAACAGAAAAGCCTGCTGGCTGGCGCGTTCATCCTCGTCGAGCAGCACCATCATCAGGCCGGCCCGGCTGCCGAACCGGCGGAACAGCGTGCCTTTGCCGACGCCGGCGGCCGCCGCGACGTCGTCCATGGTGACGGCCTCCGCGCCGCGCTCGGCGACCAGGCTGCGGGCCGCCTGCAACAACAGCGCGCGATTGCGCGCCGCGTCACCACGCTCGTGCGGAGGCTCTTGCGGGCCGGACACCGGCAGCTCGCCCAACCGCTCGACACTGCTCACAATTGCACCTTAGCGGGGCGGGAATGAATCGGACTACGGTCCGGTTGGGTAGTGGGAGGATGTAGGGCAACAAACCGAGGGGAACCGAACAATGCCGCAGACCAACTCGCCGCAGACCAACTCCGAGGTCAAAATTTTGGCCCTAGTGGGCAGCTTGCGCGCGGCGTCGATCAACCGCCAAATCGCCGAGTTGGCTGCGGCAGTCAGTCCGGACGGCGTAACCGTCACGATCTTTGAGGGGCTGGGTGACCTGCCGTTCTACAACGAGGACGTCGACGACGCGATGAATGCCGACGCCCCGCCGCTCGCGCCGGTCGTCGCGCTCCGCACCGCGGCGGGCGATGCGGATGCCGCGCTGGTGGTCACCCCCGAGTACAACGGCAGCATCCCGGCGGTTATCAAGAACGCAATCGACTGGCTGTCTCGCCCGTTCGGCGACGGCGCGCTGAAGGGAAAACCGTTGGCGGTAATCGGTGGGTCCTTCGGCCAGTACGGCGGGGTATGGGCGCACGACGAGACCCGCAAGTCGTTCGGAATCGCGGGTGCTGCGGTGGTCGAATCGATCAAACTGTCGGTGCGGTTCAGAACTTTGGAGGGCAAGGCGCCTGCGCAGGACGCCGAGCTTTCGGCGAATGTCCGTGACGTCGTCGGGAAGCTCGCCGCCGAAGTCGGCTGAGTGCCCCGAAAGTCCGGCCGGCGACCAGCGGATTTACAAAGCCGCCAGCACCAGCTGGCGGCTTTGCTAGTGGCGCCCAGGCCCGCGGATTTTGCCGGTGCTGTCGGTGGCCGGTGGTATACCGATGCGCATGGGCATCGTAGGGGCTCTTAGGGGGCAGATGTGATCTGCGACACGCCGAACGCGTCTACACGACAGGGCTCACGACCAGCGAATTTCAAAATTGTTATTCAGAACATCTTGTATCCCGCCAACTTGTCAGCCACTAGGTGTAGTGTTTCGAGCACCGGCAGATCCCAGGATCACCACGCCAGCCCGGCCTGGTGGTCGTCCCGGAACAGGCTTGAAGACGTCGAAGCCAGGCATTCGACCCCGACAGCCGCACGACGGGAATCTTGGGCCTTGACGGACCGCTGAACGTAGTACCGATGTAGTTGCCAGACCGTAATTCCCCACCTCCCGCAAAGGAGCGGCATCCCAGATGAGCATCACCGTCTACACCAAGCCGGCATGCGTACAGTGCAGCGCCACCTACAAGGCCTTGGACAAGCAGGGTCTTGCCTACGACAAGGTCGACATCACGCTGGACGCCGAGGCCCGCGACTATGTGATGGCGCTGGGTTACCTACAGGCTCCCGTGGTGGTGGCGGGGAACGACCACTGGTCGGGCTTCCGGCCCGATCGGATCAAGGCGCTCGCGGGCTCGGCGCTGAGCGCGTAGCGGCAGACAGTAAGGAGGGTTGCGGTGCCATGGATATCACGGATATCACTGGACGCAACCTCGTCTATTTCTCGAGCGTGTCAGAGAACACTCATCGCTTCGTGCAGAAGCTCGGTGTTCCCGCCACGCGGATACCGCTGCACGGCCGCATCGAGGTCGACGAACCGTACGTGTTGGTAGTACCCACGTACGGCGGCGGCCGGGCCACCCCTGACCTCAATGCCGGTGGCTATGTCCCCAAACAGGTCATCGCGTTTCTGAACGATGAGCACAACCGGTCGTTGATCCGCGGCGTCATCGCCGCGGGCAACAACAACTTTGGCGCCGAATTCGCCTATGCGGGCAATGTCGTCTCCCGCAAGTGCGGCGTCCCGTACCTTTACCGTTTCGAACTGATGGGAACCCCGGACGACGTGGATGCCGTCCGCGCCGGTCTCGCCGAATTCTGGAAGGAACAGACGTGTCACCAACCGTCGCTGCAGAGCCTGTAACCGCCGGCGCGCATGCCCATCACCCTGGGGGGTCCGACGAGACGGACTACCACGCGCTGAATGCGATGCTGAATCTGTACGACGCGGACGGCAAGATCCAGTTCGACAAGGACGTGCTGGCGGCGCGCCAGTACTTCCTCCAGCACGTCAACCAGAACACCGTCTTCTTCCACAATCAGGACGAGAAGCTCGACTATCTGATCCGCGAAAACTATTACGAGCGTGAGGTTCTCGACCAGTATTCCCGGAACTTCGTCAAGACGCTGCTGGACCGCGCCTACGCCAAGAAGTTCCGGTTCCCGACGTTTCTCGGCGCGTTCAAGTACTACACCTCCTACACACTGAAGACGTTCGACGGGAAGCGCTACCTGGAGCGCTTCGAGGACCGTGTCGTCATGGTTGCACTCACGTTGGCGTCCGGCGACACCGCGCTGGCCGAGAAGCTGGTCGACGAGATCATCGACGGACGGTTCCAGCCGGCCACCCCGACATTTTTGAATTCGGGCAAGAAGCAGCGCGGTGAGCCGGTTAGTTGTTTTCCTGCCGGAACACCAGTGGATACCCCCGACGGGCCGCAGGCGATCGAGACTCTGCGCGCAGGGGACCGGGTGCTTTCGCACGACGGGTCCTTCTCCGTCGTCAAGTCCGTCATCGAGAACCCCAACGACCAAGCACTCATGTCGATCTCACACTTCGGGCACAGGGAGCCAATCCTGTGCACTCCCGAGCATCCGATCTTGGTGTGGACCACGCGCGAGGTGCAGACACTTATCGATGGCGACGGTGCTGACCCCTTCAACGGATTCGTTTGGTTGGCTGCCAAAGACATTCGTCCCTCGGACTTCATCGTGACGGCAGCACCGCTGGAGGGACGGAGGCGACGGGTCTATGACCTGATGGAGTACACCGGCGCGGGCGAATACGAAGAGGTCGACGGCCTCATACGTAAGGTCAACTCCGATCGGAAGCACCGCAACAAGCAGCGCCACTGCGTGAGCTTCATATCAGTGAATCGCTACGTTGAAGAGTCGTACGACCTCGGCCTTATCCTCGGCTGGTACGTCGCCGAAGGCCATATCTCCAAGCGATCGGGACCCGCGGACCCGACCGCCAGCGGCATCCACTTCACGATCGGCACGCACGAACTCGAATACCAGCAGGAGTTGGCGGCGGCATTCAAGCGAGTATTCGCAGCGGACCTCGCCATCAACCAGAGTGTGTCGGACCAGTCGGTGCGCATGGTTTGCAACAGCAAGGTAATTGCGTCGCTGTTCCTCTCCCTGGTCGGCACAGGATATCGCTCGAAGCGCTTGTCCCACGGCGTCTTAACGGCCGACGAAGACTTTCAGCGTGGATTGCTGGCCGGGTTGTTCCGCGGGGACGGGTGCAGTACCACCGGCGGCATGGTGCTCGACCTGGTGAATCCGGAGCTGATTGATCAGGTGCAGCTTCTTCTGCGCCGAATCGGGATCGTGTCCAGAATCCGCCAGTACGTCAACCAAGCAGGGAACGCGACGGGACAGGTCTTCGTGCCCGGTCTGCCCGGCGCCAACGAAGAGTTCATCTTCGACGTCGGCAAGAACCTGCACAACTATATCGGCCAGAAGGGTTCGTCGCGCACGACCTATCAGGTCGTGCATGGGCGGCACGTATACGGAATTCGCGAATTGCGGCACACGCAGGACGTTCCTACGGAGGTCTACAACCTTCATGTCGAGGACACGCATACGTACACGATTCGTGGCACGGTCGTGCACAACTGCTTCCTCCTGCGCATCGAGGACAATATGGAGTCGATCGGGCGATCGATCAACTCCGCCCTGCAGCTGTCTAAGCGCGGCGGGGGAGTTGCGTTGCTGCTGAGCAACATTCGCGAGCACGGCGCGCCGATCAAGAACATCGAGAACCAGTCCTCGGGTGTCATCCCCATCATGAAGCTGCTCGAGGATTCGTTCTCCTACGCCAACCAGCTGGGGGCGCGCCAGGGCGCCGGCGCGGTGTACCTGCACGCCCATCACCCCGACATCTGCCGCTTCCTGGACACCAAGCGGGAGAACGCCGACGAGAAGATCCGGATCAAGACGCTGAGCCTGGGGGTGGTGATTCCCGACATCACCTTCGAGCTGGCCAAGAAGAACGAGGACATGTACCTGTTCTCGCCGTACGACGTCGAACGGGTCTACGGCGTGCCGTTCGCCGACATCTCGGTGACCGAGAAGTACTACGAGATGGTCGACGACGGGCGCATCCGCAAGACCAAGATCAAGGCCAGGGAGTTCTTCCAGACGCTGGCGGAGTTGCAGTTCGAGTCCGGCTATCCGTACATCATGTTCGAGGACACGGTGAATCGGGCCAATCCCATCGAGGGCAAGATCACGCATTCGAACCTGTGCTCGGAGATCCTGCAGGTGTCCACCCCGTCTTTGTTCAACGAAGACTTGTCGTATGCCAAGGTCGGCAAGGACATTTCGTGCAACCTGGGGTCGCTGAACATCGCCAAGACGATGGACTCGCCGGACTTCGCCCAGACGATCGAGGTGGCGATCCGTGCGTTGACCGCGGTGAGCGACCAGACGCACATCACCTCGGTGCCCTCAATCGAGCAGGGCAACAACGATTCCCACGCGATCGGGCTGGGCCAGATGAACCTGCACGGCTACCTGGCGCGCGAGGGCATCTTCTACGGTTCCGAGGAAGGCATCGACTTCACCAACATCTACTTCTACACGGTGCTGTATCACGCGCTGAGGGCCTCCAACCGCATCGCGATCGAACGCGGCACGCACTTCAAGGGCTTCGAGCGGTCCAAATACGCGTCGGGGGAGTTCTTCGACAAATACACCGAGCAGGTGTGGGAGCCGGCCACCGACAAGGTGCGCCAGCTCTTCGCCGACGCCGGGATTCGCATCCCCAACCAGGACGATTGGCGCCGGCTCAAGGAGTCGGTGCAGGCACATGGCATCTACAACCAGAACCTGCAGGCGGTACCGCCGACCGGGTCGATCTCCTACATCAACCATTCGACATCGTCGATTCACCCGATCGTGTCGAAGGTCGAGATCCGCAAGGAAGGCAAGATCGGGCGGGTCTACTACCCGGCGCCGTACATGACCAACGACAACCTGGAGTACTACCAGGACGCCTACGAGATCGGTTACGAGAAGATCATCGACACGTATGCCGCGGCCACCCAGCATGTGGACCAGGGGCTTTCGCTGACCCTGTTCTTCAAGGACACGGCCACCACCCGCGACGTGAACAAGGCGCAGATCTACGCCTGGCGCAAGGGAATCAAGACGCTGTACTACATCCGGCTGCGGCAGATGGCGCTGGAAGGAACAGAGGTCGAGGGCTGCGTCTCCTGCATGCTGTGAATCCTCCTACCGGGCGTGCATCTGGCGACGGCTTGGCGGCGTGTCGCGTCGCCAGATGCACACTCGCGGGCGGGCGAGGCCCTAGTCTGCCCAGGTCAGCGGGTCGTGCGCGGTATGGTGCTTGATGTGGTGAGAATTCCTCGACCCTCTCGACCCCATCCCGGCGTGAAGCCCGGGGTCAAGGTCGACGCGCGCAGCGAACGCTGGCGCGAACACCGCAAGAAGGTGCGCGGCGAGATCGTCGAGGCGGCGTTCCGCGCCATCGACCGCCTGGGACCCGAGTTGAGCGTTCGCGAAATCGCCGAGGAGGCCGGCACCGCGAAGCCGAAGATCTACCGGCATTTTCAGGACAAGTCGGATCTGTTCCAGGCGATCGGGGAGCGCCTGCGCGACATGCTGTGGGCCGCGATCTTTCCTTCCATCGACCTCAAGACCGACTCCGCCCGCGACGTGATCCGGCGGGCCGTCGAGGAGTACGTCAACCTCGTCGACATGCACCCCAACGTGCTGCGGGTGTTCATTCAGGGCCGCTCCGCGGCGAGCCCGCAAATCCTGGAGGAGGGCCGCGGAATCACCCTGGCCGTGGCCGACATGTTCGACAACGAGCTGCGCGAGATGGAGCTGGACCACGCGGCGATCGAATTGGCCGGCCACGCGGCCTTCGGATCGGCCGCGTCGGCCACCGAGTGGTGGTTGGGGCCCGACGCCGACAGCCCGCGGCGCATGCCGCGCGAGCGATTCGTCGCCCACCTGACGACGATCATGATGGGCGTCATCGTCGGCACCGCCGAGGCGCTCGGCATCACGATGGATCCTGACCAGCCGATACACAGCGTGGTCCCGAGCAACCCGGCGGCCAGCTGAGGACCTTTGGCACGTTGACATCGTTCGGGCGATCGTCAACACTCGTTCCGACCGATACCCTGGGTACTGGGTATTTACCGTATTTGTAGCGGCTGGGCGGAGCGAACGCCCGGGCTGATCTCGAAGAGAAAGAGCACCATGACCGATGCCATGACACAAGCGGAGCCGACGAGCCGGGCGCAGGGGCCCGTCCACACCCGTGCCCTCATCATCGGGACCGGCTTTTCGGGGCTGGGCATGGCCATCCGGCTGCAGCAGCAGGGCGTGGACTTCGTCATCCTGGAGAAGGCCGACGACGTCGGCGGCACATGGCGCGACAACAGCTATCCCGGCTGCGCGTGCGACATCCCGTCGCACCTGTACTCATTCTCCTTCGAACCCAAGCCCGATTGGAAGAATCCGTTCTCCTACCAGCCCGAGATCTGGGACTACCTGAAGGGCGTCACCGAGAAATATGGTCTGCGCCGCTACATCGTGTTCAATTCCCTTGTCGACCGCGGCTACTGGGACGATGACGAGTACCGGTGGCATGTGTTCACCACGGACGGGCGCGAATACGTCGCCCAGTTCCTGATATCGGGGGCCGGCGCGTTGCACATCCCGTCCCTGCCTGACATCGAGGGTCGCGACGAATTTCGCGGTCCTGCTTTCCATTCCGCAGAGTGGGACCACAGCGTCGACCTGACTGGCAAGCGGGTGGCGATCATCGGGACGGGCGCCAGCGCCATCCAGATCGTGCCCGAAATCGTCGGGCAGGTTTCCGAGCTGCAGCTCTATCAGCGCACCCCGCCGTGGGTGGTGCCGCGCTCCAACCCCGAGTTCCCGCCGGCGCTGCTTCGGGCCATGCAGAACGTCCCCGGGTTACGGGCGTTGGTGCGCCTCGGCATCTACTGGGCGCAGGAGGCGCTGGCGTTCGGCATGACCAAGCGGCCGAATGCGCTGAAGTTCATCGAGGCCTACGCCAAGTACAACATTCGCCGCTCGGTGAAGGACCGGGAGCTGCGGCGCAAGCTCACCCCGCACTACCGCATCGGTTGCAAGCGAATCCTGAACTCCTCCACCTACTACGGTGCCGTCGCGGACCCCAAGACCGAACTGATCACCGACCGCATCACCCGGATCACTCCCGCCGGCATCGTCACGGCCGACGGCAGGGAGCGGGAGGTCGACGTGATCGTGTACGCGACGGGTTTCCACGTCACCGACTCTTACACCTACGTGCAGATCAAGGGGCAGCACGGCGAGGACCTGGTCGACCGCTGGAACCGCGAGGGCATCGGTGCCCATCGCGGGATCACCGTGGCCGACGTGCCCAACCTGTTCTTCCTGCTCGGACCCAACACCGGGCTGGGACACAACTCCGTGGTGTTCATGATCGAATCCCAGATCCACTACGTCGCCGACGCGATCGCCAAGTGCGACAAGATGGGTGCGCAGGCGCTGGCTCCCACCCGCGCCGCGCAGGACCGGTTCAACGATGAGCTGCAGGCCAGGCTGGCCGGCTCGGTGTGGAACACCGGCGGATGCGCCAGTTGGTACCTGGACGAGCATGGCAAGAACACGGTGCTCTGGGGCGGTTACACCTGGGAGTATTGGCGGGCGACCCGATCGGTCAAGCCCGAGGAGTATCAGTTCTTCGGGGTTGGCGAACGCTCACGTGGCCGCCTTAAGGCCGTCACCGCCTAGCAGGCTTGCGAAGGCCTTCGCCGCCGCGTCGACGCCGGCGCCGTCTTCGGTGGCCACCAGATCCAGCAAGAGGCCGCGCACGACCGCCAGCCCCAGCCTGGCCATGGCCTGGTCGACCGGGTCGCCGGCGGCGGCAGCAATTTCGGTGACCTCGGCGAGCCAGCTGTCGACCGCATTGGGAACCATTCGGGCGAAAGGCTTTTCGTTCTGGGCAGCGCGGGCGTAGCACTCGAAGAAGAGGCGTTCCAGTTGGCGCAGTTCGGGCCGACGGAGGTCGGCCCACATGGCCGTGAAGCTCTCGGCCGGAGTTCTGGGCAACTCGGGCAAGAGTCCCATCTGGCGGCGCTCGACCTCTTCCACCACCGCCACGAGTAGGTCCTCTCGTGAACCGAAGTGGTGCAGCAGCATTCGATGGCTGGTGCCGACGGCCTCGGCCACATCGCGCAGCGAGCGGTCGCCGATGCCGCCGGTGGCGAATTCGTCGATCAGTGCATCGAGCAGTTGCCGGCGCCGCTGAAGGTCAGGAGTGCGCGCCATCGGCTCGGCTGAGTTGCTCAGTCCGGACCTTGAGGCCTTGGGCCTCCAGTTCGAGGAACCGCTTGGTCTTCTTGACCATCAGCAGCCCGACGAGCGCGCCGAGCGCACCCCCCTGGTCGAGTTTCTGACGCACCAGGGTGCGGGCGCCTGGTTGGGCAATGACATCGTGGCGCGCTGACACGCGCACGCCGGGAGAGCGTTGCTCCCACGACCAGGACGACCCCGGCTTGATCTCGGTGACCTTCCAGACCAGCTTCTGCATACCGGGCTGCTTGATCGCGAACCGTCTGCCGACGGTGAGGGCGGGACCGTCCAGCCCGGTCAGGGACGTCACCGAGGCGGTCCACTCGGGCCATCGCTCGACATCGCTGAAGACCTCCCACACCAGTTGCGGAGGCGCGTCTATTTCGACGCTGGCTTCGGTAATCATGTACCATATGGTACATCATGGCTTCGGTTTTTATACGGCGCGACACGCAGACACAACCTCTTGTGTTGCGCCGCCTTGTCGTACCCCAGGGGTAGTGTTTGAGGTCTAAAACGGCAGGCAAACCGCTGGTGATGCGGGTTCTGGGAGGCCACAAAATGAAGCTGATTGACCGCGTCTCGGCGATCAACTGGAACCGGCTGCAGGACGAGAAGGACGCCGAGGTCTGGGACCGGCTGACGGGCAACTTCTGGCTGCCCGAGAAGGTGCCGGTGTCCAACGACATCCCGTCGTGGGGCACCCTCACGCCCCACGAAAAGCAGATGACCATGCGGGTGTTCACGGGGCTGACGTTGCTGGACACTATTCAGGGCACGGTCGGCGCGGTCAGCCTGATCCCGGATGCGCTGACGCCGCACGAGGAAGCCGTCTACACTAACATCGCGTTCATGGAGTCGGTGCACGCCCGCAGCTACAGCAACATCTTCTCGACGCTGTGCTCGACCGCCGAGATCGACGACGCCTTCCGCTGGTCGGAGGAGAACGTCAACCTGCAGCGCAAGGCCGAGATCGTCATGCAGTACTACAAGGGCGACGAACCGCTCAAGCGCAAGGTCGCCTCCACGCTGCTGGAAAGCTTCCTCTTCTACTCGGGGTTCTACCTGCCGATGTACTGGTCGAGCCGGGCCAAGCTGACCAACACCGCGGACATGATCCGGCTGATCATCCGCGACGAGGCCGTGCACGGTTACTACATTGGCTACAAATACCAGCGCGGCCTGGCGCTCGTCGACGACGCCAAGCGAGCCGAATTGAAGGACTACACCTACGAACTGCTCTTCGAGCTCTACGACAACGAAGTCGAATACACCCAGGATCTCTACGACGAGGTCGGACTGACCGAGGACGTCAAAAAGTTCCTGCGCTACAACGCCAATAAGGCGCTGATGAACCTCGGCTACGAGGCGCTATTCCCGCGCGACGAGACCGACGTGAACCCAGCCATCCTGTCGGCCCTGTCGCCCAACGCCGACGAGAACCATGACTTCTTCTCCGGCTCGGGGTCGTCGTACGTGATCGGCAAGGCCGTCGTCACCGAGGACGAGGACTGGGACTTCTGAAACTGCAGATCAAAGGCCTAATTGCCGGTCAAGGTCGGTCAGGCTTGCCGAGGTAAGTGGCCTATCGGTTCGGTCGGCTGGACCACCGGGTGCCTACCCGTGAGCACATTTTGAGCACATTTTTCGCGAGCGACGTCGAGCGCGGTCGCAACCGTATCTAGATCGTCGTCGAAGAGGTCGGCATAGATGTCCAATGTCATCGCCGCCGAGGCGTGTTTGATATACGGGTGATCTGAGGCGGGTCGACCACCCGGGCGTGGGTCGGTTGACCGACGAGCGAGGAGACCCCGATGGACCAGTTCATGCCGTGCTTGATCCGTCACCATCGTGGGGTGGAGCTCGTCGCGATCACCCTGGGGCATCCGCTGCTGGATGACTATCTGGCCTTCGTTGCGGCGCGTGCCAGGACCAATACCTGGCTGGCGGTGGCGTCGGATTTGAAGATCTTCTTTGGTGTGGTTGCTAAGCAGCCAGCGCAGGTCAACGCTGCAGATGTCTTCGCGTTCTTGGCATCTCAACGTACTTCCCGCTTGGGCGAGCGGGTGGTGCGATTGGAGGACGGCGAGCCGGGCCTGGCGGCGCGCACGATCGCCCGCCGGTTGTCCAGTGTGCGTGGCCTGTACGCCTATCTCGCGGCCCGGGGTGACACCGGCGTGAGCCGCAACCCGGTTCCGACCAGCCTGGCCGCCCGCCGCCCCGGTGCTCGGCGCGGCAAGGGCGGGGTGCCGTTGATCCGCACCCCTCGTACGCTGCCGCGGGTGCTGGCGCCAAGCGAGGTCGACGCGCTGCGGGCGGTGCTGCGCACTCATCGCGACCGGGCCATGGTCGAGGCGATGCTGCTGGGTGGCCTGCGACGCTGCGAGGTGCTCGGTCTGCGCCTCGACGACGTCAACGTCGGCGAGCGGCGGGTGTTCGTGGCCGAGGGCAAGGGCGGTCGGCAGCGGATGGTGCCGGTATCGGCGCGGTTTTTCGCCTCGCTCGGGGACTATCTGGATCAGGAGTGGCCGCGAGGGTCGAGTGATCGGGTGTTCGTGGTGTTGAAGGGGCCGCGGCGTGGTGAGCCGTTGTCTGCGGCGGGCCTGGATGAGATTCTCGACGGTGCGCGCGGTCGCGCCGGGCTGACTCAGGCGACGTGCCATCAGCTGCGGCATACCTGTTTCACCCGGCTGCGGGAGGCCGGGATGGCACTGGAGGCCATCCAAGCCCAGGCCGGCCACGCCTCGATCGACTCCACCCGCATCTATCTGCACCTGGCCAACGACTGGTTGGAACGGGAGTACCTGCGAGCCGCCGAAGCGATCGAGGCGCAGGTCGTCGCGTCCGGCGAGGCGGCCGAGGAATGAACCGGTCACCAGCACATCGCCACGACATCGAGGAGCTCGTCGAGGCGTATCGGGCCGACCTCGTCGCGGCCGGGATGTTCGCCGGACACCCGGTGACCTCGGTGGCGCGCACGTTTCTCACCCGCGTTGGGGTGGCCGGCTGGTCGGCGTTGCCGCTGGCATCGCAGTGCGCATTGCCGCTGAAGGACCGACGGGTGGTCGGTTGGCTGATCGTGACGGGACGGCTGCGGCCCAGCCCCGACTATCTCGTGGCGTGCCGGCCCTACCTCGGCGAAGTCGCCGCCCATCATCACCGCAGGTTCCACGAACGGTTCACCGCGACCTCCGCCGAGCTCGGGTTTGATTCCCTCGTGACCCGCCTGCAGTGGTCCGCCCTGGCCAAGGTGGCAGCGCTGGCCGGGCTGACTCCCCAGCGGCTGACCCAGCCGGTGATCGACGCACAGCGAAAAGCGTTGACCGCCGCGATAACTCGCCACCGACCCGACAGCCACGGCGCCAAGGCGCTCAGCGCGGCGCTGTTCGGTGCGCAGACCACTTTGTTCCACCTCGGCGTCCTTGACACCGCTCCCCGCAAAACAGCCCCAGACCGCTCGGCCGAGCGGGCCGCCCAGTGGGCGGCGGTCCCGCCACGGCTGGCCACCACCCTCACCGGGTACATCGCCCAGACACGGCTGTCGCTGCGGGCCTCGACAATGGTGCGCGTCGAGGGCGTGCTGCGGGAGTTCGCCGGCTGGCTCGCCGTCAACGCCCCCGAGGTGCTCTGCGTCGCCGATCTGCGTCGGGCACACATCGAGGCCTACAAGCTGCACCTGTCCACCCGGCCCTCGGCCCGCGGCGGCCGGTTGTCCAAGATCAGTCTCGCCGAACACCTTGGCACCCTGCGCACCTGCTTCGAGCGGCTCACCGAATGGGACGGCGACGACATCCCCGCCCGCGTGCTCATGTTCCCCGGCGACCTGCCGCTGCGCGACGACCCGCTGCCCAGGTTCCTCGACGACGCCGCGTTCACCAAGCTCCTGCAGGCCGCGCGCGCCGACGACGACCCGTTCGTGCGACTGTGCGTGGAGTTCCTGGCCCGCACCGGCCTGCGCAAGGGCGAATTCCTCGACCTCACAGTCGATTCCGTCGTGCAGATCGGCGCCGCGTACTGGTTGCACGTGCCGCTCGGCAAACTGCGCACCGACCGCTACATCCCCTTGCATCCCCAACTCAAGGATCTCCTCGACACCTGGATCGCCACTCGACCCACCAGCCTGCGCAGCCGCTACCTGTTCGTCGAGTACGGCCAACGCATCGGCGAAGGCCGCGTCGACCGGGCAGTAGCCAAAGCCGCGAAAGCGGCTGGCATCGGCCGTGTTTCGCCCCACCGCCTCAGGCATACCTTGGCGACCCAGGCGATCAACCGCGGCATGACCCTCGAAGCCCTGGCCGCGTTGTTGGGGCACCGATCGATGCGGATGACCCTCGTGTACGCCCGAATCGCCGACCGCACCGTCGCCGACGAATACTTCTCCGTCAGCGAAAAGGTCGAAGCCCTCTACAACCAACCACGCGCACTGCCCGCCGACGCCGAAGGCGCCGAAATGCGCAAGCTCCGTGTCGAGATGCACCGCCGGATGCTCGGCAACGGCTACTGCGCCCGACCCGTCGGCCTGGACTGCCACTTCGAATCCATCTGCGAATCCTGCACTTTCTTCCAGACCACCATCGAATTCCGCCCGACCCTGCAGGCACAACGCGACGACGCCGCCGAGAAAGGACAACTCGGCCGCCAGAAGGCACTGTCACGTTGTTTCAAAATGTTGTGGTGCAGTTGGTTTTGGGGCTGTGGCGATGGAACAGTTTTTAGTCGTTCACATGTCAGGCGGCAGTGTCGAGCGCGGTGACCTGACGCCAGACCGCGAAGCGGTCGGCCATCTCGGTTCGCCATTGGGTCGCGCTGAGCAGATGCCGTCGCGGCCGAAAGTGTGCGGAGATGCCGCTGAAGGCGGACAGGAATCGTTGGGCATGCCGCAACGATTTGAAGCGTTTCATCGCCCGTTCGCGTTGTCGGGTGGGCTGATGAGAGTTCTCGGCGCGGTTGTTCAGATGCCGCGACCGCCGGTGCTCCACCGACGACATGAGCTCACGGTGGGCGACCTGGTAGCTGCCCAGCTTGTCGGTGACCAGCACGCGCGGCACGTACCGCAGGCCCTTGAGCAGCTTGCGGAAGAATCGCTTGGCCGCCACCGCGTTTCGGCGTGACTGGACGAGGATGTCAAGCACGTTGCCGTGCTGGTCGACCGCGCGCCACAGGTAGCACAGCCTGCCGTTGATCCGGACGAACACCTCGTCGAGGTGCCACTTGTCGCCGGGGCGTGGGCGCCGTCGGCGCAGCTGGTTGGCGTAGGCCTGCCCGAACTTGGCGCACCACCGCCGGATCGTCTCGTAGCTCACCGCGACACCGCGTGCCAACATCAGCTCCTCGACCTCACGAAAGCTGAGTGCGAACCTGAAGTACAGCCACACGCAGTGGTTGATGATCTCGACCGGGTAGCGGTGGCCCTTATACGACGGCGTTGCGGTGCTCACCCCACGAATCCTCCCAGGTCGCCCACACTCACCAACGTGACAGTGCCCTTGGACGGGGCTGCCAGGCGATCCGCGATCTGGGGACCCTAGAACTGATCGAGAACTGATCGGTTGAGCCCGGTTACCGGTCGAACCGCCCGGCAAGGTACTCGGCCCGGCACGCGTTGCGGGCGAGTTTGCCGCTGGTGGTGCGGGGAATAGTGCCGGCAGCGACAAGTCGGACGTCGGCGACCCGGACCTGATGCTCGCGCGAGACTGCGGCGCGCACCGCCGCGGCGAGGGGGCCCGGGTCCGCGCGCCCGACGCCCGCGGCGCGTTCGGCGACGACAACAAGCTGTTCGGCGGAGTCACCGCCCGGTGTGTCGAGGGCGCCGGCCGGAACCGAAAACGCGGCCACATAGCCGGTCCGGATGGCGGGCGACGCCTCACTGACGGTGGTCTCGATGTCGTGCGGGTAGTGATTACGCCCGTCGATGATGACGAGGTCTTTGATCCGCCCCGTCAAATACAGCTCGCTGTCGAGGTAGACGCCGAGATCGCCGGTGGCAAGCCAGCAGCAGTTGTCCGGAGCGCCCTCGGCGTGGCTGCCGTTCTCGAGCCGCGACTTCAGCTTGTTGCCAAAAGTGCGTTGCGTTTCTTCCTCGCGTCCGAAGTATCCGCGGCCGATGTTGTTGCCATGCAGCCAGATTTCCCCGACGGTACCGTCAGGCACCTCGGCGCCTTCCGAGCTGGTGATCACCGCCCACAGATCCTGGAACGGCTGGCCGACGGAGACATGGGCTACCGCTCCTGGGGTTTTCGGCGCGACGATCACCGCGTGCCCGGCGGCGAGCTGAACACGGTCGAGGAATACTGCGCTCGCCGCTGCATCCGGGGCGATGCTGGCCACCCCTAGCGTGGCCTCCGCCATACCGTAGGACGGCTTAACCGCCGTCGCAGGCAGACCATAGGGAGCGAACGCATTGGTGAATTTCTCGATGGCCGACATCGTCACCGGCTCGGAGCCGTTGAGCAGGCCGACAACGTTCCTTAAGTCAAGGGTGTCGTCCTCCGGTGGCAACCCCCGCTCGGCGGTCAACTCGAAGGCGAAGTTGGGCGCGGCCGCAAACGTGGGGCCGCTGGTCGCTTCCGCACTCAGCTCTTTGATCCATCGGAAAGGGCGACGAATGAATGCCATGGGATCCAGCAGCGTGAGGTATTCGCCACCGCACAACGCCGGGAACATGATCATGATCAATCCCATGTCGTGATACAGCGGCAGCCAGCTCACGCTGCGGGTTCCGCGGTCCAGCCCACCGGCCAGGATCATCTGCAACACGTTGGTCCAGACGGCGCGATGGGTGATTTCCACCCCGGCCGGGGTGCGCGTGGAACCCGAGGTGTACTGCAGATAGGCGATGTCGTCGGTGCCGATCGTCGGCTCGGTAAACATCGAAGCGAGTGTCTCCGGGATTGCGTCCACCGCGATCAGTCGCGGCCGCCCGGTTTCCGGATGTGTCCGCAACGAAGCCCGCACCGACTCGGCTGCCGCGGTAGTGGTCAAAACCGCCGCGGGGTGGGCATCGGCCAGTACTGCCGTCAATCGTTCGGTGTGCCCGGCCAGCGTTGGCGCAAACAACGGGACCGCGATACGGCCTGCATGGACGGTGCCAAAGAATGCGGCCACGTAGTCGACACCCTGTGGCGTCAAGATCGCCACCCGATCTCCCGGCTTGGTGACCTGCTGAAGGCGGGCGCCGATCGCACGGACTTGCGACCACAGCTCATTCCAGGTGAGTACAACGACGCACCCGTCCTGGTCTTTCGCGTAGTCGATGAACCGGTACGACGGGCGATCACCGAATGCCGCGCGGTTCTGATCGAAGAACGAGGTTAGCGTCACGCCGTCAGGTAAGACGATCGTGCCATCCTCAAGAACGTAGTCATTTATGTCAGCCACGGTCGACTGAGCTGCACTAATCGACAGGGAATCCTGACCCATGAACAGAAGGATAAAACCGGTGTTGAATCTTATGCGCTCCTTAGGTGGTGTGACGCCTATCACTATTAGTGATGACTATGATGCACGTCACATCGTCCGGGGTTCTCGGCCCTAGGGTTTGCCGTCGGCACGCCAGTGAACGCGGTGACTTCTCAGGTGTGATGGGCTGTGGGGCACTGTCACGTTGTTTGAAAAATGTTGTGGTGCAGTTGGTTTTGGGGCTGTGGCGATGGAACAGTTTTTAGTCCGAAGTTGCGGTGGTGAGGTAGTGCGAATTCCGCGCTGAGCTGGGGATTTGTTGTTTCTTGGCGTTGGGTGTCTGACTACGCGGCGGTGAGGGGGATGGGTGTGCCGATGAGCATGAAGGCGCGGCGCTGGTCGTCGGTGGGGTTGGTGAGCATGGGGATCTCGGTGCTGGTGGCGGTGAAGCGGACCTGGTTGCGGGTGAGGGTGGCCAGGTGAGCGAGCAGGCCGCGGAAGCTGCGCAGCGAGTTGCCCTGCGCGTCGTGTTGGGTTGAGGCCTTGGCGTGGGCGCCTGCGGAGCGCTGCGCGGGGGCGACTGGGTTGTCCCGCTGGGGTGGGTGTTCGTCGGTGAATGTCATTGGTGCCCAGGCCTTGCGCAGGTGCCAGACCAGGTAGCAGGCCAGCATGCAGATCAGCACGTGAGCGCGGACCCGGTCATCGAGGCGGTGGTGGATGGGGCGCAGGTCCAGGTCGTCGACCTTGATGATGCGGAAGTCGCGTTCGATCTTGGCCAGATTTTTGTAGCCGATGACCACCTCGGCCGCATCCAGCTCGGTGGTGTCGACGTTGGTGCGCAGCACGTAGATGCCGTCCAGAGCAGCTTCGGCGGCGATCTGGTCGTGGCGGCGTTCGACGGCCAGGCTGGTGTCGGTGATCTGGTAGTGGAAGTGCTTGCCCACCTTGTACTTGTTGATGACCTTGCCGACCGCCACACCGATGGCGTCGGCGCCGGACAGTCGGCCCGCGGCCACCCGGGCGATGATCGGGGCCAGCAGTTTCTCGGTCGCGGCGAGCAGCTCGTCGCGTTTGCGGGTGCGTTCGGCCGCCAAGTGGGGGTTGCGGCAGGCGATCAGCCGCTCGCCGGGGTAGTCGGGGTGGGTGATCTCGGCGAGATCCTGGGTGTCGAACAGCGACATCTGCAGCGGCCCGTCGTCGGCGGCCAAGGTGGCGACCTGCGGGGCGCGCAGCGCGGTGATCCAACCGAAATCCGTTGCGGTGTCGGGATCGTCGTTGAGTTCGCGTAAGGCGGCGATGCGGGCGGTGGTGATCATGCCGCGATCGCCCACCAATACCAGGTTGTCGAGGGCGAAGGTGTCGCGGATCACCGGGATGATCTCGGTGAACGCGGTCGGGTCGGCGGTGTTGCCGTCGAACACCCGCACCGCGACCGGCCGGCCCGCCGGGTCGGTGAGGATGCCGTACTCGATCTGCTCGCAGCCTTTCTTGCCGTCGCGCGAGTAGCCGCGCGCGGCCAGCTCACAGCACCGCCCGGTCACCCAGGAAGAGGTCAGGTCGAACAGCGCCATCCGCCCCGGATTCACGTCTGGCCCAAGATGTTTGGCGGCTAGCGTGCTTTCGATGGCGTCTTGGCGCTCCAGCAACCAGTCCATCGCGGCGTAGATCTCGTCGGTGGTGGCGCCGGTGACATCGAGATCGGGTCCGAGGCTGACATCGGGCCACCAGGCGGCGGTGGCCAGCTTGGACGCCGGGCGCACCACCCGCGAGATGATCAGCGCCAGCGCCAGATCCCGTGCCCGGCACGGCGGCCCCAGCAGGCCAGGGAAGCCCAGCTGGTGCGCCATCGCCGCGACCGCCGCCACGTGCCCATGCGGCAATGATCGAGCGATGCTGAACCCGCTACCGGCCGGCACCAGCTGCTCGCCCTTGAGCCCCGCGTCGATCCAGTCCACGACGTGCTCGGGCAGCGCAGACAGATTGGCCACCGTCTCGTTGCGCACCCGCTTGCCCTCGCGGTAGGTGCGGCGCAGATACGCCGAGGAGTACTCACGGCGTTGACCCTGCTTGTCCACGTGCGTTTTCCGAACTCTGACTACGTGAACCTTGCCACCGCCCCGCGACATAACAAGCAGCTTACCGGCTACACCGGGGTATTCCTAGCCGACACGCCCAACCATTCTGACTACATATTCCGGCCTGCCCAAACTCTTTCCCCAGATCAACAAAGCAATCAGCCCGCTCAGCTACCGCAACTTCGGACTAGTCGTTCACATGTCAGGCGGCAGTGTCGGGCGCGGTGACCTGACGCCAGACCGCGAAGCGGTCGGCCATCTCGGTTCGCCATTGGGTCGCGCTGAGCAGATGCCGTCGCGGCCGAAAGTGTGCGGAGATGCCGCTGAAGGCGGACAGGAATCGTTGGGCATGCCGCGACGATTTGAAGCGTTTCATCGCCCGTTCGCGTTGTCGGGTGGGCTGATGAGAGTTCTCGGCGCGGTTGTTCAGATACCGCGACCGCCGGTGCTCCACCGACGACATGAGCTCGCGGTGGGCGACCTGGTAGCTGCCCAGCTTGTCGGTGACCAGCACGCGCGGCACGTACCGCAGGCCCTTGAGCAGCTTGCGGAAGAATCGCTTGGCCGCGGCCGCGTTTCGGCGTGACTGGACGAGGATGTCAAGCACGTTGCCGTGCTGGTCGACCGCGCGCCACAGGTAGCACAGCCTGCCGTTGATCCGGACGAACACCTCGGCCGGGTAGGACCGGCGGGTTGCCCCGCCGATCCCCCCTCAGAACCGTACGTGCCACTCGTCGCGGCATACGGCTCAAGCAAGCCACGAGGGCATGCGGGTTGGCCTACGCTGGTTGCCGGCCGGGTCGGGCGCGGAGCCCGCGTCGGCAGGAAGCAGGCACCAGGCGGGTCGCCTTCCCGCGTCGCCTTAAAGATTCGCTGCCGCAGTAGCCGTACCTCCCGCTCGCAGTCCGACCAGTCGACCCAGTCCCAATCGACCGTGTCTAGGCCGGTCTCCGGCGGAAGACCCTCCGGTCCGTTCACCATATCGGCGCCTAACTTGTCCTTCGGTTCCAGCTGCTTTGGCAAACCATTCGTCAAAGGCTCACCTGCCCAAGTGGGCGCGCTTTCGCGCCCGGGCACACGGCCCGGTATCCGGCCAGTTATACGAACCGACCAGCGAAGGGCTGATCGACCTCGTTCGCGTTCCTGTCGCCTTTCGGCCACCGGCATTGGCTTCTTGGGCATCCTGTACCCGCCGGGGACTTGGGCCTTCGTTACCTCCGGCTTACCGCCACCCCAACCGGCGTGGCGGACCCCGACGGGGTTTCCATGTTCCACACGCATGAGACACGACTGGGGTCGGGTGCCCTCTTTACCCCGGGGACGATGGTGTCCACACGGCCGCGCTCGACCCTTGGCCGCCATCTGCCGCCTTCCAACGGCCCGGCCCCTATCATCCCGGCGCTCAACCCGTCCCGGGATGCATGGCTAACGAGGCATCAGCGAGGGTTCACTGGCATTCACCCCATGCCCAGCCTTCCCCTGGCCTGTGGACCCCGGACGGAGCGGGCTCTCTTGGGCTTTTCCATGAGCTTCGCACCCAAACGCCGCTGGCTGTCGCTTGCCAGGGGGATGGGACCACCTGATTGCCAGGGGGATGGGACCACCGTGGCGCGTTATTGAGGATGCTCGTTGGGGTGGTCTGGGTCAAGCTGGCCGGCGCGGGTGCGTTGGCGGTAGGACGGTCCTTCGATGACCAGGGTGTGGGCGGTGGCGGTCACGCACGTCATGGCGGGGACAGGTCTCCGACACTGACCCGGGCTATATCTTCAGCATCGGCTGATCCTTCGATCGACATAACCACTCAACGCGTGCGACTTCACGTCGCACTCGAGGTGCCACTTGTCGCCGGGGCGTGGGCGCCGTCGGCGCAGCTGGTTGGCGTAGGCCTGCCCGAACTTGGCGCACCACCGCCGGATCGTCTCGTAGCTCACCGCGACACCGCGTGCCAACATCAGCTCCTCGACCTCACGAAAGCTGAGTGCGAACCTGAAGTACAGCCACACGCAGTGGTTGATGATCTCGACCGGGTAGCGGTGGCCCTTATACGACGGCGTTGCGGTGCTCACCCCACCGATCCTCCCAGTTCACCCACACTCACCAACGTGACAGTGCCGCTGCGGTCTCAGTCGCCACGATCGGGGTGGCGGCGGTGGTGGTGTCCTGGTCGACATACCGGTCGATGCACTCTTCGCCCCGAATCGCCCGGATCTCCCTGTCGACGGTGCCGGTCGAGCACCCGAGTTCGGCCGCGATGTCGTCACGCTTCATGCCAGCGGCGCGCATCGCCCTCACCTGGGCGCGTCGCTCCGACCTCTCGTCGTCGCCCTTCCGCGGACGACCCGGGGTGACCACGCCGCAGACGGGCGCTACCTGCTCAGGCTGACTGCTGAGGGCGTGGGGGAATGGGTGAATGGCTGAGATGTCGCCCGCCCAACGGGCTCGGCGCGCCTACCTACGCGGCCGCGGCTGGACGGAGGAACAGATCGCCCTCACCTTTGGCGGAACCGCGGTGGCTGGTTACCGCCGTAGTGGTGGACCGGGTCGGCTCAGCGCGAGTAGTCCGTGAGCACGCCGTGAGCACATTTCTCCGTCGATCTGCGTAACGCGGTGTTAGTTACCGTTATGTGTTTTCGCAGGTAGAACGGTTTTCGACCCCCTGACCAGGTAGGGGAGTAGAACCACGACTTCTTCTCCGGCTCGGGGTCGTCGTATGTGATCGGCAAGGCCGTCGTCACCGAGGACGAGGACTGGGACTTCTAAGAGTCGACCTCCTACCGCAGCGCGCCCCGCACGCGCCCCCGCGCCCGGTCGAGCCGGGCGACGGCCTCGGCCACATCGACGCCCGCCAGCAGCGCGACGATCGCCGTCTTGGCGTGACCACCCGCGGCCGCGAGCGCGGCGGTCGCGGCGTCCTCGTCGACGCCGGCCGCGTCTCGGACGATCCGCACCGCGCGGCGGCGCAGCTTCGCGTTGGTCGCGCGCACGTCGACCATCCGCGGCCCGTAGGCCTTGCCCAGGGCGATCATCACGCTCGTCGACAGCGCGTTGAGCACCACCTTCTGGGCCGTCGCCGCGGTCAGCCGCGTGGAGCCGGCGAGCACCTCGGGCCCGGTCAGCAGCTCGATCACCACGTCGGCAGACGCCTGAATGCCGGGATTGTTGACGATCGCGACGGCAAGCGCTCCCGCCGCGCGCGCGTGCGCGAGCGCCCCGAGCACGTACGGCGTGCTGCCCGACGCCGTGATCCCGACGAGGGCGTCGGCGGCCGTCAGGTCGGCGAGCTCTGCGCCGTCGAACGCGTCCTCCGCGCCGTCGATCGCTTGGGTCAGCGCCGCCGGCCCGCCCGCGATGACGCCGCGCACGAGGTCGGTGCCGAACGTCGGCCCGCACTCGGCCGCGTCGAGCACGCCGAGTCGCCCGGGCGTCCCGGCGCCGGCGTAGATCAGGCGGCCGCCGCGCTCGAGCCGCGCGGCGATCGCCTCGGCCGCCGCCGCGATCCGCGGGACCGCGGCCGCCACCGCGCGGTGCGCCTCGCCCTCGGCGCCGACGAGCAGCGCGACGACCTCGCCGATCGGCCGCACGTCGAGGTCGTCCAGGCCTGGCCGGGAGTCCTCGGTGGCGAGCGCGTCGAGCCCTTGCGGTGCAAGGCGGTCACGGCACTCAGGGTCCGCCTGCACGCGGATGACGTGCGGTTCGTGGATCGCCCCCAGCCGCAGCGCCCCGTCGAGCGCGTCACCGGCGGCCGGGACCAGGTGGAGCCGCTCGCGCAGCGCGTCGACCCCTGCCAAGACGCCCGCCAGGCCGCCGACCATCGCCACCGGGCCGTCCCCGGCCGCGCGGGCGGTCGCGGCGAGCGCCTCGACGGCGGCGGCGACGATCGCCTGTGCCGCGGCGTCGCCCTGCGCGGCGAGCACGTCGGGCGCGAACGACGCGAGGGCGGCGGCGTACGTGAGCTGCGTGGGCCAGGTCTGCGGCGGGCCGAAGCGGGCGCGGGCGGCGTCGATCAGCGTAGTGGAAGGGCCGCGCCCGTCGTGGGCGCGCAGCGCCGCGCGCAGGCCGGAAGCGCCGATCCAGGCGCCGCCGCCCTCGTCGCCCAGCCACGGGCCCCAGCCGTCGGCGGTCCGCAGCGCGCCGTCGGCGCCGATCGCGACCGCCACGACACCGGTCCCCGCTATCAGCACGACCCCGGGCTGCCCGTCCAGCGCGCCCGCGTGCGCGATCACGGCGTCGCTGGTCACGGCGATGCGTTGCGCCCGCAGCGTGGCCAGCAGGGCTTCGCCCAGCGCGCGCGCCGCGTCCGGCGCCGCGAGCGCGCCGGCGGCGCCCACGATCACCTCGTCGACCGGGTCGAGCTGGCGCGCTAAATCGCTAGCCACGGCCAGGATCGCCGACTGCGCGGCCCGCACGCCGCCGGGTGCGGCGAGCCCCGGCGCACCCTTCCCATGTGCCCTAAGGCCGCCCGCCGCGGCCCGGCACGATGTCTTGCCCACGTCGACGGCGAGGATCACCGGCTGATCGGCTATCGGTTGAGCAACGAGTCGACGTTGGCGTGGAAGAGACCGGGCATCTCCGGCTCCTGGCAGCCCATCCGCCGATAGTCGTCCAGCGGCGTCGCGGTTCCTTCGGAGTGGGGATAGTCGCTGCAGAACATGAAGACGTCGCCGCTCATCTTGGCCAGCTGCTTGGGGTTCTCGTAGGAGAAGGAGGACACCCGCACATGGTCCAGAAAGTACTCGCTTGGTCGCCGCGACAGTTTCGCCACCGGCTTGCCGTTGAGCTGGGTGGTGAACGCGGACGCGCCGTCCAACATCATCAGAAACTGCGGCACCCAGGCGGAGCTGAGCTCGACCACGCCGAAGCGCAGCCGGGGATGACGGTCGAAGACGCCGTGCAGGATCAGGTCGGACAGCGCCAGCGCCGGCGGCACCCACAGAAATACCGCCTCGGTGGCGGGCACCAGATCCTGCGCCGGATCGTCCTGATACCAGCAATCGTCGAAGACCCGCACCTGATCGGCGACGTGGAACACCGGCGTTACGGCGTGGTCGACGAATGCGGACCAGATCCGGTCGTGCTCGGGGTGCGACAGTTCCCGCCCGTCGACCGGCCCGGCGGCGATAATGGCCAACGCGATGCCCGCGTTCGCCAGGGTGTTCAGCTCCGACTCGAGCCACTCCGGGTCCCGCAACGTCAAATGTGCGACAGGGTGCAGTCGCCCACCGCCTTCGGCCCGCACGACCGCGCACCATCGATTCCATGCCGTCATGTTCGCGGTCGACGCCGGAAGCGACGGCGACAGGCGGCGCTCCCAGAGCAGGCCGAAATTGGGGAACAGGACTGCCTCGCCGAGCCCGGCCTCGTCGAGCCAGCGAAGGCGGGAGGCGGGCTGCCAGTAGGCGGCGGGCAACGCCTCGTCGTACCGGTAGGAGGCGGGCTCGCCCGCCCGTTGACGGATGCGGTGCTCCCCGCACGACGCGGTGTTGCCGGGAAGGTGCACGTCGGCCAGGCCAAGGTGAGCGCCGTGCCAGCTGAGCCAGGTGTAGCCGAGTTCGTCGTCGACCAGGCTCAGCGCGTCGTCGCGTGCGGCCGGGTCGATGTGGTCGACCCACAGCGAACGGCTCTCGTAGAGGTGCTGGTCCGAATCGACGATGCAAGTCACACCGCCAGTTGTGCCACCGCCACCCTGCCGCGTCAAGGCCTGCAAAAACGCGCGCCCGGCGGGGCCGGCGGAGGCCCGAGGGCCGTGACTTTTAAGCGGTTAATGAACGGCACATGAATTGTCTGGATCGGACGACGCCGCGGTCGCGCGGGTGTCGCTGCTGCCGTGGACACTGATGAGGTGACGAAAACCTCCTCTCACAGCGAGCATCACGACAATTTTTGCCGTTCAGTGATCCGCTGGCTGCAGGTCGGCTATCCCGAGGGCGTCCCCGGGCCGGACCGAGTGCCGCTGATGGCCCTGCTGCGCAGCACACCCCTGACCGAGGACCAGATCAAGGAAGTGGTGCGCCACATCACCGCGGAGGAAGGATCCCCGGCAACGATTGACCACCCGATCGACCGCGACGAGATCGCCGAATTCATCTCCGACATGACGCACTTCGACGCCGGCAAGGAAAACGTCATCCGGGTGGCCACCACGTTGGCCGCCGCCGGGTGGCCGCTGGCCGGCATCGACGTCAGCGAGGTCATTCCCGGCGACGAAGACGCGGAGTCAGCCGAGCGGATGGCGGCACTGACGTCCGAATCCGAGGAAACCTCCGGGGTTGCCTCATAGCTTCGAAATATCGATGACGAAGCGGTAGCGCACGTCGCTGGCGAGCACGCGCTCATAGGCTTCGTTGATGTAATCGGGCTCGATGAGCTCGATTTCGGGTGTCACGCCGTGTTCGGCGCAGAAGTCGAGCATCTCCTGGGTCTCCGCGATCCCGCCGATGTTCGAACCGGACAGGCTGCGCCGCGCCAGCGCCAGCGCGAACGCCGGAACCTCCATCGGGTGCTCGGGAATCCCGAGCTCGACGAGCGTGCCGTCCACGTCGAGCAGGTTGAGGTAGTCGCCGAGATTCAGGTTCGCCGAAACGGTGTTCAGGATCAGGTCGAAGCTCCCGCGCAGCTTGCGGAACGTGTCCGGGTCCGCGGTCGCGTAGTAGTGGCTGGCGCCCAGGCGCAGGCCGTCCTCCATCTTCTTGAGCGACTGCGACAGCACCGTCACCTCGGCGCCCAGTGCCGCCCCCAGCTTGACGCCCATGTGCCCGAGTCCGCCCAGGCCGATCACCGCAAGCCGAGTTTGCGCCCCGGCGTTCCAATGCCGCAGCGGCGAGTACAGCGTGATCCCCGCGCACAGCAACGGCGCGGCAGCATCCAGCGGCAGCGCGTCGGGTATGCGCACCACGAATTTCTCGTCGACGACGATCGCCTGGCTGTAGCCGCCCTGGGTCGGCTCGCCGTCCTTGCCGATCGAGTTGTAGGTGAACGTCGCGCCCGGTTTGCAGTACTGCTCGAGCCCGGCCAGGCAGCTGCTGCATTCACCGCAGGAGTCCACCATGCAGCCCACACCGACGCGGTCGCCCACCTTGTACTTGGTGACCTCGGATCCGACCGCGGTGACCACGCCGGCGATCTCGTGGCCGGGAACCACCGGGTAATTCGGTTGGCCCCATTCGGCTTTCACCGTGTGGATGTCTGAGTGGCAGATCCCTGCGAACTTGATGTCGAACGCCACGTCGTGCGGACCGGGGTCGCGACGGGTGATGGTGGTCTTGGTCAGCGGTTCGGTGGCCGACGTCGCGGCATACGCGGAAACAGTGCTCATCAAATGATCCCTCTTGGTCTAGTCAGTCCCAGAGAAGTTTAGCTAAGGTAATGTTCTCGAGCTAACCGGGTGGGGCCCGAACTTCAGTTTATGACGATGCGTGCGTATCGCCCGCCGGCCGTCAGTTGATCGGGGCGTTCAGCAGGCGCAGGTCGTCGACGATGCCGCGGGCCGCGACCAAGCCCTCGCCCGTCTGCCATATCTCGTCGTTGACGACGTAGACCCGGTTGTCGTGATAGGCCGACAGCTTGCGCCACGCGTCGCTGTCCAGGACCGTCGCTGCGCGCTGCGCCGCGGCCGGTGTGGCGCACGAAAAGTAGACGACGTCGGCGTCGGCGGCTGAAAAGTCCGGATTCTTCGCCAGGTCGGCGTCGGTGGCGCCGATTTCGATGTAGGCCTTGTCGGTGAACCGTTGCGCGGCGGGCCGGTCGACGCCGACGGCGGTCAGGACGCTGGCCGGGAAGTTGTCGGCGCCGTAGACCCGAATGGCGTTGGCGGTCAGCTGGACGACCGACGCCTGGAAGTGGGCCGCGTCGTGCATTGCCCCGATCTGGGTCGCCCGCTGCGTGAAGCCGTTGATCAATGCGTCGACCGCGGCGGTGCGGGCCGTGGCGGCGCCGACGCCGCGCAGGTTGTCCTGCCAGGCCGCGCCGGGCGCCCCCGTGAACACCGTCGGCGCGATCGCCGCCAGCTGGCCATAAAACTTGGGTGTGAGCGCCACGGATCCCAGGATCAGGTCGGGGTGGGCCGCGGCGATGCCGCCCAGGTCGGGACTAGTGCGGGTTCCGACGCCGGGCAGGCCGTGCACCGCGGCGCCCAGATAGGAGGGCTGACTCGACGAACCGTCGGGCAGGGCCGCGGCCACCACCCGCGATTGCAGGCCAAGCGCGCACAGCGCGTCGAGCTGGTCACCGGAGAGCACTACGATGCGCTGCGCTTCGGCCGGCACTGCGACCGCGTCCGGAGCGACTCCCGCCGCGTTGCGGGCCTGTCGCGTAGGCAGCCCCGGATCGGCCGCCGCGGCATCCCGCGGGCATGCCTCGTCCGGCCGGCGATCGTTTCCCAGCACCCCGGCGCCCGCGATTTGGGTGGTCGGGGTGATCAGGGATCGGGTCGACGCTGTGGGCGCGGATCCCGAGCCGCAACCGCCGCATGCGACGACCGCCGCGGCGGCCGCCGACACGACGGCCAGGATCGATTGCCTCGCGAGCACGAGTCCGACGCTAACATCCGGCCAGCTCGGACCCGTTTACGACAGTTTGTAGGACCACGCCGTCCGTCGGCGTGATCGGAGGCTAAGATCTTGTCATCACTGGGTTCGGGCCCTGTCCGATACGGATGTTTGGAGGAGCTGTTGACAGCCGAAGCCCCCCCGCTGGGAGAACTCGAGGCCGTCCGTCCGTACCCGGCCCGGACCGGTCCCAAAGGGAACCTCGTCTACAAGCTGGTCACCACCACCGATCACAAGATGATCGGGATCATGTACTGCGTCGCCTGCTTTATCTTCTTCTTCCTGGGCGGGCTGCTGGCGCTGTTCATGCGCACCGAGTTGGCCGCGCCCGGTCTGCAGTTCCTGTCGAACGAGCAGTACAACCAGCTGTTCACCATGCACGGCACGGTCATGCTGCTGTTCTATGCGACCCCCATCGTGTTCGGCTTCGCCAACCTGGTGCTGCCGCTGCAGATCGGTGCGCCCGACGTCGCCTTCCCGCGCCTGAACGCGTTCTCGTTCTGGCTGTTCGTGTTCGGCGCCACGATCGCGATGGCCGGTTTCATCACGCCGGGCGGGGCCGCGGACTTCGGCTGGACCGCCTACACACCCTTGAGCGATGCCGTCCACTCGCCCGGCCCCGGCGGCGACCTGTGGATCATGGGCCTGGCGGTCGCCGGCCTGGGCACCATCCTGGGTGCCGTCAACATGATCACCACCGTGATCTGCATGCGCGCACCCGGGATGACGATGTTCCGGATGCCGATCTTCACCTGGAACATCCTGGTGACGTCCATCCTGATTCTGATCGCGTTCCCGCTGCTGACCGCCGCGCTGTTCGGCCTGGCCGCCGACCGTCACCTGGGGGCTCACGTCTACGACCCGGCCAACGGCGGCGTCATATTGTGGCAGCACCTGTTCTGGTTCTTCGGCCACCCCGAGGTCTACATCATCGCGTTGCCGTTCTTCGGGATCGTCTCGGAGATCTTCCCGGTCTTTTCCCGCAAGCCGATCTTCGGCTACACCACGCTGGTGTATGCGACGTTGTCGATAGCCGCGTTGTCGGTGGCGGTATGGGCGCATCACATGTTCGTCACCGGAGCCGTTCTGCTGCCGTTCTTTTCGTTCATGACGTATTTGATCGCGGTGCCGACCGGGATCAAGTTCTTCAACTGGATCGGCACGATGTGGAAGGGCCAGTTGACGTTCGAGACGCCGATGTTGTTCTCGGTGGGCTTCATGGTGACCTTCCTGCTGGGCGGCCTGACCGGTGTGCTGCTGGCCAGCCCGGCGCTGGACTTCCACGTCAGCGACAGCTATTTCGTGGTCGCCCACTTCCACTACGTGCTGTTCGGCACCATCGTGTTCTCCACGTTCGCCGGCATCTATTTCTGGTTCCCGAAGATGACCGGGCGGCTGCTGGACGAGCGACTGGGCAAGCTGCACTTCTGGTTGACCTTCATCGGGTTTCACACGACGTTCCTGGTGCAGCACTGGCTGGGCGATCAGGGCATGCCGCGCCGGTACGCCGACTACCTGCCGACCGACGGCTTCACGGGCCTGAACATCGTCTCGACGATCGGCGCCTTCATTCTGGGCGCGTCGATGTTCCCGTTCGTGTGGAACGTCTTCAAGAGCTGGCGCTACGGCGAGGTCGTGACCGTCGACGATCCGTGGGGGTACGGCAATTCGCTCGAGTGGGCGACCAGTTGTCCGCCGCCGCGGCACAACTTCACCGAGTTGCCCCGGATCCGTTCGGAGCGCCCGGCATTCGAGTTGCACTACCCGCACATGGTGGAGCGGCTTCGTGCCGAGGCGCACGTGGGTCGCCATGCCACGGCACTTGAGTCGCCGAAGGGATTCGGCCCACGGACCGAACCCGATCGCGCCACCAGTGAGCAGTAGCGGCGCCGAACGGCTTTGAGTCGCCGGTGAACTCACCACTCAAGGTGTCGGTGCTGATCACCGTCACCGGCGTGGATCAGCCAGGCGTTACGTCGGCGCTGTTCGAGGTGTTGTCGCGGCACGGGGTCGACCTGCTCAACGTCGAACAAGTGGTGATTCGCCGGCGCCTGACGCTCGGGGTGCTCCTGTGCTGTCCGCCGGAAGTCGCCGACGGTGGCGTGTTGCGCGACGACGTCGAATCCGCCATCCGGGGGCTGGGTCTGGACGTCAGCATCGAGCGCAGCGACGACGTGCCGATTATCCGGGAGCCGTCGACCCACACCATTTTCGTTCTGGGCCGGCCAATTACGGCGCGCGCGTTCGGTGCGGTGGCCCGGGAGGTGGCAGCGCTGGGCGTCAACATCGACCTCATTCGCGGCGTGTCGGACTATCCGGTCACCGGCCTGGAATTGCGGGTCTCGGTGCCGCCCGGAGCCGATGGCCCGCTGCGGAAAGCGCTGACACGGGTGGCCGCCGACGAGGGCGTCGATGTTGCCGTCGAGGAGTACAGCCTGGAACGGCGCGCCAAACGGCTCATCGTTTTCGACGTCGACTCGACGCTCGTTCAGGGCGAGGTCATCGAAATGCTCGCAGCCCATGCGGGCGCCCAGGGAAAGGTTGCCGCGATCACCGAGGCCGCTATGCGCGGTGAGCTGGATTTCGCGCAGTCGCTTCAGCAGCGGGTGGCGACCTTAGCGGGCTTGCCGGCCACGGTGGTCGACGAGGTCGCCGATCGGCTGGAACTGATGCCGGGCGCCCGGACCACACTACGAACCCTGCGGCGCTTGGGTTTTCGCTGCGGCGTGGTGTCCGGGGGTTTCCGGCGGATTATCGAACCGTTGGCGGAGGAACTCATGCTGGACTACGTCGCCGCCAACGAGCTGGAGATCGTGGACGGGATGCTCACGGGCCGGGTTGTCGGCCCGATCATCGACCGTGCGGGAAAGGCCAAGGCGCTCAAGGAATTCGCGTCGCAGGCCGGGGTGCCGATGGAGCAGACCGTCGCCGTCGGCGACGGCGCCAACGACATCGACATGCTGGCCGCGGCCGGCCTCGGTGTGGCATTCAACGCCAAACCGGCGTTGCGTCAGGTCGCCGATGCGTCGCTGAGCCACCCGTACCTGGACACTGTGCTGTTTCTCCTCGGCGTGACGCGTGGCGAGATCGAGGCGGCCGATGCGGTCGACGGCCAGGTGCGCCGCGTGGAAATCCCGCCGGACTAGATGAGTAATTCCAAGGGGTCAGTGGTCGTATGCGGTCAGTGATCGCAGGATCGGCTTCTCGGTTCTGTCGTTGTGCCAGATGGCGGCGGTGAGGGCGAGGATGCGTTGCAGGACGCGTGCGGCGACTCCGGCGATGGTTCGTCCGCCATGGCGTTCAAGGTCGAGCTGGGTCTTGAGGGTGTTGTTGACTGATTCGATGACCTGCCGCAGCGGCTTGAAGAAGCCTTGTCCCGCAAGGGGTTTCTCTCCCGCGCGGGCAGGGCGCAGCAGTTTGATGCGGGCGTCGGCGAGCGTGGCTTCGAATTGCCTGCCGTAGTAGTTCTTGTCGGCCATCAACGTCTGAGCGGGATGCGTCGCGAGCAAGTTCGGGTCGGCGTCGAGCATCCCGAGCAGAATTTCGCGTTCATCGGCCTTGGCGCCGGTCAGCGCGAACGCCACCGGCAGCCCCGACAGGGCGCATACCAGGTGCAGGCGCAGTCCCCAGAAGAAGCGCGAGTGCGACGCGCAGTACCCATACTCGGCCCAACCGGCCAGATCGGAGCGTTTCGCGGTCTCCCGCGATCGCCCGCATTCGACCGGAGTCGAGTCAACCACCCACACATCGTCGGTGCACCGCGAAGTGCACGCAACCAGATGCGCGATAACCGCACGCAGCATCCCGGTCGCTGCGCGCACCCGCTTGTTGTAGCCCGATTGTCTTGGCAGATAAGGAAACAACCCACGCAGCCGGCTGTTCGCGTAACGCAACCACCGCGCCTCTGAGGTGAATCCGAGCAGCGCCTGTAGCACCACCAGGGTGACCAGTTCGGCGTCATCAAGGCGCGGGGTGATCCCGACCCTGGGACGCCATGGCCGATACTGCGGATTGCTGATCAGGAAATCATCGGCGGTGACGTACAGTGCGGTAGCGAGGGTGTCCAGGTCGGCGTCCACTTCGGCCTCCAGTGCCAGGTTGGGTTTGCAACGCCAATCCTGGACACCCTCACCTCAAATTCACAGCAGCCACACCAGTAACACCCCTTGGAATTACTCATCTAGTCGGCCGGGCTGCTCGGCCGCCGGCAGACGCAAAGGCCCCCGTTTCGCGCCGAAACTGGGGGCTTTTGCGTCTGGTGACGGGCAGGGCCCGGCACACGTGCGGGCCTCGCGGTACGGCACGATGGTCGGGTGCCCGAAGACGGAAGCGACGCAGCCGACCCGGATCTGCTGATCGACTTCAGGAGCGTGTCGCTGTGGCGCGGCGGCCATCTCCTGGTGGGGCCGGTGGATTGGGCGGTCGAACTCGACGAACGTTGGGTAATCATCGGACCGAACGGAGCCGGCAAGACATCGTTGCTGCGCATCGCCGCGGCGGCCGAGCACCCGTCATCGGGTGTCGCCTTTGTCCTCGGGGAGCGGCTCGGCCGGGTCGACGTGTCGGAGTTGCGTGCGCGTATCGGGCTGAGTTCCTCGGCCCTGGCGCAGCGGGTGCCCGGCGACGAACTGGTGCGCGACCTCGTCGTCTCGGCCGGCTACGCGGTGCTGGGCCGCTGGCGGGAGCGCTACGAGGACGTCGACTACCGGCGGGCGATCGACATGCTGGAGAGCCTCGGCGCCGAGCACCTCGCGGACCGCACCTACGGGACGCTGTCGGAAGGGGAGCGCAAGCGGGTCCTGATCGCGCGCGCGCTGATGACCGACCCGGAATTGCTGCTGCTCGACGAACCGGCGGCCGGCCTGGACCTGGGCGGCCGGGAGGAATTGGTGTCGCGCCTGGCCGACCTGGCCGCCGACCCCGACGCGCCCGCCCTGGTGCTGGTTACCCACCACGTGGAGGAGGTTCCGCCCGGCTTCAGTCACTGCATGCTGTTGTCGGAGGGCCGGGTGGTCGCCGCGGGCCTGCTCCCCGACGTGCTGACCGCCGAGAACCTGTCCACCGCGTTCGGCCAGTCGATCGCCCTGGACGTCGTCGACGGGCGCTATTTCGCTCGACGGCTTCGCGCCCGTGCAGCCCACCGGAGGCTCTCATGACGTCCCCGCAGGATCAGCCGCAGGATCAGCCACCGCCGCTGACACCGAGGCCGGCCGCGACCGTGATGCTGATCCGCGATACCGGCGACGGGATCGCCGTGTTCCTGATGCGCCGGCACTCGCGGATGGAATTCGCGGCGGGGATGATGGTGTTTCCCGGCGGCGGCGTCGACGACCGCGACCGCAACGCCGACTTGTGGAGGCGGGGGGCGTGGGCCGGGCCACCGCCGGAGTGGTGGGCGCAGCGGTTCGGCATCGAATCGGACCTGGCCGAGGCGCTGGTGTGCGCCGCCGCCCGGGAGACGTTCGAGGAATCGGGGGTCCTTTTCGCCGGGCCGGCCGGACAGTCGCTTTCGGCACCGGACGGTATCGTCGGCGACGCCTCGGTGTACCGCGACTCCCGCCACGAGCTCGCGACGGGCACGCTGTCCTTCGCGGACTTCCTGCGCCGCGAAAACCTGGTGTTGCGATCCGACCTGCTGCGGCCGTGGGCCAATTGGGTGACCCCCGAGGCCGAACGCACCCGCCGTTACGACACCTACTTCTTTGTGGGAGCGCTGCCGGAGGGTCAGCGGGCCGACGGTGAGAACACCGAGTCCGACCACGCCGGCTGGACGACGCCGCAGGCCGCCATCGACGACTTCGCCGCCGGTCGCAGCTTCCTGCTGCCGCCCACGTGGACCCAACTGGACTCGCTGGCCGGTCGCGCCGTCGCCGATGTGCTGGCCGTGGAGCGCCAGATCGTCACGGTGCAGCCGCACGTCGAAATCAACGGCGACAACTGGGTTTTCGAGTTCTTCGATTCCGACCGCTACCACCGGGCGCGCGAATCGGGCGGGATGGGGTGGCGGCTGTGAGCGCTTCGGTGAGCGAGTTCGTCAGCGTCGTGGTCAGTGACGGCTCGCAGGACGCCGGCCTGGCCATGCTGCTGCTGTCGCGGCCGTCGACCAATGCGATGACCCGCCAGGTCTACCGCGAGATCGCGGCGGCGGCGTCCGAGCTGGGGCGGCGCGACGACGTGGCCGCGGTGATCTTGTTCGGCGGCCACGAGATCTTCTCCGCCGGCGATGACCTGCCCGAGCTGCGGACGCTGACGGCCGCCGAAGCCGAGATCGCGGCCCTGGTCCGCCAGCAAGCCGTCGACGCCGTCGCGGCGATCCCGAAGCCGACCGTGGCCGCGATCACCGGGTACGCGTTGGGTGCCGGCCTGACGCTGGCACTGGCCGCCGACTGGCGCGTCAGTGGGGACAACGCCAAGTTCGGGGCCACCGAGATCCTGGCCGGCATGATCCCCGGCGGCGGCGCAATCGCCAGCCTCACCCGTGCGGCGGGCGCGAGCAGGGCAAAGGACCTGGTGTTCAGCGGGCGTTTCATCGATGCCGAGGAAGCGCTGGCGCTGGGCCTAATAGACGAGATGGTGGCGCCCGACGACGTGTACGACGCGGCCGCGGCGTGGGCGCGCCGCTTTCTCGACGGCCCGGCCCAGGCCCTGGCCGCCGCCAAGGCCGGCATCAACGCCGTCGTCGAAGGCGCAGGCCACGCCGGTGGGGACACGGGTGATCCCGGCGACGGTTAGGCTGCCCTGCATGACGACGAGTTCGAAAATCGGCAGCGATGCCGCCCCGGCAACCCATGTCACGGCAGAGCAGGTCGAAGCTGCGCGGCACGACAGCAAGCTCGCCCAGGTGCTCTACCACGACTGGGAGGCCGAGACGTATGACGAGAAATGGTCGATCTCCTACGACCAGCGTTGCATCGACTACGCCCGGGCCTGCTTCGACGCCGTCGTCCCCGACGAGGTGACCAGAGAGCTGCCCTACGACCGCGCCCTCGAATTAGGGTGCGGCACAGGCTTTTTCCTGCTGAACCTGATCCAGTCGGGAGTCGCGCGGCGCGGGTCGGTCACCGACCTCTCGCCCGGCATGGTGAAGGTCGCCACCCGCAACGGGCAATCGCTCGGGCTCGACATCGACGGTCGGGTGGCCGACGCCGAGGGCATCCCTTACGACGACAACACGTTCGACCTGGTGGTCGGGCACGCCGTGCTGCATCACATTCCCGATGTCGAGCTGGCGCTGCGCGAGGTGATCCGGGTGCTGCGTCCGGGCGGGCGGTTCGTCTTCGCCGGCGAACCGACCTCGGTCGGCGACGTCTATGCCCGCACGCTGTCCACGCTGACCTGGCGGGTCATCACCAACGCCACCCGGCTGTCCGGTCTGAGGGGCTGGCGGCGTCCGCAGGCCGAGCTCGACGAGTCCTCCCGCGCCGCCGCGTTGGAGGCTCTCGTCGACCTGCACACCTTCGCGCCGCAGGACCTGCAGCGGATGGCCACCAGCGCCGGCGCGGTCGAGGTCCAGACGGCCACCGTGGAATTCACCGCCGCGATGCTGGGCTGGCCGCTTCGCACCTTCGAATGCGCGGTCCCCCCGGGGCGCCTCGGCTGGGGCTGGGCGAAGTTCGCGTTCAACAGTTGGAAGGCGCTGAGCTGGGTGGACGCCAACGTGTTGCGGCACGTGCTGCCGGATGCGTGGTTCTACAACGTGATGATCACCGGGGTCAAACCCTCCTGAGCGACGCTTTTAGTGGGCTGCGCTTCGGCGCGGACGACGTCAGTTACCTGCGGTCGGAATCGGGTGCCGCGGCGCTCGCCGAGGTTGTTGCGCTAGAGCTGACGGACGGCACCCGGATCGCCGACGTCGCCGCGGTGCGCGCCCGGTTCGGCGAACGGGCCCCGGTGCTGGTGGAGACGACGCTGCTGCGCCGCCGCGCCAAAGACAAGCTGGGCCAACTGGGCCCGGAATTCGACGTGTCGAACTGGCTGTTCACCGACGAGGCGCTGCAGCAAGCCACCGCGGCGCCGGTGGCCCTGCACCGGGCCGCCCGACTCGCCGGTCGGCCCGGTGGCCCAGACGTCGTGGTGCACGATGCGACCTGTTCCATCGGCACCGAACTGGCCGCACTGCATCTCTCGGGGATCCGCCCACTGGGCAGCGATATCGACCCGGTGCGGCTGGCGATGGCGCGCCACAACCTGGGTGCGGCCGCCGACCTGTGCCGGGCCGACGCGCTGCATCCGGTGACCCGCGGCGCGGTCGTCGTCGTCGACCCGGCGCGCCGCCTCGGCGGCCGGCGCCGCTTGCGCGTCGACGAGCACCAGCCGGGCCTTGGCCAGCTGATCGACACCTACCGTGGCCGCAATCTCGTCGTAAAGTGCGCTCCCGGAATCGATTTCGATCAGCTAAGGTGGCTCGGGTTCGACAGCGAAATCGAGGTGACGTCCTACCGGGGCTCGGTGCGGGAAGCATGCCTGTGGTCGGCCGGATTGGCGCAGCCGGGTGTCCGCCGCCGGGCGAGCGTCCTTGACCGCAACGAGGAGATCACCGACGCCGAACCCGGCGAGTGCCCGGTGCGGCCGGCCGGGCGCTGGATCGTCGACCCCGACGGCGCCGTGGTACGGGCCGGCCTGGTGCGCCACTACGGCGCGCGCCACGGGCTCTGGCAGCTCGACCCCGACATCGCCTACCTGTCGGGGGACCGGCTGCCGCCCGGCATCCGGGGTTTCGAGGTGCTCGAGCAGGTGGTGTTCGAGGAGCGTCGGCTCCGCCAAGCCTTGTCGGCGCTGGACTGTGGGCCGCTGGAGGTCCTGATTCGCGGTGTGCGGGCCGACCCCGACGCGCTGCGGCGACGGCTGCGGCTGCGCGGCAGCCGACCGCTGTCGGTGGTCATCACGCGGATCGGCTCGGGTCCGGCCGGTCGTGCGACCGTCTTCGTCTGCCGGGCCTCCCGGTAACGCGTGGGTAGGCTGGCTGCCGGCACTCTTCCAGCCGCCCACCCCATTTAGTCCGAAGTGGGAACTTCGGTTTAGTCTGCGAGGACAGCCCTGCGATGCGTTACGTGATGGCGGCCGCCCTGCTGGCCGCTACGGTCCTGCTGGGCTGGCCGGCGGCCGCCGAGCCGCCGTCGTGTGCCAGCCTCGGCGGCACCGTCGACGCCGCGCAGCTGTGTCATGTGCAGGCCACCGGCCCCACGTACACGCTCAACCTGACGTTCCCGGCCGACTACCCCGACGAACAGGCGCTGACCGACTACGTCACGCAGAACCGCGACGGGTTCGTCAACGTCGCGCAGAGTTCACGGGGACGTGACCAGCCCTATCAGATGGAAGCCTCCACGGAGCAACACACCGCCGGCCAGCCGCCGCACGACACCCGCAGCGTTGTGCTCAAGTTCTTCCAGGACCTGGGCGGGGCAGCGCCGTCGACCTGGTACAAGGCGTTCAACTACAACCTCGGGGCCAAGCAGCCCATCACCTTCGACACTCTGTTCGCACCCGGCACCGCGCCGCTGGACAGCATCTTCCCGATCGTCCAGCGCGACCTGCAACGCCAAAACCCCTTGGGGACAGCAATATCGCCTTCGACCGGGCTTGACCCGTCGCATTACCAGAACTTTGCCATCACCGACGACCAGCTGATCTTCTACTTCGCCCCGGGTGAGATGCTGCCGGCATCTGCGGGTCCGGTGCAGGCCCACGTTCCCCGCAACGCCATTCCGCCGCTGGCGATCTGAGGGCCTAAACTGGGCCGGCCAGGGACTCCATCGCCGCGGCGCCGATCGCCAGCCCGACCTGAACCGCGCAGCCGATGAGCGGGACGAAAAACGCCAACCTGCGCCGTGTGAGAAGAAATACGGCGACCACGACGTCGGCGACGAAGACCGCGGCGCCAGCCCAGATCCCCAGCTTCATGGCCCGGTCGATCCAGGCGGGGTCGCCGCATTGCACCGAACCGCAGGGGTCGGTGCCCATGACGAGCAGCCCGAGCAGCACAACGGTCGCGCCCAACAAGAATCCGTGGACGATCAGCAGGACGAGGGTCGCGGCGATGTCCGCCGGCCGGCTGCGGTTGTTCATCGGCTCCTTGCCCATTCTTAGGCCGGCGCGAACCCGTAGACCTGACCGTCACTGGTGGCGGCCACCACTCGGCGATCGTTGCCGACCGACACCCCGACGGGATAGCCGGTGGCAGCCGGAAGCGGGTAGCAGCCCAGCGTGTGGCCGTTGGCCGGATCGAACACGAGTACCGACATGCCGGGTGCGCCGCCGGCGGGTGGACCGCTGACGACCGTGTAGCCGGCGCCGCCGGCCAGGCTCGACGACGACAGGGGCGTGACGTCGTCGCGGCGCCAGACCGGATCGGCGTGCTCGCCCGCATCCCTGAACGCCGCCAGCCGGGTGTCGGGGCCGCCGCCCGCCACGATCAGGCCCTGCGGGGTGATGGCTGGCGGCGTCTGCGCCAGGAAGCCGAGCGGCACAGACCATTTCACTTTGCCGTCGGCGCTCTTCAGCGCCCACAGCCGTTGGTCGCGGCCGTTGACGTATACGGTCGACCCGTCGGCGGACAGCACCGGGCTGGCGATGACGCCACTGCCGACGGCGTCGCTGGTCCAGTCCCGGGTGAGGAGCGGGGTCTGACCCGGGTGGAATTTCAGCCCGACCAGGCCCGCGGCCGGCGCGCCGGGCTGCCAGATGCCGGCCACCACCGTCCCGGTGACGGCCGAGAAGGCGGGCGCCGCCGCGATCGGGCAGCCCTGCCGGGCGGGGGCGCAGTCGGCCAGCCCGCGCGTCGCATCGGTCGGGTCGACGCCGTCCACCAGGTCCAGCGGGCTGCCGACCACCTCCCCGCGGTGCGAGTCGAAAACCAGCACCTGACCCAGGTGGGTGGTCACGAGCAGCTGGCCGTGCCCGAGAAATCTTGGGGTGGTGGGCATTCCGATCACCGGTTGCCGCCACCGCGTCCACTGGGTCACCGGAAACGAGATGAAAGCGCCCGGCTGACCGACGTAGAGGTTGTCGAAGCCGTCGAACAGCGGGCCGGCGAACTCGCCGCCCTGCACCAGTCGAACGCACCAGCGTTGCCGTCCGTTGTTGTTGTTCTCCCACGCCATCAGCGAGCATCCGGCCGGGGTCTGCGCGTTCAGGGCGAGATAACTGCGCGCGCTCAGCGCCGGCCCGGCCGCCAAACTGCCCTTGACCGACCGCGTCCACCGCAGCGACAGCTTCGCGGCGCCGTTGGTCGTGGTGTAGCTGCTGTTGGCGGCGTCGGCATACTGCGCCGGCCAGCCTTGCGCGGCCGACGCTTCGACCCACGAGTCGGTGTTGCTGCAACCGCTGAGCCCGGCGGTGAGCCCGGTCGCCAGGACGGCAGAGAACGAGCGTCGGAGCCCACGCAGGAGATGTCGGGCATGCACCTCGGGTTTCCAGATCCTTCCGCGGGTTGGGCACGAGCAGCGACCGAGTACAGGTGAGGGTAACGCGTGGCGGCTCCGATAGGCTTTTCGGCCATGACGAGCATGTGGAATGCTCCGCTTCACCGGCGTTGGCGTGGACAGCGGCTGCGTGACCCGCGGCAGGCCAAGTTCCTCACCCTGGCCTCGCTGAAGTGGGCGCTGGCCAACCGTGCTTACACCCCGTGGTACCTGGTGCGCTACTGGCGGCTGCTGAAGTTCAAACTCGCCAACCCGCACATCATCACCCGCGGGATGGTGTTTCTCGGCAAGGGCGTGGAGATACACGCGACGCCCGAGCTGTCGGAGCTGGAGATCGGCCGCTGGGTGCACATCGGGGACAAGAACACCATTCGCGCGCACGAAGGCTCGCTGCGTTTCGGCGACAAGGTGGTGCTGGGCCGCGACAACGTGATCAACACCTATCTCGACATCGAGCTCGGCGATTCGGTGCTGATGGCCGACTGGTGCTACGTCTGCGATTTCGACCATCGCATGGACGACATCAACCTCCCGATCAAGGATCAGGGCATCGTCAAGTCACCGGTCCGGATCGGGCCGGACACCTGGGTTGGGGTCAAGGCCACGGTGCTGCGCGGCACCTCCATCGGCCGCGGCTGCGTGTTGGGGTCGCACGCGGTGGTCCGCGGCGTGATCCCCGACTACTCGATCGCGGTCGGCGCACCGGCCAAAGTGGTCAAGAACCGGCAGCTGTCCTGGGAGACGTCGGCCGCCCAGCGCGCCGAGCTGGCCGCCGCCCTGGCCGACATCGAGCGCAAGAAGGCGGCGCGCTAGGGGTCCGGGCTTTACCGCCCTATTGCGGGTGCTTATCGACCTGATAATGGAAGTTGATGTCGCCGGCGTCGAAGTCAGTGACGGTTACGTTCACTCCGTACGTTTCCCCACCGCTGGTCAGCTGACACCGCAGCGTCGCGCCCTGGACGCCCTTCAAAGTTGTCGGGGCATGTCACTGAATCGGGTGGAGTGCCCTGCTGAGCCAGCTTGTCGCTGATCAGGCTCGCGACCTTGTTCTTGTCCATGGCCTCCACCATGTCGAACTTGACGTCGTTGCCGTTGACGCTGGTCACCGCCACGTTGACGTTGAAGGTCTGGTTCTTGACCTTCATCTCGCAATTCAGCTGTGCCCCAACCTTTGCCGGAAGGTCGCCCGGACACGTCACCGAATCGGGCTTGTTGCCGGCGGCGTCGGTCAACTTGGAGGTGATCTGCTGGGCGACGTCACTCTTGCTCACCGCGTGCGACGAGGATCCGACCGAACACGAACAGGCGCCCGCGCCGGCCATCAGCCCCGCGGCAGCGCCTGAAACAAGCAAGGTCCGAACGATCGAGTGAGCCATCAGCGCCTCCCGGGCGAATCGACAACTGTGAATCGGCTGATAATTACATGACAAACAGCTTCGGGTCGAGGAAACTGCGAAACGTCCGCCGAATGACGCTGATGTGCTGGCCGTTTGCTCAAATGCTGCGATAGCGGCGCAGCGCCTCGACGCGCTCGGCACCATGGTCGACGATCGGCGCCGAGTACCCTTGTGGCCGTTCCCCCTTGCGCAGGTGCACGTCGTCAGCCGAGCGCAGCTCGGGAACCCAGCGCCGGATGTAATCGCCCGACGGATCGAACTTCTCGCCCTGCTTGGCGGGATTGAACACCCGAAAGTACGGCGCCGCGTCGGTGCCGCACCCCGCGCACCACTGCCACCCGTGCTGGTTGTTGGCGATGTCGCCGTCGACGAGTTGCTCTAAGAACCATTCGGCGCCCCACTGCCACGGCAGATGAAGGTCCTTGACCAGAAACGAGGCAACAACCATTCGCACCCGGTTGTGCATGAAGCCCGTCTCGCGGAGCTGACGCATCCCGGCATCGACGAAAGGAAACCCGGTTTCGCCAGACTTCCACGCCTCGAAGCGGCGTTTGGCTTCGGCGCCGCTATCGGTCTGGATGCTGTCGAACCCGCTGTTCCAGTTGCGCCAGGAACTGGCCGGCCGCTGGTGCAGCACGTCGGCGTAGAAGTCGCGAAAGGCCAACTCCCGCAGGAACGCTCGGCCCCCGCTGGTATCCAGGTCGAGGTCGGCGACCAAGGTCCGGGGATGGACGGTGCCGAACTTCAGGTGCGCCGACATTCGGCTGGTGCCGTTCAGGTCGGGCCTGTCGCGGTCTTCGCGGTACCGCGGCAATCCCTTGTCCACGAACGACTTCCAAAGCATGCGTGCGGCGCCCTCACCGGCGGCGATATCGAGCGCCGCACCGGGATCGGGGATCTCGCACTGTTTGATCGGCAGCGGCGCCGGATCGAGCCAGCGCGCGGAATCGGCGCCTGACTTCGCCGGCGCCCGCCAACCGGGCTGGTGCCACCGGCGGAAAAATGGCGTGAACGTGTGGTAGGGCGAGCCGTCGTCCTTTGTGACGCGGCCGGGTGAAATCAGGTAGGGCGACCCGGTCGCCACCAACGCCACCGAACCGAGCGCCGCACGCACCCGAGCGTCACGGCGCTTCCCGAATGGTGCGAAATCGTCGGAGATGTGCACTGACGATGCATCGATCACGTCGGCGATGCGGGGAATCTGCTCCTCGGGCCGCCCGCGGGTCACGAGTAGCCGACCATCCAGGTCCTCTCGCAGCTGCCGCAGCGAGTCACCCAGGAATTGCAGCCGGCGCCGCCCCGACGAAGCCTCCAGCCGCGGATCGAGCACGAAGCAGGCGAGGACTTCCCCGTCGTCTCGGGCGGCGGCGGCCAGGGCGGGGTGATCGTGCAAGCGCAGGTCGCGGCGAAACCACAACAGGGTCGGCATAATTCGGCGTCTCCTCAGCGGTTGAGCCGCCAGACGTGGGTGGCCAGGACGGTTGCGAAGGCGCACCACAGCGGGTAAGCGGACAGCGCCGCTCCGGCGCGCTCATCGGCCCGCGCCGCCCGACGCGCGAGGTCGGCGCTGCTCGCGGTCAGTGCCGCGGCGCCCACCGCGGAAGCGCCGAGCTTGTGATACCGGAAGAACAGCCAACTCCATCCGGCGTTCAGCAGCAGGTTCACGCCGAGCGCCGCGGCGTAGCGTCGCGCCTCGTCGTGAAGTCCCGCAGCGCGAAAACGGTCGACGGCCACCGCGGATGTCACCGCGATGTCGCCGTAGAGCGCGGTCCACACGATGGGGAACGCGGCACCGGGCGGCTGGTACGGCGGCTTGCGCAGCCGGGAATACCAGGCGGGCACCCGCTTCGGGCTGGCGATGCTTCCGGTGCCGGCCGCCGCGGCGACGGCTGCTGCGGTAGCGGCCAGTGTCGATCCGTTCACGCTGTGCTCCATTCGTTTTGCCGCTCAGTGGCTTTGGCCTGGGTAGGATCGGTGGGCCACCAGATGCGGTCGCCGATGAGGGCGAACAGCGCGGGAATGACCAGGGTCCGCACGACGAAGGTGTCGAGCAGGATACCGAGGCCGACGATGATGCCCAGCTGCGTCAGCACGATCAAGGGCAGGATTCCCAAAACGCAGAATACGGCCGCCAAGACGATGCCGGCGCTGGTGATCACACCGCCGGTCGCCGAAACCGCGCGGACCATGCCGTCTCGCGCGCCGCGGCCCGCCGCCTCCTCGCGCGCGCGGATCACCAAGAAGATCGTGTAGTCCACGCCGAGGGCCGCCAGGAACAGGAAGGCGAACAACGGAGTGCTGTTGTCCAGCGCGGGGAATCCGAAGACGTGCATGCTGGCCCAGCCGCCGAGGCCCAGGGCGGCCAGCGCGCCGAGGATGGTCGCGGTCAGCAGGGTGGGCGGCGCGACCGCGGACCGCAGCAGCACGTAGAGGACGGCCAGGATGACGGCGAGGATACCCGGGATCAGCACCAGCCGATCGCGCGCGGCGGCGGCACGCACGTCGAGCGCCTGCGCGTCGGCGCCGCCCACCAGCGCCCCGGCGGCGACGGCCCTGGCCGAATTGCGGAGCGCGGCAATGACTTCAAACGCCCGGTCCGACGACGGCGCGGCGTCGGTCACGACGGACCACTCGGTCAGGCCCGTCGCCGACCGCCCCGATTCCGACACCGAGACCACGCCTGGGGTGGAGCCGATCGCCTGCCGCAGTAGCGCCGCGTGCTCGGTGGGGGCGACGACCAGCGTGGGGCTGGCCATGCCGGCCGGAAAATGGGCGGCCACAACGTCGTAACCCGACACCGAATCGGCCCGCACCCGGAACTGCTCGGTCTGCGACAGGCCGATCCGAGTGCCCAGCAAGCCCAAGCCGAGGGTCGCCAGCACCGTGATAGCTACCGCCGCCACCACGGCGGGGCGCCGGCTCACCGCTTCGGCCACTCGGTGCCACGGCCCGGAATCGAGCGGCGTGCCGTCGCCGATGTGCGGGACGAAGGGCCAAAAGAGCCGTCGCCCGCACAGCGCGAGTAGCGGCGGCAGCACCACCAGGACCGACACCGCGGCGACTACCATCCCGCACCCCGCCAGCGCGCCGAGGCTGCGCGTGCTCGGGGTCGCGGCGAACAGCAGGGTCAGCAATGCGAGCACCACCGTGGCGTTGCTCGCGACGATGGCCGGCCCGGCCATACGCACCGCCCCGCTCAGGGCTTCGCGGTGGTCGGCATGGCGCGAAAGCTCCTGCCGGTAGCGGGAAATCAGCAGCAGCGCGTAATTCGTGCCCGCGCCGAACACCAACACGCTGGTGATCCCGGAGGTGGCGCCGTCGAAGCTGAGCCCCGTCAGCGACGCCACCTCGGTACCCACCCCCGCCGCGACCCGGTCTGCGAACGCGATCACCAGCAGCGGCGCCAGCCACAGCACCGGCGAGCGGTAGGTGGCGATCAGCAGTAGCGCCACCACGGACGCCGTCACCGCCAGGAGGGTGACGTTGGCGTCGGTGAACGCGCTGGCGATGTCGGCGCCGAAAGCCGGGCCGCCGGTGACGTGGACGCGCAGGCCCTCGGGCAGGCCGCGGTGGGCGGCGGCGCGCAGGGCTGCGACCGTGTCGCCCAGGGCCAGCCCCGACAGGTCGGCGGACACGGAAACAACACCGATGGCCGCTGCGCCGTCGGACGACACCCGCACCGGTGCCGCGCCGGCGGGCGTGGCGAGCGCCAGCATCCGGTCGCGGGCCGCGCCGGCGGCTTCGAGGTCGGCGGGTTCCAGCACCGCGCCGTCGGCGCGATTGAACACGACGATCAGCGGCGACCGGTCGCCGCCTGGGAACTCGTGGGCCAGGGCGTCGACGCGGGCGGAATCCGAGCCGGCGGGCAGCGAGCGCGGAGCCTGCCCCGCGGCCGCGTTTGCGCCGATGAGCGCGATGAGGCCGATGCCCAGCAGCACCGCTCCCAACCCGGCCAGCCAGGAACGCCGGCCGGTCACGGCATCGGCGAACTCGTCCCAGAGCACGGCCATAAGTATTTCAATCGCTTAAAGATTAATCAAGTTAACAATCGGGCGCCGGCGCGGTATGCTGCGATTCTGATGAACCCTGACGAGGGCGAGACCGAACGTGTTCGTCTCGAAGCGCTGATCGCGGCCGACGCGCGTGCCCTCACTGCCGAATCCGACCAGGTGGGCCGGGTGTTCGCGGGGGTTCATCGCCTACGCCCCAGCGACTTTCGGGCTCTACTGCACATCATGGTGGCCGAAACATCGGGCACACCGCTGACGTCGGGCGAGTTGCGCCATAAGATGGGACTGTCCGCGGCGGCGATCACCTACTTTGTCGAGCGGATGATCAGTTCCGGGCACATCCGGCGGGAATCGGATGCCGAGGACCGGCGCAAGGTCATCCTGCGCTACTCCGATCCGGGGTGGGCGACCGCCAGCTCGTTCTTTACTCCGCTGGGAATCCACACCCGCGCGGCCCTCGACGACCTACCCGAGGAGGACTTGGCCGCGGGGCATCGTGTCTTCACCGCGCTCATTACCGCGATGCGCCGCTTCCAGGCCGAATTGGCGTCGTGTCACCCATCTTCTTAGCCGTCGTCTCACCCGTAGTCTCAGCCGTAGTTGGTCGCGGTTAAGGTGCCGCCGCGCGGCTGGATGACCGGTCGCGTTGCTCGCCGAAGGTGCGGCGGTGCCACCTTGCCAGCGGTGCGGGCGCCCACCAGTTCAACCCGCCGAGGGCGTGCATGAAGGCGGGCACCAGCAGCGTCCGCACCAGGGTCGCGTCCACCAAGACGGCAACGGTCAGGCCCAGTCCGAACATCCGCATGAACGACACCCCGGCGGAGATCAGCGCGGCGAATGAGATCGACATGAGTAGCGCTGCGGCGGTGATTACCCCGCCGGTGTGGGCGAGACCCAGCGCGATGCTCTCGTCGTTGTCAGCACGTGTCCCTGGCGAGCCGAGCCAGTGTTCGCGGATGCGCGAGAGTAGGAAGACCTCATAATCCATCGACAATCCGAACGCGATGCAGAACATCAGCACAGGGATGTTCACCACCAGCGTGCCGGTCGACGTGGTACCCGCCGCGCCCAGGTGCCCGTCCTGGAAGATCCACACCAGAGCGCCGAAAGCGGCGGTCAGCGACAGCACATTGAGCAATACGGCCTTGACCGGAAGCAGCAGACTGCCGGTCAGGAGGAAGAGCAGTGCCAGCGTGACGACCGCGGTGAAACCGAACACCAACGGCAACCGCGACGTAATGCCCATCACGCAATCCCGATTCGTTTGTGCCATCCCGGCCATCAGGACCGTTTGGCGCTGCGGTGGCGCGACGGCGTGCAACCGGGCCAATTGGGCCTTGGACGACCGGCTGTAAAGGGGGGCCGCGCTGTCGACGGTCAGGTATGCGCTGCCCGCCGCCATACCGGTCGGGGCCGACGGAGGCCCTCGGCGCGCGCCGGAGATGAACGTGCCCGTCGGCGAGGACACCGCCGAAACATCGGCAACGAGTGAGAGCCGCATGGCGTAGGCGTCCAGGGCGTCCAGGGCGTCCAGGGCGTCCAGGGCGTCCAGATCGTCCAGGCCCGACTTTGTCAGGCCGCCCATGTCGGGAAGAACGATCTTCACCCGGCTATCGGAATTCGTGCGGAACTCGCGACGGATCTGGTCGTTGACGACCCGTGCCGACGCCGACGACGGCAGCACCCGGTCGTCGGGATAGCCCCATCTGATGCCCAGGAACGGTGCGCCGAGCACAAGCAGGACGGCCGTCACCGACAAGCCGACCGTGATCGCGTGGCGCATGACCAGCTTCGTCGTCCGGTACCAGAAGCCCTCCTCCACCGGCCGGGGTGGAGGTGCGGGGCGCCCGAAGAATCGACGGGCGAGGCGGCGAACATTGAATGCGTCGAGCCGGTCACCCAGCAACGCGATAGCGGCCGGCGCGACGAGCACCGCGGCCAGGGCGGCGAATGCCACCACGGCCGTTCCGGCGTAGGCGAAGGACTTGAGGAAGTACATCGGAAACAGCGCCGTCGCGGACAACGCGAGGGCCACGGTGATCGCCGAAAAGAGCACCGTGCGGCCCGCGGTTGTCACGGTGCGCAGCAAGGCCTCGTGGCGGCTCGCCCCCTCGGCCAGCTCGTCGCGGTACCGGCTGATGACCAGCAAGCTGTAGTCGACTGCCAAGGCGAACCCCAACGCCACCGTCACGTTGAGCGCAAAGATCGACACGTTGGTGACCACTGCGACCGCTCGCAAGACCGCGAGGGACCCGAGGATCGCCAACCCGCCTACTGCCACGGGTAGTGCCGCCGCCACCAACCCGCCGAAGACCCAGACCAGCGCAACGAAACTCAGCGGTATCGCGATGGCTTCCATCCTTAGCAGGTCTCTTTCGGTCTGCTGGTTCACCTGCTCATAGACCAACGCCGGCCCGCCCGCGGACACCGAGACTCCGTCCCGGTCCCGCGCGAACCGCTCCGCCAGGGCGCGGGCATGCTTGGGCGCGCTGTTTTCATCGCCCCTGAGTGCGGCGACGATCATCGCGGTCTTGCCGTCGGCGCTGATCAAGCCGGGGCCCGGCTGTGCGTTGAAGGGTGACGTCACCTGTGACACGAACGGGGACTGGGCAAGTTCTTGGGTTATCTTGGTGCCGGCCGCTCGCGCCGGCCCCTCTTTGGCGGCCGACGGCGAGCTCACCAGCAGCGCTAACTCCATGTCGCCCTGGTTGAACTTCTCCGTCAGCACCGCGGCGGCGCGCGCCGATTCGGACGTCGGATCCAGGAATCCGCCCGCGGAAAGCCTGTTCGCGGCGGGGATGCCGAAGACCGCAGCGGAGATCATCAACAACAAACTCATGCCGATGATCCGTCGCGGCACGTTAAGCGAAAGCCGGGCCACTCGCTCTAACATGTGCCGCCCTCTGCGGTCGGTGGCGCCCCGATTCCTCGCTCACGAACCCTGTCCCCCTGCGCCAAGAGATTACGTTAAGATTTTTAAACATTCAAGTAGTTAACTAAGTCAGGGATCTCCGTTAGGCTGGCTCATGGTCAACATGCCTGGGGATCGCGAAGGAAAGAGATGCTCGTGCTCGGATCGATTGGAGCCATGATCGGGCAGGTCGTCGACGCCGTGGGTTCGGTGGTCGGTTACCGCCGCGGCGTTGCGGAGCCCGACCACACTGCCGAGAAGCTGGTGCGCGACGTCGAAATCCGGCGCTACGGTCCCCGGGTCACCGCCGAGACGACCGTCACCGCCGGCGAGGTGGCCGCGCGAAACACCGGCTTCCGTCGTCTCGCCCGGTACATATTCGGCGCGAATCGCGTTAACGCCAAGATCGCGATGACGGCACCGGTGGCGCAGGAAGCCGCCGGCGAAGGGGAATGGGTGATCCGGTTCTTCATGCCCGCCGATAAGACGCTGGCGTCCTTGCCCGAGCCCGACGACGCCGACGTGCGGCTGGTCACCGTTCCGCCGGAGACCGTTGCGGTCCGCCGCTTTACGGGCAGCCGCAGTCGCCGCGCCATCGCAGCGCGCACGGCCGAATTGATGGACGCTTTGCGCGACGTCGGATTCGAGCCGACCGATACGCCCGTGACCTGGTTCTACGACCCCCCGTGGACGCTTCCGGCACTGCGCCGCAACGAAGTCGCGGTCCCGGTCAAGCCGACGGCGTGACCATGCGCGGGTCCACGTTGATTCCCAGCATCGCGGCGGTGCTCGCGACGGCCGCGGCTGGTGGTATGGCCACCCGGCCGGCGATTCAATCCGTCTGGTACTCGAGATTGCGCAAGCCGGCGTATCAGCCACCGCGGCAGGTGTTCCCCGTCGTGTGGCCGGCGTTGTACGCCGACATCGCGGTGTTGTCCGCGGCCACCGTCGACCGGCTGCGCGACGCGCGTAGCCCCGCGGCGGCCCGCGCCTATGTGATGTGGCTTGCCGTGAACCTGGTGTTGAACGGCGCCTGGTCGTGGGTGTTCTTCAATCGACGCCATCTGGCGGCGGCGGTCGGGGTGAACCTTGCGCTGACGGCCAGCAGCGCCGACCTGGCCCGGCGCGCCATCGCCGTCCGGGGCAAGAGCGCGATACCGCTGATCCTTTATCCGGCCTGGTGCGCGTTCGCGTTCGTGCTGTCCGCCCACATCTGGCTCTTGAATCGCCGCCGTAGGATCGATGTGTCATGACGGGCGACCACGGCAAGATGACCACCCGCAAACGCCGCCACATCGACGTCTGCCTCGACGGCGATGTGGACTATCGGGGCATCACCACGGGCCTGGAAAGCTACCGGCTGCCCTACAACGCCCTGACCCAGACCAGCCTGGACGACATCGACCTGTCCACCGAATTTCTCGGCGCGCGGTTGCGGGCGCCGATTCTGGTGGGCGCCATGACCGGCGGCGCGGAGCTGTCGGGCACCATCAACCGGAACCTGGCCACCGCCGCGCAACGGCTCGGCATCGGAATGATGCTGGGGTCCCAGCGTGTGATGCTCGACAGCGTGCTGGGGGAGCAGGCTGCGCCGAGCTTCGCCGTGCGGGACGTCGCCCCGGACGTGCTGTTGTTCGGCAACATCGGCCTGTCGCAATTGACCAAGGACGCGGTTCCCGACATCGTCCAGGCCCTCGACCGGGTGGGGGCCGATGTGCTTGCGGTGCATACCAATCCGTTGCAAGAGGCGATCCAGCGCCACGGCGACACCGACTTCTCCGGATCGCTGGACCGGTTGCATGACCTGGCCGGCCTGCTGGGCTACCCAGTGCTGCTGAAGGAGGTCGGGCACGGTATCGGCGCCGCGGCGGCCGCCGAATTGCTGCGGATGTCCGCTGAGCCGCCGGTGGCGGCCATCGATGTGGCGGGTGCCGGCGGAACGTCGTGGTCGCGCGTCGAGCAATTGGTCCGCTACGGGGAACTGCGCTATCCGGACCTGGCCGACTGGGGCATACCGACCGCGCAGGCGATACGGGAGGTGCGCGCCGCGCTGCCCGGCATCCCCCTGGTTGCCTCCGGTGGAATCCGAACCGGCATGGACGCGGCCAAGGCCCTGGCGCTGGGCGCCGACGTGGTGGCCGTCGCTCGCCCGCTGCTGCCCGCCGCGATCGACTCCGCGGCGGCCGCGACGGCCTGGCTGCAGCGATTCATCGACGAGTTCCGCATCTGCCTGCACGGGTGCGGTGCGGCCGACCTGCATGCGCTGAACGGCGTTGGCCTGAAGCGCATTTCGTGACGGCGTGAGCACATGGCAGTGATTCTGGCTTATGGGTCGCCCGCGCTGGGCCACCTGTACCCGCTGGCCGCGCTGCTGCGGGAATTGGCCGACCGCGGTCATCAGGTGCACGTCCGGACTCTGGCGGGCGAGGTTCCCGCGATGCGCGGGATTGGCCTGCGCGCCGAGGCCGTCGACCCGCGGATCGAGGCCATCGCCGGCCGGGATTGGCTGGCCCCCAACGCGTTAGCGGTTCTCAAGACGACGCTCGACGTGCTGTGCCGGCGGGCGGTGATCGAGGTCGACGACCTGCGGCGCGCGATGATGCTGGTAAATCCCGACGCGGTCATCGTCGACGCCAACTGCTGGGGCGCCATGTCGGTGGCCGAGGCCAGCGACGTTCCCTGGCTGGTGTTTTCGCCCTTTACTCCCTACCTGCGGTCGCACGCCGCGCCGCCTTTCGGTCCCGGTCTGCGCCCGTTGCCCGGTGTCGTCGGCAGCATTCGCGACGCGTCGATGCGCCCGTTTGTGAGCCACCTCTTCGATCGCCGAATAGTGCCGCGGATCAACGTCGTCCGCACGACACTCGGTGTGCCGACGGTCAAGTCGGTGGATGGGCTCATGCGCCGCGCCCCGCTGCTACTCGCGGTCGGCGGCGAGCCGTTCGAATACCCGCATCTGGATTGGCCCGATGTGCATTTCATCGGGGCGTGCGCGTTCGAGCCGACCCGTGCCCCCGTCCCGGCCTGGATGGCCACCATCGACCGGCCTTTCGTCCTGGTGACCACCTCCTCAATTGCCCAGGCGGACGCCGAGCTCGGCCGTATCGCCTTGCAGGCGTTGGCCGATGAGCCGGTCCATGTCGTCGCGACGTTTCCGGCGGGGCTGCCCAACGGGCTGCAGCGCACACACAACGCCACGGTGTGCCGCTTCCTCAATCACGGCGCCGTCCTTGACCGCGCGATCTGTGCCGTCACCCACGGCGGGATGGGCACCACCGTCAAGGCTTTGGACCGGGGCGTCCCCGTTTGCGCGGTGCCCTTCGCCCGCGATCAGGCCGAAGTCGCGCGCCGGGTGCAAGTCGCAGGCTGTGGCACCCGGCTGCCGGCGAAGAGGCTGACGGCGGGGCGACTGCGCGCGGCTGTGCGCGAGGCGACGACGATGGTCGAAGGCGCACGACGGGTTGCCGCGGGGTTCGCCGCGACCGGCGGTGTGGCCCGCGGTGCGGACCTGATCGAGCAGCGCCTGGCCAGAGGCGTGCTACCGCGGGCTTTCTCGGCGCTGGGCCGCGGTACCGCCTCGCCCGAGGTGGGCTGACGGCTTGTCGGGCTGCACTGCGATCTCCTCCTCGAACGTGGACATCGCCGAGATCATCGCCGCGAAAACCCGGTGGGCGGCATCGAGGTCCTTATCGCTGAAATCCGCCATGGCCTTGCTGAGATGAACACCGAGCGGCCTGAAGAACGAGTGGGCCAGCGCCATGCCGCTTTCCTCGTAGCGCAGCAGCCACTTTCGTCGGTCGTCGGGATCGGGTTCGCGCCGGATGTGGCCGGCGTCGATCATCCGGTCGACGAGATAGGTGATCGCCGCGGGCGATACATCCATGCGCTGGCGCAGCTGGGCCAGCGTCAACGGCTTTCCCGCGGTTTCGCTGACCATGATGTGCAGCAGGGCGTGGAAGTCGCTGCTGCCCACGTCGTTCGTCCGTGCGAAGTGGCGGCCGATGCGATCAGATTGCGCTGTGATCGCTCGCATGTCGGCCGATAACTGCTTCTCCAGCTCAGCTCGGCTCAGCGGTGGTTCGTCTGCGCGGCGCTTGGTCACCTACCCGAATCCTTCATCAGATACATCAGCGTATCCGCGCGGCTGTCCGGGCACTCGCAGGACCTGCCGTTACGCCCGAGGCGGACCGCCGTTGCGACGTCTTCTGGCCAGGGCGACCCACGATACGGCGGCCGCGACGAACGCGAGCGCCTGGGCCGTCCGGGTGCGGTCCGACGGATAGCAGACACCGGCGACGTAGCGGTCGACGAATCCGGTTGCCGGCAGCGGATTCATTCCGGCTCGGGCACGGGCCCAATCTTCCAGCGATGTCAGCGGACAGGGCAACGGAAGCGCCACGACCGCCACGCCCCAGCCCACCATCGCCAGGTGCAGCCAGGTTGTGCGCGGCCAGCGCAGCGCCAGGAATCCGCCGCTGGGCAGGTAGGCAAGGTAGGCGAAGTGCGCTCCCACGGTGAGGGCCGCGACGTACCGGAAGCCGGCGGAGGGCGCCTCGTTCATGGCTGTTTTCCTGGCTGTTTCGGCATTCTGCCGCCGGCGGGTGCCGCGGCAGGTCCATGTTAGCCACCCGTGCGGAGTAGATAGCGGCGTTCGGCGTAGGCCAGGTCGTCACGCCACAGCCGGGTGCTGGCGTAGCGCATCAGGGGCGTGATCAATGTGCCGGCCTGGCGGGCCGTCGCAAAACCCGGGCGTTGCGAAACCGCGATCGTGGCCTCGATCACCGCGACACCGGGATGCCCGTCAGGCCCGAAACCGGTTGGGGTAGCGTGGGTTTCGATGATGCTACCGGTGCCTTCGCCCTCGATGATGCGCATGACGACGGTGCGCGCTTCCGGCGTGGTGAACTCCGCGATCACGGGAACCCCGAAGCGGCCCATCCGGAACGTGACCGACACCAGGAAGCGATCGTCGTCCCGGGTCGGGGTGGTGAGCACCTCGAGCCTCGTGAACGAGTAGGGATGCAACCACGCGCCGTGCCACGGGTCGAGCCGATTGGCGATGATGTCGGCCGGTTCGCAGCGGCCGGCCAGACGGGTGACCGCCGTCAGGGCGACGCCGTGGGGCCGGGGGCTGGGCACCGGCTCGTCCAGGGGCGACTCGCCGCCAATAGAGTCGAGGCGCACCCAGGCCAGAACGCCGTCGTCATGGCTGGGGAACGGCTTCCAGCCAAATTCGCAGGCCTTGCCGTCGAGGGCCAGCCCATGCCATCGACAGAACAGGACGCCCTCGTGCACCGCGCCGGTGGCGAGGTCGGCGCCCAGGTGAGGGCAGGCTGCGGGACCGACGCGCAAGCGTCGGCGATGATCGCGCCAAGCGACCAGCTCGACGCCGGCGACGCGGGCGCCGAACGGGCGACCACTGCGCACATCGCTGCTCGCCGCGAAGACATACCAGTTTCCGGTCGGTCGACGCTGGGACCGATCCAACGCGGCGTTGATGATGCCGGGCTGCGCCTCGCTGTAGGTCGGTCGCTGCTGTGTCCATGGGGCACGGGGGATTACGCGGGCGGGCCAGTCCTTCGGCCACCGTCGGCGCAGTCGGTCGCCGACGCTCATCGTCGGTGCCGCCCTTGGCGGTCGGCCAGCGAGCGCAGCAGCGCCGACCGCCCGCGGGTGGGAACGGTGCACAGCTCGTGGCCGGCAAGCCCCCACGACGCCAGCAGGTGGTTGGCGGCCGACCAGCCGGTGGTGGCCGCACGCTCCATCAGTGCCACCGGCAGGTCGACGCGGATCCCGTCGCCCGCCAGCACCAGCCCGGGCTGCGGCGTGGCCACAGTCGGTCGTTGCGAGTAGGTTCCGGGCGCGAACAGCGGGCAGTCGCTGCGGCGCACTTCGCGTTCGTAAACCACGCGCGCGGCCGCTGTTTCGGGGTACAGCTGGTGTAGCCGCCCGATCGCCGCCGCGCCGGCCGTTGCGGAACTGGCCGCATACGAGTGCAATTCGACGACGGACCCACGGTGTTGGCGCGCCCAGGCGGCGGCCTCGCGTTCGTAGCGCTCGAGCACGCTGATGTTGTCGAGGGGCTGGTGACCGGCGGTGCCGAGGAAGGGGGGCCGGCTCGGGTCGACCGGGCGGTCGAGCCAGAGCCGGTGAACGACGAAGGTCGGTGCCGAACGCAACTGCCCTATCCGGTGGCGCCAAGGCTCGTCACCGAGGCCGGGCGATGCGCCCACCACCTGCTGCAGGCCCCCGACGTCAAGCGCCAGCACGACGGCGTCCGCCTCCAGCCTTTCGCCCGAAACAGTATGGACAGCGAGCGGTTTCGCGGCGCCCGGGGCGACACGCGACACCCCCGCGCCGAGGTGCACCCGAACACCTCGGTCGCTGAGGTAGTCCCGAAGCGGATTCCACAGGGCGGCATCGAAATTCGAGGTGGCGACGTCGAAGATCAGGCCCTCGCTTGAGCCGAGGAAGTAAATATGGAACATGGTCGCCAGTTCGGCGGCGGACAGCTGCGTCGGCTCGGCGAAGAAGCTGCGCGAGAACACCTCGAACGCCAGGTGCCGCGCCGACTCCGGGAAATTGATGGCCTTCAGGAATGTTTCGGCGTCGAGGTGGTCGAGCCTCCGGTAGATGTCGGGCACCGAAACCGCCGCCAGAGGTGCGGCGGCCTTCGCGTTGATGCGTGCCAGGTCGCCGAGCCGAAACGTCGGGCTGCGCAAGGCGAACGCGAGCGCATTCCAGGGTGGGGTGCGTGGCAATCCGCGGAAGCTGTCGCGCCGGCCGGCGCCGTCTATCAGCGGGTAGTCGCTGACGGGTGCGAGCATCCGCAACTGCGGATCGACCCGGCGCAGCAGCGCCCGCAGGTTGTAGTACTGGCGGAAGAAGGCGTGAAACCCGCGGTTCATCGCCAGCTCGGCGCCGTCGCGGCGTTCGGTCCAGCCGCCCACGCGGCCGCCGAGGTAGTCCTCGCGTTCCACGATGTCCACCGTGATCCCGCGCTCGGCGAGCGCCGTGGCGGCCGTCAGGCCGGCGATCCCCGCGCCGACGACGACGGTGTGCGGCCGCGACGACAGTGCGTTCGCGTCCGGCAGCCCCGGTGGTGCTGAGTGCGCGCGGCGGCGGCGGTCGATCGTCACGGCGCCTCCCCCAAGAAGGTGTGCACGACGTTGCGCTCCCAGCCCGGCATGGCCTCGATGCGCACGCCGGTGAATCCGGCGTCGCGCATCCGCGCCCGAAACCGCTCCGCCCCGTCGAAGCTCAGGACGCTGCGCCACAGGTGCCGGTACAGCGTGGCGTCGCGGGTGCGCCACCAGCCGGCGGGGATGATGATGCCCCAGCAGACCGCTTGCCAGGTCAGGGTCGCGGCGCGCGAGTCGCGCACCGAGTACTCGTGCACCGCCAGGGTGCCGCCGGGGCGAAGCATGGCGCGGAAGGCCCGGAGTTGACCGTCGGGGTCCGCGAGGTTGCGCAGCAGGTAGGCGGCCAGGATGCCGTCGAACGGCCCGGTGACGCCGCGCTCGTCGAGTTCCTCGATGCGGGCATGGACGAACCGCACCGACGGCGGCCACTCCTTTGCCCTTGCCGCGCTGAGCATTTCGCGCGCCGCGTCGACGGCGACGATCTCCGCCTCGGGGGCCGCCACGAGCAGCGCGGCGGTCGACGCGCCGGTGCCGCAGCCGGCGTCGAGCAGGCGCAAACCCCGCCCCCGCGCCGGCAACCGCATGCGTCGCGCCGACAGCGCGAGATTCGCGTGGTAGCAAGGGTTTGCGCCGACCAACCGGTCGTATGCCGCCGCGCCGTCGTCGAATGCATCGGGCACGTCGCTGCGGGGCAGGCCTGCCTTATCCATGTTCACCAACGGCTTCCCGGCGCGCACGGTGACGCTCCCACAACAACAGTACGGCCGTGACCAGTGCGAAGCCGAATAAAAAGTCCTCGATGGGAATGTCGAACGGAAACCGCACGCCGCTGGTCTGCCGTTCGTTGTAGATCACGATCGGAGCGCTGCGCTTCGTCAGCCAGCCATCGACCGGCACCTGAAAACCGAGCACGATCGCCATCGACACCCAGTAGGCGACCCGGCGGAACAGGCCGGTGTGCAGGAGCGCGAACTCCAGCGCACACACCCCCAGGACGGCCACCACGGCCGGCACGGTATAGCCGAGGCCGCTCATCGGCGCCTGCTCCGATCCAGGATGGCGGTGACCGCGTTGTAGGTCAGCAGCGCGCACACGGGAATCACGATAAAGAACAACACTTCCTCGATCGGTATGCGGAAGGGGAGGCGGAGGCCGGTGATGTACGCGCCGTTGTAGGTCCACACGCCTGCGGCGATCGCCACCGCGTCCCAGACGAGGAACACGGCCGCCACTGGAATGACCGCGCGCACCAGCCGGCGCGGTTGGCGGTACACCCCTGGGGCGAACAGCTCGAGCGGCGCGGTGATCGCGAGGCACAGGCCCAGCAGGATCAGGTATTGCCACCGGTCGCTCACGCCACACCGGGCTTTCGCCCCCCGGGGTCGGCGATCCGGGCGCGCCACGAGCGCAGCAGCGCCCCACTGGCGACGCGAATGCGTCGCGCATTGCCGACTGTGGCGCGGTGGCTGAACACCGAGAAGTCGCTGTCCTCAATGCAATCCAAGATTTCGGAGTATAGCGTCAGCGCGGTCGTCACGCACGGCCGGGAACGCGGCGCCAGCAATGCGATCCCCTCGGCGGCGAAACGGTAGATCCCGCGGGTGATGTGGTGCTGGGCCGCAAGGGCGGCCCGCACTCGGGCATGGGTGCGCCGGTGTGCGTGACACCACTCCATCAGTTCGCGGTCCACGCCGAACGCGGCGAGTTCGTCGGCCGGCAGGTAGATCCTGTTCCGCGTCAAGTCCTCGTCGACGTCCCGCAGGAAATTGGTCAGCTGAAACGCGCGGCCGAGCGCCGCCGCGTACGGGGCGGCCTCCTCGGGGGGGCCTACGGTGCCCAGGATCGGAAGCATCTGCAGGCCAATGACTTCCGCGGACCCACGCATATACCGGTTGAGCGCGGCGCGGTCGGCATAGTCGGTGATGGTGAGGTCCATGCGCATGGAGTCAAGAAAGTCCTCGAAAAGATCCGCGGCGATCCCGTAGCGACGCATGGTGTCGTCGACCGCGGCGAGGACGGGCTCGTCGTAATGTGGGCCGCCGGCAAAGAAGCGGTTCGATAGCCGCTGCAGCCGGTCGGCCCGCGCGGAGACGTCGAGGGCCGGGTCGAGTTCGTCGAGGATGTCGTCGGCATGACGCGCGAAGCCGTACAGTGCGTGCACCGCCGGGCGCTGGTCCGGCGAAAGCAACCGCGTGGCAAGGAAATAGGTGCGGCCATTTTCGGCGGCGATCTGTCGGCAGCGCCGATACGCGGCGCGCAGGTGCGAATCGTCGATCCCGGCGGCGTCCAGCTCCGTGCGGATCATTGAGATCCGGCCTTCACGTCGAGCGTCCTGGCGGTCCGGCCTACCACCCCGGTGATGCGGTCGGCGGCCAACCGCCCGGAGATCAGCGTGGTGGGCACCCCGACGCCGGGCAGGGTGGACGAGCCGGCCAGCACCGCGTTGTCGACGCCGCGCACGGTGTTGGCCGGCCGAAACGGCCCGGTCTGGGCGAAGGTGTGGGCCAGCGCAAACGGTGTGCCGGCCGTCATGCCCTGGCGGGCCCAGTCGGCGGGGGTGTCGACATGCAGCAGTTGCGCGCCGTCGCGCATGCCGGGCATGAGCCTGTCCTGCACGACGTCGAGGAGGGAGTCCGCGTACGCGCCGCCGGTGCGCGACCAGTCGATGTCGGAGCTCGACAGGTTCGGGGCGGGCGCCAGCACGTAGAGGAGGTCGCGGTCGGCGGGGGCCAGGCTGGGATCGCTGGCCGTCGGCCGGGTGACGAGCAATGACGGGTCCGCCATGAGCCGGCCGTCGCGGATGATGTCGGTGAACGTCTGATCCCATTCCGACCCGAAGAGGATGGTGTGGTGGGCACTTGGCGACGGCGCGGCGCGGCAGCCCACGTGCAGCACCACGGCCGAGGGTGCCGCGCGCAGTGGAACGATCCGTCGTGGTTGTCGGCCCAGCAGGCGGTAGGTCTGCGGCAGCTCGGTCGTCAACACCACCGCGTCGCAGGCGAAGCGCCGATCGTCGTCGGTATGGACCGCGGTGATCCGCTCGCCCGTGCGCTCCAGGCTGGTGACCGTTGCTCCGTAACAGAATTGCACTCCGGCGTCGGCTGCCGCCGCGGCCAGCGCATCGGGCAGCGCCCGCACGCCGCCGCGCGGGAAGAACACTCCGGCGACCGTGTCCATGTAGGCGATCACCGCATAGACCGCCAGGGCGTTTTGCGGCGCCACCCCGGCGTACAGCGACTGGAAGGTGAACACCCGGCGCAATCGCGGGTCGCTGAGGTGGCGCGCGATCATTGTGTCCCAGCGGCGGAATCCGCCGAGCGCGGCCAACCGGGCCAGCCGGGCATTGAGCAGGTTGAGTGGGGAGTCGAAGTTCGAGGCGATGAAGCCATCGAACTCGGTGCGGTACAACCGGTTCAGCCAATCACGCAACCGTCGGTAGCCGTCGGCTTCTTGCTTGCCCGCAAAGTCCCGCACCGCGGCCGCCATCCGGTCGGCGTCGGTATGGACGTCGATGGCGCTGCCGTCGGCGAACATCGCCCGGTAGGCCGGATCGAGCGGCAGCAATTCGAGCCTGTCCGAGAAGGTTTCGCCCACGGCGGCGAACGCCTCGTCGATGATCTCCGGCATCGTGAGGACCGTCGGTCCGGTGTCGATGTGGTAGCCGTCGACGTCGCGGCGCCCCGCTCGCCCGCCGGGCCAGGGTTCCCGCTCCAGCACCGTGACTTCTCGGCCTCGGCCGGCCAAATGTAGGGCGGCGGCGAGCCCGGCAAACCCGGCGCCGACCACGACGACGCGGTCGGTGCGGCCCCGCACCGCACGCATGCTCATGCGGCGCGCCGAGTGCACAGGCCGGCCATATCGACAAGCGCGGCGGTGAGCGGACCATCAACTATGTTGCCGTCCAACGCCTTAAGCGCCGCCGCGACCCGCTCGGCGATCATGTCTTCGATCCACTCAACCGCTCCAGTGGCGACGATCAGGTTCCGCCAGTGATCCAGTGCGGAATCGTCGAGGCGGTCGGCGGTCATCAGTTCGCGGAATTGCAGCCGGGTCGACGGGTTGGCCAACTCGTGCGCGGCCACCACCAGGCTGGTGGCCTTGCGCTCGATCAGGTCCCCGCTGTTGGGCTTGCCGGTGGCCGCCGGCGATCCGAAGACGCCGAGGATGTCGTCGCGCAGCTGGAACGCCTCGCCGATGGCGCAGCCGTAGTCTCCCAGCGCGGCCAGCAGCTGTTCGTCGCAGCCGGCCATTGCGGCACCGATCTCCAACGGCCGGCGCACCGTGTAGTTCCCGGACTTCCGCCGGGCCACCTCGAATACGGCCTCCAGCGTGGGCAGGTCGCGCACATCGATTGTCAGGTCGGCCAATTGGCCCCAAGCGAGTTCCGTACGCATGGCGTCGTAGCGCGACCACGCCCGTCGCAAATGCTGTTGTTTGAGACCACTGTCGCGCAGCATCTGTTCGGCCCAGATCAAGCACAAGTCGCCGAGCAGGATCGCGGCCGACTCACCGAACCGCCGCGCGGAGCCGGACAGGCGGCGCCGGCGGTGCCAGGCGGCGAATTGGACATGCGCGGCGGGGCGACCCCTTCGCGATGCCGAATCGTCCATGACATCATCTTGCAACAGCGCGAACGCGTGCAGCAGCTCGAGGCTGGCGGCTGCCGACAACGCCGCGTCGCTCGCGGGCTCACCGCACAGCCAGCCCAGGTACATGAACGTCGACCGGAGGCACTTGCCGCCGTCGACGAACTCGATCAAGATGTCACCGGCCACGTCGGCCCCGCACGCGCCCAGCGCGTCGGCGCACCGGTCGGCAACGAATTCGGAGACGCGCGAGAGCACCGTCCGCCGTAAACCCGTCCTCCAGGCGCCGGATAGGTCGGGAATGGGCGGGGGTGCCGGGGTGTGCCGGGCGGCTTCGGTGAGGCGCACGCCGCGCAACGCGCGCGCAGCTCCCACCGAGGGCTCCCCCATGGGACGGTCGGTCAGCCGCTGGCTCGAATGGCTCGGAATCACGCGTGGGTACCCCTTCGACGAGAAGACAAAATCGGCCGACCGCGGCCACGCTCTGGCGGCCACGCTCATTTAAGTTATTGAAACATTAATTTACTGAATGATCGAGCAGTTCGCCAGTCTTGCTTTCGGCAGCCAGCGACCGCAGGCCCGGGCACAGCACGGGAGCTGCGCATTCGTAGGTCGTAGGGGCTCAGGCCGGCAGTGCGGCAACCGGCGCGGGCTCGTGGCGCGGTTGCCGCTCTCGGACTATGTCCGAGAGAAGCTGTCGCCGTGACCTGACGATGGCTTCGATGAGCTGAAGGGCTTCGGCCACCGATCCGAACACTGGCAAACCGTGCTCGTTGACGATGCGAAGCAACGGCCGCATCGCCGCACCGGCGACGACGCTGCAATGCACCCGGGCCTGCTGATGCTCGTGGTTGAGAACAAGCAGGGCGCGGAAACCGTCAACGCTGAGGAAATCCAGGTGACTCAAATCGAGTATGAGTGGAGTTTTCAACCGCGCAAAGCGGCGGATCGCAAGGGCTACGTTGTCCGCATTCGACGCGTCGATCTCGCCATCGATGCGTAGGACGGTGCCCATGCTGCGGGCATAAACATACAGACGCGCCCCATTGAAGTCGGCTATGTACCGGCACCGGACGGGTTGGCGTTGGTCTGGCGGATTTGTTGAGTGAAAAGCGGTCATGTGATAGGCCCGTCGACTGTAGTGCTTGGGAGTGACGGTGCGCGACACGCCCTCCCCGAAGGCAAGAAGCTGTGGACTCAACCTGATTTAGATGCTAGCGGCGGCGTGGAGGATGGGGCGGGCATTTGCGGAGAATTACGGGCGTCGCTCCCACGGAGCGGCCGTTAACGACTCGTCGCGCCGGCCGCAGTCAAACCCCGTGCGTCGGGCTCCTTTCCGCCGGGTTTCGCAGCGTCGATAACGGGTATCCGCCGGCCCCGGAAAATGTTCGCGACCGGATTTGCTCGCGGTCTTTCGGTGGCGGGCGCCCTCTGTTGCCGGTCGGCCGGCAGAAGGCGACGCGGCGAGTTTGGGGTTTTGCGGGTTTTCAGGGGCGGAGAAAGGGAACCCGCCGCCGGTGAACGTTTCCGATCAACCCGGTCTCTCCGAGCTACTCGCCAAGCCGTTCCAATGGGGATCCGCGCTGCGCGGCCGCCGGTTTTTCCACCCGGTCGGCGTGTTGGCCGAAGGTTCCATCGAACGCATCGCGCCCGCGGACTGCGGGCTGCCGATCCCGTCTTGCCGGGTTGTCGCCCGGGTCTCGAAGGCCGCCGGGACGCCGGGGGCGCTGCCCGACTTCATCGGCTTGGCTTTCCGCGTCGCACCGCAGCAAGAGGCGGCGCAGCCATGGGACATCCTGCTGGTGTCCGCGGGGTCGGGCGTGCTGGCCCGAGCGGTGGCACTGCGGCCGACGACGTCGTGGACCGGGCAGACGCTGACGAGCCTCATGCCGTTTCGTTACCGCGGGAAGATCTGGTGGCTGCGGGCGAAAAGTACCAGCACTGTCAAGGGTTTTGGCCTTTCTCTGGACAGTGTTCGGCGCGCGATCGAGGATGGCGGCATCGACTTTTCAATCGACCAAGCCCGCGGCACGGGCGATTTCGCGCCCCTGGCCCGGCTCAAGCTGACCGGCGTCCTCGATCCCGACCCGGACGTGTCGTTTGATCCGGTCGCCAACACCGCGTCCGGTTTGAGTCTCTACCCGGAGTAGCTCGCGGATCTGCGGGCGCGCGCGTACCGGCGCAGCCGTGACGGCAGGGACGCGAGTTGACGGCCAATGCCCAAGCGGATCGTTATCACCGGAGCCAGCGGTAACGTGGGCACCGCGCTGCGTCGGCTGGCCCGGGAAGAAACCGCCTATGACATCGTCGGGATCGCGCGGCGACCGCCCCGGCCACACGGGATATATCGATCCGCCTACTGGCATCAGCTGGATTTGGCCGAGCCCGGTGCGGAAGCCAAGCTGGGTAATATCTTTCGCGGCGCCGCGTGCGTCGTCCATCTCGCTTGGGGGTTCCAGCCCACCCGCAACGCGGGGTATCTGGACGCCGTTGACGTCGGGGCAGTGCGGCTGTGCTCAATGCAGCCCACGACGCCAAAGTGCCGCACTTGCTGCACATGTCGTCGGTGGGCACGTATGCGCCGGGGCGGTACGGGGAACGGGTCGACGAGTCGTGGTCTACCACGGGCGTGAGATCCTCGCTGTATAGCAGGGCGAAGTCCGCGGTCGAGAAGATGCTCGAAGACTATGGGGAACGCACTCCCGACGGAGTCGGGATTACCCGGATGCGGCCGGGATTGATCATGCAGCGCGACGCGGCTTCCGGGCTGCGGCGCTATACCTTGCCCGCCTACATCGACGCTCGATGGGTGCGCTGGCTGCCCGTGCTGCCGCTGGACCGCACGTTCTGCGTGTCGATCGTGCACGCTGACGACGTGGCAGATGCTTACGTCAGGGCGATCGCGATCGAGCGGCGCGCGCTTGGACCGTTCAACCTCGCCGCCGAACCTCCCGTCTCGCGGGAGGCCATCGCACAAGTGTTGCGGGCGAGGCCGATTCATGTGCCGTCAGCCGTTCTCAAGTTCCTGGTCGACGCATCCTGGCGGGCCCGACTGCAGCCCATCGACCGCGGCTGGCCGGACATGGCGTTCGCGCTGCCCCTATTGGCCACGGACCGAGGGCGTGCGGTGCTGGGATGGTCGCCGCGATGGGGTTCGGTGGAGGCCCTGGCCGATGTCGTCGACGGCATGGTGCATGTGTCGGGAACCGAAAGTCCCGTCCTTCGACCGCGGTCGCTCCCCGCCGCCATCCGTCGCAACATAGCCAAGGGGCCGCTCACCATGCGGCGCATGCCCTGAATTACCGGGTGCGGCCGAGCAGGTGGCGCAGGGCCCGCTCGAGATCCGGGTGTCGAAACCGGTGCTCGGCCGCGGTGAGCTTGTGGGGAACGACTCGTTGGCTGGCGCAGGCCAGTTCGCGTGCGCCCTGTTCGCCGAGCAGGAGCCGCGGCCCCAGCGGCGGCACCGGCAAGATCGCGGGCCGGCGCAGCACGCGCGCCAGGGTGCGGGTGTACTCGGAGTTGCGGACCGGTTGGGGTGCAACGGCATTCACCGGCCCCGACAGCGTCGCGTCCCACAGCGCGCGATGATAGACGTCGACCAGGTCGTCGATCCCGATCCAGGACAACCATTGCCGGCCGTCGCCGAGCCGGCCACCCAACCCCGCGCTGAACAGCGGACGCATCAGCTTCAGCGTGCCGCCGCGAGGCGATTGCACGATGCCGGTGCGCACCCGCACCACCCGGACACCGGCACGCTCCGCGGGAGCGGTCGCATCCTCCCAGTCGGCGACGACGTCGGCCAAAAACCCATCGCCACGATCGCTGTCCTCGGTGAGGGTTTCGTCGCCGCGGTCGTACCCGTAATAACCGACCGCCGACGCGCAGATGAACACCGCGGGGCTGGCCTCCGCGTGCCCCAGCAGTTCGGCCAGCCGGCGCGTCGGCCCAATCCTGCTGTCGCGGATGGCCGTTCGGTGCACATCAGTGAACCGGCCGGCGATCGACGCGCCGGCCAAATGGATCACCGCGTCGACGCCGGCGAGCAACTCCGGGTCGGGGTCATCGGGATTCCACCGCCGCTCGTCGCCGCCGCTGGGCGTCCGCCGGACCAGCTGGATGACGCGGTGGCCGCCGGTGCGCAGGAACGCGGACAACGCCGAACCGACCAGCCCCGACGACCCGGTGACGGCGATGGTCGCGGGGGCCAGACCGTGTTCGGCGGCCAGCCGGTGCGCCGCCAGGTCGTCTGCCAGCTGACGGTGGCGGTAGGCGAACATGGGGCGCAACAACGATCCTGGCACCGGCGTCTCGACCCGGTCGATGACCCGCGTCCGGTTGCCGCCGACGTCCTCGAAATCGTGAGTGTGCCTCCACCGCACCGCAATTCGCGCCGGCAGCGAGGCTAACCCGTCGCTGCCGATGGCGTCGACGAAACGTCTGGGCGGATCGTAGGAATCCGGCTGGTGGTCGGCCACCCATCTCAGGCCACCGGGGAGCGCCAGCGTGGCGCGGCCGTCCGCGAGCGAGGCCGCCTCGGTGACCACCCCCATCGGCTGCCACGGCGGCGACAATCGGCTGAAGGCTCCCGGTCTGGCGTGCCAGGCGAAGACCTCGGCGCGCGGTGCGTCGACCACGCTCGAATATTGAAGCCCCATCGCTGGCACGTTAGCGGTTCGGCAACGCGTGCTCGACGATGGGCAGCCGCGGCCGCGGCTGCCGTTCGCCGCGCTTGGCCGCGAGGTAGACCTGGGCGGTCTCCTTGGCCACCGTCCGCCAATCGAAGTCCGAGGTGAGCCGTTCGCGGGCGGCGCGGGCGCGCCGCTGCGCCGCGTGCGGATCGTCGAGCACGGTGCGCACCGCCGCGGCCAGCGCCGCCACGTTGCGCGGCGGACACGACACGCCGGTCTGCCCGTTGATCACCGCCTCGCCCAGACCCCCGATGTTGGACGTCACGAGCGGCGTGCCGGCCGCGGCGGCCTCCAAGGCCACAAGCCCGAACGGCTCGTAGTGGCTGGGTAGCACCGCGGCGTCGGCGCGATGCAGCACAGCCAACAATTCGGTGTGGTCTAGGTGGCCGAGGAACCGAGTTGCCTTGAGCACCCGGTGTTTACGAGCCTGCTCGACGAGCCACTCCTGTTGGGTGCCCTCCCCGGCGATCGTCAGTGTGGTACCCGGGTTTGTGCGCCTGATCCGCGGGAGTGCGGCGATGGCGTCGTGCACGCCCTTCTCGTACTCCAGGCGGCCGAGGTAGAGCAGTTCGGCAGGGCCGGTGCGTGGCCGACGGGGCGCGAAGGGCCAGCGTGCCGCGTCGATGCCGTTGCGGATCACGGTGATCTCGGCCAGACCGGGGCCGAACAGCTCGGTGATCTCGTCGGCCATCGACGCCGAACACGTGATCAGCGAATCGGATTCGCGCACCAGCCACGACTCGACCGCATGCACCTGACGGCTGAGCGCTCCGCTGACCCAGCCCGAGTGCCGGCCGGCTTCTGTCGCGTGAATCGTGGAAACCATTGGCACGTCGTAAAATTGGGCGAGAGCAATGGCCGGGTGGGCCACGAGCCAGTCGTGTGCGTGCACCACGTCGGGCCGCCACAGTCGCTCGGTGCCAGGTCTCTTCAGGGTGAGCCCGGCGCGGATCATGGAGTGACCCATCGCCAGGGTCCACGCCATCATGTCGTCGGCGAAGGTGAATTCGTGCGGATCATGCGCGGCCGCGACTACCCGGACGCCCTCACTGACCTCGTCGGACGACGGGTGCGTGCTGGGATCGGTGCCCGACGGACGGCGGGACAGGACGACGACATCGTGGCCCGCCGTGGCCAGCGCCGTCGACAGGTGATGCACGTGACGGCCCAGCCCGCCGATGACCACCGGCGGGTACTCCCACGACACCATGAGGATTTTCACGCGGTCGCCCATAGCCGGCGCGAGCGTCCCCAGAATGACAGCGCCGACGGCGTGTCGCTGTACAAACACGCGCGCTCGCGGGAGTGTTTGGCGCTCACCGGGGCAGCCTACGTGCATCCAGGGCGCCGAACAGGCCGTCGGCGCGGTTCCAGCCCTCGGCCAGCCGCTGTGCGGCGTCGCGGCGGCCCGACGCCAGCGCGCCGGCGATCTCGCGGGTGGCGTGTGCGTGCAGGTGAGCGCGGTAGCGGGCGTAGTCGGCGGCCGAGTCCTTGCTCACCATGAACGGCCAGTCGCTGGAGACGGTGAGCAGGGTTTCGCGCAGTATTTGATCGGCGACGTGATCGCGGGGGAGCGGCCCGTCCAGCGATGACCTCTGCGAGAGCGCCTTATCGACCGTGGTCAGCGCCGTGTCGACCACTTCGGCGTTGAGCTGGACCAGGTCGGCGACCTTCTCGCCGGCCCAGACCTGCCAATCCTTGCCCGAACCCCACGAGCTCGGCGGCAGGGCGACCGCTTCGCCGACGAACCCGTCGTCGATGGCATCGCTGAGCGTTCCGACCCGCACGCCGGCGGCGGGCAGGGCGCGCAGCACCCGCTGCAGCCACGTCGGGCCCTCGTACCACCAGTGACCGAACAGCTCGGTGTCGAAGGCGGCGACGACGTGAGCGGGCCGCCCGATCCGCTCCGACTCGGACAGCAGCCGGTTCCGCACCACGTCGACGAAGTCCGCGACATGGACGTCGACCGTGCGGTCGGCGCGCTCGGGATCGTAGGGCGCCTTGGCCTCCGACGGCACGTTGCGGCCGGTCACCCTCGCCGGCTTTAGCCCGGTCAGGTGGTCGTAGGTGTGGAAATCGCGGTAGGCGGCGTGCCCGGGGTAGCCGGATCGCGGTGACCACACCCGGTAGCTGACCTGCAGGTCGCGGCCGAACGCGACCACGGCGGTATCGCCCACGGGCCGGCCCAGGGCGGTGTCGCCGTGCAGCGACGGGCCGTCGACCATGAAGTGCGTGACTCCCGCGGCGGCGTAGTCGTGTTCCATCCCCGGGGCGTAGGCGCATTCCGGAGCCCAGATGCCGCCCGGCGTGTGGGCCAGCCGCAGCTGCGCGTCGGCCAGGCCCTCGCGCAGCGCGAATTCGCGCAGCCGGGGGGCGAGCAGCGGCTGGAACGGGTGGGCCAGCGGCCCGCCGAGCAATTCCACGGTGCCGGCGTCCAGCAGGCTGCGCAGCAGCGGGCTGCCGCCGTGCCGCCAGAGGGTGGCGAAGTCGTCGAGCGCCAGGTCCGCCTCTGCGCACTCGCGAATTCCGAAGGCGCGCAATGCATGCGGTGTGCACGACTGGTAGTCGGCCGACTTCGAGCGAGGCGCGGACCGCACGCTGGCGGCCGCCTCAGACGCTCGCAGCCGCCAGTTGGCCAGCCAGTGATGCATACCGTCCAGGGAGTAGGGGTCGTCGAGCTGCGCATTGACCACCGGTGTGACACCCAGCGTCAGCAGGCCGTGCCGCTCCTCGTCGGCCAGGGTCCGCAGCACCCGGAACAGCGGCAGGTATGCCGCCGCCCACGATTGGTACAGCCATTCCTCGCCGACCGGCCAGCGCCCGTGGTGGGCCAGCCACGGCAGATGGGTGTGCAGCACCAGGGTGAACAGCCCCGGCACCCGGTCCGCGCCGGTACTCGCAGCGCTCACGGCCGCACCGCGATCGCGATGAGATCCAGGCTGTCATCTATGTCGCGCTCGTCGCCCGCGCCAAGCAGTTCGAAGTCGTCGGTCCTGACGGCGGCGACGTCTGCCGCCAGCTCCGGCGGCCACGGCGCGTCGGCCACCGCGCGCGCGATCTGCGCGTCGATGATCGAGCCGCCGTGGCGGGCATCCATCTCCCGCAGGCGCGGTCCGTGGAACAGGCCGCTGAGGGAGACCTGGCAGAAACCCGCGCCGACCAGCAGCTCGGTCAGCTCGCCGGCGTTGAGTTCGCGGGTGTGAAACGGGTTGATCGGGGTGTCCCGCCCCGGCGAGAACGTGATTCGGTTGGGGGTGGACACCATCAGCAATCCGGAGGGACGCAGCACCCGGGCGCACTCCGCCACGAACTGCGCCTGGTCCCACAGGTGCTCGATGACCTGGAAGTTCACCACGACATCCACCGCCGAGTCGGGCAGCGGCAGCTCGGCCAGATTTGCCTGCATGACCTCCACCCTCGCGTAGCGCCTACGGACGTGGCCCACCGTGGCCGCGTCGTAGTCCACCGCGATGACCCGGCGCGCGACGCCGGCGATCAGGTCGGCGCCGTAACCTTCGCCGCATCCGGCCTCGAGCACGTCGCGGCCCGCGCATCGCGGTGCCAGTCGCTCGTAAACCACCTCGTGGCGCCGGAACCAATAGTTCTCGATGTCGAGATCCGGGATGGTGCGCTCGCCCGTCAGCGTCAACGCGGCGTCGACCGCGGGCGAGCGGTCGTCGGACCGGCGCTGGGGACCGTGAGAGAGGAATGCGCTCATTGCATAGGGAGGCTAACGCGAAGTGTCTGATTAGCGAACCGGGCCCGGAGACAGGCGCAAGAACCCGCACTACGACCCGCTATGGTGTGAGAGCACCGAGGTCCCGCAATCGACCCCGCAGTCGGCCCTGTGGAACCCCTTCGAGGAGGACGAAGCACACTCATGACGAACATCGTGGTCCTGATCAAGCAGGTCCCTGACACCTGGTCGGAGCGCAAGCTCACCGACGGCGACTACACGCTGGACCGCGAGGCCGCCGACGCGGTGCTGGACGAGATCAACGAGCGGGCCGTCGAAGAGGCGCTGCAGATCCGGGAGAAAGAGGCCGCCGACGGCGTCGAGGGGTCGGTGACCGTGCTGACCGCGGGCCCCGAGCGCGCCACCGAGGCGATCCGCAAGGCGCTGTCGATGGGCGCGGACAAGGCCGTCCACCTCAAGGACGACGGCATGCACGGCTCGGATGTGATCCAGACCGGGTGGGCGCTGGCGCGTGCGCTGGGCACCATCGAGGGCACCGAGCTGGTGATCGCCGGCAACGAAGCCACGGACGGCGTCGGCGGGGCGGTGCCGGCCATCGTTGCCGAATACTTGGGCCTGCCGCAGCTGACCCACCTGCGCAAGCTGTCGGTCGAGGGCGGCAAGATCACCGGCGAACGGGAGACCGACGACGGCGTATTCACCCTCGAGGCCAGCCTGCCCGCCGTCGTGAGCGTGACCGAGAAGATCAACGAGCCGCGCTTCCCGTCCTTCAAGGGCATCATGGCCGCGAAGAAGAAAGAGGTCACGGTGTTGAGCCTGGCGGACATCGGGGTCGAGGCCGACGAGGTCGGGCTCGGAAATGCCGGGTCGACGGTGCTCTCGTCGACCCCGAAGCCGCCCAAGACCGCGGGTGAGAAGGTCACCGACGAAGGCGAGGGCGGCAGCCAGATCGCGCAGTACCTGGTCGCCCAGAAAATCATCTAGACGAGCGCTAAAAGACGAGAAGAGCGAGATAACCGATGGCTGAAGTGCTGGTGCTCGTGGAGCACGCTGAAGGCGCGTTGAAGAAGGTCACGTCCGAATTGATCACCGCGGCCCGAGCGCTGGGGGAGCCGTCCGCCGTCGTGGTCGGCGCGCCGGGAACGGCCGCGCCGCTGGTCGACGGCCTGAAGGAGGCGGGCGCCGCCAAGATCTACGTCGCCGAGTCCGACGACGTCGACAAATACCTGATCACCCCGGTGGTCGACGTGCTGGCCTCCCTGGCCGAGTCGAACTCGCCCGCCGCAGTGTTGCTGGCCGCCAGCGCCGACGGCAAGGAGATCGCGGGCCGGTTGGCCGCCCGCATCGGTTCGGGCCTGCTGGTCGACGTGGTCGAGGTGAAGGAAGGCAACAAGGGCGTGCACTCCATCTTCGGTGGCGCGTTCACCGTCGAGGCCCAGGCCAACGGAGACACCCCGGTGATCACCGTGCGGGCCGGTGCCGTCGACGCCGAGCCGCAGGCCGGCGCCGGTGAGCAGGTCAGCGTGGAAGTGCCGGCGCCCGCCGAGAACGCCACCAAGATCACCGCGCGCGAGCCCGCGGTCGCCGGCGACCGCCCGGAGCTGACCGAGGCGACGATCGTGGTCTCGGGCGGCCGTGGCGTCGGCAGCGCGGAAAACTTCAACGTGGTCGAGGCGTTGGCCGACTCGCTGGGTGGAGCCGTCGGGGCGTCGCGCGCAGCGGTCGACTCCGGCTACTACCCGGGCCAGTTCCAGGTCGGCCAGACCGGCAAGACGGTGTCGCCCCAGCTCTACATCGCGCTGGGCATCTCCGGCGCGATCCAGCACCGCGCGGGCATGCAGACCTCGAAGACCATCGTCGCCGTCAACAAGGACGAAGAGGCACCCATCTTCGAGATCGCCGACTACGGCGTGGTGGGCGACCTGTTCAAGGTCGCCCCGCAGCTGACGGACGCAATCAAGGCCCGCAAGGGCTGAGCAGCCACATAAGCCACATAAGCCACTCCAGTCACATAGGCACCACGCGGGAACCACCACACGATCCGCGAACGCGATAGCCCATGCGCTGTCGGAATTCGACGTCGCCTATCGGTCCCCGCACGGCGCGGCTTGTGACCCACGTCGCACCCGCGTCCGGCTGCGGGCGCTGAGGCGGTTTTCCACGACATTTCGTCATCTGACGTGCACCGACACGTCACAGCGGCGACGCCGATCAGCCCATCGACTGCGCCACGTTGATTCCCATGAGCATTGCTTCGGTCCTGATACCCAGCGACAATCCGGCCGGCGGGGCGACCACCTCGCCCGGACCGCGCTATTCGCTGTTGCTGTCCACCGACCCCAGCCTGGTCGAGGCGGCGCAGCGACTCCGGTACGACGTGTTCACGAGCACGCCGGGCTTCGCGTTGCCGGCAGCCGGGACCGACCAAATCGACGAAGACAGGTTCGACGAGTACTGCGATCACCTGCTGGTCCGCGACGACGACACCGGTGAGCTGGCGGGTTGTTACCGGATGCTGGCGCCGGCCGGCGCCATCGCGGCCGGAGGCCTCTACACCGAAACGGAATTCGATGTCCGCGCCTTCGACCCGCTGCGGCCGTCGCTGGTGGAGATGGGACGCGCGGTGGTTCGGGACGGTCACCGCAACGGCGGCGTGGTGCTTTTGATGTGGGCCGGCATCCTGGCCTACCTGGACCGCTACGGCTACGACTACGTGACCGGCTGCGTGTCGGTGCCCATCGCGGACGACTCCGACGGGCCGGAGGACCAGGCGCCGGGCACCCAGCTGCGCGGGGTGCGCGACTTCATCCTGAGCCGTCACGCCGCGCCGCCGCAGTACCGGGTGTATCCCTACCGGCCGGTGCGGGTGAACGGGCTGGCCATCGACGACATTGCGCCGCCGCCGCGGCCGTCGGTTCCGCCGCTCATGCGCGGCTACCTGAGGCTGGGCGCCCAGGTCTGCGGCGAGCCCGCGCACGACCCGGACTTCGGTGTTGGGGACTTCTGCATCCTGCTGGACAAACGACAGGCCGATACCCGATATCTCAAGCGGCTGCGGTCGGTGTCGGCCGCCTCGCAAATGGCGGGCGGCGCCCAGTGAACAGCCCGCGGCGCCCTCCCGCGGTCACCGCCCACTCCTGGCTGCCTCGCGCGACGTGCGACGGCAGCTGTGTGGGCGTCGGCCCCGCGTCCTCGCGGTGGCGGGTGGTGCTGCGGGTGACGCTTCGCGTCATGTTGGCGCTGCTGCTGGCGCCGGGGCTGCCGTTGGTCGTGGCGCCACTCCCGGGCCAGGTGCGGGTGCAGCGCTTCTATTGCCGCGTGGTGCTGCGCTGTTTCGGGGTGCGGATCAGGGTGTCGGGCAGTCCGATCCGAAACCTGCGTGGGGTCCTGGTGGTCAGTCCGCACATGTCCTGGCTGGACGTCTTCGCGATCGGTTCGGTGCTGCCCGGGTCGTTCGTCGCCCGCGCTGATCTGTTCACCGGGCGCCTCGCGCGCCTGCTCAAGATCATCCCCATCGAGCGGGCCAGCCTGCGGCGGCTGCCCGGGGTGGTTGAGACCGTCGCGCATCGGCTACGCGCGGGCCAGACCGTGGTGGCCTTCCCCGAGGGCACCACCTGGTGCGGCGTGGCCTGCGGTTCGTTCTACCCGGCGATGTTCCAGGCCGCCATCGACGCCGGCCGCCCGGTGCAGCCGCTGCGGCTGACCTATCACCACGTCGACGGCAGCGTCTCGACCGCTCCGGCCTTCGTCGGGGACGACACCCTGGGGCGGGCCATGCGCCGGTTGCTCACCGTGCGCCGGACCCTGGCGCATGTTCACGTCGAATCTCTGCAGCTGCCGGGCACCGACCGGCGCGTGCTGGCCCGCCGTTGCGAGTCCGCGGTCGGAGTCGGAGTGCCGCAGCGCCCGGGTCCGCGTCACGTGCTGGTGGCCTGACCGGCCCGAAGGGCCGGTATCGTGGGGCGCGTCATGGTCTACCTCGATCACGCCGCCACCACCCCGATGCACCCAGCCGCCGTCGAGGCGATGACGGCTGTTCTCGGCAGCGTCGGGAACGCGTCCTCGCTGCACACCAGCGGCCGGACGGCGCGTCGGCGAATCGAGGAATCCCGCGAGCTGATCGCGGAGAAACTGGGCGCGCGCCCGTCGGAGGTGATCTTCACCGCGGGCGGCACCGAGAGCGACAACCTGGCGATCAAGGGCATTTACTGGGCCCGCCGGGACGCCGACCCGCGCCACCGCCGCATCGTCACCAGTGAGGTCGAACACCACGCCGTGCTGGACTCGGTGGACTGGCTCGTCGAACACGAAGGGGCCCAGGTGACGTGGCTGCCCACGGCCGCCGACGGCTCGGTGTCGGCGGCCGGGCTGCGCGAGGCGCTGCAGAGCCACGACGACGTCGCGCTGGTGTCGGTGATGTGGGCCAACAACGAGGTCGGCACTGTCATGCCGGTCGCCGAAATCGCAGCCGTCGCCGCCGAATTCGGTGTCCCGATGCACAGCGACGCCGTTCAGGCGGTGGGCCAGCTGCCCGTCGGCTTCGCCGACAGCGGGCTGTCGGCGATGAGCGTCGCCGCGCACAAGTTCGGGGGTCCGCCCGCTGTCGGTGCCCTGCTGCTGCGCCGTGACGTCGCGTGCGTGCCGCTGTCGCACGGCGGCGGGCAGGAGCGTGACATCCGTTCCGGGACACCGGATGTCGCGGGCGCTGTCGGGATGGCGGCGGCGGCCCGAATTGCGGTGGACGGTCTTGCGGCCAACGGCGCGCGGTTGCGGGGATTGCGCGATCGCTTGGTCGAAGGGGTGCTGGCCGGCATCGACGACGTCAGCTTCAACGGCGCCCGTGACCCGCTGCGACTTCCCGGCAACGCGCACTTCACCTTCCGCGGCTGCGAAGGCGATGCGCTGTTGATGCTGCTGGACGCCAACGGAATCGAGTGTTCGACGGGATCCGCCTGCACCGCCGGTGTCGCGCAGCCGTCGCATGTGCTGATCGCGATGGGCGCCGGCCCGGCCAGCGCCCGCGGGTCGTTGCGGCTCTCGTTGGGGCACACCAGCGTTGACGCCGACGTGGACGCGGTGTTGCGGGTGCTGCCCGGGGCGGTGGAGCGGGCCCGGCGGGCGGCGCTGGCGGCCGCGGGGGCTTCTTAAGTGAAGGTCCTCGCCGCGATGAGCGGCGGCGTCGACTCGTCGGTCGCCGCCGCCCGCATGGTCGATGCCGGGCACGAGGTGGTCGGTGTGCACCTGGCGTTGTCGTCGGCGCCCGGCAGCCTGCGCACCGGCTCCCGGGGCTGCTGCTCCAAAGAAGACGCCTCGGACGCGCGCCGCGTCGCCGATGTGCTCGGAATCCCCTTCTACATCTGGGATTTCGCAGAGAAGTTCAAAACGGACGTGATCGACGATTTTGTGTCGTCGTATGCCCGCGGGGAAACGCCCAACCCCTGCGTGCGGTGCAATCAGCGGATCAAGTTCTCGGCGCTATCGGCAAAGGCGCTCGCGCTGGGTTTCGACACGGTTGCCACCGGCCACTATGCCCGTTTGTCCGCCGGGCGGCTGCGCCGCGCCGTCGACCGGGACAAGGATCAGTCCTACGTGCTGGCCGTGCTGACCGCCGAGCAGTTGCGGCACGCGGCGTTTCCGATCGGCGACACGCCCAAGCCGCGGGTCCGCGCCGAGGCCGCCCGTCGCGGCCTGGCCGTCGCCGACAAGCCGGACAGCCACGACATCTGCTTCATCCCGTCCGGGAACACCAAGGCCTTTCTGGGTGAGCGGATCGGAGTCCGCCGGGGCAGCGTGGTCACGGCCGACGGCGCGCTGCTGGCCACCCATGAGGGGGTGCACGGTTTCACGATCGGGCAACGAAAAGGCCTGGGCATAGCGGGGCCGGGACCCGATGGCCGCCCGCGCTACGTGACGGCGATCGACGCCGAGACCGCCACCGTCCAGGTGGGCGACGCGGCCGACCTCGACGTGCGTGCGCTGGCCGGGCGGTCTCCGATCTTCACCGGAGGTGTTCCCCCGTCGGGACCCCTCGAATGCGCGGTTCAGGTGCGGGCACACGGCGAGATGGCAAGTGCGGTAGCCGAATTGGTCGGGGGGGAGCTCGTTGTGCGGTTGCGCGCTCCGCTGCGCGGCGTGGCGCGCGGCCAGACGCTGGTGCTCTACCGTCCGGATCCGGACGGTGACGAGGTGCTCGCCAGCGCGACCATCGCCGGCACCGGCAGCTGATCCAGCGCTGATCGCGCCAAGGATTCATTGAGGATCCGCCAAGGGCTGTTTCGATCCTTTTCATGACACCTGAAAGCCGGGAAAGGAGCCAGCAGACATGAGCACCCAACAGGTCGCGGCGCGTGAGGTGCCGTCCGTTCAGACCAACGCGCTTGCCATCGCCGCTTTCGTGCCGAGCCTCATGGGCATGTACGGCAGCCCGCTTCTGAGCGGCGTTCTGGCGATCTTCGCGTTGCGCCAAGTCAAGCGTCGCGAGCAAAACGGTTTCGGACTCGCGGTCGCCGCGCTGGCGGTCTCCGTCGCCGTCACCGCCTTACACATCGCGCTGTGGATTCACTGTGGTCGGCCGAACTTCGAACTGCTGACGACGGCGCACTGGTGAAGGTCAGCCGGGTATGTTGGCGGCGATGTTCGTCATCACGATGTCGGACACGGACTGCGGAAACCCGCAGACGGTGACCTCCAGCATGGCCACCGACATGACCCGATAATCACGGCCGCAGCCGCCGGGGCCCAGGTGCAGCGAGTCGGCGTTCGAGTGCCAGTCGCCGACGAACAGCTGGCCCGCAGACCCGCCCGCACAGTCGCCGACGGTGCCCACCAGGGCGCGGAAGGCGCGTCGCGCCGTGTCGACGTCTCGGTAGGCGGCGGCACCCTCGGAGATCAGAGCGCCATCCGGAGGGTCCTGGAAGGTGGTCTTATGGAACTCTTCGAGATCGGGCCCGAACGTCGCCGTCTCGGCGTAGAGGAACCGGCATTCCCTCGGCGTGGTGTCCGCCAGGGCGTCGATGTCCACCGGGCGGTTGCCGTCCATCGAGGGAATTACCGTCAGGTGCTCGCCGGCGCCGGTGATCGCGCGCATTCGTGACTGGTCCAGCAGGATCGTGTCGACGTTGACGCCCTGGATGCCCTTGGCCGCGGGACCGAATCCCGCCACGGCTGTTCCGCCGACCACCCGGGTACATGCCGCCGTCAGCAGCACCGCGCCACACATCAGCAGCGGCCAGGTCAATCTCGCCATCTGCCCCACCGGTTCGAACCTACTCGCGGCGGACACCCCTCGCGACCGGCGCGCAATATCACGTCGAATACGGTTGCCGGGTGAGTGTTTTCGCAAATGACTTTGCGAAGGCCACCGGCATCGGCTCGTGGCCCGGTGCCGCCGCACGGGAGGCCGCCGAGGTTGTTGTCGGTGAGTTGGCGGGCGCGCTGGCCCACATCGTGGAGCTGCCCGCCCGGGGAGTGGGCGCCGACATGCTCGGGCGCGCCGCCGCGTTGCTGATCGACGTTGCCATCGATACCGTGCCGCGCGGCTACCGCATCGCCGCTCGGCCCGGCGCGGTGACCCGGCGCGCCGTCAGCCTCCTCGACGAGGACATGGATGCTCTGGAAGAGGCTTGGGAGACGGCCGGGATGCGCGGCGGTGGGCACGTGGTCAAGGTGCAGGCTCCGGGGCCGGTCACGCTGGCCGCTGGGCTCGAGCTCGCCAACGGGCACCGCGCGATCACCGATTCTGGGGCCGTGCGTGACCTGGCGGCCTCGCTGGCGGAAGGCGTTGCCGCGCACCGCGCGGCGCTGAACGGACGACTCGACACGCCGGTGGTGGTGCAGTTCGACGAGCCGTGGCTGCCGGCGGCGCTGGGAGGACGGCTGACCGGGGTGACCGCGCTGAGCCCGGTCGCCGCGCTCGACGAGGCGGTGGCCGCGGCGCTGCTCGACACCTGCGTCGCGACCGTGGGCGGCGACGTGCTGCTGCACAGCTGTGCCCCGGAGCTGCCGTGGGATCTGTTGCAGCGCAGCGGGATTAGTGGCATATCGCTGGATGCAGGCGTGCTGCGGGCGCCGGACCTGGACGGCATCGCCGCATTCGTCGAATCGGGCCGCACCGTCATGCTGGGCGTGGTCGCCGCCATGGCTCCGGAGCGGCGGCCTTCGGTGGAGGAGGTGGCCGCCGCGGTCGTCGCGGTGACCGATCGGCTGGGCTTCGAGCGCCCGGCGCTGCGCGATCGCATCGGCGTCACACCGGCGTGCGGTCTGGCGGGGGCGACGCCGCAGTGGGCCCGCACGGCGATCGGCCTCGCCCGCAAGGCCGCCGAACTGTTCGCCGACGATCCCAACGCAATCTAGTTAAGCAACCAAATGGTTGCGCTTTAGGCGTCGGATGTGATGAACTGATACGCAACCAGGAGGTTGCATATGAGCAGTGATCGAATCGAGAAGCAAGTACTGCTGCGCGCGCCGCTGGACCGGGTGTGGCGGGCCATCAGCGAAGCCGAGCACTTCGGCCGGTGGTTCGGCGTCCGCTTCGACGGGCCGTTCGTCGCCGGCAAGCCCGTCACCGCGACGATCACCCCGACCACCGTCGACGACGACGTGGCCAGGCGCCAGGAGCCGCACGCCGGGGTGACAACCACGTGGGAGATCGTCGCCATCGAGCCGCGGCGGCGGTTCGCCTACCGCTGGCACCCGTGCGCGGGCGAGCCGGACCCCCACGACGGCCAGGACCCGGAGCCGACCACGCTGGTCGAGTTCACGCTGGCGGAGACGCCCGACGGCGTGCTGCTCACCATCACCGAATCCGGTTTCGACGCCCTCCCCGAGGCGCGCCGTTCGGCGTCGTTCGAGAGCAACTCCGAAGGCTGGGCCATCCAAACCGATCTCGTGCGCAGGTACGCCGAAGGGCTGCGGGTGTGAGCGGACACGTCGCAGTGGGCGCGCCGCTCTTTGACGCGCTCGGGGACGCCAATCGGTTGCGGATCATCGTCCGGCTCTGCGATCTCGGTCCGAGCTCGACGTCGCAAGTCACCGGCGTCGTTCCGGTCACCCGGCAGGCGGTCACCAAGCACCTGCAGCTGCTGGAGTCGGCCGGGCTGGTCACCAGCAGCCGGCGGGGGCGCGAACGCGTCTGGACCGTGCGGACAGAACCGCTGGCCCGGGCCAGTGACTACCTCACCCAGCTGTCGCGGCGCTGGGACGCTGCGGTGGACCGGCTCCGGGCCTATGTAGAAGATGCGTAGAGGAGGACGGCCTCGGCCCCGGCCGCTACCGGCCGACGCGTCGCGGTATTCCGTCGGTGCGCTCCGATAACCTGCCAGGGTGAGCTCAGCAGAAGCTGATCCAGTGCCGCCCGAGCTCCGGCGGCAGTGGCAGGACCTGGCCGATGAGGTCCGTGAACACCAGTTCCGCTATTACGTCAAGGATGCTCCGATCATCTCGGACGCCCAGTTCGACACGATGTTCAACGAACTGCTCGCGCTGGAGGACCGTCACCCCGAGCTGCGGGTCCCCGATTCCCCGACCCAGCTGGTCGGCGGGGCGGGCTTTGCCACCGACTTCGCCGAGGCCCAGCACCTCGAGCGGATGCTCAGCCTCGACGACGTGTTCGACCGCGATGAGCTGGTCGCCTGGAGCAATCGCGTCGAGAACGAGATCGGCAGCGATCCCTATTACCTGTGCGAACTCAAGATCGATGGAGTGGCGTTGTCGCTGGTGTACCGCGACGGCCGGCTGGAACGCGCGGCCACGCGCGGCGACGGCAGAGTCGGCGAGGACGTGACGTTCAACGCGCGCACCCTCGACGACGTGCCCGAACGGCTCACTGCCCACGATGAATTCCCGGTTCCCGGCGTGCTGGAGGTGCGCGGCGAGGTGTTTTTCCTCCTCGCCGATTTCGAGGCGCTCAACGCCAGCCTGGTCGAGGAGGGCAAGGCGCCGTTCGCCAACCCACGCAACAGCGCGGCCGGATCGCTCCGCCAGAAAAACCCGGCGATCACCGCCCGGCGCAAGCTGCGGATGATCTGCCACGGCATCGGCCGCACCGAGGGGTTCGCGCCGAAGACCCTGCACGAGGCCTACACCGCGCTGGGCGCTTGGGGGCTGCCCGTGGCGGCACAGACGGCGCGGGTGCGCGGCCTTTCCGCCGTGGAGGAGCGGATCAACTATTGGGGCGAGCACCGGTATGACATCGACCATGAGATCGACGGCGTGGTGGTCAAAGTCGACGACTTCTCCCTGCAGCGCCGGCTGGGGGCGACATCCCGGGCGCCGCGGTGGGCCGTCGCCTACAAGTACCCGCCCCAGGAAGCGCAGACGAAGCTGCTCGACATCCGGGTGAATGTGGGGCGCACCGGACGCGTCACGCCGTTCGCGTTCATGACACCGGTAAAGGTGGCCGGGTCGACGGTAGGGCTGGCCACGCTGCACAACGCCGGTGAGGTCAAGCGCAAGGGGGTGCTGATCGGCGACACCGTGATGATCCGCAAAGCCGGCGACGTGATCCCCGAGGTGCTGGGTCCGGTCGTCGACCTGAGGGACGGGTCGGAACGCGAATTCGTCATGCCCACAACGTGTCCCGAGTGCGGCACCACGCTGGCCCCGGCCAAGGAGGGCGACGCCGACATCCGCTGTCCCAATGCGCGGTCGTGTCCGGCGCAGTTGCGCGAGCGCGTCTTTCACGTCGCCGGTCGGGGTGCGCTCGACATCGAGGGGCTGGGTTACGAGGCGGCGATCGCGCTGCTGAAGGCCGGCGTGATCGCCGACGAGGGGGACCTGTTCTCCCTCACCGAGGGCGACCTATTGCGCACCGACCTGTTCACCACCAAGAGCGGCGCGCTGTCGGCCAACGGCGAGCGCCTGCTGGCCAACCTCGACAAGGCGAAGGCCGCACCGCTGTGGCGGGTGCTGGTGGCCTTGTCGATTCGGCACGTCGGCCCTACCGCCGCCCGCGCCCTGGCGACCGAGTTCGGCAACCTGGACGCGATCATGTCGGCCTCCACCGAGCGGCTGGCGGCGGTCGAGGGCGTCGGCCCGACGATTGCCGCCGCCGTCACCGAATGGTTCGCCGTGGACTGGCACCGCGCGATCGTCGACAAATGGCGGGCCGCCGGAGTGCGGATGGCCGACGAACGCGACGCCAGCGTGCCGCGCACGCTCGAGGGCCTCACCATCGTGGTCACCGGGTCGCTGACCGGTTTTTCCCGCGACGACGCCAAGGAGGCGATCGTGGCGCGCGGCGGCAAGGCCGCGGGTTCGGTGTCGAAAAAGACCGATTACGTCGTCGCCGGCGACTCACCGGGTTCCAAGTACGACAAGGCGGTCGAGCTCGGGGTGCCCATCCTCGACGAGGACGGATTTCGCCGGCTGCTTGCGGAGGGCCCGGAGCCGGCGGCGGCCGCAGGCGAGGGGGACAAGGAACGCGAACAGTCCGCGGAGGGTGGACGCTAGCCTCGCCGTGCGGTTGCGGGCGGTCAGCGCAGCATCGTGGCCACGATCCCGGCGAGGTAGCCCAACCGGGCGACCTCCGAAGGCCGGAACTCCGGGCCCGGACGGCCCAACACCACCGCCATGTGCGGGTCGCCCAACGGCGCCGCGAGCATGGCGGTATCCATGTCGCGCCACAGCTGCGGCACCCACTCGGCGGTATTGTCCAGCGTCGCCGCGCGTTCGATCGGCAGCCAGGGGGCGGAGTGCGCCTTTGTCTCCGGGGAGCCGGGGCTCCCGGCGAGGCGCTGTAGCTCTCCCTCCGAACCACGCAAGACCACGCACCAGCTGACTCGTAGCACCTTGGGTGCCTCGTCGACCAGCACTTGCAGCCTGGTCGCGTTGTCGGCGGCCGTGGCGACGTGGTCAAGAAGCTCGAGCTCGCGATGCGCTTCCAGCAGACCGATATGCGGGCGCACGCTGTCCACCCGGACCCCGCGAAGTGACTCGGCGGCGGTGATCAGCGCGTCGGGCATCGCCCCCGGCGGCAGCTCGATGACCAGGTCGTCGATCGCATAACCCCCGCCGCGGTCCACGACGTCGAGCGACAAGATGTCGGCGCCGACCGAACCGAGCGCCACGGCCAGCGCGCCCAGGCTACCCGGGCGGTCAACCAGCTCGATGCGCAACAGATACGACGGCACGGGCAACACTGTTGCACAGCGCCGGGCGCACGGCATTTCGGCTGGGGATGGCCGCCGCCCCGCGCCGGGCCGCTCCTGCGGATGCGGGTCGCCCGGCTAGGCTTTTCGCTCGTGTCCCAGATCTCCCGCGACGACGTGGCGCATCTGGCCCGGCTGGCCCGGCTGGCGTTGACCGACGCCGAGCTCGACAGCTTCGCCGGCCAACTCGACGCCATCCTGACGCACGTCAGCCAGGTGCAGGCGGTCGATGTCACCGGCGTCGAAGCGACCGGCAACCCCCTCAAAGACGTGAACGTCACGCGTCCGGACGAGACGACCCCCTGCCTGACCCAGCGGGAGGCGCTGGCCGAGGCGCCCGAAGCCGTCGACGGTCGCTTTGCCGTCCCTCAGATCCTGGGGGACAGCGAGTGAGCGAGATCATCCGATCCGACGCCGCGACGCTGGCCGCCAAGATTGCCGCCAAGGAGCTGTCGTCGACCGAGGTCACCCAGGCCTGCCTGGACCAGATCGAGGCAACCGACGACCGTTACCGCGCCTTCCTGCACGTCGCGGCCGGCGAGGCGCTTGCCGCGGCGGCCGCCGTCGACAAGGCCGTAGCCGCTGGCGAGCGGCTGCCGTCGGGGCTGGCCGGGGTGCCGCTGGCGCTCAAGGACGTGTTCACCACCACCGACATGCCCACCACTTGCGGGTCCAAGATCCTCGAGGGCTGGCATTCGCCGTATGACGCCACCGTGACAATGCGGTTGCGGGCCGCCGGCATCCCCATTCTGGGCAAGACCAACATGGATGAGTTCGCGATGGGTTCGTCGACGGAGAACTCCGCCTACGGGCCTACCCGCAATCCGTGGAACCTCGACCGGGTGCCCGGTGGCTCCGGCGGCGGCAGCGCGGCGGCGTTGGCCGCGTTCCAGGCGCCGCTGGCCATCGGATCGGACACCGGGGGCTCCATCCGTCAGCCGGCCGCGCTGACGGCGACCGTTGGGGTCAAGCCCACCTACGGCACGGTGTCCCGCTACGGGCTGGTGGCCTGCGCGTCGTCGCTGGATCAGGGCGGCCCTTGCGCGCGCACGGTCCTGGACACCGCGCTGCTGCACCAGGTGATCGCCGGCCACGACAGCCGCGACTCCACGTCCGTGGACGCCGAGGTGCCCGACGTCGTCGGCGCCGCCAAGGCCGGCGCGGCCGGTGATTTGCGCGGCGTGCGCGTCGGGGTGGTTCGGCAGCTGCGCGGCGAGGGGTACCAGCCGGGAGTGCTGGCGTCGTTCGAAGCCGCCGTCGGGCGGTTGACCGACTTGGGCGCCGAGGTCAGCGAAGTCGACTGCCCGCATTTCGAGTACGCGCTGGCCGCCTACTACCTGATCCTGCCGTCGGAGGTCTCGAGCAACCTGGCCCGCTTCGACGCGATGCGTTACGGGCTGCGCGTCGGTGACGACGGCACGCACAGCGCCGAGGAGGTGATGGCGCTGACCCGCGCCGCCGGATTCGGGCCCGAGGTGAAACGGCGCATCATGATCGGCACCTACGCGCTTTCGGCCGGTTATTACGACGCCTACTACAACCAGGCGCAGAAGGTGCGCACGCTGATCGCCCGCGACCTCGACCTGGCATACGAGTCCGTCGACGTGCTGGTGTCGCCCGCGACTCCCACCACCGCGTTCCCGCTGGGCGAGAAGGTCGACGATCCGCTGGCCATGTACCTGTTCGACCTGTGCACCCTGCCGCTGAACCTGGCCGGCCACTGCGGGATGTCGGTGCCCTCGGGGCTCTCCCCGGACGACGGTCTGCCGGTCGGGCTGCAGATCATGGCTCCGGGACTGGCCGATGACCGCCTCTACCGGGTGGGCGCCGCTTATGAGGCTGCCCGCGGTCCCCTTCCCTCGGCGCCCACTCTCTAGCTCTTCAGCGCGAGCAGCCGCAAAAGACCCAAACAGGCCCATTTTTGTTTTTGGGGGATTTTGTGTCTGCTCGCGCTATCGAAGCCGGCCACGGGGCAAGATGTGGGCATGAGGATCGGAATTCTCACGGGAGGTGGCGACTGCCCGGGGCTCAACGCCGTCATCCGGGCGGTGGTGCGCACCTGCGACTCCCGGTACGGCTCGTCGGTGGTCGGATTCCAGGACGGGTGGCGAGGTTTGCTGGAGAACCGGCGCATGCAGTTGCACAACGACGACCGTAACGACCGGCTGCTGGCCAAGGGTGGAACCATGCTGGGCACGGCGCGGGTGCATCCCGACAAGCTGCGCGCGGGGTTGGACCAAATCAAGCAGACGTTGGACGACAACGGCATTGACGTGTTGATCCCGATCGGCGGGGAAGGCACCCTGACGGCCGCCCACTGGCTGTCGGAAGAAAACGTTCCGGTGGTGGGTGTACCCAAGACCATCGACAATGACATCGATTGCACCGATGTGACTTTCGGCCACGACACCGCGTTGACGGTGGCCACCGATGCCATCGATCGCTTGCACAGCACTGCCGAATCCCACCAGCGGGTGATGCTGGTGGAGGTGATGGGCAGGCACGCGGGCTGGATCGCGCTCAACGCCGGACTCGCGTCCGGCGCCCACATGACGCTGATCCCCGAGCAGCCTTTCGACGTCGAGGAGGTCTGCCGGCTCGTCAAAAGGCGCTTCCAGCGCGGGGATTCGCACTTCATCTGCGTGGTCGCCGAAGGCGCCAAGCCGATCCCTGGTTCAATCAGTTTGCGCGAGGGAGGAATTGACGAGTTCGGCCACGAGCGTTTCACCGGCGTCGCCGCGCAGCTCGGCGCCGATGTGGAAAAGCGGATCAACAAAGAGGTGCGGGTGACGGTGCTCGGCCACGTTCAGCGGGGCGGCACTCCGACGGCGTACGACCGCGTACTGGCCACCCGGTTCGGCGTCAACGCGGCCGACGCGGCGCACGCGGGCGAGTACGGGCAAATGGTGTCGTTGCGCGGCCAGGACATCGGCCGGGTGCCGCTGGCGGACGCCACCCGCCAACTCAAGCTGGTGCCCGAAAGCCGATACGACGATGCCGCGGCTTTCTTCGGTTGAGTGACGACCCGCTTCGGCCGGCTGCGCCGCCCTCGCGATCGTCACGGGTTGAGTGACGACCCGCTTCGGCCGGCTGCGCCGCCCTCGCGATCGTCACGGGTTGAGTGACGACCCGCTTCGGCCGGCTGCGCCGCCCTCGCGATCGTCACGGGTTGAGTGACGACCCGCTTCGGCCGGCTGCGCCGCCCTCGCGATCGTCACGGGTTGAGTGACGACCCGCTTCGGCCGGCTGCGCCGCCCTCGCGATCGTCACGGGTTGAGTGACGACCCGCTTCGGCCGGCTGCGCCGCCCTCGCGATCGTCACGGGTTGAGTGACGACCCGCTTCGGCCGGCTGCGCCGCCCTCGCGATCGTCACGGGTTGAGTGACGACCCGCTTCGGCCGGCTGCGCCGCCCTCGCGATCGCCACGGGTTGAGTGACGACCCGCTTCGGCCGGCTGCGCCGCCCTCGCGATCGCCACGGGTTGAGTGACGACCCGCTTCGGCCGGCTGCGCCGCCCTCGCGATCGCCACGGGTTGAGTGACGACCCGCTTCGGCCGGCTGCGCCGCCCTCGCGATCGCCACGGGTTGAGTGACGACCCGCTTCGGCCGGGCTGCGCCGCCCTCGCGATCGCCACGGGTTGAGTGACGACCCGTTTCGGCCGGGCTGCGCCGCCCTCGCGATCGCCACGGGTTGAGCCGAACAAAGCCGCCGCGTTTGCGAACAACGGGTGGCACCGACGTGACCACCGCCTAAACTTGCCGCCGAAATGATCGGCCCACCCCAGGTCGGGACGAAAATTCCTGGTTTTCTGCCGGTTCGGAGTGGTTATACCGAGCGGTATGAGCAACCGCGGTTCAGTTCGCGGAGTCGTTCAGCAGCCTGCCGCAGGGGTGCGGTCGTCGCGTCCGCCGGATCGCCAGCCCCCGCCCATCCGGCGCGGCGACTCGGACCCTTCCACGCTGCCCCAGACCTATCGCACCGATGCGTCCTTGCCCCGCCGGCCGTCGGCGCAGCCCCCGACCGCACGGGCCCCGGCGCGACGAGGCGCCCCACCGCCGTTTCGCCGTGAGCTGACGACCGGTGGCACAGCGCTCGACGGCCTCGACCAACAGGACCCGGAGGGCTCGGGCGGGTTCAGCTGGCGAGAACTGCTCTACCGCGTTACCCGAATCGACCTCGGCCCGGGCCGGGAGTCGGCATACGAACGCGAACTGCGGGACCGCGTCCGCGTGCCCGTCGTCGGCGCGGTCCCCATCCCCATACTCAACTTCAAAGGTGGTGTCGGCAAGACCGTGGTGGTCGAGGCGCTCGGCTCGACCTTCGCCGCCGTGCGCGACGACCGGGTAATCGCCGTTGACATCGACGCCGGCGACTTGGCCGAGCGCCACGGTCGTCGCAACCCGCTGAGCATGGCCGACCTTCTCCTGGACGACACCGTCGCGCGATATCCGGACGTTCGGGCGCACACCTACATGAACAGCTTCGGGCTGGAAGTACTCGGGCTGCCGGACTATGCGCGCACCGACTGGCGGCTCGAGCCGCGTGACGTCGTCAAAGCATTTTCGATCCTGAAGAAACACTATTCGTTGGTGTTGGTGGACTGCGTCAAGACGGTCAATTCGGCTGTGATGGACGCTGTTCTTCCGGAGGCGCGGGCCCTCGTCGTGGTGACCAGCACCTCCATCGATGCGATACGAAAAACCAAGATGACGCTGGAATGGTTGCGGCGCAACGGGTATCGGCAATTGATGAATTCGACGGTGCTTGCCATCAACCACGTCGAGGCGGGCAAAGTGGGCGTTGTGGCCGCCAAGGAACTTGACGAATTGTCCGCGCGTGTCGCGGCCACCGTGGTGCTGCCGTTCGATCGGCATGTGCATGACGGCAAAGAAATCGGCCTGGATCAGCTGAGCAAGGAAAGCCGGCGCAGCTACCTGGAGATGGCGGCCGTGCTGGCCGACATGTTCCCTGGCAAACGCATCGAGCAAAACCTCCGGTTAGGGGCGCGTCGGCCGCCACGCGGGCGCTGATCAGCGAACCGCCGATCCTCGTTAGGATCGACGACATGAGTGTTGCCGCCGGCCCCGATTTGCTGGACTACGACGACGTAATCGCGCGCTTCGATCCGGTCCTCGGTCTCGAGGTCCACGTTGAACTGTCTACCGCCACCAAAATGTTCTGTGGCTGCGCCACCACATTCGGCGCCGAACCCAACACCCAGGTGTGCCCCGTCTGCCTGGGGCTGCCCGGTTCCCTTCCGGTGCTCAACCGGGCGGCGGTCGAGTCGGCGATCCGGATCGGGCTGGCGCTGAACTGCGAGATCGTGCCGTGGTGCCGGTTCGCCCGGAAGAACTACTTCTACCCGGACATGCCGAAGAACTATCAGATTTCGCAATATGACGAGCCGATCGCCATCAACGGCTACCTCGAGGCGCCGCTGGAAGACGGCACTATCTGGCGGGTGGAGATCGAACGCGCGCACATGGAAGAAGACACCGGCAAACTCACCCACCTGGGCAGCGAGACCGGTCGCATCCACGGCGCGACTACATCGCTGATCGACTACAACCGTGCCGGCGTGCCGTTGATCGAGATCGTCACCAAGCCCATTGTGGGGGCCGGAGACCAGGCGCCGCAGATCGCCCGGGCTTACGTGACCGCGTTGCGGGACCTGTTGCGCGCCTTGGGCGTTTCCGATGTGAGGATGGATCAGGGCTCGATGCGTTGTGATGCCAATGTGTCGCTGATGCCAAAGGGGGCGGCCGAGTTCGGAACCCGGACCGAGACCAAGAACGTCAACTCGCTGAAAAGCGTGGAGGTCGCCGTCCGTTACGAAATGCAGCGCCAGGGCGCGGTGTTGGCCTCCGGCGGACGAATCATCCAGGAAACCAGGCACTTTCACGAGTCCGGGTATACCAGCCCGGGACGCACCAAGGAGACCGCCCAGGATTACCGCTACTTCCCCGAGCCCGACCTGGAGCCCGTCGCGCCCAGCCGGGAGTGGGTCGCGGAGTTGCGGCAGACCATCCCGGAGTTACCGTGGTTGAGCCGCAAGCGGATTCAGGACGAGTGGGGTATTTCTGACGAGGTCATGCGGGATCTCGTCAATGCCGGCGCCGTCGAATTGGTGATCGAGACCGTAAAGCACGGAGCGCCCAGCGAGCAGGCACGCGCCTGGTGGGGAAACTTCCTGGTGCAGAAGGCAAACGAAGCGAATATCGGACTGGAGGACCTCGCGATCACTCCGGCCCAGGTTGCCGCGGTGGTGGCGTTGATCGACGACGGCAAGCTTTCCAACAAACTGGCCCGCCAGGTGGTGGAGGGTGTACTGGCCGGGGAGGGCGAACCCGAGCAGGTGATGACCGCACGAGGTTTGGCGCTGGTGCGCGACGACTCGGTGACGCAGGCCGCGGTCGATGAAGCCCTGGCGGCCAATCCCGATGTGGCCGAAAAGATCCGCGGCGGCAAGGTGGCCGCGGCGGGTGCGATCGTCGGCGCGGTGATGAAGGCAACCCGCGGACAGGCCGACGCGGCCCGGGTGCGCGAACTGGTCCTGGCCGCGTGCGGTCAGGGCTAGCGGTTCTGCCGCTGGCGAACTGAGGCATACCGGACGCGCCCAAGACGCTGAGGCGGTTATGCCTGACGACGGTATTGAAGCCTTGGACGCGTACTCCGCCGTGGTAACCGCGGTGGCGAACGCGGTGCTGCCCAGCGTGGCCAGCCTGGCGGTGCGGACTCGACGTGGCAGTGGCGGCTTAGAGGGCAGCTTTGAGGGCAGCGGCAGCGCCAGCGTCATCACTGCCGACGGTTACCTGCTGACCAGTGCTCACGTCGTCGCCGGGGCCGGCTCCGCCGAGGCGACATTTAGCGACGGCACCAGCGTGGCGGCGGACGTCGCCGGTCGCGACGAGCTGTCCGACCTGGCCGTGCTGAAGGCGCGCGGCAGCGTTCCGCCGCCCGTCACCATGGGGCGAGCCGAAGACCTGCGCGTGGGGCAACTGGTGGTGGCGGTGGGCAACCCGATGGGGCTGGCCGGCAGCGTCACCGCCGGCATCGTGTCCGGTCTCGGGCGGTCGCTGCCCACGCGCAACGGCCGCGTGGTGGACGAGGTGATCCAGACCGATGCGGCGCTCAATCCCGGTAACAGCGGCGGTGTGCTGGCCGACAGTCGCGGTCGGATGGTCGGCGTGAGCACCGCGGTCGCGGGCGTCGGCCTGGGGCTGGCCGTGCCGATCAACTCCTCGACCCACAAGATCATCGCGGCGCTGATGCACACCGGTCGGGTGCGCCGCGCCTGGCTGGGCATCGCCGGATCACACGTCTCGGTGCCGCCGGCCGTCGCCCGTAAGCTCGGGACGGCGCATGGCCTGCAGGTCGCGAGCGTCGTCCCCGGCAGCCCGGCTGCCAAAGCGGGCGTGCGGCGCGGCGACATCGTGGTCAGCGTCGACGGCCGGCGCGTCGTCACCGCAACCGCGATCCAGCAGCTGATGGTCGAGGACGCGATCGCGCGCCGGATCGAGATGACGGTGTGGCGCAACGGCGCGCTCGTCGACGTGTTCGTCGTGCCACGCGAGCTCGCCGACTGATCGCACGAAAACCGGCTTGAAAGCCCCCAGAAATCGCTGTGCGGATTCATGATGTTGACGTGGCCGACGAATCGTTCGATGACTTGATGGCGATGCTGGACTATCCGGCGTTCGTGGTGACGACGCAGGCTGCCGGTTTCCCGGCGGGTTGCCTGGTCAGCTTCGCCACCCAGGCCGGCCTGGAGCCGGCGACCTTTCTGGTCGGCGTATCCAAGAGCAGCCACACCTTCGAGGTGGCGAGACAATCGCAGCACCTGGCGGTGCACGTGCTGGCGCGGCCCCACCACGCCCTGGCCGAACTGTTCGGCACCCAAACGGGCCATCAGGTCAACAAATTCGATCGCTGCTCGTGGCGCGCCGGGCCCCAGGGGATGCCGATTCTGGATGACGCGATTGCCTGGTTCGTCGGCAGAATAGTGTCTTGGATCGACGCCGGCGACCACGTGGCCTTCCTGTTGATGCCCGTCGCCACCTGGTCCCCGGAGAGCTCCGAAGATCCGCTCTACCTGTCCGATCTCGACGACCTCGAACCCGGCCACGAGTCGTCGCACCGGCTCTTCGATGCGCCGAGCCACGTGGCGAGCCGATACGGCCTGAGGTTCACGATCGGCGGGGTGTAAACCCAGTTATGTCTTGTCGTCGTTGTTGCGCGGGAAGCCGCCGCCCTGCGGGAACAGTGGGAACACCACGTCGTCCAGCTTCTCTGCGTCCCCGGCCGTCTTGTTAACCGTTGCGCCCCAGACGTTTCCGTCGGGCGACATCCGCAGTGCCCACGCGTGGGCGTGGGTGTCCTTGCGCACGACGTCCGGCTCACCGGTGACCGCACCCGTCGACGGCGCGAGCCGGACCGCGACCGTCAGCTTGGTGTTGATCAGGTTGACCAGCACGGTTCCGTCCATCGCCGCGCACCCGGCCACGCCGGGCTTGTCGGGCCACGTCCACACCGTGGAGACCTGCGAGGTCTTGCTGATGCGCTGCAATCGGTCCGCCGTGGGGGTGCGGTCGGCGACATACAGCGAGCCGTCGACGGGGTCGATGCACAGGCCGCCCCCGGAGCCGACGCCCGAAAGGGCCGTCGTCGGCGGCGCCTGGCCGATGGTGGTCGGCTGCTCGATGCGCAGCACCTTTCCGGCCAACGACTTGGGGTCGGCGGCCATCGCCGGGTTGCCGGCATCGCCGGTCATCACGACCAGCGTGGTGGGGCTGGTGAAGATCAACGCCCCGGTGTTGCCGGTGGCGCCCTTCGGGATCCCGGTCAGGATGTCCTTCGGGACGTCGCCGTCGGCAATGCGGATCACCCGGTTGTCGGTGGGCGTGCTGATGTAGGCGTACATCAGCCGGTCCTGGGTGTAGGTGGGCGAGAGCACGATGTCCATCAGGCCGCCGTCGCCGGACGGGTCGACCGGGATCACCATCTTCACCTTGGGCTCGGCGTTGACGGAGATGTCCTTCACGGCGCCGGTGGTGCGCTCGGCGACCAATGCGGTTTTGCTGTCGGTGCCCATGATCAGGCCGCTGGTGCTCTCGAGGCAGCCCTGCATCACCCCGGGGTCCGGGCACTGCTTGGGGAAGGGCGTGGGCGGAAGCGGCGGCGGCGGGGGAGGTGTCGAGCTGGGCTGGGGCTTGAGTTCGGGATTGGTGGTGAAGGGTTGAGACTGGGCGTCGTTGAAGCGTGCGCAGCCGCTCGAGGCGAGCACGACCGCGCAGAGCATGGCGAGCCCGCACCGCGCTGATCGCCCCAATCGCCCTAGTCGCATGATCGACAGGCTACGGACAGTGCGGGCACCGCCGCCACACGCGCCCGCGTGTCACGCCCTGAACAGCGCGGCCGGCACCGGCGCGCGTTCACCGGTTTGGGGCCCGCCGGACGCGGGGGAAAGGCGATTTCGGGCCGATCTCGGCCCATTTGGCGGACTAACCGGCGAAAGCGCCGCTCAAATCCCCAATTCAGGCCCAAATGCCCTTACCCTGACACGCGTGACCAGTCAATCGAATGACGCACATTGGAGCCGGCCCGGTGAATCCCCGGAGCCAATCCCGGGGCGCCCCGCCTCGGCGCGCTTGGTCGACCCCGAAGATGACCTGACGCCAGTCGGGTACCCGGGCGACTTCGGAACCACCACCGTCATCCCGTACCACGACCCGGCCGCCTCCAGTGCCCCCGCGGCCGGCGGATATCACCTGCTCGACCAGCAGGAGCCCTTGCCGTACGTGCAGCCGCAGCCGACGGCCCAGCCGCCGGCGGTCCAGCCCGCCGAAATCAATGCCGACGACGACAAGGGCCGCGTCGGCTCCGGCGACCGGCGCGGCACCCAGCATCTGGGTTTGCTGGTGCTGCGCGTCGGGCTGGGCGTGGTGCTCACCGCACACGGGCTGCAGAAGCTATTCGGCTGGTGGGGCGGCGGGGGATTGACCGGGCTCAAGAATTCGCTGTCCGATATCGGCTACCAGCACGCCGACATCCTCGCGTACGTCAGCGCGGGCGGTGAGATTGTGGCGGGCGTGCTCCTGATATTGGGACTATTCACCCCGCTGGCGGCGGCGGGCGCCCTGGCGTTCCTGATCAACGAACTGCTGGCCACCGTTTCGGGTGGCTCGCGTTCGCACGCCTTCTCGTACTTCCTGCCGCAGGGGCATGAATACCAGATCACGCTGATCGTCCTGGCGGTCGCCGTGATTCTCTGCGGGCCGGGCCGCTACGGGCTCGACGCCGGCCGCGGCTGGGCCCTGCGGCCCTTCATCGGGTCGTTCGTGGTCCTGCTGGTCGGCATCGCCGCCGGAATCGCGGTGTGGGTGCTGCTCAATGGCGTTAACCCGATCGCCTGACGCTCAGCGGTAGGGATTGGGAACCCGCCCCGAGCTGGCCTCGGTCAGTTGCGGCAGCGTCGCGAAGGTAACCGCAGGCAAGCGCAGTTCGGCACCGCTTTTCAGGCGGGCGCGCGCCCACGAGCCGCGGTGGAAGCGCAGCCCGTCGATGTCTTGCCAGCGCACCGTCCGGGTCCCCAGCAGGGTTCGAACGGTCACGCCCTGATCGTCGGCGACCGTGCGGAGTCGGATGATCAACGCCGACAACAGGACCGGGAGCAGTAGCAGCGGTGCGGACGGCGGCCAGGCCAGCACCGGTATCAGCAAGCCAAGAGTGAAGAACCCGACGGCGAGGTGCGCCATCGGCGACACCTTGATCACCACGGGGGTACCAGTAACCACCCTCGTATCATCCCACCGCCGGACGTTCGGCCCCCCGGGTGGACGGGTGTGCGCTGGGGGCGACCTTCCGCGGCGTGTCGTCGCCCGGGACGCACACCGGAAGCCATCAGCGCACACGATGCAGTGCTTCCGGACGGGCCCCGGATTTGACTGCTGAGCTGTGCGAAGGCTACCGTCGGACGCTATGGACACCGCCGGAAAGCCCGGAATGCTCGTAGTACTTAGTCGGCGCGTTGGTGCCTGACTAGCCCTTGGGCATTTGAAGCGATCCAGCACCAACGCGCCAACCCTCGTACAGCAGCTGAGCTGACGGGGGTTTTTTCTTGCGCAGCAACGAGACTCCCAGAGATGAATAGGACGAAACGACAGTGAGCGCTCCCGCCAGGCCCCACGCCCCGCAGACGCAGCGTCCGGCCGATATCGCCACGGATGCCGTGAAGCCCGCCAAGCTGCAACCGAAACATGTTGCGCCAGAGCAACTTACCGGTGCCCAGTCGGTGATCCGGTCGTTGGAGGAACTCGACGTCGAGGTCATCTTCGGGATCCCCGGCGGGGCCGTGCTTCCCGTCTATGACCCGCTGTTCGACTCCAAAAAGCTACGCCATGTGCTGGTGCGCCACGAGCAGGGCGCCGGTCACGCCGCCAGTGGTTACGCGCACGCCACCGGCAAAGTCGGGGTCTGCATGGCGACTTCGGGTCCCGGCGCCACCAACCTGGTGACCCCCCTGGCGGACGCGCAGATGGACTCGGTACCCGTGGTCGCCATCACGGGGCAGGTCGGTAGCGGGTTGATCGGGACCGACGCCTTCCAGGAGGCCGACATCTCGGGCATCACGATGCCGATCACCAAGCACAACTTCCTGGTCCGCTCCGGTGACGACATTCCGCGGGTCCTGGCCGAGGCCTTCCACATCGCATCCACGGGACGACCCGGCGCTGTCCTCGTCGATATCCCCAAGGACGTGCTGCAAGGGCGGTGCACCTTCAGCTGGCCTCCGCGCATGGACTTGCCCGGTTACAAGCCCAATACCAAGCCCCACAACCGGCAGGTCCGGGAGGCTTCCAGGCTGATCGCGGCCGCCCACAAGCCGGTGCTGTACGTGGGCGGCGGCGTCATCCGCGGCGAGGCGACCGAGCAGTTGCGGGATTTGGCCGAACTGACCGGCATCCCGGTGGTCACCACGTTGATGGCGCGCGGCGCCTTCCCGGACAGCCATCCGCAGAACCTGGGCATGCCCGGCATGCACGGCACGGTTGCCGCGGTGGCGGCGCTGCAGCGCAGCGACCTGCTGATCGCACTGGGCACCCGGTTCGACGACCGGGTGACAGGAAAGCTGGATTCCTTCGCGCCCGAGGCCAAGGTCATCCACGCCGATATCGACCCGGCCGAAATCGGTAAGAACCGGCACGCGGACGTGCCGATCGTCGGGGACGTCAAAGCCGTCATCACCGAGCTCATCGCGATGCTGCGTCACCACGAGATACCCGGGCACATCGACCTGACGGACTGGTGGGCGTACCTGAACAGCGTCCAGGCCACGTATCCGCTGAGCTACGGTCCGCAGAGCGACGGCAGCCTGAGCCCGGAATACGTGATCGAGAAGCTCGGCCAGATGGCGGGTCCGGATGCCGTTTATGTCGCCGGCGTCGGCCAGCATCAGATGTGGGCGGCGCAGTTCATTTCCTACGAGAAGCCCCGCACCTGGCTCAACTCCGGCGGCCTGGGCACCATGGGGTTCGCCATTCCGGCGGCGATGGGCGCCAAGATCGCTCGCCCGGACGCGGAGGTCTGGGCGATCGACGGCGACGGCTGCTTCCAGATGACCAACCAGGAGCTGGCCACCTGCGCGATCGAAGGCGCCCCCATCAAAGTGGCGCTGATCAACAACGGCAACCTGGGCATGGTGCGGCAGTGGCAAAGCCTGTTCTACGCGGAGCGCTATTCGCAGACCGATCTGGCCACGCACTCGCACCGCATCCCGGACTTCGTGAAGCTGGCCGAGGCCCTGGGGTGCGTCGGATTGCGTTGCGAGCGTGCAGAAGATGTCGTCGACGTGATCAACCAGGCGCGCGCGATCAACGACCGCCCGGTGGTCATCGACTTCATCGTCGGCGCCGATGCGCAGGTGTGGCCGATGGTGGCCGCCGGCACCAGCAACGACGAGATCCAGGCCGCCCGCGGCATCCGCCCGCTGTTCGACGACGAGAGCGAGGGGCACGCCTGATGAACAGCGGACACGCACCAAGGACGCACACGTTGTCGGTTTTGGTCGAGGACAAGCCCGGCGTGCTCGCGCGCGTGGCGGCGCTCTTCTCCCGGCGCGGTTTCAACATCGAGTCGCTGGCCGTCGGTGCCACCGAGCACAAGGAGATGTCGCGGATGACCATCGTGGTCTCCGCCGAGGAGACCCCGCTCGAGCAGATCACCAAGCAGCTCAACAAGCTGATCAACGTGATCAAGATCATCGAGCAGGACGACGACAACTCGGTGTCCCGCGAGTTGGCGATGATCAAGGTGCGCGCCGACGCCGGCACCCGCAGCCAGGTCATCGAGGCAGTGAACTTGTTCCGCGCCAAGGTGATTGACGTATCGCCGGAATCGCTGACCATCGAGGCGACCGGGGACCGCGGCAAGATCGAGGCGTTCCTGCGTGTGCTGGAGCCGTTCGGTATTCGCGAAATCGCCCAATCCGGAATGGTGTCGCTATCCCGCGGTCCCCGCGGTATGGGAACCGCAAAGTAGCCAAAACGAAGGAGATACACACGTGCCACAGGCATTAGAGATGTTCTACGACGACGATGCGGACCTGTCGATCATCCAGGGCCGCAAGGTCGGCGTGATCGGTTACGGCAGCCAGGGGCACGCGCACTCGCTGAGCCTTCGCGACTCGGGCGTGCAGGTGCGCGTCGGGCTGAAGGAGGGCTCGAAGTCCCGGCCCAAGGTCGAGGAGCAGGGTCTGGACGTCGACACGCCCGCGGAGGTGGCCAAGTGGGCCGACGTCATCATGCTGCTGGCGCCCGACACCGCGCAGGCCGACATCTTCAAGAACGACATCGAGCCCAACCTAAAGGCCGGCGACGCCTTATTTTTCGGTCACGGCCTCAACATTCACTTCGACCTGATCAAGCCGCCCGCCGATGTCACCGTCGCGATGGTGGCCCCGAAGGGCCCCGGTCACCTGGTGCGCCGCCAGTTCGTCGACGGCAAGGGCGTGCCCTGCTTGATCGCCGTCGACCAGGACCCGACCGGGCAGGGCGAGGCGCTGGCACTGTCCTATGCCAAGGCCATCGGCGGCACCCGGGCCGGGGTCATCAAGACCACTTTCAAGGACGAGACCGAAACCGACCTGTTCGGCGAGCAGACCGTATTGTGTGGGGGCGTCGAGGAATTGGTGAAGGCCGGTTTCGAGGTCATGGTCGAGTCGGGCTACGCGCCGGAACTCGCGTACTTCGAGGTGCTGCACGAGCTCAAGCTGATCGTCGACCTGATGTACGAGGGCGGTATCTCGCGGATGTACTACTCGGTTTCCGACACCGCGGAGTTCGGCGGGTATCTGTCGGGTCCGCGAGTTGTCGACGCCGACACCAAGGAGCGGATGCGGGGCATCCTGCGGGAGATTCAAGACGGCAGCTTTGTCAAGAAGCTGGTCGCCGACGTCGAGGGCGGCGGCAAGCAGTTGCAGGAGCTGCGCAAGCGCAACGCCGAGCACCCCATCGAGGTCACCGGCAAGAAGCTGCGTGGCCTGATGAGCTGGGTCGACCGCCCGATCACCGAGACCGCATAGCGGGTTTAAAGAGGGTCACACCGCGGCGACGCAGAGCACCTCGTCGAGGCTTGCGGTGCCCAGCCGGGCCGCGGCCGCCCGCCGTCCGAGTGCCCCGATCGGATCCGGGTCGCTGTCGTGCACGCCGCCGGCTCGGTCCAGGCGTGCGGTATCGAACATAGCCGGGCCGCAGGCAACCTGCTCGGTGAGGGCATAGCGGCCGGCATCGGGTGCGCGGCGCACCGTCGCCTCGGGCGCGCTGGCGCCGGTCAGCTTGATCGCATCGGCGAAATTGATGCCCACCTGGAACACCTGTGGTTCGGCGTCGAGCACCGCGGTCAGGCGGGTGATGAAGCTTTCGGGTGCGAAGAATCGCCAGCCCTCGCCCAGGTGCAGCCAGAACCGTCCGTCGATCTGGCCGCGGAGCTGGGCGAGTTCGGCGCCGGGCCGGTCCGTGGGACCCCAACGGGCAAACTCGAGGAACCGGTAGCGCTCGCGCAGGGCCGCGCGATCCTTGGCTGACAGGCCGGCCTCGACCACCAGGAAGCGCCCGACCCGCGACACATCGGTGCAGCAGTTCAGAAATGAGTTCAGCGTTTGCTCGATGCGGGCCAGATCGGGACCGGCGATCAGGCTGACGACCACCTCGGCGTCGCGTGGGCCGGCGACGAGGCGCTGCACGGATTGGACCAGCGCCTCCGGGTACGATGACGCCGCTTCGATCATCGTCGGTGCACATACGTCGCGGTTGGCCGCGATCCTTTGCCGGTCGGGATCGGGGATGTCGGGTCGGGCCAGCAGGCGCCGGTTCAACGTGAACGCCTCTGCAGGCTTGCCGATCCAAGATGCGCACACCGCCTGCTCGTCGGTTGCACACCAGGCGTGGATGTCTGAGCGGACAAACAATTGGTCCTCTTCGGGAAATGGGATTCCGGCGGCGCGCTCGGCGAACAGGTAGCCGAGCCGGTAGCGCTGATCGACGCGGTACCGCCGGGCGATGGCATAGAGCGGCTCGGCGCGGGTCGGTCGGAACTCCCAGGCCTTCAGGTAGGCGTTCTGAATGTCCGGCCACGGCTCACCGAGGTGCACCATCGACTCCGCGATGCGGTACTTCGGTACTTCGTACTTCGCGTAGTAGACCTCCTCGTCCCAGCCACCCATATCGACCCGCCGCGCATACCACTCGCGCGCGTTGACGAAGTCGCCCAGATCGAAGTAATTCTGGGCTAGGTAGAAGACCGACCGCGCGTCCTCGGGGTTGCGTTCGACCTCGGCTAGCAACGGATCGCGGTCGCCGACGGTGCAAGCTGCGATGTGGTCGTCCGACCCAGCCGTGGACTCCATGAATTCGCGCTCCCACTGATCAACCACGGCCGACCAGGCAAAGCGGGCTTTGCTTGCCGGGATCATTTCACGTCGTATGAGGTTTTGTTGCTCTGGCGAACGGAGGAGACCGATAAGTCCGTTTAGCCATTCAGCCTCCAATTCGCCCACCTCAGTTGGCTGTATATCGAAATATCCGCGACGGGTGCGGAAGCCGAACCGGACAACCTCCCACAACGCACCATTCGGTATGATGGCGGGAACGGCGCCGCCCGCTTGGGCCTTCATCGCAGAGATACAACTAGATTCCCAAAACCTGGACGGATAAGCCCAGACACCTGCGTGCATGTATTGGTTTGCAACAGCCTCATGGTTGATCCGGCCCAGGTGCGTCACGCCAGGTTGGCGAAGCAGCGGATCAAGTTCGCGATGTAGGGCTTCGGCCCGTTCGGGAAAAATGGTTTCGACTGTTTGCCACCCGTAGAACACGTTCAGCCGGCACTGTGGAACATTTTCCTTGATCGTCGGCCAGTGCGATAGCAGGGTGGCGAGTCCGCGTTCATAGTCCGAGCCGTAGACGATGAGATAGGGGTCTCGCGCGCTGTCGTCACCCTCGAACTGCGCCGGATCGATTCCGTTGGAGGACACCAGAATACGGTCATCTGTCAGCTGCGGATAGAGTTGGCGGTGCGCATTCGATAGAACTATAACCTTCCGATACATATGCGCGTACTGAAGAACGCGATCGGCCAGCATGTCGTCATGTAACCAGAGATACGACCGCCGTGCACGAAAGTTGAAATTTACCGGGAAATTGTAAAATTCATTTGCTGGGAATGCTGCCATCTCGGGAAACCGCCACATCACCGCCACGTCGATGACCTGATTACACAACGAGCTGTAGTCGTCGTAACTTACCGATCCGAACTTCCGGCCCTCCGCGCCCGGCATGTTTATGCTGACCTGATGTCCCCGTTGGCCCAGCAGTTCGGCCATGTGGATTGCGGCCTCTTCACTGCCGCCAATCCCAGCATTGATCGACTTAGCAGTCCACACATATCCAGCATGCGCCCGGCACAGAAACGCTATTCGCATGCGGCGGCCTCAGCTGCAGCGTCCGAGTTGACCAGTCCAGCCCGTCGATTTGTTGCACGTACTAGAGAACAGCACGGTGCCCCCTCGGACTCTTCTCGGTGGTAGTTACACGGTACCAGCACACTGTCCAACCGATATGGCGATGATCAGCCAACTCCGCGCCGAGGTCGCCGACCGCCCCGTGCCCGGCCACTGGGAGGGCGATCTGATCATCGGTGCCGGCCACGACTCCGCGATCGGCACCCTCGTCGAACGACCCACCCGCTAAGTGATGCTGCTGCGCCTGCCCAACGGCAAAACCTCAACCGATGTGCGCGAAGCCGTGATCGCTTCCCTCGGCGAGCTGCCCCCTCAGCTCCGGCGCTCCCTGACTTGGGACCGAGGCCGAGAATTGGCTCGCCACCGTGAATTCAGCCGCGCCACCGACATGGCCATCTACTTCTGGGATCCGCACAGTCCGTGGCAGCAGTCCGTGGCAGCGCGGCTCCAATGAGAACACCAACGGCCTGCTGCGGCAGTACTTCCCTACGGGCCACCTGGTCACCAGTACACACCGCCTACCGCGCCTGAGCCAAAGATGCGCTCCCAGTTAATGATTGAACATCCGCGTACTGTGCATCGGGGGTCGAATGTCCGCGTCAATCCAGCGGGACGAACAGGTCTTCGGAGATCAAGTTCGACAGTTCTTTCGCCATCGCCGAGTCGCTGTCGTGTACCACGCAGATGTCGAATCCCCAGACAGGCCGATGTCGGAGTTGAGTCAGATAATTCAGAAGATTCTTGACTGCCATGTCGGCCGAAAGGTCGAGGCGACCATAAAAGCGTCCCGGATCGTCCCACACAAACGCCCGCCGATATCCCGCCTCGACCAAGTGCGCAAAAAAGCGTTGCGCCTGCGTGCATGCCATCCTTGCTTCGCTCCGATCGTGCGTGGTGATCTCGAGCTCGAAGTAGATGGGGAACGTCGGTGCCTGCACGTCCAGGCAGCCTTCGACGATCGCGAGGTCAGCGCCATCGGTGTCGATCTTCACTAGGGCCACATCCTCGACCTCGCTGACTAGTCGGCCGATCGGGACCACGCTGCCGTCTTCGGAGTACGGCCCGTCGATCGGCTTAGCCGTACCGCCCCAGTGGAACAACGCCCGGCCGGGTTCGTCGTCGTGCGCCGTGACGTACCAATCCACGACCGTGGCTCGATCGGCGAAATGGCGAGCAACGTTGTGCCGCAGATAAGGCAGGAAGTAGTCCGACGGCTCGACGCAAAGGACACCAAGTGTGCCGTATCGGGCAATGACAGCCAGCGTATCGCCGACATTAGCGCCGATATCCACCGCGACGCCACGGCGATGCAGCCGCTCCAATGCGGTCACAACCTGGGTCAAGCCCTGTTCGCGATACGGCTGGAACAGGTCATTGCCGGGGGTATGGAATTGCAGCAGAAGGTGCCCGGACGGCACCGTCAACTCATACCCGTGCAGCTCGAACTCGACCGGGACCTGGTTCGCGAATCCCTCCTGCATATGACCAACGTGCTTATGCTGCACCGGACTCAAGCCCCGACGCCAGCCGGTCGGCGACCGATACCACCCGGCGGGCCAGGTGGTCGAGGGCGTTCTGGGTGGCTCGGTCGGCTTCGGAGTCGAACTCGTGGATGTTGTCGTGGGTGGACAGCAGGCTCACCCCGTACGGATTGCCGTCGGCGAACTTCAGCGGGTCGGTGTATCCCGGCGGCACGATGATGCCGCCGAAGTGCATCAGCGTGATGTACAGCGCGAGCAGGGTGGTCTCCTGGCCGCCGTGCAGGGAGTTGGAGGACGTGAAGCCCGCGTACACCTTGTCCGCGAGCCTGCCTTCGGCCCACAGCCCGCCCAGCGAATCGAGGAAGGTGCGCAATTGCGCTGCGGGAGAGCCGAAGCGGGTCGGTGAACCGAAGATGACCGCGTCCGCCCACACGATGTCGTCGCCGGTGGCCGCGGGAAGATCCTTGGTCGCCTCGTAGTTCGCCGTCCAGGCCGGGTTGTGGGCGAACGATTCGGGGTCGTGCGTTTCGGCGACGTGCCTCAAGCGGACCTCGGCGCCCGCCGACTCGGCGGCCGCGGCGACGCGCTGTGCCATCGTGGTGCCGTGCCCGGTGGCCGAATAGTAGATGATCGCGAGTTTCGTCACGGCGCCATCTTAGGCATACTCGTGATCCCGAACTCGTGCTTGAGCAACGTACGTGCGGCGTAGTAACCGGCCATGCCGTGCACGCCGCCGCCGGGCGGGGTGGCCGCCGAGCACAGGTACACCTTGGGAATCGGTGTGCGCCAAGGGTTCAGCCGCGGCGTGGGGCCGGCGATCGCGCGCCAGGCGGAGTTGCCGCCCATCCCGATGTCGCCGCCGACGTAGTTGGCGTTGTGGTCGGCCATCCGTGCGGCCGGCAAGGCGCGGGCGGCCACCACGATCTCGCGAAAGCCGGGTGCGAACCGCTCGACCACATGGGTTACGTCCTCGGTCGCGTCGATGGTGGAACCCGACGGCACGTGGGCGTAGGTCCAAAATGGACGGCGGCCCACGACGTCGATGCGGCCGGGATCCGCGATGTGCGGCGAGGAGGCCAGCACCATGGGCCACTGCGCGTGCCGCCCGGCGGCGATGTCGGCCTCGGCACGCGCCATCTGCTCGCGGGTGCCGCCCAGATGTAGGGTCGGCGCCTGCCTCAGGCGCGGATCCGACCATGGAATGTCGTCGCTGAGCACAAAGTCGACCTTGGCAACTCCAGGACCGAATGTATAGCGGCGCAACGCTTTAGCGTAGCGATCCGGAAGCGCGTCGCCGTAGATGCGCAGCAGCGCGGTCGGTGCCGTGTCAAACGCGACGACTGAGCCCGGGGGCTCAGGAGGAGAAGTGATTTCGACGCCGGCCGTCAGCTCGCCACCGTGCGCTTCCAGGTCGGCGATCAGCGCATCGGTGATCACCCGGCTGCCTCCCACCGGGATCGGCCAACCGACCGAATGGGCGAGCGTGGCCAGCATCAAACCCGCACCGGCCGCCGTCAATGACGGCATCCGCGAAATCACATGGGCGGCAACGCCGGTGAACAGGGCACGGGCATCCTCGCCGACCAGCGATCCCCACGCGGGGGTTCCTTGGGCCAGCATCCGCAACCCGAGGCGCAGCGCCGACGGCAACGAGCTTGGCATCGAACGTTTGTCGCCGAGCAGCAGTCCCACCACGGCATCGGAGCGCTCGACCAAAGGGCCCAGCAGGCGGCGCCACGACGCACCGCGCTCCAACTCGGCACAGGTTCGCTCGAGATCGCGGTAGGCGATTGCCGCGGGCCGGCCCGCCAGCGGGTTGGCATAGGCGATCTCCGGCACCGCCAATTGCACCCCGCGCGCGGGCAGGTCGAACGCCGCGAAAAACGGCGACGCCAGCGCCAACGGGTGAACCGCCGAGCACACGTCGTGCAAGACTCCGGGAGAGTCTTGGTCGGCCGCGGTGCGGGCGCCGCCGCCGAAGGTCGGCTGTGCCTCGACGACCTGCACTTTCAAGCCGGCGCGGGCACAGATGACCGCCGCCGCGAGCCCGTTGGGCCCGCTGCCGACGACGGTGACGTCCACCGGTCAATTAGAGCCGAGACGCCGGCCTATAGCCTGATCGGGTGAACCTGCCTGTTGTATTAATCGCCGACAAACTCGCCGAATCAACCGTCGAAGCTCTGGGAGACCAGGTCGAGGTGCGCTGGGTGGACGGGCCCGACCGGGAAAAGCTATTGGCTGCCGTGCCGGAGGCCGACGCGCTGCTGGTGCGGTCGGCCACCACCGTCGACGCCGAGGTACTGGCGGCCGCCCCCAAGCTGAAGATCGTCGCCCGCGCGGGGGTCGGGCTGGACAACGTCGACGTGGACGCCGCCACCGCCCGCGGGGTGCTGGTGGTCAACGCCCCGATGTCGAACATTCACAGCGCCGCCGAACACGCATTGGCGCTGCTGCTGTCCGCCTCCCGCCAGATCGCGGCGGCCGATGCCTCGCTGCGGGAGCACGCCTGGAAGAGGTCGTCGTTCTCGGGTACCGAAATTTTCGGCAAGACCGTTGGTGTCGTCGGACTGGGCCGCATCGGCCAGTTGTTCGCCCAACGGATCGCGGCCTTCGGCACGCACGTGATCGCCTACGACCCGTATGTCGCGCCGACCCGGGCCGCGCAGCTCGGCATCGAACTGCTGTCCCTGGACGAGTTGCTGGCCCGCGCCGACTTCATCTCGGTGCATCTGCCGAAGACGCCCGAGACCGCGGGCCTGATCGACAAAGAGGCGCTGGCCAAGACGAAGCCGGGCGTCATCATTGTCAACGCCGCGCGCGGTGGTCTGGTGGACGAGGGGGCGCTGGCCGACGCGGTGAGCAGTGGCCACGTCCGCGCCGCCGGCATTGACGTGTTCTCCACCGAACCGTGCACCGACAGCCCGCTTTTCGAGCTGGCGCAGGTGGTGGCCACACCGCATCTGGGGGCGTCCACCGCCGAGGCTCAGGACCGGGCCGGGACCGACGTCGCCGAGAGCGTGCGGCTGGCGCTGGCGGGGGAGTTCGTCCCCGACGCGGTCAACGTCGGCGGTGGGGTGGTCAGCGAAGAGGTGGCGCCCTGGCTGGACCTGGCGCGCAAGCTCGGCGTGCTGGTCGCCACGCTGTCCGACGGGCCGCCGGTGTCGTTGTCGGTGCAGGTGCGCGGCGAACTGGCCTCCGAAGACGTTGAGGTGCTGAGGCTTTCGGCGCTGCGAGGACTGTTCTCGGCAGTCGTTGAGGGTCCGGTGACCTTCGTCAACGCGCCGGCGCTGGCCGCCGAACGCGGCGTTACCGCCGAAATCACCACGGCCTCGGAAAGCCCCAACTATCGCAGTGTCGTCGATGTGCGGGCCGTCGCGTCCGACGGTTCGACCGTCAACGTCGCCGGCACGCTGGCCGGGCCACAGCAGGTGCAGAAGATCGCGCAGATCAACGGCCGGCACTTCGACATGCGTGCCGAAGGCATTAACCTCGTCGTTCACTACGTCGACCAGCCGGGAGCGTTGGGCAAGATCGGCACCTTGCTCGGTGCGGCCGGGGTGAACATCCATGCCGCACAACTGTCCGAGGATGTCGAAGGTCCGCGTGCGACGATTCTGCTGCGGCTGGACCAAGACGTGCCCGACGATGTGCGGTCGGCGATCGCGGCGGCGGTGGGCGCCAACAAGCTCGAAGTGGTTGATCTGTCGTGAAACTGGCGGTCGTCCCAGGCGACGGGATCGGCCCGGAGGTGGTGGGCGAGGCGGTCAAAGTCCTTGACGCAGTTCTACCCGGCGTGCAGAAGACCAGCTACGATCTGGGCGCCAGGCGTTTCCACGCTACCGGTGAGCTGCTGCCGGATTCGGTGCTCGCCGAACTGCGGGAGCATGACGCCATCCTGCTCGGGGCGGTCGGTGATCCGTCGGTGCGGAGCGGCGTGCTGGAGCGAGGTCTGTTGCTGCGCCTGCGCTTTGAGCTGGATCACCACGTCAACCTGCGACCGAGCCGGCTGTATCCAGGGGTGAGCAGTCCGCTGGCCGGAAAGCCCGATATCGACTTCGTGGTGGTACGCGAGGGGACCGAAGGTCCCTACGCGGGCACCGGCGGCGCGATCCGCGTCGGCACGCCCAACGAAATTGCCACCGAGGTGAGCCTGAACACCGCGTTCGGTGTGCGTCGAGTGGTAAAGGACGCATTCGAGCGCGCCCGGCGGCGTCGTAAGCACCTGACGCTGGTGCACAAAACCAACGTGCTGAATTTTGCCGGGAAGCTGTGGGCGCGGATCGTGGCCGAGGTGGGCGAAGAATATCCCGACGTCGAGGTGGCCTATCAACACGTCGACGCCGCCACCATCTTCCTGGTCACCGATCCCGGGCGCTTTGATGTGATCGTCACCGACAACCTGTTCGGTGACATCATCACCGACTTGGCGGCGGCGGTGTGCGGCGGAATTGGCTTGGCCGCCAGCGGAAATATCGACGCTACCCGGACCAATCCGTCGATGTTCGAGCCCGTGCACGGCAGCGCACCCGACATCGCCGGTCAGGGCATCGCCGACCCGACCGCGGCGATCATGTCGGTGGCGCTGCTGCTTGCCCACCTCGGTGAGGACGATGCCGCTGCCCGGGTGGATCGGGCCGTCGAGACTTACCTGGCAAGTCGTGGGGACGCACGGCTCGCCACCAGCGAAGTCGGCGAACGGATTGCAGCCGGGCTTTAGTCTCCAAGAGCTCGGGCATCACCAGCGCGCCCACGGCGATTCCCAGCGGGTGGGCGGTCTGCCGGATGCCCATTGCTTGCCCGCGTCGGTGCGGCGGGAACCAGGCGGCCACCAAACGGCCGCTTGCGGTGTTGCAGCTCGCTGCGGCCATGCCTCCCAGGAACAGGTAAACGCCGACCCAGACCATCGAATGCACCGACGCCGAGGCAAAGGCAGCGGCCGCGGTGAACCCCGACCCCAACCTCAGCACGAGCCGCTCGCCGACGCGGTCGAGCACGTAGCCCCACAGGACCAGCGTGGCGACCATGCCCCAGCTCGGCATCGACGACAACAAACCGGCTTCGGCCAGAGGAGTGCCCCGATTGGCTTGGAGAGGGAATCAAAAACGCGATCCCGTTGATGAAGAGGAACGAGCTCGCCGTCACGAGCAGCGAGACGACCATGACCGTCCAGCACGCTCGCGCGCTGAGTTGGTGCACGGCAACCGGCTCCCTCGCCATCCGCTCATGTTTCCACGTCAGTAGGCTCAAGCGAATGCGCCTCGGTCGAATCGCCAGCCCCGACGGTGTCGCCTTCGTCAGCATCGAGGGCGAGGTCGACGATCCCGCCGGAATGATCGCCCGGGAGATCGCCGAACACCCATTCGGCACTCCGACCTTCACCGGCCGATCGTGGCCGCTGGCCGATGTCCGGCTGCTGGCTCCGATGCTGGCCGGCAAGGTGGTCTGCGTCGGAAAGAACTATGCGGATCACATCGCCGAGATGAGCGGCCTGACCGGCCCGGCACCGGCGGACCCGGTGATATTCCTCAAGCCCAACACCGCGATCATCGGGCCGAACGTGCCGATTCGGTTGCCCGCCAACGCATCACCCGTGCACTTCGAGGGCGAGCTGGCCGTGGTGATCAGCCGGCCGTGCAAGGACGTCCCGGCCGCCCGGGCCGCCGAGAACATCCTTGGCTACACCATCGGCAACGACGTGTCGGCGCGCGACCAGCAGAAGGCCGACGGGCAATGGACTCGGGCCAAAGGACATGACACTTTTTGCCCGGTCGGCCCGTGGATCGTCACCGACCTAAGCCCGCGGGACCCGGGGGACCTCGAACTTCGCACCGAGGTCAACGCCGAAGTAAAGCAACACAGCCGGACCTCGCTGATGATCCACGACATCGGCGCCATCGTGGAGTGGATCTCAGCGGTGATGACGCTGCTGCCCGGTGACCTCATCCTGACCGGAACTCCGGCGGGCGTCGGCCCCATCGAGGACGGTGACACCGTGTCCGTCACCATCGAGGGAATCGGCACGCTGACCAATCCCGTTGTCCGCAAAGGAAACCCGTGACAGTACGAGTCCGGTTCTGCCCGTCGCCGACCGGCACCCCCCACGTCGGGATGATCCGAACGGCGCTGTTCAATTGGGCCTACGCGCGACACACCGGCGGCACCTTCGTCTTTCGCATCGAGGATACCGACGCGCAGCGCGACACCGAGGAAAGCTATCTGGCGCTGCTCGACGCGCTGCGCTGGCTCGGCCTCGACTGGGACGAGGGGCCCGAGGTCGGGGGTCCTTACGGACCGTACCGGCAGTCGCAGCGGACCGACATCTACCGCGACGTGGTGGCCGGACTCCTCGAAGCCGGGGAGGCTTATTACGCCTTTTCGACGCCCGAGGAGGTCGAGGCCCGTCATATCGCCGCCGGCCGCAACCCCAAGCTGGGCTACGACAATTTCGACCGACACCTCACGGATTCGCAGCGCGCCGCGTTCCTGGCCGAAGGCCGTAAGCCGGTAGTCCGGCTGCGGATGCCCGACGAAGATCTCGGCTGGGAAGACCTCGTGCGCGGGGCCACCACCTTCGCGGCGGGCACCGTGCCCGATTTCGCGTTGACGCGCGCCAACGGAGATCCCTTGTATACGTTGGTAAACCCGTGTGACGACGCGCTGATGAAGATCACCCATGTGCTGCGGGGCGAGGACCTGCTGCCGTCGACGCCGCGTCAACTTGCGCTGTATCGGGCGTTGATCCGGATCGGCGTCGCCGAGCGCATTCCGGAATTCGCTCATCTGCCAACGGTGTTGGGGGAGGGAACCAAAAAGCTCTCCAAGCGCGACCCGCAGTCGAATCTGTTCGCCCACCGCGACCGGGGTTTCATCCCGGAGGGGCTGCTGAATTATCTTGCGTTGCTCGGATGGGCGATAGCCGACGATCATGACCTGTTCAGTCTCGACGAAATGGTGGCCGCGTTCGACGTCGTCGACGTCAATTCCAACCCGGCCAGGTTCGACCAGAAGAAGGCCGACGCGATCAACGCCGAGCACATCCGGATGCTGGACGCGGACGACTTCACTACCAGACTGCGCGACTATTTCCGCGCACACGGCCATCACATCGAGCTCGACGCGGAGCAATACGACGCCGGATTCGCTGCGGCTGCGCATCTGGTGCAGACGCGCATCGTCGTACTCTCCGACGCATGGGAGCTACTGAAGTTCCTCAACGACGACGAATACGCGATCGATCCCAAGGCCGCCGCCAAGGACCTCGGTCCTGATGGCAACGCGGTGTTGGATGCCGCGGCGGTTGCGCTGGACGGTGTGGCGGACTGGACCACGGAGCAGATCGAGGCCGCCCTGAAGGCAGCGCTGGTCGAGGGTCTGGCGCTCAAACCGCGTAAGGCGTTCGGTCCGATCCGGGTAGCCGCGACCGGAACGACCATCAGCCCGCCGCTGTTCGAATCGCTGGAATTACTCGGACGTGACCGCACCCTGCGGCGGTTGCGGGCCGCGCTCGACGCGGTCTGAGTTTTTGGTAGTCTGCACTGCGGTTTATCAGTGGCCGCCCACGGCCGGGCACAGCGGTTTGGCAATCCTGCAGAACTGTTGTGACCAGCGGTTTTAGGCGGCCAATGGGGTATGGTGTAATTGGCAACACAGCTGATTCTGGTTCAGCCATTCTAGGTTCGAGTCCTGGTACCCCAGCAATATCGCAGCGCGGCCGGCGATTAGGTGCGCCTTTCTCGGGTGAGTTATGCTGGCAGCTCGGATCGGTTCTGGCCCCGTCGTCTAGCGGCCTAGGACGCCGCCCTCTCACGGCGGTAGCGTGGGTTCGAATCCCATCGGGGCTACAAAACGAGAACTACTGACCGGTCCCCAGTACGGCCGGTGCGGTCGACCCGCCCACCGGCATGGCAGGCAAGCCGAGCTTGCGGTGATCCCACGACCGCGCGCGACGAGCCACGATGCGCACGCAGATCCGCTTGTTCATCATCTGCTCGACGATCGGCTTCATGTCGTCGCTGTAGGGGCCGGTATAGCGCTCGAACACGCTGACCCCTACCCGGTGCGAGACGTCGGGATCGTCGACGATCTCGGCGACGCCCTCGAAGGACACCCCGCGCAGGGTGTCATACGTGTCGCCGTCCTCGATCAGGAAACTCACGCGCGGATCCCGTTTGAGGTTGACCGCCTTCTGCGATTTGGCCTTGGTCTCCAGCCAGATTTCGCCGTCGACCACCGCGTACCACATGGCGGTCAAGTGCGGCTGGCCGTCGGGACCGATGCTGGCCAGCGTCCCCGTGCGGCTCCTGACGACGAAATCGGCGATCTCGTCCTCGGACATGACGATGCTCGCTCGCTGATTGGTTCCCACGATGTCAGTCTGTCAGGCGGCGTGCGGCGACTCTGCATTGGTGGCGCCGAACCTGCGCCCACCTCGCGACAATCGCCGGAGGCGCGCTGAGTGCAGACTCGACGCGAAGGCTAGAGCCGACGGGTCAGCGCCTCCGACGCGGACAGCAGATCGGCGGCCCAGCGCGCCCCCGGACGCCGGCCGATCCGGTCGACGGGCCCCGACACCGATATGGCGGCGACGACGACACCGCGGCCGTCGCGCACCGGCGCCGACACGCTGGCAACGCCCGGCTCGCGCTCGGCCACGCTTTGCGCCCAACCCCTTCGGCGCACATCGGCCAGCGCCCGCTCGGTGAATTTCGCCGACGGCAGTACACCTTTCTGAGTGGCGGCGTCGGCGTAGGCAAGTAGCACTTTGGCCCCCGATCCCGCGGTCATCGGCAAGCGCGCCCCGACCGGAACGGTATCGCGAAGGCCCGCAGCCGGTTCCAGGGCGGCCACGCACACCCGCGACGTGCCCTCGCGGCGATACAACTGGACGCTTTCGCCGGTGGCCTCCCGCAGCGCCGGCAGCACGGTCGCGCCGGCCGAGAGCAGCGGATCAATTACGCGGGCCGCCAATTCGTTGACGGCGGGACCAAGCAGCCAGCGGCCCTCGTCGTCGCGGGTCAGCAGCCGATGCACCTCGAGGGCCGCCGCCAGCCGGTAGGCGGTGGCCCTGGGCAACCCGGTTCGCTCACACAGTTCGGCCAACCCGCAGGGGGATTCCGCGATCGTATGCAGCACGCCCACCGCTTTGTCGAGGACGCCGATGCCGCTATGCTGTCTCACATAGAGATAATAGCGTCTCAAAATATGAGATGCCGCCGAATTGACCGAATAGGGGCGAATTCGAGATGGGATCCGACGTCAATGCGACCGGGGCCGGCCGGCCCCGCACCCTGGCCGAAAAGGTATGGGAAGACCACGTTGTGGTATCCGGCTCGTCGGGCGATGGGGCCGGCGCGCCGGACTTGATCTACATAGACCTGCATTTGGTGCACGAGGTGACCAGCCCGCAGGCCTTCGATGGCCTACGGCTGGCCGGCCGGCCGGTGCGGCGCCCCGACCTGACGCTGGCCACCGAGGACCACAACGTGCCCACCATCGACATCGACAAGCCGATCGCCGACCCGGTGTCGCGCATCCAGGTCGAGACGTTGCGGCGAAACTGCGCCGAGTTCGGTGTGCGGCTATATCCGATGGGAAACATCGAACAGGGCATCGTGCACGTCGTCGGCCCGCAATTGGGCCTCACCCAACCGGGAATGACGATCGTGTGCGGCGACAGCCACACCTCCACCCATGGCGCATTCGGAGCGCTGGCGATGGGCATCGGCACCTCGGAGGTCGAGCACGTGCTCGCCACCCAGACGTTGCCGTTGCGGCCATTCAAGACGATGGCGGTCAATGTCGACGGGCGGTTGCCCGCCGGCGTCGCCGCCAAGGACATCGTCCTTGCGTTGATCGCCAAGCTCGGGACCGGCGGCGGGCAGGGCCATGTCATCGAATACCGGGGCAGTGCCATCGAATCGCTCTCCATGGAAGGCCGGATGACGGTCTGCAACATGAGCATCGAGGCCGGTGCGCGGGCCGGCATGGTGGCGCCGGACGAGACCACCTACGAATTCCTGCGTGGGCGCCCGCACGCACCGACCGGTGCCCAGTGGGATGCCGCGGTGGAGTACTGGCGGCAGCTGCGCACCGACCCCGGCGCCAACTTCGACAGCGAGGTCTATCTCGACGCGGCGTCGCTGAGCCCGTTCGTCACCTGGGGCACCAACCCGGGCCAGGGAGTGCCGCTGGACGCGTCCGTGCCGGATCCCGAACTCATGGCCGAGGACAGCGAGCGGCAGGCCGCCGAGAAAGCCTTGGCGTACATGGACCTTCGACCCGGAACGCCGATGCGCGACATCAGGGTCGACGCCGTGTTCGTCGGCTCTTGTACCAACGGTCGTATCGAAGACCTGCGGGTGGTGGCCAAGGTGTTGCGCGGTCGCAAGGTGGCCCGGGGGGTGCGGATGCTGGTCGTTCCGGGCTCAATGCGGGTGCGCGCGCAGGCCGAAGCAGAAGGGCTGGGTGAGATTTTCACCGCCGCGGGCGCGGAATGGCGGCAGGCGGGATGCTCGATGTGCCTTGGTATGAACCCGGATCAGCTCGCGCCGGGGGAGCGGTGCGCCGCGACGTCCAACCGCAACTTCGAAGGACGGCAGGGCAAAGGCGGACGCACCCATCTGGTGTCGCCCGGCGTCGCCGCCGCAACCGCGGTGCGGGGCAGGCTATCCGCGCCGGCCGACCTGAACTCAAACTGACATAACGGAATCGAGGACCAGGATGGAAGCCTTTCGCACCCACACCGGAATCGGCGTGCCGCTGCGGCGGTCGAATGTCGACACCGATCAGATCATTCCCGCGGAGTTTTTGAAGCGCGTCACCCGAACCGGTTTTGAGGACGGCTTGTTCGCGACATGGCGGTCGGATCCCTCGTTCGTGCTAAACCGCAGCCCCTTTGACCGCGGCTCGGTTCTGGTGGCCGGACCCGATTTCGGCACCGGATCATCGCGTGAGCATGCGGTGTGGGCGCTCATGGACTACGGGTTCCGGGTGGTCATCTCATCTCGATTCGGTGACATTTTTCGGGGCAATGCCGGCAAGGCGGGCCTGCTTGCGGCCGAAGTTTCCCAAGACGGCGTGGAGCTTCTTTGGAAGCTCATCGAGCAGAGTCCGGGGTTGGAAATCACTGCCAATCTTCAAGATCGGAATGTCACCGCCGGAACGGCGGTGCTGCCGTTCAAGATTGACGACCATACCGCTTGGCGACTGCTCGAAGGTCTCGACGATATAGCCCTTACGCTGCGGAAACTGGGCGAAATCGAGGCATTCGAGGCGGCGCGCCCGGACTGGAAGCCGCGCACTCTGCCCGCCTCCTGAACGTCGTGCGGGACGGGATTTTCTTCTCGCTCGCCTAAGCAAACCGGGGCCATTTTTGCAGTCCCGCCACCGGTAAAGGGCGGCAACCGGATTGCGGAAATTTCCGTTGTTGGGTCCTGAAATTGCGCGTGGCTCTTGGAAATTTGCTGGGTGAGGGTTTACCGTGTCCACTAGTCGGTTCGCAAAACGAGGACCACTAGCTCCGGAGGGTTTGGATGAACAAGGCAGAGCTCATAGATGAGCTCACAGCGAAATTGAAGACGGATCGCCGGCAGGCAACCCTTGCCGTCGAGAATGTCGTCGACACCATTGTGCGTGCGGTGCACAAGGGTGACAGTGTCACCATTACCGGGTTCGGTGTGTTCGAACAGCGGCGGCGCGCGGCGCGGGTGGCCCGCAATCCGCGTACCGGCGAGACGGTAAAGGTGAAGCCCACGTCCGTCCCGGCGTTCCGGCCGGGTGCCCAATTCAAAGCGGTTGTGTCTGGCGCACAGCGGCTCCCGGCGGAAGGACCTGCAGTGAAGCGTGGTGTGGTGGCAGGCGCGGCTGCCAAGAAGGCGGCCAAGAAGGCGCCCGCGAAGAAGGCCGCGAGCAAGGCGCCCGCGAAGAAGGCCGCGAGCAAGGCGCCCGCGAAGAAGGCCGCGAGCAAGGCGCCCGCGAAGAAGGCCGCGAGCAAGGCGCCCGCGAAGAAGGCCGCGAGCAAGGCGCCCGCGAAGAAGGCCGCGAGCAAGGCGCCCGCGAAGAAGGCCGCGAGCAAGTTGCCCGCCAAGAAGGCTCCGGCCAAGAAGGCAGCGGCAAAGAGGCCGGCCAGCAAGGCACCCGCCAAGAAGGCGACCTCGCGGCGCGGCCGCCGGTAGGAAAGTTCTGCCCGCGAATACCCTTCGGGACGGCAGTGGCGCCGCCCGAAGGGTATTCGCGTGTTAGGCGCGCACGTTGGCGGCCAGGGCGCCGCCGATGTGGTCGGCGGCCACCAGCCGGCCCGCCGACAGTGACATCACCCAGGTGCTGCCCTTGTGGTTGCGGGCATTGTCGGGGCGCACTCCGTCGCGATCGCACCACCACGCGATCAAGTCCGGAATCACCTTGCCCTGCGTGCAGATCACCGGTGTGCCTTCTTGCGCGGCGATGCGCAGCACCCGCTGCCGCCCGCGTTTGGGGTTCTTGGCGTAGGACTCCTCGACCAGGGTCGGCTCGTTGTGGACACTCACACCCAGTTCCGCGGCGAGCGGCTCCACCGTCTGGTGGCAGCGCAGGCGGTCCGCGGCATACACCTCCGAGGCCCCGAAAGCCAGCAGCTGTGGAACCAGGGCCTCCGCCTGCGCACGCCCCCTTTTGTCCAGCGGTCGTCTGGTGTCGTCACCGGAGAAGCGTGATTTCCTGCCCGCGGTGCCGTGCCGGACGATCAGCACGGTGTGCGTGTCTGCAGGCTTGTTTGCGAAGTGGCGCAACATCTTTCGGTCTTGTTCGTAGTTCAGCCGCGCCATCGCGTCGGCGAGCGGCAGCCACACCAGTTCGTCGACCTCGCGGCCCGGCGTGAATTCGCCGCCGGTGCTGCGCGCCGCCCAGTAATAGACCTTCTTGACGCCCTGGTCGATCGGGTAGCTCACCATGTCAAGGCGCCTCCCAAGCGTGGCGCGCTGGCCCGTCTCCTCGAACACTTCCCGCGCCGCGGCCACTGGTGCCGTCTCGCCGGGGTCCACTTTGCCCTTGGGCAGCGACCAGTCGTCGTAACGGGGGCGGTGGATCACGGCGATCTCGAGGCCCGGGTTCTTCGAATCAGTCGGTCGCCACAACACTGCACCTGCGGCATACACGATCCGGCTCCCCGGGCGTCGAGCCGCCGACGAGTCTGGGATCGGCACCTCAACTCCTGCCGGTCAATTCGGCCCTCGACTATGCCTGGTCGCCCACGGTCGGGTTTGACTCGGGAAAGCTACCACACGGCGTCAGGGGCTGCGGTGCCGCTCCATCAGCGATACCTGATGGTCCCGCACGGTCCGCCCGTCCTGGGGCGAGGCAGTCCACTGCCCATCCGGGCCGAGTTCCCAGCATCGCGTCGACGGATCCAGTGCGGACTCGAACAATTCGTCCAGATACTCGGCAAGCCTTGGATCCTTGACCTGAACCAGTACCTCGACCCGCCGGTCGAGATTGCGGTGCATCATGTCGGCGCTGCCAATCCAGAACTCGTCGATGCGGCTGAAATGGATGATCCGCGAATGCTCCAGGAACCGGCCGAGAATCGAGCGAACGGAAATATTCTCCGAGAAGCCTTCCACGCCGGGGCGCAACGCGCAGATGCCGCGCACCACTATCTCCACCTGCACGCCGGCCTGAGACGCGCGATACAGCGCATCGATGACCTGCTCGTCGACGAGGGCGTTCATCTTCATCCGGATCCGGCCCTGCCCGCTTTGGCGGTGCGCATCGACCTCGCGCTCGACGCGTTCGATGATGCCCGTGCGAATGCTGTGCGGTGCCACCAAAAGATTGCGGTAGGACACCTTGCGCGAGTAGCCGGTGAGCGAATTGAACAAGTCGGTCAGGTCGGCACCGATGTCGGGGGCGGCCGTCAGCAGGCCAACGTCCTCGTAGAGCCGGGCCGTCTTGCCGTTGTAGTTGCCGGTTCCGACATGGCAATAGCGCCGGATCAACGGGCCCTCGCGGCGCACCACAAGGCAGGTCTTGCAGTGCGTCTTGAGTCCGACAAACCCATAGACGACGTGCACACCCGCCTGCTCCAATGTCCGCGCCCAGCGGATGTTGGCCTGTTCGTCGAAGCGGGCCTTGATCTCGACCATCGCCACCACTTGCTTACCGGCCTCGGCGGCGGCGATGAGTGCCCGAACGATCGGCGAATCGCCGGACGTGCGATACAGCGTCTGCTTGATCGCGAGCACATTGGGGTCTGCGGCGGCCAGCTCGATGAAGCGCTGCACGCTGGTGGAGAACGAATCGTACGGATGATGAACCAGCACATCGCCTTCGCGCAGCGTCGCGAAGATGCTCTTGGGCGTTTCGCGATCGGCGAAGGCGGGGTGGGTGTCCGGAACGAATGCCGGGTCTTTGAGCGCTGGGCGGTCCAGCCCGTAGATCTGCCACAGCGACGACAGGTCAAGAAGCCCCGGCACTTCGATGACGTCACCGGGATTCACGTCGAGTTCGCGCAGCAGCAGTTCGAGCATGCTTTCGGTCATGTCGTCGGCGATCTCGAGTCGCACCGGCGAACCGAACCGCCTGCGCGCCAACTCCCGTTCCAGCGCCTGCAGCAGGTCTTCGTCGCGGTCCTCTTCAACCTCGTAGTCGGCGTTGCGGGTAATGCGGAAAGCGTGATGCTCGACGATCTCCATGCCCGGAAAAAGGACCGGAAGGAAGGCCGCGATCAGCTTTTCCATCGGCAGGTACCGGACGATGGTCTGTCCCTCGGACCCGTCGGGGTTTTCTCGGCCCGCCTCGCGGTCTGCGAGTTCGACAAAGCGATCGACGTTGTTGGGCACCTTGACTCGGGCGAAGTGCTGGCCGCCGTCCTGGGGTTGTTTCACCGTCACCGCCAGGTTCAGACTCAACCCGCTCACGAACGGGAAAGGATGCGCGGGGTCGACGGCCAGCGGTGTCAGAACCGGGAAGACCTGCTCGTTGAAATAGGTCGACAGTTGATCGCGCTCAGCCTGATCCAAATCCGCCCACGTGACGATGTGGATGCCTTCCTCGGCCAGGGCCGGTCGCACCGAATCGAGGAACTCCCGGGCGTGCCGGGTCGCGATGCGCTGCGTCTGCTCACCGATCCGGGCCAGTTGCTCACGCGGCGTGAGACCGTCGGCCGAACGGACGGATAGCCCCATCTCGTCGCGGCGCTTGAGGCCGGCCACCCGAACCATGTAGAACTCGTCGAGGTTGGAAGCAAAGATCGCCAGAAATTTCGCCCGCTCCAGCAATGGCAGCGAGTTGTCTGCCGCCAGCGCCAGCACGCGCGCGTTGAAGTCCAGCCAGCTCAATTCCCGATTGAGGTAGCGGTCCTCTGGCAGTTCGCCCGCGATCTTGGCAGGCGTGGCAGCGGGCGGTGCCGTCACGCCCGCCTCGCCCTTATCCCATAGATTCTCTTCGGGCCGGGCCTCGGCTGCGATTTCAGTCACCATGCGATCATTCCTCATTACCGCTGGTGCTGCTACCATCCGGCGGACATCTATTTGCCATTGGTGCGCCGTTCACCCTTCGGCCAGGTTTGGGTGCTTTGCCGGTTGCGCTAATGCTGCGCGACGACGCGGGCGGTCGCCGCCCCGACGCCGAGGCGGCGAGCGGCCGCGAGGTCCGCGGGGGTGTCGACGTCGCATCGCAGGCCGGGCCACGCCCCCGTCAGTTCGATCGCGCCCGAACGGCGGTGCCGCGCGGAAGAATTCGACCCGAACTGCGGATCGAGCGCGGTTCCGAACGCGCACAGCGCCGCGGTTCCCGTCGCCAGCCGGTCGGCGACGAAGCTGCGCCGATGCTGGCGCGCGGCGGCGATCGCCTCGGCCAGCTCCTGACTCTGCAGGGCCGGCAAATCACCTTGCAGCGCAACGATATTGGAGAACGACCCGGCCATCACTCGCTCCGCCGTGGCGATCGCGTTGTTCAGTGGGTCGCTATGGCCCTCGGGCGTCGGGTCGGCCAGCACGTCGGCTCCGAGCTCGGCCGCGGCGGCCGCCGCGGCTTCGTCGGGCGTGATGACGGTGATCGACCCGAGCGATGCGACGCGTGCAGCCGCGGTCAGGGTGTCGACCAACATGGCCAGCACCACCTTCTCCCGTGTGCGCGCCGAAAACACCGGGGCCAGCCTGGTCTTGGCGGCGGCCAACCGCTTGACGGCCATGATCAGTGCCACATCACCCGAACGCTCACCCGCACCGTCGGCCCGTGTGCCGCTCATGAGCTCATCCTGCCAGCGACGCCTTAGGCCTCGCTCGCGAGCGTGACGGCAGGCCGCCGCTGTTCTAGGGTGTAGCGGCTGCAGATGCCGCTTTGACATACCCGAAACGACAGATGGGTTGGTGAATGGCCAGCACAATGCCTCGTTCCGAGGGCGCCGTCGCGGTGATGGGCGCCGGTGCCTGGGGTACGGCGCTGGCCAAGGTGCTCGCCGACGCCGCGGGCCCAGAAGCAGAGGTCAAGCTGTGGGCGCGCCGCCCAGATGTCGCCGAGCAGATCAATGGCACCCGATACAACCCCGATTATCTGCCCGGTACGTTGCTGCCGCCGGGGATCCGCGCAACCACCGACGCGAGTGAGGCGCTCGGCGGCGCGTCGACGGTGCTGCTCGGGGTGCCGGCGCAGACGATGCGGGCCAACCTCGAGCAGTGGGCGCCCCTGCTGGCCGGCGGGGCGACTCTGGTCAGTCTGGCCAAGGGCATCGAGCTCGGCACCCTGATGCGGATGAGTCAGGTCATCGTTTCGGTGACCGGCGCAGACCCGGCGGAGGTCGCGGTCATTTCCGGTCCGAACTTGGCCAGCGAGATCGCCGAATGCCAGCCGGCCGCCACGGTCGTCGCGTGCACTGACTCGGGCCGAGCCGTCGCGCTGCAACGCATGCTGAACAGCGGATACTTCCGCCCCTACACCAACAGCGACGTGGTCGGCACCGAAGTGGGCGGGGCGTGCAAGAACGTCATCGCGCTCGCCTGCGGGATGGCCGCCGGCGTCGGGCTCGGGGAGAACACCGCGGCGGCGATCATCACCCGCGGCCTGGCGGAGATCATGCGGCTAGGGATAGCGCTCGGCGCCAAGGGCGCGACGCTGGCCGGGCTGGCGGGTGTGGGTGACCTGGTGGCCACCTGCACGTCGCCGCATTCGCGCAACCGGTCCTTCGGCGAATGCCTGGGGCGAGGCGGGACCATGGAAACGGCGCTGGAGGCGAGAGGCGGGCACGTCGCCGAAGGGGTGACGTCCTGCGAGGCGGTCCTCGCGTTGGCGTCCAGTTACGACGTCGAGATGCCACTCACCGACGCCGTGCACCGGGTGTGTCACAGGGGACTCTCGGTGGACGAGGCGATGGCCCTGCTGCTGGGCCGCAGCACCAAGCCCGAATGAGCCCGGCGTAGCGATCGAAAACCCCAGCTAGCGGCCCGCCGCCCAACCCGGGAGCGCCTCAACCGGTAGCCTCTCTAGGTTGTGAATGCCAGCGGTAGCCGCGTGCGGGTCGCCGTCGTCTTCGGCGGGCGGAGCAACGAGCACGCCATCTCCTGCGTGTCCGCCGGTAGCATTCTGCGCAATCTCGACCCGCGGCGTTTCGAACTGATCGCGATAGGTATCACCCCCGAAGGTTCGTGGGTGCTCACCGATGCCAATCCGGATGCGCTGGCGATCAGCAACCGGCAGCTGCCCGGCGTGACCGCCGCATCCGGCACCGAGCTGGCCCTGCCTGCGGACCCGCGGCGCGGCGGGCAGCTGGTGTCGCTTCCGCCCGGTGCCAGTGAGGTCCTGGCGTCCGTCGACGTGGTGTTCCCGGTGTTGCACGGGCCCTACGGCGAGGACGGGACGATCCAGGGGCTGCTCGAACTCGCCGGCGTGCCGTACGTCGGCGCCGGCGTGCTTGCCAGCGCCACGGGCATGGACAAGGAGTTCACCAAGAAGCTGCTTGCCGCCGAAGGACTTCCGATCGGCCCGCACGCCGTGCTGCGCCCCTCCCGGGCGGCGCTCAGTCCCGAGGAGTGTGCGCGGCTGGGGCTGCCGGTGTTCGTCAAGCCGGCACGGGGCGGTTCGTCGATCGGGGTCAGCCGGGTCGCGAGATGGGACCAGCTTCCCGACGCGGTCGCCAATGCTCGCCGGCACGATCCGAAAGTCATCATCGAGGCGGCGATCACTGGTCGTGAGCTGGAGTGCGGAGTGCTCGAAATGCCCGACGGCACAGTGGAAGCCAGCACGGTGGGCGAGATCCGGGTGGCCGGGGTGCGAGGACGCGAGGACTCGTTCTACGACTTCGCGACCAAATACCTAGACGACGCAGCCGAATTGGACGTTCCCGCAAAGGTCGACGACGACATCGCGCTCGCCGTGCGCAAGTTGGCGATCCGGGCGTTCAGGGCCATTGACTGCCAGGGTCTGGCCCGGGTCGATTTCTTCCTCACCGACGACGGACCCATCATCAACGAAATCAACACGATGCCGGGCTTCACAACGATCTCGATGTATCCGAGGATGTGGGCGGCATCCGGCGTCGACTATCCCACCCTGCTGGCGACCATGGTCGATACGGCGCTGGCACGCGGCGTCGGTCTGCGCTAAAGCCCCCTGGCCGGCCGCTAACGAGCCGGAGCCGGGTCGATGGGCACGGCGGCGACCGTGCGGTCGATGGCCTCGGAGAGCTGCTGGATCGGCGTCGGCCCCGATCCCGAAGGCAGCGTGAGCGCAATGTAAACCGGCCGGTCCACGGTGTACCACGTGGATTTCCAAGCTTCACCCGCCGATTGCTGCAGGGCCGTCGCCTCAAACCACTGCACCTTGTCGACGACCTGGATGGGAGATCCCACGACGAAATCGGCGGGGCGGTCGAGGCCGCAACGCAGCACCACCGGCTCGCCGTCGGGCCCGGCCCGCCAGGCCGCCGCGCCCGGCGGCGCCGGTTGCGCGAGGGCCGCGCGTCGATAGTCCCCGAGCCGTTGCGGCAGCGCGTCGGCCAGCGCCCGGCACGCGGCGATGTGCGCCTGCGGCGCCGGGACCGCGGGAAGGACGACCGGTTGCGGCGGCGCCTGGCGGGTCGCCGCGATGGCCAGGATTGCGCCGATCGCCACGACGGCCAGCGCGGCCGCGGCGATCAGCAACGCGCTCGGCGGTCCGGTGTCGGCGGCGGAACGGGTATCGGGGTCGGTCGTCAGCGCCGGCGCACCTCCTTCTCTTGCCCTTCTATGGCCCTTGTCTTGCACGGGCTTCTCTTACACTGGCACCGTCCGGCAGAGGCCCAAACTTACCGCAGGTCGGGTGACCGCAAAGCGGCCGCGGGAGGTGGCGTGCGCGACCCAGAAATCAGAGCGTCGGGGGAGTCCCCCACGCTGCAGCAGATCGGCGAGTTCGCGGCCATCGACCGGTTGGTGCGGGGCCGCCGACAGCCCGCCGCGGTCCTGCTCGGGCCCGGTGACGACGCGGCGCTGGTGTCCGCCGGGGACGGTCGCACCGTGGTTTCGACCGATGTGCTGGTGGAGGACCGGCACTTTCGGCTGGACTGGTCGACACCCCACGACGTCGGCCGCAAGGCGATCGCGCAGAACGCCGCCGACATCGAGGCGATGGGCGCGCGGGCCACCGCCTTCGTGACCGGCTTCGGAGCACCGGGCGATACGCCCGCGACGCGGGTGGAGGCGCTGGTCGACGGAATGTGGGACGAGGCCGGGCGGATCGGTGCCGGCATCGTCGGCGGGGACCTGGTGAGTTGCCCGCAATGGGTATTGTCGGTGACGGTGCTTGGTGACCTGGACGGCCGCGCGCCGGTGTTGCGGTCCGGGGCGAAGGCCGGCTCGGTGATCGCCGTCACCGGTGAACTGGGCCGCTCAGCCGCAGGATATGCATTGTGGCACAACGGAATTGAAGGATTCGACGAACTGCGGGATCGTCATTTGGTGCCGCGGCCGCCCTACGGTCAGGGAGCGGCGGCCGCGTCGGCGGGCGCACAGGCGATGACCGACGTCTCCGACGGCCTGGTTGCCGACCTGCGGCACGTCGCCGAGGCATCCGGGGTGGGCATGGATTTGTCCACCGCGGCGCTGGCCGCGGATCACGCCGCGCTGACCGCGGCGGCCGTCACCGTGGGCGTCGACGCCTGGGAGTGGGTGCTGGGTGGCGGCGAAGACCACGCCCTGGTGGCCTGTTTCGCCGGTCCGCCGCCGGTCGGGTGGCGCGTGATCGGGCGGGTGCTCGACGGGTCGGCCCGAGTGCTCGTCGACGGGCGGGAGTGGCGGGGATACGCGGGGTGGCAGTCGTATTAGGGTGGCTCGGTGATGTCAACGTGACCGTCTACGCGATCGCCCAGCTGAGGTTCACCGATCGGGCATCCTACGACCGGTACCAGGCGAGGTTCATGGAGGTCTTCCGCCGCCACCCGGGAACGCTGCTGGCCGCCGACGAGTCGCCTCGTGTGATCGAGGGGCGGTGGGACCGCGAGAAGCTGGTGCTGATGTCGTTTCCGGACGAGGCCGCATTCCGCCGTTGGGCGGAATCACCCGAGTACCAGGACATCTCGAAGGATCGGCTGGCGGGTGCCGACACGCTGGTGCTACTGGTGAAAGGGCTGCAGTGACCGCGCGCCCGTTGGCCGAACTCATCGAGCCGGGCTGGGCGACAGCGCTCAAGCCGGTGGCCGACCAAGTCGCCCAGATGGGACAGTTCCTGCGCGCCGAGATCGCGGCCGGGCGCAGGTACCTGCCAGCCGGCCCGAACGTGTTGCGTGCCTTCACTTATCCGTTCGACGACGTCAAGGTTCTGATAGTCGGGCAAGACCCCTACCCGACCCCCGGGCACGCCGTGGGCCTGAGCTTTTCGGTGGCGCCCGGCGTGTACCCGCTGCCCCGCAGTCTGGCCAACATCTTCGACGAGTACACCGCCGACCTCGGCCATCCCCAGCCCTCGTGCGGCGATTTGAAACCCTGGGCGCAGCGCGGCGTCCTGCTGCTGAACAGGGTGCTCACCGTGCGCCCCAACAATCCTGCGTCGCATCGGGGAAAGGGTTGGGAACCGGTGACGGAGTGCGCGATTCGCGCGCTGGCCGGGCGGTCGCGGCCACTGGTGGCGATCCTCTGGGGCCGCGACGCCTCAACGCTCAAACCCGTTCTGGCCGAAGGCGATTGCGTGGCGATCGAGTCACCGCACCCCTCGCCGCTGTCGGCGTCGCGCGGATTCTTCGGCTCCCGCCCGTTCAGCCGCGCGAACGAGCTGCTTGCGGGAATGGGCGCCGACCCGATCGATTGGCGGTTGCCGTGACAGAAATGACGGCTCTGCGCGCACACCGCCGGGGCGGCCCGGAGGTCCTCGTCGTCGAGCGGGCTCCCGTGCCGGTTCTCGGCCCCGGCGAAGTCTTGGTGTCGGTGCGCGCCGCGGCCTTCACGTTCGACGAGCTGACCTGGGACGAAACGTGGACCCGCGACGGCGTCAGCCGGACGCCGGTCGTACCCTCCCACGAGTTTTCCGGCGTCGTCGTCGAAACCTACTCCGGGATAAGCGATTTCGGGTCCGGCGATGAGGTGTACGGGCTGATCGGGTTCGATCGCGACGGCGCGGCGGCCGAATTCGTCGCGGTACCCGCCGCCGACGTCGCCGCCAAGCCGTCGACGGTGTCGCACGTTGTCGCCGCCGCGTTGCCGCTGGCGGGTCTCACCGCCCTGCAGGCCCTCGTCGACCATGCCGCGGTCCGGCCCGGAGAGGCGGTGCTGGTCCACGGCGGCGCGGGCGGGGTCGGTGCCTTGACGGTCCAGCTAGCCGCCATCCTCCGCGCCCGCGTCACCGCCACCGTCCGCAGCGACGCCCGCGAGCTCGTCGGCGGGTTCGGCGCGGAGCGGGTGATCGATGTGCGCACCGAGGCGTTCGACGACAGCGGCCCCTACGACGTCGTCATCGATACCGTCGGCGGCCAGACGTTGGACCGATCCTTCGCCGTGTTGCGCCGCGGCGGACGGCTGGTCACGCTGTCGGCGCCGCCTCCGGCGGGCAAGGCCGACGAGTACGGAATCACGGCAACGTTTTTCATCGTGACGCCGAATCGGGATCAGCTCGACACGCTTGCCGCCCTCGTGGACGGCGGCCGGTTGCGCGTGGAAATCGCGGAGACGTTTCCGCTCGCGAAGGGGCGCGAGGCATTCGAAAGCGGCCGGCGCCTCAACCGGCGCGCGGGCAAGACCGTGATTGTCGTTCGGGAATGACCGCGGAGCTGGCGTCGACCTAGCCGCGGACGACCTTGCCGGCCTTGATGCAGGAGGTGCAGACGTTGAGTCGCTTCTTGTTGCCGCCCGGGCGGGTGACGACGTGCACACTCTGGACGTTGGGGTCCCACCGGCGGCTGGTACGGCGGTGGGAGTGCGACACCGACTTGCCGAAGCCGGGGCCCTTCCCGCAGATCTCGCACACAGCGGCCATGGTTCAAACTCCTCAGATCGTCTCAAGGCGCCGGCACCTGGCCGGGACAGCCCGGGATGGTCCGGGCCAAGCCAGGATACCGACTGCGGCGGGCAACCACCAAAATGACCAACGGCCGCGCCGCTGCGTACCAGCGGCCCTGTCGCCCCCGCTGGCTAGGCTCAATGGGCCGGTTCACCCGGCCGGCGAGTGCTCCGTCATCGGTGGCTGCCGGGCGTGCGGTCGCCGGGCTACGCTGGCGCGCACCGGCAGGCCGTGCGGAGGAGGTGGGTCACACTGGGCATGTCGAATCGTGTGCTGGACGCCCCGGCCTTGAGGGACTGGGCGCACACCGCCGTCAGCGACCTGATCACGCACATCGATGAAATCAACCGGCTCAACGTGTTCCCGGTCGCCGATTCCGACACCGGCGCCAACATGCTGTTTACCATGCGTTCCGCGTTGGCCGAGGCGAACGCGGGCGCCAGCACCGAAGGCTCGCGGTGCGTGGCCCGGGCGGCCGCCGCCCTGTCGGCCGGTGCCCTGAACGGCGCGCGCGGCAATTCCGGCGTGATCTTGTCGCAGATTCTGCGTGGCATCGCCGATGTCACCGCGACCGCGGCGATGGAGGCCGGCGGTGAGCTGCACCACATGGACGCCTTCATGCTCGGGTCCGCACTGCAGCGCGGCGTCGAGCTGGTGATCGCGTCGATGGGCGGCGAAGAGGTCCCGGGCACCATCGTTTCGGTGTTGCGGGCGGCCGCCGACGCCGTCGAGGAGTGCGCCGGCGAAGGGCTGGCGGCGGCGGTCACCGCCGCCGGCGACGCGGCGGTGGTCGCGCTGGAAAAGACCCCGGAGCAGCTCGACGTGCTCGCCGACGCCGGTGCGGTGGACGCCGGCGGGCGCGGCCTGCTCGTCCTGCTGGACGCGCTGCGCTCGACCTTCGACGGGCAGGCGCCCGCTCGCACGGTGTACGAGCCGTCCCCGCGCACGCTGCGGCCGGCGCCCCCCGCCGAGCAACCCGCGCCGCAATTCGAGGTGATGTACAGGCTGGACGGGTGCGATCCTGCGGCCGCGGACACGCTGCGGAATCGGCTCGGGGAGCTCGGCGAATCGGTGGCCATAGCTCAAGCGGCCACGCGGGAAGCCGACACGCCGGACAACTACTCCGTGCACGTCCACACCGACGACGCCGGGGCCGCGGTCGAAGCGGGGTTGGCTGCCGGGCGGCCGAGCCGAATCGTCATCTCTGCGCTCAGCTCCGGTGCGGGCGGCCTGCCGGCCGGCGGCTGGACGCGGGAACGGGCGGTGCTGGCCGTCGTCGACGGCGACGGTGCCGCCGAACTGTTCTCCGGCGAGGGCGCCTGTGTGCTGCGGCCCGACCCGGGGGCGGGCGATCCGGCCAGCGATATCAGCGCACACGGGCTGATGCGGGCCCTGGTCGACACCGGCGCCGCGCAGGTGATGGTGCTGCCCAACGGCTATGTGGCCGCGGAGGAGCTCGTGGCCGGCTGCACCGCGGCCATCGGCTGGGGGATCGACGTGGTGCCGATACCCGCTGGTTCGATGGTGCAGGGTCTGGCCGCGCTGGCCGTGCATGACAAGGACCGGCCGGCGGTCGACGACGGCTTCACCATGGCGCGCGCCGCGGGAGCCGCCCGGCACGGATCGGTGCGCATCGCGACCGAAAGCGCGTTGACCTGGGCCGGGCGCTGCCAGCCAGGCGACGGCCTGGGCATCGCGGGCGATGAGGTGCTGATCGTGGCCGGCGATGCGCCGGGCGCGGCCATCGGCCTGCTCGATCTGCTGCTGGCGTCGGGCGGCGACCTGGTCACGGTGTTGATCGGCGCCGGCATCGAGACGGAGGCCTCGGATATAAGCGCCACCGCCGTCGGCGACATCCTCCAACGCCATGTCCACGACAAACACCCGGGAACCGAACTGGTCACCTACCGCACCGGCCACCGCGGCGATGTCCTGCTGATCGGGGTCGAGTAGCAGTGGCGTCGCTGTCCGACCGGCTGGACTACATCTTGGGGGCCACCGCCGCGGATTCACTCGATGAGGTGTTCGGCATCCGAACCGTCGACGATCTGCTGCGCCACTACCCGCGCAGCTACACCGAGGGGGCGGCCGTGCGCGGGCCCGAGGAGAGCGGGGCCGAGCGGCCGCCGGACGGCGAGCACATCACGATCATCGACACGATTACGTCTGCGGTGACGCTGCCGACGAAGAAGGACCCGAAGAAGAAGATCTTCCGCATCACCGTCGGCTCCGGGCGCAACACTGTGACGGCCACGTTCTTCAACGCGAAATACCTCAGCAAGGACCTCACCAAGAACACACGGGTGATGCTGTCCGGGGAGGTCGGGTTCTATAAGGGCGCCATGCAGCTGACGCATCCGGCCTTCCTCATTCTCGACTCGCCGGACGGAAAGCACCACGGCACCAGGTCGCTGAAGAGCATCGCCGTCGCCTCGCAGGCCACCAGGGGCGCGCTCGCGATCGAGGACTTCGAGCGTCGCTTCTTTCCGATCTATCCGGCCAGCACCAAAGTGCAGAGCTGGGACATCTTCGCTTGCGTGCGTCAGGTTCTCGACGTCCTGGATCCGGTGCCCGATCCGCTGCCCGCCGATCTGCGCGCCCAGTTCGGTCTGATGTCGGAGGACGCGGCGCTGCACGCGATCCACCTCTCCGAGAGCGAGCACGAGCGGCGGCGCGCGCGCGAGCGATTGACGTTCGACGAGGCGGTCGGCCTGCAGTGGGCGCTGGTCGCCAGACGGCACGGTGAGCTTTCCGAATCCGGCCCCCCGGCACCGCCGCGGGCCGACGGTCTGGCAAAAGAACTGTTGCGGCGGTTGCCATTCGAGTTGACCGCGGGGCAGCGCGAAGTACTCGACGTACTGTCCGAGGGCCTCGCGGCGACCCGCCCGATGAACCGCTTGCTGCAGGGCGAGGTGGGATCCGGCAAGACGATCGTCGCGGTGCTGGCGATGCTGCAGATGGTCGACGCCGGCTACCAGTGCGCACTGCTGGCGCCGACGGAAGTCCTTGCGGCGCAACATCTGCTGTCAATCCGCGACGTGCTGGGCCCATTGGCGATGGGGGGCCAGCTGGGTGAGTGCGACCTAGATTGTGGGGCCACCCGGGTTGCGCTGCTCACCGGTTCGATGACGGCCGCGCGGAAAAAGCAGACCCGGGCCGAGATCGCCGGCGGCCAGGTCGGAATCGTCATCGGCACCCATGCGCTGCTGCACAACACGGTGGAATTCCACAACCTGGGCATGGTGGTGGTCGACGAGCAACACCGCTTCGGTGTCGAGCAGCGAGACCAGTTGCGGGCCAAGGCTCGTGCGGGCATCACACCGCACCTGCTGGTCATGACGGCGACGCCGATACCACGCACCGTCGCGTTGACTGTCTACGGCGACCTGGAAACTTCCACGCTGCGCGAACTTCCGCGCGGGCGCCGGCCCATCACCAGCAACGTCATCTTCGTCAAGGACAAGCCCGCCTGGCTCGACCGTGCCTGGCAGCGCATCATCGAAGAGGTCGCCGCCGGCCGCCAGGCCTATGTGGTGGCTCCCCGAATCGACGAGACCGACGAGCCGGACCAACAAGGCGCTAGCCCAGCGGCCACGGCCGAAGCCCTGTACGCGCGGCTGCATTCCAAGGAACTGGCGGGCCTGCGGCTGGGGCTCATGCACGGGCGATTACCCGCCGTCGAGAAGGACGCCGTGATGGCCGCGTTCCGCGCGGGTGAACTCGATGTGCTGGTGTGCACCACCGTGATCGAGGTCGGTGTCGATGTCCCCAATGCCACGGTCATGCTGGTGATGGACGCCGACCGGTTCGGAATCAGCCAATTGCATCAGCTGCGCGGCCGCATCGGCCGCGGCGAGCATCCGAGCCTGTGCCTGTTGGCGAGCTGGGTCCCGTCCGAATCGGCCGCCGCTCGGCGCCTGCGTGCCGTCGCGGAGACCATGGACGGCTTCGCCCTCGCCGACCTGGACCTGAAGGAGCGGAAGGAAGGAGACGTATTGGGCCGCAACCAGTCCGGCAAGGCGATCACCTTGCGGCTGTTGTCGCTGGCGGACCACGGAACGTACATCGAAGCCGCCCGTGACTTCTGCACCCGTACCTACGCGCGGGACCCGGCAAACCCCGAACTGGCCGTCTTGGCGGCGCGGTTCACCGACACCGACCGGATCGAATACCTGGACAAATCTTGAACCGGAAACTGTTGCTGTGGTTGTCGGCGGCCGCGGTGCTCGCGGTCCTGGTCGCGTATCAGACGCTGGGATCGCTGGCGGCTCGGCACGCCGAAGTCGCCGCCCGCGCCGACGTTCCCACGGTGCAACCCGGCACCGATGTGCTGGCGGGCGTCGGGGTGCTGCCGGAGCGGGCGCACCGCTACGACTACCGCAGGGCGGCGTTCGGCGATGCCTGGACCGACGACAACGACGCTCCGCTCGGGCACAACGGCTGTGACACCCGCGACGACATCCTCAATCGGGACCTCGTCGACAAGACGTACGTGTCGATCAAGCGCTGTCCGGATGCGGTGGCCACCGGCACGCTGCACGACCCGTACACCAACACCACGATCACCTTCCAGCGCGGCGCCAAGGTCGGCGAGGCGGTGCAGATCGACCACATCGTCCCGCTCGCCTACGCCTGGGACCTGGGGGCGTACAACTGGCCGTTCCCCGAGCGACTGCGTTTCGCCAACGATCCGGCCAACCTGCTGGCCGTCGAAGGCCAGGCCAACCAGGACAAGGGCGATTCGCCGCCCGCTTTGTGGATGCCGCCGAACGCCGCGTTCGCGTGCCAGTACGCCATGCAGTTCATCGCCGTGCTGCGTGGTTACGAGTTGCCGGTGGACCAGGCGTCGGCGGGCGTACTGCGTCAGGCCGCAGCCACCTGCCCGGCGGGGTAGGCGATCTCGAAGATTACGAGCCGTCGTAGGTGTTCGGGTCCGGGCGCAGCCGGGTGCCGTCGTTGAGACCGTTGATGGCATCCATGTGTTCTGCGGCCAATTCGAAATCGAAGATGTCCAGGTTGCTGGCGATGTGCTCGGCTTTGGTCGACCGGAAGACGACCGCGTTGCCCAGTTGCACGTTCCACCGCAGCAGCACCTGTGCGGGCGTCTTGCCGTATTCGCCGGCCACTGCGGTCACGGTCGGGTTGTCCGTCAACCGGCCGAGACCCAGCGGGGTGTAGGACTGGGTGACGACGTTGTGCTGCGCGTTTGTCTTGCGCGCTTCATCCTGGTTGAGCAGTGGGTGCAGCTCGATCTGGTTGACGGCCGGCGTGACGAAGGCCAGGTCGATGACCGTCGAGAGGTGGTCCTCGGTGAAGTTGGACACGCCGATCGAGCGGGCTTGGCCCTCCCCGCGGGATTGGATCATGCCGCCGAACGCGTCCGGGTACTTGCCCAGCGACGGGGCCGGCCAGTGGATGAGGTACAGGTCGACGTAGTCCAGGCCGAGCCGCTCCAAGCTGGCCAAGCAGGCCTGCTGGGCGCTGGTGAAACCCTGGTCGGCGGTGGCCAGCTTGGTGGTGACGAACAGCTCCGCGCGCGGAATCCCGGAAGCCGCGATCGCGCGGCCGACGGCGGCTTCGTTGCCGTAGGCCGCGGCCGTGTCGATGAGCCGGCAGCCGACTTCCAGCGCGGCCGAGACCGCGCGTTCGGTCTCTTCGTCCGATAACTCAGCGACCCCCAGGCCAAGCACCGGCATCGTGTTTTCATCATTGAGAGCGATTGAGGGTACGGAGGCGCGCGACTCGCCAGTCAACGTCATTCACCTACCTGTGAAATTGAAGGTTCGAGGATCCGGACCCAGCCGGGTTCCGTCATCGAGCGAAGAGATCGACGCCATCTCATCGGCACTGAGTTCGAAATCGAACACGTCGAAGTTGCTCGCAATCCGTGTGGGGTTCACCGACTTGGGGATCACGATATTACCCAGCTGGATGTGCCACCGGATCAGCACCTGCGCGGGTGTCCTTCCGCGTGCTTCCGCGACCGCCGTCACCGTCGGGTGATTGAGCAGCGCTCCCTGCCCCAGGGGCGCCCACGCCTCGGTCGCGATGCCCCGTTGGGCGTGCACTTCGCGCAGCTCCCGCTGGGAGAACCGCGGATGGAGCTCGATCTGGTTGACGGCCGGAACGATGCCGGTGGCATCCACCAGGACCGTGAGGTGCTCGGACTCGAAATTGCTGACTCCGATGGATCGGATGCGGCCCTGGTCGCGCAAGTGGGCGAAAGCCTTGAAGGTGTCGACGTACCTGTTGAGCGCCGGCACCGGCCAGTGAATCAGGTACAGGTCGAGGTAGTCGAGCCCCAGGCGCTCCATGCTGGCCTCGAAGGCCGTCAGCGTGGTCTCATAGCCCTGGTCGGCATTTCACAACTTGGTCACCACGTAGAGTTGGTCACGCGGCACGTCGGAATCGGCAATGGCGCGCCCGGTCTCCCGCTCGTTTCGGTAGGCCGCAGCGGTGTCGATGTGCCGATAACCGGCGCGCAGCGCCGCACCGACCGCCCGCTCGGTGTCCGCCGGAGGGACCTGGAAGACTCCGAGCCCGACGACGGGGATGGAATTTCCGTCATTCAGCGTGACGAGGTTCTTTAGGTTTTCAGGGAGGGAGCTGCCCATGACCAAGAGTCTGCCAGGCGCGCCGGACCTCCATCTCGGAGCGAAAGGTTCACCGATGGGGTGGCCGAGCCGCGTGCAGGGCGCGGTCACCACGGTCGGTGTCAAGGTCATTCCGTGGATCCCGGTCGCGGCACGCAAGGCGCTGGTCCGCGGTCGTGCGGTCATGATCGACGGCAACACGCTGGATCCCACGCTGCAGCTGATGCTGTCGGGTATGCACCTCGTCGGCATCGACGGCCTGGTCGTCGACGACGACCCGGCCGCGTCCCGCGCTCAGACGCACGAGATGTGTGTGGGGTTTCCCGGACCACAAATTCACGTCGAGGTCGAGGACCTGTCGATACCCGGCCCGGCCGGCGAAATCGGGGTGCGGCATTACCGCCCGGCGAATGGTGAGTCCGCGCCCTTGCTGGTCTTCTACCACGGCGGCGGCTGGGTGATCGGCGACCTGGACACCCACGACGCGCTGTGCCGGCTGACGTGCCGTGACGCCGGTATCCACGTGCTGTCGGTCGACTACCGGCTGGCGCCCGAGCACCCGGCCCCCGCCGCGGTCGAGGATGCCTATGCGGCCTTCAAGTGGGCGTACGAGCACGCGCGTGAGCTCGGCGCGGCGGCCGGCCGCGTTGCGGTGGGCGGGGACAGCGCGGGCGGGAACCTGGCCGCCGTCGTGTGCCAGCTGGCGCGTAACGACGGCCGCCCCGCCCCGGTGTTGCAGTGGCTGATCTACCCGCGGACCGACTTCACCTCGCAGACGCGGTCGCTGAGCCTGTTCGCGCGCGGCTTCTTGCTGACCAGGCGGGACATCGACTGGTTCCACGCGCAGTACCTGAGGGGTTCGGGTGTCGACGCGGCGGATCCGCGGATTTCTCCGTTGCTGGCCGAATCGCTGTCCGGGCTGGCGCCGGCTCTGATCGCGGTCGGCGGATTCGACCCATTGCGCGACGAGGGCGAGAGCTACGCAGCGGCGCTGCGGGCCGCCGGGACCGCGGTGGACCTGCGGTACGCGGGTTCGTTGACCCATGGCTTCGTCAATCTGTTTCAACTCGGCGGCGACAGCGCCGTCGTGACCAGCGAATTGATCTCGGCCCTGCGCGCGCACCTGAGCCGGATCTGATTTGCCCCGCGGCCGGTAATGTAGAGGCGCCTCTGCGAGGCCCCTCAGCAGCGCCCCTCCAGAGGCCTTGTCCGACCGCCGGACAAGCCAGCACCGAAGGATCAGCGAACCTGTGGCCGACAAATCCAAGCGTCCCCCGCGATACGACCTGAAGCCCGGCGGCGCGAAGTCCGGCCGACTCGTCCAAATCGCCGGCACGGCGTTCGTCGTCCTCCTCCTGGTCGGCGTCGTCTATTGGATCGTCAGTCACAAGAAGGGCGGCGACTCCGGCCCCGGGGATACCGTGCGCGTGACGTCGAGCAAGCTGGTCACCCAGCCCGGGACCAGCAACCCCAAGGCCGTGGTCTCGTTCTACGAGGACTTCCTGTGCCCGGCCTGCGGTAATTTCGAGCGCACTTTCGGGCCGACGGTGTCCAAGCTCATCGACATCGGCGCCATTGCGGCCGATTACTCCATGGTGGCGATCCTGGACAGTCAGAAGAACCAGAACTATTCGTCCCGGGCCGGCGCGGCGGCCAAGTGCGTCGCCGATGAATCCATCGACGCGTTCCGCCGTTTCCATGCGGCCCTCTACAGCACCAGCATTCAGCCCGACGAGCGCGGCACCAGCTTCCCCGACAACGCGAAGCTGATCGAACTCGCCCGCGAAGCGGGCGCGGCGGGCAAGGTCCCGGACTGCATCAACAGCGGCAAGTACCTTTCCAAGGTCACCGGCGAGGCGGCGGCGGCACATATCACCGCGACTCCGACCATCAAGATCAACGGCGACGACTATGAGCCGTCGACACCGGACGCGCTGGTCAGCAAGATCAAGAGCATCGTGGGCGACGTGTCGGGCATCGATGCTGCCGTCGCGCCCGCGGCCGCATCGTGACCGCCCCGGTGTCAGCAGAACGCGCCGACCTGACACCGGATTCGCGTCCGCCGGCGCGTGTCCCGGCGGCCAGCGCGTGGTGGGTGCTGATCGCCGGGGTGATCGGCTTGGCTGCCTCGATGACCCTGACGGTCGAGAAGATCGAACTTCTGCGCAACCCCTCATACGTGCCGACGTGCAACTTCAACCCGATCGTGTCGTGCGGTTCGGTGATGGTCACGCCGCAGGCGTCGGTCCTGGGATTCCCCAATCCGCTGCTCGGCCTGGTGGGCTTCACCGTGGTGGTCGTCACCGGGGTACTGGCGGTGACCAAAGTCGCTCTGCCCCAATGGTATTGGGTCGGACTGACGGCCGGGATACTGATCGGCTCGGTATTCGTGCACTGGCTGATCTTCCAGAGCCTGTATCGCATCGGGGCCTTGTGCCCGTACTGCATGGTGGTCTGGGCGGTCACCATCTCGCTGTTGGTGGTCGTCGCTTCGATCGCGTTTCGCCCGGTGCTGGAAGGCCGGGGCACTGGCCCGGCGTGGGTGCTGTACCAATGGCGCTGGTCGATCGCCGCGCTGTGGTTCACGGCGGTCTTTCTGTTGATCATGGTGCGGTTCTGGAACTATTGGTCCACGCTCATGTGAACGCCTGCGGGTGGCGCGGCAGGACGAGGTGAGGGGTCAAAGGTGATCGCCAAGCTGTTGGTGGCCAATCGCGGTGAGATCGCGATCCGTGCCTTCCGAGCGGCCTACGAGCTGGGCATCGGCACGGTGGCCGTCTATGCCTACGAGGACCGCAACTCCCAGCACCGGCTCAAGGCCGACGAGTCGTATCAGATCGGCGACGTGGGTCATCCGGTGCGCGCCTACCTGTCCGTGGACGAGATCGTCGAAACCGCGCGCCGCGCGGGGGCCGACGCCATCTATCCCGGGTACGGCTTCTTGTCGGAGAACCCTGAGCTGGCCGCGGCGTGCGCGGCGGCCGGCATCACCTTCATCGGACCGAGCGCCGACGTGCTCAAGCTCACTGGGAACAAGTCCCGGGCGATCGGTGCGGCGCGCGAAGCGGGCCTGCCGATATTGATGTCATCGGCGCCGTCGGCCTCGGTCGACGAGCTGATTTCGGCCATGGGCTCGCCCGAAACGGGTATGCGGTTTCCGTTGTTCGTCAAGGCGGTCGCCGGCGGCGGGGGACGCGGCATGCGATACGTCGACGACATCGCCGCCCTGCCCGAAGCGATCGAAGCCGCCAGCCGCGAAGCCGAGTCGGCCTTCGGGAACCCGACGGTCTATCTCGAGCAGGCCGTGCTCAAGCCCCGGCACATCGAGGTGCAGATCCTGGCCGACAACCAGGGCAACGTGATGCACCTCTACGAGCGCGATTGCAGCGTGCAGCGCCGGCACCAGAAGGTCATCGAATTGGCGCCCGCGCCGAACCTCAGCGCCGGGCTGCGGGACAGGATGTGCGCGGACGCAGTGGCTTTCGCCCGGCACATCGGATACAGCAACGCCGGCACGGTCGAGTTTCTGCTCGACGAGTCGGGGCAGTACGTCTTCATCGAGATGAACCCGCGGATTCAGGTCGAGCACACGGTGACCGAGGAGATCACCGACGTGGACCTGGTTTCCAGCCAGCTGCGCATCGCCGCGGGCGAGACCCTCGAGGATCTCGGTCTGAGTCAGGACGACATCCGGCCGCACGGCGCCGCCTTGCAGTGCCGCATCACCACCGAGGACCCGGCCAACGGCTTTCGGCCGGACTCCGGCCGCATCAGCGCATACCGCACGCCCGGTGGGGCCGGCATCCGCCTGGACGGCAGCACCAACCTGGGCGCGGAGATCAGCCCCCACTTCGACTCCATGCTGGTCAAGCTGACGTGCCGGGGTCGCGACTTCCCGACGGCCGTGGCCAGGGCTCGCCGGGCGATAGCGGAGTTCCGGATTCGCGGGGTGTCGACGAATATCCCGTTCCTGCAAGCGGTTCTCGACGAACCGGACTTCCGGGCCGGGCGGATCACCACGTCGTTCATCGACGAGCGGCCGCGGCTGTTGACCGCACGCGCCTCGGCCGATCGCGGCACCAAGATCCTCAACTATCTGGCCGATGTCACCGTCAACCAACCGCACGGCACCAGGCCGTCATCGGTCTACCCACAGGACAAGCTGCCCGACGTCGACTTGGACGTGCCGCCGCCCGCCGGGTCCAAGCAGCGTCTCGTCGAGCTCGGGCCCGAGGGTTTTGCGCGCTGGCTGCGGGACTCGGCGGCGGTGCGGGTCACCGACACGACGTTCCGCGACGCCCACCAGTCGCTGCTCGCGACGCGGGTGCGCACCCGCGGGTTGGCTTGGGTCGCACCGTATCTCGCGCGGACCACCCCGGAGCTCCTGTCGGTGGAGTGCTGGGGCGGTGCGACCTACGACGTGGCCCTGCGGTTCCTCAAGGAGGATCCGTGGGAGCGGCTCGCGATGCTGCGCGAAGCCATACCCAACATCTGCCTCCAGATGCTGCTGCGGGGCCGCAACACCGTTGGCTACACACCATATCCGGAGCTGGTCACGTCGGCGTTTGTCCAGGAGGCGACGGCCACCGGCATCGACATCTTCCGGATCTTCGATGCGCTGAACAATCTCGAGTCGATGCGCCCGGCGATCGACGCGGTCCGCGAAACCGGTTCTGCGGTAGCCGAAGTCGCGATGTGCTATACCGGTGACCTCACCGATCCGGGGGAGCGGCTGTACACGCTGGACTATTACCTCAAGCTGGCCGACCAGATTGTGGACGCCGGCGCGCACGTACTGGGCATCAAGGACATGGCCGGGCTGTTGCGGCCACCGGCCGCGCAGCGATTGGTGGGCGCCCTGCGCAGCCGGTTCGACCTCCCCATCCACGTGCACACCCACGACACGCCGGGCGGCCAGCTGGCCAGTTACGTGGCCGCTTGGGAAGCGGGAGCCGACGCCGTCGACGGGGCCGCCGCGCCGATGGCGGGTACCACCAGCCAGCCCGCACTGAGTTCCATCGTCGCCGCCGCCGCGCACACCGAGTACGACACCGGCCTGTCCCTTTCGGCGGTGTGCGCGCTGGAGCCGTACTGGGAGGCGCTGCGAAAGGTCTACGCGCCGTTCGAGTCAGGGCTGCCCGGACCGACCGGGCGGGTCTACCACCACGAGATTCCGGGCGGCCAATTGTCGAACCTGCGGCAGCAGGCGATCGCACTGGGAATGGGGGACCGATTCGAGGAGGTCGAGGAGTCCTACGCCGGTGCCGATCGGGTCCTCGGCAGGCTGATCAAGGTGACCCCTTCTTCCAAGGTGGTCGGCGATCTGGCGCTGGCGCTCGTCGGCGCGGGAGTGAGCGCGGACGAATTCGCCGCACAGCCAACGTGTTTGGACATTCCGGAATCGGTGCTGGGATTCCTGCGTGGCGAACTGGGCGACCCGGCCGGCGGCTGGCCCGAACCGCTGCGCACCAAGGCGCTCGAGGGCCGCGGCGCCGCCAGGGCGGTCCAGGAACTCACCGCGGAAGACGAATCCGCGCTGGCGCAGGCCGGCCGAGGTCGTCAGGCAACGCTCAACCGACTGCTATTCCCCGGTCCGACAAAGGAATTCGAGGAGCATCGGGAGACCTACGGCGACACCTCGCACCTGTCGGCCAACCAGTTCTTCTACGGATTGCGGCAGGGCGAGGAGCACCGGGTCGAACTGGAGCGCGGCGTCGACCTGTTGATCGGGCTGGAAGCGATCTCCGAACCCGACGAGCGCGGCATGCGAACCGTGATGTGCATCATCAACGGGCAGCTGCGTCCCGTCCTGGTGCGCGACCGCAGCATTGCGAGCACCATTCCCACCGCGGAGAAGGCCGACCGCGGAAATCCCGGCCACATCGCCGCGCCGTTCGCCGGGGTCGTCACGGTATCGGTGTCCGAGGGGGACCAGGTGAGCGCGGGCCAAACCATCGCCACCATCGAGGCGATGAAGATGGAAGCCCCGATCACCGCCCCGAAGGACGGCAGCGTGCAGCGGGTGGCGGTGTCGAGCACCGCACAGGTCGAGGGCGGGGACCTGCTGGTGGTGCTGAACTGACCCGGATCATCGGCGGCGTGGCCGGGGGCCGGCGCATTGCCGTCCCGCCGCGCGGAACCAGGCCGACGACCGATCGGGTGCGCGAATCGCTTTTCAACATCGTGGCCGCGCGACGGGACCTGACCGGGCTGGCGGTGCTGGATCTCTACGCCGGTTCGGGCGCTCTGGGGCTCGAGGCGCTGTCGCGCGGGGCCGCGTCCGCGCTGTTCGTGGAGTCGGACCAGCGCACCGCGGCCGTGATCGCCCGCAACATCGAGGCCCTCGGCGTGACCGGGGCGACGCTGCGCCGGGGCGCGGTCGCGACCGTCTTGGCGGCCGGCGCCGCCGCTCCCGTGGACCTCGTCCTGGCCGACCCGCCCTACGACGTCGAGGCCGCGGAGGTGGACGCCGCGCTGGCCGCGTTGACAACCCACGGCTGGGTGCGCGAGGGCACCCTTGCCGCGGTGGAGCGCGCCGCCAGCAGCGCGGCGCTGACCTGGCCGGCGGGCTGGTTCGTGTGGCCGCAACGGGTTTACGGCGACACCCGTTTGGAGCTGGCCGAACGGCTCTGAGACAGCGTGTACCGTCATGCGTCATGAGCGCCGCTCCTCCTCATCCCTCCGTCCCCCGCAGGCGGGAGGTGCCCCCATTGCATCGTCGCCGGCGCGCGTCATGAGCGGCGCGGTGTGCCCGGGGTCGTTCGACCCGGTGACGTTGGGTCACGTCGACGTCTTCGAGCGGGCCTCGGCGCAGTTCGACGAGGTGGTGGTGGCAATCCTGAGCAACCCTGCCAAAAAGGGCATGTTCGACCTCGGCGAGCGGATCGCGATGATCGAAGAGTCCACGACACACCTGGCCAACCTGCGGGTGGCAGCGGGGCAGGGGCTGGTTGTCGACTTTGTCAGGTCCCTGGGGATGACCGCCATCGTGAAGGGTCTGCGCACCGGCACCGACTTCGAGTACGAGCTGCAGATGGCGCAGATGAACAAACACATCGCGGGTGTCGACACCTTTTTCGTGGCGACCACGCCGCGGTATTCCTTCGTGTCGTCGTCGTTGGCCAAAGAGGTCGCGATGCTGGGCGGTGACGTGTCAGAGCTACTGCCCGAACCGGTGAACCGCCGGTTGCGCAAAAAGCTTTCGCGCGGCGATGGTGGCCGGCCCTGAAGTCATCTGTGATGACCGCGTTGCGCCCGCTCGAACTCCTCGCTTGCGCGCTTAGAAGACGACGGTCTGGTTGTCGTGCACGATGACTCGGTCCTCGCAATGCCAGAGCACGGCCCGAGACAGCACCGCGCGTTCTACGTCGGCACCCATGCGCACCAGATCGTCGACCGTGTGGGTGTGGTTGACGCGCACGACATCTTGCTCGATGATCGGCCCCTCGTCGAGCACTTCGGTGACGTAGTGGGCGGTGGCGCCGACCAGCTTGACACCGCGTTCTCGCGCGCGCTTGTAGGGGGCTGCTCCGATGAAGGCGGGGAGGAACGAATGGTGGATGTTGATCAGCGGGCAGCCGACCGCGTCGAGAAACTCCGGGCTCAGTATCTGCATGTAGCGTGCCAGCACCACCAAATCCACGTTGCCGCTCAGTAACTGAAGCTGACGCTGTTCTGCTCCGGCGCGGCTCGCGCGGGTCGCGGGTACGTGGAAAAACGGCACCCCGAAGGGCCTTACATGCTCGGCCAGCTGCGGGTGGTTGGCGATCACCATGACAACCGACATCTGAAGTTCGCCGCGACGATTACGCCACAACAGATCTAACAGGCAGTGGTCCTCCTTCGAGGCCATGATGGCGACCCGCTTGGGCTTGGCGGCTTCGGCAAACCGGTAGTCGATATCGAATTTGTCCGCCACGCTACTGGCGAAGTCGCGCTCCAGTGCGTCCCGGGCAGCCGTCAGGCCGGGCAAGTGAAAGATCGCCCGCTGCAGGAACGTTCCGTCCTCCGGCGCCGTGGAGTGCTGGTCGAGGGAGATGATGTTTGCACCGGCCTGGGCGAGGAAGTTGCTCACCGCGGCGATCAATCCCGGCCGGTCGTGGCAGCGCAGCAACAGCCGACCGATATCGGCCGGCGGTGGCGGGCCGCCGGGCGGTGGCGGATAGTTACCGGCCTCTGTCGGCGTTGACACCATGGGCTCCTTATCCTTTTCGCAGGCAACGATACCGCCCATGATGCGCGAGGGAACGGCGCCTGCAGCGGAAGGCCGCTAGCGGCTTTCGGGCGAGTGATCGTGGTGGTCCCGTCCCGCGTCGGGGGAGCCGCCCATCATGCGCATCATTGGGAGTCCGCCGGTGGCGATGAACCGGGCGATCAGTATCGCCGCGATGACAAGGAACCCAATATTGAGCCAGGTGGTGTAATTCCACGAGATCGCCGCTTGCATCACCGTCGCGTTGCGCTGCCTTGGAATGAGATTGGTTGTGCCGAACAATAATTCGATGAGGTAACCGGCGGAAACCATCGCCGCGTAGAAGGTGCCCAGCAGCGTCAGCATCATCCTGGTGCCGTAGTACTTGCGGTAGATGTTCAAGATCGGCAGGATCACCAGGTCGGCGTAGATGAAAGCGATGACACCGCCGAAGCTGATGCCCCCGTTCCACAGCACCGCGGCCAGTGGCACGTTGCCGATCGAGCAGACGAAGGACACGATCGCCACGACGGGTCCCACGAGCGGCCCCCATAGCGCCGACCACCCCGGGTGATCAGCCAAAAAGAATGTCTGCCAAAACCTTTCGGGCACCCACGCGGCGATGGCGCCAGCGATCAGCAGGCCCAAGACGAGGTCCCGGAGAATCGCCAACCACTCCATGACGAACACATGTGATACCGAGGTAAATCCTTGCGGCGAAAGGAGCCGCCGCCAAAATGCGCCTTCACCTTTGATGGACATGTCCATGGCGGCATGGCCTTCCATCGAGCCCGCGATTCCCCGCTCGGCCTGCTCGCGGGCGGACTCGACGAGCCGGGACCGGACGAACAGCCGGAACAAGACGGCGAGGACGACGATCATCAGCGGGCCGCCGACGAACTCTGCGGCGGTGAACTGCCAGCCCATCAGCAGCGCCAGGATGATGCCCAACTCCACCACGAGATTGGTGGAACCGATCTCGAACGCCATCGCGGCGGTGAAGTTGGCACCCTTGCGGAACAACGATCGCGCCAGGGCCACCGCGGCATACGAGCACGACGACGACGCCGCTCCCAGGCCGGCCGCCACCGCCAGGGTGCGCGGCCGGTCGTCGCCCAGCAGGGACACGATCGTCGAGCGACGCGCCACGGCCTGCACCACTGCCGACAGGGCGAAGCCCAGGATCAACGCCCACAGGATTTCCCACGTCATGGACCCCGCCATCGTCAGGGCGTGGCCAATCACCGCTAGCACTCTGCCTGTCACTCGGTCCTCCGCATCCGGCATGTACTTTCAGCGATCACCATCCGTCCTGCGATGGATCCAGCCACCCGATCCGGCCCCAGAGTATAATATACCCGCCCGGGGTATGCGAGAAAGAACGCGGTGTGCAAGGGGAGCGCACCATGCCAACGGGGTACTGAGATAAGGCACCGGACGGCTTTCAGTTCAGCCGGGTCGTCCCCATGGACACCCCGGCCGCCGGGAGACGCGCCAGCAGTGCATCGCCCATCGCCGCAGCGGGAGTGAGCACGCCCCGCAACTCGGAGAGCCGATCGCGATCGAGCGCCAGCGCCAGACCACTCTCACCGAGCAGCACCGCCGTCGAGATGTAAGCGTCGCCGTTCTGCGCGAAAGTCGCCATGTAGCGGGCACCGGTTGTCGTAGTGGTGTAGGTCTCGAACGCGTAATGGCCGCGTTCCCGGTTTTTCCGGCTGGGACCGGTGCCTGGTTTCGGCGCGATGCGCTCCACTAGTCGTCGGGGTAATCGGCTGAAGTATCTATTGCCCAAACCAATAGCACCCGCCATAGCGCCGGTGACGGCCGCAGAGGCGACCGGTGCCGCCAACGACCTTCCCAGGCTCATCGTCTCCGAGTAGCGGAATCGTCGGCCGTAGGCCCAGTCCTGTAATGCATTGCTACGCCGGACAACCCGAGTGTTATACGGGCCCTGCACAAATCCGCCGGTCCAGAAACCCGCAAGCTCGGGTGCCAGGTTGCGTCCTCGGCGCCAGGGAAAATCCGGCTGCGCACCGAGTTCGGGTTCGGCGCCTCGGTCCGTGGTGAGCGTATATGGGTCTTTGACGAGCCGACGGGCCGCAGGGTCGCTGGATGCAGTGCGCATCGCTTCGGAATACGTTGCAACCGAACCGCCGGAGGCCCGGCGCTGGGAGAACTTGCGCAGCACCAGATTGGTGTCGCAGAGTTCACCGGTGCTGTCCTCGATCGCGCGGCGGTACAGCAGATAGACGCTCAGATCCGAAGGGATCGAATCGAATCCGCACGAGAGCACTATCCGGGCGCCGGTATCGGCGGCTTGTTTGTGGTACAGGTCGATAGCGTTTCGGCCGAACATCAACTCGCCGGTGAGGTCGGCATAGTCCGTTCCAGCCATGGCGCAGGCTGCCACCAGCGGCAGGCCGTAGCGTGTATAGGGGCCAACAGTGGTCAGCACGACCTGGGCCCGGGTGGCCATCGCCTCGAGTGTCGACGGTTGTGACGCGTCGGCGACGATCACCGACCAGTCCTGTGCGGTCGGGCCCAACATCTCCAACACAGCCCGCAGCCGTTCGCTTGAGCGGCCGGCCAGTGCGATCCGTGCTCTTGACGCTCTATTTGCGAGGTATTCGGCGGTCAGCTTGCCGGAGAACCCGGTGGCGCCATACAAGACGATGTCGAACTCGCGCTCAACTGGGCTCATCTGGGCGACACTACCCGAGCAATTTCGGGGTTCGGCGTCTCGGGCGCACGATGCCGAACCGCCTCGCCGCCTACAACCGCATCGGCCGCCTGCGACTCGGTATATGCGTGACCGAGGCCGATCGCCGCAATCCAGCGGTCACGGCGTAAGCCGCCGCGACTCTGCATCTGCTTACCCGAGGCCGAGCCATCCTCGGTATCGGTGTCAGGGAATGTGAGGGCAACGAGCCCTACGGCGTGGACTGGTCCAAACCGGTGGCACGCTTCGAAGAAGCCCTCGCCACAATTCGCACGTTGTGGGCTGCGAACGGGCGGCTTGTCTCGTGTGAATCGCCATACTTTCCGCTACCTAACGCCGTTTTCGACCTTCCGCCATACCGTGGGGAATGGCCCGAAATCTGGATCGCGGCCCACGGGCCGCGGATGCTGCGGGCCACTGGACGCTATGCCGACGCTTGGGTTCTCACTGTTCTGGTTCGTTCCACCGACTACAGCCGCGCACTCGAAGCTGTACGCGCCGCGGCGTCGGACACGGGTCGCGACCCAATGTCGATTACCCCTGCGGCAGTGCTCGGCGTGGTCACCGGCCGGAATCGCGACGACGTGGATGAGGCGCTGGGCTCTGTCATCGTCAAAATGACCGCGCTAGGTGTACCTGCCACAAACCTGGGCACGCCACGGCGTTGAGCATCCAATGGGAGCTGACTTCGTCGGCGTACAGCACCTGATCCCACAAACCATGGACAAGCAGACGGTCTTGTCACACACGGCGAAAGTTCTGCTGCACTTATAAAAGAAATGGTTTTGAATGGGACACCGACGAAGTCATCGATCAAGTAGCGGAATGGCGCGATCACGGCCTTCGATACCTAATCGTCATCAACGGCAGCCTGGTCAACCCGAAAGTGCGCAAGACTGTGGCGGCAAGCCTGCCACACGCTAAGGTCCTTCGCGGACTCAAAAAGCTGTGACCTCGGCGCGATCGTGGCCTGTGTGCTGGGTTCGGAGCTGCCCGCGGTGCGAGCGGCATGGGCGAACATCATCGAGGTGGTGAGCAATGAACGATCGGAAACCGGCGGTGACGCCCGCCGTTCTGGTGATGCTGGGTGCCTGTCTGGTGCTGTGGCTATCCGGATGCTCCTCTGCCACACCTGATTCCGAGGGGCATAGCAGTGCGGTCAGCACGCCGGCCGACCCCGCGCTCGTAGCCGAGATCCGGCAGGCGGCGGACGCGACAAAGGCTTTGACCAGCGTGCACCTGGCGGTTCGGACAACCGGGCAAATCGACAGCATGCTCGGCATCACCAGTGCCGATGTCGATGTCCGGGCCAATCCGCTCGCCGCGAAGGGCGTGTGCACCTACCAGGGCCAGGCGGACGTCCCGTTCCGGGTAAAGGACGACGTCATCTCGGTGAAACTATTCGACGACTGGACCAAACTCGGCTCCGTCTCCGACCTGGCAGCCTCACGCCTGGTCGACCCCACCAACGGTGTGGCGAAGATGGTGTCGGGTATCGCCAATCTGCAATCGCAAGGCACGGAGGTGATCGACGGAGTTCCCACCACCAAGATCACCGGAACCCTCCAGACGGACACCGTCAAGATCCTGGATCCTGGCGCCAGACAGTCGAGGCCGGCGACCGTGTGGATTGCCGCGGACGGTTCGCACCGCCTCGTCCGGGCAAGTGTGGACCTCGGGTCCGGGTCTGTCCAGATCACGCTGTCGAAATGGAACGAACCTGTGAACGTCGACTAGCGGCGAAGCCCTCAATGCGCCAGGCGATCTCGAACAGCGACTTGGCGTATCAACTGTCCGTCGCGGGCGACGCCGCGACGGTGCGTCGCGTAGTCCGGTCTGGGATCGCGGCCGGAACGCATACGTGCGCCACCGCGGTCAGCGCGCCCAGCCCGATCAGCAGAACGGTGCCGATCTGACCCAGAGCGCTGAAGGAACCTCCCGACACCAACACCAGTCCGCTGCCGAATGCGGCACCGAGCGCCATGAGCGGCGCAACGGCGCCCCGAACCGACACGATGCCCGCAGACTGTGCCTGGGAGTCGATGAGAGTGGCGACGAGATACGGGACGCCGCACGCCGCGAGGACGGCGAACGACACCAGCGGCACCGAAGCGTGCAGCTCGCGACCCAGCAGATGTTGCCAGAGCGCAACCGAGATCCCCAGCGCGGCAAGGTAAGAGGCCAGCACCCCGAGGCCGATCACGAGACCACTGAGGGCGCCGCGCCACAGGCTGACCAGGGCGACCACCGCGAGCATCGTGACGGCCAGTAGCACGGCATCGTGGGTGAGGGCACCGCGGGCGCCCGCGGCTACTTGCGCGGGTCCGCTCACAGTGATCTGGCTGTCGACAAGGCTTCCGTACTTCGTCGCCTTGCCCGCGGCGATTTCGAGCTGCTGCGCGCGTACCGCCGCATCCGAGTCCACCTTGTCCCCGTCGGAATAGACGAACAGCCGGGTCGCCGTTCCGTCCGACGAGAACATCGATTGCCGCACGTGCTGGTACGACGGATCCGCCAGCGCCTTCCTGGGTAGGTAGAAGCCGCCTTCGCCGGTGTCGGCGAAGTCGGTGCTGAGGTTCTTCAGGAAAGTCGACAACTGCACGACTTGCGGGATGGTGTTCTCGATGGTCGTTTCCAGGGTGGGTACGAAGGAGCGCAGCTGCCCCAGCGCCGACCGCATTTGTGCCACCACGCGCGGTGTGGAGGCGAAGGCGCCCATTGTTTTGGCCGATACCGCGGCGATGCGGTCCGCGCCGTCGGACAGCAGGGCAACGTCGGCGACCACGCTGTCGAAGGGATCAACGACCTTTCGCGCGGCCGAGCACAGTATGTCGCCGGGACAGTTCGCGATGCCGCCCATCCAGCCGCGCACCGGGTCCAGGTATCCCGACACCTGCACGGTGGTGTCCTTGATGTTGCGCGTACCGGAGATCATGAGGTCGATTTGCTGCTGGATTTGGGTCGCCCCGGCGAGACCGGCGGTCACGCTCGCTTCCAGCTCGTTGACCGCTCCGGTCATCTGATCGAGTACGGACGCCAGTGACTTGATGGCTTCCACCTGCGGTACAAACGTCGCGCCCTGGCGATCCAGCTGAGCGGCGAGCCTTCCCGCTTCGGAGGTCAGCGAGGCATCGGTCCACGGGACACCGCCTGGCCATGCCGCCGACTGGACCTTGCGGACACCGGGAATCTCCATCAGGCGGTGGCTGACCTGGTCGATGGCGATGAGCCCGGCCGGGTCCCGAAGGTCGCGGCCGGATTTGACCATTACCACGTCGGGCAGCCGATTCCCCGGGAGGAATTGTGCGCTGCGTGTCGCGGCCGGGTTTGCCTGGTCTTCAGATAGACCCCACTGCATCGCGATGACGGGCAGCGCGCAGATCACCAGCACCAGGGCGGTGATGACGGCCGGACGCGGTATCGACAGCGGGGCTGTCCGGGCGGCACCGCCGGTTAGCGAGGATGACTGCCCTTCAGGCCCCGCGCGTGGCCATGCGAGCCCTATCAGGGCAGGCAATAGCGTCAACGAAGCCGCAAGTGCAACAAGGACACCCAGTGCTGCGGTGCCGACGCTGTGCAGTGTCGGGGTTCGGGCAAGCAGCAGCGGGCCGGTGAGCATCGCGGTGCACCCCCCGGGCAGGGCCAACGCGGGCAGGGTGGTGCGGTATGCGCGCCGGTCCGTGACCGAAGCGGTTGCGTCGGGCCTGAGCCGCGCAACCAGCATGGTGGATGCGGTGATTGTGCCGATCGCCAGGACTGCGGCCAGCGTAATGGAGAACACCGTGAACACCGACACGTTCCCCCCATAGTGTCCCCGCACCACCGCGGCGAGCGGCCACGTCACCGCGAGCGAGAGCCCGGCGGTCAGCAGCGCGATCCCCACGGCAATCGTGGATTGCCGCGCTCGCAGAAGTAGCAGGGCGGCGATCACCGCCGCGGCGGTCACGATTGCCGCGCCCTGCCACGCGGTCATGTGCAGGGGCATGCCGTTGGTGGTCGCCGGGACCGTAATGCGGGCGCGAAGCCCCGCACTGGGCGGTAGCTTCCGCACCACCGATCGGGCAGCATCGAGCGATTCCCGCGCTTGGGCGGTCCCCGCTTCGCCCCGCAGCCACACCATGCCGATACCGGATCGGCCGTCGGGGCTGGTGCCCAGCGGGGCGGTGAGGGGATCTGACCGCCAGTCGAGGACGGATCCCACGTGGGCGGCGTCGGCGCGCAAGGCGCTGACGGCAGCGTCAAAGTATTGCTGGTCCGCCGGCCCCAGCTGGTCGCGGCCTTCCAGCACCAGGTAGGCGATGGCGTTAGTGCCGGTGCCCGGGAACGCCTGCGCAATCCGGCTGGTGGCGGCGGCCGTCGTGGCGTCCTGTGGCAGCAGCGCCGAGCCGGCATCCCTCGCTTTCGCAGGTGTGAATGCGAGAATCAAGTTCGCGATCACCGCCGCCGCAATCCAGGCAGCGACGACAAGGAGCTTGGCGAGCCAGGATGACCTATGGTTATCGTCGGCCGACACGCTCGTGATGGTACTGACACAGGCGCCCGTCGAGGACGCTTTCAAATGGACGTGACGAATTCTGCGCGGTACGGCTGGCCGGATCGCGCACAGGAGACTGTCGGCCGCGTCCCGCCGGCTAACCCAGGCTCCGCAAGCTCCGCCGGATGCTGCCGCCTGCCCACCCCCGTTGGCTACTTTTCCGATCGGGAGTCCTGGTGATGTCATCGTGAGGGGGACCCGTTTGGTGGTCCACGCTATGCGGCTCGGGGTTGGTGGGTCGTGGTCCACTGTAGGGCGAATTCGGTTGGGGTGAGTTCGCCGTGGGCGGAGTGGAGGCTGTTGGCGTTGTAGTCGCAGCGCCAGTCTTCGATGATCACGCGGGCTTCGAGCAGCGAGTCGAACTCCCACGAGTTGAGCAGTTCGTCGCGTAGCCGGCCGTTGAACGACTCGATCCAGGCGTTTTGCCACGAGCCGGGATCGATGAATAGCGAACCGGCGCCGTTGAACCGGGACGGCGGTTTACCCGTGGAGGGCAACGCGCGGGTGGTCACCGGATCCCGGCTTACGGTGGATCGGCTCCAGGGTGAGATTCGCCGAAAGTACGGCCTTCATTACCGCCTGGTGACGCTGGTCGAAAAGATCGCGGCGCGTGGCAGCAAGTCGCGAGTCATCCTGCGGATCGCAGTGCCAACCTAATGCGCTCGCAGGGCACACTCACTACTTCCGCAGGGTGAATTGGTTGAGGTCGGTGTAGCCCTTGCGGAAGAGATTCGCGCAGCCGGTGAGGTACTTCATGTACCGCTCGTAGACCTCTTCGGACTGAATCGCGATGGCCTCGCTTTTGTGTGCCTCTAGGGCCGCGGCCCATATGTCTAGGGTCTTTGCGTAATGCCGCTGCAGCGATTGGCGACGCTTCAGCTTGAAGCCGGCCTTCGCCGAGTGCTCCTTCACCATCTGGATGGTCGGCAGGAAGCCGCCGGGGAAGATTTCGGTTTTCATGAAGTCGCTGAATTCGACTATGTCCATCGTTAGCGGCAAACCGGACTCGATGATTTCCTTCTCCGAGAGGACGGTGATCGTGTGCAGCAGCATCGTGCCATTGCCCGGCAAGAGGTCATAGGCCCTCTCGAAGAACGCGTCGTAGCGGTCGTAGCCGACATGCTCGAGCGGGCCGATCGCCACGATCCGGTCCACAGGCTCGTGAAACCGCTCCCAGCCCTCGAGCAGCACCCGCTTGGAACGCGGGCTATCCGATGCCGCGAACAGCTGCTCGACATGGGCAACCTGGTTCTTCGACAACGTCAAGCCGATGACGTTGACGTCGCATTTCTCGACGGCTCGCAGCATGGCGGCGCCCCAGCCGCAGCCGATGTCAAGCAGTGTCATGCCTGGCTGCAAGCCCAGCTTGCCAAGCGCGAGGTCGATCTTGGCGATCTGCGCCTCTTCCAGTGTCATGTCCTCGCCAAGGAAGTAGGCGCAAGTGTAGGTCTGGGTCGGGTCGAGGAACAGGCGGAAGAAGTCGTCAGATAGATCGTAGTGCGCCTGCACATCCTCGAAATGCGGCGTCAGCTCGTCAGCCATGTTTGTGTTGCCTTTCCCTGGACCCCGTCGGCGTGATGTGCGAGGTAGGCCGTCGGGTGGTCCAGTCGCTATGCGGCTTGGGGTTGGTGGGTCGTGCTCCACTGTAGGGCGAATTCGGTTGGGGTGAGTTCGTCGTGGGCGGAGTGGGGTCTGTTGGCGTTGCAGTCGCAGCGCCAGTCTTCGATGATCACGCGGGCTTCGAGCAGCGAGTCGAAGTGCCACGAGTTGAGCAGTTCGTCGCGTAGCCGGCCGTTGAACGACTCGATCCAGGCGTTTTGCCACGGTTATCTGGCTAATCTTGGCGCGGTTTGAGCTGTTGAGTGGTGTATCTACTTGGCTTTTGATTTTCGTAGGCGGCGGAGTTCTTCTTCGTGGCGGCGCACGGTGGTAGCGACGGCGTCCAACGCGATGCGTAAGTGGGCGATCTCGGTGGTGAGTCCGGACAGTGTGTGTGCTTCTTTGCCGCCGGCAGTCCATCGCCCAGATTACGTTCGGACGAATCGGTGACATCGCGCCAACGGCGACACCAACGCCGGTCAAACGCTTCTTCTTGCGGCGCTGCGGGACCCGGAGGCCCTCGTCACGCCACAGACGGCGGATACGCTTGTTGTTGACCGTCCAGCCGGCTCGGCGGGCCATCTTGGCAGCCCGTCGCCACCCCCAGCGAGGCCGGTCGGTGGAGAGCCGGCGCAGCCAGACACGCAACTGGGTTTCCTCAGCGGTGACCGCTAGCGGCGTTAGGCGCATCGTGGAACGGTGGAGGCCCACGACCGTGCAGGCTCGGCGTTCAGACACCCCGAACCGGTCGCGCAGCACCTTGACGGCACAGCGCTTGCGGTTCGGGGTCAGAAGTTTCCCGCCGCCCTCTCTGCCAACCTGGGTTGAGGCGCCTGCCTGCTGACAATTAGTGACCTGAGGGCGGGGATGGAGAGCTTCCCCGAGATGACGAACAAGGTGACCACATTGGTGCGAGCGACCGGGATCGAAGATCCTGGTCGGATGAATGGCGCTGGGACCGAACGTCCCGACCCTGAGGTGCCCGAGCGTGCCCGGCGCCGGACGTTCACTGCGAAGTACAAGCTGGAGATCCTGGTCGCCTACGACGCCGCCCCCGAGGGTGAGAAGGGTGCGTTGTTGCGTCGGGAGGGCCTGTACTCCAGCCACATCGTAGCGTGGCGGCGGGCCCGCGACGCCGGTGCACTGGCTGGGCTGGCCGCCCCGCGTGGACGTAAGCGGCGCGACCCGCAAGCCGAGCGGATCGGCCGCCTTGAGCAGGAGAAACGACAACTGGAGCAGGAGCTGGCCAAGACCCGCTTCGTGGTGGATGTGCAGGCAAAACTGCACGCGCTCTTGGAGACGCTCTCCGAGAGCGCGGACACCGAGCCGAGGTCGACGCCGTGACCGACACCGCGATCGCCGAGCTAGCCCCGCGTGTCGGGGTTCGAGACGCCTGCCAGGCTGTGGGGGCCGCGCAGGCCAGCTACTACCGGCGCCACCGCAGCAGCCCGCCACCTGCTCGGTCGGTGCCGATCCCGCACCGGGACCGCCACCAGCCGCGGGCGCTGAGCCAGGCCGAACGCCACGCGATCCTCGACGTTTTGCACAGCGAGCGGTTCGTCGACATGGCGCCGGCCGAGGTGTGGGCCACGCTGCTCGACGAAGGCGTCTACCTCGGCTCGATCTCCACGTTCTACCGGTTGCTACGCCAGGCCGGCGAAACCCGAGAACGGCGCCGCCAAGCTACCCACCCGGCCACCGTGAAACCGGAACTGGTTGCCTACCAGCAGAATTCCGTCTGGTCGTGGGACATCACCAAGCTGCGTGGCCCCGCGAAGTGGACGTACTACTACCTGTATGCCATCTTGGACATCTTTTCGCGGTACGTGGTCGGTTGGATGGTCGCCACCCGCGAATCCGCGGCGTTGGCCGAGGTGCTGATCCGCCAGACCTGCGCCAAGCAGGGCATCGGAGCCGACCAGCTGACCATCCACGCCGATCGCGGCTCCTCGATGACCTCCAAGCCGGTGGCGTTCCTGCTCGCCGACCTCAGCGTCACCCAGTCGCACAGCCGCCCGCACGTGTCCGACGACAACCCGTTCAGCGAATCCCAGTTCAAGACCCTGAAATACCGGCCCGACTTCCCCGGCCGCTTCGACTCCATCGAGGCCGCCCGCCGGCACTGCCAGACCTTCTTCGCTTGGTATAACGACGATCATCACCACGGCGGGCTGGGCCTGCACACTCCCGCCGACATCCACTACGGCACCGCCGAGGCCGTCCGCGACAAGCGCGCCGCCGTGCTCACCGACGCATACCGGGCGCATCCTGAACGGTTCATCCGCAAGCCGCCAGAGCCGCCACACCTGCCCACCGGCTCGTGGATCAACCCACCCGACAAGCCAAAGGAGACCACTCAGTAAATACCACCCGACGGTGCCTCATTCAGGTTGACAGCTTCCGCCGAGATCTCCCTGAGCATGTCAATGTCGAGAGCCTGGTTGGCCACCAGCTTCTTCAACCGGGCGTTCTCCGCCTCGAGTTCTTTGAGCCGTTTCGCGTCGTTGACCTTCATGCCGCCGTACTGGGCAAGCCAGCGATGCCACGTCGACTCAGCGATCTCCAGGTGCCGGCACACCTCGTCGAGTTCCTGGCCGGACGCGAGGAGTTTGTTGCCCTCGGCGAGCTTGCGGATGATCTGATCCGGCGTATGCCGCCGGCGCTTGTTCGATGTCATGTCGTTGCTGATTCTTCCTGCCCGAACACCGGGCAACAGAGTCGCACAACGACTGGACCACTACGACGGGCTCACCTCAATCGGGTAAAACTGAAAGCCTAGACGCCATCATCGAGCGTGCGCGGGGTGAGGGCCCGGGCGCGGATGGTGTTGCTGGCCGCCGAGCGTGCGGCCAACACTGAGATCGCTCTGCTGGTGGGGACATCGCGGCTGAGTGCGGGCTCACCGTCGGCGGATCCTTGCCGTCATCATCACCGTGGCCGGGGTCTTGTTGGTGGCCAACGGAATGGGCCGCATCTGAGCCGGCCGCTACCAGATGGCCCGTTCGACCGCCGCGCGTCCGGAGACCGATTCGTAGTCCGAGTAGCCGACGAGGCTGAATCGGAGTTCGGCCTCGTCAGTACGCGTCGTGAAACTAAACGTCTAAGCGGGCGAACTGATCGTGCCGATACTGCTCGACACACGCCCCTCGTCTGACCTTGCCGCTTGTGGTGAGGGGAATCGAGCCAAGCCCTACCAGAACGAGATCCGCCACGCTCAGGCCGTGCGACTCCGATATCGCCGAGGTGACTTCACGCTTGACGACGCCCAGCCTGTGCATCGCATCCTCTTCGGAGTCGCCCAGCTTTTTGAGTTCGATGATGGCAACCAGCTTCTCAACGCCCTCATTCGGAACCGCTATCGCGGCGCACCGGCCTTTGGTGATCTCCTGGATCGTTGCCTCGATATCCTCGGGAGAGTGGTTGCGCCCATACACGATCAAGAGATCCTTGATGCGGCCGATGATGAACAGCTCGCCGTCGGAGAAGAAGCCCGAATCTCCGGTTCGCAGCCAAGGCTCTTCGGGTGTGCCGGCCGACGACGCGGCGACAAGCGTTGCGCCGAACGTGCGCTCACTCTCTTCAGGTCTCTGCCAGTAGCCGGTAGCGACATTGCCGCCGTGCACCCAAATCTCACCGACCGTTCCCGCCGGGCACTCGGTACTGGTTTCGGGATCGACGATGCGTACCTTCGGTGACCGCGGCGCGCCGTAACTGACTAGCGGTGTGCCGTTTGCGCTTGCGCACCGTTCTGCATGGCCGTGGGTCAGTTTCTCGGATTCGAAATGAACGATTTCTGGTGGTTGATCCCCTTCGCGGGTCGTGATATACACCGTTGCTTCTGCCATTCCATATGCGGGCCGGATCGCCCTGTCCTGAAAGTTGAAGCGGGCGAACCGCTCGGTGAAGCGCTGCAGTGTCGCGGGTTGTACCCGCTCGCTACCGTTGAGGATGCAGAGCACGTCCCCGAGATCAAGCCCGGCCATGTCGCCATATGATGTTTTTCGTGCCGCCAATTCGAAAGCGAAGTTCGGTCCTGCCGAAAATGCGTGACTGTTGCTTGCCAGCAATTGCATCCACCGGGCCGGCCGCTGCAGGAACGACACCGGGCTCGTGAGCACAGCGCGAAATCCTGTCAGAACCGGAAGGATAATTCCCATATACAAACCCATGTCGTGAAAGAATGGCAGCCACGACACAAAAGTGGTGTCCGGCGGGAGAACCTCTCCGTGGTCCCGATAGTAGTCGGACATGATCTGGCCGAAATTAGCCAGAACGTTTTTGTGCGTGACCATGACCCCGGTGGGCTGGCGGGTCGATCCGGAACTGTATTGCAAATACGCGGTGTTTGCTGAACTATCGTCCTCTGCAGCGGGTCCTTTCTTTGAGTCCAGGTCCAGCAAATCAACCTCGATGACCGATGGAGCGGATTCACCGGGCTTCGACTTGACATACTCGGCGATATCGCCTGCGACAGAGGATGTCGTGAGAACGGCAGAGGGCGATGCGTCACGCAGCACCGAACTAACACGTTCATCGCTGGCGCCACCCAGCGGGACCGACAGCGGAACGGCGATAAGTCCGGCCTGCATTGCGCCGAGAAAAGCGGTGATGTAATCGAGTCCCTGCGGCGCCGATATCACAGCGCGATCACCAGTTGACCAGTGAAGTCTGAGCTCGTGTGAAACGTTGAGCGCTCGCCGATACAGCTGCGACCACGTCAGGCTTTCGGCAACGCCGGCCCAGTCCCGCTCGTAGTCGATAAACGTGAACGCTGTGTTGTTGGGCTGCAGACGGGCGCACGTGCGCAGCACAGCGGGGATGGAACGCGCATTCATGGGCGTTACGTTACGGCGTCGTTTGGAGGTTGTCCCCCTGTTCATGGAATCTGAGTCACGGTCCCTTGCAGAGTCTCGGCGAAGTGGCATTTCACCAGTTCAGCAGTAGTTTGAAGGGGCGGTGAGGGTTTGGTGCGTTGTGTCGCGGGGCTTGTGCGCTGTTGTCGTGGCCGTCGAGCCGGAGCAGGCTGACGGGGTGTCGTGGAGCGTGGCCATGACGTGGGGCGCCGCCGGTTCTGACCTCTTAGTGGTCTTCTCCCGAGTGACGTAGGACCCAGTGTAGCCAGTTCTCGATCGCCCAGCGTCCCCGCAGCCAGCCGGCTACCTGCCCGGCAACGAGCCGGGGGAATTTCACGCTATTTCTCCTCCACCGTTCCAAGTGGGGCGTTAAGCTTGGCCATTCGTGCAATGCGTTCCGTGTGGCTACCCGGATCGGTGGTTGTGCGAGCGACGCTACGGGGTTCCGTTGCGCGTACCGAAATCTGGTGAATGGCCTGGAAGTAACGCCGGCCGAGCAGAGACGAGGTTGAAGAGCGATGGAAACACGTGTCACTCCCATTGCGGTCATCGGAATGGGATGTCGGCTTCCCGGGGGGATCGACTCGCCCGACATGCTGTGGGAGTCCTTGCTGCGCGGCGACGACCTGGTCACCGAGATTCCGCCTGACCGCTGGGACGCCGACGAATTCTACGACCCCGAGCCCGGGGTGCCCGGTCGAACGGTGTCGCGGTGGGGTGCGTTCGTCGATGACGTCGCCGGCTTCGACGCCGAGTTCTTCGGGATCAGCGAGCGGGAGGCGATCGCAACCGATCCCCAGCATCGATTGTTGCTGGAGACCTCGTGGGAGGCGATAGAGCAGGCCGGTCTGGATCCAGGGTCGCTGGCCGGGTCCTCGACAGCCGTGTTCGTTGGGTTGACTCACGAGGACTACCTGGTGCTCACCAAAGGTGCGGGCGGTTTGGCGGGCCCGTACGCGGCTACCGGCCTTAACAACAGCGTGGCGTCCGGGCGGATCGCCTACGCACTAGGCCTGCGCGGTCCGGCGATGACGGTGGACACCGCATGTTCCTCGGGTCTGATGGCGGTGCACCTGGCCTGCCGTAGCCTGCACGAGGGTGAAAGCGACCTTGCTTTAGCCGGCGGCTGCGCATTGCTCCTGGAGCCGGACGCTAGTGTGTCGTTGTCCGCGCAGGGCATGCTTTCTCCGACCGGTCGCTGCCGTGCATTCGACGTCGGGGCGGACGGGTTTGTGCGTTCCGAGGGTTGCGCGGTGGTGTTGCTAAAGCGACTGCCAGATGCGCTGGCCGACGGCAACCGGATCCTCGCCGTGGTGCGCGGCACGGCCGCCAATCAGGACGGTCGCTCGGCGACGCTCACGATGCCGTCGGAGGACGCGCAGGTCGCGGTGTACCAGGCAGCCTTGGCGGCGGCGGGGGTGGATGCAGCCACCGTGGGCGCGGTGGAGGCGCACGGCACCGGCACCCCGGTCGGTGACCCGATTGAATACAAGAGCCTGGCACAGGTGTATGGCGCCACCGGTAACCGCTGCGCGCTCGGAACGGCCAAGAGCAACCTGGGGCACACCGAGTCCGCGGCGGGGGCGGTCGGGCTGATCAAGTCGATCCTGTCGCTGCAGCACGGCTTGGTGCCGCCGATGGTGAACTTCACCCGACTACCCGACGGCCTTGCTGGTATCGAGACCGGCCTTTTTGTGCCGCAGCAGATCACGCCGTGGCCCACCAACGCACAGGGGCCCCGGCGGATGGCGTCGTCCTCCTACGCGATGTCTGGAACGAACGTGCACGCCATCCTCGAACAGGCGCCCGCACAAGCGCCGGAGAATGCCGCAGACGACGACATTTCAACTGGGTCCGCTACGGCGGGCCCGCTGCTGTTCGCGCTGTCATCGACCTCGGCCGACGGGCTGCGGCAGACCTCGCGGCGGCTCGCCGAGTGGGTGGAAGACCGCGCGGACTCCGTGGTGCTCTCGGATCTGGCCTACACGCTGGCTCGGCGGCGCGCGCACCGGCCGGTGCGCACCGCGGTGGTGGCCGCCAGCCTGCCGGAACTGACCGAGGGTTTGCGGGAGGTGGCCGATGGCGACATCCCGTATCAGGCTGCGGTGGGACAGGGCGATCGGGGACCGGTGTGGGTGTTCTCCGGTCAGGGCTCGCAGTGGGCCGCGATGGGCGCTGACCTGCTCGCGAGCGAACCGGTGTTCACTGCGACCGTCGCCGCCGTGGAGCCGGTAATCGCTAGGGAATCGGGATTCTCGGTGATCGAGGCGATGACGGCGCCGCATACCGTGACCGGGATCGACCGGGTGCAGCCGACCCTGTTCGCCATGCAGGTCGCACTGGCCGCCACCATTGAGAAGACCTACGGGGTGCGGCCAGGCGCGGTCATCGGACACTCGCTGGGCGAAGCGGCCGCGGCCGTTGTCGCCGGGGCACTGTCGCTGGAAGACGGGGCGCGCGTCATCTGCCGCCGCTCCCGGCTGATGTCCCGCATCGCCGGTTCCGGCGCGATGGCGTCGGTGGAACTGCCTGCCCAACAAGTGAATTCGGAACTCATGGCCCGCGGTATCGACGATGTCGCGGTCTCGGTGGTGGCCTCGCCGCAGTCCACGGTGATCGGCGGAGCAACGCAGACGGTGCGCGAACTCGTCGCCGCGTGGGAGAAGCGTGACGTGATGGCCCGCGAGGTGGCCGTCGACGTGGCATCGCACTCGCCCCAAGTCGACCCGATCCTCGACGAGTTGGCCGCGGCACTGGCCGATCTCACCCCGATGTCACCCGAGGTTCCGTACTACTCGGCGACCCTGTTCGACCCGCGTGAGCGGCCGGTGTGCGATGCCGGTTATTGGGTGGAAAATCTGCGGCAGACCGTGCAGTTCGCGGCGGCAGTGCAGGCCGCGTTGGAGGACGGGTATCGGGTCTTCGGGGAGCTGGCGCCGCACCCGCTGCTGACCCACTCCGTCGAGCAGACCGCCCGGAGCCTGGACATGTCGGCGGCCGCTCTGGCCGGCATGAGGCGTGAGCAGCCGCTGCCGCACGGGCTGCGCGGCTTGCTGACAGATCTGCACAGCGCGGGCGCCGCGGTGGACTTTTCGGTGCTCTATCCCGCTGGGCGGCTGGTGGATGCGCCGCTACCGGCGTGGACCCACCGTCCCTTGTTCCTCGACCTCGACGGCCAAGAACAGCAGACGCAAGGTGCTTGCACGATTGCTGTGCATCCGCTGTTGGGCTCGCATGTGCGGCTGATCGAGGAGCCGGAGCGCCACGTTTGGCATGCCGACGTCGGTACCGCGGTACTGCCCTGGCTAAGCGATCACCAGGTGCACAACGTGGCCGCCCTTCCCGGGGCCGCCTACTGTGAGATGGCGTTGGCCGCGGCCGGGGAGGTCTTCGGCGAGGCGTCCGAGGTCCGCGACATCGCCTTCGAGCAGATGCTGCTGCTCGACGACCAGACCCCGATCGACGCCGTCGCGTCGGTGGAGGCTCCAGGCGTCGTCAACTTCGTGGTGGCGACCCACCAGGACGGTGAAAACACGCGGCACGCCACTGCGGCGCTGCACGCCACCGAGGATGATCCCCCGCCACCCTCGTACGACATGGCCGCCCTGCTGGCGGCGCATCCGTGCCTCGTGAACGGGACAGAGTTGCGGAAATCGTTCGTCGAGCGTGGTGTTCAGTTAGGTCCTGCATTCGCCGGTCTGGCCGCCGCGCGCACTGCGGAGACGGGAGTCAGCACCGTGCTGGCCGAGGTCGGGCTGCCTAGTTCGATCCGTTTCCAGCAGGGCGCCTACCGCGTGCACCCGGCGCTGCTGGATGCCTGTTTCCAGTCCGTCGCCGCTCACCCAGGCGTCCAGGCCAGCGGCAGTGGCGGTCTGCTGTTGCCGTTGGGTGTGCGCCGCCTACGTGCCTACGGACCTACCCGCAATGCCCGCTACTGCTACACGCGGATGACCAAAGCCGACGCGACAGGGGGCGAGGCCGACCTCGACGTGCTGGACGAGCACGGGACAATTCTGTTGACCGTGCGTGGGCTACACATGGGAACCGGGACCTCCGAAAGCAGCGAGCGCGATCGGGTATTCAGCGAGCGGCTGCTGACTATCGAATGGGAACAGCGAGCGCTGCCCGAGGTCGCCTACGGCGAGGCGGGATCATGGCTGCTGATCGACACCTCCGACGCGGCGGACCTGCTGGCAACCAGATTGACCGACGCGCTGAAATCCCAAGGCGCGGAATGCGCCAACCTGCACTGGTCGAGGGAGGTCGATGCCACGGAAAACGCCGCCAACCTGGAAAGGCTTGGCAGTCACCTGCGTGCCCGCCCCGTCGATGGTGTGGTGATCCTCTGTGGCGCACCCGTCGGCGACCCGGATGAGCGAAGTCTGCTGCAGGGCCGTGAGCAGGTGCGTCAACTGGTTCGGATCACCCGGGAGCTGTCTGAATTGGAGGGGGAGCTTCCTCGTCTGTACGTCGTGACGAGGCAAGCCCAGATAGTGAGGTCACACGACTCGGAAGAAGGTGTCAACCTGGAGCAGGCCGGGCTGCGTGGACTGCTGCGGGTGATCGGCAGTGAACATCCGCTGTTGCGCACTACCCAGGTCGACGTGGACGAGCACACGGACGCCGAACAGGTGGCCCAGCAACTGCTGGGAGGATCCGAGGAGGACGAGACCGCCTGGCGGAATGGGGAGTGGTACACGGCGCGCTTGTACCCCAGTCCGCTGAGCCATGACGAGCGGCAAACCGCCATCGTGGACCACGAACGCGACAATATGCGGCTGCAGATCCGCACGCCGGGTGACATGCAAACGCTGGAAGTCGCCGCGTGTGACCGCGTTCCGCCCGGGCCCGGTCAGATCGAGGTCGCGGTCACCATGTCGAGCATCAACTTCGCCGATGTTCTCGCCGCATTCGGCCGATTCCAGCACACCGACGACCGCAAACCGCAGTTGGGTATCGATTTCGTGGGTGTGGTGACCGAGGTCGGGCAGGATGTCACCGACCACCGGGTCGGTGACCGTGTCGGCGGCTTTTCCGAAGGCGGCTGCTGGCGCGGGTTCCTCACGTGTGACGCCAAGCTTGCCATCACGCTTCCGCCCGGCCTGGCCGATGAACAGGTGGCGTCGGCTACCACCGCGCACGCCACCGCCTGGTATGGGCTGCACGACCTGGCCGGAATCAAGGCCGGTGACCGGGTGTTGATTCACTCCGCGACGGGTGGTGTGGGGCAGGCGGCCATAGCGGTTGCGCGCGCCGCAGGAGCGCAGATATTCGCGACGGCTGGCAGCCCAAAGCGTCGGAAACTGTTGCAGAACATGGGCATCGAGCACATCTACGACTCGCGCAGCATCGAGTTCGCCGATCTGATCCGGCACGACACCGACGGGTACGGCGTGGACATAGTGCTGAACTCCCTGAGCGGCGCGGCACAACGCGCAGGGCTGGAGCTGCTGGCCTTCGGTGGACGGTTCGTCGAAATCGGCAAACGCGACGTGTATGGCAACACCCGGCTGGGGCTGTATCCGTTCCGCCGCGGCCTAACGTTCTACTACCTGGACCTTGCGTCGATGTCCATCATCCAGCCCGATCGGGTCCACGAGTTGCTCACCATGGTGTACAAGCTCACCGCAGACGGTGTCCTGGCCGCACCCGAGTGCACTCACTACCCGTTGGCCGATGCGGCCAACGCTATCCGGGCAATGAGCAACGCCGAACACACCGGCAAACTCCTACTCGACATGCCCCGCAGCGGGCGCAGCAGCGTGGCGGTGCCGGCGGAGCAGGCGGGGGTCTTCCGCCGCGACGGCGCCTACATCATCACCGGTGGCCTGGGTGGCCTCGGCCTTTTCTTCGCCTCGAAGATGGCCGAAGCGGGCTGCGGCCGGATCGTGCTCACCGCCCGGTCGGCGCCCAACCCCAAAGCCCGGCAGGCCATCGAGCGCCTCCGCAAGACGGGAGCCGACATCGTGGTGGAGTGCGGCAACATCGCCGAACCCGACACCGCGGACCGCCTGGTGAGCGCGGCAACCGCCACCGGGCTTCCGGTGCGCGGCGTGCTGCACGCGGCGGCGGTGGTCGAGGACGCCACGCTGACCAACATCACCGACGAGCTCATCGACCGCGACTGGGCGCCCAAGGTTTACGGAGCCTGGCACCTACACCGCGCCACGAGTGGACAGCCGCTGGACTGGTTCTGCTTGTTCTCCTCGGGAGCAGCCCTGCTGGGCTCGCCCGGTCAGGGCGCCTATGCCGCGGCCAACAGCTGGATCGACGCCTTCGCCCACTGGCGCCGCGCTCAGGGCCTGCCGGCCAGCGCGATCGCGTGGGGTGCGTGGGCACAGGTCGGCCGCGCCACGTTTTTGGCCGAAGGCGGCGAAATCATGATCACCCCAGAAGAGGGCGCGTACGCCTTCGAGACACTGCTGCGCCATGACCGCACGTACACCGGTTACGTTCCGATAATCGGAGCACCGTGGCTGGCTGCCCTCGTCCAACGCGGCCCGTTCGCTGAAATGTTCGAATCCACTGGGCAAAGCACTAGGGGCCCAAGTAAATTCCGCACCGAGCTAAATTCACTGCGGCAAGATGAATGGCCCGCCCGGCTTCGGCGGCTGATAGCCGAGCAGGCCAGTCTGATCCTGCGTCGCACAGTCGACGCCGACCGCCCATTCGTCGAGTACGGCCTAGACTCGCTGGGCATGCTCGAGATGCGTACCTACATTGAAACCGAGACCGGGATACGCTTGTCCCCCAAGGTCATCGCCACCCACAACACACCGCGCGCCTTGGCCCAGCACCTGTCGGACACGCTGGCCGAGGAGGAGGCCGCACCGGCGGCATCATGAGAACCGGATTATTCTGCACCGCAAGGCTTTTCGTGGCTCAGGCGGTGAGCTGCGGCTGACCCTTCGGGTCACTCCATGACCCAGCCATACTCCGAGGGAACGGTGCAGAGCAGGGAACGTATGGCCTCGAGGGGCTTTTCCGCCGGTATGTGTCCGTGATGCTCGATCGCCATTTTCCCGCCTTGAACCCCACAGCCGTAGAAGTCGAGGGGGACGGTAATGGAACAAAAGAATTGCCCGTGGAACTCTCCCAGCTCCACTCCCGCGGGTGTTCGCACATCGGGGAACGCACTGATATCGGTGCAGAAGACAACTGGTGGCAGCCCGGGAGGAGTTCCTTCGAATGCCACGCCGAAGTTAAGCGTGGACTGCTGAATCAGACCGTCGGCCAAGTCAGCCCGAAATGTGGCACCGATATCGCTTGCCAGATCGACGATATCGGTGTCCGGCCCGATCTCAGCGAGGTAGGTTGCCAGTCCCACCAGGTTGGTACTCTCGGTCGGGCTCACCGGGGGGTTGAGAACATACCGCAAATCGACGGGATAACAGTAGGGAATCGGGACGTGCGGGGTTTCGCGGAATCGCCACTCGGTCAGCAGGATAGCCGCCGCTACCACGGTGTTCACGCTGACCCGATTTTCCCGGCCGAACTCCTCGAGGTCCGCTGTCTCCTGCTCGGTGAGCCGGATTCTGGTGACCGGAACAGCTTGGGGCGACCCAGGACTCGCGACGAGGGTCGGCTTCTCGGGAGCAGGTATGTCATAGGCGAACAGCACCGGCATGAAACGCTCGACTCCCGACAGCCCTAGCTTTTTGATCCCCCGCTGTTCCAGCACAACCTCCATTGGCTGAGGCGCGGGCGCAGGGATTATCGGACCGGGGTCACCGGTAGCTACCACATCGGTGTAACGGGAGAACAGCTCATCGAGAAGGCAGGCCCCATGGTGACCATCGGCGATGCTGTGATGGAGATACACCGTCAGCGCGGACGTTCCGTCGCCGAGCGTCAACCGCAGATTGAACAGGGACATGCTCTGATCGAGCTGAATTCCGGCGTTTCCCGACGGTGCCCCGTTGGTACCGTCGACGACACGTATCCCGGAGTGGAGCAGGTCATCGGCAACGAGGTGCCAACCGCCATCGGAGCCTGGCTTGAGGTGACTGGCCAACACCGGGTGGGCCTCTACGAGGGCGTCGAAGGCTTCCGACAGTGCATCGACGTCGACAACACCGTGCAGCTGCACTGTCATGGAAGTGAAAGCCTCGCATTGCGCAAAGACTTGCTCGCTGGGTGACAGCTTTCGGATCACGGATCCGGGAAACACCTTAAGACTCCCGCCTTTCACTTCATGTAGGGGTCACTCCATGTGGGGTCACTGCGTGTTGAGTCACTGCATGCTGGGTCAATGCATGCTGGCCCGTCGATAGCCGATTGCCAGGGGTACGGCGCATGCGGCGCAAATGCCCGCGGCCCACAGCAGCGTCGCGATCATCGGAGATAGGACCGGACCGCCCGCCGATAATCCGCGCATCGCCGCGACGGCGTAGCTCACTGGTTGATGCGCGACCACCGGCTGAATCCAGTGTGGGTATTGGTTCAGCGGTAACATACCCGTGGAGAGGAAGATCGCAAGTGCTTGCGCCACCTCAACCGCCTCTACCACGAGTACTTCCGCAGCGTAGAGCGCCACGGTGGTGACGGTAACGGCGAATGCGATGCCCAGTATCACCGGAACACTAAGCCACGTGAGGCTCGCGATCACACCCTGCCGAAACCGGAAGCCCAATATCATCCCCACACTCAGCATCACGACGCTGGTGAACAGAATCCGAACCGCGTCTGCGAGGATTCGAGAGAGCAAGCCCGATGCCCGGTGCACAGGCAGCACCCATAATCGGGAAAGCAGACCGCTTGAGCGCTCGCGCATCAGGTCGATCGCGACGAAGGTGGAGCCGGTGATCGCAGCGCCGAGCGCGATTAGCGGCACGATGCTGTACAGCGGGTTGTCGTGGGTCACGGTGTAAATCAGATTACCGAGCACGATCTTCAACACCAGCAGGAACAGAATCGGAAACACGAGCGCTTCGATGACGGTGACGAGGTCACGCGCCCACCGAGTGAGTATCCGCTTGGCCAGCAGCAGAGTATGCGAAACGAGCAGCCGAACGGAGTTGTCCGGGTACTGCGAGCGCACGGGTGCAAACCCGACTTCTTGACTTGTCATAGGGATCAAGGCCGTCTGGACAACACGATGATGGATGAGGGCACCAGGACCACCAGAAGACCGAACAGCCACGCCAGCATCGGCGCCATGACAGGCCACGTCACCGGTATGACTGTCTTGGTGGTGTCCCCGGCCAGTGCGCGCAGCGCCACCACGAACTGGGAGATCGGTTGGTTGCGGACAACGGGCTGGATCCAATGAGGAAACAGCTTTATCGGTTGGACACCGACGGACAGCAGTCCGAAGATCAAAATAGGCAAGGTCAGCAACGGCAGCATCGCGTCGGGGTTGCGGGTAGCGGTGCCGATCAGGTCCGCGCCGAATGACAGCAAGGACCCGATCACGATCACCAATACGCAAAAACCGGCAATGTAGGGGGCTCCGTTATGGAACCGGAATCCGATCGCGTGGCCGCAGACCAGCGATACCGTCAAACCAACGCAGCATCGGTACACGCTGGCTGACACGCGGGCTAGCACCGGCGTCAATGGGGCGATCGGCATGGACCTGAACCGTCGATTGACGCCCTGCAGCGAATCGGTTGCCGCCCGGAAGGCCGATGAAATGGCGGCGAACGCGACGGCCTGCAGTGTGACCATGGGCGTGATGTATTGCCCTAAGTTGCTGGCGACGCCTGAGCTGCCACCACCCACAAAATGGTTCCACGGTATGGAGAACGGTATGTAAAAGCCCGCCGTGAAACCCACCGATGCGCCGATAGTGGTGATCAGCTCTCCGTTGCTCAGCGCGGGTGTGATCAAGCGCACGGTGAGCACCCACCACTGCGTGCGCGTCGAGGGGCGTGGCTTCTCGAAGCTCGGGTTTACGGTCTGGGCGCTCATCGCATAGCCTCCGACGCCAGGTGACTCAGAGCGTGGGCCTCGCTGGGATCCGTTGTCATGGACAGGAATACGTCATCGAGCGACGGCCGGCGTAGCGCGATGTCGGCCAGCTCGATATTCGCCTCGTCGATCCGGCGCGCGGCCTCGATGAGCGTGCGCGTGCCGTCTGGCGCCGGCATCGTAATCCGGTCTGATTCGGGCGTCAGCATGGCCCTGCTGTGCTCGGGCAACAGCGAACCGAGCGCTTCGACGATAGCGTCCAGATCCTTCAGATCCCGGGGCGCTATTTCGCAGAAGGTGTCGCCGGCGCGCTGCTTGAGCTCATTCGCGGTGCCCTCCGCGATGATCTTGCCGTGATCGATCAAGATGATCCGGTCACTGAGCGCATCCGCCTCCTCGAGATACTGCGTGGTCAACAACGTGGCGATGCCGAGCTTCTTGAAGCTGGCCACCAGATCCCAAATAGCTTGCCGGCTCCTCGGATCCAGCCCCGTGGTGGGCTCGTCTAAGAACGCCACTTGGGGTTGGACCACCAGTCCGCAGGCGATGTCTACGCGTCGACGCATCCCGCCCGAGTAGGTGCTGACCCGCCGCTTCCCGGCATGCACAAGGTCGAATTGCTGCAGCAGTTCCTGCGCCCGTTTGCGCGCCGTGGACTTGCTCAGCCCGTACAGACGACCGAACATCACCAGGTTCTGCTCCCCGGACAGCATGTCGTCGACAGCCACCTGCTGTCCGGTGACGATGATCGAGCGGCGCACACCGGCCGGCTCGGAAGCGACGTCGTAGCCGGCGACGGTCGCCGAGCCTCGATCCGGCCGGGTCAGCGTCGACAAGATGTCCACCATGGTCGTCTTGCCCGCCCCATTTGGGCCAAGCAGAGCGATCACTTCACCGCGGCCCACATCGAAACTGATGTCTGCCAGGGCCACAACCTTGCCGTAGGTCTTGCGAATCCCGCGAACCAGCACAGCCATGTCGCCATTGCGCATCCGATTCTCCTCAGCCGGCATCAAGGCTCGACAGGTCCACCAGGGCGCCCGGTTCTGCGGCCCCGACCATTTCGGTCTCGGCGTCCTCCGCCGCGATGCCCTCCTGGATCAGCTCGCTGAGTGCGAGCGGGAAGGTCCGCGCCAGGGCTTCTGCGGTTGCCTGTGGGATCCGGCGGGTGTCGTACCACCAATCGAGATGCACTGAGCCGCCGGACCGACACGCCCGAAGTTCGACGGCGTGGCCCAGCCCGGGGATCGTCTCGCGCACCGGCGTCGTCATGTCGGAGTCGAATTGCACCGGCGCGTCGACGGACGGCAGCTCGGGGATCACGCCCGCATACCGGAAGTGGATGTCGGGCGTGCGATGCGCACCGAGGACGCGTGCGGTCGCTGCGTAGACATACCGCAGCAGCCCGTATCCAATCCCGTAGTGCGGAACGGATTTAAGGGTGTCATGGACGGCGTCCAGCTGCTGAAGCGCAGGCCCGTTCGCACATGCCAGCGGAACCGGGTAGTACGTCGTGAACCAGCCAACGGTTCTGCGCACATCGACATCCGGTCGCAGCACCGAGCGCCCCTCGCCCTCGAGTTCTACGGCGACCACACCGTCACCGATCGTTTGGGCTATCGTTCGGCCCAGCGCGGCAAGCATGATCTCCTGAATCGACCGTCGGAACCTGCGCCGAGCGTCGTCTATCTCAAATGTCTGCTCGACGCTTAGCGTGCACGGCAACCGGGTCAGATCGTCGGCACCGGGCGGGTGCGTGACATCTGAGTTGGGGAGGGGAGCGGCCGGCCACAAAGTCACCTCGCGGGAATTCTCGATCCAGTAGGCGCGGGTGTCCAGGGCCGCCGGATGCGTCGCGAGGGCCGCGCAGCGCAGCGACCAATCCCGCCACCCGGTGGTGGCCGGTTCCAGTGTGATTTCCTGGCCTGCCAGCCGTTGCCCAAACGCGGTGAAGATGTCGGTCCCCAGGATTTGGCGCGATGCGTCGTCGGCGACCGTCTCGTGCACGCCAAGACCTAGGTAGTGCGGACCGCCGTGAGCGCCAGTGATATGCACGGCGGTCAGCGGCGCGTTCGAGAGGTCTTGGTCAGCTTCCTGATCGGCAATCAGTTCAGCGAGGATGTTTGACACCGCGGCCCGCTCCTCGGGGCTTCCGGCAGCCACATCGTCGGGAAGCGACCGGGTCGAGAGCCGGGTGAATTCTCCAGGTGGTGCGATGTGCTGCTCCCACATTCCGGCGTTGTCGACGAGGTGCAGGCGCAACGCGTCGTAGTGGTTGGTCACCGCGGTCAGCACCGCCCGAATGTCTTCTGGACCTACCTTGGGGTCGAGTCGCAGGATCAGCGGGACGCGCCAGCGGCCAGTGTCGCGCAACCCCCGTTCGAGGAAGTACGCGAAGTTCGGCGGAACCGCCGGATGCGCCTGCGCCTCCGGGGGTTTCGCCAACCCGCCCGCCGCAAATGAGGCATCGACGGCGGCGGTCAGTGCGGCCAAGGTCGGATATTCGTACAGATCCTGCGGCGTGATGGTCATACCTTCGTTGGCGGCGCTCATCGCGATGCTGATCGCCATCAGGGAATCGCCGCCGAGGTCGAAGAAATTGGCGTTTCGATCGACTGAGTTGACGCCCAGGCACTGTGACCAGATGCGCTGCAATGTGGCCTCGGTCTGCGATTGCCTGTGGCGCGCCACATCGACGGTGGCGGAATCAGTCTCGGAACCAGCCGGTGCGCCGACCGGTGAGCCGTTGCTCTCGGCGGGAACCTGCGCCGCCCGGACGGTGTGCCTAGGCTCGACCCAATGCCGTTGGCGGGCAAACGGATAACCGGGCAAGGAAACGAGGTGCGGCTGAGCCGGACGCAGCGACGCCCAGTCGACCTCGACTCCGGCCGACCAGAGTTCACCCAGAGCGCGCAGGAAAGTGTCGCGGTCATCGGCGATCTGAATCGGGTGGCGCATGAGCCGAACGGCGCGGTGCCCGCCAGACCACTTGGGGTGCCGTATCGCCGAACCGGTCAGGCTGCCGCCGGGACCGACCTCGACCAGGATTCTCCCCGGATCGGTCAGCACCACATCAAGTTCGTCAGCGAACCTGATCGTGGAACTGATTTGGCGCACCCAGGTGGCCGGGTCGGTTGCCTGCTCGGCCGACATCCAGGTTCCAGTGAGGTTGCTTAGCAACGGCGTCTGCGGAGCACGTAACTCCTGACGCGACAGGAAACCCTCGAATTCTCCCAGCATGGGATCCATCGAGCTGGAATGAAACGCATGGGTCGCGCGCACCCGTCGAACGGGTATCCCATGCTCGCCAAGGCGTTGGGTGAACGCACGAATCTGGTCCTTCGGCCCGGCGACAACGCAATTACCGGGATCGTTCACCGCGGACAGCTCCACTCCCTTGAAGAGGTGCTCCGCGAGGTGCTCCGCGATTTCATCGGGGCCCACCGCCACCGCGACCATGGCGCCCGGCGGCGACTCATGCATCAGGCGGGCACGCAACGACACCGTTTTAATCGCTGTCTCGACGTCGAATATCCCGGCCAGGGTGGCCGCGATGTATTCGCCGGTGCTGTATCCGATATACGCCCCGGCGCGCACACCGTAGGTGTCGACCAACCTCGCGAGCGCGTATTCCACCGTGAACAGCGCCGGTTGCGAACGGTCAATACGCTCCAGGTCCGTTGCGGTCCCACCAAACATCTCGGCGTGAAGGTCGATACCCATCTCAGCGCGGAATCCCGCGGCGCAGGTGTCGAAGTGTTCGGCGAAAACGGGATGGGTGTCGTAAAGCCCTTGCGCCATTCCGACGTGCTGAGCGCCCTGACCGGGAAACAGGAAAACGATTCGGTCCGAGCCCAATGCGGTGGATTCGGCCTTTTCGGCACCGTCTGTGGATTCACCGACAAATACATTGTCGTGCTCGGCCGCCCGCAGCACCTTGACCGCCTGCTCCCGGTCGTGAACGACAGCGGCCATCGTGATGTTGTGCTTGCGGCGCCCGGCGAGCGTAAAGGCGACATCGGACAAATCCGGGCCGTCTGGGCTGGCTAACGCGGTGGCCAGGGCAGTCCGCGCCTCCCCAAGCGCCGCGGAGGTTTGTGCCGACAGCAGGAGCACCTGTGGGCCGGTCGGCTCGGCGTGTGCCGGAACCGCCGGTGCCTCCTCGACGACGACGTGCGCGTTGGTACCCCCTACCCCGAACGAGCTGACTCCGGCCCGGCGGATTCCGTCCCATTCCCACGGACCGTGTTCGGTTTGCACGACGAACGGAGTCTGATCGAGATGCAGTTCCGGGTTCGGACTGGTGAAATGCAATGTCGCGGGAATCGCTTTGTTCTTCAGGCACAGAATCGTCTTGATCAGGCCCGCGATTCCGGATGCGACTTCCAGGTGGCCGATGTTCGACTTGACCGACCCAAGGACACACGGGCCGGGTCGAGGTGTCTGGGACACGCCGAATGCGGTTCGCAGCCCCTTGACTTCGATGGGATCACCCAGTGGGGTAGCGGTTCCATGCGTCTCGACATAGCTCACGGTCGACGAATCGATACCCGACACCGCGTGTGCCTCGGCGATGACATCTGCCTGTGCGGTCGGATTGGGCGCCGCGTAGCCCATTTTCATTGATCCGTCGTTGTTGACTGCCGAGCCGCGGATGACGGCGTGAATCCGGTCGCCGGCTTCGACGGCGGTCTGCAACGGCTTGAGGACCACCATCGCGACGCCGCTGCCGAAGACCGTGCCATCGGACCGCACGTCGAAAGGCCGACAGTGGCCGACCGCCGACACCATCGATCCCGGATGGTGCCAGTAGCCGACGTGATGCGGGATGCGCAGCGACACGCCGCCGGCAAGGGCCAGGTCGCATTCACCGCTCAGTAGGCTCAGGCAGGCCAGGTGGACCGCAACCAACGACGACGAGCACGCGGTTTGCACCCCAATGCTCGGGCCGCGGAGGTTGAACTGATGGGATACCCGCGTCGTCAGGAAATCCTTGTCGTTCTGTAGGAACATCCCGAACGCCTCGAAGTTGAGTCCCTGACCCAAGATGGCGTTCGGATCGTGGTGTGACAGCAGATTGTGGAGGAGATAGGCGCTGGGTGAGCTGGTTCCGTACACGCCAATCGAGCCATCGAACCGCGCGGGGTCACAGCCCGCATCCTCCAGCGCGTGCCACGCGCACTGCAAAAACAACCGGTGTTGCGGATCCAGGTTCCGGGCGGCCTGCGGAGGGAAGCCGAAGAAGTCGGCGTCGAACTCGTCGACCCCATCGATAAGCGGCGCGCGCCGCACGTAGGCCGGATTTGACAGCACCTTCTCGCCGATCCCGGCCGCAGCCAGCTCTTGCTCCGACAGGGTGACGATCGATTCCTTGCAGCGCCGAAGGTTGTCCCAGAACTCGGCCACGGAGTTGGCGCCCGGGAAACGGCCGGCCATGCCGACAACCGCGATCGCGTTCACCGGCAATGACTCTGAGTTCGCGCTCATACCTGTTGTCCTCGCTTCCGCCACATTGCGGCTTGTTGGCGCGCCGCCCCGCGCTGCTGTGCCCGGTCGCGGACGGCATCTTCCTGCTCGAGTGCCTGCGAGTGCCCGGTGAGGCCGAGCTGGCGGACCAGGTCGGCCGTAAGGTCTTGCAGCGACGCGCCCTGCAAGAGGAGCGCTACCGGCGGCTCCACTCCGAAGTCCGCGCGGGCGGTGTTGCGAATACGCACCGCCATAAGCGAATCCATCCCCAGCTCGGTCAGTGGCACGGTGGGGTCGACCGCAGATTTGTCGGCGTAACCCATGACGGCCGCGATGCGGGCGCGCAGGCGGTCCGTCATAAGGCGCTGCGCCTCGACGGGATCGAGGCCGGTCAGCGCGTCGGGTCCGGCCCAGTCGCCGCCGTCACCCGCCGCGTCGAGTTCTTCTACCACGGTGGTGAAGTAGCCGAGGTTGCGGATCTCGGGGAAGGCGATCAGCGCCCGGTCGGGACGCAGCCGGGCGACGCCGGTGTGGCGGCGGTCGGTGGCCAGCAATGACTCCAGAGCGGCTACACCCTCTGCTGGAGTGATCGGATCGAGAACACCACCCGTGAGCGTGCGGGCAAGGCCCACCTCGGCCCACGGTCCCCAGTTGATTACCGCCGCAGGCAGTCCCGATGCCCGGCGCCAAGAGACCAGCGCGTCGAGCCAGGCGCTCGCGCATGCGTATGACGCCTGTCCCGGACCGCCAAGCAGGGATGCGACAGACGAGAATCCGAGCCACCAGTCGAGCTCACAGCCGACGCTGGCTTGGTGCATGCGCAGCGCTCCGGTGACCTTGGGCGCCCAAACGCGGTCGACGCTTTCCTTGGTCATCGAGAACACGAGGCTGTCGTCGAGCACTGCCGCCGCGTGCAGGACGCCGCGCAGATTCGACTTGTCGGCGGCTGTTACCAGTCTCTCCGCCACGCCCGGTGATGCCACGTCGCCTGAGACCAAGATGATCTCGGCCTTGCTTTCCAGTTCGGCCAGGACCTTGCGTTGCTCGTCTGAGGGTTCGCTACGGCCGTTGAGGACGACGCGGCCCGCGCCGCTGTCCACCAGCCATCGTGCGACAACCAGACCGAGGCCACCCAGACCGCCGGTGACGATGTACGACGCTCCCGGGCGAACTGCGGCTTGGCGCGCGGGCTCGCCGAGTTCCGCGCGGGAAAGCTGCTCGACGTATCGCAACTCGCCTCGCCATGCGACGACGTCGTCTATTAGATCGGAACCGGCTAAGCCGAGTTCGGCATTGAGCGTCGCGACCGGGTCCTTGGTGACACCGAGGTCGACAAGTGTGGTGCGAAGTTCGGGGTGCTCATAGGCCAGCACGCGCACTAGGCCTTTCAATGCGCCGATCGCCGGCTGGCCGGGTTCATCGTGAACTGCCAGGCCGCCTGGGGTGACCAGCCACAGTCGCGGTGGCTGGCCATGCCAGCCGCCCACGATCGCACGCAGGACCGTCGATACCGCCCAGACAGATTCGCGCGCCTGGGCGATCCCGCTTTCTGTGACATCCAGGTTGTCCCCAATGAAGGCGACCACGCCGGCGGGCGGGCGCTCGGGATCGCCTGCGGTTTCCGCGAATGCGGCGAGCATGGCGGATTCGTCATTGAGATCGGCGATGATCACCCGGCGCGCCGGTGAACGCCACCCGGCGGCGAATTCGTCGGCCATCACGGTGGCCTGCGCGTGGGTGAGCACGAGCCAACTTCCGGGTTCTTCGGATAGCGTCGTGCTAATGGGTTTGGGTACCCAGGTGGTGTCGAAGATCTTTTGCGACAGTGGAAGTGGCACGCTGCGGCGCTCGACGCGCCGCAGATAGATGTCGTTGATTTCGGCCGTGACGGTCCCGGCGTCGTCGGTCAAGACGATTCTGCCGAGCTTCCCGGCGCCGCCTTCGTCAAGGCTGGTCAGCCGGGCTCGGCAGCGGGCGTGCCGGCCGGGGTTGCCGTACACCCGGACCGTCTCGAATGACACTGGCAGATAACTGGCCTCAGCTGATCCGGCTGATCCGCTCGCGTCGTTGTCCGTCGTCGCGGCAACCAGACCTTGCAGCGCTGCATCCAGTATCACGGGGTGGATGCGATACCCGGGATGCCTGGGAGCCTCGTCGGGAAGGGTGATCTCGGTCTCCACGGAACCGTCTGGCAGCTGGTGGATTTGGGTCAGGGCCGCGAAGGCGGGACCGTGGCGTTGGCCGGTCTGCCGGAGAAGGGCGTACAAGTCGGCCGGCTTGACGGCAGTTTCGGCCCGGCCCGCAGCGGAGGTGTGTCGATCGTGGGAAAAGTCGGGCGCCGATACTTCGGCCTTCGCAGTGGCATGCCGGAACCAGCCGCGGCTAGGGGAGCGGGAATAGATTTCGATCCGTGTTTTGTCGTCGGCCCCGCGAGTCAACTGTGTTGTCAGCTGGACGTGGTCGTCGAGGGTGAGCATCTGCTCGACTTCGAGCTGGTTGATCGACACGGCATCGACGGGCACGCCGAACGCCTCGGTGGCTGCCGCCAAGGCGATCTCGGCGAACGCCGCGGCCGGCATTATGGCTTGGCCGAACACTTTGTGGTCGGCGAGCCATGGGGACACCTCGGTGCCGACATCGGCCTGCCACACGTGGTCCTGGCTGGACGGAACTTCGATGTGCACACCGAGCAGCGGGTGGGCGGCGACCGAATCCGACCTGCCCGATCGATCGGCTACCCAGAATTGCGTGTGGTGCCAGGGTGTTACGGGAATACCGGCCATTCGGCCGTTGGCGGTGTCCGGCGGGATGTGCCCGACAGCCGCAAGCTGGGTGTGGAAGGTGATGGTGTCGTCGGTGTCGCGTTGCAGGGTGCCGATGGTGTGAGTGTTGGTTTCACCCAGGGTGTCGGTGATGGCGTGGGTGAGCAGCGGGTGGGGGCTGATCTCGATGAAGGTGTGGTGGTCGGCACCGGCGGTGGTGACGGCCTGGTGGAAGCGCACCGGGTTGCGCAGGTTGGCCGCCCAGTAGTCGGCGTCCGGCAGGGGGTGGGGGGCCTCAAAAGTGGTGGTGCTTTCGTGGGTGGTGGTGATCATCGGGATGGTCGGCGACTTGGGCGCCAAATCCGCGAGCGCGGAGCGCAATTGCTGCAGGATCGGATCGATGATCGGGTGATGAGAGGCCACATCGACCTCGATACGGCGCGCCAAAAGATTCTGTGCGGCCACTGCCGCGATCACCGCGTCCACCTGCTCGGGTGGGCCCGCGATCACCGACTGACGCGGTGAGGCATGCACGGCCAACGTCAGCTGCGGGTAGTCGGCGATCAGTGTTTGCGTGGCGTCGGCATCGAGTTCCAACAGCGCCATCGCGCCCTGGCCGGACAACTGCGCCATCAGCTTGGAACGGGTGGCGATCACCCGCAACCCCTCAGCCGGGGTCAGGGCTCCGGACACCACCGCCGCCGACACCTCGCCCATGGAGTGCCCGATCACCGCATCGGGTTGGATTCCGTAGTGGCGCCACAGCGCAGTCAGCGCGAGCTGAACGGCCACCAGCATCGGCTGAATGTTGTCGATGCCGACCACTTCGCGGCCCTCGGCCAGGGTTTGTTGTAGCGAAAAGCCAGTCTGGGCCACAAACTCGGGCTCCAGTTCAGCGACCGCGGCAGCAAAGGCGGGCTCATCAGCCAACAGTTGGCGGCCCATGCCCGCCCATTGCGAACCCTGCCCGGAGTAAACGAACACCACACCGGGCCCGCGGGTCCCCTCCGTGCAGCCGATCACACCGGGGGCCGGGACACCGGTGGCCAAGGCCCGCAACCCCGCCACCGCGGCGGTGTGATCGCGGGCCACCACGGTGCCAAACCGGGTATGACGGGCCCGATGATGATTCAGCGTGTGCGCCACATCAGCCAGCGGCACCGCCGCACCAGGACCCTCGATCCACTCGGCCAGCATCGCAGCCATCGACGCCACCCGCTGCGCCGTCTTACCCGACACCACCAACGTCGACACCACCGCAGCAGACCCCCGCGCCACAGGCACCGGATCCGGCGCCTGCTCAATCACCACATGCGCATTCGTCCCACTCAGGCCGAACGACGACACCCCGGCCCGGCGCGGTTGCTCGGTCGCCGGCCATGCCACCCCCTCGGTGGGCACGAACAGGCGGGTCGTCGATGGATCGATCGCCGGGTTCCACCGGGTGAAGTGCAAGTTGGGCGGAATGTAGTTCCGTCCCACCGCCAGGATTGCCTTGATCAATCCGGTGACCCCGGCGGCTGCCTCCAGATGACCGAGGTTGGTCTTGACCGCCCCCAGCGCGCAGGTGCCTTCGCCGCGGCCGTAGGTCGCCGCCAGCGCCTCAAACTCGATCGGGTCGCCCAAAATGGTTCCGGTGCCGTGGGTCTCGACGTAGCTCACGCTGTCCGCCGTCGCATCGGCCAGCCGTAGCGCGGCGGTGATCACGTTACGCTGTGCCAACGCGTTCGGGGCGGTCATGCCGTTGGAGCGGCCGTCCTGGTTGACCGCCGAACCGCGCACCACCGCGAGGATGCGATTGCCGTCGCGTTGCGCATCGCACAACCGCTTGAGCACCACGACCCCGCAGCCCTCGCCGCGGACGAACCCATCGGCCGTGGCATCGAAGGTCTTGCAGCGGCCCGTCGGCGACAGCGCGGACCATTTGGATAAGGCGATAGCGGAGAACGGTGACAAGGAAAGGTGCACCCCGCCCGCGAGTGCCACGTCACTTTCCCGCAATCGCAGGCTTTGGCAGGCCAGATGGACCGCCACCAACGACGACGAACACGCGGTGTCGACGGCCAGCGCCGGGCCGCTGAGGCCCAGCAGATAGGAAATCCGTCCCACCGCGGCGCTGTGCGGGTTTCCGGTGCTCAGGTACGCGTCGATCTCCGCGCGGCGCTCGATGTTGACGATCGTGTAGTCCCACGACGACAACCCCATGATCGCCGCGGTTCGGCTGCCGCTCAGTGAATCCGGTGGCAGGCCGGCGTGTTCGAGTGCTTCCCAGGCAATCTCGAGCAGCAACCGATGCTGCGGGTCCATCGCCGCGCCTTCTCGGGGGGTGATACCGAAGAAGTCGGCATCGAAGCCGGCAACGTCGTCGACGAATCCACCCCATTTGGTGGTCATCCGCCCGGGTGTTTGCGGATCGGGGTCGTAGTACGCGTCCGCGTCCCACCGGTCGGCGGGCACGTCGCCGACGGCGTCGCGGCCGTCGACCAACAGCTCCCACAGGCTCTCCGGCCCGGATACATTCCCCGGCAACCGGCAACCGATCCCGATCACTGCCACCGGTTCGGAGACGTCGGTCGGGAATGCCGTTCCCGCGCGGACAAGTTCGCGGGCGAGCACCTCGCGCGCCTTCGGCGACATTTGGGCCGCGCGATCGGCCAGAGTCGTCATGACTCGCCGCCCCCCGTTGCAACTTCCAGCTCACTGGCCGCAACCAGGTCGGACAGCAATTCCATCTCCTCATCCGACAGCTCAGGTTCCGTGTCGGACGTCTGCCCGGCCTCGGCCGGCGGCGCATAGCCCAGCCGTTCGCACATGGCGCCGGCGAGGTCGGTGACGGTCGGGTATGCCCAGACCAGAGCGACCGGCAAGGTCGTGCCAAGGCTGGATTCCAGCCTGTTCCGCAATTCAAGGGCCATCAGCGAGTCCAGACCAAGCGACTCCATCGGCCGGTCGTGGTCGATCGGTTGGGTTGAGCGCAGCACCGCCCGGATTTCGTCGGCGATCGCGGTTGCCAGGCGGGCCGGGCGCTCACCGGGCTCGCAGGCGTCCAATTCCGCACGGATCCGGCCGCCGCTGCGCCGCTCGACGGTGACCGAGTCCTGCAACTTGGCGAACAACGACGATCCCGCTGCGGCGGGGAAAGATTGGAACCACTGCCGGGCGTCTAGGCTGAATACCCCGGTGCGCGCCCGGTCGGCGGACAGCAACAGCTGCACCGCCGCCAGCCCCTGTGCGGACGTGATCATCGAGATGCCGAGACCGGCGAAGAATTGGGCACGCCCAACCTCGGCCCATGGGCCCCAGTTGATCCCGGCCGCAGGCAATCCCAGCGACCGCCGGTAGGCGATCAGGCCGTCGATCCACGAGTTCGCGGCTGCATAGCTGCCCTGACCCGGCGCACCGAAAAGTGAGGCCGTCGACGAATACGTCACCCACCAGTCGACGTCGGCGTGCTTGGTGGCCTGGTGCAGCCACCAGGCGCCGGTGACCTTCGGGGCGAACACCCGCGCCGAGGCCGATTCGGAGATGTTCAGCACGATTTCGTCGGCCAGCACCACCGCGCTGTGCACAACACCGGCCAGCCGGAAGCCGGCGTCTTCGACAGCCGCCACCAGGCGCTGCGCGGTGTCGGGGTCGGAGAGGTCGCCGGTGACCACTTCGACGCGGCCACCTTCGGCGTTGATTTCCTCGATCGCCGCGAGCACTTCCGCGCTGGGCGCCGAACGCCCATTGACCACAACCAATCCCGCGCCCTGCTGTGCCAGCCAGCGCGCGGTCACGAAACCAAGACCGCCCATGCCGCCGACGACGAGGTAACCGCCGTCAGGCCGGACCAATGGTTGCGCCGGCCGCGGCGCCAGCGCCGCAATGCTGCCGCTCTGCGGTATCGAGATGACGATCTTGCCGGTGTGCCCGCCGGATGCCATCAGCCGGAACGCGTCGATCGCGTCGGCGAATGCGAACTCGGTGACGGGCAGCGCGGCCAACTCGCCCGCGGCGGCGTGCCGGAGAATCTGTTGCAAGCTTTCGCGGTATCGTTTCGGCTGCAAGCGCATGTTCAGGTCGACATCGACCACCGAGAAGGAACCGCTGCGGGCCAGTGCGGCCAACCCGACGTTGGCGTCGGCGAAGACGTCCTTCTTGCCGAGCTCGATGAACCGGCCGCCCGGGGCCAGGATCTGCATTCCCCGCCGAATTGCTTCTCCGGGAAGGGAATTGAGCACGACATCTACACCGGCACCGTCGGTGATGTCCAGAATGTCGTCGGCGAATGCCACGCTGCGTGAGTCGCCGACATACTCGACGCCCATCCCGGCCAGCATTTCGCGCTTGGCGTCCGTCCCGGCGGTGGCGTAGATCCGGGCACCGATCATCTTGGCGATGGAAATAGCGGCCAAACCCACACCGCCGGTGGCGGAGTGGATCAGCACACGCTCGCCGGGTGCCAGGCGCCCGACCTCGCACAACGAGTGCCAAGCCGTCAGGTAGGCGACGCCGAATCCCGCGGCTTCAAAATCCGACAACGTGTCGGGGGTTGGAACGGCCAGGTCCTGACTCGTCATGAGATGTGAACCGATCGTCCCGACTCCGAAGGCGATTACGCGCTGGCCGATTTTGACGGAATCGACGTCGCTGCCAACGGAGGTCACCACGCCGACGCACTCGCCGCCGATGGGTGCGTCACCGGCCAGACCCGGGTAGATGCCCATCACCTTTAGGACGTCGCTGAAATTGAGCGCGGCGGCGATGATGCGGACCTCGACCTGGTCGGCAGCGGGCGGCGTGCGCTTCACCGCATGCACTTTCAGTCCGTCCAGCCGTCCGGCTTCGTCGAGTTCAAGCTTGACCGCACCACCTGCATCGAGATCTACTGTCGTGGAGCGACTCTCGATGGTGAGCTCGCCAGAACGTGTGGTTGGCGCGGCCACCAGCCGGCTCACATACCGTTGCCCGGCACGCAGCGCCACCTCGTCCTGGTGGGCGCCGGCCAGCAACTCATCCAGCAATCCCGGGAGCGGTTCGGTGCCATCCGGGTCGACGTCGACAATCGTCGTCTTCAACTCCGGATGCTCAAATGTCAGCACCCGCGCGATGCCACGAAGCTGTGACTGCGGCAACGTCACTCGGTCGCCGGAGTCCAGTTGTTGGGCACCGCGCGTGATGATCCACAGCCGCGGACTGTTCCGGGCGCCCATCCGGGACACCGTCTTGACGATGTCGGCGACCAGCAGCGTGCGTTGGCGCGCCAAGTCCAATTGCGTCTGCTCCGGCCGGGATTCATCGACGGCCCGGGGTGGACAGACGATGACGATGCCGTCCCACCCCGTGTCGCTTCGGGTAATCGCCGCCCGAAGCGATTGATTGTCGTCGGGGCGGACGACCTCGCAGTGCTTGGTCTTTTCCTGCAGCGCCGATTCCAGTGCGCCCAGCAGCGGATCACTGTCGATCCGGTCGCCGACCAGCAACATAGCGCCGACGTCTCCGGCCGGCTTGTCCAGCGGCGTTGGCTCCCACTCCAGCGTGAACAAGCGGTTGCTGAGTTCCGTTGCGCCGCCACGTGATCGCAGCACTGCCATGTCGACTTCGTCGATTTCGAGCAGCGGCTGACCCTCGGCGTCGAGCAGCAGCACCTGGCCGACGAACCGATCGGGGCTATCGGTGGTGGTCAGCGTGGCGATCGCGCGGACACCGTCTGCGGCGTCCCCATGCACATGAATACCGGCGTACCTGACCGGGAGCACCGTGGCTTTCTGGTCAGCCCCCCCGATCGCCAACTCGGTTGCCAGCCGGGTGGCACCCAGCGTCTGCAGTGCTATATCCATCGCGACCGGGTGCAGCAGGAACCTGCGGGAACCCACCTTGGCCTTTGCTGGCAGCCGCACCTCGGCGTCGGCGGCGCCGGACGATGAAACGGTGAGTCCGGTGATTCCGCGGAACGCCGGGCCGTGTTGCTGGCCGGCGGCGCGTAGCCGGTCATAGAGGTCGTCGGGGTCGAGTTCGGTCGCGGCGTCATCCGTTGGAATGTCGAGCGTTTCACGATCGGTCGCGCGCGCCACCGTGGCGGTGGCGTGTTTGATCCACCCGGAACTGCCGCTGCGGGTGCGCATTTCGACGCGGCACAGCTGCTCGTCACCGGTCAGCGTGGTGACCAGCACCGCGTCATTGGTGACATGCATCAATTGATCGAGGGTGAGCTCGCGGATCATCCAGGACCGATCTGCCTTGGTCCCGAATGCTTCAGTCGCTGCGGCCAGCGCGATTTCAGCGTAGGCCGCTCCCGGCAACACGCAGATGTCGTCGACGCAGTGGTCGCCGAGCCACAGCAGCTCCGGGCTGAGCCTGTTTTGCCACACCGAGGTTCCGTTGGTGGGGTCGACGACGCCGGTGCCGAGCAGCGGATGGGTGTTGACGCTATGCGGTGTGGCCGACGTGGTGTCGATCCAATGCCGGGTGTGTTGCCACGGGGTGCTGGGAAGGTGGGGATGCGGTTCCGGCGGGTGCGGGGTGTCGGGCGGGCGCGTGGTGTGGGTCGTATTGACGTTGGTGTGGAAGGTGATGGTGTCGTCGGTGTCGCGTTGCAGGGTGCCGATGGTGTGAGTGTTGGTTTCACCCAGGGTGTCGGTGATGGCGTGGGTGAGCAGCGGGTGGGGGCTGATCTCGATGAAGGTGTGGTGGTCGGCACCGGCGGTGGTGACGGCCTGGTGGAAGCGCACCGGGTTGCGCAGGTTGGCCGCCCAGTAGTCGGCGTCCGGCAGGGGGTGGGGGGCCTCAAAAGTGGTGGTGCTTTCGTGGGTGGTGGTGATCATCGGGATGGTCGGCGACTTGGGCGCCAAATCCGCGAGCGCGGAGCGCAATTGCTGCAGGATCGGATCGATGATCGGGTGATGAGAGGCCACATCGACCTCGATACGGCGCGCCAAAAGATTCTGTGCGGCCACTGCCGCGATCACCGCGTCCACCTGCTCGGGTGGGCCCGCGATCACCGACTGACGCGGTGAGGCATGCACGGCCAACGTCAGCTGCGGGTAGTCGGCGATCAGTGTTTGCGTGGCGTCGGCATCGAGTTCCAACAGCGCCATCGCGCCCTGGCCGGACAACTGCGCCATCAGCTTGGAACGGGTGGCGATCACCCGCAACCCCTCAGCCGGGGTCAGGGCTCCGGACACCACCGCCGCCGACACCTCGCCCATGGAGTGCCCGATCACCGCATCGGGTTGGATTCCGTAGTGGCGCCACAGCGCAGTCAGCGCGAGCTGAACGGCCACCAGCATCGGCTGAATGTTGTCGATGCCGACCACTTCGCGGCCCTCGGCCAGGGTTTGTTGTAGCGAAAAGCCAGTCTGGGCCACAAACTCGGGCTCCAGTTCAGCGACCGCGGCAGCAAAGGCGGGCTCATCAGCCAACAGTTGGCGGCCCATGCCCGCCCATTGCGAACCCTGCCCGGAGTAAACGAACACCACACCGGGCCCGCGGGTCCCCTCCGTGCAGCCGATCACACCGGGGGCCGGGACACCGGTGGCCAAGGCCCGCAACCCCGCCACCGCGGCGGTGTGATCGCGGGCCACCACGGTGCCAAACCGGGTATGACGGGCCCGATGATGATTCAGCGTGTGCGCCACATCAGCCAGCGGCACCGCCGCACCAGGACCCTCGATCCACTCGGCCAGCATCGCAGCCATCGACGCCACCCGCTGCGCCGTCTTACCCGACACCACCAACGTCGACACCACCGCAGCAGACCCCCGCGCCACAGGCACCGGATCCGGCGCCTGCTCAATCACCACATGCGCATTCGTCCCACTCACACCGAACGACGACACCCCGGCCCGGCGCGGTTGCTCGGTCGCCGGCCATGCCACCCCCTCGGTGGGCACGAACAGGCGGGACACGCCTTCGCTGACATGCGGTGTGAGCTCTCGGAAGTTCAGGTTCCGCGGAATGTGGCCGTCTCGGACGGCCAGCACGGTCTTCATGAATCCGGCGATCCCCGCCGCCGCCTCCAGATGACCGAGATTGGTCTTCACCGCTCCGAGCACCAGCGGGGATCGGCCCTCCCGATCGGTGAAAACCTTGCTCAGCGCATCGAGTTCGATCGGGTCGCCGAGCGGAGTGCCGGTTCCGTGTGCCTCGATGTAGTCGATGTCGGCGGGCGTCAATTTCGCCGACGTCAGCGCCTGGCGAAGCAGCGCTTGCTGCGCCGGACCGTTGGGAACGGTCACCCCACTGCTGGCGCCGTCCTGGTTGACCGCCGAACCGCGCACCACCGCGAGGATGCGATTGCCGTCGCGTTGCGCATCGCACAACCGCTTGAGCACCACCACGCCGCAACCTTCGCTGCGCACGTACCCGTCGGCGGACGCGTCGAAGGTCTTGCACTGGCCCTCCGGGGACAACATGCCCCAGCGCGAGCACGCGATGCTGGTTCCCGGGCTGAGCAACAGGTTGGTTCCACCGACCAGCGCCGTGTCGCTTTCGCGCCAGCGCAGGCTCTGACAGGCCAGGTGGATCGCCACCAGCGACGACGAGCACGCCGTGTCAAGAACCACCGCCGGACCCCGTGCGCCGAGCAGATACGCCATCCGCCCGGCGGCGAAGTTCGCGGCGTTTCCGGTGAGTACGTAGGCGTCGAGATCTTCGGGTCGCACTACGCCGGACATCGTGAGCATGTAGTCATAGGCGGTCACGCCGACGAAGACCGAGGTTTGGGTGCCGCGAATGGTGTTCGGGGGGATGCCTGCGTCTTCCAGTGCCTCCCAGGCAACTTCGAGGAACAACCTGTGTTGCGGGTCCATCGCCGCTGCCTCGCGTGGAGTGATGGAGAAAAACTCCGCATCGAACTCGTCCGGCTCCCAACTGGTGAGGAAGCCGCCTTCCCGATTGCAGATCGTTCCCGGAACGGTGTGGTCCTCGGTGAATAGGGCGTCGGCGTCCCATCGTTCGGGGGGGACCCGGACGATGCCGCTTCGCCCGTCTCGCAACAAGTCCCAGTACTCTTCCGGGCTGTTCACCCCGCCGGGCAACCGGCAGCCCATCCCAATAACCGCGATCGGTTCGGTGCCTGCTTTTTCGGCGATCTCCAACCGTGCGCTGAGATCGTCGATCTTGTGCAACGCTTCGGTGATGATCGCCCGGCGATCTGGTGTCGGGGCAGTCATCGCGCTCAGCTCAGCCTCTCCGAAAGTTGTTGCAACAACTCATCCTCGGTGAGTTCGTCGTACGTGTCGGGGACCGGTTCATTGTCCGCTTCGGTGAGCTCGGGCAGGACGGTGGCCAGATAGTCGGTGAGGCTGTACACGGTCGGGTAGTCGAAAACCACAGACGCCGGCAGGAACTCACCGAGGCTGTCTGACAACGCCCGCTGCAGCGTCACGCTCATCAGCGAGTCCATCCCGAGTTGGAAGAAGCCAGCCGAGGGATCGAGCGACTCGGTGGGCGGCAGTCCCATCATCTTAGCGGCCAGCATGGCGACCTGGTCGAGCAACATGTTGTGCCGGCGCTCCGGCTGGCACTTGCGCAGGGCGATGCGAAACTCGCTTTCCGGCATCGTCGTCTCGCCCGGCACCGGCAGGAGGTCGTCGACGATGTGAAGCGATCCGCGGGTCCGGTATGCGGCCGCTAGCAGCGGCCAATCTGCGGCCACCACAACGGAATGCACTCCGGCAGCGGCGCTCATCACCAGTGGCAGCGCGCCGATGGCGACCTGGTCGTCCATGGGCAGTAGCCCGGATCCCACACTGACCTGGCTGGCCTCGTGTTCGGCGTCGGCCAGGGATTTCCACAATCCCCAGTTGACCGTGGTGGCCGACAGCCCCATCACGCGGCGCGCGTAGGCCAGCGCGTCCAGGTAGCCGCTGGTGGCAGTGTAGTGGGCCAGCCAGCGTGAACCGGTCAGGCCGGAGATGGAGGAGAACAAGACGAAGTAGCGCACCGGCGTTTTCACCGACAACCGGTGCAACAGCGCGGCGGCGTCGAGTTTTGGTGCGAACATCGCGCGCACGTCGTCGTTAGTCATTTCGCTGAGCAATACCGGCCGGCCGGCAAAGGCCGCCAAGTAGATGCCCTGCAGCGGTGGTAAGTCGCTGCCGAACCGGTCGAACAGCGCGCTCATCGCGGCTTCGTCGGCGGCATCGGCAGCCACCGTGACGAGGCTCGTCCCCGCTGCGGCAAGGCTTTCGGCCAGCTCCTGGAGCCGCTGGCCGGGATTGCGCGATACCGCAACGATGGTCTTGGCGCCCATCTGGGCGAGTTGGCGGATGAGGTGTGGCCCGATGTTGCCGGCGGCCCCGATGACCAGCTGACTGGCGTCGGCATCCAGCGTGACGGGCGACGCCGTTGGCACAGTTCGCCGTTGCAGTCGGGGCACGTGGCGCACGCCCGACCGGTAGACGACCTGGTCTTCGCCATCGGCGGAGCTGGCTTCGTCGAGCACCTGCCGGGCCACTACCTGGGCGGGCACCGAGCCATCGAAATCGATGACCCCGCCCCAGATTTCGGGATGCTCCAGGGCCAGCGTGCGCCCGAGCCCCCACAGCACCCCATGGCTGGGGTTCGCGTGATCGCCTTCGGTGACGGGTTGGGCATTGCGGGTCACAAGGAACAGCCTCGCCGGCGAGCCGGCTGCGGCCATTGCGGCGGCCATCCGACGCACCTGGTGGAACAGCTGGTAGGCCACCCCAACATCGAGCGGGTCGCCTGGCGTCGGCGGTGCGTACAGCACGTGATCGACACGGCTGAGCGTCTCGACTAGGTTGGCCGCATCGGCGTCTCCGGCCAGCACCGAAAACTGCGGGCCCACGACACGGGCCAATTCGGCGGCCAGGTCCGCATCGCCCACCACCAGCCAGCGGCCGCTTGATCCCTTGGCATTCGGCAGCTGGCTAACCGGCCACGTCACCTGGTATGACCAGTCATCGAGCGGGTCGCCGCCGCCTTCGGTGCTCAGCGAAACCCCATTGCGGTCCTGAGATTTTGACCGCGCCAGCAAGGGTGAACTTGTGGCCGCAGTGTCGAGCCAGTGGTGGGTGTGGTGCCAGGGTGTGGTGGGGATTTGGGGGTGTGGTTCCGGGAGGTGCGGGGTTTGGGGCGGGTGGCGGGTGTGGGCGGTGTTGAGGTTGGTGTGGAAGGTCATGGTGTCGTCGGTGTCGCGTTGCAGGCTGCCGGCGGTGGTGTACTCGGTTCCGGGCTGGGCGCTGGCCAGGGTGTCATTGATGGCCTGGGTCAGCAGTGGGTGCGCGCTGATTTCGATGAAGGTGTGGTAGTGGGACCCGGCGGCGGCGGTGATGGCCTGCTGGAAGCGCACCGGTTTACGCATGTTGGTGGCCCAGTGTTCGCCGTCGAATGTGGCGAGGGTATCGATGTCATCGTAGGTGGTGGAGAAGACCGGAATGGTGGGCGTCCGCGGGGTGAGATCGGCGAGTTCCGAACGCATCGCGGGCTGCAGCGCATCCATCGCCGGATTGTGTGGCGCCACTTCGATATTGACCCTGCTGGCGACACGATTTAGGCCACGCGCCCGGTTGATCAACTCATCGATCTGTTCGGTCGGCCCCGCGATCACGGTCTGGCGCGGGGAGTTGTAAATCCCCAACGTCACCTGCGGGTAGTCGGCGATCAACGACTCCGTGGTCGCCGCATCGAGTCCGAGCATGGCCATGCCGCCCTGCCCCGACAGCGGCGCCATCAGCCGTGAGCGGGTTGCAGTCACCCGCAGTCCCTCGGCGGGGGTGAGCGCTCCGGCGACCACGGCGGCCGCCACCTCGCCCAACGAGTGGCCGATCACGACATCGGGCTCCACACCGTAGGAGCGCCACAAATCTGTCAGCGCCAACTGCATGCCGATCAGGCCCAGCTGGATCTGTTCGATGCCGATTAGTTCTTTTCCGTTGGCGAGCACGTCGTGTAGCGAGAAGCCGGCCTGCTCGACAAACACCGGCTCCAGGTCGGCCACAGCAGCGGCGAAAGCCGGTTCGTCGGCCAGCAATTGGCGGCCCATGCCGGCCCACTGGGAACCGCGTCCGGAGTAGACGAACACGGTGCCCGGCCCGGGCGAGCCGTCCTGCGGGCCCACCACACCGGGTGCCTGCTGGCCGGCGGCCAGTGCCCGCAATCCGGCGACCGCCTGGGCGTGGTCACGGGCGACCACGGTGCCGAACTTGGCTTGCCGGGACCGGTGATGATTCACCGTGTGGGCGACATCGGCCAGGGCCACCTCCGCGCCGGGCCCCTCCATCCAATCGGCCAGCACTCCCGCCGTCGCGGCCACCCGCTGCGGCGTCTTACCCGACACCACGAGCGTCGACACGTCAGTGTCCGCGGCCGACCGGGTGACTGGCACCAGTTCCGGACCCTGCTCGACGATTGCGTGCGCATTCGTCCCACCCAGGCCGAAGGAGGAAACCGCCGCCCGGCGTGGACCCGAATCCGACGGCCAGACAATGTTGTCGACGGGAACGAAAAGCCGCGTCGACGACGCATCGATGGCCGGGTTCCATTGGGAGAAGTGCAGGTTCGGTGGAATTTGGCCGCGTTGCACCGCCAGCACCGCCTTGATGAACCCGGCCACGCCCGATGCGGCCTCGAGATGACCGATGTTGGTTTTGACGGCTCCCAGCGCGCACGAGTCCTCGCCGCGGCCGTAGGTGGCTGCCAGCGCCTCGAACTCGATCGGGTCCCCCAGCTGCGTTCCGGTGCCGTGGGACTCCACATACTGCACGCTTTCCGGCGCCACATCAGCGGACCGCAACGCGTCGGCGATCACATCGCACTGGGCTGCCGTATTCGGCGCAGTGATGCCGTTGGAGCGCCCATCCTGGTTAACCGCCGAACCGCGCACCACCGCCAGCACCTGATCCCCGTCACGTACCGCATCGGTCAACCGCTTGAGCACCACCACTCCGGCACCCTCACCGCGCACAAACCCATCGGCCGCCGCGTCGAAGGTCGCGCACCGGCCCTGTGGAGAGAGCAGCCCCCATGCCGAAATGGCGATTTGGGTCTCGGGTCGCAGAGTGACGCTAACCCCACCTGCCAGTGCTAAATCGCTTTCCCGTACCCGCAGGCTCTGACAGGCCAGGTGTATCGCCGACAAAGACGAAGAACACGCCGTGTCGACTGCCACCGCCGGACCACGCAGCCCCAACAGATAGGAGATCCGCCCCGCGGTGATGCTGTGGGAGTTACCGGTTCCGGTGTAGGCGTCCACATTCTCCGGGCTGCTGGCCAACATGGACTGGTACTCGTTGAAGTAGACGCCGATCATGACGCCGGTTCGAGTGCCGCCGAGGGAATCCGTTGGGATGCCGGCATGTTCGAGGGCCTCCCAGGCAACCTCGAGCAGCATCCGCTGCTGCGGGTCCATCGACGCGGCTTCGCGCGGGGTGATGCCGAAAAACTCGGCGTCGAATCCCGCGATGTCGGGCACGAAACCGCCCCACTTCGTCGTCATGTGCCCAGGTGTCAACGGGTCGGGGCTGTAGAAAGCCTCCGCGTCCCACCGGTCCGCCGGAATCCCGGAGATCGCATTTCGACCCTGAACCAATAACTCCCAGAAGCTCTCCGGCCCGTTCACATCGCCCGGAAAGCGGCAGCCAATACCCACCACCGCCACGGGTTCTGCCATCGTGGTGCGCGATGCTCGGGAGAACTCTTCGGACAGGGCGGCGCGTTGCTGCGTCGTCATGCCCGAAATCCGGCTGAAAACGGTTCGCATTACGCGGGCCCATCGGCGGCGATGGACGACGATTCGATGCGATCGAACAAAGTGTCCAATGTGCTTCCCGCTGAAGCGGACAACTCGGCGATCTCGTCTATCTCTGAATCCGCCTGCGGCGCCACAATTTTGGCAAGGTGATCCGCAAGTGATGCGACGGTTGGGTGGTTGAACAGCATGATGGCCGACAACTCGATACCCACGAACATCTCAGCTTCGCGCCGAATCGCCATTGCCATCAGAGAATTGAGCCCCAGTTCGGCGAGCGGTCGGTCGGTCTCGAGCTCCGACTCCGGAATCCGGAGTTCACGGGCGACGATGCTCCGTAGTCCGGACTCGAACTCGTCGCGAACCTCCGCCGGCGACAGATGCGACCAATCCCGAGCCGGGATCAGGGACGCATCGGAAGATCCCTGCAACAGGTCGTCGAGGATGCGAAGTGATCCACGGGTCCGGTAGGCGTCCGCCAGCAGTTGCCAATCTGCGGCCACGACAACGGAGTGCACTCCGGCGGCGGGGCTCATCACCAGTGGCAGTGCGCCGATGGCGACCTCGTCGTCCATGGGCACCAGCCCGGATTCCACGCTGACCTGGCTGGTGCCTTGTTGCGTATCGATCAGCGATTTCCACAATCCCCAGTTGACTGTGGTGGCCGACAGCCCCAGAGCGCGGCGCGCGTACGCCAGCGCGTCGAGGTAGCCGCTGGTGGCGGTGTAGTGAGCGAGCCAGCGTGAACCGGTCAGACCGGAGATGGAGGAGAACAAGACGAAGTGGCGCACTGGTGTTTTCAGCGACAACCGGTGCAACAACGCCGCTGCGTCGAGCTTGGGTGCGAACATGGCGTGCACGTCGTCGTCGGTCATCTCGCTGAGCAAGACAGGCTGGCCGGCGAAGGCCGCCAGATAGATTCCCTCCAGCGGCGAAAACTCGGTGCCGAACCGGTCGAAGAGCGCGCTCATCGCGGCTTCGTCGGTGGCATCGGCAGCGACCGTGACGAGGTTCGTCCCCTCTGCGGCAAGGCTTTCGGCCAGCTCTGTAAGCCGCGAGCGGGGATTACGCGACACCGCGACGATGGTCTTGGCGCCCATCTGTGCGAGCTGACGAATCAGGTGCGGCCCGATGTTGCCGGTAGCGCCGATGACAAGCTGGCTGGTGTCGGAACTCAGCGTCACTGGCTCGGCGGGCACAGCTCGCCTCTGCAGCCGGGGCACGCGACGCGCACCCCACCGGTAGACGACCTGGTCTTCTCCGTCGGTGCTGGTGGCTTCGCTCAGCACCTGCGGCGCCGCCAGCTCGGCGGGCACCGAGTCGTCCAGATCGATAACTCCGCCCCAGATTTCGGGATGTTCCAAGGCCAGCGTGCGCCCCAGGCCCCACAGCACGCCGTGGGCGGGGTTGGCGCGATCGCCTTCGGTGACGGGCTGGGCGTTGCGGGTCAACAGGAATAACTTCGCTGGCACGCTGGCTCCGGCCATCGCTGCGACAAGCCTGCGGACCTGGTGGAACAGCTGATAGGCCGCCCCGACATCGAGGGACTTGCCTGTGGGTGGCGCGTAGAGCACGTGGTCGACATCGCTGAGCGCGTTGTGTAACGCGGCCGGATCGGCGTCTTTGGCCAGCGCCGCGGACTCCAAGACGTCGACGCTGGATTGCGGACCCAGGACCCGGCCCAGTTCGGCGGCCAGGTCGGCGCCCACGTCGGCGTGGCCCACCACCAGCCACCGGCCGCTGCTTGCGGTCTCTGCAGTCGGCTCAGCATTTGGCAAGGGCCTCACCGGCCATGCTACCTGGTAGCACCAGGGGTCAAGCGCGCCGTCTAAGTACTCGGACTGCACGGGCGCGTCAGCCGAATTACGGTCGCTGCGTCGGGCTCCCGCCACTTGCCGCGCGAACACCTGGGTGTCGATCCAGTGGTGGGTGTGGTGCCACGGGGTGGTGGGGATGTGGGGGTGCGGTTCGGGGGGATGGGGGGTATATGGTGGGTGGGTGGTGTGGGCGTTGTTGAAGTTGGTGTGGAAGGTGATGGTGTCGTCGGCGTCGCGTTGCAGGGTCCCGATGCTTGTGTATCGGGTTCCGCGCTGGGCGCTGTGCAGGGTGTCGGTGATGGCCTGGGTTAACAGCGGGTGTGCGCTTATCTCGATGAAGGTGTGGTAGGCGCCGTCGGCGCCGCTACCAGCCTGGGTGATGGCCTGCTGAAAATGCACCGGGTTGCGCATGTTCGTGGCCCAGTGTTCGGCGTCGAAGACCGGATTGGTTCTGAGGTCTTCGTAGGTGGTGGAGATGATCGGGATGGTCGGGGTGCGTGGGGCCAGATCGGCCAGCTCCGTACGCATGTGGGCCTGCAGCGCGTCCATGGCCGGATTGTGCGGGGCCACTTCGATATTGACCCGGCTGGCGAAACGGTCCGTTGCGCGGACGCGGGTGATCAACTCGTCGATCTGCTCGGTGGGTCCGGCGATCACGGTCTGGCGCGGCGAGTTGTAAATCCCCAACGTGACCTGCGGGTAGTCGGCGATCAACGCTGCGGTCGCGGTCGCGTCGAGCTCGAGCAGGGCCATGCCGCCCTGTCCGGACAACGGTGCCATCAGCCGAGACCGGGCGGCGGTTACCCGGAGCCCCTCGGCGGGGGTGAGCGCCCCAGCGACGACGGCGGCGGCCACCTCACCCATCGAGTGGCCGATGACCAGGTCGGGTTGCACCCCGTAGGAACGCCATAACTCGGTCAGCGTCAGCTGCATGCCGATCAAGCCCAGCTGGATCTGCTCGATGCCGACCAGTTCCTTGGCATTGGCGAGCACATCGTGCAGCGAGAAGCCGGCCTGCTCGGCAAACACGGGTTCCAATTCGGCGACCGCAGCCGCGAAAGCCGGTTCGTCGCTCAGCAATTGGCGGCCCATGCCGGCCCACTGGGAACCGCGCCCGGAGTAGACGAACACGGTCCCCGGCCCAGGCGAGCCGTCCCGGGGGCCCACCACACCGGGCGCGTGCTGGCCGGCGGCCAGAGCGCGCAATCCGGCCACCGCTTGGGCGCGATCACGGGCGACGACGGTGCCGAACCTGGCTTGCCGCGCCCGGTGATGATTCACCGTGTGGGCTATATCGGCCAGAGCCACCCCGGCGCCGGGCCCCTCCATCCAATCGGCCAGCACCCCCGCTGTCGCGGCCACCCGCTGCGGCGTCTTACCCGCCACCACGAGTGTCGACGTGGGCGGATCCACGCACCGCTCAGGTGTCGGATACACTTCCTGGCCCTGCTCGATCACGACGTGCACATTCGTCCCGCCGAATCCGAATGACGACACACCGGCCCGCCGCGGATGCCTCGTTTCTGGCCATTCAGTCTGGGTATCAACGACTTTCATCCGCAAGTCGGCAAAGGGAATGTGCGGGTTCGGGCTTTCGAAGCGCTGATTCGGCGGAATCTCGCCACGCTGCACCGCCAGCACGGTCTTGATGAAGCCGGCGATCCCAGCCGCTGCCTCGGTATGACCGAGGTTGGTCTTGATGGCGCCGATGAGCAGGGGAGAATCCTCGGCACGCCCGCGACCCAGCACCGTGCCCAGCGCGCGCGCTTCGATCGGGTCGCCCAACAGGGTTCCGGTCCCGTGAGTTTCGACGTAGTCGACCTCGCTCGGTTGCATCCCGGCGTTGGTGTATGCGGCGCGCAGCACCGCCATTTGGGCCGCGGGGTTGGGGGCCATCAGCCCGTTGGAGCGGCCGTCCTGGTTGACCGCTGAGCCGCAGACGACGGCCAGCACCCGATCGCCGTCGCGCTGGGCGTCGGTCAAGCGTTTGAGCACCACCACCCCGGCGCCCTCACCGCGCACAAACCCGTCGGCGGCCGCATCGAACGCGCGGCACTTACCCGTCGGCGACAACGCGCCCACTTGGTCGAAACCGCGAAACACAGCCGGGGACAACAACAAATTCACGCCGGCAGCGATTGCCAGGTGGGAGTCCTGGGTCCGAATGCTCTGGCAGGCCAGGTGGATCGCCACCAGCGACGACGAGCATGCGGTGTCAACCGCTATGGAGGGGCCGCGCAGGTCGAGGAAATACGACAGGCGGTTGGCGATGATGCTCATCGCACCACCGGTGTTGCTCCAAGCGTCGACCTGCGGGAGATCAGTGGAAGCAATGGCTCCGTATTCGCTCAGGCATGACCCGGCAAATACTCCCGTCTGCGAACGGCGCAGCGAGGTCGGGGGAATTCCCGCGTGCTCCAACGCTTCCCAGGCCACTTCCAGCAGCAGGCGTTGCTGCGGGTCCATCTTCTCGGCTTCGCTGGGGGAGATCTCGAAGAACTCCGCGTCAAAGGCGTCGATGTCGTCCAGGAATGAGCCCCAACGCGTGGTGCGGGCGAGCAGCGCTTTTACTTCGGGCGAGCCGTCGTTGAAGAGCTCCCACCGTTCGTCGGGTACCTGCCCGATCGAGCAACGGCGGTCACAGAGGAACTGCCACAACGCTTCCGGTCCGGATATCCGCGCTGGGAAGCGGCACCCCATTCCGATGACGGCGATCGGCTCCTCGAGCGAACTTCGAGCCGTGCGCTTGAGCGCCGTTTCCGATTCGGGGTCGGGCTCGGGCGCGGTGAGGTACGCGGCCAGGGCATTAATCGTCGGGTGCTCCCAGAAGTCGATCGGGGATACGATCTTTCCCAACAACTCCGTCAATTCCCCGGACAGCACGACCGCGTCACGGGAGCTCACGCCGAGGTCGGCGAGTGACAGATCGGGGTCGACTTCGTCCGGTGTACGGCCGATATTCGTCACCAAGTAGTCGACTATCCAGTGGCGAAGGTCGGCTTCTTCGCTAATGCTCGCCGTCATACGGCCACGTCCAGCCTCTTGAATCCGTCCGCACGTCTGCGTGGCGTCTGATCGCCCCCGCTTCCCGTACCACGACTTTGTCGCATGTAGAGTAAGCATCTCTTGGGACGGGCGCGGGCAATATTCGGAAATCCACACGTTTCTCAGAGAGTTCGCCGAAGTCATTGCCAGTACTCGGGCGGGGTTGATCGTCCGTACCGTGCTGTCTGCTGTGGTTGGTGTGACTTCTAATGCTTAAGTGACCGGTGTTCGACGAGTGAGGCTCGAGTCCTTGTTCTGGTAGGCGGGTCCCGCCCGTTTTGGACCAGCGTCCCGTTGTGACGAGATGACACGCCCGGCGACCGCAGCGGGCTGGTGTTGATGGTCCGGGCTAGCAGACCAGTCCGCTGCTCGGTCCCCGCGAGTGCCCAGGTCCATCCGGCCGGCCTCGAGTCGACGTGCGGCGAGCTTGGGGCAATGGGCTAGCGACCCTTGGGTCGCTAGGCAATGGGCTGTGCGGCAAGCACCGATCTTTCGGTCGGCAGGATCTGGCGCGTACTAAGGTCGGGCGCACAGCTCGAGCGTTTTGTCTTCTATGTCTCTTACAAGCTCTGGCAAATTGTTGTTGAGGTAGAAATGATCGCCAGGAAATACGCGGATCGCGAACTCTCCCGTCGTTCGATCGCGCCACGGCGCCATGTCTTCTTGGGTCGCAATCCAATCCTTATCTCCGATGAAGGCGTAGATTGGGCACGACACCGTGGTCTCTGGCGGGCAGTTATAACCGGCAATGGCGCGGGCGGCTCTTAATGTGGGTAGCAGCCCAACGCGAAATTCTTCGTCCGCCAAGAAATCCGGATTCGTGCCCGTCATTCGGGAGACCAAGTCCAACATGTCGTTATCTGAAAAGTTCTGGAGTTGTCGGTATCTGATATGACCTGGGGCTGAACAGGCCGACAGAAAGAGGGCGACGAGGTGGTGTCCTGCCGATTGGAATCTCAACGCTACTTCGAAAGCCAACGGTCCGCCCATGCTGTGACCAAAGAAGGCGACCGGATCGCAGGTCCGAGTCGACGGCTTCATCATCGCAAAAATCTCGTCGGCGAGGGCGGGAATACTTACGAGCGGCGGGAGGCCATACCCATCTCTCTGTCCGGGATACTGAACAGCGATCCGCTTTACGTCAGTGGAAAACTCCCGGGAAAATGGGACGTAAAATGTCGCGGTTCCGCCTGCATGCGGGAAGATATACAGTGTGGGCGCAGCTGACTGCCCGTCGTTTTTGTTATTGTTCGAGCGCGCATTCACGGAGCCAGCATAGCGTGGCTCACAGAACACCTGCATCGATACCTCAAGTGTCAAGAGGCTGGCTGCGGCGATACGCTGTAGCCGGCGGTGAGGGTGCAAGTCGCCTACGGGCCTGCGGAAAGGCTAAAGTTTCAGGCCCGACACACCGGTCGGGCCACCACCGTCACAGCGGTAACAGCAGGCACACTGGTAACAACAACGACGCCAGGAGGGCATGGCCGTGTACCGAGTCTTTGAAGCGCTGGACGAATTGGGCGCCATTGTCGAAGAAGCCCGCGGCGTGCCGATGACGTCCGGCTGTGTGGTGCCCCGCGGTGACGTGCTGGAGCTGATAGACGACATCAAAGATGCGATCCCGGGCGAGCTGGACGACGCCCAGGACGTGCTCGACGCGCGTGATTCGATGCTGCAGGACGCCAAGGCACATGCCGAATCCATGGTCTGCTCGGCGACGACCGAGTCCGAGTCGATGCTCAACCACGCCCGCGCGGAGGCCGACCGGCTGCTTTCCGACGCAAAAGCGCAGGCCGATCGGATGGTGAGCGAGGCGCGCCAGCACAGCGAGCGGATGGTCGGCGAGGCTCGCGAGGAGTCGATTCGCATCGCCACCGCGGCGAAACGCGAGTACGAAGCAAGCGTCAGCCGCGCGCAATCCGAGTGCGACCGGCTGATCGAGAACGGCAACATCTCCTACGAGAAGGCCGTCCAAGAGGGCATCAAGGAACAGCAGCGTCTGGTGTCCCAGAACGAGGTGGTGCAGTCCGCCAACGCCGAAGCGACTCGTCTCATCGACACGGCGCACGCCGAGGCCGACCGGCTGCGCGGCGAGTGCGATATCTATGTCGACAACAAGCTCGCCGAGTTCGAGGAGTTCCTCAACGGCACGCTGCGGTCCGTGGCACGCGGTCGCCACCAGCTCAGGACGGCGGCCGGAACCCACGACTACGCCACCCGTTAGCACCGCACAGCGCGTCCATCCGCCGCCTGCGCCCCTGGCATCAGCCGGCCGGCGCCGTAGGATTTCTCCTATGACGCGGCAGCACAGCACATCCTGCATCCGCGGTGCGGCGGCACGACCGGCACGGGCGGCAGGTCCGATGACGGTCGACATCACCCGACTCGGCCGGCGTCCGGGGGCCATGGTCACCCTGCGGAACACCGTGCCCAGCCCGTTGCGTATCGGGCTGCAGATGATCGCCATCGACGAGGGCGCCCCGCTGGAACTGGACTTGCAAATCCAGTCGGTGTCCGAAGGCGTCCTGGTCACCGGCACGGTCACCGCCCCCACCGTCGGAGAATGCGCGCGTTGCCTGACCCAGATCGGGGGGCGGGTGGAGGTCGAGTTGACCGAACTGTTCGCGTACCCGGACAGCACGACCGAGGTGACCACCGAGGAAGACGAGGTCGGCCACATCGTCGACGACACGATCAACCTGGAGCAATCTGTCATCGACGCCGTCGGGCTGGAGCTCCCCTTTTCACCGGTGTGCAGCCCCGACTGCCCGGGGCTGTGCCCCGAATGCGGTGTTTCGCTCGCGGCCGAGCCCGGCCATCACCACGATCGCATCGACCCGCGGTGGGCCAAGCTGGCCCAGATACTCCCTCCGAAATCACCCGAGCAACCGCCCGAGCCGGATACCGCGCGGGGCGAGCGGTGACCTCACGACAGACGCTGCTCGATGCGCTCGGCGTCGATCTGCCCGATGAGTTGCTCACGCTGGCCTTGACGCACCGCAGCTATGCCTACGAGCACGGCGGGCTGCCCACGAACGAACGCCTGGAATTTCTGGGCGATGCCGTGCTGGGCCTGACCGTCACCGACGAGCTTTACCATCGCCATCCCGACCGCTCGGAAGGGGATCTGGCGAAGCTGCGAGCGAGCGTGGTCAACACCCAGGCGCTGGCCGACGTTGCGCGGAACCTGTCCGACGAGGGCCTCGGCGTTCACCTGTTCCTCGGCCGCGGCGAGGCGAACACCGGCGGCGCCGACAAGTCGAGCATCCTGGCCGATGGCATGGAATCGCTACTCGGAGCCATCTACCTGCAGCACGGTATCGAGACCGCGCGCGAGGTGATCCTGCGATTGTTCGGTGCGCTGCTGGACGCCGCGCCGACGCTCGGAGCCGGGTTGGACTGGAAGACCAGCCTGCAGGAGCTGACCGCGGCGCGTTCCATGGGCGCGCCGTCCTACGTGGTGACCTCCACCGGACCTGACCACGACAAGGAATTCACCGCCGTGGTCGTCGTGATGGACACCGAATACGGTTCGGGTATGGGCCGCTCCAAGAAGGAGGCCGAGCAAAAGGCCGCAGCGGCAGCCTGGAAGGCGCTGGAAGTGCTGGACACCGCGGGGAAAACGTCCGTCTAAATGCCCGAACTGCCCGAAGTCGAGGTGGTGCGCCGCGGCTTGCAGGCCCGCGTGGAGGGCAAGACGATCACCGCGGTTCGGGTGCATCATCCGCGCGCGGTGCGCCGCCACGAGGCCGGTCCCGCCGACCTCACCGCCCGGCTGCTCGGCGCGCGGATCGCCGGAACCGACCGGCGGGGCAAGTACTTGTGGCTGCTGCTCGACTCGGACACGGCGCTCGTCATTCACCTCGGCATGAGCGGCCAGATGCTGCTGGGCGCCGTGCCGCGCGCCGACCACGTTCGGATCTCCGCGCTGCTCGACGACGGAACCGTGCTGAGCTTCGCCGACCAGCGCACGTTCGGAGGGTGGATGCTCGCCGACCTGATGGAAGTGGACGGCAGCGTGGTCCCGGCGCCCATCGCCCACCTGGCGCGTGACCCGCTGGACCCCCGATACGATGCCGACGGGGTGGTGAAAGTGTTGCGGCGCAAGCATTCCGAGCTCAAGCGGCAGCTTCTCGATCAGCGGGTGGTGTCGGGGATCGGCAATATCTACGCCGACGAGGCGCTGTGGCGGGCCAAGGTGCACGGCGCCCGGATCGCCGCGACGCTGAGCCGCCGGCAGCTGGCCGCCGTCCTGGACGCCGCCGCAGACGTGATGCGCGACGCGCTGGCGCAAGGCGGGACCTCTTTCGACTCGCTGTATGTCAACGTCAATGGCGAGTCGGGGTACTTCGACCGATCCCTGGACGCCTACGGCCGCGAAGGCGAGAGCTGCCGGCGATGCGGCGCTGTGATGCGCCGCGAGAGGTTCATGAACCGCTCGTCGTTCTACTGCCCCCGGTGCCAGCCGCGGCCGCGTCGGTGAGTGTGCGGCCAGGGCGTTGAGTGTGCGCCTAGGGTGACGACACGCCGAGCGCCGCCGCCCAGGAGGCACACGCGATGTGGAGCTCGGCCCACGATTCATCGGGCGCCGAAGACCGACTACGTCCCGGGCTGGCCCGGCTCGCCGAAGAGTGTCCCGGCGGTGCCGCTGGTGCCGGGCTTGCCCGGGGCCGGGCCACTCCCGGCGTCACCGCCGTCTCCGCCGTCGCCGATCACCATGGCGTTGCCGCCGTTGCCGCCGTTGCCGCCGGTCGCTAGGCTCCCCCCGCCGGCGCCGCCGGCCCCGCCGTGGCCGAACAGCCCGGGCCTGGCGCCCGACCCGCCGTTCCCGCCGTTGATCACGCCGAACCCGCCGCGGCCGCCGGCGCCGCCGTCGCCGTCGACGGGATTGGAGTTGCCGCCATCACCGCCGGCCCCACCGTGGCCCCCAAGGCCAATGGCGCCGGCGCCGCCGGCGCCGCCGTCGCCGGAGATCCCGCGGACCGCGCCGCCGCCGCCGCCGTTACCGCCATTGATGTTCCCGGCGCCGCCCGCGCCGCCGGCCCCGCCGGAGCCTTCGAACATGCCGCTGGTGCCGCCGTGGCCGCCGGCACCGCCATCGCCGACTGTGCCTGCGCCGCCGATGCCGCCGGCCCCGCCATTACCCCACAGCAGGGTGGTCCCGCCGGTCCCCCCGGCCCCACCGGTCGCGCCGGCCCCGCCGGCGCCGCCGACACCGCTGCTGCCCAAGAGCCCTCCGCCCCCACCGGAGCCCCCGGTCCCACCGATCCCGCCGGAGCCGCCGCCGGCGCCACCGGCGCCGCCGGTGACCTGAAGGGGTCCCTTGAAGCCGAACAGCCCACCGGCCCCGCCGGCCCCGCCGTGACCCCCTTGGATGCCGCCGTATCCGCCGATGCCGCCGGGGCCGCCGGCGCCGAACAGCCCGGCAGCCCCGCCGGCCCCGCCATTGCCACCGGTGCCGGCGGGGCTGTCACCACCAGCGCCGCCGGCGCCGCCCTTGCCCAATAACCCCGCGGCCCCGCCCTTACCGCCGGCCGCTCCGGGTGCGGTACTGTTCCCGCCGCGCCCGCCATTCCCCATCAATATCCCGCCGTCTCCGCCGGGCTGCCCCACCCCGTTCACCGTGCCCCCGTTGGCGCCGTTGCCGATCAGCGGGCGACCCAGCAGCGCCTGGGTGGGCGCGTTCACAATATCGAACAGACTCTGCTGGGCGGCGGCGTCGGCACCGGCGTATGCGGCGCCGCCCGAGGTCATGTTCTGTACGAACTGGGCATGAAAAGCCGCGGCCCGGGAGTTCAGCGCATGAAATGCCTGACCGTGCCCGGAGAACAGCGCCGCAATGGCCGCCGACACCTCATCGGCGCCGGCCGCCAGCACACCCGTCGTCGGGGCCGCAGCGGCCGCGTGGGCCGCGTTGATCGTCGACCCGATGTTCGCCAAATCGGTGGCCGCCGACATCACCATGTCCGGGGCCGCAATCACAAACGACATTGGACATACCTCCCCAATATCCCAAGGTGTCGTGGTCTATCCCAAGGTGTCGTGGTCAACAAAATACGTGACGTTGCCCACTATGAAGCATTTATCGGGGTATTCGGGCCGACGATGCCGGCGTCACCCGCACCACCTGTACTCGCGGGCGGCCCGGTTGTATCCGGCTTCGGTGCGGGGCCGGACGATGCCCGAGGCGAAGTCGCGCACGCGCGTCGGCAGAAACCGGGTGAGCGGCAGCGGCCACGTCGGGTAAAGGTACGTGCTGACGGTCCCGCCGCGTGGGCAGGCGGTCACGTCCAGCACCGGCGTCGAACTGTTGGGCAGGTGAGCGTGCGGCCGCTTTGCCGATGGTGGCAACCCGCAGTGCATCGTCACGAACCCGGCGATAGCGTTCATCGTGGCAATGACGGCGTGACGGTTTTCGGGCCAGTCGGCGGCGCCGTCGTATTCGCGCTGAATCACGGTCACGTCGTACTGCGTGTCGGCCGGCTCGATCATCGTGTATTCGAGCACAGGGATGGTCCGGCCAGGCGCGAAGAACCTGCTGAGCATGCCGCCCGGCCTGATGGGATCGCTGACGAGAACGACGCTCATGTCCGAGGGCGGTGGAGCGTCGGGGTCCGTCTCGAGGTTGCGCAGTTCTTGCTCGATCACCAGGCAGCCCTGGCTGAATCCGACCACCACCATGGCGCCGCTGCTGCCCTTGATGGCCGCGTCGAGCATCGCCACGCCCTGGGCGATCGACGCCCCCAGGGTGGGTGAGGACGGACCCGTCAGCGGCCGGAACTTGGCCGGGTAGTTGAGCCGCCGGCATGCGTACTCCGGCCCGGCGAACGCGCCGCCGAATACCGACGTCATGATCTTTTGCTGCTGGTCGGTCGTCAGCGGCCTGCCCGGACGGGTGCCCGGCACGAAGATAACCGTCGTCGTCACGACGCTCCTGACGCCCGGTGGAGGGTTCGAAAGGAATGATAAACGGAAGGTAGAAATGGACCCATGACGGAACTGTGGGTCGAACGCACCGGGTCGCGTCGCTACACCGGATACAGCTCCCGGGGCGCGCACGTGCTGGTCGGCTCCGAGGACGTGGAAGGCGTGTTCACCCCCGGCGAGCTGCTCAAGATCGCGCTGGCCGCGTGCGGCGGCATGTCCACCGACGAGCCGCTGGTGCGCAGGCTCGGCGACGACTACAAAGCCGTGGTGAAGGTCTCCGGCCCCGCCGACCGTGAGCAGGAGCGCTATCCGCTGCTCGAGGAGACCCTCGAGCTGGACCTGTCCGGACTGTCCGACGACGAGAAGGAACGCCTGCTGGTGGTCGTCAACCGGGCCGTCGACCTGGTCTGCACCGTCGGGCGCACACTCAAGTCGGGTACCACCGTCAACTTCGGGGTCGCCAATGTCGAATTCAATGCCGGAACCTGACGTCCGGCTCACCGCCTGGGTGCACGGGCGGGTCCAGGGGGTCGGTTTCCGCTGGTGGACCCGCTGCCGGGCGCTGGAGCTCGGCCTGATCGGGTACGCGGCCAATCTGGCCGACGGCCGGGTGCTGGTGGTGGCCCACGGGCCGCGCCAGGCGCTTGAGAAGTTGCTGCAGCTCCTGGAAGGCGGCGCTTCGTGGTCTTCCAGGCCGGGCCGGGTGGAAAAGGTCGTCGCCGATTGGTCGCAGCGGACGGAGCATTTCACCGGGTTCGAGGAGCGCTAGATCACACCGCCTGCTAGCACCGGCGCTGTCACGTTTTGGAACGAAGGACCGCCTCTCTTTCAGTGACGGATGTGGCGGCTGTGGTCAGTGCGTCGACCCGCAGATTTCCGGCCCGCCGACACCCCGGGAATTTGAGCGGTAGTCTGGCACGCCGTGTACCTCAAGAGTCTGACGTTGAAGGGCTTCAAGTCCTTCGCAGCGCCGACGACTCTGCGTTTCGAGCCGGGCATCACCGCCGTCGTCGGGCCCAACGGCTCCGGCAAGTCCAACGTTGTCGATGCCATGGCGTGGGTGATGGGGGAGCAGGGAGCAAAGACGCTGCGCGGCGGAAAGATGGAAGACGTCATCTTCGCCGGCACATCGTCGCGAGCCCCGCTGGGCCGCGCGGAGGTCACCGTCACCATCGACAACTCGGACAACGCGCTGCCGATCGAATACTCCGAGGTGTCGATCACCCGCAGGATGTTCCGCGACGGCGCCAGTGAATACGAAATCAACGGCGCCAGTTGCCGTTTGATGGACGTCCAGGAGTTGCTGAGCGACTCCGGCATTGGCCGCGAGATGCACGTCATCGTCGGGCAGGGCAAGCTGGAGGAAATCCTGCAGTCCCGGCCCGAGGACCGTCGTGCGTTCATCGAGGAAGCCGCGGGCGTGCTCAAGCATCGCAAGCGCAAGGAGAAGGCACTCCGCAAACTGGACGCGATGCAGGCGAACCTCGCCAGGCTCACCGATCTGACGACCGAACTGCGCCGTCAGCTCAAGCCTTTGGGTCGCCAAGCGGAAGTGGCCCGTCGCGCCCAGACCATCCAGGCTGATTTGCGCGACGCCCGGTTGCGACTGGCCGCCGACGACCTGGTGAACCGGCGGGTTGAGCGCGACGCCATCCTCGAGGCCGAGGCGGCCATGCGCCGCGAGCACGACGAGGCCGCCTCCCGCCTGGCGGCGGCATCCGAGGAGCTGACCGCCCACGAGACCGCGCTGGCCGCGCTCTCGGAGCGGGCGGAATCCGTCCAGCACACCTGGTTTGGGTTGTCCGCCCTGGCCGAGCGCGTTGCCGCCACGGTGCGCATCGCGAGCGAACGCGCCCAGCATCTCGACGTGGAACCGGCGGCGACCGGCGATACCGACCCGGCGGCGATGGAAGCCGAGGCCCAGCAGGTGGAGGCGGCCGAGCGGCAGCTGCTGGCGGAGCTGGCCGGGGCGCGCAGCCGGCTGGACGCCGCGCGCGCCGAATTGACCGAGCGCGAGCGCGCGGCCGCCGAGGCCGATCGAGCCCATCTGGCGGCGGTGCGGGCCGAGGCCGACCGGCGCGAGGGTCTGGCGCGGTTGACCGGTCAGGTGGAGACCATGCGGGCCCGCGTGGAATCGATCGACGACAGCGTCGCGCGCCTGTCCGAGCGCATCGAAGAGGCCGCCACTCGCGCACAGCAGACGCGGGCGGAATTCGAAACCGTGCAGGCGCGCGTCGGTGAATTGGATCAAGGGGAAGTGGGCCTCGACGAGCACCACGAGCGGACCGTGGCCGCGTTGCGGCTGGCCGACGAACGGGTCGCCGAACTGCAGGCGGCCGAGCGGGGCGCCGAGCGGGAAGTGGCGTCGCTGCGGGCCCGCATCGACGCGCTGTCGGTGGGGCTGGAGCGCAAAGACGGCGCCGCCTGGCTCGCGCAGAACCACCGCGGCACTGGGCTTTTCGGGCCGATCGCCAAGCTGGTCAAGGTTCGGCCCGGCTACGAGGCGGCGCTGGCCGCGGTGCTCGGTTCGGCGGCCGACGCGCTGGCCGCCGAGAGCTTCGGCGCGGCCCGTTCCGCGGTGGCCGCCCTCAAGGAAGCCGACGGGGGTCGGGCGGCCCTGGTTTTGGGCGACTGGCCCGCCGCCCAACCGCCGACGGCCGACGCGCTGCCCGGGGGCGCCTTGTGGGCACGCGACCTGGTCGAGGCGCCCCCACGCCTGCGCGGCGCGATGAGCGCCATGCTCGCCGGTGTCGCGGTGGTCAACGACCTCGGCGAAGCGCTCGACCTGGTGGCGGCCCGTCCGGCGTTGCGCGCGGTCACGCTCGACGGTGATCTGGTGGGCGCCGGCTGGATGAGCGGAGGTTCCGACCGCAAGCTGTCCACCCTGGAGCTCACTTCGGAGATCGACAAGGCCGCCAGCGAGCTGGCCGCCGCCGAGGCGCAGGTGGCTCAGCTGAGTGCGGCGCTGTCGGGCGCGCTCGCCGAGCAGGCCGCCCGTCAGGATTCCGCCGAGCAGGCCCTGGCCGCGCTCAACGAATCCGACACCGCGATCTCCGCTATGTACGAACAGCTGGGCCGGCTCGGGCAGGAGGCCCGTGCGGCCGAAGAGGAGTGGACCAGGTTGCTGTGCCAGCGCGAGGAGCTGGAAGCGGGGCGCACGCAGACCATCGAAGAGGTCACCGAACTGGAAACCCGGCTGCGCAACGCCCGGGAGACCCCGCTCATGCACGCCGCGGAACCGGACGCGACCTTCAGTCGTCAGCAGATCGCGGCCGCCGCGGAGAACGCCCGCGGCGTCGAAGTGGAGGCCCGGCTGGCGGTGCGGACCGCCGAGGAGCGCGCGAACGCGGTCCGCGGGCGGGCGGACTCGTTGCGGCGGGCGGCCGCCGCTGAACGCGAAGCGCGGCTGCGGGCGCAGCAAGCGCACGCGGCGCGGCTGCGCGCCGCCGCGGTGGCCGCGGCGGTCGCCGACGCCGGGCGGCTGTTGGCCGCGCGGCTGGGCGGGGTGGTTGACGCGGCTTCGCAGATCCGCGACGCGCTGGTCTCCGAACGCCAGGAGCGGTCGGCGGCGATGGCGGCGGTGCGCGACGAGGTCCACCAACTGGGCGCCCGGGTCGCCATGCTCACCGATTCGCTGCACCGCGACGAGGTGGCGAACGCCCAGGCGGCGCTGCGAATCGAGCAGCTCGAGCAGATGGTGCTCGAGCAGTTCGGAATGGCCCCCAGCGACCTGATCGCCGAGTACGGTCCGGAGGTCCCGCTACCGCCGACCGAGCTTGAAATGGCCGAATTCGAGCAGGCCCGCGAGCGTGGCGAGCAGGTGGTCGCGCCCGCCCCGATGCCGTACGACCGCGCCACCCAGGAGCGCCGGGCCAAACGGGCCGAGCGCGAGCTGGCCGAATTGGGCAGGGTCAATCCGTTGGCTTTGGAGGAGTTCGCAGCGCTGGAAGAGCGCTACAACTTCCTTTCCACCCAGCTCGAAGACGTCAAGGCCGCGCGCAAGGATCTGCTCGGCGTCGTCGCCGACGTCGACGCCCGCATCCTGCAGGTGTTCAGCGACGCATTCACCGACGTGGAGCGGGAATTCCGGGAGGTGTTCGCCGCGCTGTTTCCCGGCGGGGAGGGCCGGCTGCGGCTGACCGATCCCGACGACATGCTGGCGACCGGCATCGAGGTCGAGGCGCGTCCGCCCGGCAAGAAGATCACCCGGCTGTCCTTGCTGTCCGGCGGCGAAAAGGCGCTGACCGCGGTGGCGATGCTGGTGGCGATCTTCCGGGCCCGTCCGTCGCCGTTCTACATCATGGACGAGGTGGAGGCCGCGCTCGACGACACCAACCTGCGCCGCCTGATCGGCCTGTTCGAACAGCTGCGTGCCCAGTCGCAGATCATCATCATCACGCACCAGAAGCCGACGATGGAGGTCGCCGACGCGCTGTACGGCGTGACCATGCAAGGCGACGGCATCACCGCGGTTATCTCGCAGCGGATGCGAGGTCAGCACGTCGAGCAGCTGGTGTCCAGCTCCTCGTCCTAGGGCCGGTCCCGGCGGCGGCAGGCCGCTTGAAAGGATGTCAGCGTGTCGCAAGGTCTTTGGATCGCCGTCGCGGTTGTCGTAGCCGCCCTGGTCGTCATCACCGCGCTGGTCCTGGGCCTGATGCGGTACCGTCGGCGCCGGATCAGCCTGTCCGGCCGGCCCGAACCCGGGGCACTGGACCGTTCCGGTGGCTACACCGCGTCGTCGGGCATCACGCTCAGCCGGACGCAGGTCGAGGACCGGATCGACACCAGCGGGCTGCCGGCCGTCGGCGACGACGCGACCGTTCCCCGGGACGCGCCGCGGCGCACCATCTCCGAGGTTCGACTCCCGGAACCCGAGACCCGTACGCCGCCTGCGGCTGCCCCGCCGATCACCGAGGCCCCGCCGGCCCCGGAAACCCCGGCGGCCGCCGAGATCGAGGCCATTGCGCCGCCGGAAGGCCGGCTGGAGCGACTCCGCGGCCGGCTGGGCAGGTCGCAGACCGCGTTCGGACGCAGCGTGCTGGGCCTGCTCGGCGGCGGCGATCTGGACGAAGAGTCCTGGCAGGACGTCGAGGACACCCTGCTGATTGCCGACCTGGGCCCGGTCACCACCGAGTCGGTCATCTCGCAGCTGCGCAGCAGGCTGGCCAGCGGCAACGTGCGCACCGAGGCCGATGCGAAGGCCGTGCTCCGCGACGTGCTGATCAACGAGCTGCACCCGGAAATGGACCGCTCGATCCGCGCACTGCCGCACGCCGACCATCCCTCGGTGCTGCTGGTCGTCGGCGTCAACGGCACCGGGAAAACCACGACCGTCGGCAAGCTGGCGCGCGTGCTGGTGGCCGACGGGCGGCGCGTGGTGCTGGGCGCGGCCGACACCTTCCGGGCCGCGGCGGCCGATCAACTGCAGACTTGGGCCGCACGGGTCGGCGCGGACGTGGTGCGCGGGGCCGAAGGCGCCGACCCGGCGTCGGTGGCATTCGACGCCGTCGACAAGGGCATCGCCGCCGGTGCCGACGTCGTCGTCATCGACACCGCCGGGCGGCTGCACACCAAGGTCGGGCTGATGGACGAGCTCGACAAGGTCAAGCGCGTGGTAACCCGGCGCGCCGCGGTCGACGAGGTGTTGCTGGTGCTCGACGCCACCATCGGGCAGAACGGGCTGGCGCAGGCCCGCGTGTTCGCCGACGTCGTCGACATCACGGGCGCGGTCCTGACCAAGCTGGACGGAACGGCCAAGGGCGGCATAGTTTTCCGCGTTCAACAGGAGCTTGGCGTGCCGGTGAAGCTGGTCGGGCTCGGCGAGGGCCCCGACGATCTGGCGCCTTTTGAGCCCGCCGCCTTCGTGGACGCCCTGCTCGGCTGAAACGCTTACACGGCGGGTGGGACGTTAATACCGCCGAAACACTCTGGCCCCATCGCCGAAACAACCATTGCGCATGGTTCTGGATCAGGTCATCAGGCACGCGCCTGACGGCCGGTTGAGGCCGACCGGAGGAGATTGCGAGTGACATACCCGATACTGGGCCAGCCCAACACCGGCGATACCGCCTGGATGCTGGCGAGTTCCGCGCTGGTGCTGTTGATGACGCCGGGTCTGGCGTTCTTCTACGGCGGCATGGTGCGGGCCAGGAGCGTGCTGAACATGCTCATGATGAGCATCAGCGCGATGGGCGTGGTGACAGTGCTGTGGGTGCTCTACGGCTACTCGATCGCATTCGGCGACGACGTCGGCAACGTCATGGGCAAACCGACCGAATTCTGGGGCCTGAAGGGCCTCATCGGCGTCAACGCCGTGGCCGCCGACCCGAGCAAGGGCACTGCGGCGGTCGACATCCCGTTGGCCGGCACGCTGCCCGCCACGGTATTCGTGGCGTTCCAGCTGATGTTCGCGATCATCACGGTCGCCCTGATCTCGGGGGCCGTGTCCGACCGGCTGAAGTTCGGCGCCTGGCTGCTGTTCGCCGGGCTGTGGGCGACCTTCGTCTACTTCCCGGTCGCGCACTGGGTCTTCGCGTTCGACGGTTTCGCCGCCGAGCACGGCGGCTGGATCGCCAACAAGCTGCACGCGATCGACTTCGCCGGCGGTACGGCGGTGCACATCAACTCCGGTGTGGCCGGCCTGATGCTCGCGATCGTCCTGGGCAAGCGCCGCGGCTGGCCCACCACGCTGTTCCGGCCCCACAACTTGCCGTTCGTGATGCTCGGCGCGGGATTGCTGTGGTTCGGCTGGTACGGGTTCAACGCCGGTTCGGCGACCAGCGCCAACGGCGCGGCCGGGTCGACGTTCATGACCACGACGATCGCCACGGCCACGGCCATGCTGGGCTGGATGCTCACCGAGCGCATCCGCGACGGCAAGGCGACGACGCTGGGCGCGGCGTCGGGCATCGTGGCCGGGCTGGTCGCCATCACGCCGTCGTGTTCGTCGGTCAACGTGCTGGGCGCGCTGGTGATCGGCCTGGTGGCCGGTGTGGTGTGCGCGCTGGCGTGCGGGCTGAAATTCAAGCTCGGCTTCGATGACTCGCTCGACGTGGTCGGGGTGCACCTGGTCGGTGGCCTCGCGGGCACGCTGCTCGTGGGCCTGCTTGCCGCCCCCGAGAGCCCCGCGATCAATGGGGTCGCGGGCGTATCCAAGGGATTGTTCTACGGCGGTGGTTGGGCGCAGCTGGAACGGCAAGCGGTCGGCGCGTTCAGCGTTCTGATCTATTCCGGCGTCGTCACGCTCATCATCGCCTTGGTCCTCAAGTACACCATCGGGCTGCGGCTCGGCGTGGAGGAAGAGGTCTCGGGCATCGACGAGGCCGAGCACGCCGAGAGCGGATACGATTTCGCTGTGGTCACCGGTTCGGTGCTTCCACCTCGGGTGGCCGTGGGGGACACTCGTAACGGCCAGGAGGAACTAGTGGGCGAGAGAGTGGAGGCAGAGCACAAATGAAGCTGATCACCGCGATCGTCAAGCCATTCACCCTCGATGACGTCAAAACCAGCCTGGAGGAAGCCGGGGTCCTGGGGATGACGGTCAGCGAAGTCCAGGGCTACGGACGGCAAAAGGGCCACACCGAGGTATACCGGGGCGCCGAATACTCGGTGGACTTCGTACCGAAGGTCCGGGTCGAGGTCGTCGTCGACGACTCCATCGTCGACAAGGTCGTGGACAGCATCGTTCGGGCCGCGCGCACCGGCAAGATCGGTGACGGCAAGGTCTGGGTCAGCCCCGTGGAAACCATTGTGCGCGTGCGCACCGGTGAACGCGGAACCGATGCGTTATGACACTAGCGCCATATTGCTGAGCGGACCCGGGCGGACGCCGACGGCATGAAGCCGAACCGGCCCAACCCGTCCGGGGAACCACACACAGGGACAGGAAGCGCCTGCGGGGCAAGCGATTTGGTTGCCTCGCGGCGCGAACTGCTGTCAGCTGGTCGCGGGCTGGGTGCGGCCGAGTTGCGGCACGCGTGGCAGGACCTCCACGAGTCCTGGCTGACCGCCAAGGCGGCGGAAATCGGGATCACAGATAGCAACGGCTTTGCGATCGTCGGCATCGGCGGGCTCGGTCGCCACGAGTTGCTGCCGTATTCGGACCTGGACCTGATGCTGTTGCACGACAACAAATCTGCCGACGTGTTGCAGCGGGTGGCCGACAAGCTGTGGTACCCGTTGTGGGACGCCAACATTCGGCTCGACCATAGCGTGCGAACGGTGTCCGGGGCGCTGGGAGTCGCCAATACCGACATGATCGCGGCCCTGGGCATGTTGGACGCTCGCCACATCGCCGGCGATGCACAGCTGTCCGAGGAACTCATCGCGGGCGCAAGAAGGCAGTGGCGCAGCGCAATTCGTTCGCGCATGGACGAGCTTGTCGACGTTACCCAGGCCCGGTGGCAGCGGTGTGGCCGGATATCGCAACGAGCCGAGCCCGACCTGAAATCGGGTCGCGGCGGGCTTCGCGATGTGCAGTTGCTTGATGCGCTCGGGTTGGCCCAGCTGATCGACCGCCACGGCATGGCCCGCCCGGAAACCCCGGGGGGGTCATTGGATGACGCCTATCTGACTCTGCTCGATGTGCGCACCGAACTGCACCGGGTGTCGGGCCGCGGTCGCGATCTCCTGCAGGCCCAGTACGCCGACGAGATCAGCGCGGCCTTACATTTCGGCGACAGATTCGACTTGGCGCGCAGGCTTTCCGGCGCCGGCCGCACGATTGCCTACCACGCCGAAACGGGGCTGCGGACCGCCCAGAACGCGCTGCCGCGGCGCGGAGTGTCGGCCTTGGTGCGGCGGCCCAAGCGGCGACCACTGGACGAGGGCGTCGTCGAGTACGCCGGAGAAATCGTGCTGGCGCGCGATGCCGCGCCGGAGCGCGACGTCGGCCTGGTGCTTCGAGTGGCGGCCGCATCCGCCACCACCGGATTGCCGATCGGCGCCGCCACGCTGAGCCGCCTGGCCGTCAGCGCGCCCGAGATGCCGACTCCGTGGCCCGGGGAGGCGCTGGACGACCTCCTCGTTGTGCTCTCCGCCGGTCCCACCGCGGTGGCGACGATTGAGGCGCTTGACCGCACCGGGTTATGGGGTCGGTTGTTGCCGGAATGGACTGCTATCCGCGACCTTCCGCCCCGCGACGTCGCCCACAAGTGGACGGTGGACCGTCACGTCGTCGAGACCGCCGTCCACGCGGCGCCGCTGGCGACCCGCGTGGCCCGACCGGATCTGCTCGCGCTTGGCGCGCTGCTGCACGACATCGGCAAGGGCACGGGCGTCGATCACAGTGTGCTCGGGGCCGAGATGGCCCTCGAAATCGGCTCCAGGATCGGGATCGCACCCGCGGATGCCGACATCCTGTCCAAGCTGGTGCGCCATCACCTGCTGCTGCCGATCGTTGCCACCCGAAGCGATCTGAAAGACCCCAAGACCATCGAGGGCGTCGCGGAAGCTCTGGGCGGCGATCCGCTGGTGCTCGAGGTGTTGCACGCGCTGACGGAGGCGGATTCGAAGGCCACCGGCCCGGGGGTGTGGAGCGAATGGAAGGCGTCGCTGATCGAGGATCTGGTGCGTCGCTGCCGGCTGGTGATGGCCGGTGAGCCGCTGCCCAAGGCGGATGCCACTGCGCCACACTATCTTTCGCTGGCCGCCGACCACGGGGTGCACGTGGAGATCAAGCCCGGAGAGAGCGAGCGCCTGCACGTGGTGATGATCGCGCCCGAACAGCGCGGATTGGTGTCCAAAGCCGCCGCGGTGCTTGCGCTGAATTCGCTGCGAATCCATTCGGCGACGGCCAACACGCAGGAGGGTGTTGCGATCACCGAATTCGTGGTGTCGCCGTTGTTCGGTTCGCCGCCTGAGGCGGCCCTGCTGCGCCAGCTGTTCACCAATGCGCTCAATGACGACGTCGACGTCCTCGCCGCGTTGGAGAAGCGCGACAGCGACGCCGTCGGCGCTGCGACCGCGCGCGCCGGCGACATACACGTCGGCGTGCCCGTCACGCGGTCGACCGCCCCGCCCCGCATCCTTTGGCTCGACACCGCCGAGTCCGGGCACCTGCTCATCGAGGTCCGCGCCACGGATCGATTGGGCTTGCTGGCGATCCTGGCCCGGGCGCTGGAGCGCGCCGGGGCGGATATTGCGTGGGCGAAGGTCAACACGTTCGGTTCGACGGCGGCTGACGTGTTCTGCGTCGAGGCCCCGCCGGGCGCGCAAGCGGCGGTGGAGCAACAGCTGCTCGCGCTGTTGGGCGGACCCGGCGAGGTCGCCGTCGGCCAGCCCTAGCGGGAGTGCTCTGAGTTCAGCTGCCGCAGCGCTTCGATGCGGGCTTGGAGCTGCTCGCGGGTCGCCGCGGCGATCGGTGGGCCCCCGCAGCGACGGCGAAGCTCGCTGTGAATCCATCCGTGCGGTTTGCCGGTGCGGTGGTGGGTCGCCGAGACCAGGGTGTTGAGCTCGCGGCGCAGATCGCGGAGCTGGCCGTGCATCGACGGCGCCGCCGGCGGTGCCCCGTGGCCCGCGTGGTCTTGAAGCCGAGCCCGCTTCCGGAGCTGTTCGTCCTGGCGCCGGTGCAGCAGGGCGCGCATCTGCTCGGCGTCGAGCAGGCCCGGGATGCCGAGATAGTCGGCCTCCTCATCGCTTCCGGCCGGGGTGGCGGTGCCGAACGAGGACCCGTCGAAGATGACCTGATCCAACTCGGCGTCGGCCCCCAGCGCGGTGAAGGCCTTCTCCGCGTCGGTCTTCACGGTCTGCGGCCGGACGGCCGGGTCGCCGTCCAGTGGGTCCTCGGCTTCGCGGTGCGGCTGGCCGAGCACGTGGTTGCGCTGGGCTTCCAGTTCGCTGGCCAGCTGTAGCAGGCTGGGCACCGACGGCAGGAAGATGCTCGCGGTTTCCCCGGCCCGGCGCGACCGCACGAACCGGCCGATGGCCTGCGCGAAGAACAGCGGCGTCGAGGCGCTGGTCGCATAGATTCCCACCGCCAGCCGGGGCACGTCGACGCCCTCCGACACCATGCGCACCGCGACCAGCCACCGGCCGGTGCTCTCGGCGAACTCGCTGATGCGCGCCGACGATCCGGGATCGTCGGACAGCACGACCGTCGGCGCCTCGGAGGTCAGCCTTCTCAGCAGGGCGGCGTAGGCGCGCGCAGCCGTCCGGTCCGACGCAATGATCATGCCGCCGGCGTCGGGCACGTGAACCCGCTTCTGGCGTAGGCGCTCGTCGGCCGCCGCGATCACCGCGGGCGTCCACTCGCCGGCGGGGTCCAGCGCCGTGCGCCACGCCCGCGCGGTCTGCTCGGCCGACAGCGGCTCGCCCAACCGCGCTGCGTGCTCCTCGCCGGCGCCGTCCCGCCAACGCGCCTGCCCCGAATAGGCGAGGAACACCACCGGCCGCACGACACCATCGGCGAGAGCCTCCGCGTAGCCGTAGGTGTGGTCGGCCTGCGAACGCAGCACCCCATCGGCGCCGGACGCATAGGTGACGAACGGGATCGGGCTGTCGTCGCTGCGAAAGGGTGTGCCCGTCAAGCCAAGTCGGCGGGTGGCATCGCTGAAGGCCTCGCGGATCGCCTCGCCCCACGTCTTGGCGTCACCGCCGTGATGTATCTCGTCGAAGACGACCAGGGTCTTGCGCTGCTCGGTGCGCACCCGGTGCAATGCCGGGTGCGAGGCGACCTGAGCGTAGGTCACCATTACGCCGTGATACTCCGGTGAGGTCTGTGGGCTGGTGTTGGAGAACCTCGGGTCCAGCGCGAGTCCGTGCCGCTGGGCCGCCAGCGCCCACTGCACCTTGAGGTGCTCGGTGGGCACCACGACGGTGACCTGCTCGACGGTGCGCTGGCCGAGCAGTTCGGCGGCCACCCGCAGCGCGAACGCCGTCTTCCCGGACCCGGGCGTGGCCACCGCCAGGAAATCGCGCGGCTGGGCGGCGAGGTATTTCACCAGCGCGCGGCGCTGCCAGCCCCGCAACGGCATGCCCGTGTCGCTGCCCGACTGCATCGACTTGGGCTCCCCCCGGTAGCGGCCAATGGCTTTGGCGGGTGTGAAATGTAGCATGCCAACGCTTTTCGCCGCAGCAGCAGCCCGCTCGGCTTCCCCGAAACTTGCGCCATGGCGCGCGTCGTCGGCGTGTCGTGTGCGTGGCGCAAGTGTCGCGGACGACTGGACCACTGCGCTCGGCAGCGCTACCACTAGGCTGGCGGGGTGTTTGAATCGCTGTCTGACCGGTTGACCGGTGCGCTGGCGGGACTGCGCGGCAAGGGCCGGCTCACCGACGCTGATATCGAGGCCACCACCCGCGAGATCCGGCTGGCGCTGCTGGAAGCGGACGTGTCGCTGCCCGTCGTGCGCGCGTTCGTCGGCCGTATCAAGGAGCGCGCCCGCGGCGCCGAGGTCTCCGGCGCGCTTAACCCGGCGCAACAGGTCGTCAAGATCGTCAACGAGGAACTGATCGGCATCCTCGGCGGCCAGACCCGCCGGCTCGCGTTCGCGAAGACGCCGCCGACCGTCATCATGCTCGCCGGGTTGCAGGGTTCCGGCAAGACCACGCTGGCCGGCAAGCTGGCCGCGTGGCTGCGCGGCCAGGGGCACACGCCGCTTCTGGTGGCCTGCGACCTGCAGCGGCCGGCCGCGGTGAACCAGCTGCAAGTCGTCGGCGAGCGCGCCGGGGTTCCGGTGTTCGCGCCGCATCCGGGGGCCGGAGCACCGGGGCCCGACGCCGGTCCCCCGGACCCGGTCGCCGTCGCCTCGGCGGGGCTCGCCGAGGCCCGCGCCAAGCACTTCGACGTCGTCATCGTCGACACCGCCGGCCGGCTGGGCATCGACGAGGAGCTGATGGCCCAGGCCGCCGCCATCCGCGACGCCGTCGACCCCGACGAGGCGTTGTTCGTCCTGGACGCGATGATCGGCCAGGACGCCGTCACCACCGCGGAAGCATTCCGCGAGGGTGTCGGATTCACCGGCGTGGTGCTGACCAAGCTCGACGGTGACGCCCGCGGCGGCGCCGCGCTGTCGGTCCGCGAGGTGACCGGCGTGCCGATCCTTTTCGCCTCCAGCGGCGAGAAGCTGGAGGACTTCGACGTCTTCCACCCGGACCGGATGGCCAGCCGCATTCTGGGCATGGGCGACGTGCTGACCCTGATCGAGCAGGCCGAACAGGTCTTCGACGCGCAGCGCGCCGAGGAAGCCGCCGCCAAGATCGGCACGGGCGAGCTGACGCTGGAGGACTTCCTCGAACAGATGCTCGCCATCCGCAAGATGGGCCCGATCGGCAACCTGTTGGGCATGCTGCCGGGCGCCGGCCAGATGAAGGAGGCGCTGGCCGAGGTCGACGACAAGCAACTCGACCGGTTGCAGGCCATCATCCGCGGGATGACCCCCGAGGAGCGGGCCGACCCGAAGATCATCAACGCGTCGCGGAGGCTGCGCATTGCCAACGGGTCGGGCGTGACGGTGTCGGAGGTCAATCAGCTAGTCGACCGCTTCTTCGAGGCCCGCAAGATGATGTCGTCGATGCTCGGCGGCATGGGCATCCCGGGCATGGGTCGTAAGTCCGCGACCCGGAAGAGCAAGGGAGCAAAGGGCAAGAAAGGCAAGAAGGGAGCACGCGGTCCCACGCCGCCGAAGGTCAGGAATCCGCTCATGCAGGGCGCCGCGGGCTTGCCGGCGGGATTCCCCGATCTGTCGCAGATGCCCGAAGGCCTCAACGAACTGCCGCCCGCGCTGGCCGACTTCGACCTGTCCAAGCTCAAGTTCCCGGGCAACCCAGGAAGAAAGTAGCCGCCCGTGCGCCTGCGCGTGCGAGGTCTGCGGCTGCCCGACGAGACCGAGATCCAGCTGTGGATCGCCGACGGCCGCATCAGCGCCGAACCGGTTGCAGGGGCCGACACCGTCTTCGGTGATTCTGGGGGTGGCTGGGTCCTGCCCGGGCTGGTCGATGCGCACTGCCACGTCGGGCTCGGCGATCACGGCGAGATCCAACTCGACGAGGCGATCGGCCAAGCCGAGACCGAACGCGACGTCGGCGCGCTGCTCTTGCGTGACTGCGGCGCGCCGACCGACACCCGCAGCCTCGACGACCACGACCATCTGCCCCGCATCATCCGGGCCGGAAAGCATTTAGCCAGGCCGAAGCGTTACTCGCGGGGGTTCGCGGTCGAGCTCGAAGACGAATCCCAGCTGCCGGCGGCCGTAGCCGAGCAGGCGAGGAGCGGCGACGGGTGGGTCAAGCTGGTCGGCGACTGGATCGACCGCGATGTCGGCGATCTCGCCCCGCTGTGGTCCGACGACGTGCTCAAAGCCGCAATCGACGCCGCACACGGCCACGGTGCACGCGTCACCGCGCACGTCTTCAGTGAGGAGGCGCTGCCCGGCCTGATCAATGCCGGCATCGACTGCATCGAACACGGCACCGGGCTCACCGACGACACCATCGCCCTGATGCTCGAGCACGGAACCGCGCTGGTGCCCACCCTGATCAACACCCTCGAGAACTTCCCGGGCATCGCCGACTCAGCCGCCCGCTACCCCACCTACGCGGCCCACATGCGCGACCTCTACGCCCGCTGCCGCGACAGGGCGGCCGCGGCGCGCGAGGCGGGGGTGCCGGTCTACGCCGGCAGCGACGCCGGCAGCATGATCGCCCACGGGCGGATCGCCGACGAGGTCGAGGCCCTCAAGGGCATCGGGATGAGCGCCACCGAGGCGTTGGGCGCCGCGTGCTGGGATGCGCGTCGCTGGCTGGGCCGGCCCGGCACGGAGCACGGGGCGCCGGCCGACCTGTTGTGCTACTCCCAGGACCCCCGCTCGGGTCCGGCCGTCCTGCGCCGGCCCGACCTGGTGATTTTGCGCGGCAGGGCTTTTCGGCCGCACGCCTAGGGCCGCACTGACCAGTGCTTTGGCGGCGACACGCGCAGCCCATGGAAAAGATTGCGAGCACTTGCTATCTATGTTGCCGTTCGGCCCACGCCGAACAATCAGGAGGAAACGGTGGCCTACGACGTGATCATCCGCGACGGGTTGTGGTTCGACGGCACGGGCAGCGAACCGCACATCCGCACGCTCGGCATTCGCGACGGCGTGGTCGCCACGGTCGCCGGGCCTTCGGAGGAGCCGCTGGACGAGACGGGTTGCCCGGAGGTGATCGACGCCGCCGGCAAGTGGATCGTTCCGGGCTTCATCGACGTGCACACCCACTATGACGCCGAGGTGCTGCTCGACCCAGGCCTGCGGGAGTCGGTGCGCCACGGCGTCACCACGGTGCTGCTCGGCAACTGCTCGCTGTCGACCGTCTACGCCGGTCCCGAGGACGCCGCCGACCTGTTCAGCCGGGTAGAGGCGGTGCCGCGCGAATACGTCTACGGCGCCTTGGACTCCAGCAGGACGTGGTCGACGGCCGCCGAATACGTCGAGGCGATCGACGCCCTGCCGCTCGGACCGAATGTTGGCTCGCTGCTTGGTCATTCGGACCTGCGTACCGCCGTGTTGGGGCTGGATCGCGCCACCGACGCCACCGTGCGGCCGACCGAGGCCGAACTGGAGAAGATGGCGGCGTTGCTCGACCGGGCGCTGGATGCCGGGATGCTGGGCATGTCTGGGATGTACGCGGCCATCGACAAGCTCGACGGCGACCGCTTCCGGTCGCGCGCGCTGCCGTCCACCTTCGCGACGTGGCGGGAGCGGCGCAAGCTGATCAAGGTCCTGCGCAGGCGCGGCCGGATGCTGCAGAGCGCGCCCGACGTCGAAAACCCGGCTTCGGCACTGATGTTCTTCCTCACCAGCAGCCGGATCTTCGGCCGCGGCAAGGGAGTCCGGATGAGCATGCTGGTGTCGGCCGACGCCAAGTCGATGCCGCTTGCCGTGCACACCTTCGGGTTTGGTACCCGCATGCTCAACGCCGTCCTCCGCTCGAGTGTGCGGTTCCAGCACTTGCCGGTGCCGTTCGAGTTGTATTCCGACGGAGTCGACCTGCCGGTCTTCGAAGAGTTCGGCGCCGGAACGGCCGCGCTGCACCTGCGCGACCAACTGGAACGCAACGAGCTGCTGGCCGACAAGGAATACCGCCGCCGGTTTCGGGGTGAATTCGACCGCATCAAACTCGGACCGTCCTTGTGGCACCGCGACTTCCACGACGCCGTGATCGTCCAGTGCCCCGATAAGTCGCTGGTCGGCAAGAGCTTTGGCGCGATCGCCGACGAGCGCGGGCCACACCCGCTCGACGCGTTCCTGGACGTGCTCGTCGAGAACGGGGAACGCAATGTGCGGTGGACGACCACCGTCGCCAACCACCGGCCCAAACAGCTGAACAAACTCGCCGCCGACCCGAGCATCCACATGGGCTTCTCCGACGCGGGAGCCCACCTGCGCAACATGGCCTTCTACAACTTTCCGTTGCGGATGCTCAAGCGCACCCGGGACGCCGACCGGGCCGATGCGCCGTTCCTGTCGGTCGAACGTGCGGTGCACCGCCTGACCGGCGAATTGGCCGAGTGGTTCGGCATCGACGCCGGCACGCTGCGCCAAGGCGACGGCGCGGACTTCGTCGTGATCGATCCGGCCGGCCTCAACGAATCGGTGGACGGCTATTACGAGGAAGAGGTGCCATTCTACGGGGGCCTGCGGCGCATGGTCAACCGCACGGCTTGACTCACGGAAACTGCCCGCGAAACACCCTCGGTGCCTCACGTAAGAATGCCCGCGAAACGGTGACCGTCGTGAGGCATGGAGAGTGGGTTATCGATGACGTCTCGGGCCGAGATCACCACCAGGTACGCCAAGGCGTATGTGAAGGCCGCGAAGAAGGACAAGGGAAAGGTCCTAGACCAGGTGGTGGAGGTGACTGGGTGGTCGCGTGACAATGCCCGGCGCAGGCTTACCGCGGCGGCGATGCGGCCGCCGGGATCGGGTCGCAGCAGCGCGAAGCGGCCACGCAAGCCGAGGGCGCCGAAGTATTCCTACGACGCGCTCAAGGTGCTGCAGCGGGTCTGGGCCGCCTCGGGTGGGCAGTGCGGGAAGTATCTGGCTGCTTCGATGCGGCTGCAGCTCGACGGCCTGCAACGCCACGATGAGCTGGCCTTTGGTCGTGACCGCTACAGTCCGGCCGTGCGTGAGGAGCTGCTGGAGATGAGCGCGGCGACGATTGACCGGTATCTGGCGCCGGCGAGGGCCAAGGACCAGATCAGTGGTGTATCGACGACGAAACCTTCACCACTGCTGCGGAATTCGGTCAAGGTCCGTAAGGCAGGCGATGAGGTAGAAGACGAACCCGGTTTCTTCGAGGGCGATACGGTCGCGCATTGCGGCCCAACACTGAAGGGCGAGTTCGCCCGCACCCTCAACCTCACCGATGTCCATATCGGCTGGGTATTTACCCGCACCGTGCGCAACAACGCTAACGCCCACATCCTGGGTGCACTGAAAGCAGGGGTGCACGAAATACCTTATGAGGTAACCGGTTTGGACTTCGACAACGGCACGGAGTTTTTGAACAAGGCTGTCATCAAGTGGGCGGCGGAGATGGAGATCTTCTTCACGCGATCGCGGCCGTACAAGAAGAACGATCAGGCCACCATCGAGTCCAAGAACAACCATCTGGTGCGCAAGTACGCGTTCTACTACCGCTACGACACCCCTGAAGAACGAGCCGTGCTCAACCGGCTCTGGCCACTGGTCAACGACCGGCTCAACTACCTGACCCCGACCATCAAACCCACCGGGTACACCAGTAGCGGTGACGGCCGGCGCCGACGCCTCTACGACACACCGCAGACCCCATTTGACCGGCTCCTGGCCGCCGGCGTCCTTTCACCAGCACAGCAGGCAGAACTGACCGCCTACCGCGACAGCCTCAACCCCGCCAAAATCGGCCGCGAGATCGCCGATCTGCAGAACCGGCTTCTCCTGCTGGCCAAGGAGAAGACCGAGCAGCTCTACCTGGCCAGCATCCCCACCGCCCTACCCGACATCCGCAAAGGTATCCGGACCAAGGCCAGCTGATCCGCCCGTTTCGCGGGCATTCTTACGTGAGGCATCGACTTATTTTCGCGGGCATATTGACTTGAGGCATCACGCCGCAACGACGACGCCGTCGTCGCGACCGGTGTGGGGGGCGCTGTCGTCTTCCGGAAGGGCCAATTCGGGGGCCAGTTCCGAGACGGCTACGGCAAGACCGTCAAGTCGGGCCGCTACCTGCGGGCGGGCGAGCGCGCGCGTCGGGGCCGGCACACCGTGAAAGTTGAAGCCTGACATGGCCAGAACCCAGCAGCAGCGTCGGGAAGAGACCGTCGGAAGGCTCCTCGAGGCCTGCATCGCGACCATCGTCGAGGTCGGGTACGCCAGGGCATCCGCGGCCGTCATCACGAAGCGCGCGGGGGTGTCCGTCGGTGCCCTGTTCCGCCATTTCGAAACCATGGGCGACTTCATGGCGGCCACCGCATCGGAGGTGCTGCGCCGCCAGCTCGAGTCGTTCACCAAGCGGGTCGCCGAGATACCGGCCGACCAGCCCGCGCTGGAGTCGGCGCTGGCGATACTCCGCGACATCACCAGCGTCCCGACCAACGCGGTGCTTTACGAGCTGTTGATCGCCGCGCGGACCGACGAAAAGCTCAGGGAGACATTGCAACACGAGCTCGGCCAGTACAGGGCGAAGATCCACGAAGCCGCCCTGGCGCTGCCCGGCGCCGACGGTTTCCCGGAGGAAACGTTCCCGGCCCTTGTGGCACTGATGACGAACGTGTTCGACGGGGCCGCCGTGGTGGAGGGGATACTGCCGCAGCCGGACATCGCGGCGCAACGGATTCCGGTGCTGACGGCGCTGCTGACCGCGGCAGTGCCGACTGCGGGCCCATAACGAGCGGTTACAGCCAGCCTTAAAGCGAGCCCACGCCGGTCTCGGGATTGAGCGCGAAGCCCCAATCGAAGAGGCTGCCGGCCTGGTCCCAGTAAGACGGTCCCCCCGCCTTCACCAGCCCGTACATCATGGCGATCACCAGCCGTCGGCCACCGCGGGCGGCGGCGCCGACGAAGGTCTTGCGGGCCGCGTCGGTGAAGCCCGTCTTCCCGCCGAGGGCGCCGGGATAGCGCTGCAACAGTTCGTCCTGGTTGACGATCGGCTGCTCACCGTTGTCGCCCGGAAACATTGCCGACGGCTCCGCGGTGATCTGCGCGAACACCGGATTGGCCATCGCGGCCCGGAAGATGACGACCAAGTCATGCGCCGTCGACGCCCCGGAGCCGCCGGGCCCGTCCAGGCCGGACGGCGTCGCGGCATGGGTGGCCGCCGCCCCCAGCGACGCGGCTTTCGCGTTCATCTTGGCGACCGCCGCGTCCGCGCCGCCCAGCATGTGGGCCAGCGTGTTGGCGGCGTCATTGCCCGAGACCAGTAGCAGGCCGTCCAGCAACTGGCGCGCGGTGTAGGTGCGGCCCGGTTTGATGCCGACGCAGTTGCACTCGACCTGCGCGTCGGCGGCGTCGGCGACCACGGTGGAGTCCAGGCTCAACTGGTCCAGGGCGACTAGCGCCAACAACACCTTGATGGTGCTCGCGGGCGGGTGGGCCACATTTTGGTCGCGCCCGGCCAGCACCTGGCCGCTGTCGAGATCGGCGACGACCCAGGTTTGGGCCGGGCCGTCAGGGATCGGCACGGAGCCGACCGGCTGCACGCTGTCGGCCCACGAAGTGGGGGCTGTGGTGACGCCGGCAGTGGCGCCGCAAGTACCGACCGCAAGGAGCGCGGCGACTGCAGCGATGAGCTTGCGCATGGGCGCAAAGTGTAACTTCCCCGCCCGCCTGACACCTATTTCGGCAGGGTGGCTACCGCCAGGGCATGTCCCGCCAGGAGTAGAAGGCGCCGGTGCCGATGTCGTGGACGCCGTAGTAGTCCCAGTAGTAGTCGTGGCAGACGTTGCCGTCCCACGGAACGGGTCTGCCGGCCGGGTTGACGTCGCCCGGGCACCAATGCTGGCAGGACTTCCCGGCCGGGCACGGAGCCGCCTGCGCGGCAGGTGCGGCCAGCCCCGAGCCGCCGAACATCAACAGCGTCGTCGTCGCTAATCCCGCGATTGCCGCTTTCATAGACCGGTTCATGTCGGCTCCTTCATTGCTGGCGGCCCGGCGTCGGCCGGTCTGACAAGTTCACACCCGTCACCGCTGATACCGATCCCAACCTCCTGTGGGCCGCGGCAACGTTGACCGTCGGAGCGGCCGTGCATGAAAATGCTTGCATGGGCGAGGTTCGAGCCAAGAACCTGATGAGCCCGGACGACACCCTCGAGTTCCGAGGAATCAAGGTCCAGCAGGTCGACGTCGGTGACCTGACCGTAGGTCGGATCGTGACGCAGCCGGGATGGCGGTGGTCCACGCACGTGCGCCCGCATGTCGGCGGGGATTGGTGCGAGGCGCGTCACGTTGGGGTCGTGCTGTCGGGCCGGTTCGAAGTCGTGATGCGCGACGGGACCACGCTGCAATTCGGGCCGGACGACGTATTCGAGATCCCGCCCGGTCATGACGGCTACACGCTTGGCGACGAGCCGTGCGTGCAGATCGAGTGGTCGGGGTTGCGGGCCTTCGCGGGATTCCGGCTCATCGGCGCACACAACCGGGCTCTGGTCACGCTGATGTTCACCGATCTCGTCGACTCGACGGCGATGGCGAAACGACTCGGCGACGTCGCCTGGCGAGATGTGCTGTCCGCGCACTACGAGGCGACGCGGGCGGCGTTGGAACGCCACCACGGCCACGAGGTCAAGACGACCGGGGACGGCTTGCTCGCGACCTTCGACGGTCCGGCAGCCGCCTTGCGCTGCGCCGCGGCGGTCGGCCGGGCCGCCGGGCGGGAAGGCCTGCAGGTCCGAGCGAGCGTGCACGTCGGGGAGGTGGAGTTAGTGGGGACCGACGTGCGCGGCGTAGCGGTGCACGAAGCGGCACGGATTCTCAGCGCGGCGCGGGCCGACGAGATCCTGGTGTCGACGACGACGCGAGCGCTGGCGGGCAACGCGGGGTTTGTGTTCCGGCGCCGCGGCACGCACATCCTCAAGGGCTTGCCGGGCGAATGGGAGCTCTTCGCATGCTTTGAAGAAGTCGAGCCAAGAGGCAGTGAACGCTAAGGGACGGCGCAGAAAGCCACCGGTGCCCTGCCTCGCGAGCACCGCAACGCGGTCCGTCCCATCGAGGCGCCCGGCTGGCGCCCCGCGCCGCCGGGATCGTGTTCAATCAACGTCATGCTGAGTCTGGAAGAGATCTCGGACCGCCTGGAGATACAGCAACTGCTGGTGGACTATTCCACCGCGATCGACAACCGGCGATTCGACGATCTGGACAAGGTGTTCACCCCCGACGCCTACATCGATTACCGGGCGCTCGGAGGCATCGACGGCCCTTATCCCGAAGTCAAGAAGTGGCTGTCGGAGGTGCTGCCGAACTTCCCGGTCTATGCCCACATGCTCGGCAACTTCTCGGTCCGCATCGATGGGGATACCGCTTCGTCGCGGGTGATCTGCTTCAACCCCATGGTGCTGCCCGGCGACTCACCCGGTAACAAAGACCAGGTGCTGTTCTGCGGCCTCTGGTACGACGACGAGTTCGCGCGAACCCCCGAAGGTTGGCGGATGACACGACGGGTGGAAGCGAAGGTCTTCCAGAAGGTGATGTGAAGCCAAGCGGCCGAATTTCTGGCGCATTTCTTTCCGAGACGCTGGTTCTGGCACAATAGGCGGCTGTCCGCCGCGCGACCCACCCCTAGCGGGTGCTTGCCCGGCCGGTCACACACGCGAGGCAAAACCGGGCCCGGGCATTCCGCCCGTGCCGCTGAATTGCAGCGTGACACACACAGGAGAAGTCGCTTAACCATGGCTGTGAAGATCAAGCTCACGCGGCTTGGCAAGATCCGCAATCCCCAGTACCGCATCGCCGTCGCCGACGCTCGAACCCGGCGTGACGGCCGCTCGATCGAGGTGATCGGTCGGTATCACCCGAAGGAAGAACCCAGCCTCATCGAGATCAACTCCGAGCGGGCCCAGTACTGGCTTTCGGTGGGTGCTCAGCCCACCGAGCCCGTCCTCAAGCTGCTGAAGATCACCGGTGACTGGCAGAAGTTCAAGGGGCTGCCCGGCGCCGAGGGCCGCCTGAAAGTCGCCCCCGCCAAGCCCACCAAGCTTGAGCTGTTCAACGCCGCGCTGGCGGCCGCGGACGGCGCGCCGACGACCGAGGCCGCGAAACCGAAGAAGAAGGCCCCCGCGAAGAAAGCCGCCAAAGCGGCCGAGCCTGAGGCTGCCCCTGAGGCTGCCCCTGAAGCCGCCGAGGAGCCCGCGGCCGAAGCCGCACCGGTCGAGGGCGCCGAGCAGTCGGAACCGACCCAGCCGGTCCAACCGACCGAGCCTGCCCAGCCTTCCCCGGAAAGCTGACGCGACGCGATGAGTACGGTCGTGGTTGACGCCGTCGAGCATCTGGTCCGCGGGATCGTCGACAACCCCGACGATGTCCGGGTCGACCTTGTGACCAGTCGGCGCGGGCGGACTGTGGAAGTGCATGTCCACCCCGACGACCTGGGCAAGGTGATCGGTCGCGGGGGACGCACCGCGACCGCGTTGCGCACGTTGGTTGCCGGGATCGGTGGCCGCGGTATCCGCGTCGACGTGGTGGACACCGACCGGTAGCGGAACGCTGCTCATGGAACTCCCTTGGAGTTGACGGTCGGGCGCGTCGTCAAAGCGCACGGCATCGGCGGCGAGGTGGTCGTGGAAATCCGCACCGACGACCCCGCCGATCGGTTCGCCCCCGGCACGACGTTGCGCGCCAAAAAACCCCGCGCCGAGGGCGAAGAACGCAGTTACCGAGTCACCCAGGCGCGAGAGCACGGCGGGCGGTTGCTGGTCCGATTGGCCGGCGTAGAGGACCGTGACACCGCCGACGCCTTGCGCGGCAGCTTGTTCGTTGTGGACTCCGATGACCTGCCGCCGATCGATGAGCCAGACACCTACTACGACCACCAGCTCGAAGGGCTTCATGTCCGGACGACCACAGGACAGGACGTCGGGGTCGTCGCCGAGGTGCTGCACACCGCGGCCGGAGAGTTGTTGGCGGTGCGGCGCGACTCGGGCGAGGTGCTGGTGCCCTTCGTCAGCGCGATCGTCACGTCGGTGTCGCTGGACGACGGCTTGGTCGAGATCGATCCGCCGGACGGCCTGCTGGATCTGGGGCAGTAGTGCGCATCGATGTTGTGACGATTTTTCCGGCCTACCTGCAGCCCCTGCGGGAATCGTTGCCGGGCAAGGCTATTGCGTCTGGGCTGGTCGATTTGCGGGTGCACGACCTGCGGCGGTGGACCTACGACGTGCACCACTCGGTGGACGACGCGCCCTACGGCGGCGGCCCCGGGATGGTGATGAAGGCACCGGTATGGGGCGAAGCGCTGGATGAAATCTGTTCAGGCGAAACACTTTTGGTGGTTCCGACCCCCGCCGGTTCGCTGTTCACGCAGGCGACCGCTCAGCGCTGGACGACCGAGACTCATCTGGTGTTCGCGTGCGGCCGCTACGAGGGCATCGACCAGCGGGTCATCGAGGACTCCGCGCGGCGGATGCGGGTCGAGGAGGTCTCGATCGGCGACTACGTGTTGGCGGGTGGAGAGTCGGCCGCCCTGGTGATGATCGAGGCCGTGCTGCGGCTGCTGGACGGCGTTCTCGGCAATCCCGCATCGCATCGCGATGATTCGCATTCGCCGACGCTGGGCCGGCTGCTGGAGGGGCCGAGCTATACCCGGCCGCCGAACTGGCGTGGGCTCGATGTCCCCGACGTTTTGTTGTCGGGCGATCACGCGCGGATAGCCGCCTGGCGCCGGGAGGTCTCGCTGCAGCGCACCCGCGAACGCCGTCCCGACCTGCTGGCGGGCAATTCGGCTGACGAGTAGGCGTCGGTCAGATTCGGCCGTTGGGAAATATCGTCTTGACGGCGTCGGTGATCGTCTGTCGCGCGGTGGCGTCGTCGGTCGTCTGCAGCGACTGGACGGCCACGATGTAGCGGCGGTCCGATCCGATTACTCCGGTCGACAGGTGCATCCAATCGCTGCCGATGCAGCACATCCAGCCCTGCTTGACCGCCACCGGTTCGGCGAACAGCCCCTCGGGAATGCCGAACCACTGAGGGTAGCCGTCGGCGCCGTTCGGGGTGGACTGTGACAGATCGTTGACGATGATCCTGGCCCGCTCGGTGGGCAGGCCGCCCGACCCGTCGAGCAGCATGTCGTAGTAGTGGATCAGATCGGTCAGCGAGCTCGTCGTGTTCCACCAGCGCCCGTCGCTGGGTGGGATGGTGGACGACAGTCCGTACCGGGTTGCGACCTGGGTGATGATCGCGTCGCCACCGCCCTGATCCCAGAACTTGTCGGCGGCGGCGTCGTCGGATGACTGCAACATGATGTCCAGCGCCTGGCGGTCGTCCGGGGACAGGCTGGCCTTGCCCTGGGATTCGGCCAGCAGCAGGTCGTCGGCGATAAAGAGTTTCGCCACCGATGCGGTGCCGATGACCTGGGGGTTGCCGTTGGCGACCAGCTCGCGGGTCTTGCGGTCGAGGACGGCGACCGACAGCGCGGCCCCGCCGGCGGCGGCCGTGTCGATCGCCTGCTGGATGCGCGCCGCCAGACCGCCGATGCGGGTGCTCGACAGCGCCGGTGGGGTCGCGGTCATCATGGCGGTGTCCAGCAGTAGCTGCACCGTTTCCGGTTGCGGCTGCGCGGACGGACGCTCCGGCGCGCTGTGCACCGGGCCGCCGGGTTGCTTGGCCTGGAAGTGCGCCTCCACAAGCGCCTCGTCGCACCCGGCCAACACCAACGTCACCACCGCCACGGCGGCGAGCACGCTGATTGGGCGGCCGCGCATCACTCGATCTCCTCCGACGTCACACGTGGACATGGGCGGGCCGCATCGCCATCTACCCTGGGCGCCAGAGTTTCGGGTTTGACTGGCGCGTTTAGACCCCAGTCATGTGTACCATTCACCAGCGCTTTCCGCGCTGACAAATCGCAGCGTTAACATGTGATTTTCAATGCGCGCGGGCCGTCTGGCACAATTGGTCAGTTGTCTCGAACCTTTCAGCCGGCCGGGGTGTTCCCGCCTGCTGCGGGATACGTACCAAAAGCCTGAAACCCATCGGCTTGATGACGCCGTCACCCGGTGTGACAAGGTGCCGCAAGCCGCGACCGCAAGGAAGTGTCTTCTCAACATGAACAGGCTGGACTTCGTCGACCAAGCGTCGCAGCGCGACGACATCCCGGCGTTCAGCCCGGGCGACACCATCAACGTGCACGTCAAGGTGATCGAGGGCGCCAAGGAGCGTATTCAGGTGTTCAAGGGCGTGGTGATCCGCCGACAGGGCGGGGGCATCCGCGAGACGTTCACCGTGCGCAAGGAGAGCTATGGCGTCGGCGTCGAGCGGACCTTCCCGGTGCATTCGCCGAACATCGACCATATCGAGGTGGTGACTCGTGGCGACGTGCGCCGCGCCAAGCTGTACTACCTGCGTGAACTCCGCGGCAAGAAGGCGAAGATCAAGGAAAAGCGCTGACGGGGCGCGCCTTGGCCGTCTACCAAAGCCATCTACAGCGCTGGCTACCCTGATCCCGTGACCGATACCACGGACTCACCTGAGCCCCGGCCCGACGCTGGCCAGCCAGACCCGAAGGTCTCAACCCGCGAGCCCGACGGCCCACCCGAGGCGGTCGAGCCGGAGCCCAAGAAAAAGTCCACGCTGCGAGAGCTCTCGATTCTCGCCGTGATCGCCCTGGCGCTGTACTACGTCATGTTGACGTTCGTGGCGCGCCCGTATCTGATCCCCTCGGAATCCATGGAGCCCACGCTGCACGGATGCCCGGGCTGCGTCGGCGACCGCATCATGGTGGACAAGCTCAACTACCGCTTCGGCTCGCCGCGCCCCGGCGACGTGATCGTCTTCAAGGGGCCGCCATCGTGGAATGCCGGGTACAAGTCGATTCGTTCCAACAACACCGCGCTGCGCTGGGCGCAGAACGCGCTGTCGTTCATCGGTTTCGTGCCTCCGGACGAAAACGACCTGGTCAAGCGCGTGATTGCGGTCGGCGGACAGACCGTGCAGTGCCGGGCCGATACCGGGTTGACCGTCAACGGCAAGCCGCTCAAGGAGCCGTACCTGAATCCCGGCACCATGATGGCCGACCCGTCGGTGTATCCCTGCCTGGGCAGCGAGTTCGGGCCGGTCACCGTCCCGCAGGGGCGGCTGTGGGTGATGGGCGACAACCGAACGCACTCCGCGGACTCGCGCGCCCACTGCACCGGCATCCCGGCCGACGCACTCAAGGGTGTGCTGTGCACCGGCGATCCGATGTCGGGGACCGTGCCGGTGTCCAATGTCATCGGCAAGGCCAGGTTCATCGTGTGGCCGCCGTCGCGGTGGGGTGGCGTGGGATCGGTGAACCCTCAACAGAACCAGTAGCCATGGCCACCACCTGGCCGCCGCGGACGGTGATCCGCAAGTCTGGGGGTTCGCGGGGGATGCGCACCCTGGAGTCGGCGCTGTACCGCAGCGGCCTGGGACCGGTGGCGGGAGTGGACGAGGTGGGCCGCGGCGCCTGCGCGGGCCCGCTGGTCGTGGCGGCCTGCGTGCTCGGACTGGGACGCCTGGAAAGCCTTGCGGCCCTGGACGATTCGAAGAAACTCACCGAAAAGGTACGGGAGAAGCTGTTCCCGTTGATCCGCCGCTACGCCCTGGCCTACCACGTGGTGTTCATCCCGTCCGCAGAGGTCGACCGGCGCGGCGTGCATGTGGCCAATATCGAAGGCATGCGCCGTGCGGTGGCCGGCCTGTCCGTGCGCCCCGGCTACGTGCTCAGCGACGGCTTTCGCGTGCCCGGCCTGCCTATGCCGTCGCTGCCGGTGATCGGTGGGGACGCGGTGGCCGCCTGTATCGCGGCGGCCAGTGTCCTGGCCAAAGTCAGCCGGGATCGGCTGATGGTCGCGATGGAGTCCGACCACCCCGGCTACGGATTCGCCGAGCACAAGGGCTACAGCACCCCCGCGCACTCCACGGCGCTGACCCGGTTGGGCCCGTGCCCCGAACACCGCTATTCCTTCATCAACGTCCGGCGCGTGGCAACCGGGTCGGGTTCGCGGGTGGTGGCCGAGTGCAAACCGGACCCTCCGGTCGAGCGTGACGTATACCGGTGAGGAAAGATGGGACCAGGTTCCAGGGAGAAGGACGTCTGAGCAGATGAGTGGCAGATGAGCGCGGAAGATCTCGAAAAGTACGAAACCGAGATGGAGCTCTCGCTGTACCGCGAATACAAGGACATCGTCGGCCAGTTCAGCTACGTCGTGGAAACCGAGCGGCGGTTCTATCTGGCAAACAGTGTCGAGATGATGCCGCGCAACGCCGACGGCGAGGTCTACTTCGAGCTGCGGCTGTCCGACGCGTGGGTATGGGACATGTACCGCCCGGCGCGATTCGTCAAGCACGTGCGGGTGGTCACGTTCAAGGACGTCAACATCGAAGAGGTCGAAAAACCCGAGCTGCGGCTGCCGGAATAGCCCGCCGAGTGTGGGCCCTAAGTACTGAAAATGGCCGAATCCGTCCATAGGCCACGGCGCTCGCCGCTTAACACTGGCGAGCCTCGCGCGGTCAGGCGTTCGGCTTATCCTCGAAGTCGGACGGCAGTCGGCCGCGGTTGTCGATGACGGCCCGCGCCACGTCGGCGAGCTTGATGTTCAGGGCCTGGGAGTGTCGTCGCAGCAGGTCGAACGCCTCGTTCTCGGTGATCTCGTGCAGCAGCATCAACATGCCGACCGCCTTGCCGATCTCGCGGTTGCTTAACAGCCCCCGTCTCAGGCTTGCGGCGTCTTCGCCCTTGGCCACCGCGTTGATGGCCACGCTGGCGAAGGACGCCAGCACCGCCGCCCGCCCGGCGGACTCGGCGTCGAACATGTTGGGGGTGTCGCTGAAGAGGTTGAGCGCCGCGGCCTTGCGCTTGTCGACCAACAGCCGAAATCCCATGGCCCCGCGCACCGGCGTCTCGGCGACCAGGACTTTAGCGAACTTCGGCCACAGCGACGGCGACGTCAGGTCGGTGTCGATCTGGGGGGTCTCCTCCTCGATCGCGTCGATGCACGGGCCGTCGCCGGCGCGCCGTTCCAGCTCGTCGATCTGCAGCCCGAGCCGGTCGCTCGCGCCCACGGTGACGTAACGGTCGTTTTCGCGCAGCATCAGGCTCGCGTGGTCACAGCCGCGGATGGCCAGGGTCGCGGCCACGCAGATGGCGGCGTACATCTCCTTCGCGTCCGAGCCCTGGTAAATGATCTCGGCGAGGGCGGCGAAGACGGTCGCCGGGTCGGCCTTCTCGCCGCCCGGTGTTGAATCGTCCCCGCCGGCAATCGTGTCGTTTGCCATGTGTTGCCCCGTTCCTGCGATGCGGTAGTTTGACCCGCGTGCAATTGCCGTAGATTATCGGTCGCCAACACCGGGCGTACACGGTATCTGCCCTTTATTTTCCGATCGATTCACGGGCACGGACCGCAACGAAAGACGCGGCACTTCGGGACTTCTGCAATCGTTAGTTTCCAACGGGGCGCGGCAGGGAAGGACATCTGAGATGGGACTGACCGTGGCGGTGACCGGGCCAACCGGAGAGATCGGTGTCTCCGCGGTGACGGCGCTGGAGCGCGAGCCCACGGTGGAACACATCATCGGGATGGCCCGCCGGCCCTTCGACCCGTCTTCGTGCGGTTGGGTCAAGACGACCTACCAGCAGGGCGACATCCTCGACCGGGAGGCCGTCGACGCGTTGGTGGCACAGGCCGACGTGGTGATCCACCTGGCGTTCATCATCATGGGCTCGCGGGAGGAGAGCTCGCGCATCAATCTGCAGGGCACCCGGAACGTCTTCGAGGCCACGGTTGCCGCCGAGCGGCCGCGGCGACTGGTGTACACCTCGTCGGTGGCGGCGTACGGCTACCACTCGGACAACCCTGTCCCGCTCACCGAGGACGTGCCGGCTCGCGGGTCCGCTGAGCATTACTACTCCGCGCAGAAGGCGGCGTGCGAGGCGCTGCTCGCCGACATCACCAAGGGCTCGTCGCTCGAGGTCTTCGTCCTGCGGCCCTGTATCGTCGCGGGTCCGAAGGCGACCGTCCTGGCCGACGCGATGCCCTGGAACCAGCTGCCCGGCCCGCTGCGCGCCCTGTCCAAGGTGGTGCCGGTATTGAAGCCGGTAGTGCCGGACCCCGGGTTCCCGTTGCAGCTGGTGCACCACGACGACGTCGCCGAGGCGATCGCGCTGGCGGCGACGGCCCCAGCGCCGCCAGGGGCCTACAACATCGCCGGCGACGGTGTGGTGACGGTGTCGGACGTGGCCAGGGCGCTCGGCGGCCGACCGGTACGGGTTCCGGCCGTGGCCGCCTCGGCGGCGTCGGCGGCGATATCCAAGGTGCCGTTCGTCCCTTCGCTGCTGGAATGGCTGCACGTGGCGCGGACCTCGGTCGTGATGGACACCACCAAGGCGAGGACGCAACTCGGCTGGCGGCCGGTCCACTCGGCGGCGGAGACCCTGGCGGCGCTGGCGTCGGCGGTGTGAGCGCGCCGGCCGAGGTAGTTTGACTGCGTGGGGTTCCAGCTCTCGGATGTGTGCCGCTAGTGGGCCACGTAACGGCGCGGCGACGCGCGCATCATCTCAGCGCGGATCGGGCGGTCACCCGGCCGGAGACCCTGGTTGTCGAGGAGCCGTTGGAGATCCGCGTCAACGGTGCGCCGATCACGGTGACCATGCGCACGCCCGGCTCGGATATCGAACTGGCGCAAGGCTTTCTGCTCACCGAGGGGGTGATCGGGGCCCGCGAGGACGTCCTGACCATTCGCTATTGCGGCGGGCGCGCCGACGGGAACCCGAACACTTATAACGTTCTCGACGTGACGCTGCGTCCCGGCGTCAAGCCGCCCGATCTCGATGTGACCCGTAACTTCTACACGACCTCGTCGTGCGGGGTCTGTGGCAAGGCGTCGCTGGACGCGGTGCGGCTGATCGGCCGCTTTTCGCCGGGCGCGGACCCCGCCACCGTGGCCGCGGCGACGCTCAAGGCAATGCCCCGCCAACTTCGTTCCGCGCAAAAGGTTTTCGACAGCACCGGCGGTTTGCACGCCGCGGCGTTGTTCGGAGTCGACGGCACGATGCTCGTGGTGCGCGAGGACATCGGCAGGCACAATGCGGTCGACAAGGTCATCGGCTGGGCGCTGGAGCGTGACCGCATGCCGGTGGAGGCCTCGGTGCTGCTGGTCAGCGGGCGGGCATCGTTCGAGTTGACCCAGAAGGCCGTGCTGGCAGGCATTCCCGTGCTGGCCGCCGTCTCCGCGCCGTCGTCGCTGGCGGTCTCGCTGGCCGAGGAGTCCGGCGTAACGCTGGTGGCGTTCCTCCGGGAGGACTCGATGAACATCTACACCAGAGCCGACCGGATCACGTAACGGGTGCCGCGCCCCGGCTGTGCATACATCGTCGACTGGGGACAAGTGGCCGGCGCGCGGGCCGCGAGCGCCGATTGCGTCTCGCCTTGTCGGGCCCGCCCTGCATCTTGGCGACATGAGGACCCAAAATGCTATGACCCGCATCCAGCTGGGCGCGATGGGCGAGGCGCTCGCCGTGGATCACCTGACGAGGATGGGGTTGCGGATCTTGCACCGCAACTGGCGCTGCCGCTACGGCGAACTCGACGTCATCGCTTCGGACGAGGCCACCCGCACCGCCGTGTTCGTCGAGGTCAAGACGCGCACCGGCGACGGTTTCGGGGGGCTCGCGCATGCCGTCACCGAGCGTAAGGTCCGACGCCTGCGCAGGCTCGCCGGGCTCTGGCTGGCCGGCCAGGACGCACGCTGGGCGGCAGTGCGCATCGACGTGATCGGTGTTCGGGTCGGGCCTAGAAATTCAGGCCGCACCCCGGAAATCACGCACCTGCAGGGAATCGGCTGATGGCGCTGGGGCATGCCTTCTCGGTCGCTGTGCGCGGGTTGGACGGGGCGATCGTGGAGATCGAGGCCGACATCACCTCGGGCCTGCCGGGTGTGCACCTGGTCGGCCTGCCCGATGCCGCCCTGCAGGAGTCCCGGGACCGGGTCCGGGCGGCGGTCACCAACTGCGGCAACAGCTGGCCGATGGCCCGGCTCACGCTGGCGCTTTCGCCGGCGACGCTGCCGAAAATGGGATCGGTCTACGACATCGCTTTGGCGGCGGCCGTGCTTTCGGCGCAGCGAAAGAACCCGTGGGAACGTCTGGAGAAGACGGTGCTGCTGGGAGAGCTGTCGCTGGACGGGCGGGTCCGGGCGGTCCGCGGAGTGCTGCCGGCGGTGCTGGCCGCCAAGCGCGACGGCTGGCCGGCCGTCGTTGTCCCGCTGGAAAACCTGGCCGAGGCGAGCCTGGTCGACGGGATCGAGGTCTGGGGGGTGCGCACCCTACGGCAACTGCAGGGCTGGCTCGGCGGCTCGGGGCGTCTGGACCCCAGGATCTGCGCGGGAGCCACGCCCGCGGAGCCCTCGGCGGAGCTGGCCGACGTGGTGGGGCAGGCGCAGGCGCGGTTCGCCGTGGAAGTGGCCGCGGCCGGGGCGCACCACCTCATGTTGACGGGACCGCCTGGGGTGGGCAAAACGATGTTGGCCCAACGGCTTCCGGGGTTGCTGCCGCCGCTCTCGGACAGCGAGTCACTCGAGGTCACCGCGATTCACTCGGTGGCGGGGCTGCTGACGGCGGATACGCCGTTGATCACCAGGCCGCCGTTCGTGGCGCCACACCACAGTTCCAGCGTCGCGGCACTCGTCGGCGGGGGTTCGGGGATGGCCCGCCCGGGCGCCGTCAGCCGGGCCCATCGCGGAGTGCTGTTCCTCGACGAATGCGCCGAGATCAGCGTCAGCGTGCTGGAGGCATTGCGAACCCCGGTGGAGGACGGGGAAATTCGCGTTGCCCGCCGCGACGGCGTGGCCTGCTATCCCGCCCGATTCCAGCTCGTGCTGGCCGCCAATCCCTGCCCGTGCGCACCGGCCGATCCGCAGGAGTGCATCTGCGCGGCGGTCGCCAAACGCCGTTACCTGGGAAGGCTGTCCGGGCCGTTGCTCGATCGGGTGGACCTGCGGGTGCAGATGAATCCCGTACGCGCGGGGGCGTTCTCGGCCACCGGCGGCGAGTCGACGGAACAGGTTCGTAAGCGAGTGGCGGCGGCGCGCGACGCGGCCGCGGAGCGCTGGCAACCGCACGGATTCCGCACCAATGCCGAAGTCAGCGGGACCCTGCTGCGGCGGAAGTTCCGGCCGGGCAACGCCGCGATGGAACCGCTCAAGAGCGCGCTGGATCGCGGGTTGCTCAGCATCCGGGGCCTCGATCGCACACTGCGGGTCGCGTGGAGCCTCGCCGACTTGGCCGGCAGGACGTCGCCGGGGCTCGACGAAGTCGGTGTCGCGCTCAGCTTCCGGGACCCGGGAGCGCAGCGATGACGGCGGTGGGCGATGATCCCACACTGCGGGCATGGGCTTACCTGTCGCGGGTGGCCGAACCGCCCTGCGCGGCGCTTGCGGCCTTTGTGCATCGTGTCGGCCCCGTGGAGGCGGCGGACCGGGTCCGGCGCGGGCTGGTCGACGAGGACGTGGCTCGGTGCACCGAGGCGAGGCGCGAAATAGATTGCGCCGCAGCCGATCTCGAATTGCTCGCCGGTCGCGGCGGGCGGTTGATCACGCCCGACGGCGACGAGTGGCCGCTGCTCGCGTTCGCCGCATTCGGCGCCGCCCAGACCAGGCCTCGCGGCGGGCCGCCGATGGTGTTGTGGGCACTGGGTCCCGAGCGGCTGGACGCGGTGGCGCAACGCGCGGCCGCCGTGGTCGGAACCCGGGCTTCGACCGTATATGGCGAGCGGGTGGCGGGTGACCTGGCGGCCGGGCTGGCCGAGCACGACGTCGCGGTGGTCTCCGGGGGCGCCTACGGCATCGACGGCGCGGCCCACCGCGCGGCCCTGGCCTGCGACGGAATCACCGTGGCCATCCTGGCAGGGGGGCTCGACGTCCCTTATCCCGCCGGCCATTCGGCGCTGCTCCATCGCATAGGCCGGCAGGGGCTGCTGTTCACCGAGTACCCGCCGGGTGTCCGCCCGGCCCGTCACCGGTTTCTGACCCGCAATCGCCTGGTCGCCGCGACCGCCGGGGCCGCGGTGGTCGTGGAAGCGGGCCTGCGCAGCGGCGCGGCGAACACCGCCGCCTGGGCCCGGGCCTTGGGCCGGGTGGTCGCCGCGGTGCCCGGACCCGTGACGTCGTCGGCGTCGGCGGGGTGCCATGCGCTGCTGCGCCACGGCGCGGAGTTGGTCACCCGGGCCGACGACGTTATCGAGCTCGTCGGTCGTGTCGGTGAGCTGGCACCCGAAGAACCGCACCCGACGACCGCGCTCGACGGCCTGAGTGACACCGAGCGTCAGGTGTACGAGGCGTTGCCCGGTCGCGGCGCCGCGACGGTCGACCAGATCGCGGTCGCATCGGCGCTGCCGCCGGAGCAGGTGCTCGGCCCGCTGGCGATCCTGGAGATAGCCGGGTTGGTGCGACGCGACGAGGGGCGATGGCGGATCGTTCGCGCCGCCGCCGGCCGCGCTGCCACCCGGGCGTCCGACGCACGGCTCGTATAGTCGACGGGGGTCGGGTCTGGACAGGAGGATACGTGGCGGGTCGACGTCTGCAGAGCTTCGAAGTTGTCCGCACTGAACAACTCGCACCGCACATGGTCCGGGTGGTGCTTGGGGGCAGCGGGTTCGACACCTTCGTGCCGAGCGAATTCACCGACTCCTACGTCAAGCTGGTATTCGTCGCAGAGGACGTCGACGTGGCCGGGTTGCCCCGGCCATTGACGCTGGACAGCTTCGACGGTCTGCCCCCTGAGAAAAGGCCCTCGGTGCGCACCATGACGGTCCGGCATGTCGACGCCGCGGCCCGCGAGCTCGCGGTGGACATCGTGGTGCACGGCGAGCACGGGGTCGCGGGCCCCTGGGCGGCGGCGGCGCAACCCGGACAGCCGATCCATCTGATGGGCCCCGGCGGTGCCTATGCCCCGGACCCTGCCGCCGATTGGCATCTGCTGGCCGGTGACGAATCGGCGCTGCCGGCGATCGCCGCGGCGCTGGAAGCCATGCCCCCCGACGCGGTCGGCAAGGCGTTCATCGAAGTGGCCGGCCCCGAAGACGAAATCCCTTTGAGCGCACCGGAGTCCACCGAGGTGAGCTGGGTCTACCGGGGCGGCCGCGCCGATCTGGTCCTCGACGACCGGGCGGGCGACTTTGCGCCGCTGATCGAGGCGGTCACGACCGCCCCGTGGCTGCCGGGGCAGCCCCACGTCTTCATCCACGGGGAAGCGCAAGCGGTCATGCACAACTTGCGGCCGTACATCCGCAAGGACCGCGGCGTGGATGCCAAATGGGCGTCGTCGATCTCGGGATACTGGCGCCGCGGCCGCACCGAAGAGACGTTTCGGCAGTGGAAGAAAGAACTCGCTGAGGCGGAGGCACGGGCTTAACGGGCCTTCCGCCCTGCTGGCATCCTCTATCGCATGGCATTCGGGGACTACCAGAACGAGATTTACCTGCAGGGCCTGGCCGGAGTGGTGCCATCACTGCCCATGGTGTTTGCCGAGTGGGAGGCCAAGGCCAAGATGGCGCTGCCGCCGTCGGTCTGGTCCTACGTCTCCGGGGGAGCCGGCGACGAGCGCACCCAGCGCGCAAACTGTGAGGTTTTCGAGCGGTGGGGCCTGATCCCGCGCATGTTCGTAGGCGCCGTCCAGCGTGACCTATCCGTTGAGCTGTTCGGCCGCAGCGTGCCGGCCCCGGTGTTCATGGCGCCGATCGGCGTCATCGGATTGTGTGCCCAAGACGATCACGGCGACCTGGCCACCGCCCGCGCCGCGGCACGCACGGGTGTCCCCATGGTGGCCTCGACATTGTCGGTCGATCCGATGGAAGAGGTTGCCGCCGCCCTGGGCGATACGCCCGGGTTCTTCCAGCTGTACACGCCGACCGACCGCGACCTGGCCGCCAGCCTGGTTCATCGCGCCGAGGCGGCCGGCTTCAAGGGCATCGTCGTGACCCTCGACACCTGGGTCACGGGCTGGCGGCCCCGCGACCTGAGCACGTCGAACTTTCCCCAGTTGCGCGGGCACTGCCTGGCCAACTACACCAGCGACCCCGTCTTCCGCGCCAGTCTCCAGCGCCCGCCCGAGGAAGACCCCCAGGGCGCGGTGGTGCGCTGGGTTCAGACCTTTGGAAATCCCCTGACCTGGGACGACCTGGGCTGGCTGCGGTCATTGACCGACCTGCCGCTGCTTGTGAAGGGCATCTGCCATCCCGAGGACGCCCGGCGCGCCAAGGACGGCGGCGTCGACGGCATCTACTGCTCGAATCACGGTGGCCGGCAAGCCAACGGCGGCCTGCCCGCGCTGGATTGCCTGCCGGCGGTGGTCGAGGCGGCCGACGGGCTGCCGGTCTGGTTCGATTCGGGGATCCGCAGCGGCGCCGACATCGTCAAGGCGCTGGCGCTGGGCGCGACCGCGGTGGGGATCGGCCGCCCGTACGCCTACGGGCTGGCGCTGGGGGGCATCGACGGAGTGGTGCACGTGTTGCGCACGCTGCTCGCCGAAGCGGACCTGATCATGGCCGTCGACGGCTATCCGACGCGCAAAGATCTCACCCCGGAAACGCTTCGGCGCGTCGGCTGAGCCGACTCCATCGCCCCTGCGAACGTGGAGCCGTGGAGGCGATCCTCGAAGAGTTCGACGAGTACCTGGCGCTGCAATGCGGTCGGTCGACGCACACCCGTCGGGCGTATCTGGGTGATCTCCGTTCGCTGTTCGCCTTTCTCGACGACCGCAAGAACGGGGAGGGCAACGCCCTGGACGCATTGAGCCTGCAGGTCCTGCGGTCGTGGCTGGCCGCGGCTGCCGGTGCCGGCGCGGCGCGCACGACGCTGGCCCGACGCACCTCGGCGGTCAAGGCGTTCACCGCATGGGCGGCGCGGCGCGGGCTGCTCACGGGGGATCCGGCCGCTCGGCTGCAAGTGCCGAAGGCCCACCGCACCCTGCCGGCGGTGCTGCGTCAGGATCAGGCGCTACGGGCCATGGCGGCAGCGAAATCCGGTGCCGAGCAAGGCGATCCGCTGGCTTTGCGGGACCGGCTGATCGTCGAGATGCTGTACGCCACCGGTATCCGGGTCAGCGAGCTCTGCGGCCTGGACATCGACGACGTGGACACCCGGCACCGGCTGGTGCGGGTCCTCGGCAAGGGCAACAAGCAGCGCAGCGCGCCGTTCGGGGTGCCGGCCGCGGACGCGCTTGCGGCCTGGCTGGCCGACGGGCGTCCCGCCCTGGCGACCGCGGAGTCCGGCCCAGCGCTGCTGCTGGGCGCGCGGGGCCGGCGGCTCGACGTGCGCCAGGCGCGCACCGTCGTGCATCAGACCGTCGCCGCGGTGGACGGTGCGCCCGACATGGGACCGCACGGGCTGCGCCACAGCGCGGCCACGCACCTGCTCGAAGGCGGGGCGGACCTGAGGGTCGTCCAGGAGCTGCTCGGGCATTCCAGCCTCGCAACCACCCAGCTGTACACCCACGTCGCGGTGTCCCGGTTGCGGGCGGTGCACGACCGGGCCCACCCCCGCGCGTGAGTGTGCGCTGAGGGCGTTTGACTGTGCGGCCTGGGCGACGACACGCCGCGGCGGACCGCCCAGGATTCACACGGAATGCCGGCTCAGCCGTGGAGCGGCTTGAGCCGGATCGGGGTCGACTTCAGCAGGCCCAGCGGGTCGACATAGTGGGCACCGGATGCCGGACCCCACATCGCGCCCCAATGCAAGCACGCAACGGCCCTGCATCCGGCGTGACCGGCCACCAACTCGCCGATCGCGGTCTCGGCCGTCACCCGCTGGCCGACCCGGACGATCGCCCGGACCGGCTCGTAGCTGGTGCGCAGGCCCCCAGGGTGGGCAAGCGACACCACGGGCCGTCCGGCCAGCAGCCCGGCGAACACCACAGTTGCGGTGCCGGCGGCGTATACCGGTTGACCGGGGGCCCCGGGCAGGTCCACGCCCCGGTGCCCGGGATTCCAGTCGGGCGACGGGGCGTCGAATCCACGGGCGACGGCCGGGGGCGGGCGCAGCGGCCAATCGAGCCGGACGTCGTCGGCAACCGCCGGCGCCGCAGTGACCAGGCCCAGGCACAGCATCAGCGCCACCCTCCGCACGCCTTCAGTTCAGCGCGGCGCCGGCGCCGCCGCCAACCAGGTACGCCGGTCCTGTGGAAAAACCACCTGCTGACTCGGTGTAAACTCCTGGTCGCAGTTCGTTAGCGGGCTGACTTCGCGCGCCTGCAGCCAACCGATTGCCGTGCGGTCCCGGCCCGGTTTTCCCTTCGGGGGATTCCGAGACGGGTGCGGCATTCCGCGGGCGCCAGGGCCCGGCCTCACCCGATGCCGGGCGAGCAACCGACCACAAGTAAAGGCACAAGCATGGCCGTAGTAACCATGAAGCAGCTGCTTGACAGCGGCACCCACTTCGGGCATCAGACCCGTCGCTGGAATCCCAAGATGAAGCGGTTCATTTTCACCGACCGCAACGGGATCTACATCATCGACCTGCAGCAGACGCTGACGTTCATCGACAAGGCGTACGAGTTCGTCAAGGAGACCGTCGCCCACGGTGGCACGGTGCTGTTCGTCGGCACCAAGAAGCAGGCGCAGGAGTCCGTAGCCGCCGAAGCGACCCGCGTCGGCATGCCGTATGTGAACCAGCGCTGGCTGGGCGGCATGCTCACCAACTTCTCCACCGTCCACAAGCGGCTGCAGCGCCTCAAGGAGCTCGAGGCGATGGAGCAGACCGGCGGCTTCGAGGGCCGGACCAAGAAAGAGATCCTCGGCCTGACCCGCGAGAAGAACAAGCTCGAGCGCAGCCTCGGCGGCATCCGCGACATGGCCAAGGTGCCGTCGGCGATCTGGGTCGTCGACACGAACAAGGAGCACATCGCCGTCGGCGAGGCGCGCAAGCTCGGCATCCCGGTCATCGCGATCCTGGACACCAACTGCGACCCCGACGAGGTCGACTACCCGATCCCGGGCAACGACGACGCGATCCGCTCGGCCGCGCTGCTGACCAAGGTGATCGCCTCCGCGGTCGCCGAGGGCCTACAGGCCCGCGCCGGGCTGGGCCGCGGCGACGGCAAGCCAGAGGTGGAGTCCGCCGAGCCGCTCGCCGAATGGGAGCAGGAGCTGCTCGCCTCGGCTACCGCCAGCGCCGCACCGTCCGCCACCCCGTCTGCCGGCAACGACGCCGCTGCGGGCGCAACAGAACCCACCACTGACCCCTCGTAGGAAGGCTGATCATTGGCGAACTTCACCGCTGCCGACGTCAAGCGGCTTCGGGAAATCACGGGTGCCGGCATGCTCGACTGCAAGAACGCGCTGGCCGAAACCGACGGCGACTTCGACAAGGCCGTCGAGGCGCTGCGCATCAAGGGCGCCAAGGACGTCGGGAAGCGCGCCGAGCGGGCCACCGCCGAAGGCCTGGTCGCGGCCAAGAACGGCGCGCTGATCGAGCTCAACTCCGAGACCGACTTCGTGGCCAAGAACGCGGAGTTCCAGGCGCTGGCCGGGCAGATCGTGGACGCCGCGTTGGACGCCAAGGCCACCGACGTCGAGACCCTCAAAGCTGCCAGCCTCGGCGACAAGACCGTGGACCAGGCCATCGCCGAACTGTCGGCCAAAATCGGCGAGAAGCTCGAGTTGCGCCGCGTGCAGTACTTCGACGGCAATGTCGAGACGTATCTGCACAAGCGAGCCGCGGACCTGCCGCCCGCGGTCGGGGTGCTCGTGGAGTTCGCCGGCGACGACAAAGACGCAGCGCATGCGGTCGCGCTGCAGATCGCCGCGCTGAAGGCCCGCTACCTGTCCCGCGAGGACGTGCCCGACGACGTCGTGGCCAGCGAGCGCCGCATCGCCGAGGAGACCGCGAAGGCGGAGGGCAAGCTGGAGCAGGCGCTGCCCAAGATCGTCGAGGGGCGGCTGAACGGCTTCTTCAAGGATGCTGTGCTGCTCGAGCAGCCGTCGGTGTCGGACAACAAGAAGACCGTCAAGGCGCTGCTCGACGAGGCCGGTGTGACCGTGACGCGGTTCGTCCGGTTCGAGGTGGGCCAGGCTTAACCGTCCGCGCTGGGGCGGGCTAGCGTCGTCGCTATGCGACACGTGCATGCTTTCGGTGACGACGCCCTGGGCGACCTGGACGCGGTCGGCGTCGCCGAGGCCATCCGAGCCGGTCGGGTCGGCAGGGCCGAGGTGATCGTGGCCGCCATCGCGCGCACCGAGGCCGTCGACCCCATCCTGAACGCGTCGGCCCACAAGGCGTACGAGCAGGCGCGGGCCGCCGCGGCGGCGAGCCCGGCAACCGGCTCCTGCCCCTTTTTCCCGTTTTTTTGGGGCGTGCCGACGTTCGTCAAGGACAACGTCGACGTCGCCGGCCAGCCGACGATGCATGGCACCGACGCCTGGACGCCCTGGAACGCGACCTCCGACAGCGAGTTCACCCGGCTGTACCTGGCCACCGGGCTGGCGCCCGTGGGCAAAACGCAGTTGTCGGAGTTCGGGTTCAGCGCATCCGCCGAGCATCCCCGGCTGGGCCCGGTCCGCAACCCGTGGGACACCGACTACAGCGCCGGCGCATCGTCGTCGGGATCGGGCGCGTTCGTGGCCGCCGGCGTCGTGCCGCTCGCGCACGCCAACGACGGCGGCGGCTCGATCCGCATCCCGGCCTCCTGCAACGGGCTGGTTGGGCTCAAGCCGTCCCGCGGACGGCTGCCACTGGATGCGGCGCTGCGCCGGATGCCGGTGGGCATCGTCGCCAACGGGGTGCTGACCCGCTCGGTGCGCGATACCGCGGCGTTCTATCGGGAGGCGGAGCGCGTCTGGCGCAACCGCAAGCTGGCGCCCGTCGGCGACGTGACGGGCCCGGGCAGGCAACGGCTGCGGATAGCGGTGGTGACCCGCTCGGTGCAGCGGGAGTGCAGTCCGCAGGTGCGCGAGCTGACCCTGAAGTCGGCCGGTCTTCTCGAGGAACTGGGCCACCGCGTCGAGCACCTCGAAAAGGCCCCGATCCCTGCCAGTTTCGTCGACGATTTCGTCCTGTATTGGGGCTTTTTGGCGCTGGCGCAGGTGCGCACCGGTCCACGCATGTTCGGCAGAACGTTCGACCGCACCCGGCTGGACAGCCTGACGCTCGGTTTAGAGCGAAACACCGCCCGCAACATCCACAGGCTTCCGCTGGCGATCGTCCGCCTGCGCCGGATACGCAGGCGCACCGCGCAACTCTTCCGCACCTATGACGCGGTGCTCACGCCGACCCTCGCCGACGAGACGCCCCGCATCGGATACCTGGCTCCCACCGACTACCACCAGGTCATAGAACGGCTGATCGACTGGGTCTCGTTCACACCGCTGCAGAACGTGACCGGCGAGCCGGCGGTCTCGCTGCCGTTGGCCCAATCCGCCGACGGCATGCCGGTGGGCATGATGCTTTCGGCTGACCTCGGTCAGGAGGCGCTGTTGCTGGAACTGGCCTACGAACTCGAAGAGGCCAGGCCGTGGGCCCGGATCCAAGCCGCCCGATGACCGCGTCAGTCTGATCCGAGCTTGTCGAGCATGCGTTTGAACTCGCGCTGCTGCGCTCCGGTCAGCTTGCCCAGGATGCGAGCATCAGCGATGCGGACGCCGGCTTCCGCACGCTTCAGCAGCGCCCGGCCAGAAGCGGTGAGCGTCGCCGGTAGCGCGCGGCCGGAGGGTACCGACGTGGGCCGTTCCACCGCGCCAATGTCTTCCAGCTTGCGCAGCACCGTGTTCATCGCCTGCGGTGTGACGTTGGTGTGCCGGGACAATTCGGCGCTGGACATTCCGGGGAACATCGAAAGGATGCGCAGGCAAACGAATTCGGGGAGTGTCAGTCCGAGCGGAGTCAACATGGCGGAAACCTCCGGCCGCAGAACGGCTCCCACCCGGTAGAGCAGGTAACCAAGGGGAGCGTCTTCGGCCTCGACCATGTCAATGATATTGACATAACTCCGCGTCCGGATGTGCCTCTTTGACCCTGCGCCCCCGACGTGATTTCCGCGCTTAAAGGGGTAACCCGTGTAGGGACCCACACCTGAAGGAGCGCGTATGGGTGAAGTAACCGAAGCTACCGCCGGCGTGGCCGAGCGTGCGCGGAGGGAAGCCGACGAATACCGCGGGGACAATCCGCGACCGCTGAAAGGCTACGTCGTGGTCCTCGGCGTCTACGGCACCTTGGTCGCCCTGACGGCCGCGGTCGCCGCGGCCGCCGGTCGCAGGTTGCCCGAGCGATGGAGCGTTCAGGACCTGATCACGGTTACCATCGGCACCCACAAGTTTTCCCGAACGCTGTCCAAGGACGCGGTGACCAGCCCGTTGCGGGCGCCTTTCGCCCGCTACGCGGGTTCGGGTGGCCCCGCCGAGGTGATGGAAGAAACCCGGCAGGGCGGTGCGTTGCGGCACAGCATGGGGGAGCTGCTGACCTGCCCCTTCTGCCTCGACATGTGGGTGGCGACGGCGTTTGTCATCGGACTGATTTTCGTGCCGAGGTTCACCCGGCTGATCGCGGGCACCTTCACAGCGCTGGCCGGCGCCGACTTTTTGCAGCTGGCCTACGCGAGGGCACAGCAGATGACCGAGGGCTGACTAGCGAGGAGGTTCGATGCCCAAGACGACGAAGGACGGCAAGGCCAAGCAGAGCGAATTGCCCAGTACACTGCAGCGTTCCAACGCCAAGGCGCAACGCACGTTCGCGAAGGCCCATGACTCGGCCGCCGAACAGTATGGCAGCGAGGAACGCGCCCACCGGGTCGCCTACTCCGCCGTCAAGCACGATTTCGAGAAGGTCGGTGATCACTGGGAGCCCAAGGACCGCAAGGGGCCTTCGGACGAGCTGGCCGAGGGCGGCGGTCCGCGAAACACCGGCCGGTCGGCGGAGGGCGTCGATGCGAACGCCAGCAAGAAACATCTGCTCGACGTGGCGCGCCGGCTCGACGTCCGCGGCCGGTCCACGATGAACAAGTCGGAGTTGGTGGACGCGATCAAGAAGCAGAACCGGCGCGTCCGCGGCCGCTGACTGGAGCGGATCTGCGAAAACGACGGCGGCGCCGGGCGTTTAGGTCGAGGTTCGGTGGGCACCCCGGGAGCCATGGTCGCATCCACTACCCGCAGAAAACTTCAGGACTGTCTCAGCGACGTGGATTTCCCGGCGAATAAGGCGGACCTGCTCGAGGCCGCCCGCGGCGCTTGCGACGACGAGACTGTCCGTGCGCTGCAAGCGATTCCACCCGAGACGTATACGAATCTCGGCCAGGTGGTGGCATCTGTCAGTGTGGTCGACGACGAAGATATTCGCGATATCGGCGACATCAGCGACGGCGACAAGGCCGCGGCGCGTCGCTCACACACCAAGCCCGGTCTTGCCGAGGCCGCCAAGGATATCGAGAGCCGAAGTCCGATCGTCGAGGAGCTGGGCGAGTACCGGTTCTCCTAAAGCCAACCCGACGAGGCCTCGCGGCCTAGAGGATCGGCCGCCCGCCCGTCACCGCCACTCGCGCTCCGGAAATGTAACTCGCGTCGTCAGAGGCAAGGAGCACGTAGATGGGGGCCAACTCGACCGGCTGGCCGGCGCGCCCCAGCGGCACGTTGTCCCCGAACGATTCCACGCTATCCGCCGGCATGGTCGAGGGGATCAGCGGTGTCCATATCGGACCCGGTGCGACGCTGTTGACCCGTATTCCCTCGTCGCCCAAGAGCTGAGCGAGGCTGGCCGAGAAGTTGGCGATCGCCGCCTTCGTCGCCGCGTACGGCGCCAGGGTGGGATTAGGGGTATCGGAGTTGACAGACGAGCTACCGATGATCGACGATCCGGGGCCCATGTGCGGCAGGGCGGCCTTGGCGAGGTGGAAGTAGGCGCCGACGTTGAGCCGAAAGGTGTAGTCCCACTCCTCGTCGCTGATCTCTTCGAGGCTCTTACGCATCATCTGGTAGGCGGCGTTGTTCACGAGGATGTCGATGCGGCCGAATTCCCGGACCGCCCGGTCGACCACGGCGCGGCAATGGGCCGGGTCGGAGAGGTCGCCGGAGACGAGCACACACCTGCGGCCGGCGTCTTCCACATAGCGCGCTACGTCGCGCGCGTCATCGTCTTCGTTGAGGTAGGAGATGAGCACGTCGGCGCCTTCCCTGGCAAACGCGATTGCCACGGCGCGGCCGATGCCGCTATCGCCGCCGGTGATGATCGCCTTTTTTCCGGTGAGCTTTCCCGATCCGCGGTAACTTTCTTCGCCGCAGTCGGGAACGGGCTTCATTTGAGCCTGCACGCCCGGAACGGCTTGTTGCTGCGCCGTAAAGCCCATTGTCACTTCCCGTTTCGCGTTCCAAGTGAGTTATGCCTTATGACTCGCGGCCTAATGACTCGCGGCTTGTCGGGCCGGCCGTAGGGACATCCCGATCGTCGTCGGCCGGCGGCTCCGAGTCCCGCCACTCCTCGACGCGGCTGGACCGGTTGGCGCGGACGGTGCCCTCCAACTCATGCTTTAGTTCATCGTCTTCGCGCGGACCGTGCTTGCCATTCCCACGTTCCATCGACGTCCTCCTTCACTCGCATCCCCGAGTAGAGCCTCCCGCTGCGGCTACCCCTAGCCACGAGAATTAACCGCCCGTCGCAGCTGACGCAGTGGTGGAATTGGTAAATATGTTAATTCTGTGACGCGAATGGTACTGCGGCAAAACCAAAACAACGTAAGGGGCGCCGGTCCGCGCAGCTAGCTTGGGGTGGATTGGCAATTCGGCCGTCGTTCGTGTTTAGTGCCCCTGCCGAACGGTTATGCGGACCCTGTGGTTGTCGCTCGTAGGTTGAGCGATCGTTAGACACGAGAGGAATAGCATGAAGGTCACCACAAGCGCAGTAAAGACGGCTGTTGCGGCTGGGGGGATAGCGGCGGCAAGCGTTTTCGCAGCGGCGACCGCTTCCGCCGCGCCGCCCAACATCCAGGGATTCGGCACGAGTGAAAAACTTATTGATGGACCGCTCGTCACCGACTACACCGTGAGTAACCTGCAGCCCAGCAATGCCGCGATTCCGGGCTACACCCCCAAGGGAACGCTCTACCAGGCGGACGTCACCGCCAGGGCTGACGGCGGGCTGGTTACCCCCATGGTCAACGACTTCATCGCCCGCGGGCCCAACGGTCAGAACTACCGGGTGATTGACAAGGTTGGGGCGCCCGGCAGCCTCAACCCGGCGCCTATCCCGCAGGGCAGCGAATCGACCGGCACGCTGTACTTCGACGTGACCGGCGCGCCGCCGAATGGCGTGGTGTACAACGACGGAATGCAGGACATCCTGATCTGGACGTCCAACGTGCCAGGGGGCGCCGCACCGGGCGCACCGAACACTCCGCCGCCCGGCGCACCGCCCGCACCAGCGGCCCACACCTAATCCGGTTGCAATCTCTCCCCGCGCCACGCCGAAGTGGCGCGGGGAGATTTGTGTACCGGGGAGTCCTCCGCGCCGGAATCGGGTACCCGACAAAGCATGAGTAACCCCGATCACAGGCCAGCGGAAGTACGTGCACAGGCAAAGCTCCACGCCAAGCGGGCGCGGGTGACGATGGAGGAGCGGCGCAGCAAGCAGGACGGCGGAATCGGCGGGTGGGTCGCCGAACGCGCCGGCAAGTGGGACCTGAGCGGCCCGGACGAAGCCGCGCTGCAGCGTCAGAAGTTTCTGTGGAATGTCTTGGTCGACTATTGGTTTCGAATGGAGATCGACGGTTGGGAGAACATCCCCGATCCACCCGCGCTCTTGGTGGGGATCCACTCCGGCGCCCCGTTTGTCTGGGACGCATGGACCGTCGGCCTGCAATGGTGGCGTCGCTTCGGCCAGGACCGCCCCTTGCACGGCACGGCCCACGACGCGTTGATGGCCATCCCCGTCTTCGGGCACTACTTCCGGTCGATGGGTGTGCTTCCGGCCGCACCGGACGCCATTGCCACGGCGTTGGCAGAGGGGCGCGACGTCGCCCTGTGGCCTGGCGGTGAAGTGGACTCGCTCCGCCCATGGACCGAGCGCGATCGGGCGAACCTCGCGGGGCGAAAGGGCTTCGTGAAGATGGCGATTCGTGCCGGCGCCCCGATCGTGCCGATTGCGACCGTCGGCGGCGCCGACGCGATGCCGGTGCTGATCCGTGGCGACCGGCTGTCGAAGGCGCTGAAACTCGACCGCCTGCTGCGGCTCAAGGTCTTTCCACTGGCGATATCCCTGCCCTGGGGGATCGCACCCGCGGCCCTGCCGCAACTGCCGTTGCCGGCCAAGATCAGGACCCGATTCATGCCCGCCGTCGAGCTCGACCACGACCCCTCGCGCGCGGACGACGACGAGTACGTCGACCGCAAGTACCACGAGGTCGAAGACGCGATTCAGAAAGGTATGGACGCGCTGGCGCGCAAGCGCGCACTGCCCCTCTTCGCGTGACTTTTCTCGATCATCGCGCGGCGGCATTCGTCGTGGGCTGCGCGGTCGATGTCCAGACCGTGGTCAGCTTGGACTCGCTGAGAATCCATTCCGGCTGCGGTGGCGTCGGAGCCATGTAGCCGACGCCGCGGACGGTGTCGATCATCGACTCGTGCTCGGCTCCGAGTTTGGCCCGCAGTCTCCGCACGTGGACGTCGACCGTACGAACACGACCGTTGCAGTCATAACCCCACACCTCGTGCATCAGCCGAGTGCGAGTGAACGCCCGACCAGCATGCTGCACAAGGAAATTCAGCAATTTGAACTCGGTGAGTGTCAGTGCGAGGTCTTTGCCGCCCAGCGATCCCGTGAAACTCGCCGGGTGGAGCAGGAGGTCGCCGAATTTCAATGTGCCGTCGATTGCTCTGCGCCGGCGCGTGATCGCAAGCCGCAGCCGTGCCTGCAGCTCGTCGGTCCCGGCGGCGGGCAGCAGCACATCGTCGCACTGCCAGTCGACCTCGACCGCCGCGAAGTTCGCCGGTGCCACGACTGCCACCACCGCGAGGGCCGGCGCGCCTGAGGCCAGTCGTCTGCAGACCGCCCGAGCCGCCGCAAGGTCGGTGCGCGCATCAACGATCGCCACGTCGGCGGCGTCGCGGTGGCCGTCGATGTCCTCTCTAAGGGGGCCGCGGCGTACGGTCTGCGCGAACGACTTCAGCGCCGGTAAAGCCGATTCGAAATCGTCTTCATCGGTCAGCAGTAGCACGTCCACCGACATCTCCAACCCTACGAAGCTGTGCCGCTCCCCGCGCCCGGGCAACTCACGGGATGCCCACAGCGCAGCGCCGTATACCCGTTTCAGAGGGAAACTAACCAAACTATATTCCCCGGTTTCGGGGATCTGGTCAGTGCCCGATCGGGTCGGGCGCGGACGCGTTTGTCGCCGCTCGGGAATGTCGATGGGCCGGGACCGTTTTCACGGTCCGGACCCGCTCGGGAATGTCGATGGGCCGGGACCGTTTTCACGGTCCGGACCCGCTCGGGAATGTCGATGGGCCCGGACCGTTTTCACGGTCCGGACCCATCGTGGTGACAAGCTACTGGTTGGACTTTTGGCGCTCCTCAGCAACCTCGGCGCTACCGCGGGCCGCGTCTGCTTCGGCTTCCTTCTTCGCCGCGTTGCGCTGTGCTTCTGCCTTGTCCTGCTGGGCCTGGCCCTCGCGGGTGAGGTCGTCGCGGCCGGTCACCGCGCCGACGGCTTCCTTGGCCTTGCCCTTGGCGTCTTCGACGACGCCCTTCACCGCTTCAGCAGGTCCCGAGTTGTTATCCGCCATGGATCAATTCCTCCTCGTTGGGGACGTGGTCGAGCAATTCGTACTCAAACGCCGATCGATCGGCGATCGACTCGTCACACGACGGGGCAGGCCCTTATTCTCAAGACCGTTGTTCCCGCCTAGGAGCGGGTTCCCCATGCCGCCACTGGCTCAAACATGCGATCCGGCCGGGAACGCGGGTACCGAGGCGACTGCGCAGATAATGCACCCCGCGCACGCAACATTGTGCTGCGATGAGGCAGGATGTGAAATGCCGTTCCGGACGAGCTCGCCCGGGATGGCACTCTCATGCGAGGAGTCTGATGACGGAGTCCGACATCGCCGGCGGGGTGCCCCCGAAGCCGGAGCCGGCCAAAAGCACTAACGGCGTCCCGACATCACCGCCGGAAAGAGGACCCCGTTCCGGGGAGCAGCCGAGTCGGGCCAAGTATTCGAGAGTGTTACTCAAGCTCGGCGGCGAGATGTTCGGGGGCGGGCAAGTCGGGTTGGATCCGGACGTCGTGGCGCAGGTCGCCCGCCAGATCGCCGAAGTGGTCCGCGGCGGCGTGCAGGTCGCGGTAGTGATCGGCGGCGGCAACTTCTTCCGCGGCGCACAGCTTCAGCAGCGCGGCATGGAGCGCACGCGTTCGGACTACATGGGCATGCTCGGCACGGTCATGAACAGCCTCGCGCTGCAGGATTTCCTCGAGAAGGAGGGCATCGCCACCCGAGTCCAAACCGCGATCACCATGGGGCAAGTGGCCGAGCCGTATATCCCGCTGCGGGCGGTGCGCCACCTGGAGAAGGGCCGGGTGGTGATCTTCGGCGCCGGCATGGGGCTGCCATACTTCTCGACAGACACCACGGCCGCGCAGCGGGCGTTGGAGATCGGCGCCGATGTGGTCCTGATGGCCAAGGCGGTCGACGGTGTGTTCGCCGAGGATCCCCGGGTGAATCCGCAGGCAGAGCTCCTCACCGCGATCAGTCATCGTGAGGTCATTGACCGCGGGCTGCGGGTGGCCGACGCCACCGCATTCAGTCTGTGTATGGACAATGGCATGCCGATCCTGGTGTTCAACCTGCTTACCAATGGCAATATCGCCCGTGCGGTCGCCGGTGAGAAAATCGGAACGCTGGTCACGACCTAAGTGGCCATGAGGAGGAGCGGCGCAAATGATCGATGAGGCTCTCTTCGATGCGGAAGAGAAAATGGAGAAGGCCGTATCAGTGGCCCGAGACGACTTGTCAACGATTCGAACCGGACGCGCCAATCCGGGCATGTTCTCCCGGATAGTGATCGACTACTACGGCACCACCACCCCGATAACGCAGCTGGCCAGCATCAATGTCCCCGAGGCGCGCCTCGTCGTCATCAAGCCCTACGAAGCCAATCAGCTGCACGCCATCGAGACGGCAATTCGCAATTCCGACCTGGGGGTGAACCCCACCAACGACGGCACCCTGATCCGGGTGGCGGTGCCGCAGCTCACCGAGGAACGTCGGCGTGAGCTGGTGAAGCAGGCCAAACACAAGGGAGAAGAAGCCCGGGTGTCGGTGCGCAACATTCGCCGCAAGGCGATGGAGGAGCTGCACCGCATCCGCAAGGACGGCGAGGCGGGCGAGGACGAGGTCGGTCGCGCGGAAAAGGATCTGGACAAGACGACGCATCAGTACGTCACCCAGATCGACGAGTTGGTCAAACACAAAGAAGGCGAGCTGCTGGAGGTCTAGCGGCCGCTCAGCAGCTGAGTCCATCCAAGTCCGTGGCGAATTCCGACGCTGGCGCAGGCACCCCGCCCGACGAGCCTGCGCGCGGGGACAAGAAAACGGAGCAGCAGCCGGCCAAGAAGACGTCCCGGGCGGGACGTGATCTTCCCGCCGCGATCGCGGTGGGCGTGAGTATTGGCGCCGTCCTCATTGCGACGATGTTGTTCGCACCGCGGTACTGGGTGCTCCTCTGCGCCGGGGCCATTTTGGTCGCCACCCATGAGGTGGTGCGCCGGCTGCGCGAAGCGGGATACGTCATCCCGGTCATCCCCTTACTGATCGGCGGGCAGGTCACGGTCTGGCTGACCTGGCCCTTCCATGCCGCCGGCGCGTTGGCCGGCTATGGAGGCACCGCGGTGGTCTGCATGTTCTGGCGGCTGTTCATGCAGGACAACAGCAAGCGGCCCGAGCCGTTCGCCGGTTCCGCGTCGGCGAACTACCTGCGAGACGCATCCGCCACCGTTTTCCTGGCCACCTGGGTTCCGCTGTTCGCGTCCTTCGCCGCGCTGCTGGTTTACCCGAAAGACGGCGCCGGACGGGTGTTCTGCCTCATGATCACGGTCGTCGCCTCGGACGTGGGCGGCTATGCCGTGGGCGTGCTTTTCGGCAAACACGCGATGGTCCCGGCGATCAGCCCCAAAAAGTCGTGGGAGGGCCTCGGGGGGTCACTGGTCTGCGGCATCACCGCCGCGATCCTGACCGCAACGCTGCTGGCCGGCAAACCATGGTGGATCGGTGCGTTGCTGGGTGTCGTCCTGGTGCTCACCTGCACGCTGGGCGATCTGGTGGAGTCCCAGGTCAAGCGCGACCTCGGCATCAAGGACATGGGCCGCCTGCTGCCTGGTCATGGCGGCCTGATGGACCGGCTCGACGGTGTTCTCCCGTCGGCCGTCGCGGCCTGGACGGTGCTCACGCTGCTTCCCTAGCCTTCCCTAGGTTTCCGTACCCTTCGCCGACCTGCGAGTGACCGATACTGGACAGGTCATGGTCCAACAGTTGGTTTTTTCCGAGCCGCGTCCCAGCAGGCCGCCGCGGCATCTGGCCGATCTCGACTCGGAAGGCCGCGCGTCTGCCGTCGCGGAACTGGGGTTGCCGGCGTTTCGCGCCAAGCAGCTCGCGAACCAGTACTACGGCCGGCTCATCGCCGACCCGCGACAGATGACCGACCTCCCGGTGTCCATCCGGGAGCTGGTCGCGGAGACGATGTTCCCCAACCTGCTCACCGCGGCCGCCGAAGTCACCTGTGATGCCGGCCAGACTCGGAAGACGTTGTGGCGGGCCATCGATGGTGCCGCCGTCGAGTCGGTGGTGATGCGCTACCCCCAACGCAACACGGTGTGCATTTCGTCGCAGGCCGGTTGCGGCATGGCCTGCCCATTCTGTGCCACCGGCCAGGGCGGCCTGACCCGGAACCTTTCCACCGCCGAGATCCTCGAACAGGTACGCGCCGCCGCGGCCGTCGTGCGCGACGACTTCGGCGACCGGCTTTCCAACGTGGTTTTCATGGGCATGGGGGAGCCGCTGGCCAACTACGTCAGGGTGGTGGCCGCCGTGCGGCGCATCACCGACGCCCCGCCATCTGGGTTTGGCATCTCGGCCCGATCGGTGACGGTGTCCACGGTGGGCCTGGTCCCGGCGATCCGCAAACTCGCCGACGAACGGCTCGGGGTCACTCTGGCGCTTTCGCTGCATGCGCCCGACGACGAACTGCGGGACACGCTGGTTCCTGTCAACACCCGGTGGAAGATCGGCGAGGCCCTCGATGCGGCCCGGTACTACGCCGATGCGACCGGTCGGCGGGTTTCGGTCGAATACGCGCTTATTCGCGACGTCAACGACCAGCCCTGGCGGGCCGACCTGCTCGGCAAGCGGCTGCATCGTGCGCTTGGCCCGTTGGTGCATGTGAACCTGATTCCCCTCAACCCGACCCCGGGCAGCGATTGGGATGCCAGCCCCAAGGCCGTGGAGCGGGAATTCGTCCGGCGGGTCCGATCGCAAGGGGTGTCGTGCACCGTGCGGGATACGCGCGGCCGCGAGATCAGCGCCGCGTGCGGACAGCTGGCCGCCGAAGGCAGGTAGTTGGCCGCCGAAGGCGGGTAGCTGGGATGAACCGGAACGACGGCTGCAACGTATCCAAGTCATAACACCAGCAAACGAGGTATTCCATGTTCATCCGCTTGTTGTCTCCGTTCAAGTTGTTTGCCGCGGCCGTATTCATGGCCGCGGCGATATTCGGCCTGGCCGATGCGCCGCGGTCGGTGGCAGCCGACGATCGGCTCCAGTTCGCGGCAACCACGCTCAGCGGTGCGCCGTTCAATGGCGCCAGCCTGCAGGGGAAGCCGACAGTCCTGTGGTTCTGGACGCCGTGGTGCCCGTTCTGCAACGCCGAAGCCCCGGGCGTCAGCCAGGTTGCGGCGGCCAACCCTGCAGTGACCTTCGTCGGCGTCGCGGCCCACTCCGACGTGGCCGCGATGCAGGGCTTTGTTTCCAAGTACCACCTGAATTTCGCCAACCTGAACGACGCCGACGGCTCGATCTGGGCCCGCTACAACGTCCCCTGGCAGCCGGCGTGGGTGTTCTATCGCGCGGACGGCAGCTCGACGTTCGTCAACAATCCGACCTCGGCGATGTCCCCGCAGGAGCTGTCGGGCCGGGTCGCCGCGCTGACGTCCTGACCTCGTGGACCGGGGTCTGGTCGGTCTTGCCTTCGCCGCAGGTTTGGTCGCGGCCCTCAACCCGTGCGGGTTTGCCATGCTGCCCGCGTATCTGTTTCTCGTGGTGCGCGGCGAGCGGTCCGGCGAACGCCGGGTAAGCCCGATCGGCGCAGTCGGGCGGGCGCTGGGGGCCACCGCCGGGATGGCGCTCGGATTCTTGACCGTGTTCGGGTTGTTCGGCGCGTTGACGATAGCCGCGGCCGCGACCGTGCAGCGATACCTGCCGTACGGAACCGTGGTGATCGGCGTCGTGCTCGCCGCGCTCGGCGCGTGGCTGCTGTCGGGTCGGGAACTGACGGCACTGACGCCCCCGCAGGTCGGACCGCGCCGGGCTCCCGATGTGCGGCGGGGTTCCTGGCTGGTCGGCATGTATGGGTACGGCGTCAGCTACGCGATCGCCTCCCTGTCGTGCACGATCGGGCCGTTTCTGGCGGTCACCGCCGCCGGTTTCCGGGGTGGATCGGTTCTCGGCGGCGCGTCGATCTACCTGGCCTACGTCGCGGGCCTCACCCTGGTGGTGGGCGTGCTGGCGATCGCCGCAGCCACCGCCCGTTCGGCCCTGGCCGACTGCTTGCGGCGAGCGTTGCCGTTCGTCAACCGGAGCGCCGGCGTCCTGCTGGTGCTGGTGGGGCTGTACGTCGCCTACTACGGCCTGTACGAGCTGCGTCTCATCAATACGAACGCGGATCCCCAGGACGCGGTCATCACGTCAGCGGGTCGCCTGCAGGGCGCGCTGGCCGGCTGGGTGCACCAACATGGTGCTTGGCCGTGGGCGGTTGCGTTCTTTGTGCTGGTGGCAGGCGCATTGGCCGGTACGCGGTACCGCCGGACGCGGCGCCGGCGCCACTCCTGACACCGTTCCCTCGTGCGCGGGGCGGCTACCTCAGCCAGCCGCGCCGCCGGCCCCGCAAGTCGCGGATCAGAACAAAAAGCGCGAGCGCCGCAAACCCGATCAAATACCAGTTCTCGATGTGGCCCACGTGGTTGCCGCGCAGCATCGCCAGCAGCAATATGAAACTGAACAGCCCGGTGACGTACCAGGTGCGGTAATTGATCCTGCTCCAGCCCCACGCGGCCGACGGCACCTCGGCGACGTCGACACCGTTGTAGAGCTCCACCTCGGTACTGGCCACGGCGAATCCCCTTCGGATGGATCGGCTTCCCTCGTGGAGATTCTGGCACACCCGCGGCGCGGTCCAGCAGGGATCGCGAGGGGGCACAATAAGTGAGTGACCACCCCGAGTCCCGAGGGCCGCCTGCGCGTGCTGGTGCTGGGCAGCACCGGCTCGATCGGCACCCAGGCGCTGGAGGTCATAGCCGCCAATCCGGACCGCTTCGAGGTGGTCGGCCTGGCTGCCGGAGGCGCAAACGTCGAAGCGCTGCAGCGGCAGCGCGCCGAGACCGGAGTGACCAATATCGCCATCGCCGACGATCGCGCGGCGCAACTGGTCGGTGACGTCCCCTATCAGGGACCCGAGGCGGCGACCCGGCTGGTCCAGGAGACCGAGGCCGACGTCGTCCTCAACGCGCTGGTGGGAGCCTTGGGGCTGCGGCCGACGCTGGCGGCGCTGGGTTCGGGGGCCCGGCTCGCGCTTGCCAACAAGGAGTCGCTGGTGGCCGGGGGTCCGCTGGTGTTGCGGGCGGCGCAACCCGGGCAGATCGTGCCCGTCGACTCCGAGCACTCCGCGCTCGCTCAGTGCCTGCGCGGCGGCGCTCCCGACGAGGTCGCCAAGCTGGTGCTGACGGCGTCCGGAGGGCCGTTCCGCGGCTGGACCGCCGCCGCGCTCGAGGCCGTCACGCCCGAGCAGGCGGGCGCCCACCCCACCTGGTCGATGGGGCCGATGAACACGCTGAACTCGGCGTCACTGGTCAATAAGGGACTCGAGCTCATCGAGACCCATCTGCTGTTCGGCATCGGCTACGACCGGATCGAGGTCGTCGTGCACCCTCAGTCAATTGTTCACTCGATGGTCACGTTCATCGACGGCTCGACGATCGCCCAAGCCAGCCCGCCGGACATGAAGCTGCCGATTTCCTTGGCCCTCGGCTGGCCGCACCGAGTGGCCGGTGCGGCTCCCGCCTGTGCTTTCACCACCGCCTCTAGCTGGGAATTCGAGCCGCTGGACAGCGATGTCTTCCCCGCGGTCGAGCTCGCCCGGCACGCCGGTGAGACCGGCGGCTGCATGACCGCCGTCTACAACGCCGCCAACGAGGAAGCGGCTGAAGCGTTCCTGCGGGGACGGATCGGCTTCCCCGCGATTGTGGGAACCATCGCGGAGGTATTGCGCGCTGCCGACCAATGGGCCGTCGAACCAGCTACCGTGGATGACGTACTCGAAGCGCAGCGCTGGGCCCGTGCGCGAGCGCAACGCGAGGTTTCTGGAATGGTCTTAGAAAGGTCCTAGCAGCGAAGATGATGTTCGCTATCGGCATTGTGCTGTTCGCGCTCGCCATCCTGATCTCGGTGGCGCTGCACGAGTGCGGCCACATGTGGGTCGCCCGCGCCACCGGCATGAAGGTGCGTCGCTACTTCGTCGGGTTCGGCCCGACGCTGTGGTCCACCCGGCGCGGTGAAACCCAGTACGGCGTCAAGGCCATTCCACTGGGCGGCTTCTGCGACATCGCCGGCATGACCCCGGTCGAGGAGCTGGCGCCCGATGAGGCCGACCGCGCGATGTACAAGCAGGCGACCTGGAAGCGGGTCGCGACGCTGTTCGCCGGGCCCGGCATGAACTTCGTCATCTGCCTGGTGCTGATCTATGGCATCGCGCTGGTCTGGGGGCTGCCCAACCTGCACCCGCCCACCAAGGCGATCGTCGGCGAAACCGCTTGTGTCGCACCGGAAGTGTCCCCGGGCAAGCTCGGGAACTGCACGGGACCGGGCCCGGCGGCGCTCGCCGGAATTCGTCCCGGTGACGTCGTCGTCAAGGTCGGTGACACCCCGGTGTCCACCTTCGACGACATGGCCGCGGCGGTGCGCAAGTCGCGCGGCAGCGTTCCGGTCGTCGTGGAGCGCGATCGCACCACGTTCACGACCTACGTCGACGTCACCCCGACGCAGCGCTTCGTCACGAACGGGGCCAAGGGCCAGGGCGGCAAGCCCGAGGCCGCCACGGTGGGCGCCATGGGCGTCGGCGCCGTCAGAGTCGCCCCGACGCGCTACGGCGTCCTCTCGGCGATACCGGCCACCTTCGCCTTCGCGGGGGACCTGACGGTCGAGGTGGGCAAGGCGCTGGTCACCATCCCGACAAAGGTGGGTGCGCTGGTGCACGCCATCGGCGGCGGGCAGCGCGACCCGCAGACGCCGATGAGCGTGGTAGGGGCCAGCATCATCGGCGGCGACACCGTCGACCATGGGTTGTGGGTGGCGTTCTGGTTCTTCCTGGCCCAGTTGAACCTGATTCTTGGCGCGATCAACCTGGTGCCGTTGCTGCCGTTCGACGGCGGTCACATCGCGATCGCGGTGTTCGAGAGGATCCGCAACCTCATCCGGTCGGCGCGCGGCATGGTCGCCGCGGCCCCGGTGAACTACCTCAAACTGATGCCCGCCACGTACGTGGTGCTGGTGTTCGTGGTCGGCTACATGCTGCTGACCGTGACCGCCGATCTGGTCAACCCGATCAGGCTCTTCCAATAAAACGACCGAGCCAACAAGAGAGAAGGCAAAACAGTGACCATTGGCCTGGGCATGCCGAATGCTCCGGCGCCCACGCTCGCCCCCCGGCGCAAAACGCGCCAATTGATGGTCGGCAACGTGGGGGTGGGCAGCGACCACCCGATTTCGGTGCAGTCGATGTGCACCACCAAGACGCACGACGTCAATTCGACGTTGCAGCAGATCGCCGAACTGACCGCCGCCGGCTGTGACATCGTCCGGGTGGCCTGCCCCCGTCAGGAGGATGCCGACGCGCTGGCCGAGATCGCCCGGCACAGCCAGATCCCGGTGATCGCCGACATCCACTTCCAGCCGAAGTACATCTTCGCCGCGATCGACGCGGGGTGCGCCGCGGTGCGGGTGAACCCGGGCAACATCAAGGAGTTCGACGGCCGGGTCGGCGAGGTCGCCAAGGCCGCCGGCGCGGCCGGCATCCCGATCCGCATCGGCGTCAACGCCGGCTCGCTGGACAAGCGGTTCATGGAGAAGTACGGCAAGGCCACGCCCGAGGCGCTGGTCGAGTCCGCGTTGTGGGAGGCCTCGCTGTTCGAGGAGCACGGCTTCGGCGACATCAAGATCAGCGTCAAGCACAACGATCCGGTGGTGATGGTCGCCGCGTACGAGCAGTTGGCCGCCCAGTGCGACTACCCGCTGCACCTCGGCGTCACCGAGGCCGGTCCCGCCTTCCAGGGCACCATCAAGTCCGCGGTCGCCTTCGGCGCACTGCTGTCCCGCGGGATCGGCGACACCATCCGGGTGTCGCTGTCGGCGCCGCCGGTGGAGGAGATCAAGGTCGGCAGTCAGATTCTGGAATCGCTGAACCTGCGGCCGCGTTCGCTCGAGATCGTGTCCTGCCCGTCGTGCGGTCGGGCGCAGGTCGACGTCTACACCTTGGCCAACGAGGTCACCGCCGGGTTGGACGGTCTCGACGTGCCGCTGCGCGTCGCCGTGATGGGCTGCGTCGTCAACGGTCCGGGGGAGGCGCGCGAGGCGGACCTGGGCGTGGCTTCGGGAAATGGCAAGGGACAGATCTTTGTTCGCGGCGAAGTGATCAAGACCGTACCCGAGGCTCAGATCGTCGAGACGCTCATCGAGGAGGCGATGCGGCTCGCATCGGAGATGGGCGCCGATAACGGTCCGGGAAAAGAAACGAGCGGTCCGCCGGTTGTGACCGTAAGCTGATAGGGGCCTGTGCCCAATTCAGCAGTCACAGTAGAGTCCCCTAGTTCGCACCGCAGGAAGTTCGCCCGATGTCGGCTCCGCCCATCTTTCGCCTCGTCGGCGAGCGGAGGGTGTCCGTGGTCCGCGACGCCGCCGCGGTCTGGCGGGTTTTCGGCGACGACCCGGTCGGCTCGTGCATGGTCGCGGCCCGCGTCGCCGACCATGGCATCGAGCCCAACTCGATCGGCGGGGAACTGTGGACCCGCCGCGGCCCGGAGGAGTCCCTGTGCTTCGCCGGCGCCAACCTCATCCCGCTGCGCGGAGCACCGGCCGACCTGAATGCTTTCGCGGACGAGGCGATGAGCGGGACGCGGCGCTGTTCGTCGCTGGTCGGCAGGGCCGAGCTGGTGATGCCGATGTGGGAGCGGCTCGAGTCGGCCTGGGGCCCGGCGCGTGACGTGCGCGATCACCAGCCGCTGATGGCGCTCAGCACCCACCCGAACTGTGAAATCGACCCCGGAGTGCGTCAGGTCCGGCCGGACGAGCTGGACGCCTACCTGGTCGCTGCCGTCGACATGTTCATCGGCGAGGTGGGCGTCGACCCGCGGGTCGGCGACGGCGGTCGCGGCTACCGCCGGCGGGTGGCCAGCCTGATCGCCACGGGGCGGGCCTGGGCTCGCTTCGAGCACGGTCGGGTCATCTTCAAGGCGGAAGTGGGGTCGCAGTCCCCGGGGGTCGGGCAGATCCAAGGGGTCTGGGTGCATCCGGAGTGGCGCGGCCTGGGCCTGGGCACCGCCGGCACCGCAACGGTGGCCGCCGTGATCGTCGGCAGCGGCCGGATCGCCAGCCTGTACGTGAACGACTTCAACACGGTCGCGCGCGCCGCGTACGCCCGGGTGGGCTTCTCCGAGGTCGGCACGTTCGCGACGGTGCTGCTCGACTGATCGGTCGGCCTTCCGCGGGCGTAACGTGGCGGCGATTTTTGGCCCGCATTCTTCGCAGTAGCCGTTACGTACGCGTGGGATAACGGTCGGGTCTCGGTGTGTCTGCGCTGGTGTCGACGTCCCAGTTCTTAACATCAGCAACAATGGTAACGAAAACAACACTAGCCTCATCCGCCTCAGCCCTGCTGCTCGTCGCGGTCGTCGCCCTTTCCGCATGCACCCCGCGGCCGAACGGCCCCGGGCCGGCCGCGGAAAAGTTCTTCAAGGCGTTGGCCATCGGGGACACGGCGACGGCCGCCCAACTTAGCGACAACCCCAACGAGGCCCGCGAGGCGCTCAACGCGGCATGGGCCGGACTGCAGGCCACCCACCTGGATGCGCAGATCCTCAGCTCCAAGTACGCCGAGGACACCGGCACGGTCAGCTATCGCTACACGTGGCATCTGCCCAAGAACCGGATCTGGAACTATGACGGCGAGCTGAGGATGGCCCGCAACGAGGGGCGCTGGGAGGTTCGGTGGGCCACCACCGGGCTGCACCCCAAGCTGGGCGAGCACCAGACGTTCGCGCTGCGGGCCGACCCACCGCGGCGCGCCTCGGTGAACGAGCTCGGGGGCAGCGATGTGCTCGCGCCGGGCTATCGGTATCACTACACCCTGGACGCCACCCAGGCCGGCCCCGCCCTGATCGGGACGACGCACGCGGTGGTGGACGTCCTGCACCCCTTCAACAACACGCTGAACGACCCCCAGCTCCTCGCCGAACAAGCCACCTCGGCGACCCAGCCGGTCGACCTGGTCACGCTGTATCCCGACGACAACGACAAGGTTTTCCCGGCGATCGGCAGGCTGCCCGGCATCGTGGTCACGCCCCTGGCCGACATCCTGCCGACCGATCCGCATTTTGCGCCGGCCGTCATCAGCGAAGTCAAAAAGGCGGTGATCGACCAACTCGACGGCCAGGCGGGCTGGCGGGTCGTCAGCGTCAACCAGAACGGCGTCGACGTCGCCGTGCTGCATGAGGTCGAGGGCTCGCCGGCGCCGTCGGTGTCGATCACCCTGGACCGATCCGTGCAGAACGCCGCGCAGCACGCGGTGGACACCCGCGGCGGCAAGGCGATGATCGTCGTGATCAAGCCGTCGACCGGGGAGATCCTCGCGGTCGCCCAGAACGCCGGGGCCAACGCCGACGGCCCGCTCGCCACCACCGGCCTGTTCCCGCCCGGGTCGACCTTCAAGATGATCACCGCCGGCGCCGCCATCGACCGCGACATGGCCACGCCCAACACGATGCTGGGCTGCCCGGGCCATATCGACATCGGGCACCGCACCATCCCCAACTACGGCGGCTTCGACCTCGGAGTGGTGTCGATGTCGCGGGCGTTCGCGAGTTCCTGCAACACCACGTTCGCCGAGCTGAGCAGCAGATTGCCGCCCCGCGGCCTGACGCAGGCGGCCAGCCGCTACGGGATCGGGCTCGACTACCAGGTGGACGGCCTCACCACCGTGACCGGGTCGGTGCCGCCGACGGTGGACCTGGCGGAGCGCACCGAAGACGGCTTTGGTCAGGGCAAGGTTCTGGTCAGCCCCTTCGGCATGGCCCTGGTCGCGGCCACCGTCGCCGCCGGAAAGACCCCGGTGCCGCAGCTGATCGCGGGGCGGCCGACGACGGTCGAAGGCGACAACACGCCGATCTCGCCGAAGATGGTCGACGCGCTGCGGCCGATGATGCGGCTGGTGGTGACCAACGGGACAGCCAAGGAGATCGCCGGCTGCTGTGGCGAGGTGTACGGGAAGACCGGTGAGGCCGAGTTCCCGGGCGGATCGCATTCGTGGTTCGCCGGTTACCGGGGCGACCTGGCTTTCGCGGCGCTGATCGTCGGGGGCGGCGGCTCGGAATACGCGGTCCGGATGATGAAGGTGATGTTCGAGTCGTTGCCTCGGGACTACCTGGCCTAGTCCGGTCGCGGCTCCTGTGTCAGCGGTAAGTTTCGTGAATGGGCGAAATATCCGGTGGAGACATGGTGGCTCCGACGTCACTGCGGGTCTCGGACGCCGACCGGAACGGCATTCTGCGGCGGCTCCACAACGCCGTCGCGCTGGGGCTGATCGACATCGACGAGTTCGAGCAGCGCTCGTCGCAGGTGTCCTACGCGCGTACCCGCATCGAGCTGGACGGGCTCGTCGGCGACCTGCCCGGACCGGGCGCCATCGTGACGTCCGCGGCCGACCGGGTGGAACTGCGCGGCTGGGCAGGCTCCCTGAAACGCCACGGCGAATGGACCGTGCCCACCCGCCTGGCGTTGGTGCGCCGGCTCGGCTCGGTCGCACTCGACCTCACGAAGGCCCGATTCGCGGGGCCGGTGGTGGTGATCGAACTCGACATGAGATTCGGCTCGGTGGATATTTGGTTGCCCGACGGCGCCAGCGCATCGATCGACGACGTCGAGGTCTTTGGGGGCAGCGCCAGCGATCGCCGCAAGGACGCACCGGGCGAAGGAACGCCGCATGTCGTGCTGACGGGCCGGGTGGTGTGCGGCTCGGTGGTCGTCCGCGGACCGCGCCGCTCGCTTCTGCGGCGCCGTGTGGGCCGCGGTTAAGCTGGCGGCATGCCTGTTCGCACCGCGCTTTCCCCCGGAGTGGTATCCCCGACCCTGCCGGTGCCCAGCCGCATCCCGCGTCCGGAATACGTCGGCAAGCCCACCGCCCGGGAGGGCAGCGAGGCGTGGGTGCAGACACCGGAGGTGATCGAGAAGATGCGCGTCGCCGGCCGGATCGCGGCCGGCGCCCTGGCTGAGGCGGGCAAAGCGGTTGCGCCCGGGGTGACGACGGACGAACTCGACCGGATCGCCCACGATTACATGATCGACAACGGCGCGTACCCGTCCACGCTGGGCTACAAGGGATTCCCCAAGTCGTGCTGCACGTCGCTCAACGAGGTCATCTGCCATGGAATCCCGGACTCGACGGTGATCGCCGACGGCGACATCGTCAACATCGATGTCACCGCCTACATCGACGGGGTGCACGGCGACACCAACGCGACTTTTCTGGCCGGCGATGTCGCGGAGGAGCACCGGCTGCTGGTCGAGCGGACCCGAGAAGCCACGATGCGCGCGATCAACGCCGTCAAACCGGGCCGCGCGCTGTCGGTGATCGGTCGCGTCATCGAGTCGTACGCGAACCGGTTCGGATACAACGTCGTTCGCGACTTCACCGGCCACGGCATCGGGACCACGTTCCACAACGGGTTGGTCGTCCTGCATTACGACCAGCCTTCCGTGGCGACGATCATGCAACCGGGAATGACCTTCACCATCGAACCGATGATCAACCTCGGCACGCTCGACTACGAGATCTGGGACGACGGCTGGACGGTGGTCGCCAAGGACCGCAAGTGGACCGCGCAGTTCGAGCACACGCTGCTGGTCACCGACACCGGCGTCGACATCCTGACATTGCCGTGACACTTCTTTCGCGAGCAGACACAAAAGCCCCCAATTTGACACCTAAACGGGGGCTTTTGCGTCTGGTGGCCGGGCAGGGCCCCGGACACACCGCTGGCGGAAGGTGAGCGGGGCGCTGCTGGTCGCGGGCACCAGCTCGGACGCCGGTAAGTCCGTGGTGGTCGCGGGCCTGTGCCGGTTGTTGGCGCGTAGCGGGACCCGGGTGGCGCCGTTCAAGGCGCAGAACATGTCCAACAACTCCGCGGTCACGATCGAGGGCGGTGAGATCGGCCGCGCCCAGGCGATGCAGGCGCGCGCGGCGGGGCTTGCGCCCAGCGTGCGATTCAACCCGATTCTGCTCAAACCGGGCAGCGACCGGATGTCGCAGCTGGTGATTCACGGGCGGGTCGCCGATACCGTCACCGCGGCCGGCTATGTGCAGCATCGCGACCGGCTCGCCGCCATCGTCCTCGACGAATTGGCTTCGCTGCGCTACGAATTCGACGCGGTGATCTGCGAGGGGGCGGGTTCGCCGGCCGAAATCAACTTACGCGCAACCGATTTGGCAAACATGGGGTTGGCCGGGGCCGCGAACCTGCCGGTGATCCTGGTCGGCGACATCGACCGCGGGGGACTGCTCGCCCATCTGTTCGGGACGGTCGCGGTGCTCGAGCCCGAGGACCAGGCGCTGATCGCCGGCTTCGTCGTCAACAAATTCCGCGGCGATCCCGCACTGCTGGAGCCCGGCCTGCGGCAACTGCACGCCATGACCGGCCGTCCCACCTACGGGGTGTTGCCCTACGCCGACGACCTCTGGCTGGACACCGAGGACTCGCTGTCGGTGGTCGCCCGCCGCGTCGTCGGCACGCCGGCGCCACCCCGCGGCGACGAGTGGCTGCGGGTGGCCGCGGTCCGGCTGCCCCGGATCTCCAACTCCACCGACGTCGAGGCCCTGGCATGCGAGCCGGGCGTGTTGGTGCGCTGGGCCACCGACCCCGCCGACCTGGCCGACGCCGACCTGATCGTGCTGCCGGGCAGCAAGGCCACCGTCGCCGACCTAGCCTGGCTGCGGGATTGCGGCCTGGCCGGCGCGATCGTCGATCACGCCCGAGCCGGCAAACCGGTGCTGGGTATCTGCGGGGGCCTGCAGATGCTGTGCCGGCGCATCGAGGACACGGTCGAATCCGGCGCGGGGGTGGTGGCGGGCCTGGGGCTGCTGGACGCCGACATCGCCTTCGGCGAGGCCAAGGTCTTGCGCCGCTGGCAGCAGCCGCTCGCCGGATATGAGATTCACCACGGGCGGCTCTCCCGGTGTGCAGAGGAGGGCTGGTTCGGGCCGGAGCCTGGGCACGACTCCGAACCGCAGGGCATCGTGCGCGACGCCGTCTTCGGCACGCATTGGCACGGCCTGCTCGACAACGATGACTTCCGCCGTGCCTGGCTCACCCGTGTCGCCGACGCGGCCGGCCGCCGCGGTTTCGTTGTCGGCGACACCGACGTCGCAGCGCGACGCGATGCCCAACTCGATCTGATCGCGGACCTCTTGGCGGCACACCTCGACGTCGACGCCGTGCTCGGCCTGCTCGACGGCCCACCGCCGCGGCGGCCGCACGTCGCAAGTCGGCTTGGGCCGTAGGGATGGCCGTAGGGAAGGGCCGTAGGGATGCCTCGCGCCCGCAGGCCGTTGGTTGTAGCGTGCGTGAGTGCCCACGATGATGACCACGCTCGACGGGTTCCCCGTCCCGGTCGCCGTATCCGGCCCGGAGAAGGGCATCGTCGTCGTCATCCTGGGCGACGAGCAGCGTGCGCCGGCCGCCTACGAGGCGGTGTGCGAGCGGCTGCATACGGCATCGATTCGGACCGTCGTGATCGGCCTCGACCGGCGCCTGACCGCCAAGTCGGTGGTCGGCATCCTCGATGCGGTGGGCATCAGCTGGGCCGTGGTGGTCGGCGACCGCGCCGGCGGTGATCTTGCCTGGGAACTGGCGGCGACGAGGTTGGGCCGCTTCGTCGGCCTGGTCGCCATCGACCGTGGGCATCCGCGTGTGGCGGGCCCCGACGGCGGGGTTCTCGACGAACACTGCCCGCCGGTGGAGATCGGCACCACCGTGCTGGTCAGTTCCCCCGCGGCGCTGGCGGTGGCCCGGGCCAGCCAGCGGTTCGTTTACGCCGAATACCGCGTGGTGGAGCTTGCGCGGCGCTCCGCGCAGGAGTCGACCGCGCAGGTGGCGGCCGAAATCGTGTTGCGCACCAGCACCTGGTAACCGCCTGGTTGACTAGCGGTCATGGCAAGCGCAGAGGGTTCTCCGATGTTGTCGCTGGCCGCGCTGGAACAAATGGTGGGGATCGGCGCGGTGGACACCGTCATCGTCGCGTTCCCCGACATGCAGGGCAGGCTCGTCGGCAAGCGGATGTCCGCCGGGCTCTTCGTCGAGGAAGTGGCCGCGCACGGCGCCGAGTGCTGCAGCTACCTGCTTGCCGTCGACGTCGACATGAACACCGTGGCCGGCTATGCGATGTCGAGCTGGGACACCGGCTACGGCGACGTGGTGATGGTGCCGGATCTGTCCACCCTGCGCCTCGTTCCGTGGCTGCTTAACACCGCCCTGGTGATCGCCGATCTGCGTTGGGCCGGCGGCAGCGAGGTTGCCGTGGCGCCGCGTGCCGTCCTGCGGCGCCAGCTCGATCGGCTCGCCCGGCGCGGAATGATCGCCGACGTCGCTACCGAGCTGGAGTTCATCGTGTTCGAGCAGTCGTATCGCCAGGCCTGGGCCGGCGGGTACCGCGGCCTGACCCCCGCCAGCGACTACAACATCGACTACGCGATGTTGGCGTCGTCCCGGATGGAGCCGCTGCTGCGCGACATCCGGCAGGGCATGCAGGGTGCGGGCCTGCACTTCGAGGCCGTCAAAGGCGAATGCAACAAGGGTCAGCAGGAGATCGGCTTCCGCTACGACGAGGCGCTGGTCACCTGCGACAACCACGTGATCTACAAGAACGGCGCCAAGGAGATCGCCGACCGGCACGGCAAGAGCCTGACGTTCATGGCGAAATACGATGAGCGCGAAGGGAATTCTTGCCACATCCACCTGTCGCTGCGCGGCGGGGGCGGCTCGGAGGGCGGCGCCGCGGTGTTCGCCGACAGCGGCGGCCCGCACGGCATGTCGGAAACCTTTCGCAGTTTCGTCGCGGGCGTGCTGGCGACGTTGCCGGAATTGACGCTGTTCCATGCGCCGAACATCAACTCCTACAAGCGGTTTGCCGACGGCAGCTTCGCGCCCACGGCGGTGGCCTGGGGACTGGACAACCGCACCTGCGCGTTGCGGGTCGTCGGCCACGGGCGCAACATCCGGGCCGAATGCCGGGTTCCCGGCGGCGACGTCAACCCCTACCTCGCGGCGGCGGCGCTGATCGCCGGCGGGCTGCACGGCATCGAACGAGGCCTGGAGCCGCCCGAGCCGTACACGGGAAATGCGTACGAGGCGGCCGGCGTCCAGCGGCTGCCCGCCACGCTGGCCGAGGCGGCCACGGCGTTCGGGGAGTCGACGCTCGCCCGGGAGGTATTCGGCGACGACGTGGTGGCGCACTACCTGAACAACGCTCGCGTGGAGTTGGCGGCGTTCAACGCGGCGGTCACCGATTGGGAGAGGATGCGCGGTTTTGAACGCCTCTAGATTGGATCGCCCTGCGAGACCGATAGTGGGCCTGACGACCTATCTCGAGCAAGTGCGGACCGGGATCTGGGACGTCTGCGCGGGATATCTGCCCGCCGACTACTTCGAGGGCGTCATCCTGGCCGGTGGTGTTGCCGTGCTGCTGCCCCCGCAGCCGGCGGACGCCGGCGCCGTCAGCGGACTGCTCGATCGCCTGGACGCTCTGGTGATCACCGGCGGTTATGACCTGGACCCCGGTGCCTACGGCCAGCAACCGCATCCGACCACGGACCAGCCCCGCGCCGCGCGCGACGCATTGGAGTTCGCGCTCTTGCGGGGTGCGCTGGACCGAGGGCTGCCGGTGCTGGGCATCTGCCGCGGCGCGCAGGTGCTCAATGTCGCCTTCGGCGGGACGCTGCACCAGCATCTGCCGGACGTTCTCGGCCACAACGGGCATCGTGCGGGCAACGGGGTGTTCACCAGGTTGCCTGTCCGCACCGTGGCGGGCACCCGGCTGGCCGGCCTGCTGGGGGAGTCCGCCAAGGCGCCGTGCTATCACCACCAGGCCATCGACAAGGTCGGCGAGGGCTTGGTGGTCAGCGCGTGGGACCGCGACGGTGTGGTCGAGGCGTTGGAGTTGCCCGGCGACAGTTTCGTGGTTGCGGTGCAGTGGCATCCGGAGAAGTCCCTGGACGACCTGCGGCTGTTCTCGGCGATCGTGGATGCCGCGCGGTCGTATGCGGGGCGCACGGGCTGACATGGGCACTGCGCAACTGATCAACCCCGCCACCGAGGAAGTGCTGCGGTCGGTCGACCTCGTCGACGCCGCCGCGGTCGACGATGCGGTGCAACGGGCGCGCGCGGCCCAACGCCGCTGGGCGCGGCTGTCGCCGGCGGAGCGCGCCGCGGGCCTGCGGGCATTCGCCGCCGTCGTCTACGCCCACACCGACGAGCTGGCCGCCCTCGAGGTGGCCAACTCGGGACACCCCATCGCATCGGCCGAATGGGAAACCGGCCACGTCCGCGACGTGCTGACGTTCTACGCCGGTAGCCCGGAGCGTCTGTCCGGCAAGCAGATTCCCGTCGCCGGTGGGCTCGATGTCACTTTCAACGAACCGCTGGGCGTGGTCGGCGTGATCACGCCGTGGAACTTCCCGATGATGATCGCGTCCTGGGCGATCGCACCGGCCCTCGCGGCCGGTAATGCGGTGCTGGTCAAACCCGCCGAGTGGACGCCGCTGACGACTATCCGGCTCGGTGAGTTGGCGGCCGAGGCCGGGCTCGACAACGACCTGCTGCAGGTGCTGCCGGGTAAGGGCGCGGTGGTCGGACAGCGGTTCGTCACCCACCCGGACGTTCGCAAGATCGTGTTCACCGGTTCCACCGAGGTCGGCAAGCAGGTGATGGCCGGCGCGGCGGAGCACGTAAAGCGGCTGACGCTGGAACTGGGCGGCAAGAGCGCCAACATCGTCTTCGCGGATTGCGACCTGGAACTCGCGGCGGCGACCGCGCCCTCCGGGGTGTTCGACAATGCCGGGCAGGACTGCTGTGCGCGCAGCCGGATCCTGGTGCAGCGCAGCGTTTATGACCGATTCATGGAGCTGCTGGAACCCGCGGTGCGCGGCGTCGTCGTCGGGGACCCCGGATCGCGCGACACCGAGATGGGTCCGCTGGTGTCGGCCGCGCATCGTGACAAGGTGGCCTCCTATGTGCCCGACGGCGCGCCCGTCGCGTTTCGCGGCACGGCGCCGAACGGCCGCGGGTTCTGGTTTCCGCCAACGGTTCTCACCCCACAGCGCACCGACCGCAGCGTCACCGAAGAGATCTTCGGCCCGGTCGTCACCGTATTGACGTTCGACGACGAGCACGACGCCGTCACGCTGGCCAACGACACCGCCTACGGCCTCTCGGGATCGATCTGGACCGACGACCTGTCCCGCGCGCTGCGGGTGTCGCGGGCGATCGAGTCCGGCAACCTGTCGGTGAACTCGCACTCGTCGGTGCGCTACAACACGCCCTTCGGTGGATTCAAGCAGTCGGGGTTGGGCCGCGAGCTCGGTCCCGATGCGCCAATACATTTCACGGAGACCAAGAATGTGTTCATCGCGATCAGAGGGGAGGGCTAGTCGTGGCGGTCGATCTCTCCCGACGGCTGTCGGGTCGGGTGGCGGTGATCACCGGCGGTGGCAGCGGCATCGGATTGGCCGCTGGGCGGCGGATGCACGCCGAAGGCGCGACCATCGTCGTGGGCGACATCGACCGCGACGCCGGTGCCGCGGCCGCCGACGAGCTGTCGGGTCTGTTCGTGCCGACCGACGTTTCCGATGAGGACGCGGTCAATGCGCTGTTCGACGCCGGGGCCGAGTCCTACGGCTGGGTCGACATCGCGTTCAACAACGCCGGCATCTCACCGCCAGACGACGACCTGATCGAAAAGACCGAACTCGCGGCGTGGCAACGGGTCCAAGACGTCAACCTCAAATCGGTGTACCTGTGCTGCCGGGCCGCGTTGCGGCACATGGTGCCCGCGCAGAAGGGCTCGATCATCAACACGGCCTCGTTCGTCGCGGTGCTGGGATCGGCGACGTCGCAGATCTCCTATACCGCCTCCAAGGGCGGGGTGCTGGCGATGTCACGCGAGCTGGGCGTGCAATTCGCCCGGCAGGGCGTCCGGGTCAACGCGCTGTGTCCGGGACCGGTCAACACCCCACTGCTGCAAGAGCTTTTCGCCAAAGATCCCGAACGGGCCGCTCGCCGGCTGGTGCACGTGCCGTTGGGCCGCTTCGCCGAACCCGACGAAATCGCCGCGGCGGTGGCCTTTTTGGCCAGCGACGACGCATCGTTCATCACCGCCTCGACGTTCTTGGTCGACGGCGGCATCAGCTCGGCCTACGTCACCCCGCTGTGAGCGCTAAGCAACGGTTCCCCGCCCGACGGCGAGGGGCGCCGCGGACCTCGACCAGACCTTGGGCACCGACAACGGCCCGATTGATGCCGCGCGCGCCGACCGCGCGCTGACCACCGCGCCGCGAGCACCACCCTCGTTCGGTAAGAACCACCGCAACGCCGACGCCTTGTTGAGCGCATTCAGCGCGCTGATCGCGAAGCCCGACGGCGCACTCAACGAACTCAGCTTCGACAGGGAGGGTGTCGCCGGCGCGAGGGACACCTCGAGCGCCGCCAGGGGTGACAGCGGAAGCTCCCGCAGCGCTGCGGGGATGGCCGACATCACCCGGTGGGCGGCCGATACCACCTCCGGCGCCGACAACGCCCGCCAGGCGCCGGCACCACTGCCGCGAGCCGGCGTCGCGACAGTGGGCGGCGAGGCGAACGCCGTCATCGCCGCGGCAGCCTCGGCCGAGGCGCCGGCATAGGCATACATGGCCTCGGCGTCGCGGGCCCACATCTGTTCGTAGTCGGCGTCGAGATCCGCGATGGACGGCCCGTTTTGGCCCAGGCAGTTCGTCGCGACCAGCGACGCCCGCAGCGCCCGGTTGGCCTCGATCTCCGGTGGGGGCACCGTCGCGGCTAACGCCGTTTCATGGGCGGCCACGGCGGCCGCGGCCGCGGTGGCGGCGCCGTCCGCTCGTGCGGCGGCGGCGTCGAGCCACTCGACATAGTCGGCGGCGGCTTCGGTGATCAGCGTCGAGGCGCGGCCATCCCATACCGCCCGCAGCCTCGAGGTAACCGCCCGGTAGTCCGCCGCCGTGGTGTAGAGCCGGACGGCCAGCCGTTCCCAGGCCGCCGCGGCCTCGATCAGCGTGCCCGGCCCCGGGCCGTCGTTGAGCCGCCCGGAGTTGGCTTCCGGCGGCAACATCGCGAAGTTCGTAACCATCACTGCCTCACTCAGGCGGCATGAATCGTTCTTGAGAACGTGGGGTCGTCCTTTTCCAAGAAATAGACGCAGGGGTTACCGGGCAGGGTTTCGTCGGGACGCTTCGCGATGCGCGATGCGCAGCTGCGCGCCCAGTTCTTCCCCAAGCGGTCGATTACGCCGGCAGTACGATCCCGGTGGCCGGACCAAGGACGATCTGCTGGCCGCCGGGGAATATGTAGCCGCCGGTGGGCCCGTAGATGCCGTAGATCGGAAGGGTCGGGCCCGCCCCGGCGTAGATGTCGTCGATCCAGCCGGTGGATAGGGTGTACACGGCCGCGGTGTTGCCGCCGGGAGAGAACTTTGTGACCAGCTGCGCGAGGAAGTCGACGACGGGCTTATTGCCCAGCAGCGAGTCGACATGCGAGCCGTTGACCAACTCGACCCCGACGAATTGCCCCGGGTACAGAGCGACCAGTTGATTGGTGGTGGCACCGAACGCGTTCCACGCCTGGGGCGGCGCGGCCACCACATAGTCGGGGATGTTCAAGGTCTTCAGCTGGGCGATCGCGGCCGCGAAGGCTGAGGAGTTGGATGCGACGCCGTCGAACATCACCACACCGAGAAGATGGTTGGCGGCGGTGTTCGTCCCGAGGTCCGCGACGTAATCGCCGGCGGCGAGCGTGGCGAGGCCGCCGCCGGCCGAGTGGCCCGTCATGATGAAGTTTTGCGGCAGTGTGCCGTGGTAACCGGCCTGGTTCGCGCTGATGTTCAGCGCCGTCTCGTTGCCCAGGAACAACGAGCCGACGGCCTGCTGCATTCGCGTGCCGCCCAGCCACGCGCCGCCCGGCAACGGAATCGACGACACGGTGGGGACGACCACGATGCTGTCGGTGCCCTCCGCCAGGGCGATGGCCAGGTCGCTGTACCAGCCACCCGTTCCGAGGAAACCGTGCTGCAGATAGATGACACCGCGGGCATCCACCGAACCGTTTGCCTGCGTCGGGAAGTACCACCGCGTCGGGGCCTCGTAGCCGTGGGGCCCGACTGGAATGTCGAGGTAGGAGAACCCCTCTACCACCCCGGTCACCTTGCCGGGAGGCCCCGTCCCCTCCGACACGCCGCCGCTGCTATTTCCGAGACTCCCGTTGAAAAAGCCGCGGAGCAGCCTGCCGCCCAGACCGGGGCCGGTGGTCCCGGTGACGGCAGGTCCCACGGCAGCTTTACCGAAGAGCGGTTGCCCGGTCAGGTAGATGAAGGGCGAAAAGACCCCTTGGTCGAAGAACTGTTGCTGCAGCCCCTTCACCAGCAGCGCGACGTTCGCGGCCTCGCCGCCCGCGTATGCCGCCTCGGTCGTTCTCAACGCACCCACGAACCGGGCATGAAATAGCGTCGTCTGCGCGGTCAGCGCGTGAAAGTCCTCGGCGTAGCTGCCGAAGAAACTCGCGATGGCCGCCGACACCTCATCGGCGGTCGCCGCCGCGACTCCCGTCGTCGGGGGCGCCGCCGCAGCGGAGGCCTCCCTGATCGCCTCCCCGATCCCGGTCAAGTCCCGCGACGCTGCAGCAAAAGCCGCGGGTGCTGCGGTCAGGTACGACGACATCGGCGGCTCCAATCCCCGGTGGCGCGGCACCCTCGGGACAGCTACGAAATGGTACCCAGGCAGGCCTGACTTGGATCGCGTTTCGTGACTTCGAGCCCGTTGCAAGTCGCCGACCTCGTCCGTGACCCAATTCCGCGGGGATACTAGACAGGTCTCGTTATCCCTTGCAGGACAGGTACTTTCGCATGAATCGGCGCCGTGGACGCGCGGCATCAACACACGGGCGTGGTCAGATCACCCCGGCAAGACAATCAGCGGGATGGCCATCTCGGCCGCGGTGGCGCCGCCGTGAAAACCTATTAGGCGAGCTACTTCCGGCGGCTCGTGGGCGGTCGCCAGGACGGCCGTATCGCCGGTGCACACGACGACGACATCGCCGATCCGCGAAAGGTGCCCGGGATCGACCGGCCCGAACATCCCCGTGGCCACGGCCTGCTCGCGGCTGTAGACCCGGGCCCGGCCGTCCAGCACTTCGGCCCAGGTGTCCCGCACGTCCGCCGCGGCGCCCGGCTCGGTGTGCAGGTAGCGCACCCGCGGCTCGCCGGCGACCACCCGCACCCCCGCGGCCAACCGGGGGTCGGTGTCGAGGTCGGCGCGAGCCTGCGGCGGGACGTTGAGACCGCCGTGGTCGGCGGTCACCAACAGCGCGGCCTTCGGGGGCAGCGTCTCGAGCAATCGGGTCAGCAGCGCATCGACATGGGCCGCCGCCGTGTGCCACTGGGGTGACCCGATACCGAACAGATGGGCCGCGGTATCGAGATCGGCGGTATAGCCGTAGACGAGGCCCGGGCCCGCGCGCAGCTCGTCGGCCACCTCCCGTGCGTAGTCGTCGGTCTTGTCTGTTGGGCGAAGGCGGGCGCCGCGATACGCCGCGTCGGTCAGCCCGCTGCCCATGAAGGGGGCGGGGAGGACGGCGCGCGCATCGATGCCGCCTTGCTGCAGCCGGCCGAACCAGGTTGGCAGCGGCTGCCATTCGTCGTGGGGCGGGTCATCGCGCCACAGAATGTGGTGGAGCACTCTGTCGGTGCCGGGGACGTTGACCGTGAAACCCAGGATGCCGTGCTCGCCCGGCTGGGCTCCGGTGCCCAGGGACACCAGGCTGCTCGGCGTTGTCGACGGGAACGTACAGGTGAGCTCGGTGAGGCGTCCGGTGTCGCCGGCCAGGACGGAGGCGAGCAGCGGCGCGCTTGCGGCCAACTCCGCCAACAGGTGCCGGCCCATTCCGTCCACCAGCACGACCCCGACGCGATCGACCCGATCGCCGGTCCAGTCGGCTAACGCCAGCCTGTCGACCGCACCCGGAAACCCGAGGAGTGCGGCCGCGGCGGGCAGCAGGTCGCAGATTGAACCGGGCACGCGATAAGACTAGACGTGGGCCAGCCGCTGACTGGTCACCCGCAGCTGACGGTCCGTGCTGTCGGCGAGCGCCTCGATCTGCTCCTGCGAGAGCCGGCCGCACAGCCGGCCCCAGTGGACGGCGACCTCGTCGCCGACGGCGACATCGGGCACCGCGCTGTACCCGTCGGCCCAGACGTCGAGCCGACGCGCCTCGGGCTCGGACAGCCTCAGCGCCCGACCGTCCCACACGAGTCGCCGGCACCTGACCTCGACGTCCGCTCCATCACGGGAAACGACCGTGCCCCAGGTGATTCGGCAATTGTCGAGGACGCCCAGCGGGTGCTCGTCCATGCCGCGACCCAGAAACCGGGTCCAGGGATACACGCCGAACACGTGGAAGCAGTGATTGCCGGCCGCCTCGCGCGCCAGGTCCGGCGTGAGGTGCGACCAGTATCGGCCCGCCTGCGGGCCGATGATGCCCAGCAAGGCGTCGAAGAACTCGCCCGGGTCCAGGTCGGCGCCGACGCCGCCGCCGAGCCAATACGACTCGACGAGCCGATAGTCCAGCGGGTCGGTGATGCCGGTCAGCCGGGACAGCACCCGCAGGTACGGCCAAGCCCCGGAAAACCGCGTCGCCGCGCTGCGCACCTCGTCGACCGAACCGTCGCGCAACGTGGCGCCCAGCGGCGGACCGCAGTAGCCCAGCGCGTTGGGGGCATAGGCGTAGCGGGCGAACATCTCTGCGCCCTTGTCGGTCAAGTGCGCCCCACGAGTTTGACGGCATCTCGGTGCATGCGGCCGAAGTTGTAGTACGCGGCGCACGCCCCCTCGGGGGATACCATGCACGTTCCGATCGGGGTCTCCGGGGTGCATGCGGTGCCGAAAACCTTGCATTCCCAAGGCTTGAGCACACCCTTGAGCACCTCGCCGCATTGGCAGGCCTTCGGGTCGGCGACCCGCACGCCGGGCATCGCGAACCGCAGCTCGGCGTCGAATTCCGCGAAGTCGTCGTGCAGCCGCAGCGCGCTCTGCGAGATGAACCCCAGCCCACGCCATTCGAAGTGCGGGCGCAACGCGAACACCTTGCCCATCAGCGCCAGCGCGGCCGGGTTGCCGTGCTCGGGCACCACCCGCTTGTACTGGTTTTCCACCTCGCAGCGGCCCTCGCGGATCTGGCGCAGCAGCATGGCGACCGCCGCCAGGATGTCCAGCGGCTCGAATCCGGCCACCACCAAGGGCTTTCGGTAGACGTCGGGCACGAACCGGTAGGGACGGTTGCCGACCACCGTCGACACGTGCCCCGGGCCGATGAAGCCCGAGAGGCGCAGATCCGGCGATTCGAGGATGGCCTTGATCGGCGGCACGATCGTGACGTGGTTGCAGAACACGCTGAAATTGGGCAGGCCCATGTCGCGTGCCCGCACCAGGGTCACGGCCGTCGACGGCGCGGTGGTTTCGAAGCCAATGGCGAAGAACACCACCTGCTTGTCGGGGTTGTCGACCGCGATCTTCAGCGCGTCCAGCGGGGAGTAGACGAACCGCACGTCGGCACCTCGCGCCTTGGCGTCCAGCAAGCTGCCGTTGGATCCGGGCACCCGCATCATGTCGCCGAAGCAGGTGAAGACGACGTCGGGCTGGCCGGCCAACCACATCGCGTCGTCGATGCGGCCCATCGGGATCACGCAGACCGGGCAGCCCGGGCCGTGCACCAGCTCCACATTATCCGGCAGCAGGTGTTCGATGCCGTGCCGGTAGATGGTGTGCGTGTGCCCGCCGCAAACCTCCATGAACTTGAACTGCTCGCCACCCGTCCCGGCCAAGTGCGCCAGATGGTTAATGGCGGCCAGCAGCTTGCGGGCGGCGGCCGGATCGCGGAACTCATCAACGAATTTCATCTGCGTCCCCTCGTTAAACTATGGCCGACGAGTCGAAGGCTTCCAGCTCGGTGGTGTAGGCATCGCCGAGTTTCTGGATGGCGGCCAGCGTGAGCAAAGCCTCGGTCTCGTCGATCTTGGCCATCGCGAACCCGACGTGGACCAGCACCCAGTCGTCGGGCTCGGGCATATCGTCCTCCAGCAGCCGGACGCTGATCGTGCGCTGCACGCCACTGACGTCCACCTTCGCGAGATAGTTGGCGGGGTCGGTGATCTCGACGATCCGGCCCGGAATCCCAAGGCACATCTGAGTCCATCTCCTCTCAACAGATTCGAGGCAGCGGGTCGCCGACGAGCATGTCGACGATCCGCGTTCCACCGAAACCTGTTCGCAGCACTACACTTTCCGCCGGTTCCGTGACGATTTGCCCGACCTCGGCCGCATCGGCGCCCAGCGGATGCGACCGCAGGGCGGCCAGTCCGGCGTCGGCTTCCTCCGGCGCGACGACGGCGACGAACTTGCCCTCGTTGGCGACGTAAAGTGGATCGATGCCGAGCAGCTCGCAGGCGCCATTCACCATGGGCCGCACGGGAAGTCGCTCCTCCTCGAGCAGCACCCCGAGACCGCAGGCCTGGGCGAGTTCGTTGCACACCGTACCGACGCCGCCCCGGGTGGCGTCACGCAGCCACCGAGTGGAGGGGGCGGCCGCCATCAGCAACTCCACCAGCGGGCTGACGGAAGCGGTGTCGGAAGCGATGTCGGCCTCGATGGCCAGATCGCCCCTGGCCAGCATGACGGCCATGCCGTGATCGCCCATCGAGCCGGACAACAGCACCTTGTCGCCGGCGCGTACCCCGGAGGCCGACAGCGCGCGCCCCGCCGGAATGACGCCGGCCCCGGTGGTGGTGACGAACAGGCCGTCGGCGGCGCCCTTGGGCACCACCTTGGTGTCGCCGGTGACGACCTGCACACCCGCGTTCGCGGCCGCGGCCGCCATGTCGGCGACGATGCCCTTCAACTCGGCGATCGGGAAGCCCTCTTCGATGACGAACGCGGCCGAGATCCAGGACGGCACGGCGCCCGCCATCGCGAGGTCGTTACAGGTGCCGTGGACGGCGAGTTCGCCGATGGAGCCACCGGGAAAACGCCTGGGCTGCACCACGAACGAATCGGTGGACATCGCCAGGCGCTCGCCGCTCGGCAATGTGAGGACCGCTCCGTCGCCGAGGGACTCCAGCAGCGGGTTGCGGAACGCCTCCATGAACACCGCGTCCACCAGGGCGGCCGAGGCCTTTCCGCCGGCTCCGTGCGCGAGGGTCACGTGGTCGTCGAGCAGCCGGGGGCGGCGCCTGCGGAACGATTCGATCCGCTCGATGACCTCGCCCTCGCCGAACCGCGGTCCCGACGACAGGTATTCGCCCGCTGGCTTGCTCATGCGGCCCCCTGCCCTTCATCACCACTGAGATGTTTATGCACGGTCGACCACAGCTGATAACCCAGCAGCGCTTGGGATTCCTGAATCCGGTGCACGCTTTGCGAACGAACGACGAAGCAGGCGTCCACATTTGGGTCGCTGGCGAAGGCGCCGCCGTCGTAGCCGGCGAAACCGATGGTGTACATGCCGCGCCGGCGCGCCTCGGCCAGCGCCGCGAGCAGATTGGGCGAGCTGCCGGAAGTCGACATGGCGATCGCGATGTCACCCGCCTTCGCCCGGGCGATCAGCTGACGCGCGAACACCAGCTCGAACCCGACGTCATTGCCCAACGCGGTCAGGATCGCCTGGTCCGCGGTCAGCGGCCAAGCCGGCAGGGACTTTTCGGGCCGTCCCGCGGGGGGCCGGGCGAACAGCCGCGCCAAAGTGGTGGAATCGGTGCAGCTGCCGCCGTTTCCGAAGGTGAACAACCGTCCCCCCGCCGCGAAACGGCGTGCCATCTCGGTGGCGGCGGCCTCCAGCCGATCGGCATTCGCTTCCAGCGTGGAGCGCCGCAGTGCCAGGCTCTCGGCCGCTTTTGCCAGCGCGGACGCGGCCAGGTCGGCGAGCAGCGACTTGGGGTCGTCCTCTTCGGCGTCGATGAACGGGTACAGGAAGTTGGTGGGCTCGTCCTGCTTGGGCATCAGACGTCCTCCTCCACGCGGCTGATCGCGGTGCCGGCGTGCACCAGGACCAGGTCGCCGGCGGCGACCGGGTCGACGAGCGCGGTCACCACGTTCTCGGTCCCCTGTGCGGTGCGCACTGTGGCCATTCCAGCGGCCTGTCCGTCTTCCGATGCGCTCACCACCTCGCCCAGGCGGCCCTCGTCGCTGCACGTGACGCAAACTGCCCCATCGTCGTCGGAGCGCGACGGCTCGGGTTTGAGCAACCCGGAGTGCTCGAAACACACATGGGTCAGCTCCCACAGCAGGTGATAGAACAGCACGAAGCCGCCGGTCGCCGGGATCCGGGGATCGGGGTCGTCGAGCCAGAGCACGTGGTCCGCCATTCCGGTCGAGGGCCGCTCACCGCTGCCGATCCAGATCGTGGTGGCGCCCCACGCCGGGCTGCGCCGCATTACCGAACGCACCTGCGCGTCGTCCGCGCCGGAGACCGCGACCACGATGTCGCCGGGCCGCACCGACACCCGCACCAGGTCCACCAGGTCGGGTCCGGTCAGGGCCACCGCGGGCAGCGCCCGTTTCCCCATGATCACCGGATGCACGAACTCGACCGCGATGTGCAGCGCGTGCGGTTCCCACGACGGCGCGATCGACCACATGGTGGCCCCCGCGGCGAAACGCTTGGCGAGCGTGAACGCGGTTGCGGCCAAGTCCTCGGCCAATTCGGCGCCGAGTCCCCGATCGAGAACGGTGTCGGGTACAGGAGTCATCAGTTCGTCTCCCTCCAGCCCTCTTCCAACCCTGTCAGCATCGAGATCGCGGCCTGACCCAATGCTAGGCCGCCATCGTTGGGTGGAACGGTGTGGTGGGTCAGCACTTCGAATCCCGCCGCTTGCAACCGCTTGCGGCAAGCGGCCAGCAGTAGCACGTTTTGGAACACGCCGCCGGTGAGGCCCACCAGTCGGATCCCGCCGGCCACCTGTGAGGCCACCTTTGCGACGGCGTCGGCGACGGCCTCGTGGAACGCCGCGGCGAGCGGCGCGGGTTGCGTCCCGGCGTACAGGGCCGCCACGATCGTTTGCACCATGGGGGTGGGATCGATCACCCCGTCGGCCCGCACCATCAGCGGCAGCGACGGCCCGGTGTTGTTGGGATTGCCGGCCGCCGACCCGGCGAGCGCCTCGAGCTCGATGGCGGCCTGGCCTTCGTAGTCGATCCGGTGGCGCACCCCGAGCAGGGAGGCGACGGCGTCGAACAGCCGGCCCATGCTCGAACATGGCACACATCCGGCGCCGCTCTCCAATTGCGAACGGGTGAGGCGCAATTCGTCCTCGGTCGCGGCGGCGACCGGCGCCAGGTCCGGAGTCCAGTCAATGCCGGCCATCCACAACTGGGACAGCGCCATCCGCCACGGGTTGCGCACCGCGGCGTCACCGCCCGGCAGCGGCACGGGCAACAGGTGGCCGGCGCGAACGAATCGGTGGCTGTCGGCGCCCAGAGCAAGAATCTCCCCGCCCCAGATGGTTTGGTCGCAGCCGTAACCGGTTCCGTCGAAAGAGACTCCGACAATGGGCTCGCCGATGCGCCCGTGCTCGGCCAGCAGCGAGACCACGTGCGCGTGGTGGTGCTGCACCAGGTCCAGCGGTCGGTCGCCCGCATGGCGCTCCGCCCAGCCGCGGGTGTGGTATCCGGGATGCAGGTCGGCCGCGATGCGGGCCGGCGTGCCGCGTATTTCGCTGAGTTGGTCCACGGCGCGCTCGAACGCCCGCAGCGTCTCCCAGGTGGCCATGTCGCCGATGTGACCGGACATGTAGGCGCGCGAGCCGTCGGTAAGGCAGAACGTGTTCTTCAGTTCCCCGCCCACGGCCAGCACCGCCGGGCCGGGCCGCCCCAAGTCGAGCGGCAGCGGCGCATACCCGCGGGACCGGCGGATCGGCAATTCCCGGGCGCCTTCCCGGTCGGTGATCACGCGGACCACCGAGTCGTCGCACGGCACGTGGATTGGCCGGTTGTGGTCGAGGACCGCGTCACACAGGACCGGAAGTCTCTCGGCGGCATCGTCGTCGGTGAAGCAGATGGGCTCGTCGGAACGGTTCGCGCTGGTGAGCACCAGCGCGTCGGGCACCCGCTCGGCGGCCCCGGGCACGGGGGCCAGCAACAGGTGGTGGATGGGGGAGTAGGGCAGCATCAGCCCCAGCAGCGGGCTCCCGGGCGCGACGGCTTCGGCGACGGGCGCAGAGTTGTTTCGGGGGAGCCGCCGTAGCAAGACGATCGGGCGGGCGGGGCTCGACAGCACCGCGGCCTCGGCGTCGTCGACGTGCGCGTAGCGGCGCGCCACCTCGAGATCACGGACCAGCATCGCAAAGGGCTTGGCGCCCCGCGCCTTTCGCGCCCGCAGCGCGGTGACTGCCGCCTCGTCGTCGGCGGTGCAGGCCAGGTGGTAACCGCCGATGCCCTTGACGGCGACCACCGCCCCCGCCGCCAGAGCGCGTTGGGCGGCCGCCAGCGCGGCGTCCGACCCGCCGACCTGTCCGGCCGGCGACCGGAACCACAGCGACGGCCCGCAATCGGGGCAGGCGATCGGCTGGGCGTGGAACCGGCGATCCGCCGGGTCGTGGTATTCGGCGGCGCATCGCTCACACATGGGGAACGCCGACATCGTGGTGGCCGGGCGGTCGTAGGGCAACTCGCGGATGATGGTGAACCGCGGGCCGCAATTGGTACAGGTCACGAAGGGGTGCCGGTAACGCCGGTCGTGCGGGTCGAACAGCTCGGACACGCAGTCGTCGCACACGGCGACGTCGGGCGAAATCGGGGTCTTGGGGGCCTCGCCGGACACCGTCCGGCTCGGCACGATCCGGAACTCATGCGCGCACGCGCGGTCGGCGGCGACGTCGATGACCGAGACCGCAGCGATCCGCGCCAGCGGCGGGGCCTCGGAACGAAGCCGGCGGCCGAACTCGTCGATGCGGGCGCGTTCGCCCTGCACCTGGACGAACACCGCGCCAGAATCGTTGCCGACGAACCCGGCGAGGCCCAACTCGCTGGCGATGCGGTGGACGAAAGGACGAAAGCCGACCCCCTGAACGACACCGGTCACGGTGAAGTGCTGCCTGAGATCGTCGGAGCCGAGCAGCAGGGGGGCGTCGGTCATCTCAACCGCCCCCCGGGCTGTCCGCCGGGTCGGTGCGGCCCCTGCCCATCAGCTCGAGACCGGCCATCGCCTGCTCGGCGCCGGCGCGGTCCGTCTTCTCGACGGCGAAGCCCATGTGGATGATTATCCAGTCGCCCGGTGAGAACGTCTCTTCCGGCAGCATGCCGACGTTGACCTTACGCTGTTCGCCAGTGACGTCGACGAGTGCGAGCTGTCCCTCGTAACCCTCCAGCATCCGGATCACTTGACCGGGTATCCCCAGGCACATGGCTCAGCGGTCCTCTCGCGACGGTGATTGCGGTATTGCGGCCGCGGGCGACTGCAACGCCGCGACGATCTCCTCGACGGCCCGCGCGGCCCGCGGGACGGCCTTGGCCACCGGCTCGGTTAGCCCGATGCCCTCCTCGACGCTGCCCGCCTCGCACCCCACGACCACCGTGTAGGGCGGACTGCCGCCCAACGCCCGCAGGCTTGCGAACACCGCGGCCGGATCCATGCTGTGACTGTCGAGACCCGTTGTCGGAACGCCGGATTCACCGGGCTCGTAGTCGGCCTGGAAGACGTGCAGCATGCCCGGGTTGCCGCGGCTGGGTACCGCGTCGACGAGGACCAGCGAATCCCATTCCTCGAGGAGGTCGTAGGCCAGGTGCATGCCCCTGATGCCGTAGTCGGTGACCCGGACACTCGGATCGTCCTGCGGGATCTCGGCGTTGCGAACTACCTCCGAGCCGAATCCGTCGTCGCCCAAGAAGATGTTGCCGATCCCCGCTACGAGGATGCGCGCTGCCATTGGGCTGCTTGGTTGGGCTGCTCGGTTGGGTTACATGCGCCTCAGTTTCAGGTAGCGACGCGCATCGGGCAGCGACACCAACCCGAGCCCAACCGCTACCGCGACCACCAGCGCGATGATGGCAACAAATACCCAACCCAAGACTTCCATTTCGAACTCCTTTCAGGGGTTTACGGGTTGCTCTGCTTCGAGCGGCTCTATTTCATCGGGGGAGAAGTACAGGTAGCGGCCGTACCAGTCGTGCAGGTCGGCGGCGGGGTCGTCGTCGACGACCACCGCGACATGCTTGTTGCCCTCGACGTCCTCGTGCACCGACGTGACGCGGGCGGTCTTGCCGGCGACGAAGATGTCCTGCGCGTCTGCGTTGCGCCTGGGCCGCAACCGGACCCGGCTGCCGCGGGCGACGCGGACCCCGTTCACCAGCACCGCGTCGACCTCCGGACGAACGGCGTCGTCGGCCAAGGGATCCCACCAGTCGACTCCCTCGGGTACCTCCGGGACCAGCCCCGCCGGACTAGCCGCCGCATGCGGATTGCGCAGCACTCCGTGCAGGCGCGCCATCGCCTCGGGCGACATCGCGTCGCACTGGTCGACGATCCGCGCGGCCCGCGGGTCGGTGGCCCGGGCCTGCGCCTTCTCCTCGTCGGTCATTGTCATCACGCGAAGCGTGAGGATCTCGTCGATCTCCGTGCAGTCGTAGAGGGCGGTGTTGCTCTGTTCGGCGACCTCGGGGTGGTCGTAGAGAATGATCGGCGATATCAACAGGATGTCCTGGGTGCCGGCGGGGCCGGCCAACACGGGGAAGCAGCGGTGCCGGCTGCAGCGGGAGACCGCATCGGCGGCGTGCGGGGGCGGCTCTAGCAGCGAAACAAACTGGCCCCCAACGACTTCGGCGATGATGTGGGTCCCGATCATGGACCGCGCGATCGCGTCGTTTTTGTCCTTGGCAGCCTCGCCGACGTTGCTGACCCGCACCGAAACCCGGCGCAGGTCCCCGTCCGGCTCGCTGCTCACCGCCAGTGCGCCCCGCACCTCCCGCCGCTGGCGCACCAAGCGTCCGCCGTCGAGGAATTCGGTCTCGGTAGCCCCGCGCACCACGATGGGCAACGTCCACGGTTGGTCCTCGAATGCCAGTGGGCCGAAGGACAATTCACATTCGACCGCCTCGTCCCAGGTGAGCCAGGTCCCGGCCGGGGTGACGAGCTCGTCGACGGGTTCGAATTCGCCATGGGCGAACTCCCGCTCGGCGCGGCGGTGCTGCAACTGCAGGAACCGCACCACCAGGGTTAGCGCCTGGGCCCCCTCGACCACGAAGTCCGCCGCGAGGGCGTCGTCCTCACCGAGGCCGGCGTCGGCGGCGCCCGGCGGGCCCAAAACACCGAATTGCCAACGTGATTGATTCTTGGTCGACGTCCCCCGGTACGGATAGAGGAGGTAGCCCTCGTAAAGCACCGCATCGGCGACGGCGCGGGCCCGGTCCCAGTTCGAGGTCCCGAAAACATTCATCGCGCCGCCTCCCGGTCGCTGTCCAGCAGCGAGGTGACCGCGTGGTCGAAGTCGAGCAGTCCTTGCGCCGACTTGTAGGCTGCCAGCGCCGCTATGGTTTCGTGGCTCAGCCGCACCCAACCGGTGTTGGGATAGTGCTGCGCGATCAGCTCCCGCCAGACCGCGACCGGCATGTCGTAGCGGTATTCGCAGTCCCAGGGCACCTGCTGAACCGAGAAACCGCGTTCGGATTTGACGAAAATCGTCCCGCTGAAAAGGAACTGGAGCGGTAGGGCGCCGTCGCGCAGCGCGTGCAGGTACTTGGCGGCGGCGACCTCGAAGTCGTAGGTGCAGTCGAGCGGAAGGGCCACCGTCGTGTTACCGGCGAAGCCCGGCACCATCGCGGTGCAATGCTGCCAGAGGAAGGTGCGCTGGGTGTCGGCCCAGCGTTCGCGGGAGCCGAACAGGTCGGTCAGCCCGGCGGCTTCGGCGTCGCTGTAGGAACGTCGCAGCGGCTCGATCCGGACCTGGCAGCGCAGTGCGATCGCGTGCACCGGGTCGTCTCCGTCCGCGGCGACACCGACGCGCGCGGTCAGCACGGGGCTGACGGCGTACGGTTCGGGCGCCACGTCGAGAACCGCGAAGTTGACGTCCAGGTGCTCTTCGGTCATGGCGGCGTCCCGGGCGGCGTTTTAACGGCGCGAGCCTCAATCTCGGAAAAGAAGCCGTCCATGAACGCCCGAGCCTCCTGACCACCGTCGAACCCTCGCCAGAGCAGCCGCAGCCGTCCGACGAACTCGTAGCAGGCGTCGATCGGAACGAGATAGGTTTGCGGCTGGGCGTTTTCGGTGTCCGGCACCCTGACCAGCAGCGCCTCGACGTCGTCGGCCAGCAGGCCCACCCGCGGGTCGGCGCCGCCGATGGCGTTCCAGGCGTCCAGGTCCAGTTCGGATTCGCACGCGCCGGCCGGGCCGGGATAGAACGCGACGGTGCGCCCGAGCGCGGAGTTGGTGAAGAAGAAGGCCACGCCGACGGGGATCTGCAGCGCCTCCCACGCGCGGCGGTCGAGCGCGAACTCCTCGAACGCCAGATAACGGTCGGGCACCGCCCGATACCGCAGTTCCGCGTTGTTGTCGGTGAACAGCAGATAGCAGGCCCGGCAGACGCACATCAATTGGCGGCCGGCCACGTTCACCACATGCTGGTGCTCGTCGGCGATCGACTCGGAGCACATTTCGCACCGTTCGCCGTCCGGCTCAGGAGCCCGCCGGTCGCTTCTGATGCGCGCCAGCACGTCGTAGGCGCGGGTCATGGGCAAGCCCCTATCGCTTCCTCGCGCAGTGCCACCGAGAGTTGTCCGTCGCGGGTCAGCAGCGGAATCGGGTCCAGGTGGTGTTCTCCGTGGTGTTCAGTCCCTTCGGGCACGCCGGCTCCCGCACGTACGACGTCGAAATCCGTCTGACAGCGTGGGCAGCGCAGCAGCGGGCCGTGCAGTTGCGAACCCGCCAGCGAGTCGTCACAAACCGGGCAGTGGTCCCGGTAGGCGAACGTCTGGTCGTCGACCCGGCATGCCAGGATCGTGGTTTCCGCGATGACGAAACCGGCGACTTCCCCGCGCTCGAGCTCCGCGATCTCGGGCACCGGATGCCAGGCGGCCGCGCGGTTCCCGCTTGAGGGCCCATTCGAATGCACACGCGCCAGTAGCGATTCGGCTGGAATCACGCTCGCGGGAGTGGCCGCGGGGTCGGCGGCCACCACTTCGATGGAGGAGATCTCCGGCGCGGCCGCACGGACCGCGTCTTCGACCGCCAGCTCCAACGTCACCGCCGACGACGGGCAGCTCTTGCAGCTGCCCCTGAAAGCAAGCCGCAGCACCGCTCCGCCGGGTCCGTCGGTGATGTCGAGCAGATCGACGTCACCACCGTGGGACCCGAGGTAGGGCCGGACCCGGTCCAGCGCGTCGGACACCCGCCGGCGCACGTCGTGCGGATGCAGGCTGTGCACCAGCAGGAGGCTGGCCACCAGGTCGTCGGCGGCCAGCCGCTCGGCCAGTCCGGGTTCGTCGGATAACTCGGACATGATGCGTTCGAGCGCGGTCCCGTAAAGGCCGACGACCTCGCGGACCAACTGCTGGGCGCGTTCATACGCGGCCGCCCCACTCGCCGCGCAGGAATCCAGAAGTATCTGGATCCGATCGCCCGCCGTACGCCACCGCTCTTCGCTTTCCGCGCTTCCCGCGGGTTTGTCCGGGCGATCCGCCATGCGTCACTCCCCGACGGGCGACTGCGTTGGTGTGTGCAGTCTTTCGAGGGTCTTGCCCTTCCCCAGGTACATGTGCACGCCGCAGGGCAGGCAGGGGTCGAAACTGCGCACCGTGCGCATGATGTCGATGCCCTTGAAGTTCTCCCGGCTGTTCTCCTCGAAGATCGGCTGGCCCTGCACCGCGTCCTCGTAGGGGCCCGGCGTGCCGTAGCTGTCGCGCGGGTTGGCGTTCCACGGGGTGGGCGGGTACGGGTGGTAGTTGGCGATCTTGCCGTCCCGAATCACCATGTGGTGGCTGAGCACACCACGGACCGCTTCGGTGAAGCCGCAGCCGATGGCCTCGTCGGGCACCTCGAACTTCTCCCAGGTTTTGGTGCGTCCTGCCCGGATCTCGGCAAGCGCCTTCTCCGCGAAGTGCAGCGCGCACGCCGCCGCGTAGGCCTGGAAGTAGGTCCGGGCCCGGTCGCGTTCGATCGTGTTGCTGCCGTGCTGCGGGATCTTCCACTCGAACTCCACCGGACCCTTCAGGGCGGTCTTGGGGAAGTTGATCTTCACACTGCTCCCCGTCGCCTTGACATAGCCGATGTCGACCAGGCCGGCCAGCGCGGTCGCCCACAGCCTGGCCAGCGGACCGCCGCCGGTGTCCAGTGCCAGGTGGTCCTTCCCGTCGAACCAGCGGGGCGACATCACCCAGCTGTACTTGCCGCCATCCATGTCCCGCTTCTGCGGGTGCGGGTTGGTGTGCTGGTTCCACGGGTGCCGCCGGTCCACCTGGTTGCCCAGCGGATCGGTCTTGACGAACATCTCCTGGTCGGTCCAGTCGTCGTAATACGAACTGCCCAAAAGGATCCGGATACCGAGGTTGATGTCAACCAGCGAGTGGGTGACCAGCTTGCCGTCGACGACCACGCCGGGGGTGACGAACATCGCGTTACCCCAACGCTCCATGTCCTTGTACGCGAAGTTGCACACCTCGGGGTCCTGGAAGGAGCCCCAGCAGCCGAGCAGGGTACGGCGCAGGCCCACCTTCTCGTACCCGGGCAGCGCCTCGTAGAAGAAGTCGAACAGGTCGTCGTGCATGGGCACGACCTTCTTCATGAACTCGACATAGCGCATCAGCCGCGTCATGTAGTCGGTCATCAGCTGGACGGTCGCGACGGTGCCGATGCCGCCCGGGTACAGCGTGGAGGGGTGCACGTGGCGACCCTCCATGAGGCAGAACATCTCTCGCGTCCAGCGGCTGACCTGTAGCGCCTCCCGGTAGAACTCGCCGCTGAACGGGTTGAGCGACCGCATGATGTCGGCGATCGTCCGGTAGCCGTGCGCGTCGGCGTGCGGCGCGGGGGTTTTCTCCGCCAGGGAGAGCACGCTCGGATTGGTCTCGGCGACCATCTTCTCGCAGAAGTCAACGCCGACCAGGTTCTCCTGGAAGATGTTGTGGTCGAACATGTATTCCGCGGCCTCGCCGAGGTTGATCAGCCACTCGCCCAGGTGTGGCGGCTTGACGCCGTAGGCCATGTTCTGCGTGTAGCAGGAGCAGGTGGCGTGGTTGTCGCCGCAAATACCGCAGATGCGGCTGGTGATGAAGTGGGCGTCGCGAGGATCCTTGCCCTTCATGAAGATCGAGTAGCCGCGGAAGATCGACGACGTGCTGTGGCACTCGACGACTTCCTTGTTCTCGAAATCGATCTTGGTATAGATGCCGAGACTGCCCACGATCCTGGTGATGGGATCCCACGCCATCTCGACCAGCTGGCCGGGTTCGCGGGTGGCATGTGACGGCTCAGGGATGATCGTTGTCATCGGCCTTCGCTCTCTTTTGAGACGATCAAGATTGGTTGGGTGTCACCCGGGCGGCGCTGGTTGTTCAACGCCGGCGCGCTTACCAGGTGCGGCGAGCTCCGGTAGTGAGTTGGTTGCCGCTGTGGCGCCATTTCGGCTCTTTGTCGACGGTGCGCTCGGTGATGCCGCGCAGGCTGCGGATGACGCCGCCGTAAAGGCCCGACGCGGTGGTGGAGACCTTGCCACCCGGCGGCTCGTCCATGAACGGCATGAACTTGTCCGGGAATCCCGGCATGGTGCATCCGATGCAGATGCCGCCGACGTTCGGGCAACCGCCGATACCGTTGATCCACCCGCGCTTGGGCACGTTGCACTTCACGACCGGGCCCCAGCAGCCAAGCTTCACAATGCATTTCGGTGACCCGTACTCGGTGGCGAAATCGCCTTGCTCGTAGTAGCCGGCCCGGTCACATCCCTCGTGCACGGTGTTGCCGAACAACCACTTGGGGCGCAGTGCGTCGTCGAGCGGGATCATCGGTGCCTGACCGGTGGCCATGTAGAGCAGGTAGGTCAGCGTCTCCGACAGATTGTCCGGATGGATCGGGCACCCCGGAACGCAGACGATCGGGATGCCGGCCTTGCTCTTCCAACCCCATCCCAGGTAGTCGGGCACGCCCATCGCACCCGTCGGATTGCCGGCCATCGCGTGGATGCCGCCGTAGGTGGCGCAGGTCCCGACGGCGACGATGGCGGTGGCCTTGGGCGCCAGCCGGTCGAGCCACTCGCTGGTGGTCATCGGCTGGTTGGTGGCGGGGTTGTTGCCGAACCCGCACCAGTAGCCCTCGTCCTTGATCTTCTCGTTGGGAATGGATCCTTCGACGACGAGCACGAAGGGCTCGAGCTCGCCACGATCGGCTTTGAAGAACCACTCGAGGAAGTCGTCCGCCCCCCCGTTGGGTCCACATTCGAAGTCGATCAAGGGCCAGTGCACGGCGACCTTCGGTAAGCCCGGGAGCGCGCCGAGTGCTATTTCCTCGACGCTGGGCTGGGTGGCGGCAGTTAACGCCACCGAATCGCCGTCACAACTTAGCCCCGCGTTAATCCATAGAACATGGATCAATGTGTCTTCCGCTTTGACTGCTGCTTCCGTTGGCATGCTGCAGCTTTCCGGGGCGGACTGGAGCCCCTACGCTGCCGGAGTCGACCGTCGGCCCACTTGCGCAGCGCTGTTTCTGGGTCTACGCCTGCCGTCAAGCGTTGTCAACGGTTGGCGGTTTGCCACAAAGTAGACAGATGTCATATAAGTTTGGACAGTCGGTCAATGCCGTTTCGCTACAAGGGATTTCGGTAGTTAGCTAGGTCCCTGACAATCAGTGGACCGACTGATCGAGATCGGCGATTTTCGCCGTCATGCAAGCCGTTTGCAGGAAAGACCTTCAGACTTCGGATTCCCGGGCGAACCGTCGTAGCCAGCCGAACCACGCGCCCATGCCGGCTCCGGTGCGCGCACTGACCGGCAGGATCGTCGCTGCCGCATTGACTTTGCGAACGTGCCCGATGTACGTGTCCACATCGACGTCCAGATGTGGCACCAAATCGATCTTGTTGAGTAACACCACATCGACCGATCGGAACATCACCGGGTACTTCAACGGCTTGTCCTCGCCTTCGGTCACCGAGTAAACCATGGCCTTGGCGTGCTCGCCGACGTCGAACTCCGCCGGGCAGACCAGGTTGCCGACGTTCTCGATGATCACCAGGTCGAGGCCGGGCAGGTCGAGGCCCGGCAGCGCACGGTTGACCATGGGCGCGTCGAGATGGCATTCGCCGCCAAACCCATTGCTGGTGTTGAGGAGCGACACCTGGGCGCCGCGGCCGCTGAGCTTGGCCGCATCCAGATCCGTGGCGATATCGCCTTCGATCACACCGATCGCCAAGTCGCCGGCCAGCTCGTCGAGCGTCGCCTGCAGGATGGTCGTCTTCCCCGAGCCCGGCGAGCTCATCAGGTTCAGGGTGCGGATCCCGTTGCTCTCGAACGCCGCCCGGTTGGCATCGGCGAGAACGTCGTTCTCCGCGAAGATCGCCTCCAGGACGTCGATGCGCTGCTTGCCCGTCTGGTAGCGACTGTGATCCCCATGGTCGTGCTCATGGTCGTCCTCATGGTCGTGGTGAGGGTGGTCGTGCTCGTGGGCGTGCACGGTTCCGTCGTCGTGGCGATGAAATCTACCCATGGTCAATTCCGTTCGCGTAGAACATGTGTCACGAGACATCCAACGACGTCACCAGGAATTCGTTGCCGCGTAGCACCTCGACGTCGGTGCTGTCGCACTGCGGACACCAGATCGACCAGGCCGAGGTGATCTCCGAGGAGCGGCCGCACGAACGGCACTGCACTTCGGCGCTGACACACTCGAGTTCGAGCTCGGCGTCGGGCATGTCCTCGGAGTCCCGGACGAGTGTCCAGCAGAAGGACAGCGATTCCGGTACCACCTGGCGAAGCGCGCCGATTCGCACGCGCACCACCTCGACGTGCCGGCCGTCGGCGTGGGTCTTGACCAGACCGGCGATCGCCTCGCACAGCGAGAGCTCATGCATGGCACTTTTCTACACCCGAATCGCGGTTATCCTGAATCCCACGGGGCGCAGCGTGAATGTTGACGAGTTATTCGCCTCGATCGAGGCGAATCGCCCCGGTCGCGATGACGTCGTGTATCTGGAGCGCTGCGGGGAGGAATACGACTGGCGGATCGTGCCTGCGGACGGCGCGATTACCCCGATCTCCCCAGTCACCCCGGCCGGCCCCGAGCCCGCCGCGTGGATGTCGTTCTCTGCGTCTTGGCCGTCCGACCCGCAACGGCTGCGGGCGTTCTTCGACGACCTGCTAGCCGAGTTGGAGTCGATGGTCGCTCCCACGGATCGCTGCCGCTGGCCGGTGGACGAGCCCTGGCCGCACTCGCATTGAGCGGCGGCCGGCACCATGAACTATCGGATTACCGAGGACGACCTCGTCCGATTCGGGCGCTGCCGGCGGCAATGGGATTTTGCGTCGCCGCATCGCCGCGGCCTCGAGCCGGTCAGCGCTGTGCATCCTGTGCTGCCCGCCGTGCTGAGGGATGCGCTGGCAGTCTACTACTACCCGGGCACCTGGGACTGGCAACCCGAGGTGAGGCACTCGCTGGTGCACAAGGCCGTCGTCCGCGCGCTCGACGATGCCGGCGCGCCGCAAGCGCTGCCCGTCGCCATGGACCTGGTCGACGCCTACGACGCCTGGGCGAGCACGGTCGACGACTTCGCTCCGGTGAAGATCGGCCCCGAGGTCCAGGGGCTGCTGCCCGACCCGCGCGACCCCGAGCGCGGGTTGACGGCGCCGGACGGGTCCGCGGTGATCTACGCCTGCCGGATCGACCTGCTGGCCGTCGGCGCCGCCGACGAGTATTGGGTGGTCCGGCACCAAATCGTCGACGAGTGGCAGGAGTTGGAGGCGCTGATCGAAGACGCCACCGCGGTCGCGGCCTGCTGGGCCTGGGAGCAGGAATACCTCGGCATGGAGATCTCGGGCACGATCCACAACCAACTCCGCATCACCGGCCCGCTCGATCGGCCCGCCCCGGGAATGTCCGCGCCGCAACGGGTGCACCAGAGCGAGGCCAGCGGTGGCGGCCGCGCGATCCCGCAACACCGGCGGCTGGTGGCGCGGACCTCGCGTGCCGACGAGTCGGGCGCCCTTGATCCCGTCGAGCAGTTCAGGGCCGGCCTGCTGCAGCGAACCCGGATTCGGCGAAGTCGCGACGAGATCGGCGGCGTCGGCGCGCTGATCGCCGACGACGCAATCGAAATGAGCCGCGAGCCGGCGATCTATCCGACCTTCGCCGCCCACTGTCAGGCGTGTGAATTCACCGGTCCATGCCTGGCCCTCGTCGAGGGGTCAGACCCAGAACCGATGCTGGCGGCGGATTTTCGCCCTCATCCGCCGGAGAATCAGCTAAAGCCGCGGCTGGGTCAATCGACGTGGGGCTTCGGCCGTGGCGCGGCACCACCGCAGTGGTAACCGGGAGCGGCTAAGTCTAAAAGGGTGGGGGTTGGTTGCGTTCGGCGACCCGTTGGGCGTTGAGGGCGCGTTCGGTGTTGATGCGGTGGGCGCGGTCTTGTTCTCGGGTGCGCCGGCGGAGGGGCATCATGAGGCCGCGTTGGCCGAGTGGCCGGTATTGCGTTGCCTTGGTGGGTATTTCGCCAGTCGGCACACACAGGGTGGGGAATAGTAGCCGGCTGCCGGGGCGGGTGAGGTATTTCTGCCCGCTCGGGGAGGTCCACACGATGGTCCCATCGGGCCACTGTTGGTCGCGCCACCCAGTCCAGAAAGCCTTCAAAAGATGGTGTTACCGAGCCACGAAAGGACATTTCTGTAGGGAACCGGCGGCGACACGCCGAACCCGGTTACCCCGCACCCGGCGCTTACAGTTTTAGCAATCATTTCAGCAGGGCATTCGTGACGGGATGCAAGACCAATCCCTGCTGCGCAGGACATGGCACCGACCGCGAACCCGGCGATGGTGGCCATCGGTGTGGAAGTACCGATCCATTTCGCGGTCGTAACGCGACCAGCGCAAGCACACCAGACACGGCGTGTCAGACTCGAGAAGACGCCAGCCGCGATTATCGTCGATCGGCCGAAACTTGAACTCCATTGCGTCACCACCCTTCTGGTGGCCCCACGAGCGGGCAAAGGAGTGGCACCCGCCACGGGAGCACGCAGTCGACTGTGTTTTCGGCACAGGCATTTCAGGTTGGAGGGGTGGGTGGGCCCGTAGGGGTAGGCGATGGTGTGGTCGATGTCGGCGAACTCGGCGGGCCGATCACAGCCGGGGAACCGGCAAGTCATATCGCGGCAGCGGAGGAAGCGCTGCAGCGCGGCCGAGGGCCGATACCCCGGCTCGGGTGGGGCCTCGCCGGGATGGCGCACCGGCTGCAGGGCGGCGCCGTTGGCGATGAGCTCGGCGATCATCGCCGCCGGCAGGGTGCCGCCCCCGAGCAGGTGGGCCGCGGGCGCGGTGGGCAAGGCGGGCAGGTCGGGTTCGGGGTCGGGGGCCAGCGCCTCGGCCAGGGGTGTTTGCGGGGTCAGGGGCCGCCGCGGTGGGGGTTCACCGGAGGTGTGCGGGTCGGGGCGGGCATCCAGGGTGGCCTGCTGGGCGACGACCTGGATGACCACCGCGGCCGCCCGCGGGTCGGGATCACCCGCGGTGGGGCACTCGGTGCCCCCGCAGCCACAGACAAGCCGGTCGGCCCCGGCACCCAGCGCGCCGAGGGCGTCGGCGCGGCGCTGGGCCACGGTGCGCGGATCCTCGGGTCAGACCTGGTGGGCCATTTGGGTGAGCCGGCGCTCCACGAGGGCCGCGTCGGCGGCGAACAGCGTGCCCCAAATGGTGGCGGTGCCCGAGTGGTCATCGGCGGGGCCGATCACCACCTCGCGCCCGCGCCCGCCGGCGCGGCGGCGCCGCAGCGCGCCCGGATCGTGGCGATCGACGATGGCGTCGATGGCCTGGGCGGTCTTGCTCACCGACAGCGCCCCCACTGGACGGCGGCGTGGGCCAGGGTTTCATCGACGAGCGCCAGCGTGTCGGGGTCTTTGATCAGGTCGGTGTGCCACACGATCGCCGCGGCCAGCCGGGCGCTGATCGCGCCCTGGGCGAACAGGGCCCGCACCTGCGGCAGGCGCTCGCGCAGCGCCACGGCCAGATACATCTGCCCCGAGGCCATCGGGTGGCTGATGTTGTGGATGGCGGCGACTTCGGCGGCGATCGCGTCCCAGTTGTCACACGACCAGTGCGCGCGGTCGGTGGGCCCGTCGGCGCGGCGGGCCACCAACTCGGCGATCGCCGCCAGCCGGCGCGCCGCCGCCACCGCCTCCCCCCGGGCGCCCTCGGCGATCGCGGCCACCACCACCGCATCCTCGGCGGTGGCGAGCGACTCGGCGTCGGGCAACGAGCAATCGAACATACTTTCGAAGCCTAGTGAAAGTCGCCCGCGTTGAATCGCCTTTTATGCGCGCTCAGTGGCTATTCGTTGCCTCATTGACGTGTACCAGCACTCTGCCATCCCAACTGAGGAGCCTTCGGGGCTTGCTTGAGCCGGTTGCCTGGAAAGCGGGCACGGCCGGTTCTGAGGGGGCTCCGGCGCGGCGACGCGCCGGAGCTACCCGACTGGCGGATCTGGTACTACCTGCTCGAGGCGGCCGGGCTCGACGTGCAGCTGGTCAACGCCCGCGATGTCAAGAACGTGCCCGGTCGGCCCAAAACCGACAAGCTCGACGCTGTCTGGCTGGCCAAGCTCACCGAGAAGGGGCTGCTACGACCATCGTTTGTGCCACCGGCGCCCATCCGGCAGCTGCGTGACTACACCCGGCTGCGGGTCGATCTCACCCGGGAACGCTCCCGGTACTGGCAGCGGCTGGAGAAGCTGCTCGAAGACGCGCTCATCAAGCTGTCGTCGGTGGCGTCCACGCTGAACACGCTCTCGGCGCGGGACATGATCGAGGCGCTGATCGCTGGCGAGCGTGATCCGCGGCGCCTCGCCGACCTGGCGCGGGGCCGGATGCAGACCAAGCGATCAGCACTGATCAAGGCGCTCGACGGCCGCTTCGACAACCACCACGCCGAGCTGGCCCGGATGCTGCTGGATCAGATCGACACACTGTCAGCGCAGATCGGTACCCTCACCGCCCGCATCGACCACCTCTTGGAGGAGGATCCCGACGACGCAGGCGACGGGAGCGTGAACGGCCAAGCCGCAGCGGCCTCCACCCGGCCGGGCGCGGTCGAACGCCTCACCGAAATCCCCGGAATCGGGCAGACCGGGGCCCAGATCATCCTCGCCGAGATCGGCCGGGACATGACCCAATTCCCGACCGCCGGGCACCTGGTGTCGTGGGCGAAACTGTGCCCGCGCACAGTCCAGTCCGGTCCTGTGACCCGTGGCGGCAAGACCGGCAAGGGCAACCCATATCTCAAGGGCGCACTCGGCGAGGCCGCCGCAGCAGCCGCCAAAACCGACACCTTCCTCGGCGAACGCTACAGACGCATCGTCAAACGCCGTGGCAAACTCAAAGCCCTGGTCGCGGTCGCCCGATCCATCCTCATCATTGTCTGGCACCTGCTCACCGACCCGTTCGCCCGGTTCTGCGACCTCGGATCCGACTATCACAACAACCTCATCAACACCGAACGCAGGATCCGCAACCACATCGCCCAACTCACCGCAATGGGTTACCACGTCACCCTCGAACTCGCCGCCTAAGCCAAATACACAGCCTCACAACCGGACCCGGCTCCCCAAGCTGCGCCGGCTAATCTCGCATGCGCACTCACCTTGGTATTTTCCGGACCAGGCAACACGTCGCCGACGCCGGCACAACCGGACCTCCACAGTTGTGGATGAACCGCCAACTGTGAATAACCGCGCTATATACCGCTTTCGGCCGAGGTCCACTTCTCTTCGAAGCGGCCGTAGCGCCAGACGAGCAGCGCCACCGCCCAGGTCAAGACGAACATGCCGACGACGACGAAGCCCACGACGTTGAGGTTGAGCGCCCCTAGCCAGTCCCAGAACGGGCCGCGCCAGCCGAGCTGGCTGGCGAACAGGCCGAGCAGCTCGATGGTCCCGATCAGCAGCGCCACGGCCACCGACAGCCCGGTGATGGTGATGTTGTAGTAGACCTTGCGGATCGGGTTGGAAAAGGCCCAGCCGTAGGCGAAGTTCATGAACGAGCCGTCGATCGTGTCCAGCAGGCACATGCCCGCGGTGAAGAGCACGGGCAGGCACAGGATGGCATACCAGGGAAGTCCGGCCGCCGCGCTGGTGCCCGCCAGTACCAGCAGGGCGACCTCGGTGGCGGTGTCGAAGCCGAGCCCGAACAACAACCCGACCGGGTACAGGTGCCAGGACTTGGTGATCGACTTGGTGAAGCGGCCCAGGAATCGGTTGAGCAGCCCGCGGTTTTGTAACTGCTGTTCGAGTTCAGCCCCGTCCGTTTCTGGGTCGTAGTCGCCATCGCGTACCCGAATGAACAGCCGCAGGATGCCCACTAGCACGATCACGTTGAGGAGGGCGATCAGGTACAGGAACACGCCCGAGACGCTGGTGCCGATCAGGCCGGTGTAGTGATGCAGCGCCGAGGAGTCGTCCTCGACGGGTCCGACGACGGCCTTGACGCCGGTGGCCAGCAGCAGCGCCAGTGCGAAGACCACCGTGGAGTGGCCCAGTGAGAAGAAGAAGCCGACGGCCAGGGGACGCCGGCCGTCGTTCATCAGCTTGCGGGTCGTGTTGTCAATGGCGGCGATATGGTCGGCGTCGAAGGCATGCCGCAGGCCGAGGGTATAGGCGGTCAGCCCGACGCCGATGCCAAATGCCTTGCCGCCGATGCTGAGTTGCGCCGGATCAACGATCAGCACCAGGGTGACCCAGCCGAGCAGGTGCAGCCCGACGATGACCACCGACATCGAGGCCAGTCGCCACCACTCCGCCCGCGTCAACGCACCGCGCAGTACCGCCGACCCAGACCGCCTTGAAGCGGGCTCACCGGTCATGTCCGTCCTTCCGGCATCGGGCAGGAGACAACCGCAACGACTCTAGGGTCGCGCGCGAGCTGGATGCAAGTGATTTGCAGGAATCGCCACGGGGCCGTATCACCCGCGAGCACTGGCAATCGCGGGTATCCGGCGCGACACTGAACGGGTGACGCCCAAGCCGTCGACCCTCGACCCCGCCGTCACCGAGCGGATCGGTGACTTCCTCCGTGCCCGCGGGCTGCGGCGGATGGCTTCGCGGATCCAGGTGCTTGCGGTGCTCGAGCCGGTCAGCGGACATCTGCCGGTCGCGGAGATCCACCAGCGGGTGCGTGCCTGCCTGCCGGCCGGCGCCCAGCCTCCCGATGTGGCGACCATTTACCGCACGGTGACCACCCTGGTGGGTCAGGGCCTGTTGCACGCGCTGACCCTCGACGGCGGCGTCACCACCTACGGGCTGGCGACCGCCCCCCACCACCACGCGGTGTGCACGCGATGCGGGTCCATCATCGAGGTGCCCGCCCGCCAGCTGAGTTCGGCGCTTGAGCACGCCATGGCGGGCAGTTCGTTCGCCTTGTCAGAGGCGGCGGGCCTGACGCTGCACGGGCTGTGCCCGCAATGCCAGGGCGACGGAAGCGACGAAAGCGGCGAAAGCGGCGAAAGCTCAGCGCAGAGCCAGTAGCGCGTTTTCGACCACCTCCGGCAGCGCCGGATGAATCCAGTACTGGCCGCGGGCCATCTCCGCGGCGGTCAGCCCGAAGCTCATGGCCTGGATCAGCGGCTGGATGATCGACGACGCCTGGTGGCCCATGATGTGGGCACCCAGCAGGCATCCGCTATTGCGCTCGGCGATGAGTTTGACTATTCCGGTCGTGTCTTCCATCGCCCAGCCGTAGGCGACGTCGCCGTAGTCCTGCACCGCGACCGAGATGTCGAATCCCCTTGCAATAGCTTGGTTTTCGGTCAGGCCCACGGCCGCCAGCTGTGGGTCGGTGAACACCGCCGCGGGGACGAATCGGTGGTCGGTCATGGCCATTGACCCGGTGTCGTCCCAGTCGCACAACAGGTTGTGTTGGACCACGCGCGCCTCGTGGTTGGCGACGTGCTTGAGCTGGTACGGCGACGACACATCACCGAGCGCGAAAACGCCACGTGCCGAGGTCCGTTGGTATTCGTCGACCACCACTCGGCCGTTCTCCACATCGATACCGGCCTGCTCGGCGTCCAGTAGATCGGCGTTGGACAACCGGCCGGTCGCCACCAGCAGCAGATCCGCGTTCACGGTGGAACCGTCGTCGAGTTCCAGTGCGATGCCCGGGCCGCGCCTGGCGGCGTGCGTGACCTGGCGGTGAGTGCGCAGCTCCCATTTGGTTGCCGCGATGCGGGTGAACCGTTCGCAGATGGTGTCGTCGCAATGCCGCAACATGCAGCCGCCCCGGATCACCAGGGTGACCCGTACCCCGAGCGCGGAGAAGATGTGCGCGAATTCCGCTGCCACGAAGCCGCTTCCGACGATCACGAGGTGTTCGGGCAGCTCGGCGATCCGCATGATGGTGTCGCTGGTGTGGTACTCGACGTCGGAGGCCAGGATCGCCGTGGGAATCACCGGGCGGGAGCCCGCCGCTATCACCACCTGATCGGCGGCGAATTCGTCGCCGCCGTCAGTGCGCAGCAGGTAGCGCCCATCGGCCTGAACCGGCCCGAATCGGGTGTGCTGTTGGTAGACGTCGATATTGGGTGAGGACCGCCGATAGTCTTCGCCGCCGATCGCGATCGGGTCGATCCGCCCGAAGACGCGGGAAACGATGTCGTCCCAGCGCACCCGGTCGACGTGCGCGTCGACTCCGTACCGCGCCGCGCCGCGGACGGCGCCAGCGACCTCGGCGGCGTAGACGAGCATTTTCGTCGGGATGCACCCGACGTTCAGGCAGGTGCCACCGAACGTGCCCTGCTCACAGATCGCGGCCCGCTTGTGGGCGTAGCGATCGTCGAGAACGCTGTTGCCCGAACCGGTTCCGATGATCGCGATGTCGTAGGTTTCCATTTCCGACGCGGTCACCCCTTCCCCGAAGCTGCCGAGGCTTGGCTGTCACCGGTGTTGCCGGCGCTGAGGTAGTCGTCCAGCCAGTGGTCCAGTTCCCGATAGGCGATCTGGCGCGGCCGCTCGAGCGACAAGAACACGTCGTGTTTGGCGTCGGGCACCGGAACGATGGTGGTGCGGTTCCCGACACAGCCGGCCCACCTGGCGATCTGGGTGACGTCGAGAACCGCGTCGCCGCATTGCATGGACGCGGGGTCGTTGGTTTCGCGGACCGTGTGATCCGAACGCAGGATCAGGTTCGGAACCCCGACGTCGAGCCCGCGGTGCAGCCGGGCCTGGCCGCGGCGGATGGCGTGCAGCCACCCGAGCGTGATGGGGAAGCCGCCCACCGGTTTCCACTGCAGGTTGTAGTCGAACTCGCCGTGGTAGTCGCGGTGCAGGGTGGTGCCGTAACCGCCCTCGGTGGATCGCCGGACCACGCTCTTGGACCGCACGCGGGACAGGCCCCCGATCACGGCCGAGGTCACGGGAAGGCGCAGGACGACGGGGCCGTGCAGATCGAGGAACGGGCTATTGAGGACCAGGCCGCCGACGCCGGCGTGCGCGGTCGGGTCGCGCCGACGTAGCCGGTCCAGCCATAACGCGACCATGAGCCCTCCCGAGGAATGGCCGTATACCAGGACGCGGGTGGGATGGCCGGTCGGGCCGGGTCGGGCCTGCTCGCGGATGGCCGACAGCGCGAGTTCGAGCTCGGTGTCATAGTGCGCCAGGTCGGTGATGAAGTGGGGGGTCTGGCCGTCGCGCCGCGACCGGCCGCATTTCTGTAGGTCCAGCGCATAGAAGGTAAAGCCCCGCTCGGCGAAATGGTCGGCCAGCGCGGTGTTGAAGAAGTAGTCGGTGTAGCCGTGCACGGCCAAGACCGCGTGATCGGCCTCCGACGGTCCCGGTGCCTCGCCGCGTCGTATCAGCGTTGCGACGATGTCGCCCTCGCCGGCGGGATCGGAGCCGAGCGGGATCGTGCGTTGCCAATAGCCGGGCAGGACATCGGGCACCCAGCCGGTCCCCCCGTCAGTCACGGGGCCAGTCACGGGGCCAGCTTAAAGGTTTTGCTGGTTACGGGGAGGCCGCACGTGGTTAGCGCCCAGATGGCGTCGGGATAACCTGGGACCGGCACTCCTCGAGGAAAGGACCAGCGATCCGGTGTCAGAGCTAGCCAGAACCGCACGCACAGACGTCGTGCTGGTGGGCGCCGGCATCATGAGCGCCACGCTCGGAGCGTTGCTGCGGCGGCTCGAGCCCGATTGGTCGATCACCCTGATCGAGCGGCTCGACGCCGCCGCCGCCGAAAGCAGCCATCCATGGAACAACGCCGGCACCGGGCACTCGGCGCTGTGCGAGCTGAACTACACCCCGCAGAACCCCGACGGCTCGATCGACATCACCAAGGCCGTGGGGATCAACGAGCAGTTCCAGGTGACCCGCCAATTCTGGGCATACGCCGTCGAGAACGGCATCCTCACCGATCGCGGCTTCCTCAACCCGGTCCCGCACGTGAGCTTCGTGCGCGGAGCCCGGCGCGTCGACTATCTGCGGCGGCGGCAGCAGGCGTTGGTCGGCAACCCGCTGTTCGCGCGCACCGAATTGATCGAAGACCCCGACGAGTTCGCCCGCCGGCTACCGTTCATGGCCGCCAAACGCGACTTCTCGGAGCCGACCGCGCTCAACTGGGCTCCCGACGGCACCGACGTCGACTTCGGTTCACTGGCAAGGCAACTCATCGGATTTTGTGTGCAGGGCGGCACCACCGCGCTGTTCGGTCACGAGGTCCGCAACCTGACCCGCCAACCCAACGGCACCTGGACGCTGCTGATCGGCAACCGCCGCACCCGCGAAAAGCACGAGCTCAACGCGAAATTCGTCTTCGTCGGTGCCGGCGGCGACGCGCTGCCGCTGCTGCAGAAGTCGGGCATCAAGGAGGTCAAAGGGTTCGCCGGCTTCCCGATCGGCGGGCGCTTCCTGCGCGCCGACAAGCCGGCGCTCACCGCCGCGCACCGGGCCAAGGTGTACGGCGTTCCGGCGCCGGGCGCCCCGCCGCTCGGCGCGCTGCACCTCGACCTTCGGTTCGTCAACGGCAAGTCGTGGCTCGTGTTCGGGCCCTACGCCGGCTGGTCACCAAAGTTCTTGAAACACGGTCACTTCACCGATCTGCCCCGCTCGGTCAAGCCGGACAACCTGCTGTCGATGCTCGGTGTCGGGGTCACTCAATTGACGCTGGTCAACTACTTGATCGGCCAACTGCGGCTCTCCGAACCCGACCGGGTGCAGGCGCTGCGCGAATTCGCCCCCAGCGCAGAGGATTCGGATTGGGAGCTGACGGTGGCCGGTCAGCGTGTCCAGGTGATCCGGCGGGACAAGCGCAAGGGTGGGGTGCTCGACTTCAACACCACGGTGTTGGGTGCTGCCGACGGCAGCATCGCCGGGCTGCTCGGGGGCTCCCCGGGGGCGTCGACCGCGGTGCCGGCAATGATGGAGGTGCTGCAGCGCTGCTTCGCCGACCGCTACCGGTCCTGGCTGCCCAAGCTCAAGGAGATGGTGCCGTCGTTGGGTGTCGAGCTGTCTCGCGAGCCCGCGCTGTTCGACGAGGTGTGGTCGTGGGGCACCAAGGTGCTGCAGTTGGGGGAGGGGGTCCGCTCATGAGCGAGGCGCTGCGCCGCTCCTGGGCCAAAGACCTTGACGCCAAGACGCTTTACGAGCTGCTCAAACTGCGGGTGGAAGTTTTCGTCGTCGAGCAGGCTTGTCCCTATCCGGAGCTCGACGGGCGCGACCTGCTCGCCGAGACCCGGCATTTCTGGCTGGAAACGCCCGACGGCGAGGTGATCTGCACGCTGCGGCTGATGGAGGAGCACGCCGGCGGCGAGAAGGCCTTCCGGATCGGCCGACTGTGCACCAAACGCAGCGCGCGCGGTCAGGGCCACACCACTCGGCTGCTGCGCGCCGCGCTGGCGGAGGTCGGCGACTACCCGTGCCGGATAGACGCGCAGACCTACCTGGCCGACATGTACTCCCAGCACGGATTCGTCCGTGACGGGGACGATTTCCTCGATGACGGTATCCCGCACGTGCCCATGCTGCGGCCCGGCTCGGGCCTGGCGGAGCAGCCGTGAAGCCGTATCCGTTCAGCGCGATAGTCGGGCACGAGCAACTGCGCCTGGCGCTGCTGCTGTGTGCCGTCCGCCCGGAGATCGGCGGCGCGCTGATCCGCGGCGAGAAGGGCACCGCCAAGTCGACGGCCGTGCGCGGGCTGGCGGCTTTGCTGTCCGCAGCGACCGGCAATTCGGGTTCAGGCGCGGGTCTGGTCGAAATGCCGCTCGGCGCAACCGAAGACCGGGTGATCGGTTCGCTGGACCTGCAGCGGGTGCTGCGCGACGGCGAACATGCGTTCTCGCCGGGGCTGCTGGCCCGCGCGCACGGCGGCGTGCTCTACGTCGACGAGGTCAACCTGCTGCACGATCATCTGGTCGACGTGCTGCTCGACGCCGCGGCGATGGGACGCGTGCATATCGAGCGCGACGGCATCTCCCATTCGCACGACGCCCGGTTCGTTCTGATCGGCACGATGAATCCGGAGGAGGGCGAACTGCGTCCGCAACTGCTGGACCGCTTCGGTCTCACGGTCGACGTCCACGCGTCCCGCGATGTCGACGTGCGGGTGCAGGTCATCCGGCAGCGAATGGCCTACGAGGCCGACCCGGACGCGTTCGCCGAGCGCTACGCCGACGCCGACGCGGAACTGGCCCGCCGGATCGCCGCGGCGCGGGCCCTGGTCGACGATGTGGTACTGCCCGACAACGAATTACGGCGCATCGCGGCGCTGTGCGCGGCGTTCGACGTCGACGGCATGCGGGCCGATCTGGTGGTGGCCCGGACCGCCGCCGCGCACGCCGCCTGGCGCGGGGCCAACACCGTCGAGCAACAGGACATCCGGGTGGCGGCCGAGCTGGCGTTGCCGCACCGGCGGCGCCGGGACCCGTTCGACGATCCCGGCATCGATCGCGACCAGCTGGACCGGGCGCTGGCCGACGCGGGCGGTGATCCGGAGCCCGATCCCGACCCCCCGGAGGGCGGCGACCGCTCCGCCAATGACCCAGAGCCACAATCGAATTCGCCCACAGCGTCGCAGCCCCGCACCGCACCCAGCGCGCCGCCGTCGAAGGTGTTCCGCACCCGGGCGCTGACCGTGCCGGGAGTCGGCGAGGGCGCGCCCGGACGGCGCTCGCGCGCCCGCAACACCTCCGGCAGGGTGGTGGCCGCCGCCGACGCCGGCGACACGAGCCCCGGCGCGCATGGACTGCACCTGTTCGCCACCCTGTTGTCGGCCGCCGAACGCGCCGCGGCCGGGCCGTTGCGACCTCGACCGGACGAGGTGCGCCGGGCGATTCGCGAAGGACGCGAAGGCAATCTGGTGATCTTCGTCGTCGACGCGTCCGGTTCGATGGCCGCCCGGGATCGCATGGCCGCGGTCGGCGGCGCCACCCTCTCACTGCTGCGGGACGCCTACCAGCGCCGGGACAAGGTCGCCGTGATCACCTTCCGCCAGCGGGACGCGCGGCTGTTGCTCCCACCGACGTCGTCGGCGCACATCGCCGGTCGGCGGCTGGCCCGGTTCGACACCGGCGGCAGGACCCCGCTGGCCGAGGGCCTGCTGGCCGCCCGCGAGCTGATCGTCCGGGAAAGGGCGCGCGACCGCGCGCGGCGGCCCCTGGTGGTGCTGCTCACCGACGGCCGGGCCACCGCCGGCCCGGACCCGTTGGGCCGCAGCTGGATCGCGGCGGGGCGCCTGCTCGCCGAAGGCGCCGCCACGGTAGTCGTGGACTGCGAGACCTCGCATGTGCGACTCGGTTTGGCCTGCCAACTCGCCCGTCAGCTCGGCGCGCCGGCCATCCGGCTGGAGCAGTTGCACGCCGACCATCTGACGCGCGCGGTGCGCAGCGTGGCCTGAGCGAGCGAGGGATAAGCGTCCGTGCCACAGGGAAAGCCGCTCCGAGTGCCCGATGACGGCCTGACCACACGGGCCCGGCGCAACACGCCGGTGCTTGCGGTGCACACCGGCGACGGCAAGGGCAAGTCGACGGCGGCATTCGGGATGGCGTTGCGTGCCTGGAATGCCGGCCTCGATGTGGCGGTGTTCCAGTTCGTCAAGAGCGCCAAGTGGAAAGTGGGCGAGGAGGCGGCCTTCGCCCAACTCGGCGAGGCGCACGACCGGGACGGAAGCGGCGGGGCGGTCGAGTGGCACAAGATGGGGGCCGGCTGGTCCTGGACGCGCAAGTCGCGCAAGGCGGGTAGCGAACTCGACCACGCCGCGGCCGCAGCCGACGGGTGGGCTGAGATCTCGCGCCGGCTGGCCGCGCAGCGTCACGACTTCTACGTGCTCGACGAATTCACCTACCCGCTGAAGTGGGGCTGGGTCGACGTCGACGACGTCGTCGACGTCCTGCTGGCCAGGCCCGGTCACCAGCACGTGGTGATCACCGGCCGCGATGCACCGCCGCGCTTGGTGGAGGCCGCCGACCTGGTCACCGAGATGACCAAGGTCAAGCACACGATGGACGCGGGCCGCAAGGGGCAGAAGGGCATCGAGTGGTGAACGTCGCCGCCTTTCCCCGCGAGCGCCCGTGTTTGCACTCCGACACGCCGTGTTGGGCGTCATTCTGCGGACGCTCGCGATGGCGGGCGAGGCGGTGACGCCGGTCCCCGCGGTGGTCATCGCGGCGCCCGCGTCGGGAAGCGGAAAGACCACCGTGGCAACGGGTTTGATCGGCGCCCTGCGGCGGGCCGGGCACACGGTCGCGCCGTTCAAGGTCGGCCCGGACTTCATCGACCCCGGCTACCACGGCCTGGCCGCCGGCCGGCCCGGCCGCAACCTCGATTCGGTGTTGGTGGGCGATGGGCTCCTCGGCGCGCTCTATGCCCACGGCGCCGGCGGCGCGGACATCGCTGTGATCGAAGGCGTGATGGGGCTGTTCGACGGGCGCATCGGACCGAGCGCGACCGCCCCCGCGGCGGGCTCCACCGCGCACGCCGCCGCCCTGCTGGGATCGCCGGTGATCCTGGTGGTCGACGCGCGCGGCCAGAGCCACAGCATCGCCGCACTGCTGCACGGCTTTTCGACGTTCGACACCGCCACCCGCATCTGCGGTGTGATCCTCAATCGGGTCGGTTCGCCCAGGCATGAGCAAGTGCTGCGGCAGGCATGCGAACAAACCGGTGTCCCGGTGCTGGGCGCCATCCCGCGCACCGCCGAATTGGAGCTGCCGTCAAGGCATCTCGGTCTGGTCACGGCCGTCGAGTACGGCCGTCGCGCGCAGTCCGCGGTCGCGGCGATGACCACCCTGGTCGCGCGCCACGTCGATCTGGCGGCCGTGGTGGCGGCCGCCGGCTGCCGGTCCGCGGCACAGCCGTGGGATCCGGCCGCCGCGGTGGGGGAGGAGCACCGCGGGCACGCCACCGTGGCAATGGCCGCCGGGAAGGCGTTCAGCTTCGGCTACGCCGAACACGTCGAGCTGCTGCGCGCCGCCGGTGCCGAAGCGGTCGAGTTCGACCCGCTCGTCGACCCGTTGCCCGACGGTACGGATGCGGTGCTGCTGCCGGGCGGCTTTCCCGAACAGTTCACTGCGGAGCTTTCGGCCAACAAAGTCGTCCGCCGGCAGATTAACGAGCTCGCTACCGCCGGCGCGCCGGTGCACGCCGAATGCGCCGGCCTGATCTATCTGCTTTCGGAACTCGACGGGCACCCGATGTGCGGAGTGCTGGCCGGGTCGGCCCGGTTCACGGAACACCTCACGCTGGCCTACCGGGACGCCGTCGCCGGCGCCGATTCGTCGCTGTATTCCGCCGGCCGGCGGGTCGTCGGGCACGAATTCCACCGCACCGCGGTCAGTTTCGCCGCGAGTTACCAGCCCGCGTGGCTATATAGAGGCGACGACGCGGCCACCGTGCGGGACGGTGTCGTGCGCGGCGGCGTCCACGCGTCGTACCTGCACACGCATCCGGCTGCGGCACCGGATGCGGTGGCGCGCTTCGTCGCACATGCCGCCGCCGATATCCACAGACACTAGGCTTGGCGGGTGACCGAGAGCCCCTACCTGGCCGGATTGCGGCTGGCCGGCAAAAAGGTCGTCGTCATCGGCGGGGGCACTGTCGCCCAGCGCCGGTTGCCGCTGCTCATCGCCAGCGGCGCAAACGTACACGTCATCTCGCGAAGCGCCACCCGGGCCGTCGAGGCCATGAACGGAATCACGTTGTCGAGGCGTGAGTACCGCGAGGGCGACCTCGACGGAGCCTGGTACGCGATCGCGGCCACCGACGACGCACACGTCAACGCGGCAGTGGTCGCCGAGGCCGAACGCCGCCGAATCTTCTGCGTCCGTGCCGACGTCGCCGTCGAGGGCACCGCGGTGACCCCGGCATCCTTCGCCTACGCGGGATTGTCGGTGGGGGTGCTGGCCGGTGGCGAGCACCGCCGCTCGGCGGCGATCCGGTCGGCGATCCGTGAGGCGCTGCAGCGCGGCGTGATCACCGCGGAAGGCTTCGAGGGCTCCGAGACTTCCGACGTGGTGCGCGGCGGGGTAGCGCTGGTCGGCGGCGGTCCCGGCGATCCCGAACTGATCACCGTCCGCGGCCGCCGGCTGCTCGCCCAGGCCGACGTCGTGGTCGCCGACCGGCTTGCACCACCCGAACTGCTCGCCGAGCTGCCGCCGCACGTGGAGGTCATCGACGCCGCCAAGATCCCGTACGGGCGGGCCATGGCGCAGGACGCGATCAACGAGGTGATGATCGAACGGGCCCGATCGGGAAGCTTCGTGGTCCGCCTCAAGGGCGGGGATCCCTTCGTCTTCGCGCGCGGCTACGAGGAAGTGTTGGCGTGCGCCGAGGCCGGCATCCCGGTGACGGTGGTGCCGGGTGTGACGAGCGCCATAGGCGTGCCCGCTCTGGCGGGCGTTCCGGTCACTCACCGGGCGATAAATCACGAGTTTGTGGTGGTCAGCGGCCATGTTGCGCCGGGGCACCCCGAATCGTTAGTGAATTGGGACGCATTAGCTGCAATGACGGGCACGATCGTTTTGCTGATGGCCGTCGAACGCATCGAGTTATTCGTCGACGTTCTCCTAAAAGGCGGCCGACCTGCGGATACGCCGGTGCTCGTGGTGCAACACGGAACGACGGCAGCCCAGCACACGTTGCGGGCCACTCTCGCCGACACGCCGGAGAAGATCCGCGCCGAGGGGATCCGACCTCCCGCGATCGTTGTCATCGGTGCTGTTGTAGGCCTGAGTGGCGTTCGGCCTTTAAACGATTCTTAAGATTACTGTAAGGTAACCGATTATGACGGCTCTCAACGACACAGAGCGTGCGGCCCAAAACTGGACGACCGCGCGCCCAGATCGTCCGACCCCGGCGCACCCGACGCGCTCGGCGGAGACCGCCTCGTCGCGTATCAGCAGGTACTACCCCGCGTGGCTGCCGTCCCGTCGCTTCATCGCGGCGGTCGTCGCAATCGGTGGCATGCAGCTGCTGGCGACCATGGACAGCACCGTCGCGATCGTCGCGCTTCCTAAGATCCAGAACGATCTGAGCCTCTCGGACGCCGGCCGCAGCTGGGTCATCACGGCGTACGTGCTCACGTTCGGCGGGCTGATGCTGCTGGGCGGCCGCCTCGGCGACACCATCGGGCGCAAGCGCACCTTTATCGTCGGCGTCGCCCTGTTCACCATTTCCTCCGTGCTGTGCGCGGTCGCCTGGGACGAGGCGACCATGGTCGTCGCCCGGCTGTTGCAGGGCATCGGGTCGGCCATCGCATCGCCCACCGGTTTGGCGCTGGTGGCGACGACCTTCCCGAAGGGTCCCGCGCGCAACGCGGCGACGGCGGTGTTCGCCGCGATGACCGCGATCGGTTCGGTGATGGGCTTGGTGGTGGGCGGGGCGTTGACCGAGGTCTCGTGGCGGTGGGCGTTCTTGGTCAACGTGCCGATTGGGCTGGTGATGCTCTACCTGGCCCGCACGTCGCTGCGGGAGACCAATAGGGAGCGGATGAAGCTGGACGCGGCGGGGGCCATGCTGGCCACGCTGGCTTGCACGGCGGCCGTTTTCGCCTTCTCCATGGGCCCGGAGAAGGGCTGGATCTCGGTCACCACCATCGGCTCGGGTGCGGTGGCGTTGGCGGCCGCGCTCGCGTTCGTCGTGGTGGAGCGCACCGCCGAGAATCCCGTCGTGCCGTTCGACTTGTTCCGCGACCACAACCGGTTGGTCACGTTCGTCGCGATCTTTTTGGCCGGCGGCGTCATGTTCAGCCTGACGGTGTGCATCGGCCTGTACGTGCAGGACATCCTCGGCTACAGCGCGCTGCGCGCGGGGGTCGGCTTCATCCCGTTCGTGATCGCGATGGGCATCGGTCTGGGCGTGTCGTCACAGCTGGTGTCGCGGTTTTCGCCGCGGGTATTGACGATCGGCGGCGGATACCTGCTGTTCATCGCGATGATCTACGGCTCGTTCTTCATGCACCGCGGCGTGTCGTACTTGCCGAACTTGGTGGCGCCGATCGTCGTGGGCGGGATCGGCATCGGCATGGCCGTCGTCCCGCTGACGCTGTCGGCGATCGCGGGCGTCGGTTTCGACCGGATCGGCCCGGTGTCGGCGATTGCGCTGATGCTGCAGAGCCTGGGCGGGCCGCTGGTGCTGGCCGTCATCCAGGCCGTCATCACCTCGCGCACGCTTTACCTGGGTGGCACCAACGGCCCGGTGAAGTTCATGAACGGTGCCCAGTTGCAGGCGCTCGACCACGGCTACACCTACGGCCTCCTGTGGGTCGCCGGTGCGGCCGTCATTGTCGGCGGTGCGGCGCTGTTCATCCGGTACACCCCGGAGCAGGTTGCCCACGCCCAGGAAGTCAAGGAAGCGATCGACTCGGGCGAGATCTAGCTCGACAGGGGCCACACCAGTTGGCGCAGGTACCCGGCGGGTTCATTGGCGTCGATGCCGTACCGCGCGGGCCATCGGTGCGCGGGCAGGTAGAGGGTGCCGAACAGCGCGTCGACGGCCGGGAATTCGCCGGCGTAGTTGGAGTTGTAGGCCTGCGGTTCGCGGGCGTGATGCCAGTGGTGGAACTGCGGGGTGGCGATCACCCATCTCAACGGCCCGAACGTGAGCCGCACGTTGGCGTGGATGAAGATCGCCTGCAGCGTGGTCAGAACGACGAAGGCGCCCAGGCTCATTCGACCGAAGCCGAGGGCATACAGGGGTAGCACCGCCGACGAGCGGATGAAGATCTGGTCGAGGGGATGCAGGTGGTTGGCGGCAAGCCAGTCCATCTCACGAATGCTGTGGTGCACGCGGTGGAATCGCCACAACAGCGGAACCTCGTGCGCCGCCCGGTGTCCCGCGTAGCCGCCGACTGTGGCGATCGCCAGCGCGGCGACGATCTGCGCCCAACTCGGGCTCGCGGCGATCGTGGCGCGGAAGGGCGCGGGAACAAAAGCCCGCAAGACCGTGCCGACCACCGCCACCGCGATGACGACACCGACCTTGAGCGCGGCCCCGTTGATCAGGTAATGGACCACGTCGGTGCGCCATCCCGCGCGCAGTATCCGGCGCGGGCGCAGCGCGAACAACCGCTCGAGCGGAATGAAGATGATGGCCAGGACGACCATCCCGATCACGATTCCGCCGCGCACGCTCAGCGCGGCCAACACCAGCGCCGACGTAAGCAGCACCAGGACGACGCCCCCGAACCCCACCTTGTCCGAGCGGCCGGTCGGCCCGCGTCCTTCCGGCATCACCGCGGCCTCGGGGGACACGGCCAATGGCTCGGCTGAGGGAGCCGACCTCCCGAGCCGACCCCACCCCGCCAGCACGCCGGCGCTCACGACGACGCCCGCCGCTCCGGCTGCCGGTCGTTGGGTGGTCAGCGCGATCGCTGCTATCAGAAGACCCGACTGGGCGGCCAGTCCGGTCACGCTCAACCTGCGTTCGCCCAGCAGCAGTCGTATGGCGTGCCAGCCGAGCAGGGCCGCCGCGGCGACCAGGGCCAGCGTCAACAGGCCCGCGCCGCGACCCGGGTGCGCCCGTCCCAGGCTCGCGACAGCGGTTGCGGCGGAGAGGATCCCGATCACTTCAACCGAGTACAAGACGATCAGCACCACGGCGACCGGGCCGCTCCGATACCCGGAGTCCGCGCCGGTCGCGGTCGTGCCCATGGGCGGCAACGTATCGCGCGCAGCTGAAAAAAACCTGAGTTTGTCGCCCGTCCCGGCCTGCATCGTCGCCAGGCTAGGCTTGCGCGCTGTGATCACCCGGATGTCCGAGCTGTTCCTGCGCACTCTGCGCGACGACCCCGCCGACGCCGAAGTGCCCAGCCACAAACTTCTGATTCGGGCCGGATACATCCGGCCCGTCGCGCCCGGGCTGTACAGCTGGCTGCCGCTGGGGTTGCGGGTGCTGCGCAAAATCGAACGCATCGTCCGCGATGAGATGAACGCGATCGGTGGGCAGGAGATCCTGTTCCCGGCCCTGCTCCCACGCGCACCGTACGAGACGACGAACCGGTGGACCGAATACGGCGACGGGGTGTTTCGGCTGCGGGATCGCCGCGGCAACGACTACCTGCTGGGCCCGACGCACGAGGAGCTCTTCGCCCTGACCGTCAAGGGCGAATACAGCTCGTACAAGGACTTTCCGCTGCTGCTGTACCAAATCCAGAACAAGTACCGCGACGAGGCGCGGCCGCGGGCCGGCATCCTGCGCGTCCGGGAATTCCTGATGAAGGACTCCTACTCGTTCGACATCGACGACGCCGGGCTCAAGGCCGCCTACCACGCGCATCGGGAGGCCTATCAGCGCATCTTCGAGCGGCTCAAGGTCCGCTACGTCATCGTTTCCGCGGTTTCGGGGGCGATGGGCGGCAGCGCCTCGGAGGAGTTTCTGGCCGAGAGTCCGGTCGGTGAGGACACCTTCGTACGGTGCCTGGAGTCCGGTTATGCGGCCAACGTCGAGGCGGTCGTCACCGCCAAACCGGAGGCCCGGCCCCTCGACGGACTGCCCGAGCCCGTGGTCCACGACACCGGCGACACCCCGACGATCGCCACCCTGGTCGACTGGGCCAACACCGCCGAACTGGGCCGCACCGTCACCGCCGCCGACACGCTGAAGAACGTCCTGCTCAAGGTTCGCCGGCCCGGCGAGGCCTGGGAGCTGCTGGCCATCGGGCTGCCCGGCGACCGAGAGGTCGACGACAAGCGGCTGGGCGCAGCGCTGGAACCGGCCGACTACGCGTTGCTCGACGATGCCGATTTCGCCCGGTACCCGTTCCTGGTGAAGGGCTACATCGGGCCGAAGGCATTGCGCGAGAACGGCGTTCGCTATCTTCTCGACCCGCGGGTGGTCGACGGCACGAACTGGATCACCGGGGCCGACGAGCCCGGCCGCCACGTCGTGGGGCTGGTGGCCGGTCGCGATTTCACCGCCGACGGCACCATTGAGGCCGCCGAGGTGCGCGACGGCGATCCGTCCCCGGACGGCGCCGGCCCGCTGGTATCGGCGCGCGGCATCGAGGTCGGCCACATCTTCCAGCTCGGCCGCAAATACACCGACGCGTTCACCGTCGACGTGCTCGGCGAGGACGGCAAGCCGGTGCGGCTGACCATGGGCTCCTACGGCCTGGGGGTGTCTCGGTTGGTGGCCGTCATCGCCGAGCAGCACCACGACGAGCTGGGCCTGCGCTGGCCGTCGGCGGTCGCGCCGTTCGACGTCCATCTGGTGATCGCCAACAAGGACGGGGAGGCCCGCGCGGGCGCCACCGCGCTGGCCGCCGACCTGGACCGGCTAGGTGTCGACGTGCTGCTCGACGACCGCCAGGCCTCGCCGGGCGTGAAGTTCAAGGACGCCGAGCTGCTGGGCGTGCCCCGGATCATCGTCGTGGGCCGGGGCTGGGCGGACGGCGTGGTCGAGCTGCGTGACCGCTTCAGCGGGCAGACTCGCGAGCTGGCCGTCGGTGACTCGCTGGCGGCCGAAATCGCGGCGGCCGTCACCGGATAACCGAGTGGCTACTCGTTGCCGCCCGGAAAACTGGTAGTGATGGGCCAGGCGCCCAGCACCCGGTTCCATCTGGCGCCCATCACCGCGCTCTGCGTCAGGGCCGTCGAGGCGAACGCCCGGTCATCGGCCGTATCGGCGTGCTCGATGACGGCGCGCCAAGCCGTCGCGCCGTCGTTCTCCATCCGCACCGCCAGCCGCGCCGCATCCGCGGGGCTAGCCACCAGCAGGGGCAACTGATAGCCCGCGGCGGCGACCGGGGCGTTGACCTTACGGGCGGCCAGCATCGCGATCACGTCGTCGCGACGCTGGCGGTGCTGGGCGAGGGCTTCCACCACCATGTCGTTGACGCTGGGGGGCGACAGCGCGGACACGATCCCATACCCGTAGATCGTCGAGTGTTCGATCGTCAGCGCGTCGCACAGCGCCGCGTTGTCGGCGTCCTTGCCGGAGCTCATATGGACGGCCCTCCCGGCACCAGCGCGACCTGATAGGACGCCGTGCAGGAGGCGGCGATGGACGCGAGCAGCCCCGCTCGATAGCCCGACTCGGTCGCCACCAGGCGGCTGGCGCTCTCGGCGGATGCGCGCAGCGAATCGATCACGTCGGAAATCGGCGGCGGCGGTGGCGGGCCCGCGGGCTCAGCCAGGCTGGGGGTGGTCGTTTCGCTCGACGACGAGGTGAGCTTGCCGCTCGCCCTGGAGATCTCCGTGGACAGGGCGCGGGCATGGGCGGCGCGTTGGGTGGCGACCACCGTCAGCGCCGCGGCGATCTGAGGCGGGTGGCCGATGTCCGCGGCGGCGGCGCCCGCCAGCGCACTGTCTTTCCTGGCCTGGTCTAGGGGCCCCAGCAGGTCTTCGACAGGGGGCGGCTTGGGCGGGGACTCGCCGCAGGCGGATGCGAGCACCCCGAGCGCAGCGAGAGCAGCGCCACCGGCGAGCACACCCCGCCTGCTGGTGACGGGTACTGCGCTAGGCACAGCAACATCCTGCCATTGGTACGACGCTGGGCAGGTGCGAGGACGGTGAGCCGCAAGCGCGATCTATCCGTCATCTGGGATTCCTGGCGTATCGTTGGTAGCTGGCTCTCGCGGAACGAAAGCGGGTGCGTTCCGCCGGGACACGGAAGCCGCCCGGAAGTCGATCGGGTGGCGACGCCCGCCTGATGACCGGACAACTCAAGATGAGGAGCTCGCCGTGACCACCGGGCTACCTTCGCAGACGCAGGTGATCGAGCTACTCGGCGGTGAGTTCGCGCGCGCCGGTTATGAAATCGAGGACGTGGTCATCGACACCCGGGCCCGCCCGCCGCGGATCGCGGTGATCGCCGACGGTGACGACCCCCTCGACCTTGAGACGATCGCCACGCTGTCGCGTTCCGCGTCGGCTTTGCTGGACAGCTCGCGACTCTTCGACGGCATCCCGGACCGCTACGTGCTCGAGGTCAGTTCGCCCGGTGTGGACCGCCCGCTGACCAGCGAGAAGCACTTCCGGCGCGCCCGTGGCCGCAGGGTCGAAATCACGGTGTCGGACGGATCGCAGGTGACCGGCCGCGTCGGCGAGACGCGCGACGACGCGATCGCGCTGGTGGTCCGCGACGGCCGGGACTGGGCGGTGCGCGAGATCCCCCTCGCGCAAATAGCGAAAGCCGTTGTGCAGGTCGAGTTTTCACCGCCAGCCCAGGCCGAGGTGGAGCTAGCGACTGGGGCCATCAGGGGTCGGGCCGACAGGACGGAGGCCGGAACATGAACATCGACATGGCCGCGCTGCATGCCATCGAGGTGGATCGCGGCATCTCGGTCAATGAACTGCTCGAGACGATCAAATCCGCGCTGCTCACCGCCTACCGGCACACCCAGGGTCACCAGATGGACGCGCGCATCGAGATCGACCGCAAGACCGGCGTCGTTCAGGTGATCGCGCGGGAGGTCGACGAGGACGGCAATGTCGTCAGCGAATGGGACGACACCCCCGAGGGTTTCGGCCGCATCGCGGCGACGACCGCGCGCCAGGTGATGCTGCAGCGATTCCGGGACGCCGAAAACGAGCGGACCTACGGCGAGTTCTCCACCCGCGAGGGCGAGATCGTCGCGGGCGTGATTCAGCGCGACAACCGGGCCAACGCCCGCGGGCTGGTCGTGGTCCGGATGGGTTCCGAGACCAAGGCCTCCGAGGGCGTGATCCCGGCGGCCGAACAGGTGCCGGGCGAAAGCTACGAGCACGGCAACCGGCTGCGGTGCTATGTGGTGGGTGTGACGCGCGGGTCCCGTGAGCCGCTGATCACACTGTCCCGCACCCATCCCAACCTGGTCCGCAAGCTGTTCTCGTTGGAAGTCCCCGAGATCGCCGACGGGTCGGTCGAGATCGTCGCGGTCGCCCGCGAGGCCGGCCATCGCTCCAAGATCGCGGTGAAGTCGAACCTTCCCGGCCTGAACGCCAAGGGCGCCTGCATCGGTCCGATGGGGCAGCGCGTCCGCAACGTGATGAGCGAGCTCTCCGGGGAGAAGATCGACATCATCGACTACGACGAAGATCCGGCCCGCTTCGTCGCGAACGCGCTGTCGCCCGCCAAGGTGGTCTCCGTGTCGGTTATCGATGAGTCCGCCCGGGCCGCCCGGGTGGTGGTGCCGGACTTCCAGTTGTCACTGGCCATCGGCAAGGAGGGCCAGAACGCCCGGCTCGCCGCCCGGCTCACCGGGTGGCGCATCGACATCCGCGGGGATTCGCCGTCTCATTCGGAGAGGGAAGCCGAGCACGGGGCCACGCACGGGATGGCGCACGACCGCTGACGATGCTGCATCGGGCGGTTCGGGCCTCCGGTCAAGTGACGCTAGACTGAGCCGTGATCCAGCGCGAGCTTTCGGCCCCCGAAACCAGCTGGGCGCACAGACACACCGGTGGACCGGTGCGGACGTGTGTGGGGTGCCGGAAGCGAGAGCTGGCCGTCGAACTGCTTCGAGTGGTCGCTGTGCCGACCGGGAACGGCGAATACGCCGTGATCGTTGACACAGGGAGTAGCCTGCCGGGGCGGGGTGCATGGCTGCATCCCGTACCGGATTGCGCGCGACAGGCGATTCGGCGGCGGGCTTTCACGAAAGCGTTGCGCATCGCCGGTTCACCGGACACATCCGCGGTGGTCGAGCACATAGAGCTTCTATGCGCCCGATCGGCCCGGCAACAGAACAGGTAACAAAGAACATGAGCACACCGTGAAGCCCCGATGACAATGCGTCATAGCTAAACCCGAGGCGCGGCCCGCTGCTGTCGCCTCATAGACAGGAGATGTAGTGGCAGGTAAGGCCCGCGTACACGAGTTGGCCAAGGAACTCGGTGTCACCAGCAAGGAAGTCCTCGCCCGGCTGAATGAACAGGGCGAATTCGTCAAATCCGCGTCGTCGACGGTAGAGGCGCCGGTGGCGCGCCGGCTACGCGAGTCTTTTGGAGGCGGCAAGCCGGCCGAGGCCAAGGCACCCGCCAAGGGGCCCGACAAGACACTCGACAAGGCCCTCGACAAGGCGATCGGTAATGCCACCGGTAACGGCGAGGCGACCAGCGCCCCCGCCAAGGCCGCGGGCACCGGCGCAACGGCAACCGTCGCCGCCCAGGCACCCCCGGCTCCCCCAGCTTCCAGGGCGGCGGAAGCGCCCGCGCCGCCGGCGCCCGCACCCGGACGGCCGTCGGCGCCTTCAGGCCACCCGCAGCCCGGGCAGCCGGGAGGGCCGACCCCCGGACAACCCGCCGGCCAGCCCGGCCCGCACCCCGGCATGACGCCGGGCCCGCGTCCCGGCCCGATGCCGAAGCCGGGGGTCCGCACCCCGCGCGTCGGCAACAACCCGTTCTCGTCGGCGCAACCCGTCGACCGGCCCATCCCGCGTCCGCCGGCGCCCCGCCCCGGGGCTGCCAGGCCGGGCGCGCCGCGCCCGGGCGCTTCGCCCGGCAGCATGCCGCCGCGCCCCGGCGGTGCCAGTGGGCAGGGCCGCCCGGCGCGCCCGGGCGCACCCCGCCCCGGCGGTGGCCGGCCCGGCGGTCCCGGCGGCCGCTCCGACTCCGGTGGCGGTAATTACCGCGGCGGAGGGGGAGTAGGTGCCGCACCCGGCGGCGCTCCGGGGGGTTTTCGGGGCCGTCCAGGCGGCGGAGGCGGCGGAGGCGGCGGCGGCGGTGGCCGTCCAGGCCAGCGCGGCGGTGCCGCCGGCGCGTTCGGCCGTCCCGGTGGCGCGCCCCGGCGGGGCCGCAAGTCCAAGCGGCAGAAGCGCCAGGAATACGACTCGATGCAGGCGCCGGTCGTCGGCGGCGTGCGGTTGCCGCACGGCAACGGCGAGACGATCCGATTGGCCCGCGGCGCGTCGCTGAGCGACTTCGCGGAGAAGATCGACGCCAACCCGGCCGCGCTGGTGCAGGCGCTGTTCAACCTCGGCGAGATGGTGACGGCCACCCAGTCGGTCGGCGACGAGACGCTCGAGCTGCTCGGCAGCGAGATGAACTACAACGTCCAGGTCGTCAGCCCGGAGGACGAGGACCGCGAGTTGCTCGAGTCCTTCGACCTGACCTACGGCGAGGACGAGGGCACCGAGGAGGACCTGCAGACCCGCCCGCCGGTCGTGACCGTCATGGGTCACGTCGACCACGGCAAGACGCGGCTGCTGGACACCATCCGGAACGCCAGCGTCCGCGAGGCCGAGGCCGGTGGGATCACCCAGCACATCGGCGCCTACCAGGTGGCCGTCGACCTCGACGGCACCGAGCGGCTGATCACCTTCATCGACACCCCGGGCCACGAGGCGTTCACCGCCATGCGTGCCCGCGGCGCGAAGGCCACCGACATCGCGATCCTGGTGGTCGCCGCCGACGACGGCGTGATGCCGCAGACGGTGGAGGCCATCAACCACGCGCAGGCCGCCGACGTGCCGATCGTGGTGGCGGTCAACAAGATCGACAAGGAGGGCGCCGACCCGCAGAAGATCCGCGGCCAGCTCACCGAATACGGTTTGGTGGCAGAGGATTTCGGCGGCGACACGATGTTCGTGGACATCTCGGCGAAGGTGGGCACCAACATCGAGGCGCTCGAGGAGGCGGTGCTGCTGACCGCGGACGCCGCCCTGGACCTGCGGGCCAACCCAGACATGGAGGCCCAGGGCGTTGCGATCGAGGCGCACCTGGACCGCGGCCGGGGGCCGGTCGCCACGGTGCTGGTGCAGCGCGGCACGCTGCGCGTCGGCGACTCGGTGGTCGCGGGCGACGCCTACGGTCGCGTCCGGCGCATGGTCGACGAGCACGGCGAGGACGTCGAGGAGGCGCTGCCGTCGCGGCCGGTGCAGGTCATCGGCTTCACGTCGGTGCCCGGCGCCGGTGACAACTTCCTGGTCGTCGACGAGGACCGCATCGCCCGCCAGATCGCCGACCGGCGCAGCGCCCGCAAGCGCAACGCCATGGCGGCGCGGTCGCGCAAGCGCATCAGCCTGGAGGACCTGGACTCGGCGCTGAAGGAGACCAGCCAGCTGAACCTGATCCTCAAGGGCGACAACGCCGGTACGGTCGAGGCGCTGGAAGAGGCGCTGATGGGCATCCAGGTCGACGACGAGGTGGCGCTGCGCGTCATCGACCGCGGCGTCGGCGGCATCACCGAGACCAACGTCAACCTGGCGTCGGCGTCGGACGCGATCATCATCGGGTTCAACGTGCGCGCCGAGGGCAAGGCGACCGAGCTGGCGAACCGCGAGGGCGTCGAGATCCGCTACTACTCGGTGATCTACCAGGCGATCGACGAGATCGAGAAGGCCCTCCGCGGCATGCTCAAGCCGATCTACGAGGAGAACCAGCTGGGTCGCGCCGAGATCCGTGCGCTGTTCCGCTCCTCGAAGGTCGGCGTCATCGCCGGCTGCATGATCACCTCGGGTGTGGTGCGCCGCAATGCGAAGGCGCGGCTGTTGCGGGACAACATCGTGGTCGCCGACAACCTCACGATCACCTCGCTGCGACGGGAGAAGGACGACGTGACGGAGGTCCGCGAGGGCTTCGAGTGCGGTATGACCTTGGGCTACAACGACATCAAGGAGGGCGACGTCATCGAGTCCTACGAGCTGGTCCAGAAGGAGCGCGCCTGATGGCCGACCCCGCGAGGGCGCGCCGGCTGGCGAAACGGATCTTCACGATCGTCGCCTCGGCGATCGAGTTCGAGATCAAGGACCCTGGGCTCGACGGGGTGACCATCGTCGGCGCGAAGGTGACGGCCGACCTGCACGATGCGACGGTGTTCTACACGGTGATGGGGCGCACGCTGGACGACGAGCCGGATTACGCGGCCGCCGCGGCCGCGCTGGAGCGGGCCAAAGGTGCGCTGCGCACCAAGGTGGGGGCCGGCACCGGGGTGCGCTTCACCCCGACGCTGACGTTCACCCGGGACACCACCTCCGACAGCGTGCAACGGATGGACGAGTTGTTGGCCCGAGCTCGCGCCGCGGACGCCGACGTGGCGCGCGTGCGGGTGGGCGCCAAACCGGCCGGGGAGGCCGATCCGTATCGTGACAGCGGGGGCAGTGAGGGGTTCGAGGCTGTGGGGGAACCACCCGCTCGCGGGGGAGAAACCGGTGACGACGACCAACACGAAAGCTGAGCTGGCCGGCGTTCCGGTGGCCGGGACACGCGTCGACGCGCTCGGCGCCGCCGAGTTGTTGGCCGGGGCGGCGGCGGTCGCGGTGATCTGCCACGTGCACCCCGACGCGGACACCATCGGCGCCGGGCTGGCGCTGGCCACCGTGCTCGATAGGTGCGACAAGCATGTCGAGGTCAGTTTCGCCGCGCCCGAGACGTTGCCGGAGTCGCTGCGGTCGCTGCCCGGCTGCCACTTGCTGGTCGGTCCCGACGAGATGCGCCGCGACGTCGATCTGGTTGTTACCGTTGACGTTCCGAGCGCCAAACGGCTCGGCGGCCTCATCGGCCTGGCCGCCCCGGACCGGCAGCTGCTGGTGATCGATCACCACGCCTCCAACGACTTGTTCGGCACCGCGAACCTCGTCGACCCGTCGGCCGACTCCACCACGGTGTTGGTTGCCGAAATCCTCGACGCGTGGGGCAAGCCGATCGACACGGACGTCGCGCACTGCATCTACGCCGGGCTGACCACCGACACGGGGTCGTTCCGTTGGGCCAGCGCCCGGGCCCACCGATTGGCGGCCCGGTTGCTGGACGCGGGCGTGAACAACGCCGCCATCAGCCGAGCGTTGATGGACACCCATCCGTTCCTGTGGCTGCCGATGCTGTCGAGGGTGCTGGGTTCTGCGCAATTGGTTCCCGACGCCGTGGGCGGTCGCGGTCTGGTCTACGCGGTCGTCGACCACGGGGAATGGGTCAACTCGCGCCCCGAGGAAGTCGAGAGCATCGTCGATATCGTGCGCACCACGCAGCAGGCCGAGGTGGCGGCCGTCTTCAAGGAGGTCGCTCCGCGGCAGTGGTCGGTGTCGATGCGGGCCAAGGCCGACGTGGATTTGTCGCAGGTCGCCTCCGCGTTCGGCGGTGGCGGGCACCGGCTGGCCGCCGGCTACTCGACCGCCGGCTCGATCGACGACGCCGTCACGTCGCTTCGCTCAGCCCTCGGCTGAGCACCGCGCGGGGTGTTAGAACGCCCAGCTTCCCGAGCGCTGCAGGACGAACCCGTGGTCGCCGCTGGTGGTGTCCAGGCAGGCGACGAGATTGTCGGCGCCGACGGCGCACGTCACGTTCAGGTAGGACAGCTTCTGACCCACGCCCAACGGTTTGCCGGAGGGCAAGGTGGGGGGGTTGCCTTCGCATCCGGAGTAGGACATGCGGCTCAACTCGTAGCCGGGTCCCTTGAAATTCACCGTTCCCACCACGCAATCGCCCGGTTTCGGGTGGCCCCCGCCCGGAAACGAGATGTCGTCCAATCCCGGCATGTCTCCGCTGCACTTGATGTCCTGGGACGGTTGCGGCGGCGGCGCCGGGCCGCCGTAGAAGTCGCAGACCAGGGTAGACGTCGCGGTGAAAGTGACCCGGGGCGGCAAGCCGGGCCCGGCGTTCGTCAGGTAGCCGTCCGCCGGGACGGCGACGAAACCGTCGAGATTGGGAAATCCCGGTGGCGGCAGCGCGGCTGACTGCGGTGGCGGCGCCGCGAGCGCGCATGTCGCGGCCACCGCCAGGCCGCCGAGGGTCCGCGCGGTGAGGCCGACGCCAGCACGCATCGGTTCCTCCTGCAGGTCGTTGTACCGTTTGTTCGGATCGTATTGGTTATCGCACCTGAGCCCGCCCGCGTTGCAGGACCGCCTCGCGGTTGGCGGCGATGGCGTCGCCGCTGGTGCGGAAATGCCTGGCGGCCGTCGCCTCGAGCCACAGCCCCGCGCTGGTCTGCGAGTCGTCGATCCGGTGGTAGGACGCCAGCAACGCGCGTACCGCGTCCTGGTTGTTGCCGACGATGGACGCCGCCACCCGGCGGGCGGTCGGCAACAGCTCGTCGTGCGGCACCACCTCGGTCACCAGGCCGGCACGCAGCGCGTCGGGGGCGGACAGGTAGTCCCCGGTGAGGCTCATGCGCCGGGCGAGGCCGACGCCGACCTTCTGCGGTAGGCGCACGGTCAGCCCCCACGTGGGCAGCAGCCCCACCCGGGCGTGGGTGTCGGCGAAGCGGGCGTGCTCCGATGCGATCAGGACGTCGCAGTACAGTGCCAGCTCCAGCCCGCCGGTGACCGCGGCGCCGTTGATCGCGCCGATCACCGGCTTGGTCATCGACGGCCACCGCGGCGAGATGTCCGGTAGGGCCGAGGAGCCCCCCAGCTCTTTGAGGTCCAGCCCCGCGCAGAACACCGGATCGCTCCCGGTGAGAATGACGACGTCGACGCCCTGGTCGGTTTCGGCGTCGGTCAGGGCGCCGAAGACCCGGTCCCGCAACGCCGAGGACAGCGCGTTGCGCGCCTGCGGGCGGTTGAGGGTGAGCGTGCGCACCCGTTCGTCGGTCTCGATCAGCAGGATGTCGTCGGTCATGGAGATCACCGTAGAAGGTCGCTCCTCGCGTTTATCGTTGGAGCCATGTGCCGGAACATCACCGAACTGCGCGGCCTGCAGCCGGCTGCGACACCCGAAGAGATCGCGGCCGCCGCGCGCCAGTACGTGCGCAAGGTCAGCGGCATCACCCGCCCGACCCGCCTTCCCGCGGCCGCCGCCGAAGCGTTCGAGGCAGCGGTTGGCGAGGTCACCGAGGCGACGACGCGATTGCTTGAGGCATTGCCGGCGCGGCGGCAGCCGCCGAAGACCGTCCCGCCCTTGCGCCGGCCGGAGGTGGCGGCTCGCCTCGCGACGGCGACATGACCCTGACCGCGACGATGCCCGCGCTCAAGGAGTGGAGCGCGGCGGTGCACGCGCTGCTCGACGGCCGGCAGCGGGTGCTGCTCCGCAAGGGCGGCATCGGAGAAAAGCGGTTCGAATTGGCGGCCCGCGAATTCCTGCTGTTCCCGACGGTCGCCCACAGCCACGCGCGGCGGGTCCGGCCCGAGCATCGGGACCTGCTGGAAGCCGGGGCCGCCGACAGCACCGACGAGCGGCTGCTCCTGCGGGCCGCAGCGAAAGTCGTTGCGGCGGTGCCGGTTAACCGGCCTGACGGCCTTCCGGCGATCGAGGACCTGCACATCTGGACCGCCGAATCGGTGCGCGCCGACCGGCTCGACTTCCGGCCCAAGCACAAGCTGGCCGTGCTGGTGGTGTCGGTCATTCCGTTGGCCGAGCCGGTGCTGGTCGCGCGCACTCCCGAGTACGCGGGCTGCACCAGCTGGGTGCGGCTCCCGCTGTCGCCTGCCGAGGTCGGGCTGGCACCGCCGGTGCACGAGCCGGTTCACGCCGAGGCCGCGCTAGGCGAGGTCGCCGCCCGGGTTCGCGCCGCGGTCGGCTGACGGATCGGCGGGTCCGACGGGAAGCAGCAGCCGGGAGCGCCCGTAGTGCACGGCGTGGTTGGCCGGCTTGGTCTGGCGGCCCGTCAGCAGCGGTTCCTCGGTGCCGAGGTGGCGCGCGTAGCGGGGGAACCAGCTGCCGGCGATCAGGACGCGGATGCGCGAGCCGGCGCGGAAGCGGTGGGCGATCCCGTCGAGTTCGATCCTGACGGTGTCCGCCATGGTTTCGGGTGCGGCGCGCAACCGTCGGTAGCCGTCGCTGACGTTTCGCGACCGACCCCGGCCCCCCGCCTCACTGACCTCGCTTACCCGAACGAATAGGTCGACGTGGGGATTGTCCGACGTGTGCGACAGCTCGACCACCGGATTGCCGTAGACGTGGAGATCCCGGGTAAGGGTAAGGCTGGTGAAGGCGAGCACGTCGTCGCGCGATGCGAGCCGGCTGTCGTCGCGGTAGCCGCCGTTCGGGGACAGCAGGGGACCGCCGGTGGTGGGCGTCGGGTCTGCGGGGTGGTAGCGAAACGTCGCCGGCGCCAATCCTTCGAGGTCGGTCGGCGCGGTCTCGCCCAGGTGGCCGCCGGGCCGCAGATACAGCGCGCGTTCCGTGGTGGCGGGCGGCCAGTCATTCAGGTTGCGCCAGGCTTGTCCCTTGTTCAACCCGGTGATGTAGATGCGAACCCTGCCGGGCCGACGCGGGCCGGGCGCGCCGCCCAGATGAGCGTTCAGCCAGTCGAGCGATTCGCGCGCGCTGGTGGCCAACCCCTTGGTGAGCATTTCGGTGTGCGTCCACGGGCCGACCGTCAGCGCCACGTCGACGTCCCGGCCGCGCAGCTGCCCGTACTGCTGCAACGTCTGCTTCAGGAAGATGTCTTGCCAGCCGCCGATGAGCAGCACGGGCACTCGCACCCGCTCCAGCGCCTCGCCGAACCGCAGCGACTTCCAGAACGGGTGGTCCGGTTCGGAGTGTTCGATCCAGGATTCGAACCACGGAGCGCCGGCGCCGAGCAGCGTCCGGGCCCCGGCGCCCATCGGCACCTCCGCGGCCGCTCGTGCCACCTTGCGCCGGGCCTGCAGCTGGCGCAGTGCTGCCCGGATGCGCACCGGGTCCTCCTGGCGGGAAACGAGATCGCTCCACCCCAAGAAGTCGTGGACGGCAAACGAGCCGGTGCCCCAGACCGATGCGTTGAAATCGTGCGGACCCACGGTGACGATGGCCGCCGCGAGCTCCGGCGGGGGATCCAGCAGCAGTGCCCACTGGGTGAATCCCAGGTAAGACAGGCCGACGGTGGCGAACCGCCCGGTGAACCAGGGCTGCTCACGCAGCCAGGCGACCGTGTCGGCGCCGTCGGCGGCCTCGTTGACCATCGGTTCGAACTCCCCGCCAGACCCGAAAGTTCCGCGCACGCTCTGGAGCACCACGTGATAGCCACGGGCGGCATACAGCCTGGCGAACGCCAGCGAGAACGGGAACGCGCGCCCGTACGGTCCGCGGACCAGCAAGGTGCCCACGGGCGTGGACGTCACCGGCGCATAGTGGTCGGCGACCAGCTCGACTCCGTCGCGCATCGGCACCGCGACGCGATCGACGGTGTAATCGGTGCTCGCCGGCGGCAGACCCAACAGCCGGCCCACGGCGTTGCCGCCGACCCGTCCGAGAGTACCCACTTAGAACTTGTAGTAAGGCGCGAGGTCGTTGGCCCGCTGCAGATTTGTGGACATGCAGTCGACCTCGGGGTTGGAGTAGATCGTCGAAAAGTACAACGCCTGCTGGATCACCCCGTAGCTGGTCTTGAACACGACCATGCAGGAGAAATACCAGTAGCTGTTGTGGTAGGTCGGCTTCATCACCCAGTACTGCGCGGCGCGGTGACCCTGGATCGTGGTCTCGACGGCGTCCGCGGGCAGGGACTCCGCGTAGGTGCGCCAGATGATGGGCTCGACTGCCAGCTGATAGTTGCCCGCGTCGAAGTGGCAGCGCAGCCCGTCCTCGTGTTCGGGCGGGGTGAACGCCAAGCCGAGTCGGGCGATGACGTCGAGCGGGATGTCCTCGCACGCGTCGAAGGGGCGCGGGTCGGTGGTCGCCACGATCGGGCTCTTCATGGTGGTTTCCATCGGCTCGCCGGTCGCTCGCAGCTCCACGTGCGCGCCTCCGGCCGGCGCGACCGGGACGCCCTGCCAGCCCAGCGTGCCCCCCACGACCGCGGTGACCAGCGCACCAAGCGCTCCGATCACACGCACACCGGCGAACATGACACCCCCTGCTGCCTAGCGGTCCCTTGCCGGGAGTGTACAAGTCGCGTGCGCGGCGCCACAGCGAAAGCTGAACTCGTTCTCATCCCGCGAGCAACGGCACAACCGAAACCGGCCCCTGTTTCGGCGATTCATTAGGCTGGTTAATTGTGGCTTGGAAAGACCGCGAGACAGACCGGGAGCAAAAACCCGGGCACGAATCGACCAACGGCGGGCAGCCGACGCTGTGGGCGGTCTCCGACCTGCACACCGGTCACCTCGGCAACAAGCCGGTCACCGAATCGCTGCACCCGTCGTCGCCCGACGATTGGTTGATCGTGGCCGGTGACGTCGCCGAACGCACTGACGAGATCCGGTGGGCGCTTGACCTGCTGCGGCGGCGGTTCGCCAAGGTGATCTGGGTCCCGGGCAACCACGAGCTGTGGACCACCAACCGGGATCCCATGCAGATCTTCGGCCGGGCGCGCTACGAGTACCTGGTCAACATGTGCGACGAGATGGGGGTGGTCACGCCCGAGCATCCGTTCCCGGTGTGGACGGAACGCGGCGGCCCGGCAACGATCGTGCCGATGTTCTTGCTCTACGACTACACCTTCTTGCCCGAGGGGGCGGCGAGCAAAGCCGAGGGCCTGACCATCGCCCGGGAGCGCAACGTGGTGGCCACCGACGAATTCTTGCTCTCACCGGAGCCCTACCCCACTCGCGAGGCCTGGTGTCGCGAGCGGCTGGTTGGCACCCGCGCCCGCCTGGAACAGCTGGACTGGATGACGCCGACCGTCCTGGTGAACCATTTTCCGCTGGTCCGCGAGCCCTGTGAGGCGCTGTTCTATCCGGAGTTCTCGCTGTGGTGCGGAACCACCAAGACCGCCGACTGGCACACCCGCTACAATGCCGTCTGCTCGGTGTACGGGCACCTACACATCCCACGGACCACCTGGTATGACGGTGTGCGCTTCGAGGAAGTGTCGGTGGGCTACCCGCGGGAGTGGCGGCGCCGCAAGCCGTACACCTGGCTGCGCCAGGTGTTGCCGGATCCGAAGTACGCGCCGGGCTACCTCAACGACTTCGGCGGTCACTTCGTCATCACTCCCGAGATGCGCCAGCAGGCCACGCAGTTCCGGGAACGGTTGCGCCAGCGGCAGTCACGATGACGGGTCGCATGTTGGTGTCGTCGGTGTTGCCCGACACGGTATCGGAGGACCTGGCGTCTGCGGAGGTGTATTCCGATCCCCCCGGCCTGAGCCCGTTGCCGGATGAGGAGCCGTTGATCGCCAAGTCGGTTGCCAAGCGGCGCAGCGAGTTCATCACCGTCCGCCACTGCGCCCGGATCGCGTTGGGCGAGCTCGGCGTGCCGCCGGCACCGATCCTCAAGGGGGACAAGGGAGAACCCTGCTGGCCCGACGGCGTGGTGGGTAGCCTCACCCACTGCACGGGCTATCGCGGTGCGGTCGTGGGGCGGGGCGGGCCCGTGCGCTCGGTGGGCATCGACGCCGAACCGCACGACGTGCTGCCGCAGGGCGTGCTCGACGCGATCGCGCTCGAAGAGGAACGCCACGAACTCGCCGCGTTGCCCGAGGGCCTGCATTGGGACCGAATCCTGTTCTGCGCCAAGGAGGCAACGTACAAGGCGTGGTTCCCCTTGACTCGGCGCTGGTTGGGTTTCGAGGACGCCCACATCGTGTTCGACATCGATCCGGGCGGCAGGGGATCCGCCGGGGTGTTCGTCTCCAAGATCCTGATCGACGGGCAGGCGCTATCGGGTCCGCCGCTGACCGCGCTGCGGGGCCGTTGGTCGGTCGAGCGCGGGCTGGTGCTCACCGCGATCGTTTTATGAGCGACCGCGCCACCGGTCCGGGCATTGTCGTGGTGGACAAGCCGGCGGGAATGACCAGTCACGACGTCGTGGCACGCTGTCGCCGCATGTTTTCGACCCGGAGAGTCGGGCACGCGGGCACGCTGGACCCGATGGCCACCGGCGTTCTGGTGATCGGCGTCGACCGCGCCACCAAGATCCTCGGCCTGTTGACGGTGGCCTCCAAGTCGTATGCCGCCACCATCCGCCTGGGCCAGACCACCTCCACCGAGGACGCGGAAGGTGAACTGCTGCAAAGCGTTTCGGCTGGGCACCTGAGCGACGAGGCGATCGCGGCCGCGATCGCCGGGCTACGCGGCGAGATCGAGCAGGTGCCGTCGGCCGTCAGCGCCATCAAGGTGGAGGGCCGCCGCGCCTATCGGCTGATCCGCGAGGGCCATGCCGTCGAGCTGCCGGCCCGGCCGGTACGCATCGACCGGTTCGAGCTGCTGGCCACGCGTCCCGCGGAAGGCGGTGATGTCATGGATGTCGACGTCGAGGTCGACTGCTCGTCGGGGACCTACATCCGGGCGCTGGCCCGCGATCTCGGTGTCGCGCTCGGCGTCGGCGGGCATCTGACGGCGTTGCGGCGCACCCGCGTCGGCCGCTTTGGGCTCGACCAGGGGCGCACGCTCGACGATCTGGCCGAGCGGCCTCGGCTGAACTGGACCCTGGACGAGGCGTGCCTGCTGATGTTCGCGCGCCGCGACCTCTCCGCCGAGGAAGCCCAAGCGGCCGCCAACGGCCGCTCCCTGTCGCCGGCCGGCATCGACGGTGTCTACGCCGCCGCCGACGCCGACGGGCGGGTGATTGCGCTGCTGCGCGACGAGGGCCCGCGGACGAAGTCGGTCGTGGTGTTACGCCCGGCGACGATGTAGCCCGTTCGCCGAGCCTGTAAATCTGCAGACAAATCGCGAGTAGGCGCCTGCAAAATTACAGGCTCGGCGGCGACGAAGAGGGTCCCCGCGGAGGCGCGGTGGGGTTAAGTTGCACACTGAGGTATCTAGGCGGTTTAACGGTCGGGAAGGTGCGCTATGTCCAGCAAGGTTTACGTCGTCGGCGTCGGCATGACCAAATTCGAGAAGCCGGGCCGCCGTGAGGGTTGGGATTACCCGGACATGGCGAAGGAGTCCGGAACCAACGCGCTGGCCGACGCCGGCATCGACTATCGCGAGGTTCAGCAGGGCTACGTCGGCTACGTCGCCGGTGATTCGACGTCCGGGCAGCGGGCGCTCTACGAGCTGGGCATGACGGGCATCCCGATCGTCAACGTCAACAACAACTGCTCGACCGGTTCCACCGCGCTTTTCCTGGCGGCCCAGGCCGTCCGGGGTGGGATCGTCGACTGCGCCATCGCGCTCGGATTCGAGAAGATGCAACCCGGCTCGCTGAGCGGTGGCGCCTCCGACCGCGAATCGCCGATGGGCAGGCACGTCAAGGCGATGGCCGAGATCGACGAGTTCGCGATGCCCGTCGCACCGTGGATGTTCGGCGCCGCGGGCCGCGAGCACATGAGGCAATACGGCACGACGGCAGAGCATTTCGCCAAGATCGGCTACAAGAACCACAAGCACTCGGTCAACAACCCGTTCGCGCAGTTTCAGGAGTCCTACACGCTCGACGACGTCCTGGCGTCGCGGATGATCTCCGACCCGCTCACCAAGCTGCAGTGCTCGCCGACCTCGGACGGTTCCGGGGCGGCGATCGTGGCTTCGGAGTCCTTCGTGGACCGCCGCGGGTTGGCCGGCCAGGCGGTGGAGATCGTCGGTCAGGCGATGACGACCGACTTCACGTCGACGTTCGACGGGAGCGCCAAAAACCTCATCGGCTACGACATGAATGTTCAGGCGGCGCAACGGGTTTACGACCAATCCGGGTTGGGCCCCGAGGACTTCCAGGTGATCGAGCTGCACGACTGCTTCTCGGCCAACGAGCTGCTGCTGTACGAGGCGCTCGGCCTGTGCGGACCGGGCGAGGCGCCCAAGCTGGTCGACAACGGCGACACCACCTACGGCGGCCGCTGGGTGGTCAACCCCTCCGGCGGGCTGATTTCCAAGGGGCACCCGCTGGGCGCGACCGGGTTGGCGCAGTGCGCCGAGCTGACCTGGCAGTTGCGCGGCACCGCCGACAGGCGTCAGGTCGACAACGTCAGCGCGGCCCTGCAACACAACATCGGGCTGGGCGGCGCCGCCGTCGTCACCGCCTACCAGCGCGCCGAACGCTGAAAGCGCTGAACAGCCCATGATCGGGTGGTCCGACACCGATCTGATGGTGCGCGATGCCGTTCGTCAGTTCATCGTTAAGGAGATCCGTCCCCATCTCGACGAATTGGAGACGGGCGCGATGCCGCCCTATCCGATCGCCCGCAAGCTCTTCAGCCAGTTTGGTCTCGACGCGATGGCCGCCGAGTCGGTCAAGTCCATGCTGGAGCGCGAGCGCGCCAGGGAGGCGGGCGAAGCCGGCGACGAAAAGCCCGATAGCGCAGGCGGTTTGGGGATGGGCGCCCAGGCGTCGATGTTGGCCGTGCTGGTGTCCGAATTGGCCGGGGTCAGCATCGGACTGCTGAGCACCGCGTCGGTCAGCATCGGTCTGGGTGCGGCGACCATCATGAGCCGCGGCACGCTGGCCCAGAAGGAACGCTGGCTGCCCGACCTGATGACGCTGAAGAAGATCGCGGCCTGGGCCATCACCGAGCCCGACTCCGGTTCGGACGCGTTCGGCGGCATGAAGACCACCGTGCGGCGCTCGGGCGACGGAGATGGGGCCTACATCCTCAACGGGCAGAAGACGTTCATCACCAACGGGCCTTACGCCGATGTCCTCGTGGTCTACGCCAAACTCGACGACGGTGACCCGTCGGTGGACAGGCGCAACCGGCCGGTGTTGATCTTCGTGCTGGACTCCGGCATGCCGGGCCTGACGCAGGGCAAGCCGTTCAAGAAGATGGGCATGATGTCGTCGCCGACGGGCGAGTTGTTCTTCGACAATGTGCGGCTGACCCCGGACCGGCTGCTCGGGGAGAACGAACAGCCCGCCGGCGGGGACGGCCGCGACAGCGCCCGCGCCAATTTCGCGGCCGAACGGATCGGGATCGCGATGATGGCGCTGGGCATCATCAACGAATGCCACCGGCTGTGCGTGGATTACGCCAAGACGCGGACGCTGTGGGGCCGCAACATCGGACAGTTCCAGCTGATCCAGCTCAAGCTGGCCAAAATGGAGATCGCCCGAATGAACGTGCAGAACATGGTGTTTCAGACGATCGAGCGGCAGCAGGCGGGGAAACCGCTGACGCTGGCCGAGGCGTCGGCGATCAAGCTGTACTCGTCGGAGGCGGCCACCGACGTCGCGATGGAGGCCGTGCAGCTGTTCGGCGGCAACGGCTACATGGCCGAGTACCGGGTGGAGCAGCTGGCCCGCGACGCGAAGTCACTGATGATCTACGCCGGGAGCAACGAGGTCCAGGTGACCCACATCGCCAAGGGCCTGCTGGCGGATTAGGCCACCACCCATATCGCGCGGGCGGCCGGGCTGCCCAGGTCGACGGTGCTCTGGACCCCGTCGTCGGATTCGATCGCCACCGAGATCATGCCGGCGAATTCTCGCCGGGTGAGGACCCGCAGCCGGGAGTCGAGGTTGATCCCGACGTCGGCGAAATAGCGCAGCATCTGCGGGTCGGCATCGGAGATCCGGGCCACCGTCCCGGTGTCTCCGTCACCGCACGCCCACAGCTGACGGGCCGGCGGCGTGGGCACCTGCCCGTCCGAGGCCGGGATCGGGTCGCCGTGCGGGTCGCGCCGCGGGAACCCCAGCTTGGCGTCGATGCGGGCCACCAGGCGATCCGAAACCGCGTGCTCGAGCACCTCCGCCTCGTCGTGTACCTCGTCCCAGCCGTAGCCGAGCTCGTTGACCAAGAAGGTCTCCAGCAGCCGATGCCGGCGCACCACGTCCAGCGCCGCTCTCCGCCCCGCCTCGGTCAGCGTCACGGCGCCGTACTTCTCGTGGTCGACCAGGCCCTGCTCGGCGAGCTTGCGGATCGACTCCGAGGCCGTGCTGGCCGACACCCCGATCCGGTCGGCCAGCATTTTGGTGCTGACCTTCTGCGGGGCACCCTCGGGCGACCATTCCTGGACATTCCAGATGACCTTCAGGTAGTCCTGGCCGACCGCGGTGATACCGCCAGGCCAGTCGTCAGCCCTCACATCGAGAAGTTTAGGCAACCCGACCCGATCCGGCGTGCTGCCCGGGCGGGTAGCGCGTCAGGCGCCATCGAGTCTGCGACCAGGGTGTGCTTGAGCCTGCCCGCCGAGTAGGGATGTGGGCGCAGTCTCGGCGCGCTCGGCGCGGCCCAAGACACGCGCGGCATTTCCGCTGCCTTGGCGGAACACGACGGCCTATCTCACACGCCACGCGCCGACTCGGCGCCGTAGGCTTGCGATCGTGCAGCGGTGGCGCGGCCAAGACGAGATTCCCACGGACTGGGGCAGATGCGTGCTCACCATCGGCGTGTTCGACGGCGTGCATCGCGGCCATGCCGAGCTGATCGCCCATGCGGTCAAGGCGGGGCGCACTCGCAACGTGCCGACGGTGCTGATGACGTTCGACCCGCACCCGATGGAAGTGGTCTACCCCGGCAGCCACCCGGCGCAGCTGACGACGCTGACCCGTCGCGCCGAGCTCGTCGAGGATCTGGGCATCGACGTCTTCCTGGTGATGCCGTTCACCACCGACTTCATGAAGCTCACGCCGGAGCGCTACGTCCACGAGCTGTTGGTGGAAAACCTGCACGTGGTGGAGGTCGTGGTGGGGGAGAACTTCACCTTCGGCAAGAAGGCGGCCGGCAACGTCGACACCCTGCGCCGCGCGGGCGAGCGATTCGGGTTCGCGGTGGAGTCGATGTCACTGCTGTCCGAGCACCACAGCAACGAAACCGTGACATTCTCCTCGACCTACATCCGGTCGTGCGTGGACGCCGGCGACATGGTGGCGGCCACGGAGGCGCTGGGCCGCCCCCACCGCGTCGAAGGCGTCGTCGTCCGGGGCTACGGCCGGGGCGCCGAGCTGGGGTTCCCCACGGCGAACGTGGCGCCGCCGATGTATTCGGCCATCCCGGCCGACGGCGTGTACGCGGCCTGGTTCACCGTGCTCGGGCACGGACCGGTGACGGGCACCGTCGTCCCGGGGGAGCGCTACCAGGCCGCGGTGTCCGTCGGCACCAACCCGACCTTCTCCGGCCGGACCCGTACCGTCGAGGCGTTCGTGCTGGACACCGCGGCGGACCTGTACGGCCAGCACGTTGCGTTGGACTTCGTCGCCCGCATCCGCGGGCAGCGCAAGTTCGACTCGGTGAACGATCTCGTCGCCGCGATGGGTCAGGACACCGACCGGGCGCGGGCGCTGCTGTCCGCGGGCTGAATGTCGTCCGACGATTCGGGCCCGCCACCGCCTGGCTGCTAAACTGCCGGACGACATCGGCGCGCGCTGTGGTTCGCGGTGGCCGCGCCCTGATATCCATGATCGCGGACCAATCGATGGAGATATTTCGTGGCGCTTACAGCCGAGCAGAAAAAGGAGATCCTGAGCTCCTACGGGCTGCACGACACCGACACCGGGTCCCCGGAGGCGCAGATCGCGCTGCTGACCAAGCGGATCGCGGACCTGACCGAGCACCTGAAGGTGCACAAGCATGACCACCACTCGCGGCGGGGACTGCTGCTGCTGGTCGGCCGCCGGCGGCGGCTGATCAAGTACATCTCGCAGATCGATGTGGAGCGTTATCGCTCGCTCATCGAGCGGCTGGGCCTGCGTCGCTGACCCGGGCAAATCCCGAGTCCCCGCTGGCAGGGCGCGTTCGCCCGTGTAGAGTGGGACCGTTCTGGGCCGGTTCGGCCCGAGCAAACGGTGCGGTCCGCGCAGATCCGCGCGTACCGTTCCAGCGTGTCACTACGCACGTCCAAGGGAGCTGCCCAGTCTGCATCGGGCGGTCTTCGGTAGTGGCTGCCGGGCTCTCCGGATCTGGGGCAGGTCGGCCGCTTCGATCGATGGCCGTAGCCGCATTCAGACTGTCGTTCTTCAAGCCAGCTCTCGGGGGACTGCGCGTGACGACGCGAAAAAGCCGCATTACTTGAGAGAGGCCGTACGGACGCGATGTCTGTAGAGGAAATTGACGAGGGCGTGTTCGAGGCGACCGCCATTATCGACAACGGGAGCTTCGGCACCCGCACCGTTCGTTTCGAGACCGGCCGGTTGGCCCAGCAGGCCGCCGGCGCCGTGGTCGCCTACCTGGACGACGAAAACATGCTGCTGTCGGCGACCACCGCCAGCAAGAGTCCCAAGGAGCATTTCGACTTCTTCCCGCTGACCGTGGACGTCGAGGAACGGATGTATGCCGCAGGCCGCATCCCCGGTTCGTTCTTCCGCCGCGAGGGCCGGCCGTCCACCGACGCCATCCTGACCTGCCGGCTCATCGACCGCCCGCTGCGTCCCTCGTTCGTCAGCGGTCTGCGCAACGAGATCCAGGTCGTGGTGACGATCCTGAGCCTGGACCCCAACGACCTGTACGACGTGCTGGCGATCAACGCCGCGTCGGCCTCCACCCAGCTCGGCGGGCTGCCTTTCTCGGGGCCCATCGGGGGAGTGCGGGTCGCGCTGATCGACGGCACCTGGGTCGCCTTCCCGACCGTCGAGCAGCTCGAGGGGGCGGTGTTCGACATGGTGGTGGCGGGCCGGATCGTCGGCGAGTATGACGGCAAGCCTGACGTCGCGATCATGATGGTCGAGGCCGAGGCCACCGAGAACGTGATCGCGCTCGTCGAGGGCGGCGCCCAGGCGCCGACGGAAAGCGTTGTGGCCCGGGGCCTGGAGGCGGCCAAGCCGTTCATCGCCGCCCTGTGCGCCGCGCAGCAGGAACTGGCCGATGCCGCCGCCAAACCGACGGGTGAGTACCCCGTGTTCCCCGACTACGGCGACGACGTCTACTACTCGGTCGCCTCGATGGCCACCGACGAGCTGGCCGCCGCGCTGACCATCGGCGGCAAGGCCGAGCGCGACCAGCGCACCGACGAGATCAAGGCGGAGGTGCTGCAGCGGCTCGCCGACACCTACGCGGGCCGGGAGAAGGAGGTCAGCGCCGCGTTCCGCTCGCTGACCAAGAAGCTGGTCCGGCAACGCATCCTGACCGACCACTTCCGCATCGACGGCCGCGGCATCACCGACATCCGCGCGCTGTCGGCCGAGGTCGCCGTGGTTCCGCGGGCCCACGGCAGCGCGCTGTTCGAGCGCGGCGAGACCCAGATCCTCGGTGTGACCACGCTGGACATGGTCAAGATGGCCCAGCAGATCGACTCGCTGGGACCCGAGACGTCCAAGCGGTACATGCATCACTACAACTTCCCGCCGTTCTCCACCGGCGAAACGGGCCGGGTCGGTTCGCCGAAGCGGCGCGAGATCGGGCACGGCGCGCTGGCCGAGCGGGCCCTGATCCCGGTGCTGCCCAGCGTGGAGGAATTCCCGTACGCCATCCGCCAGGTGTCCGAGGCGCTGGGCTCCAACGGCTCGACGTCGATGGGATCGGTGTGCGCGTCGACGCTGGCGCTGCTCAACGCCGGGGTGCCGCTCAAGGCGCCGGTGGCCGGCATCGCGATGGGGCTGGTCTCCGACGACGTCGACGTCGACGGCAGTACCGAGCGCCGGTTCGTGACCCTGACCGACATCCTCGGTGCCGAGGACGCGTTCGGCGACATGGACTTCAAGTGTGCCGGCACCAAGGACTTCGTCACCGCGCTGCAGCTGGACACCAAGCTCGACGGGATTCCGTCGCAGGTGCTCGCGGGCGCGCTCGAGCAGGCGAAAGATGCGCGCCTGACAATCCTCGAGGTGATGGCCGAGGCGATCGACTCACCCGACGAGATGAGCCCGTACGCCCCGCGGGTCACCACCATCAAGGTTCCGGTGGACAAGATCGGCGAGGTCATCGGCCCCAAGGGCAAGATCATCAACGCCATCACCGAGGAGACCGGCGCGCAGATCTCCATCGAGGACGACGGCACGGTGTTCGTCGGCGCCACCGACGGCCCGTCGGCGCAGGCGGCGATCGACCGGATCAACGCCATCGCCAACCCGCAGCTGCCCACGGTGGGCGAGCGGTTCCTCGGAACCGTGGTCAAGACAACGGATTTCGGCGCGTTCGTGTCGTTGCTTCCCGGCCGTGACGGTTTGGTGCACATCTCCAAACTCGGCAAGGGCAAGCGCATCGCGAAGGTCGAGGACGTCGTCAACGTCGGCGACAAGCTGAGGGTGGAGATCGCCGACATCGACAAGCGGGGGAAGATCTCGTTGGTCCTGGTGGCCGACGAGGACTCGGCGGACACAGCGGACAGCACCGCCTCGGCTCCCGCGCCGGCCGATGCCGCCAGCTGAGTTCAGGAGGCCACCAGCTGATGCCGCGGCGGCCCTGCGCCGGGGGGCGCAGATCGCCGAGGTGAACGCCGACCACAAGGCGGTCCGCCGCACCACCCTGCCGGGGGGCCTGCGGGTGGTCACCGAATACCTGCCCGCGGTGCGCTCGGCGTCGGTCGGGGTCTGGGTCGGTGTCGGCTCGCGCGACGAGGGTGCCTCCGTGGCGGGTGCGGCGCACTTCCTCGAGCACCTGTTGTTCAAGTCGACCCCGACCCGCACGGCCGTCGACATCGCGCAGGCGATGGACGCCGTCGGCGGGGAGCTGAACGCGTTCACCGCCAAGGAGCACACCTGCTACTACGCGCATGTGCTGGACAGCGATCTGGAGCTCGCCGTCGACCTCGTCGCCGATGTGGTGCTCAACGGTCGCTGCGCGGCCGAGGATGTCGAGCTGGAGCGCGACGTCGTCCTCGAGGAGATCGCCATGCGCGACGACGACCCCGAGGACGCGCTCGGAGACATATTCCTGGCGTCGCTGTTCGGGGACCACCCGGTGGGCCGCCCGGTGATCGGGACCGCGGACTCGGTGTCGGCGATGACGCGGGCCCAACTCCGCTCGTTTCACGTGCGGCGCTACACCCCGGAACGGATGGTCGTCGCGGTGGCCGGCAATGTCGACCACGACGAGGTGGTCGCGCTGGTGCGCGAGCACTTCGGGCCGCGTCTGGTCCGCGGGCGGCGTACCGTGGCTCCGCGCAAGGGCGCGGGGCGCGTCAACGGCCGCCCCGGACTGACGCTCGTCAACCGGGACGCCGAGCAGACCCACGTGTCCCTGGGCGTCCCAACCCCGGGGCGTAGCTGGGAGCATCGCTGGGCGCTGTCGGTGCTGCACACCGCGCTGGGCGGCGGCCTGAGTTCCAGGCTGTTCCAGGAGGTGCGGGAGTTGCGCGGCCTGGCATATTCGGTCTACTCGACGCTGGACATCTTCGCCGACAGCGGTGCGTTGTCGGTGTACGCCGCGTGCCTGCCCGCGCGGTTCGCCGACGTCATGGCCGTGACCACGGAGGTGCTCGAAGCGGTGGGACGCGACGGCATCACCGAGGCCGAATGCCGCATCGCCAAAGGCTCGTTGCGCGGCGGCCTCGTTCTGGGACTCGAGGATTCCAGCTCCCGGATGAGCCGCATCGGCCGCAGCGAATTGAACTACGGCAAACACCGCAGCATCGAGCACACCCTGCAGCAGATCGACGGGGTGACCGTCGAGCAGGTCAACACGGTGGCCCGGCGGCTGCTGAGCAAGCGCTACGGCGCCGCCGTTCTGGGGCCATATGCATCGAAACGAGCGCTGCCCCAACAACTTCGGGCGATGGTAAATTAGCCCAGATGGTACTGGGGTTTTGGGATATCGCCGTGCCGATCGTCGGTGCGCCGATGGCTGGCGGCCCCGGCACCCCGGCGTTGGCCGCGGCGGTGTCCAACGCGGGCGGGCTGGGTTTCATCCCCGCCGGTTACCTCAGCGCGGAGCAGTTCGCCGACGACATCGCCAAGGCACGCGTCATGACCACCGGCCCGCTGGGCGTCAACCTGCTTGTCCCGCAGCCCAGTGTCGCCGACTGGGCTGCGCTGGACTACTACGCGAACGAACTCGAGGGGGTCGCCGAGCACTACCAGGTGGAGGTCGGTCAGCCCGAGTACGGCGACGACGACGACTGGGAACGCAAGCTCGAGGTGGTGGCCGATATTCGCCCGGAGCTGGTTTCCTTCACCTTCGGCGTGCCGTCGCCGGACGTCATTCGGCGATTCAGCGCGCTGGGGCTGTTGGTGATGGTCACGGTGACGTCGGCCTACGAGGCCGGAATCGCCGTGTCCGCCGGCGCTGACAGCCTGGTGGTCCAGGGGCCGGATGCCGGCGGCCACCGCGGCACCTTCGCGCCCGACATGGAACCCGGCACCGAGTCGCTGCACCAGCTGATCGATCGGATCCACCGAGCGCACCGTGACATCCCGATCATCGCGGCGGGCGGCCTGGGCACCGCCGAGGACGTCGCCGGCGTGCTGCGCAGGGGAGCGGTGGCCGCGCAGGTCGGGACCGCGCTGCTGCTGTCCGACGAAGCCGGTACCAACAAGGCGCAGCGCACGGCCATGAGGAACCCGCTCCACGGCAGAACCATCGTCTCGCGCGCCTTCTCCGGCCGGTATGGGCGCGGTCTGGAAAACACTTTCACTCGCCTCCTGAACGACGTGGCCCCGCTGGGCTACCCCGAGGTCAACCAGATGACGCTGCCGATTCGGGAGGCCGCGGCCGACTGGGAGGACCCCAACGGTATGGCCCTCTGGGCGGGAACGTCGTTCCACGAGGCCCGCCCTGGGCCAGTGGCGGACATCATCGCCGGGCTCACCGGTTAGTGGGGCCCAATAAGCTCGCCGGATCGGTGAACGGCAAACCCAGGTCGGAGGCCACCCGCTCGGATAGCAGCATCCCGTCGTGCGTCGAAAGCCCTTTGGCCAGAGCGTGATCCGACCGGCAGGCCGCCTGCCAGCCACACTCGGCGAGTCTGAGCACAAACGGCAGCGTCGCGTTGGTCAGCGCGACGGTCGACGTCTTCGGCACGGCGCTGGGCATGTTCGCGACGCAATAGAACACCGTGTCGTGCACGGCGAAGGTGGGCTGATCGTGGGTGGTGGGCCGCGAATCCTCGAAGCAGCCGCCCTGGTCGATCGAGATGTCCACCAGCACCGCGCCCGGCTTCATCTGTGCGACAAGCGAATTCGAGATCAGCGTGGGGGCCTTGGCGCCGGGCACCAGGACGGCCCCTATCACCAGGTCGGCACGTTTCACGGCACCGCTGAGCTCGTATGCCGACGAGTATCGGGTGCCGATGGGCCGCCGAACTCCGCATCGAGCAGCCGGAGCTTGGCTATGTTGACGTCGAAAACCATGACGCTCGCGCCCATGCCGACGCCGACCCGGGCGGCGTTGTAGCCGGCCGTGCCGGCGCCCACCACCACGACATCGGCGGGTTTGACGCCCGGCACTCCGCCCATCAGCACTCCGCGCCCGCCGTGGGTCCGCATCAGGTGGTAGGCCCCGACCTGGACGGAGAGCCGACCGGCTACCTCGCTCATCGGGGCCAGCAACGGAAGTGCGCCATCGGGTGTCTGGACGGTCTCGTAGGCGATCGACGTTGTTCCGGAGGTGAGCAGCGCATCGGTGCAAGCGCGCGAAGCGGCCAAATGCAGATACGTGAAAAGTGTTTGGTGGCGCCGCAAGAGGCCGTACTCGGCCGCTACGGGTTCTTTGACCTTCAGCAGCAGGTCGGCGTCGGCCCACACCTGTTCGGCCGTGCCGGCCAATTGGGCGCCCGCCGCCTTGAATTCCGCGTCGGGGATTGCCGACCCTTCTCCGGCGCCGGCCTGGATGAGCACCTCGTGGCCGCGATGGGTTAGTTCGGCGACGCCGGCGGGGGTGATCGCGACCCTGAACTCGTTGCTCTTGGTCTCGGTCGGAACGCCAACGCGCATGATCGGCCCCTTGCCTTCGGCGTTATGGCTCAAGTGTGGAGAAAGT
>CAWBFI010000002.1:0-219182 GCA_963788075.1 uncultured Actinomycetota bacterium | reverse complement strand
TCAAGCCGCTGCGCGAGGCGAAATGGGTGGTGTTCTATTCGATGGGACTGGGCGCAACAGGCGGCATCTACTACAACGCCCATCACATCGGCCAGATGGATCACCACATGACGATGCTGGCCTACAACATGAACGACCGGCCACTCCCCTACATGCACGGCAAGCCGCTGCGGCTGCGCAACGAACTGCAGCACGGCTTCAAGCTGGTGAAGTGGATCAAGGGGATTGAGTTCGTGGCCGACTACCGCGACATCGGTAGCGGGTACGGCGGTTACAGCGAAGACCACAAGTATTTCGGACGGCACCAGACGCTATAGCGCGCAACGGAAACCGGTGCAGCCGTTCCGGGTGCCTTGCCTGCCGTCTCGAAGTTGCCGGTTCTCCGCGCCCGTTATCGCAGGGCGGCGAGGTTGTGGACCGACTTGCGCACGTCGGACCGGAGGACCCTGGCAACCAGCCCCCCGATCGGCCCGCAGAGCACACCGCCCTCCAAGTCGGCGGTGAGATGAAAATTCGATCCGGACTTATCGCCGGTGATGGTCAGCGCCACCGCAATTCGGATGCCACCTCTGCCGCGGCCCTGCACCTCAACCGACGTCGGCTCCTGGTACCGGGTCACTTTCCAGTGGATCACGTTGCGGAAGCCTTTGACCTTGATGCACGACGAAACGCAGGTGCCCTCCTCGATCTTCGCCGGGACCGGTCCCCGCCAGCCGCCGAAGATCGTCATCCACTCGTCGAATCGATTCAGGTCGGAAGCCAGCTTCCAGGCGGTCGCCGGTGCCACATCCGATGACGTCGAAACATCTACTCGTGCCAAGTCTTGTCGCTCCTCCCGAGGCGGTGACGGGGTTGCCGGCCAGGCTTGCTGCGCGGATCGCGCGGTGCGGATCGAGCCGCTCCGACTGCATACCCGGGTGCGCCGAACCGGTAAACCCGGAACCGGTGTATGCGCCGGGCTTTCTCGTTGGTTCGTCGTGGCTTCTAGGGCCAGGCCTGGTCCAGCTGGTGAGCCACGTCGATGACTTGCGCGGCCTGCGAATGCGGCGCGTCGATCTCGTCGGCGACGTACGCAGCGATGAATCGCCGGATCTCCCCGTCGACGCCCGCCAAGATGCGCAACACCTCGCCGCGGAAGGACTTCGACGACACATTGACGGTGATGTCCGAAGGCCGCGGTTTTGCCACGTCGACAATCAGGAGAAGCGGCTCGGCAGCCCGTGCCGTGGCGCGCAATTGGATGTCCCCGGAGACCACGAAGCGCTGCTTGTCGAGCCTCAGGTCGAGCAGGAGATCGATCGACAACGGAATGTGGATGACGAAGGTAATGCTGTCTCCCAGACGCCGGGTTACTCGGGGCTCGTGGATCTTGACGTTGGCGCTGACCTTGGCGATCCCGCCCGGCCCCTGAGCAATCGGCTCCATGGCGAATTCGTTTCCCGCGATGTCGGCAAAGGCGGCGGCGACACGCTCGGGCGTGACGGCGACCTCGAAGAATCGGCGGCCGAACTCCTCATAGGTGACATAATCATGATTTTGCATAGGCTTATACCGTCTCACGTCGCCTGCCGGAACGGTCGCTGATCCGCTCGCGTCGCAGCGAGTTACGCGCTGGACGCGGCCCCGACGAGGCGAGGAGTCTGACGGGCGTCACGAGGATGTGATCCGGACCCGTCCTTTCGCGTGTGAACAACACCACACACGGGCGCTTGGATTCGGTGTGTCGGCCGCCGGCCTGCGAGGCTTGAAAGAGTTGGAGGTGTTTTGGAACTAATGTGCGCCCAGGAATTTGCGGAGCCGCGCTCGTTCGGGTCCCGGATCGAAGGTCCGCTCACCTGGCTCGGCGGCGGACACTGGCACGAACTCGGTGAGCGCCACGAGCGGTCCACCCATGCCGTCGCCGGCGCCGTGGTGCTGTTCGGAGCCCTGCTGGCCTGGCTCGTCGCGGCCTTGGCGGTGAGCGAGTCCGCACGCTGGTCACCGCTGGCAATCGTGCCCCTCACGCTCGTGTTCGCCCTGCTGGTCGGGGCCGTGACCCGCGGCGTCGCGAGCGGCCCCCGGCGGGGCTGGCCCGGCATCGCGGGACGCGTGTCCGTCGCGTTGGCGCTCGGCGTTGCCGTCGGTGAGATCGCCGCACTCGTCCTCTTCTCGAGCTCGATCGACCACCGTCTCGACGAACGGGCCCTGCGCAATGCCGACTCCGCGCCGGCCGTCGCGCAGGCGTCGGCATCCCTCCAGCAAGCCAAGGATGCGCGCAGGCGACTCGACAGCGCCGTCGAACAGGCTCGCCAGCACCAGGACCAGGCCCTTGTCATCGCGCGGTGTGAGTACAACCCCGCACCGGCCTGCCCGCAGACCCGGATCACCGGCGTCCCCGGCGTCGGCCCCGAAACACGAACGGCAAACGAGCTTCTCGCCGACGCACAGCATGAGCTTGACGACGCGTTGGCGGCCCGCGACCGCCAGGCACCCCAGTTGGACGCCGAAGTCAGCCGCGAGGAGCAGACCGTCGCCGAGGCACGACACAGCGTCGTCGCGCAGGCCGGTCGGGGCCTCGGGGCGCGTTGGGTCGCCATGAACGACCTCACGCTCGCCAGCGCCGGGGCAGGGGCACTCCGGCTGCTCACGATCGCCTTCTTCGCCCTGCTTTACCTGCTCCCGCTGATCCTGCGGCTATGGCGCGGCGAGACGACCCACGATCGCCACGCGACGGCACGCGCGGAGCGCGAACGCGCGGTGCTCGACGCCGAGACCGCGATCGCGATCAAGCGGGCCGAGGTTCGTCGCGAGGCCGAAATCATGTGGGCCGAGCATCAACTCACGCAGGCCCGGCTCGCCATCGAGGCCCAGACCGAAATCGACCGCGAACACCAACGCCGACGGGTCACGGAAGCCCTCGAGGGCCCGGTGCTCACGTCGTCGCGGCGTACTTTCGAGCCAGTGGAGGAAGACATGTACCTACCGATCGCCGCGGAAGCGGAGGCGGCCAGCCGAGCGATCACCCAGTTCGCCTCCGGCGCGCAGAATGCCGCAACCGAGGATGCCGATACCGAGGAACACCCCTCGCACCTGCCCGCACAGATCCAGCCAAGCGGCGAAGTTGAACCGCTTGATGAGCGCGGCACGCCCTTGATCCCGTCGATTCCGGACGCCACTAAGGCCGCGGCCCGGTGGATCCGCCCGCTGGTGCCGCCGTTCGTCGCGCGGGTCATCGACAACACGACTCAGCCGCTGCGCACCGCCCGTCAGGTGTTCGAAGAGGTCGAGGAGATCACGTTCTCGCTCAGGCGGCACCGCAAGGTGACGGTCAACTCCGAAAGCACCGACACCACCGAGCACGCGCCGCGCCAATCCGCGACCGCCGAAACCCCGTCGGCTACCGCCCGCATCGCATCGTCGCGCGAAGATCCCGGCCACGGAACTCACCGCCAGCCCTCCCAGCAGCTGGGCAGTCATGAACAGCGTTCGCCGTTGCCGCCGCTGGCCGCGAAGGAGATGGAGGATCTGTCACTAGGGTCCGCGCAACACGACCGCAGGCCCGAGTTGACCGAGCGAGAAGGACCTCGCGAACTCCGCCCACCTGAAGGCCCTCGCCAGCTGCCACCCGCCGGCGATCGCGACTAGCCGTTTCGCCTTGGCGTACACGGCCTTTGAGAGGCCTTTGAGAAGCCTTTGAGAGGCCCTTGAGAGGCCTTCGAGACTTCATCGTGATGGAAGATTCTGGCCAGCTTCCGTTAACGTTTCGTTGGCCGCAGCGGATGCATGCCCACCGGCGTTTTGCAACAATCACGGAACTATGAGACTCGTACTGCTGCTGGCAAGTGTCGCCGCGGTGATCGGCACCGCCGCCCCGGCCTACGCCGACCCCGACGGCAAAGACCAATCCTTCCTCAACGCACTCTCCCAAGCAGGGCTCACCTATATGAACCCCGACCGTGCGATAAACGCCGGCAAACAGGTGTGCAGCCTGGCCGATGGCGGAATGGACGGCGCGGAAATCGTCAAGAACCTTCAGGATCGCAATCCTGGGTTCCAGGGTCAGGGTGCGGCCAAGTTCGCGGCAATCGCGGCCTCCGTGTACTGCCCCGAAAAACTGACCCAAGCCGAGGATCAAGGCCCCGCCCCCAAGGGCCCCGGCGCCTAGCGACGTTGGCGCACTGACGGCGTTCGCTCGAACGGCCGGCGGGTTAACGCACCGATGGTTCAGTGGGCGGCAGGCCGACCCGTCGCTGCGGTCGGCGCGGCGGACTCCGGCGCGAGCGCGACCGCATGAGCGCGGTCGCCGTGAGCGTGCGTTCGCCGGCGTAGCCGATCCCGCCCCAGCGTATGATCCAGCGGACAAGACGGGGGCAGCATCTCGTGCATCTGTGAGGTGGCAGCAATGGCAGGGCAGGGTCTCGCGGTGACGACAATCAGATCGATCCACACGTCAGCCGACGCATGAAGATCAGCCTGTTCCTGGCGGACGCCGCGCAGGCCGACACCCAATCCGGAAAGGTCCATGCCCTCGGACTGGGATGGCGGCAGTGTCAAACACCCACGCCGCCTTTCACTTTGGTGCTGTTTCTGGACATCGACTGGGATGAGACGAACAAGCAGCACAAGCTGACGTGCCAACTACTGACGACCGACGGCGACCCGGTGGTGGTGATGGGAATGAATGGTCCCCAGCGGATCTCGTTCGAAGCGTCAGCCGAAGCCGGTCGCCCGCCGGGAGCGATCCATGGCACTTCGGTCCGCATGCCGCTCACCCTCAACATCCCGGGCGGGATACCCCTGGAGCCAGGAATCTACGAGTGGCGGGTTGAAGTCGAGGGTTTCGAGCAGGCCACGGCGGTCGAGGCGTTGGTGGTGCTCGCTGCCCCCCACCCGCCGACCGTGCCTCTTTAACGGATGGCGTCGAGGTCACCTGACGGCTAGCTCGAGACGCTCGAGGCGGCGCACCAGGATGCTCGGTAGCCACCGCCCGATGCCGGTCGCTTCGATAGCAGAGGTGCGATTGAGCAACAATCGCAAGACGATCACGGCTTCCAGACGGGCCAGTGCAGCGCCGACGCAAAAATGCGCTCCCCTGCCAAAGCTGCTGTGCCCCTTGGCTTCCGTGCGATCGAGCCGGAACTCACCAGGCGTCTCGAAGTGCGCCGGATCCCGGTTGGCCGCCCCCCACAGCAGCAGCAGATGGGAGTCGGCGGGCAGGTCGACGCCGGCTAGGGTGGTGTCGTTCCGGACGTGCCGGTAGTGGCCGCGGAACGGCGGCTCGTAGCGCAGCGTTTCCTCGATGAATGCCGTTAACAGCCCGGGGTTTTCGCGCACCTCCCGCTGGATGTCGGGACGGGTCGCCAGCATCCAGGCCGCGCTGCCCAGCAACGACGCGGTGGATTCTCCACCCGCTGCGAACAGCGTCACCATCATCACCTGTGCGGTGAGCTTGTCCACCTCGCCCGAGGCGCACGCGGCGGATAGCTCGCCGAGCAGATTGTCCCGCGGATCGGCGGCCGCGCGCTCGAATTGTCCGTTGATATAGCCGGTTAGCTCCGTGACGGCCGCGGCAGCGGCGGCGAGCTGCTCCTGGCTGACGAGCCCCTCCAACAGCTGGGTGGCCGCGTATCCCCATTTCACCAGCTGGGCGACGTCCGAAGCGGGCACGCCGATCAGCGCGACCACGACCATCATGGGCAGGCGGTTGGCCATGGCGCCCATCCATTCGATACGCCCGTCGCGCAGGCCTTCGCTCCACAGCCGGTCGGCGGTATCCGCGGCGAACCGCTCCATGGCACGTATCCGCCTGGCCGCCAATTGCCGCAGCACGAGCTTGCGGTGTATCGCGTGGGCGGGGTCGTCCGCGGTCGCCAGCACATGAGTCGCCCCGCCGAGTGGATCCATCGCGAATGGTTTGACGATGCCTTCGGCCGTATACGTCATGGTTGCGGTCAGGTTCGACGAAAACTCGTCAGGACGGCTGATGGCATCGTTGACGGCATCCCAGCCGCACACGGCATAAAACTCCGAGCCGCCGATCCGGTGCACCGGGCCGGCGGCCCGCATCCGCTCGTACAGTGGGTACGGATCTTGCAGGGAGTTGGAGCTGAAGAAATCTCCCGCGTCGTCGAGGACCGGCACCCGTTCAGCCTGATCGGTGGATATCTGCGCGTCAACGGCGCCGCGGCAAGCCGACAACGGCCCGTCCCGCTCGCCCCGGGGGAACTGGTGCGCGCCTACTCGTCGCCGAATTGTTCGTAGAGCCGGGGCAGAAAACCCGCCAGGTGATTCATCTCCTGTGCGCAGTGCACCAGCAGGTTGCGGGCGGTCGCTTCCGGAACGCCGAGCATCCGCGACGCGATGGGGCGCACTGCCCGGGACGCCACGCCAGGGGCGTGACGCACCTCGATGTAGGGCCCGCCCAACCAGAACCGTGATCGCATCTCGGCCCCGCCTGGCGTCGACCGGATGTGGTGGACGAACCATCCGAGGTCCACCGGCGCGTCGCCGGAGCCCAGGCGGGCGCAGATCGCCACCGCGTCGTCGGTGCCCGGGGGTAGGCCGAGGGTGGCCGGTTCGACGAATTGGATTGCGCCATTAAGCATCGTCGAGCCGATGTATTCGCTGATCATCGAGCAGCGTCCGAGGTAACGCTGGGGGCCCCGCCGGCCGGCATCGTCGCCGTCGTTCCAGGCTGCGGACAGGTGCGCTCGCGGATGCCACAACTTGTAACGACGGCTGTCGTTACCGTGCCAGCCGAACCACCACGTCCACATCGCCGGAGTGACCCCGGGCATGTCGGTGCGTACCGAGACTTGGAAGCCGCCGTTTTCCAGAATTCCGTATCCGTCCTCGGTCTGCTGATATCCCTCGTCGGCGATGCTGGCTGCGTCGTCGAAAGCCAGCAACGCCATCCCGGCCTGCGGACCGTGGTGTAGTGCCTCCACCACATGCCCTGGTAGCGGGGCCATCTCGGGCGTGAAGAACTTTCCGAACGGCGTATTGACGTCATCGTTGCGATAGCCGAGATAGAGGTCGCTCGTCATGAGATTCTGCCCATCCAACTGTGAAACAGACCGTCGGGGTCGTATTCGGCACGGACCCGGTCCAGCTTGGCCATGACTTCGTCGGTCGCAAACCGCGCCGGCCGCTGACCGAGGTTCTCGTCGGCGAGCTGGATGCCGCTGCCCAGGTGGGACATCGCGGCCATGTTCGACCGGGCCCAGTCGCCGTACGTGTCGTCGTCGGCCGGGTCCTTCCAGGCACCGTAGAGGGCCAGGTATATGTCGTCTTCGACGCTGTAGGGCATGTCTTGGCGGGGCGGGGACGGCCCCCAGTTCAGCCAGAGGAAGTGCGCCGGGTGCGCCGCCATGGTCTCAAGGATCGTCCGGATGCCCGGCAGCAGGTCGTCGGCAGCCGCCGATGTCCACATGTTGTCGGCAGCGTAGCGGTAGTCCGCCAGGTAGTTCGTCATCACGCTGGTGTACCAGGCGGGCATATCCATTGGCGCATAAGGGATTTTGATGGTCGCCCGATCGGCGGCCGGGCAGGTGTCGACCAAGGCGAGCGCCTTCCGGGCCTCGTCCTCGGACTCGGCGAACACCGGCGACACCAACATGAGCGCCGGGCTCTCGAGGCCCATGCTGGGGACGCTGCGTGACGCGAGGATCTGCATTTCGATTCTGCGGTCCACGTCGGCGCCGACGTTGCGGGCCCACGTGTAAACCTCGTCGGCGAGGTCGAACGGCAATGCGTACAAACTACCGGCATTGACCGCCGGCCGGGGGAACAGCTTCAGATAAAACGAGGTGACGACGCCGAAGAAGCCCGGCCCGGCGCCGCGGGCGGCCCAGTAGAGATCGGCGTAATTGTCCGCATCGCAATGGATCTGCTCGCCGTCGGCGGTGATCACGTCCACGCCGAGGACGCTCTCGCAAGCCGGACCATAGACGCGGCTGTTCCAGCCGTAGCCTCCCTGCAGCAGGTAACCGCCGACGCATACGCCTCTGCAGTGGCCACCGGGGAAGAACAGGCCCTGTGCCTCCAGGTCGGCAATGAGAACGCTGCCGCCCTTGCCGGGTCCCACGACTGCGAGGCGCTTGTCGGCGTCGATCCTGGCGTGGTCGATGCGGCTGACGTCGAGCAAGACGGCACCGTCGCGAAGATGGTTGGCGGCCCAGCTATGCCCGCCCGAACGGATGCTGACGCGATGACCGTTGTCCTTGGCGTAACGGATGGCGCCGATGATGTCGTCGGCATCGACGGCCTGCACGATCACCTCCGGGTAGCGCTCGGGCACGCGTTGGTTCCATACCGTTGCGCGGCGAGCCTGCTCGTATCCGTCGTCGCCGCGGAAAAAGTGCCGCCCGGCGGGTAGCGCGCCCATCTGGGGCTCCTTTGGTCCACATTTCGGACCTTGGTAGTCCGCCTTGCGGAACACTATAGTGGGCGTGTGCCGTCCACGGGGGGCGATTCGCCAACTGTCCGCGACGAGGGCATCCAGGTGTTACGCCGAGCCGCCGCCGCGCTGGACGAGATTGCCGCCGAGCCGGGACGCCTCCGCCTGGTGGACCTCGGCGAGCGGCTTGGGCTGGCAAAATCCACGGCTCGTCGGTTGCTGGTCGGGCTCGTCGAGGTCGGGTTGGCCAATGTCGATGGCCAGGGGCGTTTTTCGCTTGGTGAGCGCCTGCTCAGCTTCGGGAAGGCCGACGGAGCGCAGATCGCGGCAATCTTCCGCCCCACGATGGAGCGGGTGGCACGTGCGACCGATGGCGAGACGGTCGACCTGTCGATACTGCGTGGCCAGCGAATGTGGTTCGTCGACCAGATCGAATCGTCACACCGGCTGCGGGCGGTCTCGGCCGTCGGGGTCCGATTCCCATTGGAGTCGACCGCCAACGGCAAAGCGGCCCTGGCGGCCCTCGACGACGCCGACGCCCAGGCCACGATGTCCCGACTCAGCGCCGAGGCCGCCGAGACCCTGCGCGGGGAGATCGCCGAGATCCGGCGCGCCGGAATCGCTTTCGACCGCGACGGACATACCCCGGGCATCTCGGCGGCCGCCATCGCGCGCCGAGGCCCGGGCGACAACGTGGTCGCGATCTCGGTGCCGGCTCCCACCGAGCGCTTTCGCGAAAAGGAGCAGCGAATCATCGCGGCATTGCGCGCGGCTGCTGACTCGCTGGCCTGGGCGTGAGACCGACTGAAAATGCCCGCAGGCTGGCACGGCCGCGATACCCCCCGGGGGAAACCCCGGCCGTGCCAAGCTCCTAATCGCCGCTCACCGGGTCGCGGCCGTCGACGCGGCGAACAGCGGGCCCCACTCGTGGCGAGCCGCTGACTGCGCATCGACGAAGCTGGGTGTCTTCTCACCATCGCCTGCCAGGTGGACCAGCGCCCAGGCCAGCGCGAATACCGGCACCTTGTGACGTTGCGCCGCGCTGTGCAATTCATCGAAAGCGACGTGTGATGGACAACGGCGAAGGCCGATGAGGATGCCCCGCGCGGTGTCGAGAATGCGGCCGGAGTTCGGGCCATGCGAAGTATGCGCGGGAACCCAGTTCGCCATCATGCTGTTCGGTACCTCCTGTGCCCTGACGAAATCGGTCGGAGTGAGCACGGCTCGCGGCCGTGATCTCCAATGGCGCCCTGTGCCATGATTTGTGCATCCGCCCCGCTGTGCCAGACCATCGTCCGCATCGGTACCCACCTGTGACCGTTTCGGGACCAGCCGGCAGCCAGCGGACGAGCCGCAATCAGCCTGCCAGGGCTAATACTTCGTCGAAGCCGGCGACGAGAGCTTCCCGGAAAACGTCGTGGTCGGGGATCGCAACGGCATCGACGTCGATGCCCAGTGCGCACGTGTCGACGTAGGTGAGGAGGGTGACGTTGACCGCCGAGCCGATCGTCGGGCCGAACGCATACTGGGCGCGCACCGGGGCACCGCCCAGGAACACGGGCACCGGCACTCCCGGCACATCGCTGGCAAGGAAGTCGACGTGGCGCAGGACGGAGCCGATGTACCAGCGTGGCATCAGGTTGAGAGCGCCGGCAATCAGCTGTGTGTGGGGCAGCGACCGTTCGGTGCGGACCGCGCCGGCGCGCTGATGTATCGCGCTGATTCGGGCCGCGGGGTCGGCCTCGCCCACGGGAACGTCGAAACGCATCAGCGTGATCCTGTTTCCGCCAATGTCGTCGGCCTTCGTCCGCAGGCTGATCGGCATCGTGAGATGGAGGTCGCCGATCCGCACCCCGTGCTTCTCGTGATAGATACGCAGTCCGCCGGCCACCCCGGCGACAAACGCATCGTTCAGCGCCCCACCGCAGCGGTGCGCGGCCTCCCGCAGTTGCGGCATCGGCACCTGGTGGACCGCCAGACGCCGGATCAGGCCACGATCGGTCACCAGCGGAGAGCCGGTCCGACTTATCGGCCGAATGGTCCGGTAAACCGACGCTGCGGTGGCCGCTGCCGTTCGGGCCGTCGCAATCGGCCGCCGAGCCCCGTCGTATACCAGTCGGGGTGCGGCCTTGACCGCGCCCGCCACGGCGTTCGCAATCAGGCCGGTGTCATAGCGCCAGGTGTCGCGGTAGGCGCTGAGCCACGATGGCCTCGACACCCGCGGTTCCGGGGGCAGGTGGCCACGCTCATAGAGCTCTTCGGAAAGGTTGAACAGGGTCATCGCGATTTGCACGCCCCCGATCCCATCGGTGAGGGCGTGGTGGAACTTGCAGACCATGGCCGCGCCACCGTTTTCCAGGCCGTCGATGAACGTCGTCTCCCAGAGCGCCCGCGCCCGGTCGAAGTCCTGCATCTCGGCCAGGCGCGCCACCTCGAGTACGTCCTCGAGCGTGCCGGCCCCCGGGGCGACGGCTCGCCGGATGTGGTAGTCCAGGTCGAAGTCCGGGTCGTACTCCCAGCGGGGCGGGGCCGGTGGTGGCGACGGCACCACCCGCTGCCGGAACACGGGCAGCTCTCGACTCATCAGGTCGAATCGTTCGCGCACCGCCTCCCAATCCGGTGATCGATCCAGCAGCACGACGCTGACCACGGTCGATCGCAGCCGTGGATCGCTTTCCATCGCCCAGGTGAAGGCATCGCTGTTGCGCAAGAACTGAGTCATGTGTGCTCCGGGTGTGCTCCGTCCCCAAACGTACGGCTCGCGGCGGCAAAGGTCAGCAGATTCTTGGCACGCAATGACTTTGGTCCCTGCACATCGGGACATTGGTCTTACGGATCTGGGTCAGGGTGACGCGACCGGCTGGGGCCCGTTCGGGCTCCGCGGCGGTTATGCCGGCTCGGCGTCGGCGAATTCGCAGAACGCCGTGTAAGCCCGGGCGCCGTAGATGGTGGCCGGTCCGCCGTGCATGAGGATGGTGACGCCGATTGCCTCCGCGGCCTCCTCCCGAGTGGCGCCGGCACGCGCCGCCGCCTGCGCGTGCGATGCGATACACCCGTCGCAGCCCTGCACGATGCCGATCGCCAGTGCCATGAGCTCTTTGACCTTGCGGCTGAGCGCTCCGTCGGCAAGGGCGGCCCCGCTGAGGGCCGCAAATCCCTTGTAGACCTCGGGGATTTGCTGGCGAAGCGCGCGATGCTGAGGCAGCAATTCGTGCAGGACTTCGTGATGATGCTGTTGATCCATGGTGCCCACCCGTCAGCCGTCAGCGGTCACCGGCGAACCGGCCTTCAGCGAGTCGATGGCCGCGCTGAGCTTGTCCGCGACCTCCTTGGCGACCGGGCGCAGTTCCGGCTCCCCGGTGACCTCGACGAGCAGCCCGGGGTTCATCGCCTCGACGAGCACCGTGCCGGAGTGCTCGGGGTCCGCGCGCACGACGACATTGCACGGCAGCAGCAAGCCGATCTGGCGATTGGCCTCCACCGCGCGATGCGCCAGGGGCGGGTTGCACGCGCCGAGGATCAGGTAGTCCTCCATGTCGTGGCCGAGCTTGGCCTTCAGCGTGGCCTTGACGTCGATCTCGGTGAGCACGCCAAATCCCTGCTCCGCGAGCGCCTTTCGCGTCCGCGCCACGGCGTCGTCGAACGACGCCCGCAGCGGTGTGGAAATCGCGATGTCCATAGTGACTCCTTCCATTGGCGCCTAGGCCAGCGCCAAAAACAGCTTCTCCAGTTCGGCCTCGCTCAGCGGCGCCCCACCGCGCGCGGTGGTACCCGCGATACATTCCCTCAACCCGGTGGCGACGATCTTGAACCCGGCGCGGTCGAGCGCGCGCGACACAGCGGCCAGTTGCGTGACGACGTCCTTGCAGTCGCGGCCCTGCTCGATCATCGAGATCACCCCGGCAAGCTGTCCCTGGGCGCGGCGCAGCCGGTTCAGGACCGCCGCGATGCTGTCTTCATCGCCGATCACGTCAACCTCCTTCGCTCGTCGGCAGCCACCCAATATACCCTAAGGGGTATCGTCCGAGCCAGGAAATCACCTAAAGATCGCATCGCCGTGAGGGCACGCTCGGCGCTGCGCGCGCGTCACAGGATGGCCTTGAGGTCCTTCGCCCTGGCTATGTCGTCCCAGTCGACGTCGAGTTCGAGCAGAATCTCCTCGGTTTGCTGCCCATGTTCGGGGGCGCGCGCGGGAGCCGGCGGTGTTTCGTCGAATTGAACGGGCGCGGCGACGATTCGGTACTTCTCTCCATGGTCGTCGACGTTGGTCACCACGTAGCCATTGGGTTCGACTTGCGGGTCGTTGAGGGTCTCCCGCGGAGTCGCCAGGGCGCCCCAGACACCGGGTTCGTCTTCGAGCACCTTCTGCCAGTGCGCAAGGTCGTGGCCGGCGAAGGCTTTCGCGATGATCTCGGTGGCCGCGGCGGCGTTGGCAATCAGGTTGCTCGACGGCACAAATCGCTCATCGGTGGCCAGCTCGGCCAGACCCATGCGTTCGCAGAAGCCGGCCCAGAACTTGTCGGGCTGCAAGAAGACCAGCTGAATCCACCTGCCGTCTTTGGTCTTGTACCTGTTTACCAGCGGATTGATGGCCAACCCGGGCGGTGCGCCCGGAATGCCGTCGATGTCGAAGAAGTCGGCCGCCGAGATCGACGGCGCGATGGCCCACATCGCCTGGGCCAGCAGCGATGAGTCGACGATCGTCGGTTCGCCGGTCCGCTCCCGGTGGAACAACGCGGCGCACACGCCGCCGGCCAGCGTTGCCCCGCCCTGCAGGTCACCGAACGCCGGGCCCTGCACGGCGGGCGTTTCGCTGCCGAACGGCGTGAGCGTGTAGGCGACCCCGCCCCGAGCCAAATAGGTGGCGGCGTCGAACCCGCCGCGATCCCGGTCCGGTCCGCGGACGCCGAGGCCGGTTCCGCGGGCGATGATGATCTTGGGGTTGAACGCGCGAATGTGGTCGACGGTCAGTCGGGCCCGCTCGAGCGCGCCGGGCAGCCAATTGGTCAGGAAGACATCGGCACTGGCCAGCAGCCGACCGAACAGGTCGCGTCCCATGTCCGACTTGATGTCGATGGCGATGCTTCGTTTACCGCGGTTGCCCAACTCGAGGATGAAATCGGCATCGGGGCGGGCGGCCTCGCGGGTAAAACCGCCCACGACCAGCGCACGCCCGGGATCACCCGAGGCGACGCCCTCCACCTTGATCACGTCGGCACCCCAGTCAGACAGTGCGGCACCGGCCGAGGGTACGTAGGTCCACGATGCCAGCTCGACAACTCGGACACCTTGGAGGACGCCACCGTGCACGCCAGACATCGCAACCCCTCGCTCACGACCATTTCTTGCTATTTTAGATATTCTAGCTACTCTAAGGGATATCGATAGCCCGGCTGCAGCCATGCGCAGTTTTCGTGGAAGAGATGCGATGGAGCCGACGATTGGTCCAATCCCGATCCGCGCTGCGGTGAGTCCGCGCCTTGTCCGTGAATGGCTTTGGCCCCCAATGGGGGTCCCTCTGAGGGCAGAGCGATAGGTACGGGGAAAAGGGACGGGCGATGGGCCGGGTAGCAGGCCGGGTAGCAGGCAAGGTGGCCGTGATCAGCGGGGCGGCGCGCGGTCAGGGACGTTCGCATGCGCGGTTATTGGCCGCGGAAGGCGCCGACATCATCGCGGTCGACCTCTGCGCGGATATCGAAACCAATGAGTACCCGCTGGCCCGGCCCGAGGACCTCGACGAGACGGCGCGGCTGGTCGAAAAGGAGGGGCAGCGCGCGGTCACGGCGATTGCAGACGTTCGCGACCGGGTGGCCCTAGCCGCCGCGATTGACCAGGGTGTGGCCGAGTTCGGGCATCTCGACATCGTGGTTGCCAATGCCGGCATCTGCCCGCTCACCGCGGGACTACCGCCCCAGGCGTTCGCCGACGCCGTCGACGTGGATCTCGTCGGCGTGCTCAACCTGGTACACGCGAGCCTCAAGCATCTGCACGCCGGCGCGTCGATCATCGTCATCGGATCCAACGCTGCATTCATGTCGTCGATGAACACCACCGGCATCGACGGCGGCCCGGGCGGAGCGGGCTACGCGTTCGCGAAACTCGCTGCAGCGCACTATGTCAACGACTTCGCCTTGGCGCTGGCCCCGTTCTCCATCCGGATGAATGCGGTGCATCCGACGAATGTCAACACCGACATGTTGCACAGCGCGCCGATGTACCGGGCATTCCGGCCCGACCTGAAGGAGCCGACCCGCGCGGACGCCGAACCGGTCTTTCCCGTGGTTCAGGCGATGCCCGTGCCCTACGTCGAACCCGAGGACATCAGCGAGGCCGTGTTGTTCCTGGCTTCCGGCGGGGCGCGCTACATCACCGGCCAGCAGCTCCGCGTGGACGCGGGCGGCTTCCTCAAGGTCAAACCCTGGCCGGGCGCGTGACATGCTGCCGGACAACGGAACTGGAGGGAATCGGTGAAGGACGGCCACTCCACGCCGGACGTTGAGCGCCGCCTCTACGAACTGATGGCTTTGATGAAGGCGGCCGACGACCGACTCTCCAAGGGCATCAGCACCGGCGAGTTCATGTGCGTGTACTGGCCTTCGCGGGGCCAAGAGGCCATCGCGGCCGCCATGGGCGTAGCGCTGCGGCCCGACGACCAGTTGGTGACGACCTACCGCGGACTGCACGATCTCATCGGCAAGGGGGTCCCGCTCGAGGAGATCTACGGCGAGATGATGGGGCGCACCGTCGGCGCGAGCCGCGGTAAGGGCGGCAGCATGCACATCGCCAAACCGGACAAGGGCGTCATGCTGTCGACCGGGATCGTCGGCGCGGGACCGCCGGTGGCCGTGGGGCTGGCGATGGCCGGCAGACGCAAGGGCCTCGATCGCGTCACGGTGGTCAGCTTCGGTGACGGCGCGACGAACACCGGGTCGTTCCACGAGGCGGCCAACATGGCCGCGCTGTGGGACCTGCCGCTGGTATTCGTGTGCCAGAACAACCTTTTCGCCGAGATGACGCCGACGTCGGACACCATGAAGATCAAGCACGTCGCCGAGCGTGCGGCCGGTTACGGGATGCCGGGTGTGCGCGTCGACGGGAATGACCCCTTGGCCGTCAAATCGGCACTCGACGAAGCCCTTCGGCGGGCCCGCAGCGGCGAGGGGCCCACCTTCATCGAGTGCGTGACCTTCCGCTTCCGCGGGCACTACTTCGGCGACCGGATGCCTTACATCCCCAAAGACCAACTGGCCGCGGCAATGGCGGCCGACCCGGTGCCGCGGTTTCGCAACCACCTCGCGGAAGCCGGCCTCTGCGGTCAGGACAAACTCGAGCGCATCGACAAGGAAGCCATAGCGAGGGTGGAAAACGCGCTCCGGACGGTCATGGGCGCGGATTCCCCGGCGATGGGCGAACTGGACCGGGACGTCTACGCAACCCCGATCAAGTTCCCGGTCTGAGGACTGAAGTGATGGAAGAACGAGAGATGACGATGCGCGAGGCGCTGAACCTCGCGCTCGACCAGGCGCTCGAGGCCGACGACCGGGTGTTTCTGCTCGGGGAGGACATTGCCGACCCCGGCGCGTCCGGGCCGACGGCGGGGCTGTCGACGAAGTACGGCCACGCACGGGTGCTGGACACTCCCATCTCCGAAGCCGCGATCGTCGGCGCCGCGATCGGTGCGGCGATAGACGGGATGCTTCCGGTGGCCGAGATCATGATCATGGATTTCATCGGCATCGCCGCCGATCAGCTGATCAACAACGCCGCCAAGCTACGGTTCATGACCGCCGGCCGGACCACGGCGCCGATCACCATCCGCACCCAGGTCTATGCGGGACTGGCCACCGGAGCCACGCACTCTCAGAGCCTGGAAGCGTGGTTCATGCACATTCCCGGGATGAAGGTGATCGTGCCCTCCACCCCGCGCGACGGCAAAGGTCTATTGACGGCGGCGATCTTCGACGAAGATCCCTGCCTGTTCGTCGAGACGATCCGGCTGCAAAGCAAGAAGGGGCCCGTGCCCGTCGAACCCGGGTTCACCATTCCGCTCGGCCAGGCCGACATCAAGCGGCGCGGTGCCGACGTGACGTTGATCAGCTACGGACGCAGCGTGCACGAGGCACTCGCGGCGGCCGATGCGTTGCACGAACAGGGCGTGAGCGCGGAGGTCGTCGACCTGCGCACCCTGGTGCCACTGGACGTCGAAACCATCGTCGAATCCGCCCGCCGCACCGCACGGGTCGTGATCGTCCACGACGCGGTCCAATTCGCCGGACCGGGAGCGGAGATCGCCGCGATCCTGCAGTCCGAATTGTTCGGCGAGCTGGCCGCACCCGTCGAGCGGGTGGGCGCCCGGTTCGTCCCCAACCCGGCCGCCGCGGCGCTCGAGGCGCAGGTTTACCCGTCGGCGGCACGCATCGTCGACGCAGCGCTCGGAACCCTCCAGAAGGCTAAAGCCCGTGGGTGACTTCGTCATTCGCATTCCGAGGGTGTCGGTGGCCGTTTCGGAAGCCGAACTGACCGACCTGCTCGTCGACGCCGGCGAACACGTCGAAGAGGGAACGCCGATCTACGTGATCGCCACGGAGAAGGTGGAACAGGAAATCGAAGCCGGCGCGTCGGGCATCGTGCGATGGACGGGCCGGGTCGGCACCACCTACGACATCGGCGCCGAAATCGGTGTCATCACGTCATAACGGATAGCGAAAGGCGAAGCGTATGGACATCAACGAGACCCGCGAAAGAATCATCTACGAAAAAGAGGGCCCGATCGCACGCGTGACGCTCAACTGGCCCGAGAAGGCCAACGCCCAGGACCAGAAGCTGGCCGAGGAGGTCGACGCCGCGCTGCTGGACGCCGACCGGGATTACGACATCAAGGTGTTGATCCTCAAGGCCAACGGCAAGGGCTTTTGCTCCGGGCACGCCATCGGCAACAACGCAGTCGACTATCCGGCGTTCGTCGAGGGCGCGAAGGTCATGGGCACGCCATGGAAGCCGCAGACCGACCTGTTCGTCAAACCGGTGCTGAACTTGTGGGAGTTCTCCAAGCCGACCATCGCGCAGGTGCACGGCTACTGTGTCGGCGGGGGCACCCACTACGGGCTGACCACCGACATCGTCATCGCCTCCGAGGACGCGTACTTCTCGTACCCGCCGCTGCAGGGATTCGGCATGCCGTCCGGTGAATGCTCAATCGAGCCATGGGTTTTCATGAACTGGCGACGCGCGGCGTATTACCTGTACCTCGCCGAGGTCATCGACGCAAAGAAGGCGCTGGAGGTCGGTCTGGTCAACGAGGTCGTCCCGCGCGATCAACTCAACGACCGGGTGGAGGCCATCGCGCGCCACATCGCCCAGGCGCCGATGACGACGCTGCTGGCGACGAAGGCCAACCTCAAGCGGGCCTGGGAGCTGATGGGCATGCGGGTGCACTGGCAGAGCTCCAACGACCTCGTCGCGCTCGCGTCGATCAGCAAGGACGTGCAGGAGCTGATCCAGCAGGTGTTCAGGGACAAGGTGCTGCCGTCCGAGCAGGCACGGCGCCAGGCGGCCGCCGCCGCCTCGACCGACGGCGCCGCGACCACCTAGGTCCGCCGGTGAACATCGCCGACCACGCGAGCACGGCGCCGGGGTCGCCGGCCCTCATCGCGGACGGCGACACGATCTCTTACGGCGAGCTGTATGCCAGAAGCCAACGGGTCGCCGCCGCCCTGCACAGCGCAGGGCTGCGGCGCGCCGACGGCGTGGCCCTGGTGTTGCGCAATCGACCGGAGTTCTTCGAAATAACGTGGGGTTGCCAGCTTTCCGGCCTCTACTACACCGCGGTCAACACCCATTTCCTTCCCGACGAGGTCGCCTACGTCATCGACGACTCCGACGCGAAGGCGGTCTTCGTGGATGTTACTGACCCCGCCGTGGCCGACCTCGCCGCACACATTCGTGCGGTCGATACGCGCGTCTGCGCCCACCTGACTGTCGGGGGCCGCCGGCCCGGCTGGCTCACCTACGAAGACGCCCTGGCGGCGGCGGGTGACCCGCCGCCGTTATCGGACGGATCGGAGATGCTCTATTCGTCGGGAACCACGGGTCGGCCCAAGGCCGTTCGCCGAGCCCTGCCGGCCGACGGCAACGGGTCGTGGGCCCAGGCGGTGCTGGAGATGGCGCTGATTCACAAGTACGGGATGGACCGGTCCAGCGTGTACCTCTCCCCCGCGCCGCTCTACCACGCGGCGGGGGTGAACTACACCATGGCGGTGCACCGTGTCGGCGCCACCTCGATCCTGATGCGCAAGTTCGACGCCGAGGCCGTACTGCGGTTGATCGAGACCCACCGCGTCACCCACGCCCAGTTAGTGCCGACGATGTTCGTGCGGATGCTCAAGCTGCCCGAGGCGGTCCGGCGAAAATATGACGTCTCCAGCCTCGAGTGCGTGATCCACGCCGCCGCACCGTGCCCGGTCGACGTCAAATACCGGATGATGGAATGGTTCGGTCCCATCATCCACGAATACTACGGGGGCACTGAGGGATTCGCGGGCACGACGATCGGCCCCGAGGAGTGGCTCGCCCACCCCGGTTCAGTCGGCAAGCCGTTCGGCCCCGTCCATGTGGTCGGCGAGGACGGTTTGGAACTCCCGGTGGGCGAGCCCGGCGAGCTCTACTTCGAGGGCGGACCCGATTTCGAGTACTTCAAGGACCCCGCCAAGACGGCGTCGGTCTACAACGAACGCGGCTGGCGTTCCCTGGGCGACATGGGTTACCTCGACGAGGACGGATACATGTACCTGACCGACCGGTCGACGTTCATGATCGTTTCCGGCGGTGTGAACATCTATCCCCAGGAGGCCGAGAACCTGTTGATCATGCATCCCAAACTCGTCGACGCCGCGGTGTTCGGCGTGCCCAACGACGAGTTCGGCGAGGAGGTCAAGGCTGTCGTGCAATCCGTCGAGGACGTCACGCCAGGGCCTGACCTCGAGGCCGAGCTCATCGAGTACTGCCGCGCCCACCTGGCCGGCTACAAGTGCCCGCGCACAGTGGAATTCGACCCCGAGCTGCCCCGGGACCCGAACGGAAAGCTCTACAAGAGGCGTATTCGCGAACGCTATTGGCAGGGACGGGCGTCACGGATCGTATGAACGAGGGGACGGATATGGTGACCACCCAGAACACCCATAAAGCCCAGGTGAGCTGGACTCCGCTTGCGGTGCCATGGGCGGTTCAAGCCGCCGAGCGGATCCCCAAGCAGCGGTACTACGACCCGGAGTTCTACGCGCTCGAGGCGGAACTTCTCTGGCCACGCGTGTGGCAGATGGCATGCCGGCTCGAGGAAATCCCCAGGCCCGGCGACTACGTCGAGTACGAGATCCTCGACGAGTCCATCATCGTGGTCCGCGTCGACGCGGAAAACGTGCGCGCCTACCACAACGCCTGCCGCCATCGCGGCGTAAAGCTGGTGGAAGGCAATGGAAACCGGCGCACCTTCGTGTGCCCGTTCCACGGATGGTGTTGGGGCATCGACGGACGCAACACTTTTGTCCTAAGGCCCGAAGAGTTCGACGAACACAACCTGCATCCGGACGATCTTCGCCTGGTCTCGGTCAGGTGCGAGCTCTGGGGCGGGTGCGCGTGGATCAACCTCGACGACGACGCACCGCCGCTACGTGAGTGCTTCGAGCCGTTCGCATCCATCTACGACGCCTGGAAAGTGAAGTCGCTGCGCGTCGAGTGGTGGCAGGCGTGCCGGCTGCCGGTGAACTGGAAGCTGGCGACGGCCGCATTCATGGAGGGCTATCACGTCCCGCAGACCCACCCCCAGCTGCTGCCGTCATCGCAGCCGAGCCCGTCGCGCGCATCTTCGGGACCACCCGGACTGATCCAGAACAATCTGTACTTCATGCGCACGCTAGGTGAAGGCATGGGTGGAATGACGCACGAAAACGACGTCCGGATCGCCGAGGGCCTGCAAAACATGGAGCTGCCGTCCGATCCGGCCGAGGCGATGGCCGTCTGGCGCAGCACGCTCAACGACGCCATCGTCCACTGGCATCGAGCCCGCGGCTGCGATATCCCCGACCTCAACGAGTTGGAGCGACGGGGCATCGTCGACGCGATCAACTTCTGCTTCCCGCATTACTTCTTGTTGCCCCAATACAGCAGCGCCTCGTCCTACCGCATCCGTCCGCTGGGTCCCGAGGAGACGCTGTTCGAGATCTGGTCACTCACCCGCATCCCGCCGAACCAGACCACGGGCAAGCCGGCACCGCCGGAGCCCATGGCGCCGGATGACCCGCGCTGGCCGCCGATCCCCGCCCAGGACTTCTCCAACCTCCCCAGGCAACAAAAGGGCTTGCACTCCAAGGGATTCGAGTACATGAGATTGTCGAGCCGGATCGAAGGACTGATCTCGAACTTCGAACGCGTCGTCGACGGCTTCCTCGCCGGCCTGCCGTACGAGACGCTGGTGCCCGCGATCCAGAAGACCAACACCACCATCGACGTGCCGATCGCGGACCTGGGATTCGGTGCCACCGTTACCCCGGAGGCACGATGACCACCCACTGGGACCGCTCCGTCGACCTGCTGATCGCGGGCAGCGGCGGCGGCGGCATGGTGGCCGGGCTGGCCGCACTCGACTGCGGGCTCGAGCCGTTGATCATCGAAAAGCAGGGACTGGTCGGCGGGTCGACGGGGCTCTCGGGCGGCATCGTCTGGATGCCGAACAACCCCCTGATGCGGGCCGAGGGCATCGCGGACTCCCACGAAGACGGCCTGGCCTACCTGGCAGACGTGGTCGGCGACGTCGGCGCAGCTTCCTCGCCCGCGCGGCGCGAGATGTTTCTCACCGCGGGCTACGAGATGATCAATTTCCTTATCCGCAAAGGGGTTCGGCTGATCCGGTGCGCCGGCTGGAGCGACTACTATCCGAACCACAAGGGCGGCAACGAGTCCGGGCGCGCCGTCGAAGGAATTCCCTTCGATGCCGCCGAGTTGGGCAGCTGGAGCGACAAAGTCCAGCCGCCGCTGGCCAAGAACTACGGATTCGTCGTGCTGACCAACGAACTGCGCTCGGTCCAGTACTACAACCGTTCACCGCGCGCGTTCGCCGTGGCCACCCGGGTGTTCCTGCGCACCGCGGCCGCGCGGGCCCGCCGTCGCCAAATCCTCACCAACGGGGCATCACTCGTCGCCCAAATGCTCAAGGCACTGATCGAGCTGGGTGACGGGCAGCCCCCGCTGTGGACGAACGCCGCGATGGAAGACCTCATCGTCGAAGACGGCCGGGTCGTCGGCGCACGCGTCTCCCGCGGCGGTGCGCCGGTGAACGTCGAGGCGCGGAAAGGAGTCCTGCTGGCCGCCGGCGGGTTTGGCCACAACAAGGAAATGCGCCGGCAGTACAGCGGTGACCAACCGAACGAGGCGCAGTGGTCTATCGCCAACGCCGGGGACACGGGCGAGGTGCTACAGGCCGCGATGCGGCTGGGCGCCAGATCAGATCTGCTGGACGAAGCGTGGTGGCTGCCTTCTGTTTTCATCGCCAACGGGGGCGCGGCCGCCGCGTCGCTCGGTTCGGGACGGCAGCGGCCCGGCGCCATTTACGTCGACTCGACCGGACGGCGCTTCTGCAACGAATCGAACTCCTACGTCGAAGTCGGCAAGGCCATGTACGCCAACAAGGCGGTACCGTGCTGGATGATTTTCGATGACGGATACGTGCGCAGATACGTCACGAGCAGCAATCCCTTGAAACCATTGAACCGAAACCAACAGCTGCCCCCGGAACTCATTGAAAGTGGTGCGGTCAAACGCGGCGATACCATCGCCGGCCTCGCCCGCCAGATCGGCCTTCCTGCCGACGAGTTGGCACGAACGATCCAGCGGTTCAACGAGTTCGCCGCCAAGGGCCTGGACCCCGACTTCGGGCGTGGCCAGTCCGCCTACAACGATTGTCTCGGCGATCCCGGGTATCGGCCGAACGCCTCCGTGGGCCCTCTGGACCGCGCGCCCTACTACGCGACCAGGGTGTTCCCCGCGGACGTGGGGACGTGCGGAGGCGTGATCACCAACGAGCACGCACAGGTTCTCGACGAGCAGGACCTGGTGATCGAAGGCCTGTACGCCACCGGCAACACCACGGCGACGGTGATGGGCCGAACGTATCCGGGCGCGGGCGCGAGCATCGCCAGCTCGATGGTGTTCGGCTACGTCGCCGCGCGGCACGCCGCCGGGCGCAGGATCGCCGGCGAGCGGAGCCGCTAGATCTCGCGAGCAGACGCAAATCCCCCAATTTCACGCGGAAATGGGCGATTTTGCGTCTGCTCGCGCCAGGGAGTCGCGCTAAGAAGTTCCGTCCTTCTCGTCGCGGCCGACGAAGTCGCGGGGCTTCATGCCCGACTGCATGAGCTCCGCGCGCCGCGCCTGTACATCGGAGGCGGCGCCGACCATGTTCGTCAGGATGTGGCTGACCTGGAGGTGCACCCGCATCCCCATCAATTCCCACGCACGCTTCACGTTGTTCTTCACCGCCATGAGCGTGGTCAGCGGGATTTGGGCGATCTTGCGCGCCATCTCCTCGACGGTGTCTTCCAGCTCTTCGCGCAGCACCACCCTATTGAGCAGGCCCCAGTCGAGGGCTTGCTGCGCCGAGAGGGTCGGCGCGAGCAGCAGCCAGTCCATGGTGCGGTGCCAGTTCATCATCAGCCACGGCTCGATCATGGTGTGCCCGCCGGGCTCGCCGAGGCTTTGGGCCAGTGGCATCTGGAAGTAGGCGTCCTCGGACGCCACGCAAAAGTCGGTCAGCAGGCCGAGATAGATCCCGCCGCCCATGCAGTAGCCATGGATTTGGGAGATCGTCGGCTTGGGAAACTCCCACAGATACAGCGTCGGCCACAAGAACAGGTCGGCGGTCCCCTTGTACAGCTCCTCGAAGGTGTTTCCGAAATCCGGGTACGGGTTTTCGTCCGGCCCCCACCGAGCCACGTGCCCCCCGCAGAAGCCCTTGCCGTTGGCCTTGAGAATGACGACCTTGATGTCGTTGTCGCGGTCGGCCTCGTGCAGGCAACTGTCGACTTCGGTGACCAGGACCGCGTCCTTCGTGTTGGCCTTGTCGACCCGATTGAGGATGATCCGCGCAATCGGTGGTTCGCGTTCGTAAATGATTGCTTCGAGCACGCGGCGCTCCATGCTCGGGACATTACCGGACGCCGGGATATGCGAAGTCCGAAGCAAGCGGGCATTGCGGCCCGGAGTTCGTTTGACGGTTGCGCGAAGTTCACCGCAGGAGTGAAGTGTATTCGGAGCGCTGAACTGGGCCACAGGCCAGATCCTGACGACCGAATGGAGCTCAGATGACGACTCCAATGGACCGGGCTGACCAGCTAGACCTGGTGGCCCGACTCAAGTCCTCCTATCCGGAACTTCCGGAAGCGCCCACGCCCGATCTCATTGACCACGAGCGATTCGCCGCCTACGTCAAGACCCCGCACGACGTCGGTGGTGAGCCCGCCGCCGCCCTGGAGTTCGAGAACAAGCAGTACGAGGCATGGGAAGAGAACACTTACGTCACGTGTGAGGTCCTCGGCTGGCGCGGAATCTGGTTGTCGGAAGAGCGACGCCGGATGGGCAACGTCGACCTCGGCCGAACGATCTATCTCGGACTGCCGTACTACGGGCGGTGGCTGCTGGCCGTCGTACGCATCCTCGTCGAGAAACACCACATCGGTCTGAGCGAGTTGGCCGAACGCACGGCCGAGGTCAAGGCCCGCTATGCGGGCGGCCTGCAGGGAAAGCCGTTGGAGGCCAAGCCCAAGTTCGAAGGCGATCCCGCCAAGGTCAAACGCAACCGGCACCACACGCACGCGGTCGGCAAAGGCGATCCGCAGGTGTATGCCGGACAGGCCGGCGAGCCGAAGTTCAAGGTCGGCGACAAGGTCGTGGTACGGGAGCTGCCCGTCTTGTTATATACCCGCACCCAGGAGTACCTACGAGGCGCGAAGGGTGAAATCGCGGTCGTCTCGTACGAAAGCCCCGCCGCAGAGGACGAGACGTGGGATGGGCCTGACCAAAAGCCCGAGTGGTTCTACATCGTTCGCTTCAACCTCTCCGAGCTCTGGCGCGGCTATACGGGGCCCGCCAACGACACGCTGCAGACCGAGCTGCCCGAGCGGTGGCTCGAAGCGGCCCGCTGACCTTCGTTCACCGCCTGAAAGGACGTCGCATGACCGATCACGATCACGATCGCGCGGCCGCACCCATGGTGGATGAGATCACCGATTTCGAAGTCCTCGAGATCGCCCTGCGCGAATTGTGTATCGAGAAGGGCATTTTCACCGCGGAGGATCATCGCCGCTTCACTGAGTTCGCCGAACAGATCGGCCCCGCTCCCGGCGCACGCTTGGTGGCCCGGGCCTGGCTTGATCCCGACTACAAGAAGCTGGCCCTGTCCGACCCGCTCGCCGCCAGTAAGGAAGTCGGTGTCGACTGGCTGCAACCCACCGGCTTCGGGACGCCGAGTGACTTCACGGCGCTGCACATCCTCGAAGACACCCCCACTCTGCACCACGTCATCGTCTGCACGCTGTGCTCCTGCTATCCGCGACCCATTCTGGGCAATTCGCCCGAGTGGTACCGGACCCCCAACTATCGCCGTCGGATCGTGCGCTGGCCGCGCCAGGTGCTCGCGGAGTTCGGCCTGTACCTGCCGGAGGAGGTCGAGATCCGGGTGGAGGATTCTAACCAGAAGCATCGGTTCATGGTGATGCCCGCCCGCCCCGAAGGAACCGACGGCTGGACCGAGGACCAGCTGGTCGAAATCATCACTCGCGATTGCTTGGTCGGTGTCGCGTTGCCCAAGGTCGGCGTGACGACGAACGCGATCACCAAGACCCGCCCCGCCGTCCATCCGGTCGACGATTGAGCTAGCGGGAGGAGAAAATGAGCGCCTCGGAGGTATCTACCATCCGGCCGTTGGCGAAAATCGTTGAACGCCAGCAGATCTGGAGCCGCATCGCGGCCAAGTACGGGGTTGATAACCCGGCGCCGCCCTGGAAAACGAGCCTCGACGGCATTTGTGACGCGCTTGACCAAAGCCCTTGTGGCCCAGGAATCCTCAATTTTGTCGATCGACGCAATGAAGAGGACGCGCTGTCGGCAACCGTCTATTCGGACCTTCCCTTCCCGGAGAACCGGCTGGTAGCACTGGCCCACTCGCTTGTGATGCGCGGCGTCATCGGCGAGGCCGAACTGGAGGAACGACTAGCGGCGGTCCGCGCCAGGCTGGAGGCCTGAATCCCGGGCACATGCCAGCAGCCAGGCCCACCCCGCGCCTTCGCCGGCGGCAAGCCGATCGAGTTCGGCGAACGCGGCGGGTAGCTCGCCCGGCGCCGCTCGGAACGGACCCCGCGCGGCACCGACTTCGCTGAGCGCGACGATGGCCAGCAGCCCGCCCGGCGCCAGCCGCCCGATGATCGCATGGTCGAGCCGGCGGTCCCGGAATTTGTGGCAGACGATCACGTCCACCGGCGGCCCGGCCGGCAATCCGTCGTCGAGGTCGACGACGCCAAAGCGGCAGCGATCGCCCACCCCGCTGCGCTGGGCAAGATCACGTGCCTGGCTCACGGCCACCGGCGAGATGTCCAGCCCCAAAACCTCCAGCCCTCGTCGGGCCAGCCAAACCGCGCCTTGTCCCTGGCCGCATGCCAGATCGAGAGCCTGACCTCTGGTCGGGAATATCTCCGCGTAGTCCTTGAGGACGCTTGGGGGCTGCACCCCATCGACGGGTACAGGTTGCCGGCTTGCGTACCGCTCGTCCCAGCGGCGCCGGTCTTCCCCGGTCATACGCGACACCTTAGGGCTATACGCGGCCAGGGTGCCGGGACTGAGCTGCGCCGCCGTCACAGTTTGCTCATAAGCAGCTCATAGGTGCCACCACGCTCGGCCGCGTAGGGTGGGAGCGTCGGGAGGTCTTTAACTTCGTTAGATTCCCTCCGGGGTGGACCACATGAATATTAAGCAGCTGGCCGCGGGGGTGGCGATCGCTGCAGCAGTTGGTGGCGTTGCGAACAACTCTCCTAACGTTCCAGGCATCGGCTTGGGTTTGGCTATTGCTAGTGGTTCGGGCGGGAATTACATCGGTGTAAGTTAGGCGAATGTCTCGGCGAGGGGAAGCGCCGGGCCTCCATAGTCCTTTCTGCTGCTGGAGGCTCGCCATGTCCCGATCGTCTCCGTTTGTGGTGACGTTGTCCGATTCCGAGCGTGCCGAGTTGACCCGCCGCGCCCGCTGTTACACGCTGCCGCACGAGCAGGTGGTTCGGGCCAAGATCGTGCTGCTTGCCGCCGACGGCGTGTCCAACACCGAGATCGCCGAGCGGGTCGATGTGCACGTCGACGTGGTGAGCCGGTGGCGCAAGCGATTCTGCGAGCAAAGATTGGACGGGCTGTCCGATCGGAAGCGGTCGGGCCGGCCGCGGGTATTCGCGGCGGAGGTGGTTGCCGAGGTGAAGGCGATGGCGTGCCAGCCGCCGGAGCAGCGGCAGGTGCCGCTGTCGCGGTGGAGCTCGGCCGAGCTGGCCGCGCAGGCGGTCACCGATGGCCTGGTCGAGTCGGTGTCGGCTTCCACGGTGCGGCGTTGGCTGGCCGAGGACGCGATCCAACCGTGGCGGTACCGGTCATGGATCTTCCCGCGGGACCCCAACTTTGCGGTCAAGGCCGGTCGGGTGCTGGATTTGTACGAGCGGGTGTGGGAGGGCACTGCGCTCGGCGCGGATGAGTACGTGATCAGCGCCGACGAAAAGAGCCAGTTGCAGGCGCTGTCGCGGTGTCATCCGGAACTCGCGCCCGCACCGGGGCGCGCCCGGCGGGTCGAGTTCGAGTACGACCGGCACGGCACCCTGGCCTATTTCGGCGCCTACGACGTGCATCGCGCACACCTGACCGGGCGGATTGCACCGAGTACCGGGATCGCCCCGTTCACCGAGCTGGTCGAGCAGGTGATGACCACCGAGCCCTACGCGACGGCGAAACGGGTGTTCTGGATCGTGGACAACGGCTCCAGCCACGCCGGGCAGGCCTCGATCGAGCGGATGAGCGCGGCGTGGCCGAGCGCGACACTGGTGCACCTGCCGGTGCACGCGTCCTGGTTGAATCAGATCGAGATCGTGTTCTCGGTGATCCAACGCAAGGTCGTCAAGCCGGCCGACTTCGCCGACCTCGACGCGCTCGCGCACCGACTGACCGACTTCGAGCCGCGCTACCACGCCACCGCCACACCGTTCGACTGGAGGTTCACCCGCACCGACCTGATCGAACTGTGCCGCCGCATCGATGCCCACCGACCCGCCAATCCGGTTCTGGCGGCATGACTTTGGAGATGATGATCCGATGCCCACCCCGCCCGCGTCGACGAAGTCCAGTCTCACCTTCACACTGAAAGACCACGCCCGCGCTCGCTGGCCGCAGCTGGTCGGCGTGCGGGTACGTTTCCGCGCCGGATTCGCCTACGTCGACGGCGACCTCGGCGACGGCGAGGTACTGAAACTATGCCGACTGCGCTACGGCGGCTCGGCGAGCCGATGGGGATTCGCGATCTACCGAGCCAGCCACGACGACTACGAAGACAGCATCCTGCCCAACGGAGCCTTCGCCGGCAGTCCAGAGCAGGCCCTCGACTGCGCCTGCGGACTCTACCTCGGCGACCCCACCGCCTAGACCGAGACGGTCACCGATACACCGACGAACTAACCGGCGGGACCACTAGCGCTGCGCCGGGCGGCCCAGGTCCGGGTCCTGGACCTGGGCCAGGACCCGGGCCCCACGGCGGCGGCGGAGCCGGACCCGCACCCGGCCCACACGGCGGCGGTGGAGCCGGACCCGCACCCGGTCCGCACGGTGGCGGCGGACCCGCACCCGGCCCGCTCAGCGGAGCCGGACCCGCACCCGGTTTGCACGGCGGCGGTGGACCAGGACCCGCACCCGGCTCGCACGGCGGCGGAGCCGGACCCGCCCCAGCACCCGGTTTGCTCGGCGGCGGTGGACCAGGACCCGCACCCGGCTCGCACGGCGGCGGAGCCGGACCCGCCCCAGCACCCGGTCAGCCCGGCGGCGGAGCCGGCCCAGCACCCGGTCACCTCGGCGGCGGTGGACCCGGCCCAGAACCGGCTCCGCCCGGCGGCCCGACTGGGCTTTCACCGGGATCGCACTCCCCCGGACCGCCCGCCACTGCGTTGCGCGGTGACTTCCACGGACCAGGTGGACCCGATCGTGCGCCGGGTCGACTCGATGGCGGGCCTAGTGGAATCGATGGCGGCTTCCACGGGGACTTCCGGGGCCCGGGAGCTCCCGCATCCGACTTCCGCGGGGACTTCCGCGGACCGGGTGGGCCCGATGCCAGTTTCCATGGAGGCTTCCATGGGCCCGGCGCACCAGCTGGGGATTTCCGGGCCGGCTTCCGTGGCCCCGGCGCGCCCCCCTTCGCGCCGTGGGGTGGCGCCCGTGGAGATCTTGGCGTCAACTTGCGAATAGCGGCTGGGCCTGACGCGCAGTTGAACTGGGCTTTCCGAGGTCCCGGTGGGCCGGCCTGGCGGTTCCGTAGCGACTTCCGCGGCCCGGGCGCACCGCCAGGAGATGTGCGCTGGGACGCGCCCTTCCGCAGCCCCGGTTTGCATCTATTCCCGCCGCCGTGGCACGGGGGCCCGCCGCCTTGGGGCTTGGGACCTGCGCCATGGGGCTGGGGGCCCCCGCCGCCACCACCACCGGGCTGGTGGGCCGGTTGGAACGGCCCAGGTCGGGACTGGGGACCGCGCGGATTCGATCCTCTCGCCGGTTACGGAGCGCCTTGGGCTCCTCCGCCAGACTGGTCGCCCTCCCCCTTCGACTATTGGGGCTTCTCGGTACTACCGGTATTTGATCCGTACTACCAGGAGTGGGGGTTCTGGCTGTTTGGGACGTGGATTCCGCTTTCGGGCCAGCCCTGAGGAGTAGCAGATGAACGATTACCGTGAGGAATCCGGTCCCATCCGCGCCACCGATCGTGGCCACCCGCCTACCTTCGCCACCGATCCGTTTTCGCGCCAACGACCGGCGGGCTCTGCTTTCCGAGCCCGAATACTTCGCCCTTCCCGGATGGGGGTCGGATTAGCGCTGGCGACCTTGGTGGCGATGACGGCGCTAGTGATTGCCCTGGTGTCGCTGCTCTCCCGCCCGTCGGCGCCGGTTAGCCCGTCGTCGAGCCCGCAGTCCGCAACGACCGCGGACAAAGCGCTGTGTCAGGCTATCGGGCCGTTGATGAAGGAGAATGACGACCGCAGCAACGCGTTCCTGGCCAGCGGCCAGCCGGGTACGCCGCAGCGGGACGCGGCTTTGCCGAAATTCGTTTCCGATACCCAGGATTGGGCGCGCCGCACTCAACAGGTTCTGGACGCGCACAGCAACCCGCCACGCTTCACGACTCGCGCCTTGCAGCGTTACATCGATGACATGCAGTTGTTTGTCGCGAGCGTGCGTCCAGGTCCGGGCACCCAATATGACGAGGCCGCGTGGACCGACAGCATCGTGGCCTACGGCGGCCCGTTGACTTCCTGCCAGCAGCTGGGTATCAGCTGGTGAAATAGAACGCGCGCAAGGCCATCCCACGGCTATTGCCGCGATGCCTGTGCCTGCAAGAGTGCCGACGCGGCAATGGACCGGGCTCTCCGGTGCCCTTTTATGCGGGCAAAAGCGGGAACCCTCGAAAAGATCTCCCGCTCAAGACAATTAGTTGATCACTCCACGGCTTTACGTGACACTGTCCACCACGCATTCATTTCCTACACTGGACGAGTGTCTAGAGAGGTTGCTCCTCCCGGCAGTGCCGCCCGCCGGTCGGATCGCCGGCCGGGGCAAACAATCCGCAAAGTTCTCGACGCAGGATTGGATGAACTGCGCGAATCGTCGTACGCCGACATGACGATGCGGGCGGTCGCGACCCGCGCCGGAGTATCCCCGGCCAGCGCGTACACCTACTTTCCGTCTAAGAGCGCGCTGGTGGCGGCGGTGTATCTCCGTTTTCTCCGCGACCTGCCGCTACACACCGACGTCAACCACACCACCAAGGCCCGGGTCAGCGCGACGTTGCGGGACATGGCTGTGGTGGTCGCCGATGAGCCGGAGCTCACGACAGCGTGAGGCGCCGCGTTGATGGCCGACGATCCGGCGGTCAAACCTCTGCGGGAACAGATCGGCGAGGAGGTGTCCCGGCGAATCGGGGCTGCGCTGGGCCCGGGATGGCCGCGTGCGGTGAAGTCCACCCTGCAGATTTTGTTCTCCGGTGCGCTGATGACCGCCCGGTTCATCAGCTACGACGAGATTGCGGGACAGCTCGAAGACGCGGTCACCCTGATTCTGAGCGCATCCGTCGCTTAAAACATCTGCCGCTCAACAGAATTCAGTTCGCCGGGCGGCTTTCGGCCTGGCGTTTCGCACCGAACCGCTGGAGGCTGATCCGGCGACGCTGGAGAACCGGTTGATCCCTCACCCGAGTTCCGTCATCCTCAACGGACCAACGATGGTGACGATCGGAGGGGCGGACGTGGCGGGTGTGGGGCAAATCGCGCTGAACAGCGCGCCCGTTTTTGGTGGCCTGATGCTGGCGATCGCGGCCGGGCAGTTCAGGGGTCCGAACTATCGAGACCTGATCAGACAGGACATGGACTTGCTCGATCGGCTCCCGCCGGAGGCCACCGTTAGGCGGGCCGAGTTGCAACGCAGCATCGATAGCCGCATCGACGACCTGATCGAAGCCGCCGACCAGAATCGCGCGCTGCGGAAAGCGGCGTCGTCCTACCGGGGAAATTGGCGGGACATTGTGCTCTTGCTCTGCGTCGTGCTGTTCACCATCATCTGGTGGGACGTCAGCCACAGGCGCAGCAATTGGCTGCCGATGTTCATCCTGCTGATCGTGCTGTCGGTGGTGACCGCGGCGTACGCATTCCGTGGCGTGGCGCGCGCCGCCGGTTCGCTCCTGCACGGGCGCCACCCCGGCGGGGAGTAGGGCGATCGACTTGGTCACATCGCGTGGCCGGCACAAAATTCGCCCACTCCGACGACGCACCCTGGCTTTGTGGCCCTGAACTGGGATATCGCCGGACCGTGGTGATCGACGGGGTCCAGCCGAAGGTTAGTCGCCTCCCAATTGTTGTCGCGCAGCCGTTATAGCGCTGTGACAAAATTCGAGGCGTGCAGCTACCTCCCCTATCCAGCCTCATTTGTGCTGCGATGGCGCCACTTTGGGCGTTGCCAATCGCATTTGTCCCCTCCGCGTCCGCCCAGCCGTGCCCCGATGTCGAGGTGGTGTTCGCCCGGGGAACCTCCGAACCTCCGGGCGTCGGCGGCGTCGGCCAGCAATTCGTCGACACCCTGCGTTCACGCGTCGGCGCAAAATCGCTGGGCGTCTACCCGGTCAACTACCCGGCGACCACCGATTTCCCCACGGCCGTCGACGGCATCACCGACGCCGGCCACCACGTCGAATCCATGGCCGCAAACTGCCCCAAGACAAAGATGGTGCTCGGTGGCTACTCGCAGGGCGCCGCCGTGATCGGTTTCGTCACAGCGAGCCAGGTACCGGACGGGGCACACCTCGTCCAGGCGCTCCTGCCGATGCCGCCCGATGTCGCCAACCACGTGGCCGCTGTCGCTCTGTTCGGGAAGCCGTCGAGCCAATTCATGAGCGTCATCAACGAGCCCGCGATAACGGTCGGCCCGCTCTACACACCCAAGACGATCGAACTGTGCGTTCCCAACGACCCGGTCTGTTCCGGGTCGGGATACCCCGCCGCGCACAGGCAGTACGTCGAGGCGGGAATGGTAGATCAGGCGGCCGATTTCGCGGCGAGCCGCCTGTAGGATCGCCTCACCGGGGCGCGGCCGGCGTCCTTCCGCACGGAGGAGGTCGTGTGGCGATGGTCGGACAGCCCGCGCCGATCGGGGACGTCGGCAGCGTCGCCTTCGATGTCACGGATCGATTGGCGATCATCAACTTGTTCGGGGCATACGCCTACACGTACGACGAAAACCGGCTGGACGAGTTTCGTACGTTGTTCACCGAGTCACCGGAGCTCGTCTTGCTGCACGAGGGCCAACCGTTGTCCGCCGACATCGACACGGTCATGGGTCTGCTGGCGACCAGGAAAGCGGCGTTCAAGGCGTTAAAACAACCAACGGCGCCACGCCCTGAATTCGTTCTGGTTTTCCAGCCAAGGCGCGAGCCAAGCGACCGGACGCTGTTATGTCCAGGTTTTCGCCATCAAAGACGGCGGCCCGCCCGTTCCCGACCTGACCGGCTGTTACGAGTTCACCGCGGTCAAGCAGGACGGCACGTGGCGGTTCCGCCGGTGGGTGGTGCTCGACCAGCGGCAAACCGACGACTGAGCCGAAACGCCTTGCATCACTGAGTGTTTCGTCAGAAGCGGGGCCCGGCCCCCGTCTCGAGAACTTCAAGGGCCGCATCGATGTTGGGCAGGATCGTCGGACCGTAACTGCTCACCACCTGCGCGAGCGCGCGGGCGATATGCGGGCCCACGGCGCCGGCGGCGAGGACTTCCTCGGCGAGGACGATGCCATTCACCACGTGGGCGGCCCTGAGGCGCCCGTCGGCCGCGACTTCGTACCGCCAGTCGCCGATGTGGATTCGCTCGGGCTGCGACCGGAGAAGGCCGCGCCGTGCCGGGACGACGATCACTCCGGGGACACCGGAAAACACCTTGACCACCATCCCGACTCCGCCTGGACCGGACAGCGCCGACCCGACGGCGCGGCTGACCCGTTCGTGATCCAAGCCCGTCATCAATCGCCCATCGGCAGGACGAACGACGGCGTCAGGGTCTGCGCCTCGCCACTGCGTCGCACGGCCGTCCCCGCCACGTAGAACTCCACCGTGTGATGTCCCCACGCATAGTTCGAGATCGCGAAATGCACGCCCACGACGCCGTTTCCGCCGTCTCGCTCGGCTTCGCTCTGCATGCGGGACATCGCGAGCTCCCGAGCTTGGTAGCTGCCCTGCGTCCATTGCGGCATTTCGGCGTTACGCCCCACCTGGCCAAGCGTTTTCAGGAAACCTTGCACGGCCACGTGGAACACGCAGTTGCCCATCACGAATGCGACCGGGGTGTAACCGGATCGCAGTAGGGTCGTCATGTCCTGGCCCGACAGGTGGCTGGTGAACGCCTGCCCGTTGGGACGCCGATATGCTCCCGGCTTCGCGGTGTATCGCACAGCGGTGCCGACGGCAATGAACTCGAGGTGTTCGCCCTCGCCCTGATGACGCCATTCGAGGCGGACGCCGACCACTCCGTCCGCGCCCAGTGAATCGGCTTCGGCCTGCATCCGTGACATCGCATTCCAGCGCGCGCGATACGTCGCGTCGGTAAGCACCGGCAGCTCGGATTGCTGGCGGATGCCGGTGAATTGGTAGCCCACGTGATAGACCGAAACGCCCATCACGAGTTCGATCGGTTCGAATCCCGCCCCGTGCAGCAAGGCGAATTCATTGATCGACAGGTCGGACGTGAACACCTGGCCGGCGTGCGACAGCCGTTCGCTGGCAACTGGGTCGAGCGGGTTCGGTTGCATTGTCAAAACACCCTCCTGCGGTCTCCGACAGCGTAGCCGGGCCATCGGGCCAACCCGCGGAAAGCCGGCGTCAATTCCGCCGATTTGTCGGCATGATGGTGCTCGCGTTTGCTCGTTCAAAGCTAGGCTGGGTCGCTGCGGGTAGAGACCTCACCGGCCCGGTCACCGTTGCACACGTCGAGTGGCCGACCAAGGAGCTGTTTGCGGTGAAGGCCTGGCAGCTGACCGGTGCCAACGAGCCGCTGCGGCGCATCGACCGCGAGGACCCGCGCCCCGGCCCGGGACAAGCGGTCCTCGACGTGCGCGCCGCCGGGATCTGCCACAGCGATGTCGGCTTCATCGACGGAACCCTGACGCCGATGCTGGCCAAGCTACCGCTCGTGCTCGGCCACGAAGTTGCCGGTGTGGTGGCCGAAGTCGGCCCGGATGGTCGATCGATGTCGGGTTCGCCGACAAGTTCCTCGGCGAGGTCACCGGCCTGATGAAGTTGCCCGATGCGGTGGACTTTGTGCAGGCCGCCACGGCCACCGATGCGGGCCAGACTGCCTACGGCGCCGTGATGGGTGCCGGAAAGCTGCGCGCAGGCGAGCGCATCGGCATCATCGGGCTCGGCGGGCTCGGACTCACCGGTGCGCGGATCGCGGTGCTTGCTGGGGCACAGGTGTATGCGGCCGATCCCAAGCGTGAGACCTGGTCCTGGCCAAGCAGCGCGGCGTGCTCGAGACCCTTGAGGACGCAAGGGATCTGGCTGGGTTCGATCTGGACATGATCGTGGATTTCGCCGGGTTTGGCAGCACGACCGCCAACGCGATCACCGCCGTGCGCCCAGGCGGGCGCGTCATCCAAGTGGGCCTCGGCCGCAACGAGGCCACCATCTCCACTGCCGAGTTGGTGGTCAAAGCCATCACGCTGTGCGGCGCCCGTGGCGGCCGGCCCGTCGACTTCCGGGCCGTGATCGATCTCATGGCCAGGGGCGACCTGTCGATCGATACGAGCACAACGACTTTCGAGGAAATACCGGAGGCTTTCGGCTGCCTCACGGCTTAGGTCGATAGCTGCCTATGGGCTGGTGATCGGCACATTCCAGGAGCTCTTTGAGAGCGTCGGGGAACGCGTCAGCGATGTCCCACAGTTCCGGGAGCAGGTCCGGACAGGCGATGATGCCGACACCCAGTTCTCCGTTGAGCGACATGACGGTGATGTTGAGGCCCGCGCCGCCGATGATCGGCCCGAGTGGATACATCGTGTCGACTTTGCAACCCAGGAAGTACAACTGGTCCCGCGGGCCGGGCACGTTCGAGAGGATCAGGTTGTAGACGGGGCTATGTGGAATGCGCGGCAGGATCCGCATGGCGGCGCCGAACATCGTTGGGCCGCCGAACTGGGTCCAGTCGTGCAGCAGCGTGGGTCCCATCGCGGCGGTGTGGTCTTTTGCCGCGGTGTTTCCGGCCGCAATCTTGCGGATACGTTCGGCGGGGTCGCTGATCTGGCTTTCCACCCGGCAGAACATCCATGTGGTGTGGTTGCGCCCGGGTCGGTCAGACCTGTCATGCACCGACACCGGCACGGTCGCGACCAGCGGGTTGTCGGGCAATTCGCCGCGCTCGAGCAAGAAGCGCCGTAATACCCCGGCACACAAGGCCACCACGACGTCGTTGACGGTCACAGCGAACCGGTCCTTGACCCTCTTGACGTCGCGCATATCGAGCTGGGTGAAGGCGATGTTGCGGTAGCGGCTGACGGTGCCATTGAACGGGGTGGGTGGGGCCGAAAACGGCGCGGCCATGGTCCGGCCCTCCCGCGCGCGGCGCACCGTTTGAGCCAGCGTCAGGATCGTCGCGGGCACCACCGTCGCCAGCCGTAACGGGCGCAATGCAAACCCCATCAGTCCGCTCGCGGCGATCTGCAGCGGATTACCCCCACCCGCGCCACGGACGGGCAGCGGTGCTGGCGCGTCGGCATCCACGCTGCATAGCTGGGCCAGCAGGTTCGCGCCGGCGACCCCGTCGACGACGGCGTGGTGGACCTTGAGCATCACCGCCACCGCGTCACTGCGTGCGTCGCCCTCAAGCACCCACATCTCCCACAGCGGCCGGTCGCGGCCCAGCGGCAGCCCCGCGATATACCCACATATCTCGGCCAGCTCACGGCGACCTCCGGGCGCCGGCACACCGAAACGTTGCACGTGACGCCGCAGCTGAAAGTTCTCGTCGTCCACCCACACCGGGTGATCCAGGTTCAGCTGGGTGTCCGCGAGCTTCATTCGGAATTCCGGCAATGCCTTCACCTGCTTGGCCAACGCGGCGCGAAAGCGGCCGTACGTATAGCCGCCCGGCATCGTCGAAGTATCCAGCTCCAAAACGCAGCACACATTCAGTGGCTGTGTGGGCGTCTCCATATAGAGAAAGAATGCGTCAAGTCCAGTTAGTCGTTCCATAGCCCCCCGATCGACTGGTGACTCCTATAACACTCCTATAACCCCCGCCCCCAAAGAGTTTAGGTAGCGGAAAAGTGGAGATCTACTACCTGAGAAGCCGTTTCGAGTTAATTGTTGATGACGGTGCTGGTGATGTAGTTGAGCCAAGGCACCATCAACTTCCGGATGCGCCCCCTGCGCCCGGTTAGGTTAGTGCCCCTCTGGTTGCCCAAACGGGCGGGAAAGAAAACATCCTCCAAGCCATGGTCGACACCTGTCGGCGCGACCTCGGAGTCGTCGTCGTCGCCACCGGATGAACCGATCGCGGTCCGGTCTCGTGTTAACCGGTACCAGCGCCGTCACGGCATGGGGAGGATCATGTTCAGACGAGCCGACACCTGCAACGCTCCGAGGCACAAATTGCTGACCGTCGAACTCCGTGACGTGGTCCGCGAATACCGAGTCGGCGGCCAGTCCGTGCGGGCGCTCGACGGGATCAGCCTGCGCCTCAAGGGCGGACTGTTCATGTCGGTTGTCGGGCCGTCGGGCGCGGGCAAGAGCACCTTGCTGCATTTGCTGGGCGCGCTGGACTCCCCCGATTCCGGGTCGATCGAATTCGACGGGGACGAGATCGGCCGCCTCACCGACGAAGAGCAGTCGCAATTTCGCCATCGCTGGGTGGGCTTCATCTTTCAGTTCTTCAACCTCTTGCCGACGTTGTCGGCGTGGGAGAACGTCGCGGTGCCCAAGCTGCTCGACGGTGTCCGGCTGGGGAAGGCCAAACCGGATGCGATCCGGCTGCTCGACCGCGTCGGTCTCGGCAACCGGACCGAGCACCGGCCCGCTGAACTCTCGGGCGGGCAGATGCAACGGGTCGCCGTGGCGCGCGCGCTGATGATGGACCCGCCCCTGATCCTTGCCGACGAACCCACCGGAAACCTCGATTCGGCGACGGGAGCTTCCATCTTGGGGCTGCTTGGCGAGGTGGCGCACGAAGCCGGCCGCGGTCGACTGGTGGTGATGGTGACCCACAACAGGGACGCCGCCGAAGCGACCGACCGGGTGATCACGCTGCAGGACGGTCGGATCGGTTCCGACGAACTGTTGGGCGTCCTGGTGTGAGACCGGCCTCCGCGATAGGTGCCGCAGCGAGCCGGCTTCGTTTGTTCAGCCTGCGTGAACTTGCCGTGCACCGCCGCCGCACGATCGCATCGATTGCCGTCATGGCGGTGTCGGCGATGTACCTGGTCGCGGTATTCGGCATCTTCGGGTCCATCACCGGATCGGTCAATCGGCTCGCCGACGGCATCGCGGGCATCGCCTCGCTGGAGGTATCGGGCATCACCGATGCGGGATTTCCCGACACGATAACCGCCGACGTGGCGGCTATTCCCGGGGTCGCGACCGCGGCGCCGATGATCAGGACTTCGACGTCCACCTCGTCGGCGCCGGTTCTGCTGTTCGGCGCCGACGAGCGTCTCGCCGCCTTGGGAGGCGCCCTCAAAGACGCCTTGAAAGATGGACCGGCCGGCCAGCAATCCGGCCAAGCCAATGCGGTCCGGGTCGGGCCGGCCGTCGGTCATGCCAAGGGCGAGACGTTCCAACTCGGGACGGGTTCCGTCGTCGTCGGCGAGGTACTCACGGGCAAACGGGTTGCCGATCTCAACGGCGGACACTATGTCCTTGCCCCACTTTCCTTGGCGCAGAGCGTTACCGGCCGTCCGGGCCAGCTCGACTCGATACTGATCACCACCAAGCCCGGCGCTGACCTCGCCAAAGTTCGGGCCGCGGTCACCGCCGCGGTGAACGGCCGGGCCATCGTCGCCGACCCCAGCATGCGGGCCACTCGGGCGGGCGACGGCGTCAAGTTGATGAACTACATGGCGCTGATGGGCGCAATGGTCGCCTTGGTGGTGGGCGCCTTCCTGATCTACACCACGATGACCATGGCGATCACCCAGCGCCGGCCGGTCATCTCGCTGCTGCGCGCGATCGGCGGCCGCCGCGCCACGATAATTCGTGACATGCTCGCCGAGGCGGCGATACTCGGGTTGATCGGTGGAGCCATCGGCTCGGCCCTCGGAATACTGATGGGCCGCATCGCAATTGGCCGATTGCCTCCCGCAATGACCCAGGGCCTGGAAGCTCGCGTCGAGTACTGGCTGCCGGGCTACGCGATACCGGCCGCCGTCGCGGCGACGGCACTCACCAGTGTCGTCGCGTCGGCGATGGCGGCACGGCAGGTGTACAAGGTCGCGCCGATCGAAGCGCTTGCCCCCGTGGGGGTTTCAGCCGCGGATCGCGTGCCTCGATGGCTGCGCATCGTGAGCGGAGTTGCGGCCACCGCGGTCTTCTCGGTGTCGATCGCGGTGGTTCTCAAAGAACGGGGCGTCGTCGCCTTCGTCGCGATGTCGGCGGTGTTCGCTGCCGAGATAGCCCTTGGCTTCGCGCTCACCGCCCCCATCGTGAAAGCCACCGCCGCGACGGCCCGAATATTCGGCTCCTTCGGGGCGCTCGCGGCGGCGACCGTCGAGCGGGCGCCGCGACGGGTATGGGCGACGGTCATGACGGTGCTCATCGCGGTGGTCACCACCGTCGCGACTACCGGCACGAATACCGACATGATCTCGTCGGCGAGGGGCATCTTCTCCTCGGTCGCCGACGTCCCGGTGTGGGTGAGCGAAAATCCCCCGGACAGGTATCCCACTGATGCTCTGCCGCAAGGCCTTTCCGACAAGGTCGCCGCAGTGCCGGGTGTTCAGAGTGTCGTCGAGGGCGCCTTCGGGTTCGCCGAGGTCGGCGGCACGCGCGTCATGCTGGACGGATTTTCCCCCGGAACCGCCGACCCCCTGTACCGCGCGGTCGACACACCGGTTCGCGACCAGGTTCTCGCCGGTCGCGGCGTGGTGCTCTCGCAGAACCTGGGCAAGACTCTGCACGTTCGGGTCGGCGACCAATTGCGGATGCAAACACCGCACGGCGTGCAGCAGACAACCGTGCTGGCCCTGGTGCCGTACTTCTCGACCGTCATCGGCACCGTCGGGATGGGCCTCGACCAGATGCGATCGTGGTTCGACCGTCCGGTGACGACGACGCTCGAGATCTCGGCGGCCCCAGGCACAGAGGCCCGCCGCCTGTTGGCCGACGTCCGTCGGGTGGTGCCGGCGCCGATCTACGTGTATGACGGCCGCGGCAAGCTGGCCGGCCTCGAGGCGCCGATGCATCAGAGCATGTTCATCGCGAATGCCGTATGGATCATCGTCGTGTTGGTGGCCGCGGTCGCACTGCTCAACACGTTGACGCTCTCCGTGCTCGAACGACGCCGCGAAATAGGTGTGCTACGGGCGATGGGATCCAGCCGCCGGTTCACGTTGCGGATGGTGCTGGCCGAGGCGACGGGCATTGGTGTCGTGGGCGGTCTGCTGGGACTTGCGTTCGGGTTCGCGGACCAGTGGCTGTTCAGTCTGGTCAGCGGGGACATGATGAATTTCCGAGTTGCCTTCAGCCCGAGCGCGATGGCGCTTGTCTTCACGGTCGGCGCGCTGGCGATCAGCCTGCTCGGCTCGGTCCTGCCCGCGCGGCGAGCGGCCCGACTGAACATCATCGAAGCTGTGAGCGTGGACTAGAGCACCCGCGTGCCCACCGAGGTGCCGTCAGAAGCCGAGTGGAAGAAGCGCAACAAAAAGCGGGGCGATGGGATCCGTGAAAGGAAGCACGACCGAACTATTCAAGAACGGCAGGACGGGACTTTGGATAGTGTTCACCGCGTGCCCGGGCACCCCCAGGCCCAATGTGGGCTCGAACCCAGAAGTCAGCGTGTCCGTGAATTGGGGGCTCGAAATACCGGTCGCAACAAAGTTATTGTCGTCAGGATCGGCAAGCGACGTCGCCGAGAACAAGCCGCCGAAATTGGTGGTTTGACTCATGAAGTCCGGATCGCCGGCGACGGGGTTGGTGACAGGGGCGAGACCCAGCGCTGCGGCCAGCCGGGTGGCCACATCATGCACCGGCGAGAGCTGCCCCAGCTGCGCGGCCGCAGCCGAGGCACCGGCGTGATAGCCCGCCATCGCGGCCACATCCCGGGCCCACATCTGCTCATACTCCGACTCAGCGGCCGCGATCGCAGGCGCGTTCTGCCCGAACAGGTTCGACATCACTAACTGCATAAACCCATTCCGGTTGGCCGCCACCAGCAGGGGATGCACCGTCGCCGCCCGGGCTCCCTCAAACGCGCTGGCCACCGCTCGTGCCTGGCCGGCCGCCCCCGTCGCGTGGGTCGCCGCCGCCCTCAACCACCCCGCGTACGGAGCCGCCGCGGCCGCCATCGCCGCGGCCGCCGCACCCTGCCACGCCTGATCCACCAATCCCGATGTGACCGACGAAAACGACGACGCCGCAGACCCCAACTCGGCCGCCAACCGATCCCCAGCCGTGGCCGCATTCAACATCGGGGCCGAACCCGCACCGGAGAACATCCGCGCCGAATTGAGCTCCGGCGGCAACACCGAGAAATTCATCGCCACAGTCCCTTCTTCGAAACCTTCTTTAACGGCCCGTCGCGATCACGCCGGCTGCGCCATCGCCGACGACATGCCTCGTGCACGACTACACGAGATCTGCACGCCAAAAGTTCAATGCGATCTAGCTGGGATCTCGCCCGCCCGGGGATCCTCGACGACCGTGGCGAACCCGTGCAGATGAGGCGTGCACGGGGGCGGTACCAGGGTCCGTCGGATGCTGCGTAGCCGCGACGTATCGAACCCGGCTTCGGCAATGGCGTCGACGGTTCGGCGGTTCGGCTCACACCCCCCGGCCAACCGAGACCACGGCTTGGCGATCAGGTCCTGGAACCGGCCCATCGCGCCCTCCCCGCGGACATGCTCGAGGACGACCAGCCTGCCCCCGGGCGCGAGCACGCGCCGGATCTCCTTCAGGGTGGCGGGCACGTCGTCCACCGAACAGAGCACCAGTCCGACGTGCACCGAGTCGAAACTGTTGTCCGGGAACGGAATCGACTCGCCGATCCCCTCAACGATGTCGACCGCGATGCCGCGGCGGCGAGCAAGACGAGAGGCCATCCGCCGAAACGCAGCCACCGGCTCCACCGCGGCGATCGAAGTCACCTCGAGCGGCACGAACTTCAGATCGGTCCCCGGGCCGAGACCCAGCATCAGCAGGCGGCCGGTCGCGTGCCCAATCGCCGCCCGTCGATACCGGTAGTAGAACGCCCGGTCGAATAAGGGCATGCCGAGGCGATAGACGCAGGGGAACAACGGGTTACCGCGCGTTATCAGCCACCCAGATCCAGTCGGAAGGTTGGATATTCGTCACGCATCAATGAAACATACACCGCCACCCGATAGCGCCATCTGACGATGCCCATGAGGAAGTCGAACATGCCCCGGTGGATAGTCCCGGTGCACAACAGCCATGCCGCGGAAATGACGCAGAGCACCTGAAGCAGGGGTTCCATGGCCCAGCACAGGATTATCTGCGGAAGACCCAACAGCCACCACTTCACCAACACGGCCCACCTGGTGAGCCGCTCCGGATAATCGACCTCCAGATCTCCGGGATAGTCGGGCCGAGACGCCAGCGTGAAAGGTGGATATCTGTCGGTGCTGTTCATCGGGAAGCGGTAGTTCATCACGCGCCACGACCAGCGCAGCACCCCGACGTTGAATTCGAAGATGGGGCGCGGATAGTGCCCGGTGAACAAGACCGCGACACCGGCAACGATCGTCAGCAGCGGATACACCAGATAGAGAAGTATCAGGATGGGATAGTGCGGAACGGCCAGCACGCACCACTTGACGAGCCATAGCCAGCGCGAGGGTGCGTCCAAAGCACCGCGCACCCGCATGGGACCGTCGGCAGTGTGCTCCGCTGGCAGAACCGCGGTTGTGGACCCGTTCATAGCCGGCTCGTCGCGATGGGAGTTGGCGAACCGAGGGAACGATCGATCTCCGCCGACATCCTGCGGTGGCTGGTCCATCGCAGGAACGTGGTCAGGCCCGAGGTGTGTAGCCGGTCGGAAATCAAGGCCGCCGGTCTCAGCACGGATTCACCGTGGGCCACCTGCAGTGATGCCACCCGCGAAACGGCCCTCACCCGGCGTCGCCTGGTCTGCTCGTACCGGCGCAGGGCCCTCGAAACGTCGACGGTGCCGCCGTTGACGTCGTAGCGAAGATTCGACAGCGCCTTGCACAGCACCATCGTGTCGAGCAGCGCCTGGTTGGTTCCTTGTGCGAGGGTCGGCGGCATGGTGTGAGCGGCATCGCCGAGCAAAGTCAGACCGCGACGGGCCGGCGCGCGGGCAATCGGATGCCGAAAATGCGGATACGGCGAACCCTCCAGATCTGCGTCGGTCAGATTCGCGAGGACCAGGTCGACCGCGCCCGACCAGCCGGCGAAATTGGACCGGATTACGTCAAGCGGACGGTCGGGCCTGACGAAGTCGTAGGACCACGGCAAATCGAACCACCACTGCACAAGGGACCCTTCAAGGGACCCTCCCGCAGGCCACACACCGCTGTTGCCGTGCTCGCCGATGACGATCATCGCGACCCGGGTGTCTGCCAGCTCCGGGAGGTTGATGAGTCCCTGCCAACTGCACCAGCCGGTCGGCTCCGCGGCCGGCGCGCCAAGAGCATCCCGAACGATCGAGTGCAGACCATCCGCACCGATCACCAGATCGCCTCGGGCGACGCTGCCGTCGTGGAACTCGACGAGCACGCCGTCGGGCGTGGTGACCACCCTCGTCGCGCGGCGGTTGCATCGGATGCGATCGATCGGAAAGCCTTGCTGCAGCCTTTCCAGCAAAGTCTGACGCGGGACCATCCGAATAGGCGCACCGAGCCGGTTCACCATCGCCGTCAGGTCCAGGGTCGCGAGCCGATGCCCTCGAGACGTCATCACCCGCACGCTGGAGAGCAGCTGACCGGCCCCTTCCATGTTGACGCCAAGCTGGCGCAGAACCGTCTCGCCGTTGGACCAGATGGTCACGGCGCCCCCACCCGCGCGCGTATCGCCGCGCTGATCGAAGACGGTCACCTCATGACCGTCTCGCAGCAATCCCCGGGCAACCGAGATGCCGCCCACACCGGCGCCGATCACAAGTATCCGAAGCGGGCGCCCGGACGCCTCGTTGCGGCTCGTCACTCTCTTGGATACGTAAGCGCGCGGCGATCGGTTCAAGGTGCAGCGATGCGGTTGTCGGTCATCCGGCGGCTGCGGCGCCGACCATCTTGTGCAGGTCATCGACAGACCACGGCGCGGCGCCATGGTAATCGCGATATCCCAACAGCCGCGGCGCCGGCCGATCGAACGTGCCGACGAATCCTCCTGCGGCAACGAAGATCTGACCCGACACATCACGCGCCAAGTCGCTCGCGAGATAGGCGTACGGCGGGGCGACAAACTCGGCTGGGGCGCTATCCAGGGACGCTCGCATCGTCATTTCGTCGAGCAACCCGCGGCGGTGCAGGTCCTCGATGTGCTTTTGGTACTCGACGCCCGTCGACAGGCGTGTCCGCGCGCCCGGACACACCACGTTAGCCCGCACGCCGTGGGATCTCAGTTCCGCCGCTATGGCCATCGTCAGCCCGTTGACCGCTCCCTTGCCTGCCGGGTAGCCGGTGCCGCCGTAGTCACCTAGAAAAGCCACCGAGCCGGTATTGATGATCGCGCCGCGCCCTTGTGAGGCCATGACACGGGTTGCGACCCGGCAGGTATGGAACGTCGTGCCCAGGTGCGCATCTATGAGCCGGTCGAATTCCTCAGAGGAGATCGTCAGTATCGAGGAGCCGGCAGGCTCCGCGACCCCGGCGCAGTTGATCAGGATGTCTAGCCGCTCGAACGCGCCCACGCATTTGTCGATGAGCGCGCTGGCAATGCGCTCGTCGTTTGCAGCTCCGATTCCCGGGACGGCTCGCCCTCCCGACGCCGTGATTGCCGCGACGGTTTCCTCCACGGCGTCAGAGTCACGCCCGTTGACGACCACGCCGGCGCCGAGATCGCACAACAGTTCGGCGACCGCGCGCCCGATACCGCGGCTGCCGCCGGTTACCACCGCACCGACGCCGTCGAGTAGGGTTGAACTACTCATCGGGAATTCCGGAATACCCGGAATACGTTGTCCGCGAAGCGTTCTGGTTGGGGATGCGGAAGCGCTCGGCTTGGCGGGTGAGACGCATTAGGCGAACGATACCCAGCCGGGACCGAAACCAGAACCGTGAAACGCTTAAGGCCCGCAGGGTCGTCATGCCCACCTGCATAGGAGACTGGCCTGCCGCAACGGTTTCGCAGGCCGCTGACCAGCGAACTTAACGAACAACTAAGCGTCGCCTCTCGGCACGCTCGGTGGGCGCCGTGATGCCTCAAGTCAATATGCCCGCGAAAATAAGTCGATGCCTCACGTAAGAATGCCCGCGAAACGGGCGGATCAGCTGGCCTTGGTCCGGATACCTTTGCGGATGTCGGGTAGGGCGGTGGGGATGCTGGCCAGGTAGAGCTGCTCGGTCTTCTCCTTGGCCAGCAGGAGAAGCCGGTTCTGCAGATCGGCGATCTCGCGGCCGATTTTGGCGGGGTTGAGGCTGTCGCGGTAGGCGGTCAGTTCTGCCTGCTGTGCTGGTGAAAGGACGCCGGCGGCCAGGAGCCGGTCAAATGGGGTCTGCGGTGTGTCGTAGAGGCGTCGGCGCCGACCGTCACCGCTACTGGTGTACCCGGTGGGTTTGATGGTCGGGGTCAGGTAGTTGAGCCGGTCGTTGACCAGTGGCCAGAGCCGGTTGAGCACGGCTCGTTCTTCAGGGGTGTCGTAGCGGTAGTAGAACGCGTACTTGCGCACCAGATGGTTGTTCTTGGACTCGATGGTGGCCTGATCGTTCTTCTTGTACGGCCGCGATCGCGTGAAGAAGATCTCCATCTCCGCCGCCCACTTGATGACAGCCTTGTTCAAAAACTCCGTGCCGTTGTCGAAGTCCAAACCGGTTACCTCATAAGGTATTTCGTGCACCCCTGCTTTCAGTGCACCCAGGATGTGGGCGTTAGCGTTGTTGCGCACGGTGCGGGTAAATACCCAGCCGATATGGACATCGGTGAGGTTGAGGGTGCGGGCGAACTCGCCCTTCAGTGTTGGGCCGCAATGCGCGACCGTATCGCCCTCGAAGAAACCGGGTTCGTCTTCTACCTCATCGCCTGCCTTACGGACCTTGACCGAATTCCGCAGCAGTGGTGAAGGTTTCGTCGTCGATACACCACTGATCTGGTCCTTGGCCCTCGCCGGCGCCAGATACCGGTCAATCGTCGCCGCGCTCATCTCCAGCAGCTCCTCACGCACGGCCGGACTGTAGCGGTCACGACCAAAGGCCAGCTCATCGTGGCGTTGCAGGCCGTCGAGCTGCAGCCGCATCGAAGCAGCCAGATACTTCCCGCACTGCCCACCCGAGGCGGCCCAGACCCGCTGCAGCACCTTGAGCGCGTCGTAGGAATACTTCGGCGCCCTCGGCTTGCGTGGCCGCTTCGCGCTGCTGCGACCCGATCCCGGCGGCCGCATCGCCGCCGCGGTAAGCCTGCGCCGGGCATTGTCACGCGACCACCCAGTCACCTCCACCACCTGGTCTAGGACCTTTCCCTTGTCCTTCTTCGCGGCCTTCACATACGCCTTGGCGTACCTGGTGGTGATCTCGGCCCGAGACGTCATCGATAACCCACTCTCCATGCCTCACGACGGTCACCGTTTCGCGGGCATTCTTACGTGAGGCACCGAGGGTGTTTCGCGGGCAGTTTCCGTGAGTCAAGCCGGGCGATCGCGCGTTCCTGCAGACCGGCGTATAGTCGCGGGTGAAGTCCGTTCTGGACATGTCGCCGTTTAGCTCAAAGCGGTCACTCAGCGGCACAGCTGCTGGGTTGGGCGCGGCTTCGGCGAAACCACCCCCAGTCGCAGTCCCCCTTCAGTAACGCGCGCGCTGAGTCATCGACCTGTCCCACGGATACGGGTGCAGCGGAGGCGACTGTGCGCAGGATCCGACGTCTCGCTACACACGACTCACAGGAAGTGTGCCAGCAATGCAAAACTGTTCGTACGCTTGTGTTTCCACGCTTCGTATCCGGACAAGGCGGTCCAGCCGATGACGGACCTGGCAACTGAACCTCGTTCGACCCGGCCAGCCGGCACACGGTCTGACGATTCCTACGACGATGTCGTCGCAATGTTCGAAGAGCTGCGGCAGATGCCGGCCGAATCCCACGAGTACGCCCGGCAACGCGAACGCATCGTGGCCCGATGCCTGCCCCTGGCAGACCATGTGGCCAGCCACTTCGCCCGCCGCGGCGAAGGTCTCGACGACTTGACCCAGGTCGCGCGGCTCGGACTGATGAACGCCATCAACCGGTTCGACCCGTCCAAGGGACCCAGCTTCATCGGGTTCGCGGTTCCCACCATGATGGGCGAGGTCCGGCGTTACTTTCGCGACTACAGCTGGGGCATGCGCGTGCCGCGACGGTTGCGGGAGCTACACGTCCAGATCACCAGGAGCACTGGAGAGCTAGCCCAGCAGCTGGGGCGTGCACCTACGGCCGGCGAGCTATCCGACGTGCTGGGGGTCCCCCGCGAGGAAATCATCGAATGCCTGGTCGCCGGTGATGCCTATCGGCTCGAATCCCTGGACGCACCGCTTGGCGCCGATGGTTCGGGCAAGCCGCGGCTGGTAGCTGACGCGGTCGGTGGCATCGATCCACAAATCGAGCACATCACCAACCGTGAAGCAGTGCGTCTCCTGGTGGCGGCGCTCCCTCCGCGCGAACGTCAAGTCCTGCGCATGCGATTCTTCGAGTCGATGACCCAGAGCCAGATCGCCGAGCGTATCGGTGTGTCGCAGATGCAGGTCTCGCGCATCCTGGCCAACACCCTGCGCTGCCTGCGCGACCAGCTGGAATAGCCCGACCTAACCGCCGGTGCCCACCAGGCGCTTCGACGACACGACGCAATGTACTGTGCCAAGCGGAGCCTGGAAGGAGCGCGATCGATGTGCATTTCTCGAACGGTGGTAGCGGGAATGGCGGCGGCGACGGCGCTGGCGGTGTCGCTGGCCGGCTGCGGCAGCCATCCGTCGTCGTCGACATCATCGACGTCCAAGTCTGCATCGGCCACCTCGGCGACGAATACGAGCAGCTCAGCCCCGCCTTCCTCGGCGTCAGCACAGCCCACCGACTACACCGGGCTGTTGATCCAAGCGACGGATATTAACGCGCCGATCCAGTTCACCGGCAGCCCGCCCACGAACAACCCGAATGGTCAACCGGGTGCCGCGACGATATTCAGCACGCAAGACAACAGCCACGCGATCAAGGACACCATTCAGGTTTTCCCGGACCCCGCCGCCGCTACGAACGCGCTCAACGCCGCGAAGGGCAACCAGGGCAATGCGGTCACCAATCCGATAACTCGTCCGTTCAATGTCGGCACCGGCGGAACGACCCTGTCTGGAAAATCGCCGGACAACTCCAAGGGCGTACTGATTTTGATGTTCACCGAGGGCAGGGCGTTGGTCACGCTGGAGTTCGACGGTCCGGTCGACTCGCTGCCGCCGGAGGACTTCGTCACCGACGTAGGCCAGAAACAAGATGCGGCGGTCAAGAAGGGGCTTGGCGGCTGAGCCGGGACATGCGCATCACCATCGGCTCAGGACTTGTATGAACGTCATCAACGGCCTGCCGGCTCACGCCCTATGGCTGCACGTGGTGGTGGTGCTCGTGCCGCTGACCGCGCTGCTGGAAATCGTGTGCGGCGTGTGGCCGGCCGCGCGGCGGGGCCAGCTCGTGTGGCTCACGCTGGTACTGGCCGCTGGCACAATGATTTTGACGCCCATCACCGTCAACGCCGGGGAATGGCTCTACGACCTGCGGACCAAGCCCAGCCCGATTCTGCGCGAACACGCCGAGCGCGGCAGCACAATGGTGTACTTCGCCGCCGCTCTGCTTGCGGTGGCGATCGGACTCGTCGTGCTGCGCTTGATCGAACGCCGACCCGAGAGGCGCCGGACGGTCACCCATGTCGTGGTGGCGTTGATCGTTCTTGCCGTGGGGATCTCGTCGACCATCCAGGTCTACCGCACGGGTGATGCGGGTGCCCAATCGGTTTGGGGTGGCGAGATCGCGCGCCTTAAGAAATCCAACGGAACTTAGCTTAGGGCCTTATCCGCGTCACATCACGCGCACGGCGATGCGGGCCCACGCGTTGTTGCCGTATCCGCGCGGATTCCACAGGGACGCGGGCGATTCTGGTTGCAATGCAGCGGTGTCGTCCCACGCACGGGCGGTGATGCGCAAGGGGCCTGGCGCGATGTCGACGGTCAACGACCAGAAGCGCCACGACCATTCGTTGGGCGCGGGGCGCAGGTCGGCTAACCGCCAGGTGAGTCCGTCGTCGAGTGATACGTCGATTCGCTCAACGCTGTGGCCATCGCCGGCGATTCCGTAGCCGCGGATGGTCAGCCGACCCCTCGGCACCCGGTCGCCATCGGTGGGATCGAGGATGTCGCAGTTGAGCGCCAGCGAGGACAGTGAAATGCCCTCGCCCGCGGCGACGGTGTCGGGGTCGACGTCTGAAGGCAAGATGCGGTAATCGAGTGACTGAAAGTAGTTTTCCGACGGGCCGGGCTGCACGGTGATGGCGGTGACCCACTTGACGCTGCGAGCGCCGATGTATCCGGGCACCACCACCCGAACCGGACCACCGTGGGCGCGCGGGAGCGGTTGGGAGTTCATCTGCCAGGCGAGCAGGACCTCCTGCGACATCGCCTTGCTGAGCGGGATCGAGCTGCCGTAAGGCTGGACGGGCCGAGCCTCCTGGGCGACGTCCGGAGCCGCGAACGCAACGTGCTGCCCGTCGTCGTGGCGCACGCCAGCGGCGGTCAGGACGTCGGCCAGCCGGGCACCCTGCCACTCCGCGGTTGAGATCGCCCCGTGCGCCCACGGGTCCTTTCCCGGTATGGGCCGCAGCCGCAGCAACTCGGCACGCCGATTGCCGGCGCACGCCAGCGTGGCCACTACCGCGTGTTGGTCGAACTCGGTGGTCAGCTGCTCGTAGGTCAGGGTGAGGGGCCTATCCACACGCCCGTTGACGGCTAGTCGCCACTGCTGCGGCGTGATGTCGGGGAACGGGCCGTGATTGCGGCCATAGAACGCGTCGATCGGGGTGATGTCGCTGCTGGCCAATACCGCAGGCGGGGGTTCGGCGTTGTACGGGAGGCGTCCGCGCACAATCATGTCGTCGCGCTTACCCCACAGTGCCGTGGTCGGCGTCATGGTGTCCATTGTCACCGTCTTTCCTTGGTCGCCCGGGCCTGTTGAAATCGTCCGTCAGTTGGGGAGGCATGACTAGCGGGGTGGATTTGGTCAGCTCACAAGTCGTGCTTGTGTCTCGCACACGGCGGCCAATCGATAATCGGGGTGTGAGAACGGCAGCCTGCAAGCCCGGCGCCGAGGGAAGCCCATCGGTGCTCCCGGGACGCCAGTCGGTAGTTTGGGTCCTCCACCTCACCCGGCTTTGATCTTCGGCTTCGCGATGGTTACCTGGCTCAGAGTTCGGCGAGCGTGATGCCGGGCAGGCCGGAGCCGAGATGTACCAGTTCGGTGTCGAGGCCGCTGTCCAGGGTGATGGGGCGGATGCTGCCGGCGAGGATCGCTGACGTAGAACTCTGATTCGGAGAGCGCGGCTACGCCGATCGCTTCCCGGTAGCCGGTGGACAGGATCTCGGGCGTACCGACGGTCGCGGGGTTCATAAGACTCCCGCAGTTGGCGTTTGGAATTCTGGTTGCCGCCCAAGTGTTGGGTTTCACCTCAATGGAATTGAACGCGGCATCCCTCAACACACTCGGACCCTGGGTCCCGTGGGCCGGCGTTGTGCTCTACGCGTTCGGCATCTTGCTCTACCTCGGTCCGCCCAACCGGTTCCTGCCCTGGCTGCTGGTGACGGTGCTGGTCACCTACGCCGGCCAAGTCACGGCGAATCCTCTATTCGGCAGCGCGGCAAGTGGATTCGGCGGCGGATTAGCTCTGATGGTTTGCGCGTTGGCGATATCGCAGCGGCCCGATGCCCCGCCGGCGGCTGCGTTGCTGGCGCCGGGGTTCTGGCTGCTTGTTCCCGGCGCCCTGGGGCTGGTGGGAGTCACGCAGCTGGTCACGACGAATACCGGCGCCGCGGTCGCGGTGACGGTGATGTCGATCATTTCGATCGCGCTCGGCCTGCAGGCCGGCGTGTTGCTGTGGCGTGCACGTCGCCAGCTGGGCGGTGACTCGAGTTCTCCCTGAGCCGGCGCGTCACGGGGTGGGCGTGAGAAGGAACAGGCGGAATCGGCGGGCGCCGGCGCGATCTTGCGCGATCTGATAGTTCGGCCAGTGCGCCAAGACCGTGGTCCATGCCCTGTCGCGTTCTTCTCCGGTGAGCAACCGCACTTTGGCGGTGAAGCGATGGCCGCGTTCGCGAACGGTGACCCGTTCTGTCGCTTTGAGATTCGCCGACCACGACGGGTGGCGGTCCCGGCCCCAGTTGGAGCCAACCACGATCAGTCCTTCCTCGAGGGGCACGTATTGCACCGTCGCCGTGCGCGCAAGGCCCGTTTTGCGCCCGGAGGTGGTGACCTGCACGTTGGGCAGTCCCGTCAGGTCAAGGACTCCGAATCGTCCATTGGTCGCGAACCGGAGGAAAGATTCGAGTTGGCCGGCGATCGGTCGCCCTCTGAGGACCAGCCAGCGGTATGCCGTCGGGTTTCGCGCCACCCGCTGCAGCGGATTCACGCGATCACTCTATTCCCCGCTGGTCGGTGTCCGGTGGTCCGGACGATGAAATGATCCTGGCGACTGCAGATTCCGGACTCGGGGCCTCCCGGCATGGATAGCCGACAACCCAATCAACTTAAATAAATGGATTGATTTAATCACCCTCCAGGTGTTCACTTGGGCGATGACCGACGAGCGGGCTGCTCGCTCCGACAGGTCGACGGGCACTCGAGAGGCGCTGTTGTCGGCTGCGGAGGTGTTGTTCGCCGAGCGTGGCATGTATGCCGTGTCCAACCGGCAGATCAGCGAAGCGGCCGGACAGGGCAACAATGCCGCGGCGTGCTATCACTTCGGGACGAGGACGGAACTGCTCCGAGCGATCGAAAGCAAGCACCGCGTACCCATCGAGGGGCTCCGCGCGCAAATGGTGGCCGACATCCGCGATTCGACCAAGCTGCGGGACTGGGTGGGCACGTTGGTGCACCCACTCACCGATCACCTGGCCGCGCTGGGAACCCCCACCTGGTATGCACGCTTTGCGGCGCAGGCGATGGCCGATCCCACGTATCGTCATGTCGTCACCAAGGACGCATTTGCGTCGCCGATGCTGGTGCGAACGGTCGACGGCATCAACCGCTGCCTTCCAGACCTACCCAGGCGAGTGCGCTTCGAGCGAACCGTGATGGTCCGCAACCTGCTGATGCACACCTGCGCCGAACACGAGGGCGCCTTGGCCCAACACGGGCCAGGGTCGCGTTCCAACTGGCGGGTCGCCGGTGAAGGACTGATCGACGCGATCGTCGGGCTGTGGCGAGCTCCGGTCCACGTGAGCGCGGTAGGCGAGTAGCCGTCGCAGAATCAGGCGGCCGAAGAAGCGAGGAGCACGTTGACCGACATCTCGACCGGCACCGATGTCCCCGGCTTTCCGATGGCGCGGGCACCGGGTTGCCCCTTCGCGCCTCCGCCAAAGGTTCTGGAGCTCAACGGGGTAAAGCAACTGAGCAGGGTCCGGATCTGGGACGACAGCACTCCCTGGCTGGTCCACGGCTATGAGGCGATACGCGAGTTGTTCACCGATTCGCGCGCCAGCGTCGACGACCGGCTGCCGGGCTACCCGCACTGGAACGAAGGAATGCTGGCGACGGTGCATACCCGGCCGCGTTCGGTGTTCACCTCCGACGCCGAAGAGCACACCCGCTTTCGCCGGATGCTGTCAAAACCGTTCACCTTCCGGCGGGTCGAAGCGCTCCGTCCAGCGGTGCAGAAGATCACCGACGACCACATCGACGCCCTGCTGACGGGACCGAAGCCGGGCGACATCGTCAGCACCTTGGCGCTGCCGGTCCCCTCGCTGGTGATCAGTCAACTGCTGGGCGTGCCCTATGAGGACGCGGAATTCTTCCAGCGGCAGGCCCATCGGGGCATGGGCCGCTACGCAACCGCCGAGGACACGGCGCAAGGCGCCGCCTCGTTGGCGAAGTACCTCGCCAATCTGGTGCGAGCCAAGATGCAAAGCCCCTCAGAGGATTTGGTATCCGACCTGGCAGAGCGGGTCAACGTGGGCGATCTCAGCGTGCGCGAGGCGGCACAGTTGGCCACCGGAGTGCTCATCGCCGGTCATGAGACCACGGCGAACATGATCAGTTTGAGCGTCGCGGCCCTGCTCGAGCACCCCGATCAGCTGGCACTGCTGCGCGACACGGACGACCCGAAAGTGATCGGCACCGCCGTCGAGGAATTGATGCGGTATCTGAGCATCATCCAGACCGGTCAACGGCGTATAGCCGTCGAGGATATCGAGGTCGGCGGCGAGACGATCCGGGCGGGCGAGGGCATCATCCTCGACGTCGCGCCGGCGAACTGGGATCCCCGCCAATTCCCCAACCCAGACCGGCTGGACCTGCGTCGCGAAGACGGGCCGCACGTCGGGTTCGGCTACGGCCGGCACCAATGCGTGGGCCAGCAACTGGCCAGGATGGAATTGCAGATCGTGTTGCCCACCTTGCTGCGTCGTATCCCGACGCTGCGGCTCGCGGCGCCGCTCGAGCGGCTTCCGTTCAAACACGACTCGCTGGCTTACGGCCTCTACGAGCTTCCCGTGACATGGTGAAACGGACGATAGGGAAGATAGGGACCATAGGCACAATGACTCCGACTCGAACCGACACCGGAAGGCTCTTCGGCGGCTCGGTGATCGACATTCCCGAAGAGCCCGACTGGGCACGCATGCGCTCGCAAATCGGCGCGCGGCTGCGGACGGCGATGGCAGACCATGGTGTCGACGCGCTGATCCTGTTGATGAATGGCCATGTCGGATATGCGACGGGCGCCAGCTGGCCGTTGCTGGACGCGGGCCTCTCGCACGTGGAACGTCCGGTGGCGGTCGTGCTCGCCGACGACGAACATCCGCATCTATTCATGCCGTTTCGTGGTGGAGCGTCTCCGGAGACATCCGATTCGCCTGTTCCCGCCGATCATCTGCATGGCCCGGTTTACCTCGAATTCGACAGCGGCGTACAGGATTTCGCTCGCGTGGTCGGGGATCTGATCCCGCGGGGAGCCAGCGTTGCCGTCGACGAGCTGACGGGCGCTATGCGGCGCTCGGCGGGCACGCTGTTCGGATCGTCGGCGCCGTCGGATGCGGCGATCGTGGTCGGCGCGGCGCAGTTGGTCAAGACGCGCGACGAGATTGCCTGTCTTCGCCGGGCGTCCCGCATCACCGAGCAGGCCATGGTCGACGTGCAGAAGGCCTTGGCGCCGGGCGTACGGCAGACCGACCTTTCGGCCAAGCTGGTGCGCCGCGCCTTCGAGCTGGGCGCCACCACCAACATGCTCGAGGCCATTTGGCAGGTCATGCCGAGTTCACGCGAAGCCGGTGTATGGACCACCCACGGTGATCTCGCGTTGCCCCTGCTTCCCAGCGCCCGCGAACTGGCTGCCGGTGATGTCCTGTGGACCGACATCAGCATCAGCTACGCCGGCTATTGTTCGGACTTCGGGCGAACCTGGCTGGTCGGCGAGCGGCCTTCGGCGCGCCAGCAGGACCAGTTCCGTCAATGGCGGGCCATCCTGGACGCGACCCTCGCGGTGACCAAAGCCGGTGCTACCTCGGGCGACCTCGCCCGCGCGGCGATCGCCGCCAACGGTGGTCGCAAGCCGTGGCTGCCGCACTTCTATCTGGGCCACGGAATCGGCACTTACCCCGCCGAACCCCCGATGATCGGCACCGACCTCGGCGAGGAATTCGATGACAACTTCGTGTTTGCGCCCGGTATGGTCCTGGTGCTGGAACCGGTGGTGTGGGAGGACGGCACCGGCGGCTATCGCAGTGAGGAGATCGTAGTGATCACTGAAGACGGCTACGCGCAGATCACCGACTACCCCTACGCGCCCTATGGCGACTGAGGTTGTCCCCGACCCGCTGGTATTGCGAACGGGGCGTCGGCAACGGGCGCTGACCCAGATGGACGAATATGAGCTCGACATTCTGGTGCTCGGGCGCCAAGCCAACGTCCGCTATGTCACCGGCGCCCCACAACTTTGGATAGCCGGGACCCGGCCGTTTGGCCCGGTCTGCGTCCTGGTCCGCGCCACCGGGGACATCTACCTCAACAGCACCGACGACGAGGGGGTTCCCGAGGAAATAGGCCATGATCACCTGTACGGGTTGGCCTGGAATCCAATGACTCTCATCGAGGTACTGAAGAACATCGACTCCGCCGCTACAGCGCGCCGGGTCGGAACCGACGCAATCACACCGACTTTCGCCGCATTGCTGCCCGAGGCATTCCCCAATGCCGAACTCGTCGACGGCGAGCTGGCGATGCGCGCGGCGCGCCGCATCAAGACGCCCGACGAAATCGCGGCGATGGCCTCGGCGCTCCGCGTGGCCGAACGCGGAATTTCCTGTGCACTGGCCGAATTGCGGCCGGGGCTGGCCGAGCGAACGCTGGCCGGGGCCATTCTGGAGGCCATGGCCGCCGGCGGGGTGAGCACGCCGGCCACGCAGGACGCGGCGTGGGTGACCTCGCGGGAACACCCGTGGCGCCGCGCTCGTGCCGCCGGTGAGGTGCGGTCGGGCGACCTGGTGGCCTTGGCGGCCGGCGCACTGGCCGACGGCTACGTCGGCGAAGTCGGCCGCACCTGGCCCGTGGGGGACGCGATCGACGCCTCGACCCGCAAGCTGTTCGGTCGTTCAAATGCGCTGCACGACAAGCTGATCGCCGCTTGCCGCCCGGGCGCCGACACTCGTGAACTGCTCGACGCCTACGAGGCGGCCGGCGAACCGATTCCGCCGCTGCCCGTCGCGCACGGGCTGGGTCTCGGTTTCGATCCGCCCGTTGTGTCCGAAACGCTTTCGGCCGCAGGCGAACACAACCAGCTTGACGCGGGAATGGTGCTTGCGATCACCGGCTACGTGTGGCAGGAGGGCGTCGGCGCGATGTTCCGCCGGGACACCGTCCACATCACCGACGACGGCGCTGAAGTGCTGACCAACAGCCCTTCGTGGCATGACGAAACGACGCCCTGAACCAGTCGAGTGCCACGACGAGCAGGTTGGATGGCGGGACTACCCCGGGAGGTCAAGACAGAACAACACTTTTCTGCTGACTAAGGTCGGGTGCACGTGTGGTTTTGCCTAATGTTCCGGCGTCAAACAGGTTCGTCGTCGTCCCCGTCTCGTAAGAATCGTTCGGGGTGATGAAATGTATTGGTTCTCGGTTGTCCATGGTCCAGGTGCGGCGGCGGGACCCATTGGGTGGCGCCTCGGGCGTTGGTGCGGGTGGTCCAGCCTATTTCGGCGAGTCTGTTGTCGGGACCGCACGCCAACGCCAGGTCGCTAATATCGGTCCGTCGGGTGGCCGCCCATCCCCGGACGTGGTGGACTTGGCTGTGGTAGCCCGGTGCATCACAGCCCGGCTTCGTACACCCACGATCCCTGGCGTACAGCATGATCCGCTGTGCGGGGGAAGCCAACCGTTTCGTGTGGTACAGCGCCAGCGGCCTGCCATTGTCGAAAATCGCCAAGTAATGGTGAGCGTGGCTCGCCCAGCGGATCACGTCTGACATCGGCACGAGGGTGCCGCCACCGGTCAGCCCTTTACCGGCGGCGGCTTCCAGATCCTTCAATGTGGTGGTCACGACGATCGACACGGGCAACCCATTATGTTGGCCCAGTTCGCGAGATGCGAAGAGGCCGCGCAGTCCGGCGAGGAATCCGTCATGGTTGCGTTGCGCTTGGGATCGGATGTCGCGCCGCACCGCGTCCTCGTCGGGCGTCGCATCGACGACGGGTGTCTCATCCTCGGGGTTGCAGGCTCCGGGGGCGGCCAACTTGGCGAGCATGACCTCGATGGCAGCCCGCAATTCCGGGGTCACCAGTCCACTGATGCGCGACATGCCGTCGAATTCCTGCTTGCCCAAAGTAATGGCGCGCTTGCGAGCCCGTTCCGCATCGCTGAATTCCCCATCAGGGTTGAGCCAGTCCATGATCCGCTGGGCGTACTTGGCCAACTCGTCGGGACGATACCCGCCGGCCTTTTCGGCAAGGTCGGCTTCGGCGGCTTCCCGGGTGGACAGATCCACCTCTGCGGGCAGGTGGGTCAAGAAGCTACGGATCACCTTCACGTGCCCATCACCGATCAACCCGTTACGTTGTCCGGCTGCGGTTGCGCTTAATCGCGGCGCCAATGGCTCACCGGTCAGCGCCTGACGTTCACCCAGATCCTCGGCTTCGTCGATGCGCCGGCCGGCCTCAGCTTTGGTGATGCGCAACCGGTCTGCCAGCGCTGAGCGCAGCTTGCCGCCTAGTTCTTCCTCACTAGCGTTTGTGCTGAGCTGGTTGATCAACGCGTGCTGGGGGGCCCGCAGTCGGCGGGCCACGCGTTCCAGGTGCTCCAATGCGCGCAACCGCTCCGGGGTCGTGAACACGTCAAAGGACAACTCGCACAGGTGGTCCAAGTCGCCGTCGAGCGCAGTGAAGACCTCGACGATCTCTTCACGACTGCTCAAAACCATGCCTCAAATCTTAGGAACGACCACTGACAAGAATCGCCGCGGTGTTACTGCTGAAGCTGCCGTGACACAAGGGGTTACGGCAATCCATCCCTCGTCGCCCTCGATCGCACAGTCAGCCAGCCCGGCACCGAGCAGGTCACACTAGCCATAGGCTTCCCACGGGTTCCGCAACGAAGAGGTACAACAATTCGCCGAAATGCCGCTTGCACAGCTCGGTTTCGGCGCCCGACATGGCTCGAGTCGAAACGCATCAGTAAGAAACTGCGCACCGTGCGCAGCCCCGTTGGGTCGGCTGGAAATGCGAAGCCGAGCTGACCACTGCTGACCCAACGGTGATTCTCCGGGTCGATTGTCACCAGGTCTGTTCGGCCGCACGCACCAACATTTGGTTGACCGCCACCCGCCGGTCGCGTGTCACCATGAACAGCACCGCGTCGGCGATGTCCTCCGGCCGCAATTTGACCATCCCGGCGGTCTGGCGCTCGAATGCCTCTCGTGAGGGCGCGGCCAGATGGCTGAAGATCTCCTTATCAACGGTGCCGGGACCCACTACCCCGACGCGCACGCGCTTACCGAGCACCTCCTGGCGGACGCCCTCGCTGAACGCATTCACGCCGAATTTGGTGAGCGAGTAGACCGCGGTACCGGGTCGGGCCACCCAACCGGCGGTGGAACTGATCGTCACCAGGTCGGCCACACCGCGCGGCGAACCGGCTGCCGCGTCGATCAAGTGCGGGAGCGCTGCCCGGGTGACGTAGAGGACGCCTTGGATGTTGACCGTCACCATGTCATCCCAGTCCTGCAGGCGCGCCTCTGCCGCCGGCCCGGACTGCATGAGGCCCGCGTTGTTCACCACGACGTCGAGCCGCCCCCACTCCGCAACGGTGCGCTGCACGGCTGCCGATACCTGCTCGGCGTCCGTGACATCGGCGGCCACCAGAAGTGCTGTGCCGCCCGCTGATTCGATGTCGGATTGCACGGCGGCCAGCCGGTCGGCGCGGCGCGCGAGAAGGGCCACCGCAGCCCCTTCGGCGGCCAGCGCTTTCGCCGTCGCCGCGCCGATGCCGCTGCTGGCGCCGGTCACCAGGGCCGCGGTGCCCGCCAGCGTCGGCGTCATGCCCCGCCTCCCGTCCGTGTGGCCCCCAAGATGTCGCGCAGAACATACTCCGTGTCCTCGCCCAGATCGGGCGCCCCCCGCGCAATCCGCGCCGGGAAGCGTGCCAACCGCCATGATGGGCCCAGCACCGGACGCTGGCCTTCACGGTGATCGGTGACGAAACGATACAACTCGCGGTCCCACAACCGTTGATCGGCGATCACGTCAATCGCCGTGGCGCTCTTATTCGCCGGCACCCCCGCTGCTCGCAAGCGGTGTGCCAGCTCTTCCGCGTCGTGAGTACGGGTGAGCCGCGCAAGGTCGGCATCGAGCGCTTCGGCGTGCCGGTGCCGGTCGCCCATCGTGGCGTAGCGCGGGTCAGACTCCAGTTCGCCGGCGCCAAGGCTGTCGCACAATTGGTGCCACTCCGCGTCGTTGGACACGGCTACGGTGACCCAGGCACCCTGCGAGCAGGGGTAGCATCCGTGCGGGCACATGTCGGGGTGGTGATTCCCCTTGGGCCGCAGAGGCTTTCCGGTGAGGCTTTGTTCGAGCAGGCGATCCGCGATCATCGAGGAGAGGGTCTCCACGGCCGACACGTCGACGAATTGCCCCTCGCCGACGAGTTCGCGATACAACAGTGCCACCACGGCGGCGTACGCGGCGGCCGCGCCGACGGTGGAATCGCCGTAGCGCATGCTGGTCCCGAGTGGCGGCCCACCCGCGTAGCCGACCAACGACGCGAGCCCGGCCAGCGCGGCGAAGCATGGCGCGTAGCCGGTTTGGTGGCCCAGTGGCCCGTCGTTGCCCCACATCTTGATCGACACCGAGATGATGTCCGGCTTGACGGCCTTCAGTTGCTCATACGCCAGGCCCTGGCGCTCCATGGCACCGGGTCGAAGGTTGTTGATGACGATGTCGCTGCGGGCGATCAGTTCCCGCAACCGCGCCATGCCCTCCGTCGACTTGATGTCGAGTTCCACGCTGAGGATCTCGGGATTGATGCTCAAAAAGTAGGGGGCATGGTTGATGTCGGCTCCGCCATAGGCACGCATTTCGTCTGGATTGTCTGCGGTTTCGACCTTGATCACTTCGGCGCCGAGCATCGCCAGTAGCTTTCCCGCATACGGGCCGGCCCATACTTTGGTGAGTTCGACGACGCGCACCCCTTGCAGCGGACCCCCTCGGGGATGCTTCGGCGGCTTGAGTTGCGGCGACTTGACCACCGGCGGCGGGTGCGGCACCTCGAGCCGGTCCAGCACCACTGCGCTGTGTTGGCCCAGAGTCGGTGCTGCACAGCGGAGTTCAGCCGGCGATGCGCTGAACGCGTAGGGGACCGTTGGATACGCCGCATCGCCCAGGGCGGGGTGGCTCACGTCCCGGAAGAATCCTCGGTGCCGATACTGCGGCGAGTGGTGCAGGTCGGCGGCACCGTTGACCGGGACCAGCGGCACACCCAGGCGTTGGGCTTCGTCGGCCGTGGCCTCTCTGGCCAGGTCGCGCACCCACGTCGCGAACCCCCGCCGAAAGGTGGCCACCTTTTCCCCGGTGACCGAGAACTCCAACCAGTCGTCGTCGAAAGCGTCGAGCCATTTCGGATGGCCCATGAGATTTTTCACGCCAAGCCAGTGAGCGCGGCTGGTCATGTACAGGTAGACAAAGCCGTCCGCGCAGGCGAAAAAGGCTGCGGGGCCGGCCTGGTCGTAGTCGCCGCGGTTTCCTTCGGCCGTCACCTCGCCGGTGATGAACCGGCCCAGGATGGAATCGGCGCGCGACGCCAGCACGGCATGCTCGGAAATGTCGATGAATTCGCCCTGCCCGGTGTGCAGGCGCCCGAACAGTGACGCCGCGACGCACAGCGCCGCATCCAGTCCCGCTTCGTAGTCGGCGAGAAACCGGCCCGGCCCTTGCAGCGGCGGCTTGTCGGGGTCGGCATGGCTGGGAGTGTGGTACCCCCAGCCGCTGGCATGGAACACGTTGATGCTCTTGGCGTTTTCGAACTCGGTCGCCACCCCCTGGCCGAAGGGTGTGATCGAGCAGAACACCACGCTCGCATGCCGTTCGGACCAGCCCGTGGCTCGGTCTTCGACAACAGCGTCGGCGGCGCCGATGAGCTTGTGCAGGAGCTCCACGTCGGCCGCCGAACCGAGGTCCAGAACGACGGATTGCTTGTTCGTATTGAGGTAGGCGAACAGCGCGCTGCCTTCGCGTCCCGCGTCGTCTGCGACGATGGGCGCCATCGACCGGGTGGCGCTGCCGCGCCCCGGCGCCTCCACCTTGATCACCTCGGCGCCGAAATCGGCCAGCAGCTTTCCGCAGTACTCCCCCGCGACCGATTCGCCTAGCTCAACGACCCTGAAACCCCTCAGCGCCGACATGCCGGGTCTTTCATAACGTCAGGGCTTCTTGCGTCCCGAGCGGCTCAGGCGCCACTCCGGCGGGAAGTTCATATCGTTTTCCTTCACCACATTGTTGAGCCCCTTGCTGAAGGTGCCTTCGGTGAGGTCGACGTCGTTTTCCTGGTCGTTGGCGATCAGCGGCAGCATGCCCTCGACCATGCCGGTGAGCAGGCTGCCGAAGTATTCGCCCTTGTGTTGCTTGTAGAGCTCGAGGAAGGTCTTCTGCACCGCGACCGTGTCGGTAGGGCGGGAGCGTGAACACGCCATCGCGTACTTCAGCGTCTCCGCTTCCAGCTTGTCGCGCGGCACGACGCTGTTGACGAAGCCGCAGTCGTACATCTCCTTCGCGCTGAAAGGCCGCCCGGTGAACAACATCTCGGAGAACTTCCGCAGGCCCATCGTCTCCGCCCACCACCACAGCCGCGGTCCCCAGCCCACGTAACGGAATGCCGGGTGCCCGAAAAGTGCGTCGTCGGAGGAGACCACCAGATCGGCGTCACCGGCCTGGTAGAAGTGCCACCCGTAGCAGTAGCCCTTGGCCTCGATGATGCTGATCTTCCGCAGCTCCTGCAGCGGCCGGCAACCGGCGCGGGCCTTGGAGTAGAAGTCGGTGACGGTGGAGAGGTAGCGGTACGACCCGCCGGGCGGGTACTTGACGCTGTCGTCGTTGATCGCGAGCTCGTGCAGCAGCGGCATGCCGGGGTTCTCCAGCATGCCCCGCTGTTCGGGCAAGTCCCCGCCGCTGCCGAAATCCTCGCCCTCGCCGCGGATCACCACGACTTTGACGTCGTCATCCACGTTGCACTTGTGGATCAGGTCGGCGTAGTTCTGTCGCATTCCCAGCGTCGTGGAGTTCTGCGCCTCCGGACGGTCGAACGTGATGTAAGCGATCCTGTTCTTGACGTCCTTCTCAAACCTGATGTACTGCTCGGCTTCCTTCTTCATTTCTTCGTAGTCATATTCCGGCATGTCTTCTCTCCAACTTCTACTTGATCGGGCTGCCCGCGTCGACGGGAAGCAGAACAAAGCGGTGTCGCCGGCGCGGCCATCATCTCGGCACTAGCGCCGGCATGGATTCCCAGCCTCGCACCGTCGACGTCGGACTGAGCTTGGCGCGGGTCAGATCGACCTCCCACTCGGGGAATCGCTTCAGAACCTCTTCTAGGGCAACGCGCCCTTCCAGGCGCGCCAGAGCCGAGCCCAGGCAGAAGTGGGTGCCCACACTGAAGGTGAGGTGCGGCCGGGCGGGGCGATGGATATCGAATTTGCCGGCGACGGGCCCGAATTGGCGCTCATCGCGGGACGCCGCGCCGATCAGCATGATCATCACGCTGCCCCGGGGCACCGTCTGGTCATAGAAGCTGACGTCGCGGGTCACATACCGTGCGGTGTGCGGCGCTGGCGGCTCGTAACGCAACAGCTCCTCGATCGCCTGCGGAATCAGCTGGGGGTATTGGACGAGGTCGCGGCGTTGATCGGGGTGTTCGGCGAGAACCTTTCCCGCCCAGCCGATTAGCCGCGTGGTCGTCTCGTTGCCTGCGCCCGCGACGACGTTGAGGTAGACGAGTATCTCTTCCCGGGTCAGCCGCCGCATGGTGCCCGTTTCATCGACGAACTCGACGTTGAGCAGCTCGGTCATGATGTCGTCGGACGGACGTTCGGCGCGCCAGTCGAGGTAGGCGGCGAACTGCTCCCCCACCGACAGGCCCTGTTCGGCAGCCTTCATCGGCTTACCGGCCTCGGTGTGCAGTTGGGCATTGCCGCGGTCGCGGATGTATTCCTGGTCGTCTTCCGGGATGCCGAGCAGCATGCTGATGACTTTCATCGGCATCTGCGCACCCAGATCGGTGACGAAGTCGAACCGGCCCGAGCCGACTAACGGGTCCAGGGCTTGAGCGCAGAACGCGCGGATCATCGGTTCTAGCGCGGCGATCCGCCGCGGCGTGAACATGCGCGACAAGAGCTTGCGGTGTACGTCGTGGATCGGGGGGTCTTCGAAGATCAACATTCCCGGCGGGATGTCGAGGTTGGTCTTGATCAGCTCCAGGATCGCGCCCCGTGCGGAGCTGAATGTGTTGTGGTCGACCAGCGCCTTGCTGACGTCGGCGAACCGGCTCAACGCGAAGAAGTCGTATTGGGTGTTGTAGTAAAGCGGCGCTTCGTCTCGCAGGCGCGCGAACATGGGATAGGGGTCTGCGATGAGCTCGATATCGTACGGATCGAAATGAACATCGCGGTCGGTGCTCGCCGTCACGAAATCCCTCCTGCCGCTGTTATTTCCGTCGATCATTTCGATGCCCGGCGCCGGCGCCGGCGCCGGTGCGCGGAGCCGGCCGTTCGGGCAATGTGCGCTCTCCGTTTTGCGGTCAACCGGGTGCCGCCGCCCTGCGGCGTGCCGGACGCGGGCCGCCGCCCTGTGTGAGTCGCCCTTTGTGCGAACTGTTGAGAATGCCCGTGGCGATCGCCGCCAAGATCGCGTCGAGCTGGTCGGGACTGTCGATGATCCGGTCGCCGTGGGCGAAGCGCAGCAGCAGACCGTTGATGAACGTCAGCGTCACATCGCTCAGATCCTTGACCACCGCCGATTCCAGCGCCGCACCGTTCGGCATGAGTTGTACGAGGATTTCGCGGTGCAGCTTGGTAAACCCGTCAGTCGCCTGCTGCAGAATCGCGGCCAGCGCCGGGTCGCGAGTCGCCTGCATTGTCAGCTCGTACCTGGCCTTCGTCCGGGACAGCTCCGGCTCGCTGCCGGCCTGAAGGACGACCTGCGACAACCGCGAGGGCGTGGGTCGGCTGCCGCGACCGCCGGAGCTGTCCGCGACGGATTGCAAGCTCGCCAGGTCGAGTTCGGCAAGCCGCTCGGCCGCGGCGCGCAGCAACGCCGAGCGGGTACGGAAATAGAACGAGGTCGTGCCGTCCGGTACACCGGCCCTGCGGTCGACCTTGAGATGGCTCAGCCCCTTGGCCCCGTCGTCGGCCAAGAGCTGGATCGCCGCATCGCACAGGTCGCGGCGGCGCTCGGCGGGGTTAGGCTTTCGTCGTTTGTCCATCCAAGTTCCGTATCTCGGAGCGAGACACTACTCTATATTCGTAGTGTCCGTAAAGAGTCGGCACCTGCGTCCGATCGAGAGGAGTGCCGTGACGGGCCCAACTCGCAACCCGAACCGCGTCATATGGACCGGCTAGGCATCGGTTTCCTCTGCGGATTCGGGCTGCCGCCGGTGGAATTCGTCCATCTCACCGCCGAGCTTGGCTGTCGGTATATGTCGACCGTGGTGCAGGGACTGCCCTTGGTGCCGCTCGGCTATCCGACCTTCTCGCTGAAGGACGACGCCGCACTCAGGCGAGACATGCTCGCCGACATGGATCACCGCGGAGTCACGATCTCGCTCGGCGATGGGTTCCTCGTGCTGCCCGGCGCCGACATACATAGATACTCAACCGATCTCGACGTGTTGGCCCAACTCGGCGCTCCGCGGATTAACGTCGTCAGCCTAGAACCCGACCTCGGTCGCACGTTTGACCAGCTCGCGATCCTGACCGACCTTGCCGCCCGGCGCGGCCTCCAGACCGTCGTCGAGCCGGTGCCCGGCCTGACCGTCGGCGACTTGCCCACCGCGCTCGCCGCCCAAGAACACGTCGGGCGTTCCGACTTTCGATTGCTGATCGACACCATGCACCTGGTGCGGTCTGGATCCGGCGCCGCAGACGTCGCGGCCCTCGATGCCGACCGCATCGGCTACGCCCAACTCAACGACACGACGCTGCGCCCTCGCGCCGACAACTACATGGAAGAAGCCATGTTCGAGAGGATGGTTCCGGGCGAAGGCGAATTACCGCTCCGCGACATCCTTTCCGCTCTTCCGCCCGATGTCGTGATCGAACTCGAAGTGCCGAGACGAGCGCTGGCGCTGGCCGGTGTCAGCGTGGTCGATCGCCTGCGGCCCTGTGTCGAGGCCGCACGCCGGCTGCTCGCGGAAACGCCCTGACGGGTTAGCGTTCAGGTCGGCTCGCGGAGCGGAAGGCCGGCGGCGCGGTAGATCGCGTCGACGACCGTCATGTTTTCGATCGCGTCCTCCGGGGTCGTTTTGACCGGTTCGCCGCGCAGCACGCCCGCGGCGAAAGCGTCCAGTTGGTACGCATAGGACGCGCGGTGCGAGAAACGCTCGATGCGCCTGCCGTCGGGCGATCGGACCGTGAGCCTATGGAAGAACGACGGCATCACCGGATTGAAGATACGCAACTCACCGTGTTCGCCGACTACGCGCGCGCTGATCTGCAGCAGCCTCGACGACCACAACGAGCAGCGGACCCGCCCTGTGTGCCCGCCGGGGAACCGCAACTCGGCCGTCATCGCGCGGTCGACCTGCGCGTCGCGCAATTTCGCCTGTGCGGAAACAACTTCCGGGGTTGACCCGCCGAACGTGCGGACCATGTGGACGGCGTAGCACCCGGCATCCATCGTCGCGCCACCGGCGAGCGAATAGTTGTAGCGGATGTCGGAAAACTTCGGCAGCGGGAAACACAGGGCGGCTTCCACCCGAGCGAGCTTGCCCAGTTCGCCCGAGGCGATGATTTCCTCGACGCGCAGACTCAGCGGGTGGTAGCGGTAGTGGAAGGCCTCCATCACCACCCGATCGGAATTCGCGGCCACTTCGGCGATCTCGCGGGCTTCGGCCGCATTGGCGGTGAACGGCTTCTCGCAGAGCACGTGCTTGCCGGCGGCCAGGGCGGCTCGGGTCCACCGGCCGTGCAAGCCATTCGGCAACGGGTTGTATACCGCGTCGAGGTTCGGGTCGGCGATCAGCGTGTCGTAGCTTTCGTACGCCCGGGGGATGCCGTGTTTGGCGGCGAAGGCCTGCGCGCGCGAACCGTCGCGAGCCGCCACGGCGGCGACGACGACGTCGGCGTTCTGCTTGGCCGGGTTGATGAGGGCCAAGGGCGCGATGCGGGCCGCGCCCAGAATGCCGATTCGCAGCGCGGCCCCTTGTCCAGACACGGAGCCGACGCTAGCACCTGGCCCGGATCGCTCTTAGCTGCCGGGGCCGCGGCGCGCGAACGCCGGCGCGTGCTCGGGCCGGACCCCGACGCCGATGAAGTACGCGGGCACAAAAGACAGCCACGGCAGGCGCTCCACCAGAGCGAACAGCGCCGCCGGCGGGGTGGGGTCCGCTCCACGAAGGAGCGGGCCCAGCAGCCTGCCGGCCAGCACGCGCTGCACTGCCTGCGTCACCGCGGTGGGGAATAGGCGACGCCGGCGCACGGCCCCCAAGTCGCGATCCGTGACCCGGTGCCGCCGCAGCGGCTCGGCCAATATCGTTGCGGCCGCGACGGCATCCTGGATTGCCAGGTTGATGCCGACGCCTCCCAGCGGAGACATCGCGTGCGCGGCGTCGCCGATGCACAGCAAGCCGGGAATGTGCCAACGGCGCAGCCGATTCACATGGACGTCGAGGTGCTTGACGTCGTCCATGGAGGTGAGCGTCGCCACCGACTCGACCGCTTCCGGCAGGAGCGCACTGACGTCTTGGCGGAACGCCTCTATTCCTCGCGCACGCAACTGCGAGTCCGTGCCCTTGGGGCCGAGATATGCGATCTGGTTATAACCTTCGCGGGGAATCACGCCGAGACCCTTGCCCGGGGCAAAGCGGGGCAAGAAGGAGAATTCCTCATCGCCTTTCCGGGGCAACCTGAACCACCAAACGTCGAAATTCACCGGGAATTCGCGTGTCTTGAGTCCGGCCTCACGCCGAGCGGTCGACCATCGGCCGTCGCACGCCACAGTCAACTCGGCTCGCAACTCACCCGGCCCGTCCGGACCGTGATAGCGCACTCCGGTGACCCTGCTGCCGTCCCGCAGCAAGCCGGTGACCTCGGTATTCATCCGTAACGTGAAGCTCGGCTCGGCTTCGGCAGCCTCGGCGAGCAGGTTGAGCAGATCCCACTGAGGCACCATGGCGATATACGGGTGGGGTTGGCGCAGACGCTCGAAGTCGATGTAGGTGATCGAGCGCCCCGCCGATTCGAATTTCGCCTTGCGGACCTCGCTGTAGTGCAAAGCCGCGAAGCGTTCCCACAAGCCCAGCTCGTCGAGTAACCGCATCGTCGTCGGATGCACGGTGTCGCCGCGGAAGTCGCGCAGGAAGTCACCGTGCTTCTCGAGCAGGGTCACCTCGATACCCGCCCGGGCCAGTAGCAGCCCGAGGACCATCCCGGCCGGGCCCCCGCCAATGATCGCGCAGCAGGTTGTCTCGGCCATTATCGGCCGAGCGTTCGCAGGTCGGCGTCGAACACCGAGACGGGCTCGAGGATCACGCCGGTTTCCTCGACGTAGCGGTCCCAAAGAGCCAGGAGCTCGGCCGGCTTGTCGGGCAGTGAGGCGGCCAGATCGTCGATCTCGCCCGGGTCGCGGGAGAGGTCGTAGAGCTGCCAGGTGCCCGGCCCGTACGGCGCGGGCAGGTACAGCGCCTTCCAGTCACCCTGACGAATTGCGCCGCGGCCGAACAATTCCCAGCCCGTGCCGGTGTCGGCTTCGTGTAGGGCTTCGGTTTCGCCTGACAGATACGGCACCAGCGAACGGCCGCGCATGGGTTCCACTTCGCGGCCGCGGTAGTGGGCGCCGGGATGTGCGATGCCCGCTAGTTCCAGCACGGTGGGGGCGATGTCCATGACGGTCGCGAACGCTGTGCCGATCTCGCGCTGCCGCGCAAAGCCCGGCCAGGTGAGGAAGCCCACGACCCGGATCCCGCCTTCGGTGGTGAACGCCTTGTGCAGTCGCGACGGCGCCGTGGCCGCTTGTGCCCACCGCGGGCCGTACCAGATGAACGAGGTGGGGCGGCCAAGATTGTCGAGGCTGTTGTCGCAGTACTTTTCGATCTGCGCGACGATTTGCGCACCACGCAACGGCATCGCCTCAACCATCGCGCCCTCTGCACCGTTGTCGGACAGGAAGATCACGACCGTGTCGTCGAGCTCGCCGCTGTCGGCCAGGTAGTCGACCACCCGGCCGATGTTCCAGTCCATTCGGTCCACCATCGCGGCGTAGACCTCCATGCTTCGGGCCGAAAGCGCGCGCTCGTCGACCGTCATGTCGGCCCATTCTGGCGCGCCATCGGGCACGACCGGATGGGCCGCGGCATCCGGCGGGCATAACCCGAGCCGCCGCAGCGCTGTCAAGCGCGCCTCGCGCAATGCGTCCGGTCCGTCGTCGTAGCGGCCGTGATAGGTCGCGATGGATTCCTCCGGTGCCTGCAGCGGCCAGTGCGGCGCTTGGAAGGGCAGGTAGGCGAAGAACGGTCGGTCCTTATTTTCGGGGTCATTGGAACGTTCGTGGAAGTAGCGCAGCAGCGTGTCGGCGTAGAAGTCGGATGAATAGAAGTCGTCGCCAACGCTGACGAACTGGTCATCTTCGGTGTAAAGCGTTGGTGCGGGCGAGAAACCGCCGCCGGCGGCCGGCCCGTAATGGCTGGCGCCGGCCGGCAACAACGCTAAGGAGCGTTCGAATCCGCGAGCCCACGGCGAAGTCTCGATGGTGTCGCCCAGGTGCCACTTGCCCGACATCAGCGTCAAATATCCGGCGTCGCGCAGGAGCTCGGGCAACGCCACGACCCGGTCGTTCAGGTAGCCCTCATAGCCTGGTGCGCCCTGGAATCCGGGAGCCGCGACCTCGAGCATCGTGCCGATGCCGGCGATATGATCGGTTCCGGTCAACAGCATCGCCCGGGTAGGTGAGCAGGCCGGGGCGGAATGGAAGTCGGTGAAGCGGACGCCCGCGTAAGCCAGCCGGTCCAGGTTCGGCGTATTGATTTCGCCGCCGAACGCGCCGATATCGGAGAACCCGAGGTCGTCCGCCACGATCACCAGAAAGTTGGGCCTCTTCACGTTCAAGCATCCTGTCAGGTCCGGCGCCTTGATGAAACGGTGGGAGTTCTCGCCGATATTGTCGAAGGCGCAGTCGGGCATCGAGAGACGAAAGGCACCGAGATGCTGGCACAGTTTGGTATGTCCATTCCGCTGATCGCCGCCCCGATGTCGGGCGGGCCCACCACCCCAGCGATGGTGTCGGCCGCGACCCGGGCGGGCGGCTTCGGCCTGCTGGCGGCCGGCTACAAGACCGTGGAGGCCGTCGAAGCGGAAATCAAGACGGTTCGCTCCGAGGCAATCCCGTTCGGCGTCAACGTTTTTGCCCCTAATCCGCTGCCCGTAGACCCCGACGCCTACCGCAGCTACGCCGCGATCATTCAGCAAGAAGCCGAACAATTTGGCCTGAGCCTGCCCGCCGAGCCCATCGAGGACGCCGACAAATTCGACGAGAAGATCGCGCTGTTGCTCGACGACCCGGTCCCCATGGTGTCGTTCACCTTCGGGATACCGCCGCGTCAGGTGATCGCCGCACTGCGACAGGCCAATAGCGTTGTGGTGCAGACGGTGACAACGCTCGACGAGGCGGTGCAAGCTCATGAGGCCGGTGTCGACATGCTTGCCGTGCAGGCAGCGGCCGCCGGGGGGCATTCCGGCACGCTGTCGCCGCGCAAGCCGTTGACGCCGGTCCCGATCGTCGACCTCGTCAAGGGGATCGTCGCGACGGTGCCCCTGCCCGTGATGGCCACGGGGGGGCTGGCCACCCCCGCCGCGGTGGCAGAGGTGATCCGCGCCGGCGCCGCGGCGGCGGCGGTGGGAACGGTTCTGCTGCGTGCCGATGAAAGCGGCGCCTCAGCAACCCATCAGGCGGCCCTCACGGATCCCGCGCGCACCCAGACCGTAATGACTCGGGCCTTCACCGGCCGCCCGGCCCGCGGGCTGCGCAACGCGTTCATCGACGCCCACGAGGCGGAGGCCCCGCTGGGTTATCCCGCGATTCATTACCTCACGAGCCCGCTGCGCAAGGCGGCAGCCGCGGCGGGGAAGCCCGACTATGTGCATCTGTGGGCAGGCGCCGGATACCGGCACGCCACTGCCGAACCGGCGTCCGACATTCTGCGACGACTGGCCTCTGATCTGTAGCGGCCGCTGAGGAACTCAGTTGCTTAGGTACAGGTACCACAGGCCATCTGAATGCTGAACGCACGAGAAGTGGGTCCAGGTCCCGGGATGGTCGACCTCGACGTGTGGGCCGTCCACCATGCACGCGGCCTGCGTCGCATAGTTGCCCTCCACCTGGATCTCGTCCGCGTTGCCGATACCCACACCGGTGGTCATCAACCCGCAAAATGCCAGGACACCAGCGGCAATAACCTTCCTCACCAGTACCTCCAGGTTTTCGTCCGCCCGTTGGCCGGAGCCGCAGCCCCCGTGGCCGTGCCCTTTGCTGATGGCTAGTGTCCTGTGACTCTGTTAGCTTTACATACGGTAGTCTGTTGGGGTGGAGTTGACCATGGATCAGCTCGAGGAGCTGCGTGAGTTGACTTACTGCGCAGACGTGCCGGCCACTGTAGGCGGAAGAGCGCGAATTGTGTTGTGGTATGCGGAGAATCGCCCGAAGAAGGAGATCGCCACGATGGCGGGGGTGTCGCGGCCGACCGTGGATCTATGGTTAGCGCGGTACGCGGCCGAGGGGGTCGCGGGTCTGCTGGAGCGCAAGCGGGGCGCCGGACGGGAGCAGGTTGCGGCGCGCATCCGTGCCAGGATTCTCGCAGCAACCCGCAGCGCGCCGCCGGATGGGTTGTCGCACTGGTCGTCTCGGGAGATGGTGAAGTTCATCGCCCGCACCGAGGGGGTGACGGTGTCGCATCATTACGTGGCCGGGCTGTGGCGTGAGACCGGTCTCAAGCCTCATCGACAGGGCACGTTCAAGCTCAGCCGCAATCCCCGGTTCGCCGAGAAGGTCGCCGACATCGTGGGCCTATACATGGATCCTCCAGGCGCTGCGGTGGTGTTGTCCATCGATGAGAAGACGCAGGTCCAGGCACTGGACCGGACCCAGCCGCTATTGCCGATCGACTTCGGCGCCACCGAGAAACGTACCCACGACTACATCCGGCACTCCACAACGAACCTGTTCGCCGCACTGGACGTCGGTTCCGGCGAGGTCTACGGCGAATGCCGCCCGACCCGCGACCGCACGCAGTTCCTCGACTTTCTGAAGAAGGCGGTGAAACCGCACGCGGGCACGGAAATCCACGTCATCCTCGACAACCTCTCGACTCACACCACACCGGACGTGCAGCAGTGGCTGGAAGACAACCCGCACGTCAGCTTGCACTTCACCCCGGTCGGCTCTTCGTGGATCAACCAAATCGAGACCTGGTTCGGCATCATCACCCGCCAAGCCATCCGCCGCGGCACCTTCACCTCGGTCAAAGCCCTTGTCAAGCAGATCCGCGACTACATCGCCCACTGGAACGCCGACGCCCGCCCGTTCACCTGGACCGCCACCGCCAACGAGATCCTCGCCAAGGTCGCGCTCACACAGACCAACATCCGCAAGCTCGTCGACAACAATGCGAAGTAAATACAACAGAATCACGAGACACTAGCGAGTTCCGGCGCTTTCCGCAGTGCAACCGCGGAAAATTTGCCGCGAGATAACTTTGGACCTGGGCTATTCGCAGTATTCAAAGCGGTTCAGGACGTCATAATCGCCAGCGGGCGTTGCGCGGACTAATTTGTAAATCCACCGCACCGGCGTCGATTCGATTTCCTGGCAGCCGGCCACCGCGGACACCCGCTCGATGAATCGCAGCCTCGGGTTCCAGACCTGTAGCTCGCGCGCGTCGCGGATGCCCCACTTGACTATCCCTTTCGTCAGGATTCTCGACAGCAACGGCGCCAGTGCCCACACCGTATCGAAAAGCAGCTCGCCGTAATCGAATCGGTCCGTCAAGCGCCGCAGCAGCCGCCGCACCTCGCTTTCGGGAAGGTACATCAGTAGACCTTCGGCGACAACGAGTGTCGGGCGCCCGGTTGGAATCTGATCCAGCCACTGCGGATCGGTCACCGACGAGCCGATCATCCGGTAGTGCTCGGTGTCGCCGTACAAGTGTCGCCGCAACTCGATGACGCTCGGCTGATCGACGTCGAACCACAGGACCGATGTCGGCAAGGTCAGCCGCAAGGCACGGCCGTCAAGGCCGCAACCGAGGTGCAAGACCACCGCATCGGGTTGACGCCGAAGGAAATCGGTGCACCAGTCGTCGAGCTGTTTGGCGCGCAACACGACCATGTACTGGTTGGATGCCGGCAGAGACGTCCGATGGATTCTCTTGAAGTCATAGGCGATCCGGTCCACCGCTTCCGCGGCCGCAGCGTCACCCAGAATGGGCCGCCGCGAATGGCTTTCATGCGCGCGTAGATACAGCGTGACGAGGTTCGTCCACTCCACTGAGCCCCAGCGGACGGAACTGAAGTCGACTTTGGCCGTCGTCATGGTTACCCCGTCTTCGTACGCTAGTCGCTAGGCGTCAGCATTCAACTGGCCGCGCCGCGGACGGACAGAGTCCGGATACCCAGTACGCGGTCGATTGCCTCGCTGACGCACTGTGGGTGCTCCTCGACAAGCATGTGGCCGGCGTTGGGGCGGTGCAGATGGATGGCGCCCGGGATGGCCGCCGCCAGGTCGCGGGCGTGGTCGGCTGGGGTCGTCATGTCCGCACCCCCGCTGATGACGATCGTGTTCGCGGAGATGGAGGCAAGGGCGTCGTACTGGTCGTACTCCTTCAGGCCGGGTAGGAAGCCGACGGCCGTCGTCAATGAAATGGTGTGGACCGCGGATCTCGCGACGGCGGTGGCGCCGTTCGTCGGGGCACCAAAGCGCTTGCTGAGGCCCTGCCACACCGGCCGAACCAGCCCGCTGAAGACCTGGTCTGTGGCCCGCCGGGGCATGTGATGCACGAGGTTGAAGACCATCTCAGTGGCACGGGTGGCCAGCAAGCGGCCGAGTCCACGCTCGGCGAGGCGGCCTGCGGCGGTTGCGACGAGGACGAGGCCTCGCGGTTCCACCGGACGGTCGACGGCGGGACGGCCGAGGTAAGCCAGTGCCGTCATGCCGCCCATCGAATGTCCCGCCAGTGTCAGCGGTCCGGTGACGCGCAGAGCGGTCAGGACGTCGGCCAGGTCGGCGGCCAGCCGGTCGATCCGGTAGGTGTGCATGTCGGCGCCGGTCGATTCGCCGTGGCCGCGGTGGTCATAGGTGATGATTCGTACGCTGTTGCCCCACCGACCCACCAGGTGACCGACCTGGCGTGCCCAGCTCGCCTGTGTGAGGCAAAGACCGTGCAGCAGAACGACGGTGTGGTCACGAGGACCATCAGAGCCGTAGTCGCGGACCGCCAGCCGCACGCCGTCACTCGTGATGACCGTGCGCTCGACATAGCCATCGCGCCTCGCGTCCAATCGCCGCGGAAGCGCGGCAGTGGTGGCGCGGTACGCGTTTGTTCCCGTAGTCAGTTCTGAGTGAGTGAACACGGTGGACTCCTGCTCGGTGTCGATGTCGAGGGGGGTCTCGACACCCTGGTGCACTCGAAGCTACGGATTGGCGGCCGCCGTGACGCGCTTGTGCGCGATAGCCACGCAACAAGCAATTTTGAGCTTTTGCGCATTCTGCTCGGTGCGCCTCAGTGGGGCGACCGCACCGGAAACCTACTGCGTCATAACAGCATTCAGCCGAGCCCCGGAGCGGTCGCTCGGCGAGTCTTCAGAATGCCTCGGGATTGCGCTGTACTTCGACCGGCACGGGGTGGCGGTACAAGCGTGACGCGTTCTCCCAGCTCAATTTACGAATCACATCCTGGGGCAGATCGCCGATCTGTTCGTGGATCGTTTGTTGTGTGTGCGGCCAGGTGGAGTCGCAATGCGGATAGTCGGCCTCTAACATGATGTTCTCCAAGCCTATTCGGTCGCGCTGCACGAACGACGACTTGTCCTCCACCGCGCAGAACCAGAAGTTCCGGGTGAAAACGTCTGCGGGCGTGAGTGTTTCGCCGATCGCCTCCCAGGTACCGTACATCGCGTGGTAGCTCAGCATGTGGTCAAGACGATCCAGCAACCCCGCGACCCAACCGATTCCGCCTTCCGACAAACAAATCTTCAGGTCGGGGAACCGGCTGGGCAGGCCGGAGTACAGCCAGTCGACCGCCGCCGAAATCGCGTAGGCGAAGAACAGCACACCCTGCACGTCCGGCGGTGCATCCTCGGTGGTGGATGGCGAGGATCCCGAGGACCCGATGTGCAGGTTCACCACGGTGCCGGTCTCGGCGCACGCCGCCATCATCGGATCCCAGTGACCGGAGTGAATGCTCGGCAAACCGAGCAACGCCGGGTTCTCGCTGAACGTGACCGCATGAAATCCACGTTCGGCGTTCTCATAGATCATGTTGGCGCCGAGCTCGGGATCCAGCAGCCACGGCAATTGGCAGGGAATGATCCGTTCGGGATAAGAGCCCGCCCACGCCTCGAGGTGCCAGTCGTTCCACGCTCGCACGGAGGCCAACGCGAGGTCGCGATCCGTGGTCACCTGCTGCAGCCGCTGGCCGGCGAAGCCCGGCAGGAAAGAGGGGAAGTTCAGCGAGGCGTAGATGCCGTTCAGGTCCATGTCTTTGACGCGCTCATGGATATCCCATGCGCCTCTGCGCATTTCATCGAATCGGACCGGCTCGAAGCCATACTCCGCCACCGGCCGGCCGACCACCGCGTTGAACCCGACGTTGGGCAGTTCTCGACCGTCGTACACCCACGTCTGTCGCCCGCTGTCGGTCTCCACCACCCTGGGCGCGCGGTCAGAGAACTTTCGCGGCAAACGCCCGGCGAAGGTATCCGGCGGTTCAACGATGTGATCGTCCACCGAGATCACCGTGTACCTCCGAGGCGCCCGGGGCGGATCCGGCAAGAAGGTGACCGAGCGGTGCCCGCCGGTCTTGGCAGTGGTGAAGTTCAGGTTAGCGGCCAGCTCGTCGATCGATTTCACTCGTCAATCTCCTTGCGACGCAGGGCCAGTTGTGTGTGCGGCGGCGGCGGAGCCGGTCGGCGTGTCGCCGCCCTGGATGCACGCAGAAACGCGGACCAGGACGCGGACTAGGACGCGGACGTAGCTCACTTGAGCACACCGGGATCGGCCTTGATGGTCATCCGTGCGGCCCCGGCCCAGTACACGTCGGCGGCCCGTTCGATGAGCGACCGTTGCATGCCCGCCATGTCGGACCAGTTCATCTGGACCGGTTCCTTGCCGGTGAGCATGATGTCATAGGCGAGCTTGCATACGCGTTCGATCGATGCCGCGCGGTGCACCGCTTCGGGCAGGTTGCGGCCGGTTGCGATGACGCCGTGATTGGCCAGAATCGTCAGGTTGGCGCGACCGATGCGCGCAGCGAGATCCGCTGCGCGAGCGGGGCTGTCGATTTCCCCCTCGTAAGTGTCGACGAGACAAAGGTCGTCGAGGTAGAGCGAACCGGTTTGATGGACCAGTTCTGGCAACCTGCCCAGCGCCGCGAGCACACACACGTAGTACGGGTGATTGTGAATGACCACTCGTGCGTCATCGCGGACGCGGTGCAGTTCGGTGTGGATGTGAATCGCCGGGGTGACATCCCACCCGCCGCCGACCACCCGTGCGTCGGTATCCACGACGCAGATGTCCGACGCGGTGAGCTCTTGCCACCACAGACCCCACGGGTTGACGAACATATCCGTTTGGCCGTCGGGCTGCCAGGTGATGTGTCCCGCCATATTCTCTGCGAATCCGATGGCGGCAAGGTGTCGAAAGGCCACCGCGAGCGCCTGCTCGTTGGATAGCTCGACTCCGATCGGAGGGACCACCGACGGCGCCCAGACCTCCAGCCCACCACGTCGCGCATCACGAGCGTTCATGATCGACCTCCATCCTCATTCGGATATCCTCGCGAAGCTGACCTTTGGCGATCTTGCCTCCGGACGATCGGGGAAGTTCATCGACCACGATGAGTCGCTCGGGCAGCAGTTCCTTGGAAACTCCGAGCGCCAACAGGTGCTCGACGAGTTCGCCGAGGTCGATGGCCTGAGAATCCGCCAATTCGGTGTAGACGCAGACCTTTTCACCGAACACCGGATCGGGCATTGCGACCGCCGCCGCTACCGCGATGGCGGGGTGGGTCGTGACGGCATCCTCGACCTGGGCTGCGCTGATGTTCTTGCCGCCGCGCACGATGAAATCGGAAATTCGGCCGGTGACCGTCAGATAGCCGTCCGTGTCGATCTCGCAGATGTCGCCCATGCGCATCCACCCGTCGCGGGTGAACAACTTGTCGTGGTCTGTCCCCCCGAGGTAGCCGAGGCTGGTCGCCGGACCTCGACATGCGGGCTGGCCCCGCCCCGTCTCGGTGATGTCGTCATCTCCGTCGAAGAGCCGGACCGCCATTTCGGGGACGATCCGGCCGGCCGTGCGGAGCCGGCGTTGGCGCGAATCGTCGACGGTGGTAGCGCTGAGCATCCCGGTCTCGTTCGAGCCGTAGAACTGCAGGATCTTCGCGCCGGTCAGTTCCTCGAACTCGGCGGCGGGCCGGTAAGGCAGCGCCTCGCCACCGGCGAAAACGACACGCAGCGAACTCATGTCTTGATCGCGACACGCGTGGTCCGCCATCAGCATGGTCAATTGCGTACTGACGCAACACAACACGGTGACCTTATGACGGGCGATCGCCTCACACGCCGCACTCGCGTTGAACCGGTGCATGATCACCGCGGTGGCACCAAGGTAGATCGGCGTGGTGTGGCTGGTCCATATTCCAAAGCCGAAGGGCATCGGTATGACCGGCAAGAAGATGTCGTCCGACGTCAGCAAGCCATTGACGACAGCCTTCTGGTGAAAGTAATGCCAACGGTTTTGTGTGTGCACGACGCACTTGGGAAGGCCCGTCGTCCCCGAGGTGGAGTTGATGAGAAAGACGTCATCGGGCCCGAGTTGGGAGTCGACGCCCAACGCCTGGGCCTCCGCGTCAACGTCGAGCCGCGGCCTACCGCCGTCATCACGCAAGACCAGTGTGGAGACCGGGTATTCGTCTGCCACGGCCTTCGCGGCAGCGCTGCGTTGCTGATCGGTGATCAGGATCTTCGGCCGCGAACTGCGCAGTATCGCAGCGACCTCGCGGTTCCCGGCACGCGCGCCGATGCCGACCACGACAGCACCGCAGCGTTCGATTGCGACGAACAGCACGTGGATGGCGGTGGAATCGCCATGGCACACCGCGACCCGATCACCGCGCATAACGCCGAGCCCGGCCAGCCGCCCCGCCAAGTCGCTTGCGATGGAATCGAATTCACGCCAGCTCAGCGACGCGCCAGGGTGGTCGACATAGGCCGGGCGGTCCGGTGAGTGTTCGGCGTTACGACGCACCGCGTCCGACAGCGTCACATCGGACCACCAGCCCGCGGCACGGAATCGGGCCGAGTCCTCGTCGGTGAACGCCGGCGAGCCCACGGTGTCCAGCCGACCGGCGCTCATCCCCAAATGATAGGAAAACCGCGCGGGGGCGAAGCGGCTAGGGATTGTGCGGAGCGGGAGCAGTGGTCTGATGACCGTCCGCCAGACCGTGACGAGGGTGCGGCCTGGGACACGTGACGTTGGGAATACAGCCGCAATTGAGGCCGGCAACGCAGCCGCCTCCGCCGACGGGCTCTACCGGCAAGGCTCCGCCCCCGTCGCCACCGGGGACACCTCCCGGCGATGGAAGCGACGGCACCGCACTCGATGAAGCGCTCATCGTGCTGGTCAGCGGCCCATCATGACCGGCCGCGCCCAATCCGACCGCAATGAGGAAAGCGGCCGCACCGCACAGTGGCGCCATTGGCGCCATTGGCGCCAATGCCTCAGGCCCGCGTTTGCGATTCATCACGCTCCCAACTGTAGTTTTTCTTCGCGGCGTGCGCAGGGCGGCACAATGCTTCAGTCGGCCGCGACGGGAGTCGGACGGCACCGGAGCCAGTGGCGCATGAAAGCCGCCCTCTAGGCCGAAGTTAAGCGTCGTTTTCGGTGGGATTGTGGGTCTGACCTGAATCGACGGTGGCGGTTCGGCGTGGATGTGTAGCCACTGAAGTAGCGTGTCGGTGAGATAGTGTCGAGGGAGATCACGATAGAATTCAACATGTGACGGCATACAGCGGTGCGATGCACGTAGCCCGGAACAAGAGTTCTTATGTGGCAAAGTCCGGTGAGCAGCGGGTCTACCAGTCGGTGCTACTGCGGCGCACCTTCCGCGACGGGAAGAAGGTCAAGCACCAGACGCTGGCGAACCTGTCGAAGCTCCCGCCGGAGCTGGTCGCGGCGATCGAGGCGACGTTGAAGGGGCAGACACTGATCGCGGCCGGCAGCGAGTTCAGCAAGGCGCGGTCGCTGCCGCACGGCGACGTCGCGGCGGTGGCGGCGATGGCGCGCAAGCTCGAGCTGGCGGCGCTGATTGGCCCGGCGTGCCGGGCCCGCGACATCGTCCTGGCGTTGATCATCTCGCGGGTGGTGCGGCCAAAGTCGAAGCTCTCCACGCTGGGCTGGTGGTCGAACACCACCCTCGGCGTCGACCTCGAGGTGGCCGACGCATCCACCGACGAGATCTATGCGGCGATGGACTGGCTGGCCGCCCGGCAGGACAGGATCGAAAAAAAGCTCGCGGACAAACACCTTGGCCCGCAAGCCAATCCGTCGCGGATGGCGTTGTTTGATCTGACCTCGGCGTGGGTGACTGGCCGCTGCTGCGAGCTGGCTGCGCGCGGCTACTCCCGCGACGGTAAGAAGGGCTGCGAGCAGATCGAATACGGGGTGCTCTGCGACCCGGCGGGGCGCCCGGTCGCGGTGCGGGTGTTTTCCGGCAACACCGCCGACCCGGAATCGTTCACCGAGATCGTCACGGTCGTCAAGGACAAGCTCGGCATCACCCAACTGGTGCTGGTCGGCGATCGCGGCATGATCACCTCCGCCCGCATCGACAAGCTGCGCGAACTCAACAACAACCCCGAGGCCCGCACAGATTTCGACTGGATCACCGCGCTACGCGCACCCGCGATCGCCAAACTCGCCCGCGACGACGGGCCGCTGCAAATGAGCCTGTTCGATACCCAGGACCTGGCCGAGATCACCCACCCCGACTACCCCGGCGAACGCCTGATCGCCTGCCGCAACCCCGCCCTGGCCGTCGAACGCGCCCGCAAACGCCAAGACCTGCTGCAAGCGACCGAAAAACAGCTCGCCGCCATCAAAAAGCGCGTACAGGCCGGCACCCTGCGCGGGGCCGACAAGATCGGCATCGCCGTCGGCGAAGATGCCGGAAAATACAAGATGGGCAAGCACTTTGCCATCACCATCACCGACAGCACATTCAGTTTCGAACGCGACCGCGACCGCATCGCCGCCGAAGCCGCCCTCGACGGCATCTACGTGCTGCGCACCAGCGTCGACGCCGAAGGTGCTCGACCCCGCCGCCGTGGTGGCCGGCTACAAGAACCTCGCCAACATCGAACGCGACTTCCGCATCATCAAATCCGACGACCTGGATCTGCGGCCGATCCACCACCGCCTCACCGACCGCGTCAAATCCCACGTGCTGATCTGCATGCTCGCCTGCTACCTGAGCTGGCACCTACGCAAGGCCTGGGCGCCACTAACTTTCACCGACCAAACACCCCCCACCCGCGACAACCCCGTCGCGCCCGCGCAGCGTTCGGCAGCCGCCCACGCCAAGGCCTCCACCAAACACGACGCGGCCGGCAACCCAGTCCGCGGCTTCCGTGATCTGCTCGCTCACCTGGCCACCCTCACCCGAGACCGGATCCGCTACCACGACACCAACATCGAAATCGACAAACTCACCGACGCCACCCCCACCCAGCGCCGCGCCTTTGAACTCATCGATACCCCGATCCCACTCACCATCGCCGCGTAGCCAGAACAACCACCCACCGAAATCAGCAAAACCCCAGGTCAACCTGGTGATTCACCTATCTTGGCGGCAGTAACTTCGGGCTAAGAAGGCGCGGCACCCCGACGCGACCGCGCCGGCACGATCTTTCGCTTGTTGGGATCGGTAGCAGCGCTTGCGGCATCCACTTGGCAGGTGCTCGCTGCGCCACGCAACGACCCGCAAGGAGGAATGCGTGCATGAAAGCCAAGGTCGCCGTCCTGTTGGCCGGGACGCTGGTTGCCCTGCTGCTCCTGTCGCGCTACTTCGCGCTGAGCCGAGCCGGCCTGCCGTTGGGCTGCATGCTCTACCTCGGACTGCCGATCACCGCCGCCGGTGTGGTGTTTGCGCTGCGGCTGATCAACCTGGGCGCGGGGTGGGCCCCCCAGGACGGGAAGCAGGACTTCGGGGCGTCCGGTCTCCCCCTAATGCTTTCGCCGCCGCAGGCGTCGGCGTCCGAGCGCCTCAAGGAACTCGAGGCACTGCACGCCGAAGGCGCGATCTCTGACATCGAGTACAGCGCACGTCGGCTGCACATCATCGTCGAGATGTGAATCGCCGAGATGTGAATCTCCGAGATATGATGTCAGTCGTTGCCGCGGGGCGGCGGCTGCACCTCGACACCGGTCGACTCGTGCTCCGGGCCGGCGGCCGGGTGCTCGGCCGGGACACGCTCACGGAATCGGCTCGCCTCGCCCTGAACCTGCGGCGCCGGACGTCCGTCCTGGGCATGGTAAGGGCCGGGCTTCGGTCGGGGCTTCCCGCCCGGGAAAGCCAGGCGAAAGATGCTGCGATGCACCGTGTACCACTGCTTGGAAAACCGACCGGTGTTGTACGGCAGCTCGTAGCGCTCGCAGATGTCTTTGATCCTTGGCGCGATTTCCGAGTATCGGCTGCTTGGCATGTCCGGATACAGGTGGTGTTCAACCTGGTAACCGAGGTTGCCGCTGATGACGTGGAATAGCGGGCTGCCGTCAATGTTGGCCGCGCCAACCAACTGCCGTAGATACCACTCACCGCGCGTCTCGTTCTCGACTTCTTCCTGGGTGAACGTGTAGGTCTGGTCGGGAAAGTGGCCGCAGAAGATGATGGCATGCGCCCACACGTTGCGGATGACGTTGGCCAGGGCGTCGGCGGCCAGCGTGCGCAGGTACGTGCTTTCCACACCTGGCAACACCTTGTCGAGGAAGGTCGCCGTGGCGCCGAGCCGTCCCTTGCTCGAAATCCTGCGCAGCCGCCTGGCGACACGCGACTCAGCGGGTTGCTCAAGCCGTCCGCGCAAGGCCAGTTGCACGAGTGCGAACGCGCCCGCACTGATAAGCGGCCAGCCGAGGTAGTCCTTGATGATCTGCGAACGCGCCTTGCCGCCAATGCCTTTGAGGTCCTTGCGCACTTCCGACCACGGTTTCTCCCCCGCTCGGATGGCCTCGATGTCCATGTCGTGAACGGCCACTCCCCACTCGAATAGCACGGTCAGCAGGAGGTTGTACAGGGGTTGCCCGAGATAGCGCGGGTGCCATTTCTGGTTGGGATCGATTCGCATGATCTCGTATCCGAGATCCTTGTCCTTGCCGAGAATGTTTGTGAAGGTGTGATGGATGTAGTTGTGCGAGTGCTTCCACGCCTCCTTGGTCGAGGCGGTGTCCCAGTCCCATACCGACGAGTGGATGTCGGGATCGTTCATCCAATCCCATTGGCCGTGCATGACATTGTGGCCGATCTCCATGTTCTCCAGGATCTTGGCCATGCCCAGGCACGCCGTGCCGAGAACCCACGCGGTTTTGGATCGCGACGCCAGCAGCAGCACACGTCCGGCCACCACGATCTGGCGCTGCACCGAGATCACCGTCTTGATGTAGCGGCGGTCGCGCTCGCCGAGATCGGCGAACACCTCGTCGTGAATCGCGTCGAGTTCCTTGGCCAGTTTTTCCCGTTCCTGTTCGCCTAGGTGAGCGAACGGGCTTTCCGGGCGTTGCAGTGTGGTGGTCACCGCGGCTCCTTTCGATCAGAGTTCGAGTTCAACGTCGCCTTCGGCGGTGTTGATGCAGATCCGCACGTCCTGTCCTGTTGGCTCAATGACGTCACCGGAGCGCAGATCTCGCAGCTTGCCCGATTTCAGCGTGCCGACGCAGGTGTGGCAGATTCCGATTCGGCACCCGTAGGCAAGGTTTAGGCCGGCCTTCTCGCCGGCCTCCAAAATCGATGTGCCGCCGTCGCATTCAACGGTCTTTTCGCTGTCGAGGAAGCAAACTTCGCCGCCCCCGCCGGTAGCGCCGTCGCCCCCGATCTTGGGCTGGAACCGCTCCATGTGCAAGCGATCGCAATCACCGTTGGTTTCCCAGTGCTCGATCAGCGCGTCGAGCATCTCGCCCGGACCCGAACAAAACACCTCGCGCTCGCGCCAATCCGGACAGACCTCGTCGAGGTCGCTTGGCGAAAGCCGGCCACGCTCGGAGGTCAGGCGCAGGTCGAGCCGCATTCCTTCGTGGCGACGGTCGAGGTCCTCGAGGACGGGTAAGAACATGACCTGATCGCGGGTGCGAGCGGAATGAATGACCACCACGTCGCCGAGCTCACCGCGATGATCGAGGCTGCGCAGCATGCTCATGATCGGGGTGATGCCGCTCCCCGCGCTGATGAAGAGCATCTTGGAAGGCAGCGGTTCGGGCAGCGTGAAGACGCCCTCGACTTCACCGAGGCGCACCAAGTCGCCGGGCTGGATCTTTTGCACCAAGTACGGCGACACCACGCCGCTATCCACCTTCTTGGGCGTCACACTGATCAGACCGTCCTCGGCCGACGGATCCGAGGTCAGCGAATAGGCGCGCCAGTGGTAAACGCCATCGATAACCACGCCGAGCCGCACGTACTGGCCCGGCTTGTGACCTGGCCATTCGTACCCCGGCCGGATCAGCACGCTGGCGGCTTCCGAGCCCTGCGGTTCGATGCGCTCGACCTTCCCGCGCAACTCCTTGGTCGTCCAGAGCGGGTTGATCATCTCGAGGTAGTCGTCCGGCTGCAGCGGACTGAACAATTGCCGCACCGCTCGAAGAAACAGCCGACGCCCGCGCGGGACGTTGGGCTCAGCCCCTCGTTCAGCCATAGTTGCAATAGTACACAATTGTACACTCAACTCAACAGTGGATTTGGATTAGCCTGTAATACAACGTAATCGGGAACTTAAGCAGGACAACCAGTAATGCACAGACGTTCGCTGAGTTTGCTTCAGGTTGGTCTGTGTACTGACTGTTCATGGCGTTATTCATGGCGTGCCCGTTCTTCGCGCTGAGCAAACATCGAAGGACCCGGGGACTGGTGGCCCGGCTATTGTCTGGGTGTGCTAACCGGCTTCCTGCTCGCCCTGGGCTGCTCCGTCTGCTACGGCACGGCGTCGGTTCTGCAGGCTGTCGCGGCGCGATCGGTCGAAGCCACCAGCACTTCGGGTGTCGATGCTGTACTGCTGATGCGCGCCGTCCGCCAGTGGCGCTACCTCGCTGGCATCGGCCTCGACGCACTCGGTTTTTTGCTTCAGGTGATGGCGCTGCGCTTGGTGCCGATCTACGTCGTCGCCGCGGCGCTGGCCGCCTCGATCGCGGTCACCGGCATCGTGTCCGCATGGGTGTTGTCGGCGCGGCTGTCATCGGCCGAGTGGACGGCGGTGGCGGTGGTCTGCGGGAGCCTCGTCGCGCTCGCCTGCGCCGCTGGGCCCGGGCACTTCCGTCATGCCCCCGCCGGACTCGGGTGGGCACTGATCGGCGTGGTCGCCGCGGTCTTCGTTGCCGGCGTCGCCGCGGGCCGATTACCCGACCGCGAGCGCGCGCTTGCCCTTGGGCTCGGCGCCGGAAGCGGGTTCGGTGTCGTCGAGATCGGCGTGCGCCTCGTCGACGTGATCAACCCGGCCAGAGCCGCTTTCTACACCCAACCCGCTCTGTACGCGGCCGCGGGCGGCGGGGCCGCCGGATTTCTCCTCCTTACCTCGGCCCTACAGCGCGGATCGGTGACCACGACGGTGGCCGCGATGGTCGTCGGTGAAACGATCGCGCCCGCGATCGTGGGGGTCGTGTGGCTGGGTGATACGGCCCGCGACGGCCTCGGCTGGTTGGTCATCGTGGGATTCGTCGTGGCGGTTTCCGGAACGCTGATACTGGCACGGTTCGGCGAAGCGCCCAATCCCGCCGAGTCCGGTTGAGTCACTTGGCACGTTGATCGATGGCATAGGCGGTGCCGCGGGGTTCGCGCGTCCATAGCTGACCGCGCCCGGCAGTGACGCCGGCGGCGATCAGTTCGCGTTTGAGGATCTTGTTGGTCGCCGTCGCCGGCAGGTCGTCATTGATGCGCACGTAGCGCGGCCACGCCTTCGGCGACAGGTCGGGCTGCGAGGCCAAAAACTCCTCGAGATCATCGGGCTCCAAACGGCTCCCGTCGCGCAGCACGAAGGCCGCCATCACCTTGTCGCCGACCCGCTCGTCGGGCACGGCGTAGACCGCGACCTGGCTGACCTGCGGCAACCGTTCCAGGATCCGCTCGATCGGCGCCGCCCCCAGGTTCTCGCCGTCGACTCGCATCCAGTCCGCGGTGCGCCCGGCGAGATAGATGCAGCCGTCGGCGTCGCGGTAGGCCAAATCGCCGGACCAGTACATGCCATGGCGCATGCGCTCCGCCGTCGCGGACGGATCGTTGTAGTAGCCGGTGAACGGCCCTGCGCCCTGGGTGTTGACCAGCTCGCCGACCGCCTCGTTGAAGTTCGTTAGGCCTGCACACTCGGAATGACGCCGCTGTCGAGGATCGACGGGGCCTCGTAGCCCATGAGCGTGGCTACCTCGATGTCGGCTTCGGCCTGCGCTGGCCGCCGCCGAAGCGACGGGCTGTGAGCGGGCACCGTGCCGTCGCGCCGCGGGCACATCGAGAGCTGTCGCAACTCCTCAACGGCGCGGCGCAGGTCGCCCGCGTTGGTCAGGGCACCGCGTTCCAGGTCGAGCGCGCCGGTGATGTACGTCCAGCCGCGGTTGACTTCGCCCACCAGGTTGGTCATCGGGACCCGCACGTCGCGGAAGTGCACCTCGTTGGTGCGATAGCCCGACCATGCGTACAGCGGACGGATTTCCACGCCGGGGCTGTCTATCGGGACGATGATAACCGAAAGCCCTTGATGGCGAACGTCGTTCGGGTCGGTGCGCACGCAAAGCCATTCGTGGGTGGCGCGCTGGGCCCCGCTGTTCCAGAGTTTGGTGCCATTGATCACCCATTCGTCGCCGTCACGGCTTGCGCGAGTACGCAGGCTGGCCAAGTCAGTTCCGGCTTCGGTTCGGAATAGCCTACAGCGCAGATCATTTCGCCTCTGGCGATCCGCGGCAGCCATTCGGTTTTGTTTTGTTCGGTGCCGTGCCGCATGATCATCGGCGCCACCGATGTGACGGTCAGATCGGGTCCGGGCACACCCCAATATTCGAACACGCTCATCAACAGGTGCTGATGGACGGCGCCGAGCCCCCAGGCCGCCGTACTCGCGCGGCCAATTGAGCCCGAACCAGCCTTTCTCACCGATCTTGCGACGAAACCGAGCGACCTCGCCGTCGGGAAACTCCAGATCATCCTGGGCGAGTTCAGCCCGCAATTCGCCGGTGACGTTCTCTTCGAGGAATTCGCGAACCTCGGTCAGCCACGCGAGTTGCGCGGCGTCGAGTTCGAAATCCATCCCGGTGCCCACCTAACCCTTCCATCGGGTCGCGTCAGCGTAACGCCACGGCGAAATCCGGCCCGCCATTTCGCACTGACGTTACGCTCGGCATGCCTCATACGGCCCGAGCAGGCTCAAACTCAGCGGGTTGACGCGTTTGGGGTGTTAAATCGGACCGTGGTCGAAACCCGGGACCGCGCGGCGCCGATCAGTAAAATCGCCGATCGTCGCCTACGACGACATCATCGCGGCGACTCGCACCGGCTGACCGCACTCGGCGGTGTTGCCGCGATGTCGCTGGACGCGTTGTCCAGCGTCGCGTATGGCCCCGAAGCGATCGTGCTCGCTTTGGTCGCCGCGGGTGCTGCCGCGGTCAGCTTGACCGTTCCGATCTCGGCGGCGATCGCCGTTCTGTTGTTGGTGCTGGTGGTGTCCTACCGGCAGGTGATCGCCGTGCACCCAGACGGTGGCGGGGCGTACGCGGTAGCGAAGAAGGATTTGGGCCGGTGGCCGAGCCTGCTGGCCGCGGCGAGTCTGGTCGTCGACTACGTGTTGACCGTGGCGGTGAGCCTGGCGGCGGGGGCCGCGAGCTTGGGGAGCGTGTTTCCGCCGCTTGCGCATCATCTGCTTGCGGTGACGATGACGGGGCTCGTCGCGCTCGCCCTGATCAATCTGATCGGCATCGCGGAGTCGGCAAAGGTGCTCATGGGCCCGACCCTGCTGTTCATCGTAGGTATCTTCGCAATCATCGTCGTGGGCTTCTTCTTCGAACCGCAGCCGGTAGCCGTGATCGGCGACGACCTTGGCCCGATCCGTGCGACCGAGGCGCTCGGGATTGTGGTGATTCTCAAGGCCTTTTCGGCAGGATGCTCCTCGCTGACCGGAGTCGAGGCAATCGCCAACGCGGTGCCTGCGTTCCGATCGCCAGCGGTGAAGCGTGCCCAGCACACTGAGGTCGCGCTCGGGATCCTGTTTGGGGGCCATGCTTATGGGTCTGGCCACGCTGATCCGGTTACACCAGGTGGTGCCCCGCGGCAACGTCACCCTGCTGGCACCCGTGGGTGGCTCGGCAAGGCCATCCTCAACGGAAGCGGTGGCAATCCCCTGAAACCGTAGAGACTTTGTTGTGTTGGGCTTGGTCGTGAGCGCCGTGCGGTCCGGCGGGCAGGGGCTTTGCCCCTGCCCCTGACACTGCGCGGTGAGGGGCCGTAGAGGCTCGGGGGTCAAGGGCGGGCCGCAGGCCCGTCGCGCAGCGATCGCGGTAGCGACCCTGGAGGCCGGAGGGGCGGCCCCGTAGCCTGCCCGGCGCTCACCGGGAAGGTCAGCGGCGGCGAAGCCGCCTCCATTGTGGTTCATGCCGCCTCCGGGTCGCTGCCGGAGGCGGTGCTGCGTCGTTGAGCGCAGGCGTGTTCGTAGGCGATTGGGCTGAGCATGCCGTCGGTGGAATGCCTGCGGGCGCTGTTGTAGTCTTCGATCCAGCCAGCGACCGCGTGACGGGCCTGTTCACGAGTCTGGAAGTGGTTGTTGCGCAGCAGTTCCCATTCCAGGTTCGAGTTGAACGATTCCGCGACCGCGTTATCTAGAGCCGATCCTGTGCGCCCCATCGACTGCGTGACGCCAGCGTCTCGACAGGCCTGGGCGAACAGCTCGCCGGTGTACTCTCCACCTTGGTCGCTATTAAGCTGGATCCGGCTTAATAGCGATTATGCCGAGGTTTGCTTTAAGCCGAGGATCTGCGGAGATGGCCTGCGCTCGTGGGGGGTGTCGCTGGATTTCTCGGCTTAACGTTTCGGGTGGTGGTTAGCGTCCGTCGTATCTCTACGTCTGTGGAAGGAGACGGTCATGGATACGACGGTCCGTGGGATCGGCGCGGTTGTCGTGGCGGAGCTGCGTGCGGCCGGCTACATGGAATCGACAGTTGGTCAGTACGCGAAGACGATCAAGGCGCTGACTGAGTTCGCCTTGGGGCGTGAGTATTCCACCGGTCTGGGTGCGGAGTTCGCCTCGATGACGACCAGTGTGCGCACCGGTCGGTTCAGCCCGCAGCGCCGGTTCGATTACCGGCGTCTTGTTACGGTGTTCGACTCGTATGTGCAGACCGGCCGGGTGGACCTGGCGGTTCGTGGCCGCGGCGGCGGAGGTCCACGGCCCGAGAGCAGCGACTTCGTTGCACTGGACGCCGCCTGGCAGGCCGAGATGGGCCGGCGCGGTCTGGCGCCGGCCACCCGCGAGGCCTACGGGCGGGTGGCGCGTAGCTACCTGGTGTTCCTGGAAGCACGCGGGATCGCAGTGCTGGACGGGGCGGATGGCGCCAGTGTCCTGGCGTTTTTGGAATCCCTACTGGACCGGTGGGCCAGGTCGTCGTTGTTTTGGGTGGTGTCGAACTTTCGTCCGTTCCTCAAGTTCACCGGCCGCACCGACCTTGTCAATGCGCTGAATCTGGCTGGCATCAAACGCTTTCACGCGATAGTCCCCGCCCTCGGCGATGGCGACGAGGAACGGGTTGTTCGGGCCTGTGCGTCGGGGGTGGTCAGCGCGCGGGACGCCGCGATCACCTTGCTCGCATTATCGACGGGATTGCGGGCCTGTGACATCGTGGCGCTACGGATGGGTGACGTCGACTGGCGTGGGCACACAATCGGCCTCGTGCAGCAGAAGACGGGCAACCCGCTGACGCTGCCATTGCCGGCCTTGCTGCTGGGCAAGCTGGCCACCTATGTTCTCGACGAGCGTCCCAGCTCCGGCGATGATCACCTATTCCTGCGTTCGGTAGCCCCACACACCCGGCTGGGCGATCACGCGACGGTGCACTGGGTGACCGTTGAGACATTCCGGAAAGCGGGGGTGAACAAGCTGAAGGCGGGAACCCGATTGCTGCGCCACAACGCCGCATCCCGGCTGCTGGCCGCAGCGGTTCCGCTACCGACGATCGCGGCAGTGCTCGGCCACGCCAGCGAAGAATCGACGAACCTCTACATGAGCGTCGACCGGCTACGTCTGCTCGACTGCGTCCTGCCGGTCCCAGAAGCCGTGCGGTCATGAGTGGCCACGGCTTCACCAGCGCGTTCGCCACCGAGTTGGATGCGTACCTGGCGTTCAAGGCGAACATGGGATTCACTGGCGCTTCCCGCATCTGGTACCTGAGGAAGTTCGACGCCTACTGCGCCGAGCACGACCGCACGGTGTTCGACAAAGAAACTGTCGAAGGCTGGGTCGGTGTTCAGCTGCAACGTTGCGGCCGCTACCGGTCCTGGATGTCCTACATCCGTGACGTCGGCCGGTGGCTGAATACCAACGGGGCCAACGACGCCTATGTGCTCTCCGACCGGTGGAAAGCCTCTTTCGTTGCCGCGCATCCCTATCTGTTGGCCCGGCGTGAGATCGAGTTTTTCTTCACCGCCGCAACACAACTACAGGCACCATCCCCGTGGCGGTGGCAGGCGGTCGCGTTCTTCACGCTGATGCACTCGTGCGGGCTGCGGACCGGCGAAACCCGCGCTCTGCAGACCGGTCAGGTCGACCTTGATGCCGGGCACATCGACATCGTCTGGTCCAAAGGACATCGCAGCCGCAGGCTGCCGCTGACTGATCGGGTTATCGAGATCCTCGACACGTGCGACCGGACGTCGCGAGCACATTTCGCCTCGCGTCGCACGTTCTTCGTCTCTGCTACCGGTAACCAGGTCAGCGCGGCAACGGTCGGGAAAATGTTCGGCCGCATCTGGGACCAGGCCGGGCTGCCCCGGCCCGCGGCCGGCCAACAGCCACGCCCCTACGATTTCCGGCATCACTTCGCCTACGCCAACATCCAGCGATGGATGACCGCCGGCGACGACGTCACCGCGATGCTGCCCTACCTGTCTCGTTACATGGGCCACGCAACCTTTGAGAGCACGTACTACTACGTGCACACGTCGCCCGATTTCATGGCCACCTACGCCGGCATCACCCGACAACGCCAGTCCCTGCTACCGCAGGTGGGATTCTGATGAGACGCGACCCACATACCGGCGCACCGGACTTCTTCAGGTTCGCCCGCGATTATCTGCACGCCTACATGCCCAAGACCAGAGGACTGTCGCCGAAAACGATTGAGGCCTACCGGATCAGCCTGGAGTGCTTCCTGGACTACCTCGCCGAGGCCGAGCACATCGGACGTGAGCACGTCAGCTTCGATCACTTCGACCGCCGGCACCTGAAAGGATGGCTGACCTGGATGACCGATCAGCGGCACTACACGCCCAAGACCGTCAGGTTGCGTCTGAGCGCGGTCAAAGCGTTCCTGACCTACGCGGCCTACGAAGATCTCACGCTCGTCGCGCTCAGCCAATCAGCCAAAGCACTCAAAGCGCCGGCTGGCCCCCGCAGGCCCATCGAGTACCTCACCGAAGCTCAAACGCGTGCGATCCTTGCCGCGTTCACCGGGCAAACAGCGAAATCTCGGAGGAACCGGATGCTGCTGATCCTGCTCTACGACACCGCGGCTCGCGTGGGCGAGATCACGGGCTTGACCCTGCAGGATCTGTGCCTGACCGAGCCCGGGCACATCCTGCTTACCGGCAAGGGCAACAAGACCCGCGTCGTACCGCTCACCGAGAAGACCGTCGAGCACCTGCACGTCTACCTCGATGAGTTCCACCCGAATATCACCAAACTCCCCGCGACCAGGCCGTTGTTCTACAGTTTGCACCGCGGGCGACCTGCCGAACTGTCCGCTGACACGGTCGCCGCCGTGCTCAAGCAAGCCGCCGAATCCGCTCGTGCTCAATGCCTTTCGATCCCGGCGAACATCCACTGCCACCTGCTGCGCAAAACCAAGGCGATGGATCTCTACCAGCAGGGTATCCCGCTGCCGATCATCATGCGCCTCCTCGGCCACGAAAACGCTTCCACCACAGCAGCGTTCTATGCCTTTGCGACCCTGGACATGATGCGACAAGCCATCAACGCCGCCACCCCCGCCATCAACACCGCGGCCACCGAGCCACTCACCGAAGACCAACTCCAAACCCTCTACAGCCTGCGATAGCCGCGAAACGTTAAGCCGAGAAATCCACCAGCAACCACCACGAGCGCAGGCCATCTCCGCAGATCCTCGGCTTAAAGCAAACCTCGGCATAATCGGTGTGAAAGATCACCCCGGCCACCGACCCGCCGCGTACCGCGATGGCCATGCACAGCGCCGCGCGCGCCAACGCCGCGTCGTGGTGGACGTCCATCGCGAAGCCGGGGACCCGTCGTGAATGTAGGTCAATGATCGCCGCGAGCTGCAGTTTGCCCTCGTCAGTGGGGATCTCGGTCAGATCGCCCACCCACGCCAGGTTCGGTGTCGGGGGCGCGGTGAAGTCGCGGCCCAGCAGGTCGGGTGCCTTACGCGCGGACTTGTCCGGTTTGGTGCTGCCGCGCCGGCGCCGCGCGCGCCGGGCCACCAACCCCTGCTCGGCCATCAACGCCGCGACGGTGTTCACCGACACCCGCCACCCCATCTCCTGCAGGTCCACCACGATCCGGGGCGACCCATAGGTGCCCTTGTGTTTGGTGAACAGCCACGCGATCGTGGCTGCCAGCGCTTTGCGGCGATGCCGCTGCGGTGAGCCGTCGCCGTTGCGCCACTTGTAAAACCACGCCTGTGACACGCCCAGCGCGCGGCACGACACCGCGTGCGGAATGCCGTAGTTGGCCCTCTGGGTGGCGATCACAGCGGCCAAGCTCACCGCCGCATCGCTTCCTTGACCCAGAGGGCGACCGAGCGTTTGAGGACATCACGCTCCATGGCGAGCTCGGCGTTTTCCGCGCGCAGCCGCTTGAGTTCCTCGCGCTCACTTTCCTCAAGCCGGCCATCACCGCCCTCCCGGGCGCGCCGCTCGCTATTCACCCAGTTACCCAGGGTGCCGCGATTGATCCCGAGCTCGCGGGCGACCTGCGCAATCGGTTTGCCGGTCTCCCGCACGATCCGAACCGCACCCTCCTTGAATTGCTCGTCGAACTTTCGCCGTGCCTCCATCGCCGAACCTCCTCATTGGCGATGTCTCCACGATATGAGGGGAATCCCAGCGGAGCGGTGCTCACCGCAGTCGCCGGCATCGTATTGCTGGCAAGCAAATTCACCGAAGGCGCGTGGCTACTGGTGATCCTCGTGCCCGGACTGATGCTGCTGTTCGACCGGATCGAACGCTACTACCGCCGCGCGGAGAACAACTGGGCCTGGGGCGGATACCACCTAAACCGGTGCGCGGTGCCGACACGCAGGCCATGGTGATTGTCCCGATCGTCGCGGTCAGCCGGTGGCCGAACGCGCGTTGCAGGCCGCGATGCAGCTAGGCGGCGAAGTAGTGCCGGTCACCGTCGAGGTCGACCCAAGCTCGACTCGGCGGCTGTGCAAGCAGTGGGACGACTGGAATCCCGGGCTGGAACTCAAGGTGTTGCGCAGCCCCCACCGCAGCCTGGTCGCGCCCACGGTCGGTTTCGTGCGAACCCAGATCGAAAAGGGCCGCGATGTTACGGTGCTGCTCGCCCTGGTCGAGCCCAGGCGCTGGCGCCACCGGTTGCTCTACAACCAGCGCGGCCCCATCCTCGCGGCGGCGCTTCGCGCCCGCACCAACGCGATCGTGGCCACGCTGGCGATCCGGATCGACTGATGGCCCCGAATCCGGACAACACTCGCTGAACGCCAACGCGCCCGCGCCAGACCACGAAGATCAGCTTCCACGCAATTTGCTGGTGCCCGGTCACGAAGTCGGACGACCGCGTGGTCCGGTGATGAACCGTGTGTTCACGCTTGCCTTAACCGGTGAGCGTCAGATGTAAAAAGTCTGTCAATCTCCCGTTAAAACGCTTCGCCGCCATCGCCATTGCGCTGTCGGACTGGGAGGATCGTCCCATGCCCACCCTTGAGACACGCCTCCGCCAGGAGTTGCGCGACTGCGCCCTAGAGCTACGGCAGCTGGCCTACACGGTGCCTCACGGGGTTGGCGAACATGCGCTGCTTCAACTGTCCGACCGCATGCGCGCGGCTGCCGACCGGGTGGTCCGCAAGGGCGCCTAACCGGCCAGGCAAGTCTGCGCCCAAGCATCAAGTCCTCGGCGCATAAGCGAAGCGGTCAGCCGCCCTTCAGGCGAATCTTCCAGCGCACGAAGCCCAGGTACGAAATGCTGAGCAACACCAGCATGCCCATGTCGAACCACCACGCGGCGGGCGTGTGGTGCCAGTGCGAATCCTTCGGCACCGAGGGAACTTTGGCCTCCAACGTGAGCAGGTCGACGGTGGAGGCCGACGCCGCGAACCCCCACCTCGCCGGTGTAAGCCAGGACATTTGGTCGAGGCCCACCCGCCCGGTGACCGGAATCATGCCGCCGGAGAACACTAGCTGCGACATGACCGCCACGACGAGCAGGGGCATGATTTGTTCGTTGGACTTGGCGATGGAGGACAACACCAGCCCGAGCATCGCGGAGGCGACGGTGGTCATCGCGATGTCGACGAACAGCTCCAGATTGGGAATGCCCAATGCCACGGCACCCTGAGTCGGGCCGCCCTTGCCGACAATCGCAATCCCGACCACGATCGCCGACTGGATGACCGCGAACACGGTGTACACGCAGACCTTCGCCATGAGATAGGCGGACGTGGATAGACCCACCGCCTGTTCGCGCAGGAAGATCGCGCGTTCGCCGATCAGATCGCGAATGGTCAGCGCGGTGCCCATGAAGACCGCGCCGACATTGAGCAGCACCAGGATCTGCCCGGGCTCGGTGGGCGCGTCGCCCAGCGGATTCGGCATGCCGAATCCGACATCGCCGGGCACCGACATCGACAGCGAACCCATGATGAACGGCAGCAGCGCCAGGAAGATGAAGTAGCCGCGGTCGGAGACGATCAACCGGACCTGCCGGCGCGCAATCGTCGAGAACTGCCGGAACAGGCTCGTGTGCGACGGGTCTCCCAGCTCGGCGGGCTTCTCGGCGGGCGGAGGCGGTGGAGGCGGCCCGGTCCGCGCCAGGTACCGCGCCTTCGCCCCGTCCGGGTCGTTGGCGACCGTGCTGAAGATGTCGGCCCAGTTCGTCGTCCCCATGGCCGGGCCGATCTGGCTGGGCGGCCCGGAGAACGCGGTCTTGCCGCCGGGCGCCAGCAGCAGAACCTGATCGCAGACGTCCAGGTAGGTCAGCGAGTGGGTAACCACCAGGACCACCCGCCCGGCGTCGGCCAGCTGCCGCAGCATGGTCATGACCTGCCGGTCCAGCGCCGGGTCCAGACCCGAAGTCGGCTCGTCGAGGATCAGCAGCGACGGGCCCGTCAGCAGCTCCAGCGCCACCGAGGCGCGCTTGCGCTGACCGCCGGACAGCTTGTCGACCCGAGTGTGCAGGTGCTGAGTCATTTCGAGTTCCTCGAGCACTCGGGCCACCACCTGGGCGCGGTCGGCCTTGGTGGTGTCGGGCGGGAGCCGCAGTTCGGCGGCGTACATCAAAGCCTGCTGGACCGTCAGATTCCCGTGCACCACGTCGTCCTGGGGCACCATCCCGATCCTGCTGCGCAGCGAGGCGTATTCGGCGTGAACGTTATGGCCCTCGAAGGCAACAGTGCCCTTGGTGGGGTGCGTGTATCCGGCCACCAACCTGGCGAATGTTGACTTTCCCGCGCCCGACGGGCCGATAACCGCCGTCAGCGTTCCCGGTTGCGCGCCCAGCGAGATGTCGTCGAGCAGGACCTTATTGTTCTCGATCGTCCACGTCACCCCGCGCACGTCCAAGCCGCCGGTGCGGGTGGCCGTGGCGCTCTCGTCGCGGCGGGCCAGGGTGCCGCCGGCGAAGACGAGGTCGATGTTGCCGATCGTGACGACGTCGCCCTCGTGCAGCACGGCCGAGTCGACCCGGGCGCCGTTGACGAAAGTTCCGTTGATGCTGCGGTTGTCATGGATCACCGTGCCGTTCGGCGTCGGAATCAGCGTGGCGTGGTGGCGCGATGCCAGCACCTCCGGAATCACGATGTCGTTGTCGTTGGCCCGGCCGATCTTGATCGCGCCCGGCGTTGACTCCACCGCGGTTCGACCCGGGCGCAGGATCTTCATCATCGATGTCGCGATGTTCGTGGAGTCACCCACGCGCGCGGTCTCGGGCTCTGCCGCGCCGGCGGGCGGCACATTCATGGGCTGTGCCCGGTAGATCTTCGGTGCCTGCTGCGGTCCGCTGGGCGAAGGGCTCACCTGCGGTCCACCGGACGGATAGCCCGGCTGCGGCCCGCTGGGCTGGTGGGAGGGCGCCCGATACGAGGCCGCGGGTGGCTGCTGAGGCTGGCGGGGCCAGTGCGCGCCGGCCTGCTGCGGCTGGGCTTGGGGCGCCCCTGCGCTCAGCCCGCTATGCGGGTTGAAGATCGGTATCGACGTCGTCAGCGGAGGCCGCCCGGCGGAACCCTGGTGGCGGCCGACCTCGAAGGTCAGCGCCGGACCGTCTGGGTTGCCGATGTTGACCCGCAGGCCGTCCTGGATGTCGACGGCAGGCACGCGACGGTTGTGAACATAAAGGCCGTTGAGGCTGCCGTTGTCGATAGCGACCCATCGGCCCTGGTCGAATCGCACGATGAGGTGTGTCCGGGAGATCAGGGGGTGTGCGACGCGGACGTCCGCGCGAAGATCGCGCCCGATGGCTACGTCATTGCCTGCGGCGAAGGTACGCTCGGATCCCTCGTACCGCACGGTCAGCACAGGCGGGGCTGGGGGGCTCACGAGGACCCACTGTATCGGGAGTGACGGCCATTGCGGCACAAGTCGTCAACGCGATTCACTACCGGGAGCCGGCGGTAATCCCGCGGTCCACGTGCGAGCGCGTGTTCGGCGTCGGGCAGCGGCGGCCGATCGCCGCTCTCCGCCCGAAGAAGACCGCGACGTCCGACTGCCGGGAGCTCGGGGAAACGTGTGCTCATCGACCTGGAATCCCGGAAATCGACGAGCCGTATGGACGAGAATGACGGCCGCTCAACGTCGGCCGCCGACACGCGGTGGTTCGGAAAATGATTCCGCGGCGCAGATGCTTTGCGATATCAGCTATCCCGCTGCCGCGCTCACCCGTAAACTGCTAACGTCTGCGGTGACCTCTTTAACGAAATCCCCGATGTACCGAAGTGCCCGCCTCCCTTCCGGTAAGACGTCGGCCGCCAATGGGAAGTCGTGAATTTGTCCCTCCCAGAGGTGAAGATCGCAGCGAACCCCGCTGGATTCCAACCGCTTAGCCATGAGTTCGGCGTCGGGGAGCAGCAATTCATCGGAGCTCGCGTGAATGGTGACCGGCGGCAACGAGCACAGATCCGCGTCCACGGGCGAATCGATCCGGCGTGCGGAACTCCCGTGGCCCTGTGGGAGTCGCGCTTGGCGGAGGTATCGAGTGAACATCTTCAATGCTCCCCGGCTGAACATGGAGCACCTGCGTGCGTTGCGGTGCCTGAGTTTCCGGGTCGGATCCGCGTCGGTGAAGGGCGACACTGTCGCGATTCCGGCCGGTTTCGCAAGGCCGGTGCGGATGGCGGCGAGCGTGGTCATGAACGCGAGATACCCCCCCGCCGAGTCGCCGGGCACGACGATTTGGTCGGCCTCGTAACCGCGATCCTGCAGCCAGCGAAGTCCGTTCATTCCATCTTCGATCGCGTCGGCGATCTCGTGCGTCGGCAGCTTCCGGTATGCGAGCGTGAGTACGCCGGCATCCGCTGCCTTCGAGAGACGGACCACCAACGATCGGTGCGTGTTGAGACCACAGGTGAGGAACGCGCCGCCGTGCAGGTAGAGGATTGCCCGTGAGCGAGAAACGCCGGGCGCACTAACCCACTCGGCCGCACAATTCTCGAGCCGTATCGGTTCGATCGCCGCCGACCCGAAATGTGGCATCAAACCAGCCAATCCGTCCACGTATTCGAGGGGCCAACGCAGATTCGGCTGGAAGGCCCACGCACGCACGGCATTCTTCACGATTAACCGACTGGCGAGCGACACAGCAAACGACTGCGGGCTGTGGCGATGGTGAATGCGACGGTTCATCGCCTGGCTCGGCAATAAGCGATATGAATCTAGCTCCATAACCATCTGCGTTGACTCCTATCAGTAACCGCGGTGTACCCGCTCCGGCCTGGGAAAACGGCGAGTAAATCCGTGGCAAATGTTGGCCTTGTCACTGTTTAGCCGCGCGCAAAAGTGGGTAGGGGCGACTTCCCTTGCGAATCTCACCGGGTGGCCCAAGATATGGGCATGGACGAGGCGACGCACGCTGCCGCGCTGCTGGCCGACCGGGTCGCGGTGGTGACCGGCGGTGGCGGCGGTATCGGCGCCGCCACCGCGCGGCTGTTCGCCCAGCACGGCGCTCAGGTGGTCATTGCCGACATCGATGCGGAGTTTGCTCAACGCGTCGCCGACGAGATCGGCGCCTCCGGCGGCTCAGCTCTGGCGGTCGTCACCGATGTCCGCGACGCCAAGCAGGTCGCCGCTCTGACGCGAACGGTGCTGGACCGCTGCGGCCGGGTAGACGTGCTGGTGAACAACGTGGGCCACTGGCTGCGCCACCCGGGCAACTTCGTCGACACCGACCCGCAGCTGTGGGATGAGCTCTACCGCATCAACCTGCATCACGTCTTCCTCGTCACCCACGCATTCCTGCCCGCGATGGTCGATCAACACGCCGGCGCGATCGTCAACGTCTCGTCGGTCGAGGGATTGCGCGGCTACCCCGAGGATCCGGTCTACGCGGCCTTCAAGGCCGCCGTCATCCACTTCACCCGCAGCCTCGCGGTCCAAGTCGGCCGCGACGGCGTGCGGGTCAACGCCATCGGCCCCGACGTCACCGAATCACTGCAGGTGCCCTACTCGCAGTGGCTGTCCGCCGAGGAACAGACGCAGTGGCCGCAGTGGGTTCCCGTGGGACGGATGGGGCTGCCCGAGGACCAGGCCCGCGTCATCCTCTTCTTGGCCTCGGACCTGTCGGGGTTTGTCACCGGCCACACCATCCCGACCGACGGTGGCACCGCCGCCGCGGGTGGTTGGTTCCGCTCGTCGCGCCGGACGGACCGGGATTGGACGAACCGTCCCGTCGCGCCGTGATGGGTCGCAAGTCGGCCACCCGCTCACATCGGCACCACGGAGGCGGGCCGTACACGAGCCGCAAACTCGCATGGATACCACGGCCGATCGACTCAGGCCTGACAGTCAGCTGACCGTCACCGGGATGCCGTTGAGGGCCCCGTTGCCGGACGGCTCGTCGATAAACGTCGGCGGCGAAAGCACGTTGGTGTTGGCGCCCGGAGAGCCGTTGGCCACCGACATGCGGGTGCCCGGCTTGCCGTGTCCCCAGCCGTGGGGCATCGACACCACGCCGCGCGAAATCCCGTCGGTGACCTCGACGGGCACCTTGATCTCGCCGGCCGCCGACTTCACAGTGACGACGTCGTCGTCGGCGACACCGCAGCGCGCCGCGTCGTCGGGGTGCATGAGCAGCGTGCAGCGATCCTTGCCCTTCATCAGCGCGGGCACGTTGTGCAGCCAAGTGTTGTTCGATCGCAGGTGCCGGCGGCTCACCAGGACCAGCGGCTCGGCCGGCCGCTCCATCCGTGCGGCCAGCCGCGGCAGGTCGTCGAGCAGGTAGGGCGGGGCGAGCCGGATCTTCTTGTCGGGGGTGCCCAGGACGTCGGGCAGTTGCGGCACCATCGGTCCGAAGTCGATCCCGTTCGGATTGGCCTTGAGCAAGTCCAGTGTGAGCCCGCCGGGGTTTTCGCCGTACCGGTCGCCGAAGGGGCCGGTGCGCAGCGTGAGGTCCAGGATCCGCTCGGGGCCGCCGCGATCGTACAGCTTTCGGACCGCCGCGCCGTCCAGTCCGCGTGTGAAGGCGAGGTAGTCGAAGAAACCATCGTCGATCGCGGCCACGTCGACGTCTTCGGCGGGTGTGCCGGTGCACAGGCCGGTCAGCCGGATCAAGATCTCCCACTCGTGCGGGCGATCCCCCGGATCAAACACCGGAGCCGAGTAGTTGGCGATGCTGCGAATCGCAAACTGCAGGATCAGGTCGTCGTGGTGGGGCTGCTCGAGCGGGGACAGCCCGGGCAGGATCACATCGGCGTGACGGGTTGTCTCGTTGAGCCAAAGGTCAACGGAGATCATCGCTTCCAGCAACGGCAGCGCCTCGTCGAGCTTGTCACCGCCGGGCGTGGACAACACCGGGTTGCCGGCGACGGTGATCAGCGCCTTGAGCTGCCCGTCGCCGGGTGTGGCGATCTCTTCGGCCATGCACGACACCGGGGCCTGTCCGAGCACCTCCTTCGCGCCACGAACCCGTGTGTGCCAGCGGCCGAATTCGGGGGCACCCCCTTCCAGTCCCGGCAGCGGCTGGGTGGTGATCGACCAGGCCGCGGGCTTCGGGAACATCGCCCCGCCCGGCACGTCGAAATGGCCGGTTAAAATGTTGATCACGTCGACCAGCCAGCTGGCCAGGCTGCCAAACTCCTGGTTGCACAGGCCGATTCGGCTGTATACCATCGACTTCTCGGTTCCGGCAAGCTCGCGGGCCAGCATACGGATGCGGTCTTCGTCGATACCGGTGACTGCACTTACCCGGCTCGGGGGCCACTCCGCGGCAACGCGGCGCATCGTGTCGACACCGTCGACGTGGGGTCCGGGATTGGCCAAGCCTTCGTCGAAGAGCGTGTACGCGACGGCCAGGAGGAGGGCGGCGTCGGTGCCCGGGACGATCGGAAGCCACTCGTCCGCGCGGGCGGCGGTGCGAGTGCGCACCGGGTCGATCACGATCACCTTGCCGCGCTTGCGAATTCCGTCGATGAGGCCCATCACGTCGGGTGCGGCCAGGAGTGATCCCTGCGATGCCGCGGGATTGGCGCCCATGATGACCAGCCGATCGGTGCGTTCGATGTCGGGCACCGGGAACGTCCACCAGCCGCCGTACATCAGGTGCGACGACAGGTTCTTCGGCCATTGGTCGACCGTCCCGGGTGAATAGGTGACCGGCATTCCGGACATGCCGAGCAGCACCCCCGAGTAGCGGGCCAGCGAGAACGAGTGCGCAAGCGGGTTGCCGGTGTAGGCGGTGACCGCACCGATCCCGTACTTGCGGATCACCGGCGTCAGCAATTCGGTGCAACGGCGAAACGCGGCGTCCCAGCTGACCTCCTGCCAGCGCCCGTCGACCTTTATCAGCGGCTTGCGGATGCGATCCGGGTCGTCGTGCAGCGCCCCAAGCGCCACGCCCTTCGGGCAGATGTGGCCGCGGCTCCAGACGTCGTCGGGATTGCCGCGGATGCTGGTGACTTTCCCGTTCAGGACATGAATTTCCAAGCCGCACATCGCTTCACAGAGAGGGCAGGTACGCACATGCCTGCCGTCGTCGCCAGTCGCCACGCACCCACTTTATTCCGCTACTGCCGGTAGCGGAAGTGGGCAGATCAGGTAGCTGCGAGGGAGGCTAGCCGCAGCGAAAACTTAATGAGATGGTGTTGGTCATGACCGGCCTGCTCGATTCCGTGCTCTCGGCGCACGGAGGGCTTGAGCGGTGGCGCCGATTCATCTCGATGGAGGCCACCATCGTGAGCGGCGGTTTGCTGTGGGAGATCAAAGGCCAACCGCAGGATCCGGCGCCGCGACGGATGACCGTGGCGCTGGACCGCGAATGGGCATCGGTTCGGCCGTTTGGCGCCGACGACCAGAAAACCGACTTCACACCGGAACGCGTGGCGATCGAAAAGCTTGACGGCAGCGTCGTCTCCGAGCGAAGCAACCCGCGAGAATCCTTCGCCCGGCACGTATTGACTACACCGTGGGATCCATTGCAGCGCGCCTACTTCAACGGCTACGCGCTGTGGACCTACTTGACGACGCCATTCCTTTTCGAGCTGCCGGGATTCACCGTCACCGAACTCGATCCCATCGAGGACAACGGCGAGCGGTGGTCGGGGCTGCAGGTGCATTTTCCGGACCGTTTCGCCAGCCACAGCAGTCTGCAGGAGTTCTACTTCGGCAGCGACTTCTTGCTGCGCCGTCACGATTACCGTGTCGACGTCGCCGGCGGGTTCGCGGCGATCCAATACGTTTACGACATGGTGGAGGTTGACGGTATCAAGCTGCCGTCCAGGCGCCGGGCGTACCGCTGTGACGCCGACGGCAGGCTCATCCCCGACCAACTCATGGTGTCGATCGACATCAGCGACGTCCACCTGACGTGAGGATAGAGCTCGATCCCAATCATGTTGGGGTTCAACGTAACCTGGTCCGGCACACAGCTCGAGCTCAACGAGGAGTCACAGTGGAGATGTGGGAACTGGTGGCCCGCGAGCGGATCCGGGACACGCTGGCGCGGTACAACTGGTCGGGTGACGCCAGCCGGCTCGACGGCCTCGCGGAGACGTTCTGCACCGACGGCGTGCTCGAAATTCGCGGTTTGCCGCCGTTGCGCGGGCGCTCCGAGATCATGGCCTTCCTCAGCGGTGTCACCGGGAACGTCGGTGGGACCGTCGGCGTCAAGCCCGTCGTCCGACACAACGTCGCCACCGTGCTGTTCACCCGGTTGGCTCCCGCCGAGGCGCACGTGTCGTCTTACTTCACCGTCGTCACCCAGATCGGGCTCGACCATTTCGGCCGCTATCGCGACACCCTGGTTCCCGACGGTGACAACTGGCTGATCAAGCATCGCAAGGTGTCGACCGATTGGGCATCCCCGGAATCGACCATGGCGCGGCGGCCGCCCGGCAGCTGAGTCAGGGGCGCGGCGGCGTGGCGCCAATCGTCACGCCGCTAAGCCGGCACCCTTCGGAGCCCGCGCGCCAGGCATGGTCGACGCCCGTGACCACCACGCTGTCGCCGGAAGAAAGCGGGTGCTCACCGTCATCGAGGATCAAGTCAACCGAGCCCGAAAGCACGACATCGAGATCGACGGTGTCGGTGTGGTGCATGGAAAACTCAGCACCTGGTGCGTAGTCGATTACCGCCCAGCGCATCGCGCCGGCCGGGACGACCAGGTCGAGAAGGCCCGCAACGCGCCCGCCGCCGGTGGAAATCGAAGGAAGGGACGGCGTCGAGTACAGCACGGAGAAGAGGATGCCCTCGACGCCCGCGGCTGCCTGCAGCGTGACGGCGTCGTCCCCCACCGCGCACGACCGCCCCTCGGCGTCGACGCCGGTGATCAGCAAGCGCCCGTACGTCGCCGGTTGGCGGTCTGGCATGCCCCAAGACTTTAGATGACCGTTCGGCGGAACGCCGTTATCGCTCGCCGCGACGGCATGGCAGGGTTAGGTGCGTGGCGGATACACCTGAAATCGTCGACCAAGGCCTGCGCCAAACCGAAACTCCGAAGGGCGTTTTGCGCTATTACGACTGCGGGCCGGATTCCGGCGCGGTGCTCCTGTTCCTGCACGGGTCCGGCCCCGGGGTCACCGGCTGGCGTAACTTCCGGGGCGTACTGCCCACGTTCGCGGAGCGCTACCGCTGCCTGGTGCTGGAATTCCCCGGATTCGGGGTCAGCCCCGACTTCGGCGGCCACCCGATGGTCAGCGCGCACGGCGCCGTCGTGCCGTTCCTGGACGCACTCGGCGTTGACAAAGTACACATCATCGGCAATTCGATGGGCGGCGGCGTCGGCATCAACTTCGCCATCCGCAATCCCGGCCGCATCGGCCGGCTCGTGACCATCGGCGGCATCGGTACCAACATCTTCAGCGCCAGCCCCAGCGAGGGCATCCGGCTGCTGCAGGAGTTCGTCGAGGACCCGACCCGGCAGCGGCTCGTCGACTGGCTCAAGTCAATGGTTTACGACCAGGCCCTGGTCACCGACGAACTGATCGAGGAACGCTGGCAACTGGCCACCGATCCCGAGGCGCTGGGGGCGGCGCGCCGCATGTACGGGAAGGCGGCGTTCGCCGCGATGACGGCGGCGATGGAGGCGTCCGACAGGCCGATGCCGTGGGCGGTGATGCACAAGCTGGCGGCGCCGACCCTGCTGACGTGGGGCCGAGACGACCGGGTGAGCCCGCCCGACATGGCGCTGCTCCCGATGCGCACCATCCCGAACGCGGAACTGCACGTCTTCCCCAATTCCGGGCACTGGGCGATGATCGAGGCCAAGGAGGCGTTCGAAAGTACCGTGCTGTCGTTTCTGTCGCGCGAATAGTCCGAGTGCCGTGGCTATTTGACCGTCACCGCGGTGCGCTGCTTGGGACGATGAACACGCCTTCCGCGGTGACAGTAATTCCCTGACAGTCAGCGATGTGGCCCTTAGCGAAGATCTTTGCGCCATCAATGCGGTCGGCGTTCGCACTCGCGCGCAACGGACCCAGCGGTGTTCCCCGCTCATAGCGCAGCGTCAGCGTGCCGGTGTAGGCGGGACGCCCGGGCTGGTGCGCGGTTGCGCCGAGGACGTGGTCGAGAATCAATGCGCACACACCTCCGTGCACATGACCGGGGGGTCCCTCGTAAGCAGCACCGAGAGTGACCTCCGTCCACACCAGACCATCGGCGTCGCGGTGAATCACGAGCGGAGGCGCGACGGGGTTGCGCACGCCGATTGCAACATTGCCGGACACTATGGGTTGTCCATCGGCAATTCCGCGGACGCCGAACGGGCCCGGCATCAGCATTTCGCTCAATTGCTCGACCGCGCAATCAATGTGGGCCTTGGCTGCAGCGACAACGGAGGCACTTGCTTCGCTGCGAATAGTGACATCGATGAGTCGGCGAACCGATTGGGCCAGCGGCTCATACACCGCCGCAGCTGTCTCGCCACTGTCCGCCATCACTCACCGCCTCTAAGATCCGCCGCATCCACCGCAAGAGAGCAACAGCGCGGCTCATCAACAAGCTTCCACGCGAAAGCAACTCAAGCCGACCTGGGCGCGGTCAGGCCTTTTCATCGCTATCATCGGCGCTTCGAGCCTCTCCCACGCAGGCGTGATTGACAATGAGGTGTCCCGGTCACTGGTTGTCACTGCTCGCGCCAATCGTTTACTCATACGGCGCTAGAACTCGACGTGGACATCATCGCTGACCGGGCGGGCCTGACAGCCGAGGATCAAACCCTCGGCGCGGTCCTCCGGTCCCAGAATCTCGCAACTGGCCATGTGCACCTCACCCGAGACCAGGGTCGCCACACAGGAACCGCAATGGCCCTCACGGCACGAGTGTGGCACGTCGATCCTCGCGTCGAGCATCGTGTCGACGAGGGACTTGTCGCGCGGCCAGCGCAAACGATGGACCTCACCGTTCAAGTCGACCTCGGCTGTGGCAGCCTCGACGGCGGTACGCACGGCCGTGTCACGTCCTGCGACTTCTGGCACGAGGCGATCCTGGCCCGTTCGTCGACTGACTTGCTGGCGCTTTTCCGGTGGTTGGGAGCCGGGCGTCCCGGCGTCCGGTCACCGGGACGCTCGACCAGACTGGCGCTGCCAGGACCTACCGTAGATGTCCGTGACCAGTGGCAGTGATCGACGGTTCGGCCAAGACGTGGACGTGGTTGTCGTCGGCGCGGGGTTCGCGGGCCTCTACGCGCTGCACAAGTTGCGATCCAACGGATTGACTCTCAGGGTCGTCGAGGCAGGACCTGATGTCGGCGGCACTTGGTACTTCAACCGATACCCGGGCGCCCGGTGTGACGTCGAGAGCGTGGACTACTGCTACTCGTTCTCCGACGAGTTGCAACAGGAATGGGACTGGACAGAGAAGTACGCCACCCAAGCCGAGATCCTGGCTTACATCAACTGGGTCGCCGACCGGCTGGATCTGCGCCGGGACATAACCCTCAACGCCAGGGTGACATCCGCGGTGCTCGACGAGCACAGCCTGCGTTGGACGGTGGCCACCGATACGGGCGAGCGCGTCACGGCCCGCTTCTGTCTGATGGCCACGGGTCCCCTGTCGGCGGCGATGACCCCGCCCTTCCCCGGCTTGGACACCTTCGGCGGGGAGACCTACCACACTGCCTCTTGGCCGCACGAGCCGGTGGACTTCACCGGCAAGCGAGTAGCGGTCATCGGCACGGGTTCCTCCGGCATTCAGTCGATTCCGATCATCGCCGAAAAGGCGTCGCAGTTGTATGTCTTCCAACGCACCCCGAATTACAGTGTGCCCGCGGGCAACCGACCGCTCACCGACTCCGACCGCGCTGAGGTGAAAGCCAATTACGCGGAACGGCGCCGAGCGTCATGGCACAGTTCCGGTGGATCTCCTCATGTCGCGCATCCGAAGCTGACGATGGACGCCACACCCGAAGAACGCCGCGCGGCGTTCGAGAGGCGTTGGGAACTGGGCGGAGTGCTGTTCTCGAAAACCTTCTCAGACCAGATGATCGACCCGGCGGCCAATGAGGAGGCCCGCAAATTCTACGAGGAAAAGATCCGCGCTCTCATCGATGACCCGGCGGTGGCGGAGCTGCTCATCCCCAATGACCACCCGATCGGCACCAAGCGAATCTGCACCGATACCAACTACTTCCAAACGTTCAACCGTCCCCATGTCAGGTTGGTCAGCGTGCGCGACACCCCGATCGTCTCGGTCGACGTCACCGGGATCAACACCAGCGATGCCCACTACGACCTCGACGTGATCGTTCTCGCAACCGGTTTCGACGCGATGACGGGTGCGCTGGCCAAGATCGACATCGTCGGCCGAGAGGGCAAGCAGTTGCGTGACTACTGGGGCAGTGGCCCGCGCACCTATCTCGGTCTGGGTGTGGACGGGTTCCCCAACCTGTTCGTGGTGTGTGGCCCCGGCGCCCCCGCGGTGCTGGCCAACATGGTCTTGCACGCCGAGGCGCACGTGAACTGGATCGCCGACTGCATCGCCTACCTCGACGATCACGGCTACACCGCAATCGAGGCGACCGCTGACGCGGTCGACGACTGGGTCACCGAGTGTGCGCGCCGAGCCGACGCCACCCTGTTCACCAAGGCCAACTCGTGGTACCTGGGGGCCAATGTGCCCGGAAAGCCCCGCGTGTTCATGCTTTTCATCGGTGGGTTCGGTGTCTATCTCGGCATCTGCAACGATGTCGCCGACGCCGGATACAAGGGGTTTTCGCTGATCAAGGCGTCGTGATGTCGAGTTACGACCCGATTTTCGTCCGCTGATCGGGATCACCGGCGAGTCGGCTCAAGGACTGCGGTAAACCATTCATAAGCCCACACAGGTAAGGACGATGAAAATGAGCGAGCGGTTACTTGACCGGGTGGTTGCCATGGCCGACCAGTTGCGCGACCAGGCCGCCGAAGCCGAGCGAATTGGCCGGCTCACCGACGACACCGTGAAGCTGATGAAGGGGGCCGGATTGATCCGGCTGCTGCAGACCAAGAGCTATCAGGGTTTTGAGGCCCACCCCCGCGAGTTTGCCGAGACGGTGATGGCCACGGCGGCGCTGGATCCGGCCGCCGGATGGATCGTCGGAGTGGTCGGTGTGCACCCCTACCAGTTGGCTTATGCGGACCCCAGGGTGGCGGCCGAGGTCTGGGCCGACGACGTAGACACGTGGATGGCCTCCCCGTACGCGCCGCAGGGCGTGGCCAAGCCCATTGACGGCGGGGCCGGTGGCTACCTCTTCAACGGCCGCTGGCAGTTCAGCTCGGGCACCGACCATTGCGACTGGATCATCCTGGGCGCGATGCTCGGCGACGCAGAGGGCAAACCACTGATGCCGCCCCAAATGCTGCACATGATCCTGCCGCGCAAGGACTACGAGATCGTCGAGGACTCGTGGAATGTGGTAGGGCTGCGAGGAACCGGGTCCAAGGACGTCATCGTCAAAGACGCGTTCGTCCCGAGCTACCGAACGATGGACGCGACGAAGGTGATGGACGGCACCGCTCAGCGCGAGGCCGGCATGACCGAGCCGCTGTATCTGATGCCGTGGTCGACCATGTTCCCGCTGGGTATCTCCGCGGCGACTATCGGCATCGCCGAGGGGGCGCTCGCCGCCCACCTCGACTACCAGCGGGAGCGTGTCGGCGCCACCGGAACCGCGATCAAGGACGACCCCTACGTCATGTACTCCATCGGCGAGGCCGCAGCCGACATCAACGCCGCCCGCCAGGAGCTGTTGGCAAACGCCGACCGCATCTACGACATCGTGGCTGCCGGCAAGGAGGTGTCGTTCGCCGACCGCGCCGCCGGGCGCCGGACGCAGGTTCGCGCGGTGTGGCGCGCGGTGTCAGCCGTCGACGAGATCTTCGCCCGCTCGGGCGGCAATGCGTCGCGGATGGACAAACCGCTGCAGCGCTACTGGCGCGATGTGCATGTCGGCCAAATGCACGCCATCCATGTCCCCGGCACCATCTACCACGCGTCGGCGCTGAGTTCGCTGGGCGTCGACCCGCAAGGTCCGCTTCGGGCCCTGATATGAACGTGTTCAAACGGCGAACTGGGAGCACACAGTGACTGACCTGAAAAGCCTTGGCTACATCACTATTTCGACCAGCGACATTGACCGCTGGCGGCAGTTCGCCTTCGGCGTCCTCGGCTTCGCGGAAGGCAAGGGACCTGACACCTCAGCGCTGTACCTGCGCGTGGACGAGCGCGCGGCCCGGCTCATCGTGGTGCCGGGTGAGACCGATAGGGTTCTCACCGTCGGCTGGGAAGTGCGCGACCATCCCGGGTTGCAGCGGGTCAAAGCGGCCCTTGACCGTGCGGGGGTGCCGTTTAAGCAGCTGTCCACAGAAGAGGCCGAGGCCCGCCGGGTAGAAGAGGTGATTAGGTTCGAGGACCCGGCCGGCACGACACTTGAGGTGTTTCACGGTGCGGTGCTTGACCACAGCCCGGTGATCACGCCCTTCGGAGCGAAATTCGTCACCGGCGATCAGGGCCTGGGTCATGTCGTCGTACCGGCCACCGATCCCGACGGGCTGTTCGACTTCTATACCGAGGTGCTGGGTTTCCGCTCCCGCGGCGCATTCCGGGTACCTTTAATTAGGGAGCCGAAAGAGTTTGGCCCGGTGCGGGTTCGGTTCCTCGGCATCAACGAGCGCCACCACAGCCTGGCGATCTGTCCGGCCGCCCATCAGCGCGACCCGGGCCTCGTCCACATCATGCTGGAGGTCGACACCCTCGACGCCGTGGGACAGGCGCTGGACCGCGTCAACGCCGAGGGATTCCAGCTATCGTCCACCCTGGGCGGAAGCACGACACCGGACAGCGGCTGAAGGGTAGGGGCAACGCGTTGGGGGCCGTCTTCCACGTTGCGCCAGACGCCCATCGCGGTCATGCGTACCGGGGCAGCCAGCCGCTGATCGAACATCATCCGAAGAGTCGCTGCTCGGGTTCGGCTGTGTGGCGGCGCCCATAGTCGGTCCTCCCGACGCGCCGCGCCCTCGTTGTGGACCAACCGTGCGCCCAACTGGTGGCGGCAAGCGCCGCCTTCACCGAATTTTCGCTGGTCGCGTTCACATCGCCAGGTTAACAACACAGTCACGAGGTTGGGCGTCACTGCCCGCTGGTCGGGACAGCCGGTCGCGCGCCTTTCCACGATCAGGAATTCGCATCAATCGGAAAATGGGCAATTGATGAGAATCTTGGCCGTGATCGTGCGCACGAACCACTGCGCGGGATCACGAGTACGGATTTACTGGGCCCGCTTCTGCGTTCGTGATCGATGTATCCAGAGCCAGACGACCCCCGCAGCGATGACAAGGACCCCTGCCGCGTACAGCAGCAATCCAATCGCCGGCGAGACTTTCACAATGCCCTCGCCTTTGCTGTTGTTCTTGGAAACGTCGAGGAAGTAGACCACCATGAGGGTGCCGAGCAGGAACGCCACGACGCTGAGCCCGATGAGGCGCCCTACCTCCACCCGGGATCCGGACAGGACGGGCCACGCCAGCCCCACGGCAGCGGCGGCGAGCAGGTAAACGACGAACCGCGCGGTTCCGTTGGCTGAAACCTCGTGCGAGTGGACGGTGATCCGGAACAGGCTGACCGTGACCGTCGCAAACGGCAAGAAGGTTGCAACGATCGCGATCACGAGTCCTCCCAGGAGGACCCACCCCGTGATCGACACTTTCGCGGGGAAGCCCTTAACCGTCGCGAGGCCGTCAGCCGCCACTTCAGCGCCAGCGCCTGGCATTTGGCTGCCGGGAGGTGGCCACCTCCGCTCCGCTCCTGGGCGTCCTGGCCCGGCGAGGGCTGCGAGACTGGCGGACTCGGCGAAGGCGCCGGCCGGAGCGGCGCGGCAGGGGGTGGGAGCCGCACTCCGGGCGAGGGCGGCGGATTGCGCGGGGGCGACGCATTAGGCGGCGGCGGAGGCTGCCGGGGTGGCGGACGCGTCGACCGGGAAGTCGGCTTTCGCTGACGGTGGGGTGTCCAGGTTTGACCTTGAGTGAACTTCACCCGTGGAAGGGAGAATAGCTCAGGCGCAAGATTGTAGAGCTTGGACTGATGGTGCTTGCGCCGCCGCCGGCATCACGTCACTCGCTTAGCGTGCGCCCCTGCGCATCGGGCACCTTGCCGGTGATGATCATGATTCCGTCAATCAGCGGCCATATACCGCCGAGTCCGCAAGTCAGCCAGGTAACCACAATTTGGAGAATGCCGATGCTGGTGTAGCCGAGGTAGAAACGGCCAATACCGAACCCTCCCAAGAAGATTTGCAGCAGCCCCGCCGTGAGCTTGCTCTTGTCCGACAGTGGCCGTCCGTAGGCATCCAAACCGTACGGCGCGCCGCCGTACCCTCCACCCGGTTGCACCGCCGGAACCGGTGGATACAGACCCTGAGGCTGCTGCGACGGATTGCCCCCGGGCGCCGAAGTGTCTGTGCGCCATTGCTGGCCATCCCAATACATCTGGCCGGGCTTGCCGCTCGGGTCTGGGTACCAACCGGCCGACGGTTGTTCACTCATGACTTACCTCTCTTTTGAAGTTAGCGGGCTTCTGCATGCCGGCCGTTGCGGCCCGGCGCCGTTCCGCGCCAAAGGACCGCTTGACCATCCCAATTTCTCACCTGGTCGTTTGTTCCCCGCGATCAATGACGACGCCAATCATTGCATCGCCGATGCAAATCTGTCCCGCATTGGGCTAATCGATTTTGCACAGAGATTCGACGATGGTGGCGCGCGCGGCGCGGCCCTCCGGCGTGGGCGTGAGGGGGTAGACGTGCACCAAGCCGCCTTGTTCGTGGTATTCGATCTCGATACCGGCCCCCGCGGCCTTTCCGGCCAGTGATCGCGCGTCGGGGTTGAGAATGTCCCGGGTGCCGCTGAAGACGGTCAGGGGTCCCAGCCCGGTCAAATCGGCACCCAATGGGCTCACGAGCGGGTCGGCCATCGGCAGATCACCGCACCAACGCTTGGCGAACTCGAGCAGCCCCCCACGGGTCAGCCACGGATCGTCGACCGCGTTGATCAACGGATTGCTCAGCGATGCGTCGAGAACCGGCGAGATCAACACGGTCCGAGGCAGCACCAGATGGTGCTCGTCACGCAATATCAGCGCCACCGACAAGGCGATCTGCCCACCCGCGGAGTCGCCGACCAGGCACATGCGCTGTTCGGGCACCGTCTCCTCGGCCACGAGCTCGGCGATCGTCGGGACGACCTCGGCCGCGGTGGCGAACGGGACCAGCGGATAGATCGGGACGATGACTCTGGCGTGCGCCTCGTCCGCGATTTGTGCGGCCAATTGCCAGTGCTGCGCGACGATTTCGTTGACCCAGGCGCCCCCGTGGAGATAGACGACCGTGCAGTGCGGCGTTTGCGAGCTCGTGGGCGCGAGGGTGTAGATCGGCCAGCCCGAGCGAATCGCAATCTGCACGCTCACGTCACCACACAATCGAGGCGGCGGCCAGTACGGTTGGGGACGCGACGCGCGCCGATCAATGTGATCGCGGGCGCTTTGTGGGCTGCGGTATGCGCGCCTGCGGGTGTAGCGCAGAACGACGGGTAGGGCCCGGCTCCTCCAACTCAGTCTCATCTGATCTGGCACCCGCGCTTGCGCACCCACAGCAGGGCGGCAACAGTTCCGCCGATCCAGACCACTATCGCGATGGCGAGATGCACGAAGCTTTTCGTGTCGCGTCCGAACACCGGCCAGATCAAGGCGGGAACCTGGGTCCACAGCACGCGGTGCTCGACGCCGTTCATCGGGTCGGCGACATAGTACAGCGCATAGGGCAGGGTCAGCGCCAACAGCCAACCGCTCGTGCGGCGACGATCGCCGCGCTGCCGCCAGCGCCGTATCAGTGGCTCAACGCTCACCGGGTGCAGCACCGAGATGAGGTTGCCCACTCCCACCCAAGATACGATCGGCACCGCGACGGTGGGGATGGTAATGCCCAGGCGCGCCGGCGTTTCCAGCCACAGCGTCAGCAGCATCGCCGCCACCAAAGTCGGCAACCCGACGATGGCGAGCAGGGCCAGGTTCTTGATCAAAAGCACCCGCCAGAACGGCACCCCGTCGGACAAGGCCTGCAGTACGCGGTAGTGGTCCGCCCCGAAGACGTTCGTGGTGGTGACGTCGGCCAGGACCCAGGAGGAGAAGTACGTACCGATCAGAACCACCCAGTCGGTGCGGTGCGGGCCAACAGTCAACGGCTGCACCAGCAGCCACGCCGCGGCAAGGATCACGTTGGTCACCACACCCATCAGCCAGGTGTGCGGCGGGGTGAACGCCCAGCGGATCTCGGCGCCGACTGCCGGCCACAGGCCGAGCTGATAATCCTTGGCTGCCCGTCTTGCCGCGGCGGGACGGGGAGCCGATGCGCGCACCGCGGCATGCAGCGCGGAACGCAGGTGTGGACGCATCCTCTCCTGTAGTTCCACCATGTTGTTCTCCACCAAAGCGGTTGTCCGCCCGATCAATGCTTCTCGCTGTAGTACGTGGCCGATCTTGCCTAACTCGGCGCAGCGGAGTCCTCGCGCCCGGACGTCGGCGGGATGAAGCGGCTGTGCAATTCCTCTGTGAGCACGTGGATCTCGCGAGTGAGCTCGGTGTTGGTCTTCAATTCCAGATCCTGGGCCTCGAAGTCGTGGTCGGCCTTCGCCTGCTGGAAAGCCGCCTGACGATTCTGGCCGATCATCACGAAGGTCGACAGGAAGATCGCCTCGAGCGACACCGCTAACGTCAACGTCGGCCAGGGGCTCTTCTCCAAGACCAACATCCACACCGCGAACAGGGCCGCATGAAGCCAGACGAAGTTCATCGACCCGGCAAACGACGTTATCCGGTCGGCCAGGCGCAGTTGCCAATCGTTGCGCCGCCTCCTGGCCTCATCCAAAACGGCCGGATGGTGGACCCACCCGCTGCGAAGTAACCGGCCCGAGATCAATTGAGGGCTGTGCCGATGGTTTTCCGCCGATGTCGTCATGCTTAGCCATTCCTTTCGGTGCCATGGCGATACGCAGGTACGCGTTATCTGTCACGTTGGGCGGGTGGACGGGTCGCTGGCTAATGCTACTGATCCGGTGGCGGGCCGGGAGGCCAATGCCGATCGACGCTCACGGGGCGGACGGCCAGTAGAACGTGTTACAGTTCGCCGCACCGTGCCCGGGGGTCCGGGGCGGACCGGGCAACGCGCGTAAGGAGGCCCGCATGGACTTCACCGTCGCCGGCTGCGTGTGCCCTGCTCCCCCGGAAAGGCCACCGATCAAGCCACCGAGCTGCCCAGTGGAACACGGCTGTTGGACGTAGCGCCAAACCGCAACCGCGTCGTCGTCGCAGGACTTGGAGATGCCGGCGTCCTGACCGCGATCCGCCTGGCCCGGCACGCCGATGTCGTCGGAATATCGGTCAAACCCGCGCTGGTGAGCGGCCAAGAGCTCGGTATCCGGCTCTCCCGCCCCGACGACTGGGCCCGGGACTACTGGATTCCGTTCGACCGATTTCGAGGCTTGGACGGGGTGCGGACCGTGCAGGCCAGGCTGACCGGCGTGGACCTCGCCGCCCGAACAGTCTGGGGTCGGCGCGAAGACGGCGCGACCATTGCCGAGGGATACGACGCGCTGGTCATCTCGACGGGGGTCACCAATGGCTTCTGGCGACAGCCGACGCTGCAGTCGCTCGACGAGATAGGCGCCGGGCTACGCGCCGCACACGACAGGTTGGCCGGCGCCACCTCGGTGATCATCGTGGGCGGCGGGGCGGCTGCGGTCAGCAGCGCCGTCAACATGGCAACCACCTGGCCGGACAAGCGGATCGACCTGTACTTCCCCGGCGAGCGCGCGTTGCGCGAATACCACCCGGCGACCTGGCAACGGATCCACGGCAGGCTGACCGACTTGGGCGTGGGCGTGCATCCGGGGCACCGTGCGGTGGTCGCGAACGGCTTCATGGGTGATGAGATCACCAGCGAGCCGGTTCGCTGGAGCACCGGACAGCCCCCCGCTTGCGCCGACGCCGTGCTCTGGGCGATCGGAAGCGTGCGGCCCAACACGGACTGGCTGCCGTCGGAAATCCTTGATGAGCACGGCTTCGTTCGGGTTGCGCCAGACCTGCGAGTGCCCGGTCATAGCGGTGTCTTCGCGGTCGGCGACGTCGCTGCGACCGATCCTCTTCGCAGTTCGGCGCGCAATCGTGGGGATGCCCTTGTGGCCCGCAATATCAGGGCCGAGTTCGCGGGTCGACGGTTGCGCACCTTCCGGACCCCGGGGAGGCGGTGGGGTTCGCTGGTGGGAATCCAGCCAGACGGGCTGGAGGTTTTCTTTCCCACGGGCCACGCGTTCCGCTTTCCGTCATGGTCGGTCGAACGGGTGGTGATGCCATGGGTAGTCCGATGGGGCATGTATCGCGGAGTGCGAGAAAACCAGCCGCTGAGGTAACCGGCGGTAACCGGCAGCCAGCGCCCTAATCACCCGTGCGCGTGTATGTTTCGTCGTAATCGACACTCGTATCGCAGCGCCCACCCGACTCGTCCAGGTGATCGTGCCCGGTGAGCGACGCGATCGGATCCCTTGGCGGTTGCGGCATCGAATACTGTCCGGTGGATTTCGCGTAGACCGGGCCGCCACACGAGGGATCGTTGTCGTCATGCTCGACGTCCAGGATCCAGTTGACGCCGTCGAATACCAGCGGCGTGTCAGTCGTTTTCGAGTGGAAGTAGCTCATGCATCTGTCTCCTGTGCGCAGACAGTCAGTGATGACGGACTGGTCCCCCTGCTGTGTTGGGATCCCCTTCTTGAAGCTTCGCGTGAAGTGGTAGTGGCCGTGGAGCGCCTCGGCCGGCGATGCCACCCGCGGCGGCAGTGTGCTCGGGTCGGGGAGGCCGTTGACGTCGACATCGCCGGTGCGGGTGAAGGTCACGGTTCGTTTTTCGTCGCAGGCGTTGGCGGCAGCGCCTCGGTATTCGCCGGTAAAGGCGCCATCGGCACGCCGTTGCAGCGTGAACACTTCCCAGACTTCGGCGGGGGCGTCCCGGCACTTGTCCGAGGCGAGGGTCACGGCCACCCAACGCCCGTCCACCTCGTCGAACACGGTGGTCGAAGCCAGCCGCATCTCGCCGCTCAGGCGGGAAGCGGTCGCCCGGCAGCCGCCCGACCTGCAGGCCGAGCGGATCGCGTAGGTGTCCGTCAACGGCGCGGCAACCGAAGCCGGGACATCGTCGAGGTTCGTGCCCTGGCCGAAGCGGACTCGGTAGACGCCGGTGAAGGGACCCGTGTTGGGCGCCGCGGCGGCGGCATTGCCCGGAGCGGCGGCGGCATTGTGCGGCTCGGCGGGGCCGGGATTGTGGCGCTGGGTGAGCTTCACACCCGCAAGGGTGCCCCCTGCCACGACCAGCAACGCGACGCCCACAAACGCGCCGACCATGACCCGGCGGCGTCCCGATCGCTCCGCGGGGGGTGGCGGGGCAGCTGGCGCGGTGGCGGCCACCGCGGGCTGCGTGTCCGGGAATCGCACGTCACCCTGCTGGGAGAGACTCGGGCTGAGCTGCTCGGCCAGTCGGTCGGCGAACTCCCGGCAGCTGCCGAACCGGCCGGAAGGTTCTTTGGCCATCGCGGTTGCGAACACCGCGTCCAGCCCGGACAACTCGGGCCGGCGGGCACCGATCGAGGGCGGCGGCGCGGCGATGTGTTGGCTGATCACAACGGCAGGATTGGAATCGACATATGGCGGCGCGCCGGTCAGCAGGTGAAAAGCGGTGCACGCCAACGCATATTGGTCGGCGCGCCCGTCGACCCGCTCGCCCTTCAACTGCTCGGGTGCCACGTAGGGCACCGTGCCTACGGTCATGTTGGTCGCGGTCAGCCCGGTTACATCATCGATAGGGCGGGCGAGCCCGAAATCGGCGAGGTAAATTCGGCGCGCCTGTCCGTCGGGGTCGGCCAACAAGATGTTGGCCGGCCTGACGTCGCGGTGCAACAGGCCGCGATGGTGCGCATAATCCAGCGCCGAGGCGACCGCGGTGACGACTGGCACCACCTCACCGACCGGCATCCCGCCCGGGTAGTTCTCACGCAACAACCTGCCCGCATCGGTGCCGGCGACGTAATCCATCGAAATCCAGAACTGGCCATGCTCTTCACCGCGGTCATGGATCCCCACGATGTGCGGATGAGACAAGCTCGCGGCCAGGTCGGCCTCACGCATGAATCGGGCCCGAAACTCCGCGTCGCGCGTGAGATCGGCCGGCAATACCTTCAGCGCGTCCTCGCGCGGCAACCGCGGATGCGCCGCCAAATACACCTCACCCATGCCGCCGGCACCCAGCACCCGCGAGATCGTGTACCCGGCAAACACCCGGCCGGCCTCAAGCGACATGGCCAAATCGTAGATCCTGCGCCCGCATTGGTCGCTGAATCAGCGAACCGCACACCGCTGCCGCTAATCGCCAGTGCGCGTGAAAATTTCGTCGAAGTCCGTGTTGAGTTCGCACGGCGCGGTCTGTTCGGCGTGACCTCGCCCCGTGAGCCTCATGATGGGGTTCCCCGGCGGCTGCGGCAGCGGAGACTGACCGCTGGATTTCAGGTGCGCGGTGTCGTCGGACCTTGCGCACTTGAAGTCGACGTCGACGTTCCAGGTCCACCGTCCCGCGCCGAATACCAGCGGTAGGTCACTCGATGGTTCGTGGAAGTAACTCATGCACCGATCGCCCGTACGTAGGCATTCGGTGGTGACAACGGTGTTCAGCTGCTGCTGTGGGGTCCCGTTGGTGAAGGTTTGCGTGACCCGGTAGTGGCCGCGGAGCGCTTGGGCCGGCGACACCACCCGCGGCGGTTGGCTGGACGGGTCAGGAAGGCGGTTGACATCGACGTCTCCGGTGCGGGTGAACGTCACGGTTCGCTTGTCGGCGCATGCATTGGCGGCGGTCGCCGAGAATTCGCCGGCGAGGGTGCCGTCCAGACGCGGTTGCAGCGTGAATACCTGCCAGAATTCAGTCTCGGCGTTCCGGCAGTTATCCGAGCCGAGGGCCACCGACACCCAGCTCCCGTCGACCTCGTCGAAGACCATCATCGGTTGCGCGACAGCTGCGCCCTCAATGCGGGACGCGGTCATGACGCACCCGCTGGAGCGACACACCGAACGGAGACCGTAGGTGCCCGTCAGCGCCGGCGCCGCACCGGGATCCGCGAGGTCATCGAGCCCGAGGATGGGGCCGAAGTCGGTTCGGTACGTGCCGGTGAACGGACCGACGTCGGAAGCCCGATTGGGATGCTCCGCGAGCTCGGCGCCCACAAAGACGCCGCCGGTGACGAGCAACAGGACGCCCGCCAGCGCGCCGATCAGGAGGCCGGGGCGCCGGCCCCGCCGCCTCGAAACGGGTGGCGCCGGCCCAGGCAACGCGGGCACGGGCGCGCCGGACGGTGGCCCGGTGCCCGGCGCGTACGGGCCGGCCGTGCTGAGGTGCTGACCCAATTGGCGGGCGAACTCCCCGCAGCTGCCGAACCGGCCGGAAGGCTCTTTCGCCATGGCCGTGGCAAACACCGGATCGAGCGCGGCCAATTCCGGCCGGTAGGCGCCGATCGACGGCGGTGGGGCGCTGATGTGTTGGCCGATCACCACCGCAAGGCTGGAACCAGCGTACGGCGGCGCGCCGGTTAACAGGTGAAAAGCGGTGCAGGCCAACCCATATTGATCGGACCGCCCGTCAACCGTCTGGCCCATCAGTTGCTCGGGCGCCGCATAGGCCACCGTACCCACCGCCATCTTCGTCGCGGTCAGCCCCGCTGCATCATCGATGCGCCGTGCGACGCCGAAATCGGCCAGGAAAACCCGCCGCGCCTGCCCATCCGGATCGGTCAGCAAGATGTTGGCCGGCTTGACATCCCGGTGCAACAAACCCCGATGATGCGCGTAATCCAGCGCCGAGGCGACCGCGGCGATAATCGGCATCGCCTCGTCGGCGGGCATGCCGCCCGGGAATCGCTCACGCACCAACCGGGCGGCATCCGTGCCCGCGACGTAATCCATCGAGATCCAAAACTGGCCTTCATATTCGCCGCGGTCGTGAATCACCACGACATGCGGGTGAGACAACCCGGCAGCCAACTCGGCCTCCCGCTCGAACCGCTCCCGATACTGCGCATCGGCGGTGACCTCCGTCGGCAGCACCTTCAGTGCATCCTCCCGCGGCAACCGGGGATGCGACGCCAAGTACACCTGGCCCATCCCGCCCGAGCCCAGCGTCCGCACGATCGTGTATCCGGCGAACACCTGGCCGACCTCAAGCGCCATGGCCGAATCGTAAACCGGTTGAGTGAGGGGATCAGCTGCTGTTGAGCAGCAGCATGAGCCCATAGTCCATATGGATCTGCTGATGGCAGTGCAGTAGGGACAGACCGGGCTGATCGGCAACGAAATCGACGTCCATGCTTTGGTAGCCGCCCAGCATCGCGACGTCCTTCCGCACGCCAGCGGTGGGTGTGCCTGCGACATGGGTGATTTCGAAGGTGTGCCGATGCAGGTGCATCGGGTGCAGGTCGTCGGAGGCATTTCGGAAACGCAGCCGGTAGCGCTTGTCGCGTTGCAGATTGAGCACGGGTTGATTGGTGTCCATGGCGAACGGTGTGCCGTTGATCGTCCAAAGGTTGAAGCCGTTGTCGGCGGCGTTGCGCTTCTCGATCAGCATCTCGATGGTGTGATCGGGCGCCGCGACGGCCGGGGGGCTGGGCGGCGCGAACAACCGGTAATCCCACTTGAAGGGAGGGGGCGGCGCCCATTGCGGATCGCCGCCGCGCCCGGCGTATTCCACGACCAAACCCATTCCGTGGCCACGGTCGTCGTCGGAGAGGTCCCCGAGCACCCACACCCCCGGATTCGTCATGGTGACGACCGCCGAAATCCGTTCGGCTGCACCGAGCCAGAGCACGGGCACCTGCGCGGGGTGAGGGACCGGGTTGCCGTCCAGCGCGATCACGCTGAAGGTGTGCCCGGGCAGCGCCAGGCTGCGGCTTTCGGTGGCGCTGCCGTTGAGGACGTGCAACAGCACCCGCTGACCGGTCTGGACGCGGATCGGATCGCCATGACCGAGCATGCGGCCGTTCACGGCGAACGCCGCGTAGCCGACCTCATAGCCCCGCGGGTCACCCCGGGCGAGGGAGGCCGCCATCGACGATTCGCCCTTTGCTTTGAGATCTGGCTCCTGGTCGCCGGCAAGGAAATCGCTGGGCATGTCGCCGCCCAGGCTGAAAGTGGGCTCAAACTCCTTGAGCGTCAAAAAGATCTCTTGGTCGTAGGACCCGGGGTTCTGTTTGGGTTCGATGTAAACCGGCCCCACCAAGCCGCTGTACTGGCCGCGCGACAGGTCGGCGCGGGGCACCACGTGGGTGTGATAGAAGCGGAAGCCCGATGGGCCGGGGACGAAGGAGATGCGCCGCATGCCGTGCGCGGGGATGTAGGGCGTTCCCTCCTCCGCGGCCCCGTCGACGTCAACGCCCACCTGTTGGCCGTGCCAATGCAGTTGTTCGGGCGAATCGGTGTCGTTGAAGATGTCCACCCATGCCCGTTGGCCCTCCTTAAACCGCACCAGCGGACCGGGGAATTGGCCGTTGTAGGTCAACGTCGACACGATCTGATCGGGCGCCAGCTCCACGGTCCCGGTACCGATCCGCAGTGTGTAATCGGGCTTGCCGTTCGGCGGAGCCGGAGGTGCCGAGCGGGAACACGCGGCAACGACGCCGGCGGCCCCGCTTGCGGCGACCAACGCCAGCCCACCGCATTTGAGGAATTCGCGCCGATCGACGGTCATGATCATCGCTCCCCGCGCTCAGCGACGGCGAGAACGGGTAGCAGGAAGCCGATGCGGGTGTTCAATTCGCTTGCCACACGACCGAATTCCGGGTAGCTGGCGCGGTCGCTATCGGCAGCGGCCGACGGATCGGGCAGGCTCCAATGCATCGTCGTCGCCAGTCCATGCTCCCGGGCATATTCGCGGACCTTGTCGCACAACGTGATCACAAGATCGAAGCGCCGTCGGGAAACCGCGGTCAAAGGCTGGGGCCGTCGGCCGCCAAGGTCGATGCCATACATGTCGCGCATTATCCGCACCGCGTTGCGATGCAAGCACGGCTTGGGATGGCTGCCTGCGCTTGCGGCGCGGACGCGGCCTTGGCCCCTTTCCTCGAGCAACGCCGCGGCCATCGGCGAGCGCGCACTATTTCCGGTGCACAAGAACAGCACCGACTGCCGCGCCGGCGTGATGGCGGGTACGGGCGCGAGCGCCGGATGCAGGGCGGCCGCCGCCTCGCCGAATTCCCCCGCGCATCTGGTCAAATCCAGGCGGTAGTAGGTGTCGCGACCGTCGAAACTGCTCCGCCGCGCGTCGACGAGCCCGGCCGAGAGCAGCAGCCGAAGATGATACGAGACCAGGTTTTGCGGCTCGTCGACTTCGGCGGCCAATTCCCGCACCCGCTGGTCGCCGGCCGCCAGTTCGGTCAGCAGGGCCCAACGCAGCGGGTGCGACGCCATCCGCATCAGCGGCGGAACCCCCGCCCGATCGCTTGCCGGCACCTATCGGACGATACATCAAACTGGTTTGATAGGTTAGGCCCGGCGATGAGGCAGGAGACCGCATGCCCGAGAGCAATCCCGTCAACACCCCGCACGGCAGCGGGACGAACGACCACCTTCGTCGCAGCCTGGGAGTGTTCGACGCGGTGGTGATCGGGCTGGGCTCGATGATCGGCGCGGGGATTTTCGCCGCGCTTGGCCCCGCGGCGCACGCCGCCGGTTCGGGCCTGCTGCTCGGGCTGGCGTTGGCGGCGGTGGTGGCCTACTGCAACGCGACGTCGTCCGCGCGGTTGGCGGCCCTCTACCCCGCATCCGGCGGCACCTACGTGTACGGCCGAAAGAGGCTGGGCGATTTCTGGGGATATCTGGCCGGGTGGGGGTTTGTCGTCGGCAAGACCGCCTCGTGCGCGGCGATGGCTTTGACCGTCGGCTCATACGCGTGGCCTTCACAGGCGCACGCCGTGGCCGTCGCGGCGGTGGTAGCGCTGACAGCGGTGAACTATGCCGGGGTGCAGAAGTCGGCCTGGCTGACCCGCGTCATCGTCGCGGTGGTGCTGGCCGTGCTGGCCGCGGTGGTCGTCGCGGTGTTTACCTCCGGAACCGCCGCCGGTGATCGACTACATCTGGTTGGTGTCACCGTCGGGGGCGTGATACAAGCCGCGGGCCTCCTGTTTTTCGCCTTCGCCGGATATGCGCGCATCGCCACCCTGGGAGAGGAGGTGCGTGACCCGGCGCGGACCATCCCGCGGGCGATCCCGCTGGCGCTCGCTATCGCGCTGGTCGTCTACGCGCTCGTGGCCGTGGCCGCGCTGTCCGCGTTGGGGCCACAACGGCTCGCCGAAGCCACCGCGCCGCTGTCCGAAGCGGTGCGGGTGGCGGGGATCGGTTGGCTGGTGCCCGTCGTGCGGGTGGGTGCGGTGGTAGCGGCGTTGGGCTCACTGCTGGCATTGATCCTCGGAGTGTCGCGCACCACCTTGGCCATGGCTCGCGACCAGCACCTGCCCCGCCTCTTAGCGGCCGTGCACCCGCGTTACCGGGTGCCCCACCGCGCCGAATTGCTGATCGGTGTCATCGTCGCGGTGTTGGCGGCGGCCACCGACCTGCGCGGCGCCATCGGCTTTTCCTCTTTTGCGGTGCTGATCTACTACGCGATCGCCAACGCCTCGGCACTCACTCTCCGGCGCGACGAGGGCCGCCCGCACGGGCCGATCCCGCTGATCGGACTCGTCGGATGCGTGGTGCTGGCGTTCGCGATGCCGCTTTCGTCGGTCCTGTCGGGGGTGGCGGTGCTGGGTATCGGCGTGGCCGCCTACGCAATTCGGCGCATCGCGCGATCGACGAGGGCCGCGACGCCACCCGCGGATCGCGATAAAGCGATTCCTACCCGGTCCGAACGGGAAGACTGAGCGGGTGGCCGAGCCGGGAACCGAAGCGTTCGAAGAACTGGTGGCGTTGCTGAACTATCCGATGTTCGTCGTCACCACGGAGGTCGGCGGCACCCGGGCTGGCTGCCTGGTGGGCTTCGCCAGTCAAGCCAGCATCCATCCGCCGCGTTTCCTGGTCGGTCTGTCCAACAAGAACCACACGTTCCGGGTCGCCGCCGACGCGACCCACCTGGCGGTGCACGTATTCGACCGCGAGCACCTCGATGTGGCGGAACTGTTCGGCAGCCAGACGGGCGACGTCGTCGACAAGTTCGCCCGCTGCTCCTGGCACAGTGGCCCGGAGCAGATGCCCGTCCTCGACGACGCGGCCGCCTGGTTTGTCGGCAAGATCCTCGATCGCTTCTCTCTTGGTGACCATGTCGGGCATCTGCTGGAGCCGGTGGACGGCGCCCCGCCGCATGAACTGGAGCAGTGGGTGTCTTTCGGCGACGTCCGACACCTGGAACCGGGGCACGAGGCTTAGCCGGCGTCAGCCCCGGGATAACCGCGGCGGACCGTGCGGTCGAGAATGCCCAAAGTCGCGCGCAGCGCGCCCTCGGACACCACCGGGAATATCCCGGCGTCCCGCCACTTCGGGTCGATATCCGACCAGTCGTAGAACGAGGTGACAACGGTCGTGTCGCCATCGTCGGTCGGCTCGAGCCGGTAGCCGTAGACGTGGCCGATCTGCGGGCGAATCCGGCCGAGAACCGTCCACGAGATCAGCCGATCCGGCTCGAACTCCTTGATTTCGACGGTGATGTCGTACTTGCCAAGTTGCGGAAAGTCGTTCAGGGACTCCCGGTCCATGTGGACCACAAAGCTGTCCCCGACCCCCCGCACCGGGTCACCCTCGGCATCCTGGAGCATCCCCGTGGAGTCGATCGCGACGTGGCCCTGCGGGTCGCTCAGCACCGCGAAAATGTCGGGCGCCGGCGCAGGGATAGTCCGACGGGTCTCGATGCGTTCGGTCATAAGTCCTCGCAACCAGCGGAGATAGCCGTAAACCGCCCCGGAACTGACGTTTCCGGTTACTCTACGACGCCTCGGTCGGCCGACGTCAATGCGTCCCAGGGCGACCGAACGCGTGCCGAGAAATTGCTGGACGACCGCTCGGCATGCAGCGATTGAAACGGGTTCCTATGATGAGTGTCCTGGGGAAAGTTTCATCGAATTGCCTGCGCGACATTACCTTCAATCCACTTGGCATAGAGTTTCTCGCGGGCACGCAGAGGAGGACCGTCGGCCACGTGAGCGATTCAAACGACGAGGACGAATACCGTAATCTGGCGGTGAACCGACTGCGGCCCAGCGAAGTTCAGTGGGCGCTCAACCACGATGCCGTGCACGGGATCGCGTACGCGTTCAGAAACCCCGTCGCCGTCGCCGAATCCATCGACGATCCGCAAGACGATCGACAGACCTATCTCATTCGGGTCAGGCGGGACGACTTGGCCAACGCGCTGGGGAAGATCAACGACTGGATCGCGAAGAATCCCGGCTCGGCCGGGATGCAAGCTTACGGCTTCGTCAGGGCGCTGTCGCGGGAGGGGCTCAGCGAACGCAAAACCGGTGAGGAGTAACGCCGCGGATCCGGCGGTCACTGCGGGCCCGACAACAGTCGGTTGACGACCTCAGCGCGCGGCTCCGAGCGATAACCAGCGCGACGGGACGTAGCCGGCATTCTCGCAATTCAACGTGCCCCGCAGTTGCCCGAACCATTAGCCTTATGCCTGGCACGCCACCGCGTACTCGTGTCCGGCGCAGACAATGGCCGGGGGCGCGAAGGCGCTTCCAGTCGGTTGCGGCACGCGGTGGGGGGTGAGGAGTCGGCGATGAGTGACACGACCGCGGATTCGCGGGAGGGCACGCAGTTCGGGCCGTATCGGCTGCGGCGGCTGGTGGGTCGCGGCGGAATGGGCGACGTCTATGAGGCCGAGGACACGGTTCGCGAACGAGTCGTGGCGCTGAAGTTGATGTCGCAGACGCTCTCGAACGACCCGGTTTTCCGGTCCCGGATGCAACGCGAGGCCCGCACCGCCGGACGGCTGCAGGAACCCCACGTGGTTCCGATTCACGACTTCGGCGAGATCGACGGGCAGCTCTATGTCGACATGCGCCTGATCGACGGCAAGGACCTCGCCACCATGCTGAGCCGCTACGGGCCACTGTCCCCGCCGCGCGCGGTGGCGATCGTGCGCCAGATCGGCTCGGCGCTGGACGCCGCGCACGCCGCCGGGGTGCTGCACCGCGACGTGAAACCGGAGAACATCCTGGTCAGCAGAGATGACTTCGCCTACCTCGTCGATTTCGGCATCGCCAGCGCCACCTCCGACGAAAAGCTGACGCAGTTTGGAACGACCGTCGGCACCGTCAAGTACATGGCGCCGGAGCGCTTCAGCGAAACCGACGTGGACTACCGCGCCGACATCTATGCACTGGCGTGCGTGTTGTATGAGTGCCTGACCGGATCTCCGCCGTACTCGGGCGACACGCTCAGCGTGATGGGCGCACACCTCAACCAGGCGATTCCGCGGCCCAGCGCCGCGCGGCCCGGTATTCCGGTCGCCTTCGACCGGGTGATCGCCCGCGGCATGGCCAAGGATCCCGCGGCCCGTTACGCCACCTGCGGCGATATGTCAGCCGCCGCCTACGCGGCGCTGGCCACACCCGACCAGGACCGTGCCACCGACATCTTGCAACGTAGCCAGGTGGCCAAGCTCCCGCCCGCCTTCGCCGGCCAGCCCTCCGGCGGTTTTTCGCCCGCGCCGCCGTCGTCGATGGCCAACCACCTTCCGCCGCCGGGCTCGGTGTGGCCCGCAACGCCGCAAGGCTCAGGGATTGGTCCGGGGGGACCGGTGCCGCAGCTGACGGGATGGCCCGGCGCCACTGGTTGGGGCACCGGCGATGCGGGTATCGCCGGCGCGCCACCCTGGGGCCCCCAGCCCCAGGGCAGCCGCAAGCCCTGGTTGTGGGTCGGCGCCGCCGCTGCCGTCGTGGTGGCCCTCGTAATCGGCGTTGTCATTGTCGCTGCCCGTCCGTGGGAGTCACCCTCCCCGCCGCCCTCCACGACGTCCGCACCGCCGCCGGCGCCGGATGCGGTTGAGCTGCGGGTGCTCGACGACGGTGTGTATGTCGGAAGCCCGGCGGCGCCAACGACCATCGACATTTTCAACGAGCCCATCTGCCCGCCCTGCGGCAGCTTCATCAGGTCGAATTCTAACGACATCGACACCGCGGTGAACAACAAGAAGCTCGCGGTGCGATACCACCTGCTCAACTTCCTCGACGATAAGTCGCACAGCAAGAACTACTCGACTCGTGCGGTGGCGGCGACGTATTGCGTTGCAGCGCAAAATGAACCGAAGCTCTACACCAGCTTCTACTCCGGGCTGTTCGCCAGCACATTTCAGCCCGCGGAGAACGCCCCGGAAGATCGCGCCGACGGCGAGCTGGCCCAGCTGGCCAAAACCGTTGGCGTCGACGCCAGCGTGATCGATTGCATCAAGGCCGGGGATGACGTCGGCACCGCCAAAGCGAAGGCCGCGGCCGCCGCCGCGACACTGGCCGGGTTCAACGCCAGCGGCACGCCGTTCGTGTGGGACGGCACCAAAGCCATCAACTATCAGGATGCGACCTGGCTGACCAAGCTACTCGGGTAGTCGGCCGGTGGGTTGAAACCGCGATGACTGGTCCGGCGCGCTTCCACATGCTCGGCGTCAGGGGCGCGGGGTGGAGGGTGTCGCGGTCGTAGGCGTCTGCTGAGGTCCCATCATCCCGCCCGGCCCCATCATCCCGCCCGGCCCCATCATCGGGCAGGTGCCGGTATGGCCGCCGTAATAACCTCGGTGCCACCCATAGTTGCTGCCTGAGGACCAGCCCAACAGGAGTCCCGAGAAGAAAATCACCGCGACGACGAACACCACACCGGCGATGATGACCACCCACGCCGCGACTTGACCCAAGCGGCCACGCACGACGTATCCGTCGTCGAACCCCGGTCGGGCAGTCACAGTGGTCGGTTCGACCGGGGATTCAGGTACTTCTGCCATGGCTCGAAGAATGGCACATTGATACCCCGCGGGGGTAGGGACCATTGGCCCTAGGAAGTGCTGCGCGAATCTGGTCAGTTTGGGTAACGCAGCTGCGCGGGAAGGCGGTATGCAGCCATGTACGACAGTCGGTCGTGGACGGAAGGCCTTGGCTAGATTCACGCGGCGGGCGGCGCTCGCGGTACTTGGTGCACTCGGTGCCGGCAGTGTGCCAGGTCTGGAGGTGGTCCGTCGCACTATGTTGGAGCCGCCGCCGACGGATATCCGCCTCACCGACGGATGTGGCTTTATGGGTACCGATTCGGTGGACATGAGCCGCTACATGGAGATGTTCAACCGGCACCGGGAAATCAGCCGTGTTGTGGAAGAGATTCCCGGCGGGGTACGCACCACTACTGTATCGAACTCCCCGGAACTGGCCGCCCAGCTACAGGCGCACGTCTCAAGCATGTACTCCCACCTCGATCAGGGAACAGAAGTCAGATGTATGAGCCAAAGCCTGCCGACGCTCTTTCGTCAGGCCAATGGCTACCGCCGCCAATTCACCTTCACGGCAACGGGTGTGATCGCCGAGGAGACCGCTGACGATCCCGCGCTTACCGAGGCCATCCGGGCGCACGCACGTGAAGTTACCGGGTTCGTACAGCAGGGTATGCCCGCGATGATGCAGCAAATGATGGGTGGCGGCATGATGGGCGGAGGCTGCATGATGGCTCCGCGTGGCGACCGGTAGAACCCGCGGTGTGCCGAGACGCAAGTCTTTGCGCGCCTCGATGTCTAGCGCCTTGGGTCCTCCGACGCTAGTCGCCGATCCGCGCGAACTTCATGTCGACGTCGGTGCTCTTGCAGGCAGACGGGCCCGTAATGTCCTCGTGGCCGCGGCCAGTGAGCAGCGTGATCGGGTCCTGCGGCGGTTGCGGCAACGGGAACGGCACGAAAAGCTTCAGGTGGGACGTGCCGCCCTTTGTACACCTGGCGTCGAACTCGCGGGCATAAGTCCAAGTCCCCCGGTCGAATACCAGCGCCATGGCCGATGCGGGTGGCCTGTGGAAAAGGCTCATGCACCGGTCGCCCGTTCGCAGGCATTCCGTACCGACGACGAAGTCGGCCTGCTCTTTGTAACCGTTGGGCTGAATATTCGTTTCCCGGTAACGGCCATGCAGCGCCTCGGCCGGTGACACCACCCGCGGCGGCAGGGTATTCGGGTCGGCCAGGGTGCTGACGTCGACATCGCCGGTGCGGGTGAATGTCACGCCTCGTTTGTTGGCGCAACCCTTGTCCATCATCTCGGTGACCTCGCCGGCGAGAGTGCCGTCGGGACGGGGCTGCAGCGTAAACGTTTCCCAGATTTCCCCTTCGACGTCGTTGCACGTACTCGAGCCGGCGCTTACGGCAAGCCAACTTCCGCCGACCTGATCGAACACGATCGTCGGCACCTGCATGGTTTCGCCGGTGAGGCGTGTCGCAGTCGCCACGCAACCGCCCGGGCGACACACCGAGCTGATGCCCCAGGTCTCGGTCGTCGGCGCCGCCCCTGGCGGCGATTCACCTTCCATGCTGGCGATCCGGGCGAAGTCGGCGCGGTAGACGCCCGTGAGGGGGCCCGTGTTGGGCGGCGGGGCAGCCTTGGGCGGCGCGGGGGCGGTCGGCGTCGCGGCATTGGACGGCTTGTGGGAGGCGGTGATCCTCTCGCCCGCGAAGACACCACCCGCGACCAGCAACGCGACGCCCGCCAGGGCAGGGACGAGCGCAGCGGGGCACCGGCCGAAGCGTTTCCAGAGGGGCGGCTTCGACCGCAGCGGAACGGTGTCCGCGGCCATGCCAGGCCTGGGTTGCGTGATGTCGGTGTCGGCTCCGGCCGGGATTTCACCGGCGTACGCGAAACCCGGACTCGGCTGCACGCCCAGTTGGGCGGCGAACTCCCCGCAACTGCTGAACCGGCCGGAAGGCGCTTTCGCCATCGCGGTGGCGAACACCAGGTCCAGCGCAGCCAACTCCGGCCGGTGAGCACTGATCGGGGGCGGCGGGGCATTGACATGTTGGCTGATCACCACCGCGGGATTGGAATCGACATACGGTTGCGCGCCGGTCAGCAGATGAAAGGCGGTGCACGCCAACGCATACTGATCGGCGCGGCCATCGATCGGCTCACCCGTCAACTGCTCGGGCGCCGCGTAGGCCACGGTGCCAAGCGTCATGTTGGTCGCGGTGAGTCCCGTCGCATCATCGACGCGCCGCGCGATGCCGAAATCGGCGAGGAAGACTCGCCGCGCCTGCCCGTCAGGATCGCCCAGCAAGATGTTGGCCGGTTTGACGTCGCGGTGCAACAAGCCCCGATAATGCGCGTAGTCCAGGGCCGCGGCTACCGCGGCTATGATCGGCACGACCTCATCGAGCGGCATCCCGCCGGGGTAGTTTTCTGGCAGCAACCGGGCCATATCCGTGCCGGGCACATAGGCCATCGAAATCCAAAACCGGCCGTCCTCTTCGCCGCGGTCATGTACCCGCACGATGTGCGGATGGGACAACCCCGCCGCCAGGTCCGCCTCACGTATGAATCGGGCCCGAAATTCCGCATCGGCGGTTAATTCGGGCGGCAGCACCTTGAGCGCGTCTTCCCGCGGCAATCGCGGATGCGCCGCCAAATAGACGTGGCCCATTCCGCCCGAACCCAGGACTCGCAAGATCGTGTATCCGGCAAACACTTGACCGGCCTCAAGCGGCATGGCCGAATCGTAGATCCGGTCTTCGCGGCTGTTAGGCACTTCGTATCCTCTCCCAGGCGAGACGCGACCTGAGAACGCCACCTGACCCCGGTAACCGACTGCAGACACATTGCGGCACATCGCTTGCCGGATATTGGCGAACTTCTTGCGGAATCCTTGCGTTCGCGCCAGCGGTCACGTTCGCCGCAGCCGGCGCAACGAATCACCTCAGAGTGCGTATTGCATCGGACTGGATCAGGCCTCTGCGGCCCGGCCGAGAGTGAGGTGGAACGGCAACTCTCCGCCTTCTCAGCGCAAACCGCCACCACGCCCGACTGAATGGAAGGCCCCTGAAGGCGCACGATGCGCAAGGTGCCGCCGATCAGCACCGCCGCAAGCGGCAACTGCCCCAGCGCGGCGGTCAGGACCGCTACAACAAGGTCAGCGCGCCTGGCGGTCAGCACGTCGAACCAGGCGTCGCACACGAGCAGAACTCCCGTGGTAAACGCGAATAGCGTCAGCAGGTGGTGCTGGGTAAAGCCGAGCACGGCAGTGGCCATCATGAACACCAGCAACAGGACGTCGAAGCCGACCCAGGTCACTTGCCAATGCTGGGCGGTGTAGTTCTCCGGCAGGCTCAGCCCGAGAAAGATTGTCCATGGGATCAATGCGATGGCGGCGCAGAGCGCCACCCACTCGCGCATCCGACGGATCTGTACCAAACGGCGTGATCGCATCATCAACTAATTCCGCGAACATCGCGGGCACCGCTGCCTCCCACCATGACGATGATCGTAAGGGGGGGCGTCGGCGTTGATTAACCTGCGCCGTCGGCAATTTGGCGGTCGCGCGACAGGCATGCTCCCTTCAGGCGCGTTCACCGATCGTGTTAGAGGTACTCCCCTCGCCCCGACCACCCTTGCCCTCTCCCTGACCCGGAGCGGCCGCCGATCGTTCCTCGCTCTCGGCGTCGGCCACGGTCAGGGGCAATGCCAGATCTTCCAGCGGGCGTTGCTCGGCCGCGACACCGAGCCACAATTCGATCAGGCCCGCGACTGCCATCACCACGGCCCCGATGAGGAACGACCAGACCACCTGGCCGCGTTGCCCGGAATTGATCAACTGCCCGAACAGCAACGGCCCGGTGATGCCGCCGATGGCCGTGCCTACCGCATAAAAGAATGCAATCGCCAGCGCCCTGGTCTCCATTGGGAAGATCTCGCTGACAGTCAGGTAGGCCGCGCTCGCGCCCGCCGAGGCCAAGAAGAACGCCGCCGCAAGGACCACGATGAATGTCCAGACGCCGCCGGTCTGGGTCACGAACAGCACCGCGAGGACCACGGCCACCACAGCGGAGCCGATGTAGGTCAGCGAGATCATCGGTTTGCGGCCGACGGTGTCGAACAACCGCCCGAGCACGAGGGGGCCACCGAAATTACTGACCGCCCATAGGATGAAGAACAGCGGCACCTTTCCGGATGGAACTCCGTAGAACCCGCTCAACAGCGTGCCGAGATTGAATGTCACGCCGTTGTAGAGGAATGCCTGCCCGATGAACAGTGCCAGTCCCAGGACCGCGCGCCGCGGGTACAGCGTAAATGCCACCCTGGCGATCTCCCGAAACGAAATACTTTGTCGCTGACGGATTTTGAGCTGGCTTCCTTCCGGCTCGGGCAGCGGCTCACCGGTTTGTCGCTGCACGTCGGCTTCGATTTCGCCGACGATCCGCTCGGCCTCCTGGTCGCGCCCGTGAATGAACAACCACCGCGGACTTTCCGGAACGTTGCGCCGGACGAGGAGGACGAAGATGCCGAAAATGGCGCCGAGGCCGAACGCCAGCCGCCATCCGATGTTCGCCGGGAAATTCGACGTATCGAGAAGGACCAGCGCGCCGGCCGCCCCAGCGGCCGAACCGAGCCAGTATGTGCCGTTGATGATCAGGTCGACGCGGCCGCGGACGCGCGCCGGGATCAACTCGTCGATCGCCGAATTGATCGCGGCGTATTCGCCGCCGATGCCCGAGCCGGTGAAGAAGCGCGCGACGAAGAAATACCAAGGCGCGAAAGCGAATGCGGTCGCGACGGTGGCGGCCAGATACACCGCGAGCGTCAGCATGAAAAGATTGCGCCGCCCGAAGCGGTCCGTCAGGTGGCCGAAGAACAATGCCCCCACGCAGGCGCCGGCGATGTAGAACGCCGCCGCGACTCCGATCTGCGCGGGGTTGAGTTCGATGCCGCTGCCCTTTTCCGTGAGACGAGACGACACGTTGCCCACCATCGTGACCTCGAGCCCGTCGAGGATCCACACGCCGCCGAGACCGATGACGACGCGCCAATGAAACCGCGCCCAGGGCAATCGGTCCAGCCGCGCCGGCACGTGAGTCGTGATGGTTCCGGTTTGCACGCTCGCGCTCATACGGCTCCTATCTGATGAGCAGAGAAGTACCCGAGCAAGGCGGATCGCAAGCCTCAGTCACGGCCAGGGCGCGACTCCTCGGGAGTCCAGGCAGGCGGCTGGCCGGGCTGACCGGGAAACAGGTAGTCAATGAACGCCGCGGCAGTGGGTTGGGGCTCGTGGTTGGCAAGTCCCGGGCGCTCGTTGGCCTCAATGAAGGCGTACTCGGCGCCCGTGACGTCGGGAACTACCAAGTCGATGCCGGTCACCGGGATCCCGATCGCCTCGGCCGCCGCCACCGCAACGCGACAGAGTTCCGGGTTTACCCGGGCGGTGACGTCGTGGATCGTCCCGCCCTGATGCAGATTTGCGGTGCGGCGAACGCGGAGCCGGGTTCCCTGGGGCAGCACATCGTCGAGCCGCCAACCGGCTTCGGCAACGGTCGCCTCGGTGATCTCATCGATCGGAATCCGGGATTCGCCACCGGTCGCCGCAGAGCGCCGCCGGCTCTCGGCGGCGATCAGGTCCCGCACGGTGTGGTCGCCCGTGCCGAGGATCTCGGGGGGCACCCGCAGCGCGGCGGCGACTACGCGCCCATCGATTACCACTAACCGGAGGTCATCGCCTGCCACCCGCTCCTCAATCAGCACCTCCGAGTGGTGCTTCCGCGCCCGCGCCAGGGCGGCGGCAAGGTCGTCGGAACCCTTTTCGGCGACCACTCCCACGGTGATGCCTTTGCCTTGTTCTCCGCGAGTCGGTTTGACCACGACCTCCCCGACTTCCTTCAGGAACGCGTAGTCGCCGTCGTCGAAGGTGGCCAGGCGGGCACGAGGCACCGTGATGCCCGCCTCGGAGACCAGGCGCCGTGTCAAACGCTTGTCGTCGCAACTGCACATCGCGATCGCCGAGGTGAACTCCGACAGCGATTCACGGGTGATCACGCTGCGGCCACCGTGGGTGAGTCGCATCTCGCCGGTCTCGGCGTCGAGTACCTCGACCCAGATTCCGCGGCGCATCGCCTCGTCGGCGATGATCCGGGCGTAGGGGTTGAGGTCCTCGACCGTCTCCGGGGGCGACGTGAACAGCGGTTCGTTGATCGCGTTCTTCCGCTTGATCGCCAACACCGGAACGCGGCGGAAGCCGAGCTTTTCGTACAAGGCCATGGCGGCGACGTTGTCGTGCGCCACGGAAAGATCCAGGTAAGCGCGACCCGCGCTGCGGAAGTGTTCCGCCAAAGCCCGCGTCAGCGCCGCACCCACCCCCGGAAGCGCCGCGGCCGGATCGACCGCCAGCGTCCACAGGCTGGACCCTTGCTCCGGGTCGGAGAACAGCAATTCATGGTCGACACCGGTCACGGTGCCCACCACGACTCCGTCGTCGTCTCGCACCGCGACCAGATATGTCACCGCGTCCGTGTGCAGGTGGTTGTGCCAGATCGTCTCGACCGGTGCGGGGACCATTCCGCAACGCACGAAGACGCGATTCATGGCATCGGCATCTTCCGGGTCGTTCAGCGTGCGCACGGTTACACCGAGCGGAGACGGTGCCGGGGCCTCCTGCTCAGGGTCGCCGGTGAAGCGCAGTCGGTAGGTGTGGCTCGGATCGATGAAGAGTTCGGTCGGCGCCCCGGCGACCACCACGTGGGATTCGCGCGCATAGATACAGATGTCGCGCCGGCCGGGTGCTTCGTGTCGAAGCGTCTCGGCCAGGACGTCCGCGTCGGCGAAAGTCTGGCCGAAGATGAGTCGGCCCCAACCCATTTCGAGCTCGACGTCCTTGGCCATCGCATCCACCAGCTCCGGCGGCGAGGCGTCGTGCAGTCCCATCGTGATGGCCTCGGTGTGGTCCGCCGATGGATCGACGGCGCTCACGCCGCTGCCCCCGCCACACCATGACGCTGCAGCCAGAGCTCGAGCAGGGCGATCTGCCATAGTTCGTTGCCGCGCAAGGGAGTCAGCTTGCCGTTGGGGTCGGCCAGCAGCGCGTCGACGGCGTCGGTGTCAAACAGCCCGCGCTCCTTGGCGACGGGCGCATACAGGGCGTCACGAACCAGCTCGAGGTAGGGCCCCTCAAGGTGAGTCAGCGCGGGAACCGGGAAATAACCCTTCGGCCGGTCGATGACCTCCGATGGGATCACCCGTCGCGCAGCTTCTTTGAGCACGCCTTTCCCGCCTTGAGCGATCTTCAACTCGGGCGGGCACGTCGCCGCCAACTCGACCAACTCGTGGTCGAGGAACGGAACCCGGCCCTCCAACCCCCAGGCCATGGTCATGTTGTCTACCCGTTTCACGGGATCATCTACCAGCATCACCGTCGTATCGAGCCGCAGCGCACGGTCAATGCCCGTTTCCGCCCCGGCGCGCGCGAAGTGTTCCGCGACGAAGCGCTCACTGGGATCGCCGTGCGCGAGGTAACCCGACCCGACAAGGGCCTTGACGCCGGCCGCGTCGCGATCGAAAAAAGCAGCGCGGTACTGGGCGACCGAACCCTCCAGCGTTGCGGCGGCCGGCGACCCCATCGGCGGGTACCAGTGATAGCCGGCGAACACCTCGTCGGCACCCTGACCCGACTGCACGACCTTCACGTGGCGCGACACTTCCTGGCTCAGCAGGTAGAAGGCAACGCAGTCGTGGCTGACCATCGGCTCGCTCATAGCGCCGATCGCTTCGTCGAGCGCCGGCAGCATCCGTTCCGTGCCGATGCGGATCTGATGATGATCGGTTCCAAAGCGTTCCGCCACGATGTCCGACCACCGGAACTCGTCGCCCTCGACCCCGCCCGCCGACTCGAAGCCAATGGAGAAGGTCGATAGCCCGTGCTGCCCGGCCTCGGCCAGCAGGCCGACGATCAGGCTGGAGTCGACACCGCCGGACAGCAGGCAGCCGACCGGGACGTCGGCGACAAGTCGGCGCTCGACAGCGACTCGCAGCGCGGACAGCACGGCGTCCTCCCAGTCGCGCTCGGTCCAGTCGGAGCGGTCGGCTCGCCTGGCGAAGTCGGGCGTCCAGTAGGTGGTGGTGGTCCGGCGGCCGTCGGGCTCGATGGCGAGGAGCGAGGCGGGAGGAACCTTGCGCACCCCGCGCAGGATGGTCAGTGGCGCCGGTACCACGGAGTGGAAGGTCATGTAGTGGTGCAATGCGTCGCGGTCGATCCGGGCGTCTACGCCGCCGCCCGCCAGCAGCGCCGGCAGCGTCGAGGCGAACCGGATCCGGTGACTGTCCTCGGTCAGGTACAGGGGTTTGATGCCGAGCCGGTCGCGGCCGAGCAACACCCGACCGCTGTCTCTTTCGGCGATGGCAAAGGCGAACATCCCTTTGAGGCGGCTGACGAAGTCGTCGCCCCAGCGGTGGTAGGCCTTGAGCAGAACCTCGGTGTCGCTGTGCGAGAAAAACCGGTAGCCCTGCCCGGCTAGCTCGCGCCGTAGTTCCTTGTAGTTGTAGATGCAGCCGTTCCAGACGACGGTCAGGCCCAACTCGGCATCGACCATCGGCTGCGCGCCGGCTTCGGTCAGGTCGATGATCTTGAGGCGACGATGCCCGAGGGCAACCCGGCCCTGGGACCAGACGCCCGCCGCATCCGGCCCCCTCGGTGCCATTACGGCAGCCATAGCTGAAACCGCCGCTAGGTCGGGGACGCGGCCGTCGAGTCGCACCTCACCGGTGGCTCCGCACATTTCCTCGACCCTACCGCGAGCCTTACCGGCGCGCGCTATGCGGCCCGGCGGCGGTAAAGCCGATGCCGATCCGATTGATTCACTTTCGTTGCCTCGGACGGCTCGGCACGGCTTATCGTTTCTGAGTCGCAGTTTGCTGGGAGGCTGACGTGGACGGGAGCTGGCCGCGCCTGATGCTGGTCGACTATTACCTGCGGATCCTGCACCTCGATCGGCGGTTGCCGCTCAACCTCGACCTGGGCCCGCTGCACATCCACCTGTACGCCCGGTCCGTGTTTTTTATGTGGGTCACGGTGGCGATCCTGGTGATCGCCGGTATCGCGGTGCTTGCGTCGCGCAGGCGGGAGCTGATCCGGAGGTGGACCACGCGGGTGATGATCGCGCCGGTGGTCGGCATTCCCATCTGGATCGGCCGAGGAACCACCGCGGTGCTCGCCGCCGCCCTGGCCGTGGTGGCGGTTTTCGAGTACGCGCGCCTGGTGAAACTCGGCAAGGCCGACACTTATTTGCTATTCGGGCTGGCCGTGCTGTATCCGCTCGCGGCCTGGCTGCACCCACCGCTGTTGCGGCTCGCGCCGATCGTCGTGCTGGCCTGCGCGCTGCCCTCGGTGTTCAGCGGTGACGTCGAACACGGCAGCAGGCGCACCACATTCACCGCATTCGGTTCGGTGTGGATTTGCTGGTCCCTGGCCCACCTGGTGACGTTGTGGTCGGACGCGTATCTGGTGTGCTTCGCGGCCGCGGCCACCGACGTCGCCGCCTGGTGCGGCGGAAAAGGTTTACGCCGCTTCCGGTGGGCGCGCCGACCGTTGTCCCCGCTGAGCCCCAACAAAACGATCGGCGGATTGGTCGGCGCGGTCATCGGGGCGTTTCTCGTGCTCACGTTGCTGGGCACGGTCACGATCGGTCTGCTCGTCGCCGTCGGGTTCGGCGGCGTACTCGGCGACCTCGTCGAGTCGATGGTGAAGCGGCAGGCCCAGGTGAAGGACGCCGGCTCCTGGCTCCCGGGTTTCGGGGGTCTGCTCGACCGGATCGACTCGCTCCTGCTGGTGCTGCCGCTGGCCTACCTGCTCGCATGAGCGGTACCTCAGGTCGCCGCCAACTTCACCACGCGACCGAAGCCGCTGTTGTCGAGGACGTACACGTTGCCGGCGGCATCGACTGCCACGTCGTCGGGATAGTTGAGGCCGGTAAACGGCAGCACGGTTTGCTCCATTGAACCTGCCGCCAACTTCACCACCCGCCTGTTCGGCCCGTCGATCACATACACGTCGCCGGCGGCGTCGACCGCGATACGGTCCGGGTTGTCCACACCGGCGATCCGCAGCGCGGTCGGGGCGTTGGACCCGGGCGCCAACTTGAGCACCTGATTATTGGGTGAGTCGGCGACGTAGACGTCGCCCGCGGCGTCCACCGCCACACCGCCGGGCGAGGCGAGACCGGTGAACGGAAGCACGCTCGGCTCGTTGGACCCGGCCGCGAACCTCACCACTTGTTTGTCGGCGTTCGTGACGTAGACGTCGCCGGCGGTGTCGACCGCCAGGTGCCACGGGTTGTCCAGCCCCGCCAACGGCAGCACAGTTTGGCTGTTGGACCCGGCCGCCAACTTCAGTACCCGGTTGCTTCGACTGTCGGCGACGTAGACGTTGCCCGCGGCGTCCACCGCCACGCCACCGGGCGACCCGAGGCCGCCGAACGGCAGCACCCGTTGAGCCTCCGACCCGGCCGCCACCTCTACCACCCGGTTGTCGCGCGTGTCGGCGACGTAGACGTCGCCGCCGGCGCCCACCGCAACACTGTCGGGGTAGGTAAGCCCGTTGAACGGCAACGCGGTTTGTCGCGCCGACGGCACCGGCCCGTTCGACGGAATGGCTGACCCGGTCGAGACGGTGAACGGCAGGTCGGCCTTGCCAATCTGCGTCGGCGCGCCATCGGCGTCGACCGCGGTCACCGACACGCCGCCCTTGCCGTCGGTCATCGAAGCGCCGAGCGTGATCCGATACCGATACGTCACCGCCTTGCCCTTCGGCAGGGCCAGGACGTCCGGGTAGGTGCCGACGTAGTCCATGCCCGTGCCCATCGCCGGGTACTTCATCTTTGTCCGACTGCCGCTGGGCGCGTCGAAGCGCTCGACGGTGCCCTCGGTGATACCCAATCCCGGCGCGCAGGTGCAGCGCTGCAGCACCAGCACGACGCCCACCTTCGGGTAGGCGACCGCGGAGTCGTTGCACAGCGTCACGTCGACCTCGGTCGGTGCGCCGCCCGGCCTGACGATCCCCGAGGTGATGCCGCTCAGCGTGACGGAGATTCTGTCGGCCGCCGGCACCGGCAGGTACGGTTCCGCGGTCGGCACCGGCGCGGTGGCCGCATTGGCCTCGCAGCCGCCTCCCTGGCCGGGGGCCGGCTTACCGGCGGGGGGCGTGGACGACGCCGCGCCGGGCGAGCTCGTCGAGCACGCGGCGACCGCCATGATCGCCCCGGCCGTTGCCGTGGCGACGATCGCTAACCTTGCGATCGGCATGCGTCGAATCCTTATGCGGCGCATGCCATCTCGAGAGGCTGCGGCACGGGGTCGGCCAGCAGGGCCAGCACCTGCGCCCGCAGCCCCGGCGCCGAGGTGCGGTTGGGGTCGACCGGTTCACCGATGCGGACCCGCATCGGCGCGCGGGAGATAAAGCTGGCCCCCTTGGGCAGCACCTCGGCTGTGCCGAGCACGGCGACAGGAACTATCGGGACGCCGCAGTTCCGCGCCAATCGCACTGCGCCCGAACGGAATTCGCCCACACGGCCGTCCGTAGAACGTGTTCCCTCGGGGTAGATGACGACGGTGCGCCCGGCCTTGAGCGCCGCGCGCGCCGCGGTCAGCAGCTGGGCGTACGTGTCGTCACCGGAGCGCCGCACGGGCAGCACGCCGATCAGCGAGGCCGCCGCGAAGCGGCGCACCGGGACGTCGAACCAGTAGTCTGCCGCCGCGGCGAACACCGGCTGAGCCCCGGCCGGTAACGCGGCCAGCAGCACCGCGGTGTCGGCGTGCGAGCTGTGGTTGGCCACGACCACGCAGCCACCCGACGCCTGCCACCGGCCCGCCACCGTCAGACCACCCGAAACTCCGCACACCGCCCGCCACAGCCAATGCCGCACCAAACTCGTGATTCGGGTCGCGCTCATGCTGCCAGTACCCCCGCCAGTTTCTGGGTGCCTTCGGCGGGTTCGCCGTCCTGCCGCTTCGCCACCAACTCGCGATGCGCGGCGCGCAGCCGAAGCGCTGCGGTGATCAGCGAACCGTTGATGATTTGAGTCGAGACCACCGGCAGGATGACCGGGAAAGCGGTGGCCAGCACCACGAACAGGCAGCGTTCGGTCTTGCCCAGCGGGCCCCCGTTGCGCCGCGGCGCGCCGGCGCCCGCGGCGGCCAGCGACGCGAAGGTGGGCAGGGTCGCGGCCAGCGCGGCCACCAACACCATGATCACCGGCCACGACAACCAGTGCAGTCCGGGGCCACGCTGCCGCGCCGCCCACACGGCCAGCCCGGCGAAGGCCAGCAGATCCGAGGCGCGGTCGCCGATTTCGTTGACGACAAATCCCCACGGCCGGCTCACCCGGGCGGCGCGCGCGACGGCGCCGTCGAGGTTGGCGCCGGCGAGTCGCAGCGCGAGGAACAGCGCCGCCAGCGGCCACCATCCCAACGCGACGGCCGCCCCGGCCGCGCCCGCCGCCGCCACCCCGGCCGCGGTGAACACGTCCGGCGAGATGCGCCGTGCCACGGCCATGTTCACGACCGGCGTCAAGCGGCGGGTGTACCAGGGCTTCAGAGCGTACAGGCCCTGCCATCTCCCCGGAGCTGCCGGCGCGCCGGCCGGGGCACTCGGTGACGGCGTCCCAGCCGCGGTGACGACCGGGACTCGGGGAAGCGTTGCCGTGTCGGATGCTGCGAGCACCCGTGACCCCGACGTATAGCAGCCGCGGTGGGCGATGCGGGGCTCGCTCGCAGGGGCCAACGTGTTGATGGTCAGCCCGCACAGCGTCGGCGCGTCGCCGAGGTCGGTGCTCACGTTCTTTCCTCCCGGTGGTGGTCTGTCTCGGTGGTGGTCTGCAGTTGTGTGCAAGCGGACACCGGACGCGCCGCTACCGGTCCCAAGATCAGGACGGCGCCGCGCGTGGCCGCTCGCAACCGCTCGCATGCGTAGGAGCCACCACTCCCCCGTGGTCGGACACTTTCTGCGAATTCGCTGCGGAGCGGTGGTGTGACCTATCGCACACAGATTGATCCATGGGGCTTGCCGCATCTTCGCGAAGTTCTTGCGGAATTCTTGCGTCAGCCGTGGCGAGTAAGGATGCCGCGAATTGGGCTAATGTTCACCCCAACTCGTCATCGATTCAAAGCTGATCCGGCCGGTCGGAAGGGAGGCCACGACCCTATGGACGCAAGTCGTGGGAAGTGGTCGGCGGGCTGCGCCGCACTGGTGTCCGCCGCGGCGCTGCTCTGCGCCGCGCCGGCATCGGCGGATCAAATCGATGATGCGTTCATCGCGGCCCTTGCGAAGGAGGGGATCGCAATTCCTGACCGCGCCAACGCTATTGGCATGGCGCATACGGTCTGCGCGGGATTTGATAAAGGCGAACCGTCGACCGCTCTGGCGATGAAGATAGTGAAGGACACGAATCTTTCGCCGAAACAAGCCGGCTACTTCGTCGGTGTTTCGGTTTCCGCGTACTGCCCGCAATACAAAGGCAATACCGACAATTCGATGAATTGGCTGGTGCCGTTTCCCCGATGATGTGAGCTTGAAGTCCCGCCGCGCGATTCAGCCTGCCAGTGCCATGTGTCCCTTCCTCGCCCGAGGCACCAGCGGGCCGCCTACCGCCCCCAATGCCATGGTGTTACCGACGATTCGGAATGACGGCCCTTAGTCAAAAGTCTGGCCTGGCAATGCTTTTCGCCAGTCTGATGCTCGAGCTCGTGCCGGCGGCATCCCGGCCGGGACTGGTTAACACGGTTTGACTTCGGTGTGAACGCGTGCGAACCTGTCGCGGTGATCGAGTTGAGCGAGCAGACGATCATCGACCAGGTGGCCGATCGATTGGCGACCAAGTATCCGGCCATTCCACCCGACACCCTGACTGCCGTCGTGCGGGGCGTTCATGCCCGGTTCGATGGCCGACCGGTGCGGGAGTATGTTCCGCTTCTCGTCGAGCGGTTCGCAGGGCAGGAACTAGACCTCCTTTGAGCGGCCTGCCCGCCTAGCTCCGCACCACTCTCGAGAGCGGCGATGAGGCTGTTTTTAGCCTTCGCGCCAAAATACCGAGCCGAGCCATCCGCTACTCGCTAGCGAGGGACCGTAAGCCGCACTTCGCAACAGCCCTGGAACGGACGCAGGGTACTAGCGTTGTCAGCGGCTCGGGGAGGAACGGTGTTTGAGCGCGACGACGCGGAACATCGGGCGGCGCGATGCGGCTGCGCTACATAAGCATCCCCGCGCTTATCGTCGAAGCGGGCGGCGACATCATCCTCACAGTGCCACCGCGGCCACCCGCAGGAATCCAGCAAAAGGGGCACGCTTGGGTCGACGTCGACGGCGAATGCCGCGACACGTCGGACCACCGCACCGACGGCTCCTTGGTGCCCGTCAACATCGCCAACGAAATCCAGCAGCCGTGACGGAGCCGTGACCGAGTCGTGACGGAGCCCCACCCAACTCCCGCAAATTCAGATAGCGAAGATTGCCACAGGAGTCACACACGACACTAAGCTGCTGTCCGTGGGCAGAAACGTGTTAGCCAACGGCCGGGGGCGCTGGTTGGCATTCGCGGCCGCGCTCGTCGTCTCTGCTGGCATGGTCTACGCCCAAGGCGCAGAGCCTCGATGCTGCGTCGAGCCGCCGGCCGCGACGCCGAAAAGTCAGGAGGCAACACCGAAGAGCCCGGAACCTGCGCCGGTCGGCGCGCCACACGTCGCCACGCCCGAGGAGGTGGACTCGTTGGCGGCCAAGGCGCCGCCTGCCGCTGCCGCCGGCCAGCCGTTCCGGTTCCCGTTACCTCGTGGCGTCGCACCGGAGGACAGGCTGCAGGTCAAGACCATCTGGGCAGCCCGTGCCATCGGCGTGCTCTTTCCCCAAATCACCACAATCTACGGCTACCGGCCCGATCCATTGCCGTGGCACCCCAACGGCTTGGCCATTGACGTGATGATCCCCAACCATGGCAGCCCCGAGGGCATCGAGCTCGGCAATCAAATAGCCGGGTACGCCTTGGCGAATGCGAAACGGTGGGGGATAAACCATGTGATCTGGCGGCAGAAGATTTACCCGGGCGTCGGTACGCCGAGCTGGACCGCGAACTACGGCAACGAAACCCTCAACCACTACGACCACGTTCATATCGCCACCGACGGCGGCGGATATCCGACCGGGCACGAAATCTATTACATCGATGCCATGACCCCCGGCCCGCCCGAGTGATCTAGACAGCATGTTCTCGCGCGCGATGGCGCGCCGCTGCTGCGACGAAATCCTCGCCCCGCGTACCGGAGTCGTCCACCCACTGATCTCTCCGGTACTGGGCTGGCTCGGCGTTGCCGTGACCGGGTCCGACACCTCCTCGAACTCACTGTTCGGCGCCCTGCAGGTGACCGCGGCGGCCAAGGCGGGACTGTCCCCGGTGCTGATGGCCGCCGGCAACAGCTCCGGCGGCGTGCTTGGCAAGATGATCTCGCCGCAGAACCTCGCCATCGGGGCCGCCGCGGTCGGGGTGCACGGTAAGGAAGGCGACATCTTCCGCCGGGTGTTGATATGGAGCCTGGTGTTTCTGGCCTTCATGTGCGTCTTGTCGGGACTGCAGGCTTCTGTGTTCTCCTGGATGGTGCCGTGACTGTTGGTATAGCGAAGCTAGAAATGAGCGACCGGCCGGGCCCCTAACTCCGGCGCCTCATTGGGCGGTCCAGCCGCCATCGATCGGATAGCAGGCGCCGGTAATGGTTGCGGCCGCATCGCCGGCCAGGAAGACCGCGAGCGCACCGATGTCCTCGGGACGGGTGTAGCGGGCCATCGGCTGTTTTTCGGCGACAAACTCTTCCTTGGCCTCGTCGAAGGACTTTCCCGCTGCGTTGGCGCGCGCTTCCACTTGCTGCGCTACCAGCGGCGTCATCACCCAGCCGGGGCAGATCGCGTTGCACGTGATGCCGTAGTCCGCGGTTTCGATCGCCACCACCTTGGTGAGCCCCACGACGCCGTGCTTGGCAGCAACGTAGGCCGCCTTCCCGGCGCTGGCAACGAGGCCATGCGCCGAGGCGATGTTGATGATTCGGCCCCAACCGCGGCGTTTCATCCCGGGCACCGCGCAGCGACAGGTGTGGAAAGCGGCCGACAGATTCGTGGCGATCACGACATCCCACTTCTCGACCGGGAAATCCTCCACCTTCGCCACGAACTGGATGCCGGCATTGTTAACCAGGACATCGATTGCGCCGAAGGCCTTCTCGGCGTTGCTGATCATGTCAGCGACCTCGGCCGGCTTGGTCACATCGGCGCCCGAATAGGCCGCCGTTACCCCGAACGCATCCTCCAGGTCGCGCCGCTGTTGTTCGATAACGTCCGGGTCACCGAAACCGTTGAGCGTCACGTTTGCTCCCTCGGCGGCGAAGGCGCGCGCGACCGCGAGACCTATGCCGGACGTGGAACCCGTTACTAAGACCGACTTTCCGCGAATCATCAGACGCTTGCCCTTCCGTCACGTGTCGGCTGCCCGCACCGAGTATCCCCCTCACGGCGATAACGCTGATCCCCGCAATGTTCCTGCCCAAAAGGCCAGTGGCGGGTGAGCCGATGCGCCAATCGTCTCGAAGCTGGCCCGGCCGGGCCACGGTTGACCGCTCACCCCGCGACGAGCCTCAGCGGCAACCATTTATAGCAGCGGATGATGTTGTTGAGCGCCCATGTCGGCTCGCCGGCGAATTCGATCCGGCTGACCTGCCGCATCAGCGTCGCGAGGAGCGCCTGCATCTCGACGCGGGCCAGCCCCTGGCCGGCGCAGGCATGCGTGCCGTGGCCGAAGCCGAGTTGACGGTTGGCGTCGCGGCGGATGTCGAACGTGTCGGGGGCGATCCACTCCCGCTCGTCTCGGTTGGCGGATGAGTAGATCACCAGTACCCTCGCCCCGGCGGGGAGGTCGATACCCGCGATCGTGGTGTCTTGCGCTGTCTTTCGCGAGAACGCCCGCAACGGTGACTCGTAGCGCAGGACCTCGTTGATCGCATTCGGAAGCAACGCTGGCTCGGCTTTCAGCAGCTGCCACTGGTCGGGGTGACTCGCGAAAAGCGCAAGCGCGCTGGCGATGCCGCTGATCGTGGTGTCCAGCGAGGGCGCCAGGTAGTCGATCATCAACGCGGGACATTCGCTGTGGGCCAGCTTCCCGGCATCGGCCGCTGCCAGGATGTCGTGACCCATGCTGCCGTCGGCCACGGACCGACGGCGCACGACCTGCTTGGCGAAGCGCATCATCTGCAGGCTCGCCGGCAGCGCTCTCGCCGCGGAGTGGTTGGACGGGCCCAGCGCGTCGAAGGTGGCCGCGCCCCAGCGCAGCAGGTGCTGTCGGCCGTCCTCGGGCCAGCCGAGCAGATCGGGTACCACCGCCAGCGGCAGCGCTCTCGCGAGATCGGCAACGCCGTCGACATATTCACGTTTCGCCGCAGCAGAGACCAAGTCCTCGGCCTGCTTCTGGATGGCATCGCTCATCGCACGAAGTGCGCGTGGCAGCATGCGATGCGCGAGGAGCTTACGCCGTTGATCGTGTTCCTCGCCGTCGCTGTTCAACGTCGTTCCGCGTGACAACCTGTTGACGACCGGATTCAACGCCACCCCTTGCCCGGACATGAACGTCGCATCGTCGCGGAGTACGGCCTTGCATTCGGCGTACCGAGGCAGCGCGAACACCCGCTGTTTCGGGAGCCACACCACCGCACCCAACCGACGCAGCTCGGCGTAGTGGGGATACGGGTCGAGGATGGCGCGCTCCGAATACAGGTCGTGGCGATAGGTCGCAACGCCTGCGGGTCTACGCATCGGCGAGGCTGGGCGTGAAAACCGGGAGGCGGCTGCTGATTTCACGAACATCCCGGCCCGCGTGCATCACCGTCCCATCGGGCCGGACTACGGCGGCCGTCGCGCCCCCGCGTCGTAGCCAGCGGGCGAGTTCGGAGCCGGGCTCAGCCACGATGGCGATAGCACCACGGCGGGCCAGCTCGTCATGTTGTTGCACAGACATCGGCGCAACCGTTACGACCGCGAAACGCGGCCCGACGACTGCGTCTAAGCGCGCACCCTCTGGCAGAACCGGGTTCGGGCAGAGCCGGCCGGCCAGCCCGCGGCGGCGGCCATGGTTGACCACCAAGGAACTCTGACGCAGGGCCGGCGTCGTGCTGTCGACCACCTTGTCCCGCATGCCCGGGATCAGGTGCAGACGGGGCAGTACCAGGCGGCGCAATACATTGCCCACCTCCCCGCCGGCCGTCATGGTCAGACCCATCGCGAGCGCAAGGCGGATCATGGAGGTTGCGTGGGGTTTCCGCTCCTGCTCGTAGCTGTCGAGGACGCTCTCCGGCAGCCACCCGTTGATGACGCCGGCAAGCTTCCAACTCAGGTTCATCGAGTCACGAAGTCCCGCGCAAAGGCCTTGCCCGATGAACGGCGGTGTGAGGTGGGCGGCGTCGCCGAGCAGGAAAATGTTGTCTCGGCGCCAGTGGTCGGCTACTCGGGCGCGGAACGTGTATTCGCCGACGCGGACCAGCTGCAGCCGTCCGGGCGCAACGCCTTGCACCCATGGCCGAATCAGCGGATATAGCGTCGAAACCGTGTTGAAGTCGTCGGCGGTTTCGTCCGCCAGAAGCCGGAATTCCCACCGGTATCGGCAAGGACCGACCCGCATGAAGGTTCCGGCGCGATGCGGATCGCACACCTGGTGCACGCCATCCCACTGGTTGAGATCGGCGTCGGTCGTCACATCGACGACGAGCCAACGCTGTTCAAACCCCATGTCATGCATCGACGCGCCGATCGCCGCGCGAACCATGCTGTTAGCGCCGTCGCAACCGAGCAGGTACTTCGCCTGGAGTTGGTGCTCCTGGCCGCTCACGCGATCCACGAATGTGACCTCGACGCGTTCGTCACCTACCCGCACGACGTCGGTCACCTCCGAGTCGCCGCGCAGCACCGCGTGCGGATGGCGCTTGAGGTTTGACCGCAGCAGCGCTTCGAACTCGGGCTGGTCGAACATGTTCGCCTGGGGGTAGCCGTTGGCGGATTCGGCCCGCTCTCGGCGAAACTGGCCGAGCACCTTCATGTTCGGGTCCCGCAGCTGTAGGCCTCGCGCGGGACGCGAGATCGCAGCGAACTGGTCGGCGATGCCCAACCGGCCGAGGATGCGGCGGACCTCGTCGTCGATGTGAACCGCGCGCGGCTGCGGGTACACGTCCGCCCAGCGATCAAGGACGAGGCAGTCGACGCCGTACTGCGCCAACAACGTTGCGGCCGTGACGCCAACCGGGCCGGCGCCGACGATCACGACGGGGACAAAGGCGGGCGTGTCGTTCATGAGTACCTCACCTGGTTGCGCTGGGTGCCGAGGTCGATCTTGCCGTCGTCGGTGGCGATGGTCGCCTCGACGACATCACCGTCGTGAAGGTACTTGGGGTTCTTGGCCTGTCCGGCGAAGAACAGTTTCCATTTGACGTCGTCGGGCAGCAGCGACACCAGCTTCTGCACCGGCTTCGGCGGGGCGGACAGGGCCGTCCCGACGGGCGTCCCGGTGATCACCAGGTCCCCCGGTGACAGCCGCTGGAAGCGGGCGAGAGCGGCAAGCGCCTGGGCCGGCCGGTAGATCATGTCGTTCTTGACCGTGCTGTCCTGGCGCAGTTCGCCGTTGACCCGCAGTTGCAGGCGCAACTCACCGAACCGAGCCAGCTCGTCGGCGTCGACAAGCACCAGCGCCGGGCCCACGGGCGTGAAGGTCGGATACGACTTCGATTCATAGAACTGGGTTTTCATCAGTTGCACGTCGCGCGCCGACACGTCGTTGGTCACCACCAGACCGCAAACGTAGTCGACCAGGTTGTCGGCGGTGATCGTGGCGCCGACCGACACCTCCCGCCCGATGACCAGACCGATCTCCACCTCATAGTCGAGAAGCCGGACATGCTTCGGCTTGAAGATCTCGTCGGCGGGCCCGCTGATCGATCCCGACGCCTTGCGGAAGAACGTGAGCGGCACCGTCTTCGGGTTTCCGCCGGTGTCTTCGACGTGGGAGACGAAGTTCGTCATCTGCGCGACGACCCGGCACGGCGCGGTGACCGGTGCGAGCAGATCGAGGCTCGTCACCGCGACGGTGTCGGTGCTTGTGGCCGCCCTTTCGATGGCTGCCCGGTCGGCCAGCAATTGGGCCGTGGTCGACGCCGGCGTGTCGATCTTGGCGACGGCGTCGGGCGTGCCGGCCCACCAGCCGTCGGAGGTGCGATAGACGGAAATGCTCATGACCGTGCCACTTTCAGTAGGCCGCGCAGGCGGGTGATGTCGAACTCGTTGTCGTCACGAATCGCGGTCACGATCGACCGCAGTTCCTGAACTGCTTCCTTGCCGGGACTGATCCCGAGGAAATCCTTGGTTGCCGGCGGGCCCCACTGGGCAAGGCCGGATGCGGTCAACGGCGCCCAGCCGGGTTCCAGCGTGTTGTCGAACATGTCCCCATCGGCGAAGTGTTCGACCAAAAACCCGTCGGGGTCACGCCAGTAATCGAAGATCTGGCTGCCCTGGATGTGCCGGCCTATCCCCCACGACCGTTGGTAGCCCGAATCGCGCAGGTATTCGCCGCCGGCCGCGATCGTGTCGAGGTCGCACACTTGGTAGGCCGAGTGCACGTAGCGGTTCGACGGACCCAGCACCAGTGCCAGGGTGTGGTGGTCGGAGGGCGTCGACCCGCGGTCACAGCGAATGAAGCTCATCGTCGGGCCGCGCTCGCGTTGGCCCGCGTAGTACATGAAGTCGCTGACGATCAGCCCCAGGTGGTCGAGGTACCAGTTGAGGGACTCGATGTAGGTGGTGCTCTGCAACACCACGTGTCCCAAGCGCTGCACCCGGGCGGGCTCGCGCGGCGGGCGCTGAGTGCTGTTGGTACGGGGCACGTCGTGGCCGAAGTTGAAGACGTGCGGCTGTTGGGCGGTCAGCTGGGGCAGCTCGTTCGTCCCGGCCACTACGCGGACCGGGATCCCGCGGGGGTCGGTCAGCTTCACCGCCACGCCGCCGATGGTTTCCGGCAGCCTGCCGGTCGGTACGCCGGTCGCGGTGGAGAGCCGCTTGACATCGGCGGCGTCGTCAGCGGCGAACGCGGGACCCACGAACCGGGAGCGGGCTCCGCGTCGGACGATCACGCACGGCGAACCGGCGTCGGTTCCGCGAAGGTGCAACTCGTCGGCGGTGTGCAGCACGGTGGTGAAGCCGAACGCCCGCGCGAAGGCCTCAGCGCGGCTCAGGTCGGGTTTCTCGAACTCCAGCCAGGCCAAATCGCGCACCTTAATCATGGGGTTCTTCGAGCGGCCGGGGTGCTCCCCGCGCAAGGCGCCCTGCTCGCTGTGAAGGTCTTTGTGGACGTCAACCTGTCGTGTCATGGCCTCTCCTGAAGTTGATTGACGAAATCATCACTTACGATGCCACCCTCAGTCAAGAGTTTCTGACGAAATATTCAAAACTGATGTTTCCTGCTAACATCGGGCGCATGACTGAGGCACAACCGGCCACCGACAACCGTCTCGAACGGCGCAAGATGCGCACCCGCGCGGCACTCGTCCGCGCCGGGCAGACCTTCATCGCGGCGGGCAAGCTCAACGTGCCGGTGCTGGAGATCACCCAGGCCGCCGACGTCGGCATGGGGTCGTTCTACAACCACTTCAGCAGCAAGGAGGAGCTGTTCGAGGCCGCGGTCAACGACGTGCTCGACGAACTTGGCGCGGTACTCGACAAGCTCACCACCGAAGGCGAAGATCCGGCGGAGACGTTCGCCCGGAGTTTCCGGTTGGTCGGACGGCTGTTCAGGCGGCGGCCGGAGACCTGCAAGGTGCTTCTCAACAGCGGGCTGAAGATGTTGTCCGCCGACCGCGGCCTTGCTCCACGCGCCTTCCGCGACATCACGGTCGGTGCGCACGCCGGCCGGTTCAGCGTCGACGATCCCGTGCTCGCCTTGACGGTGGCCAGCGGCGCACTGATGGCATTGGGCCAGCTGCTGCAGGACCAGCCCGAACGCGACGATGGCGAGGCCGCCGATTGCGTGACCCGCGACGTGCTCGTCATGTTCGGCTTGCCTGCCGATGAGGCCTCGGAGATATGCCACCGGCCGCTGCCCGACCTCGACGAGCTGACCGAGCCCGACTCGGCGGCGTGAGCGCAGGCCGGACGTATCAATCCTGTTGTCTGCGTGGCGGTTTGGCCATGCATGACGGCCATACGTTCTGCTGGCGCGATATTTGCCTGCCAGCCGCGGCCGGGTAGGCCGTCAACGACCAGCGTTTGTCCCTCAGCGGTGCTCCGGGCCCAGCAGCCGGCCGATCAGCGAGCGGTTCTTGTCGCTCTCCCGCTCCCCGAGCAGGAAATCGATGCCGGCCTCGACCGCGGTCTTGGTCGAATCTCGCAAATCACGCACCGCGACGTCGTCGTCCTGGCGGCCCCTTATCGAAGTCGTTTGGATCGGCTCACCGAACCAGTAGTACTGGCGCTCGGGCCGCGGAATGGGAGTCGGCCCTATGCCGCGCCAAATGGGCCACGAGTCCGGGCTACCCAATACCTTTTCGACGAAGATTTTTTCGGGCAGGAGTAGCGGATTGTCGGCGTCGACAACGATGTCCACCGCATCGTCGGCGCCGACCGACGCGAACGGGATGATCAGATAGCCGTATTGAATCGCCATGCGAGCGAACCCCATCCGGTTTTTCCATATCAGCTTGTAGCGCTCACCCTTGCGTTTGGCCACCTCGCGCCCGCCGCCCGGGAAGACCAAAACCAGCTCTCCGCGCTGCATCAGCTCGGCGCAGTTAGCCCGACTTCCCTCGACAACGCCGACGCTGTTGAGCATGTCGCGCCAACCCGGCACCTTGAACTGGGCGTGATCGCCCAGCGCTCGCACGATCCGCTCGCGCTCCCACAGCTCCGCGCAAATCAGCGGTAAGTCGAGCACCCCTAACACCGTGTGGTTGCCGACCAGCAGAGCGCCGCGCTTCGGGACGTTTTCGATCCCATACACCTTAGGTTTGATCAACTTGCGCAGCGGCTCGATCAGCCGCAAAACGACCCTGACCTCACCCACCGATGGCGCATCCGGAATCGAGGCCGTAGCTTCTTTACCACTCACGAGGCCAGTATCCCACCACGGGATTCGCTGAGAGGGCGGATTTATCGGACCGCTTGGAGAGCACGCAATCGTGGTCGCGGATTAAATTCAACTCCCACCGGCGCTCAAGTCCTATCACTCCGAAAGAGGGCCTCCAACAAGAGCTCCCCGGTGTCCTCGTTCAGATGCGGTCGCAAGGGCCCACGCAGCTGTCCGTTATATAAGCGTCAATGTAATCATTGTAATCATCCAAAAGGCGGCTTCGGCAGAGCCGCCCGAGAGGGGCGATAGCTTAACCCCTTGATCAGACATCATTGTCTAGCAGCCGGTTTCGCGACAGGACCGGCCATCGCGGGATGATCCTGCGGTGGCCGATTCTCGTTCTGGCATGCGAGGCATTAGCTAGGACCGATGTCGAGAACCCAGTCGATCGTTGGATGCCACTCGGTTCCTGTGGGCAAAAGTGTGTGTGTCGCCGTGTGCCGGCGAGCCGCCGGGTATCAGCCAGAGGTGTGAACGATCAGTACGTCGATCTTGGCCTTCGTGGCGACGCCTCCGGCGACCGAGAAAACCCGCCCGATGAGCGCAGATCGCGCGTCCAGTCCCACATTGCCGACCACTAGCAGATCGGCGTCAACCTTCTCGGCGAGTTCCACCAGCGCATGTGCCGGAGCATCCTGAATCGGCCGTTCCTCGATTTCCTTCGCCCCGGCCGCCCTGGCCCGCTCACTGGCCTCGCGCAGGATGGTATAGATCGGCGCGTTGCCGTGCACCTTGTAGGCCTCGTCCCCGAGGGCGTCGGCCGCGCGCGCATCGTCCCTCTGGGGAAAGTACCCGGTCGCAATGATCAGCTTCGCGTTCGACTCAGAGGCAATGGCGCCGGCGCGGTCGACTGCACGCAGCGACGACTCCGAGCCGTCGGTTCCGACAACCACGGTTCGATAGGCCTTCATTGTGAGCTCCTCGACATCGTCCGCAAATCTTACCAGTGACATAACGCGTTGAGGCAGAACACCTTCCAGGGTGTTCGACGCAGTACCGCAATCAAGCCGTCCTGCGCGGGTCGTCCCTGGCGGCCGACACGATGCGGGCAACCACTTTGCCGCTACGGATGACCTCAATCGTCTGCCCCGCCGCGACCTGGTCGAAATAACGCCCCGCACGCTTGCGCAGTTCGTCAAGCTCGATCCGCCCACCACCGTCCGCCGGCATCGGAATCGCGCTCGCATCGCCGGCCGACACGATCCGGGCCAGTAGCCTGCCGCCCCGGACAACATAGACCGTCTCCCCTGCGGCAACCCGATCGAAGCACCGCCCGGCACGCATTCGCAGATCGTCAAGCCCGACCCACCCGTCGGCGTCCGTTGCCGCTACGTTGACAGATCGCGCCGGGATTGGGGCCACCCTCCAATCACCGACCGACTGGATCCGCGCCACCAGTTTTCCCCGCCGGATGACGTCGATCGTCTCCCCGGCGGCAACCCGGTCGAGATACCTACACGCGTCACTCCGAAGTTGGCCTAGCCCAATCACTTCGCCCATTTCGCTCCGATCTCTGGAGTTCACTTTCCGGCCGTGTGGTGCTGGACCAGTTAGGGTGCGCAGCCAAGTATATGACTGTACGTGCGGTCAGTGTCAACCGGTCCGCCACGCCCAGAAGATGGGGCCACGGCCTTGGGCGCGACGGACGAGTTCTCGTCGCCGATAACCCCTGAGCGAGCCGAAAAGCGCTGTAACCCAACGGGATTGCATTCGTAGTGGGTTCAGCCGACCGGTGCCAGCATCTGCTTCCATCCGTCGTCCCCGGTTTTCGTCGAGTTCTCGACGGAGTATTTGACCCCGTCGGGCCCAATCAGCTCACCGCTCTGGGGACTGTAGACGGCCGAGGGAGGCCCGCTCGGGGTGTAGACACACGGGTTGGGCTGCTGGCCGTTGCACTGCACGGAACCCGTTCCCGGCCGCGACAACGGATCACTGGTCGGCGGTGGCGTCCCAGCGACTCGATCCGAGGGCGCCGGGTTCAGACCGGTGTCGACCGACGGCGCCGGAATCACCATGCCCGGCCTCACCGACTGATCGCAGCGCGCCGCAGGCGCAGGGCAGGTGAGGATCTGGTTCGGGTCGCCGTACCAGGGGTTGGTCCCCGCCGGAACGTACGGCTTGGGGTCGCGACACTCCTTCGGCGTCGCAGCGCGTTTACCGGGGACATCGACACACGGAAGGTTCCGTGCCCCGCGCACGCTGTTCGCCGGTGTCTCCATCGGGATCTTGCAATACGTTCCGGACGGCATCGGCGCCAGGCTGGTATCCGCCGCAGACCGCCACTGCGGTGCCGGGAGAAAGCCGGTCAGACACGGCGGGGGCTGGTTGATCGTCAGCGCGGCGTCGAGCGCAGCGTAGCCCGGGAACGCCGCCGTTACCGTCTGGCCTTCCGCGCCGCCCTGCGGCAGGGCCACCAGGAGTTGCTCGACGCCGTTGTGGTAGCGCTTGAGCATGTCCAGCACGATCTCTAGATTCGCCAGTGTCTGCGGAAGCGACTCGCGGACGTCGCTGAACACCGAGTTGACCTGATCCGCGGTCGGTGCGCCCTGGGACAGAATGCTTTTCACGTGCTGGTCATTTTCCGCGGTCTGCGCGGTCAGGATATTCAGGTTGTGCGACCACCGCGCGATTGCGTCGCCCGAGTTGACCTGGCTGTCGATGATCGGTCCGGAGTTTTGGATGATGTCATTGATATCGGAGATGTTGGTCTTGAAGTCACCGGCGATCGCCTGGGTCGCGTCGATCAGCCGTTGCAGCGCGGGCCCCAGTCCGCCGACCGCTTGGGCTGTTTCGTCGAGCAGCGAGGCGATCTTGTCCTTGGGCAGCGCGGCCAGCCCGCGGTTGGCGGCGTCCACCGCCGGCCCGATCTCAGTGGGAACGGTGCCCTTGGTGATGGTCTGTCCCGGCGAGAAGTATCTGCCCGGGTTGCCCACCGACACCAGGTCCAGATACTGCTCACCGACCGCGGACACCGAATGCACGTTGGCCGACGCGTCGATCGGAATCTTGTAGCGGTCGGCGACACTCATGGTCACCTGCACACCGGTCTCGGTCGGCTCGACGCCGGTGACCGTGCCGATGGTTTCACCGCGATAAGTCACGTTGGCCGTCTTGTACAGACCGCCCGACGCGGGCAGGTCCGCCTTCAGCTTGTACTGGCCGATCCCCACCGCAGTGGGAAGCCGCAAGTAGTAGCCGCCCAGTGCAATCGCCGTGATCACACTCAGAATGCTGAAGATGATCAGCTGGCGCCAGATGAAGCGGGTCAGCATTGCCGATCCGCCCTTTCGACCAGCGGCCCGCCCGGGACGTCGTTCGGGTTCGGCGTGTACCGCACGTCGGGGATCATCGTTTCGGGGTCGCGGCCCCACGATTGCTCGAGCGCGCGCAGCGCTCCGGAGAATCCGGTCCCGGTGAGGACCGCGTTGTCGACAGAGCTGAGGGTCAGGTCGAGCGTCGCCGACACGTTGTAGTAGTCGCCGCGGAACGCCTTCGGCACGGCGTCGATGTCGAACGGCCGGACGAGGATCAGCTTGAGTGCGCGGATCAGATACGGTGAGGCGCGGCCGAGTTCCCGCAACGGGCACTGCAGCGACAGCAGATCCTGGTGGAGGTCGCTCCGCGAGGCGGACAGGTATTGGTCGGCAACCTGGCTGAGCCGTCCTGTCGCGTCAACCGCGTTGATGAATAGGTTCTGTTTGTCGGCGAAATGTTTGATCAGCGGAGGGAATTCGGTGAGGACCCGATCCAGAACGTCCGAGCGGGGACCCACGTACGCCAGCAGCCGGTTGGTGGAATCGATGGCCCGGGTGATGTCTTCGCGCTGCTCGTCGAGTCGGGCGGTGAAGGTGTCCAGCTTGCCGAGGAAGGCGCGGATCTGGTCGGCCCGTCCGTTCAGGATGTTGTAGACCTCGTTCTGCAGCACTTCGAGGTTTGGGATGCCGCCTCCGCGCAAGATCATGGCGAGACTGGCCAGCGTCTGCTCGGTCGTGGGGTACGCGGACGAATCTTTCAGCGGGATGGTGTCGCCGTCCTTCAGCAGCTCCGGGGACGGGTTGGGTGGCGTGGCCAGCTCCACATGCTGAGAACCCAGGAGGCTTGTCTGCCCGATCTTGGCGGTGGCGTTTTTGGGTAACCTGATGCTCTTGTCCAGACGTAGCGTCAGCGTGGCGACCCAGTTCTTCAGTTTGATCGTGCGCACCGTGCCGACAAAGACATCGGCCACCCGCACCCGGCTGTTAGTGTTCAGCGCCAGGGTGTCGGGCATCTGCACGTAGACGGTGTAGGAGCCGGGCCCGCTGCCAGGGCCACCTGGCATCGGCACATTCGCGATTCCGCGCCAGCTCGCGCACGATGTCAGCGCCACGGCAGCCCCCAGCAGAGCCAGCCCCTGCCAGGCCCGGTGCCGGAGCTGGGCCCCCAAGGCGCCCATGGCGCCAATCACGAGCCCGGTCCCGTCGACGCGGCCGCCTCCGCGGGTGGCGGTGGTCCAGCAGGCGCGGGCGTCGGCGCGACCGGCCCCGGGACCACGCCCGGCCCGGGCGGCGGCGGGATCGGCACCTGCGGGGCCTGCAAGCCGATAGGTGGCAACACCGGGTACTCGTTGTACGCGTTCGGCGGTCCCGGCGGGGTCTGCAGCCCGGGCGGCGGAGGTGCGACGTCCGGGCCGCCCATCAGTTCGGCCAAAGATTCGGGGGTCAACAGGCCCGCCGTGATCGGCCCCACCTGTGTGCCCTGCATGCCCGGCGCGGCAACCCAGCCGGGCTGGGTGTTGCGGTGCGACAACGGGGTGTCCGGCACCCAGATCCCGGGCACCGTGGTGTCTTTGTACCCGTTCGGCGGCTGCAGCCGCGGCTCGGAATAGGCGACTTCCTTGGGTAGCGTCTCCGCGGTGCTGAACAGGTTCAGCCCGAACGGGAAGTAGTTGAACTTGATCGCATCGAGGATCGGCGCCAGGTACTGCGCACACAGTTCGGCGGATTCTTGATAGCCCAGCCGGCTACCGGCCTGAATCGAGCTGCAGATCAACTGCATCGGGTTCACGAAGTTCGGGAACTCCGTAATGAACGTGAGCGCGCCGTGCGACGGGTGGTAAATCTGACTGAGGTTCGTCGACAGCGTCGGCAGGACGTGCAGGCCGGTCTCCAAACCATTCAGCGGCTCGGGTTGGACCAGCGTGGTGGTCAGGTTGGCGAGGTTGTCGACGTCGTGCGCGAGCACCTCGCGGTTCTTGGCCAAGAACGGGCGCAGGGTGGAGAGCAGGCCGTCGAACTGCTGTATCGCATCGGCGAGTTCCCGGTCAGACCCGGTTAACTTGTCGGTGAACAGGGCCAGGTTGTTGTTCAACGCGACGAACTGCTGGTCATCTTTGTGCAGGGCGTTGACGAAAAGCGCCAGGCTGTGCACCACCGCGAAGAAGTCGCCGCGGCCCTCGTTCAAAGCGGTCAACGCCCGCGACAGGCTGTTCAGTGTGGTGTTGATCTGCTGGCCCTTGCCGGCCAACCCGTCGGCGAAAGCCTCGATGAGATCACCGAAGGGCCCCTTGGGCTGCTCGGGCGTCGGGCCGAGTTTGTCGATGACGTTGGCGACGCTCTCACGCAGTTGGTCCCACTCCGTCGGCACCTGCGTGCGCTCGATCGGGATCACCGCGTTATCGGCCATCACCGGACCACCCTTGTAGGGTGGCTCCAACTGAATGCTGCGCGATGCCACCAGGGTGGGGTTCACGATCACGGCGGACGCGTTCGCGGGCACCTTGTACTTGTTGTCGTAGTGAAACGTCACCTTCATCTTGTCGCCGGCCGGATCGATCTTGTCGACGGAACCCACGCGAACGCCCATGATCTGGACTTTGTCCCCGGAATAGAGCGCGTTCGCCTCGGGGAAGTAAGCGACCACGGTGTTGTTGGTCAGCTTCTGGTAGAGCCGCCAGCCGACGAACGCGGCGACGAGCGCCAGCACCACCACCAGCGCTCCGATGACCCTCCGGAGCCGCAGTTTGCGGAAATTAAAGTTGGTGCTCAATTCTGGCTACCCCCTCCCGCCGCGCCGCTGCCTCCCGTGCCGCCGGGGTTGATGAACGGGGCGGGCAGCTGCTGCCCGGATCCCGGAGGCGCGGGTGGCCCCGGCGGTAGCCCCGGCGCGAACGTCGATGGCGGCGGCGGCGGGCCGGCCGGCGCCAGTTGCTCGGTGCGCGCGCCCGGCGGTGCTTGCGTCGGCAGCGGCGCCGGTGTGCCCGGGACGTCCGGAGGCGGCTCGCCCGGGCGCCCGGCGATCGGGATCCCGGGTGTCGGTGGCAGACCGTCCGGGTTCGGCGGCGACGTCGCCACGTCGACCGGTGCCGGGAAACTGCCACCGAACGGCCCGACGCCTACGCCCACGCACGGCAGCGGGTTCCATGGCCGCGGCGGCGCGTCGCGCGGCGGCGTATATGAACACGCTGTTCCGGGTGGGACGGCCGGTCCCGGATGATCCGGGGTGCCTTCCAGCGCCGGAGGTGCGGGCGGCGGCGCGCCGTTGGGGAACCGGGTGCCATTGGGGTCGGGCCAACGGAATTCGGGCAGGCCGGCGCTGCGCCAGAAGTCCTCCGGGTCGATACCGCGCTTCTTGAAGGCCGCGTCGACGAACGGCTGCAAGATCCAGTACGGCAGCAGATTGGACAGGACGATCTTGAAGTACGGGCCCGACGCGACGGATTCCCCTAGCGATGCGGCGAATTGGCTGACATACGTGAGGGTTTTAGCCAGGTCGTCTTTACGTGCCACCAGCACGTCGCTGATGGCACGTAACTGCTCCAGCACGGGATTGAGGTTCGGGTTGTCGTTGATGAACCCCTGCACCTGGGCCGAGAAGGCGGAAATGTTCTGCAGCAGGGCGTCGATGGCCCGTCCGCGTTCGTTGAACGCGACCAGCAGCGTCTTCGCGTTGACCAGCAACCGGTTTATTTGTTCACTGCGGTCACCGAGCACGCTGGCTATCTTGTTGGCCTGAGCGAGCAGGTGCTTGATCTGTTCGTCGCGTTTACCGATGGTGTCGGAGAATTTGGCCAAGCCGTCGAGTGTGGCACTCAGGTGCGGGTAGGTCTGATCGATGGTCTGCGACAAGACATTCAGCGACCGCTTGACGGTGTCGATGTCCCAGCCGGCGGCGGCCTTGGTGATGTCGAAGTTCGCGTCGTAGAGCTGATAGGGGGTAGTGCTTTGGCCCAGCGGCAACACGCCCCCCGGCCGTAACGTTCGGGTTCCCCGCGGCTCGATCTCGAGCACCTTCTTACCCAGGATCGTGTCGGTCTTGATCGCGAGCCAGCTCTCGGTGCCGATGGTGTTGCCGCCGATGGTGAACTTGATCACGACGTGGTCGCCGTCGATGTCGAGCGCCTGCACGATGCCGACATTCACGCCGGTGATGCGCACCTTGTCGTTCTTGTTCAGTTGACCGCTGTCGGTGAACTGCCCGTAGTAGCTCGGACTGGCAAACATCATCGGGATACTGGTGAAGCTTTGGCCGACGGCGACGACGAGCACCAGCACGGCGATGCCCATAAGCCCGACACGGCCGCGGTTGAATTCCGTCAGTGTTCTCATTGCGGCATGCACCTACCCGTGGGCTGTTGCCAGAGCCTGACCGTGCGCACCGGGCCGCCGGCCTGCAGTCCGTTCCACTTGATCGTGAGGTCGCAGACGTAGAAGTTCACCCAGTCTCCGTAGAGGCCGATGCTGCGTCCGATCAGGTTGAGCGCGGTCGGGGTCTTGTGGATCAGATCGCTGAGCTGATCCCTCTGGTCGACGAGCGGCTGCTGAAGGCCCTGCAGGTAGTTGAGCTCCTTGTGCAGCAGAGCGCGGTTGTCCGCCAGCAGGTCGGCAACCGTTCCGGCGGCGTCGCTGATGTGCGCGACGCCGGCGGCCAGCGCATCGGCGTGGTTCGTCAGTCCGGTGATCAACTTCTCGAAGTTGTCGACGGTCTGGTCGAACTCCTTGCGATGCCTGACCGTGGTGTCCAGCACGACGTTCAGGTTCTTGACCACCTCGCCGATCGCCTGGTCGCGTTCCGCAATGTGCGCGGTCACCTGCGCGGTCTGGTCGAGGATGTCGTTGATGGTGCCGCCCTGACCCTGAAACACGGTGATGATGGACGACGCGATGGTGTTGACCTTTTCCGGATCGAGCGCCCGGAACAGCGGCTTGAAACCACCGATCAGGGCGTCGAGATCCAGCGCCGGTGAAGTTCGAGACAGCGGGATGAATCCACCCGGCGGCAGGACCCGGTCGGCGCCCTCACCCTCGCCGCGTTTGAGCTCCAGGTAGCGGTTGGCGAACAGGTCGAGATAGCGGATCTGCGCGGTCGTCGACTGATAGAGCGGTATCGAGCGGTCGACGGCGAAGTCCACCTGCGCCCGCTTGCCGCCCTCGACCAGCCGCACCTTTTTGACCTTGCCGATCTCCACTCCGGAGGCGCGGACGAACTGGCCGTTTTTCAGGCCGCTGGCATTGCTGAACTCCGCGGTATAGCTGTTGGTGCGGTTGAAGCGCATCTGACCGAACACTACGACGATCGCGATAGTTATCAGCAGCAGCACCAGGGAGACGATGCCGAGCTTGATGGCGGAGCCGGTGATTTTCATGGGTTGATGGTGTTGTCGCCGACCTGGCGGCCCCACACGTACTCGATTGCGTATGGTGAGCCGGTTTCTATGTGGTTGTACGGCGCGAGACTGGCGCCGGTGTCCACCACCAGACTCGGAGCCGGCCACAGATCATGGGTGATCGCCTGCCAGCAACCCGGCGCACCCCCCGGCCCGCCGCGAGCGTTCACCCGCGGCAGATTGTCCGGATACACATAGGGATTCGGCGCCCCGCCTACCAGTCCGGCCAGCCCCAGGAGCCCAAATGTGGCCGCTGTGCCGGACAACCCCGGGAGGGTCAATATGCCTCCCAACCCTGACATCAGCTCGGTCATGGTTTTCAGCGCGTAGCCGTTGCCGCCGCCCGTCGTCGCATAGGCTTTGGGTTCCTCGTCGTAGTAATTGCGGATGGTGCAGAAGAACTCGGGGCTGTATGTGTCGAGCAGCTGGGCGGTGGGCACCAGATCGGCGGTCCCCCGCTGCAGGTAGGGCCCGCCCCGCCGGAAGATGTCTTCGCCGGTGTTGCCCAACCCGGTCGCGGCCAACAACGCGGCATCCAACTCGGCTTCCTGCCGGTGCAGTGTGCGCGCTGTGATCACCGCGTTGTTGAGGGAGTCGAACAGATCCGGTGCGGCGTTGGCGTAGGTGTCGCCCAGGGCCGCCAGCCGCTGAATGTCGTGTCGGATCTGCGGCATTTGCGGATTGATGTCGTCGAGGATGGCGTTGCCGTTGACGATCGACTGCCCGAACTTGTCGCCCAATCCGGCGAATGCCTGCGCGGCCGCGGCCAGCGTCAGGTTCACCTTGACCGGATCCACCTTCTCCGCGATCGAGGTAAGCGTCTCGAACAACGTGTTGAATTCCGTCGTCACCGACCTCGCGTCGATCACCTGCTGCGGGGTGACGCGCTGCGGCGTGGGGTTCTTCGGCGAGGTCAACGACACGTACTTGTTGCCGAACACCGTGGTCGCCTTGATGTTGGCATCCACGTTGGCCGGAATCAGCCTGATGTAATTCGGATTCACATCCAAGGCGAACTCGGCCACCGGCCTGCCCTCAAGCTGGATCTGCGAAATGCCGGCCACCCGGCCGATTTCCACCCCGTTGTAGGTGACCTTCGACCCCGGATCCATGACCAAACCCGAACGGGGCGCCACCATCGTCAACCGCGTCTTCGGCGTGAACTGGCCCCGAAACTGCAACCACGCGAGCGCCAATACCGCGGCGGCGACCACCAAGAACACCGCAGCCGCCGTCTTGTACGGCGGGATACGCGGCGGGTTCTCCTTCACCGGGGTCGTCATGGCGGCTACACGGTGAGGTTGAAGTTCGGGCTTTTGCCGTAGACCGCCATCGCGGTCAGTACGACCACGACAACGATCGTGATCAACGACAGCCGCATCGACCGGCCGACCGCTTCACCGACGCCGACCGGCCCGCCGGTGGCGGTGTAGCCGTAGTAGCAGTGGGTGGTCATCACGACCACCGCAACCAGGATCACCTCCGCGAACGACCAGCCCACGTCGTTGAGGCGCAGGAATGTGTGGAAGTAGTGGTTGTACGTACCGGCGGACTGCCCGTAGAAGAAAACCGTGGTGACCTGCTGGGACAGGAAGGCCAGGGTGATTGCCAACCCGTAGAGCGGGATGATGACGACGAGACCCGCCACCACCCGGGTGGACGCCAGGTAGGCGACCGACCGGATACTCATCACCTCCAGCGCGTCGATCTCCTCGCTGATGCGCATGGCGCCGAGTTCGGCGGTGGCGCCGGCGCCGACCGTCGCGGCCAGCGCCTGACCGGCGGCCACCGGCGCCACAAACCGCACATTGACTAGTGCGGCCAAAAATCCGGTGAATGCCTCGACACCGATGTTGCCCAGCGTCGCGTAGCCCTGGATGGCGACCAGTGAGCCCGCGGACAGGGTGATGAAGCCGACGATGGCGGCGGTGCCACCGACCACGGCCATCGCGCCGGTACCCATCCCCATCTGGGCAACGATCCGCAGCAGCTCTCTGCGGTAGCGGTGCACGGCGAAGGGGATCTGCCCGACTGCGGTCAGTGCGAACCAGACCATCTGCCCGATCTCGACCAGTAGCCGGGCCGGGGCCTCCCCGTATCGACTGAGGGTGGCCCGCGGGAAGCGGGCATGCGGTGTGGGAGCCGCTGTAGCCACGGTCATGTCAGCGCCCCGTTCCGAACCGGACACCGATGGTGGTCAGCGCCGCGTTGACCGCGAACAGCGCGATGAAACACAGCACCACTGTCTCGTTGACGGCAGTGCCCAGGCCTTTGGACCCGCCGCGGACGATCAGCCCGCGGTAACAGCCGACCAGGCCGGCGATCAGCCCGAACGTCGCGGCCTTGATAAAGGCGATCACCACCTCGGGCAGGCCGGTGAGCGACGTCAGCGTGGAGAGGTAGGCACCGCTCGAGACGTTCTGCAGGTACACGCTGAAGAAGTAGCCGCCCCCCAGGCCGACGGCGACCACGAGGCCGTTGAGCAGCACCGCGACGATCGTCGAGGCGACGACGCGGGGCACCACCATCCGGTGGATCGGGTCGATGCCGAGCACCTCGAGCGCATCGATTTCCTCGCGGATGGTGCGCGCGCCGAGGTCGGCGCAGATGGCGGTGGCCCCGGCGCCGGCGACCACCAGCACCGTCACGATCGGGCCGAGCTGGGTGACCGCGCCGATCGCGGCACCAGCACCGGAGACGTCGGCGGCGCCGATCTCGGCCAGCAGGAGGTTGAGCGTGAAGATGAGTAGCACGGTTTCCGGGATGGACACCGCGATGGTGGGCAGCAGCGATACCCGCATCAGGAACCAGCCAGTCCAGATGAACTCACGCCATTCGAACCGCTGCCGCAGGGCTTTGCCGGTCAACACGCACATTCGGAAGAATCCGCCGGACACTTCCAACCCTGGTCGCACATGCGCGCCCAATTTGCCGGCGATCAAGGTACTCATCGGCGCAACTCCCTGGGTAACGATGCGCGGCGCTTCCCTGCCCCAGCGGGCGTCCCTCTCAACGTCGTCATGACCGGCCCCTCACGACGGAATCCCGTGCAGGCGCTGCATAGCCCTGTTTCGATCGCTCCCCTGGCGAGCCAAGCATTGTCGTGCGATGTCGCGGAAAGTGTTCCGTTTAAAGGCCTTTCGGGCTTCGCGTGAAAGAAGACGATTTCCGGCTTGGTCGCCCCAAACCCCGGAGCCATGAACCGGCCCAACCCGCACTCGCGGTCCCTGCCCCTACGGCCCAACGCCGCCCTCGATTGCGCCACGCAGCCACTATGGCATTAGACCGTACGTTCAGTCAACGAGTCGGCGCACCGGCCTGGGCTTTGCTACAGAACACCTGGAACCTCGTCGTCATGCTCCACGAGACGACAAACGCATTGATCAGGGCTTCTGCGCCGCGTGGGCCTGGGGGTTGTTCGGCGAAGTCAGGCCTGCAAACCAACCAAATCGACTATACGTACAGTCATCGCCGTTACGGCTGGTGGCGCCGGACGGGTTCTCCGCCGTGACGGTCTGGCCGCTCGGGGTGCAATCGGCTGCGGCCAATCACCTTAACCCGCAATGTATTCTGTCCGGTCAGTCTGCAGTACCCGTCACCGCGGCAAGGCATTCGCGCACCACGGAGACGACGTCCGCAGCAGGGTCCGCCCACTTGCTGAGCGCCAAGCGGTCTAGCAGCAGCCCACCGAGAAACACGTCGACGAAAGCGGCGCCCACCTGCTCGGGTGTCCGGGAATCCGCGGGATCAAACCACACCCACATCCACTCCAGCGATCCCCACAGCTGCAGTGTCGCCAGTTCCACGTCCACACTTCGAAACACACCGCCTTCTACGCCGTCGCGGATCTCGTCAATAGTGAGCGTTTGCAACTGATGTCGCAACTTGCGCACTTGCTGCATCGCCGGGTCCTCGGACAACTGGACAACCTCGCGCTGGCTTGCCACCGTCGCGTGTCGGGCGATCACCTGTAGCAGCGCGGAGGCGTAGATGATTGCGGCGATCCGTTCGTGCGGTGCGGCCAGCCGGTCCCATACCATGCGCAGCACGTCGAGCTGGCGAGTCAAGTGGGTTTCTTCGAGCTCCCGCAACATCTGAGCTTTGGTTCCGAAGTGGTGAACGATGGTGCCCTTGGACATGCCAAGCTCGTCGGCGATGTCGCCGATATTCGTTCTGTCATAGCCACGTTCGGCGACATAGCGGACAAATGCTTCAAGAATCTCGCCACGTCTGCCAGGCGATCTGGGCATCTTCAACCCTTCGGCGTAACTAACCGTACGAACGGTCTATCATAAACCCCCCGGCGCGAGTATCCGCCACCTGTTGTCCCGCGCCGGGCGGCAAACATCGTTCTGTAACCAGCTCGCCGCACCGCCTGCCGTTCGCCACCTGTGGCGGGCTGACTGGACCGTGGGCTCACTCAAGGGTGAACTTGCGGGTGCAACGCGCTGGTTGCTTTACCCAAGGCGATCGACCCGCAACGTCGTTCCAATGCAAAGACCCGGCTATAGACGTGTGCTAGGCCCCGTCCGCGCACGTCGGTCGGCCGCGCGGGGGCAAGACAGCGCACCAAACTGGAGTCTGCCCGTGCCCGGAAGCTCAGAGGGCCTGCAACCCCCTGCAGCCACCGGACCCGTCCGGCGCAGTTACGACATACATGTTCGCACCGGGCACTGACTTGATGTCACCGGCGGTGTATACGGTCATGAGTTCTCTGCCGTCACCGTCGGCAACGCACACATAGGTGTCGGTCTCAGCGTCGTAGTCAAAGCTGTCCCAAGCCAATACGAATGCCAAGCAGTTGCCGTCGCGGTCTGCGACGACGAGCTTGTGCGCACCTGATTCCTTTAATAGCTCAGCATCCTGCACACACTGCTGAGGGACGCGGTTGTTATCGACCTTTACGCTGTTTAACATCGGTGTACTCCCTTAGCGAGACTGTCTCCGCCTGGTCCAGATGCACAAAATCCGAACCTGCCCTAGAGCTTGCTCTCTTTCTACCCCCGTGACCAGGGCATCACGGCCCCTTGTCTCACGAGAGCGCGAGGCGCCAGCAAAGAAGACACTCAGTCGGGGCCGACCTCGCGATGTACTCGACAGTGGACAAGCGCGCTCCCATCTGTTTCCGAAAGACGCGCAAGTTGAGACCGCGCACGGCAACGTGGCCGCATGATTGGACCTATGCTGAACGACTTCCGCCGATCCACTAATTAACTACCTCTTTTACGAAAGCAACCCCCTGACATGGCCAACGCCGACCTCTCAACCGAAAAGCCCTTACCACAGCACGCGACGGGGGATCGCGCCCGGCGATGGTCGGCGGTACTCGGCCTCACGGCCGCTGTAACCATGGGCTCACCGGTCGTGGCGTGTGGCTCCCACGACGAAACTGGCCCCACCACCACCACGACCACGACAACGACAACGACAACGACCAGGGCGCCCGGGCCGGCTGACCACTGGCATCGCAGCAACACGCCATCCCCGCCGCCACCATCCCAGCCAGCACCATCCCAGCCACCACCGCGCGGTACCGCTCCTGGCACCACCGTCACCAAACCGGTTACACCGAGCCCGTCGCCCACCTTCGTCGAACCCCCCTACCAGGGGCCGGGCGACTACACCCCATTCGGTGGATACTGGGTCACGGCGGCTCAGTGATCCGGGACTCGATCGCATCCGTCAGAAAAGTCCCCTTGGCTGCGCAGTGGGTGCTGGCGCCGCGGCCGTCCAGTATGCCCGTCGCAGCCAGGGCGAGCTCGTGGCCGCCGGTGGTGTGCCCGGCCTGCGATGGCGATTGGTGTTATTTGGGATCGGTAGCTAGGCACCTTGTATGAACTGTCGGCAGACCCGTACGCCAATGCAAGCAGAAAGGACGACGACCGTGTCGCGCGATCGCATGGTGCAGAAGGTGATCGCCCGAGCGCTGCTCGCTGGCGGGCTGATTCTGGCCGGATTTGGGCCTGCCGCGGGAAATGCCCACGCCGACAAGGGCTACGGCACGTGGTGCCCCGGCCAGCCGTTGCCCGCGCCGTACAAGTACCAGAAGGGCTCCGACGGTTCGGTAAGACTGGTTGCCACTCTGCCACCCGACCTGGTCTGGGATATGAACGTCTGCCACGACTGGCATCGCCGATGGATCGATCAAGGCAACGGCGCGAGCCTCTCGGATACCGTCGAGGGAACTGCTCCTCGGATGAACTGCGGCCCGGGCTGGTGCCCGGTGCCACCGGGAGCCGGCACGTAATGCTGCGGTTTCGGGCCGGATGCGAAACAACGGGATGCAGGAACTACGGCGCGCCAGATTCATCGAGGACGCCCGCGCCCTCGCACACCAGCCCCTAAGAACCAACGGCCCGTGGAGACTCGAGATGACGGACAGCGCAAGGGAAAGCCGCGGAGCCGTTCTCGGCGCTGATGCCGTGCTTTCAGTGCACGATCTCGTTGATTCGGCGCGGCGGCACTTCAATCACCTCGTCGAATCGGCAATGCGAAATGCCCTTCGACTCAAGGAACTCCGTGCAGGATCTCGCCAGGATGGGTGGGGCAATTCTGCCAAGGTTCTTTTTTCAAGCGGTAGTCGGACAGTTCGACGTTGCGGGCGCCGAATGGTCGTCGGGGATTACCCGCAACAACCCGGCGGGGTTGAAAGTCAAAGCCAGCCAGTGCGGGCGGCAGCAACAGGTTCGGCGGGGGCAGGAGCCAATTCCCCGTCCCGCACGCCGTCGAGCATCCGTTTCACTACGGCGATAATCTCGGGGGCCGCCGCGGCGAGTCCGGTCTTATCGGCTTCGGTGACCAGATCACTGTCGACGCCTGCCCTGGTCAGCACGGCGGCCGGATTGGCCAGCTGATCGGCCAGCCAGGCCAGCGGGTCTGCTGACAGCTCGGCGACGAAGTGCCGCCGTCCGGGTTCCCAACCGTCGAAACGGGGGTGGTGATGGGCCCGGTCCAACGTCCCGGGCGCGCTCTCGGTAGATCCGAAAAGGTCCACCCGCCACACCGGGCGGGTGAAAGCGATCGGGACGCCGGCGTAGATCGACCCTTGGGGCCCACCCCGGTCGACAAGGCGGAGCTCGAGTCTGACTCCCCGTTCCGGGGTCTCCTGGCCGGCGAGCGGGACAGGGTCGACGAAGTACATGTCCCCGACGACCACACCCAGGGCTTCGAATCCGAACGCTGCGAGCATCGAGTACCTTTCCTTATCCCTCCTTGAGCTTAGACCGAGGCAATTACTCTTCCGCCGACCCCAAACGCGTCGACGCCAGCTGGAAGCGATCGACTGGCCTGTTGAACGCGGCCCACGAGATTCGAGCGCGCCCGCGCAGCGCAGGCCGTATGGCGCAGCTGGGGGTTGACAATCCGACGGTGGTTCGTCGGCCGAAACAACGGGTACATTGGGGCGATCCGGTTAAGGCAGCGGCGACGACTTGGGTCCGCGCTGTGTGCTGCCATCGACATCGCAGTAACCGGATTGACCATCGCACCTCATCGCACCCGGTGCCCCCAAACGAAAAGGGTGGATGAGCACAGTGCACGATCACGCCGCCAGTCATCTCACCACTCGGGAAGACCTCGACGAGTTGTTCCGACGCTGCGAATTGCAGCGCGTGTGGTCGCGAGAGCTCTGCGCCCAAACCAAAGAGTTACGCCGACAAAGCCAAACAGCCCGGGTGGACCGCGCAAACGACCGCGCCGCGAGCTTGCGTTCCGCCTAGACAGGTACCGGACCACGTCGCAACGTCTCGACATCGGTGCAGCGGACGAATATCGACACGTTACGCTGCCCGACTTTCTCAAAAGCCGAGCCAAACGTCGGGGACTTACTTGAAGCTGTCAATAGGGCTGGCCGGGCGAACGATTGGCTGGATGTGACGTCATCTCTGTGACCACGGAACGGCCTTGCCCGCGAGGGGATTCCTGTGCGGCCGCCACCAGAATATCGACAGAGTGGGAGATCCCGGTCACGATCTCGTCGACCGCAGGCACGTTGTCTGGGCACGCGCACACGCTCACATCCAGCTCCTCACCACGGGAGGTGAGCGCGATGTTCAACCCGCTGCCCTCGGCTAGTGGCGCCACATTATGCATGCCGACGACCTTGGCGCCGGCACAGTACGCGGGTGCCTGCTCAATGGTTATGTAGGAGACACTGCCGTGACAGCTCGGCTTGAGCTGGTGCTGCAGACCTGACCGGGTATAGAGCTGCATACCGATGCGGGCAACGGTCGGCGGGATAAACGACGCCATCGTCGATGAATCTATTGCGGGAGGCCTACTTTCGTAGGTACGGCTGCGCATGGCGTTCAGTCTTTCGGTGGCGGTATGGAGGTTCGCCAGGACCTGCACTGGGTCGTCGAGGTGTACCGGGATTCGAAGCCGCCCGACAGTCAACGCCTTGCCGACTCTGGAGGGATCTTTGGCCGGCAGCTCGAATGGCATCCGCATCAGCAGCGGATCGTCGGGCACCTTGTCGTGCCGTTGCAGCCAGGCGCGCAATGACAGTGTGCACGCAGCGAGAACGACATTAGGAATGCTGCCACCGAACGCGTTGCTGACCATCTTTACGTCTGCCAGGGAGATCGAGGCGAACGCCACTGCACGTCGCTTGGTCAGCGCTGCATTGAACACCGTGTGCGGCACCGGCCCGCTCGTCGGGGATGCCGCTGGGTCGATCAGGTCCCGTCCAGCCGCGCCGAACAGCCGACTGCGGACGGCTTGCAACACACCGGATACGGTCTCCACGATCAGCCACAAGCCAATGACGTGGTTCTCGGCGATCTCGGTTATCACATCGGTAACGAGGTCGCCGACGGACGGCGCGGAGCCTAAGCTCGGCTCGCTCGGCAGATCGCTGGAAGGGACGTGCAGTTCGCGAGTCAGCAACCGCGGCCACAAGGAGGCTGCCCCTGCCGCCCCGTCATTCAGTGCGGGCGACATCTTCACCGCCAACGCCCACCGGCCACCCGCCAGTCCGTTGATACTCCAGACTTCCCATAGTCGGCCAGGGCACTCCTGTCGCCCGGTAGTCAAGTCCGCGATTAGATCGGCGAACTCGCGCCGACCCCCGGGAGCGCGAACCGTTGCGCAATGAATTTGCGGTGAAGGGTCATAGTCGTCAATCTCGGCCCACACGGGCTGCCCCATACCCAGCGGCTTGCTCACGAGCCGGCTGCGGAAGCGCGCCAGTTGCGGCATCGATGCGGCCGCCAATTGGTGCAACCGCTGGTGGCTGAGCTGATCGGACACGTCGAGGATGACCAGCGTTACCGTGTCCGCGGGCGTCTTGGAGCTCTCCGTGTGCAGCGAGAGCGCATCGGTCCCCGACAAACGCGTAACCATCAGCACACCATCCTCTTCGCGACGAAACCTTCTGAGCCAGAACCGTTTAACCGTGCCCGATCTTCATCGGTGACGAGTTGTTCACTTCCCAGCGCTCCCGTGCGGCGTCCCTCTTTGTGCGGCTTTCCCGGTCTTTCACGCTAATCATGAGCAGGGTATCGACGCTTGACGCGTCGTCCGGCTCCGCGGCTGCCGTCACGATCCCGTGTGCTTGATCGGGGTCGATGTGAAATGGGACAACCAGCAAGACAACCTTATTGCCTTTGGAATCAAGGACTTCCACCGTGTTGGGCAGCAACCCGCCGTTTCCGTCAAGTTGGACCACACGTCCGCCCCTCACAAGTTCGGCGGGCGTCATCCTCCAATCGGCGTTGTTGTACATCACGCAACCGATGGCGCCCAGGCGCATCGACAGGACCGCGATCAGACCCGGAAGCTCCGTCATCAGGTCATCGCTGCGTGGCCACCATGCACCATCCACATACCCGCTAGCATGCGCCGCGGGTTTCAACCGAAGCCGCGGCCTGCGGATGCCCAATGTGGCTTCCCGCCTCGAGTTGCTGCGGCCTTGTCCTCGCGTCATCGCGACGCTCCCGTCTTGACCGCGATACCACCAATTTAGTCGAATCGGCGACGACATGACCCAGAACGATCACGCACGGAATACACGTCGATGTGTTTTCACACTACCCCAATCTGGGCTGGAACCAAGGGACGCTGGCAACCAAGGCTCTGCCGGCCCGGTTCCTGCTACATCGGGCCGCTGGGCCATGGATCGAGCGACCCCCGCAGTCCGTGACTGGCCGGCGAGGGGGCGTAAAGACCGACAGCCCGCGCCGAATTGCGGCTCTAACGGAGAGCCGTGCTGCGTCTTTACACACAGTGAAGTTTCGACGGCGGCCGGCCTGGTGCTGACTGCTTAACACCACAGTTGCGCACCAACGGCCATCTAGCAACAGATTACGAACGCAACCTGCTCAAATCGGTCACTGACTACCAGGATATGCCATGTGCGACAAAGAATAGAAGATTGAACATGGGCCACTGCCGGTGGTGTTAACGGGCAACCATGGCGTCGCCGGCGATGCCAGGGGTCTTCGGCTCGGATCTGCCGGCGCATTGCAGGGGAAACGCCATCCCGACCCGAGGTCGCCGCCCGGGTGGTGCATCCGCAACGACTGGCGCATTATCTCGCTATGAGACGCGAAGTGGGCACCGAGATCGAAGTTGAAATCATCGCACCTACGACGCTGGAGTTTCAGATCGCTGTTGCTCCGCATCCGCGCACTGAGGTCTTCGAGTCGCTGCGCTTCGTCTTGGACGGACGACCCATCGAGCCCTTGGAAATCAGCGGTGTGCATGGCAACCGCATCCACAAGTTCGACGCGGCGGCGGGGACGCTGAAAGTCGACTACGCGGCGACGATCCTGGGTCAGACTGATCCGGCTCCGGTGAGCGAGTACGATCTGTCGATGTATCTACGGCCCAGCCGCTACGCCGAGGCCGATAAGTTCTATGGTTTCGCCTCAACTGAATTCGGCACCTACGGTGATTCGGCGACGCTGTTGGAGAATGTGAGCTCGTGGGTGGGCACCAGGCTGAACTATGTGCCTGGGTCCAGCGATCCGATCGACGGGGCGGTGGACACTTTGCTCGCCGGCGAGGGCGTATGCCGCGACTACGCGCATCTGGTGGTCGCGTTGCTGCGTGCGGTCAACGTCCCGGCCCGCCTGGTGTCGGTGTACGCGCCGGGCGTGTACCCCATGGACTTTCACGCGGTGGCCGAGGCCTTTGTCGAGGGGCAGTGGCGAGTGGTCGATGCGACGTTGCTAGCGCCACGGCAAACCCTGGTCCGCATAGCCACCGGTCGCGACGCCTCCGACACCGCCTTCCTCGATAATCACAAAGGCGCGATCACGCTGAACGAGCTCGTTGTTACCGCCGTCGTTGATGGCGACTTGCCGGCGGATTCGATCGACCAACTGGTTTCCATCCGCTGAGAACGCGTGCCCGACGTTCTGCAACACCCGAGTAGTGTGGGAGTCATCGGCGATACCTCGTACCTGACTACTCAAAGCCATGTCATCGCCGATTCGACTGATTGGCCGGTCTCGCGGTCAAGACGGGAGCGTCACTATGACGCTGAAAAACGACCATATGGATGTCGGGCGCCAGCCGCCCCAACCGGTACACACACCGCGCTTGAGGCTAAAGCCCAAGGCGCCCCAGAGCGGGTATGTCGACGGGGCCTGGTGGCCGCACAGTGAGGATCTTGCGGCAGAGCTGCCCGATCTGCTGGCGGTGCTGTCCGTACGACTCGGGCCGATTGGCCGCGTGATATACAACGTGAACGAATGGGCAAAGGCGCCCACAAAACTGGCGACCGGGGGGCGCGCTGTACGACTCGACGGATATCGCCTGCAGCCGGTCAACACCATCGAAGTGCTTGGGCTCGATCGCAACAAGATCGTTCTACTGGTCGTTTCCCCGCACGCCGACCCAGACCAGGCGCACGCCATCATGATGACTGCAGCGGGCCCGAACAATGCCTCGACCGTCGAGGGCCTCCTTACGACCGATGCGGAAGAGAGGGAAACCCGCGTATAGGCCCCACCGAGGCCGTCCTAGCGCAAAACCACTGGGAATCAACGAAGCTCACGCGATTGGCTTCAAGTGTGTGGACGATGCCCGCCCAGTCGGAAAAGCTCGGGAGCCGCGCCGTATCCGTCCGGTCCGGAGAGGTTTCCCTCGGGGCGCTCCACCGGACGCTGTCACACGCCGCCTCGAAAACCTCTTTGCTGCACCGCCACTCCAGGATTTCGTGCGTCATCTCGCCGGCTACGGGCTATGCTGTGGTAATCGTGGGTTTGTCGATTGCCACCCCTTCGGTAGCCGTTTGCGATAGCGCAAATTAGTAGACGGGAGCGTCACCGTGGCGCATGTTTCCTCTCGCCCTTCGAACACAACCCGATTAGCGCTGTGCGAACGCGACGATACCCACGCCGCCGTAGACGGCGTTTGGTGGCCAAAGAGTTTGGAGCTGCGCTCGGAGCTGCCCGATTTACTTGCCGTATTCAGTTTATGGATCGGCACGGTGCACCGAGTCGTCTACGACCCGAGCATGTGGTCGCCCGCGCCAACAAGAATCATTCGTCGCAACGAAATGGTTTCCCTCAATCCGTACCGTCTGGTTTTCAGCGACACGATTTATCTCATGGGTACGCATTCCCGCGACGCGGTGTTGTTCGTGCTCCCGCCATCGAACTCTGGCGAGGACGCGCTGCGTCTTTTGGGCGAGGTCTTCACTTCAGAAAAACCGATGAATGCGGGGGCGTTGCGGCAACTCGTCCACGAATGCACCTCGGGCTTTGCACGGTCGGAGCAATCGGTGCCGCGATATTGCGATCCCGGCTCACGTGAGACGCGGTAAGCCAAACTTACTGTTATGGTTGGTCGTGGGCGTAGCCAATTTGCGTCCACCTGAAATAGAAAGAAGTTAGTATGACACAGGGAACCGTCAAATGGTTCAACAGCGACAAAGGCTTCGGCTTTATCGCGCCTGACGGCGGCGCAAAAGATGTGTTCGTCCACCATTCGGAGATCAAGGGGGACGGTTTTCGCTCTCTTGAAGAGAATCAACGGGTGCAGTTTGAGATCGCCCAGGGACCAAAGGGTCCTCAGGCAGTGGGAGTGAGCCCGGTCTAGGGACTCGGCACGAAAACCCCTGGGGCCGATTGGTTTTTGCCGGCCCCGGGGTCTTACACACCAGATTGCGCTAGCCAACCCGGTGTTGGAAAGCGACCCCGCAAGCGACTCATCGCCTTCAGCGCGAACCACTCACCGCCTTACCGGCGCCTCGGCACGCTAGTGACGTTCGACCGGTCGGCCGCGAGCCGTCACGGGTTACGTGTGGCGAGCGCTAACGCGTCGGCACGACGCCGGAAGGTCCCACTAACTCCCGGCCATTGGGGTACATTCGGACGATCGGGACCAACCAGGCCCCCATGACGAAGGGGCCAGCGATGTCCGATAAGTCACCGCGACAAACAATGAGCAAGAAGTCCGGAAAGTCATTGAAGGAAAAGCGGGCCGACAAGCAGGTCAAATCCGCCCGCCGCGCCGCCGCCGCCACCCAGGAGTTGTTTCGCAACGAGAAATCCTAAGGCGCAATAGCTTTCGGTCTTGGCTCAAGCGACCAGAGCCGAAAAGTCCGGCAGGGCCGCGCCGCGGACTGGTCGTGAAACCCGACTGAGCTCAAATTAGTGCACATCGTCTGCTAACCGGCGTGTTATCCCCATCTGCCACAGTGGCCACTAGCTGCTCGGTATACGACGATTTGTCCACCTCACTCACTCGGAAATACGACGAATGCCCTGGTGAGCGTCCTGGGCATTGGCGCCGAATTTCCCTCTGCGCACACCGGGGCGCAGCCCCCTGAACGCTCGCAGCGACAATGCCCGTCCCTGGTCGGTCCTGGTCAGGAATTCGGAATTAATTGTGTACCAGTCGATCCCGCCCTCAACAGATTGTCGCTATGAGGTGGACAAATCCTCGTATACCCCGGAAACTGAGACGCATGTGGCGGCTGTGATCACAACAAAATGCGCGGATACCGCCCGCCAACAGTGCGGTCACCCACTAGGACGTAGTGCACATGAGAGTGAGCCAAGACATCCCTGGAAGTTGATTGTCATCCCTGAAGGGGTGGGGTTCTGTCAAGACGTTGGCGACCTGGGATTGTGCTGGCTTTCGGCCTCCGTGTAGGCGGCATCGGGTAAGGGCCGGGGTCAAGACGGAGCGCCCGCAGCGTAGCGAGGACGAACGGTCTTGACCCCGGACCGGGCCGATGCATGCTTTCGACGGACGTCGGGAAGATCAGCCGGGCGGATGTGTGGTTGTGGGCCTTCTCCAAACCGTGATGGTGCAGATACTTTGGGGCAGGGCCGGACTGTTCCGGCTGCCGGTCATCCCTTCGCCCAGCTGTGGTGGGCATGGAGCGGTGCGGTAGCAACACGTGGGGTCAATCAAGCGGGCGACCACGCCGTTGGGGGGTCAGACAAAAAAGCGGCCGCGCACGGGTTGCGTCCGGAGTGCTCACGCTGCGCTGGCACGGTCGAGCGCGCGGATGTGGCCGTCGCGCAGCCCGTAGTAGACCAGCGTGAGTAGTTTGCGTGCCGCGGCAACCTTGGCGATGTTTTTGCCGCGGCGAGCTTCGATGCGGTCTTTGTCGGCCGCGATCTTGGCCGTCGTCGGGTGGCGCTGCACCGCCTCGATCGCTGCCCAACGAACCAGTTTGGAGCCCTGTTTGGTGATATGCCCGCGGTGTACGACGGTGTCGGATTCGCGGTGGCGCGGGGTCAGTCCGGCCCAAGAGCACAGTTGGGCTGGACCGGTGAAGCGGCCGGCGTCACCAATCTCGGCGACAAAAACCGCCGCCAGCGTCACTCCGATACCGGGTACCTGCTGGATGGCTTGATAGCCGCGGTCAGCGTCGAGCCGTTTGGCGATCAACGCGGCGAAACGTGCCTCGTGGCCATCGAGGGTATCGATCAGTTCCAGCAGTGAGCGGACCCGTTCGGCGTAGGCGGTGGCTAGCGGCACCTTCGCGAGTCGCTTGCGCCCACCGACTCCGAACAGGTCCGATACCGCAATCAACACCCCGGCTTTGGCCAGTACGGCATGGACCTGGGCTTTGAGCCCGGATCGGATCGCGACCAGCTTGGCCCGATAGCGCACCAACTCCCGCAGCTCGCGTGTCGCCGGTGGTGCGATCCAGGCCTCGGGCAGTCGACCCATCCGCAGCAGATCAGCCAGATCGCCGGCGTCGCGCACGTCGTTTTTCACCCTTCTGTACCGAAACCCTTTGACTCCCAATGGGTGCGCCAGATGTACCTGCGCTCCGTGGGCTTGCAGCACATCGACCGCCCAGTACCATCCATACGTTGCTTCGAGCACCACCTCGGGGTCGGAGCCGGCGTCCTCGAGCTGCAGTCCCAACGCGACCGGGTCGTTGACGATCCGTACCGCTGAGAGCTGCTCACCGGACTCCGATTGGCGCACGATCACCGACCGCTGCCGATGCAGATCGATCCCGACGAACTGCTTGCCGTCATACTCGTTCATAGGGGCCTCCCATGATTCGTGGAAAGTGAACACCCCCAGCATCCGCCGGGAACGTCACGAGGAGCGGAGGCCCCGCCCCTTCATCGCATCAAGAGGCCTTGGCGGATTGAGTGTCGATGGGCCCATGCCGTGTTTCGGTCGTATCGGGTTCGGGCGTTGAGGCAGCCGTGGAGGACACCGACGAGCCGGTTCGCGACCTGGCGGAGTGCGGCGTTGTGCTTGGTGCCGCGGGCGCGGAGCTGGTCGTAGTAGCCGCGGACGTCGGGGTCGTGCAGAATCGCGCAGGAGGCCTGTCCCTGGAGGGCGTCGACGAGCCGATTGTTGTGAATGTAGCGGGCCGCGACGATGCGCATCTTCCCGGATTGCCGGGTGATCGGACTGGTCCCCGCATAGTTCTTGCGATCCTTGGTGCTGCGGTAACGGCCCGGGGCATCCCCGAATTCTGCGAGCACCCGGGCACTGAGGATCGGGCCGAGGCCGGGTTGGCTGAGGATGATTTCAGCGTCCGGGTGCTGGCCAAAATGGGCCTTCACCTCCGTCTCGAGGTGCGTGATCTCCTCGACGAGCACGATCAGTACCGCTACCGATGAACGCACGGACGCGGCATACGCCCGGGTCACCACCGGGGGTTGCCCGAGGTGTTCCCCGCGCAGGATCTGCTGAATCTGCGCGGCTTTAGCGTCCTTGTTCCGGTACCCCTTGAGCATCGGAAGGATCTGCCGCGCAGTGAGTTTCGCCGCCAACTCTGGGGTAGGAGCCTTACCCAGCAGCACCAGCAAGGGGCGGCTGGTCAATGACAGGTTTCGACCGTGTCACAGACCGCCAGGATCGCGGGGAAGTACTCCCGCAGTGCGGCCCGCAGCCGCAGCATGTGCCGGGTCCGCTCCCAGATCATCGTCTGATGCGCGCGGGCCACGACCTTCACCGCCTCGGCGATCTCGGAGTCACCGCCTGCCTCACGCAGCTGATGGCGGCGGGTGCGGACCATGTCCGCGAGCCCATGCGCATCACCCTTGTCGCTCTTGGCGCCCGAGCTCGACAGGATCTCCCGATGCCGATGCGCCTGCTTCGGGTCCACGCTGAACACCCGGTAGCCCGCGGCGATCAACGCGTTCACCCACGGTCCGCGGTCAGTTTCAGTGCATACCAACACATCTGCGGCCTGTCTGTCCTCGGAGAGGAACCGGCCGACGAGCTCACCGAACTCGGTGATGCCGGCCATCCCCTCGGGCAGTCGGGCCCGTCGTAGCACCCGGCCCTGCTCGTCCTGGACCTCCACATCGTGGTGATCTTCTGCCCAATCATCTCCGATGAACAACATCCCCAGCACCTCCTTGGCCTCGACAATGGGTCTCTGTCGTCCCGGCAGCCGAGCCGAGGAGGAGTACCCGCGGACTAATGGACCAGTGCTCACACCCCACCAACGAGCAGGGCCGGCACGACATCCCAACAGCGATCGACCTCCTGGCACACCACCGGGGGCACGGTCTTGGCTCAGGGCTCCGAACTCACCCGGTCAGGAGGAGTGCTCACCCGGTAGCGGCTACCAGCGACCAAGTCTGCCGAATGCTTGCCTCGGCTGGCCTGGCACTTCCCATTAGTCAGGTCCGGCAGGCCCGCGCCGCGGACTGGTCGTGGAAACCGTGTTCCGAAAAGCGGACGGTTGCAAGATCAATCGTCCCGGACTTCCGCCTGGAACGCACCCGTGGACGTGCCGCGACCCTATGGTGTGGCGCTATCTATGGCTTCGCCCTGCGGCAGCCGACACCTGGCCGAACCAGGCGGCTGCCGGCGCCGTTGCGGGGTCTGTCCTGAGCGATGCCGGTCTTCGCCGACGCGTGCGTCGCGACGCCATTGGCGGATAGCCGCAATTGCCGACTTGAGCCCGCGGCGGCGTCCCGTCGCCAGGTCCGTCCCGGCGAAACCGGGCTCCAGCTCGGCGAACATCCGCTCGCTGCGGGTCTCCGGCGCGTCGTCGGCGTTGTCGCGCAAGTAGCGGTCCGGCAGCGACAGTTTGGCGATGGTGCGCCACGCCTGGCCGTACTGCGTCACGAAAGGGCCTGTGGTGTAGGGGAGGTCGTATTTGTGGCAGACCTGCCTGACCCGCACCGAGATCTCGTGCAACCGGTTGCTGGGCAGATCGGGGTAAAGGTGATGCTCGATCTGATGGCACAGGTTGCCGCTCATGAACCGCAGCGCCGGCCCGGCGTCAAAGTTGGCGCTACCGAGCATCTGGCGCAGATACCACTGGCCCCGGGTTTCGCCGATCATGTCGGTCTTCGTGAATTTCTCGGCGCCATCGGGGAAATGCCCGCAGAAGATCACCGCGTTGGCCCAGACGTTGCGGATCACATTGGCCACCACGTTGGCCTTTAGCGTCGATTTGACGGTCGCCGCCGGCGACAGCGAGGTAAGCGCCGGGAACGCGACGTAGTCCTTGACCACCTGCCTTCCAGCCTTAGCTGAAAACTCGCGCACCTGCTCAAGGGTGATGTCACGATCCGGGCCGGCCTTGAGGATCTTGCTTAACTCGATGGGCTGCAAGCCAATTCCCCACTCGAACCCAAGCGCGAGGATGATGTTGAACAGCAGGTTGCCGATGTTGTAGCCCTCCCAGGGCTGGTCACGGGTGACGCGCAGGATGGTGTAGCCCACGTCGTCGTCCATGCCGACGATGTTGGTGTATTTGTGGTGCTGGAAGTTGTGGGTGAAGCGCCAGTGTTTTGACGCCCCACTCATGTCCCACTCCCACGTCGAGGAATGGATCTCGGGATCGTTCATCCAGTTCCACTGGCCGTGCATGACATTGTGGCCAATCTCCATGTTCGCGATGATCGAGGTTGTCCCGTTCTTCGTGGAATTTGAGGTGGCGGTCCCTCACCTGAGGCCTGCCTGATGGTAGGTCTTCGGGTGAACGACCAAGAACACCCACGAAGGAAGGGACCGCCATGAGAACCGTACCTACTGTCCGCCTCGCTGAGACGACTGACGCCGCCGTACTGCCCGATCTGCCGGAGGAGATCGTCCTGGCGCTGACCGACATCGCTGGTGCGGCCCGAGAGGGGCTGCTGGCGATGAGCGTGGCCGCCGGGATGGCAGTGATGCGGGCACTGTTTGAGGCCGAGATCGCCGAGGTGGTCGGACCGAAAGGCAAGCATGATCCGAACCGGGCCGCGGTGCGTCATGGCGGCGGGCGCGGCTCGGTCACGCTGGGCGGGCGTCGGGTGTCGGTGGATCGGCCGCGGGCCCGCACCTGCGATGGGCACGAGGTGCCGCTGGCCTGCTATACCCACTTCGCTACCGAGGATGTGCTGACGGCCGTGGTGATGGAGCGGATGCTGGCCGGGGTGGCCACCCGCCGGCACGCGCGGGTCGCCGAGCCGGTTGGCACCGTGGTCGACAAGGAGACGAAAGCGACTAGCCGCTCGGCGATTTCGCGCCGATTCGTCAAACAGACCGAGACTGCGCTGGCCGAGTTGATGGCCCGCGACCTGGTGGGCGAGGACATCAAGGTGCTCATGCTTGATGGTGAGCACATGGCCGAGCGCTGCGTGGTAGTGGCGCTGGCCATCACCGCCGACGGAACCAAAAAGCCGGTCGGGCTGTGGGACGGTTCCACGGAGAATAAGACCGTGGTGCGTTCGCTGTTGGCCGACCTGGTCGAGCGTGGCCTGCGCTTCGATGACGGGCTGTTGGTGGTCGTCGACGGCGCCAAGGCGCTCGCGGCCGCGGTACGAGAGGTGTTCGGCGCCAAGGCCATCATCCAAAGATGCACCCTGCACAAGCGGCGGAATGTCGCCGAGCACCTGCCCGACAAAGACAAGCAGTGGGTAGATGCCAAGCTAGTCAAGGCATTTGGTCATGCCGACCCAGACACCGGGCTGGCCAACGCCAAAAAGCTTGCCGCGCAACTGGATAAGAGCTACCCGGGCGCGGCCGCCTCACTGCGTGAAGGCCTGGAGGAAATGTTCACCGTCGCGCGGCTGGGCATCGAAGGCCGGCTGGCCAAGAGCCTGACCACCTCCAACCCGGTCGAGTCGATGATCTCGATAGCCCGCACCACCAACCGTAATGTCACCCGCTGGCGCGACGGGCAGATGGTGCTGCGCTGGACCGCGGCCGGCATGCTCAACGCCGAACGGTCGTTCCGTCGCATCAAGGGCTACAAGCAGATGCCCCAGCTCGCCGACGCCCTGCGCCGACACGCCAACCCCGACACCGTCGGTACCGCCGCATAGAGTTCACCATGGATCGCCACCAAAAATCCACGCGACTCGGGACATGCTCCGATGATCTTGGCCAGACCCAGGCTCACCGTTCCCGCCCACCACGCAGAGCGTTTCGAGCTGCCGGCCGGCTACCTCAAGGGCACGTTGCGCGGCGATGGTGCGGCGGATGTAGCGTGCGTCGCGCTCGCCGCGGGAATCCTCGATGTCCAGCCGGATCGCGTCCAGCTCAACAGCCAGATTCTCGATGTCAACGTCGGTCAGGTGAGCGAAGGCCGGAATGTCCGTAATCGCCATCGTCTGCTCTCTTTCGTCGAGCTTTGTATGTGGGGCTCCCAGCGGTCGTCGGCAACGAAGAACTCACCGACCAGCGCCTAATCGATAAAAAGGCCGCTGACGCGACGGTTTGATGCGACAAAACGCCGGGCCACGGATTTCGGCCGCAGATGCTTAACCGTTCTGTGGTTCCTTCTGCGGGCTCAGGTTCGGTGGTCCCCCAAATTCCGGGCTAGTGAGCGACGTGTGCATGCAGTGCCGGGAAAGAAGCGGGGTAGACATAGACATTCGAATGTGATTCGAGCGGAAGCTCATCAAGTTCAACGGCGCACAGCCGAATTCGCGACCCGACTTGCTGATGGACTCAACACCTCAACGCTACCCCTCTCACGGACCCCGGGCTAGTTACCAGCCCAATGCGGTGTGGCGCGGCGGTGATTGGGGCCGGAGGGCTGACGCCCTCCCACGTTCAGCAATTTCCCGCCGGCGTCCGATGAGGTACCGTGTCTCAACACCGACGCGCAGGCTTCACTCCAGCATGCGCGTCCCTGACTCGATGCCCCGGCTCACAGTCGGAGGCCAATTGCAGCGCTGCGGCGCCGGAGCCAAAGGAATGTTCTTGAGCAAATTCACCGAAACGATGTACCGCACCGCCGAGTCCAGTTCGAAGGGCATGGTCACCGGGGAGCCGAACTGTCCGGTCCGGCATACGTGGGGTGAAGTGCACGAGCGGGCCCGTCGAATCGCGGGCGGACTGTCCGAGGCCGGGGTCGACCGCGGTGACGCCGTTCCGGTGCTAGCCGGTGCCCCGGCCGAGATCGCGCCGGCCGGGCAAGGTATCTGGATGCGCGGCGCCAGCCTGACCATGCTCCACCAACCCACGCCGCGCACCGATCTTCAGCGCTGGGCCGAGGAAACCGCTGGCGTCATCAAGATGATCGGCGCCAAAGCGGTAGTCGTCTCAGACCCGTTCATGGGCGCGGCCCCATTGCTGTCCCAGCTGGGCATGCGCGTGCTGATCGTCGACCAGCTGCTCGACTGCGATCCGACCGATCCGGTCGAGACCGATGACGACGACATCGCGCTGCTGCAGTTGACGTCGGGGTCCACCGGATCGCCCAAGGCCGTACAGATCACCCATCGCAACGTGGTGTCCAACGCCGAGGCGATGTTCATCGGCGCAAACGTCGACATCGACACCGACGTGATCGTGAGCTGGTTACCGCTGTTCCACGACATGGGCATGACCGGCTTCTTAACCGTGCCAATGTATTTCGGCGCCGAGCTGGTCAAGGTCACTCCCATGGACTTCCTGCGCGACACCCTGCTGTGGGCCAAGCTCATCGACAAGTACAACGGCACGATGACCGCGGCGCCTAACTTCGCCTACACACTGTTCGCCAGACGCCTTCGCAAGCTCGCGCGGCCCGGCCAGTTCGACCTGTCCAGCCTGCGATGGGCACTGTCGGGCGCCGAACAAGTCGAACCGGCTGACGTCGAAGACCTCTGTGCAGCCGGCAAGCCGTTCGGTTTACGACCGGAGGCAATCCTGCCGGCTTACGGGATGGCCGAGACGACCGTCGCGGTGTCTTTCTCCGAGTGCGGCGCGGGCCTGGTGGTCGATGAGGTCGACGCCGATCTGCTCGCGATACTGCACCGGGCTGTCCCTGCGACCAAGGGAAAAACCCGGCGACTGGCCACGCTCGGCCGCCTCCTGACGGGGCTGGAGGCCCGCATCGTCGACGAAGATGGCAATGTCCTGCCCTCGCGGGGCGTCGGCGTCATCCAGGTGCGCGGCGAACCGGTGACGCTGGGCTACGCGACGATGGGCGGTTTCGTCGCTGCACAAGACGACCAAGGGTGGTATGACACCGGCGACCTCGGTTATCTCACCGAGACCGGACACGTCGTCGTCTGCGGCCGGGTCAAAGACGTGATCATCATGGCAGGGCGCAACATCTACCCGACCGACATCGAACGCGCCGCCGCGCGTGTCCGCGGGGTCCGGCCCGGCAGTGCCGTCGCGGTCCGCCTGGAAGCCGGGCACGTGCGCGAGACGTTCGCCGTCGCCGTGGAGTCCAACGACTGGCAGAACCCGGCCCAGGTGCGCCGCATCGAGCAACAAGTGGCGCACGAGGTGGTTGCCGAGGTCGATGTCCGGCCCCGCAACGTGGTGGTGCTCGAGCCGGGGATGATCCCCAAGACGCCCTCAGGGAAACTGCGGCGTGCCCATGCGTTGGCACTCGTCGGCTGACTTCTTCGGGACGCGACAGAGAGTAAGTTTGTGGTCGAGGGTGTACGCGAGGAGGGATGTTGGCCGACTTCGACGCCCAGCCCGGTCGCAAAAAGCCGCCTGAGCTCTCCCCAACCCAGCGGGAGGCCGACGAGGCCGAACTGTATGCCGGGCTTCGTGGAGTAGCCGGGATTGTCGCCGGCGCCCGCGGAGTGATCGATCTCCTCCGGGACGTGGCGGAGTTCGCGGCCCAGGCGATTCCGGGCGCCGACGACGTGGGCGTCGCATTGATCGACCCACAACACGGGATATCCAGCGTCCACACCTGGGCGGCGACCGCGGTGCTTGTCCATGAGATCGACACAGTTCAGTACGAAGAGTTGAACGAGGGGCCATGCATCAACTGCATGCAGTCGCAACGACCCACAGTCAGCGGATCCCTGGGCAGTGACAGCCGCTGGCCGCACTTTGGTGGCCGGGTGGCGCGGATGCGCATGCACTCCGCGCTAGCGCTGCCGTTGATCGTCGGCGAGCAGCTGATCGGCTCGATCAATGCCTACGCCAAGAGCCGCGACGCGTTCGCCGAACACGCCGTGCTGCTGGGGTCCCAGTTCGCCAAGCCCGCCGCGGTATCGGTGTACAACGCGCAGTTGCTGGCCAACGCGCATGAACGGACCCTGCGATTGCAACGCGCGTTGGACAGCCGCGCAGTGATCGATCAAGCGATCGGCATCATCCGCAGCCGGTCGGGGGGCAGCGCGGATGAGGCCTTCGAACGGCTCACCCGCATCAGCCAAACCGAGAACGTCAAGCTGCACGCCATCGCCGAGCGGCTGGTCGAGGAGGCCGTGCGGCGGGCCCGCGCATGGCATCGCTGAACCCGTTATCGCGGCGGCGCGGCGGCGAGTTCGGCCAACTCCGCCACGAGTATCGCGCGGGAAAACCGATCAGCTATCAATCTGCGGGAGACGTCGGTCAGGTGTTCGCGGTGGGCCCGCGCGTAGGCCCGCAGCAGATTGAACGCCTCCTCCACGGACACATCCAGCCTCTCGCGCAGGAAGCCCTTGGCCTGCTCCACGATGACACGGCTGGCCAGCGCCGTACGTAGTTGCGGCATGACGGTGGCGGGTGTGGGTGGGTGTTCCTGGAGGATCGCGACGCATGCAATGTGTGTCAGGGTCTGGCCGACTAGCAGATCGGCTTCGGTCAGCTTGCCGGGGAGGCTGCCGAACAAGTTGAGCGCGCCCAGCACGATGCCGGCGGCGCGCATCGGGACGGCGTGCACCGAGGCGAAGCCGGCCTCGAGCGCGGCGGGAACGAACCGCGGCCACCGCTCTGTTGCCGCTCGGAGGTCGGCGACCGAGACCGGTTGGCCGGTGGCGTAGCAGTCCATACATGGGCCTTGGTCGGCTTGTAGCTGGAAGAGTTCGAGTTCGCGGGCCTGCTCCGAGGTGGCGGCCAGCAGGCGGAGCTGGTGCAGCGGGTCGGCGAGCAGAATTCCTGCGGCCTCGATGTTGAGCAGCTCAGCACATCGCTCCGTGAGCACGGTCAGCAGGTCGACGACGTCGAAGTCATCGAGCAGGCTATCGACGAGCGAGACGACGGCGGCCAGCACGCGGGTTTCACGAGGGGTGTCAGTCACCTTGCCTTCCTTCCTGGAATGTTGCTGTCTGTGCGATCCCGCATCAGTCGACGTCGAGCTTCAGTCGGCGGTCGAGGATGTCGCGGGCGACGTCGGTGGCGGTGCGGCCGGTGGCGTAAGCGTGGGCGCGCAGCCGGACAAGTGCCTCGGCCGGCTCGATCTCCAGCTGGGCGACGAGCATGCCGGTGGCCTGGCTGACCTCCGCGCGGCTCAGCGTGTGGAGTTCCGCCCAGGCATCACTGTTGGGGTCGGCGACGGCGGCCTCCAGGTCGGCGTTCAAGAGGTCCAAAAGTGGAATGCCCGCGAGCTCCGCGGCGGCGACCGCACCGACCAAGTCGTCGCCCGGCAGTGGGCCCGGCTGCGCGCGGAAGAGGTCGAGGGCGCCGACAAATTCGCCTGCCACGACGATGGGTATTGCAGTGACGCCTCTGATCTGGTGGCTCAGCATGGCGGGCCCGTAAGCGGGCCAGCGAGCCTCCCCGGGATCGGCGAGGTCGACGACCAGAATCGGAATCCGCCCTGCGACAGAGTCCAGGCACGGTCCCTCGCCGAGGGTGAACTGCAGTTCGTCGTACATGCGGGCAGGCGCGCCGCTGGATCCCAGTGTTCCGCTGTTTGCGCCGTCGAAGACGAGCGAAATAGCCGCTGCGTCAACGTCGAGGAGAACCACACAGGCCTCGCATAGGCGGTCGGCGGCCTGCATCCCGCGCCGGCCGTCGACGGCGGCGAGAAGCTGCTCGTGGATCGCCACATCTAACCGGATGGAATGCGGGCAGCTGCGGAAGTGCCCGGGGATCTCGGCGGGGACGCCATCCCCCCACCCTTCCACTAATCGGGGCGCTTTACGAGCACAAGGCCGCCTTCGTAGCCGCCGAATAGCCGCCGGCTCGTCAGGCAGCCTCAAAGCAGCTGTTGGCACCTCGGTTCGGCAGCCCGCCAAACCCATGTTTGACCATCGCCGTCATGCAGTAGAGAAGGTGCCTCTGTCGGAGATCCGGGAGGGCGACATGCTCCAGCATCCGTCCTCTGGCAGGTGGATCGCGCGATTGAGTTGTGCAGCAGCATAATTCGGGGCCGCGGCGTCGGCTGGCGCTGAGGTACATATTCCGCGGCACGCGACTGCGGCCTGTTATTAATGGTTATCGACATCGCGAAAACTGAGGTCTTGCGGCGCCAGTGCTGGTTGTTCGCGATCGGCTCGTGCTTGTTTGCGATCGGTACGGCCCCGGGCTTCGCCATGTTCGCCGGGGCCGGCGCCACCAATCTGCTGTGCTTCATCGGCTCTTGGTTTTTTACCAGCGCTGCCCTGATCCAGCTGATGCGCAGCAGACCGCCGACGCGCTGGTCGCGGCAAACGCCCTCCATCCGGGCTGAATGGCTTTCGGCGGCAACGCAGTTCGTGGGCACCCTGCGCTTCAACGTCAGCACAGGCGCTGCGTTGTGGGCGCATCGAATACCTGCCCGACGGCACTTCGTGTGGTGGCCGGATGCGACGGGTTCGGTCGCGTTTCTGATTAGCGGGGCACTGGGTGCAGTAACGCTCACGGTCGGGCTGGTTGCCTTGAAAATCACGCGCATGGCTGGCGGCGTGGACCAACATGATCGGCCCGATCGCCTTCGCCTCCTCAGCAGTCGGCGCCTTCATCACGAGGGCGGGCGCGACTGAAGACGCCCCGGTGGCCAACGCTGGTACCTTCGTCGGTGCGCTGTGCTTCCTGATCGCCGCCGTCCTGGCGCTGCCCGGACACGTGTCGCCCCGACCCGCCCGAAGGTGAACTTCGTCGTTTCCCCGGAAGGGCACTGCCGAACAGGGATGGTGCCCATTGAAACCGCCGACGGGGCAGATCTCCCAGAAGCAGCACGGGCGGAGTGATTATGGCCTCGTTTATACCCATTGTGACAACTATCGTGAGCAATAGGGCATGTTGTCCCACCTGCGAACCACCGGGCCGCAGTCGACCGGCTTTGGGGTGCTCCCGGGCCCCTCTGTGACAGGCGCATACGTTGGCGAAACAGCGCATGTGCAATTGAGTGAACCAATGTCGGAGATCTGCCATTCTCGGCGAGCAACCAATTCCCCAACGGTCGAACCACGCCGAACGCCTGCTCTACCGGCGCTTGAGCGAATCCCGGTACCTGCCATAGCCCTAGCGGACGACGGGGCCGTCCTCTTCGCCAACATGGCATTCGCGGAGATACTCGGCTGCTCGCGCGAGGCCATCACCTCGATGAGCTATGAAGAGGTCTTCTATGCCCTCCCGACCGAAGAAACGCTTTTCGGTGTAGCTCGCCTTCGCGCTGACACCGGAGACTTGCAGCACTTAGACGGGTCAACGATTTTCGCGAAGATGAGCAAAATGGCGGTAATGCGCCGCGCCGGCCCGGTGGCGGTCGCAAGTATTGACGAACTGATGGAACGACTATCGAGGCTGGCGGGGTTGTGAGGCATACGGTCTCTGGCGACTGACAGGTCGTGTCGACCCGACTACACAGAATGCGGACGCCGGTCGCGAACCCTACGACGTGGTCACGAAGATTTGGCGTACCTGGGAACCAACTCGCCCTCGGCGAATGTGTTCGTGTGCTGTAGGCCCGCGTCGTCGCGGCCGAAAAATGTCCACCGCCCGTGACTTGCCTGTGGTGCGCTGATCAGCTTGACCTGGTACCGCAGGTTTGTGGGCCGCAGCGTGCCGATTACGTCGCCAACCCGAATCTTCGAGGGATGAATCTGTGGTGCATCGCACCAGTCCTCTATACCCATGTCACCCATCCCCTCTGTTGGTTTCACACTACAGCGTCTTAGGCCGACAAGAGGCAGATCGGCAACTATCGCACCGTCAAAGGCTTGTGCATGTCCTCGAACCGCGCCTCGGACCCAACTTTGCCGCGGTACCGCGACACTGTCGGTTCTTGCCGATGTCGGCGCGCGCCCCGATTACACGCTCTTGCGGGCCCCTGGCGCCCGTACCGTGCCGCCGGTGGCGTAGCGTTGGATACGAGCCGTTTCGCAGTCAGCGGTGGTCGGACCGCGGTCTGCGCGGATGACGACCACGGGCAATGTGATTCCTCCTGCCTCGCGACCGTGAGGCGGCAGATGCCGACCATGGAGGAACCCGTCCGTGAATTGTGCAGTCCCAACCATCGCGCGACGAGCAGAGTCGCCAGATCCCGCTTGCGCGCCCCTCAGGCGTGCCACACCAAATCGGGTGCACGTGCCGGCTGCGATACCTCGGATGACCCGTTCGGTCGGAAGTCGAGGCCGTGCTCATCCCATCCGGCTATCGGTGGCTCCCGAACTCGGCCGCGACATTGACGGCGCGTGGTGGCCGCGAGTCGACCGCATCACCAACGAATTACCCCACCTTGTCGCGGTCCTGACTCCGCTGCTGGGACGCATCACCTCGATCAACGTCAACTGGCCACCGCTGCAACGACCGCCCGAGCTCAACTGGTCCGGATGGGAAGACAAACGCCAGCACGTAATGACGGTCGGCGGCGGGGATGCGTGCGCTAACCTGCTGATCGTCTCGTACTCGACCTGCAGCGCGCTTGCCCTCATGCTGCTGCACTGCGCCGCCAACCTGCCCATTGATGCCGCCGACTGCAACCAACGCGCATTCCGGGCGGCCGGCTCGATCCTGCAAGCCGCGCTGCAACAGCGCGCCTCTGGCTGCTAGTCCGAACCGGTTCGCCTGCGGGGCAAGGTGTTTGCTTTCTTGATAAGCGAGCGGGGACCGCGAGTAAAGTAGCTCCGATGGCCGTCGCCCCGTCGAATGAGCGGATGATCGCCGGAGTCGCCGCGGCGTCAGTCGCGCTCGGGGTAGCACAGCTGGTGGGCATCCCGTTCGGTACGCGGGCCGATGCGCGTGCTGCGATCGGCTCGGTGGCCGTCGACCTGACACCGGGGCCCGTCAAAGAATGGGCGATTCAGACCCTGGGCACTTTGGACAAACTCTTCGTGGCCGTCGTCGTGCTCGTGGTGATCGCTATGCTCGCTGCAATCGCCGGGACCCTCGAGAGTCGGCGCCGCCCGCGTGGCAGCATCGCGATCTCCGTGGCGGGCCTCCTGGGATGCATCGCAGTGCTGTCGCGCCAGGGCGCGACAGCACTCGACACCGTCCCCACTATCGTCGGCGCCGCGTGCGGCGTGGCGACCCTGCGCTTGCTCACCCGACGGTTCTGGCCCGGTCCGGGCAACTCGGAAGACCGAGCCGACTCCGACGCGCCGGATGGCGGCAGGCGCAGGTTGGTCATGTTGGGACTGCTCGGATTCGGGGTGGCGAGTGGCGTGGTGGGTGCGGTCATCACGCGGTTGGTGCATTCGGTGGCCCCCGACCGCCACAGCTTTGCCCTTCCCCGAGCGAGCGCATCGGCGCCACCAATACCTCCTGATGTACAACCGAGCGGCGTTGCCCTACCGAGCTTTGTCACCGCCAGCGCCGACTTTTACCGGGTGGACACCGCACTCAGTGTTCCCCAGCTCAGCCGCGGCGACTGGCGACTGCGCATCCACGGCATGGTGGACCGCGAAGCGACCTACAGCTTCGACGACCTGGCCCGCTTCGGCGTCGTCGAAATGGTAGCGACGTTAACGTGTGTGTCGAATCCCGTTGGAGGCAAGCTGATTTCGACCGGCGTCTGGACGGGCTACCGGCTGGCCGAATTGCTGGCCGCGGCCGGCGTGCACGCTGACGCCGATATGGTGCTCTCGACGTCGATCGATGGATTCACCGCCGGCACCCCAGTGGAGGCGCTCGTCGATGGCCGCGACGCGCTCCTGGCGGTCGGCCTCAACGGTCAGCCCCTGCCGATCGAGCATGGCTACCCGGCCCGGCTTGTAGTACCCGGACTATACGGGTACGTGTCGGCCACCAAGTGGGTCGTCGATATGGAGCTGACCCGCTTCGACCGAGCGAGGGCCTACTGGACGCGACAGGGCTGGGCACCGCGCGCGCCCATCAAGACCGAGTCGCGGATCGACGTGCCGAAAGGTGGTCAGAAGGTGCCGATGGGGTCCGTGGTGTTCGGCGGTGTCGCATGGGCCCAGAATCGTGGTGTGCGGGCAGTGGAGGTCCGCGTCGACGATGCGGCGTGGCGTCCCGCTGAACTGGGAGCAAACTATTCCAACCAGACCTGGCGGTTATGGAGTTTCCCCTGGGAGGCGAAAAGCCCTGGGAAACATAGCATCACGGTGCGCGCCACCGACAACACGGGAGCAGTCCAGACCGCAGATCAGGCGAGTCCCGTCCCCGACGGCGCTACCGGCTGGCACACCGTGGACTTCACGGTGGCGGAGACCTGAACCACTATTTCGACGAGAATTTCCGCCAACTGAAAACCGCAATCACCATGCCGGCCAGCACCGTGATCGGGCCGATGATGGACCAGGTCGTCGTGTTGCTCATCGGGCTACCACCAAGCACTCCGAATCCCTGGAGCGCCCAGATCAAGCCGAGCACTGCGATGATCACTCCGAGCCCCAATGTCACGACGAAAGCTCTTCGCATATAGGCATTCTATGCGGTGGAGAGGGCCCGCTGTCCCCCGCCGTCGTCGCTCTGCTGCAGCGACGTTGAGGCGGTCGGCGTTGATCCACGAGTCGTGGCAATTCGTCACGGCCACGTCAGCCGCCGGCGCAGCCACAGGGCCACATAAACGAGGCCGAGCAGCACGGGCACCTCGATCAGCGGGCCGACGACCCCGGCGAGCGCTTGGCCGGACGTGGCACCGAAGACGCCGATCGCGACGGCGATCGCCAGCTCGAAGTCGTTGCTGGCCGCGGAGAATGCCAGCGCCGCGGTGCGGGCGTAGGACAGGTGTAGCCACCGGCCGATGGCGAATCCGCCTACCCACATCACGGCGAAATAGACCAGCAGCGGCAGCGCGATCCGGGCGACGTTGAGCGGTTGGGAGGTGATCGTCTTGCCCTGCAACGCAAAGAGTACGACCACGGTGAACAGCAAGCCGTACAGGGCAATCGGCCCGATCCGTGGCAGCAGTTCGCTCTCATACCATTCCTGGCCGCGTACCCGTTCGCCGAGGGTTCGAGTGAGGAATCCGGCGACCAGCGGGATTCCCAGGAATATCACGACGGTGACGGCGATGGCAGCGAAGGAAACGTGCAAGCTCTGCGTCGGCAGGTGTAGCCGGGCGGGCAACACGTTGAGATAGAAGACGCCCAGGCCGGCATAGGCCAGCACCTGGAATACGGCGTTGAGCGCGACCAATACCGCAGCCATCTCCCGGTCACCGCAGGCCAGGTCGGTCCAGATCAGCACCATGGCGATGCAGCGAGCCAGCCCTACCAGAATCACGCCGGTGCGGTAGGCGGGCAGGTCCGGCAAGAGCAGCCACGCAAGGGCGAACATGACAGCCGGCCCGATGACCCAGTTCAGAACTAGCGACACCGTGATCATGCGGCGGTCGGCGGTGATCCGTCCGATTTCCCGATAGCGGACTTTGGCCAGCACCGGATACATCATCAGCTGTAGCCCGATGGCAATCGGCAGGCTAGTGCCGTGAATGGACACAGCATTGAGCCACTTGGCCAATTGCGGGATGAGGCGGCCCAGTATCAGCCCCGCTGCCATCGCCAGCCCAATCCACAGGGGCAGGAATCGGTCGACCGCTGCTAACCGGGCCAAGCGGGCCACGGCATGGCTGTCGCCGGACGGCGGTGTGCTGGTAGCGCTAGCCTTCTGGGTCATTTGGTCAATTCCGTGTTCATGGTCGGGTCGCCGGACCGAGCGTGTCGGCGCCCAGAAGCTGCGAGAGTTGTTGCAGTGCAGCTCGATTCACCCGGTAGTACACCCAGGAGGCGCGCCGTTCGCTGTCGAGCAATCCGGCCGACCGTAGCACCTTGAGGTGATGGGAGATCGTGGGCTGGGTCAGTTCAATCCCCGCTGACAAGTCGCAAACGCAGGCCTCCCCACCCGCGTGGCTGGCCACCACGCTCAACAGGCGCAAGCGCACCGGGTCAGACAGGGCCTTCAACGTGGCCGCCAATTGGATGGCCGCTTCTCCCGAAAGCGGCTCACGCACGAGCGGGACGAAGGTACACCCTGGCTCCAGGGTGGAGGACGACGACTTCGACACGTATCGATATTGACCGATATCGAATCGATTGACAAGCAGACGGCGTGTGGACGCGCGGAGGACTCACTTTCACGTTCGCCCGGCGATCCCCCGTGAAGGTCACCTGCTCCGTCCTAGCCTACGGATCAACCAATCAATCGATTGATTATCGAATCCGCTAACGGCGCCTATTAATCCGCTGATCGGCAGGCTGCCGTTGTCAGAGAGTTGCCCAAGTCTGCGCCCTCGCGAGGATTGAAATCTCCTACCCGTAAGGCCATCGCCTCCCATCAGCCGATGCCGCGAGTCGCTCTCCGACGCAGTGCGCTCGGCGCTTGACCGGAGGCACGAATGCCTGGCTGTGATTTAATCAAGTGATCGCTTTATTGTTTATGCACGGACGTTAAAGTACTAGGCAGCACATGACGAGTTTGGCATCGCCTTCGCTAGGCCGGCCGGTCGGCGCCAACGGAGAGGAAACGCGTCGGCGGATCATCACCGCGGCGATGCGCTGCGTGGCCGAGGTCGGATATTCTCGCGCAAGCATCCGCGAGATCGCCAGTGCCGCAGAGATTACCAGCGCCAGCTTGTATCACTACTTCCCCACCAAGGCGGAGCTGCTGAGGGCGACCGTCGCTGCAATCGAGGACATCGCGCTGCCTCGACTGCGCGCCGCGGGCAAGCGTGGGGACAACGTCATCGACCGGCTCGACGCCGTTTTGGACGAGTCCGATCGGCTGATGCGTGAATACCCCTACCTGGCCGCGTTTGAGCGAGCGATTCGCGCCGAAAGCACCGCCTTCGTGCGCAGAACGCGTCCCGACGGTATCGAGTTCGCGGTGTTACGAGAGGTTATCGCCGACATCGTCGAAGACGGGCGACGAGAGGGTTCGCTGGCGGGAGGCGTTGATGTTACCGGCACGGTGAATGCCATCTATGCATTGGCGCGCGGGCTCACCGAACAAGCGGCCACCCTGGCGCCGGCCTCCTACCACAGCGCTTTGCGCTCAGCCAAGCAACTGATCCGCGGAACTCTTTTCACCGTTCGTTCATCGCGTTCGGCCGCCCGCCGGCGCTGATGGAGCCGGTGCCCGACCAAAGGAGTAGCCACGTGCCGTGCCCTAATCTTCCCGTCGGTTTCGATTTCACGGACCCCGACATCTACGCCGAACGGCTGCCGGTCGAGGAGCTGGCCGAGTTGCGCCGCGTCGCACCGATTTGGTGGAACGAGCAGCCCATCGGAAAGGGCGGGTTCAACGACGGTGGTTTTTGGGTGGTCACCAAATACAAGGACGTCAAGGAGGTGTCACTGCGCAACGAGGTGTTTTCCACCCACGAAAACACAGCGCTCCCAAGGTATCCCGACGACGTCAACCGGGAGAACATCGACGCGGCGCGTGCGTCCATACTCAATACCGATGCACCGCATCACACCCGGCTGCGCAAGATCATCTCGCGCGGCTTCACGCCACGCGCCGTGGGCCGACTACGTGAAGAACTCGGCGAACGCGCCCAGCAGATAGTGCGCAACGCGGCGGCGCGAGGCCGCGGAGATTTCGTCGAGCAGGTGTCGCGCGAGCTGCCGCTGCAGGCCATCGCCGGACTACTCGACGTGCCGATCGAGGACCGCAAGAAGCTGTTCCGCTGGTGCAACGAGATGACCGGCAGCGAAGACCCCGAATACGCGGGCGCCGACGGCCAGGCATCGTCGGTGCAGGTGTTGACCTACGCCATGAAGATGGCCGACATCAGGGCGAAGAATCCCGGCGACGACATCGTCACGACGCTGACGAGAGCCGACATCGACGGTGAGAAGCTGTCGGACGCGGAATTCGGCTTTTTCGTCCTCACGCTCGCCGTGGCCGGGAACGACACGACTCGTCACTCCATCACCCAGGGCATGATGGCGTTCACCGAATTCGGCGAACAGTGGGAACTGTACGAGCGCTTGCGCCCCGAAACCGCCTCCGACGAAATCGTCCACTGGGCCACACCGATCACCGCCTTTCAGCGCACCGTACTGCAAGATACCGAGCTTTCCGGTGTACAGATCAAAAAGGGCCAACGGGTCGTGCTGTTCTACCGTTCGGCCAACTTCGACGACGAGGTCTTCGACGACCCCTACACGTTCAACATCCTTCGCGACCCCAACCCCCATGTCGGCTTCGGTGGCACGGGTGCGCACTACTGTCTCGGCGCCAACCTGGCCCGCATGACCATAAATCTCATCTTCACCGCCATCGCAGACAACATGCCGGATCTGAAGCCACTAGCCCCGCCCGAGCGGCTGCGATCGGGTTGGCTGAACGGAATCAAGCACTGGCAGGTCGACTACCGGGGCGAGTCTGGGGCCACGTGCCAGGGCGATGATTGATAGAAAGATTCCGATATCGGTGCCTGCCCGCCACGCTTACTGGCCCGCGTCGAAGTCGGCGACGAGCGAGTCGATGGTGATCTCGGCGGCCACATTCATCTCGGCGTCATAGATTTCATAAAGCAGGTCGCTCGGCGAGTCAGGGCGCGCGCCGAAGTACACCATCCCGCCGTCGTCACCGCCGCGCTCGAGATGGGGCTTCTGGTCGTTTCCGGTCAGCGCGTAATCTCCGGCGCGCCGGAACCGGTGATTGGTGAGCGAACCGTCGGCTTCGACGTCCCACAGGTGCTGCTCACCTTCGAGAACGATGACGCTGGTGACCGCTGCGTGGCGGTGAATCGGACAATGGCCGCCATCGCCTTGCCAGCGCACAATCATGTCGAGCGTGCCGGCACCCCGGTCGTAGCCCAAAATCGTGTAGTCGTGGTGGATCTTGTGTTTCGATCCCAACCGGCCGGTGACCTCCTTCCACCGGTGCCGCGCTGGGTCGAACGTGCCGTTGAACATCCTGGCCTCCTGTCATCGGCGGACGATCTGCTTTCGGTTGAGCCACCAGAGAAATGGCAGCCCGCCGCTGCCAGGCATTCTGAAGCAACGGAGCCACGTCGCGCCCGACGCCTGGGCGCACGATGCGCGGGTCAACGGTCGTTGCGTGGCTCTGGTGTCGTCAGGGTCAGTAGGTAGTTGGTCGATAGGCGCACGTGTCGCCGGCTGGGCATCGAGGAGGTTCGGTAACTCGACGATCAGCTTTTCGGCGACGCTCAAGAGCTTGACGTTGAGTTCTTGGGATCGCCACTTCATCAGTTCGAAGGCGGCATCGGCGTTGAGTTGGTAGAGGAGCATCAGCATTCCCTTCGCCTGCTCAATGATTTCTCGGTGAGAGACGATGACCGGTAACTCGTCGCTGATCGACTCCTGGAGATCGTTGTTGAAGCTCTCGGTGATGTCGATGTAGAACCCGCGCGTAGCAACGGTGCGGCCGTCGGCATCGGTGACCGGTTCGCCGACCACCACCACCTTGCGGATTTCGCCGGTCGTCGTCCGGATTCTGTGCCGGCTGCTGAACGGGGCAACCGACTGCGCCAGCAGACCCTTGACCCTTTCCAGGTCGTCGGGATGCTTGTGACTCAAGATGAGTTCGGTGGTCGGTTCGATTTCGCCGGGCTGATAGCCGTGCATTCTCGCCACAGCGTCCGACCATGTCCACGTGTCGTCGTCGTAGCGGTAAGCGAACCGGCCGACTCGCTGGGGTTCACCGCCGAGCAGAGCCTTGTCGATATCGCGGACTGCTTGGCCGTCGGTAGCGGGTCCGTCGCCGCCGGGTGGCGACAAGTCCACCGTTGCCTGTTGGTCTCTCGTCTGCTTTCTGCCGTCAGCCATTTCCTGACCTCTCGCTATCGCGTGCTGCCCGGATCGGGCCCCGATTTGCTCGCGGACCAAGTCAGCACCCGAGTCGCCGACCTGTGTGTCGGTCAGTAAGCATAGATTCGCCGTACCAGCAGCACGGTGAGTTGCTGCGAATCGCCCGCCCACAGCCAACGATCAGGCCACCGCCACGAACTCGCGAAACTCACAAGATGCGCAATCACGGTCAACGCCGGCAGCGAAGGCTGGTAACCATCACTCCTGCGACACTTGGACACAATCTGATCACCCGCGTTTCTCAAAAGAGACCCGCAACGATAGCTGCCGTCCGCGGATATCCGTTCGTTGGCTGGTCAGGACCCAATCGACACATGAGCAGAGGTCGCGGGCGGCATTCGAAAAGCATGGCCGATTTGGGTACGCGTATGGGTGCGAAACCGTTAGCTGAGGATCAAACCGGGGAATTATCCAACGCGTTGGTGATATTCCCAATACCATTCGCCCAGGAGCGCCCGTCGATGAGAATTAAACCCAGCGTCTTGTTCGTCTGCGGGCCACAACGCTGGCCGCTCTCAAATGGCAGCCGCGCTACTCACCCACCTCGCCGGTGATCGGATCGTGGTTCGCTCGGCCGGAACCGAACCCGCCTACGTGATCAGCCCTGCTGCCGTAGCAGCTATGGCTGAAATTGGCATCGACATGGCCGGCGCAGCCCCCAAACTCCTCACGCCCGACGCCGTGCAGGCCAACGACCTGGTGATCACCATGGGCTGCGGCGACATCAGCCCCTTCTTCCCCGGTGTCACCTACCGCGACTGGAAACTCGACGACCCAGCAGGCCAACCCCCGGACATCGTTCGCGCCATCCGCGATGACATCGCCAAACACGTCCACGCACTCATCGCCGAACTCCTTCCCACCCCGTAGACAGCGCACACCCCGGGCCGCCACGGAGATCAATGGGCCGACCAGGCGCGGCACCGGCGATTATTCGGTGCTGAAGGCGAAGACCGTTGTCGAATCGTAGGTCTGGCCCGGGTTGAGCGTGGTAGTCGGGAAGTTCGGGTGATTCGGCGAATCCGGGTAGTGCTGGGTCTCCATCGTGAATCCCGCGCCCTGCCGGTAGATATGGCCGCTGGTACCCGTGAACGTCCCGTCGATGAAGTTGGACGTGTAGAACTGCACACCGGACTCGGTGGTGAAAATAGTCAGGGTGCGCCGCGTCCGCGGATCCTCGGCCCTGGCCGCCTGCACCAGCCCGGTGTTGTTGCCGCGGTTGATGACCCAGTTGTGGTCATAACCGCGGGCCAGCAGCAGCTGCGGGTCATTCGCGGTGATATGCGCGCCGATCGCGGTCGGCGATGTGAAATCGAACGGTGTGCCCTTCACGGGGGCGATCTGTCCGGTCGGGATCTGTGTGGGGCCGGTTGGCGTGTAGTTGTCGGCATCGATGGTGACCTTCTGGTCGTAAACGTCGACCGTGTGCTCACCTGCCAGGTTGAAGTAGCTGTGATTGGTCAGGTTGATCACGGTCGGCGCATCGGTGGTCGCGTGGTAGTTGATGCGCAGTTCGTTTTTCTGGTTCAGGGTGTAGGTGACGACAGTCGTCAGCGTTCCCGGGTAGCCCATTTCGCCTGCGGGACTGACATATTCGAGCTTCAGGCCCACGCTGTCGCTTCCGTTCTGCTGACTGGCCTGCCACACTTTGGTATCGAAGCCCGCGGTGCCGCCGTGCAGGCTGTTGCCTTTATCGTTAATCGGCAAGTGATACTCGTTGCCGTTCAACGAGAAAGCTCCCTTGGCGATCCTGTTGCCATAGCGGCCGATGATCGCGCCGAAGTAGGTCTTGGCGGATCCGGTGTTCTCTAGGTAGCCGGCAAGGGTCGGAAAGCCCAGCACCACATCGTCGACATATCCGGTGCGATCGGGGACCTCGATCGACTGAATGATGCCGCCGTAGGTCAGGATTCGCACGCGCATGCCGCGCCCGCTGGTGAGGGTGTAGCGGCTCACCGGGATCCCACCCGCCTGACCGAACGGCTCGCTGGTGATCGACGGCGGCCCTGCGGGTATCGATGCATTGCCGTTGCCCGTGGTGGAGTTAGTCGTCGTGTTGCTACATGCCGCCAAGCCCGCTACACCGGCGACGGCGGTCAGTTGAAGGAATCGTTTGCCACGCATGGGCGCTCCTTGGTATTACCGCTCGTGATGAGGTAAGGGTCGTCTATTCGGAGCAACGGGTCTAAGCACTCGATCCAGCTGGGCCATCAGCTTGATCCAGCGTCAGCACGTCGACGAGGATAACGCGAGCGTCGCGCAGGTATGAACTGGAAACTCGGCTCCCGGCGCATAATTCTGCGGTTGCGCTTGCCAGCCGAGCCGCGTCTTCATGTACGCCGGCGAGATGGTGGCGGTGCGGCAGGGCCACCAAATACTGCAAGGTATCTGACTGCCAGCCGTATCGTGTCCGGCCACAACCAGATTGGCGATCACAGCGGCGGTTTCGCCGTCGGTCCTGCGATCCGGTCGATGTGGGCGAGGAAGTGCGTCATTACCGCATCGGGCGCCTCGAGTTGCGGCCAGTGCCCGATGTCGTCGGCGAGCATCACCACATCCGGTTCGGATATCACTTCGGCATAGCGCCGCGCCATATGGGCGCCGGAGTTGGGGTCGACCGGCCCATCGATCAACCGCATCGGAACCGCGGTCTGCCGCATGGCACGCACCCACCGGTTTCGGTGCGTGTAGCGATCGTTGATGAATCGACCGACCTTGTGCAGCACCCGTCGGCCGTCGTTGTAGTCCAAGATCTGGTTGAACACATCCATCATGTGACGGCTCGGCTTGGTGTTCGGGCCGAACATCTCGCGCAGCGTCGGTTCCAGCAGCCGCCGGGACAGCGGACTGCCCTGGACATGACTGAAGATTTCGCCCAATGGGGTGCGAGACATCAGCTTCTGCGCCGCCCTGGGAGTGTACGCCTCGATGAACATACCGCCGTTGAGCCATGTGATCGAGTCGATGCGCAGCCTGCCGTAGGCTTGCTCACCGAACTCCTGGCGAGCCAGCAGTTCCTGGCCCACCGAATCGCCTATGTCGTGGGCCATTATGTGCGCGTTGTGGATGTCGAGGTGCGCCAGCAGCGCTTCGTGCATGTCGGCGTGGTCTGCCACCGAGTATTCGTAGGCCGCGGGTTTCGCGGAGAATCCCATGCCGATCATGTCCGGTGCGATGACGGTGAACCGTTGCGACAGCGCGGGCCAGAGCGGCGCCCAGTCGTAGGAATTGAACGGATAACCGTGGATCAGCAGCAGCGGAGGCCCACTGCACGCCACGCGGTAAAAGATATCGAAGCCGAGGTAGTCGAAGATCTCTCCGGAGGCCAGCCAGCGATTCAGTTCAGCGTCCATGACGTTCATCATCCTTCGCCATAGCGCAATGCTATGGGGGCACCGGTCGACGGCCTGGCGGCGCGGCTCGCGCTGCGACTACGTTGCTACCGGGTCGTAATTGCTACTGCGATGTAACGCCCGCGCGAGTCTGGCTAGCCGTCGTTGACGAGGTTCGCGAGGAACGCCGGTAACCGGCCAGCGCCAAAGTCATAAAAACGCGCCCAGAGCGGCTCGATCGATATGCGCACCATCTGCTTATACGTCGACCGCACGTTGTGTTCGAACTCGGCAAGTTGGGGTTCGTCTAGTGATCTTCTCGCTGCCGCGAGGTACTCGTCGGTGACGCCGTCGACGGTTTCTAGTGTGGCGAGGCCACGCACCAAGAGGGCCTTCGCCTCTTCCGGCGTGGAGCCGCTGTCAATCGTCAGTGAGACTTCCGGGCGGGATGAGAGGGCGCGGGCTTTCGGGGAGGTTGGCGCCGTGGAGATAACGATGCGTTCGCCGGTCCAGTAGAAGCCGACGGGGATGACTCGCGGGAAGCCATCGTGTCCGTTGTAGGCGAGCCGGGCCATGGAACCGGAGAGCAGCCTTTGGGCGCCGGGGTGGCGAAGCTCCCGATCCAACTCCTGTGTGTTCATCACACCCGTAGTCCTACCCGGTCGGGCCCGACCTGGACACCCACAAACGTCAGCAGCCCGACGTACGACGGCCTAAGAAGATCATCAAGGCATTCCGAGAAACCGACTCTGACCTCTACTTCTGGACCCCCCGCCCCTGCTGCGTTGTGCGGGACATGGTGAGTGTGTGGTTCCCGCGGGCTATCGATACTCCGAACCCGATGCCGATCCTGTTGTGCCGGCTTCGGTTAGCACATCGCGCACAAGTGCGCTGCGCCTTGCCATAGACGGCAAACGCTATCGTGTTTCTCTAGCAAGCCGCACTGTAGCAACAGTCTGAATGCGAGAAGCTTGTGGCCAAGCCGCGCAGCAGCCCATCGGATCTCGTGGTGATCTCGCCCGTTAAAAAGTGGACGTGCTCGTCGTGCGGGGGCACGGGCGACCTACTGAAGATGGAAGACGGCGACCCGCTGTGCGTTGACTGCGCAGACCTTGGGCATCTGGTCTTCCTGCCGTCTGCTGATGCCGCACTAAGTCGGCGGGCGAAAAGGATCAGCGGGCTTTCGGCGGTTGTTGTGCAGTGGAGCCGCTCACGCAAGCGCTATGAACGCCAAGGCATCCTAGCCGAGGCGGAGGCGATCGAGCGTGCCGAACAGGAGTGCCTGTCCGATGCTGAGGCGCGCGCCCGCCGCAGGGAGCGCGACGAGGCGCGACGGGCCGACGAGGACATGAGGTTCCAAGCCGACTTCGCAGCCGCCATCCGCAAGCTGTTCCCGCGCTGTCCCCCCAGCAGGGCCGACGCGATGGCGCGTCGTGCGGCAATGCGCGGCAGTGGCCGGATCGGACGAAGCGCGGCTGGGCGGGCCCTCGACCCGGACGCCGTTCGGCTCGCCGTTGCGGCCTCGGTTCGGCACGCCGACACCGACTACGACGAGCTGCTGATGTCGGGCGTCGACCGAGAAACGGCTCGACGCCAGGTACGCGAACGTGTCGAGGACGTGTTGCGCGCTTGGTGCCAAGGGATCACGACGCCCGAGTAGGAGACTAGCAATTCGCAGAGCGCGCTATTTTCAACTGAATTGGCAACGTCGGTATAAATCCGTGTCAACTCGGCGGTCGATGCGGGCGCATGCCACCGATTGCCGGCGTAGCCGGCCCTGTGGTCTGACCGCGCAGTGATGCGGGCTAACGCTGCCGTGCTCGAAAACAGTTCTGAGCAAATGATCGCCGACGAAGCCGAGGTAGTCGCTTTATCCAGCGAGAGCCACGCCAATGTCGGTGCGTGCGAAGTCGTCCCCCTTAAAGAGGAGAGGCTGGCCGCTGACCTTCGCGAGGGCGTAGGAGAAGCAATCGCCATAGTTCAAGCCGGCGCGATCGCGTCCCTTGCCGTACAGGCGGTAGGCGACTCGAGCGGTGTCCGCTTGGTCGGCATCGACGCCAACGAGGTCGACTGCGGCGCGATGCACCCACAGATCCAACTCACGGCCCCCCGGTTCACCGAAACGGGTCTCGATCACGATAGCCGTTTCCAGGTACGACGCCGTCGACATGAGCCGAACCTGATCCCCTTCCACAGCTGCCTCGAACCGTTCTGCCTCCGGCTCATCGTTGAGCATCGCTACTAGCGCAGATGTGTCGATCACCATCAGGCAGGCAACCCGCGCTCGTCGTAGCCGAGAATCTCATCCCCGGATCGGGTGTCGAGCACCGGTAGGGCTGCGCAGCGGCGGCGGATCGCCGCGAGCTCCTCGCGCAGCGGAATGGCCCTGGTGCGCCCCGTCTCGCGGGCGAGTCGTTCCCGCAACGCGACCACGACTGCTTCTGTCAAAGTCTCACCTGTCCGAGCTGCGAGTTCCCTAGCGAGCCGGTCGGCCTCGGGGTCTTTGATGCTCAACGCCATAGTCCGGATTATATATGAATTGGTATATTCTAGACGATCCGAGCGTGCTTCACGACCGACTGTTTGGCGGATGTCCGCGACGACGGAATGCGCGGGAGACTTCCAGCTAAGCTGCACGAATGACGGAGTCCGTCATCGTCCTGGGCGGTGGCCTGTCCGGCTGCTCGGCCGGCTACGCCCTGGCCCAAGCCGGACTGCGCGTCTGCGTTATCGAACGGGCCCCGGCCGTGGGAGGCCTCGGTGGCAGCTTCGAGCGGGATGGCCATTTTTATCCGCTGGGTTACCACCACATTCTTCGCCGTGACCGTACGCTGCTCTACTTCCTCGAGCTGATTGGCGCCCTCGAACAAGTGCGCTGGCGGCGCATCCGGATGTTGTTCAGGGTTAGCGGTCAGCCTTACAACCTGGCGAAACCGGTTGACCTGCTGCGGTTTCCATTGTCCCTTGCCGATAAGGCGAGCTTCGTAGGCCTGATGCTGCGCGCGTACCGCAAGACCGACTGGACCGATTGGCTGGACAAGAGCGCCGAGGATTTACTTGACTCCTGGACCCGACCTCGCGTGCGAGAAGCGCTCTTCGAGCCTCTTACACAGCTGAAATTCGAGCTGCCCTGCTCGGAAGTAAGTGGTGCCTGGCTAGGGACGCGGCTGCACTACCGCGAGGGGTCGGCGGCCCTGGGGTACATCCCGGGCACCAACTGGACGCACGTGCTGTGTCACGGTGTTGCGCGGCTTCTACAGGAGTCCGGCGTCGACGTGCGTTTGCGCACGAGCGTCGCCAAGCTGCATTCGCACGGTGAGCGCGTGCACGAGGTCGAACTGGACACTGGCGAGCGCCTTCCCGCGGACCTCGTCGTAAGCAGCATCCCCACGCCGGTGTATCTCGACCTCGCGCCGGACGACGCCACGCCGCACCTTCGCGAGATCCGTTACAGTGCCCTGCTGTCGATGGTGTGCGCCTCGAAGAAGGCGGTCGAACCCGACTTCTATTGGATGAATCTCGCCGACCGCGACCGCGCGGCCTGCGGTATCTTCCTGCTCAACTCTCTCAACCCCACGATCGGCGCGCCGGGCGACTCGTGCGTCAACTTCGTGACACACCTCAACAGCCATACCCGGCCCTTCTTCGCAAAGCCCGAAGACGAGATCGTGCAGGCCTACTTGGAGGACTTCAAGGCGGTTTTCGGCTTCGACCTCGACCCCTTTTGGGTCAAACTGTCGCGAGTCCCGATGTATTCGCCTGTTATCACGCCAAATTACAGAAATCCCCCGGTGCGTAGCGCACGCTTCGGCAACCTGTACTTCGCGGGCAACTACCGCACCTTCCCATCCGTCGTCTCGACCGGCACAGCCCTGGCATCGGGCCTCGAAGCGGCTCGGACCGTCCTGCGCGACTCGGGCACTGACACCAGGACTCCTGACATGGAGTCCGTGCCCGGTCGGTAATTCCGTGCTCTGATCTGCGTATTCCCGGTGTGTCGGCGTGCGGTAGCGGCTGCGATACTCAATAATAAATAGAGTTGTTTAGATGCGCTGAGGGGTGGTGGATGATGGCCGTGATGACCGTGCAGCCGCCCCTGCCGCTGGTGCCGGGCGACGCGCGCCCGGTCGGGGCGGCCGCGGCGATCGTCGAGGACGGCGAGGGCGGCCGGGTGTTCGTGCATGGCAATTTGGCCTACGCCTGGGACGTCGACGACTCGGTGGCGCGCCGGTTCGCGGCGGTGTCGCTGATGCGGATCAAGGCGGCCACCCAGCTCGAGGTCGCCGAGGCGTTCGCGGTGAAACCGGCCACCGTGCGGCGTTGGGAGACCTGGCTCAGCGATGCCGGCGTGGCCGGACTGCTCGGGGAACGCAAAGGGCCCAAACGCAAGTCGAAACTCATCGCCGACACCGTCGCCCGCATCCAGCGGCTGCGCGACGGTGGAGCGTCGTACCGCGCCATCGCCGCCGAAACCGGTGTGTCCGAGGGCAGCGTCCGTAATGCGCTGGTACTCGCCGACAACGGCGCCCGTGCCGAGGAAGTGTGCCTGGCAACGAGGTCCGATGCTCCTCCCGAACCCGAACCCGAACCCGAGGGTGAGCCCGAGGTTGAGAAGGATTGCTCTGCAGCGATTTCCGATGATCCGCCCGGGCCCGTGCCCGGGGAAGTGCCGGTGTTGGCGGATCCGGTCGATCGCGGCGCCGAGCGGGCGTTGGCGGCGTTCGGGTTGATCCCGTACGCGCCGCCGGTGTTCACCGGGTGCGCCCGAGCCCCGCTCGCGGGACTGTTCCTGGCGCTGCCCGCCTTGACGGCAACCGGGCTGCTCGACACCGCGCACACCGTCTACGGCGAGTTCGGCAGCGGGTTCTACTCGCTGGATACGATGTTGTGCGAGGGCGTGTTCCGCGCCCTGCTGGGCCAGGCCCGCGCGGAGGGCGCCACCCGGATCGACCCGCCCGCGCTGGGCCGGGTGCTCGGGCTGGACCGGGCACCGGAGGTCAAGACGATCCGCCGCAAGATCGGGCTGCTCGCCGAGGCGGGCAAGGCCGGCGACTGGATCGCGGCGATGGCGCGCCGTCATGTGCAGGCCAGCCCCGAGCAAGCGGCGGTGCTGTATGTCGACGGGCATGTACGCGCCTATCAGGGCACCCGCAAGATCGCCAAAACCCATGTGCCCAGGCTGAAGTTCCCCGCCCCAGCCACGGTGGAGACCTGGGTGTGCGATGCGGCCGGGGATCCGCTGCTGGTGGTGATGGCCGAACCGGCCGCCTCGCTGGCCGCCGAGCTGCGCCGGTTGATCCCCGAGCTGCGCGACGTGGTCGGCGACGACCGCCGCGTGCTGGTCGGGTTCGACCGCGGCGGCTGGTCACCGGCGTTGTTCGCCGACCTGGACGCGGCCGGGTTCGATACCCTGACCTGGCGCAAGGGCAAGATCGCTGATATCGACGAGCACAAGTTCACCACCCACAGCCACACCGACGAGCACGGCAGAACCCACACCTGGCGGCTGGCCGACACCGAGGTCGAGTTGGACATCGCCGACGGCCCGCGCGCCGGCCAGGTATTCCGAATGCGGCAGGTCAGCTTGTTCAACACAGCCGGAACCCGGCAGATGCACATCCTGACCACCCGCCCCGACCTGACGCCAGGTGAGATCCGTTACCGGATGGGATCACGCTGGCGGCAGGAGAACCACTACCGCTACGCCCGCATCCATTTCGACCTCGACTCCCACGACATCTACCACGCCACCGATGACGACGCGGACCGGATGGTGCCCAACCCGGCCAAGAAGCCCGCCTACCACAACGTCGAAAAGGCCCGGCGGGCACTGCATCTGGCCGAAACCGCCAGCGACGCCGCGCTGCTGGCCGCCCACTCGCCGCAACCAGGAACGTCGGTGGTGCTGACCAACGAGATGATCAACACCATCAACGCCGACGTCCACACCGCCGAGCACGCACTCGAAACGGCGCTCGCCGCGCACCAGGCGATCCCCGCCCGGCTACCGTTGTCGCAGGTCAATCCCGGCCAGCAAGTCCTCGACACCGAAACCAAGCTGATCTACCACGCCATCCGCATCGCGGCATTCAACACCGCACAATCCCTCGCCCGTGCGATCGTCACGGCCACCGGCTACACCCGCGCCGACGACGAAGCCCACACCCTGATCCGCACCGCGCTGGCCGGCTCCGGCGACATCATCCCCGAAACAGCCACCAACACCCTGCACATCCGGCTCGATCCGCTCTCCGCGCCACGCCACACCGCCGCCATCGACGAACTCTGCCAAGCCCTCAACGACACCAACACCGTCTACCCCAGCACCGACCTCACGCTGCGCTACAGCATCAAATCCCACCAACGACCGCACACCAATTACTGAGCTATGTCAGGAGTCCTGGACACCGAGCTGCCCGAAAGGATCGCCGCATTCCAGCGTTAACCTTGTCGGACACTTGGCACGCCGCGGCTTTTATTCGCGACCGTACACGCACCGATATATGTCGTAATTGTCGAGTTGGTCGGCCTTCTTGCAGTCCCGACGCAGCAAATCAAGCAACCTCTGGTTGCCTTCTTCCCATTCGCTTGCCTCGGGTTGCAGTTGAAGCTGCCGCTTGACGACGAGCCATCGGATGTCGTGCGCACGCGCCATCATCGCAATCTCTTCCGGGCTGTAGGGGTTCCCCACGGTATCGAACAGCAGCACAGGGAAACGCGGCTCGCGCCCGGTCGCGTAATAGAAGGGGTCCTCGCCGGGAATGATCAGCAGCCCATCTTCAGCTGGAATTTTGGCCTTTGCATAAGCTGCCAGCGCATCAAACTGCGGAAGCCATGCGCCGCGGACAGTCAATCCGCGCAGGGCGGGCAACGCCGACCGTTCCAGCCGACCGTCGGTGAGCTTCGCGTAAGTCAGGCGTACGTTGCTGAAAACGTAGTACCCCCCGGAAATCAGTAATGACAGCGCGACGGCGACCGAAATGATCGTGGTGATCGCGGCGTCGTGCCCGGTCCGATTCCCGAGCGCCGTCAACGCGCTGGCGATCAGCACGATCAGCAGCGGCCACAGCGCATACGTCGAGCCCGATAGGCCCTGTGATAGAAATGCGGCGGGAATCGTGGCAATCACGACGAACGGCAGGATCAGCGCCACTCCTTTTCGTTGCCGAACGGCCCCCACGGAAATCACGAATGACACGATCACCAGAAACGGCCACAACGAAAGGAGACATTTCGCGTTGTCCATGGGGCTTGGTCCGGTCAACAAGGACGCCGACGTCCAGAGGAACGGAACCGACAACATAACAGCCGCCAGTATCGTCGCCGAGCGATTCGTGCGGCGAACCGAAAGAATAAGCACCAGTCCGGCAATCCATGCCGCCAGCCACCATGGCAGAAACCGGTTGTCGTGCAGAGACCCCCACGATGGCCACCGTGTACCCAGGCGCCGCGAGGCCGCGAACTGCCATGTCCAGTGCAGGTAGTTCCGCAGGCCCGCAGTAATCTGGATCAGCACCGCCGCGAGCGCCAATCCCGCTGCAATGCCGCACAGAATTATGCCGTATCCACGGGTATATTCGCGCCCTCTGTGGACCACCAGGAGTGCCAGTATCGCAAGTGCCGCGCCGCCGAGGAACGCGAGTCCGGTGTTTTGTTTAGCGAAGGCCGGCACAACCAGTGCCATGCCGGCCAGGAAACTCAGGAGGACAGGAAATCTCCTTTCTTCCGCGTATAGGAGCAAGAATATGGACACAAGAATTGCGAATGTACAGTCGGCGTCGTAACTCGGGTCCGGCCAAATGCAAAAGATCCCGAGTACAACCAGGGGCGCGCTCAGGAGGAAGGCGGCCAGGCGGGGCTGCGCAACCGATCCGCGGAACAACCTCAATACAATTTGCCAGGTCAGCACCGTTGCGAGTCCGCCTACGACGGCGGCATACGCCACATGGTGCCAGAACACTGTTCCAGTGGTCTTGATGAGCGCCGCTTGCACGACGTAGCTCAAAGGCGGGTATGCAAGGGTAAAATCGCGATAGGGGACCCGCCCCAGGGATATGCGATACGCGTCCTCCAACATGAAGCTCAGATCCCACAAGACACCCAGTCTTGAGTTCTGCAAGACCACCGCCGCGGCTGTCGCGGCAAACAGTAACGAGCCTGCGATCGCGTCCTTGCACCGCAGCGATCCGGCTTTGTAACGCATTTCGGCGAGACGGTATCACGGGATCGGTTAGCCGGCACGAATCAAGCGCCGGCCCAGCTCCGCATGAAGGACACGGTTACCCGGGCAGCGTTGTCCGCCGCGATCTGCTTCTAGAAACAGAACTCGAACGGGAAGCCCGGCAGGTGCAGCGGGTCGCCCGTTCCGTCCGAAATGCTGCGGATACCCAGGACCGGCACGCCGTGCGCATCGGCCACCATCGCCGAGCGCCTCGCCCGCGACCCCGACATCACGAAAGTCCCTGCCCTATTCGCGATCTGGCGCACCTGGTGGTTAGTGCCCACGGTAGGCCGCACCGAAGGGGGGGAGGGTTCCACATTCGCTCAGTTGGCGTGCCGATATTCCTGCTGTCTGGGCATCCTGCCGGTGGGAGGACTGCAGCTTGGCCGGTCAGGCAGCGAATGGATCGCCGAAGTAGGGATTCCTGTCCGAGGCAGCCGTACAGATGGTCACGGTCCGCCATCTTGGCGTGTTTTCGCCGCGCTCGTCGGTGCCGGTGCCTTGCGATGCCAGTCTGTGGCGGACTCATACGCCTGGCCCACTCGCAGCACCAGCGCGTCCGCGTGCCGGGGCCCCACGATTTGCAGCCCGATCGGCAGACCTGCCGAGGTCGACCCGCAAGGCACGCTCAGCGCCGGCTGCTGGGTCAGGTTGAACGGATAGGTGTAGGGCGTCCAGCTGGTCCAGTCCGGCGACGTCCAGCCGTCGGGCACGTCCTGCCCGGCGGCGAACGCGGGCAGCGGCAGGGTCGGGGTGACCAGCACGTCGTAGGTCTGGTGGAACTGTCCCATCAGGTGACCCAGCCGCATCCGCACGGCGACCGCGTCGAGATAATCCGACGCCGAATACGTCGAACCCAACGCCGCGGTGCGGCGCAGCCCGGGATCGACCCGGTCATCGACGGTACCCCCGTACGGCTCCAGCGCCTTGGCCTCGCCGGAGAACCACAGCACATGGAAGGCCTGCACCGGGTCGGCGAAGCCGGGATCGACCTCCTCGACCCGCGCCCCGGCGTCGGAGAGAACGCTCACCGCAGCACGCACCGCGGCATCCACCTCCGGGTCGTTTCGGACAAAGCCCAGGGTGGGAGAGAACGCGACCCGGAGCCCGGAGACACTGTCGTGCAGTCCCGCCAGGAAGGACGTGGTCGGTCTCGGCTGCGCCGACCAGTCGCGGGCGTCGAAGCCCTTGATCACGTCCAGCAGGGCCGCGGCGTCCCGCACGGTCCTAGTCATCGGGCCGACGTGCGACAGCGTTCCGAACGGGCTCGGTGGGTACATCGGTACCAGCCCATAGGTCGGCTTGAGCGCGACGGTGCCGGTGAAACCCGCGGGAATCCGCACCGAACCCCCACCGTCGGTGCCGACCGACCACACCCCCATGCCGAGGCACACCGCCGCCGCGCTGCCGCCGCTCGACCCGCCGGCAGTGGTGGCTGGATTCCAGGGATTGCCGGTCACCCCATAACGGGATGAGTCGGTCACGCCCTTCCAGGAGTATTCCGGAGTGGTGGTCTTGCCCAGCAGGACCGCACCCGTTTCCCGCAGCCGCGCGACACTGGGCGCGTCCTCGTCCCAAGGACCGGCCTCGTCGATGAGCCAGCTGCCGCGCAATGTCGGCCAGCCCCGGGTCCACAGGGCGTCCTTGATCGACGTCGGCACCCCGTCAGCGGGCCCCAGCGGCCGTCCCGCGTGCCAACGACATGTCCCGAGATGCTAATCGGCTTCCTTAGTCCGTCGCCCCGATATGTCCCCGATAGCTAAAAAGTTGTCCCGATAAGTCAAGACTTCAGCAGCGGTCGACCCGCATCGTTGAGTCGGCGGTAAAGCCACCGCCCTGCCGCCAGCCTCTCGGCGGGAGGTATTGCGATCGAAGGATTAACGATGACTCTCACCGTCGAACCGACGACCACGACGACGACGAGTTCCGGCTCGCCGCTGCCGCTGGTTGCCCTGCCCCAGGGCGAGCTGCTGACCATCAACGAAGCCGACAACCCTCTGCTGCGCGATGCGCTGGGTCCCGGTGTGCATTTCAAGCCGCTGCGCCTGGACCTGGAGGCCGGCTGCTGGGTGGTGCTGGCCGTGCTGAGCCCCGGCGCCCAGCTGCCGGTCCACTATCACACCGGCGTCGCCGAGGCCTACACCCTCTCGGGCCGCTGGCATTACCTGGAGTACCCCGATCAACCGCAGACCGCCGGGTCCTACCTCTATAAGCCGGCCGGGTCGGTGCACACCTTCGTGTGCCCGGAGTCCAATACCGAGGACACCGTGATCTTCATCCGTGTCGAGGGCGCCAACATCAACTTCACCGAGGACGGCCAGTTCCACTCGATCCTCGATGCGGTGACGATCCGCCATCTCGTCTCGGTGACCGCCGACGCCCAGGACGCCGGACCGGTGGACTACATCGGCGGCGGCGGCGCCGGGCTCATGGCGAAGGAGGCGTGATGCGCGCGGTGGTCATGCAGGACGCCAAACTGCGCGTCGAGGAAATCGCCGAGCCGGTCCCCGGCCCAGGTGAAGTCCTTGTCGACGTGTTGGTATCCGGCATTTGTGGTTCCGATCTGCACTGCCTGGCACATGCGCCGGAATTCAACGCCGCCACCCGCGTCGCGCTGGGCGTGGAGCTGATGGACCTAACCCGTCCCGTCGTTTTCGGTCACGAATTCGTCGGACGCGTCGCGGCCTACGGTCCGGACACGTCCCAACGCGTACCGGTCGGCAGCCGGGTGGTCTCGATGCCCGCACTGCCGCGCGAGCAGACCACTCTGCTGGGTTTCGGCGGTCCTGATCTCCCCGGTGCGTATGCCGAGCGAATTGTGTTGTCTGAGCCGCTGATGATCGAGGTTCCCGATCGTGTACCCACCGACGTCGCAGCGCTTACCGAGCCGCTCGCCGTCGCGTACCGGACGGTGGCCAAAGCCGACCTGGGCGAGCACGATGTGCCGCTGGTCATCGGATGCGGCCCCATCGGGCTGGCGCTGATCGCGGTACTGCGCCTGCGCGGCGACCGGCGGATCGTGGCCGCCGACTTCTCAGCTGAGCGGCGCGCACTGGCGAGCCGGCTCGGCGCCGACATCGTCATCGACCCCGCCGTCGAGTCGCCGTATGCGGCATGGCTGGCCGCCGCGGCGACCGACGACCCAGCGCAGATGGCACTCGGTACACCGGCGATCGGTCAACTGCCGTTGCGACCGACCGTCGCGTTCGAATGCGTTGGCGCGCCAGGTGTCATCGATCAGATCATTGTTGGTTCGCCGCCCGGTTCGCGGATCGTTGTGGCCGGCTTGTGCATGACGGCCGACACCTTCCAGCCGGCACAGGCCGTGCTCAAGGAACTCGACATCCGGTTCGCGGTGATGTACACGCCGCAGGAATTCGCCGAAACCTTTGCCCATTTGGCGGCTGGCGACTTCGACGTTGCGCCATTGCTGTCCGGCACCGTCGGAATGGATCAGATGGCCGACGCGTTCGACCGGCTCGCGAACTCGCCGTCTGACGCGAAAATTCTGCTCGACCCGACACGGTGATCGCCGGGTCGGCAGAAGCGAATGCTCAACCACCAACCCAGAAAAGGAGATACACATGAGCACCACGCTAGAAACCACCCCCCAACAGATCACGGCCCTGACGGCGCGGCCTGCCGACGCACCGGTGCTGATGGTCAACCTGTTGAAGTTCAAGCAGCCCGGCGGGCTTCAGCGCTACCTGCAGTACGGCGAGGAAGTTGCTCCGCACCTGGAGCGCGTTGGCGCGACCGTCCGCTACGGCGGGACTGCGCCGGCTGTCGTCATCGGCCAGGGCGAGCAGCCTTGGTGGGACGCCATTCTCATCGTTGAGTACCCGACACCGGCCGCATTCATCGACATGGTGACCACCGAGGCGTACGCCAAGGTGCACGAACACCGCGCCGCCGCCCTCGACCGCGGCGACCTGATCGCGACATCGACATGGTCGCTCGCGGACTGAGCGCCGGGCTCACGGCCACGGTCGTGGTAGGCCGCCTGATGGTGCCGGCGATCGCCTCGACGACACCGGCACCACCGGGCGCCTACATCCGGCCACGCCCGATTCACCACACGCTCGGCGCTGAAAGACGCGCCCTAGAACCGCAATGAGGCGCAGTTTTCGACACAGCTGCCTTGATGCCGTCGGAAGACGGCGACCAATCCGAGCACGACCAGCACGGAGATAATGATGACCGCTCTGCCCGAACTCGATGGCGTTCAACACCGTTTCGTTGACCTTGGCGACGGTGTCACGATTCACGTCGCGGAGGCTGGCCCACCCGAAGGGCCGCCCGTGATGCTCGTCCACGGTTTCCCGCAGCACTGGTGGGAGTGGCGAGAACTCATCGGCCCGCTGGCCGCCGACGGCTACCGGGTGCTGTGCCCCGACCTACGCGGCGCGGGCTGGAGTTCCGCGCCGGCCGGCGCTTACCGCAAGAATGACATGGCCGATGACCTGGCCGCCGTGCTCGACCGGTTACACGTAGGCCCGGTGACACTCGTCGCCCACGACTGGGGCGGCTTCGTGGCATTCATCATGATGCTGCGCCACCCGGCGAAGGTCACCGGCTTCTTCGGACTCAACACGGGCGCACCATGGGTGCGCTTGGATGGGCCGTTGATTCGGCATCTTTGGCGGTTCTGGTACCAGATCCCGTTGGCGTTTCCGGTCGCGGGTCCGCGAATCATCGCCGATTCCAGAGCCCGCTACCTGCGACTGGTCATGAAGTGGGTGGGCGCGGGATATATGGTGCCGGAAAACGACTTCCGGCTATATGCAAGCGTGCTGCGCGATCGCGAGCACGCGATAGCCTGTTCGCGTTGGTACCGCACATTCCTCAGTCGGGAGTTCCTGCGATGGCTGCGCGGCGAATTCGCCGACGAACGCGTCAAGGTCCCGGTCGGATGGCTGCACGGCACCTCAGACCCCGTGCTCGCACCTACCCTTCTGCGAGAATTTGACAGGCGAGTCGACGACTTCAACATCGAACTGGTGCCCGGCGTAGGGCATTGGATCGCCGAACAGCAGCCGGAATTGGTCTTGGCCAGGCTTCGCGCTTTCCTGCGCGGGCCCCGTCTGACACCACTACGAATGCGGAGGCCGCAAGCCAGGACCGCCGTTCGGTCGTCTCGACGCGGCCGGCGAATCCGTTCGGAGGCTTGGGACCTTCGGCTCTATATGGCGAGTCGACACCGGGGACAGGCTTCGACATAGGTTTTGCTCTGTAAGCCCGCGGCAACGAAACGGAGAGCCTCTATGAGTAAAGACGATGCGCTGGTGCTGGTGGCGGCCTATCCGGAGCTCGATTCTGCTCGCCGGGACTTCGATGCGCTGGCCGAACGGGTCAAGACCAAGGACATCGCGCTTCGGGGGGCGGTGCTCGTGGCGAAGGACGCCGCGGGTAAAGCCACGGTGATCGACACGGGCAACCACCTGGGCCGCAAGGGCGCTGGCTGGGGGGCGGGTGTTGGTGTCGCGGTGGGTCTGTTCGCGCCGGCGTTGCTGGCCTCGGTGGCGGTCGGCGCGGCCGCGGGCGCGGTGGCCGGCACGTTCGCCGATCACCGACTCAAGAGCGGTCTGCACGAAAAGATCGGGCAAGCGCTGGCCGCCGGTACCGGGGTGATCATCGCAGTGTTGCCGCCCGAGAGCCGGCTTCGGGTCGAGCAGGCGCTGGCAGCGTCGCCGATGAAATCGGTTGTGGAGTTGGAGCATTCGACGCTGCGGGGAATGGAGGCGGCGTTGGCCGAGGCGATGGGCAAATTTGATCCCGACCGCACCCGGCTGCCGCTGCCCGACCGCGACTTCGGCGGCACGATGGGGCGCACGCTGGATCAGTCCGTGGGCGACTGGACGATCGTGCCCGGCCCCAAGGCGCCGGAGGGGGCGCCCAACGTGCTGATCGTGCTGATCGACGACGCGGGTTTCGGGGGTCCTGACACGTTCGGCGGCGCGATCCGCACCCCGAACCTGACGCGTGTTCAGCGGCAGGGGTTGACGTACAACCGGTTTCACGTCACGGCGGTGTGCTCGCCTACGAGGGCGGCGCTGCTGACCGGGCGCAACCATCATCGGGTCGGGTTTGGTTCCGTCGCCGAGTATCCGGGCCCGTTCCCCGGCTATTCCTCGGTCAAGCCGCGCAGCTGCGCGGCGTTGCCCCGTATTCTGCGCGACAACGGCTATGTCACAGGCGGTTTCGGCAAGTGGCACCTCACCCCCGACGGCGTCCAGGGTGCGGCAGGGCCGTTCGACAATTGGCCGCTGGGGTGGGGATTCGACCACTATTGGGGTTTTCTGTCCGGCGCCGCCGGCCAGTACGACCCGATCATCACCCAGGACAACGCCGTCATCGGTGTGCCTGAAGCAGAAGACGGGAAGACCTATTACTTCCCTGACGACTTGACGGATAAGGCGGTGGAGTGGCTGCATGCGGTGCGCGCGCAGGACGCCCAGAAGCCGTGGATGATGTACTACTCCACCGGCTGCAGCCATGCCCCACACCATGTGGCCAAGGAATGGGCCGACAAATATCAGGGCCAGTTCGACGACGGCTGGGATGCCTACCGGGCAAAGACCCTGGAACGGCAGAAGAAACTTGGGATCGTCCCGCAGGACACCGAACTGACCGATCGCCCCGAGCTGTTTCCGGCGTGGGACGGCTTGTCCGACGCGCAGAAAAAGCTTTACGTGAGGCAGATGGAAGTGTTCGCCGGGTTTTCGGAGAATGCGGACTGGAACGTTGGGCGACTCCTTGACGCGATCGACGACCTGGGTGATCTCGACAACACGCTGATCTTCTACATCTGGGGCGATAACGGCGCCAGCATGGAAGGGACTATCACCGGCTCGTTCAACGAGATGACCTTCCTCAACGGCGTGGCTCTTGATGCCGACCACCAGCTGGCGCTCATCGAAACCTACGGCGGTATCGAAGAACTCGGCGGCGATCACACCGCGCCGCATTTCGCCGCTGCCTGGGCGCATGCGAACAACACCCCGTTCCAGTGGGGCAAGCAGATGGCCAGCCACCTCGGCGGGGCACGCGACCCGATGGTGGTGGCCTGGCCGAGCAGGATCCGGTACGACCCACAGGTCCGCACGCAGTTCACCCACTGCATCGACATCGCCCCCACCGTGCTGGAAGCCGCCGGGCTACCGGAACCCACCAGTGTGGACGGCATCGACCAGGAACCCATGGACGGCACCTGCTTCCTGGACACTTTCGAGCACACCGGCGCCGAGGAGCGCCATACCGTGCAGTACTTCGAGATGGTCGGAAGCCGCGCCATCTACCAGGAGGGCTGGTGGGCGTGCGCGCGGCTGGACAAGGCGCCGTGGGATTTCACACCGGAGACTATGAAACGGTTCGCGCCCGGGGTGTACGACCCGGACAAGGACGTCTGGGAGCTGTACTACCTGCCCGACGACTTTTCCCAGGCGAAGAATTTAGCGGCTGACCAACCCCAGAAACTGGCCAAACTCAAGGAGCTGTTCTGGCAGGAGGCCGAACGCAACCGGGTCCTGCCGCTGCTGGGCGGGATGGCCGTGTTCTTCGACATGCTGCCACCCATGCCGACGACGACCCGGTTCACGTTCAAAGGCGGCGTGCAAAACATTCAGCGCGGCATGATTCCCCGCATCCTCGGCCGTTCCTACGTCATCGAGGCGCACCTCGATGTTCCCGACGGTGGCGCCCAAGGGGTGATCGTGGCCAACGCCGACTTCATCGGGGGCTTCGCGTTGTGGGTCGACGAGCAACGCCTGCTGCATCACACCTACTCCTTCCTGGGTGTGGAGACCTACAAGCAGGTTTCCACCCAGCCAATCCCGACCGGCGATGTCACGGTGAAGATGCTGTTCGAGATCGACAAGCCCACCCCCGGCTCCGGAGGTCACGTAACGCTGTGGGCCGGAGACGAATTGATCGGGGAGGGCGACATGGCCCGCACCGTGCCCGTCGCATTTTCGTCCTACGCCGGGATGGACATCGGGCGCGACAACGGGCTCGTCGTCGACCGTGACTACGAGCCCAAGGCCCCCTACGCGTTCACCGGCACGGTGAAAGAGGTGGTGTTCGACCTCAAGCCCACCCATGCCGAGGCCGAGCAGGCCTGCACGCCCATGCCGCGACCCATGCCGTTGGGCAGGGTGCTGCCGGTTGACCGCGCCCGCCAGCGACGACAGCAATTCCCTTCGCCCGCAACCGGTCTGGACAGCGCAGCCTTCGTCGAACGGATCCGCGCGACCACGACCACCGTCGGCGGGATCTGGCCTCGCTCTCAAGCCGGGACCTCGAACGCCCCTCGTTGATGCCGAACAGGGCGCGGCGTGCTCGACACCAGCGGCCACACCACCGTTCGCTCGTGGGGGTTGCTGCTGCCGGTGCTGATCTGAACTCGGGAGACGATATGCCGGTTCCGCTCTGCCCATCGATGTTTGACCGTAATGTCACCAAAAAGGTGCAGAGGAGTTGCCAATCATGACTACACCAGGGTCGCCCGCGGACGACTTCGGCGGCTCCAGCCACGTCATCGACGGGGTCGGCGTGTTCTGTGTGGACACCGCCCCAGCCGCAAGTGCCCGCCCAACCGTGGTCGCCGTACACGGCATTCCTGAGTCGTCGGTCGCATGGCGGGATGTCGCAGCAGTGGTCGGTGACAGCGCCCGCATGGTCATTCCCGACCTGCCCGGGTTCGGGCGGTCGGACAAGCCCCCGAAGTACGACTATTCGCTCGCTCGGCAGTCGCGGCTGCTGGAGGCGCTGCTGGAGCGTGTGGTGCCCGAGGCACCAATACATCTGGCCGTCCATGACATCGGCGGACCCGTCGGCCTCATGTGGGCAATCCGCAACCCCGACCGCCTGGCGTCGTTGCTAATCCTCAACACCACGCTTTTTCTCGAGCTGTTTCGCCCACCTGTGCCGGCGCTGATCTCTCTGGTCCCAGTCGTCGGTCCCCGAAACGTCGCCGCGACTTTGTCGCGCGAGAACGATTTCAAGCGCTTGTTCCTGCGACCATGCGCACGACCGATCGATCCCGCCACGCTCGACGAGTTGTATGACCCGTACCGCCAGTCCGACACTTGCCGCGCCGCCGCACTGACCTGGGCCGCTTACCGGCGAGGCCTTGGCGCCGTTGTGCGTGCGCGCAAGGCCCTCCCGCGGATTACGGCTCCCACGACCGTTCTGTTCGGTGCTCGCGACCCGTACTGCACTCCCGCCAGCGCGCGTGCCTTCGCATCTCGAATTCCCGACGCGCGCCTGCGCCTGCTCGACGATGTCGGCCACTTCACACCAACGGAGGCACCCACCGAGGTGGCCGGTGAGCTGAACAGTCTGCTCAAACGCGCGGAGTGATCGCCCAAGCCAAACTTGTCCGCGCGGCGCATACCGAAAACCTTTCCATCAGCGCGCGAACCACGACCTGTGGAAATGCGATAACCGCGCACCGCAATGTTGGCGCGCACAGACAAGCGCCCACCCAGCCCGCCGACCAAAGATCGATGCATGCGACAACTGACAAGTCTCGACGCGCAGTTCCTGGCTCTAGAAAACGCCCGCACCCAAGGTCACGTGAGCATGCTTGGAGTCTACGACCCCAAGACCGCATCGGGCCGACCGTTGGATGCGGCACTGGTTCGTGAGCTGGTGACCGAGCGCATGCACCTGCTGCCCACATTCCGCTGGCGGCTGGCGTCCGTCCCGTTCGGCCTCGACTACCCGTACTGGATTGACGACGGCACCTTCGACGTCGAGTACCACGTCCGCGAGCTCGCGCTGCCATCGCCGGGCAACGAGCGACAGCTGGCCGAGCAGGTGGCCCGCGTGATCGGCCGTCAGCTCGACCGGGCGCGCCCGCTGTGGGAGGTGTATGTCATCCACGGGCTTCAGGACGGCGCGGTGGCGGTGATGACGAAGATGCATCACGCCGCCGTTGATGGAGTCTCGGGTGCCGAGGTCATGAGCATTCTGCTCGACGACACCGCGACCGGACGGGAGTTGGAGCCAACGTCTGCGGCGGTCGGTGAGCACTTCCCGTCCGAGGTACAGATGCTGGGCCGTGGCCTGGTCGGGATGTTGCGCCAGCAACTGCGGGTGCTGCGTGCGGCTCCCACCACCGTGCCTCACCTCGACGACGTCGCGACGCTTCGCCACCTGCCCGGCGTGAAGACGATCGCACGCAGCGGCCGAACGATCAAGCGGCTGATTCCGGTCGGTGGAGACAAATCCGCACTGCAGGGCAACGACCTGATCGCACCCCACACTCGATTCCAAACACGCATATCTGCGCACCGCCGGGTCGCGTTCGGATCGCTATCGCTGGCTGACGTCAAGACGATCAAGAACACCTTCGGCTGCACGGTCAACGACGTTGTCCTGGCCCTGTGCACGTCCGCGTTGCGTTCGTGGCTGGATGAGCGCGGAGAGCTGCCGGCCCAACCGCTGGCGGGCTTCATCCCGATATCGGTCCGCACCCCGGAGCAGATGGGCACGTTCGGCAACCGGGTCTCGGTGATGATCGCCGAGCTGCCCACCGACGACGCCGACCCCGTGCAGCGGCTGCGCCGGATCAACGAGACGATGAAAGCCGCCAAGGAGCATCACAGCGCGCTGCCGGCATCGTTGCTGCTGGACGCCAACCATTTCATCCCGCCGGCCCTGTTCGCCCAGGCAGCTCGGGCGACATCCCGACTGATCGGCGTGCGCGGCATCAACCAGCCCGCCAACGTCGCGATTTCCAACGTTCCGGGTCCCTCAGTGCCGATGTATCTCGGCGGAGCACGACAACGAGCCCAATTCCCGGTCTCCGGAGTTCTCGACGGGATCGGCCTGAACATCACCGTGATGAGCTACCTGGACTCGTTGGAGTTCGGGATCGTGGTAGATCGCGAACAGCTCGACGACCCGTGGCCCATCCTCGAGGGCATGCGGGTCGGCCTGGACGAGCTTCGGGACCTCGCGAAGGTCCACGAATCACAACCGACCCCGATCGGTCGGAAGACCTCGGCGCGTCGGAAGGCAACCTTATGAACGGGCAGATGCTCGGCGGCACCAGCATGGACGACTACCCGCTGACGCTGACGAGCATCGTCGAGCGGGCCGACCGGTTCCACGCCGACCGCGAGGTGGTCTCGCGACGGCCCTCAGGGGCGATTTCTCGCACCACGCTCGGCGCCTGCGCCGATCGCGCCCGGCGTCTCGCCGGCGCGCTGAGCGCGCTCGGCGTGCGTGACGGAGACCCGGTTGCCACGCTGTTGTGGAACCAAAGCGAGCACCTGGAACTATATTTCGCCGTGCCCGCGATGGGTGCTGTCATCCACACCCTGAACCCCCGCCTGTTCCCCGACGAACTCGCCTACATCGTCGACGATGCACAGGACAAGGTGATCGTCGTCGACGAGTCGCTGCTGGGAGTCTTCGAAACATTCCGCGCTGCAAGCGATTTCGCTCATGTCATCGTTGTCTCCCACACGGCCGTCCCTCCGGCCGGGACGCTCGACTATGAGTCACTGATCGCCGGCGGTGCGCCGGTGCAATGGCCGGCACTCGACGAACGTCGCGCGGCGGCGATGTGCCACACCTCGGGCACGACCGGCCGGCCCAAAGGCGTCGTGTACTCGCACCGGGCGCTGGTACTTCACTCCCTTGTTGCGGCGCTGCCCGACCAGCTCGCCGTATCGGCAAGGGACACAATCCTTCCGGTCGTCCCGATGTTCCACGCGAACGCGTGGGGGTTGCCCTACGCTGCAGCCATGTCCGGAGCGCGGCTGGTCCTCCCGGGGCCGCATCTCGACCCCGACAGTGTGCTCGACCTGCTCGCCGAAGAACGCGTGACGATGACCGCGGGTGTTCCCACCGTGTGGATGGGGATGCTGGCAGCGCTCGACGCCGAACCAGGCCGGTGGGACCTGTCGGTCCTGGACCGGTTGGTCGTCGGTGGCGCCGCGGTGCCGCGGTCGATGCTCGAGGGGTCCGACCGTCACGGTCTGAGCGTCATCCAGGCCTGGGGGATGACTGAGACTGCGCCGCTGGGCTCGGTGTGCCGGCTGCCCGCGAGCCTCGACGAGGGCACCGCCGACCAGCAGCACCAATACCGCGCGCGGCAGGGTATCGCCAGCCCGCTGTTCGAAATTCGCGCCCGCGACGACGAGGGGCAGTTCATCAACTGGGACGACGCCGCCCTGGGCGAGCTCGAAGTCCGCGGGCCGTGGGTCACGGCCGGCTACCACCGCGGACGGGGCGCCGAAAGCTTTACTGCCGACGGCTGGTTCAAGACCGGCGACGTGGTCCGCATCGACGCGCACGGTTGCATCAAAATCTGCGACCGGTCCAAGGACCTGGTGAAGTCGGGCGGCGAGTGGATCTCCTCGGTCGACCTGGAGAACCACCTGATGGCGCATCCCGCCGTCGCCCAGGCCGCGGTGATCGCCGTGCCCGACGACCGTTGGGGTGAGCGCCCACTGGCGGTCGTATCACTTCGCGCCGGCGCGCAGACTTCGCCGGCGGAGTTGCGTGAGCACCTCGCGCGCGACTTCGCCAAATGGCAACTGCCCGATCGCTTCGAGTTCGTGGCGACCATCCCTTGCACGGCCACCGGCAAGTTCAAGAAGACCCAGCTGCGCGACCAATTCGTGCCAGCCTGAACCCACCAAGGAAGGAAACCGAAAAAATGAGCCGCTTCGACATCACGAAGACCAACATCGCAGTCGAGCGATTGATCGAGACGACGGACAACCCCCGCCAGCGCTACCTGCTGCACGCCTACAACCGGCACCGCTACCTGGAGATGGCCGGCCGCTGGGAGGAGATCTTCGCTCCCGACATGACCGTCGACAAGCCGGTCTATCACTTCAACATGTACGGCAAGGTCCTCACGCTCGACGGAGCCGAGGCCGTCCAGACGGTGTACAGGGAGTGGACCCGCACCGGACAAAATGTCTTCTACGTCGACGACGAGAAGCTCGCGGTCAGCGACAACATGGTCGTCTCGACATCGACGATGTACCAGCAGACCCCTGGTCACGTCCTCGCAGAAGACGGCGTGCCCGTCGACCCCGACGCCATGTACCTCATTAAATCTGCCGAGCACATGATCTGGCCCTACGACGACGAGGGCCGCCTGGTCGGCGAGGACGTCTGGGAGTACGACGAAACGGTCCGCGAGATCATCCCGCTCGACCCCGCCGATGTCCTGAGCGTGGAGCAGGCCGGCAAGCTGCTCGACCCGCTGATCAAGCCACTCCCGGCCCACAACCCGTTCACGGCGTGACCGCGAGTTGCAGATGGTTCTCAGGGTCAAAGTGCCGCCCGGTCTCATTGACGGGGACGTCGACGAGGGGTACGGCAAAGTCGCTGATGTTTTTCGCCGAAACATGCTCAGCGGTCACGAAGTCGGGGCGGCTGTCGCCGTTTACCGCAATGGCGTCAAGGTTGTCGATCTGTGGGGTGGCTTCCGCAATGGGATCACCAAAGATCCATGGCAGCAAGACACCCTCGTCAACATGTTTTCGACCACGAAAGGTGTTTCCGCGCTTGCGATCGCAGCCGCCGCCGCTCGGGGACTCATTTCGTATGACGCCAAGGTGGCCGATTACTGGCCGGAGTTTGCGCAAGCGTCCAAAGGATCGATCACCGTCCGGCAGCTGCTTTCCCACCAAGCCGGGCTGCCCGCCATCGACGCGGCTCTGACGCTGCGCGACCTGGCGGACCCGGGGAAGATGTCGGCGGTGCTCGCGGCGCAGGCCCCCGCTTGGACCCCTGGGACCAGACACGGCTACCACGCCGTCACGCTCGGCTGGTATGAGTCCGAACTCATCGGCCGTGCGGACCCCTTGGGGCGATCACTGGGCCAGTTCTTCGCGGACGAGGTTGCCAAACCACTTGGGCTGGAGTTCTACATCGGATTGCCGGCCTCGGTGGACCGCGACCGCGTGGCCCACTTGCACGGATTTTCGAAACGCGAGCTGCTGCTGCACCTGACGACGATGCCGCCGCGTTTTGTGGCCGCTGTATTGAATCCGCGAGGTCTGACAGCTCGAACACTCGGCAATCCCAAGGGCATTGGTGATATCCACGCCTACAACCGGGAAGAGGTTCGTGCGGTCGAGATACCAGCCGCCAACGGCATCGGTACCGCACGGTCGGTGGCCAAAGCCTACGGTTGTGTCGCGACAGGTGGTTTTGATCTCGGTCTGACGGCGAGCACCCTTGATACGCTGGCCAAGCCTGCGATTCCACCTACTAAGGGGTTGCGCGACAAGGTCCTCCGAGTCGAGACGACATTCTCACTCGGCTACATGAAACCCTTCCCCAAGTTCAGGTTCGGTTCGTCCGACAAAGCGTTCGGAACCCCAGGAGCTGGTGGCTCGTTCGGGTTCGCCGACCCCGATACCGGGATCGGGTCGCGTACGCGATGAACAGAGCCGGCTTCCACTTGTACAACGACCCACGCGAACTCGCACTTCGCCAGGTCCTGTTCCGAGACATCGTCGGGGCGAGGTCGCAAACCTGAATGCACCCAAAAGTACGCAATGCCAACATGGGTCGGTCCGTCCGATCCGGAAGAGAGGACAGGCCAATGGGGACTCACCGTTGCTGTCACGGGACCAACTGGCGGAATCGGAATCTCTGCAGTGACTGCCTTGGAACGAGACCCCGCCGTGGACCGGATCGTCGGGATGGCCCGACGGCCATTCGATCCGGCCTTGCATGGATGGACAAAGACGACTTATCACCAGGGCGACATCATGGACCGCGATGCCGTTGACGCGTTGGTCGCCGATGCCGATGTCGTCATCCATCTCGCATTCATCGTGCTGGGTTCGCGCGCGGAAAGTGAGCGGGTCAACCTCGCGGGGACACGCATTGTCTTCGAGGCCGCCGTCGCTGCCGAGCGGGTGACGCGGCTGGTCTACACGTCTTCGGCCGCGGCTTACGGCTACCACTCCGACAACCCGGATCCGCTCACCGAAGATGTTCCGCCCCGCGGATCGCCCGAGCACGACTATGCCGCGCAGAAGGCGGCCTGCGAAGCCGCGCTCGCCGAGATCACCGATGGCTCTTGGCTGGAAGTGTTCGTGCTTCGTCCGTGCATCGTCGCCGGACCGAAGGAGACCGCGCTGGCCGACGCGATGCCGTGGAATCGGTTTCCGTCCGCATTTCGGTCGATCACGCGCGCGATACCGCTTCTGAAGCTGCCCTTCCCCGACCCCGGTGTCCCGCTTCAGCTCGTCCACCATGACGACGTCGCCGCTGCCATCGCATTGGCGGCGACGACTTCAGCTCCGCCGGGGGCCTACAACATTGCCGGGGACGGCGAGACATCGCTGTCGAAAATCGCCGCGGCCCTGGGCGGACGCCCCGTACGGGTGCCCGCCGCTACCGCCACCATCGGGTCGGCGGTGGTAGCCCGACTACCGTTCCTTCCCGCCGAGGCCGGCATCTTCCACGTGGCACGAACGTCAGTGCTGATGGATACCGGCAAAGCCAAGTCGCTACTCGGCTGGACGCCCAAATACATCTTGCTGCCCAAACCCTGGAGGCACTGGCCTCACGCTGATTGTTCAGCCACTTTGATCGTGCGGTCGACCATCGCGGTGATCACCGCGCGGATGACCGGGCCCAGGGGCCGACCCGTGCCGGGAACGCGTTGCTCGAAGGTAACCGACCAGACCAACTCCGTACCGGCCTTGACCTCGTTGAGGCGGATCTCCCCGCAGTACTGCGATACCGGAAAGCCCGTGTACGCCCCGGTAGCGCTGGTAGCGGGCTGGCTGGGCCTCGACGATCTCCTCGTCAACGCTCGCCCCTTTGAACACACCCACTCGACGGATGGCCCCCGCGCCAAAGGGGTCAGGCGTTCCCCGCCTGATCAGTTGCGAATAACCGATGAACGGCACCCATTCGTGCCAGGCCGCCGCGTCGGCGAGAAGGTCATACACACCTGCAGGCGGGAGCAGATGTCGCACGCTCGACGTGGAATCCGAATGTCATGTTTCAAGCGTCTCGTCGACGAGGTCGGCCAGGGTGAGTGCGACGCGCAGTTCGAGGGTGCGCTTGTCCACCGATCTACCCAAGGATCCCCTCGGCTTGCCGCAGCCGGTAGGAGACGGTGTTCTCGTGGATGTTGAGTCGTTTGGCGGTTCTGGCGCGGCTTCCGTTCTCATCGAGGTAGGTGCGCACGGTGGCGGCGAGTCGCCGGGTGGTGTCATCGGCAGCCGCCAGTGCGCCCAGCTCGCGGGCGACGAAGGCGCGGGCCTGGTCGATGTTCGCGGTGGCGAGTGCGCGCAGCGAGATGTCGCGGTAGCGGGTGATGCTGCCTTCGCCGCGGCCGACCAGCTGGGCGATCCGCTGCGCGTGGAGCGCCTCGAGATGGCTGGCGCGAAATCCCGCGATGCCGCGGGCGGGTTCGCCGATCGCGACACGAACCCCGGGTGCCGTCGCCGTCCGGAACCGCAGCTCGTCGAGGACTCTGGACGGGACGTCGGCTTTGGTGCTTATCCAGGCTGCGGCCGACAACGTGCCGA
>CAWBFI010000001.1:0-781019 GCA_963788075.1 uncultured Actinomycetota bacterium | reverse complement strand
CATCCGAGCCTTGGCGAGCTCGGCCAGCGCCCGCGGGTCTCGTTCGCCGTCGATCAGCGCGGCTAACATCGCCCGCCCGGAGACGCCCAGAATGTCAGTGGCCACCGACGAGAGCTTGATCCCGGCATCTTCGACTTCCTTCTCTAACCGTTGGGCCTCCCGGCTGCGCTCAGCGGTCAGCGTGGTGCGGTAGCGGGTCAAATCCCGCAGCTGCCGGATCGGCTCGGGCGGCACGAACGAAGCCCGCAACAGCCCACACTCACCCAACTGACACAACCAAGCAGCATCACAAACATCGGTTTTGCGCCCAGGCAACCCTTTGGCATGCGCGGCGTTGACCGACATCACCTTCAGGTCGTCCTCCGGCAGGTAGAACGCACCACGCCAATAATCGCCAGTCGCCTCCAGCACCACCAAAGACACCCGCTCGGCCATCAGCCAGTCCCGTAGCTCCAGCAACGCGTTGGTGGTGGTGGCATAGGTGCGAATCTCCTGGCTTCGTGACCGCTTGCCCTTTGGGCCAGGTGTGCGTACACACGCCTTGAGATCCTTCTTGCCGATATCCAGCGCAGCGCAGCGCTCATGCAGCAGTTCCATCGAATTCCTTCCGGAAACAACAACTTCCAACCAGGTACGACCGTCCGGAGGAACCACAGGGCCTAAAGAATCTGGTCCGCGTGCTCACCGCAACAATCGACAGTTCCTGTCGGTGGCTCCCAACACCATGCTGACCGACGAGCTCAGGGCATCACAGGAAATCCGGTGTCCCGGACGACCGCGACCCCATTTCCGCCTCCACGGCGGCCGAGCGCAGCGGCCCAGGTTGCTGACCGGAAAATCCCCAAGGTGAGCGGGCAGCCCGAAGGCGACCCGGCGGAGCTTGCGGAGCCGGGTTTCGTTGCTGTGTTGTGTGGTGTTCAGGCGGCGGGTTCGACGGTGACGCGGAAGCCGATCGCGGAGAGTTGGGCGATGTGGTTGCGCAGCCGTCGTTCGATGCTGATGCGACTGGCGTGGTAGTCGGACCCGAGGTCGAAGAATCGGGCGGCGGGGTCGGAAAGGAGTTGCCAAATGATGACGAGGATGGAGCGGGCGACCGCAACCAGGGCTTTGAGCTTGCCGCGGCGTTTGACGATGCGCCGATACCTTTCGCCGAGGAAGGTGTCGGTCTTGGCGGCGGCCGCGGCGGCCTCACCGAGTGCGCCCTTGAGGTAGGGATTGCCCTTGCCGGTCTTGCCGCCGCGCGTCACGGGTCGGACTGTACGGTTCGCGGGCACAGCTTCGCCCAGGACACCAAGTGCGCGGGTGTGGGGAATTGGGTCATGTCGAGGCCGATTTCAGCCAGGATGATCTGTGCCCCGGATCTGCCGATGCCGGGGATTTCCTTGAGGCGTTCGACGGCCGACAACCCGCTATCGGCAGGCTTGGCGTAGACACTGGGGTTGCCGGGACCGTCGTTTTCGGCAGGTTCGGCGGCCGCGAGCAGGTCGTCGATCCGGGTGGTCAGCGTGCGGATCTGCGCAGTGAGGGTGCCGATCTGATCGAGCAGCATCCGCGCCAGTTCGGCGTGGTGTTCGTCGAAGCGTCCGTCGAGCGCTTTGATCAGCTCCGTTCGCTTGGTCTTCATCCGGGCCCGGGCCAAGTCGGCGAGTCGGCGCGGGTCGCGTTCGCCGGAGATCAATGCCTCGATCATGTCGCGCGCCGAGAGCGTGTCGAGAGTGGATGCCACCGACGACAGCTTGATCAGGGCGTCTTCGAGCAGTTTCTCCAGCCGCTGCCAGTATCGGGACCGGTCCCGCGTCAAGTCGACGCGAAGTCGGGTGTAATCGCGTAACTGCCGGATTGGTTGCGGCGGCACGAAACTTGGCCGCAGCAACCCCTTTTCGGTGAGCTTGGCCAGCCAGACAGCGTCGAGCTTGTCGGTTTTGGGTCGTCCCGGTACGTTCTTGACATCGCGGGCGTTGACCAGCTGCACGTCGAGCCCGGCCGCCTCCAACAGGTAGTACCAGATCCGCCAATAATCCGATGTCGACTCGATGGTGACCTTCTCGATGCCGAGGTTGATGAGCTGGGCGGCCGCTCGGTGACCGCTCCGCTGGTGGCCTCGACGCCCCACACCTTGCTAACCCGCCGACGCTCCCGCGGGGTGCGCACACAGACCTTGCCGAACGCCTTGGCCACATCGATGGCGCACACATGCTCGATGACCAACTCATGCTCGGCGTCGGGAATCTCCTGCGGCGCCGGGCTGTGCTTCTGTTTCACTTCGATTGCCCTCCAGTCGATCCGTGCTCATCATCGAACGGGTTGCCCGGGGGCCTCGGTCAAGGGAACCGAAAGTCTGACCGGCGTGCTCGAACAACAGTGCGTGACCCTTCCAGGTCGGGCCCCGGCGCCCAGGCTCACGTGCGGGCTAGTGGCCCCAAGGAAACGTCGGCGTCGGCGGGCGACTCGACCCCATTTTCACGCCTGCGAGGCGTCCCGGGAACGGAACTTGGCGCTCACGTAAGAATGCCCGCGAAACGGGCGGATCAGCTGGCCTTGGTCCGGATACCTTTGCGGATGTCGGGTAGGGCGGTGGGGATGCTGGCCGGGTAGAGCTGCTCGGTCTTCTCCTTGGCCAGCAGGAGAAGCCGGTTCTGCAGATCGGCGATCTCGCGGCCGATTTTGGCGGGGTTGAGGCTGTCGCGGTAGGCGGTCAGTTCTGCCTGCTGTGCTGGTGAAAGGACGCCGGCGGCCAGGAGCCGGTCAAATGGGGTCTGCGGTGTGTCGTAGAGGCGTCGGCGCCGGCCGTCACCGCTACTGGTGTACCCGGTGGGTTTGATGGTCGGGGTCAGGTAGTTGAGCCGGTCGTTGACCAGTGGCCAGAGCCGGTTGAGCACGGCTCGTTCTTCAGGGGTGTCGTAGCGGTAGTAGAACGCGTACTTGCGCACCAGATGGTTGTTCTTGGACTCGATGGTGGCCTGATCGTTCTTCTTGTACGGCCGCGATCGCGTGAAGAAGATCTCCATCTCCGCCGCCCACTTGATGACAGCCTTGTTCAAAAACTCCGTGCCGTTGTCGAAGTCCAAACCGGTTACCTCATAAGGTATTTCGTGCACCCCTGCTTTCAGTGCACCCAGGATGTGGGCGTTAGCGTTGTTGCGCACGGTGCGGGTAAATACCCAGCCGATATGGACATCGGTGAGGTTGAGGGTGCGGGCGAACTCGCCCTTCAGTGTTGGGCCGCAATGCGCGACCGTATCGCCCTCGAAGAAACCGGGTTCGTCTTCTACCTCATCGCCTGCCTTACGGACCTTGACCGAATTCCGCAGCAGTGGTGAAGGTTTCGTCGTCGATACACCACTGATCTGGTCCTTGGCCCTCGCCGGCGCCAGATACCGGTCAATCGTCGCCGCGCTCATCTCCAGCAGCTCCTCACGCACGGCCGGACTGTAGCGGTCACGACCAAAGGCCAGCTCATCGTGGCGTTGCAGGCCGTCGAGCTGCAGCCGCATCGAAGCAGCCAGATACTTCCCGCACTGCCCACCCGAGGCGGCCCAGACCCGCTGCAGCACCTTGAGCGCGTCGTAGGAATACTTCGGCGCCCTCGGCTTGCGTGGCCGCTTCGCGCTGCTGCGACCCGATCCCGGCGGCCGCATCGCCGCCGCGGTAAGCCTGCGCCGGGCATTGTCACGCGACCACCCAGTCACCTCCACCACCTGGTCTAGGACCTTTCCCTTGTCCTTCTTCGCGGCCTTCACATACGCCTTGGCGTACCTGGTGGTGATCTCGGCCCGAGACGTCATCGATAACCCACTCTCCATGCCTCACGACGGTCACCGTTTCGCGGGCATTCTTACGTGAGGCACCGAGGGTGTTTCGCGGGCAGTTTCCGTGAGTCAAGCCGCTATCTTGATGACCATGCCCGTCACGGTGATACTCGAACTGAAACTCAAGCCCGATGCTGTGCCTGCCGCACGCGAGGTTATGGGCAGGGCGCTGCAAGATACCCGGGCCTTCCACGGGAACCTCCGTACCGACGTGCTCGTCGAGCAGGACGACGAAACCCACTGGCTCATCTACGAACTGTGGGAGACGGTCGAGCACGACGACGCCTACCGCGCCTTTCGTGCCGGCGAAGGAAAACTGACGGAGCTTCCGCCACTGCTGGCCGAACCCCCGGTCAAGAAGCGGTACGTCACGAGCGACATCTAGCTCAACGCGGGAATCACTTCCCGTTCGAACAACTCGATGCCGGAAGGGTCGTAGGCGGCCTCGGGGAAATAGCAGATCGCGTACTCGCACCCGAGGTCGCGGATCTTCGCCATCCGCTCGATCACCCGCTCCGGCGTGCCGGTTGCCGAGTCCGGCAGGCCCGCGCTCATCGAATCCGCTAGGTTCTCGGGCACATAGCCGACCAAGCGCTCACGCACCCGCTGCATCCGATCTTTGACGTCGGTGTCCGACGCGCCGACAAGAGCGGTGAAGTTCGCCGAGCGCACGATCGCGTCGAAGTCGGTTCCCTCCTTGCGGCAATGCTGCGCCAGCACCTCCGACTTGCGGGCGAACGCCTCGGGCTCCGGGCTGAAGTTGGTGTACTGCGCGTATTTCGCGGCGATGCGCAGCGTCACCTTCTCCCCACCGCCGGCGATCCACAGCGGTATGCCGTTGTCCTGCAAGGGCTTCGGGGCGACAATCGCGCCGTCGGCCTGGTAGTGCTGCCCATTGAAACTTACTTTTCCGTCGCGCCAGGCGTCGCGCATGATCTGCACGCCTTCATCCAGTCGGGCCAACCGCACGCCCGCCGACGGAAACCCGTAACCGTAAGCGCGCCATTCATGTTCGTACCAGCCACCGCCGATCCCCATTTGGATCCGGCCACCGGAGATGATGTCGGCAGTCGCCGCGACCTTGGCCAAGTAGACAGGATTGCGGTAGCTCATCGCCGTGCACATCTGGCCGAGCTTGATCCGCGACGTCGTGGCGGCGTAGGCCGACATCAGCGACCACGCCTCGTGAGTGGCTTCACCGGACGGTAGCGGGACCGTGTGGAAGTGGTCGTACACCCACAGCGAGTCCCAGGCGCTGTTGTCCGCGTAGGTGGCCAGGTCGCGCATCACCGCCCAGTGCTTCTGGGGTTCGATGCCCACGAGATCCATTCGCCAGCCTTGCGGAATGAACAGTCCAAAGCGCATAGCAAGGGACTTTAGCCGCCCATGCGGCCATGGCATCACAGCAGATCGATAACCGGTACTCAGCGGGCGCCGACAACCGGGCCGTACACATATTGCATGACCGACAACGGGCAGCAGAGCAATTCGGCCAACGTTCGGCATCGGTGGATCCGTCTCGTGCAAGTGATATTCGCCGGGGCCGCGACCGTCGCGACTCTCGCCCTATTCAGCGCCGGGCGACCCGATGAGGCGTCAGCCGCTATCGCATCGGGTTCGGCGCAGCCGTCCCGCGTCATCGCCGTCAACGACGACGACGTCAACAACCCAAGCGATGGCGACATCTTCACCCAGCACGCCCAGGACCAGAGCACTGCGAACGGCGCAGGCACGTAATAAACTGCCCCTCCGCGTTTAGGCTTACCGAACGTCCAGTAAGCCCCGCGGAGGTCGTCATGCGTGTTTTGATCTCCGGCGCCAGCATCGCCGGGCCGGTGCTGGCGTACTGGCTGAGCCGGTACGGGTACGACGTCACCGTCGTCGAGCGGGCACCGACGCTGCGCAAAACCGGCGGCCACGCCGTCGACCTGTTCCGTCCGGCGATGGAAATCTCGGAGCAGATGGGCGTCCTGCCGCGCGTCGAGGCGCTCGCCACGGGGACGGACCGTCTGACCATGTATCGGGAGGGCCGGTCGCGACCCACCGAGGTCGATCTCACCAAGCTCACCGGCCTCGCGTCGGACCGGCACGTGGAGATCATGCGCGACGACCTCAGCGAGATCTACTATGACGCCGCCCGCGATGACGTCGAGTACCTGTTCGGCGACTCGGTCACGGCGATCGACCACGAGGGCGAGGTGACATTCGAGCGCGCCGCTGCCCGCAGTTTCGATGTCGTCGTCGGCGCGGACGGGCTGCACTCCAACGTTCGGCGCCTCGTCTTCGGCGAGGAAGCAGCGCTCACCCGCTTCATCGGCGGATATCTCGCGGTGGTGTCGGCGCCCAAGACGCTGGCCAACCCCGGCGAGATGGTCGGTCATGTCGGTGTCGGCCGCCTGGCGGCCATCTACACCGCAGAGCATCTGGACGACGCGCGGGCGGTGTTCCTGTTCCGCCGGCAGGAGGAACTCGACTACGACCATCGAGACTCGTTGCGGCAGCAGGAGTTACTGCGCGCCGCGTTCGCCGGCATGCATCCCCAGGTGGACGGCTGGCTTGACGAAATCGACCGGACGCCGGCGTTCTACTTTGATGCGGTAACTCAGCTGCGAATGGACCGATGGTCGCGCCGGCGGGTCACCCTGGTCGGCGACGCCGGATACTGCCCCGGCCCCGCGGTGGGCGGCAGCACCAGCCTTGCCGTCCTCGGCGCCTACGTGCTGGCCGGAGAGCTGGCCCGTTCGGGGGGCGATCACCTGCGGGCGTTCGCCGCCTACGAGCTGGCGATGCGCGAGCCGGTGCACCTGAGCCGGTCATTTGCGCGCGGTGCCGCCAAGAGCATCATCCCCGGCTCCCGCGCCGGCGTTTGGGCGTTAACCCGTGGCGCGCAGCTAGTTTCGATGATGCCCGGGTCACTGTCGAGGGGGCTGGCGAAGCTGAACACCAGAGGGGTGCGGCTGTATGACTCGATGCGTGTCCCGGACTACACCGAAGCCGAGGTGTGATGCCACGAGAGGAACGATCGCCGCCCGATCGCCGCCGCCGTCGCGCGCTGATGCCCGCGTCTTAGCCGCCGGTGTTCGACTGCTCTGCGCGGGCCCGTACCCGTTCGGGGTAGCTCGCGGTGATCTTGAAAGCGGTGACGAGTAAGGCGGTGGGGATGACCCATGCGGTCCAGTCGCCGGTGCCAGGCACCTTAACCGAGATGAACGCCAACACCGAGTTGGCCGCGAACGTCAAACCCCACACCAATGTCAGTACCCGGTTGGTGCGTTTGAATGCGGGGTGATCCCACACCTCGCGCGGGGTGGATTCGCGAGCGTATTGCTCGGTAAACGGCACGAAAGCCAACGAGCCCAGCGCCACGGCCGCGAGGATCCCGCTCGCGAGGGTGGCCGACCAGGTGTCCATCCAGTCGTCATTCTTGGCACCCGTCACAAAGCTGGCGATGGTGAGTCCGACAAAAAACGTGATTGTCACCAGGTCGAGCACCTTGTGGCTGCCGCGAAGCATCGACGGACCCGCCAGGATGATCGCGGCCACCGCGGCGGCGAGTGCACCGTAGAGCCAGGTGCTCTTACCGCTTGCGACCACCCCGTAGATGATCCACGGGGCAAAGCCCGCGATCGGACTCTGCCCGATTCTGTCCAGCACGCCGGGCTTGCGAGCCGGCGTCGGCTCACTCTCGCCGACGACCTCGTGGCCATTCGGCACGTGCACACCCTCCTCTCCGGTCGGTGCCAGACAGCACCGACCGGAGAGGAACTGAGAATCCCGCGAATGCGCAGGAGAAGGGCGTAACCGTTCAGCGCGAGCAGACGCGAAAGCGTCTGCTCGGCGGAACTTACGTGAGCGATTTCGGCGGCAGGAAGCGGTCGCCGTACTTGGCGGCCAGCTCGCGGGCCCGGGCCACGAAGGCTTCCTTACCGGTACCGGCCGGACCGGAGTAGCCGACGATGAACTGCGCGCTACCACCGGTCCACGGCGGGAAGCCGATGCCCATGATCGACCCGATGTTGGCGTCGGCCGTCGACGTCAGGACGCCCTCGTCGAGGCACTTCTGCGTTTCCAGCGCCTCGGCGAACAGCATCCGGTCGATCATGTCCTGCAGCGGCGGCTGCGAACTGCCGGACTTGAACGTCTCCCGTAGGCCCGGCCACAGGCGCGTCCGCTTGCCGTCGGCGTACTCGTAGAAGCCGGCGCCCTTTAGCCGGCCGGACCGGCCGAGCTCGATCATCTTCTCGACGACGGCCTCGGCGGGGTGCGGCTCGTAGGTGCCGCCGGCGTCCTCGACACCGTTGCGGGTGGCGACGGCGATCTTGTGCATCAGCTCCAGGTTGAGCTCGTCGGACAGCTGCAGCGGTGGTGCCGGATATCCGGCCTGCGAACCGGCCTGCTCGACACTCGCCGGTTCGACGCCCTCGCCGAGCATCGCCAGCGCCTCGTTGACGAACGTGCCGATGACGCGGGAAGTGAAGAACCCGCGGCTGTCGTTGACCACGATCGGTGTCTTGCCGATGGCCAGGGTGTAGTCGAACACGCGGGCCAGGGTCTCGTCAGATGTCTTCTCGCCCTTGATGATTTCCACCAATGGCATCTTGTCGACCGGCGAGAAGAAGTGGATCCCGATGAAGTCCTCCTGCCGCTTGACACCGGTCGCCAGGCCGGTGATTGGCAGCGTCGACGTGTTGGAGCCGAGCACCGCGTTGGGCTCGACGACGTCCTCGATCTCCTGGAACACCTTGTGTTTGAGGTCCTGGCTCTCGAACACCGCCTCGATCACGAAGTCGACGCCCGCGAAGTCGGCGGCGTCGGCGGTAGGCTTGATCCGGTCCAGGATTTGACTGGATTTTTCCGGGGTGGTGCGACCCCGCTCCAGCGCCTTGGCTTCCAGCTTCTCGGAGTAGCCCTTGCCTTTGGCGGCGGCTTCGACGCTCACATCTTTGAGGACCACCTCAAAGCCCGCCTTGGCCGACACATAAGCGATGCCGGCGCCCATCATGCCCGCGCCCAGCACACCGATCTTGTTGATCGGGGTCTTGCCGATCCCCTCGGGCCGGGACCCGCCGGAGTTGATGTGCTGCAGGTCGAAGAAGAACGCCTGGATCATGTTCTTGGCCACCTGACCGGTGACCAGCTGCGCGAAGTAACGGCTCTCGATGCGGGTGGCGGTGTCGAAGTCGACCTGAGCGCCCTCGACTGCGGCGGCCAGGATGGCCTTCGGCGCCGGCATCGGCGCTCCCTTGAGCTGCTTGCGCAGTAGCGACGGGAACGACGGCAGGATGGCCGCCAGCCCGGGTGACGACGGAGTGCCGCCCGGCATCTTGTAACCCTTTTTGTCCCAAGGCTGTTCGTGGGAATCCGGATTCGCCTTGATCCACGCCTTGGCGGCGGGCACCAGCTCCTCGACCGTCGGCACCACCTCGTCGACCAATCCGATCTCCTTGGCCTTGCCCGGCTTGAACCGTGTGCCCTGCGACAGGATGTTGACGAACGCGTTCTGGATGCCGAACATCCGCACGGTGCGGGTCACCCCGCCGCCGCCGGGCAGCAGCCCCAGCGTCACTTCGGGGAGCCCCAGCTGGCTGCCCTTGACGTCGGCGGCGATGCGGTGATGGCAGGCCAGCGCGATCTCCAGCCCGCCGCCCAGCGCGGCCCCGTTGATGGCGGCGACGACCGGCTTGCCCAACGTCTCCAGGGTGCGCAGCTGCTTCTTGACCGTCTCCACGGTGTCGAAGGACTGCCCGGCGTCCTCGGGGCCGGCCTGGATCATCGCGGTGAGGTCACCGCCCGCGAAGAACGTCTTCTTGGCGCTGGTGATCACCATGCCCGTGATCGAATCCTTCTCGGCGACAAGGCGATCCACTGCCTTGCCCATGGACTCGATGTAGGCCTCGTTCATCACGTTGGCCGACCCGGACGGGTCGTCCAGGGTCAGCGTGACGATGCCGTCGGCATCCTTGTCCCACTGGATTGTGTTGTCGGCCACGTGCTTAAACCCTCTCGATGATCGTCGCGACACCCATGCCGCCGCCAATGCATAGCGTGACCACGGCGCGGCGGGCGTTGCGGCGCTCCAGCTCGTCGACCATGGTCCCGAGGATCATCGCGCCGGTGGCGCCAAGCGGGTGCCCCATTGCGATGGCGCCGCCGTTGACGTTGAGTTTCTCGTCGGGGATGTTGAGGTCCTTCTGGAACTTCAGCACGACCGATGCGAACGCCTCGTTGAGCTCGAACAGGTCGATGTCGTCGACCGTCAGCCCCGCCCGGTCGAGGACCTTGCGGGTCGCCGGGGTCGGTCCGGTCAGCATGATCGTCGGCTCGGCGCCGGTGGTGGCGGTTGCGACGACGCGGGCCCGCGGGGTCAGGCCCTGCGACTTCCCGGCAGCCTCCGAGCCGATGAGCACGAGCGCGGCGCCGTCGACGATGCCGGAACTGTTGCCGCCGGTGTGCACGTGGTCGATCTTCTCGACCCAGTGGTACTTCTGCAGCGCTACGTCGTCGAAGCCGCCCATCGCGGCCAGGCCCTCGAAGGCGGGCTTGAGCTTGGCGAGACCCTCCATGGTGGTGTCGGGCCGCATGTGCTCGTCGTGGTCGAGGATCAGCAATCCGTTCTGGTCTCGCACGGGCACCACGGACTTGGCGAAGTAACCGCCCGACCAGGCCTCCGCGGCCCTCTCCTGGCTGCGCAACGCGTAGGCGTCGACGTCGTCGCGGGAGAAGCCCTCGATAGTGGCGATCAGGTCGGCGCCGATGCCCTGGGGCACGAAGCCGACGTCGTAGTTGGTCTCCGGGTCAAGCGCCATCGCGCCTCCGTCGGATCCCATCGGCACCCGGCTCATCGACTCGACACCCCCGGCCAGGACCAGGTCGTCCCAACCTGAGCGCACCTTCTGCGCGGCGGTGTTCACGGCCTCGAGACCGGACGCGCAGAACCGGTTGAGCTGCACTCCGCCGGTGGTGTCGGGCATCCCGGAGGCCAGAACCGCGGCCCGGGCGATGTCGCCGCCCTGATCACCCACCGGGGAAACCACGCCGAGGATCACGTCGCTGATCAGGTTCTCGTCGAGGTCGGGAAATCGGTTGCGCAGTTCGTCGATCAGGCCGACGACCAGGCTCAGCGGCTTGACCTCGTGTAAGGCTCCGTTCTTCTGCTTGCCGCGCGGAGTGCGGATGGCCTCATAGATGAAGGCTTCTTCGGACATGTCAACTTCCTCTTCGAAGATGGGATTCGGTCCGTCCTAAAGACTAGGTCCAGTACAAGCCACCCTAACAGGGCGCCCGTCCAACCTGTTGGTTGGGCGGTTCGCGCTGCTCAAACCTGCGGCAGCCGATGGGCCGCGCGCCACGCACCGCCAGCCGGCTTCTCGCCAGCACATCGGTCTCCGCCGCGCACACCTTTGTCCACCTCGTAGCGACGAGTCGCTATGAGGTGGACAAAAGCGAATGCCCTTCCCCGCCAGGGCCAATGTGGCCGGAGTGACCGGGAGTGACCCGGACTGACCCCGAGTGGTAATGCCCGCCTTAAGCTCAAGGCCCATGACGGTGTCGCGACTGCGGCCGTACACGACCACCGTGTTCGCCGAGATGTCGGCTCTGGCCGCGCGGATCGGCGCGGTGAACCTCGGCCAGGGTTTTCCCGACGAGGATGGCCCGCCGGCGCTGCTGAAGGCCGCGCAAGACGCCATCGCCGAGGGGGCGAATCAATACCCGCCGGGGATCGGCATCGCGCCGCTGCGTCACGCCATCGCCGCCCACCGGCTGCGGCATTTCGGCGTCGAGTACGACCCGGACACCGAGGTGCTGGTGACGGTCGGGGCGACGGAAGCGATCGCGGCGGCGGTGATCGGCCTCGTCGAACCCGGCTCGGAAGTCGTCCTGATCGAACCCTTCTATGACTCCTACTCGCCGGTGGTGGCGATGGCCTGCGCCCACCGGGTAGCCGTGCCGCTGGTCCCCGACGGGCGGGGCTTCGCCCTGGACGCCGACGCGTTGCGGCGGGCGGTCACACCGCGGACCCGCGCACTGATCGTCAACTCACCCCACAACCCGACCGGCACGGTGCTGAGCGCGACGGAGCTCGCGGCGATTGCGGACATCGCGGTGGCGGCCGACCTTCTGGTGATCACCGACGAGGTCTACGAGCACTTGGTATTTGACGGCCCGAAACGCAAGAGCCATTTGCCGCTGGCCGGCTTCGACGGCATGGCCGAGCGCACTATCACGATCTCCAGCGCGGCCAAGATGTTCAACTGCACCGGTTGGAAAATCGGATGGGCTTGCGGCCCAGCACAACTCATCGCAGGGGTGCGCGCGGCCAAACAGTATTTGAGCTACGTCGGCGGCGCGCCATTCCAGCCCGCGGTGGCCCTTGCGCTGGACACCGAGGACGCCTGGGTGGCCGAACTTCGCCGCTCGTTGCAGTCCAGACGCGATCGGCTGGCCGCAGGGCTGACCGAGATCGGCTTTGCGGTGCACGACAGCGACGGCAGTTACTTCCTGTGCGCCGACCCGCGCCCGCTCGGGTACGACGACAGCACCGCGTTCTGCGCGGCGCTACCGGAAAGGGTCGGCGTGGCGGCCATTCCGATGTCGGCGTTCTGCGATCCGGCGGCCGGGCCTGCCCCGAAACAAGCCCCGCAAGCAAAGATGTGGAATCACCTGGTGCGCTTCACTTTCTGCAAACGCGACGACACCCTCGACGAGGCGGTCAGGCGACTGGCCGCGCTGCGAGGCGACGCGGCTACTTCACCGGGCCGGTCCCCCCGGCGCCCATGACGCGCTGTCGCAGCCCCTCGAGCGCAGCGTGCAGGATCTTCTTGCGGGCCCGGTTGACCCAGAACTCGGGCAGCGGCGCCGACGGCTCGACCGTGATGGCGAATCGCACCCTGGTCTTGTCGTCACCTTCCCGGCTCAGGCTGTACTCACCGTGCTGACCGTGCTGCTGGACCGTCTTCTGGGCATCCCACACCATCCAGTCCGGCCCCCAGTGGTATTCGAGCAGCTCCGTGTCGTGAATCCCGGTCACTGCGATGGTGACCTTCACGTGGTGCGGTCGCCCGTCGGGATGCTTGTCGACAACTTCGACGCGTTTGTGCACCGAGGACCACGACGGCACGGCGTCCATGTCTGCGAGCGCCTCCATGATTACTTCCGGGGCGCCTCGATGACGATTTCCGACGAAGCTTGTATGGCCACTGCTACAAAATTAGCAATCGCAGTCGCGTGTTGACCCGACAAAACGCAATTACGTCGCGTTGCCCGTAGTGGGTCCGCCGACCACCAGGTCGGTCAGCCCCTTCACCGCGGCGTCGAGAACATTCTCGGTTGCCCGCCTGACGACGAAACCGGGAATGGGGCCCGCCGGCTCGACGGTGATGTCGAAACGCACTCGCGTCTTGTCGAGACCCTCGGGTTTGAGGTTGTACTCCACATGCTGGCCATGCTGCTGGGAGGTCCCTTTGGCATCCCAGACCATCCAGTCGGGACCCCAGTGATATTCGAGGACCTCTTTGTCGACGAGCCCCAGGATCCGGATGGTGGCCCTCACGTGGTGCGGCCGACCATCGGGATAACGGTCGATCACTTCCATCTGTTTGTGCATCGGCGACCAGGACGACAGGAGGCCGACATCCGTCAGCGCCTCCATGACCACCTCTGGCGGCGCGTCGACGACAAATTCCCGTGATGCTTTTACAGCCACTGAGGACAACCTAGCAACGGCGCCCGGTCCGCGGACGTGGTTCGCCGCAATACCTGACCTACCAGCCGATTTCGCCGACCGGTGTCGTGGTCGCCGGCGGCGGTCCGACGGGCCCGGCCGGCGTGCGGGAGAAACGCGGTGCGGGCGCGGCCTGCTCGACGCCGTGGGCCGTGATCAACGTCGACCGCGCCTTCAAATGCTCGGCCGCGGCGGCTTCTTTCCACGTCAATACCGGCGTGGCGCACGCATCGGTGCCGGCGAAAACCTCCGTCCACTCGTCACGGGTCCGGCTGGCGAACCGTTCGGCGAAAACGTCGTACATCCTTGGGTAGGAGCCGATGTCGAGCTGAGCGGGCACCTCGTCGGGCGTCAGGCCGAGCCCGGCCAGCAACGCCGCGAAGAATTGCGGCTCGATGGCGCCGACGGCCATGTACTTGCCGTCGGAGGTCTCGTAGCAACGGTAGAAGGGGGCGCCGCCGTCGAGCAGGAACGATTCGCGCTCGTCGCGCAGCGCACCGGTCGACTTCATGGTCCACATCATCTGCGAGAGCAGGCTGACCCCGTCCACCATCGCGGCGTCGACGACCTGACCCTTTCCCGAAAGTTGCCGCTCGTAGAGGGCGACCGCGATGCCCAGCAGCACCAGCATGGAACCGCCGCCGAAGTCGGCGACGAGGTTCAGCGGCGGCATCGGCGGCCGATCCCGATAGCCCAGCGCCGAGAGCGCACCGGTCTGGGACAGGTAGTTGATGTCGTGGCCCGCGGTCTGGGCAAGCGGCCCGTCCTGTCCCCAGCCGGTGATCCGGGCGAAGATCAGCCGCTGATTGACCGCCGCGCAGTCGTCGGGACCGATGCCGAGCCGCTCGCAGGTGCCGGGCCGAAAACAGTCCAGCAGCACGTCCGCCTTGGTGGCCAGCTCCAGCAACGCCCCGGGCTGCGTCTTGACGTCGAGGTCGACGATCCGCTTCCCGCGATGCAGCAAGTCGCGGTCCTCCGACGGCATCGTCAGCCCGCCGGGTCGGCGCACCCGCACCACATCGGCGCCCAAGTCGGCCAGGACCATCCCCGCGTGCGGCCCCGGCCCGATGCCGCCGAGTTCAATGACCTTCACCCCAGCGAGGGGCCCCCCGCCAGTCACCGTGACTACTGACCCTTCTTGACCTCGAGCACCCGCTTGCGCAACCCGTCCGTGTTCAGCTCCATGATCCCCTTGATCGCACGCTTCAGCACGAAGCCGGGCAGCGGCACGAGCGGATCCAGCGCCAGATCGAACTTCGTCCGCGTCTTGTCGCCCTGCGGGGTGAGCGTGTAACCGCCTTCTTGGTTACGGGACGCCTTCCCGCTCTGCTGCGTCCACGTGACGCCGTCGTCGCGCCAGGTGTAAGCCAGCACGATTTCGTCCGTGACGCCGGTCGTCTTGACTTTCATCTTGGCGCGCTGCGGCCGACCGTCCGCGGCGCGCTCGAGCACCTCGGCGCTCTGATGAATCGACGACCACTCGGGCATTGCCTCGACGTCGGCGACAACGTCGAGGATCTCCTTCGGGGTTGCTTCGATGACTACTTCGCGGGATTCCTTGACTGCCATGGGTGGGACGATAGCGCGGCGGCGTGTCGGCCGGAACGGTTTGGACGAGCGTACCGTCGTGCTCGTGACTGATCCCCTCTCCGGCCCGGTCGATCCCGGCTACACGGTCGGTGACTATTTGTTGGACCGCCTCGCCGAACTCGGTGTCTCCGAGATCTTCGGGGTTCCCGGCGATTACAACCTGGCCTTCCTGGACCATATCGTCGCCCATCCCGTGATCCGGTGGGTGGGCAGCGCCAACGAGCTCAACGCCGGCTACGCGGCCGACGGGTACGGACGGTTGCGCGGAATGTCGGCCGTTGTAACGACATTCGGCGTGGGTGAGCTCTCCGCGTCCAACGCGATCGCGGGCAGCTATGCCGAGCACGTGCCCGTCGTGCACATCGTCGGCGGCCCGTCGAAGGACGCGCAGGGCACCCGGCGGGCGCTGCACCATTCCCTCGGCGACGGCGACTTCGAGCACTTCCTCCGCATCAGCCGCGAAATCACTTGCGCCCAAGCCAATCTCATGCCTGCTACAGCCTGCCGAGAGATTGACCGGGTACTGAGCGAGGTGCGGGAGCAGAAGCGGCCCGGCTACATACTGCTGTCCACCGACGTGGCGCGCTTCCCCACCGAGCCGCCCGCGGACCCGTTGCCCCGCTACACCGGCGGCACCAGCCCCCGGGCGCTGTCGCTGTTCGTCGACGCCGCCACCGAACTCATCGGTGACCACCAGCTGACGGTGCTCGCCGACTTGCTGGTCCATCGCCTGCAAGCCGTCAAAGAGCTCGAGGCGTTGCTGGCGGCGGACGTGGTGCCGCACGCCACGCTGATGTGGGGAAAGAGCCTGCTCGACGAGAGCTCGCCCAACTTCCTGGGGATCTACGCCGGCGCGGCCAGCGCCGAATGGGTGCGCACGGCGATCGAGGAGGCGCCGGTGCTGGTGACGGCGGGCGTGGTGTTCACCGACATGGTCAGCGGCTTCTTCAGCCAGCGGGTCGACCCCTCCCGGACCATCGATGTCGGCCAGTACCAAAGCAGTGTGGCCGGCGCGGTCTTCGCCCCGCTGGAAATGGGCGCCGCGTTGGAGGCGCTGGCCACGATCCTGGTCCGGCGGGGAATCAGTTCGCCGCCCGTGGTGTCGCCGCCCGCCGAACCCCTGCCGCCGCCCCCACCGCGCGATCAACCGCTCACCCAGCAGATGCTGTGGGACCGGCTCTGCGTAGCCCTCACACCGGGAAACGTCGTCCTCGCCGACCAGGGGACGTCGTTCTACGGCATGGCGGATCACAGGTTGCCCCACGGAGTCACCTTCATCGGCCAACCACTATGGGGCTCAATCGGTTACACACTCCCCGCGGCGGTCGGAGCGGCGGTGGCGTATCCGGACCGCAGGACGGTGTTGCTGATCGGCGACGGGGCCGCACAGCTGACCGTCCAGGAGCTCGGCGCCTTCTCCCGCGAGAAGTTGTCCCCGGTCATCGTGGTGGTCAACAACGACGGCTACACCGTCGAGCGGGCGATCCACGGAGAGACGGCGCCGTACAACGACATCGTCAGCTGGAGCTGGACCGAGGTTCCGAACGCGCTGGGGGTGACCAATCATCTGGTGTTTCGGGCCCAGACCTACGGCGAACTCGACGACGCGCTCACCGCCGCCGCGGAGCACCAGGACCGCATGGTGTTCGTCGAAGTGGTCTTGCCGAGGCTCGAGATTCCTCACCTGCTCAGCCAACTCGTCGGGCCCATGTCCCCTCCCGGCGATGCGCCCCGCCGGGAACCCTAGCAGGAGTTCGCTCCCCGATCCGGGGTCGACGATCGCAGTATCGCCTGCACGGTGCGCCGGCAACGTCCGCAATCGGCGCCCGCGCCGCACGCGCGGGCGACATCCTTGGTCGTCGCCGCCCCGGCCATCACCGCGTCAGCCACCGCCTGGCTGGTAACGCCGTTACACAGGCACACCCACATCGAGCGGTCCGCTCACTCCGGTTCGATGCGCATCATGTCGAAGAACTGACCAACGAATAACGGCGGGTAGGGACCCACTCCGGCCCGCGACATCCACTGCGCCGCGGCGTCGGGATGTTCGATCCACCGCCGGGCGCTGTCCTCATCGGAGAACTCCTGCAGGATCAAGACCTCGTGGTCATCGTCGAAAGCCTGGAATACCCAGGTCTTTCGGATGCCGGCCGCGCTGAATCTGTCCACCGCCGAGCGGACCTCCGCCGTCAGGGCGGACACATCGTCGACCGACGCGATCCCGGCCACCACCACACCCGGCGCTCCCGGAGTCGGTGGCGGCTCCATGACAAATCGGTCAACGATTTCGCCGGCGAAAACCGCGGGGATGTCCTCCACGCCGACGGCATCGAACCACTCGAAGAAGACCCGTGACCGGAGCAGCTCCACGATCGGCTCGCGGCTGTGGACTCCGATCATCACCAGCACGCGACCGTAATCGTGGGTCGACGTGTAGACCAGAACGTGGTGGGCGCCGATATCGGCGAGCGCCGATTTCCTGCGTTCGAGCAGTGGCCATACCCGCGTCGGATCGGGGATGCGATAGTCCGATGCGAACACCATCGAATGAATGTCGCCGTCAGTCAACGGAGTTGGTCCTTCATCACTTTGCCGGTGGCGTTGAGCGGCAGCTCGTCGAGAAACTCGATGGATCTCGGCGCTTTGAATCCGGCCATTCGGTCGCGGCACCAGGCCAGCAGGTCGTCCTCGGAGACCTTGCCTTTCGGCACTACGAAGGCCTTGCCCACCTGGCCGAGGCGGTCATCGGGAACTCCGATCACTGCGGCTTGCGCCACCGCGGGATGCTCGAGGAGGAACCCCTCGATCTCGGCGGGATAGGCGTTGAACCCGCCCACGATGAACATGTCCTTCTTGCGGCCCACCACGCGGAGGCGGCCCGAGTCATCGAAGTTGCCGAGATCCCCGGTGTGCAGCCAACCGTCGGCATCGATGGCTTCGGCGGTGGCGACGGGATCGTCGAGGTAGCCCTGCATGACGTTGTACCCGCGCACCAGGATCTCGTGGTCGTCCGCGATGCGCACCTCTACCCCCTCGCAGGGCAGGCCCGCGGTGGTGGCCACGTCCTCGAACGAATCGCCGGGCCGAGACAGGGTGACGTTGCCGGCCTCGGTAAGCCCGTAACCGGTCATCAATGTCTGGAAGGGCAATTCGCCGTGTATGCGTCGAATCAGTTCGACGGGGATGTCGGCGGCGCCGGTCACGCCCGCGCGCAGCGTCGACAGCCTGGCCTTGTCGCGAACGGTCAGTAACGAATGGTACAGCGTCGGCGGGCCGGGCAGCATTGTGATGCGTTCTCGTTCAATGAGATTCACCACCATGTCGATGTCGAAAACCGCGACCGGCAGCATCGTCGCGCCGCGCAGGAAGGACGCGATCAGCCCCGCTTTCAAGCCGAAGGTGTGGAAGTACGGGTTGATCATCAAGTAGCGGTCGCCCTCGCGCAGATCCGCGAGCGTCGCCCATTCCTCGTACATTCGCAGCGTTTGGTCATGATTCATCATCGCACCCTTCGGGCGGCCGGTCGTGCCTGAGGTAAAGATGACGTCGGCGATGTCGGTGCCGCTCACCGCGCGCTCGAACGGGGAACCGGCGGAAAGGAAGTCGGATTTGAGATCGATGGCCGGAATACCCGCGGGCGGGGTGTAGTCCTGCCCCAGGAACTCCGCCTGCACCAGGACGGCCTTCGCTCCGCTGCGGCCGATGATGTCGCCCGCTTCTTTGGTCTTGAACCGCGTGTTCACCGGCACCAGCACACCGCCCGCCGTCAGGAGGCCGAACGCCGCAATTATCCACTCCGCGGAGTTGGGCGCCCAAATGGCGACCCGTTCTCCCCTACTGACGCCGAGCTCTGCGAACGCTCCTGCGGCGCGCCGGATTCGATCGACAACTTGCGCAAACGTGAAGCGCAGCGGACCGTCGACAATCGCTTCCGCGCCACCGAAGCGGTCCGCCGCGCTCAAGACCATCTCGGGGATGGTCCGCCACGGTTGCGGCGCTGTCACACGGAGACGAGCCGAGCGAGGTTGCCGCCCATGATCTTCGCCTGATCTTCGACGGGCAAATGCTGCAGCGCGTCGGCGTAGTGCGTCGGCTGCGCCAACCCCTCGGGGTGCGGGTAGTCCGACCCGTAAAGCACACGGTCCACGCCGATGAGACCGATGAGGTCGTCAATCCCGTCCTCGTAGAAGGGGCTGACGTGGATGCGGTTCTTGATCTCCTCGACGGGGTCGCCGCCGGGGAAGCTCTCCGGAGTCTTCTTGTAGACGTCGGCAAGACCCTCGAGCAGCGGGAACATCCACTTCGAACCGGCCTCGATCACCGCCACCTTGAGTTGGGGGTTGCGGTACAGCGCACCATGAATCACCCACGACGCCACCGCATCCTGCACCGGGCGCCACTCGTTGAGCATGGCGAAGGCGTTCGTCTGGAACGGCAGCATCTCCTTGTCGCCGCCGTCCCACTCGGCGGTGTAGCGCGCGTAGCCGCTGTCCGACGAGTGCATGGCGACGAGCACGTCGTGCTCGACGCAGCGCCGCCAGAACGGATCGAACTCGGGCAGCGCATAGGACCGCGGGCCGCGGTAGCCGGGCACCGGGGCGGGGCGGACCAGGATCGCTCGGGCACCGCGCTTGACGACCCAGTCGAGTTCCTCGATGGCCTTCTCGACGATCGGCAGGCTGACCACCGGCACCGTGTAGATGCGGTTCTGGTAATTGAAGCCCCAAACGTCGTCCAGCCACTCGTTGAGCGCGTGCACGACGATGTGGATCAGTGCCGGATCGTCGCGCATGCGCTCCTCGATGAGGCTCGCGAGCGTCGGGAACATCAGCGAGCGGTCCACCCCGAGCTCGTTCATCAGCTCCAGGCGGGGGCCGGGCTCACGGAAGGCCGGGATGCCGCGCATCGGCTCGCCGAAGATCTCGCGGCGGCTCTTGCCCTCGGGGTTGCCGTGCTTGAAGTACTCCTCCATCGCGCCCGGACGCGCGACCACCTCGAAGGTGGGGTTGGGGACGTAGTCGCTGATGTGCCCGCGGATCGCGATCTTTGTCCGCCCGTTGACCTGCACGTACTGGATCGCGTCCTTGTATTGCTTGGGCAGGAACTTGGTCAGCGAGTCCTGGGTCTCGTAGAGGTGGTTGTCCGCATCGAACAACGGGTACGACAGGTTGGCCGACGACATGGAATTCTCCTTCGCAATTTACGAGAATACTATTCTCTACAGAAGCCCAGCCGCAACGCCCCCCAGCCCGCGAGCGCGCCGGGGCGCGGTCAGCAAGAGGCGGTGATCTTGAAGGTGGCGGTTGCCGGTTCATTTGGTTTGTCGACTTGGTAGCCGTTGGCCGTACCGGTGATCGTGAATCTGACGCCACTCATGCTCATGCTGGCATCGCCCCCGTCACCCTGGGAGTACAGGCCGGTGAAGCCGCCCAAATTCTGGATGCGCACGGACTCGGCGGTAACCGGCTCCTTGCGCTGATCGATGACCACCTTGGCTCCAGCAAAATCGCCGCCGATGTCGATCGTCCGAATCCACTGCACCTGAGTGCAGTTGACCATTTGGAATTTCGAGTCTTTTCCGTCGACGGTCACGGTTGCCCTGTCGGAGGTCTGATTCTGCGGCCGCGGGGTGCAGGCTCCGAGGACGGCGACGACGAGCGCCACGGCGGCCGCGGCCACGATTCGGTTCCGCACTGGGCCACCTCGATCCTGGGCGTCGAAAACTTCTGGCCTGCGACGATGATGTTATTCTCCTCGAAAGAGAATGCCAATATCGGCAGGAGCGACAACCGATGGTGGACCTGGAGTTCGACGACGGGTTGGCGGTGCTCACCATCGATCGCCCCCATGCGCGTAATGCAATCTCACTAGAAACCATGCAGCAGCTGGAAAGGGCGCTCGATGCGGCGGCGGGTGCTCGGACCCTGGTGATCAGGGGCGCCGGTGACCGGGCTTTCGTCTCCGGCGGCGACCTCAAGGAACTGAGCGTGCTGCGGACCGAGGAGGACGCCGCGGCGATGGCGAAGCGGATGCGGTCGATCTGCGATCAGCTCGCCAGCTTCCCGGCTCCGGTGATCGCCGCGCTGAACGGCCACGCCTTCGGCGGCGGCGCGGAAGTCGCTGTGGCGGCAGACATTCGGGTGGCGGCCGACGACATCAAGATCGCCTTCAACCAAGTGGAGCTGGAAATCATGCCGGCCTGGGGCGGCGCCGAGCGACTGGCCGCGCTCGTCGGAAAGGGCAGGGCGCTTCTCCTCGCGGGCACCGGAACCCCCGTCAGCGCGGTCGAGGCCGAGCGGATCGGCCTGGTGGATCTGGTGTTGCCCCGCGCGGGATTCGACGACGGCTGGCGATCGGTCGCGAGGTCGCTGGCTCGCCACCCGGTGACCGAGATCAAGCGGGTAGTCAGCGGAGTTTCGCCCGACGAGGCGATTGCATCCTTCGCACGGCTCTGGGTCGCCGACGCACACTGGCGGGCCGCTGAGCGGGTGATGAACCGCGCCGCCGGTTCGCGTCCGGCCGCCGGAGGAGCGAAATGAAGTTTCACTGCGACCCGTCGGCGCAGGGGGCCGTCGCCGTGTCCAAGGACGGGCCCCTGCTCTGGTCGCCGCGGCCCTGGTGAACCACCCAGGACGGACGGATATCCGCGACGGGCTGCGGCTCGCCCTCCAGGCGGCGCAGATGGCTTTCCACCAGCCGCATCGTTTCGGCGTGACCGCCAGAAATACCAACCGACTGCTCGAGCACCAGGAATCGCGACAGGCTGGTCATGAGCACCGTCCACACCACAGGCGGCACGTCTTGGCCGTCAGCGCCGTAGCGCTGCAGAGCGGCGGTCACGGCTTGTCGTTGATCCTCGCGGAAACGTTCTGCGTAATAAGCAATTTCGGCTCGCATCTCCTTGCGGTGATTGGCCAGCGCCATGAACTCCATCGAGATCCGGGTGAACGCGGGATCGGTGCCGAAGCGCCACAGCGCCCACAACGGCTGCGGCGATCGCAGCGCTCGCGCCTGCGCCTCGAGGCCTTCTTCGGCGCGGCGGCGGAACACCTCGAGAAACAGCTCCTCCATCGTGCGGAAGTAGTAATGCACCAGCTGGGGCTTCAACCCCGCCTTGTGCGCGAGGCGGCGCGACGTCACCGCCGCGTAGCCTTCTTCGAGCATCAACTGCTCGGCCGCGTCGAGCAGCAGGCCGCGATTTTTCGCGTCCGGCGCCCCAATCCTGCGGGCCGAGGAAGAAGAAGAAGTTGTCATGCCCCGACTCCATACCCTCGAGTTACTCGTAACATCCCCGCGTCGCGCATGCCCGATCGTAAGCCAGATCGTGTTGGAGCCCGGTTTCCTGACCGGCGCGTGACCTTGACCCTGACATTACCGCCATGCTAAGCAGATGCTCAGCACTTCATGGACTCGGACTCGCGCGGCGCACTGTCTCGCCGCGAACCATCATCCGGCCAAGCCCGGCTTTTGGAGGCACGCACCACATGAGCAACTTCGAAACCATTGACTTCTTCACCGACCAGTCTCTGGTGCCCGACCCGCACCCGTACTTCGACTACCTGCGGGCTCAAAACCCGGTGCTGCGGCTACCGCATCACGGGGTCGTTGCCGTGACCGGCTATGAAGAAGCCACCGAGATCTACAAGGACCCGGACACCTTCTCGAACATCGTCGCGCTCGGCGGCCCGTTTCCCCCATTGCCCTTCCAACCCGAGGGCGACGACATCAGCGCACAGATCGCCCAGCACCGCAGCTACTTTCCGATGTTCGAGCACATGGTGACGATGGATCCACCGGACCACACCCGTGCCCGATCGGTGCTGAGCCGGCTGCTGACGCCGAGCCGGCTGAAGCAGAACGAGGAGTTCATGTGGCGCCTGGCCGACCGCCAGCTCGACGAGTTTCTGGCCAACGGCGAGTGCGAGTTCATCAGCGAATACTCAAAGCCGTTCGCCACGTTGGTGATCGCCGACCTGCTCGGTGTTCCCGAAGAGGACCACAAGGAGTTCCGCGTCGTCCTGGGCGCCGACCGTCCGGGACGGTTGGGCGCGCTCGACCACGGGTCGGTCGGCGTCAACCCGCTCGAGTGGCTCGACGACAAATTCTGCTCCTACATCGAGGACCGGCGACGCGAACCCCGTGCCGACGTGCTGACCTCCCTGGCTACCGCGAAGTATCCGGACGGCTCCACACCCGAGGTCATCGAAGTGGTTCGCTCGGCCACGTTCCTTTTCGCCGCCGGACAGGAAACGACGGCGAAGCTCCTCAGCGCCGCGCTGCACGTGATGGGCGAGCGGCCCGAAATACAGCAACGGCTGCGTGAGGACCGCAGCCTGATCCCCGGGTTCATCGAGGAATCGCTGCGCATGGAGAGCCCCGTCAAGGCCGACTCGCGGCTGGCCCGCAAGGCGACCAGAGTCGGCGGCGTCGACATACCCGCCGGCACGGTCGTCATGGTCTTGCCGGGAGCGGCCAACCGCGACCCGCGACGGTTCGACAATCCGCACGAGTTCCGCCTCGATCGAAAGAATGTCCGCGAGCACATGGCGTTCGCGCGCGGAGTGCACTCATGCCCGGGTGGACCGCTGGCCCGCGTGGAGGGCCGGGTTTCCATTGAGCGCATCCTCGACCGCATGGCCGACATCAAGATCAACGAGGTCAGGCACGGGCCGGCCAACGACCGCCGATACACCTACGAGCCGACGTACATCCTGCGCGGGCTCAGCGAGCTCCACATCACGTTCACGCCGAAAGATTAAGCCCGGCTACCGTCGCGGCCGTTGGGTGTGCGGCCTGGGCGGCGACACGCCGGGCGGCTGCACCGCCAGCGCACACTGAACGGAGAGTTTGGAATTACCGGAGCGCCAGGCCGGCGAAGTAGCTGCCCAGCAGGCTCGCGGCGATGAGTAACACCCAGGCGTCCGTCAGGCGGCACAATAATGCGGGTGCCTGCCGGACCTCCATGAACTCGCGAAAGATGATGCGCACCTTGATAACCGCGATCACGATTACCGCCGATGTGACCGCCGCACTGGCCCGCAGCGATCCACCGACGGAGTGGTCTATCCAGAAATAGGAGAGCGTGAGCGATGCCAGCACCAGCCAAACGACCAGGAGCCTTTTGTTGAATTTGATCACCGATCACCTCACCACGTAGAGCAGCGCGAAGATGAGCACCCAGAGAAAGTCGACGGTGTGCCAGTAGGTGGCGCACGTTTCGACGAGCTCCTGGGATCGCCTTGCCGGGCTCCGCAGTTGATAAATGACGACACCGAGGACGACGAAGCCGATCAGCAGGTGGACGAAGTGGATTCCGGTGAGAAAGTAGTAATACGTGAAGAACTCGTTGCTGGAGAAGCCGTTCCCGATGTGGATCTGCCTGGCCCACTCCAGCACCTTCGACACCATGAACACCAGGCCGAAGAACGCGGTGAGGAAGGCGTCTCTCGAGGCGGGCCGGTAGGCGCCGGCGCGGGCCGATTGGACGCAGCGCGCCACCGACCAGGAACTCAGCAGTAAGACGAGGGTGTTGAATACCCCGATGCGAAGGTCCAACTGGGCTTGGGCGCGCAGGAAGAGCTCGGGGCTTTGCGTGCGGTAAAACAGATAGAAGCCGAAATAGGCTGTGAAGACCAGCGTTTCGAATAGCACGAACGCCCACATGTCCGGCTGCCCGGGCACGAACCTGGCGCGCTTGTGCGCATCCCGCTCCTCGGCGACGTCGGTCATCGCGCCGCCCCCGCGAGCTCAGGCAGCGGCCCGGTACCGAAGTCCTCGCGTCGGATCATCTTCCTGAGCAGGAAGATAAAGACGCCCGTATAGATGCCGAAAACCACCATGTCGAGCCACCACGCGATTTGACCGTTCCAGGCCAACACGCCCTTCCGGAAGATCCAGGCCGGTGACACGACGATCTCCGTAAGGGCGTTGCAGAGGTTCAAGTAGCCGAACCACTTTGGGAACACCCGATTCTTGTCGATCAGAATTGCCAGCATCCACACCAGCGAGCCGATCAGAAACACCCCCATCGTTCCGACGAACGACAAGAAGGCGAAGTCGTAGATCCAACTGATCAGCTGGGGATCGCGGTCGGGCCGCAGCGCACCCACCGTCAGCGCGATGCACATCAGCAGCATGCCGGGAATCGCGCTGAGCGAATACAGAATGAGGTACGAATACGCGAAGGCACGGCTGACCGACATGCGCCGCATCGAATAGGCGATGAGGGCGTTGCTCATCGTGGTCATTCCGGTGATGACGAACATGATGGCGAACCCGGCAAGAAGCCCAAAGTGGTTGTCGCGAAACCACTGCACGACTCGCGGGGTGTCCCATGCGGGGTTCGGCGGGGGTTGGGTACGCGTGACCACGAAGAACACCAGGAAGAAGAAGTTGTAGAAGACGACGAGCGTCCACCAGGCCAGCCACAGCTCGCGCTTGGGATTATGCCGGCCCACCCGTGCCGCCGGTGGGCTCACGCGGCGACCCGTTCTTCGATCGCCTGCCGGTGATCGCGGCGCTCTCGGTAAACGGCTCGGCCCAAAACCACGCCCATCACGACTATCCAGACGGCGATGGCGATGTTCTTCAGCCAGAACGACAAGGTTCCGTCCCACGCCAGGGGTCCGGTCAAGGCCAGGCCGACGAACGCGGCCGGCACCAGCGCGGCGGCGACGAGAAGATTGAAATGTGCCACCCAGCGGTCGAATACGGGGCGCGGCTGGTCGTCGAAGTAGATCGCCAGCGCCAGGATCACGCTCTGCCCTATCAGGAAGGGGACCACGGTGGTGAATGTGATCCACGCGAAATCGTTGAGCAGCTGTGTCAATTCGGGGTTCCGCTCCGGGCGGAAGGCGGCCAGCAGCCAGCAGATGTTGGCGACGAGAAACAGCGTGGGGCCGCCGGCGGCGCAGCCGAGCAGGCAGTAGGAGAGGATCGGCGTGCGATGAGCCATCCTGCGGACCTGCATCACGATCAGGATCAGGATCGGGATGAGGCACACGGCGAACCAGTTGAACAGGATCATGCTGTAGCGGATCCGCGGAAGGTTCACCGGATCGCGATAGAAGGCGGCGACCTGGTCGGCCGACATCGTGGGCGACATGGGCGGGGCGAAGCCCGGGAAGAGGAAGAATGCGCCGATCCAAATGGCCGCAGCGGCAGGCAATGTCCAGAGCAGGATGAGCTCACCATCGGTTCGTCGGCGCTCCCGTGGGCGAGCGTCACCGTCGCGTTCGCCGATGTCGGACACCCGACTCCTTCCCGGACTCCTCCCGGACTCCTCCCCCGCGGGACCGCCCGCCTACACTCGGGCGATCAGCCGAAGCTAGCCGGTCGGCTAGCCTCAGGTCAATAGCCGCTCGTCTAGTCTCGATGTGTGGGGACACCACGACAGCCGGTTACCGACGGGCAGCTGCGGGCGGTTCAGCATAGCGCCGCCCGGACGCGGGTGCTCGATGCCGCCCTGGACCTGTTCGCCGTGCACGGCGTCAGCGGCACGTCGCTGCAGATGATCGCCAATGCCGTCGGGATCACGAAAGCCGCTGTCTACCATCAATTCCGGACCAAGGAGCAGATCGTGCTCGCGGTCACCGAGCGCGAGCTCGGTCGGCTGGGGCCGGCGCTCGAGGAAGCCGAGGCGCACGGCGACGGGCCACAGGCCCGCGATGCGCTGCTGGTGAGCGTGGTCGAGATGGCGGTTCGCGACCGCCGGTTGGTGCGGACGCTGCAATTCGACCCGGTCGTGGTTCGATTGCTGGCCGAACACGAACCGTTCCAACGCTTCATGGAGCGCCTCTACCGGGTGCTGCTGAGCGACGCCGGCTTGGATGGGCGGATCGAGGCGGCCATGTTCTCGGGCGCGATCAGCAGCGCCGTCATGCATCCATTGGTCGCCGACATCGATGACGAGACACTGCTGGCCCGGCTGACCGACCTGAGCCGGCGCCTGCTCGGCCTGCGTCAAACAGCCCGCAAATGACCGGTCTGGGGTGACGAACATTCGGGTCTTGACGAGGCACTGGCGGTGCTATTCTCCGCTGAAAAGAATGCCGACATCGCGCGATGGAGACCGCCGCATGGTTACTACGAGGACCCTGCTGGGCGCGGCGCTGGCACTGCTGTCGGCGACGACGAGCCTGACCGTTCCGCCGCCGTCGTCGCGCGCGGACGACAACCCGGTCATGCACCACGTGAAATACACGGTCTCGGTGGACAATCCGATCTATGCCGATATTTACTACCTCGACCAGGAACCCGCGATTTTCTCCGACTACAGCCACAACCCGTACCGGTTCGTGCCGAATGTCCACGCCGATATCGCCCCGGGCAAGCCGTGGAGCTACGAACTCGATCTGGCCAAACCCGAAGTGTGGGCGATGGTCACGGCCAGCATCGGGACGGAACCGGGCACGCCGCAGTTCCACTGCGATCTCACCGTCGACGGGAAGGTCGTCGTGACCAAAGACGGCCCCAGGGGCGTGCTTTGCTCGATACGCAACTGGTGAGCGATCTGCGGAGCACCCTCGCCGTTTACGTGTCGCCGCGGACCCAGGTCGTATGACCCTCCTGGGCTAGGCAGACGAGGAACAGGCCATCGGGCGCCTGCGCCACGTAGTTCTGGTACGGGGTGCAGTCGGAGCCCTCATCCTTGATACCTGCCATCGGGGGTGAGCGGAACCACCGCGGCTGGTATCTCCTCGGCGAGCCGCAGAACATCAGCCGTCCGGGCTCTGAGGCGAACGAGACGTAATAGTCCGCTGTCCCGAAGACGTAATAGGTGGTGTTGTCGCACGGCGCGCCGAGGACCTGATGCGGCATGATGCCGGGGGTGCAGGCGGGGTAGTCGCACACGGTCGGCCCGGCGAACGCCGGCGGCGCCGCCAGCACACTAGCGCCGAGCAACGCGGCGGCCAGGGCGACGATGAATCGCACGCCATTACTTTGCCACACCAAAAAGAAACGGAAAAGGAATTCTCCTCATTGGAGAGGATCACCTGAGCCACATAGGCGTTGATCCCGGATGGCCTTTCGAACCGCACCCGCCCGGTTGCCCGAGTAGCGAGTATTTGCGCACCTTGAGCGGCGCACCGGCGCGTGTACGACGACAGCGGTAAGACCCTGTCCGCCAAGTGATAAGCTGCTTCTCCGTGCACGATCCGGAGCGGCCAGGAGGTCACCTACGGTCGCGGCGGCGTTCGCCGGAGGCGCCTGACGCCGACCATGGTGACGCCCCGGCGGACGCCCCTGATCCCGACAGAGCACACCCGCACGCAGAGGTCGCCCCCGGCGCCGAAACGCCTGTCTCGGTAGCGGAAGCGGAAGACGAGGTCGCCCGGGCGGAAGCGCGCGCCGAGGCGGCCCGGGCACGAGTCATGCGCCTGCGTCGGACGGCGGAAACGGCGGACGCGAACGACGACGACGGCACCGTCCCCGGTGCCGTCAACCACCGCGCCACAAAGTCGTCCCGATCGCGGCGACGACGCCTCCGCGGCCCAAGACGGAAAACGGTAGCTGTCGGCGCCGCGATCGTGCTCGGCTGCGCCTCGCTCGGCGCGAGCGGCTATATGGTCTGGCAGCACTACGCCGTCATGCACAAGCGGCAGCTCGCCGCGGAGTTCGCTGCGGCAGCGCGCGTTGGGGTCACGACGCTGATGTCGATGGACGCCCAGCACGCCAAGGAGGACATCCAGCGCCTCATCGACGCGTGCACGGGCCAACTCAAGAGCCAACTGGAAGCGACCTCAAGCATGATGGCCAAAAAGGCCGAGGACTCAAAGGTCAGCAGCAAGGGCACCGTGGAAGCCGTCGCCGTCGAGTCGGTGACCGACAATTCGGCGGTCGTGCTCGTCGCGGCCAAATCCGATGTCACCAATGCTGATAACACGAAACGGCCACCCGCCATATGGCGGCTCAGCGTCAGCCTCGACCGCGACGGCGGTCAACTCAAGATGTCGAAAGTTGATTTCCTGCCATGACTGTCGAGCGTGGCTCGTCGCCGGAGGCGACCGAAACTGCGATTGACGGCACCGGAACTCCGGCCGCGGGCGGCGACGGGGGATCACCCGCTCGCGAGGGATCGGCACGCGTCAGCGCGCTGGCCGCGATCATGCGCTGGACCCGCCGGTGTTTGGCGAGGTGGCGTTCAATGGTCGCGACGGCGTTGGTCGTTGCAGCGGTGGGAGTCGCTGCCGGTTTGTTCTTCGACCTGTACCGTCCCGATCAGCAGATGGACGATGCGACGGCAGACCGGGCAGTCCAGGCGGCGTCAGATGGCGCCGTGGATTTGTTGTCGTATTCCTACACCGCTCTGGACCGTGATTTCGCCAAGGCGAAATCACATCTCACGGGCGACTTTCTGGCCTACTACAGCAAATTCACCGAAGCGATCGTCGCGCCGGCGGCGCAGCAGGGGCAACTGACCACGACCGCCAAGGTGATTCGGGCCGCCGTCTCGGACTTACATCCGAATTCGGCTGTCGTGTTGGTGTTCGTCGACCAGACCACGGCGAGCACGCAAAAGCCAGAACCCGTGAAGGCCGACAGCAGCGTTCTGGTCACGCTGACGAAGGTCAACGGTTCTTGGCTGATCGCCAAATTCGATCCAATCGGATGAACGCGGCAAATCTTTACCGGGTCGGCCGAATCGGTGTAACGTCATCGCTCGAGAACGCCGCAGCCGGTGCCGAAAAAGTGACATAGGCACCTGCCGGATTACGCGCGTCGAGGAGCACCTGATGCGTTCAGTGGGAACACTCACCGCCGCAACGCTTGTCGCTGCCGCCGTATTCGGCGGTTTGGGCACGGCCCGGGCAACAACCAAGGAAGACGTGGCCATCAACGGGACGTACCGCGCCACGTCCATCGGCGATTGGGCCCAGACCAACGATCAGTACCACGGCGAGGCGACCGTCACCAGCACATGGACCATCAGCTCCTCGTGCGTCACATTTCAGGAATGCCACGGCACAGTGACGAGCGACCAGGGCTGGAGCGCGCCGCTGTACATGATCGACGGGATCATGTGGTACGTCAAACGCGATGTGCCGAACTGGGAGCGGTGCCCCGACGGCACCGCGTTCACCGGGCAGCAGACCCTCTATTTCTATCCAGTGAACTCGAACGGTGAATTTACTCTCGGGTCACCGACGTTGGCCGGGAAGGACAAGACGGTCGGCCCGAGCGGTGCCTGCGGGCACAACCAGTGGCTTGATATCGCGATGCCCTTACGCCTGGACAAGCTGGCCTGAGCGGGCGACTGACCGGCCGGTGGCTTCAGGTGGGAAGCATGTCCTGCCACGTCTTGGGCGCTGACGAGGGCACGAGATCCGACTGCTGGTACAACTTTCCGTCCGGACCGATATAACGCCCGGTACGCGGGTCGTACCGGGCGATCGCGACCGACGGCCCAGATACCTTGGCTCCGAACGAGCTTGGCGCCGCCTGCGGCCCGCCGCCGTTGGCTGTGTCGGGCGGTGCGGAATCGGGAGAGGGGGGCGGAGGCCCGGCGAGCGGTGCGGGAAGCTCCCCCGGTGACGGGACGTCGAGCGGCGCTATGGGCGGAAGGTCGGCCGACATTGGCGACATGGGCGCCAGCGTGGGTCCCGACGACGGCACCGGCGGTGCGGCGTATCCCGGTCCGGGCGGTCCATATGCGCCCCGCGGCCCGGGCGGTGTGCCGCGCGGCACCGCCCCCGGCGGCAGTGGCGTTCCCTCGATCGGGCCGAAGATCCGGTCGTTGACGGTGACCCGGTCGTCGGGCGGGATGCCCTGGGAGAGCAGGTTCGGGTCCAGCGGGGAGGGGCCGAGAACGTGCTGGCGCATCGCCAGGGGCATGTACGGCTGGTCGCTGTTGCAGATTTCGACGGTGGGGGCGCGCTTGCCGGGGTGGCCCATGCAGGGGTAGTTGCGGGCGCCGCGAACCGAGAGCGGTGAATCCTGGGGGAGTTTGCAATACAGCCCGTCCGGTGTGTCGATGTCGCTGGTGTCGTCCGGGGACCGCCATTGGCTGGGTGGCATGAAGCCGACCGTGCAAATAGGCGGATCGTCGATCGTGAGTGCGAAGTCGCCTTTGGCCATACCGTCGGGATCGTTGACGGGGCTGGCGGCCTCCTCTATAGCAACCGAGTTCGGCAGCAGCACCAGCAGCTGCTCCAGCGAGGGATGGTAGGTGACGCCGATCTGCCCGATGGTGGTCAGGTTGGCGAGCAACACGGGCAGCGTCGGTTTGATTTGTTCGAGCAGCCGGGAGGCTTCGTTCGCGGCCTCGGGCCCGTTTTGCAGCAGGGTGCGAACCCGGGAATCATCGTTCACCAGGACATCGGAGATGCCGGCGAGGCTACGTGCCCACGTTCTGATCGAATCGGTGGTGCGCGCCTGCGAATCCAGCAGCGGCCCAGTGTCTTCGGTGAGGGTTCGGGTGCGGTCGGCGACGCCGTTGGCGTCGCGGGAGATTGTCGATGAGGAGTCGAACAGCGATCCGAGGTCGTAGCCGGATCCGTTGAAGCCCTGGAAGGACTCGTCGAGCAATTGGCCGAGTTTGGTCTTCGGGATGCTGCTGACCAAGGCGCTGACCTGATCGAGCATCGGCCCGACCGCTTGCGGAATCGTCGTGTCGCGCATGGAGATAACCGAGCCGTTGTGCAGGTAGGGCGGCGAATCGGTTCTGGGCCGCAGGTCCACGTACTGTTCGCCCACTGCGGAGACACTGTGCACCTCGGCTATCAGGTCCGCGGGGACCTTCGGTGAAGTGCTAAGCGACAGCATCGCTTTCGCGCCGGTCGGCGTCAACCCCACCGAGGTGACCTTACCGAGCTGTACCCCGCGGTAGGTCACGTTGGAGAAGCGGTACAGGCCTCCGGTAGCCGGCAGCTCGAGCGTGACGGTCATCCGACCGATGCCCAGCAGGGTCGGCGCTTGGATGTAGTAGAGGACCATCGCGATCACGCCAATGGTCCCGACGATCGTGAAAATCGCGAGCTGGATCTTAACGAAGCGCGACAGCATCTATCCGCCGCCTCCCGTCGGTGCCGTCGCCGGCGGCGCGGTCTGGCCAAGACCCGCGCCAGGGGCCGGTGGAGCAGATGGCGGAGGCCCGGGCAGTGGGGGACCGGGCGCCGGTGGCGGAGCACCGACCCACGGTGGCCTCACGCCGGCATGCATCGGATCGAGTGTGTAATCCAAGTAATAAGGCTCCCCGGGCGCCGGTGGCTCGGGCATGTCCAGCTGTCCCCAGTGGGTGCCCAGCATCAGTCCCCGCTTGAGCCGTGGAATAGTCAGGTCCAACTGGACATGCAGGTTGAAGTAGTCGCCCCGGACCGCTCGGTCGACGAAGTTCTGGGTGAACGGGAAGACGAACGTAGACGCGACCCCCGTGTCGAGCTCCGGTCCGACGTCGGCGAGCGCGCGGATGGTCGGCTCCAAGTTTTGGAGGTTCTTGACCAGGTCGGCCTGGGTGTCGTTGATCAGCCCGGTGGCGGTGTTGCTGAAGACGCGAAGTCTGTCCAGGGCGGCCGTCAGGCGCGGCCGCTCCCTGATCAGCACATCGAGCGCGGGCGGTATCTTGCGCAGCGCCTGGGTGAGAACGTCGCGTTGTCCGGCGAATGTGGCTGCAAGCCGGTTCAGCGCCTGGATGGAGTCGACGATGTTGTCCCGCTGTTGGTCGAGCGTTCCCACGAACGTGTCGAGGCGGGTGAGCAGATCACGCACTGCGCCTTCGTGCCCGGACAGGGCGGCGGTGAAATTGTGGATGATCTCCCCGATCTGTCCCAGTCCCCCGCCGTTGACGACCGCCCCCAGCGACGACAGCGTCTGCTCTGTCGACGGGTAGACCGATGACCGGCTCAGCGGGATGGTGGCGCCCGGCTGCAGCCGTCCGCTCCCCGATTGGCCGAGCGGCGTATTGAGCTCCAGATGCATCGACCCCAGCAGGCTGGTCTGGCCGACGCTGGCTACCACGTTGGCCGGGACGACGACATCGCGCTTCACCGAAATCTCGACGTCGGCGTGCCAGCCTTGCACCCTCATCGTGCCGACACTGCCGACTACGACGTCGTCGATCATCACCGGCGAATTCGACTCCATCGTAACGACATTCGGGATCTCGACGTGGTAGATGTTGGCTCCCGGCCCGCGTCCGACGGCGCCCGGCAACGGTAGTGAGTTCAGACCGTGGAAGGCGCATCCCGTCATCGCCAACATGGCGCAGGAGGCCACGGCGAGCACCCGCCGCACCGGCACCCGCGCCCCGGAGATCATGATTGCGGCCCTTCGCCCGGCAGCAGCATGCCCGACAAGCTCGGCGCGGCCGGTGGCGGTGCTGGTGGCGATTCCATCGGTGTCGACGGCGGGGGCGGCAGCGGCATCGCCGCGCCCGGTATCCGCGCCGGCGGCACGGCCCCCGGCGGTCCCACGGGATCACCCGGCAGGCCGGTGTAGGCCGACACCGCGGGCGGGGTCTCGGGTGGTCCGGGTTTCGGGCCCTCGCCGCCGGGGGCCAGGCGCGGTTCGCTGTAGATGATCTTGGAGGGGTCTACCGACTTCTGCAGGAATATGTTGATCGGAATCGGCAGACTGTTGAAGTTGAGCAGCCGCAATCCTGGGCCGAGAAACAGGGCGCACAGCTTGGCCGATTCGACCGCGGTGACGTTCTCGATGGCGCCGACTTGCGAGCAGCCCGGAACGGGCAACGGAAGCAGCAAGCCCGACGCGACGGGATTCGCGAAGTCCATGATCCCGAACCCGCCCACGATGGTTCCGGTGTCGGCGTTGTAGTCGTTGAAGAAGTTGCCGAGCGCGTTCGGCGACGTGTGCAGGATGTTTTCCAGAGCCATGTGCTGATCGACCAGGATCTGGGTGACGTCGGCCAACCGCGCGATCTGCTCGCTAGTCTGGTTGCGGGTGCCGGCGATGAACCGCTGCACCTCGCCGACCGCCGTCGACAGATCCGTCAGCGCGGCATCCAGCTCGGACTTGCTGTCGTCGACCACGCTGGTGAGCGTGGCCAGGCGATCGTTGAACTGCACGATCTGCGTGTTGCTGTCCCGCAGCGCGGTGACAAAGGTCTGCAAATTTTTGATGATGTCAACGATGTTGCCGCTGCCGTTGGCGAGAATGCGGCCGACTCCCGACAATTGGCCGAGAGTTTGCCGCAGCTTGTCGCCGTTGCCCTCGAGGGCGTTGGCGGCGCTGTCGATGAACCGGCCGACCGACGTGCCAGACACACCACTCTGGGGCCCCAAATCAGTTGCCAGCCGCATCAACTGGGTTTTGACCTCATCCCACTCGACGGGTACCGCCGTGCGTTCGACCGGTATCACCGCGCCGTCCGGCATGACTGGGCCGGTGGTCCGGTAGGCGGGAGTGAGCTGGACATAGCGGGCCGCCACCAGATTCTGTTCCACGATCACCGCTTTGGCGTCCGCCGGAATGGGGACGCCGTGTTCGACCTTGAGGGTCATCTTGGCGAGCGTCCCCTGCGGCACAATGGATTTGATGTTGCCGACCTTGACACCAGAGACCCGCACCTCGTCACCGGGGTAGATCGCGGTGGCGGTGGTGAAATATGCGGTAATCGTCTTCGGGCCGAAGAACGTATTACGGATGAGCACGGTCGCGCCGGCAAGGATGAGCCCGACCAGGACGACGGCGGTCACGGCCGCCAGCCTCTTGCGCCGGGTCATTGCGATCCTCCGACCCTTCCGCCGAGCGTACATTCGGGGCACACCGGAATACCGTTGTACGGCCAGGGCACCAGCGACCGAGGCACCGGCGAGGGGAACCCGGGTCCGCGGGCCGTGTCGAAGGTGCGGAATCCCCAGAGGTAGTCGAGGAACGGTTGGAAGAGTTGCGGGACAAGGAAGTTCGGGACGAACGCTGAATAGGCGTACATGTTGGAGATAGCCTCACCGACCGTGATCTCGAATTTGGCGAGACCCGGCAGCGCTTTGGCGATGTTGTCCCGGTTCTTTTCCAGCATCGCGGTCACCGAATTCAGCTTCTCCAGCGTCGGCGCCAATTTGCTTTCGTTGTCGTGCACCAATCCCGTGAGCTGCTTGGACACCGCCGACGTGTTGGCCAGCAGGTCCACGATCTCTTGCCGGCGTGCCACCAGGACTCGGAGCAGATCGTCGGAGTTGAGGATGAGCTTGTTGACCTGCTGGCTGCGTTCGGACAGGACCCCGGTGACGTCGCCGGCACTCTTGAACAGGTCGCCCAGGGTCTTGTTGCGGCCGTTGAGGGTTCGTGATAACCGGGTGATCGCGTCGAAGGTCGGTCCCAATTGGGGTGCGATCTGGTCGAGAGTCGCCGACAGCGTGTCCAACGACTGATTCAGCGTCGCGGTGCTGGTTTCTGCGGTGTTCGACGTAAAGTCGCTGACCGCTTCGGTCAACGAGTACGGCGATGACGTGCGCGAGGCAGGGATGACAGCCATCGGATGCATGGTGCTGGTGCCGGCGGACTCCAGCGTCAGCATCCGCTCACCCAGCAGCGTGCCGGTGCGGATGTGCGCGGTGGTCTCCGTCCCGAGCGGAATGTTGGCCTTGATCGTGAACGTCACGAGAGCATCGCCGTTGCGCAGCGCCACCTCCGACACGGTGCCGACCTTCATCCCGGACACCGTGACGGGGTTGCCCACCACAAGGCCGCCGGCTTCCGTGAACAGCGCCTGGTATCGAACCGCAGTCGCCCAGGAGATCAACCGTTCCGGCGACAGGCCCACCAGGATGACCAGCACGATCAGGGAAGCGCCGATGAGTCCGGCCTTGAAGAGCCCCGCTCCGTGATACTTAAGCATTAGGGTTCCGTGCACCTTCCCGCATCTGACCTGAACCAGGGGGCCAACACCGTCTTGCCCTGAAGATCCGTCCCACGGATCGTTATCTCGCAGAGGTAGTACGGGATCGTGGCGCCGAACACGCCGAGCCGGACCAGCTTGCGATAATTCTTGGGCGCCTTTTGAAGGGCGGCGTCGAGGCGGTCCTTGTCCTGATCGAGAATCGGCGCCAGCCGGCTCAGCTGCTCTATGCTGCCGGACAGCGGCGGCCGCGCGTTGGTCAGCAGATCCGCCAGCGAGGCGGTACCCCTGTCCAGGGAGTCGATGGCGACGCCGATGGTGTCGCGGTCGTCCGACAGCCCGCTGACGAGCCGTTCGAGGCGATCGATCGCGGCGGAGAACTTGGTGCCGTCCTTGGAAAGCGTGGCGACCACGACGTTGAGGTTGTCGATCAGCTGCTGCACGGTTTGATCGTTGTCGGCCAAGGCATTCGAAAACGACGTGGTCTTGGCGAACAGCGACTGGAGAGTCCCGCCCTGACCCTGGAAGACCTGCAACAGTGCGGAGGTTAGCGCGTTGACATCGCGCGCATTCAGGCCCTGAACGACGGGTTTGAGCCCGCCGAGCAGGAGATCGAGGTCGAGCGCCGGCGCGGTGCGGTCGGCGGGAATCTGGCCGCCGGCCGGCAGACGCTTGGTCGAGCCCGGGCCATCGAGGAGTTCGAGGTAGCGATCACCGACCAGGTTGAGGTAGCGGACCGCCGCCCTGGTGCCCTCGGTGAGGACGACGTTGCGGTCGGCGTTGAACTTCACCACAACTTTCTTGTCCGCCTGCAGCGAGACGCTGTTGACCGTGCCCACCCGGATCCCGGCGACCCGAACCGACTGACCGGATTTGAGACGCGACACGTCGGCGAACACCGCCGAATATCCGGTCGTCGAACCCGTCCGGTACTGGCCGAAGATGAAGAACAGGAAGGCGGTCAGGATCGCCATCACGACCGCAAAGATCGCGAACTTGATCAGCGTGGCGCGCGTCCTCATCCGGGTTGGCCGATCTGAGCGGAGTTGCGCGGTGGACCGGCGATCGGCCCGTACAACAGCTGTTTGAGGAGATCGGAGTTGATCAGCAGCTGCGGGTTTCCGTACCCCACCGGGTCGGCACCGATATCTGTGATCAGTTGCTTTGGATTCGTGTTGAACGGAATCTTCGGCAGGCCCATGCACTGCACGCCGCCCGTCGCCGCAACTTTGGGCAAGTTCGTCGGATACCGATAACGTTCGCCGCCCCACGTGAGGCTCGCCGATATCGCGATGCTCGGTTCGGGCAACGGCGGATTGTGACCTATCTGTGCGAGGCCGCCGAGGCTGCACGTGAGCGCCTCGTGGTACTCGTTGGTCAGATCGGTCGTCGGCACCAGCAGGTGCAGCACATTCGTAAGCGGTTTGCGGTTTGTCGACAAGACGTCGTTGCCGATGTCGGCCAGGCCGATCGCGCTGATCAGCAACGCATCGAGGTTGTGCTGCTCATCGACAATCGTCTTGCTCACCCGGGTCGCGTTGGCTGCGGTCTTCACCAGGTCAGGTGCCGCGTCGGCATAGGCGTTGGACACCGTGGGCAAGACCGTGAGGTCGTGACTCAATGCGGGGAGGCTCGGCTCCAGCTTGGCCAGAAACGAATCCAAGTCGCTCAGCGATTGGCCAAGCCGTGCACCCCGCCCACTGAACGCTTTTGCCAGCGCGCCCAGCGCCTCGTTGAGCTTCGGCGGGTCGATCTGGGCCAGCACGGACACCAATTGCTGGAACACCGTGTTGATTTCGACCATGACATGCTCGCCCCGCAGCGTCTGGCCCGCGTGCAGCCGCTGCGACGAGGGCTCTGCGGGCGGTACCAGTTCGACGAACTTGGCGCCGAACACCGTCGATGATGTGATGTCGACGAGCACGTTTGCGGGAATGAATTGCAATTGCGCCGGGTACATCGCCAAGTGAAGAGCCGCTTGGCCATTCGGCCGCGATTCGATCGAGGCGACCTTGCCCACCTGCACGCCACGCATCTTCACCTTGGCGTCCGCATTCATGACCAGGCCGGCGCGCGGCGACAACACGGTCACCGGCACCGAGGATGTGAAGCTGCCCTGGAACAGGCCCACCGCCAGCGCGAAGATCGCGACGATCACCGCAGCAGTCGCGAGGCCGGCCAGCGGCCGCGCGTACGATTGCGCGCCGAAGTGACGGCCCGGCGAGGCGCCGATCGGCCCTGCCGCACTGGTGGTTTCAGACCGGTGGATGGGACCCGGCCCGAGGTTGCCCGTCACTCTTGTGTTCCCATCCTCTCCTATCCAGCCAGGTTGAAGTTGCCGTCACTACCGTAGATAGACAGCGAGACCAGCAGCGTTACGGACACCACGACGATGAGCGAGGTGCGCACCGCGTTTCCTGTCGCGTTGCCGACACCGGATGGACCACCGGATGCGAAATAGCCGTAGTAGGTGTGTATCAGCAAGATGGTGAGCGCCATGAGGACGGCCTGCAGGAACGACCACAACAAGTCGATCGGGTTCAGGAACGTCGTGAAGTAGTGCTCATACAAACCGCTCGACTGCCCGAACAAGAACGTCGTGGTGAACCGGCTGGCGACGAACGACAGGATGACGGCGATGCTGTACAGCGGCGTGATCGCGATCATTCCGGCCAGGATCCTGGTGCTCACCAAATACGAAATCGGGCGGATGGCCATGCTTTCCAGCGCGTCGATCTCTTCGTTGATCCGCATGGCACCGAGCTGAGCGGTCACCCCTGCGCCGAATGTGGCCGCCAGTCCGATCCCGGCGACCACGGGTGCCGAGATACGAACATTGATGAACGCGGCCAGGAAGCCGGTCAGCGCCTCGATGCCGATGTTTCCCAGCGAGCTGTAGCCCTGAACGGCCAGGGTGCCGCCCGCGGCCAAGGTCAGGAAGCCGACGATCACGACGGTGCCGCCGATCATCGCCAAAGTGCCTGCGCCCATGCTGATTTCGGCGATGAGTCGAATGACTTCGCGCCGGTAATGCACTGCCGCGAACGGGGCCCCGGCGATCGCCTTCCCATAGAAGATGGTGTGGTCGCCGATGCGGCTGAAGGCGCCGACCGGCCGCTCGAGTTGGCGGAACAACCGTGGATATGCGGCTCTCAGCGTCACCGGCGCCTCCCTACTTCGCCGTCATCTTGATGCCGACCGCGGTGACGACCACGTTGACGACGAACAGGGACATGAAGGCGTAGACCACGGTCTCGTTCACGGCGTTCCCGACGGCCTTGGCGCCCCCACCGCTGATGATGAGGCCGCGATAGCAGGCGACCAATCCCGCGATGAGGCCGAAAAGCAATGCCTTGACGCAGGAAATGATCACCTCGGGCACCCCGGTGAGCAACGTGATACCCGCGGCGAAGGCGCCGGGATTGACGTCCTGCACAAACACCGAGAAGGTGTAGCCGCCCAGAATCCCGATGATGCACACCAGGCTGTTGAGCAGCATCGCCACCAGCCCGGAAGCCAGCATGCGAGGCGTGACCAAGCGTTGCACCGGGTTGATGCCCAGCACCTCCATCGCATCGATTTCCTCGCGAATCGTTCGCGACCCGAGGTCCGCGCACATCGCCGTGGCACCCGCGCCCGCCACGATCAGGACCGTGACCAACGGGCCGACCTGCGTTACCGCACCGAACGCGGCGCCGGCACCGGACAGGTCGGCGGCGCCCAATTCGCGCAAGAGGACGTTGAGCGTGAAGCTGACCAGGACGGTAAAGGGTATGGCTACCAACAAGGTGGGGGCCAGCGAAACTCGCGCGACAAACCAGGACTGCTCCAGGAACTCCCGCCACTGGAACGGCCGACGGAAGACGAACTTGACCGCGTCGGCCGACATCGCGAATAAACCCCCGACCGCCTGCATGGGCCCGGAGAAGTCCCATTTGAGTCTCAGCGCGGGCAGTCCGGGTGACCAGCGGTCGTCGCGCTTATCTGCCATGTGGCGCCAACCCTTCCGGCACCACGAGACCGGTAGTCTGAAAAGTCGGCTGAGGTGGCCGGGACGGCACGTCGCCGACGGCGAAATGCCTAGCGGGTAGCCACAGTCCGGCTTCTATCTCCGGCGTGACGACCGCCACCATCCTCACGCCACCCCTCCATTCTGTCGCGTGAGTTGGCGCTCCAAAACCGGGGGCCCTATGTCTTGAAGCGTCCGGAGATTATGACTCATGCAGCGTCCAGGTGGAGTGAAAAATGCAGAACCGTTATCCGGCGGCGCATCGCGGAAGCGCCCAGGTAGGGCTGGTATGTCGCGCCAGGAACGGCGTTCGGCTCAAACATTTCAGGCGGCTCCGGTCGCTGCTGCACTCAAGTGACGGCGCCTGCCGTCTTGAGTTCGATGATGCGGTCCCAATCGAGTCCGATTTCCATCAGGATCTCGTCTGTCTGCTCGGCGAATCCGGGCGCCGGCCCGGTGCGCGGCGCCGCGACGTCGAACTGGACCGGGTTGGCCACCAGGTCGAGTTCGCCTGCGCGAACCAGGTACTCGTTCGCGCGGATCTGCGGGTCGTCCGCCGCTTGCAGGGTGTCCTGCACCGGCGCCCACGGTCCCGTAAGCGTCGCAAAGCGTTCGCTCCACTCGGCCAGCGTGCGGATTGCGATGACCTTGGTCAAGATCTCAACCGCATCCGCCGTATTGGCGGCGATCGACTCGACGGTGGCGAAGCGGGGATCGTCGGCCAGCTCCGGTAGGTCGAGGTGCCTGCACACGTCGGCCCAGAACTTGGTCGGCTGCATCATCACGAAGGAGATGTACCGGGCGTCGGATGTGGTGTACAGGCCCACCAGTGGGTTGTTAGGCGCACCGTGCACCCCGGGCGGTGGCGCCTCCAGCCGCCGCCCGAGGTGCTTGGTCAACGCCACCGTGTGTCCCATCGACCACAGGCCGCTGCCGAGCAGCGAGACGTCGACCACCGACGGTTCGCCTGTGCGTTCGCGCTTGAGCAACGCAGCCGCGATGCCACCGGCGAGGTTGGTACCGGAGATCGTGTCGCCGTACGCCGGCCCGGGCGGCGCGATCATGCCCGGCATGCCCGCCGGCGTGATGGTGGCGGCGGTTCCGGCCCGGCACCAGAAGGCGGTCATGTCGTATCCACCTTTGGTGGCCTCTTCGCCCCGCGGGCCCAGCGCACTTCCGCGCGCATAGACGATCTTCGGGTTCACCGCTCGAATGTCGTCGATGTCGATGCCGAACTTCCTCCGGGCATCGGGCAGAAAACTGGTGAGGAACACATCCGACCGGCGGGCCAGCTCGTAGAGCACTTCCTTGCCCTCGGGCACCGACATGTCCAATCCGATGCTGCGCTTGCCCCGGTTCGCGTGTTCGATGTTGGGGTTCGGGTCGCCTTCGACACGCAACATGCCGGTCTGCCGGAGGCCGCGTTGCGGATCGCCGGTCACGGCGTGCTCGACCTTGACCACGTCGGCGCCCCATTCGGCCAGCACGGCACCCGCAGAAGGGACGAAACCGTACATGGCGACCTCCAGGACGCGGATGCCCTCCAGCGGCCTCATGCGTCACCTCCCCTGCGCGGCACCGGGCACCACCGGCACCGCAAAAGTCTTGCGCTCCAAGAACTCCTCGAGCCCGGCGACGCCCATCTCGCGACCGATACCGGACTGCTTGAAGCCCCCGAACGGACTGTCCGCCCCGAAGTAGTTGCCGCCGTTGACGGAAAACGATCCGGTCCGGATCCGGCGCGCCACCGCCAGCGCCCGGTCCTGGTCGCGACCGAACACCGCCCCCGCCAGTCCGTAGATCGAGTTGTTGGCGATGCGCACCGCGTCGTCGTCGTCGTCGAAGGCGAGGACCACCAGCACCGGCCCGAAGACCTCGTCCTGGGCGATCTCGCTGTCCGGATCGACGTTGGTGAGCAACGTGGGCGCATAGAAGTAGCCCGGGTCCAAGCGCTTTCCGCCCGTGATGAGGGTCGCCCCCGCTGCGACGGCCCGCTTGACCATCGCGTCGACCCTGTCCCGCTGGCGCTCGCTGATCAGCGGACCCATATAGGTTTTGGGATCCGCCGGATCGCCGTGGCGCACCCTGGCGAAGTTCTGCGCGACCATCTCGACGATTTCGTCGTGGTGCGACTTGGGCACCAACAGCCGAGACGTCAACGCACAGCCCTGGCCGGCGTGGGTGACCATGCTGAACGCCGCGAACATGCTCGCCGCAGCGAAGTCGGCGTCGTCGAGCATGATCACGGCCGACTTGCCACCCAGTTCCAGGAAGACGCGCTTGACGGTCTCGCTCGCGGCGGCCATGATTCGGCGGCCCACCGCGGTCGACCCGGTAAAGGTGATCACGTCGACGTCGGGGCTGGTGGTCAGGGCTGCTCCGACGGCCGCATCCGACGATGCGAGCAGGTTCACCACGCCGGGCGGGATATCGGTGTGGTTGGCGATCAACTCACCCAGGGCCAGCGTGATCAGCGGGGTGTCGGGCGCGCCTTTCAACACGACCGTGCAGCCGGCGGCCAGCGCAGGGGCCAGCTTGGCCAGCGCGAGCTGATTCGGATAGTTGTAGGCGATGATGGCGCCCACCACGCCCGCGGCTTCCTTCTCTACCCATCGGTGATGCCGCATGCCCCGCGATTCGATCTCACCGAGGTCCTCTGACATCGGATAAGTGCGGAGCAGGTCGGCGTAGAAGCGCACGATCTTGATCGGATCGTCGAGTTGGGCGCCCTCGGTGAGCGCGCGGGTGGCGCCGACTTCGGCGATGGTCAGCTCACGCAACTCCTCGGCGTGGTCAACGAGGGCCCGGTGAAGCTGGTCGAGGCAACGAATCCGCGACTCGACGTCGGTCGGCCAGGTCGTCGTATCGAACGCATGCCGGGCCGCTGCGATCGCCGCCGCGGCCTCCCCGCCGCCGGCATCCGGGGCGTGCCCGATGACAGCGCCGGTGGCGGGATTAGTCGAGGGGAACGTCTTGCCGGCGGTGACGAGCCGGCCGTCGATCAGGAGTCGCCGATCGACCCGTGACCCGGGCGCGGCATCCACAACCGGCGCCGTGTCCTGCGCTGGCATTCCGTACCCCCTAATGTGGTGACGGTAGCGAAAATTTCATTCTCTTCCCCGGCGAATCTTACATTCGGGTTTCGATAATTCAAGAAAGTCTCAGGAATGAGATCAGCCTGATGACCAGCGATGGAAACGTTGAACGAGTGCGGCGCACGGCCTCTCGGCGCAGGCCGCACGCGATTTCGCGACCCTGTTGCACCCCGCTCCGGGCCGAGAGTAAGGTTCTCATAATTGTAAGGGAGATTCTTTGTGACTGAGATGACTACATTCGGTGCAGAGGCCCGCCCGTGAAGACAGCGGTTGTCACCGGTGGCGCATCCGGCATCGGTCTGGCCGTCGCGCAACGCCTGCGCGCCGACGGACTTGACGTCGCCACCGTCGACCTCAAACCGTCCGAAACCGATCTGACCTTCACCGCCGACGTGACGGACCGGTCGCAGGTCGATGCCGCGCTGTCGGCGATCCGCGCCCAGCTGGGACCGGTGACGGTTCTGGTCAACGCGGCGGGACTGGATGGGTTCAAGCGTTTCAACAACATCACCTTCGAGGACTGGCGCAGGGTGATCGACGTCAACCTCAACGGCGTCTTCCACGTGATCCAGGCGGTGCTGCCCGACATGGTCGCGGCCGGGTGGGGGCGAATCGTGAACATCTCGTCGTCGAGCACGCATTCCGGCGCGCCCTACATGGCTCACTATGTAGCGGCCAAGTCCGCGGTCAACGGCCTGACCAAGTCGCTGGCCCTCGAGTACGGGCCCAGCGGCATCACGGTCAACGCCGTGCCGCCGGGATTCATCGACACCCCCATGCTGCGCGCCGCCGAGAAACACGGCTTTATCGGCGACATTGAGGAGACCATCGCCCGGACCCCGGTGCGCCGGATCGGCAAGCCCGAAGACATCGCCGCGGCCTGCGCCTTCCTGGTATCCGAGGAGGCCGGCTACATCACCGGCCAGATATTGGGCGTCAACGGCGGTCGCAACACCTGAACACCGCCATAGAGGAGAGAGCGTGGCCGGCGGCGTACCGGGGCGCGTCCATGCAACAGCGCGTCGGTTAGGAATGGAGACACCATGAAGGTCTGGGTTGACCCGGAACGCTGCCAGGGCCACACCCTCTGCTCGATGATTGCTCCCGACTCATTCCGGCTCAGCGACATCGACGGCAGTTCGTCCGCAATCGACGAAGTGGTGCCCGCCGATCGGGAGTACCAGGTCCGCGAAGCCGCGCAATCCTGTCCGGAGCAGGCCATCATCATCACCGACGAAAGCTGCAGGGAGACCGTGCTTTGAGCGTCGACGACGTCAGCCACAGCGACCGTACGCGGCACCGGTATCACTTCGACCGGCACACTCCCGAGTATCGCTCCCAGTTCAAGAAGATCACCGAGGAGATGCACGCCCGGTGCCCAATGGCGTGGAGCGACACCTACGGCGGGCACTGGGTGGCCGCCGGCAGCCACGAGGTGTTCGAGTTCGCCCGCTGCCCTGCGGTCTCCAACGATCACGATGTCAACAACGAACGCCGGGGCTACAAAGGCATCTCGATCCCGACCGCCAGCCGGGTCAACGGCGTGCGCGGCGGCATCCTCGAGATGGACGAGCCGGAGCACCGCACCTATCGCAACGTGCTCAACCCCTATCTGTCACCGGCCGCTGTCAAGCGGTGGGTGCCCTTCATCGACGACGTGACGCGCGCCTGCCTCGACGAGAAGATCGAGGAGGGCTGCATCGACTTCGTCGACGATCTGGCCAACGTCGTGCCTGCAGTTCTGACGCTGGCGATCCTGGGCATCCCGCTGAAGAGATGGAGGATCTACAGCGAGCCGACGCATGCCGCGGTGTACACCCCCGAGCACTCCCCCGACATTCAGCGTGTCACCGAAATGCACCGCCAGATGGGGCTCGATCTGGTCAACAGCATGATCGAGATTCGCAAAAACCCGCGGCCAGGCGTGGTCAATGCCCTGGTCGAGATGAGGATCGACGGCGAGCCCGCTCCGGATCTCGAGATCCTTGGCAATCTCGGGTTGGTCATAGGGGGTGGTTTCGACACCACGACGGCGCTGACCGCCCATTCGCTGGAATGGCTCTCGGAGAACCCCGTCGAGCGAGAACGCCTTCGCCACAACCGCGACACGTTGCTTGATTCCGCGACCGAAGAGTTCCTGCGCTATTTCACCCCGGCTCCAGGTGACGGCCGGACATTTTACGACGACGTCGAGCTCGACGGCGTGAAGTTCAAAGAGGGCGAGCGGCTGTGGATTTCGTGGGCCATGGCCAACCGCGATCCTTCGGTCTTCCCGGACCCGGACAAGGTTATCCTGGACCGTAAGGGCAACCGGCACTTCAGCTTTGGGATCGGCGTGCACCGGTGCATCGGCTCCAACGTGGCGCGGACCGTGTTCAAATCCATGCTGACGGCGGTGCTGGACCGGATGCCCGACTACCGTTGCGACCCCGACGGCGCCGTGCACTACGAGACCATCGGCGTCATCCAGGGCATGCGCAAGCTGCCGGCCACCTTCACGCCCGGCCGCAGGATCGGAGCCGGCCTGGACGAGACGCTGGAGAAACTGCAACGCATCTGCGACGAGCAAGAGCTCGCCAGACCCGTCACCGAGCGCAAAGAAGCCGCGGTCATCCGCTAGGTGAGCTCGAGCCCGATGACTGCCGTGATTTTCTACGAGTAGGCCTGGTCGGCGTGACCGCGCCTTATATTTAAGCCAGGCGTGCATATGCGGAGACGGGAGGCGCATCGGTGAAGATTTTCGCAGCGAGCCTTGCGCTGACCATGGCCGCGCTGACTCTGACGCCGACCGCCCACGCGGACATGCTGGTTGGCAACTACAGGTTGGACACAAACCGGGATCCTGGCCACAGCTGGATCTGGTCGATCCGACCGTGCACGTCTCGCGAACCGGGATGCGTACGGATCCAAGCGATACCGCAACCCAACGGGCAAGCAGCGCCCTACGACGGAGACGCTTATCTGTCCAATGGCCGCTACACCTGGGCCGTCGACGTTCCCGATGGCGTGCGCTGCGTGATTCAGTTCTTTCCCTCACATGATGTCTACTCGTGGGACGCGGTCTCGCTGGCCGGTCAAGTGGTCTCCACATTCGACACCGGATGCGGCGGCGGTCCGGGGGGCACCGCCACCTACCCCTTCTCGCTGGTGCGATGGTAGCCGCGACCACCCTTGTCTACAGGTTCGCGGGCAACTCTGATCTCAGGCATGGGCAGTACAGTACGAGCGATCGGAGCTCAGTCGACGATGACGGTGACGGGCGGTAAGCGCGGTGACTGAGGCGAAAGAACCGCCAGAAGATTCGGCCACATCCAAAGCCGAGGCGATGGCGTTGCTCGAAGAGGCCGAGGCGGAAGCCGCCGAGGCTGAAGCGCTCGCCGCCGCGGCGCGTGCCCGTGTCCGCGCCGCCAGGCTGCGGCGTCAAGCGCTGGGCGAGGCAGAAGCACAAGCCGAGCCCGAGCCAGAAGCCGAGACCGCCGAGGACGAACGGGCGGACGCCACGGTCGATAATCTCGATGCGAAGACCCCCGACGAAGCTCCTGAGGAGGCCCGCGACGAGACCGCCGAGGAGACCATCGAGGCCGTCGAACCGCAAACCAGCCCGGCCAGATGGTGGCGGCGGTTGCCGTCCTTGTCCGCGACGGCAAAAGCGGCCGCGGTCGTCCTCATCTGTGCGTTCGCCGGGATCAGCGGATACATGGTGTGGCAAGACCATGAGGCCTCCGAGCGCGAGCAGCGCGCAGCGAGCTTCGTGGCGGGGGCCAAGCAGGGGATCGTCAACATGACCTCCTTGGATTTCAACCGAGCCAAGGGAGACGTCCAGCGCGTGCTCGACAGCTCGACCGGCCAGTTCCGGGACGACTTCCAGCAGCGCGCAAAGGATTTCACCTCGGTGGTCGAGCAGTCCAAAGTGGTCACCCAGGGAACGGTCACCGCGGCGGGCCTGGAATCCATGGACGAGCATTCTGCATCCGTACTGATTTCGGCGACGTCGCGAATCACCAATGCCGCCGGCGCCAAGGACGAACCACGCATGTGGCGGCTCCGGGTGACCGTGACCGAAGAAGGCGGCCAGTACAAGATGTCGAAAGTGGACTTCATAACGTGACCGATGACACTCGCCAGGTCGAGACCGCCGAAACCACCGAGACCACCGAAACCACCGAAACCACCGAAACCACCGAAACAACCGAAACCACCGAAGCCACCGAAGCCACCGAGACCGCCGAAGCCACCGAGACCGCCGAAGCCACCGAGGCGGTCGAAAATGTTTCCGGTGCAGCGGAATCCGACGTTCACCCCGAAGTCGCACGCTCCTCCAAGCGAACCGAACGCGGTCGGCGCGGCTGGTCACGCGCGCTGCGCAACGTGAATGTCGTTCCCGTAATTCTGGTCCTGCTGATGCTGATATCCGGCGGTGTGGCGGCGTGGCTGTACTTCGAGCGGTACCAGCCGAATCAACGGACCGACCCCAGCGTCGAGAAGGCGGTGGTCAAAGCGGCCTCCGAAGGAACGGTTGCGTTGCTGTCCTACTCACCCGAGTCGCTCGACAAGGACTTCGCCAACGCCAAGACGCATCTGTCGGGGGATTTCCTTTCCTACTACAACCAGTTCACCGAGGAGATCGTGGCACCGGCGGCCAAGCAAAAGTCGCTGAAGACCACCGCTCACGTCATCGGGGCCGGCATTTCGGAATTGCATCCGGGTTCGGCCGTGGTTCTGGTGTTCGTCGACCAGAGCACCACGAGCAAGGACAGGCCCGATCCCTCGATGTCGGCCAGCAGCGTGCGGGTGAGCCTGAGTCGGGTCAACGGCAACTGGCTGATCACCAAGTTCGACCCGGTCTAACTCCCCCGCGCCGCGACTTCCCGCGAGCAGACGCAGAATCGCCCCAAAATGCCGGTTTTTGGGGGACTATGCGTCTGCTCGCCCAACCTAGCCGCGGGGTAGGCCGAGCACTCGCTGGGCGATGATGTTCCGCTGGATTTCCGACGTGCCTCCGGCGATCGTGCCGGAAAAGCTTCGGACGTAACGGTCAAACCAGCTGCCGAAATAGTGGTCCAGATTCATGGGCGCGTAGGGGCCGGTCTGCCCCGGGTGGACGAGTCCGTCGGAGCCGGCGGCCGACAAGGCGTGTTCGGTGCCCCGCTGTTCCGCTTCGGAGCCGAGCAGCTTGAGGACCGAGATCGCGGCGACGTCGTCTTCGCCGCGTGCTGCGCGGGCCAAAGCCACCGAACCGAGAAGGCGCAGAGCCTGTTTGTCCATGATCAGGGTGGCGTATTGGTCGCGCTCGAGTTCCGTGGTGGGACGCCAATCCGAGATCACGTTGTCCATTCGGTCTGCGAATCCGAGCCACATCATCGTGCGCTCGTGCCCGAGGGACCCGTTGGCCACCCGCCACCCCTGGTCGAGCTGACCGACCAGGTTCTCGGCAGGGACGCGCACATCGGTGAAGAAGACCTCGTTGAAGTCCAGGTCGTCGGCCGCGCAGATCGACGGGAATGGCCGGCCCACGACGCCCGGGGTATCGGTCGGGATCAGTAATGCACTGATTCCCTTGTGCTTTGGCGCATCCGGGTTCGTCCGGACAAAGGTCAACAGCACGTCGGCGTCGTGGGCCCCGGAGGTCCACACCTTCTGCCCGTTGACCACGAAGTGGTCACCGTGGAGTACAGCTCGGGTACGCAGCGACGCCAGATCGGAGCCCGCGCTGGGCTCGCTCATCCCCAGCGAGGCGGTGATCTCGGCGCGCAGGATCGGCACCGCCCAGCGGCGCTTTTGCTCGTCGCTGCCGAACGACAGCAACGATGCCGCAACGATATTCACCCCTTGCGGGTTGAAGCTGTGGTAGATCCGCCGACGGCACAGCTCCTCGAGATGGACGAACTGCTGGACGACGGTCGCGTTGCGGCCGCCGAATTCCGGCGGCTGACCGGGCAGCAACCAGCCGTTGTCGAACAGCGACCGCTGCCAGCGCCGCGCCCACTGCGGCATATGGGAGACGGATCGCGGGCGCTCCAGCGTTTCGCTTGCGGGAGGCAGGTTTTCGTCGAGGAATGCCGCGAACTCGGCCCGGAACGCCTCGACGTCGGGATCAAAAGTCAGCTGCACGGTACTCCTCTGCGATGCGCGCACGATGTTCCGCCGCGCCGCCGAGCAGGTGCTCGCCCGCCTTGGCTCGCTTGAGCGCGAACTGCAGGTCGTTCTCCCAGGTGAAGCCCATCGCACCGAAAAGCTGTAAGCCGTGCCGGAATACGAGCGATTGGCACTCCCCCGCCGACGCCTTGGCCATCGCGGCCGCCAGGCGGCGCCGGGGATCGTCGGCCGCGATCGTCAGCGCGGCGAAATAGGACAGCGCCCGGGCCCGTTCCACCGCGACGTGCATGTCGGCGGCCTTGTGCTCGACGGCCTGGAAGGAGCCGATCGGTACGCCGAATTGGTGACGGGTGCGGACATGGTCGAGCACCAGGTCGACGATGCGTTGGCAGGCGCCGACCATGGTGATCGCCATGCCCGTCAACGCAGTGTGGCGGGCGCGCTCCGCGTCGATAGTGAGGCGAGCGGTGTCGGGGACGCGAACCTCGCCGAACGACAGATCCGCGACATGAAGGACGGGATCGAACACCGCCGAGCGGCGGGCCGATACCTGGTTGGCCGCGACGACGAACACGCCCGCGTCGGTCACCACCGCCAACCGGTCGACACGGTCGCCGTCGAGGACGTAGCGGGCCGTGCCGTCCAGCACCCAGCCGTCGGCGGACCGGTATGCCGACACCCCCGCGTAAACGGCCGTCCCAGCCTCGTGCGGGTCGAACAGTTCTCCTGCCAACGGTGCGAACTGGCTCATCGTCGCCAGGAAAGGGGTGGGATCGGTCGCATGCCCCAACTCCTCGAGCACGATGGCCAGCTCCACCGCGCTGGCCGGGTCGTTCAGCTCGGTCCAGCCCTGATCCACGTAGGACTTCCACAACGGGCTCGGGTCGACGCCATTCTCGACCACGCTACGGACCAGCGAGGGCGGGCACTGCTTGGCGACGACATCGCGCACCGTGCTCTGCCACAGCCGCTGATCGGCATCGAACTCCAACAGCATCCGAGCCGCCTCCTGTCGTCACCGCCAGAGCGAGAATAACATTCTCTCTACCGAAAGCGATAATCTCGGAAACTGGCTATGCAGTGCAAATATGGCGGGCGGGCCTGGCTAGATAGTGGCCACCAGCTGGTCGGCCGGCTCGTCCCAGCGGTCGAGGTTCACAAACTCGGCAAGGGGGCGACGGCGAAGGGGCCCGTGGTTGCCCTTGGGCCAACCGACCACGACATGGCCGGCAACCATCCAGTCGTCGGGCACGCCGATGGCTTCGCGCAGCGGCCGTTCGCCACCGTAGGAAGCCCAGCTGGTGAGGCATGCCGTTGCAAGTGAGTGATCTTTAGTGGTCACGCGACTTGCACCCCATCTCGGGGTTGTTCCCCGGCCGGGTGGCCGGTTCCCTTCCGCGCTTCACAGCCACCTGCCGGGCGTGGCCCGGTCTTACGGTCGGCTCCACGCATGACGGCGGCCCCAACTAGGCCGACGACGCTAGATGGTTCCTCGTAGCGTGCGAGGTTCACGGCGGCGTTGTCATCACGCTGGTGGGTGACCGAACAGCCGTCGCATTGCCACTTTTCGTCCCAGCCGATGTCCTGCACATGACCGCAAACATGGCAGGCTTTCGACGACGGGAACCACCGGTCGGCGACCACCAGCGCCGACCCGTACCAGCCCGTCTTATAGGCAAGGTGCCGGCGCGGCGTGCCTAAGGCCGCATCCGACAGGCCCCGCCGACGTCCGCGGGCACCGGGCAATCCCTTCTGCCGCAGCATCCCCGCCGCGTCCAGTCCTTCCACCACGATCCGGCCGTGAGTTTTGGCCAACCGCGTTGTTAGACAGTGGAGGTGGTGGGTGCGGACATCGTAGACCCGGCGATGCAGCCGGGAAATCTCAGCGGTGCGCTCACGGTAGCGCCGTGAGCCTTTCGTGCAGCGCGACCGGGCACGGGAAACGTGCCGCAGGTTGCGCAACGCGGCGTCGAGCGGGCGCGGGTTGGGCACCTGTTCGATCACGACACCGTCAGCGTCGGCGACCGTCGCCAGACGACGCACACCCACGTCAACACCCACCCGCGAGCCTGGTAGCGCGACGCCGGGTCGTTGCGGGCGCTGCACCAGGACCCGCACACTCGCATCGAGCCGAGTACCGTTGCGGCGCACCGTGATCGCCAGCACCCGCGCCCGCCCCTTCCTGATGAGCCGCTCAATCCGGCGCATGTTCTCGTGTGTACGGACGGTCTCGATGACCGGAAGCGTGAGGTGGCGGCGATCAGGTTCGACGCGCATCGCTCCGGTCGTGAACGTCACGCGGTCGGTGTCGCGTCCCTTCTTCTTGAACCGAGGGAAGCCCATCGGCTTGCCGTCGCGTTTGCCGGCTCGGGAGTTCTGCCAGTTCCAGTACGCGTCGACCGCGCCATCGACGCCGTCGGCATAGGCCTCTTTAGAACACTCGGCCCACCACACCTGCCCGGTGTCGGCGTTGACGCACACCTCGTCCTTGACGGTGTTCCAGCGCTTCCGTAAGACCCGCAGCGACGGCTTCGCTGCCTCAACACCGGTCGCATGCCACGCCTCGATGTCGGCTTTCAAGGCGGCGACGGTCCAGTTGTATGCCTTACGCCGGGCACCGAAATGCCTTGCCAGCATCCGCGATTGATCATCGGTCGGGTCCAGCGTGAACCGAAACGCCTGCACACACCAGCCGTCGGGGATCTCGAAACGCGCCATCACGCGGCCGCCGCGTCGTCGGATGCCGCGGCCGCCAGCGCCCGCTTGGCTCGGCTCTGCGCAGCGCGTGTGCCATAGAGTCTTGCGCACATCGAGGTCAGGATCTCGGTCATATCCCGCACCAGGTCGTCATCGACCTCGGCCGAATCGACCACCACCAGCTCACGGCCCTGGGCGGCACGAGCGGCTTCGACGTACTCAGAGCCGAACCGGCAGAAACGGCCTCGATGTTCCACCACGATCCGACCTACCGTCTGGTCACGCAACAGAGCAAGGAACCTGCAGCGGTGCCCAATGAGCGCGGAACCGACCTCAACAACGACCTTGTCAACGGGGATCTGTTCAGCCGTGGCCCACGCAGTCACCCGCGCTACTTGCCGATCTAGGTCGGCCTTCTGATCTGCTGACGACACCCGCGCATAACACCGCCGCCCTCAGCCGCGGACCAGCATCGCAGGCCGGCTCATCGACGAGAATCAGCCGGCCCACCTTCCGGGCTGGGACTGGCAGCACCCCGGCAAGGAACCACCGGTATGCGGTCACCCGCGCAACACCGTTGCGCTCAGCCCACGCCCCCAGATTCATGCTTCTGTTCCTACAACACACCACCGACAACTACCGACCACTCGATCCTCAACAGTTGGCAGCCCCCAGACCCTGGGCGCGGGCGGCCAGCAGGAAGTTCTGCATCGCGGGAAAGATCGACCCTCCGAGCAGGAGTTCGGAGGCCGTCGGATAGTGCTGTTGCGCGAACAACACCGAAGTGAACTCGCCCGCGCGATCGTGCAATTCGTAGGTCGCGCGATACGCGCGGGCGCGGCGGCTGTTGTCGTCGTCGGCCGGCCGGCTCATTCCGTAGACCGGCTCGATCACCTCCAGGGCGTGCGCCGCCGCCCTGGCCACGACGGCTCGCTGCTCGGGCGACCGCAGGACGACGAACCGCCAGCCTTGCGCGTTGGCGCCCGAGGGAGCCCATCGGGCCGCTTCCAGGCACCGCGCCAGGGTCGCGTCGTCGACCGGCCGGTCCGTGAACCGGCGGATGGTCCGGGCGGTCGACATGACCTCCCAGACGTCGCTGCTTGCTCCCGTCATGGCTCCTCCCTTCAAGGTGGATATCAGGACCGTGCTCGAAACCGACAGCGGTCGAGCAGGATTGCGGCGAACCGCCGTGGTTCGCTGTACATAAGGTCGTGACACGTGTCGAGACAAATCAGCGTGTCGACGCCGCCCAGGGACCTGATGCATCGCTGCTGCTGTCGCGACGACAGAGCCCTGTCCCGCAGGGTCATGATCCACGTCCGGGGCACCTCGGCGGGCAGATCGCTGCGGTCGACGCGCTCGGTGATCACTCGAGCCGACTCGGGGTACAGCCGTGTTAGTGCATACCGTCGCCGCTCCCGCGACATCGCGTTCCAAAACGCCAACCTTGCTGCGGCGCTTGGCATCGCAATTGGTCTGCTGCCGATCCAGGGTCCCGCGCGGGCCAGCGGGGCCAGTGGCCCGCGAAGCGTTTTCACGACGGAAGATCCCTGTGGTGGGATGAACGCGGCGGCCAGTACCATCTCGCGCACCCTGGCGCCGCCGAGTCTGGCCACCACTGCGGGGACGGTCACACCGGCCATCGAATGCCCGACGATGACAAGCTCGCCGAGCGAGGCGTTCTCTACTTCTGCGACCACCGAGTTCACCCAGTCGGCGATAGTTATCGTCGACAGGTCTGCGGGGTTGCGGCCGCGGCCGGGCAGGTCGACCGCGAGCGCCCGCAATTTTGGTTCCTGGCAGGACAATTCGGCAATGGTGAGGTCCCAGCAGTCGGCCGCGTGCCCGCCGCCGTGGACGAGGACGAGATCGGGTAGGTCCATTTGGGTGTCGACTGTATGCCCCGCCGACCCATCGCGGATGCAAGACTGCGCTCAGAACGAACGGAGACCTCGGTGAGGAGAAGGCACGTTGGATCGCGAAACATACCAGCGCGGGCTCGAAATACGCTCCGCAGTGCTCGGCGAGGCCTACGTCAACAAAGCGCTAGCCGACGCCGATCGCTTCACCAAGCCCCTGCAGGATCTGATCACGGAGTACTGCTGGGGAGCGGTTTGGGGGCGCGACGGGCTGACCCTCAAGACGCGCAGCATGCTCAATCTGGCCATGATCCCGATCCTCAATCGGCCCAACGAATTGCGGACGCACATCAAGGCGGCACTGACCAACGGCGTCAGCCGCGATGAGATCCGCGAGATTTTTCTGCAGGTGGCCATCTACGCCGGAGTACCGGCCGCCGTGGACAGCTTCCGCATCGCAAGCGAGGTGTTCGCCGAGGGTGACCATGGCTGGGGCTGGCGACTCCCGTCGCCAACGGTGCCCGAAGACGCGCACGACTATAGTCGGCCGACCGCGAGAATGCTATTATCATTACACAAGAACGTGACTTACCAAGATAGCGCCACTACCGCTATTACCAGGGCCGATGATTAACCGCAATGCTTACTGGAAATACCGTTGATTGGCAGCCGAACAGAATGTTAGATTATCTATCATACGACCCGGCAGGACGCACTTTGGCTGCGCGCGCCGAAGGATGGCTTTCGTGATCGAACACGCTGACGGAACACGCACGCCGGTAATCGACGCCAGTGTGCACATCTTCTTTCCGTCGAATAAGGACCTGCGCGCCTTCTTGCGCGAGCCGTTCAAGAGCCGCGGTTTCCCCGACTACGAAATGGACTGGTACGGCGCGCCGGGCGGCGAATACGCGCCGAACACCCAGGGGCCCGACCGCCAGTATCCAGGGTCGGATCCGGGATTCGTTGCCAATGAGCTGTTCTCGAAGCGCGGGGTCGATGTGGCCGTCCTGCATCCGATGGGACGCGGCATCATGCCCGACCGGCACCTGGGCACCGCGCTGCACGCCGCGCACAACGAGATGATGGTGTCGCGCTGGCTCGAGCACGACCGGTTCGGCGACCGGTTCCGCGGAACGATCCGGGTCAACCCCGACGACATCGCCGGCGCGGTGCGCGAAATCGAAAAATGGTGTGCGCACCCGCGGGTGGTCCAGATCGGCGTCCCGTTGCAGTCCCGCGAACTCTATGGCAAACCACAGTTCTGGCCGCTGTGGGAGGCGGCGGCCGGCGCGAACCTTCCGGTCGCGGTGCACATCGAAACCGGCGAGGGCATCGGATTCCCGCCGACGCCGTCCGGCCACACCCTGACCTACGAGCAGTACGTCAGCTTCATGGCACTGAACTACATCTATCACCTGATGAACATGATCGCCGAGGGCGTCTTCGAGCGCTTTTCGAGCCTGAAGTTCGTCTGGGCCGACGGTGCCGCGGACTTCCTGACGCCGTTCATCTGGCGGATGGACACGTTCGGCCGGCCACACCTCGAGCAGACGCCGTGGGCGCCGCGCATCCCGAGCGACTACATCCCCGGCCACGTCTATTTCGTGCAGGGCAGCCTCGACGGTCCCCCCGACTCCGATTTCGCCGGCGAGTGGTTCGGCTTCACCGGCAAGGACGACATGGTGATGTTCGGCTCCAGCTATCCGCACTGGCAGTGCAATGACATCCGCGACATCCGCGACATCCGCCGGCTGCCCGCGTCGCTGTCCACCGAACAACGCGACAAGCTGTGTTGGCGCAACGCGGCCGATCTGTACGGGATCGACATTTCGGTCGACCTCGCAGCGGGCTAGTCGCAGAATGTTGACCAGGGAGACTGAGGAGATAGAGATGACACTGACCCATACTCAGGAACGTGTTCCCCCCGTCGAGCGCATCGCCGTCCGGTGCGTCGACTCGGACGTCCACCCGGTGCCCAAGCGCGGCGAGCTGACCCAGTACATCCCGGAGCCGTGGCGCAGCAAGTTCTTCCTGAACCACAAGGTGGGCGAGCTGATCTACTACGACGCTCCCGACTACGCCCACAGCTTCGCGATGCGCACCGACACCTTCCCGCCCGACGGCGAGTTCCCCGGCAGCGACCCGGATATGGCGTTTCGGCAGCTGATCATGGAAGCGGGCTCCGACATCGCCATCCTGGAGCCCGGCGGGCGCACCCCGCGGCTGGCCGAAGCTCACCAAGCGTTCTCGACCGCCCTCAATCACTGGCAGGCGAACCACTGGCTCGACAGCCACAACAACTGGCACGAGCGTTGGCGCGGTTCGATCTGCGCGGCGGTCGAGGATCCCGAGGGCGCCGCCCGCGAGATCGAGACGTGGGCCGGGCATCCGTACATGGCGCAGATCTTGATCAAGGCCGAGCCGCGGCCGTCATGGGGCCACCCGAAATACAACCCCATTTGGGAGGCCGCCACCAAGCACGACATTGTGGTGAGTTGCCACCTGTCACGCAGCAACTACGAGATGCTGCCGACGCCGCCGGTCGGCTTCCCCAGCTACAACCACGATTTCATGGTCACGTACTCGCTGCTCGCCGCCAACCAGGTGATGAGCCTGGTCTTCGACGGCGTCTTCGATCGGTTCCCGACACTGCGCATCGTTTTCGTCGAGCACGCGTTCACCTGGATCCTGCCGTTGATGTGGCGCATGGACGCGATTTACGAAGCGCGCAAGTCGTGGGTCGAGATCAAGCGCAAGCCCTCGGAGTACGTCAAGGAACACATCAAGTTCACCACCCAGCCGCTGGACTACCCGGAGGACAAGACCGAGATGACCCGCGCGATGGAGTGGATGGAGTGCGACAAGATCCTGCTGTACTCCTCGGACTACCCGCACTGGACGTTCGACGACCCGCGCTGGCTGGTGAAGCACCTTCCCAAAGCGTCCCGGGACGCGGTGATGTACAAGAACGGGATCGCGACCTATCACCTCCCGGAGACCGTGCCCGTCCTCGAGGGTCAGGTCCGGGTGCTCTGAATTGACGGCTGAAAACGAAGGGGTAACCACAAGGCGGCCCCAGCCCCGACTCGCCCAGGGCCGCGAGCATGTCGTCGCAACCGTGGACGAAATCCGGCCGGGCAGCCACAAACTGGTGCCCATCGGGCGGCACGGCGTTGGCGTCTACAACGTCAACGGCGCCTTCTACGCCATCGCGAATTACTGCCCGCACCAGGGCGGCCCGCTGTGCTCGGGCCGCGCCCGGGGCCGCACCATCGTCGACGAGACCGCCGCGGGCGACGCGGTCATGGTGCGGGACCTGGAGTTCATCTACTGCCCCTGGCATCAATGGGGTTTCGAGCTGGCGACCGGCACGACCGCGGTCAAGCCGGAGTGGAGCATCCGGACCTACCCGGTGCGGGTCGTCGGCAACGACGTTCTGGTCATGGCGTAAGCGCGACGGGAGAATCGGTGTCTTCAATCGAGGTGAACGGTGGCCACGTCGTCTACGAAATCCTCGGTGGCACAGGCGATCTCATCGTCCTGACGCCCGGGGGGCGGTTCAGCAAGGAAATCCCCGGTCTGCGTCCGTTGGCCGGGGCGCTGGTCGCCGGCGGCTATCGCGTGTTGCTGTGGGACCGGCCCAATTGCGGCGCCTCCGACGTGCAGTTCTACGGGCAAAGCGAATCGCACATGCGCGCCGAAACCCTGCACGGCCTGCTGGGAGCGCTCGGTGTGCAGCGGTGCATCATCGCCGGAGGCTCCGGCGGCGCAAGGGATTCGATGCTCACGACCATGCTCTACCCCGAACTGGTGGAGAAGCTCGTGGTGTGGAACATCGTCGGCGGCATCTACGGCACGTTCGTGCTGGGTTCCTTCTACATCATCCCAAGCATCCTCGCGGCCCGCGGGACGGGAATGGACGGCGTGATCAAGGTGTCCGAGTGGCGCGACCGCATCGAGGAGAACCCTAACAACAAGCAGCGGTTCCTCGATTTCGACAAGGACGAATTTTTGAAGGTGATGCTGCGCTGGCTCAACGCCTTCGTGTCCAAGCCCGGACAGACCATCCCCGGCGTCGAAGACGAGATGTTCGACCGAATCCAGGTCCCCACATTGATCATTCGCGGCGGCGAGAACGACTGGGATCATCCCAAACGGACGTCGCTGGAAGTCAGCTGCCTGATCAAGGGATCCATGCTGATCGATCCGCCCTGGCCGGAGGACGCGTGGGAGCGCGCGTCCGAAGACCGCGCCGCGGGCCGCGTGCAGCACTTCAACATGTTCGACACATGGGTGCAGGCAGCGCCCGCGATCCTCGAATTCCTAAGCTCTTGAGGGCCGATAATGCGTCTACACGGTGCGGATATGAACCTCACAGTTGAGCGAGGCCTCGAGGGCCGTGTGGACGCGGCTTTCCGGGATGCGCTCGAGGTCGGCCTCGCGCAGCGTCACGTAGACGATGTCGAAGCCATCATCGCCGGGCGACCGGACAATCTCGCCGGTGAGCCCGAACGCGGACAGCACGCCGCGTGCATCGTCGTCGGTTCCCCTGCTGATATAGGTGACCACGCCGGCCACCGGGGCAGTCCCGAAGGCTTTGGCGCACAGCGCGATTCCGGTGTGCTTGACCGACGCGACGTCGTCGCCGGCGATGAGCAGCTCCACCTCACGGCGGCTGGCGGGCATAGCCGCGAGATCGTTCTCGACTACCGCCGCGCCGAGCTCGTCGACAAGCCCCAGGAGTGCGGCCATGCCCTGGCTTAGTTGCGCGGCCGTGAGTGCACCGGAGGGGTCGACGTTGACACGAACGACCGCAGTTCGCATGTGCGCAAGACTAACCGCGACGACTATTTCGGTGGAGAGCTAGACGATGGAAACCAGCGCCGCGCCGGCCCTCACCGTCAGCACCTGGCCCGGCTGTCCCCCGCGGCTATTGGGCGATCGGCCCGGCAACTCGCGGGAGAACAACGATGCCTACCGGGAGCTCGGCGGCTACCAACGGATTGCCGATCCCGACGAACTGCTCCACGAAGTCGAACGCAGCGGGCTGCAGGGCCGCGGCGGCGCGGCCTTTCCGCTCGCGGTCAAGGTGCGCGCCGTCCGCGACAACGGTCGTACCGCCGGCGGCAGTGTTGTTGTCGCGAACGGCGAGGAGGGCGAACCGGCCTCGATCAAGGATCGATGGTTGCTGCGGCACCGCCCGCACCTGGTTCTCGACGGGTTGCGACTGGCGGCGGCTATGGTGTCGGCCGACCGCGCCTACGTCTATGTGTCCGACGCGGAGTCCGCCCGCGCGGTGGAGACGGCGCTGACGGAACATGCGTTCGGCGACATCTCGATTGAGCTGTTCAGCGTCGCGCCGGGTTACATAGCCGGCGAGGAGACCGCAGTCACCCGCGCCATCAACGGCGGTCCGGTCAAACCGACGGACAAGCCGCCCCGACCCTTCCAGAAAGGCGTCGGCGGTCTGCCCACCCTGGTGAGCAATGTCGAGACCCTGGCCAACCTGCCCTACCTGCAGCAGCACGGCGCGGCGGCATTCCGCTCGCTGGGCACCTCATCCTCGCCCGGTACGCTCCTGGTGACCCTCACTGGAGGCGGCCGAGCCCCGGGTCTTTACGAGATCCCGCACGGATTGCGGTTCCGCGAACTGCTTGCGCTGCATGGTGTTTCGCCCGAGCGAGTGCGAGGCGCGCTGCTCGGCGGCTATTTCGCCGGACTGCTCGATCGGGCCGTGGTGGACGCCACGCTGGATCACGAGACGCTCCGCGGGCTGGGCAGTGGTCTGGGTTGTGGTGCGATCGCGGTGATCACCGAGCACTGTCCGGTCGCGGTCGCCGCATCCGTGCTGGCCTACTTCGACCGCGAAAACGCCGGGCAGTGCGGTTCGTGTTTCAACGGCACCGCGGCGATGGCCGCCGTCGCCGGCGCGCTGCGCGACGGCGTCGCCACCTCCGAGGACCTCGACCGGCTGCGGCGCTGGTCGGTGGTGCTGCGCGGCCGCGGAGCCTGCGCCACACTCGACGCCGCGACCAACGTGGCCGCCAGTCTGCTCGACCGGTTCCCGCAGGCGGTGGCGAGCCATCTCGAAAACACCTGCGATACATGCCGTGCCCACGCGTTCCGCGCCCAACGGCCCTACGAGGCGGAGGCGGTGGTGTACGCGTGAGCGAAGGCATGAGGATCCACCTCGACCGCACCCTCTGTGACGGCTTCGGCATCTGTGCCAAGCACGCGCCCGGGTACTTCTCGCTCGACGACTGGGGATACGCGTGTGTGATCGGGGACGGCACCGTCGCGGCGGCCGACCGCGACGCGGTCATGCGCGCGCTGATGGATTGCCCGGTGCACGCCATCCTGGAGATGGACGAACGTCGACCCGACGACGTGCCGCCGCCGTTAAGCGGTGACGAGGATCCCGCCGCGCACCTCAAGACCGAGGCAAACGAAGCCGAGTGGGGCTTCACCCGTTGAGCGGGCCTGCTCGCGGCGTCACGAGATGTCTGGTTGTGGCGGTGCCGAAGGCTTAGGCTGAATCCAGCCAAGGTCGGGATGGTCCCTCTCGGAGGCTGGCATGAGGTGGTTTGTTCGTCGTCTGGCCGCCATTGTGAGCGTTGCCGCGGTCGCGTTCGTGTCGATGGCGGCAGTAGTGCTCGCGACGCCGGGCGTCAGTTCGGCGGAATGCGGCCCCAACATGTCGTGGAATCCGGTGACCAATGTGTGCAAACTGCCGCCGGCACCGCCAGACTGGTACACGGCTCCGCCGCCGTACGCGCCGTCGTTTGCGCCGCCGAATGTGCCGCCGCCTCCCCCTTGGCCGTCGTGGTCACCGCAGGCGCCGATGTGGAGTAACGGCTTCCAGCATTGGGGCGTCTACGTAGGCGGGGTCTGGGTGCCGCTCTAACGGCGCGACCGTCAGCTCGCCATCGCGGCAAGAGGGCGTTCCGCTGCGCCGGCAGAACGTACCTTCCCGTCATTGGGCAGAGAGAGCCTGACGACCTTGCGCCAAGCCGATGCGACCTGGTGCACCAGCGGACCGGATGTGTAAGTAATCCCGTACTTCTCGAAGACGGCGCGCACCTGCGGCGCGATTTCCTGATAGCGGTTCGAAGGCAGGTCGGGGAACAAGTGATGCTCGATCTGAAACGACAGGTTGCCGCTCATCAGGTGGATGAAGCGGCTGCCGCTAATGTTGGCCGAGCCGAGCATCTGACGCAGATACCACTGACCGCGCGTCTCGCCGTCGATGCTGTCGTACGCGAATGTTTCGACACCTTCGGGAAAGTGCCCGCACATGATCACCGAGTGCGTCCACAGGTTTCGCACCACATTGGCCGTGACGTTGGCCGCGAGAGTGGGCATTGCACTCGGCCCCGACAGCAACGGGTGGACGATATAGTCGCGGGTGGCCTGCGTGCGCACCTTGCGCAGGGTCGCCTTGACCCGCGCCCGGAACTCCGGGTTGTTCAGGCGCTCTTTGCTTTTCAGGTTCTTCCCGAGTTTGAGGTCGTAGGCGGCGATGCCGTATTGAAACATGAAGGCGTTGATCAGGTTCCACAGCGGCTGCCCGAGGTGGAACGGATGCCACGGTTGCTCCTCGTCGACCCGCATGATGCCGTAGCCGAGGTCGCCGTCCTTGCCGAGCACGTTGGTGTAGGTGTGGTGCTCTTCGTTGTGGGCGTGCTTCCACTGCTCGGCCGGAGAAGCGTTGTCCCACTCCCACGTCGTGGAATGAATCTTCGGATCGCGCATCCAGTCCCATTGCCCGTGCAGCACGTTGTGGCCGATCTCCATGTTTTCCAGGATCTTGGTAACCGAAAGCCCGGTGGTGCCGGCCAGCCAGGCCGGCGGGAAGAGCGAAAACAGAAGCACTATGCGGCTCGACGCCTCCAGCGTGCGCTGGGCGGTGATGACGCGCCGGATGTAGGTCGCGTCGCGCTCGCCACGCGTGTCGAGCACCTGTTGACGGATCGCATCGAGTTCCTGGCCGAGGTTTTCGATGTCCTCGGCGGAGAGGTGGCCAATGGGGCTGACTGTCTTGTTCTGAATCGTTGTCATCGAATGTCCTTCTGGTGGGCTAGATATCGAGTTCGCACGGGCCAGCCGCGGCGGAGATGCAGGTCTGCACCAGCACGCCGTCGCCGGGATTGGCTGAAGTGAGGTCGCGGTTGCGCACGTCGCGCACGACCCCACTGCGTAGCGGAACCACGCAGCCGAAGCAGACGCCCATCCGGCATCCGGAGGGCATCAACACGCCGGCGCTCTCCCCAGCCGCGAGAAGTGTTGCACCGTCGTCTGTTTCGGTGGTAACGCCGGATCGGGTGAACGTCACAGCGCCACCGTCACCAGTCGGAATGGCGGCGGCCCGGAAGCGCTCCGTGCGCAATTTAGCGCCCAATCCTGCTGCCGCGTAATGTGTTTCAAGGTCATCGAGCAGGCCGCCCGGGCCACATGCCCAGGCGTCGCGCCGCTTCCAATCCGGCACCAGCTCCGTCAGCCCTTGAGCGGTAAGCCGCGGCCGCCCAACGGTGTGGTGTTCGATCAGCCGGATTGCGCCGTCGCGGGCGAGCGCACGCAGCTCTTCGCCGAAGATGACGTCACTAGCGCTACGCGCACTGTGCACCAGCACGACGTCGGTGAGCTCATGCCGATGCGCGCGGAGCATGCCCATCACCGGAGTGATGCCGCTGCCCGCGGTGACGAACAGCAGCCTGTCGGGCAACCGGGTGGGCAGGGTGAAGTCACCGGTCGCGCCGTCGAGGTGGACGAGCGTGCCGGCGGTTGCCTCGTGCACCAGATAGTTGGACACCAGCCCGTCCGCGACCGCCTTGACCGTGACGGTGATGTGGGAGGTCTGTAGCGGCGAGGACGTAATCGAATAGGTCCGCCATTGGCGCACGCCGTCGATGTCGACGCCCAGCCGCACGTACTGGCCCGCTCGATGGCCGCACCAGCCGCGGCCTACCCGTATCCGCACTGTGGCGGCTTGGGCGGTTTGGGAGGCGGTTTGGGAGGCGGTTTGGGAGGCGGTTTCGGTTTCAATCGCCTCGATGCGTCCGCGCAGGTCAGTGCTGCTGGCCAGCGGATTGATCAGGTCGAAGAAGTCCTGTGGCACTAGCGGCGTGGTGAGCAGGCGGGCGACCGTGTTCAGTGTCGTCGTCATGGCTACTATCGTGTCTGTCAGCTGAGGCGAATTCTCGACACATATAGGTGAATGCGTGAGCGCTTTTTGTACTTATTAGATAGTTTCTGGGTATGAACGCTGGCCCGCGGCTTCTGCTGCCGGAACCGGCGCTTACCGCCATGTGGGGGTCCTTACCGTCCGTAGCGGAGCACACCGTGGCCGCGGTCGTGGCCGAGGTGCCCAGCTACGCCGACGCATTCAGCGGTCGGATGGGGCGCACAATCGAGGTTGCCGTCGAACAGGCGCTGGCCGGATTTCTTCGCCTGACGGCAGAGGGCGCTGACCCGGATAGCTCCCCGGGCATCAAGCCGGCCCTGGACGGCGCATACGCATTGGGGCAAGGCGAGGCACGGCAAGGGCGCTCTACGGACGTGTTGCTCGCCGCATACCGCGTGGGTGCCCGGACCGCATGGCGCGAGCTCAGTGCGCTCGCGGTGTCGCACGGGGTCCCGGGGGAGACCCTCGGTGTCTTCGCGGAACTCGTCTTCGCCTACATCGACCGGCTGTCCGCACTCAGTGTCGCCGGTCACGCCGACGAGCTGGCCAAAACCGGTCTGGCTCGACAACGACAACGCGAAAAGCTGGTTCGTCAATTGCTCGCGGGTGCGTCAATCGAGGACCTCGAGACGACCGCCGAGCGGGCCGGATGGACGCCACCGCTGACCCTGACGGCGATCGCCGTGAACCGCGGCCACGAGGGCAGCATCGCCGCCACTCTCGACCCACGAACACTGGAAGCACCGGAAGACATCGTCGAGCCATTGCCGCGCCCAATCACTGTGCTGCTCGTTCCCGATGTCGGTGGAGGAGCGCGATCCGCTTTCATTGACTCGATCGGAACATCCGGCACCGTGGTTGGGCCGGCGCGACCTTGGGTGAGTGTTGGGGCATCGGTGCGCCGCGTTCTCCGCGCCCTTGAGCTGAGCAATCAGTCCGACCCGCCGCTCGACACCGACGACCGTCTAGCAGACCTCGTGGTCCGGGCCGACCGCGAGGCGCTGGCAGATTTGCGGGCGCGGGTGCTGGCCCCAATGCAGCACCTGCGGCCACGCACTCAGGAAAAACTCGTCGAAACGCTGCGCACGTGGCTCCTGCATCAAGGCCGCCGCGACATGATCGCGGACGCTCTGTTCGTCCATCCACAGACCGTTCGTTACCGGCTCGGGCAGCTACAAGAGCTGTACGGCGATCGGCTCCGCGAGCCGAGCACGATCATGGAGATGACGATCGCGTTGGCAACCGCCGATCCATCCGACTTCAGTAGAGAAAGTTCTGACACTGCAAGTTACCGCGACGCGAAGAGTCCGGCCGATTGACGATGACGGCGATCAATCGCACTACGCCGTCAGTGAATTACGGTGGCTCGGTGGGATTTCAGGAGAAGCTGCTTCGGCAGTCCGACGGGCTGCGCGAGCGAAGGGACGGGCCGAGTTGGAGATCGGTTGGCACCTCACCGCTACGTGACGCATCTGCAGCTTCACGCGCCGGTTACTTCTCCAGCGTGTACTGGGCGATATCGAGGTAGCCCTCGTGGAACAACTTCGCACACCCACTCAGGTATCTGTCATACCGGTTGTAGACCTCTTCACCCTGCAGCGCGATGGCCTCATCCTTGTGTGCCTTCAGCCCCGCCGACCACATATCCAATGTCTTGCAATAGTGTGACTGCATCTGCTGGACGCGGGTGCAGGTGTAGCCGGCCTTAGCGGCGTGGTCCGGCACCATATCGAGTGTTGGGAGCCGACAGCCGGGGAAAATCTCGGTGAGCATGAACTTGGCGAAGCGTGCCAGCTCGAGGGTCAGTGGCAAACCGTTTGCGGTCATCTCCTTGGCAGTCAAGACGGTGATGGTGTGCAGCAGCATCACTCCGTCAGCCGGCATCGACTTATAGGTGATGTCGAAGAACTCGTCGTAGCGGTCGAAATCGAAGTGCTCGAACGCGCCGATCGACACGATCCGGTCAACCTTGCCTTCCCATTCTTCCCAGCCACGCAACTGGACCGACTTCGAGCGCTTGCTCGGGTTCTTGTCGAGAAGCGACTGAACATGGGCGGCCTGGTTCTTACTCAGCGTCAGACCGATGACATTGACGTCGTACTTGTCCAGGGCCCGGTTAATACAGGCACCCCAGCCGCAGCCGATATCGAGCAGCGTCATCCCAGGCTCCAGACCCAGCTTGCCGAGTGACAGGTCAATCTTTGCGATCTGTGCCTCTTCGAGGGTCATATCCTCCCGCTGAAAGTACGCACAGCTGTAGGACTGCGTCGGGTCTTGAAAAAGCCGGAAGAACTCGTCAGACAGGTCGTAGTGTGCCTGCGCCATCTCAAATTTGGGTTTTAGTTTGGAGGAAATTGCGTCACGACCTTCGTTTCGAAATCTGTGGAGACCCCTGCCCACAAGCTACGGCGCGACATGCCTTTATTCAAGTTTCGTCGACTGCGATGAGCTGAGGTGAGGTGAGCCCGAGACCCGGCCGATCAACCCTGGACCGGAAGCCACAACCTTTGAGTTCTCGGTCGCGTGCTGCCGCTACGGTCTGGATCGCGGCTGCTCGGCAGTGATAACGTAATTCTCCGATTCGTATAACGGGCCTACCAGCCGGATCCGCCGGAGGTGACGTGTCAGCAGCACCGGGACGACCGCTGCCCCTGATCACGGCCGAGAACGAGTTCTTTTGGACTTCTGGAGCCGACGGCACGCTGCGGCTGCAGGAATGCAGGACGTGCGAGTCCCTGATCCATCCGCCCGCACCGGTGTGCCGGTACTGCCGGTCCCGCGACATGGGCGTGCGGGCCGTCTCGGGCAGCGCGACGCTGGCCGGATTCACCGTGAACCATCGGTTCAGCGTGCCCGGGCTGCCGGCGCCGTACGTGATCGCCCAGGTGGCGATCGCGGAAGATCCCCGGGTCCGGCTGACCACCAACATCGTCGAGTGCGAACCCGGTCGGCTCCAACTCGGTCAACGGGTGGAGGTCGTCTTCGAGCAGGTCGAGGACGTCTGGCTGCCGCTGTTTCGCCCGGCTGCGGACGACCGGCCCGGTGGGCTGCCGGTCGATGAGATCCCGCCGGAGCGCTTCGGTGAGCACGTCCGGCCCATGCTGACGGCGGAGAAGTTCGAGGACAGGGTCGCACTCACGGGGATCGGCATGTCTCCGATCGGGCGTCGCTTGATGCAGCCGCCGCTTTCGCTGACCGTGCAAGCGTGCGAGGCGGCGATTGCCGATGCCGGACTGACGTTCGCCGACATCGACGGCCTGTCCACCTACCCCGGCGGCGGCAACCTCGGCGGGTTCGGCGAGGGTGGGGTCACCGCGCTGGAGGCGGCGCTGGGCATCCGGCCGACATGGCACAACGGCGGCATCGAAACCTTCGGCCCGGGCGGATCCGCGATCGCCGCGATGCTCGCGGTCGCGTGCGGCCTGGCGCGTCACGTGCTGTGCTTCCGAACGCTGTGGGAGGCAACCTACAACGAGCTGATGAAGCGCGGCAAGATCACCCCGGCGCACGCATCGGGGGGCCGCACCGCCAGTTGGCAGTTCCCATTCGGCGCCACGTCGGCGGCGCATACCCTGGCAATGAACGCGCAGCGGCACTTCCACCGTTACGGCACAACGAAAGAGACACTGGGCTGGATCGCGTTGAACCAGCGGGCCAACGCCGGACTGAACCCGACGGCCGTGTATCGGACCCCGATGACGATGGACGACTACCTCAACGCGCGGCCCATCACCACGCCCTTCGGGCTCTATGACTGCGACGTGCCGTGCGACGGCGCGATAGCCGTCATTGTCTCCGCCGTCGATGCCGCGCGGGACCTGGCCAAGCCGCCAGTCCTCGTGGAGGCGGTGGGAACGCAGATCATCGAGCGCATCGACTGGGACCAGAGCACCCTGACCCACGAGCCGCAGGTACTGGGCCAGGCCGCGCACGTGTGGACCCGCACGTCGCTGCGACCCAGCGATGTCGACGTCGCCGAACTCTACGACGGTTTCACGATGAACTGCCTGTCCTGGATCGAGGCGCTGGGCTTCTGCGGGATCGGCGAGGCCAAGGAATTTCTCGACCGCGGCAAGAACATAGCCCGCGACGGCCTGCTGCCGTTGAACACACACGGCGGCCAGCTCTCGCATGGTCGCACCCACGGCATGGGTCTGCTGCACGAGGCGGTTAGCCAGCTGCGCGGCGAGGCGGGCGACCGCCAGGTTGCCGGCGCCCGAGTCGGGGTGGTCAGCAGCGGCGGCCTCACGCCCAGCGGCGTACTCCTGCTGCGGGCCAATGCATGAGCGCGCCCGCTCCCCGCCCCAGGTTGGTGATAGTCGATGGCGTGCCGATGTCGGCCCTGGTCGCCGAGGCCCCCGAACCCAAGGCCGTGATCGTGGCCATCCACGGCGGCGGCACTGCCGCGCTCTATTTTGACTGCCCGGGACACCCGTCGTATTCGCTGTTACGGACCGGCGCGGCAACGGGATTCACCGTGGTGGCGCTCGATCGGCCCGGCTACGGCAGTTCCGCTCCCTATCCGGAGGCGATGGCCCGGCCCGAGCAGCGGGTCGATCTCGCCTATGGGGCGGTGAACCGCATACTCGGGCAGGGGCCAGAGGGAAGGCCCCGCGGCGCCGGCCTGTTCGTCATCGGCCACTCGGGCGGATGCGAACTGACGATGCGGATGGCCGCCGACGAACGCGGCGCCGATCTGCTGGGCATGGAACTGGCGGGCACCGGGCGGCATTATCACCCCGCTGCCCGCGAAATCCTGAAAACAGCGACCCGAGAGCACCGTCCGGCGGGTTTGCGGGAGCTGTTGTGGCATCCGGAGCGACTGTATCCGCCCGAGATCCTCACGGGGGTCACGGTCGCCCAGACGGCGCCATCCTACGAGGACCAGATGGTGTCGGATTGGGCCCGAGAAACCTTCCCGGCGCTCGCCCCCGCCGTGCGCGTCCCGGTGCATTTCACCATCGCCGAGTACGAAAAGGTCTGGCAGACCGATGATTCGGCACTAGCCGAGATCGGGGCGCTGTTTTCCGCCACACCACGGTTCACGGTACACAGGCAACCGGACGCGGGACACAATGTCAGCCTCGGCCACACCGCAGCGGACTACCACGCGGAGGTGTTTTCCTTCTTGGACGAATGTGTGGCGGCGCGCGCGAATCCCGTTGACCGGGAGCGGGGTCGGGAGGCCGGGTGAAAGTCGGATCCATCGACCGAACTCGGCGCGGCCAGCGACCTGGCCTGCCCTGTGCGTCGTCGGCGACGCCGCATCGAAGAAGTCGCCGGCGCCGAGCAGGGCTGCTGGCAGCGATGAAGCCGGGCAAGCGTTTTGGTCTTTCCGGTTCGTCATCAAGCCGCTACCGTTAGCGTTACAGTCAGGCAATCCACTGTAACGGCCGCAATTCGCCACCAGGAGTGTGCAATGACCAAATCGAAGCTGGTCTTCGATCCGTTCTCCGAAGAGTTCTTCAATGGCCCGTGGGAGACATACCGGCGGATGCAGGAAGAAGCGCCGGTCTACTACAGCGAGGAATATGACTTCTACGCGCTGACTCGGCACGGGGATGTGGCAGCGGGCCTCAAGGATTTCGAAACCTATTCGTCGGCGTACGGCATTGACTTGTCGATGGTGCGATCAGGGGAAAGGCCGCCGCAGGCCATCATCTTTATGGACCCCCCCGATCATCGGCACATGCGCAGCCTGCTCAACAAGGTTTTCACGCCGCGCGCCATTCAATCCCAGCGGCAAATGGTCACCGAGAAGGTGGACAAATACCTCAACGCCGTCGATCCCGATCGGTTCGACGCGGTCCAGGACTTTTCCGGTCCGTTCCCGGTCGAGGTGATCACCACGATGCTGGGGGTACCCGAGGAGCAAGCGCAGAAGATACGCCACTGGATCGACGAATCTCTGACCCGCGAACCGGGACAGGTCGAGGTCGGCGAGTCGGGCATGCAAGCCAACATCAACACCGCGATGCTGTACTACGAGCTCGTCACCCAACGCCGCGCCGAGCCGAGGGACGACCTGTTCACCAAGCTGATCGAGGCAGAGCTCGAATGCGAGGACGGCGTCAAACGGAAGCTGGACGACCTCGAGATCGCCGGGTTCGCAACATTATTGGGCGGCGCTGGGGCCGAGACCGTCACCAAGCTGGTGGGCAATGCACCAGTCGTGTTCGCCCGAAATCCCGACCAGTGGCAAAAGCTGCTCGACGACCGCAGCAAGATACCCGCCGCGGTCGAAGAATTGCTGCGCTACGAGGCGCCCTCCCAGTACCAGGTCCGCCGCTCAATGAGAGACGTCGAGCTGCACGGCGTCACGATCCCGCCAGGAAAGCCGGTGTTCCTGGTCAACGGCGCGGCCAACCGCGACCCCGAGGCGTGGACCGACCCCGACAAGTTCGACATCGATCGCGACCGATCCGAAGCGCAGAACATGGGCTTCGGCTATGGCATTCACAGCTGCCTCGGCGCGGCACTTGCTCGCATGGAGAGCGCCATCGCGCTGGAGAAGCTACTCGACTTCATGCCCCGTTTTGAGGTTGACTGGGCCGGTTGCCAACGCGTCCGCATGCAAAATGTACTTGGTTGGAAGAATGTACCGGTGAGGGTGTTGCGATGAGAATCGAAGTCGATTGGGACCTCTGCGAAAGCAACGGCGTCTGCATGGGCATCAATCCGGAGGTCTTCCTCCTCGGGGACGACGACATGCTGACGGTGTTGCAACCCGAAGTCACCCCGGAGATCGAGTCGGACGTGCGCGAGGCCGTCCGTCAATGCCCCCGGCAGGCCATCTCGATCGTCGAGTAGCCGGGAGCTGCCCACCGCGAGCAGACGCAAAAGGCCCTAAATTCCCTACGAATCAGGGGCTTTTGCGTCTGCTCGGCGCCGGCTAGCGACCCCGTCAGGTTTCGCTGATCGCCTGCTCGGGGCAGCACTCGATGGCTTCCCGGGTGGCCGATTCCGATCCCGCTGGGACGTCGGACGATATCGCCACCGAGTAACCGTCGTCGGTCAGGCGGAACACTTCCGGGCAAAGGGTGACGCACACGCCGTGACCGCGACACCGTTGGTCGTCGACTGAAACCTTCATGCCGGTGTGAACTCCAGGTGCAGCTCCGTCAGGCCGCGCAGGATGTAGGTGGGAACGTAGTTGTAGCGGCGCTGGTTCGCCGGGCCATGCACCCGCTCGTTGATCCTGATGTCAGATGTCCGGTCGAGCATCCGCTCGATCGCCACCCGGGTTTCGGCACGCGCCAGCGGCGCGCCGGGGCAGCTGTGGATGCCCCTTCCGAACGAGAGATGCTGACGTGCGTTCTTGCGCGTCGCATCGAATGCGGTCGGGTCCTCGAACCGGCGAGGATCACGGTTGGCGGCCGCCTGCACAACCATCACCGTGCTGCCCGCGGGCAAATCGACTCCGCCGACGTTGACGGCCACCCGGTTCAAGCGGAAGTCGCCCTTGACCGGACTCTCGATGCGCAGCGCCTCCTCGATGAAGTTGGGGATGAGGCTGCGGTCCTTGCGCAACTGCGCCTGGATGTCCTGGCGCTCGCCGATCGTCTGCAGCGCCGCGCCAAGCAACCGCACGGTGGTCTCCTGGCCCGCCGAGAAAACGTTGCTGGCGACACGGGCCACGTCTTCGACGTCGGGAGTCGAGCCGTCGGGGAATGTCGCGGTGGCCAGACCGGTCAGCACGTCGTCGCGGGGTTCGCGGCGGCGGTCGCGGACGTAGTCGGAGAAGGTCCCGTAGAGGAATTCCAACGGGCTGTGCGCCAACGCCTTCTCGCCGGTGCCACCGACGCCGCCGCCCGCATTGTGCCGGATGCCCTTCACGAAGTGATCGCGGTCTTCCTCGGGCACGCCCAACAGGTCGGCGATGACCAGCAGCGTGAAGGGGCCCGCGAAGCCCCGAATGAATTCACCGTGGCCCGGCGCCAGAAAGGTATCGAGCGCCCGGTCAGCGAGCGCCCACATGGCGTCCTCGTTCTCCTTGAGGCGCTTGGGGGTGATCAGCCGCATCAGCAGGGCGCGGTGGTTCGTGTGGGTCGGCGGGTCGAGGGTGGGCAGCTGGTCGCTGAAGGGCAGCTCGTCGCGGTGCTGCTCGATCAACGCGGTGACGTCGTCACCTTGGAGGGGCACGGGAAAGCCGGGAAACGGGCCGGTCACCGAGATGCACGACGAAAACGTTTCGGCGTCGTTCAGCACCGCGCACGCCTCGTCCCAGCCGGTGACCATCGTGACGTCGTGGTGGCCTTCCCGGGTGACGGGGCACTGCTGCCGGAGCGCCTCGTAGTAGGGGTACGGGTCCTCGATGAGCCGACTGTCCCGGAAGAAGTCCAGCTCGGTGACGTCGTTCGCCATCCCTAGCTCCGTTCCAATCTCGGCTAGTGAGAATGATCCTCTCAGAGATGAGTATTACATTTCCACACGGCATTGGTTGTCGTCAACGACGGCTGCCGGTCAGAGGGTTCGGCCAACGCAGCGGTGGCGAGCTTCAGCTGGCGGGAACCAGATCGGCCGCGACCGACGGGCACCCCAGCAGCCCGCTCCGGAAGGTTTCGAGGTAGCCGATCGCGCCGCTCGGCGCAGCCGCGGCCGAGAGCGCCCGGGACTTGAAGATCTGTGCGGCCACGCTGAGCCGATGCTGCACCAGGCCCACGCTGTCGGCCAGCTCGGCCGGCCAGCTCTCCCCCCACAACGTCACCTCTATGACGCCATGCTCGAGGGCCTGCAAGACGCCTTGGCGTACCCGCGAATCGCACCCCAACATATCCGCCGCCGCCGCCAGCGCCTGGGGGTTTGGCCGGGATTCGACCGCGGCCAAGGCGTCCTCGAGGTCGAGTGTCCGGGCCCCCAGGATCTGCAGCGGCCGGGCGTCGGAGTGGTCGGCCAGGTCGGTCAGCAGCACGGTGACGTCCCACCCCGCCATCGCCCGGTCGAAAAGCCAACCGCCGGCACACCGCACCACGTCGACGACGCTGCTGGCGACGACGTCGAGCCGGTACCTCATGTCTTGTCGGGCGTCTTCTCGCTCGTCTGGGGCGGCGTGAAGTCCCGTGCCAGCGCGTCCGCGTACTCCTTGAACGCGTCGGTCAGCGGTATCGAAGGGTCGAGCAACCATATCGTTTCCATTCCGTGGACGAAGGCGAGAATTTCCACTGCCTTGACGGCGGGGTCTATGTCGGCGCGATACCGGCCGTCCGCCTGACCTCGTCGGATGAGCTCGGCGACGATGTCGATCGCTTCCCGCTGCCGGGACAGCATGCGGTCGTGCAGCGGGGCGTCGGGGAGGATGTTTTCGATCAGCAGCACGGTGAACGTGCCCACCATTTCGGGCGCCCCGTTGAAGCGCTCGGCGACCCGCGCGATCTCGACGAGCAGATCGCCGGCCCGGTCGGCATGGGAGTCGTCGTCGAGGTCACGGGCGTCCAGCACCGCGTGCAGCAACTGCTCCTTCGAGTCGAAGTGATGCAGCAGGCCCGCGGGGGTGACCCCGGCTTCGCGGGCGATCTGGGCGAGCGTGGTGTTGCGCCAGCCGTTGCGGGTGAGAAGGCGTTGCGCGACGTCGAGGATCCGCTGCTTGCGGTCCTCACCTTTGGCGAGCAGCGCCTCGTATCGCCGTGCGACGGCCACCAGACCCCTTCTGCCGGTCGGCAAACAAACCTAGTGAACATACAGTAGGTTGGTATGCCCGCTATGACAAGGTTCTAGCCGCGGCCTTATTGCGGCCCTACGCGAAGAGCTCGACCAGCGTGGCGTTTGCCGTGCCGCCGCCTTCGCACATGGTCTGTAGCCCGTAACGAATCCCGTTGTCGCGCATGTGGTAGACCATGCGCGTCATCAACATCGCACCGGAAGCGCCCAGCGGGTGTCCCAGGGCGATGGCGCCGCCCAGCGGATTCACCCGATCCGGCGAGGCGCCCGTCTCGGCCATCCACGCCAGCGGGACCGGCGCAAAAGCCTCGTTCACCTCGAAGACGCCGATTTCTGATAGCGGGATGCCGGCCTTGGTCAGCACCTTCTCGGTCGCCGGGATGGGGCCGGTGAGCATGAGCACCGGATCCGCCCCGGTGACCGCGCCCGCGCGGTAGCGCACCAGCGGGGTCAACCCGAGCCCGACCGCCATCTCCGACGTGGTCACCAGCATTGCGGCCGCGCCGTCGGAGATCTGCGAGGAATTTCCGGCGTGGATCAGGCCGTCTTCGACGAACGCGGGCTTGAGCGCCGCCAGCTTCTCGACGGTGGTTCCGCGCCGCACGCCCTCGTCGGCGACTATGACATTCTCGCCGGTCTCGACGTTGGTGAACACGGGGACGATCTGGTCGGTGAAAGCGCCGCTGTCCTGGGCCGCCGCCGCGCGTTCGTGGGACTGCACCGAGTACTCGTCGAGCTCGGTGCGCGAGAAGCCCCACTTTTTGGCGATCATCTCCGCCGACAGACCCTGGTTGAACGAGAAATCGTCGTACCGGGCAAGGGCTTTCGGGCCGTAGGGAATCCCGGTTGCCCTCGCCGCACCCAGCGGAACGCGGCTCATCACCTCGACACCGCCGGCAACCACGACATCCTGCTGGCCCGACATCACCGCCTGGACCGCGAAATCGAGCGCCTGCTGGCTGGACCCGCACGCGCGGTTGACCGTTGTCCCGGGGATGGTCTCCGGCCAGCCGGCGGCCAGCACGGCATAGCGCCCGATGTTGCTGGACTGGTCGCCGACCTGCGACACGCATCCCCAGATCACGTCGTCGACGATCTCCGGACCGATGCCGACGCGTTCCAGCAGTTCGTTGAGCACGATTGCGGAAAGGTCGGCGGCGTGCATGCTGGACAACCCGCCGTTGCGCTTCCCTATGGCCGTGCGTACCGCCCCCACGATGACCGTGTCACGCATGTTCACTCCGAATGCTCTTGGTCGGATTTCGATAACGCCCACCGACCAGTAAACGACGGCTCCCGCCGCTGCGCGAAAGCGGCATAGGCGGTCGCGGCATCTGTGGTCGCGAAATTGACGGCCTGCGCGCGAGCCTCGTTGGCCAGCGCGTCGCGCAGGGTGCGGTCGGCGCCCTCGTTCAGCAATGCCTTGGTCTGAGCGAGCGCGATCGGCGGGCCGGCGGCCAGCCGGCCGGTAAGGTCCTCGACGAAGGCGTCGATCTCGGCGGCCGCCACCACCCAGGTCACCAGGCCCAGCGCGCGGGCTTCAGCCGCGTCGATGGTTTCGGCCAGCAGCGCGAGCCGTTTGGCCTGTTGCAGGCCAACGAGTTTCGGCAACAGCCAGGAGCCGCCGAGGTCGATTGACAGGCCCCGCTTGGAAAAGATCTGGCAGAACGTCGATTCCGGGGTCGCAACCACCAAATCGCAACCCAGGGCCAGATTCCACCCGGCGCCGACGGCGACCCCGGTCACCTTGGCGACCGTCGGAATCGGCAGCTCGTGCAATGCGAGCGCGACGTCCGTCAAGCGCTGCAGTTTGTATTTCGGATGAACACGGTCGGCTTCCGAGATGTCGGCGCCGGAGCAGAAACTACCGCCGGAGCCGGTGATCACGAGCGCGCGCACGCTGCGGTCGCGACCGGCCGCGTCGAGGGCGTCCCGCAGCGCGATCCACAGCTCCGGGTTGATCGCGTTCTTGCGCCGGGGCCGATTGAGGGTCAGCGTCCGCACCCCATCGCGGTCATCGGACAGCAGCGCGGGCTCGTCGGTCACGAGGCGGCCAACGCCCGCGCGACGGCCATCAGTAGCTCCTCGGCAATTTCAGGGCGTGCGCTCCAAGGAAGTTCAGGATCATTTCCTGGCTGATCGGTGCGATCTTCATCAGGCGGGCCTCACGGAAGTAGCGCGCGACGTGGTACTCCTCCGCGTAGCCCATGCCACCGTGGGTTTGCAATGCCCGGTCCGCCGCGGTGAAGCCGGCGTCGGCGCACAGGTATTTAGCCGTGTTCGCTTCGCGCCCACAGGGTTTGCCGTTGTCGTAGAGCCAGGTGGCCTTGCGCAGCATCAGTTCGGCGGCGTCCAGCCGAGCCAACGAGTCCGCGAGCGGAAACTGGATGCCCTGGTTCATCCCGATCGGCCGACCGAAGACCTCCCGGTCGTTGGCATACTTCACCGCCTTGTCGAGAGCCACCCTGCCGATGCCGAGCGCCTCCGCGGCGATCAGCATGCGCTCGGGGTTCAGCCCGTCCAGAATGTACTGAAAACCCTTGCCTTCCTCTCCAACTCGGTCCTCGACGGGGATTTCCAAGTTGTCGATGAACAACTCGTTGGAGCTGACGGCGTTGCGGCCCATCTTGCGGATCGGGCGAACATCGACCCGGCTGCGATCCAGGTCGGTGAGGAACAACGTCATCCCGTCGGTCTTCTTGGCCACTTCGTCGTAACTCTTGGTGCGGGTCAGTAGCAGGATCTTGTCGGACTCCATCGCCTTCGAGATCCACACCTTGCGACCGTTGACCACGTATCGATCGCCGACCCGCTTGGCGAATGTGGTGATGCGCGAGGTGTCAAGTCCGGCACCGGGTTCGGTCACCCCGAAGCAGACGTGCACATCGCCGGTCGCGACGGGAGGTAAGGTTCGGGCCTTGAGTTCCTCGGAGCCGTGCACCACCACCGGTTGCATGCCGAAGATGGACAGGTGGATTGAGCTGGCGGCGTTCATACCGCCGCCGGATTTGGCGACCTCTTCGAGCAGCAGTGTGGCTTCGGTGATTCCGAGGCCGTGGCCGCCGTACTCGGCCGGAATCGTCATACCCAGCCAACCGCCGTCGGCTATCGCGCGGTAGAACTCGGTCGGAAACTCGTGCGCCTGGTCCTTTTCCATCCAGTAGTGGTCGTCGAACTTCCGCGCCAGCTGGGCGACCGACTTGCGGATCAACTCCTGGTCGTCGGTCAGCTCGAAATTCATTCCGCCGGGCACCGGTGGCGCCTCAATCCTGGTTGCCGGTCAGCTCCTTCGCGCTGGCTGCAAACTCCGCGAACGACGAACCCGACCTGGTGTCCTTGTGGTGGCTGAGCGCCCGAATGGACACGTCGTGCCCCTCGGCGGCCTTGCGCAGCGCGCCGACGGTCGCCTGCTCGGGGGTGATGTGGGTGAAGGGATCGAACGAGTACCAGCGCATCGCGTTCTCGTGGGTGATCTTCTTGATCTCGTCGTCCGGGACATCGTTGACGGACAGCACGTCCCACAGCTCTTCCGGCGCACCCGGCCACATCGAGTCGCTGTGCGGGTAGTCGGCCTCCCAGCAGATGTTGTCGATGCCGATCATGTTGCGCAGCGCGACGCCCACCTTGTCGCTGATGAAGCATGTCAGGAAGTGCTCGCGGAAGACCTCGCTGGGCAGTTTGCCGCCGAAGTTCTGGTGCGTCCAGGTCGAATGCATCTCGAACGTGCGGTCCGCGCGCTCCAGGAAGTAGGGGATCCACCCGGTGCCGCCCTCGGAGAGCGCGATCTTCAGATCCGGGTATTCCTTGATCGGCTTGGACCACAGCAAATCGGCGGCGGCCTGCACGATGTTCATCGGCTGCAGAGTGATCATCACGTCCATCGGCGCGTCGGGCGCCGTGATCGCCAGCCGTCCCGAGGATCCGATGTGGATGTTCATCACTGTGTTGGTGTCGCACAACGCTTTCCACAGCGGGTTCCAGTATTCGTTGTGGAAGCTGGGGTAGCCCATCGCGGCCGGGTTTTCGGTGAACGTCAGCGCGTGCACGCCCTTCTTCGACACCCGCCGCACCTCCGCGGCGCACGCCTCGGCGTCCCAGATCACCGGTATCGCCATCGGGACGAACCGCGCTGGGTAGGCGCCGCACCACTCGTCGATGTGCCAGTCGTTGTAGGCCTGCACCAGGGCCACCGAGAACTCCGGGTCCTCCGTGGCGAACAGGCGCCCGGCGAAGCCCGGAAAGGACGGGAAGCAAATGGAGGCCAGGATGCCGCCGGCGTTCATGTCCTTGACGCGTTCGTCGACGTTGTAGCAGCCCGGCCGGATCTCATCCAGACCCGTGGGCTCGATCCCGTATTCCTCCTTGGGGCGGCCGGCGACCGCGTTGAGGGCCACGTTCGGGATGACCGTGTCGCGGAACTTCCACATGTCCGAGCCGTCCGGGTTGTGCACCAGCCGAGGCGCGTCGTCCAGGTACTTGTTCGGCAGGTGGTCCTTGAACATGCCTGGGGGCTCGACGGTGTGGTCGTCGACGCTGATCAGGATCATGTCTTCTTTGTTCATGGCCGTTCCCTCTCATCGAATCCATCGGTCTCGCGGCCCCGCACAGCCTCGGCGAACCGCCGGTTAACGCCAAGATCACTGATTTGAAAACTATCTTCTCGAGAAGCGAGAATCAACATTCAGGCTAGCGGTGCTGCCACGGCATGAGCGCCCGCCCGCTCCGCGACTGGCCAAATCGCCCGCGATTGGGTGACCAACCCGGCGACGCAGAACTCGGTACAGGAACACCGTCCGCAATAACTCCGACGCTGGGGATCGCCCTGCCATTGACCAGTCGACCGAATCATGCAAGTCTATTGGTTGTAAATGAGAATATGATTCTCTTTGAACGAGAGTGTTGAGGCGAGAGGAGCTTGCGGATGCGGCTGCAGCCGCTGCCCGCCGATGAGTGGGATGAGGCTGTCCAGGCGGCGCTCTCCCCCATGCTGCCCCCGGAACGCTGCAACCCGAGGGAAGCTGGCAACCTCATGGCGACGCTGGCGCGTCACCCCAAGCTGGCGCGCGCATTTCTGCGGTTCGGCGGGTATCTACTGTCCGGCTCCACCCTGCCGCCGCGCGTCCGCGAGCTGGCCATCCTGCGTGTCGCCCATCGCCGCGGCTGCGCCTACGAATGGTCGCACCACGTGACGATCGCCCAGGAGGCGGGATTGTCCGCCGTCGAGATCGCCGCCGCCCAAACCGGCGAGACGGACGACGAGTCGGACCGCACCATATTCAACGCCGTCGACGAGCTCGACGAGAAGTCGAACCTGTCCGATCAGACATGGAGCGCACTCGGCGCACACCTTGATGAGCGGCAGCGAATGGACCTGGTCTTCACGGTTGGCGGTTACATCGCACTCGCCATGGCCCTCAACACGTTCGGCGTCGAGGTAGAAAGGTAGAGCCTTGCCCCACTTCCCTAAACCTGCTGCAGGAAGCTGGACCGAAAGTTATCCCGAATTGGGCACGGCACCGGTCGATTACACCGACTCGATCGATCCGGCGTTCTTCGAAGCCGAGCGCGAGGCGATCTTCAAGAAGACCTGGCTCAACGTCGGCCGGGCCGAGCGGCTGCCGCGCGCCGGCAGCTACTTCACCAAGGGATTGCCCTCCGCGGGCGCCGGTACGTCGGTGATCGTCGTCAAGACCAAGGACGGATCCATCAAGGCGTTTCACAACGTCTGCCGCCACCGCGGAAACAAGTTGGTGTGGAACGACTATCCGCATGAGGAGACCTCAGGCACCTGCCGGCAGTTCACCTGCAAGTATCACGCCTGGCGCTACAGCCTCGACGGTGAACTGACCTTCATTCAGCAGGAGGACGAATTCTTCGATGTCGACAAGAGCCGGTACGGACTCGTGCCGGTGCGCTGCGAGCTGTGGGAGGGGTTCATCTTCGTCAACCTCGACCAAAATGCAAAGCCACTCGCCGACTACCTCGGCCCGCTGGCCAAGGGCATCGAGGGCTATCCCTTCCATGAGATGACAGAGTCCTACTCTTACCGGGCCGAGGTCGGCAGCAACTGGAAGCTGTTCATCGATGCCTTCGCCGAGTTCTACCACGCGCCGGTCCTGCACCAGGGGCAGTACACCAAGGAGGAGGCCGCCAAGATATTGAAGTACGGCTTCGAGGCCCTGTACTACGAGCTGGCGAGCCCACACGGGATGATTTCCACCTGGGGCGGTCAGGCACCGCCGTCGGATATGTCCATGGTGAAGCCCATGGATCAGGTGCTGCGAAGTGGATTATTCGGACCTTGGGACAAGCCGGAAGTCATCGCGAAGCTCGAGCAGTTGCCTCCGGGCGTCAATCCAAAGAAAGTCAAGCAGTGGGGCATCGACTCGTGGCACTTCTTCCCGAACTTCATGCTGCTGATTTGGGAGCCGGGCTGGTTTTTGACCTACCACTACTGGCCGACCGCCGTCGACAAGCACATTTTCGAGTGCACCCTCTATTTCGTTCCGCCACGAAACGCACGCGAACGGTTGGCCCAGGAATTGGCCGCGGTGACGTTCAAGGAGTACGCGCTGCAGGACGCGAACACCCTCGAGGCGACGCAGACCATGATCGGCACCAAGGTCATCAAAGACTTCCCGCTGTGCGACCAGGAGATTCTGCTTCGACATCTGCACAAGGTGACGGGAGACTACGTGAAGGAGTACCGGAACAATGGCGCCGTCGCTGCCCGCTGAATTCGCCGACCTGGAGCCCCATCTGGATTGGGACCTCGCCACCGAACCCGAGCGCTACGCCAAGCGGCTCGCCTCGTCGATGACCGAGATGCAGGCGTTCTACGACGCCGCCTTCCCCCGCATGAACGACGTCATCGCCTACTGCGACAAGTACCCACTGGACGATCTGCCCGAGGACGCGCGGACGCTGATGCACCTCATGCAGTCGCTGATTATGGTCTCATTTCCGGTGGAGGCGTGGAAGCAGCCCCGAGTGCCCGACAGTGGCGCGGCATGGGTGGAACTGATCAGGGAGCCGGTGATCTGAACGGTGTTGACGATCAGGGCGGCCGGGCTGCTCGACATCGACGCCGGCGAGATCGTGCGGCCCGGCGTCCTGCGGATCGAGGGCGACCGGATCGCCGGTCTCGATGGTGACGGCGGCGCCTCGATCCAAGGCGACCTGATCGACCTGGGCGACCAGATCCTCCTGCCCGGGCTGATGGACATGGAAGTCAACCTGTTGATGGGCGGGCGCGGGGAAAAGCCCGGCCTGTCCCAGGTCCAGGACGATCCGCCGACCCGGGTCCTGCGTGCGGTCGGCAATGCCCGCCGCACGCTGCGCGCCGGGTTCACCACGGTGCGCAACCTGGGCCTGTTCGTCAAGACGGGCGGCTACCTGCTTGATGTCGCGCTGGGCAAGGCCATCGACGCGGGCTGGGTCGATGGGCCGCGGGTGGTGCCGGCCGGTCACGCCATCACACCCACCGGTGGGCATCTCGACCCGACGATGTTCGCCGCGTTCGCGCCACACGTGCTCGACCTGACGGTCGAAGAGGGCATCGCCAACGGAATCGACGAGATCCGCAAGGCGGTGCGCTACCAGATCAAGCACGGCGCCGAGCTGATCAAGGTCTGCTGTTCGGGCGGGGTGATGTCGCTGACGGGTCCGCCCGGCGCCCAGCATTATTCGGACGAGGAGTTGCGCGCGATCGTCGACGAGGCGCACCGGCGCGGGCTGCGCGTCGCCGCGCACACGCACGGCGCCGACGCCGTCAAGCATGCCGTCGCGGCCGGAATCGACTGCATCGAGCACGGCTTTCTGATCGACGACGACGCGATCGCGACGATGGTCGAACACGGCACCTTCCTCGTGTCGACCAGGCGCCTCGCTGACGCCGGCGCCATGGACGTCTCCCACGCCCCGCCCGAACTGCAGGCCAAGGCCGCCGAGATGTTCCCGAAGGCGCGCGCCTCGATTCTGGCCGCACACGAGGCCGGTGTAAAGATCGCGGTCGGCACCGACGCCCCCGCGATACCGCACGGCCGTAACGCCGACGAGCTTGTCACCCTTGTCAATTGGGGTTTGCCGCCGCTGGCGGTACTGCGGGCGGCCACGGTGACTGCCGCCGAGCTGATCAACGCGTGCGATCGCGGACGGCTCGCGCGGGGCCAGCTCGCGGATATCATCGCGGTGCCGGGAAACCCCTTGGAAGACATAACCGTTACCCAGAAAGTCGGCTTCGTCATGAAAGGCGGCAAGGTCTATGTCGACAAGACAGCCAACCAGAACTGACGACCTGGTCGAGATCCAGCAGCTGCTCGCCCGCTACGCGGTCACCATCACCCAGGAAGACATCGACGGCCTCCTCGCGGTCTTCACACCCGACGGAACCTACAGCGCCTTCGGTGAAACCTACCGCCTGGACAGGTTCCCGGAGTTGGTGGCCGCCGCCCCGAAGGGGTTGTTCCTTACCGGGACCGCGGTGATCGACGTCGACGGCGATGCCGCGAGCGGCACCCAGCCGTTGTGCTTCATCGACCACGCCACCCATGACATGCGCATCGGCTACTACCGCGACACCTACTCCCGCACCTCCGATGGGTGGCGGTTGAAGACCCGTGCCATGACGTTCATCCGCCGCAGCGGCGCGCACGACTCCGGGCGCCCGCATGCCGTCGGCCGTCCCAGCCCGTGAATGTCGAGCAGTTCCGTGGCGATCTGCGTGCGTGGCTCGACGACAACGATCTGACGCCCGGACCGGACCACTCGCTGCAGGGTCAAATGCGGCAGCTCGCCCGAGTCCACCGGGCCCTCTACGACGCGGATTGGATGCGGCACGGCTGGCCCGTCGAAGTCGGCGGCTTAGGTGGGCCCGCGGTGCTGCGCGCGATCGTCGGCGAGGAGGTGGTGGGCCGCCGACTGGCCGAACCGGGCCCCTACTCGATGGTCGAGGTGCTCGCACCCACGATGATCGATTACGCCCCAAAGGAACTCGCGGCGGAAATGGTGCCGCGACTGTTGAGCGGCCGCGAACAATGGTGCCAGGGCTTTTCGGAACCGGGATCCGGCAGCGACCTGGCATCACTGTCCACGCGCGCCGTCCAGCGGGGCGACGACTGGATTGTCAACGGCCAGAAGGTCTGGACCAGCTTCGCGCAGTTCTCCACCAGATGCATCCTGCTCACCCGTACCGGGCCGGGCCACGACGGCATCACGGCGTTCTTCGTCGACCTGGACACCCCCGGCGTCACCATCCGGCCGCTGCGCACGATGCATGGGGTGGACGAATTCTGCGAGGTGTATTACGACGACGTGGCCGTACCGGCAAGGCGCATGCTCGGCCGGCCGGGAGATGGCTGGGGGCTCGCGCTGGACCTGCTGCCCTACGAGCGCTCCACCTGCTTCTGGCAGCGGATCGCCTACCTCTACTCGCGGTTCGATGAGCTCATCGCCGAAGCCGACGACCCCGACGAATCCGCCCTTGGCTCAGCCTATCTCGCGCTGCACACCTTGCGCTGCCGATCCCGCGGAACCCAGCACCGCTTTAGTGACGGGGCGCGGCTCGGACCGGAGACCTCCATCGACAAGGTGCTGCTGGCCGCGGCCGAGCAACGGCTCTACGACACCGTCCGGGATCTGCTGCCCGGGGCCGTCGAGCTGGAAGACACGCCCTGGCGGTCGGAGTACTTGTACTCGCGGGCGGCGACTATCTATGGCGGAACCGCCGAAATTCAGCGCAACATCATCGGCCGCCGGCTCCTCGACCTCGGGAAGGAGTGAGCCGTGGACCCTGAGGCATTGCGGATGCTGACCGACTCCCTGCGCACGACGATGACCGCTGCCTCCGGAGCCAAGCTGGACGCGGCGCTCACCGAGCTCGGGTGGCCGGAAATGCTCGATGAAGTCCCCTACGTGGCAATACCTTTGGTATTTCGGCTGCTCGGCGAGACGGGCGCGCACGCCCCCGTGCTCAACGACGTCGTGCTGCGCGCAGCCGGGCGTGCCTCCGGCGGAACCACACCTCTACCGTTTGCCGGTGGCTCGTGGGTGGTGTGGGAGCGCACCGAGGGGCCCGGTTCGGCGCTGGACGGCCTGCCGATACATACTGTGCCACAAGGACAGCCGGTCCCGCTTGCCGCCGGGAGACGGGCGCTGGGCTGGTGGCTTGTCGGGACCAGCCGGGCGATGCTGTCACTGGCGCGCCAGCATGCCCTGGATCGCGTTCAATTCGGCCGGCGCATCAGCTCGTTTCAGGCGATCCGCCACCGGCTGGCCGAGGCGCTCGTCGCCATCGAGGGTGCCGAGGCGACCCTGGACGCCGCCGCCGCCGCGCAGCCCGACGCCGAAGGGCTGGCCGCGTTGCTGGCCAAGGCCGCGGCCGGCCAGGCGGCGCTGACCACCGCGCGCCACTGCCAGCAGGTGCTGGGCGGCATCGGCTTCACCGCCGAACACCCGCTGCACCACCACATCAAGCGGGCACTGGTCATGGACGGCCTGCTTGGCAGCGCTCGAGAACTGACCCGGCAGGCGGGAGTGACGTTGCGGGCTAAGGGATTCGCCCCTCGATTGGCGCAGTTGTAGCGGTAGCGGCTCGAGTGCGGCCCCCAGCCGTCAGTTGAGTCACTGGACTCTAATGGTGGATTTCTCGCCCGCCTCACCGCGATATCATCCTGTTACCGCACGCGATCGACACCCGCTTGTCGCTGTGCGGCGGGCAAAACGTCGCACCCCCGAAATTTTTGTGACATATGGGATCCCGGCGCCTACGCGTAGACTCGTCTGGCCACCAAGCGGATAGGACGAAATGGGTCATCCCGATACACCGCGAAACGAGTTTGGCGTCGCTTCGCTGATCCTGGGCCTGGTCGCACTCATCACATGCTGGCTGCTGGTCGGGGTGCCATTCGGCATAGCGGCGGTGATAACGGGCGACATCGCCCGCAGGCGAGTTCAGCGCGGCGTTGCAAACAATCCCCGCATCGCAACAGCCGGCATCGTGTTGGGGCTGGTGGCGATCATCGCCGGTCTCACCGCCATCGGCTACTACTCATGGCAGGACTCGCGAACGTAGGCAGGTTGATTGCGCGGCAGGCCGAGTATCCGCTCGGCGATGATGTTGCGCCGGATTCGGAGGTGCCGCCGGCGATGGTCGCGGCGAAGGTCCGCGCGTATCGGTCGAACCAGCTGCGGTAATGGCTAGCCGGGTTCAACGGGGCGAAGCGGCTATGACGGGCATCGAAGGTCAGCTGCACGGCACTCCCTGAAGAGATGTTTTCGGATTCTCGGGGACGGCGCGGTTCACTCTTGCGATTACGCTTCCCTACACGCGTCTAAGAGAATACTATTCTCGTCATGAGAAAGTTACAATCTCAGACACGGCGTCCGTGAGGGGGTCGAACGCAGCGATGGCACGGCGTTCTCCGGTAGAGTCCAACCATGTTCTCCTCACGCGGCAATCGTCGGAGCCGCCCGTGACCACCCCAAGCGAAGAACCGGCGTGGAAGCAGCGCGCCGTCGAGCGGTCCATCAAAACCGCGAAATTGCGTGCGGCGCAGCGCGTTCAGCGCTTTCTCGACGCGGCGCAGGCCATCATCATCGAGAAGGGCAGCACCGATTTTACCGTCCAGGAAGTCGTGGACCGGTCCCGCCAGTCGCTGCGGAGCTTCTACCTGCAGTTCGACGGCAAGCACGAGCTGCTGCTTGCCCTTTTTGAAGACGCGCTGAGCCGGTCGGCCGACCAGATTCGCGCCGCCACGGAAAACCAGACGGATCCCCTGGAGCGCCTAAAGGTCGCCGTCCAGCTGTTGTACGAGGCGTGCCGTCCGGACCCCACGGCCAAGCGGCCGCTGTTCACCGACTTCGCGCCGCGGTTGCTGGTCACGCATCCGGCCGAGGTCAAGGTTGCTACCGCACCCTTGCTGGCGCTGCTGACGGAGCTCACCGAAGCGGCCGCGGCCGCCGGCAAGTTGCGCGCCGGCGTCAACCCCAAGCGGATGGCGGCCATGACCATGCAGACGGTGATGTTCATCGCGCAATCCAGTGGCGGCGCCGACGACGCGACCGTCCATCCCATCACCGCCGACGAGGTGTGGGACTTCTGCTCGCGCGGATTCGCCGGCTAGCACTCCCGTTTGATCAGAGAGCTGAGCAAATACCGCACGCGACTTGCCTGTCGAGAATCTGGTTCTCTAATATCTAGAACTACAAGTAGCCAAAACGGATTCGTCGTTGACACCTCCGACGGGTGGATGACGAGTTCACCTGCGGCGCGATCCACGATCCGGGGGCATGGATCCGGTGAGAGGCGATTGAATACTCGTGACAGTCAGCGCGGCGAGCGAAATCTACTTCGATCCGTACGACGTGGGCCTGAACGCCGACCCGTACCCGATGTTTCGGCGGCTGCGCGAAGAGTCACCGCTGTACTACAACGAGCAGCACGACTTCTACGCCCTGAGCCGCTTCGGCGACATCGACCGCGCGCTGGTCGATTACCAGACCTTCAGCTCGGCGAAGGGCGCGATACTCGAGCTGATCAAGGCGAACATCAACATTCCGCCGGGTGTGCTCTTGTTCGAGGATCCCCCGATCCACGACGTCCACCGAAAACTGCTGTCCCGGATGTTCACACCGCGCAAAATCAATGAGCTCGAGCCAAAGATCCGCGAATTCTGCGCTCGCAGTTTGGATCCGCTGGTCGGCACCGACCGGTTCGACTTCGTCGCCGACCTCGGGGCGCAGATGCCGATGCGGGTCATCGGAATGTTGCTGGGCATCCCCGAGGAATACCAGGAAGCCGCGCGCGATCGCGCCAACGCGAATCTACGCACCGAGGCCGGCAACCCGATGGATGCCTCGGCCGAAAACATCATGAACGGCGAGTTTTTCGGCCAATTCATCGACTGGCGAGCCGAGCATCCATCCGACGACATCATGACCGAACTGCTGCATGCCGAGTTCGAGGACGAGACCGGGAACGTCCGGCGACTCCGCCGCGACGAGCTCCTCATCTATATCAGCGTCGTGTCCGGAGCCGGCAACGAGACCACCACCCGGCTGATCGGGTGGGCCGGCAAGGTGCTCGCCGCGCATCCCGACCAGCGGCGCGAGCTGGTCGCCGACCGGTCGTTGATTCCGGCGGCCATCGAGGAGTTGCTGCGCTACGAACCGCCCGCGCCGCACGTCGCCAGGTACGTCACCCGCGACGTCGAGTACTACGGCCAGCGAGTGCCCACGGGCAGCGTCATGATGCTGCTCATCGGCGCGGCAAATCGCGATCACCGCCAATTCCCGCCCGACGGCGACGTTTTCGACATCCGTCGCGAACCGCGCCAGCATCTGACGTTCAGCGTCGGTACCCATTACTGTCTGGGCTCGGCGCTGGCTCGTCTCGAGGGCCGAATCGCGCTCGAGGAGATCTTGAAACGGTTCCCGGAGTGGGACGTCGACCTTCGCGAGGCCAAGCTTTCTTCCACTTCGACGGTGCGGGGATGGGAGACCATGCCGGCCGTAATCACCAAGGAATGAGGTAACCATGGCGGGACGCGTTGAAGGCAAGGTCGCGTTCATCACCGGGGCAGCGCGCGGCCAGGGCCGCAGCCACGCGGTGCGTTTGGCACAAGAGGGCGCCGACATCATTGCCATCGATATCTGCAAGCCCATCCGCGACGGCGTCGTGGACACCGCGATTCCAGCGTCCACGCCCGAGGATCTGGCGGAGACCGCCGACCTCGTCAAGGGCCAGAACCGCAGAATATTCACGGCCGAAGTCGACGTTCGTGACTATGCCGCGCTGAAGGCCGCCGTGGACAACGGTGTCGAGCAGCTGGGCAGGCTTGACATCATCGTCGCGAACGCCGGCATCGGCAATGGCGGTGCAACGCTGGACAAAACCCGCGAAGAAGACTGGACGGAAATGATCGATGTCAACTTGTCGGGGGTGTGGAAGACCGTGAAGGCCGGCGTTCCCCATATCCTGGCCGGCGGGCGCGGCGGGTCGATCATCCTGACCAGCTCGGTCGGCGGGCTGAAGGCCTATCCGCATACCGGCCACTACGTCGCCGCCAAACACGGCGTCGTCGGCCTGATGCGGGCCTTCGCGGTTGAGTTGGGGCAGAAGATGATTCGCGTCAACTCGGTGCATCCAACCCACGTGGCAACCCCGATGCTGCACAACGAAGGCACCTTCAAGATGTTCCGGCCCGACCTGGACAACCCGGGCCCCGACGACATGGCACCGATCTGTCAGCTGTTCCACACGCTGCCGATTCCGTGGGTCGAGCCGGTGGACATCAGCAATGCGGTGCTCTTCCTCGCCTCCGACGAGTCTCGCTACATCACCGGTGTGACCCTGCCCGTCGATGCGGGTGGCTGCCTGAAATAGGGTTCCGTCGTATGGACGGATTCGTATCGGGTTTCGCGGGGCGCGGGGCCGTCATCACCGGCGGGGCGAGCGGCATCGGTCTGGCGACGGCCGCCGAGTTCGCCCGCCGCGGGGCTCGCATCGTGCTCGCCGATGTCGACCAGCCCTCGCTGGAACAGGCCGTGGCGCACCTGCAAGCCGGGGGATTCGAGGCGCACGGCGTGATGTGCGACGTCCGGCATCTCGAGGAGATGGTTCACCTCGCGGACGAGGCCTTCCGCGTGCTCGGCAAGGTCGACGTCGTCTTCAGTAACGCCGGCATCGTTGTCGCGGGTCCGATCGCGCAGATGACACACGACGACTGGCGCTGGGTGATCGATATTGACCTGTGGGGCTCGATCCATGCCGTGGAGGCGTTCCTGCCGAGGCTGCTCGAGCAGGGCACGGGCGGCCACATCGCCTTCACCGCGTCGTTCGCCGGGCTGGTACCCAATGCCGGCCTCGGGGCGTACGGCGTCGCGAAGTATGGCGTTGTCGGCCTGGCAGAGACGTTGGCCCGCGAGGTCAAGGACGATGGAATCGGGGTTTCGGTGCTCTGCCCGATGGTCGTCGAAACCAAGTTGGTCTCCAACTCCGAACGGATCCGCGGCGCGGACTACGGGCTGGCGTCGACGCCCGATGTGACGGGGTCGCTGGGTCCGCTCCCGGCCCAAGACGACACGCTGGGCGTCGACGACGTGGCGCGGCTGACCGCCGACGCGATACAGGCCAACCGGTTGTACATCCTGCCGCATGAGGCCGCCCGAGCCTCGGTGCGCCGCAGGTTCGAGCGCATCGACCGCGCGTTTGAGGATCAGGCCGCCGCCGGGTGGACCCACTGACACCGCGAGCAACTCAGGATGGCCCGAGCCGGTAGTCCCCCGTGTGCGGGTCGTGATACCAGCCGCCCGCGGCATGCGTACCGCCATCGACATGCAGCGTCTGCCCGGTCAGGTAGGACGACATACCAGACGCCAGAAACACTGCGACACTGGCGATCTCGTCGACATGGCCGGGACGTCCCAGCGGCACGACGTCACCCATGTTGTTCACCGCTGCAGCGCCGGCAAGCTGGGCCAGCCCTTCGGTGAGGGTGATATCGGGCGCTATTGCGTTGACCCGGATGCGGTGCGGGGCCAGTTCCAGCGCCGCGGTCCGGGTGTAGTTGACGACGCCCGCCTTGGCCGCCGCGTATGCCGCGTAGCCGGGCGCGGCGCGCACGCCTTCGATCGATGTCAGGGAGATGACACTGCCGGGTAGGCCCGCCGACAGCAACTGGCGCGCAATCCGCTGGGTGCACAACAGCACGTGCCGCAGATTGGCCTTGTACAATGCGTCCCAGCCGTTTTCGCTGGTTTCCAGCAGCGGCGACGAGAAGACGCGGCCGGCATTGTTCACCAGGACCGTCGCCGGCCCGAGTTCGGCGGTGGTTCGCTGCAGCGCGGCGTCCACCTGGTCGGCGTCGCGGACGTCGGTCACGATCCCCAGCGCGCCGATGGTTTCCGCGGCCTGCGCGCAGGTCTCCGAGTCGCGCTCCCAGATCGCCACCGTGGCGCCGAATGCGGCCATCCCGGCCGCGATGCTGCGGCCGATGCCCGAGCCGCCGCCGGTCACCACCGCCACCTGGTCGGTCAGCAGGATGTTCGAGGGGTCGATTGCCATCAGTGCCACGAGGGACTGGACGTCAGAACTTCCGGACCATCGGCCCCGATGAGGACGGCTTCACGCCCGAAGACCGCTCCGACTCCCTGCTCCCAGACATAGCCCGTGATGGCCAGCACCATTCCCGGCTCCAGGCGTTCGCCGGCCGCGCTGCGGGGTAAATGCTGGGAGACCACGGGCGGGTCGAAGCCCATGCCCAGACCCCGGGCCACCGGCATGGGCGGCGCGGGTTCCCCCGCGGTCTGGTATGCGGCAAGTAGTTCGTCGGCCGCGGCGCCCGGCCGGCAAGCCGCGAAAAGCCTGGCCCACAGGCCTTCCCAGCGCCGGTAAAGAGCCTCCGCACCCTTGACGTCACCCGCGGGCCAGGTCCGCCCTACCTCGCCGATGTAGCCACCTGCCAGCACTCCGGCGGAGAAGGCCACCAGGTCGCCGTCATCAACGCGACCGGCCCGGCCGTCGCCGTCGACGCGCCGCCACGGGTGATCACGCGAAGTCACCCACGCGACATCCTGGTTCGAGGGGGTACTCACCCCGCCGGCCGCCAGCGCCTGTAGCAGCACCCCGGCAAGCAGCTGTTCGCTTACACCGGGCCGCAGCTCGGACACCGCGGCCGCCAGGCCTGACTCGGCTACCGCGATCGCCTCCCGCAGCGAAACCACCTCTTCCGGGGTCTTGATTTGCCGGGCCGCGCGCATGGCGAGTTCCCCGTCGACCAACTCGGCGTTCGGGAACGCCGTCGGCAGCAATCGCGCGAAAGCCGGTGACAGCGCGTCGGTTCCGACGCGGCGGGCGGTGGATGCGCCATCGATTGGCCGCAGCGCCGACATCGTGTTCATCGGATTCCACGAGATGCCGTACAGGTTCTCGTGTGGAATGTCGTCGGGGACGCCCTCGTCCCAGGTGCTGAGCAGATGGACCGCGCCGGTCGCGCGCACCAGCACGCAGGTCGGACCGAACGGGCGGGTCCCGGCCACCCACAGCTGCGGCGCGCCGGCGACGTAGCGGACGTTGGCCTGCCGACCGAGGACGAGCACATCGAGGTCGTGCGCCGCCATTTGTTCGAGCGCCCGCTGGCGGCGCCCCGAGCGCAGCGCGCGATCGTCGGGCAGGACTTCAGTCGCCATAGGGGTCATACGGGTAGTCGGTCAATCGGGTCCAGCCTTCCTCGGTGATCACCAAGACCTCTTCGCTGCGGTAGCCGCCGGTACCGTCCTCCCATACCACCGGCTCCAAAACCAGCACCATCCCAGGTTGCAGGACGAAGTTCTCGTCGAACTCGTCGCCGAGATCGGTTCCGATCATGGGCATTTCGGCGGCGTTGACGCCGATGCCGTGGCCGAGATAGAAGTGCGGCAGCCAGGGCCGGCTAGCGCCGTTGGCCGCGATTGCGGCCCGGCCCAGATCGGCGGCGGTGGCTCCCGATCGGGTGACGTCCAAGACGGCGGCCACGATCTCGCGCCATCGTTCGAACTGTGCCCGCTGCCGCGGCGTCGGTTCGCGGCCGACGATCCAGGTGCGACCGAAGTCCGAGCAGTAACCGCGGTAGGTGATGCTGACGTCGGTCCACAGCACGTCACCTTCGGCCAGCTCGCGCTCGGTGGTGAGCAGCGGCAGGGCCAGATCCCCGTGGGTGGTCCACACGCCTTCGGCCTTGCTCGCCGGCATTACCTGCCAGATCGGCTCCAACATGCTGGCCGTGGCCCCCAATTCGAAGGCCCGCCGCAAAAAGTGCGCCGACAGGTCGATCTGGCGGATGCCGGGTGCCAGGGCCTTATGCACTTCGACCATCGCCTCGTCGGTGATCCGGACGGCGGTGCGGACGCACGCCAATTCGTCCGGCGTTTTGATCACCTTGGCCGCGCTGACAACCGGAGCTGCGTCCGCAGGAGCGCCGCTGGGGAACAACAGCTTTTGGGCCCGCGACATCGCACCCGTACACTCGTCGACCGCGATCACCGCCCCGGCCGGAACGAGGTCGGCCAGAGATCGCGCGAAATTCTCGACGCCTTCGTCGAATTCGAGATACACCGGCCCGTGGAGGTGATCGGCCGGCAGGTCCGACTCCAGCGAGGCGCCCTCGCGAAACGGCAGGAAAAGGTGCGGGCATTCGTCGTCGGCGACCACCACGGCAATCGGGCGCTCCACGTAGGACAGCCCGGCATCGCCGAGCGGCCAACTGGCCCCGGTGGCGTATACCACCGCGCTGTTGCCCAGCAGGACCATCGCGTCGACACCGCGTTCGGCCATCGCCGAGCGCAGCCGAGCCCCGGTCTCGCGGCGCATGCGGGCAAGGTCGGGCGTTTCGGGGATCACGGCAGGAGTGCCGGAGGCAGTGGCCGCCGCTGATGCCGTCACTACAAGCCCAAGAATTTCGTGATGTTGCCGCTGACGATCCGCGTCGCATCCGCTGGTCCGACGGCGTCGACGACCGCGGCCAGCGACTTCTCGGAATAGCCGTATGTGCTTTCGTTGTGCGGATAGTCGCTGGACCACATCACCTTGTCCACGCCGATCTTGTCGATCAGCTGCAGGCCCAGCGGGTCGACCATGAACGACGCGCTCATGTGGTTGTCCCAGTAGTACCGCACGTCGTGCTCAAGCGGCCGGTTGAACATGTGCTGATAGGACGCGACCAGGTGCTCGGCGTCTTGCAGCGCCCACGGCACCCAGGCGATGCCGCCCTCGAACCAACCGATCCGCAGTCCGGGATGCTGGTCAAGAATGCCGCCAAAAATGTACTTGGAGAACGTCTCCCGGAACCCGTCGATGTTGATCATCATGCCGACGACGACGCTGTTGAACTCGCATGGGCTTTTCGGCGGGGTTTCTCCGATGTGGTGTGTGATGGGGAGGCCCGAGGCTTCGATCTCGTCCCAGACGGCGCTCATTCCCGTGCAGGAGTAGTCGATCGGGTTGCCGTCGTCATCCTTGCCCGGGTTCAGCGGCATCAGAAACGTCTTGAGGCCCAGCGATTTCAGCTCGTCCAGCGTTCGGCGCGTGCCCTGCGGATCCCACCAGTTGATCAGCCCGGCGCCGTAGAAGTGGCCACCCGAGCGCTCTTGTAGCTCGGCGATGTACTCGTTGTAGATGCGGAACGCGAGTTCGCGAAGCTTCTTGTCCGGGTAGTGGAAAAGGGCCAGCACCGCATTCGGGAACGCCAGCTCTTTCTCGACGCCGTCCTCGTGCAGCTCCTGGATCCGGGCCTCGATGTTGGTGCTCGCGGCCCCGGGCAGGTCGTCGTACTGCATCAGCACGGCGCTGAAGTCGCCCGGCAGGAACGACTGTCCCTTACGCCCGACCTGGTACGCGCCATCCTCGTACCAGATCCGCGGCGCCTTTTCTTTGAGGTCATCCGGGAAACGTTCGTAGAAGATGTCGGCCGCCAAGGAGATGTGGTTGTCGGCGGAGAACACCACGGTCCCTTCGGGCAGGCCCACATTGCTGCCCGCCGCGTGGCCGCGGCGATTCTTCGGTGCGCCAAAGCCTTCGGGTGGGTAGAGCGAAACGGCGCCGGTCTGAGTCGTCATCATTGACCCTCCATTCGGATTGGCATTTCGAGCGTAACCACGCCGGGCTACCAAGTGACGGGCAGTTCGTAGACGCCGTAAGCGAGCCGGTCGTGCTTGAACGGGATGTCCTCGATCGGGACGGCCAGCGCCAGCGTGGGGACGCGCCGGAAGAGCGTGCGATAAACGATCTGCAACTCCGCGCGGGCGAGCTGCTGGCCGACGCATTGATGCCGGCCGTAACCGAATGCCACGTTGCGGTCGGCCCCCGAGCGGTGCAGATACAGCCGGTCCGGCTCGGGGAAGGCGCTCGGATCCCAGTTGGCGGGAGCCAGATCGATGATGATGCCTTCGCCGGCGCGGATGACCTCTCCCGCGATGTGGATGTCTTCCAGGGCCACCCGACGCTGTCCGTTTTGGATGATGCTGAGGTAGCGAAGCAGTTCTTCCACCGCGCTGGCGATGACTTTCGGGTCTTCGGCATCGCGGATCACGGCCAACTGCTCGGGATTCACCAGCAGCGCAAGCACGCCGAGCCCAATCATGTTCGAGGTGGTCTCGTGCCCGGCGATGAGCAATCCCGTCCCGAGCTGCGCGGCCTCTTTGACGCTGAGCTCGCCGGCCTTGACCCGTTCCGCAAGATCGGATAGGGCGTCTGGCGCAGAATCCGGGGCCGGGTTTTCCATCTTGGCCTCGACCAGCTGGGCCAGGTACTTGTGCAGGCTCATCGCGCCCTTAACGGTGTCCTCACCGGTCGCATAGCGCGCCAGCCCCACGTTGGCGTGGTGCTGGAACATCTCCGCGTCCTCGTAGGGCACCCCGAGCAATTGGCTGATCACCAGCGACGGGACCGGCAGCGCCAGCGCGGCAACGAGGTCGGCCGGCCGCGGGCCGGCGATCATCGCATCGATGTGGTCCTCGGTGATCTGCTGGATCGTCGGGCGTAAGCTTTCAACTCGCTTGTACGTGAACGGCTTCGACAACATGCGCCGGAATCGGGTGTGCTCTTCGCCGTTTGAGGTGAAGACGGATCGAGGCCGCTTGTGCACCGTCGACAACATGCCGGCGTTCCAATGCGGAAAGCCGGGCACCCGGTCGTCGACGCTAACCCGGGAGTCGGAGAACAACTCCCGGCATTGCTCGTAGCCCGTGATGAGCCACGGTGTGCTGCCGTCCCAGATCCGAACCCTGGACAGCGGCTTGCTCGCTGCCAGCGCCATGACATCCGGCGGCGGGGCAAAGGGGCAGCTCTCCTGCCTGGCCATCGGATACTCCGGTATCTCGGCGGCCGCCTCGGTCGTGGTGGGGGTGAGTGTGTCCGCCATGTTTCTCATTCCTCGATGTGAATGGCCAGTGCGGGACATGCCGCGGCCGCCCGTCGTGCGCCCTCGGCGTGCTCGGCCGATGGAGTCGGATTGAGCAAGACGACGACGCCGTCGTCGTCCCGCTGGTCGAACACCTCGGGCGCATTCAGCACGCAGTTTCCCGACGACGCGCAAATGTTTTGGTCGACAGTCACTTTCATCTGCGGACCCTTCACTCGTCCGGGGTCACGGGCGCCAACCAAAGGCCCACGATCGCATCGATGAGACCGGATGCCGCTGCCCGCCAGGAAGACTGGTGCAATGAGCGGCCCGCGGCGAGGGCGCGTTCGCGGTCGGCGCAGGTGTGCATCAGCAGGTTACGAGCCATGATGTTGCGTTCGAAGTGCACCTCGGCCGGCAGATCGGGCAGGCAACGGTTGATTCCGTCGACGACCTGAACGAGCGACGGCGAGCTAAGCGCACCCTTGACGATGATGTTGTAGTACGCGGGGTCGGTCATCGCCTGCGCCGCGAAGCGCGCGTACCAGGTCGGGTTCCCGAGATCCGCCAGATGGTCGGTGAGTGGACGCACCAGGCAGGCCACCCAGTCGCGCATTTCGGGCGAGTGACCCGATTCGAGTAGCTGGGTCACCATCCGCTCGCGTAGCTGTTCGACCGGCTTGCGGTGTTTCTGCTCGATCGCGCGCACCAGGTCGGCCTTGGTGCCGAAGTGGTAGCCCACCGCGGCGTTGTTGCCCTGACCGGCGGCCTCGCTGACCTGCCGGTTCGAGACCGCGAACATGCCGTGCTCGGCGTATAGCCGTTCGGCCGCAACCAGGATCGCCTCCTGGGTGGAGCTGGCCCGCTCGCTGCGAACGGTCCTGCCTACCATGGTCATCCTGCTAGTCAACCGAACACTCACTATTAAGTCAAGCGACTGATTTAAAGAGCGGTCGGGGGGCTGGCAACTAGGCGACTCTGTGCGGGGATGGGACGCGTGCTATGTCGCATTGGCGGAGGCGTTCTGAACGGTCACCGCCACTCTGCATCTCAGGTTTTCAGGGTTTGGGGTGAGCGCCGCCTGCAGGATGCGACTGTCCCTTGTTGCGATCGTCAGGTTCCGCCGAGTCGCTTGGGCCACTATCACTCGGTCGAAAGGATCCTGATGTTCCCAGGGCAGGCGGGCGGCCAAAATAGCATCGTCGGCGTCTATCGGCAGGTCCGCGGCGGTCATGTCCGCGATGATGTCCGACCACGCTGAGAGGAGCGGGCCGCCGTCGAGGCGTCCGAGACGAGTCTTGATCGCGATCTCCGATGCCGAAGCCGCCGAAACCATGACCTCCGTAGTCGGCTGGCTGAGCACGTCGCGCTGAATCACAAACCTTCTCAGGCGCGGTCACCAGCCACAGCAGCACGCTCGTGTCCAGCAGCACCGCAAGCGATATCGGCGCGCGGCGCTTCTCGGTCATGAATTAGCTTCCCAGGCCGCAATCTCGGCATCCGGAAGGGGATCATCGAAGGTTTCCGGGACCGCAAGAGCGGGCAGCTGACCAAACCTCCGCGGCCGCTGGTGCGCTGGCGTCAGCACAGCGACTGCGCGACCATGGTTGGTGATCATCACCGGTACGCCGGTTTGTTCCACCTCTGCCAGGATCGCATTGAGTTTCGCCTTCGCCTCCGTGCTCGTCACCGTCTTCATGGTTGCAGGATATCGACGTCGTACTCTTCGGATCAGTCAGACTAGTTAATTCGATGCAGCGCACCGCGAACAAGTGGGCGACTACGAGGCTTCGGTCGCAGTGAACACGGAGGACACATCAGCGGCGGAGCCTCGCTCTAACCAGCCGAGCGCGATGTCGACCGACTCGTGAGCGAAGACTGGACAAACAATGACACCGCCGCAGGCCTTTTCATCTCCGGCTAGCTTGTGTCACATCCGGGGTGTAACTCGCTCGAGATGCAGCCGCCACGCCCCACCGGGAGCTGCCGCCTGCTAGCCGGGCTCGCCGCGGCGACGGATCGCCTTGCCCGCGGACGTCCCCCCGTCTACCGGCAGCACGGTTCCGGTGACATAGCGCGACCGATCGGTGGCGAAGTACAGTGCCGCCTCTGCCACGTCCTCGGGTGTGCCCTCGCGCTTCAGCGGCCGGTCGGCCCGCATCGTCTCGCGGATCGCCGCCTCGTAGCGTTCCATGTCGCCCTCAGCCATGTTCGCCGCGGAGGACGCCAGCAGCGGGGTGGGTATGCCGCCCGGCGCGATGGCGTTGACCCGAATCTCGTAGTACGCCAACTCGATTGCCGCGGACTTGGTGAACTGGATGACCGCCGCCTTCGAGGCGCGGTAGGTCATCACACCGCCGCCGGCCTGGATTCCGCCGATTGAGCTGATGTTGATGATCGATCCCCCGCCGTGGGCGGCCATGTGCCGGGCGGCATCTCGGGTACCTGCCATCACGCCCAGGACGTTGACCGCCATGACGCGGTGGAAGTCGGCCAGATCGTCGTCGAGGAATCGGCGATGCATCTTGCTCGACACGCCGGCGTTGTTCACCATCACGTGCAGACCGCCGAACTTCTCGACGGCCGCGACCACCAGCGCCCCGATCTGTTCGGGATCGGAGACGTCCGTCCGCCGAAAGAAGGCGTCGGGGCCCAGCGCCGCTGCCAACGCCTCGCCTTTGTCGGTCTCGACGTCGGCTATGACGACCCGCGCGCCCTCGGCCACGAACCTCTCCACCGTGCCGCGACCAATGCCCGACGCGCCGCCGGTGACGATCGCTACTTTGCCCGCTAGTTCGTTGACCACACGACGAGTTAATCGGCGTCCACGGCATTAAGTCAAGCAATTGATTTAAGGCCGCTCTGGCCACAGACTGGCGACCCCGAAGGTCCGGATGGCGAGCATGGGGACGATGATGAATTCTTTGGTTCATCGCACACCCCGGAGGCACGATCATGAAGATTTTGGTTATCGGCGGCACGGGACTCATCGGCTCGCAGGTCATCGCCAATCTGACCGACCTGGGACACCAAGCGATCTCGGCCTCGCCGCGTTCGGGCGTCGACACCGTCACCGGCGAAGGCCTCGCCGAAGCCGTAGCGGGTGCCCATACGGTGGTCGACCTCTCCAACTCGCCATCCTTCGCCGACGACGCCGTGATGCACTTCTTCACCACCTCGACGAGAAACCTTCTCGACGCCGAGCGGGCGGCCGGGGTGCAGCACCACGTCGCGCTCTCGATCGTGGGTGCCGACCGTGCCCCAGACAGTGGCTACATGCGGGCCAAGGTTGCCCAGGAGAAGTTGATCGTGGAATCGGGATCCCCGTATTCGATCGTGCGCGCGACTCAGTTCTTCGAATTCGTCGACGCCATCGCCGATTCGGCAACCGACGGCAACACGGTCCGGCTGCCGGATGGGGCGTTTCAGCCCATCGCCGCCAAGGACGTCGCCACGGCCGTCACCCGCGCGACGACCGACGATCCGACCAACGGCATCTCCAATATCGCCGGCCCCGAAAAGCGCGGCATGGACGAGTTCATCCGGACCGCCCTTGCCGCATCCGGCGATCCACGCCAGGTAGTGGGCGACCCCACGGCCCAATATTTCGGTACCCGGCTCGACGAGCGCACCATCGTTCCCATCAAGGGCGAAGACCCGACGATCTACCCCACCCGCTTCAGCGACTGGACGGCCTCTCAAACACGCAGCGGAGCGCATGACGCGTGACATGAACACGGCGTAGCGTGCCAAAGGCCAACGCTGATGCGACGAGTCGCGGGCAAGCCAGAGGGTGGTTGCCGACGAAATCGCGCAGTTCTGGGACCCGGTGGACGTCTTGGTGCACCACGCGCTGATACCGTTCCGCCTGACGGCCTGGCACGGTATAAGGCGCCCGGGACCAAACCGACGGAGACGAGGAGCGACGGATGCCTGTGCTGCCCACAAGCGGGGTCCCCGTCGACAGCGGGCAACTGAGCAGGCGGGGCTTCATGGCCGCCGGCATCGCCGGGGGGTTGGCGCTGGCCGCGTGCGGCGAAACGAAATCCCGGGTAGCGGGGAGTGCCGCCCAAATGTCCGCGGCCATCGCCGCGGCGGAGGCGGCCCGGCCGCACAGCGGGCGCACGGTGACCGTCAGCCTGACGCCCCAGCAGACGCAGATCGACCTGGGTGGCCCGATCGTTCGGACCCTGGCCTTCGGCGACACCATCCCCGGAACGGTGATCAGAGCCAACGTGGGTGACGAGCTCGTGGTCACGGTCTCGAACCGGCTCGACCATCCGACCTCGGTGCATTGGCACGGCATCGCACTGCGCAACGACATGGACGGCGCCGAGCCGGCAACCCCGAATATCCCGGCCGGCCAGAACTTCACCTACCGGTTCTCCGTCCCGAACTCGGGCACTTACTGGGCCCATCCGCATACCGGGCTGGATGAGGACACCGGCCTGTATCTACCGGTCATCGTCGACGATCCGACGGAAGGCGATTACGACGCCGAATGGATTGTCGTCCTGGACGATTGGACCGACGGCATCGGCAAGAGTCCCCAGCAGCTCTATGCCGAATTGACGGCTCCGAACAAGCCGACTATGCCGACCATGTCGACGACTTCGACGACAGCGACGACTTCGACGACAGCGACCACGTCGACCACATCGACGACCTCCACAACCGCCACCACCTCGACGACCCCGACAACGTCCACCGGGTCCACCGGCTCGTCAAGCTCAACGAGCCCGACAACTTCGGCAAGCCCGACGACGTCGACGACGTCGACTACCGCGACGCCGGGGGCGTCGGGGGTCAGCGTCGGCAGGAGCGACCTGCTTGGTGGCGATGCCGGAGACATCGCCTACCCTTACTATCTGATCAACGGCCGAATCCCCGCCGCCCCCACAAGTTTCAGCGCGAAGCCCGGGCAGCGGATCAGGATCCGTTTCATAAACACGGCTTCCGACACCGCGTTTCGGGTAGCACTGGCCGGCCATTCGATGATGGTCACGCACACCGACGGTTACCCCGTGGTACCCACCACGGTCGACGCCCTCCTCATCGGCATGGCCGAGCGCTACGACGTCATCGTGACCGCCGCCGACGGCGTCTTCCCGCTCGTCGCACTCGCGGAAGGGAAGAACGATCTGGCGCGGGCATTGCTGTCCACCGGGAGCGGCAGCCCACCCAACCCCGGGTTTCGACCCACCGAGCTCACCAAACGGGTGGGCACCATCGAAATGTTTACCGCTACAACGCCCGTCAACTTGGGTCGGCCCGACCCCAACCTCAACCTTCCGGTCGTGCTGGGCGGCAACATGATGCAGTACAACTGGACGATCAACGGTGAGCCCTACAGCAAGACCAATCCGCTGCACGTGCGAGAGGGCCAGCGGCCCAGCATCACATTCGACAACCCCACGATGATGTATCACCCAATTCACCTCCACGGCCACACTTTCCAGCTGCTCAAGGCCGACGGCGGCCCCGGCGCCCGCAAGGACACCGTCATCGTGCTGCCAAGGCGGAAGGTTCTTGCCGTACTGGTCGCCGACAACCCTGGCACGTGGGTGATGCACTGCCACAACACCTACCACCAGTTCGCCGGCATGATGACCCGGCTGGACTACGTCTTCTGATGTCACACGGTCGCGAAAAATTCGAGCAACAAGGCGTTGACCGTTGAGGGCTGCTCGATCTGCGGGCAGTGCCCCGCCTTGTCGACAACCACCGAGCGTCCGCTCTTGATTTGCTTCGCGATCTGGGCGGCCCAGCCCGGCGGAAGGAGTTTGTCGTCCCCGCCTTCGACGACGAGCGTCGGCGCGTCGATGCGCTCGTACGGTCGCGTGCTTGACGGAGGTGAAGACGGTTTCCCTGCGGAGTCCTGGGGGCGGCGAAATCGCGCCGCGGCCACCGCCTCCCAGGCACCCGGGGCGATGCTCGACTCGTAGCGGCGCCGCACGTACTCCTCGTCCGCCGGGTAGCCGGGGTTGCAGAACAGCGACTCGACGATGCGCCGCATCGCCGGCAGGGTGGCGTCGTACTGCTGGAGCGCGTCGAAATGCCGATTCTGCTGGATCTCCCCGCCCCCGCAGATGGCCACCAAGCTGCGGACCGGCAGTCGCGGCGTGTCGGAGGTGGCGTCGGTGAACAGGTTGATCGCGCCCATCGAGTTCCCGACGAAGTGCGCCGAGTCGATGCCAAGCACCTCGCAGAAGCGCGCCACATGCCGAATTCGCATCCCACGGCCGTCCACAAAGTCGACGACCTTCGCCGACTGCCCGAACCCCAGCTGATCCGGGGCCAGCACCCGGTATCGCGCGGCGAGACTGGCGATATTGCGTTCCCAGCCCAGCTCCGCGCTGCCGCCGAACTCGCCACCGTGCAACAACACCACCGGGTCACCTTCCCCGGCCTCCAGATAGCTGGTAGCCAGGCCGTCGACCGACATCGTCTTGCGATGAACTTCCACCGCTGCCCTTCTTATTTGATCGCGATCGGATTCACCGGAGAACCCACGGCGCCAACGAATCTCAGCGGCGGCGCGATGAGCTGAAACTCGTAGACACCGTCCGCAGCGCAATCCGCCGCCAGCGCGGTCAGGTCCCAGTACTCACCGAACATCAGCCCCATGTCGCGCAGGCAGAGCAGGTGGAGGGGCAGAAATACGCCGTCGACACCGGAGACCGGGTCCTCGACCTGGAGGTTGTCCGACGCGACGGCCGCGACCTCGTGATCGTGCAGCCATGAGGCGCAGTGCCAGTCCAGCCCCGAGTACGGTTCGGTCTTGTTGCCGGTCATGAGAAACCTTGCCCACCAGCCGGTCCGGATCAGCACGACGTCGCCGCGCTCGATCGTCGCACCCTGCGCACGAACGACGTCATCGAGTTCCTCGGGAGTGATCGGGTTTCCATGTTCGAGGAAGACCTCCGCGCCACGATGGCGAACAACATCCAGCAGCACCCCGCGCGAGGTTATGCCCTTGACATCTGCCTTCTCGATGCCGCAGTGGTAGGCGCCCAGGCTGGTCACCGAAGCCGCCGCGAAGCCGTTGTAGAGCTTGTCGTCGTAATAGACGTGGGACAGCGCATCCCACTGGCTAGCGGCCTGCAATGGCATGATGACCATGTCGTCGTTGAAGCGGAACAGGTTGTCGACGAGATAGCCGCCCATCTGCCGTGCCATCGGGTTTCGCGCCCAGCCGGGGCCATACTGCGCGAGCGTGTTCACATCGCCGCCGTCCACCGTCATGACATGCACCGGGTTGTGGCGGAACTCCAGGGCGCCCTGCGGGCCCGACGACCCGAAGTCCACCCCAAGCGGAAACACCTTGCCGTGCCGGACCAGGCCGGCGGCTTGCGCGACTTTATCCGCGGTGATGAAGTTGAGCGTGCCGATCTCGTCGTCGGCTCCCCACCGGCCCCAGTTGGAGACGTCGCGAGCGATCCGCCGAAAGTCACCTACGCCGGCCACGGCGCTCCTTCCTCGAGCTCACGGGCTATCGCGGCGCCCACGTTCCCGCCATCGACCCACAACACCTGGCCCGTAATGTAGCTGGCTGCATGGCTATTCAGAAAGAGTAGAACCGAGGCCTGTTCCGCTGGACCGGCGACGCGGCCCAACGGCTTGGGTATGGCGTCGAGGAATCCCTGCCCGTACGCGTTTCGCAACTGATCCAGGATCGGGGTCTCGGTGACTCCCGGGCCAGTGCAGTTGATGCGGATCCCCCGCGCGCCAAGTGGTGTGGCGTTGCGCATGGTGTAAAGGATGATCGCTTCTTTGGACAACTGGTACCCACCGCCGGTCAGCGCGTCGGGGTGAGCGTGACACCACTCGATGCCTTCCCGCATCGTCGCGGTATTCAGCAGCGGCGCCACCGCCCGCAGGTGGTCCCGGTATGCCGCCGCCGCGAGCGACGACACGCTGACGATCGAAGGTCCATTCGAAGACTCCGCCATCTTCGGGATCAGCGCCTCGGTGAGGTGGCGCAGCCCCAGGAAGTTGATGGTGACGACCAGCGTCGGGTTGCCGATTCCGGAAGAAACGCCGGCGACATTGAACAGCGCATCGACCCGGCCGCCGATCGACGCTATCGCGTCGTCTATCGACAGCGGATCGGCGAGGTCGACCTCATGAAACTCGTTTACTTCAAAGGCCGGCCGGCGTTTGTCGAGTCCGACGACGTCGGCCCCGAACTCGGTGAGCTGCTGCACGACGTGTTCGCCGATGCCCGACGCGCATCCGGTCACCACCGCTCGGCGGCCGTCGTAGCGCCACAGCCCGTCGATTTGAACCAAGACTCACACTGCTTCCGGTATCACTTGCCCTGCTAGTGCTCCTTTGCGCGCTGCTCCTCCTTCGCGCGCTGTGCCGCCTGGACGCGGCCCTCGTTGATCTCCGCCATGGCTTCGGGGATCTCGCTCGCGGTGAACTTACCGCCGCGGCCGGTGGGCAGCCCGCCGAACGCGTAGCTTTCGTCGAAGTCCGGTGCGGTCGATTCCGGTCGACGCGCCTCGACTCTCTCAATGACGGGCGCCAGCCGAGCGGCCTTGTCGGCCACCGACTTTTCGTCGCGCTCGATGAACTCGGGAAGCACCTCCTTGCCCATCAGTTCGATGGATTCCATGGTGCCCTTGTGGCTGCGCGGATTGAGCAGCAGGATGATCTCGTCGACGCCGCTCTCTTCGTAACCGCGCAGGAATTCGCGCACGGTGGCCGGGGATCCGATCGCGCCGCGCCCGGGGCCGTAGGCCAGCGTCGGGTCCTTCTCGACCTCTTCGAGATACCGGTTCCAAACTCCCGTGCGCCCGGGGGTGTGCACGCCCGTCATGTAGTAGTGCATGATCCCGAACGAGAAGAATCCGCCGCCCTTTCCGAGGCGCTCGAGCGCCTCCTCGTCGGTTTTCGCGACCATCATCGACAGGTCACCGCCGATGGCCAAAATGTTCGGGTTGATCTTCGGCGTGACCGGCACGCCGTTCTCTTCGAACTCCTTGTAATAGCCATTGACCCGCTCGGTGAGCGGTCCGGGACCAGTGTAGGCGAAACTCAATGCCCCGATGCACTTCTGGGCGGCCATTTGCACGCTGGACGGCCGCGTGCAGGCGACCCAGACCGGCGGATGCGGTTTCTGCATCGGCTTGGGAATGACGTTGCGCGCCGGCATCTGGATGTGCTTGCCTTCGAAGCCCGCGAACGGTTCCTCGATCATGCATCGGATCGCGACCTCGAGTGCCTCTTCCCACTGAGCCCGCTTGTCGGCGGGATCGATGTTGAATCCGCCGAGTTCACCGACGGAGGAGGATTCGCCGGTGCCGAACTCGACGCGCCCGTCGGAGAGCAGGTCGAGGGTGGCGACGCGTTCGGCCACCCGGGCGGGGTGGTTGACGGCGGGCGGGAGGTGCATGATGCCGAATCCCAGCCTGATGTTCTTGGTCCGCTGGCTGGCCGCCGCCAAGAATATTTCCGGCGCCGTGGAATGGCAGTATTCCTCGAGGAAGTGGTGCTCGGTGAGCCAGACGGTGGAGAATCCGACCTTGTCCGCCGCCTCGACCTCATCGAGGCACTCGTGCAGCAGGACCCGTTCGTCATCCGGCACCCAGGGACGCGGCAGGGCGAACTCGTAGAACAGCGAAATTTTCATCTACTACCTCCTCTGAGAATTAATGGCTCGCTTGGCCTGCGCGGCAATGTGTTTCGCCGCGACAAAGCCGAATGTCATGGCCGGGCCTATGGTGGCCCCGGCGCCGGCATAGCTGCGGCCCATGACCGGCGCGGCGGTGTTGCCCACCGCGTACAGTCCCCGCACGCAGGTGTCGTCGGGCCGCAGCACCCGGGCGTGTTCGTCGGCGCGCAGGCCACCTGACGTCCCGAGGTCGCCGAGTACGATGCGGAACGCGTAGTACGGCGGCTCCCCCAGCGGGTACAGGTTGGGGTTGGGCAGGGTGGGATCGCCGTAGTAGTTGTCGTACAGGCTGTCGCCGCGGCTGAAATCGTCGTCGTGGCCCCTGCGCGCGAGTTCGTTGAAGCGGCGGGCGGTTTCCGAAAGCTGTTGTGCCGGTATGCCGATCTTCGCGGCCATTTCGTCCCAGCTCGTCGCCGCTTTGACCACGCCCGATTCCAGCCAGGCCTGCGGCATCCTGCGTCCCGTGGGCACCGGCGCGCCGGGGATCTTCGGTATCGGAAGGTGGCCGGCGATGACGTAGCGATTCCACGACCTATGGTCGGTGATGAGCCAGCACGGGATGTGGGTGATCCCGGACTTCTGGCCATCTATCATGGCGTGGCCGAAGTCCATGTACGGTGCCGCCTCGTTGATGAACCGCTTCCCCGCGCCGTTGACGATGAACTGCGCCGGCATCATGCGTTCGTTGAGCATGAATTGCATTCGGCCGTCCGGCCATTGGATTGCCGGGAACCACCAGGCCTCATCGAGCAGCGCCGTTGCGGCGCCGACCTTTTGGCCCGCGCGGATGCCGTCACCCGTCGCGGCGGGGTTGCCGAAGCTCCAGTCCTGGTTGACAACGGGGAGCTGTTCTTTGCGCCAGGCAAGGTCGTGGTCGAAGCCGCCGGACGCGAGGATGACCCCGAGGCGCGCCCCGACCCGCCGCACCATGCCGTTGCTCTCCGCCACCGCGCCGGTCACCGATCCGTCGGCGTCGGTGAGCAGTTCGGACATCGGCGAGTCCAGCCACAGCGGGATGCCGCGCTCCCTCATTGCCAGTCTCAGCCGCGCCGCCAGCGACTGCCCGATCGCGGCCATCCGCTCGTCGACCACTCTGGCCCGGACCATCCGCGTCACCAGTCTCAGCAGCACGGCTTTCCCGGCCCACGACTGCCGGATCCGGTAGAAGGACCGCAACTCCATGGGGCCCAGCCAGATTCCCTTGGGGGCAAGAGCCAGCGGTTTGAGCAGGCTCTGCTCGTCGACGCCCAACTTCCGCAGATCGATGGGCGGCACGTTGATCGTGCTGCCGAGCTGGGAGCCGCCGGGCAAATCCGGGTAGTAGTCGGCGTAGCCCGGCTTCCAGACGAACTCAAGCCATCCCGAGAGCTTTTCGAGGAACTCGAGCATTTGCGGGCCGGACTCGACGTACTGCCGTACCCGCGCCTCGCTGACCAGGCCGTCGGTGATCTTCAGCAGGTACGCGACGACGCCTTCGCGGTCGGGGGAGTACCCCTCCCTGCGTTGCGCGGGGGCCCCGGGCACCCAGATGCCGCCACCCGAAAGGGCGGTGGAACCCCCGAAATAGGAGGACTTTTCCACCACCAATGTGTCAAGCCCGGAAGCCTGAGCGGTCAGGGCGGCCGTCATGCCGCCACCCCCGGACCCGACGACGAGTACGTCGACGACGTGATCGAAGCCGTTCCCGGCAGCCGTCATTTCGGCACCGCCGTCCGGATGGCGAACCCGGCGATCAGTTCGGGAATCGGTTTGTAGTAGCGCACGGCGGTCTGGTACTGCCCCACGGTTGCCAACGCGGCAAAAGCCGCCACCCACGTTCTGATTTCATGCGCCGAGCTGCCGCCCTCATACTCGACGAACGAGTTCGACCAGTGATCGAGGTCCGCGAGCCGCCCGTCGTCGATGATCTCGAGGAATAGGCGGTCCCACACCGGGTTGAGCGGTTTCAGTTCGCTCTGGCCGCCGGCGAAGCTTTTGGCTGCCTCGATCACGGCCGCCTGCCGGGCCTGGCGCTGCTCGGACGTCATCGGTTCGCCGTGCACGATCCGCTGAAGCACCGGCGGTGGTGCGGTCGCCAGCGTCGGCACCGGCGGACTGTGGGAGAGGCCGCCGGAGCCGATCACCAGGACCCGCTTGTCGAGGGAAGCCAGGTAGGCCCCGACGGCGGAACCCAGCGCCCGGCACCGATGTAGCGGTCCCAGGGGAAAACCTATCGCGTTGATGAAGATCGGTATCACCGGGCGCGCGGTGGCCTCCCCGAGGAGCTTCTCCAGCGGCTGGACCGTGCCGTGGTCCACGTCCATGCTGGCCGATACCGCCACGTCGACGCCGGCGCCCAGTACGGCATTTGCGCAATCAGCCGCCAGGTCCTCGGGCACGTCGAGGGGACCGGCGTGGGTGCCGTAGTCGCCAACTCCGCTGGCCCGCATGCCTACACAGAACGGCGGCATCACCTTGTAAAAGAACCCGTTGTAGTGGTCGGGGGAAAAGATGACCACGAGCTCGGGGTCGTAGTCTTCGACGAATTCGCGTGCCTGCGCGATCGCCCCTTCGATGTCGTCAAGCAGGTCCCGCGACGGCCCCGGAAGATTCAGGAGCGGGCTGTGCGACATACAGCACAGGGCCAGTGCCACTTTGGAGATCACCCCCTCGGGGCGTGAGCGCGAGGGTGTCCAGCAGCGAGGCGCTCAGCTCGGGCGCGAGCTGAGCGATACAGGCACCGGCGATGCACCGATCGGGCCGCAGGAACAGCACCGATTCCGAGTGCGTGTCGAACCAGGACTTGAGGGCACCACCCCGATCGCCCACGACAACGACGTCGGGATCGTCGTGGCCGGTCCAGTGCAGCTGGGTCAACGGACGCAGCGCAACAAAGCGCGCGCCCAATGCTTTCCAGTTGGCGAACGCCTCGTCGCCGAGGATCTTGAGCGGGTTGTTGTTCCAGCACAACACGGCGAACCAGTCACCCAACACGTCGTCCAACAGCGCGCCTTGTTGCGTCCGGGTATCCACCCGTGGCTGGATGAACAGGGTGCCCACCGGCGATCCGCTGTGACGGGGCTTGCCGGGAGCCACCGTGTGCACGACGGCCCCTTGCTCGTAGCGCGGCATCGGCTTGAACCGCATCTCGAGCACATAACGCTTGAGCGAAGGCACAATTGACGCCGAGCGCACCAGGAGATCGCGGGCGGTGGCGATCCTGTGGTCGGTCGGTGAGATGACCCGGCCGACCATTGTGGAAAGGTCGATCATCGCTCGGGCGTGCTTTCGCCGCTCGATGTCGTACGTGTCCAGCAACCGGTCGTCCGCCCGCCCGGTCACCACCGCCGCGAGCTTCCACCCCAAGTTGGCCGCATCCCGGATCCCGCTGTTGTAGCCCTGCCCTTGCCATACGGGCATCAGGTGCGCGGCGTCCCCGGCCAGCAGGAGCCGGCCGCTGCGAAACGCGCCAGCGATGCGCGAGTGGTGGGTATAGACCCTGCGCCGAATCACCTCTACCCGGTCGGGGTACGGGACCATCCGCGCCAGCATCCGCGTCAGGAAGGCCGGATCCTCCGCCTGAGCGTCGGTCTCGTCGGCGTGAATCATGAACTCGAACCGGCGAATTCCGTGCGCGATGGAGATGGAGGCGTACGGGCGCTCCGGGTCTGCACCGACTTCGCTGTTGGGGTGCCCCAGCGGATCGTTCGCCACGTCGACCACCAGCCACCGCGTAGACGAAGTCGTCCCGTCGAACGAAACCCCCATCATCCTGCGGGTCATGCTGCGCCCGCCGTCACAGCCGACGACATAACGCGCCCGCACGCGGGTGGCGGCGCCTTCGTGGCCGCACTCGACCGTCACCGCGCCGTCGGTTTGTGTGCACGATGTCATGGGATGGTGCCACCACACCTCGACGTGCCCGAATCGGTCCAGCCCGCGGAGCAATTCGGCGTCGACGAGCGGCTGGACGAAGCCGTTGCGCTTCGGCCATCCGAAACGCGCGTCGGGCGGGGCCATTTCGGCGAGCACGCGGCGCTTGGCGTCGACGAAACGCAGGATCTGGTTGGGCACGGTGTGCGGCAGGATGCGGTCGACCAGCCCGATCGACTGGAAGGTGCGCAGCGCCTCGTCGTCCAGCCCGACCCCGCGTGGGTAGTCGATGAGCGTGTCGCGTTCGTCGACCACCAGGGTCCGGACACCCTGCCGCCCAAGGATATTGGCCAATGTCAGCCCGACGGGTCCCGCGCCGACCACTAGGACGTCGGCTTCGGTCGTCGGTACGTCTTGCGCCGCAGCGACCATCACGGCGTCTCCCGACCCAGCAGGAAATCGAGGTGCAGGCGATTGAACGTCTTGGGGTCCTCGTATTGCGGCCAGTGACCGCAGCCGGGCATCAGCTCGAAGCGGGCATTGGGGATCATCGAGGCGATGCGGCGGCCCTCGGTCACGTCGGCGGTCGGGTCGTCGCTTGTCCACAGGACCAGCGTCGGGGCGCTGATCGCCCCGTATTCGTCCGGCCCGAGTATGTTGCGGGCCCGGACCTCGGGATCCTGCAACGCCATGATGTCGCGCATGGCGTCGACGAACCCCGGTTGGCGATATACCCGTTGGCGGCTGGCGACCAAATCGTCGTAATCCTTGGACTTGTCGGCCATCAACCACTTGATGCGCGCCTGTACCGTTTCCCACGTTGGGTTTTCGGCGGCCGCCATGGACAGTGTGATGATGCGCTTCATCACCACGGGATCGGCCTGCGAGCCGCCGGCGGTATTGAGGACCAGCCTTTCAACCACGTCCGGATGGTCGATGGCGGCACGTGCGGCCACCCAGCCGCCGAGCGATTCACCGCTGAGGCAGGCGCGATCGACACCGATGGTGCGCAGCACCGCGATCAGGTGCTCGACATAGTGGCTCACTTCCAGCGGGTGGCCCGGCTTGTCCGTGTAGCCGTGGCCAAGCATGTCGATCGACCAGGTATAGAAGTGCTCGGCGTGCGCGCCCAGGTTGCGGACGTACGCCTCGGCGTGGCCACCGGACCCGTGCAACAGCATCAGGACCGGCTTGCCAGGATCGCCGGCGCGTAGGTAGCGGGTACGGACTCCCCCAGCCCCTCCAGCCATGAGGTAGCCCTGCGAGAACGGCACGCCTTGGAGATCACTCCATATGCTTTCGAATTCCGCCACGGTGCCTCTCTGCCTCGGTGGAAAATCTCATTCTCGTATTGGGCGTATGGGCTGTGCTAATATCGCACATTGATGTGCGTTATATATAGAGCTTGGCTCTCGCATCGGGGTCTGTCAAGGTTGTGACTGGTTCGACGACGGGTTCACAGACGCTGGCCAGGGGGCTGACGGCGCTGCAGATGGTGGCCGAGTCGCCAACCGGGCTCACCGTGCAACAGCTTGCCGACCAGATCGGGGTGCACCGCACCATCGCCTATCGATTGCTGTCGACGCTGTCCGAATTCCATTTGGTGGCCAAGGGCGAGGACGGGCGCTACCGGCCCGCGGCCGGTCTCGCCGTGCTCGGTGCGTCCTTCGATCGCAACGTGCGCCAGCTTTGTCTGCCGACGCTGCGCGCGCTGGCCGACGAGCTCGGCACCACCGTGTCGCTGCTCGTCGCCGAGGGGGATCAACAGGTGGCGGTCGCGGTGATCGTGCCCAGCCATGTCGCCTACCAGCTCTCCTTCCACGAGGGCAGTCGATATCCGCTTGACCGCGGCGCCGCCGGAATCGCCTTGCTGGCGAGCATGCCTCCGCGCCCAGGGGAACGGGATCTGGTCGCCCGCGCTCGCGGGCGCGGCTGGGTGATGACGCACGGGGAAATCGAACCGAATACCTATGGCCTGGCGGTGCCGGTCCACCGCCCCGTGCCCTCCCCGCCAACCTGCATCAACCTCATCTCTCACCGGGAAGACGTGGTGCTGCGCGGAAAGGACGCGGCCGTCAAAGCCGCGAAGCAATTGTCCGAGCTACTGAACTGAGGGGATACACTCCATGCCTTGGGACCAGGAAGTCGATGTCGTCGTGCTCGGCAGCGGGGGCGCCGGGCTCACGGCGGCGCTTGCCGCGGCGGTTGCCGGCGCCTCGGTGGAGGTCTTCGAGAAGGCCCCGACCGTCGGCGGCACCACCGCGGTATCGGGTGGCATCGCGTGGATTCCCGCCCACAATCGTTGCCCCGAGGGGGAATTGACGGTCGCGGACGCCTTGCGATACCTGCGCGCGCAGTCTTTGGGTTCGATGGATGACGCCCTGGTCGAAACGTTCGTGCGAACCGGCCCGGCGATGCTCGACTTCGTCGAGGCCCACAGTGGGGTGCGCTTCGAGATCGCGGAGGGGTTCCCCGATTACCGGCCGGAGTTGCCTGGCGGGCGACCGACCGGCGGGCGATCACACAGCCCGGCTCCCTTCGATCTGACCGAGCTCGGCGAGTGGGCCACGCGCATCACGTCGTTCCCCGCCGATTGGTCCAACGTCGGCTTCGACGCCGAAACCCGGGCCCGCCTGCACGCCGCGATCGATGAACGAACCAGCGACTTCTGTGTCGCCGGCACCGCCCTGATCGCGGGGCTGCTCAAGGGTCTGTTAGATGCCGGTGTGACGCCCAGAGTGAACGCCAAGGCCGAGCAACTCGTCGCCGACGACGGCGAAATCGCCGGGGCGCGGGTCGCGGTGCCGGGTGGGCGCATCGACGTGCGCGCGCGCCGCGGGGTCATCCTGGGCACCGGCGGCTTCGAATGGGATCCGCTTCTGGCGCAGGCGTTTCTGCGCGGCCCGATGCGCGGCGCGGTGTCCCCGCCGAACAACACCGGCGACGGCCTGCGCATGGCGATGGCACAGGGCGCGGATCTGGCGAACATGGGTGAAGCGTGGTGGGTGCCGATCGTGCAAATCCCGGGCGACACCATCGACGGCCAGCCGCGCAGCCGCAGCGTCCGGCTGGAACGGACCCGGCCCAGAAGCATCATCGTCAACGCAGCCGGGCGGCGGTTCGTCAACGAGGCATGCGATTACAACTCGATGGCCGGCGCTTTCCACTATCTCGATCCGCGCGGTGGATACGTCAACGATCGCGGATGGATCGTGTTCGACTCAGTTCACCTGCAGCGCTACGGATTTCTCGGCATCGCACCGGGAGAGCCCGCGCCGGACTGGTTCTGCGAGTCGGCGGACCTCGCCGAGCTGGCGACCAGGACCGGCATCCACGCCGACGGCCTGGCCCGCACCATCCGGGAATGGAACCGCTGCGTGGCCGCCGGCGCCGATCCCGACTTCGGCCGCGGTTCCAGCGCCTACGACGGCTACTGGGGCGACGACAGCGCCACCACACTTGCCGGGAAGACGCTCGGCCCGATCGACACCGCCCCGTACTACGCGGTGCCGGTGCGCATCGGCGCGATGGGCACGAAGGGCGGGCCCCGCACAGACGCGGACGGCCGCGTCCTCCACGTCAGTGGTGAGCCGATACCGGGTCTGTTCGCCGCGGGCAATGCCATGGGCGGCGTGACCGGCAGGGCCTACGGCGGAGCCGGCGGAACCATCGGCCCAGCAATGGTTTTCGGTTACCGCGCGGGCCACGCGGCCGCCACCGGGAAGTCGGTTGACCTTCGGTAGTAGGTCAGCTCACGGTTCGACGCCGGCGGTCCGCCGTCCGTCGACAGGAACCAAATACGTTCCGTGGCCCTCGATGACCAGGTCGCCGGCGAACCGCAAGACTTCGCTCACCATGCCATCGTCCTGGTTGCGGTACACGATGACGATGGTGTCGATTCCTTCGTAAACGGCTTCGACGGTGAACCGAAGATTGGGAATGCGCTGCAGCGCCCTGGTCCAGTAGTCGCGGAGTGCGGACTTGCCGTGGACGACGCCCGCCGATTCGGGCAACAGCTTGGCGGCCACCGGTGAGGTGAACACCACGCCCTCGTGAAAGTGCTCGAGAACCGACTCCACGTCGTGGGCATTCCACGCCGCCACCCACTGCTCGCTGAAGGCCACCGCGTCAACGTTCACGGTTTTGGAGCGGCTAGCTGAAGGCGCTGGTGATGGCCGACATGTCGAAGTAGTCGCGCCAGGCCGCGATCCGGCCGTCCTGCACCTCGAAGACTCCCATCACCGGCAGTGGCACTTCCCCACCGTCCTTCCGACGGATCACGTCGGTGCGTTCGTTCATCACGAACGTGCCGTCGCTGATCTGCCGGTGCACCCTGAAGTCAATCCCGTCGAAAACGGCGACAAAGCCCGCGATGAAGTCTCTTATCGCATCGCGCCCCTGCACCGCATCCATCGGAATATTGTGGTACACAGCGTCATCGGTGAAGTAACCCGCCAGCTCGTCGGGATTGGGCGACGCCCAAAGCTTGCAGAACTCGGTCACCAGTTCGTCCGCAGAACGTGTCATCCTGTCATGAAACCGCTCGGGTATAGCGCAAGGCAACCCCCGGTGACGGGGGCGCAATTGAGATCTACAAGCCACCGGAGGTCCGGTACGGGTTCTGCGGCGGTTGACGGTTGCCGATCAGCCGGTCGCCGGAAGGACGATGCAGGTGGTGGTGGCGTGGGCGATGACCTTGCCGTTCTCGTCCAGCACACTGCCCTCGGCCGTCGCGGTGCGGCGGCCGGAGTGGATGACGGTGCCTGTGGCGGTGAGGGTTTGGCCGTCGACCCTGGCGGCGCGAATATAGTTGACCTTGATTTCGAGGGTCGTATAGCTGATACCGGCGGGCAGGGTGGTGTGTACCGCGCATCCCATGACGGAGTCGAGCAGGGTGGCGGCGATCCCCCCGTGAACGGTGCCAAGCGGGTTGGCGAAGTCGGGGCGCGTATCCAGGGAGATCACGACGCGCCCGTGGTCGACCTCGTCAAAGCGGAGGCCGAGCAGGCGGCCGATCGAGGGAACGTCGGTGGGGCGCTTGCTGTGCACCCATCGGACGAGTTCAAGGCCCGTCATGGCGGCGATGTCGGTGGTGGTCATTTGGTTCGTTCTCCTCGAAAGGTCTCGATGCCGGGAGTGCGGGGATGAGAGACGTCCTGCTTCTAGGCTTCTAGGCGAAGCCGAACATCAACCACGCCTGGTGGCTGACCCAGTCGGGATACCGTTCGGTCATCGCGTCGTACAGCTCGCGATCGCTGGAGGTTTCCTGCTGTAGCCGGTCGAAGTCGGTGAGGTAGCGTTTCGACGCGTCGATGGCCGCCGCGGTATCGGGGGCGCCTGGCTTCTTGTGCCCGGCGACGACGGTCTTGGGATTCAGCGCCGCCAAACGGTCCAGCGCCGCAATCCAATTCGCGCGGCTCTCCGGTGTGGTGTCGCCGACGTACATGTGGCAGTGGTTGTAGACGACGTCGCCGCCGACAACGAGGTCGATCGCCGGCACGTGCAGGGAGGTGGTGTCGACGGCGTCGGTGTGCCCTTGTTCGATGATGCGCAACTCGTGGCCCTCGAGCGTGAAAACCCCATCGTCGTAGGGTTCGGCGAGCGCGGTGCTGGTCGGGAGTTGGCCGGGCCAGAGTTTGCGGAAGACCGGCATCATCTGGGCTTGCTTTCGCATCAGCTGCACCGAATTCGGTGTGGCGATGGCACGCGCGTCGGGAAAGCGTTTCTGTAGCACGCTGAGCCCGGCGAAGTGATCGAAATGGCCGTGGGTGATGTAGATCGTGGTGAGGTTGCGATGATGCAGGGCAACCCAATCAGCCAGCGCTTCGGCCTCGGCTACGGTGGTCATCGCGTCGATCAGGACGGCGTCGTTCTCGCCGAAGATAAGCGTCGAGGTGATCGGGTCGAACGCCGGCGGTGGGCCGAACGGCCGGACCCGCTCGCCTACCATGGGCTTTTCCGGTGCGGTGAAGACGTTAACGCTCAGTGGTGGTGACATTCTGACTGCTTCCTGCCATATAGCCGGCGGCCGTTCGCTTTGCTACTATCATCAGGATAGTGAACTATCAAAACAATAGTTTGAGCGTGAGACATGCAGCACAGCCGTGAACCCGAGACGTGGTTGCCGTACTGCCCCTACTATGCCGCGGCCAGCGAAATACTGAGCCGCCGCTGGGCCGCCACGGTACTGCGCGCGTTGATTACCGGCCCGGCGAGATTCAGCGAAATCGCCTCGGCCATACCCGATATGACGGACAAGCTGCTTTCGCAGCGCCTCAAGGACCTCGAGGAGGAGGGTTTGGTCGAACGGTTTCTCGGCGACGGTCGCCCGGCGCGGATCCATTACCGGTTGACCGACAAGGGAGCCGCGCTCGGCCAGATCCTCCTCGACATCAACCGGTGGGCGCTGAAGTGGATCGACCTAGGGAAGTGACACCTAATGAAAGGGATATGGCATGAAACTCAGCGAGTCAGCACGCGCGTTCATCGGCCGGGGGGCCGACGCCACGTTGGTCACCATCAACCCTGATGGCAGCCCGCAGGTTTCCGTAGTGTGGGTAGCTCTGCAGTCCACGCCCGAAGGGGACGAGCTGGTCAGCGCGCACCTGAGCGAGTACCAGAAGACCCGCAACATCCGCCGGGACCCCCGTGTCGCCGTGACGATCCTGTCGACGAAGCATCCAGGACAACAAACGCCGTATCTGTCCATCTACGGTTCCGCGCGGATCGTCGAGGGCGGGGCACCCGAACTATTGACCGAGCTGGCGGAGGTGATGCTCGGGTCCAGCGAGCACTTTCCCCCGCGCAACTCCCCACCGGGACTCCTGACCAGAATCCGCATCGAGAGCGTGGGCGGCTTCGGCGTTTAGGTTGGGTCTCATTGCTCCCTTGGCGCCAAGAGCTTTTCCGCCGCCGTATACGGGTCGTCGCGCCCGTCTCTCACTGCCTCGGCGAGCCGGTCGAGATCCGGCCGGGTGCGCAGCCGGGTCTGCACCAGCGAGAGGATCTGCGCTCGGGCGCGGGCCAGCCGGCGCTCCGGACTGTCGGTGCGGTGATGGTCGTCGATGGCGGCAACCAGATCGGAAACGCCCTCGCCCCGCGCGGCGACGAGGCTGACGATCGGGGCCTTGGTTTCCGCGCGGAGTTCCCGCACCGTCCGTTCCGCACCGTCCCGGTCGGCCTTGTTCACGACCACAATGTCGGCGACTTCGAGGACACCCGCTTTGGCGGCCTGCACGGCATCGCCCGCACCCGGGTTCAGGATGACGATCGTCGGATCTGCGACGGCGGCGATTTCGATCTCCGACTGCCCCACGCCCACGGTCTCCAGCAGGACCACGCCGTAACCGATCGCGCCGAGGAGCCGAATCGCCGCCGGAACCGCGGCGGCCAGACCCCCGACATGACCGCGGGTTGCCACCGATCGGATCAGGACGTCGGAGTCGTTGATATGCGCAGTCATTCGAATTCGGTCGCCCAGCAGCGCGCCCCCGCTGAACGGCGACGAGGGATCCACGGCCAGCACCGCCACCCGGCAACCGCGCTCCCGATAGGCGCCGACCAGGGCGGCGATCGTCGTCGACTTGCCCGCGCCCGGCGGCCCCGTGATGCCGATTATGCGGACCGTCAGCGCAGTCGCGGGCCCGATGGTTGCCAGCACCTCGTCGCGCCGATCGCCTTCGACGAGGCTGAGTAGCCGACCCGCCGCGCGCTGCGATCCGTCGCGGGCGCCGGCGATCAGGTCGGCGATTGTCATGGGCGCATTATGGAGCCGCGACCTCGATTACCGTCGCCGAGCCCATTCCCCCGCCCGCGCACATCGCCGCAACGCCTATTCCGCCACCGCGGCGGCGCAATTCGTGCACCAGCGTGACCAGCATTCTCGCCCCCGTTGCCGCCACCGGATGTCCCAGCGAGCATCCGCTGCCACTGACGTTGACCTTGTCGGGGTCCAGGTCGAGCAGCCTGACGGTGGCCACGCACATCGCCGCGAACGCCTCGTTGATCTCGAACAGGTCGACATCGCCGGTCGAAAGTCCACCGCGGGCAAGCGCTTTCGGTATCGCCTCCACCGGCGCCAGGCCGGTGATCGCGGGGTCGACGCCGACGGACGCCCAGGACCGTATGGTGGCCAGCGCGGGCAGCCCCAACGCGTCGCTCGCGATGGTCAGCACGGCGGCGCCGTCGTTGGCGCCGCAGGCGTTGCCGGCGGTGATGGAAAAGCCCTCGATCTCCGGGTGCAGCGGCTTGAGCGCGGCCAGCTTCTCCATGCTGGTGTCACGGCGCGGATGTTCGTCGACCGAGAACAGCCCATGCGGCGTCTCGATGGGAACGATCTCCTCCTTGAAGCGGCCCTCGTCGATCGCGGCGATCGCGTTGCGGTGCGACCGGAGCGCCCAGGCGTCCATCTCCTCGCGGCTCACGCCCGCCTTGACGGCGGCGTTCCAGCCCACCGTGATCGACATGTCGAGGTTCGGAGCGTCGGGGCGGTCCGGATGGGTCGGCGGGAACCAGTCCACCCACTCGCCGTCAACGTTCATCCGCGACCGCGGCGACGTCGACGCCGAGTTCACACCGCCGGCGATGACGAGCTGGTCCATGCCCGCGCGCACACTTGCCGCCGCGCTCTGGGCCGCCGCCTGGCCGGCCGCGCAGTGCCGATTGTTGGCCAGGCCGGGCGCCTGCGCCAGCCCGGCCGTGATCGCGGCGTGGCGCGCGATCACGCCGCCGCCGTACATGCCCTCCCCGAGGATCACGTCGTCGACCTGCGCCGGGTCCAGTTCCTTTACCGCTTCGGTGACCACGTGGTGCGCGAGGTCGAATGCGGAGGTGTCGCGCAACGTTCCCTTGCGGGCGGTGCCAATGGGGGTGCGCAGGGCGGACGTGATGACGGCTTCGGGCACGGGTCTTCTCCAGTTCGGCAATATTTCGACAAGCGTGAGGCGGGCTCAAGAGCCAACCGCGCGTTCACGAGAACACTATTCTCTCATTGCGAGAGTACGAGTTGCAAGGAGGGCGGCGCCTCGGCCGCCGGCCAGCAGACGCAGAATCTTACCTAGCGGCGCGGAATCGTGCGATTCTTCGTCTGCTCGAGAATCGGTGAGGAGGCACAGCTAGCGATGGCTCAGCGGGAGGGGAAGGTCGCGGTCCCGGGCGGGAATGTCTGGTTCAAGCGGATTGGCGGCGGCCCCGGGCTTCCGCTCCTGGCCATTCATGGAGGACCAGGCTTACCGCACAACTACTTGCGTTCGCTCGAGCGTCTGGCCGACGAACGGGAAATCATCTTCTGGGATCAGCTGGGTTGCGGCAATTCCAGGTGCGCGTCCAACGTGCAGCTCTGGACGATGGAACGCTCGGTGGCCGAAATGGACGCCGTGGTAAAGGAACTGGGACTCAGCCGCTTTCATGTGTTCGGCAATTCGTGGGGCGGGATGCTGGCGCAGCAATACCTGCTTGACGTGAGATCAGGTGCGGCCAGCGTCACCATCTCCAACAGCATCGCGTCGATACCGCAATTCGCCGACATGGTGGCCCGCTTGAAATCCGGGCTGGACCCGGAAACTCAATCCGCCATTGACCGTCACGAGGCCGCCGGCACGACCTACTCGGCCGAATACCAGGCCGCAATCCGCACCTGGAACGAAACCTACCTTTGCCGTGTTCACCCTTGGCCCGCGGAGCTTGAGGACGCGTTCCGAAACATGGGGACCGAGATCTTCGAGACGATGTTCGGGCCTAGCGACTTTCACATCGTGGGGACCATTCGCGGCTGGGACGTCTTCGACCGGCTGGCAGAGATCGCGTTGCCGACCCTGATCCTCGCGGGCAGGTACGACGAATGCGTGCCCGAGCACATGTGGGAAATGCACCAGCGCATACCGGGTTCACGCTTTGAATTGTTCGAGTCGAGCGCTCACATGCCCTTCATCGAGGAGCCCGAGCGTTTCGACCGGGTGATGCGTGAGTTCCTGCGGGCGCACGACACGGACTCGTCGCGAGCGTAACGCCCCTGCGAAAACCCGCGCGGAATTTCACCGTGGCGTTACGCTCGCGGCATCAGCGGGTCAGTTCTTGCCCGCGTTCAGCTTGGTGATGATGGACCGGAAATCCTCGGTCGTGAACGACTGGTGCTCGGCCGAAAGCGCATAATCCAGACTGGCCAGGACGGCGCGCTCCAGGTGGATGTTGAGCACCCGCTTGGTGCTCTCGACCGCTTGCTGCGGCAGCTCCAAAATCTTTTTGGCGCAGCCGATCGCCTCGGCAACGGGTTCGGCGACGACGTGGTTGGCCAGCCCGAGTTCGACGGCGCGCTGCGCGCTGATGCGCGTGCCCGTCAGCGCGTACTCCTTGGCCAGCAGCAGGCTGATGTGCAGGGGCCAGGTCAGCGGTCCACCGTCGGCGGCCACCAGCCCCACCTGCACGTGGGGGTCGGCCAGGTAGGCGTGTTCGGCGATGTAAACGATGTCGCTCAGGGCCACCAGACTGCAGCCGAGTCCGACGGCGGGACCGTTGACTGCGGCGACCACGGGAATTCGGCACCGCGCCATGCCCAGCACGATCTCGCGCCCGTCACGAATCGTCTTGGCGCGCAGGTCCGCGTCGGCGGACAGCTCCTTGAGGTAGGAGAAATCGCCGCCGGCCGAAAATGCCCTGCCCGCACCGGTGATGACCGCCGCGCGCGCCGTCGGGTCGTCGGTCATTCGCTGCCACAGTCGCGCGAGCCCGACGTGCAGGTTGTCGTTGACGGAGTTGAGCGAGTCCGGCCGATTGAGAGTGATGATCCGCAGCGGGCCTTCGGCACGGACGTCGATTTCGGTTGGCATTTCGTACATTCAGACTCCCAATCCCAGGATTCGCGAGGCGATGATGTTCTTTTGTATCTGTGATGTACCGCCCATCACGCTCTGCGCGCGGCTGTACAGGTAGGCACTGAGCAGGTCCGGATCGCGGGTCCCGGCGACCGCCAGTGCGGCGTGGCCGACGGACTGCTCGACCCAGGTCATCAGCAGCTTGTCGAGCGAGCCTTCCGGTCCGTGCGACACTCCATCCAGCTGCTCGGACAGCCGTCGCCGCACGTGGTGTGTCAGCATTTCGGACTCGACCGCCGCCCAGGCGAGCTCTTCGGGTACCTCGCCTTCGCGATCGCCCCAGCGCGCAAACAAGTTTCGGACGAGCTTGCCGTATCTCGCCGCATAGCCGAGCGTGGACGGCTCGCGCTCGTGCCCGACGACGGTCATCGCAACCGCCCAGCCTTCGCCGGGAGCACCGACCATGCGGTCCGCCGGTACCGTTGCTCCGTCGAGGAACACCTGGCCGAATTCGTTCGTGACTCCGTTCATCATTCGCAACGGGTGTTGTTGCACGCCAGGCTGTTTCATCTCCATCACGAACGCCGACAGGCCGCGGTGGCGCTTGGCCCCGGGGTCGGTACGCGCCAGCAGCAGGCACCAGTCGGCGACATCGGAGTAGCTCGTCCAGATCTTGTGTCCGTGCACCACATACGTGTCGCCCTGGCGGGTCGCGGTGGTGGTCAGCGACGCCAGATCCGAGCCGGCGCCCGGCTCACTGAATCCCTGGCACCAACGCTCGGTGCCGTTGATGATGCCGGGCAGGAAGCGTTGCCGCAGCTCGTCACTTCCGTGCCGGCCGATTCCGTAGACCAGGTAGCCGACACTCGGACGCGGCGGAGCGCCGGCGCGGACCAGCTCCTCGTCCACAATGACGTCGTACACCGGCGGCAGCTCCCGACCGCCGTACTCGCGGGGCCAGGACAGGCCGAAAAAGCCATTGTGGTACAGGGCGCGATGCCACTCGGCCATGCGCTCCCAGTATTCGTCCCCGGAGCCGAAATATTCTTTGGCGTGCACCGAAAGCCACGACCGCAGCCGCTCCCGGAAGGCGCCCTCGTCGGGCGAATCACGAAAGTCCAAAGTCGATCTCCTTCAGCGTTACGGGCCACAGTTCGGTCGATGTCAGCGCGCGGCGCAGACAGACATGAACCAGGCAGTCCCAGGTGTTGCCGATGCCGCCGTGCACCTGCACGGCGGTCTCGCAGACGGTTCGGGTCGCGCGCGCGCAGTAGACCTTCGCCACCCGGGCGGCCCGAATGGCCTCGGCCGGCGTCAGTTCGTCGACCGCCCAGGCGGCGTGACGCAGCACGCTCACCGAACCTTCGATCAGCGCAAGGCTTTCGGCCAGCAGGTGCGCGACAGCCTGATACGAGCCAATCGTTTTGCCGTACTGCTCCCGGATTTTCGCATAGTCACAGGCGACGGCGTGCGCGCCGCGGGCGATGCCGACCAGGTCCGCCGCGGTGGTCACCAGCGCGAGGGCAAACCATCGCGCGGCGACGTCAGGGGCTACCTCACCGACGGCCGCCGGCGCTCCCGCCATCGCCGCCTCGACCCGCGTCAGGTCGGCGGCGGTGTGGACGCCTCCCACCTCTGCCGCCAAAACTGTTCTGCCGGAGAGCAAAAAGGCGCGCCGCGCGCCGCGGGCGTCGACCACCCGGTCGTCGACGGCTACGGTCGTCCCCGCGGCATCCGCGCCGATGTGCCGCGCCAGGTCGTCGGCGAGTGCCGGCCCGAGGAACGGCGCGTCGACCAGTCGGCGACCGAACTCCTCGGCGACGATGGCCACTTCCACGCCGGAGGCACCGTCGGAGCGCAGCGATCGCCAGCCGGTCATGTCAATCTGCTTGCCCAGACGGCTGATTCGGCCCGCGTCGTCGAGATCCTGCACCGCCCCGAGGCCGAGGTCGTCGGCCAGTTTGGCGGCGGCGTCGCGAAGTTGCCGCTGTTCAGACGTCAGACGTACATCCATAGCTCTCCTTGAGGACTCGGCGCTGCACCTTTCCGGAGGGCAGGCGCGGAATGTCGTCAACGAACACGACGCGGCTCAGTCGTTTGTAGGAGGCTAGCCTCTGGTCCACCCAGGCGAACAGATCGGCGGCGACGGCCTCCCTGTCGAGGTCAGCGCGAGCCGCGACGGCGGCAACGATCGCCTCGCCGTTGATGGCGTCGGGAACACCGAACACCGCACAGTCTCTGACTTCCGGATGCCCGTGCAGCACCGTCTCGATTTCGGCCGGTGCGACCTGGAAGCCGCGCACCTTGATCATCTCCTTGAGACGGTCGGTGATCCGCAGCCAGCCGCCGCTATCCAGGCACCCGACATCCCCGGTCCGGTACCAGCCGTCGCACATCGCCTCGGCGGTCGCCTCGGCCGGCAGGTAGCCCGCCATGAGCGACATCGACCGGGCCTGGATCTCACCGACCTCCCCGGGGCCGACCGGCTCTCCGGTCTCCACCGAAACTACGCGCAGGTCCACCCCGGGCACCGGACGCCCGACGGCGTCCAGCCGGGCGCCCTCGAGCGGATTACAAGCGATGACGGGCAGTTCCGTGGTGCCGTAGGCGGGGACCCAGCCGACGCCGGTCCGCCGGGTCACGGTTTCCGCGACGCCGGGGCTGACCGGCGTCGCCCCCCACATGATGTACCGCAACGAAGAAAGGTCGTAAGACTCCAGCCCGGGGTGCGCCGCCATGGCCAGCGCGATGGGCGCGACCGCCATTTCGACTGTGATGCGGTCACTTTCGATGTGGTGCAGCATCCGGTCGATGTCGAACCGCGGATGCAGCCGCATCCAGGCTCCCGTCCGCAGCGCGGTCAGGATGTTCAGTAGGCCGAGGATGTGTGACGGCGGCGTGGCGATTTGAATCCGGTCGCGCCGCGTCAGCCGCAGTGCCCCGCGCCAGTGCCCGACGCCCTCATCCAAGGCCGCGTGGGTGTGCCGGACGGCCTTGGGCAGACCGGTGGTTCCGGAACTGAACACCAGCACCGCGTCGGCGCCCCGCGGCGGCGAGCCGGTCATCGGGTCTCCCGGCGTGGTCGGTTCGTCCGGGTGCAGCATCGGCATCAGGCCGGCCAGGACCGGGTGGTCCCCGACGGCGTGCGCCGGGTCGGTCAGCGCGAGGGCGCGGTCGACTTCGTCGCGTTTCCAGGCGGGGCTGATGAGGACCGCGGTGGCTCCCAGCCGCCAGATCGCCCGCAACGCGGTGACGAATTCCGGGCGGTTGGACGCCATCAAGGCGACTCGCTGGCCTGCGCTGACACCGGTTTTGGCCAACGCCGCGGCAAGCCCGTCGGCCAGCGCGTCGAGTTGAGGCGGGCTGAACCGCCGTTCCTCGAACACGAGCGCGGCCGGCTCGCTCACGTCCAGTTCCTCCCGACATGGCCCCAATGACTTGAGAAGATACTATCGCCTAGCGAGAATAGTATTCTCTATAATGAAGAATACAAGATGGAAGGGGGCGGTCGCGGTGACGGTCACCCGGACCACCGAGGAGACCCGACGGGTGACGAATCCCGCATCAAACGGTGTCGAGGCCGGGACGGTCACGATCCACCTCGATCGCAAGAAGGTGTCGGTCCCACTGGTTGCCGGCGAGACGTTATTGGAAAGCGCGCGACGGGCCGGGCTGGAACCGCCGTTCAACTGCGAGGCCGGCAACTGCGGCACCTGCATGGCCCGGCTCGTCGAGGGCCACGCGACCATGCGAGTCAACGACGCTCTCGACGACGACGAAGTGGCCGAGGGCTACATTCTGACCTGCCAGGGCGTGCCCGACACGGCATCGATCACGGTGCGCTACGAGTAACCACCAGGGAGGCGGCGCGATGGCCAAGGGCATCATCCTCGTGGAGAGCCGACCCAGTTCGCCCGACCGCGAACAGGAGTACAACACCTGGTACGACGAGGTCCATCTGGGCGAGCTCCTGGCCCTCGACGGATTCGTCTCCGCGCGGCGGATGCGTCCGGTCAACGGCGAGGGCCCCTATGTCGCCGTCTATGAAATCGAGGGCGACGATCTGCAAGCCATCCTGGACAACATGATCGCCAACGCCGGCCAACTGCACATGTCGGACGCCCTGCAGTTGGATCCGCGGCCGATACCGCGGCTCCTCGAGGTGACCACCGAGTACGGCCCTTGCTCTTGACGCCGAGTGTCGAGTTGGTGCGCGAAATCGGCGATTTCGCCACAACAACTCGACGTTCGGCGGCCAAGTTAGGGTCACGCGGCCAGCGAGACGGGCCCTGCGACGTCACGCTCGAGTCGTGACCCCGAGTTCGACGAGCGCCGGAGCCAGTTGTTCGAGTTCCTCAATGCCAGTGGCGAAGTCGATGCCGGTGGGCAGGAGAAGCGTTACGTGATCGGCGCCGGCGGTCAGGTGCTCGCGTACTTGTGCAACGATGCTCGCCGAGTCGATCCCGTCTACGACTACGGACACTCCGACAACCAAAAGCTTGTCCGGTCCTAACGTCTGACGCGCCTGAGCAGTGAACTCTTCGGGCAGCCCGGCCGGCAGCGCCCCGTCGGCGATATCACCAGCCAATGCAAGCATTTTCGGGCCGTTGGCGGCGACTATCCGGGGATATGGCACTTCGGGCGCCGGCGGCCAGGTCGGGCTGTCCATCCGGTCCACGTAGGCACGCATCATGACCAGCGGGCTGCCGAATTCGTGCCCAACGCTGGCCGCCTGCTCCGGGTAACCGACACCGAGGCTGAGCACGAACCGACCCGGGTAGGCCTGTGCCAGTTGGGCAGCCGCCGCATGCATGGTCTGGGCCGGGCGGGCCCAGATGTTGGCGATGCAGGTGCCGAACACCATGCGGTTGGTCGCGGTCAGCAGGGTGGCGAGTTGTACCAGGGCGTCCTTGCCGATGACCTCGTTGGTCCAGACGGCGCCGTAGCCGGCGCGTTCCAACCGGCCTACGGCCTCTCGCTGCAGGTCGGTGTGCGGGATGCTGGTGAATGAGACCGGCAGGCAGACGCCCACCGGTCCCAACGTCCGGCGGGCCGCGTCAACCACGCTGTCAGCCACGGCGGTTCGCCTTCACTCGCCGAAGTAATGGCCGGCATCGAGGTCCTCGATCAGCCCGGGCCGTTCCGGATGCCAGTCAAGTATCTTCTGCGTCAGCGCATTCGAGGTCGGGTTGTCGAGGGGTGCGAACATCGACACGAAGCCGAAGTGCTCGGCTTCTTCGGCGGGGATGCTCGCCACCGGCACATTCAGATGGCGGCCGATCACGGCGGCGATGTCGCGGAACGGCACCCCTTCGTCGGCCACCCCGTGCAAGCGCGTTCCCGCGGGCGCCTTTTCGAGCGCCAGCCGGTATAGGTGGGCGGCATCCAGGGTGTGGACGGCGGGCCATCGGTTGGAGCCGTCGCCGAGGTATGCGGACTTGCCGGTATCGCGTGCGGTGTTGATCAGGTGGTGGGCGAAGCCGTGGTGGTCCAGGTTGCTGTGCACCAGCGGCGAAAGCCGGATGACTGACGACCGCACGCCGCGCTCGGCCAGCGCGATCACCGCGTTCTCCGAGTCGATCCGCGGCCCGCCGGGCAAGGTGTCGTTTTCGGTCCCGACGCCGCCCTGCCCGAAAAGCGCGAGGATCAGCGTTCCCGAGGTGATGACGAAGGGCCGATCGGAACCGACGAGCGCCTCCCCCATCGCCTCGACGGCGCGCAGATCCGTCTGCGCGGCGCCCGCGTAGTCGGTGAAGTCGTGCTTGAAGGCGAGGTGAATGACGCCATCGGATGCCGCGGCGGCATCCCGCAAGCCATCTACGTCGTCGAGGTCGCCCCGAAACGCCGCGGCACCTTTGGCCGTCAGCGCGGCCGCGCCCTTGTCGGATCGAGCCAGGCCGGTGACCTCGTGCCCCGCTTCGAGGAGTTCGTCGACGACCGCGGAACCGATGTGCCCGGTCGCACCGGTGACAAAGACGTGCATTGGTGAAATCTCCCTTCGTGTCGGTGCCACCAGTCAACGACCGGATGCGGCCCGGCGTCCAAGTCCTATTCCGGATGGCGCGATGCGAATTCCGCATCACCGCAGCTCATACCAGCCGGTTGGGTGCGGTGCGCCGGCGCGCGGGTTAGCATGCCCGCATGGCGGATTCTCCCGCGGTGGACCTCGACCTGCGGCTGGTCGGGTACTTCGTTGTGGTGGCCGACCATCGGCACTTCGGCCGGGCGGCCACCGCGCTCCGCGTCGCGCAGCCGTCACTGAGCCGGCAGATCCGCCGACTGGAACAGCAGCTGGGCGTCCGCTTACTGGATCGCAAGCCGCAGGGCACCCGGCTCACGGAGGCCGGGGAGGTGTTTCTGCCCCGGGCCAAGGCGCTGTTGCGCTCGGCGGCCCAAGCCGCGGCGCAGGCGCGGGCCGCCGCCCAACCGAGCCGCATCGTGATTGGGTACACGTCGGGCATGATCGTCACGCCGGCGGTGCGGGAGTTGCGCCGCGAGCACCCGGACGCCGACGTGCAAGTGACGCATTTGGATTTCGACCAGGCTCGAACTGCGCTAGTCGACCATCGGGTGGACGCGGTCGTCACCCGGCTGCCGTTCCCCACCGACCAGCTGCACGTGACGGTTCTATACGACGAGCCCCGCGTGCTGGCCGTCCCCATCGATCATCGCCTGGCCGGCCGAAAATCGGTCACCCTCGACGACATCGCCGACGAACCCATGCCGCGGGTGCGGCATTCGGATCCGGCATGGAGCGCCTTTGGCCGGACATCACCACGGTCCCCTTGGAAGGTGTCGAACCCAGCCACGTCGTCTTGGCGACTCGGGCCGGGGACCGCAGCCGTCTGATCGCGGCCTTCCGCAAGCTCGCCGAGGCCCACCTCACCGGCCCAGGTGGCGCCTAAACACCTTGGCCCTCAGCCAGATCCGGCGACGGTCGGTAGTCGGGCTGGTAGCCGGAAATGTGGATCGGGTTGCCGACGAGGCGGAAATCACCCGCCGTCACCACCACTTCCGGGGTCGCCTTGAGCGCCTCGGGCAGAGTACGGACCGCCGCCGCCGGGACTCCGAGCGGCCGCAGCCGTCGTTCCCAGCCGAGCGCGGTGTCGGTCGCCAGCATCGCGGTGACGACGGCCAGCACGTCATCGCGGCGGGCCACCCGTTCGGCCATTGTTTCGAAACCGCCGATACCCGCCTCGGCGGCAAACGACTTCCAGAATCCATCATGCGTGATGAAGAGCGCGAGAAAACCTTCTGCGGTCGGAAAAAGCTGAGCGGGAACGTAATACGAGTGCGCCCCGTTTGGCCGACGCTGCGGCTCGACGCCGTCGTTGAGGTAGGCGGAGGCGTGATAGTTGAGATGTGACAGCATGACGTCGCGCAGCGACACATCCACTTGCCCGCCGGCGCCGGAGACGATCTTGGCCAGAAGCCCTAGTGCCGCGCACATTCCGGTGGAGTTGTCGGCCGACGAATAGCCGGGCAGCGTCGGCGGGCCGTCCGGATCGCCGGTCAGCGCGGCGATGCCCACGCCCGCCTGGACCACGTAATCGAATGCGGGATCGTCGCCGCCGTTCAGCCCGAAGCCGGTGATCGCCACGCAGACGATCCGCTCGTTCCACTGCCGCAACGCCTCGTAGGTGAGCCCGAGCCGACGGATGGCCGACGGTTTCAGGTTCACCAGCAGCGCGTGGGATTGCGCCACCAGTTCGCCCAGAACCCCCTGTCCCGCTGCGGAATTGAGGTCGACGCAGATGCTGGATTTGTTGCGGTTGAGGCTGGCGAAGTAGCTGGGCCCCACCCCGCGGGAGATCTCGCCGCCCGGGGGCTCGATCTTGATGACCTCGGCGCCCAGATCGGCGAGCAGCATGGTGGCGTAGGGACCGGCCAGCATGGTGCCGACCTCGAGGATCCGAATCCCAGTCAGCGGTCCGGGGTCTCCAGCCGTCACCGCGACTCCGTTGCGAGCGAGGCAATCAGCTCGCGTGTCCGGCGCTTCGAGGCGACGAGTTCGTCCCGGTTGTCGCCGATCGGAAGCAACCGCACCGACAGATCGGTCAACCCTGCGTCGGCGAATCTGCGGAACCGGGACAGGATTGCGTCCTCGTCTCCGGCCGCGCAGATGTCGCCCACATCCTTGGCATCGCCATACCCGAGCAGTCGCTGATAGTTGGGCGAGACCTCGGCCTCGCCGAGGATCCGGTTGGCGCGCTCGCGGGCGGCGTCGACTTCGCCTGCCGCGCAAAGGCAGACCGGGATGCCGGCGACGATGCGCGGGGCCGGGCGCCCGGCGTTGTCGGCGGCCTTGGTGATCCGCGGAACGACGTGCTCGGCCACCGCGCGTTCGTCGGCCATCCACAGGATGGTGCCGTCGGCGCGCTCGCCGGCGATCGTGAGCATCACGGGCCCGAGCGCGGCGACCAGCACCGGCAACGGCGCCACGGGGGCGAGGTCAAGCGGGTTGTGCACCCGGAAGTTCTCGTTTTCCACGTCGACGGGGCCCGGGTTGGCGAACGCCGCGTCGAGCACCTCGAGGTAGTCGCGGGTGTACGCGGCGGGCCGTTCATAGGGAATCCCGAGCATGTCGTCCACGATCCAGTGGTGGGAGGGCCCGACGCCCAGCGCCAGCCGGCCACCGGTGGCCGCGTGCGCCGATAAGGCCTGGCGCGCCAACGCAATTGGATGCTGAGCCTGCAGGGGAACCACCGCGGTGCCCAGCTCGATGCGGCTGGTCCGAGTGCCCATGAGGGCAACCGCCACCAGCGCGTCGAAGTCGCTGGGGATTTGCGGGATCCAGGCACTGTCCAGGCCGGCGCTCTCGGCCCAGTCGATGTCGGCCAGCATCCGGGTGACCTTGCGCGCGGACTCGCCGCGCTCGGGTCCGATCATCACTCCGACGCGCACTGTTCCTCTGTTTCCTTCAATGCGGTTTGCGGGGTACCGGTCAGTGCGCGAATCTCGCGCACCAACTCGTCCAGCGGTGTCCCGGTGGGAAAAACGGCGGCCGCGCCGGCGGACAGCAGCTTGGGTACGTCGGCATGCGGGATGGTGCCGCCGACGACGACGGCGATGTCGGCGGCGTCGGCGGCGCGCAGCGCTTCGATGGTGCGCGCGGTGAGCGCCAGGTGGGCACCGGACAGGATGCTCAGGCCGACCACTGCCACGTCCTCCTGGACGGCGATCGACGCGATGTCCTCGATGCGCTGCCGGATGCCGGTGTAGATCACCTCGAAGCCGGCGTCGCGCAGGGTGCGGGCGACGATCTTGGCGCCGCGGTCGTGTCCGTCGAGGCCGGGCTTGGCAACGAGAATCCGCACGGCCACCTAGAACACCACCGGTTGCTGGAATTCGCCCCACACCGCTTTGAGCGCGGAAACCATTTCACCGACCGTGCAGTAAGCGTTGGCGCAGTCGATCAGCTTGTGCATCAGGTTGTCAGTTCCTTCGGCGGCGCGCGACAGTGCCGCGAGGCTCGATTGCACTGCGGCCGAATCCCTTTCGGCCTTCACCTTGGACAGACGTTTGAGCTGCAGGTCGCGGCCCTCGGCGTCGAGCTCGTAGATGACTATGTCGGGTCCGGGGTCCGGCTCGGGCTCCTCGGACACGAAGCGGTTGACCCCGACAACCGGGCGGGTGCCCGCCTCGATGTCCTGATGCATGCGGAAGGCTTCGTCGGCGATCAAGCCCTGCAGGTAGCCGTCCTCGATCGCGCTGACCATCCCGCCATGCCGCTCGAGGTCGTCCATGATCTCGACGATGCGGGCCTCGGTGGCGTCGGTGAGCGCCTCGACGAAGTACGAGCCGCCCAGCGGGTCGGCCACGCTGGCCACGCCGGTTTCGTAAGCCAGGATCTGCTGGGTGCGCAACGCCAGCGTGGTGGACTCCTCGCTGGGTAGCGCGAAGGGCTCGTCCCACGCCGCGGTGAACATCGACTGCACGCCGCCCAATACCGCCGCCATCGCCTCGTACGCCACCCGCACCAGGTTGTTCTGCGCCTGCGGGGCGAACAGCGACGCGCCACCGCACACGCAACCGAAGCGGAACATCGAAGCCTTGTCCGTCGTGGCGCCGTAGCGTTCCCGCACGATGGTCGCCCAACGGCGGCGTCCCGCACGGTATTTGGCGATCTCCTCGAAGAAGTCGCCATGGGTGTAGAAGAAGAAAGAGATCTGGGGCGCGAACTGATCAATCGTCATCCGGCCCCGCTGCACCACGGTGTCGCAGTAGGTGACGCCGTCGGCCAGGGTGAACGCCATCTCTTGGACCGCGTTGGCCCCGGCGTCGCGGAAGTGCGCCCCGGCCACCGAAATGGCGTTGAATTTCGGCACCTCGGCCGCGCAGAACTCGATGGTGTCGGCGATCAGCCGCAGCGACGGCTCCGGCGGCCAGATCCACGTGCCCCGCGAGGCGTACTCCTTGAGGATGTCGTTCTGGATCGTGCCCGTGAGCTTGGCCCGCGGAATGCCCTTTTTCTCCGCGGCCGCGACGTAGAACGCCAGCAGGATCGCGGCCGTCCCGTTGATCGTCATGCTGGTGCTGGTCTTGTCCAGCGGGATGCCGTCGAACAGGATCTCGGCATCGGCCAGGGTGTCCACGGCGACGCCCACCCGGCCGACCTCCTCGCCGAACTCGGGATCGTCGGAGTCGTAGCCGCACTGGGTGGGCAGGTCGAGCGCCACCGACAGCCCCGTTCCGCCCTGTTCCAGCAGGTAGCGATAGCGCCGGTTGGATTCCTCGGCGGTACCGAAGCCGGAGTACTGGCGGAATGTCCACAACTTGCCCCGATAGCCGGACGCGAAGTTGCCCCGGGTGAACGGAAACTCGCCGGGCGGCGGCGGTTCGGCGCTTCTGTCCCCCGGCCCGTATGCGGGCCGCAGTGGGATGCCCGCCGGTGTCTGAGCAGCGTTATCCATCAATGAATAACGTACTTGCAAAAAAAGAGAATGCCAATACCACCTCTGCTCAGCTACGCCCGGCAGAGGATCTCGCCGTGCGGGATCGCCAGCCAACCGTCCCGGGCCGCCGCCCACGCCCGCCACGCGGCGGAGATCTCCTCGAGCTGCGCGGTAGTCGCCAGACCCAAAGCCAGCAGGTCACGAGCCACGCCCGAGTGCAGAATCCGATCGGCCCACATGCCGCCCCACCATTCGCGGGTTTCGGCCGTCGCGTAGCACCAGAGGCTGCCGCTCGGCGCGATGTCGTCAAAGCCGGCCTCCAGCGCCCACGACAGCAGGTGTCGGCCGGCGTCCGGTTCGCCCCGGTTGGCGCGAGCCGCCTTCTCGTAGAGGTCCAGCCACAAGTCCAGCGCCGGCAGGCGCGGATACCAGATGAAGCCCGCGTAATCGGCGTCTCGAGCCGCGACAATCCCGCCCGGTCGGCAGACGCGCCTCATCTCCCGCAGCGCCTGCGCGGGATCCGCGACGTGCTGCAGGACTTGGTGGGCGTGGACGACATCGAATGCATCGTCGGGAAAGTCGAGCTTGTGCACGTCGGCCGTCGCGAACGAGACGTTTGACAGCTTCCGCCGTTGGATCTCGGCGCGGGCCACGTTGAGGACGTCGGCGAAGAGGTCGACGGCCAGCACCGACCCGGGCGCGACCCGGGCGGCGAGGTCGCCGGTGATAGTGCCGGGGCCGCACCCGATGTCCAGCACCGATAACCCCGGCTTCAGGTGGGGCACCAGGTAGGCCGCGGAGTCCTCCGCGGTCCGTCGCTGGTGGCCGCGCAGCACGGACTCGTGATGTCCGTGCGTGTACTTGGCCGGGCGTTCGTCGTTCATCGGGCGACCCTAGTCGACCGGGACGTTGAGGATGGGACGGTCGACGCCGGCACCGGGACCGTCGAAATGCCACCACTCACCGGAGTACACCGTCAACCCGCCGTAGGTCATGGCGTCCCGCAGCCGGGCCCTGTTCGCTTGAGCATCGGGGCTGACGCCCTGCGTCGCGAATGCCGTTGCGCGCGGCGAGAAATCATCGAAGTCGGTGCCCATGTCGGCCAGGCAGAGTCCGCCGACTTGCCGCTCGGTCGGGCACTGTTCTTGCACGCTGGTGAATGTCACGTCAACCGAACGCCCCGACTCGTGGCTGTGCGCGTACTGGCCCGGTCGCGCGACCCACGCCGGGTTGGGTACGGCGTTGAACAGCTCGACCTGAACCTCGTGCGGCCGGTAACAGTCCCAGAACACCAGCACGTGGCCCTGCGGGCGCAGCGCCGTCGCCGCGGTCGCCAGCCCCGGTGCCATGGATTGATGCACGAGGCATCGGGCGTCCGAGGGATACAACTGCGTGTGGGTGAAGTTGTTGGTCGTCGCGTATCGCAGGTCGATGATGGCGTCGGCGACGACCCTCCGGACGTCGACGAATCCCGCCGCGCGCGCCGCGTCGCTGACGGGCGGAACATCGGGACTGGCCGGGGCGGTCGCAGCACCGGATGCCATTGCAAGCGCGACGACAACCGAGGGCAGCAGCAACCGCAGCATCCGAGGCATCCCAATATTGTCGTGGCCCGCGATCGATTCCGCGAAGAGATTTCACCCGCGGCATCAATTTCGTGGAAGCGCTGCGGGTTGACCGTAGCTTGTAGCAATGACCACATCGCTCAACGGCCCGCAGACCACCGGGCGCCAATACCGCAATCTCAGCCGCCCGTGGTACGCGTCGCGCAGCGACCTCAACACCGCGATCCCCATGCGCGACGGCACAACGCTTTTGGCCGACATCCATCGGCCCGATTCCGACGGCCGCTTTCCGGCGCTGCTCGCCGCCTCGCCCTACCCGCGGCAGATGCAGGACCTTGGCGCTCCGGCCGGATTCATCGAGGCCGGCGTGACCGACTTCTGGGTACCACGTGGCTACGTGCACGTCATCGCGAACCTCCGCGGGACCTGCGGCTCAGCGGGCACCTTCACCTTCTTCGATGCGCAGGAGCGCCGGGACGCACACGACCTCGTCGAGTGGGTCGCGGTCCAACCCTGGTGCGACGGCAATGTCGGCATGATCGGCATCAGCTATTTCGCGATGACCCAACTGGAGGCGGCCGTCGAGCGGCCGCCGCACCTCAGAGCCATCTTCCCCCTCGCCGTGACGGCGGACCTCTACGAAGGCGCCAACCACCACGGGCTGCTGAGTTCGTCATTCGTCACCCCGTTTCTCGCGATGATGGGCCTGACCTCCGACCGCAGCGACAAGCTCTGGCGCAGCAAGCCCGTCGCTCTGGCCCGCCGCGTGCTGAAAAGCCCCCGCCTGCATAAGAAATTCGAGACCGCGAACGGCGAGGCGGCCGTGACCATGCTGCGCCAACTACTCAAGCTGCCGCACAACCCCCACCCATGGGACGAGCTCTGGCAGCAAGCAGCGGTCATGCATCCGACCCGTGACGAGTGGTGGGACGAGCGAAACCTATTGCCACTGCTGAAGGAAATCGACATTCCGGTGTACCTAGGGTGTGACTGGGAGAATGTGCCGCTGCACCTGCCGTCGACGTTCGCCACGTGGAAAGCGCTGTCCGACAACGCATGCGTGCGGATGGGAATGCTCGGCAAGTTCGGGCTGACGTGGCCCTGGGAAAGCATGCACACCGAGGCGTTGGCCTGGTACGACCATTGGCTGAAGGGCCGCGACACGGGAATCATGGACGGGCCACCGATCCGGTACTTCCTGCCCGGGGCCGACCAGTGGCGCACTGCGGACGCGTGGCCGCCGCCGCAAGCCTCGCAAGCCCCGCATCGCGAACTCGCGCTGCGCGCCGACGCCACGTTGAGCGAGGACGAGGGCGAGCCGGGCGGCCGCGAATTCATGGTCTTGGGCTCGGGCCTGGGCCGCGTGAAACCCAGTACGATCGACCCGCCGTCGATGCTGACCTGGACCAGCGAACCGGTGAGCGGGGACCTGGACGTCGTCGGCGATATCGAGTTGCGGCTGGTCGCCTCCGCGACGGCGATCGACACTGCCTGGATAGTGACGCTGCAGGACGTGGCGCCCGACGGCGAAACCACCGATGTGACGGCCGGCTGGTTGCGCGCCACCTTGCGCGAGGTCGACGAGGCGGCCAGCCGTCCCGGCGCGCCGGTGTTGCCCTGCCGCAAGGCGCAAGCGGTGCCGCTGGGTGAGGATGTCGTGTACCGAATCCCGTTGGTCCCCAACGCCCGCCGGTTCGAGGCCGGTCACCGGATTCGCCTCGTGCTCACCAGCGACGACCAGGACCCGGCAACGCCGGCGATCATGAACTTCAGGCATGCCAGCGTCGGCACCAGCAGCCTGAACGTGGTTCGCTCGTCATCGCGGCTGCTGATCCCGGTGCTCGGTTAGCCCATCGGTTACCCGCCACGCGAAATTCGGACCGGGAGGCACAAAAATGGCGCACAAGGCGAACGCTGGAACTCGTACTCGACTGCGAAGAACCAAGGAGCCTCGCCAAGTTCTGGCGCGAGGCGCTCGACTATCGCGACTATTACAGCGACACGAATCTGGCCGTGCTCGTTCCAAAGGTAGGCACCGGTTCACCGCTGCTCCTTCAGCGGGTACCCGAACCCAAAGCGGGCAAGAATCGCATGCACGTCGACATTGTGGTCGACGACGTCGAGGCCGAGGTTCACCGGATGCAGACACTGGGCGCTCGTCGCATCGACGAAGCCGTGCAAACCTTCGGCGGAACGCGATGGGTCAGAATGTCAGATCCCGAGCAGAACGAGTTCTGCGTCTCCACCGGCGTGGAGTGGACGGCTTGACACCCGAGCACTGTTGTTGTTGGCGATCGCCTGTCGTGTGACTCGTTCCGCGCCAACAAAGATCGCTTCGTGGACGATTCGAATGCCCGAGGACGCCGGCGCTTCTGACGATTCCTAGAAATGCCAGCGGGCTGGTACAGAGGAACCGCACCAGCCCAACGTCATGTGAGGTTTTTCAGACGGCCGTGACTCCTATTGCCTGGGGACCTTTGGCTCCCTGCCCGACTTCGAACTGAACACGCTGGTTTTCCTCGAGCGAGCGATAGCCGCTTCCCTGGATCTCGGAGTAGTGGACGAAGAGGTCCTTCGCGCCGTCATCAGGGGTGATGAAGCCGAAGCCCTTGTCGCCGTTGAACCATTTCACAGTTCCCTGTGCCATTTAACTTACTTCTCTCATTCAAAAAGCGGATGTACCAAAAACATCCGCGCGATCAGGGTAGCACGAGCGGTCAACTTATTGAAAGCCATTGTGGTGCTAGAACAATCATCGACCATCAGCGCTGGGCGCGGCCCGCGCGGCGACCACGTCTGCGGCCGGCGGAACCCGGCCGCCGAGGCTGCGACTGATGCGAAGGAGCCACCTTCTTTGGCGCGGGAGCCTGGTAGGGCGCCAAGTCACCCGCCACCGCACGCACGGCAGCCGAGTCGACAGTGACCTCCTGCGGAGTGACACGGATTCCTGCGCGGCGCAGCAGCGCACGCGTGTCCTGGCGCTGCTCGGGCAGGACAACGGTCACGACGTCACCCGCGTTTCCGGCCCGCGCCGTGCGCCCAGACCGGTGCAGGTACGCCTTGTGTTCGGCGGGCGGATCGATGTGCACCACCAATTCGATGCCGTCGACGTGCACGCCCCGCGCGGCGATATCGGTGGCCACCAGCACCCGCGCCTCACCCGCCGAAAAGGCAGCGAGGTTTCGGTCGCGTACGGGCTGGGAAAGGTTGCCGTGCAGATCGACTGCCGGAACACCGGATTCGGTGAGCTGCTTGGCGAGCTTGCGCGCTTGATGTTTGGTGCGCATGAACAGGATTCGGCGGCCGGTACCCGAGGCGAGCCGGTGTACCAGCTCCTTCTTGGCTTGCACCCCGGAGACGTGGAAAACGTGGTGGGTCATCTCGGGCACCGGGGAGTTGGAGCCGTCGACAGAATGCAGGACCGCGTTGTGCAGGAATCGACTGACGAGTTTGTCGACGCCGTTGTCGAGCGTTGCGGAGAACAGCAGCCGCTGGCCGCCGCTCGGTGTGGCCGCCAGGATGCGGGTGACGCCGGGTAGGAAGCCGAGATCGGCCATGTGATCGGCTTCATCGATCACCGTGATCTCGACCGAGTCGAGGGTGATCAAGCGCTGCCTCATCAAGTCCTCGAGCCGGCCGGGGCAGGCCACGACAATGTCGACGCCAGACTTCAGCGCCGCGACCTGCTTGCCTTGCGGTACCCCGCCGAAGACCGTGGTTACCCGGAGGCCGCTGACGGCGGCCAACGGCTCCAGCGTCGCGGTGATCTGGCTGGCCAGCTCCCGGGTGGGGGCGAGAACCAGACCCGACGGTCGGGACGGGCGGCGCGGACGTCCGGCCAGCCGGCTGACCATGGGAATCGAGAAGGCGAGCGTCTTACCGCTGCCTGTCTTGCCGCGGCCGAGGACGTCTCGGCCGACGAGTGTGTCGGGAAGGGTCTCGACCTGTATGGGAAAAGGATCGGTGATCCCGCTGGTGGCGAGCACTTCGATGAGTGGTCCGCCCACGCCGAGATCGGCAAACGTCTTGCCAGTAGTCACTTTGATGTCTTTCAGCATCGGTTGTGCCGAGTTGGCGCCGAGTAGCGCGCGGTCGGTCAGCACAAGGTGGCGAGATTGCCGGTGGGCAAAATCGATCGCCGCGATACGAACTGCGCCGTATTGAGTGCGTCGGCCGCTAGGGCAGGCCGGGCGCCGGAGGGATGAAGAAGCGTTTCACGACGTGCTGGCCATCGAATGGAACAGCCAACATTGCTCAACATCATAGCAGCACGTCGATCTTGTACATCCTTGCTCGTCGACGGGCCGGTCCGAGCGTCCCTGCCCAGTGCCTGTACAGTCGAGGGTGAACCGCGATCTAGCGTCATCGCGAATCGTAAGCGCATCACGAAGAGATCAGCGTGCGATTCATCGTCGTCCCGTCCGTCAACAGTGCGTATCGGACGACCTCTTCATTAAGGACACCACATGGACAGCTCGAATCTTTTTTCCCATCCCGACGCACCGGAACATGTCGCTTCGGGCGCAGCCTCCGGAAAACCGGTCGAATACCCGAAATTTTCGGATCGGCCCGACGCCGACGCTGCCGCCCCCGCAAACCGACGGCCGTAAACGGCGCTGCGGCACGTCCGTAGAGCTCATAGTTCCACGAACCGCAATTACAATGGTGGCCAGGGGCGGGATCGAACCGCCGACCTTCCGCTTTTCAGACGGACGCGAAATCAGGTGTGAGGCTTTTGTGCTGGTCAAATTGGACGAACTGGACCAATTCCGACGGTTCAGAACACGCAATCCGAACCGCATGGCGGATGCAGAGCGGATGAAAACCCACCCTGAGCCCCACACTGCCAGGAGCGGGCAGACCCAGTGACCAGGCACGATCGGCCTGAAAGGATCGTGTAGGGGACGTCGCTGGGATAGCAACTGTCGTCACGGTTGTCGTCAAGGTTGTCGTCAACTCACAGTGCGAAACAGCGGCACTCCCACCGCTTCTTCACACCCGCGCTCCCGCGCTGACGATCGGATGCGTCAAGGGTGGCGAAGCCATCACGTAGTGACGTCGAAGACGCCCTTCACCCGGCCGATCGGGAAGTCAGACACTGCCGAATGAAGTAGCGCTTATCGGGCGACGTAGGAGCTGCTGGGGTTGTGGTGGTCCGCTTTGATGTGAGCTTGCATGAGCTTGTTGTCGGTGGCGAACAAGAAGTTCGGTTTCGCGCAGGCCGCATGGCCTCTTCGTAACGAACGCTGATTCGATGTACCAGGAATGGTCAGCCAGTGTCATTGAGCTGCACCGATGTGATCGCCAATGGTGTCGAGTGCCCCGTCGTATTGATTTGTCGGCTGCCTCCTTGCTGCCAATCGGCCTCCCGAGTCGACGCAGCGACGACTACGGTGGTCCCTGTTGCAGTCAGTTGTATGACTGATTCCCTTTGGACGTACAGCACCCCCGTGCTGGTGCCCCGCATCACTCGAAGGCTCCCGATGGATACCCCAACAGACCTCGTCGTCACCGGGACGACGGTGCACACGCTCGACCCGCAGACGCCCACCGCCGAGGCGTTCGCGGTGACAGGTGGGCGGATCGCCGCCGTGGGGACGGCCGACGACATAGCGGCCCTGGCCGGACCGCGCACCGAGGTGCTCGACGCCGCAGTGATCGGCGGCCGGGCGGTGGTCCCCGGACTCGCCGACGTCCACATCCATCTCGGCCTGGGCGGTACTCAGGCGGTGTACGAGCTCATTCTTGTACCCACGGACTCTCTCGACACCGTGCTCGACAAGGTGCGCGAGTGGGCCGCGGGGCTCGGCCCAGACGAGTGGGTCGTCGGCGGTATCGTCGCCAGTCCTATCATCGACGTGCTTTGCGAGAAGCGGGCGATCGAGCGGCTCGACGAGGCCGCCGACGGCCGGGCGGTGGTCTTGCGCGACGAGTCCCTGCACAACCGGTGGGTGAGCTCGCGGGCCCTGGAGCTGATGGGGGTCACCGAGAGCACTCCCGATCCCGACGACGGGAAATATGTACGCGACTCCGAAGGACGTCTGACGGGGGTGCTAGTCGAGCAGGCCTCGGTGGTCGGCGAGGAGGCCATGCAGGCGTCGATCATCGACCTGCCCGGTCGGCACCGCGTGGCGTACCGCCGCGCTCTGGAGATCGTCAACTCGTACGGCATCACCGCCGCGCAGGACGCGGCACTCCTGGAGTATGGGCTGGCGGCGCTCGCCGAGCTCGATGACGCGGGAGCGCTATCGGCGCGCGTCGTCGGGTCTCTCCCCGTGCGTCCCTTCCTGGACGTGGGCCCGACCGGTGACCCCCTGCTCGCCGCGGCGCCGGGCTACCGTCGCGAGCGCGTCCGGCCCGACTTCGTCAAGCTCTTCCTCGACGGGGTGCCGATGACCCGCACCGCGCTCATGCTCGGTCCCTACCGCTGCCACGGCGACCACGAGGACCCCGCCTACCGCGGCGAGCCGTTCTGGAGCCACGACGACCTCGTCGGTGAGCTGCGGCGCTGTGCCGATCTCGGCCTCGGCGCGAAGCTGCACTGCGCCGGCGACGGCGCTGTGCGCATGGCGCTCGACGCTATCGAGCAGGTCCGCACGAGCCACCGCACCGGTCCGCGCTACCAGATCGCTCATGTCTGGTCGATCGACGAGGTCGACCTGCCCCGCTTCGCAGCGCTCGACGTCGTGCCGGACGCCTCGCCCTACATCTGGTCGCCGAGCCCGATTCTCGACAGCATCGCCGAGCAGGTACCCGAGTCGACGATGTCGCGCATCTGGCCGTTCCGCGACCTCGTCGAGTCCGGGGCCTTGCTCGCCGCCGGGTCGGACTGGCCAGTCGTGCCGCTGCCGAACCCCTGGCTCGGCCTCGGCACGATGGTCACTCGGTCTGACCCCGACGGCTTCTCGCCGGGACGGCTCAACGGTGCGCAGGCACTGTCGGTGGAGCAGGCGCTCGCCGCGTTCACCCGCAACCCAGCGGTCGCGATGGGCCTCGGGGACATCACCGGCGCGCTGCGGCCCGGCCTGTCCGCCGACTTCGCCGTGCTCGACCGAGATCCGTTCACCGTCGATCCGGACGAGATCGCCCGCACCGTCGTTGCACAGACCTGGTTCGAGGGCCGACGGGTGTACGAGCACGCGCTCTGAGCGCGAGCCGTTCCGCCCCCGGCATCCCCGGACCGGGCGCGCATGTCACCGACGTGCGGCGATGCGCCGAGCTACACCGGGCACCCGGCTGCCGTCCGGCTGGCCGAGCCGGGGTCGTGGGCCGACCTGTCGCCGCGCGCCCGCCGGGACGCCGAGCTGGCGGCCGTCGCCGAGCCCGAGCCCGCCCCGGTGCCCGAGCCCGTCCCGCCCGTCGTCGTCGGGCCGCCGCTGTCCCGCCGGGTGTCGCAGCGCCGCGAGTACGACCCGCTGCGCGGGTACGACCCGGGCCGCCGCCCGATCAACGGCCGCTGATAGGCAATAGTTAGGCAATCCGGCCCCGAGCCACCCGTTACAGCAAAAACCCCCAGGGTGTTTGACCTGGGGGTTTTCTTCTGTGGAGCTAAGGGGACTCGAACCCCTGACCCCCACATGCCAGGAGCAGGCGCGCGCCCTGACCAGGCACAATAGGTGCATTTTGGTGCTGTAGCGGTGGTGGTTGAGGGAGCGACTGTAGTCACGGTTGTCGTCACAACTGTCGTCAAAACCTAATTCCGCGACAGCCAGGCAAGGTCCCCAACCAGCAGGATATTTGTATCCGTTTGTATTACAGTTGGCATGTGGCGGACGAATTGTTCGATCTGGGATTTGCTCGACGAAGAGGATCCGTTCGAGATCGACGCTCAAGCCGCTCACCTGTTCAAGCACCCAAGCCTGGGCATCGAGGACATCCGCGAAGTCTGGGCTTCCGACCTGGGCTTCCGACCCGATGTTCTACCCCGCCAAACCACCCGCCCACTGGCTGATGGTCGCCGAAGTCGACGGCACAGTCCTCATGGTGCCCCTGGCCCCTGCCCGCGACGGCAACCCCAAACGATGCCGCTCCATCGCTGCACGAAGCCTCTAAACACCTCGCTGATCAATACCGGAGAGACAGATGAACCACCCCATGACCCCCGACGAGGAATACGAGTTCTACGCGCGCCCGGAAAACCAGGAACCCCAGAGACCAGGGCGCCGTCGGCTGACCGCCACCGTTCCCGTTCGCTTCCCGCCCGAGCTGTTGGAGCAAGTACGCGCCGCGGCAGCCGCCGACGACCGCTCCGTCTCCTCGTGGATTCGCCGCGCGGTCGAACACGAACTTCGCCATCCGGCTTAAATCTCGTAACCAACGAAGTACCGAGAGACGGTGCTCGGCGGTACCGGTTTCGAAGTCGTTGTCTGGTTATGCGGCAATCGATTTAGCCGAGATCATCCGGCAAGAACACAGCGTTTCCGGTTGGTTCCCGATCAATTTCGGCGAAATAACAGCGACTCCAGACCGCGATGCAAGGTCACCTCCTTGCGGTCTGGGACTGCGTTTCATCAAGATGACTTTGTGACTGCCCTCGCGGACGCCGTCCTGCCGCTGATCAGGACACGCGCGGAAGTGTGCCGGTGGAACGTCGCCGATGCGCACGGAGCCCGGATGCATGAGGCCGTTACGGCCCTACGCGAAGCCGCCGAAACCGAAAACCCGACCGTTGTGTTCGCCGTAACTCAGAAGGCGATCGCGTCGGCGCTCAGGGTAATCATGCGCGCCGATGACTCCAGCGGAATCATCGGTGACGCCTGCCGCGATCTGTTGGACCTTCACCCCCGGGTGGCGGAAATAGCCCGTCCGGCCACCGCCCAGTTGATCGACTGGATGATCAAATTCCAGTTCGAGAACGAATGTGACTACTTCACGATCGACCCGGTCGCGTACGCGCCCGCTCTTGGGGAGCTGGGCATCGCGAGGTATCGAGCGAAACTCGATGCGATCGCAGCAAGTCTGGGCACCCGCCCATCGGACGATCAACGATGGACGGCGCCGCGCGCCGGTGATTGGCACGCCCTCGACTGGAACGCGCAGCGCCTGGCCGTCCTCGATCGAGACGTTGACGCGATCATCCGCACCCATGCCCGAGACCGGCGGGTCGCGGTGTGGCATCAGGACACCGCCGAGGCCCTGGAGGAAATCGGCCAGACCGACCTCGCGATCGACTGGGCGAAGCAGGCAACCGATTTCGACTCCGGCCACCAGTCGCGGCGGGCCGCAAACTACTGGTGCGAACTCCTCACTAGGTATAGGCCCGACAACCTGCTGGCTGCTCGGGTGGAGGTATTCCGCCGCTGGCCATCTTCGACCACGGCCGCAGACCTCTATCAGGCCGCCGGCGCCGCGTGGCCTGACTACCGCGAAGACGTGTTCGCGCGCCTGGCACCAATGCCGGCGCGCGACACCGTGGTCTTTGCGCTGGCTCATCTCAAGGACATCCCACTCGCCTGGAACGTCGCGCATAACCTTGGCCTCGATGACGACCGCACCTGGAGTGACCTCGCCAAGGCATACGAGAAATTCGACCCTCTCGCCGTACTGCCGGTGCACACCGAGCTGGTGGAGAAAGAGCTGGCCGAAGCCGGCGCCCAGCACTACCGAAGTGCCGCTCGACGGCTCAAGAAGATGCGCAAGCTCGCGGCTGGGTCGGATCAGGCTACCCAGGTCAACGAGTTGATCGTCAACCTCCGCCATCGATACCACCGTCGGCCTCGACTCCAACTGGAGTTCGATCGCGCAGGGCTGCCCTAGCGCTTGAGGTAGGGGCGGCTCGTATCATCGCCCTGCCGACACTGGTCGCAAGTGGCGGCCTAGCGAAGCATCACGGAGCCCACGACCGCGGCGTGAACTCCGATCGGCTCAGCTTCGCGAAGCAACCCGACGCTACTTCGACGAACAGGCCGTGCGTGCGACGCCCCTCGTCACCCAAGCGATCGATCGAGGTGAGCTTCCAGCAAACACCGATAGCCACGCCTTGCTCACCACGTTCCGAGCACCGCTGTTCTATCGCATGGTCACCACAGGCGACCCCATCGACGACGGTCTCATCGCACAGACCACACGTGTCACCCTCGCGGCAGCACGCGCCGGGTTGCTATCGATATAATCCACGACTTAGGTGCTTTCCTGCACCAAAGTCACGTTCCGCCCCTCGAGACCGACGGTGCCCGTTGGTCGCAATGGGCGAAACCCCTTATAGTCCAGTCGAATTGGCGGGTAATTTCGGCGCAGGTAAACGCTTTCTGTGGCGATCGAGCCCGTCGATCACCCGGGTCGCCCACTCGGATTGCATCCGGGTGAATTGCAGCCCGTTCTCCAAGGCGGCGCGGGCGAAGAAGTCGGCGTCATCGTCCGACCAGTCCTTGGAATCGCGGATCTGCTCATAGCGAGCGTGCTCGGCGTGTGCGAAGGAGCGCAGCGACTCCAAATACTCTCGCGCCTGCGCAGGAGTGAGGTCGCCGAGCAGGAAGACCCGCAGAAGTTGAGCGCTGCGAAACGGCGGGTCGTCCTGCGGCGAGGTCATCCACCGATGCAGCTCCGCGCGGCCGGCATCGGTGATGGCGTACTCCTTGCGGCCGCGCGGCCCGACGTCGGATACCTTGATCAGCCCGGCGTCGGCCAGCTTGCCCAGCTCGCCATAGAGCTGACTTTGGGTGGCCGGCCAAACATGGGCCATCGACTTCTGAAACCTCTTCAGCAGGTCATACCCGCTGGCGGGATGCTGGGCGAGCAGCCCCAACGCGGCATGTCGCAGACTCACCGGGACAGCCTAACAAGTCTCCTTTGACATGTCACTAACGACATGACAGACTAGACAGGTCATAGTAGGAATGTCATTAATAAGCACTCTAGGAGGCCACCATGACCCAGCCAGCCGAGACCGTCGTCCCGTTTTTCCGCACCGGTAGCTACGCCCCGGTCAGCGACGAATTGACCGCCTTCGACCTGCACGTGGACGGCGCCATCCCGCCCGAACTCAACGGCTGGTACCTGCGCAACGGCCCCAACCCCCGCCAGAACACCGATCACTGGTTCACCGGCGACGGCATGATCCACGGCGTGCGCCTGGAGAATGGGCGGGCGGCCTGGTACCGCAACCGCTGGGTACGCACCGAAAGCTTCGACCAGCCCGCCCCCATGTACAACCCCGACGGCAGCCGCAACCTGCATCGAAGCGTCGCCAACACCCACGTCATCCGGCACGCCGGCAAAACACTGGCACTGGTGGAGGCAGCACTGCCTTATGAGATCACCAACGAGTTAGACACGGTGGGTGCCTACGACTTTGGCGGCAAGCTGGCCGACTCCATGACGGCCCACCCCAAAATCTGCCCCACCACCGGCGAATTACACTTCTTCGGCTACGGCAGCCTGACCGACCCGCATGTCACCTACCACCGCGCTGACGCGTCGGGGCAATTGACTATCAACCGCGGCGTCGAGGTTAAGGCGCTGACCATGATGCACGACTTCGCGCTCACCGCAAAGCACGTGATCTTCATGGACCTGCCGATCGTGTTCAACCTCGACATCGCGAGAAACAGCAAGGGCGACATCCCCTTCCGGTGGGACGACAATTACGGTGCCCGGCTCGGCGTGCTGCGCCGCGACGACCCCTACGGTCCGATCCGCTGGTTCGACATCGACCCGTGCTACATCTTTCACGTCGCCAACGCCTACGACAGAGGCAATTCGATTGTGCTGCAAGCCGTCCGGTATCCGGAACTGTGGCGTGACAACGACAAGTGGCATACCAACAGGGGCTTCGGGACCGAGGGCGTGATGTGGCGCTGGGCCATCGATCTGGACCGCGGCAGCGTCGACGAGCACCAAATCGACGATCAAGGAGTGGAGTTCCCCCGCATCGACGATCGCCTCGCCGGACTGCCTGCCCGGTATACCATCACCGTCGGCAGCCAAGACGGCGTTGCGCCCGTGCCACGCAGCGGCAGCCTGGTCCGCTACGACCTGGACCGGGGCAGCGCCGAGGAGCATCTCTTCGAGAATGACGGCACGCCGGGCGCACCCGGCGAGGCGGTGTTCGTCCCGGCCGGGCCCGGGGCCGACGAGCTCGCCGGCTGGTACCTGTCCTACGTGTACGACCCGGTGCGTAACGGCAGCGACCTGGTCATCATCGACGCATCGAACTTCACCGGTAAACCCGTTGCCCGCGTGCACCTTCCACAACGCGTACCGCACGGATTCCACGGTAACTGGATCACCGACTGACCAAGCCGGGGTGCACCGGTAGGACAGAGTTAGGACATTCGGCCCGGTCGACCGCTTCGCCCGCGAACAAGAAACCCGCCCTCGATCAATGGTCAGAGCGGGTTTTCTGTCTTTGGAGCTAAGGGGACTCGAACCCCGTACCGAACCTGGGGAAATGGCCCTTGAACTGCGCTTTCTGTCATTTGGTGTCGTTACGCGGGTGCTTCGTTTCCTGCGGATATGCGTCGGCGTGTTACGCGACGTAACAGTGCTAGACCGACTTGGATGGCGCCTTACCGCACGCGGTTGAAAGGACCTTCTGCGTGTGAAGCTGAGGCGAATTCAGAACCGAGACGTTTGTGCTGGTCAAGCCAGACCAACTGGGCCCATCTTGGAGGTTCAGAGCGGGCAATATGAACGGCATTGCGGATCCGGGGCGGATGAAAGCGGACCCGTGACTACGCGTTCCGCCGTGGCCGCCGGTTATCAGCCGAGGCCTTGGCGGACACGGTTACCGGGGGTCGAGACAGCGGATTTACAGTCCGCGTCGGGGTGTCCCAAGGCGTTGCCACTTGTCGCAGTCATAGGCTCTGAACTGGGATGACCGTCACCCGGGCATCGCAGAGTGTCCTCCCGCATCTCGCCTGGCGTGTGACAACGTCGTGACAACTTCTGACAAGAGGGCTCCGGGAATTAAGCGACATGGACCTTTGCTGAATGGTCGGTCGACGCGGTCACCGATGCGGGCGGGTCCGCTTCGTTGCACGACTGCGTAGGTGGGCCGGCCGGTGAATTCCATGATGACCGTGGAAGAACTGTCGTAGCGAGGGCCGCCAAACTCGCAAGGTCATTCGCCTCGGTAAATCGGACAGCCAGGTCCGAGCAACCGAACCGCCAACCTTCCGCTTTTCAGGCTGAGGCGAAGTCAGGAGTGAGACGTTTGGATAGCGTCCCGTGGATTGGTGGACTTACGGATCTGGCGTGGTTCACGCGTGGTGATCAACGAGTCATGTTGAACGTTAGGCGATTTGGTGTTGTTTGGCAAGTGCTGCGGCGGCGTGTTTGTTGGCGATGACGGTCCGTAGTTCGTCCATGGAGACATCGGAGAGGTAGCGGCGGGTGACCTGCCACTCGTCATGGGCCTCGATGACCACGGCGGTGGCCAGGCGCAGAAACGCCGCGGGGTTGGGGAAGATCTCGACGACATCGGCGCGGCGTTTGATCTCTTTGTTGAGCCGCTCGATGGTTATCTGCAGTCCTGGCCGCGATAGCTGCTGTGACCTCGAGGTTTGTGTCGTGGAGGGTATCCATGACGCGGCTGGAGATCGATATCGGTTGGCGGTCAGCACGGCCCGATCGTTACCGAAGTGTGATGTGTTGGTTCGCGGTGTCGGCCGGTGTCGTCGCGGAGTTGGCCAAGGGCGCACGCGAGTTGGCGGCGTAGCCGCCGGTTCTCGTCGGCGAGTTCGTGGTTGCGGCAGTTGGCGATTTCGAGGCGCTGCCGCAGGGAGTCGTCGCTGGCGCGTTGTCGGGCAGGTAGTGGTGTGCTCGGCTCGGGCCGGTGCTGGGCGCGGAGTCGGCGGATCTCGTCTTTGAGGTCGGTCTGGGTGTAGATCCACGAGCGGGAGACGCCGGCGTGGCGGGCGACGGATTCGAAGGTGAGTAGGGCGCCGGTCCGGTCGAGTTCGTGCATCGCTGCGATGGCCTTGGCGCGGGTGTGTTCGTGCCGCTGCTGGGCGGCGTGGATGAGGTGGATGCTGTTGTCAGCCCGCATTTTTGGCCTTCCCTGGTTGTGGATCGTTGAGGGCGGTGATGATGTTGTCCAGGTTGTGCAGGACTTGGCGGTTCATCTCGGCCAGACGTTGTTGACCGCGGGCTTCGGCGGCGGTGACCAGCTGCAGGGTCTGTTGCCGCTGCTGGTGGTGCTGGGGCAGGAACTCGGCGGTGGTGAGGAACATCGGACAGGTCAGACAGGCGTTGGCATGCGGGCAGCTCTGCTGCACCGGCAGTCCGCAGTAGCCGTTGGGTAGGGCCTGGGTGGCTCGGCCGAGGCGTTGTTTGGCCCAGGCGGCCTCCGCGATCGGCCCGGACGGGTCGAAAATGATTGTGGAGCCGTGGATGTCGCCTTGCGAGCCGCCTCCCACTGGCGGCGCACGGTGGTGTCGTGCAGGCGGGCGTAGTGCCCGGTCATCTGCGCGGAGTCGTGGTCCAGGATGCGTCGCACGACCTCTTGCGGGACGTCGCGGTTGATCAGCCGGGTGCCCAGGGTATGGCGCCACTGGTGCGGGGTGAGGTGCACCGGCTGGCCGTGCTCGTCACGGATATCGCAGACAGACAGCCAGCGCAACAGCGCCATCCGGTAGGTGGGACTCGCGATCGGGTGGGTGCCGTCAATGTTCTTCGTCGGCCGTGGGAACAGCACCGGCGTGCCTGCCGGCCAACGCTGGGAAGTGTGGTGGCGATGTTCGGCGATGAGCTCGCGCAACTGCTCGTCGATGGGCACCAACGCGTCGCGTTTCATCTTGTGGTTGAGGTAGCGCAGATACGGAGCACCTTCGGCGTCGGCGACCACACAGTCGCTGCGCAGCCGCAGCGCATCAGTGATCCGTAGCCCGCAACGCATCAAGATGATCGTGATCAACCGGTGGGCAGGATCGAGGAATCGGGCAAGGTGGTCAGCATCCTCAAGCTGGGCCATGACCTGTTCGGCCAGTGCCCGAGGCAACCGTTCGTCGCGTTTCGGGTAGTCCTCGGTGAAGAACATCGTGTCTGCGGGAAGGTCTGTGTCCCAATGGTGTTGGCGAACGGAGGCGAAGAACCGGTTGAGCAGCCCGATATGGGTCCCGCGGCGTTGGGCACCGATGGAGTCGCCGCGCAGGTTGGCCAGATAGCGCTCCAGCACCGGCCGGTCGATCCGGTCGATGCTCTCGACGCCGATGTCGGCGAGGAACCCAGCGAAGCGGGTGATCACAACGACCGGCCTGCCGCCGCCGGCTTCCAGGCCCAATCCGGTCGAGAGCCGCCACCGCACCCACCGCTTGGCCAGATCCCGCAGCCACGGCTGCGGAATACCGTCGAACCGCAGCGTGCGGTCCCCGTCGTAGCCGAGCCGGCGCATGCGCCAGACATCGCGCGGGTATTCGGCGTCCCAGCCGCCGGCCTCGGCCAGGTCGGCGATCACCCGGGAGGCGTAGCTGAGGAACCCACGGGAGCGAGTGTCATTGATCGTCGACCGAGCTGAGCCTTGCCAGGTGTCCTCATCGTGGTCGAGCAGCGAGCCCACGCCGGCTGCCGCCAGTGCCTTCACCACGCGCATGACTACGTCCGGGGTCAGCTTGCCCTGCCGATCGTCGCGACGGCGTTGCAACACGAACTGCAGTTCCAGCTTCAGCTGACCGGCCAGCCGGTCGAGCCGGATCTGCTCGCTGGCCAGCGGGGTTTCGGCGGCGAAGTGGTCGGCGAACTCGTCGATGTCGGGTCTGCCGTTGACCTTCCAGGTATTGGTGTGGGTTTGGCAAAACGCAGACGTGCCCTGCGGCCAGAGCTCGCAGTGCGGGATGCGGCAGGTCGCGCCCGCCGCTGGTTGCTTGAACCGCTGTGGTTCGGCCAGCCATCCGGCCAGGCTGGGGCGCCCGGCGCGTTCCCATCGTTGTGCGTGCAGCCCGCACATGCCGCCCCGGGCAGAGCCGTAACCGCAACCGGGCACCCGGCAACGCTGGTTCGGTTGTCGCCGCCGCCACCGCGGATCGGTCGACACGACAAACCGCTCCAGGGACGGCCGCCCCTCTTCATGCCACCGTTGCCGATGTCCTTCACACAGGCCACGTCCACGAGCGGTTCGCCCGCACCCCTCAACCCGACACTCGGCTCCACCAAACACCGGATCCTCGGGCCCGAATTCCAGTACATCGCTGCGGAATTCGTCGCGGACCTCGGCCATCAGCTTGCCGAGTAGCCCCGCCGGACCGGCAGGCTTCAACGACGGCGCGCTCACAGCCGCACCTGCCCATCGGTGAACCAGCCCGCCTGTTCCATGACGCGTCGAGCGTCCTCCACGGTGAGGTGCCCATACGTCATGGCCGTCGTCGCCACATGCGCATGTCCGAGCAGGTGCGCGACCACCTCGATACTGACTCCGTCGCGCAGCAGCCGGGTTGCGGCCGTGTGTCGCAGCCAGTGCGGGTCGAAGTCGATCCCGGTCCGCCGGCGCAGCCGCCGCACCAGGTCGTAGACCGCGGCGTAGCTCAGCGGATGCCCCGGCGGAAGGCCCCACAGGTTGACGAACACATAATCGCTGTCCAGATCGCCGTACTCCGTGTGAAGGTAGTCGGCGAACAATCGGATCAACGCGCTGCTAACCGGGATCGTGCGGATCGTCTGCGACTTGGCGCGTGCGCCATTGGCGTTATCGCGTCGCCGCACCGTCACCTCATGCTCGGCAGCGGCGATGTCGTTGTGCCGCAAACCAAGTGCCTCACCGATCCGCATCCCGGTGTCGTAGAGCACGGCGAACAGCAATCGGTCCCGCAGCCGGCCGCAACCATCCAGGATCGCCTGCACCTCGTTCGGCATGAGCACCCGCGGCAGCTTCTTCGGCGTCTTCAACGCGATCACCCGCCGCGACCTCGGCGTGCCCTTGCTGATGTGGTGCAAGAACGGCTTCCAACCACCACGCGCACCGCCGACCTGCCACGAGGTCAGCAAAGCGCCGACATCCACCCCATCTCGTGCAGCATGGGTGTAAAACGCCCCGACCGCCGAAAGCTTGCGGTTCACAGTCGATTCCGTGCAATGATGCGGCACCGACGGCAACACCGCGACCTGCCCATGCCGGGCCTGTAGAGGAAGCCGCAGCCAGGCCACGAACTCACCGATGTCATCGAGCCGCACCGTGCGCCAGTCCAGCCCACGCTCTTCGAGAAAACCGAACCAGTCCTTGAGATCGTGCGCGTACGCCTTGACCGTGTTCGGTGATCGCTCGATGTCGGTCAGATACGCCAGATACCGGTCGACCGGTGCTACCGGAGCATCGTCGTCACCGAGAACGGTCCACGACTCACGCAACGAGACCGGCGAGATAACTCGTGCAATCTGCATCGCCCCTCCGCAGGCTCTTGCCTCCTGGACGACTGCAGATAAGCACGTCCACCACGCAGAACCTGGGACCTCAACGCCTCGTGTCCGACATCAAGGACACCGCCCGCAGGACTCCAGATAACGATGGGATTGTTCGACCAGATTTTCTGCCAATGCGCGCGCGGGAACGCGGTGAACGCCAGGACATCGGTTTTCGCCTCGGCCATCATGGCGGCCACTTTCGGAAACGAGCCGGCCAGGGTGTCGGCGACGCGATCCCATTGGGCGGCGACCTCCTGCGGGTCGGTGTGAGCGAAGATGGTCTTGACCGCCGCAGTCACCGCCGGGGCGTGTTTGGCCGCGACTGCGGTGTGTAGGTTGCGCATGAAATGCACCCGGCACCGCTGCCAGGATGAGCCGGTGAACTGTTGTGCCACAGCGGCTTTGAGTCCGGCGTGGGCATCGGAGATGACCAGATGCACCCCCGACAAACCACGGGCGCGCAGCGAGGTCAGGAACTCGCGCCAGAACTCGTAGGACTCGCTATCACCGACGGCGGTGCCCAGGACCTCACGGGTGCCGTCGATGGACACCCCGGTGGCCACCACCAGGGCCTGGGAGACCACGTGCGCTCCGACGCGTACTTTGCAGAAGGTGGCATCGCAGAACACGTACGGGAATTGCGTGTGGGCCAGGCTGCGGGTGCGAAACGCCTCAATCTCTTTGTCAAGGCCGGCGCAGATCCGGGACACCTCCGACTTGGAGACCCCACTGTCGATGCCCATCGCAGTCACCAGGTCATCGACACTGCGGGTCGACACCCCGTGCACGTAGGCCTCCATGATCACCGCGTGCAACGCGCGGTCGATGCGGCGGCGCCGCTCCAACAGCGACGGGAAGAACGATCCGGCCCGCAGCTTGGGGATCTGCACCTCGATATCGCCGGCGGTGGTGGTGGACACCGTCTTGGGGCGGTGCCCATTGCGGTGCGTACCGCGGCCGTCGGTGCGCTGGTAGCGGCCAGCGCCGATCGTCTCGGTGGCCTCGGCCTCGATCAACGCCTGCAGCCCGGCGCGGATCAACTCGGCGAACACCGCCCCAGCATCGGCGGACTTCAGCGCATCAAGCTGAGCAAGCAAGGCAGAATGGTCCTGGGTCATCGCGTGGTACGTCCTCTCGTGAGTCACTTTTGTCGGTAACTCACTGACCACTACGCGATGGCCCACCCCACAGCCCGCAGCGACACACCCGGCAAGATCCGAGCACCGTCACCCCCGAGCCCGAAACCCCACCACCCCAGGGGACTTACCCGACGTTTGTGCTGGTTAAGCTGGATGAGCTGGATGAGCTGGACCAATCCTGCGGGTTCAGAGCACACAATCCAAACAGCGTGGCGGATGCCGAGCGGATCAAAACGAACCGACGTCCGTACCGCGTCCTTTGTAAACCGGCAGGCTAACCCAGCGGCTCAGGCCGCGCTGTGTCTACAGAGCCGACTACGGGTGCGAAACCGACAGCTCGCTCAGCGCGGTGGGCGTTGCGCTCGACAAACGGATGGCACGAACTCGCGCAAGCTAGTGCTGAGGCGTTCGATGACTTCGTCGAGCTGCGCCTGCTCGTCCAGCGTTTGACCATTCCGTCAGCTTCACACGACGTTCACTTGCCGTCAACGCTTGGCAAATGATCTTCGTCTGCCAATCCCGGGCGCCCCACAGACTGTGATCACTGCTTGTTCACCAATCGTCAATCATCACTTCACCTGAATCGACGAATGGCCTTGCGGTACAGGACTTCTGCCCCTACCGCCGAAGCTGGCGGGGGTGATCGAATTGGGTTGGGTCGTCGGCGGGCGGATGGCAAACAGACCGCACAGCTCATCGGTCTTGTCAACGGCTACAGTTCGGTCGGCGAGCCGAGCAACTCGTTGTGCGAAGACGCGCATTTCGTCAAACCGATCACCGGGAGTTCTGCCGTGTCGATGACTCCGAAGGCACCGGCCCCGGCGCCGCCCGACACGCTGACCGCCGCGCGGGTTGCGGCGGCACCGGTTGAGGAGGTCATGGGCTGGCTCGACAGTTCCGCGCAGGGATTGTCCAGCGCGGAGGTGTCCGCGCGACGGGCGCGCTATGGCCCGAATGCCGTTCGGACCCATCACGTCAACGCGCTCGCGGTGCTGGGGCGTCAGCTGCGCAGCGCCGTGCTGATCCTGCTGGCGGCCACCGCCGTCGTCTCCTATTTCCTCGGCGACAGCCTCCAAGCGATCATCATCGGCATCATCCTGGCGGCCAGCATCGGTCTGGGCTTCGTCAACGAGTACCGCGCCGAGCGAGCCGCCGCTGCCCTGCACTCGGGAGTGCGCCACACCGCGGTCGCGCGTCGCGACGGTGCCTTCATCGCCATTGACGTCACCGAACTCGTCCCCGGTGATGTGATCCGGCTGTCGCTGGGCGAAGCCGTCCCCGCGGACCTGCGGCTGATCGAGGTCACTGGTCTGGAATGTGACGAGAGCATCCTGACTGGGGAATCAACGGGCTCGGAGAAGTCGCCACAACCGGTGCCTGCCGGTGCGGAGCTGGCCGAATCCAGCGATCTGGCGTTCATGGGCACGATCGTCAGCGCCGGGGAGGGGACCGGGGTGGTGTATGCCACCGGCCGAAATGCCGAGTTCGGGCGCATCGCGGCCGGCCTGGGTGAGCGGCAGCCCGAAACCGACTTTCAGCTTGGCCTGCGCAAGTTCTCCTATTTGTTGCTGCAAGTTGCGATCGCTCTGACGGTGCTGATCTTGGTCAGCAACCTGCTGCTGCGAAAGCCGGTGATCGATTCGGTGCTGTTCTCGCTGGCGATCGCGGTGGGTATCACTCCCCAACTGTTGCCCGCGGTGGTCAGCGCCAGCCTGGCGACCGGGTCGCGGCAACTGGCCAAAGCCAAAGTGCTGGTCAAACGCCTGGTGTGTATTGAAGACCTCGGAGACATCGACATCCTGATCACCGACAAGACCGGCACTCTCACCGAGGGACACATCAGTCTGGTCGACGCGGTCAGCCCCACAGGTGCGCACAGCGACTCGGTGCTGCGGCTCGGGCTGCTGGCCACTGATGTCGACCCCGAATCGGGTGGTGTCGGCGCTAATGCGTTGGACGCCGCGCTGTGGGAATACCCTCACGCCAGCGACCTGGTGGGTGCCGGCGTGCAACACGTCGCCAGCGTGCCGTTCGACCACGTCCGCCGCGCCACGTCAGTGCTGGTGGACGACAACGGGAAACGGGTGTTGGTGCTTAAGGGGGCACCAGAGCAGGTGCTGGCCCGATGCCAGATGACCCCGGACGCGACGCAGCACACCCTGGACGCGTTGTTCTCCGCCGGCCGTCGGGTGGTCGCGGTGGCCGCCAAACCGGCAGCCGAGCTGACCACGATCACCGCCGACGACGAGTCCGATCTGATGTTGGCCGGGTTCGTGGTCTTCGCCGATGAACCCAAAGCCGCCGCACGCCAGTCCCTGGCTCAGCTGGCCGCTCTGGGTATCGAGCTGAAGATCGCCACCGGCGACAACCCGCGAGTTGCCGAAAAAGTATGCGCCGACTTGGGTTTGGCGTCGAAAGGCACCATCACCGGTGCGCAACTGGAGACCCTGGGCGCCGACGAGTTCACCGCCGCCGCTGCGACCAATACCATCTTTGCCCGGATCTCCCCGGAGCAGAAGGCGCAGCTGATCACGTCGGCGCGGCGAACCGGGCGGTCGGTCGGATTCCTCGGCGACGGTGTCAACGATGCGCTGGCCCTGCACGCCGCCGATGTGGGGATCTCGGTGGAGAGCGCCACCGACGTCGCCAAGGACGCCGCCGATGTGGTGCTGCTGGAAAAGGACCTGGGTGTGCTGGCCACCGGGGTGGCCGAGGGCCGGCGGATTTTCGCCAACACCATCAAGTACGTGCTGATGGGCACGTCGAGCAATTTCGGCAACATGTTCAGCGCGGCCGCCGCCTCGGCGTTGCTGCCGTTCCTGCCCATGCTGCCGAGCCAGATCCTGCTGAACAATCTGCTCTACGACAGCTCGCAGCTGGCGATCCCCACCGACCGTGTCGATGAGGACCAACTGCAAGCACCGTCACATTGGGACATTGCTTTTATCCGAAGGTTCATGCTGGTTTTCGGCCCGATCAGTTCGCTGTTCGACTTCCTGACGTTCGGGTTGATGTTGGGCGTGCTGCATGCCGGCGCCGTCGAGTTCCGTACCGGCTGGTTCGTGGAATCGCTTGCCACCCAGACGTTGATTATCTTCGCGATCCGCACCCGCAAGGTGCCGTTCTTCCGCAGCCGAGCCAGCGTGCCGTTGACGATCACCAGCCTCTCGGTGGTTGCTATCGGGGTGTTGATCACGATTTCGCCACTGGCTCACCCGCTCGGCTTCACGGCGCTGCCGCTACAGTTCTTCGGCGCGCTCGTCGGGTTCGTCGTGGTCTACCTGATCCTCGTCGAGTTCACCAAGAAGTGGTTTTACGCCGAGCAGATCCGCGCCGCCGGCAAGCCGCATCGCACCCGCGGCCGCGAACATCGCATTCATCGCCGTGCCGCACGGTTCAGTCAGGCCGGCGCCATCGCCCCACTCACCACACGGCGAACGCCGGCCTGATCACGGTGTGGCCTGCCGTCCCACTCGGACACCGGACCTTGAGGTAATCCCCTTGTGCTGCAACTCTCTAGGCGACGCCCATCGTCGCGGGTCGAGCACGTTGACCACGGTGAGCGGGATCTAGCGTGTGGGAGCATCGCGTGCCGCCCAATCAACGGCGACCCTTCGAGGCTGTTGTTGACATTGGGCTTCGTGTCCATGGCCGAAATGGCGAGAGCGGTCCCGACCAGCCACGCGTTCGTTCTCTGCCGAATTAGATTATCTCCGGGCCCATAGACTGCTATTGCGCGGGGTCGTGTTCAGCCGCAGCGTAATGCGCCAGAATCGCTGACGGAGGCGATGCTGCTGCGGCAGTGACCCTTTGCGCAGTGCCGGGCTGGGTTTGTCGACCGCGAGAGGAGTTCTCGATGGGTGGACTCGTCCAAAACGCCGTACTGGAGGGGCTGACCACGCAGGAGGCGGCGCGCCGGCTGGCCGCGGACGGGCCGAACGAATTACCGACCGCCAAAGAACGGAATGTCCTGCAGCAGGCGTGGGAGGTCATCCGGCAGCCGATGCTACTGCTGCTCCTGATTGCCGGCGCGGTGAACTTCCTGCTCGCCCAGCCGCTCGACGGCATCACTCTGATGTCGTTCGTGGTGGTCGTCATCGGTATCTCTATCTATCAGGAACACAAGACCGAGCACGCGCTGGCCGCACTGCGCGATCTGTCGTCGCCCAGGGCGCTCGTCGTGCGCGACGGCGTGCAGGTGCGGATCGCGGGGCGAGACGTGGTGCGTGGCGACCTGGTCCTGCTCGCCGAGGGCGACCGGGTGCCCGCCGACGGGGTGCTGCTGGACTGCGCGAGCTTCTCGGTGGACGAGTCCGCGTTGACCGGAGAGTCGGTCCCGGTCCGCAAGGTGGCGGTCGACCCGAGCGCGGCCTCGGCCGACATGGGCCGACCCGGCGGGGAGGCGACGCCGTGGGTGTTCTCCGGCACCCTGGTGGTCAAGGGTCACGGCCTGGCCCTGGCCAAGGCGACCGGTGCCGGCACCGAGCTTGGCAGGATCGGCACGGCGCTGCGAACGATCGAGCCCGAGCGCACCCCGCTTCAACAGGAGATCGACCGGCTCGTGCGCGTGCTGGCGGTTTTCGGATTGGCCGTCGCGGCGATCGTCGTCATCGTTTATGGACTGACGCGGAACAACTGGCTCGAAGGCGTGCTCGCGGGTATCGCGACAGCGATGGCCTTGTTACCGGAGGAGTTTCCGGTGGTGCTCACAGTCTTCCTCGCCCTCGGTGCCTGGCGGATGTCACAGAAGCACGTGCTGACCCGGCGGCCCCCAGTTGTCGAGACGCTGGGATCGGCGACCGTGCTCTGCGTCGACAAGACCGGCACCTTGACACTCAATCGCATGACGGTCCGCGAGCTGATGGTCGACGGGCAGACGTACACCCTCAACGAGCAGCTGCTGCCCGAAGCGTTCCACACCATCGCCGAATTCTCCGTCCTCGCCTCGCCCGTCGACCCGTTTGACCCGATGGACAAGGCGTTCAAGGATCTTGGCCAGAAGTACCTCGCCGACACCGAGCATGTGCACGCCGACTGGGAACTGGTCCGCGAGTATCCGCTGTCGGAGAAACTGCTGGCCCTCTCCCACGTTTGGCGTTCGCCGGACGGCTCCCGCTACGTCATCGCCGCCAAGGGCGCGCCGGAGGCAATCGCCGACCTGTGCCATTTCGGCCCCGCCGAGCGGGCGGCGCTCACCGCGCAGGTCGAGGCAGCCACCGCCGGCGGCCGACGGGTCCTAGCCGTGGCAAGGGCTTACGTCGATCGAGATCAGGCCCTACCCACCGAGCAGCACGACTTCGACTTCGAGTACCTCGGGCTCGCGGGCCTTCACGACCCGGTGCGCCCCGGCGTGGCCGATGCGGTCGCGGAATGCACGCGCGCCGGAGTACGCACGGTCATGATCACCGGGGACTACCCGGGCACCGCACTGGCGATCGCACGCGAGATCGGCCTGGATCACGGTGGAGGGTGCATCACCGGCAGTGACCTCGATGCCATGCCGCAGGACGAGTTGATCGACCGAATCCGCTCGATCAGCGTGTTCGCACGCATGGTCCCCGAGCAGAAGCTTCAGCTCGTACGTGCGTTGAAGGCCAACGGCGAAGTGGTCGGGATGACCGGTGACGGGGTCAACGACGCCCCGGCACTGCGGGCTGCCGACATCGGCATCGCCATGGGAGCCCGTGGCACCGACGTCGCACGGGAATCGGCCGCCTTGGTTATCACCGACGACGACTACTCCTCGATCGTCGGCGGCGTGCGCCAAGGGCGGGGCATCTTCGACAACCTCCGCAAGGCGATGTCCTACGTCGTCGCAGTGCACCTACCGATCGTCGGCATGTCGCTCGTCCCGGTGTTCGTGACCAACTGGCCGCTGGTACTTCTCCCGGTGCAGATCGCGTTCCTCGAGCTCATCATCGACCCGGCGTGCTCGGTGGTATTCGAGGCCGAACAGATCGACCCCAAGATCATGGACTCTCCACCCAGGGGCCTCGGCGAGCCGCTGTTCGGCAGAAGGATCCTCACGATCGCCGCGCTGCAGGGATCGTCGGTCTTCGCCGCGATCCTGGCGGTCTACCTGTGGGCCGTCCAGACCGGGCGCCCCGATGACGTCGTCCGATCCGTCACCTTCGTCGCCCTCGTCATCGGCAACCTCGCGCTGATCCTGGTGAACCGCTCGTGGCGGCTACCGATCTGGCGCACGTTCCGAGAGCGCAGGAACGCAACCCTCAAATGGGTCCTGGGCGCAGCGGTGATACTGCTGGCAGTGCTCATGAACGTCCCCGGGTTGCGCCACGCCTTCAAATTTGGGGCAATCACCCTCGCCGACTGGTTCGTTGCAATAGCCGCGGGGTTCGCAGGCGTCACCTGGTTCGAACTCTACAAAGCATTCAACGTGCGCCGATGACGACGTGGCCCACTCCATCGCGTTCGTGCCGAGTGACATTACCCGTAGAGCGGCGATGATTGCCTGTGACCGATCACCGTCGTAGGCAAGAGCACGCCGTGATGGCTCGCAACCGCGGCCCGCGCCCAGCCGGCGCGGAGCACGACGAGCACCACCACCGCCCGCAGTGCCGGCACATTGGCCACCAGCCCACGCCCGCCATCATGAGCGCGAACGGCAACAACCATGCGGCATAGCGGTCGGCCGACCGAACGACCGGCGCGCTGCGGCCCCTCGACTCCGAACCGATGACCGCAAGGCCGTTTCGTCGACGCTAGGGCGACCGCGGCATACCACGAAGTGTCAATGGCCGCTTAGTTCTCCCGCGATGGTCCGCGCCTACCTAACCTAGGTTAGTGTTGGCGGGCGACGATCACCGGCGTCTGCGCCGCCTGGACCACGGCCTCACTGACAGAGCCCAAGAGCATTCCCTTGAATCCACCGCGGCCTCGGCTACCGACAACGACGAGTTGGGCCGACTCCGAATGTTCGACCAGCCGACGAGCTGGCTGATCGAACACAACGTCACGGCGCACCACGACGTCGGGGTACTCGCGCTGCCATCCCGCCAGGTCCTCAGCCAGGATCTTGTCCTCCACCGACTTCAACGCCGGCCAATCCACATCGGGCATCGCCTCGGCGCCCACGTCCGTCCACGCGCGCAGGACCACCAGTTCCACACCCCGTCGTGACGCTTCATCGAAGGCGATCGACGTCGCGAACTCCGATGGCGGCGAGCCGTCGGTTCCCACCAGCACCGGCGCGTGGTCGGCGGGCGGGGTCGCCGGATATTCGTCATGGATGATCGCGACCGGGCATTGCGCGTGATGGACCAACCCGAAACTGACCGATCCCAGCAGTCTGCGCTCAAACGCACCCCGCCCCCGGCACCCCACCACGATCATCTGGGCATCCTTGGACAGTCCGACCAGCGCCGGGACGATTGGCGACACCATCACCTCACTGCTGGCTAGTCGCGTACTGCCGCGGCCGGTGCTCTCCTCGGCGATCGCGATCGCATCGGCGATCACCGTCTTCGCTTGTTCTGCCTGCCATTGACCGAAGCGCAGCGGGGTGGACGTCCCCGGTCATACCACCGCCGCTGGGGTCAGAACGTGCACGACGTTCAGCGATACGTCGCGCATCGCCGCCTCGCGCGCGGCCCACCACACCGCCGCCTTCGAGAACGGCGACCCGTCCACCCCGACAACGATTCCCGGACTTGGATCGACAGCCGACATTTCAGGTCCTCTCGGAAATGGCATCATCGTGCGGCCCGACACAACAGATACGTCGGTACGCAACCTGAAGGACAAACATCAGCCGCCCCGCTCATCACGGTAGGAGCTCGACGCTGCATCGTCATGAGCCATTGGTCACCGAATTGATAGCAGTAATAAAGGTTCTCACCACGTCACGCTCCCCCATCCCTCATATCGACGATCCTGTGCCGACGAGCGGACGTGTCAAGGGTCGCGGAGCCATCATGTAGTTGTCAGCGATCGGCCGGCGCCGACATGAAACTCTTGCAGGTGACGATGGGCCATGCCTCGATCATGGTTACCGCGCACACCTACTCGAAGAAGCCCGCGACCTACGGCTAATCATGGTGGCCAGGGGCGGGATCGAACCGCCGACCTTCGCTTTTCAGGCTGAGGCGAAGTCAGGAGGGAGACGTTTGTGCTGGTTAAGTCGGATGAGCTGGACCGATTCTGAGGATTCAGAGCAGGCAATCCAAACGGCGTGGCGGATGCGGAGCGGATGAAGACGAACCCCTGACCCCCACACTGCCAGGAGCGGGCAGGCGCCCTGACCAGGCACGATAGGTGCATTTTGGTGCTGTAGCGGTGGTGGTTGAGGGAGCGACTGTCGTCACGGTTGTCGTCACAACTGTCGTCAATGCTAACTCCGCGACAGCCAGGCAAAGTCCCCAACCAGCAGGATGTTTGTATCCGTTTGTATTACAGTTGGGATGTGGCGGACGAATTGTTCGATCTGGATCTGCTCGACGAAGAGGATCCGTTCGAGATCGACGCTCAAGCCGCCCACCTGTTCAAGCACCCACGCCTGGGCATCGAGGACATCCGCGAGGTCTGGGCTTCCGACCCGATGTTCTACCCCGCCAAACCACCCGCCCACTGGCTGATGGTCGCCGAAGTCGACGGCACAGTCCTGATGGTGCCCCTAGCCCCTGCCCGCGACGGCAACCCCAAACGATGCCGCCCCATCGGCTGCTACGAAGCCTCCAAACACCTCGCTGACCAATACCGGAGAGACAGATGAACCACCCCATGACCCCCGACGAGGAATACGAGTTCTACGCCCGCCCGGAAAACCAGGAACCCCAGGGACTAGGGCGCCGCCGGCTGACCGCCACCGTGCCCGTTCGCTTCCCACCCGAGCTCCTGGAGCAGGTGCGCGCTGCGGCCGCGGCAGACGACCGCTCCGTCTCGTCTTGGATTCGCCGTGCAGTCGAGCACGAACTCCGCCACCCCGCGTAGACGTCGAACCTGCGACCAACGGATTATGAGAGCGTCCCACCTGGGGAGACGAGATTTGACGGCCTTTTGTGAGGTGCGCCGTCAAACGGTGGTATTCCCGAACGGGCACAACGGAATACGCTGCCGAAACGTGCCGAGGATTGAAGAGGTTGGTCGAGACTACTGCGGACTGTGTGCGGACTGGCGAACCGACTGCCTAGCGCACCTTGGCGTGCCGGATCAACCTTCTGCGTGTGAAGCTGAAGCGATGTCGAAAGCGGGCCCTAATTGCTGGTCGAACTGGACGAACTGGACCCAGTTTGGGGGTTCGCACCACGCAATACGCTGCTGTGAGCTGGAGTTATGTGGTCCAGTGTCCAGTGTCCAGCTAAGGGTGTCCAGCTAAGGGGATTCGAACCCCTGCCTTGACCAGGCGAAATGCTGATTTACCTGCATGTTCGCTCCGTCTCGTTCCGATTCAGCCCGCTCGTTACCTGCGGTTTCGTTCTCGGGTCTTGACGGCGTCAAGAGCGGTTCCAGCCCTCTCCCCCCAGTAGACCCCCAAAGGACTTGCGGGTTTGAGCGTCTGGTTGTGCCGTCCTCGCCGCCGATGGTCGCACACGCTGATGTACAAGCGTTGGCTCCGGCACTGGTGTTGGCGATGCAGCGCTATGGCGTTGCCGCCCGTTGATTCCAGTACATGAGGTCGACACCTTGGGCCGCAACCAGGCCAGCGGCAAGCTCAAACGGTTCGTGCCATTACCGCCTGGCTGAGCGGCATATTCCGTCATGCTGCTTTCATGACCAACGCATCGGCGACATGGATTGCGGCGAGCGCCGACGGACGCCTCGAGGTATTCGTCATCGGGCATCCAGAACAAGCCGGGGGCTTCGAGGGCTTCGAGGTGTGGCACCTCTACCAGACCGCACCCGCTGGAGGTTGGTCACAATGGGTATCACACGGCAGGGCGAACCCCGAGGGTGGTTGGATTCCCCCGCGGGTCGCCGCCAGCGCCGACGGCCGGTTGGAACTGTTCACGTCGATCGGCGGCGGGGATCTTCAGCACATCTGGCAGACCGCGCCCAACAACGGCTGGACCCCCACGTGGACGTCACACGGAATGCCACCAGGCACCATCGGGGTAAATGACAACGCATTGACACGCCTGCCCGATGGACGCCTCATCCTGTTCAACGTCGCCACGAAACCGGAGTCGACCGAAGCGCTATGGCACATCGAGCAGACCGCACCGAGCAACGGTTGGTCGAACTGGTCGCCGCTGGGCGGTCCGCCGACTGGCTGGTTCAACGGCGTGGCCGTCGCGCCGAGTGCCGACGGGTGCCTCGAAGTCTTCGGCATGGGTGACTTTGCGCTGTGGCACATCTGGCAGCAGCCGGGCGGCGGGTGGTCGGCCTGGACCTCCCATGGCACGCCGCCGGGCACGGTCCTGGTCGACGCCGCCCCGGTGCTCGCCGCGAACACGCAGGGCAGACTCGAACTGTTCATCGTCGGCTCGGACAGAGCGTTGTGGCACATTTGGCAGACCACCCCGAGCGGCGGCTGGTCCGACTGGACATCGCACGGCTCACCGCCCGGCTGCCAGCTGAACATCAATACCCCTGGGATGGCCGCGGGTGCCGACGGACGTCTCGAACTGTTCATCTCCTCGACCGACGGCCAGCTGTGGCACATCTGGCAGACCGCGCCCAGCGGAGGTTGGTCCAACTGGACATCGCATGGCCGTCCCCCGCAGGCCGACCCCACGCTCCAAGCGGGCGTGCACCTGACACCGGCGGTGGCACTGAATTCCGCACGACGCCTCGAACTGTTCGTTTCGGGTCTCGACAATTCGTTGTGGCATATCTGGCAGACCGCCCCCGGTCAGGGATGGTCCGACTGGCTGTCGCACGGCAAGCCGCCGGGAGTCGACGACCTCTACGGCATGTGAGCGCGCCCTACGATGACCGGCTGAACGACCACCGGCATTCCAGTAGATTTAAGTCTGTGACCAGCAGCTATGACGGTGGCCGAAGGGGGACTTGAACCCCCGCCTTGACCTGGCTAAATGCTCGTTCACCTGCATTTTCGCTTCGTCTTGTTCCGATTCGGTCCCGTCCGTTACCTGCGGTTTTGTCTTTGCGTCTTGACGGCGTCAAGACATGTCACTGTGCCCATCTTGTGCCCCGGCGTACCCTAGACGCCGGAAGCCGGTGCAGGACTTCGCGTCCCTCCGTTCGTGGCATGCACTTAGCCGGGCGCAGCTTCCTTGGTGACGCTTCCAGACCAGGGCACCCGGCTTATTTGTGCATCCAGTAACACCACGAACAGGAGATGATTTCTGTGAACTCTCGTGAGCACAAGACGCTCGAAAACCGGCTCCGCCGCGAAGCCAACCGTAAGGGGTTCCTGCTGCGGCGCAACCGCACCCGTGACCGCTCAGCCGAGAATTACGGGCTCTACGTGTTGATCGGCGACAGCAAGGGCAACCGGCTGCCGGGAGCGGCAGCAGCGCCCAACGCATTTTGGCGCGGCGAAGGCGACACCCTTGCGGGGATCGCCGCCGAGCTGGCGAACTGCCACTGGTGATCGGCAAGGACGGGCCTCGACCACTCATCGGGGCCTGTCCTTGTCACCAGTGGGTGCGACGATGCCTGGCATGGCGATCACCATCCCGAGCGGACGACCGAACCGCAGATTTATGCGCTACGTCCGGCCACCGCTCAAGGACTCTGACCATTCGCTGTTCCCGTTACGTCCCGCTACCCGGCCACTTCGCCTCGGCATCGACATAGCAACGATGCCGACGCCGCCAGACGGCTATCTCTCCAGATTCCTCACCCGCGACGAGATCGAGGTGCACCTACTCGCACCGGCTGGTGAGCCGATCCCGTCCGCGTGGACGGACATGCTGCATGAACCGGTCGTCTGCGAGATCAGCTTCTCATCGGTCGCCGAAGCGAGTCGGTTCCTGGACACGGTGCAGTTCCCCGTCACCACCACGTACAGCGAGCATGAGTGGTCGAGAACGACTGCGAACTTCTTCGACGTTTACCAGCGGCTCGACGAGCAGGCAGCGCCGCCCAACGCCCCGCCCCTGACGCTCGACCAGCGCCACCGTGCAGCCGCTTATGCGGCTGCCGCAGCGGCGGTAAATGTGGATGCCATCGTGACCACCACACCCACAGCCGGTCGGGCCGATGTCGCGGACAACGATCTCGTCGCAAGCGTCACCCCGGACGACGCCGTAGCACTCATTGGGCACTACCTCCGAGTGACCAGTAACCCAGTCGTCTGGGTCCAACGCGGCACGCTGGTGGGCGGTGGCACGTGGGAGACGACGGAATCTGCGGCCACGCTTGCGAACCTCTATGACTGGGGAACAGTGAGTGCAATTCCGTATTTCGACTGCGCTCCGACCCTCGCCACTGCCCAGGGTGACAGTGAGACCGCCGAAGCACTCCAGTCGATCCGCATCCGGCTATCACGCGCCGCACGTGCCCTCGACCACATGCTCGCCGCACTCTCCAACCCCCTAGCGAAATCGCGCCGGACCGATGTGGTCGAAGCTGCCGCCGAGGCGTTTGACAGGGTGTTGCTGTATCTAGCTGCCGCATTCGACATCTATGGACGGTTGTACCTGGTGCTGCTCGACCCCTTGCTGGACCGCAAGTCGGTTCGCGGCTCCCTTGACTCGCGGGCGTTCATCGGCAATCAGGTCCGCCCGCAGTACGACGAATCGCTGCTGGGCGACGTGACGCGGCTCCAGGTCTACGCCTGGGTCTGTAAGCAACTCCGGAACCACATTCACGGTGGAATCCTCCCGGTCGATCAGCACCCCGGACGGAACTACGGCAACACGTTGAACGTCGCGCTGAATCTCGGCGGAATCCCCGAGCTGGCTCCGGGTGCCGACAACGGAATGGCACAGGACCACTTCGACGCGCTTGGCGTGTGGTAGACCGAACCGGCCTCAATCCTGGGCAGCCGTGCTGTGGTCGCCGACCTCGCCACGGCGGGGTTCGCGCTTATGGGCACCGCGCTGGAGTACGTGGAGGCATTCACGAAACTGCTAGTGCGCAACAAGCCCACAGCCGCCACCGCTCCAAGCCCTCTGCTCGGCTGTGTCCAGGCCAAGCCGGGTGAGGTCGAACCACCCCCTCCCGAGCGGGCGGCATTCCACCGAGCGTTGTTCGGTTGGCATCCGTCAGACGCAAACTGTTCTGACGGGCCAGGCGAGAAAGGCGAAAACCGGCTCTAGCAGCGGAAGTTCACTACTGGAGATCGCCGGAGATGTCTACTCCGGCACGAACTCTCCAGTACTTGTCGGTGGCCCCCTGGGTAGCCACCAACCGAATCGGGTTGTTGTCCTATAACCGGCGCAATGCGTCGCGCAAAGTCGGGACGACTGTCTTCGTCAGGTAAGGAGCATCCGTGCAGTCCTTGCAGGCTCCCCAACGCTTGTCTCCAAGTGCAGCGGGGTGCGAGAACGTGCAGACGACCATCCGGTGCTGGTCTACGTGGGCTTCGTTGAGATACGGGGTGTACGTGCGACCGGGAGTCAGGATGTCCCAGGTAGTCGCTGCTATGCGCCCTGAAGAATCAAGATCGTGGGCTGGAGGATTGAGAGTGTTTTGCTCATGTGGCTGGCACAGTTGCTAACCATTGTCGGGGTCGCACGGCCCCGTCGGCCCTCTTCCGGCCCCGCATAACACAACAGTCGATTGACCAGGGCAAAGCCGTCGAAGATGTGAAACGGTTTGCCGTTCTCCGGGTAGACCCACTCGCCCTCGTAGTCGTCCCCAAGGCCCTTTCCGAAGATCACCCGCAGCGCCGAGGTCGTACCCCGCATGTGTGGATTCCGGTGAGGGCGTCCCGGCACCGCGTAGCAGCGGTCCTGGGGGACCCGTAGCATTCGGCGTTCGTCCAACGTCACCTTCCTGGACTTCGCCTCCTGTCCGACGACCACGATTCGAAGTGGTTTGTCACCTCGGAACAAATCGAAGCGCCGTCCGACGTGGCTCATCGTCCCTTCTAGGAAGTCGTCACCAGGTCGCCGGGAATTTCGGCAGGCGCGGTACTGGGGACACACGAACTTGTTGTCACGGAGAAGGTTGCCTTCCACATAGCGCCGAAGCGCGCCAAATCTGCGTCGGGTCTGTGGGAGATCGACTTGGATTGGGGGCGTAATCGGCACGAACCCTCCTTCTGGCTTCCGGTGCGCCTCAGCGCCCCGGGTGCAGTCGCATACGAAAACCCCACTTCAACGCGGACGCCAAACTGGCCACGTACTCCTCTTCGAGGGAGTCCTTGTGCTGCCGTGCGATCCAGGCTGGGTGTTTGGCAAATAGGAGAGCGGGACACGACGCGGCCTTGCCTCCGGTGGTGTGCGGGCCGGTGAACGGCCAGTCCAGCGGCTCTACTCCCGGATATTTAGACCGCAGTGCCGCTTCGGCGTCTTTCCCCAAGCCGACAACCAGTCTCGGCTGCACTATGTCAAGCTCACGGTGCAGATAAGGCGTGCAATTGTTGATCCATTCGGGAAGCGACTTGCGGTTCTTGGGTGGGTGGCAGTGCACCACGTTGGTGATGAAGATCTGATCTTTGGAAATACCGACGCGGCGCAGACTGTCATCGATGAACCGCCCGGCACCGCCTGTGAAGGGGATCTGCGTCTTCATGCACGGTCGGCAGAGGCTTTGTCCGACGATCATCACCGGCGATTCCACCGAGCCATATCCTGGCGCTGCTTGAGTTTTGTCGCGGACGTTCATCCCGTCACATTTACCGCAATGAACGATCTCGTCGTCAAGCCGTTTCCTGCGTCGCTCTTTGCTCACGCTTGTGCTCGCCGTGCTCCAATTGGCAGAAGCGCCACCACCTGACGGCAAGCTAAAGCGCAATTGCTGGCCTCAGCTAGTGCCGAAAGTCCCACGGGCGGCATCCCAGGGGCCCGCTTTCGCCATCGCGTGGCTCAGGTGGCGCTCGCTCGGTTGTAGCCGCCTACCTCGTCGCCGTCGTCGCGCCACGGCCCCAGCCCGGCGGCCTCACGCAGGATGTTCAGGCCCTCCACGACGTAGCCCAGAGGAAGGACGTGATACTCCAGTTCAGCCATCGTCAGCCGACCCTGGCCACAGCTTCGCCCGAAGTTCACGGCGGGCGTTTTCCCTCGCCTCCTCCTTGGCCCGCTCCAAGGCCGCCCCCCAGGTGCCAGAACTTTACGGCTGTCTTCCGCAACTCCTTGGCTGTTCCGAGGGACATGTAGGGGTCTCCGTGAAGCTCCCGCTGGTAGGCCAGCAGCTCATCGTCGGACATGTAGGTCAGCCGGGCGCGGTTCTCCTTGGTGTACTTACGGGCGTTCACACCGACGTTCCCCTCCCGCTTCGCGATCTGGTCGTGCAGGAACTGCAAGAGATGGGCGGCCACCGAAGCAGAGCGCCGAACGGAGGTGACCGGGGCCATGCGACCCGCAGGAACGATTCCTTGGCATTGCAGACTCCCGAGAGATCTGGCCTCCGCAAGGGAGGCGCTCTTGCCGACACCGCTTGGTATCGGCCGCTTCGTCATCCGAGCCACCCACGAGCGTGGGGTTGGCGCGCTGTCCAGTCGGAGCTTGTCGGCAGCGTCTCGTGAAGCGAACTCAGTCTACGTGTTGGCCCCCGGTCAGGATTGAACTCACCTGACAGGCCAGCGGGGGAGGGCGAAAACCCTTCCTAGCAGCAAAATTTCATCACCAGAGATCACGGGAGATATCTGTAACTGTGGGCAGATTGTGGGCAATATGTGGGCAGAACGCACGCTAGTGGACGAGGAAGGCGTGCAGACACCCACACGACCTAGGAGTGGGCCGCCTGCGCATCGAAGGATGGCCTGTGGGCAGGATTTCGCGCCGGAGTCATCCCGAGCATCGCAGCTACCGCTCCTTCGCCTCGTTTAGCGATCCGGACGGGAACGGCTGGCTGTTCCAGGAACTCACCACGCGGCTGCCCGGTCGCATCGACGCCGCAGCGACGAGCTTTGCATCGGCAAGCGATCTTGCGAGCGCATTTCGGCGTGCGGAGGCGGCCCACGGTGAGCACGAGAAGTGCACCGGACAGCGCGATGCGAACTGGCCAGACTGGTACGCCGCATACATGGTGGCAGAGCAATCTGGCAAAGAGCTGGCGCAATGAACGACCACGCCGGGACCGACATCGCCCCCGCGGGACGGCGAGGCTCTTGATCGCGGATTCCTGGAGGATTCATGAGCGCCGCAACAATCACCGCTGCCATCCGGCACGAACCGGAACTCTCCGGGCAAACTATCGTTGTCATCGGCGGCAGGCTGCTGTTCATGGGCCGCACATGCGGCCGCCGCAGAGGCATCCGACTGGGGGTCGCGTCTACGGTCGCCGCTGCGCTCCCATCTTCTCAGCACGTCAACGAGTCAACGGTGAGGAGAAAGATTCCATGCGAACGATCCGCCATTTCATCAACGGCCAAAGCGTTACGTGCTCCGGCGCCATCACCAGCCCGGTCTACGATCCGAGCACCGGGCAGGTGCAGGCCCTTCTGGAGCACGGCGACGCCGCAATCCTTGCCGAGACTGTCGCGGCCGCCAAGGCAGCACAACCCGCCTGGGCCGCAATCGATCCCCTGCGCCGGACCCGGGTGATTTTCAAGTTCAAGGCTTTGATCGAAGAGCACAGGCAGGAGCTCATTCACCTGATGTCCTCCGAACATGGCAAGTTGCTGAGCGACTCCAACGGCGAGCTGCAGCGCGGTCTGGACGTGGTGGAGTTTATGTGCGGCGTCCCGCATTTGCAGAAGGGCGAGTTCACGCAGGGCGCCGGCCCCGGCCTGAATGTCTATTCCATCCGCGAACCACTGGGAGTCGTTGCCGGAATTCCGCCTTTCAACTTCCCCGGCATGATTCCGCTCTGGATGCTGACCCCGGCCATCGCCGTCGGCAACGCGTTCATCCTGAAACCGTCGGAGCGCGCACCCTCCGCGGCCCTCCGGGTCGTCGAGCTCGCCCACGAAGCCGGGGTTCCGCCGGGCATCGTCAACGTCGTGCAGGGTAGCCGGGATGTCGGCGAGGCGATCGGGGATCATCCGGACATCAAGGCCGTGACCTTTATCGGCTCGACGGAGGTGGCAAGGCTCGTCTATACCCGCGGCGCGGGCAACGGCAAGCGCGTGCAATGCTTGGGCGGAGCGAAGAACCACGGCGTCATCCTGCCCGACGCCGATCTCGACTCGGCTGTCGTGGACATCCTCGCCGGGGCCTTTGGCTCTGCCGGCGAGCGCTGCATGGCCATGCCGGTGATCGTGCCCGTTGGCAAACAAGCGGCCGAGGCGGTTCGTGAGCGGCTGCTCGAGGAGATTCCCAGGCTGCGGGTCGGCGGCTTCACTGACCCCGACGCGCAGATGGGTCCGGTCGTCACTCCCGAAAACAAGCGGAAGATCGAGGGCTATATCCAGCTTGCTGTCGACGAAGGCGCCGAGCTGGTCATCGACGGGCGGGGGCGAAGCCTGCCGGGGCACGAAGAAGGATTCTTTCTGTGGCCATCCCTGATCGATCATGTCACACGATCAATGAAGAGCTATCAGGACGAGATCTTCGGCCCGACGCTGCAGATTGTTCGTGCGGAGACCTTCGAGGAGGCGCTGAGCTACCCGAACCTCCATCATCAGGGCAACGCGGTGACCGTCTTTACGCGCAGCGGAGATGCGGCGCAGCGCTTCGTCGCCGAGGTCGAGGTAGGCATGGTAGGCGTTAATTTTCCCCTGCCGACTCCCGTCGGCTACTACAGCCACGGCGGCTGGAAGAACTCGGCTTTCGGCGATCTGAACCAATATGGCGAGGACAGCATCCGCTTCTTCACACGCACCAAGAACGTGACACAGCGCTGGCCCCACGGTGCTTCTGGCGTTGGTTGGCAAGGATATTCTGAGCAAGCGATCGACGCGGTTGCGGGCGAACTGGGCGTCGCGGCAGTAGCCGCCGACGCCTTCGATGGGCCGTCCGCATGAACTCGCAGGCCGTGGCCGAGCTAACCCAAGAAGTTGATGAACAAGGAGGCCGTAAGCGATGGCATCGAATGAGAATCTCAGTCAGCACAGGTTTGTCCTAAACAACGGCAGCGGTGAGATCCCGGCGCTCGGGTTCGGGACCTCGCTTTCCGATAACAAAAAGACCGAAGATGCCGTCAAGACCGCGGTCGAGGTGGGGTTCCGCCACCTCGACGCCGCTGAGCGATACCGCAACGAAGCGCAGGTCGGCGCGGCGCTCACAGAGTTGTTTGCCGACGGGACGGTGCGCCGCGAGGACCTGTTTGTGACCACAAAGCTGTGGAACAACAACCATCGACCCGAACGGGTCAGGCCCGCGCTGCAGGCCAGCCTGGACAGACTGGGGCTAGACGCCGTCGATGCGTACCTGGTGCACACCCCGTTCGCGTTCCAGCCCGGCGATGACCAAGATCCTCGCGACGCGCAGGGCGCTGTTATCTACGACAGCGGGGTCACGTTAGCGGAAACGTGGTCCGCAATGGAGGCCCTTGTCGACAAAGGACTTTCACGAGCGATAGGCCTGTCCGATATCGACGCCGAAAGCACCCGAAAGATCGTCGACACCGCCCGAATCAAGCCGGCGATCGTGGAGGTCGAGTCGCACCCGTATCACCCGCAATGGGAACTCCATGAATTGTGCAGGGCGCACGGAATCATCCTGTTGGCGTTCGCTTCGCTGGGACACGCGCTGGAACCTCGACTGCTCGACGACGCTCTGATTGTCTCGATCGCTCGGCGCGTTGGTAAGACCCCCGCGCAGGTGCTCCTGGCCTGGGGCATTCAACGCGGCACCGCAGTTCTCACGGGATCCGTCACGCCGTCACGCATCAGGGAGAACTTCGATGTCACCGCGCTACCCGAGAGCGCGATCCAAGAGATCAGCGAGCGACTCACAACCCGGATCCGGTTCAATACCGTTGCTGACGGCGGAGAACCGGGATTCGCCCAGGTGCCTTCGGACAGGTGACAGATGTGACTGATGCGTTCATCCTTGGCGGGGTGCGGACACCGTTCGCGCGCTATGCGGGATCGCTATCGCATCTGCGGCTTGATGATCTGCTGGGGATGACGATGCGCAGTGCCTGGGCGAGCTTGTCACCGGCGACACTCATCGCTGCGGTCTCGGATCGTCGGTGCGTTGAAACGTGTTGCGTTCTAACCATTCCAAGATGTCAGACCACCGGTAGAGCACCCTGCTGCCGCGCTTGATGAACTTGCTGGTGTGACCCGCAGGCCTATCGCTCAGCCTTCAGCGCCGAATTCCCGCCATTCTCCCCGCGCACGCATATCGTCTTCGTACGCTTGGGCTTCTGCCGCCATCTGCCGGTAAGCCGCGGCGGCGTCAGGGTTGCCGAAGTGCTCCCCCAGCCGGATCAACTCCATCACGAACTGCACGGGCCGTCCGCTGTTCAGCGCGTCGTTGATCGAGTCGATTACGTCGTGGAACTGCATGTCGCTGTTGGTGGCCGCAGCAAGTGCGAGTGTGACGGCGGCGCGACGGGTGTCGTCGGGCCAGATGGAATCGTTGTGCGGTGGTCTCATTGTCACTTTCCTCGCCTACCACTGCGCGATCTGATTTATAGGGGTTCACCTGTCGTCGCGACCACGAGGTCCGGGTTAGCCGAGTCTGCCCATCGCATACCGGTCGGCGATCCGCAGCAGCGAGGTAGTCGTCGGAGACGGGCCTCGCGGGACTAGGTGGCCAGGATTAGTAGAGTGCGTCCGGCACCTTCGGTACTCGTAGCGGCCACACCGCTGCCATTCCCACGTCCATCCGTTAGCCGTGGCAGGCCAGAAGCCCAGCTCCTGGGCCAGTTCGGCCTGCGTTAACTCAGTCATGCGGCGGGTTTCCTTTCGCTGTCTGGTCGAGCGCCGCAACTCGGTTAGGGCGCATGCGGTGGACCGAGATATGGGAACTCGGTCAGTGTGTCGGTATGCGGTGAGAGGCCCGACGGCGGACACTCGCCCTTGGTGAGGAACGCCAGCCGGTAGTCGATGACATCGTCGGTGAACACCCGGCCGTTCGGGTACTGCGCCGGTTTGGCCGGGTCGAAGGTCAGCATGTCCGGCAGCGTGCCCTCCTTCTCGATGACGGCGATGGCCTCCTCCCGGGTGTAGCCGCCGGTGTGACCCATTAGGTGGACGAACTGGTCAAGCCACCGGTTCCAGTCGTTCGGGGGCTCGCTGGCGTTGTACTCCAGTTTGGTGTCGTCGGTATTAAAGAAACTGCTCACCGACGGGTGCCCGGCCCGGTCCACATGATTCAGTGTGCCGTTCTCGCGCAGGCTGCAACGACCCCAGATCCGGATGGGCCCTGTCGCGCCGAGCGTGCTCGTCGGCAGCTCGATCGCCATCGAGCAGACATTGGCCTCGGTATTCGAATCCTGGCCCGTCCACGGCGATTTGCCGCCGAGTTCGGCGAGATGAGGAGCGGTGAAATTGCGCTTGCCGCTGGTGTCGAACAGGTTCTTGATGCCGTCGAAGTCGAAGAAGAAGGCATCGCTTCGAGCACCGGCGCGCCGCCGGTGCTCGAATGGGGTGGTCGCGGTGTCGTATTTCTTGGTCACCTTGGCGCCGTCACGGACCTTGGATATCAGCTTCTGCTGTGGGTAGAAGTAGTTGGTCAACTGGGACTGAAGCTGCCAGATTTCGTTGAGCAGCAACAGTTCTGGAGCGGTGTCGTAGCGGTGGTAGCCGACAACTGTGCGGACCACTGCCCAGTTTTTCTGCTCGACGTGGCAGCCGTCGTTCTTGTTGGTCGGCCGCGCGCGGGTGAAGGTGATCTTGCGGTTTCTGCACCAGATGAACAGATAGACGTTGATGAACTCAGCTCCGTTGTCAGAGTCCACCCCCAGGATCAGGACTCCTGACATGGAGTCCGTGCCCGGTCGGTAATTCCGTGCTCTGATCTGCGTATTCCCGGTGTGTCGGCGTGCGGTAGCGGCTGCGATACTCAATAATAAATAGAGTTGTTTAGATGCGCTGAGGGGTGGTGGATGATGGCCGTGATGACCGTGCAGCCGCCCCTGCCGCTGGTGCCGGGCGACGCGCGCCCGGTCGGGGCGGCCGCGGCGATCGTCGAGGACGGCGAGGGCGGCCGGGTGTTCGTGCATGGCAATTTGGCCTACGCCTGGGACGTCGACGACTCGGTGGCGCGCCGGTTCGCGGCGGTGTCGCTGATGCGGATCAAGGCGGCCACCCAGCTCGAGGTCGCCGAGGCGTTCGCGGTGAAACCGGCCACCGTGCGGCGTTGGGAGACCTGGCTCAGCGATGCCGGCGTGGCCGGACTGCTCGGGGAACGCAAAGGGCCCAAACGCAAGTCGAAACTCATCGCCGACACCGTCGCCCGCATCCAGCGGCTGCGCGACGGTGGAGCGTCGTACCGCGCCATCGCCGCCGAAACCGGTGTGTCCGAGGGCAGCGTCCGTAATGCGCTGGTACTCGCCGACAACGGCGCCCGTGCCGAGGAAGTGTGCCTGGCAACGAGGTCCGATGCTCCTCCCGAACCCGAACCCGAACCCGAGGGTGAGCCCGAGGTTGAGAAGGATTGCTCTGCAGCGATTTCCGATGATCCGCCCGGGCCCGTGCCCGGGGAAGTGCCGGTGTTGGCGGATCCGGTCGATCGCGGCGCCGAGCGGGCGTTGGCGGCGTTCGGGTTGATCCCGTACGCGCCGCCGGTGTTCACCGGGTGCGCCCGAGCCCCGCTCGCGGGACTGTTCCTGGCGCTGCCCGCCTTGACGGCAACCGGGCTGCTCGACACCGCGCACACCGTCTACGGCGAGTTCGGCAGCGGGTTCTACTCGCTGGATACGATGTTGTGCGAGGGCGTGTTCCGCGCCCTGCTGGGCCAGGCCCGCGCGGAGGGCGCCACCCGGATCGACCCGCCCGCGCTGGGCCGGGTGCTCGGGCTGGACCGGGCACCGGAGGTCAAGACGATCCGCCGCAAGATCGGGCTGCTCGCCGAGGCGGGCAAGGCCGGCGACTGGATCGCGGCGATGGCGCGCCGTCATGTGCAGGCCAGCCCCGAGCAAGCGGCGGTGCTGTATGTCGACGGGCATGTACGCGCCTATCAGGGCACCCGCAAGATCGCCAAAACCCATGTGCCCAGGCTGAAGTTCCCCGCCCCAGCCACGGTGGAGACCTGGGTGTGCGATGCGGCCGGGGATCCGCTGCTGGTGGTGATGGCCGAACCGGCCGCCTCGCTGGCCGCCGAGCTGCGCCGGTTGATCCCCGAGCTGCGCGACGTGGTCGGCGACGACCGCCGCGTGCTGGTCGGGTTCGACCGCGGCGGCTGGTCACCGGCGTTGTTCGCCGACCTGGACGCGGCCGGGTTCGATACCCTGACCTGGCGCAAGGGCAAGATCGCTGATATCGACGAGCACAAGTTCACCACCCACAGCCACACCGACGAGCACGGCAGAACCCACACCTGGCGGCTGGCCGACACCGAGGTCGAGTTGGACATCGCCGACGGCCCGCGCGCCGGCCAGGTATTCCGAATGCGGCAGGTCAGCTTGTTCAACACAGCCGGAACCCGGCAGATGCACATCCTGACCACCCGCCCCGACCTGACGCCAGGTGAGATCCGTTACCGGATGGGATCACGCTGGCGGCAGGAGAACCACTACCGCTACGCCCGCATCCATTTCGACCTCGACTCCCACGACATCTACCACGCCACCGATGACGACGCGGACCGGATGGTGCCCAACCCGGCCAAGAAGCCCGCCTACCACAACGTCGAAAAGGCCCGGCGGGCACTGCATCTGGCCGAAACCGCCAGCGACGCCGCGCTGCTGGCCGCCCACTCGCCGCAACCAGGAACGTCGGTGGTGCTGACCAACGAGATGATCAACACCATCAACGCCGACGTCCACACCGCCGAGCACGCACTCGAAACGGCGCTCGCCGCGCACCAGGCGATCCCCGCCCGGCTACCGTTGTCGCAGGTCAATCCCGGCCAGCAAGTCCTCGACACCGAAACCAAGCTGATCTACCACGCCATCCGCATCGCGGCATTCAACACCGCACAATCCCTCGCCCGTGCGATCGTCACGGCCACCGGCTACACCCGCGCCGACGACGAAGCCCACACCCTGATCCGCACCGCGCTGGCCGGCTCCGGCGACATCATCCCCGAAACAGCCACCAACACCCTGCACATCCGGCTCGATCCGCTCTCCGCGCCACGCCACACCGCCGCCATCGACGAACTCTGCCAAGCCCTCAACGACACCAACACCGTCTACCCCAGCACCGACCTCACGCTGCGCTACAGCATCAAATCCCACCAACGACCGCACACCAATTACTGAGCTATGTCAGGAGTCCTGAGGATCGGGAACGGCACCTTGTTGGCGATGCTTTCCAAGCCGCCCAGGACGCATTTGGCCTCTTTGCTGGGCACTGAGCGGTTCTCGGTCCAACCAGTGGCGACGTCAGTGACCGTGAGCGTGAATGCGAACGGGCCGATGGTGTTTCCGCCGTCGTGGGAGACCAGATCGATCTCAACGAAGCCCGGCTTAGCGTCGTCCCAGTCTGCCCAGGTGCGTATTGGGATCTGACTTCTCAGCAGCGATCCGGGCTTGGTGGCGCGACGCCCCTTGAGCTGACGTTTGGCTCGTTCACCTGCCAGGCGACGATCGATGGTGGCCGCCGACATCGACACTAGGAGTTCTGCGGTGTCCTCGTCGATGACCAGTTCGCCGAAGTGCCGTAACACTGCCACTAGTTCGTTCAACATCGGCGCCAGTCGCTTGCCTGCCGGCATCCCCAGTACCAGCCAGCACGTCGTAAGTGCAGCAATCACATCCGGCCCGTAGATCGGGGGACGCGGACTTCGCCTCGGCGCTACCACCTTGGGCTGCAGCGCAGCCTTGAGCGCTTTGCGGGCATGGTTACGGTGCCACCCCGTGTTGGCGCACAACTCGTCCAGAATCCTGCTCGTGACTCGCCTATCCGCCACCACGTAGCGGATCGCGGTCATCTCGGTCACAGCCCTGCGCTCGGCCAACGTCAATCCCATCGTCTGGGCCTACCGAGACCCCCACTGATCGCTCAGGTAGGCACGCCGCACGCGCGCATTTTCAATGAGGCAACGAATAGCCACTGAGCGCGCATAAAAGGCGATTCAACGCGGCCAGTCCGGGGTGCAGCGCCGCGCCGGTGGCGGCCAGCAGCTGGGCGCAGCGGGCCAACTCGATGCGGTAGTAGCTGTCGCGGCCATCGGCCGAGCTGCGCCGCATCGACACCAACCCACCGGCCCGCAGCTGGCCGAGATGATAGGACACCGCGTTCTGCGGCTGCCCGATCAGCTCGGTTAGCTCGCCCACCCGTCGATCACTGCGTGCTAACGCAGATAGCAGCCGCCAGCGCACTGGGTCGCCTGCCAGCCGCAAAAACGCTGCCGGGGAAATGTCAGCAACCCCCGGCCTCGCGCCCACAGCTAGCCAAATTACATCAATCGTGTTTGATGCGTATTCTGTGGGGTAGTTCCCACTCCTAGGAACGCGACCGATCGCGCGGCTTCGTGACTATGAATTTGTCTAGCGCAGAAAGGAAACCGACCCATGCTCCACGCCAAACCCGCGTCCTGGCTGGTCGCGCTGCTCTCCACGCGTGCACCCGCGGCGGTGGTGTTGATCCGCCTGTATGTGGGGCTCGTGTTTGCGTGCGAAGGGGTCTTGAAGTTTACGAGGGTCGCCTCGCTGGGCACCGGTCGCTTCGACAAGGCCGGTATCCCCGCACCTGGCTTCTTCAGCACCCTCGACGGAATCTTCGAAATCGGTTGCGGCCTTCTCATCCTGATTGGGTTGCTGACCCGGCTGGCGGCGGTGCCGATGATCATCGACATGCTTGGCGCACTGCTGATCACCAAGCTGCCCATCTTCTGGGGACATGCCCCGCTGTTCCGCGGGGAACACGGCTGGTGGGACTTCATCCACGAAGCGCGAGTCGACCTGGCCCAGCTGTGCGGCAGCCTGTTTCTGGTTCTTGTCGGCGCCGGCACCTACTCCCTAGACGCTTACCTCGTGCACCGCGCCGCCATCATCGCTGCCAAAAACAAACCGCCGCAGCTGAACACGCCTGACAAAGCGCGGTCTGTATAGGCTCTATATAGGCTGCGCGCTGTGGCCGATCGTGACATGCCGGACGACTTGTTGGCTCCCGCGGTGATCCGCAGCGTTCGGGTTTTGGGGGGGTCCGAGGTTGGGGGCGTTCAGCAGCGGCGTTCGCGAAACGACACGCACGAAACGCGGCGGAACGCGCCATCTGGGCGGCATTGCACGAACTTGAGCTGCAGACCCGCGACGCGGTTTTTGAGCAGCTGGGCGATGCTGCCGTGCGATGGCACTGTCACGTTGGTGAGCGTGGGCGACCTGGGAGGATCGGTGGGGTGACCGCAACGCCGTCGTATAAGGGCCACCGCTACCCGGTCGAGATCATCAACCACTGCGTGTGGCTGTACTTCAGGTTCCCGCTCAGCTTTCGTGAGGTCGAGGAGCTGATGCTGGCACGCGGTGTCGCGGTGAGCTACGAGACGATCCGGCGGTGGTGCGCCAAGTTCGGGCAGGCCTACGCCAACCAGCTGCGCCGGCGGCGCCCGCGCCCCGGCGACAAGTGGCACCTCGACGAGGTGTTCGTCGGGATCAACGGCAGGCTGTGCTACCTGTGGCGCGCGGTCGACCAGCACGGCAACGTGCTTGACGTCCTCCTACAGTCACGCCGAAACGCGGTGGCGGCCAAGCGATTCTTCCGTAAGGTGCGTCCCGAACGTGGAAGGGGGCTCGATGTAGGGAGAGCTTGCTGATGCGGTGCTGTGCAGGAGATGAAGGATTGTCGGCCCTTCGGAGTCGCCCTGCGGGGGGAGGCTTCAAACCACCACGTGCTGCGGGAACGGTGACGTGACCGTGGTGAGCGATGTGGAAAAGGCGCGCAAGACGCGTCAGGTGGGGATCGGGAAGGCGAGCGCAAGCGATTCGCTGTTGACGTGTCGAAAAAGAAACAGGTGACATCGAAACCGGGGTGTCTTACGGATCCCGGGACGAGCCTGGCGGGTGCCCGCTGACGGGCCAGGTGGTGTCCGGCATGGAGGCGACGCGAGCCCGGTCTGCGGCTTCTGCATGGAACGGGAGAAGGCCGGATGCGACACTGCCCGTTCGGGTTTGCGAGCGGGCGAGAGGGAGAAGCCCGTGCGCTGCATGGGTGTGAGTACCGTTGCGGGTTCGGCTGGCGGACCGGCTCGTAGTAGTGGGGAAGCTCCTGTAATGGGGGTGGAGCGAAGGGGCCGGGTCATCTGTGGCTGTATTCGTTCGATCAACCGAAACCCGTTGGGGTTCGGAAGGAGTCGCGTGAATGAGTTGAAGTCGCCGGACAAGCCGTTCGAGATTTCGAAGTGGGCGGTCCAGGAGGCCTGGGAGAAGGTCAAGGCGAACAAGGGTGCGCCGGGCGTGGACGGGGTGTCGATCGAGGGGTTCGAGGCCGACCTGCACAATAACCTGTACAAGGTCTGGAATCGGATGTCCTCGGGAAGTTACTTTCCGCCTCCGGTGCGCGCGGTGGAGATACCCAAGCCGCATGGCGGCGGAACCAGAATGCTGGGCGTACCCACCATCGCTGACCGGGTGGCGCAAACGGTGGTGGCCGAGGAGTTGGCGAAGAGGGTCGAGGTGATCTTCCACGACGATTCCTATGGCTACCGGCCGGGCCGCTCGGCGTTGGACGCGGTGGGCGTGTGTCGGCAACGCTGTTGGAAAACCGACTGGGTGATTGATTTGGACATCCAGAAGTTCTTCGACAGCGTTTCCTGGGATCTTATGCTCAAGGCGGTCCAGGCCGACACCGATTTGCCGTGGGTGGTGCTGTATGTGCGTCGGTGGCTGCAAGCCCCGGTGCAACTGCCCGACGGTACCCTGCAGCAGCGCGACCGGGGCACCCCGCAAGGGTCTCCAGTCTCGCCCGTGCTGGCAAACCTGTTCCTGCACTACGCGTTCGACGTGTGGATGGCGCGGGAGTTCCCGAGTATCCGGTTCGAGCGCTATGTGGATGACGCGGTCGTGCACTGCGTCAGCGAGCGCCAGGCCCGCCAGGTGCTGGCCGCGCTGCAAGACAGGATGGCCGAGGTCGGGCTGCAGCTGCATCCCGACAAGACCCGGATCGTGTACTGCCAGGACGGCAAGCGACGCCACGCTTTCGAGCACACGTCGTTTACGTTCCTGGGCTACACGTTCCGGCCGCGCGGTGCGCGGGCCAAGAACGGGAGCATGTTCGTCTCGTTCGCGCCCGCGATCAGCAAGGACGCCTTGAAGAAGATCGGGCAGGAGGTGCGGTCCTGGCGCCTGCACCGCCGAACCCCGCAATCCTTCTCCGAACTCGCACGGTGGGTCAATCCCATTGTGCGGGGCTGGATGCAGTACTACGGTGCGTTCTACCGCTCGGCGCTGTATCCGCTCCTGACGCGCATCAACGCCTACCTGATGCGTTGGGTCCGCAAGAAATATCGCCGGTTCCAGGGACGCCGCGAGTTCCAGCAGGCGTGGCAGCGGGTCACTACCCAGTACCCGCGGTTCTTCGCCCACTGGGTCTGGACAACCGCCGTCCCGGCCGTCTGGTGATCAAGGTGACAAGAGCCGTATGAATCGAGAGGTTCACGTACGGATCTGTGGGAGCCGGAGGGTGCGACTCCCTCCGGCCACCCGACCTGCTCAAGGGCCTGCGGTCCGTGCCGCGCGTGCTGGTCACCGACAAGCTGGGCAGCTACCAGGTCGCCCACCGCGAGCTCATGTCGTCGGTGGAGCACCGGCGGTCGCGGTATCTGAACAACCGCGCCGAGAACTCTCATCAGCCCACCCGACAACGCGAACGGGCGATGAAACGCTTCAAATCGTTGCGGCATGCGCAACGATTCCTGTCCGCCTTCAGCGCCATCTCCGCACACTTTCGGCCGCGACGGCATCTGCTCAGCGCGGCCGAATGGCGAACCGAGATGGCCGACCGCTTCGCGGTCTGGCGTCAGGTCACCGCGGCCGATGCTGCCGCCTGAAATGTGAACGACCCAACGGTGTTCGGCCGCCACCGCTCCACAACCAACTGCACCACTACACTTTTCAATCAACGTGACAGTGCCCGCCCATGGGTGGCGAATCACGACCGATAATCCGAACTCGTCATCCCAGCGGCCGAACCCGTTGACGGATCTGGTGATGGTCGTCGATTGATGCGCCGCAATCGACATGGGAGACATGAGCATCGCACCGTGAGTGTCGTCCGCATTCTGGCCGAAAAAAAGGGACCCGCAAAGTGACGATTGGCACTTTTTGATGGCCCTATGTCCCTATGGCAGCCGGGCCCGGTGCCGCGAGCATTGAGCTACCTGCGAGATGAAGGGTAACTGCGATGACAACTACCGAAACTCCAAACCCACTGCGCGAAATGTTGCGCGAAATGTGGGTACCGCAATTGCTAATGGGCATCGTGGCCCTGGTGCTGGGGGTCTTTGTGCTGGCGTGGCCCGGTGTATCGATTCTTGCCGCGTCGGTGCTGTTGGGTCTTTACCTGGTGGCGTCGGGCATCGCCCAGGTGATCTTGGCCTTCGGCCTGGACGTGTCGGGCGGTTACCGGGTGCTGTTGTTCATCACCGGCGCACTGTCGTTGATCTTGGGTGTATTGGCCTTCCGCCACTTCGGCCAAGGGTATGCCGTTCTGTTGCTGGCCCTCTGGATCGGCATCGGGTTCATCTTCCAGGGGGTGGCCGCAGCGACGATTGCGATCAGCAACCGCGACCTGCCCGGACGGGGCTGGCACATCTTCTTCGGCGTCACCAGCGTAATCGCCGGCCTTGTTATGCTGGTGTGGCCGTTCGATTCGATCGTCGTGCTCGCACTTGTCGCCGGCATCATGCTGGTTGTCATCGGTATCACGCAAATCTTTAGCTCGTTTGGAACTCGCCACGATCTCAGGACCGCAGAGAAGCGAGTCTCACGGGTGATCCACCCGAATAGAACAGCCTGACCCGTCGCGGCCCAGTAGCGGATCGGCTGCCTGGCAATAGGTCTGGCAGCCGATCCGGCTGGTTTGCACCCTCAGTAAGGGGTTGACATGCCAGATCCGATCGAACATATCCGCCAACCACTCGTCGAACGTATCCGCCAGATCATCGATAACCACCGCGCAGCCGGGCTTGGCGCCGATGCCAGATTGACCTGTAGTTGTGGAGCCGAAGGCTTATCCGATCATCCTCGCCATGTGGCCGAGCAGATCGTCGACGGGTTGGGCCTCAAGCCGCACAGTATCGACGAAATCAAAATGCGAATGCGGTATGCGACTGCATCGCTTGACTGGGAGCTGACCAAGCTCGAGGGCGCTGAGTGTTAGGACGCGAGGCCGGCAATTCGTGGAGGCGATGATAACCCCTGGCGCGACCGATACGACGATGGCGCTCTTCTGGAACGCGGCGAGCCTGCCTACCTCCCCGCAATCATGAACTGCGCCAGTAGCTTCCGGACGATACTGGAGCGTCACTTCCGTTTGTAGGTAGCCGCCGCTGCGGCGGATTCCGGGGGCGGTGCCGATTGGCGCAGGCGAAGTGACCTGCTGATGGCCCCGATGCGGGCGCTGCGGCTAGGGAACCTGACATGACAGTGGACCAATTCTTGGGGTCCGGCCAGTCCCGGCGGCGCCGGTGCCTACAGTCTTTCGCGAAAACGGGAGGCTGTCGTGGTAGTGACGATACGTCCGGCGATCGCAGCCGATGTGCTGGAGTGCGGCCGCATCTGCTATGACGCGTTCGCCTCAATCGCTACCCAGCACGGATTTCCGCCCGATTTCGCGTCGGTCGACGTTGCGACCGCGCTGGTTTCGGGGTTGATCGCACATCCTGGTTTCTTCAGCGTGGTCGCCGAGTGCGATGGGCAGATCGTGGGAAGCAGCTACCTTGACGAGCGCTCGATGATCGTCGGGGTGGGCCACGTCACGGTCGCTCCGGACATGGAGGACCGTCATATCGGCAAGGCGCTGGTGAACGCGCTGCTGCAGCGGAGCGGGCAGCGGCGGGTACCCGGCGTGCGTCTGTTGCAGGCTACCTACCACTACCGTTCGATGAGCCTGTACGCCGAGCTGGGCTTCGACGTGCGCGAGCCATTCGCTGCAATGCAGGGCGACCCGCTGGCCTTGCGGATCCCGGGATACGGTGTCCGGGCAGCCACAGCGGCCGACGTCGAGGTGTGCAACGCGCTGTGTTTATGCGTGCACGGCCACGACCGCCGCGGCGAGTTGTTCGACTCGCTCACTGAGGGCGGGGCCAGAGTGGTCGAACGGGGCGGGCGGATCACCGGGTACACGACCGGGATCGGCTTCTACGGGCACTCGGTAGCCGAAACCAATGACGATCTGCAGGCCCTCATCGGTGCAGCCGAGGCATTCCCGGGTCCGGGATTTCTGGTCCCGATGCGCAACACCGAGCTGCTGCGCTGGTGCCTGGCCCGTGAGTTGCGGGTGTTCGTTGTGGTGAACCTCATGACGATCGGGCTGTATTCGGAGCCGCGCGGCGCGTCTCTCGCCTCAACGTGGTACTGACGGCCCGCACGTGCCGGAGTTCGGCGACGGCGCCGCGCTTTACGCCGTCGTGTTGGCTACGGCGAGCTGCGACCGGACAAGCACCTGGGGTGCGTCGGGAGTGTGCGGTTGGGGAATGGCGGCGAGGCTGAAGCTGGCGATCGCGCCCGGGCGAAAGACGAGGCAGTGAGTCGAGCCGCCGAACTGGAAGTAACCCAGTTCCTCGCCTTTCGCGATGTGGTAGCCGGGCGTCACCTTCTCGTCGATCATGCAGGAGGAGACGTCTCCCATGCCGATCGCCACGAAGGCCACCAGGCCGATGACGGGGTCGTCGGCTTCGATGAGGATGATCGCCCGCACCGCGACATGCGCCATATAGGATTGCGAGACCGGCGGATCTTCGGCGTCCCAATCTTCCGAGACGGCCTCCGAGAAGTAGGTGCCCGGTCGGAGAAACGCCCTGACAATCGTCCCGGCCACCGGACTGTGCCAGTGGTGATAGTCCATCGCACTCAGATACGCCTGGTAGACGGTTCCGCCGATGAACTGATCCACCGAATCGTCATTGGCCAGCATGTCCTCAAGCGAATACCGTTGGCCCTTCAACCAAAAGCGATCCCGGCGCTTGACGCCGGTGGCGAGGTGGTAGGGCGTCGACTCGCAGGCGTTGACCATCACCTTGTCGTCGTCGGGCGAGGCGACCGGACGCTCGCCGTCCTTGAAGCGCCGGGTGAAGAAGTCATTCCAGGACGTAAAGCCCCAGTGCTCATCTGACGGGTCGTGCTGGAACTGCTCGATGCCGACGGCACGTTGGGCCGCCGCGCACTTCCAGCCGGTCGGCGAATCGTTGATCACGTACAGCGAGTCGGCACTGTCGAGGAACCCGCACCAGACGGTCAGGATTTTCTTGAGCGCCGCGTTGATTCGTGGGTCGCGGAACGCCGCGAACCCGGCCGGTGTGCCCATCGTCCAGTCCAGAAGCGCTCCCAACGGCGTGATCACTGCGTTGTCGCCGAACTCCGGCGCCATCGTCAACACGGCGTTGATCAGGCGCATCAGCTGCTCAACACTCTCCAGGTGGTACTTGCGGTACGGTTTGCGGCGCGGCACCTGGGCGATCATTAGGTGAAGGTACATGTACACCACGGGATCAGAGTCGATCAGCTCCTGGAACTCGGCGACCACGGGATGCAGCACGACCTGCTCGCCCGCGGCCTCCACCCGCTCGCGGTGGCCGGCAAGCCAAGCCTCCAGTTCTTCATGATCCTCCGGCAACCATCCGGCCCGGCGCCGCACATCTGCGCCATCGGAAAGAGTCGTCACAAGAGCCAATCTAGCGGCGCCGTTGCGTTGTGATCCACAGCGTTTATCTGTGCGACTCGGCCGTGACGCACGGGTGAGCAATGGATGAACGGCCGGTATTTGTTCGGCCACAAAGCCTCAGCCGAGCCACGCGCGGGTCCAACGTCGGGGCCCTTCAGGTCGAATGGCCCTATTTCGGGGCCGATGGCCATCCTTACGTTCGACAGGAGGTAGGGCACACGATGTAGGGAGCACACAATGGGCGCTAACACGACGGTCGCGGTGGTCGGTGCCAGCGGCTATGCGGGTGGGGAGATTCTGCGGGTGCTGCTGGGCCATCCGGCCTCCACCGACGGGCGACTGACCATCGGGGCGCTGATGGCCGCCGACAGCGCGGGCGACACGCTGGCCGAGCACCACCCGAACCTGCTGCCGCTCAGTAGTCGAGTGCTGCAATCCACCGACGTCAAGGTGCTGGCCGGTCACGACGTGGTGTTCATGGCGTTGCCGCCCGGCCATTCGGCTGGGCTGGCTGAGCAGCTCGGTCCCGGCACGGTCATCATCGACTGCGGTGGGGACTTTCGGTTGCGCGACGCCGCCGCCTGGGAGCGGTTCTACGGCTCGCCGTACGCCGGCAGCTGGCCCTACGGGTTGCCCGAGCTGCCCGGCGCCCGCGACCGCCTGCGCGGTGCCACCCGGATCGCGGTCCCGGGGTGCTATCCGACCGCGGCGCTGCTGGCGCTGGTGCCCGCGGTGGCCGAGGGCCTCGCCGAACCTTCAGTGACCGTCGTTGCAGTCAGTGGCGCCTCAGGCGCCGGCCGCACGGCCAAGCCGGAGCTGCTCGGCGCGGAGATCATCGGATCGGCGCGGGCCTACAACATCGCCGGTGTGCACCGCCACACCCCCGAGATCGCCCAGGGACTACAGGCGGTGACCGACCGCGAGGTGTCGGTGTCGTTCACCCCCGTGCTCATCCCGACGACCCGCGGCATCCTGGCCACCTGCATCGCCCACAGCACCGCCTCGCTGTCGGAGGTGCGGGCAGCCTACGAAAAGCACTACAACGGTGAGCCTTTCGTGCACCTGCTCCCCGAGGGCATGCTGCCGCGCACCGGCGCGGTCATCGGCAGCAACGCCGCGCAGATGGCGGTGGCGGTCGACCAGGACGCCGCAAAGCTGGTGGCCGTCTGCGCGATCGACAACCTCGTCAAGGGTACCGCCGGAGCGGCCGTGCAGTCGATGAACCTCGCGCTGGGCTGGCCGGAGACCGAAGGGCTGTCCGTGGTCGGGGTGGCGCCGTGACCGAACTCGCGGCCGACACCGGGCTGGTGCGCACCCAGGGTGTCACCGCACCCGCCGGGTTCCGGGCCGCCGGGATCGCCGCAGGCCTCAAGGCGTCCGGGGCGCTGGACCTTGCGCTGGTGTTCAACGAAGGCCCTGGCTACGCTGCCGCCGGCGTGTTCACCGGCAACCAGGTCAAGGCCGCCCCGGTGCTGTGGACGCGGCAGGTGCTGACCGCTGGGCGGCTGCGCGCGGTCATCCTCAACTCGGGCTGCGCGAACGCCTGCACCGGCCCGGCCGGTTTCCAGGACGCCCACGCCACCGCTGAGGCGGTCGCGGCCGCGCTGTCGGACCGGGGCGCCGAGATCGGCGCGATCGAGGTCGCGGTCTGCTCGACCGGGCTGATCGGTGACCGGTTGCCGATGGACAAGGTGCTGCCCGGTGTGCGGGCAATCGTCGACGAGCTGGCCGGCGGGCGCACCGGCGGCGAGGAAGCCGCCCGGGCGATCATGACCACCGACACCGTGCCCAAACAGGTCGCTGTGCACCACAGAGACAATTGGACGGTTGGCGGGATGGTCAAGGGCGTGGGCATGATCGCGCCGTCGCTGGCCACCATGCTGTGCGTGCTGACCACCGACGCGGTCGCCGCCGCCGCAGCCTTCGATGCGGCGCTGCGCCGCGCGGCCGCGCTCACTTTCGACCGGCTCGATATCGACGGCTGCTGCTCCACCAACGACACCGCGTTGCTGCTCGCGTCGGGCGCCAGCGGAATCACTCCGCCCCAAAGTGATCTCGACGATGCGGTGCTGCGGGTGTGTGAGGACCTGGCGGGCCAGCTGCAGGCCGACGGCGAGGGGGTGACCAAGCGGGTCACCGTCACCGTGACCGGCGCGCGCACCGAGGCCGACGCGCTCACCGTCGCCCGCACCGTCGCCCGCGACAACCTCGTCAAGACCGCGATGTTCGGCTCCGACCCGAACTGGGGGCGGGTGGCGGCAGCGGTCGGCATGTCACCCGTCACCGTGGATCCGAACCGGATCAAAGTGTCGTTCAACGGTTTTCCGGTGTTCATCGACGGGGTCGGCGCCCCCGGCGCCCGCGATGTGGACTTGACGGGGCCGGACATCGAGGTCGTGATCGATCTGGGTGCCGGTTCGCAGCGGGCCGCCGTGCGCACGACTGACCTGTCCCACGGCTACGTCCAGCTGAACTCGGCCTACAGCACATGAGCGCCCCCATCACCCGCGACGTCAGGGCCGACGTGCTCGCCGAGGCGTTGCCGTGGCTCAAGCGCCTGCACGAGAAGATCGTCGTGGTCAAATACGGCGGCAACGCGATGATCGACGACGCGCTGCGGCGGGCGTTTGCCGCCGACATGGTGTTCCTGCGCAACTGCGGCATCCAGCCGGTCGTCGTGCACGGCGGCGGACCGCAGGTCAGTGCCATGCTCAAACGGCTCGGCATCCCCAGCGAGTTCAAGGGCGGCTTCCGGGTCACCACCCCCGAAGTGCTTGACGTGGCCCGGATGGTGCTGTTCGGCCACGTCGGCAGGGAACTGGTGAACCTGATCAACGCGCACGGGCCGTACGCGGTCGGCCTCACCGGCGAGGATGCGCAGCTGTTCACCGCGGCGCGGCGCACCGTCATGGTCGATGGTGTGCCCACCGACATCGGCCTGGTCGGCGACGTCCAGAAGTCAACACCGCGGCTGTGTTAGATCTCATCACCCAGCGCATTCCGGTGGTCTCCACCATCGCCCCGGACGCCGAGGGTGTGGTGTATGACGTCAACGCCGACAGCGCCGCGGCCGCGCTGGCGCAGGCGCTGCACGCCGAAAAGCTGCTCATCCTGACCGACGTCGAGGGGCTCTACACGCACTGGCCGGACCGAGATTCGCTGGTCAGCGAGATCGACACGGTGACGCTGGCCGGATTGCTGCCGTCGCTGGAATCCGGCATGGTGCCCAAGGTTGAGGCCTGCCTGCGCGCCGTCGAGGGTGGGGTGCCCGGCGCGCACATCATCGACGGCCGGGTCGAGCACTGCGTGGTGGTCGAGCTCCTCAGCAACGACGGGGCCGGAACCAAGGTGGTGCCCGCGTGACCGACACCGACGCGTTGCTGAAGCGGTGGGACGCCGTGATGATGAATTGCTATGGCACCCCGCCGCTCGCGCTGGCCTCGGGCGAGGGCGCGATGGTCACCGACGTCGACGGCAAAACCTACCTCGACCTGCTGGGCGGCATCGCGGTCAACGTCCTGGGCCACCGTCATCCCGCGGTGAGGCCGCGACCCGCCAGCTGAACACGCTGGGCCACACCTCGAACCTGTATGCCCACGAGCCCGGCATCGCGCTGGCCGAAGCCCTCGTCGACCGGTGGGGCGTCGACGACGCGCGGGTGTTCTTCTGCAACTCCGGCGCCGAAGCCAACGAGGCGGCGTTCAAGCTGTCCCGGCTCACCGGGCGCACGAAGCTCGTTGCGGCCCAGCCAGAACTACGACCTCGGCTTAGGGTTACCCCAATCAACGTTTGCGGGGGAGGAACACGTGGAAGGGACGCCATTTGGGCGATACCGCCTCGTAGAATTGATGGGCCGGGGCGGGATGGGCGAGGTCTGGCGGGCGTTCGACACCGGCACCGAGCGCGTTGTGGCTGTGAAGGTGCTGCCCGCTCATTTGGTTTTGGGCATGATCTTCGGAATCGTCGCCCTGGTCAAGAACAAGAATGGCAAGCAGTACGGACGCGGTCTGGCGATCGCCGGGATGGTGATCTCCTCGGTGGGGGTGGGGGTCATCGCGGCTTGCACCGCGCCGAACGCTTTGGTCACGGGAACGGTCCAATCGTCGCCATTGCTGAGGGTCGGTGAGTGTTTCGACGAAACACCCCAATCGGCACTGTCACGTTGGTGAGTGTGGGTGAACTGGGAGGATCGGTGGGGTGAGCACCGCAACGCCGTCGTATAAGGGCCACCGCTACCCGGTCGAGATCATCAACCACTGCGTGTGGCTGTACTTCAGGTTCGCACTCAGCTTTCGTGAGGTCGAGGAGCTGATGCTGGCACGCGGTGTCGCGGTGAGCTACGAGACGATCCGGCGGTGGTGCGCCAAGTTCGGGCAGGCCTACGCCAACCAGCTGCGCCGACGGCGCCCACGCCCCGGCGACAAGTGGCACCTCGACGAGGTGTTCGTCCGGATCAACGGCAGGCTGTGCTACCTGTGGCGCGCGGTCGACCAGCACGGCAACGTGCTTGACATCCTCGTCCAGTCACGCCGAAACGCGGTGGCGGCCAAGCGATTCTTCCGCAAGCTGCTCAAGGGCCTGCGGTACGTGCCGCGCGTGCTGGTCACCGACAAGCTGGGCAGCTACCAGGTCGCCCACCGTGAGCTCATGTCGTCGGTGGAGCACCGGCGGTCGCGGCATCTGAACAACCGCGCCGAGAACTCTCATCAGCCCACCCGACAACGCGAACGGGCGATGAAACGCTTCAAATCGTTGCGGCATGCCCAACGATTCCTGTCCGCCTTCAGCGGCATCTCCGCACACTTTCGGCCGCGACGGCATCTGCTCAGCGCGACCCAATGGCGAACCGAGATGGCCGACCGCTTCGCGGTCTGGCGTCAGGTCACCGCGCTCGACACTGCCGCCTGACATGTGAACGACTAAAAACTGTTCCATCGCCACAGCCCCAAAACCAACTGCACCACAACATTTTTAAACAACGTGACAGTGCCCGTGGTACGACGCCGACGGCACCGCGTTCCAACCGCAGGTGCACTACTTCGTCGGTGGTGCGACCAAGCTCTACGGAGCCGCGCTCTATCGACTTCGACCCGAGGACTTCGACGAGCTGCCGCACGTCGATGGACTGTCACCGGCGTGGCCGTTGTCGTACCGGGATTTCGAGCCCTACTACACGAAGGCCGAGTGGCTCTACCGGGTGCACGGGAACCACGGTGAAGACCCGACCGAAGGCCCCTGGAGCCAGCAGTACCCGTGGCCCGCGCTGTCGCACGAGCCTCGCATCCAGCAGCTCTTCGCCGACCTGCAACGCGGCGGCTACCACCCGTTCCATGCACCGTGCGGGGTGATGCTCGACGAGAGCGACCGTGCGCGCAGCACCTGCATCCGGTGCACCTGGTGCGACGGTTACCCGTGCCTCGTCCACGCCAAGTCCGACGCCGAAGTGATCGCGGTCCGACCCATTCTCGACCTGCCCAACGTCACCCTGCTCGTGGACGCTCAAGTGACGAGTCTCGACACCGACACGATCGGAGGCGCTGTCACGGGAGTCGTCGTCTCACGCGGGGGCAACATGGAGCGATACGAGGCGGACCTCGTGGTGGTCTCCGCCGGTGCTGCCAACAGCGCCAAGCTCCTGCTCCGGTCGGCGAATGATCGCCACCCCAATGGACTCGCCAACGGCTCCGATCAAGTCGGCCGCAACTACATGTTTCACAACTGCAAGGCGGTCGTCGCGCTCTCCCGTGACCTCAACGAGACCGTCTTTCAGAAGACGCTCGGCATCAACGACTTCTACCTCCCCTGGAAGGACTATCCGTGGCCCGCCGGGAACATCCAGATGATCGGCAAGTCGAATGCGGCTGCGATGAAGGGCGAAGAGCCGAACCTCACCCGGTTCGCGCCACACTGGACGCTCGCCGACACCGCCAAGCACGCAGTGGACTTCTGGCTCACCACCGAAGACCTGCCGCTCCCCGACAACCGCGTCACCCTCGACGGCGACGGCAACACTCACTTGGCGTACACGTCGACCAACGACGACGAAGCCGACCGCCTGTATCAGGAACTGAAGAAGCTCCTCAACCACGTCGGCCTCGCGGAGCACCACGTGCTCTCCAAGAACTTCTATATGGATATGAACATCCCGATCGCGGGCTGCGCGCACCAGGCCGGCACGTGCCGATTCGGCACCGACCCGGCATCCTCAGTACTCGACGGGAATTGCAAGGCCCACGAACTCGACAATCTCTATGTCGTCGACACGAGCTTCTTCCCCAGCATCGGGGCTGTTAACCCGGCCCTGACCACGATCGCAAACGCCATACGCGTCGGCGAGCACTTGCTCGAGCGCATGAAATGATTCCTGCTCAGCAGCGTTCGGCGCGTCCAACCCGAAGCGGAGAGCAATGAGTAAGCAGTCGAGTTGCGACGTCTTCGTGATCTTCGGAATCACGGGGGACCTCGCGAAGGTCATGACATTCCGCTCCCTGTACCGACTCGAACAACGCAAGCTGCTCGACTGCCCGATCGTCGGCGTCGCCGTTGATGACTGGAGCGTCGACCAGCTTGTCGAGCGGGCACGGACGTCAATCATCGGGGCTGGCGAGCAGCTCGACGAAGACACGTTCGCGCGCCTTGCAGGCCGCTTCGACTATGTCGCGGGCGACTTCGGCGACGACGCTACCTACGGTCGCGTCGGCGCGGCAATCAAGGGTTCACAGCACCCGGTGTTCTACCTGGAGATCCCGCCCTTCCTGTTCGCGACCGTTGTCAAGGGCCTCTCGGGAGCTGGTCTCACCCAACATGCTCGTGTGGTGGTCGAGAAGCCCTTCGGCCACGATCTCGCGTCCGCAAAGGCGCTGGCTGCAGAAATGCACCAACACATCGACGAGTCGCAGCTCCTGCGCATCGACCATTACCTCGGCAAGATGGGACTCGAAGAGGCCCTCTATCTGCGGTTCGGCAACACCATGCTCGAACCGGTGTGGAACCGAAACTACGTCGAGAGCGTACAGATCACGATGGCGGAGGACTTCGGTGTCGAGGACCGCGGCCACTTCTACGATCCGGTCGGTGCCCTCCGCGATGTGGTCGTGAACCACCTCATGGAGGTGGTCGCGTTCACGGCCATGGAGGCGCCCGCCGGCGGAGACCCCCAGACTCTCAAGGATGCTCAGACCGCGGTGTTCAAGGCGGTCGTCACAGCAGACCCGGCGCACTACGTGCGCGGACAGTACGACGGCTACCGGTCGATCGACGGCGTCGCGGCCGATTCGACGACCGAGACCTATGCGGCTCTGCGGCTCGACATTGAGAACTGGCGCTGGTCGGGGGTGCCGTTCTTCATCCGCACGGGCAAGCGGCTCCCGGTGACCCAGACCGAGGTCCGCCTCGTATTCAAGAAGCCGCCGCGACTCGGATTCGGCCTGCGCGACGCTGCATCGCAACCAGACCAGCTGGTTATCAAGCTCGACCCCTCCCCTGGTATTCAATTCCAGCTCGAGGCACGGCGAGCCGATTCGCGCGTCGCCAGGCCGATCCATCTGGACATGGAGTTCGCAGATGAAGGCGGCGAAGGCGCAACCCCCTACGAGGTCTTACTTCACGCGGCCATGGTCGGCCAGACCGTCCGATTCAAGCGACAGGACACTCTGGAAGAGGCGTGGCGCATCATGCATCCCTTGCTCGACGCCCCGCCGCCTGTACACGCCTACACGCCCGGGTCCTGGGGCCCCGACGCCGCGTCGGCGCTGGTGGCCGGCTACGGCGGCTGGCGTGACCCCTGGTTCCCCCGATGACCGCACCGTCTCGCCAGCCGCAGAGCGCGGCCGCGCCCTCACCATTCCCACCGATCGCCGACTACGGTTTCATCTCGAACTGCCACACCGGAGCACTGATCGCGCCCGACGGGGCGGTCGATTGGCTCTGCGTGCCCGCCTTCGACTCCCAGAGCGTCTTCGGCAGCATCCTCGACCGCGAAGCCGGGTCCTTCCGATTCGGCCCCTTCAACATCAGCCACCCCACAGCACGCGGCTACGAACCGGGCACCAACGTGCTCGTCACCACATGGAAGACGCCCACCGGTTGGGTCGTCGTGCGCGACGCCCTCACGATGGGACCCGGCGACCGCGATGACGTCGTCACACCGCACACCCGGCCTCCCGCCGACGACGATGCGGAACACACGCTCGTCAGAACCGCCGAATGCATCGACGGGCGCGTGGAAATCGAACTGGTCTGCGAGCCGGCCTTCGACTACGGCCGCACACCCGCGGAATGGGCACTCGTCGACGGTGGCCACCGAGCCGCGGACGCCTCCGCCAACGGCCTGACACTGCGCCTCCAATCCGATCTATCGCTCGGCATCGAGGGCAACCGTGTACGCGCGCGACACATGCTCGAACCCGGCGACAAGGCCTACTGCGCGCTGTCCTGGGCCCAGGACCTCGCTGCTCCCGCCGACATTGACGACGCCAATACGAGGATCGAGCGCACGGTCCGGTTCTGGCGCTCATGGCTCGGGCGCGCACGCATCCCTGATCACCGTTGGCGCGAGCCCATCCAACGCTCGGCTCTCACCATCAAAGGTCTCACCTACATGCCGACCGGGGCCACCGTTGCCGCGCTCACGACGTCGCTGCCCGAAACGCCCGGTGGGGAACGAAACTGGGACTACCGCTACACGTGGATGCGCGACACGACCTTCACCCTCCAAGCGCTGCACTTCTTGACCCTCGACTGGGAAGCCGACGAGTTCATGCAGTTCGTAGCGGACGTCGAAACCACCCAAGACGGATCGCTCCAGATCATGTACGGCATCGACGGACGCCGCGATCTGACTGAATCGACCCGCGACGATCTCTCCGGCTACGCCGGCGCGCGCCCGGTACGAATCGGCAACGGCGCGTACGCCCAGCGCCAGAACGACGTGTTCGGAGCCGTGCTCGACTCGATCCTCATCCACACCCGCCACTCGAAGCGCCTACCCCGCCGCCTCTGGCCGATCGTCGAATCGCAAGCGCAATGTGCGACAAAGGTCTGGCGCGAGCCCGACCAGGGCATCTGGGAAGCTCGCGGCGCACCGCAGCACTACATCTCATCGAAGCTCATGTGCTGGGTCGCCCTCGACCGCGCCGCCAGCCTCGCCGAGATTCGCGGCGACGCGCAGCGCACCGAGCAATGGCGGGCGACTGCCCAGGAGATCCGCGACGACATCCTCGCCAACGGCGTCACCGATCAGGGTGTACTGCGCCAGCACTACAAGACGGACGCGCTCGATGCTTCCGTGTTGCTCGCCGCCCTCTTCGGCTTCCTTCCGCCAGAAGACGACCGTCTCCGCGCGACCGTCGACGCCATCGCGAGCGACCTGACGGAGAACGGATTCGTGCTGCGCTACCGCACCGACGAGACCGATGACGGATTCTCCGGCAAGGAAGGAACCTTCCTCATTTGCTCGTTCTGGCTCGTTTCCGCGCTCGCCGTCATCGGCGAGCTGCAAGCGGCACGCGATCTCATGGAACGTCTCATGCGAATCGCCTCACCATTGGGTCTCTACGCCGAGGAGTTCGACGTCGACACCGTTCGCCACCTCGGAAACTTCCCGCAGGCGTTCTCTCACCTCGCCCTGATCGAGGCGGCATCGCGCCTCATGTGGCCGGAACTGCTCGCCGAAATGGGCACGGCGCGGCCCTGAGCTGCTCCGCGCGGCGCATCCGCGATATGACGCAACGTCACCCGACGCCACCCTCCAAATGCGCGCTGAGCGCGCCTTAACACGCCCAACTCACCCGCGGCGCCCGTCATGATGAGCGGATGCGGCAAGCCCCGCTGATCGACATCGAGCCGCCGCCGGACGTGTTCGCGGCGGTGATGGCCACCGGCGTCGTGTCGATCGCCGCGGACGCTCACGGCTACTCGCTGATCAGCGACACCCTGGCCGTGTCCGCCGCGCTAGCCCTCACGCTGCTTGTCGCCTGGGCTTTGCTCAAAACCCTTGTCCGGCATACATTCCCGTTCGACGATGTGAGAGATCCCGATGTCGCCCTGCGACTGTTCACCTTCGTCGCCGCCTGCGCGGTGCTGGCAGCGCGCCTACACGCGCATCCGATCATGACGTGGGCACTTGGGGTGGTCGCCCTGGCGGCGTGGCTGCTGCTGGTGCCGATCGCCGCGCGCGGCATGTGGCCCCACCGATGGGTCGGGCTGCACGATCGCGCCCATGGCGCGTGGGAGCTGGCGAGCGTGGCGACATCGGGCCTGGCGATCGTTGCGGCAGTTCTGGCCCTGCACGGTGGCCACGTCGTCCTTCTCGTGTTCTCGGGGGCGATGTGGATGCTGGCGATGGTTGTCTACTGCCTGATGACCTGGTTGATCCTGCGGCGGGCGGCGACAGCGCCGGAGCCCGACGGGTGGGCACCGGACAGCTGGATCCTGATGGGCGGCCTCGCCATCGCTACGCTCGCCGGTGACCACATCCACCGGGCCGCACGGTCCGTCGCCGCGTCCGACTGGCTGGTCCACGGTGTGCGGACGGTCACCGTGATGACCTGGGTGCTGGCGACCCTGTGGATTCCGCCGCTGGTCTACGCCGGACTCCGGCGGATCAACCGCCGCGCGGGAACTTTGCGATTCGCCGGCGTCTGGTGGGCGATGGTGTTCCCGCTGGGGATGTACTCGGCCGCGACGCACGCGATGGCGCTGGAGACCGGCTCGCCGTCGTTGAGAACGGTTTCGCTGGTGTTCTTCTGGATAGCACTCACGGCCTGGTTGATCGTCACCGTCGGCGGCGTGCAGGTCGCGTTTGTCCGTTGGCGAGAGCGTTAGGCACATTGTTGGTTCAGCTGGGATCGGTGGCGCTCCGTCCTGAAGCGACGTAGCCAGCGGATTTCGGATGGTTCCCCGCCCAAGTGGTTCGGGGCCCGGAACCACGATGCGCAGCACCGAGACGTCTTCGGCGTTCGCGGGCATCGTGTAGGCCGGCACCTGCCAGTCATAGGAACGCAATTCATGCCAGACGTCGAACTCGGTGTAGCCGAAGTCACCGGCCAGGCGGCAGGATCATTGCGGGACCCGACCGCAGGCATCAGCTAGATTTATGGGCAGGGTACGCGCAACGCATCTCAGGCGACCACCTCGTGGGGTTCGGCGAGCGGGATCGCTGCGCCTGGTCGGATCAGATAGGCATGCGGTAGCCGTAGAACTCGTGATCTTCGTTGTACCCGCCTTGGCCGGCCCCGAGGTGGGCGAAGCTCGCCACGAACTCGATCGCCTCGATCCATTTGACCTGCTTGAAGCCGAGCTCGTGCTCATTTCGCAGGCGTAGCGGCGCACCGTGGGTTTCGTTGAGCGGGCGGCCGTTCATCTCATAAGCCAGCAAAGACGTCGGCTCACGCATGTGCTCGATCTTGTGACAGTCGTAGTACCTGCCTTCTTCTGGCGATCCGGCCCCTTCGCCCAATGAGTAGAACACCACCCAGCGAGCAGAAGGCAGGGGGCCCACGATGTCGAGGATGTCAGACATGCGGACCCCTCCCCATTTGGCCACGCCTGACCAGCCCTGAATGCAGTAATGCTGGGTGATCTGTTCATGTTTGGGCAGCGCACGCAAGTCATCGTAAGAGATATTGATCGGGTTCTTGACGAGTCCTTCGATTCGAAGCGAGTACTCCGACCAATTGGCGGCTTGCAAATGGCGGTAGCGGTCGGAATCGGGCAGCGTGCCGTTAGCCCAGAAGAACGGCGAGATGTCTTTTTCGGAATACGTGGCATTCGGATGCGGCCATTCCATCAACGCCTTGATCCAACCCACGAGCCAGCGACCACTCCTTTGAATCACGCGGGGGTATCGGATCGTGATCGGGGAGGCGAGCAACCACAGTGCCACGATGATGACCATTGCCACAACGTAAATCACCAACGCCCAATACGAATGGGTATTAGTCCCGAATACGATATGGTTCAGGTTCCCCACCAATCCGGTAATGAACACCATCACCGTATGTACGGCAATGAAAAAGACCATCCACAAAAGGATCGCGAAGTGGATACTCCGCGCGACCTGCCGATTCAGTAGGCCCCGGCCAAAACCGAATCGTGCCGCGATCGACGGCGCCTGCAGAAGGCCGGTGATGAATGCCAGTGGCGCAGCGACGAGCACGGTGCTGAAATACGCGATGATCTGCAAACCGTTGTAGTTCGTGAAGCCTTCGTTCGCCGGGAAATCAAGCGATGCGTACTGCACCGCCGTGGACAGCGCATTCGGGAAGACATCCCATGATCGCGGGACGATCCTGCGCCACTGTCCGGTGGCGAAGAGCAGCACGTAGAAAACAAGTCCGTTGACCAGCCATAAGGAGTCGAAACTGAAGTGCCACCACCGGGCCAGGCCTATAGAGTGCCGAAGCCCAGGTATCCCCAACCACTTCGGAAGGGCAACAGAATCGTCCTTCGCCGTCCACCTATGGGCCGCGTCGTCTTCGTTCATGCGGTCCGCGGGAACCGGATCGCGCATCCGCAACCATTCGGTTCCCGGCCGGCTGCCCGAGTTGAGATACAAGCGTGGGTGATCGGCAAAGATCTGCAACCCCGCCCGCATCAAGAACATCATGAAGACGATGTTGAAGAGGTGTTGCCAGCGCAACCATCCCGGGAATCCCGAGTCGACCGCCGGCGCGTAACTCGTCGATGTTCCCGGGTAGGTCGCAATGAAGCTCTGCATCCAGCCGTACTGGCGTAATTGCTGTGCCAGCGCGATCGCGATGATGAGTCCGGCCACTACGAGCGGCACCAGCCACAAGGAACTGACCCAGCGCCGACCGATCCGAACTGTTGGCACCTGCGCCTTTTCTTCCTGCGATATTCCCCCAGCCCAATCAGCGATATCGATGCGCTCGTCGAGCACACCCGGGCGTTCGCGCTGGTCGAGCAATGATTCAAGGCGGGCAGGAGACGTCGGATCGACACCCCGCTGAGGATTGTCGGCCATCTTGCGCACTCCTCTCATCGGAGACTCGCAAGTACCCAGATCACGAAGCTATCAAATCCTGGGTGAACTGGCGGAGATGTTCCGTGGAACTTCGGTGGCGGTCGAGGAGTGGTGTAAGTGGAACGGACGATTCGTGTAGTTTCTGATTCTGCTGACCGTGATGGTTCGGGGCGGCGCGGTCGGCTGCGTCGTCGGTGATCGACGAGATCGTCCGAGCGGATGCGCGGCGGATGCTGGCCGAGGCCCTGCGCGCGGAGGTCGACGCTTACATCGCCCATTTCGTTGACGTTCGTGACGAGAAGGGTCATCGGCTGGTGGTGCGCAACGGCTGCCACGAGTCGCGGACCGTGACCACGAGCGCCGGCGTGGTGGACGTCACGGCACCGCGGGTCAACGACAAGCGTGTCGACCCGGATACCGGTGAGCGGCAGCGGTTCTCGTCGTCGATCTTGCCGCCGTGGGCGCGCAAGACCCCGAAGATCGGCGACGTGCTTCCGCTGCTATACTTGTACGGGCTCTCGTCGGGAGATTTCGTGCCCGCCCTCGGGCAGTTCCTCGGCAGCGCCAAAGGGTTGTCCGCCTCGACGGTCACCAAGCTCACCGAGACCTGGAAGGCCGAGCAGCAGGCGTTCGCCGAGCGGGACTTGTCGGGTGTGGACTTCGTGTACCTGTGGGCTGACGGCATCCATGTCAACGTGCGCCTCGACGAGGCCAAGCTGTGCCTGCTGATGATGATCGGGGTGCGCGCCGACGGCCGCAAGGAGCTGGTAGCGCTCACCGACGGTTACCGCGAGGCCGCCGAGTCGTGGGCCGATCTGCTGCGTGATTGCCGCCGCCGCGGCATGCGCGCCCCGGTGCTCGCCGCCGGGGACGGGGCGCTCGGGGTCTGGAGCGCACTGCGCGAGGTGTTCCCGGAGACCCGCGAGCAGCGTTGCTGGTCCACAAGATATCGAATGTTCTTGCCGCGCTGCCGAAGTCGGCGCACCCGGGGGCGAAGAAGGCGCTCGCAGAGATCTGGAACGCCGAGGACAAGGCCCACGCCCGCGACGCGGTCAAGGAGTTCGAGTCGACCTATGGTGTGAAGTTTCCGAAGGCAGTCGCCAAGATCACCGACGACGTCGAGCAGCTGCTGGCGTTCTACGACTTTCCGGCCGAGCACTGGATCCATCTGAGAACTACAAATCCGATCGAATCTACTTTCGTCACCGTGCGGAACCGGAGCAAGATCACCAAGGGCCCCGGCTCCCGCGCCGCCGGAATCGCCATGGCCTACAAGCTGATCGAGGCCGCCCAGTCACGCTGGCGGGCGGTCAACGCGCCCCATCTCGTGGGGCTCGTCCGCGCCGGCGCGAAGTTCGAGAACGGCAAACTCGTCGAACGGCCCGACGACACCACCGCTACCGAGGAGGCGGCATAAAGCTCTTGATCGACAGGCATTGACAATTGCTCATGGCAGCAAGTTTGGGACGGCCTGCCCTTCAGTGGTGCTGAATGCGTTTGCACCATCAGCAAGGGTCGCCGTCGGGCGTGTAGTACGGGAACCCTTCTACCGTGTAGCACGGCTGGTCGCCCGGCCGGTACGGGTCGGTGGCCGCCGCTATGAGCGCGCCGCCCGCAACGTCACCGGCTATGTGGCTGCAGCCACCCACGTCGACATGATGGCGTCGTCCGTCTGCGCCGGCGCAGATGTCGGCGTGCGCTCCCGGTGCGATGGCCACCGGCGCGACCGCCATCGCCCTGGCTGTCAATAGTGCTGCTGCCAGCTTCTTCATCTCACATGCTCCTTTTGCTAGCCCAGCCCACTGGATTATCGTAGACAGCCGACCCTGGCGAAATCTGTCGGTCCTACTCGTTGTCGGCCAAGTACCGGGTACAGCGTCGTTCGGCCTATTCCGAGTGTCCGGCAGATGGTCGCGGCGGTCTCCCCGTTCGCCTTCATCCGGCGGGCAAGCGCAGCCTGGTCGGCATTCAGCTTGGCAGGCCGACCGAATTTCGTACCAGCCTTGCGGGCGTGCTCCAGCTTGAGGGCGGTTCGCTCCCGGACCAGCTCGCGCTCGTACTCCGCCATGGACATCAGGATTCCGGCCACCATCCGTCCGGTGCTGGTGGAGGTGTCCACACCGTCGTGCAGCGACCGCACCGTCACCCCGCGCTCGGTCAACTCGTGCATGGTGTTGATGATGCTGCGCATGTTGCGGCCCAGGCGGTCGCGTCGCCAGACGATCAGGCTGTCCCCCTCGCGGAGGTGTCTTGACTATTCCGCATGGTGTCCCGGCTGCCGTAGACAGGCAAGTTTGTTCACGCTGACCGGCGGCGTCGATTCCGGGTGTCGCGAGGCGTTCGTCTTTTGTAACCGGGGACCTTCGCCTCCTTGCTTGGCGGTCCGGAGCCGGACGAGCATCGTTAAACGGGCCCTTTCACCCTTGGGGGGCGGCCACCTACGAGATAGAGAGTGTCATGAGTGAAGAGCACGCGCTTGTCCTCATTGCTGGCGATGAACTGATCGGCGAAGGCGACATGCCCCGCACCGTGCCCATCGCCTTCTCGTCCTACGCGGGGATGGACATCGGCCGCGACAACGGCCTCGTCGTCGACCGCGACTACGAAGACAAAGCCCCCTACCCGTTCACGGGGACGGTGAAAGAAGTTGTCTTCGACCTCAAACCCGCCCACCACGAGGCCGAGATGGCCCTGCACGCCCACGCCGCGATCCAAGCGGTCGGCCAAGGCGGACCGGGCACCAAATGGCTCGGATCGGCAGGTGCGGTCACCGGTGTTCCCGGGGGCGGCAACTCCACGTGGGCCTGCTTCCACCCATCGCTGACCGTCGCCCCGTTGAGCACCGCCCGCACCGCGGCGGCGTGTTGGGCCGTCGTCGCCGTCACCGCAGAACCATCGGGCATCTGTACCACCCGGCTCGGGTCACCGCCTACGCTGGCCGGCACAGCAGCCGGCGGGGCCGGCTGTGTGCTCGGCTGCGGTTGAGTCGGCTGCGTCGGCGCGTTCTTATCGCCGGTGCCGTCCTTGCCGGCTGACGCGGCGCTGTTCTTGCCGCCATCGCCGTCACCCTTGCCGTGCGACCCGTCTTCGAAATCGTCGGACTTGCCGTGGTCGTGACCGTCGCTGTCTTTAAATCCGTCCCCCCCGCCCTGGTCGGCCAAACCACTCGCCAACGGGCCCATCGCGCCCAGCGCGTCCATCGGCAAGGATCCTGCAGCGCCGCCCAGCGCGCCAGGAATCGACCCCAGCCCCGCCATCGCCGGGCCCAACATCGACAGCGGATCGCCCAGGCCCGCCCCGCCAAGCCCGCTCAGCCCGGCCAGCGGATCAGTCAGCCCGCCCGGACCGGCACCTGTAGTGGTTCCGCCCGCCCCGCCGTCACCACCGCCACTGCCGCCGCCATCACCGCTGGCGTCAGCACCGCCCCCATCACCAACCCCGGCGATGCCTGCGTTGCCCTGGTCCTTCGAATGGCCTCCGCCGGCGCTGTCGCGGTACTCATCACCGAGCGCGGCAAGCAGCTCAGCCTGCTTCTTACTGTCCACTTTGGAGCTGTCGAGCAGTTGTTGAATTTGGGCGAGCTGACCGTCCAAGAACTCATTAAACAGCGCCATCGCATGCGGGTCATTGGCCATTTGCGGGTCAGACGTCAGCGCGCGCCGCGCCGTCTCGATGCTGCCGATGATGGCGCCGATTTTGGAGCGAGTGTCGTCGTTGGCGGCGAAAATTTGTTTGAGCAAGCCGGCCAGCTTGTCGTCGGTCTGGGTGAGCGCGCCGCTGGCCTGCTGATACGTAGTTCCGGCGTGATCGACGCCCTGCTGTTACCCGCTGGGGCCGTTCGGCACTGGCAGAGCCGGCCCCCACGGCGGCGCCCCGGCCGGCGGCGCTGGCAGCGCCTGCTGGGGCGGCCCATCAAACTCATCGCCACCCTCACCGTCGTCATCACCGCCGAAGATCCCCGTCAGGTCGTCGAACAGGTCATCCAAGACGTCGAATAAGCCCATGGCGCGCCCGAATCCCCTCTACACGCAGGTCACTGCGCAAAACGCTACCGCCGCCTGCTGGCGCTGTGCGACGGTCGCGCCCAACCGATTTCGACCCATGCTGCTCCGACGAAGTCCTCACCGCCCGCCAGGGACGGGCACACCGAGCACAATCGGCGCCGCGTCGCGGATTTTGCCCACATTGTCGTGGTGCAACTCGATCTCCGGCTGGGCACCGATGGCACGAAGCGACATCGGCGGGCGGCATTCGTACAGATACCGCAAAGCGTGCGCGATCTTTGTCGTCGACACGTTCCGGCAATAACCATCCTCGTGCATCTGGGCCGCCGCCGCGCGCCATTTGTCCAACCTGTCCACCGCCAGTTCGAGCGCACGGTCGCACAACTGCGAGGTGGCGTCGGGCGGCGACGTGGGATTGAACCGCCACAAGATGGCGGCGATATGGGTCGTCGCGAGTAAGGCCCCGGGGGGAACACAGGCAAGCCCCGCCGACCCCCACCTCATCCATAACACCATGTGCCCGGTGGACAGCCACGCATGCAAAGCATTACCGCCAACACTCACCAAAGCCGCGGAGCTAAGGACACCCCACAGGAAAACCCGGTTCCAGAACTGATCCCGATACGGCGCCAGTGACACAATTCCCAGCGTCGCCAGGACGATCGTCCCGTCGATAATCAACGGCCACAGCCACGACGGCCAGCCGGGCCACGCCGCCATCGCCGCCAACTCACGCAAGGACGTAAACGACAGCACAAAGCTGACCGTCGCGATCCCGATCGTCAACCCCCCAGCAGCACGGCGACTTCTGCGAACAAGGTGTAACGTGCGGAGCTCGTCGTCGGTCTGGTCTGCTTCCCTCGAAAGCCGCGGCTTAATCGCCGGCCGCCCGCGACGACGCGAGTTGGCCTGCATATGGCCGCTGGGCCCGGCCGCCGGTGCCAGGTCGTCCATCGGCTGAGGCTCAACGCCGGTTTGTGCTGCTACCGCGGCACCGTTTCGACGGGTGTCAAGCGTGGTCACTGCGAGATTTCCTTCGCATAAGACGGACGGGCGGAACGGGCGATCACCGTGGGAGAGGCCAGAAAAGCGGCGTTGAGTCTTCCGTTCAGGCCTGCAGTGGTTGGGCTTACAGCTGAAACATACAGCCGGCGGCGGCGTTACGCGTCGCTCGCCGGCTGCGGATTTTCAATCCGACTCGCAATACCTTGTGACACCGTGCCGCTGGGCGGCTTCGACCTGGGCCTGCAACACCCATCGCCGCAGCGATTCCGCACCGACGCCGACCTTCGGGCCGATCGACTGGCAGGCGGCATACACCGACCGATACTCCTGAAGGTGATCGATCACCATCTTCACCGTGCGCTCACGCCGCTCGACCGGGTAGTGCTTGGCCATAGTCGCCATCCTTCACACAGAGGGAAGCGCCACCTAACCCGGGATGCTTCTCTCACCGTCTTCCGACCTTGACGACTCCGGCCATGGCCACGCGACGGTAGAGACGCGTCAGTTTGGGGCGCGATCGGCCTCGCGTAGCGGATTTCTCTCCAAGTGACGCTCGATCGGGAATTAGCGGTAAATACTGCTTTGCAACAACTTTGGTTCGTGCTGCGCACATCGATATGCGTGGCGAAGAACTTTCCTTTGACCGTCGCCTGAGCTCTTCAGCCTTCGTACAGTGGGGCAATGAGCAGCTTTAGCAGTAAGCATGACCCAGTTGCTTCGGTCAATCCGACCATGCGCACACAACTGCTGACTGTCAAGGACGCCATCGATGCGGTACGACTCAGCCGAGCTTCGGTGTCGTCCCCGAAGGCGCGAACTCGAAAACCGTTGCCGGCCAATGCGACGGGGATCGGATGCACATCCGACCGCGATGGCGATCGTGTACTGCTCCACCGAGGCGATCCCGGGTACCGCAACGCACCGCCTCGGGACGAGCTCATCATGCGTGCTGTCGCCCAACGCATCTCCCCGAAATCCGAATACTACGAGGTGCTTTTGGCTGCCGCACCATCAGGCCGCCAACAGATTTCGGCAACCGGACAAGAAGGGCATCAACCATGACAATGGCGATGGACGAGGTGTTAACAGCGGGTGAGGTGTCACGCATGACGGGCATCCCGGTCTCCACGCTGCATGACTGGGCGGCGAAACGAGAGCGAGGAATACAGTCGCCCGGACCGCATCACTGCAAACTGTCATCCCGGCATCGGCGCTGGATGCGCGCTGATGTGGTGGAATGGCTTGCCGCATCGAGGTGTTAAACGGTGACGATTCGCAGGCGAGAAGCCAACTCCGGCACGCGATGGGACGTTGAATGGTTGCTGCCGGACGGGGCCAAGCGGTCCAAGACATTTAAAACCCTGCGGGCTGCGAAGTTGTTCGACGGCGAACTGCGGTCAGCCCGTGAAGACGGCGAGACGGTCGACCCACGCGGCGGCAAGCTCGAGTTGCGTGTGGTGTACAAGAGCTGGCTTGCCTCCCGACCTGATCTGTCGCCGAAGGTGCGTCGTGGCTACGAGGACAACTGGCGCCTGCGGATAGAGCCAAAGTTCGGCAACTGGCCAATCGGCCGAATCTTGCGAGAAGACGTGCAGGAATGGGTCAACGAAATGACCGCCGCAGGCCTAGGGCCCCGCACGGTGCGCTGGACGCACAGCGTGCTGCGGATGACCCTGGACCACGCCATCACAGACAAAAAGCTGCGCGGCAAGAATCCCGCCTCCAACGTTCGGTTCCCGGCAATGGGCCAAACCAGCCATGTCTACCTGACCGCGGTGGAGGTCACGAAGCTAGTCGAACTATGCGATACGGCCACGCCCGAAGACTCAAGAGCCGCAAAGCAAGGCGACGTGGTGCTGATACTCGCCTACACCGGATTGCGGTTCGGAGAATTGACCGGACTCAATGTCGAAGATGTCGACCTGCAGGCGCGGCGCATTCGAGTGCGCCGATCGATCACGCAGTTATCCGGTCGCCTCATTGAGGGACCGCCAAAGAGCCGCGCCGGCCGCCGCACCGTGCCAATTCCGGAACGGCTGGTGCCGATCCTGAAACGCCGGATCCAGGGGCGTCCGACTGAGGAACCGGCGATCGTGTCGCCGAAGGGCTCGCGGCTCGGACTCGAAAACTGGAAACGTGCCGTTGGCTGGCGTGGCCGGATCGTCGAACTCGGGCGTCCCACGATGCGTGTGCACGACCTCCGACACACCTATGCCTCTTTATCGCGATCGGCCGGCGCCGACATGAAACTGTTGCAGGTGACGATGGGCCACGCGTCGATCATGGTCACCGCGCACACCTACGCGGACCTCTACGATTCGGACCTGGATCGTGTGGCGAATGCGCTCGACGGGCTCGGAGACTGACGTGACTGCGGATAAATGGCGGATAAACCGGGGTCGCGGCGAATCGAACGGCCCACGCAACCGGTTGAAAAAGCCAGCTACCAGCAAGTTCTTATGGTGGCCAGGGGCGGGATCGAACCGCCGACCTTCCGCTTTTCAGGCGGACGCTCATACCGACTGAGCTACCTGGCCGGAAGGCATGAAGTGCCTCGCCGTGTTGGCGACCCTGACGGGACTCGAACCCGCGACCTCCGCCGTGACAGGGCGGCGCGCTAACCAACTGCGCCACAGGGCCTCGCTGTGCTGCCTCGCATCACTGCGTCGCAGGGTACCCCCTACGGGATTCGAACCCGCGTTACCGCCTTGAAAGGGCGGCGTCCTAGGCCGTCTAGACGAAGGGGGCCAGAACCGAATCTCTCCGGGGCACGCGCAACGTAGTAACCGTTGGCAGCCACGCCAGCTTAGGTCACCGCAGGCCCAATCCTCAAACGAGCGCCGTCTCGAGCGCAGTATCCTGAACGATCGCAGGCCCCTATAGCTCAGTTGGTAGAGCTACGGACTTTTAATCCGCAGGTCCTAGGTTCGAGTCCTAGTGGGGGCACCGAAGGCATCTATGACCTCGGCGGACGCTTGACAGTTGCTCGGCCGATAGTGACGGCCGATAGTCAATCCCGGTGCGACGTGGCGACGCGGGTGCCAGCCCGAGCGCCCCGAGTGGCATGTCGTGGTTTGGCCGCCCAACCCCTTGGCTATGCTTCGCAAGATGAGTGTCGATGCGGCCTACCCAAACGCGCCAGTAGCCCTGGTAACCATGGAAATCCGTCACCCAGCAACGGATTCCCTCACCGAATCGTCGAGCGCAGAGCTCAGACGCATCCTCGCCGACCAGCTGCCAATCGAACGCCAGGCGCAGGACATGGCGTGGGCGATGGGCGCCGGTGGAAGTCCCACACCGACCGCCGAGCGCTTTGTCCGTTACGTCAACCGCGATAACACGCTTGCGGCTTCGATGAAGACCCAGGCGGTCGTCATCGAGACCACCGCATACACCAGCTTCGAGGCGCTGGTCCACCTCATGATGCGGGTCATAGACGCTCGGTCACGGGTCTCGGAAATCGTCGGGGTGGAACGTCTCGGCCTGCGTTATGTCCTCGAGGTCCGAGTGCCCGTGGGCGTGGATGGCCGGGTCGAGTGGAGCAACTGGATTGCCGAGCCGCTGCTCGGGCCGTACCGAATCGCGCCCGGCGGCCTCACGCTCACAGAATGGCAGGGTGCTGCGGTTTACCGCGAAGCGCAGCCAGGTAGGTCGATAATCGTGCGCTATGGCCCGGGTGTGGGTCAGGCACTCGACGCCACTTACCACCTGCGCCGGACACTGCCAGCCGAGCAGGGGCCGTTTTTCCTCATGGACATCGACAGCTTCTGGACCCCCATAGGTTCGATCCCCGAATTCGACCGCGACGCGGTGCTGGCTGATTTCCAGGATCTGTACGAACCCGCTCGCTCCGTGTTTCAGGAGATGCTCACCAGCCGACTCAGGGATGATCTGCTGAGCCGGTAAGGACCGCGCTGGTGTAGGTCACGTCGGCGAAGGCCTCCGCGACGTCGTCGTCGGGATAGACGAAGCCGTTAGCCGCGTGTAGCTCCTTGACGGTCTGGGGCGAGGTCCGCCAGCCGCGCTGCTTCAGATAGTCGATGATGTGGCTGCGATGGCCGTGATAGACGAGATCGTTGAAGTCGATTTCGAACCCGAGTTCGCTCATCCGGTCGTGATGGGCGCGCCACCGCTCGTCGGCGAAAACGGCGGTGTCGGGAACGAATTCGAACGCCAGACGACTGCCGGGAGCGCTCAAATCGGTGATGTTGTCGAACAGCGCGTCCTGGGCCGCGTCTGGAAGGTAGACGAGCAAACCTTCGGCACTCCACGCAGCGGGAGCCTGCGGATCGAATCCGGCTGCCCTCAGCGCCGCGGCCCAGTCATCGCGCAGGTCGATGGCGACGGTGCGCCGCTCGGCGGTCGGTTCGGCGCCGAGGTCCCCCAGGGTCGAGGTCTTGAACTCGATCACCTCCGGCATGTCGACCTCGTAGACAACGGTGCCCGCCGGCCACGGCAACCGGTACGCGCGCGCATCGAGCCCCGCCGCCAGGATGACCGCCTGGCCAATGCCGCTCTGCGTCGCGTCGAGGAAGAAGTCGTCATAGAACCTGGTGCGGCAGGCCATGCCCTGGGCCATTCGGTGTGGATCGAACTCGGAATCCCCGCCGACCGGAATGTGACCGTTCACCAACCGGACGTAGACGTCAATCCCGACGGCACGCACCAACGGCGCGGCGTAGGGATCATCGATCAATTTCTCGTCGGAAGACAGCGCCCGCTGGGCTGCGACCATGGTCGCCGTCGCCCCGACGCTCGTGGCTAAGTCCCAACGATCACGATCGGTGCGCGCCATGTTGCTTCCTCATCCGACCCGAAAAATATAGACAATCTAGTTACTACCACAGGGCTGGTTCGCAGGCTGAACGGGCGCAACCTTGACACGGGGACCCATCGGTTCGCTACTATTTGCGTATGCATGCAGGTAATAGCGAAGACCGCCTCCCCGCCGACCAGGCCAGCCTGGTGGTCGAGGTTTTCCGGATGCTGGCCGACGCCACCCGCGTGCAGGTGCTCTGGTCGCTGACGCGTCGCGAGATGTCAGTCAACGAACTCGCCGAGCACGTGGGCAAGCCGGCGCCATCGGTTTCGCAGCACCTCGCGAAGCTGCGCATGGCGCGTCTGGTCCGCACCCGCCGCGATGGAACCAGCATCTTCTACAGCCTGGAGAACGACCACGTCCGCCAGCTTGTCATCGACGCGGTCTGCAACGCAGAGCATGCCGGTCCGGGAGTCCCGCGGCATCACCGCGGCGATGCCGGGCTGAAGGCAGTGGCCGAATCATCGTGAACGGTACGGCCGAATAACCAAGCAGGTCAACCTATTTCGGACCAGGAGAGGACACCATGACCGAACAGCACGCCCATGATGCGCCGCACGCGCACGAACACCAGCATGGCAGCACGGCTCACACGCACGCGCACACCACGCACGAGCACGACCACGTCACGCATGAGCACTCCCACACGCACGACGACGGGACCGAGCACACGCATGAGCACGTGCACCAGTCCGACCTCGAGGACGTTCATAGCCACCAACACGGCTAGGGCGGGCCGCGCCTGGCCGGCTCAGGAGACCTGCGGGCAGTAATGCTTCGGGTTGTCGCGCTCGTCCAACGGCGGCAGGTTGCGCGCCGGCGTCTGCACCAGCGGCGCGTCGGCCCGCAGTCGCCCGGCGGCGCGGTCCCAGCCGGCGCGCGCCCGCGGGTGTTTCCGGTATCGCCTCGGCACGAAGGCGAAGACGAGACGGACGAGGTCGCCGAAGCGCCGGTGCAACCATTCGTCACGGCGCGACCACTCGTAGCCCATCAGCGCGCGCACCGGCGGATCGTAGAGACCGACCGTGACCCACACGAAGAACGGCGCCAGCAGTTTGCGTTGCCCCGCCCACAGCCGGTCGGGAAGCCATTGCGCGAACGGAGGTTTGGGCAGCTCGGTCAGATCGAGGACCGCACGCGCGGCGAAGTTATTCTCTAATACGTTGCGGCACATGTGATCCCAGTAGGCCTGGAACTCCTCCCAGGACGCCGGTACCGGCCGCATGCTCATTCCATACATGCGATACCACGCGACGTGCTCCTCGAACAGCTGGCGCCTCTGGGCTTCGGTCAACCCGCCGCAAAACCGCTCGGCCACATGAATAGTGCCGACAAAGAAGGTGGCGTGTGCCCAGTAGAAGACGTCGGGGTTCAATGCGTGGTAACGGCCGCCCCGTTCGTCGACGCCCTTGATATCGACGTGGTAGTCGCGCACCTCGGCGCCGGTGACCGGGGCGCGGTCGCCATCGAAAACGACGCCGCCGATCGGGTACAACGAGCGCAACAGGCGCGGCCAGCGCTCCCTGAAGAACGTGGAGTGGTCGATGACCGCCGCGCCCAGTTGCGGGTGCATGTTCTGCATCGATCCCGCCCACGGGCCCTGCAGCATCCCGCGCCAGTCCCCGAAGTACCGCCACGTCAAGGAGTCGGGGCCGAGCGGGATCGGCGGCGCGTCGTAGCCCAACGGCGACACCGGACAGCCGACGGCCACACCGTTGGAGCCACCGAAAGACCCGGCGGAAGCCGCCCCCTCGGCCGCGGTCGTCGCATCGCTATCGGTTTCGGCGCTGTTCAGTGGGCAGGGCGCGGAAGTATGTTTGGTCACAATTAGATTCCTGTTGGTATCAGCAACTCTGACTACATGCGTTGTCACTTTGAGCTTAGGAGCGATGTGCAGACCGGTCAACGACGGGGCCGTTGGACCGGCGTCCCCCTAGAGAGCCGCCTCGCCCTCCGCCGCGACGATCTGATCAACGCCGGCGTGCAGTTGCTCGGCAGCGAGCGCGGACCCGCGCTGACCGTTCGCGCGGTCTGTCGCGAGGCCGCGCTCACCGAACGCTACTTCTACGAGAGCTTCTCCGACCGCGACGAATTCGTGCGAGCCGTCTATGACGATGTATGCAGGCGGGCCATGGATACCCTCACGTCGGCGAAGACCCCGCGGGAAGCCGTCGAGCAATTCGTCGAGCTGATGGTCGACGACCCGGTGCGCGGGCGCGTGCTGCTGCTGGCCCCAGCCGTGGAGCCGATACTCACGCAGTCGGGCGCGGAGTGGATGCCCAACTTCATTGACCTGCTGCAGCGCAAGCTGTCCCGGATCGGCGATCCGGTGCTGCAGAAAATGATCGCCACCAGCCTGGTCGGCGGCCTGACGAGCCTGTTCACCGCGTACCTCAGCGGACAACTCGGGGCCACCCGCGGGCAATTCATCGACTACTGCGTCAACATGCTGTTCATCACGGCAGCCCCCTACGTATCCCAGTCTGACGAGGGGAAATCCGACTAAGGGTTTACGCCTGCACCGCCCCGGTTAGCCGCATGAGAAGCGGCCGTGCAGTGGGGCCGCGGACCGTACCGGGCCGCCGCAAACTGTGACATGCCGCGCGTGGCGGAAACTTGATGCTACCGAGGGGTACAGATATATTGACTGCAACCCGTAGACACAGATAACTGGAGGCCCAATGTCAGCCGAGCTGACCGACCTACAGCTGTTGCGCGAGCTTGAGCCGGTGGTGGAAAAGAACCTGAACCGCCACCTGAGCATGCACAAGAACTGGAACCCGCACGACTACATTCCGTGGTCGGACGGCAAGAACTTCTACGCGCTGGGCGGCCAGGACTGGGATCCCGAGCAGAGCAAGCTCTCCGACGTCGCCCAGGTGGCGATGGTGCAGAACCTCGTCACCGAGGACAATTTGCCGTCGTACCACCGCGAGATCGCGATGAACTTCGGCATGGACGGCGCCTGGGGTCAATGGATCAACCGCTGGACCGCCGAGGAGAACCGGCACGGGATGGCGCTGCGCGACTACCTGGTGGTGACGCGCGCCGTCGACCCGGTGGAGTTGGAATTGCTTCGTCTCGAGGTGGTCAACCGCGGCTTCAGCCCCGGCCAGAACCACCAGGGCGAGTACTTCGCCGAGCGCCTCACCGACTCAGTCATCTACGTCACCTTCCAGGAGCTGGCGACCAGGGTCTCGCACCGCAACACCGGCAAGGCCTGCAATGAGCCGGTCGCGGACCAGCTGATGGCCAAGATATCGGCCGACGAGAACCTGCACATGATCTTCTATCGTGACGTCAGCGAGGCCGCGTTCGACATCGCCCCCGACCAGGCGATGAAGTCACTGCACCTGGTGCTGCGCCACTTCAAGATGCCCGGCTTCCTGGTCCCCGAGTTCCGCCGCAAGGCCGTGGTCATCGCGGTCGGCGGCGTGTACGACATCCGCATCCATCTGGATGAGGTCGTCAAGCCGGTGCTGAAGAAGTGGCGCATCCTCGAGCGCACCGACTTCACCGGTGAGGCCGCCTGGATGCAGGAGGACCTCGGCAACCTCATGGAAGAGCTTGAGGAAGAGTGCGACAAGTTCGAAGCGTCCAAGCAGCGCTACCTCGAGCGGGAAGCCCGCACCGGCAAGAAGGTAACCGCCAAAGAGCTGCATAAAACCGCAGGCAAGCTGGCAATGAGCCGTCGGTAGGCGGGCCTTGCGTATCGGTCCGATTGAGCTCGCCAGCCCCGTGGTGCTGGCCCCGATGGCTGGTGTGACCAACGTCGCGTTCCGCACGCTGTGCCGCGAACTGGAGGAATCGAAGGTCGGCACCGTCAGCGGGCTTTACGTCTGCGAGATGGTCACCGCGCGCGCTCTCGTCGAGCGGCATCCGGTGACGATGCACATGACGACGTTCGCTCCCGACGAGTCGCCGCGCTCGCTGCAGCTCTACTCCGTCGACCCGGCGACGACCTACGCCGCCGCGCGGATGATCGCCGACGAAGGCCTGGCCGACCACATCGACATGAATTTCGGCTGCCCGGTGCCCAAGGTCACCAAGCGCGGGGGCGGCGCGGCGCTGCCCTTCAAGCGGCGGCTGTTCGGCCAGATCGTCGCCGCCGCTGTGCGCGCAGCCGACGACACCGACATCCCGGTTACCGTCAAATTCCGCATCGGCATCGACGACGACCACCACACCCACCTGGACGCCGGGCGCATCGCCGAGGCCGAGGGCGCCGCCGCGGTCGCCCTGCATGCGCGCACGGCGGCGCAACGCTATTCGGGCACCGCCGACTGGGAGCAGATCGCGCGCCTCAAGCAGCAGGTGCGGACGATTCCGGTGCTCGGCAACGGCGACATCTACGATGCCAGCGATGCGCTAGCCATGATGGCGACCACCGGATGCGACGGCGTCGTAATCGGCCGTGGATGCCTGGGCCGACCCTGGCTGTTCGCCGAACTGTCGGCCGCGTTCACCGGCCGCCCGCCGCCCGTGCCGCCGACGCTTGGCGAGGTCACCGACATCGTCCGCCGGCACGTGCAGCTGCTGGCCGCGCACTTCGGCGAAGACAAGGGCATGCGCGACATCCGCAAGCACATCGCCTGGTACCTGCACGGCTTCCCCGCCGGATCCGAGTTGCGACGAGCGCTGGCGTTGGTCAAGACGCTCGATGAACTCGACTTCCTGCTCGACCGGCTGGACGGCGCCGTCCCATTCCCGGAAGCCGCGAGCGGCCCGCGGGGCCGACAGGGCTCACCCGCCCGCGTCGCCCTGCCCGAAGGCTGGCTGAGCGACCCGGAAGACTGCACGGTGCCGGCTGGAGCGGACGTCATGCACTCGGGCGGCTGAACCGCACCCCGCGCGAAATCGCGCCCATGGCGATAACTCAGTACGATGTGGGACTTGCGCATTGCGCTTCGTGGGGGTGTGAAGTGAGCGCGGAATACGTGCGCACAGAGACCCTTGACGACCGCATCAGACTTTCGGAGGCCGACAGGACATGAGTGACGGCGGCAATGACGCCACTCTTGACCATCGGCGCACACCAGGTGCGGGCAACGGCCGGCGGACCACCCAAACCCGGCGGCCAACGCCAGGCGCCGCGCCGTGGGAGCCGTTCTCGAAGCCCACGTCCGGGCACGACGTTTTCCGGTGGCAGGCCGAGCCGCCCGCCGTCGAGCCCGTCGGGCCCGTAGAGCCAGAAGCGGTCGAGACCGGGAACGGCGGGTGTCACGCGGGCGACGGACTCACCGTCGCCGAATTGATTGCCAAAGTCGGGGCCCCGGTTCCCGCGCGGTCGCGTCGGCGGCACGTGGCCCCCGATGCCGAATTGCCTACAGAGGTCATCGAGACTCCGGCTTACTCAGTCGACGTCGGCGCGGAGCTTCTCGACGTCGAAACCACCGAGTATCCGGACGGCGGCGATTCTCCACCTGAGAGCACCGAGGCGCCATGCGCTACCCAGGCTTTCAAAGAAGCTGCCAAGGCCGGCGAACCCAGACCCAAATCGCGCCGTCGGCCGATAGTGCTGGCGGTGCGGTCACTGGCGGCGCTGTTCGCCGTGCTGGCACTTGCCCTGACGGGCGGGGCATGGCAATGGAGCACGTCAAAGAACGCCCGGCTCAACACCATCAGCGCACTCGACCCCAACTCGGGCGACATCCGCGACCGCAATGGGCAGTACGGCGACGAAGACTTCTTGATCGTCGGGATCGACTCGCGCGCAGGGGAAAACGCCAACATGGGCGCCGGGAGCAGTGATGACGCCGACGGCGCGCGGTCGGACACCGTGATGCTGGTCAACATCCCGGCGAACCGGAAACGCGTGGTCGCGGTGTCGTTCCCACGCGACTTGGCGATCACCCCGATGCAATGCGAATCCTGGAACCCCAACACCGGTAAGTACGGGCCGATCTACGACCAGAAGACGAAGACCTGGGGTCCGAGGACTGTCTACACCGAGACCAAACTCAACTCGGCATACGCCTTCGGCGGACCCAAGTGTCTGGTCAAGGAAATCCAGAAGCTGTCCGGGCTGAGCATCAACCGGTTCATCGCCGTCGACTTCGCCGGATTTTCACGAATGGTCGACGCCCTCGGCGGCGTGGAGGTATGCACGAGCACCCCACTGCACGACTACGAACTCGGCACGGTACTGCCACACGCGGGACGCCAAGTCGTCGACGGCCCAACCGCGCTGAACTATGTGCGAGCCCGACAGGTCACCACCGAAGTCAACGGCGACTACGGGCGCATCAAACGCCAGCAGTTGTTCTTGTCGTCGCTGCTGCGGTCGCTGATCTCCGAGGACACGTTGCTCGACCTGAACAAGCTCAACAAGGTCGTCGACATGTTCATCAGCGACACCTATGTCGACAACGTCAAGACCAAGGACCTGGTCCAGCTCGGCCAGTCATTGCAGGGTATGACGGCCGGACACATCACGTTCGTCACCGTCCCGACCGGCGTCACGGACCAGAACGGCGATGAGCCGCCGCGCATGGCCGACATGCGGGCGCTTTTCGATGCGATCATCAACGACGACCCGCTGCCGGAGGAAAACGACCACAACGCACAGGATTTGGGCACCTCTGCGACGCCTGGGCCGACGCAGGCGCCCACCACCAAGAAGCCGCCGGCGCCCACCGCCGCGCTGGAGGCTCAGCGCCAGCAGGTCACGACGACCTCGCCCCAGGGCGTCACGGTGCGGGTATCCAACGCGACCACCCAGGGCGGCCTGGCGGCGTCCGCAACGAGCCAACTCAAGCGAAACGGCTTCAACGTGATGACGCCGGATGATTACCCGAGTTCGGTGAACGCGACGACCGTGTTGTTCTCGCCGGGCAACGAGCAGGCCGCCGCCACCGTGGCGTCCTCGTTCGCCAACACGAAGGTCCAGCGGGTCTCCGGCTACGGGCAGGTCATTCAGGTGGTGCTCGGCCCCGACTTCAACTCGGTCGCCACCCCGGCGCCCAGCGGCTCGTCGATCAGCATGCAGATAGAGCGCGGCTCCGGCAACGCGCCGACCAAACTCCCCGAGGACCTCACGGTCACCAACGCGGCCGACACGACCTGCGAGTAAAGATTTTTGGCGGCAGTGCGCCGCCGTTTTCGGCGTCGAGAACGTATGCTTGGCAGCATGCGGACCGCCTACCATGAGCAGCTCGCGGAATTATCCGAGCGGCTCGGCGAAATGTGTGGGCTGGCGGGGATGGCGATGGAGCGGGCAACCCAGGCCCTGCTGCAGGCCGACCTGGTGCTGGCCGAACAGGTGATTTCCGACCACGAGAAGATCGCAATGCTGAGCGCCCAGGCCGAGGAAAGCGCCTTCGTGCTGCTGGCATTACAGGCACCGGTCGCGGGCGATCTCAGGTCGATCGTCAGCGCCATCCAGATGGTGGCAGACATCGACCGGATGGGTGCGCTGGCCTTGCATGTCGCCAAGATCGCCCGCCGACGGCATCCCCAGCATGCGCTGCCCGAGGAGGTCAACGGGTACTTCGCCGAAATGGGCAGAGTGGCAGTCGAATTGGGCAACAGCGCACAAGAGGTGGTGTTGTCGCGCGACCCGGAGAAAGCCGCCCAGATCGCCGAGGAAGACGACGCCATGGACGACTTACACCGCCACTTGTTCTCGGTGCTGATGGACCGCGAATGGAGGCACGGCGTGGCGTGCGCCGTGGACGTGACGTTGCTGGGACGGTTCTACGAACGCTTCGCCGACCATGCGGTCGAAGTGGCACGACGCGTCATCTTCCAGGCGACCGGCACCCTTCCCGACGACGACGGCAGGTAATCCGTTCTAGCCGAAGCGCCCGGAGATGTAGTCCTCGGTCGACTTCTCGGTCGGGTTAGAGAAGATCTTCTCCGTGTCGTCGACCTCGACCAGCCGGCCGGGCTTACCTGTGGCTTCCAGGTTGAAGAACGCCGTCTGATCGCTTACCCGGGCGGCCTGCTGCATGTTGTGGGTGACGATGACGATGGTGTAGTCCTGTTTCAACTCACTTATCAGATCTTCGATGGCCAGCGTCGAGATCGGGTCCAGCGCGGAGCATGGCTCGTCCATCAGCAACACATCGGGCTGCACAGCGATGGCACGTGCGATGCACAACCGCTGCTGTTGCCCCCCGGACAGTCCGCCGCCGGGCTTGTCCAACCGGTCCTTGACCTCATCCCACAGGTTCGCGCCGCGCAGCGAGTCCTCAGCCGTCTCATCGAGCAGCTTGCGATTGCGCACACCTTGCAGCTTCAAGCCGGCCACCACGTTGTCACGAATCGACATGGCGGGGAACGGATTCGGCCGCTGAAAGACCATCCCGATCGCCCGTCGCACACCGACCGGGTCGACACCGGGGCCGTAGATGTCTTGATCGTCGAGTAGCACGCTGCCCTCGACCCTGCCGCCGGGGATCACCTCATGCATCCGGTTCAGCGTGCGTAGCACGGTCGTCTTGCCGCAGCCCGACGAACCGATGAACGCTGTCACGCTGCGCGGCAGAATCGACATCGTCACATCCGCGACCGCCTTGAACGACCCGTAGTAGATGTTGACTGACTTGAGGTCCAACCTCTTCGCCACTGAGTGCTCCTGCCTACGACTTCCTGGGGGCGTAGATCTTGGCGATCACCCTGGCCCCGATATTGATGACCGCGATCACCAGAATGAGGGTTAGCGCCGCGCCCCACAACCGATCCGTGGACACGGGGTCGATGCCCGCGCCGGCCGATGTCTGGTTGTACATCATTGACGGCAGCGATCCCATGAACCCGCTGAAGATGTTGTAGTTCATCGACTGCGAGTAACCGACAAGAATCAGCAGTGGCGCCGTCTCACCCATCACTCTGGCCAACGCCAGCATGATCCCGGTGATGATGCCGGACATCCCGGTGGGAAGCACGATCCTGGCGATGGTCTTCCACTTCGGTATTCCCAGCGCGTAACCGGCCTCACGAAGGTCTACCGGAACAATCCGCAGCATCTCCTCGGTGGCCCGGATGATCACCGGGAGCATCAACAAGACCATGGCCAACGACACCGCGAACTCGGAACGGGGAAGCCCCAGCGTCGCCACGCATAGCGCGTAGATGAACAATGCCGCAACAATCGAGGGCACACCGGACAGGATGTCGACCATGAACGTGACCAGCTTGCCCATCGGGCTACCACCACCGTATTCGACCAGATAAATGGCGACCACGATGCCGATCGGGATGGAGATGACGGTGCACACCAGCCCGAGTAGCAAGGTGCCGACGATCGCATGGTACGCGCCCCCACCGGCGACGAATGCCGTCATGCCCGCTTGCGAATGCGTCCACCATGCGGTGGACATGATCACCTTGAAGCCCTTGGCAATTACCGAGAACAGCACCAGCACCAGCGGCGTCAGGGCGACCACCATCGCCAGCGTCACCAACACGGTCGCGACGATGTCCGCCAGCCGGCGGCGCCGGCCCAGTCCTGGGAACGTCCGCGGCTTGAGCGGGCGGTCCAAAAGCGAAGTCATCGCCCGCCCCTTCCGCTCCCGGCCCCGGCGACGGCCCCACGCGCCAACGCGTCCACCAAGAAGGTGAGCAGGAAAAGGACCAAGCCCGCGGCGATGTAAGCGCCCGCCTCGTATTGGTCATCGAATTCCGATGCGGTGGCCGCGATCTTGGTCGCGAAGGTGGAGCCGCCGTCGAACAACGACCAGCCGAACGCGGCCTGGGTCCCGCGCAAGATGACCAGCAGTGCGAGGGTCTCGCCGAGGGCGCGGCCCAGGCCCAGCATCGCGCCGCTGATGTATCCGGATCGCCCGAACGGGAACACGGTCAACTTGACCACTTCCCAGCGGGTTGCGCCGATTGCCAGAGCGGCCTCGATCTCGTCATGCGGTGTCTGGACGAATACTTCCCGGGTGACCGCTGTGATGATGGGCAGGATCATCACAGCCAAAACGATCCCGCCGATGAAGATGGTGCCCCCACTGGCCAGCGACACGTTGCCACGGGCGAACAGGAAGCACCAGCCCATGGCGTGATTGAGCCACGTGGCGAGGGGGCGCAGCTGCGGTGCCAGCACGTGCAGACCCCACACGCCGTAGACGATCGATGGCACCGCCGCCAGCAGGTCGACCGCGTAGGCGAGCGATCCGGCGACCCGCCGCGGGGCGTACTGCGTAATGAAGATGGCAACCCCGAGGGCGGTCGGCATGGCCAGGATCAATGCGAACAACGAAACGAACAGGGTCACCTGCAGCAGCTGGAGAATTCCGAAATGCATCGCCGACGTATTGGTAGTGATCCAGGTGCCGCCGTAGGTGAAAAAGTTCTCCCGATCGCGCTTGAGGGCCGGCGTCGCCCGCAGCAGCAAGAACCCGCCGATCGCGCCGATGAGGACGACGATCAGCAGGCCCGACCCCTGCGCCAGCCGGCGAAATATCCTGTCGCCCACGCGCGGTTTGGCGCGGCCCCACGGGCTGATGGGTACCACCGGCGACTCGGGAAAGGGCGCAGCAACGACCGCACCCGAACCCGCGGCGGACGGGTCTGGCCCTGAAGAGAATGTCACTGTGATCCCGCCACAGTTCTGCTGTCGCTCCTTAAACCGATCGGTTACTGCATCGCGTTGATCGCGCTAACCAATCGCTCCTTGACTTTATCGGGCAGCGGAACATAACCGGCGGACGTAAGGCCGGCCTGCCCGTTGTTGGCGGCGACGGCGAGGAACGACTTGACTGCCGCGGAGGTCTCCTGGTCGTAGCCTTTCGAGCACACGATCTCGTAGGTGGCCAGCACCAACGGGTAAGCGTCCGGCTGCTGGGAGGAGTACATCGGGTTCATATCCAGCACCAGGTCATTGCCTTTGGCCATGAAGCTGGCCGCTTGGATCGCGTTGCTGGCGGTGTCGTTGGTGAGCGCAACCGCGCCATGGCCGGTGTCGACCCGGGCGTACGGCATGGCGGCTTGGTCGGCGAAGCCTTTCTCGACGTATCCGATCGCGCCCGGCGTGGCCCGCACCGCCTGGATCACACCGCCCGACTTGGCGGCTCCTTCGCCGACACCGCCCTGAAATTCCGTGCCCACTCCGCTGGTCCAGCTCTGCGGCGCGGCGGCGGTCAGATACTTCTGCAGGTTGTCGGTGGTTCCCGACGAGTCCGCCCGGTAGATCGGCATCACTTTGGTGTCGGGCAGCGCTACACCGGGGTTGAGCGCGGCGAGTATCGGGTCGTTCCAGGCCCTGATCCTGCCGCTGAAGACCTTGGCTAGGGCGTCGCTATTGACGACCAAATTCTGCACTCCCGGCAGGTTGTACACCAATGCGACCGGCCCGAACACCAACGGCAGGTCCCAGGCCGGGTTGCCGGCGCAGCGGTTGGCGGCCGGGACGATCTGATCCGCGAGCAGCGGGGAGTCGGTTCCCGCGAAATCGACATGGCCGGCGATGAACTGCTCGCGGCCGGAACCAGACCCTGTCGCGTTGTAGGACACGGCCTTGCCCGGGCAGTATCGGCCCCACACCTGGTTGAACACCGCTATCGCGTTCTGTTGAGCGGTCGAGCCCTCGGCCGTGAGTCCGTTCTTGCCGCCGCATTCCGCAGCGCCGACGGCTCCCGAACCGGCCGCCGCGGAAGCGCCGCGGTGGTTGTCGTCGCTCCCGCAGGCAGTCAACGCTAAAGCGCTGACAGCCACCGCCGCTGCCGCCACCGTCGTGCCCAACTTGTCGAGGCTCACCGATCTCGCTTTCTGACGCATTCGGCTGCCACACCAGAAAACTGTCTGGACATGAATGCGGAGTGAACACAATCAGAGTCCTGTCGCTCCCGCTCAGCCGGCGGCGGGCGCGTAGGCGGTGTCGACGCTGAACGTGGTGAAGCCCAAGCGCTGGTACGTCCGCACCGCGGCGACGTTGTCCGACTCCACGTAGAGCATCACGGTGGGCTCGGCCGAACCGGCCGGCCGGCGTGCGAGCGATTCGATTCCTACGGCTGTCAGCATCTGCCCCAAGCCGCGGCGCTGCGCCGACGGGTCGACGCCGACGACGTAGACCTCGCCCAAGCCCGGTCGATCGGGGTGCACCTTGGTCCAGTGGAAGCCCAGTAGCTTGCCCGCCCGATCGCTGTCGGAGGTGCCGAACGCCAGGAACAAGCCCGCCGGGTCGAACCACGGTTCGCTGCGCCGCTCGGCCAGGTCGGCTTCGGTCCACCCGCCCTGTTCGGGGTGGTGGGCGAACGCGAGGTTGTTGACGCGCAGCAACTCGGCGTCATCGTCCGTGCCCTGGTAGGTACGAATCTGCACACCAGGCACGGCGGGCACAGCGGCGGGAATGTCACGCAGTGACCGTCGCATCTGGACCAGTTCCCGCACCGGGACCAGACCCAGCGCCGACGCGGTCGCCCGGGCCGGCGCTAGCGTCCCGTGCGCCCAGAATCGGTTGTGCCCGCCGGTCTTTGCCACCGCCGCGCGTCCCAACGCCGCACCGATGCCACGCCGGCGAGCCCGCGGGTGCACCACCAGTTCCGCCATCCCGGAATCCCCGTCGCGGGGAGGGCTGAGATTGAGGTAGCCGAGGATTGTGCCGGCGTTGTCCCTTGGGGCGCCCGCATGAGAACCGGTCACCAGTAAGTGCTCGGTGCGGTCGTGCCCAAGTTCGCGCAGAACCTGTTCGCCGACGGGCGCTACGCCGTCGAATTCGGTTGCCGCAGCGACTAGTTCGCGAACCCCCTGCTGCTCCTCGGCGGTCAGCGTCGAGCGCCAGTCCGGCCCCGGTCCGAACACGTCACTGACTGCGTAACGGATCGGCCAGGGGGTCTCGCAGGTCCTCAGGCTCGGTACTGGTAGCTTCGTCGGCCTGGTCGGCTTCGTCGGGCTCGGCGATCGGCGCGCGGCCGCGCGCCGGCCGCACGGCCTTGTAACCTACGTTGCGCACCGTGCCGATCAACGCCTCGTATTCGGGGCCGAGTTTCGCCCGCAGTCGTCGCACGTGCACGTCGACGGTGCGGGTGCCGCCGAAGAAGTCATACCCCCACACCTCGTGGAGCAGCTGCGCACGGGTGAACACCCGGCCGGCATGCTGAGCCAGGTATTTCAACAGCTCGAATTCCTTGTAGGTGAGATCAAGTGGGCGGCCGCGGAGTCTCGCGGTGTAGGTGCCCTCGTCGATCACCAGCTCGCCGAGGCTCACCTTGCCCGCGCTCTCCTGGTCGGCCAGCCCGCCGCGGCGGCCGACCACCAGCCGCAGCCTGGCGTCGATCTCGGCGGGCCCGGTGCTGGGGAGCAAGATCTCGTCGAGCCCCCAGTCCGCGCTGACCGCCACCAGCCCGCCTTCGCTCACCACGGCCAATACGGGAACCGACCGGCCCGCCGTACTCAACAGCCGACAGAGGCCGCGCGCGGACGACAGGTCGGTGCGCGCGTCGACGACCACGGCGTCCGCGGATCCGGCCTCGAGCAACGAGGACGGTTCAGGCGGGGCCGTCCGGACGGTGTGGGGAAGCAGCGACAACGACGGCAGAACCGGGTCGGGATGCGGTTCCGAGGTAAGCAGTAATAGCTCCAACAAGCCCCTCCAGCCCGTGGGAAAGGCATCTCCCAAATTCACAACGCCACGACGCGTTAGTTGCCAGGTCATCTAACGATAACTTGCCAACTGCTTTTTTGGAGCCGCGTATGAGCCACTGTGAGCGCCGCCACCTGGCGATGCCGGAGGAAACTGACCGGAGATTCCCGGACGCGGGCCGGAAGGAGGTGAGCCACAATATGCGGATGCGCAAGGTGCTGATCGGAGTGCTGGCGGCGGCGATCGCCGTGGGCGTGGCCGTCATCGGTGCCATCGGTGTCGATTACGGAACCAGCATCTACGCCGAATACCGGCTGTCGACCACCGTGCGCAAAGCGGCAAACCTGGGCTCCGACCCGTTCGTCGCGATCCTGGCGTTTCCCTTCATTCCGCAGGCGATGCGCAGGCATTACAGCCAGCTCGAGATCAAGGCCAACGCCGTAGATCACGCTATGGTCGGCAAGGCCACCCTCGAGGCCACGATGTACTCGGTAGACCTGACCTATGCGTCCTGGCTGATCCGGCCCGATGCGAAGCTCCCGGTGGGCAAGCTCGAGAGCCGCATCATCATCGACTCGATGCACCTGGGCCGGTACCTGGGCCTCAATGATCTGATGGTCGAGGCGCCCCCTAACGAAACCAACACCGCCACAGGCGGTGTCACCGCATCAGGCATCTCCGGCAGCCACGGGCTGGTGTTCAGCGGCACGCCTAAGTCGGCCAATTTCGATCATCGGGTCAGTGTCTCGGTGGACCTCTCGATCGCCCCCGAGGACCAGGCGACGCTGGTTTTCAGCCCAACGGGCATCCTCACCGGGCCCGACACCGCCAACCAAACCGTTCCGGACGACAAGCGCGAGGCGGTGCTGCGCGCCTTCAGCGGCAGGCTGCCCGATCAGAGGCTTCCCTTCGCGCTGGCGCCCAAGACTGTTGGAGCGAGAGGCTCCGACGTGATCATCGAGGGCATCGCCTATGGAGTAACCATCACGCTCGAGGGGTTCAAGCAGTCATGACCGGCGCCGGCGAGGATGTGGTGGGGGTACCAACTGCTTGCGGCGGAGAGGAGCGGCGCGCGTGACGACCGTCACCGTTGCGACCGTAGCGGCGCTCGTCGTGGCAACCCTCGCCGGGTGGTTGCTGACCCGCCGCTCGGGAAGTATGCGGGAGATTCGGCCGGACTCGGCTCGGGGCGCCGACGCGGACACCGCGGGCCTGGGGCTTTCCCGCAGCGGGCCAACCGTCGTCCACTTCAGCGCCCCGTGGTGCGGGCCCTGCGATCGGGTTCGGCGGGTCGTGGGCCAGGTCTGCCGGGATCTGGGCGACGTGGCGCACGTCGAGGTCGATCTGGACGCCGACCCGGCGACCGCCCGGCGATTCTCGGTGCTCTCGCTGCCCACCACGTTGATCTTCGATGTCGACGGGCGACAGCGATATCGCGCGTCCGGAGTGCCCAGGGCCGCCGACTTGCGGTCGGCCCTCGAACCGCTGTTGGCTTGAGCACCGCGTCATTGGGTAAGCTTGCCGACGTGTCAGCCCGCCTCGAGCCCATGCTCACCAAGCGTCGCGCAGTCGATCTGTGCCGCATCGCGGGTTGTCGCTGTTGCTGTAGCTGCTGAGTCGCCGCGCCCTGGCGCGCGCTCGGAGCGGCTTTGGAGCCCTCCTCAGGCCCCAGTTGGCGTGCCCTCGACCCTTTCCGCGCAACAAGAGTTTTAGGAGCAGGACCGTGCCCAGCAGCAACAGCACAGTGCAGCCGGCTCGCGTCGACGTCCGGGGACCCAGGTTCGCCGCCCGGGTCACGACCGGGGTGCTGGCGCTCGCGCTCCTCGTTTCGGCCGCCAGTCCACTGGCGGCCGCGCTCATTCTCGGCGTACAGGCGGTGATCTTCGCCATCGGAGCAATCGGCGGCCCACGCCGGCACCCCTACGGGAGGGTCTTTGCCAGCGTCGTGGCGCCCCGGCTGGGACCCGTCAAGGAGCGCGAACCGGTCGCACCGCTGAAGTTCGCCCAACTCGTCGGTCTGATGTTTGCGCTCGTCGCCGTCACGGCGTTCACGGCCGGCGCTTTCCTGGTCGGCGTCGTCGCCACCGCGGCCGCGCTGGTGGCCGCATTCCTGAATGCGGCCTTCGGCATCTGCCTGGGCTGCCAGCTCTACCCGCTGGTCGCGCGCCTCCGAGCGACCCCCGGACCCACGTAACGCTGTTCGTCAGAAGTAACCGAAAGGATCCCACACATGGCACGCTCCGACGTCCTGGTCTCCGCGGACTGGGCCGAGAGCAATCTCAGAAACCCTCAGGCGCCGAACGTCGTCTTCGTCGAAGTGGACGAGGACACCAGCGCCTACGACACCGGCCACATCGCCGGCGCGGTCAAGCTGGACTGGCGCACCGATTTGCAGGACCCGGTCAAGCGCGACTTCGTCGACGCGCAGCAATTCTCCAAGCTGCTGTCCGACCGGGGCATCTCCAACGACGACACCGTGATCCTCTACGGCGGCAACAACAACTGGTTCGCCGCCTACGCCTACTGGTATTTCAAGCTGTACGGCCACTCCCAAGTCAAGCTGCTCGATGGCGGCCGCAAGAAGTGGCAGCTGGACGGGCGCCCGCTCTCGATCGAGACCGTCACCAGGCCGGCCACCTCCTACAGCGCGGCCCCGCCGGACAACAGCATCCGGGCCTTCCGGGACGAGGTCATCGCGGCCATCAACGTCAAGAACCTGGTCGACGTGCGCTCCCCCGACGAGTTCTCCGGCAGGATCCTCGCGCCGGCGCACCTGCCGCAGGAGCAGAGCCAGCGGCCGGGCCACATCCCCGGCGCCATCAACGTCCCGTGGAGCAAGGCCGCTAACGAGGACGGCACCTTCAAGTCCGATGAGGAGCTGGCCAGGCTGTACGCAGACGCCGGACTGGACGGGACGAAGGAAACCATCGCGTATTGCCGGATCGGCGAACGTTCGTCGCACACCTGGTTCGTTCTACGGGAATTACTCGGGCATAAAAACGTCAAGAACTACGACGGCAGTTGGACGGAATACGGCTCCCTGGTGGGTGCCCCGATCGAGTTGGGAAGCTGATATGTGCTCTGGACCGAAGCAAGGACTGACGTTGCCCGCCAGCGTCGATCTGGAGAAGGAAACGGTGATCACCGGCCGCGTCGTGGACCGTGACGGGCAAATGGTGGGCGGCGCCTTCGTCCGCTTGCTGGACTCGTCCGACGAGTTCACGGCCGAGGTGGTCGCCTCGGCCACGGGTGACTTCCGGTTCTTCGCGGCACCTGGATCGTGGACGCTGCGCGCCCTGTCCCCGGTCGGCAACGGCGACGCCGTCGTGACGCCGTCCGGTGCGGGCATCCACGAGGTGGACGTCAAGATCGCCTGACAGACCGGCCGCCGACCGGGATGTGCCCGGGGAGCCCGCCGGGCGAATAGACTCGTCCCCGTGGTGCTCTTCTTCGAGATCATGCTGGTCATAGCTGTCGTCGTCATCTCGTGGTTCGCGTTGTACACGCTCTATCGGCTCATCACTGACGAGTCGTGACCCCCGGCGATGACCCCGACGGGCCGGTGGGTTCTGCGGGCTCGGGTGACCGTGCCATGGCTGCCGCCGCCGCGCGTGCCAAGCTGACCGCATCTCGCAACATCCCCGCCTTCGACGATCTGCCGATTCCCGCCGACACCGCGAACCTGCGCGAAGGCGCCAATCTCAATGACGCGCTGCTGGCGCTGCTGCCGCTGGTCGGCGTATGGCGGGGCCAGGGCGAGGGCCGCGGGCCCGATGGTGATTACCGGTTCGGCCAGCAGATCGTGGTCTCCCACGACGGCGGCGACTATCTGAATTGGGAAGCCCGGTCGTGGCGGCTCAACGACACCGGCGACTACCAAGAACCGGGTCTCCGCGAGACCGGATTCTGGCGATTCGTCCGCGATCCGGACGACCCGACCGAGTCACAGGCGATCGAGTTGTTATTGGCCCATTCGGCCGGCTATATCGAGTTGTTCTACGGACGGCCGCGCACGCAGTCGTCGTGGGAGTTGGTGACCGACGCGCTGGCCCGCAGTCGGTCCGGCCTGTTGGTCGGTGGCGCCAAGCGCCTCTACGGCATCGTCGAAGGCGGCGACCTGGCCTACGTCGAGGAACGGGTGGACGCCGACGGCGGCCTGGTCCCGCATCTCTCGGCGCGGCTGTCGCGATTCGTCGGGTAGCGGCGGCCCGCGGGTGTCGTCCGCACAGATGACCCCGTCATGACATGGAGCGGCCCCCGAGCAAAGCTCCTGGTTGGACAGACCGGAAGCTCGGGGGCCGGGTGGCTACGGGGAATTCGCCAGCGCGCGTTGACCGCTGACTCTTCCGAGCCAATGCAGCTAGCGCGTAGCCACCTCACATGTCCATAAAGCAATCAACTCGCGGACCACCTCCTTCCTTGTGTACGGCCGACCGTACCCGCCATTCCGCGAGCCGACAACAGAATTCAGCGCTTAGCGATCGCTGACGATCGCGGCGTCGACCAGTTCGGCGAATTCGGCGGCGACCGGAGAGCGAGGCAGTCGCCGGCCGTCCAGCGTATGCACGCGGGCCGCCAGGGTCATGCTCGATATCAGCCAAACACATTGTGCGGCCTGCAGATCCGCGATGCGCAGCGCGCGGTAGTCGCAGTCGTAGCCCTTGGCCCTGGCCACCTCGAAGAGGGCCTGTTGCGTCGTGCCGCGCAGGATCGGATACCACGGCGGCGGCGTCAGGAGGCAGGGATGGCCCTCGGATCCCCGTTCCGGTTCGGTGGCGATCACCACCGTCGAGCGGGGGCCTTCGAGGATGTAGCCGTCGGAGCTGACGAAGATGACATCACCGGCGCCCCGCCGGGCCGCGTGGCGCAGGGCGGCCATGTTGACCGCGTACGACAGCGTCTTGGCCCCGGCCAGCAGCCACGGCATGGCGTCGGCACCCCTGGCCGGCAACCCCCGGTCCAACGTAATCGCGGAAAGCCCGTCCCGGCGAACCTCGGCCACCCTTTCGGGCACCGGGTTGACCATCACGTAGGCGGTCGGCGCCGCGGGGCCGCTCTCGCGGCCGCGGCTGTAGATCAAGCGCATCGCGCCTTCGTCGGCGGTGCCGTCGGCCCACCGTCGAGTGGCCTCCTCGATGGCACGCCGCCAGCTCGGGAGGTCCGGCTCGGGCAGATCCATCAGTTTGGCCGACTGGGTGAGCCGCTGCAGGTGCGACTCGACCAGGCACGCCCGGCCATCGCGGACCAGCAACGTCTCGAAGATGCCGTCGCCGCGGACCGCCGCCAGGTCGTCGGCGTGCAGCAGCGGGGTTCCCGACGGATGTACCCGGCCGTCGAGCGTAACGATCACACCCAGCTGGCCTGCCATGGACGATGAGCCTATCCAATCAACTACGTACAGTTGACGTGTGACTCGCGCCGGCGACGATGCAGAGAGCAGCGATGTGGGGGTACCGCCCGCTTGCGGGGGAGAGGAGCGGCGCACATGAACCCAGTCCCCGCACCCGATCCCGGACCAGACGCCGGTGCGGTGTGGCACTACGGCGATCCGCTGGGCGAGCAGCGAGCGGCCGAAACCGACGCGGTGGTGGTCGACCGCTCCCATCGCGCGGTGCTCACCCTGACCGGTAAGGACCGGCAGAGCTGGCTGCACAGCATCTCGACCCAACACGTGAGCGAACTTCCCGACGGCGCCAGCACGCAGAACCTCAGCCTGGACGGCCAGGGCCGGGTCGAGGACCACTGGATCCAAACGGAACTGGGCGGCACCACCTATCTTGACACCGAGCCGTGGCGGGGCGACCCACTGCTGGAGTACCTGCGCAAGATGGTGTTCTGGTCGGAGGTCACCCCCGACAGCGCCGACATCGCGGTGCTTTCGCTGCTGGGTCCTCGGCTGGCCGACCGGGCGGTTCTCGACGCGTTCGGCCTGGACGCTTTGCCCGGCGAGGGCAGCGCGGTTCCCGTCGCCGGCGGAGGCTTCGTGCGCCGGATGCCCGGCGCACCGGCCGGCGCGAGCGAACTTGACCTGCTGGTGCCGCGCGGCGAAGCGGCGGCCTGGCAGAGCCGATTGGTGGGGGCCGGCGTGCGGCCGGCCGGGGTGTGGACCTACGAAGCCCACCGGGTGGCGGCGCTGCGCCCGCGCCTGGGGGTGGACACCGACGAGCGCACGATTCCACACGAGGTGGGCTGGATCGGTGGTCCCGGCGAGGGAGCCGTGCACCTGGACAAGGGCTGCTATCGCGGACAAGAGACCGTCGCGCGGGTGCACAACCTGGGCAAGCCGCCCCGGATGCTGGTGTTGTTGCACCTCGACGGCTCGGTGGACCGGCCGTCGACCGGTGATTCGGTGCTCACCGGCGGTCGCGCCGTCGGACGCCTCGGAACCGTGGTCGAGCACGTGGACCTCGGCCCGGTGGCGCTGGCGCTGGTCAAGCGCGGGCTGACGGCCGACATCGACTTGAGAACCGGCCCACGAGCCGAGGTCGCCGCGGTGATCGACGCCGATTCCCTGCCGTCGGCCGAACACATCGGCGCGGGACGGTTGGCCGTTGAACGGTTGCGGGGAAGTGCGAGATAATCGGCGACGCCGTCCGCCACAGCGGGCAGGGGTAGCCGACACCCCACCACGGGGCACGGTAAACTGTCGGCAGGACAATAACGACACCAAGAGATCGGAGCCGCCTACTCGTTAGGCCGCTCCGTTATTGCGCGAGGGGGTTCCCCCATGGGCCGCGGCCGGGCTAAGGCAAAGCAGACCAAGGTTGCACGAGAACTCAAATACAGTTCCCCGCAGACCGACTTCGAGCGGCTTCAGCGCGAGCTGTCAGGAACCGGTGCCGAAGAATCCAACGAACTGGACGACTCAGACGATTCAAGCCCAGGCGGTTCGTGGGACGACCACGACGACTGGCGCCGCTAAGACCCATTCCCCCGTGCCGATGCGCTTCGCATCGGCATAGCTTTAGTACCGGCTAGTTACGGCGCACTCAGAATCTCGGGTGCTGTCCGACGAGTTTGGCCCGCGGGGCCTCTTTTCCGCCCTTGCCGACGGCGCCCAGCACCCAGCAGTCCAGATGCCGCGCGGTCAAGATGGCCAGCGCGCGGTCGGTGTCTTCGGGAGCGACGACGGCGATCATGCCGATCCCCATGTTGAATGTCTTTTCCATCTCCTCGCGCGACACCCGGCCGCGCTGGGCGATCATGGCGAACACCGGTGCGGGCGTCCACGTGCCCCGGTCGACCTCGGCGACCAGCCCGTGCGGGATGACGCGTTGCAAATTGCCGGCCAGCCCGCCGCCGGTGACGTGGCAGAACGTGCGGACATGGGTCTCGGCGGCCAGGGCCAGGCAGTCCTTGGCGTAGATCCGGGTAGGTTCCAACAGCTCTTCACCGAGGGTGCGGCCGAACTCCTCCACATAACCGGCCAGGTTCATCCGGTCGATCTCCAGGAGGACGCTGCGGGCCAGCGAGTATCCGTTGGAATGCAGGCCGGAGGATCCGAGGGCGATGATGACGTCACCCGGTTTGACGCGGTCGGGTCCCAGCACGTCGTCGGCCTCGACGACGCCGACGCCGGTGGCCGAGATGTCGTAGTGGTCGGGTTCCATCAGACCTGGGTGCTCCGCGGTTTCGCCGCCCAGCAGCGCGCAGCCGGCGCGCACACAGCCCTCGGCGATGCCGCCGACGATCGCGCTCAGGCGCTCGGGCACCGTCCGGCCGACCGCGATGTAGTCCTGCAGGAACAACGGCTCGGCGCCGCACACCACGAGGTCGTCGGCCACCATCGCCACCAGATCGAGTCCGACGGTGTCGTGCTTGTCCATCGCCTGAGCGACCGCCAGCTTGGTACCGACGCCATCGGTGGAGGCGGCCAGCACCGGCTCGCGGTAGTCGCCGCGCAACGCGAACAACCCGGCGAATCCGCCCAGCCCGCCGCGCACCTCGGGCCTTGTCGCCTTGGTCGCCAGCGGCTTGAACAGATCGACGGCGCGTTCACCGGCTTCAATGTCCACCCCGGCCGACGCGTAGGTGATGCCCTGGCTGCCCGGGTCGCGTCCGGGGCTCTTTCCGGGATCCGTCATCGCGATAAAGGCTACCGGGCGGCGCCCACCGCCGGTATCAAACGTCAGGCACCACGAGCGAATTTCGTCAGCGCACGACTGGTAGTTCGTCGGGTGTCAGGTCGCCGAGCCCGGCTCCGCGCGCGGCGTTGGCGAGCATGTGCTCGATGACGTTCTTGCCCAGCGCGCTCTCGCCGGGCAGCTCGATCGGATACTTGCCGTCGAAGCAGGCGGTGCAAAGCCGAGACGCCGGCTGCTCGGAGGCCGCGACCATGCCGCGCAGCGAGATGTAACCCAGGGTGTCGGCACCGATGGCGTGCCGCACCGCCTCGAGCATCTCCTCTTCGTCTTGGACGGCGTTGGCGATCAACTCGGCCGGCGACGGGAAGTCGATGCCGTAGAAGCACGGCCATTTCACCGGCGGTGAGGCGATGCGCACGTGCAGCTCGACGGCGCCGGCCTCGCGCAGCATTCGCAGCAGCGCGCGCTGGGTGTTCCCCCGCACGATCGAGTCGTCGACGACGATGAGCCGTTTGCCGCGGATAACCTCCCGAAGCGGGTTGAGCTTCAGCCGGATGCCGAGCTGGCGGATGGTCTGCGACGGCTGAATGAACGTTCGCCCGACGTAGGCGTTCTTCATCAAGCCCTGCCCGTACGGAATGCCGGACTCCTGCGCGTAGCCCACCGCGGCGGGGGTGCCCGACTCGGGCACCCCGATCACCAGGTCGGCTTCGACCGGGGATTCGCGCGCCAGTCGGCGACCGATATCAACCCGGGTGGCGTGCACCGACCGGCCCGCGATCGTGCTGTCCGGTCGCGCCAGGTAGACGTACTCGAAAACGCAACCCTTGGGCATGGGATTGGCGAAACGCGTCGAGCGCACGCCGTCGGCGTCGATCGCCAGCAATTCCCCCGGCTCGATGTCGCGCACGAACGATGCGCCGACGATGTCGAGCGCGGCTGTCTCGGACGCCACCACCCAGCCCCGATCGAGCCGTCCGAGCGAAAGCGGCCGCACCCCATACGGATCGCGGCACGCGTAGAGCGTGTTCTCGTCCATGAACGTCAGGCAGAACGCTCCGCGCACGGTCGGCAGCAGTTCCAGCGCCGCCTGCTCCAGGGTGGAATCGGCCGCGCCATGGGCCAGCAGGGCGCCGAGGATGTCGGAGTCGGTCGTCGCCGGCGCCGGGCATCGGGTGCCGATCAATCCCGCGTCGCGGGCGCGCCCGGCAAGCTCAGCGGTGTTGACCAGGTTTCCGTTGTGGCCCAACGCAACGCCGGTGCCAGCCGCGGTGTTGCGGAACACCGGCTGGGCGTTCTCCCACGTGGTGTCGCCCGTGGTGGAGTAGCGGCAGTGCCCGATGGCGACATGGCCCTGCATCGCCGCCAGCGTCTGCTCATCGAACACCTGGCTGACCAGGCCGAGGTCTTTGAAGACCAGCACCTGGGAGCCATCGGCGACGGCGATCCCCGCGGCTTCCTGCCCGCGATGCTGCAGCGCGTACAGGCCGTAGTAGGTGAGTTTGGCGACTTCCTCGCCCGGGGCCCAGACCCCGAAAACGCCACACTCTTCGCGGGGAGAGTTCAGGTCCTGCTCGGGTTCTCCGACGGTCACGGTTCGGCGGCTCCCTGGCGAACGATAGGTGACGTAACGGAGTCTACGGTGACGGCGGCCCGGGTGCCGAATCCGGCGGGCGTGTTGAGCCCGAATAATTGTCCATTGACCCTAAAGGTGCAGTTCAGGGTGATATTCAGCTGACATCGAACAACGGCAACCAGTGGCCGATCTCACCCGCCCGGGAGCCCGACAGCGTCAGCGCCCCGGTGGCCTGCGCCTCGTCCGCGCGCAACAGGCCAGTGGCCAGCAACAGCCACGTCCGCGGATCGGCCTCCACCACATTGGGCGGTGTGCCGCGGGTGTGCCTGGGCCCGGCGATGCACTGCACGGCCGCGAACGGCGGGATCCGGACCTCGACGCTGGCGCCGGGCGCCACGTCCGCAAGCGTGCGCGCGGTGAGCCGAACCGCCTCCGCCAGGGCGCCGCGCTCGGGCGCCGGCCACGATTCGTCACGCAACCAGTCCCCGATGGCCGACACCGCCTCACGCGCCTTCGCCGGATCGACTCGTTGACGGGCGGGCATACCTTTACTTTTACGCCCGCCGCCGCACCGTCAGCGCCGCGATCGCACCGGCCTCGTTGATCGCCAAGTGCGCCAGCATCGGCGCGGCAAGGCTGCCGGAACGGTCGGCCAGCCAACCGAACAGCCAGCCCGCGACACCGGTGACCAGCACGGTAGCCACCACAGGCTCACCCGTCGCGCGCGCGTCGGCGATGTGGGAGAGCCCGAACGCGGTGGCCTGCAGCAACCTTCCGCCGCGTGGGCCGAACGCCCGCGAGCCGGCGGCGCCCAGCGCGGCGCGGAAGGCGGCCTCCTCCGACCAGACCGTTCCGACGGGTATCCGCACCAGCAGCCACGCCGGCACCGGCGCCGGCGGCTCGCGGGCGGCCATCGACAACCGCACCGGCGGCACCGAGCTCGCCGCGGCGATCGCGCCCGCCGCGGCCGCCCCCGCCGCCGACCCAAGCCGCACCCCCGCCCACAACCCCGGTGGACGCAGCCCCAGCGGCGCACGAGTCAGCAGCACCAGCAGCGCGCCGACACCGGCCTGCAGCGCCACCCGCCGCGCAGCGGGCAGCCGTGGGCTGACGAAGCTCCAGCCGACCAGGGCCGCGGCCAACGACAGCGCGGGCAGCCGGCCTACCCGAAGAATCGCGGCAGCACCGCCTCGGACGTCTCGCGCAGTTCCGCCAGGGACACGGTGAACAAGCCCTGAACCTCCACCGCGTCGGAGCCCTGATCGACGACGCCGATCCGGACCGCGGGCAGCCCCCGCGCCTCACACATCGAGCGGAACCGGCTCTCCTCGGTGCGCGGCACCGCCACCAGCACCCGTCCCGCCGACTCGGAGAAGAGAAATGTGAACGGACCTGTGCCCGATTGAAAGTCCTCGGGAAGCACTATGCGGCAGCCACTTTCACCCGCCAGCGCCGACTCGACGATGGCCTGGGCGAGACCGCCATCCGACAGGTCATGCGCCGCCGACAGCAGCCCGTCGCGCGACGCCGACGTCAGCACGTCGGCGAGTAGCTTCTCGCGAGCCAGGTCGACCGCGGGCGGCAGTCCACCCAGATGGTCGGCGGTCACCTGGGCCCAGACGGAACCGTCGAACTCGTCACGCGTATCGCCCAGCAGGATGAGGGTCTCGCCGGGTTCGGCACCGAAGCCGGTGGGGATGCGGCGGGCGACGTCGTCGATGACGCCGAGGACGCCGACCACCGGCGTGGGCAGGATCGCCGCCGATCCCGTTTGGTTGTAGAAGCTCACGTTGCCACCGGTCACCGGAATCCCAAGGGCCGCACAGCCATCGGCCAGCCCCCTCACCGCCTGCGAGAACTGCCACATCACCCCGGGGTCTTCCGGCGAACCGAAGTTGAGACAGTTGGTCACCGCGACCGGTGTAGCCCCGGTGACGGCGACGTTGCGGTACGCCTCGGCAAGCGCAAGCTGGGCACCGGCGTAGGGATCCAGCAGAGTGAAACGCCCCGACGCGTCGGTCGACACCGCGATGCCACGGCCGGTGGACTCGTCGACGCGCAGCATGCCGCCATCGGCGTGCTCGGCCAGCACGGTGTTACCGCGGACGTAGCGGTCGTACTGCTCGGTGATGAAGGCGCGGCTGCACAGATGCGGACTGCTCAGCAGCGCAAGCAAAGTCGCGCGCAACTCGTCCCCCGTGGCGGGCCGCGGCAGGCCCGTCGACCGGTCGGCGTTCAACGCGTCCTGCGTTTCCGGGCGCGCGACCGGCCGCTCATACACCGGTCCCTCGTGGGCCACCGTGCGGGGCGGCACGTCGACGACCGTCTCACCGCCCCAGGTGATCCGCAACCGGTCACCGTCGGTGACCTCGCCGATCACGGTGGCCAGCACCTCCCATTTGCGGCATACCGCCATGAAGGCGTCGACGTTCTCCGGTGCGACCACCGCGCACATGCGCTCCTGCGATTCGCTGCAGAGCACCTCGGCGGGCGTCATCCCCTTGGTCCGCAGCGGGACGGCGTCGAGTCGGATCGCCATTCCGCCGTCCCCCGCCGACGCCAATTCTGATGTGGCACAGGACAATCCGGCACCGCCGAGGTCCTGTATGCCGATCACCAGCCCGCCCGCGTAGAGCTCGAGGCAGCACTCGATGAGCACCTTCTCCATGAACGGGTCGCCCACTTGTACCGAGGGCAGCTTCTTGCGAGATCCGGTGCTGTCGAAGGTGTCCGACGCCAGCACCGACACCCCGCCGATACCGTCCAGCCCCGTCCTGGCGCCGAACAGAATGATCTTGTTGCCGGCGCCCGACGCGAACGCCAAATGCAGGTCCTCCGAGCGCAACACGCCGACGCACATCGCGTTGACCAAGGGGTTGCCGGCATAGCACGCATCGAAGACGGTCTCGCCGCCGATGTTGGGCAGGCCCAGCGAGTTGCCGTAGCCGCCGATGCCACGGACCACGCCGTCGACCACACGGCGGGTGTCCGGCGCGTCGGCGGCGCCGAACCGAAGCTGGTCCATCACGGCGACCGGCCGGGCGCCCATGGCCATGATGTCGCGGACGATGCCGCCGACGCCGGTTGCCGCCCCCTGGTAGGGCTCGACGTAGGACGGGTGGTTGTGTGATTCCACCTTGAAGGTGACCGCCCAACCGTCGCCGATGTCGACGACACCGGCGTTCTCACCGATGCCGGCCAGCATGCCGGCGCGCATCTCCTCGGTCGTGGTCTCGCCGAAGTAGCGCAGGTGAACCTTGGAGGACTTGTAGGAACAGTGCTCGCTCCACATCACCGAGTACATCGCCAGCTCGGTGTCGGTCGGCCTGCGGCCCAGAATCTCACGGATACGCCGGTACTCGTCCTCTTTGAGGCCCAGCTCAGCAAACGGCTGCGGCTGGTCGGGCGTGGACGCGGCGTGCGCCACGGTGTCGATCGCAGTGGCGCGCGCGCTCGTCCCGGAGACAGTCACGGGAACAGTGTAGGGTGGCGCCGCGTCGACGGGCCGACCGTGCCGATCAGATGCTGCCCACGCCCTGAGCGACCAGGGCGAGCCCAATCAGTGTGCACATTGCCACCAGGATCCGCTGGCGATAGGTGCGTGCCCAGTCGTGTAGCCGTCGCAGCAGCACTTCAGTCTTGGTCGGCGTGACCAGGTTGCTCAGCAGCACGATCTCGACAACCGCAAGCGTCTCGACGATGAAAGCGATGGCGGCGAGGACCTGCGTGCCGATGGCGGCTCCCGAGGCCAGGATGGTGGTGAGGGCGAATATCACCAGGGAGGGATTGGGGCCGGCCCAGAAGCCGATCGCCAAAGCCACCCACAACGACCCGCTTTCCCATGCGTTGTGGGCGCGGCCGAGCAGTCGCCGGAGCGCAGCTCGGGATCCGCGTTCCGTCGCCGCATCCTGGCTGTCCGATCCGTTGCCGAGCAACCGCGAGATCGGGTTGGGCGCATCCGAATCCGGTGGACGGACCGCGGTGTTGGCGTCCGGGGCCGGCACCTGCGCCCGCTGACGCGCCACGAGGCGCACCGCCATCAGCGCGGCGATCGACAGGGCGAGCACGCCCATGAAGATTTCGACGTGCCGGACGGTAGAGCTGGCGGTCGTGGCCGGATTGGCCAAGTCGTGCACAAAAGAAGAAAACGTCGGTATGGAATGCAACACCAGGATCGGGACGACCAGCAAGAGAACGCTCGCGACCACGGACCCGACCCAGTAGGCGAGCAGGTTTTGCGCGGGCCGCGGCCTGGAAACGAGGAGAAGGTTGATGCCCAGGCGCGATGGTACCGCATCGGGAATGCCTTCAAACGCGGAATGAGCAATTCCCTCTGGTAACAGGGTTATTCGACACCAAGCCAATGACCTTGGTTTTTAGCCGTCCCCGGTTTCCGGCTGCGAGTGGACGCTACACCATACAGCCGGTCGCGGGCGCGCAGTCATCCCAATCGACGGCGAGGCCGGCCACAGATAGGTGATCGAGATCACCCCTTCAGGCGTGGCCGGTCCCACGCGTGTTGGCGTAATAGCTGCTGCCTGAGCAGATTTGGTCGTTGCGGCCTAGTGTCGCGCAACCCACGCAACCGGCCTTGGCGGTTTCGACCCGAGATCTCGGCTCAGCGATCGGGCTGCTCTGCCACAACCGCCCGTCCGGCGAACGGTCGGCCGAAGCGAGCTCGTAAGCACACGTCGGCGCTCATCGAACTTGTTGTGCCAGAAGACAACTCCGCCCGAACTACGGTATTGACACCAAGAAACACTACGCCGCACGGTATTTCACATATGTGCAGTTTGCCGCTTTAGCGCCGCGCGAAAGCCGACTAAAACTTTATTGTAACGCTGCGCAGCAGATCGGCGCTCTCGTTATCGGCCGGATAAAACAATTCGACCGCCAGTTCGGCGAGGGTGACATCGAGTGGCGTCCCAAATGTTGTCAGCGTGGTAAACATCGACAGTCGTCGTCCATCCCCAACGTCGAGTTCGAAAGGAACGAGAAGCGAGGCGCTGTCGCGGGACGCGCCCCAGGCTTTCGCGGTGGTCACCACTCCCGGGTAGCCACGCACCTCCTCGTCGAGCGCCCGCAACACCGGGTCGCCGGTGAGCGCCAGCGTGCGCCCGAGCTGATGCAGCAGATAGCCCGCCCATTCGGCGAAATTCAGGGTTCGCCGGGCGAGGCCGTCGGGGTGCAGGGACAGCCGGTAAACGTTGGCGGGCGGCCCGACCAGATTCGCGGGTAGGCCGGCCGTGAGCGCGGATGCCGCAGCGTTTGCCCCGACGATGTTCCAGCACCGATCGATGACGATGCCCGGGTAGGGGTCGTGCGCGTCGAGGAGGCGCTGCACCGCTTCTCGAGCCGGGGTAAGGGCGGCATCCTCAAGCGGGCGTGACCGGTAACGCGGGGCAAACCCGGCGGCGAGCAGCAGCGCGTTGCGCTCCCGCAGGGGAATGTCGAGACCCTCGGCGAGGGCGAGCACCATCTCGGGGCTGGGACGCGAGCGCCCCGTCTCGATGAAGCTCAGATGGCGCGCCGACACACCGACACTCAACGACAGGTCGAGCTGACTCACCCGTCGACGCGCCCGCCATTCGCGCAACAGGACACCGACCGGCGCGTGGCTCACGAACCATACGGTAACCACGCCCGCAGACCCACTGCGATGACCTCAGAGGTAATTGTGCTGCCGCAACTCGCGGACCCACGCTCCATACGACGGCGCCACCGGAGCGCCCCAACCCTTGGAGGAAGCCATGACCGACATCCAGTCCGCACCGCGCACGGGCCGCGACTCAGCTGCCCCCGCCTTCAGCGCCGAGCACTGGGCGGCGTATTGGGCCAACCCGGACCTGTCTGAAGGGTTCGACCTTCTGGCCGACGACATCGTCGGCTACTGGCCGGAAGACCTGGAACCGGTCCGGGGCAAGGAAGCCTACACGGCCAAAATCGTTGAACTGCTGACCGCCGCCCCGGATCTGCGGCTTCAACTCGTCGACAGCGCGACCGTGCCCGGCGCCACCGAGGGCGAGCAGCTGGTCTTCCTGCACTACGTCGGCCAAGGCACCGGCCCGGCCGGGCCGTTCGAGATCCGCGGGCTCGATCGGGTCCGCGCCCGCGACGGCATCGTGGTGGAGAACGTCATCCGCTACGAACCGGCCATCCTTGGGGCCCGCTGAGCACCGGCCCTCGTCGCCCACTGGTCATGTGGGCGACAAAAACGCTTGCAGTGCGGCCGAATAGGCGGCCACGTCGTCGGCGCCCATCAGCTCCCGCGCGGAGTGCATCGCAAGCTGCGCGGCGCCGATGTCGACGGTGGGGATGCCTGTCCGGGCGGAAACCAGCGGTCCGATCGTCGACCCGCACGGCAGATCGGCGCGGTGCTCGTAACGCTGCAACGCGACTCCCGCCTGCCGGCACGCCACTTCGAACGCCGCCGCGGTGCGTCCGTCAGTGGCGTATCGCAGATTCGGATGCACCTTGAGCACGGGCCCGGCGTTGACCTCGATGAGGTGGCCGGGCTCGTGCCGCTCCGGGTAGTTGGGGTGGGTGGCATGTGCCATGTCCGCCGAGGCGAGCAGTGACGCCGGCAGCCGGCGCAGGAAGTCTTCCCGGTCGGCGCCGCCGGCGAGCACGATCCGCTCGAGAACGGTGCTCAGCAGGTCGGACTGCGCGCCGTGGTCGGATGACGAACCGACCTCCTCGTGGTCGAATAGCGCCAATACCGGCAGGACGCCCCGCGGCGCCGAGGCCGACTCCAAGGCCAACAGCGCCTCCATCCCCGCGTAGCAGCTGGCCTGGTTGTCCAGCCGGGGCGCGCTGAGCAGGTCGGCGTCGGCGCCGACCACCGTCGACGGGGTCAGATCGTGCGTCATCAGGTCCGCGGCCAACACATCGCGTGGGGCCACCCCGGCGCGGTCGGTGACATAGTCGAGAAAAGATCCCGCTTCGCCGACTCCCCAGACCGCGTTGACGTGTCGCTGGGGGTCCAGCGTCACCGACTTGCGGTCGTCGGCCAAGTGGATCGCCAGCTGAGGCACCCTGAGGATCGGGTCGTCGATCCGGACCAGCCGATGGGCGATCCCCGCGCCGTCCCGCACCGACAGCCGCCCGCTGATACCGAGATCTCGGTCCAGCCACGAGTTCAGCCAGGCTCCCCCGTACGGCTCCAGCGCCACCACCCGCCAACCGGCGACCAACCGGTCCGGATGCTGCTTGACACGCAGGTTGGGGCTGTCCGTGTGTGCGCCGACGATCCGGAACGGACCGTCGGGACCGTCGGAGTTCCAGGCGACGAGCGAGCCGGCCCGCACGGTGAAATAGCGGCCGCGCTGGTCCGGCCACCGATCGGTTTCGCTGAGTTCCGCATATCCCGCGTCGACCAGCCGAGCGGCCACCGTCGCGCAGACATGAAGCGGTGACGGAGACGCATCGATGAATTCGCAGAGGCGTGCGGCGGTGGCCGACATGAAGACCATCATGGCTGTCCGGCGCTCGCGGTCGCCACGCTGGGCCTGATTGCGCGTCTCTCCCCCGCAAGCGGGGGGACCGCCATGCCGCACCGGTGACCGCGCTCTCGGAAGTTTGGCGTCGCCACGCTAGGGTCGGGAGAGTGCCGCCGGTCCAGCCACAACCCATTCTCGCGCCGTTGACGCCTGCCGCGATCTTCCTCGTCCTCACCATCGACGAAGGCGGCGAAGCGACCGTGCACGACGCGTTGCCTGATCTGTCGGGACTGGCGCGCGCGATCGGCTTTCGCGACCCGGCGAAGCGCTTGTCCGTGATCGCCTCGATCGGCTCGGACGCCTGGGACCGGTTGTTCGGCGGCCCGCGGCCCGCCGAGCTGCATCCGTTCGTCGAGCTGACCGGACCGCGCCACACCGCCCCGGCGACGCCCGGCGACTTACTGTTCCACATCCGTGCCGAGACCATGGACGTCTGTTTCGAGCTGGCTGGCCGCATCCTCAAGTCGATGGCGGGTGCGGTCACCGTTGTCGACGAGGTCCACGGCTTCCGGTTCTTCGACAACCGCGACCTGTTGGGCTTTGTCGACGGCACCGAAAACCCCGATGGCGCACTGGCCGTCAGCGCCACCGCCATTGGTGAGGAGGACCCCGAGTTCGCGGGCTCGTGCTATGTCCACGTGCAGAAGTACGTGCACGACATGCCGTCGTGGGAGTCGCTTTCGGCCACCGAGCAGGAAAGCGTGATCGGTCGGACCAAGCTGGACGACATCGAACTCGATGACGACGAGAAGCCCGCCAACTCACACATAGCCCTCAACGTCATCACCGACGACGACGGCACCGAGCTGAAGATCGTCCGGCACAACATGCCGTTCGGCGAGGTCGGGAAGGGGGAGTACGGCACGTATTTCATCGGGTATTCGCGAACGCCGCGGGTTACCGAACAAATGCTCCAGAACATGTTCTTGGGCGATCCTCCCGGCAACACGGACCGCATCCTGGACTTCTCCACCGCCAAAACCGGCGGACTGTTCTTCTCGCCCACCGTCGACTTCCTCGACGATCCGCCGCCTCTGCCCGGATCGTTGGTGACGGTGCGCCCGACCACGCCCGCGTCTGATGACGGCTCACTTTCGATCGGCAGCCTGAAAGGAACTCCTTGATGAACAACCTCTACCGCGACCTGGCACCGGTCACCGAATCAGCTTGGGCGGAAATCGAATTGGAGGCGACCCGGACGTTCAAACGCCATATCGCCGGGCGCCGCGTGGTCGACGTCAGCGAGCCCCGCGGGCCGGCAACCGCGGCGGTGAGCACCGGCCGACTGCGCGACGTGGAGGCTCCCACCGATGGTGTGGTGGCTCACCTGCGTGCGAGCAAACCCCTTGTCCGCTTGCGCGTTCCGTTCGCCCTTTCGCGTTACGAGATCGACAACGTCGAGCGCGGTGCGAACGACTCCGACTGGGATCCGGTCAAAGCCGCGGCCAAAAAGCTGGCGTTCGTCGAGGACCGTGCGATCTTCGAGGGCTACGGCGCCGCGTCGATCGACGGCATCCGGGGCTGCAGCTCCAACAAGGCTCTGACGTTGCCCGAGGATCCTCGCGATATGCCCGATGTCATCTCGCAGGCGTTGACCGAACTGCGGCTGGCAGGTGTCGACGGCCCGTATTCGGTTTTGCTGTCCGCCGACGTCTACACCAAGGTCAGTGAGACCACCGAGCACGGATATCCCATCCGCGAGCACCTGAACCGGTTGGTGGACGGGGACATCATCTGGGCGCCAGCGGTCGATGGCGCCTTCGTGCTGACCACCCGCGGCGGCGACTTCGATCTGCAGCTGGGCACCGACGTCGCCATCGGGTACCTCAGCCATGACGCCGAGAGCGTGCAGCTGTATCTGCAGGAAACACTGACGTTCCTGTGCTACACCGCCGAGGCGTCGGTCGCGCTTAGCCCGTAGCCGAACCTATCTCCCGCGCACAAAAGGTCCGAGCACCATGGGCGCCCGAACTCTCGTTACGGCCATCAAGGTCGAAGAGCCGTCACGCCGCCACCGGAAACCAACGTCGCTCATAGACGGTGCCCACCACCGGAATCCGGTGTAGCTGTTCTGGTTCAACGGCATACGGGTCCTCACCCAAAACGGTGAAGTTGGCGAGCTTACCCGGTGCGATGCTGCCGAGTTCGTTCTTCATCCGCCACGAGTACGCCGCCTCAATGGTGATTGCGCGCAGGGCGTGATGCACCGAGATGCGCTGTTCAGGACAGGCGACGCGCCCGCTGGGTGTAAGCCGGTTGACCGCGCACCAGGCTAACTTCAGGGGATCGGCGGGACCCATCGGCAGGTCGGAATGGAATGACAACGGGAGGCCGCGGCGCAGCACCGACGCCGACCGCACCATCGTGTCGGCGCGGGCGGGGCCAAGACCGTGCGCGGAGAACTTGTCCGCGAAGCCGACCGGGTAGTACGAATTAGCCGAGACGATGGCCCCGACGCGCGCGATCCTATCGATCTGCTGTTCGGTGGAATTGGCGCAGTGGACGATCACGGTGCGGTGATCCTCACGCGGACGATGTGCCATGCATTGCTCAATCGTGTCGAGCACCATATCGAGGCCGGCGTCGCCGTTGACATGGATGTGCAATTGCCAACCGGCGTACCAGTAGACCTTCGAGAACGCGCGGAACGTGTCGGGCTCCATCATCCATTCACCGTGATGCTGTGAGTCGGGACGGCCTTCGTCGTCGAGGTACGGCTCCCTCATCTGCATCAGCTGGCTGATGATCGCGCCGTCGGCGAATAGCTTCACGTGCTTGGGCAGCAGCCGGACCTTGCCGGTGCAGGCACGCGCAACCTGCGCTTCAGCGTCGGCCACCGCATCGGCAAGATCCATGCCGGCGTCGGCCTGGCTGCGCGCATCGACGAGAAATGTTGATAGGAACGGGGTTTCGTCGGCACCGAGGATTTGTTGGTACAGCTGCCAGGGCTCGACATCCCACATGATGCCAGGCTCGTTGATCGCGGTGACGCCGTTGCCGTGTAGGTAGCTGACCAACTGGCGGAGTCCGGCAGTGAGCCGTTCTGCGCTCATGAATATCGGGGCCAGCTTGGGCGTGAGCAGATTTAGTCCGGTCTCCCACCAATGCCCATCCGCAAAATCGACCATGGCGCTGGCGCGCCCCTGCCCGGCCAACTGCTCCTGCGTGATGCCCAATACCTCGATCGCCGCGGAATTCAGGAACCACTCATGACAGGAGCGATGCCAGATCGCGATCGGCCGGGCGCGGCTGATGTCATCGAGGGCGCCGCGGTTTAGCCGACCATGCCACAGCGGGTGATATCCCCAGGAGAACAACCACTTCTGCGGATCGGTCAGCGCCTGCTCGGCGTCCCGCAACGCCCGGCGATACCCCTCTTCCGTTTGCACCGCGGGGAAGACGCGGCTCGGAAGGGCCCACTCCTCTGGTGCGATGACCTCGGTTGCCAAGGTGGTGGCGCCCAGGATCGGATGAAGGTGCTGGTCGATGAAGCCCGGGCACACCACCGAGTCGGCGAACGTCTCGTCGACGACCGCGTCACCGAAACCACGCAAGTCCCCGAATGATCCGACGGCGACAATCCTTCGACCGGCCACCGCAATCGCTGTGGCGTCAGGACATCTCGGCTCCATGGTGATCACCCGACGGGCGCGAAACAACGTCGTTGCCACGGCAGTCATGGACCGATTGTCTCCCGCATCGTGGTTTGCAGATGGCCTCGGGCGCGATTGGTCAAGAAATCAGTCGATGGACTTCGACTTCGACCTAGTGCTGGGGACCGACGTCGCTATCGGGTACCTCAGCCATGACGCTCCTCGCAGCAGATCTCAACGGTGCTGATGACGTCGGGCGCCTGGCAACGGATGCCAACTCGCGCACCTGCCGCGCCAACGGCGTACGTGTCGCGGCGCGTTTGGTTCATCGACGGCTATGGGGTTGATCGATAACCGCCATCGCGGATAGCGATAGCGGATGGGACTGGTCGCCGCCATTGTCGGGTTTTGATCGTCAGCGGCTCACCGCCGCATTACTCGCACAAGAGGCGCCGTAATGATCAATCCCACGACGAAGTCCCCCGACAGTTCGGACATCGTCAATATCTCCGCAATCGACACCGTCGCAGGCGTTCTGGGCCGATACGGGCTTGTTCTCGTCATCGGCTGGATCGGCGCGCTGAAGTTCGCCAACTACGAAGCGCACCAGATCCAGCCGCTGATGGCCCACAGCCCGTTCATGGGATGGCTCTACCACGTCTTTCCGGTGTACTTGTTCTCGGCACTGTTAGGTGTGTTCGAGCTCTCCGCGGCGGTATTGCTCGCCATCAAGCCGGTGGCCCCGCGGCTGTCGGTGATCGGCAGCGTGTTGGCGATCTTGCTATTCCTTGCCACCATCAGCTTCTTGTTCACCACTCCCGGAGTTGGCGAACCTGCCGGTGGTGGCTTCCCCGCCCTGTCCATCATCGGTGAGTTCCTCCTCAAAGACGTGCCACTGCTCGGCCTGTCACTGTGGACCCTCGCCGACTCGCTCAGTGCCGCCAGGCGCCGCTCGACCGTCAGATAGTCCTCGCCGGCCCACTGGCCTGCCGTATGAGTCAGGTGATGCCCGGCAGCTCGAAGGAAGCGATGAGGTGGCCGATATCGCGGCGACGCGAATTGGCCAGCCAAACTACCCACGTGCGACGCACCAGGGGCCGCCCGACCAGCGGGGCCCAAGTCACGTTGTCGGGCAGCGGTCGCGGCTGGTCCTCCGGTGCAAGCGCGAAGGCATGTCCGCCGCTTACCGCGGCGAACTTGACGGCGGCGATCAGTGCCTGACCCTCGGACGCGTCCGGGCCGATTTCGATGCCGTGGCTGCGCAACACGCCCGTCAGCTCGTCGTACCAGGCCGGACTGCTCGAGCGGGGAAAACCCACCCACCGCAGATCACCCAGGTCGTCCAGGCGGACCCCGTCGGGGCCGACGCGGCCCGCGGAAACCGATGAATCGAGAAGTACGCCGAGGTTTTCGCGGGCCACCAGCAGCGCGTCGAACTCGGAGCCTGTGTGGCGCTCACGCACGAGACCGACGTCGAGTTCATCACTGCGCAGCGCTGCGAATTGGGCGGCAGTCGAGAGATGACGCGGAACGACGCGCGCCTTGGGGACTTCGGCGCCGAACTTGGCGAGCGCTCCGGGCAGCACGTCTGGAGCCAACTCCAGCGGAATGCCCAGCCTGATGACCCCGCTGGGCTCGTTGCGGTGACTGCCCATCGTTCGCACCGCCTGGTAATAGCGAGCCAGGACGGCGCGCGCCTCTTCGAGCAACGTCGCGCCCGCCTCGGTTGGCCGTACGCCGGTGCTGGCGCGTTCCAGCAGCCGGACCCCGAACTCCCGCTCGAGAGCACTCACCGTCTGCGAAAGCGCGGACTGGCTCACGTGTAGCCGGCGAGACGCCGCCGACATGCCGCCTTCTTCTACGATGGCCACAAAGGCACTAAGTTCTCGGAACTCCATAGTTGGTGGCCGTTCGTGCCGACTCCTCGGGCTGTTGGCTCAGCTTATAGGCGCGACGTTAATAGCGGCGATAAGCCAAGCCGATAGCCCGGTCGGCGGGATTGGAATTAAATGGATGCGCGGCGGTTCTATGCGCTACAGCATCTGCAATGACATCGAGGAGGGCTCCGATGACAACAACTCTTGAAGGCTCTACCGCATTGGTCACCGGCGCCACCTCAGGCATCGGGCGTGCGGTGGCACTGCAACTCGCCGCGCTCGGCGCCGAGGTGGTGGTGCATGGTCGCAGCGCCGAACGGGGCGCGAAAACCGTGCAGGAGATCCAAAACGCCGGCGGCAAAGCACGTTTCGTCGCGGCCGACCTGTCCGATGCCGACGACGTCCGGCGGCTGGCAGTCGAGGCGGGCCCGGTCGACATCCTGATCAACAACGCCGGCGTCTACAAGTTCGGCGCGACCGCCGACACCGACGACACGTTCTTCGACGAGCACGTCAACCTCAACCTGCGCGCGCCCTACATCCTGGTCCAGCAACTGGCGCCGGGCATGGCCGAGCGGGGCCACGGCGCGGTCGTGAACCTCAGCACCCTCGCCGCCACCATTCCGGCGCAGATGGGCGGCATATACGGCGCCACCAAGGCCGGCGTGGAACTGCTGACCCGGGTGTGGGCCGACGAGTTCGGCCGGTCCGGGGTGCGGGTGAATGCGGTGCAAGCCGGGCCGACCGAAACCCCCGGAACCGCGGCCACCCCCGGCCTCGCCGACGGTCTCGGCGCTCTCATGGCGCTCGGCCGTGCGGCCAAAGCTGAAGAGATCGCCAGTGCCATAACATTTCTGGCATCCCCGGCGGCCAGCTACATCAACGGCGCGATCCTGCAGGCCACTGGCGGACAACAGGCGATCGCGCCGTAGCGCTCTTTCGCTGAGCAGGTAATCGAAACTGCGCCGGCACCGTGGACGCATCGAGCATCGCGAGCGGGCCGCGGCCGCAGTCGCACTACTGAATCGAGATTTTCATGTCGAACAAAGCGTTGGTCACCGGCGCAAGCGGTTTGCTGGGGGTGGCCTCGATCGAGAAGTTCCTGGATGCGGGCTGGGAGGTGATCGCCGCCTCGCGCCGCAAACCCGAGCTATTCAGCGGCCGGGCGATCGAGTTCTTGCCGGTCGGCCTTCGAGACACCGCCGCCTCCCGCGCCGCGTTCGAACCGCTGACCGACGTCACCCATGTCGCTTACACGGCCCTGTATGAGCAACCCGAATTAGTTGCCGGCTGGTCGAGCAAGACGCAGATCGAGACGAACAACGCCATGTTGCGCAATGTTGTGGAACCAATCCTCGCTGGTGCGAGCGACTTTCGGCACATCAGCATCCTGCAGGGAACGAAGGTCTATGGCGTCCACCGGCACCCGATCCCCATTCCCGCCCGCGAACGCGACCCCCGTGACCCGCATGACAACTTTTTCTTGGACCAAGAAGACTATGTCCGAGAACAGGGCGCCCAGCACGGGTTCACTTACACCGCACTGCGTCCGCAATTTGTCACCGGGTCCACACCCGGTGCGTTGAACGTGATTCCGGCCATCGGGGTCTACGCCGCCGTTCGCCGCGAGCTGGGCGAACCCTTCGGCTTTCCCGGCGGCCCATCGTTCGTCTGGGAAGCCGCTGACGCCGATCTGGTCGCTGACGCGATGGTCTGGGCTGCACAATCACCCCAAGCCGCAAACGAAGCGTCCAACATCACCAACGGCGACGTTTTTGAATGGCGAAATGTGTGGCCCGCTTTGGCGAAAACCCTTGGCGTTGACGCAGGACCGGACACCCCCATGAGCCTGGCCGCCTATCTCGCCGACCACTCCGACGTGTGGGACCGAATCGTCGGCAAACACGGCCTTCGCCCGTTGAGCCTGCGCCAGCTGGTCGGTCACGGTGACCAGCACGCCGACTTCGCGTTCGCCTACGGCGCGCCAGAGGGTCCTCGCGCGTTCGTCAGCACCATCAAGCTGCGCCAGGCCGGATTCAGCAAAACCATTGATACCGAGGACTCATTCCGCAACGCACTGCAGTCGCTCGTCGATCACAAGTTCCTACCGCCCGTCGCGACCTAACAACCCGTCGCTGCTCAAAGATCTAGGACAAGATCGCTCGTCGGCGCGGCCGAACAGATAAGCACTTCCCCCTCACCAGGCTTTTCCAGCGGTGGCTGCACGTATGTCGTCGTCCCCGCGACGACTTCGGTAACACACACGTGGCAGACCCCGCTTCGGCAGGAGAACCGCGTTGGCACGTCGCAGGCCTCGGCCAGGTCGAGGATATTGCCATAATCAGGCGACCAGTTGACCGTCAGCCCGCTGCGGGCGAAGGCGATCGATGGGCCCGTCCCCGTAGTTCCGGCGGGCGGATGCGGCGGCTTGCGCTTGCCGGTGGCCACAACGCCCGGGTTGATCGGCGGTAAGGCACCAAACAGTTCGCTGTGGATCTCCGCGGGGTCGAGGCCTTCGGCGGTCAGGGCGTCGCGCATGTCGGTCATGAATTGCGTCGGACCGCAAAGGTACGCAACAGCATCGGCCGGTAGGCCCAACGCCGCAATCCCCGGCCGGTCCAGGCGTCCCTGTGTCTGGGTATAGAAGACAAGCTGCCGAGCTTGCGGCAATGACTCGATCAGAGTCGTGACTTCGGCGGCAAAGGCCTCACTTTCGCGATTGCGCGTGCAGTGCAGCCACCAGATGTCGCGGGTGCTGCGGACCGCCGACAGCGCATGCAGCATTGCCAAGACGGGGGTGATACCGATTCCCGCCGAGATCAGGACCACTGGATTGCCGCCATCGGCGAGGCAGAACTCGCCACGCGGCGCGCCGGCCTGCACGACCGACCCGGGCTTGACGTAGTCGTGCAGCCATTGGCTCACCAATCCGTGATCTTCACGCTTGACGCTGATGCGGTAGTAACCGGCGGCGGGGTCACCCGAAAGGGAGTAGCTGCGCAGTGGAATCGGTTTGCCGGCACCGGGAATTCTCACCGTCAGGTATTGACCCGGAAGCGGCGGCGGCAGCGCGCCATAGTCGTCGGCCTCGAGGCGGACCGACAGCACCTGCGGACTCTCGCGGCATGTTTGGGTGACCCGCAATGGACGAAATCCGCTCCATCCCGGTTCGACTCCGATTGGTGGTATCGCGGGTGTGGCGCCCTCGTGTGCGGCAAGCATGTCCTGAAAGGACTGCTGCCAGCCGGGGCTGAGCGCGGGAACCTCGACGATCTTGCGGAGCTGTTCAATGTTTCGGTTCGGCAGATACAACAGCGCGTCGATGTCGGCGACGGTCAACTCGTGACGACCACGGCGGGTCCGCACAATGTCGTCACCGGCTCGAACCTGCCCCTCGGTGATGACGCGGAAATAGAACCCTGGACGATGCTCGGAGACAAGCAGATTGGGCATCTTGGGTTCGTTGAGACGCACGCCGACACGGAAGCAGGTAACACGAGGCTGGGTGACTTCGAATTCGGCATCACCGATGCGGTAGCGGTCGCCGATGCATACTTCATCGTCGGCCAGTCCGGTGACGGTGAAGTTTTCGCCGAAGTGGCCCGGTCCGAGGTCGTCGCGATGCAAGTACGCCTTCCAGAAGTCGTACGACTCAATCTGGTACACCATGACCGCACGTTGCTCGCCGCCATGCCCACCGAGGTCCCCCTGACCGTCGCCGTCGATGTTGAGCCGGCGCACCATGACGGGCCCCTGGACCGGGGTTTTCCATATCCCCGTGTAGATGTTCTTGTCCCGCCACTGCACGCCCTTGGGCATGCCCACATTTATTGACACAAGCTTGCCCACCGTGCCTCCGCCCGCAGCGTTGGTCAAACTGGGATGACCGGCCCAGAATATGCGCAGTCGGCGGCACGGTCAACTCCTGCGGAGACTATTGCCGAGAGCAGATCCTGATGCATACTGGGATGCATATCCCAGAAAATCGTGATCCGGCCACGGTCGACTACGGCCGCCCTGGCTAGGGTCCGTCACCGTCCGGCAGGCACATCGCGCAGGAGGAACCTCATGGCCGCTGTACATCATCGATACGCCACCGTCGACGGGCATCGGCTGTTCTTCCGGGAAGCCGGCGACCCGAATGCTCCCGCGGTGGTGCTCTTGCACGGATTCCCCACGAGCTCGTACATGTTTCGGGATCTGGTTCCGGCGCTCGCCGACCGCTACCACGTGATCGCGCCGGACCACCTCGGTTTTGGGCTCTCAGATGCGCCGCCCGTCGAGGAGTTCGATTACACATTCGATGCGCTGACCGACCTCACCGCGGGGCTGCTGCGCGCCGTCGGCCTCGCCAGATTTGTTGTGTACGTGCAGGATTACGGCGCACCGATCGGCTGGCGGCTGGCGCTACGTGACCCTGCCGCGATTACCGCGATCATCACCCAGAGCGGTAACGGTTATGACGCGGGTTTTATCGAGAGCTTCTGGAAGGTCGTGTGGGCCTACCAAAGTGAGCAGATACCCGAAACCGAGGCCGCGGTGCGGCAGTTCCTCACGCTAGAAGCCACCCGATGGCAATACCTCACCGGCGTCGCCGACGAAACGCTGGTCGACCCCGAATCCTGGTATCACGACTACGCGCTGATATCCCGTCCCGGCAACGATAAAGTGCAGCTGAAACTGCTGCGGGACTACGCCACCAACGCGCCGCTATACCCGCGCCTGCACGAGTACTTCCGCGGCCGCCGGGTGCCGCTGCTGGCGGTGTGGGGCCGCGGCGACGGGATCTTCGGGCCGGCCGGCGCCGAAGCGTTCGCCGAGGACCTGCCGGATGCCGAGATCCGTATGCTCGACGGCGGGCACTTCCTGCTCGAGTCCGCGCTGGACGAAGTCACCGCGTTGATCCGCGACTTCCTCGCCAAGGTTCATTCGCCCGCCTGACGAGGGCCCGCGGGCCGCCCTGCCAGCCCGCTCTGCAATTTCACTTCAGTGGGCTGGATATCCCATAATTCGGTCCGTTCGGGGGTTAACCTGACGCGATGGCGATGGCCCATCCGGAGTCGCACGACGAGAAACGGTTGACCCCCAAGGGGCGTGCCACCCGCGATCGGATCGTGCAAGCGGCCGCGAGGTTGATCGTCACCGAGGGCCTGGCGGCGTTCAACATGGACAACGTGCGCAAGGCCGCGTCGGTGAGCGGTTCGCAGCTTGCTCATTATTTCGCCGACAAGCGTGCGCTTGTCCGCGCAGTCATCGCCCATCAGATCGGCGTGGTGCTTGACTTTCACCGCCAACCGAGACTTGGCGGACTGGCTTCGTTCGACGACTTCGAGCGCTGGATCGACCTCAACATGCGCTACCTCAGACGCATCGGGTACGTCGGCACGCCGACCTACCATACGCTTGCCGCGCAGCTGGCGAAGTCCGACGATGCCACGCGCGAAACGCTCGCGGCAGGTTACTGGCAGTGGGTCGCCCTGTTGCAGCGGGCCATTCAGCGGATGAAAGATACCGGCGTTCTGGTCGCGGATGCCGATCCACGGCAGCTGGCGCTCGTCATCGTCAGCGCTCATCAGGGAGGTGGCACCTTGGCCTTCACCTATCGGGCGGAATGGCCGCACGCCGACGCGGTCCGTTTCGCGGTCAACTACCTGCGCATGTTCGCGACCGATACCACCGAACGCGTTCCGCGGCCGCCGCGCCGGCCGCGGGGCCGGCGCCCGGCAAGGAAAGCCAGCTGATTCATCGGCCGAAGGTCCCAACATGTCCGAACACACCACGTCACGATTCACCCGCAAGGGACTGGCCACCCGGGCGCGCATCATCGACGTCGCCGCCCGTCTCATGTTCGAACGCGGCGTCGCCAACACCAGCATCGACCACGTACGGCGCACCGCCGGGGTGGGCGGATCGCAGATTTCCCACTACTTCCGCGACAAACGCGACCTGACCCGGCACGTCGTCGCCGCACGCCGCGACGAAGTACAGACCTTTCACACCCAACCGCAGCTAGACGCCCTCGACAGCCTCGATGCCCTGCAGGCTTGGGCCGATGCCTGCGTGTCCAACATAAAGGCCGTATACCGAGTCGGCGGCTGCGTCTACGGTTCCCTAGCCGGTGAGCTGATCGACGCCGACGACGAAATACACGACGACCTCTCCGCCGGCTACGACCGGTGGATTGAGCTTTTTCGAGCCGGCCTGAAGGCAATGCAGCGCCGCGGCGATCTGAGCCCGGACGCCGACCCGCGGCACTTGGCGGTGTCGCTGGTGACCGCGCACCAGGGCGGAGCGATTATCACGTACGCCACGGATGATCCGGACCCGCTGCGGGTAGCCGTCAATGCCGCCGTCGACTACGTGCGCTCCTTTGCGCCACATCCCGCGCCGCGCAGCAGCCGATCCACGTCGTCCCGGCGCAGAGCCAGATCCTGACCTGGCATGGTCCGCCGGCGCTGGACATGTTTGGGTTCAATAGCCCATAATAATGGGTCATACGGCCCATTCAGGTGATGCGGGCGGCCGGTAGCATTGCCGCAATCCGTCTTTGCGTATCGAACCTGAGAGCCTACTAACGATTTGGGAAGAGGCATCAAGTGGCCGCCACCGATTCGCCCCAGCTACCCGCCGCGCCGACGGTCGTACGGGAACAGGCCGGCGGGGATACCATGCGTGCGATCATCCTGAAGGGGTTCGGCGGGCTTGACAGCCTGGTCTACACCGACATTCCCAAACCGCTGCCGAAGGACGGCGAAGTGGTGATCGAAATAAAGGGATTCGGGATCAACCACGCCGAGATGCACATGCGTCGGGGCGAATGGGCCGAAGCTGCGGAAGTCAGCGGCATCGAATGCGTCGGCATCGTCGACTCGTGCCCGGGGGGCGAGTTACCGATCGGTGCCAAGGTGGCCGCACTCATGGGCGGTTTGGGCCGAACCATCAACGGCAGCTACGCCGCGTACACCCGCGTGCGTGCGGCAAACGTCGCCCTCATCGAGTCCGACCTGCCGTGGGCAGTTCTAGCGGCGCTGCCCGAGACCTATGCGGTCGCCTGGACCTGCCTCTTCCGCAACCTCAACCTGGAAGCCGGACAGACATTGGTGCTGCGCGGCGCGACGTCATCGCTCGGCCAGGCCGCGCTCAAGATGGCGGTCGGCGCCGGGGCGCGGGTGATCGCCACCGCGCGGAGCCGCGGGCGCTTTTCCTTGCTGGAGGAGCTGGGCGCGTCGCGGGTCAAATTGGAAAGGCGCGACCTGGCCGCCCACATCGCCGAATCAAAGGCCGAAGCCAAACACATTGACGCCGTCCTGGACCTGGTGGGCAACAGCACCATCCTGGACTCCCTCGATATGCTGCGCCGCGGCGGCACGGCGTGCCTGGCGGGATGGCTGGGTGGACTCGACCCCATCGGCGATTTCAACCCGCTGCTGCGCATGGCCAGTGGTGTCAACTGGAACTTCTTCGGCAGCTTTGTGTTTGGGACTCCGGGTTTCCCGCTTTCCGACGTACCCCTGCGAGACATCGCACGGCAGGTTGCTGAGGGCAAGCTAAAAGCAAAGCCGTCGCGCGTCTTCTCGTTCGACCAGATTCACGAAGCGCACCGAGTGATGGAGGCGGGAGAAGCCGGCGGCAAGATGGTCGTCGTGATGGAGTGATGCACGGCCGGAAAGCCGCTCCGGAAATAGACTTTGGGAAGAAAGGACACCACGATGGGGCTGTCGTGGCAGCAGGGCCCACTTGCTACGGGATCGGTGGGGCACTTCCTCACAGAGCAGCCGCTGCCACCGCGACTTCTCTTCGCCGAGCCGTCGCGGAGGCGCATGAGAGTGCGCTTCGCGAACCGATGGATCGCTGACAGCGAGGACGTCGTCCTGTTGCACGAGCTGGGGCGCTACCCGGTTGCCTACTTTCCACGTGGCGATATCGAGGCGGGAGTGCTGGTCGCCGAGGACCGCGCCACCGACCACCGCGACCTCGGCGACACTGCGTGGTTCAGTGTCAAAGTTCCAGAGCGGGAGGCTAACCACGGCGCCTGGCAGCACACCGCCCTGCCGCCTCATGCGGCGGTTCTGGACGGGCGGCTGGCGTTCGCCTGGCGCGCCATGGACGCCTTCTACGAAGAAAACGAACGCATCGTCGGGCATGCCACCGATGCCTATCACCGCATCGACATCCGCTCTACTTCAAGGCATCTCGTCGTCCGGGACGGCGAGCACGTGATCGCCGACACGAAGCACCCATTGGCGCTGTATGAATCCGGCTTTGCACCCCGCTGGTATGTGCCGCGCGAAGATATCGATGGAACTGCCCTGAAACTCGCTGAGCTACAGACCTTTTGCCCATACAAGGGGATATGTTCGTATTACGACATCGGCGGCCGCAAGCGCGCCGCCTGGTCCTACATCAACGCCTGGCCCGAAGTAGGGCGGGTAACCAACCTGGTGTCCTTCGAACCCGACAAGATCGACGTGCGTCTCGACGGCAAACAGTTACAACTCGAGCCCGGCCAAACCGTCATACCCCATGGTGTCGACCGAGGACTCGACGTCGATGAGGTGCTGCCGGTAGCGGAACGCAAGGGTTAGCCATGCCGACACCATCTGTCCTCGTTTTCGACGTGAACGAGACGCTGGTCGATATCGACTCCCTGGCACCGCTTTTCGGGGAGCTGTTCGGCGAGCAGCGCATAGTTCGCGAATGGTTCGCACAGCTCGTCATGTACTCGATGACCGCCACCCTGTCGGAAAACTATGTGAATTTCTCCAAGCTCGCCCAGGGCGTGCTGCACATGCTCGGTGACGTCTACCACGCAGACATCACCGACGACGACCTGCACCGCCTGAAGACCGGCCTAGTCACAATGCCGGCACACCCCGATGCGGCGGAAGGCCTTGCCACGCTGCGCGACAATGGCTTTCGGCTTGCGACCCTGACCAACTCACCGCCCAATCCAGACGGGCCGACGGCGCTGCAGAATTCCGGTTTGGCCGACTTTTTCGAACAGCAATTGAGCGTCGACACCTGCCGCGCCTTCAAGCCGGCTCCGGCGGTGTACCGGTACGCGTGCGAGACACTCGCGGTCGCTCCTGCGGATTGCATGATGGTGGCCGCGCACGTGTGGGACCTGCTCGGCGCGCGAAATGTCGGCTTCGCCACCGCCCTCATTACGCGGCCGCGCAATCCACCGCTGCCGGTTGACGGCCTGCCACAACCGGATCTCGTGGTGGATGACCTGCGCCAGCTGGCCGAGAAACTCGTCGAGGGGCGGCGTTGATCGTATCGGGCGATGACTCGGATAGACAGCTAACAGACACCACCGGAAGGATCTTCGACCATGGTTGATCAGGACTACGACGTCGTGGTGCTCGGCGCCGGACCGATCGGACAGAATGCCGCAGAGCGCGCCCGGGCGGCGGACCTGCGCGTCGCGATGGTCGAACGCGAACTCGTCGGGGGCGAATGTTCGTACTGGGCGTGTGTGCCCAGTAAAGCGTTGCTGCGCCCGGTCATTGCCATCTCGGATGCCCGCCGGGTCGACGGCGCACGCGAGGCGGTCAGCGGGTCCATCAGCGCCGCGGGCGCGTTCGGCCGCCGCAACCGCTACGTCAGCGACTGGACGACAGCGGCCAGGCCGACTGGGTGAGCGGAATCGGTGCCACCCTGGTGCGCGGCCATGGACGGTTGGATGGTCCGCGACGAGTCGCCGTGGCCACGCCCGGCGGCGAGCAGCCGGTGCTGACCGCGCGGCATGCGGTTGTCGTCTGCACGGGAAGCCGGCCCGCCCTCCCCGACCTGCCCGGCATCGACGAGGCCAGGCCGTGGACCAACCGCCAAGCCACCGACAGCAGCTACGTCCCCGAGCGCCTCGCCGTTGTCGGTGCCGGCGGGGTGGGCGTCGAAATGGCAACCGCCTGGCAGGGATTGGGTTCCAAGGTGACCCTGCTGGCTCGGGGATCCGGGCTGTTGCCCCGGATGGAGCCCTTCGTGGGAGAGTTCATCGGCCGTGGACTCGCCGAAGCGGGCGTGGACGTGCGCGTGGGAGTATCCGTCCGCGCGCTGCGCCGGCCCGACGGCGGGCGGGTGTTCCTCGAGCTGGACGGGGGATCCGACTTGGAAGTCGACGAAGTACTTTTCGCCACGGGCCGCGAACCGCTCACCGACGACATCGGCTTGGAGACGGTGGGACTGACGCCGGGCAGCTGGCTCGACGTCGACGACACCTGCCGAGTGCGGGCCGTCGATGACGGTTGGCTCTATGCGGCGGGTGACGTCAATCATCGCGCCCTGTTGACCCATCAGGGCAAATACCAGGGACGCATCGCCGGTGCGGCGATCGGAGCGCGCGCGGCGGGAACCTCGTTGGACACCGCGCCCTGGGGCGTGCATGCGACCACCGCCGACCATTACGCCGTGCCCCAGGCCTTCTTCACCGACCCCGAAGCCGCCGCGGTCGGACTCACGGCTCAACAGGCCGAGCAGGCCGGACATCGGATGCGCACGATCGATGTCGAAATCGGCAACGTCGTGATGGGGGCCAAGCTCTACGCCGACGGGTACACCGGTCGGGCGCGGATGGTGGTCGAGGCGGATCGGGGCCACCTGCTCGGCGTCACGCTGGTCGGCCCCGGCGTGACCGAGATACTGCACTCGGCGACAATCGCCGTCGCCGGCGAGGTGCCGATCACCAGGTTGTGGCATGCCGTGCCGTGCTTCCCGACGATCAGCGAACTGTGGCTGAGACTTCTTGAAGCCTATCGGGATTCGTCCGCAGACGACAATTGATTAAGGAGAGTTCATGGCGACCTCGGACGGATTCCATCCGGACTTCGACGAGACCCCAACGGAAGCCACCGGCAACCGGCAACCGGGTGCACCACGTCAAGGCATCGGAGCTCAGTTCCGAGACGGCCCAATCGGAGGGGCTGCGCCGCTTCGCAGGGCTCAGCGGTCAGTCGGTCGGCGCAGAGAAGCTGTGGATGGGCGAGACACACGCTTTACCGCGGGCCGTCTCGTCCAACCATCATCATGGAGAATCGGAAACGGCGATCTACGTCCGCAGCGGCAACCCGGAGTTCGTGTTCCACGACGGCGTCCAGGAGGTGCGCATCTCGACGGCCCCCGGCGATTACGTCTTCATCCCGCCGTACCTGCCGCACCGGGAAGAAAACCCCGATCCGAACTCGCCCGCGCAAGTCGTGATCGCACGCAGCACCCAAGAGGCCATCGTCGTCAACCTGCCCGAACTGTATCCGCTGAAAGACGCTCAGTAGACCCCGATCTCGATCAGGTTCCCATCGATGTCACGGCAGTAGTGCGAAGTCATCGGCCCCAACGCGCCGAGCTTTATGACCGGCCCCGAGACGATCTCCACCCCGCATTCGGTGAGGTGGGCGCGAACGTCGCCCGAGCTCCAACGGGTGACGAAACACAAGTCTTCCGAACCGGCCGCCTCGACGGACCCCGTAACCCAGTCGGGGTCGTCGGCCAGCGCGCCAACAGGCCGCAGGTTGATTTTCTGATCACCGAAGCGCAGGGCGATTCGGTTGGACGGTCCGAACACCTCTCGCCTCATGCCGAGGACCCGCTCATACCACGACGCGGTGTCCTCAATGTCCTTGCAGTTCAATACAATGTGGTCGAACCGTTCTACCAAGAGCCCCACCGTCAACCCTCCCGATCGTTGTCGAGCGGCCGGCGAATGGACACGAACTGGAGCAGCGTTCCATGGGCCTCGTCGCTCAGCAAATTCTCAACAGATTCTTCGGTCCCGGCTAGCTCGGCTCCCAGGATCCGCAAAGCCGCTGGCCTCAGCATTGGCGTCATGGCCAGTGAGCCGCGCTGCGCGGTCCTCATCGAACAATATCTCGGCACGCACGGCAGCCGGTATTTCCGCGGCGCCCACGATGGTGAGTACTTCTATGTCGCCAACACCCGTCCTCGTCGGCTACACGTGCACCTGGAGATCTCCGCCATGCACGGCGATGTCCTGTTGATTCGCGTCGCCCCCGCGTGCTTCTTCCCCGCTAGCGACCGCCCTTGGCTGATGCACTTCGCCGACACCTGGAACGAGCAGAACCGGGAAGTCACCGCGATCGTGCACGGCTCGTCCGATCCACAGCGAATCGGGGTTGTGGCGCGCAGGTCACAGTGGATCCGGGAAGACGTCTCTTTCGACGATTTCGCATCCTTTGTCGACCACACCATCGCCGATGCGATCGACCTCTTCGGCCAGCTGAACCCCGTCCTCGAGTTGTCGCCGACGACACAGCCGCTACTCCGCGACGCCGGTTGAACTTCTGGCGCGGAGCGCGGCCGCAGACACTAGGCCGCCGCCACGCGCCGTGCTGTCGGGACGAGGCTCACCCAGCTTGGCCTGGATGGTGCCCCACCGGTGCGCGTGGCGGCTGAGCAATCCACAGCGACCGGATATGGCATTCTCTAAACAGGAGAGTTAGATATGTCATCAAAGCCGAGGTTTGAGACCGCCACCACATCGGCAATCCGTAGTGATGCCAACAGCACGGCAACGGGGAGCCATGAAAGTCGTCCACCCCGCCGACAACCCCGAGACCATTAAGTGGGATCCGGCGTTCACACAGCGGGTCGCCAAGGCGGTCGGGCCGTGGGTCAAACGGTGGTACCGCGCCGAGGTGCACAACCTTCACAACGTGCCGGCGACCGGTGGCGCGCTGGTGGTGTCCAACCACTCGGGCGGCATGCTCACGCCGGACGTATTGATCTTCTCCCCGGCCTTCTACAACACCTTCGGCTACGACCGCCCCATCTACACCCTGGCTCACTACGGAGTATTCATCGGCCCGCTCGACGGCTGGGTGCGCCGTCTCGGCGTCATTGAGGCGAGCCGCGAAAATGCCTCCGCTGCACTGCATTCCGGCGCCGTCGTGCTGGTATTTCCGGGCGGCGACTACGACTCCTACCGGCCCACGCTGAGCGCCAACACCATCGACTTCAACGGCCGCACCGGCTATGTGAGGACCGCCATCGAATCCGGGGTGCCGATCGTGCCTACCGTGTCGATCGGGGGCCAGGAAACCCAGTTGTTCCTTACCCGGGGCAACTGGCTGGCCCGCAAGTTGGGGCTGACCAAGGCCCGGATGGACATTCTGCCGCTGAGCTTTGGATTCCCGTTCGGGCTGAGCGTGATCTTCCCGCCAAACCTGCCGCTGCCCGCCAAGATCGTCACCGAGGTACTCGAGCCGATCGACGTCACCGCTCGCTTCGGCGACGACCCGGACGTCGACGAGGTCGACGCGCACGTCCGCGCGGTGATGGAGAGCGCGCTCAAGCGGCTGGCCGGTGAGCGCCGGTTCCCGATCCTCGGCTGACGATCTGATTGACGCGCCAAGAGTTACCGCTTAAGCCGCCAGCACGGAGTCCAGGACCGAATAGAAAAGCCCCAGCCCGTCGTCGGAGGGACCCGTCAGGGCCTCGATGGCATGCTCGGGGTGCGGCATCAGCCCGACGACACGACCGTTGGCCGAGCTGATGCCCGCGATGTCGTGCAGCGAGCCGTTGGGGTTGTCGTGGTATCGGAACACCACCCGCCCCTCGCCCTCCAGCTCGTCGATCACCTCCGCGGGGGCCACGTAGCGGCCCTCGCCGGACTTCAGCGGAACCAGCAGGTCCGCGTCGGGCTCGAATCGTGACGTCCAGGCCGTCGAGGTCGATGCCACCCGAAGCCAGACGTCGCGGCAGATGAAGTGCAGGCCGGCGTTGCGGGTCAGGGCACCGGGCAGCAGTCCGGCCTCGCAGAGGACCTGAAAACCGTTGCAAATTCCCAGCACCGGCATCCCGCGGCCGGCGGCGTGGACCACCTCGGCCATCACGGGGGCGAATCTGGCGATGGCGCCGGCCCGAAGGTAGTCGCCGTAAGAGAAACCGCCGGGCACCACCACGGCGTCGACCCCCTTCAGGTCGGCGTCGGCATGCCACAGGCCGACCACCTCGGCGCCGACCCGCCGCGCCGCGCGGGCGGCATCCACGTCATCAAGCGTCCCGGGGAAGGTGATGACGCCGATCCGCGCCGTCACTGCGCCTCCCGGCTGATCGTCCAGTCCTCGATCACGGTGTTCGCCAACAGCGATTCCGCTATCTCGGCGAGCGTGCCGTCATCGACCGTGTCGTCGACCTCGAGCTCAAACCGTTTGCCCTGCCGGACATCCGAGATCCCGGGATGACCTAGTCGGCCCAGTGCGCCGACGATCGCCTGACCCTGCGGGTCAAGAATTTCCGCTTTCGGCATCACATCAACGACCACCCGGGCCACCGGCGCTCCTCCTCAGGTCTATCCCGGCGCCAACTCTACCGGCGTCCAGCGGCGACGGGCAGAAATCACCGGCATCACCTCCGTCGGGGCACAATCGTAAACATGCAACTGACGCATTTCGGCCATTCCTGCCTACTCGCCGAGTTCGACAACACCCGTTTGCTGTTTGATCCCGGTACGTTCGCGCACGGCTTCGAGGGAATCACCGGCCTGACCGCGATCCTGATCACCCACCAGCACCCCGACCACGTCGATGTCGAGCGGCTGCCGGCGCTGCTGGAGGGCAACCCGGATGCGGCGCTGTACGCCGATCCGCAAACCACCGATCAGCTTGGCGCGCCGTGCCGGGCGGTGCACGTCGGCGACGAGCTGCAGATCGGCGAGCTGACGGTTCGGGCCGTCGGCGGCCGGCACGCCGTGATCCACCCGGAAATCCCTGTGATAGAAAATATTTCGTACCTGGTGGGCGACGGAGGGCACGCCGCGAGGTTGATGCATCCTGGCGACGCCCTGTTCGTGCCCGATGAGCCGGTGGACGTATTGGCGGCCCCGGCGGCCGCCCCGTGGATGAAGATCGCCGAGGCCGTCGACTACCTGCGCGCGGTGGCGCCGGCGCGCGCGGTGCCGATCCATCAGGGCATCGTCGCGCCCGACGCGAGAGGCATCTACTACGGCCGCCTCACCGATATGACCAGCACCGACTTCCAGGTATTGCCCGAAGAGAACGCGGTCAGCTTCTAGCGCGAGCTGCGGTCACCTCCGTCCGCTCACCCGACGAGAGCTAGGAAATGTCGTCGCCCGCGCCGCGACCTGCGGCGCGCCCGGAGAATATGCAACCGCCCAGGAAAGTGCCCTCCAATGCCCGGTAGCCATGCACGCCGCCGCCGCCGAATCCGGCCACCTCGCCGGCCGCATACAGCCCGGTGAGCGGTGTGCCGTCGGCCTTGAGTACCCGGGCGGCCAGGTCGGTCTCGATGCCGCCCAACGTTTTTCGGGTCAGGATGTGCAGCTTGACCGCGATCATCGGCCCGGCCTTCCGATCGGTCAGCCGGTGCGGTGCCACCACGCGGCCCAGCCGGTCGCCCAAATAGTCACGGGCGGCGCGAATCGCGGTGATCTGACCATCCTTGGTGAACCTGTTGGCCACCTCCCGATCGCGGGCGGTGACCTCCGCCTCCACCGTGGCGTAGTCGAGCGGCTCCACGTCGGGCAGCTTGTTCATCGCGGTCACCAACTCGCGCAGCGAGTTCGCGCTGACGAAGTCCGCACCCCGGTCGACGAACGCCTGCACCGGCCCGGGCGGACCCGAACGCGCGCGGGAGCGAAACAGCTCGCGGACGCTCTGCCCCGTCAGGTCGGGATTCTGCTCCTGGCCCGAGAGCGCAAATTCCTTCTCAATGATCTTGGCGTTCAAAACAAACCAGGTGTAGTCATGGCCGGACTTGGTGATGTACTCCAACGTGCCGAGGGTGTCGAACCCGGGATAGAGCGGGACCGGCAGCCGCTTGCCGGCCGCATCCAGCCACAGCGGCGACGGGCCGGGGATGATGCGGATGCCGTGCAGCGGCCAGACCGGGTCGAAATTCGTGATGCCCTCGGTGTAGTGCCACATCCGGTCGGGATTGATCACCCGGGCGCCGGCCTGTTGGGAAATGGCGATCATTCTGCCGTCGACGTGCGCGGGCACGCCGCTCAGTAGCTGCGCGGGGACGCGGCCCATCCGTTTGGGCCAGTTCTTTCGCACCAGATCGTGATTGCCGCCAATGCCACCGCTGGTCACGATCACCGCCGAAGCACGGAATTCGAACTGCGCCACAGCGTTTCGTGACGAAGGCGAGCCTCGCGGCGCGGCGGAGGGCTCGAGCACGGTGCCCCGCACACCGGTGACCGCGTCACCTTCGACGATCAACTCGTCGACCTGGCGGCGGTGCGCGAACCGCACCGTCGAGCGGTCCCGCAGCTGACGCGCGAACAACTCGACCAGAGCCGGCCCGGTGCCCCACGTGAGGTGAAAACGCGGCACCGAGTTGCCATGTCCCTGTGCGCCGTAGCCGCCGCGCTCGGCCCAACCCACCAACGGAAAAATCTTCAGGCCCCGGGCACGCAGCCAGCTGCGCTTCTCCCCGGACGCGAAATCGACGTAGGCGTGCGCCCATTGGCGCGGCCAGTAGTCCTCCGGCCGATCGAACGCCGCCGTGCCGAGCCAATCCTGCAGGGCGAGTTCGTGGCTGTCGCGGATGCCCAGGCGGCGCTGCTCCGGGCTGTCGACGAAAAACAGGCCGCCGAACGACCAGAAGGCCTGCCCGCCCAGATTGGCGCTGTTCTCCTGGTCGAGGATCAGCACCCGCAAGCCGCGGTCCACCAATTCGCAGGCGGCCACGAGGCCCGACAGCCCGGCACCGACGACAATCACATCAGCGGCGAACCTCGCGGCCGAAGAATCGCTCATGTGGCAACAGGGTAATGCCCCCGGCCAGCAGGCTAACCAGACGGCGTGACGTCAGGCGGCGTCCAGGATCGCCTTATCCCGCTGCCATTGGTATACCGTCGGTGTGCAACCGTGCATCGAGGCGAGGTCGACGGCGTCGAGCATCGCCTGCAGCGGGCCGGGCTTGCGCAGTTGACGGGCCGCCACCGCGACGCGAACTACGCCGCCGCGGCGGGCGATCCGCTCGGCGGACAGCACCACCATGCGGCACCACCACGGCTCGGTGAGGAAGCCTTCTCCGATGCCCAGCACCCGGGCGCGCACGGTGGTGTGCCGGACCAGGTCGGTCACCCCGTGCAGATCTGCGAGCAGCCGAAAGCCATTCTGCGGCAATGCCTTCACGACGCCCGGCGAGACCACCCAGCCCGGCGCCGCGAACAGCCGGGTGCGCAGCCCGAGGTGCTCGAACACCCGGTCCGCGCCCATCAGTCGCAAATTGGCCTCGTGTGCGCGCAATATCGCGAATTCGCCGCGACGCTTCTTGGTGGCCGGGTCGTCGTAGCCGTGCAGCACGATGGCGTCGCCGCCGGCCCGCCTGGCGGTTAACCACTCGACGGTGTGCGGGTCGCGGTCGAGCCGGTAGTCACCGGACAGCCGCGGAGCCACCAGCAACGACACCGGCACCTTGCGGGCATCCATCTGCGCGCAGAAAGCCTCGACGTCGGCCAGGGTGCGTTCGCCTATCCCCGAGACCGAGACGATCAATTTTCCAGACACCCCCGCAGTTTGCCGATCGCAGGTGTCGGGATGGTGAAGGACACGCGGACAGCAGGCGTATATAGGCGCCGGCCAGGACGGCGGCAAGCCATCGCCGACGGCGGGGGCACCGGGTCCGCGCGAGCGAGTTTAGCTGCGCCGAGCACGGCCCGGTCGGGGTGCGGCCGCCGGTTCGGGGCTCCGGGATCCGCGGCCGGCCAGCAAACCCCTAACGCCCTCCACGGGCCTGATCGGTTCGATATGCTAAGCAACGCCATGGAAAAGGCCCGTTCCGCGGCGGCCGCCACCCCGCCGCCCGCCGCCCCCGCTCAGCAGCCGGGCGCCCATGTCTATCCCGACAGGCTGGACGCCCCGCTTCTCCGGATTTCCGGCGTGTGCATCCTCGCCACGGTGATGGCGATCCTGGACGTCACCGTCGTCAGCGTCGCGCAGCGCACCTTCATCGCCCAATTCGGGTCCACCCAGGCGGTCGTCGGCTGGACGATGACCGGCTACACGCTCGCGTTGGCGACCGTGATTCCGATAACGGGTTGGGCGGCCGACCGGTTCGGCACCAAACGGCTGTTCATCGGCTCGGTGGTGGCGTTCACCATCGGCTCACTGCTGTGCGCATTGGCCTCGAATATCCTGCAGCTCATAATGTTCCGGGTCATACAGGGCATCGGTGGCGGCATGCTGTTGCCCCTGGCGTTCATGATCTTGACGCTCGAGGCGGGCCCCGGGCGGCTCGGCCGGCTGATGTCGATCCTGAGCATCCCCATGCTGCTCGCCCCGATCGGAGGGCCAATCCTGGGCGGTTGGCTCATCGGCACCGCCGACTGGAGGTGGATCTTCCTGATCAACCTGCCGATCGGGCTGGTCACGGTGGTACTTGCGGCAATCGTGTTCCCACGAGATCACCCGGCGCGGTCTGAGACCTTCGACGTCATCGGCGTGCTGCTGCTTTCGCCCGGGCTGGCGACGTTCCTGTTCGGAGTGTCGTCCATCCCGGCCCGCGGGACCGTCGCCGATCGCGACGTGTTGATACCGGCGGCCCTCGGCCTGGCGTTGATCGCCGCGTTCGTCGTGCACGCGTGGCGCCGCGCGGAGCATCCGCTGATCGATCTGCGGCTGTTCAAAAACCCTGTGCTCACACAAGCCAACGTGACGATGGTGGTATTCGCCGTCGCATTTTTCGGCGCCTGCCTCCTGCTGCCCAGCTACTTCCAGCAGGTGCTACACCAGACGCCGATGCAGGCCGGCGTTCATATGATCCCCCAGGGACTCGGCGCCATGCTCACAATGCGGCTGACCGGACCGCTGGTCGACAGGCAAGGGCCGGGCAAAATCGTGCTGGTGGGCATCGCGCTGATCACCGCCGGCCTGGGAACGTTCACCTTCGGTGTGGCCTGGCATGCGCAGTACCTGCCCACGCTGCTGGTGGGGCTGGCGATCATGGGCCTGGGCATGGGCTGCACCATGATGCCGCTGTCCGTTGCTTCGGTGCAGGCATTAACCCCGCACCAGATCGCCCGCGGAACCACGCTGATCAGCGTCAGCCAGCAGGTGGGCGGCTCGATCGGAACCGCTCTGATGTCGATGGTCCTGACCAATCAGTTCAACCGCAGCGAAAACATCTCCGCGGCAAACAAGCTCGCGTCGCTACAACAGAAGGCCGCCAGCACCGGGATGCCTGTGGACCAGTCGGCAATACCCAGGCAGACACTCGCCCCCAACTTCTGGGGCAATGTGCTGCACGACCTTTCGCACGCCTACACGGTGGTGTTCGTGATCGCGGTCGCGCTGGTGGTGTCCACCGTCGCCCCGGCGGCGTTCCTGCCGAAGAAGCCGGCGAGCGATACCGCCCCGCTCGCCGACTAGATTGCTGCTCAAGCTTCAAACAGCATGGTCGCGATGCGCGTCACGGTTTCCATCGGATCCGTCTGCCGTATTTGGGAATTGACGGCGTCGTTGAGCCACAGCATCGAAAACCCGTGGACCAGTGACCATGCCGCCAGCTGAGCGCCCGCGGGATCGGCCTGCGCGTGGGGATCGCGCAACGTCGCGACCCCGCGGGAAAGTTCGGCCGCGGCAGCCGCCTCGGCGGCGGCCAGCTCGGCGTCTGCGGCATCGAGCAGCGACTTGTTGAACATCACCTGATAGTGGCCGGGGTGCTCGATGGCAAAGCGCACGTAGGCCAGCGCCGCCGCCGTGAAGTCGCCGCGAGCATCGGTCAACGCCTCGGCCAACAGCCGAAACCCCTGTGCGGCCAGGGCGGTGAACAACCCTCTCCGATCGGTGAAGTGGTGCGCGGGGGCGGCATGTGACACCCCGGCGCCGCGGGCCAGCTCTCGCAACGAGAGCCCGTCCGCCCCGCGGTCGGCCACCAGCCGCGCGGCTTCGGTGAGGATCGCCGCGCGAAGGTCGCCGTGATGATAGGTGGGACGATTCACAAGGGCAGCATACCGGGCGTAACTTGACAGTGACTAGACCGAAGTTACTGCCGCCAAGATAGGTGAATCACCAGGTTGACCTGGGGTTTTGCTGATTTCGGTGGGTGGTTGTTCTGGCTACGCGGCGATGGTGAGTGGGATCGGGGTATCGATGAGTTCAAAGGCGCGGCGCTGGGTGGGGGTGGCGTCGGTGAGTTTGTCGATTTCGATGTTGGTGTCGTGGTAGCGGATCCGGTCTCGGGTGAGGGTGGCCAGGTGAGCGAGCAGATCACGGAAGCCGCGGACTGGGTTGCCGGCCGCGTCGTGTTTGGTGGAGGCCTTGGCGTGGGCGGCTGCCGAACGCTGCGCGGGCGCGACGGGGTTGTCGCGGGTGGGGGGTGTTTGGTCGGTGAAAGTTAGTGGCGCCCAGGCCTTGCGTAGGTGCCAGCTCAGGTAGCAGGCGAGCATGCAGATCAGCACGTGGGATTTGACGCGGTCGGTGAGGCGGTGGTGGATCGGCCGCAGATCCAGGTCGTCGGATTTGATGATGCGGAAGTCGCGTTCGATGTTGGCGAGGTTCTTGTAGCCGGCCACCACGGCGGCGGGGTCGAGCACCTCGGCGTCGACGCTGGTGCGCAGCACGTAGATGCCGTCGAGGGCGGCTTCGGCGGCGATGCGGTCGCGGTCGCGTTCGAAACTGAATGTGCTGTCGGTGATGGTGATGGCAAAGTGCTTGCCCATCTTGTATTTTCCGGCATCTTCGCCGACGGCGATGCCGATCTTGTCGGCCCCGCGCAGGGTGCCGGCCTGTACGCGCTTTTTGATGGCGGCGAGCTGTTTTTCGGTCGCTTGCAGCAGGTCTTGGCGTTTGCGGGCGCGTTCGACGGCCAGGGCGGGGTTGCGGCAGGCGATCAGGCGTTCGCCGGGGTAGTCGGGGTGGGTGATCTCGGCCAGGTCCTGGGTATCGAACAGGCTCATTTGCAGCGGCCCGTCGTCGCGGGCGAGTTTGGCGATCGCGGGTGCGCGTAGCGCGGTGATCCAGTCGAAATCTGTGCGGGCCTCGGGGTTGTTGTTGAGTTCGCGCAGCTTGTCGATGCGGGCGGAGGTGATCATGCCGCGATCGCCGACCAGCACCAGTTGGGTGATGCCGAGCTTGTCCTTGACGACCGTGACGATCTCGGTGAACGATTCCGGGTCGGCGGTGTTGCCGGAAAACACCCGCACCGCGACCGGGCGCCCCGCCGGGTCGCAGAGCACCCCGTATTCGATCTGCTCGCAGCCCTTCTTACCGTCGCGGGAGTAGCCGCGCGCAGCCAGCTCGCAGCAGCGGCCAGTCACCCACGCCGAGGTCAGATCAAACAACGCCATCCGCGACGGATTGGCTTGCGGGCCAAGGTGTTTGTCCGCGAGCTTTTTTTCGATCCTGTCCTGCCGGGCGGCCAGCCAGTCCATCGCCGCATAGATCTCGTCGGTGGATGCGTCGGCCACCTCGAGGTCGACGCCGAGGGTGGTGTTCGACCACCAGCCCAGCGTGGAGAGCTTCGACTTTGGCCGCACCACCCGCGAGATGATCAACGCCAGGACGATGTCGCGGGCCCGGCACGCCGGGCCAATCAGCGCCGCCAGCTCGAGCTTGCGCGCCATCGCCGCCACCGCCGCGACGTCGCCGTGCGGCAGCGACCGCGCCTTGCTGAACTCGCTGCCGGCCGCGATCAGTGTCTGCCCCTTCAACGTCGCCTCGATCGCCGCGACCAGCTCCGGCGGGAGCTTCGACAGGTTCGCCAGCGTCTGGTGCTTGACCTTCTTCCCGTCGCGGAAGGTGCGCCGCAGTAGCACCGACTGGTAGACCCGCTGCTCACCGGACTTTGCCACATAAGAACTCTTGTTCCGGGCTACGTGCATCGCACCGCTGTATGCCGTCACATGTTGAATTCTATCGTGATCTCCCTCGACACTATCTCACCGACACGCTACTTCAGTGGCTACACATCCACGCCGAACCGCCACCGTCGATTCAGGTCAGACCCACAATCCCACCGAAAACGACGCTTAACTTCGGACTAGATAAGGCGGCTACGTTGGGAAATGAACTTGTCACTGTCTAGATCGTGGGTCTGGATTGGGGAGGGTCAGGTGGCTCCGTTAATCACCCTGCTGTTGGCCACCGCCGCCGCCCGGAGCATCGGCTGGCTCGGCTGGTTTAGTCAGGGCTATTTGAACAGCTGGACCGCGGCGTTGGCCGTCGGGCTGGCGGCGATGTTCATGCTGACAGGGTTTGCGCACTTCGCGCCGGCGCTGCGCCGCGACCTCATCGCGATCGTGCCGCCCCGGCTGCCTGCCCCCGGATACCTGGGTCACCATCACCGGCCTGCTGGAACTGCTGGGCGCCGTAGGCCTGTTGCTTCCCGTGACCCGGATGGCGGCGGCCGTCTGCCTCCTGGTGCTGATGCTGGCCATGTTCCCGGCCAACGTCTACGCCGCCCGGATGCCGAATCCGCCCAAGTCGATGACGACGCAGCTACCCCTGCGGAGCGCCATCGAGGTCGTCTTCCTGGCCGCCGCCGTAGCGGTCGCGGTCGGCAGCAGCTAGCAGCCATGCGTGCTGAAAGGCCGTCTCCTTCCAAGCCTTGTAGCGGCCACTGACGCCACCATGTCCCGCGTTCATCTGGGTCTTCAACAGCATCGGGTTACCGTCGGCGTTGGCGTGCCGCAGCGCGGCCACCCACTTGGCCGGCTCCACGTAGTAGACCCTGGTGTCGTTCAGGGACGTCATCGCCAGGATGGCCGGGTACCGCTTGGCCTCGACATTCTCATAGGGCGAATACGACTTCATGTACGAGTAAACATCGCTGTCGCTCAACGGGTTTCCCCATTCGTCCCATTCGGTGACGGTCAGCGGCAGGGAGGGATCGAGGATGGTGGTCAGTGGGTCGACGAACGGGACCTGCGCGAGGATGCCGGCAAAAAGTTCCGGCGCCAAGTTGGCCACCGCCCCCACCAGCAGACCGCCCGCACTCCCGCCGAGCGCCACCAGCTGCTGGGGTCGGGTCAGGCCCGAGTCCACCAGATGCCTTGCCACCGCGACGAAATCGGTAAAGGTGTTCTTTTTCTCCAAGAGCTTGCCGTGCTCGTACCAGAGCCGGCCCATCTCCCCGCCGCCGCGGACATGGGCGATGACGAACACCATGCTGCGATCCAGCAACGACAGCCGTGCGATCGAAAAGGTTGGGTCGGTGCAAATCTCGTAGGCGCCGTAACCGTAAAGCAGGGCCGGCGCCGGGAATTCGACATCGGCGCGGTGCACGATCGACACCGGGATCCGAGTGCCGTCGTCTGCCAGTGCCCAGTCGCGCCGTTCAACGTAGTCGGCCGAACGGTAGCCGCCGAGGACGGGTTGCTCGCGCAGCAACGTGCGCTCACCGGTGGCAAAGTCGATATCGTAAATTTGCGCAGGAGTGACCATGGAACCCGCCCTGATCCGCAGTTTGGGCGACTCCCAGGTCGGATTGCCACCCGGGCCGCACCACATCAGCGCGGAGTCAAACGAGATCTCTTCCGGCTCGCCATAGCCGTCGTCGGAGTCGATGGGCCACAGCTGGATCCGGGGCAAGGCCGCGCGCCGGTAGCTGACCACGAGGTGGCCGGCGAAGGCATCGACTCCTTCGAGGCGGACGTCGTCGCGGTGACCGATCAGGGTGCGCTGCTGCGTGGGGTCGCTGACTGGGGCCTCGGCAAGCGTGAAGTTCACCGCCCCGTCGTTGTGCAGGATCAAGAACCGGTCCTGTCCGCCGACCACCGCGTGCTCCACCGAGTACTCGACGCCGTCGCGGCGGGGCAGCACGACCGAAAACGTTGCGTTCGGATCGGCGGCGTCCGCGTAACGCATTTCGGAGGTGATGGACGACCCCGCCGCGATGAAAACGTACTTTTCGCTTCGGCTGAGCCCCACGCCCAGCCAAAACCGTTCATCGGCTTCGTGATACAGCAGTTCCGACGGCTCGTTTGAGCCGAGCCGATACCGCCAGACCTTGTCCGGACGATGGGCCGCGTCCAGCGTCAGGTAATACACCGTGCGGTTATCTGCCGCCCAGGTTGCTCCCGCCGCGATGTCGGCGATCTCGTCGGGGTACTGCTCGCCGATGCGTAAGTCCCTGAACCGCAGGGTGTAGCGTTCCTCGCCGACGGTGTCGACGGAGTATGCCAGCAGGTTCCCATCCAGGCTGACCATTGCCGTCCCGAGTGCGAAGAATTCGTGCCCTTCTGCTTCCGCGTTGGAGTCGAGCAACACCTGTTCGCCTGGGATCTCCGTGTTCTCGTCGAGGACCGGCGGATTCCAGTCGCCGGGATCGTTTACCGGACAACGGCATTGGACGCGATACTGCTTTCCCTTGAAGGTGCGGGCGTAGTACCACCAGTCGCCTTGGCGGGTCGGCACCGACAGATCGGTCTCCTTGGTGCGCGACTTGATCTCATCGAAGATCTGTTGTCGCAGCGGTTCCAGGTGGGCCGTCATCCGGTCGACGTAGGAGTTTTCGGCCTCGAGGTAGCCGATGACCTCGGGGTCGGCCTTATCGCGCAGCCATTCGTACGGGTCGATGAAGACGTCACCGTGGTGCTCGCGCCGGGTCTCCACCCGCTTCGCTGTGGGTGGTAGGGGTGGCATCGTCGCGTCCAGTGCGCCGTCCGTCATGCGCCGGGGCCGATCCAATCGTCGAAACTCGAGCCAGAAATGCGTTCGTAGGCTTCGATGTAGCGGCTGCGGGTGGCGGCGACGATGTCATCGGGAAGCGGTGGCGGGGGTTGCGAACCGTGCCGATCCCAACCGGACTCCGGGCTGGTGAGCCAGTTGCGGACGAACTGCTTGTCGAAACTGGTCTGGACCACGCCGGCCCGGTAATCCCGGGCAGGCCAGTACCGCGAGGAATCCGGGGTGAAGATCTCGTCGGCAAGCAACAGGTTGCCGTCGGGGTCCGTGCCGAATTCGAACTTGGTGTCGGCGATGATAATTCCCCTCGTCAGTGCGTGGTCGGCGGCCTGAACATAAATCTGCAGGGTGCGGTCGCGAAGCTGGTTGGCGCGCACCGCGCCCACCATCTCGATCACCCGGGCGAACGAGATGTTCTCGTCGTGGTCCCCCAGCGCCGCTTTCGTCGCCGGGGTGAACAGCGGCGTGGCGAACTTGCTGGCTTCCACCAGGCCAGGCGGTAGCGCGATGCCGCACACCTTGCCGGTCTCCTGGTAGTCCAGGAGCCCCGAGCCGGTCAGGTACCCCCGGGCCACGCATTCAACCGGAAGCATCTCCAGCCGCCGCACCACCAGCGCGCGGCCAAGCGCCTCATCGGGGATGCGCGGGTCGTCGGGCGGCCCCGCCAGGTGGTTGGGGGCGTCGACGAGCCCGAAGAAGAAGACGCTCATCGCGGTCAGGATGCGGCCCTTGTCGGGGATCGTGCTGTCCAGGACATAGTCGAATGCGGAGATCCGGTCGGTCGCCACCAGCAGCAGGTGCTCGTCGTCGACGCGGTAGATCTCGCGAACCTTTCCGCTGGCCACGTGCCGGTAGTCGGACAGTGCGGGACGCATCGGGTCAGCCTAGCGGGCGCCGCGCGGCCGCCCCTGTGCTGGGATCAGGCCTATGACCTCGCCGATATCGCGAATAATGCCCTACTCCACCAGACCCGCCCGGCTGCTGGCACAGCTTCTCAGCGATTTCGCCGTCTTCGTGTGGACGGCGATATGGGTGCTCGTCGGGATGGCCGTGTACGACGCCATCTCGACGATCGCCGAGGCCGGTCGACAGGTCGAGAACGGTGCGCACGGGATCGCGGGCAACCTGGCATCCGCGGGCCATGGCGCCCAGCACATTCCGGTGGTGGGCGACGCGGTCAGCAAGCCGCTCGCCTCGGCCAGCGAGGCCGCTCTGGACATCGCGGGTGCCGGCCACAGCCTGGACACCACGGCGAGTTGGCTCGCGGTCCTGCTGGCGCTGGCGGTCGTCGCGGTCCCGATCCTCATCGTGGTCTTGCCGTGGCTGTTCCTGCGTCTCCGGTTCTTCCGCCGCAAATGGACCGTCACCGGCCTTGCCGCGACCCCTGCGGGCGAACAGCTGCTGGCGCTGCGGGCCCTGACGAACCGGCCGCCTCGCAAATTGACCGACATCAGCACGGATCCGGTCGGGGGATGGCGACGGGAGGATCCGACGGTCATCCGGGCACTGGCCGCGCTGGAGCTACGGTCCGCCGGCATCACGATTCGCGCGGGGTGACGGCGAGGCGTGCCTCAAGCGCAGCAGCCCGGCGACCACCACGATCAGCCACGCCGCCAACGCGTCCCAGAAGAACACCAGCGAGACGGTGGCCAACGAAGGCCGGTGGATTTCGGCGGCCATGGCGTAGGTGGCGGCGGAGTACATGCCCAGGGGGAAGACCAGCGCCCACCACACACCGGCGAAGCGAAGCAACTCGGGCCGTTGGCCGATCCGGCGCAGGCCGAGGTAGATCAGCGGGGGCATCCACAGGGTGGCCGCCACCCACGTCACGACCGTAATCACCAGCACGGGGCCGGCCAGCCAGGCGGGAGCGAGGGCGTGCAGCTTGTCGCCGGCCAACGTCGCAATGGCCAAGCCGCCCATCAAGATCCAGCTGTCGGGCTCGAACGCTGTCCCATCCCCCGCGTTGCGTCGCTGCGTGACCGCGCGCCACAGAATGAGCCAGGTCATCAGGCCGTAGATGCAGATCGCCGCCGCCCAGACCGGCACAGCGACGCATAGCCACGGGCGCTCGTGCCGGGCGACGGCAGCCGCCACGATCGCCAGTCCGGAGGTGCCCACGCTGGCCAGCTCCCACGCACCGTGCGCGCGGTCGCGCAGCGCCGCCCAGGAAAGGGCCGACATATTGCGGACGTTGAGCACGATGAGCACCACCCACGACGCGAGCGCCACCACGCCGAGGACGTTTAACACCACGCGCTGGGACGCCAGCCGGCTGTCCAGCACCGCGCAGGCGGCCACGAACGTGAACAGCCGCAGCGTGACATCGGGATCTCGCAGATCCCAGGAGGCCGCCGCTCTGCTGACGATCATCAGGGCGACGAGGCTCAGCAGCGCGACGGTGGCCAGGACGCCCAATGTGTCGCTGATCGCGGGGTACCGGTGGTCGCGCGCGGCGATCGACAGGATTCCCGTGGCCATCACCGCAGCGAACACATCGGGTGACGGCTCGAGATCGGCGAGCCGGATCGTCACTGTCCCTCGCGCAGCTCCACGACCAGGTGCCGGATGCCGGTATGCCGATTGCTGCGAGTCCATTCGACGGGCCGCACGACCCGCACGCCGGAAAACCGTGACAGCAGTTCCTCGAACAGCACTCGCAGTTCCAGCCAGGCCAGATTGGCGCCCAGGCAATAGTGCACACCCTGACCGAAGCCCAAGTGCAGATTCGGTTTACGGGCGATGTCAAACTCGTCGGCGCGGTCGAAAACGCCGGCGTCACGGTTGGCCGAGCCCTCCCAGATCTGCACCTTCTGTCCGGCCTGGATCGACTGTCCGCCGAGCGTGACGTCGCGCGTGGCGGTGCGGCGCTTCGACGGCGACGGCGACGTCCAGCGCACAATCTCCTCGACCGCCGTCGGCAAGACGTCGAAATCGCTACGCAGCGCTTGCAATTGCTCCGGATGGTCGGCCAACGCGAGCAACCCACCGGCGACGGCATTGCGCGTCGTCTCCGCACCGGCGCTGAACAGCAGGCTGAAAAACAGGTACAACTCGAGGTCGGACAGCGCCGGTGCGTCGGCGTCATCGAGGGTGGCGTTGGCCACCACCGACAGCATGTCGTCGGTCGGCTGGGCGCGCTTGGACGCGATCAGTTCCTGGCCGTAGGCGTACATCCGCGACCCGGCCTCTGCAGCAGAAAGCTGCGAGAGCTGCGATATCGCGGCCTTGCGCGAGCCGCCGAAGTCGAATTGCGGTTCGATCGCCTGGAACAGCCAATGTCGTTCGGATTCCGGCACTCCCAGCAGGATGCAGATCATCTGCATCGGCAGTTCGGCGGCGATCTCGACCAGGAAGTCGAACGGTTCGCCCGGCACGACCGCATCCAGCAACCGGCGCGCCCGGGCCCGCAGATCGTCCTCGACGAGACCGATCATTCGCGGCGTCAGCCCGGAGCTGACGAGCCGCCGAATCTGAGAATGTCGCGGGTCGTCCATCATGTTGAGCACCTGGCCCGCGATGGCCAGGTCCTGCAACAGCGTGCCGCCGAACGGTCGCTCACCGCCGGTGACCGAGGAAAACGTCATCGGATCCTTCAGCACCGCAAGTGTTTCCGCATAGGTAGCTACGGACCAGAAGCCCTCCCCGTCGGGTGTGTTGTCGGTCGGCTCATGCCAGTACACCGTCGCCTCGCGCCGATGGACGGCGAACAACTCGTGCGGAAATCCGTTGGCGAAGTTGTCCAGATCGGTGAAGTCGATCCCCGAAAGCGCGCCGGCGAGCGTCACAGGATGGCACCCGGGGCGTATTTGGCCGCTTCCGGGTAGCGGCTCACCAGCGCGTCGACCATCGCGACCACCTCGTCCACCTGGTCACCGGCGGCGCCGGTGAACGCCTCCTTGTCGGCCAGTGCGGCGTCGAGTGCGGCCCGGTCGAGCGGCAGCCGCGGATCGGCGGCCAACCGGTCCAGCAGGTCGGGCTCGGCGCCGCGTTCCCGCATGGCCAGCGCCGTCGCCACCGCGTGCTCTCGGATCACATGGTGCGCGGCCTCGCGACCCATGCCGGCGCGCACCGCGGCGATGAGCACCTTCGTGGTGGCCAGGAAAGGCAAATAGCGCTCCAGCTCCCGGCCGATCACCGCTTGGTAGGCGCCGAACTCGTCCAGCACCGTCAAAAACGTCTCGATCTGCCCATCGATGGCAAAGAAGCTGTCCGGCAATGCGACTCGGCGCACCACGGAGCAGAACACGTCGCCCTCGTTCCACTGCGCGCCCGCCAGTTCGGCGGCCATCGACGCGTAGCCGCGCAGCACCACCTGCAGCCCGTTGACCCGTTCGCAGCTGCGGGTGTTCATCTTGTGCGGCATCGCCGACGAGCCGACCTGTCGCGGCGCGAACCCCTCGGTGACGAGTTCGTGCCCGGCCATCAGCCGGATGGTGTGGGCCAGCGACGACGGCCCGGCGCCGAGCTGCACCAGCGCTGAGGTCACATCGTGGTCCAGCGAACGGGGGTACACCTGCCCGACACTCGTCAAAACCGTCGTGAAGCCTAGAAATTCGGCCACACGGCGCTCGAGTTCGGCGAGTGCCGCGGCGTCGCCGCCCAGCAGGTCGAGCATGTCCTGCGCCGTCCCCATCGGGCCTTTGATGCCGCGCAGCGGGTAGCGCTCGATCAACTCACGCAGCCGCGTCAACGCGACCAGCGTTTCCTGCGCCGCCGAGGCGAAGCGCTTGCCCAAAGTCGTTGCCTGCGCGGCGACATTATGGCTGCGTCCGGCCATCACCAGGTCGCGATAGGCCACCGCGCGCTCGGCGAGCCGCGCCACCACCGCGACGCCGTGCGAGAAAACCAGTTGCAGCGACCGCCGGATCTGCAACTGCTCCACGTTCTCCGTCAGGTCGCGACTGGTCATCCCCTTGTGCGCATGCTCATGGCCGGCCAGCGCGTTGAATTCCTCGATCCGGGCCTTGACGTCATGGCGCAGCACCCGTTCGCGGTCCGCGATCGAGGCTAAATCGACGTCTTCGAGCACCCGTTCGTAATCGGCGATGGCTTCGCGGGGAACTTCCACTCCAAGCTCCGCCTGGGCCCGCAACACGGCCAGCCACAGCCGCCGCTCCGCGACGACCTTGGCCTCCGGCGTCCAGATCGCGACCATCTCCGCGCTGGCGTACCGGGCGGCCAGGACGTTCGGAATGCTCACAGTGACACAGCCTACGGTCGGGGATGCGCCGTCTTCTCATCGCCGAGCGTAGCGTGGCGGCGAAAAATCGGGCAGAAAGTCGCGGTGGCGTTACATTCCAGGCTGCGCACCGCCGCCAGCGTCGTCGCCCGGCAAATACCCTGTGCGGATGTACTTCGCCGGCGTGGACCTGGCCTGGGCCGGGCGCAATCCGACTGGCGTCGCGGTGGTCGACGCCGACGGCCGGCTGGTGCGCATCGGCGCGGCCGGCGACGACGCCGCCGTGCTCGCCGCGTTGTCGCCCTATGTCCGGGGCGCTTGCCTGGTCGCCTTCGACGCGCCGCTGGTGGTGACCAACCGCACCGGTCAGCGGCCCGCCGAGGCCGCGCTCAACCGTGACTTCCGCAGGTTCGAGGCCGGCGCGCACCCCGCCAACACCGGCAAACCGGAGTTCGCCGACGTGCCGCGTGGGGCGCGGCTGGCCCGGGCGCTGGACCTCGACATGGACCCGCGGTCGTCGGCCGCCCGGCGCGCCATCGAGGTCTACCCACACCCGGCGACCGTGGTGCTTTTCCGGCTGGCGCGAACCCTCAAGTACAAGGCCAAACCGGGCCGCGACCTCGCCCGGCTCAGGTCGGAGCTGCTGCTGCTGATGGACGGCATCGAAAAACTCAAGCACGCCACGGTGCCGCTACATGTCGCGAGCCACGACGATTGGACGGCGCTGCGCCGGCAGGTGCTCACCGCGCAACGCAAAAGCGACCTGCGCCGCGCCGAAGATCCGGTCGACGCCGTCGTCTGCGCCTATGTCGCGTTGTACGCACAGCGCCGCCCGGCCGGCGTCACGATCTACGGCGACTTCGCCACCGGATACATCGTGACGCCTTCGCTGCCCACTTAGCCGATCAGATCCGAACGGGTCGCTCGTCGATGGGCGCCAGCACGTCGATGAGATCGACCACGGTTGCCATCGCCGCGGTGCCGGGATCCCGGCCCTCGACCAGGGCCGCGACCACCGAACCGTCGACCGCGCAGATCAAAGTGCACACCAGCTCGATATGCACCGACCGGCCCGACTTTTCGATCGCCTCGGCCACTGCCTCAGCGCGTTGGCGCAGGTTGCGGCGCATGGTTTCGCGCAATGCGGGCAGGCGCGTGCACGCGATATGGCGCTCATACCGCGATATCAGCTGCTCGGCGAGCCCGGGAGCGGACATGTCGCCGACGAGCAGATCGACGAGCACCTCAGCGGTGGTCTCGGGCCCGCGACGCCGCCGGGACAGGTCGTTGACCCGCGCGCGCAGCTGCGCCACCTCGATCATGCCGACGTGCTCGACGGCGCGCGCGATCAAATCGTCGAGAGACGAGAAGTAATACGTGGTGGATGCCAGCGGCAAGCCTGCGCGGCGGGCGACCGCCCGGTGTCGCACGGCTTCGAACCCGCCCTCGGCAAGTAGCTCGGCGGCGGCGCTCACGAGCGCATACCGTCGACGTTCTCCTTTCGGAGTAACCGCTGCAGTCACGACTAGCCATCGTGCCAGTGAAAGTGGTACAGCATTGCCATTTCGGCCAAACGGCCATGGCATGATGGCCCGCATGCCCGATCTGAGCCGCCGCTCCCTGTTCGGTCTCGGTGCCGGCGCGGCCGTCGGGGCCGCGGGCGGATTCGCCCTGGATATCGTGTTTCGGCCCCGAGCATCGCACGCCACGCCGGCGCCGACGACTCAGGCGCCGTCGGCACCCGCGCCCAGCGCGCCCCTCGAGCCAAGCCCGCCCGCACAGGCGGCGCCGACGATGGTCGCTGGCTCTTTCGTGTCGGCCGCGCGCGGTGGCATTTCAACCAACTGGGCAATCGCCCGTCCGCCGGGACAGACCAAGGCGCTGCGACCGGTGATCGCGCTGCACGGCAAGGGCAGTGACGCGTCCACCGTGATGGCCGGCGGCGTCGAGCAGGGTCTGGCGCAGGCCGTCAACGCGGGCCTGCCGCCGTTTGCGGTGGTCGCCGTCGACGGCGGCGGCGGCTATTGGCATAAGCGGGCTTCCGGCGACGACGCCGGAACCATGGTCCTGGACGAGCTCATCCCGATGCTTGGCGGCCAGAATCTCGACACCTCGCGCGTGGCCTTCCTGGGTTGGTCGATGGGCGGCTACGGAGCGTTGCTGCTCGGCGGGCGACTGGGACCCGCGCGCACCGCGGCGATCTGCGCGGTGAGCCCGGCATTGTGGCTGTCCCCCGGGGCGGCCGCACCCGGCGCGTTCGACGGGGCCGACGACTTTTCGGCGAACTCGGTGTTCGGAATGCCGGCGCTGGCGTCGATCCCGATCCGGGTGGATTGCGGCGACAGCGATCCGTTTTACGCCGCGACAAAGCAATTCATCGCTCAGCTGCCCAACGCGCCCGCCGGTGGGTTTTCTCCCGGCGGTCACAACGGAGAGTTCTGGAGCTCGCAACTGCCGGCCGAGCTGACCTGGATGGCGCCGCTGCTGACGGCCTAAGTCCAAGCCGCGGGCGTAACGCCACGGCGAAAAATCGCGTCGAAAATCGCAATGGCGTTACGCTCGCGAAAGTGACCACACCTTTCGGTTGGGACTTCCCCTACGCCTGGCCACGAAAGCCAGTGCTGGCGGCGAACGCGGTGTGCACGTCACAACCGCTCGCCGCCCAAGCGGGCCTGCGGATGCTCGCCGAGGGGGGCGGTGCGGTGGACGCGGCCATTGCCGCGGCCATCACCCTCACAATCGTGGAACCGGTGTCCAACGGCATCGGCTCTGACGCTTTCGCCATCGTCTGGGACGGCCGGCAATTGCACGGCCTGAACGCATCCGGTCGCTCACCGGCGGCGTGGACACCAGAGTACTTCGGCGGCAACGCTGTTCCCACGTTCGGCTGGAATTCGGTGACCGTGCCCGGGGCCGTATCGGCGTGGGCCGAGCTGCACGCGAAGTTCGGCAAGCTTCCATTCGCGAGGCTTTTCGAGCCCGCGATCTCGTACGGCCGCAACGGCTTCCTGGTTTCGCCGACCGTCGCGGAGCAATGGGCCGCCCAGGTGCCGTTGTACCAAGGCCAGCCCGGATTCGCCCAGGCTTTCCTTCCCGCCGAGCGGGCGCCCAAACCCGGTGAACTGTTCAGGCTTCCCGACCATGCGGCCACGCTCGAACAGATCGCCGCAACTAACGGCGAGGCGTTCTACCGCGGGGAACTGGCCGCCAAACTCGAGGCGCACGCGTTGGCCAACGGCGGGGTCATGCGCGCGGGCGACCTGGCCGCTCATCGCGCCGACTGGGTCGGCACGATCCACGCCGACTATCGCGGATACACCGTCCACGAGATACCGCCCAACGGCCAGGGGATTGTTGCCCTGATCGCGCTCGGCATCCTGGAGCACTTCGAAATGTCCTCGTTGCCAGCCGATTCCGCCGAGAGCGTGCATCTGCAGATCGAGGCGGTGAAGCTGGCGTTCGCTGACGCACAGGCCCATGTTGCCGACATCGACCACATGGCGCTGGCTCCGGAACGCCTGTTGGACAAGGACTACCTGCGGCAGCGCGCGTCGTTGATCGATCGGAGGCGGGCGAAACCGGCGTCCGCGGGCATCCCCAGCGGAGGCACCGTCTACTTAACCGCCGCCGACGCTTCGGGGGCGATGGTGTCGATGATCCAGTCGAACTACATGGGATTCGGCTCCGGTGTGGTGGTGCCGGGCACCGGAATTTCGCTGCAAAACCGGGGAGCGCATTTCGATGTCGCCCACGAGCATCCGAACTGCGTCGGCCCCAACAAGCGTCCCTACCACACGATCATCCCGGGCTTTGTCACCAAGGACGGCGCGCCGGTGATGAGCTTCGGCGTGATGGGTGGCACGATGCAGCCTCAGGGCCATGTGCAGGTGATGGTGCGCATCGCAGACCACGGGCAGAATCCGCAGGCCGCATGCGACGGCGCGCGGTTCCGGTGGGCGCAGCGCACCCAGGTCAGCTGCGAACCCGGATTCCCGCAGTCGACGCTCGACGAGCTCCGGCAGCGTGGGCATGACCTGATCGCCGTCGACGACCACAACCAATTCGGCAGCTGCCAGGCGATCTGGCGCCTCGACGGCGGGTATCTTGCGGTGAGCGACCCACGCCGCGACGGCCAAGCCGCCGGCTTCTAGGCGCGGATCTTGTCTTCGGCCGCCGCGAGGGCGATATCGCTTCGGAAATGACTGCCGGGCAATCGGATTGAGTTCAGAATGTCGTATGCGCGGAAGCGAGCGGCGGATAGGTCGGTGCCGGTGCCGACCACGGAAAGCACGCGACCACCCGACGAGACGATCGCGCCGTCCTCGCGCCGCGCCGTCCCGGCATGCAGCACACCGTCCGCTTCGGAGCCGACGACGACGTCGCCGACGCGGGGGCGTCCGGGGTAGTTTTCGGCGGCCAGCACCACCGTGACGGCGGCGCCGTCGCGCCAGCGCAATTCGCCGAAATCGGCCAGCGTGCCGGTCCCCGCTGCATACAGAAGCTGCCCGAGCGGTGAGTCCAGCAGGGCCAGGACCGCCTGCGTCTCGGGATCGCCGAAGCGGCAGTTGAATTCGACTACCGCCGGCCCGCTCTTGGTGATCGCGAGTCCGACGTACAGCAATCCCGAAAAGGGGCTTCCACGCGCGGCAAGCTCGGCGGCTACGGGTTCGGCGATTTCGCTGACCATTTGCCGGTACACGTCGTCGGGAAGCCATGGCAGCGGTGCGTAGGCGCCCATGCCGCCGGTATTGGGTCCGGTGTCACCCTCGCCGACACGCTTGAAGTCCTGCGCGGGCAACAGCGGCACAACGGTGCGGCCGTCGACGATGCAGAAGAGGGACACCTCGGGGCCGTCGAGATAGGACTCGAGCAGCACCGGGTGGCCCGCCTCGAGCAGTGCCGCGGCGTGGGCGCGGGCGGCGTCTCGATCCGGAGTCACCACCACGCCCTTGCCGGCGGCCAGGTGGTCGTCTTTCACCACCCAGGCCGGGTCACCCGCGGGTGGTCCGAACCGGTCCAGGGCGGCGTCCAAACGCGCTGGGCTGTCGACGATTTCGCTAGTGGCGGTGCGCACACCGGCCGCGGCCATTACCTCCTTGGCGAACGCCTTGGAGCCTTCGATGCGAGCGGCATCCTTGCTGGGACCGAAGCAGACGATGCCGGCGCCGCGCACGGCGTCGGCGACTCCCAGCACTAACGGCAATTCCGGACCGATGACAACCATGTCGGCCCGGACCTCGCGCGCCAAAGCGACGACGTCCTCGCCCGAGGTGATGTCGACGTCGTGCTGCTCGGCAATCCGAGCGGTGCCGGCGTTGCCGGGAGCGACCGCCAGCCCCGTGACGTGGGGGTCTCTGCGGAGCGCCAGTAGCAGCGCATGTTCACGGGCACCGGAACCGATCACCAGGACGCGCACGAGACGTCAGAGTAGCGCCCGCCGCAGGCTGGCGTAACGTCGCTCTGTCCCCTCGGGGCCCGATGTCGGTGCGAGCTCTCGGCTCAGCGGGTGGCCAGGATGGCCAGTTGGGCGAGCGCCGCTGCCAGGGCAAGGATCAGAAAGACCGAGACCCTCGGGCTGACATAGGCGCGCAGGAACGGCTGGGTCGGGAAGGAGAAGGTCTCGGCCAAACCAACGAGCTTGTATTTATGGGCGGACTCGAAGGCGGGATCGGACACGATCTTAAGCATGTCGCGGCGCGAGCGGTAGCGCACGAAGCCGACCATGCTCCAGCCGGGATCAGGACCCACCATCCACGAATCAACGTAGCCGCCGACTTTCCGCGTCACCAGCGCGGGATGACCGCCGCGTTTGATCAACAGCGGCATGAAGGACTTGGTGTACGCCCGCATCATCTCGCGCGCCGGCACCTGCGCTCCCGTATCGGGGTGGGCGACCATGGCGTCGGGCACTCGCACCAGGTTGACCATCACGAATTCCCGCCCGTCGTCCTCCTCGAGGAATTTGCGCACGATCGACAGGTCGTTGACTCCATCGCCGCCCCGCGCCTCAGCCCGGTCCAACACGGTATCGATCTCCTCGCGCGTCAGTCTGCCGCGCCAATTGTCGTAGAACAGCCGAAAGCCGATATAGAGCGCTAAAGCCACCAGCCATACCCACCATCCGGCAATCATGGCCGGCCCGTCTTTCTCGTCTCGGTTGTCCGCGGCGGTGGCCAACCTTCGATCAACGCCTGCAGCCCCGACCGCCACGATCGGGCGATCTGCCGGGTGGACCTGCCATGGGTTCTGGTCATCAGGTCGAAGGATTCCGGGGAGGTCAGCGAATCCAACACGGACACCAGGTCGGCCGCGTCGGCCGTTGTCCGCCCGGCGATTTCGGGCCGGAAGCACTCGCGCGTCTGCGCCGCCAGCGCGGCCCGGTTGTACGCGACGGCTTCGACCATCGTTTCGTGGTCCACTGCCCGCATCCGGGCAAGCATCAACAACGGCCCGGCCTGGTCGTAAAGCGTGACGCGATGGCGCACGAAGAACCCCATCCGCGATTCGAGGTCTGCACCCGGCGTCGGCCGAGCGGCGACGAAATGCGAGTAGCGGGAACGAAACTGGTCGAGCGCCTGGCCCTGCAAATCGGCCAGCCCGTCGAAATTGCGGAACACCGAGGACACCGACACGCCGGCCCGCTCAGCGACATCCTGGGCAGATGGCGGGGCCTTGCCCTCCAGAATCAGCGCGAACGCGGCGTCGACCACGGCTTGTCGACCGCGCTCGCGACGCGCCCGTCGTCCGTCGGTGCTCACCCCGATGAGCTTAGAGCGGGCGGTCAGGTATTGCTAGTCGAACTCGCAATAGATTCGCAATGGTGATTTACTTGCCGCCATGGAATCCTCGCGGAGACGCTCTGGCAGAGTCGCCGCCGCGGCCGGGATCACCGCGCTGACTCTGATCGCCGCGGCGTGCAGCTCCGCGCCGGTCACCTCGCCGACGCCGGTCACCTCGCCGACGGCTACCACGACGTCCCGAGTCTCGCCCGTCGTGGCCGCCGACCTGCTAGGCAAGCGGTACTGCGAGGTCCTGCTGGTCCACCTGGGCACCGCGGGGTTGGCCGCCGACGTCTACAACTCCTACGGGCTCAACGACTGCCCGCAGTCAGCCTGGTCGGCGCTTGATGCATCGCAAATCGCCAGGGACAACGGCGCGCTCACCGCGGTGCTCAACGGGCCGCGGTATTGGCTGATGGATTCGATCACCAAGGACGATCCGCCGCAACAGACTAAGACTAAGACCTTCGGTGGCATCGGCATGCGCAAGGAGGCCACGGTGCAGATCGGTGATCCGATGATGGCGAGACGGCCCTATACCCCGCACACGGTGGATCGACAGACCGTGTTCACCTTCAACGCCGGACGCGAGATCTATGAACTGGTCGAACCGGGCGGGACGCGCTGGGTCATGCAGACCTGGAGCCAACAGAAGGACCACGCGCTCTCCCAGGCCGATCTCGCCGCCCCGGGGTCCCGCTTGACGCTGCCGGCTGGGTGGACGTACGCGGTCAGCACCCTTTCCACGCCGCTGCAGATCGCCACCACCTCAACCAGCGCTCAGGTACTGCAGGACGACCTTGGCAACAGCTACTCCAAGCGGTCCTAGGAACATTGCCGCGCGTCTCTTTCTCTCACCGCACCCGGAGGTTCTCCTCACATCAAGCCGACACGCCCGCCACCAGCCTCATGGCCAGGTACATCTAGTCGGTGGTCTTACCGCTGTGCATCTTCAGCGCGGCGTCCACGTTGCCCTTCTTGTCATCGCCGGCGCCCTTGGCCGCGGCCTTCTTGCGTTTCGCCACGACGGTGTCGACCGCGCCGTTGAGCGCCGAACCCAGCGGGAACCCGAGGTAGTGGGTCAGGAAGACGGCCATCTCCTTCAGTTCCGTCTCGCTCAGTTCCCCGTTGAGCAACGCGGCGTTGATCTGGATTTCGGCCAGCTCGCGATTCCCGACTGCGGTGACCGCGGTCAGGGTCATGATGCGCTTGTCGCGCATCGACAATCCCGGCCGGGTCCAAATGCTGCCGAACAGGTGATCCACGGTCAGGTCGAAGTACGGGTCGCCCTCGATGTTGGGCATCTCCCAGCCGTAGACCTCGTTCATCTTCTCAAGACCCTTGCGGCGCAGCTCGTCCATTACGACTCTTCCTCTTTATCCGGTTTATGCGGCACCCCAAGACCTGACGCCAATCGCTCAAGCGCCAGCCTAGCCAGCGGCAGGTCGACCGACGCCGCCTCGCCCAGGGCCAACGCCAGGCTCAGGTCCTTCTCGCCGAGATCCCGGGCATGCATGAATCCGTCATACAGGAAGTGGCCCGGCTCAAGGTCTTTCGTGTCGTCGCGGTACATGATCGACCCGGCGCCGCCAGTCAGCTTGTCGGTGTGACGCACCACGTTGCCGAGGTCTTGTAGGTTCAGCCCGGCGGCCTCGGCCAGCTTCCAAGCCTCCCCCACCGCCGCGTACTCGGTGAAGGTGATCATGTTGCGGGCCAGCTTCATTCGGGTGCCCGCGCCGGGCGGCCCGGCGTGGACCACCAACTCGGCCCAATGCGAGAACGGCTCCTTGACGCGAGCGAAGACCTCGTCCTCGGCTCCCACCATCGTCGCCAGTTGACCGAAACGGGCCGCACGCGTGCCACCGCTGACCGGCGCATCGACGACGTGGATGCCCTGGGGCTTCAGCTCGCGCGCAAGTTCCTCGGCGGTGGTGTCACTGATGGTGGAGTGAATCGCAATGATGGTGCCGGGCTTGGCGTGTGACGCCAACTCGCCAACGACCCCACGCACCTGGGCGTCGTCGAGCACGGTGACGCTGATGATGTCGGCAGCGGCGACGTCGGCGAGGCTGGCGGCCACGCTGGCACCCCGTTCGGCCAATGGAGTCATGGCCTCGGCCCGGATGTCGTAAATGGTTAAGCCGCCGGGCCATTCGACCATCTTCTTGGCCATCGGCGTGCCCATATTGCCCAGCCCGATGTAGCCGAGCTTCAATTGATCGCTCATGATCGGATGATCTGCCCGCCGTCGACGTTGAAGATCTGCCCGGTGATCCACGACGCCGAATCCGACAGCAGGAAAAGGCACATGCCCACCAGGTCGTCGGGAGTTCCTATGCGCGACAAGGGCAGTCCCTTGACCATGTCGTCAACCATCTCCTTGGGAGTGGTGCTCCGGTTGGCCTCGGTGTCGATGGGGCCGGGTGCGATCGCGTTGATCCGAACGTTGCGGCCGCCGAGTTCCCGCGAGAGCTGTTGGGTCAGCCCGTTGATGCCCACCTTGGCCAGTCCGTAGTAGTTCGAGTACAACCACGCGGCGGTGGACGACTGGTTGACGATCGCGCCGCCACCCCGCTTGGCCATCTTCTTGTACACCGCGCGGGTGCACCACAGGGCGCCATCGAGATTGACGCTCATGAACTTCTTGTAGTACTCGGGATCGATGGTGAGCAGGAAATCCAGCTTCATGCCCCCGAAGATTGCCGCGTTGTTGACGAGGTAGTCGATGCCACCGAACTCGGCCAGCGTGCGGTCGGCCATCGCCTTGGCCGAGTCCGGATCCGAAACGTCGACCGGGATGCTGACTGCCGTGCCGCCGTCGGCGGCGATCTGCTTGGCCACCCCTTGGGCGGCCTCCACGTTGATATCGGCCACGGCAACCGCCGCTCCCTCGCGGGCCAGCGCCTCGGCGTACGCCTGACCGATGCCGCCGCCCGACCCGGTGACGATGGCGACCTTGTTTTCAAACCGCATGGCTTCCTCTCGAATGTCTCATTGGACCGCTGTGGCAATGAGTTTGGCTTCCAGATACTCCTCGAAGCCGAGAAGCCCCATCTCCCGGCCATTCCCGGACTGCTTGTAACCCCCGAACGGCGCGTCCGCGGAATACCAGACGCCGCCGTTGACGTTGACGGTGCCCACCCGCATCCGCGAAGCGAACGTCGCGGCACGCTCGGGATTGGCGCTGAAGACGGTGCCCGACAAACCGTATGGCGAATCGTTGGCGATGCGCACCGCGTCGTCGTCGCCGTCGTGGGCGATCACGGTCAGCACCGGTCCGAAGATCTCCTCCCGGGCGGGCCGCGCGTCGTTGGACAGACCCGCAATCACGGTCGGCTCGATGAAAAAGCCGGCATCTCTGTTCGCAGGCCGGCCACCCCCGCACGCGAACGTCCCGCCCTCGGCGATCGCCAGGTCGAGGTAGCCCTGCACGCGATCGCGCTGTCGCGCCGAGATCAGCGGTCCGCAAACGGTTCCGGAGTCGTTGGGATCGCCGGGCTTGATCGAGCCCATGGTGCCCGCAGCGATCGCGACGGCCTCGTCATAGCGGGCCCGCGGTACCACCAGCCGGGTCGTGATGGCGCACCCCTGCCCAGCGTGCATGGACGCGGTGAACGCCGACATCGAGCACGCCCCGGCCAGATCGGCGTCGTCGAGCACCACGAACGCGGACTTGCCGCCCAGCTCCAGGAAGACCTTCTTGATCGTCGCGGCGGCGTCGGCCATCACGCTGCGGCCCGTGGCCGTGGAGCCGGTGAACGAAATCATGTCCACGCGAGGGTCTTTGGCCAACATCGCGCCGAGGCCGTGGTCGCTGGAGGTGACGATGTTGACCACGCCCGGCGGGAAATCGGTTTGCTCGGCGATGATTTCGCCGAGCACCGCCGCGCACCACGGCGTGTCCGGCGCGGGTTTCAAGACGACCGTGTTGCCGGCGGCCAACGCCGGCCCGAGCTTGGCCAGGTTGATCTGGTGCGGAAAGTTCCACGGGGTGACGGCGGCGACGACGCCGACGGCCTCCCGGGCGAGGGTGCGCCGGGTGGGAATGCCCATGGGCGACGCAACGCCGAGGTCGGTGTTCCACGCGTACGACTCGGCCGTGTCGGCCGCGAAGCTCAAATCGGCGACCGGGCCCTCCAATTGGGCAGCCGCGGTGAGCATTCGGGGAGCGCCCACTTCGGCGATGGTGATCTCGCGCAATTCTTCGACGAGCGCCTGCATCGCGTCGCGCAGCTGCCGCACGCAGCGCACCCGCAACTCGGTGTTGCGGGACCAGTCCGTGTCGTCGAAGGCCCGCCGCGCGGCGTCGATGGCGCGGCTCATGTCGTCGGCGTCGGCGTCGGCGGCGGATCCCAACACCTCCTCGGTCGCCGGATTGATCGTCGGGAACGTCCCCGCACTGCCGGCCGACAACTTGCCGTCGATGAACAGTGCGCTCACGCCGTCGGCCAACAGGGTTCTTTGGGCCATTTTCGCTCCCGCCTGGCGACTGAATCGAGGATTAAACCGGTGGACAGTTGTCCGATATTTTCCATCGAACCATAGCCGTCAGCTTGTCGAAGGTGCAAGAGCCGACCTCGATCATAGGGCCAGGCCGCTGGGGAAGCACCGTCTTGATCTGCGTGTTTAGCCCTCACACTTGCTTCCTGCCGCCACCGTCCGATAGTTTGGACAGGTGTCCAGCGATGCACTGGTTACGATCGCATCCCACGCCGACCGCCAGACGGGAGCGACCTTGCGTAACCGCCGCCAGGAGGAGACGTTTCGCAAGGTGCTCTCCGCCGGCATCGAAACCCTGCGCGAGAAGTCCTACGCCGACCTCACGGTGCGCGCGGTGGCGGCCCGCGCGAAGGTGGCGCCGGCCACCGCGTACACCTACTTCTCGTCGAAGAACCATCTGATCGCCGAGGTCTACCTCGATCTGGTGCGGCAGGTCCCCTACTTCACCGACGTGAACGACCCCATGCCGGTCCGGGTGGACCGGACGTTGCGCAATTTGGCGTTGGTGGTCGCCGACGAACCCGAGGTCGGCGCCGCGTGCACCGCGGCGTTGCTCGGCGGCAATAGCGATCCGGCGGTGCGTGCGGCGCGGGACCGGATAGGCGCGGAGATCCACCGCCGCATCGCATCCGCCATAGGGCCGGGCGCCAACCCCGCCACCGTGTCGGCGCTCGAGATGGCCTTCTTCGGTGCCCTGGTGCAGGCCGGTAGCGGGCAGTTCACCTACCGCGAGATTGCCGACCGGCTCGCCTTCGTGGTGCGCCTGATCTTGGCGGGCGCCGGCGAGACGGGGGACGAGCGATGACCGTGAACGTTGGCGACGAGGTGGTCCTCGATCCCTACGACTACCACTTCCACGAGGACCCGTACCCGTACTACAAGCGGCTGCGCGACGAGGCCCCGCTGTACCGCAACGAGGAGCTGAAGTTCTGGGCGTTGTCCCGGCACCACGACGTGTGGCAGGGCTTCCGCAACAGCACCTCGCTGTCCAACCGCGACGGCGTGTCGCTGGACCCCGTGTCGCGTGGGCCGCATGCGTCGAAGACGATGTCGTTTTTGGCGATGGACGATCCCGCGCACCTGCGTCTGCGCACGCTGGTGTCGAAAGGCTTTACGCCACGCCGGATCCGGGAACTGGAACCGCGGGTCACCGAACTCGCCGCCCAGCACCTGGACGTCATGCTGGAGAAGGCAGGCTCGGAAACGGTCGACTACGTAGCGGAATTCGCCGGCAAGCTGCCGATGGACGTGATCTCCGAACTGATGGGCGTGCCGCTGGCCGACCGGGACAGCATCCGCGCCATGGCCGACGGCGTGATGCACCGCGAGGACGGCGTCAACGACGTGCCCGCGTCGGCGATCGAGGCATCGATCAACCTGATTCTGTACTACCAGGAGATGATCGCCGAGCGCCGCAAGACGCCGACCGAGGACCTGACCTCGGCACTGCTGTCCGCCGAGATCGACGGCGACCGGCTCACCGACGAGGAAATCCTCGGGTTCATGTTCCTGATGGTGATCGCCGGCAACGAGACAACCACGAAACTCCTTGCCAATGCCGCCTTTTGGGGCCATCGGAATCCCGACCAACTGGCCCCCGTCTACGCCGACCCGTCCCGGGTGCCGCTGTGGGTCGAGGAGACCCTGCGCTACGACACGTCCAGCCAGATCCTGGCGCGCACCGTGTCCGGGGAGCTCACCCTCTACGACACCACCCTGCCCGAGGGCGACGTGCTGCTGCTGCTGCCCGGGTCGGCCCATCGCGACGAGCGGGTGTTCGACCGCCCCGACGACTACCTGATCGGGCGCGAAATCGGGCCCAGGTTATTGAGTTTCGGCAGCGGCGCGCACTTCTGCCTGGGCGCGCACCTGGCCCGGATGGAAGCCCGCGTGGCGCTCACCGAACTGTTCAAGCGGATCCGCGGCTACGAGGTGGACGAGGCCAACGCCGTACGCGTCCACTCCAGCAACGTGCGCGGGTTCGCCCACCTGCCGATCAGCGTGGAGGTGTGCTGAATGCCCCGCTTCGAGCCGCATCCGGCCCGCAGGCCCGCGATCGTCGCCGGGGCATCGTCGGGAATCGGGGCGGCGACCGCCGTCGAGCTTGCCGCGCATGGGTTTCCGGTGGCCCTGGGCGCACGGCGCATCGAGAAGTGCCAGGAGATCGTCGACTCGATCCGCGCCGACGGGGGTGAGGCGATCGCGCTGCCGCTGGACGTCACCGACGCCGACTCCGTGAAGGGATTCGTGCATCAGGCCACCGACCGGCTCGGCGACATCGAGGTCATGGTCACCGGCGCCGGCGACACCTACTTCGGGCGGCTGCACGAAATCGACACGGAGACTTTCGAATCGCAGATCCAGATCCACCTGATCGGCGCCAACCGGTTGACGACCGCGGTGCTCCCGGGCATGGTCGAGCGTCAGCGCGGCGATCTCATCTTCGTGGGGTCCGACGTCGCGCTGCGCCAGCGTCCCCACATGGGCGCCTACGGTGCCGCGAAGGCGGGGCTGGTGGCGATGGTCACCAACCTGCAGATGGAACTCGAGGGCACCGGCGTGCGGGCGTCGATCGTGCACCCCGGTCCCACCAAGACCGCGATGGGCTGGAGCCTGCCCGCCGAGGCGATCGGCCCGGCGCTGGAGGACTGGGCCAAGTGGGGTCAGGCGCGCCACGACTACTTCCTGCGGGCGTCCGATCTCGCGCGGGCGATCACGTTCGTCGCCGAGACGCCCAGGGGCGGCTTCGTGGTCAACATGGAACTGCAGCCCGAGGCGCCCCTGAAAACGGCGCATGAACGCCAGCAACTCAAATTGGATGAGAAGGCACTGGATTCATGACTTCGCGAAACGACGATGCGGCGCGAGGTACGAGCGCCGATGAGGAGTGAGCAATTGACTTCGCGAAACGACGATGCGGCGCGAGGTACGAGCGCCGATGAGGAGTGAGCAATTGACTTCGCGAAACGACGATGCGGCGCGAGGTACGAGCGCCGATGAGGAGTGAGCAATTGAGTACCGCCATCGTGCCCCGTGTTTCCGGCGGCGAAGACGAACACGGACACCTCGAAGAGTTTCGCACCGACCCGATCGGCCTGATGCGGCGCACGCGCGACGAGTGCGGGGACGTGGGCTGGTTCCAGTTGGCCGACAAGCACGTCACCCTGCTGTCCGGCGCCAAGGCCAACGAGTTCTTCTTCCGTTCCGCCGAAGAGGATCTCGACCAGGCCGAGGCGTACCCGTTCATGACGCCGATCTTCGGCAAGGGTGTCGTCTTCGACGCCAGCCCCGAGCGCCGCAAGGAGATGCTGCACAACTCGGCGTTGCGGGGCGAGCACATGAAGGGCCACGCCACCACGATCGAGCGCGAAGTGCACCGGATGATCGAGAACTGGGGCGCGGAAGGCGAAATCGACCTGCTCGACTTTTTCGCCGAGTTGACCATCTACACGTCAACAGCGTGCCTCATCGGCACGAAATTCAGGAACCAGCTGGACTCGCGGTTCGCGCACTTCTACCACGAGCTCGAGCGGGGCACCGATCCGCTCTGCTACGTGGACCCGTACCTGCCGATCGAAAGCTTCCGCAAGCGCGACGAGGCCCGAAAGGGATTGGTGGCGCTTGTGCAGGACATCATGGACCAGCGGATCGCGAACCCGCCGGCGGACAAGCGCGATCGCGACATGCTCGATGTGTTGGTGTCGATCAAGGACGACGAGGGCAACCCGCGGTTCTCGGCGGACGAGATCACGGGCATGTTCATCTCGTTGATGTTCGCCGGGCACCACACCAGTTCGGGCACCTCGGCATGGACGCTGATCGAACTGCTGCGCCACCCGGACGTCTACGCCGAGGTGATCGAGGAGCTCGACGAGCTCTACGCGGACGGTCAGCCGGTGAATTTCCATGCGCTGCGCCAGATTCCGCGCCTGGAGAACGTGTTGAAGGAGACACTGCGGCTGCACCCGCCGCTGATCATCCTGATGCGGGTCGCCAAGGGCGAATTCGAGGTCGAGGGCTATCCCATCCACGACGGGGATTTCGTGGCGGCCTCGCCGGCGATCTCCAACCGCATCCCCGAGGACTTCCCCAACCCCGACGACTTCGTCCCGGAGCGCTACGAGGAGCCGCGCCAAGAAGATCTGATCAACCGCTGGACGTGGATCCCGTTCGGCGCCGGCCGGCACCGCTGCGTGGGCGCGGCGTTCGCCACCATGCAGATCAAGGCGATCTTCTCGGTGTTGTTGCGCCAGTACGAGTTTGAGATGGCACAACCGCCGGAAAGCTACCGTAACGATCATTCGAAGATGGTGGTCCAGCTGGCCCGGCCAGCGAAGGTGCGCTACCGGCTCAGAAAGAAGACGAGCAAGACGGGAGGCTGACGATGGGTTATCGGGTCGAGGCCGACCTGGATCTGTGCCAGGGACACGCGATGTGCGAACTGGAAGCACCCGACTATTTCCGGGTGCCCAAGCGCGGCAAGGTCGAAATTGTCGACGCCGAGCCGCCCGAAGAGGCGCGCAAGGAAATCCAGCGGGCCGTGGTCGCCTGCCCGACCCAGGCACTGTCCATCAAGGAGACAGGAGAATAGTCGTGCCAGAGAAATCGGGGTTCGCGCGCGAAGAACTCGACGAGTGGGTCCAGTCCTGGCTCAAAGCCAATAAGGACTGCGAGAAGGCGGGTGACTGGAAGCCGCTGGCCGACTTCTACGCACCCGAGGCCACCTACGGCTGGAACATCGGGCCCAAGGAAGACGTGATGTGCGTCGGGATCGACGAGATCCGCGACATCGCGCTCGGCCTTGAAATGGAAGGCCTGGAAAATTGGCAGTACCCCTACCAGAAGGTCATCATCGACGACCGGCAGGGCGAGATCGTCGGCTTCTGGAAGCAGGTCGTCCTCGACGGCGACGGCGGCCGGCAGGAGATCTACGGGATCGGCGGCAGCTGGTTCCGGCTCAACGCCGACAAACTCATCGAATGGCAGCGCGACTTCTTCGACTTCGGCCACGTTCAGGCGCTGTACATGGACCTGATGAAGGCCGGCAAGCTGTCCAAGGGGATGCAGAAGCGCATCGAGCGCAGCTTGGCCGGTGAGAAGCTCCCCGGTTACTACCCGCTGGGCAAGGCTCCCGTCCCGATATGGTGACCGCAGCCCATGCGGAGCCAACCAAGCATTTGATTTGTTCCGCGCTATGCTGTCGCCACAGGGTGCCGTGTGGCACTCGTCACCACTGCTGCCAGGCAAGACGGGTCAGGCAGTCTCAATTCAAAGGCGAAATGGGGTCAGGTCGAACGTGAAGACTAAAGGCGCGCTGATCTGGGAGTTCAACCAGCCGTGGTCCATCGAGGACATCGAGATCGGCGACCCGCAAGCGCATGAGGTCAAGATCCAGATGGAAGCGGCGGGGATGTGCCACTCCGACCACCACCTGGTCACCGGCGGCATCCCGATGGCCGGCTTCCCGGTGCTCGGCGGGCACGAGGGTGCCGGCATCGTCACCGAGGTGGGGCCCGGCGTGGAAGACATCGCCCCGGGCGACCACGTGGTGTTGTCGTTCATCCCGTCGTGCGGCGCCTGTCCCACCTGTCAGGCGGGCATGCGCAACCTGTGTGACCTGGGCGCCGGCCTGCTCGGCGGAGCCGCGGTATCCGACGGCACCTTCCGCATCCAGACCCGTGGCCAAAACGTCTACCCGATGACGCTGCTGGGCACGTTCTCGCCGTACATGGTCGTGCACCGCAGCTCGGTGGTGAAGATCGACCCGTCGGTCCCGTTCGAAGTGGCCGCGCTGGTCGGCTGCGGCGTCACCACCGGCTACGGTTCGGCGGTCCGCACCGCCGACATCCGGCCGGGCCAGGACGTGGCGATCGTCGGCGTCGGTGGCGTCGGCATGGCGGCGCTGCAGGGCGCCGTGAACGCGGGCGCCCGCTACATCTTCGCGATCGACCCGGTGGAATGGAAGCGCGACCAGGCGCTGAAGTTCGGCGCCACACACGTCTACCCCGACATCAACGCCGCGCTGATGGGCATGGCCGAGGTCACCTATGGCCTGATGGCCCACAAAGTGATCGTTACCGTCGGCGAGTTGCAGGGAGCCGACATCGACAGCTACGTCAACATCACCGCCAAGGGCGGCACATGCGTGCTGACCGCCATCGGCAGCCTGCTGGACACCAACGTGACCCTGAACCTGGCGATGTTGACGCTGATGCAGAAGAACCTGCAGGGCACCATCTTCGGTGGCGGCAACCCGCAGTACGACATCCCGCAGCTGCTCTCGATGTACAAGGCCGGCAAGCTCAACCTGGACGACATGGTCACCACCCAGTACCGCCTCGAGCAGATCAACGAGGGCTACCAGGACATGCTGGGCGGCAAGAATATTCGCGGCGTCATCCGGTACACGGACGCCGATCGCTAGGCAACAGTAGGATCGCCGGTGACGGTGACCACCGGCTTCCCGCACCTGTTGGCGCCGGGGCGAATCGGCGCCATGACGGTGCGCAACCGGCTGGTCATGTCTCCGATGGAGACGATGTACGGCACCCCGGAAGGGCTGCCGTCACAGCGCACCCGCGACTACTTCGCCGCCCGCGCCAGGGGTGGGGTCGGCCTGATCACGGTGGGCGCCACCGGAGTCGACCATCGTCACCCCGAGACCCCCGGTGGTTTGCACCTCGCCACCGACGACGCGGTCGACGCGCATCGCGCGCTTGTGGAGGTGGTGCACGAACAGGGCGCCAAGATCCAGCCCCAGATCGTGCACGCCGGTCCCGACGGCCTGGGACCGGAGATCTTCGGGGTCACGTCGTTGGGTCCGTCGGTGATTCCCTCCTACCTCACCGGGCGCCCGTCCGCCGAGATCAGCAGGCAACAGCTGTGCGAGGTGTTCGGTTTGTTCAGGGCCGCGGTGCGCCGCGCCGCCGAGGCCGGCTACGACGGTATCGAGTTGCACGCCGCGCACGGCTACATGCTGCTCGGCTCTTTCCTTGCGCCACAACGTAATCGGCGCACCGACGACTACAGGGGCAACTCGGCGCGCGGACGGGTGCGAGTGGTGCTGGAGGTGCTGGCCGCGATTCGCTCCGAGGTCGGCGACGACCTGCCGATCACGCTGCGCATCTCCGGTTACGAACGGGTCGCGGGTGGTCGCCCGATCTACGAAACCGCGCGGATGGCACCCGAACTGGTCGCCGCGGGCGTGAGGGCTTTTCACGTCAGCGGCGGGGTGATCGATCGGCTGGTCACCGGCATGGTCAACGGTGCCGACGACGGCGAGGGGGTCAACGTCGGGGCCGCGGCCGCGGTCAAGCAGGTGGTCGACGTGCCGGTGATCGCCGTCGGCCGGATCCACGACCCCGTACGCGCCGAGCGGATCCTGGCCGGAGGGCGCGCCGATTTCATCGCGATGGGGCGCCCGCTGCTGGCCGACCCCGATCTGCCGCGCAAACTGCGGTCCGGGCAGGCGCGCCGTGTTCGTCGGTGCATCTCCTGCGAAAACTGCATCGACGCAATGGAACAACGCCTCTCCGTCGACTGCGCCATCAATCCCGGCACGGGCAGGGAGCGCGAACTGGCCGCGCCCCGCGCCGGCCGCCCCAAGCGCGTTTTCGTGATCGGGGGCGGACCTGCCGGGCTGGAGGCCGCTCGCGTGGCGGCCGAACGCGGCCACCGCGTGACACTTTTCGAGCGCGGCGGCCAACTGGGCGGGGCCCTGCGCTGGGCGTCGATTCTGCATCCGGAAAACGAGCCGTTCCTGCGGTACCTGTGCGACGAGATCAAGCTCAGCGGGGCGAAAGTCATCCTTGGTCGGGCTGCTTCGGTCGGCGATGTCGTCCGCGCCGCGCCGGACGCGGTGGTGGTGGCCACCGGCGGCCAGGTCGCAGTGCCGGCCATCCCCGGCGCGGACCTACCGCACGTGCGCACCGGACCCGGGCTGCGCGAGTCGCTGGGCGGGTGGCGGCAGCGGCTGATGCTTCCCTCCGCGTTTCGGCTGGCAACCCGCGCATGGATGCCGCTCGGCCGCCGAGTCACGATCATCGGCGGGGACCTGGTCGCCCTCGAACTTGCCGAATTCCTCGCGAGCCGTGGCCGGCTGGTGTCGATACTCGAGGCCGGCAACGACATCGCGCCCGAAGTGGGCAACAAACGCAAGACGGAGCACATGGATCGACTCGACCGGCTCGGCGTCACCGTCCATGTCCGGGCGCCCGTCGAACGGATCACGAAGCAGGTCGTGGTGTTTACGCCCGCCGGTGGCGCCGCCCGTCAGCTGGCCGCCGACAGCGTCGTCATCGCCGGAAACGTCGAACCCGACACCGCGTTGTTCGAAGCGCTGGTCGCCGCGCTGCCCGGCATCCAGGTGCACGCGGCCGGCGACTGCAACGGCCTGGGTCTCATCCGCAAAGCCACCGAAGAGGGTGCACGCGCCGCGTGTGCAATCTAGAGACGGGAGAACACCATGGCCGAAACGACAAAATCTCAGGCATCGCAGGCGGGGCGGGCGGGGCCCGCACTGACCGCCTCGCAATCCTCGTGGCGGTGCGTGCAAGCCCACGACCGCGAGGGCTGGCTGGCGCTCATGGCCGACGACGTCGTCATCGAGGACCCGATCGGTAAGTCGGTCACCAACCCCGACGGAATCGGCGTGCGGGGCAAGGAGGCGGTGGGCGCCTTCTTCGACACCAACATCGCCGCGAACCAGCTGACCATCACCTGCGAGGAGACATTTCCGTCGAGCTCGCCCTACGAGATAGCTCATATCCTGGTGCTACACAGCAAGTTTGAGGGCGGGTTCACGAGCACGGTGCGCGGGGTGTTCACCTATAAGGTCAATGACGTCGGACTGATCACCAACATGCGCGGCTACTGGAACCTCGACGTCATGCAATTCGGCAAGGAAGAGTGAGTCGCTCAGCCGATGCGTCCCAGCCCGGTGAGGTTACCCTGCATGGCCTTATGATCCATCAGCACCATGGTCGGGGTCTGCAGCGGATCACTGAGGATGGTGGCCGACTTCGGTTGCTCCCACAAGAGCGTCCCCGTGCTAGCGTCGACCACACCGTAAGCGAAGATGTCGAGCGGCGTGGTTTTGTTCAGTCCGATCCGGGTGATGGTGTAGAGCAAGCCGTCCGCGGCCGACAGGTGCGGTAGCGCCGCGCTGCGAACCTTGTTCTCCCACACGGTGTGGCAGCCGGCGCTGTCGACGTCGACCCTGGTCATTCCGCCGACGAACAGCGCCGTCGCCGGTACCGCAGGGGGTGCGCCCGCCGGAACCGCCGGGTAGGGGTAGCCGTAGGTGCTGGAAACGAACACCGAGTTTCCGATCCCGATCGGTGCGTTCTCGCTGCCCGGGCCGCCTAGGGTCAAAACTGTTTGCTCACAGATCAATTGGCCCGTGCCAGACTGGTAGATCAGCGCGTGCACCTGAGGGCTGGCGTTGTCCACGATGGTCAGGTAGTCGGCGCCGGTCGTGGGGCCGAAGTACACGGGGGTGGAGCCGGTCCCCCAGCTCAGTTGCCCGGGCTTGCGCGCGGGTCCGCGGTCATAAGTTGCGCGCCAGAGGATTTGCGGGTTGCCGGCGTTGTCCAGGCTCAGCTCGTAGAGCGCGAAGGTGGTGGCCACCGCGACACGACCGCTCGGCGACGATGAGATGCTGTTCGCCACTTGTTCGCCGGCAGGCAGCTGCAGGGTGGTAACCCCGCCGCCCGGCTTGACCACGCCCACGACACCGTTGCCGGTGGCGAACCAGACGTTGCCCACATAGTCGGGGACCAGGCCGACTGAATTGTCGCCCGCCGGTATGGCGCCGGACAGATCGGTGGACTCGGTGACGGTCAGCTTCCAGCAGCCCAGCGGCCCCTCCTTGGCGTGAGCGATGCGCAGCAGGTGGTTACTCCCGTCGATCATCACCACTCGGTTGTCGTTGTCCAGGTACGCGTAAACGCCGCCGAGCAGGCTGCCCTTGGCGACTTGTAGCCTCGCCAACGGAACGACGCGCGGGACGAGGCCGGCGGGATCGATCATGAAAACGGTCGGGGTCTGGCCGATATCGCTGGTGCACAGCGCCAATACCAGGCCGTCGGTGCCCTGCATGATCGTCGGGCAGGCCGCTAGCAATGGGTACCCGAAGATCGCGTTCAGGCGGGCGCCGGGGCCGGGAAGCGGTCCCGCATCAGATGATTCGGCGTCGTTGTGCAGCGACGCGAGACCCAGCGGAGCCATGAAGGGGTTGGGCGGCGCGAAGGGCCCCCATGTGGCGGCTGCCCGCGCGGTTGGCGGGACGGCACCCGAGGCAAGGGCCGAGGCGAGGGACACGGCGCAAGCGGCCAGCAATGCCACAGGAAACCGCACGAAGGCTCCTCCCGTGAATCGCGACACAGTGATTTTCGCGGGACTGCAGAACGAAACCGCAACAGTCTGCTAACGATTCCGCCTCGAGACGGCGCGTAGCGACGCGCAAAACTCAGACGCGTCATGCCGTTGGGGCTGTACGGTTGTCCGCGAACACCTGTGACATGTGGAAATCTGCCAAGGCCTGTTCCTCGCGTTGTGGGTCTCCTAGCGCAAGACACGCCTGAGCGACTGGGGTTTTGCCCCTGTTGGCGTGGAGCCGCGACCGCACCTGAAATCACTTGTGTCTCTTTTGTTTCAGTGGTCTCTGGGCGGGGTTTCTTGTCGGTGCCCTTCGATAGTTTCGTGCTATGGGTTCAGGCGGTGTCGTTGATCGGGAGGTGATCACGGCTGCCTACGATGCGCTGGACGCGGCGCTCGACAGGGTGGCCGCGCTGGACTGCGAGGCGCTCATCACTGCAGAGCTGCTGGGTTTGTTGGAGCGCTGCGAGAAGGTACGCCGCCGGATCCCGGCCGTCGAGCATCCCTTGATCAATTCCGTTGCCCGCCAGGCCACCGCAGAGGAGCTGGGCGGCAAGCTCTCCCATGCGATCGCCGAGTGGACGCTGATCAGCCGCGCCGAGGCCGCCCGGCGCATCAAGGAGGCCGCCGATCTGGGGCCGCGGCGCGCGCTGACCGGCGAACCGTTGGCGCCGATATTGGCGGCCACCGCGGCCGCGCAGCGCGCCGGCAAGCTCGGTTGTGGTCAGGTGGCGGTGATCCGGAAGTTCTACCACCAGCTGCCCGGCTGGATCGATGCCGCCACCCGCGCGCAGGTGGAAACCAAGTTGGCCAGGCAAGGCACCCAGTACCGGCCCGAGCAACTGGCCCAGCTGGCCGACACGCTGGCCGATTGCCTCAACCCCGACGGCACCTTCACCGATGAGGACCGCGCGCGGCGGCGCGGGCTGAGCCTGGGCAATCAGCAAGCCGACGGCATGTCGCAGCTGCGCGGCTGGCTGACCCCCGAGGCGCGCGCCACCCTGGAAATGGTGTGGGCCAAGCTGGCCGCTCCGGGCATGTGCAACCCCAATGATGACAGCGCGTGCGTGGACGGCCCACCCCACCAGGAGGCCATCGACAACGACACCCGCAGCGGTGCCCAACGCCAGCACGACGCGCTGCTGGCGGGCATGCGCGCGCTACTGGCCTCGGGCACGCTGGGCCAGCACAACGGTTTGCCGGCCTCGATCATCGTCACCACCACCCTGGGTGAGCTTGAAGCCGCCCCCGGCAGGGGTCTTACCGGCGGGGGCAGCATCTTGCCGATGAGCGATGTGATCCGCCTGGCCCGCCACGCCCGGCACTACCTGGCGATTTTCGACAAAGGCAAAGCGCTGGCGCTGTATCACACCAAACGGCTGGCCTCCCCCGCACAGCGAATTGTGCTCTACGCCAAGGACCGCGGTTGTTCGGCGCCGGGCTGCACGGTGCCCGGCTACTACAGCGAGGTCCATCACGTCACCGGCTACGCCACCTGCGGCTGCACCGACGTCAACAACCTGACCTTCGCCTGCGGCACCCAACACGGCATCGCCCAACCCGGCAAGTGGACCACCCGCAAAAACGCCCACGGCGACACCGAATGGATCCCACCCCCACATGCCCCCGCAAGCGGGAGGTACCCCCACGACCGCGGCCAACCCCGAACCAACACCTACTGGCACCCCGAAAAACTCCTCCACAACGAAGACGACGACGACGAGGACGACAGCCCGGGTGCGGCGTAACCACGGTGCGCCTACCGATTTGGAGCACGCACCCGCTCGTTTTCCAGATTTCCCTAGCGCCGCGTGAAGGTGAGATGCGTGACGCCGCTGGGGCTGCTCACCGACTCCACGGTGAATCGCTCCTGGAGGCCCTCTAGATGAGTAATTCCAAGGGGTGTTACTGGTGTGGCTGCTGTGAATTTGAGGTGAGGGTGTCCAGGATTGGCGTTGCAAACCCAACCTGGCACTGGAGGCCGAAGTGGACGCCGACCTGGACACCCTCGCTACCGCACTGTACGTCACCGCCGATGATTTCCTGATCAGCAATCCGCAGTATCGGCCATGGCGTCCCAGGGTCGGGATCACCCCGCGCCTTGATGACGCCGAACTGGTCACCCTGGTGGTGCTACAGGCGCTGCTCGGATTCACCTCAGAGGCGCGGTGGTTGCGTTACGCGAACAGCCGGCTGCGTGGGTTGTTTCCTTATCTGCCAAGACAATCGGGCTACAATAAGCGGGTGCGCGCAGCGACCGGGATGCTGCGTGCGGTCATCGCGCATCTGGTTGCGTGCACTTCGCGGTGCACCGACGATGTGTGGGTGGTTGACTCGACTCCGGTCGAATGCGGGCGATCGCGGGAGACCGCGAAACGCTCCGATCTGGCCGGTTGGGCCGAGTATGGGTACTGCGCGTCGCACTCGCGCTTCTTCTGGGGACTGCGCCTGCACCTGGTATGCGCCCTGTCGGGGCTGCCGGTGGCGTTCGCGCTGACCGGCGCCAAGGCCGATGAACGCGAAATTCTGCTCGGGATGCTCGACGCCGACCCGAACTTGCTCGCGACGCATCCCGCTCAGACGTTGATGGTCGACAAGAACTACTACGGCAGGCAATTCGAAGCCACGCTCGCCGACGCCCGCATCAAACTGCTGCGCCCTGCCCGCGCGGGAGAGAAACCCCGTGCGGGACAAGGCTTCTTCAAGCCGCTGCGGCAGGTCATCGAATCAGTCAACAACACCCTCAAGACCCAGCTCGACCTTGAACGCCATGGCGGACGAACCATCGCCGGAGTCGCCGCACGCGTCCTGCAACGCATCCTCGCCCTCACCGCCGCCATCTGGCACAACGACAGAACCGAGAAGCCGATCCTGCGATCACTGACCGCATACGACCACTGACCCCTTGGAATTACTCATCTAGTCCGTCCCACAACGGTTCGCCACGCCCCAAGATGATCGGCACCACCGCAATGTGCAGATGGTCGACGAGGTCCGCGGCGAGGAATTGGCGAATGGTTGACGGTCCCCCACCGAGGCGAATGTCACCGTCGCCGACGGCGTTTCGGGCTATCTGGAGAGAATCCGCGGGACTGGCGTCGATGAAGTGGAACGTGGTGCCGCCTTTCATCTCGATCGAGGGCCGGGGGTGGTGGGTGAGCACAAAGACCGGGGTGTGAAAAGGCGGTTCGGCGCCCCACCAGCCGTGCCATTCTCCGCCGCCCTCTTCGCTGCTCCATGAGCCGCGCTGCGGCCCGAACTTATTGCGCCCCATGATTTCCGCACCGACATTCGCGGCCCACTGGCTGGCTAAGGCGTCGTCGACGCCCGTGGTCCCGCCGGGCTCACCGTGCATTGCGCGGAAGGTGCGCGTCGCGAAGAACCACTCGTGCAACCGGCCGCGGGCGTGCCCGAACGGCGCATCAATACTTTGTCCAATACCCGTTCCAAACCCGTCGAGGGAAACCGAAAAATTGTGCACCCGCACCCGTGACATGGCAACTCTCCTGCGCATCTGCGTTGTGGATCCTTTTCCGGGGATTGACCGTCGACGCTCGCGGAACTCACCGGTACTTTCGCCTAAATCGGCATGGTCATGGTCTGGACAGCGACCACGGCCGTCACGGCAATTTGGTCGAACATATGCTGGGGCCCATGGCGTCGATCTTCACCAAGATCATCAACCGTGAACTGCCCGGCCGCTTCGTCTACGAGGATGACGACATCGTCGTGTTCCTGACGATTGAGCCGATGACACAAGGCCACACGCTGGTGGTGCCGCGCGCCGAGATCGATCAGTGGCAGGACGTCGACGGCGCGGTGTTCGCCCGCGTCATGTCGGTGAGCCAGTTGATAGGAAAGGCCGTGTGCAAGGCGTTCAGGACGGAGCGTGCCGGGATGATCATCGCCGGACTGGAAGTGCCCCATCTGCACGTCCACGTGTTCCCAACCCGCAGCCTGAGCGACTTCGGCTTCGCCAACGTCGACCGCAACCCGTCACCGAAATCCCTCGACGATGCACAGGCCAGGATCACGGCGGCGCTGGCGCAACTGACATGAGGCCGTCAGACGGGCCCTAAACGTGCGCCGGCACGTCACTCACGCGGGGCAGCGTGATGCGGAAGCAGCATCCCTCGCCGGGCGCGGTCGTCACCTTGACGGACCCACCGTGCGCGCGCACCAACGAGTCGACGATGGATAACCCCAGACCGGTACCGCCGCTGGCGCGCGCCCGTGACTCGTCGGTGCGATAGAACCGCTCGAAAACCCGCGACGCGTCCTGCTGACTCATGCCGGGGCCCTTGTCAGCTACCTCGAGCACCGCGTCTTCGCCCTCCGTGCCGACCCGAACGGTGACGTCGCCGCTTTCGGGGGTGTGCTGCAGCGCATTGGCAACGAGGTTGCTCAGCACCTGCCGGATCCGGGCTTCATCACCGAACACCTCCGGGGTGCCGGGACCGTCGAGAACCTCCATCGTGATGGTGCGCTTGGGGTCGATCGCCTGCCCGTCGTGCACGGCGTCGCTGGCCAGGGCCAGCAAGTCCACTCGCTGATGTTCCAGCGGTCGTTGCACGTCGAGCCGGGCCAGCAGCAGCAGGTCGTCCACCAGGAGGCCCATCCGGCTGGCTTCGCTTTCGATCCGCGACAGCAACATGGCTACGTCACGGGCGGCACCCTGGCGATACAGTTCCGCGAAACCGCGGATGGTCGTCAGCGGGGTACGCAGTTCGTGGCTGGCGTCAGTGATGAACCGTCGCATCCGTTCCTCGGAATTGCGGGCTTTCTCGGCCGAAGACTCCGAGGAAGCCATCGCCCGCTGAATTTGGGTCAGCATCCCGTTGAGCGCCAACGAAAGTTGGCCCACTTCGGTTCGCGGATCACGTTCCGGAACCCTGCGATCCAGCTGGCCCGCGGCGATCGCGGCGGCGGTGTGTTCGACTTCCGACAGCGGCCGCAGGCTGCCGTGCACTACGACGAAGCTGGCGATCCCGACCACGACCAGGACCGCTACCCCGATACCGATCTGCAGCCAGACCAGGGAGTTGACGGTGTGCTGGACGTCGGACAGATCGATCGCGACGGTGGTGATGCCGTTCGGCCCCCGTACCGATACCGCTCGCCACTGAATGTCGGAGCCGTTGACCGAGGGCAAAGTGGTCGGATTGGGGCCCACGTCGTTGTCGGGCGGTAGTGCTGGTTCGGCGTTGCGGTCGTTGATGGCCGTGAAAGGCGTGCCGTCGGAGCCGATGCCGCGCACGTAGAACTTCGAGGGCGGCCGCCCGGGGTCCGGGTCCGCGTAGGGTGGCGGCGACTGCCGACGCGGGGCCTGTGCCCAACTACGCGAGGCGTCGAGCAGGGTCTGGTCGATCCGGGCGATGAGAACGTGATGCAGGATCGAGGTGACAGCGACGCCCGAGACCGCCAGACCGCAGGCGACGAGCGCCAACGTTGCGGCCACCAAACCCACCCGTAGCGGCAATCCGCGTCGAACTTGATTCAACGCGGCTCCCGCAGTACATAACCCACGCCGCGCAAGGTGTGCAGCAGCCGCTTCTCCCCCGTGTCGATCTTGCGACGCAGATAGGACACGTAGGACTCGACGACGTTGACGTCGCCACCGAAGTCGTAGCGCCAAACGTGGTCGAGGATTTTGGGTTTGCTCAACACCGTGCCCGCGTTGATCACAAAGTAGCGAAGCAACGTGAATTCGGTCGGCGACAGCGACACCGGTTCGCCGGCCTTCCACACTTCGTGAGTTTCTTCGTCGAGTTCGATGTCGGCGAACTTCAAGCGGGCGTTGCGAGGATCAGCGCCGCCCTTGCCGGCGCGTCTGAGTATGACCCGCAGCCGGGCGACAACCTCCTCCAGGCTGAACGGTTTCGTCACGTAGTCGTCGCCGCCCAGGGTCAGGCCCGCGATCTTGTCCTGCAGCGAGTCGCGTGCCGTCAGGAACAACGCCGGGACGTCGATGCCGTCGGCGCGCAGCCGCCGCAGCACCCCGAAGCCGTCCATACCGGGCATCATCACGTCGAGGATCACCGCGTCGGGCCGGGCGTCGCGGGCCCGATCCAGAGCCTGGGCCCCATTGGTTGCCGTGTGGACCTCAAATCCCTGGAATTTCAGGCTGACTGAAAGCAATTCGACGATGTTGGCCTCGTCGTCGACCACGAGGACGCGAGCCTCCGGTTGGGTCTTGCTGTGGGTAGCCGCGGTAGCCACTGTCATGAGGTCACTCCCGGTCGTTCGTTTGAACTGCATTTGCGAATATTGTGGGATTCCTGAAAGCTCGGTGCCAGTCGTCTGCTAACAGTCTGCCAGGAGTCATCGCGTCAGCTTGGAACCATACGCGTTTAGCTGGCCGGCGGCGTGCATAGACTCAAGGTCATGAACTTCGCCAAAAGCATCGCGTCTATCGCGACGGCTCCAGCACGAGTCGGGCTTGCCGCCGCGGACGCGAGCTTGAACGTCGCTTCCGTGGCGGTGGGCGTGGCGAAACGGGCGGTGGGTGCGAGTGACTCGGGTACCACCGCGATGGTTTCCATGCTGGGCATTGACGACGCGCTCGTTCGCGCCAACCGGTTGGCCCGGCTGCTTGACGACGACGCGCCGCTGGGACGCGCCTTGGCGCCCGACGGGCCGATGGACCGGTTGCTGCGTCCGGGCGGGTTGGTTGACCTGCTCACGTCGGAGGGCGGGTTGCTCGACCGGCTGACCGCCGAGGGCGGCGGCCTGCAGCGCGCGCTGCAACCCGGCGGACTGGCCGATCAGCTGCTCGCCGAGGAGGGATTGATCGATCGGGTGCTGTCCGAGGACGGGCTGGCCGAGCGGCTGCTCGCCCAGGGCGGCTTGATCGACAAGCTGACCGCCAAAAACGGTCCGCTGGATCAGCTCACCGACGTCGCCGACACCCTGGCTCGACTGACACCCGGCATGGAGGCGCTCGAGCCGGCCATCTCCACCCTGCAAGACGCCGTGATCTCGCTCACCATGGTGGTGAACCCGCTGAGCAACATCGCGGACCGGATTCCGCTGCCGGGCCGCTGGCCGGGTCGGCGTCCATCGTCGCGGACGGTGGCGTCAACACGCATCGTCGAAAGCGACGAGTGACCGGTTACGCTTGACACCCGATTTACCCGGCCTCCTTAGCTCAGTGGTAGAGCACTCGCCTTGTAAGCGAGCGGTCGTCAGTTCAATCCTGACAGGGGGCTCACCGTGTCCTGGCCCATCTGCGCTCGTCAGAGCGTTATCAGTGTCAAACATGCGTGCTACTGAGCACCCCGTGAGCACATTTTGAGCACGTTTTCCCGTAGACACACAGAGAACCGGCTACCAAGCGGTTAGACCAAGGGCCGGTTCTGTAGCGCGGTTACGTCCGTCAGTCGATGCCGAGCAGCCGCTTATTGTGCTTGACGCACGCGTCGTAGACGTGCCAGCCCGAAAAGCTGGGGGCGGGCACGATCTCACGCGAACCGTTTGGCCGTCGGAAGGTAATGACATTGGTGACGACGTACTCGCCAAGCGGCGAGACGCCACCCTTTTTCGGGTCACCAACCTTGTGCCAGCGGATCTTGTCAGCGTGCGGTGTGTGAGTTGCTCCCATTTCTCCTGGGTCCCTTTCATCACCCGTTACGGGCCCGGTGCCGTAACCTCCGGGTCCCTGCACCCGATTATCGAATCGAGCCGGTCGGCCACGGTGTCGAGGTCGGACTCGAACAGATCCGCGTAGACGTCGAGCGTCATCGCGGCGCTGGCGTGTTTGATATACGGGTGATCTGAGGCGGGTCGACCACCCGGGCGTGGGTCGGTTGACCGACGAGCGAGGAGACCCCGATGGACCAGTTCATGCCGTGCTTGATCCGTCACCATCGTGGGGTGGAGCTCGTCGCGATCACCCTGGGGCATCCGCTGCTGGATGACTATCTGGCCTTCGTTGCGGCGCGTGCCAGGACCAATACCTGGCTGGCGGTGGCGTCGGATTTGAAGATCTTCTTTGGTGTGGTTGCTAAGCAGCCAGCGCAGGTCAACGCTGCAGATGTCTTCGCGTTCTTGGCATCTCAACGTACTTCCCGCTTGGGCGAGCGGGTGGTGCGATTGGAGGACGGCGAGCCGGGCCTGGCGGCGCGCACGATCGCCCGCCGGTTGTCCAGTGTGCGTGGCCTGTACGCCTATCTCGCGGCCCGGGGTGACACCGGCGTGAGCCGCAACCCGGTTCCGACCAGCCTGGCCGCCCGCCGCCCCGGTGCTCGGCGCGGCAAGGGCGGGGTGCCGTTGATCCGCACCCCTCGTACGCTGCCGCGGGTGCTGGCGCCAAGCGAGGTCGACGCGCTGCGGGCGGTGCTGCGCACTCATCGCGACCGGGCCATGGTCGAGGCGATGCTGCTGGGTGGCCTGCGACGCTGCGAGGTGCTCGGTCTGCGCCTCGACGACGTCAACGTCGGCGAGCGGCGGGTGTTCGTGGCCGAGGGCAAGGGCGGTCGGCAGCGGATGGTGCCGGTATCGGCGCGGTTTTTCGCCTCGCTCGGGGACTATCTGGATCAGGAGTGGCCGCGAGGGTCGAGTGATCGGGTGTTCGTGGTGTTGAAGGGGCCGCGGCGTGGTGAGCCGTTGTCTGCGGCGGGTCTGGATGAGATTCTCGACGGTGCGCGCGGTCGCGCCGGGCTGACTCAGGCGACGTGCCATCAGCTGCGGCATACCTGTTTCACCCGGCTGCGGGAGGCCGGGATGGCACTGGAGGCCATCCAAGCCCAGGCCGGCCACGCCTCGATCGACTCCACCCGCATCTATCTGCACCTGGCCAACGACTGGTTGGAACGGGAGTACCTGCGAGCCGCCGAAGCGATCGAGGCGCAGGTCGTCGCGTCCGGCGAGGCGGCCGAGGAATGAACCGGTCACCAGCACATCGCCACGACATCGAGGAGCTCGTCGAGGCGTATCGGGCCGACCTCGTCGCGGCCGGGATGTTCGCCGGACACCCGGTGACCTCGGTGGCGCGCACGTTTCTCACCCGCGTTGGGGTGGCCGGCTGGTCGGCGTTGCCGCTGGCATCGCAGTGCGCATTGCCGCTGAAGGACCGACGGGTGGTCGGTTGGCTGATCGTGACGGGACGGCTGCGGCCCAGCCCCGACTATCTCGTGGCGTGCCGGCCCTACCTCGGCGAAGTCGCCGCCCATCATCACCGCAGGTTCCACGAACGGTTCACCGCGACCTCCGCCGAGCTCGGGTTTGATTCCCTCGTGACCCGCCTGCAGTGGTCCGCCCTGGCCAAGGTGGCAGCGCTGGCCGGGCTGACTCCCCAGCGGCTGACCCAGCCGGTGATCGACGCACAGCGAAAAGCGTTGACCGCCGCGATAACTCGCCACCGACCCGACAGCCACGGCGCCAAGGCGCTCAGCGCGGCGCTGTTCGGTGCGCAGACCACTTTGTTCCACCTCGGCGTCCTTGACACCGCTCCCCGCAAAACAGCCCCAGACCGCTCGGCCGAGCGGGCCGCCCAGTGGGCGGCGGTCCCGCCACGGCTGGCCACCACCCTCACCGGGTACATCGCCCAGACACGGCTGTCGCTGCGGGCCTCGACAATGGTGCGCGTCGAGGGCGTGCTGCGGGAGTTCGCCGGCTGGCTCGCCGTCAACGCCCCCGAGGTGCTCTGCGTCGCCGATCTGCGTCGGGCACACATCGAGGCCTACAAGCTGCACCTGTCCACCCGGCCCTCGGCCCGCGGCGGCCGGTTGTCCAAGATCAGTCTCGCCGAACACCTTGGCACCCTGCGCACCTGCTTCGAGCGGCTCACCGAATGGGACGGCGACGACATCCCCGCCCGCGTGCTCATGTTCCCCGGCGACCTGCCGCTGCGCGACGACCCGCTGCCCAGGTTCCTCGACGACGCCGCGTTCACCAAGCTCCTGCAGGCCGCGCGCGCCGACGACGACCCGTTCGTGCGACTGTGCGTGGAGTTCCTGGCCCGCACCGGCCTGCGCAAGGGCGAATTCCTCGACCTCACAGTCGATTCCGTCGTGCAGATCGGCGCCGCGTACTGGTTGCACGTGCCGCTCGGCAAACTGCGCACCGACCGCTACATCCCCTTGCATCCCCAACTCAAGGATCTCCTCGACACCTGGATCGCCACTCGACCCACCAGCCTGCGCAGCCGCTACCTGTTCGTCGAGTACGGCCAACGCATCGGCGAAGGCCGCGTCGACCGGGCAGTAGCCAAAGCCGCGAAAGCGGCTGGCATCGGCCGTGTTTCGCCCCACCGCCTCAGGCATACCTTGGCGACCCAGGCGATCAACCGCGGCATGACCCTCGAAGCCCTGGCCGCGTTGTTGGGGCACCGATCGATGCGGATGACCCTCGTGTACGCCCGAATCGCCGACCGCACCGTCGCCGACGAATACTTCTCCGTCAGCGAAAAGGTCGAAGCCCTCTACAACCAACCACGCGCACTGCCCGCCGACGCCGAAGGCGCCGAAATGCGCAAGCTCCGTGTCGAGATGCACCGCCGGATGCTCGGCAACGGCTACTGCGCCCGACCCGTCGGCCTGGACTGCCACTTCGAATCCATCTGCGAATCCTGCACTTTCTTCCAGACCACCATCGAATTCCGCCCGACCCTGCAGGCACAACGCGACGACGCCGCCGAGAAAGGACAACTCGGCCGCCAGAAAGTGTTCGACGGACTGCTCGCCCGACTCGATCAGACCGCCTCCTGACAAGACGCACTTGACAAGATCACCCGCATAATGTTTGAGCATCCGCTGCACCACCTTCGGGTTGGCGCCCGCGGAGATGGCCAGTGACGCCGCGGTGTGGCGCAGCGCGTGCGCGGTGACCCGCGGGAACGTCGGGTCGGCTTGCTGGCAGCGGGCCACCGCCCCGGATAGCCATGAGTCGGTCGACGATGGCGGGGCCAGATACCCGCCGGTCTGTGACGGCCACAGCAGATCGTCGCGGCCCTTGCCTTCGACGGTGCGCGCCAGCGCGTCCACGACCAAGCCGGGCAGCACCACGGTGCGGCCCTTGCCCGATTTGAGGGTGCCGACCCACGTCTGCCGGCCGACCGTGACGGCGTTGCGGTGCAGCTCGATACGGCGGCGCAGAAAGTCGATATCCAACACCCGCAGCGCAGCGGCTTCACCCCATCTCAGGCCGCCAACGCCCAACAGCAGCACCAGGGACCGGTACCGCCCTGACTCGTCGGCCAGCCGGTGCAACTGCTCCGCGCTCAGATATACGTTGCGCCGCCGTGCTCGCTTGGGCAGCTTCACCCCGCGAGCCGGGTTCGACGCCAGCATCCGGTCCCGCACGGCGTCGTCCAAGATCCGCGCCAAGACCGAGTACGCCGTCTGCACGATGACCGGCCCACGTTTGGCCGACAACTCGGCGACCCACGCTTGCACGTCGGAGAACCGGACATCAGCGATGGCGATCGACGACCATCGCGGCGCGACATGCACCCGCCACGCGCTCTCGTAGGACCGGAAACCTGACGGCTTCATGTGGCCGCGCTGACGGTCCAGCCACGCGGGTCCCAGCGCGCCGATGGTCACCCGGCCGGTGCTCACCGCGACGAATTCGCCGCGCAGTTTCGCGGTCTCGGTGGTCGCGGCGAACGCCTGCGCGTCACGCTTGCGCTCAAACCGCTTCCACGTCTGCTTTCCGTCTGGCTTGCGATAGCGGACCGCGTAACGCGTTGCACCGCTTGCTGTCTGGTATTTCTCGATCGTCGCCATTGTCCTCTGCCCTATTCCTTACGCCCGCGCTGTTGAGCAACCTGATTCAGGAATTGCCGGACTTTGCCCACGTCGGCAATCATCTTGTCCACGCGGTCCTGGTTAACGACGTAATCGACGTGCGCGGGATCTATCGCCTCAAGCGCGAAAACCATTGAATCCAGCGTGATTTCGTTGCATTCGATGAACCGCTGAGCGGACTTGCGTAACTGCTTGTCTGTCAAGCCCGCGGCTAGTGTGGTATCGCCTGTCGGCTTCGGCTTGTTCCGCGCCCGCTTCGCCGGCGACCGCACCGGGTAGATCTTGCCGTCCAACCCGGTGGTCGGCGTCGCCGTCTTCTCGCTGGTCTCGACGACCGCGATCGCGGCTTGATCGTTTTGCACCATCTTCTTGCTGACCCGGACCCCTTCAGGTGCGACATCATGTCGCCGGGTGCACCGACAGGGACGAAAGCCATCAGCGTCGAGATGAGCCAGCTAGCCTGGCCAGCGAGGCGTGCTTCCCCGCGGCGACGGCGGGGAGAATCAGTGCTCACCCGTTCCCGACGGCGACAGTTTCAGCCAATCCCAGTGCGCCCGGCCACCTGTCCCATATGCCGACGATGCGAGCGGCTGATTGCGATCAGCAAACTTGTGGGCCTTCGAGCCAAGACCATTCACAAATGGCGGTATCTGGCACTGTTACATCGGTAACATCGGGCCGTGGGCGACGAGCGCGAGCTGAAACTGAATTCGATTGACCGGTACGTCAAGGACTCCCCGAACTTCGTCCTCGAGGAATACACCCATTGTGAGGTCCCGGCCGGGTGCGGCGGCGTGGTCCTGCGATGGCGCGACCCGATGGCGCCGGTGCCGGTGAAACTTCAGCTGTGGCTGAGTGTGGATAGCCATGGGACCTATGTCGATGGAAGCGCACCGTCGAGTAGTCGTCCCTCCATCCGGCCCGGCAGCCACGTGCTGATGATCGCGGCCACGTTGGAGTCGCGGCAGCCGGTGCAACTCTTATTTCGCGCCGTGGCCGACCCGGATTCACCGACTACAATTCTGACGTCAGGGGGCGTGAATGCGGGATGTCGGGCTCGGTCTACTAAAGGCGCATCCGGCCGCCTCTACCCCGCGTGTGCCATCAGAGCGAACGACTACTGCCGCCCAATATGTTTCGGGTGAAGGGTGTTTGAGTAACCCATTCGCTGGCTAGGTTAACGATCCTGCATAAGCCCGAGCGTCAATGGCTTCAAGTGTGGCGATCTCAGCATCGTCAATTGCCATCCTGGCAAAGTAAATCAAAGCCGTGGCGTTGTCCTCCGCATCATCGGCTCGGTGCTCCGCGAGCTTCCGATTAACAGCGTCTTTCTTGGCTGCAATATTGTGCTTGATTTTCTCCACCCGCTGGTTGTGCTCGGCCTGGAGTTTTTTCCAGTCGGAAGCAGCGCTTGCCTTCTTCTTTGCCACATTCGCCTTGAATTCATCCTGCCTGGCTTTTGCATCCGCTTTGGAGGTGTCGATAGCGGCATGCACTTTCTCGCCGGTTTCTTGCTCAACCGCTGCTACCTTGTTCTCCGCGTTCTCTGCACGGTCTGCAAGTTCTCGCAGGAGTTCTGAAAGCTTTTTCATGATTCTGTCCTGTCATCTCCGAATATGGCCTTCAAATGATATTCGCCTTCAAATGATATTCAGAAGTATAGTAACTGTTGCTTCACCGCTCTAGAGTAATTAGTCACCGCCTGCCACCGCCGAGCATCGGGCCGGATCCGAGGTGGCGCCGCCGACGGCATCGCCCCCGTGGTGCTCACGGCGCCGCGGCCCTGAGCGCGCCAGAGGACAATGACCACATGACCGATGATGTGACCCTTCGCTCGGCGTCAGCTCGTCGCGATTCGCCATCGGTCCCACTTTCCCTCGCTATCGGCCGGCGGTCTCACTCCACTCTGGTCGGTGCTTGGTCGGCTATTTCCAGTTGTTGGATGCGGGCATTGAGCCGGGCGGCGGCGCGCGTCAGTCACATTTTGCTGCCCGAAGACACCGGAGTTGTCCGCGCGGACTGAAGAGCCGCCATGGTTGCGCGGTGTAGCCGTTCTCTGTGCGGCATACGCCCGCCGTAGCGAGTGCTGAAATACATCTCAAACGCCGCCGTCCCGCCAGTAAGCGGGCTAACCCGAAGTTCCGACTTGTATGTGTGTTAGCGGTTCGTGGTCCGGGTTGGCTGTCCCGTAGCGTGCCGTAGCGAACCGGAGGGCCTGACTCCCGAAGTTCCTGTCACCTCGTAGTGGGTTGACTCTCAGGGGGTGTGTCGAGCCCTCCGGTTCGCGTTCGCGGCGTGACTGAAGAGAGGCGTGACCACAAGTACGTGCGAGGTGGCTTGAAGTCGGATTGTCCGCCGCGGATCCCCCCGTTACCGCGCGAGAAGGGAATCCGTTGTCCATGATCGTCATCGGCGTTGACCCGCACAAGAGTACGCACACCGCCACCGCGGTGGATCCGGTCACTAACACCGATCTGGGTTCGCTGCGTGTCGAGGCCACGCTGGCCGACTATCGGCGGATGCTGGCCTGGGCCAAGCAGTGGCCAGATCGGCGGTGGGCGGTCGAGAACGCCGAAGGGTTGGGTCATCACTTGGCGCAGTGGTTGTTGGCTCGTGGTGAGGTTGTGCTCGACGTGCCGAGCACCGCAACCGCGCGAGTACGCGAACTGTCTCGCGGCGCGCGGCGCAAGAACGACCGCATCGACGCGGCCGGGGCGGCGTGTGTGGCCGCGGCGCAGGGCGATGCCCGCTCGGTAGTCCCTGAGGATCACGTCGACGCCCTGCGCGTTGCTCGACGAGCGGCGAATGAACCTGTCGCAGAACAGAACCCGCGCCATCAATCAACTGCACCGGCTGCTGCGGGAACTGCTGGCCGGCGGTGTCCCGACCGACCTGACCGCCGCCAAGGCTGCCGCGGCGGTGCGCGGGTTTCGGCCCCGCAGCACCCCCGAGCGGGTTCGGCTGCAGCTATGCAAAGAGCTGATCACCGATGTCCGCCGCCTCGACCAGCAGCTGGCCGACAATCAGGCCGATACCACCCGGCTGCTCGACGAGCACGGCACGCGACTGCGTGAGATCGACGGCGTTGGCCCGGTGCTGGCGGCCCGCATCCTGGGCCGAACCGGTCACGTAACCCGGTTTGCCACCGCGGCGGCCTATGCCACCTACAACGGCACCGCCCCAGTCGAGGTCGCCAGCGCCGAACACCAATGCCACCGGCTCAACCGCTACGGTGACCGGCAACTCAACTCGGCGCTGCACACCATTGCCATGGTCCAAGTCCGCATGCCTGATAGCGCCGGACGACGCTACTACGAGCGCAAGATCGCCGAGGGCAAAGCACCACGAGCGGCGCTGCGCTGCCTCAAACGACATCTCTCCAACCAGCTCTGGCGAACCATGATCGCCGACGAATACCGCCACGGTGGCAAACCCGACACTCAATCCGCCAAGGCCTCTTGATGCGATGAAGGGGCGGGGCCTCCGCTCCTCGTGACGTTCCCGGCGGATGCTGGGGGTGTTCACTTTCCACGAATCATGGGAGGCCCCTATGAACGAGTATGACGGCAAGCAGTTCGTCGGGATCGATCTGCATCGGCAGCGGTCGGTGATCGTGCGCCAATCGGAGTCCGGTGAGCAGCTCTCAGCGGTACGGATCGTCAACGACCCGGTCGCGTTGGGACTGCAGCTCGAGGACGCCGGCTCCGACCCCGAGGTGGTGCTCGAAGCAACGTATGGATGGTACTGGGCGGTCGATGTGCTGCAAGCCCACGGAGCGCAGGTACATCTGGCGCACCCATTGGGAGTCAAAGGGTTTCGGTACAGAAGGGTGAAAAACGACGTGCGCGACGCCGGCGATCTGGTGTTGACCGTCTCTCTGGGTGACGACCACAGGGGTCCTGTTCGTCATTGAGTTTGCCGATGTGGTCCTGGGCTTCATCGCTGGGTTGATCTTGTTCGTGTGCACCGTCAGTGTGACGAGGAACTGATTGGGTGCGCGACACCCCGCGGAGTCTTTGCCGGAACTGCGGGGTGCCGCGCTGTAGTGCTCGGAGGCACTGGTGGTGACGGTAGAGGTTGATCCTGTCCGCGTCGAGTCGCGGTTGGCTGTTGGGGAGATTGGGTGCCCTGATTGCGGTGGGGTGCTGGGCGGGTGGGGTCACGCCCGTGCTCGAAGGATTGCTGGGCTGGCTGATCCGGTGCGGCCGCGGCGGGCGCGTTGCCGGGCTTGCGCGGTGACGCACGTGTTGTTGCCGGCGACCATGTTGTTGCGCAGAGCGTATGCAGCGGAACGTCTTTGGGCTGCGTTGACCGCCCGGGCCGAGGGGTCTGGGCATCGGCGGATCGCAGCGGGTCTGGGGGTGCCGGCGGCGACAGTGCGGGGTTGGCTGCGCCGTGCAGCGGAGCGCCTGGAGGCGATCCGGTCCTGGTTTATCGGTGTGGCAGTCGCTGCCGGGGTGGACGTGACGATCCCGGACGGGACGGGGTGCCCCTGGCGCGACGTGCTGGCCGCGGTAGCGACCGCCTCCGCGGCGATTCGGTTCCGATTCGGCGCCCTCGGGTTGGGCGGCGCGGTGATGCCAGAGCGGGTGGCGGTCGCGGTCAGTAGTGGACGGCTGCTGGCACCGGGGTGGCCGCCCGCCGCGTGGGCTGGGCCGCTGCAACACGAATCGCCCCTGACGTCGGGACCGGCTGATCGGTGATCCTCACCAAGGCGCCTGCCCGGCAATGGTTTCGGGCAGGCCTTCGACTGGAGAGGAGAACTGTTCAGGTGTCGTTGGAGGAACACAAGCGCCGTGAGCGGGCGCAGGCGATCGGGTTGTTCCGCTATCAGCTGATCTGCCCAGCCCTGGATAGCGGATTGTCAACCAAGCAGCGCGGCAAACTGGTACGCCAGATCGCCGCTGAGACCCATACCGACCCGTTCGGCAACCAGACCCGCATCTCGCGGGAGACGCTGGACCGCTGGATCCGCCGCTACCGCGGCGGCGGGTTTGAGGCGCTGGTACCCGAACCGCGGCGGCTGGCGGCGCGCACCGACGCGCAGGTGTTGGAGCTGGCGGCGTCGCTGAAGCGGGAGAATCCGACCCGCACTGTTATGCAGGTGGCCCGCATCCTGCGCATCGCCACCGGGTGGGCGCCCTCAGAATCGACCCTGCTGCGCCATTTCCACCGGCTGGAGCTGATGGGACCCGGTGCCGGCGAGGTCCCGGCGGTGTTCGGCCGGTTTGAGGCCGCCGACCCCAACGAACTGTGGGTCGGAGATGCGCTGCATGGGCCGCGAGTTGGGGACCGCAAAACCTACCTTTTTGCCTTCCTTGACGATCACTCACGATTGTTGCCCGGCTACCGATTCGGCTTCGCCGAAGACACCGTGCGGCTGGCTGCCGCGCTGCGCCCCGCCCTGGCCGCCCGCGGTGTCCCAGCCGGGATTTCCGTGGACAACGGCAGTGCCTTCGTCGATGCGTGGCTGTTGCGGGCCTGCGCGAAACTCGGTGTGCGGCTGGTGCATTCACAGCCAGGCCGGCCGCAAGGACGCGGCAAGATCGAACGATTCTTCCGCACCGTGCGCGAACAGTTCCTCGTCGAGGTCACCGACACCACCAGCGAGGACCTCACAACCGCCGGTGTCGACCACACCACCGCATTGTTGGAGCTCAACCGGCTGTTTGTGGCCTGGACCGAAACCGAATACCACCGCCGCACCCATACCGAGACCGGGCAAACCCCACTGGCCCGCTGGGACGCCGGCTGGGACCGGCTGGGGCGCACCCCGGCGATACCGACCGCCGACGAGCTGACCGAGGCGTTTTTGTGGTCGGAATACCGCGTGGTCACCAAGACCGCCACCGTGTCGCTGCACGCCAACACCTACCAAGTCGACCCGGCCCTGGTCGGTCGGCGGGTAGAGCTGGTGTGCTGCCCGTTCGACCTGGAAACCGTCGAAGTCCGCTACCACGACAAGAGCTATGGAAAAGCCCTGCCGCATGCCATCTCCCGCCACACGCACCCGAAGGCCAAACCGGAAACACCCGAACCCGAGCCGCCGCCGACCGGGATCGACTATTTGGAGCTGACCGCGGCCGCCCACCACGCACAGCTGCGCCGCGACGAACGCATCGGCTATCACGCCCTCTACGGCAACACCGACGACGGCGAGATCCCCGGCCAGCTATCCATCGACGACCTTCAGCCCAGCGTCGACATCGACGATGAAGATGGGGCTTCAGCGTGAGTATTCAACGGCTGCAAGCACATTGGGGATTCACCCGAATGCCGTTCGGGCGTGACCTGGCACCCGCCATGCTGCACCGGCATGCCGGGCACGGTGAGGCGGTCGCCCGCATCAGCTGGTGTGTGGACCAGCGCGCGATCGGAGTGATCACCGGCGAAGTCGGCGCCGGCAAAACCGTGGCCGTGCGCGCGGCCACCACGGCGCTGGACCCGTCCCGGCACGTGTTCATCTACCTGGCCAACCCGACCATCGGGGTGCGAGGCATGCTAACCCACATAGTGGCCACCCTCGGGCACACCCCGGCCTTTCACCGGGCCACCCTTGCTCCACAGGCCGCCGAGGCATTAGCCACCGAACACGCCGAGCGGGGCCGCAACCCCGTGCTGGTCGTCGACGAAGCCCACCTGCTCGACAACCATCAGCTCGAAGCGACCCGGCTGCTCACCAACCACGACATGGACTCCGGGAGCCCGTTCGCGGTCATCCTGGTCGGCCAGCCCAGCCTGCGCCACCGGCTCCGGCTGGGCGTCCTCGCCGCGTTGGATCAGCGCATCGCCGTCCGCTACACCATCACCGGGATGAGCCCCACCGACACCGCCGACTACATCCACCATCACTGCAAAATCGCCGGACGGGCCGACACCCTGTTCTCCGAGGACGCGATCGGGCTGATCCACAACGCCTCCCGCGGCCACCCCCGCGCGGTCAACAACCTGGCCCTGCACGCGTTAACCGCCGCATTCGCTGCCGATCACGCCATCGTCGACGAGAAGGCCGCACGTATCGCCATCGCCGAAACTGCGGCGGACTGAACCCGATTCGCGTCAAAACGACCAGGCCCGCATCAACCCGACCGGCACCCCGTCACCACGCCCACCACGGCCCCGCTCACCACACCGAGCGGGGCCGTTCTCATCACCCGATCGTCGTCAACCCCAACGACGCCATCATCGTCATCGAAAGTGCCGCGCAACAATCTGGCTGATCTGCTGCGGATGGGTCGACTGCCCGAGGCCTGGATCGCACCACCGGCGACACGCGAGCTGCGGGAGTTGGTGCGCTATCGGGCCAAGCTGGTCGCGATCCGATCCGGGCTCAAAGCCCAGGTCCATGCCGTACTGGCCAAAGCCGGGGTGTTGATTGCGGTATCGGACCTGTTCGGAGTCGGTGGGCGCAAGCGACTCGCGAAGGTGCCGCTAGCCACCGCCTACGCCGAACGGGTCCGCTCACTGCTGGAACTGATCGATACCCTCGATGGCCACGAGGCACGTTTCGCCGCGTTGATCGCCAAACGGCTCGACGCTGACCGCGGCTATCAAGCCATCCAGCAGGTACCCGGTATCGGAGTGACGCTGGCGGCGGTTTTTGTCGCCGAGATTGGTGACGCCGGCCGCTTCACCGGTCCAGCCCAACTGTGCTCTTGGGCCGGACTGACCCCGCGCCACCGCGAATCCGACACCGTCGTACACCGCGGGCATATCACCAAACAGGGCTCCAAACTGGTTCGTTGGGCAGCGATCGAGGCGGTGCAGCGCCACCCGACGACGGCCAAGATCGCGGCCGACAAAGACCGCATCGAAGCTCGCCGCGGCAAAAACATCGCCAAGGTTGCCGCGGCACGCAAACTACTCACGCTGGTCTACTACGGGCTGCGCGACGGCCACATCCGCGCGCTCGACCGTGCCAGCGCAGCGTGAGCACTCCGGACGCAACCCGTGCGCGGCCGCTTTTTTGTCTGACCCCCCAACGGCGTGGTCGCCCGCTTGATTGACCCCACGTGTTGCTACCGCACCGCTCCATGCCCACCACAGCTGGGCGAAGGGATGACCGGCAGCCGGAACAGTCCGGCCCTGCCCCAAAGTATCTGCACCATCACGGTTTGGAGAAGGCCCACAACCACACATCCGCCCGGCTGATCTTCCCGACGTCCGTCGAAAGCATGCATCGGCCCGGTCCGGGGTCAAGACCGTTCGTCCTCGCTACGCTGCGGGCGCTCCGTCTTGACCCCGGCCCTTACCCGATGCCGCCTACACGGAGGCCGAAAGCCAGCACAATCCCAGGTCGCCAACGTCTTGACAGAACCCCACCCCTTCAGGGATGACAAATAGAGAGGCACCCCCTGGGCGGAGAGCGCGTTGGGGCTTGACCTTGGGCTTTGTGATCTGGGTGGGGGGTGTGCTGCCTACATGTAGCCGAGGCGGTGGGAGATGTCGAGGAGTTCGAAGGCTCGGCGTTGCAGTGGGGTGGGGGTGGTGAGTTTGGTGAAGGCCGGCATGTCGTCGGTGGGTTGGATGTGGTTGACGCAGATGGTGGCCAGATCGGCGAGCAGGCTGGTGAAGCTGTGCACCGGGTGGTCATCTTCGGTGTGTTTGCGGGCGGCTTTGGTCAGGGCGGCATCAGAGCGCTGGGCGGCGGCGCCGCGCCCGGAGCCGGCCTTGCCGCTGCGTAGCTGGGCCTCGGCGATCACCGGCGGCGCGGTTGCCGTGGAGAGCGTGGTGATCTGCGGCGACAGGCCCAGTCGCAGCAGCGCGCGGCTGGCGATCTTGGCGTGCCCGAACGAGGCGCCCTGCTTGTGGTGCCCGTAGACCGGGCGCAGCAGCGAGTCGATGTCCACAAACACGCGCTGCTCGCTGCCGGGTAGCAGCGCGGTGCGCTGCGCGAGCGCCACCAGATGCGCGCGGGCCACCGCGGCGAGCTGGTTGGCGTGTCCGAAGGTGAACTCGCGCAAGAAGATCCCCAACGTCGAGGGGGCGTACACCTCGTCGAACACCCGCGGCGTGCCGCCGGCGCGCAGCACGTTGGCATCATCGATGCTGTCCGCGCCGCACATCATGCCCGCGATGATCGTGGTCAGCTTGCCGGCCGGATTGACCGCCCCGGATTTGACCCGAGTCGACGGCAGATCCACATGCTCGCTGATCAATTCCGAAAGACCGGTCTGCTCAGCCAATTCCAGCACCGGCACCAAACCCGCCGCCGACACCAGATTCCGCTCGTCGAACACCGCCGACCCGACCGTGAACATATACGATGATTGCACCGGAAATGCCTTCTTGAATTCAGGACAACACGACATCAGCACTCGTATTGTCCCAGTTCAGAAGGTATTTTCGCTGTTCACACGCCGATCAGATCACCGGCCCATCCACGGATTCAGGCTAAGGGCGTTCCTATACTGCCTTCGAGTGCTACATGACACGGCGGTGTACTTCGAACGCCAAACACAGTTCGGCCACATCCCTTGGCCGCGAATGAGATCGGCCGGGCGGCCGGTCGTTTCGAGACCGAGATTCGAGACTCTCGTATGTCGTCTCTTTCGAGACACGGTCGGTTGGGGTCGGGAGACGAGCGTCGCCTTCTTCTCGCCCGATCAAACGCCGAGACCCGACGAATTATGGCGGGTTGTCGGCCCAACGCCGGGTGGCCGCCACGGCGGCGGCGGCGGGCCAAGGTCGTCTTGCAGCTGGCGCATCACCGCTTCAATCGCAGCCGCGTAGGTGCCGCCGTTTTCTGAGCAAGTTCACCGCTGGGCTTGCAGTAGGGTGCGGATATCTCTGGGGAGCTGAGCCAGGGCCTTGTCCATCTGGGGAGGCGGGAGATGGTGCAAAACGGCTGCGGTCGTCGCCGCAGCCGCCTTGCCGACGTCGTCGGAGGCGATGATCGCCTCACGGGCGAACCGCGCAGCGTAGGCCTCGGCATCGTACATCTCGGGGACGGCGCTGGGATTCCAGCCCGCGTAGAAGATGCCCCTGATCAGGTCGGGCAGCTGAGCCGCAAAGTGGGCGCTCGCCTCCACGGTGAGCCGATCGCGCAGGGTGTGCAGCCACGCGCGCAGCACTCGGTAGGCGAACTCCCGATCCTCGGTGTCGAACTCCCTGGCCACGTCGTCGATCCACGTGTGCGCGGTCTGCATCGCGTGGTCAAGCGCCGAGACCTTCGTTTTGGCGGACATTACTACCTCCTTGAGACCCCGGTCTTAGTTCTACAGCCAGTCGTCATGGACTAAGCCCCTTCTTCTCCCCTCGTGCCCGGCCGCCCGCATTCGGGCTTCGAGGTCTGGCCGTACGCATTTCAGGTTCTGCCTCGCCCGTCGTCCCGAAAAGGGTCCTTTGACCCGGATCCGCGCGCCTCCGTGCACACATTCGAGGCACCGGAATGGGAATCGGCCCGCCCAGCCGACAGGACAAGTACCAGTCAGCGCCCGTCGGCCGGAGTCGAGCAGGTGGGCCAGCATCCGGAGGGCGTGGACAGTGCCCCCACCGTCGGGCACTTCGGCGAACGTCTCGGCCACCTTGCGCAACTCGTTGGCCACCTCACGCCGTTGCTCCCGATCTAAGGAGACCAGCTCGTCGAGCAGCGTCGCGGCAGTCTTCTCGGTGTCGGCCGCTGGCCAAGTCTGCCCCGCTATTTAACGGCCAAAGGGAGTCGGAGAACACCACCGCCCCCCGAACAGGCGCAATCAGCGTGCTGACTAAAGAACCCGAGTGATATTTGGGACCGGCCTCACGCTACGACACCAGGATGCTGGCCACCAGTAGCAGAGCCGCAGACGTGGCGAGCAGTGCGGGACAAACCTTGAACCACACAATGGGGGTTCGAGCGCCGGTGAACACGGTGAGCACCGCAAGGGCCACAAGTAATCCGGCGACGACGCGGTAGACGATGGCAGTGACCTGGATGTCAGCCGTGGTCGCGGTGACCGCGACCACCAGGGCGGCCATGCCCCACATCGTCAATGACTCGGCCAACCACTCCTGGGTGAGAACACGGCGATTGTCCGCCGTGATCGGCGCGAAACCAGCCACCACCCGTTTGGTCGGTACGGCATGGGCTATTCCCCACACCGCGATTAGCGCCGCAGCTATGTAGGCCAGCACCTGCACGAGAACACCTTCATCTAGATTGCTGCTCAGCAGCAAGCCGCGCTGGTCGCAACCACGTCGGAGGATGCATCGCTGGCGTTGTCGCCGCTGCAGGAGCAGCCGCCTGTTCCCTCGGCGGCGAGCAGGCCGGGGCTGGTGCCGAAGGTCTCTCCGAGTCAGACAGGACGGTGTAGACCTCCCACCTCTCGCTAGCAGGTCCGGTGACCCATACCTTGCCCTGCGTGGCGTAGCAACAGGTGGTGCCGATCTGCTCCTTGGGGAACATCTCCTCACCCGCGAGTGGGTGATCGAAATAGTCGGTACATCACCCGACAGCGTCGTATCTCGTCTCTTTCGAGACTGCGGGGCGGGGACACAGGCTCACTGTGTTGGCCCCTGACAGGTGTTGAGGCAGGTGTTGGTCAATCGGTCAGCTGGCAAGCAAGCCTCGGAAGGCCCAGTCGGCCAGGGAGATCGCGTCGGCCTGGCCGATGATGTGGCCGTGCAATTCGGGATGGTTGTCGAGGTGCGAATGCGCGTGTTGCTGGTCGGTGTGGAAGGTGATCGATCCGCAGAGTATCGGCCAGGGTTCCGGAGCAGTCGGTTTGTGCGATAACGACAACGGCGGTGGCGGGTTGCCATGTCCAATCGTCGCTGTGGCGGTGGATACGGATCGGTGTCCCCGGTGTCGGGGTCGGCTGAGTCGATGACGCCGTCGGTGCCGGTCATCAACGGGATGCCCAGCGCGTCGATCGCGCACATTGCTGCGACCGGAGGGTGGCCGATGAGCTGGACGGTGTGGCCGGTGGGTTGGCGTGAGAAAGGGTAGGCGACCTCGATTTGTCCGTCGGGTGCGCGGTGCACGAGATCGGCGCTGCCAAGTTGGTGCAGGGCATCGTCGAGGTCGACGCCGAGCGCGGCAGCGGTCGGGCGCAGATCGTCGCGATGGACCTGGCCGCTATCACAGAAGCCGCGCAACACGGCTCGGTGGAGTTCTCGGATCGCGGGCGGCAGCTGCTCGGCGGAGGCTGCGACCGACTGGGGGGCGTCCAACTGGTCGGGCATTAATTACTCCGTTGACTGTCAGTTGAATTGGACCTACCGGGGCGTAGTGCGTCGAGAATGTGTTGCGGAGTGGGCAGGTCGAGTCGACAGGCATCACCGGTCGGCGCTTTGGCCGCTGGGCGCATCACGTCGACGCCGTCGATGAGCACCGTCGGTGAGGGGTAGGTGCCGACGCGCTCGATGATCGGCTCGTCGATGCCGAGGCTGCTCAGGCAGTCGGCGAGGATCTTTCTGGTGCTCTCGGCATTGGGGCATCCCGGCGAGGTGAGCAGCTCGATACGCATAACAGTCACTTCCGCGTGGGGGGCGCTGTTGTGTTCGCGGCGGTTTCGATGTCACACAGGATGGGGCATTCGCGCTCGGCGCGGGGCTGATCACAGGTGTCGACCAGCTGGGTGAGCGCATCCCGCATGCCTGCGAGTTCGTTGATGCGCTGCTGGAGGTCGGCGATGCGGGTGCGGGCCATCGTCCTGGCCTCCTCGCAGGATGCGGGTCCACCGTCGGCCAGGTGCAGCAGGTCCTCGATGTCGTCGAGGGTGAATCCGAGTTGTTGGGCACGCTTGACGAAGCGCACCACCCGCACTGCGTCGGGGGTGTAGGCGCGGTACCCGGAGCGGGTCCGCTCGGGTTCGGGCAGCAGGCCCCGGCGTTCGTAGTACCGCAGGGTTTGGGTGTTGACCTGCGCCTGGGCGGCGACCTCGCTGGTTCTCACCTCACCAGCATCAACCCTGTACCTAGCTACCGGGTCAAGCCCTGCAGCACATCGGTAGTTAGGTGCCCACCTCGCGGTGGATTCCCCCCGGGGGTGTTGACACCTCCCGTCCCAACGAGCCTGACTGCGACCCATCTCTGACCGTTGGTCTGGTCAAATTTCGGTCGTGCTGGGGACGTTCGCGCACAAGTCCTTCAAGGCGAAGTGCACGAGGGTGCCGACATCGGCCCTCACGGCCTCCATGTGTGGCCGCAGGTCTGGCAGACCGCGACTCGTTGTGTTTTGCTGATTGTCTTGCTGTTCGTGATAAGTGGGGCCTGCCGCGCGATGGCGTCGTCGTCTAGGTCGGTTGGTCACATCGGAGACTCCCTTGTCGTGGTGCGCCACAACAACGTAGCGAGTAACGGGCCATGGCGCGCGTCGCTGGCCCCATCAATTCCGACGGGACAGTCAGTCAGCCGCTCGATGCGGACCTACGTAGTACCTCAAGAACGCGCACGGCGATCCCGCCGAGGCGGTGAATCCGGTCGCCGCTTGATGCGATGAAGGGGCGGGGCCTCCGCTCCTCGTGACGTTCCCGGCGGATGCTGGGGGTGTTCACTTTCCACGAATCATGGGAGGCCCCTATGAACGAGTATGACGGCAAGCAGTTCGTCGGGATCGATCTGCATCGGCAGCGGTCGGTGATCGTGCGCCAATCGGAGTCCGGTGAGCAGCTCTCAGCGGTACGGATCGTCAACGACCCGGTCGCGTTGGGACTGCAGCTCGAGGACGCCGGCTCCGACCCCGAGGTGGTGCTCGAAGCAACGTATGGATGGTACTGGGCGGTCGATGTGCTGCAAGCCCACGGAGCGCAGGTACATCTGGCGCACCCATTGGGAGTCAAAGGGTTTCGGTACAGAAGGGTGAAAAACGACGTGCGCGACGCCGGCGATCTGGCTGATCTGCTGCGGATGGGTCGACTGCCCGAGGCCTGGATCGCACCACCGGCGACACGCGAGCTGCGGGAGTTGGTGCGCTATCGGGCCAAGCTGGTCGCGATCCGATCCGGGCTCAAAGCCCAGGTCCATGCCGTACTGGCCAAAGCCGGGGTGTTGATTGCGGTATCGGACCTGTTCGGAGTCGGTGGGCGCAAGCGACTCGCGAAGGTGCCGCTAGCCACCGCCTACGCCGAACGGGTCCGCTCACTGCTGGAACTGATCGATACCCTCGATGGCCACGAGGCACGTTTCGCCGCGTTGATCGCCAAACGGCTCGACGCTGACCGCGGCTATCAAGCCATCCAGCAGGTACCCGGTATCGGAGTGACGCTGGCGGCGGTTTTTGTCGCCGAGATTGGTGACGCCGGCCGCTTCACCGGTCCAGCCCAACTGTGCTCTTGGGCCGGACTGACCCCGCGCCACCGCGAATCCGACACCGTCGTACACCGCGGGCATATCACCAAACAGGGCTCCAAACTGGTTCGTTGGGCAGCGATCGAGGCGGTGCAGCGCCACCCGACGACGGCCAAGATCGCGGCCGACAAAGACCGCATCGAAGCTCGCCGCGGCAAAAACATCGCCAAGGTTGCCGCGGCACGCAAACTACTCACGCTGGTCTACTACGGGCTGCGCGACGGCCACATCCGCGCGCTCGACCGTGCCAGCGCAGCGTGAGCACTCCGGACGCAACCCGTGCGCGGCCGCTTTTTTGTCTGACCCCCCAACGGCGTGGTCGCCCGCTTGATTGACCCCACGTGTTGCTACCGCACCGCTCCATGCCCACCACAGCTGGGCGAAGGGATGACCGGCAGCCGGAACAGTCCGGCCCTGCCCCAAAGTATCTGCACCATCACGGTTTGGAGAAGGCCCACAACCACACATCCGCCCGGCTGATCTTCCCGACGTCCGTCGAAAGCATGCATCGGCCCGGTCCGGGGTCAAGACCGTTCGTCCTCGCTACGCTGCGGGCGCTCCGTCTTGACCCCGGCCCTTACCCGATGCCGCCTACACGGAGGCCGAAAGCCAGCACAATCCCAGGTCGCCAACGTCTTGACAAAACCCCACCCCTTCAGGGATGACAGAACCCCACCCCTTCAGGGATGACATAGGAGCAACTTTCGGGCGGTGTACGCCCGCCCGCACTACCCCTCCTGCGCCAGCCAGACGACGCCCAACGGGGGAAGCGTCATAGAGGCCGAGTACTCCAGGTCGTTCCAGCCGATCGCCTCTGCGGTGAGGTCGCCGACGGTGACGCCGCTGCCGCCGAATTGGGTGCTGTCGGTATTGAGGATCTCGACCCACCGACCCGGCCGAGGGAGCCCGACCCGATGGTCATGCCGGACCACTGGGGTGAGGTTGGCGATGCACGCCACGACCCGCTGGTCGGTTACCGGGAACCGGACGAACGACAGCACGCTGTGGTCGGCGTCGTTCGGGTCGATCCAGTGGAATCCCGGCCAGTCGAAGTCCTGTTCCCAGAGGGCCGGCTGGTCGCGGTACACCGCGTTGAGTTGCCGGACCAGGCGCTGGACCCCGGCGTGCTCGGGGTACTCAAGCAGGTGCCAGTCCACGCTGGCGTTGTGCCGCCACTCGTCGCTCTGGGCGATCTCGCCGCCCATGAACAGCAACTGCCGTCCGGGATGGGCCCACATCCACGCCAGCAGCGCCCGCAGGTTCGCGAACTGCTGCCAGCGGTCCCCGGGCATCTTGGCGAGCAGCGAACCCTTACCGTGGGCGACCTCGTCGTGGCTGAGCGGCAGGATGAAGTTCTCGTGGAACGCGTACAGCAGCGAGAACGTGAGCTCGTGGTGGTGGAACCGGCGATGGACCGGATCCTTGCTGAAGTACACCAGCGTGTCGTTCATCCACCCCATGTTCCACTTGAACCCGAACCCCAGGCCGCCCAGAGAGGTGGGGCGGGACACGGCCGGCCAGGACGTGGACTCCTCGGCGACCATCATCACCCACGGGTGGTGCCGGTAGACCACCTCGTTGACTTCCTTGATGAAGCTGATGGCCTCAAGGTTCTCCCGGCCCCCGAACCGGTTCGTCACCCATTCACCCTCGCAGCGGGAGTAGTCCAGGTAGAGCATCGAGGCGACCGCGTCCACCCGCAGCCCGTCGATGTGGAACTCCTCGATCCAGTACAAGGCGTTGGCCAGCAGGAAGTTGCGGACCTCGTGGCGGCCGTAGTTGAACACCAGCGTGCCCCAGTCGGGGTGCTCCCCCTGTCGGGGGTCGGCGTGCTCGTACAGCGCCGTGCCGTCGAAGCGGGCCAGGGCCCAGTCGTCCTTGGGGAAGTGGGCCGCCACCCAGTCGACGAGCACCCCGATCCCCGCCTGGTGCAGCCGATCCACCAGGTATCGGAAGTCGTCCGGGCTGCCGAACTGTGCCGCCGGCGCGTAATACCCGGTCACCTGATACCCCCAGGAGCCCGAGAACGGATACTGTGCCAGCGGAAGGAACTCCACGTGGGTGAACCCGAGATCGGCCACGTACTCCGGGAGGATCTCGGCCGCCTCCCGATAGGTCAGCGGGCGCCACGACCCGTCGTCGTTCCGGGTCAGCCGCCACGACCCGAGATGGCACTCGTAGATCGAGACCGGGGCGCGCATGAGGTCCACGGTGGCCCGCTCGGCGATCCACTGCGCGTCCTGCCACTCGTGCGTGCTGTGGGTGACGATGCTGGCGGTGGCGGGCGGTGTCTCCGCGGCGAAGGCGAACGGGTCGGCCCGCAGGCTAAGGTGCCCGCCCTGGCTGACCACCTCGTACTTGTAGCGGGCCCCTGGGCCGACTCCCGGGAGGAAGATCTCCCAGACGCCGGAGCTGCCCAGCACCCGCATCGGGTGAACCCGGCCGTCCCAGCCGTTGAAGTCCCCGACAACGCGCACGCTTCTGGCGCTCGGCGCCCAGACGGCGAACGACGTCCCGCAGAGCCCCTGGTGGACGCGCACGATGGCGCCCAGGTGCCGCCACAGCCCCTCGTGCCGGCCCTCGCCCAGCAGGTGCAGGTCCATCTCCCCCAGCGTCGGCCAGCATCCGTAGGGATCGTCGAAGGACGTCGTCGTGCCGCTCCGGTCGGTCGACTCGAGGCAGTAGGCGGGGACGGCGTCGGCCGCCAGCACGCCGGCGAACACACCGGCAGCGTGGATGCGACGCATCTCGATCCGCGCCCCGCCGCTCAGCACCGCCATCCCCGCGGCGTCCGGGCACCAGCCGCGGATCACCACCCGAACCCGCCCGTCGCCGTCCTTCTCCAGGTGCGGGCCCAGGATCTGGTGCGGGTCGTGATGATCACCCGCGACGAGCCGCTCGAGATCCGCCCGGTGGACCGAACCCTCGAATCCGACCGGTGCACTCATGACCGTTCCCTCCCCGACCAGGCGCCGTAGGTCGCCCGACCCGTCGCACGGCACATCCCCCAAGCGCCGGAATGGTCCGTTCCCTGAGCTTTCCACGGCACGGTCGCGGCGAGAAGGTGCTCCCTGATCGAACGCACGCGCTGCACCCGTCGAGCTCCTCTCCCCCCGTGGTCGCGCAGTTCGCGCACGGTCACCCACCTCATGACACCGGTGTATCACGGGTGAGACAACGCTGAGGATTCAGCGGATACGACGCTCAGCTGCTCGAGCGCCACGACCGACACCGCGCCGCCAGCCGCGAAGCCAGGCGACAGCAAAACGCGGCCGCGCGCTCGCGATGCTGTCTACTAACGCATAGACGAGCAGCTGGCGCGGCAGGAGCCCGGGCAAGGCATCAACGCGGACCCCGGGGCTGCAACGGCGACATCGAGAAGAAGGCGCCGGTTGGATTCCCAAGTGTGGCGATTGCCGTGGCCAGATGGGCCACCGCTGATGAAATCGATGCAATACTTTCAGCGCGTCGCTGGCAGCAACGCAACGACGTCATACGGTTCGCTTGATCGCGCGCACCAGGGGCTCCAGGTCGGCGGCCTCAGCTGCGGGGCGCTGCTGCTCGAGAGCATCGGCGAGAGGGACATCGTCGGGAAAGGGACCACTGTCGCTCACTTGAGTTAACCTACTCCGACGCTTATGACTCTCATACTTCTGGGCATTTTCGGTCAATGACTCCTCCGCAAACGGGCACAGCGGTGCGCAAATTGGCGAACTCGACCTTGCCCTAGGTGACGCAGGAGGCCGAAGACCTCGTCCTGCAAAACGGTTCGTGGGTTGCACGGTGCCGGTAACACTTGCACGGGCAGAGCCAACATTTGCAGATGGGGGACTTAAATCGGGACGGCCACTGGCTTGTTCGCGCCGGAGGGTGCGGCACGGGTTCATGTGGTCCTGTGCGAGGTCATATCGGTCAGCGGCTGGTGACGGCTTGCGGTGCGCAGATCGCTTTGACGAATTGGGCGATGACGTGTTCAAGTAGGTGCCGGGCGATGTCGGCTTCGCTGACGATGCCCACCAGCCGGTGATTACCTAATGTTCCCAAAAGTGTTCCCATCGGGCATGAAAACGGCCCCCGGAGAAGTCTCCGAGGGCCATTTCCGCTCGTAGCGGGGACACTGGTAGCGGGGACAGGATTCGAACCTGCGACCTCTGGGTTATGAGCTAACCGGTCGCGGTCTTCCCCCATACGCTCGGTCTCATAGCTGCAGGTCAGCGACGTTCAGCCGTCCAACCTGTCTCGCCACGTCGCGCTTGTTCGCATCGATTCCACCGTGTTCTGTGTCCAAATCCGTGGCCACCACACTGAGCGGAAAGTCCAAACCGCCTCGGCGTCTTACGGTGTAAACCAGGAGCCGCGTCGTCCGGATCGACGCGCGGGGTCAAGCTCACCAGGCGTTCATCGGGTGTTGTTTTGGGATTCTTTGGCTTAGGAAGTCTGTCGACGGAGGGCTGGCTTTAATGAGGTCCACCAGTGGCGGTGATTGTTGGGGTCGGTGTTGACGCCGATGGCGGTGCGGGTAGTGGGCATCGGGTGACCCGCCGCGCAGAACTCGAGGATGTGGCCCGCCGCGTCTTCGGCTGGAAAGCGCTGCGCGCCGAGCAGCTCGACGCGATGGAGGCGCTCGTCGCGCGCCGCGACGTCCTCGCGCTGATGCCGACGGGGGCCGGCAAATCCGCGATCTATCAGGTCGCGGCGGTCCTGATCGACGGCGCAACGCTCGTGATCTCGCCGTTGATAGCTCTGCAGCGCGACCAGATCGATCACATCGTTGCTGCTCACGGCCCCGCCGCCGTCGCAATCAACTCCCGCCAACGCCAGGCACAAACGTCACGCAGTTGGGAGGCCGTGCGCCGCCACGAAGCCGAGTACATCTTTCTCTCCCCGGAACAGCTTTCGAAGGACGACGTCGTCTCGCGTCTTGCCGAATCGAACGTGTCGCTGATCGTGGTGGACGAAGCGCACTGCGTGTCGACGTGGGGGCACGATTTCCGGCCGGACTATCTGCGGCTCGCTGACGCGTTCGACCGCCTCGGCCGCCCACCCGTGGCGGCGTTGACGGCGACCGCGTCCCCGCTGGTGCGCCGCGAGATCATCGAGCGGCTCGGGTTGCGCGATCTCGTTGTGATCGCCAGCGGCTTCGACCGGCCGAACTTGCGACTCGAGGTCGAGCATCACGCGTCAGACGCCGAAAAGCGCGACGCCGTGGTGTCGACGGTCGCCGAGATGGTGGGGCCGGTCCTGGTGTACACCGCGACCCGCAAAGACGCCGAGAGCTACACCGACGCACTAGCCCGGCGGGGCAGGAGTGCCGCTGCGTACCACGGCGGCATGAGGGCGGCGCAGCGCGACGAGATTCATCGCAGGTTTCGCGACGACGAGTACGAGATGATCACCGCCACATCGGCGTTCGGCATGGGTATCGACAAGCCCAACATTCGGGCCGTCGTGCACGCCTCGGTTCCCGACTCGCTGGACAGCTACTATCAGCAGGTCGGCCGCGCCGGTCGCGACGGGGAGGCAGCGCTGGCCCTGCTGTTCTATCGACCCGAAGACTTATCGCTGGCGCGGTTTTTCACCGCGCATCACCCCGACGAAGAGCTGCTGCATCGGGTCTACTCGGCGCTGTCGGCTGACAGACCCAAGCGGCTCAAAGACCTGCGAACCGAACTCGGTGTCCGCGGCCGCCGGCTCACCACCGCAGTGAACCTCCTCGACCAGGCCGGTGCCGTCGCGTCGGGCCATAAAGGATTCGCCGCCTCCGGAGAACCAGAGGCGACCGCAGTGGGCCGTGCGGTCGAAGTCGTCGAGACCAGCGAACGTGTCAATCGCACGCGAGTGGAAATGCTGCGGGGTTACGCCGAAACGCGAGAATGCCGTCGGCAGATTCTGCTCGCGTATTTCGGCGAGACGCTGCCCGAACCGTGCGGCAACTGCGATCGCTGCCGCGACAACCAGATTGGCGAAGCGTCCGCCCATGAACAACGGCCGGCAATACCCGTCAACACCACCGTCGAGCACCGCGAGTGGGGACCGGGAGTCGTTATCGGCGGCACTGCCGACACCGTCACGGTTCTTTTCGAGAAATACGGCTACCGGACGCTGTCGATGAAGGTGATCCGAAAAACCGCCGTCCTGCGGCAGACGCGCGGTGAGAACGTCAGCGATGCCTAGCAACGAGTGGCCCCGATTCAGACGAGATTGGCTCACGCGGAAGAAAACCCTTATCCCCGCACCTCGCAACGCTGTTATCCAATCGCACCACGTGGCGGCTGTGTACGTCGCTGGACGCCTTGACCTTGCCGAATTCGACGATGACCGTACGGTTGGGGCTGCAGCCCATCGCCAGGCCGGGCCTCATAGACCGCCTCCAGCAGCGACTGCTCGGAACCGAAGTAGTGATAGAACGCCCCTCGCGAAGCGCCGACGTCGCGCAGCACGTCGTCGATGACTCATCTGTTCGTTGCCCCTCGCCTGCACCAAACGGTATGCGGCATCGATGAATTGGTCACGGCGCGCGGGACTGTCCGGCAAACGGTGGACAGTCCCGGGTTCGGGATGGGTCCGGGCGTTTCCCTGCCGCTATGGCCGCCGTAACTTTATGTAGTTGTGGATTTTTAGGTGGGCTTGACCCCGTCCGGTGGACACAGGGTCAGGCGGCTTGTGCCGTCTGAGTGAGTCGGTCTTCGAAGTCGACCGGGTTCATCATAGCGAGGGCCGAGTGGCGGCGTTGTTGTAGTCTTCGATCCAGCCAGCGACCGCGTGACGGGCCTGTTCACGAGTCTGGAAGTGGTTGTTGCGCAACAACTCCCATTCCAAGGTCGAGTTGAACGACTCCGCGACCGCGTTATCTAGAGCCGATCCTGTGCGCCCCATCGACTGCGTGACGCCAGCGTCCCGACAGGCCTGGGCGAACAGCTCGCCGGTGTACTCTCCACCTTTGGTCGCTATTAATCCGAGTTCGGCTTAACAGCGATCGCGGATCGACTTATACCGCAGGTGATTTCACAGCACTGTGTCTGCGTCTCGGGATCCGACAATCGATGGGACGCGTCGGTTCGTGCTTCGACAACGCTGCCAGTGAGGCGTTCTTCTCCACCCTGGAGCATGAGGTGCTCTCGCGGCACCACTTTGCCACCAAGGCCCAGGCCCGCGCCGTCATCACGGCCTGGTGCCACGACTTCTACAACACTCGACGAAGGCACAGCTCCGCAGGGTTGCTGCCACCAGTCGAGTACGAGAAGATCGCTGCCATCCAACCGGAGGCAGCATAAACGACCCTCCACGATTTGGGGGGAAGCCCACTGCGCCAACGGCTTTGTGCACATCATGACATCGACGTGCTACAGGTCCAGCACAATCCGTAGGGCCGCGTCGACGCGGCGCATATCTTCCAGGCTCAGATAACCCACGCTGTTGCCGAGTCGACCGGGATCGACCGCGGCGGTTTGTTCAGCCAGCACGCGCGTGATGCGCCCGTCGATTTCGACCTCGGGCCGAAAGCTTGCGGCTCGGGCTGAGGTGGATGTCGGCGCTACGAGCCATGTCGATAGTGGCAGCTGGTCGGATTGGACCACGACGGCATATCGCGAGCCGGACTGCTCGTGGCCGCGGGTGCGACGTGGAGCGTGGAGCCAGAAGACCTCACCACGCACGCAGCGTCTCCATGTCGCGAAGCACCTGCATGGCCTCGGCGCGGTCTGCCTCGTCCGCAGCGAGCTCCTCCGCTTCAGCGCGAATCGCCGCGGCGGCCTTTCGGCGCGCGGCCTCGATGAGGGCCGCCCGAACCGCCGTAGATATGGGTGTCCCGTCCCTGGTCAATACAGCAAGCGCCCGAGATGCATCCTCATCGGGTCGGAAGGTGATCGTGTCAGCCATGAACATAGTGTACGACAAATTGTAAGACATCTGCTCTATTGCGGCCTGCTGCCGCGCTCAGCATCAGCGATGAAACCGCCCTCCGACAGCATCGACGGGGCCCTGGAGTCCAGCGCCGGGTCGGTCGCATTGTTGGCCGACACCATCCACAACTTCTCTGACGCGCTGACCGCGATCCCGCTGTGGTCAATCCTATTGCACCGCAAAGGATTCGGGCCAAAGGCTACTTCTTCTTTCCGGTGTCTTTATTAGGGGCCTTCTTTGGGGCGCCCTGGGCATGAGCAAGGTCGCTCCCGGCAACACTTTTTTCGGCTTTCGTCGATTTCGGGTCGGCTAGCTGCTGGACTTCGGCACACGCGTCATGGCGTGGCCCTAGCGCTGCGTAACTCTAGCCACCAGAAAACCGGCCACCGGTAGACGAGTCATTGGTTTGACCTTGACACCGTCATGCCCCTCCATTGATGACCCTCCGACCGTCACCCTCTGGCCGGCAAACCCTCCTGACCCCCCGCCGACTTTTATCGAGGCCAGGGGGGTACGTGTAGACCGCTGCTGAGTCATCCTTTTACGTACAGGGCCAAAAGATCGGGCAAAAGGCCCTGAAGGGCGGCGCCGCCTGTAGAGTCGTGGGTAGCGGCCGTCCGCTAGGCTTCGACGGTGGCGTGAAGTGCAGCCAATTCTCGCACGAGCCTCTCGAATCTCTAGAAATGAGACGTCGGCCCCGGACTTGCTTCGTACACGTCGGTTTCAACGACGATCATGGTGACTGTTGTCTTCTAGTCGACCAAGGACGGTTGGGGTCGCTCCGACCAGCGCACGCATCTCAGCCGTGCCGACCACCGATCAACGCCCCCAATAAGGGCTGGGCCGACCACCCTGACGACCACCTACCGGGTGATTAGCCCCCCGGACCCCGCAACGCCGCACTGTCGTCCTGACACTGCCCAACACCCCTATAGGAGGTTGTGTGAACGAGACCGTCGCCAGCGCCGGAATGTTTCACGGAGTCGACAGCGCCGTGGCTGCGATTACCAAACAACTGCAACCCGTCGACTTCGCTCGCCGGCAGACCGTGTTCGCTGAAGGAGAATCCGCGGACCGGCTCTACATCATCAATTCCGGGAAGGTCAAGATCAGCCACCGTTCACCGCAGGGTCGCCAGCATCTGCTGGCGATCATGGGGGCGCCGGAGATGTTCGGTGAGCTCTCGGTCTTCGACGACGGCCCGCGCACCGCCAGCGCGACCACCCTCACCGAGGTGCGCGCGGTGTCTTTGGACCGCGACATGTTGCGCGGATGGATGGTCGATCGCCCCGAGGTCGCCGAACAGCTGCTACGGGTATTGGCCCGCAGGCTGCGGCGCACCAACAACAAACTGACTGATCAGATCTGCACCGACGTCCCTGGACGGGTCGCCAAGCAACTGCTGCTGCTGGCACAACAGTTCGGCACCCGCGAAGGCGACGGGCTGCGAGTGGCCCACGACCTGACCCAAGACGAGATCGCTCAGCTCGTTGGCGCGTCCCGGGAGGCAACAAACCAGGCGCTCAGCACCTTCGCCGACCGTGGCTGGATCCAGTCGGAAAGCCACAACACGCTGATCCTCGACGCGGAAAGCCTTGCGGCCGAGCACGCTAACAGGCCGGCGCCGGCAGAGCCGAGGCCACGGCCGAAGGTCCCATCTCTGCACGTACACGACGGCCGCTTGAAGCTGGGCTGTGGCGGGCCGAAGTTCGTCGTGGAATAGTCGGGCCGGTGGGCAGCCCGGTGAGACGATGACGTCATGGCAATATCACCGAAGCCCCGCCCCCGCCAGCTGACGACGCCCCGTGCTGCCGCGCTGGCCGGTGTGCTCTTTGCGCTGCTGTTTGGCGCCGTGCTGATCCTGATCCGCACCAAAATGCCTGAGGGGGCAACGGGTTCGTCCGAATGGCTGAACAGTCGCGGCAGCGGGATCGTGACCGCGGCCAAGCTGATGCCGTTCGCAGGCATCAGCTTTTTGTGGTTCATCGGCGTGGTCCGCGACGGGCTAGGACGCTATGAAGACAAGTTCTTCTCGTCGGTCTTCCTCGGCAGCGGCTTGTTGTTCTTGGCCATGATGTTCGTCTCGACCGCTGTCGCTGCCGGCCTGGTGGCCAGTAACGCCGGGGTCGCCGATCCGTTGGCGCACGCGGAGACGATCCAGGTCGGCAAGATGGTGATCCTGGCGGCCAGCAAGACTTATGCGGTTCGGATGGCTGCAGTGTTCATGATGTCGCTGGCAACAATATGGCTTCGGACGGGCTTGATGCCCCGCTGGCTGGTTGGCCTGAGCTATCTGGCGGCCATCGCATTGCTGTTGGGCAGCGACATCAGCATGTGGATCACGATGGCGTTCCCGGTGTGGGTCTTGATGGTCAGCGGCTTATTGCTGGCCCGCGCAGGGCTGTTCGAGGAACTGAGGACTGGCGGGGATGAACCGACGGAGCCTGCCCGATGAACACCGACGCAATGGCCGTCGCCCCGGCTGACGGCCGCCGAAGCATTGTTCCGGGGGGCCCGATCGAGGCGTAGTGTCGCACGGGTACCCCGGAGGGAGTCAGAGGATGCCTGCAAGCGACCAGGACTGGAGCAAGCCAGCGGCGATGGCGATCCCCAAGGAGGGATACTTCGAGCTCGAGCGGGGCAGATACGGGCCGGTCTATCCGAGAACTCCTGCCTGCTATGGATTTTCGATCATCGCGAAGGTCAAAGAGGGGCGGGAAGAGGTCGTCCGGGCCTACGGCAAGCAGATCGAGGAGGCGATTGCCGGCAGTCCCGAGGTGCTCGCGCCGCTGCGGCTGCACTACTTGCGGTGGGTACTGTTCGACGTCGGCTCGGGCCTGCATTTCCAGTACCAGGGCATCTTCGACACCGACTTCGACAAGTACACCGAGGATGCGGTGGCGCTGTTCAGCCAGACGGGGATCACCACGGTGTTCACCAACCTCGAGGGATTCCCGGAGGACTGGAAAGAGAACCCCGAGGCCTTCGTGCAGTTCGTCCGCGAGCACCAGTGCCCCAGTTTCCTGGAGTACGGGGAGTACCCCTACGTCACCGCCGATGAGATCAAGAAGGCCCTGCGGCTCAAAGCGGCGTTCTCCGACATGCTCGACCAGATGCAGTGATCCACGCCGAAACGTGCACCGATGCTTGAGTTTGACGATATCCAGCACCTGCTGCTGACCCGTACACCCGCGATCACGGGGCGCTACGAGTTCCTGACGTTCGACGACCCGGCAGGGGGCAGGGCCTGGCTGTCCGAGCTGATCCCTGTGGTCGAATCGGCCGCGGCGGCGCAAGCCTCGATGGACAGCAGCAAGCGGTGGGTCACGCTGGCGTTCACCTGGAACGGCCTACGGGCGCTCGGGGTTCCCGAGGAATCCCTGGCAACTTTCCCGGAGGCATTCCGCCAGGGCATGGCGGCCCGGGCCGACATCTTGGGCGACACCGGCGCCGCCCACCCGGACAATTGGGTGGGCGGACTGGCAGGCGACGATTTGCACGCGGTCGCGATCCTGTTCGCCCGCGACGACGCCGAACACTCGCGGGCCACCGGGGTGCACGACCAGCTGGTGGCCCGCTGCGAGGGAGTGCGGCGGCTGTCCTTCCTTGACTTGAACGCGACGCCGCCGTTCAATTACGCGCACGATCACTTCGGATTCCGGGACCGATTGTCGCAGCCGGTGATCGAGGGATCCGGCGAGGAGCCCACTCCGGGGTCGGGTGCGCCACTGAAGGCGGGCGAATTCATCCTCGGCTATCCGGATGAATTCGGGCCCGTCGCGGATCTGCCGCAGCCGGAAGTGCTGTCCCGCAATGGAAGTTACATGGCCTACCGGCGGCTGCAGGAGCACGTCGGACTGTTCCGCGACTACATCCGGGAACGGGCCGAGACGCCGGACGACGAGGAGCTGCTCGCGGCGAAGTTCATGGGACGCTGGCGCAGCGGCGCACCACTTGTGCTGGCACCGGATAAGGATGATCCCGAGCTGGGCGCGGATCGGATGCGCAACAACGATTTCAACTTTAAGGAGATGGATCCGTTCGGCTATGCCTGCCCGCTCGGATCGCACGCGCGACGCCTCAACCCGCGCGACACCGCGCACAACATGAATCGGCACAGGCTGATTCGCCGCGGCGCCACCTACGGTCCCGCCCTGCCTGAGGGCGCGCCCGACGACGGAGTCGAGCGCGGCATCGCCGCATTCATCATTTGCGCCAACCTCGTCAGGCAGTTCGAGTTCGCACAGAACGTCTGGATCAACGACCGCGCCTTTCACGAGCTCGGCAACGAGCACGACCCCATCGCCGGAACCCAGGATGGGACATTGGAATTCAAAATCCCCGATAGGCCGATCCGCAAGGTACTCAAAGGCTTGCCGGCATTCACCACTCTCACGGGTGGGGCCTATTTCTTCTTGCCGGGCATCAACGCGATGCGCTACCTCGCCGCTCTCGGCTCGTCACGTTAGGGATTTCATCATGGGCGCACTTTCCGCGGCGCGGACCTACAACCAAACCCATGTCGCTCGTGCCCACACCGGCGGCCGGCGCATCAGCATCTACTGGACCTGGAGTTACCCGTGGGAGGCCCAACGCGATCCGGCGGAGATGTACAACCGCTTCTCCACCATGACCGAGGTCCGCAACGCGTTGTGGCCGAGCTACGAGAAACCGGAATACGCGGAGGCGCAATTTCTCCAGGGCATCGCCGGCACCTTGGAACTCTTCCACCGCTCGGCACTGGCCTTCCAGGACCTGGCCGGCGAAGCCACCGGCCATCCGGTCGCCGTGTTCCAGCGCATCGACCAGGCCGGCTACAAACTTCCGATCGACGAACGGATCCTTGCCGACACCGACACCCTGATGGTGTTCGGGCTCGACCACCTCTTGTCGGAACAAGAAGCCGCACCGGAGGAGATCGGCGCCATCCGGGATTGGCTGCAGCGCGAGGGCACATGCTTGTTGTTGGCGCCGCATCACGACGTCGGCTTCACCGACGATTTTGCCCAGCGCCAGGTCGAATACCAGCACCACGGCGACCCGCTCGTGCCGCGCCAACAACGCTTCAGCCAATACACTCGCTCCCTGATGAAGGCCCTCGAGGTCCCGGTACACAACACCTGGGGGCTCCGTCCCGCCGTTGTCGAGGGCACCGTGGAGGGCACCAAGGAGATCGCGCCCCTCACCGCGATCCGCGACCTGGACGACGCGAGGTTGCTCGACAACGTCACCACGTTCAACTTCCATCCCCACCTCCCGCACTACGAACTCACCGCGCCGGAGAGCGACTCGCTGCGCGTGCTGGGTCGTCAACGGATCGATCCCCACAGAACCCATCCCTTCACCGCGGCAGGCAACACCGAATTCAACGCGCTGATCTGGATGCCGCCGTCGGGGTGGCGTGCCGGCGACATCGTTCTCGTCGACTCCACGAACTTCACCACGCTTTTCGGCGGCACCGACAGCCTCAAGAACTTCTGGCACAACCTGGCCACCATGAGATGAGTACCCAGACACTGGCCGAAACGCCGATCGCGACGTCACCGTAGGCTAAGTGTCAGGATCGGGGAGCGAGAGGGAGGTGGATCCCAATGCCCGGTATGGCGGCGATGGCCATGGGAGCGGCTCCCGTCGTCGGCGGTGCACTGCTGGGTGCCGCGGTGGGGAACTTCAGGGGTCCCGACTTGCGAGTCGGGATCAAACAAGACCTGGAGCTGCTCGAGCAGATACCTGAAAGCGAGGCGGACCGGCGGGAGGCGTTGCGGCGCAGCATTAACGACCGCATCGACGAACTGATCGCTGCGAATGACGCGGCGCGCAAGCTCCGCTCCGCCGCCAGTTCGTATGAAGGTGACTGGCGCGACATCCTCCTGTTTCTCTGCACGGTGCTCTTCTCGATCGTCTGGTGGTTCATCGACCACCAACGGAACAGCTGGTTGCCTGTGTTCATTGCCACGATCGTGGCGTCGGTGGTGGCGGCCGCCTACGCGTTCCGGGGGATACGCCGAAGCGTGCGCAGGCTCGGTCGTCGCGTCGGTCGTCGGCGTTCGTAAGCGGCGTGGGATCGTTTGGCCCGCCGTCGTTATGAATCCGGGCCACGCCAGGCACATTTTGGGGGCAGCTGAGCACAAACCGAGCCAATCTCGAGGAATGACAACGAATCTCATTCCGCAGCTCGTGACCTGTTCGGCATCACGGCCGGGATCGGTTCAACAATTCAATCCTGGCCAGGGCCCTCCGACGTTCGCGAGCTGTGCGTGGATTGGGATCAGCCGACGGGCGCGAAGGGGCCCGAAGCGATCCCGACGATCCGCGATTACGGTCTTCGATTGACGAATTGACCTCCGCCAGTACGCATTCGAGGCCTGTGGGTGCTTGCCGACGCGGGCCAGACAGTGGGCGTCATCCACATGCGCCACCCCGGGCCGAAACTGGTCCTGCCGCTGCCAGGATCAACGGGGCCAGGTTGCCGACTCGTACACCGGAATTCCCCACCGATGCCCCGCGTCCTTACCACTGTCCATTCGCGGGAAAGGCGCCTGACATGACCGACACCAACGAGTTGTTCCTGATCACCGGCGCCACCGGCAACACCGGCGCGCACACGGTGAGGTTGTTGCGTGAACGTGGTCGTCGCGTCCGCGCGTTGGTACACAGCATCGATGAGCGCGCGGACCGGTTGCATGAATTGGGTGCCGAAGTCGTGCAGGGCGATCTGCTGGACTTTCCCACGGTCAGCGCCGCGACGGTCGGGGTGAGTGCGGCCTACTTCAACTACCCCGTCGCCCCAGGTTTGGTCGAGGCCACCGCGAACTTCGTGCAGGCGGCCAGCGAAGCCGGTGTGCGCGCGGTGGTCAATATGTCGCAGATCTCGGCGAGTCGGGAAGCCAAGAGCAATGCCGCGCGCCACCATTGGCTCGCCGAGCGGCTGCTGGACCGCAGCGCGCTGATCACCACCCATCTGCGGCCCACGTTCTTCACGTTCTTTCTGAACATGTTCTGGATCCGCGACAACGACGAAGGGGTCTATCGGCTGCCCTTCGCAGATGCCCGCCACGCCCCCATCGACGCCGCCGACCAAGCCCATGTCATCGCCGCCATCCTGCAAAACCCCGACCCGCACGACCGCCAGATCTACCCGCTGTTCGGCGCCGAAGAACTCAACTGGCATGAAATCGCCGCGAAAGTCCGACACATCCTGGGCATCCCGGTGCGCTACGAGCCCATCGACATTCCCACCTTTGCGGCCGATCTGACCGCAGGCGGCGCCTCGGCGCATTTTGTGCAGCACATCAGCAACGTGGCACAGGACTACCGCGACGGCGTGTTCGCTGGGGCTAACAACCTCGTCGAGGTGATCGGCGGCGTCAAGCCCATCACCGTGGAGGACTACGTCGCGGCCACCCGCTCCCGGTTCGACGCCAGCGGGCGCCCTCGTCGGTGAGCGCGAGGCCGCGGGGCGCTGCCGCTGAGTAATCTGGCCGATAGCGGCTAGCCCATGTCGCGGGGTGTTGTTCAGGCTGGAGGTGCGCGATGCCGGTTACCGCGGGGCCCGTTCCCGGGTTGACGTCGGGGTTGCACAGGGTCCCCATGGACCCGGGGCGCTTCCACAGCGGCCGCTGGTTCCTGTTGGCCGAGGGCGCACTAGTGAGCGCGTTCGGCATTGCCGGGCTTATCTCGGCGGCCCTGCATCCGCATGCCGGGCCCACCGGCGCCCCAGTTTTCGGCCTGGCATCGACCCCGGCGCACAGCGCGATACTGCTGGCGTTCGGGGTTGTCGCCATCGCGGCTGTCGGCAAGCGCCGCGCGGCAGTAACTGTTACCGCGCTGAGTGCGGTGGGCTACATGATTTTGTTGTTTTTCAGCAGCGTCTCCTCGGCGCGCAGGATGCCGACGGCGTTGGGGTTCCACGCTGCTGACATCGTGCTGCACGGCCTGCTGGCGGTGGCCAACCTCGCGCTGCTGATGTGGCTGATTCCCGACGAGTTGGGAGACGAGGTTTGGACGCCGCGTCGGCGGCGGGGGGACGACCGCGACCGGCGACAGCCCTCGGGCTCCGAAGCGGTCACCGAGCCGGCGGCTCTATCCCCGAGCGTGGCTGCGCCGACGAAACCAGATTCACCCCCCGCAGTTACCACGCGCGCGCAGGACTCGGGAGCTGATGCAAGCCCGCCCCAACATCCGGTGGCGCGCCGGCAGCCAACCCAGCCGTCGTCAACTGACCCGCCGGTCAACCGCGGCCAAGAAACGAGCGAGCTCTCAGCCCGCAATGTCGAGAACTCAACGCAGACGAAGCATCCGCCCACTCGGGCGGCACACGCGTTCTTGTCACCCGGCCGCGTCGTGGCCGCGGCGGTCCTGGCAACCGTCGTCGGCCTCATCATCTGGCTACGCCGCCGCTGACACCACCGTCGCTGGATGATCTATAGAGTGCCGGTATGAGCCCGCGCCCCGCCGACTGCACCGAATGAGCAAGGAGGGTGTCATGGTAAGAGCCATCGCGCTGATGGTCCTCACCGTATTGTTTGCCGCGCCGGCCGCCGCGGATACCACTGACGACGCGTTCATTGCCAACCTCAGCAGCTCTGGCATGGATTACGACGCACCCGAGAGAGCGATCCAGGTCGGCAAAACCGTCGTCTGCGGCACGCTCAGCGGCAACCCCAACACCAGCAACGCGGATGTGGTCGCCAAGGTCGTTGACGCCACCAAATGGCCGGCGAATAACGCTGCCTACTTCACCGGAGCTGCCATCCAAGCCTACTGTCCCCAGTACACCTTCGGCGTTCCTGCGAACCCGAGAATTCAGCAAGCTTGATCGCGGCGTGCTGTCGCCGCACCCCACTCTGGGCTACCGCCAGCTTGCCGGTAGGTCGGTTATGTGATTGGGGCAGTACTCCTGGGCCGCCAAGGACATGACGTTCCTCGCGGCCTCGGCCGACATCTTGGCACGCAACATCATGAAGGCGTATTCGGCTGGCGCGTAACCCAAGTCGGGGCCCGTCGGATCGTCCATCAGCTGGCATGCCTCCAGCTCCTGGCTTGCGTCGGCGTGGGCGATGCCCGGGCAGAACAGCGCTAGGCCGGCCAGGGCGCCGACAGCCAGTCTCGTGGCAGTCCTCAACACGGCCACGGTCATGGAAGCAGGTTGGTCAGCTCGGCCGACAGGCCGGCAAGGCTGGTACCTTCCACAGCACCGACGAAGTCCTGGGTCACCGCGAGCGGGAAGTGCAGCGTCGCCGTGCCGACCTGGTCGGCACCGTTGCCCATCGCGTTCACGATCGTCGTCGGATCGCCGGTGCGCAGCGATTCCCACATGTTCCAGGCCGCAAATTGCGGCGCCTCGATCAGGTTGCGCGCATCAACGAATAGCTTGGTCGGCAACGTCGCCGGCGGGACGGGCGTTCCGTCCCAACTGACTAGCGTCCAGCCGCGCTGGGGATCGCCCTGCACTACGACAATGCCTCCGTTGGGCAGCGGGTGGGTGAGCATGAGTAAGGGATCGGGGTTGTTGACGTTCATCAGCGTTCCGACCTCGATCGTAAATTCGCTCGAGAACGCTACGTCGGTGACGTGGCCGTTCGCGCCGATGACCGGGTTGGTCATGGAATTGCCATAAATCGTTTGAAGCGCGTTGGTGAAGCCCTGGTCGAACACCACCCCGTTGACGTGTGTGGAGCCGGGGGCCAGCATCGGCACAATGGGAAATCCGAGCGTCCATGCGACCGGGGCCACAAGGTAGAGCAGGCCCCCGGGGCTGACGTCCGGTGAGCCATTGAAGACGCCGGCGTTGATCTCGTTGAGCCCGGCCAATGTTTGCACGTTCATCCCGAGCTGGCCGGCCAACGGCACGGCGGTCAGCTGCGACCTGAGCAATTGCGACGCGTAGATCCCGGCGAAGGGGCCTTGCGGCGCAAGTAGTTTGGCGACGGCGTTCGACTGGTCCACGCCGAGCGGCGTGAGTCCTGTTCCGGGCACGGCGGTGTCGATCAGGTTCGCCGCGTTGGCTATCGACTGCCCGTGCCGCACGAAGTCGATGACGATCGGCTTCCCCGTGCCGCCTGTGCCGGCCGCGCCTTCGAGCACCGCGGGCGCAGTCGAGCCCAGCGCCCCGCGCATCGATGCCGCGATGGTCGCCTCCGTACCCGCATACGAGGCCGCCGCCGCGCTCAAGGTGCTGACAAACTGGTCGTAATACGTCGCCGCCCGGGCCGCCGCCGCCTGATACTCCCGGGCGTGCACCCCGAACAGCGCCGTAATGGCCGCCGACACCTCATCGGCGCCCGCGGCGGCCACCTCAGTCGTCGGAACGGCGGCGGCCAGGTTGCCGGCCGTCACCGCCGAACCGATCTGCGCTGCATCTGCTGCGGCCGTCGCCAACAGGTCCGGCGCCGCCAGCACAAATGACATCCCCTACCCCCAGGTGCTTTCGCGTACTAGACATCATGGAACCCAACGCCAGAAGAGATGCGCGTATCGCTAAAAATGGAACGAGCGATTAGTAAGACTGGCCGGGCCTGCGGGCCGCCCAGAATGCATGCACTCGATAGGAGTGACCAACATGAGCCTTAACCGCGTAGTCGCCGCTTCGGCCGCCGCAGGCGTCGTCGGCACCGTCGTGTTCGCCGCCGTCGGATGCGCACAGTCGCCGGCCGGGCCAACGACAGGGGCAGCGATCACCCGAACCGCAACGACAGCGGCCGCCACACCGCTCGCGTCGAGAACAGTGCCCGCCGCGCCGAGTCCGCCCGCGGGCGCGCAGCCTCATCTGGCATCAGATCCCGCCCAGCTGGCCGACGACCTTGTCGCCGACGAGCGTGCCCTGCATGACCCGTCGACGGCGGAGCCGGCGCTGGTCGCGGCGGCGCATCGTGAGCAGGCGGCCTACCACGCGATCGGGCGGCATCCCGAATGGGATGGGGTCATACGACCGCGAATACCGGCGGACTTACTCGGCGTCTATGACCGCAATGTCGACGCCCGTCGACAACTCTCGGCGATGACGTACCCGAAGGACACGCTGCCCCCCTGGCGCATCGACCCGCCGCCCCCGGCCGACGAGCTCATGAGTGACTACCATGCGGCGGAGTCCGAATCCGGCGTCGGCTGGAACTACCTGGCCGCGATCAACCTGATCGAGACCCGGTTCGGCAGCATCAACGGCGTGAGCACCGCCGGCGCGCAAGGCCCGATGCAGTTCCTGCCGGCGACGTTCGCCAGCTACGGCCAGGGCGGCGATATCCACTCACCCCGCGACAGCATCATGGCGGCGGGCCGCTTTCTCGCGGCTAATGGCTTCGCCAATGACCGCGATCATGCCATCTACGTGTACAACCACTCCCACCAATACGTGCAGGCCGTCGACCAGTACGCCGCGCTGATGGCGACCGATCCCGCTGCGTTTGCCGGCTACTACCGGTGGGACGTGTATTACAACACGACCGCCGGCGAGGTGTTGCTACCGATTGGATACGCCGAGACGTCACCGATCCCGGTCGGGGACTACCTGGCGAGCCACCCGCAGTAACCGGTCGCGGTCTCCGCTGCGGCTCAGATGCCCGTCGCCGTCTCGCCGTCAGTAGAGCGGGACCCAGACACCGAAGTACCAGAAGCCCCAGCCCCCGTAGTACCAGTTGTAGACGGGCAGGACGGTGAAGGTGTCGTAGTTGAAGGGACCGAAATCGTCCCGCCCACGATTCCAGTCGCGGTCCGGCGGCCCGTACCACGGCCGGTTCCACCCACCGGGAGGCGGCGGGCCGTCCCACCCGCCGGCAGGCGGCGGGCCCACCCAGTGGGGCGGCGGGTGGTGGGGAGGCGGGCCGTCGTTCCAGCCGTATCCGCGATCGCGCGGCGGAGGTGGCGCACCGCGGCCCACAATGCTGAATTGGACATTCGCATCCCCGGGCCCGCCTATCTGCGCGCTGGCAGTGACCAGGTCCCGGCGCGGAACGTACGCCGGGTGAGGGGGCTGGGTGCTCGGCGGATTGAGGACCGGGCGCTCTTCCCGGTTGGACGGCGCCGGGGTTTGTCCGTTCGCCGGGGCGGTGCTCTGCCCGCTCGGCTGCGGGGATTCCGTCCTCGGCGGCTCGCTGCCCCGTGTCCACGACGGGTGGGTGCTTTGGGTCGCAGGCTGCTCGGTGCTTTGGGTGGCCGGCGGCGCGGTGCTCTGCGTGGCCGGCGGCTGGGTGCCCTGCGTCGCCGGCGGCTGGGTGCCCTGCGTCGCCGGCGGATGGGTGCCGTGTGTGGGCTCTGGCGCGGGATTTTGCGGAGTTGGTGGGGCCTGCGGGGCCGGCGATCCGCCGCCGGGCGCCCCGCCGGGGTTTCCACCGCCGCCACCACCGCCGCCGCCGTGGCAGTTCGGGCACGGCGGCGGTGGGTCGAGAGGAGCGGAGTTGGCCAATCCCGGGTTGAGCATCACGGCGGAGATGCCGACGCCCGCCGCGACCGCGGCTGCGCTGACGATACGTTTCATAGACATTGTTGGGTCACCTCTCGGGTATTGATCGCCTGCGCTATGGGCAGGTCACGTCCATCTCGAACGACTTGGTCACCTGCTTGGGCTGCTGCGGGTTGCTCATGTCGACACCCGTCGCGGTGCCCTTGATCGCATAGGACTTGCCGTTGACCGCCGCTCCCACGTTGGTGCCCTGGTTCGGAGCGGCGTCGGAGAAACCGAGCGTGACGCCGTTGACGCTCCCGAGGCCGACCGAGTGGACGATCGGCGGATTGTCGTTGCTGACGACCGCGCCGACTCCGGCCGTCGCGTCACCGATGCCAATGGTGGTGTTGCCATTGGCCGAGTTGCAGGTCACCTGGCCGGCGACGTTCTGTTTCTGTCCGTCGACGGTGACCTGCGGCCCGGCCGCCGCGCCCGCCGACGGGGCCGAGCTCGACGCGCCGGTGTTTGACTTGTTGGTCGAACAGCCGGCGCAACCCGCGACCACCACGGCCACGCCCGCTACGCCGACTACGAGCCCACGCTTCACTACCGCTCTCCTTTGTGTCGCTGGTGCCGCTGACGATGACCTGGCCTTGGATGCCTCCGAGCAGGCCCTCGCCACGGGGGCGAGCCGGAGCGGCCTTGAGGGACGGACGCTCACACGCCGACCCGGTGGATACCCCGTTCCGAAACCCGCAAACGCCGATTCCGGCGCGGCCGGCGGGCGCTACGTTTGCTAACGGGTGGTCCTCCTCAAGGGAGGATGCGCAAGCCCCACCTGCCCAGCAACGGACTCACGAGCGTGAAGTACGTCGTGTAATCGTCCCCTACCGGCGAGGACATCAACAGGCCGACCGCGCTCGCGGTGCCGTCCTGGTTCTTGACGAAACCGGGACTGCCGCTGTCGCCGTGCAGGCTGTACACGCTGGCTTGACGACTTCATCCGCCACGTCTTTGACAACGCCACAGGTCTCACCGGTGACCGCACCGATTTTGCAAAATGGCATGCCGACCTGAATCTGGCTGGCGCTCAAGACGTCCCGGACGCGATACCTCCCACCGACGTCACCTGTGGGCGCACCGAGGCTCGGGTCGAGGAGAATTATCGCGGCGTCCCTGTTGTCGCCCTCGTTCTCGCTGGCGGTGATCCTCCCGAGGGGGACGCTGTCCCCATAGGTCCACGCTGAACCGTCGTGCGCGTCGCAGTGCCCACTGGTCATGAGGTAATAGCCGTCATTGCCCTGGGCCGCGAAACCCGCTGTGCACGAGCTGTTTTCATCCTCGACCTTGATGCCCGGCGTCAGGCCCGGATCGGCCAGCGCGGGGTTCGCCAATGCCGTCGCCGCAACGAGCGCCGCACCGACCAGCCCCCACCATCGCGACCTAGGCATGGTCCCGCCGCCTCTCTCGTTGTGTCGGGCAAATGGTAACAAGACCCGAGGTGACGACGGGTCAAGCCGTGAAACTCACCGCCCGTCCGCTGTTCAGTCTCCGGTGCGGTTGAGAACCTGCTCATAGTCACTGCTTACGCACTTACTTCCTGATTCCTCTTTGTAACCGTGCCCGGTGAGCTGCATTATCGGGTCTTGGGGCGGATTCGGGGCGGGGAATACACCGCTGATCTTCATGTGACTGGTGTGTCCGTCTGGGCAAGGGGCGTCATGCTCGTCGTTTCGTGTCCAGGTTCCGTTTGCGAAGGTTAATAGCAGACCACCAGTGGAATCAGTGGACACGAAGCGACTTATGCACCGGTCGCCGGTGCGTAAGCAGACCGTTTGCACGCGGTAGTCGTCCTCCTTCACCTTACTGCCATTGGAGAAGGTCACCCTCGAGTGGTAGACGCCGTGGAGTCCGTGCGCCGCGGACACCACCCGAGCGTGGTCGCGGGCCGGGTCGGTCAGCTTAGCCACGTCGGTGTCGCCGGTTCGGGTGAAAGTGACACTCCGCTTGCTGTAACACTCGAGGGAATCGGATATCCATTCGCCGGACATCGAGCCGTCCGGTTGTGGTTGTAGCCAGACGAATTCCCAGTCTTCCGTGTCGCGGTCATGGCACTTCTGAGTTTCCAGGGCTACTGCTATCCAGCGTCCTGCGACGTCGTCGAATATCAGCTTCGGCGGGTGGCCCCCGAAGGGCCCGCCGGCTTTCGCCGCGGTGGCCAGGCACCCACTGGCGCCGCACATCGACCGCAAATTCCAGGTCTCTTTGCCCGGGGGCGCCGACGCCGGCACGTCCTTGCCCAGTATGTCGACCCTTGGGCCGAAGTCGGCGGCGTAGCTGCCAGTGAACGGTCCGGTATTGGGCAGGGCCGTGCTGCTCTGCCCGGCGGGAGGGCGGGAGGTGTTGCCCATCTGGGTGAGAGCGACGACGACGCCGATCACCACGATCACAGCCCCAGCGCCCGCGAAGACAAGGCGCCGGCGTTTCGGCTTGCGTTGCGAGCCGTTCGCCTGGAGGCCTGCAGCGCCGTCGGCGTCGTCGTCCTGCGCACTCCACGCGTGGGCGGGCGGCGGCTCCGGGGCGGCTTGTGTCGAGGGGTACCGGGAGTTCGGCCCATAGACGAGGTCGGGTGCCAACTTGGTCTCGTCGTCGACGGCGATGGATAGCGGTGCGCGACGGGTCGCGCCCGCATCGAGTGCGCGTTCCAGCGCCTGCGTGAAGTCCTGGCAGCGGGCGAACCGCTCGGCCGGCTTCTTGGCCATCGCCCTGGCGAACACCGGCTGAAGCGATGCCAATTCCGCGCGGCGCCTCCCGATCAGCGGCGGGGGGGCCATCACGTGCTTGCTGGCGATCGCGACGGAGCTGGCCGCGTCGTAGGGTTGGGCGCCGGTGAGCAAGTGAAAAGCGGTGCAGGCCAAGGCATACTGATCCGCGCGCCCGTCGATCGACTCACCCATCAGCTGCTCGGGCGCCGCATAGGCAACCGTACCGACGGCGATGTTCGTGGCGGTCAAACCCGTGTCGTCGACTCGACGCGCGATGCCGAAGTCGGCCAGAAACACCCGCTGAGACTCCGACCCGGGATCCGCGATCAGAATGTTGGCCGGTTTGACGTCACGATGCAGCAGGCCGCGCTGATGTGCGTAGTCCAAAGCCGACCCCACCGCGGAGACGATCTGCATCGCCAGACCCACCGGCATCCCGCGCGGGTACCGCTCGTGCAGCAACTTGGCCGCGTCGGTACCCCGGACGAAGTCGATCGCGATCCAAAATTGATGCCCGCACTCGCCCCGATCGTGAATGCCCAGGATATTCGGGTGCGACAGGCCGGCAGCTACGTCCGCCTCCCGCAAAAACCTGGCCCGATACTGCGGATCGGTGGTCAGGTCGGGCGAGAGCACCTTCAACGCGTCCTGGCGTGGCAACCGCGGATGCTGAACCAGATACACCGTGCCCATTCCGCCGACACCGAGCACCCGCAGGATGGTGTATCCCGCAAACTGCTCACCGGTCGCCAGCGGCATGAGCAAATCCTAAGCGCGCCGTTTCGGCGAGATTGCCGATTTGCGCAATCGCCCGGCCCTCCTGCCGTGCGCGCAGGGAGGGCCGGGAGGGGCGCTGCACCGCGAGCTATGTGTCCCCGGGCGTCAATGCCCGAGAGCGCGAGATCTGATTCCGACCGCCTCTCGGACAGGCCTTAGCCTGAATCCGTGGATGGGCCCGGTGATCTGATCGGCGTGTGAACAGCGAAAATGCCTTCTGAACTGGGACAATACGAGTGCTGATATCGTGTTGTCCTGAATTCAAGAAGGCATTTCCGGTGCAATCATCGTATATGTTCACGGTCGGGTCGGCGGTGTTCGACGAGCGGAATCTGGTGTCGGCGGCGGGTTTGGTGCCGGTGCTGGAATTGGCTGAGCAGACCGGTCTTTCGGAATTGATCGGCGAGCATGTGGATCTGCCGTCGACTCGGGTCAAATCCGGGGCGGTCAATCCGGCCGGCAAGCTGACCACGATCATCGCGGGCATGATGTGCGGCGCGGACAGCATCGATGATGCCAACGTGCTGCGCGCCGGCGGCACGCCGCGGGTGTTCGACGAGGTGTACGCCCCCTCGACGTTGGGGATCTTCTTGCGCGAGTTCACCTTCGGACACGCCAACCAGCTCGCCGCGGTGGCCCGCGCGCATCTGGTGGCGCTCGCGCAGCGCACCGCGCTGCTACCCGGCAGCGAGCAGCGCGTGTTTGTGGACATCGACTCGCTGCTGCGCCCGGTCTACGGGCACCACAAGCAGGGCGCCTCGTTCGGGCACGCCAAGATCGCCAGCCGCGCGCTGCTGCGACTGGGCCTGTCGCCGCAGATCACCACGCTCTCCACGGCAACCGCGCCGCCGGTGATCGCCGAGGCGCAGCTACGCAGCGGCAAGGCCGGCTCCGGGCGCGGCGCCGCCGCCCAGATCAAACGGGCGATCACCACCGCCCGCGCGTGCGGGCCCACCGGGACGATCATGCTGCGCGGCGACTCGGCGTTCGGCACCAAGAAGGTGATCGCCATCTGCTGCGCGGACGGCGCCGAGTTCTCCTTGTCAGTGAGCCGCAACAAGCGCATCACCGCCGCCCTCGAGGGCATCGATGAGGCCGCCTACACCCCGGTGCACTACCCGGGAGCGATCGAAGACCCCGACACCGGGGCGTTGATCTCCGATGCCCAGGTCGCCGAAACCCCCTACACCCTGCGCCTGGGCCGCGGCCGCACGCTCACCGTGCGGCTGGTGGTGCGCCGCGTCAAAGACGCCCGCTACCCCGACGCGCTGTTTCCGGTGTGGCGCTATCACCCGTTTGTGACCAACTCCGCACTGCCCACCGCCGAGGCCGACATCACCCACCGCCGCCACGCCATCATCGAGACCACCTTCGCCGACCTGATCGACGGCCCACTGGCGCATATCCCGTCCGGGCTGTTCGCCGCAAACTGCGCCTGGCTGGCCTGCGCGGTGATCGCGCATAACCTGCTGCGCGCCGCAGGCACCCTCGCCGGTGGTAACCACGCCGTGGCCCGTGGCGCCACCCTGCGCCGCGACCTGGTCAACGCACCCGCCCGCTTCGCCGCCCCGGCCCGCAAACCCGTCTTGCACCTACCAGCCCACTGGCCCTGGCAAAACGGATGGAAAACCCTGTGGCACAACGTCATCAGCTACCCGACCGCACAACCCCGCGCCGGCTGACCCCCACCGACCACCCCCTGTCCACCCCGCCACCCCAGGCCCGACCCGAGGAACCTCGTAACAAGGAAAAGCTGGTACCGGCCAGCAGATCACGCATGCCCACCGCACACACACCCGGCCGCAGATCCGGGCAACCACGTCGACGAACACGCGAAAGCACCCATCCACGGATTCAGGCTTAGCACTGCGCGCCCTCTAATTTCGTCACTTCCCAACCGAACCACGCTGTGGCGTAGCGGATCTGCTTCTTCGCGGCCGCTGAGTCATCGACATGCCGGACCGGGCGGTGGTTCTCGACGATCTCGCGAATAGGTCGGCTCAGATCCGCCACGGCAAATCTCAGTCCGGGAGACTTGAGGGGAGGGAAGCGGTGCGGTTCAACATCATTGACGAGATGCCCGGGCTCGGCCTACCGGGGCTTACCGTGGCCTAGCGGGCGGCATCCGCCAGGCGCTTAGCGGCTTTCCCTGCGTCCGCAACCGTCCGGCGCGCCTGAAGTGCCCAAACGATCTGGCAGATACCGATGGCGACGAGCCATGCCCCGGCGACGATCGCCAGCATAAAGATGCTGTCGAACGGCCAAGTGAGCACGACCATGCCGGCGATCACGGTGAGGATGCCCAGGAAGATGTGCCACCCTCGGCTGGGCAGCTCGGGATGGCTTATCGCCAGCACGGCCTCGGCAACACCTTGAAAGATGAAGGCGACCCCGATCCAAATCGCCAACAACAGAACGGCGTAACCACCCTGGAAGTGGCGGAAAGCCAGCACGCCCAGCACTACAGACAGCGCCCCGCTGATGAACAACAGAATACGGCTGCCGACGGAGACATCGAGCGTCAGCGCGAAAGCCACCTGCGCTATGCCCGATACCACGAGGTACGCGCCGAACAACACCGACGCGACGAGGACGGACTTACCGGGCCAGATCAACACCACAACGCCCAGGATGAGGGCCATTAACCCGGACGCGAGCACCGTTTTCCACAGCTCACGAAAGATCTCCGGCGTCTGCAAGGTGGTCATGTTCCGCTCCTAACGGCTAGTTTGTCGGGCCTCGCCCGAGCCAGTTCCGCTCGCGCGATGGCCTATTCCGCTGCGCCTGGGCACTCGCTGCGGCACGCTCAGCATTCTTCTCGGCATGAGAAAGCGTGCGCTTTCGCGGACCGCGGACCTAGGGCACAAAGTCCCCTTATAAGTCCCCTTATGCGTCCCCTTATGCGTCCCCTTATGCGTCCCCTATGCGCCCCGTTTTGCGCCCCGGATCAGGGCTACAACCCGCGCGCGACTCGAGGCGGGGATCACCGCCAAACGGATTGTCCGAATCGGCTATGCCGCAAACGCTTTGGACGGCCGGCAGAGCCGCGTCGGGAAGGGCCCAAAAACGGACTGGTGTGCGGCGTAGGCCAGCCGACAGCCGCTTGGTTTACCGGCTTCACGCCGCTCACGAGCACCTGCCCCGCCGGGAATCGCGTGTCTTGCAACCGGATGCCGCGTGCGGGCGTCACGCTGTAAAGACACCCGGCAATAGATGCTGGGTCGGGCTGATGAACGGGGCACGCACTTGGTCGACGACGCGAAGCCACAACACCACGCCGCAATTGGTGGTCATCACCCCCTAGTAGGGCAACCGCACAGCGACGATGAGGGACCGATCGTGGACGCCGAACGTCGCGCTGCACAACTGCGTTCCGACGAACATCGCCTGGGCCGGCGGGGGGAGCGGTTCAACCGGCGTTCCCCGTTTGTCGTGGGGTTGACCGCGTCGGCCGGCGTCGCCGTGACGTATGGCGCGGTGCGCCTCCTCGGGACGATGTCGTGGGTGCTGGTGCTGATCGGCGTGGCGATGTTTTTCGCGCTGGGACTCGAGACAGCCGTGTCGTGGCTCGTCAACCACAGGGTGCCGCGCTGGGCGGCGGTCACGATCGTGGTGACGGTTGTGTTCGTCCTCATCGCCGGGACACTGGCCGCGACCATTCCCCCGCTGGTGCAGGAGGCACGCCAGCTTGCCGAGCAACTCCCGCATTACCTGCAGCGCGCCCAGGACCGCTCGTCCCTCGTCGGCAGGATCAACGAGCGCCTCCACCTCCAACAGCGGATCACCGAACTGATCAACGGATCCGGCCGCCTCACCGTTTCGGGGATCGTCCGGACCGGGTCGGAGGTGTTCGGCGTCATGTCCCACGTCGGGGTCGTGGCCATGCTCACCGTCTACTTCCTTGCCGACATGCGCCGCATCCGCGCCGGTTTTTACCGGCTGATGCCCAACTCTCGCCGGCCGCGCGCCATCCTGATCGGCGACGAGGTGGTGGCCAAGTTCGGTGCGTATCTCATTGGGAATGTGCTGACTTCGGTCATCGCAGGGCTGGCCACCTTCGTCTGGTGTGCCCTCCTGCATGTCCCCTACGCGGTCCTGCTCGGCGTTGTCGTGGCTGTCTTGGATCTGTTCCCCTACGGCTCAACCGTCGGCGGATTCATCGTCGCCGCGGTGGCGATCAGCGTCTCGATCCCGGTCGCCATCGCGACGGTCGTCTTCTACATGGGCTTCCGGTTGGGCGAGGACTATCTTCTGACGCCCAGGATCATCGGCCGGGCGGTGCGAGTGCCTGCGGGCGTCACCGTGGTCGCCGTGCTCCTCGGCGCCGCATGGTTGGGCGTGGTGGGAGCGCTGGTCGCGATCCCGCTCGCGGCGGCCGTGCAGCTACTGGCGCAGGAACTGCTGTTTCCCGCGCTGGACGATGCGTGAGCGGCGCCGAAAGCCGCCGAAAACCCTTGCGCCATCGGCGATTAGATCAGGCGGGGGCCGCCTCGCGGGTATCCGATGCCGCGCCGCCGGTCAGGTCCAGGGCGATGTCGACGAGCATGTCCTCCTGCCCACCAACCATCCCGCGGCGCCCGGCCTCGACGAGAAGCGTGCGCGCGTCGACACCGAACCGTTCGGCCGCCGCCTCCGCATGGCGCAGGAAGCTGGAGTACACGCCGGCGTAGCCGAGCGTGAGCGTCTCGCGATCGACGCGCACCGGACGTTCCTGCAGCGGGCGGACGAGGTCGTCGGCGGCATCCTCGAGGGCGTTGAGATCGCAGCCGTGCTGCCAGCCCATGCGGGTGGCAGCCGCGATGAAGACTTCCAGCGGGGCGTTGCCCGCACCGGCGCCCATGCCGGCCAGTGACGCGTCGACGCGCCGACACCCGTGCTCGACGGCGACCATCGAGTTGGCCACGCCCAGAGAGAGGTTGTGGTGCGCGTGAATTCCGACTTCCGTTTCGGGGCAAAGCTTTTGGCGCACGGCGTCGACGCGCTCGCCGATATCGCGCATGGTCATCGCACCGCCGGAGTCGACGACGTACACACAGCCGGCCCCAAAGCCTTCCATCAACTTGGCCTGTTCGGCCAGAGCCTGCGGGGTGGTCATGTGGCTCATCATCAAGAATCCGACGGTGTCCATGCCCATTTCGCGCGCGGCGGCGATGTGGTGCGCGGAGATGTCGGCCTCGGTGCAGTGCGTCGCAACGCGGACCACGGTGGCACCGGCCCGGTGCGCCGCGGCCAGGTCCCGGATCGTGCCGATCCCGGGCAGCACCAGCGTCGCGATCTTGGCGTGGCGCACCGTACCGGCGACCGCCTCGATCCACTCGAGATCGGTGTGGGCGCCGAACCCGTAGACGCAGCTGGATCCGCCCAGGCCGTCGCCGTGGGCGACCTCGATCGAGTCCACCCCGGCGGCGTCCAGCGCCGCGGCGATTTCAGTGGCCTGCCGAAGGGTATATTGGTGGCGCACCGCGTGCATCCCGTCACGCAAGGTGACGTCGCTGATGTAGAGCCGCTCGGGCATGGTCGTAGCGGTGGTGGTCATGGTTACACTCCTATGTTCGTCATCGAATGTGCGGCAATGCTTTCGGCGGTGGCCAGCGCCGCGGAGGTCATGATGTCGAGGTTGCCGGCATATGCGGGCAGGTAATCCGCGGCGCCGGTGACCTGCAGCAGGGTGGTGACCCTGGTACCGATGAATTTTCCGGTCTCGGGGATGTGCAGTGGGTTGTCGGGTCCGAAGGTCTCGAACTGCAAGGGCTGCTTGAGCCGGTACCCGGGCACGTAGCGCTGCACCCGCGCGATCATCGCGGTGATGGAAGCCTCGATGGCGGCTTGGTCACAATCGCCTTCGACGAGGCAATACACGGTGTTGCGCATGAGGATCGGCGGATCGGCCGGGTTGAGGACGATCACGGCCTTGCCCCGCTGCGCTCCGCCGACGACTTTGAGCGCGGTGGCGGTGGTCTCGGTGAACTCGTCGATGTTGGCGCGGGTGCCGGGGCCGGCGGACTTCGACGAGATCGACGACACGATCTCGGCATAGGACACCGGCGCCACCTGGTTCACCGCGGCCACGATCGGCACCGTGGCCTGGCCGCCACAGGTCACCATGTTGAGGTTTGGTGCGTCGATGTGGTCCTCGAGATTCACCACCGGCACGCAGAATGGGCCGATCGCGGCCGGGGTGAGGTCTAGCACGCGTACGCCGGTGTGGCGCAACGCCTCCCAGTGCTTGACGTGGGCGTCGGCGGAGGTGGCGTCGAACACCAATCGGATCTGCTCGAAGCCCGGCATGGCCAGCAGTCCGTAGACGCCGTCCGACGATGTCGGCACGCCCAGGCTTTTCGCGCGGGCCAGCCCGTCCGACTTCGGGTCGATGCCGATCATCGCCGCCATCGTCAGCGGTCCACCGCTGCGCAGGATCTTGAGCATCAGGTCGGTGCCGATGTTGCCCGAGCCGATGATGGCCACGGGGAATCGTTCACTGGTCATGGGGGATTCCTTTCCTTTAGGTCCTTTAGGTAAAGCTGACGCTGACCGCGCCGAGGCCGGTGATCGTGGCGGCGGCGCGGTCGCCGGTCCCGACGAACGCCGCCGTGGTGTATGACCCCGACATCACGAACTGCCCCGCCTCGATGGCGGTCCCGTAGTCCGCGAGGGCGTTGGCCAGCCACGCGACGGCCACCGCCGGATCACCCATCACGGCGGTGCCCCGCCCCTCCTCGACCAGCTTGTCGTTGAGGAAAAGCGCCGCGGTCGTGTCGGGCAGCGGCGGCACCTCCGACAGCGCAACCCACTCGCCCAACACCACCGCGCCGGAGCTGGCGTTGTCGGCGATGGTGTCCGCCAACGTGATTCGCCAGTCCGCGACGCGGCTGTCCACGATCTCCAGGGCCGCGGCCACCGCATCGGTGGCCGCCATCACCTCGGCGGCCGTGACCCCGGGACCTCGCAGCGGGGCGCGCAGGCGAAACGCCACCTCGGGTTCCACCCGCGGTGCGCAGAACGCACTCCTGGGCACCGCCGCCCCGTCGGCCCGCACCATGCTGTCGAGGACGTAGCCGAAGTCCGGCTCGTTGACACCCAGCAGGCGTTGCATCGGCGCGGAGGTGAGCCCGATCTTGTGACCGCGCAGCCGCGCGCCCGCGCCGAGGTGGCGGGCGAGGTTCCGGCGCTGCACCGAATAGGCCTGGGCCACTCCGAGATTGGGGTAGGTCTCGGTCGGCGGCGGGATGGGTCTGCTGCTCACCTGCGCCGCATACAACCGCTGGGCGACCTCGTTCAGTTGCGCCTCTTGCGCGGTCACATCGATCATTTCGGTTCTCCGGATTCCAATAACTTGGCCGCCGCCTGGAACACCAGCCGGACGTGCAGGTCGAACAGCTTCATCAGGTCGACCGAGTCGCCACCGACCTCCTTGGCGATGAACAGCCCGTCGGCGCCGGCGACCGCATAGGTGGTCAGCAGGCGCACGCTCTCCTCATCGAGCCCGGGCGCGACATCGCGCACGACCGTCTCAAACCGGTGAAAGGCCGCGTCGCGAACCTGCAGGAACATCTCCCTCGCGCGCGGCTCGACCGGGCGACGCTCGAGTGCCAGCATCAGCCCCAGGCGAATGAAGTCGGGCGCATTGAGCAGCGCCTTGGCCACCTGCGTCCCGAGCTCGGTCACCCACTCCGCGTCCATCGCGCCGCCCGGCAGGTCCAACGCCTCCAGCCAGCGGGCGAAACTGCGCTCGATCACCGCGGCGATCAGGTCGTCCTTGTCGGCGAAGTGCCAGTAGATCGACGTCGGCGGCAGCCCGCTCTTCTTGCTCACCAGGGAGATCGTGGTGCCTTCGTAGCCGCGCTCGGTGGCCACCTCGGTCGCCGCATCGAGGATCCGCTCGCGGGATTGCTCGCCGTTGACCCGGGTGCGCCTGCGGGGGCGGGATCCGGCCGGATCGGCCGCTCCGGTAGTCGGTGTCACATTGCCTCCTTTCGGGTGTTGACGCTCACGCATTCGTAGCTTACTGTATGGAGCACTACATTAACAAGTCTTGGCGAAAGGGCCATCATGACTGAGCAAAAGACATACGACGTGGCGATCGTCGGCTACGGCCCGGTCGGCTGCACGGCGGCGAACCTATTGGGCCAGCTGGGCCTCAACGTCGTCGTGGTGGAACGTGACCCCGACATCTATGCGCGGGCGCGGGCCATTTCCACCGACGAGGAAGTAGTCCGCATCTGGCAGCAGGTGGGCCTCGCGGACCGGCTCAACGCCGACATGCAACCTGGTCGCGGGGCGAACTTCGTCGACGCCAAAGGCGTGCCGTTCGTCAAGCTGCTGCCCGCCCCGCGGGGTAACGGGCACCCGCCGCAGCAGTTCATCTACCAGCCCGCGCTGGAGAAGGTGCTGCGCGAAGGGGTCGACCGCTTTCCCAACGTGTCCACTCTGCTCCAACACGAATGCCTGCGACTGGTCCCGAAGGGCGACTACGTCGAGTTGATGCTCGCCGATCTGACCACCGACGAGTTCCGGCGGATCCGTGCCTCCTATGTGATCGCCGCCGACGGCGGGTCGAGTGCAACCCGTGCCCAGCTGGGCGTCGGGTTCGGCGGCCGCACCTACGGCGAGCGCTGGATCGTCATCGACACCAAAGTGCTCAAGGAATGGCCGGGCCACGACCGGCTTCGGTTCCACTGCAACCCCGAGCGGCCCACCGTGGACTGCCCCACCCCGCTGGGACACCACCGCTGGGAGTTCCCGGTGCGCGACGAGGAGGACGAGAAAGACCTTCTTAATGACGACGCGATCTGGAAGGTGCTGCGCGCCCAGGCGATCACGCCCGAGAACGTCAAGATCCTCGGCTTCGCCTGCTATAGCCACCACGTCCGCTTCGCCGACCGGTGGCGGGTGGGCCGGGTCTTCCTGGCCGGCGACGCCGCCCACGCGATGCCCCCGTGGATCGGTCAGGGCATGTGCGCAGGAGTGCGGGACGTGGCGAACCTGTGCTGGAAGCTGAGCGCGGTTCTGCAAGGGTCGCTGCCGGAATCCGTGCTCGACACCTATCAGGCCGAGCGGCTGCCGCACGTCAAGGAGGTGACCAACCGCGCGGTCAAGACGGGCAAGCTCATCATTCAGCGCAACAAGCTCCGCGCTGCGGCCCGCAATCACATCTTCCGCGCCGCGAGCAAGGTGCCCTACTTCCTCACCTGGCTGCGTGACCACCGCTGGATACCCGACGCGCACTACCAGGAAGGCCTGCTTGCCCGCAACGGCAACGGGGCCGTCGGCTGGCTCATCCCCCAGCCCTGGGTCCTCGACGAAAAGGGTGACACCGTGCGTCTCGACGACGTGGTCGGCGGCCGCTGGACCGTGCTGCACACCGGGCAAGCATCCGAATGGCCCGACTGGCGTGCCGTGGGCGTGCCCGTCTTGCAGGTCACTTCCGCCGGAAGCGTTCCGCGTGCCGACTGCATCGTCGACAGCGATGGGTCGCTGGCCGACTGGCTGGACAAGAAGGGCGCCTCGGTGGTGGTCGTGCGGCCCGACGGCTTCGTCTACGCCGGCGCCGCTGATGGTCAACCCCTCCCGCCACCGCCGGCCGGATTCAAGGCGTAAGGAGCAGCGAGTGTCTACGAACACGCTGACGGAACGCACCGTACGCGTCGAAGGCAAAGACATCTTCGTCGCCGAAACCGGCGCCGGCCCGGCCGTCGTGCTGCTGCACGGCGGCGGGCCGGGCGCGTCGGGCGTGTCGAACTATGCCCGCAACATCGAGCCGCTCGCCGAGAACTTCCGGGTCATCGTTCCGGACATGCCCGGCTATGGCCGCTCCGCCAAGGGCGTCGACCGTGAGGATCCATTCGGATACCTCGCCGATCACATCCGGGGGATGCTCGACGAGTTCGGCATCGACCGGGCGCACTTGGTCGGCAACTCCTACGGCGGCTCGTGCGCGCTGCGGCTGGCCCTGGACACCCCGTACCGGGTCGACAAACTCGTGCTGATGGGTCCCGGCGGCGTCGGAACCACTCGCGGACTGCCCACCGAGGGTCTGCGAAGCCTGCTGGCCTACTACGGCGGCGACGGACCGAGCTTGGCGAAGCTGCGCACCTTCATCCGGACCTATCTGGTGTACGACGGCGACGCCGTGCCGGACTCGCTGATCGAGTCCCGCTACCAGGCGTCGATCGACCCGGAGGTCGTCGCCAATCCGCCCCTGCAACGGCCGGCCGGTCTGCGGGCCCTGTGGCGGATGGACCTCACCCGCGATCCCAGGCTCAGCGGTCTGTCGATCCCCACCCTGGTCCTCTGGGGACGGGACGACAAGGTCAACAAGCCGAGCGGCGCGGCCATGCTGGGCGAACGGATGCCCAATGCGGACGTCCTGATCACGGCGAACACTGGGCACTGGGTCCAGTGGGAGCGCGCCGAACTGTTCAACGCGGTTACCACCGCATTCCTCAAAGATTAACTACCGCAAGAAAATACAAAGGATCAAGATGTCTACCACAGTAAAACCCTCAGTGTTCGGGAACGTGCACCTCGGTTACGTCGTCGTCGAAACCGACAAGATCAGCGACTGGAAGCGCTTCGGCCGCGACGCGATCGGCATGCACCTCGACGACATGGCGCCCGACACCGTTCGATTCCGCCTCGACGACAACGAATGCCGCGTGCTGCTGCGGCGCGGCCCCGCGGAGGACGTCGTCGCCCTGGGTTGGCAGCTCGACAGCCATACGACGTTCGACGAGATCAGTCGGCGCGTCGCCGACCACGGGGTGCCGGCCGTCGAGGGCACCGACGAAGAGGCGAAGCTGCGCGGTGTCGAGCGTTTTCTGCGATTCCGCGGCCCGAACGGGCTGGCCCAGGAGATCTACACCACCGCCCGCAGCGCGCCGCTGCCCCTGGACATACCGGGCACCGGATTCCTCACCGGCGCAGGCGGAATGGGCCACGTCGCCCTCACGACGAAGAAGCCGCAGCTGGTCCGCGGTTACTACAACCACGTCTTCGACGCGCGCCTGTCGGACTACATCGACGAAACCATCAACGGCGTCAAGCTCAAAATCCGGTTTCTTCGGGTCAACGAACGCCACCACTCCGTGGCGATCGCGTCGGCAACCATGTTGCCGCTCAACCCGATTCGCACCCGCGTCCAGCACGTCAACGTCCAGGTGAACACGCTCGACGACATGGTGACCTCCTACCAGCGGGTCAAGGAACTGGGATTCCACATGGCCCTGTCGGTCGGCCAGCACACCAACGACAAGGAGTTGTCCTACTACGCGATGACGCCTTCGGGCTTCGAATGGGAGGTCGGCTGGAACCCGATCGTCGTCGACGAAGCGACCTGGAAACCCACCACCCACCAGGGAATCAGCATCTGGGGCCACAAGCCGGAGGGGCAAACCGTCGTCGACAAACTCAATCAGTTCGCCGTCGCGGCGCGCTCGCTGATTCACCACGAGGACGCCGTCAAGGCCCTGAGCGCACCGGGGATCGCCGACGACTAGCGGAGTAACCCGCCGGCGCAGTGGCGGTCCGTCTCACCGCGGATCAATGGCTTACTCTACGCAAGTGCTCTCGGCACCGAGAGCATGACGCACGAAGCCGGCCAACGGCGAACTGGCTAAGGACCGATATGACGGCCATAGGTCACGAGCCAGGTGCTCGCGGGTGGCCGCAGCCGGCCCGAACGTCGCGTGGGTTGCGTCAAATCACCCGGGGCCTGGGCACTCTCGACGCCGAGGTGTTCGACGCGATCGCGAACACGCGAAGTCCACTGCTGGACACTGCGATGCCGGCGCTAACACGCGCCGCCGATCACTCCAAGCTGTGGCTCGCGATCGCGGCGGCCATGGCTGCCGCGGGGAAAGTGTCGGGCAATCGGTCGGCTCGCCACGGCGCCGGCCGCGGCGTCGCCAGCCTCGCGGTGACCAGCCTGGTCACCAATCAATTGGCTAAGCGCGTCCGGCGGCGGGAGCGGCCCCCGCACCGGCTCATTCCGCTCGTGCGGCGCCTGCGGAGATACCCGAAGTCGAATTCCCTGCCCTCGGGTCATGCGGCCAGCGCCGCCGCCTTCGCGGTGGGCGTGGGGCTGCAAAGCCCGATGCTCGGGCTGGCGCTGGCACCACTTGCCGGCCTCGTCGGCTTATCGCGCGTGGCGACCGGAGCCCATTACCCCGGCGACGTCCTCGCGGGCTTCGGCATAGGGGCGTCAGTCGCCGTCTTGGGCGGCCGCCTGGTGCCCCCGATCGTCGAGCACAGCCTGCCATGCGGTGACCGGCTTTACCTCGATGTGCCGGCCAGGCCCGACGGCGCCGGTGTGGTCGTCGTCGTCAACCCCGCGTCGGGAAGCGGGACGGGGCGCCGAATCACCGGTGAAATACGAAGGGAACTACCCAAAGCCGAAATCGTCGAATCGACACCCGACGACAGCATCGAGAAGTTGCTTCGCGCGGCGGCCGAGCGCGCCGAGGTGCTGGGAATCGGCGGCGGCGACGGCACGGTGGCGTGCGCCGCTGCCGTAGCGGCGGAGTTGGGCCGACCGCTCGCGGTGTTTCCGGCCGGCACCTTCAACCACTTCGCCAAGGACATCGGCTGTGGTCATGAACGCGAGACCATCCGGTCGATCCGGGAGGGCACCGCGTCGTGCGTCGACCTAGTGTCTTTCAACGACGCTGAAGACGCCCGGATGGTCGTCAACACCGCAAGCATCGGGGCCTATCCCAGCTTCGTCCGGGCGCGGGTACGGCTCGAACACAAGATCGGCAAGCCGGCAGCGGCGGCCTACGCAATGTTTCGAACCCTGCGCCACGATGCCCCGGTGCACATCCGCTACGACAACAAAACCATGCAGACCTCACTGTTTTTCCTCGGCAACTCGACCTACGCGCCGTCCGGCTTCGCGCCCGCTATGCGCAACCGGATGGACACCGGCCTGATCGATGTGCGGATCCTCGAGACCGGCCGCCGGTTGAGCAGGCTGCGCATCATGACCGCGCTGCTGTTTGGGCGGCTCGAACGCAGCCGGCTATATCACGAGCAGCACGTCCCCGAGTTCAGCTTCACCTCCGTTGACGGACCGACCGCCGTCGCACTCGACGGCGAGGTCGACGGATACCACGAACACGCCAGCTTCAAGGTCCGTTACCGGGCTCTCCAGGTGCTCTGCCCGCGGGCGCGGCGCTAACGAACTCACCCGCCGGCCGACTAGATGAGTAATTCCAAGGGGTCAGTGGTCGTATGCGGTCAGTGATCGCAGGATCGGCTTCTCGGTTCTGTCGTTGTGCCAGATGGCGGCGGTGAGGGCGAGGATGCGTTGCAGGACGCGTGCGGCGACTCCGGCGATGGTTCGTCCGCCATGGCGTTCAAGGTCGAGCTGGGTCTTGAGGGTGTTGTTGACTGATTCGATGACCTGCCGCAGCGGCTTGAAGAAGCCTTGTCCCGCACGGGGTTTCTCTCCCGCGCGGGCAGGGCGCAGCAGTTTGATGCGGGCGTCGGCGAGCGTGGCTTCGAATTGCCTGCCGTAGTAGTTCTTGTCGGCCATCAACGTCTGAGCGGGATGCGTCGCGAGCAAGTTCGGGTCGGCGTCGAGCATCCCGAGCAGAATTTCGCGTTCATCGGCCTTGGCGCCGGTCAGCGCGAACGCCACCGGCAGCCCCGACAGGGCGCATACCAGGTGCAGGCGCAGTCCCCAGAAGAAGCGCGAGTGCGACGCGCAGTACCCATACTCGGCCCAACCGGCCAGATCGGAGCGTTTCGCGGTCTCCCGCGATCGCCCGCATTCGACCGGAGTCGAGTCAACCACCCACACATCGTCGGTGCACCGCGAAGTGCACGCAACCAGATGCGCGATGACCGCACGCAGCATCCCGGTCGCTGCGCGCACCCGCTTATTGTAGCCCGATTGTCTTGGCAGATAAGGAAACAACCCACGCAGCCGGCTGTTCGCGTAACGCAACCACCGCGCCTCTGAGGTGAATCCGAGCAGCGCCTGTAGCACCACCAGGGTGACCAGTTCGGCGTCATCAAGGCGCGGGGTGATCCCGACCCTGGGACGCCATGGCCGATACTGCGGATTGCTGATCAGGAAATCATCGGCGGTGACGTACAGTGCGGTAGCGAGGGTGTCCAGGTCGGCGTCCACTTCGGCCTCCAGTGCCAGGTTGGGTTTGCAACGCCAATCCTGGACACCCTCACCTCAAATTCACAGCAGCCACACCAGTAACACCCCTTGGAATTACTCATCTAGGAGGAAACACCAGATGGGTCCCGACTATGACGTTATCGTGATCGGATCGGGTTTCGGCGGCTCCGTGGCTGCTCTTCGGCTGAGCGAGAAGGGGTATCGCGTCGGCGTGCTGGAGAAGGGTGCCCGCTGGCGTCTGGAGGATTACCCGCCCAACAACTGGCATTTGCGAAAGTCCCTGTGGCAGCCACATTTTGGCCTGATTGGCCCTATGCAGTTGACCGTGCTGAAGAACGTCCTTATTCAATCGGCTGTCGGCGTGGGTGGGGGTTCGTTGATTTACGGCAACGTCCTCTACGAGCCGCTCGAACAGTTTTACAACGATCCGCAGTGGGCGTCGATCACGGACTGGAAAGCCGAATTGGCACCCTATTATGATCAGGCCAAGCGCATGCTCGGGGTGGCCACGAATCCGAAATTGACACCAGCAGACGAGATCTTGAAGTCGGTCGCCGGCGACCTGGGCGTCGGGGACACCTTCCACCCGACACAGGTGGGTGTGTTCTTTGGTGAGCCCGGTGAGAGGGTGCCCGACCCCTACTTCGGTGGTGTGGGACCCGATCGCGCCGGCTGCATCTTCTGCGCCCAGTGCCTAACCGGATGCCCGCACAACGCCAAGAACACCACCGAGCGCAACTACCTGTATCTCGCGGAAAAGGCTGGGGCAGACATCTATCCGATGACAACCGTCGTCGATGTGCGCGAGTCACCAGGCGGTGGATATGAAGTCCAGACCGTTCACAGTGGACGGTGGTTTCGTAAGCAACGCCGGACATGGCGGGCCGATCAGGTTGTGTTTTCCGCCGCCGCCATCGGCACGCAAAACCTGCTGCATCGCCTGCGGGCCAGCGGTTCGCTGCCGCGGATATCGACACGGCTGGGTGAATTGGCGCGAACCAACTCGGAGGCTGCCCTGCTTGCCATCTCCCGCTCGCGAACCGACCTGGCCCAAGGCATCGCCGGGACGTCATCGATCCACCCTGATGTGAACACCCACATCGAGGTCTTCCGCGGCGGCAAGGGCAGCAACGCGCTGGCATTGCTCACCACCACCCTGGTGGACGGCGACAAGCATCGCCTGGCCAAATGGGCGTCGATCAACCTGCGCCATCCAGGTGCGTTCGTTCGGACCTTTAACGTTCGCAAAGCCACCGAGCGGGCAGTGGCGCTGCTTGTCATGCAGGATCTCAACAACTCGCTGACCACCTATCTCAAGCGCGGCCTTTTCGGCACCACGATGACGTCTCGCCAGGGCAAGGGTGAGCCCAACCCGAACTGGATTCCGACCGCAAACGACGTCGCCCGGCGGGCCGCGGACAAGATCGACGGCGATCCCCGGGGCCTGTACACCGACATCTTCAACATTCCGACCACGGCGCATTTCATCGGTGGTTGTCCCATCGGTGATTCACCGGCCACCGGCGTCGTCGACCCGTATCAGCGGTTATACGGGTACCCCGGCCTGCACGTGATCGACGGCTCCGCCATTGCGGCCAATCTCGGCGCCAACCCGGCGTTGACCATCACAGCGCAGTCGGAGCGGGCAATGGCGTTCTGGCCCAACAAGGGCGAAGCCGACCCCCGCCCGCCACTCGGCTCCACTTATCAGCGGATTTCGCCGATCCCACCGCGCAATCCGATCGTGCCCGAAAACGCGCCGGCGGCGCTTCGCCTATCAGCGATCTAACTCGGTTGCGAAGGCGACCCCGACCATGAGGGACCTCCGCCGTCGACATGGCGGGCCAGGAAATCCAGAACGGCGTCCGCGAAAACGTCGTTGCGATCGCCGGCAACCATGTGCCCTGCGCCGTGCACGTCGGCGAACTCGACCTGCGGGAAGCGCGCGAGGAATTCGTCGGCGCGCTCCTGGCTGACCAGGTCGCTCATGCGGCCCCGGATCAAAAGCATGGGCACGCCGTCGCGCAGGGTCGCGTCGACAGCCGCGTGCATGCGATCCGCGTCGGTTACCTCGAACGGCGGAAACGGCGCGGTGCCGCTGATGAACTGCGGATCCCAATGCCAGTACCAACGATCGCCGCGGCGGCGCAGGTTGGCGGTCAGGCCATCGAGATCGGTTGGCCGGGGCCTATGCGGGTTGTATTCGGCGATCGCGTCGGCAACCTCTTCGAGCGAGGCGAACCCCGCTTCCACCCGGTCGGACATGAAGGCGTGTATCCGGTTCGCCCCGGATTGCTCCATGTTCGGCACGATGTCCACGAGAACGACGGCGCTGGCGATGCCCGGGCACAGTTCGCCGGCCAGAAGCATCGAAGTAAACCCACCCAGGGAGGCGCCGACGAGCACCGGTTTTTCGGGCAGGGTGCGCAGCACCGCCTCGACGTCGCCGGCGAAGCTGACGACGCGATAGTCGCCGTCGCTGGACCAATCGGATTCCCCGTGACCGCGCAAGTCGATCGTGACGGCCTGCCACCCGCGTTCGGCCACAGCAGCGGCCGCCCGGCCCCAGGAACGGCGCGTCTGTCCGCCGCCGTGCAAAAACACCACGGCCCGCGCTCGCGGGTCGCCGAAACGGTCAGCCACGATGCGGACACCACCGGACCCCTGAGAGGCGAACGTCTCGGGCGCTACGGGCTCGGGGGTCATCAGCAGATCGTAAGACGCCCGGAAGTCCGGCCCGCGTGCGATCGAGGACTTCATGCCGGCCGCTGACGCTCCGGGGGCTCCGCCGGAACCAGCCGCTCCGGGGGCTCTTGCGGTGTGAGCCGTTCGGGCGTTTCGGTCGGCGTCAGCCGCTCCGGCGTCTCCCCCGGCGTGCCCGGTTCCGACGCTCGCGACTCGACAACTCCGCCGACAGCCGTGCCAACTGTGCCAACTGTGTCAACCATGATTGCTCCCTCGATCGGCTCCACGTTGCCTACCCGCCGTCTACCAGCATCAAAACGCTGCCGCCGGCGGGTGTTAAGCGCCCGGTCAGGAACGTCCCCGGGCGTAGCGCGCCCCGCCGCTCGCATCGCCGGCCGGCGACAACGGTTGGGCGGCAGGGCCTCCCCGGCCTCCGCCGCCTCCCCGGCCTCGCCGGCGATTGCTCAACCAGACTGCCGACCAGATGGCGCACGCGATCGTGACGATCGGGAAACTGGGCGGCAGGTTGAACATGGCTGATGCGCCCAGTCCGAACCACACCGCGCTCAAGCTGATAGCGGTCGAGGCGGCCATGGCCCTGGCCGGGCGCGGTGTCAGCATGATCGCGGTCGCCGCCGGGGTGACCACGAGCGCGAACAGCAGCAACGTGCCGACGGCTTGGACGGCCATGGTTACGGTGAGCCCGAGCAACGTCATGAAGATCATGGACAGGGCACGCACGGGCACCCCTTTGGCCTCGGCGACCAGGGCGTTCACCGAGCTGAACAGCAGGGGCCGGTAGATGACGCCGATGCTGATGCCAAGCGCGGCGAGCAGGATCGCGAAGCTGACCAGTTGACCCTCGGAGATGGCCAGAAGGTTGCCGAACAACACGTTGGTTATCGTGCTCGAGCTCTTGGTCGCCAGCGAGTTGAAGAACAGACCCAGGGCGCTCGCCATGGCCAGCACCGTCCCGGTGACCACCTCGCGTTCGGCGGCGCGCTTGCCCAGCACGCCAATCACCAGGGCACCGCCGACACAGAACACACCCAGCCCGACGGCTACGGGCACGCCCACCAGGACGGCCCCCGTCGCACCGGGAAATCCGATGTGCGCCAAGGCATGAGCCGCGAACGCGGTCTGCCGCACCACGACGAAATACCCGATAAGCCCCGCGGCCAGCGCGACGATGGTGCCGCCGATCAGGGCGTTGCGCATGAACGCCGACGTCAGAATCGGCCACCAATTGGGTTGGTAGGCCAGGGCGACGAAGTGGGCGGTCACAACGTGCTCCTCATGTACAGGTCCCCGTGCGGGGTGTGCGCGACCTGGATCGGGGTGCCGTACAGGTGGGTCAACAGCTCTTCGTCGACGACATCGCCGATCGGCGCGTAATGCGGGTGCCCGTCCAGCAGGTAGATCGCGCTGTCGAGGATCGGCAGTAAAGGGTTGAGGTCGTGGGCGACCACCAGAATGGTTACGGCCAGCTCGGCGTGCAGTCGGGCCAGCAGCGCGACGATGTCGCGCTGACTGTGCAGATCCAATGAGGTCAGCGGTTCGTCGAGGATGAGCAACCGCGGTCGAGCCACCAGAGCCGCGGCCAGCGCGATGCGTTGGCGTTGCCCGCCAGACAGTGTGGACAGCCGCCGGCCGGCGATCTCGGTGGCCTCGACAGCGGCTAATGCCTCGCCGACCTGCCTTCGTTGGGCCGCGGTGCTGCGCCCGAACCCCCACCGCGATCCGGTGAGTCCGAGCAACACAGCATCAGCGGCGCGGATGGCATCCCCCGAGCTCTCGGCGTAGTGCTGCGGCACGTAGCCGATGCTGTCGTTGGCCTGGCCGGGTCGGCGGCCCAACACCTCGAGGTGGCCACTGGCCGGCGGTACCAGGCCGAGGACCAAGTGCAACAGCGTGGTTTTTCCGGACCCGTTGGGTCCGATGACCGCGACAATGCCGCCGGCGGGCACCGTGAAGGTGCCGTGCGACCAGATGAGCCGTCCGCCACGCACCGCGCTGACGTTGGTGAACGCCAGCGCGGCGGTGGTGGTGGCAAGCTTAGACACCGACACCGACACCGAGCGCCTTGGCCAAGGCGACGAGCTGCGCGTACTGCCAGCCCTCGAAAGAGGTCTGCCCGGGCGGGACGGTCTCGGTCACGTCGACGACGGGCACCCCCGCCTGTTGGGCGGCCGAACGGATCTGGTCGGGGATCGAACCCTGCGTCTGGGTGTTGAAGATCAAGGCGTCGATCTGGTGGGCGGCCAATGCGTTTCGGAATGCGTCGATGTCGCCCGGCGACGGGTCTGACCCGTTGGCCGAGGCCCGCTGATAGCCCGTCGGGGTTTTGTTGACCAGGCCCAGCGCCTGCGCCTGGTAGTCGAAGACCGTTTCGGTGGCCGCATAGGACTTGCCTCCCGCCGCGGTCTTGATCTTGGCGATAAGGCCGGTATAGGGCGCTAGCGCGGCGGTGAACTGTGACCGGCGCTGGCTGAAGTAGTCACCGGCCTGCGGGTCGAGCTTGCTCAACTCGGCTGTCACCGCATCGGCGACCGCGGTCACCGCGGACGGCAGATACCACAGGTGCGGGTTGGCACCCTCCGGTGTCTTGGTGACCGCGGCGGCGCTCACCACCTCGGCGCCGCCCGCCGAGCTGGCGGCCAGCTTGGACGCCCACGAGTCGTAACCGGCGCCGTTGACCACGACAAGCCTGGCGCCCGTGAAGGACGCCGCGTCGGCGGGCGACGGCTCATAGTCGTGTGGGTCAACCGAGGAGCTGGCCAGCACCGTCTTGACGTTCGCGCACGCGCCGCCGAGCTCGGAGACGATGTCGCCCCACTGATCGACGCTGACGACGACGGCAACCGGGGCGCTTGGGCATGACGCCGGGGCGCTGCTACCGGTGGCCAGCGGCGCGGTGGTGCCAGATGGTGTCGAGGTTTTCGGCTGACTCGTCGAGCAGCCCGTCACCGCGATTGCCAGCGCCACGGCGGCGGCCACCGAGGCGCGGCGCAAGTGGGAACGCAAGACGCTCACGCGGAGAACGATAACCGTTTTCATCACCAGAGGGCGACGGGCTAGCCGTGTCGACGGCCCCCGTAGCGGCGGTGGAATTTCTCCACTTGTCCGGCGGCGTCGACGATACGGCGCCCGCCGGTCCAAAAAGGGTGCGAATCAGAGGTCACTTCAACGACGACGAGTGGATAGTGTCGTACGCCCTGCGGCGTCTGCCACTCGATAGTGCGCGAACTCCCTATGGTCGATCGGGTCAGGAACATGGCGCCGGTAGCCGCATCCTGGAAGACGACCGGGTGGTAATCGGGGTGGATGCCGGGTTTCATCGGCGGTCTCCGCCCGGGCCGTGGTGGGCGGGTGGGTTCTCAGCCGCTTCTCCCCGGGCTGCACAGGGATCTTCATGCCAGTCACCGAACGGATCGTCGTAGCGGATCCAGTCCCGGGGAGAGCGAAACTCGTCGTCGGTGAGCAACGCACCGCCGAGGGCGTCGCGGATTTCGGTGGCGTCCGCACCGCACACCAGGACGGTCATCGCCGTGTGCCGATCGCCGTGCCGGTCGTCCCATGCCAGCTCGGCGAAGGCGCGTCGTTCGGCATCGATACCGGCCAGTTCCGAGGCGGTCAGGGCGGCCAGCCATTTGCCGGCCGAGCTGACCCGCAATCCGCCGCCGGCCGATTCCAACCACATCGCCTGCTCGGGTTGGCTGGCTAACCACAGCCGTCCCCGGGTTCGGATCACGCCGTCTAGCAACAGGTCCAGACAATCGTGGAGACGCTGGGGCTGAAAGGGGCGGCGGGCATTGAACTCGACCAGGTTGATCGGGCCGCGGGAATTCAGTGGTGGCTGCCCGGCCAGCAGCGGACCGTGCGGATCGTCGCTTTCGCCCCGCCGCGCGTCGCGGAACACATGGTCCAGGGCGTGCTCGATGCCGTCGGCGCCCACGTGGATGCGCGCGCGTGGTGACAGTCGGCGCAGCGCGGCAGCCACGAACGGGTCAGCCCGGTTGAGCACCACCACGTCGGCGAATTCGGCCTGTCCGACCACCACCTGGGCCTGGGTACGCCCGTCATCGAGTTCGGCGTCACCGAGCGCCTGGCCCAGCCACACCGACGAATCGACACAGGTCACCACCGCGGCAATCGACACATCCAGCGCCGCGGGCCCGTCGACGTAGCCCGGCGCCACACGCACTCGGACGTTGCCGATCGCCAAGCAAATCGGCTCCGGCTCCAGCCAGGGCGCCAGGTGCACCACGATCCGGTTGATGTCGTCGCGGCGGTGCAGCTGACGCAGCAACACCAGCAGGTCGTTGCGAATCGTGCACGACACGCAGCCGTGCGCCAGTTCGAGCCCAGCCTCCGCCGTCGCCAACACGCCATGTTGCAGGGTCACCATGGTTCGACGCACCACGTGGCCGTCGAAACGGTGTTCGACGACCAGTGTCCCGGGGGTGCGCAGCAGGGCACCCACGACCGGGTCGGTGTCCGTCTGGCCGGCGACCAGGATGACGGGCGTCCGCATCATCCACCCTTATTGGTAGTCATTTTCATTAGAACTGCCTGTACGGTACCGTCTCCGGCAATGCTTGTCGAAAACGATTTTCAATAAGCACGCGCTAAGGAGGGTGCAAGTGTCCGCCCATTGCCAAGTAACCGGCCGCGCACCGGGTTTCGGTAACGCGGTGTCACATTCGCATCGGCGAACTCGGCGGCGCTGGTCACCCAACATCCAGCTCAAGACGTACTACCTGCCGTCGGAGGGCCGCCGGATCCGGCTGCGGGTCAGCGCCAAAGGAATCAAAGTCATCGACCGCGACGGCATCGAAGCCGTTGTGGCACGGCTGCGCCGCCAAGGGCAACGGATCTGATGGCACGCAACGAGATCCGCCCCCCGTCGAGCTGCGCTCCACGGCCGGCACCGGCTATACCTCCGTGACCCGAAAAGAACCGGCGCAACGACCCCGACCGCCTGGTGCTGCGCAACTACGACCCGGTCATCCGCCGCCACGTCGAGTTCCGAGAGGAGCGCTGAGCGTGGCCAAGAAGTCTCCGCGGGCCCGTCGTAACGCCGAACCGGCCTTCAGGTCTCCCAAGAAGAACCTTCTCGCCAACCTTGGGCTCGGCGCGATTGATTACAAGGACACTGGCGCGTTGCGGGTGTTCATCACGGAACGCGGCAAAATCCGCTCCCGCTACGTCACGGGTTTGACCGTCCAACAACAACGGCAGGTCAGCGCCGCGATCAAGAACGCACGCGAAATGGCGCTACTGCCCTACCGAAGCACGGCACGTTGACTTCCCGCCGCCGCGGTACCGACCGGCCTTTCACCGTCATCGTCTGTACCGCCTGTGCCGCGAGCCATGACCTCTCGGTGATCGACGAACTACGTCCCACCATCCGACGGTGTCCACACGCCATGCTCGTCTCCGCCGCGTGCATGCTCGGACCACTCACCTGTGCGTCCCGCCCGACCGGATGCGGCGTCATGGCTGTACTCCAGCCCTGCACGAATGACCGGTTAGCCTGCGGACCACCCCATTGGATCGGGCCCATCACCGACAACGGTCAGGCAGCGGCCCTGCGCGGTTGGCTGGAACTTGGGCAATGGGAAAACACGCCAGTGCCAAGGCAACTCGACGGGCATCAGCGTTGGACCCGCCGCGCCAGTCGAAGCAATTGAGATAACGACAACGCTCTCTAATGCGGGTAGTCGTAGGGGTTGGCCGGGGCATCGATCCGAGTGACCGCGGTCGCCTGCAGTGTCGGGATCCGCGGTGAATTCGGTTGCGGTGGTGTAACTTTGCCCTCGACCCGAAGCCATGTGTTGTCCGGCAACCGGGCGGCCTGGGCGGCGGCCGGGCCCCCCAAATGGATGCGGGCCAGCTGGGCATCGGCCGCGCAACAGATGATGACGATGCGACCAAGGTCCACGCCCTGCGCCTGGTTGAGGACGAAGCCGGTCACGGTGATCGGCCGATTAGTCAACGAGCCGGTGGTGTCGTGAAACTCGCGCATCAGCACCTCGGGGAGTGACACTTCGGGGGCCTCGCCCGGTGGCAGGGGCGGAAATGCCTCTTTCAGAACAACATCATTGGAGACCGCCGTCACAGAGGGGGCGGCGGCTGAGGGCCGCAGTGCGGGTGGCGTCACGAAAATCAGGATCAAGACGGGAACAAGGAGCAGCCACACTATTCCGGCCCGATGGGGGTGCGCCTGGGGATGATCACACGTCACGTCACCGCTCCGGGGGCCCCCACGGCGGATGTCGCCGATGATCGCCAATAGCGCCAACACGATCAGCAGCGCCGCCGACGCGACCAGCCAGGGCAGCAGTCCGGGCTTGACGTATCGCGTGAACGCGCCCGACACCGCGATCATGGCGACGCTGATGCCGACCAGCAGCAAAACGGCGTTCTCGGTTTCGCGGCTCACTTACCCACCACCCAGAACGAGCAGCCCGATCGCACACGCGCTCGCCGTTGCGACCAGCAACGTGCAGGGGGCAAAGCGGACCGCGAAGGCCCGGCCGAACAGGCCCGCCTGCATGGCGAACAGTTTCACGTCGACGGCCGGGCCTACGACCAGAAACACCAGCCGGGGCAGCAGCGGCACCATTGTCATGCTGGCGGCCACGAACGCGTCGGCCTCCGAACACAACGCCAGCACCACCGCCAGGGCGGCCATCAGCGCCACGCCGAGGATCAGGTCCGACGCCAGGTGCGCGAACACCCATTGCGGCACCACCACATGAAGCATCGCGGCCGCGGCGGCACCTATTACCAAATACGACGCAGCTTGCAGGAAGTCGTGCCGGGCCGCCTCGGCGAACACCACCCGGCGTGACCGCGTCTGAACGCCCGAAGGGGGTAGCCGGCGGGTGATCCACTCCGGGCGGCCCCACCGCGCCCACGCCCAGCCCATGATCACCGCGGTCAGCAGCGACGCACCCATTCGGGCAAGAACCATCCTGGGCGCACCGGGAAACGCCACGGCGGTGGCCACCAGCACCACCGGGTTGATCGCCGGCGCGGCCAGCATGAAGGTCAAAGCCGCGGCCCCCGTGGCGCCCCCATTGCCGAACAGTCGCCGCGCCACCGGCACCGACCCGCATTCACAGCCCGGCAGCGCCGCCCCGCCCACACCGGCGGCCAGCACCGCGACCGCCGGACGTCGCGGCAACCAGCGCGCCAACCGCTCGGGTGACACGAACACCGCAATTAACCCGCTGACCACCACCCCAAGCGCCAGGAAGGGAACAGCCTGCACGAATACCCCACAGAACACGGTGCCCGCCGTCGACAACGCCGTACTGTTGAAGACCGCCTTCCGCAGCATCGCCGCCGAAAAAGCACAGGTCAGCAGAATGCCGACCAATACTTCCATCGATCCGACACGCAGCCTGGGCCGCCTAGTTTTCAGCGTCCTCGGCGTGGCCACCGTCCCAGTATGTCAGTGCGCCGCCGCCACACCGGACCAATGCGGCGCGACACACTTTCGGTGTTGGGCACGACCATGCCCGAACCCAGCGGTCTAGGCCCGAATCATCAACGGGCACAACGACGCCACGATGCTAAACGCGTGGGGGTCAGTGTTCGTCGTAGTGCTCGCCGTGAGCCGCGTGCCGGCATCCGTCGTGCACATAGTCGACATGATCCCCGTGCGGGACGGCGACATGACCACACCCTTGACTGTGGACATGGTCATGCTGCTCGTGCACCGCGTGGCCGGATGGCTCGCATTCGTCGTAGTGATCCTCGTGCTGTCGATGAAGGTGGCCGTCGTGCACGAAGTCGACGTGATCCCCGTGGGGGATGGTGACGTGGCCGCACCCTTCGCCGTGCACATGATTATGTTCGACGTGCTTGTTGTGGGTTGCGCTGGTCATTGCTTCTCCCCGCCGTACCGGATTGTCACCCGCAGGCTGCTGGCGCAGCACAATTCTACTGACCGTTGTTGAACTCCACCAGGTTCAAACGCGACCTCACGGAGACCCCGCGCTTACACTCCTGTGATGCATTCCGCGCAAACGAGGTACGCGTCAACCATCGTCGCCCCGGTCGCGCTTGCCGTCGTGCTGATGCTGGCCGTCCTCGCGTTCCCGGTCAAGCAACGGTGCGGCGCGCCCGGCCTCTCGTGCGCCAGTGCGCTGGATGAGCGGGGCAACATTCACTACTACTACTACTACTACTACTACTACTACTACTACTACTACTACTACTACTACTACTACTACTACTACTACTACTACTACTACTACTACTACTACTACTACTACTACTACTACTACTACTACTACTACTACTACGAGGTCGAACCGCTCGGCGTATACGCCGCCGAAATCCTCGCCGGCTCGAACATTCGCCTCTATTACACGTCGGGCGAGGACATAACGAAGGCCAGGTAGCCATGCGCAAGCACGCCGGCGCCGCGGCGGCGGGACTGGTCGTGGCAGTCCTGCTGACGTCAGGCGCCCCCGCTCATGCGGGGGCAATGATCGATGCGCGCCAAACCCTTTGCGCCACAAGCGCATTGTGCCCCGCCGATCCGGTGCCCGATGCTGGCGATCAAGCCACCGCGGAGCAGAAGATCATCGACGGCTATGTCGCGAAGCAGATGAATTGCACGCCAGACCTGCCACCCAATCCGCAGTCCATCACCTGGGATCCCCCCGGCTTCGCGCCGTATGTGGGGGGCACCGGCGCCGTCCACGATGCCAACCCACAGCTGGGCGGCCAGTATCGCGCCGACTATGTGAACGGCCGATGGCACATTGAATATCCGTATTGCTGAATGGCGAGCCTGTAAATCCGCAGACAAAGTGCGAGTGAGGGCCTGCAGAATTACAGGCTCGACGAAAAGCTGGCGTAGGCATCGCTTGGCGGTCGATATCCGCCCGGTGACAACTTGGGTGCGATCCCATCGCGCATGTGTTCCTCCTGGGACCTCGCGGTTATGCTCGCGGAGGAATGGCTCGGCGATTTTAGCGAAAACATGCTGGTAGCGGGCAAATCGGGGGCGTCAGACTGGCCCTGTTCGAGTGGGTGAGCCTGGTTACATCGAGATGCACAATTGGAGGCTGGACAGCAAGCTACCGCATACTTGACGGCATGCTGCAAGCGACACCACCGCAAACCGTGATTGCGGTAACCGGTGGTGCGCTGGTCAAAGGACGAGGTTTTTGATGGCACGCTCTGGCGGTGCACATCATCGCCATCGCGCCGCTCGGCAACCTTCGCGTCTTGGCAAAGGGCTGACGCGCGGCCTGATGACGCTGGTGTCGGTGGCGGCGCTGCTGTTGACCGGAGCCGGCTACTACGTGGCCCACGGCGCGCTGGGCGGCATCACCGTTTCGCAGGCCTTGTTGCCGGAGGATCCGCGATCCAGCGGCGACAACATGAACATCCTGCTCATCGGGCTGGACTCGCGCAAAGACCAGGACGGCAACGACCTGCCCTGGTCGATCCTGAAGCACCTGCACGCCGGCGATTCCGACGACGGCGGCTACAACACGAACACCCTGATCCTCGTGCACGTCGGGGCCGACCAGAAAGTCGTCGCCTTCTCGATCCCCCGCGACGACTGGGTGCCCTTCAACGGCGTCCCCGGCTACAACCACATCAAGATCAAAGAGGCATACGGGCTTACCAAGCAATACGTGGCGCAGAAGCTCGCCAACCAGGGTGTCGGCAGCCAGAAAGAACTCGAGATGAAGGGCCGGGAAGCGGGCCGGGTGGCGACGCTGCGCGCAGTGCGTAGCCTGACCGGCGTTCCGATCGACTACTTCGCCGAGATCAACTTGGCGGGTTTCTACGACCTGGCCCAGACCCTGGGCGGCGTGGAGGTGTGCCTGAACCACCCCGTCTACGACTCGTATTCCGGTGCGGACTTCCCGGCCGGGCGACAGCGGCTGGACGCTTCCCAGGCGCTGGCGTTCGTCCGGCAGCGCCACGAGCTGGAAAACGGTGACCTGGACCGCACCCATCGCCAGCAGGCATTCATTTCCTCGGTGATGCAGGAACTGCAGGCCTCGGGCACGTTCACCGACATCGACAAGCTCAAGAGCCTGATGGCAGTGGCGCGCAAGGATGTGGTGCTGTCGGCCGGCTGGGACGAGGACCTGATCCAACGGCTGGGTGCGCTGGCCGGGGGCACAAATGGAAACCGCGTCGAATTCCGGACGCTGCCCGTGGTGCGCTACGACAACATCGACGGCCAGGACGTCAACATCATCGACCCGGCCGCGATCAAGGCCGAGGTGGCCGCCGCGATCGGTGCCCTGCCGCCGACGACCACGCCGGCCACCACCGCCGCCAAACCAAGTCCGTCCACCGTCGTCGACGTGATCAATGCCGGCAGCATGAGCGGGCTCGCCAGCGAGGTGTCCCGCGCGCTGAAAAAGCACGGCTACACCGCTGGCCAAGTGCGCGACCGTAGTTCGGGCGAGCCGACCGCGACCACGATCGAGTATGGGGCCGGCGCGGAAACCGACGCGCGCAGCGTGGCCAATCTGCTGGGTCTCGACGCCCCCAACCAACCCAATCCCGGCGTCCAACCCGGACACGTCCGGGTGACCGTCGACACGAACTTTTCGATGCCCGCGCCGGACGACAGCACCGCGGACGGAACCACTACCACCACGACCACCACGACGTCCAGCACGGCCAAGACGTATTACTACAACGGCACCACCACCACCTACCCGACGCCCGATCAAGGGAAACCGATCGACGGCGGCGGGGTGCCCTGCGTCAACTAATCGCTCAGGCGTGGGTACCGCCGTCGATGCGGATCTCGGTGCCGGTGATGAACGCGCCGTCCTCCGAGACCAACATGGCGATCACGCCGGCGACCACGGCGGGGTCGGCCATCCCGGTGCCGCTGGATTCCACCGTCGTGGGCAGGATCGGCATCAGCCTCGAAAACAGTGACCAATCAGCGTCTTTCGGAATGTATCCGCCGGTGGCATCGGTGATTCCGGATTTGATGCTCCCCGGCGCCACGCACACCGCGCGCAGTCCCCGGCGCGCGTATTCAAGCGCCAACGAGTGGGTGAAGGCCTGGATCCCGCCTTTGCTCGCCGCGTAGGCCGCCATGTATGGATGGGCGAAAGAGGCCGATGTGGAGCTGAAATTCACTATGGCGCTGCGGGAATTCGCCAGCAGCGCCGGAAGAGCCTCCCGGACCACCAGGAAGGTCCCGGTGAGATTGACCCCGACGATCCGATTCCAGAGTTCAAGGCTGGTCTCGTGCGTGTGGGCGGCGCGCAACATGCCGGCCGCGTTGACCAGCGAATCGAGGCCCCCGAGCGTCTCGACGGCCCGACGCACTCCGCCGATCACCGAATCCTCGTCGCCGACGTCCATCGGCACGGTGGCGAGGCGGTCCGCGGTTGCGGCCTCGTCCGCTTGCGCCCGGGTCTCCGCCAGACCGTCTGCCGCGATGTCGGCGGCCACCACCGCGGCGCCCTCACCCAGCAGCCGCAGCGCGGTGGCCCGGCCGATCCCCGAGGCGCCGCCGGTCACCAGGATCCGCTTGCCTTCGAGTCGCCGCATCTGCCCATCATCGCAAGGAGCGGACCCGCAAGGCATCGTGGATGCATGGACATCGGATTCATTGGCCTGGGAAAGATGGGCCGGGGCATGGCCGCGAACCTGGTGAAGGCCGGTCACCGGGTCACCGTGTACAACCGCTCCCCCGGCAAGGCGGAGGCACTCGTGAAGCAGGGCGCGACCGCGGCGCGCAGCGTTGCAGAAGCCAGTGCCGGCGAAGTCGTGTTCACCATGCTGTCCGACGACGACGCCGTCGAGGGCGTCGCCTTCGGCGAGAACGGCATCGTGGCGTCGCTGGCGCCGGGCGCCACCCACGTCTCGTCGAGCACCATCAGCGTCGCACTGTCGGAGCGCCTGGCGGCCGGGCACGCCGAAGCCGGTCAGCGGTATGCCGCCGCGCCGGTGTTCGGCAGGCCCGAAGCCGCCTCGGCCGCAAAGCTTTTCGTCATCGCGGCGGGCGCGCCGGAGGTTCTGCAGCCGTTGTCGTCACTGTTCGACGCGATCGGCCAGCGGACCTTCGTGGTGTCCGAGCGCCCCCCGAAGGCCAACCTGGTGAAGCTGAGCGGCAACTTCCTGATCGCGTCGGTGATCGAGACCGTCGGCGAGGCGGTCGCACTGGTCGCCAAGGCCGGCGTCGACCGGCAGCAGTACGTCGACATCCTGACGTCGACGTTGTTCGCCGCGCCGGCCTATCAGACCTACGGCGGGCTGATCGCGCGACGGGAATTCGAGCCGGCCGGTTTCGCGGCGACCCTCGGCCTCAAGGACGTCCGGCTGGTGCTGTCCGCCGGGGAGCAGCTGCAGGTGCCACTGCCGGTGGCCAGCCTGCTGCGCGACCGCTTCCTGACGCTGGTCGCGACCGGCGGTGGGCACCTGGACTGGTCGGCGCTCGCTTCGCTCGCCGACCGAGACGCCGGGGCGTCAGCGCCGGAGGCCTCAGACCACCCCGCGTAGCGCGTCGGCGCCGAACGCGGGTTCGAGCATCGCGGAGAAGTCGGGGCCGCGCCGCAAGATGTGGCCACCGTCGACGTTGATGCACTGGCCGGTGATCCAGCTGGCCGCATCGCTGAGCAGGAACATCGCCAGGTTGGCGACGTCCTCGACCTCGCCCGCCCGCGGCAGCGGCGTGCACTGGCGATAGTCAGCACTCAACTCGGGTGATTCCGTAACGGGCGCAACGAGTTCCGTGCGGATCAGGCCCGGGCGGACGCTGTTGACCCGCACCCACGACGGGCCAAGCTCGTCGGCGGCCAGCATCATCATGTGGTCGACGGCCGACTTGGTGACCCCGTAGGCGCCGAACCAGCGGTGGGTGTTGCTGGCCGCGATCGACGAGATACCCACGAACGAACCGCCGCCACCGCGCACCAATTCGCGCGCGGCGTGCTTGAGCACGTACATGGTGCCGTTGACGTTGAGGTCCACCGTCCGCCGCCACGCCTCCGAGTCGATCTGGGTGATCGGCCCGACGGTCTCCGACCCGCCCGCGCAGTGCACCACGCCGTGGAGCCGGCCGTGCCACGCCGTCGCGGCGTCCACCGCGCGGGCGGTCTCCTCCTCGTTGGTGATGTCTGTTGGCTCATAGCGAATCGAGCCGTGGGCCTCGAGCGCTTCGATGTCTTCGACGGCGGAGGCAAGCCGGTCGGGATTGCGGCCGACGATCATGACGGAGGCTCCGGCCGCGACCAGCCCGGCGGCGACGCCCTTGCCGATGCCGCTCCCGCCACCGGTGACGAGGTACGTCCGGTTGTCGAAAGAAAGCTGCACGCCGAGTCCCCCTCTTACGCCGAGACTGAAACGGGCTCCAGCATAGGTCAGCTGTCACATCTGCCACTCGAGCCTCTTGCCGAGGTGGTCAACGGTTGGTCCGCTTCTGAGCGACAACTGGCAGCGTCCCAGGGCGGCAACCGGATTTGTCGCTCGGAGCGTTCAGGGGGCTGCGCCCCGGTGTGCGCAGAGGGAAATTCGGCGCCAATGCCCAGGACGCTCACCAGGGCATTCGTCGTATTTCCGAGTGGGAGCGTTCAGGGGGCTGCGCCCCGGTGTGCGCAGAGGGAAATTCGGCGCCAATGCCCAGGACGCTCACCAGGGCATTCGTCGTATTTCCGAGTGAGGCGGGCACAAAGAGCGTCCCCTTCTAGCGGTGACGGGTGTGACGGATGTGCCCGTGGCGCTAGGGCGTATCGCGACGGGCCAGCTTCGTCGGCTTGGCGTTGCGCCAGTCCTCGACGTCGGGCGGCAGGCCGACCGGGTATCTGTTCTCGTTGTGGGCCGCCCAGTGCGCGTGCCCCAACTCGTGAATGTGGAACGCGTGCCGCAGCGCCTCGGTGAATCCCATGGCGTCGGAGGCGGCGTTGACCGAGTCCTTGATCAGCATCGCCGCCATCGTGGGCCGCTCGGCGATGCGCCGCGCGAACTCCAGCGTCTTGTCCGTCAGCTCGTCGACGGGAAAAACCTTGGACACCATGCCAAGCCGGTAGGCTTCGTCCGCGTCCAGCGCATCACCGGTGAGCAGCAACTCTTTGGCCTTGCGCGGACCGAATTCCCAAGGGTGGGCGTAGTATTCGACGCCCGGCATGCCCATGCGCACGGCGACCACATCGCTGAACTTCGCGTTGTCGGCCGCCACGATCAGGTCGCACGCCCAAATCAGCATCAGCCCCGCCGAGATCGCGTTGCCCTGCACCTGGGCGATGGTGATCTTGCGCAGATCGCGCCAGCGGCAAGTGTTTTGGAAGAAGTAGTGCCACTCCTGCAGGTAGGTCTTTTCCGCAACGGGATCGCGGGTGGCGCCGTTGATGCGGAAGCTCGGGAGCTGTCCCGGTCCCGGCTGACGCTCGGCCAAAGCCAACTCGGAGCCCAAGTCGTGACCGGCGGAGAAGTTCTTGCCGCGCGCTGCCAGAATCACCACGCGGACGGTGTCGTCGGCCTCGGCGCGCAGGAACGCTTGGTCAAGCTGGACCAGCAGGCCACGATTCTGCGCGTTGTGGGCCTCGGGCCGATTGAGCCAGATCCGCGCGATGCGCCCCTCGTCGAGGGTCTCATAGGCCACCAGCTCGCCGGCGCCGGCGTCGGTCCCCTGAGCATCGGCTTGAGCACCGGCTTGGTCGGAGAGTGTCATTCCGCCCACCTCGTTTGTTGTCAGATCCGCCTTGGTTTACACGTTACGGCCAGTGTGTAAGCGGGTCTCCGTTGGGTGCAGCGGCTGACAGCCGGATCAGGGCCGATCCAACGCGGCCGCGAGGAGGGCTGCGGCGGCTTTGAGCAGTCCCAGCGAGCGGGCGAGTTCCGCGTTCTCTTCCCTCAGCTGCTCAAGTTCACTCGCCTGAACGGCGGGCATCCTGATCGTCGCGGTCGATCTTGGTCCTACGTGTCCGCTCGTGAACCGTCTCGGTGACCGTATTTCCGAGTGTGTCGGTGACCGCCCGAATCGCCGTTCTCTCCACGTCATGGCGCCCCTCAACCGAGGCGACCGCGCGCATCTCGTCGAGCCGGGACGTTCCGTTGACCACGGCGGACTTCGGCCGCGCCGTCCTCAGTTGCTGCGCATGGCGGTGGTGCTCCGTCGCCTGGTTCGTCGCAGCCTGCGCGCCGACGCACGAGGCGACGGCTTGTTGATCCGGGCGCTGACGAAGTTCAGCTTGCTGACGGCGCAGCTGCGTTTGCCACTTGGCGAGCTCGGCTTCCCGCTGGACGAGCTCGGTGTCACGGTCGGCAACCTCGGCTTCGCGCTGCTCGAGCTGGGCTTCCCGCTGGGCGACCTGGGCTTCCCGGAAGCGGAGCTGGGCTATCTGCTGGCGAAGCGGGGTCCCCGCTGGGCCAGCTTGGCCTCCCGTTCCGCGAGCTCGGCTTTCTGCTGGCGGAGCTCGCTCTCATGCTTGCGCACGTGTCGACGCAGCACGTCTTCCCGTTCGACGAGCTTGGCTTCCCGCTCGGCGAGCTCGGCTTCCCGCTCGGCAAGCTCGGCCTCCCGCTTCTGCAGCGCGCCGTTCCGGTTACGGAGCTCGACGTTGAGGTTGCGAAGCTGGGCGTCTTCGTTGATGTGTCGGGTCAGCTCTTGCTCGACGAGGTCGATGAAAAGGTCGACCTCTTGCTCGTTATAGCCACGCTTCCCGATTCGCGGCCTCGAGAACGCGACATTGTTGACATGAGCCGGAGTGAGAGCCATTGTTCCTCTCCCGGAGTCTCAGCCGTCAAGGGGAAGCCCAAATGAGGGTGTCGTGGCTTAGGATAATGCCTTTTTTGTCACGCCGCGTGGGGATCTACTGACGTTGTCGTGGGTCATTTCCGTCCTGGTAGTGCTGGGCAGAGGCCGCCTCGAGTCAGCAGGGCCATGGCTATCAGTGCGTTCGGGCTGTGGAATCCGTAGGCGCGCTTGGTCAATGCCCGCAGATGGGTGTTGGTGGCTTCGGATCGGGCGTTGGACAGGCCGTGGTCGAGCGTGTTCCAGATCAGGTCGCGGTAGCGGCGGATGCTGCGGGCGAGCGCGGCGAACTCGGGGATGCGCGAGTGCGACGCCCACGACAGCCACCCGGCCAACAGCTGCCGCCCCTGCCTGCCCTTGACCCGAAACACCTCGCGTAGTTGCTCTTTCAGCAGATACGCCCGGTACAGGGTGGCGTTGGTGTCGGCGATCTCAGCGAGGCTGGTGCGCTGCTCGGTGGTCAGGTCGGGCGGGTTCTTGCGCACCGCCCACATCGCGTGCCGATCGGTGATCCCAGCGTTGGTCATGGTGCGCACCCGCACCTTGTCCAGTGCCTTCATGGCCCAGGCCACGACATGGAACGCATCCAGGCAGATCAGCGCCTGCGGCGCGCGCTGGTGCACCAGGGCGTGGATCCATTCCGCGCCGTCGGCGCTGACGTGGGTCAGCAGCGTCGCCCGCTCGGCCCCCAGCTCGTCGAAGAACCGGCCCAGCGTGTCCTGGTTGCGACCCTCACCGGCCCACACCAGCCGGCCTGTCGTGTGGTCGACGATCACCGTCAAATACCGGTGGCCCTTGCGGTAGGCGATCTCGTCGATGCCGATCCGGGACAGTCCCGCGAGCAGGTCGTTGGTGTCGCGGCCGTCGGCCACCACCCTGGTCACGATCGCCGCGACCGTGCGCCAGGCGATGCGCAACAGCACCGTGAGCACGCTGAGCGCGGTGTGCGCGGCCAGCCACGCGCAGGTGTCCTCGAACAGCCAGGTGTGCTTGGCGCCCGGCCGCGCCCACGGCACGTGCGCGACCACCACCCCATGCTCGCCGCATGTCACCCGCGGCGCCGCGGCCTGCAGGTACGCCTTCGTCGTCCCCACGTCCAGGGTGCGCCAGCGCCGCGTCCCGTCCCCGTCCCGGCCCCCGGCGTCGTAGCCCGGGCACCGCTTTCGACACCGTGAGCACCGGCCCGCCTGCGATGCCTTGGGCCGCACCCAGAACACCAGCACCTCGCTGGTCGTCGGCCGCTTCCGGCCCGTGGTCTCGGTCTCGATCGTCACGTCCTCGATCACCATGTTCTGGTCACCCAGACCGGTCGCGAATACCCTGGACATGCGCAACGCCGTACACCCTTCTTCGTCTTGAACCTTGGACAGTCCAAAACGTAAGCAGGACACGGCGTTGCGCCCAAATCTCAGGTCAGCGAGCCCACGACAACGTCAGAAGAGCCCCGCGTGGGTTGTTGTTGAACGCGACCGACTTGCTGGCGATTCTTACGTCGTTACCGTCGCCGATGCGGCAGTGGCCTTGCCCCCGACCGCATTTCGGTACCGGCGGACGAGGCGCCGCGGAGATTCGCCGGCACCGGCTTGCCGAATGGCCTCCGGTTGCGTCGATATTATCTTCATTTGAATTTGATGCCGCCGGTCGACCGGCCGGCGTGGCAATTCGAAATTACTGAACAAATTCGGATGCCGAGATGAACGCCGGGCGGCGCGCAAGTTTCGGCCGGGTGCGATAGGGGCGAAGCGCTACTCGATCCCGGCTGCGCCCGGTCGCCGCCCGCCAAACGAAGACGCCTGCGGGCGACCAGGAGCGTCGCCTAGAATTAGACCATGCCTACAAAATCTGACCCCGGCGAAATCGGCGATGTGGAGCCGCTGGCCGACAGCACCGCACGCCAGGCCAGGCGGGTCGTCGCCGCGTACGCGGACGACGCCGACGAGTGCCGCGTCTTCTTGTCCATGCTCGGTATTGGACCGACGAAACTCGACGCGTAAATGGCTCCCAGGGGAAGCCAGAGCCCGGAGACCTCGCGCTTCGGGAATTCCGACTTCGTGGTGGTCGCCAACCGCCTGCCCGTCGACCTAGAGCGGCTTCCCGACGGCACCACAGCCTGGAAACGCAGCCCCGGGGGGCTGGTCACAGCCCTGGAACCACTGCTGCGGCGTAGGCGCGGGTCATGGGTCGGCTGGCCGGGCGTTGCCGACGACGACAATGAGCTGGACCTCAATTACGAGCCGATCGTCCAGGAGGACCTGCAACTTTTTCCGGTACCGCTCAGCGCCGACGACATCGCCCAGTACTACGAGGGGTTCTCCAACGCCACGCTCTGGCCGCTGTATCACGACGTGATCGTCAAGCCGATCTACAACCGCGAATGGTGGGAGCGCTACGTCGAAGTCAACCTCCGCTTCGCCGAGGCCGCGTCGCGTGCCGCCGCCCGCGCCGGGACGGTGTGGGTGCAGGACTATCAGCTGCAACTGGTGCCCAAGATGCTTCGCACCCTCAGGCCGGACCTGACCATCGGTTTCTTCCTGCACATCCCGTTCCCGCCGGTGGAGCTGTTCATGCAGCTGCCCTGGCGCACGGAGATCGTCGAGGGCCTCCTGGGCGCCGATTTGGTGGGATTCCATCTTCCCGGCGGCGCACAGAACTTCCTGTTCCTGTCCCGGCAGTTGATCGGCGTGAACACCTCCCGGGGATCGGTCGGCGTGCGCTCGCGCCTCGGTGAGGTCGAGTTCGGGTCGCGCACCGTGCGGGTGGGCGCCTTTCCCATCTCCATCGACTCCACCGCGCTCGATCACGCCGCCCGCGACCGCGAGGTCAGGCGCCGCGCCCGGCAGATCCGGGCCGAGCTGGGCAACCCCCGCAAGATCCTGCTGGGCGTCGACCGGCTCGACTACACCAAGGGCATCGACGTTCGGCTGAAAGCCTTCTCCGAGTTGCTGGCCGAGGGTCGCGCGAAACGGGACGACACCGTGCTGGTCCAGCTGGCGACCCCGAGCCGCGAACGCGTCGAGAGCTACCAGATTTTGCGCAGCGACATCGAACGACAGGTCGGCCACATCAACGGTGAATACGCCGAAGTCGGTCATCCGGTGGTGCACTACCTGCATCGTCCGGTGCCCCGCGACGAACTGATCGCATTCTTCGTGGCCAGCGACGTCATGCTGGTCACCCCGATGCGCGACGGGATGAACCTGGTGGCCAAGGAGTACGTCGCCTGCCGCAGCGACCTCGGCGGCGCGCTGGTTCTGAGCGAATTCACCGGCGCCGCAGCGGAACTCCGGCAGGCCTATCTGGTCAACCCGCATGACCTGGAAGGGGTCAAGGACGCGATCGAGGCGGCCCTCAACCAGCCGGTCGAGGAGGGCCGGCGCCGGATGCGGTCGCTGCGCCGCCAGGTGCTCGCCCACGACGTGGACCGCTGGGCGCGGTCATTCCTTGACGCGCTCGCAACCCATGGTGCTGTCGGCGAAACGCTGTGATACTCGATCCAGCGTGAAGGGAAAGGCCGTGAAGGGAGGGCACCGTGAATCTCCGTCGCGGGCTGGCCGCCACCGCGGGCATCTGCTCCGCCGTCGCACTTGGAATCGCGCTGGAATCGGGTGACCCGGCGCGCGCGGTCGGGCCGCCGGCCGATGGCAACTACACCCTCAACGAGGCCGGGGTGTCCGGGGTTACCTGGACCATCACGGCGCTGTGCGATCAGCCATCCGGAACCCGGAACATGAACGACTATTCCGACCCGATCGTTTTTGCGTTCAACTGCGCGCTGAACATCGTGAGCTCGACGCCTGAGCAGATCAGCCGCGCGGACAAGCTGCAGAATTTCAGCGGCCGGGCTCGATACACCAGCATGTTGTGGACCTTCAAGGTGGACAAGGCGGACGGAGTGACATGTCCGGGCGGCGGAACCGCGCCGACCACCGAAACCTATTCATTCAGCGACGAGAACATGAGCGGCACCCACACCATCCTCCACGGTGCAGTCTGCGGGATGCCGTCGGACATGAAGAAGCAACCGTTCTCGCTGCAGCTGGCCGGGCCGCCGCCCAGTCCCGTGCAGCGTTATCCGTTGTACTGCAACGGGATTGCGATGTGCTACTGAGGCCGGCAGAGCGGCGGGGTTAGATCGGGGTGATGTAGGCGATCAACCACTGCTTACCGATTTTCTTGAAATCCACCCGCAACCGGCTCCCGTCGTAGAGCGGCTGCCGCGACTTGTCGGTCACCGTGCGGTTCATGTAAACCATCACCGAGGCCGAATCCCGCTTGGCCGACATGACCCCGACGCCAACGACATTGGCCTGGACCACCACCTCGCGCTTCTTGGCCTCCGGGATGATCTGCGCGTTGGCGCTCTTCTGGAACTCGTGGCGATAGTCGGGCATCAGCAACGGATAAGCGGCTGAGAGGCTGCGTTCGACCGTCTGGTAGTCGTAGGCGAAAACCTGGGGTATCTCCTTGGCGGCCAACTGGGGCAGCACCGCCCGCGCCGCCGACTCGCCGCGGGTCTGCACACGGTCCCAGTAGGCCCAGCCGCACGCAGCGGCCAACCCGACGAAGGCCGCGACACCCAGGTAGGCCGCGGCGGCGATCAGCCACCGCCGAAACCGGGGCCGGGACATCAGCGGCAGCGGCGGCATCAGCGGCATCAGTTGCCCCCGTCGGGATACTTCAGGTCGTAGCCGGTCATCCGCCCCTGGTCGTCCTCGTGCACGATGACGCGCAGGCGGTAGGGCTGGGACGGCTTGTTGGTTCCGTCGATGTCGGCGACGGTCACCCGCACCGACACCAGCACCGACGCGTTGTCGGTGACCGTGTCGATGCCCTCCAGGGCAGCACCGTTGACGACGGCTTCGGACGTCGCGTTGGTGGAGCGGAACAGGCCCTTGAGGTTCTCGATGTTGTTGTTGGCGCCCAGCATGCCGCGCAGCGGGCCGCTGGTGCCGTTGTAGAACCGGTTGACGCTCTCGTCGATGTTGTCCGGCTTGTAGCTGAACATGTTGACCACCGTCTGCGTGGCGGTGTCGACGAAGCGCTGATCGCGCGCTTGTTCGGCCTCGGCGTGCCGTTGCTGGACGAGGAGGAAGGCCAGGCCGCCCGCCAATCCGCCGATCGCCAACAGCGCGGCGGCGAACGAGATCCAACCGACCAGCGCGCGGTGGGGCTGTCGCCGTGGCGGCGGCTTGACCGGTTTGAGGGCGTTGATCGGTTTCGCCGGCGGCTTCGGCTTGGCCGGCACGTCGACGCGGACGGTGGAGTCCTCGGTCGACTGGCCGGTCGGCTGGCCGGTCGATTGGCCGGTCGATTGACCTTTCGCCGGGCCCGCCGCGCGCGACGCGCGCCGACGAACGCGTTGTGTCGTTTCTGTCACTACCGGATCCTTTAGAGAGGCCTTGGATCAAGCATGAGGTCCACCCAATTCTCGGCGCTCGACGCGCCCGCGCCGGGCGCGAAAATACCGGTGCCGCCCGCCGGGTCCACGAAGGCTCCGGTGCGTTGGTCGTAGGTGGTGTAGGCCGGGCCACTGGCCTGCGGCTGCGGGCCGGGCGGCGGCCCCCACGGCTTCTCCGGTCCCGGGCCCGACGGCGGGGGATTGATCCCCTCCGGCGGCGGCGGGGGTGGGAGCCACTTCGGATAGGGAAGTATCGGCGGCACCGGCGGCACCCCGGGCGGCTGCCACGACGTGAACGGCGGCGGTGGACCGTTGTCGTTGGGGGGCGGCGGAACCGGCGCCGGCTGATGGTTCGGCATCGGCCCGGGCCCGGGCACCACACCGGGAGGGGGCGGCCCGACGATCGGCGTACCCGGGTCCGGTTCGGCGCCCGGCGGAATATACGGAAACTTGTTGGGCGGCAAGACGTTCAGCCCGTTCGTCACGGGTGTGTCGTAGGGGACCGGCGGTCCGCGCCACGGGTTGCGGCCAACCGGCATGTAGCCCTTCGGGTCGCGGCACAGCTGAATCGTCGGCGCCCGTTTGCCGGGGTACTCCTGGCACGGATAGTTGCGGGCGCCGCGCACGGTGCTGGGATCGTTCTGGGCGACCTTGCAATACATGTCCCGCGGGAGCTCACGCAGCGTCTCGTCGGCCGGCGTGGGCATCAGCGGTGGGGGCAAAAAGCCGACGGCGCACGGCGGCGGGTCGTTGAGGTCGAGCTTGAAGTCCAGCTTGGCGCCTTCGTCTTGCGGGGCGCCGCCCGCGCCCGTCGTGATCGCGGCGAACAGGGCCGGCAAGACCACCAGCAGCTGCTCGATCGACTTGTGGTAGATGACGCCGACCCGGCCCAGGTTGGCCAGGCTGGCCGCCAGGGCAGGGAACGAGGGACGGATACCGGAGAAGGCGGTGCTGGCCTCGTCGATCGCGCTCGGGGCGTTGGCCAGCGTCGAGCGCAGCTCGGGGTCGGCCTGGCGGACCTCGGAGGTGAACCGCGCCAGCCCGTCGGACAGCGACTTGATGTCCGCGCCGGCGCGAATCTGGGCCTGCAGGAACGGGCCGGCCTGATCGATCAACTGCGAGACCTGCGGGTAGTTGGCGTTGGCCTCGTCCACCAGCAACCGGGCGGACTCGATCAGCCGTGCCAGCTCGGGACCGGAACCGTTGGCCGCGACGAAGGTTTCGTGCAGCAGCTCGCGCAGCCGGGTGTCGCCGAGGCTGTTGACCAGCGCCTCCGCCCGCTTCAACAGCTCGGCGATGTCCTGGCCTATCCGGGTGTTGGCTCGCTCGATCCGAGACCCGTTGTGCAGCTTCGACGATGCCGGATTGTTCGGGGGCACCAGGTCGATGTATTGCTCACCGATGGCCGACACGCTCTTCACGGTGGCGGTGACGTTCGACGGGATCGGCGTGCCGCTGTTGAGCCGCATTTCGGCGGTCACCCCGCTGGGGTTCAGACCCACGGATTCGACCCGGCCGACCGCGACACCCCGGTACGTGACGTTGGCGCTCTTGTACAGGCCGCCCCCGGCGACGAAGTCGGCGCTCACGGCGTAGGTCCCGAGGCCGAACGTGGCGGGCAGCCGCAGGTAGAAGATCGCCATCACAGTCAGCGTCACCACGGTGATCACCGCGAATATGGCGAGCTGGATCTTGGTCAGCCTGTCGATCATCTGCGTGCCCCTATTGCCCCTCAGAACCTGAAGCCGTGCCGGGCGGAATCTTGAACGGATCGGCCGCCTGTCCGGACAGGTTGGCCAATTCGCCGGTCAAGAAATCGGGCGGGTTGAGGATCTCGTTCATGTGAGCCATGTTCGGGTCGAAGTACGCCGTGGTGAAGAACGTCTCACCGATCCGCCGCAGGGTCAGGTCGAACGTGGTGAACACGTTGAGGTAGTCGCCACGCACCGCCTGCTTGATGCCGAAGTTCGGGAAAGGGAACGTCAGCAGCAACTGCAGCGAGGTGACGAAGTTCCGCCGGTTGTCGTTGAGCGCCTTGGCAACCGAATACAGGCCCTTGAGGTCTTCGGCGAAGTCGACCTTGGTCTTTGCCAGCACATTGGAGGTGACCATCGCGAGCTTCTTCAGCGCGGCGAACGCATCGACGATGTGCTGCCGGTTCTTGTTGAGCACTCGAATCGCCTGCGGCAGCGTGTCCAGCGCCCGGCCCAGATTGTCCTTGTCGCGCGCCGGGATCGCCGAGAATCTGTTAAGCCCGTCGACAGCATCGATGATGTCGTTGACCTGACGGTTGAGCCCTGCCGTCAATTCCGCCAGTCGGGGGACCAGGTCGACGAACTGGTCTTGGCGGCCGGCGAACGCCTGGTAGGTCTCGTCGGTGATCTCTTCCAGCGCACCGAGATTGCCCTTGTTGACCACCACGCCGAGGGCCGAAAGCACCTCTTCGGTGGTGGGATAGCGGCCCGTGTTGGCCTCGGGGATCGTCGACCCGTCCTTCAGCCTGCCGGTCGCCGGCTTGTCCTTCGGGCGAGCCAGGTCGATGTGCATCGATCCCAACAACGACGTCTGGGCGACCTTCGCGGTCGAGTTGGCCGGCAACACCACATTCTTGTCCAACGCCAATTTCACTGCGGCATAAAAGGATCCATCGGCACGCTGCTCGGCGGAGATGCCGGCCACGCTGCCGACGGTGACGTCGTCGACCATCACCGGCGAGTTTTGCGGCAGCGTCGCCACGTCGGGCATTTCGACGGTGATCGAGTATGCGCCGCTGCCATGACCGGCGGTGCCGGGCATCGCCAGCGAGTTGAGCCCGTTGAATTGACAGCCGGCGAGCAGCGCACCACCCGCGGCCAATGCAGTGCCGCGCAACCAGATTCGGTTCATCCGCCGCCCCCCTGCTCGGCCGGCGGCGGCGCGCCGGGCGCCGCGTTCGGCGGGGGTCCCGGCAGCGGACCATAGCCCGCGGGCGGTGGGGGGCCTGCTGGCGGGCCGGGCGGCGGGCCGGTCTGCGGCGCCGTCGGGACCAGCAGCGCCTGCAGATCCGCCGGGTTTTGCGCGGCGGGCGGGGTTTGCGCACCCTTGGCCGGGATCCAGGTCAGCTGCGGAATCGGGGTGGCCGCCTTGGCCTGGGTCTCCGGGGTGTCGTAGATGACCTGGCCCTTGTACGCGGTGATCATGTTGAGCGGGTGGAACATGACCGGCGGGTAGTTCACGGCCAGCCGGCGCAGCACCGGGCCCAGGCGCTCACGGCAGATCTCGGCGCGTTTGAAGTAGTCGGGCGCTCTCGGGCCGCCGGCGGTCTCGAAGGAGCCGCCGCAGATGAATTGCACGGGATTGGCGAATTCGGGAATCGACAGCAGGCCGTTCAGCGTGCCCTGCGCTGGGTCGTAGATGTTGTAGAAGTTGGCGATACCGGGACCCGCGACGTGCAGCACCTGCTCGATGTTGTCGCTCTGGTCGCTCAGCGTCTGAGCAAAGTCGTTGAGCTTGTTGACCGTATCGATCAGCGTCGAATTGTTCTCATGCAGGAACCCCCGGATATCCGAGAGCGCCGTGTTGAGCGTGCCCAGCGTGTTGTCCAGATGGCGCGACCTGTCGGCCAGCACCTGGGACACCGATGCGACGTTTCCGGCGAATTGCACGATCTGCTCGTTGCTCGCCGAGAGCGCGTTGACCAGTACCTGCAGGTTCTTGACCGTGCCGAAGATGTCGCTGCGCGAATCCCCCAGCCGCCCAGCGACTTGCGACAGCTCGAGCAAGGCATTGTGGAACGATTGTCCCTTGCCGTCGAGCGTGTCGGCGGCCTGGTTGATCGCCGCGCCCAGCGGCCCCTGCATCGATCCGGTCGTCGGACCCAGCTGGACGGCGAGTTGAGTGAGTGCCTCCTTGACCTCGTCCCACTCCACCGGGACCGCGGTCCGGGCCAGGTCGATGCTTCCGCCGTCGGGCAGGACCGCTCCCCCGGTGTATGCCGGGGTGAGCTGAATGAACCGGGCCGACACCAGGTTCGGCGAGATGATGACGGCCCGCGCGTCCTTGGGGATCTTCACGTCCTTGGACACCGACATGGTGATCTTGACGTCGGAGGGGCGCGGTTGGATGGTGTCGATCGATCCGACCGGCACCCCGAGGATGCGGACCTGATCGCCGGGATAGATCCCGACGGCCGAGGCGAAGTAGCCGACGATGGTTCGGTTATTGCCTTGCGAGGAAAGCACATACACGCCACCCACCAGCACCACGACCAGCGCGACGATCGTCGCGTAGCGCAGCGGCCGGCTGGCCGCGATCCGCTTCAGCATGACAACTCCAGCATCATGGCGACTTCGGCCTGATCACCCAGCGCTCCTGAATGAACCCGCGCAGGTAGTCGGCGAGGCTGGCCGGCAGCTTGCCGGGTTGGTAGAAGAAGTCGAACATCGCCGCGACCAGCGGTGCCGGTAGCACGCTGAACACGTTGACGTTGAATCCGGGCCCGGACCCGACCACCTCGCCCAGCTCGGTCGCGTAGGTGGGCAGCCGCTTGAGGGCCTCGGTGATGTAGTCGCGGCGCTCGTTGAGGTTGTCCAGCACCAGGTTGAGCTTGCTGAGGGCCGGCCCGAACTCCTTGCGGTTGTCGGCGACGAAGCCCGAAACCTGCGTCGAGAGGCCGCTGATGCCCGAGATCAGCTCGGCGAGCGCGTCGCGCCGCTCGTCCAGGGCGGCGAACAACTCGTTGCCGTCGTCGACCAGCTTGTTGACCTGGTCGGCGCGCTGGGACAACACCGCCGTCACCGACTTCGCGCGCGCCAGCAGGCTTTGCAGGGCCTCGTCACGGCGGTTCAGGGTGCGCGACAGCGACGTCACTCCGTCCAGCGCGCCGCGCAGCTCCGGGGTGGCGTCGTGCAGCGTATCCGTGAGAACGTTCAACGCCTGCTCGAGCCGCGGCTTGTTCAGGTTGTTCGCGTTTTGACCAAGGTCCTCGAGCGCGCCGGCCAGCGTGTACGGGGTGGTCGTCCGGCTCAGCGGAATCGTGGTCGCCTTGCCGCCGCCGGCCGGGGTGACCGAAATCGAGCGCTCGCCGAGGATGGTGTCGGTGCGGATCGCGGCCAGCGACTGGTCGCCGACGGCGACGTGGCGGTCCACGCTGAAGGTCACCTTGGCGCTGTCCCCGGCCAGTCCGACGGAGGTCACCTTGCCGTCCTTGAAGCCCGACACGTAGACGACGTTGCCCGGTGAGATACCGCCGGCGTCGGTGAAGTAGGCGTCGTACGTCTTTCCCTGCGGCCAGAATGGCAGGTTCGCATACCCGAATGCGATGAGCACGACACAGACCACCAGCACCACGCCGAAGATGCCGGTGCGCAGTGGGTCTCGCTCGCGCTTCGAACTACTTGATGCGATGAAGGGGCGGGGCCTCCGCTCCTCGTGACGTTCCCGGCGGATGCTGGGGGTGTTCACTTTCCACGAATCATGGGAGGCCCCTATGAACGAGTATGACGGCAAGCAGTTCGTCGGGATCGATCTGCATCGGCAGCGGTCGGTGATCGTGCGCCAATCGGAGTCCGGTGAGCAGCTCTCAGCGGTACGGATCGTCAACGACCCGGTCGCGTTGGGACTGCAGCTCGAGGACGCCGGCTCCGACCCGGAGGTGGTGCTCGAAGCAACGTATGGATGGTACTGGGCGGTCGATGTGCTGCAAGCCCACGGAGCGCAGGTACATCTGGCGCACCCATTGGGAGTCAAAGGGTTTCGGTACAGAAGGGTGAAAAACGACGTGCGCGACGCCGGCGATCTGGCTGATCTGCTGCGGATGGGTCGACTGCCCGAGGCCTGGATCGCACCACCGGCGACACGCGAGCTGCGGGAGTTGGTGCGCTATCGGGCCAAGCTGGTCGCGATCCGATCCGGGCTCAAAGCCCAGGTCCATGCCGTACTGGCCAAAGCCGGGGTGTTGATTGCGGTATCGGACCTGTTCGGAGTCGGTGGGCGCAAGCGACTCGCGAAGGTGCCGCTAGCCACCGCCTACGCCGAACGGGTCCGCTCACTGCTGGAACTGATCGATACCCTCGATGGCCACGAGGCACGTTTCGCCGCGTTGATCGCCAAACGGCTCGACGCTGACCGCGGCTATCAAGCCATCCAGCAGGTACCCGGTATCGGAGTGACGCTGGCGGCGGTTTTTGTCGCCGAGATTGGTGACGCCGGCCGCTTCACCGGTCCAGCCCAACTGTGCTCTTGGGCCGGACTGACCCCGCGCCACCGCGAATCCGACACCGTCGTACACCGCGGGCATATCACCAAACAGGGCTCCAAACTGGTTCGTTGGGCAGCGATCGAGGCGGTGCAGCGCCACCCGACGACGGCCAAGATCGCGGCCGACAAAGACCGCATCGAAGCTCGCCGCGGCAAAAACATCGCCAAGGTTGCCGCGGCACGCAAACTACTCACGCTGGTCTACTACGGGCTGCGCGACGGCCACATCCGCGCGCTCGACCGTGCCAGCGCAGCGTGAGCACTCCGGACGCAACCCGTGCGCGGCCGCTTTTTTGTCTGACCCCCCAACGGCGTGGTCGCCCGCTTGATTGACCCCACGTGTTGCTACCGCACCGCTCCATGCCCACCACAGCTGGGCGAAGGGATGACCGGCAGCCGGAACAGTCCGGCCCTGCCCCAAAGTATCTGCACCATCACGGTTTGGAGAAGGCCCACAACCACACATCCGCCCGGCTGATCTTCCCGACGTCCGTCGAAAGCATGCATCGGCCCGGTCCGGGGTCAAGACCGTTCGTCCTCGCTACGCTGCGGGCGCTCCGTCTTGACCCCGGCCCTTACCCGATGCCGCCTACACGGAGGCCGAAAGCCAGCACAATCCCAGGTCGCCAACGTCTTGACAGAACCCCACCCCTTCAGGGATGACAAAAGCGCACCTCCCCTTGCTGGGATCCACCTGGCCACCCAGCGGCAGCAGGATGTCGCTGCCGGCCGGCCCGTTGATCTTGATCGTCACGGAGCAGAAATAGATGTTGAAGAACGAGCCGTAGGCGCCGAGTGCGGACAGGCGCAGGTAATCCTCGCCCAGCTGCTCGACGTCGTTGTTCACCTCGGCCTTGCGGTTGTCCAGCTCGGTGGCGAGCGGCCGGGTGTTTTCCAGGATGCCCTGCAGCGGGCGGCGCGAATTCTTTAGCAGCTCGGTCAAATCCGTCGTCGTCGACGCCAGCGGCGGGATGGCCCCCGCGATCGAGTCCCTGTTCTTGGCCAGTCCGCTGATCAATTGTTGCAGCTGGTCGACGCTGGCCGAGAATTGCGCGCTCTTCTGATCGAGGGTCCCCAGGACCGCGTTGAGGTTGTTGATCACGTCACCGATGAGCTGGTCGCGTTGGCCCAGCGCCGACGAGAAAGCGCTGGTGTCGGAAAGCACGTTCGCCAACGCCCCACCCTGCCCCTGCAACAACTGGATGACCGCGCTGCTGATCGTGTTGACCTTGTCGGCGTCCAGGCCCTTGGTCACCGGCCGCAGGCCACCCAGCAGCGCGTCGAGATCCAGCGCCGGCTGGGTGTGCTGGGCGTTGATCGTCCCACCGGGCGGCAGCTTGCGCAGCTCCCCCGGGCCCGACGTGATCTCCAAAAAGCGGTCACCGACCAGGTTTTCGTACCGGATCACCGCGCGCGTGGACGAGTACAGGGTGTAGCGCCGGTCGACCCCGAACTTCACGTCGATGGTGTTGTCCGGGTTGAGCTTTATGCCGGACACCGCACCGACGGGCACTCCGGCGATGCGAACCTTCTGGCCGGCCTTCAACCGCGACACATCGGTGAAGGTCGCGTGGTAGGTGCTCTCGGGCCCGAACCGGAAGTCGCCGAAGACCACCACCAGGCTCGCGGCCACCAACAGCATGACCACCGTGAAGATGCTGACCTTGATCACCATCGACCGGTGCGACGGAATCCCCGGGCCCGCCATCAGAAGTCGTCCCGTTCCGCGAAGGCGCCGTGGAACAGGAACTGCAGCGTTGAGGGCGCGTCGAACTGCAGTTCGGTGAACGGCTCGTACGGGATGTTTGCGTTGTCGGTGACCAGGAACGGCGCGCGATAGAACGACCCGCCGGTCTGCTTGGTCGGGATGTCGGGCAATCCGCGACAGTTCGGGCCTCCGGAGGCGTTGACGATCGGCAGCGACTCCGGATACGTGTACGACGGCGCGCCCAACACGAAGCTCGACGACGTGAACAGGCCCGCCTTGCGGACGCCGATCAGCGGGGCGAATTCCTTGATGCCGCGGTCGATTCCGGCGAACAGGCAGCCGAATTCCGGCGAATAGTCGTGGGCCACCTTGATCGGGGCCCGCAGCCTGTTGATGGCGTCGATGAAGTTCTGCTCGGCCGGCTCCAACGTCTCGTAGGCGTTGTTGGCCAGCCCGATCGTCGCCAGCAGCGTGTCGTTGAGGTTCTTCTGCTGATCGACGATCGTCCTGTTGATCGTCGGCAGATTGTCGACGACGGTGGTGAGATCCGGGGCGGCGTCGGCGTAGACGCCTGCGACGACCCCCGTCTTGCGGAAGTCCTCCTGCAGCGCGGGCAGTTTCGGATTCGCCTGTCGCGCCAGCGTGTTCAGGCCCGACAACAACGAGCCGAAGTCGTCGCCATGGCCACGCAGGCCTTCGGACAGCGCGCTCAGCGTGCCGTTCAGCTCGACGGGGTCGACCTTGTGCAGCAGGTCGATCAGCGACTGGAACAAGGTGTTGACCTCCAGCGCCACCGCCGAGGCCTCGACGTGCGCATCCGGGCGCAGCGACGTCGCCGACGGCGTCTGGGGAGCAATGAATTCCACCGACTTGGCGCCGAAGATGGTGTTGCCCGCGATATGCACCGTCGCGTTTGAGGGGATGAAGTGCATGTCGTCGCTGGTGATGGCCAGCGTCAGCCGCGCCTGGTCTCCGCTGTAGCCGATGTCGGTGACCTTGCCGATCTGGATGCCGCGGTACTTGACCTTGGCGCCCTTGTCCATCACCAGTCCGGCCCTTGGCGCCGAGACGGTGACGGTGTCGGTCGAGGTGAAAGCCGCTGTGTAGGAAAGGTAAGTCACGACGCAGAACGCGACGATCAAGCCGGCCAGCAGCGCTGCTGCCAGCCGGACTGTGCTGCGTTTCGATTCGCCTTCTGACATGTCTTCCTAAGCGGTCCCCTTATCCGGAGAGGTTGAAGTTACCGGACGCGCCGTAAACGGCGAGCGAGATGAACAAAGTAATGACGACCACGACGATCAGCGAGGTCCGCACGGCCTGCCCGACCGCGATGCCCACACCGACCGGCCCGCCGCGCGCGTTGTAGCCGTAGTAGGTATGCACCAACATCACCGCGATGGACATGATGATCGCCTGCAGGAACGACCAGAGCAGGTCGGTTGGGATGAGGAAGGTATTGAAGTAGTGGTCGTAGAGCCCTTTGGATTGCCCGTTGATGTACACCGTGGTGAAGCGCGCCGCGAAGAACGCGGCGAGCACCGACAGCGAATACAGCGGAATGATCGCGATCAGGCCGGCGATCAGCCGGGTCGACACGAGGTAGGACACGGACTGCACCGCCATGCATTCGATGGCGTCGATTTCCTCGGACACCCGCATCGCACCCAGTTGGGCGGTGGCGCCGGCGCCGATGGTGGCCGCCAACGCGATACCCGCAATCACCGGCGCGACGACGCGGACGTTGAGGAACGCCGACAGGAAGCCGGTCAGCGCCTCGATGCCGATGTTGCCCAGCGACGCATAACCCTGCACCGCGATGACGCCACCGGAGGCAAGTGTCAGAAAGGCCGCGACGCCGACCGTGCCGCCGATCATGACGAGCGCGCCTGCGCCCATTGTCATCTCGGCGACGTTGCGGATCGTCTCCTTGCGGTAGCGGGTGAGCGCGTTGGGGACGTACCGCATGGTTTGGCCGTAGAACAACGCCTGCTCGCCGAATTCGTCAACCGGCCTCTGCAGCACCCTCGACACCGCACTGCGCAGCCGGTAGGTGATGTCGTAGCTCATCGCTCGTTCACCCGCCTCATCACTTGGCCGTGATCCGCACGCCGATGGCCGTCATGACCACATTGATGACGAACAGGCAAATGAACGCATAGACGACGGTTTCGTTGACCGCATTGCCGACGCCCTTGGGCCCGCCCTTGACGGTCAGTCCGCGGTAACACCCGACCAGCCCGGCCATCACGCCGAACAGCAGCGCTTTGACTTCGGCGAGAACCAACTCGCGCAGCCCGGTGAGCACGGTCAGCCCGTTGATGAAGGCACCCGGGTTGACGCCCTGGAGGAAGACCGAGAACGCGTAGCCACCGGAAAGGCCGATGGCGCAGACCAATCCGTTGAGCAGCAGCGCGACCACCGTGGACGCCAGAACCCTCGGCACGACCAGCCGGTGGACGGGGTCGATGCCGAGCACCCGCATGGCGTCGATTTCTTCCCTGATGGTGCGCGCCCCCAGGTCGGCGCAGATGGCGGTGGCGCCCGCGCCGGCCACGACGAGCACGGTCACCACGGGGCCCAGCTGGGTGATGGTGCCGAAGGCCGTTCCGGCGCCGGACAAGTCGGCGGCGCCGATCTCGCGCAGCAGGATGTTGAGGGTGAACGCCACGAGGACCGTGAACGGGATGGATACCAGCAACGTGGGGACCAGCGACACGCGGGCGATCATCCAGGTCTGATCCAGGAACTCGCGAAATTGGAAGGGCCGGCGGAATGCCTCCCGGCCCGTGTCGATCATCATTTCGAAGAACCCGCCGACGGCACGGGCGGGAACCGCAAGCTGTTGGATCAACTTGCCACCCCTTCGCTGCCCGCGGCGAAGCCTGTCTGTCGCCTTTGCTTTGTCTTCGGTCGCATGCGGCTCGGTGTGAGCCGGATGATATTAACTCAGAAGAAGTTCAGAGTGTCAATGAATGTCAGAGAACATCATTTGTTTGTGAGAAACGTTAATTTGTCCAGGTCAGGACAGTTATGTCGTTATCAATCCGACACATGTTCTATTCGCCGAATCCCCCCCACAAAATAGTTTTACAAGGTTATTACTCCATCAGGCCGACCGCCGAAAAGTTCCGCTCCGGATCACGTCCAGCAAAGTATTCCTGCAACGTATCGCTCAGTTGCGCGGGCTCCCACGCCGGCCCGTCGGCGCTGAATTTATGCTCCGCCGTCGGCGCCGAGACCAGCGTCACCTGCGGGCCGTAAACAATGAACACCTGACCGTTGACTTCTGCGGCGGCCGGCGACGACAAGAACGTAACCAGGTTCACCACGTGCTCCGGCGAAAGCGGGTCGATCTGCCCTGGTTCCGTCTCCGGTGCCGCACCGAACACCTCGGCCGTCATCGCAGTGCGGGCCCGCGGGCAGATCGCGTTGGCGCACACCCCGTACCGGCCCAGCGCCCGCGCGGCCGACAGGGTCAGTGCGATGATTCCCGCCTTGGCCGCGCCGTAGTTGGCCTGCCCGACCGGGCCCACCAGGCCCGCCTCCGACGAGGTGTTGACGAGGCGGCCGAACGTCTTCCCCCCCGAATCCTTGGCTCTACTGCGCCAATAGGTGGCCGCGTTGCGGGTGAGCAAGAAATGACCGCGCAGGTGAACCGCGATGACGAGATCCCATTCCTCGTCCGACATGTTGAACAGCATCCGGTCGCGAGTGATCCCGGCGTTGTTCACGACGATGTCCAGGCCGCCCAGCCCGTCGGCACGGGCCACCAGCTCGTCGGCGGTTGCGCGTTGGCTGATGTCGCCGGCGACGGCGACCGCCTTGGATCCGGCCTCCGAACAAGCCGTGCTGATCTCGTCGATGACGTCGGAGGCGTCCAGCGCCGCCTCGATGTCATTGACCACGACGGTGGCGCCGAGCCTGGCCAGGCCGAGCGCCTCGGCGCGTCCCAGCCCCGCGGCCGCGCCGGTGACCACCGCGACCCTTCCGGACAGATCCGTCGCGTTTGTGCTGCTAGTCAATTTATGAATACCTCTAGTCTTGGCGCAGCAGCGCGGCGCGCGGGCACTCGGCGATCGCCTGCTCGGCCAACTGCTCCCGGTCGGGGGGAATCGGATCGGTCTTCACGACGGCGTAATCCTCGTCGTCCAGGTCGAAGATGTCGGGCGCGATTCCCAAGCACACCGCGTTACCTTCGCACCGGTCACGATCCACGATCACCCGCACGGCAGCCTCCTTGAACCCGTCCGTCAACCTAAGCCACACCCCCGTCGGTACGTAGGTCCACCATAGGGCCCCGGTGCGTCAGGGGAAACAGTCGCTGGATTCCCAGACTAGAACGTGTTACAACCGGGGAGGCGAACGGGTAGCCGTTGGTCGAGCTGCGTCAGACTTTGATTTCGAGGACGGCTTGGAATGCGCATCAGTTACACCCCTGAGCAGGAGGAGTTGCGTCGCGAGCTGCGGTCGTACTTCGCCACGCTCATGACGCCGGAGCGCCGCGAGGCGTTGAGCTCGACGCAGGGCGAGATCGGCGTCGGCAACGTCTACCGCGAAACCGTCGCCCAGATGGGCAAAGACGGCTGGCTCACCCTGAACTGGCCCGAGGAGTACGGCGGCCAGAACCGCTCCCCGATGGACTCGCTGATCTTCACCGACGAGGCCGCCATCGCCGGTGCACCGGTGCCGTTCCTGACGATCAACAGCGTGGCGCCGACGATCATGGCCTACGGCACCGACGAACAGAAGAAGTTCTTCCTGCCGAAGATCGCGGCCGGCGACCTGCACTTCTCCATCGGCTACTCCGAGCCCGGTGCGGGCACCGACCTGGCCAACCTGCGCACCAGCGCCGTCCGGGACGGCGACGACTACGTCGTCAACGGCCAGAAGATGTGGACCAGCCTGATCCAGTACGCCGACTACGTCTGGCTGGCGGTGCGCACCAACCCCGAGGCCAAGAAGCACCGCGGCATCTCTGTGCTGATCGTGCCGACGACCGCGGAGGGTTTTTCCTGGACACCGGTGCACACCATGGCCGGACCCGACACCAGCGCTACCTATTACTCCGATGTGCGGGTGCCCGTGAGCAATCGGGTCGGCGAAGAGAACGGCGGCTGGAAGCTGGTGACCAACCAGCTCAACCACGAGCGCGTCGCGCTGGTGTCGCCGGCCCCGATCTTCATGTGCCTGCGCGAGGTCCGGGAGTGGGCGCAGAACACCAAGGACGACGGCGGGGCCCGGCTCATCGACTCGGAGTGGGTGCAGCTCAACCTGGCCCGGGTGCACGCCAAGGCCGAGGTCCTCAAGCTGATCAACTGGGAGCTGGCGTCTTCGGCGAGCGAGTCTTTGGGGCCGGCGGATGCGTCGGCGGCCAAGGTGTTCGGCACCGAGCTGGCCACGGAGGCCTACCGCCTGTTGATGGAGGTGCTGGGCACCGCGGCGACGGTGCGGCAGGACTCGCCGGGCGCGCTGCTGCGCGGCCGGGTCGAGCGCATGCACCGGGCCTGCCTGATCCTGACCTTCGGCGGCGGCACCAACGAGGTGCAGCGCGACATCATCGGGATGGTCGCGTTGGGGCTGCCCCGGGCCAACCGCTGAGTTTCTTTTTATCTAAGGACGAGAATTCATGGACTTCACGACAACCGAAGCCGCGCACGACCTCGGTGGTTTGGTCGACACGATCGTGGACGCGGTGTGCACACCGCAACACCAGCGTGAGCTGGACGGGCTCGAGCAAAGATTCGACCGCGAGCTGTGGGGCAAGCTCATCGAGGCGGACATCTTGACCAGCGCGGCGCCGGCGGCGCTGGGCGGCGACGGATTCGGCGTCCTCGAGCAAGTGGCCATCTTGGTCGCGCTGGGCCACCAACTGGCCGCGGTGCCGTACCTGGATTCCGTGATGCTGGCCGCCGGTGCGCTGGCCCGGTTCGGCTCCGAAGAGCTGCAACAGGAGTGGGGCGTGCCGGCGGTCCGCGGCGAGAAGATACTCACGGTGGCGCTCGACGGGGAAATGGGCGAGGGGCCGGTGCAGGCGGTCAGCGCCGGCGACGGCTACCGGCTCACCGGGACCCGCACCCAGGTCGGATTCGGCCCCGTCGCCGACGCCTTCCTGGTACCAGCCGAAACCGATTCGGGCGCAACCGTTTTCCTGGTCGCGGCCGACGCCCCCGGCGTCACGGTGACGGCGCTGCAGACCACCGGCCTGGGCAGTGTCGGTCACCTTGCCCTGGACGGCGTTGCCGTCGACGCGGCGCGCCGGATCGGCGACGGCGCCGACGGAATCGTAGCCGCCTGGCTCGACGCACTGGCGAGCTTGGGCCGCAGCGCGTTTCAGCTCGGTGTGCTCGAGCGGGGCCTGCAGCTGACCGCCGATTACGCGCGCACCCGCGAGCAGTTCGACCGCCCGATCGGCAGCTTCCAGGCGGTCGCGCAGCGGCTGGCCGACGGCTACATCGACGTCAAGGCCTTGCGGCTCACACTTACCCAGGCGGCCTGGCGCGTGTCCGAGGACGTACCGGCCGAGATCGACGTGGCCAGTGCGGCGTTCTGGGCGGCCGACGCGGGGCACCGCGTGGCGCACACCATCGTCCACGTGCACGGTGGCGTCGGCGTCGACACCGATCACCCGGTGCACCGATACTTCCTGGCCGCCAAGGAAATCGAGTTCGCGCTGCACGGTGCCACCGGACAGCTGCGTCGGATCGGCCGCGAGCTGGCGGAAACACCCGCTTAATCGCGCTTAGTGAACGTGATTCCGCCCGATCCGACCGTCAGCAAGCTGCTGGTGCCGCTGGCTGAGATCGACGACAGGGGCGTGTATTTCGAAGACTCGTTTGTAAGCTGGCGCGATCACGTCGGGCAAGCCGTCGCGATTGCGGCGACGCTGCGCGAACGCCTCGACCCGACAAGGCCGCCGCACGTCGGCGTGCTGCTGGAGAACACCCCGTTATTCTCGGCGATGCTGGTGGCGGCGGGGATGTCGGGGATCGTGCCGGTGGGTCTCAACCCGGTGCGGCGCGGCGAAGCGCTGGCCCGCGACATCGCCCACGCCGACTGCCAACTCGTGCTGGCCGATTCGAATTCCGCTGCGCCACTGGGCGATATCGAGCATGTGAACGTCGATTCCGCCGAGTGGTCCGACTTGTTGGCCGCGCGCCTCTCCGTTCTCGGGGATGCCGAGCCGCGTTTTCAGTCCGCATCGCCCGCGGACCTGTTCATGCTGATCTTCACGTCGGGTACCAGCGGTGAGCCGAAGGCGGTGAAGTGCAGTCATGGCAAGGTCGCGATCGCCGGCGTGACGATGACACAGCGCTTCGACCTTGGCCGCGACGACGTCTGCTATGTGTCGATGCCGCTGTTTCATTCGAACGCGGTGCTGGTCGGCTGGGCGGTGGCCGTGGCATGCCAGGGGTCAATGGCGTTGCGGCGCAAGTTTTCCGCATCGGGGTTTCTGGTGGACGTCCGCCGGTATGGGGCCACCTACGCCAACTACGTGGGCAAGCCGTTGTCGTATGTTCTTGCCACCCCCGAGCGGCCCGACGACGCGGACAACCCGCTGCGGGCGGTCTACGGCAACGAGGGCGTGCCGGGCGACATCGAGAGATTTGGCCGCCGGTTCGGGTGCGTCGTCCAGGATGGTTTCGGGTCCACCGAAGGCGGCGTGGCGATCACCCGTACCCCCGATACCCCCGCGGGCGCGTTGGGGCCGCTGCCGGAGGGCATCGAGATCGTGGACCCGGACACGGGTGAGCCGTGCCCGGTGGGGGTCGTGGGCGAGCTGGTGAACACCGCCGGGCCGGGCCGTTTCGAGGGCTATTACAACGACGAGGCCGCCGAGGCGGAGCGGATGGCCGGCGGCGCCTACCACAGTGGTGACCTCGCGTATCGCGATGCGGCCGGTTATGCCTATTTCGCTGGGCGGCTTGGTGATTGGATGCGTGTCGACGGCGAAAATCTCGGGGCGGCCCCGATCGAGCGGGTTTTGCTGCGCTACCCCGACGCGGCCGAGGTGGCGGTATACCCGGTGCCCGATCCCGTCGTCGGCGACCAGGTGATGGCCGCGTTGGTGATGGCGCCGGGTGCCGAATTCGATCCCGAAAAGTTCCGGGCCTTCCTTTCCGAGCAGCCCGACCTGGGACCCAAGCAGTGGCCGTCGTACGTCCGGATAAGCGCCGAGCTGCCGCGAACGGTGACCTTCAAGGTGCTCAAGCGGCAGTTGTCGGCACAGGGTGTCGACTGCGGTGATCCGGTGTGGCCGATTCGCCTGAGGGCATGACCACTCCCCCACCGCCCCGGCTCGCATTTGCAGCGAGCTTCGAACGGTTCGCTGCCGGGGTCTCTGCGACCATTGGCATCGCGGTCGCCTCGCCACGTCTGCACGAGGCGTTGTCGCTGGGCAGTTCGGCGGGCGGTGTCGTATGGTCGACGATAAAGGTGCCGTTGGCGCTGGCAGCCATGCGCTGTGATCCTCCGGGCGCACGGGAGCTGGCCGTCAAAGCAATCACCGAATCCGATAACCCCGCTTCCGAGCGGTTGTGGTCCCTGCTGGGCGAGCCGGCGGACGCCGCCCGGCGGGTACAAGCCGTCATCAGGGAATCCGGCGATGCGGTCACCGTCGTCGAATCACGAAGGCTGCGGCCCGCTTTCACCGCGTTCGGCCAGACGCAATGGACCCTGGAGGCCCAGGCCCGGTTCGCCGCAGGGCTGCCGTACGTAACCGGTGCCGCCGCGGTCATCGACCTGATGCACCGCATCACCGGCGACCAGCGCTGGGGACTTGCCGCGAAAGGCGTTGCAGCCAAGGGTGGTTGGGGCCCGGGAGTGGCCGGTGATTACCTGGTGCGGCAGTTCGGTGTCGTGCCAGTGGAGTCCGGACACGTGGGTGTGGCGTTGGCGGCCGAGGTGCACGACGGCGCATTCGACACCGGTGTGGAGGCGCTCAACAGGGTGACGGACTGGCTCGTCGGCCGCCTTCCTGAGCTAACGCGGCATTGACGGGACACCGGCGTCGTTCAGTCGGGTCGGCTCGGATTCCGTGTCATCGGGACTTAGGGCGCCGATCACGTGAGCCACCTATGCGGGTCGGGACATCGCTCGGTAGCTAAGGTCGACAAGCGGTTACGGCAAGCGTCGCGACTCGCGCTGAGGTTACCGGCAGCGTGATGAATACCGGAAATATCCCCTTCGAGCTGGGACCGGTGTACATCTCGGAAAGCCCCAGCGGTCTCGGGACGACAACCTTCGATTTACCCCATTAGCGACGGCACCACGGCGTCAATGAGGCGCGGTCCGGGTTCGGCGAAGGCGCCACGCAGGGCTTCGGCGAGTTCCTCGCAAGTGCGCACGCGACGGGCGGGAACGCCCATGCCCTCGGCGAGCTTGACGAAATCCATTGTGGGACGCGACAAGTCGAGCAAATCCAGCGCCTTGGGACCCGGGGCCGAGCCGGCGCCGACGCGTTGCAGCTCGATCCACAGTATGTCGTAGGCGCTGTTGTCGTAGAGGACGGTGGTCACGTTGAGGTTCTCCCGGGCCTGGGTCCACAAGCCCGAAATCGTGTACATCGCCGACCCGTCGGATTGCAGGCACAGCACCGGACGGTCGGGCGCGGCCACCGCAGCGCCCACCGCGGCCGGTATGCCGTAGCCGATCGCCCCGCCGGTCAGCGTCAACCAGTCATGGGCCGGCGCGCCGGCGGTGGCCTGGGGCAGCGTCAGGCCAGACGTCGTCGCCTCGTCGACGACGATCGCCCTTTCGGGCATCAGCGCCCCGATCACGTCGGCCGCCGACGCGGACGTCAGCGCACCCGTCGGCAACGGGGGGCGCGACGCCGCCGCCACCGGGGCGGTCGTCCCGGGCGCGACCTCGTCGGCCAACGCGATCAGCGCATCGGCCGCACCGCTGCGCTCGGCGAGCACGTGCACCTCGCAGCCGGCCGGCACCAGGTCACTCGGCATGCCCGGGTAGGCGAAGAAAGACACCGGAGACCTGGCGCCCGCCAGCACCAGGTGCTTGGCACCATCCAACTGTGCGGCGGCCGCCTCGGCGAAGTACGCGAGCCGCTCGACGGCGGGGACGCCGGCGCCGCGCTCCAGCCGCGCCGGGAACGTCTCGCACAGCAACCGGGCCCCCGTCGCCCCGGCGATGCGTGCCGCGGCGGCCAGCCCGGGCCGCCGGGTGGCGTCGCCACCCACCATAAGCACCGTCGGCTCCCCCGACCGCAGCACCTCGAGCACCGCGGGCGCCAGCTGGGGGTCGGCGCCCGCGGGCTCCGCGGGCACGGTGGCGGCGGGTTGCGCCCCGTCGGACCAGGAAACGTCGGCGGGCAGGATCAGCGTCGAGACCTGCGAGCCCGATCGGCTGGCGGTGATGGCCTCGGCGACGTCGGACGCCACGTCGGCGCTGCGTTCGGTGCGACGCACCCATCCCGAGACGGTGCCGGCCAGCGCATCGATGTCGGATTCCAGGGGGGCGTCGTACTTCTTGTGATAGGTGGCGTGGTCGCCGACGATGACGACCACCGGCACCCCGGCGCGACGCGCGTTGTGCAGGTTGGCGAGGCCGTTTCCCAAACCCGGACCCAGGTGCAGCAGCACCGCCGCCGGGCGCTCGGCGATGCGGGCGTACCCGTCGGCCGCGCCGGTGGCCACACCTTCGAACAGCGCGAGAATTCCGCGCATCCGCGGGACGGTGTCCAGGGCGGCCACGAAGTGCATCTCCGACGTGCCGGGGTTGGCGAAGCACACGTCGACGCCGCCGTCGACCAGGGTATTGATCAAAGCCCGTGCGCCGTTCACCTGCTTGCCTCCAGTCCGAAAATACGCTCTGCGTTGCCGTGCAAGAAGTCGCGGCGCGCGTCGTCGCTCAGCCCGAGCTCGTCCAACCCCGCCAAGGCGTGCGTGTGGGTCATCATCGGGTAGTTGGTGCCGAACAACACTTTGCGTCGTCCGGTGCCGGTTTTCATGAACCGGACCAGCTCATGTGGCAGCCGCTTGATGGTATATGCCGACGTGTCGATATAGACGTTTTCGTGCTTGCGGGCGACCGCGACCATCTCCTCTGTCCACGGATAGCCGACGTGACCGCAGACAATGACCAACTCAGGAAAGTCGAGGGCCACCTGGTCGATGTAGGGAATCGGGCGGCCGGTCTCCGACGGCCGCAGCGGGCCGGTGTGGCCGACCTGCGTGCAGAACGGCACCCCGGACTCCACACACTCGACGAATAGCGGATAGTAGCGGCGGTCGGTGGGCGGCGCGTTCCACAGCCAGGGAACCACCCGCAGACCGACGAATCCCTCATTTGCGCGGCGCCGCAGCTCGCGAACCGCCGGCATCGGACGATCGAGGTAGACCGCGGCCAGCCCGGCAAACCGGTTCGGGTACGCCCGGATCCATTCCGCGACCTCGTCGTTGCTGATCAAGTCCTGGCCGCCCGGTCCCTGCCAGGCGCTGAGCAGGCCGAAGTCGACGTCGGCGGCGTCCATCGACGCGACCGTCGCATCGATCGGAATGTCGGTGTCCGGGATCGACCCACCCGTCCAGCGCCGCAGCGAGGCCAACATCTCGCTGCGCAGGAACCGTTGCGTCGGATGCTGCATCCAGACATCGATCGTCATCGCGGTTTGACTGTAGCCGCCCGCCCAGTCGGTCGGGCATCTAGGAGCCTGCCGAATTAGTGGCCTTGGGGCGGGGTGCCTCGAGGCGCTCTGTGGCGCTGATTTGAAGTCAGACCGCTGAGGTCGACAGTAAGAGGTCACCCCGCCGTATTGAGGGTCGCAAATCGGCTGCTTGGAGTGCAAGCCGCGTGTGCATTGGGTTAGTCAGGCTAGTCCGAAGTTGCGGTGGTGAGGTAGTGCGAATTCCGCGCTGAGCTGGTGATTTGTTGTTTCTTGGCGTTGGGTGTCTGACTACGCGGCGGTGAGGGGGATGGGTGTGCCGATGAGCATGAAGGCGCGGCGCTGGTCGTCGGTGGGGTTGGTGAGCATGGGGATCTCGGTGCTGGTGGCGGTGAAGCGGACCTGGTTGCGGGTGAGGGTGGCCAGGTGATTGAGCAGGCCGCGGAAGCTGCGCAGCGAGTTGCCCTGCGCGTCGTGTTGGGTTGAGGCCTTGGCGTGGGCGCCTGCGGAGCGCTGCGCGGGGGCGACTGGGTTGTCCCGCTGGGGTGGGTGTTCGTCGGCGAATGTCATTGGTGCCCAGGCCTTGCGCAGGTGCCAGACCAGGTAGCAGGCCAGCATGCAGATCAGCACGTGAGCGCGGACCCGGTCATCGAGGCGGTGGTGGATGGGGCGCAGGTCCAGGTCGTCGACCTTGATGATGCGGAAGTCGCGTTCGATCTTGGCCAGATTTTTGTAGCCGATGACCACCTCGGCCGCATCCAGCTCGGTGGTGTCGACGTTGGTGCGCAGCACGTAGATGCCGTCCAGAGCAGCTTCGGCGGCGATCTGGTCGTGGCGGCGTTCGACGGCCAGGCTGGTGTCGGTGATCTGGTAGTGGAAGTGCTTGCCCACCTTGTACTTGTTGATGACCTTGCCGACCGCCACACCGATGGCGTCGGCGCCGGACAGTCGGCCCGCGGCCACCCGGGCGATGATCGGGGCCAGCAGTTTCTCGGTCGCGGCGAGCAGCTCGTCGCGTTTGCGGGTGCGTTCGGCCGCCAAGTGGGGGTTGCGGCAGGCGATCAGCCGCTCGCCGGGGTAGTCGGGGTGGGTGATCTCGGCGAGATCCTGGGTGTCGAACAGCGACATCTGCAGCGGCCCGTCGTCGGCGGCCAAGGTGGCGACCTGCGGGGCGCGCAGCGCGGTGATCCAACCGAAATCCGTTGCGGTGTCGGGATCGTCGTTGAGTTCGCGTAAGGCGGCGATGCGGGCGGTGGTGATCATGCCGCGATCGCCCACCAATACCAGGTTGTCGAGGGCGAAGGTGTCGCGGATCACCGGGATGATCTCGGTGAACGCGGTCGGGTCGGCGGTGTTGCCGTCGAACACCCGCACCGCGACCGGCCGGCCCGCCGGGTCGGTGAGGATGCCGTATTCGATCTGCTCGCAGCCTTTCTTGCCGTCGCGCGAGTAGCCGCGCGCGGCCAGCTCACAGCACCGCCCGGTCACCCAGGAAGAGGTCAGGTCGAACAGCGCCATCCGCCCCGGATTCACGTCTGGCCCAAGATGTTTGGCGGCTAGCGTGCTTTCGATGGCGTCTTGGCGCTCCAGCAACCAGTCCATCGCGGCGTAGATCTCGTCGGTGGTGGCGCCGGTGACATCGAGATCGGGTCCGAGGCTGACATCGGGCCACCAGGCGGCGGTGGCCAGCTTGGACGCCGGGCGCACCACCCGCGAGATGATCAGCGCCAGCGCCAGATCCCGTGCCCGGCACGGCGGCCCCAGCAGGCCAGGGAAGCCCAGCTGGTGCGCCATCGCCGCGACCGCCGCCACGTGCCCATGCGGCAATGATCGAGCGATGCTGAACCCGCTACCGGCCGGCACCAGCTGCTCGCCCTTGAGCCCCGCGTCGATCCAGTCCACGACGTGCTCGGGCAGCGCAGACAGATTGGCTACCGTCTCGTTGCGCACCCGCTTGCCCTCGCGGTAGGTGCGGCGCAGATACGCCGAGGAGTACTCACGGCGTTGACCCTGCTTGTCCACGTGCGTTTTCCGAACTCTGACTACGTGAACCTTGCCACCGCCCCGCGACATAACAAGCAGCTTACCGGCTACACCGGGGTATTCCTAGCCGACACGCCCAACCATTCTGACTACATATTCCGGCCTGCCCAAACTCTTTCCCCAGATCAACAAAGCAATCAGCCCGCTCAGCTACCGCAACTTCGGGCTAGTGCCCAGCCGCTGCTTGTATTGGTCCCCGAGTGTGATGAGGCGGCGCAGGTTCATTGCTGCGGCGCTGTAGTGAAGCAGAGCGGGGCGATGGTGCGTTCGACCACGGGCCGTCTGACGGTATTCGGCCTGCCAAGCAGAATCGACACTGCACAGCCAGAGCAGTCCCGCCGCTTCCCGGGAGAAGAAGCCGCCGGGCGCGCCAGGGCGCTGCGTGGCGAAGGCGGACAGTTCTACGTGCGCATCAAGTCGTCACGTGACTCGCATGCACGTCATCGGCCGGCCGTGCCTCGGTCACGTCCTTGGCCCAGCGGTAGTCGGGTTTCCCCGCGGGCGAACGCTTTACCTCGTCGACCAGCCAAAGGCTGCGCGGCACTTTGTATCCCGCGATCTCGGAGCGCACGAAGCTGTCCAGCTCCGCCAGCGACGGCCGGCACCCCGGCCGGGCCTGCACGACGGCGGCCACGTGCTGCCCATACCGGGGATCGGGCACGCCGACCACCAATGCGTCGAAGACGTCGGGGTGGCCCTTCAATGCGGCCTCGACCTCCTCGGGGTAAATCTTCTCTCCCCCACTGTTGATCGACACCGAGCCGCGGCCCAGCATGGTGACGGAGCCGTCCTCCTCGACCGTGGCCCAGTCCCCCGGAATGGCGTACCGCACACCGTTAATCACCCGGAATGTCTCGGCCGTCTTCGTCTCGTCCTTGTAGTAACCGACCGGAATGTTGCCCTTCTTGGCGATGAAGCCGCGAACCCCCGAGCCCGGCCGCACCTCGTTGCCATCCTCGTCGAGGACGACGGTGCGGTGGTCGATCGTGACACGTGGGCCGCCGCTATGCGGCGCACCCGCGGCGACGATGCTGGTGCCGCCAAACCCGGTCTCCGACGAGCCAATTGAATCGGTGATGACGCGATTGGGCAACAGCTTGAGCAGCTTCTCCTTGATGCTCGGCGAGAACAGCGCCGCGGTGCTGGCCAGCAGGAACAGCGACGACAGGTCGTAGTCGTTGTCCTTCACCAACGCGTCGAGCAGCGGGCGCGCCATGGCATCCCCGGTGAAGAACAGCAGGTTCACCTTGTGCTCGTGGATGGCGCGCCACACCTCGTCGGCGTTGAATTCCGGTGCCAGCACGGTGGCCTGACCAGAGAAGATCGACATCCAGGTGGCGGATTGGGTGGCGCCGTGGATCATTGGCGGAATCGGGTAGCGGATCATCGGCGGATTGGCAGCCGCCGCCCGAGCCAGGTCGTACTCGTCCTTGACGAATTCGCCTGTGGCGAAGTCAGTTCCGCCGAAGAGCACGCGGTAGATGTCCTCGTGGCGCCACATCACGCCCTTCGGGAAGCCGGTGGTGCCGCCGGTGTAGAGCAGGTAGATGTCGTCGGCGCTGCGCTCACCGAAGTCGCGCTCGGGCGACCCCTGCGCGAGCGCCGAGTAGAACTCCACGCCGCCGTACCGCTGGTAGTCCTTGCCTGGAACGTCCGAGCCGTCCTCGACCACGAGGATTGTCTTCACGTTGGGGGTGTCCGGCAGCACGTTGGCGACCCGGTCGGAGTACTGGCGCTCGTGCACCAGCGCGACCATGTCGGAGTTGTCGAACAGGTAGCGAAGTTCGCCCTCGACGTAGCGGTAGTTGACGTTGACGAGAATGGCGCCCGCCTTGACGATGCCGAGCATCGCGATGACGATCTCGATGCGGTTGCGGCAGTACAGTCCGACCTTGTCGTCCTTCTGCACTCCCTGGTCAATCAGGTAGTGCGCGAGACGGTTCGCCTTCTCCTCCAGTTCGGCGTAGGTCAACTTCTCGTCGCCGCAGATGAGGGCTACACGTTCGGGCACAGCGTCGATGGCGTGCTCGGCGAGATCGGCAATATTGAGGGCCACGGACCCCAAACTAGAACGTGTTACATTTCTTGACAAGCTCCACAAGAAAGGCGGGCACTGTGAGCGAGTCCGAAAACCAACCCGACGCGCTGGTGGAGCAGCGCGGTCACACCCTGATCGTCACGTTGAACCGGCCACATGCCCGCAACGCGCTGAGCACCGAAATGATGGAAATCATGGTGCAAGCCTGGGACCGCGTCGACAACGACGACGACATCCGGTGCTGCATCCTGACCGGTGCCGGCGGCTACTTCTGCGCCGGCATGGACCTCAAGGCGGCCACCAAGAAGCCGCCGGGCGAGTCGTTCAAGGACGGCAGCTACGACCCGTCGCGAATCGACGCCCTGCTGAAGGGTCGCCGTCTGACCAAACCGCTGATCGCGGCCGTGGAAGGACCCGCGATCGCCGGCGGCACCGAGATCCTGCAGGGCACCGACATCCGCGTCGCAGGCGAGAGCGCCAAGTTCGGTATCTCCGAGGCCAGGTGGAGCCTGTACCCGATGGGCGGTTCGGCCGTGCGGCTGGTGCGGCAGATCCCTTACACCGTGGCGTGTGACCTGCTGCTGACCGGCCGCCACATCACCGCGGCCGAGGCCAAGGAAATGGGCCTGATCGGGTACCTCGTCCCCGACGGGCAGGCGCTGACGAAGGCCCTCGAGATCGCCGAGGTCATCGAGAACAACGGCCCACTCGCCGTGCAGGCGATCCTGCGGGCCATCCGCGAGACCGAGGGGATGGCCGAAAACGATGCCTTCAGGATCGACACCCAGATCGGGATAAAGGTGTTCCTGTCCGAGGACGCCAAGGAAGGCCCGAAAGCGTTCGCGGAGAAGCGCAGGCCCAACTTCCAGAATCGCTGACCGAAAAGTCAGCGCAGCGGCGCAGTTGGCGTGAATACCACCGGCATCGAGTCCAGGCCGCTGACGAAGTTCGCCGGCCGCAGCGGCAGCCCCGCGTCCTCGGAAGCCAGCCGCAGGTCGGGAAGCCTCTTCAGCACCCGCCCCGTCATCAGCGACAGCTCCAAGCGAGCCAGCTGATTACCCAGGCAGAAATGGGTGCCGAACCCGAATGCCAGGTGGCTGTTCGGGTTTCGCCGGATGTCGAACGTGTCCGGCTCGGAGAACACCGCCTCGTCGAAATTCGCCGACTCGAACAGCAGCATGATCTTCTCACCCGCCCGCAGCGCGGTGCCGTGAAACTCGGTGTCGGCGGTCAGGATCCGGCACATGTTCTTCACCGGCGCGGTCCAGCGCAGCATCTCCTCGATGGCGCCCGGCAGCAACGACGGGTCGCGCCGCAGCAGGTCCCATTGGTCGCGGTTGCGCAGCAACTGCTCCGTGCCCCCGCTCAACGTGTGCCGCGTGGTCTCGTCGCCGCCGATCAGGATGAGCAGCGTTTCCATCACGAGCTCGTCGTCGGTGAGCCGCTCCCCGTCGACCTCGGAACTCACCAGCACGCTGACCAGGTCGTCGGTTGGCTCCGAACGGCGCGCCGCGATGGTGGCCCGCGTGAAATCGTTGTAGGCGGCGAACGCGTCCATGGTGACCTGGAAATCCTCTTCGGACACACGGGAACTCAGGAACCTCACCAGGTCGTCGGACCACCGCAGGAACATCTCCCGCTGCTCGGGACGCACGCCGAGCATGTCGCCGATGACCGCCATCGGCAGCGGCGCGGCCAGGTCGCGGACGAAGTCACACTCGCCGCGCTCGCACACCGCGTCGATCAACGTGTCGCACAACGCCTCGATCGACGCCTCCTTGTCCTTCACCCGCTTACGGGTGAAGCCGGCGTTGACGAGCTTGCGCCGCAACAGATGCGCGGGATCGTCCATGTCGATCATCATCGGCATCGCGGGCTGGTCGGGCCTGATGCCGCCGGCGTTGGAGAACAGCTCCGGCTGCCGTTCGGCGTCGATGACGGCCTGGTACGTCGACGCCGCCGCCAACCCGTTGCGGTCGCGAAAAACGGGCTCGTGCAAACGCATCCACCGGTACACCTCGCGCGCCTCGCGGCTGCCGTAGAAGGTGCCGTCGGTCAGATCGACGTCTGGTCTGGTCGCTGAGCCAGTCGCGGTCATGAGATCTCCTGCGCATCGCCGAATGTCATCTGCACATTGGCGGCAGAAGTCGACAAAATCGCGCGCTTCGGAAGGCCAAGTGACGCCAACTCTTTGGCGTAAGGATGATCACCCAGCCGGACGCGTACCCCACCTAACCGCGTGCGCACACCGTCCAGCGTGTATTCGAAGGCGGTCTCGCAGGTGACGCCGTCGCGGACCGAGTAGCTGCGCTGCGCCTGGTGGCGTGGGGTCAGCCGAATCGGCAGCCCGCGGCGAAACTCCATGCCGACCACCAGCTGCCCGTCCACGGTGCAGTCGAAACCGAACTCGCGGCCCTCCCGAACGGTGAAGTCGGCCATGACTTTTGGGTAGCCCCAGATCTTGGTTCCCGCTTCCAGCGTGAATTCCTGATCGACGGGCATGTGGTGGGTGAAGGCGCCTGCCGATTGCAGGGCTCTAAGGCCACTCCGCTTGGACTCAGACGGAGCCCCCGGTGGGTTGAGCATCACGCTGGTGTTGAATTCGTTGTACTGGTCCAGGTCGCCGTCGATGTAGTGCATGAACGTCAGGACGACGATTGCGCGCCCGGGCAGGTAGCGGCAGACCCGCAGGCCGCTGTAGTCGATCAGGCGCTGGGCGGCGTCGGCGTCGACCGAGAACATGGCCATGTGCTGGGTCGCCTTGCGGACCCGCACCGGCATCGTGAGGACCCTGCCGGCGATGGTGTGCTGCGCTAGTGCCATCCGGTCAATCTAGAACGCGTTCTAATCCCGTGGCAAGGACCGCCTAGATCAGCGTGGCCACCTCACGGACCTGCTCCGGGCTGCGACCGGACACGACCATCATGGTGACGCCCGCCGCCTCCCAGACCTCGATCTGCTTACGCACGTAGTCCACGTCGCCGACGATCGCGGCGTCGTCGACGAGCTCGTCGGGAATGACCTTCGCGGCCTCGTCCTTGCGGTTGGATCGGAACAGCCTCGTCACCTCGTCGACCACCTCGGCGTACCCCATCCGGCGGTAGACGTCGGCGTGAAAGTTGGTGTCCTCGGCGCCCATGCCGCCCATGTACAGGGCGAGATAGGGCTTCATGGCCGCGAAGGCGGCGCTGCGGTCGTCGGTGATGACGATGTTGGCCGTCGCACAGATCTCGAAGTCCTGGCGGGTGCGGCGCGCCCCGGGCCGCGCGAACCCCTCGTCGAGCCATTCGTTGTACATGTCGGCCAGCCGCGGGGTGTAGAAGATCGGCAGCCAGCCGTCGCAGATCTCGGCGGCCAGCCCCACGTTCTTCGGGCCCTCCGCCCCCAGCATGATCGGGATGTCGGCGCGCAGCGGGTGGGTGATGGGCTTGAGCGCCTTGCCCAGCCCGGTGGTGTCGGGCCCCGTCAACGGCAGCGGGTAGTGCGGCCCGCGACTGGTCACCGGCGCCTCGCGGGCCCACACCTGCCGCAGGATGTCGATGTACTCCCGGGTGCGGGCCAGCGGCTTGGGAAAGGACTGGCCGTACCAGCCCTCGACCACCTGCGGGCCGGACACGCCGAGCCCGAGGATGTGCCGGCCGCCGCTCAAATGATCCAGAGTCAGGGCCGCCATCGCACAGGCCGTCGGGGTCCGGGCGGACAGCTGAACCACCGACGTCCCCAGCCGCACCCGCGACGTCGAGGATCCGTACCAGGCCAGCGGCGTGTAGGCGTCGGATCCCCACGCCTCGGCGGTGAACACGGCGTCGAAGCCGGCGTCCTCGGCGGCGGCGACGAGTTCCCCGGCGTTCCCCGGCGGTTGAGCGCCCCAATAACCCAGTTGCAACCCCAGCTTCATAGCCTCCGCCTTTCGAGCCGACACCGATCCGACCCAATGTTGAAACGATTCTTAGAACCTGTTCTACTCGAAGGCGTGACAGCCAGCTCGAGCAGCCCGACCCTGATCGAAAACCCCGAGCCACCACTCTCCGCGCCACTGACGTTGTCCTTCGACTACACCCGTTCGGTGGGCCCCACGCTGAGCAAGTTCTTCACCGCGCTGCGTGAGCGCCGCATCCTGGGGGTGCGCGGATCGGATGGCCGGGTGCACGTGCCGCCGGCGGAATATGACCCGGCGACCTATGAGCCGCTGGGCGAGATGGTACCGGTGTCCAGCGTCGGCACCGTCGCGTCCTGGACGTGGCAGCCCGAGCCGCTGGAGGCCCAGCCGCTGGACCGGCCGTTCGCGTGGGCTCTGATCAAGCTGGACGGCGCGGACACGCTGCTGATGCACGCGGTCAACGCGGGCCAACCCGAGGCCATCCGCACCGGCGCCCGGGTGCACGCGCACTGGGCCGACGAGACGGTGGGCGCCATCACCGACATCGCCTACTTCGATCTCGGCGACGAACCCGAAGCCGTTCCCGAGCCTGAGGGCGACCGGGAACCGGTCACCATGATCGTCACGCCGATCTCGCTGACGATCCAGCACACCGCCTCCAACGAGGAAAGCGCCTACCTGCGGGCCATCGCCGAGGGCAAACTGCTGGGCGCCCGCACGGGCAAAGACGGGAAAGTCTATTTCCCGCCGCACGGGGCCGATCCCGCGACGGGCCTGCCGACCACGGAGTTCGTCGAACTGCCCGACAAGGGCACGGTGACGACGTTCGCGATCATCAACATCCCGTTCCAGGGCCAGCGCATCAAACCGCCCTACGTGGCGGCCTACGTCCTGCTCGACGGCGCCGACATCCCCTTCCTGCACCTAGTCGCCGACGTCGACGCCAACGAGGTGCGGATGGGCATGCGGGTCGAGGCGGTGTGGAAACCCCGCGAGGAGTGGGGTTTTGGCATCGACAACATCGAGTATTTCCGGCCTAGCGGGGAACCCGACGCCGACTACGACACCTACAAGCACCACCTGTAAAGGGCTTATCTGCAATGAGCGCTCGCAACGTTGCGGTGGTCGGCTTCGCCCACGCCCCGCATGTCCGCCGCACCGACGGCACCACCAACGGCGTCGAGATGCTGATGCCGTGCTTCGCCCAGCTCTATGAGGAACTCGGCATCACCAAGGCCGACATCGGCTTCTGGTGTTCGGGGTCGTCCGATTACCTTGCCGGGCGGGCCTTTTCGTTCATCTCGGCCATCGACTCCATCGGCGCGGTCCCGCCCATCAACGAATCGCACGTCGAGATGGACGCGGCCTGGGCGCTGTACGAGGCCTACATCAAGATCCTCGCCGGCGAGGTCGACACCGCGCTGGTATACGGCTTCGGCAAGTCGTCGGCCGGAACCCTGCGTCGCGTGCTGTCGCGGCAGACCGACCCCTACACGGTCGCGCCGCTGTGGCCGGACTCGGTCTCGATGGCCGGTTTGCAGGCTCGCCTCGGCCTGGACTCCGGGAAGTGGACGGAAATGCAGATGGCGCGCGTGGCGTTCGATTCCTTCGCGAACGCGCGCCGGGTGGACTCCGTGGAGCCCGCTGTCAGCCTCGACGAACTGCTCGAGCGGCCGTTCTTCGCCGAACCGCTGCGGCGCCACGACATCGCCCCGATCACCGACGGCGCCGCAGCGATCGTGCTCGCCGCCGACGGCAGGGCGCGCGAGCTGTGCAAGAATCCGGCCTGGATCACCGGCATCGAACACCGCATCGAGTCGCCTTCCCTGGGCGTGCGCGATCTCACCCAGTCGCCGTCGACCAAAGCGGCGGCGCGGGCGGCCACCCGCGGAAACACCCGCAACCTCGACGTGGCGGAGATCTGCGCGCCGTTCACCCACCAGCAGCTGATCCTCGCCGAGGCGATCAACGTACCGGGCGCTACGAAAGTCAATCCGTCCGGCGGCGCCCTGGCGGCCAACCCTATGTTCGTCGCCGGCCTGGAACGTATCGGCTTCGCGGCACAACACATTTGGAACGGTTCGGCCGAGCGGGTGCTGGCCCACGCCACCAGCGGGCCCGCGCTGCAACAGAATCTGGTCGCGGTCATGGAAGGAAAGAACTGATGGCCGGAGCAGGGGCACACCTGGCCGCGGTACTCGGTACCGGGCAGACGAAGTATGTCGCCAAGCGCCAAGACGTTTCGATGAACGGCCTGGTGCGCGAGGCCATCGACCGCGCGCTTGCCGACTCCGGCTCCACCTTCGACGACATCGACGCCGTCGTGGTGGGCAAGGCGCCCGACTTCTTCGAGGGCGTCATGATGCCGGAGCTCTTCATGGCCGACGCCGTGGGCGCCACCGGCAAGCCGCTGATCCGGGTGCACACCGCGGGTTCGGTCGGCGGATCCACCGGGGTGGTGGCGGCCAGCCTGGTGCAGTCCGGAAAGTACCGGCGCGTGCTGGCGATGGCCTGGGAGAAGCAGTCGGAGTCAAACGCGATGTGGGCGTTGTCGATTCCGATTCCCTTCATCAAGCCCGTCGGCGCGGGCGCGGGTGGGTATTTCGCCCCGCACGTGCGCGCCTACATCCGCCGCTCGGGAGCGCCGACGAACATAGGCGCAATGGTCGCGGTCAAGGACCGGCTCAACGGCGCCAAGAATCCCCTGGCGCACCTGCACCAGCCCGACATCACCCTGGAGAAGGTGATGGAGTCACCGATGCTGTGGGACCCGATCCGCTACGCCGAGACCTGCCCCTCGTCCGACGGCGCCTGCGCGGTGGTGATCGGCGACGAGCAGATTGCCGAAGCCCGGCTGGCGCAAGGCAATCCGGTGGCCTGGATCCACGCCACCGCGCTGCGCACCGAGCCGCTGCAGTTTGCCGGCCGCGACCAGGTCAGCCCGCAGGCGGGCCGTGACGCGGCCGCCGCGCTGTGGGAAGCCGCCGGCATCACCAGCCCGATCGACGAAATCGACGTTGCCGAAATCTACGTGCCCTTCTCGTGGTTCGAGCCGATGTGGTTGGAAAACCTCGGGTTTGTCCCCGAAGGCGAAGGCTGGAAGCTCACGGAAGCAGGCGAGACGAAGATCGGCGGACGGCTGCCGGTGAACCCGTCCGGCGGCGTGCTGTCGTCGAATCCGATCGGCGCGTCGGGCCTTATCCGCTTCGCCGAGGCGGCGATCCAGGTGATGGGCAAGGGTGGGGATCACCAGGTGCCCGGCGCGCGAAAGGCGTTGGGCCACGCATACGGTGGCGGCTCGCAGTACTACTCCATGTGGGTGGTCGGCGCGGACAAGCCGAACAAGCTGGAGAAGATGAGCGCATGACCGACATCCAAGAAGAAAAGACCAGGCACCCGGCGCGCGAGGCCGGCCGCCGCTCCCGCGAGGCGGTCATCGCCCGGGACAAAGAGGCCTGGCTGGCGGTGTTCGCCGACGACGCCATCGTCGAGGATCCGATCGGGCCGTCGGCCTTCGACCCGGAAGGCAAAGGGCATCGGGGACGCGACGCGATCTCGGCGTTCTGGGACAAGGCCATCGCCAACACCACCAAGATCGAGTTTCATTTTCGCGACACGTACCAGTGCGGCAACGAGGAAGCCAACGTCGGGCACATCCTCATCACGACGGGCGATTACCAGGTCACCGCGGAAGGTGTCTTTACCTACAAGGCCAACGACGAAGGCCAGCTGGTCGCGCTGCGCGCGTACTGGGAGATGGACCGCGCGGCCGCGAGCACCCGGAAGGTCTAACTCCGGACGCCAATGTGCGGCTGGCCGCACCCTCGTTCACCAGTGTGCGGCTGGCCGCACACTCGGCGGAGGCCTAAACCGGCTCTAGCCCGGCCAGGTGGCGTTGCGCCAGTTCGCGGTAGGCCTGCGGGTTGAGGTTGACCCACATTTCGGCGCCGGTTCCGGCGACCGGGCCCTTCACCTGGGCCGGCGCTCCGACGGCCAGCATGCCGGCCGGAATCTGGGTGCCGGCCAGCACCAACGACCCGGCAGCAATCAGGCTCCGCGCGCCGATCACCGCGCCGTCGAGAACGGTGGCGTGGTTGGCGATCAGCGCCTCGGCGCCGACGTGAACCCCGTGGATGCAACACATGTGCGCCACCGTCGCGCCCGGACCGATGTCGACGGGAATGCCGGGGGGCGCGTGCAATACCGAACCGTCCTGGACGTTGGCGCCTTCGCGCACGACGATCGGGCCGTAGTCGCCGCGCAGCACCGCGTTGAACCAGACCGACGCCCCGGCCTCCACGGTGACGTCGCCGATCAGGGCCGCGGTCGGGGCCACGAAGGCGGTGGGATCGATCCGCGGCGACCGACCCTCGAAAGCAAACAGCGGCATCGTCTAGATATACCCCAGCGCCGATATTGCGAGGTTAGGCCCGCCGTCGTTGCGCCGGCCAGTCGCAAAACTGTAACGTGTTCTAGTTGGGGGACGAGTTGGAGGTGACAGGTGAGTACCGACACCAATGCGGTCGGCATCCGGGAGATCGATTCCGGCACCTTGCCGACCAGGTACGCCCGCGGCTGGCACTGCCTCGGCGTCGCGAAGGACTACCTCGACGGCCAGCCGCACGGGGTCGAGGCGTTCGGCACCATGCTGGTCGTCTTCGCCGACTCGAACGGTGACCTGAAGGTCCTGGACGGCTACTGCCGGCACATGGGCGGCAACCTCGCCATGGGAACCATCAAGGGCGACGAGATCGCCTGCCCGTTCCACGACTGGCGCTGGGGCGGCGACGGCCGCTGCAAGCTGGTGCCCTATGCCAAGCGCACGCCCAAAACGGCGCGCACCCGGTCCTGGACGACCGACGTGCGCGGCGGCCTGCTGTTCGTCTGGCACGACCACGAGGGCAACCCGCCGGACCCCGCGGTCAGGATCCCCGAGATTCCTGAAGCGGCCAGCGACGATTGGACGGACTGGCGGTGGAACAGGATCCTCATCGAAGGGTCCAACTGCCGCGACATCATGGACAACGTCACCGACATGGCGCACTTCTTCTACATCCATTACGGGTTGCCGACGTACTTCAAGAACGTCTTCGAGGGTCACATCGCCTCGCAGTACCTGCACAACGTGGGACGGCCCGACGTGGACGACCTGGGGACCGCGTACGGCGAGGCGCACCTGGATTCGGAGGCGTCCTACTTCGGGCCGTCGTTCATGATCAACTGGCTGCACAACAGCTACGGCGGCTACAAATCGGAGTCGATACTGATCAACTGCCACTACCCGGTGACGCAGGACTCGTTCATGTTGCAGTGGGGCGTCATCGTCGAAAAGCCCAAGGGCATGGACGAGAAGATGACGGACAAGCTGTCCCGGGTGTTCACCGAAGGCGTCAGCAAGGGCTTCCTGCAGGACGTCGAAATCTGGAAGCACAAGGCCAGGATCGACAATCCGCTGCTGGTCGAAGAGGACGGCGCGGTCTATCAGATGCGTCGTTGGTACGAGCAGTTCTACGTCGACGTCGCCGACATCAAGCCGGAAATGGTGGAGCGCTTCGAGATCGAGGTGGACACGACCCGCGCCAACGAGTATTGGAACGCCGAGGTCGAGGAGAACCTGAAGGCACGGGAAGCCGCTTCCGAGGACGTGCCCGCAGAGCAACACTGACGGCTATGGCTTCCTCTGAAGACCAGGCAGTTCCCGACGTCGATCGGTTGGCCCGCTCGATGCTGCTGCTGTACGGGGATCATCACGACCACGACGAGCGACCGGCCGGATCTGGCCCTCGTTGCGATTCACGTTCCAAGTCAAGGTATTTCGCCGACAGTCCGGAACGCGCCGCCGCGGTCGCGGCCGCCACGCGCGCCGACCGCGAGCGCTACCTGACCTCGGGCCTGCTGCCGGTGGATTGCCGGTTCTGCCACGTCACGGTCACCGTCAAGAGGTTAGGCCCGGGTCACACCGCGGTGCAGTGGAACACCGAGGCGACGCGGCGCTGCGCGTACTTCACCGAAATCCGCGAGTCCGGCGCCGATACCGCGCGTGCGCGCGCCTGCCCGAAGCTGAGCGACAGCATCGAGCACGCGGCCGCCGAAGGCTACCTTGACCACCCGGACGACGACTGAGCTCACCCAGTTCCACACCACGGCGTCTTGTCACGTCCGCCACAAAAGGCCCCCGCGGCCTCCGCGGCGCTGGCGATTGTCGCGCGGAGGTGGACAAATCGTCTGCCGACCGACGGAGAGACGCTTGTGGCGAATGTGGCGAAACTACAGCCCGGCGAACCGCTCCTTCACCGCTTCGACGGTCAGCCCGTAGTCGGCAAGGGAATACCTGTGCTTGGGCGCCCGCTCACCCGACTGGCTTTCGGCGTGGCTCGTCTCCATGGCCGTCCGCGCTTCGTCGGTCAGCGTCAGGCCGAAGTGCCGGTAGATGTCGGCCACCGTCCCCATCGGATCGGCGATCAGGTCGCGGTAGTCGACGTCATAGAACTGCGCTGCATGATATTTGGCGCGCGCGGTGTTGAACCGCTCCAGTCCGCGTGACCAGGTTTCCATTGCGTCGGCGCCGATTTGCGCGCCGACGAAGGTTTCCGACCACCCCTCGGTGGTGTGCTGGGCCAGCGAGCACATCGACGCCATGATCGTCTCGACCGGCCGGTGGGTCTGGATCACCAACGCGTCGGGATAGGTAGCCATCAACGCGTCCAGCGCGAAGAGGTGGCTCGGGTTTTTCAGCACCCACCGCTTGTCCGCGTTGTTGAGCCCGATCAGCTGAAGGTTCTTGCGGTGCCGACGATATGACGGCGTCCAGTCCTGCTGCGACAACCACTTTGAGTAGGTGGGCAGGTGCGCAAGTGTCTCGTAGGACACCGAATGCAGCGACTGCCGAAGCAACTGCCAGCATTCCTCGAGCTCGTACGCGGCCATGAAATGCAGGCCGGTGTAGCCGGGGTTTTCCTCGTGGTGCTGGGTGAATTGCGCGTCGAGCTGGCGATACAGCGGGTTCGATTCCCACGTTTCGCGGGGCGGGCGAGGCTGCGGAAACTCGGCCAGCCACATGTGCAGACCCTGATGCGCGGGGTCGGCGCCGAGGAGGCGGTGCAGCGCCGTGGTGCCGGTGCGAACCAGACCGGTGACGAAGATCGGCCGCTCGATGGTGACGTCGGCGTGCAGCGGGTACTGCTTCCACGCGGATTCGGACAGCAGCCTGGCCACCAGCGCGCCGCGCAGGAAGAACCGGTTCATCTTGCTGCCCAACACCGTAAGGCCGGCCTCACGCCGGTAGGAGTCCAGCAGCACCTCGAGCGCCTCGCGGTAGTTGTCGTCGTCGGCACCGAAGTCGTCGAGCCCGGTCAGCTTGGTGGCGGATGCGTGCAGTTCGTCGACGGTGCCGACGTCCGTACGTGTGTCCATCAGGTCCCCATCAGGTGTGGTACTCCCCGCAGTTGACGTCCAGGGTCTGCCCGGTGATGCCGCTGGAGAGGTCACTTGCCAGGAAGAGAATCGCCGAGGCCACCTCGTCCTCGGTCGGCAGCCGCTTGAGGTCGGAGTTCGCGGCGGTGGCCGCGTAGATCTGGTCCACGGTCGTGCCGTATTTGCCAGCCTGGTGCTCGAAGTAGCCCTTCAGCGTGTCGCCCCAGATATAGCCGGGCGCAACGGAATTGACGCGTATCCCTTTTTCTCCGAGTTCGGTGGCCAGCGATTGTGACATGGCCAGCAGCGCGGACTTGGCCATCTTGTAGGCGCCGTACTTGGCCTGCGAGTGTCGCAGCACCATCGAGTTGACGTTGACGATCGACCCGCGCGACTCCTCCAACGCCGGCGTGAAAGCCTGGATCATGCGCAGCGCCCCCAGCGCGCTGAGCTCTATCGCATCACGGATGTGCTGGAAACTGGTGCCGGCCAACGGTTTCATGGAAGGCACCCGGAATGCGTTGTTGATCAGCACGTCGACGTTGCCGTAGCTCGCCGTGGTGGTCTCGACCAGGTAGGCCACCTCTTCGTCGTCGGTGATGTCGGTGCGCACCGCCAGGGCCTTGTGCCCCGCGTCGTTGATCTGTTTGGCGACGGCATCAAGCCGCTCGGCGGTGCGGGCGGCCAGCACCAGGTCGGCGCCGTCGCGCGCGCATCGGTGGGCCAGCGTGGTCCCCAGCCCCGGCCCGACGCCGCTGATCACGACTACCTTGCCCTCGAGCATCCCCGACATCGTCACCCCAGCATTCTGGCCGCAATTTGCTGTTGGCGCAGCGCGATTCGCGCTCGCCACTGGTCATCCGAAATTTTGTTGTGGTCGTAATACGGCAGCGCGGCCGATACCGCGTCGAAGTCGACGAGTTCGACGGTGGGCCCGTCGTCCTCGGTGAGCGCGCGGGACACCCGCTGCCAGCGAAACTGCAGAAAGCCGCGCCGATGGCCCAGTGTCTCAACCCAGTTGGTCACTCCGGGGTTCTGGTCGGCGACGACGATGCGGACCTTGCCGTCCGGATCCGCTTGGGCCTGCGTGTTGTTCAGCGAGGTCTGGTGGTTGATGTAGTCCAGCGAGATATACCACATGCTGCCCAGCTGAAATCCGAGATAGGGAGCGTCGGAGACCGGGATGGTGATCACCAGCGCCTGGTCGGGTCGCAGGTCGAAATGCCCGGCCGACGAGTATTGGGTCGCCAGGCCGCCGGGGGTCAACCGTGGCGCGACCATGGTGTTGACCGGGATGTTGAGGTAGAACCACTGCGGAAACTGCAGCCAGGTCTTCACCCGGTTCACCAGCTGCTTAGCGGCTGTGGCATAACGTTTTTCGATCGTCTGACGGGTCAGCGGCGGCGGTGCGGTGCCCGCGGTGTCCAGCCTGGAGATCGTCAGGGTGCCGCGCTGCGCCGACCAGTCGCCGTACACCTCGCGAATCACCAATTGCCCGGTGCTGGTCGGTCGCACGTGCCACTCGAAGCTCCCGTCCGCGGCGATCTCCAATTCGCGATCGTCGAACGCGGCCTGGCTGGCGGGCACATAGTCGTCGGTGTACTCACCGCCAAGCAGCTGAAAGCTCAAGTCGGTCGTGGTGCCGCGCCTGCCGGTGACCACGTAATCGCGGTCGGCCTGCACGCGGGTGCCGAAGTAGAGCGTGTCGGGATTGTCCAGGCCCATCTTGGTGAACGGCCCGGTGCCGGACTGCAGGAATGGATGGTCGCGGTCGTAGTCGAAGGCCAGGTGCATGCAGCCCGCGATGCAGCCGGCCAGGTACTGCAGCCCTTCGAGCAGGTCGGCTTCTGTCTCGATGTGCGGCGCGGCGGCCACCAGTTTTTCGGCCTCGGCGATCGCGTCGGTGAGGGGGGCAGAGACAGGATCAGAGAGCACGCCTAGACGCTAGAACGTGTTCTACTTTTTAGTCAATGGCGAACGTTACCCCGCGTCGCTGAGGGCGTTCAAAAACTTGAAGGACTAAGCCCGCTCGCTAAGACGTGCACTTGTTGGCCAAGTCGACCAGATGCTGCCGGACGTCGGGATGCCGGTTCAGGTAGTCGATCACGTTGTTGCCCCCACCCTCGGCCTGGGAGTTGGCGGTCAATTCCGCCTTCACGTCGGGATGCTTGTCCAGGTACGACTCCAGGGTTTCCGACACCGATTGGCCGACGGTGGTGTTGCACTGTTGCTGCGGATCGGCGTTAGCCACGGGCAACGCGATTACCAGCGAGGCGAGGGCACTCAGCAGGCCACCGGCAAGCACTCCGTACAGTCCGCGCCCAAGAGGGTTTTTCACGGTCATGCCACTCAGGTTACTCGCGAACGCCCCGACCGGAACGGCCGCCGACCTCCGGCCGGCTCACGCTCAGCCGAGGGCTGAGCGGAATACTCGCGTCACGCGGCTCGCGCTATCCGAGCGCGTTCTGAAGGGTCGGGATGATGCTGGAAAGGCCCGGGACGAAGGTGCCGAAGTTGTTCACCCCTGAATCAAGGCCGGCTACGAACGGGCTGAGGGGGCCGAGCGAGTTGCCAGGGAAGCCGGTGTTGAGGAAGCCCGACGTGAAGCCGTTGATCCCGACGTCAACGAGGGGGAAGCCGAAGAGGCTGAGGAAAGTGCCGCCGCCGCCGCCGACATGGTTATTGAAGCCCGAAACATCGCCGTTGAACGTGAGGGTGGAGATAAGGCCCTTACCGGGGAAGCCGCTAGCCGTGTTGTTGAAGCCCGACATATAACCATGCCCCAGCGTGCCGATAGTCTCCGCGTTTCCGAAGCCCGAGATGTGTTGCCCGGTGTCGCCGATGCCCCCGAAGCCGGTGTTCGCGATGCCCGAATTCCAGAAGCCGGTATTGGCGAGGCCCGAGTTCCCATTACCCGTGTTGATGTTGCCCGCGTTCCAGTTCCCGGTGTTGAGGTCGCCCGCGTTCCCGACGCCGGTGTTGAGGATGCCGGAGTTGAAGACGCCGGTGTTTAGCAGGCCCGAGTTACCGACGCCGAAGTTGACGCCGGTCGGGAACCCGCCCCCGGGGAGGAACGCGCCGATGCCGGCCGGCAACTCGGTGAAGGCCCTCGTCACGCCGCCCGAGTTCCCGACACCGAAGTTGCCGACGCCCGAGTTGCCGAAGCCGAAGCTGTTCATGCCCCCCAGCGGATTGCTCCCCGTGCTGAAGAGGCCCGTGTTGCCGCTGCCGGAGTTGAAGAAGCCGATGTTGTTGGTGCCCGAGTTCCCGAAACCGATGTTGCCGCTGCCCGAGTTCGGCGCACCGATAACGAACTGGCCGGTTGCCGGGTTGAAGACGGTGTTGCCGAAACCGATCAAGCCGTTGCCGGACAGCCCGAAGCCCATGTTGTGGTTGCCGGTGTTGCCGAAACCGAAGTTTCCGGTGCCGTTGTTGCCGCCGCCGGTGTTTCCGGCGCCGAAGTTGCCGATGCCGGTGTTGTTGTTGCCGGTGTTGCCGAAGCCCAGGTTGAAGCCGGTGAGCGGGCTGGTGTTGGTGTTTCCGAACCCGATGTTGTTGTTGCCGGAGTTTCCGCCGCCGATGTTGAAGCTGCCGAAGTTCCCGCTGCCGATGTTTTGCAGGCCGAAGTTCCCGCCGCCGATGTTGAAGATGCCCTTGTTTCCGACACCGAGGTTGCTGAAGCCGATGTTGCCGGGGCCCACATTGCCGCCGCCGTTATTGCCGATGCCCAAGTTGGGCAGACCCGTGCCGAAGTTCGACAGGTTCAGGCCCGGCAGACCCGCGCCCAGGCCCGGTAAGGCCAGGCCCGGCAGAGCCAGACCCGGCAGCAGGCCCAGGCCCGGCAGCAGACCCAGACCGGGCAGGGTAAGACCTGGCAGACCCACACCCAACCCCGGCAGGGTCAGACCCGGCAGACCCAAACTCAGCCCCGGCAGGCTCAGACCACCCAGACCCACGCCCAGCCCCGGCAGGCTCAGGCCACCCAGACCCACGCCCGTGCCCGGCAGGCTCAGACCCGGCAGCCCAAGGCTCGGCGCGGCGTTAGCGGCGCCGGCCAGCTGACCCCCGAGCGCGGGCAGACCCTGCACCAGACCCTGCAGACCCTGCACTGCCGTTAATCCCGCGGCCGCCGCCGACGCCCCACCGTGGTAGCCGAACATCGCTGCCACGTCCTGGGCCCACATCGCCTCGTAGTCGCCCTCCAGTGCGGCGATCGCCGGCGCGTTGAGCCCGAACCAATTCGACATCACCGCCCGCACGAACGAGCTGCGGTTCAGCGACACCAGCCCCGGCTGCACCGTGGCCGCTTGCGCCGCCTCGAACGCACTGGCGACAGCGCGTGCCTGAGTGCTGGCCCCGGACGCCTGCGCAGCCGCCTGGCTAAGCCAACCCGTATAGGGAGCCGCCGCGGCCATCATCGCCTGCGCGGCCGCACCCTGCCACGCCTGACCCGCCAACCCCGACGTCACCGATCCGAACGACGACGCGGCTGTCTCCAATTCCGAGGCCAACCCTTCCCAGGCCGCCGCCGCCTCCAACATCGGCGCCGAGCCGGCACCGGTAAACATCCGCAACGAATTGATCTCCGGCGGTAACGTCACGAAGCTCATCAGAACCGTCCTTCACTTAGCCTCTTAGGCCGACTGCCGAGGACAACCACGAACGTTAGACGGTGGTCAGCGCGGGCTGCGCCTTATTTCTAAATCGCGGCGAATTGATCGAATGATCAGGACTCCTGACATAGCTCAGTAATTGGTGTGCGGTCGTTGGTGGGATTTGATGCTGTAGCGCAGCGTGAGGTCGGTGCTGGGGTAGACGGTGTTGGTGTCGTTGAGGGCTTGGCAGAGTTCGTCGATGGCGGCGGTGTGGCGTGGCGCGGAGAGCGGATCGAGCCGGATGTGCAGGGTGTTGGTGGCTGTTTCGCGGATGATGTCGCCGGAGCCGGCCAGCGCGGTGCGGATCAGGGTGTGGGCTTCGTCGTCGGCGCGGGTGTAGCCGGTGGCCCTGACGATCGCACGGGCGAGGGATTGTGCGGTGTTGAATGCCGCGATGCGGATGGCGTGGTAGATCAGCTTGGTTTCGGTGTCGAGGACTTGCTGGCCGGGATTGACCTGCGACAACGGTAGCCGGGCGGGGATCGCCTGGTGCGCGGCGAGCGCCGTTTCGAGTGCGTGCTCGGCGGTGTGGACGTCGGCGTTGATGGTGTTGATCATCTCGTTGGTCAGCACCACCGACGTTCCTGGTTGCGGCGAGTGGGCGGCCAGCAGCGCGGCGTCGCTGGCGGTTTCGGCCAGATGCAGTGCCCGCCGGGCCTTTTCGACGTTGTGGTAGGCGGGCTTCTTGGCCGGGTTGGGCACCATCCGGTCCGCGTCGTCATCGGTGGCGTGGTAGATGTCGTGGGAGTCGAGGTCGAAATGGATGCGGGCGTAGCGGTAGTGGTTCTCCTGCCGCCAGCGTGATCCCATCCGGTAACGGATCTCACCTGGCGTCAGGTCGGGGCGGGTGGTCAGGATGTGCATCTGCCGGGTTCCGGCTGTGTTGAACAAGCTGACCTGCCGCATTCGGAATACCTGGCCGGCGCGCGGGCCGTCGGCGATGTCCAACTCGACCTCGGTGTCGGCCAGCCGCCAGGTGTGGGTTCTGCCGTGCTCGTCGGTGTGGCTGTGGGTGGTGAACTTGTGCTCGTCGATATCAGCGATCTTGCCCTTGCGCCAGGTCAGGGTATCGAACCCGGCCGCGTCCAGGTCGGCGAACAACGCCGGTGACCAGCCGCCGCGGTCGAACCCGACCAGCACGCGGCGGTCGTCGCCGACCACGTCGCGCAGCTCGGGGATCAACCGGCGCAGCTCGGCGGCCAGCGAGGCGGCCGGTTCGGCCATCACCACCAGCAGCGGATCCCCGGCCGCATCGCACACCCAGGTCTCCACCGTGGCTGGGGCGGGGAACTTCAGCCTGGGCACATGGGTTTTGGCGATCTTGCGGGTGCCCTGATAGGCGCGTACATGCCCGTCGACATACAGCACCGCCGCTTGCTCGGGGCTGGCCTGCACATGACGGCGCGCCATCGCCGCGATCCAGTCGCCGGCCTTGCCCGCCTCGGCGAGCAGCCCGATCTTGCGGCGGATCGTCTTGACCTCCGGTGCCCGGTCCAGCCCGAGCACCCGGCCCAGCGCGGGCGGGTCGATCCGGGTGGCGCCCTCCGCGCGGGCCTGGCCCAGCAGGGCGCGGAACACGCCCTCGCACAACATCGTATCCAGCGAGTAGAACCCGCTGCCGAACTCGCCGTAGACGGTGTGCGCGGTGTCGAGCAGCCCGGTTGCCGTCAAGGCGGGCAGCGCCAGGAACAGTCCCGCGAGCGGGGCTCGGGCGCACCCGGTGAACACCGGCGGCGCGTACGGGATCAACCCGAACGCCGCCAACGCCCGCTCGGCGCCGCGATCGACCGGATCCGCCAACACCGGCACTTCCCCGGGCACGGGCCCGGGCGGATCATCGGAAATCGCTGCAGAGCAATCCTTCTCAACCTCGGGCTCACCCTCGGGTTCGGGTTCGGGTTCGGGAGGAGCATCGGACCTCGTTGCCAGGCACACTTCCTCGGCACGGGCGCCGTTGTCGGCGAGTACCAGCGCATTACGGACGCTGCCCTCGGACACACCGGTTTCGGCGGCGATGGCGCGGTACGACGCTCCACCGTCGCGCAGCCGCTGGATGCGGGCGACGGTGTCGGCGATGAGTTTCGACTTGCGTTTGGGCCCTTTGCGTTCCCCGAGCAGTCCGGCCACGCCGGCATCGCTGAGCCAGGTCTCCCAACGCCGCACGGTGGCCGGTTTCACCGCGAACGCCTCGGCGACCTCGAGCTGGGTGGCCGCCTTGATCCGCATCAGCGACACCGCCGCGAACCGGCGCGCCACCGAGTCGTCGACGTCCCAGGCGTAGGCCAAATTGCCATGCACGAACACCCGGCCGCCCTCGCCGTCCTCGACGATCGCCGCGGCCGCCCCGACCGGGCGCGCGTCGCCCGGCACCAGCGGCAGGGGCGGCTGCACGGTCATCACGGCCATCATCCACCACCCCTCAGCGCATCTAAACAACTCTATTTATTATTGAGTATCGCAGCCGCTACCGCACGCCGACACACCGGGAATACGCAGATCAGAGCACGGAATTACCGACCGGGCACGGACTCCATGTCAGGAGTCCTGATGATCAAGACCGAAAATCGAATCAATCAATTAGCGCGATGAATTCTGGCTTGCCGTCCGGCGTCCGCGGCCCGACACCTGTTGCAAGCGTGGACATCTGCGCTAGTTGCGCTAATTTACAGAAGCAGGAATGCGGAGCGGGGGCTCGCACGGCCGGTATTCAGGTGGCCGGAGCTGAATCCGGCCCCACCTGATCGCCGTCCGCCGGTGTCTCCAACGCCAGCCTCTCCCCCGGCCCCCGAGTTTCGGCTGCCGCGGCTTTTGGTGCCGAAATTGCCGCCGCCGGCACTGCCGCAGCCGGCGTGACGCCCAGCGGCGTCGCCGTCGGCAGCTTTGATTCCTCCGGCTCGCTGGCCGAAGTCTCCACTGCTTGTTCGGAAACCGGCTCGGAAACCGGCCCGGAAACCGGCGGTGCTTTCTCAGGAGCCTGCGGCGCCCGGCCGTCGCCCGCCGACCGCGTCGTCGCCGCTGCCATCATCGCTGCCATACCTGCCGCGCCGACCAGACCCGGGCTTGTCGCACCGGGGTTTACGGTGCTGACGCCTCCGGTGCCCAGCTGGTTGCCGGCGATGATGCCCGTGTCGTCGCTGACGACAGCATCGTTGCCCAACGCTTGGCCGCCGGAGTTTCCGCCGCCGGTCGCGGCAGCGATGGAGCTTCCGACGGCCACATTCCCGACCGGCTGGCCACCGTCGGCGGGGTTGGAGCCACCTCCGGTGCCGCCGCTTTCGACGCGGCCTCCGCCCGTGCCCGCGCCCGGGCCACCGGCCGGCACACCCGGCATGCTCGGGAAGGACGGCATACCGGCCTGGCCGGACGTCAGTTGCGCGGCCGCGGCCGACGCGCCACCGTGATAACCCACCATCGCGGACACATCCTGCGCCCACATCTGTTCGTAATGGGACTCCGTCTGTGCAATCGCCGGCCAGTTCTGCCCGAACAGGTTCGACATCACCAGCCGCACCAGGCCATTACGGTTAGCCTGCACCGCCAGCGGATGCACCGTGGCCGCCAGCGCGGCCTCGAACTCGTTGGCGACCGCCTGCGCTTGGGCCGCGGCCCCGGACGCCTGCGACGCCGCGGCACTCAGCCAGCCGGCGTACGGGGCGGCCGCCTCCGTCATCGCCCGCGCCGCAGCGCCCTGCCACGCCTGGGCCGCCAACCCGGAAATCACCGACGAAAAAGACTCCGCAGCAGACCCCAACTCGGCCGACAATCCGTTCCAGGCCGCCGCGGCCTGAAGCATCGGGCCCGAGCCGGCACCGGAGTACATCAGCAGCGAATTAATCTCCGGCGGCAACGTCATGAAACTCATGGGAACCCCAACGTGCACTGCAGAATCGAATGACTATGAACCTAGGTCAAGCCCGGCCGGAAGTCACCTTTTTCGGTCGAACTCAAAACTTTCGGTAGCTAACGCGCTACCGTCTATTAACGCCGCCGTTAATGCGTGACGGCAACGCCGCTGTCTTGCTCACGCTTGATCTCCAGCGCGATGTCGATGAGCTGGTCTTCCTGCCCACCGATCAGCTTGCGCTGCCCGGCCCGGTACAGCAGCGCCGACGCCGGCACACCGTAGCGCTCGGCCTGGCGAACGGCGTGTTTGAGGAAGCTCGAGTAAACCCCGGAGTACCCCATGATCAGCGCGTTGCGGTCGAGCAGGCATTCGGCAGGCATGGCCGGGCGCACGACGTCCTCGGCCGCGTCGGCGATGTCGAAGAAATCGATGCCCGTCTTGACGCCGATCTTGTCGAACACCCCGATCAGTGCCTCGACCGGCGCGTTGCCCGCACCGGCCCCGAAGCGGCGGCAGGAGCCGTCGATCTGCTTGGCGCCCGCGCGGACGGCCTCCACCGAGTTGGCCACCCCCAGCCCGAGGTTCTCGTGGCCGTGAAAACCCACCTGAGCATCGGACCCCAGTTCGGCGACGAGCGCCGCCACCCGGTCGCGCACACCCTCCAGGACCAGCGCGCCGGCGGAGTCGACGACGTAGACGCACTGGCAACCGGCGTCGGCCATGATGCGGGCCTGTGCGGCCAGCTTCTCCGGCGGAATGGTGTGGGACATCATCAAGAAGCCGACGGTTTCCAGGCCCAGCTCGCGGGCCAACCCGAAATGCTGAATCGATACGTCTGCCTCGGTGCAGTGGGTGGCGATCCGGCAGATCGATCCGCCATTGTCCTGCGCTTCCTTGATGTCGTCTTTGGTACCCACTCCGGGCAGCATCAAGAACGCGATCTTGGCCTCTTTCGCCGTCTGGGCCGCGAGCTTGATCAGCTCCTGCTCGGGGGTCTTGGAAAAGCCGTAGTTGAACGACGACCCGCCCAGCCCGTCGCCGTGCGTCACCTCGATCACCGGGACCCCGGCGGCATCGAGCGCCGCCACGATGGCGTGGACCTCCTCTTTGGTGAATTGGTGGCGTTTGTGGTGCGACCCGTCGCGTAGCGAAGTGTCCGTGATCCGGACGTCCCAGATATCCGTCATCGCGCGCCTCCCACCGGCTCGTGCTCTTCGCGCAAGCGCTCGTCGCCAAGCGCCTGTTTGGCGATCTCCTCGCCGACCTTGGTCGCCGCCGCGGTCATGATGTCCAGGTTGCCCGCGTACGGCGGCAGGTAATCGCCGGCGCCCTCGACCTCGATGAAAGTGGTGACCACGGCCCGGCCGCCGGAGTTCATCGAGGGCTCGTCGAACTGCGGCTCGTTGAGCAGCCGGTATCCGGGAACGTACGTCTGCACCTCGGCCACCACCTCGTGGATGGATCGCGCGATCGCATCGCGGTCGGCGTCCTCGGGAATCGCGCAGAAGATCGTGTCGCGCATGATCATCGGCGGGTCGGCAGGGTTCAAGATGATGATCGCCTTACCCCGCTTGGCGCCGCCGATGGTCTCCACGCCGCGGGAGGTGGTCTTGGTGAACTCGTCGATGTTGGCCCGCGTGCCCGGGCCGGCCGACGCGGACGCCACCGACGCCACGATCTCTGCGTAGGGCACCCCGCCGTTTTCGGCCAACGCGCGACTGACGGCGTACACGATCGGAATTGTCGCCTGCCCCCCGCAGGTGATCATGTTGACGTTCGGCGCATCGAGATGCTCGCGCAGGTTCGCCGGGGGGATGACCGCCGGGCCCACCGCCGCCGGCGTCAGGTCGATGGCGCGGATTCCCGCCGCCGCGTACTTGGGCGCCGCATCCCTGTGCACGTACGCGCTCGTCGCCTCGAACACCAAGTCGGGTTTCTCGGGCTGCGCCAGCAGCCAGTCCACCCCTCCGTGGGTGGTCTCGAGACCCAGCTTGCGCGCCCTCGCCAGGCCTTCGCTTTCCGGGTCGATCCCGACCATCCAGCGGGGTTCGAGCCAGTCCGATCGCAGGAGCTTGTAGAGCAGGTCGGTGCTGATATTTCCCGACCCGACAATGGCCACACTCATGGCCGCACTCGCCTTAGACGGCATGTGAACGCTCCCGATACTTATTCGAACGACAACCGAACCGAACCCAGGCCCGAGAAGTCGGCGACGAACTCGTCCCCGGCGCGCACGTCGATCGCTCGGGTGCACGATCCCGGCAACACGATGTCACCTCTTCGCAGCCTTACGCCAAAGCTTTCCACCTTGCGGGCCAACCACGCCACCGCGGTCACCGGGTTGCCCAGCACCGCATCGCTGCGGCCCTCGGCGACCACCTCGCCGTTGCGGGTCAGCACCGCGTCGATCGCCTTGACGTCGAGGTCGCCCGGCGGAACCCGGGCCTCACCCAGCACGAAGCCGGCCGAAGAGGCGTTGTCGGCGATGGTGTCGCACAGCGCGATCTTCCAGTCGCTGATCCTGGTGTCGATCAACTCGATTGCAGGGGCCAGTGCTTCGGTGGCCGCCAACACGTCGTCCTCGGTGCAGCCGGCCCCGGGCAGGTCCGCGCCCAGGATGAAACCCACTTCGACCTCCACCCGCGGATACAGGTAGCGGCCGGCCCTGGCCGGGGTGTCCTCGAAAAGCTGCATCTCGTCGAGCAGATGCCCATAGTCCGGCTCGTCGACCCCCATCATCTGCTGCATCGCCAACGACGACAGGCCCACCTTGTGCCCCAGGACCCGGGCCCCCTCGGCCACTCGCTGGCGGATATTGATCAGCTGGATCTCGTAGGCGTCGACGACGTCGATATCCGGGTAGCCGGACGTCAGCGGAGCGATCGGCTCGCGGCTGCGCTCGGCCTGCGCCAAGTCGGCGGCAAGCTCATCCCGGATCTCAACGCGGAGCATTTCCTCCGAAGTCCCCTCACCTCGAACTGGTACGTTTGACCGGGCCGGTAGCGCCCAACCCGAGCAATTCTATAACGTGTTCTACATGACACCGCAGGAGTACGACGTCGTCGTGGTCGGGAGCGGCGGAGCGGGGATGGTTGCCGCCTTGACCGCCGCGCACCGGGGTCTATCGACAGTAGTCATCGAGAAGGCCCCGCACTTCGGCGGCTCCACCGCGCGGTCGGGGGGCGGCGTCTGGATCCCCAACAACGAGGTGCTCAAGCGCGACGGGGTGCGGGACACACCGGAGGCGGCCCGCACCTACCTGCACGGCATCGTCGGCGATGTCGTCGAGCCGGAGCGCATCGACGCCTACCTCGAGCGCGGACCCGAGATGCTGTCGTTCGTGCTGAAGCACACGCCGTTGAAGATGTGCTGGGTGCCGCGCTACTCCGACTACTACCCCGAGACGCCGGGCGGCCGCGCGGGCGGCCGGTCGATCGAACCCAAGCCGTTCGACGCCCGCAAGCTCGGCCCCGACGAGGCGGGGCTTGAGCCTGCGTACGGCAAGGTGCCGCTCAATGTGGTTGTGATGCAACAGGATTACGTCCGGCTCAACCAGCTGAAGCGCCACCCGCGCGGTGTGCTGCGCAGCCTGAAGGTCAGCGGCCGCACGATGTGGGCGAAGGCGACGGGCAAGAACCTGGTCGGCATGGGACGCGCGCTGATCGGTCCGCTGCGGATCGGGTTGCAGCGGGCCGGCGTCCCGGTATTGCTCAACACCGCCCTCACCGACCTCTACGTAGAGGACGGCCCCAATGGTCGCGTGCGCGGGGTCTATGTCCGCGACATGGGCTCGCCCGAAACGGATCAAGCGTCGGCCGAGCCACGGCTGATCCGGGCCCGGCGCGGGGTGATCCTCGCCTGCGGCGGGTTCGAGCACAACGAGCAGATGCGGGTGAAGTACCAGCGCGCGCCCATCACCACCGAGTGGACCGTTGGCGCCAAGGCAAACACCGGCGACGGCATCCTGGCCGGTGAAAAGCTCGGCGCCGCCTTGGATTTGATGGAGGACGCCTGGTGGGGACCGACCGTGCCCCTGGTGGGTGCGCCGTGGTTCGCACTCTCGGAGCGCAACTCCCCGGGATCGATCATCGTCAACATGTCGGGCAAGCGGTTCATGAACGAGTCGATGCCTTACGTCGAAGCCTGTCACCACATGTACGGCGGCGAATACGGCCAGGGGCCCGGGCCGGGCGAGAACATTCCCGCGTGGCTGGTGTTCGACCAGCGGTACCGCGACCGCTACATCTTCGCGGGACTCAATCCCGGGCAACGCATTCCGCGCAAATGGCTGGAGTCCGGCGTAATCGTGCAGGCCGGCACGCTCGAGGAACTGGCCGAGGCGGCCGGTCTTCCGGTCGATGAATTCACCGCGACCGTGCAGCGATTCAACGGCTTCGCGCGGTCGGGCGTCGACGAGGACTACCACCGCGGGGAAAGCGCCTACGACCGCTATTACGGCGACCCGACCAACAAGCCGAACCCGAATCTCGGCGAGATCAGTCAGCCGCCCTTCTACGCCGCCAAGATGGTGCCGGGCGACCTGGGCACCAAGGGCGGCATCCGCACCGATGTGCACGGCCGTGCCCTGCGCGACGACGGCACGATCATCGAAGGCCTTTACGCCGCAGGCAATGTCAGCGCCCCGGTGATGGGGCACACCTACCCCGGCCCGGGCGGCACCATCGGGCCGGCGATGACGTTCGGGTATCTGGCCGCGCTGCACATAGCGGGGGCGAACTGACATGCCGATCGATGTAGAGGTCGCGCTGAACGCCGAGCTGGCTCCCATCGAATTCTCCTGGGCCAGCAGCTATATCCAGCTGTACCACCTGGGGCTGGGCGCCGGCGCGGACCCGATGGATCCTCGCGAGCTGCGCTACCTGGTGGACGACACCCCGCAGGTGCTGCCGACATTCGCCACCGTGGCGGCGACCTTCCACGCCACCAAACCGCCGACCGTGCAGTTCCCCGGCATCGACATCGAGCTGAGCAAGGTGCTGCACGCCAGCGAGCGCGTCGAAGTGCCGGCGCCGCTGCCACCGTCGGGCTCGGCCCGGGCAGTCACCCGCTTCACCGACATCTGGGACAAGGGCAAGGCCGCCGTGATCTGGAGCGAGACGACGGTCAGCGCACCGGACGGCACACCGCTGTGGACGCAGAAGCGGTCGATCTTCGCGCGTGGGGAAGGGGGATTCGGCGGCGAGCGCGGGCCCTCGTCGTCGGGCGCGGCGCCGGACCGGGCCCCCGACGTGGAGGTCGACGTGCCGATCCTGCCGCAGCAGGCGCTGTTGTACCGGCTCTGCGGCGACCGCAACCCGCTGCACTCCGATCCCGAATTCGCCGCTGCCGCAGGCTTTCCCCGGCCGATCCTGCACGGCCTGTGCACCTACGGCATGACCTGCAAGGCGATCGTCGACGCCCTGCTGGACGGCGATGCCGGGGCAGTAGCCGCCTACGGCGCGCGCTTCGCCGGCGTGGCCTTTCCCGGCGAGACGCTCAAGGTGGGCATCTGGAAGGATGACGGCCGGTTTTTGGCCAACGTTGTCGCGCCTTCGCGGGACAACGCCGTGGTGCTCAGCGGCGTGGAACTCCTCCCCGCCTAGGGTCTCGATCTCAACGTCCCGTCCAGCGCAGCACCTGCAGCGCGGCGGCCACCTGAATCGGGTTCTGCGCGAGTGGCCGGGGCAACAGCGCTTCGGCGCGCGCCACCCGTCGCATGACGGTGTTGCGATGCGCGTACTGGCGGGCGGCGACTCGGCTTACGCTGCCACTCTCCTCAATAAACCCAAGAAGCGTTTCGCGCACCTCTCGAGGGGCCTGCGCGAGGCCACCCAGGGTTTGCCGGACGAACAGCTGTGCGCTTTCGGGGTCACTCGTCATCAACGCCACGAGCTGAACCTCGTCGAAGAAGACGACGCGTTGCGGAGAGTCCAGTCGGGCCACCATGCGCTGTGCGGCAACGGCGTCACGATGGCTCCGCCGGAATCCCTCCACACCCGCCGCCAAGCCGCCGACCGCGACCCGCACGGCTCCGGCCGGGTCCACGGCGCCACGCAGGTGCTCGCGGTCGATGTCGTCGGTTCCGGGAAGCCACACCCACTTCATGGCCGCGCCCGGCACCACGGTCAGGGACCGATATCGCCGGCTTCGGCCAAGCGTTTCGACGACATCGTCCACGCCGCGCAGGTCGGCGTCGGGTTCCGGTGTCCAGACAATGAGTGCGGTGTGGGCCTGGTCGAGCCGGTAGCCGAGCCGGGATTCAGCTCGTTGCCTGCTGATCGGCGCGCCGTCGAGCACCAGGGCGACGGTCTCACGGAGTTCCGGCTGACTGCCGCGCAGTACTTCCGCTCGTTCGCTGCGCATCATGTCCATGACGCTGCAGACCGTGGTCTCGACGAAGTCGCTGATCGACCAGGCGACGGTGTCCAGGAGGTCCCTGAGTTCGTCCGGGTCGCCGGTGACCGTGAACGCCATGTTGACAAACAGCCGAAGGGCCTGCGCCTGACCCGCCCGGTAGGCCGCGGTGGCGGCGTCCTCCAGCCCCCGTCTGATGAGATCGCGCGCGATGTGCACAACTTCGCTGCCCAGGGCGGGGTCGACGCGAGCACCGGGGTTTCGCAGATTCTGCCTTGCCCAATGCAGAAAGCTCGCCTTGAAGGCCCGCTCGGCGGACGCTCGCAAAACCGGGTCCGCCGCCGTGGCTTCCATCCCGGCCGCCTTCAGCGACTCCGCCGTGAGATCGGCCAACCACCAATCCTGATCCTGAACGAGGATGCCGGCCATCAGGCCTATCAGCTGCCGCGTCCGCTCGGTGGGGTGGGGCGCGCTCACCCGGACAGTCTAGGGTCCAAGGTGCACAACGCACCATCATCAACTAGATATGGTGCTCGCGGCCCCTCCCGTCCGGGCCTATCGCGGGTGAGGATACTCACATGGGCATTCCTTCTTCGCCGCCGTCGTGTCCCATGTCGGCCGGCCGCGCGGATACCTCACGGTTCTGGGCGCGAACGATCGCCGGATCGAAGGCGCCGGGCGGCATCCCGGTCTATCCGGAGGACCTGTACTCCGAGGCCGCCATCCACGATCCGCTTCCGCACTACGCCGCCATGCGCGCCCTCGGCCCGGTCGTTTGGCTGGCGAAACACAACCTGTACGCGTTGCCGCGCTACGGGGAGGTCAAGTCCGCCCTGGGCGACGATGACACCTTCCGCTCCCACCAAGGCGTCGGGCTCAACCCGATCTCCCGGTTCCTCGGCAAAGACAGCCTTCTCATGACGGACGGCCTCGACCACGCTCGTCGCCGAAAGCTGCAGGCGCACCGGCTGACACCGCGAGCACTGCGACCGCTGCACACCCGGATCGAGGACCTCGCCGAGCAGACCGTGCTTGCCGCCCTGGCCAACGGCCGGGTCGATGGCCGGGTCGATGGCCGGGTCGATGGCGTCGCGGACATCGCGTTGAAGCTTCCGCTCGGAATCGTTCCCGACCTCGTCGGGTGGCCGCAGCGCGGACGAGAGCACCTCGTCGAGTGGGCGGGCGCCACCTTCGACTTGCTCGGGCCTTTCAACAAGCTGGCCGTGCGCTCGATGCCCAACGCCACGGCCATGCTGGGCTTCGTGCACCGACTGGCGCGTCGCCGCGACGTGCTCCCCGGCAGCATGTCGCACGACGTCCTGCAGGGTATCGAGGAGGGCACGATCAAAAAGTCGCAGCTTCCTGCCGTCTTCATCGACTACCTGGCGCCTTCCATCGACACCACGGCCAGTGCGATCGCCGCCGCCCTATGGCTCTTCGCGCAGAACCCCGATCAGTGGCAGATGCTGCAGGCAGAACCCGACCGAATACCCAACGCCGTGAACGAAGTGGTGCGCTTGGAGACGCCGGTCCGAGCATTCGGGCGCCGCGCCGAACGTGACGTTCAGGTCGCGGGGACTCGAATTCCCGCCGGATCGCGGGTATTGGTCATGTTCGCCTCCGCCAACCGCGATGAACGCGTCTGGTCCGACCCGGACCGTTTCGACATAGCGCGAGACGCGTCCGGCCACGTCGGCTTCGGGTATGGAACCCACGGGTGCGCAGGCCAAGGTCTCGCACGGTTGGAGACGCAGGCAATCCTGCGCTCGCTGCTTCGTCACGTCGACCACGTCGAAATCGACGGAACCCCGGAAAGGGCCGTCAACAACGTGATTCATCGCTTCGACAGGCTCCCGCTGCGGCTGGTGCCCAAGAGCTCGGGAGGACAACGATGAAGATTCAGATCGACCGCAACCGCTGCGAGGGCCACGGCCAGTGCGCCGAGCAGGCGCCGTCCCTCTTCAGCATCGACGACGAGGGTGAACTCGTTTACCACCGCGACGGACAGGAGGTTCCGGACGGGCTGGTGGGCTCGGCTCGAGCCGCCATCGACTCCTGCCCCGTGGCGGCCCTGAAAGAAAGTCCAGTAGGCCCGGCAAGCACGGACGCGGGCGATGCCGCTGCCGGCGTCGAACTGCTGCCCGCATAGCGCCTTTCCGCGAGCGGACTACCGGTAAGCTGCGCCATATGCTTTCCGTCCTCGAGCCGGAGCTACGCGCCGGAGACCGCGATTTCCGCTGCGACATGTGCGGATGAACACTGAGCGCCGGGACAACAACCACGGCACCCAATGAGCGCTGAACGGCGGTCACCCGAACCCCGTGCGGTCGATGAGCGAACCGCGCTGCGGAGTGTTCCGATATTCGCCGAGATTGACGACGAACAACTCGACCGACTGACGAGCACCGTGGACCGCCTGTACGTCCCCGCCAACGAGTGGCTCTTTCACATGGGAGATCCGTCGGACGCCATCTATGTGATTGCCTCCGGGCGATTCGCCGCTGTCGGTCGTGATGGACAGGTGCTTCGTGAGATGGCATCCGGTGAGTCAATCGGAGACCTGGGCGTGATCACCGGCGCTGCTCGCTCGGCCGGAATACGAGCTCTTCGGGACGGCGTCGTCTGGAGGATCGCCGCTGACACCTTCACCGAGGTGCTCGGGAAGGCTCCGCAACTGCAATCGGCGATGTTCCGAGCGATGGCGGTAACGCTACGAGAGTCACGGTCCGCCAGCGTTTCTCGTGGCCGCCGGGTCGTCGGCGTGCTGTCGACCGGGGATGTGGTTGCGGTCCCGATCGCCGAAGCGATCGCGACTCGCCTGGGCCCGCACGGTCAGACTGCGGTCGTCGCACCGCCCGTCGACACAACGGCCGCAGCCAATCATTACGGCGAGCTCGTCGAAGCGTTCAGCGAAACCCTCGATCGGGTGGAGCGAAGCAACGATTGGGTCTTGGTGGTGGCCGACCGAGGCTCGGGCGACATCTGGCGACGATATGTCGTCGCGCAAAGCGACCGACTCGTGGTCCTGACTGATCACGCCCGTCCGCCGGAAGCGTTCGACCAGTCTGTCACGCACCGGCCGGTCCACCTGGTCACGTGCAACGTAGTACCGGATCCGAGCTGGTGGGATGTGCTGGAGCCGGTCTCGCATCACCCCGCCAACGACGACGGTATCGCTGCGCTGGCCCGCAAAATCGCCGGCCGGTCCCTAGGACTCGTGTTTGGCGGTGGAGGCGCCAGAGGGCTCGCGCATTACGGTGTCTACGAAGAGCTCACCCGGGCGGGCGCCGTCATCGACCGGTTTGGCGGAACCAGTTCCGGTGCACTCGCTGCCGCCACCTTCGCGCTGGGGTTGGACGCCCGGGATTGCACCGCGGCGGCACGGAAGTACGTTGCAGAGACCAGGCCGGTCAGCGACTACACGATCCCTGCGATAGCCCTCACGCGAGGTCGGCGTGTCGATCGTCTGATAGAAGGATTTTTCGGCAGCAGCACCTTGATCGAGCAGCTGCCGAGGGAGTTTTTCTCCGTCTCTACCGACATCATCACGGGTGATCAGGTCATCCATCGGCGTGGGCTGCTGTGGGTCGCGGTGCGCGCATCGATCTCGATCCCCGGTCTCCTGCCGCCAGTGCCACACGGCAAGCGGCTCCTTGTCGACGGCGGACTGCTGAACATCCTCCCGGCCGACGTCATGTGCGCCGACCCGGACGGCGAAGTCATCTGCGTCGATCTACGTCGAACGTACGTGCCATCGAAGGGCTTTGGTCCGCTGCCGGCAAGGCTTCAGCCTCCCGCGTTCGTCCGGCGGCTCCTGACCGGCACGGAGGTAGCCCTGCCACCGCTGCAGGAGACATTGCTTCGCAGCGTCGAACTCGCGGCCCCCAAGGGAAACCTGCTCGAGCTCCCTCGAGTTGCGGCCATCATCGAGCCGGACGTCTCGGCGATCGGCCCGTTGGACTTCAAAAACATCGATGCCGCGCTGGAGGCCGGGCGGATCGCGACCCGGGCAGCTCTCGAAGCGCAGCCAACGCTCATCCGCTGAGCTCGAGCTTGTAAGATGACCTCTGCAGTACTACCGCTGCAGCCGAAGGCTCAGCATCTTCAGATGGCAGACGCTTCGTGTGTGTGCAAGGTCGTCAGGCCGGGCGGGGCAAACAACCCAAAGTCTCGCTCGCGACTGGGGCTGCGATGGAGTCGGCCGCGTCGAAGCGGGAATTCCTGCAACCGAACGTTTGCCCGCACGCGGGCGTTCGAGTGCGGCTAGGTTGTTAAGCCATGCGCGCCGATTGGTGGGACCAGCCGCCGGCCCATCTCGTCGTGCACGTGAATGGCGGCGAGAAAAGCGTGCCGATTTTCGATCAACTATTCGTCGGCCGCCAGTGCTCGGGGATCGATGAACAGCGCCGACTGGTCATCGCGGATCCGAACATCTCCCGTAACCACCTGGAGATCCGTTTAGACGTCGCCACCGACCGGGCTTACCTGATCGACACGAGCACGAACGGGACGTTGCTCAACGGCATGCCGCTAGAACGTGCCGTGCAGGTCCCCCTCAAGCCCGACGACCGGATCTCGATGGGCGACGTCGTGCTTGTCTTCCGATCGGACCGGTTCAATGCCGCCGGGATGACCGGCACAAGCCCCACCCTGACCCGCATCATCGAGGAGACCATGGTGATGGTGGTCGGGGACATCACCAACTACTCGACGATCTCCGAAGTCACCGACAACAGGGTGATCGCCCGCAGCCTGAACTACCTTTGGCACGAGCTCGGCCGGCTGCTGCGCGCCCACCGCGGCACCCTCAACCATTACGCCGGCGATGCGCTCTATGCGGTCTGGGGACTGCGGACGATTCCAGAGGCCAATCAGCTCGCGATCGACTTCGCGCTCGCCGCGAACCGTAGGGTCGAGGAACTCGCGCCGACACTCCCGCTACGTGGGCCGGACGGCTCGCCGATCCGCATGGGCTGGGGTGTGGTGCAGGGCCGGGCCGCGATCGCCGCAATGACAAGAACCGTCACCGCCGTGATTGGCGACGCGACCAACGTGGCGTTCCGGTTGGCCGGCATTGCCGGACGGGGCGGGCGCCCGGCCGTGATGGTCAGCTCCGGCGTGCATGCCGTCGTCGAGGAGCAATACGTCTGGGGCCAATCCGAGCAGGTGGAGATCAAGGGTCGGCGCGGAATGGAGACCGTCTTCCCGGTCGTCGGACGCTGGGGCTGACCATCCACCGCCACACCGGCATGGCGCCTGTGGATGGCGGCCCTGCGCTGACGTGACGCTCGACGCAACACGTGGAACGCTGCCGTCATGGCAGAGCCGTTCATCGTCAGTGAGGCGGTCGCGCACGGCGACATCGTCAAAAGCGCGCTGCGTAACCGCTATACCAAGTTGTTTCGCGACGTGTATGTCACGCCGGGTACTGAGCTGACTCCACTCGTTCGCGCCCGCGCGGGATGGCTCTGGTCGCGGCGCCGAGGCATTGTTGCCGGACTGTCCGCATCCGCGCTGCACGGCGCCCGATGGGTGAACGTCGATGCACCGCTTGAGATTCTCCACAGCAACAGGAATGCGATGCCAAACCTGATTGTCCGCGGCGACCGCATCGATGACGACGAGGTCGCGCTGATTGACGGCATACCGGTGACAACGCCGGCCCGGACGGCACTCGACTTGGGCTGCTGGTACTTGATGACCGAATCGGTAGCGGCGATCGACGACCTGTTTCGGGCCACAGATTTGAAAGTGGCCGAGGTTGAGACGCTTTTGCGCCGCTACCCCGGTCGGCGCAGAGTCCATATGGCAAGGACCGCAATCGGCCTCGCAGACGCCGGAGCCCAGTCGCCCAAGGAAACGTGGCTTCGGCTGGTCTTAATACGGGCCGGCCTGCCCAGACCGCAAACGCAGATAGCGGTCCAAGATGACCTCGGCAACATAATCGCATACCTCGACATGGGTTGGGAGGACGTCAAAGTCGCGGTTGAGTACGACGGCGAACAACATCGCAGTGATCGGCGGCAGTACACCTGGGATATCCGGCGGCTGGAAATGCTCGACCGTCGTGGGTGGATTGTTGTGCGGGTTGTCGCGGGCGACCGATCAGCGGACATCGTACGCAGGATCCGAGCCGCATTGGCTCGACGAGCGTCACGCTAGCGTGGCCCTCGATGCCGAACAGCCGCGCTGGCGTGACGCTCGGGACAAATGAACATCCCTAGCCGAGGATCAGGCCCGACGTCGGGACACCCGTTCCCGCCGTGACGAGCACGTGCTCCACGTCGGGCACCGGGTTCACCGAGGTGCCGCGCAATTGCCGTACACCCTCCGCGATGCCGTTCATGCCGTGGATGTACGCCTCGCCGAGTTGCCCGCCATGCGTGTTGATCGGAAGCCTGCCGCCCACCTCGATGGCGCCGCCAGCGATGAAATCCTTGGCCTCGCCCTTGCCGCAGAATCGCAACTCCTCCAACTGAATCAGCGTGAACGGCGTGAAGTGGTCGTACAGAACGGCGGTCTGGATGTCGCCGGGCGACAGGCCCGACTGCTCCCAAAGCTGGCGGCCCACCACGCCCATCTCGGGCAGGCCCAGTTCGGGGCGGTAGTAGCTGACCATCGTGTACTGGTCGGGGCTGGAGCCCTGCGACGCCGCCTCGATGACCGCCGGTCGCTGCTTGAGGTCCCGCGCGCGTTCCACGGACGTCACCACGATCGCGACCGCGCCGTCGGTTTCCTGGCAACAGTCCAGCAGCCGCAACGGCTCGGCGATCCACCGCGAATTCTGGTGGTCCTCAATGGTTATCGGCTTCTGGTAGAAGTACGCCTTCGGGTTGTTGGCGGCGTGCTTGCGGTCGGCCACGGAGATCACGCCGAAGTCCCGGCTGGTCGCCCCCGACAGGTGCATGTAGCGCTGGGCGATCATGGCGACCTGGGCCGCCGGCGTCGAAAGCCCGTGCGGATACGAGAACGAGTTGTCCGCGGCCGTCGAATCGGCTTGCGCGCCACCGTCGCCCACCAACCGGGTCTGGACCTGCCCGAACCGCATGCCGGAACGCTCGTTGAATGCCCGGTACGCCACAACGACATCGGCCACCCCGGTCGCGACGGCCATCGCCGCCTGCTGGACCGTCGCGCACGCCGCACCGCCGCCATAGTGGATCTTGGAGAAGAACTTCAACTCGCCGATACCGGTCGCCCGCGCGACGGCGACCTCGGTGTTGCTGTCCATCGTGAACGTGGTCAGCCCGTCGACGTCGGCCGGACTCAGGCCGGCGTCGTCGAGCGCATCCAGCACCGCTTCGGCCGCCAGGCGCAGCTCGCTTCGGCCGGAGTCCTTCGAGAAGTCGGTGGCCCCGATGCCGACGATCGCGGCCTTACCGGACAACACTAGGCATCCCCCATCGTCAGCGTGGCCGTCGCGATGACGTGATCGCCAAGGCTGTTGCGGCCCAACACCTTTACAGTGATCAACTCGCCCTCCACGGCGGTCACCTCACCGGAGAACGTCACCGTGTCGTACGCGTACCAGGGCACCCCGAGCCGCAGCCCGATGGACTTGATCAGCGCCGAGGGGCCCGCCCAGTCGGTGACGTAGCGCTGCACCAGCCCGGTGTCGGTCAGGATGTTGACGAAGATGTCCTTGGACCCCTTGGCCTGCGCCTTGTCCCGGTCGTGGTGGACGTCCTGAAAGTCCCGGGTGGCCAAAGCCGTCGAGATGATGAACGTGGGATCCCCGTACAGCTTGAGTTCGGGCAGCTTGGTGCCCACTTCGATGACCGGTGCGCTCATGCTCCGGCTCCCGTGGGTTCCCACGCGTAGAGGGTCCACTCCGGTCCGCTGTCACCGGCCGGGAAGTCGATATACGTTGCGCGCACGGGCATCCCGATCTTCACCGTCGCCGGATCAACCCCCCGCAGCTCGCCCAGCATCCGCACGCCCGCCTCGAGCTCCACCAAAGCGATGACGAACGGCAGTGTGCGACCGGGCACTTTCGGCGCGTGGTGCACCACGAAGCTGAACACCGTGCCCTTACCGCTGGCCACTTCGTAGTCGATCGGCGAACCCTTGTCCTGCCACACCGCCGGCACCGGCGGGTGCTGCAGGCCTCCGTCCGGACGGCGCTGAATCCGCAACTCGTGCGCCTTGACGCCCTCCCAAAAGAAGGCGGTGTCCCGCGACGACGACGGGCGCATCATGGCGTCGGGATCCAGGTCCGCCGGCACCGAAGAAGTCCCGGACGACTCCCGGGGCTTGAATTTGAGGATGCGCCAGTTCATCTCGGCGACGTCCTCGTCACCGACCCGCCAGATGATGTGCTGGTTGACGAAAAAGCCCTCGCCGAGCGCGGTTTGCTTGGGTCCGACCACGTCACCCATCTCGGAGGTGATGCTGACGTGCTCGCCGGGCCGCAGGTAGCGGTGGTACGTCTGCTCGCAGTTGGTGGCGACCACGCCGATATAGCCGGCGTCGTCCAGCAGCTGCATGATGGGGCCCAGCGGATCGTCCTTGGGACGCTCCCCGCCCAGGCCGAACATCGTCCACACCTGAATCATCGCCGGTGGGGCCACGATTCCCGGGTGCCCGGCGGCGCGGGCCGCGGCATCGTCCACGTAGATCGGGTTGCGGTCGCCGATCGCCTCGACCCAGTTGTTGATCGTCGGCCAGTTCACCGGATCCCGGGCCGCGCGCGGCTTGCTGCTGCCGGCCGCCTTGATCTGTGCGACGGCTTCCTGGATGTCGGTCATCTGGGCACCCTCGGCACCTTGAGGCCCGAGGCCGCGATCATCTCACGCATGACTTCGTTCACGCCCCCACCGAAGGTGATCACCAGGTTGCGCTTGGTCTGGAGGTCGAGCCAGTTGAGCAGCTCGGCGGTGTCCGACTCGGCGGGGTTGCCGTACTTGCCGACGATCTCCTCGGCGAGCCGGCCGATATACTGAATGCGCTCGGTGCCAAAGACTTTCGTCGACGCGGCGTCGGCCACATTGATGTCCTCGCCCGCGGCGGCCACCTGCCAATTCAGCAACTCGTTGATCCGCCACATCGCGTGGATCTCCCCGAGCGCCCGCTTGACGTCGCCATGATCGATGGGCGTGACGCCGTCACCGCCCGGCTTGGACGCCCAGGCGTGCAACCGGTCATAGATGCCGGCGACCCGGCCAGCCGGGCCCAGCATCACCCGCTCGTTGTTGAGCTGCGTGGTGATCAGCCGCCATCCGCCGTTCTCCTCGCCGACCAGCATGTCGGCGGGCACCCGCACGTCGTTGTAGTACGTGGCGTTGGTGTGGTGGGCACCGTCGGACAGGATGATCGGCGTCCACGAGTAGCCCGGATCCTTCGTGTCGACGATGAGGATCGAAATCCCTTTGTGCTTAACGGCTTCCGGGTCGGTGCGGCAGGCCAGCCAGATGTAGTCCGCGTCGTGCGCGCCGGTGGTGAAGATCTTCTGGCCGTTGACGATGTACTCGTCGCCCTGGCGCACGGCGGTGGTCCGCAGCGACGCCAGGTCGGTTCCCGCCTCGGGCTCGGTGTAGCCGATCGCGAAGTGCACCTCGCCGGCCAGGATCGCCGGCAGGAACTTCCTCTTCTGCATCTCGTTGCCGAAGACCTGCAGGGTGGGCCCCACCGTCTGCAGTGTCACGGCCGGCAATGGCACGTCGGCCCGATGGGCCTCGTTGACGAAGATCTGCTGCTCGATCGGACCGAAGCCGTGACCGCCGAACTCCTTTGGCCACCCGACGCCGAGCTTGCCGTCTTTGCCCATCCGCCGGATCACCGCGCGGTACGCGGCGTTGTGGCGGTCCTGCTCCATCGCTTTCATCTCGTCGGACGAGATGAGATTCGAAAAGTATTGGCGTAGCTCGGCTTGCAGCTGTCGCTGCTCCGGGGTCAGTTCGATGAACATTGCGCTCCCACCAGGTCAAGGCGCAGAGACGGCCCGCCCAGCAGCCGGGTCAGGTCCTTGATCGTCGAGTAGTACCGGTGCATCGGATACGTGATGTCCATCCCCATCCCGCCGTGCAGGTGATGGCAGGTCTGCATCACCGGCGGCGCCTGCGAGGCCACCCAGTACCCGAGTACGTCGAGGTCGTCATCGGCGTCGCGGCCCTCCGCGAGCCGCCACACCGCCGACTTCGCGGCCAAATCGATTGTCCGCGAGGCGATGTACACCTCGGACAGCTGCGCCGCCACCGTCTGGAACGTCGACAACGGCTTGCCGAACTGCTTCCGGTTGGCCACGTAGTCGGCGGTCAGCCGGAGCGCCCCGGCCACCAGGCCGTCGGCGTAGGCGCCGATCGCCGCCAGCGCCAGCTGGTTGACCCGGTGCGCGGTCGCACCGGCCAACACGTCGGCGTCGGGAACGGCGACATCGGCGAACGTGACCGTGTACTCGTCGGAACCATTCGACGTCGGCGTGCGCACCAGCCGCACACCCTCGGCCTTCGGCGAAACCACCGCGACCGCGCTGTCGGTGGTCACGATCATCCAATCCGCTTGTTGCGCATAGGCGACACCGATTTTGGTGCCCGACAACCGGCCGTTCACCAACGTGGTTGCCGGCCGGTCGGGCAGCGCCGCGCCGGGTTCGTTGAGCGCCGCGGTCAGCACCCCGCCCTTCGCCCCCTCGACAAGGCCCGCCAAAAACCGGTCCTGTTGCTCCTCGGACGCCAGGTCCAGCAACGGCATCACGCCAAGGCCAAGCGTGGCCAGCGCCGGCGTGACGGCGCCGTGGCGGCCCGCTTCGGTCAACACCGTCGCGACCTCGGGAAGACCCACGCCGTCGCCGCCGAGGCGTTCGGGCACCGGCAGCGCCGTCACGCCCCCGCCGACCAGCGCGTCCCACGTCAACTCGCGGTCCAGCACCGACGTGACCACATCGGCGACGGCCTGCTGTGTCGCGGTGAGGTCGAAGTCCATCGTCGCTTCTGAACCCATCAGTGATCCGCCGGGCTGGGGGTACCGCCCGCTTGCGGGGGATTGCCGGTGTAGTCGACCTGCCAGTGCTTGATGCCGTTGAGCCAGCCGGACCGCAGCCGCTCCGGCTTCGACAGCGGCTTGAGGTCCGGCATGTTGTCGGCGACCGCGTTGAAGATCAGGTTGATCGTCATCTTCGCGAGGTTGGCGCCGATGCAGTAATGCGCGCCGGTGCCGCCAAAGCCGACGTGCGGGTTGGGATTCCGCAGGATGTTGAAGGTGAAGGGATCGTCGAACACTTCCTCGTCGAAGTTGGCCGACCGGTAGAACATCACCACCCGCTGGCCCTTCTTGATCTTCACCCCGGACAGCTCGTAGTCCTCCAGCGCGGTCCGCTGGAAACAGGTCACCGGCGTGGCCCAGCGGACGATCTCGTCGGCCGCGGTCTCCGGGCGTTCCCTCTTGAAGAGCTCCCATTGGTCGGGGAAATCGGCGAACGCCATCATCCCCTGGGTGATGGAGTTGCGGGTGGTCTCGTTGCCGGCCACGGCGAGCATCACCACAAAGAAGCCGAACTCGTCGTCGGAGAGCTTTTCACCCTCGATGTCGGCCTCGATCAGCTGCGTCACGATGTCGTCGCCCGGATTCTTGGCCCGCTCCTCGGCCATCTTCATCGCGTAGCCGATCAACTCCGCCGACGACATCTTCGGGTCGATGTGCGCGTACTCCGGGTCGTCGTTGCCGGTCATCTCGTTCGACCATTCGAACAGCTTGCCGCGGTCCTCCTGCGGCACGCCCAGCAGGCCCGCGATCGCCTGCAGCGGCAGCTCGCAGGACACCTGCTCGACGAAGTCACCCGAACCCGCGGCCGCCGCGGTCCGGGCGATCTTCTGCGCCCGTTCCCGCAACTCGTCCTCCAGCCGTCCGACGGCGCGCGGCGTGAAGCCGCGGGAGATGATCTTGCGCAGCCTGGTGTGGTGCGGCGCATCCATGTTGAGCATGACGAAGCGCTGGACCTCGATGTCTTCGCGCGCGATGTCGTTGTTGAACCGCGGGATCACCCCGTTCTCGTAGCTGGAGAAGACGTCGCTGCGCCTCGAGATCTCCTTGACGTCGTTGAGCTTGCTGATCGCCCAGAAGCCGCCGTCGTGGAATCCGCCGCCGTTGCCGGGGGCCTGTTCGTTCCACCAGATGGGGGCGGTCGCCCGCAGCTCGGCAAACTCTTCGACCGGAATCCGCTCGGTGTATATGTCGGGGTCAGTGAAGTCGAACCCGGGCGGAAGGTTGGGGCAAGGCACGCTACTTCTCCTTACTGAGTCCTCGATGAGCTGCGATCCCAGGACACTAGCTGTCCTAGTGACGCTCTGCTGCCAGTAAAACATGCCTCCACCGCATAAAAAAGGCGGCGAAGCATCGTCGCTTGTCAGAGTAATGAAACGTGTTCTAGCCTGGCCCCATGGGTAACCCGGTAATCGTTGAAGCCACCCGCAGCCCGATCGGCAAACGCAACGGCTGGCTGTCAGGACTGCACGCCACCGAGCTGCTGGGCGCGGTGCAGAAGGCGGTCGTGGAGAAGGCCGGCATCTCGTCCGGTTTGCAAGCGGGCTTTGAAGCCGGCCAAGTCGAGCAGGTCATCGGCGGCTGCGTCACGCAATTCGCGGAGCAGTCGAACAACATCAGCCGGACGGCGTGGCTCACGGTGGGCTTGCCCGAACACGTCGGCGCCACCACCGTCGACTGTCAGTGCGGCAGCGGGCAGCAGGCGAACCACCTGATCGCCGGCCTGATCGCGGTGGGCGCGATCGACGTCGGCATCGCGTGCGGAATCGAGGCGATGAGCCGGGTCGGCCTGGGTGCCAATGCGGGTCCGGACCGCAATTGGCGGGCGGAGTCCTGGGACATCGATCTGCCCAACCAGTTCGAGGCGGCCGAGCGGATCGCCAAGCGGAGGGGCATCACCCGAGCGGACATCGACGCGTTCGGGTTCGAGTCCCAACTGCGGGCCAAGCGGGCGTGGGACGAGGGCCGCTTCGACCGGGAGATCTCGCCGATCGAGGCTCCCGTGCTCGACGAGCAGAAGCGGCCCACGAGCGAGCGCCACATGGTCTCCCGCGACCAGGGCCTGCGCGAGACCACGATGGAGGGGCTGAGCCAGCTCAAGCCGGTCCTGGAGGGCGGCATCCACACGGCGGGCACGTCGTCGCAGATCTCCGACGGCGCGGCGGCCGTGTTGTGGATGGACGAGTCCGTGGCAAAAGCGCAAGGCTTAAAGCCGCGGGCCCGGATCGTCAGTCAGGCGCTGGTCGGCGCCGAGCCGTACTACCACCTCGACGGACCGGTGCAGTCGACGGCGAAGGTGCTGGACAAGGCCGGCATGAAGATCGGCGACATCGACATCACCGAAATCAACGAGGCGTTCGCGTCGGTGGTGCTGTCCTGGGCGCGGGTACACGAGCCCGACATGGCCCGTGTCAACGTCAACGGCGGCGCGATCGCGCTGGGCCACCCGGTGGGGTGCACGGGCAGCCGGCTGTTCACCACCGCGTTGCACGAGCTGGAGCGCTCCGACCAGAGCACCGCGCTGATCACCATGTGCGCGGGCGGCGCCCTGTCCACCGGCACCATCATCGAGCGCATCTAGCCGGTCGGCGCTCGGCGCGCTCGAGGCCTCTAGGATCGGTTCATGCCGAAATCACCGCCACGCTTTCTGAATACGCCCTACACCGACTTCCTGATCAAGTGGATGTCGCGCCTCAACACGTTCATGTACCGCCGCAACGGCGGCGAGGGCCTCGGCGGCACGTTCCAAAAGATTCCCGTTGCCCTGCTGACCACCACCGGCCGCAAGACCGGTGAGCCCCGCGTCAGCCCGCTGTACTTTCTGCGTGACGGTGACCGGGTGATCGTCGCGGCGTCGAAGGGCGGTGCCGCGAAGAACCCGATGTGGTACCTGAATTTGAAGGCCAACCCCAAGGTGCAGGTGCAGATCAAGAAAGAGGTGCTCGACCTGACCGCGCGCGACGCGACCGATGAGGAGCGGGCCCGCTACTGGCCGCAATTGGTGGACATGTACCCGTCCTACGAGGACTACCAGTCCTGGACCGACCGGACCATCCCGATCGTCGTGTGCGAACCCTGACTCGCCCAACGTGTGATCGCGGCGAAAAATCCGCGAAAAACTCAGCGTGAGTACGCGTTCGGCGCGGGCGGCCTAGGCGCCGTAGACCGGAACCGGCGGGCGCGCCTTGGCCAGCAGGTCGGCGACGACGGGCCCCAACTCGGCGGGATCCCACCTCGCGCCCTTGTCGATCTGCGGGCCGTGCGCCCATCCCTCGGCGACCCGGATCTTGCCGCCCTCAACCTCGAACACCCTTCCGGTGACGTCGCGGGATTCGGCGCTGCCCAGCCAAACCACCAGCGGCGAAACGTTTTCCGGCGCCATGGCGTCGAAGTCCTGGTCCTGCGTGGCCATCATTTCGGCGAAGACCGTTTCCGTCATGCGGGTGCGGGCCGACGGCGCGATCGCATTGACGGTCACGCCGTAGCGACCCATTTCGGCGGCACCAACGAGGGTCAGCGCCGCGATGCCGGCCTTGGCCGCGCTGTAGTTGCCCTGCCCGACGCTGCCCTGCAGGCCCGCGCCGGAACTGGTGTTGATGATCCGCGCGTCAATGTCTTTCGGGGCTTTTCCCTCTTTGGACAGCCCACGCCAATACGACGCGGCGTGCCGCATCGTGGCGAAGTGGCCCTTGAGGTGCACGGCGACGACGGCGTCGAACTCCTCTTCGGTGGTGTTGGCCATCATTCTGTCGCGGACGATGCCGGCATTGTTCACCAGGACGTCCAGGCCGCCGAAGGTCTCGACGGCGGTCGCAATCAGGCCGGCGGCCTGGTCCCAGTCGGCGATGTTGGATCCGTCGGCGACGGCTTCCCCACCCGCCCCGGTGATCTCGTCGACCACGCCCTGCGCTGCGCTGCCGCCGCTCGCCGGTGAACCGTCCAGGCCCACCCCGATGTCGTTGACCACCACGCGCGCGCCCTCGGCCGCGAAGGCGAGCGCATGCGCGCGACCGATGCCGCCGCCCGCTCCGGTGACGATGACGACGCGGCCGTCCAGCAAGCCCATATCCTCTACCTCCTCTACTTGATCGCGCTTGTTGTGGCGAGATAGTGCGGCGGCTCGCCGCCCCCGTGCACCTCCAACGTGGCACCGCTGACGTAGGACGCCGCGTCCGATGCCAAAAATGCCGCGGCCCAACCGACGTCCTCGGGTTTGGCCAGCCGGCGCAGCGGCACGTTGGCCGAAATCGCTGCGATCGACTCGACGTCACCGTAGAACAGTTCCGACTGTTCGGTCTCGACCATGCCCACCACGCACGCGTTCACCCGGACCTTCGGCCCCCATTCCACCGCCAGTGTCTCCGTGAGGCTCTCCAACCCCGCCTTCGCCGCTCCGTACGCGGCGGTGCCCGGCGTCGGCCGCCTGCCGCTGACACTGCAGATGTTCACGATCGACCCGCCGCGCTGTTGATTTCGCATCTTGTCATTGGCGTGCTGTGAAACCGACAGCGCGCCAATCAGATTGAGCTCGATGATCTTGCGGTTGAACCTGGCGCTGGAATCGGCGGTCAGCACATACGGCGAACCTCCGGCGTTGTTGACGACAATGTCGAGCCTCTGGTGCCGATCGACGATCGCGTCGACCAACGCCTTGACCGCGTCGTCGTCGCGCACGTCGCACGAATGAAACTCGTACGGCAAACCCTCGACGGGACGCCTGGCACAGGTGACAACTGTGGCACCCTGCCCGGCGAAAACGGAGCTGATACCGGCGCCTACCCCTCGAACGCCGCCGGTGACCAACACCACCCGCCCGGCCAGTCCCAAATTGATGGTGGCTTCTCGAGAAAGGGGGCCTCCTTCGGGGCGAGTCACTGTGCTAGCGTACCAAGCAAGTGCTTGCTTAGGTAATTTTCCCCGAGGAAGTGGCACCTTGCCGATCACATCGACCACCAAAGAACCCGGCATCGTCGCGGTCACCGTCGACTACCCGCCCGTCAACGCCATCCCGTCGCGCGGCTGGTTCGAACTCGCCGACGCGATCACCGTCGCCGGCGCCAATCCCGATACGCACGCGGTGATCCTGCGGGCAGAGGGCCGGGGCTTCAACGCCGGCGTGGACATCAAGGAGATGCAACGCACCGAGGGATTCACTGCCCTCATCGACGCCAACCGCGGCTGCTTCGCCGCGTTCCGCGCGGTCTACGAGTGCGCCGTGCCGGTGATCGCGGCGGTGAACGGATTCTGCGTCGGGGGCGGCATCGGGCTGGTCGGCAACTCCGACGTCATCGTCGCCTCCGACGACGCCACCTTCGGGCTGCCGGAGGTGGAGCGCGGCGCACTCGGCGCGGCGACCCACCTGTCGCGGCTGGTTCCCCAGCACATGATGCGGCGGCTGTTCTTCACCGCGGCCACGGTCGACGCTGCCACCCTGCACCACTTCGGCTCGGTGCACGAGGTGGTGCCCCGCGCCGAACTCGATGAGGCCGCCTTGCGGGTCGCCCGCGACATCGCCGCCAAGGACACCCGCGTCATCCGGGCGGCGAAGGAGGCACTCAACTTCATCGACGTGCAACGGGTCAACTCGAGTTACCGCATGGAGCAAGGGTTTACGTTCGAGCTCAACCTCGCCGGGGTGTCCGACGAGCACCGCGACGCGTTCGTGAAGAAGCCATGAGCGACAAGAGGACAACGCTCGACGAGGCCGTCGCGCAACTACGCAGCGGCATGACGATCGGGATCGGCGGTTGGGGCTCGCGGCGCAAGCCCATGGCCTTCGTGCGCGCCATGTTGCGCACCGACGTCACGGACCTGACGGTGGTCACCTACGGCGGACCCGACCTGGGACTGCTGTGCTCGGCGGGCAAGGTCAGGCGCGTCTACTACGGATTCGTGTCGCTGGACTCCCCGCCCTTCTACGACCCGTGGTTCGCCAAGGCGCGCACCAGCGGCGCCATCGAGGCCCGCGAGATGGATGAGGGCATGCTGCGCTGCGGGCTGCAGGCGGCTGCAAATCGCCTGCCGTTCCTGCCGATCCGCGCCGGGCTGGGCAGTTCGGTCCCGGACTTCTGGGAGGGCGAACTGCGGACGGTCACCAGCCCTTACCCGGCGCCCGGCGGCGGGCACGAGACGCTGATCGCAATGCCGGCCCTGCGCCTGGACGCCGCTTTCGTGCACCTCAACCTCGGTGATAGCCAGGGCAATGCCGCCTACACCGGCATCGATCCCTACTTCGACGATCTCTTCCTGATGGCCGCAGAGAAGCGCTACCTGTCGGTGGAACGGCTCGTCTCCACCCAAGAGTTGGTCAAAGCGGTGCCGCCGCAGGCGCTGCTGGTGAACCGGATGATGGTCGACGCGGTCATGGAGGCCCCCGGCGGCGCCCACTTCACCACCGCTGCACCCGATTACGGGCGCGACGAGAAATTTCAGCGCCACTACGCCGAGGCGGCCTCCACCGAGGAAGGCTGGCAACAGTTCGTGCGGACGTACCTGTCGGGCAGCGAGGACGGCTACCAAGCGGCCGCGCGCGCTTTCGGTCAGGAGGCGGCGAAGTGAGCACTCGCGCCGAGGTCTGCGCGGTCGCCTGCGCGGAGTTGTTCAGGGACGCTGGCGAAATCATGGTCAGCCCGATGACGAACATGGCTTCAGTAGGCGCCCGTTTGGCGCGCTTGACTTTCTCCCCCGACATCCTGCTGACCGACGGGGAGGCGCAGCTGCTGGCCGACACCCCGGCGCTGGGAGCGTCCGGCGCACCAAAGAACATCGAAGGCTGGATGCCGTTCGGCCGGGTGTTCGAGACGCTGGCCTGGGGGCGGCGCCATGTGGTCATGGGCGCCAATCAGGTCGACCGCTTTGGCAATCAGAACATCTCGGCGTTCGGCCCGCTGCAGCACCCGACCCGGCAGATGTTCGGCCTTCGGGGTGCGCCGGGCAACGCGATCAACCACGCCACCAGCTACTGGGTGGGCAACCACTCGAAGCGGGTGTTCTGCCAGGCCGTCGACGTGGTCTGCGGAATTGGCTGGGACAAGGTTGACGCGGACAACCCGGCGTTTCGATTCGCCAACCCCTACCGCGTGGTTTCCAACCTGGGAGTGTTCGATTTCGGGGGTCCGGACCGCAGCATGCGGGCGGTGTCCCTGCACCCGGGCGTGTCGCCCGACGACGTCCGCGAAAACACTTCTTTCGAGGTGCACGGTCTGGACGAGGCCGAGGAGACCAGGCTCCCTACCGACGACGAGCTGCGCCTGATCCGAGAGATCATCGATCCGAAGGCGTTGCGCGACAGAGAAATACGGTCATGAGGTTGCGCACGCCGCTGACCGAGCTGGTCGGCGTCGAGCACCCCGTCGTGCAGACCGGGATGGGGTGGGTGGCCGGTGCGCGGCTGGTGTCGGCCACGGCCAACGCGGGCGGGCTCGGCATCCTCGCCTCGGCGACGATGACGCTGGACGAGCTGGCGACGGCCATCGGCAAGGTCAAGGCCGCCACCGACAAACCTTTCGGGGTGAACATCCGCGCCGACGCCGCCGACGCCGGCGACCGCGTCGAGCTGATGATCCGCGAGGGCGTCAAGGTGGCTTCCTTCGCGTTGGCGCCCAAGCAGGAGCTGATCGTCCGGCTGAAAGATGCCGGGGCGGTGGTGATCCCGTCGATTGGCGCGGCCAAACACGCGCGCAAGGTCGCGGCCTGGGGCGCCGACGCGATCATCGTGCAGGGCGGCGAGGGCGGCGGCCACACCGGACCCGTCGCCACCACGCTGTTGCTGCCGTCCGTGCTCGACGCCGTCCAGGGCACCGGGATCCCAGTCATCGCGGCGGGCGGGTTCTTCGACGGCCGCGGCCTGGCGGCGGCGTTGTCGTACGGCGCCGCGGGCGTGGCGATGGGCACGCGGTTTCTGCTCACCTCGGACTCCACCGTTCCCGACGCGGTCAAACGGCGCTACCTCGAGGCGGCGCTGGACGGCACCGTCGTCACCACGCGCGTCGACGGCATGCCGCACCGCGTGCTGCGCACCGGGCTGGTCGAAAAGCTCGAAAGCGGCTCTCGGGCACGGGGTTTCGTTGCGGCGGTGCGCAATGCCGCGAAATTCAAGCAGATGTCGCAGATGACCTGGGCATCGATGATTCGCGACGGCCTGGCGATGCGCCACGGTAAGGAACTGAGCTGGTCGCAGGTGGTGATGGCGGCGAACACGCCGATGCTGCTCAAAGCCGGGCTGGTCGACGGCAACACCGAAGCCGGGGTGCTGGCCTCCGGCCAAGTGGCGGGCATCCTGGAGGACCTGCCGTCGTGCGCCGAGCTGATCGAATCGATCGTTCACGACGCGATCACTCACTTGAAGGCCGCGGCGGCACGCGTCGAAGAACCGTAAGCCGAGGACCAACGACCCTGGCCGTGGCTCATGGCACGGCACCATCCTGGATGGATGAGGACACTTGCCCCCGGATCCTGGCCGACCCCGCTGTTGAACGCGGTTCGTGCCTCCAACAAGCATCTCCTCAATCCGCTCATGTTGCGGCTTGCCGGCCACAAGCACTGGTACGCAGCGGCCATCCGGCATACCGGACGGCGCTCAGGCAAGCAGTACGCCACACCGGTCGTGGTCGAGCGCGTGCCCGACGGCTTCGTCATACCGCTGCCGTACGGCCCACGAGTTGACTGGTTGCAAAATGTCCTTGCCGCGGGTCGAGCGACCGTCTCGTCCCAGGGGGAAAGCTACGACGTCGCACAGCCGGAGATCATCGACGCGGCGGCGGCGCTGCCCCTGTTGTCGGACCAACGGCGCCGCACCTTCCAACGAGTCGGCATCGAGCAGTACCTAAAGGTCAAAGACCAGCCCGCGGATTAAGCTATTTCCTAATTTCTGTAGAAGTTAAGCTATATTCTTCATATGGGCTCGGTGAAGTCCTCTCCTTCACTTCGCGCGACCGTGATCGGCGACGTGGTGGGATCCAGGCGTACCGGCGACCGGCCGGCCCTGCATCGACGCGTCGCCGCCGCGCTGCACCAGGTCGCCGCCGGCGCGATCGACCCGCCCGCCTTCACCGTCGGCGATGAATTCCAAGGCACCTACCCCACCCTCGGTGCTGCCATCGATGCGGCGCTGACAACTCGCCTGTTGCTTGCCCCGGAGATCGACGTCCGTTTCGGCATCGGCTGGGGCACGGTCACCGTCCTCGACGCCGATGCCGGAATCCAGGACGGGCCGGGCTGGTGGACCGCGCGAGACGCCATCAAGCAGACGGCCGAGACTCAGCGGCAGCCCGGCTTCATGCTGGTGCGTACGACATTCCGGGCGTACGCCGACACGCGCACCGACGTCGCGGCCGTCAACGCGGCCCTGATCTGTCGGGACCATCTGCTTGGATCGCTGGATGAAAGATCGTTGCGGATTGTGAGGGGATTGATGACCGGCCGGACCAAAAAGGAGCTCGCCGCGGCCGAGGGCATCAGCCCCTCGGCGGTGTCCCAACGCGCGAGCCGCGACGGCTTGGATCTAGTTGTGCTTGCGTCCCAATATCTTCGGAGTCTTCCGTGAGCGCCGTCGCGGTCCTGCTCATAGCGGTTGGAGTGGCCGACCTGTCCCGGCGAGCGGTCCGCGCGGCATGGCCGCCGATGGCGCTCGGGCCGGTCGCCGTGGTGGTGTGCGCCGCGCTCTGCGCGCTGTGGCATGTCGGTGACATTGCGTTGCTGGCGGTGGCTGCCGTCGCGGCGGCGGTCTGGGAGTGGCTGTGCCTGCGCAGCGAACGCAGCGGCAGGCGGCAAGCCGCTCCCTTGGCAGTGTTCGCCGCCGCGCTGGCCCTTCTGACCGTGTTGTCGGGATGGTCCTCGGCGGTCAAGGGCGTCGTCGGCCGGTGGTCGTCCTGGGTACACCTGCCGCTCGACCACGTCACGCCCACCCGCCTGCTGATGGTCGTGGGTGTGGTGCTGGTGCAGTTCGCGACCGGAAACCAGCTCGTGCGGCTGGTGCTCGGTTCGGTGGGGGCGGTGCGTCCGGCCGGTGAGCCGCAGCCGTCGGACCGGCTCAAGGGCGGCCGATTGCTGGGCCCGATGGAACGCCTGCTTATCCTGAGCCTCGGCGTCGGTGGACAGGTGGCCGCGGCCAGCGCGGTCGTCGCCGCCAAGGGCATCATCCGGTTTCCGGAATTGAGCGCGCAGAAAAACAGCAACGGCGAGGTCGGCATCGACGAGGTGACCGAGTACTTCCTGGTGGGCAGTTTCGCCAGTTGGCTGCTGGCGCTCGGCGGGATCGCACTGGTGCTGGCAGCCTGACGCGCTCGCCGAGCGTGAAATCCGCGACGCAACGCCGTTGAGGCGTAGTAGATTCCACGCTCGGCGGCGAGAGAAGGAGCGCTACAGGCGCTCGATGATCGTGACGTTGGCGGTGCCGCCGCCCTCGCACATGGTCTGCAGCCCGTAGCGGCCGCCGATGCGCTCGAGCTCGCCCAGCATGGTGGTGAACAGCTTGGCGCCGGTGGCGCCCAACGGGTGACCCAGGGCGATCGCGCCGCCATTGGGATTCACCTTGTCCGGATCGGCCTTGATCTCCTTGAGCCATGCCAAAACTACCGGTGCGAACGCCTCGTTGATCTCGACGGTGGCGATGTCTTCGATGGACAGACCGGTCTTCTCCAGCGCGTGGCGGGTGGCAGGTATGGGCCCCGTCAGCATGAACACCGGATCGGCGGCGCGGGCGCTGATGTGGTGGATGCGGGCGCGCGGCATCAGCCCGTGGTCCTTGACCGCCTGCTCGGAAGCCAGCAGCACCGCGCTGGCGCCGTCGGAAATCTGACTGGCCATCGCCGCGGTCAGCCGGCCACCCTCGACAAGCGGCTTCAATCCGGCCATCTTCTCCAGCGACGTTTCACGCGGGTCCTCGTCGACCCGGAACGGCCCGGATTCGGTCTCGACGGTGAGGATTTCGTTGTCGAAGTGGCCGCCCCGGATCGCGGCGAACGCGCGCTCATGGCTCGTCAGCGAGTACTGCTCCATCTCCTCGCGGGACAGGTTCCACTTCTCGGCGATCAGCTCCGACCCGCGGAATTGAGAAATCTCTTGGTCGCCGTACCGGTGCAGCCACTGCTTGGACTCGTTGGTCGGCGAGGTGAAACCGAACTGTTCGCCGACCGTCATGGCCGACGAGATCGGGATCTGACTCATGTTCTGCACGCCGCCGGCCACGATGAGGTCGGCCGTACCCGACATGATCGCTTGGGCGCCAAAGGAAATCGCCTGTTGGCTGGAGCCGCACTGCCGATCCACGGTGACGCCGGGAACCTCTTCGGGATACCCGGCGGCCAGCCACGACAGCCGGGCGATGTTGCCCGCCTGCGCCCCGATGGCGTCGACGCAACCGGCGATCACGTCGTCGACGGCGGCGGGGTCGACGTCGACCCGGTCGAGCAGTCCGCGCCACCCCAGGGCCCCCAGGTCGACGGGATGTATCCCGGCCAAAGCGCCATTGCGCTTGCCAACCGCGGTACGCACAGCGTCGACGACGTACGCCTGGGACATCCCGGCCATATCAGACTCCTTCTTCAATCTTTTTGAAATTCCGCCGTAATCCCGCCCAGCAGGATGGCGAGATACTGCCGACCCACCTGCTCCGCCGTGAGCGGTCCGCCGGGTTGATACCAACGCACCGACACCCACGTGGTGTCACGGATGAAACGGTAGACAAGGTCGACGTTTAGGTCGGGCCGGAAGTAGCCCTCATCGATGCCCTGATTGAGCACCTCGACCCACATCTTGCGCTGTTGGCGGTTCATGTCCTCGATGTAAGAGAATCGGGGCTGCGACAACAGTCGTTTGGCCTCGTCCTGATAGATGACGACCTGGGCATGCCGATGCTCGATCGCCTCGAACGACGCCATGAACAGCCCCTTGAGCCTCTCCAGCGGATTGGCTTCGCTGTCCACGATCTCGCGGTACCTGGCGAACAGCCAATCCAGAAAGCTGCGCAACAGCTCGTCGATCATCTCCTCTTTCGACGAGAAATGGTGATACAGGCTGCCGGACAGGATGCCGGCACGGTCGGCAATGTCACGCACGGTGGTGGCACGCAATCCGCGTTCGGCGAACATGGCCGCGGCGAGCGCCAGCAACTCGTCGCGCCGGCTGTTTGCCTGCCCGGACACCCGTTCCACCCGATCAGGGTATCAACCAAGCGCTTGCTCGGCCATAGATGGCTGGTGGGCAGGCTCGTCAATCCGCCTGACCCGGAGCCCATGACCAAGAATTTCGGCGAAAAGACCTCCGGTTGCTCCCAAACCGTCGTACAGTGCTATCGCGGCGAATTGGGGTTGCCGGCGATCGGGTGGGGTTATTCGTCCACGTTGGTTTCCACGTAAATGGTGCCCGCCGTGAGGTCGGACTGTACATGTAGGAGAGGTCAACGATCATGAGCTTTCTGGTAGCGCCGCCGGAGATTACTTCGGCGCTGATGCACGCGGGTGCCGGCCCGGCGCCGATGTTGGAAGCGGCGGCGGCCTGGGAGGGCTTGGCCTCCGAGCTGGGTGCGGCGGCGTCGTCGTTCAACTCGGTGACGTCTGGGTTGACGGGTCAGGCGTGGCAGGGTTCGGCAGCGAACGCGATGACGGCGGCCGCCACCCCGTATACCGGCTGGCTTAGCCAGGCGGCTTCGCAGGCGTCCGGGGCCGCCACACAGGCCCGGGCGGTGGCGAGTGCGTTCGAGGCCGCACAGGCGGCCGTAGTGCATCCGGCGTTCGTGCAGCTCAACCGGAACTCGTTCGTGCAGGCGGTGATGACGAACTGGTTCGGGTTCAACGCGCCGGCGATCGCCGAACTCGAGGCGGAGTATGAGGACTTTTGGGCCCGGGATGTCTCGGCGATGGTGGGCTACCACGGTGGGGCGTCGGCCGCGGCCGCGGAGCTGACGTCCATGCAGGGCCTGCAGGAGGTGTTGCAGAGCCTGCCCGGGATTGGGGGGCAGCTGGCCGGCGCGGCTACCGCCGCGCCAAGCCTGGGTTTGCCGGGGCTGGCGCTGCCGGGCACGGGCGTGGGTGTGCCGGGTCTCGGCCTGGGGGGCCTGAACCTGGGCCTGGGCGGCTTGACCCTGCCGGGCCTGGGGGGGCTGCCGGGCCTGGCCCTGCCGGGCTTAGGTGTGGGTCTGCCGGGTTTGACCCTGCCGGGCCTGAGCCTGGGTCTGCCGGGCTTGGCTCTGCCGGGCTTGGCTCTGCCGGGCTTGGCTCTGCCGGGGCTCCTGAGTCTGCCGGGCTTGACCCTGCCGGGCCTGAATCTGCTGGGGCTCCTGAATCTGCCGGGCTTGACCCTGCTGGGGCTGAATCTGCCGGGCGTGCTGCCGAACCTCCTGAATCTGCCGGCCACCGCGCTTCTCACCCCCTTCAATTCGGGCCTGCTCAACGGGCTGCCCAATTTCGGCTTGGGTAACCGCGGCTTCGGCAACTTTGGCAACGGAAACACCGGCTTCTTTAACTTCGGGTCCGGAAATATCGGCATCAACAACGTCGGCTTCGGCAACAGCGGCATTCTTCCCCTCGGGCTTCCGTTGGGTGGCGGTAACTGGGGCGGCGGTAACTTCGGCAACACCAACTACGGCATCGGAAACCTGGGCGACTTCAACTGGGGCCTCGGAAACACCGGCGTCAACAACTACGGTGGCGGCAATACCGGTACCGGCAACGTCGGCTTTGGCAACACTGGTGTCGGCAACTTTGGGGTCGGGCTGACCGGTGCAGGTCAGTTCGGCGTCAACTTCGCCAACCTGTTCAACTCGGGCAACAACAACTTCGGGTTCTTCAACTCGGGTGTGGGCAACATCGGGTTCTTCAACTCGGGTGTGGGCAACATCGGCATCGGCAACGCCGGCATCAATACGGTGTTTCCGGGCACCCTCAACAATGTTGGGCTGGGCAACGCCGGCATCGCGGACGCCGGCTTCTTCAACTCGGGCGCGTTCGATACGGGCGCGGGCAACTCGGGCCTTCCCGTGGCCTCGTTATTGCCAACAGCGGGCGCGAACACACCCTTGGGCCCGTTGGGCGGGTTTAACACCGGCTTCGGGAATTCGGGCAGCTTCAACACGGGCTCGGGGAACGGGGGCAACTTCAATACCGGCTACGGGAACGCGGGCAACGTCAATACGGGCCTGGGGAACACGGGCAATACCAATACGGGTTTCTTTAACTTCGGCGAGCTGAACACCGGGATCTTTGGTGGTGGGCTGCCTTTCCTCGGCAACCCCACCGCCGTTAACTCGGGCTTCGGCAACACCGGTTTCGGGGACTCGGGCTTTGGAAACACCGGCAATACGGTGTCGGGCGTCAACAACACCTTCGGCGACGGTCTATTCAACGGCTTTAGCTCGGGTTTCTTCAACACGGCCCACGGCGGATCTCTTGTTGACGGCTTGATCTCCGGCTTCGGCAACCAAGGCGTCACCGGCCCCGTTCCGTTAGCAAATCTCCTGCTGAGCAACCCCCTCGTGTCGACCGTCCTCTTCCCGGCCCCGTTGGCAACTCTCCTGGCGCTCTTCGGCGGAACCCTGCCGCCGGGCGTCGTCAGCGGCCTCATCTCGGGCGTTGGCAACTCGGCCACCCTTATCTCGGGCGCGTTTAACCTCGGCCCCCGATAAACCGACCCGCTCACGGGTGCTGGTTGGACACCGAGATCACCTCGCCGGTGAGGTAGCTGGAGTAGTCGCTGGCCAGGAACGCGATGGTGGCCGCCACCTCCCAGGGCTCGGCGGCGCGGCCGAACGCCTCCCCGGCGGATAGCCGGTCGAGAAGTTCGGCCGAGGTCGTCTTGTCCAGGAACTTGTGGCGGGCGATGCTGGGCGAGACCCCGTTGATCCGCACCCCGTACTCGACGGCTTCGATTGCGCTGCAACGGGTTAGCGCCATGACGCCGGCCTTGGCCGCGGCGTAGTGCGACTGCGAGTGCTGCGCCCGCCAGCCCAGGACGCTGGCGTTGTTGACGATCACCCCGCCGTGCGACGCGTCGCGGAAGTAGCGCAGCGCCGCGCGGGTGGCCCGGAACACCGACGTCAGGGTCACGTCCAGGACGCGGTCCCACTCGTCGTCGGTCATGTCGACCACCGGCGTCTGCCCCCCGAGTCCGGCGTTGTTGACCAGCACGTCGAGGCGGCCCATCCGCGCGGTGGTCGAGTCGATCAGCGCGTCGACCTGGGCGGTGGACGTCACGTCGCACAACACCTTCTCGACCCGGCCCAATCCCAGCGCGGAGAGTTCGTCGGCGGTCTCCCCCAGCCGTCGCTCGTGGTGGTCGGAGATCACCACGTCGGCACCCTCGGCCAGGGCCCGACGCGCCGTGGCCGACCCGATGCCGGTCCCGGCGGCGGCGGTGACGACCACCACCTTGCCCTCCAGAAGCCCATGTCCGGCAATCTCTTTCGGCGCGACGGATAGCGTCATCCCTTGACCTCCCGGGGTAGGCCGAGCACGCGCTCGGCGATGATATTGCGCTGGATCTCGTTGGACCCGCCATAGATGGTGTCGGCGCGGGTGAACAGGTACAGCCGCTGCCACTCGTCCAGCTCCCCGTTCGACAAAATCATCCCCGGCTTGCCGATCACGTCCATCGCCAGCTCGCCCAGATCGCGATGCCAGTTGGCCCACAACAACTTCGACACGTTGTCCTGGCCCGGCTGCTCGACGTCCATGGTGGCCAACGCATAGCTGCGCATCGCCCGCAGGCCCGTCCAGGCCCGCGTCAGCCGCTCCCGGATGGACGGGTCCTCGGTGGCGCCGATTCGCTGCGCGAGCTCTACGAGATTGGAAAGCTCACGCGCGTAGACGATCTGCTGCCCCAGGGTGGAGACGCCGCGCTCGAACATGAGCGTGCCCATCGCCACCCGCCAACCGTCGCCCGGTGCGCCGACCACCATCGAAGCGTCGGTGCGGGCGTCGTCGAAGAACACCTCGTTGAACTCCGAGGTTCCGGTGATCTGCACGATCGGCCGGACCTGCACGCCCGGCTGGTCCAGCGGCACCAGCAGGTACGACAGCCCGGCGTGCCGCTTGGAGCCCCTCTCGGTGCGCGCGAGCACGAAGCACCACTGCGACAGGTGCGCCAGCGACGTCCACACCTTCTGGCCGTTGATCACCCATTCGTCGCCGTCGAGCTCGGCCGTGGTCGACACGTTGGCCAGGTCGCTGCCGGCGCCGGGCTCGGAATATCCCTGGCACCACAGCTCGGTGACGTCGAGGATGCGCGGCAGGAAACGCCGTTGCTGCTCGGGAGTTCCGAACGCGATCAGCGTCGGCCCCAGGAGCTCCTCGCCGAAGTGGTTGACCTTCACCGGCGCGTCGGCGTGCGCGTACTCCTCGTAGAACGCCACCCGGTGCGCGGTCGAAAGGCCGCGCCCGCCGTGTTCGACGGGCCATCCCAGGCAGGTCAGCCCGGCGGCCGCGAGGTGCTGGTTCCACGCCCGGCGCTCTTCGAATGCCTCGTGCTCGCGCCCAGGGCCGCCGAGCCCCTTGAGCGCCGCGAATTCGCCGACCAGATTGTCGGCGAGCCACCGGCGGACTTCCGCCCGGAACTCCTCGACGTCCTGCATGCCCTGTAGGCTAACCTACCAAGCACTTGCTTCGTTAGCGCGCCTAGGAGGAGCGTCGCCAATGACCAGCGGTCCCCGCACCGTCCCCGCGGCGCTGGATCGTCTCGCGCTCCAGCTCCCCGATCACCCCGCGCTGATCACCGACGAGCGGTCCTTCACCTCCGCCGCCCTGCGCGACGAGGTACACCGGGCGGCAGCCGCGCTCATCGCGCTCGGGGTTCAGGCCGGCGACCGGGTGGCCATCTGGTCGCCGAACACCTGGCACTGGGTGGTCGCCTGCCTGGCGATCCACCACGCCGGGGCCGCCATGGTGCCGCTGAACACCCGCTATACCGCCGAGGAGGCCGCCGACATCCTGGCCCGCACCGGTGCGCCGGTGTTGTTCGGGATGGGTCGTTTCCTCGGTGCGGACCGGGTGGCCGCCCTGGATCGCGAAGCCCTTCCGGCCCTGCGGCACGTCGTGCGGGTCCCGGTCGAAGCCGACGAGGCCGGTGCCGGGACGTGGGACGAGTTCATCGCGCGCGGCTCCGAACCGGGGGCGGCCCACGCCGTGGCCGCCCGCGCCGCCGCCGTCACGCCGGACGACGTCAGCGACATCCTGTTCACCTCCGGCACCACCGGCCGGAGCAAAGGCGTGCTGTGCGCGCACCGGCAATCCCTGTCGGCCTCGGCGTCGTGGGCGGCCAACGGCAAGATCACCAGCGACGACCGTTATTTGTGCATCAACCCGTTCTTCCACAACTTCGGGTACAAGGCCGGGATTCTGGCCTGCTTGCAGACCGGCGCGACGCTGATCCCCCACCTGACCTTCGACCCGCTGCGCGCCCTGCAGGCGATCGAGCGACACCGCATCACCGTGTTGCCCGGGCCGCCCACCATCTACCAGACCCTGCTCGATCACCCGGCACGCCACGACTACGACCTGACCTCGCTGCGGTTCGCGGTGACCGGGGCGGCCACCGTGCCGGTCGTGTTGGTGGAACGCATGCAGACCGAACTCGACATCGACATCGTGCTGACCGCGTACGGGCTGACCGAGGCCAACGGCATGGGAACCATGTGCCGCGCCGACGACGACGCGATCACGGTCGCCACCACGTGCGGGCGTCCCTTCGCGGACTTTGAATTGCGGGTCGGCGCAACGACTCCCGGGGAGGCGGGGGAGGTTCTGCTGCGCGGACCGAACGTGATGCTCGGCTACGTCGACGACCCGGAGGCCACCGCCGCGGCCATCGACGCGGACGGCTGGCTGCACACCGGCGACATCGGCACCGTCGACGAGGCCGGCAACCTGCGCATCACCGACCGGCTCAAGGACATGTACATCTGCGGCGGGTTCAACGTCTACCCGGCCGAGGTGGAGCAGGTGCTGGCGCGGATGGAGGGGGTGGCCGACGCCGCGGTGATCGGCGTTCCCGACGAGCGGCTGGGCGAGGTTGGTCGGGCGTTCGTGGTCGCACGACCCGGCGCCGACCTCGACGAGCAATCGGTGATCGCTTATACCCGTGAGCATTTGGCGAACTTCAAGGCGCCGCGGTCGGTGAGGTTCGTCGACGCGTTGCCGCGCAACGCGGGGGGCAAGGTGGTCAAATCACAACTGCGAGAGATGACGTGATGGATCTGCAGCTGGACGACGAGACGCTGCCTTTTCAAGCCGAGGTGCGGGACTTCCTCCAAGCCAACGCCGGGTCGATGCCGACGAAGTCCTACGACAACGCCGAAGGCTTTGCCCAGCATCGGCATTGGGACCGGGTGCTGTTCGACGCCGGCCTGTCGGTGATCACCTGGCCGAAGAAGTACGGGGGCCGCGATGCGCCGCTGCTGCATTGGGTGGTGTTCGAGGAGGAGTACTTCCGCGCCGGGGCGCCCGGCCGGGCCAGCGCCAACGGCACCTCGATGCTGGCCCCTACGCTGTTCGCGCACGGCACCGAGGAGCAGCTGGACCGGATCCTCCCGAAAATGGCCAGCGGCGAACAGATCTGGGCGCAGGCCTGGTCGGAGCCCGAGTCGGGAAGCGACCTGGCCTCGCTGCGGTCCACTGCCACCAGGACCGACGGCGGCTGGCTTCTCAACGGGCAGAAGATCTGGAGCTCGCGGGCGCCGTTCGCCGAGATGGGATTCGGGTTGTTCCGGTCCGACCCCGCAGCCGAGCGACACAACGGCTTGACCTACCTCATGTTCGACCTGAAGGCCGAGGGCGTCACCGTGCGCCCCATCGTCCAGCTGAGCGGGGATACGGGCTTCGGTGAGATCTTCCTCGACGACGTGTTCGTGCCCGACCAGGACGTGATCGGCACCCCGAACGACGGTTGGCGCGCGGCCATGAGCACGTCGAGCAACGAGCGCGGCATGTCGCTGCGCAGCCCCGCCCGCTTCCTGGCGGCGGCGGAGAGATTGGTGCGGCTGTGGAAAGACCGCGGCTCCCCCGCGGCGTTCGCCGACCGGGTCGCCGACGCGTGGATCAACGCGCAGGCCTACCGGCTGCAGACCTTCGGCACGGTGACCAGGCTGGCCGCCGGCGGTGAGCTGGGCGCGGAATCATCGGTGACCAAGGTGTTCTGGTCCGACCTCGATGTCGCGATACATCAGACCGCGCTCGACCTCCTCGGCGCCGACGGCGAGTTGGCCGGCCCGTGGACCGAAGGCCTGCTCTTCGCTCTCGGCGGTCCGATCTACGCCGGCACCAACGAGATTCAGCGCAACATCATTTCCGAACGGCTGCTGGGCCTGCCGCGAGAGAAGAAGTGACCGTGAGATTCGAATTAGACGAACAGCAGCGCGACTTCGCGGCCAGCATCGACGCGGCGCTGGGCGCGGCCGATCTGCCCGGCGCGGTCCGCGCCTGGGCCGCGGGCGATCTCGCGCCCGGCCGAAAGGTGTGGGAGCAGCTGGCCAACCTCGGGGTCACCGCGCTGGCCGTGCCGGAGAGGTTCGACGGCATCGAGGCGCATCCGGTGGACCTGGTGGTCGCCGTCGAACGCCTCGGCCGCTGGTGCGTGCCCGGCCCGGTCGCCGAATCCATCGCCGTCGCACCGGTTTTGCTGACCACCGATGACCAGGCCGAGCGCTGCGCCGCCCTGGCTTCCGGTGAGCTGATGGCCACCGTCGCGCTGCCACCCCGGGTGCCGCGCGCCGTCGACGCCGAGGCGGCCGGGTTGGTGCTGCTGGCCACCGACGATGGCATCACCGAAGCCGAGCCGAGCGACCGGCACCAGTCCGTCGATCCCAGCCGCCGCCTCTACGACCTGACCGCAAGCGGTGAAAGCTGGCGGGCCCCGAAAGAACAAGTGAAGCGCGCCTACGAGTTCGGGGCCCTGGCCACGGCGGCGCAGCTGGTCGGGGCCGCGGAGGCGCTGCGGGATGCGGCCGTGGACTACGCCAAGCAGCGCAGCCAGTTCGGCCGGGTGATCGGTTCGTACCAGGCCATCAAGCACAAGCTCGCCGACGTCCACATCGCGGTCGAGCTGGCCCGCCCGCTGGTGTACGGGGCCGCGCTGTCGCTGGATGCCCGCGACGTCAGCGCGGCCAAAGCCGCGGCGTCCGAGGCGGCCCTGCTGGCGGCGCGCGCGTCGCTGCAGACCCACGGCGCGATCGGGTTCACCCAGGAGCACGACCTGTCGCTGTGGCTGCTGCGGGTGCAGGCATTACGCTCGGCCTGGGGTACGCCCGAGGAGCACCGGCGGCGAGTGCTGGAGGCGCTGTGACAGAAGAACGGCAACTGCTGGCCGAGACCGTGGCCGCCCTAGTGGCCAAGCACGCGGAGCCGGCTGCGGTGCGTGCGGCGATGGAGTCCGACCGCGGCTACGACGAGTCGCTGTGGCGGCTGCTGTGTGAGCAGGTCGGTGCCGCCGCGCTGGTGATACCCGAGGAGCTGGGCGGCGCGGGCGGCGGATTGGCCGACGCCGCAATCGTTTTGCAGGAGCTGGGCCGAGCCTTGGTGCCCTCCCCGCTGCTGGGGACCACGCTGGCGGAGCTGGCGCTGCAGACGGCGCCCGAACCCGACACGGAGATACTGGAAGGCCTCGCCGAGGGAAGCTCGATCGGCGCGCTGGTCCTCGATGCCGACTACGTCGTCAACGGGGATATCGCCGACGTCGTCGTGGCCGCCTCGGACAGCCCAGGCGGCGAGCTGAGCAGATGGACCCGCTTCACTGCGCAGCCGGTCGCCACCATGGACCCCACCAGGCGTCTGGCCCGGGTGCAGCCCGAAGAGACCCAAGCGATCGGCGCCGATCCGGGCATCGCCCATACCGCGGCCATCCTGCTGGCCGCCGAGCAGATCGGCGCCGCAGAACGCTGCCTGGACCTGACGGTCGATTACACCAAGAGCCGAGTGCAATTCGGCCGCCCGATCGGCAGCTTTCAGGCGCTCAAGCACCGGATGGCCGACCTGTATGTCGCGGTTGCCGCGGCCCGGGCCGTCGTGTCCGACGCGTGCGACGATCCGACCCCCACGAACGCCGCCACGGCGCGCCTCGCCGCCACCGAGGCGCTGTGCGCCGTGGCCGCCGAAGGCATCCAGCTCCATGGCGGCATCGCGATCACCTGGGAACACGACATGCACTTGTATTTCAAACGCGCACACGGCAGTGCGCAACTGCTCGGCTCCCCGCGAGAGCTGTTGCGCCGACTCGAATCGGAAGTCATTCCCACGTGACCACCTCAATCGCGCTGCGCGCCGGCATCCCGCCGTTCTACGTGATGGATGTCTGGCTGGCGGCGGCGGAGCGCCAGCGCAGCCATGGCGACCTGGTGAACCTGTCGGCGGGCCAGCCCAGCGCGGGCGCGCCCGAGCCGGTGCGGGCCGCGGCGGCCTCCGCACTGCATCTCAACCAGCTGGGTTACACCGTGGCGCTCGGCATCCCGGAGCTGCGGGCAGCGATAGCGGCGGATTACCAACGCAAGCACGGCATCGACGTCGAGTCCGACGCCGTCGTCGTCACGACGGGGTCCTCGGGTGGCTTTCTGCTCGCCTTCCTGTCGTGCTTCGACGTGGGCGACCGGGTGGCGCTGGCCAGCCCCGGTTACCCCTGCTACCGAAACATCCTGTCGGCCTTGGGTTGTGAGGTGGTCGACATCGCGTGCGGGCCGGAGACCCGATTCCAGCCCACCGCGGAGATGCTCGCCGGGCTCAATCCGCCGGTGCGGGGCGTCGTCATCGCGAGTCCGGCCAATCCCACCGGGACGGTCATACCACCGGCCGAGCTGGCCGCGATCGCGTCCTGGTGCCATGCCTCCGGTGTCCGGCTGATCAGCGACGAGGTCTACCACGGACTGGTCTACGAGGGCGCGCCGCAGACCAGCTGCGCCTGGCAGACATCACGAAACGCCGTGGTGGTCAACAGCTTTTCCAAGTATTACGCGATGACCGGCTGGCGGCTCGGGTGGCTGCTGGTGCCGACCGAATTGCGCCGGGCGGTGGATTGCCTGACCGGCAACTTCACCATCTGCCCGCCCGTGCTGTCGCAGATCGCGGCCGTGGCGGCCTTCACCCCGGAGGCCACCGCCGAAGCCGACGGCAACCTGGCGCACTACGCGACCAACCGCTCGCTGCTGCTCGACGGCCTGCGCGGCATCGGCATCGAGCGGCTGGCGCCCACCGACGGCGCGTTCTATGTTTACGCCGACGTCTCCGACTTCACCGACGACTCGCTCGGCTTCTGCTCAAAGCTGTTGGCCGACACCGGAGTTGCGATCGCGCCGGGCGTCGACTTCGATACCACGCGCGGGAGCTCGTTCGTCCGGCTGTCGTTCGCGGGGCCGACGGGCGACATCGAGGAGTCGCTGCGACGCATCGCGCCCTGGCTGCGGGCTCAACGACCGTCGAACATCAATTGAAGCGCCCCGCAAGGTAGTCAGCCCGGCACGCGTTGCGGGCGAGTTTGCCGCTCGTCGTGCGGGGGATGGCGCCGGCGGCGACGAGCCGCACGTCGGCGACTCGGATCTGGTGATGGCGCGAGATCGCCGCCCGCACGGTCTCGGCGACCGGCCCCAACTCGGCACGGCCTGCGCCGGCGGCGCGCTCGGCCACGACGACCAACTGCTCGCCTGAGCCATTTCCCGATGAAACCACCTCGGCGGGTACCGAAAATGCGGCGACATAGCCGGTGCGGATCGCGCTCGAAGCCTCGCTGACCGTGGTTTCTATGTCGTGCGGGTAGTGGTTGCGGCCATCGATGATGACGAGGTCTTTGATCCGCCCGGTCAGGTACAGCTCGCCGTCGAGGTAGAACCCGAGATCGCCGGTGGCCAGCCAGCAGCCGTTGTCCGGAGCGCCCTCGGCGTGGCTGCCGATCTCGAGCCGGGACTGCAGCTTGTTGCCGAACACCTGTCGCGTTTCGTCTTCGCGGCCGAAGTATCCGCGGGCGACGTTGTTGCCTTGCAACCATATTTCCCCGACGATGCCGTCGGGCACCTCGGCCCCGTCCGGCGATGCGATCACCGCCCACTGATCCGGGATCGGCTGCCCGCACGATACGTGGGAGACCGCGCCGGGTGCGGTCGGCGAGACGGGCACCGCGCGACCGGCGCCCAGCTGCTCCCGGTCTAGGAAGATGGCGCTGGCCGCGGCGTCCTGGGCGATGCTGGCGACCGACAGCGTCGCTTCCGCCAGCCCGTAGGACGGCTTGACCGTGTTCGCGGGGAGACCGTACGGGGCGAATGCCTCGGTGAATTTCTCGATGGCCGACATCGCCACGGGCTCCGACCCGTTGAGCAGGCACACGACGTTGCTGAGATCGAGATGATCCCCCTGGGGAGGCAGCCCCCGCTGGGCTGTCAATTCAAAAGCGAAGTTCGGCGCGGCCGCGAAGGTCCGGCCATAACCCGCCTCGATGCCCAACTGTTTGATCCATCGGTAGGGCCGGCGAAGAAACGCCATCGGGTCCATGAGGGTGACATGCGCCCCGAAAAACGCGGTGAACATGACCATCATCAGCCCCATGTCGTGGTACAGCGGCAGCCAGCTCACCGTGCGAACGTCCATGTCCAGCCCGCCGGCCAGGATCATCTGCATCGCGTTCGTATAGACGGCACGGTGGGTGATCTCCACCCCGGCGGGCGACCGCGTCGAGCCGGAGGTGTACTGCAGATAGGCGACATCGTCGGTGGCGACGGCCGGTCCAGCGAAGTCAGAACCGAGCGTCGTGGGTAGCGCGTCGACCGCGATAAAGCGCGGCCGGTCGATTGGTGCCAGCGTCCGGATCAACGTCCGAACCGACTCGGCCACCGCGGTCGTAGTCAACACCACGGTGGGCCGGGCGTCGGCCAGCACAGCCGCCAACCGCTCGGTGTGCCCGGACAAAGCCGGCGCGAAGAGGGGGACGGCGACGTCGCCCGCATAGACGCCACCGAAGAATGCCGCGACGTAGTCGAGGCCCTGTGGCGCCAGGATCGCTACCCGATCACCGGGCGTGGTGACCTGCTGCAGACGGGCGCCGATCGCGCAGACGCGCGACCACAGCTGGTTCCAATTGAGCTCGACGACCCGCCCATCTTGTTCCTGCGAGTAGTCGATGAAGCGGTACGCCGGGCTGTCACCGAATTGAGCTCGGTTCCGGTCGAAATTCGACGTCAGCGTTGTGCCGTCGGGCACGACGATCGTGCCGTCGTGCACGCCATAAGCGCCCCAATCGCCCGACGCAGGCGCAACGATATCGCTCGAATGGTGATCCCGACCCACGATGTCACAGGTTAATCGCCCTAACTCGGTAATCGACCATCCGAAACGGTGTGGCGGTGATCACAATCGTGATTGATATCGACCCGCCCCACACCGAATTGACCACTTATCTGGTGAGTAAGCGCCGGTCGTTACGCCCAAATCCCTTTTTTGCGCCATTCGGGCCCGGAGTGGTCTAAGCCGGCTCGCGTGTGTCTGAATCATCGAGAATCATCTCGATTCGGGCTTCGAGCGCGCCCCGCCCGCCGGCGTCGTCCACGTTGATGCCGAACCGGTCGGCGAGGGTGTCGACGACGGCGGCGGCGTCGTCCAGGCGGACTTTCTCGCTGGCGTCGGCACGGAAGACGGAGTGGACGGTCAGGCTGCGACCGGCCAAATTCAATCGGGCGTCGTCGGTGATGCGCGCGGCCATCAGGCCGGTCACGAAATCGGACGAGGGGTGGGTCGAGACGAACCAGCTACCGACTTTCCGATCGATATCCGGCTCGGTCCGCATGGTGAATTCATAGAGCGATACCCACTCGCCGCGAATCATGGCCTGCAGGACCAGTCCCTCGCCGCGGTCCGCCAACCTGTACGGCCCGTGCGCCGTCTGTTGGACGGTGCCGGTGCGCATGCGGATGGGCGACGTCGGTGTCTGGCCGCCGAAGCCGACGTCGACGAGATACGACCCGCCCGATCCGGGGAACGTCACCGCGAGCACCGTATGCACCTGCGGCGGAACCGGCGCGCCGGGCGGGCGGTTCCAGACGACCCGACCGCCACATCGCCGCACCCGAAACCCGACCTCGGCGAGCACATGGCCCATCAGCCCGTTCTGCTCGTAGCAATAGCCGCCCCGGCGCCGGTTGACCAGCTTGTCGGTGAGCGCCTCCGCGCTCGGTCGTCGACCGGCACCCCCATCACCGGATCGAGGTTTTCGAACGGAATCGTTTGCGCGTGCGCGGTCACCAGGTCCCGCAGCACGTCAAGGCTGGGCTCGGCGGCGCCGTGATAGTCGATGCGGTCGAAGTTTCCGTTGAGATCGAGCGTCATAGGGCCATTCTGGCGCGGGCGGCGGCGCCCGCTTGTTTTATATGTGACCAACATGGGCAACCGGTAGGCATGTGCCGCACGAACCAGTGCTGCACAAGTTCCCATCTACGGAGACCTATCTACGGAGGCCCTGATGAGCACGAGCACCATTTGGATAGTGATCGCGGCGGTCGTGGTGTTCCTGTTGCTTGTCGCCGTCGTCGCCGCGACCAGCGCGAGGCGTCGACGCCGGCAGCGGCAGGCCGAAGAGATTCGCGAACAGGCCAAGCTGGAGACAGCCAAGGTCGAACGACGCCAAGCACTTGCCGACGAAACGGCCGCCAAGGCGCGCGCGGCACAGGCCGAGGCCGAGGCCAAGGCCGCCGAAGCCGCCAGGCTGCAGGAACGGGCCGCCGGGCATCACAGCGAAGCGGCGACATCGCGTGAGCGACTGCAGGAGCAGTTGAATCACGCGGACCGCATTGATCCGACGACGGAGACGCGTGAGACGTCGGATCGCCCCCAACATGGTCAACATGGTCGCGACGAGGGATGGAGCCAAGAGTCGGCCGCCCGGCAAGACGCCCGGCAAGACAATGTGCCGACCGACAACTACCGCGACGCCGGTAATTATCGGTAATTATCGGGCGCCTTCAAACCGAGGGGAACTGAAGGGAGAAACGCCCAAGAAAGGCCCGGACAAAAAAGCCGATGGCCCGTCCCCTCAGCGGGCCATCGGCGTGCCTGGCAACTACCCCGTTTACACGAGCTCTCTAACCTCTTGCCGGCATTGGCGAGCAATTTGCTGCTCGCGCGCGTACAGCATGCCGTAAGTGAAACCGTTCTCTCCCACAGTGGTTCCCGCCGCCAGCCCCATCCTGCGGAGCGCATCCGCCGCGACCGCGGTGTCCTGATGGTCGCCGAGCAGGGTTTGGATGTGCTTGTAGTGCTTGATCGTTCGATTTGCGCGCTTCGCCTTCCCGAGCGGGCTGCATAGTTCGCCCGCGTAGCGGGCGCGCTTGGCGGCTTTGCGCGCCCGGTGCAGCATGTCGGTGTCCACTGAATCCACTGAGTCGTCCACTGAGTCCCTCGTGTCCCCCGATTCGAGCGCCGCGGCCAACCGCCGATCCGCCTTGCGCCGTGCCCGCCGGGCGCTTCTCAGCAACGTGCCGGTCTCAACGACTCCTGCGACGGGCGGCTCGGCGCGCCAGCGGCGCAGCGTCGCCATCAGGGCCTGGTAACGCGCCGAATCCATCGCCTCGTCGACCCGTTTGCGCGCCGGCAGCTCGATGGCTCGCATCTCATTGCGGATTCGCGACTCGACCGGACCCAGGATCAGCTCGTCGGGCACGCCGTCAAGCGCCTCACTGAACCGGCTTTCCTGTACTTGACAGTCGCGAACGTCGCCGAGCATCCCGGCGAACCACTTGAGTTCATCGTCCATATCGGCGATCTCGGACGGGTCGAGCACCTTGGCGAACACGCGCAGGACGCTGCGCAACCGCCGAATCGCCACCCGGGTGTCGTGAATGGGATCCCGTCCGCGACGCAGTTCCCTGTCGCCGTCCTCTATCCGGTCGATCTGAGCGTTGAGATAATCCGTCAACGCTCGCCTGGCTAGTGAGCGCATACCGGAACGCGTTCCCGAAAGCCCGCCGCGCTCAAACATCGGCCGGCGGCCGAGGCGCTACAGCCAGGTGTCCTGGGTGGTGGCGGTGAGGAACGCTTCCAGGTCGTCGCGCCACTGGGCCGGGGTCGTCTTGTCCGGTTCGATGCCGGTGTATTCACCGCGATAGAACAGCAGCGGCCGGGGCTTGATCTTCGGCGCCTCCGACAGCGATCGGACCGCACCGAACACCACGAAGTGATCCCCGCCGTCGTGCACAGACGCCACAGTGCAATCGATGTGGGCGAGCGACCCGTCGATGATCGGCGAACCGAGCTCTGAGGGGTGCCAGTCGATGCCGGCGAACTTGTCGGGGTCCTTCGACCCGAATCGGGCCGACACCTCTTTTTGCTTTTCGGTCAGCACGTTGACGCAGAAGCGGCCGCTGGCCTGGATGGCCTGGAAGGACCGCGAGACCTTGGTCGGGCAGAACAGCACGAGCGGCGGCTCGAGCGACAGCGCGGCGAAAGACTGGCAGGCAAAGCCGATCGGGACCTCGTCGTGCACGGTGGTGATGATGGTGATCCCGGTGCAGAACTGACCCAGCACCTGCCGGAACGCCCGCGGATCGATCTGCGCCGACATGGCTAGCCTCCGACCAGGCTCGACTAGGCCCGGAAGCCGACCGTGAAGTCGTGGCCCCACAGGCTCACCGCCGTACTTTCCCGGGCGATCCAGTCGTGGTCGTCCACTTTCCTACCCTCGCAACCGAATTCGACGTCGAATCCGCCGGGCGTCTTCATGTAGAAGGACAGCATCAGGTCGTTGACATGGCGGCCCAGGGTGGCGGACATCGGCACTTTCCGGCGCAGTGCCCGGTCCAGGCACAGGCCGACGTCGTCGGCGTTTTCGACCTCGACCATCAGGTGCACGATGCCGCTGGGCGTCGGCGCCGGCATGAAGGCCAGGCTGTGGTGGCGCGGGTTGCAGCCGAAGAACCGCAGCCAGGCAGGCGCCCCGTCGGCGGGCCGCCCCACCACCTGCGGCGGCAGGCGCATCGAGTCGCGCAGCTTGAAGCCCAGCACATCGCGATAGAAGTGCAGCGCCTCGGCGTCGTCCCGGGTGGACAGCACCACATGCCCCAGACCCTGCTCGCCGGTGACGAACTTGTGACCGTACGGGCTGACGACGCGGCGGTGTTCCAGGGCGGCGCCGTGGAAGACCTCCAGGCAGTTGCCCGACGGGTCGGAGAATCGGATCAGCTCGTCGACCCGGCGATCCGCCAGTTCGGCCGCGGTGGCCTCCTTGTACGGTGTCCCCTCGACATCGAGCCGATTCCGGATCTCTTGCAGGCCTTCGGCATTCGCGCATTCCCAGCCAGCCTCCGACAGCCGGTCACGCTCGCCCGGGACGATGACCAGCCGCGCCGGGAAATCGTCCATCCGCAAATACAGCGCACCCTCGGTGGTGCCCTTGCCTTCGACCATGCCGAGCACCTTCAGGCCGTACTCGCGCCAGGCCGCCATATCGGTGGCCTCGATGCGCAGATAGCCCAGGGACCGAATGCTCATCGCGCGCCTCCCAGGAAATCAACCGTGAGCTCGTTGAACTCGTCGAACTTCTCCACCTGCGCCCAGTGCCCACATTGCCCGAAAACGTGCAGCTGCGCACGCGGAATGGTCTTCAGCGCGACCAGCGCGCCGTCGAGCGGGTTGACGCGGTCCTCGCGCCCCCAGATCAGCAGCACCGGTTGCCGCAACCGGTACACCTCGCGCCACATCATGCCGAGCTCGAAATCGGCCCCGGCGAACGACATTCCCATCGCCCGGGTCGCCGTCAGGGACTCCGGCGTGCTGGCCAACACGAACCGCTGATCCACCAATTCGGGCGTGATCAGGTTCTTGTCGTAGGCCATCACCCGAAGGAACGCTTCGAGGTTTTCGCGGGTGGGTGCCACGGAGAACGCCGACAGCCGCTTGACGCCCTCGGTCGGGTCGGGCGAGAACAGGTTGACGCTCAGGCCGCCGGGACCCATCAGCACCAGGCGTCCGGCCCGGTCGGGGTAGTCGAGTGCAAAGCGGACCGCCGTGCCCCCGCCCAGCGAATTACCAACCAGCGGAACGCGTCCCAGGCCCAGCTCGTCGAAGAGCCCCTTGAGCGCTCTGGCGGCGTAGCGGTTGAACTGCCCGTGCTCCGAGCGCTTGTCGGAGTGGCCGTACCCCGGCTGATCGACGGCCAGCACGTGGAAGTGCCGCGCCAGCACAGCGACGTTGCGCGAGAAGTTCGTCCAACTCGAAGCGCCCGGACCGCCGCCGCGCAGCAGCACCACCGTCCGGTCCTTCCCCGCAAAGGACAAGCCCGCCTCGTGGTAGTGCAGCTTGAGCGGTCCGTCCACGTCCACTTGGGCGAACCGCGACGTGGCCTCGAACGTCAGTTCCTCGGTCGTTGATTCGCTGACCGTCATCAGACCATGGTGTCGCCGGGCGGCAACCCGAACTCGTGGTTCCCGAAGATCACGTAGGCGCGTTCGGGATCGTTGGCGGCGTGCACCCGCCCGGCGTGCGCGTCGCGCCAGAACCGCTGCACCGGCTGGTCATTGGCCAGCGCGGTGGCCCCGGAGGCCTCGAACAGCCGGTCGATCGAGGCGATCGCCCGGCCGGTGGCGCGCACCTGGTCGCGACGGGCGCGCGCACGCAGGTCGAAGGGAATCTCCTTGCCGGCGGCCAACAACGCGTACTCGTCGCCGACGTTGCCGATCAGCTGCCGCCACGCGGCGTCGATGTCGCTGGCCGCCTCCGCGATGCGGACCTTGGCGAACGGGTCGTCCTTGGCCTTCTCACCGGCGAACGCCGCCCGGACCCGCTTGCCCTGGTGCTCGACGTGCGCGTCGTACGCGCCGTAGGCCATGCCGACGATCGGCGCCGAGATAGTGGTGGGATGCATTGTGCCCCAAGGCATTCTGTATACCGGCGCGGTGTTGGTCCGGTAGCCGCCGGCGGTGCCGTCGTTCATCGCCTTGTAGGACAGGAACCGGTGCCGCGGGACGAAGACGTCCTTGACCACCAGCGTGTTGCTGCCGGTGCCGCGCAGGCCGACGACGTGCCACACGTCGTCGATGCGGTACTCGCTGCGCGGGATGAGGAAGCTGCCGAAGTCGACCGGGCGGCCGTCCTTGATGACCGGGCCGCCGACGAACGTCCAACTGGCGTGGTCGCATCCCGACGACCAGTTCCACGATCCGTTGACCAGGTAGCCGCCGTCGACCACGACGCCCGCGCCCATCGGGGCGTACGACGAAGAGATCCGGGTTTTCGGGTCGTCCCCCCAGACCTCCTCCTGGGCCTGCTGGTCGAACAGCGCCAGGTGCCAGTTGTGCACGCCAACGATCGAGCTGACCCACCCGGTCGAGCCGCATGCGCTCGCCAGACGCCGCGTCGCCTCGTAGAACAGCGTGGGATCGCATTGCAGGCCTCCCCATTGCTCGGGCTGCAACAGGGTGAAGAACCCGACGTCCTCGAGCTCCTGAACGCTCTCGTCGGGCAGCCGGCGCAGGTCCTCCGTCGCCTGAGCGCGCTCCCGAATCCGCGGCAGCAGATCATCGATGGCAGCCAGAACCGACTGCGCGTCACGCTGTTGAATGGACGTCACTTAGATTTCCTCCCGGGCCAGACTTACGCAGCGGACTTACACCAGAGACTAGAACACGTTCCGATTTGTGTCGAGCAGGGTATTCCTGCGGCTGGTAGCGGTACCAATCGGGTTATCTGTAACATGTTCTAGTTCCGGCGGAAAGGGAGGACCGGTCGTGACCGAGGCGGATCTGGACCAAGCACCCGACGAGCCGCTCGGCGACCACGTCCTCGAACTGCAGATCGCCGAGGTCGTCGCCGAAACGGACGAGGCGCGGTCCCTGGTCTTCGCGGTGCCCGACGAGCAGGGGGACCCGGACGTCCCGCCAGGGCGGCTGAGCTACGCGCCCGGCCAATTCCTGACGCTGCGCATTCCCAGCGAGCGCACCGGCTCGGTGGCGCGCTGCTACTCGTTGTCCAGCTCCCCGTTCACCGACGACGCGCTCACCGTCACGGTGAAGCGGACCGCGGACGGATACGCGTCCAACTGGCTCTGCGACCACGCCCACAAAGGCATGCGCATCCACGTGCTGGCGCCGTCGGGCAACTTCGTGCCCAAGACGCTCGACAACGACTTCCTGCTGATGGCGGCGGGCAGCGGGATCACCCCGATCATGTCGATCTGCAAGTCGGCGCTTGCCGAGGGCGGCGGGCACGTGACGCTGCTCTACGCCAACCGCGACGACCGGTCGGTGATCTTCGCCGACGCGCTGCGCGAGTTGTCCGCCAAGTATCCCGACCGGCTCACGGTGGTGCACTGGCTGGAATCACTGCAGGGACTGCCCAGCGCGACGGCGCTTTCGAAGCTGGCCGCCCCCTACACCGATCGGCCCGTGTTCATCTGCGGGCCGGGGCCGTTCATGGACGCCACGCGGGTTGCGCTCGAAGCCCTGAAAGTGCCTGCGCCGCAGGTGCATATCGAAGTGTTCAAGTCGCTGGAGTCGGATCCGTTCGCGGCGGTGAAGATCGAGGACACCGCCGAGGGCGACCAGCCGCCGGCCACCGCGGTGGTAGAGCTGGACGGCGAGACCCACACCGTGTCCTGGCCGCGCAACGCCAAACTGCTCGACGTGTTGCTCGCGAAAGGTTTGGACGCGCCCTTCTCATGCAGGGAGGGCCACTGCGGGGCGTGCGCCTGCACGCTGCGCGCCGGCAAGGTGAACATGGAGGTCAACGACGTCCTGGAGCAGCAGGATCTCGACGACGGCCTGATTTTGGCCTGTCAATCTCGCCCCGAATCTGATTCGGTAGAAGTCACCTACGACGAATAGTCGGGTAGCGAACCGGGAAGGGGGCCGCGATGAGGCGTCTGATAACGGCGTTTGCGGTCGTTGGCGTGCTGACCCTCCTGCCCGCGCCGGTCTCTTCGGCGGCGAGCAACACCGCCACTACCCTGTTCCCGCTGGACGGGCCCAACCAGCTCGAGACGCACGCCTTCGTCAATTGCTTCAAAGCCGATGGCCACTGCGACTTCACCGTCGGGGCCGACATGCGCACGCCCGATGGGGTGACCGGGTTCCCGCCCAGCCTCTGGGCGCGACAGTCCACCGAGACCCGCTCCCCCAATCGGCTGGCCTACCTGGACACGCACGCCAACGGCCAGTTCGAGCGGATCCACAAGGAGATGGGTTCCGACGAGATCACCACCGTCTATTTCGGTGAAGGGCCGCCGGACAAGTACCAGACCACGGGCCGCATCGACTCGACCGATTGGCAGACGGGCCAGCCCAAGACCGACATCAACATCATCGTGTGCACGCACATCCAGGTGGTCTACACCGGGGTCAACATCACCTCGCCCTCCACCTGCACGCAGACGACGTTTTCCTAGCAAGTTTCGCCGAGCCTGTAAATCTGCGGACAAAGTGCGAGTGAAGACCTGCGGAATTACAGGCTCGACGAATCGAGCTCGGGTCGCCAGCCTCTGGCGAGCAGCCCCTGCCTGACGCGCTCGATGACATCCTCCGGCTTGTCCTCGGCGATCACACGGATGACGATCCAGCCCAATTCCGCGAGCTTCCGCAGTCGCCACTGGTCCTTCGCGTACTGACGCCGATCGCTGCGGTGGTGATCGCCGTCGTACTCGGCGGCCACCCCGAACTCCGGCCAGCCCAAGTCGAGCATGGCTAAGGGGCGATACCCGTCGACCACCGGTACCTGGGTGGTCGGGGTGGGTAAGCCCGCATCGATGAGCAGGAGCCGCAGCCAGGTTTCCTTCGGCGAGGCGGCACCGCCGTCCACGAGGCGCAAGACCGACCGCAGCTGTCGTACCCCGCGGGCGGCGGGGTATCGCTCAGCAAGCAGCAGCACATCCCCCGTCGAAAACGGCGTGGCGCGCATCAACGCGTCGAGGCGCGCGACGGCCTGCCCCCGCGGCAGAAACCGGCCCAAGTCGTACGCCGTTCGTGCGGGAGTGGTGACCGGCAATCGTGCGACGTAGGCGACTTCGTCGTCGGCGAGCACCTGCTCGCGCGCGACTATCCCCCGCGGTGGCCGCGTGTTCGACCAGACCAACTCGATGGGGATGTCGGGGTCAACCCACCGAGCGCCATGCAACGCCGAAGCCGCGACGCCCGCGACGATCGCCCTGCGCCGCGACCACAACCATGCCCCTTCGGTCCTGTGCCGCAGCGAAAGTTGTTGGCCTCGTTCGGCATACACGCCCGGGAAGACCGGCCGATACCAGCGTTGCAATTCGTGCCGCGTCACGACTCCCCGCGCGACGGCTTCGCTACCGATCAGCACCCCGCCCATGGGCGGCAATAGTGGCCCGGGGCACCGACAAATTCGCCGAGGCTGTAAATCCGCAGGCAAAGTGCGAGTAAGGGCCTGCAAAAATACAGGCTCGGCGAATCTAGCGAGGTAAACCCAGCAGGCGCTCGGCGGCGACCGTGAGCAGGATCTGCTCGGTACCGCCGGCGATCGTGAGGCAGCGGGTGTTGAGGAAGTTGAACACCGCACGGTTCACGACGAGGCCCCCACCGTCGGAAACGTCCATCATGTATTCGGCCAGCGCCTGCCGGTAGCGGACCCCGATGAGCTTGCGCACGCTGGACTGCGCGCCCGGGTCCTGGCCGCCCACGGCGAGCTGGGCGATGCGCTGGTCCAGCAGCGCACCCGTCTGTGCGGTGGCGATCAGCTTTCCGAGCCGGTCCTGCTGGGACGTGTCGAGATCCATCTCCGCCAGCACCTTGAGCAGCTCCTCCATCGGGTTGCCCAGCGCGGTCCCGGCGGCCATCGCGACGCGCTCGTTGGCCAGTGTGGTCCGGGCCAGCCGCCAGCCGTCGTTCACGGTGCCGACCACCATCTCGTCGGGGACGAACACGTCGTCCAGGAACACCTCGTTGAACAGCGAGTCACCGGTGATCTCGCGCAGCGGCCGGATCTCGATGCCGGGCGAGGTCATGTCCACCAGGAAGTAGGTGATGCCCTTGTGTTTCGGGGCATCGGGGTCGGTGCGCGCCAGGCACACACCCCACCGCGCCTTCTGCGCCGCGGATGTCCACACCTTCTGCCCCCTCAACAGCCAGCCGCCCGCTGGGTCTTCTGAGCGCACTGCTTTTGTGCGCAGCGACGCCAGGTCCGAGCCGGCCCCCGGCTCGGAAAACAGTTGGCACCAAAGGAATTCGCCGCGCAGGGTCGCCGGTACAAAACGCTCCACCTGTTCCGGCGTCCCATGCTCGAGGATCGTGGGCGCCGCCCACCAGCCGATCACCAGGTCCGGACGCACGACGCCGGCCACCGACATCTCCTGGTCGATCAGCAACTGCTCGGCCGGCGACGCGCCCCGCCCGTACGGCCGCGGCCAGTGCGGCGCCAGCAGGCCCGCCTCGGCCAAAGCCGCCTGGCGTTGCTCCTCGGGCAGCGCGGCGACCTCCGCGACGGCAGCCGCGATCTCGGGTCGCAACCCCTCGACGCCTGAGAGGTCGATGCCCAATTTGCGTCGCACGCCGGCCTGCGTCAGCGCGGTGATGCGGCGCAACCAGCGCTCGGCGCCGCCTTCCAATCCACCTAAGAACCGGCCGATGCTGTGGGCCCGGCGCAGGTACAGATGCGCGTCATGCTCCCAGGTGCAGCCGATGCCGCCGAGCACCTGGATGCAGTCCTTGACGTTGGCCTTCGCGGCGGCGATGCCGATGCTCGCCGCCACGGCAGCCGCGATCGAAAACTGGTCGGCGTCGGGACCCGCCGCGGCGTGCGCGGCATCCGCGGCGGCCACCTCGGCCTGTTCGGCGCGGCAGAGCATCTCCGCGCACAGGTGCTTGACGGCCTGGAAGCTGCCGATCGGCTTGCCGAACTGCTCGCGGACCTTCGCGTAGGCGACCGCGGTCTCCAGCGACCATCGGGTCACGCCGGCCGCCTCGGCCGCCAGCACCGTCGCGGCCAGCTCCTCCACCCGCTGCCGCGACGCCGCGATCGCGGTGGCCGGCGCCGAGGTCAGCACCACCCGGGCCAGCGGCCGGGAGAAGTCGGTCGCCGGCAGCGGCTCGATCCGCACGCCCTCGGCGTCGGCGTCGATCAGCAGCGCCTTCCCGTCCGCGGGCACGATCAGGACGGCGCCTTCCGCGGCGCCCAGCACCCACGGCAGGGTGCCCGACGCCCGGGATGACTCGGCGTCGAAGCGCACCTCCCCTTCCAACGACAGCGCCGCGAAGCGTTCCCCGGAGGCGAGTGCGGCAAGCAAGTCAGGGTCATCGACGACCAGCGTGGCCAGCGCGGTGGTCGCGACCGGCCCGGCTACCAGCGCCTTGGCCGCTTCCTCGACCATCGCGCACAGATCCTCGACGCGGCCGCCTGCCCCGCCGCGGTCCTCCGGAATCGCCACCCCGAACAGTCCCAGCTCGGACAGGCCCGCAAATACCGGCCGCCACGCGTCGGCGTCGCCGCGCTCGACGTCGCGGATCGCCTTGGTCCCCCCCGGTCCGGAGGTCGGATTGCGGGCCCACTCCCGCACCAGCGCACGCGCGGCGAGCTGTTCGTCGGTGACAGTCGCGACCACTTGTGCGTCCTCCGCGTGCTTGGTTTGAGATGAAGGGGCGCTCCGCTGACTTGAAAGCCCACTAGAACGTGTTCTAATAGTGCCAGCGATCGAACGTCAAGTCGAACGCCATCACAGCAGCACAGGTCGGTGTCGCTGGTGCGGGGAGGTGGGAAATTTACCCGGAAAGGGAGCATCCGCTCAGATGTCGTCAGCAAACCCGAACTCGGCGCGAGCGGCTGACTCGCAGCCGCGCGAGGTCATGAACGTGGCGGTACTGGCTGAGTCCGAGCTGGGCTCGGAGGCGCAGCGGGAACGCCGCAAGCGCATCCTTGACGCCACCATGGCGATTGCGTCCAAGGGCGGCTACGAAGCGGTTCAGATGCGCGCGGTGGCAGACCGCGCCGACGTGGCGGTGGGAACGCTTTACCGGTATTTCCCGTCGAAGGTTCATCTGCTGGTGTCGGCGCTGGGTCGGGAGTTCAGCCGCATCGACGCCAAGACCGACCGTTCCTCGGTTACCGGAGGCACCCCGTTTCAGCGGCTGAACTTCATGGTCGGCAAGCTCAACCGCGCGATGCAGCGCAATCCGCTGCTCACCGAGGCCATGACGCGCGCCTACGTTTTCGCCGACGCCTCGGCGGCCAGTGAGGTCGACCAGGTCGAGAAGCTCATCGACAGCATGTTCGCGCGCGCGATGGCCGACGGCGAACCGACCGAGGATCAGTACCACATCGCCCGCGTGATCTCCGACGTGTGGCTGTCGAACCTGCTCGCCTGGCTGACCCGGCGGGCCTCGGCGACCGATGTCAGCAAACGGCTGGACCTGGCGGTGCGGTTGCTGATCGGCGACTCGGAAGGTACTTAGCAAGCGCCTAGGCCGGTGGGCCCGCGGTGCGGCCCCGAATCAGTTCGGTGCCCAGCAGTTCGACGACCGGCAGGTTGGACCGTGGCGGCTTCAGTAGCAATTCACCCGCCCGCCGGCCCTTCTGCAGGCTAGGCTGCGCCACCGTGGTCAACCCGCGGCTGATCGCCTCGGGTACGCCGTCGAAGCCGGTGACGCTCATCTGGCCCGGCACGTAAATGCCATGTGCGCGAAGGTAGTCCATCGCCGACAAGGCCAAGATGTCCGCGGTGCACATCAGCGCGGTGATGCGCGGGTTGGCCTCCAGTGCCGCCTTGGCGGCGGCCCCACCCGATTCTGGCAGGTGCTCGTAGCTCTCCACCACGGTCAGCGAATCCGGGTCGATGCCGGCGGCCGTCATCGCCTGCCACACGCCGACGATGCGTTCGCGCTGCACGTCGAAGGCCGGTGACCGCAGCCGCTCGGAGTCCACCAGTCCTTGCCGGCGGTCCCGGCCCAGCCGCATGGTCAGCAACCCGATCTCTCGATGCCCCAGTCCGAGCACGTAGTCGGCGATCTCGCGCATGGCGGCGCGGTCGTCGATGCCGACCCGGGACACTCCGGAGAGGCCCTTGGGCTGGTCGACCACCACGACCGGCAGCCGCCGCTGCAGCACCACCTGCAGGTAGGGGTCGTCGTCGCAGACGGAATACACCACGAAGCCGTCCACACCGGCGGCGAGCACGGCGGCCGTCCCGTCCTCGAGGCTCCGGCTGGGCCCGACGGCCACCAGCAGCAGCCCCTGCCCCAGCTCTTCGCACGATTGCGCCACTCCCGCAACGAAATCCCGCGCGGCCGGGTCGCTGAAGAAATAGGTCAACGGCTCGGCCATTACCAGGCCGACCGCCCCGGCCTTGCGGGTGCGCAACGATCGCGCCAACGGGTCGGGTCCCGGGTAGCCCAGCCGCTTGGCCGTCGCGAGCACCCGTTCACGCAGGTCGGCGGAGAGCTGGTCCGGCCGGTTGAAGGCGTTCGAGATCGTGGTTCGCGAAACGTTCAGCTCGTCCGCCAACGACGCCAGAGTCGCACGCCGGCGCGGTGTGGGACTCACGTTCGGTGAGGCTACAGCGTGGCCGAGATCGGGCAATAAGCTAGGCGGGTGGCGGGTATCGACCTCAACGCCGACTTGGGCGAGGGCTTTGGCGTCTGGCAGCTCGGCGACGACGACGCCATGCTCGGAATCGTCTCCAGCGCCAACGTGGCGTGCGGTTTCCACGCCGGGGATCCGGCTGGCCTGTTGCGGGTGTGCCGGTCGGCCGCCGAGCGCGGCGTACGTATCGGAGCGCAGGTGGGCTGTCGCGACCTGGCCGGATTCGGCCGCCGCTTCATCGACGTCGACGCCGCAGAGCTCATCGCCGACGTGGTGTACCAGATCGGCGCCTTGCAGGCGATCGCGCAGGCATCCGGTACCACGGTGTCCTACGTCAAACCCCATGGCGCGCTGTACAACGCGATCGTCGGCAACCGCGAACAGGCCGCGGCCGTCGCCGAGGCGGTCCAACTGGTGGACGGCGCCCTGCCGGTGCTCGGCATGGCGGGTTCGGCACTTTTCGACGAGGCGACCCGCCGCGGCCTGCGCACGGTGGCCGAGGCATTCGCCGATCGCGCCTATCGGCCCGACGGCCGGCTGGTTTCCCGTCGTGAGCCCGGCGCGGTGCTGCACGATCCGGCGGCGATCGCCGACCGCGTTGTGACGATGGTGAACTCGGGACAGGTCACGGCGGTCGACGGGAGCCCCATCCCCGTCAGCTTGGAATCCGTTTGTGTGCACGGTGATTCGGCCGGTGCCGTGCAGATCGCCGCCGCGGTGCGCGATCGGCTCAAAGCGTCCGGCGTCGATATCAGGGCGTTCTGCTGATGCGGCTGGAACTCGGTCGACCCGATATCGCGCGCTATTCGGACCGGTTCGATGTGCCTGCCGCCGAGGCCGATTCGCCGCTTTCGGCGACCTGGATGGGGGTAGCGACGCTGCTGCTCGACGACGGGTCGTCCGCGCTGATGACCGACGGCTATTTCTCGCGGCCCGACCTGACCCGGGTGGCCGCCGGCAAGGTGTCGCCGTCGCCGGCGCGCGTGGACGGGTGCCTGGCGCGGGCCAACGTCTCCCGGCTGGAGGCCGTCGTTCCGGTGCACACCCACATCGACCACGTGATGGATTCCGCGCTGGTCGCCGACCGCACCGGCGCGCGGTTGGTCGGAGGCCGGTCGGCGGCCAACGTGGGGCGCGGCTACGGGCTGCCCGAGGACCGTATTGTCGTCGCGTCGTCGGGTGAGCCAATCCGGTTGGGCGCCTACGACGTAACGCTGATCGAGTCGCGCCACTGCCCGCCGGACCGGTTTCCCGGTGAGATCAGCACACCCCTGGTACCGCCGGTGAAGGCGTCGGCCTACCGCTGCGGTGAGGCGTGGTCGACGCTGGTGCACCACCGGCCGTCGGGCCGGCGGCTGCTGATCCAGGGCAGCGCGGGTTTCGTCGAGGGCGCGCTGGCCGGTCACCACGCCCAGAACACCGAAGTCGTCTACCTGTCCGTCGGCCAGCTGGGCCTGCAGCCGCGGTCCTACCTGATCGACTACTGGGCCGAAACCGTGGGAGCGGTGGGCGCGCGCCGGGTCGTCCTCATCCACTGGGACGATTTCTTTCGCCCATTGTCAAAGCCGTTGCGCGCGTTGCCATATGCGGGCGACGACTTGGACGCCAGCATGCGCATCCTCGGCGAGCTGGCCGCACGCGACGGGGTCGCGCTGCACCTGCCGACGGTCTGGCGGCGCGAGGATCCGTGGGCCTGAGATTCGTGCCGCCTACCCATCTAGCCAGGCCTCGGGACCGTTTCCGGCATCGCGATCAGGTAGATGGCAAGGCCGGCCGCGGCGATCGCGCCTAGTGACATGAACGCCGCGCCGTAACCGGCGGCGACCACGATCCCGCCCGCGACAAAATTCGACAGTGCGGCACCCACTCCCCACGCGGTGGTTATCGCCCCGAGACTGACGTTGAACCGGCCCGTTCCGTGGGTGACATCCTGGACGACGATGGGGAAGAGCGCGCCGAATATGCCGGCTCCGACCCCGTCGAGCAACTGCACGCCGACGAGCCAATACGAGTTGTCCGACAGCGGATACAGGAACGCGCGAACGGTCAATACAACGAATCCAACCAGGAAGATCGGCTTTCGTCCCCACTATCGGCTTTGGTGCCGACGAGGTATGCCACCGGCACCATGACGACCTGCGCGGCGACGATGCACGCCGACATCAGCGCCGTGCCGACCTCCTTGTTGTGCAGCGCCAACTTCTGGCCGACGAGTGGGAGCAGGGCAGCGTTGGCAAAGTGGAACATGAAGACCGCCGCGGCGAAGATCATCAATCGGCGATCGTGCAGCAGCACCGCAAAGCCGGACGGCTGCCCATGTCGCTCTCCGACCGCCCTGTCCATGCCGCGCGCCACGTCATTGTCGATCGCGTCGCGCGGCACCCTCAGCGTTGCCGCAACGCTGATCGCTGCCATGCAGGCCAGCAGCCAGAACACCACCACCGGGCCGAAGAAGTAGGCGAGGCCGCCGGCAGCGGCGGCGGCCGACGCGGTACCGGCATGCCGGAACGATTCGTTGCGTCCAATCCGTCTCGAGAACAGTTGCGGCCCGACGATTCCCAGTGTGATCGCGGCTATGGCCGGATTGAATATGGAGCCGGCGAGCCCGGTAACGGCCTGCAGGAACGAAATCGTATAGAAGCCCGGGCAATAGCGGCATCGCCAACGCGGCGACGGCGACCGCAACCGCGCCGGTGATGACCAGCGCTCGCTTTGCCGTTGTCTTGTCGACCAACGCGCCAACCGGGGTTTGCGCGACCACGCCGGCGATACCTCCGACCGCCATCACGAATCCGATCGAGGCCTGGTCCCAGTGGTGGGTCAGCAGGAGGTACACCGAGAGATACGGCCCCAGGCCGTCGCGAACATCGGCCAGCGAGAAGGCCAGTAGGTCCAGTGCATGCGTCGTTCGCCGCGGAATCGCCTCAACGACGTTTGTCTCCGTCATCGAATTCCAGTCTCCCCGGTGCCTGGAAGGATCCGACGTAGGCTAACCGATGTTGGCGTTGCTCAGCACGGCGAAGCGGTCCGCAAGCCACGAATTGCGTTGTCTCGCTCGCACTTTCCCGACTTTCGATGCCGCCGCACGCAGCCGCCCCACCGGGGCTGTAGCATGCCGTGAGATGGCTTCCCGGGTGGCTCGTTGTTCGACGGAAGCGATCTGAGCCATGGCGTTGGCCCTCGGTCTGTTGCTGCTTGCGGTCGTGCTCGTGTTCGCCGTCATCCGGCCGCGCGGCTGGCCGGAGGCGGTGGCGGCTGTTCCGGCGGCTGCCATCCTGATAGGGGTCGGCGCGATCTCGGTGCATCAGGCGGCCGAAGAGGTGGCCGGGCTATCGGGAGTGGTTGCTTTCCTGGGCGCGGTGCTGGTGCTGGCCAAGCTCTGTGACGACGAGGGCCTGTTCGAGGCGGCGGGCGCGGCGATCGCGCGGGGCCGCGTCGGGTCGGGCGGCCTGCTGGGGCGGGTGTTCGTCATCGCCTCCGTGATCACCGCGGTGCTGAGCCTCGACGCCGCCGTCGTGTTGCTGACCCCGGTGGTGCTCGCGGCCGTCCGCCGGCTGCGCACGCGGTTGCGCCCCTATGCTTACTCCACCGCCCATCTGGCCAACGGCGCTTCGTTGCTGCTGCCGGTGTCGAATCTGACGAACCTGCTGGCCTTCCACACGGCCCACCTCTCATTCACCAGGTTCACCCTGATGATGACGTTGCCGTGGTTGGGAGCGGTGGCCACTCTCTACGTCGTCTTCCGGTGGTTCTTCGCCGCGGACCTGCGCGTGCAGCCGGACCCCGAGGAACTCGGGCCGGCGCCGCGGCCACCGGTGTTCGTGTTGGTGGTCGTCGGGTTCACGCTGGCCGGGTTCGCCGTAGCCCAGTCGGTCGGGGTGGCCCCCGCTTGGGTGGCGCTGTGCGGCGCCTCGGTGCTGGCCGTGCGCAGCCTCAGCCGCGGGCATACCTCGGTGGTGGAGATCGTGCGCTCGGTCCACGTGTGGTTCCTCGTCTTCGTGCTGGCGCTCGGCGTGGTGGTACAGGCGGTCATGCTCAACGGGGTGGACAGGGCGATGTCTGCGGTGCTGCCGTCCGGCTCGGGACTGCCGGCGTTGCTCGCGACCGCCACGATAGCCGCCGCTTTGGCCAACGTCGTCAACAATCTGCCCGCCACGCTGGTGCTGCTACCGCTGGTCGCGCACAGCGGGGCGGTTACCATCCTGGCGGTGCTGATCGGGGTCAACATCGGCCCCAACCTGACCTACGTCGGTTCCCTGTCAAACCTCCTGTGGCGGCGCGTGCTGCGGCAGCACGACGTGGACGCCGGCGTCGGCGAGTACATGCGCCTAGGGCTGTGCACGGTGCCCGCGTCCCTGCTCGTGGCGGTGGTGGCGCTATGGGCGAGTGCGCGACTTCTGGGCGTCTAATTGGGCGCGTCGCCCGGTCCCGATTTGACGATCGACGCCAGCTCCTCGCGTGACTGGGCCCCCACCCGCTGGCAGGCGCGGTAGACGTGGCCCTCGACGGTGCGCACCGACATCACCAAGGTTTCCGCGATCTGACGGTTGGACAGACCGGCCACGACGAGTTCGACGACATCGCGCTGGCGACCGGACAACTTGAGACCCAACGGAGTCCGCAGCGCCGGCGTGTGCAAGCCACCGCATTCCTCGGCCAGTTCCCTGGCCAACGCCGCGGCATAGAGCGCCCGCTTGTGCTGCTGATTTTCGGCGAATGCGACGGAGGCCTGCGCCGCCGTGTCGGCGGCCGCGACTCGATCACCGATTCCCCGGTAGCCCGCCGAGGCCGCCAGCAATCCCTCACCGTCCCCGGCCAGCAGGGCTTGCGCATGCGATGCCACCGCGTCGGCGAGCGGCAGCGACAGCGCGTGGGCCAGTTCCCGCGCCCGCGGCGCCTGGGAGGCGTCGCCCCACTGCGCGGCGGCCTGTAAGCAGGCCAGCTCGTGTGTGGGCTGCCCGCGGTCGCGGGCAAGTCGTGCCGCCTCGTGTGCGCTCGCGACGGCATCGCTCAGGCGGCCGCTTGCCGCCATCGCCCACCCGTCGGCCAGCGATAAGCCGGTGTGCATGAACAGGTAGCCGGCCGGCACGGCCGACCGCGCCGCGGCCGCCGCGTCGTTCGCTTCGTCGGCTTGCCCGAGCTTTGCGTGCGCCTCAGCCAGCGCAAAGTAGCTCGCCGGGCGCAAACCCGTTGTGACAGAATGTATTTGCACTCCTGCAACCGCTTCGTGCAGCAGCCGGACCGCGTCGGCGACCGCGCCGCGGACCAGGTCGGCGTTTCCGAGTAGGAAGGCCAGGTTCGCGTAGGCCAGGCCGGGAATGTCCCGGGCCGCATCAGCCATTTGCCTTGCCGTGCCGACGAATTCGCCGATTCTCCCGGTCAGCCGGCAAGCGCGCCCGTAAACCGCGCCGAACCAAAACCGCAGGTGGGACGCCTGAAACGACGTCGTCGCACGGCGCAGCGTCTGCTCGGCGACGGCACAGAGGTCGTCGACCTCGCCCAGTGCCCCCATCGCCATGATCAGCGCAAGCGAGGCCAGCAAGGCGTGAAAATCCGGCAGGGCGTCGAAAGCCAATGCGGTCCGGGCCCGCTCGGCCGCAGGTTCGCAGCGCGCCGATATCGCGTCCAGGCAAGCCCGCACCGCCAGGCGCTCGGCCACCTGCGCGTCGGTCTCGGGGCCGGCGGCGAGGGCGTCGAGGAGCACCGACGCGTCAGCAGGCCTGCCGAGCATCCACATCAGGTTGGTGGCCCGTATCGTCGTCCAATGGTGGCCGTCGGGGCCGTCGGCCAGGGCGCGCAGCGCCGTCTCCGCCTGCCCACCCCGGCCGAGCAGGACCAGGTTCATCGCCCGCACCTCGGCCGCGCCCGGCGCCCCGGCCCCTGCGGCCGCGGTGGCAAACCGGTCCGCGAGATCCAGATCCAGCAGCGTCATCGCGTGCCGAGCCGCTTCCAGATACAGCTCGGGCTCGGGATCGAGGTCCGACTCCAGGCGGAGCAGCGCGCGGCGCACGGTGGCCTGCATGTCGGCGTCGCCGTCCTTGCCCAGGCGGGTTGCCAGCTTGCCCCGGATCGACGACATATACATCTCGCCGGCGCTGGCCCGGCGAAGCTCGCCGAACAGCGGGTGGGCCAGCCGCGCCATCAGCCGGCAGCCGGTGCGCTCCACGTTCACCAGACCCTGCCTCTCGGCGGCTTCCAGGTCCCGGCGGCGCACCAGATCGCAGAGCACATCAACGGACAGCGGCTCGCACTGCGACAACGTGTCGACCACCATCGCCAGCGGCGCGCTCAGCCGGCCCAGCTGGCGACCCACCGTGTCGGAAAGGCTCGGGGAGACGGCGACGTCGCCGTCCCACACCCACACCCCGGCCAATTTCCGCATCCGCCCGGCCGAGACCTGATCTTTGAGCAGCTGCCGCAGGAACAGCGTGTTTCCACCGGTCAGCTTCCGGAACCGGCTCGCGCTGCGCGCATCGACCGGACCGCCCAGCGTGGTCTCGATCACCTCGCGTGTTGCGGCGGCGGAAAGGGGTTCCAGGTCGAGGCGAAGAAGCAGCCCGTTCTTCCAGAGCGCGGTCACCGCGTCCGGTTCCTCGCTGCCGGTGCGGACTGTAACCACCAGCCGCGCCCCGCCCGACTGCGCCAGCTGATGAACGACCGTGGCCGACAATCCGTCCAGCAGGTGCGCGTCATCGACTCCCACCACGACACGACCGCGGCGCTGTTGCGCGACAAACGAATTGATCACGCGCCGCACGTTCGTCAGCGGATCGGACATCGCCTCGCCCAACGAGCCGATGAATGCGCCCAACGGGAGCGCGCGCGCCGATTCGGTGCCGACGATCCATTTCGTGCGCTCGCACGACGCCTCGGCGCGGCGCAGCACTTCGCGCGCCAGCCACGTCTTGCCGACACCGGCCGCCCCGGCGATCACCACGCCGGAGTGGTTGCCAGCACCGCTGAGGGCGCGGCGAATGACACCTAACTCGTGATCACGCCCGGTCAGCGGTTCGCCGCTGCTCACGTCGCGACTATATCGGTGCACCAGCATCCGGGCGGCAGATTACCGGCGTGTCCATCAGTTCGCGGTGAGTCGATGTGTAGTCCGCCGAGCCGATGACGTAGACGACTACGCTATCGCGGCCGCCGGCAGGCCCTGAGCATGGTTTCCGTCAGGTAGCGGCGCGGCAAAGGCGGTGGGTCATGGCCAACATCAAGTCCAAGATCGGCAATCACGCGGTGGTGCTGGGGGCAAGCATGGCCGGTCTGCTGGCCGCGCGGTCGCTCGTCGACTTCTTCGACACGGTCACGGTGGTGGAGCGCGACCCGCTCCCCGACGCGGACGCCCCTCGTCGAGGTGTGCCCCAGGGCCGGCACCTGCACGCCCTGTTGGCCCGCGGCGCGCAGGCGATCGAGGAAATGTTTCCCGGCATCCTCGACGAGTTGGTGCTCGACGGCGCGGAGTACTTCGATGGCCGGGATCTGTCGCGGTTGTACTACGACGTGGGCGGGCACCTGATGGCGCGCAGCGGCAGCGCCACCTCCTTGACTTTCTACAGCGCGACGCGGCCCTTCCTGGAGGATCACGTCCGCGGGCGGGTGCGGGGCATTCCAGGTGTCACCGTGCTCGACGAGCACTCCATCGTGGCATTGACCGCCACGCCCGACCGCCGCCGCGTCACCGGCGTGCGCGTCGTCAGCCGCCGTACCGGCGAGGCCGACACGCTGACCGCCGATTTGGTCGTCGATGCCACCGGCCGCGGCGCTCGCACCCCGACGTGGCTGGAGAGCCTGGGATACGAACGCCCGCGTGAGGACCGTGTCGTCGTGCACCTGACCTACGCGAGCCAGCCGCTGCGCATGGCAACGGGAGCGCCGCACGAATCCGCGTTCCTCGTGGGGATCGTGCCGGGCAGGCCCAGCGGTGTCGGCCTGCTCCACTGTGAGAACGACACCTGGCTATTCCTCGTGATGGGCGTAGCCGGTCACGAGCCACCGTGCGACCTTTCGGGAATGTGCGAGTTCGTCGAGGGCTTCGCGCCGGCGCACCTGCTCGCGGCGGTGAGAGGCGCCGACCCCATCGGCGAGCCAGCGCGGCACAAGATGCCCTGCAGTCGGTGGCGCCGTTACGACAAGGTGCGGAGCTTTCCCGAGGGCCTACTCGTCACCGGCGACGCGATCTGCAGCTTCAATCCGATCTACGGCCAGGGCATGACGGTGGCGGCGCTCGAGGCGTTGGCGCTGCGTGACTGCTTGTCTTGCGGCACCGAGGATTTGGCGCGGCGCTTCTTCCGCGCGGCAGCACTGCCGATCCGCCAGGCCTGGCAACTGTCGACCAACCCCGACCTGGCCCTGCCCGAAATCGACGGCAGGCCACCGGTGGCCGCGCGGATGTTCAACAGGTATGTTGATCGAATTCTCGCCGCCGCCGAATCCGACCCGGCGGCAGTGGATCAGTTCATCAGAGTGACTTCGCTGGTCGACCCCGCGACCCGGCTGTTGCGGCCGAATATGATCTGGCGCGCCGCTCGCGCCAACCAGCGCGCGCGCCGAGACGGGGTCGATCGATTGGAGCGGGCGCCCGACGTGATGACAAACGGCATGCCCGCCGGGCGGGCGGATGCAACGGATACCGCTGTCCGACCCCAGTGACCGCCCTATTGTTGGGCGCATGACAGCCGCGTTGGCATGCGCGAGATGCGCGGCCGAATTGCGGCCGAGCGCGAAGTTCTGCGATGAGTGCGGCTCGCCGACCGCGGTGCCGGGCACGGCGGCGGAGTACAAGCAGGTCACGGTGCTGTTCGCCGACGTCGAGCATTCGATGGACCTCGCCGCGGCGGTGGGTGCGGAGCGGTTGCGCGAGATCATGACCGAGCTCGTGACGCGCGCGGCGGCGGTGGTGCAGCGGTATGGCGGCACGGTGGACAAGTTCACCGGCGACGGCATCATGGCGGTGTTCGGCGCGCCCGCGGCGCTCGAGGATCACGCGCTGCGCGCGTGCCTGGCCGCGCTGGGCATCCAAGAGGAGGTCACCGGCCTGGCCGCGGAGGTCGAACGGCGCGACGGCGTCGGGCTGCAGCTGCGGGTAGGACTGAATTCCGGTCAGGTGATCGCCGGTGAGATCGGTTCGGCCGCTTTGGGTTACACCGCCATCGGTGAGCAGGTGGGGATGGCCCAGCGGATGGAGTCGGTCGCGCCGCCGGGTGGGGTGATGCTCAGCGAATCGACCACCCGGCTGGTCGAAGGCGCGGCGGTGCTGGGTGAGCCCGAGCGGGTGCGCATCAAGGGTGCCGAAGGTGTGGTACCGGCGCGGCGGCTGCTGAGCATGGCCGCAGGACCGACCGGTGTTTCGGAGTCGACATTGGTTGGCCGCGAGTGGGAATTGGCCACGCTTGCCGCGATGCTGGATCGCGCGATGAATGGCCGTGGCTCCGTGGTAGGCGTGGTCGGTCCTCCCGGTATCGGCAAGACCAGGCTGGCCTCTGAAGCCCTGCAACTTGCGAAAAGCCATGGCGTCGAAGTGTTTTCCACGTTCTGTGAGTCGCATGCCAGGGACATACCATTCTATGTAGTGGCGCGCCTGCTGCGCTCGGTCGGCCAGCTGGGCGGTCTGGATGATGAGGCCGCGCGAGCACAGGTGCGGGCACGGTTTCCGGATGCCGATCCGCAGGACGTGCTGTTGCTTGATGACTTGGTGGGCATTGCTGATCCCGATGTGGAGTTGCCCAAGATCGACCCCGATGCGCGGCGGCGGCGGTTGACCTCGCTGATCAACTCCGCTCAGCTGGCCCGCGACGAGCCGGCGGTCTTCGTCGTGGAGGATGCGCACTGGATCGACGAGGTCAGCGAATCAATGCTAGCCGACTTTCTTGTGGTGATCCCCCAGACCCCCGCGTTGGTGCTGATCACCTATCGCCCCGAATATCACGGAGCTCTGGCACATCTCATCGGCGCGCAGACCATCGCCCTGGCACCGCTGAGCGCTGCGGAAACCTCAACGCTGGTCGCTGAGCTGTTGGGCGCTGATCCGTCCGTTGGCCAGGTCGCCGAGATAATCGCCGAGCGCGCGGACGGAAACCCCTTTTTCGCCGAGGAGATCACCCGTGAACTCGCCCAACGCGGCGTGCTCGCCGGTGAGCGCGGCAGCTACGCCTGCCGTACCGATGTCACCGAGGTCAGCGTGCCGGCCACGCTGCAGGCGACCATCGCCGCCCGCATCGACCGGCTCGACGCGGCCGCCAAACATACGCTTGCCGCCGCGGCGGTCATCGGGTCTCGCTTCAGCTGCGATCTGCTCGCCGACCTGGAGGTCGATCCGGTTGTCGACGAGCTGATAGCCGCAGAGCTCGTCGACCAAGTGCGGTTCACTCCGCGCGCAGAGTATGCGTTTCGGCATCCGTTGATCCGCACGGTGGCCTACGAGTCACAGCTGAAGGCCGACCGCGCCCGGCTGCACCGACGGCTGGCGGCCGCGATCGAATCAGACGACCCGGAATCGGCCGACCAGAACGCCGCACTGATCGCCGAACATCTGGAGGCCGCCGGCGATTTGCACGCCGCCTATGGCTGGCATATGCGCGCGGCAACCTGGGCGACCAACCGCGACATACATGCGGCGCGACTCGGCTGGGCTCGGGCCAGCAGGATCGCCGACGCGTTACCCGCCGACGACTCGAACCGGATCGCGATGCGCATTGCCCCGCGCACCATGTTGTGCGGGACCGCCTTTCGCGTCCACGCGAATGTTGGAGGCGCCCGCTTCGAGGAATTGCGCCAGCTGTGCACCGCCGCCGGCGACAAGGCGTCATTGGCCATCGCCATGGTGGGGCGGTTGGCCGATCACGCATACCAGGGCCGGGTGCGCGAGGCCTCGCGACTGGCAGGCGAAGCCTGGACCCTCATCGATTCGGTCGATGACCCGACCTTGATGGTGGGGCTGTCTGCCGGCCCGATCTACGCGAAGATGGAGGCCGCCGAGTTTGGTGACGTACTGCTCTGGTCGCAAAGGGTGGTCGAACTGGCCGGCGGTGACCCGTCCAAAGGAGACTTCATCCACGGGTCTCCGTTAGCGCTCGCCCTCACGAGCCGCGCCCTTGGCCGGTATGCCCTCGGTCGTGCCGGCTGGCGCAACGACCTGCGGGACGGCATAGCCATGGCACGCGACGCCGACGCCCTGACGTACGCCGCATCCGTCACCTACGCCTACGGCACCACAATTCCGACGGGAGTGCTGAGGCCCGACGACTCCGTGATGCACGAGATCGAGGATGCCCTGCACGCCGCAGAACGATCCGGTGACGATTTCGCGTTGGCCCACGCGCAGGTGACACTGGGCGCTGCGCTGGTGCACCGCCCAACAGTTGCCGAGCGTGACCGCGGCGAGCAGCTCTTGGCGGAGGTCCGCGACGTATTTCTGCGCGATCGACACCATCTGGGCGACTTACCGCTTGTCTACGTGTTTTTGGCACGTGAAATGGCTCGACGTGGCGACTACGACCGCGCGATACCGCTCATGCGCGACACCGCGGAAAGTGTGGTCCGTGAGGGACAGCTACTGGGGTGGGGCATTGTAACGACGGGTGTCCTGGTGGAAACTCTGCTCGACCGCGGGGACGAGGGTGACGTGGCCGAAGCCGAGGCCGCAATCAAGCAATTAGCGGCGGCACCGACCGATAAAGACGTTGCTTTGCGCGACATCCTTTTGCTGCGGCTGCGCGCGCTAATGGCCCGAGCGCGTGGCGAAACCGCCGCCTATGCAGACCTCAGGGATCTTTACCGGGAGACGGCAGAAACGCTTGGCTTCGAAGGACATATCGACGTCGCCAACGCGATGCCGTGATTAACCCCGGTGGTAGGACGGCGGCAGCGGCATGCCGAGGTCGTTCAACACGCGCCGCGCCAGCGTCGGATAGTCGGTGATGAGGCCGTCGACGCCGTCACCGATCTGCTCGCGCATGGCCGCCGCGTCGTTGACGGTCCACGGAATCACCTTGAGCCCCAGCGCATGCGCATGATCGACGTAGGGTCTGCCGGTGACGAGCTGATACCGGGGCGAGACGATGTTGGCGCCCACCATCAGCGCGCCGATCATCGGGTCGCCGACCACGGCGGCGTCGATGCCGGCCAGCCACGGCGAACCGGGCGCCCAGGTCTCGTCGTTGTACAGGGCCACCAAAGGAATGGACGGCTCGGCCCGGTGCACCATGGGCAGCGTTCGCCAGTCGAAGCTCTGAATCTCCACGCGATCGACCTTCCCCGCCGCCCTGACCGCGGCCAGGATCACGTCGACGAACTCCTGAGGCTCCGCCGACGCACCCGGGTGATCGGCCTCCACCTTGGTCTCGACGTTGTAGCGCACCCCCGCCGAACCGGAGGCGTGATACGAGTCGGCGAGCGCAAACACTTCCGGCAGAGTCGCTATCCTGTTGCCGCGCACCACTTCCGCGCCGGGAAACTCGTCGAGCCGCTTCCCGCAGTCAAGAGTCCGGATCTGCACCAAAGTGAGCTCGTGCACCAGCTTTCCGACGTACGGATACGCCGGGTCACCCGCGAATGCGGGACCGGTGTCGGTGCACTTGTCCGGCTGAATCGTCGGGTCGTGCCACACCAGCGGCTGGCCGTCCTTGGTGATCCCGATGTCGAGTTCGAGTGTGCTGACGCCCAGTTCGAGGGACTTGGCGAATGCCCGCAGCGATTCCTCGGTCGTCTCGCCGCGGCCGCCGCGGTGGGCCTGCAGGTCGAACACCGGTGGCTGCGCGGCGGCGGTCGGGGCAAGCAGCGCCGCCAGCGCCGCCAGCACCAGCAGCGCCACCAACACGCACAAGCCCCGCGAGCAGACACAAAAGCCCCGAGAACCTCGGCGTGTCGGGGGCTTTTGCGACTGCTCGGCCAAAGGAGTCAACCAACGTGCCTGCGCTGACGGGCGATTTCGGCGAGCACCACCCCCGCGGCCACCGCGGCATTCAACGATTCCGTCGCACCGGCCATCGGAATCGAAACCACCTCGTCGCAGTTCTGCCGGACCAGTCGCGAGAGCCCCTTGCCCTCCGACCCGACGACCACCACCAGCGGGTCGGTGCCATCCAGGTCGTCGAGGGCGGTGTCACCGGCGGCGTCCAATCCGATCACGCGCAACCCGTCATCGGCCCAACGCTTGAGCGCCCGAGTGAGATTGGTGGCCCGCGCCACAGGGAGGCGGGCCGCGGCGCCCGCGCTGGTGCGCCAGGCCACCGCGGTCACCGAGGCCGAGCGTCGCTGCGGGATCAGCACTCCGTGGCCGCCGAATGCCGCGACCGAACGAACGATGGCGCCGAGGTTGCGGGGATCCGAGATGTTGTCCAACGCGACGAGCAACGCCGGCGGCGACTCGATCGCGGCCGCGAGCAGGTCATCGGGGTGGGCGTAGTGGTACGGCGGCACCTGCAACGCGATGCCCTGGTGCAGATGGTTGGCGGTCATGCGGTCCAGATCGGAACGCGGCACCTCCAGGATCGCGATGCCCAAATCGGCCGCGCGCACGACGGATTCGGTGAGCCGCTCGTCGGCTTCGGTGCCCAGCGCGACGTACAGCGCGGTGGCCGGGACACCAACCCGCAGGCACTCCAGCACTGGGTTGCGGCCGAGTACCGTTTCGGTCTCATCGGTGCGCTTGGCCGGCCGGCGCGGCTGGGACTGGGCGCGCTTGGCGGCGGGGTGGTTGGGCCGCATGTGCGCCGGCGGCGTGGGACCCCGCCCCTCGAGCCCGCGGCGCCGCTGGCCGCCCGAGCCGACGACGGGGCCTTTCTTGGTGCCGGATTTGCGTACCGCCCCGCGGCGCCGCGAGTTGCCGGCCATCTACTTGCCGTCACCCAACGTCCACTGCGGCCCGTCGGCGGTGTCGGTGACCTCGATGCCGGCGTTCTTGAGGCGATCGCGGATCTCGTCGGCGAGCGCCCAATTGCGTTGTTCGCGCGCCTTCTCACGGTTCTCCAGTTCGGCCCGCACCAGCACGTCGACGGCGGCCAGGGCAGCGGAGGTCTCGTCGCGGGATTCCCAGCGATCGTCGAGCGGGTCGCACCCCAGGATGCCCATCATCGCCCGGATTGCGCCCGCGTGCTGCAATGCACCTTCGTGATCCCCGGAGTCGAGCGCCCGGTTTCCTTCGGCGCGGGCGTGGTGCACCTCGGCCAGCGCGATCGGGACCGCCAGATCGTCGTCGAGCGCCTCGGCGAACTTCGGCGTCCACTGGCCCGGTTCGACCGCACCGACACGGCTGCGGACGCGGTGCAGGAACTCCTCAACGCCCACATAGGCCTTGACCGCGTCCTGCAGGGCCGCTTCGGAGAACTCCAGCATCGACCGGTAATGCGCGCTGCCGAGGTAGTAGCGCAGTTCGGCGGGCCGCACTCGCTGCAGAATCGCCGGTATGGCCAACACGTTGCCCAGCGACTTGCTCATCTTCTCGCCGCCCAACGTCACCCAGCCGTTGTGCAACCAGTAGCGGGCGAATCCATCGCCGGCGGCGCGGCTCTGCGCAATTTCGTTCTCGTGGTGCGGGAAGATCAAATCCATTCCCCCGCAATGGATGTCGAATTCCGGACCCAGATACTCGCGCGCCATCGCCACACACTCTGAATGCCAGCCCGGCCGTCCCCTGCCCCACGGCGTGGGCCATGACGGCTCACCCGGTTTGGCGCCCTTCCACAGCGTGAAGTCACGCTGGTCGCGCTTTCCGGTGGCCACTCCCTCGCCCTGGTGGACGTCGTCGATCTTGTGCCCGGACAAGGCACCGTATTCGGGGTAGCTGAGCACGTCGAAGTAGACGTCGCCGTCGCCCGCGTAGGCATGACCGGTTTCAATCAGCCGCTCGATCAGCTCGACGATCTGGGTGATGTGCCCGGTGGCCCGCGGCTCCGCCGACGGCGGCATCACGTCCAGCGCGTCGTAGGCGGCGGAAAAGGCGCGCTCGTAGGTGGCCGCCCACTCCCACCACGGCCGGCCCGCCGCGGCGGCCTTGTTGAGGATCTTGTCGTCGATGTCGGTCACGTTGCGGATGAACGCGACGTCGTAGCCGCGCGCGATCAGCCAGCGGCGCAGGATGTCGAAGGCCACCCCGCTGCGGACGTGCCCGATGTGCGGCTGGCCTTGGACGGTGGCGCCGCAGAGGTAGATGGAGACGTGCCCGTCGCGCAGCGGAACGAAATCACGCACGGCACCGGCCGCCGTGTCGTGTAGCCGCAAACGGGCGCGATCGGTCACGACGTGCCAGCTTACCTGCTGATTCCGATCCGCCCGGCCACCCGGCGGGCCTACCCGACGGGGACTACCAGCGCGGTAGCGATGGCGGCCAGGCCCTCGCCGCGACCCGTCAGCCCCAGGCCGTCGGTTGTCGTCCCGGAAACGGACACCGGGGCGCGTAGTACACCCGACAACACCTCCTGGGCCTCGGCTCGGCGCGGACCCACCTTCGGGCGGTTCCCGATCACCTGCACGGCGGCGTTGCCAACCCGATAGCCGTTTCCCGATATCAGGTCGACGACGTGGCGCAGCATGTCGGCGCCGCTTACCCCTTCCCAGCGCGGATCGTCGACCCCGAAAACGCCGCCGATGTCGCCGAGCCCCGCGGCCGACAACAGCGCATCGCAGAGCGCATGCGCCCCCACGTCGCCGTCGGAGTGACCGGCGCAGCCGTCGGCGCCCGGAAACAGCAACCCGACCAGCCAGCAGGGGCGGCCGGGTTCGATCGGGTGCACGTCGGCGCCCACTCCGACCCTTGGAAGGGGAAGCAGCTCGGTCACCGGCGCACGATCGCTTGGGCCAACACCATGTCGAGCTGGGTGGTGATCTTGAACGCCAGCGGGTCCCCGTCGACCACCTGGACCTGGGCGCCGAGATGCTCGACGAGCGACGCGTCATCGGTGAACTCGGCCGTCCCGGCCCGCTGGTACGCCCGCAACAGCAAATCGGTGGCGAAGCCTTGCGGGGTCTGCACCGCACGCAGGCCGGCCCGCTCGGGCGTGCCCAGGACCACCCCGTTGGCATCCACGGCCTTGATGGTGTCAGACGGCGGCAGCGCGGGCACCACGGCGCTGTGACCGGCCCGCAACGCGTCGACCACGCGCACGATCAGCCCCGGAGGCGTCAACGCCCTCGCCGCGTCGTGTACGAGCACATAATCGGGTTTACCGGGGAGCGCCGCCAGGGCCAGGCTGACCGATCCGGTCCGATCGGGCCCGCCGGCGACGACGGTGGCGCGGTCGCCCAAAACTCGCTTGGCCTCGTCGATGCGGTCGGCGGGGACCGCCACGACGACATGGTCGACAGCGCCCGATTCCAGTAGCCCGGCGACGGCGCATTCCAGCAGGGTGCGACCGTCGAGCTCACAGAATGCCTTCGGGATTCCGGCGGCGAGTCGCTGACCCGACCCAGCGGCCGGGACTACTGCGACGACTGCGCCAGCCGCCCCGGCCACGGATGCTCAGGGTTTTCAGGAAGCGGCGGCCAGAACCTCGTCGAGGATGGTCTCCGCCTTGGCGTCGTCGGTGCTTTCGGCCAGCGCCAACTCACCGACCAGAATCTGCCGCGCCTTGGCGAGCATGCGCTTCTCGCCGGCGGACAAGCCCCGCTCCTGGTCGCGGCGCCACAGGTCGCGGACCACCTCGGCCACCTTGTTGACATCGCCGGAGGCGAGCTTCTCCAGGTTGGCCTTGTAGCGGCGGGACCAGTTGGTCGGCTCTTCGGTGTGCGGCGCGCGCAAAACCTGGAAAACCTTGTCGAGGCCCTCCTGGCCTACCACGTCCCGAACGCCGACGTACTCGGCGTTTTCGGCGGGTACTCGAACAGTCAGGTCTCCCTGCGCCACTTTCAAGACGAGATACTCTTTTTGTTCCCCTTTGATGGTCCGGGTTTCGATCGCCTCGACTAACGCAGCACCGTGGTGTGGATAGACAACGGTGTCGCCGACCTTGAAGATCATCTGATTCGAGCCCCTTTCGTTGCTTCATTCTAGCACGGTGGCCCAAGGCGTGCGGAACAATTGTGCAGGTCAGGGGCACAACACGGGCAGATTAGGGGTTGACAGGCGGAGCAATACATGCAAGCCGACACCTTACCAACGTCGTTGTTGACGCGCGCAGGTACCCCGCCCTGGCGCCTCCTGCGCTGGTCTGGCCCCCTGCGCTACCGCTGCCGGGACGTTCCTACTACTGTGCATAGTTGCAGAGTCCAACCCACAGTCGAGCCGCTGACGAGCACAGATCATGCTGGGTAAACGATGGCGCGAGCCGAGCAGGAGGCAGACAGTGAACCGCTTCGAGATCGGACGCCCGATCCGGCGTTCCGCCCCGGCCGCGCGGGTCGCCGTCGCAGGTTTGGTCGCCTTGCTCACCGCCCTGCTCAGCGGTTGCGGAGCCGGTCAGATCTCCCAGATGGCCACCCAGGAGCCCGCCGTCAACGGCAACCGGGTCACGATCAACAACGTGGCGGTGCGCGACATCCGCATGCAAGCCGTGCAGACCGGTGACTTCCTTCAGCCGGGCCGATCGGTGGATCTGGTGGCGGTCGCCGTCAACCAGTCGCAGGACGCCCCGGACAGGCTGGTGAGCATCACCAGTGACATCGGTACGGTGACGCTCGCTGGTGACGGGAGAATTCCCCCCGGCGGGATGCTGTTCATCGGCACGCCCGACGGCCAGAACGTGGCGCCGGGCCCGGTCGGCACCAGCAACGCGGTCCGGGCGACCGTCGCGCTGAGCAAGCCGATCTCAAACGGCCTCACCTACAACTTCACGTTCAATTTCGAGAAGGCGGGGCAGGCCAGCGTGCAGGTCCCGATTTCGGCCGGATTGAGTCCCCAACCGGTCTGAGCCCGTATCACGCAGGGTTTGTCACACCCGCTCGATACCGTCATGGCGTGGCAAATGCGCGCTTGCAATACCGCTGCTCGGAATGCCGACATGTGACGGCCAAGTGGGTGGGCCGTTGTCTCGAGTGCGGCACATGGGGAACGGTTGACGAGATGCCGGTCCTCAGCGCGGTCGGCGGCGCCCGCCGTTCGGGTCCGGTTTCAGGCCCCGCTTCGCGAGCCGTTCCGATCACGTGCATCGAGCCCAAAGTCAGCCGGCACCGCTCGACGGGCGTAGCCGAACTCGATCGGGTGCTCGGAGGCGGCGTGGTGCCCGGCTCGGTCATGCTGCTGGCGGGCGATCCGGGCGTGGGTAAGTCGACGTTGTTGCTCCAGGTCGCTTACCGCTGGACGCAATCGGGGCGACGGGCGCTGTACATCTCGGGTGAGGAGTCCGCGGGCCAGATCCGTCTCCGGGCCGACCGGATCGGCTGCGGCGGCGACGAGGTCTACCTGGCCGCCGAATCCGACCTGCACACCGTGCTGGACCACATTGCGACGGTCCGGCCGACGCTGGTCATCGTGGACTCGGTGCAGACCATGTCCACCACCGAGGCCGACGGCGTCGCCGGCGGCGTTACGCAGGTGCGCGCGGTAACCGCCGCGCTGACCGCGGCCGCGAAAGCCAACGACGTCGCGCTGATGCTCGTCGGCCACGTCACCAAAGACGGGGCCATCGCCGGGCCACGGTCGCTGGAGCATCTCGTCGACGTGGTGCTGCACTTCGAGGGCGACCGCAACGGTTCACTTCGCATGGTCCGCGGGATCAAGAATCGCTTCGGTGCGGCCGACGAGGTGGGGTGTTTCATGCTGCACGACAACGGGATCGAGGACGTCACCGACCCTTCGCACCTCTTCCTGGACCAGCGGCCGGCACCGGTCGCGGGTACCGCGATAACGGTGACGCTGGACGGGAAGCGACCGCTGATCGGCGAGGTCCAGGCGCTGCTGGCGGCACCGTCGGGCGGCTCGCCGCGCCGGGCCGTCAGCGGCATCGACCACGCCCGGGCCGCGATGATCACCGCCGTGCTGGAGAAGCACGGCAGATTGACCCTGGCTGCCAACGACATCTATCTGTCTACCGTCGGCGGCATGCGGTTGACCGATCCGTCGTCCGACCTCGCCGTGGCGATGGCGCTGGCCTCGGCATACGCCAGCCTGCCGCTGCCCACCACGGCGGTGATGATCGGCGAAGTGGGCCTGGCCGGCGACCTGCGGCGGGTCAGCGGCATGGAACGGCGGTTGACTGAAGCCGCGCGGCAGGGATTCACCCTCGCGCTCATCCCGCCGGGCTGCGAGGAGGTGCCGGCGGGCATGCGTGCGCTGGGCACACCCACCATCGTCGCCGCCCTGAAGCACATGATCGACATCGCCGACCACCGCACCAGCCAGGCCCCAGAACCCCAGCGGCTGGACGGCTAGCACAACGTGGCCTCAGAATGACACGCTGTGACCCGTCCGACACTGCGTGAGACCGTCGCCCGCCTGGCACCCGGCACCGGGCTCCGGGACGGCCTCGAGCGCATCCTGCGCGGCCGTACCGGTGCGTTGATCGTGCTCGGCAACGACGAGAACGTCGAGGCCATCTGCGACGGCGGCTTTGCCCTCGACGTCCGGTACGCGCCGACCCGGCTGCGCGAGCTGTCGAAGATGGACGGCGCCGTCATCCTGTCGACCGACGGCAGCCGCATCGTGCGGGCCAACGTGCAGTTGGTTCCCGATCCGTCGATACCCACCGACGAGTCGGGAACCCGCCACCGCTCCGCGGAGCGCGCCGCGATCCAGACCGGCTACCCGGTGATCTCGGTCAGCCACTCGATGAACATCGTCACGGTCTACGTCGCCGGGGAGCGCCACGTGGTGGCCGATTCGGCGACCATCCTCTCGCGGGCCAATCAGGCCATCGCCACCCTGGAGCGGTATAAGGCGAGGCTCGACGAGGTGAGCAGGCAATTATCCAGGGCGGAGATCGAGGACTTCGTCACGCTGCGCGACGTGATGACGGTGGTGCAGCGACTCGAGTTGGTCCGGCGGATCGGGCTGGTGATCGACTACGACTGCGTCGAGCTAGGCACCGACGGGCGCCAGTTGCGGCTGCAGCTCGAGGAGCTGCTCGGCGGCAACGACCTCGCCCGGGAACTCATCGTGCGCGACTATCACGCCAGCCCGGAGCCACTGTCCGAAGCGCAAATGACCGCCACCCTCGACGAGCTCGACGCCCTGTCGGATACCGAGCTGCTTGATTTCACTTCGCTGGCAAAGGTTTTCGGATATCCGACGACAACGGAGGCGCAGGATTCGGCGCTCAGCCCGCGTGGTTACCGCGCGATGACCGGCATTCCCCGGCTGCAGTTCGCCCACGCGGACCTGCTGGTCCGGGCATTCGGGACGCTGCAAGGCCTGCTGGCGGCCAGCGCCAGCGACCTGCAATCGGTGGACGGCATCGGCGCGATGTGGGCCCGGCATGTGCGGGAGGGGCTGTCGCAGCTGGCGGAGTCGACGATCGCCGACCCACTGAACTGAGGGGCCGAGCTCGGCTACCCCGCCGGGACGGGAGCACCCGCCGCCGGCGCTTCCGCAGGCGGCGCGAGCGCCGGCTGACCGGGCACCGGCCCGGGTGGCGGTGGCGGCTGATTCATGATGAACGGCAGCGGCTGCGACCGCAGGTTGCCCAGCTGTACGACGAGGTTGTAGGTGCCCGGCCCGATCGCCGGCCGCGGCAGCGGGCAGTGCGGCGCGGACCCCATGCCCGTCCAGGTCACCGCCGTCGTCACCTGCTCGCCCGGCGTGAACGTCTTGATCAGGGTCTCGTTGGACGGCGCGCAGTCGAGGTTGGACCACAACCGCTTGTTGTCGAGCGAGTACACGTAGGCGGCAAGGACCGCGGCCCCGACGTCCCGTTTGCAGGAAACCAGCCCAATGTTGGTGACGACCATGGTGAATTTGGGCTGGTCACCGATAAAGTACTGGGGCGCGTTGGTCAGGCCCTTGACCGCCAGCGTCGAATCGGGGCAGTCATCGCCCTCTTTCAGCACGGGCGGCGGCTGCACCGCGGCGGTCGGCGTGGGCGTCTCCGGGTTCTGGCCCTGCGGTGGCGCCACCGGAGTGACGCCTTCCTGTCCCGCCGGTGGTGGCACCTGCGGCGAGGGCGCGCCCGGCTTGCTTTGAACGGAGTTGGGTTTGTCGGCGTTGGCGGGTTTGGCACCCGCGGTGTGTCCCATGAAGGCGATGACCGTGGCGACCGCGATTCCGATCACGACTACCGCAACACCGAAGGCCAGGCCTCTCCGCCGCCAATAGATCTCGGTAGGTAGCGGGCCTCGCGGTTCCAGATCCAGCACGTTCACACCGTAGGCCCAGGTCACGCCGATTTGTTCGATCCGCCTCGGCGTGTCGCCCGGTTTGCTGGCCGACCGCCGTGTAGGGGCGGCGCCGTAGCGTGTGCGGCCAAGGTGACGACACGCCGAGCGGCGCCGCGGCCACCGCATACTCAAAGCCGACGCTGCACACTCAACGAACGGTTATTCGCCGATATCGCCGACGTGCTCGACCAACGACGCCCGCCCGTCGGCGAGGTGATAGGTGGCACCCGCTATCGCCAGGGTCCCCGCGTCCACTCGCTCCGAGATAGCCGTCGAACGCGACATGAGCTGGGCCACGGTTTCGCGCACGTGCCGTTCCTCGAACTCGTCGACACGAGTCAGGCCGTCGCGGCGGCCGAGCAGTATCGACGGCGCGACCCGTTCCACCACGTCCCGGACGAAACCGCCCGGTATCGCACCGTCGTGGATAGCAGCCAGGGCGGCCTTGACGGCACCACAGCTGTCGTGGCCCAGAACGACGATTAGCGGCACGTCGAGCACCGTCACCGCGAACTCGATCGAGCCCAGTACCGCCGAGTCGATGGCCTGCCCAGCAGTGCGCACCACGAACATATTCCCCAAACCCTGGTCGAAGATGAGTTCGGCGGCGACCCGGCTGTCCGCGCAGCCGAACACGACCGCGGTGGGCTTCTGCCCGGCGGCCAGGCTGGCCCGGTGTTCGACGCTCTGGCTGGGATGCTCGGGCTTGCCGTCGACGAATCGCTCGTTACCCTCTTTGAGTGCTTTCCACGCGGTTACCGGGCTGGTGTTCGGCATGGCACAGATCATGCCGCACACGCACATGAACTTCTCCCCAAACGAACTCATCGATTGGTACGACCGGTCGCGCCGTGACCTGCCCTGGCGAGAGCCGGATGTCACCGCGTGGCAGATCCTGGTCAGTGAGTTCATGTTGCAACAGACGCCGGTGGCGCGGGTGCTGTCGATCTGGCCTGATTGGGTACGACGCTGGCCGACCCCTTCGGCGACCGCCGCCGCCAGCGCCGCCGACGTGCTGCGCGCCTGGGGCAAGCTGGGGTATCCGAGGCGAGCCAAGCGCCTGCACGAGTGCGCCACGGTAATCGCGCGTGACCATGACGATGTGGTTCCCGACGACGTCGACACCCTGCTGAGCTTGCCGGGTATCGGTGCCTACACCGCGCGAGCCGTGGCCTGCTTCGCCTATCGCGAGCCGGTACCGGTGGTCGACACCAATGTGCGGCGCGTGGTGGCCCGTGCGGTGCGCGGATTGGCCGACGCCGGTGCAGCGTCGACGTCACGCGACCACGCCGACGTCTCGGCACTGTTTCCGGATGACGAAACGGCGCCGCGATTTTCGGTCGCACTGATGGAATTGGGCGCGACGGTGTGCACCGCGCGGGCGCCACGATGCGGGCTGTGCCCGCTTAGCGAGTGCGCCTGGCGGCACGCCGGCTATCCCCCCGGAGGCGGGTCGGCGCGCCGCCCGCAGACCTACGCCGGAACCGACCGTCAAGTCCGCGGCCGGTTGCTGGATGTATTGCGCGCCAGCGACTCTCCGGTCACCCGCGCGGAACTGGACGTGGCGTGGTTGACCGATACCCGGCAACGCGACCGAGCCCTTGATTCGTTGCTGACCGATGGCCTGGTCACAACGACGGTCGACGGCCGGTTCGCGCTACCGGGCGAAGGGTAGCCATGCGCTCATCACAAGTCGTTGCCGGCGTAGGACTGGTTGAAGCTTTTGTTGGCCAATGGGAAGTCGGGGATGATCGTGTCGGCCATCGCGACCGGCAGCGCGGGCCAGTTGAACCAGGATGGGTCGACGATCTTAGCCCGGGTGATGCGGTTAGCCGCGTCGATTTCGACCCGGTGCACGATGGTGCCGCGCCAGCCTTCGACGATGCCGATACCACTGCGGGCCCCGTGCGGCGCGGGTGGGCTTACCGCGTATTCGATTGTGCCAGTGTGTGATTCGATCAGATGACAGGTCAACTCGGTGGACGCGGCGAACTCGTCGCGCCGCACCGCGTAGCGGGCAAGCACATCGCCCCCAGTAGCGCCGATCTCGGTCACCTGAAGTGCGGTGGTCGGGTGTTCGAGTCGGGCGTCGGTGCGAAGACCGCTGGCCCGCGCCACATAGCCCAGACACCCGAGGGCGTGCGCGTCTTCCTGGTGTAGGACGGCGGTCCCGGCGAACCGGTCGTACACCACGGTGTTGCGCAGTGTCAGTTCGGCGACCTCGGCGACGTCCGCCGCAACAGACCGCAGCTGAATAGGATCGGGTAATGCCTGCAGATTGATTGCGCCGGGGCGGATTGCGCCGCGCAGCAGCCGATGTCCGGTGACCGCCGCGTTGAGCCGCAGCAGTTGTTCGCGGATGCGTTGAGCGTGTGCGTTGGCGAGTGCGAATCCGACGTCGTTGGTCAGCGCGCCCAGGTCGGCGATGTGGTTGTAGAGCCGTTCGAGCTCGACGAGCAACGCGCGCAGCCGGTGTACCTCGTCGGGGAGTTCGACCCCGAGAGCGTCTTCGATGGCGAGGCTGTGGGCGAGCGCGTGTGCAACGGAGGTGTCACCGCTGACGCGTTCGGCCAGGTCGACTGCGCCGTCAGCCGGCCGGCCCTCGAAGAGCTTTTCCAGGCCCCGGTGGACGAACCACAGTCGGGCCTTGAGTCGCAGCACGGTTTCGCCGGCGACGGAGAAGCGGAAATGGCCGGGCTCGATCAGCCCGGCATGCACCGGACCGACCGGGATCTCATATACCCCGGGTCCCTCGACGGTGACGAACGGGAAGTGCCCAATGCCTTCGAATTCTGGTGCCGGCGCGGTGGTGTTGCGCATGGGATGCCACTTCTCCGGCCAGTGGGCATGCCGCACCAGTCGGCGCACTTTGGGATGCCCGACGGGCCGGATCCCATAGAGGTCTGCCATTTCGCGCTCGAATCGGCCCGCCGAAAACGAGAGATACGCTAGCGAGCGCACGGCCGGATCATCCGCGGGCACAACGGATTCGAGTTCGATCCGACGGTCAGGCCAGCCGGCAAGGAACAGGTAGACAATACGGAAGGTACTGCCGTGGTCGTGGGCGGCCACCAGACTCAGACGAAACCCATCGCCTAGCAGTTCTTCTGCCGCTTCGCCTAGCTTGTCCTGAGAGAGCCTGTGGCGCAACCAGTTAAACCTCACGGTAGTGCCCCAATGTCACCTGCTGCCGCCGTGAATAGGTCGGTCAGCGGGCCGGCGGTGATACCGAGTGCGATCGATGCCGCGACGCCGAGAACCAGAGCCAACGCCACCGTTCGCGGCACGGCGATCTCCGGTGCGGCGGTGGGGCCGCCTAGCAGGATGCGGCCCGCGTTGCGCGCCAGCGCGGCGAAGGCAACGGCGATCAACAGCATCCCTGCGCCCAGCGCCCAGGCGAGCCGCGCGTCGGCGAGCGAGCGGAATATGGCCAGCTCGCTGGCGAACATCGCGAAGGGTGGCAGCCCGAGCAGCACGATCACACCAACGGCAAGCGATACACCGATAAGGCGGGAGCGGCGCAGCACGGCGCTGATGTCGGCGATCGCGGTGGAGTCGTGCGCCGCCTGCAGCTGACCGCTCGCCAGGAACAGAACCGTCTTGCCGATGCCGTGAGCGAGGACATGCAGTAACAGCGCCGCGATGGCCAGCGTGGTTCCGGCGGCTGCGGCGATCGCGATCAGGCCCATGTTCTCCATGGAGGAGTAGGCGAGCATGCGCTTGATGTCCGGTGTCACCGTCAGCATCAGGGCTGCGACGAGGAGCGTCGCCAACCCGATCACCAGCAGCCAAGACCGCATGAAGGTGGGCCTGGCGGCTGTGTCGATGATCGGTTTGATGCGAATCAGTACCGAAAAAGCCACCGACAGGAGTACCCCGCTCATCAGCGCCGAAACCGGTGCCGGGGCCTGGCTGTGAGCGTCGGCCAACCAGGTGTGGAACGGAAACAGCCCAACCTTCGCGCCGTAGCCGATCAACAGCAATCCGCCTGCCAGTCGAGCGATGTCGGGATCCAGCCCGCCCGCATGTGCCGCTAGCACGTCGAGGTTGAGCGCGGCGGCGGCCGGCGCGCCGGCATGCTCAGCGGCGTAGTAAAGCAGCACCGTGCCCAGGAAGGCGATCGCGATGCCGACCGAGCAGATCACGACGTATTTCCAGGTCGCTTCGAGGGCGCCGCGGGTACGGCGGTGTCCGACCAGAAAGGCGGTGATCACCGTGGTGGCTTCGATGGCGATCCAGATGACGCCGATGTTGTTGGCACACACCGCGACAACCATCGCTGCCAAGAAGGCCGCGGTCAGCGTCCCGTACAGTCGGGCGCCACGCATGTCGGTATGGTCGTGCGCGAGTTCGGCATCGACGTAGCCAATGCTGGCCCAGGTGGCCAGTGCCGCAACGATTCCGATGACGACCAGCATGGTGACGGTGAGCGCGTCGACTCGCAGCAGCCCGCCCAATGCGAGCCTCGTCCCCGATCCGACACGGAAACCGAGCGCCGCGCCACACCCGAGCACCGTTACCGCCGACACAACGACCAGTGTCGCTGTCGCCCTGCGCCATCCGGCGACCAGCGTGGCGACAGACGCCCCAACCGGCGTGAGGATCGCGGTGAGCAGGAGACCAGTCATCAGTCGTGCAACTCCTGTAACGCGTCCAGGTCCGCACCGCCGAAAATGCGCGACAGCCGGCCGGTCAGGACGCCGATCACGATGACCGCGAACAGGACGTCCAGCGAGGCGCCGAGTTCAACGATCATCGGCACCCCGGCGGTGAGCAAGAACGCGGTGGCGGCGATTCCGTTGTCCAGCATGAGGAATCCCGCGGCCTGCGATACTGCGTGGCGCCGGGTAACCATCACGAGCAACGCGATGAGGACCACGGCTGTGGCGGCCGGGACGGCAGTGGTGGTGGCCGCAGGCTGCAGGTTCACCAGGGGTTGAGTGGCGGCGAAGGCGGCGAGCGTCAGTGCGGCGGTGATGAGCAGCGAAGTGGCGGTGTTGACCAGCGGCGTGGCCTCGCGGTGCGATTGCGGTCCGGACCCGACTGCGCGGGCGAGTAGCCGCGGCAATACCGCTGCCCGCAATACCAGCACGGCCATGCCGACACCGATGAGCGCACGATCGCTGTCGTATACCCCGCGCAGAACGGGGATGGCCGCCAGACCGACGCCCTGCCATGCCAGCAGTCGGATGATGGCAGCCAGGTCGCGGCGCCACACGATCAGTACCGCGGCCAGGAGCAGTCCGCCGGCGGCGAGGTCGACGAGAACCGAAAAAGTGTTGTACGTCATGCTGGCACCGCGAGGAAGTTGGCGGCGACGACCGCGAGCAACGCGAGCAGAAACGATCCGGCAAGCAACTCGGGAACCCGGAACAACCGCAGCTTCGCGACGAACACCTCGACGGTTGCCAGCACTCCCGCCAGCACTGCGACCTTGGCCGCCACCGCTGCCAGGCCGACGACGACGTCCAGCGCGCCTGGCCGGCCGCCGGCGATACCCCACGGCGCGAACAGGTTTGCCAGCAGCGCCAGTAGCACGGTCAGACGCATCCCGGCCGCCCACTCTACTAGCGCCAGCCGCGGACCGGCGTATTCGAGGACCATCGCCTCGTGGACCATCGTCAGCTCGAGATGGGTGGTCGGGTTGTCCACCGGCAGCCGCCCGGTTTCGGCGACGATAACGATCACCAGCGCGGCGAACGCCAGCAGTGCGGCCAGTGACACCACCTGCTCAGGATGAGCAATGGTATGCGCCACTAGGGCACCGAGATTGGCCGATCCCGACGGCATGGACAGTGCGAAGACCGCCAGCAAGATGGTGGGTTCAACCAGCGCGGCGATGGTGATCTCGCGGCTCGCGCCCATGCCGCCGAACGAAGTGCCGGTGTCGATGCCTGCCAACGTCAACGCGACGGTGCCCACGAAGAGCAGGCCGACCACGGCGAACAAGTCAGCGCTGCCATCCAGTGGAGATCCGGTCGCCACCAGCGGTGCGACCGCGGCGATCAGCAATGTCGATCCGGCGACGACGGCAGGTGCGGCCGCGAACACCACCGTCGTTCCAAGCGGGGTGATCTGTTGTTTGCCAAGCTGTTTGACTATGTCGCGCCACGGCTGCAGGAGGCCGCCGCCGGCCCGGCCTTCCCAGCGTGCGCGCACCTGGCGGGTAAGGCCGACCACCAGCGGTGCCCCGGCCATCACACCGCCGATTTGCACCGCGCCCGCGACGTAGGACAGGACGTTCATCGGGCGACCACCAACACGACCAGGAGGCCGATTGCACCGTAAGCCAGATACAGGTGCACGCTGCCGGTGTGGGCGCGCCGCATCATTCTCGCAGCTGCCGAGATCAGCTGGATCACCGGCGTGTAGCAGCGTTCCTCGATCGCGTCGGCGATTCTGGTGCGGTAGGTGATTTTGTCGACCAGATACCGCGACTCGGCGATGTGAGTGACTTCGACATCGGTGTCTGGGCGCAGGACGTCATCGAAGACTCGTTGCAACGGCTCAGCGAACGACGTGGCCGTGTACTGCATGCGTGCGGTGAGATCGTCTGCGCCACATGCCCATAACGGCAAGGCAACGGGGGACGGACGCCGCCTCCGACGCCATCGCGCCAGTGCGGCCACGGAGAGCGCGGCCACTCCCAGGCCAGCAGCGATCACACCGGGTGCGATCGACCCCTGCAGGCCGGGCAGTTGCACCACGGCGCCGAGATAAGTGAATTCCACTGTCCGGGCTGCGGGTAACGCCGCGACCGCCCGACGCAGCGCGGGTGCGACAACCGAAGGGGCCACGGCCAGCACAACGCAGGCGGCCGCCGCCATCGTCATACCTGCAAGCATGCTGCCCGGGGCCTCGCGAGCCCGGGCGGCCTGCTCGGAGCGCGGCCGTGCCAGGAATCCGATCCCGAATGCCTTGACCATCGCCGCCACGCCCAGGCCTGTGGTGAGCGCGACCGCGCCCACCGCCAGCGGAGTGGTCAACGCCAGAGCGGCGACGTGTTGTCGAGCCGTATGGATCAGCGACTGGACCAGCAGCCACTCGCTGACGAACCCGGCGCCCAGCGGTAGCCCACACGCGCCGAGCGCCGCCACCCCGAACAGGGTGGTGGTCGCCGGCATCCGACGGGCCAGACCGCCCAGCCGGTCGAGGTCACGCAGCCCGGTTGCGGCCAGTACTGATCCCGCCGCAAGGAATCCGAGGCTCTTGAAAGCCGCGTGCGCTATCAGGTGCAGCATGGCCGCGACCGCGGCGATCGTCGCCGGCGCATACGTGCGAGAGGCCGCGAATAGCGTCGCAGCTCCCAATGCCAGCACGATCAACCCCATGTTCTCGGTTGTCGAATAGGCGAGAAGCCGTTTGAGGTCCGTGGCCACCGAAGCCTCTACCACGCCATAGAGCGCCGAAACCCCGCCGATGACCATCAACGTGAGTCCCCACCAGCGCGGACCGGGGCCGAGCAGCTGCAGATCGATCCGGCAGATGCCATAGACGCCAAGGGTGACCATCGCCGCGCTCATCAGCGCCGACACCGGGCTGGGCGCCTCCGGATGGGCGCGCGGCAACCAGGCGTGCAGCGGCACCAGCCCGGCCTTGGAACCGAACCCCGCAACCGTCAGCAGGAATACCGCCGTGCGCGCACCCTGCGGTATCTGGTGCAGGTCAGCAAACCGGTCTGCGCCACCGACCGCCGACAAGACCATCAGCCCGACCAGGATCGCGGCAAACCCCAACTGGGTCATCACCGCATATACCAATGCGGCGGAGCGAACCTGCGGGCGGGTGTGTTCGGCCAGCACCAACACCAACGACGCGACCGCCATCAACTCCCACGCCAGCAGAAAGGTGGTGACCGAACCCGCCGCGGGGACCAGCAGCATCGCCGCGACAAACAACGGCAACACCGCCAGTGTCGCCAGGCCCGGATGCTCACGCCGGGCATACCCGATCGCGTACAGCCCGACCACGACCGCGACCGCACCCGTGAGCGCCATGAAAAATCCGCCCAGCGGATCAAGGCCCAGCTGCACCCCCGACAGGGGAAGCAACCATCCGATGCGGACCGCACGCGCCGAACCGAACATCCCCAGCGCGCCTGCCCATACCCCACCGGCACCGAGCAGCGACGTCAGCGCTCCTGCATATACCGCTTTGGAATCATTGCGGCGAATCAGCTTTGGTGCGGGCACCGCACTGGCCACCAGTTCTGTGGTCACTTGCCGGTCACCGATCGCAGAGCCTCGATGATCTGGCTCGGTGTCGGCGGGCACCCTGGGATTTCCAGATCGACGGGCACCACATCACCCACTGCGCCGACCACGCCATAGGCATCCCTGAACACCCCTCCGTTCAGGGCGCAGTCCCCACAGGCGATCACCCGCCGCGGCCGCGGGGTGGCCTCGACGGTAGTGCGCAATGGGCCGGCCATATTGTGGGTCACGACGCCGGTGACCAGCAGCGCGTCCGCGTGGCGCGGGGAGGCCACCAGGCGCGCACCGAAGCGTTCGGCGTCATACACCGGTCCGAACGCGCCCGCGATCTCCACCTCGCACCCATTGCACGAACCCGCGTCGACGTGTCGGACCTGAAGCGAACCACGCACTCCCGCAGGCGGTTTCATCGTCGACCGCGGCACGGGTCCCGCCTGTTCGGCGATCCGACCAACATCGAAGGCTTTGCGAATCCAGCCCATGGATGCTACTGCCCGCCGCCGGCGCGCAGGTCCTCCAACACCGCCACGCGGTCGCTCAACACCCCGCTGAGAACCTTGCGCGCAACCATCAGCAGCTCGGCGATATCCGGTGAGGCGATCGAGTAGATCATCGCGTTGCCGTCTCTCCGCGCGTCAACAACACCGGCTCGGCGCAAAACTCCCAGCTGCTGGGAAAGGTTCGACGATTCCAGCCCGACCTCGGGCAACAGTTCAGCGACCGGCTTATCCCCGGCAACCAGAAGCTCGAGAATCCTGATCCGCGCCGGATGCCCCAACGTCTTGAAGAACTCGGCCTTGACCTTGTACAGCGGCTCCGACACAAAAGATCTCCTGAAGACTACAAAATTTCTATGTTCGAACGATTGAAGAATTTATCAAATAGTGTTGCGGCCTGCACGGCAGGCAGTCAGGCGCCCGGCTTACCGGCGACGACGAAGCCCGTCCTCGTCAGCCCAGCGCAGCAGGATGGACACCACTAGGCACCCAGAAGATCAGCGACGCAACAACTTTCGTTCCATACCTGCGTGGTCGAGTTGCCAGGCATCTCGGATTCTCGCCTCGACGGCAGTTTCATCCCGAGCGATACCACAAACCCCGCATCGGCCAGGTCCCGACACGCCGCTACGCGGGCATTCCCCGTTGAGCCCCATATCTGCGTCATACCCTGCCGGTGTGCACAGCGAGGAGGCCGCCCGGGGATCCCGCTTGCCGCCGCCGGTGTCGCGGCGCGCGATGCTCGGCGGGCTGAGCCTGCTGCCGCTGGCCGCCGCCGTGCGGGGCGCCCTACCCGCCGCGTCGGCCGACACGGGGTATCGGTTCCTGTCGCCGCACCAAGCCGCGGTGCTCGACGCCGCCACCCGCCGCCTGATCCCCGGGCCGGAAGACTGCCCGGTCGAGCTGGGCAGTCCGGGGGCGCACGAGGCGAACGTGGTCAACTACCTGGACCGGATGCTGTCGGTCTTCGACGTCATGCCCGCCGATGTGCACGCGGGCGGGCCGTGGAGCAACCGCGCCGGCGGCTCTGTCGATTACATGGCCAACTTCGTCCCGCTCAACCGCGCCCAGACCTACGCGTGATGCCTCAAGTCAATATGCCCGCGAAAATAAGTCGATGCCTGACCGGAAAATCCCCAAGGTGAGCGGGCAGCCCGAAGGCGACCCGGCGGAGCTTGCGGAGCCGGGTTTCGTTGCTGTGTTGTGTGGTGTTCAGGCGGCGGGTTCGACGGTGACGCGGAAGCCCATCGCGGAGAGTTGGGCGATGTGGTTGCGCAGCCGTCGTTCGATGCTGATGCGACTGGCGTGGTAGTCGGACCCGAGGTCGAAGAATCGGGCGGCGGGGTCGGAAAGGAGTTGCCAAATGATGACGAGGATGGAGCGGGCGACCGCAACCAGGGCTTTGAGCTTGCCGCGGCGTTTGACGATGCGCCGATACCTTTCGCCGAGGAAGGTGTCGGTCTTGGCGGCGGCCGCGGCGGCCTCACCGAGTGCGCCCTTGAGGTAGGGATTGCCCTTGCCGGTCTTGCCGCCGCGCGTCACGGGTCCGGACTGTACGGTTCGCGGGCACAGCTTCGCCCAGGACACCAAGTGCGCGGGTGTGGGGAATTGGGTCATGTCGAGGCCGATTTCAGCCAGGATGATCTGTGCCCCGGATCTGCCGATGCCGGGGATTTCCTCGAGGCGTTCGACGGCCGACAACCCGCTATCGGCAGGCTTGGCGTAGACACTGGGGTTGCCGGGACCGTCGTTTTCGGCAGGTTCGGCGGCCGCGAGCAGGTCGTCGATCCGGGTGGTCAGCGTGCGGATCTGCGCAGTGAGGGTGCCGATCTGATCGAGCAGCATCCGCGCCAGTTCGGCGTGGTGTTCGTCGAAGCGTCCGTCGAGCGCTTTGATCAGCTCCGTTCGCTTGGTCTTCATCCGGGCCCGGGCCAAGTCGGCGAGTCGGCGCGGGTCGCGTTCGCCGGAGATCAATGCCTCGATCATGTCGCGCGCCGAGAGCGTGTCGAGTGTGGATGCCACCGACGACAGCTTGATCAGGGCGTCTTCGAGCAGCTTCTCCAGCCGCTGCCAGTACCGGGACCGGTCCCGCGTCAAGTCGACGCGAAGTCGGGTGTAATCGCGTAACTGCCGGATTGGTTGCGGCGGCACGAAACTTGGCCGCAGCAACCCCTTTTCGGTGAGCTTGGCCAGCCAGACAGCGTCGAGCTTGTCGGTTTTGGGTCGTCCCGGTACGTTCTTGACATCGCGGGCGTTGACCAGCTGCACGTCGAGCCCGGCCGCCTCCAACAGGTAGTACCAGATCCGCCAATAATCCGATGTCGACTCGATGGTGACCTTCTCGATGCCCAGGTTGATGAGCTGGGCGGCCAGCTCGGTGACCGCTCCGCTGGTGGCCTCGACGTCCCACACCTTGCTAACCCGCCGACGCTCCCGCGGGGTGCGCACACAGACCTTGCCGAACGCCTTGGCCACATCGATAGCGCACACATGCTCGATGACCAACTCATGCTCGGCGTCGGGAATCTCCTGCGGCGCCGGGCTGTGCTTCTGTTTCACTTCGATTGCCCTCCAGTCGATCCGTGCTCATCATCGAACGGGTTGCCCGGGGGCCTCGGTCAAGGGAACCGAAAATCTGACCGGCGTGCTCGAAGCAACAGTGCGTGACCCTTCCAGGTCGGGCCCCGGCGCCCAGGCTCACGTGCGGGCTAGTGGTCCCAAGGAAACGTCGGCGTCGGCGGGCAACTCGACCCCATTTTCACGCCTGCGAGGCGTCCCGGGAACGGAACTTGGCGCTCACGTAAGAATGCCCGCGAAACGGGCGGATCAGCTGGCCTTGGTCCGGATACCTTTGCGGATGTCGGGTAGGGCGGTGGGGATGCTGGCCAGGTAGAGCTGCTCGGTCTTCTCCTTGGCCAGCAGGAGAAGCCGGTTCTGCAGATCGGCGATCTCGCGGCCGATTTTGGCGGGGTTGAGGCTGTCGCGGTAGGCGGTCAGTTCTGCCTGCTGTGCTGGTGAAAGGACGCCGGCGGCCAGGAGCCGGTCAAATGGGGTCTGCGGTGTGTCGTAGAGGCGTCGGCGCCGGCCGTCACCGCTACTGGTGTACCCGGTGGGTTTGATGGTCGGGGTCAGGTAGTTGAGCCGGTCGTTGACCAGTGGCCAGAGCCGGTTGAGCACGGCTCGTTCTTCAGGGGTGTCGTAGCGGTAGTAGAACGCGTACTTGCGCACCAGATGGTTGTTCTTGGACTCGATGGTGGCCTGATCGTTCTTCTTGTACGGCCGCGATCGCGTGAAGAAGATCTCCATCTCCGCCGCCCACTTGATGACAGCCTTGTTCAAAAACTCCGTGCCGTTGTCGAAGTCCAAACCGGTTACCTCATAAGGTATTTCGTGCACCCCTGCTTTCAGTGCACCCAGGATGTGGGCGTTAGCGTTGTTGCGCACGGTGCGGGTAAATACCCAGCCGATATGGACATCGGTGAGGTTGAGGGTGCGGGCGAACTCGCCCTTCAGTGTTGGGCCGCAATGCGCGACCGTATCGCCCTCGAAGAAACCGGGTTCGTCTTCTACCTCATCGCCTGCCTTACGGACCTTGACCGAATTCCGCAGCAGTGGTGAAGGTTTCGTCGTCGATACACCACTGATCTGGTCCTTGGCCCTCGCCGGCGCCAGATACCGGTCAATCGTCGCCGCGCTCATCTCCAGCAGCTCCTCACGCACGGCCGGACTGTAGCGGTCACGACCAAAGGCCAGCTCATCGTGGCGTTGCAGGCCGTCGAGCTGCAGCCGCATCGAAGCAGCCAGATACTTCCCGCACTGCCCACCCGAGGCGGCCCAGACCCGCTGCAGCACCTTGAGCGCGTCGTAGGAATACTTCGGCGCCCTCGGCTTGCGTGGCCGCTTCGCGCTGCTGCGACCCGATCCCGGCGGCCGCATCGCCGCCGCGGTAAGCCTGCGCCGGGCATTGTCACGCGACCACCCAGTCACCTCCACCACCTGGTCTAGGACCTTTCCCTTGTCCTTCTTCGCGGCCTTCACATACGCCTTGGCGTACCTGGTGGTGATCTCGGCCCGAGACGTCATCGATAACCCACTCTCCATGCCTCACGACGGTCACCGTTTCGCGGGCATTCTTACGTGAGGCACCGAGGGTGTTTCGCGGGCAGTTTCCGTGAGTCAAGCCGCCCTCTAGTGTTGTACGTACATTCCCCGTACACTGGGCTGAGGAGAAAGGAGAGGTCATCGTGGCAGCCAAGACGAAGCGCATAGAGCTTCGCGCGGAGCAAGCGACCCTGGAGCGCATTCAACGAGCTGCCAATGTGGTGCATGAGCAGACGTCGGAGTTCGTGCGCAATGCTGCGATGCAACGCGCCGAGGACGTTTTGCGCCAGGAGCTGGTAACGGTCATGGTGCCGGACCAATTCGACAAGCTGATGTCCTCGCTGGACGTTGCCGACGCCGCGCCGCGACTGGCCGCAACCGCACGTACGCCGGCGGTGTTCAAGAGGCGCTAACCGATGTTCGAGTCCGCGCGGCTGGACGACGGCCACACGCTGGAGGGGTTCGACTGTGGCAAGGAGTCGCTGAACACCTGGCTGGCCAAGCAGGGCCGCCGCGCGGATACCAGCGGAGTAGCGCATGTGTACGTGTGGACCCCGGTCGGGGAATCGAAGGTCTGCGCCTATTTCGCCATCTGCCCCACCGAGGTCGTGCGCAAAGACGACGGTGTGTCGGGGCCCATGGCTGGGGGCTATTCCCGCATACCCGGATACTTGATTGCCCGTCTGGCAATCGATGCAGCATTGCACGGACACGGATACGGCGGGCAGCTACTCCTGGATGCACTGGGGAAAGCCGTTGCCGCATCGGAGATTGGCGGGGGGCGGCTCATCGTCGTCGATGCGATAGACGACGAAGCGCAGTCGTTCTACGAGCATTACCACTTCATCCCTGTTAGGAACCGGGAGCGCCGTCTGGTGATGAAGGCGTCCACCGCGGCGAAGGCGCTCGGTGAGCGCTGGCGGGCGTGAACACCAGTCGTGACTAGCGTGAAATTCCGCCCGCACTCGCGCGTAGCCAAACGCCGCAACACCCTGCGGCCTGTGGTGGCAGGTACAGGATTCGAACCTGTGTAGCTTTCGCGACGGATTTACAGTCCGTCCTTCTCAGCGTTTGTTGCGTCAAGTTGTGTTGATGGTGCGAGAACCGCGCAGGTAAAAGGGTTGGTGACGTTGGTCGGCTCAAGCTGTCGCTAGCTCTGCTGCGGACTGCCTGCGGACTGGCCAGGCCAAATCGAATTATGCTCGGTATGAAGTTTGACGTGTGGTGTTGTCGCGATGAAGCGCTACGAGCGCTGCGCCTCCCCCATCCGCGCGCGGTGGCTTGGCGTGCCTAGTGAATTGAGCGATCGGTCCGTGCAAAGTACTCGGAAGTACCCCAGAAAGACGTGTTCATTCCATGCTGCGTCGGCGCTCGTTGTCCTGGGATAATGAGGTCACGGCCCACCGTGGCGAGTGCCGCTGGAGGTAAACGAGCTATGACGCTATCTGAGGCGATCCCGGCCCGCGTTGATCAGACGGTGGATTCGATGGCTTTACCCCCACGCAGTGGGTTTCATCTGGAGCCCCGGTGCCGCGTGTGCCGTAACGACACGATGCGCGCAAAAGTCAACGGCCTCTTGGCAGTCGGGACAAGCTACGCGATGATCCTGCGGCCATAGAGGACGACAACACCACACTCGACAAGCGCGACCGGGTCACCATCGACTCCATCAGAAACCACGCCGGTCGGCATTTTGCGGTGCAAAACATCGCGAAGCCGACGTACCGCGAGATCTTGGAGCGTCGGGCGAAAGAGAACGGCGTCGACTTCGTCAATGGCGTGGCCACCGCGATCACGCCGATGGCGTTCTTCGAGACCGTCATGGCCAAGGGCTATGAAACCCTGGTCGATTCGGACACCAAGGTCGACGTGAACACCGGCATGATCGCCGCCGGTCGGCTGCAAGCCCTGATGGACTCCCGCGCCAGCGGGACCAGCATGGTGGACATGTGGGTGAAGATGAATCGCATCATCAACGCCATCCATTCCACGGTGCCAGAGGAGTTGTGGCCAGAGATCTTGTGCAAGTTGGACGGTGACGAGACCCAATCTGGAGGAAGAGGCCGCAACACCTTCGAGCCAGACACCCATCAGGGTCTACGCTATGAGCCGCGGCGACCGCGGCATATTCAGATGTGTTCACAAACTCCGAACAATGCCGCGGTCACCGCGCCTACCAGCGCAGACACGCCAGCATCAGCAATCCCTATCTACGGCTGCAGTACAAGCCTGCTGGCCTGGTCACGATGGCGAAGACGACACCAATACCGAGCCCGACAATCCCACTATCGACGCCGCGAACACCAATGAACTCGATCTAGGAGGGTCGGGGGCTTGTTGCGGCGCACCGCGACCCACGCCCGCCACAGGACATCTCTGCGATAGACCTTGTCCCGCAACGCATGAAACCGTCGCCCCGGATCGGCCTTGGCCGACCGGTAAAGCGTGTGCTGCAAGGCTCGAACCGGATCCAACACGGACCCCGAAGCGGCGGAACTAGCCAGATCGGCACTCACCGGGCACCTCCTTCCCAGACACAACGCGTGGACGAAGCAGCGGCCCTTCCCTCACCGCAGGTTGTGTTGTCCTGCGACTCGATCGGTACTACGACCGCCTCCGACTCCCACCCGGCGCCCGATCCACTTCCCGGCTCCACACCGGTTATAGGACAAGCTATTCCACGCAATTCGCAGTGCGTTTCGGCCGGGGAGGGCCTCCCCAGTTCCCGCCGTCACCGTCTGAACGTTCCGCGCCCTCTTACGCCGAGGAGTCCCTCGCGGTTGCACTTTCAGGATCTTCACCGCTTCCATGGCCTTCACCGTGAACCGCCCGGCTCGGCTCTCCCTCAATATCTAACGACGCGGCAGGCTTCACTCGCGTTACAGACCGCTCATTTGCTTCCCCCAACGGGGCTTTTGACGCTGGGCTTCGGCCCGACCCGTTTCCAGGCCGGGCCGCCAGCCTGCTACCGGGCCTCCTGACAGCTACCCGGACCGGACTCACACCGGCAGGCGACGACGAGCTTTCGATCAGGTCATAATCTGAGCAATCACCTCCTGATCACTGGGCGCACCGGCTGCAGTATTAGGGGCAGACCGCCAGGTCTTTCGATTCTGGACCTGCAGCGCTCCAGGTTCCGGCTATAACCGCTCGACCGCAGCATCTTTGTTGACGCCGTCAACACCTGTCGCGTATCCGCAGGTCGTTTCGCGTACTTTCGCGTTGTTTCACGTACCTAAAATCCAGCGTTTCCGCAGTTCACCGCCATTTTTGGGGCGGGATCGATTCCCGGCAGCTCCACCGCAAGGGCCTGTTCAGGTACTAAATTCCGGTCAGTTAGCGGGCCAAGTCAGACAGCATGCGCCAGGGCCTGCAGCGTTTCCGCCGAGGTGTACTTGGGCTTCCAGCCCAACTGGGTTTTGGCTTTGGTGGTGTCCATCACCATCGACACCTTGGTGATGTGCAGCCATTCCAGGGCGGAGGGAACGAACGGCACGTGCGCGATGACCGCCGAGGCGGCGCTGGCCGCGGCGGCCGGAACCCGCACCGGTTGCCCACCCAGCGCGGTGACGACCTCGGAGATGCTGACCTCGCCGTCGCCGGCGATATTGTAGGCGCCCGGCGAAGCATCGGTGGTCGCGGCCAACGCGATCGCGGCGGCGACGTCGTCATGGTGCACCAGTTGCATCGGAAATCCCGGATCCGCCACCGGCATCTTGAGCAAGGGGACCGCCCGGGTGGCCGACTGCACCACTTCGGGCAGGTGCCGCCAGGGCATCGCGTCGGCCAGCGCGGGAGCCTTGGGCCCTGCAACGATGCACGGGCGAAGGATAAACACCTCCAGCGAGGATCCCTCGGTGATGTCGGCCAGTTCTGCCTCGCAGGCGGCTTTTTGTTCGGAGTAGTAGTGTTCCGGCGACCCGCGGGGCGCGACGTCCTCGGTGAGCGGGACCGGATTGTCGCGGCGGTAGCCGTACGCGGCCACCGAGGAGGTGTAGACCAATCGCCTGGGCCGCGCGGCGGCCACCGTCGCCTCGAATACGTTGCGGGCGCCAGCCAGGTTGACCCGTGCGCTTTCCTCGCGCGAGCCGAAGATGATGAACGCCAGATGGATGACCACATCGGCGTCGGCGACCAGGTTGTCGACCGCCTGCCGATCTAGGATGTCACCCTGCCGATAGGTGGTCTTGGTCCACCCGAGCGAGGACGGGTCAAATGGGCGGCGCGCCATCCCGACGATGCGGTCGACCGCGGGGTTGTGCTCCAGCGCGGTCACGGCGGAGATACCGATCTCGCCGGTCGGTCCGGTAACGGCCACGGTGACTCCCACTCTGCCCATCTTTCCGCAAGCCTTCGAATGCCGAAGCGGAATCGTCACATGTTGTGGTCGACTTATTTCAGACGCCTCTCCAGCGCCGATCTCGAGCCATGTCAGCGGGCGGCGAGACGGTCGGCCTCACCCCGCACGCCTCGACGGCATGCGCGCCGACGCACGGGGGGCGGCGGAGTCCTTGCCGAACACGTCTAAGAACCTCCGCTGGCCGTGCCCTAGGGCGCGAATGTTCAGCAGCTCAGCACTTCCAAGTGCCAGCTGGCGCATGGCCGCCGCCGAGTCACCGTTACCCACCACGCGAACCCCGGCCCGAAACATTCTGTGCCAGAAGCTCGTCGAGGAAGGTTCAAAGTCACAGCGACTTGCCGACCAGGGCAATCAGGTCGACCAGCCGATTCGAGTAACCCCATTCGTTGTCGTACCAGGACACCACCTTGGCCTGGTTGCCGATGACCTTGGTCAGACCGGAGTCGAAGATCGACGAGTGCGGGTCGGTGACGATGTCGGTCGACACGATCGGCGCGTCGTAGTACTTCAGGATGCCCTTGAGGCTGCCCTCGGCGACCGCCCTGAAGGCCGCGTTGATGTCCTCGGCGCTCGCTTCCTTGGAGATCTCGGCGGTCAGGTCGGTGACCGATCCGGTCGGTATCGGCACCCGCAGCGCGTAGCCGTCGAGCTTGCCCCGAAGTTCCGGCAGTACCACCCCGATACCCTTCGCCGCCCCGGTGGACGTCGGCACGATGTTGATCGCAGCGGCGCGGGCCCGGCGCAGGTCCTTGTGCGGGCCGTCCTGCAGGTTCTGGTCGTGGGTGTAGGCGTGGATGGTGGTCATCAGGCCGCGGACGATGCCGAACTCGTCGTTGAGCACCTTGGCCAGCGGGCCCAGGCAGTTTGTCGTGCACGAGGCGTTGGAGATGATGTTCTGGCTGCCGTCGTATTTGTCGTCGTTGACGCCGATCACGATCGTGATGTCGGCGCCGGTCGCCGGCGCCGAGATCACCACCTTCTTCGCGCCCGCCTCCAGGTGGCCCCGGGCCTTGTCGCCGCTGTTGAAGTGGCCGCTGGATTCGACCACGACGTCGACACCCAGCGCACGCCACGGTAGCGCGGCCGGTTCCTCCTTGACCTCTAGAGACTTGATCTTCTCGCCACCGACGACGATCGTGTCGTTCCCCTCGAGGGTGATGTCCTGGGGGAACCGGCCCAATATCGAGTCGAATTTCAGCAAGTGCGCCAAGGTGGCGTTGTCGGTGAGGTCGTTGACCGCGACCACCTCGATGTCGCTGCCGCTGCCCTGGGCCTGCTGCACCTTCAAGGCCCGGTAGAAGTTGCGTCCAATGCGACCAAAACCGTTGATGCCTATGCGAGTCGTCACCTGAGTCTCCTTCGTCGTTGGTCTAGCGCAAGCTGGCCCGCTTGAGGGTCCGTAAGCGGTGTAGAAAACGCGTCATGGCAGAGCGCTTGCGTAACTTGTTGTGAGTATGTGGTGATACTGGGCGCGCATGAAGTCCGCGGCGTCGCCAGGACGCTGCCCAGCCGCGAGCCTGCCCTTGAGGCTGGCGACGGATTCGAATCCCCGGCTGTCCATCCAGTCGCGCAGACCGTCCACCAGCGTGGTCAGATGATCGGGACCGTGCTTCAGCAGCGCTGAGGTTGTCATCACCACATCCGCGCCGGCCAGCAGGTACTTGACGACTTCATCACGGGTCCACACGCCGGTGGTAGCTGCGATCGAGGCTTCCAGATGTCGAGACAGTAGGGCGATCCACATCAATGGCAGCCGGATTTCGTAGGGTCTGCTGAGCTGGAGGTCTGCCTGCGGCGCCAGCGACGCTAAGTCGATGTCGGGTTCGTAGAAGCGGTTGAACAGCACAAGGCCGTCGGCGCCGGCCTGCACCAATTTCGTCGCCATGTTCCCGGGTGAACTGAAGAAGGGGGCGATCTTGACTGCGACCGGCACGCTGACCATCGCCTTCACCCCGCGAAGTATTTCGGCGTAACTGTCTTCGAGCGTCGCACTGGTCTCGGCCGGGTCGGCGGGAACGCGGTAGATGTTCAGCTCGATGGCGCTGGCGCCGGCCTGTTCCAGCCGATGCGCGAAATCGACCCAGCCCGCAGCGGATTTCGCGTTCAGGCTGGCGATGATCGGTACGTCGGTGCATGCGGATGCGCGGCGAAGCAGCTCCAGTCGGCTCTCCAGCACGCCCTGATCCGCACTTACCTCAGGGAAGTACCCGGTAGCCTCCGCCTGCGTCTCGCTGCCCTGGTCGCGCAGCACCGCCTGCGCGAGTTCCTCGGCGACGATCTGTTCTTCGTAGATTGAGGCCAGGACGATCGCCGCGGCTCCTGCGCCTGCCAGGCGCCGGATGCCGTCCAGGTCGGAGGTGAGCGGCGATGAAGACGCGACGATCGGGTGTTTCAGCTCAAGCCCCAGATATCGTGTGCCCAGGTCGATTTCGGTCATGGGGTGACGTCCTCCCAATGCGGCAGGAAGCGGCTGCCGTCCCGCGCCGCCAAGTCTTCGTAGACCTTGTACTGCTCGTTCACGGCTGCCTGGGCCTGAGCCAGCAGTTCTGCCGCCGTTTCCGGGTGGGTTTGTGTCAGCGTCTTATAGCGAAGCTCACGATAGGCGTAGTCCTCGAACGTAATCCGCGGGCGCGGGGAATCCAGCCGGAATGGGTTCATGCCTTTTTTGCGCATCGTCGGGTCGAACCGCAACAGCGGCCAGTAGCCGCTCGCCACCGCACGGGCCTGCTGCTTCATCCCGGTGCGCATGTCGATCCCGTGGGCGATGCACTGCGAATACGCCAGAACGAAGGACGGGCCGTCGAACGCCTCCGCTTCGCGCAGCGCGATCAGCGCCTGTTCCGAATTGGCGCCCAGCGCGATCTGAGCGACATAGATGTTTCCGTACGAGATCGCCTGAAGTGCAAGGTCCTTGCGCGGCACCCGTTTGCCCGCCGCGGCGAATTTCGCCGACGCCCCGAGCGGTGTCGCCTTCGACGACTGACCTCCCGTATTCGAGTACACCTCGGTATCCAGGACCAGCACGTTGACGTCGCGGCCCTGCGCGAGCACATGGTCGAGACCGCCGTAGCCGATGTCATAGGCCCAGCCGTCACCGCCGACGATCCAGACACTGCGACGCACGAGAAAGTCGGCCAGACTCATCAGCGTCTTGGCATCGCCCGAGTCGATCGGTTTCAGTTTGTCTTTGAGGGCCGCAACGCGGGCGCGCTGCGCGACAAACTCGGATTCGCTACGCTGTTCAGACTCGAGCAACGCCCTTGCCAGATCCTCACCGATCTGTGGGGCGAGCCTGCTCACCAAGTCGCGGGCCAGGCTCGACTGCTTGTCGATTGCCAGCCGGTAGCCCAGGCCGAATTCGGCATTGTCCTCGAACAAGGAGTTCGACCATGCCACACCACGCCCCTCTGCGTTGGCGGCCCATGCATGGGCGGGCGTGTTGCCGGCGTATATCGACGAACATCCCGTCGCGTTGGCGATCTGCAGGCGATCCCCGAAAAGCTGGGAAATCAGTTTCAGATATGGGGTTTCGCCGCATCCGGCGCATGCCCCGCAAAACTCGAACAATGGTTCCAGGAGCTGAATCCCGCGCACATTGGCGACGTCCACCCGCTGCCGGTCAGGTGTGGGCAGCGTCTCGAAGAATGCAATGTTTTCCCGCTCTTGGTTTAAGACAGGTAGCTTTTCGCCCATGTTGATGGCGCGCCGGCCATCGCCGGTCTGACTGTACGCCGGGCAATTCTCCACACAGACACCGCAACCGGTGCAATCCTCAACATAGAACTGCAACGTAAACCGCGAGTCGGGATAACCGCGCGCATTGACCGGAGCCGACTTGAACCCATCGGGCGCGCCTTCGAGATCCCTTGCGACATAGGTCTTTGCACGGATGACGCTGTGCGGGCACACGATGCTGCACTGGCCGCACTGGATGCACAGATCCGGATCCCAGATCGGCACCTCGACAGCGATGTTGCGTTTCTCGTACTTGGCCGTGCCCACCGGGAAGGTGCCGTCGTCGGGCATGCGGCTCACCGGGATGTCATCGCCACGGCCGGCCATGATCTCTCCGGTGACCTCCCGGATGAACTCCGGCGCAGTCGACGGAACGGCGGGCGGGATATTACGTGTACCGCTCACAGTTTCGGGTACTTTGACTTCGTGCAGGGCCTCGACCGCGGCGTCCACCGCGGCGAAATTCAGCTTCACAACCGCGTCGCCCTTGCCGGCATAGGCCTTTTCGATGAAGCGCTTGATCTCGGCCACGGCCCGCGCCGCCGGTAACACATTCGCCAGATGAAAGAAGCAGGTTTGCAGGAGTGTGTTCACGCGTGGCCCAAGCCCGATGCGGAGCGCCACCGCGGACGCATCGATGACGTAGAAGCGCAGTCTCTTGTCGACGATCTGCTTTTGGACTTGGCGCGGCAGCTGATCCCAGACCTCGTCGGGTCCGTAGGGGCTGTTCAACAGAAACGTCCCATCAGGAATCGCTGGGCTAAGCACGTCACGCTTATTGAGGAAGCCGAACTTGTGGCAGGCGACGAAATCGGCGTGCCGGATCAGATAAGGCGCCGCGATGGGGCTCTTACCGAAACGAAGGTGCGACGCCGTCTCCCCTCCCGATTTGTGGGAGTCATACTCGAAATACGCCTGCGCATAGCGATCGGGCGCCTCGCTCAAAATCTTTACGCTGTTCTTGTTGGCTCCGACCGTCCCGTCGGCACCCAACCCAAAAAATAGACAACGGACGGTGTCGTGCGGCTCAATATCCAGCGACCTGTCGTAGTCGAGACTGGTATGGCCGACATCGTCGATGATGCCGACCGTGAAGTGATTGCGAGGATTGGGCTTCTTCAACTCGTCGAACACGGCCTTGGCCATCCCCGGGTGGAAATCCTTGGAGGACAGGCCGTACCGGCCGCCGATCACCCGCGGCATGTGCCGGATCCGGCCCGCCGCGACGGCCTCGGTGAGCACGCCCACGACATCGCAGTGAAGCGGCTCCAACGGCGCGCCGGGCTCCTTCGTTCGGTCCAGCACCGCGATCGACCGGACGGTCTCGGGCAGCGCATTCAGAAAGTGTTCGGCAGAAAACGGTCGATACAGCAAAACCTGCATCGCGCCGACCCTTTCGCCGTGCCGGTTGAGCCACCGCGCCGTCTCGCGCACGACCTCGGCACTCGAGCCCATGCTGACGACCACGCGCTCCGCGTCGGGGGGGCCGTCATAGCGGAACAATGAATAGTGCCGCCCGCAAAGGACTCCCAGCCGATCCATTGTGGCCAGAACGATCTCGGGTACCTTCGCGTAGAAGGGATTGGCCGCCTCGCGGGTCTGGAAGTAGGTATCGGGGTTTTGCCAGGTTCCCCTGATGACCGGATGCTCTGGACTGAGTGCGCGCTCGCGATGGGCGCACACCAGATCGTCATCGATCATCGCCCGAATTTGTGCATCAGAAATCAGCGACACCTTGTTGTATTCGTGTGAGGTACGAAACCCATCGGTGAAGTGGATGAAGGGAATGCGCGCGGCCAGCGTCGCTGCCTGCGCCACCAGCGCGAGATCATGGCCTTCCTGCACCGAACCGGCGCCCAGCATGGCAAAGCCGGTAGCGCGGGCCGCCATGATGTCCTGATGGTCGCCGAAGATCGACGACGCGCCGGCCGCCAGCGCCCGTGCGGCCACATGGAAAACCGTCGAGGTCAGCTCGCCGGCAATCTTGTACATGTTAGGCAGCATCAGCATCAGACCCTGCGACGCGGTGAAAGTCGTTGTCAGAGCGCCGCTTTGCAGCGAACCATGGACGCAGCCGGCGGCGCCCCCCTCGGACTGCATCTCCTGCACGGCGGGGATGCTGCCCCAGATATTCCTGATGCCCTGATCGGACCAGGCGTCGGCGAGTTCAGCCATCGGAGACGAGGGCGTGATCGGATAGATGGCACAGACCTCGTTCACGCGATACGCGATATGCGCAACCGCGGTGTTGCCGTCCATGGTGGCAGTCGGTTGGGTCATGTTCGCTTCTACTTACGTACCGCGAAACTGCTTGGCGCAAGCGGTTCGTCGAGGTTTCCGATAGGCAAAGACTGGCCCTGAGGTTCGGGCACCATCTCAATGGCATGACAGGGGCACTGCTCGAAACACGTTGCGCAGCCGGTACAAAGATTCGTGTCAACGCTGTACCCGTTACCTGTGCCCAGGCGGGTGATCGCCTGTTCGGGGCAGGCCGCATAGCAGTTATCACATTCGAAACAGTTGCCGCAGGACAGGCAGCGCTGGGCCTCATAGCGCGCCTGCGGTTCCGCAAGACCCGCGACAATTTCGCCGAACCCGGTCCGCTGCGCGACCTGAACCTTCTCCTGTTGGCTGCGCGGCGCGTCCAAATAGCTGAGCAGATGGAGCATGTCGAAGGTGACCAGCGGATGCGAAGCCGGCCGTTGGTAGGTCTCGCCGCGCATCCACGCATCGATGGCGCGGGCCGCCAGCTTGCCGTGTCCTACTGCTGCTGTCATGGTCTGCGGGCCGCCGATGCAGTCGCCGCCCGCAAAAATTCCGGGGTGACCGGTCATCAGCACCCTATCGACCTCGACGACGTCGTCGGGCGTGATCTTGACGCCTGGCGCGCCGCACAACAGCGACAGGTCGCTGTGCTGTCCTACAGCCAGCACGACCGAGTCGGCGCCAATCCGCTCGGTCTCGCCGGTCGCTGTGACGGTGCCGTCGGGGTCCATTTGGAGCTTTTCGATCACGATGCCGTCGGCGCCGAACTGCTCCACGGTGCTCAGCCACTTGATCTTCACACCCTCGGCGAACGCTTCGCTGGCCTCGGCCGGCTGTGCTTTCATATGAGCCGGGTCGGAGCGGTACACGAGCAGCGCGTCCTGCGCCCCCAGCCGCCGGGCGGTGCGCGCGGCATCCACGGCTGTATTGCCGCCCCCGATGACGGCTACCGCACGACCAAGCTCGGGTGCCTTGCCCTCTTGCACCTGGCCGAGCAGGGTGACCGCATCGATCATCTTCTTGCCGTCCATGGCCGGAATGTTCAGGTGGTTGGCTTCTTGCGCGCCCACCGCGACGAAGACCGCATCGAAGCCGCCCTTCTGCTTTTCGGCCATCACATCGGCGACACGCCGAGCGCAATTGAGCGTGATCCCCGGCATTGCGGTGATGCGATCGATTTCCTCGCGCAGCGGGGTCCGCGGCAGGCGGTAGGCCGGAATCCCGGAGGCCATCATCCCGCCAGGTTCCTCGGCACTGTCGCGGATTTCGGCCCGATGGCCCATGCGGGCAAGATGATAGGCGCATGCCAGGCCGCCCGGCCCGGCTCCCACAACCAGGACCTTCTTGCCGCTCGGCCGTGCGACCGGCACCCGCCAGCCCTTATCGGCCGCGAGATCCCCGAGGAAACGCTCGACCGCGTGGATTGCGACCGGCGCATCGAGAGACCCGCGGTTGCAACTAGTTTCGCAGGGGTGATAGCAGGCTCGGCCATGGGTCGAGGGAAGCGGATTGTCGTCGACTAGCGTCTGCCACGCCTTCTCGTACTGCCCGGCCTGAGCCTCGGCCAGCCACGCCTGAATGTTCTCTCCGGCAGGGCAGGCGTGGTTGCACGGTGGGAGAAGATCGACGTATACCGGCCGCTGCCATCGCTGACTACCCACACCCTTGCGCGTTGTCTCCTGAAGGACATGAGTCATATCGGAGAGCTTCAAAGACCACAATCGCAGTACCTCCCACCAGACGTGGGGACACACAGTTCTCGTTCGCGAACACGATTGCACAGTCTCTTGACGCAGCAAAGGGCCATTCGGCCCCATATAGGTCCTCGCCGTTGCAGGCATCGCATGCGACGCCTGTCCACGGATCAAGCGACTGGCGTTCGATCTAGCGACCTCAACGACCACGACCGAAGAACGTGAACCTCGCTAGCGCGCCGATCTGACCGGTTGGGTTGGCAGCCAGTGCAGCGTTGCAGGTGCGTCGGCCGGAACCGCGGGGCGCTTCGGCGCGATTGGGGTCACTCGGCGGTAGGGCTCGCCCTGTGCAGGGCGTTGGTCCTTCTCGCCCTTGTTGGGCCACATCGACACCGCCCGCTCGGCCTGGGCGGTGATGGACAGCGCCGGGTTGACGCCCAGGTTCGCCGAGACCGCGGCGCCGTCCATCACCGACAGCGTCGGATAGCCGTACACTCGCTGATACGGGTCGATGACACCGGTCTGGGGGCTGTCGCCGATCGCGGCGCCGCCGAGGAAGTGCGCGGTCAGTGGGATGTTGAACAGCTCGCCCCAGGTGCCGGCGGCGACGCCGTCGATCTTCGTCGCGATCCGGCGGGTGACTTCATTGCCCACCGGGATCCACGTCGGGTTCGGCTGGCCGTGGCCCTGCCTGCTCGAGTACCGGCGGATACGCAGCTTGCTCCGTTCGGTGAACGTCGTGATCGAGTTGTCCAGGTGCTGCATCACCAGTGCGATGACCGTTCGCTCGCTCCACTGGCGCACGATCAGCACTCGCAACGCGGCACGTGGATTCTCGCGAGCGCTGCGCACGAACTGCCGCCACCGCGGCACATCGGTGCCTTCAGGGCCCGAACCGTCGGTCATCAGCGTCAGCAACAACCCCATAAAGTTGGAGCCCTTGCCGTAACGGACCGGCTCGATATGGGTGTCGGGGTTGGGATGGATCGATGACGTGATGGCCACTCCGTGCGTGAGGTCGAGGTCCGGTGTGACGCGGTAGCGCCCAGCTCCCAGGATCGACTCGGAGTTGGTCCGCGTCAGCACGCCGAGCCGGTCGGACAGCTTCGGCAGCTTACCGTTGTCACGCATCTTGAACAGCAGCCGCTGTGTGCCCCACGTGCCCGCGGCCAACACCAATTGGGCGGTGGTGAATGAGCGTCGTTGCTTCCGCAACCAGCGGCCGGTGCGCACGGTGTCAACGCGCCACCTGCCGTCTGGCAGCTGCGCGAAGCCGGTCACGGTTCGCATGGGAAGTACTTCTGCGCCGGCGTTTTCGGCCAGCCCGAGGTAGTTCTTCACCAGCGTGTTCTTGGCGCCATGGCGACAACCGGTCATGCACGAACCGCATTCGAGGCAGCCGGTGCGCGCCGGGCCCACCCCACCGAAGTATGGGTCAGGCACAACCTTGCCGGGCGTTTGCTGCCCGTCTGCGCCGAAAAAGACGCCCACCGGGGTGGGCACCCAGGTGTCGCCCACACCCATCTCGTCGGCGACCTCTTTGACGATGCGGTCGGCGTCGGTCAACGTCGGGTTGCGCACCACCCCGAGCATCAGCTTGGCCTGCTCGTAGTGCGGCATCAACTCGGCCCGCCAGTCGGTGATGTGTGACCACTGCCGGTCTTTGAAGAACGGTTCGGGCGGCACGTAGAGCGTATTGGCATAGTTGAGCGACCCGCCGCCCACGCCGGCACCGGCCAGAATCATGACGTTGCGCAGCAAGTGAATTCGCTGAATGCCGTACATACCCAGCTTCGGCGCCCACAAGAACTTACGCAGGCGCCACGAGGTCTTCGCGAACTCGTCGTCGGCGAAGCGGCGGCCCGCTTCGAGGACACCCACCCGGTAGCCCTTCTCGGTCAATCGCAGCGCGGCGACGCTCCCCCCGAAACCCGAGCCGACGATCACGATGTCGTAGTCACATTGCATTCCAACAGTATGAACATACCCATAGGCGACCCGTAGCCGGTTCACCGTAATGGCCGGCTGCTCAACACGAACGGCGTGACATGGCCCGCAGTTGCGGGTCTTACGCACACGCGGTGATGACCGACTCATCAGCCGGACTCGGCCCACCGCATCCGACGGGTGCGCATGGTCTCGATCGCTGGATCATAGGAAGGCCCTTCCACGCCGGTATTTGTGGACTAGTTGGTGCCGCCTTGATTACTCCGAAGGTGGGCGTCGTTGTGCTTGTGCGCGTCGCAGACCGAGTCGTCGAGGGTAAACCGTCATGGCGGGCGGTCTATCGCGGGGCGGTGTTCTAACGCGGTCGCAGCGGAGATTCCGATCTCGCGGTAGGTCCGGTGGCGGCCACGGTGACTCCCATACCGCCCATCTGTCCGCAGCCCTTTCAGAAGCGCAAACCCGTCACACGCCTAGGTTGATTTCAGAAGCGGCTTCAGCGGCGATCTCGAGTTAGGTGTAGAGCGCGGTGAGCTGGTCGGCGAACTCCGTGACGACGACTTTGCGTCGTAGCTTCATGCTCGGCGTGAGGTCGCCGGCCTCAATGGACAGCTCGCGGTCGATGATCGCGAACTTCTTGATTTGCTCCCAGGGATTGAGCTCCTTGTTCAGCGCGTCGATGTAGCCGTCGATCAGATCATGGGTCTTTGGGTGGCGGGCTATCTCGGCGAAGGACTTGCCGGCAAGGCCGTGTTCATCGGCCCATGCGGTGATCGCTTCCCTGTCGAGGCTGACCAGCGCCGTGCAGTAGGGCCGGCCCTCCCCGTAGACAACGAACTCGCCGGCGTACGGGCAGATGCGGTTGAACATCGCGGTGATCGTCGCCGGCGCCACATATTTGCCCTGCGATGTTTTGAACATGTCCTTCTTGCGGTCGGTGATCCGCAGGTAACCGTCGGGCTCGATCTCCCCGATGTCTCCGGTGTGAAACCAGCCGTCCTGGTCGAGTGCTTCGGCGGTGGCATCAGGCAGATCGTGGTAGCCGCTCATCACACCGGGGCCCCGCAGGAGGATCTCGCCGTCGTCGGCGATCTTGACTTCGGTGGCGGGAAACGGCCACCCGACGGTGCCCAGCCGATACGCGCTGGGGCGATTGAGGAACGAGGCAGCCGAGGTTTCGGTCAGCCCGTAGCCTTCCAGCACTGTCATGCCCACCGCGTCGAACCACTGGGCGACGTTGCGGTCCAATGCCGCCGACCCGGAGATGAAAAACCGCAGCCGGCCGCCGAAGCGTGCGCGGATGGTGGAGAACACCAGTCTGTCGGCCAGCCGGTGCTGCAGTGAGATCGCCAGCGACGGCTTGCGCCCGGTCTGGCGCGCCTCCGATATCTGCAGGCCGACACCGATCGCCCAGTCGAAGATCCGCTTCTTTAGCGCGCCTTGCTCGGCGATCATTCCTTCGATGCGGGCATGGGTCTTCTCGAAGATGCGCGGCACTGCGCCCATGACGGTGGGGCGCACGACCGGGAGATTTTCGGTGATCTTCTCGACGCGTCCGTCGATGGCCGTCGCACACCCGATCAGCAGCGGCGCCGCCAGCAACACCTTGCCGAACGAGTGGGCCAGCGGCAGCCACAGGTAGTACAGGTCGTCGGGCCGGAAGATGTTCGCGGCATCGATGGCCGCCGCGGTGTATGTCCACGCCGCGTGGGGGAGCCGCACACCCTTGGGCCGGCCGGTGGTGCCGGAGGTGTAGATGAGGCTGGCCAGCTGCTCGGGACGGATCTCGTGGACGCGGTCGTCGACGACGCTGGGGAAATCGGCCAGCAGCTGCTTTCCCCGCTGCTCGAGTTCGTCGAGGGTGATCACCCAGTCACCGTCGCCCGCCCCGTCGATGATCACCACTTTCTGCACATTGGGCAGCGCGGCGCGGTGCTCGATGAGCTTGTCCACCTGGCTCTGATCCTCGGCGACGACCACCCGGCTTCCCGAATTTGCCACCATGTAGGCCACATCGCCGGCGTTGGTCTTCGGATACACCGTGGTGGTGGCCGCACCGGCGCACAGCACGCCCAAATCGACCAGCACCCACTCATAGCGTGTCGATGAGACCAGCGCGACCCGGTCCTCGGGGGCGATGCCCAGCGAGATCAGCCCTGCTGCGATGCGCCTGACGCGGTGTGCGACCTGCTGCCAGGTGACACTTTCCCAGCCGTCACCACGCGGATAACGGAACGCCTCGGCCTGCGGGGTGGCGGCGACGCGGTCGAGGAACATCTGGGCCACCGAGGGTGCGCGCTGCTCGATCTTGAACAGGTCAGGTTTCTCTTTGGCGGCAAGCGATCCTGTCATGTTGGAAGTGTAGAAAAGTGCGCTGTTTCCCGCGTCAGGAATGCAAGACCGCTGCCGAAGGCCACAAACGAGCCTTGAGCCGACGACCCCGGATCGGGTTTCCTCGTCGTGACCGAAGACTTGAAAGTAGTTACCAAAGACTCCGGTCTGACGCCCGCCGCGGCGCTAGCGTTGGCTTCGCAGAACGGCATGAGGGCGAGGAGGGTCTGATGTCGGCGCGTGGTGATGGCCATTGGATGGCCTTGGAGGGCGGGGCGGATGGCTCGCCCGGTGACGGAGCATATACGAGCCGGTTCGCGGCGATCGGTGCGTCGATTCCCCAGCGGCGCTTGACCACCGATGAGTTGATGGCCAGCACCAAGTACCGCACCGACATCGAGCTCGAGCACCTGACCGGCGTGCGTGAGCGGCACATTGTCGAGGAGGGTGAGGATTCGTACACGCTGGCGCTTGGTGCGGCCCGTGATGCGCTGGCCCACGCCGATTGTGCTGCCGCGGATCTGGACATGCTGCTGGTGTGCAGTATCAGTCGCCACGTGGGGGGGCTGCGGCTACAGCTGGAGCCGCCGCTGAGCGTGGCGCTGAAGGCTGCGCTGGGCGCCGAGCGCGCAGTCAGCCTGGACATCTCCAACGCGTGCGCGGGAATGATGACGGGAGTGTTCATTCTCAACGACCTGATTCGGCAGGGCCGCATCCGGCGCGGGATGGCCGTCAGCGGCGAGTACATCTCGGAGCTGGGGCGCAATGCCGCGCAGGTGATCCGCACGGTGATGGACGACGAACTCGCCTCGCTGACGCTGGGGGATGCCGGGGCGGCTGCGATTCTGGAGCGGGCGCCGGAGGGTGCGCCGGGGATCGAGGTGGCCGGGTTTACCACGTTGTCGGAGCACAGTCGGTTGTGCGTGGCGTTTCCGTCGCCGGTTGGCCCCGGGGTGATGATGCATACCGATGCCCGCGGGATTCATCGGGTGGCCACCGAGGAGGCGGTCCCGATGCTTCAGGAGGTGCTCGATGAGGCCGGCTTGAAGTTCGACGAGATCGACTATCTGATTCCGCATCAGACTTCGGCGCGGGCGATCAAGAAGGCATCGGAGGTGTTCTCCGAGAATTTCACTTCCTCGCCCAAGCATGTGGTGGTTACCGTCGACGAGTTGGGCAACACGGCATCGACGACCCATTTCGTCGCGCTGCACAAGTACCTCACTGAGGGCCGCTTCGCCCCCGAGGACCGAGTGTTGTTGCTGTCGCTGGCATCTGGGCTGGAGGTGGGCATTGTGATCTTTACCGTCGATGAACTGGTGGGCCGCTATGGGCACCATCATTGAGGCGGCCGCGGCCGTCGAGGCCGCGCCGTTGCCGGGGGCGCTGGGGCTTGCGGATGCAGCGGCCCAGTTGTGTCTGGAGCGGGCCAGGCGGACCGCGGAGGACGTGGATCTGCTGATCAACGCCGGCGTCTACAACGACAGGGGGATCAGCGAGCCGGCGATCGCGTCGTTGATCCAGGAGGATATCGGCGCCAACCCCGAGCAGCAGCCCGGCACGGGTCAGGGCACGTTCTCGTTTGACGTCCGCAACGGGGGATGTGGCATGTTGTCGGGCATTCAACTGGCCGATGGCCTGCTCGCGTCCAAAACGGTCAAGCTCGCGCTGGTGGTCGCCAGCGACATCGACCCGGAGCCGGGCGTCTCGGAAGGGTTCGGCTTCCCCCCGGTCGGCGGCGCTGTGCTGGTGAGCGCGGATGACTCCCGCGCGGGGTTCACCGCGTTTCGGTGCGTGACATTCCCCGAATTCGCCGGGCTGTATACGAGCAGTGTGGTTTGGCGGGATGACATCCGGCCGGATCCGGGCGATCCGGGGCGCAACGTCCTTACCGTGGAGATCGCCGAGTCCTACGCCGAGCGGGCGCTGGTGTGCGCCGAGTCGACCGTGCGCGAGTTGGCAGCCGACAGCAGGCTTGACCTGGCGGAGGTCGACTGGCTGGTCGCGACGGCCTCCGTTCCCGGGTTCGCCGCCGAACTGGCCCAGCGGCTGGGATTGTCTGCCGACCGGGTCGCGTCACCTCCGGAAGTCCTCGCCGGCACGCACACCGCCGCTCTGGCGGTCGCGCTGCAGTCGGTGCGACTGGAGCCAGGAACGACGACGCTGTTCGTATCTGTGGGCGCGGGGATCACCGTCGTTGCCGCGCTCTACCGCGGCTGATACATGAATCTCCGACAATCCGTCAGGTTCGCGCCAGCAGCCGCTGAGGAGACGCTCGTGGAGGTTGCTCAAACACGCATGGCTCTAGTGCAGAGAATGGACTGCGCGGGCGGTGGCCTGACTGAGATGAACAATCCGCAGATCACCAATGGGTGTTCCCTGCCCACGGTTGCACACGATTGCCAGGGCCAGGTCGTGATCGGGATCGGCCCAACCACCGGAGCCACCGAACCCGAAATGCCCATAGGCCCGGGGGAGCTGTTCGTGAAGCAGCGGCGTCCGATGGTAGCCGAGCCGCCACTGCAGGTTCATCATCAGCACCCGGTCGCGCTGGTTGTTTTGGATCTCGGAGGCCCTGCGGACCGTCTCCTCAGCAAGGATGCGCGCACCAGCCAGCTGACCGCCACCGGCGAGCATCGCGTACATCGCCCCTAGGGACACGGCATCGAAATGCCCATTCATTGCGGGGACGGCGGCATCAAGCAGCCGGGGATCCACACAGACGTCGTCCATACCGCGGGAGAGGCATGCATTGACGAGCCGATGCGGGTTAACCGGCGACCGTACCAAACGCAAGCCCCGTGACACCTGGTTGAACGCGAACTTGCCGAACGGGTGAAGCAGACCCGGCAGCGAGGGCAGCATCGGCCGAAGTGCAGCCGAGCGGTGCCGCCGCTCGGACGGGCAGCCGATGTACAGGCCCTAGAGCCCGAGTGGATCGGCGACTTCCTTCTGGAGGAACTCGTCGATCGGTATGCCGGAAATCCGCCGGACCAGCTCGCCGACGAGCCAACCAAACGTCACCGCCTGGTAGCCCACCTTGGTTCCGGGCTCGTATGCCGGCTTGGCCCGAGCCAACGCGTCGGTCATGTATTCCCAGTCGAGGATCCTGGACGCGTGGTCGACGATCGTGCCGAAGCGGTGCAGGCCAGCCGACTGGCTCAACACCTGCCGAACGGTGATTGCAGCCTTGCCGTTTTGAGCGAACTCGGGCCAATACGTCGCCACCCGTTCGTCGTATTCAAGCTCGCCACGGTCGGCGAGCACATGAGCACAGGTGGCGGTGACGCCCTTGGTGGTGCTGAAGCACATGGCGAGTGTGTCGCGAGTCCAGGGATCCCCGTTCCGGCTGCGGACTCCGCCCCACAAATCGACGACCAGCCTACCGCGGTGGTAGACAGCCACCGACGCGCCGCCGTCGGTGCGCGCAATCTGCTTTCTGAACACATTCGCCACTTCGCGGAATTCGTCGTCGTAACGACCTGTGGACCTGATCCGTTTCGGATCTGCCAACGTCCAACGTGCAACCCTTCTTCCAAACTCAGAATCGCTGCAAAACGCGCCTCGGGCCAGTGCCTTATAGCCCGGCGATTCGCATTTCGTAAGTCATTGCCCGAACGGGCCAGAAGTCGGTGATCGAACGGACCAAAGTCCCTGGTGCACTACCGTTGATTTCCACAGCCGTGAAGCCCACCATCAGGTCTTGAACCGGCTGCGGCCGGGCAGAATCCAGTGGCCTCTGAGCGATTCGCACTGCAGGTCGGCTAGTTTTGCGCGAGAGCGGCTGCGAGCCGCCACCTGAAGGTGAACATCTCGAGCGAGAAAGGCACAGGCGCACCAGTGAAGACCTGCGGGGGCCAAACGGCGGGACGCTACTCCGGATAGTCGAGTGGAACCCCAAGGGCGTTCAGCGTCGCGGCCAAGGCATCGTATTGGCCGACGAGGGTGACGAATTCGATGATCTGCGGCCGGTCCAGGTACTTGGCGAGTTCTTGCCAGCCCCGATCTGAGATGGTGCGGGTGTCGATGAGTTCGTCGACCGCGCTCAGCAGCGCGCGGTCGCGCTCAGTCAACCCCTCGGCTGTGGGACCGGCAAAGATGCGGGCCTGCGTTTCGTTGTCGAGGCCGCGGCGCTTGGCAATGCGGCGGTGCTGCTGTAGCTCGTATGAGCAGCCACGCAGATGTGCCACACGCAAAATCACCAACTCGGTGTCACGTCGCGGTAGCTTCCCCATGCCCAGCAGCATCGCGCCGAACGGCAACCATGCCCTAAACAGCCGCCTGTGCTGGCCCAGCGTAGTGAACAGATGTACTTGCGGAACGCCTTCCAAACGGGCCGTGATCTTGCAGAACAGCCACCCGGGGAGGCCGAGCTCTCGGAATCCGCCGGGCGGGATGCGAGAGGCCGTCGGCCCTGTCACGGCTGCCTCAGCGCTGGGAAGCCGCGCCGGGGACAATTGTCCCTTTCGCGGAACCCGCGCCCGTAGCCGTTCGGGCGGGCGTTGTCACCCGGCAATTCCAAATCCCTCCAAGTAAACGATCCGGTTGGGCGGCCGGAGCACGCAACTCAGCCCGATCGCCCACGTCTTACTTGGCTGACCATACGGGGTGCCGCCGCACGGTGCGGGCCACTCAGATCTAATTGCGCCCGTTCGGCATCTGGGCGATCTGCACGGGGACGTGTCCGGCGCCGTTGCATTCCGAGGGCGAAACCGCGACCGGCGTGGCCGTCGGGTTGTTGTGCGACGCCGCGAGTACGCGGAAGCGCGTCGGGTAGGTCGTCGACTCAACTGCTCCAGTGAAGAACGACAGGCGTGCCCATCGCGAGGAGGCGATTGCGCCAAAGGTCCCTTGCGGTGGTGACTTCTGCCTCTGCCCTAAAAACGGTGGTGAGGTCGATCGTGGGATTGCGATGCGCGGAGGTTGCTAGTGGAGCACCTGACAGGCTTGGACGTTAGCTTTCTGGAAGCCGAGGATTCCGACCCGCACGTCAGTCTTGCGCTCGGTGCCGTTTCGGTGATCGAAGGGCCGTGCCCCGACGACAACGCTATCGTTTCGGCATTGAGCCAGCGGATGCTGACCATCCCACGATGCCGACAGGTGCTGCGGACACATCCGTTCGATGTTGTAGCGCCGGAATGGGTGGAGGATGCCAGCCCAGACCTGTCCCACCATCTGCGCCGCGTCGCGGTTGCGCAACCTGGTGATAACGAGGCGTTGTTCCGGCTGGTCGGCTACATCATGGAGCGGCGCCTGGACCGCGATCACCCATTGTGGGAGTGCTGGGTCATCGAAGGGCTGGCCGATGACCAATGGGCGGTCCTGATCAAGTTGCACCACTGCATGGCCGACGGGATCGCGGCGATGCAGGTGCTCAGCGCCATGTCCGACGACGGGAGAGCTGACAGTTTCGCGACCTCAATACGGGCGGCCACCGAACCGAGGCGCGCCGTCATTGCGCTGCCTAGGCTCACCCCTAATCCGCTGGCGTGGATGCGGGGGGCGTGGCAGGCCTCGAGCGCGGTGGCCAGCGCTGCGGGCCGGGCAATAGACGTTGCCAAAGGCGTCGTTGCCGGGCTGGTTCATCCGGCGGCGGCGTCGTCGTTTATCGGGTCGGTCGCGACCAGGCGTCGCTACAGCGCCGCCCGGGTCTCGCTCGACGACGTTACGCACGTGTGCCAGGCCTATGAGGTGACGATCAACGACGTCGCGCTGGCTGTCATCACCGACAGTTTCCGCGCAGCTCTTATCCGCCGCGGCGAGCAGCCCAAACCGAATTCGATCCGCACCCTGGTGCCGGTGTCGGTGCGCTCCAACGAGGAGATGGGCCGAGCACACAACCTGGTCTCGGCGATGCTGGTCTACCTGCCCGTCGAGGTGGCAGACCCGGTCGAGCAGCTACGCGCTGTGCACTCACGACTGAGCAATGCCAAGATCAGCGGCCAACGCGAAGCCGCGAGCCTGATTGCCACCGCGACGGATTACATCCCGTTCGCTGTAAGCGCGCGGGTGGTTCGCGCGCTGACTCGGTTGCCGCAACATTCCATCGTCACGGTAACCACGAACGTCCCCGGTCCCCGACAGCCGGTATATGTGCTGGGCCGCAAGGTGCTGCAGGTGCTGCCAATAGTGCCGATTGCAATGCAAGTGCGCGTAGGGATCGCCATCTTGAGCTACGACAAGGATCTTTCGTTCGGCATCACCGCCGACTACGACAATGCACCCGACGTGGACAAGCTGGCCGAGGGCATCGAATCCGGGTTGGCGCGTCTCGTGGCGACCAAGAAACCACGACGGCGTTCCAGCGAGGGGACGAGGCGGAACGGAGCGGCCAATACCACGCCGCGGCGCTCCCGATCATCGACGACCACGGCGGGAGAACACGGCCAGCCGCAGCACCGCCGCTGATGAAACATCAGGACAGCGCGCTGACCGGTCGCAACCGATGGCGAACGCCCCGCAAGGCCTTGACATCAACAACATTAACCGCCCTTGGCGGGGCGTTGCCGGTGTGGTTTGTGTGGCTGACGTGGTGTGCGGTGGACTGCACTACTGGTCGGGGTGCCGGGAGTGGCTGATGGTGGGGTCCGTGTCAGGCGATGGCCCTGCCGGCGGCTCGGTGGTGCAGGCCGAAGGTGGCCAGTCGGTCGAGGTTGAGGGCGCTGGGCTCGGGTCAGGATGTCGGTCAGGATGCGTTTCTTGCCGCGCAGCGGGCTTTTCGGCCGCCCCGGGGCGGCGGGTGAACTGGCTGGTCTTGTATTCCACGACCGCGCGATAGGTTCGGTAGTCCTGCGGCCAGGCCGGATCTTTGGCTTGCTGCAAGGCGGCTTCCGGGGGGTTGATGCTGATCACCTGTCCCTGACGGGCTTGCGTGATTCCGAAACGTCCGTCGGCGGCGCGGGTTCACCGGGGCTACGCTTCCGCCTCGTATGTGACCAAGTATGAGCGCCGGGAAGGTTTCGTCGTCGTATCCCAATCGTCTAGCGGGATGCAAGCCGTTGCCCTCTTGAAAGCAGGATCTCTCAGCAGGATTTGTCGCTCGAATCCGGCCCACATCTCAGCGTAAGGGAGACTGGGGTCCGCAAAGGCCTGCTTCTGCTTCTCGATGAGGGGCATGTCTCTCAGTGCTGACTTTGACGATGACGGAAGGTGGGCGATTGCTTCGGTTCTGCTTTCGTAGATGTGGGGTGCGAGGCCGCGGCTGGCGAGCTGGTCGTGGAGTTTGAGGCGCATGAACGAACTGGTGGTGTAGCGGCTCGCGGATAAGTAGAAGCGGTCGGCGAAGTCTCTTATCGACGCGACCCAGAAATCGTAGAGATCGGCGGGGAGAAAGAAGTTGTCGTAGTTGGCGACGAGATGGACCTTCTTGCCGACCTCGAGGAGGCGGGCTTCGATAGCGGAGCGGATCGCCTCGGCCTCGGCGGCAGTGGTGACGGAGATTCCTTCCATGTTGAGGAAGAACACGTTGCGTTTGGCGTCGTAAGCGAAGCGAGCATCGAGCGGAACCGACAGCAGACGCTCTTTCAATCCCATTTTTTCGGGGGCGAAGATTCGTGAATCCATTAGGGTCGGTTCGTCATCGACGATGGGTTTGAAGCTCATGTGGGCGAGGATGTCTTTGTCGATGTCCACACCCGGGGCGACTTCGGTGAGCTGCAAGCCGTTTTCGGTCAGGCGGAAGACGCAGCGGTCGGTGATGTAGAGCACGGGCCGGCCGGTCTTGACGGCTTCGGCGCCGCTGAAGGTGCGTTGTTCGACTGCATCGATGAACTTTGCCGCGGCGGGTGTCGGGTCAACAACGATGCGACCGTCTTGGACATGGGTGCGGCTCGGCGCGAGGAAGGTACCGAGGAAGAAGACTTCTTTGGCGTTCTGGCTGATGTCGATGAACCCGCCGCAGCCGGCGAGCCTCGGTCCGAATCGGCTGACGTTGATGTTGCCCTCGCGGTCGGCTTGGGCCATGCCCAGGAATGCGGCGTCGAGGCCTCCGCCGTCGTAGAAATCGAACTGGTAGGGCTGGTCGATGATGGCCTGGGCGTTGACCGCGACGCCGAAGTCGAAGCCACCGACCGGCATCCCGCCGATGACACCGGGTTCGGCGGTCAATGTCAGATAGTCGAGGATGTGTTCTTCTCTGGCGACGCTGGCGACGCCTTCGGGCATGCCGATGCCGAGGTTGACGACACCGTTTGCGTGCAGCGCGAGCGCTGCGCGCCGAGCGATGACCTTTCGTTCATCAAGCGGCATCGGTGCCGCCGCGCGCAGCGGTACGTGTACTTCGCCGCTGAATGAGGGGGAGTAGACGGTGCCGAAGGTCTGCCAGTGGTGGTCCGGTGTCGAGACCACGACGCAGTCGACCAGCACGCCGGGAATCTTGACCTCGCGCGCGTTGAGTGAGCCGCTGCTGGCGAGGCGTTCGACCTGCACGATCACCAGGCCGCCGGCGTTATGGACGGCGGTGGCGATCGATAGCCCTTCCAGAGTGAGAGCTTCTCGTTCCATGGTGGTGTTGCCGTTGGCGTCGGCGGTGGTGCCGCGCAGCAAGGCGACATCGAGCGACAGCGCCTTGTAGAAGAGGTATTCCTTGCCGCCGAGGGTGAGCAGGTCGACAAGGTCCTCGGTCGTTCGCTCGTTGACCTTGCCGCCGCCGTACCGCGGGTCAACGAACGTGCCGAGCCCAACGTGGGTCAACAGTCCGGGCTTGCCGGCGGCGGTGTCGCGGAACAGTTGTGCCAGAACGCCTAGCGGCAGGTTGTGCCCGGTGATGTTGTTTTCGACGGCGAGTTTCTGGATCGCCGGGCACATTCCCCAGTGCCCGCCAATGGCGCGGCTGAGCAGCCCCGGGTGGCAGATGCGGTCGAGTCCCCGGCCGCTGCGGTCGCCTTGCGCGACGGCAAAGACGAAGCCGAGATCCCTTGGTGCGCCTTCGGCGAGGAAGCGTTGCTCGAGGGCGATGGTCAGTTCCTCAGGGAAGCATTCACCACCGAACCCCTCGATGGCGAGGGTGTCACCGTCGCGGATCAGCCGCACGGCCTCATCGGCGGTGACGACCTTGTCGCGGGATGGGGCAGTCGGCAGGAAGTCGGCGACGGCGGGCATCGGTGTGCTCCTTCGGGTGCGGTGCGGTTAGCGGGGCGCCATCCGATTGTTCCGCGATGCGGATGACTTCCCAGTTAATTATCGGCCGGGCGATCGTCGCGAGGGCGAGTTCGGCGAATTCGGCGCTCCAAGCCCCAGCAGCCGATAGACCTGCGCATCTTGGTCTATGGCAACGGACGCTCGAGCACTGCTGCGGCGTAGGCACCGATATGCTGGCCGTGCGCTGATGCCCTGCGCTGCAACGAGTGCAGATCTGCATCGCATACGCCTACACCTCGGCGGGCAGATCGGCGGGTCGGTGTGCCAACGTCTCACAGCAAGCACCGAGTTGACTTTGATCAGCTCACCACGCCAATACAGCTTCACCGTGTGCATCCACTCTGGCATCGACCAGCTCACCGGGAACACCGGAGAGAAGCATTGTCGGCTGAACAGATGTCAATCAGGGGACAACCTTGCGCATTTCGCCGTCCTTCCCCCTCTGGCACGACGCCGGGCTAAGAGTCGAGAAGACATGGTTTTCAGGGGGCATAGGTCCCCAAGTGGTTGGCCATTGGTCCTCAGTCCGTTTCCAGGCCTTGCGGGGTAATAGCTCAACGGCGATATGGTCATCTCGCCAAGGCGTTGCTGCGCGCTCAGCGTGCAACCACTAACTCAATGCAAGGGACGCTGGCCATGAAACCGCCGATCACCATCGACCCGCGCTATCACGACGCCGTGATCTTCGACCTCGGCGGTGTGGTGAGCGACACCGTATCGATCCATCAGGCGGCGTGGACTGCGCTCTTCGACAGCTATCTCGCCTCGCGGCCCGAGACACGGGGCGAGGATCACGCGCCGTTCACCGACGCCGACTATCGGCATTTCGTCGATGGCAAACCGCGGTATGACGGCGTGGCGGACTTCCTGAAGTCGCGCGGCATCTCGCTGCCGTGGGGCACCGAGACGGACGACACCGACGACACCGTATGCGGCCTGGGCAACCGCAAGCAGAAGCTCTTTCTAGATTTGTTGGCCTCCGGCGTGCGGGTGTTCGACTCGACCGTCGAGCTCGTGCGGCAACTACAGCAGCTGGGCATCGGCACGGCCGTCTTCTCGGCCAGCCGCAACTGCGAACATATTCTGCGGGCCGGCGGGATCGCGGATCTCTTTCCGGTTCGCGTCGACGGCGTGGTCGCCAAGGAGCTCGGGCTGCCCGGCAAGCCCGATCCCGCGGTGTTGCTCGAGACAGCCAGGCGCGTGGGGGTCCGTCCGGATCGATGCGTGGTCGCCGAGGACTCGGAGGCCGGCGTGGCCGCCGGGCGCGACGGCGGATTCGCGCTCGTCATCGGCGTCGACCGCACGGATCACGGCGAGGAGCTGCTTCAGTCCGGGGCCGACGCGGTGGTTTTCGATCTCGTCGCCGTCAGGGTCGCAACCGGCTACGAAAAGATGTCGGCGCTGCCGGACGTGCTCGACTCGTACGGAGAGATGTCCACCATGATCGCGATGCGGCAACCCGTGGTGCTCGTCGATTTCGACGGCACGTTGTCTGAGATCGTCGACGACCCCGGCGCCGCCACGCTGATCCCCGGGATGGACGACGCGTTGAAGTCGTTGGCCGAGCACTGCCCGGTGGCCGTGGTGAGCGGTCGCGCCCTGGAGGACATTCGGGCACGCGTCGGCCTGTCCGGCATCTGGTATGCGGGAAGCCACGGCTTCGAGCTGACCGCACCTGACGGCACGCATCATCAGAACGACGAAGCCATCGCGGCCGTCGACGTGCTAGAGCATGCCGCGGCGGAACTGAGCAATCGGTTGTCGGGCATCGACGGTGTCCTGGTGGAAAGCAAGCGGTTCTCCGTCGCCGTGCATTACCGCAACGTTGCGTCCGAGCGGGTCGCAGAGGTCACCACTGCGGTGCGGGTCATCGGACAGCGCAACGGCCTGCGGGTGACGTCCGGGCGCAAGGTCATCGAGCTGCGACCGAATCTGGACTGGGACAAGGGCAAAACGGTGGAGTGGATCCTTGAGCAAGTCGATGGCCCGGGACCGAAATTCCCGATCTACGTCGGTGACGACCTCACCGACGAGGACGCCTTCGATGCGGTGCGTCACAACGGTGTCGGAATCATCGTGCGGCACGCCGAAGATGGGGATCGACGGTCGTCGGCGCGGTTCGCGCTCGACAACCCGGCTGCCGTGCGCCGGTCCGTGGAGCGGCTCACCGGGCAGCTCGCCGCCGAGCAGGACACCTCGAGCAATCCGTGGACAATGACGTACGGGGGCTATGAGCCCCGTGACGAGCGTATGCGCGAGGCGTTGTGCACCATGGGCAACGGCTATTTCGCGGTCCGCGGATGCGCGCCCGAGTCGCGCGCCGGCCAGTTTCACTACCCGGGCACATATGTCGCAGGTCTTTACAATCGGCTGACCGACCAAGTCGGCGGATCCGTCATCGACAACGAAAGCATGGTGAACCTGCCTAACTGGCTGGCGTTGACGTTCCGGATCGACGGCGGTCCGTGGTTCGACATCGACGACACCACGCTGTTGAGCTATCTGGTCACCATCGACCTGCGCCGTGCGGTACTCACCCGCGAAATACGGTTTCGCGACGAATCCGGCCGCACGACCAGTCTGACGCAGCACCGATTCGTCGCGATGCACCGTCACCATGTGGGTGCGATGGAAACGACGGTGCTGGCGGAAAACTGGTCGGGACGGCTGGAGTTTCGATCCCTCATCGACGGCGATGTTCAGAACACGGGCGTGGAGCGTTACCGCGACCTGTCGTCGCGCCATCTGAACCTGTGTGGCATAGGGGAGTTGTCGAATGACTCGGTGGTTTTGGAAGCCGAAACGAATCAGTCGAAGATTCGAATCGGCGTCGCGGCGCGCAACACCGTGTGGCGCAACGACGAGCCGGTCGCCGCCGCTTACCGGATCGTGCGGGAGGAGGCGCGAATCGGGCATGACATCGCCCTCGACATCGCGGCGGGCGAGTCCGTCATCCTCGAGAAGCTTGCCACCCTCTTTACGGGACGTGACCATGGGATATCGGAACCCGCCACCGAGGCCGAACGCGAGCTCAACCGCCTCGGCCGATACGCAGAGCTCGAACGTGGCCATCAGTTCGCCTGGGCGCACCTATGGGAGCGCTTCAACATCGAGATGGGCCGAGACGCCAACGCACTGCGGATCCTGCGCATTCACCAATTACACCTTCTGCAAACGCTTTCGCCGCACACCGCTGATATCGACGTCGGGGTGCCCGCGCGTGGGCTGCATGGTGAGGCATACCGAGGGCACATCTTCTGGGATGAGCTGTACATCTTTCCGGTGCTGAACATAAAGCTGCCCAAGGTGACTCGATCGCTGCTGTTGTACCGGTACCGACGGTTGCCCGAGGCCCGCAGAGCGGCTAAAGAGGCCGGCTACGCCGGCGCGATGTTCCCGTGGCAGTCGGGCAGCGACGGTCGCGAGGAAAGCCAGCAAATGCATCTCAACCCGCGCTCGGGCCGGTGGCTTCCCGATCCGAGCGCACGGGCACATCACATCGGCATCACGATCGCCTACAACGTGTGGCAGTACTATCAGGTCACCGGCGACATCAGCTTCCTCATCGACTATGGGGCGGAGATGCTGGCCGACATCGCCCGGTTCTGGGTGAGTTTGGCGACCTTCGATCCGGCGCGCGAACGCTACGTCATCCGCGGTGTCATCGGGCCCGACGAGTTTCATTCCGGCTACCCGGGCCGTGGCTACGACGGCATCGACAACAACGCGTACACCAATGTGATGGCGGTCTGGACGATCCTGCGCGCACTGGAGGCCCTCGAGCACATACCGATCTACTACCGAGTCGCTCTGCTGGAGACGCTCGGCATCGACGACAAGGATCTTGAGCACTGGCAGGAAGTCAGCCTGCGCATGTTCGTTCCCTTCCACGACGGGGTGATCAGCCAATTCGAGGGCTACGAGCAGCTGCGCGAATTGGACTGGGAGAGCTACCGCAAGCGATACGACAACCTGCAGCGGCTCGACCGTATCCTCGAGGCCGAAAACGACAGCGTCAACAACTACAAGGCCTCCAAGCAGGCCGACGCGTTGATGCTGTTCTACCTGTTGTCTTCCAACGAGCTGTACGATCTCTTCGGCCAGCTTGGATACCGCTTCGCGCCCGAGCAGATACCGAGGACGGTCGACTACTACCAATCCCGCACCTCGCACGGCTCCACATTGAGCGCACTCGTGCACGCCTGGGTGTTGGCCCGCGGCAATCGTAATCAAGCGATGCGATACTTCAACCAGGCGATGGCTTCAGACGTCGTCGACATCCAGAAAGGCACCACGGCCGAAGGGATACACCTGGCCGCGATGGCGGGCACAATCGACCTCGTGCAGCGCTGCTTCACCGGCCTGGAACTCCGCGGTGACCGGGTTGTGGTCGAACCACTGTGGCCGAAAGCGCTTGGCAAATTAGAGTTCACGTTGCGATACCGTGGCCACCGGTTACACCTGTGGGTCAGCGGGCGCAGCGCACAGATCAGTGCCGAGAGGGGCGTCGCCGCGCCGGTCGAGGTCAAGTGCCGCAGCGAGACGAAACAGCTGAAGCCTGGCGGCACAATCCGATTCGACTGAAACCGCTGCAGACCTGGTGAACGCGGCTGAATCTGTGGTGCGCCCATCAACGTGGTGTCAGCGCCGACGCAGAAATCGATGCTGCACCCCACCCGGCCCACTGGCCCCGGCGAATCGAAATGGAAAACTTTGTCGCAGAGGAGCTTCGGATTGTCTGGGTACGCCGACACATATCTGGTCGATCACCCTGTCGACGAGACGTAGCTAGCGAAAGGTTCAAAGCCAGCAAAAAGCGGTTCGATCGAAAGATAACTGAAGGAGAACTTACGGCGCACCTCGAGCATGCCGGTCACGCGGAAGACCCCGCGCTATAGATCTACAGCGGAAATCACCCATCGACAAAATTTGAGCTTAGGCGAGGCTTAGGGGGTGTTCAGCGCCGATTCACGCTCAGCTTGAGGAAGTGCGCCGAGCATGAAATGCAGGGGTCGTAGGTCCGTATTATCTTCTCGCACAATGTGGTCAGCTCGGCGTCATCCATCGAAAGGTTGCCCGACACGGCGCCGGCCAGGTCCGCTTCGATCGCGCCCTGGTTCTGCGAGGTGGGCGGGATGATCGTCGCGGCGGCCACTGAGCCGTCTTCGTCGATCCGATAGCGGTGATACAGCAGCCCCCTCGGCGCCTCGCTGACACCGTGGCCGACCCCGGGGCGGGCCGGAACCTCGACGAACGGCCGCGGGGGCGGCTCGTAGGAATCCATGATCCGCAGCGCTTCCTCGATCGCGTACACGACCTCGACCGCACGAACGACGATGCTGCGGAAGGGGTTTCGGCATTCGCCGGTGAGGCCGGCTTCCGAAGCCGCCTGTCGCGCGATGGGTGAGAGCGCTGACGAGTTCAGCGTGAAGCGGGCCGACGGGCCGGTTATGTAGCGCCCGCCGTCCAGCGTTGCGTGCAGCGCAGTGGAGTGCGGCAGCTGCGACTCAACGACGTGATCGGTGAAGTCGGCAACCGCAAAGGACGGCCCGACACTGCGCGCGACTGTGCCGTTCTCGATCGCGTATCGCCCGGGCTGCGTCAGCGCGAGCATCTCGTGGTCGACTTCGAGGTCTGGAAAGTCGAATCCGCCGACCCAGGCGACCGTAGCTAATGCGTCGTCGAGCGCGCGCCGTAACTCCTCGGTGTGCGCCTTCATTTCCGCGCCACTGGGCACGGTATAGAAACCTCCCAGGCGCACATTGATCGGATGAATGGCGCGCCCGCCGATGAACTCCATCAACCGATTCCCCGCCTTCTTCAGCGCCAGTCCGCGCTCGACCACCGCGCGCTCGCTTCGGGCCAACGCAAAGGCGTCGGGATAGCCGAGGAAATCCGGTGCATGCAACAGATAGATGTGCAACACGTGGCTGTGGATCCACTCCCCGCAATACAGCAGGCGCCTCAGCTCGACCAGGGCCGGATCCACCTCGACCCCACACGCGTCTTCGATCGCGTTGCAGGCACTGACCTGATAGGCGACCGGACAGATCCCGCACACCCGGGCGGTCAGATCCGGCGGCTCGGTGTATGAACGGCCGCGCAAAAACGCCTCGAAAAACCGCGGCGGCTCATAGATGTTCAGCTCGACGCTTTCCAGCACACCGTCTTTGATCGCAACGTGCAGGGCGCCTTCGCCCTCGACTCGGGTAAGGGTGCCGACGGAAAGCGTGCGGGTACGGGTGGAGGTGTCAGCGGTCATCGGTCGTTCCGTTCGGCGGTGAAGGCGGTGACGTTGAACGTCGAAAAGACGCGCTCCACGCCATCTTCGGACATCCCGTCGCGGCGCAGCACCGGAATGAGCGCGGCCGTGTTCGGGGTGGCGGCCGGACCGAAACAGCCGTAGCAGCCGCGGTGGTGGGCCGGGCACAGCGCCCCGCAGCCGGCATGTGTCACCGGGCCCAGACACGGGATTCCGTCGGCGACCAACACGCAGGTCACGCCTCGGTTCTTGCACTCGGTACATACGGTCTTGGCCGGCACCCGCGGCTTACGCCCGATCAATAGCGCGGCCAGCGTATCGAGCAGTTGGCCACGGTCGATCGGGCATCCGGGTAGCTGGTAGTCAACGGTGACGTGTGCCGACGCCGGCGTGGACGTCGCCAACGTATCGATGTATTCGGGTTTTGCGTAGACCACCGAGGCGAATTCGGCAACGTCGGCAAAATTGCGCAGCGCCTGAACGCCCCCGGCGGTGGCGCACGCACCGATCGAGACGAGAACCCTCGATTGGTCCCGGATCTCGCGGATGCGCTGCTCGTCGTGCTTGGTGGTGATGGAGCCCTCCACGAGCGACACGTCATAGGGCCCACCCACCATCGCACTGGAGGCCTCCGCGAAGACAGCGATCTTGACCTCCTCGGCGAGGGTGAGCAGTTCGTCCTCGCAGTCCAGCAGCGTTAGCTGACAGCCGTCGCACGACGCGAACTTCCAGACGGCCAATGTGGGGGGCATCTACAACTCCTTGACCTTCAATAGAGGTCGGGCGACGTCATAGCCCACGACCGGCCCGTCGCGGCACACCAGCAACGGACCGAGCTGGCAGTGCCCACACCAGCCGATCCCGCACTGCATGTTGCGTTCCAGCGAGACCCGGATATCGCAGTCGGCCATCCCCTTGTCCGTCAACGCCTGCGCGCCGAATCGCATCATCGGTTCGGGTCCGCACAGGAATGCCGTCGTGCGGTCGGGGTCAAGACTCAGCCGGCGCAGCGGCTCAGTGACGAACCCGACCTGACCACGCCAGCCCTGCCCCGGGACGTCGACGGTGAGGTGGACCCCGATCGACGGGTCCCGTGACCACCTGTCGAGGTCGTCGGTGAACAGAAAGTCGCTCGGCTGGCGGGCCCCCGCGATCAACGTCACCTTGCCGAAACCGGCCCGGTCGGCCAGCGCCCCCAGGAGCACCGGGCGCAACGGAGCCAGCCCCACCCCGCCGGCGACGATCACCAGGTCGCGTCCGGCGGCCTCGGCCAAGCCCCAGCTGGTACCGAACGGCCCGCGAACTCCGATCACCATGCCCGGTTGCGCGTCGTGAAGGGCCTGGCTGACGGCGCCGACCGCGCGGATCGTGTGCGTGATCGTTCCGTCGGTGATGCTCGGGTCGCCGCTGACCGAGATCGCTACCTCGCCGACGCCGAACGCGTACAGCATCATGAACTCGCCCGGCAGCGGCGTCGCAAGCACCTCGGCGACCGGCTCCAGGCACAGGGTCGCCGAGTCCCGATTCTCCGCGACGCGCCTGCGCACTCGGTAGGCGACCGGTGCCATCGCCGACGTGCGGCTGTCGGCGATTGTCTGGGTGTCAGTCATCTTTGCCGTCCGCGAGCCGGGCCAGGGTGGTCATTTCTTCCGTGATGTCGATGCCGGTTGGGCACCAGGCGATGCAGCGTCCGCAACCGACGCAGCCGGACCTGTCGAACTGGTCATGCCAGGTGCCCAGTTTGTGGGTGATCCAGTGCCGGTAGCGCGACTCACCGGATTGCCGCACGCTTCCCCCATGCACGTACGTGAAGTCGAACTCGAAGCAGGACGCCCAGTGCTGCCACCGTTCGGCGTGCTCACCGGCGAGGTCGGTGACGTCTTCGGTGCTGGTGCAGAAGCACGTGGGACACACCATCGTGCAATTGCCGCACGTCAGGCAACGGCTGGCCACTTCTTCCCAGTGCGGCGACTCCCGAGAGCGCACCAAGAGGTCCCGCAGGTCAACAGTCGGCATTTGGCGGCCCATCTTGCCTGCAGCAGCGGCAACCTCATCTCTGGCACTGGCGATTTCGTCAACGGCCGCGTCGCGGTGCGGCACCGCGGCCAGCACGTTGGCGCCATCCTCTGTGCCGACATCCACCAGGTAGCGGCATCCGTTGCCGTCAATCCGCTCGGTAAGCGCTAGGTCGTAGCCAGGCCCAGCCTTGGGCCCCGTGCCCATCGACGCGCAGAAACACAGGCCGCCCGGCTCGGTGCAGTTGACCGCAACGACGAAGATCCGTTGGCGTCGGCCGACATACGCGCTGTCCGGGTGGGCGGAGCGTGCCAGCACCCCGTCCAACGTCGCGATCGCTGCAAGGTCGCAGCCGCGCACCCCCAAGAAGGCATATCGTGGAAGCTCTTCTGCGGCAGAATGCTCGTCGCCATCTCGGCTGCCGGACCACAACTTCTGCCGCTGAGGGTGAAGAAACCGCTTGAAGGACTGTGGCCCGGCAGAATGGCCGAAGGCGGCGGCGTCGTCGCGGCGGCGCACCCGGTAATGACCGGGACCCACATCGACACCCCACCCGTGTGGCAGATCATCGGCAGAAGCCAAGTCGTCAAGAACGATCGCATTGTTGCGCAAAGTCGGCCCGACCACACGGTAGCCCCGATCGATCAGCACCGCCACAAGCTGGCGGAGCCCATCCGCATCGAGGGCGGCCGGCCCGGCTTGCACCGGCTCGTGGCTACTCATCGCGGCCAACGGCGGGTGTAGATACGAACATCTGCATGAGAAATCCTCTGGCAAGGCACCCCGACGCAGATCATTGTCCGTTGCGTAATTGCACCTCTGCTAGGGCCTTTGGACCATCACGGGTGGGCTGGAAAGCATTCTCGGCGCTCAGCCAGTGGGTGACGATTGGCGGACGATCAGGGTCTTTCGACCCCTGCGCCAAATTGGCGCTGGCCGATAGCGTCGCGGGGGGAGGTAACGCTGTAGGAGGATGCCATGAATCAGGCCACGATCAAGTCGCTCGATGGCGTATTGGCGAGGCAGCCATTCTTCAGCGGCTTGGATCCGCGTTATCTTCAATTGGCGGTCGGGTGTGCGGCGAACGTGCGCTTCAATGAGGGAGACCTCATCTTCCAAGAAGGTGAAGAGGCAGACAGCTTCTATCTGATTCGCCAGGGACAGGTCGCGCTGGAACTCTTCGTTCCCGGTCGCGGCAGTTTGACGATTCAAACCGTCGGGGAAGGCGACGTCCTCGGATGGTCATGGTTAATACCGCCATACCACTGGAGATTCGATGCACGCGCGATGAGGCCAACCCTCGCGATCGTGCTGGATGGTAAGTGCCTGCGTGCCAAATGCGAAGAGGATCATGAGCTCGGCTACCAGCTGGGGAAGCGAATCGCCTCAAGTCTGGGTCAGCGCCTCGATGCCACACGACTCCAGTTGTTAGATCTCCTGCGGTATTGACACTCGCCTATCTCGTTGGTCCGACTCACGATGGGAAAACCTGCCGCCCGACGCGACGTAAGCTCCCGAGGGGATAGGAGGTCTCTTCGCGGCACTCGATTTGACCCCCGAAAGCCGGATGTTCAGCCGGGTTTGATTGATCCGCTCGGGGGTCAGCGCAGACGTACGCTCGGCGGTGTGGCTGAGGTCGGTTGTCCGATCAAGCGTGTCGCCGTGTCCACCGGAGGCGGTGATGCGCCTGGGCTCAACGCCGTCATCCGGTCGGTGACGCTCGCCGGCCGCAACCAAGATTGGGACGTCGTCGGCATTCGGGACGGCTTCAACGGCCTGATGTTTCCCGAGCGCTATCCCCAGGGCGGCGTCGTCCCGCTGACCCAAGATTCTGTGCGCGGCATCCTTAACCAGGGCGGCACCATCATCGGCACGACCAACCGTGGCAATCCCACGGCGTACCCCGTCGTGCAGCCGGACGGCACCCACGTCGAGGTCGACCGCACCGAGGAGCTGGTGCAGTTGTTCAGGGCTCGGGACATCGACGCGCTGGTGACCGTCGGAGGAGACGGCTCGATGGCGATCGCCTACCGCCTGTCCAAGGCGGGGCTGCGCATCGTCGCGGTCCCCAAAACGATCGACAACGACCTCGACAAGACCGAGCAGACGTTCGGTTTCGACACCGCAGTCAGCTTCGCCTGCGAGTGCATCGACCGGTTGTTCTCGACTGCTGCCTCGCACGGCCGCGTGATTGTCGTCGAGGTGATGGGTCGCTACGCCGGATGGATCGCTCTGGAGGCGGGGCTCGCATCGGGTGCGCATGCGATCCTCATTCCGGAGATCCCTTTTGACCTCGAGCCGGTAGCCGAGATGATCGAGGACCGCGAGCATCGCGGCGCCAAGTTCTCCATTGTCGTCGTCGCCGAGGGGGCCGCGGCGCGCGGGGGGCAGCCGTCGGTGCTGACCCGCAAAGTGGGTGAGCCCGAGCGCCTGGGCGGCATAGGCGCGCGCGTCGCTGCCGGCCTCGAGGAGCTCACGGGCAAGGAGTCGCGCACCGTCGTGCTCGGTCACCTTCTGCGCGGCGGGTCACCGACGGCGTTCGATCGGGTGCTCGGCTTGCGCTTCGGGGCCGCGGCCGTACGAGCCCTCGTTGCGGGTGCCGACGGGGTGATGGTTGCGCTTAATCCGCCGACCATCGACTACGTCCCGCTGGCGGAGGCGACGCGACGCATGCGAAAGATCCCTCTCAATTGTGACGCGATGCTCACTGCCCGCGAGGTCGGCGTGAACTTCGGCGATCGCACACCACCAGGGGGCGGGGGTTTTCCTTGACCCGATCGACGAACTGGTCCCCCCTAGCGGCTGCGCGCCCGTGGTCGCGACGGACAGCCGACAGGCTTAGCGAGGACGGGCGGCCGGTGACACTTGCCGGACTACGTGGCACCGCGCTGGCGTCGCGGCGACTGTTCAGCTTTAGCTCGTGGGGACGACACGTGGGCTGTTAGTGGAGGTCGGCGCATAGCAGAACCGCCGAGTGGGCGTCCGCTCGGTATATGGGGCCATGGACTGGTGATGCACTGTCAAGCGTGGCGATGTCGTCGGGGGGATCGAGGGCCGTGTCGACGACGCGGCGCCATGGCAGCGTGGGTCTGGCGACCGGGGGAAGCTCGAAGTCGAGTTGTTGCTCATCGCTGTTGAGGATGACGTGCACCATGCGCGTCTTGATCACGCTTCTGACGGTGACTGCCAGGGTGTGGGAGTCTGCCGACCAGTCGGGCCGGTGCAGTTGGACGCCGTGGAACTCCACCAATGAGCGGGTCAAGAACTCCGGCAGCGAAAGTCCATGCATGACGCTGGTCATGTCCAGTTCGAGGCGGAACTCGATCAGCCCCCCTACGAAGCGGCGGATGCCGACGTACGTTTCGGTCAGTGACCAGTCGAACCAGCTGATCTCGTTGTCCTGGCAGTAGGGGTTGTTGTTGCCGCACTGGGTGCGGCGCACCTCGTCACCCATGCCGATCATCGGCACCCCCATCGATATCAGGGTGATGGCGAGCAGGGTTTTCACCCGACGGGTGCGTATCGCCTCGATCGCCCCGTCGTCGGACGGCCCTTCCACCCCGCAATTAGTGGAGAAGTTGTCGTCGGTGCCGTCCCGGTTGTTCGACCGGTTGGCCTCGTTGTGCTTATGGGTGTAGCAGACCAGGTCGTTGAGGGTGAACCCATCGTGGCAGGCGACGAAGTTGATGCTGTGCTCGACCTCGGCGGGCCGGCCGCCGAACAGATCGGGGCTGGCCAGCAGGCGGTTGGGCAACAGACCCACGGTGCCGCAGTCACCGCGCACAAAGCGGCGGATGTCGTCACGGAATTTGCCGTTCCACTCGCGCCAGCGGTCGCCGACGAACGTCCCGAGTTGGTAAAGGCCGACATCCCAGGCCTCGGCGATCAGCTTGGTACCCGCCAGCACGGGGTCGCTCTCGACCTGCCAGAGGACCGGGGGATCGGCCATCGGCGCGCCGACGGCGTCCCGCGCCATGGCCGAGGCCAGGTCGAACCGGAAGCCGTCCACGTGCATCTGCTCCACCCAGTGGTGCAGCGCGTCAACAATCATGCGCCGCACCACGGAATGGTTGGCGTTGACGGTGTTGCCGCAGCCTGTGTAGTCCAGGTATGTGGCCTGGTCACCCGGGTCGAGCAAGTAGTAGGCCCGGTTGTCGAATCCGCGCCAGCAGAACGTGGGCCCCCCGGCCCCACCTTCGGCCGTATGGTTGAACACCACATCCAAGATCACCTCGATGCCGGCCCGGTGCAGCTCCTTGACCATGGTGCGGAACTCGTCTAGGGCGCCGAGCGGGTCAGCGGCGCAGGCGTAGGAGGGGTGCGGGGCAAAGAACGACAAGGGGCTATAGCCCCAATAGTTGACGAGGCCGGGGGGGGGCGTCTTGCGGATCGAATGCCTGCACCGGCAGGAGATCAACCGCAGTAATACCCAACGACCGAAGGTATGGGATCTTGGCCACCAGCCCCGCATAGCTGCCGGCCAGGCGGCGGTCGACGCCGCTGCTGTGGTGGGCGGTCAAGCCCCGGACATGAACCTCGTAGATGACGGTGCGCGCAAAGGGCCGCCCCAAAGGCATGTCGCCCTCCCAGTCGTAGGTCGACAGGTCGGCGACCACACTCTTCATCGCCGTGCGCGGATCCCGGCCCGGGCGCGCGCCGGCCATCCGGTCGTAGTTGGCCGGCACCGCCACCGCAACACCGTACGGAGCAAGCAGGAGCGCCAACGCGTCGTGCCGCAACCCCGCGGCCGGATCGAAGGTGCCGTGGACGCGCCAAATATAGAGTTGTCCCGGCTCCACGTCAGGCACAAGGACATGCCAGAAATACGACGTGCGGTTTTGCAATGGCTCCAGCTGGATCACCCGAGAAGGCCGCGCGTCATCGACATCGTCGAACAGCAGCAGATCTACTTGTGCAGCCGTGCGCGACCACACCGAGAAGTTCGTGCCGCCGTCGGCGTGGCGGGCACCCAGCGGGGAAGCCCACCCGTGGGCCTCACTCCCACCGCGGTCCATGTCCTTCAGTGTGACCAGAGACGCTCTACGGAGCCCGCGTCACGACCCCCCCGACTGGTACCGAATCGGCGCCGGCTTGTTGCTCCACGTGCAGGACGCGCCCGGTTGTCTTGACCACGGTGTCGGGGTTGAGGCTTATTGAGTCGATGCCCAATTGGACCAGGAACTCGGCCATATCGGGGTAGTCCGAGGGTGCTTGGCCGCACAACCCGGAGTGGATTCCGTTGCGGCGACAGCCTTCCACGGCCAGGCGGATCATCTCCTTGACGCCATCATCGCGTTCGTCGTAGTCGAAGGCGACGATCTCGCTGTCGCGATCGACGCCGAGGGTGAGCTGGGTGAGGTCGTTGGAGCCGATCGAGAAGCCGTCGAAGCGTTTGGCGAACTGGTCGATGAGGATCACGTTGTTGGGGATTTCGCACATCGCGTACACCTCGAGGCCGTTGTCGCCGCGCCGGAGACCGTGTTGGGCCATCGCCTCGAGGACCAGGTCCGCCTCGGCCACTCGGCGCACGAATGGGACCATCAGCACGACGTTGGTCAGGCCCATCTGTTCGCGGACGCGTTTCATCGCCTGGCACTCCAGGGCGAAGCCCTCGGCGTAGGCGGGATGGGCGTAGCGCGAGGCGCCGCGGAAGCCAATCATCGGGTTGCTCTCGTCGGGTTCGAACGCTGCTCCGCCGATGAGGCTGGCGTATTCGTTGGTCTTGAAGTCCGACATGCGGACCACCACGGGCTTGGGCCAGAAGGCGGCTGCGATTGTGCCGATGCCTTCCGACAGCCGCTCCACGAAGAAGGCGCCCCCGTCGGAGTAGCCGTGGGTGAGCCGCTCGATCGTCCGCAGAGCGTCGGCGTCACCGACCTTTTCGGGGTGCAGCAGGGCCATCGGGTGAACCTTGATGTATTCGCTGACGATGAATTCCATCCTGGCCAGTCCCACACCATCGTTCGGCAGGAACGACGTCTTGAAGGCGAGGTCGGGGTTTCCGAGGTTGATCATGATCTCGGTTCGCGGACGCGCCAAGCCCGCCACTTCTATGCGATCGACGTGGAAGCCGACCTCGCCCCGGTACACGCGGCCGGTGTCGCCCTCGACGCACGACACGGTGACGGCCTCGCCATAAGGGATGCTCGTGGTGGCGTCGCCCGCGCCGACCACGGCCGGGATGCCCAGTTCGCGCGCGATGATCGCCGCGTGGCAGGTGCGCCCGCCGCGGTTGGTGACGATCCCGGCCGCGATCTTCATGACGGGTTCCCAGTCCGGCGTGGTGGTGTCGGCGACCAGCACCTGGCCCGGCTGGAAGTCCGGTAGGTGCGCGAGGTTGTCTATCCGCTTCGCCACACCCGACGCGATCTTCTCGCCCACCGAACGGCCCTCGGTGAGGACCTCACCCTTTCCCTCGAGCACATAGGTCTCGATCGTCGTGAGGCTGCGCTGGGAAGCCGCCGTCTCGGGCCGCGCCTGCACGATGTAGAGCCGCCCGTCGAGACCGTCCTTGGCCCACTCGATGTCCATCGGCCGCCCGTAGTGCCGCTCGATGATGCACGCATAGCCGGCCAACTCGAGCACGTCCTCGTCGGTGATACAGAAGCGGGCACGGTCGGCCTTGGGCGCCGGGATGTTTCGGGTGGTCTGCTTCGTCCCGCCCTCGACGAAGACCATCTTCACCGCCTTGTCCCCGATCAGGCGGCGCAGCACGGCGCGATGCCCGGCGAGGTAAGTCGGCTTGTGGACGTAGAACTCGTCGGGGTCGACGGCGCCCTGGACCACGTTCTCGCCAAGGCCGTAGGCGCCCGTGATGAAAACGACGTCGTTGAAGCCGGATTCGGTGTCGATGGTGAACATCACGCCCGACGAGGCGAGGTCCGAGCGCACCATCTTCATCACGCCGATCGATAGCGCCACCTTGAAATGGTCGAAGCCCTGGTCGATGCGGTAGTGGATCGCCCGGTCGGTGAACAGGCTGGCGAAGCAGCGGCGGCACGCGTCCAGCAGACTCTCGGAACCCTTGATGTTGAGGAAGGTCTCCTGCTGGCCGGCGAAGCTGGCCGTCGGCAGGTCCTCAGCGGTCGCCGAACTACGGACGGCCAGACTCACATCCTCGCCGTACTCCTGCTGAAGCCTGCGGTAGCCGTCGAGAATCTCCGCGGCCAGATCGTCGGGAAGACCTGCGCCGTAGACGATCTCACGGGCGCGCCTGCCTTTCCGGGCCAACGCGGCGACGTCCACGGGGTCAAGGTCGTCGAGCTCCCGGTGCAGCAGGCCCCAGGCGTCGGCTTGGTCCAGCATGTAGCGATAGGCCTCGGCGGTAGTGGCAAACCCGTTCGGGACGCGGACGCCCTGGTCGGACAGCTTTTGATACATTTCGCCCAGCGAGGCGTTCTTCCCACCGACGAGCGGTACGTCGTCGATGCCGACCTCTTCGAAAAACCGGACGTAGCGCAATGTGCCCATGATCTCTTCCTCGTAGTATCAAGCGGTCGGGCGGCCGTTGAGCCCGGCCACGATGGGGTTCCCTGCAGGCGAGGGCTCTGGATTGGCTCGAGCCGGTTGCCGGACGCGAGCGCGTCGAGCGTGTTCACCGCCCCGGCCCGATGCCCTCGAGCGGCGTGCCGCCGGCGTACCAGTAGAACGGATCATCCTTCGCCGCCAGCGCTGCGGCCTGAGCTGGCGCGCCACTCGGACCGGGATAGCAGCCTGTCGATTGCCCTGGTGCAGTCATCGCGCTCCTTATCCGTGGGCACTATGTTTCCCTCCCAGGAGCCCCTGCAATAGGGACTTTGGACCTGCGATGCATGGCCCTATCGCTGTATGTCCTCAGGACACTGTTGACGTTTTCTCGTGGGGAGATGCTTGACGGTTATTTGTGTTTGTTCCTGCGCCGGTGACGTGGAACCCATTGAGGTGTTTGAGGTTTGGTCGTGGTCGTACGGCGATTTCTTTCTCGCCGTGCAGGATGCGCGTGCGTGTCCTCGATGACGACGGTGACGGTTTTGCCGATGTGGCCGCAGCCGAGCCCCAGAGTTCGCGCTGACGTCGGGTAGCGCACCTCGACGATTTCGGTGGTCGAAGGTGGTATGCCAATCACTACCCGGTGAACGTAGAGCCCCCCGACGGCGCCGGGATCATCGATGACCAAAGCCGGCGACTGGGTCTGCACAGTCGAATCAGAGGAGGGGATTCGCTCACGTACAAGATCATCCGTGGACACGCGAAATCCGACGACGATCCCGAATCGTTGGACTGGGCGCGCGGATGGGTGAACAACAGGGGCTGCACCAGCCGACCTGATGCGGCCGCCATCAGCCGAGCCCCTGGGGGAACCGCCGCTGGCCGGTCGACTCGGATGAACGCGTAGCCGAGCCGCCGCGCAAGGATCCCATCCGTGGCGACCTGATCGCCGATTACCACCCCGGGCCGGGGAAAACGCTGGTATGGGGTGGTTCGCAGCGGCTTGCCCGCCGAGGTGATGTAGACCACCCGCACGCCCGCGGCGCTGGGCACGACGGACGGGCGACGGAGCGAGTTGGTGGAGAAGCACACGACTTCGACGGTTGGTAACTTCGCGATCTCGCTGAGCACCCGCGCAATTCCCTCGTCCAGGTCGTTCTGTGTGCCATTCCAGTGAGCCACCAGCGGCTCTACGTCGAAGATCACAGTGCGGGCCGACAGCTCTCCGGCCCGGCGGACCGCATCGTCAAGGTCGGTCGCACGCTCGAAAACGGTTCTCACCTCGTGACCTCAGCGGGCTCCCGCCCGTCAACGGCCAATTGCCGCAGCCCGGCCCAGTTCACCGGCGGCGTCGGCGCGGGGACCAGCAGCGCCTGCAGCGCCTCGATCTGCGTGCCATGCTTTCGCGTGTTCATCGACGTGGTTGCCCGGATCTGCGGCCGGGTGTGTGTGCGGTGGGCATGCGTGATCTGCTGGCCGGTACCAGCTTTTCCTTGTTACGAGGTTCCTCGGGTCGGGCCTGGGGTGGCGGGGTGGACAGGGGGTGGTCGGTGGGGGTCAGCCGGCGCGGGGTTGTGCGGTCGGGTAGCTGATGACGTTGTGCCACAGGGTTTTCCATCCGTTTTGCCAGGGCCAGTGGGTGGGTAGGTGCAAGACGGGTTTGCGGGCCGGGGCGGCGAAGCGGGCGGGTGCGTTGACCAGGTCGCGGCGCAGGGTGGCGCCACGGGCCACGGCGTGGTTACCAGCGGCGAGGGTGCCTGCGGCGCGCAGCAGGTTATGCGCGATCACCGCGCAGGCCAGCCAGGCGCAGTTTGCGGCGAACAGCCCGGACGGGATATGCGCCAGGGGCCCGTCGACCAAATCGGCGAAGGTGGTCTCGATGATGGCGTGGCGGCGGTGGGTGATGTCGGCCTCGGCGACCGGCAGTGCGGAGTTGGTCACAAACGGGTGATAGCGCCACACCGGAAACAACCCATCCGGGTCGAGTAGCCCGGGGGAATCGCACCCCCGGGCTCTCATAGAACCGTGCGTAACAGTCTCCTGTTACACGGCTCCTGTCGTCTTGATCATCAGCGGGTAGGTCACCTGTGCCCAATGGGCGAAGTAGCGGGGATAGGTCGTGGTGACGTATTCCCATTTCGCTCGGGCCTTGCGGGCAGGCCGTAACCGTTTGTATTTCTTGCGGACCCAACGCATCAGGTAGGTGTTGATGCGCGCAAGCAAAGTGGACAACGCCGACGGGTAAAACGCCCCGTAGTAGTTCATCCACCCCCGCACGATCGGGTTGATCATTCGGGCCAGACCAGCGAAGTCAAGATCGGTACGCCGGTGCACTTGCCACCGGCGCACCTCTTGACCCATCTTCTTCAAGGCGTCCTTGCTAACCGCAGGCAAAAACGACGTGAACACCACCCCGTTCTTGTTGCGCGCTCGGCGTGCGCGAAACGTGTAGCCCAGAAACGTAAACGACGTGTGCTCTGCCGCATCACGCCGATTAGCGTCCTGGCAATACACGATCCTGGTTTTGTCGGGATGCAACCGCAGCCCGACCTCGACCATCCTGTCCTCGATCGCTGCCCGCACCTGCTCAGCTTGTCGCTGGCTGTTGCAGTGCACGACGGCGTCGTCCGCGAAACGTTCGAACGGGACGTCCGGGAAGTTCCGGACCATCCACGCATCGAACGCATAATGCAGAAACAGGTTCGCTAACACGGGTGAGATCGCGGATCCCTGTGGGGTTCCACGATCTCGTTGCGCCACGGTGCCATCGGGCAGCTGGATGGGCGCGGCGAGCCACCGCTTCACATACAGCAACACCCACGGCAGATCGGTGTGCACGGCGACCGCTTTGACGACCAAATCCCACGAGACGCTGTCGAAAAACTTTTGGACATCCAAGTCGATGACCCAGTCATATTTCCAACAACGTGCCCGGCATGCTCCGACCGCATCCAACGGCGACCGCCCCGGGCGATAACCATAGGAGTCTGGATGAAAGATCGGCTCGACCTTTTCTTGCAGCCTCCCAGCTACCACTGTTTGGGCGATCCTGTCCGCGATCGTAGGCACCCCGAGCACCCTCGTGCCGCCGCCATGCGGTTTCGGTATCTCCACCGCACGCACCGCAGGGGGAAAGTAGCTCCCCGAAGACATCCGATTCCAGATCTTGTACAGATTGCTCTCGAGATCCGTCTCGAACGCCGCCAGATCCACACCGTCTACCCCTGGTGCACCCTTGTTCGCCCTGACCTTCTGGTATGCCTGCCAAACCTCCCACTTCGAGATCTCAAACGGTTTCGCTGACGACTTCAGCTCGCTCATACAGCTCCTCCCCGGGCCGCACAGGGCCCCGGTTGACCGGACAAACACAGCCACAGACGACCCGGCCCCTTCGCTCCACCCCCATTACAGGAGCATCACCACTACTACGAGCCGGTCCGCCAGCGCGCCCCGCAACGGTACTCACACCAGACTTGACGCCTGGCTGCTCCCTGTCGCCGACGAAACCCAGCCACACAGAACGTGTTTCGCCGCACAGCGTCGTGGCGCACCTTCCCACGTTTCCTGCAAGAGCCGCAGACCAGACTCATGCCGCCTCCATGCCGGACACCGCCTGGCCAGTAATCGGGACACCCACCAGGCCCTGCTCACGCAGTCCGCTACACGACTACGATTTCGGTGCCACTCGTACGCTAACGGCACGTCAACAGCGGTTCGGGGTTACTCATCTTCCTGGTCCCCACCTGACACCTCCAAGGATGCCTTTTCCACATCGCTCACCACGACGGTCTTCAGCCAACGCAGCATGTGGTGGTTTGAAGCCTCCGCCCGACCGGCGACTCCGAAGGGCCAACCTTCATCTCTTGCAGAACACCGATTCCCGGAAAAGTCTCTCCTACCTACATCAAGACCTCCGTTTCTCGTTCGTGGCACACGTAGCGGGCGTCTTTGACCCGGCGCACCACCAGCCGCACGGTGAGCGTGCGGCCGCGGCCCAGGCGCAGGGTGTAGGGGGTTTCGGCGACCTCGGCGTCGGAGATCAACGCCCCGGTGTCGGGGTCTTCGATCGCTCCCGGGTAGTGCACCGGGGTGTAGGCGGCCTCATCGATGCCCTCGAGGGCGGCGGTGATGCGCTTGTTGCGGCTCACTGACAAGGAGAACTCGGCGCCGTCCGCGCAGCAGGTGGCGATCACCTTCTTGGTGCCGAACGCCGAGTCGCCGCGCAGCATGATCGTCCCGGTGGGCCCGCACGCGCGGGCGGTGGTGATCGCCCGTTTGATCTGGGCGGCGGCGCCGCGCCCGGAGCCGGCCTTGCCGCTGCGTAGCTGCGCCTCGGCGATCACCGGCGGCGCGGTTGCCGTGGAGAGCGTGGTGATCTGCGGCGACAGGCCCAGTCGCAGCAGCGCGCGGCTGGCGATCTTGGCGTGCCCGAACGAGGCGCCCTGCTTGTGGTGCCCGTAGACCGGGCGCAGCAGCGAGTCGATGTCCACAAACACGCGCTGCTCGCTGCCGGGTAGCAGCGCGGTGCGCTGCGCGAGCGCCACCAGATGCGCGCGGGCCACCGCGGCGAGCTGGTTGGCGTGTCCGAAGGTGAACTCGCGCAAGAAGATCCCCAACGTCGAGGGGGCGTACACCTCGTCGAACACCCGCGGCGTGCCGCCGGCGCGCAGCACGTTGGCATCATCGATGCTGTCCGCGCCGCACATCATGCCCGCGATGATCGTGGTCAGCTTGCCGGCCGGATTGACCGCCCCGGATTTGACCCGAGTCGACGGCAGATCCACATGCTCGCCGATCAATTCCGAAAGACCGGTCTGCTCAGCCAATTCCAGCACCGGCACCAAACCCGCCGCCGACACCAGATTCCGCTCGTCGAACACCGCCGACCCGACCGTGAACATATACGATGATTGCACCGGAAATGCCTTCTTGAATTCAGGACAACACGACATCAGCACTCGTATTGTCCCAGTTCAGAAGGCATTTTCGCTGTTCACACGCCGATCAGATCACCGGGCCCATCCACGGATTCAGGCTAAGTGCGACACCAGTCGGCGATACGACCGGGGCGATCCGGACACGTACGCGCCGCCGTGCAGGTAGACGATGGTGGCCATCGGGTCCGCGATAAGGGGTGAGAGGACGTCGACCCGAACCCCGCCCAGGTTCGAATGCGCAATCCCGACATCGCCGGCCGTCTGCCCGATCAGCCAGCCGAGCGCCTCGAGCACCTGCCGTGTCGACGCACCGGCGTTGCCGCGGCGAAGCAGTAGATGCAGTGACGAACTGGTCGCCATGGCCAGGATTCGACCGGGAATGCTGAGCGACCCCCCGGCCATCCGTTCGCTGGCGATCACTGTGCCGCATGAGAGTGGATGTGCGACTGGAGTGCTGCCCGCGCGGCCAGCATGCCGGAGAGCATGGCCCCGCTGAAGCCACCGAAACCGCCGAACGTCGAGGCCAGCCATAAGCCCGGAACAGTTGTCTGGATTCCCCTCGGGGTGCCCGCCGTTGGGATGCCGTGCGGGGGAACTTGGGCGAAGCCGTACACCGCCCCGTCGGGCGTGTTCAGATAGTGCGCCATGGTGGCGGCGGTGGCCATCTCCTGGTGCACGACTGCGGAAGCGAATCCGGGAAAGAACCGGTCGACCTGGCCGATGAGGGCCTGCAGCCACGCCTGCCGTTTGGCCCCGTAGGAAGACTCGTCGAGTTCCTTCCAGTTGGTCAGCCGATCCATTCCGGTGATGGAGACCAGGTGAACATCCGCAGGGTTGAGGCCGCTGTCGATGGTGTCGTAGTTCACCACGATCAGCCCCGGCATTCGGGTCCCGGGCATGCCGGCGAGCAGATCAGCGAACCCCGAGTAATCGGTCAGCCGCTCAAACCAGTCGGGGAACAGCACCGTTGAATAGTGAGTTAGACCGAACTCGCGGGGCGGCCGGTCGAGACCGACTGCAACCGAGAACAGCGATGTCGACAGCTCTCGCCCGGTGAACTGGCTCGCAAACGCCGAACGGCGTTCTGGTGGAAGGGCGTCGGCGAGCACACTGGGGGCGGCGTTGCCGAACAGCACTGGTGCACGGTCCACCCGCCGGTCGGCGCCGTCGGGACCGGTGTGCGCTACACCCGCAGCCCGCCCCTGGTCATCGAGGAGAATCTCAGTAACCGTGCGCCCGGTGAGCACTTGTCCGCCCTCATCACAGACCAGGTCGGCCAGCCTGCGGGTCAGGCTGGCCGAGCCGCCTTTGATGTAGGCCCCACCACCGGAGAGGTACCCGCCCTGTCCTAGGACGCCTCTGAACAATGAATGCCGTAGGGGCGGGAAGAACGTCGACAAGGCCGTTTTTCGGCAGTAGGTCAGACCTGATTGGTCGACAACGTGGTCGTTCTTCCCGCCGATACCAGTTTGGGCAAGGGCGGGGTCCCGATCAAGAGCCCGCTACGGCCCCGGCGGTCAAGTCAGTGCCCAGGCTCCGTGGTGGCGGGTGAGGTCGGCGTTGACGAGGGTGCGCAGGTTGATCGCGGCGGCCCGGTTGCGCAGCCAGGCATGGTTTTTGGCGACGCCGAGGTAGCGCAGCTTCACGCGTCGGCCCCGATGGGTGGCGATCCAGGCGATGATGCGTTCCACGCTCGATCGGGTCGGGTAGTCCTGCTTGAATTCGGGGGTACGGGCCTGGGCGCGGGCGGCGCGCAGCAGCTGCTCGTGTTTGTGGATGCTCATCGATCGGCCGTCGGCGGCGGTGGTGCAGCGCCGCCGCAGTGGGCAGTGCGCGCACAGCCTGCCGAAGGTCACCGTCCGTTTCGGGCTCATCGGCCGGGTGTGCCCGGCCGGGCAGGTGACCGTGCCGGCTGGTTCGTCGATGGTGAAATCGTCGAGGGTGAACCCGCCGGGCACGGCCGGGCGCAGCGGCTTGGGTTTGATCACCGTCTGGTGACCGGCGTCGCGATAGGCGGCGCGGGCGGCTCCGGTGCCGTAGGCCGAGTCGCCGTACACCCGCAGGTCCACGCCCTTCTCGCCAGCCGCGGCGGTCGCCTCCGCGGAATCGGTTCGGCCGGTGGTGATCTCACCGCCATCACTGGTGGCGACCGCTTCACCGCCGCCGGGCTGATCGGCCTGCGGTTCGTCGGCGGGCACGGCGTCGCCGCCGGTTTCCGGGTGCGCGGTCTGGGTTTCGGGGCGGTGGAAGCGGTCACGCGCGATCATCGCCTGCCCGACCACCGGGTCGCTGCTGTCCTCGCCGGCCGCTTTGGTCAGCTCGGCGTCGGTGATCAGCCCGGTTTCCGGCTCGGTGCTGATATGCCCGCGGAAACCGTCGCGCCGCGCGGACTTCGACTTGCGGGTGTGTCGGGCCTCGGTGTCCACGGTGGAGATCACCCGATCCGGCGCCACCTGCCGCGCGATGCGCCAGCCCCCGTCGGTGCCATCGGAGCCGTCGGCGGGTTCCACGTCCTGCCCCGCGACCAGCGCCAACAACCCCAACGCGTCCGCGGCCTTGTCCTCGCGCTCGGGCGCGTCGGGGCGGGTGAGTTCGGCCAGCACCGCCACCGCGTCGTTGACCAGGTCCGACACCAGCGCCGCCTTGGCCTCCGCGTCGTCCCAGTCGATGTCCGGCTTTCCCGGTATCGAGTAGTCACGCCCGGCGACCCGCTCGATCACCGATTGCGCGCCGGGAACCAGCCGCGCCACCTTGCGCATCGCCGCCACCAGCTGGGTCACCGTGTCCTGGGTGGCCACCGCGTCGTCGAACACCGTCGAATCCACGCAGCGTTTCCGGCGCCCGCGCAGAATCCCGGTCTCGGCGATGACCTGCGCGACCGCGTCAAACACCCGGTCCGGACGATCGGAGGCGGCGATCCGTTTGCGCCAGTACACCAGCGTGGACGGATCGAACGAGATCTGCGTCAGCGACCGCCCGCACGCCACCTTCCACCGGATGTCGAAGCGCAGCGCGTCCGCGGTCTGCGGGTCGGACAGATCGAAGAGCTCCTTGAGCACCAGCACCGACCCGACCAGATCCGCCGGCAGCGACGGCCGCCCCCTCGACGAGCAGAACAGGTCAGCGATGAACGAATCAGGAAACAGCTCATGGCGGTGCTCAGCCAGGAACGCGAACACGCTGCCCGGCGGCACCAGCTCCCCGACCAGCGCCTGCGCGTCCAACAACTCCCGATCCGACCGCGTAATCCCTTGCACCACAACATCATCACACGCCACACGGCGCGCAGCCGTCAGACACCACCAGCGTTGAACGAATTATTCAGAGGTTTCCCAGTGAGGCCAGCCTCGGACCGCCCAGGCGGGTGGCCCGGTTGTGCGGGTTCGTTGCGGTTGGCTGCTGGTTGATACGCGGTCCGAGCCTGCCCTCACGCCCCGGCACTGTCACCACCTGGCCCTGGTCAAGATCGGTTTGCCTGAGCACGCTGATGGTCATGGCTGCGGAAGTGACGATCAACGATGTGCTCGATGGGCACGTTGTCCTCGATTTGGAGTGCATGGATCGGATTTATCTCAACGGTTATGTGCCGAACCTGCAGGTGGGCGGCCAGGTGGTGTCGTTTATGACCGCGCATCTCGGTTGTCCGATCCCCTCGCCGGCGATTATCGAGAAGATGGGCACCGCGTTTCGCAAGGCGGTGGATCGTTTTGCTGTCGACAACACTATCCCGGTGGTGAGGTTCGGTAGGGATGACCGCAAGATCGACATGATGCGCCCCTATTTGGCTGGGCAGGCACGCACTGGCCACTGCGGGGTGGCCGCGATCGGAATTGCCCAAGAGTTCCAGAACGTGTTCGTGTCGGCAAAACACAAAGGCGACAATGGTGTCCCGTGGTTTTCGTTTGACAAGGCCGACCGGCGCGTGACGTGCTTTTATTTCTACGTCTGGGACATCGATTTCGGGCCAGCGTTCATCAAGATCTGCACGTACTTCCCGTACCCCATCAAGGTGTGGATCAACGGCCACGAGTACGCCAAACGCCAGGCCGCCCAGGCCGGTATCGGGTTCACCGAGCTGTCCAACGGGTTTGCCTCCTGTGCCGATCCCGCCGCGCTGCAGGCGATCTGTGACCGGCTGGGTCCGGGCCGTATCGAGGTGTTCTTCGAGCGCTGGATGAGCCGGCTGCCGCTGCCGCTAACCGAAGCCGATCGCACCGCTGGCTACTGGTGGGAACTGTCGATGCGTCAGGTCGAGATCTCACGCACCTTGGTATTCGACGCCCCACGCCACGCCCGCGGGTTCTTCGAAGCCCTGGTGGCCGACAATCTCGACATCGGCCGCCCCGACAGTGTCGAGCTGCTCTTCCACGGGCCCCGACACCTGGGCAGGCCCGTCAAACTCGACTGCATGCCCAGAACAAGGGTCGTCACCCGCGGTACCGACGTGACCGTCAACGCGTTCTACAAGAGCTCCCGCATCAAACAATATTTGAAGGACGGGCGGGCGCTGCGGATCGAAACCGTCGTCAACTCACCCGACGACCTGCGCTGTCACCGTCGCCTGGTCCATCTCGACGAACTGGCCGCCCGCGGGCGTGCGGTTAATCGCCGGCTGCTTGATACTGAACGTGTCGGCCAGGGCTGCGTCCTTGCGAGTCCAGCCTTTGCGCGGATCGCGCGGCCCACCCTCACCGAGGATGGCAGGAAGACCCCGGCCTTAAGGTTCGGCGATCTTCGGGTCCAAGCCCTGGCCGGCGCGCTGTGTACGACGATGCTCGCCGTCACCGGCATCACCAACAAGAGCCTGCGTGCCTTGATGACCGGGCTGCTCGACGGCACCGCCTACACCATCAACCAGGCCAGCTACGACCTGGCCCGTTTACGGGTCAACGGCCTGATCACCCGCATCCCGGGCCGCAACCTGTATCGGCTCACCGGCGACGGGCTGCGGTTTGCGATCTTCTACACCAAACTGTACAACCGCCTGCTTTGCCCCCTCATGGCAGCAAACCAACCACCCGCGCCGCCACCATTGCGAAACGCATTGCGCACCATTGAAACTCACATCAACGAACGCATCGACAACGCTCGCATCTTGCCAAAGGCAGGCTAAAGACCAAGGCCATCCTCAAAGGCCCACCCGCGCCACCAGTACTGTGAAACGCATTGCGTACCATCGAAACTCGCATAGCCGAATGCATCGACAACGCTCGCATCCCAACCAAAGCGGCGCGAAAACTCAAGACAACCCTCAAAGTCCTAGCGACCAAGGGTCCCTAGCGACCAAGGGTCCCTAGGGCGTAGTAAACTCACCACAACCGGTCCGGGTCATCGCCGTAGTAGCCGAGATTGGCGGCCAGCGCCATCTTGGGCAATTCGTCATCGCCGAACAGGTCGGCGAAGACCTCCGAGAGGCTGCTGCGCATGTCGCGAAGCAGCGGCCAAAGCGTCAGCGGCAACGCCGGCGCATGCAGGAACCACCACAAGCTGTCGTGCTCCTCGCCGACAACGCCCATCGCCGACCGGACGGCCCCGAGGCGCTGAAAGAAACGCCGAAAGGCATTGCGGTGCCGGGGAAATCGATCGGCCAGTGCCGCCTGCGCGGCATCGTCTCCCGTGGGCAACAGAAACGGGGGATCGAAGTGCCGGCCGCGAACCTCATAGAGTGGGCCGGCGGACACGAACTGCAATTCGTCGTCGATGCCGAGCGCGTGCAGGATGCGCGCCTTGGGGTCGCCAGACGTGGACAACTGCGCAGTCTCATGCAAGGATCCTTCGATTCTCAATGAGCCGTGCTGGTATGTCGTTGCAGCACCGCCAATCTCGGAATTGCGCTCCAGGACCAGCACTCGGTGACCGGCCCGTGAGTACAAGGCGGCTGCCGTCAGCCCACCAAGTCCGGATCTGATCGTTATCGCGTCGAAGACGCCGGCCATAATTCATCCCCAATCCACTGGAGCGACCGCGTCCAGTGATCTACTTGCGCTCAACGCTCGAAGCCCGTCGGGCCGCCGATGCCCTGCGAAAGGTTCCGAGGTCGGCACGAAATGCCGCCATCGCGGCATGATCAGGCGACGTCCGCCGAATAGCTTCACGAACTTCGGGCCCGTACTCGTTGGCGGTCCGGACTAGAGCACCAATTCCTGCGATGACCGCTCCTAGCTGCCCAACTCGGCCCGCCGCTGGCATTCAACACCCCTCTCGTCGCGTGAAGGCTGATGTCTCCCAATCTCACACGAGGAGATAGCGTCTGAATAGGGACTGAAGTCCCGCGGGCATATAGCCAGTTCGCCGAGCGCCAGCTGGACGGCGAGAGGTTCATCTGGTCAGCTCCGCACGAAAGCGAGGCGGCTTTGCCGCTCGCCTAAGCAGTCTTTCTTCGAGGAATCTGCCTGACAGTGTTTCCGGCTAATGCTTGAAAGTTACTTCGCGCTGATCGTTGACAGTCGCGGACTGGGGGAGTTGAGCTCGGCAGAGCAGAGGCATCAGCCCGCGATGGCCGTTACAACGGCGGATTGGTCGGGTTTCTTATCCCGCTATCGCTACACATGGACGGGCGGCGCTCGCGTTCGAGACGATGTTTTGGATAAGACAGCGCGACGGGCCCTCGTCGCTTCGTAGAGTCAGCAGTATGTGCGCGCGCTCGCGTGGAATGAGGTCGCGCGCGGCGGCTCCTTCGGAGCCTGTCAGGAGGAGGGGAGCACCCGTGACGACCGACGCGGTCCACCAGCTTAAAGCAGACCTCGCCCGCTTCAGCTACCTCGCCGACGAGGGTCTGGCCACCGCCATTCATCTCGCCGTGCGGCTACGGCGCCCGTTGCTGCTTGAGGGAGAGGCCGGGGCGGGCAAAACCGAGGTTGCCAAAACCTTGGCGCGCTTGTCCGGCGCCAAGCTGCTGCGCCTGCAATGCTACGAAGGCATCGACGTGTCGCAGGCGGTCTATGAATGGGATTACGCCCGCCAGTTGCTGCACCTGAAGGCCGCGGAAACCGGTGGCGCAGAGGCTGTGACGGCTGCTGAAGATGAGCTCTTCTCGGAGCGATTCCTCGTTCGGCGACCACTCCTGCAAGCCCTCGACAACCGCGATGGCCCCCCGCCGGTGCTACTCATCGACGAAATCGACCGTGCCGATGACGAGTTTGAGGCGTTCCTTCTAGAGATCTTGTCTGATTTCGCGGTGACGGTACCGGAGCTCGGAACGTTCGTGGCCGAGGTGCCGCCGCTAGTGGTCTTGACCTCCAATCGCACCCGCGACCTGCACGACGCCCTCAAACGGCGCTGCCTCTATCACTGGGTCGACCATCCCAGCATCGACAGAGAGGTGGCCATCGTGCGGCTGCGCGTGCCCGAGGCAAGCGAACGGCTGGCACGTCGGGTCGCGGCCGCCGTCGAGGCGTTGCGGGGACTCGACCTCTATAAGCCCCCAGGAGTGGCCGAAACGATCGATTGGGCTCGAGCACTGGCTGAACTGGGCGAGCCGGAATTGGCCGACATTGACATCGAGCACACCCTCGGCTGGGTGCTGAAGTATCGCGAAGACATCGAGAAGGCAAGGGCGGCAGGGCTGGACACCTTGGTGCCGGTGGCCGACGACGATGTCTGACAGCGCGGACCGGCTTGCGGTGATCTTCGCACGCCGCCTACGCGCCGAGGACATGGCCGTTCCCACCGGTTCGGTCGCGCTGTTCGTGTCGGCGCTGAGCGAGCTTGACCCGGCCGACCGTGACAGCGTGTACTGGGCGGGGCGTGCTGTTCTGGTCAAGCGGCCGGAGGACATCGATACCTTCGATCGCGTATTTCGTTCGGTCTGGCTCCACCAACCGCCGGATGCCCGTCTCGCCGCGATAGCCGCAGAGGAGAGGTTCGGCGTCGACGACTACCTAGAGCCGGAGACCAAGGACGACGCTGAGCCCCCGAGCCGAGCACCCACGACGCTCGTTCGCTATAGCCGCGCAGAGGTTCTGCGCAGCAAGGACTTTGGCGAATACACCGCAGCAGACTTTGCCGATGCGCAGCGGTTGATGGCCGATCTTCACGCGACAGCGCCGATGCGACGCAGCAGACGGCGGCGGCCCGCCAAGTGGCGGCGGCACCGGCAGCCTGACATCCGCGCCACTGTGCGCGGTGCGTTGCGCACCGGTGGAGAGCCCATCCGCCGAGCCTGGTATGCGCCGACCCTGCAACACCGCAAGCTTGTTTTGTTATGTGATGTCAGCGGCTCGATGGACCCCTACTCCCGGGCGCTAATGCGGTTCATGCACGCGGCGGTGGCTGGCCGCCGCCGCGTGGAGGCCTTCACCATGGGAACACGCCTGACCCGGCTGACGCGGGAGCTGTTATCCCGCGATCCCGATCAAGCGCTGCGTAGCGCGGGCGCGGTGGTGCCCGACTGGTCTGGGGGCACTCGTCTTGGGGACACTTTGCGCGACTACAACGATGAGTGGGGGATGCAAGGCATGTCTCGTGGCGCCGTGGTAGTCATCCTCTCTGATGGCTGGGAGCGGGGCGACCCGACCGTAATCGCCGATCAAATGGCGCGGCTGTCGCGCGTGGCTCACAAGGTAGTGTGGGTCAACCCACTCAAGGCGTCGCCTGGTTACGCCCCCCTGGCCCGCGGTATGGCCGCAGCGCTGCCGTACATCGACGAATTCATCGACGGTCACAACCTGAACGCATTGGGCGATCTGACTGAGGTCATCTCGAGATGACCTGCCATACCCCGATGCTGGGCGCTGTGTGGTGGTGTAGGCGACGTCCCCGTCGCCCCAGCAGGCGGCCGAGCGTTTCGCGGACATGGAAAAGGTTGGCGCCCAAGAGCAATTCATGCCGTTGTGCCTCTGTCATGCCGAGAAGCACTGCCTGGATTCGTTTCTCCTGACTAATGGGAAGTGCCAGGCCAGCCGAGGCAAGCATTCGGCAGACTTGGTCGCTGGTAGCCGCTACCGGGTGAGCACTCCTCCTGACCGGGTGAGTTCGGAGCCCTGAGCCAAGACCGTGCCCCCGGTGGTGTGCCAGGAGGTCGATCGCTGTTGGGATGTCGTGCCGGCCCTGCTCGTTGGTGGGGTGTGAGCACTGGTCCATTAGTCCGCGGGTACTCCTCCTCGGCTCGGCTGCCGGGACGACAGAGACCCATTGTCGAGGCCAAGGAGGTGCTGGGGATGTTGTTCATCGGAGATGATTGGGCAGAAGATCACCACGATGTGGAGGTCCAGGACGAGCAGGGCCGGGTGCTACGACGGGCCCGACTGCCCGAGGGGATGGCCGGCATCACCGAGTTCGGTGAGCTCGTCGGCCGGTTCCTCTCCGAGGACAGACAGGCCGCAGATGTGTTGGTATGCACTGAAACTGACCGCGGACCGTGGGTGAACGCGTTGATCGCCGCGGGCTACCGGGTGTTCAGCGTGGACCCGAAGCAGGCGCATCGGCATCGGGAGATCCTGTCGAGCTCGGGCGCCAAGAGCGACAAGGGTGATGCGCATGGGCTCGCGGACATGGTCCGCACCCGCCGCCATCAGCTGCGTGAGGCAGGCGGTGACTCCGAGATCGCCGAGGCGGTGAAGGTCGTGGCCCGCGCGCATCAGACGATGATCTGGGAGCGGACCCGGCACATGCTGCGGCTGCGGGCCGCACTGCGGGAGTACTTCCCCGCGATCCTGGCGGTCTGTGACACGGTCGACCTGTCATTGACCAGCCGCCCCTTGCTGGTGCTGCTGGGTAAGGCTCCTACCCCAGAGTTGGCGGCGAAACTCACTGCGCGGCAGATCCTTCCGATGCTCAAGGGGTACCGGAACAAGGACGCTAAAGCCGCGCAGATTCAGCAGATCCTGCGCGGGGAACACCTCGGGCAACCCCCGGTGGTGACCCGGGCGTATGCCGCGTCCGTGCGTTCATCGGTAGCGGTACTGATCGTGCTCGTCGAGGAGATCACGCACCTCGAGACGGAGGTGAAGGCCCATTTTGGCCAGCACCCGGACGCTGAAATCATCCTCAGCCAACCCGGCCTCGGCCCGATCCTCGGTGCCCGGGTGCTCGCAGAATTCGGGGATGCCCCGGGCCGTTACCGCAGCTCCAAGGATCGCAAGAACTATGCGGGGACCAGTCCGATCACCCGGCAATCCGGGAAGATGCGCATCGTCGCGGCCCGCTACATTCACAACAATCGGCTCGTCGACGCCCTCCAGGGACAGGCCTCCTGCGCGATTCTGCACGACCCCGACGTCCGCGGCTACTACGACCAGCTCCGCGCCCGCGGCACCAAGCACAACGCCGCTCTCCGCCAGGTCGCGAACCGGCTCGTCGGTGTCCTCCACGGCTGCCTCAACGCCCGAACCCGATACGACCGAAACACGGCATGGGCCCATCGACACACCGCCGCTGCTTGATGCGATGAAGGGGCGGGGCCTCCGCTCCTCGTGACGTTCCCGGCGGATGCTGGGGGTGTTCACTTTCCACGAATCATGGGAGGCCCCTATGAACGAGTATGACGGCAAGCAGTTCGTCGGGATCGATCTGCATCGGCAGCGGTCGGTGATCGTGCGCCAATCGGAGTCCGGTGAGCAGCTCTCAGCGGTACGGATCGTCAACGACCCGGTCGCGTTGGGACTGCAGCTCGAGGACGCCGGCTCCGACCCCGAGGTGGTGCTCGAAGCAACGTATGGATGGTACTGGGCGGTCGATGTGCTGCAAGCCCACGGAGCGCAGGTACATCTGGCGCACCCATTGGGAGTCAAAGGGTTTCGGTACAGAAGGGTGAAAAACGACGTGCGCGACGCCGGCGATCTGGCTGATCTGCTGCGGATGGGTCGACTGCCCGAGGCCTGGATCGCACCACCGGCGACACGCGAGCTGCGGGAGTTGGTGCGCTATCGGGCCAAGCTGGTCGCGATCCGATCCGGGCTCAAAGCCCAGGTCCATGCCGTACTGGCCAAAGCCGGGGTGTTGATTGCGGTATCGGACCTGTTCGGAGTCGGTGGGCGCAAGCGACTCGCGAAGGTGCCGCTAGCCACCGCCTACGCCGAACGGGTCCGCTCACTGCTGGAACTGATCGATACCCTCGATGGCCACGAGGCACGTTTCGCCGCGTTGATCGCCAAACGGCTCGACGCTGACCGCGGCTATCAAGCCATCCAGCAGGTACCCGGTATCGGAGTGACGCTGGCGGCGGTTTTTGTCGCCGAGATTGGTGACGCCGGCCGCTTCACCGGTCCAGCCCAACTGTGCTCTTGGGCCGGACTGACCCCGCGCCACCGCGAATCCGACACCGTCGTACACCGCGGGCATATCACCAAACAGGGCTCCAAACTGGTTCGTTGGGCAGCGATCGAGGCGGTGCAGCGCCACCCGACGACGGCCAAGATCGCGGCCGACAAAGACCGCATCGAAGCTCGCCGCGGCAAAAACATCGCCAAGGTTGCCGCGGCACGCAAACTACTCACGCTGGTCTACTACGGGCTGCGCGACGGCCACATCCGCGCGCTCGACCGTGCCAGCGCAGCGTGAGCACTCCGGACGCAACCCGTGCGCGGCCGCTTTTTTGTCTGACCCCCCAACGGCGTGGTCGCCCGCTTGATTGACCCCACGTGTTGCTACCGCACCGCTCCATGCCCACCACAGCTGGGCGAAGGGATGACCGGCAGCCGGAACAGTCCGGCCCTGCCCCAAAGTATCTGCACCATCACGGTTTGGAGAAGGCCCACAACCACACATCCGCCCGGCTGATCTTCCCGACGTCCGTCGAAAGCATGCATCGGCCCGGTCCGGGGTCAAGACCGTTCGTCCTCGCTACGCTGCGGGCGCTCCGTCTTGACCCCGGCCCTTACCCGATGCCGCCTACACGGAGGCCGAAAGCCAGCACAATCCCAGGTCGCCAACGTCTTGACAGAACCCCACCCCTTCAGGGATGCAAGCCCACGGAGCGCAGGTACATCTGGCGCACCCATTGGGAGTCAAAGGGTTTCGGTACAGAAGGGTGAAAAACGACGTGCGCGACGCCGGCGATCTGGCTGATCTGCTGCGGATGGGTCGACTGCCCGAGGCCTGGATCGCACCACCGGCGACACGCGAGCTGCGGGAGTTGGTGCGCTATCGGGCCAAGCTGGTCGCGATCCGATCCGGGCTCAAAGCCCAGGTCCATGCCGTACTGGCCAAAGCCGGGGTGTTGATTGCGGTATCGGACCTGTTCGGAGTCGGTGGGCGCAAGCGACTCGCGAAGGTGCCGCTAGCCACCGCCTACGCCGAACGGGTCCGCTCACTGCTGGAACTGATCGATACCCTCGATGGCCACGAGGCACGTTTCGCCGCGTTGATCGCCAAACGGCTCGACGCTGACCGCGGCTATCAAGCCATCCAGCAGGTACCCGGTATCGGAGTGACGCTGGCGGCGGTTTTTGTCGCCGAGATTGGTGACGCCGGCCGCTTCACCGGTCCAGCCCAACTGTGCTCTTGGGCCGGACTGACCCCGCGCCACCGCGAATCCGACACCGTCGTACACCGCGGGCATATCACCAAACAGGGCTCCAAACTGGTTCGTTGGGCAGCGATCGAGGCGGTGCAGCGCCACCCGACGACGGCCAAGATCGCGGCCGACAAAGACCGCATCGAAGCTCGCCGCGGCAAAAACATCGCCAAGGTTGCCGCGGCACGCAAACTACTCACGCTGGTCTACTACGGGCTGCGCGACGGCCACATCCGCGCGCTCGACCGTGCCAGCGCAGCGTGAGCACTCCGGACGCAACCCGTGCGCGGCCGCTTTTTTGTCTGACCCCCCAACGGCGTGGTCGCCCGCTTGATTGACCCCACGTGTTGCTACCGCACCGCTCCATGCCCACCACAGCTGGGCGAAGGGATGACCGGCAGCCGGAACAGTCCGGCCCTGCCCCAAAGTATCTGCACCATCACGGTTTGGAGAAGGCCCACAACCACACATCCGCCCGGCTGATCTTCCCGACGTCCGTCGAAAGCATGCATCGGCCCGGTCCGGGGTCAAGACCGTTCGTCCTCGCTACGCTGCGGGCGCTCCGTCTTGACCCCGGCCCTTACCCGATGCCGCCTACACGGAGGCCGAAAGCCAGCACAATCCCAGGTCGCCAACGTCTTGACAGAACCCCACCCCTTCAGGGATGACAATCAACTTCCAGGGATGTCTTAACTCACGAATCGGGATTCGCGGTAGTCGCAGCGGGTTGACCTGTTGCTTTCCGGCTTGGGGCTGGGGGATGTGCGCACTAAATTCAGGGGGGATCGGGCGGCCCGGATTTGTCAGAGGTGGCTGCGATGATGACGTCATGTCTTCGACTGCATCTGCTGGCGCCGTGGTGGTGAGTCCTAGCGAGCGTCTTGAGGTGCTGTTTGAGGAGCTGGCGGAGTTGACCGGTCAGCGCAACGCGATTGATGGGCGCATCGTGGAGATCGTCGCCGAGATCGATCGCGACCAATTGTGCGGTGCCACCGGCGCGCGGTCGGTGCCGGCGTTGGTGGCCTGGAAGACCGGCTGCTCGCCGGCAAACGCTCACACGATCAGCACCATCGCGAGCCGGCTAACGGAGTTCCCACGCTGCGCCCAAGGCATGCGAGAGGGCCGACTGTCGCTGGATCAGGTCGGCGTTATCGCGGCGCGGGCGGGTGAGGGATCCGATGAGCATTACGCGCAGTTGGCGCGGGTCGCCACGGTCAATCAGCTGCGCACCGCGGTCAAGCTGGAACCGCGACCCGAACCCGAACCTTCGCCCGAGCCCGAGCGCTCGATCACCACGACCACCAACGAGCAGGGCAGCTGCTACCGGATCACACTTCCCCACCATGACGCCGCGAAGTTCGACGCCGCCTTGCAGTCTCATCGTGATGCGCTGATCGCCGAGTGGAAGCACGAGCACGGCAATGGCGAGGGCGCTTCAGATCAGCGGCCCCCGTTGCCTACCACCGCCGAGGCGTTTATGCGCCTGGTCGAGGCTGGATGGGACGCCGAGGCGGCCCGCCGGCCACACGGGCAGCACACCACCGTGGTGGTGCACGTCGACGTTGAGCAGCGCGCTGCAGCCCTGCATCTGGGTCCGCTGCTCACCGAGGCCGAACGCCGATACCTGACGTGTGATGCCACGTGTGAAGTCTGGTTCGAACGTCACGGCGAGGTCATTGGTGCTGGCCGGGCGACCCGCCTCATCAACCGGCGGCTTCGCCGCGCGCTGGAGCACCGCCAGCCCACGTGCGCGGTTCCCGGCTGTGGTGCCACCCGCGGTCTGCACGCCCACCACCTCCGGCACTGGGAAGACGGCGGCCCCACGGAGTTGGCCAACCTGGTGCTGCTATGCCCTTATCATCACCGGTTGCACCATCGTGGCGTCCTCACCATCACCGGAGCCCCAAGCGCGCTCATGGTCACCGACAACGCCGGCCGATTACTGAGCCCGGGATCGCTGGCGCGCCCACCAACCCAACCCCCGCCCGCGGTGGCGCCCTGCCCGGGACCTACCGGCGAGCGCGCCGACTGGTGGTGGTATGAACCCTTCCAACCCCAACCGCCACCGACACATAACTAGCTTGGTTACCGGGGCCGGTCACTACCGGCAATGTATCGAAGCTCAAACACGTTGGGGCATCAAAAAATTAGTTCATGCTACCCGGCTGCCTACCGCGTCGTGGACATCGGGGTCGACAACCAACTCCGCACCGCCTCCGACCCGTGACCTCAAGACCTCCGCAACCCCTCATCAACACCCGCTGTGACAGTGCGCACTGATTTGAGCCAAGACATCCCTGGAAGTTGATTGTCATCCCTGAAGGGGTGGGGTTCTGTCAAGACGTTGGCGACCTGGGATTGTGCTGGCTTTCGGCCTCCGTGTAGGCGGCATCGGGTAAGGGCCGGGGTCAAGACGGAGCGCCCGCAGCGTAGCGAGGACGAACGGTCTTGACCCCGGACCGGGCCGATGCATGCTTTCGACGGACGTCGGGAAGATCAGCCGGGCGGATGTGTGGTTGTGGGCCTTCTCCAAACCGTGATGGTGCAGATACTTTGGGGCAGGGCCGGACTGTTCCGGCTGCCGGTCATCCCTTCGCCCAGCTGTGGTGGGCATGGAGCGGTGCGGTAGCAACACGTGGGGTCAATCAAGCGGGCGACCACGCCGTTGGGGGGTCAGACAAAAAAGCGGCCGCGCACGGGTTGCGTCCGGAGTGCTCACGCTGCGCTGGCACGGTCGAGCGCGCGGATGTGGCCGTCGCGCAGCCCGTAGTAGACCAGCGTGAGTAGTTTGCGTGCCGCGGCAACCTTGGCGATGTTTTTGCCGCGGCGAGCTTCGATGCGGTCTTTGTCGGCCGCGATCTTGGCCGTCGTCGGGTGGCGCTGCACCGCCTCGATCGCTGCCCAACGAACCAGTTTGGAGCCCTGTTTGGTGATATGCCCGCGGTGTACGACGGTGTCGGATTCGCGGTGGCGCGGGGTCAGTCCGGCCCAAGAGCACAGTTGGGCTGGACCGGTGAAGCGGCCGGCGTCACCAATCTCGGCGACAAAAACCGCCGCCAGCGTCACTCCGATACCGGGTACCTGCTGGATGGCTTGATAGCCGCGGTCAGCGTCGAGCCGTTTGGCGATCAACGCGGCGAAACGTGCCTCGTGGCCATCGAGGGTATCGATCAGTTCCAGCAGTGAGCGGACCCGTTCGGCGTAGGCGGTGGCTAGCGGCACCTTCGCGAGTCGCTTGCGCCCACCGACTCCGAACAGGTCCGATACCGCAATCAACACCCCGGCTTTGGCCAGTACGGCATGGACCTGGGCTTTGAGCCCGGATCGGATCGCGACCAGCTTGGCCCGATAGCGCACCAACTCCCGCAGCTCGCGTGTCGCCGGTGGTGCGATCCAGGCCTCGGGCAGTCGACCCATCCGCAGCAGATCAGCCAGATCGCCGGCGTCGCGCACGTCGTTTTTCACCCTTCTGTACCGAAACCCTTTGACTCCCAATGGGTGCGCCAGATGTACCTGCGCTCCGTGGGCTTGCAGCACATCGACCGCCCAGTACCATCCATACGTTGCTTCGAGCACCACCTCGGGGTCGGAGCCGGCGTCCTCGAGCTGCAGTCCCAACGCGACCGGGTCGTTGACGATCCGTACCGCTGAGAGCTGCTCACCGGACTCCGATTGGCGCACGATCACCGACCGCTGCCGATGCAGATCGATCCCGACGAACTGCTTGCCGTCATACTCGTTCATAGGGGCCTCCCATGATTCGTGGAAAGTGAACACCCCCAGCATCCGCCGGGAACGTCACGAGGAGCGGAGGCCCCGCCCCTTCATCGCATCAAGCAGCGGCGGTGTGTCGATGGGCCCATGCCGTGTTTCGGTCGTATCGGGTTCGGGCGTTGAGGCAGCCGTGGAGGACACCGACGAGCCGGTTCGCGACCTGGCGGAGAGCGGCGTTGTGCTTGGTGCCGCGGGCGCGGAGCTGGTCGTAGTAGCCGCGGACGTCGGGGTCGTGCAGAATCGCGCAGGAGGCCTGTCCCTGGAGGGCGTCGACGAGCCGATTGTTGTGAATGTAGCGGGCCGCGACGATGCGCATCTTCCCGGATTGCCGGGTGATCGGACTGGTCCCCGCATAGTTCTTGCGATCCTTGGAGCTGCGGTAACGGCCCGGGGCATCCCCGAATTCTGCGAGCACCCGGGCACCGAGGATCGGGCCGAGGCCGGGTTGGCTGAGGATGATTTCAGCGTCCGGGTGCTGGCCAAAATGGGCCTTCACCTCCGTCTCGAGGTGCGTGATCTCCTCGACGAGCACGATCAGTACCGCTACCGATGAACGCACGGACGCGGCATACGCCCGGGTCACCACCGGGGGTTGCCCGAGGTGTTCCCCGCGCAGGATCTGCTGAATCTGCGCGGCTTTAGCGTCCTTGTTCCGGTACCCCTTGAGCATCGGAAGGATCTGCCGCGCAGTGAGTTTCGCCGCCAACTCTGGGGTAGGAGCCTTACCCAGCAGCACCAGCAAGGGGCGGCTGGTCAATGACAGGTCGACCGTGTCACAGACCGCCAGGATCGCGGGGAAGTACTCCCGCAGTGCGGCCCGCAGCCGCAGCATGTGCCGGGTCCGCTCCCAGATCATCGTCTGATGCGCGCGGGCCACGACCTTCACCGCCTCGGCGATCTCGGAGTCACCGCCTGCCTCACGCAGCTGATGGCGGCGGGTGCGGACCATGTCCGCGAGCCCATGCGCATCACCCTTGTCGCTCTTGGCGCCCGAGCTCGACAGGATCTCCCGATGCCGATGCGCCTGCTTCGGGTCCACGCTGAACACCCGGTAGCCCGCGGCGATCAACGCGTTCACCCACGGTCCGCGGTCAGTTTCAGTGCATACCAACACATCTGCGGCCTGTCTGTCCTCGGAGAGGAACCGGCCGACGAGCTCACCGAACTCGGTGATGCCGGCCATCCCCTCGGGCAGTCGGGCCCGTCGTAGCACCCGGCCCTGCTCGTCCTGGACCTCCACATCGTGGTGATCTTCTGCCCAATCATCTCCGATGAACAACATCCCCAGCACCTCCTTGGCCTCGACAATGGGTCTCTGTCGTCCCGGCAGCCGAGCCGAGGAGGAGTACCCGCGGACTAATGGACCAGTGCTCACACCCCACCAACGAGCAGGGCCGGCACGACATCCCAACAGCGATCGACCTCCTGGCACACCACCGGGGGCACGGTCTTGGCTCAGGGCTCCGAACTCACCCGGTCAGGAGGAGTGCTCACCCGGTAGCGGCTACCAGCGACCAAGTCTGCCGAATGCTTGCCTCGGCTGGCCTGGCACTTCCCATTAGTCGGGTGTGCCTCTGTCATGCCGAGTTCGTTTCTCGTTGCACAACGCCCGGTAGTACAACGGTCATGGCCGGATGGATGCCATTCGCGACGGCAACCGCAAGCTCACCCGGGCCGGCTAGCTTCAGCGCTCGCCGTCTATCGGTCGGTGCGTTCGGGGATGACGCCTGCGAGCTCGAGGATCCTGGTCGGCGGGAGGTGCTGTTCGGTGATCCGGACGCCGAGGTCGGCGAGGGCATCCTCCACCGCATTGGTGATCGCCGCCGGTGCGCCGATCATGCCCCCTTCGCCGACGCCTCGATAGTTGAAGGGGATGTCCGTCGGCGTCTCGATGTGGTGGATCTCGATCTCGGGGATCTCCATCGTGGTCGGGATCAGGTAGTCCATGAACGTCCCCGACCGGGGCTGCCCGTCCTCCCCGTAGGTGGTCTTCTCGTAGAGCACGGCGCCCACGCCCTGGGCGACGCCGCCTCGGATCTGGCCTTCGACGATGGCCGGGTTGATCATCTCGCCGCAGTCCTCCACGACCGCATAGCGAGGAATCCTCACCTGCCCGGTTTCGAGATCGACCTCGACCCAGCACACGTGCGTGGACTGCGCCCATCCTCCTTGGCCGCCGTCCCAGTCCCGGTGAACCCGGATCGCCTCACCACGGCCCAGTCGGTCGGTGTTGCCGACCACGCCGCGCCGCATCGCCTCCTCAGCGACCTCGAGGAAGCTCCGCGACATCGTGGGGACGCCCGCGACGTGAATCTCACCCTCTTCAATGACGATGTCTGCCGGCGATGCCTCCAACAGGTCCGCGGCGATGTCGACAATGTGCTCGCGCAGCGTGTGCGCAGCCAGCGCGACCGCACCGCCCGCCATCGCCGCCGACAGGCTTCCGCCGGTGCCCGAGATGCCGAACGGCGCGATGTTCGTGTCGCCGTATCTGACTCGGACGGCCTCGACGGGAACGCCGAGCTCGTCGGCGGCCACCTGCGCGAGCGTCGTCTCGTGGCCTTGGCCATGGGGCACCTGCCGGGTGTGGACCGTGACGCTGCCATCGCCTTCGAGGACTGCGTGGATCGGCTCGGTGCCCGCAAAAGCGGAGAGGCCGGGCATGACCGCGTCGACGTACCCGGGCGGCCCCGGAGCCGCTTCGATGTAGGTCGCAATCCCGAGGCCGAGGCGGTGACCCTGCTCCCGCGCCGCCGCCTGGTGCTCTACCCAATGTTCGAAGTCGGCGACCTCGAGAGCCCTCTCGAGGGTGGTCTTGGCCGACATGCGCACATCGAGGGTCGGACCGGTGACCATCGTCGTCGGGAGCATGTCAGGACCGACGATGTTGCGCAGCCGGATCTCGGCGCGGCTGATCCCCAGCTCGCGGGCTATGACATCGAATAGCCGTTCGCGGACCCAGGTCTCGACCGCCCACGGGCCCCGGTAGGCGACGTACGTCGGTTTGTTGGACGAGACAATTTCGATATCGAACTGCATGGCGTCGAACCGGTACGGACCGGGGAACATCGTCTGGATGAAGCGGCAGAACAGCGGTGCCCCATACGGGAGTCCCGGATAGGCCCCCGCGTCCATCGTGAGCTTGGCGCGCAGGCCCCGCACCGTCCCGTCGTTCATCACCGCAGCCTCGACGAAGACCTGTTCGTCACGGGCCTGGCCGCCGAGCACGAGGTGCTCGTTGCGGTCCTCGATCCACTTGATCGATCGACCGAGGCGCAGCGCGACAGCGCACAGGGCGATCTCCTCACGCAGCACCGTCGTCTTCGATCCGAACGCACCGCCGATGTCGCCCGTCACGACGCGCGGGAGGCGTTCCTTGGGCGTTGCCATCAATCCGAGGAGTGCCCGGTTGAGGTGGACCATTCGCATCGGATCCCTGGCGATCTGACGCAGCATGATCGGCATCATCTGCTGGGTGTCCCTCATCATCGTCGGATGGGTGCGAACGAACTCGCGGGCCCCGGCGAATATGGCCTTCGTCTGTTCGCGTCGGCGGAACATGTCGCGCACCGACATCCACACCGGCTGGCGTGCCAGGCACATTGCCATGACCCACTTGAGGACGTGCGCAGCCTGGTGGGCCGCGTGCAACGTGAGGTTGCCGTCGGCGTCGATCTCGGCCACCATGCCTCTGGTCTCCATTGGTTGGTTTGCGTGCCGATGCTGGCGGAACGTCTCGCTGATCACTCGATCCGCCCCGGCGAACGCCGCATCGACGTCGCCGAACGACTCCGACGCCGCGTAGACGACGTTGCCGTTGGCCTTCGGCCAGATCGCAGGCCGGCTGGGATCGTGGGCGTGCGCCAACGTCGCGATCGGTTCCAGCTCTTCGTACTCCACGTCGACCATCTCTGCCGCATCCTCAGCCACCGCGCGTGACGTGGCTACCACGATGGCAACCGGATCCCCGACCAGACGAACACGGTTGACGGCGAGGGCCCAGTGCCATGGGTCGTAAAGGCCCGGCAAGGCGAGCATCCCCATCAGCGGGTTGGTGATCGCAGCGATGTCAGGACCGGTGAAGATCGCGTACACCCCGGGAACGGCGGCGGCGCGGGTGGTGTCGATACCCCGGATCAGGGCGTGGGGCCATGGGCTCCGGACGAATGCCGCGTGCGCCATGTCCGGGACGACGACATCGTCGACATACTGACCGCGCCCGCTCAGCAGGCGGCGGTCCTCAACCCTCCGGACGCGGGCCCCGACGAATCGCCCCACGATCTGTTCACGCATCGTTCGCACCTCCCGCGGTGGAGGCCAACTTGGCCACGGCTTCGGCGACACCCTCGAGGATCGATGCGTATCCCGTGCAACGGCACAGGTTGCCGGAGAGCTCTTCTTTGATCTGCGCCGTCGTCGGCGTCGGGTTGTCCGCCAGCAGGCACCGCACCGTCATGAGGAATCCCGGTGCGCAGAACGCGCACTGGAACGCGTGGCGCTCCCACATCGCCTGCTGGATGAGCCCCAGGCCATCACCGTCGCCGAGCGACTCGACGGTCTCGACAATCGCTCCCTCCGCCTGCATCGCCAGCATCAGGCAGGAACGGACGGGCTGACCGTCGACCGCCACCGTGCACGCACCGCACACACCGTGCTCGCAACCGAGATGCGTACCGGTGAGCCCGAGATGGTCGCGAAGCAATTCGGCCAGGGTCGTGCGACCCTCGACCACCGCGCGCTCGTCCCGACCGTTGACTCGGAGGGTGATCTCCGGCATCAGACGCCCGCCCGTCCCGTGGCCCGCGCCGCGGCCTCGGCGAGCCCGCGGCGGGTGAGCACCCCCGCGACGTGCGCCCTGTACTCGGACGATGCGTGGTCGTCAGCCGACGGCTCCAGTGCACCCGACACGACCTTCGCTGCCTCCGCAAAGAGCGCCGGGCCGGGAGCGTTGCCGTCGAGCAATTGCTCGGCCTCGGCGACGCGCACCGGTGTGCTGGCTACACCGAAGAACGCCAACGCCGGTCGCCGCAGCAACCCGGCCTCGTCGATCTCGAGCGTCGTCACCAGCCCGACCAACGCGAAATCCCCGTGTCGCCTGCTCACCTCCAGCACCGACCATCCCGCGCGGGAGGCCCATGCGGGGAAGCGCACTCCGACGAGCAACTCGTCCTCCCCCAGCGCGGATGACAGATATCCCTCGAAGAAGTCACCCGCAGCCATCGTCCGCTGTCCCGCCGGGCCCCGCACGATCATCTCCGCGCCGACCGCCAGGGCAACTGCCGGCAGTTCCGCCGCCGGATCGGCATGGGCCAAGCTCCCGCACACCGTCCCCCGACTCCGGATCGCCCGATGACCGACGTGCGGCATGGCGCCGGCTACCGCGGGCGCGGCGGCGGCCATGACATCGGACCTCTCGACCCGTGCGTGTGTCACTGTCGCTCCGACCGAGACCGTGCCGTCGTCATCCACCTCGATCGACTGCAAGCCTTGCACCCGGCCGATGTCGATGAGATGCCCGAGGTGGGTCAGCCGGAGGGCGAGCACCGGAAGAAGGCTTTGCCCACCGGCAAGCACCTTGCCGTCCCCGCCGTACGTCCCGAGCAGTGCGACCGCCTCGTCGACCGTGTCTGGTCGGTGGTAGTCGAATGGCGACATCTTCACTCGGATCTCCCTTTCGACGGACCTGGATTCTACGCGTTGTACGACGGCAGGTCCTTCGTGTCACAGACAGCGCGAGGCCACCTCGCTGAAGACCAGGGCCTCGTCGCCCTCGAACTCCCGCACGGCGGCCAGTCCGGTGGAAACCCGCTCGACGAAGCCCCCTCTAAGCGAGCGCAATTGCGCTGTCAGTCGTGGGACTGGCTGGGCACATTTTGGGCACACTCAGTGTCTACAGAGGTCAATTTTGGTGAATCACGATGAAGGTCATTTCGCAGCTCAGTGTCGGTTCGGCTCAGAGACCCGCACCCCGAAACGCCCGGCCATCCTTGTCTCCTTCTCTCGACAACCGAAAGAAGAAGATGATCACAGCGGTATCGTTATGCCGACCCCAAGACGGCAATCACCCCGGCCGACAACACCTTTCACCGAAGGTCGGCATAACGCAGAGGTCGGCATAATCGTGGTTATGCCGACATCGGCATAACCACGACCTGCGGCACACTTGCGCGTCCCTGGCGATCAGCGCGGGCGCGAACGTGAAAGTGGTGCAACGACTCTTGGGCCACAAGACGGCGGTGCTGACGCTGGACCGCTACGGGCACCTGTTTCCCGACGACCTAGACGCCGTGGCAGACGCCTTCGACAGTGCTGCCGCAGCTACTGCGGACTGTCTGCGGACTGGGGATGCTCCCAGGCTGGTCGCGGTGCCGGAAAATACCCTCTGAGCTTTTGGTGGCAGGTACAGGATTCGAACCTGTGTAGCTTTCGCGACGGATTTACAGTCCGCTCCCATTGGCCGCTCGGGCAACCTGCCGCCAGACAGGTTACAACGAACGGGTAGACAGGGCACAAACGGCTATCACCCGATGAAGGGACGGACGGGATGGCGGATTCATCGTTCGACATCGTCAGCAAGGTCGACCGGCAGGAGGTCGATAACGCGCTCAACCAGGCCGCCAAGGAGCTCGCGACCCGCTTCGACTTCCGCGGCACCGATACCAAGATCGCGTGGAAGGGCGACGAGGCCGTCGAGCTGACGTCGTCGACCGAGGAGCGCGTGAAAGCCGCCGTCGACGTGTTCAAGGAGAAGCTGATCCGCCGCGACATCTCGATGAAGGCCTTCGACGCCGGGGAGCCGCAGGCGTCCGGCAAGGCCTACAAGGTCACGGGCACCATCAAGCAGGGCATCAGCAGCGAGAACGCCAAGAAGATCACCAAGCTCATCCGCGACGAGGGACCCAAGAACGTCAAGACCCAGATCCAAGGCGACGAAGTCCGCGTCACCAGCAAAAAGCGCGACGACCTGCAGGCCGTGATCGCGATGCTGAAGAAGGCCGACCTGGACGTGGCGCTGCAGTTCGTCAACTACCGGTAGCAATGCGCGCCCCCGCCCGATACGCGCCGAGCGTAACGCCACGGCGACAATTCGCGCCTTTTTTCGCCATGGCGTTACGCTCGCGGCGTTCGTTTTCGAAGCGAGGTTGGCGATGCCCCTGAGTCCCCCGGCGGCTGACTACGTCGACGTCATCATCATCGGCGCCGGCATCTCCGGCATCGACGCGGCGTATCGGATCGCCGAACGCAACCCGGACCTGACCTACACGATCCTGGAGCGGCGGGCGCAGATCGGCGGCACGTGGGATCTGTTCAGGTATCCAGGGGTTCGCTCCGACAGCAGCATCTTCACCCTGTCCTTTCCCTTCGAGCCGTGGCCCCGGAGGGAGAACGTCGCCGACGGCGAGCACATCCGCGAGTACCTGGCCGCGACCGCGCACAAATACGGCATCGACCGTCGGATCCGGTTCAACAGCTATGTCCGCTCCGCGGACTGGGATTCCTCCACCGACACCTGGACGGTCACGGTCGAACAAGACGGCGCGCGCAAGCACTACCGCGGCCGGTTCCTGTTCTTCGGCAGCGGCTACTACGACTACGACGAGGGCTACACCCCCGACTTCCCCGGCATCGAGCAGTTCGGGGGCACCGTCATACATCCGCAGCACTGGCCGGAAGGTCTCGACTACAGCGGCAAGAAGATCGTGGTGATCGGCAGCGGTGCCACCGCGGTCACGCTGATCCCGTCGCTGACGGACCGGGCCGAAAAGGTGACGATGCTGCAGCGCTCGCCGACCTACATGATGGCCGCGTCCAAATACAGCAAAGTCGCGGCTGTCGTTCGGAAAGTCCTGCCCCGCAGTGCTTCCCACTTGGTCATCCGGATGCAAAATGCACTGCTGGAAGCGATGATCTGGTTCTTGTCCCGCAAGATGCCTGGGTTCGTGAAGTGGCTGGCGCGACGCATGGCGATCAACTACCTGCCCGCGGGCTACGACGTCGACACCCACTTCAAGCCGCGGTACAACCCGTGGGACCAGCGCATGTGCCTGATCCCCGATGCCGACCTGTACACCGCGATCGCCGACGGCCGCGCCGAGGTGGTCACCGATCACATCGACCATGTCGACTCCACCGGCATCGCGCTCAAGTCCAGCGAGCACCTCGACGCCGACATCATCGTCACGGCCACCGGCCTGCAGCTGCAGGCGCTCGGCGGCGCGGCCATCAGCCTGGACGGCGCCGAGATCAAGCCGCAGGACCGCTTCGTCTACAAGGCTCACATGCTCGAAGACGTGCCCAACCTGTTCTGGTGTGTGGGCTACACGAACGCATCGTGGACGCTGCGGGCCGACATGACGGCCCGAGCCACGGCAAAGCTGTTGGCGTATATGGCGTCTCACGGCTACACCCACGCCTATCCGCATCTCGGCGAAGCCGACATGCCCGAAAAACCGGCGTGGGACCTTCAGGCCGGCTATGTACTGCGGTCACTGCATGCGCTGCCCAAATCCGGCACCAAGCGACCCTGGAATGTGCGGCAGAACTATTTTGCCGATGCCATCGACTACCGGTTCGACCGCATCGACGAGGCTATGGTTTTCGGCCGAGTCGCCGACCGGTCAGCGTTGGCGGGTTAAACGGGATTACGCCGGCTCGCCAACACATATCTGCTTGCCACAGTTGGGACAGAATTTTTCGGCCGGGTGGTGTTCCGCCCCGCAATTCGCGCAGAAGTGGGGCTCGGTGACCGCCGAGTCTGGCGCCGGAACGAGGCGGAGAGGTTGGCCGCCGGGAGCTTCGGCCGGGGCTAAGAGGCGCCATCGTCCTTTCACCACCGCGAACGTCACGGCCGCGGCCGCGGCCAGCACCACCACCACGCCACCGGCTATGTACCACAGGAGGTTTGCGCCACTGAGCGCCGAGACGTCGCCCTGCTGTTGCCGCAGGTTGACTGCGCTCGTTCGGAGATCGACGAGCCCGGGATAGTCGGGGGACATCGACAAGGTCTGGTCGAAATCGTCGATCGCTTCGGTGTACTGGCCGGCGTAGTAGTGTTTGAGCCCTTTGCGGTAGTACACGTCGGCGGGTCCGAGCGTCGCCTTGACAGCCTTGCTCGCCAATATCGCGGCCAGGCCGTCGGCGGGCGCGGTGAAATTGAACGCCTGCGATTCGCCGACGGGGGCGAAGCTGTTGACGCCGATGACCTTGCCGTCGAGGTCGATGGTCGGGCCGCCACTCATGCCTTCGGTGACGGCAGCATCGATTTCGTACTCGGGAACGGATCCCATCATCGACTTCTTGCTGACCTTGCCGCTCTTGTTCGTCGGGTCCAGCGAAGGCCCGGTGACGTTCTCGGTGCTCTGCGAGAAACCCACCGCGAGAACCGATGTACCGATGCTGACGTCGGCATCGGTGGCCAGCTCGGACGACGGCAGGTTGTGTTTTTCCACCTTGAGAAGAGCGACGTCGCCTTTGCCGAGCGGCCGGAAGTCCACAACGTTGGCCGAAACCTTGCCGGCGACCTTTGTCCCGGTCCCGTACAACAGCGTGAGGCCGATCTCCGGACCGCGGTCGGCGCTGTCGCCTTGCACCGTCGCGTTCTTGCGAAGCCAATCCAGGGCCGTGGCCGGATCCCGCGCTTCGGGCGCGCCCGGGAATTGAGTGATGTATTCGGCGGCGGCCCGCTTGAGGATCAGGTCCTTCCCGGTCTGCGGATCGGCGCAGTGACCCGCGGTCGCCACCCACCCGTCGGGATTGACGACGAAACCGGTGCAGCCCCACGTTGCGATGAAGGGCATGCTCGAACCCTGGCCAAATTGCGACAGGATCTGGCCGTTGGGCAGCCGGACGAGGCCGTAGCTTTGGCCAGCCAGGTACATGACGGCCGGCCGTATCATGGCCGCCGCCCTTTCCTCCGGGTTGACGTGCGGACGACCGTCATCGGCGAATGCGAAACCCGGTGACCCGACCAACGACGCCAGAGCAGCCGCCGACACCAACGCCAACGTGCGGCCCCAGCAAGTGCGTCCGGGCACGCTTCCTCCTCAGTAGCGAAAACCTGCCTACGACGATCCGGCACCGCGCCCGCCGGGGGTAGGGACCGAAGTCCCACACCCGGAGGTCATTGGTTTCGACTACGCAATCGGGCACGCAGGAGTTGGTGAACTCCTTCTAAATCTCGGATGTCGGCAATACGCTGATCGCCATGGCATCTGAGAAGCGCGAACCCAAAGTCGTTGTCCTCGGTGGCGGTTCCTGGGGAACCACGGTGGCCTCAATCTGCGCGCGCCGCGGGCCGACCCTGCAATGGGTGCGTTCCGAGGAAACCGCCAACGAAATCAACGAGCATCACCGCAACAGCCGATATCTCGGCAACGATGCCGTGCTGAGCGACACGCTTCGCGCCACCACCGACTTCTCCGAGGCGGCCAATACCGCCGACGTCGTCGTCATGGGTGTCCCCTCGCATGGCTTCCGGGACGTGCTCACCGAACTGGCCAAGGAACTGAGGCCTTGGGTGCCGTTCGTGTCGCTGGTCAAGGGGCTCGAGCAGGGGACCAACATGCGGATGTCGCAGATCATCGAGGAGCTGCTGCCGGGTCACCCCGCGGGCATTCTGGCCGGGCCGAACATCGCCCGCGAGGTGGGCGAGGGCTACGCGGCCGCGGCGGTGCTGGCAATGCCCGACCAGCATCTGGCGACCCGGCTGTCGGCGTTGTTCGGCACCCGGCGTTTTCGCGTCTACACCACCGACGACGTCCTCGGGGTGGAGATGGCCGGGGCGCTGAAGAACGTCTACGCGATCGCGGTCGGGATGGGCTATTCCCTGGGCATTGGCGAAAACACCCGCGCGCTGGTCATTGCGCGCTCGCTGCGCGAGATGACGAAGCTGGGCGTGGCGATGGGCGGACACCCCGACACCTTCCCCGGGCTGGCGGGTCTGGGCGACCTCATCGTCACGTGCACCAGCCAGCGCAGCCGCAACCGTCACGTTGGCGAGCAGCTCGGCGCCGGCAAGCCGATCGACGAGATCATCGCCTCGATGAATCAGGTCGCCGAGGGCGTCAAAGCCGCCAGCGTGATCATGGAGTTCGCCAACGAGTTCGGGCTGAACATGCCGATCGCCCGCGAGGTCGACAGCGTGATCAACCACGGCTCGACCGTCGAACAGGCCTACAGCGGCCTGATCGCCGAGGTTCCGGGACACGAGGTCCACGGCTCGGGATTCTGACCGGTCGGCCGAGTAGTTATCGAAACATTTGCATTCGGTATGCTCCCGGCGCCTCAGCTTGACCCAAGCGTTGCCGGCTCAATACGGTTGTAATCGTTTGTGCGGCAACATCGGCCGCTAAGACCTAGCGAGGAAGCGACCGATGCTAAAGACGCGACCGGTTATCCGGCACGATGTGCCTTCGTCGCTCGTGGTTTTCCTGGTGGCACTACCGCTTTCGGTGGGAATCGCGATCGCGTCGAACGCGCCGGTGCTCGCCGGCCTGATCGCCGCGATCGTCGGGGGGGTCGTCGCAGGAGCCATCGGCGGATCGCCGCTCCAGGTCAGCGGTCCCGCGGCGGGCCTGACCGTCGTGGTAGCCGATCTCGTCTCCAATTTCGGTTGGGGCGTAACGTGTTTGATCACCGCTGGCGCGGGCGTGTCGCAGGTTCTGTTGGGGCTCAGCCGTGTTGCGCGCGCAGCGTTGGCGATCTCACCGGTCGTTGTGAATGCCATGCTGGCCGGCATCGGAATCACGATCGCACTGCAACAGGCGCACGTATTGCTCGGGGGGAGGTCCAAGAGCACGGCCTGGCACAACCTGATTGGCCTGCCGGGGCAAATCATCGGGGCGCACCGGCCGGCGGTCATTCTGGGTGTGCTGGTGATCGTCATCCTGATCGCCTGGCGTTGGGTGCCCGATCGATTGCGCTTCGTCCCCGGACCACTGGTCGCCATCGTGGCTGTGACGGTCATCTCGGTGCTCTTCCCGTTTCACGTGAAGCGGATCGAGCTCGACGGGTCGCCGCTGGACGCGCTGCGGCTGCCGGACATCCCGGACGGCAACTGGGGTGCTATCGCGATCGGGGTGATCACCGTCGCTCTCATCGCCAGCGTCGAAAGCCTGCTGTCGGCGGTTACGGTCGACAGGATGCACAACGGGCCGCGCACCGACTACAACCGCGAGTTGATGGGACAGGGTGCCGCAAACATCGTGTCGGGGACCATCGGCGGGCTGCCGATCACCGGGGTAATCGTCCGTAGCTCAACGAATGTCAACGCGGGCGCGAAGTCACGCGCCTCGGCGGTACTGCACGGCATCTGGATCCTGCTGTTCACGGTTCCATTCGCGGAACTGGTCGAACAAATCCCGGCTGCGGCGCTTGCCGGCCTGCTGATCGTCATCGGAATTCAGCTGCTCAAGCCGGCCCACATAGAAGCGGCGATGAAACACGGGGATCTGGCCGTCTACCTAGTGACCGCGGTCAGCGTCATCTTCCTGAACCTGTTGCATGGGGTGATGATTGGGCTCGCCCTGGCGATCGCGTTGACCGGATGGCGGGTGATCCGCGTCAGGATCGAGGCCAATGGCGTCGATGACCAATGGCATGTCGTCGTCGAGGGGGCGGCATGCACCTTTCTCGCCCTGCCCAGGCTGACGCGCGTGCTGACGTCGCTGCCTGCCGAAGCTGTTGTTAGCGTGGAGATTTCGGTCCACTACCTCGATCACGCCGCGCAGCAGGCGATCGCCGATTGGCAACGTCAGTACGAGGCGACGGGCGGCGTGGTTCGGTTGCACACCCGGCGGTGCCCGACGGATTTGATAGCACACGCGCTATCGAATTCGTGAATCACTCATCCCCAGGGCCGAGCCGGAGCTCCCCAGGGGTATTGGCTATCAACGGATTTGATAGCACACGCGCTATCAATCGACGTCGATACTGATGTGCAGCCGCTTGCCGCACACCTGAGCCAGCCGTTCCAGCACGTCGACGCGCGGCACTTCGGCACCGCTCTCCCAGGCGTCGACCTCCGACTGGCTAGTCCCGAGTGCCGCAGCGATCTGGGCCTGGGTCATACCCGCGCCGACGCGCCTCAAACATCAACTCAGCCAGGTTCATCGACAGGCCGGCCTCGTGAATCTCCATTGGCTTGTCGTCCGGCTTGTCGTTCGGCATTGAACTCACCCCCGTGCCATCGCCTCCAGCCGGCGGATCCGGTCCTCGATCGGCGGGTGGGTCGAGAACATCGATCCCATCCGCTCGCCCGCGCGGAACGGGTTGGCGATCATGAGGTGCGCCTGGCTGGCGAGCTGAGGCTCCGGTGGCAGCGGGGCCGCCTGCACCCCACCGGAAATCTTGCGCAGGGCCGACGCCAACGCCAGCGGGTCGCCGGTCAGCATGGCGCCCGATTCGTCCGCCTGATACTCGCGCGACCGCGACACCGCCAGCCGCACCACGGTCGCGGCAATGGGCCCGAGCAACGAAACCAGTAGCAGCGCAAAGGGATTCTCGCCGTTTCGATTGCCGCCGAACATGCCGGCCCACATGGCCATGTTGGCGAGCGCGGTGATGACCGATGCCATCGCGCCGGCGATACAGGAGATCAGGATGTCCCGGTTATAGACGTGAGACAGCTCGTGCCCGAGCACGGCGCGCAGCTCCCGCTCGTTGAGGATCTCAAGGATGCCGGTAGTGCAGCACACCGCGGCATTGCGCGGATTGCGGCCGGTGGCGAACGCATTGGGTGCGTTGGTGTCGCTGATGTACAGCCTGGGCATCGGCTGGTGCGCCGCGGTGGCCAGCTCGCGCACGATTCGATACATCGCCGGTGCCTGCACCTCGGAAACCGGCTGCGCGTGCATCGCACGCAGCGCCAGCTTGTCGCTGTTGAAATACACGTAGACGTTCATGCCGACAGCGAAGAGCGCGGCGAAAAGCAACGCGGTCCTGCCGAACAACGCACCGACGAACACGATCAACGCGGACATACCGACCAGCAGGGTGAAGGTCTTCAACCTGTTGGCATGGGGATGCCAGGTCATCGGTGTCCTCCTCTAAACACTCAACAACAGTCGGTTATCGCTCACGACTGCTAATTGAACGCCCAGGACGCCCCCGCGGGTTCCGCCGGGTTCTTTCCGCCGCTAGCCGTGTCGGCTGACCGTGTATTCGACCAGCGTCTCGAGCGCCTGCCGGCCGGGCACATCAGGCAAAAGTGCCAGTTCCTGGCGTGCTTGCGCCGCATACTCCGCCAGGAATTGCCTGGCCTTGGCCATGCCGGGCGAGGCCCGCAGCAGCGTCAGGGCCTCGGCCACCGCCGCGTCGTCGTCGAGCGGCCCGACCAGCAGCTGGCGCAGCCGGGCCGCCTCGGGGCCGGGCTCTCGCAGCGCGTAGACCATCGGCAGGGTGTGCACCCCTTCGCGCACATCGGTGCCGGGTAGCTTGCCGGATTCACGCGAGTCGCTGTCGATGTCGATGATGTCGTCGGAGATCTGAAAAGCTGTGCCGACGATGCCGCCCAGGCGGCTTAGCCGCTCGACCTGATCGCCGTCGGCGCCCGAGAACATTGCGCCGAATCGGCCCGCCGCAGAGATCAGGCATGCCGTCTTCTCGTACACCACCTTCAGGTAGTGCTCTACCGGGTCCGCCGCTTCGGCGGGGCCCCGGGTTTCGCGCATCTGCCCCGTCACCAGTTGGGCAAAGGTCTCGGCGATAAGCCGGACCGCCTCCGGACCCAGCCGCGACACCAGCCGCGACGCCGTCGCGAAAAGGTAGTCGCCGGCCAGGATGGCGACGTTGTTGCCCCAGCGCACGTTGGCGGTGGGCGTGCCGCGGCGGACCTCCGCCTCGTCCATCACGTCGTCGTGGTAGAGCGTGGCCAGGTGCACCAGCTCGATGACCGCGCCGGCGATGGTCACCTCGGCGGCGTCGGGGTTCGGTCCGAGCTGCGCGGACAACACGGTGAACAGCGGCCGAAACCGCTTGCCGCCGGCCTTGAACAGGTGAGTCAGCGAGTCGGTCATCACCGCGTCCGCGCTGTGCAGCTCGGCGTCCATGAGCTGCTCGATCCGCTCGACACCGTCCCGCACGGTCGCGGCGAAGCCGGCGTCTCCGAAGTCGAAGCCCGCTACCACCGTCGCCGGAGTGCTCACCCGACCAACATACTGGTGGGTGTGGAGCCGCGAGCCCTGGAGGCGCAAGTGGTGGTCGTGGGCGCCGGACCTGCCGGTTCGGCGGCGGCCGCCTGGGCTGCCCGCGCGGGCCGCGACGTGCTCGTGATCGACTCCGCCAGCTTTCCCCGCGACAAGGCGTGCGGCGACGGGCTGACACCGCGCGCGGTCGCCGAGCTGGAACGACTCGGGTTGGGCGCCTGGCTGGACACCCGCATCCGGCACCGGGGCTTGCGGATGAGCGGATTCGGCGGCGAGGTGGAGGTCGCCTGGCCCGGCCCGTCTTTCCCGTCGACAGGCAGCGCGGTGGCCCGCCTCGAGTTGGACGACCGCATCCGCAAGTGCGCCGAGGATTCTGGGGCACGGATGTTGCTTGGGTGCAAAGCCGTTGCCGTGCATCATGACTCGTCGAGACGGGTGGTCTCGCTCACGTTGGCCGACGGGACCGAGGTCCGCTGCGGCCGGCTGATCGTCGCCGACGGGGCCCGCTCGTCGCTGGGCCGCAAGCTGGGCCGGCGCTGGCATCAGGAGACGGTGTACGGCGTCGCCGCCCGCGGATACCTGACCACTCCGCGCGGCGACGACCCCTGGCTGACGTCGCATCTGGAACTACACTCCCCGGACGGCGCCGTGCTGCCCGGCTACGGCTGGATCTTCCCGCTGGGCAACGGCGAGGTGAACATCGGCGTCGGAGCGCTGTCGACGTCGAAACGACCCGCGGACCTGTCGGTGCGGCCGCTGATTTCCTATTACACCGACCTACGGCGCGACGAGTGGGGCTTCACCGGCGAGCCGCGGGCCGTGTCGTCGGCGTTGCTGCCGATGGGCGGCGCCGTCTCCGGGGTGGCCGGGCCCAACTGGATGCTGATCGGCGACGCCGCGGCCTGCGTCAACCCGCTGAACGGCGAAGGCATCGACTACGGCCTGGAGACGGGGCGGCTGGCCGCCGAGCTGTTGGATTGCCGCGACCTGTCGCACGTATGGCCGTCGCTGCTGCAGCACCACTATGGACGGGGATTCTCGGTCGCCCGCAGGCTGGCGTTGTTGCTGACCTTCCAGCGGTTCCTGCCCGCGACCGGGCCGATCGCGATGCGCTCGAGGACGCTGATGACCATCGCGGTGCGGGTGATGGCCAACCTGGTCACCGACGACGATGCCGACTGGGTGGCACGAGCCTGGCGGGGCGGCGGGCGGATGTCGCGGCTGATCGATCGCCGAACGCCATTCAGCTGAGCCTAGTCTCGAGGAGCGACGGTAGTCCGACACCACGTAATATCAACCTCATTGACATATGTCAGGGGCCTTGATATACCTGAAGCATGACTCAGCCAACTGATTTCGAGTTCGAAAGCGCCTACCGGGGTGAATCCCCCTTCGGGGAGGGTGTGCGGCCGCCATGGAGCATCGGCGCCCCGCAGCCCGAACTGGCCGCCCTGATCGAGCAGGGCAAGTTCCACGGCGAAGTCCTCGATGTGGGGTGCGGGGAAGCGGCGATCTCGTTGGCGCTCGCCGAGCGAGGACACAACACTGTTGGGCTCGACCTCTCACCTACCGCGATCGAGCTCGCCCGGCGCGAGGCCGAGAAGCGGGGCCTGACCAACGCGACCTTCGAGGTGGCCGACATCAGCTCGTTCACGGGCTATGACGGCCGGTTCGGCACGATCGTCGACAGCACCCTGTTCCATTCGATCCCGGTCGAGGCGCGCGAGGGCTACCAGCAGTCGATCAAGCGAGCGGCCGCACCCGGCGCGTCCTACTTCGCCCTGGTCTTCGACAAGACCGCGGTGCCCGGGGGCCCGATCAACGCCGTCACCGCCGACGAGCTCCGCGAGGTGGTGTCCAAGTACTGGGTCGTCGACGAAATCAAACCGGCCCGCATCCACGGCAACCTGCCCGACGGCACTGTCGACATGCCATTGGCCGGAGTCCGCGACGAGCCCAACGGCCTCAAGTCCGTCGCCGCCTGGCTGCTCTCCGCGCACCTGGGATCCTAAGACAACCAGGTGTATAGTCCGGCTAATGAAAGGCGTGGGGCTGGCTGGCATCGCGGGCGTCGCCGTCGCCATCGCGCTGGCGGCGCCGGCGCAGGCCGACGACTACGACTATCCGTTCAAGCAAACCGTCAACCGCTTCGGCGTTTACGGTCCGCAGGACCAGCTCGCTTGGCTGGCCAAGATCAGCTGCGAGCGGATCGGCCGGGGCGTGGACGGCGACGCCTACAAGTCGGCCACCTTCATCCAGCACAACCTTCCGCGGGGCACCACCGAGGGCCAGGCGTTCCAGTTCCTGGGCGCCGCGATCGACCACTACTGCCCCGACCAGGTCGGCTTCATACAGCGAGCGGGCCGCTAGCTCGGCTTGTATCCGGCGTGCAATGCCACGATGCCGCCGGTCAGATTGCGCCAGCGCACCGCCGACCAACCGGCCCCCGAAATCTGGTGCGCCAGCGTGGCCTGGTCCGGCCACGCCCTGATCGACTCGGCGAGATACACGTAGGCCTCGGGATTGCTGGATACCGCGCGCGCCACCTGCGGCAGTGCCCGCATCAGGTACTCCTTGTACACGGTGGCGAACAGCGCGTTCGTGGGGGTGGAGAACTCGCACACCACCAACCGGCCGCCGGGTCGGGTGACGCGGAGCATCTCGCGCAGCGCCGCCCGCTGGTCGACCACGTTGCGCAAGCCGAAACTGATCGTGACCGCGTCGAATACCCCGTCATCGAACGGCAGCCTGGTGGCGTCACCGGCGACCTTCGGCACCGTGCGACCGGCACCGGCCGCAAGCATCCCGACCGAGAAATCGGCCGCCACACACCATGCGCCCGACTTCCACAGTTCGACGGTGGAGACCGCCGTGCCCGCGGCCAAGTCCAGCACCTTCTGCCCCGGCCCAATCCCCAGCGCCGACCGGGTGGCTCGCCGCCAGTACCGATCCCTACCCAGCGACAGCACGGTGTTGGTCACGTCATACCGGCGGGCGACGCCGTCGAACATCGACGCGACGTCCCGGGGGTCCTTGTCCAACGCGGCACGACTCACGACGTCGACGCTACCTGCCGGGAATGGAGCCGGGAATGGAGCAACGACAAACGCGTTGTAGGGCTGCGTGACTGAAAAAGTTTGGTTTATCACGGGCACATCGAGAGGCTTCGGACGGGCGTGGGCGATCGCCGCGCTGGAGCGGGGTGACAAGGTCGCCGGCACGGCACGGGACACGGCGGCGCTGGACGACCTAGCGGAGAAATACGGCGACGCGCTGCTGCCGATCCGGCTGGACGTCACCAACCGCGAAGCCGACTTCGCCGCGGTCAGGCAAGCGCACGACCACTTCGGGCGGCTGGACATCGTGGTCAACAACGCCGGCTACGGCCAGTTCGGGTTCGTCGAAGAGCTCTCCGAGCAAGAGGCGCGCGACCAGATCGAGACCAACGTGTTCGGCGCGCTGTGGATCACCCAGGCCGCTCTTCCCTACCTGCGCGAGCAGCGCAGCGGACACATCATCCAGGTGTCCTCGATCGGCGGCATCACCGCGTTCCCGTTGGTCGGCATCTACCACGCGTCCAAGTGGGCGCTGGAGGGCTTCTCGCAGGCGCTGGCCCAGGAGGTCGCCCCTTTCGGCGTGCACGTCACCTTGGTCGAGCCCGGCGGCTTCGACACCGACTGGGCCGGCGCGTCGGCTAAGCACGCCGATCCCCTGCCGGCTTACGACGAGCTCCGCGCCACGGTCCACGCCGAGCGCAGCAAGCGCTGGGCGAGCCCGGGCGATCCGGCCGCGTCGGCGGCCGCGCTGCTGAAAGTGGTTGACGCCCAAGAGCCGCCGCTGCGGGTATTCTTCGGCGCGGCGCCGCTGGAAACGGCAAAGGCCGACTACGAGAGCCGGATACGCAACTGGGAGGAATGGCAGCCGGTCGCCGAACTCGCGCAGGGGTGACACCAAAGCGTCACTCCCCCAGCGCGTATCGCTTCCCCAATACTCGCCGCCGGGCGAAGGGCGACAGCACCGCCTCGTAGTGGCCGAGCAGCTCGTCGCAGATGACCGGCCAGCTACGGCCGAGCACACTGCGCCGGGCGGCCGGCGCGTAGCGGTGGCGTTCCGCGAGCAGGTGCGCGACCGCGGCGGGCAGCCGGGCCTCGAACTCGTTGACGGGCAACAGTAGTCCGGTGCGATAGGGGGCTACCAGATCACGGGGTCCGCCGGCGTCGGGGGCGATCACCGGCAGCCCCGAGGCCAGCGCCTCTTGCACCACTTGGCAGAACGTCTCATGTTCACCGGTATGGACGAAGACGTCCATGCTGGCATACGCCTCCGCGAGCTCCTCGCCGTACAACGCACCGGTGAAAACCGCCGTCGGCATTGCCGACTGCAGTTTGCGTTGATCGACGCCGTCGCCGACGATGACGAGCTGCACGGAGTCGTGGGCGCCCAAGGCGATCAGGCGCTCGACGTGCTTCTCCGGCGCCAGCCGGCCGACGAACCCGACGATCGGCTTGCCGCCCGGGGACCAACTCTGCCTGAGCGCCTCGCTGCGTGCCGACGGCGCGAACCGGAGGACGTCGACGCCGCGCGCCCACTTATGTACCCGCGGAAATCGTTGGCCGATAAGGGTTTCCATCGTCACACTGGATGGGGCCAGCGTGCGGTCGGCGAGGCCGTGGAGATGGCGGAACCACGCCCACGCCGCCCGCGTCGTCATCGGAATGCCGTAGCTCGCCGCAAAACCGGGGACGTCGGTTTGGTACACCGCGACCGTCGGCACCCCGAGCCGGCGAGCCGCGAGCAACCCGCCGTAACCCAGTAACGCCGGCGACGCCAGATGCACAACCTGGGGATCGAATCCACGCAGCACGCTTACCATTCGGGGCATCGGCACACCCAGCGGCAACGTGGTTACCTTCGGGAACATCCGCGCTGGCACCCGATGTACGCGGATGCCGTCGTGGATGCGATCTGCCCGGGGCTGACCCGGCGGGTTGTCGGGGGCGATGACGAGGGCTTCATGACCGGTACGACGCAGATGCTCCAGGACGCGCAGCACCGAGTTGCTGACACCGTTGACATTGGGGAGGAACGATTCGGCGACGATAGCAACGCGCACGACATCACGATCTCAGCATCGGCTTTCAGAAAGGTTGCCTAAGGGCATACGTCGCGCGAAATCTGCTGGTCGCGGCGGTCCAGCCACCTGTCCAGCAGCGCCAGACCGATCAGGGCGACGGTCGCGACCAGCCAGCCCACGACCGCGATGGATCCCGCCGGAATGATCGCCAGGCCGGCGTTGCGGTGCTGCACCCGAACCAAGTTCGGGTCGTTTTTGTTGTACTCGACGTATATGCGCATGCCCGTCGCCAACTCTGACGGATACAGCACACCGAGTTCGGGACGGTAGGTGACGCGTTCCGGTGTGACGAATTCGATGGTGGAGCGCCGCGGCCCGGCGCTGAGCACCTCGGCCTGCGCCACGCCCATGTGGTGTTGAATCGCCAGATCGTCGCGCCAGGCGCCAGCCACCAGGAGCACCGACTGCAGCGTCACCAGAGCGGTCACTATCAGGATGGCGATCCGCGCCCAGCGCAACACGATCCGGGCCCGGGTCCTCGGCGGTTCATCGCTGCGCCCGTGAATCAAGATGCGCAGCAACATTTTTGGTGATATCACGGTGTTCGAGGTTTCATAAGGCCGCCTTGATGGCGGCGTGCAGCTGTCGCAGCGAAGACCGGTCGGCCTTCACTTCCAGCACCCGCATGCCCGGTCCCGGATCGTCGAGGGCCGTTTCCAGCTCGTCGACCTCGATCTGCCGGCTCTCGACGTGGTAGGCACGGCAAAGCGCCCCGACGTCGATGTCGTGGGGGGTCCCGAAGATTCGCGAGGACACGTCGGAGAACCGCGGGTCGCCCTGCTCGAGCAGTTCGAAGATGCCACCGCCGTTGTCGTTGGATACCACGATCGTCAGCCGGCGCGGGGTCGGTTCGGTGGGGCCGATCAACAGCCCGGAGCTGTCGTGGACGAACGTCAGGTCGCCGATCAGCGCGACGGTGCGCCCCTCATGCGCCAGGGCCGCCCCGATCGCGGTGGACACGGTGCCATCGATGCCGGCGACCCCGCGGTTGGAGCGGACCCTGATGCCGTGGGTGTCCAAACCGACCAGCGCCGCGTCGCGCACCGGATTGGACGCCCCGAGCACCAGCTGGTCCCCCGGTCGCAGCGCGTCGGCCACGGCGGCCGCGACGTGCAGCCCGGTGGTCAGCGGGTGCGCCTTGAGCTGGCCGCGCACCGCCTCATTTGCGTGCCGGTTCATCTCCGCGCAGCGGCGCAGCCACGCCGGGTGGGGCGCCCCGGTGGTGACCGCCCGCGTGCCAGTGGCCTTCGAGTTGCCCGAGACGTCCGGCCAGCGCGGCCCGGTGGTCAGCGCATACACCGGCACTTTGGGGTCGGCCAGCAGCGCCGACACCGGGCGGTGCAACGTCGGGCGGCCGAGCATGATCACCTGCTTGGGGCGCAGCAGGGGCAGTGCCAGCGGGTGCAGCGGGTTGGCCGACGCCGGGGCCGTCGGCTCGGCGACGGTGGGCAGCTGCGCCAAGTTGGGCTGCGCACCCGCGCCGTGCCCGGCGATGACGACCGTGTCGGGCGACAGGTCGATATCCAGCGGCTGGTCGAACGTGACCGGCGGCGTGTAGGTCCACGGCTTGCCGTCGGGCCGGCCCTGCGGGGTCAGGGCGCCGTGGGGTTCGGGATCCGGCACCAAGGGCTCGCGCAGCGGGATGTCGAAGTGGACCGGGCCGGCGTTGGCCGAGCGAGATCCCTTGGCGGCCACCAGCACTCGGCAAGTCGCCGATCGCCAGGTGGCGTTGAGGGAATCCATCCGCTCGGGTGCGTCCTCGGCCAGGCCCAGGCTGATCGTGTCGCGAACCTGGGTGCCGAAGTAGCCCAGCTGCTCCATGGTCTGGTTGGCCCCCGTGCCCAGCAGTTCGTAGGGCCGGTTGGCCGACAGCACGATCAGCGGCACCCGCGCGTAATTGGCCTCCACCACCGCCGGACCGAGGTTGGCCACGGCGGTGCCCGACGTCATCGCCACACACACCGGCGCGTCGGCGGCGATCGCCAACCCGATGGCCAGGTAACCGGCGGTGCGCTCGTCGATGCGAACGTGCAGCCGGATCCGGCCGGACCGGTCGGCGTCCTGCAGCGCGAATGCCAGCGGCGCGTTCCGCGACCCGGGGCAGAGCACCACATCGCGAACGCCGCCGCGGATCAGCTCGTCAACGACGACGCGGGCCTGTGTCGTCGAGGGGTTCACTCCTACAGGGTGTCATAGCCCGCTGAGTGCGTGCCGAACGTGGAGTTGTGGGGCCAGATCGGGGGAGATTTTCCTCACGACGTCGGCGTTGGGCGCCCAAAAAATTGCAGCGCCGCGGCGTTGACGGCCTGTGGGCGCTCCAAGAAGCCGAGGTGACCGGCGTCGGGTATCTGCAGGAAACGGCCGTTGGGGATCGCGTCGGCGACCTCTCGGCCCAGGTGGGGCGGCGTCACGATATCGTCGGCGAAGCCGATGACCAGCACCGGAGCGGCGATGCTGCGGTAGGCGGACAACCTGTTGGTCGTCGGGGCGACCTCCAGCTGGCAGCGCAGGCCCGGGGTCTGCTTGATCGGCCAGGTGGAGAACATCGCGATCCAGTCGGCCACGGCCGCGTCGTCGTTGATCGTCTTGCGCGAGAAGCTTTCCAGCAAGCGGGCTCTCGCATCGTATGCGGGGGGCAGCTGGATACCCGAGGCGAAGAGCTCGGCCTCGGCGTTGTGAAAGAACTGGCGGGCCTGGTCCAGTCGGCCCCGGGTGGCGATGAGCACGGCGGCCGCGACCAGCTCGGGCCGCGACACCATGAGTTCCTGAGCGATGAACGAGCCCATGGACGCCCCGACGATCCGCGCCGGGGCGGCGCCGAGCGACTCGATCAGCTCGGCCGTGTCAGCGACCATCGTCTGCGTCGTGAATCCTCCGGCGTTCTCGGTGGCGCCGACCCCGCGGTTGTCGAAGGTGATGACGCGGTATCCGGCCGCCAGGAACGCGGGCACTTGATGCGGATGCCAGGTGCGCCCGACGCCGCCGCGGCCGGCGATGAAAACAACGGGCTCCCCGGACCCCTGATCGTCGTAAGCCAGGTTGATCACCCGGACGACGGTACAAGCAGCGGATAGCAGGCCTTGACCCGGTTGATCCACCACTGCCGCCGCTCGGGTGGCGCGCCCAGCGCCTGCAGCCGCGCGGGGTCGGGCGTCACGGGACCGACTGGTAGGAAGCCGTCGGTGGGCCCGGCGACGTCCGCCACGTCTTCCAAGAAGAGCCCGCCGGTGCCCAGCCCGCACGCGTGGCGCAGTCGCGGCAGGGCCGCCGCGGCGGTCAACCCGGCGCCGATCCCCACCGCCGAATCGAGCGCGCTAGAGATCACGACCGGGATATCGATCCGGGCGGCGATGTCCAGCAGCGCCGAAATCCCGCCCAGCGGAGCAACTTTCAGCACCGCGATGTCGGCGGCTCGGGCGCGGACCACGGCGAGCGGATCCTCGGCCTTGCGGATGCTTTCGTCGGCCGCGATCGGCACGTCTGGCATGTCCGGCCGCCGGCGCAGCGCGGCGAGTTCGTCCACCGTCGCGCAGGGCTGTTCGAGGTATTCCAGCGGGCCGTCGGCGGTCAGGGCGACCGCGGCCCGCGCCGCCTCCTCGACGCCCCAGCCGCCGTTGGCGTCCACCCGCACGGTCGGGACCAGTTCGCGCGCCGCGTTGACGCGGTCGACGTCGTCGGCCAGCGTCTGCCCGGGCTCGGCAACCTTCACCTTGGCCGTACGGGCCCCCGGAAACCGGGCCATCACCTCGCTCACCTGGGCGGCGGGAACGGCCGGCACGGTGGCGTTGATCGGGACCCGGTCGCGTCGCACCGCCGGTGGCCGCCGGTATGCGCCCTCGATGCCCGACGCCAGCCACGTGGCCGCCTCGGGGGCCGGGTATTCCAGGAACGCCCCGAACTCCCCCCAGCCCGCCGGGCCCTCGATCAGCGCGACTTCCCGGGTGGTGATGCCGCGGAACCGCACGCGCATGGGCAGCGCAACCACATGCAGGCGCTCCAGCAGGTCCGGCAGGGCGGGTTTCACCGCCGGTAGACCTGGCGGCCCGCCAGAAACGTCGCGCGCACCTCGAGATCGGCGATCCGCTCCGGCGGCACGGTTCGAGGGTCGGCCGACAGCACCACCGTGTCGGCGTACTTGCCCACCTGCAGCGACCCGATCACGTCGTCGGCGAACAGCTGCCAGGCGGCGTCGATCGTCTGCGCCCGGATCGCCTGGTCGACCATCAACCGCTCCTCGGGCGCCAGCACCCGGCCGCTGGGCGCGGTGCGGGTCACGGCCACGCTGATGTTTCGCAGCGGCTCCTCGGGCGTGACCGGTGGGTCGTTGTGCAACGAGATCCGCATGCCGGTCGCCACCGCGGATCCGGCTGGCATCCAACGGGATCCGTGCTCCGGGCCGAACAGGCCGTCGACGATGACGTCGCCCCAGTAGTGGATCTGGTCGACGAAGATGCTGCACGTGACGCCGAGGTCGGCGGCCCTTTGCAGTTGGTCGGGACGGATGGCGCCGACGTGTTCGAGCCGCAGCCGGTGGTCCGGGCGCGGATTGCGCTGCAGCGCTTCTTGATACACGTCCAGGATGGTGTCGACGCCGGCGTCGCCGTGGACATGGCAGGCCATCGGCCAGCCCAGGGGAAAGTAGGCGCCGACGATCTCGGTCAGCTGTTCTTTGGTGTAGTTGGCGTGCCCGCAGGAACCGGGCGGCACACCGATGGCGCGGGTGGCTTCGGTGTCGAGGTAGGGAAAGGACAGGGCGATGTTGCCCACCCACGGGGAGCCGTCGACCCAGATCTTGATGCCGACCTGGCGCAGCATGTCGTCACCCTCGCCGGGAGTGGCGTCGGTGCGCATCTGCGGGTTGGAGATCTCGTAGGTGCGCAGCCGAACCGTCAGGTTGCCGCGCAGCCGTTCGACCAAAGGCCGGAACGCCGGGTCGAACGCCATCTCCGAGCAGGTGGTCAGCCCCGCGCGGTTGAGCCGGACGCACTCGGCGAGCAGCATCGCCGGGTAATCGCCGGGCTGGACGGCCCCGCCCAGCAGCGGAAACACCGCGCCGGTTTCCTCGGCGGTGCCGTCGAGTTCGCCCTGCGCGTCGCGGCCAAACCTGGCGCCCTTGGGGTCTTGGGTGTCGCGGGTCAGGCCGTTGAGCTGGGCGGCGCGCGAGTTGAAGTACGCCTTGTGCCCGGAATTGTGGATGATCACAAGCGGTCCGTCGGGCGCGATCTCGTCGAGCCAGACCAGCGTCGGCTCCGGAAGTCCCGGCTGCAGCAACGGATCCCAGCCGTTCAGGTAGGCGCCGGCGGGTCCCCTCGCGGCCGCCTCGTGGCGTACCGCGTCGACGACGTCGTCCGCGTCGCGCACGGTGACCGGGCGTATGTCGACGATCCGGTCCGATAGTGCGATGGCCTCCATCAGCGGATGGCCATGTGCCTCAACGAATCCGGGCATGACGCAGCCGTCGCCGACATCGATGGTCTGGGTGTCGGGTCCTATCATGTCTTCGACGTCGGAGCGGGTGCCGACGGCGACGATCCGGCCGTCGGCGACGGCGAGTGCCTCGGCCGTGGGTCGCGCGTCATCGACGGTCAGCACGGTTCCGGTGATGACGAGTTCTGCGACAGCCATGGGCAGGGATCCTACTGGCGATCGCGGTCAATACCGCATCACGGGCGTTCCAAATAGGACTGCAGCCTCAGTGCCTTCCACGGCCGCCGACCCCCGACAATCATGAGCCCCCGTCGCGCGGCCGTGACCGGACCGATGCGCTGGTAAATCAGGTCGCACAGCGTCGATGCGGGCATCCGCAGGACGGCATCCGGGCGATCGGCAGGCCGGCGCTCACGCATCTCGGCGGCACCGTCGTGAATGTGGATCACGTACGGGCGCGCGCCGGGGAGCTTGAGTGCGAGGCAGACATCGGTGCCGGCCGGCAACCCCGCGCGCAGGTATCCCGGCCCCTCGCCGTACTGCATGAGACCCCGTGCGATGAGCAGCATGTCGCGCTCTTCGATCTCCCATGGCGCCCCAATCGCTCGCGCGACGTCGCGCCCGTGCAGGACCAACTCACCCAGCCAATTGGTCTGCCCCGTGATGCCGTCCGCCAAGGCACCGCAATGGAGCTCGTACACACGGTCGTTCGAGCAGGTATCGAAGAGTGCGTCCATTACGGGCGCAAGATCGCCGAGTTGGTCTGCGATTTCGGGTATGGGCGCCATCAGCGCATCGAGCTCAGCGCGGTTGATTTCGTCCAACTCACGCGCATAGGTAGCGCGGTGGAAGTCTCGTCCCTCTGCCACCGCCTGATAGCGGTGCGCCACGGACAGCATGTGAGCGACGACCTGGTGAACGGTCCAGTCCAGGCCGGGCACCCGCGCGTGCGGGTCGGCGGTGCGGATCAACCGGTCGAAGCGATCCCGCGCCCGCCCGATGCGATCCCTCAGTTCGTCCCTGGTGGTGTCGACGAGCGCGATGTACTGGTGTCATTCATGCTCCACCTCCATACTCCAGTTTGGAGCTTAAAGTACTCCAGTATTGAGTATTGTCAAGGGATGCCCTCACACCCGACCACCACATCCTTCGCGCTTCTCGGCTTGCTCGGCATCAAATCGTGGACGGCGTACGAGATCGTCGCTCAGATCAAACGCGGTGTGCACTTCTTCTGGCCGCGGTCGGAGGCCCACCTGTATGCGGAGCTGAAACGGCTGGTCGAGCGCGGACACGCCAGCGCCGAGATAGTCGAGGGCCGCCGCCGTCAACGCACTCTCTACACCATTACCCCGAAAGGCCGTGCGGCACTTGAGGAGTGGTTCGCCAGGGAGCCGGCCGCGCCGGTGATCGAAGCCGAGGGTTTTCTCCGGATGTTCCTCGGGGACCAGGCCACAAAGGAGGATCTGCTTAAGTCGCTAGAAGCCACCGCGCGCGAGGCCCGTGAGTTGCATGCCCAGGGCAAGTCGCTCATCGATGAGCTGCTGCACACCGGCGGTCCTTTCCCGCATCGGCTTCACCTCGTCGAACCTCTGGCGACGTTCATCGCCGAGTTCTACCGAGATCTCATCGAATGGTGCCAACAGACGATTGCCGAAATCGAGGAATGGCCCGGCACTCGCGACATCGGCCTCACGCCGAGGGGACGCGAGCGGTGGGAGCGGATACTCGCCCGGCCCGATCCCTAGATCGTCGCCCACTCGCGGTGCCTCTGCGAGGGGGTGGCTGACCGGAATTGCAACACGTTCTAGTCTTGCCCACATGAGTGACGAGCTGTTGCGCAACCCGACCCATAACGGCCACATGCTGGTGGGCGCGCTCAAGCGCCACAAGAACAAGCCGGTGCTCTTCCTCGGCGACACCACGCTGACCGGCGGTGAGATGGCCGACAAGATCAGCCAGTACATCCAGGCGTTCGAGGCGCTGGGCGCGGGCACCGGCGTCGCGGTCGGCCTGCTGTCGCTGAACCGCCCGGAGGTGCTGATGATCATCGGCGCCGGCCAGACCCGCGGCTATCGGCGCACCGCCCTGCACCCGCTCGGCTCGCTGGACGATCACGCCTACGTGCTGTCCGACGCGGGAATCAGCTCGCTGATCATCGACCCCAACCCGATGTTCGTGGAGCGCGCGCTGGGATTGCTGGACAGGGTGCCGTCGCTCAAGCAGATCCTGACGATAGGTCCGGTGCCCGAGGCTTTGAGCGGCGTGGCGGTCGACTTGTCGGCGGAGGCGGCGAAGTACGAACCGCGGCCGCTGGTTGCCGCCGACCTGCCGCCCGATCAGGTCATCGGCCTGACCTACACCGGCGGCACCACCGGCAAGCCCAAGGGCGTGATGGGGACCGCGCAGTCGATCTCGACGATGACGATGATCCAGCTCGCGGAGTGGGAATGGCCGGAGGAACCGCGGTTTTTGATGATCACCCCGCTGTCCCATGCGGGGGCCGCGTATTTCCTGCCGACGCTGGTCAAGGGCGGCCAGATGTATGTGCTGCCCAAGTTCGACCCGGCCGAGGTCCTGAAAACCATTGAGGAGAAGCGGATTACGGCCACGTTCGTCGTGCCGTCGATGCTGTACGCGCTGATGGACCACCCGGATTCGTGCACCCGGGACCTCTCGTCGCTGGAGACCGTCTATTACGGGGCGTCGGCGATCAACCCGGTGCGGTTGGCCGAGGCGATCGGCCGGTTCGGCAAGATCTTCGCCCAGAACTACGGGCAGTCCGAGGCGCCGATGGCCATCACCTACCTGGCCAAGGGCGATCACGACGAGAAGCGGCTCACCTCGTGCGGGCGGCCGACGCTGTTCGCGCGCGTGGCGCTGCTGGGCGAGGACGGCAAGCCGGTGCCGCAGGGCGAGCCGGGCGAAATCTGTGTGAGCGGGCCACTTTTGGCCGGAGGCTACTGGAATCTGCCGGAAGAGACCGCGCGAACTTTCAACGATGGCTGGCTGCACACCGGGGACATGGCACGCGAGGACGAGGACGGCTTCTACCACATCGTCGACCGGGTCAAGGACATGATCGTCACGGGCGGCTTCAACGTCTTCCCCCGCGAAGTCGAAGATGTCGTCGCCGAGCATCCGGCCGTCGCGCAGGTGTGTGTGGTGGGAGCGCCCGACGAGAAGTGGGGCGAGGCCGTCACCGCGGTGGTGGTGCTGCGCTCCGATGCGGCCCGTGATGAGGCCGCGATCGAGGTGATGACGGCCGAGATCCAGGCCGCGGTCAAAGACCGCAAGGGGTCGGTGCAGTCGCCCAAGCGGGTGGTCGTCGTCGACTCGCTGCCGGTGACCGGCTTGGGCAAGCCGGACAAGAAGGCCGTCCGGGCGCAGTTCTGGGAGGGCGCCGGCCGCGCCGTGGGCTGAGTTCTTCCTGCGAGCAGACGCAAAAGTCCCCTACACCGCACGCCGCAAGATTTGGCACCTTTGCGTCTGCTCGGCGGATTAGCGAGAGACGCCGGCGACCAGCAGGTCGAGCAGGCGGCCCGTCTGCGCCGGCGAACCGCTGGCCAAGAAGATCCCGATCAGGCTGGACACCACATCGTCGGCGGGCACGTCGGAGCGCAGCTCTCCGGCTTCGGCCCCCGCCCGCAACAGCACGTCGACGGCGTCGACGATGCTGTGGTAAGTCTGGCTGCGCTGAATGGCGCCGGAGTCGAACATCGCGTGCAACGACTCGGCCATTCCACGCTTGGCGGCCACGAAGCCTGCGTAGCGATCCATCCAGCGCCGCAGGGCGACCTTGGGCGGGTGCCGCCTGAGCAACTGTTCGGCCGCCCCGGCCACTTCGGCGAGTTCGGCGCGGTACACCGCCTCAACGAGGGCCTCTCGGTTGGGGAAGTGGCGGTAGAGCGTGCCGATCCCGACGCCGGCGTCGCGCGCAATCGACTCGAGCGACACCTGTCGTCCCTCCGCGGTCGCGAATGCCGCGGCGGCCACCTCGAGGAGCTTGTCGCGGTTCCGGCGCGCGTCGGAACGACTCGGTTCGGCCAAAGTGGAGGTTCCTCCGTTTTCTGCTACGCTCGGACAAGCGGAGGATCCTCCGCATTCCACCAGTGTGTCACGCAGGGAGCACCATGACGGACAAGCAGCAGCCCGGCGGTATCGGCGCCATCGGCACCAATACGGTTGCCCGGGTCGGCTACGGCGCAATGCAACTGTTCGACGCCAGGCCCGCCGAGGACGCGGCGATTTCGACCGGGGACGTGCTCCGTCGGGCGGTCGACCTCGGCGTCAACCACATCGACACCGCCTCGTTTTACGGCCCCGGCGAGGTAAACCGGCGGATCCGCGCGGCGCTGGCGCCGTACCCGGAGGACCTCGTCATCGTCAGCAAGGTTGGTGCGCGCTACACCGGCGAGCAACCGATGCCCCTGGCAGCGGCGCAGCGGCCCGCCGAACTGCGCGCCGCCGTCGAGGACGACCTGCGCCAGCTCGGCCTCGAGTGCGTACCGGTGGTGAACCTGCGGCGGATGGACCTCGGCCCCGGGGCGCCGGCTGGCGCTGACCAGATCGTCGATGTCGACGACCAGCTCGCCGAGATGATCACGCTGCGCGACGAGGGCAAGATCGGCGCGATCGGCGTCAGCAGCGTGCCGCTCGACGTGCTGCGCCGAGCGCTCCCCGCCGGGATCGCCTGCGTGCAGAACCCCTACAGCGTGCTCGACCGCTCGCAGGAAGAGATGCTCGAGGTTTGCGAGGCCGAGGGCATCGCGTGGGTGCCGTACTTCCCGCTGGGATCGTCGTTCCCGCGTTTCCCGAAGGTCACCGACAACAAGGTGGTCATCGAGATCGCCGGGGAGCTCGGCGCCACACCGGCCCAGGTCGGCCTGGCGTGGCTCCTGGCACACGCGCCGAACACGTTGCTCATTCCCGGCACGCGGTCAGTGGCGCACCTCGAGGAGAATGTCGGCGCCGGCAACATTGCGCTGAGCGCCGACGCGATCGCACGGCTGGATGCCGTCAGCGCCGACAACCTGACGACCAGCCCGGGCTGACGGGTAACGTCGCTGCCGTGGGCAGTGACAAACCGGTCCGGCCGCCGTGGTGGCTGAAGCCGGCCAACAAGATCTTCATCCAGATGTCGCGGCTCGGAATGAGTTTCGGCGGCGAGAGCCCGGTCGTGTTGACCGTGAAAGGGCGCAAGTCCGGGCGTGACCGTTCGACGCCGGTGACCCCGATGACGGTCGACGGGAAACAGTTCGTCGTCGCCGGGTTTCCCGGCGCCGACTGGGTGGCAAACGTGCGCGCCGCCGACCGGGTGACGGTGGCCCGCGGTCGCCACGTCCAGCACATGCGGATGGTTGAGTTGTCGCCCAACGACGCGCGGCCGATTCTGCGGGCCTTCCCGACCGAGGTGCCCACTGGCGTCGGCTTCATGAAACGGTCCGGGCTAATCAGCGACGGTCGCCCCGAGGAGTTCGAGGCGCTGGCCGGGACCTGCGCGGTGTTCCGCCTGGACCCGGTGTAGCTCGATGCGGCATGTGCTGCTGGTGGTGCTGTTGCTCGCGGCGTGCGTGAGCCTCCCCCCCGCGCGGTCTTTCGCCGCGGGGGGCTGCGCACCGAACGGGAGCCCTGCGCCGGCCGAGGCGGGCATGCGAGAGGTCAGCGATCTCGACTGGGACGGCCAGCCGGACGCGTTGTGGATCGGGCAGTTTCGCGACGGTAGCGGCCGCACCGATCGGGTCGTCGGCGTAACGACCGCCAGTGGCGACAACTCCCACGTGCAAGTCACCTCGGCGCGCCCAATCCCGTTGTCCTCCTTTGTAATCGATGCCCAGCAGGATGGCCAGCACCAGATCAGCAAGGACGGAGTTCAACAGCCTTGAGCGACAACCCATTCGATGCCCAGGCGTGGCGACCCGTCGACGGGTTCGGCGATCTGACCGACATCACCTATCACCGCCACGTCCAGGACGCCACCGTGCGGGTGGCGTTCAACCGGCCCGAGGTGCGCAACGCCTTTCGGCCGCACACCGTCGACGAGCTGTACCGCGCGCTCGACCACGCCCGGATGTCTCCCGACGTGGGGGTGGTGCTGCTGACGGGCAACGGCCCGTCGCCGAAAGACGGCGGCTGGGCGTTCTGCTCGGGCGGCGACCAACGCATCCGCGGCCGGTCCGGCTATCAATACGCGTCCGGCGAGACGGCCGACACGGTCGACGTCGCCCGGGCCGGCCGCCTGCACATCCTCGAGGTGCAGCGGCTCATCCGGTTCATGCCCAAGGTGGTCATCTGCCTGGTCAATGGTTGGGCCGCCGGCGGCGGACACAGCCTGCACGTGGTGTGCGACCTCACCCTGGCCAGCCGCGAGCACGCCCGCTTCCGGCAGACCGACGCCGACGTCGGCAGCTTCGACGGCGGCTATGGCAGCGCATATTTGGCCCGTCAGGTGGGCCAGAAGTTCGCCCGCGAAATCTTCTTCCTGGGCCGCACGTACACCGCCGAGCAGATGCACCGCATGGGGGCGGTCAACGACGTCGTCGAGCATGCCGAGCTGGAACGCGTCGGGGCGCAATGGGCGGCCGAGATCAACGCCAAATCCCCTCAGGCGCAACGGATGCTGAAGTTCGCCTTCAATCTGCTCGACGACGGTCTGGTGGGCCAGCAGCTGTTCGCCGGCGAAGCCACCCGGCTGGCATACATGACCGACGAGGCCGTCGAGGGCCGGGACGCGTTCTTGGAGAAGCGCGCCCCGGACTGGAGCCCGTTCCCTCGCTACTTCTGAGCGTCGTTGCGCCGAGCCTGTAATTTCGCAGTGAAAACTCGAGGGACGGTCTGCAAAATTACAGGCTCGGCGATACCCGTGCGGCAGCATGGACATCAGATGTTCGTAGTTGGCCGTCACCTGGTGTGGCTTGGACTAGTCCATCGGCGGGCCGAAAACCACACGGGTGAACCGCTCCTCATAGACTCCCCCAAGTGAGCAAGAGTCCGCTTCGCCGGTTCACCGACCAGCTGGTGCTGGCGACCATGCGGCCGCCGATCTCGCCGCAACTACTCCTCAACCGGCCCGCCGGCAAACCGGTGGAACTCGCCGGCAAGCGGGTCCTGCTCACCGGAGCGTCCTCGGGCATCGGCGAGGCGGGGGCCGAGCTGTTCGGCCGACACGGCGCAACCGTGGTCGCCGTGGCCCGACGCAAGGACCTGCTCGACGCCGTGGCCGACCGGATCAAGACCGCGGGCGGCACGGCGATATCGATTCCCTGCGATCTCTCCGACATGGACGCAATTGACGCGCTGGTCGCCGACGTCGAGAAGCGTATTGGCGGCATCGACATCCTGGTCAACAACGCCGCCCGGTCGATCCGGCGCGGGCTGGCCGAATCGCTGGAGCGCTGGCACGACGTTGAGCGGACCATGGTGCTCAATTATTACGGCCCGCTGCGCCTGATCCGCGGGCTCGCGCCCGGAATGCTCGAACGCGGCCACGGCCACATCATCAACGTCTCGACCTGGGGCGTGATGTCGGAGGCGTCGCCGATGTTCGGGGTGTACAACGCGTCGAAAGCCGCGCTCGGCTCGATCAGCCGGGTCGTGGAAACCGAGTGGGGTCGTAAGGGGGTGCATTCGACGACGCTCTACTACCCGTTGGTGGCTACTCCTATGATCAAACCCACGAAGGCGTACGACGGGATGCCCGCTTTGAGCCCGGAAGAAGCCGCCGAATGGATGGTCACCGCCGCCCGCACCCGGCCGGTGCGGATCGCGCCGCGGATGGCCGTCGCGCTCAACGCGTTGAACACCGTCGGCCCCCGCTGGGTCGATGCGCTCATGCAGCGGCGCTCCGACCGCCTCGATGAATCCCAATAACCCCGGGAGGTCGCCTTGTCTGACATCTGGACCACCATTGCGGCCGAACGCGGCGCGCTCGCCGACGACCTCGCCGACCTGACACCCGCACAATGGGACACACCGTCGCTGTGCAGCGGGTGGACGGTCCGCGACATCGTCGCGCATTTGTCCGCGACCGCCTCGCTGACGCCGGGCACCTTCTTCGTCAACCTGGCCAAGGCCGGCTTCAACTTCGACAGGTTCGCCAGCGGTCAGATCGCCAAGCACCGCGGCCCCGACCCGGCCGCCACGCTGGACGAATTCCGCGGCCTGCAGAATTCCACCTCCGCACCGCCGGGTCCCAAAGCCTCCTGGCTCGGCGAAGTTGTGGTGCATGGGGAGGACCTCCGACGCCCGCTGGGCATCACCCACGACTACCCTCCCGATGCGGTTCGCGAGGCGATCGACTTCTACAAAGGCTCCAACATGCTGATCGGATCCAAGAAGCGCGTCGCCGGACTAGCCCTCAACGCCACCGACCAGGACTGGCGGTGCTGGGAGGGCGAGTCGGTCGAGGGCCCGCTGCTGTCACTGCTGCTCGCCATGACCGGCCGGGCCGCCGCGTGCGACGACCTCGCCGGCCCCGGCGTGCCGACCCTTCGGAGCCGCTGCACCCCGGCGCGCTAGCGACGTGATAGACACGACGCTATGGATATCCTGGCCAGCCGGATGCTGCTCCGGCCGGCGGACTACCAGAAGTCGTTGAGCTTCTACCGCGACCAGATCGGCCTGGCGATAGCCCGCGAATACGGCGCGGGGACAGTGTTTTTCGCGGGCCAGTCGTTGCTGGAGCTAGCGGGTTACGGTACCCCGGACCATTTCCGCGGACCGTTTCCGGGTGCCCTGTGGCTCCAGGTCCGCGACGTCGCGGCGACCCAGGCGGAGCTGGAGGGCCGGGGAGTGTCGATCACCCGTGAGGCGCGCCGCGAACCGTGGGGCCTGCGCGAGATGCACGTCACCGATCCGGACGGGATCACGCTGATTTTCGTCGAGGTACCGGGGGACCATCCGCTGCGGCGCGATACCCGGGGCGACTGAGGGGAACGGTCGGTTAACGACCGGCTAACATCTGAGGACAAGTCAAGGTATACCTGCGTTTCAGCTATCTCTGCGATCGACAATTTAGTACCCCGACTACGAGAATCAGGCGCTGTGAACATCGATTTGTTCCTCCTCATCATTGTCGTAATCACGGCACTCGCTTTCGATTTCACCAACGGCTTCCACGACACCGGCAACGCCATGGCAACCTCCATCGCCAGCGGAGCGCTGGCGCCCAAGGCGGCCGTCGCACTGTCCGCGGTGCTGAATCTGGTGGGCGCATTCATGTCCACCGCGGTTGCGGCCACGATCGCCAAGGGTCTGATCGACGGGCACATCGTGACGCTGCAGCTGGTCTTCGCCGGCCTGGTCGGCGGCATCGTCTGGAACCTGCTGACGTGGCTTCTCGGTATCCCTTCGAGCTCCTCGCATGCGCTGATCGGCGGCATCGTCGGCGCGACGATCGCCGCCGTCGGCGCGCACGGGGTGCTCTGGAAGGGCCTGGTGTCCCACGTGCTGATCCCGGCCGTCGTCGCCGCGATCCTGGCCATCGCCGTCGGGGCGATAGCAACCTGGCTGGTCTACCGGATCACCCGCGGTGTCCCGACCGAACGCACCGAGGCCGGGTTCCGGTACGGCCAGTGGGGCTCGGCGTCGCTGGTCTCCCTGGCGCACGGCACCGGCGACGCGCAGAAGACGATGGGCATCATCTTCCTGGGGCTGATGTCCTACGGAGCGATCAGCAAGAGCGCCGCGTCGCCGCCGCTGTGGGTCATCGTCTGTTGCGCCCTGGCGATGGCGGCGGGCACCTACCTGGGCGGCTGGCGCATCATCCGCACCCTGGGCAAGGGACTGGTCGAGATCAAGTCGCCGCAGGGCATGGCCGCCGAATCGTCCTCGGCCGCAGTCATTCTGCTGTCCACGCACTTCGGCTACGCGCTCTCCACGACGCAGGTCTGCACCGGTTCGGTACTGGGCAGCGGGCTGGGCAAGCCCGGCGGCGAGGTGCGCTGGGGGGTGGCCGGCCGGATGGGGGTCGCGTGGCTGGTGACACTCCCGTTGGCCGGGTTGGTCGGGGCGATCACCTACTGGATCGTGCACCTGATCGGGGGTTACCCCGGCGCGATCATCGGCTTCGGGCTGCTGGTCGCGGTCTCGACCGCCATCTACATCCGGTCGCGCAGGGTCAAGGTCGACCACAGGAACGTCAACGCCGAATGGGAAGGCAGCCTCACCGCCGGTCTCGAGGGCGGCGACGATACGCCGCCTTCGGATAAGGGGCCCAAGGTAAGCACGGGCCCGTCGCGTTCCGGGTCCGATGACCCCACGGTGACCGCGGGGAACCAGTCATGAGCCACTTCAGCGATTGGTTCAACTACCAGGCCTCCTTGAAGATCTTGGTGTTCGCCATGCTGGCCGGTGCCGCACTGCCGGCGCTGTTCGCATTCGGGCTGCGACTGCACGCGGTCGGCGGTGGACAGGTCAGCATTGACGGCAACCCACCACACAAGAATCCCGTGCTGCTGACGATCGCCTGGGGGATCTACGCGCTGGTGGTTGCGGTGATCGCCTTCGCTCTGCTCTACATCTCCCGCGACTTCATCGCGCACCAGACGGGGCACCCCTTCCTCGGAGCGAAACCCAAGTAGCATCGAACTGATGCCCACCGAGTTACTGAGCCGAACACCGGGGGGAGTTGTAGCAGCGTGAATGGATTCCTCAGTTCCATCGTCTCGTGGATACGCGCGGGCTATCCGGAGGGCATCCCGCCGACCGACACCTTCCCGGTGCTCGCCTTCCTGACCCGCCGATTGAGCAACGACGAGGTCAAGGCCGTGGCCCATGAGCTGATGCAGCGCGGCGATTTCGACGACGTCGACATCGGTGTGCTGATCACCCAGGTGACCGACGAGCTGCCCTCAACGGAAGACGTCGAGCGCGTGCAGGCGCGGTTGGCCGCCCACGGCTGGCCGTTCGATGAGTCCCGCGGCGCAGAGGACCCCGCATAGCAGTCCTGCGCGCCCTCAGCGTCGCATCCGGCTCGGCCGCCCCGTTGCTGTTGCCCGCCCTGGAAGGGGTGCTGGCCGGCCGTGCTCCTGCGTTGGTCGCGGTACCGGCCGGCGGAGACCACGAATCCGAGCTGCGCGCGTTGCGGGTGGGCTTACGAGTGGGCTTAAGAGTGGGCGAGGAGATCGACGACGACGTGGCTTTGGTGGTGACGACGTCGGGAACAACCGGCGCGCCCAAGGGGGCGTTGCTGACCGCCGCCGCCCTGACCGCCAGCGCTTCGGCGACCCACGACCGTCTCGGCGGACCGGGCAGCTGGCTGCTGGCCTTGCCGCCGTATCACATCGCCGGCCTACAGGTGCTCGTGCGCAGCGTGCTCGCGGGCTCGGACCCCGTCGAGCTGGACGTCTCCAGCGGATTCGACGTCACCGAATTGCCCGGCGCGGTAAGGCGATTGGGCACCGGTCGGCGGTACACGTCGCTGGTTGCCGCCCAGCTGGCCAAGGCGCTCGCCGACCCGGCCGCGACTGCCGCGCTCGCCGAACTTGACGCCGTGTTGCTCGGAGGCGGGCCGGCTCCCCGACCCATCCTGGACGCCGCGGAGGCGGGGGGCATCGCGGTGGTGCGCACCTACGGCATGAGCGAGACCGCGGGAGGCTGCGTTTACGACGGTGTCCCGCTGGACGGGGTGCTGCTGCGGTTGGAGGCCGATGGTCGCATCGTCATCGGTGGCCCCACGCTGGCGAAGGGCTACCGCAACCCGGTCGATCCCGACCCGTTCGCCGAGCCCGGCTGGTTCCGCACGGACGACCTGGGCACCCTCGATCACGCGGGCGTGCTGACCGTGCTGGGCCGCGCCGACGACGCGATCAGCACCGGGGGGTTGACCGTGCTGCCGCAGCAGGTGGAGGCCGCGCTGTGCACCCATCCCGCCGTCGCTGACTGCGCCGTGTTCGGTGTGGCCGACGGCCGGCTGGGTCAGCGGGTGGTCGCCGCGATCGTGGTGAAAGCCGGTGGCGAAGCACCGACGTTGGAGGCGCTGCGCGCCCACGTGGCCCGCACATTGGATGCCACCGCCGCGCCGCGCGAGCTGCACGTCGTCGACACGCTGCCCCGACGCGGCATCGGCAAGGTCGACCGGCCGGCGCTGGTGCGCCGGTTCGCCGGCCCGGACGATCGAGCCGATCAATAGGCTGGTCGATCGTGAGGATCGCCCGACGCGAGGGATTGGCCGTGGCGGTCGGCGTTGTCCTGGTGGCGGCGGCGTTCGTGCTGCCGCATCTGAACTTGGGCGTCAGGCCGCGCCTCGACATCGGCCCGGAGCGGCTCGCCACGCACGCCGGTTCCGCACCGATCTTCGGGGCGTGGGAGATCCATGCCAGCTGGGGCACCGGGCCGGCCGTTCTCATCGCCGTGGCCGCCGTGATGTGGGGACCGACTGTCGCACAACGTCTTTCGTGGCGGCGATTGACGCTGGGCACGTGGGCGACCGCCTGCGGGTGGGCTTTTGCGCTGGCGATGATCGACGGCTGGCAGCGCGGCTTCGCCGGACGATTGACCACTCCCGACGAGTACCTGTGGCAGGTGCCGACGATCACCGACATCCCGGCCGCGGTGCGCACCTTCTCCAGCCGGATCGTCGACTACCAGCCGAACTCCTGGGTCACCCATGCCTCTGGGCACCCACCGGGTGCGCTGTTGACGTTCGTATGGCTGGACCGGATCGGGCTGCACGGCGGCGCCTGGGCCGGGCTGCTGTGCCTGCTCGCCGGCTCGAGCGCGGCGGCGGCCGTGGTGATCGGGGTCCGAGCGCTCGCCGACGAGCGGACCGCGCGCCGCGCCGCGCCGTTCGTCGCGGTGGCGCCGACGGCGATCTGGGTTGCGGTGTCGGCCGACGGCTACTTCGCCGGGGTCGCGGCGTGGGGCATCACGCTGCTGGCCGTGGCGGTGTACCGCCCGGTCCGGTGCCCGGCGCTGGTGGCGGCCGGCGCCGGCCTGCTGCTGGGTTGGGCCGTTTTCCTCAACTACGGCCTGATCTTGCTGGGCCTTCCGGCGTTGGCGGTGCTGGCGTCCGCGTCGAATTGGCGAGCGGTGCTGCGGGCGCTCGGCCCGGCGGCCCTCGCCGCGGTGGCTGTGGCGGTCAGCTTCGCGGCCGCCGGTTTCTCCTGGTTCGACGGTTATACCCTTGTGCAGCAACGCTATTGGCAGGGGATCGCCAAACACCGGCCGTTCCAGTACTGGAGCTGGGCCAATCTGGCGTGCGTGGTGTGCGCGATCGGATTGGGCAGCGTGGCCGGGATCAGCCGCCTGTTCGACCGGGCCGCCGTCCGCCGCCGCTCCGGTTTCCATCTGGTGCTGCTGGCGATGCTGGCCGCCATCGTCTGCGCGGACTTGAGCATGCTCAGCAAGGCCGAGGTCGAACGGATCTGGCTGCCGTTCACCGTCTGGCTCACCGCGGCGCCCGCGCTGCTGCCCGCGCGGTCGCATCGTTTGTGGCTGGCGCTCAACGCCGCCGGGGCGCTCCTGTTAAACACCGTCACGGTCACCCACTGGTAGGCGCTTGGCGCTCAGAGTCCCGCCGCGCGGGTCACCCGGGCGAAGCGGCTGGCGGGCCCGCACGCGTCGCGAACCGTGGCGACGTCATCGACGACATCGAAGTCGGCGAGCCGCGGCACGGAGGTCACGTCAATACCCTTGTCGCGCAACGCCCTCAACGTGAGTTCCCCGGTGTCGGGTCGAGACATCGGGACGCTGCGCAGGCATTCGGCGATCGTCGGCGTCCCTACCCCCAGCACCCACCAGCCGCCGTCGTGCGCCAAGCCGAGCAGCGCCGGCGCGTCGAGCAGCTGACGCGCGCAATCGATCAACAGTTCCGCCGTCACCTGCGGGGTGTCCATCCCGATCTGCAGCACCGGATACCCGTCAGCCGCGTCGGCGTGGGCGTTGGCGAGCCGGTCGGCGAAGTCGTCACCGCGCTGCGGAATCACGGTGAAGGACTCGAGCCGTCGCCGGATCTCGGCGGCACCCGCCGCGGCGCCCAGGTCGCCGTTCAGGGCCACCACCCGGGCCGCCACCGGCGCGGCGGCCACCGCGTCCAGCGTGTCGAGCAGCGCGGCGGCGGCGATGTCGGCGGCGACCCGGTCACCGACCGTCGCGGCGAGCCGCGTCTTGGCCCGGCCGGGTTCCGGCGCTTTTGCGACCACCAGCACCGTCACCGGCAGGACGCTCACGAAATCACCTTCCAGAAGTCGAGTATCGCGGTGATGCTGCCGCGCAGCGAGCCGCTGACCTTCGACTTTCCGCCCGTGCGGGGACCGTAGCTGACGTCGAGCTCGACCACGCGCCAGCCTGCGGCGGCGGCCCGGACCAGGAGTTCGAGCGGATAGCCCGACCGCCTGTCGACGACACCCAGATCGAGGAGCGCTTCCCTTCGGGCCACCCGCATCGGCGCGATGTCGTGCACCGGCAGGCCGTGGCGGGTGCGCAGCCGCCAGCTCATCACCACGGTGCCCAAGCGGGCGACCCAGGGCCAGTGCAGCCCCGGCACCGGTCGGCGGCGACCGACCGCCAGGTCGGCGCCGCGGTCGAGGGCGGCGACCAGCCGCGGCAGGTCGCCGGGGTTCATCGAGCCGTCGGCATCGATGACCGCGACGATCGGGGTGGCCGCGGCGACCACGCCGGCGTGCACCGCCGCGCCGTAGCCGGCTCGTGGTTCGGCGACCACCCGGGCGCCGTGACGGGTGGCGACCTCCGCGGTGCCGTCGGTGCTGTTGTTGTCGACCACCAGCGCCCGGTAACCGGTGGGAATGGCCGCCAGCACCGTCGGCAGCGACTCCTCCTCGTTGAGACAGGGCAGCACCACCGTGACCGCGTCGTCGGACATCAAAGCGACATTAAGCGAGGCCGCGATCGGATTCAGTGATGAGGGGTGACGAGGGGCGGCTTAGGGAACAACGTCTGCTGCGGGACCTGCTGCGTCGGGACCTGCTGCGTCGGCTTCGGCGCGGCGGTTGTCGGCTTGGGGGCAACCGTCGTCGGCGGCGTGGTCGGCACGGCGGTGTGCGGCGTCGTAGGGGGCGTCGTCGCGGGCGTCGTGGGCGGCGTGGTCGGCGGCGTCGTAGGGGGTGTGGTCGGCGGCGTCGTGGGCGGCGTGGTCGGCGGCGTCGTGGGCGGCGTGGTCGGTGGCGTCGTAGGGGGCGTCGTGGGCGGTGTGGTCGGCGGCGTGGTCGGCGGATACGTGTACGGGTATGGGGGGCGCCAGCCCGGGTACGGGACCGGGACCGGCATGGGCCCGTACGGGTTGGGCACCAAACCGGGGCCGCTCGGCGCCGGGTTGACCGGCGCGGAACCACCCCCGCCGGGCGACGTCAGCTGCGGCGGGATGTAGCCGTTGGCGTCGGGGACGATGCCGCCCTGGAACCCGGCGTTGGGGGCGTCGAGCGGGGGCGGTGGTACCGGCGCCTGCTGCTCGGTCGGCAACAGCGGCATGAACTTGCCCGGCGCGGCGTTTTGGTGTCCCACCACCGGCTGTTGGCTCGCGGCCGGCCGAACGGCGATCGCCACCGCGGCGGCCAGCGACGCCAATCCGATGACCGCGAAGGCGATGACCGCGTTGCCGACCAGCAATGATCGCCGACTGAGCCGCGCCGGCCCGGTTTCGGCATCGTCGAAATCGTCGTACTCGCCGAATTCCGGGCCGTACTCGTCGATCCCGAGCGGCTCGCCCTCGTCGGCCATCGAGTACGCCAGTTGCTGTTCCCCAGCAGCCGGCTCCGCCGCCGGCGCAAATGCGGTCTCGTCGCCGGCGGCCGGGGCCATCGCCGTCGCGTCGCCTGCGAGTTGAGCCGCGGGAGCCATCGCGGTCTGCGCCCCCGGCGTGATCGCGGGTTGCGGCGTCGTGGGGGCCAGCCCCGCTGCCATGGCGGCCCCACGCGCGAACGCGAAGTCTGGACGCTCCAAAACCTCAACGCGCAGCGGCGATCTGGCGCGAAGCTGCTCGGCGACATCGGTCAGGTGATCCAGCGGTCCCATCACAACGGCGTCAGTCACCGCGAACGGCGCGGAGCGCAGCCAGTCCAGCAACATGTCGACAGCCTTGGTGGCTGCGTCGGAGCCCTGCAGCGCCGCGGTGGCCAAGACGGTGGCCAGCGCCCCGGCGGCGCCCAGCGACACTAATGTCGCCGCCTCGGCCGTGACCACGAGTGCAACGGCACCGGGTGGCACGGCACCGCGAAAGGCCGTCCGCACCAGCGCCGCCACCGCGTCCGCGTCGGAAACCAGGCCGACGTCGGGGATTCCGGCGTCGGCCAACGCTTGGCGAAGCGCTTCTGCCTGCGCGCGATCCGGCGAGTAGAGCCGGGTGGCGAGCAGATGGCGCCCCTCGGCCGCCAGAGCCTGCCGGGTTCCGGTCACCGTCTGGATCAACGTCTCGAACGGGTGCATCGGCAGCTCGACCAGCGAGTGCTTGATCGCCGCATAGCCGCCGCCGACGGGCCCGACGAGCGCCAAGCGCGCGACGGAACCGGCGACCGCCACGCCGAGGACGACGTCCGTCGCGGCCAGCCGTCGTGAGGGGACCCCCACCGGGCCCGTCTTGGCGTCGTCGCCGTCTTCGGGCTCGGTGAGCCACTCCATCGGAAGCAGTTCGGAATCGCCGGCCATCGAGTACGCAAGCTCCGGTCCCACCCGGCCAGTCGCTTGCGTTCCCGCAACCGCAGGGGCCATCGCCGTCGCGTCTCCGGTCAGCCCAACCGCTGGGGCCATCGCCGTGGCGTCGCCGGTCAATCCGACCGCGGGAGCCATCGCCGTCGCGTCTCCAGCGAGCCCGGCAGCCATGGCCGCGCCCCGGGCCAGCGCGACGGTCGGGTCGTCATCGTCCTGCGCCCGCATCCCCGAGGCGCCGCTTCCCGTCCCGGACAGCGCCGTGGCGGCCTGCGATTCCGACAGCACCACGACGTCCTGCACGCCGGAGTCTTCCAATGCCCGCTTCAGCCGGTCGGCTCTTTGCGGATCCGACCAGCACAGCCGGGTGGCGAGCAGGCGGTGGCTTTCGTCGGCGAGCAGGCGATTCGTCCCGACCACGGTCTCGGTCAACTTCTCGACCGGGTGGTCAGCGAGGTCGATGACAGACTCGTCGATCACCGCGGCACCCGGTGCGCCCGACCCGACAAGCGCCAAGCGCGCGCGGGGGCCCGCGACCGCCACCCCCAGAACGACGTCCATCCCGCTCTCCTTCGGCTGGTTACCCCACAACCAGCATCTCCCGGCATCATTACACTGCACACTGCGATACCGTCGGCAGAATCAGTCATCCGATCGACAACGTTCGCTTACCGGCGCGAGACGGTAACCGCAAAACCGCTTCCGCGGAATCGCGCGCCCCGAGCCACTGCCGCGTCGTCCGAACGGAGATTATGTTTCCAAGTAAGCAACGCAGTCGGCCCGGCAGGGGGTTCCCCGGCCTCGCAACCAAAGCTGCGCCGCCCGCAACCGTCCTCGATACCCGGGGGGAGCCGTGACTCAGAGCAGCGACGACGCGCCTACCGGCCCGATCCGCGGACGACCACAGCAACCCCCTCCAGGCGGCGCGGCCCCCCGGCGGACCGCCGCCGGCGCCCCGACGCGGCGCTGGAACATCGTCAGCGACCTCACCGCGGCCGCCTTCCTCGTCATTGCGCTGTGGTTGCCGTGGAACCTGTATTTCGGTCTCGGAATCGACGGCAGCAACAAGATCGTTTTGGCAGTGCTCTTCCTGGTGACGCTGCTGTCCCTCGCCTCTATCGGCGCGGCCGGTTCGTGGAGATCGTCGGGCGGCCGGTTGAACCCCGCCACTGCCGCGAGGCTTCGCCTGGGACTCAACGTCCCCTATATGCTTCTGGTCCTCGGCTTCGTCGTATTCGATGCGGTCGAAACGGTCCGATTCGGCGGCAACGTGAACGTGCCCGGTGGTGTCGGCCCGGGCGCCTGGGTGGGGATCGCCGGCTCGCTGTTGGGGGCGCAACCGGTGACCACCGACTCGGCGGCAGCGGATCAGGACTTCAGACCGGTCCGGATCATCGGCTACGCCTCGATCGCGGGTGCGGTGCTGAGCTTCGGCTTCAATCTGTTCTGGCGGCTGAGATACGCGCTGCAAGGCACGCCCGGTTCGTCTGACTTCGGCAAGCAGAACATCGCGGTGATCGCGACGGCGGTGGTGTACGGCGTGGTGGCGTTGGCCGCCGTCATCGTAGGCTCCAGGTGGTTGCTGCGCAGCACCAAGGCTGCTCGGCTGGCGACCGTGGCGCTCGGCGCCTCGACGCTGTTCGCCGGGATCCTCGTGTGGATCCTTCCCGTCGGTCGTGACATCGACGCGTTCCACGGCATTGCCCAGAACACGTCGACGGCGGGGGTCGGGTTCGAGGGCTATCTGGCGTGGGCGGCGGCCGCGGCGATTTTCGCACCGGCGACACTTCCCACGTTGCGCGCCCGGCGGGGCACGCCGACGACCGAGCCGGCCGAGGAGAACGCCTGGCGGGCGGCCGCCCGAAATGGCTTGCTGCTCATCATCGTATGGTGCCTGGGGTCGATGGCCATGAGGATCACCGACCTCGTCGTCGCGGTCAGCCTCGACTACCCGTTCTCCCGATACGACAGCGTGGTGTTGGCCGCGTTCGATCTGGCCACCGCAGCGCTTGCCATCTGGCTGCGCGTCAACCTCGCCAACGACTCGGTCTCCGCGAGGCTGGTCTTGTCGCTGTGCGGGCTCGTCGCCGCGCTGAGCCTCTCGCGGGTCATCGTGGGCGTCGCGCTGGCGCCGCGGTTCGCGGAACCGCCCAACGCGCCGCGGAACCCGGTCTACGGAAACGACCTCGCCCAGCAGATCACCAGCACCTTCGATGTGACGCTGTGTGCGCTGGCCCTGTGTGTCCTTGGCGCGGCGTTCATCGCGAGTTACCTGAGCGCCCGCCGCCTGCGACGCCAGAAGCGCCGTGCCGCCCATAAGCGTGGCGTTCCGGCGGGGGCCGAGCAGCGCTCGGCCGAGGCGACGTCCCGAATTCCCGTCGGGCGCCCCTCGCCGCCGTCGTCCGCGGCGACGACCCGCATCCCCACCGTCGGTGCGCGCATGGACTCGTCCACCGCCGCGATGCCGCGGGTGGCCGGTTCGCCGCGGATCTTCCGCGGCGACGACTCCGCCACGCGGCAGATCCCAACCCAGAAGCCCAGGATCTTCCGGCCGGACTCGAAATGAGTTAACGCAAGGGCGCGAAAGCGAATTCGCGCAAGCCCTCCCGCGGATCGACGGCGGCACGGAAGCCCAATACCTCGGCGGCACGGGCGGGATCGGCGACGATATGGCGCACGTCGCCACTGCGGTACTCGCCGGTGATCGCCGGGGCGACCGAACTACCGGACTCCCCGCGCGCCTCGCACAGCGCCGTCGCCACTTCGAGGATCGAGACGGGCCGCCCGGAGCAGACGTTGAACGACGTGAAGCCCGCGGCGAAGCCGTCGGCCTGCGACGACGCGGCGGACGCGGCGGCGAGGTTGGCGGCCGCCACGTCGTCGACGTGGACGAAATCACGCATCTGGCCGCCGTCCTCGAAAACCCTTGGCTGCTCGCCCTTTTCCAGTGCTGAGCGGAAGATCGCCGCCACCCCGGAGTACGGGGTGTCGCGCGGCATCCCGGGACCGTAGACGTTGTGGTAGCGCAACGCGACCACCGAGCCGCCCGTTGCTTCCGCCCACGCCAGCGCGTAGTGCTCCTGCGCGGCCTTGCTGGCCGCGTACAGGCTGCGCGGCCGCAGGGCGGCATCCTCGTCGACCGACAGCCACGTCACCTCGGATCCGCAGGTGGGACAACGGTGTTCGAAGATCCCGGCGTCGAGGTCGGCGCGCCGCCGCGGCGGCGGGTCGACCGGTCCGTGGTCAGCGCAGGCGTAGCGGCCCTGCCCGTAGACCACCATTGACGACGCCAGGACCAGCCGGCGGACCCCGGCGGCGAACATCTGCGCCAGCAACACCGTGGTGGCGAAATCGTTGTGTCCGCCGTAGGCGGGCGCATCGGCGGCGTCCACACCGGCGCCGACCATCGCCGCCTGATGGCAGACCAGGTCCACACCCGCCAACAGCGGGGCCAGCGCCTCGCCATCGCGGACGTCCACCCGGTGACATCCCTTCGGCAACACGGGATTCGGGCCGTGCGCGGCGGGCAGCAGCGCGTCGACGGCAACCACGTCGTGACCGGCGGCCCGCAGCGCCGCCTCCACCCGCGACCCGATGAAACCGGCCGCGCCGGTCAGCAGCACTCTCATGGCAACTGCACCGGCAACGCGACGCCGGTGTGCGGCTGGCAGTTAGTGCACGTGCGCTCGACCGCGACCCGGCCGATCGCCGCGCGCACCAGCCTTTTGAACAGCTCAATGTTCTTTTCGAACTCGGCGAATATGTCGGCGGCCTTCACCCCCTCGCCGGGCGTGACACCGGCGTCCAAGTCGGTCACCAGACAGATTGCGGCATAACACATTTCGAGCTCCCGTGCCAGCACGGCCTCCGGATAGCCGGTCATGTTGACCAGACTGGCTCCGGCGGAGGCGAACCACCGGCTTTCCGCCCGGGTGGAAAACCGCGGCCCCTGGATCACCACCATGGTGCCGCCGTCGACCACGCCGGGCAGGCCGGCGACCGCGGCCCGCAACGTAGGGCAGTACGGATCGGCGAAGTCGACGTGCACGGCGCCCGAGTCGAAGTAGGTGTCGGGGCGGCCGTTTGTGCGATCGACCAGCTGGTCGGGCACCACCACGGCACCCGGACCGTTTTCGGGGTTCAGGCTGCCGACGGCGCACGGGCCGAAAATCCGCCGCACACCGAGTTTCCGCAGTGCCCACATGTTGGCCCGATACGGCACGGTGTGCGCGGAGAATTGATGCGATGCCCCGTGCCTGGGCAGGAACGCGACTTCGTGCTCGCCGACGGTACCCACCGTGACGGGAGCGCTAGGCCGGCCATACGGGGTGTCCACCTCGATGTTGCGGACGGCCGACTCAAAGAACGTGTAGAAGCCGCTGCCGCCGATGACTCCGAGCATCCGCCCATTGTGGTGCATAGGGCAGGATGTTTTAGTGGCCAGTTTCGCGCAGTGGATCTCTGGTGCGCGGCCGCGGACGCTGCCCAACGCGGTGGCGCCGGTCGTCGCGGGCACCGGTGCCGCGGCGTGGCTGCATTCGGCGGTCTGGTGGAAAGCGCTACTTGCGCTGGCGGTCGCGGTCGCGCTGATCATCGGCGTCAACTACGCCAACGACTACTCCGACGGCATCCGCGGCACCGACGACGACCGTGCGGGCCCCGTGCGCCTAGTGGGGTCGCGGCTGGCCAGCCCGCGATCGGTGTTGACGGCGGCGGTGACGAGCCTGACGGTTGGCGCCGGCGCCGGACTGGCGCTGGCGCTGCTCAGCGCGCCATGGCTGATCGCGCTGGGCGCCGCCTGCATCGCCGGGGCCTGGCTGTACACCGGCGGGTCGAGGCCCTACGGCTATGCGGGTTTCGGTGAGGTCGCGGTGTTCGTGTTCTTCGGGCTGGTCGCCGTGCTCGGCACCGAGTACACCCAGGCATTACGGGTGGACTGGGTGGGCCTGGCGCTGGCGGTGTCGGTGGGGGCGCTGTCGTCGTCGGTGCTGGTGGCCAACAACTTGCGAGATATCCCCACCGACGCGCGATCCCAGAAGATCACGCTGGCGGTGCGGTTGGGCGATGTCCGCACCCGGGTGCTGTACCAGGCGCTGCTTGCGACCGCCGGCGTTTCGACCCTCGTGCTGATGGTGGCGACGCCGTGGTGCGCCGCGGGATTCGTGGCCACGCCGCTGGCCCTGCGCGCCGTGGGTCCGGTGCGGTCCGGTCGCGGGGGTCCCGCGCTGATCCCGGTGCTGCGTGACACCGGGCTGGCAATGCTGGTGTGGGCGATCGCGGTGGCGGCCGCGTTGGCTCTCGCGGCTTGAGCGTGCGCTCAGGGCTTTCCGTGTGCGCTCAGGGCGGGGTTCCGAGGCGTGAATTCAGGCGTGTCGCCGCCGTGATTTACACACCGGATGAGAAGCTACGCGCCCGGGTCGCGCTCTTCGTCGAGCACCGCCTCGCCGCGCAGCCGCGCCTGCAGCTCTTCGCGTTCCCGGCGCCGGCGTTCGCCGGCTACCGCAAGCGCGGCGGTGGCACGCCGGCGCAGCGGGCCGAAGAGCCAGATGCCCAACGGCATCGCGATGATCAGGGCAAATAGCACGGCGACCACGATGGGGAACTCGGTCACCCCCAGCAATCGCGCGACCCCGTAGATCGCGCCGGTGAGCACCGCGGCGAGCAGCAGCCGCGCCGCCGCGTACAGCAAAACGGGGACGACCAGGCGATTTCCAGCGCGATTTCCAGCGCGATTTCCGGCGCTATCCCCAGCGCGGCTGTCGTCAGGCCCTTCCGACACAGCTCGAGCCTACGGCGCGAGTATATTCGCACCGAGGAGGTGTTGAGTGCTCTACCTGCTGCTGGTCCTGATCCTGGGGACGCTGATCTACATTGGCTGGCGCGCGGCCCGGTCACAAGTCAACCGGCCGAAGACTCGCGTCATCGGACCCGACGACGACCCCGACTTCTTGCGACGATTAGGCCACGGGGACAAACCTCGCTAAACCCCCTCGCTAAACCCCTCGTTAAGCCCACTCACTATGCGATGCCCGGGTTGCGCTGGTCACCGGGAAACCCGTCGGCGACGACGGCCGCCAGTTCGGTGAGCGCCTCGCGGGTTCCGCGCTGCAGCCGATCCAGGCTGATCTCGGCGCCCTCCTCGAGATGAGGGTCGAACGGAACCAGCCGCACCGCCCGGCAGCGGCGGGAGAAGTGATCGATCACCTTGTTCATGTCGACCTTGCCCGTCCGCGGCCGCACCGCGTTAATCACCGCGATCGAATTGCGCACCTTGTCTTCGTGGCCGTGGGCGTCGAGCCAGTCCAGCGTCGCCGAGGCGCTGCGCGCGCCGTCGATGGATCCGGACGCGACGACCAGCAGCACATCGGCCCTCTCCAGCACCGACGACATCACCGAGTGCAGCAGCCCGGGGCCGCAGTCGGTGATCACCAGGCCGTAGAACCGCTCCAGGATGTCCATCGTGCGGCCGTAGTCGTCGGCGCCGAACGCGTCCGAGACGGCGGGATCGCTTTCCGACGCCAGCACCTCCAACCCGCTCGGCCCCTTCGAGGTGTAACGGCGTACGTCGCTGTAGCGCTCGACGGTTCCGGCGTCGTGCAGCAGCTGGCGCACCGTCGCCGCCGTCTCCAACGGGATCTTCTGGCTCAGGGTGCCGCGGTCGGGGTTGGCGTCCACGGCCACCACCCGGTCGCCACGGATGGAGGCGAAGATGAACCCCAGGGTCGCGGTGATCGTGGTCTTGCCGACGCCGCCCTTCAGTGACAGCAACGCGATCCGGTAACAACCCCGCAAGGGCCGGTTGACCTGGGCCACCAGGTTGTTGTAGCGCGCGGCCCGAGGGCTCTCGCCCAGGTTGATCAGGTGACCGGACAGGTCGTAGAGCAGCCGGCGCCAACCCTCCGACGGCGGCGGTTTGACCGGTCGCAACAGCATGCCGGTCGACAGTTCCGGATAGGGGGTGTGCGGCACCGGCTCGGGGCGATACGGCGGTTCGGCCGGCGGCGCTTCGGCCGGGCCCGTGTAGTAAGCCCCGTATGCCGTCGGGTCCACCCGCGGGATGCCGGTGACCGGCGTGGAATCCCAGCGCGGCATCCCGGCGGGTGCCGGCACCGCGGGCGGTACCGGCTCCCGCTGTTCGGGCCCCCGGGGGCGCCGCTGGGTGCGGAATCCGGCGAAGGCCCGGGTGGGTGCGTCGCTGCTCGACTCTGCCGGCGACTCGACGGGATCCTGCTGCTGAGGCGCCTGCGCAGGAACCTCTGCGGTCGGTGGTTCGGACTCCCCCACGCCCGTGGTCGGATGGTCGGACACGTGCACTCCCCCTCGTTGATTGCTACTCGGGTCAGTTGCTGACTGTCAGCCCACGCCCGCATAGGAATGCAGGCCCACAGTCACCAGGTTAACGAAGAACAAATTGAAGACCATGGCCACGAAGCCCGCGACATTGATCCCGGCCGCCTTCCTGTCCCGCCACCCGGCGGTTGATCTGGCGTGCAGGTAGGCGGCGTACACCACCCAGGCGACGAACGAAACCGTCTCCTTGGGATCCCAGCCCCAATACCTGCCCCAGGCTTCCTCGGCCCAGATAGCCCCGAAGATCACCCCGAAACCGAACACCGGGAAGCCGAAGATCGTGGTGCGGTAGGCGATGCGGTCCAAGGTCTGCGCGTCGGGAAGTCGCCGCACCATCCGGGCCAGCGCGCCCTGGGCGTCCGGTTCACCCAGGCGCGAGGTGCGCAGCAGGAACAGGATGCTCGCAATGCCCGCCACCAAGAACACCCCGGAGCCCAGGCTGACCACCGAGACATGGATCGGCAGCCAGTAGGACTGCAGCGCGGGCATCACCGGCGCGGCATTGGTGTAAAGCCAGCGACCGGAAACCGTCAGCAGGATCAGCACCGGCACCAGCAGGAAAACCCACAGCGGGCGGTATTGCGGCCGGCGCAACACGACGGCGCCGGCGACTAGGCCGCAGAAGCACGTCAGGTTGATGAACTCGTACATGTTGCCCCAGGGCACCCGCAGCGTGGCCAGGCCGCGCAGCACGATGCACGCCAGCAGCAGGCCGATGCCGAGGTAGACGACGGCCAGCCCGCCCCGCCCGACGCGTTCGTCCAACGGGCGACGCGCAACGTCGTCCACGACGCCCGGGGTGCCGCTGTCGGCGGCGACGGTCCCGGCGAGCACCCGCGCACGGTCTTCCACCAGGCGGCCGCCGACATAGGCCAGCTCGAAGGCCAGCAGCAGCAGCGCGACGACCAGGGCCACCACGGCCGAGGTGAAGGCCCAGTCGGAGTAGCGGGCCAGGCCGATGTTGACGTGCACGGTGTTCATTTGACGTCCACCTGAGAACTCCTTCTGGACGCGGCGGTTTCGGTTGGCACGCCGGGCTCGTCCAGTCCGTCCAGCAACCGGGCGGTCAACCGCTCGAACTCGTCGCCCCAGCCGGAATTGTCGGTGCGCGCCAGGCCGCCCAGTTCGACGTTCACCGTACCTGCCGAATCGCCACTGCCCGCAGTGAGCCTGACCCACACCCGGCGCCGGCGCACCAGCAGTGACACCAACAGGCCGGCCATCATCGTGATCGCGAAGACCAGCACCCACGTCTGGCCCGGGTCGTGGGAGACCTGCAGGTTGACAAACGGCACGGCCCCGTCGAAGCGCACGACGGTGCCGGCCGCCGGGCCCTGGTCGAGCCGGACCTCCTGGCCGGCGCGCAGGTTGACCCGCTTCTCCTTGGTCAGCCGGCCCTGCTCGATCAGCCGCGGGTCCAGGGTGAACAGCGACTGGGGCCGCCCGGTGTCCAGGCCGGTGTCGCCACGGTAGATGTCGATAGCCACCGCGGGGGCGTCCAGGGCCGGGAAGCGCGACGATAGCAGGGTGCCGTCGAGCTGCTCGGTCGGCGCGAGCAGGCCCTGGATCGCGATCTCGTGTCTGCGACGCTCCGCGGGGCTGGGATAGCTGCCGGCCGGCGGGTCGATCCGCGCCACACCCGATGACAGCAGCGTCTGCGGGTTGTCCGGTCGCCACTGCACGGTCGACGTTCGCGTCTGCCCGTCCGGGAACGTCACCGTGAAGGTGGGCGCGTAGCCGTGGCCCTGCAAGTATACCCGGTCGCCGTCGACGCGCAGCGGGTGGTTGACCTCCAGCAGGTAGTGCCGCCAGTTGTTGGCCGCCAGGTCGCGGCCAGCCTGATAGTCGATGTCCGCGGCGAACGAAGTGGCCTGGCCCGACTGAAGGTAATGCGCCTGGAAATCGTTGACCCGTAAGCAAATTGGGTGCAGCGACGTCCCGTCGACGGTGTTGCCGGCCCGGAAGGAATCGAACGCGGCAGGCGACGCCGAGCAGAAGCCGGGGCCGCCGTCCGCAATGACGATGACGTTGCCTTCGTAACCCAACAGTTTGCCGACGGCCACCGCGACCAACAGACCCAGCAACGAAAAGTGAAAGACGATGTTGCCGAATTCGCGCAGGTATCCCTTCTCGGCGGACAATTCGACGATGTTCGCGTCGGCGCTCTCCGGGTGCCGGATCGCCGTGCGCCATCCGCTGAGCCGACCGGCGATCGTGTTTGCCAGCGAGTTCAGCTCCTCGGGGGCGGCGTCGAGTCGGGCGCTGGCGTGCTTAGGCAGGCGGCCCAGGTTGCGCGGGGCCGGGACGGGGGTGGCGCGCAGGCTGCGGGCGTGCTCGACCATCCGCGGGGTCAGGCAGCCCACCAGCGAGACGAAAAGCAGCACGTAGATGGCGGTGAACCAGAAGCTCGAGAACACGTCGAAGGCCTGCAGACGATTCAGCCAGGGCCCGATGGACCGATGGGTTTTCAGGTAGTCGTCGACCTTGCCGGCGTTGAGGCTGCGCTGCGGCAGCAGCGCGCCGGGTATCGCGCCGAGGGCGAGCAGAAACAGCAGCGCCAACGCGGTGCCCATGGAGGTGAGCGCGCGCCAGGTGTTGCGCGCCTTCTGGCCGAGCAGCCGCAAAAGCCCCCCAAAATGCCCGATTTTGGGGGCGTTTGCGTCTGCTCGCGGGTCTACCGGGCCACTCAAATCGGCAACCTCACGTCGGAGACGAACGCGTCGCGCAGCCAGGAGACGAAGTCGTTCCACACCCCGGTGACCAGCAGGGCGCCGACCGCGATCAGCAGCGCGCCGCCGAAGACCTGGATGGCCCTGGTGTGCCGCCGCAGCCAGCCCAGGCCCGCCACCGCGCCCGCCGAGCCGAACGCCAGCAACACGAACGGGATGCCCAGCCCCAGGCAATAGGCAACGACCAAGACCACTCCGCGCGCGACGCTCGCACCGTCGGTTGCCGACGCGACCGTGATCACTCCGGTCAGCGTCGGCCCCAGGCACGGCGTCCATCCGAGCGCGAAGACCGCGCCCAGCACCGGGGCCCCCGCGACCGTCGTCAACTGCCGCGGACTGAACCGGGCCTGGCGCTGCAGGGCGGGGATGAGGCCCACAAACGCCAGCCCCATGACGATGGTCAGCACGCCCCCGACGCGCTGCAGCACCAGTTGGTTGGTGATCAGCGTGGTGGTCATGCCGAGCACCGCCACCGTGCCGAGTACGAACACCGTCGTGAACCCGGCGACGAACAACGCCGCCGATCCCGTGACCCGCCACCGGGCGCCCGGCGGGGCTTTGATCGCGCCGCCCGACGGCGGCTGCGGCTCTTTTTCAGAGACCCCCGCCTCTTCGCCTACCAAAGCGGCCAGGTACGACAGATAGCCCGGCACCAGCGGCACCACGCACGGTGAGGCGAACGACACCAGCCCGGCCAGCACGCACACGCCCAGCGCCAGCAGCAGCGGCCCGGCGGCGGCGATCTCGGTGAAGCCGGTCACGCGGCGGATGCCCCGGCTTCGGTAGCCACCCGCTGCACGACGGGCTGCAGGTCCTGGGCCAGCATTTCGCGCAGAAAGACCGCCGCGACCCGGTGCTGACGGTCCAGCACCAGCGTCGACGGGATGACGGTGGTGGGGTACTTGCCGCCGAACGCGATCAGGGTGCGCATCGCCGGATCGTAGATCGACGGGTAACTCACGTGGCGGTCGTCGACGAAGTCCAGGGCCGCCTGCCGGTTGTTGTCGCGGACGTCGATGCCGAGAAAGGACACCCCGGCGGCTCGGGTGGCGTCATACACGCCCTGCAGTTGGGTGACCTCGGCCCGGCAGGGTCCGCACCACTGCCCCCACACGTTGATCACGACGACCTGGCCGGCGAAATCGCCCAGCGAACGCGTGTGCGCCGGATCCGCCAGGTCGGGGCCGGAGAGGGTCCCCGGGCGGCCGCGGCTTGAGGGCGGGTCGTAGTAGATGTCGGTTTTCCCGCCGGGCGAGACGAACTCGAAGGTGCCGCCCTGGGCCACCGCGTCGCGGCCGCTGCAGCCGATGGTGCCGACCAACAACCCGGCCAGCGTGGCCCCGGCCATCGCCAGCCGCCGCATGGTCATGGCGCCGCTCCTCCGCATCGCTTCGCCCTGCATCGTCGCCGGCGCTGTCAATCGCCGGCCGGTTGCACGTACTCGACGCCGGCCAGGCGGTCCCCGTCGTAGACCAGGGTGGTCACCGACGCCAGCGCGCACTCCCGGCGGCGCGGGTCGTGCCACAGCCGCCTGCCGGTCAGGTGCAGCCGCAGCGTCCACACGGGCAGCTGGTGGCTGACGCACACCACCTCCTGGCCGGTGCCGCGGGCCCGCGCCTTGTCCATGGCGGTCGTCATCCGGGCCGCGATCTCCGCGTAGGGTTCGCCCCACGACGGGGTGAACGGGTTGCGCAGGTGCCACCAGAACCGCGGGTCGCGCCAGGCGCCGTCGCCCGGACCAACGCGCCGGCCCTCGAAGAAGTTGGCCGATTCGATCAGATCGGGGTCGGTGTCCACCGGCAGGCCGTGCTTTGCGGCGATCGGTGCGGCCGTCTCCTGGGCCCGCTGCAGCGGCGAGGCGATCACCGCGACGATGTCGCGGTCGGCCAGCGCGTCGGCGACCGCATCGGCCTGCGCCCGGCCCCTCTCCGACAGGTGGTATCCGGGCAGCCGGCCGTAGAGGACCCCGCTGGGGTTGTGCACCTCGCCGTGGCGCACGACGTGGATTCGGGTCTGCTCGGCCATCACGATTCCCCGGGCCGGGCGGCGCGGGCGGCCGCATCGGCCGCGGCGGGCAGTGCTTCCGCGATCCGGTCGAACGCGGTGTCGTCGAGCGCCGTCGAGACGAACCACGACTCGAAGGCGCTGCAGGGCGGGTACACGCCCGCCCCCAGCAGGGCGTGAAAGAACGGTGGATAACGCCACGTCGCAGTCGCCCGCGCGGACGCGAAGTCGGTCACCGGCGTGTCGGAGAAGAACACGCTGAGCATATTGCCGGCCCGCGAAATCTCATGCGGCACAATGGCTTTGGTCAGCGCATCGGACAGCAGCCCGGCCAGTCGGTCCGCGTTGGCGTCCAGCGTGGCGTAGACCGCGTCGTCGGCGGCGCGCAGCGTTGCCAGTCCGGCGGCCACCGCCACCGGGTTACCGGACAGGGTGCCGGCCTGATACACCGGTCCCAGCGGCGCCAGCCGCTCCATCACGTCGGCCCGCCCGCCGAACGCGGCGGCCGGCAAGCCGCCGCTCATCACCTTGCCGAAGGTGAACAGGTCGGCGGCGACGGGATCGATTCCCTGCCAACCGCTGCGGCTGACCCGGAAACCCGTCATCACCTCGTCAATGATCAGCAGCGCACCGTGCTCGGCGGTGATCGCGCGCAGCGCCGCGTTGTAGCCGGGCAGCGGCGGGACCACTCCCATATTGCCGGGGCTGGCCTCGGTGATGACCGCGGCGATCTGCTCGCCGAACCGGGCGAACGTTTGCCGAACGGCGTCGATGTCGTTGTAGGGCAATACGATGGTGTCGGCGGCGGCGGCGCCGGTCACCCCCGGCGACGACGGCAGACCCAGCGTCGCCACCCCGGAGCCCGCGTCGGCGAGCAACGCGTCGACATGGCCGTGGTAGCAGCCCGAGAACTTGACGATCTTGGCCCTGCCGGTGAACCCGCGGGCCAACCGGACGGCGCTCATCGTGGCCTCGGTGCCGGAGTTCACCAGCCGTATCCGCTCCACCGGCGCCACCCGCGCGATGATCTCGGCGGCCAGCTGGCTCTCCGCCGGCGTCGGCGCCCCGAACGACAATCCCGAGGCGGCGGCCGTGCTGACCGCGTCGACGACGGCCGGGTAGGCATGGCCCAGGATCATCGGCCCCCAGGAGCAGACCAGATCGACATAGCGGTTGCCGTCGGCGTCGGTGAGCCAGCACCCGCGCGCCTCGGTGATGAAGCGCGGCGTGCCGCCCACGGCGGTAAACGCGCGCACCGGGGAGTTCACCCCGCCCGGGATGACCGCGCAGGCGTCGTCGAACAGCCTGGCCGACGCCGTCACCGCGGCCGGGGCGTGCGCGGTCGCCTGGTCACTGCTACCCATGCCGACCAGTGTCCCAGCATCGGCGGATCGTTCAACTACAGGGTGTAGCAGCGACGGCGGCGCCGGCGGTGGGCACCCGGTCAGCCGTCTTGTGACACTTCGGCACTGACACAATCGACTGGTGACGCGGACGGCCGTCGACCTCGCCGTGGCCAGGGCTGCCGCGGTCCGCGACGATCCGGGCGCGCGCCTCGCGCTGATGCGCGAGCTCTACGAGGTCCCGGCGACCGTGGACCGCGGCCATCTGCCGTTTCGGCAGGCGGCGTCGGCATTCATGGGATGGCAGTTGCGGCGCGGACTGCTCAACCCGCCCAACGGGCCGGCTCCGGGAAGCCTCTGGTGGGGCGCGGTGAACGAGCGGTTGCTCCGGGACGGTTGGGAAGCCCGCGCGCTGGCCTTCGGCCATGCGGGCACCCCCAGCTCACCCGCGGTCGCCGCTGCCGTGGAGTTCATCCGGCGCCCGTCCGCCCAGCGCTGGTACCGGGCACACAACATCAGCGTCGTCAGCGCTTACCTCGAACACCACCACCTCACGTCCATCGAGTCCCGAGTCGAAAGATTCTTCATGAACGTGGGGCTGATGCGGGTCCTCTACGCCCACGCGCTGGTCGCCGCGCCCCGCCTCGCGCTGGGCGGGCTGGCGCTGGCCGGTCGGCCGCTCGGCGACCCGCGATTGGGGATGACCGGCATTTTCCTGTCGCTTTCCAGGGTGCTGCCCGACCGCTACCCGCTCGGTGACGACCTCGCGCCCCACCTACGGGCTGAACATGGGCTCGCGCACCTGCTCGACATCGGGGTCATCCAACCGCGACTCGAACTTCTCTACGACTGGTCGGCTCGCGAACTGGCCATTCCCGGTCTGCGACAGCTCCTGGACGGCCAAACTCCTTGTTACGCATGGCCGGCGCACGACCAAGAGCCGTGGCATCCGCCGCCGTCTCGGCCGGCCCGGCTGGCGCGCACGCTGCTGCCCGCGACGCGCCGCACGCCTTGATGTCGGCGGGCGCGGACCAGTTGGATGGAGCCCATGGAACTCCCCCAAGGGCTCGCCCGGTTCAACCGCCACGTCACCAACCCCGTCCAGCGGCTCTGGGCCGGCCGGATCCCGGCGCACGGCATCCTCGAGCACGTCGGCCGGCGCTCCGGCAAGACCTACCGCACCCCGCTGGCGGTGTTCAGCGCCGACGTCGACGGCAGGCCGGGGTTGGCGATCGCGCTGAGCTACGGCCCCGACCGTGACTGGCTGAAGAACATCACCGCCGCGAACGGCGGGCGAATGCGCCGCTACGGCAAGACCTTTGGCGTCACCGACCCGCGGGTGATGAGCAAGGCCGAGGCGGCGGCGCACGTCACTCGCCGATGGCGGCTGCTATTCGCCAGGCTGCCCTTCGAGCAAGCGGTGTTGCTCACCGTGACGAGCTGACATCGCGCCGCCAGGTGCCTCCTATCATTCGAACTGGAAGTCATTCGAAGTGGAAGCGAGCCAGCCAGCTCGGCTCGGTATCAACCAGGCATGGGGTGGGCGCGGTCGGCTACGCGACATACTCGGGTAACGCGATGTCGTCGCGGAATTCGCGCCGGATGACCCAGTCCGCCAGGCGCGGAATGCTGAGCAGTTTGGACGCCTGATTGCGGGTCCACAGGCCGAGCGCCGTCTTTGGCGCGAACATGGTGGCGAATGCGCGCGCCGACCGCTGCCTGGCTTCAACGATCGGACGCAGCTGGCGCTCATAGCGACGAAACGCATCCTGATGATCGACTCCTGCGCGATTTAGCTCGCCCGCCAGTATGTAGGCCTGCACCATCGCCAGACCCGCCCCCTCACCCGCCAGTAGCGAGACCGCGGCTGCGGCGTCACCGACGAGCGCCACCCGCCCATCCGACCAGTGATCCAGGACGATTTGGCTCGCGCGGTCGAAGTACACGTCGGAAGCCCCGTCGAGTCTGCGGAGGATCTCCGGGCATTCCCAGCCGGCGTCACCGAAGACTTGATGCAGGGCGGCCTTGGCCTGCGACACATTCTGTGGATCCGCACCGCCGCGGTCGGCGGTGAAAACAAAAAGGAAGAGGGTCTTCTCGCCGCGCATCGCGAATCGTCCGATCATCCGCCCTGGCGCGCTGTAGGCGAGGTAAACGAGTTCATCACGCGGCCGATAACCGTCGGCTTCGAACGCCGCGACTCGGTACCCGAGATCGGTCTCAAATTCAGACTCCGGGCCGAATACCAAATCCCGCACAGGCGAATGGATGCCCCCCGCGCCGACGAGCAGGTCGAATTGTCGTGACCGGCCGCGCTCGAATGTGACCCGCACGCCCGAGTCATGTTGTGTGATCGCCGAAACACTTTCACCGAACAGGGTTTCGACATTGCGGTCGATGGACTTGTAGATCAAGGCCGCCAGATCACCGCGAGGCACCGTGACGAACCGGCCATCGAGGTTGCGCCGGAACAACTCAGCCGAAAAGCCCCCCACCTTTCGCGAGTTCTGGTCCACCAGTCGTAGCTCCTGCACCGAATATCCCGTGGCGTGCAATTCGTCGGTAAGTCCCATACGTTCGGCAACGGCGTACCCGCCGCCCCAAAAGTCCACGACATAGCCGCCCGTGCGGAGGCGCGGCGCGCTTTCGATCAGCGTTGGCTCGTGGCCATAGCGCCATAGCCAGTAGGCAAGCGTCGGGCCGGCGATGCCAGCACCGACAATGGCGACCTTCATGAGCGCACCTTTCCCGCCGGATGGAGTCGCAATCATTATATTACTATGCAATAGTTGCACTAAGAAGCAAAGTAGCGCGCTCGCCGCCGGAAAGGGCCGTCATGCTGAAGGAGCTTACGGGCATGCCACCCGGCATTCAGGCGCTGGACGCCGTCGGGAGGGTTACGGCGGCAGATTAACGAGCGGGTCTTTGCACCGCTGGTCGATCAGGCGCGACGAACAGAAAGTCGGATGCGGCTGCTCTACCAGTTCGGCCCCGGCTTTCAGCGCATCACGGCGGGAGCGCTGTGGGCAGACGCCCGACTTGGGTTGGGGTACTTGCGATTTCTCGACGGCTGCGCTGTGGTGAGTGACATCGGCCGGATCCGGGCACCAACCCGAGCCATCAGCGCCTGGATGCCAATCCCAGTTCAGTTGTACGACTACGACGAACGCGATGGCGCCGTCGCATGGCTGAGCTCGCTCCGGGAAGCCGCAGGCGTGTCTGCCCGCGACATGGGCAAGGCCTACATCGGTGGAGCGGCCGCTGCACTCGTGAGCCTTGGCGGGCTTGTCATCTCCAAGGAAGTCAAGAATCGAAATCGAGCTCGTCGACCGCGGCTTTCGCGCGCATACCGCTGCGGGCCCGCGCGGCGAAGTAGAGGCCGATCACCACCGCCCAGGACAGCAGGCCGAGCCACAGCTGGCTGCGCGCCGAGCGGTCGAACGCCATCTGCACCAGCACGGCGGTGATTCCGGCCAGGGTGATGAGGGACAGCACCGGGAAGAACCACATCTTGATCCGCAGCCGTTCCGGGGGCGTCCGGCGGCGCAGGATGATTTGCGAGAGTGCGATCAGCCAGTACACGAACAAGATGATGGCGCCCGACGAGTTGAGCAGGAACAGAAAGACCGTGCCCGGCGCGAGCCACGCCATGATGACGCAGAGAAACCCGACGGCCGACGAGCACAGGATGGCGATATGCGGGACGCCGCGGCGACTGAGCTTGACCAACCGGGCCGGGGCCTCACCTCGGTCCGCCAGCACAAAGAGCATGCGCGACGACGTGTACAGGCCCGAGTTCAGGCAGGACAGCACCGCGGTGAGCACGACCGCGTTCATGACCTGATCCGCGCCGGGGAGACCCATGTGTTTGAGCGCGGCAACGTACGGCGAGGCGCCGGCCTCCACCGAGTTCCAGGGGAGAATCACGACGAGCAGGAAGACGGAACCGACGAAGAAGATCGCGATGCGCGCCACCACCGATCTCGTCGCCCGCTGGACCGCAAGCTCCGGATCTCGACTTTCGGCGGCGGCGACGGTGACGATCTCGGCGCCCACCATGGAGAAGATCACCACCACGATCGCGGCGAAGACCGCCCCGACGCCTTTCGGGAAGAACCCGCCGTGCGACGTGAGATTGGAGAAGTCCATGCGATGGCCGGGGAAGAACCCGAGGACGAAAACCGTGCCGACGACCAGGAAAATCGCGATGGTCGCGACTTTGATTCCGGCGAACCAGAATTCGAACTCGCCGAAGGAAGACACCGAGAACAGGTTCGTCGCAGTCATCAGCACCATCAGGCACAGCGAGAGCAGCCACAGCGGCGCGTGGAACCAGTAGTTGAGGACCTTCCCGCCGGCCACCGCCTCGAACCCGACCACGATCACCCAGAAGTACCAATACAGCCACGCCACCGAAAAGCCCGCCCAGCCGCCCAGGGCCTTGGCCGAGTAATCGGCGAACGACCCGGTCGACGGGTTCGCGGCCGCCATCTCGCCGAGCATCCGCATCACCAGCACGATCAGCAGACCGCACAGTGCGTACGTCAGGAACGCCGCGGGCCCGGTGTCCCTGATCACCACCCCGGATCCGACGAACAGCCCGGCGCCGATCACACCGCCGAGGGCGATCATGCTCAGTTGGCGCTGCGACAGTCCTTGACGCAGTTGCGAGGTAGCCATGGCGAGCCACCTCCTGGGCCTCCCGGCGTTGCCGGGCAAATAATAGTCAGTCCAGGCGGGTGGCCACCACGGCCCACACCGGGAAGTGCACCAGGCCGTCGCGCAGCAGCGGGCCCAGAACCTCCAACTGGTCCTTCACCGGCCGCATCCTTTCCGCCGCGCCGCCTCCCGGCGACTCGGCGAGGATCCGGTTCATGGCGTCGAACGTCTCGGGCCCGAAGCGGGCCAGGTACGTGGTGGCACCCAGGTAGTCCAGGCGCCATCCGCTGGCCCCGAGCACCCGCTCGAAGTTGTCGGCGGGTATGCCCGGCCACTGCAGGCCGTTCACGTTGTGCGGGCTGAACTCGAACATGTACAGCCGCGCGCCCGGCTTGGTGGCCCGGTGCAACGCCTGCGCGTACCGGGTCTGCACCGCCTCGTCGTCGAGGAACACATGATAGAAAGCGCTGTCCACGACGGTGTCGAATCGGCCCTCGAACCCGTCCAGCGTGGTCGCGTCGGCCACCTGGAAATCGACCCGCACGCCGGCCCGCTCGGCGTTGCGCTTGGCCCGCGCGATCGCCGTGGGTGAACCGTCGATCCCGGTGGCCGAATAGCCTTGCGACGCATAGTGAATCGCGTGATAGCCGGGGCCGGTCCCCGGGTCGAGCACCTCCCCGCGGATCGCGCCGTAGGCCACCAGCTGCTCGACAACCGGCTGCGGGCCCCCGATGTCCCAGGGGATCAGCCCGTCGGTGTGTTCTGCCTCGCCGTACAACGGCTCGAATCCGGAAACGCTCGCGTCAGCTGTCATTGTCTTCGGCTTCCACTTATAGACGTTATCGTTCACTAATCGCCAAGCCTAGACCGGCCGCTCAACGAATACAACCGTCCGCCCGAATCGCGACTTGCCGTGGGGCCGACGGGCCGGCCCGGTGCGGCTCGGCCCGGCGCGGCTCAGAAATGCAGATCGCGGTCGCGGATCAGCGCGGTGGCGACCACGGTGATCACCGCGGTGGCGACCAAATAGCCGCATGCCAGCCAGGGCTTGCCGCCGGCGGCCGCGATCAGCGCGGTGAGGATCATCGGCGTGACGCCGGAGGCGTAGATGCCGGAGAACTGGTACACGAACGACAAACCGGTGTAGTGGGTGCGGGTGGGATACAGCGCCGAGTACAGCGTGCCCTGCGCGCCGTAGAACAGCGCGTGCACCACACCGAACACGACGATCATCGCCAGCCCGAACCACACCAGGTTCTTGGTGCCGAACAGGGCGAAGGCGGGGAACGCCGCCAGGCCGTAGCAGGCCACACCCGCCAGGTACACCCGCCGCGCGCCGAAGCGGTCGGTCAGAACTCCCGACAGCGGCAGCAGGACGGCCATGATCAGGGCCGCGATGGTCACGACCACCAGCACCGACACCCGATGCAACCCCAGCGCGCCGGTCGCGTAGCTGATCGCGAAGACGCCCCAGGTGTTGAACGCCGAGCCCTCGGCCCAGCGAGACAGCAGCCCCAGCAACGTGTTTCGCCGAGAACGGGGCTCGCGGACGATCTCTCGGATCGGCACCGTCGACGCGGTCTCGGCCCCGGCCAACTCACGGAAGGCCGGGGTTTCCTCGACGCGCAACCGCACCACGACGCCGATCACGACCAGCACCAGGCTCACCAAAAACCCGATGCGCCAGCCGTAGGCGAGGAACCGGGCCTGCCCCAGCGCGACCTGCAGGACCGCGAAGATGCCTGTGCCCAAGGCCAATCCGAGCGCCAAACCGACCTGCGGAATGGCCCCGAAGCGGCCGCGCCGGTTTTCCGGGCTGTGTTCGACGGCCAGCAGCACGGCGCCGGCCCACTCGCCGCCCAGCGCGAAGCCCTGCAGCATGCGCAGCGCCAGCAGCAGGATCGGCGCCCACGCCCCCATCTGCGCGGCGGTGGGCAATGCGCCGATCAACGCCGTCGCCCCGCCCATGATCAGCATCGTCAACGCCAGGCTGCGCTTGCGGCCGATCCGTTCGCCGATATGGCCGAACACCAGCCCGCCGACCGGGCGCATGACGAAGCCGACGGCGAACGTGGCGAACGCCAGCAGCGTGCCCACCAGCGAACTGGCGTCCGGGAAGAACACCTTGTTGAACACCAGGCCCGCGGCGGTGGCGTAGAGGAAGAAGTCGTACCACTCCACGGTGGTGCCCAGCAGGCTGGCGGCGATGACGATGCGCAGGCGCCGACGGCGGCCGGCGCCGCACTCCTTGTGGCCTCGCGGCGCGGCGAGCGCCGCGTCCGGCAACGTGGTGGCCATGGCCTAGTGCGCCGAGGCGACCGCGAACGGCGTCGCCGGCGCCGGTTGCGAGGTGCGATTAGGGTGCTGCCACAAGCCCTTTCGCTCGAGCAGCGGCAGGACACCCTCGCCGAACCAGTAGGCCTCTTCCAGGTGCGGATAGCCCGACAGGATCAAGTGGGTGATGCCCAGCCGCGCGTACTCGGCCAGCCGTTCGGCCACCTCCGCGTGCGACCCGACCAGCGCGGTGCCTGCGCCGCCGCGCACCAGCCCCACACCGGCCCACAGATTGGGCCCGACCAGGAGCCGGCTGCTGTTGCCGCCGTGCAGCTCCAGCATGCGGCGCTGGCCCTCGGACTCGCTGCGCGCCAGGCTGGCCTGCACCCGCTCCACGTCGGCGGGGTCGACGGCCGCGAGCAGGCGGTCGGCCTCAGCCCACGCTTGCTCGGAGGTGTCGCGGCTTATCACGTGAATCCGCAAGCCGTACTGCAGAACCCGTCCGGCAGGGCTAGCTTGGGCGGCCAGCCCGCGGATCCAGTCCAGTTTCTGCGCGACCGCCTTCCGCGGTTCCCCCCAGGTGAGATAGACGTCGGAGTATTGGGCCGCGACTGGCCCGGCCGCCGCCGACGATCCGCCGAAGAACACCGCGGGTGTCGGGTCGGGCGGGTTGTTGAGCTGCGCCCCCTCGATGCGAATGTGGTCTCCGGTGAACGTCACCGGCGTCCGAGACGTCCAGAGTTGCCGGACCACGCGCAAGAACTCGGCGGTGCGCGCGTAGCGCGACTCCTTGTCCAGGTAATCGCCGTAGGCCCGCTGCTCGTGCGGTTCGCCGCCGGTGACGACATTGAGCAGCAGCCGTCCTTTTGAATGACGCTGGAAGGTGCCGGCCATCTGCGCTGCCAGCGTGGGGCTGAGCAGCCCGGGACGGAATGCGACGAGGAACTTCAGCGTCTCGGTGCCCTCGATCAGCATCGCCGTCGTCAACCAGGCGTCCTCGCACCACAATCCGGTCGGCGTGAGCACCGCCTCGAAGCCGTTGTCTTCGGCCGCCGCGCAAATCTGTTGCAGGTATCGCAAAGTCGCGGGCCGGTCCCCGTGCATCGCGGTCCCGTGCCCGCCCGCTACCAGGTTTCGTGAATCCCCGTAAGTCGGCAAAAACCAGTGAAATGCCAGGCTCATCCGTTCTCCCTCTTAGCCCTTTTGCCCGATCTCGAATGGTGCGGGAGGTCGGCGGGCCGCGGGAGGGTTGAAACCTTCCAGATTTGGATTGCGGCTGGCGCTATTGCGGGTTGCCGGTGCGCGGATCGAGGATCAGCGTCGGTCGAGTTGGACCGGTGAAATCGAACATCGCGGAGAGCGCGCCGGCGCGCTCGTCGAAGGAGCGGTCACCGATGCGCCCGGTGCTCCAGTTGTCCTCGATGAATCGCAGGATCGACGTTTGGTCGGTCAGGGTGTGGTCCACGAAATTCATTCGCGCGTAAGGAGATAACACCAGCAGCGGGAGCCTGGGGCCGTATCCGCAGCGCCCCTGGTAGGCGATGGGTGCGCCGGCCGGATCGCCGCAACGGCCGGGACCGTTCAGGGTGTCCTCGGGCGTCGCCGACGCCGATACGATCGGCGAAGGTTTGTGATCGTACCAGCCGTCGGAGTCGTCGTAGGTGACGACGATCGCCATGTCCCGCCATTGCGGCAGCCGTTGCAGATGGTTGATCGTCTCGACAAGGAACCGCTGCTCGTCGGCCGGATCGGAGTAATCGGCGTGCGCGTTCTGGTAGGCGGGCGGTTTCAGGAAGCTCACCGCCGGTAGATGCCCGCCGTCGGCGGCGGCCCAGAAATCGGACAGGTCGTATTGGTGGTTGGCCTGGTCGCCGCGGCCGATCTTGTCGATGGCGCTCGGCGGCAGGTGGTGCGGGTTGGCGGTGGACGGGTAGTACTGGAAGGGCTCGTGGTGAGGGACGTAGTCGGGTTTGGTGCCGAACGGCAACGCCCCGGTCGCGCCGGTCCCACCCACGGCTTCGCCGATGTTGTGGGTCGCGCCGCACACCGCGGTGCCGTCGGGCCTGCGGTCGGTGGGCTTGAAACCGCCCTGGAAGTAGCCCCACGTGATGCCCTTCGCGTTGAGCAGATCGCCGATGTTCTTGTTGTCGGAGCTGAACCGCACCTGCTCGCGAGAGGAGCAGTCGTCACCGAGGGGTTGCGAATCGTCGATGAGGGTCCCCTGTCCGCCGCCGGCGTCGTCGATCACCATGTGAGGCGGGAACGGCTGCCCGCCAGGCATGAATTTGGTTGTCACGCCATGGGTTTGGCCGGAGACCAGGTTGATGTGGCCGGGCGACGAGGGACCGAACGTGGTGTTGTAGAAGTTGTCGCTCATCGAGTAGTTCTGCGCGTAGTTCCACAGCGCGGTCACCGAGTTGCCGTCGTAGTAACCCATCACCAGGCCGGGGCGATTGAAGGCCGGCGGTGCGCACGGCTCGCCCTCGGTGTGCTCGACGAAACGATCCATCGCTCCGCCGTCGAAGGCCGATTGTTCGGCCTGGTAGGCATGGTCCTGGTCGCAGGTCACCTGCTGGCCGGGTCCGCCCAGTCGCATCGGCTGCACGGAATTGGGATTGTGCGTCAACAGCTCTGGCGTGAGGCCCGCCACCGCCGGGGTGTCCGCTTTGGCGGTGAATTGTTGGCCGTCGACGTTGGCGGCCTGGGGATAGGTTCCGAAATAGTGGTCGAAGGAGACGTTCTCCTCGAAGAGGACCACCAGGTGGCGGATCGGTGTGGCGGTCACTGGTTCCGCGGCCGGGGCCGAGGGTCGCTGGGCGCAGGCGGCGACCAGCCCAAGCACTGCCGCAACGACGGCGAAACGCTGCAATCCCATGCCGGAGACGTACCGGGTCCAGATCTTCAGCCGATGTCCTACGGGTTAACGGATCGTCAACACACGGCGTACGGCCGGACCTTGGGCACGACCTCGCGCAGCCCCGCGTATCAAAGGTCACTTCTTCGCCACCAAGAGATCACGCCAGATCACACACCGCTTCCAATACGGCGTGGCTTGGGTCAAAACGCCCTGTCGGCGCGGCATTATGGCGGCTGTGCCTGACCTGAACCGCCGAGCGGTACTGCGTGTGGGCGCGGGTGCCAGCGCGCTGGCCGCTGGCGCGTGGGCCTTGGGCGCACTGCTGGATCCGCTCGAGCCGCACGCGGCGCCAGCGCCGCAAGCTCCCGCCCCGTTCGAACCGTCGGCAGCCAACAGCAACCTGCCGAACCGATTGACCGGTTCCTTCGTCTCGGCCGCCCGCGGCGGCGTCAAGACCAACTGGGTGATCGCCCTGCCTCCCGGCCAAAAGCCCGAAACCGGGATGCTGCGGCCGGTAATCGCGCTGCACGGTAAGGACGGCGACGCCAATCAGATGTTGGAGGCCGGAGTCGAGGACGGACTGGCCCAATTGGTCAAGTCGGGCAAGCCGCCGTTCGCAGTCGTGGGCGTCGACGGCGGCAACACCTACTGGCACCGACGGGCCTCGGGGGTGGACTCGGGCGCGATGGTGCTCGAAGAGCTGGTGCCGATGCTGTCCTCGATGGGCATGGACACCTCCCGGGTGGGCTTCCTGGGGTGGTCGATGGGCGGCTACGGCGCGCTACACCTGGGTGCCATGCTGGGGCCGTCGAGGACCGCCGGCATCTGCGCGATCAGCCCGGCGCTGTTCACCTCGTTCACCGGCAGCACCCCGGGGGCGTTCGACAGCTACGACGACTGGGTGCAAAACAGCGTGACGGGCGTCCCCGCGCTGTCGGAGATCCCGTTGCGAGTGGACTGCGGCACTGGCGACCGCTTCTATTTCGCCACCCGGCAATTTGTCAACCAACTGAAAAAACCGCCGGCCGGCAGCTTCTCTGCTGGCGGCCACGACATGGACTACTGGCGTGCGCAGTTGCCCGCCGAGCTGTCCTGGATGGCGTCATAGCAGGGCAGATGAACGAATTGACGCCGTAATGAACCGCAAGCCGCAGGCGAACGTCCTATCAGTAGAAAGTGTTTGGAGGTTTTCGAGATGACCCCGCTGCTGCTGGTCTGCATTGCGACCGCCGCGCCAGTTGTCGGCGTCGGACTGATGCACTTGCAGGCGCGCCTCGAGCAATGGGACTACGACCGGCACGCGGAAGACTGACCACCGAACACCGTGTGCCGCCGGAGGTCTGGCTAACGCCGGCTGCTCACCGAGACAACTGCATGCGAATGAGCGGTGCGATCTTGTCCGCCAGATACTCATGCCCCGCGTCGTTCGGATGCACGCCATCGGGGCCGATCAGGTCGGGCCTGCCGACAAACCACCCGTCGCCGATCGGGTCCACGAACGCCGCCCCCGTCGCGCGGGCCGCGGCGTTGAGCACGTCGCGAATCTGCACTATCGACTCCGGCACGTCGGCGGTTGGCCAGGGCGGCCCGATCACCAGGAACCTCGCCGCCGGCGCGAGCAGCCGCGCCCGATCAAAGGTGTCCCGGGCCCTTCCGGCCAGCAGCCCGGGATCGACGCCCTCGTCGTTGCGGGAGCCGAAGAACACCACGAGCGCATCGTCGGGCTTGACCGCCCTGGACGCCAGATCCTCGAAGACGCTGCCGTGGTCGCCGGGCACGCCGTAGCCCGCTCTGCCCTCGGCCGCCACGTCGGCAGCGATCCGCACGCCCCCACGGGCGAGCGCGTGCCAGGCCAGAGCCGTCCACGCATTCGGGCCCAGGCCGCCCTCGTCGGTGCCGGCGGTATAGGAGTCGCCGATGACCGCGACGTGGTTGAGCCGGGAATCGAGGGTCAGCGTGTCATAGGCCCTCACCCGGCCCGGGTGGGCCGGGTTCGCCAGCGCGGCGCCCGCCACAATGGCGAGGCCGACGATGACCGTCGCCAGACGACTCACTGCTACCTCCACGGAACCGCATCGCCATGTCCGGATCCAAATCAACGGAATCGTACGGGGAATCGAGGCCAAACTGGGCGTCAAGCCGCTGAACGCGGCCAAGCACTCTCGCCATGGTATGCGACGGATCGCGGACACCGCACGATTCGCGCGCCGAGGTGCGCGTCACACAGCGCGGACCGAAACCACTTCCCGCCCAGCGTCGATCGACCGAACGTTCGCGCTTACCGCCTCGGGCGGGCCGACTTTCTCGGCGGGTCTGACGTCCACCATCCTGCGCATCCAATGGCGCGCGGGTTCTTCGACGAAGTGATACATCGGGATCGCCATGACCACGACGATCGCGAGCAGGCCGATGACGTTCCATTTCCACGGATTGTCCTGCGGCGTCAGCGCGAATTCCTCGACGGCCCAGCCCCACGCGGTATGCACCAGCTCGTGAACCATGTACAGGCAGAACGATATCTGGCCGCCGTAAACCATTGCCCGGGTTGACAGCATCCTCGGCAGGCCGCCCACCCCGATGGCGAGTGTGATCACCAGCGGAACGAACAGCACGTCGACCACCCCGCCGCTGTCGTTCTCCACGACTCCGGCGATCGGATGCGCGTCGAACCAGTAGAGCACGCCCACCATCGCAACCAGCAGCAGCAGCGACGTATACCCCGCGACGTGCCGAGGGCGATCGGTCAGCCGCAACCTGCGCACGGCGGCACAGGCCAGGGCGCCGGCGGTGAACTGCGTGACGATCCGCGGCAGCCAGCTCCACGGTGTGTAGAAATGGCCGCTGGCCAGCAACATCACCACTGGCGGCAACGATGCCGCGAAGGCGAGCAACATCAGGCTCCGGGCCCGCGTCGCCTGCTTCATCCGCAAAATCACCAGCACCATCAGACCGAACAGCAGGTAGGCCAGCCATTCGGCACTGATCGACCAGGCCGGCCCATCCCAACTGGAGCCGTCGAAGAACGGCACGAACCACAACTGCACCAGCAAGACCTGGCGCACGTAGTTGATCGCGGTGAGCTGACCGGCGTCGGGCGAGGGCACGTGGCCCACGTGCAGCGTGAAGATCACCCACAGGGCGGCGAGGTGCAACGTGACCAGGTACACCGGCCACACCCTGGCCAGCCGCAGCCACAGGAAGTGGAGGGTGGCGCGCGTCGACCACGATCGGCCCATGCGGTCGAGGTAGTTCCACGTCAGCACGAACCCGCTGAGGATGAAGAACAGGTCGACGCCCTGCGCGCCGCAGTTGAGCACCGGCGCCAGGGCGTCGCGGAAGCCCGGCGACGCATCGCCCAGCATCGGGCGGAAGTGAAACAGGACCACCCATACCGCGGCGACGATGCGAAGTCCCGTCAGGGCCTTGATCTCACCCTTGATCTCTCCGGTGTGCACGGGGCTGTTCTTTCCGTTTGGATTGTGCTGTGTCGTTCGCCTTCTGGCCCGGCTGACCGGGCGATCTCGCCATTTCACAAGCCCCCCGACTGAGCAACCGGCAGCCATCGAAGCCTAACAGCGGGATCGGTGCGATGCCGGAAGCGGCCGTGGCGTGGCTCGCGGCAGCCGCCGGCGTCGGTGTTGCCTGGGCCCTGGCGAAGGGCCCCGAAAATCGCTTCTTAGCAAAGAGTTAGACGCGGCTTTCGGTCTCCTTACATTTTTCGGGCACCGTTGACGAGAGGCACAAGGAAGGGGGCCGCTGATGACAATCGCGAACGTCGCGACTCGACAGGAGAACGGCACCTTCGAGTGCAGTGGCGCCCGGATCCGGGCCCACTGTCGCCACCTGGCGACGGTGGTGACCATTCGCGGCGAAATCGACGCCGTCAATGTCGATCGGGTCAGCGAATACATTCGGCGCTTCGTCCAGGGGAGCAACCCTGTGGTGCTCGACCTCAGCGGCGTGAGTCACTTTGCTGTTGCAGGCATCTCGCTGTTGAGCGCGCTCGACGACGACTGCCGCGCCGCCGGGGTGGAATGGACATTGGTCGGGAGCCCGGCGGTCATGGAGTTGCTGGCCGACGGCGACGACGAGGACGCGTTTCCCTTCACCCGCTCGGTACACGAGGCGCTCCGCAACCTGGCCGACGCCATCACCAGCCGCCGACAGCTCGTGCTGCCACTCATCAAGAAGACGGCCTAGCGGCCGCCTCCCGCCACAGCCTGGCGACGCCGACCACCTCGAGCACTCCGGCGATCGTTATCAGCACCAGCGTCAAAAGCAGCAGCTGAGGGTCGTAAACCAACGACATGGTGTACGGCTGCCCGTCGGCGACGGGCGCCACACCCACCGTGTGGCGCGCGTGCGCCCAGGTCACGGCCGCGCCCGCCAGCGCGACCAGGGACAGCCCCAGCTCGACTATGGCCCGGTATCGGGCGATCACAGCATTTGCCCGTCTTCACGATCTTCGTCGCGCTCGTCGTCGCTGACATCGGACCCGGCGGGCTCCACCCGTTCCTGGACCAAGGGGGTGAGCGCCGCCCGCAGGTCGCGGTGACGTCGCGCCCAGGCCTGGGCGTGGCGGCCCTGGGTGAGCTTGAGGCCGATCCCTATCCGGCGGCGCGGTACCCCGGTCAGCTCGCCGAGCGCCCGCGCCGACTGCCAGGTGGCCAGCTCCTTCCCGGAAGCCTCGTGATGCTCCGGCTCCGGATAAACCCTGACGATTTCGCGCACCAGGAGGGTTTCGGTGCCCTGGCGCAGGGCGTCTTCGGTCAGCTCGACCGAGACATGGATCCGCGCCGCCTTCACCTGCAACGCCACGAACGCCGACACCAGCACCAAGAAGATCGCCGGCACCACGAGGGACACCTGGGCACCGCTCCACACCTCGATCAGCACCATGGCCCCCGCCGATGCCGGGCCCAACATCACCCACCACCAGCTGGCGCCGGGCTCGTAGAACAACGGCTTCGGTTCGGTTCCCCTCGCGGCAGTCCCTGTTGTCATCGCAAGCCCCATCTCACGAAAGCCAGCCTGCCGCATCCGCGGCCCAGTAGGTGAGCACGATATCCGCACCGGCGCGCCGGATGCTCGTCAACGACTCCAGCGCGGCGGCTCGCCCGTCGATCCAGTTGTTCGCCGCGGCGGCGCAGATCATCGCGTACTCCCCCGACACCTGATAGGCGGCCACCGGCACCGGCGAAATCGAGGCCGCCGCGGACACCACGTCCAGATAACTCAAGGCGGGTTTCACCATCACGATGTCGGCTCCCTCGTCGAGGTCCAGCCGGATCTCCCGCACCGCCTCCCGCAGGTTGCCGGGGTCCTGCTGATAGGTGCGCCGGTCCCCGGACAGGCTGGACCCCACCGCGTCGCGGAATGGCCCGTAAAACGCCGAGGCGAACTTCGCGGCGTAGGCCAGGATCACCACGTCGGCGTATCCGGCGGCGTCCAGGCCGTCGCGGATGGCGGCCACCTGGCCATCCATCATCCCGCTCGGCCCGACCACGTGGGCGCCCGATTCCGCTTGTGCCACAGCCATTCTCACGTATCGAGCCAACGTGGCGTCGTTGTCCACCCGCCCCTTGGCGTCCAGGACGCCGCAGTGCCCGTGGTCGGTGAACTCGTCCAGGCAGGTGTCGGCCATCAACACCGTGGCGTCGCCGAGATCCTTGGCCAGGTCACGCAGCGCGACATTGAGGATGCCATCGGGGTCGGTGCCCGCCGAGCCGGTCGAGTCCTTGTCCTGCTCGCGGGGGACGCCGAACAGCATCAGCCCGCCAACCCCCGCGGCGACGGCGTCGGCCGCGGCACCGCGCAGCGAATCCCGGGTGTGCTGAACCACGTTCGGCATGGACGGAATGGGCCGGGGTTCGCCGATACCGTCGGCGACGAACATCGGCAGCACCAAATGTCTTGGCTCCAAAGATGTTTGCGCAACCAAGTTACGCAGCGCGGGTGTTGAGCGGAGCCGACGCGGGCGCTGCCGCGGATAGGCACTCATCGCGCTTCGTCGCGACGAGCGTCCGCAAAATGCCAGCCCCGACGGCGTGTCGGTGTACAGACACGCGCGCTCGGCTGTCCGGTCGCCACTACCGCCTGCGGCTCTTCTTGCGCGGCGGCGGGAGCGTGCCCTCGGCGCGCAGCCGCGCGGCGTGTTCGGCCAGGGCGTCGACGAGCGGGCCGACGGCCGCGGTCTCGGGCTGGACATCCACCCGCAAGCCGAACTCGGCGGCGGTCTCGGCCGTCTTGGGGCCGATGCAGGCGATGATCGTTCGCGCATGCGGCTTGCCGGCAATGCCGACCAGGTTTCGCACGGTGGAGCTGGAGGTGAAGCACACCGCATCGAAGCCGCCCGTCTTGATCATTTCGCGGGTGGCGGCCGGCGGAGGCGCGGCCCGGACGGTCCGGTAGGCGGTGACGTCCTCGATCTCCCAGCCACGCTCGCGCAGCCCCTCGGCCAGCGTCTCCGTGGCGATGTCGGCCCGCGGCAGCAGGACCCGGTTCACGGGGTCGAAAACGCTGTCGTAGGGCGGAAAGTCGTCCAGCAGGCCGAGTGAGGACTGTTCCCCGGCCGGCACCAGCTCGGGGCTGATCCCGAAGGCACGGACCCGGTCGGCAGTCGACTCGCCGACGCAGGCGATCTTCACCCCGGAGAAGGCGCGGGCGTCCAGACCGAACTCGCCGAACTTCTCCCACACCGCGCGCACCGCGTTGGTGGAGGTGAACACCACCCACTGGAAGCGGCCGTCGACCAAGCCCTTGACGGCCCGCTCCATCTGAGCGGGGCTGCGCGGCGGCTCCACGGCGATGGTCGGCACCTCGATCGGCAGCGCGCCGTACGACGTCAAGCGTTCGCTCATCTCGCCGGCCTGGTCCTTGGTGCGGGGCACCAGCACGGTCCAGCCGTAGAGCGCGCGGCTTTCCCACCAGTTCAGCTTCGCCCGGCTGGCCACCGTCTTGCCGATGGTCACCACGAGTGGACCGGTCATCGGGCCGGCCGGGTCGGCGCTGCCCACGAGGGCCGGATCGGCCAGCCCTTGCAATGTGGTTTCCACCGAACGCTGCTGGCAGGTGGTGCCATGTGCGGTCACCACACAGGGGGTGCCCTCGGCCAGCTCGTGATCGATCAGGGCGCGGGCGGCGTCGGGCAGATGCGACGCGCTGGCCTGCAGGATCAACGGGCCGGGAGCCGCGGCCAGCGCCTCCCAGTCGGTCTCTTCAGGGTCGATGCGCACGTCGGCAACGGTGTGCGACGAGCCCAGCGGCAGCCCGGCATAGGTGGGCACCGCGCTGGTGGCGGCCAGACCGGGCACGACTTCGATGTGCAGATGGCTGCGCGCGACGGCGTTCACCTCGGCGATGACCGCGTCGATCGTCAGCGGGTCGCCGGCCACCAGTCGCACCACGTCGGCACCCGAACGGGCCTCGGCGACAAGCGTTTTCGCGACCTCCGCGGGTTCTCCCAGCGCCGGGCGGACGTCGGGACCGCCGGAAATCACCGCGGGCACGGCCTGTCCGGCGTCCCCGTCGGGGCCGCCTTCGGCGCTGGCTCCGGGGCCGGCGGGCGCGGGGCCGGAGACCGGCGGCAGCTCCTTCCCGATGAGCGCCAGCACGGGCTCGGGCACGTCGGGGTCGGTGAACACCAAGGCGGCATTGGCCAGCACCGCGGCGGCCCGTGTCGTCAACAATCCCGGGTCGCCGGGGCCGGAGCCCACGAACATGATGTGGCCCGGCCTCGGCTTACGCCCTCGCGTCGTCATTGTCGCTCCCAAGTGACTCTCTTCAGTTTCCTCGCGCGGGGTCTTGCCGCGCTCCGCCGATCAGCTCTCCGGCACCCAGCTCGAGCAGCTCGGCGGCGACCGACAGCCCCAGCTCCCGCGCCCGACCGGGGGTGCCGATCCCGGACGCTCGGATCACGTCGGATCCGTCCAGCGCCGCCACGCAGCCGCGCAGGGACAGCTCCTCGAAGACGCGGCCGTCCTCATCGATGGACTCGACCACTTCGGCGATCGCGCCCACCGGTGCGGAGCAACCGGCCTCCAGTTCGGCCAGCAGAGCTCGCTCCGCGGTGACCGACGCGCGCGTGTCGGCGTCGTCCAACTCCGCCAGCACCGCCGCCAACTCATCACCGGCGCGGCATTCGACGGCGAGCGCGCCCTGAGCCGGTGCTGGCAACATCTGCACCGGCTCTAGCGTCTCGGTGACATCGTCGAGGCGGCCCAGCCGGGCGAGACCGGCCCTGGCAACCACGATCGCGTCAAGATCACCACTGCTTACCCTGTTCAACCTGGTATCTAGGTTGCCTCGTAGGGGGCGGATTTCCAAACCGAGACCCAATGCTCTAAGCTGCGCGGCCCTGCGCGGGGACGAAGTACCCACCAGCGAACCCGCCGGCAACTCCCCCAGCACCAGCCCGTCGCGGGCAACGACCGCGTCGCGGGGGTCATTCCGTGGCGGTATCGCCGCGATGGTGAACCTCGGGTCGTCCGCGGTCGGCAAATCCTTGTGCGAATGCACCGCGGCGTCGACCCGGCCGTCTTCAATCGCCTCCCGCAACGCGGTGGTGAAGGCGCCCACGCCCAGGCTCTGGATGGGCGCCGACGAACGGTCGCCGGCGGTGGTGATCGTCACCAGCTCGGCGGGGTGGCCGTTGGCGATCAGAGCGTCTCTGACGACACCGGCCTGGGTGGTGGCCAACAGACTCCCCCGGGTGCCAATTCGGATCACGTGCGCCAATCGGCTACTCGCCAATAGGTTCCGCCGCGCCGGCGTCGAATCCGCTTGAAACCACCGGCAATTCGGTGGCGGCGACGGCGGCTACGGAGTCTATGGCGGTCTGGTCCAGCTCGAACAGCTCGCGCAGCGCCTCTGCGTAGCTGTCACCGCCCGGGGCGCTGGCGAGCTGTTTGATCCGCACGGTGGGTGCGTGCAGCAGCTTGTCGACCACCCGGCGGACGGTGCGGGCCACCTCCTCGCGTTCGGCGCTCTCAAGACCGGGCAGCCGATTGTCCAGCCGCAGCAGCTCCGCCTCGACCACGTCGGCGGCCCGCTGACGCAGCGCGGTCACCGTCGGGGTGACCTCGGCCATCCGCTGCCCCGCCAGGTAGGCGGCGACCTCGGCCGCCACGATATGGCGCGCGGCGTCGACATCGGCCGCAGCGGCATGGGCCGACGGTTCATGCTGTACGCGCTCCACATCGACAACCCACACGCCCGGGAGGCCGGCCACCGCCGGATCGACGTCGCGCGGCATACCCAGGTCGCAGATCACCAAAGGGTGGGTGGTCTCGTCACGGCGGGCGGTGGCCAGAGCGTGGTGCACATCGGCCAACGAAACGACGGGGCTGACCGCCCCCGTGCAGCTGACCACCACGTCGGCGTCCGCCAGCGCCTCGGCCAGCCGGTCAAGGGTCAGCGCCTCGGCCCGCACACCGGTTTCCCGGATCTTGCGGGCCAGCCGCTGCGCGCGGGACGCCGACCGGTTGACCACCTGCACGCGTTCGACGCCGGCACGCGTCAGGTGTCCCGACGACAGCGCGCCCATCGCTCCGGCGCCGATGACCACCGCGGTCTTGCCCGTCAGCCCGCCGAGCGTGCGTTCGGCCATGGCCAGGGCGACCGACACCACCGAGGCGCCGGCCGCGTCGATCGCGGTTTCGGAATGCACCCGCTTGCCCACCGACAGCGCCCGCTGGGCGAGCTCGTGCAGCACCCGGCCGACCGTGCGATTGGCCTCGGCGGCGCCATACGCGCGGCGCACCTGACCCAGCACCTGTTGCTCGCCGATCACAGCGGAATCCAGACCGCTGGCGACAGCGAACAGGTGCTCGACGGCGGCCTCGCTGTAGCGGACGTAGGCGTATTTGGTCAGGTCGCCCATCGACATCCCGGAGTGTTCCGACAGCACCTGCCCGACGGCCGCCAACCCGCCGTGGAACGCGTCGACGACGGCGTAGACCTCGACCCGGTTGCACGTCGACAGCACCATCGCCTCGGTCACCAGCGGTGATTGCAACACCCGGTCGACGATCTTGACCTGATCGGATTCGTCGATGCTGAGTTGTTCCAGGACGGAGACCGGCGCACTGCGGTGCGAAACCCCGAAGAGCAGGACGCTCACGGCAGCATCACCTGGCCAGCTCCCTTGCTTCCTCCAGTAACTGAACTGATGTCCACGGTAAACGCTAATCAGGTGGGCTACCAAATAATTGATCGACGTCACTCACGCGACGCAGGCCGCGTGTGCCCGGCCGGGTCAGCGCGCGAGATCGGCGCGCAGCCGCGGCTCGTCGATGTCCCAGTAACTGTGTTCGCGGCCGTCGAGCAGAATCACCGGCAGGCGATCGCCGAATTCGGCCCGCAACCCCGTGTCGCCCGCCAGCGCCGCCGCGTCGACGTCGGTGGTGGACAGCTCGAAACCCAGCTCACCGGCCAGCTCCGCCAGCCTGGCATGGACCCGGGCGCAGATGGTGCAGCCGTCCCGCGTCAGCAGCCGCACCTGCGGTCGATCCGCGGGCTGCGTCATGGCCACCAGTGTGCCGGGTGAATTGTGGGGCCGCGCCGTAGGGGTTAGGTTGCGGCTGTGGCTGGCGAAAACACGTTGCGGGTCGACCCGACGGCGATGCGCGGGTACACCGACGCGCTGTGCGCTCGCGCCGACGAGCTGCGCGCCCAGCTGACGGACCTCGACAATCGGGTCGGCGAGATGCTGGGCGGCTGGCGGGGGGTGTCGGGAAACGCCTACTCCTCCGCGTGGGAGCTGTGGCACCGCGGAGCCGGCGAGGTCGAGGTGGGCATGTCGATCCTGGCGCGCCTCGTGGCGCAGGCCGGGCGGCTTTATCAGGAGAACGAGGCGGCATCCGCACAGGCGATGCGCGAGGTGGACCGTGGCTGACGCGTTCCGGGTGGATCCGCAAGCGCTGGCCGATGCGGTGCAGCGAATGACGGAGTTTCAGCGCTACGCCGAACACATGCTCTCCGAAATCGATTCTCTGGTAACGAGTCTCCACGCGACATGGACCGGCCAAGGTGCCGCGGCCCACGCCGAGGCGCACCGACACTGGGCCCGCGGCGAGGCGATGATGCGCGAGGCGTTGGCTCAATTGCGGACCGCGGGCGAGACCGCCCACCGCAACTACACGGGCGCGATGGCAGCGAATTTGGCCATGTGGCCGTGACCTAGCGCGTAAACCCGGCCAAAACCTCCGCCGGATAGGGTTGATACCGGCCACCCACTGGTCATAGGGCGGCACAGCGATCAAGGAGGTTTTGCGATGGCTTCCTCAGAGCCGGGCGGCGCGGACCCGCCCGGTCGCGATGACCTGGAGTCGCTGGCCGACAACGCGAGCGCCGCGCGTGCGCTCGACGACCTGAAGGCCGCGGCCGCCGCCGGCCAAGGCAGCCCGCAACCGCCGATCGACCTGACCGCGGCCGCGTTCTTCGACGTGGACAACACACTGGTACAGGGCTCGTCGGCGGTCCATTTTGGCCGCGGGCTGGCCGCTCGCAACTACTTCACCTATCGCGACGTGCTCGGATTCGTCTACGCGCAGGCCAAGTTCCAGCTGCTCGGCAAGGAGAACAGCGACGACGTCGCTGCCGGCCGGCGCAAGGCGCTCGCCTTCATCGAGGGCCGCTCCGTCGAGCAACTGATCGCTTTGGGCGAGGAGATCTACGACGAGATCATCGCCGACAAGATCTGGCCCGGCACCCGCGAGCTCACCCAGATGCACCTCGACGCCGGCCAGCAGGTGTGGCTGATCACCGCCACGCCTTACGAGCTCGCGGCGACCATTGCACGGCGGCTGGGCCTCACCGGCGCGCTCGGGACCGTCGCCGAATCGGTCGACGGGGTCTTCACCGGCAGGTTGGTCGGCGAGATCCTGCACGGCACGGGGAAAGCCCACGCGGTGCGCTCGCTGGCGATCCGCGAGGGCCTTAACCTGAAACGCTGCACCGCCTATTCCGACAGCTACAACGACGTGCCGATGCTGTCCTTGGTGGGCACGGCGGTCGCCATCAATCCCGACGCCCGCCTGCGCGCGCTGGCCCGCGAACGCGGCTGGGAGATCCGCGACTTCCGGACCGCTCGCAAGGCCGCCCGCATCGGGGTGCCGTCGGCCCTTGCTCTGGGCGCGGCCGGCGGTGCGCTGGCAGCGTTGGCATCGCGTCGGCAATCGCGCTGATAAGCTGCGCCGCTGAGACGTATTCGAGCGGAGAGCAAAGCGGCATGACAACCCCCCAAGAGGCCGAAGGACTCATCGGCAGCCATTACCGGGCGCCCGACTACTTTCAGGTCGGACGCGAGAAGATCCGCGAGTTCGCGCTCGCGGTGAAGGACGAGCACCCGACGCACTACAGCGAGAGTGAAGCCGCGGCCGCCGGCTACCCCGCGATCGTGGCGCCGCCGACGTTCCTGGCCGTGGCCGGGCGCCGCGTGCAGCTGGAGATCTTCACCAAGTTCAACATCCCGATCAACATCGCCCGGGTCTTCCATCGCGACCAGAAGTTCCGGTTCCACCGGCCGATCCTGGCCCACGACAAGCTTTACTTCGACACCTACCTGGACTCAGTATTAGAGTCGCATGGCACCGTCATTGCGGAAATCCGCAGCGAAGTCACAGATGCTGACGGTAACCCGGTGGTCACCAGCACTGTCACAATGCTCGGAGAAGCCGCACACCAGGACGCTGGCACTGAAGAAACCGTCGCCGCAATTGCATCCATATCAGCCGGAAAGTAGGTTCAAAAATCGATGACTTCACAGGGTGAAATGAGTGGTGGTACGCAGCTCAAGCCGCCGGTCGAAGCAGTCCGATCCCACTATGACAAGTCGAACGAGTTCTTCAAGCTGTGGCTTGACCCGTCGATGACCTACAGCTGCGCTTACTTCGAAGAGCGTCCGAACATGACGCTGGAAGAAGCTCAGTACGCCAAGCGGAAGCTCGCGTTGGACAAGCTGAACCTCGAGCCCGGCATGACGCTGCTCGACATCGGCTGCGGCTGGGGCTCCACCATGCGGCACGCGGTCCTGGAGTATGACGTCAACGTGATCGGCCTGACGCTGAGCGAGAACCAGTACGCCCACGACGTCGAGAAGTTCAAGGAAATCGACAGCCCCCGCCGCAAAGAGGTGCGGATCCAGGGCTGGGAAGAGTTCGACGAGCCGGTGGACCGCATCGTGTCACTGGGCGCGTTCGAGCACTTCGCCGACGGCGCCGGCGACGCCGGGTTCGAGCGCTACGACACCTTCTTCAAGAAGTTCTACAGCTCGACGCCGGACGACGGCCGGATGCTGCTGCACACGATCGTCATCCCCGACAAAAACGAAGCACAAGAGCTAGGATTGCAGGCACCGATGAGCCTGCTGCGCTTCATCAAATTCATCTTGACCGAGATCTTCCCCGGCGGCCGGCTGCCCCAGATCCCTCAGGTCGACCACTACTCGTCGAACGCCGGATGGAAGGTCGAGCGCTACCACCGCATCGGGTCGAACTACGTTCCGACGCTGAACGCCTGGGCGGACGCGCTCGAGGCGCACAAGGACGAGGCGATCGCCCTGAAGGGGCAGGAGACCTACGACATCTACATGCATTACCTGCGGGGCTGCTCGGAACTGTTCCGCGACCACTACACGGACGTCTGCCAGTTCACGCTCGTTAAGTAAGCGCCGAACGTCGAGTTGTCGGGCCGAAATGCAGTGAAATCGCCCCAACAACCCGACGTCGGCTCAGCCGAAGAAGATGTTGCGGCGCCCGGCCAGCAGCCGGTACAGCGTCTGCTGGATCGTCTCGCGCACCTGATCGGTCAATTCGAAGGTGACCATTGGGTCGTCGGCGTCGGACGCGGCGTAGTCGTTCGTGTAGATCGGCTCACCGAACGCGATGCGCCATTTCGACGGCAGGGGCACCAGGCCCGCCGGCCCGGCCAGCGGGAACAGCGGGGTGATCGGGAAGTAGGGCAGCCCGAACAGCCGCGCCAGCAGCTTGACGTCGGTGAGCATCGGGTAGATCTCTTCGGAACCGATGATCGAGCACGGAACGATCGGCGCTTTCGTGCGCAGCGCCGCCGTCACGAAGCCGCCCCGACCGAACCGCTGCAACCGGTAGCGGTCCTCGAAGCGCTTGCCCAGTCCCTTGTATCCCTCCGGGAACACGGCGGTCAGCTCGCCGGCGCCGAGCAGCCGGTGCGCGTCCGTCGTGCACGCCATGGTGTGGCCGGCCTTACGGGCGGCTTCGCCGATCACGGGCAGGTCGAACACCATGTCGGCGGCCAGCAGCCGCAGGTCCCGGTGCGCGGGATGCTCGTCGTGAACAGCCACCGACAGCATCAGCCCATCCAACGGCAACACCCCGGCGTGATTGGCCACCACCAATGCAGCGCCATCGGTCGGCAGGTTCTCGATACCGCTTACCTCGACGCGGAACCACGACCTGAAGAAGAACCTCAGCAGGGGCCTGACGACCGCGCTGTTGAAGTGCGGATCGAACCCGAACTCGTCGACGGCGTAGTCGCCCGTGAGCCGCTGCCGGAGGAAGCCGGCAACCGCGGCGACGCGCTGCGCAAACTCGTTGAGCGGCGCCTCACTGGCTGAAGTCGCCCCCGCCGCACGCCGGTGCTCGTCGATTTCGCGGACGACAGCGGCGATCTGCTCGGCCGATGCCCGGCCGCTCGGGTCGGACAGCAACGAGGGATGCTGACGAGAAGACTCGGCACGTTGATCGGCTCTCCGACGCGCCGCTACCCGACTCCTATTGGTGTGCAGTGGAATAACATTCGCTCTTGTTTCACCCGCCACGTTGACTATCCAAATCTATCTGCCCCGACCCATGGAATTGGATTTCGGCTACCCAAGCGCTGCGCAATCGCTATGGCACGACCCTCCAGGGAGCGTACCCGATCCGGGTCGATTATGGGAGTCAAGCCGCGGCCGCGAACGTAGTCGTCGAACGCCTCGGCCGTGGTCCATTTGGGCTGGTAGCCCAGTTCGGTACGCATCCTGGTGGTGTCCATGACGCGGCCATAACTCAAATAATCGAATTGATCGCGGCTTATCTCGGTGTAGCGATTGGCCCGTCTCAGCGAATCCAGCGCCCACACGCCAAAACCGGGCACTGGCAACGGGATTCGGCCGGCTCGCCGGATCGCTTGCGACAGCATGATGATCCCGTCGGCGCCGATGTTGAACGTGCCGGCCTTGCCGGCCATCGCCGCGCGCTCGAGCGCACCCAGCGCATCCTGTTCATGCAACAACTGCAATCGCGCGTCTCGGCCGAACATCGTCGGCACCACCGGACCGGCCAGGTACCGCGACAGCGTCGTGTCCATCGCCGGGCCGATCATGTTGGCCAGCCGCAGGATTGTCACCGCGATATCGGGCCGCCGCCGGCCCAGGCCGCGGACGTAACCCTCGATATCGAGGCTGTCCTTGGCGAAACCGTCGCGGAACGGTCGGCGGCTGCTGCTGTCCTCGGTGAACATGACCGGGTCGTGTGCGCTCGACCCATAGACCTCGGAGGTGGACTTCAACACGACACGACGCACCGACAGGGCCTTCTGGCAGGCCGCGAAGAGTTGCATCGCGCCCATCACGTTGATTTCCTTCAACGCCGCGCTCCCGCCGGATCGCGGCGCGTACGACGCCGCGGCGGCGTGCACCACCGTGTCGACATCACCGTTGCGAATCACCTTGGCGATGAAGGGATTTCGAATGTCGGCGCGCACGAACTCGGCCCGCCCCATGCGGCGCAGCATGTCCTTGCTGGGGGCGATCGCGTCCACCGCGATGACCCGATTGATCAACGGGTTCTGCGCGAGCCGGGCGGTCAGGTAGCCGCCCAGAAACCGGCACGCACCGGTAACCAGCACCACTTTCGGATAGTGCACGGTGCCGCCGGTTCCGGCACCGTTCCCGCTCGACTGATCCACCCGAACAGCCTAGCGGCTGGGCGAGACGGCGGCGGTACGGCGCCGTGACGGTCGACGGGGCCTAATGGGGCTTACTTGCCGAGTTTTCTACGCTGCACCCGGGTGCGGCGAAGCAACTTGCGGTGCTTCTTCTTCGACATGCGCTTGCGCCGCTTTTTGATTACTGAACCCATGACTCCGCTATCTGGCCCGTGTCCTGCTTGTGCAAAAGGACTTGAAAATTCTCGAGCCACTTTACCCGGCCGCCAGCGCGGAACACCAAACCAGCGGTCGCGCAACCGCTTGGAAAGCATGCGACGAGCCCCGGTGCCGAGACGGCCGCGTCCGCGGCCGGGCGCAGGTCAGCCCGCGTCGAAGTACGACGTCTCCAGCATGTCGTGGACGGCCTTGGCGTGCACCCGGAAGGACCGCCCGACCCGAACCGCTGGCAGCTCGCCGTTGTGCACCAACCGGTACACCGTCATCTTGGAGACGCGCATCAGCGCAGCCACCTCCGCGACGGTGAGGAATTGTGTCCCGGCCTGCTGGCCATCGACGGAACCGGTGTCCCGACCCTTACCTGCGGATTCTCGCGCCGATGGCCCGTTCGTAGACGTCATCGCAACCCAATCGTGTCAGGCCCGCGCAATGCCAGCGGCTTCCCCTCCGCCGGCACCCACACGTGCATACAAGAGGAGAATAGCGGGACTAATGGGGTTACTGGTACTGGTGAGGGACAATCCATCCAAAAATCTTGAATTATTCCGATGTAATTCTTAGCTGCTCAGAGCGCCTTTTGGCGGCCTGCACGGCCGCGTCGACCGCCGCCCGCAGCCCGCCTCGTTCGAGTTCCCGCAGCGCAGCGGTGGTCGTGCCGCCGGGCGAGGTGACCGTCGCGCGCAGTCGCGCCGCCGTCGTGTCCGCCCGCGTCCCGAGCGCCTCCCCCTCGACTGCCCGGTCGGATTCCATCCCTTCCAGCAGCATTGCCGCCGACCCGGCCATCGTCTGCGCGGTCAGGTCGGTGGCGACCTGGCGGCTCAGACCCGCCGCGACGCCGGCGTCCACGAGGGCCTCGACCATCAGGAAGAAGTACGCCGGGCCGGAACCGGAGAGGGCGGTCACGGCGTCCATCTGGGATTCGGGCACGGTCAGCACGCCGCCTACCGAGTCGAACAGGGCCGAGACCTCCTCGAGCTGCGGCGGGGTGACGAAACGGCCTTTGGCGAGCGCGGTCACCCCGGCGCCCACCAACGCCGCCGCGTTCGGCATCGCCCGGACCACCGGCGTCCCGGCGGGCAGCTTGGACTCGACGTAGGTGATCGTGATTCCCGCCGCGACCGTGACGAACACCTGCTCGGCGCTGTCGATCTCGGCCGCGGCGGCCGCACGGGCCAGCTCCCCCATCACGGACTCGACGTCGGCCGGCTTGACCGCGACCACGACGAACGTCGCGTTGTCCACCGCATCGGCCACCGAGGCCACCCGTACGGAATACGTGTCTGCGAGGTACTTGGCGCGCTCGGGCACCCGCTCGGCCACCACCAGGTCCTTGACCTGCCGGCCCGCGCGCAGCAGACCCGACAGCAGTGCCTCCCCGATGCTGCCGCCGCCGATGATCGCGATTCTTGCCATGCCCGAAAGCATCGCAGACCCGGTGGGCCGTCCGCGCTACCGGGCGGGGACCATCGCCAACTGGCGCGCTTGCACGACGAGGCGGCCCAGGCTGTCGACGACGATGTGGTCCTCATCGAACCAGTCGTGCCCGATCTCGGTGCGGGTGGCGATGATTCGGAGCCAGCCATCGGCGGGGAGTGCCCGATGCAAGGTGGTGAGCTGGATGGTGGGGGCCCAGCCGGTGCGGTCCACCGCGAAGGTCACCGGTGCCGACAGGTCGCCGCACATCAGCGCGAACAGCGCGTCCGGGGCCACGCCGCGGGGGCGAGCCCACATCTGGATCACCGGCGGGCGCCCATCGGTGTTGGGCTCCATCGTGGACAGCAGGGGCCGCACGTCGCAGCCTTCGCCCTGGGGGCACCTCCCGCTTGCGGGGGCATGCACCAGCCCGGCCAGCGGGTGTCCGGGCCCGATCGGCGCGACGTCGCCGGGCGGTTCGGGCGCCATCAGATCCACGACCGGGTTCGCCGACAGCAGCGGCCCCGCGCCGGTGGTCCCGTCGCGCGTGGATAGTGCTCCGGCTCGCCGAGGTTGACCACGGCGTGCACGGCGGTGCGTTCACCCTGCGTGAGCTCGACATCGACGACGCTGATCCGGCGACCGCGCTTGCGGATCGACGTCACCAGCAACAGGGACCCGGGATCGGGCGCCCACAGGAAGCTTGCCGACACGGCTACCGGTTGCAGGACCGGTTCCGCCCCGGAGGAGTGTCCGTTGCACGCGGTGCGGGCCGCGTTGGCGCACAGCGCCAGCATCGCCCCCCCGTGCACCTTGGGCCCGATCGTCCAGTGCTTGTCGAGCTCGCCCTCATATACGCCTTCATACACGCCCTGGTGCCCGTCCGAGCCGACCTGCCGCAGCGTCATCGCGGTGGTGAATAAGGCGTTCATCTTCTCCTGATGTCTTGTGAAAATCAACGCATCAGGTGGGTTCGGGCGAACTGCAACGACTCGGCGAGCATGTCTTCGCGCTCGCTGGCTGAACGCGCGCTTGACGTGGATACCTCCAAAATCACGTGGCCCGCGAAGCGGCCGCCGGCCAGCATCTGGCACACCTCGGCGGTCGGTTGAGTGCCGCGGCCGGGCACCAGGTGCTCGTCGGCGGGCAGGCCGCTGCCGTCACACAGGTGCAGATGTACCAGCCCAGATCCCATCCGCTCCGCCATATCCAGCGCGTCGGTGCCCGCGGTCGCGGTATGGGACAGGTCCAGCGTGTAGTGCGCGTGGTCGCCGTCCAGCGGGTCGTAGGATGGCGCGAACGCCGAAATCGCCGGGCCCGGGCCACCGCCGCGCCTGCGCATCCGTTCGCGTGACTGGCCGGCCCCGAAAAACCGGTCCGCCCGGAACGGGAACATGTTCTCCACGGCGACCATCACGTTGCTGGACGCTTCCAGGGCCGAAACCTGCTCGCTGAATCCCTCGGCGTAGCGCCGTTGCCAGCGGAACGGCGGATGCACGACGACGGTCTGCGCGTCGAGTTCTTCCGCGGCCTTCACGCTGCGGTCCAGCTTGGGGATCGGGTTAGCGCCCCACACCCGCTGCGAGATCAACAGGCAGGGGGCGTGCACGGATAGCACCGGCACGTTATAGCGCCGCGACAGCTTCTTGACGGCATCGACGTCCTGGCTGACCGACTCGCTCCACACCATCAGCTCGACACCGTCGTAGCCGAGCCTGGCCGCATACTCGAACGCGGCCTCGGCCCTCAACGGGTACACCGAGGCCGTCGAGAGGCCGACTTTGATTGCTGGGCGCACTGTGCGTGATGGCGCCTAGCCCGACTGCAACGACAGCGCCAACGGCCCCAGGGTGATCAGCGCCCCGACGGCAACCGCGATCAACGTACTGGCGATGTCCTCCGTCTTGCGAACCACCCGGACTCCCACCACCAAGCCGAGGATGACCAGCACCGAGAGCACCAAAGCCACGATGCTGTTCCAACGCCACAGCTGGTCGAAGGCGACGAACAGCCCGGCGCCGAAGGCCACAGCCAGAATCGACTGCAACACGACGAGCGTGCTGCGCCACAGCGCCGCGAGCCTTGACTCCGCGCGGCGGGCCTCGCGGGCCTCGTCGGCGCGGTCGGCCTGGACGTCGGCGCGGTGCTCGTCTGTCTCCTCGGCGGCCTCCTCGGCGGCCTGCTTCCCGCCCCGCCGCCGGGCGATCTCGTCGGCAAGGGTCTGCCCGCCGAACAGCGTGGAATCTGACTGCAGGAAGGAGCGCACGTACGCGGAATCCTCGGCTGCCGGTTCGGCCTCGCGCACCTCGGAGTCCATCATGTCCACCGGGGCGTCCGCGTAATGATCCGTCGGGTCCGGGCTCATGCCCTCGGCGCCGGACCGCTGCCCCGGCTTGCCGGCGCGCTCGGCGGGCCCGCCGTGGGGCAGGGGCCGCGGGTAGGCGCTGCGCTCGGGCGCGGACAGGCGTTGCGGCTGCGGCGGTGACTTGGGCCAGCGCGGCTCGGGTTCGGACCAGTACGCGGTTTTGGCCGGTTCTTCGCTTACCGGCTCGGCGACCTGCACCGCCGCGTCGGCCCCATGCGCTGTCTTGTCGTGCCCGTGGTGCTCGTCGTCGCGGATGACCGGGATCTCGCCGGTCAGCTCGGCGACCGTGACCGCGTCGCTGTCACCCCGCCGCCGACGCCGTCGTCGGGTGACGGCGGGCTCGCCGATGGTTCCGTTCCTGGCCAGCAATTCGGCCACCGAGATGGGCCGAGTGCCGGGGCTCTCCGTTTCGGGGTGTGGTCCGGTCATGGTTTGTCGCCTCTCGATCGGTTCGCGTCCCGATCACCTGCCTGACCTCCAGCATCGCGCACCGAGGTCTCCATGAGGGCGGTTCCCTCGGCTTCGCTGTCGAGTTTGCGCAGGATCAGACCCTCCCGTAACGCCCACGGGCAGATATCCACCTCTTCGATCGACAGCGCTCGCATGCTCGCCTCCGCCACCAGGGCGCCCGCCACGATCTGCGGCGCCCGCTCGACGCTCACCCCTTCCAGTTCCGCGCGGTCAGCGGTGGTCATCCTAGAGATGAAAGCTATGAGTTGCCTGAGGCCGTTCGCGGTGAGCGTGCGCTTCACGCGGGGTCCGGCGGCCGACGGCGCCGCGCCCGTCAGCCGCGCCAGCGAGCGGAAAGTCTTCGACGTCGCCACCGCCAGGTCGGGGGGTCCGGCCTCCAGCACCTCCACCGCCGGATCGGCCAGCTCGGAGTCCAGCCAATCGCGCAGCATCGCCACCCGGCGCCGACCGGGCGGATCGTCCGGCAGCCACTCCCGGGTCAACCGTCCGGCGCCCAGCGGCAGCGACAAGGCGACGTCGGGCTCCTCGTCCACGCCGCTGGACACCTCCAGCGAGCCGCCGCCGATGTCGAGGTTGATGATTCGCCCCGCGCTCCATCCGTACCAGCGGCGCACCGCCAGGAAGGTGAAGCGCGATTCCGCTACCCCGGTGAGCACCTCCAACTCGACACCGGTCTCCTTGCGCACCCGGGTTATCACGTCGTCGGAGTTCTTGGCGTCTCGCACCGCGGACGTGGCGAAGGCCATCAGCTCCTTGCAGCCGGAGTTGTCGGCGATCTTGGCGAACTCGTCGATCGTGGAGATCAGCTTCTCGGCGCCGCGCTTGGTGAGCTTGCCCGAGCCGTCCATGGCCTCGGAGAGTCGCAGCGTGGCCTTCGTGGAACTCATGGGCGTCGGGTGCCCACCGCGGTGGGCATCGACCACCAGCAGATGGACAGTGTTGCTGCCCACGTCGAGCACTCCCAATCGCACAGGGAACAAACTAGTCGGGCGAAGGATGTGCGGCGCGTTCCGCCCTCTTCGCGGGCGCCGGGTGTCAGCGGGTCTTCCCGCCGGAATCGTGGTCTAACGTTGAAAGCGTGGCGAATTCGCACCCCGAACCGGTACAGCCGGGCCAGGAGGTCGAGTTGGACTTCGCCCGAGAGTGGGTGGAGTTCTACGACCCGGACAACCCGGAGCACCTGATCGCCGCCGACCTCACCTGGCTGCTATCGCGCTGGACGTGTGTATTCGGCACGCCGGCGTGCCGCGGGACGGTGTCGGGCCGCCCGCACGACGGCTGTTGCTCGCACGGTGCCTTTCTGTCCGACGACGACGACCGCGCCCGGCTGGACGACGCCGTGAAGACGCTGACCGAGGACGACTGGCAATACCGCGACAAGGGTTTGAGCCGCAAGGGTTACCTCGAGCTCGACGAGCACGATGGCCAACCCCAATACCGGACCCGCAAACACAAGGACGCATGCATCTTCTTGAACCGGCCCGGTTTTGCCGCCGGTGCCGGCTGCGCGTTGCACATCAAAGCGCTCAAGCTCGGCGTGGCGCCGCTGACCATGAAGCCCGATGTCTGCTGGCAGCTGCCGATCCGGCGCAGCCAGGAGTGGGTGACCCGGCCCGATGGCACGGAAATCCTCAAGACGACCGTCACCGAATTCGATCGCCGCGGCTGGGGCTCGGGTGGCGCGGACCTGCACTGGTATTGCACCGGCGATCCGGCCGCCCACATCGGCGCCAAGCAGATCTGGGAAAGCCTGGCCGAGGAGCTGACCGAGCTGCTGGGCGCCAAGGCCTACGCCGAACTGGCCGCAATGTGCAAGCGCCGCAACAAGTTAGGGCTCATTGCGGTGCACCCGGCGACTCGGATCGCCGAGTAGCCTCGGTTTGGTCCCTCAGGTGGCTTGAGTCCTCTTGTAGGACAAGACCATTCGCAGTGCGCTGGCTTGCAGGTACGCCTCGGTCGCCGCGGCGGCCGCCACCGCGTCGCCCGCCGACACCGCCTCGGTGATCGCCCGCAGGTCGGCCACCACAAGGCCGGCGTCGTCGTAGGCGCCGGTGGGCTCGTGCTCGCGGCCGCCGAAAGCCTGCTCGACCCAGCGATACAGCAAACCCAAGGCACGGTTGCCACTGCTGTGGATGAGCGCCCGGAAATAGGCGAGGTCGGCGGCCTGGCGCGCCGCGGCGCCGTCGGCCTGCTGCACCGACGCGAGCGCGGCGCGCAAGGCGTCGACGTCCTCGGGCGCGCTCCGCTGCGCGGCCAGGCGGCCGATCAGCGGGCCGAGCGCCGCCCGGATTTCCAGCAGATCCACGAGGAACTCCGGGCCCAGTTTGCGCACAAGCGCCTCCACGACCGCGGGATGGGTGAGCGCCTGCGGGTCGCAGACCACGTTGCCGCTGCCGTGTCGGGCCTCGATCAGCCCCATCTGCTGCAGACGGGCCAGGGCCTGACGCAGCGACGTGCGGTTGACACCGAGTTGCTCGGCCAGCTCCCGCTCCGGCGGCAGCGTCGACCCCGGCGGGAAGGCGCCGTCGAGGATCGCATCGGCGATCGACGCGGCGATCTGTTCGTCCACCCGCTGGCGGTCGGGGGGCTGCAGCGCACTTGACTGGTTCATTGGCTCAACCAATATAGTGGACGGGCCGGCACTCGGTCCGAATTCGAGCGGTGTCGTCACCGGAGGTGAGCAATGGACCAGGAAATGGAATCGGCCGCGGCCCCGCGCTGGAAGGGGGCGGCCGGACGCCTGGAGGTCTGGTACGCCACCCTGTCGGATCCGCTGACGCGAGCCGGCCTGTGGATTCACTGCGAGACGGTGGCGCCGGCGCGCGACCCCGCCGCGGCCTACGCGCACGGCTGGGCGACGTGGTTTGCGCCCGACGGCCCACCCCGCACCGAGCGGTTCGGGCCCGAACCCACCGGGCCGGCGGCGGGCAGCGCCTGGTTCGATGCCGCCGGGGTGCGAGTGGCCCCCGAGAAGCTGGCCGGCAGCGCCCGGTCGCTGGCATGGGACCTGTCCTGGAAGGACGCCGGCACGCCGCTGTGGACGTTCCCCCGCACGGCATGGGAGCGCGAATTGCTGCCCGGCGCCCAAGTGGTGCTCGCCCCCACCGCGGAGTTCACCGGATCGCTGACGGTCGCCGACACCGCGGTCCACCTCGAAGGCTGGCGCGGCGGCGTCGCCCACATCTACGGGCACGGCAATGCCAAGCGCTGGGGATGGATCCACGCCGACCTCGGCGACGGCGACGTCCTGGAGGTGGTCACCGCGGTGTCGCACAAGCCGGGCCTGCGCAGGCTTGCGCCCATGGCCTTCGTTCGCTTCAGGCTGGACGGAAAGGATTGGCCCGCAAGCCCTTTGCCATCGCTGCGGGTGAGGACCACGCTGGGCCTTCAGCATTGGCAACTGGAGGGACGCATCGGCGGTCGCGAGGTGCTCATCCGGGTCGACCAGCCCCCGGACAGGTGCGTGAGCCTGGGATACACCGATCCCGACGGGGGCAGGGCGGTGTGTACCAACACCGAGCAGGCCGACATCCACATCGACCTCGGCGACCGGCATTGGTCGGTGCTGGGAACCGGGCACGCCGAAGTCGGCCTCCGGGGCGGCTCGGACGGTTCGGCGGCGCCCGAGATCAACGAAAGGATCCCGAAGTGAGCTTTCTCCTCGACCCGCCGCTGCTGTTCGCAGCCGGGCTGCTCATCGAGCGGCGGCTGCCCTCGGACCGTCGCGATCTCGCCGAGGCCGCCACCCTCGGTGTCTTCTTCGGCGGGTCGTTCGGCCTCTACAACAACGTGCCCGGACTCGGGCTGCTGTGGCGCCCGTTCCGCGCCGCGAACGGCCGCGACTTCATGTGGAACAGTGGCGTTTTCGGCGTGCGGACCGAGCGGCCCAGCTGGCTGCTGCACGCGGCGGCCGCCCTCATCTTCGCGGCCTACCCGTTCTTCATCAAGCTGGGCCGCCGGCTGGGACGCCTGCTATGACCCGTCTTGCCGCGTCCTTCGGCAGCGCGCTGCTCCCCGAGGAGTGCGGCGGCCCGTCCCCGGCCCAGCTCGCCGATCGCGTCGACCGCTACCTCGCGCGGCTGCCCACGACGTCGCGGTTAGCCATGCGGGCCGGGTTGGCGTCGCTGAACGCGGCAAGCTATCTCACCACCGGCCGGTCACTCTCACGGCTGAGCCCCGACCGACGCGAGCTGGTGCTGCGGCGAGTCGCCGCGCTCGGCCCGGACGCGGCGGCGGCCGTCGAAGCCATGAAGGTGATCGCCTTGCTCGCCAACGGTGCGGAAACCTTTGCGGCAGAACTTCTTTCGGGTGCCCAGCAGCACGGCACTGCGCGGCCCGATGCGCCCTTGACAATCACCCCCTCGGCCGAGAGCCGCTCCGTCGTCACCGCCGATGCGGTGATCGTGGGGTCCGGCGCCGGCGGCGCGATGGTTGCCCGCACCCTGGCGCGGTCCGGCTTTGACACTGTCGTGATCGAGGAGGGCCGCCGCTGGACGGCCCACGAGTTCGCTACCACCCACCCGATCGAGCGCTACGCCGGGTTGTACCGCGGCGCCGGGAGCACCGTCGCGCTGGGGCGCCCGTCCGTGGTGCTGCCGATAGGTCGCGCGGTCGGGGGCACCACCGTAGTGAATTCCGGCACCTGCTACCGCCCCCCGCCCGCCGTCGTGCGGCGCTGGCGCGACGACTTCGGTCTCGCCCTGGCCGATCCGGACCGGCTGGCCGAGCGCCTCGATGACGTCGAACACACGCTGCGGGTCGCGCCGGTCCCGCTTGAGATCATGGGTCGCAACGGGCGCCTGCTGCTGGAGGGGGCCGAGCGGCTGGGCTGGCGGGCGGCGCCGATCCCACGCAACGCGCCGGGCTGTGAAGGCTGTTGCCAGTGCGCGATCGGCTGCCCGCGCAACGCCAAATACGGCGTGCACCTCAACGCGTTGCCGCAGGCGTGCGCGGCGGGCGCGCGGATCGTCTCGCAGGCTCGCGTCGAACGGGTGCTGCACCGGCAGGGGCGCGCCCTCGGCGTGCGCGCCCGGCGGCCCGACGGCACGGCGCTCGACATCCTCGCCGACACGGTGATCGTCGCCGCCGGCGCCACCGAGACGCCGGGGCTGTTGCGGCGCAGTGGAATTGGCGCGCACCCACGCCTGGGCCGAAACCTCGCGCTGCATCCGGCGACGATGCTCGCCGGGCGTTTCGACGACGACGTCGTGGCGTGGCACGGCGTGCTGCAAAGCGCCGCCGTCCACGAGTTTCACGAGTCCGACGGCGTGCTGATCGAAGCGACCTCGACGCCGCCGGGGATGGGGTCGATGGTCTTCCCCGGATACGGCGCCGAGCTGCTGGGCTGGCTGGACCGCGCGCCCCGGGTCGCGACGTTCGGCGCCATGGTGGCCGATCGCGGTGTCGGCTCGGTGTCCTCGGTGCGCGGCCAGACACTGGTGCGCTACGACATCGCCCGCGCCGACGTCGCCAAGCTGATGGTGGCGATGGAGGCCATGGGCCGACTCCTGTTCGCCGCGGGCGCCGTCGAGGTGCTCACGGGTCTGCCCGGCGCGGTGACGGTGACGTCGCAACCCGAGCTGCGGGATGCGCTGCGCGGAAGCGACCCGAGACGCCTGCACCTGGCGGCGTTCCATCCGACGGGCACCGCGGCCGCGGGCGCCGACGAGCAGCTCTGCCCGGTCGACGAGACCGGTCGGCTGCGCGGCGTGGCGGGCGTGTGGATTGCCGACGGGTCGATCCTGCCCAGCTGCCCGGAGGTGAACCCGCAGCTGTCGATCATGGCGCTGGCGCTGGGCGTAGCCGACCAGGTGGTCGACGCCCGCTGATCGGGCTGCAAATCGCGTGCCGGACTAGTCGTCGAGAGTGAAACCTGGGCGGCGACACGCCGACCAGCGTCGCCACCCCTTCACACTGAACGCCGTGGGCTCACACTGGACGCCGAGCTAGCCCTCCAGCTTGTAACCCAGCCCCCGCACGGTGACCAGGTGCACCGGGTTGGCCGGGTCGGCTTCGATCTTGGAACGCAGGCGCTTGACGTGGACGTCGAGCGTCTTGGTGTCACCGACGTAGTCCGCACCCCAGACACGATCGATCAGCTGCCCGCGGGTCAGCACCCGGCCGCTGTTGCGCATCAGGTATTCGAGTAGGTCGAATTCCTTGAGCGGCAACGTGATCGTGTCGCCGTTGACGGAGACGACGTGGCGCTCGACGTCCATGCGGACCGGCCCGGACTCCAGCACGCCGTCGCTGATCTCGGAGTCGTCGTCGCCACCGCGGCGCAGCACCGCGCGGATCCGGGCGATCAACTCGCGCGCCGAATATGGTTTGGTCACATAGTCGTCGGCGCCCAGCTCCAGGCCGACCACCTTGTCGATCTCGCTGTCGCGGGCGGTCACCATGATCACCGGCACGCTGGAACGGGCGCGCAATTGCTTGCACACGTCGGTGCCCGACATGCCCGGCAGCATCAAGTCGAGCAGCACGATGTCGGCGCCGGCGCGATCGAACTCGGCAAGCGCGGCGGGGCCGTCGGTCACGACCGTGGCCTCAAAGCCCTCCTTGCGCAGCAGGAACGCGAGCGGGTCGGCCAGCGACTCCTCGTCCTCCACGATCAGCACACTGGTCATGCGCGCCACTCCTGTTCATCGCGACGCTCTGCAGCGTCGTAAGCGCGGGTCATCGACTTAGTTCTTCCTCTCGTTGTGACCTGTTGGGCCGCACCTCACGACCCCGCGGTTGCTCGGGTTGCTCGTCGCTGTCCTGGTAGGCCGGGATGGACAGCGTGAACGTCGATCCCGTTCCCGGCTTGCTCCACACACCGATGCTGCCGTTGTGGTTGGCCGCGACGTGTTTGACGATGGCCAGCCCCAGGCCGCTGCCGCCCGTGGCTCGCGAACGCGCCTTGTCGCCGCGGAAGAACCGCTCGAAGACCCGCTCCTGATCCTCCAGGGCGATCCCGATGCCGCGGTCGGTGACGGCGATCTCGATGTTGTCACCGCGGCGGTGACGGCTGATCGACACCGGCGAGCCCGGAGGCGAATAGGCGATCGCGTTGGATACCAGGTTGGCCAGGGCGGTCACCAGCAGCGTTTCGTCACCTAGCACCCGCAGGCCACTGGGTGCATCGGTGCGGACCTCGATCTCGGCGTTTTCGGCGGCCACCTTGTGGCGCGCAATCGCCTCGGACACGACGGTGTCGACGTCGACGTCAGTCACGTTGGGCAACCGCTCGGCGCCCTGCAGCCGGGACAGCTCGATCAGCTCTGCGACCATGTCCCCGAGTCGGTTGGCTTCGATGAGCACCTTCTCGGCGAACCGGCGAACGGTTTCGGAGTCATCCGCCGAAGCCAGCAGGGCCTCGGCGAGCAGAGCCATGGCTCCGACCGGGGTCTTGAGCTCGTGGCTGACATTGGCCACGAAATCGCGCCTGGTGGCCTCCATGCGAGCGTAGTCGGACTGGTCATGGACGAAGACCACCGCGAAGCGCCGGTCTTCTTCGCTCAGCAGGCGGGCTTGCCCGTGCACCGACAGCCCGGACCGGCCCGCCGCGCGTTTGCCCGGCCGCAGGTCGAACTCGACGTCGACGCCGCTGAGCGCCTGCTGCGCGGCCTGCCAGGCTTGGTTGTCGAGCTGCCGATCACGCACCAGGCCCAACTCCTTGGCCCGGTCGTTGAGATACACGACGTCGCGATGCGAATCCACCACGGCGGCGCCCAGCGGCATCAGTTCCACGATGCGTTGCAACATCTGCGCGACGGTGATTCCCGACCATTCTGCGGAGGATTGCTGTCGGCGCTGGACCACCCGGGGCGACAGCCGGGTGCCGACCGCAACACCTGCGGCCAGCGCCAGCACGGACAAGACCCCGGCCAGCAACAGCGCCGAGAACACAGTCACATACAAAATCCTACAAATCTGGTGAACGCCGCCCTAGCGGAGCGAGGCCAAAATCGGACAAGTCACATCTTGCGCTACAGGTGTTCCGCTTGCGTTCACTCGATGTTTCGCAAATGGGCCTTTTAAGCGCGGTTTGGACCCGCGACCGAAGTCAACCGCGCCCCTGGCCGGCAACCGCCGCGGCACCCGCGGCGGCGGCCTCCGGGTCGAGGTACGTACCGCCGGGCAGCAGCGGCCGCATGTCGGCATCCAGGTCGTAGCGCAGCGGAATGCCGGTCGGGATGTTCAACCCGACGATCTCGTCGTCGGACATCTGATCGAGGTGCTTGACCAGGGCGCGCAGCGAGTTGCCGTGCGCGACGATCAGCACCGTCTTGCCGGTCCGCAGGTCCGGAACGATGACGTCGGTGAAGTAGGGCAGGAAACGCTCCACCACGTCGGCCAGGCATTCGGTCAGCGGCCCGCCCCCGATGTTGGCGTACCGGGGGTCGGCGTCCTGGCTGAATTTGCTGCCCTTCTCGATCGGCGGCGGCGGCGTGTCGTAGCTGCGCCGCCAGGCCATGAACTGCTCCTCGCCGTAGCGCTCCTTGGTCTCCGCCTTGTTCAGGCCCTGCAGCGCGCCGTAGTGGCGCTCGTTGAGCCGCCAGCTGCGCCGCACCGGAATCCACAGCCGGTCGGCGGTGTCCAGCGCTAGGTGCGCCGTGGTGATCGCGCGACGCAGCAGCGAGGTGTAGAGCACGTCGGGCAGCAGGCCGTGTTCGCTCATCAGCTCGCCGCTGCGCACCGCTTCCGCCCGGCCCTTTTCGGTGAGCCCGACGTCCACCCAGCCCGTGAACAGATTGAGGGCATTCCAGTCGCTCTCGCCGTGGCGAAGCAGCACCAGCGTGGCCGTGTCTCCCATGCCGGTTAGTCTCTCACGCGCCGACTTAGTCTTCATCGATCAGGTGAGCGAACGCCTCCAGGTTCTTCAGCGACTGCCCGCGCGACACCCGCCAGTCCCACTCTTTTTGTATCGATGACCGAAAACCCAACTCCAGCAAGGTGTTAAAGTCCGAATCCACCGCTTCGAGCACCTGGCCCAGGACACGGTCGATCTCGTCGGGGTCGACCGACGCCAGCGACATGCGCCCGACCAGGTAGATGTCGCCGACGTTGTCCAGCGTGTAGGCGACGCCGTACAACCGGCGATTGCGCCTCAGCAGGAAACGGTAGACACCCTCGTGGTTCTCGTCGGGCTTGCGGCAGACGAACGCCTCGACGCGCACCGAGTGCTCGCCGATGCTCAGGATGGTGTTGGTCTTGAGCTTGCGCTCGCCGGGCAGCTCCACCACCAGTCCCGGCGACCCGCCGTGGGCCCCGGGGAATTCCGAGTAGGTCAGCCCGCTCGCCTGCAGCGCCTGCTCGATCACCGAATGCACGGCCCGGGCGGCGGAGCTCATGCGCCCACTCCGCGACGCGACGTCCAGCGGCGCGGCTTGCGCATCGATGCCCGGTCGCGAAACCGGCGCTGGCGCTCCGCGGTGAAGTCACCGATCGCACGTCGATAGCTGGCCAGCAGCGCGTCGGTGGTGTTCTGCCAGGAGAAGGTGGCCGCATGGGCGGCGGCCGCGCGGCTCATCGCCTCCGCCCGCGCGGGGCCGAGCCGCAGCAGCTGATCGAGCGCGTCCGCCCAGTCACCGACGTCATGCCCCGAGACCAGGGAGCCTGAGACCCCGTCGCGCACGGCCACCGGCAGACCGCCGACCGCAGCCGCCACCACGGGCGTGCCGCAGGCCTGCGCCTCGACGGCGACTAGGCCGAACGACTCCGAATAACTGGGCACCGCAACGAGATTGGCCGCCTGAAACAGCGTGACCAGATCCGCGCGGGACTGCGGCGGCAGGAAAGTTACCCGGTCGGTGATCCCCAGTTCGTCGGCCAGCCCAGCGAGTCCGTCCGGGGAGGCCAGACCGCTGCCCGACGGGCCGCCGGCAATCACGATGCGCACCCCGGGCAGTTTCGCCGCCGCGCGCAGCACGATGTCGGGCGCCTTCAGCGGCTGGATCCGTCCGACGAACGCCACGACGTCGTCGTCGGGCGGAAGTCCCAGCCCGGCCCGAGCCGCCCGGCGATCACCCGGGCGGAACTGGTCCAAGTCCACCCCGGGATGCACCACGTCGATGCGCGCCGGATCGGCGTGGTGGATCGAAATCAGTTGGCTCGCTTCGTCATCGGTGTTGACGATCAGCCGGTCCGCCTCGTCGACGACCTGCTGCTCCCCGACCGTGCGCAGCGGCGGCTCGGGCGCCTGACCTACCCGGCCGTCGGCTACTGCCGCGTTCTTTACCGCGGCCAGCGTGTGCGCGGTATGCACCAAGGGCACCGACCAGCGGTCGCGGGCCAGCCAGCCGACCTGACCGGACAGCCAGTAGTGCGAGTGCACGATGTCGTAGTAGCCCGGTTCGTGGGACGCTTCGGCGCGCAGTACCCCGGCCGCGAACGCGCACAGCTGGGTGGGCAGGTCGTATTTGTCCAGGCCCTCGAACGGCCCCGCCACCACGTTGCGGACCAGCACGCCCGGCGCGACCCGCGCGACGGGCGGATCGGCGGACGCGGTGGCCCGGGTGAAGATCTCCACCTCGATGCCCCGCCGGGCCAGGTGCAACGCGGTCTGCAGCACATACACGTTCATGCCGCCGGCGTCGCCGGTCCCCGGCTGGGCCAGGGGTGAGGTGTGCACCGCCAACACCGCGACCCGGCGGGGGTCAATATCTTTCGGGCGCCGGGGGACGTCGTCGTGCCGCACGCCTTCATCTTTACAGGACGGGCCGGCGGGGAGCCCAAGAGCGCTGGGTGCGCCGCCGCGTTAAGCCGACGATTCGTCGGAGGCGACACCCCGTAGCCGCGAGTCCAGCGCCCCGGCTCGACGCATCGCGCCCAGCGGGTCGGCATACAGCCCGCCCAGCGACACCGTTCCGGCCCCGGCTTCCTGCACCCGGTTGCCGAACGCGGTGACGCGGATATCACGCGGCGCCAGTATCGAGCGTGCGGTGAACGCCGCCTCCACGTGCTCCATCGCCTCCGGGTACTCGGTGAAAGCCTGGCCGCCGACGACCAGCTCGTCGGGGTTGAGCATGTCGCGCAGCAACGCCACCGCCTCGCCGAGAACCCGCGCCCGCTCCGCCAGCAGCTCCTTGGCCTGCGGGTTGCCGGCTCGAGCCACCCGAAGCAGGTCGCTGACGGCGCTCGTGGACCCGTTGATGCGCGTCGCGGGGGCGGCCGACGGGACGCTGGGCAGAATTTTCAGCCGGCGGGCGGCGGCGAGCACCGCTTCGTCGCTGACGGTGGACTCCAGCTGCCCGGTTCCGCCGAGCAGCTCGGAGTAGGCGGGCAGAGGCGCGATGGTGCCGGGTCCGCTGGCCGGGCAGTGCACCCGGCCGCCGATCACGAGCGCGTAGCCCACGGTCTCGCGGGCGTAGACGTACAGGCTGGTCGGCGAACTGGGTGCGAATCGCCGCAGGCCCAGCAGCAGCTCGGCGCCGGCCATCGCGTCGACGTGGGAGGCCACCGACAACGGCAGGCCCAGCGCGTCGGCCAGCACGGGCCCGACCGGCGCCTGCCGCCAGCCCAACCGCTGGTGGTCGACGTGGCCGGTGGCGCTGTCGACGGTGCCACCTATCGCCACGCCTACCCACAGCGGGCGCCGCCGGTGCCAGCGTCTCAGGTACCGGCAGGGGCTCTCGGCCAGCGACGCCAGCGCGGGCCCGGCGGGACTGAGCGGTGTGGGGGTCTCGACCGTGTCGAGCGTGCGGCCGAACAGGTCGGTGGCCACGATGCTGGTGGTGCGCGCGCCGATGTGGATGCCCAGCGTCACGAACGGTTCGTGGTTGACCTCAACCGGCACCCGGGGCCGGCCGATGGCACCGGAGACGGCCAGGTCGGCGCGCTCCCGCAGGAGGCCGGCCTCGAGCAGCGCGATGACCTGGCGGTTGACCGTGGCGATGCTCAGCGATGTGATGCCCGCGATGGCGTCGCGACCGAGAGGGCCACGCAGCCGGACGGCCCTGAAGACGGATGCGGCCGCCGAGTCGGAAATGTGCAACGCCGGGGGCAGAATTTGGCGGTGCAACCGCAGTTGGGTTTTGCGGCCGGGCGAATGATGGCTATGGGTGAGGGTGGTCGAGCGCACGAGCGTCCTTTGTCCGAGTTCTGATGGCCGGTCCTTGGCCACGCCTGAAAGTCAGGAGCGGCAAAGTGCGCGGCAACAACACGCATTTGCCGCGCAAAGACACGCGGCGGTGTTGCTGGACAGGGCGCTTCGGTGCACCCCGAGAATTTAGCACGTTTATTAGAGTTGGTCCGGTGAATGCAGCTGGCGGGCAGAAGCGGGTCGCGGTGGTCACCGGGGCCAGTTCCGGTATCGGTGAGGCTACCGCCAAAACCCTTGCAGGCCTTGGGTTTCACGTGGTCGCGGTGGCACGCCGGGCGGATCGGATCAACGCGGTGGCCCGCGAGATCGGCGGGACGGCGATTGTGGCTGACGTCACAGACGCTGAAGCGGTCGAGGCCCTGGCCGGCGAATTGAGCCGGGTAGACGTGTTGGTCAACAACGCCGGTGGCGCCAGGGGGCTGGAGCCCGTCGCCGAGGCGGACTTCGAGCACTGGCGGTGGATGTGGGAGACCAACGTCATGGGCACGCTGCGGGTAACCCGCGCGCTGCTGCCCAAGCTGATCGAGTCGGGCGACGGCCTGATCGTCACCGTCACCTCGATCGCGGCGCTCGAGGTTTACGACGGCGGCGCCGGCTACACGGCGGCCAAGCACGCCCAGGGGGCGCTGCACCGCACGCTGCGCGGCGAGCTGTTGGGAAAACCGGTGCGGCTCACCGAGGTTGCGCCGGGCGCGGTCGAGACCGAGTTCTCGCTGACCCGTTTCGACGGCGACCAGCAGCGCGCGGACGCCGTCTACACCGGCATAACACCCTTGGTGGCGGCCGACGTCGCAGAGGTGATCGGCTTCGTGGCCTCGCGACCCTCCCACGTCAACCTGGACACCATCGTCATCCGGCCACGCGACCAGGCCAGCGCTACGCGGTTTAACCGCCGGGGCTAGACCCGGGGGCGGGAGAGGCCCCGGGCGAGGAAGTGGTGGGCGTCCCGGACAAGGTCGGGGCGGTCGACGGCGTGACCGGCGCGGTGACGGGAATCTGGGTGGATGGCGGATGCGCCGTCGGGGGCGGCAGCGCCGACATCGCCACCCAGGTGTCCCAGTCCACGGCCCAGTCCCAGATGTCGCCGTCGGAGTAGGACAGCTGGATGGAGCTTGCGGTCACCTCGACCGGGTCGCCGTAGATCGCGCTGCGGTAGTACTGCTCGGCGTCGCCCGTCGACAGGTTGATGCAGCCGTTGGTGACGTTGGTGTTGCCCTGCGCGCCGGCGCTGGCCGGGTTGGCGTGGATGAACTCGCCGTTGTTGGAGATCCGCACCGCCCAGCGTTCGTGGGCGTTGGAGTAGCCCGCGGCCGGGTTGGACATGTAGAAGTCGGAGTACTTCTCGGTGACCACGTGGATGCCGTTGCGGGTCACGTTGCGCGCCTTGTCGGCCTCGCCGTAGCTGCACGGGAAGTCCATGATGACGCCGGCGTCGGTGACCACCTGGATGCGGTGCGAAGACACCTCGGCCTTCACCACCTGCCGCCGACCGATCTGGACCTTCAGGGAGATGTCGTCCGCGCCGAAGGCACCGTCGCCGAACGGCAGCCCGTAGAGCTTGGCGTCGACACTGACGGTGGTGCCCGCCGGGTAGTACTCACGGGTTCGATAGTGCACGCGCGCGCCCTGCGCCTCGTCGGGCAGCCAGGCCCAGCTGCCCTCGACGGGCGGGTTGGTGGTGACGGTGAGCGCCTTCTCGACGGCGGCCTTGTCGGTGATCGGCGCGTCGAATTGGATGATGATCGGCGCGGCGATCCCAACGGTCTGGCCGTCTGCCAACTGGAATGCCCCGCTGATCTTCTTCGTGGGCGACACGGTGGTGAACTTGCCGGCCACCGGGACCGCCTTGCCGTCGTGGCCGACGACCGACCCGCTCCACGTATAGGTCGCGTCGTAGCCGAGCGGCTCGGTGGTCGTGTAGACGGTGCGGTCGGAGTTGAACGACCCGGCGACCACCTTGCCCGACGAGTTCGTCAGCGCCACCTTCTGGAACCAGCCGTCGCTGACCTGGACGCTGATCGGAGCGATCGGAACCACGTCGGTGGCCGCATCGGCAGGCTGGTACTTCAGCCGCGGCGCCGCCGGTTGCTTCTTCTCGGCCTGCTTGGCCGCGGGACCGGCGCAGGCGGCCACGACGCTGGGAGCGAACACACCGAGCCCGAGGGCCGCCAGGGCCAAGCGCCGGTTGATCGGCGGCGGAGTGGAGGTGTTCACGATAAATAAAGATACCGTGAGAAAAGCCCCCTCCCCCGTCACGACGATTCGCGGATCGGGCGCCGCTGCAGGGGTTTCGCCGCTACAGAGTGCACCCGACCAGGACAGGCTCGGGTTTCAGTGTGATACCAAACACATCGCGAACTCCGTCACGGACGGTCCTGGCCAGCGCTATGACGTCCCCGGCGGTGGCGCCGCCGCGGTTGGTCAGAGCCAGCGCGTGCTTGGTCGAGAGCCGGCACGGGGCTTCGAGGCCGCCCGCGCCCGGATCCGGATAGCCCTTGCCGAAGCCCGCCCGCTCCACCAACCAGCCGGCGGCCAGCTTGACGCCGTCCGGGGCCGGGTAGTGCGGGACCGGCCCCTCGACATCGCCGGCCAGCCGCTCGTAGACCTCCGCCGTGACCACCGGGTTGGTGAAGAACGAGCCCACGCTCCAGGTGTCGTGGTCGGCCGCGTCGAGCACCATGCCCTTGCGGGCACGCAGCGTCAGAACCGCCTCGCGAACGGCCTCCGGGTCGGCGCGCTCGCCGCTGCTCGCGTTCAACGTCGCCGTCAGCTCGCCGTAGCGCAGCGGCGCGCTGCGACCCGACGCATCCAGGGCGAACTCCACTTCCAGTACCACCCAAGGGATTTCGCGCTCGGACCGGCGGTCCCGATTGAACACGCTCGTGCGGTAACCGAAGCCGAGCTCGGTGCCCGGAACCCAGCGCACCGCGCCGCTGCCGCGATCGAGCACCCGGACCCGGGTGATGGTGTCGGAGACCTCGGCCCCGTAGGCTCCGACGTTCTGCACCGGGGTGGCCCCGGCCGACCCGGGGATGCCGGACAGGCACTCCAGCCCGCCCAAGCCGTGCTCGAGGGACGCGACCACCACGTCGTCCCACACCGCGCCCGCCTCGGCGCGCACCCGGTTGCCGTCGACCGTGATGCGATCGTTTGCCAGCCGCACGGCGGTCAGCTCAGTCAAACCGTCGGCGATCACCAGGTTCGAGCCGCCGGCAAACACGAGGACGGGCCCGCCGTCGCCGCCGATGCCATGGGCTTCCGAGTCCAGCTGCCGCAGGACGGCCACTACCTGCTCGGTGTCGGTGCACGTGATGAGGCGTCGTGCGACCGGTCCGACCCGCAACGTCGTCAACGGGGCCAGCGGCACAGCCTCGGCAACATGCGCACCGGCGAAGACCGAACCGGCACGGCTCAGTTTCATGGCCCGTAACGGTAGCCTGGCCAGCTATGCCGCGTTCATTCGACTTCACGGCGGACTACGAGGACAGCGTCGAAGAGCTGCACCGGGCCTTCCGCGAGGAGGCGTACTGGCGGGCCCGGCTGGCCGACATTCCCGTCGACGATGCGAGGCTCGAGTTGCTGCGGGTCGGCGGCGAGTCCGGGGGCGACAGCACCATCGACGTGGTCACCCTGCAGGTGGTGCGCAGCCACAACCTGCCGGCCCTCGTCAAACAGCTGCACAGGGGCGACCTTTGCGTCCGACGGGAAGAGACGTGGGGGCCGGTCACCGACGGCGTCGCGACGGCCTCGGTTTCGGGCTCGATCCTGGACACCCCGGCGCACGTGTCGGGCACCGCCGACCTGTCGCCGATCGCCCACCGCGGCGCCCGGCTCACCTTCCGGCTTACCGTCAAGGTGCGGATCCCGATTATCGGCGGCAAGGTGGAGCGACTCATAGGCACGCACCTGGTCGACCTGGTAGCCAGAGAACAACACTTCACCACGCAGTGGATCACCACTCACGCCTAGTCGGCCTAAGCTGGCGCAATGCGGATCGCGTTGGCACAAATCCTCAGTGGCAACGACCCGGCAGCAAACCTGCAGCTGGTGCGCGCCTACGCGGGGCGGGCCGCCGACGCGGGCGCGCGGCTCGTGGTGTTCCCGGAGGCCACCATGTGCCGGTTCGGCGTGCCACTTGCACCCATCGCCGAGCCGATCGACGGGCCGTGGGCAACCGCTGTGCGCCGGATCGCGACCGATTCCGGTGTCACCGTGATCGCCGGCATGTTCACCCCCGCCGGCGAAGGGCGGGTGAAAAACACGCTGATCGTTGCCGGGCCGGGCAGTCCCAACCGGCCGGACACCCACTACGACAAGATCCATCTCTACGACGCGTTCGGCTTCACCGAGTCGCGTACCGTCGCGCCCGGGCACGAGCCGGTGGTGGTCACTGTCGACGGCGTCCGGGTGGGGATGAGCATTTGCTACGACATTCGGTTTCCGGCGCTCTACACCGAGCTGGCCCGCCGCGGCGCCCAGCTGATCGTCGTGTGCGCCTCCTGGGGTTCGGGACCCGGCAAACTCGAGCAGTGGACGCTGCTGGCCCGGGCCCGGGCGCTGGATTCGATGAGCTACGTCGCGGCAGCCGGTCAGGCCCGCCCCGAGGACCCCTCGACCGGCTCGGGGGCGCCGACGGGGGTGGGGGGCAGCCTGGTGGCCTCGCCGTTCGGCGAGGTGGTCGCCTCGGCCGGTGACCGCCCCCAGCTCGTGGTAACCGACATCGACGTCGACCGGGTGACCCAGGCCCGCGACACCATCGCGGTGCTGCGCAACCGCTCGGACTTTGCTCAGGCTGATAGGGCAGAATCAGTCGGGTGACGAACCCACAAGGCCCGCAGGGACCACCGAACGAGGGCCCGTCGACGTGGGCCCGTCCCGGCAACCAAGGTCCATTCGGCCAGCCACCCACCGAGCGGCCCACCCAGCGGATAAGTACGGGCGGGCCGGGCCACCCGCCGCCGCCTCCCATGGCCGGTCCGCCCCCGCAGCAGACCGAGCAGCTGGGCGTGCCCCGTGCGGGCATGCAGCGGCCCGGCTACCCGCCCCCGCCGACCCCGCCCGCGGGCGCCGCGGAACGTCTGGCCGACCCGAACGAAGAACCGGCACCGGTGAAAAGAAAGCGGCGTTTCCTTCGGGATCCGCTATCCATCCTGCTGATCTGCGTCATCGTGTTCTCGCTCATCCTCGCGGCGCTCATCGGGGCGGAGCTGTACGTCCGCCACGTGGCGAACAGCAAAGTCGCCCAGGCGGTGGCGTGCGAGGTCAAGGATCAGGCCACCGCGTCGTTCGGAGTGACGCCACTGATGCTTTGGCAGCAAATGACGAAGCATTACACGAACATCTCGGTGCAGACGGCCGGCAACCAGCTCCGTGACGCCAAGGGCATGAAGCTCACCCTCAACATCAAGGACGTCCGGCTGAACTCGACGCCCACCTCCAAGGGCACCATCGGCTCGCTGGACGCGACCATCACCTGGACGACCGACGGCATCAAACAGTCGGTGCAAAACGCGATTCCGGTTCTGGGTCCCTTTGTCACCAACACCGTGGCGGCGCACCCCGCGGACGGCACCATCGAACTCAAGGGAATGCTGGACAACATCACCGCGAAGCCGGTGGTCTCGGGCAACGGGTTGGAGCTGCAGATCGTGAGTTTCAACGCGCTCGGTTTCACCATGCCCAAAGAATCGGTGCAGTCGACGCTGGACGACTACCTCTCGAACCTGACCAAGAACTACCCGTTGGGCATCCACGCGGACAGCGTGCAGGTCACGAGTACCGGTGTGACGAGCCACTTTTCGACGCAGAACGCCACCATTCCTGGCAACAGCAACGACCCCTGCTTCGCCAGCCTCTGACGTCGGGGCGCCCTAGCCGCCTTGGCTGAGCCCGTCGAGCACCGCTCGGGTGCCTGAGAGACCCAGCCTGGTGGCGCCGGCGTTCACCATCGCTACCGCGTCGGCGGCGGTGCGGATGCCGCCGCTGGCCTTGACCCCGAGCCTCCCGCCGACGGTCTCGGCCATCAGGGCGACCGCACGCAACGACGCCCCGCCAGCCGGATGAAACCCGGTCGAGGTCTTGACGAAGTCGGCACCGCCGTCCTCGGCGGCGCGACACACGGCTGCCAGCGTTCGCCCGTCCGCTTGGCCCAACAGCACGGCAGACTCCACGATCACTTTGAGCACGGCGTCGGGTACGGCGACGCGCACCGCCTCGATATCGGCCCGCACCGCATCGACGGCACCGGACAGCGCGGCGCCGACGTCGATGACCATGTCGATCTCCCCGGCACCCGCTGCCACCGCCTGCGCGGCCTCCTGCGCCTTGACCGCCGACACGTGTTTGCCCGACGGAAAGCCCGCCACCGCCGCCACGCGCACGCCTCCGGCACCCACCGCGGCCGGCACCATCGACGGCGATACGCATACCGCGTAGACGCCGAGTTCGGCCGCCTCGGCCACCAGGGCGGCCACGTCGGCGTCGGTGGCCTCCGGCTTGAGCAGCGTGTGGTCGACCAGCGCCGCCAGCTGCGCCCGGGTGAGTTGGCCCGCCACTAGAACGTTTCTTCCTGACCGCCGGGATTGCAGCCGGATGCGACCATTTGGGCATCGTCGACGACCGGCCGCCACGGTTCCAGATTCCAGCTGGTCTTGCCGGGTTGCGCCAGTTCGGCGAACTGCCAGTGGCAGATGAACTGCGCGCGCATGCCGGGGGTGTCGGCGTCCGGTGACAGCGCGAGCACCTCACCCCACGCCTCGTCGGCCAAGGCCATTGACGCCGCCGGCACCGGCTGGCGGGCGGCCATTCGCCCGGATGGCGTCGGGAACACCCGCAGGCTGGGCATGCCTCGCCACTGCGTCCATTCGGTGTGGTCGATAAAGGGCGGCGATCCAGGGGGCGGGCTGGCCGCGCCGTCGGCAGGATCGCCCCCTGGATCGGCAACAGCGGCAGGCGGCCCCGGCAGCGAGACCAGCAAGGCGACAAACGCCGCCGCCGGCGCGGCCAGCAGTGCTTTCATCCGGCTAGCGCGACTTACCTTGAATCTCTAGGAGTTTGGGCCGCACGTCGACCAGATACACACCGGCGGCGCAGGCGGCGATCACGATGCCCAGCACGTTGAAAACGGGATACAAGATCGAGCTCAGTGCCACGGCCCCGCCCAGGATCACCAACCACACCGGCTTCGTCAGCTTCTCAGCGGCGGTATAGGCGTCGGACCGCTGCAGCGCCGCGTGCACAAACGCGTACACCGACGTCACCAGGACGGCGACCGCCAAGACCCACATGACCGTGCCCACGAGGTTAATCACGCCCTAAGCGTATGCGGGGACCGTCCAAAACGTCGACTCCGAGTTGCCCGGGGGCAACTCGGAGTCGAGCGCGTTGGGGTCACCGAGTTGCCCGACGGCAACTCGGTGACCGACTACTTCTGGGTGACCTTCTTGGCCGAGGCCTTCTTGGCCGGAGCCTTCTTGGCCGGAGCCTTCTTCACGGGCGCCTTCTTGGCCGAGGCCTTCTTGGCCGACTCGGCCTTCTTCGGCAGCTCGATGCCGACCAGCTTGGCCGCGCGCTCACCGACCGCGCGGGTCTGCGAGGCGACGGTGCCGAGCGCCTCCTGAGTCAGCTCGACAGCCTGGTCCACGTAGCCCTCGGCGCGCGCCGACGCGTCCTCGAAGGGGCGCTGGCTGCGCAGCCGCTGCAAGGCGGACTCGCCGCGCTCGACCAGCTCGTTGTACCGGTTGGTCGCCGCCTCCAGGTAGCCCTCGGCGGCCTTGCGCAGCTCTTCGCTGGTGAACCTTTCGCGCAGCTCGCTGAACTGCTCGGGCAGCTCCTCCTGAAGCTTGGTCAGGCGGGCGCGCCTCTCCTCGACCCGGCTCCGGGTCTCGGTGCGGGTCTCCTCGGCGCGCTCGCGCAGGTTGGCGATCAACTCGTTGACCGTGGCCAGGGCCAGGTCCGCCGCGCCCAGCGCCGCCAGCAACGGTGCCCGCAAGTCGTCGATGTTTGTGTTTTCAGCCATGGTGTTTCCTTTCATGGATTGTTTTTCGATATCGGCGTTAACTGATTTGTCACTCGGTGTCACTCGGTGCGACTAGATGTGACTAGATGTGGTCAAAAATCGGCAAGCGGCGGCTCCGGGTGGGAGTAGTCAAGACCCGCGAATTGACGTGGCACGCGGCTTGCGGGGTACCTCCTGGTTAGTCGGGTCGGTTGGTATTCGAGTTCGTATCGCGCCTCCGCGCCTAGGGCTGGCATCAGGACTCAAGCCGACCGGATTACACGGCAGGCCTAGAAGGGCCGATCACCCGTGACTGGGGGATTCTGTCGAACACTCCTCGTGGCTGGGTTCGTTTTGCTGAGTAAACGACGCGTAGACGTCGAGCAGAATTTGCTTCTGCCGCTCGGTAATCGCGGTGTCGGTGATGATGGCGTCGCGGACCTGGCCGGTCTCGCCGGGCTCGAGGATCCCGGCCCGCACGTAGAGAACCTCGGCGGAGACCCGCAGCGCCTTGGCGATCTGGTTCAGGACGTCGGCGGACGGTTTGCGCAGCCCGCGCTCCACCTGACTCAGGTAGGGATTGCTGACGCCGGATCGTTCGGCAAGTTGTCGGACGGAGACTTGCGCGTTCTCTCGCAGGTCCCTGATGAAGCTGCCGATGTCGGATGCCGCGGTGGACACCTTGGCGGAGAGCTTCTCCTCCGGTGGCATTGCGTGCTCCTCGGGTCCGACGGCTGACCTTGACGGCCCCAGGTTACCGATCGGTGCTTGCTCTTGCAAGCACTTGTTAGCACTCCTAGAAGAGCAGCTGCGCGACCGCGTAGATCACCAATCCGGCCAACGCGCCTACCACCGTGCCGTTGATCCGGATGAATTGCAGGTCACGGCCCACATGCAGTTCGATCCGTCGACTGGCCTCCTCGGCGTCCCAGCGCTCGATCGTGTCGGTGATGATCGCTGTGATTTCCACCCCATACTCGGAGACCAGGTGCTGGGCCGCCCGCACGATCCAGTTGTCGACCTTGTCGCGCAGGTCGGCGTCGTCGCGCAGCGACTCCCCTATCCGGACCACGGTGTCGGCGATGCGGGTGCGCAGCGCGCTGGATGGATCGTCGACGCCCTCGAGCACCAGCCGCTTGAGCGTCTTCCACGCCGTCGCGGCGGCGTTGGCGATCTCGTCGCGCGCCATCAGCTGTTCTTTGACCGCCTCGGCGCGCGCGATGGTCTCCGGGTCGTGCTGCAGGTCGTCGGCGAACTCGAACAGGAAGCGGGTCGCCGAGCGGCGCAATTCGTGGTCGGGGTTGCGGCGGACCTTGTCGGTGAAGTCCATCAACTCGCGGTGGATGCGGTCGCCAACGAGGTGGTCGATGAATCGTGGCGACCAGCTCGGCGAGTCACGCTCGACCACCCTCTGGATGACCTCCCCGGCGTTCAGCGACCACTGAAACGCCCGGTCGGCGAGCAATTGGATGAGTGCCTCCTGCCGGTTCTCGGCGAGCAGGGTGCCCAGCACCCGGCCCACGGGAGGACCCCATTGCGGCTCGGCGATGCGGCGCACGATCATCCGGTCGATCACCTGTTGGACGTCGTCGTCACGTAGGAGCTCCACGAGTACCCGTAACACGGTGGCCGTTTCGCTCGCCACCCGCTCGGCGTGAGGGACCTCCGACAGCCACTTACCCAGTCGGCTGGGTATCTGGGCGTCCCGCAGCTTGGTCTCCACGACCGACGGCGACAGGAAGTTCTCCCGCACGAACGTCCCGAGACCCTCGCCCAGCTGGTCCTTCTTGCGCTTGATGATCGCGGTGTGCGGGATGGGTATGCCCAGCGGGTGCTTGAACAGCGCGGTCACCGCGAACCAGTCGGCCAGGGCGCCCACCATGCCGGCCTCCGCGGCCGCACCGACGTAGCCGACCCAGGCGCCGAGATTGGCGTGGGCCTGGGCCCACCGACAGGCGAGGAACACGATGCTGGCACCGATCAAGAAGCTCAGTGCCACCAGCTTCATCCGGCGCAGCGCCGCCCGGCGCTCGGCGTCGGCCTCTGGATCGGCCCCGGCGAAGGACTCGGCGAGGGACGTGTGGGGCCGCCGGGCCCCGGTCGACGGTCCCGTCAAACCCCGGCCGGACGCTTCGTCCTGGGGTGAGGCTCTGTGTGCCACTACACCATCATCTATCGCGGCGGCCAGTAAGTGTGACTCTCCCTGTTCGCAGCGCCGCAGATGCGCGGCCTATCCGCCAAAGGGCGACCCACACGCCGTAGTATCGGGGGCGTCTAAGTGAGTGGGAAGCGGCGACTGTGGCAGAGGAAATCCCGGCTGTGACCGTAAAGACGGATGGCCGCAAACGGCGCTGGCACCAACACAAGGTGGAGCGCCGCAACGAGTTGGTTGACGGCACGATCATCGCGATTCGCCGACACGGCCGCTTCCTGAGCATGGATGAAATAGCGGCGGAGATCGGCGTCTCCAAGACCGTGCTGTACCGCTACTTCGTCGACAAGAACGACCTGACCACCGCGGTCCTGATGCGCTTCGCGCAGACGACGCTGATTCCCAACATGGCGGGGGCGCTGTCCTCCAATCTGGACGGCTTCGAACTGATCCGCGAGATCATCCGCGTGTACGTCGTGACCGTGGCGGACGAGCCGGAGCCGTACCGGTTCGTGATGGCCAACAGCTCGCCGACCAAGAGCAAGGTGATAGCCGACTCCGAGCGAATCATCGCCCGCATGCTCGCGATGATGCTGCGGCGCCGCATGCATGAGGCCGGGATGGACACCGGCGGTGTGGAGCCGTGGGCCTACATGATCGTCGGGGGCGTGCAGCTGGCGACCCACTCGTGGATCTCCGACCCCCGGATGAGCGCGGACGAGCTGATCGACTACCTGACCATGCTGAGCTGGAGCGCGATCTGCGGCATCGTCGAGGCCGGCGGGTCGCTGGAGAAGTTCCGGGGCCAGCCGCATCCGTCGCCGATCGTGCCGCCGCGGGCGCCGTGAAATCAGGGTTTCATGCCTGACGTGAGCGTGCGCTCACGGCTGAAGTCCTGGGCGTACGCGCTTCGCACCACCAATCCGCCGCCGGACGGCCCGGTCGACACCGTCACGCGCTGGCTTGTGGTCACCCGCGCGGCGGTGCTGCCGATGACCCTGGTCTCCGGCCTGGTCGCGGCGCTGCTGGCGGTCGGCAAACCGGGGCTCGACTGGCGCTGGCTGGTGCTGGCCGTGCTGGGAATCACCCTGGCGCACACGGCCAACAACCTGATGAACGACCTCTACGACACCCGCGTGGGCACCGACAGCGCCAACTATCCGCGCGCGCTGTACGCACCGCATCCGGTGCTGTCCGGTCTGATCAGCCGCCGCAAGCTGGGCCTGGCGATCCTGGCGGTGAACGTCGCCGACCTGGCGATCCTGGTCACGCTGGCTTGGGCGCGCGGCTGGCCCGTGGTGGCCTTCGCGCTCGGCGGGTTCGCCCTGAGCGTCGCCTACACGGCGCCGCCGCTGCGGCTGAAGAAACGCGGCCTCGGTGAGCCCGACGTCTTCGTCGTGTGGGGTCCGCTGATGGTGTGCGGTACCTACTACTCCGCCGTCGGCGCGGTTGGTTGGGGCGTCGTGGTGGCATCACTGCCCTATGGCTTGCTGTGCACGACGGTGCTGATGGGCAAGCACATCGACAAGATCCCGTACGACGAACCGCTCGGCATCCGCACACTGCCAGTGGTTCTCGGGGAGGAGCGCGCGCGGGTGGTGACGCTGGCCATGATGGTCGGCTTCTATGTTCTGGTGGCCGTCGCCGTCGCGGCGGGCGCGATGCCCTGGCCCGCGCTGGTCGTCGGGTTGGCACTGCCGCGGCTGGCGAAGGTGTGGCCGTATTTCCGCCGGCCGAGGCCCGACGAGCCGCCGCCAAAGTTTCCGGTATGGCCGCTGTGGTACGCGGCCCTGGCCTGGGTGCACGTGCGTCAGGCCGGTGCGCTGCTGGTCGCGGGGCTCGCGGTCGGCGCCGTACTGCGCGTCTTGTGACCAGCGTGTGACGCAAAGCCGACGTTCAGAGGGCGACTTCGACCGCCGCAACCGCTAGCATGCAGGGGATGCACCGGGGGTACACCGGGGGTCCTGGGCTGCCAGGGCCTCCCGCACTCCGAGATACAGAAAGGCTCTACTCCTCATGTCTGTGCAGCTCACGCCGCATTTTGGGAATGTTCAAGCACATTACGATCTCTCGGACGACTTCTTCCGACTGTTCCTCGACCCCACCCAGACCTACAGCTGCGCCTACTTCGAACGCGACGACATGTCGCTCGAGGAGGCCCAGATGGCCAAGATCGACCTAGCGCTCGGAAAGCTCAACCTCGAGCCGGGTATGACGCTGCTGGACATCGGCTGCGGCTGGGGCGCCACGATGAGACGCGCCATCGAGAAATACGACGTCAACGTCGTGGGCCTGACGCTGTCGGAGAACCAGGCCGAGCATGTGCAGAAGATGTTCGCCGAGCTGGACACCCCGCGGGGCAAGCGGGTGCTGCTCGAGGGCTGGGAGAAGTTCGACGAGCCGGTCGACCGCATCGTGTCGATTGGCGCCTTCGAGCACTTCGGCCGCCAGCGCTACACCCGCTTCTTCAAGATGGCTAACGGGGTGCTGCCGACCGACGGGATCATGCTGCTGCACACCATCTCGCGTCCCACGTTCAAAGACGCCAAGGCGCAGGGCATGCCCTTGACCCACGAAATCGTTCACTTCACCCAGTTCATCTTGGCCGAGATATTTCCCGGCGGCTGGTTGCCGACGATCCCGTTGGTGGAAGAGCACGCGGTCGCGGCCGGGTTCAAGGTGACGCGGATTCAGTCGTTGCAGCTCCACTACGCGCGGACCTTGGAAATGTGGGCCGCCGCGCTGGAGGCCAACAAGGACCAGGCCCTCGCCATCCAGTCGGAAGAGGTCTTCGACCGCTACATGAAGTACCTGACCGGCTGCGCCAAGCTGTTCCGCCAGGGCTACACCGACGTCAACCAGTTCACGCTGGAGAAGTAACGCAGGGCTTGCCGGTTCCCGGTAGGCCCGCTACTTCGTCAAGGTGAACTGGCCGACGTTGCTGATGCCCTTGCGGAAGAAGTTCTCGCATCCTGTCAGATAATGCATATAGCGGTCGTAGACCTCTTCTGACTGGATTTCGATCGCCTTTTGCTTATTGGCCCTCAGATTGGCCGCCCAGATATTAAGCGTCCGCTCGTAATGCTCACGCAGCAATTGCACCCTTTCGACGGTGAATCCCGCGGTGTCCGAACACTTGAGAATGTCTTCCTGCGCCGGCAATTGGCCGCCCGGAAAAATTTCCGTGTAGATAAATCGCGTAAATCGCACGTCGCTCATCGTCAGCGAGATACCGTGCTCATGCATCTGTTTTTGGCTATGCCCCAAAATAGTGTGCAACAGCATCCGGCCGTCGTCGGGCAGGGTATTGTGCGCGCGTTCAAAGAACGCGGGCCAGCGTTCCGCTTTGAACGCTTCGAAGGCGCCGATGGTGACGATCCGGTCGACTTTGTCGTGGAATTCTTCCCAGCCCTGCAACCGCACCTCGACGTTGCGTCGGGTCGGGACCGAGGCCAGCCTGGCCTTGCTGTGCTCGCACTGGTTGCGGCTGAGCGTGATTCCGATGACGTTGACGTCGAATTTCTCCACCGCTCGCTGCAGCGCTCCCCCCCAACCGCAGCCGATGTCCAGCAACGTCATCCCCGGCTCGAGGTTGAGCTTCCCCAGCGCCAGGTCGAACTTTGCGTTCTGCGCTTCCTCGAGGGACATATCGTCACGCTCGAAGTAAGCACAGGTGTAGCCCATGGTCGGGTCTAAAAATAATGCGAAGAATTCATCCGAAATGTCGTAGATCGACTGCGACTCTTCATAATACGGCGTCAATTGAGCCATGGGCTGCGGATACCTCTCGTCGGATTGATCGCGAGTATGATAACCGATTCAAGCCAGCGGCTGCCACACGGGCGGCTCCGGGCGAGTCTCGGCCCGAGCGGCGGGTCTGCTTCAGTAAGTGTAGAAACCCTGACCCGATTTTTTGCCCAGCCGGCCCGCCTCGACCATGCGCAGTAACAGCGGCGGCGGGCCGTATTGCGGTTCTTTGAATTCCTCGAACATCTTGTCCGCGATCAATTTCAGTGTGTCCAGGCCGACCAGATCGGACAGCCGCAACGGGCCCATCGGGTGCGACAGACCGGCGACGACAGCCTTGTCGACGTCTTCGATGGTGGCGAAGCCGGCCTCGACCATCCGGATCGCCGACAACAGATACGGCACCAGCAGAGCGTTCACCACGAAGCCGGACCGGTCCGAGCAACGCACCACCTGCTTACCCAGGACCGCACCGGCAAACTGCTCGGTGCGCGCGGCGGCGGCCTCGTCGGTGACCAGCGTGCACACCAACTCCACCAGCGGCAGCACCGGGACCGGATTGAAGAAGTGCAGGCCCAAAACGCGTTGGGGGTTCTTGGTGGCCGCCGCGATCTTCATGATCGGGATGCTCGACGTGTTGGAGGCCAGCACCGCGTCCGGATCGGTGACGACCCGATCGAGCTCGGCGAAGATCTGCGTCTTGACGGCCTCATCCTCGAGGATCGCCTCGATCACGAGTTGCCGGTCGGCCAGGTCATTCAGGTCCGTGGTGAAGGTCAGCTGGGTGAGCGCGCGGTCGCGTTCCCGTTCGGTCACCTTGCCCGCGCTCACGCCGCGCTCCAGCGACTTCACGATGCGGTTGCGCCCCGCCGTGATCAGCGCCTCGGTCGGCTCGAACACCGTCACGCCGACACCGGCTCGGACCGCGACCTCGGCGATACCGGATCCCATCTGCCCGGCCCCGATAACCCCTACCCGCTGGATCGCTGCGTCGCTCACTGTGCCTCCTTAAATGGGCGAGCAGACGCAAAAGCACCACATTTGCGGCGCAAATGGGTGCTTTTGCGTCTGGTGGCCGGGCAGGCCCGGCGAACACCTCTAGAGGTTAGTGGAACTGGCCCTCTTCGGTGGAACCGGTCAGCGCGGTCGTCGACGAGTTCGGGTCGACCGTGGTCGCGATGCGGTCGAAGTAACCGGCGCCGACCTCGCGCTGGTGCTTGGTGGCGGTGTAGCCGCGCTCCTCGGCGGCGAACTCGCGCTCCTGCAGGTCGACGTACGCGCTCATCTGGTTGCGGGCGTAGCCGTAGGCCAGATCGAACATCGAGTAGTTCAGCGCGTGGAAGCCGGCCAGCGTGATGAATTGGAACTTGAATCCCATTGCGGCAAGCTCCTTCTGGAACTTCGCGATGGTGCCGTCGTCGAGGTGCTTGCGCCAGTTGAACGACGGCGAGCAGTTGTACGCCAGCATCTGGTCGGGGAACTCGGCCTTGACCGCCTCGGAGAAATTCTTGGCCACCTCGAGATCCGGGGTGCCGGTCTCCATCCAGATCAGGTCGGCGAAGGGCGCGTAAGCCTTCGCCCGCGCGATGCAGGGCTCGATGCCGTTCTTGGTCCGGTAGAAGCCCTCCCGGGTGCGCTCGCCGGTGATGAACGGCTGATCGCGCTCGTCGACGTCGGACGTGATGAGCGTCGCCGCTTCGGCATCGGTGCGGGCGATCACGACGGTCGGCACGCCACAGACGTCGGCAGCCAGTCGGGCGGAGGTGAGGGTGCGGATGTGCTGCTGGGTCGGGATCAGGACCTTGCCGCCCAGGTGACCACACTTCTTCTCCGAAGCCAGCTGGTCCTCCCAGTGCGAACCAGCAACACCGGCAGCGATCAGGGCCTTTTGCAGCTCGAAGACGTTCAGGGCGCCGCCGAAGCCGGCCTCACCGTCGGCGACGATCGGCGCGAGCCAGTTCTCCACCGACCGGTCGCCCTCGATCTTTGCGATCTGGTCGGCGCGCTGCAGCGCGTTGTTGATCCGGCGGACCACCTGCGGCACCGAGTTCGCCGGGTACAGGCTCTGGTCGGGGTAGGTGTGGCCGGACAGGTTGGCGTCGCCGGCGACCTGCCAGCCCGACAGGTAGATGGCCTTGAGTCCGGCGCGCACCTGCTGGACGGCCTGGTTGCCGGTCAGGGCGCCCAGCGCGTTGACCCATTCGAGGTCGTGCAGCTCTTCCCACAGCACCTCCGCGCCGCGGCGGGCCAGGGTGTGCTCCTCGACGACGCTGCCCTGCAGGGCGACGACGTCCTCGGCGGTGTAGGTACGAGTCACGTCCTTCCAGCGCGGATTGGTGTCCCAGTCGTGCTGGATCTGCTCGGCGCTATTCGGGGTGCCAACGACGGACATTGGGCTTGCTCCTTCAGGGGTCTTTCAGGGTCTTTCGGGGTCTTTTAGTGCTGAGGTGTCCACGTCGAGCCGCTTGCGGCGATAGCTGGAGGCTCAACTTCACTGGCGTGCTAACTCGACAATGGCACAGCTCGTGGAGGGCGGTCCACCCGTTTCAATTGCCAATTTCGGCAACGACCGCGCTTCTTTTTGCGAATTTTGCGAAGATACCGTTTAACTTAACCGTTTCAGAAGCTACCCGTCAGTAACGCCAAATGCGCAGGTCAGGCAGTAAATCGGCGGCGCGGTCGAAAACCGGGTGTTCGACTAGAGAGCGAACAGCGCGGCGACGGCTTTCGTCTCGTCACCGACGGCGTATGTGAGCGTTGTAACAGTACGGTCGGCCAGGTCGGGACCGAATTGATCGGTGGAACCCGCCGGGTGCACATGCGAGATGATCTCCAGCTTGTGGCCCAGCGCGACCGGCGCCTCGTGTTCGATCGTGGTGCGCAGCGGCCCCTGCAAGAGTTCGGGATGGGAAGCCAGGTAGTCCTCGATGACGCTCCAGTACACCGAGTTGTTCATGTGGTCGAACAGGTCGATGTCGGTGACGCGGACCGGGAACTCGTGGATCTCGGTGGCGTCATCGCGGCCGCCCGGCTTCAGGTAGCCCTTCCACCGCAGCCGATCCACGGAGGTCGTCTTGTGTAGGCCGGCCAAGAAGTCGTCGGCGATGCGCGCGGGCATCTGGGTTTCCCGGTTGATGTTGATCCAGAACGCCTCGGATTCGATCAGGCCGCCCTTGCGTCCGTCGACACGAACGCGCATCTCACACCATCGATTCGAGGTCCCCGAACACCATCTCCGCAGGCGCAGCATGTCCTGGAACTCGACCGGGCGGATCACGTCGACCATGGTGCGACGCACGATCCACAGCGGATGGGTCTCCTCGAAGCCCATCTCACGCAGCTGATCCTGACCGATGTCTTGGATGTGCCGGGCGGCCGCGTCCAGCCGCAATCGGCCCGTCCGGTCGATGTCGGCGACGCGCAGCGGCCATTCGCGATCGAACACATCGGGCTGGCCGTCGGGCACCGGCATCAATACTTTGTCCAGGCTCACGGCTTCACTCCCTGTTTCCCCTCAACGGCACCCCGAAATATCCCCCAGGACCTGACGCGCATCATGCCAACGACGCCGATCAAACTCCAAACGTGATCCGATCGTACTGGCATGCCAAGTCTGCGAACGGCATATTCGCAGCGCCGCGTACTCTTTGTTAAGTGCCCAAAACGTTCGTCGGCTCCCGTGTTCGCCAGCTACGAAACGAGCGCGGGTTCAGTCAGGCCGCGCTGGCTCAGATGCTGGAGATCTCCCCGAGCTATCTCAACCAGATCGAACACGACGTTCGCCCCCTGACGGTGGCCGTGCTGCTCCGGATCACCGAAGTGTTCGGGGTCGACGCTACCTTCTTCGCCTCTCAGGACGACACCAGGCTGGTCGCCGAGCTGCGTGAGGTGACCACGGACCGCGATCTGGATATCGACGTCGACCCGACGGAGGTGGCCGAGATGGTGGGCGCCCATCCGGCCCTGGCCCGCGCGGTGGTCAACCTGCACCGTCGCTACCGGATCACCACCGCGCAGTTGGCCGCCGCCACCGAGGACCGTTTCTTCGACGGCAGCGGCAGCGGGTCGATCACCATGCCCCACGAGGAGGTGCGCGACTACTTCTACCAACGCCAGAATTACCTGCACGAGCTGGACACCGCCGCCGAGGACCTGACCATCCAGATGCGGTTGCACCACGGCGACCTGGCCAGCGAGTTGACCCGCCGCCTCACCGAGGTGCACGGGGTGCACATCACCAGGCGGATCGATCTCGGGGACACCGTGCTGCACCGCTACAACCCGAAGACCAAGACGCTGGAGATCAGCAATCACCTGTCCCCGGGTCAGCAGGTATTCAAGATGGCGGCGGAATTGGCGTACCTCGAGTTCGGCGACCTGATCGACAGCTTGGTGGCCGACGGCAAGTTCACCAGCGAAGAGTCGCACACGCTGGCCCGGCTGGGGCTGGCCAATTACTTCGCCGCGGCCGCGGTGCTGCCCTATCGCCAGTTCCACGACGTCGCCGAGAATTTCCGCTACGACGTCGAGCGGTTGTCCTCCTTCTACTCGGTGAGCTACGAGACGATCGCGCACCGGCTCTCGACGCTGCAGCGGCCGTCGATGCGCGGCGTGCCGTTCTCGTTCATCCGGGTAGACCGCGCCGGCAACATGTCAAAACGACAGTCGGCGACCGGTTTTCACTTCTCGTCCAGTGGGGGCACGTGCCCGCTGTGGAACGTCTACGAAACCTTTGCCAACCCCGGCAAGATCCTGGTGCAGATCGCCCAGATGCCCGACGGCCGCAATTACATGTGGGTAGCCCGCACCGTGGAGCGCCGCGCCGCGCGGTATGGTCAGCCGGGTAAAACCTTCGCGATCGGGCTGGGCTGCGAGCTTCGCCACGCCCATCGGCTCGTCTACTCGGAAGGGCTTGACTTGTCCGGGGATATCGCGACACCAATCGGGGCGGGCTGCCGCGTCTGCGAGCGCGACAACTGCCCGCAGCGCGCATTCCCCGCCCTGGGGCGCGCACTGGATCTCGACGAACACCGCAGCACGGTGTCCCCGTACCTGGTGAAGCAAGCGTGAGCGGCGCTCAAGACGGTGCCGTCGGCCGCATCCCGTCGGGGCGGTTCCGGGAGTTGGGCCCGCTCAACTGGATGCTGGCGAAACTGGCCGCGCGCACGGTCGGGGCGCCGGAGATGCATCTGTTCACGACCCTGGGTCAGCACAGGTTGCTGTTCTTGGTGTGGAGCCTCTACAGCGGGCGGCTCCTGCGGGGCCGGCTGCCGGCCGTCGACACCGAATTGGTGATCCTGCGCGTGGCGCATTTGCGCGCATGCGAATACGAGTTGCAGCACCATCGCCGGATGGCGCGCAAGCAGGGCCTGGACTCCGGCATGCAGGCCGCGATCTTCGCCTGGCCCAACGTTGCCGACGGCGCCGCGGACCGACTCAGCTCCCGGCAACGGGCACTGCTGGCGGCCACGGAGGAGCTCGTCAAGGATCGCACCATTACCGACGGGACCTGGCTTCGCCTGGCAACGCACCTGGATCGACGTCAGCTCATCGAATTCTGCTTGCTCACAAGCCAATACGACGGGCTGGCCGCGACCATGTCGGCGCTCCACCTCCCGCTGGACAATCCGCGGTAGCTAAAAGTAAACGTCTGCCAGCACGGCCAAGGTCAGCACCACCGGCACTAGCGGCAGGCCGAATCCGAAGCTCGACCACAGATATTTCCCGCGGCGGCGCTGCAGCCAACCCCACAGCACGGCACCGATCCCCAGCACCACCGACACCAGCAACACCGTCGGGGCCCAGTCGCCCACCGCCGCGTTGTCGTCGGCGATCGAGAAGGCCACCAGCCACAGGACATAACCCGCGGCGGCCCCTGCAATCAGGCCCAGGACGGTGTCGCTACGGATCATTCTCAGAAGTTGATCATGTGGCCGATCAGGCCGTGGAAGCACTCCTGCAGCGCCTCCGACATGGTCGGATGGGTGTGCACGTTGCGGGCCAGCTCGGTGGCGGTCAAATCCCATTTCTGCGCCAGCGTCAGTTCGGGCAGCAGCTCGGACACATCGTGGCCGATCAGGTGCCCGCCCAGCAGCTCGAGGTGCCTGGAGTCGGCGACCAACTTGACGAAACCGCTGGGATCCCCCACGCCGTGCGCTTTCGCGTTCGCGGTGAACGGGAACTTGGCCACCACGACGTCGTAACCCTCGTCCCGGGCCTGCTCCTCGGTGAGCCCGAAGCTGGCGACCTGGGGCTGGCAGAACGTCGCGCGCGGCAGCATGCGGTAGTCGCCGAGTGCCAAAGTCTCTGCGCCGGCTATGGTTTCGGCCGCCACCACGCCTTGGGCCTCGGCAACGTGGGCCAGCTGCAGCAGCCCGGTGACGTCGCCGATGGCGTAGATGTGGTCGACGTTGGTGCGCATGTAATCGGTGATGCCGATCGCCTTGCGGTCAGTCAGCGCGACCCCCGCCTTCTCCAGCCCATATCCCTCGACGTTGGGTGCAAACCCGATCGCCTGCAAGACCTTTGCGGCCTTGAGCTCTTCCGACTTTCCATTCTTGCTGACGGTCACCGTGACCGCCGAACCGTCGTCTTCGATGGCTTCGACCTTGGTCGCGGTCATGACCTTGATGCCCAGCTTCTTGAACTGCTTCTCGATCTCCTTGGAGACCTCGGCGTCCTCGTTGGGCAGTGCGCGCGGCAAGAACTCCACGATGGTGACGTCGACGCCGTAGTTCTTCAGCACGTAGCCGAACTCCATGCCGATGGCCCCGGCCCCGGCGATGATGATCGACTCCGGCAGCTCGCGGGACAGGATCTGTTCCTCGTAGGTGACCACGTTGGACGAGAGCGACGTTCCCGGAACGAGCCGGGTGCTGCTGCCGGTGGCGATGATCGCGTTGTCGAACGTGACCGTCATCGGATTTTCAGCGCCGCCCTCATTCAATTCCACGGAGAGGGTGCGCGGGTCGGTGAACCGGCCGTACCCGTGAATCTCGGTGATCTTGTTCTTCTTCATCAGGAAGTGCACGCCGGCGACCCGACCCTCGGCCACTTTGCGGCTGCGGTCGAAGGCGATCCCGTAATCGAAGCTCGCCTCGCCGCTGATGCCGAAAGTCTTGGCCTCTTTGGTGAAAATGTGGACGAGCTCGGCGTTGCGCAGTAACGCCTTCGACGGAATGCAGCCGACGTTCAGACAGACACCGCCCCAGTACTTGTTTTCGATGACCGCGGTGTTCAGGCCGAGCTGTGCGGCACGAATGGCTGCGACATATCCGCCGGGACCGGCCCCGAGGACGACGACGTCAAAGTGAGTCACGGCCCCTACCCTAGTGGGCGACCGCTCCCCTGGGGCGCCGACTGTGGCGCCTAAGTACGCGAACTGCCTCGAATTCGTCCATCGGCCCCACGCTCGCGGCTCGCACCGCTAGTACGGAATGCCGCCGAGCAGGCAATGGCCTGTCCGCGCGCAGTGGTAATACCCGTACAGGGGCACCGCGGCGGCGAGGGAGGCGAAGGGCGCCGACATCACCGCGAGCGAGAGCGCAGCGACGAGCGGCTTGCCCTCGACCATCGCCAGCATCACGCCGCCCACGGCGCATGCGACGACGTAGACCAAGACGACGAACAAGGCCGGCGTCTTGTCGTTCGCGTGGTACCACCAGTAGAAAAGCCCGAGGCCCACCTCGGCCACCACCACCCATACGCCGAGGAGCACCAGCCCCAGCTTCCACCACTTCAGGTAGTGGTAACGGCCCGGAACGGTGACCGACTGAACAGGCACGCCGCTCGTTTCCGTGGTCGAATCCTTCGGCTGGGCACCGCGCTCTTCCGCCACGACCGGGGCCGACTCGGGCTTCTCGACCGCGGGCTGCGAGCCGGTGTCGTCGTCATCGGAGAAGTCCGGGACCCACGAGTGCGTCCCGGTGTCCTCCTCGAAGTCCGGGGTGAACGGCTGGGTTCCCGGGTTCGACGGGTGATCCTCGTCAGCCACCGGAAGCTACCTGCAGCGCGACGAGCGCAGCGAACCAACCCGGCGCAAGCGACAGGATGAAGGCGCCCACGGTGGTAACCCACCGGCGCCCGGAGAACAGGATCGTCAGCAGCCCGGCCGCGCTCGGAATCCCCACCACCAGCGCGACGACGACGGCCGGGCGGACCCGCGCGTGGACCAGCGCGGTCAACCCGACTCCGGCCAATAGCCCGACGGCGCAACCGATCAGCATGGCGCTGGCCAGCAGCCAAGGACGCGGAAGGGGGACCACTCTGACGACCTTACATATCGAGGGCGACCACCTGACCGCGTTCGGGCGGGCGCTCACCACGCTCGTACGCGGCCCCGGTGATGACCGGCGCGGCCCGCAGCAGGGCCTGCTCCTCGTCGGTGAAAACGCGCCCGCGACTGAGGAAACGCACGCCTTCCGGCGCCTCCAGGCTGAAGCCGCCGCCGCGGCCGGGCACGACGTCGATGACCAACTGGGTGTGCTTCCAAGCCTCGTACTGCGGGCCCGAGATCCATACGGCGACCCCGTCCGGCCCGGCGTCCAACACCCCGAGCAAGACGTCGCGGTCGCCAACCAAGAAGTCGCCGCGCGGGTAGCACATCGGCGACGACCCGTCGCAGCAACCGCCGGACTGGTGGAACATCACCGGGCCGTGACGCTCCTGCAGGCGCGCCAGCAGGTCGGCGGCGGCGGCGGTCATGACCACCCCCGAGGGAGGGCCCGACGGCACACCCATCAGAACAACCCGAGCGCCTTGTCGGAGTAGGACACCATGAGGTTCTTGGTCTGCTGGTAGTGCTCGAGCGCCATCTTGTGACACTCGCGACCGAAACCGGACAGCTTGTAGCCGCCGAACGCCGCGTGCGGCGGATACACGTGGTAGCAGTTCACCCACACCCGGCCGGCCTGGATGTCGCGGCCCGCCCGGTGCGCGGTGTTGCCGTCGCGGCTCCATACGCCCGCGCCGAGACCGTAGAGGGTGTCGTTGGCGATGGACATCGCGTCGTCGTAATCGGAGAACGACGTCACCGCCACCACCGGGCCGAAGATCTCCTCCTGGAAGATCCGCAACTTGTTGTTGCCGGAGAAGATGGTCGGTTGCATGTAGTAGCCACCGGAGAGGTCGCCGCCCAGTTCGGCCGGCTCACCGCCGCAAATGACCCTCGCGCCTTCGTTTCTGCCGATCTCGATGTAGGACAGGATCTTTTCCAGTTGGTCGTTCGACGCCTGCGAACCCAGCATCGTCTGGATGTCCAGCGGGTCGCCCTGCCGGACCGCCTTGGTGCGGATGGCGGCCAGCTCGAGGAACTCGTCGTAGATGTCGGCCTGAATCAGGCTGCGCGACGGGCAGGTGCACACCTCGCCCTGATTGAGGGCGAACATGGTGAAGCCCTCCAGCGCCTTGTCCTGAAAGTCGTCCGCCTTGGCCATCACGTCGGAGAAGAAGATGTTGGGGCTCTTGCCGCCGAGCTCCAGGGTGACCGGGATGAGGTTCTGCGAGGCGTACTGCATGATCAGCCGCCCGGTGGTGGTCTCCCCGGTGAACGCGATCTTGGCGATCCGGTTGCTCGACGCCAGCGGCTTGCCGGCCTCGGCGCCGAACCCATTGACGACGTTGACCACGCCCGCCGGCAGCAGGTCCCCGATCAGCGACATCAGGTAGAGCACCGACGCCGGCGTCTGCTCGGCGGGCTTGAGCACCACCGCATTGCCGGCCGCCAGCGCCGGCGCCATCTTCCAGGCGGCCATCAGGATGGGGAAGTTCCACGGGATGATCTGTCCCACTACCCCCAGCGGCTCGTGGAAGTGGTAGGCGACGGTCTCCTCGTCGATCTGCGACAGCGAACCCTCCTGGGCCCGGATCGCCGCGGCGAAATACCGGAAGTGGTCGGCCGCCAGCGGGATGTCGGCGGCCAGCGCCTCGCGGACCGGTTTGCCGTTGTCCCAGACCTCGGCCACCGCCAACGCCGCCTTGTTCTCCTCCATGCGGTCGGCGATCTTGTTCAGGACCGCCGCCCGCTCGGCGGGCGCGGTCTTGCCCCAGGACGGCGCCGCCGCATGCGCGGCGTCGAGCGCCTTCTCGATATCGGCCTCGTCGGAACGGGCCACCTCGCAGAAAGTCTGGCCCGTGACCGGCGTCGGGTTCTCGAAATACCGGCCGCCCGCCGGCGGAACCCACTGACCCCCGATGAAGTTCCCGTACCGGGATTCATACGACATCAGTGCCCCGGCGGCGCCTGGACGTGCGAAAACAGTCATCTGATCGGCTCCTTGCCCCTTTTGCGTGACAACGCTCACAGTACGCCGCGGTCAGCCAATAGAGTCGGGGTCGGAGGGTCCCGGAAAGTTGGGGTTATTGGGGGTAAGCGTGTCCGAGATCAATTCCTCTGGGGAGGCCCGGCGTCAATGGAGCGCGGTCGCACCGGCCTGGGACAAGTATCGAGACCGCCTCTTCTCCGACGTGCGGTCGGTGTCGGAGCGGCTCGTCGAGCAGGTCGACCCGCGGCCGGGCCAGACCGTGCTGGAGCTGACGGCCGGCCCGGGAGAGACCGGCTTCCTCGCCGCCGCTCGACTCGGTTCGACCGGCCGGCTTATCTCCAGCGATTTCGTGCCCGCGATGGTGGAGGCGGCTCGCCGGGGCGCCGCCGAGCGGCGTCTCGACAACGTCGAATGCCGCGTGATTGACGCCCAGCAGATCGAGCTGCCCGACGGCAGCGTTGACGGGGTGCTTTCGCGGTTCGGGCTGATGCTCGTGCCCGAGCAGGAACGGGCGATCGCGGAGATCCGGCGGGTGCTGCGGCGGGGCGGCCGGTGCGCCTACGCGACGTGGGGGCCGCCGGACCGCAACCCGTGGATCTTCCAGGTCGTTTTGGCGCTGCTGCAAAACGGCGTCACACCGCCCGGAGACGCTTTCGCCCCGGGCGGCCTCTTCTCGCTCTCGACCCCCGAGCGCAACTATGAGCTCGCCGCCGCCGGCGGCTTCTCGGACGTCACGGTCGAAGAACTCACCGGCGCGATGCGGTTCGACGGTCCGCAAGAGTATTGGACGCACATCACCGCGATCGCCGGGCCCGTCGCGGAACTGGCCGCCTCACTGGACCCCGCGCAAGTCCGGGCCATCCGCGCGACCCTTGACCCCTCGCTGGCGCCCTACGATCGCGACGGCGCACTCGAACTGCCCTGGACGGTCATCGTCACGAGGGTGGCGTGACGGCCTGATTCCCGGCCGCGGTCAGAATGGCAGTCATGACCGACGACCCGTACCTGTGGCTCGAGGACATCGCCTCCGACGAAGCTCTGGATTGGGTGCGCGGGCGCAACGAGCCGACGCTGGCGGAATTTTGCGATGCGCGGTTCGAGCGGATGCGCAGCGAGGCGCTCGAGGTGCTGGACACGGACGCCCGAATCCCCTACGTGGTCCGTCGGGGCGAATACCTCTACAACTTCTGGCGCGACGCCGCCAACACGCGCGGGCTGTGGCGACGCACCACCCTGGACAGCTACCGCACCGACGCCCCGGAGTGGGACGTGCTGATCGACGTCGACGAGCTGGGTCGCACGGACGGCGAGAAGTGGGTGTGGGCGGGCGCCGGTGTCATCGAACCCGACCACACCCGCGCGCTGATCGGGCTGTCCCGCGGCGGGTCGGACGCATCCATTGTGCGCGAATTCAACATGGCGACAAGGGAATTCGTGGACGGCGGGTTCGAGCTGCCGGAGGCCAAGTCGCAGATCACCTGGGCCGATCCGGAGACCGTGCTGGTGGGCACCGACTTCGGCCCCGACTCACTGACCGAATCCGGCTACCCGCGCGTCGTCAAGCGGTGGCGACGCGGCACAATCCTGGCGGAAGCCGAGACCGTCTTCGAGGGCGCCCACTCGGACGTCCGCGTTTCGGCGTCGGTGGATCGCACGCCCGGCTTCGAGCGCGTCTTTCTGGGACGAGCGCTGGACTTCTGGAACGAGGAGGTCTACGAGCTACGCGGCCCGGAGCTGATCCGCATCGACGCACCCACCGACGCCGGCGTGTCGATACACCGTGAATGGTTGTTGATCGAGCTGCGCACCGACTGGTACCTGGGCGACACCGCCTACATCGCGGGTTCGTTGCTGGCCGCCGACTATGACGAATTCGTTTCCGGCGCAGCGCAATTGCGGGTAGTCTTCGAGCCCGACCAGCACACCGCCCTCAATCACTACGCCTGGACGAAGGACCGGCTGCTGATCGTCTCGCTGGCCGACGTCGCCAGCCGCGTCGAAATCGCCACCCCAGGCACCTGGCGGCGCGAGCCGGTCCCGGGCATCCCGGCGGCGACCAACACCGTCATCGTCGCCGCCGACGACACCGGCGACGAGTTCTTCCTGGACTCCAGCGGATTCACCACGCCCTCGCGGCTGCTGCGCGGTGACGCGAACACGCAACCCGACCCGATCAAGTGCGCACCGGCGTTCTTCGACGCCGAAAAGTTCTCGGTCGCACAGCATTTCGTGGCGTCCAAGGATGGCACGTCGATCCCGTACTTCGTCGTGCGGCCCACCGATGCAAACCGGGCCGCCGGCCCAGGACCGACCCTGCTGAGCGGGTACGGCGGTTTCGAGACGGCGCGGACACCCGGGTACGACGGGGTGCTGGGCCGGCTGTGGCTGTCCCGCGGCGGCACCTACGCGGTGGCCAACATCCGCGGCGGGGGCGAGTACGGCCCCGGCTGGCACACCCAGGCGATCCGCGAGGGCCGGCATAAGGTGGCCGAGGATTTCGCCGCGGTGGCAACCGATTTGGTGGATCGCGGCATCACGACCGTCGGGCAGCTGGGCGCGCGGGGCGGCAGCAACGGCGGGCTGCTGATGGGCATCATGCTGACCCAGTACCCCGAGAAGTTCGGCGCGCTGGTGTGCGACGTGCCGCTGCTGGACATGAGGCGTTACCACCTGCTGCTGGCCGGGGCGTCGTGGATGGCGGAGTACGGCAACCCCGACAACCCGGACGACTGGGCCTTCATCTCCGAATACTCCCCCTACCAGAACATCTCGCCGAGCCGGGCTTATCCGCCGGTGCTGATAACGACCTCGACCCGCGACGACCGGGTGCACCCCGGCCACCCGCGCAAGATGGCCGCCGCACTGCAGGCCGCGGGCCACGAGGTCTGGTACTACGAGAACATCGAGGGCGGGCACGCCGGCGCCGCCGACAACGAACAGGTCGCGTTCAAGTCGGCGCTCACTTACTCGTTCCTGTGGCGGATGCTGACCGGCTGAGCTCAAGCAAAGACCGACCGCGTTTATGGCATTGCCGCGGCCCAAGCGATGTGTCCTTCGAACCCAAGCGATGTCGCCATATCGCGGTAGCGATCCCTGAAGCCGGCATAAGCCGGTGTGTCGCCCTGAGCCCGGGCCAGTAGTGCCCCGCAGTCGCAGCAGCCAGATATCGCGTATCACCAGACCCTCATCGGCCGGCGCGGCCGCTAGCCGCTCGATCGCGGCCTCAGCTTCGGCCACGTCACCGCGGGCCCCGCGGTCCAGCAGTGTCTCCACCAGGACGCCGGTCGCAGGAATGCCCCACAACAGCAGATGTACCTGGCGGAACAGGTGGTCGGCGGCGGCGCGTATCACCGGTATGGCGGCATCGTGATCTCCTTGCCTCGCCGTTGCACGTGCCGAGCAGACCTCGACGATCGGCAAATCGCATAGGTTGCGTCCCTGTTTGAGGAATAGGCCCCCGACCTCGGCCAGCAGCTGCTGCCCGCGACCGCGCTCCGCAATGGTGTCGCGGTGCACCAGCGCAACGCCCAGCGTCGCCTGGGTGAAGCCCACGACGACGTCATCGCTGGATCGCTCGGCGTTCCGCAGAGCGTCCTCGATCTCGTGCAGCGCACGATCATCGGGCTTCTTCACGCCAAACGGTATCCCCAGCAAGTAGACATAGCCGACAACCCCGGCGCGGGAGGCGGGGTCAGCGCGGCGGGCCAAAGCCAGGCAGCGCCGCAGGTCTTCCGGCCATCCGCGATGACCCAGGGAGTATCGAGCCATACCCCGCGACGTGAAGGCGAGCGTCAACGGGGACCCGACGAGGAAGTTGCCTTTCGACGGATCACCGTCGGCCAGGTCGATAACGGCCTGTGACCACCGCAGCACGTCACACCACTCCGCGCTCTCGATCTTGCCGTAGAGCACCGGGAACGACAGCCCCACGGTCAAGGTCGCATCTCCGACCGACTCGGCGAGGGCCCAGGCTTCGGATGCCAGCTGCGACGCCTCACGCATCCGGTCCTGATGCGCGTAGCCGACCACGAACCCTGCCGTCGCGATGCCCAGCGACGCCTTGTCCCCGGCTGCGCTGCACAACTCCCGCAATTCATCGAAGCGGTCGCCGGCGACGTCGGCGTTCACACGCCAGCCGGTGCCGCACAACATGGTTCGCGGGGCGATGCGCATGGCTGCGCGGCCTGGGTCATCAGAGGGCAATGCGTCGGCGATGGTTCGGGCGCGCTCCCAACTCACTCGCGCTGCGGCGATGTCGCGGTTGGTCGCCCACGTTGCGGCACGCATCTGCCAACCGTAGGCGGCGCGCAGATCACCGGCGGCCTCCAAATGTTCGGCGATCAGCGCGGCGTTTTCATCAGCCGAGGCTGGGCCACGGGCCTCAATCGCGGCAGCCAGCCGCCGATGCAACTCGGCACGATCCGACTTGATTTGTGATTCGTAGGCCACCATGCGGATCAGCGGATGGTGGAACACGTACTCGGGCTTCGGGGTAAACCTGATCTGATCGAGTTCGGTGCCGCACGACTTACACGACAGTCCCGCCGCTGTCAGCCCACCGCGACTGCTGTCATCCACGCCGATATCGTGTCACTCGCTGGTCGGATATCCGCCGATATCGCCCTGCCGTCTCCGAGACGAATTCTGGGATTCTCGTATGTCGGGCCCGGGGTCTACGGCCTTGTTTCATGTCGCAGGGCACGTTGTCGCGGCTGTCGTAAGCTCGATGGTGATGTAGCGGATGTTGTCGAGGAAGGCGTGGATCATGGGCGCACGGAGGTTCGTCGGCTTGGCGATGTTGACGGCGGTCGCTCCACTCGCGGTCCTCATGGGAAGCAGCCCGGCGCACGCCGATACCGATCTCGGCAAACCATGCTCGCCCGAAGGCGCGAAAGTGTGGGGTGTCCCCGGCCCGATCTACTGCGAGCGCCAGGCGGATGGGCAACTGCAATGGGTGTCCATTCCTGTTGACGCCATGTGTGTGGCGTTCTGCGTGAATCACCCGTAGGGCGATCGGCGGGGCTTACGAGTTTCGTTGCGGCCTTTTGGCGGGCCATAAGATCGTCGGCGTGGCAGCGACCGAACGTATCGAACTCACCTTGTTGGTGACCGGGTTGATCCTCATCGTGGCCGGGGCGGCTCAAGCACGCTTCCGCTTCATCGCCGACCGCCGTCCGGGTCGACGGTTCTATTGGGCCACCTCGATCATCGGCATCATCTCTTTCGCAGCCGGGGTGGGCAGGATCTGGCCCAACGCCGTCGTCGTGGCGGCGATCTTTGCTGGGGTCATTGTCTTCTCGGCCTACCTGACGACGCCTTATCTCAAAATTGGCGAGCGAATCTATGCGTCATCGCCGGAAAACCGGCAGCCCGACCCTCCCGTCGGGGAGCGCTAGCCCACACTTGGGCAATGCCCGACTTCGACACCCTGCTGTACCAGGCCGCCGGCCCGGTCGCCACCATCACGCTGAACCGCCCCGAGCACCTCAACACCATCGTCCCGCCCATGCCCGACGAGATCGAGAGCGCCATCAGGCTCGCCGAGCGGGACCACGACATCAAGGTCATCGTGCTGCGCGGCGCCGGGCGGGCCTTCTGCGCCGGGTACGACTTCGGCGGCGGCTTCCAGCACTGGGGCGACGTCATGATGACCGACGGGCAGTGGGATCCCGGCAAGGATTTCGCAATGGTCGCCGCGCGCGAGACCGGACCGCACCAGAAATTCATGGCCATTTGGCGGGCCTCGAAACCGGTTATCGCGCAGGTACACGGCTGGTGCGTGGGCGGGGGCAGCGACTACGCGCTGTGCGCCGACATCGTCATCGCCAGCGAGGACGCCGTGATCGGCACTCCCTACGCCCGGGTCTGGGGGGCGTATCTGACCGGGATGTGGCTCTATCGCCTGAGCTTCGCCAGGGTCAAGTGGCACTCGCTGACGGGTCGGCCGCTGACCGGTCTGCAGGCCGCCGAGATCGAGCTGATCAACGAGGCGGTGCCGTTCGAGCGGCTGGAGGCCAGGGTCGCCGAGATCGCCGCCGAGCTGGCCCGGATTCCGTTGTCTCAGTTACGGGCGCAGAAACTGATCGTCAATCAGGCCTACGAGAACATGGGCCTGGCGTCCACGCAGATGCTGGGCGGGATCCTCGACGGCCTGATGCGCAACACTCCCGACGCGCTCGAATTCATCCGTACCGCCAAGACGCAGGGCGTGCGCGCGGCGGTCGAGCGCCGCGACGGCCCGTTCGGCGACTACAGCCAGGCCCCGCCGGAGCTGCGGCCGGACCCGACGCACGTCATCGTGCCTGATCGCAATGGATAGTGAGACGGGCTACGAAATCGTCCCGAGCCTCCCGGGAGGCGGCCGAAAGTGTTACGGTAACAGCTATGTCTCTGCTGAGTTCTGGCCTGCGTGCAGGCGCCGTTTTTGTTGCTTTGGGCATCGCCGCTGCGAGTTTCCCGCAGACCGCCGCGGCCGATTCCACGGAAGACTTCCCGGTCCCCCGCAGGCAGATCGCGACCACCTGCGACGCCGAGCAGTACCTCGCGGCTGTCAGGGATACGAGCCCGGTGTACTACCAGCGGTACATGATCGACTTCAACAACCACCCCAACCTCCAGCAGGCGACGATAGACAAGGCGCACTGGTTCTACTCGCTGTCACCAGCGGACCGCAGGAATTATTCCGAGAACTTCTACAACGGCGATCCGCTGACGTTCGCCTGGGTCAATCACATGAAGATCTTCTTCAACAACAAGGGCGTCGTCGCCAAGGCCACCGATGTGTGCAACCAGTACCCGCCCGGCGACATGTCGGTGTGGAACTGGTCGTAGCTCACGCCCCGGCGCGGCGCCGCGCGTGTCTTGCCGCGCTTGTGGATTGACCCTGGTCATTATTCGTCGGCGAGGTTAGGATCTGCGCTTGGCGGGTATTGCTTCGCATCCCGCATCGTTCCCGGGTGACCACCGCTCAACCAGGACTCAGAACATGCACATCATCGCCGTTGAATACGGGACAGGCCGGCTGGTGCCGGGATGCTGCGCCGCAGTGGGCACACGATGAGCACCGTGGACCCCCAGTCGGCGGTCCCCGACGCGCTGGCCGCCCTTGACTGGCACGAGATCACCTGCCAATCCGAAGCCGGCTGCACGAACCGGGCAACGCACGTCCTATACCGGCATGCTGTGGACGAATGCAACCGGCCGAACCTCGACCCGTCCGGAAACATCGTCGACATCCTGTGCATCAGCTGCGTGCGCAGCCTCAAGGCCCAACTCCTGCAGCAGGTAGATCGGATCGCCCGTTGCCCGGGCGGCTACTGCCTGACGTGCGGAGCGCCGGTGCACAAGCTGAGCGACATCATGCGGAAAATGGTGCAGTTGCGCAGCCACGCCTGACCGGTCCCCGGGCCCGGCGGACGGAACCACCGTCAGTAGTGGGGTGCGCTCACCGGGATGCGATCGGTGTCCCCTGAGTCCGGGGCGTCGCCCTGCCGGGGCAGCATCAGGGCCCGAACCGCCGGGCGAGGTCCGTACGGTCGCAGCATCTGACTGGCGGGACGGGTGCGTACCTGTGTCGGCCACCAGAACCAGCGCCCCATCAGCGCGGCGACGGACGGCATCATGAACGAGCGCACGATCAACGTGTCGAACAAAAGCCCCAGACCGATGGTGGTACCAACCTGGCCCATGATCTTCAGATCACCGAAGATGAAGGACGCCATGGTGGCGGCGAACACCAGACCCGCAGACGTCACCACGGCGCCGGTGCCGGCCATTGACCGGATAATTCCCGTCTTCAATCCGGCATGGATCTCCTCTTTGAAACGGGAAACCAGCAGCAGGTTGTAGTCGGATCCCACCGCTAACAGCAGGATGACGGACATCGCAAGCACCATCCAGTTCAATTCAAAGCGCATGATGTCCTGCCACATCAGCACGGAAAGCCCGAATGAGGCACCCAACGAAAGCAACACGGTGCCCACAATCGTGATCGCGGCAACCAGGCTTCGGGTAATGATCAGCATGATGATCAAAATGAGGCAGGCCGCGGATATGCCGGCGATCATCAGGTCGTACTTGGACCCGTCGCGCATGTCCTTGTAGACCGCGGCGGTGCCGCCCAGCCAGATCTTGGCACCCTCCAGCGGTGTCCCTTTGATCGCTTCCTTTGCCGCGTTCTTGATCGGATCGACGTGCGAAATCCCTTCGGGGCTGGCCGGATCTCCCTCATGGGAGATGATGAACCGGGCCGCGTGCCCGTCGGGCGACAGGAACATCTTCAGACCCCGCTTGAAATCGGGGTTGTCGAAGACCTCCGGCGGTATGTAAAAGGAGTCGTCGTTCTTGGCCGCGTCGAACGCCTGACCCATGGCGGTCGAGTTTTGGCTCATCACGTCCATCTGGTCATACAGCGAAGACATCGAGCTGTGCATGGTCAGCATCATCTGCTTCATGGTCGTCATGGTCGCGATCATCGGCGGCATCTGCGCCACCATCTGCGGCAGTAGGGCGTCCAGCTTGGATATGTCGTCGGTGAGGTAGTTGAACTTTTCGACGATCTGATCCAAGCCGTCGAGCGCGTCGAAGATGGACCGGAAAGCCCAGCAGATCGGGATGTCGAAGCAGTGCCTCTCCCACCAGAACAAGCTGCGGATCGGACGGAAGAAGTCGTCGAAATCGGCGATGTGATCCCGCAATTCGGCTGTGACGCGCAACATTTCATGCGTGAGGCCGTCCATGTGGTGCATGACAGCGGCCATCTGCGACGTGATGGCGTACATGCGCTGCATCGTGTCGATGGATTGCTGCATCGCGTCGGCCTGTTTGAGCATGTCGTTCATGCGTTGGTGCATGTACTGCTGGTTCTCGACCTGCGTCGTGTTCTGCATGCTGATCTGGAACGGGATCGACGTGTGCTCGATCGGCGTTCCCAACGGCCTGGTTATCGCCTGCACCCGGGCGACGCCGGGGATGTGAAAGACGCCCCTGGCGATCCTGTCCAGCACAAGCATGCCCGCCGGATTGCGCATGTCGTGATCAGTCTCGATCAACAGCAATTCCGGATTCATCCGGGCATTGGAGAAGTGCCGGTCTGCGGCGTCATATCCGACATTCGCTTTGGTATACGGCGGCAGATACTTGCGATTGTCGTAATTCGTCTTGTACCCCGGCAGAGCGAGCAACCCGATGAGCGCAATCGCGACCGAAACCGCCAGAATCGGCGCGGGCCAACGCACGATCGCGGTGCCCACCCGCCGCCAACCCCGGGTCCTCATCCTGCGTTTGGGGTCGAACAGACCGAAGTGACTGCCCACCGTCAACACGGCGGGGCCGAGGGTGAGCGCGGCGAAGACGGCGACGAGCATTCCAACCGCGCAGGGCACACCGAGCGTCTGAAAATAGGGCAGCCGGGTAAAGCTGAGGCAATACATCGCACCGGCGATGGTCAGGCCAGAGCCCAGAACCACGTGCGCGGTCCCGTGGAACATGGTGTAGAAGGCCCGTTCCCGATCCTCACCAAGCGATCGCGCCTCTTGATATCGGCCCAGGACAAAGATCGCATAGTCCGTGCCAGCTGCGATGGCCATCAACACCAGCAGAAAAACCGCGAAGATCGACAGCCCAATGATGTCGTTATAAGCCAAGAAAGCGACAACTTGCCGGGCCGCAAACAGCTCAATTAACACCATCACCAGGGTGATGAACACCGTGACAATTGAGCGGTAAACAAATAACAGCATCACGATGATCACGATGAAGGTGATGATCGTGACCTTTATGATGCTCTTCTCACCGGCTGCCGACTGATCGGCCGTAAGCGCCGCCGCGCCGGTTACGTAGGCCTTGACCCCTGGTGGCGGAGGCACACTGTCTACGATCTTGCGAACCGCTCGGACAGACTCGTTCGCCTTGCTCTCGCCCTGGTTACCGACCAGATAGACCTGCACATAGGCCGCCTTGCCGTCCGAGCTTTGCGAACCGGCCGCCGTTAGCGGATCTCCCCAGAAGTCCTGGACGTGCTCGACGTGCTTCTTGTCCGCCTCGAGCTTCTGGATCAGCTGGTCGTAGAAATGGTGTGCGTCGTCGCCAAGCGGCTTATCGCCCTCCAGGACGATCATGGCCGAACTGTCGGTGTCGAATTCGTTGAACACCTTGCCGACGCGCTTCATCGCTTGCATCGACGCCGCAGCTTGGGGGCTCATCGACACGGTGTGTTGTTTTGCGACTATGTCCAAGGGCGGGACGAAAATACTGAGGACGACGACAAGTCCTATCCAGGCCAAGACGATCAGCAGCGCGAACTTGTGGACCGTCCGCGCAAATATCGGCATGTGCGGGAGCCCCGCGGCCCGGTTGTCGGTCATGCTGACTTCACTATGCAGAAGGTTTGGGCATTCACTCCGCTCGCCGACCTTTCGTCTTTGACTACGTCGTTCACGATGATCCGGCAGCCGATCTGGTCGCTATTGGCCTGCGCCACAACGTTGACGCTCACCGAGGGAAGCGTCGTGATGACCGAGAGCGTCCACGGCAGCGGCACGTTGCTTGCTCGTTGGGGCTGGGCATTGATGTCCAGGTAGTTGATGTTCGCAATCGTCCCGGCGGGGCCATAAACCTCGTAGACCACGTGCTTGGGATTGAATGGCTTGATGTCATCAGCAATGCCGCTGGTAATCGGGCGACTGTCGTGATAGCCGAAGACGCTGCGGAGCCGCGAGACGCAAAATCCCGCTACCGCAACCACCATCACGATGACCAGTGCGATCCATATTTTCTTCACCGCGGCGGCAACCGGAATCTTCGGCATCCAACCACCTCCCGCTGACCGGGTGCCCGACCCTCCGTTCAACCGTCCGCGCCGCAACGTGGCATTCGGCGAAATCGCCGACGCCCGTTGCCATCCCGCTGGTTGGTTCGACGCGCTGACGTCCGCCCCCGCGCGCTCGCCCAGGTCGGCATCGTTCTCGGCAGCGCGAGTTCGCCAAGCCATAGCACTTATCCCTCCTTTTCTGCGGATGGAGATTCCGGGACCAGGCCAACGCACGTCGCCGTCAGTACTCGCGTGAGAGCGGACGCGAAATCGATGTTCCACTCGGGCGGAAGCGCCTCCGGCTCCTCGGCATAGGCGTCAGTGAGCCGCTTCGGCGGGTTGGCGATGTGCCAGAAAGCGGCGGCCAAGGAGTAAGCGGCGATCAGCATGTCAAAGGCGCCCGACCGGCCGAGCGCGGGCAGCGCGCGCTCGATCGCGTCGGCGAGCGCCGTCGCGGCGGCGGTAATGGTCCGCCTGATCTCGACGACCCTGTCGATGTGGACCTCGTGTTCGAGGTGCAGGTGAAGATTGGCCAGCAGGTCACAAAACAGCGGGTCTGCCACCAGCCCGTTGGCCAGCGTCTGGGCCACCCGGGCCGGCGACGCGGTGCCCGGTTGACCGAGTTCCTCGCACACCTTGTCCGACCAGCGCTGCCACCCTTCGGCGGCGAGGTGCAGCAGGACCTCTTTGTGCGAGGTGAAGTACCGGCGCACCGCCGAATAGTGAATTCCGGCGCGACTGGCAACGGCGGTCAAGGTGACCGACGCGACGCCGGTCTCCAGCGCCAGCGAACGCGCGGCTTCGACCAACGCCGCCGCACGTTGGCGCTTGTTCTCTTCCGTGCGGGCGCGCTGGAAGGCAAGTTGCGCCATCGGCCGAGGATAACGCACGTTGTGTGATTTGTATAACGCACATCGTGTGATTTCCGCTGGTCAGCGGGTACGGCGGTTTTCGCCTTACGCACGTGATATGCGTTACACTTCAGTCCGCGAGGAAAGGAGTCGACGGCCCAGGCCTAGGCGATGACCCAGCCATGGGGTCCGCCGGGCGGACGGGCGCCCCGCGGCGATCCGCAGTAGTGCCAACCGCTGAAAGGGCTTTCAATTCTCAAGCTGCTGTCGCGAACTTGGATTCCGCTGGTCATCGTGGCGGTGCTGGTGGTCGGCGGCTTCATCGTGTACCGGGTCCACGGCTACTTCGGCTCGGAAAAGCGGGAATCGTATGCCGACAGCAACCTGCGGAACCCCAAGCCGTTCAACCCCAAACGGATCACCTACGAGGTCTTCGGGCCGCCCGGAACCGTCGCGGACATCAGCTATTTCGACGTCAACGCCGATCCGCAACGCGTCGACCGGGCGCGGTTGCCGTGGTCGCTACACATCACCACCGACAAGGCCGCCGTGATGGGAAACCTTGTGGCACAAGGTGATAGCGACAGCATCGGGTGCCGCATCCTGGTAGACGACGTGGTCAAGGCCGAGAGAATTTCCAACGAGGTCAACGCCTACACCTTCTGTCTGGTGAAGTCCGCGTGACTACCCGATTCAGCGGCGACACCCATGCCGAGCGGCCCCTCCTCGCGAGAATGATCCACACCTTCGCGGTGCCGATCATCCTGTTATGGGTCGCGGTCGCCGTGATCCTCAGCCTGTTCGTCCCGTCTCTGGAAGTCGTCGGGCAAGAGCGGTCGGTGTCGCTGAGCCCAACGGACGCACCGTCATTCGTGGCAATGACGCGCATCGGCCACGCCTTCAACGAAGGAGAGACCGACAGCTCGGCGATGATCGTGTTGGAGGGCAATCAGCCCCTCGGCGACGACGCCCACCGGTTCTACGACGCCATGATCAGCAGGCTGCGTGACGACAAGTCGCACGTGCTGAGCGTCCAGGACTTCTGGGGTGATCCGCTCACCGCAGCCGGCGCGCAAAGCAACGACGGCAAGGCCGCGACCGTCCAGGTGAATCTCGCCGGTAATCAAGGCGAGCCGCTGGCCAACGAATCCGTGGAAGCCGTCCGCAAAATCGTGAACAGTGTGCCTCCGCCGCCGGGGGTCAAGGTCTACGTCACCGGGGTGGCGGCGCTCGCCGCGGATCTGCATCACAGCGGCGACAAATCCATGCTCAGGATCACGGCGACGACGATCGCGGTGATCCTGAGCATGTTGCTGTTCGTCTACCGTTCGATCGTCACCGTGATTCTGCTGCTGATCCCGGTCGGGTTCGAATTGACCATGGCGCGTGGAGCGGTCGCGCTGATGGGGCACTCCGGAATCCTCGGACTTTCCACCTTCGCGGTCAGCCTGCTCACGTCGCTGGCGATCGCGGCGGGCACGGACTACGGGATATTCATCATCGGTCGCTACCAGGAAGCCCGCCAGGCCGGCGAAGACCGGGAAGCGGCCTTCTACACCATGTATCGCGGGACGGCCCACGTCATCCTGGGCTCCGGTTTGACGATCGCCGGGGCGACCTTCTGCCTCAGCTTCGCGCGGATGCCGTATTTCCAAACCCTGGGCATCCCCTGCGCGGTGGGGATGCTGGTCGCGGTGGCGGTGGCGCTCACGTTGGGCCCCGCCGTCCTCACCGTCGGCAGCCGTTTCGGCGTGTTCGAACCCAAGCGCCTGCTCAAGGTTCGCGGCTGGCGACGCGTCGGGACGGCGGTGGTCCGCTGGCCGCTGCCCATTCTCGCCGTCACGTGCGCCATCGCCCTTATCGGCTTGCTCACCCTCCCCGGGTACAAGGCCAACTACAACGACCGGGAGTATCTGCCCACCTTCATCCCCGCCAATGCGGGCCTGATGGCCGCGGATCGTCACTTTTCCCAGGCCCGGATGAAGCCGGAGATCTTGATGATCGAGGCCGACCACGACATGCGAAACCCGGCGGACTTCCTGGTCTTGGACAAACTGGCCAAGGGCATTTTCCGCGTTCCGGGCATCTCCCGCGTCCAGGCGATAACTCGGCCCGACGGAACGACGATGGACCACACCTCCATACCCTTCCAGATCAGCATGCAGAACGCCGGTCAGTTACAGAACATGAAATACCAGCGTGACCGGATGAACGACATGCTCAAGCAGGCCGACGAGATGACCAAGACGATCGCCACCATGCAGCGGATGTACGACCTGATGACTCAGCTCGTCGCCACCACGCACCGGATGGTCGGCGACACGGAAGAGATGGAGCAAATCACCAACGACCTACGCGATCGCATAGCGGACTTCGAAGATTTCTGGCGCCCCATCCGCAGCTACTTCTATTGGGAGAAACACTGTTTCGACATTCCGATCTGCTGGTCGATTCGATCGATATTCGACGCCCTCGACGGCGTGGATCAGATCACCGACAAGCTCCACACGCTGGTCGGTGACATCAAGGACCTCGATCGGCTGATGCCGCAGATGATCGCGCAGTTCCCCCCGATGATCGAAACCATGGTCAACATGCGAACCATGATGCTGACCATGCACAGCACCATGGCCGGGATCTTCGATCAGATGGACGAGATGAGCGACAACGCGACGGCGATGGGTCACGCCTTCGACCAGTCGAAGAACGACGACTCGTTCTACCTTCCGCCCGAGGTCTTCAAAAACGCGGACTTCAAGCGTGCCATGAAGAGCTTCCTGTCGGCCGACGGCCGCGCGGCGCGCTTCATCATCTTGCATCGGGGCGATCCGGCGTCGGCCGAGGGGATCGCAAGCATCGACAAGATACGCACCGCGGCCGAGGAGTCGACCAAGGGCACCCCATTGGAGGACGCCAAGATCTACCTGGCCGGAACCGGGGCCGTCTTCAAGGACATCTCCGAGGGGGCCAAATGGGATCTGATGATCGCCGGAATCTCTTCCCTCTGCCTCATTTTCATCATCATGCTGATCCTGACCCGGGCGCTGGTTGCCGCCGCGGTCATCGTGGGCACGGTGGCTATTTCGCTGGGGGCTTCCTTCGGGCTCTCGGTGCTGTTCTGGCAGCACATTCTCGGCATCCAATTGCATTGGCTCGTGCTCGCGATGTCCGTCATCGTTCTGTTGGCGGTGGGATCCGACTACAACCTGCTGCTGGTCTCCCGATTCAAGCAAGAGATCCATGCCGGCCTGAACACGGGCATCATCCGCTCGATGGGCGGCACCGGCAAGGTGGTGACCAACGCGGGGCTGGTGTTCGCGTTCACGATGGCATCGATGGCCGTCAGCGACGTGCGGATCATCGGCCAAGTGGGCACCACCATCGGTCTGGGGCTGCTCTTCGACACCCTGATCGTGCGCGCGTTCATGACGCCGTCCATCGCCGCGCTGCTGGGACGCTGGTTCTGGTGGCCGATGCGAGTGCGTTCCCGGCCCGCCAGGGTTCCGTCCCGACCGGTCGAACCCCGGCCACCGGACCGTTTCCTGGCCTACAGCGATTAGCCGTTGGGCGCCATGGCAACAGTCGCGCTGATCGGATTCCTCGGCGGCCTGATCACCGGCATCTCGCCGTGCATCGTGCCGGTGCTTCCGGTGGTGTTCTTCTCCGGCCTGAACAGCACACGGGCCCGACCGTATCTGGTGATCTTGGGCCTGGTCTGCAGCTTCAGCCTCGTCACCCTGGCCGGTTCGGCGTTGCTGTCGGCGCTGCACCTGCCGCAGGACGCGATCCGTTGGGCCGCCCTGGTGGCGTTGACCATCATCGGCCTCGCATTGATCTTCCCGTCGTTGCAGCACTTGATCGAGCGGCCGTTCGCTCGCATTCCGCAGGGTTTGCCGGGAAGCCGAACCGCCGCTGGCAGAAGCGGTTTCGGGCTGGGACTGACACTGGGCGCGCTGTATGTGCCGTGCGCGGGGCCCGTGCTGGCAGCCATCGTCGTCGCGGGCGGCACCGCGTCCATCGGCGTGCCGACGATGGTCCTGACCGCGACGTTCGCGGTCGGTACCGCGCTGCCGCTGCTGGTTTTCGCGCTGGCCGGGCGGGGCATCGTCGAGCGTGTTGCGGCATTCCGCCGTCGTCAACGGTTAATCCGGATCGCCGGCGGAATCACGATGATCATGCTAGCGGTGGCGCTGGTCTTCAATCTGCCCGCGATGCTGCAGCGCGCCGTCCCCGACTACACCACGGCAATGCAGAAGGCAATGCAGAAAGGCATCGGGACCAACAACATTCGGCAGAAGCTGAACCCGGGTGGCGCGGGCGGCGCGGGCGCCGGCTCATTTCGAGGCCGATTGGCCGACTGCACCGACGGCGCCGACCGGCTCCAGCAGTGTGGGCCGGCGCCCGCCGTCACCGGGATCACGCAGTGGCTGAACACCCCGGGCGGCGCGCCGATCGACCTGGCGTCTCTGCGCGGCAAGGTTGTCCTGATCGACTTCTGGGCCTACTCCTGCATCAACTGCCAACGCGCCATCGGCCACGTGGTCGATTGGTACAACCGGTATCGCGACGTCGGTTTCGTCGTCATCGGGGTGCACACCCCGGAATACGCCTTCGAACGGGTCGCCGGAAATGTGGCCGGCGGCGCCGCCGCCCTGCAGGTCAGCTACCCCGTCGCGCTGGACAATGACTACGCAACCTGGAACAGCTACCAGAACCTGTACTGGCCCGCCGAATACCTGATCGATGCGAACGGGACCGTCCGGCACATCAAGTTCGGTGAGGGCGACTATGACACCGGTGAGAGGCTGATCCGCGAACTGCTCACCGACGCTTCAGGCCCCAATCCAGACATGCGGCTACCGGCAGCCACGCAGATGGTCGATACCACCCCGCGCACCAGGCTGACACCGGAAACCTACGTGGGTGCCGGCAGGGCAGGAAACTACGGCGGCGAGGGCGAATACAAGCCGGGCACAGCGACTTTCGCCTATCCCGCGCAGCTGCCCGACGACAGGTTCGCCCTGCGCGGCCGGTGGACCCTGGACGACCAGGGCGCCACCGCCGACAGTGACGACGCGGCCATCCGGCTGAATTACACCGGCAAGAACGTTTATGCGGTCGTCGGCGGCACCGGCACCGTCACTGTGACCCGGGGCGGCACCACGACCACGACGGCGATCGGCGGGGCGCCCACCCTGCATCAGATCACGTCCGGCGACACCGCGCACCGCGACGAGCTCGAGATGCGGGTCGACAAAGGGCTGCAAGTGTTTTCGTTCACTTTCGGTTAAGGGCCCGTGGACCGCAAATCCGCCAGCACCGGTGCTATCAAGAACCGGCGAACGCGACCGTCCGCCGGCTCGTTTGCTCCGAATAGCTGTTGTGGACTCCGCAGTGGCCCGCTCCGTGGCGGTTATCGTGTTTCTTCCCCCGGGCACCCGGATCGGCCCATCGATTACGCGCGTTAGGCTATCGACCGATGAGCAACGAGCTGGACGCCCTGCTGCGCCAGGTCGCGCGCGGCGACAGCGCCGCCTTCGCCACCATGTATGACCTCACCAAAGCACGGGTGTACGGACTGGTGACGCGGGTACTGCGGGACCCGGGCTACAGCGAGGAAACCACCCAGGAGGTCTATCTCGAGGTGTGGCGCACGGCGCCGGAGTACGACTCCGCCAAAGGGTCCGCACTGGCCTGGCTGCTGACCATGGCGCACCGGCGGGCCGTCGACCGGGTGCGCGCCGAGCAGGCCGGCAGCAGGCGAGAATCTCGCTACGGCGCGGCCACGGCCGGACCCGCGGGCGCCTCGGCGCACGATCCGGTCGTCGAGTCGGCGATCGCCGGTGACGAGCGCCGCCGGGTGGCCGAATGCCTGGGCGCGTTGACCGATGCCCAGCGGCAGTGCATCGAGCTGGCCTACTACGAGGGCCTGACGTATAGCGAAGTGTCGCAACGGTTGGCGGCCAATTTGTCGACGATCAAATCACGCATCCGCGACGCGCTACGGGGTCTGCGTCATTGCCTGGACGTGTCATGACCGAACCGACCGATTTCGAACTGCTCGAGCTCGCGACGCCGTATGCCCTGCACGCCATTTCGGACGCGGAGCGAGCGGAGGTCGACCGGCGGCTGGCCGCCGCGCCGTCGGCGGTGGCGGCGGCCTTCGACGACGAAGTCCGCGCCGTCCGCGAGACGATGGCCGTCGTGTCGGCGGCGACCGAAGCCGACCCGCCGGCACACCTTCGCGCGGCCATCCTGACCCCGATCGCACCGGCGAAGCGCAGCGGTGTCAGCCAGATCGCTTGGCGGAGAACGCTTCTCGCTTCCGCTGCCGCGGCCGTCGTGGTGGGCGCGGCGGCGTTCGGCGTCGGGGTGCTGATGCGTCCGCCCGCGACATCAACCGTCGCCGAACAGATCCTGGCCGCGCCGGACGTGCGGACGGTGTCGCGCCCCCTCGCCAATGGGACCGCCACGGTGATGTTCTCCCGCGACCGCAACGCGGGCGTGCTGGTGATGAACAATGTGCCGCCACCATCCCCGGGAACCGTCTATCAGATGTGGCTAATCGGGGCCAACGGGCCGACATCGGCGGGCACGATGAGCACCGCGGCCGTCGCACCCTCGACGACGGCTACGCTGGCCAACCTCGGGTCATCGACGGCGCTTGCGTTCACCGTCGAACCCGGCACCGGGTCGCCACAGCCGACCGCCCCGATCCTGGCCGAGTTGCCGCTGGGCTAGGACCTCCTGCGGAGACCGCCGAGAATCGCGACGAGCACACCCAATCCGACCAGCACTACCCCGGCCACCAGCGCGAGGTCCAGCCATTGGTGCAGGCTGGCCTCGGCATGGCCGACCATGACCTCGGCGATCCGGCGGATGTCGCCGGTGGTGCGATTGAGGGCGTCGTTGACGTACCGGCCACCGGCCTCGATGGCCGCCCAGCCGGCCGCGCCGACCAGCAGCGCCGAGACGCCCAGACTGGTCAGGACCCTACCGCGCCGGCGCGCGGTGGCCAGCGTCAGCAGCGCCAAAAGACCGCTCAGGGCCGCCGAGCCGATAGCCACCCACGGGCCCCACTTAGCGAGCCGGCTGAACTCTCCCTGCCGCAGCGACCGGGACATCGAAGGCATCGACACCGTAAGCGGAACCGTCAGATCCGCCGGCACCTTGACGTTGTGGCTGCTCAACACCTGCCGAAGCGAGCTGTCCTGGAGCATGGGGGCAAGGTCGACCGCCCACTGATCCGTGTTCTGGCCCGGGCGCGGATCGGTGAACAACCAGCGGTGCGCCGACCGGTTCGCCTGGGCGAACAGGGGCGGAAACGACGGCCCGGCCGTGAAGGCGCTGGCGACGTCGTGCACCTGCGAGCCGTCGACCGGGTAGCGTCCCCCGCCGCGCTCGGCGATGAGCGCCATTGCCCGCGTGGTGAGTTCGCCCGCCATGGCCGACTGCAAGGCTGGGTCCCCCGCGGCCTTCTCTGTCAGCGCTGCGTAGCCGCCCTCGTTGACGATGTTCAGCTGCAGCCACGCCGCCGGGATCGCTATCGCCATCGCAGCGGTCGTGGCCAGCCACAAGACCACCGTCGCCGCGAATCGCACGCTTGGCGAACCTACTGAATCCCGCGCAGGTATGCGGCCTGCCCGAGGTGCTGCGCGCAGTCGTCGATGATGCTCACCAGTCGCGCGCTGGCCGTCACCGGCGGGTCCCAGTTGGTGTCCACGATCCGGGACAGCTCCTCGGCGGTCACGCTGGCGATGTACTCGAGGGTCAGCTTGTGCACCGCATGGTAGTAGGCGGACAGCAGGCCGGCGGGCGCCCTCACCTTGGCCACCTCGTCGGGGCCGTGCCCGTAGCCGGTGTCGTTGCGCGGCAAATCCAGCCCGAACCGGTCCACCCAGCCGTCCCGCGTCCACACCTGCTCGACACCGGCCACGTCGGCGAGCTGAACGTCCTGCACCCGGGCGCTGTGCCACACCAGCCAGGCGATGCTGTTGGCGTTCGGGGTCGGCCGGTAGCCGGAGACCTCGTCGGACAGCTTGTCGGTGACCTCGTCGACGTGTTCGATCAGCCGGGTGAACGCGTCGCGAAGCAGTTCCTGGGCGGCGGCATCGCTATTCGACATACCGCTGATCCTGGCATGACCCACCGACGCGGTCGTAGATTATTTAGATGACCTACGACCTCATCATCCGCAATGGCACGATCGTCGACGGGCTGGGGGGTGAGCCGTACGTCGGCGACGTGGCGGTGCGCGACGGCGTCATCAAGGCGGTCGGTTCAGTCAATGGCGAATCCGCCAAACGAGAGATCGACGCCACGGGGCGGCTGGTCACGCCCGGCTTCATTGATCTGCACACTCACTACGACGGCCAGTCCATCTGGTCGGAGCGGCTGACTCCGTCGTCGGCGCACGGGGTGACCACGGTGGTGATGGGCAACTGCGGGGTCGGCTTCGCCCCGTGCCGCCAATCCGACCACGACGTGCTGGTCGACGTGATGGCCGGGGTCGAAGACATTCCCGGGGTCGTCATGACCGACGGACTGTCGTGGACCTGGGAGACCTTCCCCGAATACATGGACGCCCTAGTATCGCGCCAGCGCGATATCGATGTGGCCGCCTACCTTCCCCACTCGCCGCTGCGGGTTTATGTGATGGGTCAGCGCGGCGCCGACCGCGAACCGGCCACCCCCGAAGACCTCGCGAAGATGCGGGCGCTGGCCAAGGAAGCGATCGAGGTCGGGGCGCTGGGCTTCGCGTCGTCGCGGCTGACGATTCACAAGACCGAGAGCGGCTCGCCGATACCGAGTTACGACGCCGCCCGTGAGGAGATCGAGGAAATCGCCAGGGGTGTCGTGGACGGCGGCGGCGGCCTGCTTCAGTTCGTGCCGGACATCCCGGCCGGGGGCTATCAGCCGGTGCTGCAGACCGTTTTCGACGTCGCCGAGGACGTCGGGCTGCCGGTCACCTTCACGCTGGTCGTGGCGAACGCCGGCGAACCGACGTGGCCGGACGCCATCACGATGATCGAGAAGGCCAACGCCGCCGGTGGGGACGTCACAGCGCAGCTGCTGCCGCGCCCGATCGGGCTGATCATCGGCCTGCAGCTGACCGCCAATCCGTTCGTGCTCTACCCCAGCTATCGCGAGATCGCGCACCTGCCGCTGGCCGAGCGGGTGGCCGAGATGCGCAAGCCGGAGGTCCGCGCCCGCATCCTGGCCGACAAGCCCGGCCAAGGTCACCCGATCCTTTTCGTGGCCCAGATGTGGGACTGGATCTTCCCGCTGGGCGACAACCCCAACTACGAGCCCGACCCGGCGGACAGCATCGGGGCCCGGGCCCGGGCACGCGGAGTGAACCCGATGGAGGAGGCCTACGAGCGCCTGCTCGACGACGACGGTCGCGCCATGCTGTTGGTGGCCACGAGCAACCTGCAGAACAACTCGCTGGACACCGTCGGCGAGTTACTGCACCGCGACGACGTGGTGCTCGGGCTCGGCGACGGCGGCGCCCATTACGGAATGATCTGCGATGCAAGCTATCCGACGTTCTTGCTGACGCACTGGGCACGCGACCGCGCATCGGGGCGGTTCTCGGTGCCCGACGCCATCCGCGAACTGACCTCGGTACCAGCGCGTGTCGCCGGGCTCGGCGACCGGGGCCGCGTCGCCATCGGATACAAGGCAGACCTCAACGTCATCGATCACGCGGCGCTGCGGTTGCACAAGCCGGTCATCCGTTACGACCTTCCCGCCGGCGGGCGTCGCCTGGATCAGACCGCGGACGGGTATGTCGCAACCATTGTTTCGGGCGAAATAATCGCCGAAAACGGCGTTCCCACCGACGCCCGGCCCGGCACATTGGTCCGCGGCCGCAAACCTATCCCGGTAGCTGCCCGATAACGCCACGAGGGGCAGCCTGTCCCGGTTAAGTTGGGTCAGTGACGAGCCCGCACTTTGCGTGGTTGCCGCCAGAAATCAACTCGGCACTCATCTTCGCCGGTCCGGGAGCGGCGCCGCTGCTTGCTGCCGCGACGGCGTGGAGCGGGCTCGCCGAGGACCTGGCATCGTCTGCGTCGTCGTTTTCCTCGGTGACATCAGACCTGGCCAATGGTTCGTGGCAGGGCGCGTCAGCGGCGGCCATGATGGCCGTCTCGACCCAATACGTGAGCTGGCTCAGCGCGGCGGCGGCCCAGGCGGAGGCCGCCGCGAGCCAGGCCTCGGCCATCGCGGCGGCGTTCGAGAGCGCGCTCGCGGCCACCGTGCAGCCCGCGGTGGTGGCGGCCAATCGCGCCCTAGTGCAGGCGCTGGCGCACACGAACTGGTTCGGGCTCAACGCCCCGGCGATCATGGACACCGAGGCCGCCTACGAGGCGATGTGGGCAGCGGACGTGGCGGCGATGTTCGGTTACCACGCGGACGCTTCCGCCGCCGTCGCACAGTTGGCGCCCTGGCAGCAGGTCCTGCGGAACCTCGGTATCAACCTCAACAAAGGCCAACTCAGTTTCGGTTCCGGCGGGTCCGCGCAAGGCGGTTCTCACGCCGCGCGTGGCGTAGCAACGCCAAGCAGCTCGAGTCCTAGCGTGGGATCCACGCAAGACAGTTCGAGTCCTAGCGTGGGATCCACGCAAGGCAGTTCGAGTCCTAGCGTGGGATCCACGCAAGGCAGTTCGACCGTCGGTGCCGGCACTAGCAGCAATCAGAACCTGGGCTATGGAAACTCGGGGACCGGCAACATCGGCCTCGGCAACATGGGCAGTTACAACCTCGGCTTGGGCAATACCGGCAATAACGACTTTGGGATCGGGCTGACCGGCAATAACCAGTTCGGCTTCGGCGGCTTCAACTCGGGCACCGGCAACATCGGATTGTTCAACTCTGGCACCAACAATATCGGCCTCTTCAACTCCGGCTCCGGAAACGTCGGCATTGGAGACGCGGGCATTTCCAACACCGGCTTCTTCAACGTCGGCACCGGCAACACCGGCTTCTTCCTGGGCAGTCCGGAGGCGGGCTTGCTCAGCTCCGGCTACGTCACGGGCGGCGTCAGCGCGGCTACGCTCAGCTCGGGGGTCCTCAACTCCGTCACCGCAACGACCGGTGGCCTGACGGCGAGCCTGCCGAACGCGGGCTTGCTCAACTCGGGCCTGGCCGCCGCCTCCTCCGGCCCGGCCAATCTGGGCGTCGTGGCCGGCAGCCTTGGATCGGGCGGCGCGCATGCCGCCGTCGCCAGCGTGGAAAGTGGCCCCACCCCCATACCACCGGCGCTGCGAACCACGACGTCCGGCCCGGCGGGCTACTTCCCCAACGGCGGCAACGACTCGGGTTTCCGGAACCCCGCCCGTGAGCCGGGCATACCGAACTCGGGATTCTCCAAACAGGGAGAGCGCGATCCCGGTGTTCCCGAGCCGGGCATCGGGCTGCCGGACCTGCCCGAGTAGTGCCCCGCCCCCGCATATCCTCGAAGCCATGCGCACGAAGAAGAGGGTGGACGTCAAGCGGCTCGCCGCGGCTCTCACCGACTACCCGTTCGGGTATCTGATCACAGTCGACGACGGCTATCGCGTGCACACTGTGACGGTCGAGCCGCGATTGCGCGAGCTTCCGGATGATGCTCAGGGGCCCGGTGCGATCTTCGACGTCGGGCTCATCGGCGGCCGCACGCGGAAAAACCTGGCCGACCGCCGGGACGTCACCCTGCTGTGGCCCCCGCCCGAGCCGGGGGGCTACTCGCTGATCGTCGACGGCGCCGCCGAGGTCAGCGACGCCGACGACGAGACCGCCCGCTTGGCGGTCGTGCCGACCCGCGCGCTGTTGCACCGCGAAGCCGACGCCGGTTCGCCGGCGGCGGCCAAGGGGTGTTTGCACGACTGCGTGGTGTTCTCGCTGCCCGAATAGGTTCTTTGCGCCGAGTGTGGGCCTTAAGTATGGGACCTATCCCCACACTCGCCGACGAAAAGGCACGAAAAAGCCCGGCCTGCGCAAGGCAGGCCGGGCTCTTTCGTGCTAGGGCTTTTCCGCCGTTGGACTTAGAAGTCCATGCCGCCCATGCCGCCGGTCGGGTCGCCTGCGGGTGCGGCCGCCTTCTCCGGCTTGTCGGCGACGACGGCCTCGGTCGTCAGGAACAGCGCCGCGATGGACGCCGCGTTCTGCAGCGCCGAACGGGTCACCTTGACCGGGTCGGCCACGCCGGCCTTCAGTAGGTCCTCGTACTCATTGGTCTGCGCGTTCAGACCGTGACCCGATGGCAGGTTGCGCACCTTTTCGGCCACCACCCCAGGCTCCAGTCCGGAGTTGAAGGCGATCTGCTTCAGCGGAGCCTCCAGCGCCACCCGGACGATGTTGACGCCGGTGGCCTCGTCACCAGAGAGCTTGAGCTCGTCCAGCGCCGGAGCCGCTTGCAGCAGGGCCACGCCGCCACCGGCGACGATGCCCTCCTCCACGGCCGCCTTGGCGTTGCGGACCGCGTCCTCGATGCGGTGCTTGCGCTCCTTGAGCTCCACCTCGGTGGCCGCCCCGGCCTTGATCACCGCAACACCGCCGGCCAGCTTGGCCAGGCGCTCCTGCAGCTTCTCGCGGTCGTAGTCGGAGTCGCTGTTCTCGATCTCGGTGCGGATCTGGGCCACCCGACCGGCGATGGCGTCGGGGTCACCGGCGCCCTCGACGATGGTGGTCTCGTCCTTGGTGATGACCACCTTGCGGGCCTTGCCCAGCAGCGACAGGTCGGCGTTCTCCAGCGTCAGGCCGACCTCTTCACTGATGACCTGACCACCGGTGAGGATGGCCATGTCCTGCAGCATCGCCTTGCGGCGGTCACCGAAGCCGGGGGCCTTGACCGCCACCGACTTGAAGGTGCCGCGGATCTTGTTGACGACCAGGGTGGACAGCGCCTCGCCCTCGACGTCCTCGGCGATGATCAGCAGCGGCTTGCCGGCCTGGATGACCTTCTCCAGCAGCGGGAGCAGGTCCTTGACGGTCGACACCTTGGAGCTGACCAGCAGGATGTAGGGGTCCTCCAGGACCGCTTCCTGACGCTCGGCGTCGGTGACGAAGTAGCCCGAGATGTAGCCCTTGTCGAACCGCATACCCTCGGTGAGCTCGAGCTGCAGGCCGAAGGTGTTGGACTCCTCGACGGTGATGACGCCCTCGTTGCCGACCTTGTCCATCGCCTCGGCGATGAGGTCACCGATCGACTGGTCGCCCGCGGAGATCGCGGCGGTGGCGGCGATCTGCTCCTTGGTCTCGACGTCCTTGGCCGACTTCAGCAGGGTCTCGGTGACCTTCTCGACGGCCTTCTCGATGCCGCGCTTGAGCGCCAGCGGGTTGGCGCCGGCGGCGACGTTCCGCAGACCCTCCTTGACGAGCGCCTGGGCCAGCACCGTGGCCGTCGTCGTGCCGTCACCGGCGACGTCGTCGGTCTTCTTGGCAACTTCCTTGACCAGCTCGGCGCCGATCTTCTCGTACGGGTCCTCCAGCTCGATCTCCTTGGCGATGGACACACCATCGTTGGTGATCGTGGGGGCACCCCACTTCTTCTCCAGGACGACGTTGCGGCCCTTGGGGCCCAACGTCACCTTTACCGCGTCGGCGAGGGCGTTCAGGCCCCGCTCGAGGCCGCGACGGGCCTCTTCGTCGTACGCAATTGTCTTGGCCATTGCGAAGTGATTCCTCCAGATAGGGGATGACACGTTCTGGCCGGGTGCAGTGCCCGCGACGGACGACCAAAGCTGGTCTCACCGTCCCGACCTAGCACTCACCGGTCGCGAGTGCCAACGTCATTCTTAGCACTCGCCTATGCCGAGTGCAAGGACGGCCGACCGTTATCGCTGCACGCGTAAACCGTCGATGACGACGTCGGTCGCCCGCTCCGCCAGCGTGGAGTCGTACACCTGCATGGCCTGACATCCGACGAGGATGGCCTTCAGATCCCCCAGGTCGATGTCGCGCCGCGCGGTGCCCGCTTCCTGCGCGGCGCGCAGCAGCTCGCCGATCATGGCCTTGAAGGCGTGTTCGGCCCGGGGCGCGGCGCTGGCGATGTCGATTCCGTACCCGGCCAGTGCGTCGACCAGGCCCCGGTCCGCCGCGCCCCATTGCAGCACCATCGAGCGCAGGAAGGCGAAGAGCGCCTGACCGGCCCCCTCGGTTTCCAGCAGGGCGTGGCCGTCGTCAACGAGGCGCTGCATGCGGTTTTCGATGACCGCCGCAAACAGCGCCTCCTTGGTCGGGAAGTGGCGGTAGATCGTGCCCGCGCCCACGCCGGCGCGGCGGGCGATCTCGTCGATCGGAACCGACAGCCCCTCCGCCGCAAAGGTGTCGTAGGCGACCTCCAGCACGCGGGCACGGTTGCGTGCGGCGTCGGCGCGCCGGGGCCGTGCCGGATCCGCCATCGAACACCACCTCGAACAGATCTTGACAAAACGGGGCGCGCGTTCCGCATAGTTGGAGCAACCGGAACGTTCGCCCCGTTTACCTTACTACTTGAGGAGCTAACGATGGCCAAGTGGACCGCCGCAGACATTCCAGACCAGACCGGTCGTGTCGCCGTTATCACCGGAGCGAACACCGGTCTCGGCTACGAGACCGCCGCCGCGCTCGCCGAGCACGGCGCCCGCGTGGTCCTGGCGGTGCGCAATCTCGACAAGGGCAAGGACGCCGCCGCGCGCATCACCGCGCGGCGCCCGGATGTCGACGTCACGCTGCAGGAGCTCGACCTGACGTCGCTCGATTCCATCCGCGCGGCGGCGGAGCAGCTTCGGGCCGAGCACGACCGCATCGACCTGCTGATCAACAACGCCGGGGTGATGTTCACCCCGAGGTCGGCCACCAAGGACGGTTTCGAGCTGCAGTTCGGCACCAACCACCTCGGCCACTTCGCGCTCACAGGCCTGCTGCTGGATCGGCTGTTGCCCGTCGCCGGATCGCGGGTCGTGACTGTCAGCAGCATCGGACACCGCCTCGGTCGAATGCGCTTCGACGACCTGCAGTGGCAGCGCCGATACAGCCGGGCCGGGGCCTACGGCCGCTCGAAGCTCGCCAACTTGCTGTTCACCTATGAACTGCAACGACGGCTGGCGGGCACCCACACCATTGCCGCGGCCGCGCATCCGGGCGCATCGAGAACCGAGCTGTCGCGCAACACGCCCCCGTGGATTCGGGTCGTCACCGGCCCGTTCGAACTGACCTCCCAAGGGGCCGACATGGGCGCACTACCGACGCTGCGCGCCGCTACCGACCCCGGCGTGCTCGGCGGCCAGTACTTCGGACCGGGCGGCTTCGCTGAGTTGCGCGGCTACCCCAAAGTCGTTGCGTCCAACGCTCGCTCGCACGACGTCGACCTGCAGCGCCGGCTATGGGCGGTCTCCGAGGAGCTCACCGGGGTCGCCTATCCCCGGGACTGACCGGCGCGGCGGGGCACACTGAAAAATATGTCCCTCGTCGTGCCCCGTTATCCGCCGCCGCGCTACACCAAGGACGAACCGGAGATCAGCGCCTGGCTCAGGCGAGCGCCCGAAAATGGCGGCGCGCCGCCCGACTACGAGACCTTCGGGACCAAGTACCACTACCTGGCCAATCAACAGGCCACCGACGGCGACTATGGCCTGTACCGGGTCGACATCGCCCCGGCCGGTGGTGGGCCGCCGGCGCACTATCACCGCGCCATGTCGGAGGCGTTCTTCGTCCTGTCGGGGACGATGAAGCTCTTCGACGGCAAGGAATGGGTCGACGGTCACCAGGGCGACTTCCTCTACGTCCCGCCCGGCGGCGTCCACGGTTTCCGCAACGAGGCGGCGGAACCGGCCTCGGTCCTGATGCTGTTCGCGCCCGGCGCGCCGCGCGAGGCTTACTTCGAGGGTTTCGGTGCGCTGGCCGACATGACCGACGACGAACGCCGCGAGTGGTTCATCCGCCACGACAACTACTGGATCCAGTAGGTCGGGTGCCGAGTGCCGGCGCTTCCGCGCCGCCGGTGAGTGCGGCGTAGGGTGTGGCCGTGCGGGCGAAGAAGCCGTCGAAGCGTGCGGCGCGCGCGGCGTGGATGAAACTCGAGATGGCGATGAGTGCCCCGGTCAGGCCCAGGGCGGGGGCTAGGCGCACGCGACGCGGGGGCTCGCCGGGCCTTCGGCCGCGATCGCCGGCCCGAAGCGCCTTGCCCCGTGGCAAGCGCGGGTTGCGGCGCCGGGCCCGCGTGCGCATCCCGCGTTCATCGCGGGCGAGAACTGTTAAGCGGCTGCGGCTTTGGCCGCCGCGGCAGGCGCCTTCCCCCCGGCGGAGAAAATCGGGACGTAAGGTATTTCGCGGACGACGGCGAGCGTTTTTCCGCGGCGCCGGAAGGCCGCCGAGGAGTTAACGACCCAGGCGGTAATCGCCTTCGATCAGCTCGCGGGTGCGTTCGAAGAAAACCCTGCCGCTGTAGGGCAATTGGGTGACCACCTTGCCGCTCGGGTGCCGGAAGTAGTTGGCACAGGCGAGCCACACCTTGCCCGCCATGGCGGCCTGAATCTCGTCGTTGTAGCGTCGTTGCGCCTCGGACGTCACCTCGATCGTGCACGCATCCCGGCTACCCATCACGTCGAGGATGTGGCGGATGAACGTGGTCTGCGCCTCGTGGATGTACAGAATCGAGTTGACGCCGTTCGTATTCGGGCCGTAGAGCACGAAGAAGTTCGGATACCCGGCTACCAGCGTGCCGAGGTACGCCTCGGCGCCCGCACTCCACTCGTCGCGGAGGTGACGGCCGCCGGTTCCGTACACGTCGATGCTCGCCAGGTAGTCGGCGGCTTTGAATCCGGTGCCGTAGATGACGGTGTCGACGCGGTGTTCCACACCATCGGCGGTCAGCACGCCGCGCTCGGTCAGTTCGGCGATGGCGGTCGTTTCCAGCGTGACGTTCGGCAACGCGAACGTCGGGTACCAATCGCGCGACATCAACGGCCGCTTGCAGCCGGCGGGATAGTCCGGCGTCAGCTTCGCGCGCAGCTCGGGGTCGGCGACCTTGCGCGCCAGATAGCTGCGGGCAAGTTCGGTCGCTTCGCGGGTCTGCGCGGCGTCGACGTCGAAGCTCGACGACTCGTAGGCAGCGAAGGCCTCGTCGCGGAGCTTTTGGGCGGCGGCCGGGTCCCGCTCGAACAGCTCTTGCTGCTCGGGGGTGAACGGGAAGTCGAACCGCGGCGCGATCCAGATCGGGGTCCGCTGAAACACAGTGAGATGCGCGGTATCTTTCGCGATCACGGGAACGTATTGCACCGCGCTGGCGCCCGTTCCGATGGACGCCACCCGCTCCCCGGCCGTCGACTTGCTGTGATCCCAACGCGCGGAATGGAACTGGCGGCCGCGGAACCGCTGCGCCCCCGGAATCTGCGGAATGTTGGGGACGTCGAGCATCCCAACCGCGCTCACGACGACGTCGAACTCGTGCCGCCGGCCGTCGTCGGTGCTGAGCGTCCAGCGCCGCCGGTCGTCCGACCACCGCGCCGAGGTGATCACGGTATTGGGCCGCAGGCGCGGGCCCAGGCCGTGGTCGGCGGCGACCTTTTCGAGGTAGGCCAGGATCTCGGGCTGGTTCGCGTAGGTCTTGCTCCACCGCGGGTTGGGCGCAAAGGAATACGAGTACAGATGCGACGGGACGTCGCAGGCCGCGCCCGGGAAGGTGTTGTGCCGCCAGGTGCCGCCGAAGCCATCGGCGCGGTCGAAGATGGTGAAGTCGTAACCGCCGTCGCCAAGCTGGATGCCCGTCGCAATGCCGCCGGCACCCGCGCCGATCACACCGACAGAGGGCTTCGTCGGCACTAGACCCCCTGCGCGAAGTACGGTCGCTCGGGCCGGCTCTTTTCCACGAGGATGAACACCACGCCCCACGGATCGACGAACCAGGTGGTGCGGACCCGCGCGACGTCCGCGATTCCGCTGACCAGGAAGCGAACTCCTCTGCTCTCGAGTTCCGCGCGGGTGGCGTCGATGTCCTCACAGACGAGCCCGACGTGCGACAGCCCGTGATCGGTGAGGGCCGCGGCGGCTCGCCGATCATGCGCCCCCTCGCCCTCTTTCAAGCCGAGGTACTCGATCACCTCGAGCACCCGGTCGCCGTCGTCCCCGAATCCGACGATGGCCGCCTTCATGGTGGGGTCGGACACCAGCTCGCCCATGTCGTCGCGAATGGCGTTACCGGCCATGACATAGGGCGGCGAGAGCACACGCAGGCCCAATACGTCTCGATAGAACGCCACCGCCGCCTCGCAATCGGGAACGCACACCCCCGTATGGGCCAACCCGGTAATCACGTTCTCGACTCTACGGCGGGCGGCGCCGATCGGGGAAAGCCCGGCCGCGTCATTTCAGCTTGGGAATCGCCCGCGGCCGATAATGGCGAAATGCGGTCAGTCGAAGAGCATCAGCGCGTCGTAGCGGGGATGATCCGCGCCCGCCCGCCGGTCGCGGTTCCGCTGGCGGAGGCGCAGGGGCTGGTCCTGTCCGACGAAGTGATCGCGCGGCTCGCGCTGCCGGTTTTCGACAACTCCGCAATGGATGGATACGCGGTGCTCGCCGAGGACACGTCGGGCGCGACGCTCGAACACCCGGTGGTGTTGCCGGTCACCGAGGACATTCCGGCCGGACGCACCGACGAATTGACGCTGCAACCGGGAACCGCGCACCGCATCATGACCGGCGCGCCCGTCCCGGCTTGGGCGACGGCCATCGTGCCCGTCGAGGACACCGACGGCGGCCTGCATTCGGTCGCGATCCGACAGCCCCGCGAGCCTGGCGCGCACATCCGGCGGGCGGGCGAGGACGTCGCCCCCGGCACCACCGTCCTACGCAAGGGCCAGGTCGTGACGGCGGCCGTGCTCGGCCTGGCTGCGGCGCTGGGAATGGCTGAGCTGACGGTGATTCCGCGCCAACGGGTTCTGGTGTTGTCCACCGGGTCGGAGCTGGTTCCGCCGGGCATCCCGCTGCGGCCGGGACAGATCTACGAGTCCAACTCGATCATGCTTGCGGGGGCCGTGCGCGACGCCGGCGCGGAGGTGATCGCCGTGGCGACCGCCGAAGACGATGTCGCGCAGTTCAGCTCGCTGCTGGACCGGTACGCCGCTCCCGAGCATCAGGTCGATCTGATCATCACGAGCGGTGGCGTCAGCGCCGGCGCCTACGAGGTCGTCAAAGACGCGTTCGGGCACGGGGGTATCCAGGGCGACGAGGGAGTGGAATTCGTCAAGGTGGCAATGCAGCCGGGAATGCCGCAGGGCATCGGGCGCGTGGCCGGCACGCCGATCGTCACCCTGCCCGGCAACCCGGTCAGCGCGTTGGTGTCCTTCGAGGTGTTCATCCGTCCCGCGCTGCGGAAGGCCATGGGACTGCCCGATCCCGAGCGCCCGCACCGGCCGGCGGTACTCGCCGAGTCGCTGACCTCGCCGCGCGGCAAACGCCAGTTCCGCCGCGCGCTGCTCGACCGCGAAGCCGGCAGCGTCACCAGTTACGGCCCGCCCGCATCACACCATTTGCGTTGGCTCGCATCGGCGAACGCGCTGCTGGACATCCCAGAGGACGTCGTCGAGGTGCCCGCCGGGACCCAGCTCCCGGTCTGGGACCTGAGCTAGAGCCACGGCTCCGTAAGATGGCCGCGTGGCACGACGCCCCCCCAGCCCTTCTTCTCCCGAAGGCCCCACCGCCGAGGACCCCGCCTTCAGCCCCCGGCACGTACTCGAGTTGGTGCGCTCCACCGTTCCGCCGATGCACCCCGCCGGGCTGCCGTTCGTATCCGCCGGACTGGCCGCTGCGTCGATCGGGGCCCTGGCCGGACCGAACTTCCGCTGGCTTCGGCGGGCGGGTCTGCTGTCGGCGGGCGCCTGCGCGGCGTTCTTCCGTCACCCCCCGCGGGTGCCGCCCACCCGCCCCGGCGCGGTCGTCGCGCCCGCCGACGGGCTGATCTGCGTGGTCGACTCGGCCGCCCCGCCGGCAGAACTCGGCATGGAGGGCGCGCCGCTGCCGCGGGTCAGCATCTTCCTGTCGCTCTTGGACGCCCACGTGCAGCGCGCCCCGGTGAGCGGCGAAGTGATCGCCGTGCACCACCGGCCCGGCCGGTTCGGATCGGCCGACCTGGCCTCGGCAAGCACCGAGAACGAGCGCACCAGCCTGCGGATCCGGACCGACACCGGCACCGAGGTCGCAGAAGTCATAGCGGTGCAGATCGCGGGGCTGCTGGCGCGCCGCATCGTCTGCGACGCGCGCGTCGGGGACAAGCTGTCGATCGGCGACACCTACGGCCTGATCCGGTTCGGTTCCCGGCTGGACACCTACCTCCCGCCGGGCTGCGAACCGCTGGTCGAGGTGGGCCAGCGCGCCGTCGCCGGCGAGACGGTGTTGGCAGAACTGCCATGATCGACAAGCCTCGGGGCAGGCGAACGATGAGCCTGCAACTCCTGCCGAGCGCGATGACCGTGCTGTCGATGTGTGCGGGATTGACGTCGATCAAGTTCGCCCTCGAGCGCCAGCCGATTCCCGCGATGGCGCTGATCGCCGCCGCGGCCATCCTGGATGCCCTGGACGGCCGGGTGGCCCGCATCCTGGGCGTGCAGTCGCGGCTCGGCGCCGAAATCGACTCCTTGGCCGACGCGGTGAACTTCGGGGTCACGCCCGCGCTGGTCGTCTACGTGACGCTGCTGTCGAAGTGGCAAGTCGGCTGGGCGGTGGTACTGCTGTACGCGGTGTGCGTCGTGCTGCGGCTGGCAAGGTACAACGCGCAGCAGGATGACGGAGCACAGCCCTCCTACGCGAAGGAATACTTCGTCGGCATGCCCGCGCCGGCGGGCGCGGTTTCGATGATCGGTCTGGTGGGCCTCAAATTGCAGTTCCATGGCGACGGCTGGTGGAGCTCGCTGTGGTTCCTCACCATCTGGATCACGGGGACCTCGATCCTCATGGTCAGTGCGATCCCCATGAAAAAGATGCACACCGTGGCGATTCCGCCGAACCTGGCCGTACCGCTGCTGGCGGTGCTGACGGCCGTCGCCGCGGCGGCGGTCCTTGCCCCGTACATCCTCATCTGGGTGATCATCATCTCCTACGTGTGCCATATCCCCTTCGCGGTGCGCAGCAAGCGCTGGCTCGAAAAGCACCCCGAGGTCTGGGGCGACATGCCCAGGCAACGGCGCGCCGTGCGGCGCGCGGACCGCCGGGCGCAGCCCAACCGCCGGTCGATGGCTCGGCTGGGGCTGCGCAAGCCGGGCGGGCGCCTGCCGTGATGGGCTCCGGCCCGGCGTCCGGGGATGCGGCCCGCCAGCTCACCCTCACCGCCCGGCTGAACACCTCCGCAGTCGACTCCCGCCGCGGCGTCGTCCGGTTGCATCCGAATGCCGTTGCCGCCCTTGGCATCCGCGAGTGGGACGCGGTATCGCTGACCGGGTCGCGGACGACCGCCGCAGTCGCGGGGCTCGCCGCACCGGACACCCCGGTCGGCACCGTACTGCTCGACGACGTGACGCTGTCCAACGCCGGGCTGCGGGAGGGCACCGCGGTGATCGTCGGCGCGGTCACGGTCTACGGCGCGCGGTCGGTGACGCTCAGCGGCTCGTCGATGGCCACCAACTCGATCACGCCGGTCACCCTGCGGCAGGCCTTGCTCGGCAAGGTGATGACGGTCGGCGACGCCGTGTCCCTGCTGCCCCGCGACCTGGGCCCCGGCACGTCCACGTCGGCCGCCACGCGTGCGCTGGCGGCCGCGGTCGGCATCAGCTGGACCTCCGAGCTGCTGACCGTCACCGGCGTCGACCCCGAGGGACCGGTCAGCGTGCAGCCGAACTCATCGGTCACCTGGGGCGCCGGCGTCCCGGCCGGCATTGGCACCTCCCAGCTGGAATCAATCGACCCGTCGACCCCGGAGATCCTCGTCGAGGAGCTCAAGGGCTCGCAGCCACAGGCCGCCAAACTCACCGAATGGCTCAAGCTTTCACTCGACGAACCGCACCTGCTGAAGACATTGGGCGCCGGCGCCAACCTCGGTGTGCTGGTCTCGGGTCCTGCCGGCGTGGGCAAGGTGACGCTCGTCCGGGCGGTGTGCGACGGCCGCAGGTTGATCGAGCTCGACGGCCCGGAGGTCGGCGCGCTGGCGGCCGACGATCGACTGAAAACCGTTGCCGCTGCGGTGAGACGGATTCGCGACGGTGGCGGCGTCCTGCTGATCACCGATGTCGACGCCCTGCTGCCGGCCACCGCCGAGCCGGTGGCCGCCCTCATCCTCGGCGAGCTGCGCACCGCCGTCGCCACCGAGGGTGTCGCATTGATAGCCACCTCGGCGCGACCCGACCAGCTCGACGCCCGGCTGCGCGCGCCCGACCTGTGCGACCGCGAGCTGGGCCTGCCGCTGCCCGACATCGGTACGCGCAAGGCGATGTTGGAGGCGCTGCTCAAACGGGCGCCCACCGCTGACCTCGATCTCGGTGAGATTGCCGCTCGCACACCAGGTTTCGTCGTCGCCGACCTTGCCGCGCTGGTGCGCGAAGCCGCGCTGCGGGCGGCGTCCCGGGCCAGCGTCGACGGCCAACCACCGAAGCTGAACCAGGATGACCTGATCGGTGCCCTGACCGTCATCCGGCCGCTGTCCCGCTCGGCCAGCGACGAGTTGACCGTCGGCTTGCAAATAGGAAGTGTGACTCTCAACGACGTCGGCGACATGGCCGAGGCCAAGCAGGCGCTGACCGAAGCCGTGCTGTGGCCGCTGCAGCATCCCGACACTTTCGCCCGGCTGGGCGTCGACCCACCGCGCGGCGTGCTGCTGTACGGGCCGCCCGGCTGCGGCAAGACGTACGTGGTCCGGGCGCTGGCCAGCACCGGCCAGCTGAGCGTGCACCCCGTCAAGGGCTCCGAGCTGATGGACAAGTGGGTGGGCGCCTCCGAGAAGGCGGTCCGCGAGCTGTTCCGGCGGGCCCGCGACTCCGCACCGTCGCTGGTGTTCCTCGACGAGGTGGACGCGCTGGCGCCCCGGCGCGGGCAGAGCTTCGACTCGGGCGTGACCGATCGGGTGGTGGCCGCGTTGCTGACCGAGCTCGACGGCATCAACCCGCTGCGTGACGTCGTGGTGCTGGGCGCCACCAACCGGCCCGACCTGATCGACCCCGCGCTGCTGCGCCCCGGCCGGTTGGAGCGGTTGGTGTTCATCGAACCGCCCGACGCCGCGGCCCGCAGCGAGCTCCTGCGCACCGCAGGCAAATCAATGCCCCTGAACGCCGACGTCGACCTCGACGAGGTCGCCACCGGCCTCGACGGCTACAGCGCCGCCGACTGCGTGGCACTGCTGCGCGAGGCCGCGCTCACCGCGATGCGGCGTTCCATCGACGCCGCCGACGTGACCGCCGCCGACCTCGCGGCAGCCCGCAAAACCGTGCGCCCCTCGCTGGATGCCCTGCAGGTGGATTCCTTACGTGCGTTCGCCAGGTCCCTTTAGGTGGCTCTCTAGCACCGCCCGCGCCGAGGCGGCGACGTCGGCTTCCAGCCAGGACGGCATCGGCTCGTCGTGGGCGTGGCGCCGGACGACGGCGTAGGGCAGGTCCGCAACCGCACGAGCGACGGCGTCGACGGCTCGCCGGCCGCCGCTTCCGTAGAGCTGCCGGGCCAGCGTGACAACCCGCTCGTTCAGCGGCGCGTTCATCGCGGCAATCGTCTGCTGGAATGCCGCATCGGGCTCGCCGTCGAGCAGGTCCCCCGGCCGGATCGTCAACAAGAGCCGGGCGTCCTCCGGGACTTCCCTCGCGAAGCTGATAGCCGAAACCGCCACGGCGACAGCGGTTTCCGTCGGCGTACCCGCATCGGCGCCTGCCGCCAAAGCCCGTGCCTGGAAGCGTTCCAGCGCGCGCAGCCATGCCGCGGCCAGGATGCCGTCGCGATTGCCGAAGCGGTGATACAGCGTGCCGGCGGGCGCCCCGCTTGCCTGCGCGATCGCCGCGACGCTCGCCGCGCGAGGTCCGCCCTCGAGCACCAGTGCTCGGGCGGCGTCGAGGATCACATCGGTTTCGTGCTTCCGCGGTGGTGCCATGATCTAGTAGATTCCTTCTATATGGAACGATTGCCCTATATCGACGAGCATGCCATAACCATCGACGCGGACCGCGCAGAAACGTGGTCGGCGCTGCTGCGCGTGATGTGCCGCGACCCGCACGACCCCTCGACCGTGCCGACCGGTTTCGTCCTCGACGAAGCGCGCGCACCCGAGCGCCTCGCGTTGAAAGGCCGCCACCCGTTCGCCGTCTACCGGTGGGTCTTCGAGCTGGACGCAAGCGACGAAGACTCACGTACACGGCTGCGGGCGCTCACGTGGGCGGACTTCCCGGGCATCCACGGCAAGCTCTATCGCGCGCTCGTCGTCGGGACCGGCGGCCACCGTGTCGCGGTGCGATGGACGCTGAAACGCGTCGCGGCGACAGCGCTTGCGGAGCGGGCACACACCGGCGAGACCGAAGCCGATTACGCGGATGTCTTCGAAGCTCCAATCCTCCCCGGCGACTTCCGCACTGCCGAACAATTGTTCCGCGAGGCGCTGGGCGATGAACCGGGCGCACTGGGAAGCCTCGTCTACTGGATCCACCGCCACATACTGAGATTTCGCCTGGGTCCGTATTCCTCGCCCGAGTACGTGATCGGCTGGCCGATCATGCGTTCGGATTTCGAGGAGATGGTGCTGGCGACGGGCGGGCCGCTGATGCAGCGCGGCGCCCGACGAGCGGCCGTCGGTTGACGCTCGGTCTGAGGTGGGCAGCGCGGGCGTCGGAACGAAAGGCATCCCTGCCCTGCGACGCGCTGTGCCCACGCGCGGCTGTGCGGGCGGACCGCGCGATCGACGTCGGCGCGCCGGCGCCGATCCTATTCTCCTGGCTGTGCCAGCTCCGGGTGGCGCCGTATAGCTACGACATGCTCGACAACCTCGGCCGGCGAAGTCCTCGATCCCGCGACCCCGAACTGGTTCACCTGCAAGCCGGACAGCGGTTTATGACGGTGTTCGCGCTGCAGTCCTTCGTCGCCGGGGAGCAGATCACGTTGCTGGCCAAGGGGGCGGCCGCCACCTACGCGGTCCGGCCCGAGGGGCCCGGCTCACGGCTTCACGTGCGCGTATTGTTCGGCGGGCCAAGGCTTCTCGCTCGTCTTCTCGCGGTGGCTGACCTGGTGATGATGCGAAAACAACTTCTCACCTTGAAGTCGCTGGCCGAGCGCGACGCGACCGCCTTGGGGTGATCGATGAACCGTGCGACCCGTTCGCTCGTGACGATCTCGTGGCGATCTGGTGCCGTCATCACGCGTTCGCGATCGCCGCGGCCTTTACGACTGACTGTAACCAGGTTGGCTATTAAAACCCGTGCCCCGAATGGATCCCGCGAACCGGAGAAGAGCCCATGAATAACGAGCTGCCGCGATGATCACGGCACAGACGCCTCCCGGCAGCGCGGGATCACTCCTGAAACTGCGAGACGTCGCGCCGACGAGGCGAGTGATGGTGGTGGCCATCATGGTGTCGATGGTCGTCTTCCTCGATGGCACCGTCGTGAATCTGGCCCTGCCGGCCACAGAGCGTGACATTGGCGGGGGCATGTGCTCGCAGCAATGGGTCGTTGACGGCTATCTGCTCGCGGTCGCGGCCATGGTTCTGCCGGGCGGTGCCATCTCCGATCTTTTGGGCCGCATACCGGTAATGCGCTTCGGGCTGGTGGCGTTTGGGGCGGGCTCGGCGCTGGCGGCCACCGCCGGCTCCCCGTCGGCGCTGATCGCCGGGCGCCTCGTCCAGGGATTGGGCGGCGCGTTTCTGGTGCCCGGCTCGCTCGCTCTGATCAACTCGTCGTTCGACCGCACGGACCGGTCTGCCGCGATCGGGTCCTGGACGGCTTGGACCGGCACCGCCTTCGCGGTGGGCCCGCTGTTGGGGGGACTGGCCGTGGACTTCCTGAGCTGGCGCTGGATCTACGTCTTGTCGGCGGTCCCGGTGGCCATCGGTTTTGCGTTGACGTTTTGGTTGCCCCGCATGCCCCGGCCCTCCGAACGCGTCCGCGTCGACGTCGCGGGCGCCGCACTGTCGGCGGTCGGACTGGCCGCCACGGTGTACGCACTGATCGAACAGGGTCGGCGGGGATGGGACGACTCCCTGGTCAGGGTGGCGTTGGTGGTGGGGGTCGCGGCATTGCTGGCGTTCGTGGCATGGGAGCGCCGCGCGCGCCACCCGATGGTGCCCCTAAGCCTGCTCACCACCCGCAATTTCGCCGGAGCCAATCTGGTCACCGTGTTCGTCTACGGCGGCATCACAATGGGCTCGCTGGCCATCGCTCTGTACCTCATAGAGGTCGCCGGATACTCGGCCACCGCCGCGGGCCTGATTACCTTGCCCAGCCCCATCATGTCGTTGCTGTTCGCCCGCAGCGTCGGCGCCATGGCCGCGCGCATCGGACCCCGGATTTTCCTAATGACGGGTCCGGCGCTCGCCGCGTTGGGGCTGCTGCTCATCCGCCCGAGCGGGCACGGATTCCACGTCTTCACAGACGTTCTGCCGGGCAGGATCCTGCTGGCCGTCGGCATGGTCCTTGCCGTCACGCCGATGACCGCGGTCAATCTGTCCGCGGTCAAGTCCGCGCACAGCGGAATCGCGGCCGCGATCCAGAACGCAACGGGGCGGACTTCTGCGCTGATCGCCGTCGCCTGCGTGGGACTGATCACTGCCAACAGGATGACCGATGTCAGCTTCACCCGGCTGCTGCAGGTCAGCGCGCTGCTGTTTTTCGTCGGCGCCGTCGTCGGCGGCCTCGCCATCAGGAACCACGCCGTCACCGCTGAGCCCGTTCCCGACCGGCTCGGGCCGGCGCGCTTGGCGTCGAGCGCGCCGTCCCCGAACGCGGCTTGAGTCGATCTAGGATCCACCTTTTATATGGAAGGATCGCCCTATATCGATGCGCCGCCATCACCTCGGCGCGAACCCCTATTAAACGTGGTCGGCGCTGCTGCGGGCGATGTGCCGCGACCCTCGCGATCGTCGACCGTGCCGACCGGCTTTGTCCTGGACGAAGCGCGGCCACCGGTGCGCTTCGCCCTGACGGGCTGCCCCCCGTTCGCCGCCTGCCGGTGGGTGTTCGAGTTGGCGGCGCTTGCCCTGCACCCGGCTGTGCGCGCTGATCTGCGCGAAGTTCCGCGTCCGCTTGTCGGACAATGTTATTCGGACAGCTGGAACTCCACCATGTCGGCGACCGCGGCCAGGGCCTCGCTGAGCGCGGTCAGCCGATCGGCGGCCGACGGCGCCGACAGCACCGTGTAGCGGTCGGCCGTGCCGATCGGGATGCGGGACGCCAACACGTAAAGACGTTGCGCCGCAACGGTTTCTCCGCCCCGACCCAGCAGCACGTCGGGGTCCGGCAGCGAAGCGCCACTCGCCTCCGCGATCCGCTCGAACAAGGCCATCGCCCGGTCCTCGAGATCGAGCAGCTGCGCGGGCGTCACCGGATCCCCCGGCTCGTCCGGCCAGACCGTCGCGATCGCCCGCGGGTACGGATCGTCGGGCAGCCACTCACACACCCGGATCCGCTCACCCGTCTTGCAGCGCAGCACGTATCGGCCCTCGCCGAGATCGGCGTGTTCGGCGATCCTGGACAGAACGCCGACGTCGCAACGGGAATCGCCGCCACCGACCTCGCGGCCGGCAGAGATCAGCACCACACCGAACGGTTCGTCACCCTCGATGCAGTGCCGTGCCAGAGCGCCATAGCGCGGCTCGAAGATGCGCAACGGAAGGTCTTCGTCGGGCAGCAGCGCCGACTCGAGCGGGAACATCGCCAGCTCGGTGGGTTCGAAATCTGCCATGACCTAAACCTAAAGCTCCAGCTCGCCCACCAGCGCGTCCACGACGGCACGCAGGTCGCCGTCGTGTTCCTCGGCCACCCGCCGCTGCCGCTGGTAGGACGCGCCCTCGGTCCAAATGTCGGCCACCTTGCAAAGCTCGTCGGCACAGTGCAACGACTTCGCGACCGGCTCCAGCCGGGTCAGCACGTCGACCAAATCGTCCGTGACCAGCCGCTCGTTGCTCTCGGCGTCCAAGATGATCACGGCGTCCAGGCCGTAGCGAGCGGCGCGCCACTTGTTCTCCTGGACATGCCACGGCGGCATGGTGGGCAGCGTCTCACCGTCGTCGAGCCGGCGATCGAGGTCGACGACCAGGCAGTGCGTCAACGCGACCAGTGCGCCGAGCTCACGAAGGTTGGAAACCCCGTCGCAGACCCGCACCTCGAGGGTGCCGAGATGCGGCGAAGGCCTTATATCCCAACGTATTTCATCCATATGGTCGATGATGCCGGTCTTCTTCTGGTCGTAGACGAAGCCTTCGAACTCCGCCCAGCTCTGGAAGTGGAACGGCAACCCGGCAGTGGGCAGCTGCTGAAACATCATCGCGCGATTGCTGGCGTATCCGGTGTCTTCGCCGCCCCACCACGGCGACGACGCCGACAACGCCAACAGGTGCGGGTAGTACTTCAGCAGCGACGTCATGATCGGCATCACCTTGTTCGCCGAGGAGATCCCGACGTGAACGTGCACCCCCCAGATCAGCATCTGCCGGCCCCACCACTGCGTGCGCTTGATCAGTTCGGCATAGCGCGGGGCGTCGGTGAGCTTCTGGGAAGACCACCGGGCGAACGGATGCGTGCCCGCGCAGAACAGCTCCATGCCGCGGTCCCGGACGATCCGACGGGCCGGCAATAGCGTGTCGCGCAGGTCTTCCATCGCCTGCGCGGTGTAGTCACAGATGCCGCTGACGACTTCGACGGTGTTACGCAGCAATTCCTTGTGCACGCGCGGATTTTCGCCGATCTCGGCAATGACCGCGGTGGCTTCGTTGCTCAGGTCGCGGGTCTGCGCGTCGACAAGCGCGAACTCCCACTCCACACCGATCGTCGGCCGCGGCGAGGGAGCGAAATCGATGCGGGCTCGAGCCCTGCTAGCCGGCGCCGATGACACCGCACGCCACCCGCTTGCCGGCGTCACCGGTGCTCATCGTCATGGCGTCGGGGCCCGGCGCTCCGTTGGCCTGGGTGTAGCGATCCGGCGGGATGTTCTGGAAGTTGTCCGCCCCGGCGTGAATGATGATCGCGGTCTTCTCACCGGTCAGCAGGTCATCCATGGCAAAGGCGTCGGTGGTGGTGACTAGAGTCCCGCTGCCGTCCTTACGTACCTGCAGCGAGGTCAGGTCACCGCTGGCGGGCTCGGCGTTGTGCCCCGGCGACTGGAAGTGTCCGCCGGCGGACAGAAAGTCGCCGGGCGCGCCGCCGGTCGGGGCGACAGAGTTGGGCTCGCACTTGCCCGTCTTGTGGATGTGCACCCCGTGGAAGCCGGGCGTGAGCTGACCGCCGGCGGTCGTCGCGATCGTGATGGTGGCATAGCCGTTGCTGAAATCGAACGTAGCGGTCGCTACCTGAGTGCCGTCGGGCGCCTTCAGGTGCGTGATGATGCTCTGCGCCGCGGGCCGCCGGCCGCCCTCGGTGCCCGAGGTTCCCGACGGCGCGGGCGAGCCGGTCCACACCGCAGGCGTGGTGCCCGGGACCGTCGACGCGTGTTGCGGCGACGAGCACGCGGTTACCAGCGCGACACAAGCGGCCGCCGACAGGGCGGAGGTGGCTGCGACATTGCGGTGCTTAGGCATAGCGGAAGCCTAAACCGACGGCGCCGTTGTGCGGATGTAACGCCGCTGCGAATTCACGCCGACTTTTTCGAGGTGCCCCAGCTTGCGACCCAGCACTCAGCCCGTCACCAAAACGATGACGCCCGGCGGTTGGTTGCTCAGTGCGGGGATCCGCGGTTGCACGGGTGCTCCCAGCTTCTGGCCCACCGCGTCCGCGGTGGCATGCTCGCCGTCGGCGTCGGTGTAGTAGACCGTGGTGGCAGAGACGTCCGGCACCGTCAGGTTGTCGACCTTGGTGACGTTGAACCCGGCGGCCGTCAGCTGGTCCTTGGTGCGCCCGGCGATGCCCTCTTTTGTGGAGATGTTGTAGATGCGAACCTCGACCTGGTTCGCCGCGGGGCTGGCGCTTGACGGCGTCGACGGCGCGCTCGTGCTCGTCGCGCCGGAGGCGGGCGAAGCCGAGTCGTCGTCGGACTTCCCCGAAGAACTCAGGGCTTGCCACCCGAGCAGCAGGAAAATGACACCCAAGAACAACAGCACCATCACCATGGCTCGCAGGGGAAGCCCCGTGGAGTCGGGGACGCGCTGTTTCATCGAGCCCCACTGTAGCGAGTCAGGTCACCTCGAAGCCGAGGCGCCGTGCCGCCCGCGCCTTCTGCCGGCTGGCGCGCAGCCGTCGCAGCCGCTTCACCAGCATGGGGTCGGCGGCCAGCGCTTCGGGTCGATCGACCAGCGCGTTGAGGACCTGGTAGTAGCGTGTCGCCGACATCGAGAACAGCTCTTTGATCGCGTCTTCCTTGACCCCGGCGTACTTCCACCATTGACGTTCGAACGCGAGGATGTCTTGTTCGCGGCGGGTGAGCCCATCGGCGATCTCAGAGTGCTCCCCCGATCGATTTGCCCGCGCCATGGCGCTGTCCATATCGCTTCCCCTGGACCCTTCCGGCGATGCTCGGTTCGTTCGAATGACTTGACTTACAGAGGGGCATCTTTCGGCGAATATTGAACCACGCCGCGAACCCTCAAGCTGTAATCCAGACCCGCGAGTCGGCGACTTGGTTCGATTGCCCAGTTGGCCTTCGCCCAAGCCGACTGCGCGCCTCCTCATACCGGGCTCGAGCCGATTGCCCGATTCCTCACACCGCCGCCGCGCGGCGGTGATCGTCATCGGCTCGAGCCGATTGCCCGATTCCTCACACCGCCGCCGCGCGGCGGTGATCGTCATCGGCTCGAGCCGATTGCCCGATTCCTCACACCGCCGCCGCGCGGCGGTGATCGTCATCGGGCTTAAGCTAGCCGACCATGGCAGTCGTACCCATACGCATCGTCGGAGATCCGATCTTGCACAGCCCGACGACGCCGGTGCCCGTCGCCGCCGACGGTTCGCTACCCGCGGATCTGGCCGACCTGATCGCCACCATGTACGACACCATGGACGCCGCGCACGGCGTGGGCCTGGCCGCCAACCAGATCGGGGTCGCGCTGCGGTTGTTCGTCTACGACTGTGCCGAGGACCGCAACTTGACCGACCGCCGGCGCGGCGTCGTCATCAACCCGGTCTTGGAGACCTCGGAAATACCCGAGACCATGCCCGACCCGAACAACGACGACGAAGGTTGCTTGTCGGTTCCCGGTGAGTCGTTCCCCACCGGCCGCGCGAAATGGGCACGGGTCACCGGACTCGACGCCGACGGCAGTCCGGTCGCCATCGAGGGCACCGGCCTGTTCGCGCGGATGCTGCAGCACGAAACCGGACACCTAGATGGATTTCTCTACCTGGACCGTCTCATCGGCCGGCACGCCCGCAGCGCGAAACGGGCAGTGAAGTCGCACGGCTGGGGTGTCCCGGGGCTGTCGTGGCTGCCGGGCGAGGGGCCGGACCCGTTCGGTCAGTGATGGTCTCGTGGCCGGATCTGGGCACGCGAGTGACCGTTCGCTACCGGCGCCCGCCCGGATCGGTTCCTCCGCTGACCGACGCCGTCGGTCACCTGCTGGCGGTCGATCCGATGGTGCGGGTGCGATCGAAAACCGGCGCGGTAATCGAGTTCGCGCCCGGCGACGCCGTCGCGCTCCGGATACTGACCGACGCGCCGGTGCGCACCTCGGCGATCCGGGCGCTCGAGCACGCGGCCGCCGCCGCCTGGCCCGGCGCGGAACGGGCCTGGCTGGACGGCTGGCTGCTGCGGGCCGGTCGGGGGGCCGGCCCTTCCGTCAATTCAGCTGTGCCACTGGATGTTTCGGCACAGCCAAGCACGATCCCGGCAATTGTCGCCTGGTACCGCCGCCGCGGTCTGGCACCGCGGCTGGCCATTCCCGATCGCTTGTTGGCGCTGCCGCCCGGCGTGACGGGCGACATAGAACGGGTCCTGGTGCGCGACGTCGGCGTCGTGCCCGTCGCTGATCCCGACCCGTCCGTCACCCTGTCGGCTCGCCCCGGCGACGGCTGGCTGCGGCTGTCCGGACGCGCGATTCCCATCGAGGTGCTCACCGCAGTCGTCGACGGCGAGCTGATGTTCGGCACCCACCCTGGCGTGGCGGTCGCGCGCGCCGCGCTGACCGATGCGCCGGACGGCACCCACTGGGTGGGCCTGTCGGCCGTCCGCGCCGACGACGACCAAGCCGCCGCGGCCCTGTGCGAAACGCTGCTGGCCTGGGGTGCGCGCCGCGGCGCGACCCGGGCATACCTCCAGGGCGGTAACGACGACGACGCGACCAACGTCGCGAGTTCGCTGGGATTCCGGCTGCACCATCGTCGCCGCTACGTCGCAGCGATGGATACCGTCTAGCCATGCCCGACGGCACGCTGCGGCTCGCCACCTGGAACGTAAATTCCATTCGCACCCGCCTGGATCGCGTCCTCGACTGGCTGGCCCGCGCCGACGTCGACGTGCTGGCCATGCAGGAGACCAAGTGTTCCGACAGCCAGTTCCCCACCCTGCCGTTGTTCGAGCTCGGCTACGAGGTCGCACACGTCGGTTTCAATCAGTGGAACGGCGTGGCGATCGCCTCCCGCGTTGGTCTCGACGATGTGCAGATCGGCTTCGACGGCCAGCCCCTCTGGAGCAGCAAGCCGGAGGTGGCCGCAACGGCCGAAGCCCGCGCACTGGGCGCCACCTGCGGCGGCATCCGGGTGTGGAGCCTCTATGTGCCCAACGGACGCGCGGTGGGCGATCCTCACTACTTCTACAAACTGGATTGGCTTGCCGCGCTGCGTGATACGGCGGCGGGCTGGCTGCGCGACGATCCCACGGCCCAGATCGCACTTGTCGGCGACTGGAACATCGCCCCGAGGGACGAAGACGTCTGGAGCACCGATTTCTACGCCGGTGCCACGCACGTCTCCGAGCCGGAGCGCCGCGCGTTCGACGCGATCGTCGACGCGAAATTCACGGACGTGGTGAGGCCGTTTACACCGGGTCCCGGCGTCTACACCTATTGGGACTACACCCAGCTGCGGTTTCCGAAGAGACAAGGCATGCGCATCGATTTCATACTCGCCTCACCGGCGTTGGCGAGCCGTGTGACCGACGCGCAGATCGTCCGGGAGGAACGCAAGGGGAAGGCGCCCAGCGATCACGCGCCGGTGCTGGTCGACGTGAGTGCGGTTTAGGTCGCAATCCGGATTTACTCGTTGTACGCGCGTTTGTAACGTGGCAGGCTTTCGCTGATAGATGCTAGAGAAGAAATTTCGTTGTTGCTGTTAACTTGGTGTTCAACGGGTATACACCTCGGTGACGCCGTTCCCAGTGAGAGCGATGAGATACCAAGGAGTCAACATGGGTGTCGTCGGCGGGGCAGTACGCAACGTGGGCAAAATGGTGGGCCGCGCCGCGGACGCAACCACGGCCGCCGCGGGTGCCGTGGGTGGGGCCGCCGTCAACGGGATCGTCGGCGGCGTGACGGGAGCCGCGGAGGGCATCAAGCGCGGAGTCAGCAGCGGCAGTCACTCGACGCCGGCGGCCGCGTTGACGATGGGTGCGCTTGGCGTGGCCGGCCTGGTCGATTGGCCGGTGCTGCTCGCCGTGGGCGGTGGCGCGTTGCTGTTGCACAGGATGCAACGCGGGTCCGACTCGGGGGCAAAGGCGAACCTGACGCCGGTGCCGTCCGACCCGGCGCCGAAGAAGGCCGTGGCGCAGAAGGCCTCCAGCAAACCGGCGGCCAAGAAGGCGACCGGGCGTCGGGCCGGTGCCGCCGAATTACGTAGCACCAACTAAACGAACCGTCTGAGCCGCCCTTGAGCATCGTCACGTCACTGCCACGATTGATGCCGCTCCGGGCTTTCGGGACGGCTTTGGACATCGCGGCAATTCCGCTGCGGGAAGGCGCCAGGGCGCTCACCGGCGACCTGCCGCACGAAACACTCAGCCGCCGCTGTTGGCGGGGCAAGAGCCGGGCCTGGATCGAGGTGCGCGGCCCGGGCGCCGCCGGCTCGGACGAAGCAAGTGAACTGGGCACTGTCGTGCTCGACGCGGTCCGGGCCCACCCCGGCGTGACTTCGGCCAGCCTTAACTACCCCCTGTCGCGGGTCGTGGTCGGCATCAACGGCCAGGACACATCGCTGCGCGATCTCTGCCGGATCGTCGACGCCGCCGAAAAGCGCTGCCGCGCAACCAAAGATACCAAGGAGCGCGCGCCGAGTCTGCCGGGCGACGGAGTGGTGGCGGCGACCAGGGTCGTGACCGTCGCCGCCGGCGCTGCCGGGCTGGGCTTCGCGCTGGCGGGCCGGGCGCTGCATTGGCCGCGGCTGCCGATCGGGGTTCAGGCGGGCGTGGCGGCGGTCGACTACCAACCCTGGCTGCGCCGCCTACTCGAAAACCGCATCGGGGTCCCGGCGACGGACACCGTGCTGGCCCTGGCCATGGCGACCGCGGAAACGTTCACCCAGGCTCCGGCGTCATTGTCGGTGGGTCTGCTGATGCACTCGCTGAAAGCCGCCGAATGCCGCGCCGAGGCGCGTGCCTGGCGTCAGCACGAACCGGAGCTGGCGCGTCACGCCGACCAACCGCAGACCGATGCGTTGTCGCCGCCGCGGCCGCCGCGCGCCGGACCCGTGGAACGCAACGCGGGTCGTTTCGCGCTGGTCCAGGCGCTCAGTTTCGGGCTGGTCGGTGCCACCACCCGCAACCTGAACATGGCCGCGACCGCCGTGCTGGTCACCGTTCCCAAGGCCACCCGCACCACGCCGGAGGCGTTCGCCGCGGAACTCGGGCGCGGCTTGGCCGATCGGCACTCGGTGCTGGCATTGCGGCCGGAGGCGCTGCGCCGCCTGGACCGGGTCGACGCGATCGTCATCGACCCGCGGGTGCTGTGCACCGACAGCTTGCGGGTCGCGCTCATCCGCGGCGCCGACGATGACCACCTGTCGGTGGCGTGGAACCGCGCCCAGCTTGTGCTGGAGAAGAACGGCCACCGGCCGGGCTGGCACCCGGTGCCCGGGATGTCGGCCAGTAGAGAGGGTTCCGGCGTCGAGGCGCTTTTCCGCCCCGCCCACGACCCATTGGCGTCGGCCGTGATCGCCGAGGCCCATCGGACGGGGGCCGAACTGGTCTCGGTCGACGTCGATTCGCTCGGCGAGTTGAGACCGGCGTTCGACGACTTGCGGCCCTTGCACGGCACCAACGGGTCCATCGAACGGGCCCTCGAAGGTGCCCTCGACGGTGCGCTCGCCCGCGCGGTGGCGGATCTGCAAGCGGCGGGCCGCACGGTGGCAGTGCTGTCATCTGCTGCCGCACAAGCGATGTCGTCCGCCGATGTGGCCCTGGGCATGATGCCGCAGCCCGGGGCCGGCCCGCCGCCCTGGTGCGCCCATCTCCTGCTCCCTGACCTGGCGGCCGCCTGGCGGGTTTTGCACGCGCTTCCGGCGGCCAGGACCGCTACCCAGCGCGGCGTCGGGATATCGGCCGGCGCGACGGCCATGGGATCGCTGCTGATGATCCCGGGCATCCGCGGCCTGGGACCAGGGCCGGTAACCACCGGCGCGGCGGCCGGCCTGCTCTCGGGGTATTTGCTGGCACGCGGGATCATGAGCGCCGACGTGCCGCGCCGTGCATCCGTCCACGAATGGCATGCGATGTCGGTCGAGCAGGTCCGCAGGGCTCTGCCACCGCCCGAGCCACCGCCCGACCCCGAGCCGGCCGGGGAGGTGGACCCGCGAGACGCGCAGCTGGCCGAAACGACGTCGCCCGCGTTCTGGCAGCTGCTCAAGGCCGTCCGTGCCGAGCTGACCGACCCACTGACACCGGTGCTGGCGCTCGGCTCGGCGGCCAGTGCCGTGCTCGGTTCGCCCGTCGACGCGATCCTTGTCTTTTCGGTATTGACCGGGAACTCAATCCTCGCGGCCAGCCAGCGGCTGCGCGCCGAGAACCGCTTGAACCGCCTACTCGCCCAGCAGATTCCGCCGGCCAGGAAGGTGGGAACCGGTCCGGCCGGCGCGCGGGTGTACGCCGATGTCGTCGCGGCGCAACTGCGCCCCGGCGATGTCATCGAGGTTCGCACTCACGAGGTGGTCCCCGCCGACGCGCGGATCATCGAGGAGGTCGACGTCGAGGTCGACGAGTCGACGCTCACCGGTGAGTCGCTGTCGGTCGAGAAGCAGGTCGAGGCCACGCCCGGCACCGACCTCGCCGAGCGTCGCTGCATGCTGTACGCCGGGACAACGGTGGTGGCCGGTACCGCGGTCGCCCTGGTGACCGCGGTCGGTGCGGACACTCAGCAACGTCGGGCCGCCGAGCTGGTATCCGGCAACCTGCCGTCGGACATCGGGCTGCAGCACCAGCTCAGCCAGCTCACCAATCGGGCCTTCCCCGTCAGCATGACCGGCGGCGCACTGGTCGGCGGGCTGGGGCTGTTGCGCGGCACGGGTTTGCGCCAGGCGGTGGCCAGCGGCATCGCCATCGCCGTCGCCGCGGTCCCCGAAGGGATGCCGCTGGTGGCGACGTTGGCGCAATCGGCCTCGGCGCGACGACTGACGAAGTTCGGCGCGCTGGTCCGCATTCCGCGTTCGGTGGAAGCGCTGGGCCGCATCGATGTCGTGTGCTTCGACAAGACCGGAACACTCAGCGAGAACCGCCTGCGGGTGGCGCAGGTGCGCCCGGCGCCGGGATGCTCTCCCGAGGAGGTGCTGCGCTGCGCCGCCCACGCGGCGCCGCCGTCGAACGGCGGGCCGCAGGCGCACGCCACCGATGGCGCCATCGTCGAGGCCGCCGTCGGCTCGCTGAACGGCTCCGCGCCAACCGGCGAACCTGACGCTCACCTTCCCTTCCGCTCCGGCAGATCGTTCTCGGCCTCCGTCACCGACAGCGACCTGACCGTCAAGGGTGCGCCCGAAGTTGTGTTGGCCGCCTGCGAGGACGTCGACCCGGACACTGACAAGGCGGTTGCCGAACTCGCCGCCAACGGGTTGCGGGTGATCGCGGTGGCGCGGCGGCGGCTGACGTCACAACAGGCTCAGGCCATCCGAGACGACCCCGACGGCATCGCGGAATTCGCCCGCGACGGATTGACACTGGCGGGCTTCCTCGGTTTGTCCGACACCCCGCGCCCTGAGGCCGTCGGCCTTCTCGCCGACCTGCGCCGGCAAGGGGTTGGCGTGAAGCTGATCACCGGCGATCACCCGATCACCGCCCTCGCCATCGCCCGGGAGCTGGGCTTGTCGGTGAGCTCCGAGCAGGTGATCAGCGGCTCCGGGTGGGACTCGCTGTCGCGCAAAGACCAACAGCGCGTTGCGGCCGAGCGGGTGATTTTCGCCCGGATGACGCCGGAGAACAAGGTCCAGGTGGTTCAGACGCTCGAGAATGCCGGGGTGCTGTGTGCGATGGTCGGCGACGGCTCCAACGACGCCGCCGCGATCCGCGCCGCCACCGTCGGCATCGGCGTGGTCGCCGGGGGCAGCGACCCGGCGCACATGGCGGCCGACGTGGTGCTGGTCGACGCGCGCATCGAGGCGCTGGTCCAGGCGATCGAGGAGGGACGCCAGCTCTGGCAGCGCGTGCAGGCGGCGGTGTCCGTGCTGCTCGGCGGCAATGCGGGCGAGGTGCTGTTCGCCGTGATCGGCAGTGCGATCAGCGGGACTTCGCCGCTGAACACCCGACAACTGCTGCTGGTGAACATGATGACCGATGCGCTGCCGGCCGCGGCCCTTGCGGTCAGCAAGCCCAGCGGACCCTCGGACATGGGCAGCCCCGGAATGCGCGGCCCGGATCACCCCGCGCTGTGGCGCGCCGTCGCCATCCGCGGGGTCACCACCGCCGCGGCGACGACGGCGGCATGGGCGATGGCGAGCGTCACGGGGCGCCCGCAACGGGCGTCCACCGTTGCGCTGGTCGCGCTGGTGGGTGCGGAACTGGGTCAAACCCTGCTCGATTCCCACGCCCCCCTGGTTGTGGTCACCGCGCTCGGCTCCCTCGGGGCGATGGGGACGCTGATCAGCATTCCCGCGGTCAGCCAGTTGCTCGGCTGCACACCGCTGGGTCCCGTCGGCTGGGGGCAAGCTCTGGGAGCCGCCGCTGGGGCGACCGTCGCGATAGCCGTTCTGAACCGGGTTTCGGAACGTTGGGGCACGTCGCACACGCCGCCACCACAACTTGAGGCGCCTTCGCCGAACGGCGACGCGCCGGATCGGCCTGCCGAATCTCCACCACCCCGACCCGCCAGAGCAGGGCATAGAGTTCCACCAGCGGAACCCTCAGCACCAGTGCGATCGACGAAACCAGCGGATCGGCCACGGAGTCGGTCGTCGACATAGGTCGACGTTGACGGCAGTACCCGGCGGGGCGGCAAACCCTTCGTTACTGAAAGGCAAATGATGGCGGAAAAGAAGTCGCGCAGGGGGACCTCCCAGCGCGAAGCGGTACAGAAAATCCGCGAGGGCGAGACGTTCGCGGTGAACGTGCCGGTGGTGGGGCAGCTGGAGATTCCACGGCCGGAGCAGTTGGCCTACTTCGGGGGATTGGCCGCCCTGGCGGCACTCGAACTGATCGACTGGCCGGTCGCCCTGGTCATCGCCGCCGGGCACCTACTGGCGAGCAACCACCACAACAAGATCTTGGAGGAACTCGGCGACGCGATGGAAGAGGCGTAGTCGCTCAGCTCGTCCCTCAGGTAGCGGCGACGGCGCGCTCGAAGTGCAGCGTGACCCGGGTGCCTCGCGGACTCCGGACGGTGTCGACGCGGTCGGTCAGCCCACCGATCAAGGTGAGCCCGCGACCACGTCGCCGGCTGCGCTGGCTGGCCGACGAATCGCCAACCCACCGCCCGGTGTCGCTGACGGTGACCGCCACCGTCTCCTCATGCAGGAAGGCCTCGACGGACACGGTTTTGCGTGGCTCGCTGTGGCTGCCGTGTTCGATCGCGTTCGTAACGGCTTCCGACGTTGCCAACAGGATGTCGTCCTTGCGGCGCCGGTCGACGTCAATGCGGTCCAACCACCCCCGCAGCTGGCCGCGGGCGACGGGAACCTGCGCCGGCGCGGCGGGCAGCACCGAGGCGAAGCTGCGCTCCGTCGCATGGCTCGGACGCAACGCGAGGACAACGACGTCGTCGCGATAACCCGCCGCCGGCGTCATTCGCCTCAGCAACTCGGTACAGACCGATTCCACTGGCAGCGCGGCGCAGTCTGCGGCCGCGGCCTTCAGGCGGGCGAATCCGTCGTCGAGCGTCTCGCCCGCCCGCTCGATGAGCCCGTCGGTGTACAGCACGATCATGCTTGCCGGCGACAGCTCGGCCGATGCGGTGGCGCCGGCCGAGTGGTCTGCCTCGGCGTCCTCGCGGACGGCGACCGGGAGGCGGCGGCCCGACTCGAGGAATACGGGATCGCCGTCGGAAGGTATGAGCAACGGATAGGGATGCCCGGCGCAGCTGTAGCTAACGGCGGCGCCGCCCGTGCCGACCCCGGGGGCACCCGGAGCCCCCACATCAACGAGGGCGTAGGCCACCGTCGCGCAGCGAGCGCCCGAGACGCTGGCGGCATATCTGTCCAATGCGCCCAGCACCGCGGCCGGTTCGCCCGCGGTGAGTGCCGAGGCGGCAACGGCGGCGCGCAGCCTGCTCATCACGATTGCGGCGGGCAGGCCGTGCCCGACGACGTCGCCGACCGATATCCCGATCCGGCGGGCGCTGTCGAGGGGGGTGACCGAATACCAGTCGCCGCCGACGCGCATCGCTTCGCCGGCCGGCTGGTAGACGGCCGCCACGACCGCGGCGGTCGAGCCGCGATCCAGGTCGAGGAGGTGCTCTTGAAAGTCGACGGCGATCCGGTGTTCGCGCGCCATGACGAGGACCCGGTCCAGGGCCGACTGGGTCAGCTCGGCCATCCGGCCGAAAGCATCGAGTTCCGCGGCGTCGAACTGACGGGGCGTGGGCCAGAGCAACAACATTGCGCCGATGACGCGGCCCGTGTGGTCCCGCAAGGGATGAGCGATGCAGGCGCGGACGCTGGCTGCGGTGTCGCGCACGGCGTGCTGATAGCGCGCGGGCAGGTCGAATGTGTCGGTGACGACCATCGGCTCGCCGCTGCTGATGACGTCGGCGCCGATCAACGGCGAATCGAGGGCGGCAACGTGGTAGCGGTCCCGCACTTCCGCGGGAAGGTCGCCGGCGTATTCGAACCGGACGTGGTGCTCCCCGTCGAGCACCCCGATCGCCACCGCGGCGGCATCGGCCGAACCGTATCGGTTGCGGATCAAGGCGTCCAGCATTCCGGCGACGGAGTCGGTGGCCTGCAGCGCGGTGTCCAGGTCGACCAGGTCGAGCTGCGCCACATGCCGCTGGCGGTCGCGCTCGCGGGCGACCGCGGACAACCGCGCCGCCACCCGGTCGACCAGCTCCTGCGAGCGGAACGGCTTCGGCAGGTAATCGTCGGCCCCACCCGCGAAGCCTTCGTCGATGGCCTCCGCGCCGGCCCGCGCCGACAGCATGAGGACGGGCGTGGCCGCCAGCGCCGGATCGGCACGGATCGCCGCGACCAAGTCGAAGCCGTCGAGGCCGGGCATCATGACGTCCGTCACGATCGCGTCCGGGCGCAGCTCCTTGGTCGCGGCCAGGGCCGACTCGCCGTCGGCGACCAAAACCGTTTCCCAGTGGGCAGAGAGCACCTGGTCCAGGTGCGCGCGCATGTCGGCGTTGTCGTCGGCGATCAGCACCAACCGCCGGGGGCCGTCATATGCGGTCGGCACGGCGCCGCGGTCGGAGACGGGCGTCAGCCACTGACGCGCCTCGGCCACGTACGGGTTGCTGTCGTCGGGCACCGCCGACGGAGATTGATCGACCGCCGCAGTCGCGACCGATAGCGGCAGCCGGATGGTGACGGTGGTTCCGCGATCCAGTTCGCTGTCGATCTCCACCGTTCCGTTCTGCAGCTCGACAAGCCCGCGCACGAGTGCCAGCCCGATTCCGGTGCCCTCCACGCTGCGCCCGCGCGTGTTATCGGCCCGGTAAAAGCGCTCGAACAGGCGCTCCAGGTCCGCCCCGGCGATCCCAACCCCGGTGTCTTGCAACGAAATCCGGCAATGCGTGGATTCGGCTCGCACCTCGACCGAAATCGAGCCCCGCAGCGTGTATTTGACGGCATTGGAAAGCAGGTTGAGGACGATCGTTTCCCACATGCCCGGATCGATGTCGGCGAGCGCCGGCTCGCAGTCCAGCACGAGATCCAACCCCGCGCGCCGGCACAGCTCGGTGAACGAGGACGCGATGTGCTCGGTGAGCGCGCCGACGGCGGTGCACACCAGTTTCGCGTTCACCCGACCGGCTTCGATGCGGGAGAAATCGAGCAGCGAGTCGACCAGGCGCCGCAGGCGCCGCGCGTTGCGTCCGGCGGTGCTCAGCCGGTCCGCCAGCATGCTTCCCAGCGGCGCATCGGATAGCGCGTCGTCGAGCGGGCCGAGCAAAAGCGTTAGGGGCGTGCGGAATTCGTGGCTGACGTTGGTCAGAAACGCCGTCTTGGCCCGATCCAGCTCGGCGAGCGCATCGGCTCGCTGCCGCTGCTGTTCGTAGGAGACGATTTGCGCGAAAGCCGACGACAGCCGGTCGGCCAGCAACTGGCAGAAGCCCCGGTACAGCGTGTCGAGCGGGCATCGCGGACTGATGCCGACCACCAGCGCCCCGGCCGTCGCGGCTTCCCCGAGCGGCAACACCAGCGCCTGCTCCGGGCAGTTGCTGCCCAACACCTCGCCGATGCCCGGGATCGCGGCCGCGACGCCGTCGATGAGCCGAACCTTGGCCCGGGATCTCGACGCCGCATCCCAGTCGGCCAGCCCGGTCAGCGTGCGGGGCAATAGCGGCAGCACCGACGGCGTCGCGCCACACAGCGTGACCTGGTGCGCCGCGACGTCGTTCGACTCGTCGACGTAGACGGCGACGAACGGCAGGTCGGCGGGCTGTCCTGCGCACGCCGCAACGGCCGCGTTGACCGCGTCGGCGATTGTTCTTGTTTCCACGACGGCGGCGGCCACCGAATTGAGTAAGTGGAGGCGCCGTTCACTGATAACTCGTTCGGTCGTTTCGGTGACCGCGCAGAAGATCCCGGAGACTTCCCCGCCTTGGCCGATCATCGGGCCGTAGGTGAAGGTGAAATACCGGTCTAACAGCCGGCCCTCGACCACCATCGGGAGCAGCAGGTCGTCAGACCAGGTGGCCCGGCCCGTCGCGACGACGCCTGCCAGCATCGGGCTGATCGCTTCCCAGATGTCCCACCACACTTCCCGGCCGGGCCGACCCAGCGCGGACGGGTGCTTGTCGGCCAGCGCCGAGATGTAGGCGTCGTTGTAAACCAGGAACAGGTCCTGCGTCCCGAGCCACAGCACGATCGGGAACCGCGACGTCAGCGCCGTCACCACCGCAGCGCGGAACTCGGCCGGCCACCGATCCGGGGGGCCCAACGGGTGGGCGGCCCAGTCGAACTCGGCGAACCGGTGACCCATCTCGCCACCAAGCGCAACCGCGGCCGCCAAGTCGGCCGGCAGCGGGTTCATCGCCGTTTGTCGGGCGGTTGGTCGCGTTGCAGCGCGCCCGAGCGCGTCGGATAGACCTCGAGGATGCGGTCCAGCTCCGTCACCTGAATCGGTCTGAGCACGTGGTCATGGTCGGCCACCAGACGGACCGGCGTACCGGCTTGCTTCCCTTTGTTGTGGCAGTCGAGCACCGCGTTCAGGGCAGCGCTGCCGAAGAAGGTCACCGGTTGCAGATCGACGATCAACGGCCGGGCCGGATGCTTCGCGGCCAGCTGCAGGCCGGCGGTCAGGTGAGCGACGAGCTCGTCGACCGTGCTGGAGTCAATATCACCTTCGACGCGCACGAGTACGGCATGCTCACCGGCCTCCTGGTCGACGACCAATGACCCCATGTCCATCACCGCCTCGAACAATCCCGATCCCTTCGCTCGACGAACTGCCGTGTCCGAATAAGCAGCATGCCCAGCAAAGAACGTTTCGAACCTATCCTTTACCCCGGGGGCTCGGCGGGGATCCGTTCGTGCACCGTCAGCAACACATGGTCGAACTGACTCTGGACGGCAGCCGCCGGCGCTGCCAGCGTCGCAACGTCGGCCAGCAACTGCTTCGCCAGCGCGCGCAGCTTCACGTTGGTCTCTTGCGACCGCCACTGCAGGACGCGGAACGCCTGGTCGGCGCTGACCCGGTAGACGTACATCAGCACGCCCTTGGCCTGCTCGATCGCCGCGCGATTCTCGAACAGGTCCGGCAGGGCCTCGTCGAGCACTTCCTGTCGGGTCTCGTCGAAGGTGTCGGTGAGGTCGATGTAATAACCCGCGGTGCCCAACACCGCGCCGGCGTCGTCCAGCATGCGGTCGGCCACGACGATCGCATCATGCACATTGCCCGCGGTGTCGATGAACCGGTGGCGACTGGAAAACGACTCCTCCGACTGCAGGGCGTAGTCGAGCAACTCCTGGACGTGCGCGCGGTCGTCGGGGTGCTTGTGCGACAGCAGCAGCTTCGTCGTCGGTGCCACGGTTCCCGGCTCGTAGCCGTGCATCCTGGCCACCTCGTCGGACCATTCCCAGCGTTGACCGACGAACCAGAAGCGGAAGCTGCCCACGTTCAAGTAGGTCCTGGCGGCCTCGGACGCGGCCATGGGCTGTTGCACGTTTACATCTTTCCATTCGGCGCGAACCCGCCGCTACCGATCTGTCCGGAAGGGGTAACGTCGCTTGTTGACCATCCACCCAAAACGCGGGAGCGCACGCCAAGTGTGCTGAGAGGACGGCTCGGGGCCGTCGACCGTACGAACCTGACCGGATAATGCCGGCGTAGGGAGATGAAAATGACCGATACCTTGTCAACAAACGCACCGTCCGTGACCACCGGCCCCATCGCCGGCAGCAGCAAGGCTTACCGCGAAATCGAAGGACCCGGCGGGACCCCTCCTCTCCGCGTCCCCTTCCGGCGGGTGAACCTGTCGACCGGGGATCACTTCGACCTCTACGACACCTCGGGGCCCTACACCGATCCGGACGCTGCGATCGATTTGGCGGCCGGGCTGGCGCCGCGGCCGGGGGTGGTCCGCGACCGCGGTACTCAGCTGCAGCGGGCCCGCGCCGGCGAGATCACGGCCGAGATGGCGTTCATCGCCGTCCGCGAGGGCATGCCCGCCGAGCTGGTGCGCGACGAGGTGGCGCGCGGGCGTGCGGTGATCCCGGCCAACCACAACCACCCCGAGAGCGAGCCGATGATCATCGGCAAGGCGTTCGCGGTCAAGGTCAACGCGAACATCGGGAACTCGGCGGTGACGTCGTCGATCGCCGAGGAGGTCGACAAGATGGTGTGGGCCACCCGCTGGGGTGCCGACACCATCATGGATTTGTCCACCGGCAAGAACATCCACGAAACCCGCGAGTGGATCCTGCGCAACTCGCCGGTACCCGTCGGCACGGTGCCGATCTATCAGGCGCTGGAAAAGGTCAAGGGCGATCCGACCGAGCTGACCTGGGAGATCTACCGCGACACCGTGATCGAGCAGTGCGAGCAGGGCGTGGACTACATGACCGTGCACGCCGGCGTGCTGCTGCGGTATGTGCCGCTGACCGCCAAGCGGGTTACCGGCATCGTCAGCCGCGGCGGATCGATCATGGCGGCCTGGTGCCTGGCCCATCACCGGGAGTCGTTCCTGTACACCAACTTCGAGGAACTGTGCGACATCTTCGCGCGCTACGACGTGACGTTCTCGCTTGGCGACGGGCTGCGGCCCGGCTCGATCGCCGACGCCAACGACGCCGCGCAATTCGCCGAACTGCGCACCCTGGGCGAGCTCACAAAGATCGCGAAAGCCCATGGCGCACAGGTGATGATCGAGGGACCGGGGCACATCCCGATGCACAAGATCGTCGAGAACGTGCGGCTGGAAGAGGAACTGTGCGAGGAGGCCCCGTTCTACACGCTGGGTCCGCTGGCGACCGACATCGCGCCGGCCTACGACCACATCACGTCGGCGATCGGCGCGGCCATCATCGCCCAGGCCGGCACCGCGATGCTGTGCTACGTGACCCCGAAGGAACACCTCGGGTTGCCGGACCGCAAGGACGTCAAGGACGGAGTGATCGCCTACAAGATCGCCGCGCATTCCGCGGACCTGGCCAAGGGTCATCCCCGCGCGCAGGAGCGCGACGACGCGTTGAGCACGGCGCGGTTCGAGTTCCGGTGGAACGACCAGTTCGCCTTGTCGCTGGATCCCGACACCGCGCGGGAATTCCACGACGAGACGCTGCCGGCCGAACCGGCCAAGACCGCGCACTTCTGCTCGATGTGTGGACCGAAGTTCTGCTCGATGCGCATCACCCAAGATGTGCGCGACTACGCGGCCGCACACGGGCTCGACAGTGAGGAAGCGATCGAGGCGGCGTTGCAGCAGGGCATGGCGGAGAAGTCGGCCGAGTTCGCCGAGCACGGCAACCGGGTGTATCTGCCGATCACGCAGTGAGCCACCCGCATCCGGTTCTGCCTGTGCCGCCGCCGGGCACCACGCCGGTGCGCGTACTGACCATCGCCGGATCGGACTCGGGCGGCGGCGCCGGCATTCAGGCCGATATGCGAACGATGGCGCTGCTCGGTGTGCACGCCTGCGTTGCGGTCACCGCGGTGACCGTGCAGAACACGTTGGGGGTCAAGAGCCTTCACGAGGTGCCCGGCGACGTGGTCGCGGGTCAGATCGAGGCCGTGGTCACCGACATCGGTATCCAGGCCGCCAAGACCGGGATGCTGGCGTCGTCCGCCATCATCGACGCGGTGGCCGCCACTTGGCGCCGGCTTGGGTTGACCGTTCCGCTCGTCGTGGATCCGGTGTGCGCGTCCATGCACGGGGACCCCCTGCTCGCCCGAGATGCCCTGGATTCGCTTCGCGATCAACTGTTTCCGCTTGCCACGCTGGTGACACCGAACCTCGACGAGGTTCGGCTCCTCGTCGACATCGACGTCGTCGACCCGACCTCGCAGCGCGCGGCGGCCAAGGCGCTGCATGCGCTGGGCCCGCGGTGGGCGTTGGTCAAGGGCGGGCATCTGCGGTCGTCGGATCGCAGCAGCGACCTGCTCTATGACGGCGCCGACTTCCACGAGTTCGACTCCCAGCGCTTGCCCACCGGCAACGACCACGGCGGCGGTGACACGCTCGCGACCGCGATCGCCTGCGCGCTCGCACAGGGATACGCCGTGACCGATGCGGTGAGCTTCGGAAAGCGTTGGGTCACGGAGTGTCTGCGCGCCGCATATCCGCTGGGTCGTGGCCATGGCCCCGTCTCCCCTTTGTTTCGCCTGTCATGAATCTCGACCGGATTGCGGGTGTTTCGCACGAACCCGACGGAGCTCCCTGCGGTGTCGTGGCGCTTACCCACGGCGCCGGCGGCAGCCGGGAATCGACCCTGCTGCAACAGCTTTGCGACGAGTGGGCGCGACGGGGGTTTCTCGCGGTGCGCTACAACCTGCCCTACCGCAGGCGCCGGCCGACCGGCCCGCCGTCCGGGTCGGCCGCCACCGACCGAGCCGGCATCGCCGAGGCGATCGCCGTGTGCCGCGGCCTTGTCGATGGTCCGCTGATCGCCGGCGGGCATTCCTACGGCGGCCGCCAGACATCGATGGTGTTGGCCGCCAAGGAGCCTGCCGCGATCAAGGTGGACGTGCTGACGCTGTTCTCCTACCCGGTCCACCCGCCTGGCAAGCCGGAGCGCCCGCGCACCGAGCACCTACCCGACGTCGCGGTGCCCACCGTGTTCGCCCACGGGACGTCGGACCCCTTCGGCACGCCGGGCGAGGTGCGCGCCGCCGCGGCCATGATCTCCGCGCCGACCGAAGTCGTCGAAATCCCCGGCGCGCGACACGATCTGCGCTCGAAGATCCTCGACGTGCCGGCGCTCGCGGTCGATGCCGCGCTGCGCCTGCTCGAGTGGCCAACCGAGCAATAGATACACGAAAGGACAATGACCGCGGTGGAATTGGGAATACACTTCATCGACTTCCTGCCCGGTGACCCGGCATCGCTGGGCCCCACACTGGCCGATGCGGCCAAGGCCGCCGAGCGGGGCGGCGCGACGATGTTCACCTTGGCCGACCATTTCTTTCAGATGGAAAACCTTGGGCGCGCCAAGGATCCGTTCCTGGAGGGCTATACGTCGCTGGGGTTCCTGGCCGCGCAGACGACGACGATCGACCTGACGTTGCTGGTCACCGGGGTCACCTACCGCTACCCCGGCGTGCTGGCCAAAGCCGTCACCACGCTCGACGTGCTGTCGCAGGGCCGGTCGATGTTGGGACTTGGTGCGGCTTGGTACGACCGCGAACACTTGGCGCTGGGCATTCCGTATCCCCCGCTGAGCGAACGCTTCGAGATGGTCGAGGAGACACTGCAAATCTGCCGGCAGATGTGGAGCGGCGAAGACGGGCCGTACAACGGCAAGCACTATCAGCTCGCCGAGACAATCTGTGAGCCGCAACCGATTCGGCGACCCCCGATCTTGATCGGCGGCGACGGCGAGAAGAAGACGCTGAGGCTGGTCGCGCAGTACGCCGACATCTGGAACAGCATGGCGACCGACGTCGACGAGCTGAAGCACAAGATCGACGTGCTGAACCGCCACTGCGACACGTTCGGCCGGGATCCCGGCGAAATTCGCAAGACGGCCGGCGGCCTTTTCGTGCTAGACCCGTTCGAGGACACCCGCGCATTCCTGAAGGCGGTGGAACGCTACGCCGAGCTGGGTGTCGAGTTGGTCAATGTCGGCCCGCTGCCGGGAAACCCCGACCCCGTCGGCTTCATCCGCCGGTTCTGCGAGGAGCTGAGGCCAAAGGTCGCTGAGATCGGTTGAGCCGAGCCGGCATTGGCGACTCGCGAGGTTGCGACCATTAGGCGATTTCCATTTGCGCTATCACGGGCGATAGCACAAACGGAGCTCACCCTATCCGGGATAGCGCGAGTAGCACGCATCCATGTTGCCGGCCACGCCGCCGCGGAATGCGGCGATCCGGGTGAAGCCGGCCGGCACGCTGGTACCGTCGGCGTCGCTGGCGACCATGTGGTTGGTGAGCAGTCCGGAAACCGCTTCGTCGAGGTCACCGGCGGTCAGCAGCAGGTCCTTCTGGGACGGCAGCTCGATGGGTTCGGCCATCTTTCGGTGCACGACACCGGTCAGGCACGCGGTCCGCAGCGCGGTCCACGGGCTCTGCATCGGCAGGCCCCGGTCGTGCTGCACCGCCAACGCGTAGCGCGACATCACGACCGACAGGGCGGTGTCGTCACCTTGCGGCAGGGTGCGTTCGCTCTCGTCAGCGGCCTTACCCATGGCTGCCAGTGCCGGCAGGTCGACCACGATGGTGTTGGTGGCCGGGCAGTAGGACGCCGGGGGGCTGGCCTTGGCGTCCGCGCAACCGGCCGGCTGGTACGACAACGTCGGCGGATTCTTGGGAGAGAAGATCTTTCCCAAGAGCTCCATCAGCGTCGAGAGGGTGTCTTCGTTGATGGGGACCCCGCCGGTCTCCGGGTCCCGATTGGGGTCGGCCTGCAGGGTGATCGGCAGGTCGCCGCGGCGCTGCTGGATTTCCTGCTTGTTGATCGCCGCGCACGCCGAGGCGCCGTTGAGGAAGCCCATCTGGAAGGCGCTGATCCGATCCAGGGCCGACCCGTGTTCGTCGTCGTTCCGGGTGTCGGCGTCCATAACCGGGTCGCGGGTGATGATGATTCCGGCCAACACGTGGTCGAGCCCATCGGCGGTGCTCAGCGTGAAACGCGGCGACTTACCGTCGGCCACCCAAAACAGATAGACCCCCGCGAAGCAGTCGGCCTGCTGCTCACGAACGATGGTCGGGTCGGTTCTGGTCACCAGTTTCGCCATCTGCTGCAGGGCGTGCCCGAATTCGTGTGCCAGCACGCCGGTGACTGACATGTCGCCGAAATAGCGCTGCGCGACGGGAATGAACACCCCGCGATCCCAGGCGATCAGGTTGCAGCGCGCGGTGAAAAACGCGTTGACGAGCTTGTAGGTTTCGTTGCGGCAAACGATCGGGCTGTTGGGGTTATCGGAGTCGTAGGACACCAGCTTGCCGACCGGAAGGAAAGTTCCCTTCAGCGATTGGCTATAGACCGACTGCCAGTACTCCTGAATGTCGTTGACCGACAGCAACGACAACTTGTCGATCGGCCCGTTGTCGGTATTGACCACCGTTCCGGTCGGAGCCGGTGCGTTCGGACGGGGCCCACTGGGACCGTTGGTCGCCGGCAGTCCGCCTACCCGGAACGGATCGTTGAGCATCGACAGAGCGCGCCCCTCGACGACGGTGCTGCTACACCCCGCCACCATGAGTACCGCACCCGCGCAGGCGATGGCCGCCCGCACACGTCGACCGCGCCCGCATCTATTCATGACGAACCTCATCCCGACCCGGCTGCACGGCAGCATCAAAGGGATCTCATTCTAGATCGCTTGGCTAACGCTGACAGCACAAATGAAAGCCGCGGTTTCCGACCGGTCGGTAGACGTTGCTCATGGCGAAACTTAAACGGGCTGGACGGTATTCGTCGTGCAAATGGCCGGTTTACGGCCGCTTCAGGCCCGCGCCCCAAAAGAGGGGTGGTTCATCGTCGTCGCGGGGATTGGGGTCGTCGGCGGCGGCCCCTCGACCGCCGCCGCTGCTAGTGGGTGCTAGGTGCCTCCGTTGCCGCCCTTGCCACCGGTGGCGCCCACGGTAGAGCGAAGCCGCCACCGCCGCCACCGGCTTCTGCAATGCCAACACCGCTGGTGGCAAGCCCGCCGGCACCGCCGCCGCTCTCGCCGATGCCGTCGCTTAGGTTGGCGGTGGCCCGGCCGCTACCACCTCCGCCGCCGGCGGCGGCCGCCGCGACGGTGGCGCTGACGGTGCCATTACCGACGTTGCCGCCATTGCCGGCGTTGCCGCCGTTAGTCGGGTTGCAAACGACGGTGCCCCGCCGCCATATTCGCGGCACTCAGCCCCGAGCCGATGCCCGCCAGATCCGAGGCCGCCGAAGCCACGACTCCGGTACTGCCACCACATACGACATCGCTGGCCTCCCGACGGGCCATCGACACATCGCTGCATCGGAAAAATATGAAGGTTCCATGAGCGTACGCCGATTCTGGATCGATGTTGCCAGATTCCGGCAGCGTGCCCTGCCCTCGCCGCATGATCGGCCCGGCAGGTGACCCCAGTCCGCCGTTACGGCATCCGCGTGCGGTGCCGCTTGTCGTGGGGCGGGACGCCGTTGACGCCCCCGACCGACTCCGCATAGGTGCCCACCGCGAACGCCGCGGCAGAACCCATGACGCCCAGGGCTTCCCTGTTGACGTTGTCGACCGTATCCCGGGGGCTCTGGTAGTTCGGGTCGAACGGGATACCCGCCTGGCCGCCCCAAAGTCGCGCCTGCACCGTCGTTTTCACCTGCGAAGCACCGGCGGTCACACCGCCGACGGGCACCCCCGCGACCATGAAGGGATGGTAGTCGCTCCTGGTGGTAAACGGCATATCGGCGTGCCGCTTCCCGGCAAGGTACAGATAGCCGGCCAGGGTGCGCTCGATGCCGGCCGAACCGTCGGGCACGTCTCCGAATGCGATCCCGGGGGACGGCGGGCCGGACTGGTCGCCGTCGTCGGTGAAGAATCCGGCGTTCAGCGAACCCAGCACCGTGAAGTCCAGGTACATCGCGATGTCGTTGAGGTGGTCGCGATCCAGGCCGAAGACGTAATCCATGGCGCCGTTGGGCTCGTCCTCGTCGGCCCCCCAGAACACGAACCGCACCGCATTGTTCACCGGAGCCAACGGGCCCAGTTGTAGCGCCGTTTCCAGCACGGCGGCCACGCCGGTGCCGTTGTCGTTGATGCCCGGACCGCCGCGGGGGCTGTCGAGATGCGCGCCGACCATGATCACCTCGTTCGGCGAGCCGGTTTCCGTCTGCGCCATCACGTTTCGCGAGGTGATCTTGGCGTTCTCGGCGTCCAGCACCAGGCGTATCGGTGCGGTAGCGCTGGCGAGCGCCCTCCCGCCGTAATCACCCACGACCGCCACCGGCACGGTCAGTTGCTTGAAGTAACCGGGGCTGAACAATGTGGGCGGAGCTCCCCCGCCGCGGGGTGCGCTGACCACGATCAGCGCCGCCGCGCCCCTGGCCACGGCGATGTTCTGTTTGTCGACCACCGAGCAACGCGAGTCGTCGACGACGGCGATCGCGCCCTTCGGCATCAGGGCCGGGTAATCGCCGGGCGCACAGCCCGACGGCTGCGTCGGCCGGGTCGGCTGTCCGGTCAGGCCGCCGGGCGGTGTCCGGACCAGTAGCGACGCCTGGTCGACCTGATAAGTTTGGCCGGCCACCGTCAGCGCCGGCTTACCCGGCGACACGTTGTATAGCCGGTCGAACTCCGGCGTCGATACCTTAAAGCCCTTGCCCCGCAAGACTTTCGCCACATACTCGACGCTGGCATCATAGCCCGACGTGCCCTCCGCCCGGTTCCCGTGGTTGGCGTTGGCGACATCCTGCAACGCGCGCAGGTGGGTGAACATGCGGTCCGCGTTGACCTTTCCGGCCAATGCCCGACCCAGATCCGGCGCCGTCGCCGCGGGCGCCGGGCGCGGCGCCGAGCACCCGGCCACCAGCCCGATCAGCACCAACGCCGAACCCAGCCGACGGATCACTGCCCCGATCATGGCTTAGCGAGCACGTGGCGCGTGCGGTCCGCCATGGCCGGGACCCCATTTCGGCCGCCGATGTCCTGCGCGTAAAACGCCACCGCGTAGGCGACACCGCCGCCGTTGATGCCCAGCGAGGTGCGGTCGATGTGGTCGAGGGTGTCGGTCTTCTGGTGATAGTTGGGATCGAACGGCTGGTCGGCGGCCCCGCCCCACAGCTTGGCCTGTTCGGCGGACTTCTTGGCCTCGGCACCGGAGAACAGCCCGCCCGCCGGGACGCCGGCGAGGGTGAACCCGTCGTAGTCCGAACGACCGTCGAACGAGGTGTCCTGTGCGGTCTTGCCGGCCGACTTCAGGTAGGCGACCAGCGTGCGCTCGATTCCGGCCGAGCCCTCCGGTACCACCGGCTGGCCGCGGGCGTCCGCCGGCAGCGATTGGTCACCGTCATAGGTGAAGTAACCGGGGTTCGGCGACGCAAGCATGTCGAAGTTAAGGTATAGCGCAATGTCTTTGAGCGCGTCGAGGTCAAGCGACTCCACATAGTTGCGCGACCCGATGAGTCCGAGTTCCTCCGCGCCCCAGAACCCGAACCGCACGGCGTTATGCACCGACGGCGAATTACCAAGCTGGACAGCGGTTTCCAGCACCGCCGCCACCCCCGACCCGTTGTCGTTGATACCCGGCCCCGCGGGCACGCTATCCAGGTGCGCTCCTGCCATTACCACGTCGGTCGGCGAGCCGGTCTTGGTCTGCGCGATCACGTTGCGCGCCTTGAAACTCTGGACGCTCGCGTTGAGCTTGATGGTGGTCGGCCCCGGCTGGGCGCGCAGCTGCACTCCGATGGATTTGGTCACGCTCACCACCGGGATCTTCACTTCGGTGTTGGCCCCGAGGGTGCCGCCCATCTGCTGCTCGTCGACGTTGTCGGCGACGATCATCGCGACCGCACCGCGCTGCGCCGCGGCATCCTCCTTCTGGGCGAACGGGCAGGTGCCGCGATCCACCAGCACCACCGCGCCTCGCACCGGCAGCGCGTCAAAGTCGGAGGCGTTACAGCCGGAGCCTTCCCCGGGGGGCGCGGCCACCAGCGGACCGCTCACCCCGTCGGGCGACGTTCCGATAGTGAAGTCAAGCGGGCGGGCCTCCACGGTCTTGCCGGCGACGGTCACCGCCGGCTTGTCGGCGTGCGAAACCCGCGCCGAGAATTCGGGCGTCTGGACGTCAAAGTCGCTGTTGCGCAACGTATTAACCACATAGTCGACGCTGGCTTCATAGCCGGGGGTGCCCACCGCGCGAGTGCCGTTGTTGGCGTTGGCAATGTCCTGGAGTTTCGCCAGGTGCACCATCATCGCGTCGGTCGTGACCTTGTTGTGTACCGCACTGGCGAACTCGGCCGCGGCGGGGTTGCCGGTCGGCCGCTGCGAGCCGACCGACCTATGTGAGCAGCCGGTCAGAAGCGCGGTCACGGCGACCGCGGCGAGCACCGCCGAGACAGTCCTTCGATCAGACATACAGCGCGTTAAATGGCGCCAACGGGATGTTGCGCACCACAAACCAGCCCGCCACCAACACCAGCGTCACCATCGCCGCCCACCGCTGGTGTTGCCACCCCCTGATCCGCCGGCCCGTCAGGCGGCCGTAGGTCCACGCTCCGTACGCCCACACCAGCAGCACCAGCGCCACCAGGCCCAGCGCGTTGAACCTCGCCGCCGCGATCAGGTTGCCGTGCATGAGCGAATACAGCATCCGCGCGCTGCCACACCCCGGGCAGTCGATGCCCAACAGAGCCTTGGTTGGGCATACCGGCAGCGGGCCGCCCGGGGTGGTCGGATCACTCACCCAGGTGGCGGCGCACACCAGTGTCGTGGACGCGGCCACCAGGAGCGGCGCGCCAAGAGCAAACGGCACCGACCGTTGGCGCGTTACCACGAGCGCGACCCGCGGTTACAAACTCGAGGAAAGCATCGCCGCATTCGTGTCCGGAGTGTTGTAGGCACCTGACGCGTACGCGATCAGGTTGATGGCTATAACGATAATGCCAAGAACGGCCGCGATGATCACCCACGTCTTGGCACGGCCTGACATCTTCTGGGCCTCGGCGTAACGCCCTTGCGCCCACAACCCGTTGACCTGCGCGGAAAAGACGATCGCGACAATCCCGGGGATGAGGCAGCAGAACAACGTCGTCAAAATGGACCACACCAGATAATTTTTCGGCGCTTCCCCGACGGGCTGCTGCGGAGGGTAACCGGGCGGTGGGGGCGGCTGTGTCATGGGTTCTCCAGTCGAGAGGAGTTAGCTGACCTGAGGCGGTGCTTACCATACCGGAGCGGCGCCGCGACGGCAGTACAGGCGCGAACCCCGTATTTTCGGCCCGTCCGCGCTCGCCATTCCCATGATCGTTGCCTTGCCTGGGCGGCTGGGTATCTACTCAAAATCATTGGTAATCAACCCGCTTCGCGGCTCTTGCCATCATCCCGGCGTACCGCAGCAACAATTCGCAGTTCCCGTGGGAATGATGCCCAGACAGACAATTTCCAGCGGAATGTGTTGCATCGCCAGGACATAGCCCTACGATCCCTTTTAGCAGAACCACCGTTTCCGGTGAGCAACGCAAAGTAAGGAGTCAACGATGCCTCATCTCAGCAACGCGCTGCGAGCCGCGACGGCCACTGTGCTCACGGGCGGTATCGCCTTCGCCGGTGCCCCCACGGCGATCGCGGACCCGAATACCACCGGGAGCTCGTCGGACATCAATACGCTCGCCGGTTCGCTTTCGAAGGGCTACGGCCTCAACAACTGCACCGCGCAGAACCTCACGACCGGCGAACTGGCCGCACTCACTTGCGGCCAAAGCCCCGACCCCAGCGGCCCCGTTCAAGCGAAGTACATCCTCTTCAACAACGGCGACAACCTGGCCGGCTCCTTCAAAGCCAGCATCAAAGACGACGTGCTGACGGCTTGCGGGGACGCGGGCCAGTCACCCACCACTTGGCACCAGGGCAACTCCAACAGCAACTCGGGATCGGTGGCATGCGGGACGTACCAGAACGCCGCCGAGATCATCTGGACCACTGACGCCAAGAACATATTGAGCTACATCCGCGGATCCAACAACGACGTCCCGGCGCTCTACCAGTGGTGGCGTGCAAACGGCTGACCTTCAGGGTTGAGCCGCAACAACTTTAAGGAGTTCGTGATGTCCCTTCTCAAAAGCGCGCTGCGGGCGGCGGGCGCCGCGGCGCTCGTGGGCGGTGCCGCAATCCAATCGGCGGGCGGTGGCACCGCCGTGGCGAGCGCAGACCCGGGAACCGGCAGCACGGCGGATATCAACACGCTGGCCGGCTCGCTGTCGAAAGGCTACGGCCTCAACAACTGCCAACCGGCTCAATTGAGCGGTCCGATACTGGCCGAGCTGGATTGCGGGCAAAACCCGGACTCCAGCGGGCCGGCCGCCGGCGTCTATCAACTCTTCAACAACAGCAGCGAATTGGCCGCCGCGTTCACCTCCGGCATCAGCGGCGTGTCCCTCGCCGCTTGCGGGGACAGCGGTCAATCACCGGGCACATGGCACCAGGGCAGTTCCGGTCAGACGGCGGGACAGGTCGCGTGCGGAACCTACAAGAACGCCGCGGTAATCACCTGGACCACCGACAGTAAGAATGTGTTGAGCCACATCCGCGCGTCCAACACCGACGTCAACGCGCTCTACCAATGGTGGCGCAGCAACGGCTGACCTCACGGTTGACCAAGAACCTAAGGAGTCAACGATGTCTCGCTTCACCACCACGCTGGCAGCCGCGTCGGCGTCAGCGCTCCTGGGCGGTTTCGCCGTCACCGGAACCGCCACGTCGACCGCCGATCCCAGCTCATCGGACGTCAACACCCTGGCCGGTGCTCTGTCCAAGGGCTACAGCCTCAGCAACTGCGCGCCCCAGCCGGCGTCGAGCGATGTGCTGGCCCAGATCGCTTGCAACCAAAACCCGGACCCTAACGGACCGGCCGGAGCGCAGTATTTCCTGTTCCCCAGCGGCGACGCTCTGGCTAGCACGTTCAAACGCAGCATTCACCAAGACGGCATCAACCTGACCAATTGCGGGGACTCTCAGTCGCCCGCTTCCTGGTCACAACAAGGAACTGCCGCAGGGCAGGTCGCGTGCGCCACCGTTCAGCAGCAAGGCGGTGTCGCCCAGATCATGTGGACCACGGACGCCAAGAATGTGATGAGCTTTATCCGCGCATCCAACAGTGACGTCCCTTCGCTCTACAAGTGGTGGCTGACCAACGGCTGAGGTTTACGGTTGAGCCGCAACGAGTTCGGTCACCGCCGAGCGCTCATGTGCCCAATTTATTGCCGAGCTTATTGCCCCGACGTGATTGGCGTAAACCCCATTTAGGCAACAACACTGTTTTGCGCGAACGGCGCAAATACACTCCTGACGTCAGGGCGACCGTATTCAGGTCCGACAACCATAGGAGTCGTAGGATGTCTCATCTCAGCAGGGCGCTGCGAGCCGCGTCGGCCGCAGCACTAATCGGCGGTTTCGCCTTCGCGGGCACCGCTCCGGCGACCGCCGACCCGAACACCGGCAGCTCATCGGATATCAACACACTCGCCGGATCGCTGGCGAAAGGCTACGGACCCAACAATTGCAAATCGGCAGACATCAGCGGCACCAAGGAACTGGCCGAGTTCGATTGCGCGCAAAACCCTGACCCCAACGGACCTGCGGCGGCCGTCTACATGCTCTTCGGCAACGGCACCGATTTGGCCGCCGCGTTCAGTTCCAACCTCAAAGACATGACCCAGACGGCGTGCGGAAGCAACGTTCAGTCGCCCGGCACGTGGACGCAAAACGGGCAGACCGGCGGGCAGCTGGCGTGCGGAACCTACCAAAACGCCGCGGTAATACTCTGGACGACCGACAGCAAAAACGTGCTGGGTCACCTCCGCTCGTCCGGCACCGATATCGGCCCGCTTTACAAATGGTGGCAGACCAACACCTGACCGTCACCGCGCCAGCAGTAGTTCGGCAGCCGCGCGCATCCGAGCGGCGTTTGGGTGCAGCGGGGCTGGCCGACCCGGTAGCGGCACACCGGGTCTCGTGGTCCACGGGGTAGTCGACCACGCGTGATGCTCCCGGCTGGCCGCGGCGGCGCGGACGACTTCGCATCCCGCCGCCGCCTCGGCGGCGAGTCGTTCGAGGGTCGCGGCCGCGTGCCGGCCCAGATCGGCGTCCGCGGCGCGACGACGCAGCGCGGTGCCGACCGCACGCCGGAAAAGGTGACGTCAACCAGCTGGAGGTCCAGCCGTTCGGCGACCAGGTGCGGATGACGTTTCATCGATCAGGGCTGGAAGCCTTTGCCCAGAACCGTTTCGGTATCCGGCCGGCCCGCCGCGCCAGATAGCCGGCGGTGACGGCGGCGGCCATCGCGGCTGCCATGGCCGGCGGGTCGGCGGCCCTGGTCACCGCGCTGGCCAACAGCACCGCGTCGCAACCCAACTCCATCGCCAGCGCGGCGTCGCTGGCGGTACCGACCCCGGCGTCGAGCACCACCGGAACGCCGGCCCCGGCGACGATCATCTCGATGTTGTGCGGGTTGGTGATGCCGAGGCCGGTACCGATCGGCGAGCCCAGCGGCATCACCGCCGCGCAGCCGGTGTCCTCCAGCCGCCGCGCCACCACGGGATCGTCGTTGGTGTAGGGCAGGACGACAAACCCGTCGTCGACCAATTGCTCTGCCGCCCTGACCAATTCGACCGCATCGGGCAGCAGAGTGCGTTCGTCGGCGATGACCTCGAGCTTGACCCAGTTGGTGTTGAGCGCCTCGCGGGCCAGCTGCGCGGTGAGCACGGCCTCGGCCGCGCTGCGGCACCCCGCGGTATTGGGCAGCGGCGTGATGCCGAGCCGGTTGAGCAGGTCCAGCAATCCGGTCCCGCCCTCGGCGTCGACCCGGCGCATCGCGACGGTGGTCAGCTCGGTGCCCGACGCGATCAGCGCCTCTTCGAGTACCGCCAAGTTGGTCGCTCCGCCGGTACCCATGATGAGCCGCGAGGCGAAGCTGCGGTCGCCGATCGTCAATTTATGGTCAACCACCCTGCACCGCCGTCACCACCTCTAGTCGGACCGGCTCCGAAGATTCGGAAGGTTCGGAAAGTTCGGAAAGTTTTGTGGCCCAGTCTGAACGCGGGAACACCGCGAAATCGATCGCCACCGCGATGCCGCGGTCCGGGAAGCCCAGCGACTCCAGCAACCCGGCGACGGTGGTGTGCTCGTCGACCTCGACCTGCTGTTCGTTCACCACGACAATCATGGGCGGGCTCCGACCGGGGCGAGTTCGGACACGATCTGTTCGGCGGTCCAGGGCGCCAGCAGAAATCCCGATCGGCCATGGCCGGCGGCGACCAGGGTCCGGGCGTCCAAGCGGTGCACGAGTGGCAGATTATCGGGTGTCATCGGCCGCAACCCCGCGGCGCACTCGGCCAACTCGTACTCCCCCAGCGCCGGCAGGATCGCGCAGGCGTCGTCAAGCAGGTCACGCACTCCCGATACGACCGGGGCCGTGTCGCGTCCGTGCTCGTACTGGGTGGCCCCAACGACCACCCCGTCCGCGCGCGGGACCAGGTACACCTGGCGCCCGTGCACGCGGGCCCGAATTACCCTCTGCAGCAATGGCATACACCCCTTCCGCCAGCGCAGCCGCAGCACCTCGCCCTTGACCGGACGCACCGGCAGGCCGGGCCATAGCGCGGGTGCGTCAACGCCGTTGGCTATCACCACCGCGTCGGCATCCACTCGAGACAGGTCGTGCACCGCCCCCGCCCAGCGGACTCCCAGACGTTCGCACTCCACGCTCAGCGCCTCGAGCACCGCGCGATTGTCCACCGCGAGTTCCGTGGGCGCCCGGAAGCCGTGCCGGATGCCTTGTGCCAGCAACGGTTCGACGTCGCGGGCGGCCGACTCCCAGACCACCTCGTGCCCTTGCCCGGACAACCAATCCGCAACGGTGCGCAGGTCCGCGACGTCGGCCCGGTCGACGGCCACCACCAGCGACTCGCGGGCGGTGACCACCTCCGGGGGCAGCCCGTCCAGAAAGCCGCCCTCGCGCCACAGCCGCAGGGACTCGCACCCCAGCCGCAACAACCGCTCTTCACCGGGCCAGCCCTCGCTGTGTGGCGCCAGCATGCCGCCGGCCACCCAGGACGCACCCGGATCGCCGGTGCGGTGCACCCGCACGGACCACCCGGCCCGCGCCGCGCGGCGCGCCACCGACAGCCCGATGACGCCGCCGCCGATGACGGCTAGGTCTGTCGGCACCGTTGGCCTCCCTTCGCCGGCATGACCCGGATCAGGTGTGACGGTAAGGGCAGGGCCGGTCGCGCCGGTTGTGCCCACTCTCAGCCCCGCTCGCCCGGGACTCCCGTGTCTTGATTCTCCGGCCTCTACGCTAGCGCGCTAGCGTCGCGGTGTGCATCAACGTGCTACGCGTCTCGCGGCGGCGCGCCTGTACCTGTGTACCGATGCGCGCCGCGAGCGCGGCGACCTGGCCGAATTCGTGGACGCCGCCCTGGCCGGTGGGGTCGACATCGTCCAGCTGCGCGACAAGGGATCGGCCGGTGAGCGGCGGTTCGGCCTGCTCGAGGCGCGCGACGAGCTGGCCGCCTGCGAGATCCTCGCCGACGCGGCCCGCCGGCACGGCGCGCTGTTCGCGGTCAACGACCGCGCCGACATCGCCCGCGCCGCCGGCGCCGACGTGCTGCACCTCGGCCAGGGCGACCTGCCGCTGGCCGTGGCGCGGGAGATCGTCGGGCCGGACACGCTGATCGGGCTGTCCACGCACGACCGCGACCAGGTCGCGGCGGCCGGGCAATCCGACGCCGACTACTTCTGCGTCGGCCCCTGCTGGCCCACCCCGACGAAACCGGGTCGCCGGGCACCGGGCCTAGAGCTGGTGCGCGCCGCCTCTCAATTGGTCTCGGCACTCGGTGGCGAGAAACCGTGGTTCGCGATCGGCGGCATCGACGCGCGCCGGCTGCCCGAGGTGCTCGATGCCGGTGCGCGGCGCATCGTGGTGGTGCGGGCGATCACCGCGGCCGACGACCCCCGGGCCGCGGCGCAGCAGCTCAGGTCGGCGCTCGCAGCAGCGAGCTGATCCGCCGGCTCAGCTGCGACGGCGCCTCATCCGCCTGAAGTGGACCGCCCGGCATGCACCACACGAATACGCCGGCCTCGACCTCGATCGTCCGCGGCAGGTGATGCCGCCGTTCGTCGCCGTGGTCCAGCGGCAACAACTCCGGGCGCGTGCGCAGTCGGCGCCAGCTGGCCGCGAATCCGGGATGCAGCGGCAGGTCGTCCACTTCGCTCTCGGCGACCCAGCGCATCTCGGCGCTCTCCCGGTTGGGCACGGTGGGCAGCAACTCGGCCGCGTCGGCGACGACGGTGGTGTACGTCCAGCGAATACCGCCGATCCCGGCCACCTCGGCGGTGAGGACCGCGGCCCGGACGACGAGCAGCTCGGCCAGCAGCCCGGCCTCCTCGTGCGCCTCGCGGACCGCGGTCTCCTCCGGGGTCTCGTGGCTGTCCCGGGCACCGCCCGGGAGGCCCCAGGTGCCGCCCTGATGGCTCCACACGGCCCGATGCTGGAGGAGCACCGCGGGGGTGCCGTCGTGCCGAGGGGCGCGCAACAGCAGGCCGGCAGCGCCGTATCGGCCCCAGTAGTGGCCGCCGCCGTCGGATATCACCCATCCGTCACCGTCGCCGTGCACGAATTCAGGATATGCAGGCCCTGAACCTTCGAAGCCCCGGGTCAATCGGGTCGGCCTCCGTTGCGAGTGAGTGGTCTTTAGCGGTCACGCGACTCGCACCCCGTCTCGGGGTTGTTCGGCAGCTGTGTGGCTGCGTCCCTTCCGCGCTTCGCAGCCACCAGCCGGACGAGGTCCGGTCTTACGGTCGGCTCCACGCTTGACGGCGGCCCCGACTGGGCCGACGACGCTAGGTGTTTCCTCGTAGCGTACGAGGTTGATAGCGGCGTTGTCATCACGCTGGTGGGTGACCGAACAGGCGTCGCATTGCAATGTTCGTCCCACTCGATGTCCTGCACATGCCCGCAGACGTGGCACGTTTTCGATGACGGGAACCAGCGGTCAGCGACCACGAGTCCCGACCCGTACCAGCCCGTCTTGTAGGACAGGTGGCGTCGCGGTGTGCCCAGGGCGGTATCCGAGAGTCCGCGCCGTCTGGCGCGGGCACCCGAGAGGCCCTTTTGCCGCAACATCCCCGCCGCGTCCAGCCCCTCGACAACGATCCGGCCGTGGGTTTGAGCCAACCGTGTTGTCAGGACATGCAGGTGATGGGTGCGGACATCGTCGACCCGGCGATGCAGCCGGGAAATCTGTGTGGTGCGCTCCCGGTACTGCCGCGAGCCTTTCGTGCAGCGCGACCGAGCCCGACACACGTGGCGTAGCTCCCGCAACGCGGAGTCGAGCGGTCGCGGGTGTTGGCGATTCGTTTGATCACGACACCGTCAGCGGTGGCCACCGTTGCCAAACGCCGCACCCCGACATCGACACCAACCGGTGAACCGGGGTGCGCGACACTGGGTTGCTGGGGACGTTGGACAAGCACCCGCACGCTCGCGTCCAATCGAGTGCCGTTGCGGCGCACTGAGATCGCGAGCACCCGCGCTCGGCCGCGCTCGGCCGGCAGGAATGAGGCGTTCGATGCGACGGGTGTTCTCGTGTGTGCGGACAGTGCCGATCACCGGCAGTGTAAGGTGACGCCGGTCGGGTTCGACCCGCAAAGCGCCGGTGGTGAAACACACCCGGTCAGCGTCGCGGCCTTTGCGTTTGAAGCGCGGGAACCCGACTCGTTTGCCAGCGCGTTTGCCGGCGCGGGATTGCTGCCAGTTCCAGTAGGCGTCGACCGCACCTGCGATGCCGTCGGCGTAGGCCTCTTTCGAGCATTCGGGCCACCACACTGCACCGGTCTCCGCGTTGACGCAGATGCCGTTTTTGACGGTGTTCCAGCGTTTCCGTAGCACCCGAAGGGATGGTTTCGCGGTCTCGATCCCGGTGGCGTGCCACGCGTCGATATCGGCTTTCAGGGTGGCGACGGTCCAGTTAAAGGCCTTACGGCGGGCACCGAAATGCCTCGCCAAGTTGGTGGCTTGCTCCTCGGTTGGGTCGAGGGTGAACCGGTACGCCTGAACACACCAGCCCTCAGGGATCTCGAACGTCGCCGTCACGCTGCCTCGCAATCGTCGCCAGCGGCAGCGGTGATGGCTCGTCGGGCCCGCGTCTGAGCGGCACGTTTGCCGTACAGGCGAGCACACATCGAGGTCAGGATCTCGGTCATGTCCCGCACCAGGTCGTCGTCAACCTCGGACGAGTCGACCACAACCAACTCTCGGCCGTGTGCGCAACTCTCGGCCGTGTGCGGCGAGCGCGGCCTGTACGTACTCAGAGCCGAAGCGGCAGAACCGGTCCCGATGCTCGACCACGATCCGCGTCACCGACGGGTCGCGCAGCAGGGCAAGGAACTTGCGGCGATGCCCATTCAACGCCGAACCGACCTCGGTCACGACCTTATCGATCGGGATCTGCTGGGTAGTGGCCCACGCGGTTACCCGCGCCACCTGACGATCCAGATCCGCCTTCTGATCAGCCGACGATACCCGCGCATACACCGCAGTTCGTGAGCGTGGCCCTGCGGGAACACACGGGTCGTCCACCAGAATCAGCCGACCCACTTTCCGGGCCGGGACCGGCAACAGACCGGCACGAAACCAGCGGTACGCAGTAACCCGCGCAACGCCGTTGCGCTCAGCCCACGCAGCCAGATTCATGCCCCTGTTCTTACAGCAAACCACCGACAACCACCGACCACTCAACCCGCAACAGCTGGCCTCCCTCCATCCGCCGAAACATTCTCTTAGAATTCGCTTATCCGGGTTGCGAAACGATGAGGGCTGATCAGACGTGACGGTTGAGCTGGCGCACCCGTCGACCGAGCCGAAGGGTTCGCGGTCGCCGGCCGAGCCGGCGCATCCCCGCTGGTGGTTCATCTCGACGACGCCGGGCCGCATCTTGACCATCGGGATCGTGCTGGCGGCCCTCGGCGTCTCCAGCGCCTTCGCCACCTCGACGACCATCAACCACCGCCAACAGGTGCTGACGACGGTGGTCAACCACACCGAGCCGCTGTCGTTCGCCGCCGGACGGCTCTACACCACGCTGTCGGTGGCCGACGCCGCCGCGGCGACGGCGTTCATCGCCCAGGCCGAGCCGCGCCCCGTCCGGCAGCGCTACGAGCAGGCCATCACCGACGCGGCGGTAGCGGTGACCAGAGCGTCGAGCGGCCTGACGGACGAACCGCTGGTGCAATTGCTGGGCCGAATCAACGCCGAACTGGCCGTATATACCGGGCTGATCGAAATAGCGCGAACCAACAACCGGGAGGGCAACCCGGTCGGGTCGTCGTACCTGTCGGAGGCATCGGGGCTGATGCAGTCGACGATCCTGCCCGACGCGGCGCAGTTGTATCAGGCGACGTCGGAGCGGGTGGACTCCGAAACCACCGCGTCTACTCACTTCCCGGCTCCGGTGATCCTCGTCGTCGCCACCACGGTGGCCTTCGGCGTCTTCGCTCATCGCTGGCTGGCCCGGCGCACCCGGCGCCGGATCAACCCGGGTCTGGTGGTCGGGGCGCTCGGTATTCTCGTCATGGTGGTCTGGGTCGGAACTGCACTAACAATCTCCACGGCGGCCAGTCGTAGCGCCAAAAACACCGCCGCGGAGTCGCTTCGGACCGTTACCAACGTCGCCATCACTGCCCAGCAAGCGCGAGCCGACGAAACGCTGGCGCTCATCCGGCGCGGCGACGAAGAGATCCGCAAACAGTCGTTTTACCAGCGCATCGACTACATGCACCAGCAGCTCGACGAGTACATGTCCCGCCCCGACGCCGTCGACAAGCCCGACCTGCAGGGCGCCGATCAACTGCTGCTGCGCTGGCGCCAGGCCAACGACCGGATCAACTCCTACATCTCGGTGGGCAACTACCGAGCCGCCACCCAGGTCGCTCTGGGCAGCGGTGAGGACGACTCCACCCCGGCGTTCGACAAGCTCGAAGACGAGTTGGGCAAGGCCATGGACCAGAGCCGCACCCAACTTCGCAACGACATCCTCAATGCGCGCAACGGGCTCCGAGGCGCCCAGGTCGGCGGCGTGGTGCTCAGCCTCGGTGCCGCCATCGCGGTCGCGCTGGGCCTGTGGCCCCGGCTGAAGGAGTATCGCTGATGGCGAGGCTGACCCGCCGGCCCAGGATGCCGAGGATTCAGAGAGCGGGCTCCTCTCTCGGGGTGCTCGCCACGGCGATCGTGTTGGCCGGTTGCAGCCACCCGGAATCGCTGACGGTGGCCACCGCGCCGACACTGCCGCCGCCCACGCCGGTCGGCATGCAAGAGTTGCCACCGGAGCCTCCGCTGCCGCCCGACAACCCCGGTCAGGGCTGCGATGCGACCGCCAGCCTGCGGCCCTTCCCCACCAAGGCCGAGGCCGAAGCCGCGGTCGCCGACATCCGCGCCCGCGGCAGGCTGATCGTCGGGCTCGACATCGGCAGCAACCTGTTCAGCTTCCGCGACCCCATCACCGGCGAAATCACCGGCTTCGACGTGGACATCGCCGGCGAGATCGCGCGCGACATCTTCGGCGCCCCGTCGCATGTCGAGTACCGGATCCTGTCGTCCGACGAGCGCGTCACCGCCCTGCAGAAATCGGAAGTCGACGTCGTCGTCAAGACCATGACGATCACCTGCGAGCGGCGCAAGCTGGTGAACTTCTCCACCGTCTATCTCGACGTCAACCAGCGCATCCTCGCCCCGCGCGACTCACCGATCGCCAAGGTGGGCGACCTGTCCGGCAAGCGCGTGTGCGTGGCCAGGGGCACCACGTCGCTGCACCGGATCCAGCAAATCGACCCGCCACCGATCATCGTCTCGGTGGTGAGCTGGGCTGACTGCCTGGTGGCCATGCAGCAGCGGGAGATCGACGCCGTGAGCACCGACGACTCCATTCTCGCCGGCCTGGTCGAGGAAGACCCGTACTTGCACATCGTCGGACCGAACATGGCCACCCAGCCCTACGGCATCGGGATCAACCTGAACAACACCGGACTGGTCAGGTTCGTCAACGGCACGCTCGAACGCATCCGCAGGGACGGCACGTGGAACACGTTGTACCGCAAGTGGTTGACGGTTTTGGGCCCCGCACCCGTCCCGCCCGCGCCGAGGTATGTGGACTGATGGCCGAGCAAATGGACACGGGCGCCGCGCAAGACGCTGAAGGCGCGCAAGACGCGCAAGACGCGCAAGACGCGCAAGACGCGCAAGACGCTAAAGATACTGAAGACCTGGCCCCGGGCACTCAGCCGGCGGACGTGCAATCGGGCCCGCTCTCGGAGGCGCGGCCACAGGCTACCCAGGCGCTGTTTCGCCCCGACTTCGATGACGATGACGACGACTTGCCGCTCATCTCCAGTGGCGGCATAGAAACCGACGCGCAGGACCGGATGACGGCGGCCACGCGGGTGCTCCCGCCCGTCAGGCAGCTCGGCGGTGGACTGGTCGAGATTCCCCGGGTGCGGGATATCGATCCCCTCGAGGCCCTGATGACCAATCCGGTGGTGCCGGAGTCCAAGCGCTTCTGCTGGAACTGCGGAAAACCCGTCGGCCGGTCCGGCGAGCACGGCAAGGGCACCGAAGGGTCGAAGGAGGGCTGGTGCCCATTCTGCGGCAGTCCCTATTCGTTTCTGCCCCAGCTGAATCCCGGAGACACGGTCGCCGGCCAGTACGAGGTCAAGGGCTGCATCGCGCACGGCGGATTGGGCTGGGTCTACCTGGCCGTCGACCACAACGTCAACGACCGTCCGGTGGTGCTCAAAGGCCTGGTGCACTCCGGCGACGCCGAGGCCCAGGCGATCGCGATGGCCGAACGCCAGTTCCTCGCCGAGGTTGTCCACCCGCAGATCGTGCAGATCTTCAACTTCGTCGAGCACACGGATCGGCACGGCGACCCGGTCGGCTACATCGTGATGGAGTACATCGGCGGGCAGTCACTCAAGCGGGGCCCCAAAGATGAGAAGCTGCCGGTGGCCGAGGCCATCGCCTACCTGCTGGAAATCCTTCCCGCGCTGAGCTATTTGCACTCCATCGGCTTGGTCTACAACGACCTGAAGCCGGAGAACATCATGCTCACCGAGGAGCAACTCGAGCTGATCGACCTGGGCGCGGTGTCGCGGATCAACTCGTTCGGCTACCTCTACGGAACACCCGGCTTCCAGGCGCCGGAGATCGTGCGGACGGGCCCGACGATAGCCACCGACATCTACACGGTCGGACGCACGCTGGCGGCGCTCACGCTGAACCTGCGCACCCGCAATGGTCGGTACGTGGACGGCCTGCCTGAGGACGACCCGGTGCTGACCAAATACGACTCGTACGGCCGGTTGCTCCGCCGCGCCATCGACCCCGACCCGCGGCGCCGGTTTTCCACCGCCGAGGAGATGTCCGGCCAATTGATGGGCGTCTTGCGGGAGGTGGTCGCCAAGGACACCGGGGTGCCGCGACCCGGACTGTCGACGATCTTCAGCCCCAGCCGCTCGACCTTCGGGGTGGACCTGCTGGTCGCGCACACCGACGTCTACCTCGACGGCCAGGTCCATTCGGAGCGCCTGACCGCCCGGGAGATCGTGACCGCCCTGCCGGTGCCGCTGGTCGATCCGGCCGATGTCGCGGCTCCGGTGTTGCAGGCGACGGTGCTGTCGCAGCCCGTGCAGACGTTGGACTCGTTGCGCGCGGCCCGCCACGGTTCGCTGGACGCGGAGGGCGTCGAGCTTGCCGAGTCGATAGAGCTGCCGCTGATGGAAGTCCGCGCTCTGCTCGACCTGGGCGATGTGGCCAAGGCCACCCGCAAGCTCGACGACCTGGCCGAGCGGGTCGGCTGGCGATGGCGGCTGGTCTGGTACCGAGCCGTCGCCGAGCTGCTAACCGGCGACTATGACTCCGCCACAAAGCATTTCTGCGAGGTGCTGGACACCTTCCCGGGCGAGCTCGCGCCCAAACTCGCGCTGGCCGCCACCGCCGAGCTGGCCGGCAACGCCGACGAGCACAAGTTCTATGAGACGGTGTGGAAGACCAACGACGGCATCATCTCGGCGGCTTTCGGGTTGGCCAGATCCCTTTCGGCCGAAGGGGACCGGATCGGGGCGGTGCGCACACTGGACGAGGTGCCTTCCGCCTCAAGGCATTTCACGACCGCGCGCCTGACCAGTGCGGTAACCTTGATGTCCGGCCGGTCCACGAGCGAGATCACCGAGGAACAGATCCGCGACGCGGCCCGCCGCGTGGAGGCGCTGCCGCCGACCGAACCGCGGGTGCTGCAGATCCGGGCCCTGGTGCTGGGCGGCGCGATGGACTGGCTGGCGGACAACAAGGCCAGCACCAACCACATCCTCGGTTTCCCGTTCACCGAACACGGGCTGCGGCTGGGCGTCGAGGCGTCGCTGCGCAGCCTGGCCCGGGTCGCGCCCACTCAACGACACCGATACACGCTGGTGGACATGGCCAACAAGGTGCGGCCCACTAGCACGTTCTAGTTTTTGCTGCGTTGGGTGTGCACCCAGGGCGGCGACACGCCGACGAGCTCCGCCCTTGGCTCACACTCAAAGCCGTGAGCGCACAGCCGAATGCGCGTCCAGCGCGGCGCGAACGCGGCGCAGGACTGCGGCGGGGCGGTCCTCGGCCACGACTCGGACGATGATCCAACCCATCCGCTCGAGCATCTCGAGCCGCCGGATGTCTTTCACATATTGCCGACGGTCCGTCCGGTGATGATCACCGTCGTACTCCACACCGACCAGGTAGTCCTCCCAGCCCAAATCGAGGTAGGCGACCGGGATGCCGTCGGCGCCCAGCACCGGGACCTGGGTCTGCGGCCGGGGGAGGCCCGCGTCGATGAGCAGCAGCCGCAGGTAGCTCTCCCTGGGCGACTGCGCGCCCGGGTCGACCAGCCCCAGCGCCGTCTCCAGTCGCCGCAGCCCGGGCGAGCGGGGATGGCGCTCAGCCACACGCAACACCTCGTCGACCTTGAAGCCCGTTGCCCTTGCGAGCGCGTCCAGCCGGACGACCGCCGAGCGGATGGCACCGCGCCGGCCGACGTCGAAGGCGGTTCGCTCCGGTGTTGTGACGGCACACCCGTCGATGACCTGCGTCTCGCCGTCCAGCAGCGCGTCGCGCCGCGTGAGCACGCCGTGCGGCGGGCGCGAGTTGGCGTGCGCCAGCTCAACCGGAACATTGTCGGGGATCCACTCGGATCCGTGTAATGCCGCCGCGGCCGCGCCCACGATGGTCGCCGTCCGCCTCGACCACAGCCAGGCGGCGAAGATGCGCAGTTTGAGTGAAAGCTGCACCTGGTTGGACAGGTAGACGTTCGGAAACACGGCGCGGTAATGCGTCCGCAGCTGATGCCTGCTCAACGCCCCACACGCCAACGCCTCGCTGCCGATGAACGGCTCCCCCGAATTCACGCCAAAAAAGTCGCACGTGAGCCGCTGCCCGGGTTTGCGTTTATCCACAAGGCCAGCACTCAGGGCCGCAAGAAAATCGCAAGGAAACTCGGGCATAGTTAAGTCATGCCTGGCCAGTCCGCGCAGTGGATCGCCACTGCCCGCGTCCTGCGCCGTGCCGGGTTCGGTGTGACCGGGCCCGAGGTGGATGCGGTTGTGAGCCGGGACTGGCCGAGCTACGTCGACGCCATGCTGGGCGCGAACCCCGACGCGGACCCCGGCGCGATCGCCACCTCGATGCCCGCCCTGGTCGAACCGCGTCCGCCGGGCAAGGGTGCGACGCCCGCCGCGCGCAAGCAATTCAACCAGCAGCTGTCCGAGCAGCAGCGCGTCCTGTCCGACTGGTGGCTGCGGCGCATGGTCGGCGTGGCACAGCCGATTCACGAGAAGTTAACCCTGCTGTGGCACAACCACTTTGCCACTTCGGCGCAAAAGGTCCGGGCCGCCGCGCGCATGGCGGCGCAGAACCAGCGGCTGCGCACCCTTTCGCTGGGGGATTTCCGCACCCTCGCCTACGCGATGCTGACCGACGCCGCGATGCTGCGCTGGCTGGACGGGCAGAGCAACACCGCCAAGGCCCCCAACGAAAACCTCGCCCGCGAATTCATGGAGCTGTTCGCCCTGGGCCACGGCAACGGCTACACCGAGGATGACGTGCGCAACGGCGCCCGGGCGCTCACGGGATGGGTCATCGGCGCGAACGGGGCGACCTCGATGGTCCCCCAACGTCATGACCCCGCTGCCAAGACGCTGTTCGGGGTCACCGGCAACTTCGACGCCGCCGGCTTCTGTGATGCGGTGCTGGCCCAGCCTAAGTCGGCCGAGTACGTCGCGGGACGGCTGTGGCAGCAATTGGCTTCCGACGAGCCGCCGTCGCCGCAGGCGCTCGACCGGCTGCTCGCCGCATACGGCCCCGGACGCAACCTGCGGTCGCTGACGGCGGCGATCCTCACCGATACCGAGTTCACCGGCGCCCGGGCCGCGGTCGTGAACACCCCGGTCGAATGGCTCGTCGGTGTGATGCGGGCGCTGCGGGTGCCCATCGACGAACCCGCGCAGCGCAAGCTCGCCGACACAACCTTGCGAGCGCTGGGGCAGCGACCGTTCTACCCGCCGAACGTCGGCGGTTGGCCCCGCGGCCAGGTATGGCTGTCCACGGCCAGCGCCGGAACCCGCCTGCACGCCGCGATCCGGTTGGCGCGCGCCGGTGACCTTTCGCCCGTCGAAGACGCCTCGCCGGGAGACCGCGTCGACGCCGTCGGCTATCTGATCGGCGTCGGCGCGTGGTCCGACCGCACCGCGAGGGCGCTGCAGCCCCTGGCGCGCCAACCGGAACGGTTCGTAGCGGCCGCCGTCAACACACCCGAATACGTGACGTCATGAGCGAGATCAATCGCCGCAGATTCCTGATCGCCAGCGCGGGCGTCGGCGCGGCCGGCCTGCTGTCGACGGCGGTGGCCGTCAGTTGGCCCGACCTGATGCGCGCGGCCCAAGACCGGCCGCTGCCCCCCAACGCCGGTGTCCTGGTAATCGTCACGCTCTACGGCGGCAACGACGGTATCAACACCCTCATTCCCTACGCGGTCAACGCATACCACGACGCGCGGCCGGAACTCGCCTACGCCCCGGGCGATGTCTTGCACCTCGATGAGCAACTCGGTCTCAACCCGGCGATGAAGGGTCTGGCCCAGCTGTGGGGCCAGCGGCAGCTGGCCATCGTCCGCGGCGTGGGGTATCCACGGCCCGACCACAGCCACTTCCGATCCATGGACATCTGGCAGACGGCGTCGCCGGCCGAGCCAGTCTCCTCCGGCTGGATCGGCCGCTGGCTCGACGTCACCGGCGTTGACCCGTTGCGCGCGGTCAATATCGGGCCGGTCCTGCCGCCGCTGGCCGTCGGCGAAAAGCACACGGCGGCGGCGCTTTCGCCGGGGGGAGCCCCCGGGGAAGCGGAGAAGTTCGACGCGATCATGACCGCGCTGGCTGACGACGACCCCAACGACACTCCCGCGATGGCAGCGGTATGCAAGGCCTACCGCGCCGCCCGCACCACCGACGCGGCCTTCGCGTCGGTCAAACCGCAGGGCGAGGAACGCAATTCGCTGGCCGCCCAGCTGAGCGTGGTGGCCAGCGCGGTGAAGGCACGCGTGCCGACCCGGGTATACATTGTCCAATTGGGCGGGTTCGACACGCACGCGAACGAACGCGCAACGCAGCAGCGCCTGCTGCAAACGTTCGACGAGGCCGTCACCCGATTCCTGCAGCAGATGGCCGGCGACCCGTACGGCAAAAACGTTGTGTTGATGGCATATTCGGAGTTCGGCCGCCGGGTGCACGCGAACGCCTCCCAGGGCACCGATCACGGCACCGCCGGTCCGGTGTTCGTCGCCGGTGCGCCAGGCGGACCCGTTAAAGGGGGCTTCTACGGCGAGGAACCCAGCCTCACCAACCTCGACAACGGAGACCTGAAGTACAGCACCGATTTTCGCGATGTCTACTACGAGCTCCTGGCGCGAACCGTCGGGACCGATCCCACGCCGTCGGTCGGGGCGGACCGCGGCGGCCTGGGCTTCCTATGACCCCGTCACGACGCCGACAGGATGCTCACGCAGTCGCGGGCGATGGCCAGCTCCTCGTTCGTGGGGACCACCAGCACGGTGATCGGTGAGTCTTCGTCGGAAATGCGGGCAATCTGCCCCCTTCCGGCGCTGAGGTTGCGGCGCTCGTCGAGCACGACGCCCAGTTCCTCGAGGCCGGCCACCGCGTCGCGACGCACCGCCGGCGCGTTCTCACCGATCCCGGCGGTGAAGCTGATCACGTCGGTGTGCCCCAGCACGGCGAGGTAGGCACCGACGTACTTGCGCAACCGGTGGATGAATACGCTGTAAGCCAATTGAGCTGCCTCGTCGCCGGCTTCCATCATCTCCCGCAGTCGCCGGAAGTCGCGCTCACCGGCCAGACCCAGCATCCCGGACCGCTCGTTCAGCATGTCCTCGACGTCGTCGACATCCATCTTCGCCCTGTGCCACAGGTAGCTGACGATGCTGGGATCGATGTCACCGCTGCGGGTGCCCATCACCAGGCCCTCCAGCGGCGTCAGGCCCATCGACGTGTCGATCGGCCGGGTGCCGGCGATCGCCGAGGCGGAGGAGCCGTTGCCCAGGTGCAGCACAATCTGTTTCAGGCCGCCGCGCGGCCTGACCAGAAACGTGGCGGCCTGCTCACTAACGTATCGGTGGGACGTGCCATGAAAGCCGTAGCGGCGGATCTGCCACCGCTGCGCCAGTGCGCGGTCGATGGCGTAGGTCGCCGCCGCGGGCGGCATGTCGTGGAAGAACGCCGTGTCGAATACCGCTATGTGGGGAATGTCGGGCAGCAACTTGCGTGCCACTTCGATTCCCTTGAGCGCGGGCGGATTGTGCAGCGGGGCCAACTCCGCCAGCTTTTCGAGTGCGGCGATCCGCGCGTCGTTCATCACTGTCGGCCGATAGAACTCAGTGCCGCCGTGCACCACCCGATGGCCGACCGCCATGAGCCCACAGTTCCGCAGGTCGATACCGTCTTCGGCCAGGGTGTCGAACGCGCGACGCAGTGCCGCGTCGTGGTCGGGAACGGAAGACGATCCCTCTCCGATCCGCTCGATGTGGCCGGACGCCCGCGCTACGCCCGAATCAGGCTCGACCAGCTGGAATTTCAGAGACGATGAGCCGGAGTTGATCACCAGCACAAGGCGGGTCCGGGTTTCAGTGGTCATGGGCACCCTGTGCCTGGATCGCGGTGATGGCAACCGTGTTCACGATGTCTTCGACCAGCGCACCCCGGGACAGATCGTTCACCGGCTTGCGCAACCCCTGGAGCACCGGGCCGATCGCAATCGCCCCGGCACTGCGCTGCACCGCCTTGTACGTATTGTTGCCGGTGTTGAGGTCGGGGAAGATCAGCACCGTGGCGCGCCCGGCGACCGGCGAATCGCCCAGTTTGGTGGCCGCCACCGACGGTTCTATCGCGGCGTCGTATTGGATGGGACCCTCCACCAACAGCTGCGGAGCCCGCCGCCGCACTAATTCCGTTGCCAGCCTTACCTTGTCGACGTCCGCCCCAGCGCCGGAATCACCGGTCGAGTAGGACAGCATGGCCACTCGCGGCTCGATGCCGAACTGCGCCGCGGTGCGTGCGGAGCTGATCGCGATATCGGCGAGCTGCTCCGGTGTCGGATTCGGGATGATCGCGCAATCGCCGTATGCCAGCACCCGGTCGGGCAGGCACATGAAGAAGATGCTGGAAACGGTGGAGACATCGGGAAGGGTCTTGATGATCTCGAATGCCGGCCGAACGGTGTGCGCCGTGGTGTGGGCGGCGCCGGACACCATACCGTCGACTGCGCCGTTGTAGACGAGCATGGTGCCGAAATACGTGAAGTCTCCCATGATCTCGCGGGCGTGCTCCACGGTGATCCCCTTGGCCTTGCGTAACTCGGCGTACTGGTCGGCGAACTGATAGCGCATTTCGCTGGTGCGTGGGTCGATCACCTTTGCCTCGCCCAGGTCCACACCGAGTTCTGCTGAACGCTGGTGGATTTGGGCTTCATCGCCCAAGATGGTCAGGTCGGCGACGCGGCGCTGAAGCACGCGGCCGGCTGACTTGAGGATACGGTCGTCGTCGCCTTCGGGAAGAACGATGCGCTTGCGATCCGCACGAGCCTGCAGCGTCAGCCGGTGGATAAACATCGCAGGTGTGGTCACGGTGGGGATCGGAATGGCAAGCTGGCCCAACAGATCTGTGATATCGACGTAGCGGTCCATCAGTTCCAGCGCCTTGTCGACCTTGCGCTGCGAGATTGCGGTGACGCGACCGCGGGCCGAGGCGGCCGCGCTGGCCGTCTCGTAGGTGCCCAGTGCGGTGGCGATGATGGGCAGCCGCAGCCGCAGGCCGGCGACCAGAGCCGCGATGGACGGATGCAACTCGAAGCCGCCGTTGAGGACGATGCACGACAGTGTCGGAAAACCTTCGGCCGCATGGGCACTGGCGACGGCAAGCACCACGTCCGAGCGGTCGCCGGGAGTGATGACCGCCATGCCGTCACGCAGTCGTTCCAGCACGTGATCAGCGGTCATCCCGGCAACCAGCACACACATGACCTCGCGCTCCCGCAGCGACGCTTCACCGCTGACAGGGGTCCCGTTCACGGCCTTCTCCAGTTCGGCCACCGTCGGAGCCGATAGCAGCGGCTCTTCGGGCAATACGTAGCTGCGCTGGGCGAAGGTCCGCAGCGCTTCGGCGACTGCCGCCAGCTCCGCCGGTTCGCACTGGTTGGCGACCACCGCGGCGGTGTGGGCGCTCTGGGCAGTCAGCTCGGCCAAACAGACCTCGACCACACGGGCGACCTCGCCCGCGGTGCGGCACTTGCCGCTCACCGTCAGCAGCACCGGCGCGCCGAGAT